>OZ253557.1:637500-6171527 GCA_965262755.1 Alphaproteobacteria bacterium | reverse complement strand
TGCCACCTGATCTGACATCGCGCCGTAAGGTCAAACGACTGCCCGCCCATCCCGGCGAGATCCACGACGACGAGGACGGGAACGTCTTGACGCAAGCGCCTGCGCGGCTACTGAACGGTCGCGCGGTTGATGGCGTCGAACTTGGCCTGAAAGTCAAGGTTTATCAAGAGATTAGTAGGGACCAGGGTGGACCTCACACAAGCGATTATGGTCGCGGGGCTCGGCAATGTCTAGCGCGGGCAACGGTCAATCGTACGTGTGACGTACGTATGACGTAGAATCCTGTTGTACCGTGCCGTCTCGGCGTGGTAAGGATGACCCAGCAGCGGGGCATCGCTGCTGGGTCGATTCGCTCTGCGGTCGGCCCTCCGTGAACCCAGTACGAAAGAGGAGGTTAAGAAGATGCGGCCGACAGTTCCTTGAGCGCGTTGGAAGCGCGCTGCAAGTGGCCAGCGGCGGCAAGCCGCCGCTGGCCTTCTCTCTAACCCAGAAGAGGCCTGAGATCAATGGCTGACACTCAAGGCGCGTACTTAGAGGTGATTGCCGACCTGAAGCGCCGCCGTGACGCGATGGACGAATTGATCGCCGAACTTGAGGCGTTGGTTGGTGGAGAATCGACCGCACAAGAGAGTGCCAATATGCCCTACCACGGCATGAGGGTGGTGGACGCCGCAAAGGCAGTATTGCGCGAAAACGGAGCCCCAATGTCGCCGGCTGCGATCACGGGACAGATCAGGGCTGGGGGATGCGATGTTTCCAGTGCCAACACCGTGGCCTCGATCTTGCACCGATATGCTAAGGACAATGATGACGTTTTCAGCCCTGAGCGCGGGCTATGGGGAATCCAATCGCTCGCGGATCAAGCCGAGCCCGAGGAAACGGCGTATGTAGGTGTCGTCCCCGAACTGGCGGTTCAATTGCACCCCCTGACGGAGACGGGCGACACGTTCAGGGATTCGCTGAAATCCCTGATGGTGACGGGCGACACGTTCAGGGATTCGCTGAAATCCCTGACGGAGACGCGCGACACGTTCGGGGATTCGCTGAAGTCCCTGACGGAGACGCGCGACACGTTCGGGGATTCGCTGAAGTCCCTGACGGTGACAGGCGACGCGTTCAGGGATTCGCTGAAGTCCCTTACGGAGACACGCGACACGCTCGGGGCTCTGGAGCAGACGACGCTGCCGAACAGCTTGGCCGACAACCGTGTACCCAATCCGTGGAAGCGCTAGATCCGCAGTTCCTGGGCTGATTAGTCAAGGCGTGTGATCCGCCCCTACGAGGGGTACAGGCGCTCGTCCAGCTTGGCGACCTATTGGTGACTCGACCCTTGTGGTTCCTTTCGAATGCCCATCTAACTCATTGAAAAGATTGGTGGGCGCACTAGGACTCGAACCTAGGACCCGCTGATTAAGAGTCAGCTGCTCTGCCAACTGAGCTATGCGCCCACATGCGGCGGTGCCGCGGCGGTGATGTGCCATGATTCAGCCGCATGCGCAACCGGCGCCCGCGCCCGCGCGGCGCCATGTCCCTCGCGGCGCGCGGGGTCGTTGCACCATTCGGGTCTGACGATCCGGCTCGTCCTGCGCGACCGCCGCGCTGAGGGATCGTCCCTTGCCCGCACCGGGCGTGGCCCCTATCAAGAACGGCCGGTGCCGAGGGGAGGGGCCGAGAATGGGTGCGATCACCGACATCCGGGCGCGGGAGATATTGGACAGCCGAGGCAATCCGACCGTCGAGGTCGATGTGCTGCTGGAGAGCGGTGCCGAGGGCCGCGCGGCGGTTCCCTCCGGCGCCTCGACCGGCACCCATGAGGCGGTCGAGCGCCGCGACGGCGGGTCGCGTTTCGGCGGCAAGGGGGTGCAGGAGGCTGTGCGCACCGTCAACGAGGAAATCTTCCCGGCGCTGAGCGGCATGGAGTCCTCGGAGCAGGCCCGCCTCGATGCCACGCTGATTGCCCTCGATGGAACCGAAAACAAGGGCCGGCTCGGGGCCAACGCGATCCTCGGGGTCAGTCTCGCCGCCGCGAGCGCCTCGGCGATCGAGCTCGACCAGCCGCTCTTCCGTTATGTCGGCGGCCTCGACGCGCGGCTTCTGCCGGTGCCGATGATGAACGTCCTCAACGGCGGGGCCCATGCCGACAACAACATCGATGTTCAGGAGTTCATGGTGATGCCCGTCGCCGCCGGAAGCGCAGCGGAGGCGGTGCGCGTGGGCGCCGAGATCTTCCACAGCTTGGGCGCGCGACTCTCGGAGGCCGGGCATTCGACCAACGTCGGCGACGAGGGCGGTTTCGCGCCGGCGCTCGACGGCACCGATGCGGCGCTCGGCCACCTGATGAAGGCGATCGAGGCGGCAGGCTACCGGCCCGGCGAGGATGTCTACCTCGCGCTCGACGCGGCGGCGAGCGAGTTCTATCGCGATGGCGCCTACCGCCTTGCGGGCGAGGGCCGCACCTTGGATGCGGGCGGGATGATCGCCTACTACGAGGATCTGGCGGGGCGCTATCCCATCGCCTCCATCGAGGACGGGCTTGCCGAGGACGACTGGGCCGGCTGGGCCGCGCTGACGGCGGCGCTGGGCGCGCGCGTCCGGCTGGTCGGCGACGACCTGTTCGTCACCAGCACGGGGCGGCTCGGGCGCGGCATCGCGGAAGGCGCGGCCAACGCGATCCTGGTCAAGGTGAATCAGGTGGGGACGCTGACGGAAACCCTGGAGACGGTTTCGCTCGCGCTCCGCAACGGCTTCGCCGCCGTCATCTCGCACCGCTCCGGGGAGACCGAGGACACCACCATCGCCGATCTCGCGGTCGCAACCGGATGCGGGATGATCAAGGCCGGCGCGCCGTCCCGCACCGACCGCACCGCCAAGTACAACCGGCTCATCCGCATCGAGGAGGGCCTTGACGACACCGCGCAGTACGCCGGCCGCTCGGTTTTGCGGAGTGGCTGATCGCGCGGCGCAGACATCCTCCCCCACCTCACCCCGACCCTCTCCGCCCCCAGGGGCGGAGAGGGAGAACCTCCGCCATCGCCGCCACATTCCCCCTCCGCCCTCCGGGGGGAGGGGGAACGTGGGAGGTGGGAGTGTTGCGGCAGGCACGTGCCGAACGACGACGGGCAACGCTTCCGCTAGGCGGGCAGCCACGTGTCGGGCCGCTTCCCGGGCTGACACTGCCGGCTTGACAGCAGCCGGCGGCGGGGTTGATGTCTAGGCACCATGGCCGAGCGATTCGCGCGCGTTCGATACCGGACGATCATCGTGCTGCTAACCTGCGCGCTGGGCCTTGTCTATGTCGGCTACCAGAGCGTGCAGGGCGAACGCGGGCTGCTCGGGTGGATCGAGCGCTCCGCCGATGTCGAGAGAACCCGCGCCGAGGTCGCCGCGCTCGCCGAGGAGCGGCGCAAGCTGGAGCGCCGCGTCTCCCAGCTGAGGAGCGAGAGTTTGGACCTCGACCTGCTCGATCAGGAGGCCCGGCGGCTGCTCAACCTGGGTCATCCGGACGAGGAGGTCCTGTTCCACGACCGTCCGGCGCAGCCCGGCCCCGACCAAGACGAGTAGCCACCCCGACGCTGCAGCGGTTATCTCTTGCCATGGCAAGCAATAGCCGCCTTGCCCTTGTCAGCCCGGCGCGTTTGACCTAGCGTGCGGCACGGCTCCGCGCCGCCGTGTGCGAGGTAGGCGGTGCGGGCATCAGGCGCGAGGGAGAGATGGCGACCGCCAAGAAAAGGGCCAGAAGCGGGGCCAGCGCGCCCGCTCAGGCGGCTGCGATGGCGTCGGAGACGCTGCATCGGGCGTTCCGCGACATGCTGCTGCTCCGCCGCTTCGAGGAGAAGGCGAGCCAACTCTACGGCATGGGGCTGATCGGCGGCTTCTGCCACCTCTACATCGGGCAGGAGGCCGTGGTCACCGGTGTGCAGTACGCGCTGGAGCCCGGCGATTCGGTCATCACGGGCTATCGCTGCCACGCCCACATGCTGATCGCGGGCGTGCCGCCTAAGGAGGTCATGGCCGAGCTCACCGGGCGCGCCGCCGGCGCGTCCAAGGGCAAGGGCGGCTCGATGCACCTGTTCGCGCCGGAGCGCGGCTTCTACGGCGGCCACGGCATCGTCGGCGCCCAGGTGCCGCTCGGCGTCGGCCTCGGCTTCGCCCACAAGTACCGCGCCTCGGACCGGATTTCCGTCACCTACTTCGGCGACGGGGCGGCCAATCAGGGCCAGGTGTTCGAGGCCTTCAACATGGCGGCACTCTGGCAGCTCCCCGTCCTCTTCGTGATCGAGAACAACCAGTACGCCATGGGCACCTCGGTCGAGCGCTCGGCGGCGGTCTCCGACCTGCACGAGCGGGGTGCGGCCTTCGGCATTCCCGGCGGGCGGGTCGACGGGATGGACGTGGCCGCCGTGTTGCAGGCGACTGAGGAGGCTGTCGCCGGCCTTAGGGCGGGCAGCGGACCGCTGCTGCTGGAAATGATGACCTACCGCTACCGCGGCCACTCGATGTCCGATCCGGCGAAATACCGGAGCCGCGATGAGGTCAGCAAGATGCGCAAGGAGCGGGATGCGATCGAGCAAGCCCGCCAGGCTCTGCTCGACGGCGGCCATGCCGACGAGGACGCGCTGAAGGAGATCGACCGGGAGATCAAGGCCATCGTCAACGACGCCGCCGACTTCGCTCAAGGCGCGCCGGAGCCCGCCCCGGTCTCGCTCGGGGCCGATGTCCTGGCGCGCGCCTGAAAGACGCGAGGGACGCCGACCCGCCATGGTTCAGCTGACGGTTCGAGAAGCGTTGCGCGACGCGATGGCGGAGGAGATGCGGGCCGACCCCGACGTCTTCCTCATGGGTGAGGAGGTCGCGGAGTATCAGGGCGCCTACAAGGTGAGCCAGGGCCTGCTCGACGAGTTCGGCGCAGACCGCGTGATAGACACGCCCATCACCGAGGCCGGGTTCGCCGGGATCGGCGTGGGCGCCGCCATGGGCGGGCTCAAGCCCATCGTCGAGTTCATGACCTTCAATTTCGCCATGCAGGCGATGGATCATCTCATCAACTCGGCCGCCAAGACGCTCTACATGTCAGGCGGCCTGGTGCCGGTGCCGGTGGTGTTCCGCGGCCCCAACGGCGCCGCCGCACGGGTCGCCGCGCAGCATTCCCAGTGCTACGCGAGCTGGTTCGCCCATGTGCCCGGCTGGCGGGTTGTCGCGCCCTATTCGGCGGGCGACGCCAAGGGGCTGCTGAAGGCCGCCATCCGCGACCCCAACCCGGTGGTCTTTCTGGAGAACGAGCTTCTCTACGGCCAGAGCTTCGAGGTGCCGGCGGACGGTGAGCATCTGGTGCCAATCGGCAAGGCCTCAGTCGCGCGCACGGGCAGCGATGTTACCGTCGCCGCCTTCTCAATCATGGTCGGCCGTGCGTTGGAGGCGGCGGAGACGCTGGCCGCAGAGGGCATCGAGGCGGAGGTGATCGACCTGCGCTCGCTCCGGCCGCTCGACGGCGAGGCTGTGCTGGCCTCGGTCGAAAAGACCAACCGCCTGGTCACGGTGGAGGAGGGCTGGCCCTTCGCCGGCATCGGCGCGGAGATCGCGACGCTCGTGATGGAGAATGCGTTCGACATGCTCGACGCGCCGGTCGGCCGTGTCTCCGGCGCCGACGTGCCGATGCCCTACGCCGCCAATCTCGAGGCCGCGGCCCTGCCCGGCGCGGCCGATATCGCCAACGCCGTCCGCCGCGTCTGCTACCGAGGCTAGTGGTTCGAATCGATCGCTTCGAACCTCGAGCCTTTTTCGTGATGGATCAACTAATCGAGACATTTGAACATGCTATCGTCATTCAACAGCAACGGCCGGGGATTCAACTGTCTCGGTCGATCCATTAGGGAGGCGACATGCCAATCCAGATTCTGATGCCGGCCCTCTCGCCGACGATGACCGAGGGCAATGTCGCGAGCTGGCTCAAGAGCGAGGGGGATGAGGTCGCCGCCGGCGATATCCTGTGCGAGATCGAAACCGACAAGGCGACGATGGAGGTGGAGGCGACCGACGAGGGCACCCTCGGCAGGATCGTGGTGCCAACCGGGACCGAAGGGGTGGCTGTGAATGCAGTCATCGGCTTGATCCTGGAGGAGGGCGAGGATGCATCGGCCCTCGACCGCGTAGAGATAGCCGCTCCTGCCGTAGCGGCGCCCGCCGCCGCACCGGCTGAGCCCGCCGCCGAATCCGCGCCTGCTGCAAGCGCAGCCCCGGCCCCGCAGGCGACAACGCCGGTCGCACCAGCGCCCGGCGGCAATGGGGCGACGCCGCCCGCACCTGCGCGGGAGCCCGGCGCCCGCATCTTCGCAAGCCCGCTGGCGCGGCGCATGGCCAAGCAGGCCGGCCTCGCGCTGGAGGCGATCGCCGGCACCGGCCCGAACGGGCGCATCGTGAAGGTCGATGTTGAGGCGGCCATCGCCGCTGCCGCTGCCGCGCCTGCTGCTGCAGTAGCCGCATCCGCTCCCGCCGCGGCGCCTGCGGCGCCGCCGGCGCACGCCCCGGTCGCCTACCGGGACGCGCCGGCGAGCACCATGCGCAAGGTCATCGCCCAGCGGCTCCAGGAGGCGAAGCGCGAGGTCCCGCACTTCTATTTGACGGTCGATTGCGCGGTCGATGCGCTGCTGGAGACCCGCGCGCAACTCAACGAGCGCTCGGACGCCTACAATCTCTCGGTCAACGACTTCGTGATCCGGGCCGCGGCGCTCGCGCTACGAAAGGTCCCGGCCGCCAACGCATCCTGGGTGGATGGCGCGCTCCGCCAATACGGGAGCGCCGATGTCTCGGTGGCGGTCGCGATCGAGGACGGGCTGGTGACGCCTATCGTGCGCAACGCGGACGGCAAGGGGCTCGCCGAAATCTCGGCCGAGGTGAAGGAGCTCGCCGGCCGCGCCCGGGCCAAGCCGATGGGTCTTGCGCCGGAGGAGTATCAGGGCGGCACCTTCAGCGTCTCCAACCTCGGCATGTACGGCATCAAGGAATTCGCGGCGATCATCAACCCGCCGCAGTCGATGATCCTCGCCGTCGGCACCGCCGAGCAGCGCCCGGTGGTCAAGGACGGCGCGCTCGCCGTCGCCACCATGATGTCGTGCACGCTCTCGGTCGATCACCGCGTGGTCGATGGCGCCCTCGGCGCCACGTTCCTGCAGGCGTTCAAGGGCCTGATCGAAGACCCGCTCACCATGCTTCTCTAGCGGGAGCCGGCCTCGCCGGCCCCTCACGCATACGAGACCGGAGGACACCATGGCGGATGCGTCCTTTGACGTCGTCATCGTCGGCACCGGCCCTGGCGGCTATGTCGCAGCGATCCGCGCGAGCCAGCTCGGCCTGAAGACCGCCGTGGTCGAGCGGGAACGCCTCGGCGGCATCTGCCTGAATTGGGGGTGCATCCCCACCAAGGCGCTGCTCCGGGTTTCGGAGCTCCGCCACACGCTCGGCCGGCTCGGCGATTTCGGAATCAGCGTGGGCGAGGTCTCGGTCGATATCGAGAAGGTCGTCGCCTATTCGCGCGGGGTTGCGGACCAGCTCTCCCTCGGCGTCGCGTACCTGATGAAGAAGAACGGGGTCGCGGTCATCCAGGGCCACGCCCGGCTCGCAGGCCCCGGCGCGCTTGAAGTGACCAAGGAAGGCGGGGTGGCCGAGACCGTGCGCGCGGCCCACATCATCCTAGCCACCGGCGCGCGGGCGCGGGTGCTGCCGGGGCTCGAACCCGACGGCGAGACGATCTGGACCTACAAGGAGGCCATGGTCCCCGCCGTGCAGCCGAAATCGCTGCTGGTGATCGGCGCCGGCGCCATCGGCATGGAATTCGCGAGCTTCTATGCCGACCTCGGCAGCGCCGTCACTGTGGTCGAGGTCCTGCCCCGCGTGCTGCCTGTCGAGGACGAGGAGATCTCGGCCGCTGCCCGCAAGGCCTTCGAGGCCCAGGGCATGACCATCCATACCGGCGCGCGCGTGACCAGTCTCGCGGCAAACGGCGGGGCGGTGCAGGCCGCCATCGAGACCAAGGACGGCAAGGCGGAAGAGGCCACGTTCGACCGCGCGATCCTCGCCGCTGGTATCGTCGGCAACGTGGAGGACCTCGGCCTGGAGGGCACCGGCATCGTCGTCGAGAAGGGGCACATCCAGACCGACCCCTGGATGGCGACCGGCGAGCCTGGCGTCTATGCCATCGGCGATGTCACCGGGCCGCCCTGGCTCGCCCACAAGGCCAGCCACGAGGGCGTGCTCTGCGTAGAGAAGATCGCGGGCGTGGGGGGCGTGCACCCGCTGGATACGAGCAAGGTGCCGGCCTGCACATACTGCCGCCCCCAGGTCGCCTCGGTCGGGCTCACCGAAGCTGCGGCCAAGGAGCGTGGCCACGCGGTGCGGGTGGGTCGCTTCCCCTTCATCGGCAATGGCAAGGCCATTGCGCTCGGCGAGCCCGAGGGCATGGTCAAGACCGTGTTCGACGAGGCGACCGGCGAGCTGCTCGGCGCCCACATGATCGGTACCGAGGTGACCGAGCTGATCCAGGGTTACACGGTTGCTCGCACGCTGGAGAGCACCGAGGCCGAGCTCACCGGGACGATCTTCCCGCACCCCACACTTTCGGAGGCGATGCACGAATCGGTGCTTGACGCTTATGGGCGCGTCCTCCACATCTAGGCTGGAACCGAGGATGCCGCCATGCCGGATTCGCAGGTCACACCGCTGAAATCGCGCACCGACCGCCAGCCCAAGCCCGGCTGGCTCCGGGTCAAGGCGCCGACCTCAGCCGAATACAACGCGACGCGAAAGCTGATGCGGACGCACCGGCTGAACACGGTGTGCGAGGAGGCGGCCTGCCCCAACATCGGCGAGTGCTGGGCCAAGGGCCACGCCACGGTGATGATCCTGGGCTCGGTGTGCACGCGCGCGTGCGCCTTTTGCAACGTCGCGACCGGCCGGCCCGATCAGCTCGACCCGCACGAGCCGGATGAGCTGGCGCAGGCGATCTCCGCCCTCGGCCTCGACCACGTGGTCATCACCTCGGTCGACCGTGACGATCTCGACGACGGCGGGGCGTTCCAGTTCGTGCGCTGTATCACCCGGCTGCGCGAGACCGCGCCTGAAACCACGATCGAGGTGCTGACGCCCGACTTCCGCAACAAGGCCGGCGCCATCGAGGCGGTGACGGACGCGAAGCCCGACGTCTACAACCACAATCTGGAGACGGTGCCGCGCCTCTATACCGAGGTGAGGCCCGGCGCGCGCTATTACCACTCGCTCCGCCTGCTCGACACAGTGAAGCGCCGCGATCCCTCCATTTTCACCAAGTCCGGCGTCATGGTGGGCCTCGGCGAGGAGCGCCGCGAGATTCTGCAGGTGATGGACGATCTGCGTTCGGCGGACGTGGACTTTCTCACCATCGGCCAGTACCTGCGCCCGACCGAGCGCCACCATGAGGTGATGCGCTACGCCACGCCGGACGAGTTCGCCGAGTACGAGCGGCTGGCCTACGCCAAGGGCTTCCTGATGGTCTCGTCCTCGCCGCTCACGCGCTCGTCCTACCACGCCGGCGACGATTTTCGGACCCTGCGGGCCAACCGCGAGGCCAAGCTCGCCTCCGCAGTCCCCGCCGAAGCCTGAAGGCGTGCCCGATGCCGCAGCACGTCGAGCGCCGAGTCCTGCCCTATAGCTCGGCCCAGATGTTCGATCTGGTGGCCGAGGTCGAGCGCTATCCCGAGTTCCTGCCCTGGTGCCTCGGCACGCGCGTGACCAAGCGCGAGCCCGGCGAGCCCGGGATCGTGGAGGCCGACATGCTGATCGGCTTCATGATGTTTCGCGAACGCTTCGGCTCACGGGTGCAGTTGCACCGCGACGAATACCGGATCGAGGTGAACTACACCCACGGGCCGTTCCGTTACCTGGTCAATCGTTGGCGCTTCAGGGAGCGTACGGACGGCTGCGAGGTGGATTTCTTCGTCGATTTCGAGTTCCGCTCCAGGCTCCTCAAGCGGGTCATGGGCGGGCTCTTCGCCGATGCGGTGAACCGCATGGTGCGCGCCTTCGAGAGCCGCGCCCGCCAGCTCTACGGTGCCCCCGCATTGGAGGCGACCGGCTAGAGCGGAGCCGTGCCACGACGAAACGAAACAAAATTGCAAAACGAACCCAAATTCGAGTAACTCGCTGATTTATTGAACGAATTGGTGAATCACGTCCAAGCCAGCTCTTAATCGGGCGGCGAAGGGGAGGGCACTCGTGCCGGTCAAACGTCCAACGCCTGAGCAGATCGTCGAAGTCGGCGCGCAGCTCGGTATGCGCCTCAGCAATGACGAGGCGGCCCAGTATCACGCGGCGATGCAGCCGATGCTCGCGGGCTACGATGCCGTCGATGCCATGGCCGACGAGTTGCCGGAGGTGAGGTACCCGCGCGTTCCCGGCTACCGGGCCACTGGCGACGAGAACCCGCACAATGGCTGGTATTGGAAGACCGCGATCAAGGGCACGGCGGAAGGCAGGCTCGCCGGCAAGAAGGTGGGCATCAAGGACAACATCTGCGTCGCCGGCGTGCCGATGATGAACGGCGCCTCCGTTCTCGAAGGCTACGTGCCGGAGGTCGACGCCACCGTCGTCGGCCGCATCCTGGACGCAGGCGGCGAAATCGCCGGCAAGACGGCGTGCGAGTATCTCTGCTTCTCGGGCGGCAGCCACACCAATGCAACCGGCCTGCCGGTCCACAACCCGTGGAAGCGCGGCCACACCAGCGGCGGCTCCTCATCGGGCTCGGGCGCGGTGGTGGCGGCCGGCGACGTGGAGATGGCGATCGGCGGCGATCAGGGCGGCTCGATCCGCATCCCGGCGTCGATGTGCGGGATCGTCGGGCTCAAACCTACCCACGGCCTCGTGCCCTATACCGGCGTGATGCCGATCGAGCTGACCATCGACCACATCGGCCCCATGACCGATACGGTCGCCAACAACGCGCTGCTTCTGGAGGTCATCGCCGGCGCCGACGGGCTCGACCCGCGCCAGATGGGTGTGCCGGAGAGCCCGTCTTACGCGCATGCGCTGGAGCAGGGAGCGGAGGGTCTCACCATCGGGTTGGTGACGGAGGGATTCGGCCATCCCAACTCCGAGCCTGCCGTGGACGAGACGGTCCGTGCCGCGATCGCCCAGTTGGACGCGATCGGCGCCAGCGTGCGCGAGATCAGCATCCCCGAGCATCTGGTGGGCGGCGCCGTCTGGACCCCCATCGGGCTCGAGGGCACTGTCGATCTCATGATGAACGGCAACGGCTTCGGGACCAACTGGAAGGGCCTTTACATCACCAGCCTGATCGACCGCTATGCGCGCTGGCGCGAGCGGGCGGACGAGTTCCCCCATACGCTGAAGTACGCAATCCTTCTCGGCCAGTACATGCTGAACCAGTATGGCGGCCGCTATTACGGCAAGGCGCAGAACATCGCCCGGCGCATCCGCGCGGCCTACGACCGCGCACTCGCGGAGTGCGACGTAATCGCCATGCCGACGATTCCGATTGTCGCGACGCCGATCCCGCCGGCGGACGCGCCCATCGACGTCTACATCCAGCGCGCCCACGAGATGTTGACCAACACCGCCATCTTCAATGTCACCGGTCACCCATCGCTTACCGTTCCCTGCGGCTTGCGTGACGGTCTGCCGGTGGGACTCATGCTGACCGGCCGGCACTTCGACGAAGCGACCATCTACCGGACCGCTCACGCCTACGAGCAGTCGGTCGACTGGAAGACGCTCTGACCGGCGGCGACCATCAAGGGAGAACTTACGCCATGATGCTCTACGAATTTTCGATCGCGCCCGGCCCGCGCCGGGTGCGGATTTTCGTTGCCGAGAAGGGGATCGAGATCCCCTCCGTCCACATCAATACCCGCGAGCGGCAGCAGTTCAGCGACGAATACCGCGCCGTGAACCCCAACTGCGTGGTGCCGGCGCTCGTGCTCGACGACGGCACCTGCATCGGCGAGACGGTCGCGATCTGCCGCTATCTCGAAGAGACCCATCCTGAGCCCAACCTGATGGGCCGTGACGCCAAGGAGAAGGCGCTGATCGAGATGTGGAACCGGCAGGCGGAGCTCGAGGGCTACCTCGCGGCCGTCGATGCGCTGCGGAACAGCGCGCCGATGTTCGAGGACCGCGGGGTCGCGGGAGTGACAGGCGGAGTGCCCCAGATCCCCGCGCTGGCCGAGCGGGGCAGGCAGTCCATGGGCCGCTTCTTCTCAAAGCTCGACGGCCAGCTTGCCGATAACCGCTATCTCGCGGGCGATACGTTCTCCATCGCCGACATCACGGCCTTCGTGGCGATCGACTTCTCCAAGCGGGCGGAGATCGAGGTTCCCGGGGACTGCCCCAACGTCGCCCGCTGGTTCGCGGAGGTCGGCGAGAGGCCGAGCGCATCGGCTTAGCCCGCAATTCTCACCAGGATCGCCGGCGTCTGGAGAAAATCAGAGCGAGGAGATGCGCATCCCCTCCATGAAATGCCGCCGCAGCAGGAAGAACAGCAGGACCGACGGAACGGTCGCGATCACCGTCGCCGTTAGCACCACGTTCGGGCCGGTCGACGAATAGCTGCCCTGGAAGACCTGGAGCGCGTTCATGATCGAGCGGGTCTCCGTGCGGTTCGCAAGAACCGTGGAGAACAGGAGGTCGTTCCAGATCCAGGTGAATTGCAGGAGGAAGGTCGCGGTGAGCGGCCCCTTGCAGTTTGGCAGCACGATGCGCCAGAAGACCGTGAACTCCCTGGCGCCATCCATGCGCGCTGCCTCGTCCATCTCCCGCGAGAGGCCGTTCATGTAGTTCTTCAACACGAGGGTCGGGAAGGGGATGCAGATCGCCGTGTAGACGAGCACCATCCCGAAATGGCTGTTGATAATCCCCGCCTTCTGATAGCCGAAGAAGAGCGGAATCAAGTACATCTGGAACGGAAACACCGTGCCCGCGAAGATCAGCATGAACCAGAAATTCTTGCGCTTGAAATCGATGCGCGAGAGGCCGTAGGCGGCCATTGCTGCGAAGAAGATTGCGAGGCCCGCACCTACGAGGCCGTAGAGCGTCGAGTTGAGCAGGCCGGCGCCCATCTTCGCCGTTAGCCACGCGTCGATGGCGTTGTCGAGAAAGGGCGCGACGCCGGTCGGTAGCGAGAGCGGGTGATTGAGCGAGTACTGCTCGGTCGTCTTGAAGATCGAGATGACGAACTTCAGCGACAAGCCAGACCGGCCGGTCCGCTCTTGCGCCGCGATCCGGTCGAGGTCGAGCTCCTCAAGCTTAACCCGCATTTCTCACCACGGTCATGGTCTGCGCGACGCTGTCCGGTCGACAGGGTAGGAACGGCGCGCAGCGCGATGCGGGGACATCGGGCAAGCGCCGTGACACACGCTGTCGACCGGACAGCGCCGCCCTTCGGGTCGCGCCCAGGCGCCCGCCCGCGACGTCGCGGGCCTCAACCGTATTCCCCGATACGCTTTTCGGCCCGCTCCTTGCGGATCGAACGCCTGGGCGCGACGCAGGCCGTGACCTTGGTGAGAAATACGGGCTAACGCC
Organism: Alphaproteobacteria bacterium; assembly: GCA_965262755.1. Classification (GTDB taxonomy): domain Bacteria; phylum Pseudomonadota; class Alphaproteobacteria; order UBA828; family UBA828; genus WTGU01. The sequence continues at coordinate 6,157,964 of OZ253557.1, read as the reverse complement.
TCCGTTACGCCGCGTAGTGCCGCAGGAAATCCCGGTCCGGCTCGACGCCGAGGCCGGGGCCGTCGGGGATCGCGGCGCGGCCCCCGTTGCTCGCGACCTGCTCCTGGATGTTCAGCGGATGGGTGAGCAGGTCGTCGCGAAACCTGTTCTCGGTCGTATCGAACTCCAGCATGGGCTCGCGCGGGTGGAGGCCGCCCGGCAGCGGCGGCATCGCCGCTAGAAGTTGCAGGTTTGCGGCGACAGCGATGGCAGAGCCCCAGACATGGTTCACCACCGGCGTGAAATGCGCGTGGCAAAGCGCGAGAACCCGGAGGTATTCGCTGATTCCGCCCAGCGAGCAGACCTCCGGCTGGGCAATGTCGAGACCGCGGCTCTCCAGCAGCGTCCGCCACCCCCAGCGGCTGAACTCGGCCTCGCCGCCGGCGATGTTGACGCGCAAGCCGGCGCGCAAGGCGGCGTATCCATCCAGGTCCTCCGGCGCCACCGGTTCTTCGAACCAGAAGGCACCCAGCTCATCCAGCGCGCGGCCGACGTGAAAGGCGTCTGCGGCGGTGTAGCAGTGGTTGGCATCCACCATGAAGTCGAAGTCGTCGCCCACACCGCGCCGCACCGCCTCGGCCAGCACCACGTCATGCTGCGGTCCCAGCCCGACCTTCATCTTGGCGGCGACGAAGCCCATCGCCTTGATTGCCGCGGCCTCGTCGGCGAAGCGCGCGGCAAGTGAGCCGGCATCCTCGCGCCGCAGCATCATGCCGTAGCCATAGACCGGCACCGACTGGCGATGGGCGCCGCCGATCAGCTTTTGGATCGGCAGCCCCGCCACTTTGCCGGCGATGTCCCAGAGCGCGATGTCGACGCCGGAGAGCGCTTGCAACGGCATCCCCTTCTGGCCGTGATCGCGCAGCAGGTTGTAGACCCTGTGCCAGATTGGGTCGCGGTCCAGCGGGTCCATGCCCAGAACCATCGGCTGGATGACCTGCTCGACGATGGCCCTGTTGGCGAGCGCCACGGTGCCCGGCCCGAAGCACTCGCCCCAACCGGTAATTCCCTCGTCGGTCTCGACCTCGACGATATGGGCCGTGCGCTTGCTGTAGAACTGCTGGGAATATCCCAGCTCCTCCGGCATGTCGTACTGCAGCACGTGGCTGACAATCCGGGTGATCTTCATCCGCGGGTGCTGCGCCGGGCCGAGGCCGGCTTCAGCCGTGGCTGCTTTCAATTGCCGTGTCATGTCGCGTCCGTCAGTCGAAGAGGTTTGCGATGTTCTTCAGGATGCTGTCGCCGATATAGAGCGCCAGCGCCTGGATGGTCGAGGTGGGGTTCACCGCGGCGGATGTGACGAAGATGCTGCCGTCCACGATGAAGAGGTTGCGCACGTCGTGGCAGCGCCCCCAGCCATTGACCACCGAGCGCTCCGGATCGTCGCCCATGCGCGCCGTGCCCATCTGGTGCCATCCGGCCCGCCACCAGACCTCCTGGCCGGCGCCCGAGACCTGCCTTGCGCCGGCGGCGAGCAGCGCCTCCTCCGCCCGCGCCTCGCCGTGGGCGATCATCCTTCTGGTGTTGTCATCCACCGAATAGGTGATCTTGGGCGCAGGGATGCCGTCACTGTCGGTGAGCTCGGGGTCGAGCGTGACCGTGTTGGTCTCGTGCGGCAGGTCTTCGGAGACGACGGTGAGCCCCGCCGAATAGGGATAGACCTCGTCCATCAGGCGCCGGTGCTCGCTGCCCCATGGGATGGGCTTGTCGATGCCGAAGCCGCCGAGAGTCCATGTCATGGGGGTGATCCAGCGGCTGGCGTGCAGCCCGTAGCCGCGCACGAAATCCCGCGACGGGTCGCTCTCGTAGAACTCCTGGCTCAGGATGCTGCACGCCATGGGTCCCTTGAAGCCCTCCATCGGCTCGTCGAAGACGCCCGAGACGCCCGTCAAGGGGTGGAACATCAGGTTCTTGCCCACGAGGCCGCTGCGGTTGGCGATGCCGTCCGGGAAGTGCCTGGATTTCGAGTGCAGCATGAGCCTCGGCGTGCCGATGCCATTGCAGGCGAGCACGACGACTTCTGCCCTCTGGCGCTGCAGGCGGCCCTCCGGGTCGTAATAGAGCACGCCGCTCGCCATGCCGCGCTCGTCCAGCGTGATTTCGCGCACCCGGCAGTCGGTCCGCAATTCCACGCCCGCGCGTAGCAGGACCGGCCAGTAGGTTGTATTCACGCTGGCCTTGGCGCCGATTGCACAGCCGAGATCGCAGGTTCCGGCGTTGACGCACTTCGCCCGCCCGTCGTAGTCGCGGCTCAGGATCGCCGCATCGGACGGCCACCAGTGCCAGCCCAGACGGTTGAAGCCCTGCGCCAGCGTCCGGCCCAGCTTGCCGAGAGGGAGCGGCGGAAGCGGCGGCTCATAGGGCGGATAGGCGGGGTTTCCGGCGAGGCCGGACGAGCCCATGTTGCGATCGTTCTGCGCGTAGTAGGGCTCCAGAGTCGCGTAGTCCACCGGCCAGTCGTCGGCCACTCCATCCAGCGAGCGGGCGCGGAAGTCAGAGGGATGCATGCGCGGCCAGTGCGCCGCGAAGTTGATCGTTGAGCCGCCGACGGCATTGAAGTTGACCGGCGTGATCGGCGACGCCTCCGCGTTGATCGGATAGTCCTGCGGCAGACCGCGCACATTGGGGTCGCAACTGAACTCGGCGTAGCGGCTGAGCTCGTAATCCGAATTGCGGCTGGGGTATGCCGCGTCGGTCATCATCGGTCCCTGTTCCAGGCAGAGAATGCGCATGCGCGAGCCCAGCAACGACCAGGCGAACGCCGCGCCGGACGCGCCTGCGCCCACGATCAGCACATCGACGGGGTCGTCGCTCATGCCGGATGCCTCCCGCGCTCAGGACGGGCGATAGCAGCGGCCACGCGCGCGCACCGGGGCCAGCATGTCCGCGAGTTCATCGGGGTCGTCTTCGGGCAGCTCGTAGCCCTCCGGCTGTGTCGGGCGGTCGGAAAGGCCGAAGTGCGGGCGTATGTCTGCGCGGCTGTAGTAGCCCATGTAGGTGTGCCACAGCAGTGCGGTGAACGCGTCGGCGGCCTCCCGCTCCAGCGCCTCGACGACGGCGTTGCGCCCGGCGGCGTCCAGGTCGTCGAAGTTCGCGCCACCGGCCTCGGCGAGGGCCGCGGCGTGCGAGAGCACCTCGCGCAACGAGGCCGCGAGTGGCGGATCGGCCGACGCCTTGCTGGCCAGGAAGTCGGCGATGCCGAGCGCGCCCGCTGCAGGCACCCGACCGTCCGCGCCCGCAGGCACGATCTCGTCGAGCAGGCCGCTCAGCAGGCGGCCCTGGTCCTCGCTCCAGGGTTGAATGTCGGTCATGTGCCGCCTCCGCGCGAGAAATTGACGCCCCGACGCGAGACCGCGTCCATGGCCGCCGCCCGTGGTTCACTATCGGGCCGCTGATAACACTGCCCGATGCTTACGCACACGCGACATCCTCACGTGATTCTCGCGATACTGCCAGCTGTGCAAAGAGGGCGGCTTCCGGACAGGTCCAGCCGGCGCTACAGACGATTTGGTCGTCGCTCAAATCACACCGCCAACGGGCGCTTCGTGCGCCGGTGATCGGCGAGCCCGTCTCGCAAATGTTCGGCCGCGAGCAATGCCGCCGGAAACCGCTCGCCGCCCGGTCAGCACATATCCGGGAGCAGAGCCGGGCTGATCGCCTCAGTCACCTAGTATTTCGCACATCGCCACCGGACGGCCGCTCTCGAGCGAGCGCATGGTGGCGGCGATCATGGATGTGGCGATCAGACCATCCTCGCCGTTGGCCGCCGATTCCTTGTCCTCGGCGACGCAGTCGGCGAGTTGACACGTCGCATGTCTAAAGACGCTGCTCGCTCGCCGGATCGAACAGGTAGACCCGGCTGGAGCTGAAACCGAGCCCGACTTGGGTACCGATCGCTGGCGCATTGTCGGGATCGCAGACTGCCGTCACGGCCATGCCGCTGACATTGCAGTCGACATAGGTGACCGGACCCACCGGCTCGACCAGGAACACCTCGCCCCGGAGCGAGAGCTCGCGCTCGGCCTCGACCATGAGGTCCGTCGGACGAACGCCCATGATCGCCTTGTGAGGAATCTCGCCGCCGACCAGATCCGGCGGCAAGGCCAGTGTCTGCTCACCCACGCTGCATTGAATGCGCCCTTCGCCGCGGGCGACGTCCAACTCGAGGAAATTCATCGCCGGCGAGCCGATGAAGGAGGCGACGAAGAGGTTTACCGGATCGCGATAGACCTCCATCGGGGGGCCGATCTGCTGTAGCTCGCCAAGACGCATCACGGCCACCCGGTCGGAAAGCACCATCGCCTCTTCCTGGTCGTGGGTGACGAAGATGGTGGTGGCCCCAAGGTCGCGCTGCAGGCGCTTGATCTCGGTCCGGGTGTGCACCCTGAGCGCGGCGTCGAGATTGGAGAGAGGCTCGTCCATCAACAGCACCGAGGGATTGCGCACGATCGCACGGCCGACCGCCACCCGCTGGCGCTGGCCGCCGCTGAGCTCCGCCGGGCGACGTTCGAGGAGATCGCCAAGATCGAGCATCTCGGCTGCGGTCTCGACCTGGCGACGGATCGTCGCGGTCTCGATCTTCTGCTGCTTGAGGCCGAAGCTCATGTTCTGGCGCGAGGTCATATGCGGGTAGAGCGCGTAATCCTGAAACACCATGGCGACATTGCGCTCATGCGGCTCCAGCCGGCTGACATCGGCGTCGTCGAACAGGATCGTGCCGCCCGATATGAGCTCGAGTCCGGCAATGCAGTTGAGCGCGGTGCTCTTGCCGCATCCGGAGGGGCCGAGCACAGTCAGGAACTCGCCGTCCTCTATCGAGAGGCTCAGGCTGTCGACCGCCACCACCTCGGCGAAGCGTTTGGTAAGGTTCTGTAAGGTGACGCTGGCCAAATCGCCCTCCCTATCCCTTCAACGAACCGCTCAGCATCCCGCGCACGAGATATCCCTGGAAGGCGAAGGCGACGACCACCGGGGGCACGACCGCGAGCACCGCGGCCGCGAACATCGGCCCGTAGTCACAAAGGCTCAATTCGCGAATTGTATGCATTTGTGATAGACTGCCTGGAACGTCAGGAGGTTGGATTATGGACATCAAGGGTTTCCAGGTGTGGCTTTCGGCGGCGCGCGGGCTGACGCGCGCGCAGCGGCGTGAGGCGCTCGCGGTACTTTCGGGCCGGAGCGAGGGCGAGGCATCGAAGGCAGCGATCGAGCTTGGTGTGGACGAGGCCCGGCGCTGTCCGCATTGCGCGAGCGAAGGGGCGGTTTCGCGCGGTATGGCGCGGGGTCTGCGGCGCTACCAGTGCAAGGGCTGCGGCAGGACCTTCAACGCGCTGAGCGGTACGCCGCTGTCGGGCCTGCACCACAAGGAACGCTGGCTGTCGTTCGGGGCGTCGCTGGCGAAGGGGGAGACGGTGAAGGCCTCGGCGGCGCGCTGCGACGTGGCGGTGAGCACGGCGTTCCGCTGGCGTCACCGGTTTCTGGCGGCGGCGCGGAGCGATTCGGAGGTGCTCAAGGGGATCGTGGAAGCGGACGAGACCTACGTCCTGGAGAGCCGGAAGGGTGCGCGCGGGCTGGGACGCAAGGCACGGCGGCGGGGCGGCAAGGCGAAGAAGCGCGGCCTCTCGCGCGAGCAGGTGCCGGTTCTCATGGCGGCAGACCGGAGCGGGACGACGGTCAGCGCGGTGCTGCCCAGGGTCGATGCGGCGGCGCTCGCGGCTGCCCTCGATCCGGTGGTCGCGAAGGACGCCCTGCTGGTCTCCGACGGTGGCGCGAGCTACCCACCTTGCGCCGCCGCGCTCGGGGTGAGCCACGAAGCACTCAACCGCTCGATGGGGGAACGGGTTCGGGGCGATCTGCATGTGCAGACGGTGAACAGCCGCCACAGTAGGTTGAAGGACTTCCTGCGCCCCCGCCGCGGCATCGCCACCCGCTATCTCGACAACTACCTGAGCTGGTTCCACCTCGTCGGCCTCGCCCCCGGCGCCAATGACCGGGCCTGCCTCGCCGCCGCCGTGACGAGGTGACGCATACGATTCACTAATTGAGCCATCTTCTATACCCTGAAGGAAGCCCAGGTTCTCATCGAATCCTGGCGGCGCCACTACAACGCCATACGCCCACACAGCAGCCTGGGATATCGGCCGCCGGCCCCGGAAACGATCGTCATGCCAAGCTGGCCGCCCGGCTCCGCTCCGCTCCGCCGGCCATCCAGCTTGGCCGAGAAACCGTCAATGCACTGGGGATTATAAAGAATACTTGACATTGCGGCTGGCACTCCCTATATTCAAAACATCGGAAGGGAGACAGGACCATGACTCAGAAAGCCCCCGGCAAAGCCCATCGTGAAGGCCTCACCTTGGTCCAGCTCATGGATATGTTCCCGACGGAGGAAGCGGCGACGGAATGGTTCGGGTCCGTCCTGTGGAGCGACGGTCGGCACTGTGGACATTGCGGAAGCGAGAACACTAGTGAGGTGCCCAACGCGAAGCCCATGCCTTACTGGTGCACCGATTGCCGGTCCTATTTCAGTGTCAAGACCGGCACCGCCATCGCCCGCTCCAAGGTTCCGCTCCGCAAGTGGGCGATCGCGATCTATCTCTGCCTCACCAGCCTCAAGAGCGTTTCGAGCATGAAGCTGCGCCGGGATATCGGAGTGTCTCAGCCTACGGCATGGTTCATGCTGCACCGCATTCGGGAAGCGTGGGCGACCGAGAACGACGGACCCTTTGACGGACCGGTCGAGGTTGACGAGACCTATATCGGTGGCCGCAAGAAGAACATGTCGAAGGAAAAGCGCCGCGAGGCTTTTGGTCGCGGCCCGGCCGGAAAGACAATGGTGATGGGTGCAAAGGACCGAGCGCGACCAATCGGGTGACAGCGCAGGTCATAGAGCGCAAGGATCGCGAGACCATGCAGGGTTTCGTCGCCGACCACGCCGCGCCGGGCGCCAAGGTCTATACCGATCAGGCTGGCGGCTACCACGGGATGACTGGCTTCGATCACGAGCAGGTCAATCACAACGTCGCCGAGTACGTCCGGGGCATGGCGCACACCAATGGGGTCGAATCCTTCTGGTCGATGTTGAAGCGCGCTCACAAGGCACCTTGGGGTGATACTGCGCCGAGCCCGTGCCGCAATGGTTCACCTTGAAGGCGCCCAGATCGACACGCTCCACCGCCTCGATCACGAAGTGCCCCAGATCATCCGCCGGGAGCCAGTCCCGCAGATCGGGAGGAAGCAGAAACGCCTGGTCCCGATCACACTCGACGAAGTTGCTCATGCTGCGATCCTAAGACAAATCCAGCCCAAAGTCCGACAGACTGCTAGCGTCGATGACCCAGCAATTCCATGGTCTCTCGATCCGCCCGCGGCTCCCGCTCATCCCAAGTGTGTACGAGATATCCCTGTGTCGAGGATCGTACCGGGCACTCCAAGCTTGTGGAACGAGGGCCAGCCCGTGCTCTCTGCCGAACTCCCACGACGGGCACGTCGCCACGCCGCACTGTTTTCCGTTCACCTCATGATATGGTTGAGGGATACCGAGCGAGGAGGAGGCGCAATTTGCGACGTGCCATCCTCGAGAACCGCATTGGCCGGCGTGCCTGGACGCGGCCCCGGACCCGCCGAACTCCACCTTGAACGGTGGGTCGACTAACGGGGCAGGCCACGAGCGAGGGCACAGACGATGAACGATTACACCGTAAAGACGTTGCCCGATGTCGTGCTGACAGATCATCTGCGCTCCATCATCGATCGGCTCGACGCTTCGACCAGCGATATCGAAACCTGCATCACGCTGCCGCCCGAGGTCTATTCGTCGGAGGCTTGGTTCGAATTCGAAAAGTGCGCCGTGTGGGATCGCGAATGGGTGTGTCTCGGCCACATCGGACAAGTCCCGACGGCTGGCGATTACTTCTCGATCACCATCAACGACGACCCGTTGCTGGTGTTGCGCGACGAGGCGGGCCAAGTCCGTGTCATGACGGCGGTGTGCCAGCATCGCGGCCACATTCTGGGCAAGCACGCCGGCAACACGCGTGTGTTCACCTGTCCCCATCACGGCTGGTCCTACGATCTCCACGGCACTCTGATCGGCGCCCCGCAAATGGCCGCGCACGCCTCGCTGGAGGAGCTGCGCCGGACCAGCTGCCTGCCGACACTGCGCACGGAAGTCTGGAACGGTTTCGTCTTCATCAACATGGACGGCAATGCGCCGCCATTGAATCCGCGTCTCAAGCGGCTATCAGAGGAAATTGGCAACCACCATCTCGGCGACATGGGAGCGACGCCGACGTGCGATTTTTCCGACTATCCGTGGAACTGGAAGGCCATGCAGGAGAATGCCGTCGAGCCGCACCACACCTGGTTCGTGCACAAGGGCCCGCACGATTTCGCGCCGTCAAGGCTGGCGTCGTTTATCGAGTGGGATGACGACGATGATGGAGCGGTCTATCACCCCACGGGATTTCTTTATAAGGACGGCGGCTTCACGGCCGGTTTCCGCTCGCTTTTTCCGATCATCGAGACGTTGACCGACGATGAACGTCAGCGGGTCATGTTCGCGAGCGTCTTGCCGAACCTTTTCATCGGCACGGTGCCGGACGGCTGCCTCTATTACATGATCCTGCCTGACGGGGCTAACCGTCTCACGCTACGCGTGGGATACCTGTTTCCGCATTCGACCCTGGCGTTGGACAACTTCGACGTAACGTTCAAAGCCGTCGTCGACGGCATCGTCGTCTATAACGACCAGGACACCGAGGCTAACACCGCCGTTCACAGGGGTTTGCGATCGCGTTTCGCAAATCGCGGACGCTATGCGCCGTTGGAGGGGACCCTGCCGCAGATAAACCGCTGGCTGGTCAAGCGCTACAAGGCATACGCGGCGCAATTGGACTCAGAGAGCCAGGGGCTTGGTGGCTGAAATGGCGTAAGTTTCGGCGCCCCCGACCGCAACGCGCCTGGTGCACGAGAACGCCGCCGCTAACGGGCAGCACCCGGTATAGCGCCGCTTGACGCGGAATCGTCCCCTAGGCCCCGATGCTGTCGGCGCGACGTTCCAGTGCCGCGATGGCGTCAGCGGCGGTGACGGGCCGGCCGGCGTTGGTCAGGGTCCGGATGACCGTGAGTGCCGCTTTGTGGTGTTGCGCGCTGGTGCCGGCCACGCAGTTCTCCAGCACGAGCACCTTGTAATCGCGCTGATAGGCATCGCCCGTGGTCCACAGCACGCAGACGTCGCTGCACACGCCGGCGATCAGGAGCGTGTCGACCCCCAACCTGCGCAGGTTCATGTCGAGCTCGGTGCCGACGAAGATGCTGAAGCGCCGCTTGAGGATGCGCATGTCGCCGCGCTCGGGCGCCAGCTCGTCAACGATCTCGAAGCCCATTGTGCCTTCGATGCAGGGCGGTGCGGGCGACTCTCCGGGCGCGGCGCGGGGGTGCTTGCCGGTAACCCAGCCGCTCCGCCCATCCCAGAGGAGGCGCCCGCCGTCGAGCCCGTCCGCGCGGTGCACCTATTGGCTGAACACGATCGGCACCTGCGCACGCCGGGCCGCGGCGATCACCCGGCCGATCCGCGTCACCATCCGCTCTGCTTCGATCGCGTAGGAGCCGACGTCAGGGTCGACGAAATCGTTCTGCATATCGACCACGGCCAGCGCAGGCCGCCCGATTTCCAGTGCGTCCATCCGTGCGTCCTCCCATCTCTTCGGCCAGAGCAGTACATACTTGCCGGAAGCTGGCGCAGGCTGTCACTCAGCGCAGGCCTTTGACCCCTCAGAAATGCGCGAAATCGATATGTTGCCATGCGGACCGGCGCCGCGCGGCCCTGGCAGCCATTTCGCCCATGCCGACCCGCCCGGCAAGGGCGGTTCCAGCTTTCGCGGGTCACGGTCGTCGCACCAGCAGATCGATCTCAACGCGGGCATCGAGCGCGAGCCCGGCGACACCGACGCACGTGCGCGCCGGGCGCCGTTCGAGATCGAAATAAGTTTCGTAGACCGCGTTCATCGCTGGGTAGTCCTCCTTGAAGTGCGTGAGATACCCGACAGGGAGCACCCGTGACCGCGAGCCCGACGGAAGAGCCCAGGAGCTCGGACACCGACAGGTCCACGCCATGGTCGGTCTCGCGCTCGAAGCGCACCGAATAGAGGTGCACCGAGAGGGTCACCGGGCGCAGCACCTCGCGGTTGAGGTACCCTCGCGCGGGTGTTGGGTGGGAGCGACGCCAGCTCATCCGTCTGACTTGCTATTGAGCGTGGATCCGTGATCCAAAAATGTTTCCTGATCAATAGGTTACGGTGCGGATCGGCGCCGAACCGACGAGTCCAACAACACTCGCCGTCTGCAGGCAGGCCGGGCGGTCAGGGCGAGACGGGGTAGTGGCTCAGGCGGCGTCGGGCGCGGCGATGGCCGCTTGATTCCCTCGAAGCTGCTCGACGCCGAAGCTTTCCTGCGGAATGCGCTGCCCTCCTGACCAGAGCGCGATGAGCGCGTTCGCAAGATCGGCGGCAAATGCGTCTCGGAGGCTGCGGACCAGCTCGTCTGTCGGCGCTTTCTCTCGAGGGCGCGGGCGGCCGTGTGCGAGAAGCCATCGGTATAGCCCACGATGCGGCTGCAAAGTCGGCTGTCCGTCCTCCTGCCGGCGCCGGTTTACCCCGATCAGTATCCGAACACCGGAAGGATCGAGGTCGCCCAGGTACATGGCGCCAGTCGCTTGGGCGCGGTCGATCAGGTCGTCGAGGTTGCCGGCGCCCTGGCGGAAGGCGTTGCCGCCGCCATAGGCGACCGCCGCGTAGACCCCCGCCTCCCGGTTCCATCGGCAGAAGCTGTCGTAGGAGTGATAGTTCTCCAATATGAGGATCGGCCGCCCCGGCGCGCGCGTTGGAGGCAATTCGTGCGGCAGCGGAGGCGCGACCGGATAGCAGCCGAGATCGTCGAGCGTGATGCGCCCCTCGAACAGCGCGCGTTCGCCCTTGCGCAGATCGTCGAGCCGCTTCTCGTCTCCGAACACATGTAGAGAGCGCTCTCTCGTGGGCACCGGGACTGGCTCCCGGCCGCACACCGAGACCAGGAACGCGTTGATGGCCTGCAGGTCCGCTCGGCGGACGGGATGGCGCTCATCGGCGGCAAAGGCGAGAGCCGGCAGCCATGCGTGCGGCGCCCGGGCGTGTTGTTGCGGCGCCGCGTCCCGAAGGGTCGCGGTGCGCGGAAGCGCCGGAAAGCCGGAAGTGTCCCATCCACGCTTGGGGAGATCGGCGATCCCCTCTCGCTCCAGGGCCCGCAACGCGTCCAGGAGAAGACGTCGCTGGACCGGTGCATTGAGGGCTTCGGGATGGGCGCGGAGATAAGATGCGCGCAGCTCGGGTAGCGCGATCCGCCGCTTGCCGAGCGCGCGCAGCTCGTCCTCGAACGAGGACATTCTACTCGGCGGCCACGGCTGGCCGTACGGTATCTCCGGCCGGCTGCCTGTCGATGTGGGCGCGCATCGCCTCGACCTCGACATGAATGCGGCGCGATCCGCGCGACTGGCTGTTGCGCCGCAGCCGCACGATGTTCTCGAACTCGGCGAGCGCGTTCGTGTCCTGGACACCGGTCGTATAGAAGAGCTGGATGCCCATGGCATTCGCGAGGCCGATCTGGGTCTTCAGCAGCAGGGCCTTGTTCGCCTCGCAGAGCGGGTTGTCCATGATGAGGACGCCGCCTTCGCTTGACCCGCCGTGCATCGCCTCCGCACGCAGCCGCGCGAGCACGAGGTAGATCATCATGGCGGCAGTGAGCAGCTCCCCGCCCGATACGGTCACCCGCTCGATCGGCATGTGCTCGGTGTCGCCCTCGCCCTTGGGCTTGAGCAGCCGGACTCCGAGCGTGCTCCTGCCGAGCGCCGCCGTCATGCGATCGACCAGCTCGGCGGCGATATCCTGGCCCGACTCCGGGATCCGGTCGGCCTCCGCCAGATCGGTCACGTAGCTGCGCAGAATCTCCCTGCGCTGTTGGGCCCCGACACGCGACAGGTCTGCGCTCATGCGGAACACCGGCTGGCCGCCGAAACGCGGCACGCGGTCCGGGATGCGCCCGTCCCGGATCATTCTTCGCAAGATGTGCAGGGCGGTCCTCAGCAGCCGCTCCAGCTCCGAGACGCAGGCCTGGAGATCGTCGTCGAGGCGCGACAGGTCATGCTCAATGGTCTTCAGGCGGTCGTCGATGAGACCGGCCATCCTCTCCGCGTTGTGCGCGGCGGCGAGCGGATCGTTGGCAGCGAGGTGCGCGGCAACCTCCCGCTCACTCTGGAGCTCCCTGAAGGTGTCGGAGCTCGTGAACTTCCGGATCCCGTCGTAGCTCTCGTAGACGGCCTTGTGCGCTTCGCTCAGGGCGTCGCGGGCACGGCCGAGTGCAGCAACGGACTCGCTGACGAGCGCGGCCACCTCGTCATGGTGCGGGAGCACAATCGGTTCGGTCGAAACGCTTTCATCGCCCAGGAGGCCGTCGAGGGTGGCAGCCCAGTTTCCGCATTCCCTTGCCGTTCGCTCGCTCCGGGCAGCATCTTCGCGCGCCCGCCGCGCGGCATCGGCCTCCCGGGCGGCGACATCCTCCTGCTCGGCGATGGTCGCCTCGGCCTGCAGCGCGACGCGGGAAAGCGCCTCGGGTTCGAGAGAACGCAAGTCCGTCAACGGCTCGGGCCGGATCTCCTCTGCGCGCCTCTCCGTCTCCGAGCGGTGCTCTTTCGCGGCGGCTTCGGCGTCGGCACGGGCAGTCGAAGCATTCTCGCGCGCCGCTTCCAGCGCTGCATCCGCGTCGGCGGCTGATTCACGGAGACCGTCGCACACGGCCTCGGCCTCGACCTCGGCGCGGCCGAGATCGCCGAACGCCCTCTGGAAGCGATCTTCCTTCTCTGCCAGCGCGCGCTCGATCGCGTCGCGCTGGCCGCGCAAATGATCGACCCGTTCCTGCTCCAGGGCCTTCAGCGCCTCCAGGCTCTGTTCGTACGCGCGGCGCAAGGCGTCGAGGTTGTCGTTCATTCGCCCGCCGGGCCCCGAGTAGAAGATCTCGCTCGCCTCGCGTTCCATGGCCGCAGCCAGGTTTGCCGCTTCCGACGCTTCATCCTCTCGTTCACGGGCCTCCCGCGCGTAGGCGTCGCGTTCCACTTCCTTCTCTCGAGCGAGCCGCTCGGCCGAAGCGGCGCGTTGCCGGTGGCCGAGGCGAGCGCTGCGCCACTCGTCGACCCGGGCCTCCCACTGTGAGTGATATTCGCCGGCGCGGCGCGAGCGCTCGGTACAGGCATGGGCTTGTGCGTCGCGCTCGCTAGCCCGGTCACGGCAGTCCCGGGCGTCGCGCTCGGCGTCTTCGATGCGCTCCGACAGCGCTTCGATCTCGCCGCCGATCTCCGCGATCCGCACCTCCTTGCGGTCCGCCTCTTGTCGCATTCCCTCGAGCCGGCCGCCGCCGAAGCGTTCCCGCCACGCGGCGAGGTCTCGCAGCGTGGCCTCCAGTCGCTCGATGCGGGTCTGTCGCGTTTCGATCGACGCCGCGACGCGCGTCAGGTCGGTCTCGATCCGGCGCCGCAGGTCCCGGGCGGCTACCCGGTCGTAGGCCGCAGGTTCGTCTACGGGAAGCACGAAGCGATCGGTCTCTGCCTCTGACGGGGCGTCGCCGGCGATTGCGACGGTTACGGGCCGGCTCAGCGCCGGAGGGGACGCCAGCACCTGACGGGCCGCGTCCAGCGCGTTCCGGTTGGGGACGGCGACGCCGGCGAATCGGGCCGGATCGAGCTCGGCGAAGCGGCGGACCTCCCCCGGCGATCGGAGGATGTCGGAGAGGTAGACGGCATAGGGTTGGGCATCGGCGATGCCGGATTCGCGAAGCCTGTCGGCGACCGTGCGGACATCCGTGTCGATCGACGCGAGGCCGGTGGCCTCCAGCGACTCGCGATCGGCTTGCAGAACCTCATGCCGCCGTTCGTCTTCGCGCACCTTGGCCGCGCACCTGTTCCTGGCATCGGCCAGCAACCTCGCGACGGCATCCGCGTCCGGGTCAACCTCGCTCTCGCCGCTCAGTTCGAGGATGGTCGAATCGAAAGCCAGGTCACGGCGCTTCGTCTCGCCTTCCCTGATGGTTTCCCGCAACGGTGCCAGCATGCTTTCCAGACCGGACCGCTCGGCCTTGAGATCGCCCTGGCGCTCCCGGTGCTGCGCGGCGTCGCGGTCCGAAGACTCGGCACGAAGGCGCAATGCGGCTGCCTCTTCATCGGCATTCGTTGCGGCCGTCGCATGACGTCGCGCCGCCGCCTCGGCGCTCTCGGTGGGCTCGATTACGCTCTGCGCCTCCAGTGTGGCACGGAAGTCGCGCGCGTGGCCGAGGTTCACATCGATCTGCGCCGCCTCCCGGCGTTCGGCCTGGGCGCTCTCGTAAGCGGCCGCCCGTTCGGCGTCGGCCACGCGTGCCGCCGCCGTCAACTCTTCGGCATTGGCCGACAGAGAACGCTGGCGCTCTCGCAACGCCGCCGCGCGCTGGCCGAGGGTCGCGACGAGGTCGGCGCCGATCCCACGGAGCGCGTCGCGTCGGGGCTGCAGGTCGGCATTCTCCGCGTCGATGGCCTCCTGCAGCGCCTTGCTCCGCAAACGATCGTCGAGGATGTCCCGCATCGATACCGCGGCTTGAAGGAGATGCCTGCGCTCGAGCGCCCGTTCACGCTCTTCCTCGCGCGTCGCGGCAAGCGCCTCGGCGTCCTGGTGCCGGCGGCGCGCCGTCTCTACGGCCGCGGAGGCGAGCTCTACACGTGCCGTCTTGCATGCCGCCTCGGCTTTCCTGGCGGCGGATTCGTGTTCGACCGCAATCCCGGTGAGCTCTTCCGCCCGCAGTGATGCCCGATCTCCGCGCTCGACCAGCACCGCCTTGAGGGAGGAAGCATGACGGCTCAGGCGCGAGACCTCCTCTTGCGCCGCCTGCGCACTGCCGGCGATGTCGACGAAGGGCGCGAACTTCTCCTTCAGCCGGCGCATCGCGTCCTGCCGCCGTTGCAGACGCGGCAGGTCGGAGAGTTTCACGACATGCTCCGCGAGCACCCCGCGCACTGCCGCGGCCTCCGCCTCGGGCACGGTCATCGCCAGGAACTTCCGCAGGAACTGCGACTCGCTCCGGAAATTGAGGAAGTCCTCAATGCCTCCTTCGCTGCGGTTGAACTCGACCTGGGTCGCGAGAAGCTCGGTGTCGATCTTCTCTTCGGCAAGCTTCCGCTTCCAGTCCGACTGCTTGACGAAATCCTGGAATGTAGCGCGACCTCGCTGGTGAATGGTGAGCGACATCGTCGGTGACGTGTCGACTGCATTGTTTTGAGCATGCCCATGCGTGGTTTCGGGATCAAGGCTCGATGACACGCCGGGGCCGATTTGGCTGAGGCTCAGGTGTCCTTTTTCGGTTGTGCGTTTGGGATGTCGCTGGCTGTGTCGCGTTTCGATGTCGCGCGCTCGAGGGCCGCACGGCGCCTGTAGCTTTCCACGTTCATCTCGAAGATGACGGCGTGATGGACGAGGCGGTCGATCGCAGCGACGGTCATGGCCTTATCCGGGAAGATGCCGTCCCATCCGCCGAAGGGTTGGTTGGCGGTGATCATGATGGAGCGGCGCTCGTAGCGCGCGGCGATAAGCTCGAAGAGGACGCTGGTCTCGGCGTGATCTTTCTGGACATAGGACAGGTCGTCGAGGATCAGCAGGTGGAACTTGTCGAGCTTGGCGACGTCCTGGGCAAGCGTGAGGTTCTGGCGTGCCGTTTGCAGCCGCTGGACGAGATCCGTGGTTCGGGTGAACAGCACCCTGTAGCCCTTCTGGATGAGCGCATGGCCAAGTGCGGCCGCCAAGTGGCTCTTTCCGCCACCGGGCGGGCCGAAGGCGAGGATGTTGTTGCCCTTGGCCAGCCAGCTGTCGCCCTCGGCCAGGGCCATGACATGGGCCTTGCTGAGCGTTGGCACGGCCGCGAAGTCGAAGCTTTCGAGCGTCTTGCCCATGGGCAGGCGTGCCTCCCTGAGATGGCGCTGGATGCGGCGGCGATCACGCTCGGCCAGCTCCAACTCGGCCAGAGCGGCCAGGAACCGGGCGGCCGGCCACCCTTCACGATCGGCCCTGTCCGCGAACGCCGGCCACAGGTTCGCAAAGGTCGGCAGACGCAGCGCGGTCAGCATCAGCGGCAACTTGGCGGTATCGGCGGTAACCTTGGTCGGGGCACTCATGCGGCGAGCTCCCGCGCGGCGAAGAGCGCGTCGTAGCTGTCGGCGCCGGGGATATCGACCGTGACCAGCGGCACGTCGTTGAGGTGAGCGACGAAGCGCTGCTCCAGCAGCTTGAGATCGGGAAGCCGGTCCGCTGCGAGAAGCTCGTCGAGCTGCTGGGCCAGCTCGGCTTCGCAGGCTCTGTCATGAGCCAGCCAGAGGAGACCGACCATGATCGTGCAGGCGCTCCGCTGATCGAGGGCCGCACTCAGCGCGTCCCAGCATCGCCGGTAGGCGGTACGGGGAAAGAGCTGATCGCGATAGCGCAGCCCGGCCAGGGCCTGGGGCTTGGTGCGCAGGCTATGGATGACGTGGTGGTAGTTCACCACATGGGCGTGACCGCCACGCCCACGCGCGGGAGGGCGGCCGCGTGGCAGGGTCAGGATCGGGCTGGCGCCGAGCCAGAGCTCGAGGCGATCATCGTAGATGCGCCCCTTGAGCCGATGCCCGATCAGGGTGGAGGGCACGGTGTAGAAGACCTTGCGCAGGACGAAGCCACTCGATGAGGTCACGGTGACCGTAGCCTCGTCATAGTCGCAGCTGCGTTGCCTGGGCAGCGATTGAAGATGGTCGGCCTCGCAGTGCAGCGCATCGCGGTGATTGGCGTTGTGGCGCGCCACCACCTGCGCGGCGAAGCGGCGATAAGCGTCGAGGTCCTCGAAGTCCGTCGATGCGCGCAGCAGAAGGGCTTGGCCGAGGCGGGTCTTGAGATGGCCGTGACGGCTCTCGATCGCGCCGTTCTCGTGGGCCAGGCCACGGTTGTTGCGGCTGGGCTCCATCCCGTAGTGCCGGCACAAGGCGTCGTAGCGCTCGCGCAGATCGTCGCACGCCGCCTTGTCCAGATTGGCGAAAGCTGCGGACAGGCTGTCGCTACGATGCTCCCGCAGGGTGCCGCCCAGTGCCGCCCAGAGACCAAAGCGCGTTCTGCAAGCCGCTGGCCAGGGCCGTGAAGCTCTCGCCGCCCAACACCACCTCGGCATGTTCCCAGCCGGAATAGACCAGGGTGAAGTGGTAGATGCGGTGCGCCAGTGGCTCGCCGGCAATCGTGACAGCGAGAGAGTTGGCGTCGAAGAAGTCCGACATGCCCTGCCGCCCCGGCGGGTGCTCCTGGCGGAAGATCACTTCCTGCTGCGGCCCGAACCGGGCCTTCCAGAGCCGCACCCGGCGCTCGAGTGTCCGCCGGGCTGAACCGAGATCCTGCTCCGGATGCCGGCGTATCATCTCCTCAAAGATGGTGATCGGGCGCAGGTCAGGGGTCCGCTCCAGCAGCGGGACGATCTCGCCGTCCCAGATGTCCGTCAGCGGATCGGGCCGACCGCCACCATGACCGTGGCAGGCCTTCTTCCGGGACGGCAGGCGCGGGTCTCTCTCTACCCGGTAGCCAGTGCTGGTGCTGAACCCTGCCATCGCCGCCGCGGTGGCCCGGGTATGCCTCGTTCGTAGGGTCATGTAGTACCTCATCTGTTGGTCCGTGATCGGTCGGCCAGGCATCAGGTCCTCTTCGTGGTCGTTGAAGACCTGTTCCTGACCGCAGTCACAGCCGACGGCGAGGTCTAAACCGCGCCCGGGTTGGGCGGAGCTACAGCCGGGCTACGCCCGGCCTCCGCTCCGCCCAACCCGTCATCTCCGATGTCGCTGACCCTTCAAGTGCGATGTCGCTGAACACGGCCCTCATGGACGAGGCCGAGCACGACGTTCTCGCCTACGTGAACTTCCCTGCGGTACATCGCGCCAAGCTGCATTCGACCAACCCGCTCGAACGGCTTCATGGCGAGATCAAGCGGCGCACCAATGTCGTCGGCGTTCGGCGGGCGGTCCTTCCACTGGAAGGCCCGCTTCTCCGCCTCAGTCCCCAACGACGACGCCATCACCCGCCTCGTCGGCGCCATCTTGCTGGAACAGAACGACGAGTGGGCCGTCCAGAGAGCCCGCTACATGACCCTCGAATCCATCGCGCCGGTGAGCGACAATGTTCCTATCAAGCTGCCACCCTTGGCCGTCTGAGCGTCCCGGCCCAAACCGCCGGATGCCGCGTAGAGCGCAACGCTCTTGCACCACGCCGCGGGACACGATCGGCTTGGCTGCCATGGTCGAAGAAATATGAATGAATAGAAAGAGTTAGTTTCAATGTCTGTCAAATCTTCCACGACATCAGGGACCGCGGCACGGTGGCGTACAAGCCTCGGCAATCGTCATTCTGTCGACTGTCGGCAGCGTCATCGCCGGGACATGCCGTGAACTCGCTTGAGATTTCTTTGCCTTGCTGCCGATATGGTCCCTGAACGCAGTTAGGTCCATTCAATCTACCCAGGGAAGCTTATCTACCTCACTGAAACTGCGTCAGTTTCGACAGCAGCGAGATTTGATCCCGACTCTTGTCGTTCAACTATTCCACTTGAGGGTCTCGCGTGAAGCCCGCAGACATATGGGCGGCCGTTCACAGCTCCTCGATTGACTTAGCCCGGCCGGTTTCGGCTGTGGCGTCTGAATGTGCACCAGGCTCGAAAAAGGCGTCGTGCCATATCCGAGTCACGATCCTTGCGGCGTCGTCGACGGAGACCGGGTGCTCGTTTAATTGTTCCTCCTGCGCAAACCAAACATAAGCGCATTGCTCGACCATCGCGGCCATGGCTTCCGCAACGAGACGGGCCGGAACGCCGTCTACCTCTTCTATCCCGTACTTCGCCTTGAGGGCGCCCACGAACCGATCGACATGGCGGTTCCGCATCGCCCACCAGACGCTGCGGAACCGTTTGTCAACCGTGGAGGCCTCGATAAGGGCGCGCATCACGTCGCGATTTTCGCTGTAGAGCGAGAGATAGCCGCGGTTTGCTTCGAGCAAGGCCCCCTTGGGGTCGGTTGCCAGTTGCTTGTTCGGCGCTCGACTCGCTTCGAACAATGCCTCGTGAATGCCGTCGACCAAGGCCCTGAACAAATCCTCCTTATTGCGGAAATACCGATAGAGAGCGCCGAGCGATACTCCCGCCTCTTCGGCAACGTCGATCATCTTGAGGGAGACATAGCCGTTGCGAGCCAGCACTCTTCGGGCACTCGCCAGGAGACGGCTGCGCGTACGCCGGCCTTTGGGTGTGGTCGGGAATTGGGTCATCTGCGCCGCCATTCCAGCGACCTCCACCCGCTTTGCGCACCGCAATTCCTCGGGCGTCGCCGGCTCACGCTCTTCACCGGCCATCCTCCGGGTGGTGTCGTGGTTGCTCCCGGGCGGCCCCGCGGTAGCCCCGTTCCCGGTCATGCCCAGATGGTATCAAGAGAAAACAAGACGGTCATTAAAAATACAATCATTAAAAAAACCGACATCACCATATTGATTTTGGATCAATGCGCTTCTACGCTAGGCGTGAGCGGGGATGCCTGTGGAAGTGTGGTGAATCCGGGCCGGCGACGGGAGCGGCAGATGAGCGGGTTTCGTCTCGGAGATCCCGATAGTTCGCAGGCCACGCGAGCAGCGTTTCCGGATACCGCCGCTGCCAACCGCGCCCTACGTGAACGCCGGTACCGCGCGATGGGGTGGTGGCCAGGCGAGCGCTTGTGCGACCGCTACACCGTCATCGCCCAGCGCTTTGAAAACCGCCTCGCCGTCGCCGATTCAAGCGGTCGGCGGCTCAGCCACGGCATGTTGTGGCGGGAGGGCGGACGCCTCGCCGAAAAGCTGGAAGAGGGCAGAATCAGTCGCGGCGACGTTGTGATCCTTCTTCTGCCGAACATCGTTGACGGGCAGGTGGCGTTCGTCGCATTGCTGCGTCTCGGTGCCATACCCGCGAGTCTGCCGACCCGCACCGATCCCGAAACGGTCGCCTACGCTGCCCGACTGACGGGCGCGCGGGCACTGGTTTCAATGGAGCGTCACGGCACCGCGCGGCTGGGAGATATCGCCCGGGAAGCCGCCTCGACCTGCGGGCATGGGCTGGGCGTCTTCCTGTTCGACGATTCCGTCGGGACGTGGTGGACGGCGCCAGCAAATCGAAGAGCGCCCTTGCCGGCGAGCGCCGCCGACCTCGCGCACATTATGTTCACGTCGAGCACGACCGGCCGGCCCAAGGCTGTCATGCACAGCGAAGACACTCTCGCCGCACTGAATATTGGGTTCACGGAGCGTTTCTCGCTTGGCCCGGATGCGCCGATCTTTCTCGCCTCTCCTCTCGGACACAGCATTGGTGCCATCCACGGCATCCGATTGGCGCTCCATACCGGCGCGCCGCTCATTCTTCAGGATGTCTGGAATCCCGAGCGTGCGCTCGAAACGATCGAGGAGTTCGGCTGTGCCTTCACCGCCGCGGCGACGCCGTTTCTGAGGGATCTGGTCGACGCGAGATGGCCGCGCCCGACGCCGAAGTTGGCACCGCTCCGCTCGTTTCTATGCGGCGGCGCGCAGGTGCCGCCGTCACTGATGGAGGCCGCGCAGGCCCAGTTTCCAAACACGTTTGTGACGGTCCTTTGGGGCATGACCGAGGGCGGGCTCGTCACCTGCGACCGCGAGAGCCCCCGCGAGAAACTGATGAGCACCGCTGGCATCGGACTGCCAGGGCTTGAACTGCGTTGCCTCGACGCCGAGGGCGGCACTTTGCCTGTGGGTGAGGAGGGAGAGCTGGCCATGCGGGGGCCGGGCGTCTTCATCGGCTATTTTGGCCAGCAAGACCTCTATGAATCCCTGATCACAGACGACGGGTTCTTTCGCACCGGCGACCTCGCGCGGATCGACGCGGACGGGTATGTGCGCATCACCGGCAGACTGAAGGACCTGATCATTCGCGGCGGCGTCAACATCTCACCGGCGCCGATCGAGAATGCGCTTGCCGACCATCCAGGCGTCAACGCCGTGGCCGTCATCGGCCATCCCGACGAGCGCTTGGGCGAACGCATCTGCGCGGTGGTGGTGCCCGACGGCGAGGCCCCGAGCCTCGACGACCTTATCACCCACGCGCGAGCGAGGCGCCTGCCGAAGCATCACTGCCCCGAGGTCCTGCGCATCGTCGATACGATGCCGATGACGCCGGCGGGGAAGATCCGCAAGGCCGACCTCCGCGCCATCGTGAGCGGCGATGGCGCCGGATCCGGTGAAGGGGCATGAGAACCCGGCTCGCCGACATCGACGTCGGCTACACGCGCATGGGAGAGGGACCCTCGGCGGTCATGCTCCACGGCCTTGCGGAGGACCGGAACAGCTGGGCGGACGTCCAGCGCCGACTGAGCGATTTCACGACCTACGCTTACGACCTTCGCGGTCACGGCGAAACCGACCTGGGCGAGGCCGAGGGCTCGCTGGAACAGCTGGGCGGCGATCTCATTGCCTTCCTCGAGGCGCTGACGGGTCCCGCCGACTGCATCGGCTACTCGCTCGGCGGCGCCGTGGTGCTCTGGGTCGCGGCCAGGCGGCCGGATTTGGTGACCCGAGCCACGGTCGCCGGTACCTCGACCGTCGTCGGACGACGCGCCGCCGGGTTCTTCCGCGACCGCATCGAGACGATTCGGAGCGACTTCTCCGGCTTTGGCAGCGTGCTGAAGGAAGATACGCGCCAGCAGCTCGTCGTCGCCGGCGACCGGCTCGAAGAAGTCACGGCCCGACGCCTCAAAGCGATTGGCGCCGGGGATGGCTACGTCAATGCCGCCCGCGCGATGGCGCAACTCAACGAGGATCCGCTCACCCAAGTCCTGCCGGAAATCACCTGCCCGGTCCATGTGATCGGCGGCGAGGCCGACGTGTTCTGTCCGCGCAAGGCGGCGGAGATCATGATCGCCACCCTGCGCCACGGAACCTATCACGAGGTGGCACGGGCCGGGCATCTGATGAGCGTCGATCAACCCGAGGCCTATGCGCAGGCCATTCGCAACGCACTCGAAAGCAGCGCCTGATGGTGAAGAGGTTCGGAATTTCGAGGGGAGTCAGCCCGCGAGAGACGTTCGGCCAGGTCGGGGAGATCGCGAGGAAGGCCGAGGAACTCGGCTTCGAAGCACTGTGGTTCATCGATCATCAGCTCGGAATGAAGGACGTCTATGCGGCGATGAACGTTGCGGCGATGGAGACCGGTTCGCTCGAGATCGGTTGTGCGGTCACCAACCTTCGGACGCGTCATCCGACTGTCACCGCCAACGCCACGACCGCGCTCGACGAGCTTTCCGATGGACGCGCCCTGCTGGGCCTCGGCGCGGGTTGGGTCGCCGTCCATTCCATCGGCGAGAAGCCAAACAGGATCGCCGAACTTCGGGAGGGCATAGAGCTGTTTCGCGAGCTGTTCTCGGGCGAGGAGATCGATTTTGCCGGCGCCAAGGGGCGGCTCGCCACCGCGCGCCGGCAGATCCCGATCTATCTCGCCGTCTCGCAGCCCCGCATGCTCGAGCTTTCGGGCGAGCTTTGCGACGGCGCCATCCTGATGGGGGCGGCCGACCCGGACTTCTGCAACTGGCAGCTTGAACACATCTACCGGGGCCTTCGAAAGGCCGGGCGCAAGCGCGAGGACATCCTGATCGACCTCATCGTCACGATGAGTATCGATGAGGATGCCGAACAGGCGGTCAACGACGTCCGTGCCTGGGCGACCAGCCAGGCCGCGACCTTCGCCGTTTGGAAGGCGATGCCGCCGGGGTGGGAACGCTTCCGACCCGAATTCAAGGCCGCCGAGGATGCCTACCACTACGAGGAGCACCTATCGCTGCGTGCCGAGCATAAGGAGATCGTGAGCGAGGAGTTCGTGCGTTCGGTGACGATATCCGGCGATCGGGATCATTGCCTCTCCCGGCTGCTCGAACTCTCGACGGTCGACATCGATCGCATCAGCTTCGCCCTGCTCTCCAGGGGCCGCCTGCGTCGGCTGGAAGAACTCGGCAAGCACGTGATCCCTCGGCTCAAAACGGATTAGACGGAGGCAGAAGTGCCGGCGCGGAATGAACATGACGGAGAACGCCGGGTGGCACTCGTCACCGCGGCGGCCGGTGCCGGCATCGGCGCCGCGATTGCGCGCCAACTCGCCACCGACGGCTACGACGTGGTGATTACGGACGCCCACGAACGCCGTTGCGACGCGTTCGCCAGCCAACTCGCCGATGAACACGGCAGAGAGTTCCTGTCGATGCCGCTCGATGTGACCGATTTCGACGCGGTGGGCGCCGTCACCCACGCCGTCGTCGGGCGGCGCGGCCGGATTGACGCCCTCGTCAACAATGCGGGGTGGAGCAAGATCGAGCCGGTCGCCGAGATGACGCCCGACACCTGGCGGCGCTGCCTGGATGTTGACCTGAACGGCACATTTTACGCCATGCGTCACGTGCTCCCGCACATGATCGCGCGAGGCGCGGGGGCCATCGTCAACATCTCGTCGATTGCGGCCTGGGAAACGACGACCGAGCACGGCGCCGCCTATTCCGCGGCCAAGGCGGGGATTCTGGCGCTCACACGGGTCGCCGCCGCCGAGAACGGCCGGCATGGCATCCGCGTGAATGCCGTGGCGCCCGGGCTGATCTACAACGACTTTCTGCGCCGGATCTACCCTGACACGTTCTTTGACGGCTACGCGGAATCACGGTCTCTGGTCGGCCGCGTCGGACAGCCCGGGGACATAGCGGATCTCGTTTCATTCCTCATCAGCGACCGGGCCGGATACATCACCGGGGAGGTGTATGGCATCAGCGGAGGCGTGTCTCCGAATGCCTGATTGCAGCAGCGAGAGCCCGATCTTCTGGCCGATCGCATCCCTGATCGAGTCCTACCGAGAGGGCCTGTTGTCGCCGGTCGAGGTGGCGGATGAGGTGCTCGCGAGAATTGATCGACTGAATCCATCGCTTCATGCCTATCTCGTCCGCTTCGACGATCTCACGCGCCGGCAGGCGCGCGAGGCCGAGGCCGCCTACCGGGCCGGCCGGGCGTTGCCGCTGAGCGGCGTGCCGATTTCGATCAAGGACACCTACCCGCTTGCCGGGGCGGTGACGACCTTCGGTTCGGTCGTGCACCGCCATAACCTCACGCGGCAGGACAGCGGGGTTGTTCGCCGGCTGAGAGCCTCGGGCGCCGTGTTCACTGGCAAGACCAACACCGCCGAATTCGGCCAGTCGGCGACCAGCGACAACCGCCTCGGCCCGGAGGCCAGCAACCCGTGGGATACCACGCGCACGCTGGGCGGCTCGAGCGGCGGCGCGGCGGTTTCGGTCGCGGCCGGACTTGCCAGCGTCGCGCTTGCCGCCGACGGCGGCGGGTCGATCCGCATTCCGGCATCGTTCACCGGATTGCTCGGATTCAAACCCACCTACGGCCTTTGTCCCGACGAAGGCGGCCTGCCGGCGATGTCGGATTTCGTTTGCCCAGGTCCATTGGCGAGGCGCGCGGCCGATGCGCGGGCGTTCCTGTGTGCGCTTCTCGGTCGCAGCATGAGCCGTGCCAGCGCGGGGAGAGGGTTACGCATTGCCTGGTGCCCGCGCCCCGAAGGACGCCCCGTCGACCCTGGCGTCGCGGCGACCGTCAGTGCCGCCGTCGCGAGTCTCGGGGCCCTGGGCCATGAGGTCGTCGAGACCGCGTTGCCCCTCGACGGATGGAACCAAGCCTTTGGGCCTCTCGTCCTCGCCGAGGAACGCCGCGAGCGCGGTGACCTGCTCCACCGGTTCCCGGACGTGCTGAGCGACTATGTACGCAAGTCGCTGGTGGCGGCGCGGACGCTCACCGACGACGACATTGCGGCTGGCCGCGCGGCGCATCGCAGCTATCGCGCCCGCATTGCGGCGCTGTTCGAAACCTGGGACGCGATCGCGACACCGGCAACGGCCGTCACCGCTTTTCCCTTCGACCAGCGGCCGAAGCGGATCGCCGGCCGCGAGGTCGACTGGCTTTGGGGCGCATTCCCCTTCGCCGTGCCGTTTAATGTCTCCGGCAATCCCGCCGCATCGCTGCCGTGCGGGCTCGCCGACGGTCTGCCCGTGGGTCTGCAACTCGTCATGCCGTTGAACGAGGACGAGAGGCTTCTCGATCTTGCCGAAGATGTGGAAGAGGCGATCGCATTCGACTGGAGCCTGATGGGCTATCCAGCGCCGCGGCCGGCGGTGGGGGCGGCTTCGTGAGCGGGCGTGTGGCCACGTGGTCGCACGACGGTGTGCTCGAGGTTACTTTCGAGAACGCCCGACGCCGGAACGCGCTGTCCCGCTTGCTTCTGTCGGCGCTGAGGCGGGCGATTGACGATGCCCGCGCAGGCGACGTCCGGGTGGTGGTTCTCGCCGGCGCGGGCGACGGGTTCAGCGCCGGCGCCGATCTCGCCGACCTGAAGGGCACGATCGACGACCGTGCCGTGGACGACGCCATACAGGGCGTCGCCGAATCTATTCGAGATTGCCCGGCACCGGTCATCGCGGCTGTCGAGGGTCCGTGTATCGGCGGCGCGCTTGAATTGGTGCTGAACTGCGACGCCATCGTGGCCGCCGAGGGTGCCTATTTCGCGCTTCCCGCGACGCATCTCGGCTTGCTTTACGATCCACGCGCCGTGGCGCGCTTCCGCCTTCGCTTGAGTCCTGCCGCGCTGAGATGGCTGCTTCTGCTTGGCGAGCAGATCGATGCCCATACCGGGGCGGCGATGGGCCTGGTTGCCTGTGTCGTCCGCGAGGGCACCTCCAGGGCCGAGGCGCGGGCGCTGGCCGAGCGGGTATCGGCTCGCTCACCACACGCCGTCGCGGCAACCAAGAAGCTGCTCAACGAGTTCGAGCAGGGCTGCGCCCGGCTAGACGAGTGGGAACGCGTACGCCTCGACATCCTCGACTCGACCGAGCGACGCGAGCGGGTCGAACAGGCGAAGGTGCGTCTGGGGCTGGCGTGATCGGCTCGCCCGAATCGCGCTCATGACGAACGGGAGGGACCCAATGAAATGATGTCGTCCGTGCCAATTCGCCCCGTCACCGGACGCCGGGTTCGGACCGGTCGTCAACGTGGCGCGGCCTTCGAGGAATTCGTCTGACAGGCGCGTATCGCGCGAGAAACTGATTCATTGGGAGGAGAAGATGAGACCATTCAAAGCGTTTCTAACAGCGACCAGCGTCACCGCCGTGATCGCGGCCGGCGTCGCGGTCGGGTCCGCGTCCACGTCGGCCGAGGCGGAGACCATTCGCATCGGCGATATCAATTCGTACACGCGGCTGCCGGCACACACGGTTCCCTACCGGCAAGGGGCAATTCTCGCGATCGAGGAGGTCAACCGCTCGGGCGGCGTGCTCGGGCGCGAGCTCGAGCTCATATCGCACGACGATCAGGGGAAACCGGGCGAGGCGGTCAAGGTGGCCGAGCGGCTGTTTGCCCGCGACAAGGTGGCCCTGATCTCGGGCTCGCTGTTCAGCCATGTCGGGTTGGCGCTGACAGCCTACGCCAAGCAGAGCAAGCAATTGTACATCGCGGCCGAGCCGCTGGCCGACGCCCTGGTCTGGGCTCAGGGCAACCGCTACACCTTCCGGCTGCGCCCGTCGACCTACATGCAGGCGGCAATGCTCGCCGCCGAGGTGGCGAAGGTCGAGGACGCCAAGCGTTGGGCAACCATCGCGCCCAACTACGCCTACGGCAAGGATGCTGTCTCGGCGTTCCAGAGGGTGTTGACGGAGTTGCGGCCGGATGTGGAGTTCGTCGGTTCGCAATGGCCGGCGCTGTTCAAGATCGACGCCGGGGCCGAGGTCGAGGCGCTCAAGCGCCTGGAACCGGACGCGATCTACAACGTCACCTTTGGCGGTGATCTCGCCAAGTTTGCGCGCGAGGGCAAGTTGCGCGACCTCTTCGAGGGGCGACTGATGGTCGGGTTGCTGACCGGCGAGCCCGAATACATCGATCCCCTGAAGGACGAGGCACCGGAGGGCTGGCTGGTTACCGGTTACCCCTGGTACGACATCGAGACTCCGGCGCACAAGGCGTTCGTGGACGCCTATCAGCAGCGTTGGGAGGACTATCCGCGGATTGGCTCGGTCGTCGGCTACAACACGATGCTGGCCATCAAGGCAATGTTAGAACGGGCTGGCTCGACCGACACGGAGAAGATGGTCGATGCCATGGAAGGGCTGAGTTACGAGTCGCCGACCGGACCCATCACGTTTCGGGCGATCGATCATCAATCGACAATGGGGGCCTATGTCGGCTGGACCAAGTTGCGCGACGGAAAGGGCGTCATGGTCGACTGGAGGTACCTCGACGGCGCCGACTACTTGCCGTCGGATGACGAGGTCCGCAAACTGCGCAGCGGAGGTTGAGCCGGCGCATCGTCAGGGGCCGGGCAGCCGGCCCCTGACGCTGGAGTCCGGAACAAAAGTGGTCTGAGCGAGAGAGCCGGAAGAGCCGGAGCGTGGCGGATTTTATTGTCAGCTTACTGACGGGGTTGTCCAGCGCCTCCGCCATGTTCCTGGTCGCGTCGGGGTTGTCGATCATCTTCGGGGTGACCCGGATCGTGAACTTCGCCCACGGCTCGTTCTACATGCTGGGCGCCTACATCGGATACACGTTGGTCCAGACGATCGGCTCCACGGGGATCGGCTTCTGGGCTGCCGTCCTGATTGCCGCCGTCGCCGTCGGCGTGATCGGCGTGGTCATGGAGATCCTGCTGCTTCGTCGGATCTACAAGGCGCCGGAGCTTTTTCAGCTGATCGCGACTTTCGGGGTCATCTTGGTAATCCAGGACGTGACTCTATGGGTCTGGGGGTCGGAGGACCTCGTCGGCCCGCAGGCCCCTGGCCTCAAGGGCGCGGTCAAGATTCTCGGCAAGCCGATTCCCGAATACGATCTGGCCCTGATCGCGATATCGCCGCTGGTGCTGATCGGCTTGTGGGCGCTGTTCAAACTGACACGCTGGGGCACGCTGGTCCGGGCCGCGACGCAGGACCGGCAGATGGTGGCGGCGCTGGGCGTCAACCAACGCTGGTTGTTTACCGGTGCTCTGTTTCTCGGCTCCGCTCTCGCCGGGCTGGGCGGTGCCGTTCAGATCCCCAAGGGCGGCGCCGACCTGCTGATGGATTTCAATATCCTCGCCGTGGCATTCGTCGTGGTCGTCGTGGGCGGCATGGGCAGCATTTTCGGCGCCTTCTGGGCCGCGGTGCTGTTCGGCGTCCTCCAGACCTTCGGCATTCAGATACTGCCGAACTCGACGCTGGTGCTGATGTTCCTGGTCATGGCGGTGGTCCTGATCTTCCGGCCGTGGGGGCTGCTCGGTATGCCGGAAACATTGGGTCAAGCGCCCTCCGGTCCACCCGAGCAGCCACTGCGCCCGGCCTTGCCGCGGGTACGCGCATTGGGCGGCGCGGCTACCGCGGTGCTCCTCGTGCTTCCGATCGTGCATCTCCTCTTCCCCGACGTGGTCGGCACTTTCACATTGGTCCTGGTGATAGAGATCATGGTCTTTGTGCTGTTCGCGGCGGCGCTCCATTTCATCATGGGCCCGGGCGGCATGGTCAGCTTCGGACACGCCGCATATTTCGGTGGCGGTGCTTATGCGGCCGCGCTCCTGGTGAAGTTCGCGGACGCACCGTTCGAGCTCGCGTTTTGGGCCGCGCCGGTCGGCGGGGCGCTGCTTGCATTTCTGTTCGGCTGGTTCTGCGTGCGTCTGAGCGGTGTCTACTTTGCGATGTTGACGCTCGCCTTCGCGCAGATCGCATGGGCGTTCGTGTTTCAGGACATGCCGGGCAGCGTGCTCAAGACCTTTGGAATCGCAGACGAGTTCGGCACGCCGCTCAAGATAACCGGCGGTGACGACGGCCTGAACGACATCTGGCCGTCGCCATGGGCGAGTACGCGTATCTCATACTACTACATCACCGTGGGGCTCAGCGTGGCCGCGCTCTGGATCATGCGGCGGCTCTTGTATGCGCCGTTCGGCTATACCTTGCGCGCCGGCCGCGACTCGCCGTTGCGGGCAGCCGCGATCGGGATCGATCTCACGCGCCATCGTTGGCTGGCCTTTGCGGTCTCCGGCGCGTTTACGGGCCTTGCTGGTGCCCTGTTCTTGTTCTCGAAGGGCAGTATCTTCCCAACCACGCTGGAAATCGCGCGCTCCTTCGACGCTTTGTTGATGGTGCTCTTCGGCGGCGTGCAGTCGCTGTTCGGCCCGATCTTCGGCGCCGCCGCCCTGACCTGGCTCAATGATCTATTCAGCGTCCTCAGCTATTGGCGGTTCCTGCTTGGTGTGACCATCATCGCCCTGGTGCTGCTGCTTCCCCAGGGGCTCGCCGGTTTCGCCGGCACGCGGCTGGGCCGGCGACTCCGGCTGGCGCGGCCGGAGGAAATGGCGGCATGAGTGTGGCACAGCAAGAGCGCGTTCCGGTGCTTGAGGTCGAAGCGCTGAGCAAGTCGTTCGGCGGGGTGCGGGCGGTGGAGCGGGTCTCGTTCACGCTCTCGTCGAGCGAGCTCCTGGCCATGATAGGACCCAATGGCGCGGGCAAGACGACCTGCTTCAACATGGTGAACGGCCAGCTCCGGCCCGATGCCGGCTCGGTACGGCTCAACGGTCGAAGCATTCTGGGTCTGCCGCCCCAGTCTATCTGGCGGCTCGGCGTCGGGCGGACATTCCAGATCACGGCGACCTTCGCGTCGATGACCGTGCGCGAAAATGTGCAAATGGTGTTGATCAACTACCATCGCCGATCGCGGGCATTGTGGCGGCCGGCGAAGAACCTCTACATCGACGAGGCCATGACGTTGCTGGAACGCGTCGGCATGGACCAGCAATACGACAGAGCCTGTGGGGTGCTGGCCTATGGCGACCTCAAGCGGGTCGAGCTTGCGATCGCGCTGGCGAACGAACCCAAACTCCTGCTCATGGACGAACCGACCGCGGGCATGGCGCCCAGGGAACGCATGGAGTTGATGCAGCTCACCGCCGAGATCGTGCACGAACGAAGCATCGCCGTTCTCTTCACCGAACACGACATGGACGTGGTCTTCACCCACGCCGACCGAATCATGGTGCTGGACCGGGGCGAGCTGATCTCCGAGGGGCCGCCGATGGCGGTGCGGTCGAACAAGAAGGTCCAGGAGATCTATTTGGGCAGCGGCGCCGTGCATGGGGTCGAACTCTCATGACCGTGGCGACGGGCCCGCGAGTCCTCGAGTTGACCGGTGTCGACACCTTCTACGGTCGGGCGCAGATCCTGTCCGAAGTTTCGCTCGAGGTTCGTCGAAGCGAGGTCGTGGCGCTGCTCGGCCGCAACGGCGCAGGCAAGTCGACGACGATCAAGTCGATCATCGGCTTGGTCCGACCCGCGAAGGGCCAGATCTCCTTCGAGGGGAAGCCGATACAGGGATTGGAACCGTTCCAAATAAGCCGTCTCGGACTGGGATACGTACCCGAGGACCGGCGGGTGTTCACCAGCCTGACCGTTGCCGAGAACCTCGAGGTCGGTCGCCAGCCCCGGCGCGAGAATGCGCCGGAATGGACACACGACAAACTTTTCGCGTTGTTTCCCAACCTCGCGGCGATGAGCGACCGGCTCGGTGGCTTGATGAGCGGAGGGGAACAACAGATGCTGACCATCGCACGCACGCTGATGGGCAACCCAACGACCATGTTGCTCGACGAGCCGTCCGAGGGTCTCGCACCCGTCATCGTCGAGCAGGTGGCGAAGACCATCCTCGATCTGAAGGCGCAGGGCCTGTCGATCCTGCTCTCGGAACAGAACCTCCATTTGTCGACCCTCGTTTCGGATCGCGCCTACATTATAGAAAAGGGCCGCATCCGCTACGAGGGGTCGATGGCGGAACTCGCGGAGAACGAGGAAATCCGCGCCGCTTACCTCATGGTCTGAACGGCGCGAACCAGCGCCTCAGCCGCGGCATAGGGGAGAACGCGATCCCATGGAGCTCAACGACCTGGCCGGGCAGGATCTTGGCACCCGAACCATCGCCTACGACGCAAGCGACGCGATACTCTATGCGCTCGCCGTCGGGGCCTCGAGCGATGAGACCGACCTCGTCTACGAGCGGAATCTCAGGGTGTTGCCGACTTACGCCTGCGCCCTCGGTCTTTGGGCGGTCGAGAAGGCAGGCGGCCTCGGTGCCTATGACCGGAACATGTCACTCCATGCCGCCCAGATCCTGGAGCTGCATGCGTCGATGCCGCGCAGCGGCTCGTTCGAGGCTCGCGGGCGGGTCGCCGAGGTATGGGATAAGGGCAAGGCAGCGATTGTCACCATCGTCGTGGA
The DNA here is from genome assembly GCA_965262755.1 of Alphaproteobacteria bacterium. Classification (GTDB taxonomy): domain Bacteria; phylum Pseudomonadota; class Alphaproteobacteria; order UBA828; family UBA828; genus WTGU01. Next base: position 6,126,517 of record OZ253557.1, on the reverse strand, counting down.
GTGCGAGATCTTCACAGCGCGCTACGGCATCTTCCTGCCGGGGCGCGGAGGTTGGGGAGGCGAGCGGGGGCCGTCGGCTTCGTCTCAGGAATGGCAGCCGTCCTGGCAAGGCCGCCACGCGACTGATCGCAGCCGGGCGGCGCTTTACCGACTGACCGGCGACCTGCATCCGATCCATATCGACAGCGAGATCGCGCGCGCCAACGGCTTCGATCGACCGATCCTGCACGGCCTTTGCACACTCGGGATCGCGGCGCGAGTGCTCGCCGAGCCGGCGGGAGCTCATCCTTGCGAACTCAGGCGCCTCGAGGCGCGCCTCGCGGCACCGGTGATGCCGGGGGATGCGATCGACGTGACCGCAGATGGCCATGGCGCCGGGCTGTTCTTCCAGGCGAAGGTCGGAGAGATCGCGGTCCTCACAGGCGGGCGTGCGGTTTTCGGCTGAAATATGCGGGATCGGGGGCCCCCGGTCCCAGTACTCTGATCGAGAAGTTTATTGGAATATTTTCATCAGCTGTGTTGGAGCGATGACTGATTTAGAGATCGCCGACTGAATCAACGATACCTGCCCCTGGTCGGGGGAGCCGGTACAAGCCGGTTCCCTGACCGAGCACAACGGCGAAGTCGTCGGGTTCTGCAATCCCGGGTGCCGCGACAAGTTCGAAACCGCGCTCCGTCACTTCGAGAAGGCGACGGCGTCGAGGGGAGCAGCGTAGAGCCGACTCCTGGCGGTTGCACCGGCGGCCGATCCGCGCGAGCCTCGGGCAAGTCACCGATCCTGGGAGACACTGCCATGGCCGCGAAACGAGTGGTGCTGACCGGCTACGAGCCCTGGTCTCACGCAAGCGAGAACCCCACCCTCGACCTGCTCGACCGGGCGCGGGAGCGCAACTTCGCCGACGTCGAGCTGATTACGATCCGTGTGCCGGTGGAGAGCTCGCGCATCACGCCTCTGGTGGACGAGGCCCTCGACACTCACCGGCCGGACATATGGATCAGCCTCGGACTCTATCCCGGCAGTCCGGTGGTCTCGGTCGAGCGGACCGCGGCCAACGTCAGGGACTTCCCGGTGCCGGACAATGCCGATGACCAGCCGGTGGACGAGCCCGTGTTCGCCGACGGCCCTTTCGCTTATCGGTCGACGCTGCCGATCAAGGCCATGGTGGCGGCGATGAACGGCCGCGCGGTCCCGGCCAAGATCTCGAACACGGCGTCCACCTATCTATGCAACCAGATCATGTACACCGCGCTCCATCTCGTGCGTGAGAAGGCGTTGCCGACGCGCGCGGGTTTCATCCATGTGCCGTGCACGCCGGGCTATGTCGCGCGCGCGGCCTATCCCGAGCACGAGTTCCCGTCGATGAGCCTCGATGTGATGGCGGACGCGGTGGACGTGGCGATCGTCACCGCCACGGAGCTGGAGGACGATATCGAGGCGGCGCCCAAGGGGTATTAGGGAGAACCCGTCAAAGACGGGCTCGCTTTAGCCTGCGCGCTCAGTCCGCTTGCGGCGCCGCGCCGCGGTAGCCCGTGGCGAGCACGTAAGTCTCCGCGGAGTCGGCGCGGCTCGCCGGCGGCTTGGCGTTCCTCACCCGCGCGAAGACCTGGCGCAGCCGGATCTGGAGCGCGCCATCGCCCCCTTGGCGCAGCTTGGCGAGAAAGCACCCGCCGGGGGCGAGCAGCGGTTCTGCGAGATCGAGCGCGGTCTCGCAGAGCGCCGAGACACGCAGCCGATCGGTCGGCGCATGACCGGTGGTCGGCGCCGCCAGGTCGCTCATTACCAGGTCCGCCGGGCCGCCCAGCGCGGCGCGAATCTCGTCGAGCGCATCGGCGCCGCATGCGTCGATCTTGAGCACAACGACACCCTCGATCGGCTCCATCTCGGCGAGGTCGACCGCGACCACGCGCCCGCGCTTCCCCACCCGCGCCGCCGCCACTTGGCTCCAGCCGCCAGGCGCGGCGCCGAGGTCGACCACCCGCTGCCCCGGCCGGAGGATGTCCGCCGTCTCGGCGAGGCCGATCAGCTTGTAGGCTGCGCGGGAGCGGTAGCCGGCCTCGCGCGCTGCGCGGACGTAGGGGTCGTTGAGCTGGCGTTCCAGCCAGCGGGTCGACGACGGTTTGCGGCGGCGCGCGCGCTTGAGCCTGACCGGTGCCCGGCGCTTGTGGGGGCTGCCTTCGTCGCCTGTGGTCACGGCGACGCGCTCTCCCTGCGATCGGTGCGCGCCGCCCGCATCATCCTGAGCAGCATCCCCTCGCGGAGCCCCCGGTCGGCGACATCGAGTTGCCCGGCCGGGCAAGCGGCCATGACCGCGTCGAGGATGGCGCAGCCCGCGACCATCACGTCCCCGCGACCCGGTCCGATACAGGGTTGTGCCGCACGGGCGGCATAGTCCTGATCGATGACCGTCTCGATCACGGCCCGCACGTCGTCGAACTGAAGCCGGAGGCCGTCCACCTGCTGCCGGTCGTAGCGGGGGAGAGCGAGATGAATGCCGGCGATGGTGGTGACGGTGCCCGAAGTGCCGAGGAGCTGAACGGTGTTGTCGCCGGCGCCCTTACGGATGTCATGGGTCTCGGCGAAGGGGCCGATTTCGGCCTCGATCTCGGCGACCATCGCGTCATAGGCCGCGCGGCCGACCCGATCGCCGCCGTAGCGTTCGGCGAGTGACACGACCCCGTGACCGATGGAGCTCCACGCCGCGAGCACTGGCGGCCGGCCGTCATCGAGACGGACCCAAATGAGCTCCGTGCTGCCGCCGCCGATATCGAGCAGCAGCACATGCCGCATCGTCTGGTCGAACAAGGGCATGCAGCCCTCGAGGGCAAGCTGCGCTTCCTCGGCCGGCGGTATGATTTCGATCGAAAGCCCGGTCTCGTCGTCGGCACGGTCGATGAACGCCTGGCGATTCTCCGCCCGCCGGCAGGCCTCGGTCGCCACCGCCCGATAGCGGCTGACGCCACCCTTTCTCAGCTTGCCGGCGCAGACCCTGAGCGCTCCGATAGTCCGCTCGATCGCCTGCTCGGAGAGCCGCCCCGATCGCGCCACGCCCTCGCCGAGCCGCACGATGCGGGAGAAGGCATCGACGACGCGGAAGCCTTCTCCCTTCGGGCGCGCGACGAGCAGCCGGCAGTTGTTCGTGCCGAGGTCGAGCGCGCCGAATGAAGGGCCGGGCCGATCGCTCACTGTGCTTGCTCCGATTGCCGGGGCGCCCACTCCCCGGCGCCGGCTTAGGGGTCATTACACCGTGTGCGCCCGCGCTTGCAACGCACCCGAATGGGTTTATGGGCGACTATCGCTGCGCGCTGCCCGGCGTGCGCGGCTGGACGATCGGTTGACACGCCCGCCCCATGTCATAAGTTTCGGGCGACGGCCTGCTGGGGGATAGTCTAACGGTAGGACAGCGGACTCTGACTCCGTAGGTCCAGGTTCGAATCCTGGTCCCCCAGCCACCTCTTCCGCCCAGCACGGCCCGACGGCCCCGCGCCGAGGCCCATCCCAAGCCCGTGATATGGACGCTCGGCGATCAGGTGTGGGTGCGGGTCTTTTCCGGGTCGTAGAACGGAATCTGCGAGACCGTCGCCGCGCACTGCATCGTCTCGCCCTCGACCCCGAGTTGCGTGCCCTCGGCCGCTGCGTGCGGTGCGACGTGGCAAAGCGCGAAGGATTTCTTCAGCCGGTGCGACCAGGCCGGGCTGTTGACGACGCCGACCCGCTCGCCGTCGAGGGTGAGCGCGGCGCCCGCCTCCACCGCGTCGTCGTGATCGGCCACGACGCCGACCATGAGCACCTTCTCCTGCCCCTTGCGGGCGAACACCGGGTCCTTGCCGCGAAAAGCGCCCTTCTTGCGCGAGACCGACCAGCCCATGGTCACCTCCCAAGGCGTGTTCGCCTCGGTCATGTCGTAGGGATAGAAGAGCAGCGCAGCCTCCACCCTGATCTTGTCGAGGCAGGTGAAGGAGCAGGGGACGATACCGGCGCCGGCGCCGCGCTCCAGAATCTCCTCCCAGAGCGGCACCACGTGTTCGGCGGTGGCGAAGATCTCGTAACCGCGCTCGCCGGAGTAGCCGGTCCGCGAAATCAGGACCGGCCGGCCGAAGAGCGTGGTCTCGGCCTGGTGGAAGTAGCGGAGCGCGGGCAGGTCGATCGGCATGTGCGGGTCGAGGAAGTCCACCGACGCAGGCCCCTGCAGCGAGATATCGTGCAGATCGTCGTCGAAAGCGATGCTCACCTGCTTGCCCTCGGCGCTTTCCTGCAGCCGCTTCATGCAGGCGCCTGCGCCGTGCACGACGAGGAAGTCGTCATCAGCCAGGGTGAAGATAATGGCGTCGTCGCAGATGCCGCCGTCATCCTGCAGGACCGGCCCGTAGGCCGAACGCCCGATGGGTATTCGCGACATGTCGCGGGTAATCACGTGGTCGCAGACGGCAGCGGCGTCGCTGCCGCGCACACGGACCTTCTTGAGCCCCGAGACGTCGAACAGGCCCGCTCTCTCTCGCACCGCGTCATGCTCGTCGCAGGGGTCGCTGTGGTAGGTCCACGGCGCGCCCATGCCATTCCAGTCTTCGAGGTTGGAGCCGAGCGCCCGGTGGTGCGCGGCCAGCGCCGATTCACGTGTGCTCATGGGCACGCTCCTTCTTCATAACCCTCAGTCGCCGGGCGCTCGCTCCGCTCGCTTGGCTACGCGCCTCCGGCCCGGTTCCATAACCCTCGGACGCCGGGCGCTTGCTACGCTTGCATCGCGCGCCCCCGCGCGCGTATCCGCGCGACGCTACCCGCCGCCGTTGGCCGGCAGGGACGGGTAGGTCTCGCCGCCCCAGATCTGGCGCTCCCTGATCCACGGCAGCGGGTACTGCGGGTTCTCGGACTCGAACTCGCGGGCGATCCTGTGACCGTCGAACACCGCGTCTGCGATCATCCGGGGCGCGTAGCAGTCGCCGATATGGAAGATGGCGTCGATCTCCTCGGCGGCCCATTCGTCCTTGCGCGCCTTCAGCTCGGTGAAGAGGGCGCTGTTGGAGAGCCGGCCCGTGGCGACGACCAGCGTGTCGCAGCTGAGCTCGTCGATATGGGTGTTTGCCGTGCGCGGCAGCTCGCCGGTGCGCGGATCGGCGCTCCGCCGGTAACCGTCGCCGAAGATCGGGTAGGCGCGCACGGTGACCTCGTTGCCGGTCTCGACCGAGTGCACCCAGGTGGAGCTCAGCTCCTTGATCCCCTTCTCGTGCATCATCCGATGCAGGTTGGGGGCCTCGAGCGTGAAGTCGGTGTAGTGCACCGAGGAACCGAGCTGGGTGATGATGGTCACCTGCTTGCCCTGGTCGGCGAGGTATTCGGCGACGCTCGCGCCGGTGTAGTAGCCCTCGGCCTCCAGCACGACGACCCGGTCGCCGACATCCTTGCCGGCCATGACCTGCTCCGGCGTGCATACCTGCGCGTGGCTCGCGTCGACGCCGGGGATCGGCGCGTGGGTCACGCTGCTGAGCCCGTCGGTCGCCCAGTGGGAGCCGACGGCGACGACGACCCGATCGGCGCCATAGGTGAGCACGTCGTCCGCGCTCATCTGGCCGATGCCGGTGTGCACCTCCACCGTCTTCAACTTGTCGAGCTGGATCTGGCGGTAGCTGGTCACCCGGCCCCATTCGGCAAGCCCGGGGAAGCGCTGGATGTAGCTCACGCAGCCGCCGAGCTCGCCATCGGCCTCGCGCAGATGCACGTCGTAGCCGCGCTCGCCGAGCACGCGCGCACACTCCATGCCGGAGGGCCCGGCACCGACCACGAGGACCGAGCACGGATCCGGCGCCTTCTCGAACTTCTCCGGGTGCCAGCCGCGCCGATACTCTTCCATCGAGGTGGCGTTCTGGGTGCAGATGAGCGGCGGCCCGCCGATCTCCCAGCGCGAAATGCACATGTTGCAGCCGATGCACTCGCGGATGTCGTCGAGGCGGCCTTCCTCGATCTTATTGGGCAGGAAGGGGTCAGAAATCGAGGGCCGGGCGGCGCCGATGATGTCCGCCTGGCCGGAGGTAATGATCTGTGCCATGTCGTCGGGGCTGGTCATGCGGCCGACGCCGAGCACCGGCACGTTGGCGATGCTCTTCACGTCCTTGACCCAGGGCTTCTGGTGGTTGGCCTTGTAGAAGCGGGACGGGCCTGCGTCCTCGCCCCACTCGGCGATGTCGCCGATGTTGACATCCCAGAGGTCCACCACGCCTTCCTTGGTCGCGAGCTCGACGAACTTGAAGCCGTCGTCGCCGACCTCCACGCCCTCCGCACCGTACAGCGTGTCGATGGCGAAGCGGGTCGCCACGGCGCAGTTGTCGCCCACCGCCTTCTTCACCGCAGCCATGGACTCGAGCCAGAAGCGCGCCCGGTTCTCGAAGCTGCCGCCGTACTTGTCGGTACGCTTGTTGTAGAACTTGGACAGGAATTGGAGCGGCAGATAGCTGTGCGCGCCGTAGACGTAGATGATGTCGAAGCCCGCGCGCTCGGCGCGAATCGCGGCATCAACATACATCTGGATCAGGTCCTTGATGTCGTCTTCGTCAGCCTCGCGCGGGTAGGTGCGCGATTCGAACTCGGACGCGATCTGGCTCGGGCCCCGGGGTACGGCGCGGCTCTCCATGCAGGGCGCATGGGCTCCGCCGTACCACATCTCGATCCCGGCCAGCGCGCCATGCCTGTGGATTTCGTCGCACATATGGCCGAGGTTGATGACGTCGCCCTCGTCCCAGATGCGGGCCGAGACGCGATGCACGTCGTCGGATTCCGGATGGATCGAGGCGTACTCGGTGCAGATGCCGCCCCAGCCGCCCTCGGCCTTCATGCCGCGGAAGGCAGCCTGGGCGCCCGGCCGTTCGGAACCTGCGCCGTTGCAGTGGGGAACCTGATAGAAGCGATTTTTCATGGTCTTCGGGCCGATCTGAATCGGCTCGAACAAGCAGTCATACTTCGGATCACGCGCCATCGGGCCTCCCCCTTCTCTTCGTCGCGTCGCCGCTCCCGCCCCGTCTGGCGTCTTCGACCGGTCTGCGGCGAGGAAACGGCACACGGTCGATCGAACGATGATGTCTACAGCGCAGGATAGCATAGTGGACTCGGGGCCGGTAGACGCTCGACTGTCAGTGGCGGCATCAATTCACCTAACATTTGATTGGTACAACCAAATAGTCGCCTTGCGCTATTATGATTGGTCCAACCAACAACTCGTATTCGCGACCTAATTTATCGCGCGGTCTTGACTCCGATCAATGACAGCGAATACGGTTTTGCCTGACGATTTCGCAATAGGGGCGAAATTGATCTGGCTGCTCCGACAGATGGCGCCGCGCCACGGCGCCCCGCGCAGCCGCACCCAACAGGGAGACCAATCATGGGCAAGAAGGGACTTACACGCAGGCAATTTTCGGGCACGGCCGCGGCTGCGGCCGGCGCCGTTGCCGCGTCGTCGTTCGGCGCCCCCCATGTCGCGCGGGGTGCCGAGAAGGTAGTCAAGCTCGGCTTTCTGGGGCCGCTCACCGGCGAAGTGGCGGGTTGGGCCCTGCCGGGCCGCAATGCGTGCCTGATTTGGGCCGATCAAGTCAACGCGGCCGGCGGCATCAAGATCGGCGACGACAACTACATGGTCGAGATCGTATCTTACGATGACGAGTACCTGGCGGACAGGGCCCTGATCGGCGCCAAGAAGCTGGTGCTTGAGGACGACGTCAAGATGATCATGATGCTGGGCGGAACCGACGCGCCGGCAGCCGTGCAGTTCTTCACCAAGCAGGAGATGCTGTCGACCACCCTGCTGCCGAGCGATCTCACCCCCGATACGCTCTATCACCTGGCGCCCGCCGAGGTGCATCCGCTCTACAACGTGACCGGCGTAGAGTGGCTGGCGGAGAACCGACCGGAGCTCAAGACCGCGGCGATCTGCGCCCAGGACGACGAGCTCGGGTGGCCCTCCGTCGCGACCTATCTCGCTGCGTTCGAGGCGGCAGGCATCGACGTCGTCTACAACAAGTACTTCGACATCGCGACCACCGACTTCGCGCCGGTCGTGACCGCGATGCTGGCCGAGAATCCTGACATCGTGTGCCTCGACACGGCCTATCCGGACTTCGTCAACCTGCTCTGCGAGCAACTGTTCCTGCAGAACTACGAGGGGCAAATCATCTCCTGCACCCTCGATTTCTACGGGCGGATAATCGAGAAAACGAGCAAGAAATTCCTCGAGGGTCTCGTGTTCCAGTTCCCGGATTTCGACGACGCGGCGATGAACGAACCGCATATCAACTTCGACAACCCCAACGAGTTCTTCACCAACTACAACGAGCGCTTCCCGGACGCTTGGAGCGCGGTGACGTGGGAGTATCCCGCAATCGCCGAGATGTGGAAGCTGGCGGCGGAGAAGGCCGGCTCCGTCGAGCCGATGGCCGTGTTCGCGGCGCTGAAGGAAGGCGGGCGCGGCCCCCATGTCTTCGGCGATGCCGCCTGGTGGGGCAGCGAGCTTTACGGAATCGACAACGCACTGGTCGGCAACTGGCCGGTGGTCCAGATCCAGGACGGCAAGGCCACAATCGTCGATTACCGCAATATCCTCGACTGGTTTGCCAAGCACGGGGATCTGTTGATCAAGCATACCGAGGAGCAAGGCTAACCCTGGAACCCGTACTATCGACCACGTTATGAGGCGGCGGGTCCGTCAGCAGCACGGACCGCTGTTTGGGAAAGCCGGGGCTGTGCGGCCCCGGCTTTTTCGTCGTAAGATTTGTTTCCTGACACGCGCACATCCCGTCCGACACGGCGCGCCCCTCATGCCGCCGGGCAGGTGGGGCGCACCCGGCACCTGATCCGCGCGAGGCACCGTGGATACTGTCGTTCAGACGCTGGTGAACGCTCTGATGCAGAGCAGCTTCGTCGCGTTGATGGCGGTGGGCCTGGTTCTCATCTTCGGCGTCATGCGGGTCATCAACTTCGCCCATGGCGAGTTCTTCATGGCCGGCGCCTATGTCGTGTTCTGGCTCTACGCGCAGCACGAGCTGCCGTTCTTCGCCGCCGTCGTCGCCGCCATGATCATCGTGGGAATCATCGGCTTGATCATGGAGCAGATCCTGTTCAAGCCGATGCGGGACAACCCGCTCGGCGGGCTGATCATGTCGATCGGCGTGCTGTTGATCCTCCAGGTGCTGGCGGCCGTCACCTTCGGCGTCGGCCTGATGAAGCACATCCCGCCTCTCTATCCCGGGGCGACGCCGGTCTTCGGCTTGGAGGGCGCCTTGGTGCCGTGGCAGCGGCTCGTCGCCTTCGGCATTGCGGTCGTGCTGCTGATTGGGTTCTGGCTCTTCCTCAAGCGCACGCGCCTCGGCTGGGCGCTCCGCGCCTGCGCGCAGGACCGCGAGGCGGCGGCGCTGCAGGGCATGTCGATCAACAAGCTGGCGCTGCTCGCGATGGGGCTCGGCGCCGGCATGGCGGGCGCCGCAGGCGCGATCATGGCGCCGCTGGTCCGCGTCTATCCCTATATCGGCGGTCCGGTGATCGTGACCGCCTTCATCGTTATCATCGTGGGCGGAATCGGCAGTCTCGAAGGCGCCGTTCTGGCCGCCGTGCTCTACACTTTCTTCCACACGTTCGTGGCCACCTACCTCGACGGGACCATCGCGAGCATCCTCGGCCTGTTGCTGATGCTGCTCGTGCTGATCGTGCGGCCCGCCGGCCTCCTGGGTAAAGGTGAGAAGGTCTAGCCGGCTCATAGCGACCGGCGGTGGCCTCGCGGCGCTGCTGGCCGTTTTCTGCGCGCTGCCCTTCCTGGTCGCGCTCTACCGCCTCGACATCCTGATCTTCATGCTCATCAACGTGATCCTGGCGGTGAGCTACCGCTTCCTCACGCTGGCCGGGGAGTTCTCGCTCGGCCATGTGGTGATGATGGGCGTCGGCGCCTACGGCAGCGCGCTCGCCACCAAGGAGGCGGGGCTATCGGTCTGGCTCGCGGCGCCGCTGGCGGCGGCGTTCACCGGCCTCCTCGCGCTGCTGCTGGCCTTCCCGCTGTTCCGGATGAAGGGCTTCTACTTCCTGATCGGCTCGTTCGCCGCGGGCGAGGCGATCCGCCTCACCTGGAACCGCTTCCGCGACCCCTTCGGTGGGCCGGGTGGCATTGTGTACATTCCCTCGCCGGAAATTCCGCTCCCCGTCCTCGGTATGTTCGACGTCGCGGCGGATGCCCGCGCCTATTACTTCCTCACGCTCGCGATTGTGGTCATCACGATCTTCATCTTCTACCGGCTGGAGCACTCGCGCTTCGGCCTCACGCTGCACGCGATCCATTGGAAGGATGTGCTGGCCGAATCGGTCGGTGTGCATATCTGGTGGTACAAGACCTTCGCTCTGGTGGTCGCGTCGGCCTTCGCCGGGCTCGCCGGCGGGCTCCTCGGCCACTATCTCGGCACCGTCAACCCGACCCAGTTCAACCTGCACATCATGCTCTTCGTGCTGGTGTGGGTGATCGTCGGCGGCACGCGGACCATCGCCGGCCCCATCGTGGGCGTCGTGGTGCTGACGGTTGTCGACCAAGGGCTGCGCAGCCTCGACGAATGGCGGCCGCTGTTTTACGGCGCGATCCTGATTCTGACCGTGATGTTCCTTCCGGACGGGCTAGAGAGCCTGCCGCGTCGGGCCAAGGAGTGGTGGGAGCTGGCGCGGCACGGGCGCCGGCTGCCGGTCAGCGACGATGAAGAACCACCGGGGTCAGATAGACCGCCGCCTCGAGACGCCTGAGATCGCTCACCGGCTGGCCCGCTGTTGCGGTGGCGAGACGCTCCGGCCCGAAGCTCACCGGGTCGCGTTCGATCGCCTCGGCCCGGTGCCGGGCGTCAAGCGCCGCCGCTCCATCCCCCGCCTCCTCCCTGAGCGCCGCGAGCGCGCGCCAGATCGCCACCTGGCTCGCTTCTCGCCAGCTAAGGCCGCCCGCACGCTGCTCCTGCGCTTCCTCCAGCGGGGCCGCCGGATTGCGGGCAAGATGGGCGCTGCCCGCGAGCGCTGCCGCCCGCCCGGCGCCCAGCAGCCGGGCGAAGCCCGCGCGGGCGACGGCGTCGTACCCGCCGGGATGCTTGGCCTCGAGCCGCAGATGGAAGCCTGAGCTGCGGGCGCGCCGTTCCACCGTCATGCGCGTGACCCAGGCCTCCGCCGCCTCCCAGGTCCGCAGCGCCCGGCGGAAGGCCCGGCGCGCCTTTGCGGTGTCGCCGCCGGCGGCGTGGCAGAGGGCGAGGTGCGTCCGGCTCGCGGCGCGGCGCGGGTCGTCTGCGGCGAACGCCCTGGCAATGGCGGCGGCGGAGCGCCAAGCGGCGTATGCCTCCTCGGCACGGCCCGCCTGGAAGGCCGTGAGGCCCTCCAGCGCCCGCGCTTCCCAGCGCTGCTCGGCGCCGGGCGCCGTACCGCTGCCTTTCCCACGATTGGCCCGCATCGCTTACACCAGACCTGCGGCGCGCGCGGCGGCCATGTAGGTGCGGCTCACCGGCACCTCATGGCCCCCGGTGAGCCGGAGCGTCGTGCGGCCGTGGCGACGCGCAGCCCCTGTCACATGGCGGCTCGCGACCCAGTAGGTGCGGTGGACCCTGAGCCCGCCCGCGCCGTCGAGCTCCGCAACCGCGTCGACGAAGCGCATCAGGACCAGGGTCGAGCCTGCCGTGGTAACTGCCTCCACGTAGTGGTCGGCGGTCTTGAGATAGACGAGGTCGCGGCCGAGTTTGTCGGGCAGGCGGTCGAGGAAGCGCGCTCCCGGCGCGGGGCCGGGGCGGTCGGCTGAAGCCTCGGCCGGGTCCGCGCCAGGTCCGGCGACGCCCCCCTCCGCCAACTGGCGCCGCACTTCGAGGACCGTGACGACCGCAAGCCCGATCACCAGCATCAATACCGCCACAGAGAGATAGATGATGGGCACCGAGATGTCGGCGGCGTAGCCCGGCCGGAAGAGCGCCTCGGCGGCGAACACCACCCCGGTGCCGGGCGCGGCGGCGACAGGGGCCACCGCTGCCGTCACCAACGCCCGCCTGCGCATCGTTTGGCCGCCTGCGGTGACGAGCGCCAGCATCATGATGCTGCCGCAGACGAGCCAGTTGCCGCCCATCGCCACCGCCCAATAGCCTATGCGGTCAGGCAGGCCGAACGAATCGTAGGTGCCGAAGGGGCCGATGAAGGCGAAGAGCAGCACCAGGCCGACGAGCGCCGCCGCCTGACCGGCCATCGACCGGCGCAATTCACGAAGCGTGAACGGCGATTGCTGCAATTCGCGAATAATCCCGTGGCGTTTGCGTATCGGACGGTGACGCGCGGAGCGGGCCTGCTCACCCTGCCCCGGTCAGCCAACCCCAAGCTTAGGAGAATATGTGATGACCATTCGAACCGCATCCATCAAGGGCTCAGTACTGGCGGCCACGATTGCTTGTGTCGCATCGCTCGCTTCGGCGGCCGCGGCGGCGGACCTCGAGGTCCGTATAGACGGCCTCCGCTCGGCCGACGGCGACGTGCGCGTCGCACTGCATCGGCAGGTGCCTGAGGGCGCCTTCCCCGCCGACGACGGCGTGGTCGCCGCGTCCATCCGTCGTGCCGACGAGGGTGCCGTGCGCTTTGTCTTTGCCGACGTGGTGCCCGGCGCCTACGCAGTGGCGGCCTTCCACGATGCCGATGGCGACGGCGCGCTCAACCAGAATTTCGTCGGTATGCCGACCGAAGGCCACGGCTTTTCCAATGGTGCGCGCGGTTTCATGGGCCCACCCAGCTTCGAGGACGCCGCGGTGACCGTGGGCGAGAGCGAGGCCGTGGTCTCCGTCACCGTATCGATCGATTATCCGGCTGGGGCGCAGCAATGACAGGCTCACCCTCCCGCCGTGCGGTGTTGCAGGGCCTGGGTGCTCTGCCGGTCCTCTTGGCGGCCGGCAGGGCAGGGGCGGCGGCGGGTGATGCCGCCGATCCCGCGCCTCCGCTCTCCGCCGCGCAACGCCTTATGGGTTTTGCCACGGCGCAGGCCGAGACGCTTGCCGCGCCGCTCACGACTCTCTCGGGCCGTCTACCGCCCGCGCTTGCGGGCGTGCTCTGGCGCAACGGCCCGGCCGAGCACGAGCGCTTCGGCCATCGCTACGGCCACTGGTTCGACGGTGATGGCATGGTGCAGGCCTTCACCTTCAGCGGAGCCGGCGTGAGCCACCGCGCCCGTATTCTGGAGACGCCGAAGCGCCGGCGGGAGACGGAGGCAGGCAAACGCCTCCTGCCCGCCTTCGCCACGCTGCCGCCCGAGACCGTGCCGATCCTCTCGCCCGACGACATGAACACGGCAAACACCTCCGTGCTCGCCCACGGCGGGCGGCTCATGGCGCTCTGGGAGGGGGGATCTGCGCTCGCCTTCGATCCCGAGACGCTCGCGGCCGGCGACTTCCTCTCCTGGCGCGCGGACCTTGCGGGCGCGCCCTTCTCGGCCCATCCCAAGGTCGAGGCGGACGGCACCTGCTGGAACATCGGCTGCGTCACGGCGCCCCAGCCGATGCTGCTCTTCTACCGCATCGATCCCGACGGCCGGCTGGCCGCGTTCAACGCGCTGCCGGAGGAGCCGCTCGGCATGGTGCACGACTATGTCGTGACCCGGCGTCATCTCGTGCTCGTGCTCTCGCCCTTCGTGGTGGAGCAGGAGCGCTTCGCCGCAGGCCCGATCAGCTTTCTGGACGCCCATGTCTGGCAACCGGCGCTCGGCACCCGCGTGATCGTGGTGGAGAAGGATTCGCTCACCCCGGTCAGTCGTTACGAGTTGCCGCCCGGCTTCCACTTCCACCACGGCAACGGGTGGGAGGAGGCGGACGGCACGATCCACCTCGATCTCTGCCAGGCGGCGGACCCGATGTTCGCCATTCACGACCTGCGCGCGGTCATGGAAGGCGACTGGAGCTTCCCCTCCGCCCATCCGCGCTACCGCCGCATGGTGCTCAGGCCCGGCGGGGCCGCTGCGGTCGAGCAGGTGGCAACGCGCGTGGCCGACTTCCCCCGCGTCGACCCGCGCCGCACCGGGCTCCGGCACCGCGCGCTCTTCGCGCTTACCGGTGTCGAGGATGGCGGCTGGCCGCTCTCGCGGGTCGACCGGTTCGATCCCGACCGGGGTGCAACGGACGGCTGGTCTTACCCTCGCCACCTGATTCCGGAAGAGCACGTGTTCGTGCCGCGCGGGGAGGACGACGGCGACGGCTGGCTCGTGGGCCCCTTCCTCGATCTGGAGCGCCGCGCCGCCGGCCTCAGCGTCTTCGACGCCCGGCACCTCGCCGACGGGCCGCTCTGGCAGGGCATCCTGCCCTACCCGCTACCCCTCGGCCTGCACGGGACCTTCGTCGCGGCGTGACGCGAGAACTTGGCAATCGGCGAAATGTGCGAGATGAGGCAATCGGGCCGTAGGCCCGGACGGCGCGACCGCGCCGCGCGCGTAGCGCGTAGCCAAGCGAGCGGAGCGAGCGCCCGGCGCCTGAGGGATAAGAAATAAGACCGGCTCAAAGAGCCGGGTCGGCGGAGGGGAGGCCGAGCAGCACGCGGCCGTGGTTCGACGCGTTCACGTCCCAGTTCTGGGTGATGTGGCCGCGGATGCAGTTGAGATCGCGCATGGCGCGGGAGATCGGGTTGCGGTCGTAGAGGCCGGCGCCGCCCGAGAGGTGGAAGAGAAGGTCCACCGCTTCGGCCGCGAGCTTGCCCGCCATTGTCGCCTTGGCGCGAAGCTCGGTCTTGAGCGGCATCGGCGCGGTCTCGCCGCGCGCGGCGATCGCCATCCCTGTGTCGCAGCAATGGTGCAGCAGCAGCCGGGCGGTCTCGATCGCGGTATGGGCCTCGGCTACCTTGACCTGGGCGGTGGAATAGTCGGCCATGCTCTTGCCCGACATCCGCGCGACCCGGTCGCGGGTGCGCGCGACGAAGTCGTCGTAGGCGGCCTGGGCCACGCCGACCGCGACGATGCTCTGGTTGATTGAGAACATGGCGAAGGCCGGCAGCTTGTAGAGCGCCGCGTCGTTCACCTCGCACCCCGGCGCGTCGCCCCCGCCCTTGGTGGCGTCGATGGGGAGCGCCCGGCGGTCCGGCACGAAGATGTCGTCCACGGCGACATCGGCGCTGCCGGTGCCGCGCAGGCCGGCGGTGTGCCAAGTGTCGATGATCTCGAATTGGCCGTGCGGTACGGCGTGCATCTGGGCGACCTTGGGGACGCCGTCGCCCTCCGTGAATGCCGTCGCGATGAACCAGTCGGCGCCGTAGACGCCGCTCGCGAAGGGCCAGCGCCCGCTGATCCGCCAGCCGCCGTCTACTCTCACGGCCCGCCCGCAGCTCGGGATGAGCACACCTGCCACCATGGCGTCCGGCATCGCGCCCCAGATTTCGTCCTGCCCATCGCCGGGCCAGTAGCCGAGCAGGCAGTTGTGGGAGCAGTATTGGGTCAGGCACCAGCCGGCGGCGCTGCAGGCGATCGAGATGGTCTCCACGATATCGGCCATGCCGGAAAAATGCGCCTCGGCCCCACCGTGGCGGGCGGGCTGCAGGATGCGGTGGATACCGGCGTCCCGCATCGCCTGCATGGTCTCGGGCGTGAGCCGGCGGGTCTCCTCGGTCTCGTCCGAGCGCTCCCGCACGGTATCCATGAGCCCTTTCGCTCGCGCGAGGAGGTTTCCCCGGGTCCTGACCGCTGCCGCGCCTGCGCTTGCCGCCTCATTCATGGCGCCTCAACCCTCCATCAGCACGTCGTGGGCGAGGTGGTCCGCCACCCGGTCGAGGCCCTCGCCGGTGCGGCAGTTGGTAACCAGGACCGGCCGCCCGGCGCGAACCTCCTCGGCTTCCCTTCGCATGAGCGCGAGATCGACTCCCACGTGGGGCGCGAGGTCCGACTTGTTGATGATGAGCAGGTCGGCCCGGATGATTCCGGGCCCCCGCTTGCGCGGAATGTCGCCGCCGCCCGAAACGTCGATCACGAAGAGCCAGTAGTCCACCAGATCGAGGGAGAAGGTGGAGGCGAGATTGTCGCCACCGCTCTCGATCAGGATGAGGTCGAGGGGGCGAAGCTGCTCCTCCAGCAAGTCAGCGGCCTCGATGTTGAGCGTCGGGTCCTCGCGGATCACCGTGTGAGGGCAGGCGCCGGCCTCGACACCCACGACCCGCTCCGGCGGGATCAGGCCGCTCCGCTGCAGCCGCTCTGCATCCTCCCGCGTCACCAGATCGTTGGTGACGATGGCGAGCGAGGTGCCGCGCGCTGCAAAGAGCGGCAGCAACCCCTCGATGAGCGCCGTCTTGCCGGAACCCACCGGTCCCCCGATGCCGACCCGTGCCGCGCTCGGCGGCGCCGCCGATGCCTCGGCCTGTGCCTGCGCCGTCCCTGTCGTCACTGCTCGCCCTGCTCCTCGATGATGCGCGCCCGGCCGTCGGCCAAATGCTGGGCAAGCCGCGCGAGGTAGGTCTCGCGCGGGCCGTCCAGCGCAACCTTGAGGACCGCGCCCTCGAACCGCACCCGCCAGTGCAGATTGCCGCAGGAGTAGCCGAGTTCGAGCGCCGCCGCCAGGTCGCGGGGCCTGAGCGCGAGCCAGACCGTCTCCCGCATGCGGACGACGACGGCGCGATCTTCCTCGAGCAGGAGGACCGCACCGTTGGCGAGGCGCTCGGAGCGCGCCAACGCCACTGCGCAGTCGGTCCCCTTGTCGGTCTGGACGCGCAGCCGCTTGCGCGCCGTATCGGCCGCATCCAGCACGATGGTCTCGACCCGGCCGTCGTGCTCCAGCGCGTGCAGCCGCTCGGCGATCGCCGGGTCGGTCGCATTGCCGAGAATCTGGGTGAGTCGCAGCATGGCGGGCAGCTTACGGCCATTCGACATGCTAGCAAGGGAGGCCGCAGCCGATCGCACCGCGCGCACTGCTTCGATTGAAGGGCGGCCGGGCGTTCGGCATCATGCGGGCACAGGCGCCACGCGGAGGAGACCGATGCGCGCGACGATGATGGACTACCCGCTCACGCTTACGCATTACCTGGAGCGGGCCGGCACGCTGCTCGGCGAGAGCGAGATCGTCACCCGCCTGCCGGACAAGTCGCTGCACCGCTACCGCTACGGCGATTTTTACCGCCGCGCGCGGCAGCTTGCCTCGGCGCTTGCGCGCGCGGGGCTCAAGCGGGGCGAGGCGGTGGCCACCATGATGTGGAACAACTATCCGCACGAGGAGGCCTATTTCGGCGTCCCCTGCGCCGGCGGCGTGCTGCACACCCTGAACTTCCGCCTCCACCCCAACGACATCGCCTATATCGCCAATCACGCGGGCGACCGTTTCGTGATCGTGGACGACGTGCTGCTGCCGCTGTTCGAGAAGGTCCGGCCCGAGATCGCGCCGGAGCGGGTGTTCGTGGCGGCGCTTTCCGGCCAGCCGGTACCGCAAGGCTACGAGAGCTACGAGGACCTGCTGGCGACCGGCGATCCCGACGACGACCTGCCCACACTCGACGAGGGCGATGCCTGCGGCGTCTGCTACACCTCGGGTACCACCGGGCGGCCCAAGGGGGTCGTCTACTCGCACCGCGCCATGGTGCTCCACACCATGGCGATGTGCATGACCGAGCCCTTCGGCATCAGCCAGCACGACACCATCATGCCGGTGGTGCCGATGTTCCATGCCAATGGCTGGGGGCTGCCCTATGCGGCGGCGGCGGCCGGTGCCCGCATCGTGCTGCCCGGCCCCCATCTCGACCCGTTGAGCCTGCTCGACCTTTGCGAGGCCGAGCGGGTGACGCTCGCCGCCGGCGTGCCGACCATCTGGAACGGAATCCTCCAGGCGTTGGATGCCGAGCCGGATCGCTGGACTCTCGACCCGGCGCTTCGCACCGCGGTCGGCGGCTCTGCGGCGAGCGAGGCGATGATCCGGGGCTTCGACCGTCACGGCATCCGCACCATCCACGCCTGGGGCATGACCGAGATGACGCCGCTCGGCACTGCTGCGCTCCTGAAGGCGACCATGCAGGGGCTCGACGAGGACGCGCAGTACGACTACCGCGCGAAGCAGGGGACCGCCTTGCCCTTCGTCGATATGCGGCTGATGAATGACGCCGGCATCGCGCCCTGGGACGGCGAGACCATGGGCGAGCTGCAGGTGCGCGGGCCCTGGGTCGCCGCCGCTTATCACGAGACCGCCGAGCTGAGCGACAAGTGGACCGACGACGGCTGGCTAAGGACCGGCGACGTCGCGACCATCGACGCCGAGGGCTTCATGAAGATCACCGACCGCACCAAGGACCTGATCAAGTCCGGCGGCGAGTGGATCAGCTCGGTCGATCTGGAAAACGCGCTCATGGGCCATCCCGCGGTGAGCGAGGCCGCGGTGATCGCGGCGCGGCACGAGAAATGGGAGGAGCGCCCGCTCGCCGTCATCGTCCTGAAGGAAGGGGCAGAGGCGGATGCGGAAGCGCTCCAGAGCCACCTCGCGAGGCACTTCGCCAAGTGGTGGCTGCCCGACGACTACGTCTTCGTCGACGAGATCCCGCGCACGTCCACCGGCAAGTTCCTCAAGTCGGCGCTGCGCGAGCGCTACGAGGGGTTGCTCGTGGGCGAGGGCGGTAGCGGAAGTTAGCCGCCCTTCCCGCAGGGGCCGGCGCTGCGGAGGGCCGCGGTTGCCGCCTCGTCGAGCTCGGGCGGCTCGCCCGTAAGCACGACGCCGAAACGCTGCTCTGCCTCGTCGGCAGTGTAGTAGCCTCGCATCACGTCGCGCAGGACCAGGGCCGGGTCGCGGGCGTAGGCATCACCGTAGCCGCCGCCGCCCGGCGTCGAGACCCGGACGGTATCGCCGGGACGAAGTGGGATTTCCTGATCCTTGGAGAGATGCGCCGGCCGGTAGGTCGTGCCGTCGGCGCGGATTACGTCCACGGTGTTGACTCCGCCGGGCGCTCCGCCGAGCGCGCCGTTCGGCCCGGTGCGGCCGTGGTCCATCACCATCGAGGCCGAAGCCGCACCGCGTCGGAGCGTACAGGCGTAGGTCACGCCGAAGCCGCCCCGCCAGCGCCCGGCACCGCCCGAGCCCTCGTGCAGGGAGTATTCCTGGAAGAGGACCGGGTATTTCTGCTCCATCACCTCGATGGGCTGCGACTTGGAGATGCCGATGGTCGAGCAGCCGTTGGTGAGCCCGTCGCCCTCAGGCGAGCCGCCGTAGCCGCCGCCGGTGAAAAGATACATCACGTAGTCCCGGCCGCGTGCGGGATCGGCGCCGCCCATGGCAAAGTTGCCGGAGGTGCCGGCGGGCGCGGCGAAGAGGCGATCTGGTATCGCCTGGGTGAGCGCGTCGAACACGGCCTCGGCGATCCGCTGGCTCACCTCCGCCGCGCAGCCCGAGACCGGGCGCGGGTACTCGGCGTGGAGGAAGGTGCCCTTGGGCTCCGTTATGTGCAGCGGCTCGAACATGCCGGCGTTGATCGGCACGTCGGGGAATATATGGCGGATCGCGAGATAGATCGCGGACTTGGTGGTCGCCGCCACGCTGTTCATCGGCCCCGCGCAGGGCGGGCTGGAGCGCGACATGTCGAAGTAGAGCTCGGTGCCGTCGACGCGGATGCGCATGTCGATGGTGAGCGGCTCGTTCACCACGCCATCGGAATCGACCTGGGCAAGGCCCCGATAGCTGCCGTCCGGAATGGTCTCGATCTTGGCCCGCGTCTGCCGCGCCGCGCGCTGGCGCATCTCGCGGATCACGTCTTCGACGAGGGCCAGGCCGTACTTGTCGAGCAGCGCCGTCATCCGCCGGGCGCCGACCAGCAGCGCCGCCGACTGTGCCTCGATGTCGCCGATGCGTTGCTCGGGCACGCGGATGTTGGAGAGGATGATGGAAAGGATCTCCTCGTCGATTTTCCCCTCCTTGTAGAGTTTGACGGGAGGGAAGCGCAGGCCCTCCTGAACCACCTCGGTGGCGCGCGCCGAGAAGCCGCCCGGCACCATGCCGCCGGTGTCGGGCCAGTGGCCGGTGTTCGACAGCCAGGCGAAGTGCGCGCCCTTGTAGAAGAACGGCCGGGCGAAGCGCACGTCCATCAGGTGGGTGCCGCCGAGGTAGGGGTCGTTGACAGCGAAGATGTCGCCCTCGCGCACGGTGGGCTTGGTGGCGATCAAGTGCTCGGTCGAGAACTGCATCGTGCCGACGAAGACAGGCAACCCCAGCTCGCCCTGGGCGATGAGCTTGCCGTCCTCCCTGGCATAGATGCCGTCGGAGCGGTCGAGGCCCTCCGAGATGACCGGGCTGAAGGCCGCGCGGACGAAGGCGAGGTCCATCTCGTTGCAGACCTGCTGCAAGCCGCTCTGCACCACGCCGAGAGTGATGGGATCGAGCGTGCTCACTGACCGACCTCCAAAATTAGATTGCCGATAGCGTCGAGGGAGGCCCGGTTGCCGGGCTCGACGACGCTCGTGGTGTCGATCTGGTGGATGATCGCTGGACCCTCGAAGCGGACGCCGGCGGGCAGGCGCTCGCGGTCGTAGATGGGCGTTTCCGCCCAGCCCGTGGGGAACCAGACGCGGCGCGTGCCCGTCAGCGCATCGTCGAGGGCCGCGGCCTGTGCTGTCCCGGCAAGCGCGGCGAGCGGCACTGCCGGGCGCTCGCCGATCACGGCGGTGTGGAGATTGACGAGCACCGCGCGAATCGTGTCGAGCGCGACCGCGAAGCGCTCCCAATAGGCGACCTCGAAGGCCTTCTGGAGCTCGTCGCGCGTTACCGCCGGGCTTTCGACCGGTACCGTGAGCAGGTGGGTCTGGCCCTCGAATTGCATGTCGGCGGTGTGGAGGTACGCGATCTCGCCGACCGCCACGCCCTCCTGCTCGATCGTCGCGCGCCCTTCTGCCGCTTGGCGTTCGAGGATCGCGCGGACGGCCGCCATGTCCGCCTCCGCCAGCGGCGCATTCAGCGTGTTGACGTAGTCGTGGCGGAGATCGGCGGTGATGCAGCCGACGGCGCTGGTGATCCCTGGCCGCGCCGGGATCATCACCTGGGGGATGCCGAGCTCGGCGACAAGCGCTGCGGCGTGCATGGGGCCAGCGCCGCCGAAGGCGAAGAGCACGAAGTCGCGCGGGTCGTGGCCGCGCGCCAGCGTCGCCATGCGGATCGCGCCCGCCATCCGGTCGTTGGCGATGCGTATGACCGCCGCCGCCGCGCCCTCGGCATCGAGGCCGAGGGGGGCGCCGATGGTCTCTGCGAACACCCTTCGCACGTCGTCCGGCACAACCGGCGTCTCCACCGCGAGCAGGGCGTCGGGATCGAGCCGGCCGAGGATCAGATTGGCGTCGGTGAGCGTCGGCTGGGTGCCGCCGCGGCCATAGCAGATCGGTCCCGGCTCGGCGCCCGCGCTCTCCGGCCCGACCTGGAGCAGCCCGGCCTCGTCGATCCGCGCCAGCGAGCCGCCGCCTGCGCCGACGGTATGCACGTCCACCATGGGGACGTGGATCGGCATGCCGTGCTCAAGCTCCATCTCGGCCGTGATCGCCGGCACGCCGTCGAGCACGAGGCCCACATCGGCGCTGGTGCCGCCGGCATCGAAGGTGACGAGATCTTGGGCACCGGCGGCGCGGCCGATGGCGGCCGCCGCCATGACCCCGGAGGCTGGGCCCGAGAGCACCGTGTTGACGGCCTTCGCCGCCGCCGAGCGGGCCGAGACGCTGCCGCCGTTGCCCTGGATCACCAGGAGCTCGCGGCCAAAGCCGCGGTCCGCGAGCTTCCCCTGTAACCGGTCGAGATAGCGGTGCAGCAACGGCTGGACGCAGGCGTTCACCGCCGCCGCGACGCCGCGTTCGTACTCGCGGTACTCGGCGAGGATCGTATGCCCCGCGGTGACGTATCCCTCCGGCCAGCATTCGCGGGCGATAGCCAATGCTCGCTCCTCATGCACAGGGTTCTTGTAGCTGTGCAGGAAGTGGATCACGAGGGAGTCGCAGCCATCGTCCCGCAGGCGTTCCACGGCGTCGCGTACCGCCGTCTCGTCGAGGGGCACCAGCACCTCGCCATCGGCATCCATGCGCTCCGGCACCTCGATGCGAAGCTCGCGCGGGATCAGCGGCGTGAAGCTGCCGGTCAGCCCATAGGCGTTGGGCCGCGTGCGCCGACCGAGCTCCAGTATGTCGCGGAAGCCCTTCGTGGTGATGAGCCCGCAGCGGCTGAGCTTGCGTTCCAGGAGCGCGTTGGTGGTGACCGTGGTGCCGTGGATGATGGCGGCGACGTCCCCGAGAGACGCGGCTGCTCCGTCGAGCGCCGCGAGTACGCCGGCCGCTTGGTTTGCTGGCGTGGACGGCACCTTGGCAAGCCTGACGGCGCCGGTCTCGGGCTCCATGAGGATCAGGTCGGTGAAGGTTCCGCCGACATCGACGCCGACGATCGCGCCGCTCATGGAACGCTCATGCGGCGACGGAGGCGCTGGCTGCGCCGCCAGTTTTCACCGGTGCGAGCATGCGGCTCTCGCCCTGGAACGCGAGACGGGCAGTAACGATGAGGCCCGCCTGTTGCATCGCCCGCGCTTCCGCGAGCCCGGCGTCGAGCGCCTCGGCCTTCGCGTGCGCGGGCAGCGGCCCCACCGCGACCGTGACCAGGCGCGCGCCAAGGTCGCTCTCCTCGCGGAGCGAGGTGGCCGGCGCGCGCTCGATGGCGGGATGGTCGACATTGACCGCATTTGCGATCAGCGTCGCCGCCGCGTCCGCCGCAGCGGCGGTCTCGGCAAGCACCGTGACCGCATCGGCGAAGCCGAACGAGAGCGAGCGCCCGCGCCAGCCCGAGGTCGCCATGCCGCGCGCAGGCCGGTCCGCGCTGAGGACGATCCGGTCGTCGAGCCCCGGACGGTCGGGATCGTTCACCACGCCGGCCGAGACGGAAGTGCCGGGGCTGAGGTGCACCGCGATGTCGCCGCCGTTGTTGACGTAAGCGCGCGTAAGCTTACGCCCCGCCCGCATGGCCGCCAGCACCTCGTCGGCAACGGCGCCCGCGACCGCTGCCATCGGCGTGATGAATTGCGCCCGGTGCGGCCAACAGGCGCCGCACATCCGCCGCGCCACCGGGCCTCTCAGCGCCGGACGGCTCTCGCCGAGGGGGCGTCTCAGCAGGTCGAGCTCGGCGACCAGATCGTCGAGGATCGTCGCAAAGCGCTCGCCGGCCTGACGGTAGGCGGCGCTCACCTCGGCCGCCTCGCCGAAGGCCTCGGCCACGATGTCGATGGGCCCATGCTGCAGGTGCAGCCGGCGGCCGTCGGGCAGGATCGCCATGCGGGCTCTGCCCGGCATCAGAAGGTGCGCTCCGGCAGCGGCCAGGGATTTCCGGGGGGCCACGGCTCCGCCCTGTGCTCCGCGTCCCCAAGCGCCTGCTCCAGCGGCACGATGCGATCCACATGGCCGCCGAGCGCCGCGAACTCCGCGCGGCTGAGCGTGAACTCGATGGGTGCGACCAGGGCGGGCGTCGGCACGTAGCCGAAGGCATCGGCCGGCATGCGGGTCACGTCCACCATGAAGGTGATGCCGCCGCCGGGCCAGACGTGGACCGGCGCGCCGCCGGCGGTGACGCGGGTGAGTGCGTCCTTGATCGAGCGGGTGAGGCGCACCGGATTCTCGGTGACGCCCGCCCGCAGGCTCCCGCCCGCGCCCGCCATGAAGAGCACGGTACAGAGCGCTGGCTCGCAGTTCTCCGCGATACGGTCCACGACCATCTCGATGGCCTCCGGCATGGGTGCGGGCCGGGGCGTCAGTGTCTCGTCCAGCTCGAACCAGGCGGCGTCTTCGCCCGTGGTGGAGACCATGTGGAGCCTGAGCCCCGGCCAGGCTTTCTTGGGATCGATCCGCTCGATGATCTCCAACGGGTCGGCGATATCGGTGGCGGCCCAGCCGCGCCCCTTGCGCGCCACCTGGAAGTAGCGCCCCGGCGTAGATCGCCGGCCCCTGATACGGATGCCCGACGGCGGCATGTCGAGGAAGCGCCCAGCCTGATGCTCGGTGAGCACGCCGGTGATCTGGTCGTCCACCACGATCACCTCATCGGCGTGGCCGTGCCACTGGCGGGCGAACATGCCCATGGCAGCCGAGCCGCAGCCGGCCCGCATGCGCTCCTCGTACTGGCCGTCCAACACCGGCGCGGCACCCGCCTGGACCACCAGCTCCGCGCCACCGTCCACAGTGAGCGTCGCCGGCTTGCCGTTGCTGAGGTCGAGCAGGGTGCTGCAGGTCACTGTGCCCTCGCGCTTTGAGCCGCCGGTGAAGTGGCGCACGCCGCCGAGGGAGAGCATCTGGGAGCCGTATTCTGCCGTGGTGACATGGCCGATGGGCTCGCCGTCGGCGCGCACCGAGGCCTGCTCCGGGCCCACATGGCGGTCGGTATCGATCTTCACCTTCACGCCGCAGTAGCTGAAGATCCCCTCCGAGACGACCGTCACCATGTCCACGCCCGCCGTCTCGCTCGCGATGATGAAGGGCGCGGGCTTGTAGTCGGGATAAGTGGTGCCGGAGCCGATTCCGGTGACGAAGCGCTCGGGCTGTGCGACCAGGCCGCCGCCCCAGTCCTCGGCGCCGTCCATGAAGGGCACCAGGGTCTCTGCCCGCTCGGTGACCAGTAGCGGGTCGACGCGGGTGAGCGAGCCGCCGACGTTGGAGTAGCGGTCGCAGGCGCCGATCTTGCCCTCGCGGATCCGACACAGCACCGGGCAGGCGTCGCAACGGATGATCGAGCCTTCGTCCTTGGCCCGGCGCCCGGTCTTCTCTTCGCTCACGGCCCGGCCTCGCTCTCGCCAGCCTCTTGCGCACGCAGCGCCGCACGCAGGCGGTGGGGCAGGGCCGGGACCTTGGTGACGCGCACGCCCGTCGCATGGCGGATCGCGCCGAGGATCGCCGGCGCGGTCGCGACCAGGCCAGGCTCGCCCACGCCCTTTGCACCGAAGGGACCTAAAGGCTCCGGGTCTTCGACGATGATCACCTCGATCTCGGGCACATCGCCGATGGTCGGGATCAGATAGTCGTGCAGGTTTTCGGTCCGGCCGGGCAGGTATTCCTCCATCAGCGCGAGCCCGATGCCCTGGGCGATGCCGCCCTCGATCTGCCCCTCGACCTGGGTCGGGTTGATGGCACGCCCGACATCGTGGGCGGCGTGGAAGCGGACCGGCGTCACGGTCCCGAGTTGGGAGTCGACATCGACCACAGCGATCTGGGCGCCGAAGGCGTAAGTGGCGTAGGGCGCGCCCTGGCCCTTGGCGTCGAGCGCCGTTGTCGGCGGGTCGAAGGTGCCGGAGCCTTCCAGCACAACGCCCCGCTCATCCGCCTTGAGCCGCTCAAGGTCGATCTCCACCCGGCGCCCGCCGTCGCGAACCAGAACCTGAGCGCCCGTAAGCTCGATCGTGGCGTCGTCGGCGACATTGGCCTCGCGCAGAATCGCGGCGCGCAAGGCAGCGCCGGCGCGCTCGGCCGCCTTGCCCGAGACGAAAGTCTGGCGCGAGGCTGAGGTCTTGCCCGCGTCCTCGGTCCAGTCGGTGTCGCCGATGACCTGGGCGATCTTGTCCGCCGCCACACCCAGTGCGTCCGCGCAGATCTGCGCGAGGATCGTGGTCGAGCCTTGGCCGATGTCGACGGCGCCGTTGTAGAGCGTGAGCCGGCCCTCCCGGTCGAGCGTGATCCGCATGGCGGACGGGTTGCTGAGCGCGGTGTTGCCGATGCCGTACCACATGCAGCCGATGCCGACGCCGCGCCGGACCGGACCGTCTTGCGCGTTGGCCCGCGCTGAGTCTTCGAGCGCGCGCTGCCAGCGCGGCGTGAGCGCCTCCAGGCATGGAACGAGTCCGGCACTCGCTTCGAGCACCTGGCCGGTCGCCGTGGCGTCGCCGGCGCGGAGCGCGTTCTTGAGGCGAAACTCCAGCCGGTCCATGCCGAGCCTTGCGGCGAGGTCGTCCATCAGCGCCTCGTGGGCGATGGCGGCCTGCGGCACGCCGAAGCCGCGAAACGCGCCGGCCGGCGGTCCGTTGGTGTAGATGGCCCGGCCCCGCGCCGAGACAGCGGGCACGGCATAGGGGCCGGTGGCATGGACCGGCACGCGGCCTGCCACGGTCGGCCCCCAGGAGGCATAGGCGCCAGTATCGAAGGTGGCGTCGAACGCGACCGCCTGCAGCTTGCCGTCACCGTCGCAGCCGAAACGCGCCTCGATCGCCGCGGGATGGCGCTTGGTGCTCGCCATCATGCTCTCGGGCCGCTCGTAGACGCAGGCGACCGGCGCGCCGGTGAGCCAGGCGGCGAGCGCTGTGAGCGGCTGAATCGATACGTCGAGCTTGCCACCGAAACCGCCGCCGCAGGCGCTCGGCACGATCCGCACCTGCGAAGGCGCGAGGCCAAGGACCTCGGCTGTCATTTCCCGGTCCATGACCGGCGTCTGCGTCGAGACCCAGAGCTCGACGCGGTCGCCCATGCGACGTGCCCAGCCGGCCTCGGGCTCGATATAGGCGTGCTCGACGAAGGCGGTCTCGAAGCGGCCTTCAGCCGTCACGGCAGAGCCCGCGAGCGCCGCTTCGGCATCGCCGCGCTCGACCCCGCCCTCGATCAGGCGGTTATCCTCCATATCGTCGTGGACCAGCGGCGCGCCCGTCGCCTGAGCCTCACCTAAGCCGCGCACCCCCGGAAGCGGCTCGTAGCGGATAGGCAAATCTTCGTCCCGCACCGCGACGATCGCCTCGCGCGTGCCCACCAGCGCCACCACGGGGTCGCCCCGGTAACGCACGACTTCCTCGGCCAGCACCGGCTGGTCGCGCAAGTCGGGATAGATGCCGATGCGGTTGGAGGGCACGTCGGCGGCGGTGAGCACGCGCGTCACGCCGGGCCACGCGCTGGCTGCTGCCGCGAGGTCGCCGAGCACGACCCGCGCCGACTCATGAGGCGACCGAATGACCCTGAGCCAGAGTGCGTCCGCCGGCACGGAGTCGGCGCCGTAGCGCTCCGCACCGGTGAGCTTGGGCACACCGTCGAGCTTGGCAAGCCGGGCGCCGACGGCCGCGCCGGGCGGGGGTGTGCTGAGCGGCTGCGGCGCATCGCCTGCCGCGTCGAGCGCCGCGGCCACGATCTTGCGATAGCCGGTGCAGCGGCAGAGGACGCCGCCGAGGCCATCCATGACCTCCGCCGGGCGGGGGCGCGGGCAGGCGCGCAGCAGCTCGGTCGCGGCGACCAGCATGCCGGGGGTACAGGCGCCGCATTGCGCAGCACCATGGCGCAAGAAGGCCCGCTGCAGGCGATTGAGCCGGCCATTCTGCGCGAGCCCCTCCACGGTCTCCACGCTGCGCCCTGCAGCCTGGGCCAGCGACACCATGCAGCTGCACACCTGTGCGCCGTCCAGCAGCACCGTGCAGGCGCCGCAGTCGCCGGCGTTGCATCCCACCTTGGTGCCGGTGAGGCCGAGATCGTCGCGGAGCGCATCGGCAAGGCGGCGCAGCGGCGGCGCTGTGACCGATACCGACCGCCCGTTGACCGTGAAGGCGATGGCGCCTGAAACCGTCGCCGCGCCCGCGGGGTCGGTTCCGCCGTCGAGGTTCCGCGCGCTCACAGCATGCTCCCGAGCTCGGCAAGCGCGCGTGCTGTCAGCGTGCGGGCGGCGTCGAGGCGGTAGGCGGCGGAGCCTCGCGCATCGTCGAGTGGCGCAAGCGGCGCCATGTGCTCGTCCGTCACAGCGTCGCCGAGCGCCGCGTCGCACGGGCGGCCGAGGAGCGCCTCCTCCAGCGCCGATAGCCGGCGCGCGACGGGTGAGCAGGCACCGACCGCGACCTGGGCGCGGGCAACGCGGTCAGTCGCGTCGGCCTCCAGAACGGCTGCCACCATCACGATGGAGATCACCAGATAACGCCGGGTGCCGAGCTTGAGGAAGTGCCCGCGCGCCCGTTCGGCGCGAGGCTTGGGGACGCGGACCGCCACCATGAGCTGGTCGGGCGCAAGCGTCGTCTCCCGATTGCCGCGCACGAAGTCGGCGAGCGGCATCGTCTCCCGCCGCTCCAACGAGGCGAGCTCCACCTCGGCATCCAGGCTGAGCAGCACCGGCACGCCGTCCGCTGCCGGCGAGGCGTTGCACAGATTGCCGCAGAGCGTGCCGGCGTTCTGCACCTGACGGCCGCCGATCTCGCGCGCGGCGAGCTTCAGACCATCGAACCAGGGGGGCAGGTCCGCATGGACCAAGTCGGTCCAGGTCGCTAGCGCGGGAATGCGCCAGTGATCGTCCCGCTCCTCGATCGCGCGGAGCGCGGCTAGCGCGGTGATGTCGAGCACGTCGTCGTCGAGCGGCGCACCCACCCGCGCGGGGTAGAAGTCGGTGCCGCCGGCCAGCACCGTGAGCCGGCGGCTGCTCAGCGCCGCGAGCGCATCGTCAAGCGCGGTGGGTCGCAGGTATCCCGGCATCACGGCAGTCTCATTCCCGTGCCCATGATACCGGAGAGGACGGCTCTCGGCGCGTTCCTCCTGCGCTGGTCAACGCGCCACGCGATCCCGCCCAGCAAGGGCGTGGCCCGGAGCGTTCTCGTCGGGCGCTCGCGTCAGCTGGCGGAGTTGGAGAGCTCGTCCCCGTGGAGCCACGGCTGGGCAGTCTTCTGCTTCGCCTCGAAGACGTCGATCTCGGCGGACTTAGCCATCGTAATGCCGATGTCGTCGAGCCCGTTCAGCAGACGGTGCTTGCGGAACGGCTCGATCTCGAAGCCGATGGTGGCGCCGCTCGACCGCGTGATTGTCTGCGCCTCCAGATCGACCGTCATCCGGCAGGTCTGAGAGTTCCCGGAATCTGCCATCAGAAGGTTCGCGTCGTCATCGTCCAGCGTGACGAGGAGGATGCCGTTCTTCACGCAGTTGTTGAAGAAGATGTCGGCGAAGCTCGGCGCGATCACGCAGCGGATGCCGAAATCCTCGAGCGCCCAGGGGGCGTGCTCGCGGCTCGACCCGCAGCCGAAATTTTGGCCCGCGACCAGGATGCGGGCCTCGCGCCAGGGTGCTTGATTGAGGACGAACTCCGGGACCTCCTTGTCCTCCATGTCGTAACGGAAATCGTGAAAGAGCCCCTTGCCAAGCCCGGCACGGCTGATTGCGGTGAGGTACTGTTTGGGAATCAGCTGGTCGGTGTCGACGTTGATCATCGGCAGCGCCGCCGCCGGGCCGGAGAGGGTCGCGAAGGTCCTCATGTCGGGCCCTCCTCAGGACAAGAGCGCGCGGACGTCGACGAAACGTCCGCTGACGGCGGCGGCGGCGGCCATCGCAGGGCTCACCAGATGGGTGCGCCCAGCGCGGCCCTGGCGGCCCTTGAAGTTGCGGTTGGAGGTGGACGCGCAGCGCTCGCCCGGTGCGAGCTTGTCGTCGTTCATGGCGATGCACATGGAGCAGCCCGGATCGCGCCATTCGAAGCCGGCTTCGAGGAAGATGCGGTCGAGCCCTTCTTCCTCGGCCTGGCGTTTCACGAGGCCGGAGCCCGGCACCACCATGGCGCCCACGCTCGCCGGCACCCTGCGTCCCTTGGCGACGGCGGCGGCGGCGCGCAGATCCTCGATCCTGCCGTTGGTGCAGGAGCCGATGAACACGCGGTCCACGGCCACGCCCTCGATGGGCGTGTCAGGCTCGAGCGCCATGTAGTCGAGGGCCTGGGAGATCGCCTCTCGGCGCATCGCGTCGGTTGCCGCGGCGGGGTCCGGCGTCCGCCCCGTCACCGGGATCACGTCCTCCGGGCTCGTGCCCCAGGTGATCTGCGGCGCGATGTCCTGCGCATCGATCGTGGCTTCCTTGTCGTAGGCCGCGTCTTCGTCGGAGGCGAGGGTCCGCCAATGGGCCATGGCCTGGTCCCATGCAGCGCCCGAGGGCGCCATGGGCCGGCCCTTGAGATAGGCGAAGGTGGTCTCGTCCGGCGCCATAAGCCCTGCGCGCGCGCCGCCTTCGATGGTCATGTTGCAGACCGTCATCCGCCCTTCCATGGAGAGCGCGCGGATCGCGGGGCCGGCGTACTCGACCACGTGGCCAGTGCCGCCCGCGGTGCCGATCTCGCCGATGATGGCGAGGATCATGTCCTTGCCGGTGATGCCCGCGGGCAGGTCGCCGGCGACTGCGATGCGCATGTTGCGCGGGCGCTTCTGGTTCAGCGTCTGGGTCGCGAGCACATGCTCGACCTCGCTGGAGCCGATGCCGAAGGCGAGGCAGCCGAAGGCGCCGTGTGTTGCGGTGTGGCTGTCGCCGCAGACGAGCGTCGCGCCCGGCAGCGTCAGGCCCTGCTCCGGCCCGATGATGTGGACGATGCCCTGGCGCACGTCCGTTAGCGGAATCAGGGGGACGCCGAAGCGCTCGCAGTTGGCGATCAGGGCCTCAACCTGGCTGCGTCCGAGGGGGTCGCCGATGCCTTCGACACCGGCCGCGCGGCCCCTGGTCGGGATCGAGTGATCGGGCACGCCCAGAGTGGCGTCGGGGCGGCGCACCGGGCGCCCGTCCTCGGCCATGCGCTCGAAGCCGGTCCAGCTCGTCACCTCGTGGATGAGGTGCTTGTCGACATAGAGGAGTGTGGTGCCGTCGTCGTTCTCGGCCACCACGTGGCTCTCCCAGATCTTGTCGAACAGGGTCTTGGGGCCACTCATCGGTGTCCTCCCGCGGCGATGGCGAGGCCGGTCAATCGGCAGGTGCGGTGGTTTTCCGAGACTTGGCGGCGGCCTTCTTCGCGCCGCGATCGTCGCGCTTCTCGCGGATGCGGGCCGACTTTCCGCGCCGGCCGCGCAGATAGTAGAGCTTGGCGCGGCGCACCGCCCCCCGCTTCATCACCTCGATCTTCGCGATGCGCGGCGAATGCAGCGGAAAGATCCGCTCCACCCCCTCGCCATAGGAGATCTTGCGGACGGTGAAGGAGGAGTTGAGGCTCCGGTTCCGCCGGGCGATGCAGACGCCCTCGAACACCTGCACCCGCTCACGGGTCCCTTCCACCACCTTGACGTGGACGCGGAGCGTATCGCCGGGCCCGAACACCGGGACCTCCCGCGCTTCCACGAGCTTCTCCACGGCTTCGGCGTTCAGCTGCTCGATCATGTTCACGGCACTATCCTCGCGGTCTTGGGCGCGTCGCGCCCGCTGGCGCGCCACCCATCGACGCGCCCGCTGGCGCGCCACTCATCGACGCGCCCGCGGGCGCGTCCACACATCGGCGCGCCTGATGGCGTGCCCACAGGTCGGCACGCCGTGTTCTGGTTACATGTTCCGCCTGCGCACGGCGCCAGGCGTCGATGGCGCCGTGGTCGCCGGAGAGTAGAACCTCCGGCACGGCGCGGCCTTCGAAGAGGCGGGGTCGCGTGTACTGCGGATATTCCAGCAGGTCTTCCTCGAAACTCTCCTCGACCAGCGACGAGGGCCGGCCGACCACGCCGGGCAGCAGCCGCACGCAGGCGTCGATCACCGTCATCGCAGCGATCTCCCCGCCCGAGAGGACATAGTCGCCGACGCTGAGCTCGGTAACGCCACGGCCTTCCAGCACACGCTCGTCAACTCCCTCGAAACGGCCGCAGATCAACGTGATGCCGGGGCCACCTGCCAACGCCTTCACCTGCTCCTGAGTCATCGGGGCACCGCGAGGCGAGAGCAGGAAGCGCGGCGCGCCACCCTCTGCCGGCCCAACGGAATCGATGGCCGCTGCCAGGACATCGGGGCGCATGACCATACCCGCCCCGCCGCCGAACGGATGATCGTCGACGGTGCCGTGTTTATCGCGCGCAAAGCGGCGGATGTCCACCGTTTCCAGCCGCCAGAGGCCGGAATCGAGGCCGCGGCCGGCGAGCGCGGCGCCGAGCGGGCCCGGAAAGACCTCGGGGTAGAGGGTCAGCACCCGCGCCCACCAGGGCGGGGCGCTCGCCGGCCCGTCATCGCGCGGGCTGGCGGTCACGAGCCGTCCTCCGCCGCAACGACGACCATGCGGCCGGCCTCGATATCGATGGCGGGCACATGCTCCCGCGTGAAGGGGACGAGGGTGGAGGGGCCGTCAGGCGGCTGAATCTCGACGATAGGTCCGGCGCCGTGATCGTGTATCGCGCTGACCTGGCCGAGGGCGTCGCCCTCGGCATTCTCTGCTCGGAGGCCGAGGAGATCGACGTGGTAGAACTCCTCGCCCTCCGTCGTCGGCAACGCCGCGCGCGCGATATGGAGGTCGGTGCCGCGCAGCGCCTCCGCCGCGTTTCGGTCGTCCACGCCCTCGATGCGGGCCAGTAGGAGGCCCTTGACGTGCCCGGTGACCGAAACCGCAAAGCGCCGGGCGCCGGAAGCGTCGCTCAGCGCGCCGTAGGCGGTGAGGTCGTTCGGGTTCGCCGCATAGCTCTGCACGCGCACGATGCCGCGCACGCCGTGGGCACCCACGATCCGCCCGAGGCAGACCGTCTCCGCCCGACTTTCCCCTGCCGGTGCCGGCTCGATCGGCGCGGCAGCTCCGCCATGAGCGCCGGGTGAGGCCTCAGTCGGCGGCTTTCTCTTCGGCCTCGCCATCGCCTGTGCTGGCCTCGTCGGCGGCGGCCTCTTCGGGTGCGGCCTCTGCGGGGGCAGCTTCCTCGGGAGCAGCCTCCTCGGGTGCGGCCTCTTCGGGGGCAGCTTCCTCGGGGGCAGCCTCTTCGGGGGCAGCCTCTTCGGGGGCAGCTTCCTCGGGGGCAGCTTCCTCGGCGGCAGCTTCCTCGGGAGCAGCCTCCTCAGGCGCGGCCTCTGCAGGGGCTTCCGCCTGGGCGCTGGCAGCCGCCGCGGCCTTCTCGGCCCGTGCCGCCTGGCGCTCCAGCGCCTTCGCCTTGGGTTGGGCCTTCTGAGGATTGTTGCGCTGCGCCGGCATCGGAATGATCTCGGCGGCGCCGAGGAAGCGCGCGACGCGGTCCGACGGCAGCGCGCCGACGTCGAGCCAGTGGCGCACGCGCTCGACATTGAGGCGCACACGCTCCGGATGGTCCTTCGGCAGCATCGGGTCGAAGGTCCCGAGCCTTTCCAGGAAGCGGCCGTCGCGGGGCCTGCGGCTGTCGGCCACGACGACACGGTAGAACGGGCGCTTCTTGGCGCCCGCGCGGGATAGGCGAATCTTCAGTGCCATGCTCTCTCCACTCTTTTTGCCGGAGGTTAGGGGTCAGCGGAGCGGCATCAGACCGGGTATTCCGGCCCGCATGAGGCCTTTCTCGCCCAGCTTGTTTGCCCGCTTCATCACGAGGTTCATCTGCTTCACCTGCTTGAGCAGGCGGTTCACGTCCTGCACGGTGGTGCCCGAGCCCCCGGCGATACGCCGCTTGCGCGAGCTGTTCAGCACCTTCGGGTTGCGCCGCTCGGCGGGCGTCATCGAGCTGATGATCGCCTGCTGGCGGTCGAGCAGCTTCAAATCGACATTGGCCTCGGCGAGCTGGCGCTTGACCTTGCCGACTCCGGGCAGCATGCCGAGCAGCCCTTCCATGCCGCCCATCTTCCGCACCTGCTGGATCTGCTTGGAGAGATCGTCGAGGTCGAAGCCGCCCTTCTTGGCCTTCCGCGCAAGGCGCACGGCCTCTTCGCGATCGATCGTCTCCTGCGCCCTCTCGACCAGCGAGACCACGTCGCCCATGCCGAGGATGCGGGACGCGATCCGGTCCGGGTGGAAGGGCTCGATGGCGTCGAGCTTCTCGCCGACGCCGATCAGCTTGATCGGGCAGCCGGTCACCGCGCGCATGCTGAGCGCAGCGCCCCCGCGCCCGTCGCCATCCACCCTGGTGAGCGCGATGCCGGTGAGGCCGATCCGCTCGTGGAAGGTGCCGGCGATGGTGACGGCGTCCTGGCCGGTCAGCGCGTCCGCCACGAGCAGGGTCTCCGCCGGCGTGGCGATGTCGCGCACCGCCGCGCATTCGGCCATCAGCTCATCGTCCACGTGGAGGCGGCCGGCGGTATCCAGCAGGACCACGTCGTGGCCCTCCTGCGCGCCCGCCTTCATCGCGCGCCGCGCGATCGCGACCGCCGTCTCGCCGGGGACGACCGGCAACACGTCGACCTCGGCCTGTACGCCGAGCGTCGCCAGCTGCTCCATGGCTGCTGGCCGGCTGGTGTCGAGCGAGGCCATCAATACGCGCTTCTTGTGGCTCACGCGCAGGAAGCGGCCGAGCTTGGCAGTCGTGGTGGTCTTGCCGGAGCCCTGGAGGCCTACCAAGAGGACCGCCGCGGGCGGGATGGCGGCGGCGATGGCGATCTCCGAGGTCTTCCCACCCAGCATCTCGATCAGGTGATCGTTCACGATCTTGATCACCTGCTGGCCCGGCGCGACGCTCTTCAGCACGTCGCCGCCGACCGCCTTCGCGCTCACGCCAGCGATGAAGTCCTTGACGACCGGGAGCGCCACGTCCGCCTCGAGCAGGGCGATCCGCACGTCACGCAGCGCGGCGCTCACGTCCGCCTCACTCAGCGCACCGCGCCGAGTCAGCGCCTCGAAGACCCCGTTAAGCCTGGATGACAGACTATCGAACACGCGCCGCTCCCGCCCCAACGAAACCCGCGCCGGTGCGCGAAACTCGCGGACCGGCGTCCCTCCTCGAAGGGTGGCCTTTCAAACCATTTCGAAGCGGGCGGACTCTAGCCCGAAATTCTCACCAATGTCACGGCCTGCGTCGCGCGGGTCTGACGCCGATCGGCGCTCCAGCTTGTCGACGTTGAACACGTCTCAGAGGTCGTCGTCCCGCACCGAGCCACATCCGGCGCTCTCATTGCCGATCGCGGCCGGACTCCATGTCACCGGTGCACTCAACGGCGAGGCGACCGGCCTCTCCCCCCGGCGGGTCACACGATCGAAGACCTCGCGGTAGTCCGGATGCTCCGTACCGGCCAGGCGATCCCAACAGGTAAAATAGAGGCCGTAATTGGACCCCATGGAGCTGTGATGAAGGTCGTGATGTGTGTTCGTGGTCAAGACACCGAGCACCGCATGCGCCGGCACGCCCCGTGGAAACAGCTCGAAGCCGCTGTGGCCGACAACATTCCGGACGATCATGTGGAGCATGAACAGGTATATGACCGTGACGTGCAGCGGCAGGAGGAATATGAGGATTGTCAGGAACATCGCCTGAATCACGGCCTCCACGGGCGCAAAGGCATACGCCGCCCAAGGCGACGGGCTGTGCGATTCATGATGCAGCCGGTGAAACCGTTCGAACATGCGCGGATGGTGCATCAGGCGATGCGTCCAATAGAAATAGGCATCGTGAAGCACGATGGCCACGGCCAGACTGAAGGCGCCGTAAAGCCAGCCGTAATCCGCGAAATCCGTGTAAATGAGCGTCCAGCCGTTCGCCATCGAGACGTAGATGAAGACGCCGTTGAGCGCAAAGATGAACGCCGTGAGAAGCGAATAGAATACCTCGCGTCGGATCGCATGGGACGGCGCGAAGCCAGGCTGGATCTTGCGTCCGCGGAAGGGATTACCCTTCCAAACATAGAGAGCGAGAAACGCGACACCCGCCGGAACGACAATGAGCAGAAGGTGCGCACCGAGAATGGTGGGCCACGCCGGCAAGGCCGCGATCAGATCGTCGAAAGCGGCCATGGCTGTCCTTCTTCTCTGGGTCTGGGAACCCCGCAATTCAAGGTGCGGGCGGCGGACGTGCCTTCCTCGGCGACGAGGTTGGCCGGCGGAACCTTAGCTTACGTGGCGATGGTTAGCCATGCGACGCCAACAAAGGTGACGCACGAGACTGTGTGTCAGGCAGGAAAGGGCGCTCCCTGCGGTTGCCCAGCAGCCGCGATCGGGAGCACCCCATTCTCCTCGACACATAATTCGTGACGTTGTTCACGCCCCTAAGAAGAGGCGCCCGACCTCCGGGTCTTCGAGCAAGGCGTCGCCGGGCCCGGCCATGGCGAGGCGGCCCGAGACGAGGACGTAGCCGATATCGGCGAACTCCAGGCCCTTCTTTGCGTTCTGCTCGACCATCACGATCGTCTTGCCGTCGCGGTGCTGAAGGTCCGCCAGGATATCAAACACCATGTCGATGAAGCGGGGCTCAAGCCCGATGGAGGGCTCGTCCACCAGCAGCACTTCCGGCTCCATGATGAGCGCGCGGGAGATTTCGAGCAGGCGGCGCTCGCCGCCAGAGAGAACGCCGGCCCTGCGGTGCCTACGCCGGGCGAGCCTCTCGTAACGGTCGAACACGCGCTCGGCCGCCTGTTTGGCGGCTGCACGACGGTCGAGCAGGAAGCCGCCCATAAGCAGGTTCTCCTCCACCGTCATGTCGGGGAAGACGGAGTTGTCCTGCAGCACGTAGGCGACGCCGGCGTCGGCGAGGCGGCGGCTGGAGGCGAGGCGGGTGACATCCCTGGCGCCCACATGAATGCTGCCGGCCATGACGTCGGCGAAGCCGAACGCGGAATGGAGCACGGTCGACTTGCCGGCGCCGTTGGGGCCGATGAGGCAGAGCGACTGGCCCCGGCCTGCGACGAGGTCGATGCCGTGGAGGATCTCCATGCGGCCGTAGCCGGCGCGCAGGCCCCGGATATCGATGGCGGGATCGCCTTCGCAGAGCGCCTCCAGGTCCTGCCGTGCGGGCCCTTCGCCTGCGAGTTCCCGCGCGGCCTCCTCCACCGCATCCACCGAGAGCGCGGTCTCGAAGTCCATCGGCACGCCGGTGCCGGTGCCGGGCGGTGTGGCCACCGTCAGCGCGCCCCCAGATAGGCGTCGATCACGCGCTGATCGCTCCGCAGCGCGTCGGGCGGGCCGCTGGCAAGCAGCCGCCCGTGGGCAAGGCAGTGGATGTGCTCGGCCAGGCTCATGATGACGCGCATGTTGTGCTCGATGACGAAGAGCGTGACGCCGAACTCCCGGTTGGCGCGCTGCAGCCGCTCGATCACGCCGTTGATCAAGGTCGGGTTGATGCCTGCCGTCGGCTCGTCGAGCAGCAGCATGCGGGGCCGCACCATCAGCGCCATCGCGAGCTCCAGGAGCTTCCGCTGGTCGAAGGAAAGCTCGCCCGCCATCAAGTGGCGCTTACCGTAGAGGCCGCAGAAGGCGAGCAGCGCCTCCGCGCGTTCGCGTGTCTCGGCCGAGACCGGCCGCATGAGCTGGAAGAGTCCGTGCCCCGCTTCGGCATCGCTGATCGCCATGTTCTGCAGGCCGGTCATCCGCACGAAGACATGGGTCTGCTGGAAGGTGCGGATCAGCCCGAGGCGCGCGATCTCGGCCGTGCGCAGGCGCGTGATCTCGCGGTCCTCGAAGCGGATCGAGCCGCCGTCGACCGGGTGATAGCCGACGATGGAGTTGAACAGCGTCGACTTGCCCGATCCGTTCGGCCCGATCAGGCCCACCACCATGCCCTCCGGCACCTCCAGCGAGATGTCGTCGTTGGCCGTGATCCCGCCGAAGCGCTTGGAGGCGCCCTGGATCGTGAGCTGCGCGCTCATGCCCGCCCGCTCCCGCGCCCGCGTGTCCGCGCCCAGCCCAGGATTCCCTGGGGGAAGAAGACCACGATGCCGACGATGATGACGCCGAGCGCCACACGCTGCCAGCCGAGCAGGTGGGTCCAGAGCAGCTCCTGGGTGATGTGGAAGATGGCGGCGCCGAGCACCGGGCCCCACAGCGTTCCCTTGCCGCCCAAGATCGCCATCAGCACCATCCAGACGCCGAAGGTGGCGCCGGCGAAGGCGGTGTCCCGCGGGTCGACGAAGCCCAGCATATTGCCCATGGCTCCGCCGACGAGGCCCAGCACGAAGGCCGCCATGGTCCAGGCCGTGATCTTGTAGAGCCCGGTGTGGAGCCCCATCGCCTCGGCCTTGTCTTCGTTGTCGCGAATGGCGTTGAGGGCAAGGCCGAAGCGGGTCCGGTAGAGGGCGGCGAGCGCTGCGAAGACGAGCGCAGCCACGCCGAAGAAGAGATAGCCGAAGAAGAGGTTCGCGGTCGCCGGCGCCGCCGGGAACAAGGGCGGCGACAAGCCGGAGCCCGCGCCCAGGTAGTCCCACCCGCCGGCAATCTCGCCGGCGGCGATGCCAAGGCCGAGCGTGGCGATGGCGAAGTAGTGGCCCCGCATGCGCAGGATCATCGAGCCCAGCAACACGGCGAGCGTCGCGGCGATAGCCGCGCCCGTGACCATGCCGAGGACGAGGCCGGGGAAATAGTCGAGGCCCACGTCCCGTTGCACGATCACCGAGGCGTACATGCCGACGCCGAAGAACAGGATGTTGCCGAAACTGTTGTAGCCGGTCTGCCCACCGGTGATGTCCCAGGTCTGGGCCATGATGATCAGGGCCCAGAGCATCGCGATCTGCGCCCGGTAGTCGGGTATCACGAAGGGGAGCGCGACGCCTGCGGCGGCGACGCCCAGCATGAGCAGGGACTGGCGGCGCCCGCTCACTTGAGGAACTGCCTGCGCCGCTGCAGCAGCGTGCTGCGGATGACGAGGATCACCACCAGGAGGCAGAAGACGAAGGCGATCTAGGAGCGTGCGCCGTAGAAAAATCCGCGCGGCGAAGTTGGTATTGGATGGGGTGTGGGTGGATTGGCGTCAGGGGGCAGTATGATGCGACACGCCAGTTGCGTTTGGGAACTGCCCGATGCCGACCACGTATCGTCCCTACCAGCCGGAGCAGCCCTTGCTTCTGCCGCCGGACTTGCAGGAGTGGGTTCCCCCAGGGCACCTGGCTCATCACGTCAGCGATGTGGTCGATGCACTGGACTTGACGGCGTTCTATGCGCCCTACGAGGGGGACGGTCGACGCAACGCCCCCTACGAGCCGTCGATGATGGTCAAGGTGCTGATCTATGCCTACGCGACGGGCACATTCTCCTCGCGTGCGG
This sequence comes from Alphaproteobacteria bacterium, assembly GCA_965262755.1. Lineage (GTDB taxonomy): Bacteria > Pseudomonadota > Alphaproteobacteria > UBA828 > UBA828 > WTGU01. The sequence goes on along the minus strand of OZ253557.1, from coordinate 6,087,784 downwards.
TGGCGAGAAAGCTGGAGGAGGATGTAGCGTTTCGGATGCTCGCGGCGGGCAACTTCCCGCAACATCGCACGGTATGTGAGTTCCGCCGCCGACATCTGGCGGAGTTCAGCGAGCTGTTTGTGGGGGTGGTGCAGGTGGCGCGCGAGATGGGACTGGCGCGGTTCGGCAAGCTCTCGGTCGACGGGACGAAGGTGCGAGCGAACGCGAGCAAGCGCAAGGCGATGAGCTATGAGCGGATGGGCAAAGAGGCGGCTCGCTTGCAGGCGGAGATCGAGGCGCTGCTGACGAAGGCGGGGATGGTGGACGCCGAAGAAGACGATCGTTGGGGCGAGGATTTCCGGGGCGACGAGTTGCCCGAGGAGTTGCAACGCAGGGAGAAGCGCCTGGCGGCGATCCAGGCAGCCAAAGCGCGTTTGGAGGCGGCGCAACGCGGGCGCGACGCTGAGCGCGGGCGCGAGCCTGGGCAGGACCGCAATCCCCGGGGCGGGCGGCCCTACAAGCGGGCCTACGGCGAGCCCGCGCCGAAGGCGCAGAGCAATTTCACCGATCCCGAGAGCCAGATCATGAAGACCAGCAGCGAGGGATTCCAGCAGTGCTACAACGCGCAGATGGCGGTCGATGGGGAGCACCAGATCATCGTCGCGACTCAGGTGGGGCCACAGGCCAGCGACCAGGGTCAGCTGGTGGGGATGCTCGACGAGATCAACGAGACGTTTGGGGTCGAGCCTGCGGTGGTACTGGCCGATGCGGGCTACTGCAACGAGCCGGATCTGTTGGAGCTGGAAGATCGCGGCATCGACGCGCACGTAGCGCTGGGGCGTGAAGGCAAGTCCCAGGTGGCGGTCGACCCGGCCCGGCTCCCTGCCACGCACCGCATGGGTGAGAAACTGGCGCGCCCCGCGGGCAAAGCCCGGTACGCGCAACGCAAGTGGCTCTCGGAGGCGCCGAACGGGTGGATCAAGGAGGTGCTCGGATTCCGACGATTCAGCCTGCGAGGCTTGGCGAAGGTGCGCGGCGAGTGGGACCTCGTGTGCTTGGCGTTGAACATCAAGCGGATGGGGACGGTGGCCACGTGCTGAGGCAGGTGCTGGCCTGCCAACGCACTTGCTCCGGGGCGCGCAGTGCCCATCGACCGCGTATGAAACGCGAATCTCTTCCGTTCCGGCCTTCCGGTCTGGGATTTCCATCCCAGAGTCGGGCGGGCCAGATGTCCACACTCGGGCCAAAATCCCGCCTCTCCGGCGGCCGCGCGCCAATCGCCCAGCATCAAAACTTCTACGGCGCACGCTCCTAGTACTGCACGCCCAGGATGAAGCCGGCGAAGTTCTCCGCAGCGCCCAAGCCCAGGCCCGCCACGATCACGCCCGGCAGATTGCCGAGGCCCGCCACGATCACGATCATGAAAGAGCGCACGGTGTAGGGCAGCCCGATATAGGGGTGCACCGAGTAGGCCATCACCACCAGCGCGCCGGCGGCCCCGCAGAGCGCGCCGTTGATGCCGTAGGTAACGGCGAAGACGCGGTTCGTGTCGATGCCCAGAAGGCGCGCGGCCCGCGGGTTCTGCGCGGTCGCGCGGATCGCCTGGCCGATCCTGCTCCTCTTGAGGAAGAGGATCAGCACGCCGCCGATCGCAATCGCGCCGCCGCAGGCCGCGACCTTCATCTGGGAGACGGTCACCGTGTAGTCGAGGAGGAACCAGGTGCCGAGCCCCGACTGGGCCGTCTTCACATCGCCGCCCCAGATCTGGTTCATCAGTTGCTGGAGCAGGATGGAAAGCCCGAACGTGGCCAGCAGCGATATGAACATGTCGCGATCCGCCACCCGCCGGATCACGACGTGATGCAGGGCGGCGCCGATGACGTAGAGGACGATCGCCGCCACCGGCACGCCCCAGAGCGGGCTCACGCCCCAGAGGGTGAGCTGGTACGTAATGAAGCCGCCCAGCATGACGAGCTCGCCCTGGAAGACGTTGATGACGTTCATCGCGCCCCAAACCAGCGCCATGCCATAGGCCGCGACGGCGAAGATGGCGCCGACCATCAGCCCGTCCAGCAACAGCTGGAGGATGAGGAACGGCGCGTCGCCTGAGAGCGCGACGTTTGCAGACATGACGGCCCGGCCGGGGTCTGTCGCAGGGCTGTTACCGCTGGGCGGTTAGGTCTCCGGGTGCCCGCGGTGCATTCGGGCGGCCCTCACCGCTCGGACCATGGCGGAATCGGGTGGCGAACCTTGAAGGCGGCCCACTTGGTCGGCGCGACCACGACGAAGGCGCCGTCCTGGATCTGATAGAGCACCATCGGCTTTGCGATGTTCTTGCCGGTCTCGTCGAACTTGATGTTGCCGTAGAAGGTCTGCGTCTCGGTCGCGGCCAGCGCATCGCGCACCGCGTCCTTGTCGAAGCCGCCGGCGCGCTCGAAGGCGTCGGCGAAGACCAGCACCGCCGCAGAGGATTCCGCGGCCTGGTAGGGCGGCGCATAGCCGTACTCGGCCTCGAAGGTTGCGGCGAAATCCGCTGCAGAGCCGAACGTGTTATCGCGGTAGGAGAGCGTCGGCGCCCACTGGCTCGCACAAAGCGTGTACTCCGACGCGGCACCGAACTTGCCGATCACGTCGGCGCTGTCGCGATGCGTGATCGCCAGCATCGGCACATCGACCCGCATCTCCTCGACCTGCCTGATGGCGAGCGCCGCACCCTTGGAGTGGCCGGAGACGACGAGGATGTCGGGCTTCAGCGCCTTCGTCTTGGCCAGCGTCGCCGCCATGTCGTTGAGCTCGGGCGGCAGCTGGTCGTCGATCACGACCTGGATGCCGAAACTCGCGGCATCGGCGAGGACGCCGGCGCGAATGTCCTGGCTGAAGGGATCGTTCTCGAAAACCGCGGCGAGCTTCAACGTCGCCGGGTCGCGCCCCTCGCGCTGGGTAAGCTCGGCCGCAAGCGCGACCGCGCTCGCCAGGTACTGCTCGGTGGTCGACAGCACCGCGAAGAGATAGCGATACCCCTTGTTGAAGAGCTGGAGCGACGCCCCGTTCGCCTCCACCATGGGCACGCCGTACTGCTCGGTGACCGGCGCGATCGCCTTGGTGAGGCCCGAGCTGTACGGGCCCAGCATGAACTCGACGCCGTCCTGATTGATCAGCCGCTCGGCGAGCTGCGCGCCACGCGCGGGCGTCGATTCATCGTCGTAGTAGATGATTTCGAGACGATATGTCTTGCCGCTGACCGAAATCCCGCCGGCGTCATTGATCGTCTTGACGGCCAAGTCGTAGCCGCGCCGGGTATGCTCGCCGGCGGTGGTGTACTTCCCCGTCAACGACACCGCGGCGCCGAGATAGACGGTATCGCCCTCCACCTTCGCCTGCGCCTCGCCTGCGGCGAGAATGCTCAGGCCCAAAGCTGCGATGCCGACGGTACTGGCCCATCCTTTCTACATGACGACCCTCCGATGGCGACTGGTTGGCGCGTTCTTCAATGGTGGCGAAGGCCGGCGGCACTGTCCAGCGCCTTCCCCACCGCTATGCCGGAGCGGAATGCGGTTTCCCACCTACCACTGCGAGCGCGCGTCGATCGGCCAGATATCCACCAGCGTGTCGCCGCGCACGCAGTGATAGACGTCGTAGTGGGTGAGCGTCTGGTAGCAGTGCGGCGTGATGCATTCCAGCGCGTCCCCGACCTGCGGCAGGCGCGCGCCTTCCGGCACGGTGACGCGGCCCATGTCGTCGCCGACCAGCTCGTAGAGCGAGTCCGGGTGCGCGCCCGCGGCGACGCGGGGCGGGAACTCCTCGCGCGCAAGCTCCTTGATTCCGGCGTCGGTGATCGCGAATTCGTCCCGCACGCTGATCACCGTGGTGCGCACGAAGAGCGACGTTTCGAAGGGATGCGGGTTGTCGGGCTCGAAGGGCGTATCCGCGTAGTTCACGTCCATGAAGATGTAGCTGCCGGCCTGGCATTCGGTGAAGAGGCTGGCTTCGGCATCGATCGCATAGGTGCCGGTACCGCCGCCGGAGACGATCTCCGGCGTGAGGTCTGCCGCAGCGAGACGCTCGCACAGCGTGACGAGCGGCAGGGTGCAGCGCTCCTGCTCCGCACGGCGGGCGGCGAAATCATGCTCGCGTTGGAAGGAGCCGTTGTAGCCCTGGATGCCGGCATAGACGGCACCCTCGGTCTCGGCGATGTGGCGTGCGAGCGCCACCGCATCCTCCACCGAGACGAGGCCGGTGCGCCGGCCGCCCACCTCGAAATCCACCAGCATGCGGAGCGGCTTTCCGGCCGCCTGCGCGGCGGCGGCGAGGCGGTCCACCACGGCCGCGTCGTCGACGGCGACGAGCAGTCCGTCGGCGCGCGCGTTGAGCCGGGCGAGGCGGTCAATCTTGGGCTCGGTCACGACCTGGGAGAAGAGCAGCACCCCCGGGATGCCGGCATCGGCCATAACCTCGGCCTCGGCCAGAGTCGCGCAGCATTGGCCGAGCGCGCCCGCCTCGATCTGGCGCTTGGCGATTTCTACCGATTTGTGAATTTTGGCGACCGGCCGGACCCCGTGGCCTGCCTGGTCCAGATAGTCGGCGAGATAGGCGATGTTGCGCTCCAGCCGGTCGAGGTCGAGCACCAGCGCCGGGGTCGAGAGCGCCGTGCGCGATCCCTGCTGGCCGATCAGCGATTCGTTGGGGCCGAGCTTTCCAATAGCGCCCATGACAAACTCCCGTCTGTTGTTGACCGCGCGTGCCCATCGAATATCAGGGTGCGCGCGCGGTCAAATCGCGTCCGGCGCCCCGCCCGCACCGCCTTGCCGCTGCGCAAACATGACCCCGGTGGGAATTCCGGGTATAGGGTCCGGCAGCGGAGGAGGATGGATATGGCAGACGACAAGAACGCGGCCGAAGGGCAACGCGGCCCGACGGCACCGGCGGCAGGGCCGGTGCGGGCGCTCGATCATGTCGGCATCTCGGTGCCCGACATCGACGCCGCCGTCGCCTGGTATCGCGACATCCTCGGCTGCTACGTGCTGATGGAGCCGATCGAGGGTTACGCCGACGACAGCTACTTCGGCCAGATCGTCGCCGACATCTTCGGCGCCGACTTCAAGGGCATGAAGATCGCCCATCTGGCGACGGCCGACGGAGTCGGCATCGAGCTCTTCCAGTTCGTCGCTAATGCCCCGCAGGAGGAGCATTTCGCCTACTGGAAGACCGGCATCTATCACATCTGCATCCTGGAGCCCGACATCGAGAGCCTGGCGAAGCGGATCGACGAGAGCGGCGGGCGGCAGCGCAGCAAGGTGTGGAAGCTCTGGCCCGACAAGCCCTACAAGGTCTGCTATTGCGAGGACCCCTGGGGCACCATCATCGAGGTCAGCTCCCATCCCTACATCATGGCCTGGTCCAACTTCATCCCGTCGCATGGGGAGTGAGGGACGGCGCCGCGCGGACACAACGGACTCGCGCCGCCCGGCCCCTGCGATATACTCCGCAACCGGAATTTCGCCTCCCGCCCCGCAATCACCGAGACGCGCCCGGCGATGAACGCGTTGGCCGACCTTATCCACGCCGTCTTCTCGATCTACATCTACGTGTTGATCGCGTCGGCGCTGTTCAGCTGGCTGGTGGCGTTCAACGTGGTCAACACGAGCAACCGCTTCGTGTTCACGCTGCTGAGGTTCCTCCACCGGATCACCGAGCCTGCGCTTCGGCCGATCCGGCGCATCATCCCCAACCTCGGCGGCATGGACATTTCGCCGGTCATCCTGATTCTGATTCTCTACTTCGCCCGCGACCTCATCGTGGACAACATCGTCCAGTGACGCCTCCGGCAGCTCACTCGATGAGGGGACCGTGATTCAGCGTCGGTGGGCAGAACGGGGTGAACAAAACCCACCTCTCCCTGTCCCTCTCCCCCCTGAAGGGCGGAGAGGGCACGCAGACGGCGCGGTCCGTTCTCCCTCTCCGCCCCTGGGGGCGGAGAGGGCCGGGGTGAGGTGGGGGCGTTTTCTCCGCTCCGGGGCGGGCAGAGGTTTGGACCCTGTCAGCCGGCGGTGGGAGCAATCCCTCAAACCGAATGGTGGTCGGCGGCGCGGGCTTGGGACACGTCCGTGCGCTCGCCGGTTCGTCCTACGCACATCCCATTGTGAGGCATACCCATGAGCGACGCGGTCATCATCGACGGCAAGGCATTCGCGGCCGATCTCAGGGCCGAGGTCGGGCGCAGGGCGGCGCTCTTGAAGGAGCAGCACGGCCTCGTGCCGGGCCTTTCGGTCGTGCTCGTGGGCGACGACCCTGCGAGCCACGTCTATGTTCGCAACAAGGGCAAGGCGACCGCCGCCGCCGGCATGGACTCGCAGGAGTACCGCCTGCCCGCGACTGCGCGCCATGCGGAGGTGCTGGAGACTGTTGAGAGGTTGAACGCCGACGACTCCGTGCACGGGATTCTGGTGCAGCTTCCCTTGCCCGACCAGGTCGATTCCAACGCGATCATAAATTCCGTCGATCCCGACAAGGACGTGGACGGCTTCCACACCACCAATGTGGGCCGGCTGACCACCGGGCAGGAGAGCCTGGTGCCGTGCACGCCCCTTGGTTGCATGCTCATGCTGCGCCACTTCGTGGGCGAGCTGAAAGGCAAGCGGGCGATGATCGTCGGCCGCTCCAATATCGTCGGCAAGCCCATGGCGTCGCTCTTGCTTCGCGAGCATTGCACCGTGACCGTCGGCCATTCGCGCACCCAGGACCTGCCCGGCGAGTGCCGGCGCGCCGATGTCCTCATCGCCGCCGTGGGGCGGGCCGAGATGATCCGCGGCGACTGGGTGAAGCCGGGTGCCGCGGTCATCGATGTCGGCATCAACCGGGTGCCGGCGGGCGAGAAGACCAGGCTGGTGGGCGACGTCTGCTTCGAGGAAGCGGTGAAGAACGCCGGCTGGATCACGCCTGTGCCCGGCGGCGTCGGGCCGATGACGATCGCGTGCCTGCTCAAGAACACGCTGACCGCCGCCTGCCGCCGCCACGGGATCGACGAGCCCGAGTGACTCGGCTGCTGACCCGTCGGACCGGTGGCAGCAGTGACAAATAGATTCCTGCCCGGCGTTCCGGGGCCGGAAATCGAGGCAGTCTTCAACGCAGCAGCCGGCAACGAAATCGCAACCGGAAAATTCGACAGCCCGGAGTCGTCCGCTGCCCTCGCCGCCAACGCGTTCGGATTCTTTCTCAAGAAGCCATCGGACTTGCCGGCTCTGCCGGGCTGTCATGGCGAGACCTGGCCGGCCCGTTCGCTTGCGCTTGAAGCCGAGGTTCGCTTCCCGTGGAGCGGTGGGCGGCATCCCGTTCTCGATTGTCTCGTGACGACGCCATCCGCATTCATCGGCATCGAATCAAAACGATTCGAGCCGTTCAGAGGCAAGAAAGAGTCGGTGTTGAGCGACGCATATTGGCGCCCGGTCTGGGGCGAATGCATGAAGGGATACGAAAGCATTCGCGACGGATTGCGTAGCGAACCGCGCCGCTACAAGCAACTGGATGCGGCTCAACTGTTCAAGCATGCCTTTGCGCTCCGAACCGCGGTCCACAAGAGGCTCGAGTTGCGCGGCCTCGCGCCCATACTCTTCTATGTCTATGCGGAGCCGGAAATCTGGCCGGCAAGCGGAAAAACGGTGGATGAGCAGGCAAAGGTCCGGCACCGGGAAGAGATCGAACGTTTCGCGGCAGCGGTGGCCGGTGACGAAGTAATCTTCGTTCCCTGTTCTTATCGGCGCCTTCTTGACGCCTGGGCGCACCACACAGATGGCCGCGTTCGCGCCCATGCGGATGCCGTGGCCGCGCATTTTTCGCCCTGAACGAGTAAGCGACCGCGCTTGCTGAGTGGCGAGGGGACGTCGTCCTACCCGTCGTCGCCCGTTTTTCCCAGCCTGAGGCGGAGGGCGTTCAGCTTGATGAAGCCTTCGGCGTCGCGCTGGTCGTAGACCGAATCAGCTTCGAAGGTGGCGTGCTCCGCGCTGTACAGGCTCGTCGGCGCCTTGCGGCCTTCCACCGTCACCGAGCCCTTGTAGAGGGCAAGCCGCACGGTGCCGGTGACGCCCCGCTGGCTCTCGTCGATCGCCGCCTGCAGCATCCGCCGCTCCGGCGCGAACCAGAATCCGTTGTAGACGAGCTCCGCGTAGCGCGGCATCAGCTCGTCCTTGAGGTGCGCTGCGGCGCGGTCGAGGGTCAGGCTCTCCATGGCACGGTGGGCGGCGATCAGGATGGTGCCGCCGGGCGTTTCGTAAACGCCGCGCGACTTCATGCCGACGAAGCGGTTCTCCACCAAGTCGACGCGGCCAATGCCGTTGGCGCCGCCGAGCGCGTTCAGCCTCTCCAGCAGCGCCGCCGGGCTCAGCGCCGCGCTGTCCACCGCTACCGCATCGCCGGCCTCGAACTCGATCTCGATGGTGGTCGGCCGGTCCGGTGCTGCCTGGGGTGAGACCGAACGGGTGAACATGCTCTCGTCCGGCCCGACCCATGGGTCCTCCAGCGCCTTGCCCTCGTAGGAGATGTGCAGGAGGTTGGCGTCGGTCGAGTAGGGCGGCTCGCCGCGCTTGTCCCGCGGGATGGGGATCTGGTGCCGTTCTGCGTACTCGGCCAGCGCCTCCCGCGAATCGATGTCCCACTCGCGCCAGGGCGCGATGACCCGGATGCCGGGATCGTGCGCGTAGTAGCCGAGCTCGAAGCGCACCTGGTCGTTGCCCTTGCCGGTGGCACCGTGCGCAACCGCATCGGCGCCGATCTCGCGCGCGATCTCGATCTGGCGCCTGGCGATGAGCGGTCGTGCGATGGAGGTGCCGAGCAAGTAGACGCCCTCGTAGATGGCGTTGGCCCGGAACATGGGGAAGACGTAGTCGCGCACGAAGGTCTCGCGCAGGTCCTCGATGCGGATGTCGCGGACGCCGAGCGCCTCGGCCTTGGCACGCGCCGGCTCCAGCTCCTCGCCCTGGCCGATGTCGGCGGTGAAGGTGACGACCTCGCAGCCGTAGGTCTCCTGCAGCCAGCGCAGGATGACGGAGGTGTCGAGCCCGCCGGAATAGGCAAGCACCACCTTCTTCGGCGGCTCATGCATCGTCGCGTCTCCCTTTCGGCCTGCGGGTGATGCCGCGGCCCCTGCGGGCCGGCTGATCGCTCGGGCGCGTGTTTCGCCTGAACCGGCCCCTGAATTTCTCGGGCGTGGGCGGATCGTAGCCCGGCCCGTCCGCAAGCTCGTGGGGCGTGTCGATAGCGGGCCAGCGCACGAACGCGAAGACCCAGATCATGATCACCGGCACGCCGATCAGGAGGCCCATGCCGATGTGGATCGGCGTGAAGAGGCCGATGAAGGGAATCGTCATGAGGTGGGACCACCAGGGCGAATGCCCGGCCTTGCTGAAGATGCGCCAGAACATCCAGAGCATGATGACCACGACCGCGAGGTACTGAAGGACGCCGATCATGGTTCAACGCCGCCGCGTCGGGTCGTTGGGCCAGATCATGAAGGCGAGCAGCGCCAGCAGGAGCAGCGGCCCGGCGAGAGGAACGAACACCGCCAGCGCGATCGGCCAGCGCAAGCCGGCGCGCTGGCAGATGCGCAAGGCGGGATAGAAGAGCAGCGCCCCGAGCGCGAGGCCGACGACGATCTGGATCGGCACGGCCGCCGCGCAGTCTCGATCGCTCAGGAGGGCGCGCCGCGTCCCGCGCCTGACAACCTGCGGGTTACCCGGTCAGACCGAATAGTACATCTCGAATTCGATGGGATGCGGTGCCATGAGGAAGGCCGTCTGCTCCCCCCGCTTGAGTTCGAGATAGCCGTCGATCAGGTCGTCGGTGAAGACGTCTCCCTTCTTCAGGAAGTCGCGGTCGGCGTCGAGCGAGTCCAGAGCCTGGCCCAGGTTGCCGCACACCGTCGGCACGTCCTTGAGCTCCTCCGGCGGCAGGTCGTAGAGGTTCTTGTCCATTGCGTCGCCCGGGTGGATCTTGTTCTCGATCCCGTCGATCCCCGCCATGAGCATCGCCGCGAAGGACAGATAAGGGTTCGCCGAGGGGTCGGGGAAGCGCACCTCTACCCGCTTGCCCTTGGGGCTCGCCGAATAGGGGATGCGGCATGAGGCGGACCGGTTGCGTGCCGAATAGGCGAGCAGCACCGGCGCCTCGTAACCCGGCACGAGCCGCTTGTAGCTGTTCGTCGTCGGGTTGGTGAAGGCGTTGATCGCCCGCGCGTGACGGATCACGCCGCCGATGTAATAGAGCGCCATGTCCGACAGGTCGGCGTAGCCGGAGCCTGCGAACAGCGGCCTCTCGTCCTTCCAGATCGACTGGTGCACGTGCATGCCGGAGCCGTTGTCGCCGAAGATGGGCTTCGGCATGAAGGTCGCGCTCTTGCCGTAGCTGTGGGCGGTCATCTGGACCACGTACTTCTGGATCTGGAGCTGGTCGGCCGCCTGGAGCAGGGTGCCGAACTCGACTCCGAGCTCGTTCTGGCTGGGCGCAACCTCGTGATGGTGCTTCTCCACCTTGACGCCCATGCCGGCCAGGTGCGTGACCATCTCGGCCCGCATGTCGTTCATCGAATCGACCGGCGGCACCGGCACGTAGCCGCCCTTCGTCGGCGGGCGGTGCCCCATGTTGCCCTCTTCGTAGGCACGGCCGGTGTTGTAGGGCCCCTCCTCCTGGTCGAGCATGTAGTAGGTCTCGTTCATCGAGACCTTGAAGCGCACGTCGTCGAACACGAAGAACTCGGCCTCCGGCCCGAAGTAGGCGGTGTCCCCGAGCCCGGAATAGGCCAGATAGATTTCCGCCTTCTTGGCCACGCTGCGGGGGCAGCGTTCATAGGCCTGCCCGGTGGAGGGTTCGATCACGTCGCAGGTCAGGATCAGCTGCGGCAGCGCCGAGAACGGGTCCATCACCGCGCTCGCCGGATCCGGCATGAGGACCATGTCCGACTGGTGAATCTCCTTCCAGCCCGCGATCGAGGAGCCGTCGAACATGATCCCGTCGGTGAGCACGTCCTCGTCCACCGTGCGGACCGCCTGGGTCATGTGTTGCCACTGGCCGCGAGGGTCGGTGAACCGGAAGTCCACGAACTGGACCTCGTTCTTCTCGATCACCTCCAAGACGCTGTCCGCATCGCTCATCGCACCGCTCCGTCGCCCGCTCGGTCTGTCCTCTGCGCGTCCGCCTTTCAGGGCCGCGGCGCGCTGGCGCGCTTATATGGCTTCGGGGCCCCGTTCGCCAGTGCGGATTCTAATCGCGTCCTCGACCGGCACGATAAAGATCTTGCCGTCGCCCACGCGCCCGGTCGCCGCCGCCTCGCAGATGGCTTCGATGGCGCGCTCGACCATGCTGTCCTCGAGCACGATCTCGATCTTCACCTTGGGCAGGAAGTCCACCACGTACTCGGCGCCCCGGTAGAGCTCGGTGTGGCCGCGCTGCCGGCCAAAACCCTTGGCCTCGGTCACGGTGATCCCCTGCAGCCCGACCTCATGCAAGGCGTCCTTCACCTCGTCCAGCTTGAATGGCTTGATGACGGCTTCGATCTTCTTCATTGCGCTCCCCTACGCCTGCCAGGCCGGCACAGCCCTCCCGCCCCGCCGGCGCCGCATGATAGCGCACGTCCGGTTCCGCGGTGCCAGCTTTGGTGGCATCATGCGCGGCCTTGAGTTTGGGATGGGACAGGGAGGCGCACGTGCAGATTGCCGAGCGCATGGGGCGGCTCGGGACCGAGACCGCCTTCGACGTATTGGCCCGCGCAGGCGCCCTTCAGGCGGCCGGGCGCAGCATCATCAATCTCGGGATCGGGCAGCCCGATTTCCGCACTCCCGACCATATCGTCGAGGCGGGCCGCAAGGCGCTGGCGGACGGTCACCACGGCTATACCCCGGCGAACGGCATCCCGGCGCTGCGCGAGGCGGTTGCGGCGGACATCGCCACGTATCGCCACTGCGAGGTCGATCCCGACAACGTCGTGGTGGTGCCGGGCGGCAAGGTCACGATGTTCTTCGCCGCGCTGATGTTCGGCGAGCCGGGGGCCGAGATCCTCTACCCTAATCCGGGCTTCCCCATCTACGAATCGGCGATCAAGTTCTCCGGCGCGACGCCGGTGCCGATACCGCTCTACGAGGAGACCGGCTTCTCCTTCGACGCCGACGAGGTGCTGGCCAAGATCACGCCGCGCACCCGGCTCGTCATGCTCAACAGCCCGGCCAACCCGACCGGCGGCGTCGTGCCGCGGGAGACCTTCGACCGCTTGGCCCAAGGGCTCGAAGCCCATCCGCACGTCGCGATCATGAGCGACGAGATTTACAGCCGCCTGCTCTACGAGGGCCGCGAGCATGTCACGATGCTCGACTATCCGGCGCTTCGGGACCGCGTGATCGTGCTCGACGGCTGGAGCAAGACCTACGCGATGACCGGCTGGCGCATCGGCTACGGGGTCTGGCCCGCGTCGTTGGCGGAACAGGCCACGCGGCTCGCGATCAACTGCAACTCCTGCGTCAACGCGCCGACCCAGTACGCCGCGCTCGCGGCGCTCACCGGCCCGCAGGAGTCGGTCGAGATCATGCGCCGCACCTTCGACGAGCGGCGGCGGTTGATCGTCGCCGCGCTCAACCGGATCGAGGGCGTCACCTGTGTCGATTCCGCCGGCGCCTTCTACGCCATGCCCAACATCACCGGCACCGGGCTCGACGCGCGGACGATGCAGGACGGGCTGCTGGAGGAAGCCGGCGTCGCCACCGTCGCCGGCACCAGCTTCGGCGCCCACGGCGAGGGCTACCTCCGCCTCTCCTACGCCGCGAGCACGGAAGAGATCGAGGAGTCCATCGCCCGGATCGAGGCGTGGCTCGCGGCGCGCGCGGACGCCGCGTGAGGGACCAGGGGCGCGCACGACGTGCGCGCGCCGATGATCGATCACATTTGGAACCATTCGTGATAGGAACGGCACAGGGTCGGCGCCCGTAGCTCAGTGGATAGAGCACGAGCCTTCTAAGCTTGGGGTCGCAGGTTCGAGTCCTGCCGGGCGCGCCATTCTGCCGGAATACCCCAGACACACGTGTAAGGTATGACTTGACACAACTGTCGACGTCCATTACGTTGCAGGTGTGATCGCCAGCATTCGACACAAGGCGCTGCGACAGTACTGGACCGAGGGGCGGACGAAGGGCCTGAACGCCCAGTGGATAGGAAGACTGCACCGGATTCTCTCGGCGCTTGATGCCGCTGACCGGCCGGAGCATATGAATTATCCGGGATCGTATTTTCACTCCCTGAGCGGCGATCGTGCCGGACGGTACTCTGTTCGCTTGACGGCCAATGTCCGGGTCACATTCGGATGGGGCGACGACGGCGCCGTCGACATAGACATCGAGGACTACCACTGATGATCAAGAGACACCCGTCTCTCATCCCGGCCCATCCGGGGGAAATTTTGAGGGAGGATGTCCTGCCGGCGGTCTCCATGACGAAGACGGCCGTGGCCCGCGCGCTCGGGATATCCCGGCAGACGCTCTACGACATCCTCAACGAGAGGCAGCCCGTCACGGCCGAGATGGCCGTTCGTTTCGGCAAGCTGTTCGGTAACGGCGCCGCCTTCTGGCTCAACCTGCAACGTGCCCACGATCTAGCGATTGCAGAGCGCACGGTGGATGTGTCCGGGATACCGACCCTCGAAACACGCCTTGGTTGAGCGAGTAACCCCGGCGGGAAGACGGCGTACTACGCTACCGCGCGCGCCAGGCTTCGCGGGCGCGGGATCTCAAACGTGCTCGCCGCCGTTGACGTGCAGCTCGCCGCCGGTGATGTAGGCGGCAGTGTCCGAGCAGAGGAAATAGATCGCGGACGCCACTTCTGACGGCTTGCCGAGGCGCGCCAAGGGAATTGCGGGGAGAAGGTCGTTGGCCTGGGGCGAGAGGATGGGCGTGTCGATCTCTCCCGGCGCGATGGCGTTGACGCGGATGCCGAGCGGGCCGAAATCCGCCGCCATCTCGCGCGTGAGCGACGCCAGCGCCGCCTTGGAGGTCGCATAGGCGCTGCCGGCGAAGCGGTGGACCCTGCCGCCCGCGATCGAGGTCACGTTGACGACGCTGCCCTGGCCCTGCTTCAGCTCCTCGAAGAGGCCCCGCGCCAGCGCCAGCGGCGCGTAGAAGTTGACCTGGAAGACCTCGCGCCAGAGGTCGAGATCGGTGCAGAGGCTGTCGAGCCGGATGCCGTTCTCGCCCTTGGGCGAGATTCCCGCATTGTTGACCAGAGCGCTCAGCGGCGCGCCGCCCAGGCGGGCGCGCATCTCCTCGATGCCGCGCGTCACGTCCTCAGGATCGGATAAGTCGATCCTGATGTGGTCCTCGGGTCCGGCCTCCCACGGGCAATCCTCCGAGAAGGCCCGGCGCGAGGCGGTGATGACCCGCCAGCCGGCCGCGCTGAAGCGCTTGACCGTTGCGTGCCCGATCCCCTGGCTCGCGCCGGTGAGGATCAACGTCCTCCGTTCGTCCGCCATGGCCGCGCTCCCTATCCGTCGCCGTCCACCGGCATGGTGTAGTTGAGCCGCATGCGCCCGCCGTCAGCATAGATCACCTGTCCCGTGACATAGGACGAATCCTCGCTCGCCAGAAAGACTGCGATGCCTGCGATCTCCTCCGGCTGCCCGACGCGGCCCATCGGCGTGCGGGAGAGCACCCGTCGCTGCGCCGCCTCATCGGTGATCAGCGACCCCGACATCTCGGTGAGGATCGTGCCCGGGCCGATGGCGTTCACGCGGACGCCCTTGGGCGCCAGCGCCAGCGCCATGACCGAGGTGAGCTGGTTGACCCCGCCCTTGCTGACTACATAAGGCGCGATCGATTCGATCGCCATCACCGCGTTGACGGAAGACATGTTGATGATGCTGCCCGAGCCTGCGGCAGCCATTTCCCGCGCCGCTGCCTGGCCCACCAGGAAGTAGCCCTTCAGATTGACGCGGAGCACGCGGTCGAAGTCCTCCTCCGTCACGTCGAGGAAGTCCGCGATCGTGAAGATGCCGGCGTTGTTCACCAGCACGTCGATGCGCCCGTGGCGCGAGACCGTCTGCTCGATCAGCGCGCGGGCCTGCGGGCCGTCGCCGGTATCGCAGGGCATGAAGGCGGCACGGCCGCCGTCATCGCGTATCGCTTGCGCCGTCGCCTCGCCTTTCTCCTTAAGGATATCGGCGAGGACGACCTCCGCGCCCTCGGCGGCGAAACGCCGGGCGCAGGCGGCGCCGATGCCGCGGGCTGCGCCGGTCACCACCGCGACCTTGCCTTCGAGGCTCATGTCGGCTCCACCGCTGGGCGAAAGAGGCCGACGATCTGGTGCGCGATCTCCTCCGCCGAATCCTCGCCCGGCTTGTACCAGGCGATCGACCAGGCCATGGCGCCGATCAGCGCGAGGCGGAAATACTTGCGGCTCGTGCCCGGCGGCAGGGGCAGATCGTCGATCAGCCGGCGAAAGACGTTCTCGTAGTCGTCGCGCTCCTCGATCATGCGCTCGCGGAGCTTCGGCGAATGCCGGTGCGGAAACTCGGTGGCGATGACCGAGCCGTAATCCTTGCTCTGATGAAGGGTTTCGACGTGGGCGGCGCAAGCGGCCTCCAGCCTGCCCCAGGGATCGTTCGCCGTCTCGATGGCCGCGAGCACGCGCTCCTTGATTCGCCGGATTCCGGTTGCATGCACCGCCGCAAGCAGGTCTTCCTTGGAGGCGAAGTGGTAGTACATCGAGCCGGGGAGGATTCCGGCCGCCGCGGCAATGTCCCGGACCGAGGTGGCGCTGTAACCGGCCCGCGCGAACTCGACCGCGGCCGCGTCGAGAATGCGACCCCGCCGATTGTCCCTGCGTTTCGCGTCGGTTGTCGCCACGGCAGACGATCATTTCGGACTGAGCCCGTTTGGGCAAGCGTTCGTTTGATTCGTTCCGACCGGCTCACGCTGCGATCACTGCGTGGGGCTGCGCGCGGCTGCGGATTGTGGCCGGTGTTGAAGGTGGCTACGATCCTCTGCGTCGCGCTGGATAACGACGCCGGCGCCCGGCCGAGCCACGCCCGGCACGGACGGCAGAACGCAACGAGTCAGGGAGGATAACGATGAGCAAAATCAATCGTCGCACATTGCTCAAGGGGGCCGGGATCGGCGGCGCGGCGCTGGTTGTGGCGCCGACCATCATCGTGAAGCCCGCGCGTGCCGACACCATCAGGGTCGGCGGGCTGCACGACCGCACCGGCCCGATCGGCATCTACGGCAACGAGATGGCCGACGCGCTGGTGTTCGCGGTGGACGAGATCAACGCCGCCGGCGGGGTGCTCGGCCAGCAGCTGGAGCTCGTCGAGTACGACGCCCAGTCGACGATGGCCAACTACTCGCAGTACGCGCAGCGGCTGTCGACCAGCGACAAGGTCGACGTGATCTTCGGCGGCATCACCAGCGCATCGCGCGAATCCATCCGCCCGGTCTTCGACCGTTTCCGCAAGCTCTACTTCTACAGCACCTTCTACGAGGGCGGCGTGTGCGACAGGACCGTCTTCTGCAACGCGGAGACGCCGGCCCAGATCAACGGCCCGCTGCTGCAGTACGCGATGAACAAGTTCGGCGCGAAGACCGTCTACACCATCGCTGCCGACTACATTTACGGGCAAATCACCGCCGACTGGATCAAGAAGTACGCCAAGGATTTTGGGGGCGAGGTGATCGCCGAGGAGTTCTTCCCCCTCGATGTCGGCGACTTCGCGTCGACCATCACCAAGATCCAGCAGGCCGCCCCCGACCTGGTGGTCTCGGCGCTTGTCGGCGGCAACCACATCGGCTTCTACCGGCAGTGGCCGGCGGCGGGGATGCAGGACAAGATCCCGGTCGCATCCACCGTGTTCGGGCCGTGGGAGAATGCGTTCGTCTCGGCTGAGGAGGCCGAGGGCATCATGTGCTCCTACCACTACTTCCAGAGCATCGACACGCCGGCGAACGCGGCCTTCCTGGAGAACTGGCGCGGGCGCTATGGGGCCGACGCGGCGGAGATCGGCACGCTCGCGGTCTGCACCTACAACTCGGTCAACATGTGGAAGAAGGCCGTGGAGATGGCCGGCACCATCGAGCGCATGGCGGTGATCGAGGCGCTGGAGACCGGGATCTCCGTCGAGGGGCCGGGTGGCACGGTGACGATGGATCCGCCCACCCACCACACGATCATGAGCGCGGCGATCGCTGAGCTCCGCGGCGGCAATTTCGACATCGTCGAGGTCGCCGAGAACCGGCATCCGGACGACACCGCCACGGTCTGCGACCTGATCAGCAATCCGGATCAGGCGACACAGTACCGGATCAAGGTCGACTGACCCTGACCTAGCTGCAGTCGTTACCGATCATGGATCTCGTCGGCATCATCGCCGTCCAGATCGGCTACACCATCGCCAGCCTCGCGCTCATCAGCGCGGGGCTGGCCGTCATTTTCGGCATGATGCGGGTCATCAACTTGGCCCACGGCGAGTTCCTGATGCTCGGCGCCTACGCGGTCGTCGTCTCGACCAAGGCCGGCATCAACTTCTGGGTGTCGATGCTGGTCATCGCGCCGCTCTTCGTCGGCATCGTCGGCGTCATCGTCGAGCGCTTCATCGTCCGCTTCCTTTACGGCCGCATGATGGACACCCTGATTGCGACCTGGGGCTTGAGCCTGCTCTTCATCGGCATCATCACCACCATATTCGGCAATGCGACCGAGAGCGTGGTCTCGCCGCTCGGCAGCTTCGAGATTGGCGATTTCGCCGAGAGCCAGTACCGGCTCTTCATCATCTTCCTGGGCGTTCTGGTGATCGCGGTGATCTTCGCGGTGCTGCGCTACACGCGCGCCGGCCTGATCGCCCGCGGCACGATGCAGAACGCCGACATGGCGGCGGCGCTCGGCATCAGCCCGCAGTACGTCTACACCATCACCTTCGGCGTCGGCGCGGCGCTGACCGGGCTCGCGGGCGCCGCGCTCGCGCCGGTGAGCGGCCTGTTGCCGACCATGGGTGCCGCCTTCATCGCCAAGGCCTTCATCACCGTGATCGGCGGCGGTGAGGCCATCGTCACCGGCACGTCCTCTGCCGCGGCGCTCTTCGGCACCGTCAACCAGGTCACCACCTTCCTGTGGACGCCGGTCATGGGCGATGTCGCGCTCCTGATCGCCGCCGTCATCCTGCTCAGGCTCCTGCCGCAGGGCATCACCGGCCGGTTCTTCCGCCGATGGCTCTGAACGTCAGCCTCAACGCCGAAGGGCTCACGGTGGGCCGGCTCACGCCGGCGCTTACCGGCCCGATCGCGCTGGTCGTGGCCATCGCGCTCGTCATCGTCATTTTGCCGCTGGTGGTCTCCGACATCTTCATCCTGCTGCAGCTCACGCTCTTCATGGCATACGCCATCCTCGCCATGAGCCTCGGCTGGGTCTGGGGCTATGGCGGCATCTTCAGTTTCGGCCAAGCCGCGTTCTACGGCCTCGGCGGCTACACCTACGCCGTGGTCTCCATCAACATGGGGGGCAGCACGGGCGCGCTCGCCGCCGGCGTCGCCGTGCCTGCCGGCGCCGCCCTCCTCCTCGGCTACTTGATGTTTTACGGCCGCATCAGCACCGTCTACGTGGCCGTCATCACCCTCGTCGTGTCGCTGATCTTCTACAAGTTCCTGGGCCACACGGCGGGCTACGAATACACCATCGGCACCGCCCATCTCGGCGGCTTCAACGGCATGCCGGCGCTGCCGCCGATCAACACGCCCGGCAATCCCATGAGCATCATCTGGCCCGAGGACATGTTCCTCATCACCGGGATCTGCCTGCTGCTGGTCTACATCAGCCTGCGCCTCCTGATGCACTCCAGCTTCGGCCGCGCGGTCGCGGCGGTGCGGGAGAACGAGATTCGGGCCGAGCTGCTCGGCTACGACACGCGGCTCTACAAGATGGTGACCTTCGGGATCGGCGGTGCGGTCGCCGGTCTCGCGGGCGTGCTCTACGCCAACTGGAACTCCTACGTGAGCCCCACCGTCTTCGACCTCGGCTTCAGCGCGCAGATCATCATCTGGGTCGTCGTCGGCGGGCTCGGCACCCTGGTGGGGCCGCTGGTGGGCGCGATGATTCTGGGCTTCGCGACGATCGAGCTCGGCACGCAGCAGACCGTCGACGTCAACCTGATCCTGGGCGTGATCCTCGTGCTCTTCGTGCTCGCGGTACCGGAGGGCCTCACCGCCCAGGCCCGCGCCCTCTTCGCCCGCCTGATGGAGCGGATGCCCGGCCAGTCTCGGGTTTAGGCGCCCTTAATCGGCTGCCGCCATTGCCGCGGGGCCCGCATCCAGCCGCGAGAGGGCGCGGGCATAGACGCCGGGGTCCACGTTGCCGCCCGAGAGGATCAGCCCGACCTTCTTTCCGGCCATCGCGGCGCGCTCCTGCATGAGTGCCGCGAGCGGAGAAGCGCCCGCGCCCTCGGCAAGATTGTGGGTGTCGGCGTGGTAGGCCGCGATGGCATCCAGCATCTCGTCGTCGGAGACGCTGACGATCCGGGCGCAGCCGGCGAGGATCGCCTCCAGCGCTTGCGCCGAGGGCACGCGGGTCGCGATCCCGTCGCCCACCACGGTCGTAGACCGATTGATCGAGACCGGCCGCCTCGCCTCGAAGCTGAGCGCGTAGCAGTTGGCGCCCTCGGCGACGACGCCGACGATCTCGGTCTTCAGCCCGAGCGCGTCGCGCACGCCCATCAGCCCGCAGATGCCGGAGCCCAGCCCGACCGGCACATAGACGGCGTCGAGGTCGGGCACGGCGGTGAAGAGTTCCAGAGCATAGGTGCCGACGCCCCTTATGAGGCGCTCGTCGAAGGAGGGAACCATCACCAGGCCCCGCTCCGCCGCCAGTGCCTGCGCGCGCTCGAACGCGCCCTCGAAGTCCGCGCCGTGGACCACCAGCTCGCCGCCGAACGCAGCCATCGCCGCGTTCTTGCCGGCGGCATTGCCCTCCGGCACCACCAGGGTCGAGGCGAGGCCGAGCCGGGCTGCGGCGAAGGCGATGCTCTGGCCGTGATTGCCCCTGGTGGCGGCGATCACGCCCTCGACCGGCCCGTGCCGGCGCAGATCGTCCATGAAGACGAGCCCGCCCCGCACCTTGAAGGCACCGATCGGCGTGTGGTTCTCGTGCTTGACCCAGACCTGCGCGCCGGTGCGCTCGGCCAGCAGCGGCCAGGCGATCTGCGGCGTCGGGTCGAGGGTCTCATGGACGAAGGCGGCGGCCTCCTGAAACGCGGCCAGCGTGGGCAGGCGCATGATGGTGCTCCGTCGTTGGGTGGCGGCCCATCTTACCAGTTGCGCGATCTTGCCGGGATGGCGGGCCCCGGCCGCCGCCCTGCGTTTCATTCCCCCACTTTACCCTGACCCTCTCCCAACCTGTTCATATCCCTCAGCCCCCGACTCCCCGGACCATGGTTCGGTGCACGGTGCGCGCTTCCTGCGTCAGGATTGCGCCATGACGCGTGAGAGCACGCGGGTCACGGCAAGCGGAGGCAGGATGAGCCGGCATTCTCTCGGCGAGCGGGTATCGCCTGCGCTCCGCCTCGCCGCCGCCTCTTCCTCGGAATCCCACCTTATCCCGCCGAATCCCACTTCCGAATCCCACTTCCGAATCCCACTTTCACGATCAAGTCCGCTCCGAATCCCGCCGAATCCCGCGGAATCCCACTTAATCCCGCCAAATCCCGCCTGTTGCTCAAATCGACTTTGAATCCCGGCTGATCCCAGTTTCGCATCTCCTCGTTGGCACCCATAACCCAACATCCGCGCGCGTGACTTAGGCGGTCCGGTGGTTGCATCGCAGGTGGCGGCCTGTACCTTGGCGGGGCCACGCAGAGGAGAGGCGATGGAGGTTCTGCGCTCGACGGTCGATCCGGCCTCGGACAAGTTCAAGAACAACGAGGCGGCCATGCGGGCGCTGGTGGAAGACCTCGCCCACCGCCATGCGCGGGTGCTGGAGGGCGGTTCCGCGAGTGCGCGCGAGCGGCACAAGCAGCGGGGCAAGATGCTGCCGCGCGAGCGCGTGGCGGCGCTCATCGATCAGGGCTCATCGTTCCTGGAACTCTCGGCGCTTGCGGCGGACGGGCTCTACGGCGGCGCCGTGCCTGCCGCCGGCATCATCACCGGAATCGGGCGCATCGAGGGGCGCGAGTGCGTCGTCATCGCCAACGACGCAACGGTCAAGGGCGGCACCTACTACCCGATGACCGTCAAGAAACACATCCGCGCCCAGGAGATCGCCGAGGAGAACCGGCTGCCCTGCCTCTATCTGGTGGATTCGGGCGGGGCGAACCTGCCGCATCAGGACCAGGTTTTCCCCGACCGCGAGCATTTCGGCCGCATCTTCTACAACCAGGCACGCATGTCGGCGAAGGGCATCGCCCAGGTCGCCGTGGTGATGGGGTCGTGCACGGCCGGCGGTGCCTATGTGCCGGCAATGTCCGACGAGACCATCATCGTCAAGGAGCAGGGCACGATCTTCCTCGGCGGCCCGCCCTTGGTGAAGGCGGCGACCGGGGAAGAGGTGAGTGCGGAGGAGCTCGGCGGCGCCGACGTGCACACGCGGCTCTCGGGCGTCGCCGACCACATGGCGGCGGACGACGGCGATGCGATCCGCCGGGCGCGGGCCATCGTCGCCCGCCTCGATGCCGCGCCGCCGACGGCGCCAGGCCCGTCGGCGCCGGAGCCCGCCTACGACCCCGCCGAGATCTACGGCGTCGTGCCGCAATCGCTGCGCACCATGTTCAACGTGCGCGAGGTCATCGCGCGCATCGCGGACGGCAGCGCCTTCGACGAGTTCAAGGCCCGCTACGGCGCCACCCTGGTGACGGGTTTCGCGCGCATCGGCGGGCATCTCGTCGGCATTCTCGCCAGCAACGGCATCCTCTTCTCGGAATCGTCGCTCAAGGGCGCGCACTTCATCGAGCTCTGCTGCCAGCGCGGTATCCCGCTGCTCTTCCTCCAGAACATCGTCGGCTTCATGGTGGGCAAGCGTTACGAGCAGGGCGGCATCGCCAAGGACGGGGCCAAGCTCGTCACCGCGGTCTCCTGCGCGGCCGTGCCCAAGCTCACGGTCATCATCGGCGGCAGCTACGGGGCCGGGAATTACGGCATGTGCGGGCGCGCCTTCGGGCCGCGCTTCCTCTGGATGTGGCCCAATGCGCGGATCTCGGTGATGGGCGGCGCACAAGCCGCGAGCGTTCTTGCCCGCATCCGGCGCGACCGGATCGAGGCCGACGGCGGCGACTGGAGTGAGGACGAGGAAGCGGCGTTCAAGGCGCCGATCCTCTCCCAGTACGAGGAGCAGGGGAATCCCTACTATGCCGCAGCCCGGCTCTGGCATGACGGGGTGATCGACCCGGCCGAGACGCGGCAGGTGCTGGTGCGGGCTCTGGGTATCGTCGCGGGCGGCCCGGCCGAGGCCACGCGCTTCGGCGTCTTCAGGATGTAGGGCTATGGCCGACGACACCGTGCTGGTCGGGATCGACGGCGCCGTTGCCACGGTCACGCTCAACCGGCCCGAGGTGCACAACGCCTTCGACGATGCGTTGATCGCCCGGCTCGCGGACGCGCTCAGCGATCTCGGCGCCAACGAGGATGTGAGGGTGGTGGTTCTCGCCGGTAACGGAAAATCCTTCTGTGCCGGCGCCGACCTGGCGCACATGAAGAAAGCCGCGGGCTTCTCGGAGGCCGAGAACATCGCCGATGCCCGGGCGCTCGCACGGCTCCTCATGGTGCTGGGCGGCCTGCCAAAGCCGACCGTGGCGCTGGTTCAGGGGCCGGCCTATGGCGGCGGCGTCGGGCTGGTCAGCGCCTGCGACATCGCGCTCGCGGCCGAGCGTGCGTCCTTCGCGCTGACCGAGGTGCGCCTCGGGCTCATTCCCGCCGTGATCAGCCCTTTCGTGGTCCGTGCCATCGGCGAGTCCCACAGCCGGCGCTTCATGCTCACCGGCGAGCGCTTCGATGCGGAGACTGCGCTCAGGATCGGGTTGGTGCACGAGGTGGTGCCCGCGGATGCCCTCGAAGCCCGCGGCGCGGAGGTCGTCGAGATGCTGATGCAGTGCTCGCCGGACGCGCATCGCCGCGCCAAGGCGTTGATCGACGCGGTCTCGGGCCGGCCGATAGACGAGGCGCTGGCCGACGATGTCGCGCGCCGGATCGCCGCCGCCCGTGCCTCCGACGACGGCAAGGAGGGCATCGCCGCCTTTCTCGAGAAGCGGCCGCCCCGGTGGCGCGCCTGAGTCGCCCGCGCCCGAAGGGTCGCGGGCGCGAAATCAGCAAGACCGGCAGTCGCCCGCGCCCGAAGGGTAGGGGGCGCGGAATCGGCAAGGTCGTGGGGCGCGTGAGATGGCTCTCAACCTGCTGAAGCTCGCCGTCGGCATCGACGGCGTCGACCACCTGCGCGCGGTCCAGGCGGCGCGGCTTCAGCGGCTCGGCCGCCTCATTCACGTCACCCGCTTCACGCCGCGCCGGGCCGAGGAGATTCTCGCCGGCGGCTCCATGTACTGGGTCATCAGGCGCCGCATCCGGGTGCGCCAGCGCATCCTGGCCTTCGACCGGCACGAGACACAGGCTTCGGCCAAGCCCAAGTGCGCGATCGTAATGGATCCCGAATTGTTTGCGACCGACCCGGTGCACCGTCGCCCGCACCAGGGGTGGCGCTATCTGGAGGACGCCGATGCGCCGCGCGACCTCGGCCCGGTCGGCACGGTTTCTCTGCCGGAGGACGCCTTCCCGCCGGAGATGGCGGCCGAGCTCAGGGCGCTGGGCCTTCTCTGAGCGAAACCGGCGCGCGCCGTGCTATGCTCGGGCAGCAGCGAGATGGAGGGCACGGCCATGAGCGGGGCTGACTGGCATATCAAGGGCGACTATTTCGAGACCTGCAACTGCGACTACCTGTGCCCCTGCATCTTCACCAACATGACCGCGATGCCGACCGACGGCATCTGCAAGGTCGCGATCGTGTTGGATATCGCGGAGGGTCACTACGGCGACGTGCAGCTCGGCGGCGTGACCTTCGTCACCGCGGCGATGGTGGCCGGGCCCATGGGTGACGGCAACTGGACCGTGGGCCTCATCATCGACGACGAGGCGAGCGACAGCCAAGTGGACGCCATCGGCCGCATCTGCTCGGGCGACGAGGGAGGCCCCATGGCGTTGATGGCGCCGCTCATCGGCACCTTCGCCGGCATCGAGCGGGCGCCGATCGCGATCGAGCGGCGGAAGATGGGCTTTTCGATCACCGCCGGCGATATGCTGAGCCACGGGGCCGAGGGCGTGCCCAGCCTGCCGGACCCGTCCGAGACCATCATGATCGACAACACCGGCCATCCCGCCAACAAGCGCCTGCACCTTGCCATCGGGACCCACAGCCACCTGCACGCCTTCGGCATCGACTGGGACGATGCGGTGGGCGGCCACAACGGCCACTACGCGCCATTCGACTGGGGCCCGAACTAATTCTTCCCCTGCTGCCACTCACGGCGGGGGTTAGCGGGTACAAGCCTCGATCAGCGAGCGGAAGATACGCGCGTCGCCGGGGTCGATCGCGTATTCCGGGTGCCACTGCACGCCGATGAACCAGCGGTGCGCCGGGTCCTCGATGCCCTCGATCACACCGTCAGGCGCCAGCGCATTGACCACGAGACCAGGGGCCGCCTCCGCCACCGCCTGGTGATGGGCGCTGTTCACCTGCATGGCCTCTGCGCCGACGATGGCCCGCAGCACGCTGCCGGCCTCCAGCGACACGGCGTGGCCCGCTTCGGTGCGCGGGTTGGACTGCTCGTGAGCGAGCGCGTCCGGCACCGCATCCGGAATGTGCTGGATGAGCGTGCCGCCCAGCGCCACATTCATCAGCTGCTGGCCGCCGCAAATGCCGAGCGAGGGCACCGCCCCCCGATGCGCGGCGCGGGTGATGGCAAGCTCGAAGGCGGTGCGGCGGTCCTTGGTGGTGACGGTCTCGTGCGTTGTCGCGACGCCGAAGAGGGCGGGGTCCACGTCGAAGGCGCCGCCGGTGATGACGAGGCCGTCCACCGTCTCCAGATAGCGCTCCGCAAGCTCCGGCTCGTGCGGCAGCGCGATCGGAATCCCGCCGGCCGCTGCGACCGCGGTGCAGTAGTTCTCGCGGATCGCATACCAGGGCTCGCCCGAATAGCCGCCGGGCGGCTCGGAATCGAGCGTGAGGCCGATGACGGGCTGAGCCATGCGCCGACTGTAGCCTGAACGCGCGACCAGGGGGAGACACCCCACCGACGGTTGGCACGTCGCGCCCGAATCCGATGTTGCTCGAATTGGCCAACCTCACTATGTTTACCAAGTAGACGTTGATTTGGAAGTTGACATGGCTACTATCCGCGTCGCCGACGAGGTGTGGATCGCGACGGCGCTGCTGCACCGCCAGCACCCCGAGCGCGACGACTTCACGGTCGGAGAGATCATCCGGCGAGCCGAGGCCGAGAAGGTGACCGGCGCCGGGCGCCTGCGGCCCGGCGTGCAGGTGCACGCCTACCTGCACTGCGTCGCCAACAAGGCGCCCAATCCCGGTCGCTATCGCATGCTTGTCGAGACGGCGAAGGGGCGCCGGCGGCTCTTCAGGCCGGGCGATCCGTGCCACCCGCTGCGTGCTTCTGGCAAGGATGTCCCCGATGCGCGCGAGATTCCGCCGACATATGGCGAATTGCTCCAGTGGTACCGCTGCGAATACGCGGGCGCCCATGGCGGAGACGATATCGATCCGATCCTCTCCTTGCGCGGCATGGGCAAGGCGGTCTGGGCGCACGAGGACGCCGACGCCTACGTCGGCCGGCTGCGCGAGGGCTGGCGTTGAGCAGGATTTTCTGGGACACGAACCTCTTCGTGTACCTGTTGGAAGATCGGGGCGAGCGGGCCGAGCAGGTCGTGGCGCTGCGCCAATGGATGATCGAACGCGAGGACGAGATGCTGACCTCCGCGCTTACCCTCGGCGAGGTTCTGGTGAAGCCCATGGAGGCGGGCGACGAGGCGCTGATGCGGCGCTACGAGCATGCGATCGAAGCAGGGGCGACGGTGCTGCCGTTCGATCAGCGTGCCGCGCGGCGCTTCGCAGACATTCGTCGGGACCGTTCGATCCGGGCGCCGGACGCCATTCAGCTTGCCTGCGCGGCGGCGGCGAACGTGGACCTGTTCGTCACCAACGACGATCGTCTGAGCCGAAAGCGTGTCCGAGGCATCCAATTCATTCAGTCACTTGACAAGGCAACTCCGTGACAACCCCACCCTCGCCCATGGACCTCGCCATAGCCGAAGCCGAGGCGGCCCGCGACCGGGGCGAAGTGCCCGTGGGCGCGGTGGTGGTCGATGGGAGCACCGGGGCGGTGTTGGCGCGGGCCGGCAACGGGGTGGAATCCAGCTGCGACCCGACGGCGCACGCCGAGATGCTTGCCATCCGCGCCGCCGCGGCCGAACGGGGCACGGCGCGGCTCGTGGACTGCGACATCTACGTCACGCTGGAACCCTGCGCCATGTGCGCCCAAGCAATCGCCTTCGCCCGGCTGCGGCGGCTCTATTTCGGCGCGGCCGACCCCAAGGGCGGCGGGGTCGAGCACGGTGCCCGCGTCTTTCAGCAGCCCACCTGCCACCACCGGCCCGAGGTCATCGGCGGCATACAAGAAAGCCGCGCCACCGAGCTGCTTCGAGGCTTTTTCAAAGAGCGCCGCTAGCCCGCCGCTAGCTCATCGCTGGCGTTGCCGGCCGGGGGGCGACTCTCTATAAGGGCCAGCCGTCACAGCACGGGGGAGAACCCATGGCGACCCAGCGCACCCTTTCGATCATCAAGCCCGATGCCACCCGCCGCAACCTCACTGGCGCAATCAACAAGCGCTTCGAGGAAAGCGGATTGGCTATCGTCGCCCAGCGCCGGGTCAGACTGACGGAGGCGCAGGCCCGCGCCTTCTACGCGGTCCACAAGGAGCGCTCCTTCTACGACGATCTTTGCGCCTACATGACCTCGGGCCCGGTGGTGGTTCAGGTGCTCCAGGGCGAGAACGCGGTCGAGGCCAATCGCACGATCATGGGCGCCACCAACCCGGCCAATGCCGCCCCCGGCACCATCCGCAAGGAATTCGGCGAGTCGGTTGAGGCCAACTCCGCGCACGGCTCGGATTCGCCGGAAAACGCGGCCATCGAGATCGCCTTCTTCTTCGCGGAGACCGATATCGTCGGCTGAGCCTGCGGCTGGCCTGGCCCGTCCCGCGCGCCCGGCCTCCATGCTATAGTGCGGGCCAGCACGCGTGGCGAACGCGGGGTGTGGTGTGCAATGTCGGATCAACGGAAAACCGGTCGGCCCGGCGACGATTCCGCGGTCATCACCAAGTCCCGCAGCGAGACCAAGAAGCCCTCTATGTTCAAGGTCTTGCTGTTGAACGACGACTACACGCCGATGGAGTTCGTGGTCATCGTGCTGATGCGCTTCTTTGGGATGGACGAGCAGCGCGCGACCACGATCATGCTGCACGTCCATCGGCGCGGGGTGGGCATCTGCGGCGTCTATTCCTATGAAGTTGCCGAGACCAAGGTGAAGCAGGTCTGCGATTTCGCGCGGCGCAACGAGCACCCGCTGCAGTGCACGATGGAGAAGGAGTAGCCGGCGCATGCTCTCGCGTGACCTCGAAAAGAGTCTGCACCGTGCGCTGGCGCTCGCGGTCCAGCGGCGGCATGAGTTCGCGACGCTCGAACACCTGTTGCTCGCGCTGCTGGAGGATCCCGACGCCATCGCCGTGCTGAAGGCCTGCGGCGTCGACCTGGAGCGGCTCGAACGCGAGCTCGAGAGCTTCATCGCTGAGGAGCTGGAGAGCCTGGCCACCGAGGAGGCGGTCGAGGCCAAGCCCACGACCGGCTTCCAGCGGGTGGTCCAGCGCGCCGTGCTGCACGTGCAATCCTCGGGCCGCGACGAGGTCACCGGCGCCAACATCCTGGTGGCGATCTTCTCCGAGCGCGAATCCCACGCCGTCTATTTCCTGCAGGAGCAGGACATGTCGCGCTACGACGCGGTCAACTACATCTCGCACCGGATCGCCAAGGTGCCCGGCCAATCGGGGCCGGACGGGTCCGTCTCCGGCGCCGACGAAGACGCCCACGAGGAGAACGTCGTCAAGGAAGGCGCTGCGGCGCTGGACGCCTATTGCGTCAATCTGAACGCGAAGGCCAAGGCCGGGCGGATCGACCCGCTCATCGGCCGCGACGCTGAGGTTGAGCGCACGATTCAGGTGCTCTGCCGCCGCACCAAGAACAACCCGCTCTATGTGGGCGATGCCGGCGTCGGCAAGACGGCGCTCGCCGAAGGGCTGGCGCGGCGGATCGAGAACGGCGAGGTGCCGCAGGTGCTCGACGGCGCGGTGATCTTCGCCCTCGACATGGGGGCGCTGCTCGCCGGCACCCGCTACCGCGGTGACTTCGAGGAGCGGATCAAGGCGGTCCTCGCCGAGATCGAAGCCCACGAGGACGCGATCCTCTTCATCGACGAGATTCACACCGTCATCGGTGCAGGCGCCACCAGCGGCGGCGCGATGGATGCGTCGAACCTGCTGAAGCCGGCGTTGCAGAGCGGCACGCTGCGCTGCATCGGGTCCACCACCTACAAGGAATACCGCAACTACTTCGAGAAGGACCGCGCGCTCGTCCGGCGCTTCCAGAAGATCGACGTGAACGAGCCGAGCGTCGACGAGGCGGTCAAGATCCTGCGCGGGCTAAAGCCCTACTATGAGAAGCACCACGGCGTCCGCTACACGGCGGAGGCGATCCGCACCGCCGTCGAGCTCGCGAACCGCTACATCCACGACCGCAGGCTGCCCGACAAGGCCATCGACGTGATCGACGAGGTGGGTGCCTCCCAGCGCCTGCTGCCGGAAGCGAAGCGGCGCAAGACCGTAGGCGTGAAGGATGTCGAGGGCGTGGTGGCGAAGATCGCACGCATTCCGCCCAAGAACGTGAGCCGGGGCGACAAGACGATCCTTGAGAGCCTGGATCGCGACCTGAAGACGGTTGTCTTTGGCCAGGACGAAGCGATCGCCGCCGTGGCGACGGCGATCAAGATGGCCCGCGCCGGCCTGCGAGAGCCGGGCAAGCCGGTCGGCTGCTACCTCTTTTGCGGTCCCACCGGGGTCGGCAAGACCGAGGTCGCGCGCCAGCTCGCCCATGTGATGGGCGTCGAGCTCGTCCGCTTCGACATGAGCGAGTACATGGAGCGGCATTCAGTCTCGCGCCTGATCGGCGCGCCGCCCGGCTACGTGGGCTTCGACCAGGGCGGCCTGCTCACCGACGCGGCCGACCAGAACCCCCACATGGTCCTGCTGCTCGACGAGATCGAGAAGGCCCATCCCGATCTCTTCAACATCCTGCTGCAGATCATGGACTACGGGAAGCTCACCGATCACAACGGCAAGGCCGTCGATTTCAGCAACGTCATCCTCATCATGACCACCAACGCCGGCGCCGCCGAGCTCGCCAAGCCGCCGATCGGCTTCGCGCGGACTGAGCGCGAGGGCGACGACGAGGAGGCGATCAAGCGGATGTTCGCGCCGGAGTTCCGCAACCGCCTCGATGCCGTGATCCGCTTCGCCGCGCTCTCGCCGGAGATCATCGGGCGGGTGGTCGACAAGTTCATCATCCAGCTGGAGGAGCAGCTCGCCGACCGCAACGTCGCCATTGAGCTGAGCGCGCCTGCACGGACCTGGCTCGCCAAAAAGGGCTACGATCCCACCTACGGCGCCCGGCCGCTCGCACGGCTGATTCAGGAGGAGATCAAGAAGCCGCTCGCCGACGAGCTCCTGTTCGGCAAGCTGGCGAAGGGCGGGCGCGCGACGGTCGGCCTCAAGGACGGCAAGCTCACCTTCAGCTTTACGGCATCCGATGCGCCCGGCCGCAAGGGCGGTGGCGGTTCCGGCCGGCGTGGCGGGTCCGGCAAGCGCCCCCGCGTGCCTGAATACGCGTCCTGACCGACTGCACTCCTCGCAGTGCCCATCCCCTTCCTTACCGGGCTGAGGGTCCTCGACCTCAGCCAGTACATCCCTGGGCCGTACGGGACCTTGATTCTCGCCGACCTCGGCGCGGAGGTAATCAAGGTCGAGCCGCCCGGCGGCGAGCCGATGCGGGGCGTCGGGCCAAAGGACGAGACCGGCGTCTCGATCTGGTACCGCATGGTCAACGGCGGCAAGACGGTGGTCGAGATCGACCTCAAGTCCGAGGACGGCAAGCGCGACTTCCGCGCCCTGGTGGAGCAGTCGGACGCCTTTCTCGAATCCTACCGGCCGGGCGTGCTCGACCGCCTCGGCTTCGGCCACGAGGCGCTGCACGAGATGAACCCCGGCATCGTCTCCTGCTCGCTCTCGGGCTGGGGTCTCGAAGGGCCCTATCGCCTGCGGGGCGGGCACGACATCAACTACATGGGCTTGATGGGCGGGCTGGAGCGCTCGGGCGTGCCCGAGCGGCCGGTGGTCTCCTTCCCGCCGACCGCCGACTTCGCGAGCGGGATGCAGGCCGCGCTCAGTATCATGGGCGGGCTGCTCGGCCGCAGCCGGAACGAAGAGGGGCGCGGCGCCACCATCGACGTCAGCATCGCCGAGACCGTGCTGCCCTGGCAGGTCTGGGCGCTGAACGGGCTCTTCCACAAGGAATGGGACGCCCAGCGAGCGGCGCAGTTTCCCAATGGAGGGGCCGCGTTCTACAACATCTACGAGACCAGTGACGGCCGCTTCATCACGCTCGGCGCGCTCGAAGACAAGTTCTGGGCCAACTTCTGCACCGCCTGCGGCCGGCCGGAGTGGATCGAGCGCCAGTGGGAGCCCCGGCCGCAAGAGGCGCTGATCGGCGAGGTCGCCGCCTACGTCCAGGCGCGGACCCTCGACGAGATGAACCGGCTCATGGAAGGCGTCGACTGCTGCTACGAGCCGGTCCATCGCCTGGAGGACGTGCCGGAGCATCCGCAGATCAAGGCACGGCAGATGCTGCGCCGGCACGATACGCCGACGCCGGCTTACGAAATCCTCTTCCCCGGCTGGATCGACGGCGAACCCCCGCCGCCGCGTCCGCCCGTCGACTACGTGAGCACGCCGGACGTGCTCGCCCGCTGGCAGGACTCAACGGGTCTCGTTCGGTCATGACCATCGACAAGGACACCGTGGTGCGGATCGCCCGCCTCTCGCGCATCGCGATGGAGGACGACGCGCTCGAACCCATGGCGCAGGAGCTGAACGGCATCCTCGCCTGGGTCGAGCAGTTGGGCGAGGTCGATACCGAGGGCGTCGAGCCGATGACCGGCGCCATCGCCGCGACGCTCCCGCAACGGGACGACCGGCCGTCGGCCGGCGCGCAGACCGACGAATTGCTCGCCAACGCGCCGGAAGCCGACGACAACTTCTTCGTCGTCCCCAGGGTGGTCGAGTGAGCGACCTGACCGCGCTCACCATCGCCGGTGCCCGCGCCGGGCTCGCCGCGCGCGAGGTCTCGGCGCGCGAGCTGGTTGACGCGCACATCGCAGCCGTCGAAGCCGGACGCGACCTCAATGCCTTCGTCGCAGAGACCTTCGACGCCGCGCGCACCGCGGCGGATGCCGCCGACGCGCGGCTCGGCGCAGGCGAGGGGCGCCATCTCGAAGGCATCCCGCTTGCCGTCAAGGACCTCTTCTGCACCCGCAGGGCGCGCAGCCAAGCCTGCTCCAAGATACTCGACGGCTTCGTGCCGCCCTACGAATCGACCGTCACCGCCAACCTCTGGGCCGCGGGCGCTCTCATGCTAGGTAAGACCAACATGGACGAGTTCGCCATGGGCTCGGCCAACGTGACCAGCGCCGACGGCCCGGTGATCAACCCCTGGCGCCGGCAGGGCGACGACAAGCCGCTGGTGCCGGGCGGAAGCTCAGGCGGCTCGGCGGCTGCCGTGGCCGCGGGGCTCTGCCTGGGCGCTACCGGGACCGATACCGGCGGCTCGATCCGCCAGCCGGCAGCCTTCTGCGGCATCGTCGGCATGAAGCCGACCTACGGCCGTTGCTCGCGCTGGGGCATGATCGCCTTCGCCTCGTCGCTCGACCAAGCCGGGCCGCTCACCCGCACGGTCGAGGATGCCGCCCTCATGCTGCAGGCGATGGCGGGTCACGACCCCAAGGATTCCACCTCCATCGACCGCCCGGTCCCCGACTACACGGCGAGCCTCACCGGCGACGTCCGCGATCTCACCATCGGCGTGCCGGCCGAATACAGGATGGAGGGCATGCCGGCGGAGATCGAGGCGCTCTGGGAAGACGGCGTGAGCTGGTTCCGCGATGCCGGCGCGACGGTCGTGGACATCTCGCTGCCGCTCACCAAGTACGCGCTGCCCACCTACTACATTGTGGCGCCGGCGGAGGCCTCCTCCAACCTCGCGCGCTACGACGGCGTCCGCTACGGGCTCCGTGTCGAGGGCGACGACCCGACCGAGATGTATGCGAAGACGCGCGCGGCGGGCTTCGGGCGCGAGGTCAAGCGGCGCATCCTGATCGGCACCTACGTGCTCTCCGCCGGCTACTACGACGCCTACTACCTGAAGGCGCAGAAGGTGCGCACCCTCATCGCGCGCGATTTCGAGACCGCCTTCGAGGGCGTGGACGCGGTCTTGACGCCGACCGCGCCCTTCGCCGCCTTCGCCATCGGCGAGAAGATGGACGACCCCATCGCCATGTACCTGAACGACGTGTTCACGGTGCCGGCGAGCCTCGCGGGCCTCCCCGCGATCTCGGTGCCGGCCGGCCTCACGGGCGACGGACTGCCGCTCGGCCTGCACCTGATCGCACGGCCCTTCGACGAGCCCACGCTCTTCCGCGCAGCGGGCGTGCTGGAGAGCGCCGCCGGCTTCACCCACCGCCCCGACCGGAGCGGGGCCGGAGGGGCGGCGTGAGCGGCGAGGGCAGCGACTACCGGATCGCCGGGCGGAGCGGCGCGTGGGAGATCGCCGTCGGGCTGGAGGTCCACGCCCAGGCGATCTCGCAGGCCAAACTCTTTTCCACCGCGCCCACAGCCTTCGGCGCCGAGCCCAACAGCCAGGTCTCGCTCGTCGATGCCGCGATGCCCGGCATGCTGCCGGTAATCAATAGCCATTGCGTCACCCAGGCCGTGCGCACCGGGCTCGCGCTGGAAGCCGAGATCAACCTGACCTCGGTGTTCGATCGCAAGAACTATTTCTACCCCGACCTGCCGCCCGGCTATCAGATTTCGCAGTTTTCGCGGCCCATCGTGGGCAAGGGCCGGGTCGTGCTCGACCTCGACGACGGGTCTCAGCGGACCATCGGCATCACCCGGCTTCATCTGGAGATGGACGCCGGCAAGAGCATCCACGACCGCCGCGCAGACGCCACCTGTGTCGATCTCAACCGTGCCGGTATCGCGCTGATGGAGATCGTCTCCGAACCCGACATCAGGAGCCCGGAGGAAGCCGGCCTCTATCTGCGAAAGCTGCGCTCCATCCTCCGCTATATCGGCACCTGCGACGGCAATATGGAACAGGGCTCGCTGCGCGCCGATGTCAACGTCTCGGTGCGCCGGCCAGGCGGAGAGCTGGGGACGCGCTGCGAGGTCAAGAACCTCAACTCCGTCCGCTTCGTCATGAAGGCGATCGAGATCGAGGCCGAGCGCCAGGTCTCGGTGCTCGAAGATGGCGGCGCGATAGAGCTGGAGACCCGCCTCTTCGATGCGGACCGCGGCGAGACGCGCTCCATGCGGTCCAAGGAAGAGGCCCACGACTACCGCTACTTCCCCGATCCCGACCTGCTGCCGCTCACCCTCGACCCCGCCTGGGTGGAGGCCGAGCGCGCCCGGCTGCCCGAGCTGCCCGATGCCAGGAAGGCACGCTTCATGCAGGACTACGGCCTCTCGGCCTACGACGCCGGCGTGCTCGTGGCGGAACGCGAGGTCGCCGAGTTTTTCGAGGAAGTCGCGACCGACCGAGAGGGCAAGCAGGTGGCCAACTGGGTCACGGGCACGCTCTTCGGCGCGCTCAACCGCGCCGGGGTCGGGATCGAGCAGAGCCCGGTTTCGGCGGCTGCCCTCGGCGCGCTGATCGACCGGGTGACGGACGGCACGGTCTCCAACCGCGCGGCCAAGGACGTGTTCGAAGCCATGGTCTCGACAGGCAAGGACGCCGACACCATCATCGAGGAGCAGGGGCTCAGGCAGGTGAGCGACACGGGCGCGATCGAGGCGCTCGTGGATCAGGTGATCGCCGACAACCCCGACAAGGTCACCGATTATCGCGGCGGCAGAACGAAGCTGATGGGCTGGTTCGTCGGCCAGGTGATGAAGGCATCTGGCGGCAAGGCCAACCCGAAGGCGGTCAACGAGGCATTGCGGGTGAGGCTCGACGGCTGAGTGCCGGGCCCAGGCGCCAAGTGCCTACGCTCTCCTCGTTTGCCACCCGCGGACACCCCCAATGGGGTGCCGCGAGTGGTCGTCGTCTAGCCTTCGATGCAATCGGCACTCATGTGCGGCGTGCCGGGTTGCGAAGCGAAGTTGGCACTAGACTCCCAGCTTCTCCGACGCCATTCGGGCTCCCTCCAAACGGGCGGTGATTTTCTTGAAGGCAACGTCCCGCGCGATGTCGGGTGATCCGTAGTTCGGTCTTGGATCGTTGCTGAACGGCTGGAAGCCACAATCGTCGGTCACGCCGAGCATGTTGGCG
Source organism: Alphaproteobacteria bacterium (assembly GCA_965262755.1). Lineage (GTDB taxonomy): Bacteria > Pseudomonadota > Alphaproteobacteria > UBA828 > UBA828 > WTGU01. The sequence goes on along the minus strand of OZ253557.1, from coordinate 6,053,108 downwards.
GGGATATACTGCGCCGCCATCATCAGTTCGTCGCAGATGTCTTGCGGCCTTTCCACCTCTGGATTGATCGGGTCGATGACGCCGATGAAGCACGTCTGAGGAACACCATTCGCGTCGTCTCTCCGATTCTCTCCAATCAGCTTGTAGACATATTCCTTGTCGTTTTCGCTGGCCGCCTGAATCAAGAAATACCCTGCGTTGAGCCGGAACATGTCCGGCAATAGCTCAACGTAGTCGACATCGAGACTGTGCGTCGTCGTGCAGTCGCTGCCCGGGCATGTGTGAACGCCGATATTCAGCCTCTGTTCCGCAGTGAACTCCCCGAGGACCCGATTTATCAGGTCGATGAACAGAGGCAGCATTCCTGCCCCAGTCCAGGGGTTGTTCGAGTCCTTCTTGCACGCGAGCCGGCCTTCCGTGAAATCGATCGAAACGCGCGCGGCGCCGGCAGCGAAGGCCATTTTGACGTCCTTGACGCACTCCTTGACGAGATCGTCGTAGAACTGTTCGTGCGTATAGCCTTTGACCTCGCTGTCCAACGGATAGAGTAGCGCCAGCATCGAGGGCGCAATCACCGCCTGTTTGACCGGACCCTTGGCGAGCGCAACGGCCTTCTTCGTCGATTCAGCAGCATAGTTCTTGTATTTGAACGGGCCCTTTACGAGTTTTGGAAGCTTTCTGTAATGGCCGTCAGGGAACAAGGCGAAAATCTGGCCGCCGTCTCCCAGCGTGTCCACCAAACCTGTTCCCGTCATCGTGTCCGTTATTGGGTAGGTGGCGAAGCTGGACCATCGCTGTTCGCCATCGCAATTAATTTCCTGGCCCGTTGCCTCCATTCTTTCGAGCGAGTCCTGGACGGCCTCATCTTGCAGAGCTTCAAGGTCCGACTTGGAAATCTTGCCCGCGTCATAGTCAGCGTAAGCGGACTGCAGCTTCGACGATCTCGGTAACGATCCGCAGGGTTCGTTTGGAAGTGGCATCTCATCCTCCCTAATGCGAGTTGGTCGGTGACGGCCTGCGCGTCAGAGCCGTCATGCACGAAGTGCGGAGAGGTCGGTTAACCCGTGCCTATCCGCTTTACGCATACACCTACTAGGGGTAGATTGTGTGCGTAAGATGGCGAGTGGAAGCATCCTACATGTAGTGTGTGTCTGCATTAACCGGATAGGCACGGGTTAACCTAGTCACCTGAATCTAAAGTTCGTGGCATAAGTTTTGATCGACCCGGAGACAGAAGCGTTTGACGGCGGCGAGGATGTCGTCGGCGGATTTCGTCCACTTGAAGGGTTTGGGGTCTTCGTTGTGCTTGTCGATGAAGGCGCGGATGTCGGCTTCGAGTTGGCGGGTCGAGTGGTGCACACCGCGCTGCAGCTGCTTGCGCGTCAGTTCGGCGAACCAGCGTTCGACCTGATTGATCCAGGAAGCGGAGGTCGGCGTGAAGTGGACGTGCCAGTGCGCTCGTCGCGCCAGCCAGGCCTTGACCGGCGCGGTCTTGTGAGTGGCGTAATTGTCCATGACGATGTGGACGTCCAGCCCCTCCGGGACGCGCCTGTCGATCTCCTTCAGGAAGTCGAGGAACTCCCTGGCCCGGTGGCGCCTGTAGCACTTGCCGATAACGCGGCCCGTGGCGACGTCGAGGGCTGCGAACAGTGAGGTCGTGCCGTGACGCTTGTAGTCGTGTGTGCGGCGCTCAGGCATGCCCGGCAGCATCGGCAGGACCGGCTGTGTGCGATCGAGTGCCTGGATCTGGCTTTTCTCATCGACACAGAGCACCAGCGCGCGGTCCGGCGGCGACAGATAGAGGCCTACGATGTCGCGGACCTTGTCCACGAAGAGCGGGTCGCTGGAGAGTTTGAAGGTCTCCGAGCGGTGCGGCTGCACGCTGAAGGCCGCCCATATCCGCCGGACCGTCGTGTGCGACAGCCCGCTCTCCCGGGCCATCGAACGGAGCGACCAGTGGGTCGCGTCGGCCGGCGTCGTCTCCAGCGTCCGCTCGATGACCGCGGCCACCTTCTCGTCCGAGAGCGTTCGCGGCCGTCCCGGACGAGGCTCATCCGACAGCCCCTCGATGCGCTCCTTCAGGAAGCGGCGGCGCCACTTGCCGACCGTGTGCTCGTGCACGCCGAGTTCGATTGCCACCGCCTTGTTGGTCAGGCCGTCTGCGCAGCGCAGGATCATGCGGCAGCGATCGGACAGCGAGCGCGCGACCCGGCGGCGTCGAGCCTGACGTTCAAGATACGACCGCTCTTCATCGCTCAGAACCAGGACCGCCATCGGCCGGCCAACGCCACGTGCCATCAGAAAGACCTCCATAATCCAACTCCGATGGCTATTGTATAATGCTATCTACTTCATTTCCAGGTGACTAGTCCAGACAGGCCGATGTCCAGTCGGAGTTAGCCGACCGGGGCTTGTAAACGATTGCCGCCGAGTATGGCTTCGGGCTGGCTGGAGGTGGTTCCCGTGCCGACTGCTTGGCTCGGGGTGCCTCAGGCTTCCGCTACAGCTCCACCGCACCCAAGAGCGCCTTGCTCGAGGAGCACATCGAACACCGCTTCCTTTCCCGCGGTGCCACGCTCACCTGTCGGAGTGACGCGCCGCCACTCCTCAACGATGCGCCCGCATCGCAAACCCTCCGGTTCGCACCACGAGGACACGGTCTGGAGGTTGCAGAATCCAGTATAGCGGTCGGCTTGGCGGCCGTCATCGCCGAGAGGGACACGGGCACCCTGACACGGGTGGATGGGCCGGCCTCGCAATTTTCAAGACAACGGTTAGGGGAGAGCGCCCAAAGTTCGTGAAAGCGGCTACTCTGTCTTCACACCTCATACTTGCGAGTTGGAGACATAGGCCTGAGGCTGTCGAGCCATGTTCCTGCCGCTCAGAGACGACAATCCGCTACACCGGATCGGCTTTCAGTTCGTGACGCTGGCGCTGATCGCCGCCTGCACCATCGTCTGGGCCGTCCAGGCCATCGGCGGCGATCAGTTCGATGCCGAGCTGGTCTTCCGCCTCGGCATGATCCCCGTGACGGTCCTCGGCGAGCTCCGGCGCGAGCCCGACATGGTGGCGGTGACGCCCTGGCTCACCATCGTCACCTCGATGTTTCTGCACGGGGGCTTCATGCACCTGTTCGGCAACATGCTCTATCTCTGGATTTTCGGCGACAACGTCGAAGACGCGATGGGCCACTGGCGCTTCGCGATCTTCTATCTCCTCTGCGGCGTGGTGGCGGGGCTCACCCACGCCGCCGTGGAGCCCGCCTCGCAGATCCCCACCATCGGCGCGAGCGGCGCCGTCTCGGGCGTCCTCGGCGCCTACTTCATGCTTCACCCCAAACGGGGCGTCTGGATCCTCGTCTTCTTCATGCCGATGCGCTTCCCCGCCTGGGCCGTGCTCGGGCTCTGGATCGGCTATCAGGTCTTCAACGCGCTCGTCGCCGGCCCGGCCGGCGGCGGGGTCGCCTGGTACGCCCACATCGGCGGCTTCGCTGCCGGTGCGTTGCTGGTGGTGCCGATGCGCAAGCGCGGCGTGCCCCTCTTCGACAGTGGTTTCCGCCGTTCACGGAGGCGGACGCCCTACCGGCCGCCGCCTGAGGCCGAGAGCCCCGGAATGGGGCCGTGGGAAGAGCCGCCTCCCGATGCGGCCGCCGATCCGGAAGCCGACGGCGATGCGCCGTGGCAGAAGCCGCCCGCCGGTCGACCCAACGGCGGCGCGCCGGAGGACCAGAGCAGCACATCCGGCCCCTGGGGGCGGCGGCCCCGGCGGCCCTGGTCGCGGAGGGACTAAACCATCGGCACCGATCGGAAGAGCGACTACTTCGCCGACCGCATCCGGGCGGAGCTTGCGTTCGCGCGCTCACGCGGCGCGCGCGAGCCCGACGCGCTCGCGCAACACCTCAACGCCCGCGGCTTCCTCACCCGCGACGGGCGGCGCTGGACCGCCGAGGATGTCGAGGCCGCGACCCGCCGGCCGCCCAGGGCGAAGCCTGATCCCTAGCCCAACTATTCTGCAGCCCGCGCGGCGTGGCCGTAGTGCGCGGCGGCGGCGGAGGCCGACACGAAACCCTCGCGCAGGTCCTCGTCCACCAGCTCCCGCGCCCGTTCGGCCACCGGGCCGAAGCCGCCGCCGCCGCCAGACAGGAGGCGGACCCTATCGCCCCGGCGGATGGAGACGTTGCCGAACTTGCTGGGCGAGATCTTGCCGTAGCCCTCGCAGACATCCATCCACTGGGTCTCGTTCACCTTCTTGATGAGCAGCGCGGCCGACCCCCCGAAGCCGCCGCCGAGCAGGCCCCACGGGGCCTTTCTGTGACGGTCGGCCATGTAGCTGATGGTGATCTCGTCGGCCGTGCATTCCAGCGTCTTGGTCGAGCCGAGCCCGCCCCGGTACTTGCCGGCGCCGCCCGAATCCTCGGTGAGCGAGAGGTTCTCCACGAGCCAGGGGTAGCGGCTCTCGTAGACCTCCACCGGGACCGTGCGGCAGTTGCCGTTGATGCAGTTGCAGGTGTTGTTGCCGTCGGCGAAGGGGCGCCCGCCCCAGCCGGCGACCATGAAGTCGTAGCAGACGTAGAACTCGTCGTTCTCGGAGTCGTGGCCGCCGAAGAGGAAGTTGCCGTGGGTGCCGGCGTCGGTCGCGAACGCGCGCTCCGGCAGGCAGCGGGACATCGCCGCGATCACCGTGTAGCAGATGCGGACGTGGGTCTCCGTGTTGCCGCCCACCTCCGGCGCCGGGAAATCGACGTTGACCACAGTCGTCGGCCGCGCCAGCACGCGGATGGGCCGATAACAGCCGGCGTTGCGCGGGATCGAGGGGTCCGTCAGGTGCAGCATGGCGTTGTAGGTGGCGGAGCAGGTGACGCCGAGGGTCGCGTTGATCGCGCCCTTCGCCTGGGCGTCGGAGCGGCCGAAATCGGCGATGATCTCGTCCCCCTGCACCACCATGTCGACAGCGATGCGGTATGGGCGCGCGTCGATCCCATCGTCCTCCATGTAGTCTTCGAAGGAATACGTGCCGTCGGGGATCGCCGCGATCTCGGCCCGCATCCGGGCCTCGGAATAGTCCATGAGGTCCGCGATCGTCTCGCGGAAGAGCGGCACGCCGTACTTCTCGATGACCCCGGCCATGCGCTCGGCGCCGAGCTCGCAGGCGCTGATCATGGACCGATAGTCGCCGTAGTTGTAACGAGGCGTGCGGACGTTCGCGAGCAGCAGCTTCCATACCTCGTCCACGTCCTTGCCCTGCTTCTTGATCTTGACCGGGGGGACGCGCAGGCCCTCGTGGAAGATCTCCGTCGCCTCGCTGGCGAAGCCGCCCGGCACCATGCCGCCGACCTCGGCCACATGGCCGATCGCCACCGCATAGCCCATGAACCTGCCGTCCACGAAGATGGGCGTGAAGAAGGTGTGCTCCGGCGTGTGCAGGCCGCCCCGGTAGGGGTCGTTGTGCACGATGACATCGCCCTCGTTCACGGGCTCGTCCGCCATCTCGCGGATGCAGGACTTGATGAGGAGCGTCATGCCGCCGATCTGTGCCGGGCAGTAGTCGGCGACCGCGATCATGTCGCCGTTGGCGTCGGCGACGGCGCAGCTGAAGTCGAGCGATTCGTTGAAGATCGTCGAATAGGACGTCTTCATCATGGTGATCCCCATCTCCCGGCAGATGGAGAGCATCGTCGATTCGACGATGTTCATCGTGACGACGTCCATGACTTCCTCCGCGGCTTCCCCAGGGTTGGGCCCGCCCATTGTAGCGGGCGGCAGCGGCGGCGCCCAAGGACGGGAGTCGCACCGAGTCGCACCGAAAGGTGCGCGGCCTATACATCGCCGTCACCCACGGGGCATGCTGGGCCAAGATTTCGTCATCGCTGCCGGAGGAGACGATGAACGACCGCCGCCTGGACGCCGACGAGGTGGCCCGGTTTCAGAGCGACGGCTATCTGCTCACGCCGGCGCTGTTCGATGCCGAGGAAGTCGCGCTGATGAGCCAAGCGCTCGCGAGCGACGAGGGCATCGGCGACCGGCGCAACACCATGGCGATGCGGGATGCCGACGGCAGTGTCACCACGACGGTGCTATGGACCGACCCCGGCGACGACCTGTTCGGCGCGATCGCGCGCTGCGAGCGGGTGGTGGGCGGCGCCGAGCGGCTGCTGGGCGGCGAGGTCTATCACTACCACTCCAAGCTGACGCTGAAGGCGCCCGAGACCGGCGGTACCTGGAACTGGCATCAGGACTACGGCTACTGGTACTTCAACGGCAATCTGTTCCCCGACATGCTCAGCGTCTTCATCGCCATCGACCCGGCGACGGAGGAGAACGGGTGCCTCCAGGTCATCCGCGGCTCATCCCGCATGGGCCGACTCGACCACGAATTGGTGGGGGGCCAGCTCACGGCCGAGCCGGAGCGGGTCGCCCATGCCTTAGAGCGGTTGGAGGTGGTCTCCTGCGAGATGGCGGCCGGCGACGCGCTCTTCCTGCACTGCAACACGCTGCACGGCTCCTCCAAGAACACCTCCAAGCAGAGCCGCAACGTGCTGCTCTGCTGCTACAACGCCGCCCGCAACGACCCCTACAAGGACCATCACATGCCGCGCTACACGCCGTTGCAGAAGCTGCCGGACAGCGCGGTCAAGGAACGCGGCGGCATCCATGCCGGAGCCGCCCGGCGCTTCATGCGCCCCGAGGATCACCCGGACGATCAGGCGGCGCTCTCGACTACCGACGCATCCTGACGGGCCGGTTCTTCCACGAGCCCCTAAGGGTAGGTACTCGCACAAGGTGTTGCCCGGGTCTTGGCGCTCGGCGTATACAGGGGCGGCCACGAGCCGCGCGCGAGGAGTGGCCATGCCAGACGAGCGATTCGCCATCGCCTCCGACCATGCGGGTGTGGGCCTCAAGGCGGTCTTGCGCGCCGCACTCGAGGAGGCGGGACGCGTGGTGATCGATCTGGGCCCGAGAGGCGACGGCCCGGTCGACTACCCGGACTTTGCGCAGGCTTTGGCGCGGGAGATCGAGAGCGGGCGCGCCGATCGGGGCGTCCTCATTTGCGGGAGCGGCATTGGCATGAGCATCGCAGTTAATCGCAGCCGCGCGGTCCGCGGCGCGCTCTGCCGCGACGAGGAGGAAGCGCGGCTCGCGCGCGCCCACAACGACGCCAACGTGCTCGCCCTTGGCGCTCGCCGCGTGTCGGAGGACACCGCGCGTCGCTGCCTGCGGGCGTTTCTGGACACCGACTTCGAGGGCGGCCGCCACAGCGCGCGCGTGGCCAAGCTCTCCTGACCCGGGCCGGTAGAGGAAGGGACTCGTTCATGGCCGTCTCCACGCGCCCCGAGGGCCGGGCCGGGACTTCGTTCTTCACCAGCTCGCTGCGGGATACCGATGCGGCGGTGCACGCGGCGATAACCGGCGAGGTCGAGCGCCTGCAGACGACCATCGAGCTGATCGCGTCCGAGAACATCGTGAGCCGCGCGGTGCTGGAGGCCCAGGGCTCAGTACTTACCAACAAGTACGCCGAGGGCTATCCCGGCCGGCGCTACTACGGCGGCTGCGAGAATGTCGATATCGCCGAGGGGCTCGCGATCGAGCGCGCGATTGCGCTCTTCGGCTGCGGTTTCGCCAACGTGCAGCCCCATTCGGGCGCGCAGGCCAATCAGGCGGCGTTTCTCGCCACTCTGGAGCCCGGCGACGCCTTTCTCGGGCTCTCGCTCGCGTCCGGCGGGCACCTCACGCATGGCGCGCCGCCCAACCTCTCCGGCAAGTGGTTCAAGGCTATCCAATACGGGGTCCGCCGCGAGGACGCGCTGATCGATTTCGACGAGGTGGCGGCGCTTGCAAAGGCGGAGAAACCCAAGCTGATCCTCGCTGGCGGGTCGGCCTATCCGCGTATCATCGACTTCGCACGCTTTCGCAAGATCGCCGATTCGGTCGGCGCGGTCTTCATGGTGGATATGGCCCACTTTGCGGGACTGGTCGCGGCCGGGATTCATCCAAACCCCTTCCCGCACGCCCATATCGTCACGACCACCACCCACAAGACCCTGCGCGGCCCGCGCGGCGGGATGATCCTGACCGACGACGAGGCACTGGCGAAACGCATCAATTCGGCTGTCTTCCCCGGCCTCCAGGGCGGGCCTCTGGAGCATGTCATCGCAGCGAAGGCGGTGGCGCTCGGCGAGGCGATGACGCCGGCGTTCAAGGACTATGCCCGGCAGGTCGTGGCCAACGCCAAGGCGCTGGCCGGTGCGCTCGTCGAGCGCGGCTACGACATCGTCTCCGGCGGGACCGACACCCACCTCCTGCTCGTCGACCTTCGCGCCAAGGGGCTCACCGGCAAGCTGGCGGAGGCCGTTCTGGAGCATGCCGGGATCACCTGCAACAAGAACGGCGTCCCTTTCGATCCCCAGAAGCCGTGGATCACCTCCGGCATCAGGCTCGGCTCGCCGGCGGCGACGAGCCGCGGCTTCGGCACGGCCGAGTTCCGGCGGATCGCAGGCTGGATCGCCGATCTGCTCGATCGCGAGGCCGGCGCGCCGGGCAGCGGAGAGGCTCTCGCGGCGGAGATTCGCGAGGATGTCCGCGCCCTCTGCGCCGCCTTCCCGGTCTATCCCGGCCTAACTTGAGAGGAGGCTCGCCGTGCGCTGTCCCTTCTGCGGCAATGACGACACGCAGGTGAAGGATTCACGGCCGACGGAGGACAACACTGCGACCCGCCGCCGCCGGCAGTGCCCGACGTGCAAAGGACGCTTCACCACCTTCGAGCGAATCCAGCTCCGCGAGCTCTCGGTGATCAAGAGCAACGGCCAACGGGTGCCCTTCGAGCGCGACAAGATGCTGCGCTCGATGCAGATCGCGCTGCGCAAGCGGCCCGTCGCGCCCGAGCGGATCGATCAGATCGTGACCGCCATCGTGCGCCGCCTGGAGAGCCTGGGCGAGACCGAAATCCCGAGCAGCGTCATCGGGGAGATGGTGATGGAGACGCTCTCGGGCCTAGATCAGGTCGGCTACGTCCGCTTCGCCTCGGTCTACAGGAACTTCGGCGAGAAGAAGGACTTCGAGGAGTTCATCGGCAGGCTCGCCGACGCGCAGGACTGAGCGCGTGGCGGCGTCGGACCCGGGCCTCGACCGCCGTTTCATGGCGCTTGCGCTTGCGCTCGCCAAGCGCGGCCTCGGTACCGTGTGGCCCAACCCGGCGGTCGGCTGCGTGCTCGTAAAGGACGGACGGATCGTCGGCCGTGGCTGGACCCAGCCCGGCGGCAGGCCCCATGCCGAGACCGAGGCGCTCGCCCGCGCCGGCGATGGCGCGCAAGGCGCCACCTGCTACACCGCCCTGGAACCCTGCGCCCATCACGGCGAGACCGGCCCGTGCGCCGAGGCACTGGTGCAGGCCCGCATCGCGCGCGCCGTCGTCGCCCTCGAAGACCCCGACGCGCGGGTCGCGGGTCGCGGCAACGCCCTGCTCAAAGAGGCGGGTATCGAGGTGACGATTGGCTGCATGGAGGACGACGCGCGGGCGCTCAACGCGGGCTTCCTCACGCGCATTGGGCAAGGCCGACCCCTGGTGACACTCAAGCTCGCGAGCAGTCTCGACGGCCGCATCGCCACGCGCACCGGCGATAGCCGCTGGATCACCGGCGCGGACGCCCGCGCGCGCGGGCATCTGCTCAGGGCGTGCCACGACGCCGTGATGGTGGGGGCCGCAAGCGCGCTTGCCGACGATCCGGCGCTCACCTGCCGGCTGCCGGGCATGGGGCGCGCGAGCCCGGTCCGCGGCGTCATCGACGGCAGCGCCCGGCTGCCTGCGGGGCATGCCCTCATCGCAAGCGCCGGCGAGCAGGCGACGTGGATCGTCTCGACTGCCGCGCTCGGCCGCGACGGGCGGCACGCGGACTGGCGCGAGACGGGGGTGGAGGTCATCGAGGTCACGGCTGAGGCGGACGGGCGCCCGTCGCTCGCATCGGCGCTGAAGGCGCTGGCCGCCCGCGGCCTCACCCGCATCCTGGTGGAGGGCGGCGGCCGCCTCGCGGCCTCCCTGCTCGGCGCCCGCCTGGTGGATCGGATCGAGTGGTTCCGGGCACCCGGCGCGATCGGCGCTGATGGCGTCCCGGCGCTGGCCGCGCTCGGCGTGGGGCGCGCCAAGGACATGGCGCGCTTCGCTCGCGTCTCCTCGACCTCTCTGGGCGAGGACGTGTTGGACACCCTGGTGCCGGCAGGCTGAGAGACACGTCATGTTCTCAGGGATCGTCACCGACGTGGGCCGAGTCCGGACCGTCACTGAAGCCCCCGGCGGCGGGCTCAGGCTGGAGATCGGCACCGCCTACGATACCGCCACGATCGCGCTCGGTGCCTCCATCGCCTGCTCGGGACCCTGCCTGACGGTGGTGGACAAGGGGTCGGGCTGGTTTGCGCTCGATGTGTCCCGCGAGACGGCGGATCGAACCACTCTCGGCGATTGGCGCGAGGGCACAGGGGTGAATCTGGAACGCGCGCTCGCAATCGGCGACGAGCTCGGCGGCCATCTGGTGACCGGCCATATCGACGGCGTCGCGGCGGTCGAGGCTGCGGAACCGGAGGGCGAATCGCTCCGCCTCACGGTCCGCTGCCCGGCGGAGTTCTCGTGCTTCGTGGCGTCCAAGGGCTCGGTCACGCTCGACGGCGCCTCGCTGACGGTGAACGAGGCCGACGGCGACGTGTTCGGGATCAATCTGATTCCCCACACGCTGGCCCAGACCACCTTCCGCGGCTGCGCCGCGGGCCGCCGGCTCAACCTTGAGGTGGACCTGATCGCGCGTTACCTTGCGCGCCTTCACTCCGAGCGCCGATAGGTTCGAGATGTCGCGCACCGCGTCGTCCTGCAAGCTCATGTCCGTCGAGGAGACGGTCGAGGAGTTTCGCAACGGACGAATGGTCATCCTCGCCGACGACGAGGAACGGGAAAACGAGGGCGATCTGGTCATCCCGGCCCAGATGGCCACGCCCGAGGCCATTAATTTCATGGCCCGCTACGGCCGCGGGCTGATCTGCCTGGCCCTCAGCGACGAGCGGGTGCGGGACCTCGGCCTCGAGCTGATGCCCAAGCGCAACGAATCCCGCCACGACACGGCGTTCACGGTCTCCATCGAGGCGCGCGAAGGGATCACGACCGGCATCTCGGCCTCCGATCGCGCCCGCACAATCGCTGTCGCCATCGACCCGCGTTGCGGCCCGGACGATCTGACCTCGCCGGGCCACGTCTTCCCTCTCGTCGCACGCGACGGCGGCGTGCTGGTGCGGACCGGGCACACCGAGGCGAGCGTGGACCTCGCCCGCCTCGCCGGCCTCAACCCGGCGGCAGTGATCTGCGAGATCATGAACGACGACGGGACCATGGCGCGAATGCCCGACCTTGAGGCCTTCTCCCAGCGCCACAACGTCAAGATCGCGACCATCGCGGACCTGATCGCCTATCGGCTGCGTCACGACAGCATCATCCGGCGGGTGCGGGAGACCACGCTCACCTCGCATCACGGCGGCACCTTCCGCATGTACGTCTACGCGGATACGGTGCAGAAGGCCGAGCACATCGCGCTCGTGAAAGGCGACGTGTGGGACAACGAGCCGGTGCCCGTGCGCGCCCACGCCTTCAACATCCTCGAAGACGGGCTTGCCGATACCGCGAGCGAGAACACCGGCAAGCTCCAGGCCGCGCTCAGGATGATCGGCGAGCTCGGCCGCGGCGTCGTGGTGGTGATCCGCGAGCCCTTCCCCGTCCGGCTCTCCGAGCCGGCGGCCGCCGACGCGGAGCACGAGGATAGCGAGGGCCTCAGAGACTACGGCGTGGCTGCCCAGATCCTGCTCGACCTCGGTGTCCGCGACATGATCCTGCTTCACAACACGCACTGGACCATCGTCGGGCTCGACGGTTACGGGCTCCGGGTGGTCGATCAGCGCCCGATCTCGGATCGGGCACGGTGCGCATGGATGGTCCGCAGCGATGGCTGAGGAGCGCCTAATCCTCATCATCGAGGCGCGCTTCTACGAGGATATCGCCGATCAGCTCGTGGCGGGCGCGGTGGGTGCCCTCGACGAGGCCGGCGTCGGCCACGAGCGGATCGGTGTGCCCGGCGCACTTGAGCTGCCGGCGGCGCTCGCCATGGCGATCGACAGCGGACGCTACGACGGCTTCGTCGCGCTCGGCTGCGTGATCCGGGGCGAGACCAGTCACTACGAGCATGTCTGCGGCGAGAGCGCGCGCGGGCTCGCCATGCTCGCCGAGCGCCACCGTATCGCGCTTGGCTTCGGCGTGGTGACCGCCGAGAACCGCGAGCAGGCGTGGGAACGGGCGGCTCTCGACCGGCGCAACAAGGGCGCCGACGCCGCCCGGGCGTGCCTCGCGATGATGGCGATTCGTGCCTCCCTCGGCGCGCAGGCGCGGGGTTAGGCAGGATGACCGCCGCGCCGGGCACAGCTCAGGCGCAGGCGCCACGCGGCCAGGGGCGGAGCAGCGCGCGCCTCGCCTGCGTCCAGGCCCTCTATCAGATCGAGATGTCCGGCCAGTCAGCGGACGAGGTGATCGAGGAGTTCCTGAGCCACCGCGCCGGCCACGAGATCGACGGCGAGCGCTACGCGGCGCCCCACCGCCGCCATTTTGAGCGCATCGTGCGGGCGGCTGCGGCGCGGGCGGATGAGTTCGATGCCCTGGTGGCGGCGACGCTCGCGGAGCGCTGGAGCATGGAGCGTCTCGATGCCGTCGTGCGCGCCCTCATGCGGGCCGCCACGTGTGAGCTTGCGGCCTGCCCGGATGTGCCGGCACGCGTGGTGATCGACGAGTACGTCGAGCTCGCGCGCGCCTTCTTCTCCGAGCGGGAGCCGGCGTTCGTCAACGGCGCGCTGGACAGCCTGGCGCGGCGGCTTCGTGCGGCGGAGATGGCGGACGGAGCGGACCATGGCCGGCCGGCGCAGGACCGGTGAATTTGACCTCATCGAGCGCTTCTTCAGGCCGCTGAGCCGCGCCGCCCCCGGCGCCTTCGCGCTGCGGAACGACGGTGCGCTGCTGACACCGCCCGCCGGCGCGAGCCTCGTCGTCACCAAGGACCTCATGGTCGCCGGCGTGCACTATCCCGAGGGCGAGGAGCCCTCGATTATCGCCCGCCGATTGCTCCGCGTGAACCTCTCTGACCTTGCGGCCATGGGCGCCACCGCCACCGCCTACGCGCTCGGCCTCGCGCTGCCCGAGGATATCGCCGATGTCTGGGTGGAGGCGTTCGCCGCCGGCCTCGCCCGCGATCAGGAGGCTTTCGGTGTCGCGCTGATCGGCGGCGACACGGTGGCGACGAAGGGGCCGGCGGTGCTCTCGCTGACCGCCTTCGGCACGGTCGCAGGCGATGCCTGCCTCACCCGCGCGGGCGCGGGCGAAGGCGACGACATCTACGTCTCCGGAACCGTCGGCGACGCGACGCTGGGCTTGCGCGCCGTGCGCGGCGGCCTCGCCGACCTCACGCCGGAGGATCACGCAGCACTTGCCGAGCGCTTCCGCCTGCCCGAGCCCCGCCTCGCGCTGGGCACGGCACTCCTCGGCGTCGCGACGTGCGCGATCGACGTCTCCGATGGGCTGGTCGCGGACTTGGGCCACCTCTGCGAGGAATCGGGGGTCGCGGCGCGCATCAATGCGGACGCAGTGCCACTCTCGCCAGCGGTCAGGCGCGCTGTCGACGAGGGCGAGGCGGCGATCGCCGACCTCGTGACCGGCGGCGACGACTACGAGCTGCTCTTCTGCGCGCCCCCTGCCGAACGCGGTGCCATAGAGGCCCTCGGCCGGCGCCTTGAGCTCGCCGTGAGCCGCATCGGGACCATCGAGCACGGGCAGGGCGTCACGGTCGTGGACGCCGACGGCCGGCCGCTCGCGCTTGGGCGCGCCGGCTACACGCACTTCTAGGAACGACGTGTCCGGCGCCGGCCGGCAGCGTTGACCGGCCGCTGCCGGCTGGTCATAACGGGGCCGGGCCGCTCTCCGGCCCGATGCGGCGAGGGAGAAGGGCGCCATGATCGATCTCTATTACTGGCCGACGCCGAACGGATGGAAGCTCACCATCCTCTTCGAGGAGCTCGGCATCCCGTACAACGTGATTCCGGTGGATATCAACAAGGGTGAGCAGTTCGAGCAGGATTTCCTGACGATCGCGCCCAACAACCGGATGCCGGCGGTAGTCGATTCCGAGGGTGCGGACGGTGCGCCGATCAGCCTCTTCGAATCCGGCGCCATCATGCTCCATTACGCTGACAAGCACGGCCGCTTCATCCCCGCCGACGAGCGCGGCCGGGCCGACGTGCTGCAGTGGCTCTTCTTTCAGATGGGCAATGTCGGGCCGATGCTCGGCCAGTGCCATCACTTCCGCAACTACGCGCCGGAGAAGCTTCCCTACGCAATCGAGCGCTACGTCAACGAGACGAGCCGGCTCTATCGGGTGGTGAACAAGCGCCTCGCGGACCGCGACTGGGTCGCCGGAGACTATTCGATTGCCGACATGGCGATCTTCCCGTGGATGCGGCTCTGGGAGAACCAGGGACAGGATATCGCCGACTATCCCGACCTCGCCAAGTGGCTGGAGCGCAACAACGCGCGCCCGGCAGTGCAGCGCGGCCTCGACGTGATGTCTGACCGCATCCGCAAGAAGCCCGAGTTCACCGAGGAAGAGCGCTCGATCATGTTCGGCGCCAAGCAGTTCGCCGCGCGGTAGGAGAGAGGCAATGATCGACTTCTATACCTGGGGCACGCCGAACGGGGTCAAGGCCTCGATCATGCTGGAGGAGGTCGGGCTCCCTTACCGCGTGCATCCCGTCAATATCGGGACCGACGAGCAGTTCGACCCGGAATTCCTCAAGATCAGCCCGAACAACAAGATCCCGGCGATCGTCGATTCCGACGGGCCGGATGGGGAGCCGATTTCGCTCTTCGAGTCGGGCGCCATCCTGCTCTATCTCGCCGACAAGACCGGCCAGCTGATTCCTTCGGACGAGCGCGGCCGCTGGCGGGTGATGGAGTGGCTCATGTTCCAGATGGGGGGCGTCGGCCCGATGTTCGGCCAGGCCAACCATTTTCGCCGCTTCGCCAAGGTGGAAGTGCCCTACGCCATCGAGCGCTACACCGCCGAGGCGCACCGGCTCTACGGCGTGATGGACCGGAGGCTTGCGGAGCGCGACTTCCTCGCCGGCGACTACTCCATCGCCGACGTCGCCTGCTTCGGCTGGGTCGGGCGGTGGGAGTGGCACGGCATCGACTGGGCCGACCACCCGAACCTGCAGCGCTGGTTCGAGACCATCGGCGCCAGGCCCGCGGTGCAGCGGGGGCTCAAGGTCCCGCAATAGCGTGGCAAGCACGGCGGACCCGCTGGCCCATCCGGCGGTGCGCCGGGTGCAGGTGGCGCTCGGCGCCGCCGGGTCGGCGGCACAGGTGATCGCGCTCGCCAGCACCGCGCGGAGTGCCGAGGACGCCGCGGCCAGCATCGGCACGCCCTTGGGCAGCATCGTGAAGTCGCTGGTCTTCACCATCGGCGGGGCGCCGGTCATGGCGCTGGTCGCGGGCGACCGCCGCTGTGACACGGCCGCGTTGGCCGGTGCGCTAGGGCGCGAAGGCCGCGTCCGCCGGGCCGATGCCGATGCCGTGCGCGACGCCACAGGCTTTGCCATCGGCGGCGTGGCACCGGTCGCGCACGAGGCGCAGCTTCCCGTTGCGATCGACGCGAGCTTAGGCCGATTCGAGACCGTCTACGCCGCCGCCGGCCATCCGCACTGCGTCTTCGCCACGACCATCGGTGAGCTGGAACGCCTCACCGGTGGCACGGTCAGTGCGGACATTGCTGATACTCAGTAGAGAGCGCGGTAGGTCAACTTTCTGGCGGGCTCCGCATCAGGAGGGCGAGTGAAGTGGCCTCTTGCCCGTAGCCGTCGCTCTCGACATGCCGTGCGGCCCGCAGACGAACGCTCTCTTCCTTGTTCTGATTGAGCTTCCAGGTGCCGTCCACGCTCTCCACGGAGAGCTCGACCGGCATGATAGAGCGCATCAGCTTGCCAAGCTGGTCTGGCGACACCATCGATGGCATCCACGGAGGCTTGGGTCGAAGCTCGCTCTCGAAGCGGGCCGACAGCGCGTCCAGGTGGGCGCGGAGCGTCTCATCCGCGCGGCGCCGGAGCGTGCCCCGGATGTGCACGGCCACATAGTTCCATGTCGGAACCTGATCCGCCGTACCGGTCCCGTACCAGTCCGGCGAGATGTAGCTGTCCGGTCCACTGACCGCGAGCACGGCTGCCCGTTCCTCCGCACGCAAGTGGCGTGCGATCGGATTCGAACGAACGAGATGGGCATGAACCGCCGCGCCGTCTTCGGTCAGAACGAATGGAATGTGGCTGACAAGAGGGCCGGCGCCGTCGATGGCCAGGACTCCGAACCCTCGTTGCGCTGCGAACCTCAAGTTGCGGTCCCGAGAAACTCGCCGGAAGGCAGGATTGCTGTGCACCGAACCAGGGTCCCTCTAGCCTCAAGGTCGCCAACGCGTGGGATGCGATAAGTTTGAGAGCGTATCGCCCGCTACGGCAAGACCGGCAGCGCGGCGAGATAGTCGAACAGCGCCTTGGCGATTCGTTCGCGCTCGGGCTCGGCCAGTCCGTCGGAGAGCGGCGGCATCGTCGTCTTGCTGAGTACGGACCTGGGCGCCAGCACCAGGCGGACGAACTTGAACTCCGCGTAGTCTTTGGTGATTTTCGCCAAATTCCCCTTGGATTTCTCGCCGCCGTAGCCGTTGACCTTGTGGCAGCTCAGGCAGTGCGTCTTGGCCAGTGCCGGGCCCGCGTGAAAGCGCGCGTCGAGCCCTTGCGGCAGCAGGGCTGCGTCTGAGAGCGTGACCAGATTCACCTCGGCCACCTGATAGGGCCAGTTGCCCGCGCCTTCCGCCAGAAGAGCGGAGTTCCCGATGTTGTCCCAGACCAGATAGTAGGGGCCGAGCGGCACGGCCGTTTGGTTCTGCGCGAGATTGTCGACCGTGAAGGGCGACCCGTCCCCCCGCATGAAGACGATGTAAGCGCCCTCGGTCAGGAACCGCTCGACCGCGATGCGGGAGACGTAACCGTCCAGCGCGCGGAACTCGACCGTTTCCGCCTGGCCCGCCCAGTCCGCACCGAAGAGCCGCGCCATGACATCGACGGCAGGGTAGCCCACGTAGTCCACGGCGACATGCGCGTCGCCCACGCTCAGATGCGGCTCGTAGACCGTCACCGTCCCGGCCGGGGCTTCCATCTGCGCCTGAAGGTCGTCAACGGAGGGCATCTCCTTCGCGTGTGTGCCGGACACCGTCGCGAGGATAAGACCAAACACGACGCCGAAAATCACAAACCGCCTGCGCATCGCCTTCTCTCCCTGCTCAAAAAGGCACATGCATCGTAGGTGCCGGAGCGGCCCATCCTCAACCCATCGACGGGGCGTGACCGCAGCGGCGGCGCGTCTCCACCGTTCCATCCGGCCTCCGATCTGCTATGTCTCCAGGGCGGAACGCGGCATCGCCACAACGTCCGGCGTCGCGTCGCGCGGCGGGAGGAGGCGATGGCACTCAAAGCGGAGACGGGGCAACGCCGCAACCGGGGCTTCCCCGCCACGGGCCGGGCTTGGGCGGATCTCAAGGCCGAGATTCTGGCGGCCCGCGAGGGCGACAACCCCTGGTGCCACGAACGGAGCTTCACCGCCGCCTACTTCGCCGGCGAGGACGTGCTGCGCTGTGCGCACGAGGCCTACGACGCCTACCGGGACGAGAACGGCCTCTTCGCCGCGAGCGCCTATCCGAGCCTGGCCGCACGCGAGCGCGAACTGATCGCGGGCGTGCTCGACCTCCTGCACGCGCCCGACGGCGCCGGCGGCTCCACCACTGCCGGCGGAACCGAGAGCATCCTCATGGCCATGAAGGCCGCGCGCGACTGGGCGCGTGAGCACCGGCCGGCTTCAGGCGTACCCGAGGTCGTGGTGCCAAAGACCGCCCATGCCGCCTTCGACAAGGGCGCGGAATGGCTCGGCATGACGGTCGTGCGCATGGGCCGGAGCGAGGGTTGGCGTGCCGACGTGGCCGGCATGGCCGATGCCATCAGCGAGAACACCGTCATGATCGCGGGCTCCGCGCCGCCCTATCCCTACGGCGAGACCGACCCCATCGAGGAGATCGCGCAGCTCGCCCAAGAGCACGACCTCTGGATGCATTCCGACGGCTGCATCGGCGGCATGATCCTGCCCTTCATGAAGGCGCTGGGCGATGCGATCCCGCCGTTCGACTTCGCCGTCCCCGGCGTCACTTCGATGTCGGTGGACATGCACAAGTTCGGCTATGCCCATAAGGGCATCTCTCTCTGCCTGCTGCGCGATAGGGCGCTGGAACGCTACCACCGCACGACCTTCGACGGCTGGCCCGCCGGCACCTATTCGACGCCCACCATCACCGGCACCCGTTCGGGCGGCGGGGTGGCAAGCGCCTGGGCCGTGATGACCCATCTGGGGGAGGAGGGGTACCTCCGCATCCATGAGACCCAACGGCGCATCCGCGAGCGCCTGATCGAGGGGATCGGCGCCATCGAGGGCCTTGCGGTGCTCGGCCGCCCGCACGCGCTCCACGTCACCTTCTATGCCAAGGGCTTCGACATCTTTGCGGTGGAGGAGGGGATGGCGGCGCGCGGCTGGCGCTCGATCCGCATGCGCGAGCCGGACTCGATCCTGCTCTGGATCAACATGAAGCACGCGACAAGCATCGACGCCTACCTCGTCGACCTCGCCGAGGTCGCCGCCGACGTGCGGAGCGGCGCCCTGACGGCGGCCAAGCCCGGTGCCTCCAACTATGCGACCTGACGCGTGGCCGCGACGGAGCCAGCCGTGAGCCTCACCATCGACAGCGATTTCGACGGCGGCAACATCCGTTGCCTCGCGGCTCGGGCGCCCGAGAAGATCAGGCTGGAGATCGTGCCCGACGCTGGCGGCGAGTTCTTCCAGTGGTTCTACTTCAGCGTGCGCGGCGCCGCGGGCAAGGACTGCGTGCTCAGGATCGAGAATGCCGGCGGTGTGACCTACCCGGACGGCTGGCGGGACTACCGCGCCGTCGCCTCGGAGGATGGCGAGACCTGGCCCCGCGTCGCGACCGACTACGATGGCAAGGTGCTGACGATCCGCTACAGGCCCGCCGGCGACGAGGTGCGCTTCGCCTACTTCGCCCCTTATCCGATGGCGCGCCATGCCGAGCTTATCGCGCGCGCAGGCCGCTCGTCTCTCGTCACCGCGCGGCGGCTCGGCCAAACCCTCGACGGTGCGCCGCTCGACCTGCTGGAGATCGGCGGGGCGCGGGCGCGGACCTGCTGGATCATCGGGCGCCAGCATCCCGGCGAGACCATGGCCGAATGGTGGATGGAGGGCTTTCTCGAGCGGCTGCTGGACCCCGCCGATCCGCTCGCCCGCGCGCTGCTCGAGAAGGCGCGGTTCTTCGTGGTGCCCAACATGAACCCCGACGGCAGCCGCCGCGGCCATCTCAGGACCAACGCGGCGGGCGTCAACCTCAACCGCGCCTGGGCCGCGTCCAGCATGAAGGAAAGCCCGGAGGTATTCCTGGTGAGCGCGGAGATGGCGCGGACCGGTGTCGATTTCTGTCTCGATGTCCACGGCGACGAGGCGCTCCCCTACAACTTCATCGCCGGGCCCGAGGGAATCCCGTCCTACACCGACGCGCTGGCGCAGAAGCTCGCGCATTTTCAGGCGGCACTCGTGGCGGCGAACCCGGATTTCCAGACCAAGTACGGCTATCCGCCGACGCCGCCCGGCAAGGCCAATCTCCGCATCTGCGCCAACTTCGTGGCGGAGACCTACGGCTGCCTCGCCATGACCCTGGAAATGCCTTTCAAGGACGCGGCGAACGCGCCCGATCCCCGCGACGGCTGGTCGCCGGCGCGCTGCCACCGCCTCGGGCGGAGTTCCTTGGAGGCGCTCGCCGCAGTGATCGACGAACTGCGCTAAGCCGGCTGGTTCACGATGGGCCTGGCGTTGGCCGCTCGTCAGAGGGGTGCCTGACATCTGCGGCAAAGCCCGCGCTCGGCTTCGCGTCCGGAATTCGCAGGTAGGCGAGGCACGCCAGCGCAACCAGGGCCGCGAGGAAGGCGAAGAGCGCCTGATAGGCGATGGCCGGCGCCACGCCGTCCGTCGCGGGAAAGGCGCCGACGATCACGCCGCCCAGCGCCTGCAGCACCGCCGGCCCGCCCATGAAGGCGATCGCCATGAGCGCCATGCCCCGTCCCGCAAGCCGGTCGGGCAGCAGCGAGCGCGCGTGGCCCGCCAGAAGAATGTTGTAGGAGCCACAGGCGCCGATCATGGCGAAGAGAAGGACCACCGCCCAGGTCGGGAGGTCCGGCAGCGCGGCGAGCGCCGCAAGCGCTCCGGCCACAGGGGCAGCGCAGCCAAGAATGATTCCCTTCCGCGTATCGAGCCGCCGTTCGATCGGCCCGAGCAGGAGATTGGTGACGATCAGCGCGACCGCCATGACCAGCAGGGCGTTGCCGGCATCGATCGGCCCGAGGCCGTGACGGTCCGCGAGAAAGGGGCCGCCCCAGAGGCCCAGCACGGTGATGACGACCGGATAGGACGCAAACCCCATCAGGGTGAGCGTTGGGAACCCCGGTGTCGCGAGAGCGGCGCGGACCCCGCTGAGGCTCTCGCGCAGCCCTTCGGCGGGGATCGCGCCGCCCCTCTCCGATGAGGGGCGGTCCCGCGCCAGCGCGTAGATGGCGATGGCGCCCGCCGCCGTGAGCCCCGCCGCACCCCAAAAGGCCACGCGCCAGCCGAGCGTCTCCGCGATCGCGGCGAGCGGTGAGGTGGAGAGGAGCCCCCCGGCGCCGCCGATGGCGATCATCCGCCCCATCCAGGTACTGAAGGAGGCCGCGGGCGCCCACTGGCCGAAGAGGAAGAGCGAGCCCATGAGCACGCCCGAACAGCCGACGCCGAGCAGCACGCGGCCCGCGATCAGCATCGCCTCGCCGTCCGCGAGGCCGTAAAGGATCGAGCCCGCGATTGCGGACGTGAGCACGACGGGTACCGTTCGCCGTGCGCCGAAGCGGTCGAAGACTATGCCCAAAGGAATCTGCGCCGCGCCGAAGGCGAAGAAGAACATGCCGGTGAGCAGCCCGAGGGCCTCGGGCGAGAGGCCGAATTCTGCGCTCAGCGTCTTGGCGATCACGGCATTGGACGCACGGAAGAACTGGCTGAGGACGAACACCGCGCCGAAGCAGACGATGACCGCGACGAGCGGATCGAGCCCGCGCGGCGATCCGCTGCCGACGGCCGGCGGTTCAGCCTTGGAGCGCACCGATCCCCCAGCCCGCAAGCGCGCCCAGGATCACCACGGCCCAGGGCGGCACCTTCCAGAAGGCGAGCAGCACGAAAGCCGCGAGCCCGAGCGCGAGGTCTGGCGGCGTGCGGATGCCGCCAATCCAGATCGGGTCGTAGAAGGCAGCGCCGAGCAGACCCACGACCGCCGCGTTCACGCCCAGCATCGCACGGTCAGCCAGCGCAATGCGCCGCAGCCGCTCCCAGAAGGGGAGCGCCCCCACCACCAGGAGGAACGAGGGCAGGAAGACTGCGGCCAAGCAGAGCAGGCCGCCCAGCACGCCTCCCGGCCCGATCCCCGCCACTGCGCCAAGGTAGGCGGCGAAGGTGAAGAGCGGCCCCGGCACCGCCTGCGCGGCACCGTAGCCCGCGATGAAGGTCTCGTTCGCGACCCAGCCGGGCGGCACCACCTCCGCCTGCAGGAGCGGCAGCACGACGTGCCCGCCGCCGAAGACCAGGGAGGCGGAGCGATAGAAGCCGTCCACCAGGCTCAGCGCCTCTGCCGGCCAGGCGGCTGCAAGGATGGGGAGCGCGACGAGCAGCGCGAGGAAGAGGGCAAGCAGCAGGACGGCGAGCCGCCTGTCCACCGCGATACCGAGGGAGGCGTCATGGGCGCTCTCGGCCGGGCGCAGGAAGAGCAGGCCGGCCAGCACGCCTGCGGCGATGATCGCGACATGGGTCACGACCGAGGGCGCCAGCACGGCGGCCATGGCGGCGAGTACCGCCACCGTGGCGCGCGGTGCGTCGGGGCAGAGCGTCCGCGCCATGCCCCAGACGGCCTGGGCCACCACCGCCGCGGCGACGACCTTCAACCCCTGCAGGGCGCCGGCGGGGATCGCCTCCTCATAGGCCACGATGCCGTAGCCGAAGGCCACCATGAGCGCCGCCGAAGGCAGCGTGAAGCCCACCCACGCTGCGGCGGCGCCGGGAAGCCCGGCCTTCGCGAGCCCGATGCCGATGCCCACCTGGCTGGAGGTCGGCCCCGGCAGCATCTGGCAGAGCGCGACGAGGTCCGCGTAGGCGCGGTCCTCGATCCAGCGCCGGCGCGTGACGAAGGCCTCGCGAAAATAGCCGATGTGCGCGACCGGCCCGCCGAACGAGGTGAGCCCCAGCAGGAGAAAGGCCGTGAAGACGGCCGCCGTGGATTGCCGCCCCGTGCCGCTGCCCGTCTGGCCCGCAACTTCCGCGCCGTTCCCGCCGTTCGCGCCGCCCTTCATGGGCACCGGGAATACGCTATTTCGGGATCGCTGACACGTGACGCCGGAACCGCCGGGACGTCGCCGCGGCGATGCTCACAATTTCGGTTCTCGGGTGATACGGTGCCGCGAACGAACGAAGCGGGGCGCGCCAAGGGAAGCCGGCGCGCGGAGGCCGGGAAGGCAGGCGATGACGGGGGAAGAGAGGCAGGCCTCGCCCTTCGAGGCGGCGCACTGGGACCTCGTGCCGGGGGGCACGGCGCTCGTCGTGATCGACGCGCAGAACGATTTTCTCCATCCAGACGGCTGGTATAGCGCGCAGGGCATCGGCATCGGCCATATGCAGCGCTGCATCGAGCCGCTGAAGGCGCTGCTCGGATCCGCGCGGACCAAGGGAATCCCCATCGTCTGGACCCGCCACGGCATCAGGGGTGTCGAGGACGGCGGGCCGTTCATGCAGCTCCGGCCCTTCCTCGCCGACGGCGGCCTCAGGCGCGAGACCTGGGGCTGGGAGGTGCTGGCGGACCTCAGCCCCCAGCCGGACGACTGGTATGTCGCGAAGACGCGGCTCAGCGCCTTCTACGGCACCGATCTGGAGGTGGTCCTCAGGGGCTTGCGCGCGGAGACGGTCCTGATGACGGGCGTGCTCACCAATCAATGCGTCGCGGCGACGTCGAAGGACGCAATGTTCCGCGATTTCAAGCCCATCGTGATCGAAGAGTGCACGGGCACGACGCTGCCGCACCTGCACGAGCCCGCGATCGAGATGATGCGGGTGGGCTGGGCCGAGGTGCGCGACCTCGACTCGGCGCTCAGCGAGATCAGGCAACTCGCGCCGGCGCACGCGGCGGGGGGTTCCTGATGGCGCAGGATCTCCCCCGCTCGGCGCGGGTCGTCATCGTCGGCGGCGGGGTGGTCGGTTGTTCCGTTGCCTACCACCTGGCTCGCGCGCGTGTTTCCGACGTGGTGTTGCTGGAGCGCCGCGAGCTCACCTGCGGCACCACCTGGCATGCCGCGGGCCTCATCGGCCAGCTCCGCCCCTCGAAGCGGATGACCGAGCTCGCCAAGTACACGGCCGAGCTTTACACGGGCCTCGAGGCGGAGACGGGCCAGGCGACCGGATTCAAGCAGAACGGCTCGATATCTCTCGCCACCACGCCGGGCCGCTTCGAGGAGCTGAAGCGCAGCGCCTCGATGGCCAAGGTATTCGATCTCCGCGTCGACGTGCTCGGCCCGGACGAGATCAGGGAGCGCTATCCGCTGATCACCGTCGACGACGTGGTGGGCGGGATTTTCATTCCCTCGGACGGCCAGGCGAACCCCATCGACGTGACCCGGGCGCTCGCCACGGGCGCGCGGGCCGGTGGCGTGCTGATCCGCGAGGGGGTCCCCGTCACCGCCATCGCCCACAACGGCGAGCGGGTCACCGGCGTCGAGACGCCGGAGGGCGCCATCGCGGCGGAGATTGTGGTGCTGTCAGCCGGCATGTGGACGCGCGAGCTCGCGGCCACGATCGGCGTCCACGTGCCGCTCCACGCCTGCGAGCACTTCTACGTGATGACGGACCCCTTCGAGGGCGTGACGCCGGACCTGCCCGTGCTGCGCGACTACGACGGCTGCGCCTATTACAAGGAGGACGCGGGCAAGATCCTGCTCGGCGCCTTCGAGCCGGAGGCGAAGCCCTGGGGCATGGACGGAATCCCCGAGGATTTCTGCTTCGACCAGCTGCCCGACGACTACGAGCACTTCGAGCCGGTACTGATGCACGCGCTGAAGCGCATGCCGGCGCTCGCCGACGCTGGCATCCAGACCTTCTTCTGCGGGCCCGAGAGCTTCACGCCGGACGACCGCTACCATCTCGGCGAGGCGCCCGGTCTCGCCGGCTGCTACATCGCCGCCGGGTTCAACTCTATCGGCATCCAGTCGGCCGGCGGCGCCGGGAAGGTGCTGGCCGAATGCATCAGGACCGGCCGGCCGCTCGTCGACATGTGGGACGTGGACATACGCCGCAACCTGCCCTTCCAGACCAACCGGCGCTACCTGCGCGAGCGAGTGAGCGAGACCCTCGGCCTCCTCTACGACATGCACTGGCCCTTCCGCCAATACGCGACCGTGCGGGGGGTGCGCCGCTCGCCGTTCCACGATCGCCTCGCGGCGCGCGGCGCGTGTCACGGCGAGGCCTTCGGCTGGGAGCGGCCGAACTGGTACGCGGCGCAAGGCACGGAGCCCCGCTACGAGTACAGCTTCGGCCGCCAGAACTGGTTCGCCTGTTCGGCGGAAGAGCATCGCGCGGTGCGGGAGGGGGTGGGGCTGCTCGACCAGACCTCCTTCGCCAAGTTCCGCCTCCAGGGCCGGGACGCCGCGCGGGTGCTGGGCCGGGTTTCCGCCAACGAGGTGGACGTGCCGCCCGGCCGCATCGTCTACACGCAATGGCTCAACGATGCGGGCGGCATCGAGGCCGATCTCACCGTCACCAGGCTCGCAGACGACGATTATCTGATCGTGACCTCCGGCGAGTTCCAGGTGCGGGATTCCCTCTGGCTCCAGCGCCACATCCCGGAAGGCGCGCACGCGGTGCTCACCGATGTGACCTCGGGCCTCGCCGTGCTCGGCATCATGGGCCCCCTTGCGCGGGACCTGTTGCAGTCGCTGAGCCCCGACGACCTCTCCAACGAGGCCTTTCCTTTCGGCAGCAGCCGGGAGATCGAGCTTGGCCACGCCTACGCCCGCGCGTCGCGCATCACCTACGTGGGCGAGCTTGGCTGGGAGCTCTACATCCCGACCGAGTTCGCGGCGGGCATCTACGACGCGCTGGTCGACGCCGGGGAGGATGTGGGGCTCCACCATGTCGGCATGCACGCCATGAACTCGCTCAGGATCGAGAAGGCCTACCGCCACTACGGCCACGACATCACCGATGCGGACACGCCTCTGGAGGCCGGCCTCGGCTTCGCTGTCAAGTTCGACAAGCCGACGCCCTTCATCGGACGCCATGCGCTGCTGCGCCAGCGGGAGGAAGGCGTGCGCCAGCGGCTCGTGCAGTTCCTCCTCGAAGACCCCGAGCCGCTGCTCTACCACAACGAGCCGATCTGGCGGGACGATGCGATCTGCGGTTACATCCGCTCAGGCATGTACGGCCATACCTTGGGCGGGGCGGTCGGCCTCGGCTATGTGGAGTGCGCGGCGGGTGTGGACGACGGCTACGTGACCGCCGGCCGCTACGAGATCGAGGTCGCAGGCGTCCGCTACCCCGCGAAGGCCAGCCTCCGCCCCCTCTACGACCCTAATTCAAGCCGCATCAAGGCCTGACGCATCGCATCACGTTGCGAAGCGGGAGTGTCAGCGTGTCTACGCGGCCAACGCCCAGCCTCGCCGACCTCCCCTTGAGAGGGCGAAAATCATTTCCTGATTGCGGTCCAACTCTTCCTCGAGGTCTGCGATACGGTTCAAGGTATCTCGGAGCGTTTCCTTCTCAACACTGCCGTGCTCCAGATAGAGCATTCTGACCAGAGCTTCCGCCGCCCTTGGGAATGCAGACTTCTCTGTTTCCCATCTGTGGATGGTCTGTTCGCTTACCTTCAACAAGTGCGCCAATGTCGCCTGAGACATGAGCATTTCACGGCGCAGATAGCGCATTTCTTTGCCGCCCAGCTCTTTCTTGTGGCGACTCAAGTGCTCACCAATCGCCCGATTAAGTGCGTCGATTTCCTTGATTGCGATGGTCTTCCCGCGCGGAGATACGTTCCACTCGAACCCGTTCAACAGGAAAACATCGTCCAGGCCGCACTCCGTATAGTGGTATCGTTCATCATGCATGGACCTCCCTCCGGTTCTTGCAATCACCATGTCGTGATGCATTCGATGTGATCCGCGCACACGGCTACGACCACGGTGACACGTTGTCCCGCAACCTTGCGGCGCATCTTGATTCTCCAATCGCCGAACTCGTCCTGCTCGGGACGACCGACCGCTCTCCCGGATTTCAGTACCTCCATCACCAGCCGGATGTTGATGCCCCGCTCTCTCATACGCTGCTTGAAATGGGGTTCGCTCATTCGAATGTTCAGGCTGTCCGCCAGAGAGAGCGAGTGAACGCGGCTTACCAGCTGATCGGCCGACGGGGTCACTGCCCGTGGCTTGGGGAAGGGGATGATCGGTGAGTCCGACACAACCTACCAATATGGTAGGTTTTGCGCTCCGTCAAGGAGTCTGCATGAGCCCCTTGGCGAGGGAGGCCCGCGAGGCAGCGAAAGCAGAGTCCCGTTATCCCGGCCGCGCTCGGCCTGACGGCTTTGCTCGTGCGCTACTGACGGGCGACACTGGGCGCGCGACTCACACATGGCGCGCGGAGGGAAGGATGGCGTGGGACTACATCATCGTGGGCGCAGGCTCGGCTGGGTGCGTGCTCGCGCATCGGCTCTCCGCCGAGCGCAAGAACAAGGTCCTGCTGCTCGAAGGCGGCGGCTTCGACACCTCGCCGGTGCTGCGGGTCCCCGCCGGCGAGATCAAGGCGATCCTGAACCCCCGCTTCAACTGGATGTACATGAGCGAGCCCGACCCCTCGCTCAACGGCCGCGACGCCATGTGGCCGGGCGGCAAGGTGCTCGGCGGGTCGAGCTCCATCAACGGCATGATCTATTTGCGCGGTCAGCATGAGGACTATGACGGCTGGGCCCGCCTCATCGGCAACACCGGCGCGTGGAGCTATCGCGACGTGCTGCCCTACTTCAAGCGCATGGAGAGCAATCCCCTGGGCCCGAGCGAGTATCACGGTGCCGACGGACCGCTCCGCGTCTCCGACGTGCCGACGCCGCATCCGCTGGGCCGCGTCTTCGTCGAAGCGGCAAAGGAGCTCGGCATCCCCTTCAATCCGGACGTGAACGGCGAGCGCCAGGAGGGCGCCGGCCCCAACCAGGGGACGGTCCGCTTCGGCCGCCGCAACAGCACGGCCCGCGCCTATCTCCGGCCGGTGATGGGGCGGAGAAACCTCGATGTCGAGACCGAGGCTCGGGTGGACAAGGTGCTGTTCGAGGAAGGCCGCGCGCGCGCCGTCGTCTACAGCCGGGCCGGCGTGACGCACGAGGCAAGGGCGGACGTCGAGATCATCCTCTCGGCCGGCGCCATCGCATCGCCGGCGATCCTGCTGCGCTCAGGGATAGGGCCGGCGGCCGATCTCTCCCAGTTCGGCATCCCCGTGGTCGCGGACTCGCCGGGTGTCGGCAACAACCTGCAGGAGCATCCGGCCGCCTGGGTGGCCGGCTATGTCGACATCAGCACCTATAACACCGAGGTCACGCCGTCGGGCTACGTGCGGCACGGCCTCGATTGGCTGCTGCGCGGCAAGGGGCCGGCGGCGAGCCCCATCGCCCAGCAGGTGGCCTTCGTCCGCACCCGGCCGGAGGAGGAGGACCGCCCCGACATCCAGATCCACTTCGTGCCGACCGGCTACGAGTTCGGCCCGGACGGAATCAAGCTGCTGGAGCGCCCCGGCGTCACTCTGCCGGTCAATGTCTGCCGCCCGAAGAGCCGCAGCAGGCTCACGCTCCGATCAGCCGATCCCAACGAGCCGCCGCGCATCTTCTCGAACCTCCTGGGCGACGAGGACGACATGCGGCGGATGATCGACGGCTGCAAGATTTCGCGGGCGATCTTCGAGAGCAAGGCCTTCAAGCCGCATTTCAAGGAGCTTTACCTGCCCGCGCCCGGGGACCGGAGCGACGAGGCGCTCGAAGCCTACATCCGGCAATACACGCTGCCGGCCTATCATCCCACCAGCACCTGCATGATGGGCATCGACGACAGGGCGGTCGTCGACCCGGAGCTCCGGGTCCGTGGCGTCGACGGGCTGCGCGTAATCGACGCCTCGATCATGCCGATCGTGACCAGCTCCAACACCAATGCGCCCACCATCATGATCGGCGAGAAGGGATCGGATCTGGTCCTCGGCGGTTAGGGCCGGTCGGCCCGCATTTCTCGCCAGGCTCCGGGTCTCTTCTCGCCCAATTGCCTGGACCATGGTGCGATGCAGCGTGCCGGGCTTCTGCGCCAGGATCGCGCAATGCAGCAATCATGCTCCCGCGTCCGAATTTGTGGGATGCGCCCGCGACCCTGTCCCGCGGAATCCCACTTATCCCACTTAATCCCACTTTATCCCGGCGAATCCCGCCAAAAATATAGTTTGCCCGAGGTGGGCGGCGGGACCCGACCGCGACCGTGGCCAATATTCCGGGCTATCCCCAGAGACGTTCGGTGGCGAGCGCGGCGCCGTCGGCGACCGCCTGTTCGAAGGCCGCCCAGTCGATGGCCTCGCCCCGCTCACGTTTGATGAGCAGCGCCTCCAGGTCCGGCGGCCAGGGCAGGCTGCCGGCGTGGGTGGTGAGCATGCGGTCGTCGCTGGTCAGCATGGGGGTGGCCTCCCGATCTCTCCATTCGGTCGGCCGAGTGTCGCGGGCCGTTCGCAGGGACGCAACCGCCGCACTTTGGTGCACTCCACCCTTGCGGCCACGCGCGATTTCTTTCTAATGGGCTGCTCTCCGGATGTACGAAGGGGGCGAGGATGACTCGGCCATATGCGCTGGTAATCCGCGGCGGCACCGTCGTGGACGGCTCTGGCGGCGAGCCCCGCGAGGCGGATGTCGCGATCGCCGATGGTCTGGTTGCGGCGGTTGGGCCCAATGTCGGTCCCGGTGACGAGGAGATCGATGCGCGCGGCATGATCGTGACGCCGGGCTTCATCGACCCCCACACCCACTACGACGCGCAGGCCACCTGGAGCAGCCGGATTACGCCTTCGTCCTGGAACGGCGTCACCACCGCGATGATCGGCAATTGCGGTGTCGGCTTCGCGCCGTGCCGGCCCGACCAGCGGGAGACGCTGGTGGAGTTCATGGAGGGCGTCGAGGACATTCCCGGCGCGGTGCTGGACGAAGGGCTGCCGTGGACCTGGCAGAGCTTCGAGCAATACATGGACGCGCTCGACGCCAGGCCCTACGACCTCGACATCGCGGCGCAGGTGCCGCATTCGCCGGTGCGGGTCTTCGTCATGGGCCAGCGGGGCGTGGAGCGGGAGCCCGCGACCGACGAAGACAACGCGGCCATGGCGGCGCTTGCAGCGGCGGGCATTCGCGCCGGCGCGCTCGGCTTCTCCACCTCGCGCACGCTCAATCACAAGACGCTGGACGGCCGCCCGATCCCGACTTTGACGGCGGCGGAGGACGAGCTGAGTGCCATCTGCGTTGCGATGGGCACGGTCGGAACCGGTTGGCTGCAGGTGATCTCCGACTTTCACGATCTCGACGAGGAGTTCGCCATGTTGCGCCGCGTGGTCGAGCGCAGCCGGCGGCCGATTGCCATCACCATCCTTCAGAACGATCACAGGCCGGATGGCTGGCGCCGTCTTCTCGACCATATCGCCGAGGCGAACCGTGCGGGCCTTCCGATGATCGGCCAGACATTGACCCGCGCCACGGGAGTCCTGCTTGGCTTCGAGATTTCGGTGAACCCCTTCTCCGGCCGGTCGAGCTGGGAGGCGATCGCCCATCTGCCGCTCGAGAAGAAGCTCGAGACGCTGCGGCAGCCCGCGTTCCGCGCCCGCCTCTTCGCCGAGGAGTGCTCGGATGCGTTCGTCGCCAAGCGCGTCTGCCGCTGGGACCGGCTCTACCCGCTCGGCACGCCGCCTGACTACGAGCCGCCCGCCGAGCGGAGCATCGCCGCCATCGCCGCCCGCGAGGGGCGCACGCCCGAGGACGCCGCCTACGATTACCTGTTGGAGCGCGACGGGAAGGCGCTGCTCTACCGGCCGGTCAGCAACTATACCGAAGGCTCGCTCGACGCGGTGGGCGAGATGCTGCGGCACCCGAACACGCTGGTGAGCCTCGGCGACGGCGGCGCCCATGTGGGCATGCTGTGCGATGCGAGCGCCTTCACCTACATGCTGAGCCACTGGGTTCGCGACCGGACGAAGGGCGAGCGGATGTCTCTCCCCTGGGCGGTGAAGCGCATGACGCGCGACAACGCGCTTGCCCTCGGCCTCGAAGACCGCGGGCTGCTCCAGCCCGGCTACAAGGCCGATCTCAACGTGATCGACCTCGATGGGCTGACGCTGCACTGCCCCGAGCCGGTCTACGACCTGCCGGGCGGCGGCCGGCGCCTGATCCAGCGGGCCGAGGGTTACGCCGCGACGGTGGTCTCCGGCGTTCCCGTGTATCGGGACGGCGAGGCGACCGGCGCGCTCCCCGGCCGCCTGCTGCGGGGCCCGCAGGCCGGCCCGCGGGCGGCCGCGACCGATTAAATTCCGCAGACCCCGCCGAGCGATTGCAACGCGGGGCGTCTATTCGGCGGCGCTCGAGAACGCGTGCGTGAATTGATCCGTCTCGGTGGAGCCCGTCATCGCGGCTGTCGAGGCGGCACCACCGGACACGGCCATGCTCACCGCGTCGAAGTAGGCCGCGCCCACCTCGTGCTGGTGGCGGGTCGCCGTGTAACCCGCGGACTCGGAGGCAAACTCGGCCTCCTGAAGTGCCGAGTAGGCGGCCATGCCGTGGTCGCGGTAGCCCCGCGCCAGCTCGAACATGCCGTGGTTCAGGCTGTGGAATCCGGCCAGCGTGACGAACTGGAACTTGTAGCCCATGGCGCCGAGCTCGCGCTGGAAGCGGGCAATCGTGCGCTCGTCGACATTGCTCCGCCAGTTGAACGAGGGCGAGCAGTTGTAGGCGAGCATCTTGCCCGGGAACTCGCGGTGCATGGCCTCGGCAAAGCTCCGTGCCTGGGCGAGATCGGGGGTCGAGGTCTCCATCCACAGGAGGTCGGCATAGGGCGCAAAGGCGAGGCCGCGGGCGATACAGCGCGCCATGCCCTCGCCGTTGCGCAGCCGGTGGAAGCCTTCCGCCGTGCGCTCGCCGGCGATGAAGGGGCGGTCGCGCTCGTCGATGTCGCTGGTGATGAGCTTGGCGCTATCCGCATCCGTCCGCGCGACGATCACGGTTGCCGTGCCGCAGACGTCGGCCGCAAGCCGTGCCGCGCTGAGGTTGCGGATATGCGCCTGGGTCGGGATCAGCACCTTGCCGCCCATGTGGCCGCACTTCTTCTCGGACGCGAGCTGGTCCTCGAAGTGAATGCCGCCGACGCCGGCCTCGATGTAGGCCTTGGCGATCTCGAAGGCGTTGAGCGGCCCGCCGAAGCCGGCCTCCGCGTCCGCCAGGATCGGCGCGAACCACGCCGTGGTGCCGAAGCCGTCGACGCTGTCGATCTGGTCGGCGCGTTGCAGCGCGCGGTTGATGCGCCGCGCCAGCGCCGGCCCACTGTCGGCCGGGTAGAGGCTCTGATCGGGGTAGGTCTGCCCCGCGCCGTTGGCGTCCGCAGCCACCTGCCAGCCCGACAGGTAGATCGCTTTGAGCCCGGCCCGCACCATTTGCACGGCCTGGCCGCCCGTCATCGCGCCGAGGGCGTGGACATAGTCCTCGGTGGTGAGCAGATGCCAGAGCCGCTTCGCGGCATGCTCGGCAAGCGTGTATCGGACCGAAAGAGTCCCGCGCAGCGCTACGACCTGCTCGACGCCGTAGTCGCGGCGAATGCCTGCGAAGCGTCCGTCGGGGGCGTCGTAGATCAGGGACTCCATCGATCTCGCACTCATCTCATCCTCCTCAATCGGCGTTGTCGCCATCGTGGATGGTGTTCAGCACGTCGTACGCGGGAAGCGTCAGGAAAGTGGGAAAGTTGTCGGCGGTCGCGACTTCGGTGAAGAGGGTAACTGCGGCGTCGAAATGCCCCTGCTCGAAGCGGGCTTCGCCGAGGACGTCCGTGAGGGCCGCGACCTCCTCGGCCAGCAGCCGGTCCACCAGCGCCCGGTCGATCGCGCGACCATCCGCGAGGCTCGCGCCATGACGCAGGCACTGCCAGAGCTGGGCACGGCTGATCTCGGCGGTCGCCGCGTCCTCCATCAGGTTGTAGAGCGGCACGGCGCCGCGGCCTGCGAGCCAAGCCTCGATGTACTGGATGCCCACGCGGATGTTGTTGCGCAGGCCCTCCTCGGTGATCTCGCCTGCCGGCATGGCGATCAGGTCGGCCTCGGTGACCGTCACGTTGCCGAGCTGCAGCGAGACCTGATTGGCCTCCGGCATCATCCGGTCGAAGACCTCGCGGGCGACCGGCACGAGCCCCGGATGGGCGACCCAGGTGCCGTCGTGGCCATCGCCGGCCTCGCGCTCCTTGTCCGCGCGCACCTTGCCGAACGCCTGCTCGTTCGCTTCGTCGTCGCCTTTGATGGGGATCTGCGCTGCCATGCCGCCCATCGCGTGCGCGCCGCGCCGGTGGCAGGTCTTGATCAGAAGGCGGCTGTAGGCGCGCATGAAGGGCTGCGTCATGGTGACGAGGCCGCGGTCGGGCAGCACGCAGTCGGCGCGATTTCGGAACGTCTTGATGACGCTGAAGATGTAGTCCCAGCGCCCGCAATTGAGGCCGACGATGTGGTCCTTCAGCGCATGCAGGATCTCGTCCATCTCGAACGCGGCGGTGATGGTCTCGATCAGCACCGTCGCCTTGATCGTGCCGACGGGGAGCCCGAGCTTCTCCTGGGCTGCGACGAACACGGCATTCCAGAGCTCAGCCTCTTCGTAGTGCTCCATCTTGGGCAGGTAGAAGTAGGGGCCGGAGCCGTTGACGCGGAGTGCTGCCGCGTTGTGGAAGAAGAAGAGCCCGAAATCGAACAGGCTCGCGGACACCGGCTGGCCGTTGACGAGAAGGTGCGCCTCCTCCAGATGCCAACCGCGCGGGCGAACGATGAGCGTGGCGGTCTCGTCGCCCAGCGCGTACGTCTTGCCGGTGTTGGGGTCGGTCATCCCGATGGTGCGCCGCGCCGCGTCGCGCAGATTGACCTGGCCCGCGATCATCGCCTCGAAGGTCGGTGCCGCGGAGTCCTCGAAATCGGCCATGAAGCAGGACGCGCCGGAGTTCAGTGCGTTGATGATCATCTTGCGGTCCACCGGGCCGGTGATCTCCACACGCCGGTCCGCGAGATCGTCCGGTGTGCCCGTGATCGTCCAGTCGCTGGCGCGGATTGCCTTGGTCTCGGGCCGGAAGGCCGGGTTCTCGCCAGCGTCGATGCGCGCCTGGAATGCCGCGCGGGCCGCGAGCAGACGCCGCCGCTCTGCGCCGAAGCGGCGCTCCAACATGGCGACGAAGGCACAGGCCTCCGCGCTCAGGATCTCGTCGAGGCCAGGGACGGCGGGACCGGCGATCTCGACCCCGGTCTCCCAACTCTCCTCGGCGTCATTCCTGCGGCTCTGCTGCATCGCGTGCTACTCCTTTCGTGTTGCATCGCAATACGACATCAATGTCGCGCGATAGGGGAGAAATGTCCATAACTCGTTGGAAAAAAACGTGTATTTCATTCATGTTTAGTATGTGTATTGTTGTTATGTTGTGAATTCTGTAAAATATTGTGCGGGCGCACGGGGCGCATCGGGCATTCGCGAGAGGGGCGGACCATGCAGGGCAAGGTGATGGCGGGCCAAAGAGTACGCAGGCTCCGGCTCGAACGCGGGCTCACCCAGGCGCGCATGGCGGCGCAACTCGGAATCTCCACGAGCTACCTGAACCTGATCGAGCGCAGCCAGCGGCCCGTGACGGTTCCCTTCCTGCTCAAGCTCGGCCAGGCGTTCGACATCGATCTCCAGCGCTTCGCGGATGACGATGAGGGGCGAGTCACCGCCCAACTGCGGGAGGTGTTCAGCGACCCGCTATTTGCCCGAAGCCAGGTGAGCGATCAAGACATTCGCGACGCGGCCCAGGCCAGCCCTGCGCTCGGCGATGCCGTCATCCTCCTCTTCCGCGCCTACCGCAACCTCCTGGAAAACACGACGAATGTTGTCGAGGGGCTTGGCGCCGCCGGGGAGAATAGCCCGCCGGCCCCCCTGGCTACGGCGGCCGGGGTCCCGAGCGACGAGGTGCATGACGTCGTCCAGGCCCGATCCGGCTATTTCCCTGAGCTGGAAGAGGCTGCCGAGCGGCTCCGGGCCGACGCGAGCCTCGATGCCGATGGCCTCTACGAGGGGCTGCGCGGCGTCCTTGCTGACGCCCACGGCCTCAAGGTCCGCATCATGCCCGCGCACGTCATGCACGAGCTGGTCCGGCGCTACGACCGCCACGGCCGGCGCGTACTGCTCTCCGACGCGTTGGCGCCTGAGGAGCGCGTCTTCCAGCTCGCCCATCAGCTGGCGCTGCTCGGCTGGCACGAGCTTTTCGACGAAATCGCAGACCAATCGAGCCTTCAGGGGGAGGCGCGCCGCCTCCTCGCCATCGACCTGGCAAACTATTTCGCCGGCGCCTGCGTGATGCCCTACGAGCGCTTCCACGCCGCCGCCGAGGCGCTCGACTACGACATCGAACTCCTCGGCCGTCGCTTCGGCGCGTCGTTCGAGCACGTATGCCAGCGGCTCATCGCCCTGCAGCGGCCCGGAGCCAAAGGCGTGCCGTTCTTCCTCGTCCATCTCGACTGTGCGGGCAACGTGCTGTGCCGTCTCGACGCCGGCGGCTTCCGCTTTGCGCGCTTCGGCGGGCTCTGCCCGCGATGGGGTGTGCACCGCGCCTTCCAGACGCCGGGCGAGACTCGCCTGGACATCGTCGAGATGCCCGATGGCGCGCGCTTCCTCACTATCGCCCGCATGGTCGCGCGGCCGGGTGCCGGCCACGCGCTGCCGGGCCAGCAGCTCGTGGTTGCCATCGGCTGCCCGCTCTCCCACGCGAACCGTCTTGTCTACGGGTCCGGCCTCGACCCGGAGCGGCCCGCGGGCGTATCCCCCATCGGTATCAACTGTCGCCTGTGCGACCGCACCGATTGCAGCGCGCGCGCCTTCCCGCCGTCGGGCCGCCGCCTGATCGTGGACGAGAACCAGCAAGGACTGACGCCCTACTTCTTTGCCTAGGAGCTCGGGATAACCGGGGATACGGCGTTGGCGGCCGTCAGGCTTCAGGCACCACGGCGCCGTCCCAGCCCGCCGAGGCGAGCACCGCTTTGTCCACGATCAGCCGGGCAGCCATGGTGGGCCGGGGCGAGGTGCCGATGCGCAACTCGCCGACGATGCCGAGCAGCATGTAGGCCTCGCGCCGCGTGAGCCCGGTCCAGCGCGAGACAAGGCCGACGGCGGCGGCAGAGGCGTCTTCGGTCGCCGCCTCCACCGAAGGGCCGTAGCCTACGATTTGCACCGTGCCATTGTGCTCGATGATCGGGCGCTCGACTGGGCTCTCCTTGTTCAGCGCGATGCGCGCCCGCACCCGCGCCGAGCACTCGACGCCGGTGCCGCTGATGATGCCGTCGCTGATGGCAGCATGGGGGTCGGCCATGAAGATCAACGCGTCGTCCACCATCACCGGAAGGTGGACACGCGCGCCGACGCCCACGTCGCGCTGGTCGAAGTCGCCGCCGTAGGGTCCGGCGTGGGACGGGCGGTAGCCTTCCGGCGGCATCGTCGAGAGCGTGCCGAGATTGGGCGCGAGCGGGATCGCCACCCGGTCGCCGAACCAGGCCTGCCCGTCGCGGATCGGGCAGGAGACGATCGCGGGCTCCGTGAACTCCTCCTTGAGTACACCGAAATCACGCAAGATCGCGTTGGCACCCTCGCCGAAGGGCTCGATGGAGAGCAGGTCGATCGCCACGGAATCGCCCGGCCGCGCACCGCGCACAGCGATCGGCCCGGTCACGGGCGCGAGCGGATGTCCTTCCGACGCCGGCGTGAACGGCGTCGGCACCTGGGCGATGTCCTCGATATCGTCGAAGGCGCCGTCGACCGTGACCTCGATCTCGGCGCCGGGGTCGATGGTCATTGCCGGCGGGGTCGAAGGGCCGACGGTGAAGAGATAGGTCTTGGACATGGTTGTGCTCCCGGCGCCGCGCTCAGCTGGTCAGCGCGGCATCGCGCATCTGGTGAAAATTCTGGAGGCCGATCTCGTTCCGGCCGAACACGATCTCGCGCTGCACGCCGGCGGCGAGATTGGCCTGCACGCCCTCCATCACGGCGAAATCCTCGCTGTCCAGCACGCCGAGCGCGAGCCGCATCATCTCCTCCCAGTCGCGCCCGCTCGTATCGTCGGAAGGCGAGGCGAAGCTGAAGCGGCACGCCGTGGTGTCCGGCCGCGCGGGGTCGGGGAAGAAGCGCACGAGCTCGACGTGCGGGCCCTGGCTGATGAACACCGCGTTGGGGAAGAGCCGGTAGACGATCGTCGCGTGCGGAAGAACGCGCCACGTCGCCGGGTCGCCGCCCTGCTGGTCCACGATGCTGCGGCGGGGCGCGACCAGCCGGGCATGGCGGCCGCAGGCCTCGTAGAGGAAGACCGTGCCGAAGAGCGTCTTGCCGATGGAGGCGCGGTGCAGGATCGGCACGTGGTAGTACTCAAGGAAGGTATCGACCCCCAACTTCCAGTTCATCTGCTTCGTCCAGACGTGGCTGCCGCGGTGGCGGTAGTCCGCGAGCCCGAAGGCCGCAAGCTCCGGGCCGAGATCGCCGAGGGCTTCGTCGAGGTCGAGCGTGCCGGCGGGGTCGAGCAACAGCCAGACGAGACCGTCGCGCTCCTCGGTCGGGAAGCGCACCAGGCCCGCCTCGCCGACCGCGATGTCGGGGAAGTGCTCGGCCGACGGTTGCGCCCGGAGCACGCCGCACCGGTCATAGGCCCAATTGTGGTAGGGGCAGACAAACGCCTTGCCGACGTGGCCGGCGCCATCCAGCAGGCGGGCGCCGCGGTGCCGGCAGGTGTTGAGCAGGCCCTGCACCGTGCCGTCGTCGGCGCGGATCAGCAGCACCGGCACGCCTGCGATATCGAGCGTGAGATAGTCGCCGGGCTCCACGATCTCGCAGCCGAAGGCGAGGGGCAGCGGGTGACGCCGGAAGAGCGCCGCGATCTCGTTGGCAAGCGCCGTCTTGCAGGTATAGCGGGTGCCGTCCACCGCCATCGCGGCGTCGGCCTCCGGCAAGGTCTGGCGGCCGATGCGATCGAGCGCCTCGGCGGCGAGGCGTTGTTCGGTCTGGGGCTGCACCGGTCTCTCTTCGCTGTTGTGTCGTTCCCGTCAGGCGGAGCGCGCGCGGCCCCGCAAGGCAAGATACAGTATACCGGCAAGCGAGGGGCATCCCACGCCGGTGCTTGCTTCCCCAGGCTGTCTTACGCGACGGGCAGCCCGGCGTGATCCTCGATCGCAATGACGCGACATGCGATGACGAGGTCTTGGCGATGACGAGTCACAGGACTGCGCGGCCAGATGCCGCGGGCGGACCATGAACGCCGCCGACACCGGCGATGGCCTCGGGATCACGCTCGGGGTCGAGGAGGAGTTCTTTCTCGTCGACGCCGATACCCGCGATCTCCTCGCCGATCCCGACGAAAGAATCTTCGAGACGTGCGAGGCGAATAGTGGCCCGCACAAGGTCGTGCACGAGTTCCTCCGCTCTCAAATCGAGACCAACACGCGGGTGTGCAGCGGGGTGGCGGAGGTGCGCCAGGCGCTGCGCGAGACCCGACGGCTCGTCATCGAGGCGGCTGAAAGGCACGGCGCCCAGGTGATGGCCGCCTCCACCCATCCCTTCGCCTCATGGCGGGAGCAGGCGTCCACGCCTGGTGAGCGCTACAGGCGGTTCGCCTCCACGTACCAGGAGACCGTCCGCCGCGCCCTCGTCAGCGGCATGCACATTCACGCGGGCTTCGGCGATGAAGACTCGCGCATTCGGGTCATGACTGCGCTCAGGCGCTACCTGCCGTTGCTGCATGCGCTCTCCACCTCCTCGCCGTTCAACGGCGAGCACGAGACCGGGTTCAAGTCATTTCGTCTCACCATGATGGGCGCCTTGCCGCGCACCGGCCTGCCCGGCCCGCTGCACTCCCGGGCCGAATACGAGCGGCTCGTCGCCGAATATCGGCGCATGGAATACATCGGAGATGCCAGAGAGCTTTGGTGGGACATTCGCCCGGCTAGCGCATTCCCAACCATCGAGCTGCGAATCTGCGACGTCTGTACACGCCTGGAGGACGCGGTGAGCATCGCGGCGCTCTACGCCGCCCTCATCCGCTGGCTCTCGCGCCGGGACCGCGACGGCACGCTGCCGCCCGAGCCGCTCACCGAGCTCATCGCCCAGGATCGCTGGATCGCCCAGCGCTACGGGGTGCTCGCCTTCTTCGGCGACA
The DNA here is from genome assembly GCA_965262755.1 of Alphaproteobacteria bacterium. Lineage (GTDB taxonomy): Bacteria > Pseudomonadota > Alphaproteobacteria > UBA828 > UBA828 > WTGU01. Next base: position 6,014,382 of record OZ253557.1, on the reverse strand, counting down.
GGAGCGCGGGCGGCGGGCGGGTGGACATCGACGACTTCGCGGCGGAGCTGGTGGAGGAGCTCGCGGACGATGCGCGCGCGCTCGGTTGCGAGGCCGAGATGCGCCACGCGGTCGCCATCATCAGAGAGGGGACCAGCGCGGACCGCCAGGTCGATCTCTACCGCCTGCGCCTTCTGGAGGGGGATACCGAGGAGCAGGCGTTGCACCGCGTAGTGGATCAGGTGCTCGCGGAGACGAAAGAAGGCCTCGACCAGCCATCCGGGTGAGGGGAGCGGCGCTATGGTCGCTCCCAGTCTGCGACTTCGCCGGTGACCACCCGGAACAGCGGGTGCGGTGCAACCGCATCGGGCGCGCCCAGGGCGCTGCGCCACGCGGGCGCCCGCGCCTCCAGCTTCGCCATCAGGTGACGCCGCTCGAATTCGAGCTGACCGCGCGTCACGGCGATCCGGGAAGCGGTGCGGCCGGGCGCGATCCTGCTACCGTCGAAGCGATAGCCGCGCACCACAGCCTCGGCGTGCACCGCGTGCAGGTAGGCGGCCATGGCGCAGAGAGGCGACGGCTGCGCGCGGAAGCGGTGCAGTTGAGGATGGTGCCGGTATCCCGCGGTCTTGCCCCCGAGCACCGCTTGCGCGAGCAGGGCTTCCTGCCACAGCGCGACCAGCCCCTTGGCATCGAGATACTGCGGATGGAGGCTCCAGAGGCGCATGCAGCCAACATTGGGGTTGCCGGATGGGGTCGCAAGCAACGACTTGTGGTAGAGGAGTTCCGCCTACACACAACATGTCGAAGGATCGTTGGCAGGCACCCTACGCCTCCCTATATTGGGCGTCGGTGTGTTCATGCGATTATCGGACCAACTGAACCTCATGGACGATACCCTCGATCTCTTCGAAGGACTCGACGAGAGCGCCCCTGCCAAGAAAGCCAAAGCGGCGCGCAAGACACCCCGCGTGGGCCGGCGGCGACGGCAGGCGCCCCAGCCTGCGCCGCCCGGTAATGGCGACTACACGGCTCTCGACATCGAGATCCTGGAGGGGTTGGAGCCGGTGCGCCGCCGGCCCGGCATGTTCATCGGCGGCACCGATCAGCGGGCGCTGCATCACCTCGTCGCCGAACTGCTCGACAATGCGATGGACGAGGCGCTCGCCGGCCACGCGAGCCGGATAGAGATCGCGCTCCACGACGACGGCTCGGCGTCGGTCAGGGACAACGGCCGGGGCATCCCGGTCGATCCGCACCCGAAGTACAAGAATGTCTCGGCGCTGGAGGTGATCCTGACCACGCTGCACTCCGGCGGGAAGTTCGGCGACAAGGTGTACGCGACATCGGGAGGGCTGCACGGCGTCGGCCTCTCGGTGGTCAACGCGCTCTCCGAGGAGTTGACGGTCGAGGTGGCGCGCGACAAGCGGCTGTGGCGGCAGAACTACGCGCGTGGTCGCCCGAAAGGCCCGCTCGAGGACGCCGGCCCCGTGACTAACCGGCGCGGCACGCTCGTGCGTTTCCGCCCCGATTCCAAGATCTTTGGCGAAGCGCTGCGCTTTCAGCCGGGGCCGCTCTACGAGATGGCGCGGACGAGGGCCTACCTCCACCGTGGCGTCGAGATCCGCTGGTCCTGCGATGCGTCGCTGCTCGTGGGCGCCGGCGCGGCGCCGGAGAAGGCGGTCCTGCACTATCCGGGCGGCCTGGTCGACTATCTGTCCGCCGTCCTCGGTAAGCGCCACACGCTGACACCGGCTCCCTTTGCCGGCCAGGGCACGCTCAACGGCGACTCCGGCCGGGTCAAGTGGGCGTTCGCTTGGCCGGAGGACGAGGAGGGCTTTGTCGCCTCCCACTGCAACACGGTCCCCACCAGCTTGGGCGGTAGCCACGAGGCAGGCATGCGCACCGCGCTGGTGCGCGGCCTCAGGGCCTACGGCGCGCTCGTGGGAAACAAGCGCGCCGCCCAGCTCAACGCCGAGGATGTCGTCGGCGGCGCCTGCGCGCTCCTCTCCGTCTTTCTGCGCGAGCCGCAGTTCCAGGGGCAGACCAAGGAGCGTCTGACCTCGCCCGAAGCCGGACGCATGGTCGAGAGCGCGCTGGGCGATCATTTCGACCATTGGCTCTCGGCCGATCCGGCTGCCGCCAACCTGCTGCTCGACCGCGTCATCGAGCGCGCCGAGGAGCGTCTGAGGCGCCGGAAGGACCGCGAAGTCGCCCGCAAGCGCGCGGCCCGTAAGACCCGACTGCCGGGCAAGCTCGCCGATTGCGCGCGCGGGGCGGCGAATGGCACCGAGATCTTCCTGGTCGAGGGCGATTCCGCGGGCGGCTCCGCCAAGCAGGCGCGCAACCGCGAGACCCAAGCGGTGCTGCCGCTGCGCGGCAAGATCCTCAACGTCGCCAGTGCCAGCGCCGATAAGCTGCGCGGCAACAAGGAGCTCGACGATCTGGTCCAGGCGCTCGGCTGCGGGACCGGTGCCCGCTTCGATGCAAGCGCGCTCCGCTACGAGCGCGTCGTCATCATGACCGATGCGGATGTGGACGGCGCCCATATCGCCGCGCTCTTGATGACGTTCTTCTACCGGCAGATGCCGGGCCTCATCGACGGCGGACACCTCTTCCTGGCGCAGCCGCCGCTCTATCGGCTCGCGCGTGGCGGCATCACGCGCTATGCGCGCGACGATGCCGACCGGGAGCGGCTGCTTGCCAGCGACTTCGCCGGCGCCGGCAAGGTCGAGACCAGCCGCTTCAAAGGGCTGGGCGAAATGCCGTCGGCCCAGCTCAAGGAAACGACGATGGACCCGGCGCGGCGCACGCTGCTGCGCGTCGAAATCGCGGAAGACGCGGGTGCAGCCACGGCACGACGGGTCGAGGAGCTGATGGGCCGACGCCCCGAATCCCGCCTCGCCTTCATTCAGGCCCGCGCCGACACGGTGACTGCGCTCGACCTGTGACAGGTGGCCGGCGCCGAGGGCGCCGCGATCATCGCCTCATTCAGGGCCGAGTAAGCACGGGGTCAGAAATCGGCCGACACCCGCCCGTTCTGAAGCAGGACCTGGAACGCCCGGTAGGTCTCGGCCGTGCCCTCTTCGAGGGAGATCGCGCCGTAGTCGCCGATATGCGCGCGCAAGAGCGCATCCCGGTCCTCCATAGGGAAGGGTATTGGGTCGCCGCCCGCGTGCACGCGCGCGCCCGGCGCGAAGCGGCGCAGTACCTCCAGCGCGTCCTCGACCGGCACGACGGTTCCGTTGCAGTCGAAGGCAGGCGCGCCGTCGCCGTCCTGCGACACGGCCTGCAGGAACGCGGCCGCGACCTCGCCCGCGTAGAGATACGACACGGCGCCGGTGAAGGGCACCTCGTACTCGCGGCCGGCCGCCGCCGCGAGGATCGCAACCGTGGTCTTCGACGTCATGCCCTGGTCCCGGCCGACTCCGTAGACGATGCCCGGGCGGAGGCCGATGCTCGGCACCGCCCAGTCCTGCCAGTAGGTCCGGGCGATCGCCTCGTCGCAGGCCTTGTAGGCGCCGTAGAGGGTGGAGGCGTAGGGGCTCTCCGCCGGCGCGCCGTGGGCTGCGATGGAGCTTGCGTAGGCGAGGCGGCGCACGCCGTGGCGGCGGGCTGCCTCAAAAACAGCCACGGTGCCCACCACGTTGACGCGAGCGCCCGCGACGGGGTCCGCGCGGCAGAAGGGCACCTGCAGAGCTGCGAGATGGAGGATCGCGCCGACCCCGTTCTCCGCCACCGCCCGGTCGACGGCCTCGGCATCGGCGATGTCGCCCTCGATCCAGGTTACCCGTGCGAGCTCCTCCTCCGACATCAACAGACCCGGCCGTCGGCGGCTCGTATCGAGGTCGAAGGAGACGGCGGGCACGCCTGCGCGCACGAGGATCGCGAGCGCCCAGCTCCCGATGCACCCGCTCGAGCCGGTGACGAGAATCGGTCGGTCGAAGTCTCCTTTGCGGACGGTGAAGCGGCTGTTCAATGAGTCCATGGCTGTCATCTGCCGATGTGGAAGGGTGGGGTGTCGATGCGCGGAGTCTCGCACGCGGCAGGGACGGCTGCCAGCACTCGGGCCGGCCGGTCGTCCCTGCGGGCCTATATCCGCGAGCCGCCCGTGGCTATCATCGTGCGGCGAGGAAAACCGGTGTGCGGGGCGCGGCGAGAATGCGTGCAGGCCCGCAGGTGGAGCGCAAGCATGACAGAGACGACTTCGGCCGCGAGCAGGGATATCGTCCTCCTGGACGGTGGTGTGGGTCAGGAACTCTACAGGCGAAGCACGCGCCCCGCGGCGCCGCTCTGGTCGGTTCAAGTCATGATGGACGAACCGCATCTCGTCGAGGCTGTGCATCTCGACTTCATCGAGGCCGGGGCGCGGATCATCACGGCGAACACCTACACGGCGACGCCGCACAGGCTCGCCCGCGAGGGCAAGGCCGACATGTTCGAGGCCTTGCATCGCGCCGCCCTCGCCGCAGCCACGTCCGCCCGCGAGAAGAGCGGAGAGACCGTCAGGATCGCCGGGTGCTTGCCGCCACTGGTCGGGAGCTACCGGGCGGACCTGACGCCGCCCGAAGACGAATGCCTCGAGAACTACCGCAGGATCGTTGCCGTGCAGGCAGATCATGTCGACTTGTTCTTGTGCGAGACCATGCTGTCGGCGGCGGAAGCGCGTGCGGCGACCGTGGCAGCGGCCGAGAGCGGCCGGCCGGTCTGGACGGCCCTCTCGGTAAACGATGCCGACGGCACCCTGCTGCGCTCGGGCGAGGGGGTTGCCGCAGGCGCGCAAGCGGCCGTGGACGCGGGCGCCGAGGCGGTGCTGATCAACTGCTCGAGCCCCGAGGCGGTGACCGCCGCCATGCCGCTGTTGACCGGCATCGGAGTCCCGTTCGGCGCCTATGCCAACGGCTTCGTCTCCATCGAGGCCATGCAACCGAGCGGCACAGTGGAGGCGCTGGAGGCGCGCGACGATCTGGGCCCGGTGGCCTATGCGGGTCACGCCATGGGCTGGGTAGCTGAAGGCGCTCGGATCGTCGGCGGCTGCTGCGAGATCGGGCCCGGCCATATCGCCGTGCTGGGGCAGCGCCTTGTCGCCAATGGCCACGAGATCGTGGCCGCGTTTCCTCACTGACCGGAAGTTGGTAGGCGGTCGCCGCTTATCCCGCAATGGATGTGCCGCCGTCCACGACGAAGCTCTGGCCGGTGGTCCAGCGGCCGGCGTCCGAGGCCAGGTAGACCGCGATTCCCGCGATGTCCTCGGGCTCGCCGAGACGCCTGAGCGGCGTTCGGGCGATCCGATCCGCCGCGCGTTCCTCGTCCTCCAACAGCGCTCGCGCAAAATCCGTTCGCACGAGGCCGGGCGTAATGGCGTTGACCCGGATGTTGTGCGGCCCGAGCTCCACGGCAAGATTTCGCACGAGCTGGAAGTCGGCGGCCTTGGAGATGCAATAGGCGCCGATCACGTCGGAGCCGATCTGGCCCCCGATCGACGACACGTAGATGATCGCGCCGTCCTTCCGCTCCCGCATTTCGTCGGCGACCATCTGCGCGAGCCAGAGGTTGGATTGCACGTTGGTCGCCATGATCTTGGCGAAGGTGTGGTCCGGGATGTCCGCGAACGAGCCGTAGTGCGGGTTGATGGCGGCGTTGCCGACGACGATGTCGATGTGTCCGAGCGCCCGGCGGCTCTCCTCGATCAGGCGCTCCAGTTCTTCCTTGCGTCCCACGTTGCAGGTGAGGCCGATCGCTGTAAGCCCCTCGTCGGTCAGCTCCCGCTGCGCAGCCTCGACCCGGCCTGCATCCCGGCTGGAAACGACGACCTGCGCACCGTGCTGGGCGAGCGCGCGCGCGATGGCCTTGCCGATACCCTTGGTCGAGCCGGTGACGACGGCGCACTTGCCGGTGAGATCGAAGAGGGGGGACATGGCCGACTCAGGCCAGCGAGTCCGGTAACCGGATCATGCGGCGGCCCGCAGCCATCGGCGGCTCCGGTCTATGTGAATGGGGCGGTGTTGGCATATCCTCCCGGCCTCGGCGTCTTCCGGGGGCGCGAGGATGACCGCTCCGCACAAGGCAGTCCAGGCCAACGGCTGCTTGCCGCGCGGCGGTGGGCGCCGGAGCGGCAGTCTGCCGACCGACGACGCGAATGCACGGCGATCGAACAGAGAAACTCGAATGGCAAGATCGGACTTTTCCTTCTTCTTTCCCTTCCGGGTGAGGTATGCGGAGGTCGATGGGCAGATGCTCGTCTTCAACGCCCACTATCTCACCTATTTCGATACGGCGATCACCGAGTTTTTTCGCGTGCTGCCTTACGACTACCAGGGGCAGGTGGAGCGCACCGGCGAGGACTATCACACGGTCAAGACGCTGGTTGAGTACTACGCGCCGATGCGCTTCGACGACGAGATCGAGGTCGGCGTGCGCACACAGCGGATCGGCCGCTCGAGTCTCACCTTCGGCTTGGAAATCCACCCGAAGGGGCGGGACGAACGCCTCGCCTCGGGCGAGTTGGTGTGGGTCAACACCGATCAGACGACGCACCGCCCGGCACCGCTCCCGGCGGAGCTTGTGGCGAAGCTGCAAGCGTTCGAGGGCGGCGGGGACCCGGCGCCCTAGCGGGCGCTTGGCGCAACACGGCGCGGGCCGCACGGGCTGCGCCTCACAGGGAGGATGACGATGGCGGAATTGACGTTGGAGCAACAGGTGGCACGGCTCACCGATATCGAAGACATCAAGCAGATGAAGTCGCAGTACTGCTACTACGCCGACCACGGCTACGACCCCGATGGCATGGCGAGCCTCTTCGTCGAGGACGCCATCTGGGATGGCGGCGACTTCGGCCGCTACGAGGGCAAGGCGGCGATCAGGGAATTCTTCGTCGGCATCAAGGACGAGATCGTCTTCGCAATCCACCCGGTGATGAACCCCATCATCACGCTCGACGGCGACACGGCGAACGCGAATTGGTGTCTGATCATGTGGTGCACCATGATGGTCGACGGCCGCAAGCAGGCCCGCTGGTTCGCCGCCGAATACGACGATTACCTGGTGAAGCGCGACGGCAAGTGGCTCTTCAGCCACATCAAGGTCGCGGGCAAGTTCCTGGCCGCGCACGGCGAAGGCTGGGCCGACCAGACCGGGTAGGCGCACTCTTGGCGCGCTACCGTTTGCCGCCGAACCCGGCGCTCAGGTCATCGCGTTCGAGGACACCGCCCATGCCTTCGTGGGCCGGGCCGAAGAACGCGCCCGTCACGGTACCGGCATCGCCGGCGGTCTGAACGAAGGTGTTGCCGCGGACTTCGATGTCGTAACGCAGGTCACCGTCGTCCCAGATCGCGCCCGTCCCGGGCGCGCCCGGCGCCGCATTGGCTGCCCACTGTTCGAGCCCCACGAACTCGACCGTGCCCGTCAGAGTCGCCAGGTCGACGGAGAGATCGGCGGCGCCGGCGACCGCCTCGGCGTCAGGCGTGAGGCCCAGCAGACGGCCGGCCCAGGAGACGCTGCCCGAGAGTGCCGTGTTGTCCTCGAGAGTGGCGTGGGGCGATGGCCCGGTCGCCCAAGGCTGAGACAGGCCGTTCCTCAGCGCGACGCCGAAAGCTATTTCGCCGTCTTCAAGGTCAAACGCGCCCCGCACGTGCAGCGAGGTGTCCGACCAGTCTCCCAACTCTTCCGCGATGTCGCTTGGCGTGGTTCCCGGCTCCAGCCGGTCGTAGACGGCGAGGAGGGCCTCTCGATCGAGCGGGTGAAGAATGTGCGCCGAGAGCTCCTCGCTGCCGCCCCCGACCATGATCGTTCTCGGGAAGCGAATGGGATCCACGTGGCTTCTGCCGAGCAGGTGAATGAGCTCGTGCGCGATGACGCCCAGCCGCTCAAGCCCCTCGGTCCGGGTATGGTCCACGAAGACCCGGCCGCCTCCGATCTCGATCCTGAACTGCGCGTTCGGGTCCCCGGTCGGCGCGATCGTAAAGAGCGGTTCCGCCAGCCCGATGTTCTCGTCGATTGGCGGCGCGGCCTCTAGAGGCCAGTCCTCCTCCCGCGCGAATACGACGAGGATTTCGCCCTCTGAAGGGGTGACGGTGCCGGCAGGCGCAGGGTCGCGGTTGACCTCCAGCTGCCAGTCTATGGGCAGGGCCGCGTTGATCGCCTGAACCACGCGAACCGTCTCGTCGACCAGCGCCGGCGGAGTACCGTCGGCCAGGCGAACGGTCGGCGGATCGATGCCGAAGCGCAGGAGCAGGCCTTCCGGAATCAGATCGACGCTCATGCCGTCTTCCTCTTCCGGGTTCTGGAGCGAGGCGGCGTCTGCTTGCAGGTAGGCAATCACTTCGGCGCCGCCGATGCCATCCTGCACCGAGCCGTAGGAAACCCTGGTCTCGCCGTGAAGGGCGGCCTGCTGCAGCGCGTCGGCCGGTGCCGCGACATCGGCGCCGACATGAATAGTCGTCTGGAGCGCGTGAAGCGGTGTTTGCAGCGGCAGGTCGGGAATATCCGCAACCGACATGTCGGTCGCTCGGTCGCCGCATGCCGCCAGCGTGAGTGCCGCCGCTGCGCCGAGACAGACCAGTGGAAACTTCATGATCTCTCCTCGCTGTGCCGCAGCGCTTCGCTTCAATTGGCGCCGGCTCGACTCGGTTCAAGACCAACATGTCACCGTTGCGGGGCTGGGCACAGCCTCCCATTTCTCCCAGCGGTGACGGCCGGCGTCGCGCTCGAAACATATTTTTTGGGCGGGATTCGCCGGGATTAAGTGGGATTAAGTGGGATAAGTGGGATTCCGCGAGCCAAGCGGCGGCAAAGACGTGGACCGCAGGCGGCGCGCTCTCGCATGGCATGGCGCGATCCTGACGCGCCTGCCGCGCGCCATGCAGCGCAACATGGTCCGGGCTAAAGCTCGATGTCGACGCCCACGGGGCAGTGGTCGGAGCCATGCTGGTGGGGCCAGATGAAGGCCCCCTCTACCCGTTTCATCGCGGCCGGCGAGGCGAGCACGTAATCGATCCGCCAGCCGACGTTGCGTTCCCGCGCGCCGCCCCGTTGCGTCCACCAGCTGTAGTGGTCCGGCTCGTCCGGATGGAGCGCGCGAAAGGCGTCCGCCCAGCCGGCCTCCAGCCAGCGGTCGATCTCGGCCCGCTCTTCGGGCAGGAAGCCGCTGTTCCTAACATTGGCCTTGGGCCGCGCGAGGTCGATCTCGCGGTGCGCGGTGTTGTAGTCGCCGATCACGAGCACCGGGCAGCGGCGGCGCATCTGCTGCACCCGCTCGAAGACCGCCCGGTAGAAGTCGAGCTTGTAGGGGACGCGGCTGTTATCGCGGTTCTTTCCGTCCCCCTTGGGGAAGTAGGCGTTGACCACAGCGAAGCGCCCGCGCTCACTGCGGAAGTGCGCGGCGATGTAGCGGCCCTCAATATCGAATTGGGGCTCGCCGAGGCCGGTCTCCACCCGCTCCGGCTGGAGCCGGGCGTATATGCCGACGCCGCTGTATCCCCGGCGCTCGGCTGCCACGAACGCCGTGTGCCAGCCGGCCGGCGCGCGGGCCTCGTCGGGAATCTCCTCGTAGAGTGCGCGGACCTCCTGCACGCCCACGATGTCGGCCTGCGCGCGTTCCAAAAAATCTGCGAACCCCTTCTTCACGCAGGCCCTGATCCCGTTGACGTTCCAGCTCACCACGCGCATCGGCTGCCCCTCCGCCTCCCCTACGATTGGATGCCCACTCTGCGTTAGGGTGGGCCGGCAGGCGCCCTGAGGCAACGGTGCCGACAAAGAGGAGGGGGAACGCATGGCGGAGCGTAAGCTGCGGTCGCACGAATGGTTCGGGAAGGCCGACAAGGACGGCTTCCTGCACCGAAGCTGGATGAAGAACCAGGGCCTGCCGGGCGATCTCTTCGACGGCCGCCCGGTGATCGGCATCTGCAATACGTGGTCCGAGCTCACCCCCTGCAATGCGCACTTCCGCGAGCTCGCCGAGAAGGTGAAGCGCGGCGTCTACGAGGCGGGCGGAATGCCGGCGGAGTTCCCGGTCATGTCGCTCGGCGAGAGCAACCTCAGGCCGACGGCGATGCTCTTCCGCAACCTCGTCAGCATGGACGTGGAGGAATCGATCCGCGCCAACCCCATCGATGGTGTCGTGCTGCTCACGGGTTGCGACAAGACGACGCCGGCGCTCCTCATGGGGGCCGCCAGCTGCGACCTGCCGACCATCGTGCTTTCGGGCGGGCCGATGCTCACCGGGCGCTTTCGCGGGCAGGCGCTCGGCTCCGGCACCGACGTGTTCAAGTTTTCGGAAGAGCTTCGCGCCGGCAGCATGTCGCCGGCGGACTTCGCCGACGCCGAATCCGGAATGTCGCGCAGCCCGGGCCACTGCATGACCATGGGCACCGCGTCGACGATGGCGAGCATGGCCGAGGCGCTCGGCATCGCGATGGCGGGCAACGCCGCGATCCCGGCCGTCGATTCCCGCCGCAACGCGCTCGCGCAGCTCGCAGGCCGCCGCGCCGTGGCGCTGGTCCGCGAAGACATCCGCATTTCGCAGATTCTCACCCGCCAGGCGTTCGAGAACGCGATCCGCGTGAACGGTGCCATCGGCGGCTCGACCAACGCGGTCGTTCACCTCCTCGCCATTGCGGGTCGGCTCGGCGTCCCGCTCAGCCTCGACGACTGGGACACGCTCGGGCGCAGCGTGCCGACCATCGTCAACCTCATGCCTTCCGGCCAATATCTGATGGAGGACTTCTATTACGCCGGCGGCCTGCCCGCGGTGATCCGCCGCCTCGGCGATCTGATCCACACGGATGCGCCAACCGTTAACGGCAACACGGTCGGCGAAAACTGTGCCGATGCGCCCTGCCACAACGACGACGTGATCCTTCCGCTTGAGCGGCCCTTGGCCGCCCAGGGCGGCATCACCGTGCTGCGCGGCAACCTCGCCCCGAGCGGTGCCGTGCTCAAGCCGTCTGCCGCGACGCCGGCGCTGATGCAGCATCGGGGCCGCGCCGTCGTCTTCGAGACGATCGAGGACTACAAGGCGCGCATCGACCGCGACGATCTCGATGTCGACGAAAACTGCGTGCTCGTCCTCAAGAACTGCGGGCCGCGCGGCTACCCCGGCATGGCCGAAGTGGGCAACATGGGCCTGCCGAGGAAGCTTCTCAAGCGGGGCGTCCGCGACATGGTGCGGGTCTCCGACGCGCGCATGAGCGGCACCGCCTACGGCACCGTCGTCCTGCACACGGCGCCCGAGGCCGCGGCCGGCGGTCCGCTCGCGCTTGTGAAGGAAGGCGACACGATCGAGCTCGACGCGGCCGGGCGCAGGCTCCACCTCGATGTCTCGGATGACGAGCTCGCGCGCCGCCGCGAGACCTGGCAGCCGCCGGCGCCGCCCATGCTGTCAGGCTATCAGCGCCTCTATTTCGACCATGTGCTGCAGGCCGATCGCGGCGTCGACCTCGACTTCCTCGTGGGCCAGCGCGGCGCCGCCGTGCCCCGCGAGTCGCACTGACGGGCCGTCTCAGAGGGCCTCTCCTGACTGATGACGGCGCTTCCGTCCTTTCGCCGCCGCTGGCCGTGGATCACCGCCGACCTTCAGACGATACGGAACGTCCTTCCCGGAAGGCTTCCGGGCATCCCGGCGGACTCAGGCCGGCGTATCGAGATTCCGCTTAGCGACGGAAGCGGTGACCGCCTCGTCGCACGCTTCCATCCGGGGCGCGGGCCGGTGCCGGCCGTGGTCCTGGTGCCGGGACTCACGGGCTGCGAGAGGAGCCGGCACGTGCTCCAATCTGCAGGCGCGTGGGCGGCCGGTGGCGCGCCGGTGGTCCGCCTCAATCTCCGGGGCTCGCCGCCGGGCCGCTCGCTTGCCAAGGGCCACTACCACATGGACCGGGTGCGAGACCTCGCCGATGCCTGTCTGGCGGTGGGCGATCTCGATCCCGGCATCGCGCAACGTGGCATCGCGATCGTGGGGTTTTCGCTCGGCGGCGCGCTTGCCATCCGCCTTGCCCAGGCGCCCTACCTTCCCGGGGCCGTGAAGGCCGTGGTCGCGGTGTCCGCGCCTCTGGACCTCGTGGCGACGGCAGAGTGGATTGCCCGGCCCCGGAACCGCCTCTACGAGCGATGGCTGCTCGGGCGGCTGCGGTGCGAGACGGAGCCGCTTTGGCGCGACGCACCGGCGCCCGTGCGCGCCGCGGTGCAGGGCGCGCGGCATATCCGGGATTTCGACGACGTGTTCACCGCGAAAGAAGCCGGGTATCGCGACGCGGCGGACTACTACACGACCTGCTCGCCCGTGCGCGGCATGGGCGCGCTCCGCATTCCCGCGCTCCTCATTCACGCCGACGACGATCCCTGGGTTCCGCCGCCTTCCGTCGTCGAGCGCGCGCCGCTTCGCGTCGTCGTCACACGCGGCGGCGGACACGTGGGGTTTCACGGAAGAGCGAGCCCGATGCCCTGGTACGTGGGTGCTGCCGCGGCGTTCGTGCGGGGGGCAATGTAACAAAACTGTCATTTTCGTCGCCGGTGTGGGACATTGCCGCTCTGCCATCGCGACGGGGTGGCGCCACATGATCACGGTGTGCGAGGAGGTGTTCCTCCTGATGCTGGACTACGACACCGGCAGGCCCAGCACTCGGCTGCCGGATCGTAGTCTTCGCACGGCCCTCGGCGGGGCCCTGTTGATGGATCTCGCCCTCAACGACCGTATCGATACGGATCTCGACGGGCTCTTCGTCGTCGACTCCGCGCCGTTGCAGGAACCCGCGCTCGACCGTGCGCTCGCGCAGAGCGCCGCCGACGGCAGGCATCGTCCCATCGACCATTGGGTCGAGGTGTTCGCCGACGACTATCACGCGATACTGTCGATGCTGGTCGACCGGCTGGTGGCGCGGGGAATCGTGATCCGCGGCCGCGACGGCATGCTGCTGGTCATGGGGACCCGTCACTATTACGACGAGAGCGGCCGGCCGCTGCGGGACGTGCGGCAACGACTCGCCGGCGAGCTGCTGAGCGACGAGGTTCCCGACCCGCGCGATATCATGATCGTCAGCCTGGCCGAGGCCTGCGCGCTCTGGCCGAGCCTGCTCGACGAGAGCGCATGCGCGCGGCTCGCGCCCAAGATTGCGCAGATCGCCAAGATGGACTTGATCGGGCAGGCGGTGACGCGGGCCATCCACCTCCAGCAGGAGGCGCGCGCGCCGCACGCCCTGCGGCGCAGGCTCGATCACTCGACCGCCGGTTTGGCCGCCGCAGAATAGCGGCCGGGCGAGCCCGAATTTCTCACCATGGTCACGGCCTGCGTCGCGCCCAGGCGTTCGATCCGCAAGGAGCGGGCCGAAAAGCGTATCGGGGAATACGGTTGAGGCCCGCGACGCCGTGGGCGGGCGCCTGGGCGCGACCCGAAGGGCGGCGCTCTCCGGCCGACAGTGTGCGTCAAGCCGTTTGCCCGATGTCCCCGCATCGCGCTGCGCGCCTTTCCTGCCCTGTCGGCCGGAAAGCGCCGCGCAGACCATGACCCTGGTGAGAAATGCGGGCTTGTTGCCCGCGCCCCGGTTCGACACTACCGTTCCGCAATGGGCCGGAATGCCGTGCTCGTCCGGACCCTCAGCAACATTAGCGCTGAGTTGCCGCCAGGACGCGTGAGCCTGAGCGGGGCTGCGATCGGGAGATTAGGGGATGAAGCTCACGGACTATGCCGCCCACGATGCCTTGGGATTGGCCGCGCTCGTCAAGAACGGCGAGGTGACGGCGGAGGAGTTGCTGGCGTGCGCGCTCGAAGCGGCGGAGGCGCTCAACGGCGACCTCAATGCCATCGTCCGCTCGATGGAGGCGGAGGCGCGGGCTTCGATCGCAGACGGCCTCCCCGCCGGGCCGCTCAAAGGGGTGCCCTTCCTGCTCAAGGACCTGACCCAGTCCTACGCCGGCGTGCCGACCGATTGCGGGAGCCGCTTCTTCAAGGGTTGGACCCGCGACTTCGACAGCGAAATGGTGACGCGGTGGAAGCGCGCCGGACTGGTCATCTTCGCCAAGACCAACACGCCGGAGGGCGGCTCCAGCGGCTCCACCGAGCCGGTGGCCAACGGCCCCACCCATAACCCATGGAAGCTCGGCTACTCGCCCGGCGGCTCCAGCGGCGGCTCGGCCTCGGCGGTGGCGGCCGGCATTGCGCCGGCGGGCCACGCCAACGATGGCGGCGGCTCGATCCGCATCCCCGCCTCGGCCTGCGGCCTGGTCGGGCTCAAGCCGAGCCGCGGGCGCACGCCCAACGGCCCCGACTTCGGCGAGCTCTGGAACGGCATCGCGATCGAGCATGTGGTGACGCGGAGCGTGCGGGATTGCGCCGCCCTACTCGACGCCACCGCCGGCCCCGGTGTCGGCGAGCCCTACTACGCACCGCCGCCCGCGCGGCCCTTCCTCGACGAAGTGGGTGCCGATCCGGGCAGGCTCCGCATCGGAATCTCCACAAAGGCGCCGACGGGAAGCGCGGTCGATGCCGATTGCGTCCGCGCCACGGAGGACGCCGCTGCGCTGTTGGAGGATCTGGGTCACATCGTCGAGCCGGCGGCGCCCGCCTTCGATGTCGAGACGATGTTCGACGGCTGGACCAAGATTTTCCAGGCCAACGAAGCGTGGGCCTTCGACGGCTACGCCGAGGCGACCGGGCAGACGCCCTCGAGAGAGAACACCGAGGCCAACAACCTCCATCTGATCGAAGAGGGGCGCAAGCTGAGCGGCGCCGATCTGGTGCAGGGGATCGCCGACATCCACGCGACGACGCGGGACTTTGCGCGCTTCTACGAGGACTACGACATCTGGCTGACGCCGACGCTCGGCACCGCGCCGCCACCGCACGGCCACCTCTTCGCCGACGACGATGCCGAGGTCTTCTTCGAGCGGCTGCTGGCGTTCATCCCGTTCACGCCGATCTTCAACTGCACCGGCAATCCGGCGATCGCGCTTCCGCTCAGCTGGAACGGCGACGGGCTCCCCATCGGCGTCCATTTCGGCGGCCGCATCGCCGAAGAGGCGACGCTGTTCCGCCTCGCGGCGCAACTGGAGGAAGCGCGCCCCTGGCGGGCGCGCCATCCAGGGACGAGCGTCTGGTCCCTTAGCTAGCGCCGCCCTCCCCGGGCGCGAGGCAGTCCGTGAAGGCCGCGGCCATGTTGCTGAGCAGCGTGAAGTAGAGCTCCGGCCCGTCCTCGATGGCGGACCCCAGGGGGTCGACGGTGGCGGCCCGGACGTCGCTGCCTTCGATGACGGTCCGCACGAGACGCTTGTCGAACTGGGGCTCGTCGAAGACGCAGACCACGCCCAGGTCCTGCACCTTGTCGCGGAGCTCGGAGATTCGCCTGGCACCGGGCGCACGGTCCGGGCTGATGACCACCGAGCCGGCGGCGGTGAGGCCGAAGCGGTCCTCGAAATAGCGGTAGCCGTCGTGGAAAACGATGAACGGCACGCCGCGGGCCGGCGCCACTTCCTGGGCGATGTCCCCGGTCAGGTGATCCAGCCGGTGGAGTAGGGCGTCGACGTTGGCCTCGTAGGTCGCGGCGTTGGCCGGGTCGAGCTCGCCCAGGGTGCCGGCGATAGCACGCGCTATCGTCCAGCCGTTGATCGGGTCGAGCCAGACATGTATGTCGTAGGGGCCGTCCATGTGGTCGTCGTGGTCATCGGCATGGTCGTCGTCGCCGTGCCCGTGGCCGTGATCGTCGTCACGGTGCATCGCCTCGTCGTCGTGATCGTCGTGATTCTCGTCGTGGTCGTCCTCTCCCTGGTGGCCGTGGCTGTCGTGGTCGTGCTCCTCGAACGCGCCGCCCTCGCGCAGCGGCCTCCGCACCAGGCCCGGCGCGTCGGCGAGTCTGACCACGCGGGCGTTCCCGGCGAGGACCTCCACCGGCCCGGCGAGCGCGGTCTCCATCGTGTCGCCGATCATGAAGACGACATCGGCATCCTCCAGAGCCGCCGCGTCGGAGGGACGCATGGTGAAGGTGTGCGGCGACGAGTGACCCCGGATGATCAGGTGAGGCTCGCCCACGCCGGCCATCACGGCGCTCACCAGCGAATGCACCGGCTTGATCGAGGCGACGACCCGCAGCCCGTCGTCGCCCGCCGCCGTGCCGGCGGCTGTGCCGCCGAGGAGCGCCGCTGTGGCGAGCACAAGGGGGAGGCATCGTGGTACGATCGGTGGAAGATCCATGGTCGCGTCTCCGTCATTCAGGCAGACATGGTCGCGTGAACGTTATAATATAATGTTGTGCTTGTACACTGGCTCGCGGAGGCCGGGTAACAGGGGCAAGCACTCGTGGTGGCGGAGGGCATGACGGCAGGGACCATGTCGCCCGCTGGATCGGCGCCGCTCATCTGCGCCCGCGACATTGGCGTGCGGCGGAGCGAGCGCTGGATTATCCGGCATGTCGACGTCCGGGTACCGCGCGGAGCGCTGGTCTTCGTGATCGGTGCCAACGGCGCCGGCAAGTCGACCTGTGCAAAGGCGGCGCTCGGCCTGATTGAGATCGACGAGGGTGCGGTCGCGCGTGCGCCGGACGTGGCGGTGGGCTATGTGCCGCAACGCCTCTCCATAAGCCCGACGCTGCCGCTCACGCTCCGCCGCCTGATGACGTTGACGGGGAGCTTCCCCCGCCGCGAGATCGACGCGGCACTCGCCGCCGTTGGCCTGGAGCGCCTCGGCAATCCGCCCATCTCGACGCTCTCCAGCGGCGAGTTCCAGCGGCTGCTGCTGGCGCGGGCCCTGATCGACCGGCCCGACCTGCTGGTACTCGACGAGCCGGCCCAGGGCGTCGACGTGAGCGGAGCGGATATCTTCCATGAGCTGATCGAGGAGGTCCGCCGCACCCTCGGCTGTGGCATCCTGATCATCTCCCACGACATCGAGCTCGCGGCAAAGACCGGCGACGATGTCGTCGTCCTGGTGCCCCACGAGCATGACGAGCCGGCCGCCGCGGCGGGCCCCGCACCTGCCGCCGGGGGCGGAGGCGACACCGGCGGCGCGCAGGCGGGCTGAGCGATGCTCGACGACTTCTTCACCCGCGCCCTCCTCGCGGGCCTCGGGCTCGCGCTCGTCACCGGGCCGGCGGGGTGTTTCGTCGTCTGGCGCAGGCTCGCCTACTTCGGCGAGACGATCGCCCATTCCTCTCTGCTCGGCGTCGCGCTTGCCATCGTGCTGCATTTCAATGTGGTGATCGGCATTCTGATCAGTGCCGCGCTGGTGGCGTTCATCATTTTCTATCTCGACCGGCGCGGCACGCTGCCGACCGATACTCTGCTGGGGCTCCTCGCCCACGGTGGACTGGCGTTGGGCCTCGTGATCCTGTCGTTTTTCCCGGCCATGCGGATCGACCTGCACGCGCTGCTCTTCGGCGATATCCTCGCCGTCACGCGAGCCGATCTGGCGGTGATCTGGGGCGGCGGCGCGGTCGCGCTGGGTGTGCTGTGGTGGCTCTGGCGTCCGCTGCTGGCGGCGACCGTCGATCCCGACCTGGCCACCGTGGCGGGCCTCAAGCCGGAGCGCGCGCGGCTGATCTTCGGGCTGCTGGTAGCGGCGATCATCGCCGTCGCCATCAAGATCGTCGGCATCCTATTGATCGTGGCGCTGCTGGTGATCCCGGCGGCGACGGTTCGTCGCTTCGCGCCCAATCCCGAATGGATGGCCGCAGGCGCAGCGGCGGCGGGCGCCGTCGCCACCGTGGGCGGGCTCCACGCGTCCGCGACCTGGGACACGCCCTCCGGCCCCTCCATCGTCGTCGCCGCGCTTGCCATCTTCATCGTGACCCGCATCGACGGGCTGCGAGCGTTGGCTATAGCGGCGGTCAGCCGGAGGCGGTGACGGCCTCGTCGGAGCAGCCTTCCAGCTCGATCTGCACCGTGACGTGGCGGATGTCGAAGCGATCCGCGAGGCGCTCCTGAATCGCGGCGACGGCCGAATCCGGATTGGTGCCCTCGGTCACGCGCGCGTGGAGCGTGAGCAGCGAGCGTTCCTGCGAAAGCGACCAGGCGTGGACGTGATGCACGTCCTCGACGACGGCAACGTGCGAGACCAGGTCGCGGCCGATGTCGTGGACATCCAGCTGCTGAGGCACGCCTTCGAGCAGGACGTGGGCTGCGTCCCTCATCAGGAACCAGGCGCTGCGCAGCACCAGCAGCCCGACCAGCACGGAGAGGATCGGGTCGATCGGCATCCATCCGGTCGTCATGATGACCAGCGCCGCGCCGATCGCCGCCACCGAGCCCAGCATGTCGCTCCACACGTGGAGCAGGGCGCCCCGTACGTTGAGGTTGTTGCGATCGGCGCCGTGAAGCACCGCGAATGCGGCGATGTTGATCGCGAGGCCCAGCCCCGCCACCGCCAGCATGGGGCTGGCCAGCACCTCCGTCGGGTTCAGCAGCCGGTCGACCGCCTCGCTGAAGATCCAGATGCAGATGAAGACGAGGCCGATCCCGTTGGCGAAGGCGGCAAGAACGGGGAAGCGGTGATAGCCGTAGGTGCGTGCCTTGTCGGCAGGACGGTGGCTCAGCCTGAAGGCGAGCCAGGCGAAGAACAGGGATACCGAATCGATGAGCATATGCGCGGCATCGGCCAGCAGCGCGAGAGACCCCGAGATCACCCCGCCGGCCACCTCGGCGAACATGAAGCCTGCGGTCAGCAACAGCGCCCAGAAGATGCGGGTCTCATTGCTGCCGTGCGCGTGGCCGGCGTGTGAGTGGCCACCGTGCTCGTGGCCGTGACTGTGGCGCGTGCCGGCCATCACTGAGCGCCTGATGAATGGTTTACCGAGGACACGTGTCGTTCGCCTCTGATCCGAACCCGGACAGTCTATTGCATCGGCGGCGCGACCGGCCCGCTTTCCCGCAATCTGAGGCTATTGCTGCGGGCAATTCAGCCGAGCGGTGTGTTGAGAAACGCGATGAACGAGACCAATCCGACGAGAGTGACCAAGGCGGCGCCGGCGTAGTTCATCCCATGCCGCAGCGCGTTGGCCCCGCCGCCGCCCGAGCGTTCCATCACCCGCATCGCCGCTTGCCTCGCGAGGATCGCACCCACACCCAGCACGCAGATGCTCGATCCGATGCCGAGCGACATCGCCGCGACCAGCAGTGAGCCCGGATAGATCATGTCGTTCGCCACCGCGTACAGCATGATGAGCACGGCCCCCGGGCAGGGGACCATGCCGGCCGCGAGCGCCAGGATGCCGCCTTCTGCTTTTCTGCTATGGCTGCGGCTGTGGTCATGATGGTGATGGTGGCCGTGACTGTGCCCGTGGTCACGACCGTGATGATGACTGTGTTCATGCCCGTGCGTGCGGTGGGCGCGCGCTCTCAGCGAGGCGCGCACGGCCTGATAGAGCATGTAGATTCCGATGCCGACGATGATGAGGAAGCTCGCCGCGCGCACACCCGGCACGTCCGATAGCCCCAGCCCGAAGCCGCCGCGCAGCACGAGGTCGGCCAGCCAGACGATGACGATGGCGGCGATGACGTGGACGACGGCGATCTGAACCGCCATGACGACGCCGCGCATGACCCGCGCTTCGCGCCCGAGGAAATAGGACACGACCACGAATTTCCCGTGCCCCGGCCCGAGCGCGTGGACGGCGCCGTAGGCGAACGCGACCGCAAGGGCGAGAAGGAACGCACCGAGATTCTCGCCCCGCTCGATGGCGTTCATGTGGAAGGAGACCTCGGCATTGGCGCGACGCTGAAAAGCCATGAGGAAGTCGGCCACCCCCTCGAAGAGGCCGCCCTGTTCCTCGACGATCTCGACCGCGACGGGGACCGTCGCTGCGCCGTCGGTCTGCGCGAGCGCGAGCGGCGCCGCCAAGAGGCTCGCCAGCACCGCGATTCCCGCGACGAACAGCGCTGTGAGCGGGCTGCGGCTTCGCGGGCGACGGGGTCTGCGGATCGTCAACGCCTATCCCTCACAGGCAAGCGTAACGGGTTGGGGATGACCGGATTGCGCCCTCTTGCCGCGCGCGACGCTGAATTTGCATCCTGCCGTCATCTCGCCGCTAACCAGCAGAAAGGGCGAGTCGGAAAAGCTAAAATCCACAAAGTTGTCCCGATCGAACAGGCTGACGGTTACGGGCGCTTCCTTTGGATCGAGCGGCGGGGTAAGCGCCACGGAAAACTCGTAGATGAGCTTCGATTCTTCGATCCTCGCCGCAAAACGATCCACGTCGTGACCCTGGCGTTTTTCGTCCCCCGACCAGATGTGAACGAAATAGTCGGCCGGTGAGAGAGGATCGAACGTCTCGGCGCGCAGGTTCTTGGCCTCGAGAGGATTGAGCGTCCCGTCCCGGTCCAGATCGTAGGTTTGGACGGTGCGGGCGCTGTAGAAGTCGTCGAATATCCACGAAAACTCCAATCCGCTGACCCGCTGATCGTCGAAGGCGACGGCGATCGTGGCCTCGACCCACACGTCCGGATTGGCACGCGCCTCAGCCGGCGCCAGCGACACGGTCAGGGCGACAACCAGTGCCCATAGCCTGACGATCGCCACCATGGAGGACATTTATGACATGTTATCTAACATGTCAACCCGCCTGTTCGGCGAACTTTCTGCTGCGATGCCCAGCGACCGGTGTCGGCGCGCGAGGACAGGCGCGGGCCGGGTCGTCCCTCGTCTCGGGTGTGCTCTACTCAGGAAGGGCGAAGGATGCCGCGCCGGCGGGCCGGCCGACGCAACTAGGAACGCTCGCTAAGAGCTGAGGTCCACAGGCCCGAGCGGGATCTGCGCCGTCGAGTCCGTCAGCGCTTCCATCACCTTCTTCTGGCTGCCGCGCAGCGCCCTCTCGGTCAGTTGCGCGGCTCGCTCGCCGTCGCCTTCGATCAACGCCGTCACCAGGTCGTCGTGAAAGTGATGGAACTCGTGCTCCCGCCTCTGCATCGCGAGGCCAAGGTGCACGATACGCTCATGCTGCTCCATGAGGCCGACAACCAGGGTGACCAGGCGTTGATTGCCGGTGCTCTCCGCGACATAGCGGTGGAACGCGCGGTTCGCCCGCAGGTATGCCGCCTGGCCGGCCTCGTCGCTCGCCGGGCAGGTCGCGTGGGCGGCGTCATTCAGCGTGCGCAGCCGCGCCGCGTCCACCTTGCCGGCGGCGAGCCTGACGGCAGTGATCTCGAGCACGAGGCGAAGCTGGAATATCTCCTGGATGTCGCGCAGCGTGACCGGGGAGACCGCGTTCCCCTGCCGCCCGCGTGAAACGATCAATCCCTCCTGGCGCAGCCGCATCATGGCGCTGCGGATCGGCGCCTTGCTCATGCCGTAGCGCGCGACGAGCAAGCCCTCCGAGACTTCCTCCCCGGGCTGCAAGGCGCACGAGATGATGTCGTCCTTGATCCGCGCGTAGGCGGTATCGTTCAGGTTTTGCGCGGTGGCCGTTTTACTGTCGTTTGGCGAGCCCGCAGGCCGCCGAGCCTCATGACGTCTTTTGGATGGCATGGATGGTCGAGTCCTCGCCGGCGCCCTGCAGCGGAGGCGGCTGTGCGGGGTTCTGATGGTGCCACAGCGTAGTGCAATCGTTTGCTGTCTGCGAGGGTGAGCACATGAGTGGGGCGGCGCGCGGTGGTCCGCTGGGACCGGCCGATGTGTGGCCACTGTGTCGGGGGTACAGGTCGCAGTAACCATCCCCGATAGAGTATGTGTAACCGGGTATACACACCACTACTCTTCGCATACACCATATATAGGGGGACTGATGATATAATAGTTGCGACTCGAGTCTGAACGGATGCATTCGTGAACGCTCTTCTCCACGAACGCCGGCATCTTCCCGGTGCCTCCGATGCTTAAATCCGTTCGCCGGCCCGTGCTGGCGGCGGCCCCCTGGTTGGGGCGTTTCTGCCTCCGCTGGCCAGGTCTTGTCGTCTTCGCCGTCGTCATTGCGCTGTCGGCGCTTCTCTCCACCCTCGTCGGGCCTCAGCCCCATGCCCAGAGCCAAGACGAACCAACGAATACTGACGAGTGGGTCGACCAAGGTGGGAATGTAGAGGCAAGTGTGTCCAGGTTGACGATCAACGAAGGAGAGACCAAGAGCTACAGCGTGCGGCTTACGAAGCAGCCACATATGAATGCCGACGACGACTGGTGGGTCATGATCGTGGTCGACGGCCATCGGCGCAGCGTCGAATACTATCCCGATAAGGAGAATCCGATCGTAAGCTGGTTACCATCGATCGGCAGAACATTCGACAGGAACGACTGGAGCCAATGGAAAGACATCCGAATAACGGCGCACGAGGATGACGATGACGAAGATCACACAATAGTCTTTTCCTCCGAACTGTGGGATCACGACGCCTACTGTCCGCCGGGTTTGCACGGCGGCGGCACACCCTTAGCCATGGTGACCGTCTACGTCATCGACGATGACGGCGACCTACCGAGCCTGTCCATCGAAGACGCGACCGTAGGAGAGGGTGGGATAGCCCGCTTTAGGGTGACGCTCAGCAAGATAAGCGAGCAATCCGTGACGGTGGGCTACCAGACGCAGAACGACACGGCGATCGCAGGCACAAACCCCAATACAGGCGCCGACTATGTCTCGAAGTCGGGCACGCTGACCTTCTCCGCAGGCACGAGTGAGCAGTTCATCGAGGTGCAAACCCACGAGGACGAGCTCGACGAGCCGGATGAGACGTTCACGGTGACCCTGAGCAACCCCGACGGTGCGGCGCTGAGCAAGGGCACGGGAACCGGGACGATCATCGACGGCGATGAACCGACTCTCTCCATCGAGGATGCGACGGCGGTGGTCGAGGGAGGGACGGCGGAGTTCGTCGTGGAGATGAGCATACCGAGCACGCAGAGCGTGACGGTGGATTACCGGACTGCGGACGGATCGGCTCGCGCAGGAATGGACTACACCGCTACGCCCGGCTCTTTGACCTTCAGCCCGAACACCACGCGGCAGACCATCCGGGTGCCGACCCAGGATGACGCAACCGACGAGCTGGTCGAGACGTTCACCGTGACGCTGCGCAACCCGAGCGGCGCGACCGTGCAGAGTGGCTCCGCAACGGGGACCATCAACGATAACGACGTAGTAGGCCTTTCCATCGCGGACGCAACGGTCGTCGAAGGGAACACTGCGCGGTTCGACGTGACGCTGAGCCCGGCGAGCGACCGGACCGTAACGGTGGCTTACCAGACGGCAGACGGCACGGGGAGCGACAGAGCGGAAGCTGGCACGGACTACGAGCAGACTTCCAGCACTCTTACCTTCTCGGCCGGCGAACTAAGTAAGACCATCTCGGTGCGGACCCTCACGGACTCAACCGTTGAGGATAATGAGACGTTCACGGTGACGCTGAGCAGCCCGACCGATGAGGCGACTATTCAGCGCAGTGTCGCAACGGGGACGATCAGCGACGATGACTTGCCGACACTCTCCATCGCAAACGCGACGGTGGAGGAGGGAGACACAGCACAATTCGTCGTGACTCTGAGCGCGCCGAACATGAACAGCGTGACGGTCACCTTCCAAACGGCAAGCGGGTCCGCGACCGAGGACACCGATTACGCCGCGAGGAGCGGTACGCTTAGCTTCGGCACGAGCGCGTCAACGCAGACTCAGACCATCTCAGTACCGACTATCGAGGACGAGATTGACGAGCCGAACGAGACGTTCACGGTGACGCTGAGCGGCTTGAGCGACGTGACTCTGCAGCCCGGTACTGCAACGGGGACGATCACCGACAACGACACGGGCAACGGCGGAAACGGTGGCAACAACGGCGGCGGCAACGGCGGCGGCAACGGAGGTAACGGCGGCAACAACCACAATACCAACATTGACGACGGGACCGACCTCAACAACGGGGGCGAGGACGAGGATGAGCTGCGCGATGTTGGGGACCCCGGCCTCCCGAAGATTTCCATCGCGGACACGACGGTGGAAGAGGGAGACACCGCGCGCTTCGTGGTGACGCTAAGCCCTGCGAGCGATCAGACCTTGACGGTGCGATATCGGACAGAGGACGGGACGGCGGACGAGGGCACAGACTACCGCGCGGTGTCGCGCACGCTCACCTTCGTGCCCGGCGACACAGAGCAAACCATCCTCGTATGGACGCACGAGGACGACGTCGACGACCCGAACGAAACGTTTACGGCGGAGCTGAGCAACCCGATCGGCGCGACCCTGGAGGACGGGAGTGCGACGGGCACGATCATCGAGTACGACGAGTCTGTGCCGCTGCCTAAGCTTTCCATTGTTGATACGACGGTGGTCGAGGGAGGGACGGCGCAATTCACGGTAAGGCTAAGCCCGGCCAGCGAGCAGACCGTGACGGTGAGCTACCGGACAGCCAGCGGGACAGCCGTCGCGGGCCGGGACTTCGACACCGCATCGGGCAAGCTCACCTTCGCGCCCGGCAACAGACGTCAGAGCATTGCGGTGCCGACGCGCGAAGACGACCTGGACGAGCCGGACGAGACGTTCCTGGTGACGCTGAGCAACCCGAGCGGCGCGACGATACAAGATGGCACCGCTACGGGGACGATCGCCGACGACGACGTGAGGTCACTCGCGCCGATCAACCGGGAGCTCCTGCCGGAGATAGGGCGCGCGCTGGCCTTCACCGCCGTCCGCTGCCGGATCGAACAAGCGTTCTCCGACATGGCCCGCGGTTGGGCCGAGCCCGTCGTCAGCCCGTCGCTCTCTGTCCCACCGATCTCCAGCGGGTTGGCCGATGGGGATGGCGGGTCGCTGGAGTTGGAGGACATACTCGCCAACACATCGTTTCTGCTGCCGCTCATGGATTGGAACGGCGGCACGATCCGGTTCGCGACGTGGGGCTGCGGCGACTACCGCAGTTTGGCTGGCGACGGTGGGGGCGACGCAGGCGCCTGGGACGGCGAAGCGTTCAGCATGCAGGTGGGCGCCGACGCGATCGTCGGGCGTGACTTGCTCGCGGGCGTGTCTCTAAGCCAATCGCGAGGCTCGCTCGACTTCGACGGGCCGGGCGGGAGCGATCCGGCCGGCGGTCGCTACGATCTGGGGCTGACCGGGGTTCATCCCTATCTGGGCTGGTGGATTTCGCCCGACCTGGAACTCTGGGGAACTTTCGGTCTTGCCGGCGGAGACCTCCAGGTCGTTGACGACGCCGCGGGATCTTCCGCGACGAGTGCGGCAACCTTGGCCTCGGCCACAGTGGGCATCAACGGTCGGCTGCTGACCTATGGGGCGGCGACGCTCAGGCTGAAGGGCGAGGGGTCACTGGCTCAGCTGGATGTTTCAAAAGGCACAGGGTTGTTCCAGGGTGCATCGGCGAACCTGCAGCGGCTGCGGCTTGCGGCCGAGGTTGAATACGAGCACGTCATTCCCGACGTGGGCGTACTCGTCCCCTGGGGGGAGCTGGGGATGCGCCACGAGGGCGGCGATGGCGAGACCGGCTCCAGCCTGGAGCTCGGCGGCGGCCTGCACTACCGGAACATCGAGCAGGGGTGGAACGCGGAGGTTTATGGCCGCTGGCTCGCGGTGCAGGACGACGCGCCGCTGCAGGAGCAAGGATTCGGCTTACGGTTCCGCTACGATCCGGAGACGCCCGGCTTCGGCCCATGGGTGAGCCTGACGCAGACCTGGGGCGAGCCGGCAAGCGCCCTACACAGGTTGTGGGAAGACGGCGCGAGCGAACTGACCGCGCACGACCCGGTGGAGAGGCGCCTGGGTGTGGAGTTCGGCTACGGCTTCCCGGCATTTGGCGGCCGTGCCGCGCTGATGCCCTACAGTGCGGTGAGTCTGGAGGACTCCGATGCGCGCGGTTACCGGTTGGGCATGCGCGTCTCGCTGGGATCGTCCGGGCTTCTGAGCCTCGAGACCGAACGCCGCGAGCGCCCCGCCGCGTCAGCCGACCACAGAATCATGCTGCGGGCCATCGCGCGGTTCTAGCCCGGGGTTCCCATCAAGTCTTGCTCTGCACAGCGCTTTCCGGCCGACTGGGAGGCAACGGGCTAGCGCCTTGATCCACGCTTGCGGCCGGATGGCGTTGCCCTCCCATTCGTGCCCCCTGGTACCCCAGCACATCCCGAAGCGTCTGCATCCTCCGGTCCCGGAGCCACTTCGTTCGGCTCAGCGCGATCCCGCTTCGCGGAGGCACCAAACCGCACAACTCATTTGCCGGCGACAGCGCGCGATATGGTATTGACCATATAGATGAAATGGGCGTAGCGTATTAGCCTGACCGGCATAGGAGTTCTGCGATGCGCATGCTGATCCCCCACCGCCGCTTGCGTGACCTGTTCCCCTGTCCCCGCCCCCTTCCGATCCTGGCCAGTGCGCTGGCGCTCACGTTTGGGTCTCTGTCGGCCCAGGCCGAGCGGAACCTGTCAACGACTTTGAGACAGTGACGATTGCGATTTAGTGAGCAGTTTCTCCTGTTGCGGGTGTCACAGGTGGGTTGATCCAGACGGCTTGGGGAAGGGGTGGAGTTGACCCGGTTTCGTGGACGGTTATGGATTTGGGCGAGCGGGGGGTAGCTGGCTCCTTTCGTAGTTGACGGGTGACTGATATCCGATGGCGGAGTGGCGCCGTCGTGGATTGTACCAGCCCTCGATGAACTCGAAGACGGCCATCCGTGCTTCGGCATGAGACCGGAACCTCCGGCGCTCGAGCAGCTCGCATTCGAGGGTCGCGAAGAAGCTCTCGCACATCGCATTGTCGTAGCAATCCCCGACCGATCCGGTGGAGGGGCGCACGCCGGCGTCCCGGCATCGCTTGCCGAAGGCGAGCGAGGTGTACTGCGATCCCTGGTCGCTATGGTGGATCACGCCGTCGGGCCGACGCTGCCAGAGCGCCATGTCGAGGGCATCGAGCACGAGCTGTGTGCGCAGGTGGTTGGCCATGGACCAGCCGACCACGCGGCGGCTGAAGGCATCCAGCACGACGGCGAGGTACAGGAACCCGGCCCAGGTGGGGATGTAGGTGATGTCCGCGACCCAGAGCCGATCGGGTGCGTCGGCGGTGAAGTCGCGCTCGACCAGATCCGGTGCCGCTCGGGTGCGCGCGTCCCGTACCGTCGTCCGTGTCCCCTTGCGCCGACTGATGCCCCTCAAGCCGGCACGGCGCATCAATCTGGCGATCCGCTTGCGGCCCACAGCGTGGCCTTGAGCGACGAGTTCGGCATGAACGCGGGGGGTGCCGTAGGTCCCGCGCGAGGCGCGGTGGATGTCACGGATGCGATCGAGCATTGCTCCGTCGCTCTCGGCGCGGGCCGACGGCGCCCGGCCTTGCCACGCGTAGTACCCGCTGGCGGAGACCCCCAGCAGCCGGCACATCGTGGCGACAGGATAGAAGGCCCGGTTGGCTCTCACGAACTCGAAGACCCGGACGGGATCGAGCCGGTCTCCCGAGCAAACCAGGCCGCGGCTTTTGCCAGTATCTCGCGCTCCTGGCGCAGCCGGCGGTTCTCACGCCTGAGCCGTCGCAGCTCCTCGCGCTCGGCACTGGTCAAGCCGTCATGTGAGCGGCCCTCGTCCCGGTCGGCCTGGCCGACCCAGTTACGGATCGACTGAGCGGAAGGCTCGAACTCCCGAGCCAGCTCCTCCGGCGAGCGGCCCGATCGAACCAGCTCGACCATCTGCTCCCGGAAACCGGATGGATAGGGTGGACGTGTCATCGGCATCGTGGACTCCTTTCTCCCAACTGATCAGGTGTCCACCGAAACGGGGCAAGTCCAGTTCGGTGTTGTACCAAGGGAACGTTCGGCAGAAGGCGATCGCGGCGGTGATGTCGTGGAAGCGGCCAGGGAAGCCGGGGTGGTACTTCAGGGTCTTGAACTGGGCCTCGGAGAAGGGGTTGTCGTCGGACACCTGAGGGCGGCTCAGTGAACGGGTCACGCCGAGGTTGGCGAGCAGTTGTGCGGTGCACTTGCTCGTCATCGGCGCGCCGCGGTCGGAGTGCAGGGTGAGCACCTGGGGCTGGACGCCCTGTTTGTGGCAGGTCTCTTCGATGAGACGACCGGCCAGCGCCGAGTTCTCCCGGTCTGCGACCATCCAGCCGACCGCGTAGCGGCTGAAGATGTCGAGTACGACGTAGAGGTAGAAGTACGTCCACTTGGTCGGCCCCAACAGCTTGGTGATGTCCCAGGACCAGGTCTGGTTCGGCGCCGTGGCCACCAGCTCGGGCTTGGTGTACTGGGGATGCTCGCGCTGATTGCGCCGCTCTCGGACCGGCTGATCGGCGGCCAGGATCCGATACATCGTCCGCTCCGAGCACAGGTAATGGCCTTTGTCGAGCAGCGTCGCCACGACCTCCGCCGGCGCACGGTCGACGAAGCGCGGGCCGGCGAGCACATCGAGGATCTGCTCGCGCTCGGCTTCACACAGCGCCCGGGCGGGCGTTGGACGGGGCTGCCGGTGCCCGGGAGTTGACCTCTGACGACGGTAGAAGCTCGCCCGTGACACGCCCAGTGCTTGGCAGGCCGGCGCCACGCCGACCTGCGCCGCAAGCGGTTGGACCGCGATCAAGAGCGCGTTCCGTGTTCGAGGTTCAATCCCAGCAGCCCGGCAACTTTTCCCTGCACGTCCAGGATCGTGTGCGCGGTGTGCAACTCGTGCTCCAGGCGAGCCACTTGCGCCTCGAGCGCGCGCACCTTCGCATCCAGCGGGTTGCGTTCGGCCGGTTTCGCGCCGCGCTTCTTCGCGGCCAACTCCCGCAGCGAGCCCTTGCGCCGCGCCTTGCGCCAAGCCGTCAGATGCGAGCTGTACAACCCCTCGCGGCGAAGCAGGCGGCCCACCTCGCCGGGCCGTGTGCAGCGATCCGCCTCCTCCAGAACCCGCAGCCGATACTCTGCGGTGAACTGGCGCCGCTTCGGCTTGGCCACAACCTCCGGGTCCGGGGTCGGTCTGGCGCGGCCGGCCCTGGGGGCCTCGTCGCTACACTCCTCGACCCCCAGGGCCGGAACGGAAACCTCATTCAATGTCATCGAGTCTCTCTCTGCGGTCATCGCTTTTCACCTCCACCGCCCTACAGAAATTCCAAAGGTTGCTGGTGTCTCAGTGACGTTGGCAGAGAGGGGAGGAGCCGCAGGGTGCGCCCAGCGATTGGGGCATATCCATGTTCGGGGTCGAGAACTGTGTTGGGGCTCTCCAGAACACGGGGAACGAGCTCACGGCGGTGAGCGATTGTGCCGTCGAGCAGGTGTTTTCCAGCCTGGCCGACTCTGCCCTCCAGTTCGTCGAGCAGCATGGGAAGGCGCGGTTCGGCGAGCATTTCCACATCGATCGCCGGCTTGGCTTGACGGCCTCCAGCGGGACGCTCAGCGCCGATCTGGATGTCGTGGTTCCTCTGATGGTCCTCTCCTCGGTGGAAGACGATGCGGTGACCCGATCGTTCTTCATGCAGAATGGTGTGACGCGCTGGCGGGATGCGCACGGGTTCCAGCGCAGCGATGTACGCCTCGGCTTCGTGCAGCGCTATGCACTCTTCGAGCAGCCCGGCGAGGGGGTTCTCGGCACCTCGATGTTCGTTCAGGAGAACCTCGAGCGCGGACACACGCGGGTGGTGACCGGGCTTGAGTACCTGGATCGTTGGGGTCAGGGCTCATTGAGCTACTACGCGCCGGTGACTGACTGGCGGCCGGGGCGCTACGGCTATGAGGAGCGTGCGCTTGCGGGCGTGGAGCTTGGTTACGGCACGGATTTGACCAACACCATCAACCTGAGCGCTGCGGCGGGCCGGTGGGAGCGCAAGGACGGCGCGGACGGGTGGATCGATCAGGGCCGGCTCGACATCGGCTGGCAGCCGCATCCGTGGTTCGAGCTGCGCGGCGGCTGGGACGGGATCGGCACGAGCGACGATTCCATGGCGCTGCACGCGTCGTTCACGATGCCCTTGGGCGGGGCGGATTGGTCGCAGGTGCGCTGGGAAGGTCTCGGCCGCCGCGATCCGTCGGACGCGGAATCGGATGCAGGCACGATTTGGCGCTCAGCGGATCACGTGGGCGAGATCGAGGTCGCCGAGCGGGAGGTGCATGGACCCAATGAATCCAATGCGGAAGACGATCCTGATTCCGTGACGTTGATCGCTAAAGCCGCATCCTATCATCAGTCCTCAAACAGCGAGTGAAGAGAATGAGACATATTCTGACTGTCGCCTTTGCGGGCGCTGTCCTAGCTCTTGTCGCGGGCTGTGGCGGTGGTGGCGGTTTGTTTTCGTCGGGGCTCCACGGCGCGATAGCGACAAGTATAGAAGACGATTGCGTGGCTCATCATGCTGGCATAACGGCGAACCATTCGACGGAGGCGGCTGCCGAAAGGAGCGCTCTAATCCAATGCAGGAGCGCGGGCGGAAGCGAATGCGTTATTCGTGCAAATTTTGGTAGCGCGTATCAAGGCAGCAATGAATGTGCCGCACTTGTGTACGGCGGATATGCAACGGGGTGTTTCTTGCAACCAGGATTGGGCGGTACGCTTTCGGCGGCGGAGGCGGACGCGCTGTCGCGGTGTCGGAGTGAGGGATTTGGCTGTAGGCTCGTGACCGCCGAAGGCGGGGAACGGTTCGCGACGTGCTCGGAGTGATGGTCGGGTCGTTGGCCGCTTCGCTGCACGCCAGGCTGGGGCGACGTTCGCGTCGTCTGCTCAGGGGCAGCGGCAGGCTGCAAGGCGCGCAGCGATGGCACGGATTTTGTGACCGAATTCGGGGACCCGATAGACGCAGCTCTCGTCGGCCTCGTAGCGGCAGGCTAGGCCCACAGGCCACCCGCTAAGCCGGCCCAGCACGGGAGGGGACCTGGGCGAGCGCCCGGCCGGCGAGCACGATCTGGTCGCCGACTGAACACGTGGTCTCGAACTCGACGCGCCTGCGCTCTGGAATGAGCCGATCCACCACCGCCCGCGCCACAATCTCGTCGCCGGGCCTGACCGGCGCCGTGAAGCGGAGCGTCTGCGACAAGTAGATGCACCCCGGCCCCGGCAGGCGGGTGCCGATGACCGTCGAGATCAATGCTGCGGTGCACATGCCGTGCACGATTCGCCCGCCGAAGCGCGAGCGTTCGGCGAAGTCGTCGTCGAAGTGGAGCGGGTTGGTGTCGCCGGTGAGATCGGCGAAGAGGCGCATCTCCTCATCGCCGATTACACGGCAGAAATCGGCGCTCATGCCGATCGCCAGATCCTCGAAATAGTAACCGGGCCGGGCATCGCCCGGGGCCGCGACGGCCGCCTGCTCCATGATCGAATTCCCTCATTCGGCGTTGCAGAAGGGCGGATTGTGCAGTGCAGCATGGCGCCTGTAAAGCGCGCGCCGTTGCCCGATTGCCGCTACCCTCCACACGCGGGCGCGGCTGCCCTGTTCGGGCGGACGCGCGTTCGGTATATGTGGCGCTCCGGCAGGGACGGCGGCGCTCGCCGTCGGCGCGGCAAGAGACGGGAGGAGAACGGATGGCCAAGTTTCCGACGGTGCGCACACCGACGATCGAAGAGGTCCTGGATATCGCCGAAGGCTACGGCATGACGATCACCGTTGAGGACGCGGAATCGTATCGCGGCCTCATGGAGGGCACGATCGCGTCCTATCACCGGCTCGACGATCTCGATGAGCCGAAGCTTCCGGTGAAGTATCCGCGCAGCACGGGCTACCGGCCGCCGCCGGAAGAGAACCCCTACAACGCCTGGTACTGGAAGTCCGAGGTGAAGGGCAGGGGCGGCGGGCCGCTCAAGGGCAAGCGGGTCGTTCTCAAGGACAATATCTGCCTGGCCGGCGTGCCGATGATGAACGGGGCCACGGTGCTCGAGGGCTATGTGCCCGATATCGACGCGACCGTGGTGACCCGGATTCTCGATGCTGGCGGCACCATCATCGGCAAGGCCGCCAACACCTACCTCTGCTTCGATGGCGGCAGCGCTACCACCGCCACCGGCATGGTCGAGAACCCGCACAAGAAGGGCTACACCTCCGGCGGCTCGTCCGCCGGCAGCGGCGTGCTGGTCGCCATCGGCGAGGCCGACATGGCGCTCGGCGGCGACCAGGGCGGCTCGATCCGCATGCCCGCATGCTGGTGCGGCATCTACGGGCACAAGCCCACCCATGGGCTGGTTCCCTACACCGGGATCTTCCCCATCGAGCAAACCCTCGACCACACCGGCCCAATGGCGCGCTCGGTGAGCGACGTGGCGACCCTGCTCCAGGTCATCGCCGGCCCCGACGGCCACGACCCGCGCCAGATCGGTACCAAGACCCAGCGCTATGTGAACGCGCTCGACAAGGGCGCAGACGGTATGAAGATCGGCGTCGTCACGGAGGGCTTCGGCCATCCCGAGAGCGAGGACGCCGTCGACAACTCGGTCAGGGCCGCAGTTCAGCGGTTCAAGGAGCTCGGCGCCACGGTGGACGAGATCTCGATCCCCATGCACCTCGACGGGCCGCATATCTGGAACGGCATCGCGGTGGAAGGCGCGACCGCGATGATGCTGAAGGGCAACGGCTTCGGCACCAACTGGGAAGGCTACTACGCGACCTCGCTGATCGACGCCTACGCCAGGGGCTGGCGCTCGCGGCCGGACGACCTCTCGGAGACGGTGAAGACGGTCATGATGCTGGGCGAGTACATGCACCGGAACTACCACGGCCGCTACTACGCCAAGGCACAGAACCTGAGCCGCAGGCTGCGTGAGACGTATGACGCGGTGCTGGCTGAGTACGATGTGCTCGCGATGCCAACGCTGCCGATGCTCGCGACCGAGCTGCCGGCGCCCGATTGCTCGCGCGAGCACTATGTCGATGTCGCGCTGAACATGCTGGCCAACACCTGCCCGTTCGACGCCACGGGCCATCCGGCCATGACGGTTCCCTGCGGCAAGGCAGACGACTCCCCCATCGGGATGATGCTGATCGGCAAGCGCTACGACGACGCGACCGTTATCCAGGCCGCCGCCGCCTTCGAGACCCTCGGCGTCTTTCGGACATAGGCAAGCGGTCCCGCCGGCAAGCACGAGGGGGCGCCGCCCGGCGCGGGCGGCGCCCTTTGTTCTTTCGGGCCGGAGCGAGTCCGTCTATGACGGGCTCGCGACAGGTCGCGACCGCGGCCCGCCGCTTATGCGGCGCCATCGCGCGCCCGCGCGCGTGGACGCGCGACGCGGAGGCGCCGGCCGCAGGCCGGCTGCCGTGAGCGACAAAGAGCTATCCGATGACGGCGGTCACCTCGACCTCGCAGCGGACATCGGGTGAATAGAGGGCCTGGACGCCCATCAGCGTCATCGAGGCCGGCACATGGTCGCCGAAGAGCTTCTTGTTGGCGGCGTTCACCACCTCGCCTTCCTCGAAACGGTAGTTGGCGACGTAGGTGTTGAGGCGGACGATATCCGCCACGGTCCCGCCGGCCGCGGCGAGCACGCGGCGGATGTTCTCGTGCGCCTGGGCGAGCTGGCTGGCGAGGTCCGGCCCTACCGATTCGCCCTTCTCGTTCCAGCCGACCTGGCCCGAGAGATAGATGGTCTTGCCGCCCTCGGCGACCACCGCGTGGCTGAGGCCGTAGGTGAGATAGTCCGGCACGTTGTCCGGGTTGATGTGCGTGAGCTTGGCCATGGGACTCTCCGTCGTTGGGGGCGGCTGGCGCGTTCCGCCTCAGGCGGTCTTCTGTTCCGCGAGCTCGAGCGCCGCGATCATGGTTTCGCGCATCTTGAACTTCTGGATCTTGCCCGTGATGGTCATCGGGAACTCATCCACGAAGCGCACGTAGCGCGGCACCTTGAAGTGGGCGATCTGGTCCTTGCAGAAGGCCTTGATCTCGTCCGCATTCGCCTCTTCGCCGTCTCTCAGCTTGATCCAGGCGCAAAGCTCCTCGCCGTACTTCTCGTCCGGCACGCCGATCACCTGCACGTCCTGGACCTTGGGGTGGCGGTAGAGGAACTCCTCGATCTCGCGCGGATAGACGTTCTCGCCGCCGCGGATCACCATGTCCTTGATGCGGCCCACGATGTTGCAATAGCCCTCTGCGTCGATGGTGGCCTGGTCGCCGGTGTGCATCCAGCCCGCCTTGTCGATCGCCTCCTGGGTCTTGTCCTCGTCGTTCCAGTAGCCGCGCATGACCGAATAGCCGCGGGTGAGCAGCTCGCCCGTCTCGCCGCGCGGCATGACCTTGCCGTCCTGATCGACGACCTTGACCTCGACATGGGGGTGGACACGCCCGACGGTGGAGACCCGGCGCTCGATCGGGTCGTCCGTCGCCGACTGGAAGCTCACCGGGCTGGTCTCGGTCATGCCATAGGCGATGGTCACCTCTTCCATGTGCAGCTCGCCGATGACGCGGCGCATGACCTCGATGGGGCAGGGCGAGCCCGCCATCGTGCCGGTACGGAGCGAGGAGAGATTGAAGCGCGCGAACTCGGGATGGTCGAGCTCGGCAATGAACATGGTGGGGACGCCATAGAGCACCGTGCAGCGCTCGGCCTCGACGGTGCGGAGCACCTCCAGCGGGTCGAAGGCATCGCTGGGATAGACCATGGTCGCGCCGAAGGCGGCGGACATCAGATTGCCCATGACCATGCCGAAACAGTGATAGAGCGGCACCGGGATGCAGACCCGGTCGCGCTCGCTCAAGCCCAGTGTGACACCGTTGAAGTAGCCGTTGTTGAGGATGTTGTGGTGGCTGAGCGTCGCCCCCTTGGGGAAGCCCGTGGTGCCGCTGGTGAACTGGATGTTGATCGGGTCGTCGAACTGCAACTGGCCGCCGAGTACGTGCAGCCGGTCGCGCTCGGCAGCGCCCGCGAGGCCCGGCACGTCGTTGAAGTTGTACATGCCGGCCGTGGTCTCGGCGCCGAGGCGAACGACGGTTTCGAGATGGGGCAACTTCTCCGCCTTCAGCCCGCCGGGCCGGGTACGGTCGAGCTCCGGCGCGAGCTTGCGCAGCATCTCGATGTAGCGGCTCGACTTGAACGATTCGGCGGTGACCAGCGCCCGGCACTCGACCTTGTTGAGGGCGTATTCGAGCTCGGTCAGGCGGTAGGCGGGATTGATGTTGACCAGGATCAGCCCGGCCTTCGCCGCGGCGAATTGCGTCACCGCCCATTCGCTGTTGTTGGGAGACCAGATGCCGATGCGATCGCCCGGCTCGAGCCCCAGCGCCAGCAGGCCTGCGGCGAATTCGTCGACCTTCTCCGTGAGCGTGCCGTAGCTCCAGCGCACGTCCTGATGCCGGACCACCAGCGCCTCGTTATCGGGGAAGCGCGCGGCCGTCTGATCCAGCTGCGCGCCGATGGTGAGGCCGAGCAGCGGCCGCTTGCTCGCGCCGCTTACGTAGCTCATGCCCTGCGGCGTCATGG
Organism: Alphaproteobacteria bacterium; assembly: GCA_965262755.1. Taxonomy (GTDB): domain Bacteria; phylum Pseudomonadota; class Alphaproteobacteria; order UBA828; family UBA828; genus WTGU01. The sequence goes on along the minus strand of OZ253557.1, from coordinate 5,979,152 downwards.
TCCGTTCTCGCCTTGCCCGGGCGCAATTCCCGTCCGCTGCCGCCGGCGCGAGGTGCCGGTGCCCAGGGGCGGAATCGAACCACCGACACGCGGATTTTCAGTCCGCTGCTCTACCGACTGAGCTACCTGGGCGTACGCCGGCATGCGGGCCCGTGTATAGGCCACGGAGCCGCACCTGTCTACGCGCCGCCCGCGCCTTTGGGCCGGCACTACACGCCGAGATACTGCATTGCCGCGAATGCCGCGTAGCCAAGCAGGAGGAGCACGCCGAACGGCCGCCCCAGGCGCACGCCGGCGAGCGCCACCGCGATCACGAGGAGGGTGATGCCTGCCAACAGCCAGATGTCGAGGTGCAAGATTTCGTCCGGCACCGGCAGCGGCGTCACCACGGTCACGACGCCCAGGATCGCAAGAATGTTGAACACGCTGGAGCCGAGCACGTTGCCGATTGCGACGTCAGCGTGCTTGCGATAGGCCGCCACCAAGGTGGTGGCTAGCTCCGGCAGCGAGGTGCCGACTGCGACGACCGTGATCCCGATCACGGTTTCGGTGATCCCGAGGCCGCGCGCGATGATCGTCGCGGCACCGACCATCAGGTGGGCGCCGATGCTGACGCCGGCGAGCCCGAGCAGCGCGGCGAGCAAGCCGAGCCAGATGGATCGCGGCAAGTGCTGGCGTTCCTCGGCCTCGTGCCGATGGCGGATGCCCTTCTCGCCGCCTGTGCGCCGCTCGTGCCAGTAGGAGGCGCAGGTGAGCAGCCCGAGCAGGACCAGCATCAACGCGCCCTGCCAGGCGACAAGCGTGCCCAACGAAGTGAACACGACGAGCAGCGCGGTGGCACCGATCAACGCCCCACCGTCCCGCGCCACCGCCCGCCGCGACACCAGCACCGGCGTAATCACGACGGCGAGGCCGAGGATGAGCATCAGGTTCGCGACATTGCTGCCGATTACGTTGCCGAAGGCGATGCCGAACGAGCCCCTGAGCGCCGCCTGCAAGGTGACCACCAGCTCCGGCATCGAGGTGCCGAAGGCGACCACGGTGGCCCCGATCAGCAGCGGCGAGACGTGCAGCCGCTGGGCGAGCGAGACCGCGCCCCGCACCAGCGCCTCGCCGCCCACGAAGAGCAGAACGAAACCGCCGATGAGCTGGATATGGGTGAGTGGGTCGAGCATTCGTCCTTGCGGCCGCGATCAGCGTCGCTCGATGGAAAAGCGGCCGTGCGGCCGGGCCGGATCGGCGATGAGCGTGAGCGGGATGCCCAGCCAGCGTTCCAGCACACCGTCGCCGGGGGCCGCAAGCGTTTCCAGAAGTGCAGGCGCGGCGCGCAGTGTGAGCGCCTGCGCCCCGCTCGCCGCCTCGCGCCGGGCGGCGTCTGCCGCCTCGTGGGCCGCCGCATCCAGCCGCAGCCTGCGCCCGCCGAAGGCATCGCCAGTGGGCTCGGTCAGGGCCTGACGCAGGCTCGGGCCGAGCCGCTGGCGGTTGACCTCCACCACCCCGCCGGCGGTGGCGCCGAGCACGCGATGGGGGGTCCGGTCGGCCTTGAGTGCACGCCCGAGCGCGGCAAGCTGGGCCGCGCGGTGGCGGGTGCCGCTGCGGCCCGCAAAGTCGATCGCGATCAACCCGCCGAGATTGCGCAGGACGATTTCGCGCCCGGCGGCGCCGGCGGTCTCGGCTGCGGCGGCATCGGCGGTTTGGCTCGTGTCCACGTCGATCGCGCAGAGCGCGCGGGTTTCCTCGATCGTGAGCCGGGCGCCGCCGGGCAACGCGACCTCGGGCTCGAGCGCAACCGCGAGCCGGCCCGCGCAATCGTGGCGCTCGAAGAGCGGCCCTGCAGGCGGTGCCGCGCCGGCGTATGAGAGGGCAGGCGTGAGATCAGGCGCTTCACGTGCAGCCAATGTGCCTGCCCGGTCGAGCAGGGCGCGGTCGTCGATGGCGATGCTCGTCGTTCCTGGCGCTGCCACGTCGCGCAGCAGACGCCCGAGCAGGCCGCCTGCCTGCCAGAGGCGCCGGGGGGTCCGGTCGCGCTTGGCCGACGCTTGGACCTCATTCCAACGTGCCGCCAGCGCGGCGGCAGCGGCCGGCACCTCGTCCGGGCACGCCCCCGCGGCGGCCCTGATCGTCACCCCTTCGCTGGGCATGTCGATCCCGTCGAGCGCGGCTGTGAGCGCGCGCCGCGCCTTGGGGTCGCGGAGGCGGCGGGAAAAGGCGAGTCCGCGCCCGCTGGGCCGGAAGGTAGCGAAGCGGCCCGCCAGCACCGGTCGCCGCGTGACCCGTGCGCGCTTGCCCTCATAGGCGTCGCAGACGACCTGCACGATCGGTTGCGCGCCATCGGCGTCGAGGCTACGTGCCCCTTGAAGGAATGCCTCCTCGCCCTCGCCGATATCGACGATGCAGGCGTCGATACCCTTCATCCTGCCGAGCGGGCGCGCCACATGCAGATCGCCGATGCGGCTGGGCTCCGCGCGGGGTTCGATGAAGAACGCGACCGGCCGACCGGCCGCGACCGCGGCTGCGCGCATGCCATAGGGGCTCGCGGTGATCAGCAGCTCGTCGATCGCCGGGCCGCCCGCCTCATCGCGCGCCGTCTTGCTCATGAGTCCCCGGCGCCGGGCGGCCGGGGCGGCAGGCCGAGGCCGACCAATAGCTGGTAGGTCTCGTGAACGGGCAGCCCCACCACATTGGTGTAGGAGCCGCCGACGAAGCGGACGAAGGCCGCCGCCCGCCCCTGTATCGCGTAACCGCCGGCCTTTCCCCGCCATTCGCCGCCGGCGAGATAGGCCGCCATCTCCTCTTCCGAGAGCCGCTTGAACGTCACCGCGGTGCGCACCAGGCGGCTTACCGCGCGGCCCTCGGGGTCGATCACCGTGACCCCGCCATAGACCCGGTGGCGCCGGCCGGAGAGGAGGGCGAGGCAGCGCCGCGTGCTCTCTTCGGTCTCTGCCTTGTCCAGGATTCGCCGGCCGCACGCCACGATCGTATCGGCGCCGAGGATGAACGCCCCCGGATGACGGGCTGAAACGGCTGTGGCTTTGGCCTGGGCGAGCCGGGCCGCGTGCGCCTCCGGCCCCTCGCCGGGAAGCACCGCTTCGTCGAGCGCCGCAGGCTCCACCACGTCCGGCGCGTAGCCGATCTGCTCCAGAAGCGAACGTCGGCGGGGCGACGCCGAGGCGAGCACCAGAGGCGGGCGGGACGCGGGGGAGTGCACGCTCAGACCACCGGCGGGCGGGGTGCGCCGAAGCGCTCGCGCAGCCGCGCCATGAGCCTGTTACGCACCTCCCGATAGGCGAACAGGCGGGTCTCACGGTTGCCTTCGACCACGCTGGGATCGAGGGTGTGCCAGAACTCGATCTCGCAATGGGCGGTGCGGGTGAGTTCGATCGCTCTGTGCTGGGCTTCCGGCGAGAGCGAGATGACCATATCGAACGATTCGCTTTCGAGATCGTCGAAGGTCTTGGGCCGGTGGCCGCCGATGTCGATCCCGATCTCCGCCATGATGAGCACCGCGAACGGATCACGCCCGCCGCCGCTGCGCACGCCCGCCGAATCGACGAAGAGTCGGGTGCCGAAGAGGCTCTTCATCAGCCCTTCCGCCATGGGCGAGCGCACGGAGTTCCACGTGCAGGCGAAGAGGATACTGCCGGGGAGCGTGCTCATGGCGGGGACTAGACCCGGACATGGAGCGCGTAGACGAGCGTGAACAGCCGCCGCGCCGTCGTATCGTCGATATCGATGGAGCCGGCCAGCTCCTGGCGGATAATCTCGGCGCCGTCGTTGTGGCAGGCGCGCCGGCCCATGTCGATCGCCTCGATGCGGGACCGCGGGGCGGTCCTGATCGCCTCGTGATAGCTGTCGCAAATGGTTGCGTAGTCGCGCAGCGTCTGGCGCAGCGACCCGAGGTGCAGCACGGCGCGGCCCTGCGTCTCTCCCGCTTCGTCCTCCACATCGAGGCGGAGCCGCCCCTCCTCGCGGCCGATGCGGAGCCGATAGGGGCCGCCCGATCCTGCGGTCGGCGCGAAGGAGTTCTCCTCCAGCAGGTCGTGGATGGCGATGCGGCGCTCGTGCTCAAGATCGGGGCCCCGGCGAAATCCCGCGCCCGCGTCCAACACGACATCGAACAGCCGGGCCTCGCCGGCCGGATCCCGGTCCACGCGCTCACTCCGACCCGCCGCCGAGCCTTAGCGCCACCGAGAGCGCGTGGGCATGAAGGCCCTCGGCTTCGGCGAGCGTCACGGCCGCCGGGCCGATTTGCGCGAGGCTCGCGGCGTCGCAGCCGACGAAGGTCGTGCGCTTGAGGAAATCCAGCGGCGAGAGGCCCGAGGAGAAGCGGGCGCTGCGCGCCGTCGGCAGCACATGGTTGGGGCCGGCCACATAGTCGCCGATTGCTTCGGGCGTGTGGCGGCCGAGGAAGATGGCGCCGGCGCAGGTCACGGCCTCGGCCAGTGGCAAAGGCTCGTCCACGGCGAGCTCCAGGTGCTCGGGCGCGAGGCGATTGATGAGCGCCGGCGCCTCGTCGAGGGAACGAACGATGATGACGGCGCCGTGGCGGCGCCAGCTCGCGGCAGCGATGGTGGCGCGGGGGAGCTGCGCCAGATGCCCTGCCACCGCATCCGTCACCTGGGTGGCGAAGGCGCTGTCGTCCGTGATCAGGATCGCCTGGGCGTCTTCGTCATGCTCGGCTTGCGAGAGCAGGTCCGCGCCAATCCACGCCGGCTCATTGGCGCCATCGGCGACCACCAGGATCTCGGAGGGGCCCGCGATCATGTCGATGCCGACGGTGCCGAAGACCAGGCGCTTGGCGGCGGCGACATAGGCGTTGCCGGGGCCGACGATCTTGTCCACCGGCGCGATGGTCTCGGTACCATAGGCGAGCGCGGCGACGGCCTGCGCCCCGCCCACCCGATAGATCTCTGTGACGCCTGCGATCTCGGAGGCGGCCATCACCGCAGGGTCGAGCGCGCCATCCGGCGTCGGCACGACCATGGCGACGCGCTGCACGCCGGCGACGCGCGCGGGGATCGCGTTCATCAGCACGGTGCTCGGATAGGCGGCGGTGCCGCCAGGTACGTAGAGCCCGACCGCGTCCAACGGGCGCCAGCGGGCACCCAGCCTGACACCGACGTCGTCGCGGTAGTCGAGATCGGCCGGCATGAGCCGGCGGTGGAACGCCTCGATCCGTTCCGCCGCCTGCACGAGCGCGTCGCGTACCGAATTGGGCGCTGCGGCCGCGTGGGCGGCGATGTCTGCCGCCGAAATCCGAATCTGCTCAGGCGTGAGCGCGATGCGGTCGAAGCGTGCCGTGTAGTCCAGCAGCGCTGCATCGCCGCCTTCGCGTACTGTATCGACGATCGCCGAAGCCTCTCGGTCGACGTCCGTCGCCACGCCCCGGCGATCCGCAAGCAGGGCGTCGAAGGCGGCGTCGAAGCCGGCGCCCGCGCTATCCAGCTTGCGTGCCACTCACTGCCTCGCCGAAGCGTTCGATCCAGGCCTGGAGCTCGCCGGCCCGGGTCTTGAGCGCGGTGCGGTTGACGACGAGCCGGGCGGAGATGTCGGCGATATGCTCGACCTCGACCAGGCCGTTGGCCCGGAGAGTCGCGCCCGTGCCCACCAGATCGACGATGCGCCGGCAGAGCCCGAGCCCAGGTGCCAGCTCCATGGCGCCGTTGAGCTTGATGCATTCGGCCTGGACCCCGCGGGCGGCGAAATGGCGGCGCGTCATACGGGGATACTTGGTGGCGACCCGCACGTGACTCCAGCGCGAAGGATCGTCCCCAGTCGCGAGCTCCGCCGGCTCCGCCACCACCATGCGGCAGAGGCCGATGCCGAGGTCGAGCGGCGCATAGATCTCGCGGTAGTCGAACTCCATCAGCACGTCGTTGCCGACGACGCCGAGCTGGGCCGCGCCGAAGGCGACGAAGGTGGCGACGTCGAGGCTGCGCACCCGGATCAGCCCGAGCCCCGGGTCCGAGGTGGAGAAGCGGAGCTGGCGCGCGCCGTCGTCCGCGAACGCGGCCTCCGGCTCGATGCCTGCGCGCGCCAGCAGCGGCGTAAGCTCGCGGGCAATCCTGCCTTTGGGCAGCGCGAGCAGCAGGCCGTCGCTCATGGCACCGGCTCCCGCTCGCCCGCCGAAGTCGGCCGCGGCTCCTCCAGGTCCTGAAAATGGCCGGCGAGGCGTTCGGCCTCGATCCATACCTCGGCACCGTCCTGGAAGAGAAGCCGCACCACGGTCGCAGACGGGCCGGGCTCGGCGATGATGCCCGCGAGCTTGAGCAGCCGCGCGGGCTCCGTACGGTCGATCCCGCGCAGCTTGACCGCAGACACCGCATCGAAGTGGATCGCGGCGCGCGCCTGGCCCGCGGGACCGCCCGTGGCCTCGCGGCAGCGGCGGACGACGATGGCCGCGAAGCGGCTGTCGGCAGGCTCGAAGGCCATCTCGCCCACCGCGAAGACGGCGTCCTCCAGGCACGCCGAGATCACGGCGAGATCGCCGGCGTCTTCCGCCCGCAGTCTGAGACGCGCCGGTGCAGTCAATGATGGATCCGGTCGATTTCGGCGCCGCAGGCCGCGAGCTTGTCCTCGATCCGCTCATAGCCGCGATCGAGGTGATAGACCCGGTGCACCACCGTCTCGCCTGCGGCTGCAAGCCCTGCGAGGACCAGCGACGACGAGGCCCGGAGGTCGGTCGCCATCACCTGTGCGCCGGTCAACGAGGCGACCCCCCGCACCAGCGCCGTGCCGCCGCGCACGGCGATATCTGCGCCCATGCGGCGCAGCTCCTGCACATGCATGAAGCGATTCTCGAAGATCGTCTCGGTGATCATCGCGGCGCCGTCGGCAACCGTCATCAGGGCCATCGCCTGCGCCTGGAGGTCGGTGGGAAAGCCGGGATAAGGCCGCGTCGTCACGTCCGTCGCCATCGGTCGGCCGTTGCCGCGCACCCTGAGCCCGTGCGGCGTCTCAGTTATGGTAACGCCGGCGGCCTCCAGGTAGTCGAGCAAAGAGCGCAGGAGCGCCGACGGCGCGCCGGAGAGCTCGATATCGCCGCCCACGATGGCAGCAGCCAGTGCATAGGTGCCGGCCTCGATCCTGTCGCCTACCACGTGGTGGTCGGTGCCGGAGAGCGCCTCCTGGCCCTGGATCACGAGCTCGTCGCTGCCGACCCCGCTGATGTCAGCGCCCATCGCGTTCAGGCAGTGGGCGAGATCGGCGATTTCCGGCTCGCGCGCCGCATTGCGAATGACCGTCTCGCCGTCCGCAAGCGTCGCCGCCATCATCAGGTTTTCTGTCGCACCCACCGAGGCGAAGGGCAGCCTGATCTCGGCCCCGCGCAGCCGCCCGCGCGCATGCGCGCTGATGTCGCCGTCTTCGAGAACGACCTGGGCGCCGAGGCGAGTGAGCCCGTCGATATGCAGATCGACGGGGCGGGTGCCGATGGCGCAGCCGCCGGGGAGCGAGACGGTTGCCCGCCCCGTGCGGGCGAGCAGCGGCCCCAGCACCAGGATGGAGGCACGCATCCGGCTCACCAGCTCGTAGGGCGCCGTGGTGTTGGTGATCTCGCGGGCGCGGAGCGAGAGCACGCGGCCGGCATTGCCGCCCCGTCGCGCGTTGCCGTCCATGCCGATCTCGACGCCGTGCTGGGCGAGGAGGTGCACAAGGGTCGTGATATCGGTGAGGTGGGGGATGTTCGAGAGCGTCAGAGTCTCGTCGGTCAAAAGGCTCGCAGCCATCAGCGGCAGGGCCGCGTTCTTGGCGCCAAAGATCTCGATCTCGCCTTCGAGCGGGCGGCCGCCCCTGATGCGAATACTGTCCATGAACCGCCCCTGGCGCCGGGGGCGCGGCGCCGCCGTGCGGCCACACGTGCCTTGCGCGGCCGCCCCGTCCGCTTTCGCCGGCGCACCATAGGCGAGCGGCGGCGACGGGACAAGCTGCCGCTCAGGCCGGCCGGTACTCCGCCACGGCGTCGAGGAGCCAGGTGGCGAGGTAGTGGGCGAAGGAGTTGCGCACGGTGATCTCGTAAGTGGGGTTGTCGTCGGTCTGATGCAGGATCATTTGCGCTCTTGCCAGCGCCGTCTGCACGCAGGCGCCTGACGCGAAGGCGCGGGGGTGAAGGTCGAGGCGGCAGCCCTTCATCAGCACCTCGCGCGCCCGCGGGCCGGAGAGCGCAAGCGTCGCGTACATGGCGCTCACATCGGTTAGCGCGTGGTGCTTGCTGTCGAGCGATCTTCTGAGCGCGTCCGCTAGCGCCGCGCCCTCGGCGGCCGGGCCGGTCGCCAGCCACTCGTCGGGGCCGAACCAGAGCACGGTCCAGCCGCGGGCGGTGACGGCGGCGGTGTTGGGCGCCAGCGGCAACGCACCGCCCAGCGCCGCACCGGCGGCGGTCAGCGTGTCGGCGTCGTCGGGATCCAGCCTGAGGTTGAGCCTGGTCCGTGCCGGCCGCTCGACAAGGACTGCATCGCCCGCGCGCGCCTCCGCCAGCGCGTCGGCGAGGCTCGCGAGCGGGCTGCGCGGCGCCGCTGCCTCAGCCATCCCGCTTGGCTCCTTCCGGATCGTAGAACACCGGCTCCGTGACCTTGCAGGGGAGGAAGCCGCTCTCGGGCGCCGCGTGGATTGTCTCGCCCATGCGCGCGCGGCCGCCCTTCACCAGCGCGAGCGCGATGGAGCGACCCAGAGTCGGGCTCGCATAGCTGGAGGTGACGTGGCCGATCATCGGTAGCGGCGGCCGCCCGGGCTTGTCCACGAGCTGCGTGCCCTCGGGCAGCACGGAGCTGGGGTTGTTGGTGAGGATGCCGACGAGCTGCTTGCGGTCCTCCCGCCGCGTGTCCTCGCGGCTCCAGGCGCGCTTCCCCAGGAAATCCGGCTTCTTCTTGGAGACGATCCAGTCCATGCCGAGGTCCTGGGGCGTGGTGGTGCCGTCGGTCTCCTGGCCGACGATGATGAAGCCACGCTCGGCGCGCAGCACGTGCATCGCCTCGGTGCCGTAGGGGGTGATGCCGTGCTCGGCGCCCGCCTGCATCAGCGCTTCCCACAGGTGGCGCCCGTGGTGCCAGGGCACGTTGATCTCGAAGCTGAGCTCGCCGGTGAAGCTGATGCGGAAGACGCGCGCGTTCACGCCTGCGACGATGCCCTCCTTCACGCTCATGAAGGGGAAAGAGTCGGTGTCGAGCGCCAACTCCGGCGCCATCGCGGCCAGTACGTCGCGGGCCTTGGGGCCGGCGAGGGCGACGGTCGCCCACTGCTCGGTGACCGAGGTGCAGTAGACCTTGAGCTCCGGCCACTCGGTCTGCAGCCATTCCTCCAGCCATTCCAGCACGTGGGCCGCATTGCCGGTCGTGGTGGTCATCAGATAGTGGGTTTCGCCGAGGCGCGCGGTGGTGCCATCGTCGAACACCATGCCGTCGTCGCCGCACATGAGTCCGTACCGCACCCGGCCCACCTTCAGCGTCGAGAAGGCGTTGGTGTAGACCATGTCGAGCAGGGTGGTCGCATCCGGCCCCTTGATGTCGATCTTGCCGAGGGTGGAGGCGTCGAGGATGCCGACGGCTTCCCGCACCGCGCGGCATTCGCGCGCCACCGCTGCATGCTTGTCCTCGCCAGGCTTGGGGTACCACCAGGGCCGGTGCCACTGGCCGACGGGCTCGAACACCGCGCCGTGGTCCTCATGCCATTCGTGCATCGCGGTCCGCCGCACCGGGTCCATCAACGCGCCGCGATCGCGCCCTGCGAGCGCGCCGAAGGCGACGGGCGTGTAGGGCGGCCGGTAGGTGGTGGTGCCGACCTCGGGCACGGTCTTGCCGAGCGCGTCGGCGAGGATGGCGAGGCCGTTGACGTTCGACGTCTTGCCCTGGTCGGTGCCCATGCCGACGGTGGTGTAGCGCTTGACGTGCTCGACCGAGCGGAAGCCCTCGCGCGCCGCGAGCTGGATATCCGCCGCGGTCACGTCGTCCTGATGGTCGACCATGTGCTTGGCCTTACCGTGGCCGAGCGGCTTCAGCCCCGGCACCAGCCACAAGGGCGTGATGGCGCCGGGCTCGGGCGCGTCGACGGGCGGCACCGCCGGCGCCGTGCCGTCGCCGAAGCCTGCCGCCTGGGCCGCGCGCGCACCGGCGGCCGCACCTTCCGCGAGGCAGGCGGTGAGGCCGAAGCTGCCAGTGGCGGCGCCGGCCACCTCCAGCGCCTGCGTGGCCCTGCCGGGCAGGAAGATGCCGCGCGCCTCCTCGAACGTGAGCTTGCCGGCCGACTGGCTGAAGAGATGCACCGCCGGGTTCCAGCCGCCGGAAACGAGCACGCTATCGCAGGCGATGCGGCGCACGGAGCCGCTAATCCTACCATCCCTGCCAAGCGTGGCGAGAGTGACGGCGCGGACCCGCTTCGTGCCGTGGGTGGCGGCGATGACGGAGCCGGTGTGGAGGGCTACGCCGGCCTCCTTCAGCTTGGTTGCCAGCAGCGCCGCAGGCTCTGGCCTGCAATCGACCACGGCAGCGACCGTGCCGCCCGCATCCACGATGTCGTGTGCCGCCTCGTAGGCGTCGTCGTTGTTGGTGAAGAGCACCGCACGCTTGCCCGGCAGCGCCGCAAAGTGGTTGAGGTAGCGCTGCGCCGCCGAGGCCAGCATGATCCCGGGACGGTCGTTGTCGGCGAAGACCAGAGGCCGCTCGTGGGCGCCGGTGGCGAGCACCACGCGGCGCGCCTTGATGTTCCACAGGCGCTGGCGGCTCATGCCGGCGGGCGCGCGCGGCCCCAGATGGTCGGTGCGGCGCTCCAGCGCGCTCAGCGAGTTGTGGTCGTAGTAACCGAAGAGCGTCGTGCGGGTGAGTACGCGCACCTCCGGCATGGCGGCGAGGCGCTCTGTCGCTGACCCGGCCCAGGCCGCGCCGTCAGCGCCATCGACCCGGTGGCGGAGGCCGATCAACGCGCCGCCGAGCGTCGTCTGCTCGTCCACGAGCAGGACCCGCGCGCCGGCTTGGCCGGCGGCCAGCGCCGCAGCGATCCCCGCCGGCCCGCCGCCCACCACGAGCACGTCGCAGTGGACGGACATCTTGTCGTACGAGTCGGGGTCGGGGGCATCGGGCGCGCGGCCGAGCCCCGCCATGCGCCGGATAGCAGGCTCGTAGAGCGACTTCCAGAACGACGCCGGCCAGAGAAAGGTCTTGTAGTAGAAGCCGGCGGGGAAGAGCGGCGCGAGCCGCCCGGTCCAGGCAGCAAGGTCGCAGCTGGCGCTCGGCCAGGCATTGACACCCGTAGCGGTGAGCCCGTCGTAGAGCTCCACCTGCGTCGCGCGGAGGTTGGGCTCCGTGCGCCCGCCGGTCCCGAGCTGGACCAGCGCGGACGGCTCCTCCGCGCCCGCGGTGAGGATGCCGCGGGGCCGGTGATACTTGAAGCTCCGGCTCGTGAGATGGGTGCCGTTTGCGATGAGCGCGGACGCCAGCGTGTCGCCGGCGAAGCCCTCAAAGCTGCGCGCATTGAAGGTGAAGCGGAGACGCTTGGTGCGGTCGATCCGCCCACCCTCCTTGAGACGGAAGCGCACTATTCGTTCCCCGCCTCGCCGCCAGACGCATCGGGCCGCGGCGTGCCCATGGGATAGATCGCGAGCACGTCGTTGCTGACGGTGTCGCGCAGCGCGTTGAACCAGCGCCGGCAGCCTTCCCGGTGCATCCAGCGCTCGGCGTGGACACCCTTGGGGTTGCTTCGCATGAAGAGGTAATCGGCCCAGCCCGCATCGTCGGTCGCCGCAGGCTCAGGGCGCGCGATATGGGCCTCGCCGCCGTAGCGAAACTCGGTTTCGGGCCGGGCGCCGCACCAGGGGCAGTCGATCCAGAGCATCCCGCCAGACCCCTAGTGCGCCACGGCCGCCGCCGCGTGCTCGTCGATCAGCGCGCCGGAGGTGAAGCGGTCGAGGGCGAAGGGCGCGTTGAGCGGGTGCGGCTCGCCGGTCGCGATGGTATGGGCCAGCACCCAGCCGGAGCCCGGCGTCGCCTTGAAGCCGCCTGTGCCCCAGCCGCCGTTGATGAAGAGCCCATCCACGGGCGTCTTGCCGATGACGGGTGAGGCGTCGGGGCAGACATCCACGATGCCGGCCCAGGAGCGCATCATGCGCACCCGGCTGAAAATCGGGATCAGCTCGACCAGCGCCCCCATCTGATCCTCGATCGTGTGCAGGCCGCCGCGCTGGCTGTAGGAGTTGGGTGGGTCGAGACCTGCGCCGATCACGAGCTCGCCCTTGTCGGACTGGCTGACGTAGACGTGCACACCGTTCGACATGATGACGCAGTGCAGCACCGGCTTGAGCGGCTCCGAGACCAGCGCCTGCAGGGGGTGGCTCTCGATCGGCAGCCGGAAGCCCGCCATCTTGGCCAGCACCGAGCTGTGGCCTGCGACAACGATGCCCACCTTGCGCGCGGCGATCGCGCCCCGGGTGGTTTGCACCCCGGTCACCCGGCCGGCCTCGACATCGATGCCGGTGACCTCGCAGTTCTGGATGATGTCCACGCCGCGCGCGTCCGCCGCCCGCGCGAAGCCCCAGGCGACGGCGTCATGGCGCGCATTGCCGCCCCGCCGCTGCAGCGTGCCGCCCAAAATCGGGTAGCGCGTGTTCGGCGAGGTGTTGAGGATCGGGCAGAATGCCTTGACCTCTTCCGTCGACAGCAGCTCGGCGTCGACCGTGTTGAGCCGGTTGGCGTTGACCCGCCGGGTCGCCTCCTGCAGGTCGTGGACGTTGTGGATCAGGTTCAGCACGCCGCGCTGGCTGAACATCAGGTTGTAGTTGAGCTCCTGTGCCAGACCCTCCCAGAGCTTCAGCGAATGCTCGTAGAGCGCGGCGCTCTCGTCCCACAGATAGTTGGAGCGGATCACCGTGGTGTTGCGCCCGGTGTTGCCGCCGCCGAGCCAGCCCTTCTCCAGCACCGCGACATCGGTGATGCCGTGGAGGCTGGCGAGGTAGTAGGCGGTGGCCAAGCCATGACCGCCGGCGCCGATGATGACGACATCGTAGGCCGGCTTCGGCGTGGGGCTCCGCCACTGCTCCGGCCAGTGCTCGTGGTGGCTCAGCGCGTTGCGCGCCAGGCTGAAGATCGAGAACTTCTTCATGTGTCGATGCCCGAATACAGGAACCGTCCTTCCGTGTCACTCGCGGCCGCGGCATCGGCGCCGCCGCATGCGTCGTGCGCGCCTTGACTGGCCGGGGCACGGGGGCTACTTGTGCGCCTCGCGCGCTCCCGCTGGCCTTACGGAAGTCTCACAATGGTCGATGTCGCGATCAAGTCCACGGACGGGCACCCGCTCGCCTTCCTGCCGCAGCACGACGGCTACACCGACGATCACCTGCGGCGAATTCTGCGCCGGGTCAAGACCTTCGCCATGGTGGGTGCCAGCACCCAGTGGCGCCGGCCCAGCTTCTACGCGATGAAGTACCTGACCAAGAAGGGTTATCGGGTGATCCCGATCAACCCCGGCCGGGCCGGGGAGACGATCCTGGACGAGACCGTTTATGGTAGTCTTGCGGAATGTCCCGATAAGCTCGACATGGTAGATATTTTTCGCACCTCGGAGGAGGCGCTGGATATCACCAAGGACGTGATCGCGAACAAGGACGAGAAGGGCATCGAGGTGCTGTGGATGCAGCTCACGGTGCGCAACGACCACGCCGCGCAACTCGCCGAGGAGGCCGGGCTCACGGTCGTCATGAACCGCTGCCCCAAGATCGAGTTCGCCCGGCTCTCGGGCGAGCTGAGCTGGAGCGGCATCAACTCGCGGATCGTTTCCGCTAAGCGGGCAAGGCCGCTCAACGCATGAACGAGATGCAACCCCTCAAAGCGCAGGCCGCCGAGGCCGCGACGCAGCACGAATACGGCATTGAAACGCTGGCGGTTCACGCCGGCGCGCGGCCCGACCCGGTCACCGGCGCGCGGTCCACGCCCATCTACCAGACCACGTCGTATGCCTTCGACGATGCCGACCACGCGGCCGAGCTCTTCAATCTACAGGCCTTCGGCTACATCTATTCGCGCATCACCAACCCCACCGTCGCCGTGCTCGAGGAGCGGGTCGCGGCGCTGGAGAACGGGCGCGGCGCCGTCGCGGCATCGACCGGCCATGCGGCGCAGTTCCTGGTGGGCGCGACGCTGCTGGAGAGCGGCGACGAGTTCATCTCGTCCAACAATCTCTATGGCGGCTCGATCACCCAGTTCGGCGTGAGCTTCAAGAAGCTCGGCTGGACCTGCCATTTCGTCGACATGACGGAGCCCGAAAATATCGAGCGGGCGATGACCGACAAGGTCAAGTTCCTCTTCTGCGAGGGACTGGCCAACCCCGGCGGCATCGTGCTCGATCTCGAAGCGATCGCAGAGGTCGCAAAACGCCACGGCGTGCCGCTCATCGTCGACAACACGCTCGCCTCGCCCTATCTCTGCCGGCCCTTCGAGCACGGCGCCGATCTCGTGGTTCACTCGACCACGAAGTTCATCGGCGGCCACGGCAACACCATGGGCGGCATGGTCGTCGAATCGGGCCGCTTCGATTGGTGGCAGAACGACAAGTTCCCGAGCATGACGAAGCCGGACCCGGCCTATCACGGCCTGACCTTCGCCGAGACCTTCGGCGATTTCGGCTTCACCATGAAGGTGCGCGCCGTGGCGCTCAGGGATTACGGCCCCTGCATGGCGGCACAGGCGGCCTGGAACCTGCTCCAGGGGGTGGAGACGCTGCCGCTCCGCATGGAGCGCCATTGCTCGAACGCGCTCGCGGTCGCCCGCTATCTGGAGGGGCATCCCAAGGTCTCTTGGGCCTCCTATGCCGGGCTCGAATCGAACCCCTATTACGCGCTTGCCCAGAAGTATCTGCCGCGCGGCGCCGGCGCGGTCTTCACCTTCGGCGTCAAGGGCGGCTACGAAGCGGGCCTGAAGGTGGTCGATGCGGTCAACATGTTCTCGCATCTCGCCAATATCGGCGACACGCGGAGCCTCATCATCCACCCGGCATCCACCACGCACCGCCAGCTCACCGACGAGCAGAAGACCAAGTCCGGTGCCGGGCCGGACGTGGTGCGTCTCTCCGTCGGTATCGAGAGTATCGCCGACATCATCGCCGACCTCGATCAGGCCCTCGATCAGGCCTGACGACCGGGTCTCACCGACCCTCGGGCTGCGTCGCTCCGGAGGCGCGCTCGCGGGCGGCGAGCAGGCCGCGGCAGAGTGCGCCGTTGAAATCCATGGCGATGCGAACGCTGGTGAGTGTGCGCAGAAGCTCGTCGAAACCGGATTCAGAGAGCGGTGCGCCGCCCAGGTCGACAAAGGCGAGGGCATCCGGGCCGGCCGGGCCGCAAATTTGGGCTCTGATCTCCAGGTAGCGGCGTTTCAGGCCGGCGCCCTCGGCCCCGGCGATGGCGGTGCCTTCCAGCGCCTGAACCGTCATTGCCACCAGCACGGACTTGGCAACGCCTTGCGCCAACAGGGCACGCAGCAGCGCCTCTTGCCGTCCCTGAAACGCCTTGCGCCGAAAGGTCGTGCGCAGGCTGGCGAGAGCGTCGTCTTCTCCCACCTCGCCGAAGGCGGCGCCGAAATCGAGGCCCTCGGCGACTCCCCGATTGACCTGCTCGGCACACATATGCGCGTCCAGCCGAGGCACGACCTGCGTCACCCACGGCAGTGTGGCGACCGCATCGCGCATGTCCTCGGCCATCATGTAAGCGAAGTTAGCGGCGCACCAGTAGGTCGGCAGGCGGAAGTCGATGGCGACGGCGCCGTCTGCTGCGACCGTCACCCCCTCCACGAAACCCAAATCGGTCACCGGCTCGTCGAGCTCGGGGTCGGTGACGGTGGCAAGCCGCGCCCGGACCTCGGCCTCGCGGCCTGCGTCGCGCTCCTGTTCTTGCCCGTTCACCGCCCGCGCCCTAACTCCAAAGCTTTGCCTTGGCCGCGTCGATGTCGATGTCGTAGAGCCTGGCGGCGTTGAGCCCGAGAATCTTCTTCTTGACCTCCGGCGTGAGGTCGACGCCGCGCTCCTGCTTGATGTCGTCTGGCAGCTCGAACGCCCAGAACTTCTCCACCAGCCACTTCGGGGTCCAGATGGCGTAGTCGCTGGCGAAGGTCAGCTTGTCCTCGCCCACCCAGAACAGAAGCTCCGCAATCACCTCGGCGAAGTAGCGCGGTCGTGCGTGCATGAAGGGCATCACCACCGCAAGCCCGCCCCAGACGTTCGCCTCCTGTACGGCGATCCAGCAGAAGTCGTCGAGGCGCGGCAGCCCGACATGCTCCACGATGAATTTGAGGTTGGGGAAGTCGGTCGCCGCGTAATCCACGTCGTGGCAGTCGAAGGCGTCCTTGGCCAGCGGCGTGATGGTCGGCCCCTTGTGGACATGAATGTTGGTGATGCCGAGCTTCTCGCAGAGCTCGAAGCAGCGATAGGCATCGGTGTCGTTGAGCCGCCAGCCGCGCGATGCGCCGCGCCATTCCGCGGTGTAGAGCTTGACGCCCCTGATTCCATACGTCTCCTTCAGCGCGTGGATGTTCTCAAGCGCTGCAGTGCCCTCGCGCGGATCGAACGAGCCGTTGAGAATGAAGCGGTCCGGGTGCTGCCGGGTGATGACGGCGTTCTGCTCGGTGGTGTTGAAGCCCTCTATGTAGAACTCCTTGAGATAGGTCGGCTGGATGATCGCCATGTCCACCGGCCCGTCGACGAAGAGGTCGCGGACCATCGTCTCCGCGTCGTACTTCTCGAACTTCTCCTTGGGCCAGACTTCCTGCTCGGGGCTGAGCGCGCTGTGGTAGGCGTAGAAGCAATCGATGAACTGCTTGCCGTGGATATTGCGCTGGTTTGCCGGCGCGGCATCCCAGAAATGGGTGTGCCCGTCGACGACAAACAACTCCTCCCCGTCGCTGGTTTTGTACATCACGTGCTCCCTTCGGCTGCGACCGAGGGCGAGGGTAGCTGGCCTCTCGCCAAACACAAGCCGCCATGCGCGTGCGCCGAAATGCCGTGTCGACAGTCGCGCTGTGGCGCGCTGTGGATGCCGCTGGTAAGCTGCAGGCCGCGCGCGTGGCCGCCGTGTGGAACGAGAAGGGGGAACCGGGGATGGCTGAGCGGATGGTGGACCTGACGTTGACGCTGACCGACAACATGCCGGCGCACAAGCTGTTTCAGCGCCCGGTCATCGTGCCCCACTACACCCACGCCCAGACCCGCGAGCAGTTCTTCTTAGGCACGGAGGACGACAGGCTCTCCTTCGCGACCACCTACATGGGCATGATCGACCACATCGGCACCCATGTGGACGCCTTCTACCATGTTAATCCCGAGGGCCTGTCGGTGGACCGGATGCCGCTCGACATGTTCATGGGCAAGGCGGTGTGCTGGGATCTCACCTATATCCCCGATCTCGGCGATATCGACGTGGCCGACTTCGAGGAGGCGGAGGAGAAAGGCGGGGTCAAGGTGGACGGCCATATCGTGCTGCTCAATACAGGCCTCCACAACCGCCACTACCCCGACGTGAAATCGGTGTGGAGCAACCCCGGCATCACCGCAGCAGCGACCCATTGGCTCGCCGACAGGGGCTCCAAGATGCATGGAGTCGAAGGCCCGTCGACGGACAAGCCGTCGAACAATCTCTTCCCCAACCACCGGGTCTGCCGCGATCGAGGCATCGCCCACTATGAGTGGCTGATCAATCTCGAGGAGCTGGTCGGCAAGGGCGAGTTCATGTTCTATGGGCCCCCGATCAAGATCGGCAACGGCAGCGGCGCGCCGGTCCGCGCCTGGGCGATCCTCGACGATTAGCCCTCCGGCGCTTGCGGCCGGGTGAGGCGCCGGTGACCCGCATCGACGATCGCTCGGTCGACGAGCGCATCCCCATCACGCTGCTGACGGGCTTCCTCGGTGCCGGCAAGACTACGCTCGTCAACCGGCTCCTCAGCGCGCCCGATGCCGGCAAGATCGCGGTCATCGTCAACGAGTTCGGCGAGATCGGGATCGACGGTGACCTGATTGCCCGTGCCAACGAGGATATGCTGGAGCTCACCAACGGCTGCATCTGCTGCGCGGCCCAGGGCGATTTGATGGACGGGCTCAACCGGCTCTTCCTGCGCAAGGTGGGCCTGGCCGAGCCCCAGGTGGACTTCGACAAGATCGTGATCGAGACCACGGGAATTGCCGATCCCTCGCCGCTGGCCCGGCTCTTCTACACCGACATGAAGCTCGACCTCACCTTCCGCCTCGACGCGGTGCTGACGGTGGTCGACCTGAAGCATGTGATTGGCCAGATCGCGCGCTCGCCGGAGGCGGAGAAGCAGATCGCCATTGCCGACAAGTTGATCTTCAACAAGCGCGACCTGGTGGACGACGCTGAGTTCGCAGACGCCGTGGCGGCGGTCGAGCGCCTCAACCCCTTCTCGGTCAAGGAAGTCACCACCCATGGGGCGCTGCCCATCGACCGGCTGCTGGACCTCGACCTCTTCGAGCCCAAGCGGCGGGACGACATGGTGGGTGCCTGGATCGGCGCTGACCAGCCGGCCTCCGCCAGTGGAGAGGCTGGCGATCATGCCCACGACGATCATGTCCATACGCCGGGCGTCGGCGCCGTTTGCCTGCAGAGCCGCGAGCCGCTGGAGTGGAATGCGCTGCTCCGCTTCTTCCTCGATCTGGCGCAGGAGAGGGGCGAGAACCTCTTCCGGGTGAAGGGCATGGTGCATTTCCAGAATGTCGAGAAGCCGGTCATATTCCAGGGCGTGCAGGCCACCTTCAGCCCGCCGACCTATGCGGAATCGTGGCCGCGCGGCGAAGTCGAGACCCGGATCGTTGTGATCGGCCGCGACCTCGATGCGGCGGAGATGCAGGCGCGCTTCGCGGCCTGCATAGCCAGGCGGGAAACCGTGCTTGACCGCGGCCTCGGCGCCATCTGAAAATCCCCCTGAACAGGAGTCCGCGATGAGCTTCGCCTACATGACGGTGCTCGAACTCAAGGGCCTGCTGGCGGAACGCAGCATCTCGCCGGTGGAGCTGGTCGAGGACACGCTCAGCCGGCAAGACGCGCTGGAGCCGCAGATCAACGCCTTCGTCAACCGCACGCCCGAGCAAGCGCTCGCCGCGGCGCGTGAGGCGGAGCGCGCGATTGCCGCAGGCGAGGGGGGTGCGATTGCGGGCCTTCCGGTCTCGGTCAAGGATCTGGTGCCGGTCGCGGGCGTGCCCTGGACCTTCGGCTCCCGGCCCTTCGCGGACAACGTGGTCGACTTCGATGCGCCATCGGTGGAGCGGATCAGGCAAGCCGGCGGCTGCATCATCGGAAAGTCCACCACAAGCGAGTTCGGCTGCAAGGCGGTCTGCGACAGCCCGCTCAGCGGGATCACCCGCAATCCATGGGACCTGACGAAGACGTCCGGCGGCTCCAGTGGAGGCGCGGGCGCGAGCGTCGCGGCCGGCCTCACGCCGTTCGCGCTCGGCACCGATGGCGGCGGCTCCGTGCGGATTCCGTCTGCGCTCTGCGGCCTCTTCGGCATCAAGGCGCAGTTCGGCCGGGTGCCGATCTTCCCGGTCTCGGCAGCGCCAACCCTCGCCCACGTGGGGTCGATCGCGCGCACGGTGCGGGATGCCGCGCTCCTGCTCGGCGTCATGGCGGGCCACGACCGGCGCGATGCCTTCGGCGTCGCCGAGCCCACGCCGGATTTCCTCGCCGCCTGCGATGCGGGCGCGGAGGGCTTGCGCATCGCCTGGAGCCCGACCCTTGGCTACGCGCGGCCCGAGCCTGAGGTCGCGGCCCTCTGCGAGGCTGCCGCCAGGCGCCTCGAGGCGCTGGGCTGCACCGTCGAGCTGGTCGAGGACGCCCTCGGCGCCGATCCGGTCGAGCTCTGGATGGCGGAGTTCTACGGCGGCATCGGCACCAAGCTGAAGGACCTGATGGCCGAGCGGCCGGATGAGCTGGATCCGGCCGTGGTGGCGACGCTCAGCGCCGGGCTCGACCGCTCGATGGTGGAATTCTTCACCCAGGTCTTCGCCCGCTACGAGTTTCGCGAGCAAATGCGCCAGCTCTTCGAGCGCTATGACTTGCTGCTCTCGCCGACGCTGCCCTGCGCCGCCTTCGACGTGGGTCACGACACGCCGCCGGGGCTGGGGGCCCGCAACATCGTCTCCTGGGTCTACTACACCTATCCGTTCAACCTGACCGGCCAGCCGGCGGCGTCGATCCCGGCAGGCTTTACCGCCGCAGGGCTCCCGGTCGGCCTGCAGATGGTGGCCGGCATCAACCGTGAGGTGGACATCCTGCGCGCCGCCGCGGCGTTCGAAGAGGCGGCGCCTTGGGCAGACCGGCGTCCGCCTCTCGCCTAGCCCGCTCCGCCGGCCCGCCGCAGGGCGCACAATGAGGGAGGCGGCGATGCCGCTCGACGACAAGGTCCGCAAGGCGCTCGACACCATCTTCTCCGGCGATGCCGGGCTCTATCAGACGCGCGGCTGGAACCAGCGCTCGGGCTTCGGCACGAGGCCGGCGCTCCTCAACATCGACCTCGCCAACGCCTGGACCCGACCGGGCTACCGCTTCTCTTGCGATGACATGGACGAGCGGATCATCCCCGGCGTGCAGCGCCTCCTGGCCGCCGCCCGTGCCAAGAAGGTGCCGATCATCTACACCACCACCGCCTTCTGCAGCCGCTTCGACATGGGAGCCTTCCCGCTCAAGAAGCCCTTCGAGGACCTCATGCTGGGCACGGAAGCGACCGAGATCGACGACCGCGTGCCGCTCGAGGAAGGCGTCGACACGCTGATCGTCAAGAAGCGGCCGAGCGCCTTCGCCGGCACTCATCTCGGCGGCATTCTGCGCGCCGGTGGCATCGACACGCTGATCTGCACGGGCGTCACCATGGCGAGCTGCGTGCGCCACACGGTGGAAGATGCGCTGGGCGAGGGCTTCCGCACCGTCATCGTTCGCGAATGCGTGGGCGACCGCGTGCCTGCCGCGATCGAGTGGAACCTGTTCGACCTCGACATGAAGTATTGCGACGTCGAGCCGCTCGATCGCGTGCTGGCCTATCTGGCCGAGCTGGAGCCTTTCGAAGAGCGCTAAGGCTGACCGCCGGTCAGCGGGACGAATGCCACCCGAAGCACCGTCTTCGCCTCGCTTGAGCCGTCGGCCCGCCTGCAGATGCGTTGTAGGTTTTGGGTCGCGGCGGCGCGGCCGACGGGGATCACCAGGCAGCCGCCGGGCTTGAGCTGATCCGGGAGCGACGGCGGCACGGAAGGTGCCGCTGCAGTGACGATGATGCCGTCGAAGGGCGCATGCTCCGGCCAGCCTCCATGACCGTCGCCCGCGCGGACCGAGGCCCCGGAATAGCCCAGGCCCGCCAGACGTGCCGTTGCCGCCGTTGCCAGCGGCTCGACGACCTCGACCGAGCAGACCCTCGCGCCCAACGCGCAGAGGATGGCGGTCTGGTAGCCGCAGCCGGTGCCGATTTCCAGGATGTGCGCGCCCGGCTCGACGTCCAGGAGCTCGGTCATCAGGGCGACGATGAAGGGCTGCGAGATGGTCTGGCCATGGCCGATGGGGAGCGGCCTGTTCTCGTAGGCGAAGGCCGCCTCCGCCTTGGGCACGAAGGCCTCGCGCGGCACCGTGCGCATGGCGTCGAGGACAGCGTCGCCGAAGACCGGCCGTCCGGTCCGCGCGCCAGTCTCCCGCGCATCGCGCGCAATCGCCTCCAGCATCGTCTCCGCAGTCGCGCTCGCGCCGAACAGGTGGCGGAGCATCCTACGCGCCCGCCCTCGCCCCGCTAACGGATGTGGGGCATGACGTCGGTGGCGTACGCGCCGATCAGCCGCTCCTGCTCTTCCGTCATCAGGTAGAGCGTGAACTGCGTGACGCCGGCGGCCTCCAGCGCCTTGAGCTTTTCCACGTGGGCCTCGGCCGGGCCGATCAGACAGAAGGATTCGGTGATCGCGTCGGTGACGTAGTGCACGTTGTCGGAGCCCGCGACCGCGTGCTGGTGATAGTTGTAGCCTTCGTCCGCGCCGCGTCCCTGCCGGGCGGCGATGAAGGCGGTCAGGCTCTCCGGCACCAGGCCCGAGCCGACGCCGTGGCGCTCCACGATATCGGCGACGTGGTTGCCGACCACGGCGGGGAACCAGCTGGTTTGGGCAATCGCGGTCTCACGGTCGCCGATCCAGGCTGGCGCGCAGGCGAGCACCCGGTATCCGGCCGTATCGAGGCCGGCGGCCTCGCGCGCCGCGATCGCCTGGCCCGCCATCCACCGGCAGAGGCCCGGATCGCCGAGCTGGATCACGAGCCCGTCCCCGTGCGCGCCGGCGACGGCGAGCGCGCGCGGCCCGTATCCGGCGATCCAGATCGGCAGCGCGTAAGGATCGGCCCAGTCGAGTTGGACCGGCCCGCTCGCGCCTTCGTATTCGCACGCTTCGCCCCGCAGCATGGTGCGGAGCGCGTCGCAAAAGGCGGTGAGCTGCTTCAGCGTTGCGGGCCTCTGCCCCATGACGCGCACCGAGCTGTCGCCCCGGCCGACCGCCACGTCAAGGCGGCCGTCCCCGATCTGCACGAGCCTCGCAAAGATGCTCGCGGCCACCGACCAGTCGCGCACCTTGGGATTGGTCACCAGCGGGCCGACGCGGAGCCTGCGCGTGTGGTCCAGGCAGACCGCCATCTGCGTATAGATGTCGGACCACAGAATGTGCGAATCCGCGAACCACATGTAGTCGAAGCCGGCGGCCTCGGCCTGATGGGCGAGCGCGATAGTGCGGCGCACATCGAGGTCGCCCTTGAGGCAGATCCCAAGCTCCATGACGCCTCCATGCACGGCGACAGCCGCTCCCGGCCACGCCGGCAGGATGGCACAGTCGCGGCCGGCCCGCCACGCGCCTGCCAAAGGCGCGCACACCGTGCTAAACCCCGGTTCCAGCGGCGCCCGGCACCGCCTCCCGGTCCCGTTGGGTGACGACGAGCAAGGGTGAGCATGAGCAAGCGGCAGATGGTCCTGGTGGGCTTCCTCCAGGCGCAGAACTGCTCCAACTATCCCGCGTCCTGGCGTCACCCGGAGTCCGCCACGGACTTCCTCACGGCCGACTACTACCAGCGGATCGCCCGCATTCTGGAAGCCGGCAAGTTCCATCTCGCCTTCTTCGACGACCGGCTGGCGCTGCCGGATATCTACGGCGGCGACCATGCCGAAGCGGTGCGCAACGGGGTGCGGGTGGTCAAGATGGACCCCATTCCCATCCTCACGATGATGGGGGCGGTGACCACGCGGCTCGGGCTGGGCGCGACCTGCTCGACCACCTATTACCAGCCGTTTCACGTGGCGCGCATGTTCTCGACCCTCGATCACATGAGCGGCGGCCGGGCGGCTTGGAACGTCGTGACCTCGCTCAACGATTCCGAGGCCGCGAACTACGGCGCGGACAGGGTGATCGACCATAACGAGCGCTACGACCGTGCCGACGAGTTCATGGAGGTGGTGCTAGGCCACTGGGAGGCGTGGGATCCAGACGCGATCGTCCTCGACAAGGAGCGCAGCGTCTTCGCCGACCCGGCAGGCGTGCATCGCCTCGACCATGAGGGCCGCTTCCTGCGTTCGCGTGGGCCGTTCACCGTTCCGCGCACGCCCCAGGGCCGGCCCATCGTGATCCAGGCCGGCCAGAGCGGGCGGGGGCGGCAGTTCGCGGCGCGCTGGGCCGACGTGATCTTCGCGATCTATCCCAACCTGGAGTTCGGCCGTAAGGCCTATGCCGCGACGCGCGATGCCGCGACCGCCGCCGGCCGCGAGCCGGGCTCCTACCGTGTGGCGCCGGCGGCCTACGTCACGGTCGCCGAAGCCCAGGCGGAGGCGGAGGAGAAGGCCGCTTTCATCGCCAGCCTCGCGCGGCCCATCGACACGCTGGCGCTGCTCTCCGAGGCGCTCAACTACGATTTCGCGACGAAACCTGCGGGCGAGCCCTTCACCGACGAGGAGATGGCCTCCATCAGCGGCCTGCAGGCGATCCGCGACCGCGTCGTGACGCTCAGCGGCAATCCGCATCCGACGGTCGAGGATTTCGTGACCTACAGCCGCCGCGGCACGGTCAACGAGATGCCTCATTTCGTCGGCACGCCGGCGGCTGTTGCCGATGAGATGGCGGCATGGTTCGAGGGCGAAGCCTGTGACGGATTCGTTCTCGCCGCGACCCACATGCCGGGCGCCTACGAGGATTTCGCGCGCCTCGTGGTACCCGAGCTGCAGCGCCGCGGCCTCTATCACGAAAACTATGCCGGGCCGACGCTCAGGGAGAATCTCGGCCTGGGAAACACGCTATGATCGCCCGATGAGCGTCAAGGACGGCGCCGCCCACCTGCGTGCCCTCGACAAGGACCGGGAGGTCTACCTCGACGGCGCGCTGATTACGCGGGTGGCCGACCACCCGGCGTTCGCCGCCGCCTGCCGCTCGGCAGCCGCCCTCTACGACTTTCAGGCGGCCGAGGCGAACGTCGAGCGGATGACCTTCGAGACCGGGACCGGCCGCCGCGTGAACCTCGCCTGGCAGATGCCGCGGAGTTACGCCGAGCTGGTCGCGAGGCGCGAAGCGCTAACCGCATGGGCCGAGCTTCATGGCGGCTTCCTGGGGCGCTCGCCAGATCACCTGGCCTCTTCGATCACCGGGCAGGCGATGGGGATCGAGGTCTTCGAACGTCACGGGGTGCGGTTTGCGAACGCGCTCCGCGACTACTACGCCTACGCGCGCGATAACGATCTCTATCTCACCTATCTCATCATCAACCCGCAGGGCGACCGCTCCAAGGCCTGGGGCGAGCAGGCGAGCGAAGAGATGACCATGCGTGTCGTCGACGAGGACACAGACGGCGTGACCGTGCGCGGGGCCAAGATGCTCGGCACCGGCTCGGTCATGGCGGAGGAGGTTCTGGTCGCAAACCTGCAGCCGCTGAAGCCGGGCGAGGAGCGTTTCGCCATCTCCTTCGCGCTCCCGCTCGATGCGCGCGGCCTCAAGGTGCTCTCGCGCAAGAGCTACGAGGCGAGCGCCACGAGCCCGTGGGACAATCCGCTCTCCCACCGCTTCGACGAGAACGATTCCGTCGTCTACTTCGACGACGTGAAGGTGCCGTGGGAGCGGATCTTCCTCCTCGGCGACACCGACATGTGCCGGGCGCAATTCCACGACACGCCGGGCCACGTCTTCCAGAACTACCAGTCGCAAATCCGCCTGGTGGTGAAGCTCAAGTTCCTGCTGGCTGTGGCGCGCCGCATCGCCGAGACCATCGGCACGGTGACGATGGCGCCTGTGCGCGAGCAGCTTGGCGAGATGGCCTCCGAGGTCGCGACCGTCGAGGGGCTGCTCTACGGCATGGAGAGCGCTGGCGGCATGATCGGCGACTACTACGTGCCGAATGCGAGCATGATGTACGCCGCCCAGGTCCAGACTCAGGCCCTCTATCCGCGCATTATCGACCGGATACGCTCGCTCGCAGGCGGTGGCCTGATCATGCTGCCGTCATCGGTTGCGGACCTCGACAACCCGGCGATCGCGCCCCTGATCGAGCGTACCCAGGTCTCCGCGCGCCCGGGCGAGGGCGCTTCCGAACGGATGGCGCTGATGAAGCTCGCCTGGGACGCCGTGGGCTCCGAATTCGCCGGCCGCCATACCCAGTACGAGATGTTTTATGCAGGCGCCAAGTTCGTCACCACCGCGCACTGCTTCAGGCGGTACGACTGGGCCGGCGCCGAGCGCATCCTGGAGGGCCTGATGGTCCGCAACGAAGCCCCCCGCGAGCCGTGAGAGTCGCGGTCGTCAATCTCGGCGCCATCGTCTCGGGCGACTGGCGGGCGCCCTTCGTCGACGGAGATGCGCTCATTGCGGCCGACGGCATATTGGAAGCCGTCGGCGTGGTGGAGGCAGCCGAGATCGATGCCTGCGACATCGTGATCGACGCCGGCGGGGCGACGGCGATTCCGGGTCTGATCGACTCCCAGGTCCACGTCACCTTCGGCGACTTCACGCCGCGCCAGAACACCGTGGGCTACCTCACGAGCTACGTCCACGGCGGCACCACCACAGCCATCTCCGCCTCCGAGGTGCACGTGCCGGGCCGGCCGAAGGACACCGCCGGGGTCAAGGCGCTGGCGGTCGCGGCCTTCAAGTGCTTCGAGCATTACCGGCCGGGCGGGATGCGCGTGCACGGCGGCTCCATCATCCTGGAGCCCGGCCTCACTCGGGCGGATTTCGACGACGTGCACCGCGACGGTGTGTGGCTCGCCAAGGCAGGGTTCGGTGCGGTGGAGACGGCGCGCGACTACGTGGCCCTGGTGCGCCACGCCAGGGAGGCCGGCCTGCTCACGACGCTGCACACCGGCGGCGCCTCGATCCCCGGCTCCTTCCCCATCACCGGCGAAGACCTGATCGCTATCGACCCCACGGTTTCCTTCCACATAAACGGCGGGCCGGTCGCCATCGAGGACCGCTATTTCGAGCAGGTGGCGGCGGAGACTGGGATCGCCATGCAGGTCTGCACCGCCGGCAATCTGCGGACGACCCTGCTCTGCGCCGAGGCGGCCCGCAAGCACGACGCCTTCGACCGCTTCCTGATCGCGACCGACACGCCCACCGGCAGCGGCGTCATGCCGCTCGGCATGATCTACACGATGGTCAACATCGCCTCGCTCGCGGGCTTCGACCCGACCTGGATGATCGCCGCCTCCACCGGCAACGTGGCCGAGATCTACGGGCTGAACAGCGGCTTCCTCAGGCCGGGGCGGGACGCGGACGTGGTCATCATCGACGCTCCGCTCGGTGCCACCAAGCCGGATGCGCTCGCGACCATGAGCAATGGCGATCCGGTCGCCATCGGCGCCGTGATCACGGATGGCATTCCCCGCTTCGTCGGCCGCAGCCGCAACACCCCGCCGACCACGCGCAAGGTCGCCGTCGCCCGCTGCGAGGTGCCGGCCTTCGCCCCGTCGTAGGCCCGGCCTTCAGTCGATCTCGTCTTCGGGCACGATCCAGGGCTCTCGGAGCGCCGCGTCGCGCCATTCGACGAAGGCCGGCAGGCTCAGCACGGCGCGGCTGTAGGCGGCGCAGGTCTGGTCGAGATCGACGCCGTAGGTGTCGAGCCGGGTCACCACCGGGGCGTACATGGCGTCGGCCGCGCCGAAGGCGCCGAACAGGAAATCGCCGCCAGCACCGTAACGGCTTCGGCAGTCGCGCCAGATCGCGCAGATGCGGGCGATGTCGTCGTCGACGCCCGGCCCGCGGCCCTTCCCCTTGAGGTCAAGGCGCCGCAGGTTCATGGGCATATGGGTGCGAAGGGCGGCGAAGCCCGCGTGCATCTCGCTGGCGACCGCGCGGGCCACGGCGCGTGCGCCGCGGTCCTCGGGCCAGAGGCCGGCCTTCGGGAACAGCTCGTGGGCGTATTCCAGGACCGCGAGGGTCTCCCAGATAGTGCGCTTGCCGTGCAGCAGGACGGGGACGCGCCCCGACGGGGAGACGGCGGCGATGGCCTCCTTCCAGTTCTCGTCGAACGGCAGGAGCAGCCGTTCGGTGAACGGGATTCCCGCGTTGCGAAGGGCAGCCAAGGCCGAAGCGACCAGGACGAGTAATTCTTGTTGCCGATCACGAGGGTTAGGTCGCTCATGA
Organism: Alphaproteobacteria bacterium; assembly: GCA_965262755.1. Lineage (GTDB taxonomy): Bacteria > Pseudomonadota > Alphaproteobacteria > UBA828 > UBA828 > WTGU01. The sequence goes on along the minus strand of OZ253557.1, from coordinate 5,951,552 downwards.
CGTTACGTGCCCATGCGCTGAATTGTGTCGCGGAGCGGGCTATAGCTTGGCGTCAATCGTGTCAACGCACCCGCTCTTGGCATAGGAGAGGATGGCGCCGTCGGCGGTGAGCAGCGGCGCGCCGTAATGGCGGGCGGTCGCGACGATGAAACGATCTGCGGGATCGGCGTGGAACGCGCCGGGTAGCCTGACGCTATCGATCGCGATCGCGGGTTCGATCGGGATTAGCTCGATGCCCGGCAAAGCGAGCGCCGCCTCGATCCACGCGCCAACCTCCTGCGCGAGGCGAAGGCGGTTCCGTTCGGCCAGCAGGGCGATTTCCCACGGCGTAATGGCGGAGACGCCGATGCTGCCCGCCCGCTCCGCCTCCGCTAACGCGGCACATGCATTGGTGCCGAGCCGCCGGTCGCCTTCCACAGCCCAGACCAACACATGCGTGTCGAGCAGGATCACCGCATGGCGTTCCACTCGGAGGGATCGATGGCGGGTCCGAAGGGGTCTTCATAGGCCAGGACCGATCCCTTCATGGCGCCGATGATCGATAGAGTCTCGCGCTCAGGCCGCACCGGCGAAAGCACCGCGACAGGCTTGCCGCGATTGGTAATCGTCACCGGCTCGCCGTCCTCGCGCAGCTCGTTGATAATACGGAGACAATTCGCCTGAAACGCGGCCGCCGCGATCATCTTGCCCATGATCCCTACCCATCCAATATACGTATATAGAATATATACATATATTTTGAGGCCATCAAGCGGGATGAGCCTTGCGCCGGCGGGAGTTCAGTCGTCGGCGCCGCTCATCAGCTGGGAGAAGCGCACCGGGAGAATTTCCTCGGTCTCGAACCGCCCGCCCGCATCCTTCGTGACCAGTAGCAGGCGCTGGTCGTCCTCGAGCCCGGCCGGGATCACCATGCGCCCGCCGGGCTTGAGTTGCTGTAAGAGCGCCGGCGGGATGAGGTCGGGGGCTGCGGTTGCGATGATGCGGTCGAAGGGCGCATGGTCGGGCCAGCCGAGGCTGCCATCGCCCACGCGGAACTGCACGTTGCCGTAGCCCTGCTCGCCGAGCCGGCGGCGGCCGCTCTGGGCCAACTCCTCGATCAGCTCGACGGTGAACACCTCGGCCGCAAGCTCCGCCAGCAGCGCCGCCTGATAGCCGAGTCCCGTGCCGATTTCGAGCACCCGGTCTTCCGCGTCGAGCTCCAGCAGGTCGGTCATCAGCGCGACGATAAAGGGCTGCGAGATGGTCTTGCCGCAGCCGATGGGGAGCGGCGAATCGAGGTAGGCGTAGAGCGTCATCTCGACCGGCACGAAGGCATGGCGCGGGACCCGCTCAATCGCCTCCATGACCGGGCTCGCGATCGCGGTGCGGCCGGTCTTGCCGCTCACATGGTCGGCGTGGAGCGCCACCTGCTCGACCATGGTCCGGCGCAGGATCGCGAATTGGTCTCTGTTGGAGTTCGCCGCCTTCATGGCTCGTCACTACGCCCCGGCGTGCGCTTGCTGGCAGGCACCGCGCCCGCCCATTGGTGCTATAACTAGCGCATCTGCGCTACAGCCGCGAGCCTTGCTGCCACCATGCCGGTGACGACCTTCTGCTGGGAACTCTCTTCCGAGGCGAAACAGCCGGGCTCGGGCGAAATCCGCCCGACTGGATATAAGACTCTCGCATGACCGATTCCCTCACGCTGCCGCTCTGGATCCTCGCGGTGGTGGGCGCGCTCGCGCTCTGGGCTGCGCTCGACCGGATCCTGATGCCGAGCGCGCGGTGGTTCCTGCGCCGTCGCCTCAACCGGATGATCGTCGAGGTCAACACGCGGCTGGAATTACAGATCCCGCCCTTCCAGCAAACCAAGCGCCGGGTGCTCATCGACCAGCTCAGCTTTGACCCCCAGGTGATGAAAGCGATCGACGCCGAGTCCGAAGCCACCGGCACCCCGCGCGAGGTGCTGAGCCGGCAGGCGGAGCGCTACGCCCGCGAGATCGTGCCCTCCTTCAACGCCTACGCCTATTTCCGGATCGGCTATCACATCGCCCGGCGGGCGGTGGAGAGCCTCTATCGCGTGCGGCTCGGTTATTCGGACGACGAGGCGCTGGCCCGCATCGAGCCCGGCGCCAGCGTCGTCTTCGTGATGAACCACCGCAGCAACATGGATTATGTGATCGTCGCCTACATGGCGGCGCATCGCTCCGCGCTCAGCTACGCTGTCGGCGAATGGGCGCGGGTCTGGCCGCTCAGGATGCTGGTGCGCTCACTCGGGGCCTATTTCGTGCGCCGCGGCTCGGGCAGCCGCCTCTATCGCCAGGTGCTCGCCCGCTACGTGCAGGCGGCGACGGCCGGCGGCGTGGTCCAGGCGGTCTATCCCGAGGGCGGCCTCAGCCGCGATGGGCGCCTGCGCAAGCCCAAGCTCGGCCTCATCAGCTACATGGTCTCGTCATTCGATCCGGAGGGGGCGCGGGATCTGGTCTTCGTCCCCGTCGGGATCAATTACGACCGGGTGCTTGAGGACCGCATGCTGGTGCGCGCACCCGGCTCGGGCGAGCCCCGGCGCAGCAGGGCGCGCGTGCTCGCGACCGCGTTCCGGTTTGCCGCCCACAACCTAAGCCTCATGATCCGTCGGCGCTGGTACCGCTTCGGCTACGCCTGCGTGAACTTCTCCGCGCCGATCTCCATGCGGGACTATGTGAAGGCCCGCGGGGTCGATTTCCGCGCGCTCGAGCCCGAGGCCCGCCACGAGGCCGTGGAGAAACTCGGCGGCGAACTGTTGCAGGCCATCGCCGCGGCGATCCCCGTCTTGCCGGTCTCCCTGGTCGCGACGGTCTTCGTCGAGTCAGAAAACGATGCGCTCGACCTGCTGGAGATCAAGGGGCGCACCCAGGCGCTGATCGACAGGCTGGAGCGCGAGGGCGCCTACGTCCACATTCCGCGGGCCGACCGCGACTATGCCGTCACAGTGGGCCTGCGCATGTTGACGCTACGCCACTTCGTGACCGAAGCGGAGGGGCTCTTTCGTGCGAACGAGGCCGAGCGCGACATGCTGCGTTACTACGCCAACGCCATCGAGCACTTCTTGGCCGATCCGCCCGCCGCGTGAACCGGCGCGCGGGGATTACTCCATGCCTTCCACGAAGATGAGGCTGCTCTCGGCAGCTCGCAAACGCATGTCCACAATCGCCTGATACTCGGGCGAGTTGTACCAGGCCTTGGCCCTTTCCATGCTCGGGAAGCGGAAGATCACCACGCGGGACGGCTTCCAGGTGCCGTCCATATGCGCGACTTCCGTGGTGGCGGCGAGCAGCTCGGCGCCGTAGGGGCCGCCTGTCGGGCCTGCCTTCTCGACATACTCCTGCATCAGTTCCGGATCGGTCACCTCCGAGGTGGAGATGAGATAGGCAGCGGGCATGGCAGTTCTCCTTGGTTGGAATGGGGTGTGCCAGGTACGCGACGGGTTATAGCTTGCGGGCTTGGCGGTGGCCTTCGTAGACCGCTTCGTAGGCGCTGCGGGGCGCCGTGGCGTCGCCGATGGTCTCGACCGAGATGGCGCGCGCCGCAACCGCCGCGTGCAGCGAATTCACGGAACGCCGGCCTGTCGCCATGACGATCCAGTCCGCCTCGATAACCCGCTCGGCTTCGTCGTGATGGACGTTGTAGAGCGTGACCTGGTTGCCTTCGATGCGGCGGACGAAGTGATCGACGCAGACCGCCACCTCGCTGCGGTAAAGCTTCGGCAGGATCCAGTCGAGATAGACGTCGAGGATGGTCTCCATGCCGACCATCGGCCAGCGGGTGACCAGCGTCACCTCGTCGGCGCCGCCATCCTTGCAGGCGACGGCGGTGAGCGGCGCCATCACGTCGCAGAGGTCGTCAAGCACCAACACCTTGCCGCGCGGCTTGGCGTGTCCCTGCGCTACAGCGTCCCAGCCGACGCAATTGCCGCTCTCCCAGCCGGGCAACGCCTCGCCGGTCCAGCCCTGGAAGCCGTCGACGGCGACGGCCGATCCTGTGGCCACCACCACGTGGTCGGGCTTCACCTCCGCAAGCGCCTGGTCGATATCCTCTTCCGTGACCGGCGCGCCGGTGACGATGCGGGTGCCGTTCTTCTCGGCCTGCGCCGTGAGCCAGCGGCCGATCTCGCCGTACTCGGCCCGGCTCGGCAGGAGGGACTGCACGCGCACATGGCCGCCGGTCTCTCCCTCGGCCTCGTAGATCGTCACGTTGTGGCCGCGGGCCGAGGCGATGCGCGCGTATTCCAGCCCGGCCGGGCCGCCGCCGATGATCAGCACCGACTTGGGCTCCGCCACGCGGTCGAGCGTGCCCTCGCCCCAGGCCTTCTCGCGTCCCACCGCAGGGTTATAGATGCACTGCACCCGCCCGCCCCGGCTCACGCTCTTCCAGCAGAAGTTGGCGGCAACGCATGAGCGGATATCGTCGGCGTGGCCCTCTGCGGCCTTCTTGGCCCAGTGGGGGTCGGTGAAGAGCTGGCGCGCGAGGCAGATCGCGTCGCCGTCGCCTGCTTCCAGCAGCCGCTCGGCCACGTCCGGCGTGGTGATGCGGCCAACGAGCAGCACCGGCTTGGACGAGACCTCGCGAATCTTGCGGGCGTAGCCCCGCTCCCACCCCGCCTCGAACTCCATTGGCGTGTGGATGAAGGCGTGATGCACGCCGGCCGAGACGTTGACGTAGTCGATGTCGGCCCGCTTCTCGATGTCGACGACAATGCTGCGCACGTCGTCGATTTCGAGATCGCCCGGCCAGAACGAGGTCGAGTTGATGCGGTAGCCGACGAACTTGTCGTCGCCGGCGGCGGCGCGCATCCGCTTCAATGCCTCGAGGGGGAAGCGCAGGCGTTCTCCTGGGAGCCGCCCCATCGGTCGGTGCGCTTGTTGTAAAGCGGCGAGATGAACTGCCAGGGCAGGTAGCCGTGGCTCAGATGAAGCTCGACCCCGTCGAGCCCCGCCGCGAACGCGCGGACCGCGGCGCTGCCGAAGGCCTCCAGCAGTTCCTCGATCTCGTCCTCGTCCAGCTCCTTGGGCGTGGATGCGCCGGGGAACTCGCCCAAGGGCACCTGGCTCGGCGAGACAGAGTACCAGGTCGCATCGGGGTCGTAAGTGGCCTCCTGCTTGAGGGTGGGGAAGCCCCGCACGCCCGAATGCCAGAGCTGGATCGCGAGCTTGCAGCCCTCGGCGTGGACCGCCTCTGCGATGCGGGACAGTGGCTCGATCTGCCGGTCGTCGAAGAGCTGCGGCATGAGCAGCGGCGCCATGATCGAGCTCGGGTGGACATGGGTCCCTCCGATGATGATGAGGCCGACTCCGCCCTCGGCACGCTCCCGGTAGTAGTGGGTGGCCATGTCGATGAAGAGCCCGTTCCACGGGTCGGAGACCCAGCTCGGGCAGGTCGGCGGGAACACCACCCGGTTCTTGATCGTGGTGTTGCGAATCTTCCATTCTGAGAAAAGCCGTGGATAGGCCGCCATGTCGCGCTCCCCCTCTCGCGGGCGCGCCTGAGGCCAGGGCGCCCTGTGCATTACCGGCTCGCTCCATTACACTCGGCTTGACGCGGGAACGCCAGTTTCGCGGCCTCTGGCCGGCTCACAAGCAGGAGGGCGGCGATGTCCGACACCTATCGCGCGGTGATCCCCTACGAATCCCTCGATCCGCTCACCATCGGCTCGGCCGACGATCCGTCCATGGTCTATCGGGAGACGCTCACCCTCGACATCCCCGAGACCAACCTGCTGGCGGCGCTCTTCCCGGACGAGCCCGCGCCCATCGCGAACCCCACCGAGGCCTGCGCGGCTGCGCTGGAGGCACCGCATTCGGGGCCCGCGTTCTCCGAGATGATCGGGCCGGACAAGAGCCTCGCCATCATAATCGACAACCAGTTCCGCCCGACGCCAACCTCGAAGCTGCTGCCAGCGGTGCTGGACTCCATCGAGGCGCACGGCATCAAGGAGGCGCGCGTCGTCTGTGCCAACGGCAAGATCTTCCCCATGTCGGAGCGCGACACCGAGCTCAAGCTGGGGCGGGAGAACCTGGCGCGCATGGAGCGGCTCGGGATCCCCTTCTTCCAGAACGAGCCGCGCGACCCCGATCAATACGTCTTCATCGGCATGACCACGGGCGGCACGCCGGTCTGGCTACACAAGGAGGTCGCGAAGTCCGACGTCACGCTCTCCATGGGCCAGGCGCAGTCCAACCACTGGGGCGCCGGCGGGGGCGGCAAGCTGATCCTGCCCGGCGTGGTCTCGGACGAGACCATCGAATCGAACCACTGCGCCTTCGTCATGTCGCCCAAGACCCATTACGGCGCCATGGCCGGCCCCATGCGGACCGACATCGACGAGGCCGCGACCATGTGCGGGCTCACGGCGACTCTCAACAGCGTGCTGGATACGAAAGGCAGCCTCTGTTTCATCAACTTTGGCGCTCATCCGGACGCGCATCTCGAGGCAATTCGCTACTTCAACGGCATCTATGCCTACGACCGCCCCGCCGGCGGCCCGGCGGATATCGGTATCTGCGGCGTGTTCGCGCCCACCGATCACCTCTTCTTCCACACCGGGTGGGGCTGCATGTCGTCCGACCTGCTGGTGCGGGATGGCGGCACGCTGATCTATTGCAGCCCGTCGCCCGGCGTGAAGACGCATCTCGGCGACTTCCCCGGCCTCGCGCTCATGGACTTGATGAAGCCCTACATGCCGCCGTCTGCGGCCAATATGGAGCGCGTCTACCGTGATATCCACAGCCGCACGATCGAGATGTGGGCGGGCTGCATCTGGGTGCCGATCTATGAGGTCATGGTGCGCAAGCACCTCCACGTGGTGACGCTGGAGGAGAACCTCGACATGGCCGCCGATATCGGGATCGAGGCGGGAACTTCTCTAGAGGATGCCTTCGCCGCGGCGATGACCCGGCACGGGCCGGACGCCAGGGTCGCGGTGCTGCCATTCGCGCGCTACCAGCTCCCGCGCGATGCGATCCGCATGCCGATGGAGGCCGAGCCGCTGAGCCAAGCGGCGGAGTAAGGCAGGCGCCGTGTCTCCCTCCGGCGCGGCTGACGCGGCTCAGCCGATCACCGGCTCGACCACCATCGTGCAGCTGCTGGAGCGCTATCCCGGCGGCGAGGCGGCTCAGCTGATGGCGCGCCTCGCCTGGCCCTGCGCCCACTGCTCGGGCGCGCTGCACGAGCCCATCAGCATGGCCGCCAAGCGCCACGCGAACCGTGCAGGCCCCGTGGTCCGCGCCTTCCAGGCCCTGGAGCGGGGCGGCCCGAGCGAGGCGGAGATCGCCGAGGCCGCGACCAAGCACGAGAAGCGCCCCGACCCGGCGGCGCTCTGGGCCCGCTACGCGCGTTAGCTCGCGCCCGGCCTTCGGCTACCGACCCGCGCTGAAGAACCCGTTGAGAATCTGCTCGGGCGTGCTGGCGGTCGCGTCCCGATGCCCCCTCAGCACGCCTCCCATCTCCTCTCCGGCGGGTCCATAGAACTCGCCCAGCATCGTTCCTGTGAACCCCCGGACACTGTCTTCGACCGGCGTCTCGCCGCTATCCCGGCCTTCCCAATCGGCAGTAAAGCGCCCTTCAGAGATGCTGCCGTCGATTTCGAATGCGTTCGTGTCCGCGAGCGCCTCCCAGGCGGGACTGTCGGCTCCGGGGTCGAACCTCCGAAAGTCCCCGACCTGTCCGCTGATCGCGCCGACATCCAAATTCGCATCGAGGGAGAGGACTCCTCTAATGAGATCCCTGCCCGTGGTGCGGTTGGGGTCGCCTGTATCCCAAATGTTTCCCAGCATGTTGCCTTCGTAGCTGGCGCTGCCGAGAGCCGACAGGGACTCGGTCCGCGTTCTCGCACCATAGGCGCCGAAAAACTCGAAGACCGTGCCGTCGTAGGGGCTCACACCCGGCCGGCGTTCATAGGTGAACCATCGGGCGGTGGCCACGTAATCCCGTTGGGCGGGGTCGTCGTCGGCACCCAGATCGGTGTAGATCTGCACGCCGTACACGTGTCCGTCATGGGTCGTCTGGCCGAAAATGCTGTCGTATGAGGCGATATCGCTTGTTTCGAAGTCGACGCTCGTTCGATCACTCTCCAGGACATAGTTGACGACGATCTTTCCCGTGCTCGTCCTCAAGACGGACTCGATATAGGCGCTGTCGTCCTCGGGCGACGTCACGCCTCTCTCGTCTTCCGCAAAATTCCTTCTGACGTGGACGGAGAGAGGCGGAAACGCCAATCCTTCCAGATTTTCCAGTGTGTCCTCATCGCTATCCGCGTACTGGGAGCCTAACGGACTCGCGACGAATCCGCCGACGACAATGGAATCGTCGTCCATAGGCGAAGGATCGTCGCTGCAGGCCGAGAGAACGGCTCCCAATAGGACAGCGGTTGCAGTTGCCGCGGCCGCCTTGCCGGCTGGTGCGAGCATCAGGTTCTCCTCCCCCGCGCCGGCGCTACTTGTTGGGTGCGGCGATGCGGTGGCCGAGGCAGAACATCTCGAACTCGCCGTCGACCATGTGGGACGTCCGCTCCATTTGGCGCTTGAACCAGGGTGTCTGGGTATGGGCGTCGAAGTCGGCCTCGGTGAGATAGATCTCGTAGAAGATGAAGCGCTGCGGATCGTCGCGGTCGACGCTCACCTCGAAGGCGATGCAGCCCGGTTCCTTCGTGATCGAGTTGGCAGCGTGGCGTTTCACCAGCCGGGTGAACTCGGCGACGTGCTTCTTCTTGATCCTGAGGGCTGCGGCGACGGTGTAAGGCATTGCGGGGTCTCCCGTGGTGGTTGGTGTCTGCGACACCGTTCAGGCAGCGGCGCGGATCATCTCCGCTGCGCGCTCGCCGATCATGATGCAGGTGGCGTTAAGGTTGGCGCTGACGACGGTCGGCATGATCGAGGCATCGGCCACATAGAGCCCGTCAAGCCCGTGCACCTTGAGGCCGTCGTCGACCACCGCCATGGGGTCGTGCCCCATCTTGCAGGTGCCGGCCGGGTGATAAACGCCGATGGCGTTGGCGCGGATGTAGGCGCGCCACTCGTCGTCGCTCTGCACGCCCGCGCCGGGCAGGTACTCGCCGACGATGTAGCGCGAGATGGGCTCGCTGGCCAGGACGGTGCGGAAGAAGCGTGCGCCGAGCACCAGGGTCTCGATATCGCGCTCATCGGCAAACAGGTTCGGCTGGATCGCGGGCTGGGCGAGGGGGTCGGCCGAGGCGAGGCGCACCGTGCCGGCCGAGTAGGGCCGGTGCAGGTTGGTGATCCCGGTGATTGCGGGCCTGTCGAAGACCTCGGGCCCGTCGGCGGTGAGGTCGTAGCCCGCCGGCGAGAACAGGTACTGCACGTGGGAGCGAGACTTGCTCGGGTCGCAGCGGCGGAAGCCGCAGACCTGGGCGATCGGCGTGGAGGCCGGGCCGGTGCCGGCCAGCAGCCACTGGGCACCGTAGAAGAGCGCGCTCAGTAGCCCGGTCTGCACATTGTAGGTCTTGCGGTTGACCCACATGGTTTGGCTGATCCCGGCATGATCTTGCATGTTCTCACCCACGCCGGGGAGGTCATGGCGGACCTCGATGCCGTGCTCGCGGAGGTGGGCTGCGGGGCCGACGCCAGACAGCATCAGGAGCTGCGGCGAGCCGAAGGTCCCGGCGCAGAGGACGACGGCCTTGGCGGCGGTTGCCTGCCTGCGCTTGCCGCGCCGGAGGTAGTCCACGCCGACGACGCGCGTGCCCTCGAACCGGAGTCCCAGCGCCTGCGCGTGGGTCACGATGCGGAGGTTGTCGCGGCGCTTGGCCGGCCAGAGGTAAGCGCGCGACGCGCTGTGCCTCCAGCCCCGGCGCTGAGTGGCCTGGACGTAGCCCACGCCCATCTGCGGCGGTGCGTTGATGTCCTCGCGGAACGGCATGCCCGCCTTGACGCAGGTCTCGACCAGGACGCGGGAGAGCGGATGCAGCGAGCGGATGTGGGAGACGGAGAGCGGCCCTCCCGCGCCCCGGTACTGGTCAGCGCCGCCCTCGAAGTCTTCCAGGCGGCGGAAATAGGGGAGGACGTTCTCGAAGTCCCAGCCGCGGCAGCCGAGCGCAGCCCAGCCGTTATAGTCCTCGGGCGCACCCCGCACGTAGGAGGTGGCGTTGATCGAGCTGGTGCCGCCCAGCACCTTGCCGCGCGGCATGTAGTCCTCGCGCCCGCCGCGGGTCGGATCCGGCTGGGCCATGAAGCGCCAGTCGTAACGCGGGTTGGTGATGCCGTAGAGCATGGTGCCCGCCGGCATCAGGATGACCATGCGGCGGTCCGAGCCGCCGGCCTCCAGCAGCAGCACCCGGTTGCGCCCGTCCTCCGAGAGCCGCGCGGCGACCACGCTGCCGCTGGAGCCCGCGCCGACGACGATATAGTCCGCCTGATGGTCCGACCGCATCGCCCGGACCGTTAGCGAATAGTCAGCGCCTGTGGGCTAGGACCCGCCGCTGACCGTCGCCTTTTCGATGACCACGGCCTCTTGCGGCACGTCGCTCGAGAAGGGGCCGCCGGAGCCGGTCTGGAGCGCGGCGATGCGGTCCACCGTCTCCATGCCGTCGACCACCCGGCCGAACGCGGCATAGCCCCACCCTTGCGGGTTCTTGCCGCGATGGTTGAGGAAGTCGTTGTCCACGACGTTGATGAAGAACTGCGCGGTGGCGGAGTGGGGGTCGGCCGTGCGCGCCATGGCGATCGTCCCCCGATCGTTGCCGGGGGCATCCGGAGCCTCGTTCTGGATCGGCGCGCGCGTCGGCATCTTCTCGTAGCGCTGCGTGTAGCCGCCGCCCTGGACCATGAAGCCCGCGATCACGCGGTGGAAGACGGTCCCGTCGTAATAGCCATCCCGGACATACTGGACGAAGTTCGCAACAGTCTCGGGCGCGGCCTCGGGCTCGAGCGCGACTGCGAACGAGCCGTGCGTGGTCTCGAACGTGACGAGCGGGCTTCCGCCCTCGTCGGCCTGTGTCTCGGTCTGGTCACTCATCATGGTCCCCGCCGCGACGACAAGCGCGAGAATGACGGACAGCCGCCGCAATTTGATTTTGAACAAGGCTCTGCTCCCGAATCGTGAAGGTGCGTGCCGCCGCGCAGTCTACACACCGCGCGATGAAAGGACAGGCGCACCTCCGGTGCAGCGGCTCAGCCCTCCTGACGTCAGACGCCATCGGCCGCCGGGCCGCTTTCTTGACAGGCCGTGGCGGCAACCTTAGCGTTTTGTGCGGGCGAATAGATTCATAAGTGCCCGAAACAGTCCTGCTTCAGGGAGGAGCATATGCCGACATCCGACAATGACATCCGGGCCTACGACAATGCGCTGAAGCGCATCAAGCACTTCCGCGGGCGGGAGCTCACCCGCCGTCAGGTGCTGAAGGCCTCGGCCGCGACGGCGCTCGGCGCGACACTTGCGTCGCAGTTCGTGCCGCGCGAGGTGCATGCCGACGTGGGCGGGACCATCGTCCACTTCGCCTCGTCCGGCAAACGGCTCGCTAATTCCTTGCGGGCGGTCAAGCCGCTCTTCGACAAGGTGTTTCCGAACGTGACGCTTGAGGTCGTCTCGAAGCCGATGAGCGAGGCGCTGACCCAGATCAACACCTACATGCGGTCCAAGAGCGACGCCTTCGACATCATCACCCAGGACCACGCCCAGTTTGCGGCGCTGGACGCGATGGGCGCGCTCACCGACCTCGGGCCCTATATCGAGCCCTTCCCGGACTGGTACGCGGACTATGAGCAGGATGTGCCGGAGAACTACCGGCACATGTGGAACCTGCCCAAGGGGCCGGCCCCGCCAGGCTACGTCGCGGCCCTCGCGCCCGACGGCAACGCGATGATGACCTTCTACCGCAAGGACGTCTTCGAGAAGTACGGCGTGCCTGTGCCCGAGACCTGGGACCAGGTGATCGACGCCTGCAAGGAGATCCACGACCCGGACAACGAGCGCTACGCCTATTGCGCGGCGATGCAGCGCAGCTTCTGGGCCGGCTACCAGTACTTTGGCGCACTGCGCGGCATGGGCGGTGCCGTCTTCGCCGACGAGGAGAACAAGGACTATACGGTGACGCTGGAGAGCGAGGAGGCCTATCAGGCCCTGAAGGTGCTGGTCGAGCTCCAGAAATACGCGCACCCGGTCGCCGCCAACGCCGGCGAGGACGAGGTCAACCGGGTGTTCGCCGCCGGCACTGCGCTCTACAGCCCGCTCACCTGGGGCACGGCGGTGCTCAACGACGCGTCTTACACCGACCTGCACGAGCATTGGCACATGGATCTCTCGCCGCGAGGCACCGGACCCAACGGCGCTCACCGCGCGCTCGCCGGCGGCTTCGGCCAGTTCATGCCGACCTTCGGCGGCAATCGGGAGACCGCCTTCGCCTGGATCAAGTTCCTCAACTCAGGCGATCGGGAGGATCTGGACGGCAGCCCCCTCATCGCGGATGCGATCGTGGGTGCCGGCGGCCAGCTCTCGCGGGTCTCGACGCTCAAGCGCTGGTCGGACCGCAAGCCCTTCTTCGTCGGCCTGATGAAGGCCTATCCGGTTTCGGTGGTCAACACACCGACGGTGCCGGAGGCCTACGCCATCATGGGTGCCATGGGCGAGGAGGTGGCCGACGCGGTCAACGAGGAGCAAAGCATCGAGGATGCGATGAAGGCCAATAGCAAGCGGGTCCATCGCATCATGGAGGACAGCGGCTACTACGCCTGAGTGAGTGAGGCCGGGGTCTTCCCGGAACCTCGGGCGTGACTGTAGCCAGCCTTGAGGCCCGGCCGCCGCGTGCGGCCGGGCCGTCCCGGCCGTTGCGGCCGGGTGCGGTGGCGCGCCAGCAGCGGCGCACCGCTTACATGTTGCTCGCGCCCTGCGTGCTGGTCCTGCTGGCGCTCGCAATCTTCCCGCTGGCCTTCTCGGGAACTCTCTCGTTCAAGGTCGACCCGCTCTACAACCCGGACGTGGCGCGCTTCGTCGGCTGGCGCAACTACAACGATCTGTTCGAGGACCATCGCTTCTGGAACAGCATCCGGCTCACCGTGATGTGGGCCGTTATCGTCGTCTCCATCCAGATGGTGCTCGGCTTCTTCCTCGCCGTGCTGCTCGATCGCAAGATGCAGGGCGCCGGTCTGCTGCGCACGCTCATCATCATTCCGGTGTTCATCTCGCCGATCGCCATGGGACTCACCTGGCGCTTCATCTTCGAGCCGGTCTCGGGCCTCGCCAATTGGATCCTCAACACCGGCTTCGGCCTCGAGAAATGGACCTGGATCTCGCACAAGGACACCGCGCTCGCCACGCTGATGCTCGTCGACTGCTGGCAGTGGACGCCCTTCATCGCTCTGATCCTGCTCGCAGGGATGCAGAGCATCTCGCCGGAGATCACCGAGGCGGCGCGGCTCGACCGGGTGCGCGGCGTCACCTTCTACACGCGCATCGTGATCCCGCTGATCCGCCCGGTCATCATGGTGGTGATCCTGATCCGGCTGGTGGATGCGATCCGTATCTTCGATCTCAACTTCATCATGACAAGGGGTGGGCCGGGATCGTCGACGCTGCTCGCCAGCGTCTATGACTACACCATCTTCGAGCAGGGCCATCTCGGCCTGATGGCGGCCTACGGGTTCCTCATCCTGATTCTGATCAACCTAGTCGTCGTCTTGTTCCTCAATACGCTCTACCGAACGGAGAAGGCGGCGCGCGCCGCCGACCAGCCATGATGTCGTCCGTCTACATGCGGGCCATCAATGCGCTCGCGGTGATCGTCGTCATCGTGTGGCTTATCCCAGTGGCGTGGGTGGCGCTCACCTCGGTCAAGCCCACCAAAGTCATCAATGCCGAGACGCCCACGTTCTATTCGTTCGAGCCGACCGGCGAGCACTATGTCGAGATCTTCGACCGCTTCCGCTTCGACCGTGCGATCGTGAACAGCCTGATCACGGTCGGCGTGTCGACGTTGATCGTGATGATTCTCGCGCTGCCTGCGGCCTACGCCGTCGCGCGCATGGGGCTCATGGGGGGCGATACCTGGGCCCTTGTCATCCTCTCCTTGCGATTCATGCCGGGCGTGGTCGTCGTGCTGCCCTATTTCAAGATGGCCAATTGGTTCACCCTGATCGACACGCAGATCGTGCTGATCGTCGTCTATGTCGCCTTCGGTCTGCCGTTCGCGGTCTGGATTCTGCGGGGATTCCTGCTCGATTTGCCGAAGGAGGTGGAGGAGGCAGCCCGGCTCGACGGGCTGAGCTGGCTGCAGATCATCTTTCGCCTGATCCTGCCGATGGCGGCGCCCGGCATCGCGGTGACGGCCATCTTCACCTTTGTCTTCAGCTGGAACGAGTACCTCTATGCGCTGTTCCTCACTTACGACAAGGCGACGACGATGCCGGTTGCGCTGCAAAAGACCATCGACCTCTACAACGTGCTGTGGGGTTCGCTCAGCGCCGGCGCGGTGATACAGCTATTGCCGATGATCGCCGTCGTGTTCCTGCTCCAGCGACACATCGCGCGCGGCCTCGCGCTCGGCGCGGTGAAATAGGGCCGCCATGAACGTCACGCTCCGGGGACTGGTTAAGCGCTTTCGCGACGGCACCGAGGCCGTCAGGGGGATCGACCTCGACATCGCCAAGGGCGAGTTCCTGACCCTGCTCGGGCCGTCTGGATGCGGCAAGACCACGACGCTCCGCCTGATCGCCGGGCTGGAGGAGCCGACCGAGGGCTCCATTGCCATCGGCGAGCGCGACGTCACCCACGTCGATCCCGGCGATAGGGACGTGGCGATGGTCTTTCAGACTTACGCGCTCTACCCCCACATGACCGCGCTGCAGAACATGACGCTCGGCCTCACGGTCGCGGGCATGTCCAAAGTCGAGGCCAACGAGAAGGCGCGGGAGACGGCGAAGCTTCTCAACATCGAGCCGCTGCTCGAGCGCAAGCCGGCGAAGCTCTCGGGCGGCGAGCGCCAGCGCGTCGCCCTCGGCCGCGCCATGGTGCGGAGTCCCGCCTGCTACCTGATGGACGAGCCGCTCTCCAATCTCGACCTCAAGCTGCGCGAGCACATGCGGACCGAGCTCAAGCGCCTGCATCAGGCGTACAAGGTCACGACGATTTACGTGACCCACGACCAGGCCGAGGCGCTGATCCTCTCCGACCGCGTGGCCGTGATCAACAAGGGCGAAGTGCAACAGGTCGCCGATCCGGTCGCGATCTATGAGCGCCCGGCGAACATGTTCGTCGCCGACTTCATCGGCAGCCCCAGCATCAACTTCCTGAGCGGCACCCTGAACGAGGGCACGGTCACCGTCGCCGGCCGCGTGCTCGAGGGCGTCAGCTCCGAGGGCTCCGCGTCGATCGTTCTCGGCGTCCGGCCCGAGGACGTGAAGCTGCAACCGCCCGGCGAGGGCATTGTCGACGGCACGATCGAGTTCACCGAATCCTACGGTGGCGTCATCATCGCCTTCATCGCCATCGACGGTGCCGACGAGCTCTTGGTCAACCGCGAGTACGTGGCGGCGAGCATCGACGTGCATGAGCCGGTCACCGTCGGCGCCCGGGTCGGTCTCGCGTTCCGCGCGAGCCGCATCACGCTCTTCGACGCCGCCTCCGGGCTCTTGCTTGCGCAGAGCGGGTGAGTGGCCGCCCAGCCGCAGGTGCACCCAGCCCCTTGAGGGCACCTTGAGGGCGCAATGACGCGACGCGAGCGGCGGCGCGCAAGAGGGCGGGCCCCAGGCACCGTGCCGACTGGCGCCGATCCTGTCGACGACATCCTTCGGGCTGCGCTCGGCCATCATCGGGCGGGCCGGGCGGCGGCGGCGGCAGCGCTCTACGAAAGGGTCCTGCAGCAGCGACCCGGCCACCCGGATGCGCTGCACCTCTTCGGCGTGCTCCATGCCCAGACGGGCCGGTTGGAGACGGCGCTGCCGCTGCTGACCAAGGCCGCGCGCCGGGCGCCGCGCAACGCCGGCTTCCTCAACGATCTGGGCAATGCTCTGAACGGCCTGGGCCGCCACGACGAGGCGGTCGCGCACTACCGTCGCGCCGCTGCGCTCGACTCCGGCAATGCCAACGTCCGCTACAATCTCGGCCACGCGTTGCGCGCCGCGGGCCGCCCGGCGGACGCAGTGGCGTGGCTCCGCAAGGCGCTCTCGATCCGGCCCGATCACGGGCCGGCGCTCTTTGAGTTTGGCCGCGCGCTGCTGGACCTCGGCCGGGCCGAGGAGGCGGTAGAAGTCCTCAAGCAGGCGGCCGCGGCGGACGAGGGTTCCGCGAGCGCCCATTCCGACCTCGGCAACGCGCTCCGCGAATCCGGCGCGCTGGAGGAGGCGGAAGCGAGCCTCCGCCGCGCCATCGAACTCGACCCGCAGCACGCAGTGGCACACGCCAATCTCGGCAATGTGCTGCAGGACATCCACCGTGTGGAGGAGGCGGAGGCCGCCTATCGCCAGGCGATCGCCCTCGACCCCGAACACGCGGCAGCGCACGCCAATCTCGGCAACGCCCTCAAGCGCCTGGGACGCAAGGACGAAGCGATCGCAAGCCTGGAGCGCGCGCTGGCGCTGAAACCGGATCGCGCGACCTACCGCGCCAATCTCGGTATGGTCCATGCGGCCCGCGGCGACGCGCCCGCAGCGCTCGCCTGCTTCGGCGACGCGGCAACGCTGCGCCACGGCTCGCCTCTCGCGCCCGACGTGCTGACGCAGCGGCGAGAGGAGCGGCCGGCGGTTCCCGTTGCGCCGTTCAAGCTGCAGCACGACGCCGAGCAGATCCGCTGGCTCTGCGGCGAGGGCCGGATCGACGCGTCTTTCGAAAGGGTCGCCGAGGCTTACGAGAAGATTCTTGCAGCACTGCCCGCCGACGCCCCGCCGGAGGCGCCGGTCGCCCTGGAAGCCCCGGACTGGCGGCGCATCGCGGCGGCCTACAACCGCCCGCTCCACCTCCCACAAGCCCCGGCTGCGACCGACGCCGCCGTCAATCCCGACCTCGACGCCTCCGCCATCGAGAGCGCCTATCGGGAAAGCGCGCCCAATCTGGTGGTCGTCGACGATTTTCTGACCCAGGACGCGCTTGACCGGCTTTGGCGCTTCTGCCTCGACGCCACGGTCTGGTACCAGGTGAAGCGCGGCTACCTCGGCGCCTATCTGGTGGATGGCTTCGCCACCGCGCTCGCGCTTCAGATCGCGGACGAGCTTCGTTCGTGCTTACCCGGCATCTTCCGATCCCGTCGGTTGGAGCAGCTCTGGGCCTACAAGTACGATTCGAGACTGCAGGGGATCGCCACCCATGCCGACTTCGCCGCGGTCAACGTGAACTTCTGGGTGACTCCCGATGAGGCGAACCGGAATCCAGACTCCGGCGGCCTCGTGATCCACAAGGCGCATGCCCCCTCGGACTGGGCGTTCCGCACCTACAATGCCGACAGCGCCCGCATGGCGAAGTTTCTCGCAGACGCGGGCGGCGAGCCGGTGGCGGTGCCCTATCGGCGGAACCGCGTGGTGATCTTCGATTCAGACCTCTTCCACCACACCGACGATTTGGATTTCCGCCCCGGCTACGAGAACCGGCGCATCAACGTCACGATGCTCTTCGGCGACCGCAGCGAGCGCTAGAATTGGGTCGTGAGTGCACCCACATAGGGAGCGTGGAGAAGCGCGCATGAGCGACGACCACCGGGCGATCGAGGCCTGGCTCAGAGAGCGGAGCATCGTCGAGGTCGAGTGCATCGTGCCCGACCTCGCAGGCGTGGCGCGCGGCAAGATTCTGCCCACCGACAAGTTCATCGAGGGCCTCGCCGGCGGCCAACACCGCCTGCCGAAGAACGTCCTGGTCCATACGCTCACCGGCGACTTCCCGCCGCCGGGCGCCGTCTCCATCGACGTGAGCGACAGCGATTTCGTGCTGGAGCCGGACCCGGCGACGCTCACCCTCGTGCCCTGGTACAACGAGCCCACCGCCCAGGTGATCGCCGATTGCGTGCTGCGGGACGGCGGGCATTCGCCGTTCTACTCACGCCGCGTGCTCGCGAGCTTGCTGGAACGTTACGTCGAGCGCGGCTGGCACCCGGTCATCGCACCGGAGATCGAGTTCTACCTGGTCGAGAAGAACACCGACCCGGACCAGCCGCTCAAGCCGCCCATCGGCGCCTCGGGCCGGCGCGAGGCCGGGCGCCAGGAGTTCGGCATCGACGCGGTCAACGAGTTCGACCCCTTCTTCGAGGACCTCTACGACTATTGCGAGGCCCAGGAACTCGATATCGACACGCTCAACCACGAGAGCGGGGCCGGGCAGGTGGAGATCAACTTCCGCCACGGCGAGGCGCTCCGTCTCGCCGACCAGGTGTTTGTCTTCAAGCGCACGGTGCGCCAGACCGCCCTGCGCCACGGCTTCTACGCCACCTTCATGGCGAAGCCGATGCAGGGCGAGCCGGGCAGCGCCATGCACGTGCACCAGTCGGTCTACGAGGGCGCGGAGCGTCGGCCGCTCTTTTCCGACGAAGACGGGGCTGAGTCGGCGGCGTTCCGCCACTACCTCGGCGGCCTGCAGCGCTTTCTGCCGGCCTTCACGCCGCTCATGGCACCCAACGTCAACTCGTTCCGCAGGCTTCGCTTCGGCGCGAGCAAGCCGTTCAACGTCGGCTGGGGTTACGACAACCGCATCGCGGGCCTGCGTGTGCCGGACGCGCCGCCCCGGAACCGCCGGGTCGAGAACCGCCTGCCGGGCTCCGACACGAACCCCTACCTCACCATCGCCGCCACGCTCGCTGCCGGCTATCTCGGCATAACCAAGGCGCTGGAGCCCTCGCCCCCGGTCGAAGGCGAAGAGACCGGCGCCTTCGAGACCCTGCCGCTCGACCTCAGGACCGCGCTCGAGCAGTTCGAGTCCTCGGACGAAGCCCACGCCATGTTCGGCGAGCGCTTCGTCAGGGGCTTCACCGAAGTGGTGCAGGCCGAGTACGACGCCTATTCGCGCGTCGTGAGCTCCTGGGAGCGCAAGTTCCTCCTCCTCGCCGTGTGATGAGCCGAGCCGGCCGCTACGCGCAGCACGACGGCGCGGCGCCCACCTGGTACGAGGCAAGCGCGCGGACGAACCCGGCCTGGCCAGCGCTAGACGGCGATAAGCGCGCGGATGTCTGCGTCATCGGCGGCGGCTACACGGGGCTTTCCTGCGCGCTCCATCTCGCCGAGCGCGGCTATCGCCCCCTCCTGTTGGAGGCGCGGCGCATCGGCAACGGCGCTTCCGGCCGCAACGGCGGGCAGCTCGGCAGCGGGCATCGGCGCGATCAGTCCACCCTGGAGCGGGAGCTTGGCCAAGACCGGGCGCGGCTCCTCTGGTCGCTTGCCGAGGAGGCGAAGGCGCTGGTGCACACCCGCATCGCCCGGCACGGGATCGCGTGCGACCTGAAACCCGGAATTGCCATCGCCGCGCACCGCCCGCGCCACGCGCGCGCGTTGACGCGGGAGGCGGCGCACCTTCGCGCCCGCTACGGCTACGACGAGGTCGACGTGCTCGACCGCGCGGCTCTCCGCGCGGAGGTGGCGGCGGAGGGGTTTCACGGCGGCATTCTCGATAAGGGCGCGGGCCACCTTCATCCGCTGGATTATGCGCGCGGCCTCGCCCAGGCGGCGGCAGAGGCAGGCGTGGATATCCGCGAGGGGACGCCTGTCAGCGGCCTCGCCTCCGGCTCGCCCTGCACGGTCGAGGCCCGAGCGCACACGATCACGGCGGATGCGGTCGTGCTTGCCTGCAACGGCTATCTAGATGCGCTGGACCCCGGCATGGGGGGTCGCATGATGCCGATCAACAACTTCATCCTGGCCACCGAACCCTTGGGCGAAGCGCGCGCGCGGGCGCTGATTCCCCACGACATCGCCGTCGTCGATACGCGCTTCGTGGTGAACTATTTCCGGCTCTCGGCCGACGGGAGGCTTCTCTTCGGCGGTGGGGAGAGCGCAGGCCGCCGGATGACCGCCGATCCTGGCCCCTTCGTGCGGCGCTACATGCTGCGCATCTTCCCCCAGCTTGCCGATGTGCGCATCGACCATGCCTGGGGCGGCACCCTCGCCATCACCCGGAGCCGGATGCCCAGCATCGGCCGGCTCGAGGGCGGGCTCTACTACGCGCAAGGCTATTCCGGCCACGGCGTGGCGCTCGCGACGCTTGGCGGCGCTCTGATCGCCGAGGCCATCGCCGGCACGCTCGAGCGTTTCGATGTCTTTGCCCGGCTGCCGCAGAGCTCCTTCCCCGGCGGGAAGTCCCTGCGCTGGCCGACGCTTGCGCTCGCGCTCACCTACGGCGCGCTCCGCGACAGGTTGTGAGGGCAGGGGCCGCGACCGTTACGTCGCGGTCTGCGCCTCCCGCTCGCGGATGACCATGGCGCGCTTGTTGATGAGGCTCGCGGCGATCACGCCGATGGAGACGACGCCCACCAGCACCGTGGAGACGGCGTTGATCTCCGGTGTCACGCCCAAGCGCACCTGCGAGTAGATCTTCATCGGCAGCGTCGTCGAGCCGGGGCCGCTGGTGAACGACGCGATCACCAGATCGTCGAGCGAGAGCGTGAAGGCCAGGAGCCAGCCGGCAACCAACGCCGGGCTGATGATCGGCAGGGTGACGGCGAAGAAGGTCTTGACCGGCGGCGCGCCCAGGTCCATCGCGGCTTCTTCCAGCGAGCGGTCCATGGTGAGCAGGCGCGATTGCACCACCACCGCCACGTAGGCCATCGAGAAGGTGATGTGGGCCACCGTTACGGTCCAGTAACCGCGCGACCAGGAGAGCGCGACGAAGAGCAGCAGCATCGAAAGGCCGGTGATGACCTCGGGCATGACCAGCGGCGCGTAGACCATGCCCGAGAACAGCGTGCGGCCGGGGAAGCGCCCGAGCCGGGCGAGCGCGAGCCCCGCGAGAGTGCCGAGCACCAGCGCCACGGTGGACGAGACGACGGCGACCTTCAGCGTCATCCAGGCGGCGTCGAGCAACCGCGCGTTCTCCACCATCGCGACGTACCACTTGGTGGAGAACCCCGCCCACACCGTCACAAGCTTGGATTCGTTGAAGGAATAGATGATGAGCAGGAGGATCGGGATGTAGAGGAAGGCGAAGCCCAGTGTGAGCGCCGCCAGATTGATCCCGCTGAGCCCCCGCCGCATCAGGCCTCTCGCTCCCGCTGGGACTGCTGGTGGCGCTGGAACAGCACGATGGGCACGATCAGCACCAGAAGCAGGATCACGGCAACCGCAGAGGCCACGGGCCAGTCGCGGTTTCTGAAGAACTCGGTCCAGAGCATCCGCCCGATCATCAGCGTGCCGGAGCCGCCGAGCAGGTCGGGGATCACGAATTCGCCGACGGCCGGAATGAACACCAGGAAGCAGCCGGCGACGATGCCGGGCCTCGCCAGCGGCACTGTGATCTTCCAGAAGGCGCCGGCCGGGCGGCAGCCGAGGTCTGCCGCGGCCTCCAGCAGCGAGCGGTCCATCCGCACCAGGTTGGCGTAGAGCGGCAGGACCATGAACGGCAGGTACGAGTAAACGATGCCGATGTAGACCGCGATGTCGGTGTTGAGGATGATCAGCGGCTCGTCGATCACCCCGATCCAGCGCAGCACTCCGTTCAGCATCCCCTCGTTCTTCAGGATCCCGATCCAGGCGTAGACCCGGATCAGGAAGGAGGTCCAGAAGGGCAGGATCATCAGCATCACCAGGGTCGCCTGCCAGGCGCGGGGCGCGCGGGCCATGGCGTAGGCGATGGGGAAGCCCACCAGCAGCGCGAACGCTGTCGAGAGCGCCGCAATCTTGAGGCTGTTCGCGTAGGCGCGGATATAGAGGCTGTCCTCGATTAGCAGCCGGTAGTTGTCGCCGACGGCGAAGAGCTCGAAGGAGCCGCCCTCGGGCCAGGCGAAGAGCGGCGTATAGGGCGGGATGGCGAGTTGGATCTCGGCCACGCTGATCTTGAGCACGATCGCGAAGGGAACGAGGAAGAAGAAGAGCAGCCACACATAGGGGCTCGCGATCACCGAGCCGCGCCCGAGCAGCCCCCATGCGCGCGCCGGCGTGCGGCGTTCGCGCTCAACGGTCATGACCGGAGCAGGATGCTCGCCTCGACCGGCCAGGAGAGATGAACGCGCGCGCCCCGGTCGATGGCCGCGCCGCCGTGGCGGAGCCGGTTGGTCTGGGTGGAAAACACCGTCTTGCCGCTGTCGAGGCGCACCCGGTATGTGGAAACGCTGCCCAGATAGGCGATCTCGGTCACCTCGCCCGCCATGGCGTTGGCGGTGCCGTGCGGCGACGGGCTGGGGGCGATCTCGATCTTCTCGGGCCGCACGGCCAGCAGCACGGACTCGCCTGCTGTGGGGCCGTCGGCGCGCGCAGGGGCCGCGAGCCCTGCCGGCGCGTCGGCTTGATCGACCACGATGTCGCTGCCATTCAGGGCCCTGGCGTGCCCCTCGAAGATGTTCACGTCGCCGATGAACTCGGCCACGTAGCGGGAGCGCGGCGCCTCATAGATCGCGGAAGGTGTGTCCACCTGGGCGATGTGGCCTGCCTCCATCACCGCAATCCGGTCGGCGACGGTCATCGCCTCGTCCTGATCGTGCGTCACGATCACGAAGGTGATGCCGACGCGTTGCTGGATCTCCATGAGCTCGAACTGGGTCTGCTCGCGGAGCTTCTTGTCCAATGCAGCAAGCGGCTCGTCGAG
The DNA here is from genome assembly GCA_965262755.1 of Alphaproteobacteria bacterium. GTDB lineage: Bacteria > Pseudomonadota > Alphaproteobacteria > UBA828 > UBA828 > WTGU01. The sequence continues at coordinate 5,928,881 of OZ253557.1, read as the reverse complement.
CAGCAAGAGCTTGGGCCGCTTGACCAGGCTGCGGGCGAGCGCCACGCGCTGGCGCTGGCCGCCGGAGAGCTGATGCGGCTTGCGCCGGGTGAGCGCGGAGAGCTCCACCAGCGCCAGCACCTCCTCCACCCGCGCCGCGATCTCGGCCCTCGGCACCCGGTCCTGGCGGAGGCCGAAGGCGACGTTGCCGGCAACAGTCATGTGGGGAAAGAGCGCGTAGGACTGGAACATCATGTTGACCGGCCGCCGATAGGGCGGCAGCGCGGCGAGGTCCATGCCGTCGAGCAGGAGGGCGCCGGCGTTCGGCGTCTCGAAGCCCGCGAGAATGCGAAGCAGCGTGGTCTTGCCGCAGCCCGACGGGCCGAGCAGGGCGAAGAACTCGCCCTGCTCGATGTCGAGAGAGACATCGTCGACCGCGACAACGCTACCGAAGCGCTTGCTGATGCCCTCGATGCGAAGAAACACGCCCTCGCCGCCGGGGGCAGGCGAAGCCTCTCCCCCGGCGTGCTCAGGCCGCCGGTTCACGGGTGCCGCGCCCGTGCGGTGCCGTCGTCGTGCCTACTGCGCGCCCTTGATGCTGGTCCACATCCGGGTGATGAAGCGCTGCACCTTGGGCGGATAGGGGTTGGTCACATAGAGCCCTTTCCGTGCCTCATCCGTCGGGTAGATGCCGGGGTCCTCGGTGATCTCCGCGTCCAAGAGCGGCGTCGAGGCGGCGTTCCCGTTGGCGTAGTAGACGTAGTTCGACGCCTTTGCGATCACGTCGGGCCGCATGATGTAGTCGATGAACTTGTGCGCGTTGTCTGGATGCGGCGCGTCCGCCGGGATCGCCATCATGTCGAACCATGACAGCGCGCCCTCGTCCGGAATCACATAGGCGATCTCGACATTGTTCTCGGCCTCCCAGGCGCGGTCGCGAGCCTGCAGCATGTCGCCCGACCAGCCCATGGTGAGGCAGATATCGCCGTTCGCGAGATCGTTGATCTGGGCCGAGTTGTGGAAGCGGCGGATGTGCGGCCGGATTGCCAGCAGCACTGGCTCGACCTTGGCGATCACGTCGGTGTCGTGGCTGTTGGGGTCCTCGCCGATATAGTTGAGCACGGCCGGAACCACCTCGTCCGGCTCGTCCATCATGTAGACTCCGCAATCGGCGAACTGCGAGACCACGTCGGGGTCGAAGAGCATGCCCCAGGAGCCGGTGGGCGCGTCGGGCGCGCGCTCGGCGATCTTCTCGGAGTTGTAGCCGAAGCCGGTGGTGCCCCACATGTAGTTGATGGCGTAGCTGTTCCCCGGGTCCCACTGGCTCACGACCGTCATGATCGTCTCGTCCAGATTGCCAATGTTGGCGAGCTTGCTCTTGTCGAGCTGCCGGAAGATGCCCGCCTGGATCTGGCGCGCGAGGAAGGTGCCGCTCGGCACCACGACGTCGTAGCCCGTGCTGCCGGTGAGCAGCTTGGTCTCCAGGATGTTGTTGGAATCGAAGACGTCGTAGACGACCTTGATCCCGGTCTCGGCCTCGAATTCGGTGAGGATCTCCTCGTCGATGTAGTCCGACCAGTTGTAGACGTTGACGACGGCCTCTTCCTCGGCGAAGGCCGTGGTCGCGGCCAGGAGCGCCGCAGCGGCGGCGCCGGCGGTCAGCGGCAGCTTGGTCATGATGTTCGTCCTCTCTTGCCCGGCCTCGCTTCGCAGGCCGTGGTGGCGGTCGCTCGATTCAGGCCCTTCGCGGCGCCCCTGTCAACGCGCCGGGTCCGGCGCGGCGCCTCATCGCGCAAACGTGACGCTGGCCTCGCCCAAACCCTCGATCGCAACGTGGACCGAATCGCCGGGCTCGACCCACTTGGTCTCGACCACGCTGCCGGTCAGCACCACATCGCCGGCTGCGAGCGGCCGCCCGCTGGCGGCGGCGTGGTTCGCGAGCCAGGTCAGCGCTTCGAAGGGGTGGCCCATCACGTCGGCGCCGGTGCCGGCGCCCACCTGCGTGCCGTTTATCGTCATGACACCGCCCGCCGCCGCGAGGTCGACGTCGCGCCACGCGGTGACGGCCGGGCCGATCACGGCGCCGGCGCTGAAAAAGTCGTCGGCGATGAGCGTTGGCGTGTCAAGGGCGCGGAAGTCCTCATAGCGGTCATCCACGATCTCGATGGCCGCCATGCAGGCCTCGACGGCGGCGGCGACGGCAGCGCGGTCGAAGGGCGCCGCGTCTACCGGCAGCGGTTGGCTCAGCCTCACCGCGATCTCGCACTCGACGCCGGGCCGCCAGTGGTCGGCATAGGCCACCGTCGCCGGCGCTGCGTGCGTCCGCTGCTCGTAGAGCGCGCCGGCGCAGGGATGGGCGATCTCCAGATAGCGCTGCATCACCGGCGTGGTGCAGCCGATCTTGCGGCCGCAGACAGCACCGTGCGTATCGCCGAGCCGCTGGTTCAGCACGGCCTGGACCGAATAGGCCTCGTCGAGGGTGGCCGGACGGCAGTCCTCGGGCAGCACCGCGATCCGCTGCCGACGGTGCCGCGCTGCAACGTAGAGCGCGACCGCCTGGTCGACGGCGAGGGGGGTCATGTCGGCGTCATGCGGCGTCCACCCGGCGGTTCAACGCCTCCACCGCGGGCTGCACCTCCTCGATCAGGCGGCGCGTCTGGTCGAGAATGTCGTCGTCATCGCCGCCGATCGGCCTGAGCACGAACTTCGACGCGCCGGCCGCGACGAACTCCTCGATCCGTTGCATGATGGCCGCGCTGTCGCCGGCGACGACGCCGCCCTTCGGATCGCGTTGGAAGCGCGCCGCGTAGGCCTCGGCGACCCGCTGCATGAGGGGTTCCTCCCAGCTGCCGAAGCGGAAGTCGAAGCTCGCGCCGTAATGGTCGGCATCGATGCGCCGCCCCGTCTCGGTGAGCGCTTCCTTGATCCCGGCGATGGCGGGGGCCACCTGCGCGGGTGTCTCCAGCCCGGCCAGCCAGCCGGTACCTAAGCGCGCCGTGCGCCGGATCGCCGGCTTGCTCGAGCCGCCGAGCCAGAGCGGCAGCACCTTCTGCACCGGCTTGGGTTCGATCCTCGCCCCCGAGTAGCAGTAGAACTCGCCGTCGAAATCGACCGAGTCCTCTGTCCAGAGCCGGGCGATGAGCTCCAGTCCTTCGTCGGTACGTCTTCCGCGGCCCGCCGTGTCGGTGCCGGTCGCCGCCCAGTCCGGCGCGCGGATCGCGCCGATGCCGAAGGCCGGCAGCAGTCGCCCGTCGCTCAGCACGTCGATGGTGGCGCACTGCTTGGCGAGCAGAAGGGGGTCGCGCAGCCCGACCGAGGCGACGTTCATGCCGAATTTGATGCGCTCGGTCCGGCCGGCGAGCGCCGCCATCACGCTCATCACCTCGAGGAAGGGCTCCTCCGAGACGAGGCGGTCGGTCTGCCAGAGCGAATCGACCCCGCCCTCTTCGCAGAGATCGACCCAGCGCCAGAAGGCACGTGCGCCCGAGAACGGGAACGTATGAAGCCCGAGGCCGACGGCGATCGACAGCGTTGCCTCCCCTCGTCGAAGCGTGCACGCTCCGCCGCCCCCGGCGGAACGAGGCCATTTCTACGCGCGACCGGCGGCAGCGTCCAGCGAGGCAGCATACCGGGGCTGCATACCGAGGGGCTGGCGTTGACAGGAATTCAGCCCAGTCATAGTGTGCGGCCGCGCGCGGCGGGGAGTCCGCGGCAGCGCACCGGCGGCCTTGCCTAGCCGCCCAGCGGGAATGCCCATGAAGGTCCTGGTCGCGGTCAAGCGCACGATCGACCCCAACGTGAAGGTCCGGGTGAAGTCGGACCAGACCGGGGTGGAGACCGCGAACGTGAAGATGGCGATGAACCCGTTCTGCGAGATCGCCATCGAGGAAGCCGTGCGAATGAAGGAGGCCGGTAGCGCCGACGAGGTGGTTGCCGTCTCCGCTGGCGCCGACAAGGCGCAGGAGACGCTGCGCACGGCGCTCGCCATGGGCGCGGATCGCGCCGTCCATATCGTGACCGAAGCGGAGCTGCAGCCGCTCGCCGTGGCGCGTCTCTTGAAGGTGATCACGGACGAGGAGCAGCCGGGCCTCGTCATCCTGGGCAAGCAGGCCATTGACGACGACAGTAACCAGACCGGCCAGATGCTGGCGGCGCTGCTCGGCTGGCCGCAGGCGACCTTCGCGTCCGAGATCGTATTCAAGGACGGGACCGCGGACGTGACCCGCGAGATCGACGGCGGGCTCGAGACCCTCAACGTCAATCTTCCGGCGGTGGTCACCACCGACCTCAGGCTCAACGAGCCGCGCTACGCCTCGCTTCCCAACATCATGAAGGCCAAGAAGAAGCCGATCGACCGGCGGGAGGCGGATGCGCTCGGCGTGGACATCAGCCCGCGGCTCGCGGTTCACAAGGTGGAGGAGCCGCCCAAACGCGAGGCGGGGATCAAGGTGGCGGACGTGTCGGAACTCGTCGCGAAGCTGCGCGACGACGCCAAGGTGATCGGGTGAGGGTAGTCGGATGAGCGTCCTCGTTCTCGCCGAGCACGACAATGCCGAGCTGAAGCGGCCGAGCCTCAACGCGGTCACGGCGGCGCAGGCGCTGGGTGGCGAGGTCCACGTGCTGGTTGCGGGCTCCGGCGCCGGGCCGGTGGCCGAGGCCGCGGCGCAGGTTCCCGGGGTCGCCAAGGTGCTGCACGCCGACGATGCGGCCTACGAGCACGGCATTGCCGAGAACCTGGCGCCCTTGGTCGTCGGCCTCGCCGAGAGCTACAGCCATCTGATCGCATCGGCCACGACCTTCGGCAAGAACGTCATGCCGCGCGTCGCCGCTCTGCTCGACGTGGCCCAGGTCTCCGAGATCATCGAAATCGTTTCCGAGAGCGTCTTCGTGCGCCCGACCTATGCGGGCAACGCGCTCGCGACCGTGGAGAGCACCGACGCACGCAAGGTGGTGACCGTGCGCACAACTGCGTTCGACGCGGCCCCGGCCGAGGGCGGTAGCGCGCCTATCGAGGCGGTCGCGGGCGCCGGCGACCAGGGGCTGGTCCGCTTCGTCCGCCACGAGCTGAGCAAGTCGGACCGCCCGGAGCTCACCAGCGCGGGCATCGTGATCTCGGGCGGGCGCGGGATGCAGAGCGGCGAGAACTTCCCGCTGATCGAGGCCGTGGCGGACCGATTGGGCGCGGCCGTCGGCGCCTCGCGTGCGGCGGTCGATGCCGGCTACGTGCCCAACGACTTCCAGGTCGGGCAGACCGGCAAGGTGGTGGCACCAGACCTCTACATCGCGGTGGGAATTTCCGGCGCGATCCAGCACCTCGCCGGGATGAAGGACAGCCGGGTGATCTGCGCCATCAACAAGGACGAAGAGGCGCCGATTTTCCAGATCGCCGATTTTGGCCTCGTGGCCGATCTGTTCAAGGCTCTGCCGGCACTTGCCGAAGAGCTGGATCGCCAGGGCATCTCCAAGGTCTGATCCGCGGCCATGGTGCAATCGATAGGGATCATCGGAGCGGGCCGCATGGGGAGCGGCATCGCCCATGTCGCCGCGCTGGCCGGCTACCAGGTGGTGCTGAGCGATCTCGGTCAGGCCGAGCTCGACGCGGCGCTGGGGATCATCCGCACCAATCTCGGTCGCCAGGCGCGCCGAGGCGCGATCACCGACGAGCAGCAGGCGGCGGCGCTGGGGCGGATCGCGACTGCGGTCGGCCTCGATGGCATCAAGGATGTCGACCTGGTGATCGAGGCCGTCGTCGAGGACGAGGCCGTCAAGAAGGAAATCTTCGTTGCGTTGCGTGGTGCGTTGCCCGAGCACACCATCATCTGCACCAACACTTCGTCATTGCCCGTCACCCGCCTCGCGGCGAGCACCGACCGGCCCGGCAAGTTCATGGGTATGCACTTCATGAACCCGGTGCCGATGATGGAGCTGGTGGAGCTGGTGCGCGGCATCGCCACCGAGGAAGAAACCTACGAGACCGCGCGCAAGGTCACCGAGCGCATGGGCAAGATCTCGGCCATGGCCGAGGACTTCCCGGCCTTCATCGTGAACCGCATCCTCATGCCGATGGTCAACGAGGCGATCTATGCGCTCTACGAAGGCGTCGGCACCGTGAAGGCAATCGACACGGCGATGAAACTCGGCGCCCATCACCGCATGGGGCCGCTGGAGCTCGCGGATTTCATCGGCCTCGACACCTGCCACTCCATCATGCAGATGCTCTACGAGGGCCTGGCCGACAGCAAGTACCGGCCCTGCCCGCTGCTCGCGAAATATGTCGAGGCCGGCTGGCTCGGCCTCAAGACCGGCAAGGGTTTTTACGACTACTCCACGGGCACGCCGGTCCCGACGCGCTAAGCAGCCCTGCCGTCGCTCACCCGCGGTGGTAGGGGTGGCCGGAGAGGATGCTGGCCGCACGCCAGAGCTGCTCCGCCAGCATCGCGCGAACGAGCAGATGCGGCCACGTCATCGGCCCAAGCGAAAGAACCAAGTCGGCACGCGCGAGGGCAGGGGCCCCATGCCCGTCGGCGCCCCCGATCAGGAACGCCACGACGGCCACGCCATCGTCCCGGATGCGCGCGAGCCGCGCGGCGAACGCCTCGCTGGTAAGCGCCTTGCCGGTGCCGTCCAGCGCCACGACATAGGCGCCTTCCGGAAGCCCCTTCAGCGCCGCCGCCGCCTCGCGTTCGCGCCCGGCATCGCCACCGCCGCCGGCCCGGACCTCACGCAGCTCTAGCGGCCAGGGCAGGCGATGGCGGTAGTTCTCGAAGAGCTGCTGCGCCGGATCGTCCCGGCCGCGCCCGACTGCCGCCACGACAAGGCGCATCGGCGGGTGGCGCTCCTCTGCTCCGGCTAAAGGGCCTGCGAGGCCGCGCCGTTAGTCGCCGTCGGCAAGCGCCAGCTCATCGGCCGCGCCGATGGCCTCGACGGACCACATCTTCTCGAGGTTGTAGAGAGAGCGGATCTCGGGCCGGAAGACATGCACGATGATGTCGCCGGCATCGATCAGCACCCAGTCCGCGTTCTCGCGGCCTTCCGTCGCGAGCGTCGGTGTGCCGTCGTCCTTGAGCTGTTTCAGGAGCCGCTCCGCGACCGCATCGACATGGCGTTTCGATCGTCCGCTGGCGATGACCATGAGGTCGGCGATCGAGGTCTTGCCCTCGAGGTCGATGGTGACGATGTTTTCCGCCTTGGCGTCGGCGAGCGCGCCGGCGACGGTTCGGTGAAGCGCCTCGGTGCCGGCCCTGCCCGACTCCCGGCGACTGGACCTAACAGGTTGGTTCGGTATCGTTATGGTGTTCCTCCAGCCTCCCCTTATCGGCCCGCCGTGCCGCTGGCGGCGCGCAACGCTGTCGCCGAAGCGGGATGCAGCGGACCATGAATCACAATCCAGGCGGGCGGTTTGCACCGCACGAGCCCTCGCGCGCGGCGTTCCGCCATTCTTCGGCGTGCGAAGCGTTTCGCAGGCTTAACCACACTGGCATAGCGAGAGTAAGGCCAGCGGTCGACGACCGCAACGGGTAGTGCTTGGAAGAGCGCGGGCCAGCGCCGCCATTCCGCGAGCGTCGGCAGGTTGTCGGCGCCGATGATCCAGACCAGCCGGTGCCGCGGGAAGCACTGCCTGAGCCGCGCCACCGTATCCACCGAATAGCAGCTGCCGAGGCGGCGTTCGATATCGCTCACGCGGAGCCTGCGGTCCCCGGTTGCGGACTTCGCCGCGGCGAGACGTTCGTCGAACGCTGCCATCCCGGCACGAGGCTTGAGCGGGTTCTGAGGCGAGACCAGCCACCACACCTCGTGCAGGCCGAGCCGCTTGAGGGCGAGCAGGCTGATGTGCCGGTGGCCCTCATGGGCTGGATTGAAAGAGCCGCCGAGCAGGCCGATCTTGCGGCCCGGCAGCTGTGTTCGCTGTGCATCGCCGGCCATCGGCCGCGATCGCCGGCGGCGCATGGGGACGAGCGTGGTCAGGGGCGAACCTGTCCGGTGCCGTACACCTTGTACTTGTAGGTGGTGAGCTGCTCCACGCCCACCGGCCCGCGGGCGTGGAGCTTGCCCGTGGAGATGCCGATCTCTGCTCCCATGCCGAACTCGCCGCCGTCGGCGAATTGTGTCGAGGCGTTGTGCAGCACGATCCCGCTGTCCACACCTTCCATGAAGCGCTCGGCGGCAGCGGAGTTTTCCGTGATGATGGCGTCGGTGTGGTGGGAGCCGTGCTCGTTCACATGGGCGATCGCCGCTTCGAGCCCATCCACCAGCGCGACCGAGATGATCGCGTCGAGATATTCGGTGCCCCAATCGGCGGCGTTGGCTGGCACGACGCGCGAATCGAGCGCCTGCACCCGTGCATCGCCGCGTATCTCGCAGCCGGCCTCGAACAGCGGCTCGAGGATCGCAGGCAGCGCGTCTTCCACGGCGGCGTCCACGAGCAGCGTCTCCGCCGCGCCGCAGATGCCGGTCCGCCGCATCTTGGCGTTGAAGGTGACATCGCGCGCCTTCTCGGGATCGGCGGCGGCGTGCACGTACACATGGCAGTTGCCGTCCAGGTGGGCCATCACCGGCACCCGGCTCTCCGCAAGCACCCGCTCGATCAGCGAACGACCGCCGCGGGGCACGATCAGGTCCAGCACGTCGTCCATGGTGAGCAGGATGCCCACGGCCGCGCGGTCTGTCGTCGGCACGAGCTGGATGCACCCCGCCGGCAATCCGGTCTCCACCAGCGCCGCGCGCAGCGCCGCGGCGATGGCGCGCGACGAATGGTAACTCTCCGAGCCGCCGCGCAGGATCGCCGCATTCCCCGCCATAAGGCAGAGAGCGCCGGCGTCCGAGGTGACGTTGGGCCGCGATTCGTAAATGATCCCGATGACGCCGATCGGCACCGAAACCCGGCGGATTCGAAGCCCGTTGGGCCGCTCCCATTCGCCCAGCAGGCGGCCGAGCGGGTCGTCCAGGGCGGCCACCTGCTCGACACCCGCCGCCATCGCTTCGACGCGGCCGGGGTCGAGGGCGAGGCGATCGAGCAGGGCGCCGCTCAGCCCCGACTCCCGCGCAGCCGCCATATCGGCTGCGTTGGCCTCCAGAATCGCCGCCGCGTCGTCGCGGATGGCTGCCGCAGCCGCCCGGAGCGCGCGCCGCCTCGTTTCGGCAGATGACGCGGCGAGCGCCTGCGCCGCAGCGGTGGCGTCCGCGCCGAGCGCGGCCATCTCGGCTGCGATGTCGCGTTCGGTCTCGCGGCTCCGCGCCGCCTCGGCCATGCTCACGGTCGTTGCTCCTCGTCGAGCACGAGATCGTCGCGGTGGATCATCTCGGCGCGGCCACGGTAGCCGAGGATACGCTCTATTTCACGGGATTTGTGGCCGACGATGCGGCGCGCGTCGGCGGCGGAATAGGCGACCAGGCCGCGGCCGGCCTCGCCTCCCTGCTCGACCCTGATGGCCACCGCATCGCCGCGCTCGAACGCGCCTTCCACCGCTTTCACGCCGGCCGGCAGCAGGCTTCGGCCCTGAGCCAACGCCCTGCGGGCCCCTTCGTCGATAACGAGCGTGCCGCGCGGCTCGAGCGCGCTCGCGATCCAACTCTTGCGGGCCGCCCGCGGCGTCGCGGTGGAGACGAACCAGGTCGAGCGGGCGCCTGCTTCCAGCGCGGCAAGCGGGCGCTGGACCGCGCCCTTCGCGATCACCATGTGGCAGCCTGCCGCCATCGCGTGCTTGGCGGCGGCGATCTTTGTCACCATCCCGCCGGCGGCGGACGGCGTGCCGATGCTGCCAGCCATCGCCTCGATCTCCGGCGTGATGCGCTCGACCGCGGGAACCCAGCGGGCGTGCGCGTCGTGCCGCGGGTCGGATTCGTAGAGGCCATCGACATCGGAGAGCAGAACCAGCAGGTCCGCGCTCATCATCACGGCGACACGGGCCGCGAGCCGGTCATTGTCGCCGAAGCGAATCTCGTTGGTGGCGACGGTGTCGTTCTCGTTGATCACGGGAACGGTGCTGAGGGAGAGCAGGGTGTTGATGGTGCTGCGCGCGTTGAGATAACGCCGCCGCGCCTCGGTATCCTCATGGGTCAGCAAGATCTGCGCCACCCCGATCCCGTGGCGGGCGAGCGCCGACTGGTAGGCGTGCGCCAATCTTATCTGCCCGCAGGCCGCCGCCGCCTGCATCTCTTCGAGCCTGAGGGTCTCCGCCGCGAGCCCGAGGTGACGGCGCCCGATTGCGATCGCCCCGGAGGAGACGATCAGCACGTCCTTGCCGCGCTCGCGGAGCCCGGCGACGTCGCGGGCGAGACCATCCAGCCAGGCTTCGTTGAGCGCACCTGTCGCGGGCTCGGTGAGGAGCGACGAGCCGATCTTGACCACGGTGCGCGTCGCGCTGGCGAGCGACGGCTGCATCACGCTGTGTCTCGACGGTCGTGCGCGCGAACCGCGCCGAGGGCGGCGGCCAAAACGTCGCGTACGCCCTCGCCGGCAGCGCCCGAGAGGAGGTGAACCGGGCTGCCCGAAGCGGCAGCGAGACAGGCGTGCTGACGCGCGCGTTCGTCCTGCCCGAGCGCGTCAACCTTGTTCAGGCAGACGATCTCGGGCTTCGCCGCGAGGCCGTGGCCGTAGGCTTGGAGCTCGGCGCGCACGGTCCGGTAGGTCTCCGCCACGTCTTCCTGGGTTCCGTCGACGAGGTGAAGCAGCACTCCGCAGCGCTCGATATGGCCGAGAAACCGATCGCCCAACCCCGCGCCGCCGTGGGCGCCTTCGATCAGGCCGGGGATGTCCGCGATCACCAGTTCCTCGTCGCCCACCGCCGCGACGCCGAGGTTGGGAAACAGCGTGGTAAAAGGATATTCGGCGATCTTGGGCCGCGCCCGGCTGACGGCGGCGAGGAAGGTCGATTTGCCGGCGTTGGGCAGGCCCACCAGGCCGGTATCGGCCAGCAGCTTGAGGCGGAGTCTGATCCAGAATTCCTCGCCATCTCCCCCTGCATCGGCCCGGCGCGGCGCCCGATTGGTCGACGACTTGAAGTTCACGTTGCCGCGCCCGCCGTTGCCGCCCCGCGCGAGCAGGATGCGGGCGCCCGCCTCGGTAAGGTCGGCGATCGGCAGCTCCCCAGGCTCGGCGAATATCTCCGTCCCGACCGGCACGGCGAGAACCACATCGGCGCCGCGTGCGCCGGCCCGGCACGCGCCCTGGCCGTGCGCGCCCCGGTACGCTTTGAAGTGCTGGCGGTAGCGGAAGTCGATGAGGGTGTTCAGGCCTTCGACGGCCTCGGCGAAGACCGAGCCCCCGTCGCCGCCATCGCCGCCGTCGGGTCCGCCGCGCGGCTCATTCCTGGCGCGCCGAAAGCTGACGCAACCGCCGCCGCCTGCGCCGCTCTGCACATGAATCTTGGCCTGATCGAGAAACCGCATGACGCGGGTCCATGGCCCGGTGCGCGCCCGCCGCCGGGCGCGCAGGCGAGCGCGGCGTTACGCGCTCGGCTCGACCGAGACGACCGTCTTTCCGCCGCTGCGCCGTGCGAACTGCACGTGGCCGTCGGTCAACGCGAACAGCGTGTGATCGCGCCCGATCCCGACATTCTCGCCGGGATGCCACTTGGTGCCCCGTTGGCGCGCGATGATGTTGCCTGGGATTACCGCCTCGCCGCCGAATTTTTTGAGGCCGAGGCGGCGACCCGCCGTGTCCCGGCCGTTGCGCGAACTGCCGCCCGCCTTCTTGTGCGCCATCAGCTCTTCTCCTCCGCCGGCTCGTCCGCAGGTGACTCGGCGGTCTCCTCGGCCGGCGCGTCGGTTGTCTCTTCTGCCGGGGGCTCAGCCGTCTCGGCCGCGGTCGCTTCGCTCGGCGCGGCCGGCTCAGCCGCTTCGGCTGCAGGCGAATCGGTCGCCGTCGCTTCAGCCTCGGTCGCTTCGGCCGCCGTCTCTTCGGCCGCCGTCTCTTCGGCGGGCGCGGGCTGGGCGTCTTCGGCTTTCTCTACCTTGGCGGCGGCGGTCTTCCGGGTCCGTGGCTTGGCTGCGGTCTTGGCTTTGGTCGTCCTCTTGGGCTTGGCGCCGGCTGTCTCCTCCGCGCCTTCCGTTTCTGTCTTCTTCTTCCGGCGCACCCGACGCTTCTCGCCGGCCGCCAGAATTTCGTCGATACGCAGCACGGTGAGCTCCTGCCGGTGCCCGCGCTTGCGGCGATAGTTCTTCCGCCGCTTCTTGCGGAAGATGATGATCTTCTCGCCGCGCTTGTGCTCCACAACCGTGGCCGCAACCCGCGCGCCCTCGATAAGCGGCTGCCCGAGAGAGACGGTCTCGCCGTCGCTCATCGCCAGTACCTCGCCGAGTTCGATCGTCTCGCCGGCCGCAGCCCGCAGCCGTTCCACCTGAATGACGTCCTCCGGCGCGACGCGGTATTGCTTCCCGCCAGAGCGAACCACAGCGAACATGGCAACCATCCGTGTTGGGAGGCGCGGGGTGCTCCCCGCGGCGGGCGCACTATAGGCGCAGCATTCTTCCTGTCAATTGGCGGTCCTGTGAGGCTATCGCGTCGCTCAATCCGGCCAGCGCCGGTGGAGCCAGAGCCATTGTTCCGGCCGCTCGCGGATCCAGTCTTCGAGGATGCGGTTGATGGCCACCATGATCGCACGAACTCGTTCTTCCCGCGTACCCTCCTGAGGCAGGGCGAGCTTGGGATACACGGTGACCCGAAAGGAGGTACCGGCGAGCCGTTCGACCCGCACCGGCCACACGGGGCATCCGTATTTCAGCGCCAGCGATGCCACGGCGGGCGCGGTCATGGCATCGCGGCCGAAGAAGGGGACCGGGATGCCGGTGTTGAACTTCTGATCCACCAGAAGGGCCGCGTGGTTGCCTGCGCCGAGAGCCCGCACGATCTCGCGGGCGCCATCCGTCCCTTTCGGCACACGGTGCTGCGCAACTACCCCCCTGTACCGCTCGATCATGCGGTCGACGATCGGGTTGTTCGCCGCCCGGTAGATGGCGGTTAACGGCACTCCGGTCTGCTCCGGCGCGCGCGCGGCGACCTCCCAGTTGCCGATATGGCCGGAGAAGAAAATCCCTCCGGCTGCCGAGTGCTTGGCCTCGTCCAGATGGGCACGTCCGACGAGCTCGATCAGCCCGTCCAATTCGTCGACCGAAAAACGGTGGAGATGCGGGTATTCCGCGGCGACGCGGCCGAGATGACACCACATGCGGCGCGCGCAGCGCCGCATTTCGGTCGGCGAAAGCTCCGGTAGCGCCCGGGCGAGGTTGTCGAGGCCCTGCCGGTGCACCGGGAGCAAGGGGCCGATCAGGCCGCCGAGAGCGGCACCGACGGCCGAGGCCCATCCCACCGGCAGCGCGCCGAGCAGCGCGAAGAGGGCGTGGGCGGCGGCGGCCTCGCAGACGTGCCGCGCCGCGCGGATCCATCTCACCCTAGCCACGGCAGCGCGCCAGAAGCGGTGCCAGCAGGTTGCGCGGCGCTGCCGGGTCGCGCCAAGCGAGAGTCACGGGCAGCGTGCGAACTATCGCTCGTGCGTCCTCGGGCAGCCGCACGTGGTCCTTCTCGGTGGTCACCGGCAAGGCGTCCCGTTCCTTCGCGTATGCAACGATGGCCGCGATCTCGCCCGGCTTATAGCGGTGGTGGTCGGCGAAAGCATAGCGTGCGATCACGGTGCAGCCGGCATCCTCCAGCGTCTCGAAGAACTTCTCCGGCCGTCCGATCCCGGCGAAGGCAATGACCGGCTGTTCTTGCAGCGCGCGTGCCTCGTCGCCGGGCACCAAATCAGCCTCGATCACGGGAAGATCATGCTGTCCGAGCGCCGCAAGCGCACTGTGCCGGTCGGTCCCGACGAGAACCAGCGCATGCGCCCGGCTGAGCCCGCAAGCGAGGGGCTCGCGCAACGGCCCCGCCGGCAGCAGACGACCATTGCCGAAGCCAGCGCCTCCATCCACCACTGCGATGCAGAGGTCCTTCAGCAAGCCCGGTGTCTGCATGCCATCGTCCATGAGCAGCAAGGGTGCACCTGCTGAGTGCGCAGCCGCTGCCCCGGCCGCCCGGTCGCGGGAGAGCCAGGTTGGCCCCGCCCTGGCGAGCAGCAGCGCCTCGTCGCCCACCGCGCGCGCGTCGTGGCGCGCCGGATCGACCCTGAGCGGTCCCCGCTCCCTGCCGCCATAGCCGCGGGTCAGGATGTGGGGATCGATGCCCTCCTCCGCGAGCAGTGCGGCGAGGGCGAGCACGGTCGGCGTCTTGCCTGCGCCGCCGACCGTAAAGTTGCCGACGCAGATCACCGGCAGGCCCGCCTTTGCCGGGCGAGCCAAGGCGGCGTGTCCCCGTGCGCCGAGGCGGTAGAGGCAGGAAAGAGGCGTCAGAGCCGCGGCGGCAATACCGCCGCGCTCAACCGCCCAGAATGCCGGCGCGCGCATCGCGGCCGCAGGGTTCGAGATGGCCGCGGATAAGGCCGAGCGCCGCTTCCACCGCGCCGCCAAGCGCTCGGGCGGCCTCGTGGGCGGCGGCTGAGCGCTTGGCCCGCGCAGCCTCGTCTTCGAGCAAGGCGCGAACGGCCGCGGCGAGCGAATCGGCGTCTGCCACGCGGTTGACTGCGTTGGCGTCCTCCAGCGCGGCGTAGGCCTCCGCGAAATTTTCCGTGTGCGGGCCGGTCACGAGCGCGCAGTCGAGCCGCGCCGGTTCCAGCGGATTGTGCCCGCCATGGGGCGCCAGCGAACCGCCGACGAAGGCGATCTCGGCGAGGCGGTAGACCAGGCCAAGGTCGCCCAGCGTATCGACGAGATAGACGGCGGTGGTCGGCGCGATCGCTTCGTTTGCCGAGCGCCGGGCGACGGCGAGACCGTGGCGCCCCAGGAGATCGGCGATGGACTCGCCCCGCTTCGGGTGGCGCGGCGCGAGGATCGTGAGCAGGCCGGGAAAGGTCCGGCGCAAGGCAGAGATCGCTTCGGCGACCATTGCCTCCTCACCCTCATGGGTGCTCGCCGCAGCCCAGCAAGGCCGGACGCCGATGGTCTGGCTCAGCGCCGCGACGCCATCCTCGTCCGCCGGCAGCGGTGGCGCATCGTTCTTGAGGTTGCCCTGCACAGTGACGTTACGTGCGCCGAGCGCGCGGAAACGCTCGGCGTCCGCGTCGGTCTGTGCCAGAACGCAGTCGAATACCGCGAGCAGGGGCCGGCTCAATTTCGGCGCCCGCCGCCAGCGCGCGGCGGAGCGCCTGGACAAGCGCCCGTTGAGCAGGAGCATGGGCGTGCCGCGTGCGGCGGTTTCGAGAATGAGATTGGGCCAAAGCTCCGATTCCACCCAGACTGACAGGTCCGGCCGCCAATGCTGGAGAAATCGTCTGACCGCGCCCGGCCGGTCGACCGGCACGAATTGATGCTGCGCGCCGGCTGGGAGGCGCTCGCTCAGAAGCTGGGCCGAGGTGACAGTGCCGGACGTGATCAGAATTGGAACGTCAGGGAATGCTTCGCGCAATCGAGCGACCAGCGGCAGCAGAGACAGGCTCTCGCCGACACTCGCGCCGTGCATCCAGACCAGCCGGCCGTCGGGCCGCGGCAGGCTCGGCCTACCCAGCCGCTCGCCGAACCGGGCGTGGTCCTCCTTGCCGCGGCGGCGCCGGTGGGCAAGCCAGGCATCGATGACCGGCGTGGCCAGCAGGCTGGCATAGCGGTAGCTGCGCGGCGTGATCAGGGCCTCGATCATGGGCGTGCACCGGCCGGCGCCGCGGCGGCGCGCCGGTCGTCTTCCCGCGCGGTGCCCCCGGCCGGTTCGATCGGTTCCGCGCCGACCATGCGGTCGGCTTCCGCGGTCAGCGCGTTGAGCCGCTCTTCCAGGGTCAGGCGAGCCTCCTCCATCCCGGCGGCGTCGGCGTCAGCGGCGACGTAGAGCGGCGGTCCCCACAAGTAAACGCCGCGGCCGAACGGCAGCGCGATCACGAAGCGATCCCAGCTTCTTGCGACCTTGCGCCGCGAAACTGCATAGGTAATCGGCAGAATAGGTGCCCCGGAGAGGCGCGCCAACGCGATAATCCCGGGTTGTATGCGCATCCGGGGACCGCGCGGCCCGTCTGGGGAGATGGCGAGATAGCCGCCTTCCTTCAACACACGTAACGAGGTGCGGAGCGCGGCGGCGCCACCCCTTGTGCGCGAGCCGCGGACCGGCACCACGCCCAAGTGCCGCGTTGCGCGGGCGATGTTCTCGCCGTCGCGGTGTCGGGAGATCATGACGTGGATCGGCGGCTCTGCCTGCCAGGCATGCGGCGCCAACATCAGCCGGCCATGCCAGAAGGCGGAGATAAAGGGCCGGCCTGCGCGCAGCAGCGCATCGGCGTCCTCGCGCCCGATCGTCCGCCAGCGGGTCGTCACGAAGACCAGACTCGCGAAGCGAGCGTAAAGCCAGATGAGCACGGCGCTCCCAAGCCGGCTCCGCGCGACACGCTTGCCGAGACCCATGCCTATTCGGCAGCCATGTCCGCGGCGAATTGCGTGGCATGAAGCCGCGCGTAGACGCCGCCCGCCGCCAGCAGCGACCGATGCGTACCCGACTCAGCAAGCCGGCCGCCCTCCAGAACGTAGATACGGTTGGCGTCCTGAACGGTGGAGAGGCGGTGGGCGATGACGAGGGTCGTCCGGCCGCGCATCAGGCTGCGCAATGCCTCCTGCACCTGGCGCTCCGATTCGGCATCGAGCGCGCTCGTCGCCTCGTCGAGCAGCAGGATGGGGGCGTCCTTGAGCATGGCGCGGGCGATGGAGAGCCGCTGCCGCTGGCCGCCGGAAAGCTTGACCCCGTGCTCGCCGATCATCGTGTCATAACCATCGGGGAGCTCCCGGATGAAGCGCTCGGCGCCGGCGGCGCGGGCGGCAGCCTCAATGTCTCGATCGCTCGCATCGATCCGTCCGTAGGCGATGTTGGCGCGGACGCTGTCGTCGAAGAGCACCGCCTCCTGACTCACCAGCGCCATCGCGTCGCGCACGCTCTCGATCGTCGCCTCGCGGACGTCGAGCCCGTCGATCCTGACCGCGCCCTCGTCTACGTCGTAGAACCGGGGGATGAGGTTGAGCACCGTGGACTTGCCGGCGCCTGAGGGGCCGACGAGGGCGACTGTCTCTCCCGCCGGGATTTCCAGACTGAGGTCGTGGAGCGCCGGCGCGCCGTTGGGGTAGGTGAAGCGCACGCCCTCCAGCGCGACGGCGCCGCCCGCGATCTTGAGAGGACGCGCATCCGGGGGCTCAACGATGAGGGGCTCGGTATCGAGCAGTTCGAACACGCGCTGACTCGCGGCGAGGCCCTCCTGCAGGCTGGCGTTGAGATTGGCGAGCGCCTTGAGCGGCCGATAGGCGAGCAACATCGCGGTGACGAAGGCGAAGAAGGCGCCCGGCGTGAGCGTGCCCTGTATCACCTGCCAGCCGCCATAGAGGATCAGAAGCGCGATAAAGATGCCGCCCAAGGTCTCCATGATCGGTGTGGCGCCGGCACGCACGCGATGCTGCTTGAAGATCAGCCGGAAGACGCTCTCGATAAGTCGGTCGGTGCGCTCCGCTTCGAAGCGCTCCCGGTTGTAGGCCTTGACGTGGCGCGCGCCCTGAAACGTCTCGTTGAGCCGGGCGGTGAAAAGGCCCAGCTCGTTGAGCGCGGACGTCGAGATCTTGCGCATGCGCTTGCCGATCTTCGCGATCGGATAGATCGCGATGGGAAAGACGACGCAGGCGATCAGCGCGAGCTTCCAGTCCTTTTCGAACATGACGCCGACCAGAAACAGCAGGGTCAGCGAATCCTTGACCATGCCGGTGAGCGCGTTCGAGACGGCGTTGCGCATCATGTTGACGTCGTTGGTGAGCCGCGAGACGAGCCGGCCCGACGCCGTGTCCTGGAAGAACGCGAGGTCGAAGCGAAGGATGTGGGCGAAGACCCGGCTCTGCAGATCGGCGATGACGCGCTGCCCGACGAAGGCCATCAGCACCGCCTGCCCGTAGGTGGCGGCGCCCCGGATCAGCGTTATCCCGATGACCGCGATAGGGACCACGATGAGCAGCGAGCGGTCCTTCTTCAGGAAGATCTCGTCCAGCACCGGCTCCATGAGATAGGCGAGCGATGCGATGGAGCCGGCGGCAAGGACCATGCAGAGCCCGGCGAGCAGCAGCCGGCCCAGGTGGGGGCGCACGTGCTCGCGGACGAGGCGAACCAGGAGGTGCCTCGTCGAGCCTGGTGGCTGGGGTGGGTCAGGTCGTTCCACGGCTTTCGCCCGATTCAAGCGTCAACGCCTAAACGCTTGAATTTAGTCCAATAGCACGGCAGGGGAGCAGGCTCCAGCCGGGGAATGCGGGGTGAGGACGCGGTAACGGCCCTCAGCGGCCCGCGACCGTCAAGCCATCGATCCGCACGGTCGGGCTGTCGATGCCGTAGCGGAACGAGAGATCGCTGGCCGGGGTGAGGTGGCGGAACATGTCTCTGAGGTTGCCGGCGACGGTGACCTCGCTCACCGGATAGGCGATCTCGCCCCGTTCGATCCAGAAGCCCGCCGCGCCCCGGCTGTAGTCGCCGGTCACCTGGTTCACACCCATGCCGATCAACTCGGTGACGTAGAGGCCGCTCGCCACCCCGCCGATGAGCGCGTCGGCGCTCTCGGCGCCTGGTTCCAGCCAAAGGTTGGTGCATGAGGGCGAGGGCGGCGCGCTGGTGCCGCGCGCGGCATGGCCGGTGCTGGCAAGGCCGAGCTGGCGGGCCGAGCGGCTGTCGAGCAGCCACGTCTGCAGCACGCCGTCTTCGACGATCGCACGCCGTTCCGTCGCGACTCCTTCGCCGTCGAAGGGGCGCGAGCGCAGCCCCCGCGCCCGGTGCGGGTCATCCACGATGGTGATGCCGGGCGCGAATAGCTGGGTCTCCAGAGCGTCCTTCAGGAAGCTCGTTCCGCGCGCTATCGACGGGCCGGAAATCGCACCCGCGAGGTGGGAGAGCAGCCCGCCGGCTATGCGGGGGTCGTAGAGCACCGGCATCTGGCCCGATTGCCCCTTGCGCGCGCCGAGCCGGCGCACCGCGCGCTCGCCAGCGCGGCGGCCGACCGCTGCGGCATCATCCAGATCGGCTTCAAACAACGACGTCGACCAATCGTAGTCGCGTTCCATCGCCGTCCCTTCGCCGGCCAGCACTGCCGCGCTCACCGAGTACCGGCTGGTCGCGTAGCCACCGGCAAAGCCGCCGCTGGTCACGAGCGTCGCTTCCGACCTGCCCCAGCTGGCGCCGGCGCCTTCAGAGTTGGTAACCCCAGCGACAGCGCGGGCGGCGTCCTCCGCCTCCGCCGCGCGGGCCATCAAGCTCTCGGCATCGGGCTCGCGGTCATCGGCGAGGTCGAGCGAGGGCCAGTCCCGGGCGAGGCGGGCAGGATCGGCGAGGCCCGCATAGGGATCCTCCGGCACCGAGCGCGCCATGGCGATCGCCCGCTCGGCAAGCGGCCCGAGCGTGTCTTCGGCGAGGTCCGTGGTCGAGACGATGGCCTGCCGGTCGCCAACAAAGACGCGCAAACCCAGGTTGCGGCCTTCCGCCCGGACAACGTCTTCCGGCTCGCCGAGGCGGCAGCCCGCCTCCAGCGCGCTGCCGTGTGCGTACAAGGCGTCGGCGGCATCGGCGCCGAGCCGCTTGGCGCGGGCGATCAGTCCATTCAACAGGTCGGCGGAATTGCCCGCCCGGGCGGTTTCCATGATCGGTGCGGCGCAGCCGGCGGTTCTGGCGGAGGGGAAAGCCCGGCCGGTCAGATGCGGAAGAGGCCGGCGTGGATGCGCCGGTTCTTCTCGAAATACTGCTGGTGGTAGTCCTCGGCCATCCAGAAGTCCGCCGCTGGCTCGATCAGGGTCGCGATCGGATGCCTCGCCGCCACCAGCGCTGCCTTGCCGGCTTCCGCCGCCTCCTTCTGGGCCTCCGAGCCGCAGAAGATGACCGAGCGATACTGGGTGCCGATGTCGGGTCCCTGGCGGTTCACCTGGGTCGCGTCGTGCACCTGCCAGAAGAGCTCGAGCAGCGTCTCGTAGCTCACCCGCGCGGGGTCGAAGACGACCCGTACCACCTCCGCGTGGCCCGTCATGCCGCTGCACACGTCGTGATAGGTGGGCTTGGCCGTGGTGCCGCCGCAGTAGCCCACCGCGGTTTCGACGACGCCATCGACCCGACGAAACGCGGTCTCGACGCCCCAGAAACAGCCCGCTCCGAAAATCGCCGTCTCAGTCATCTCGCCCTCACACCCGTCTACTTCTTGTGTGATAGATAGCACCTCGCGGAGATGCGGCAAACCGGATCGGCAGGAGTCACGGCATGGTGAACAGATTTGAGACGGAGAGCGACTACGAGGCGTACCGCAAGCGGGTCTTCGATTTTCTCTGGCGCGAGGTCGAGCCCAGGGCGAGCGAGATGGAGCGCACGGGCACCTTCCCGCAGGACGAGCTCTTCCCGCAGTTCCACGAGCACGGCTTATTCGGCGCCGTGATCCCCGAGGAATACGGCGGCATCGCGTTGAGCTGCACCCAGTACCTGCCGCTTCTCGCCGAGTTCTCGAAGGTCTCCGGCGTTGTCCGGGTGCTGCTGCACGTCCACAACACGAGCGCGCGTGCGGTCGTCGCCTACGGCACCGAGGCGCAGAAGAAGGCTCTGCTGCCGGCGCTGGCGACGGGCGAGCAGTCGCTCACCTTCGCCATCACCGAGCCCAATTCCGGGAGCGGCATGGATGTGGGCACGCACGCGAGGCGCCAGGGCGACCACTGGATCGTCAACGGCGCGAAGCACTACATCACCAATGCGGACTTCGCCACCGGCCACCTCATCTGCTGCAGCACCGGGGCACGCGGCGACCGGCGCGGGCTCACCGCGCTGGTGGTGCCCACCGGCGCGCCCGGCTTCACCATCGAGCCGATGCCCGACATGATGGGCAACAACGGCCCGCCCCATGGCATCCTGCGCTTCAAGGACACGCCCGTGCCGGTGGACAGCATGGTGGGGGCCGAGGGCGACGGCCTCGAGGTCTTCCTCGGCGAGCTCGAGCCGAGCCGCGTCTTCGTCGCCGCGAGCTCGCTCGGCACCGCCGAGCGCGCGCTGGAGATCGCCCTCCATTTCGCAGATAAGCGCATCACCTTCGGCCGGCCCATCGCCGCCCGGCCCTCGGTGCAATCCGAGCTCGCCGACATGGCCCGCGACGTCTATGCGCTCCGCCTCATCCTGGATGACGTGGCCGCCAAGATCGACCGCGAGGAGCCTTGCGCGGTGGAAGCCTCGATCGCCAAGCTCTTCGGGCTGGAGACCGTGATGCGGGTGACCGACAAGGCAATGGACGTGGTCGGCGGGCGCGCCTACTTCACCGACTACCCCTATCCGCTGGAGCGGCTCTACCGGGAATGCCGCATCAACATGTTGGAGGAAGGCACGCCCTCGATCCAGCGGCTGGTCATCGCCCGCAGCCTGCTCGGGCAATCGGTGCCGCTAGATATCGGTACCCTCGGCGCGCCCTATCAGCCGGCGGGCACCGATCCCGCCCTCGGCAACCGGCCACCGCACGACCTGACCTACGCCCACGCGGAGGAGTGACGGCACTAAGGTGCCCGAGCGGCGTCAGAGGGCTGGGCCGTGCTCCGCGATCAGGCGCTCGGCCTCGGCCAGGTCTTCCGCGCGGTTGGCGTTGAAGAACGGGTCCACGGGATCGCAGGGGAAGACCACCTCCACCAGCCTGTGGCTTGCGGTCCAGCGGTCGATCTTCCGTTCCCCCTGCTCGACCAGGGCCTGGCGCAGGTCGGCGCGGAGCGCCACCGGCCAGAGACCGAACACCGGATGCGTACGGCCGCCCGAAGCGGCGCAGGCAAGATCGGCGCCGGCGAGGTCGCGGGCGTCGGCCATCGTCTCGACCAGATTGCGCGGCAGGAACGGTGCATCGGTGGCGAAGCTCGCCACCAGCGGGCAGTGGGGCGCCTTCTCTGCCGCCCAGTCGAGCGCCGTCAGGATGCCGGCGAGCGGCCCGGCGTGGCCTTCCACCACATCGGCCACCACCGGCAGGCCGTAGGACGCGAAACGCGCAGGATCGCCGTTGGCATTCAGGATCAGCGGCCCCACCTGGGGTGCTGCGCGCGCAATCACCCGCGCGAGCAGGGTCTCGCCGGCGAGCGGCCGCAGGCACTTGTCGCCGCCCCCCATGCGGCGCGCGAGGCCGCCGGCGAGCAGCACGCCCACGCTCTCGGTCATGGTGCCACCCTGTGCACGCTCCGCAGGTGAATGCCTTCAGTGGCGCCGGCGCATGCCAGCGCGGTCGTCCGATGCGTTTCCCGACAATCGAGGGCCCACGGACTTGGCAGTGCACGTATATCCGACCGGCGGCAATCTTGCATCGGGCTAGCCGTCTTGGGCGCTTCCACCGCCTTCGGCCCACCGTATGGCAGCAAGGGTGCCTAGCCCCGAGACGGCGAAGGCGCCGACCAGGGCGTACACGGTGCCGTCGAAACTCTGGCCCACCAGGGCTCCCAACGGCACCGAGATGAAGGTGGAAAGCGAAGCGATCACTGCCGCTCCCACGCCCGCGATGTGGCCGAGAGGCTGCATGGCGAGCGCGTTGAGATTCCCGAACAGCAGGCTGACGCTCAGAAAGACGCTGAGGAGATAACACATGAAGAGCCAGAACGGCGGAAGCCCGTCGAAGGCGAAGACAGCCGCCGACGCGATCAGCGAAATCAGCGCGATGAATGCGGCCGAGACTTTCGAGAGACGGCGCATCCCGTACTTCATCACCAGCCGGCTGTTCACCAGTGAACCGCCGCCGAAGGAAAGCGCAAGGACCCCGAAATAGAGCGGGAAGAGCGTGCCGGTGCCATAGGCGTCCTGGAAGATCTGTTGGGCCGAGCCGAGATAGGCGACGAAAGGCGCGAAGACGAACCCCGTGGCCAGTGTGTAGCCGAGCGCGGGCCGAATTCTCAGTATCTCGCCCACGGCCTGGCCGATGGCACGCGGCGAGAAGGGCCTCCGTCGGGCAACGGGCAGGGTTTCCGGCTGACGCAGCGCAAACCACGCGAAGACGATCGCGGAGATGACGAGGAACGCGATGAATATCGCGTGCCAGCCTCCCACGATGAGGAGGCCCTGGCCGAGCGCCGGGGCGATGGTGGGAACCAGGATGAACACGGCCATGGCGAACGACATGAGCCGGGCCATCATGCGGCCCTCGTACTGATCGCGCACCAGGGCGATGATCACGATGCGGGGTCCCGCGACGCCCACGCCCTGCAGGACACGGCCCGCGATCATGACCTCGAACGTGGGTGCGAAAATGGACACGAGGCACCCGACCATGAACAGGACGAGACCGGCATGAATCGCGGGTTTGCGTCCGATGCGGTCGGAGAGAGGGCCGAACAGCAACTGACCGAAGCCAAGCCCCAGAAACAGCGACATGATGACGAGCTGGACGTCATTGGGGCGCGGCGTTTCGAGGTCGCGGCCGATTGCGGGCAGCGCCGGCAGCATCGCGTCGATCGCAAGCGCGACGAGCGACATCAGGAGGCCGACGAGGGCCACGAATTCGCCGCGACCGAGCGCACGTCCGCTCGCCGCCCGGCTCATTCCGCCCCCCTGCGCCCCGTCGCGGTTCATTCTTCACCTGCAACCGCGCGTGGCAGCCGGACTGCGGGCTCAACCGTCGATCCCTCCCGTGCAGTGGTACTTGATATGACCGAAGCAATCCAGTTTGCCCGCCCGGCGGCTCATTGCCAGCGTGGGACACCGTGGCATACTGGCGCCCGGCCTGAGGAGACTGCCGATGCAGACAGACAGCCACATACTCGACGACGTGGCGCGGGTCGCCACCGGGGCCATGGGGGCCGCGAGCGGCCTCAAGGGCGAGCTCGACGCCATGGTCAAGCGCCGGCTCGAAGGGATCCTGGCGAAGATGGACCTGGTCCCGCGGGACGAGTTCGACGCGGTCAAGGAGATGGCAGCACGCGCCAGGAGCGAGAGCGAGGCGCTCGCCGAGCGCGTGGCCAAGCTCGAGGCGAGGCTTGCAGGGGAGGGCGCCAGCCCCGAGGCAAGCGCCGGCGCCGGGGAGGCAAGCGATGGACGATAAGACTCAAGTTGAGCTGGAGGCCGCCGCCTTCCGTACCCTGGTCGCGCATCTGCGCGAGCGCACCGACGTGCAGAATATCGACCTGATGAACCTCGCCGGCTTCTGCCGCAACTGCCTCTCGAAGTGGTATCGCGCCGCGGCGGAAGAGAAGGGGCTCGACATGGACCTGGAGCAGGCGCGCCAGCAGGTCTACGGCATGACCTACGCGGAATGGAAGGAGCACTTCCAGACCGAGGCGACGCCCGAGAAGAAGCGCAAGTACGCCGAGGAGGCCGCGAAGCACGGCTTCTAACGCGGTTTAGTCATATCCCTCAGGCGCCGGGCGCTCGCATCACGCGCCCGCGCGCGTGTGGACGCGCGACGCTCGCTTGGCTTTCGCGCCTCTCGGCGCGCGACGCAGTCGCGCCGTCCGGGCCTGCGGCCCGGCCCCTCTCATGACCCACACGCCGTTACCTCCAGTTGCGGATTTGCGCCCCCCGCCTGTAGTAAGGAGACTGCCGTTCAACCCCTGCAAGAGCGAGGCAGTCAATGACGAAACCGGTTGGTGTCGGGTTCCTGGGTTCGCAGTTCGTGAGCGGGATTCATGCCCGCGCGCTCGTGCGCAACCCCCACGCGAAGCTGGTCGCGGTGGCGTCACCGACGCCGGGGCATGCCGAGGCCTTCGCAGAGACCTACGGCCTCCCCCACCACGGCACCGATCACCGCCCGCTGCTGGAGCGCGACGATATCGACATGGTGGTGATCGGCACGCCCAACGACACCCACTGCCCGCTGGTGCTGGACTGCGCCGCGGCCGGCAAGCATGTCGTGCTGGAGAAGCCCATGTGCCTGAGCATGGCCGAGGCCGACAGCATGGTCGCCGCCTGCAAGGACGCCGGCGTGCTCTTCATGTATGCCGAGGAGGTGTGCTTCGCGCCGAAGTATGTGCGGATGAAGTCGCTGCTCGACGCCGGTGCCCTCGGCCGCCCGACCCTCATCAAGCAGTCGGAAAAACACGACGGCCCCCACGCGCCCCACTTCTGGGATGTCGATCGCGCCGGCGGCGGCGTGCTTGCGGACATGGGCTGCCACGGCATCGCCTTCGCTCGCTGGATGATGGACCGGACGCCGATCGTCTCGGTCTACGCCCAGCTCTCGACCCAGGTGCATGGCGACAAGACCAGGGGCGAGGACAACGCGCTCTTGATCCTGGAGTTCGAGGGCGGCTGCCTGTTCCTCAACGAGACCAGCTGGACCAAGCCGGGCGGCATGGACGACAGGTCCGAGGTGCACGGCTCCGAAGGCGTGGCTTACGCCGACCTGCTCCACGGCAACTCGATCGAGACCTACAGCCGCGGCGGCTACGACTACGCAGTCGAGAAGGGCGGCGGCACCCAGGGCTGGAGCTTCACCATCTACGAGGAAGAGTGGAACTACGGCTTCTGGGCCGAGTTCGACCACTTCGTGGATTGCGTGCAGAACGGGACGGCGCCGCTGGTGACAGGCGAAGACGCGCGCGCCGTGCAGGAGGTGCTGTTCGCAGCCTACGAATCCGCCCGCACCGGCGCCAAGGTCGCGCTGCCCTTCACGAGCGACGCGGCCAAGCCCTGGGACCTCTGGCAAGGCGGCGCGGACTAAGGCCGTGCGCTTCAACATCCTCCCGGACCGGGAGGCGCTGGATCGAGAGGCGGCGGCGCTCATCTGGGAGGCGGCTGGCGCGAAGCCCGATCTCCTGATCTGCCTCGCGAGCGGTGAAACGCCGACCGGCACCTACGGACTGCTCGCCGCCGCGCCGGAGCGGCTCGCCAGCGCGCGCTTCATCCAGCTCGACGAGTGGGCGGGCGTTGGCGCCGACGACCCCGCAAGCTGCGCCGCCTACCTGGAAAGCACGCTGCGTGCGCCCCTCGCGGTGCCGCCGGAGCGCTGGATCGGCTTTCGCGGCGATGCGCCGGATGCGGCGGCCGAGTGCCGGCGGGTGGAGGCGGCGCTGGCGGCAGCCGGGCCGATCGACCTCTGCATCCTGGGGCTCGGTCGAAACGGGCATCTGGGGCTGAACGAGCCGGCGGCCAGCTTTGATCCCTTCTGCCATGTTGCGACGCTTACCGAGCAATCGCGCGGCCACTCCATGCTGGCGGGGACGACAGCCTCGGTCCGCCAGGGGCTGACGCTCGGCCTCGGCGATATTTTGCGGGCGCGCCGGATACTGTTGCTGGTCTCCGGTGCCGCCAAGCAGGAGCCGCTCGCACGGCTCGCGGACCGGCGCGTCACACCGGCGCTGCCGGCGTCCTTCCTGTGGCTGCACGGAGACGCCGTCTGTCTCTGCGACGAGGATGCGGCGGCGGGCGTGAGCCTCGACGGTGACAGCCGATGAGCCGATTTGCGCTGGGCGTCGATATCGGCGGCACCAAGATCGCGGTCGGCGCGATCGATGCGGGTGGCGCCGTGCAGGCGCGGCGGACCGTCGCAACGGACGTCGAGGCGGGCTTCGATGCGGGGCTCGCGCGGCTGGCCCGGGCCATCGACGAGACGATGGCGGAGGCCGGCGTCGACCCAACGGCGCTCGCGGGCATTGGGCTCGGCTGCCCCGGTCCCTTCGACGAAGCGAGCGGGCGGATCGAGAACTTCTACACGCTCCCCGGTTGGGAGGGGAACGATATCGTGAGCCCGCTCGTCGCCCGCTTCGGCACGCCGGTGCGGCTCGTCAACGACGCCGATGCGGCGCTCTTGGGCGAGGCGCTGTCTGGTGCTGCCCGCGGCGTGCGCATCGCCGTCATGCTGACCGTCGGCACCGGCATCGGCGGCGCGGCGCTGATCGATGGCGCGATCCTGCGCGGCGCCGCGGGCGAACATCCCGAAATCGGTCACCTGATCGTCGATCCTGCCGGCCCGGACTGTTACTGCGGAAGCCGGGGCTGCCTCGAGGCGTTCGTCGCAGGGCCGGCGCTCGCCCGTGCAGGCGCCGAGTTCGGCTACGCGGATGCCGAGGCCGTCTTCGCCGCGGCCGAGTCCGGCGCGGAGCCGGCCCAGGCGATCATCGCCCGCAGCGCGGACGCGATGGAGACGGCGGTCTGGAGCCTCATCCACACGTTCCTGCCCGAGGTTCTCCTGATCGGCGGCGGTATCGGCGAGCGGCACTTCGCGCTCTATCGCGAGGCCGCCGAGCGCGCCATCGCGCGGGCCGTGCTCGCGCCGACCGGTGCGGTCCGCGTGGTCAAGGCGGCGCTCGGCAACGACGCGGGCATGGTCGGCGCCGCGGCGCTCATGCTAGACGCCGCGTGACCGCGGTGAGACGTTCGGGCTAGACTCCCCAAGCAGGCAACGCGCGAGCGGCCATGGCCACACCGTCGACACGAGAGAACGCCGAGCACCGTCGGCATTACGCGGACGCGCCGGATGTCGATGCGGTCGTGATCGGCGCAGGGTTCGCCGGGCTCTACATGCTCCATCGGCTGCGCAAGATGGGCCTCTCCGTCCGCGTCTTCGAGAGGGGAAGCGGGGTGGGCGGCACCTGGTACTGGAACCGCTACCCCGGCGCCCGCTGCGATACCGACAGCGTCGAGTATTCCTACCAGTTCTCCGACGCGCTGCAGCAGGAGTGGCGCTGGACCGAGCGCTTCGCCACACAGCCCGAGATTCTGCGCTACCTGGAGCATGTGGCGGACCGCTTCGATCTCCGCCGCGACATCCGGTTCGGGACGACCGTCACCGAAGCGGCTTTCGACGAAGCGGCGGGGTGCTGGCGGATCGCGACCGATGACGGCGCCAGGCTCTCCGCCACCTATTGCATCATGGCCACCGGGTGCCTCTCTGCCGTCAACCGGCCGGAATTCGACGGCTTGGACCGTTTCGCCGGCGAGTGGTACCACACCGGCGCCTGGCCCCATGAGGGGGTCTCCTTCGCCGGGAAACGGGTCGGTATCGTCGGCACGGGATCGTCCGCCATCCAGTCGATCCCGCTGATCGCGGCAGAGGCGGGTCACCTCACCGTCTTCCAGCGCCAGGCGAACTACACCGTCCCCGCCCGCAACGCCCCGCTGGACGCGGCGATATACGCCGACATCAGGGCGCGGTACGGGGAGCTCAGGCAGCAGGCCAAGCAGACGCCGACAGGCTGCTGGTGGCATGTGAACCCGGCGACCGCCGACGAGATGAGCCCGTCGGCGCGTCGGCGCGAGCTGGAAGCCCGGTGGGAGACGGGTGGGCTTTGCATGTACAGCGTCTTCAAGGACGTACTGATGAATGACGAGGCCAACGATATCGCAGCGGCCTTCATCCGCGAAAAAATCCGCGGGCTGGTGCACGACCCGCAGGTGGCGGCGCTGCTCTCCCCTCACTCCTTCGTCGGCTGCAAGCGAATTTGCCTCGATACCGACTACTTCGCGACCTTCAACCGGCCCAATGTGACATTGGTCGACATCAGCGACGCGCCGGTCGAAGAGATCACTTGCGTGGGCCTTCGCACCGGCGGCAGGGAATACGAGCTGGATACGATCGTCTTCGCCATCGGCTACGACGCGATGACCGGGCCCTTGCTCAGGGTCGACATTCGCGGCGCCGGCGGGCAGACGCTGAAGGCGAAGTGGGCCGATGGCCCCCGCACCTATCTCGGCCTCTTGGTCGAGGGCTTCCCCAACCTGTTCACCATCACAGGCCCTTCCAGCCCCTCGGTGCTCACCAACATGGTCCCCGCCATCGAGCAACACGTCGAGTGGATCGCCGACTGCATCGCCAACGCCCGCGCCTGCGGGCGCCCGCGCATCGAAGCCACGCGCGAGGCGGAGGACGGCTGGATGGCCCACCATGAGGAGGTCGCGGCCGAGACGCTCTTCCCCTCCTGCAACTCGTGGTATGTCGGCGCCAACGTTCCCGGCAAGCCGCGCAAGGTGACGCCCTACACCGGGGGCTTCCCTACCTATATCGAGAAGTGCGACGCGGTCGTCGCCAACGGCTACGAGGGGTTCTCGCTGACCGCCACTTAAGCGGCGCTGGTGCGGAGCGCTAAGCCTCGCCGCGCCGCCCTGGCGGCGGATCGCAGGGTTCGGTGCCCATGTCGGCGGGGACGGAGATCTCGATGAGGTCGAACGTGTCCGAGGTCGCAATCTCGTTGTGGGGTATGCCGCCTGGGATGTAGAGCGAATCCCCTTCCTCGATGCGGATGGTCTGGTCCTCGAAGGAGAGGTCGATCCAGCCGCTCAGCATGTAGACGATCTGCCCCTCGCAAATATGCGTGTGCCAGCCCGTCGGCCGCGTGAGGCCGGTCTTGGCCGAGGTGATCTGGGCGCGGATGCGCCCGCCGCTCGCCGCCGTGATGCCGAGGTCGCGGTAGGTCAGGAATTCGCGCCGCCCCGGCACGAAGGTCGGGTCGTCTTTCTTTACAAGGGTGAATGGCGGCTGCCGCTCGTCCGGGCGCGCCGCAGCTGCCGATTGGGCCTTGGTCATGACGCTCGCTCCTCTCCGCCGGGCGGTTGCACCCGCATGGTAGGAAGCGCCGGCCGGCGTGACAAGACGTTCGCCGCCGATCGCAGCGCGTCAGGATGGATAGATGTCGCCCTGCAGGGCGCCCGCAATCGCGGCCACCAGGGGGCCGAAAGCCCGGCCCCCCGCCAAATCGGGCATAAATTCCTGGGCCACGGCTTCGAGGTCGGCCAATTCCGGCGGGACGGGACGGTCAGTCACATCCAGGGCGCGCAGCGCAATCGGCACGAGACTGGCAAGCGCCATATCGAGGCACCGGCCGGCGCGGTCCTGCTTGGACCATGCCAGGAAGACCGGGCTCGCCACGTCGTTCTGCCCGAAGCCGCCGGATTCGCTGCCGGGAAGAACCGTGGCCTGGGCGTAGAGGCGGGCCTCTTCCTCGTAGCCGGTCTGGGCCATCGGCAGACATCCCAAATAGGCGCGGGGGGCATCGTCGTCGGCGTCCAGGGCGTTCAGCTGATGGGGAAGCAACGAGACGGCGCCGTCCAGAAGCTTCGCACCGTGGCGTTCGGCGAGGACGCAGAGATTGGCCCACGCGGCGGTGAGCGCGTCCATGGCGAGCACGGCGTGGGGGTTGTGATAGCCGCCGCTCGTCACGAAACGGCCAAAGGGATGATCCTCGTCGACGTTGTCGACCCAGACCGGGTTGTCCGTCACGGCCTGCAGTGATTCTTCTGCGACCTCGGCGGCGAGCGACGCCGCGCGCCGGGCCTGACCCAGCATCCGGGGAAGGATGCGATAGCTGACGGGCGCCTGGTAGGGGCGCCGCTCCCCGCCGTGACCGTCTCCCACCAATTGGCGAAGGCGCCCGAGTGCCCAACGATCGTGGGGGTTGTTCCAGTAATCGCCGAGTGCCGGGTCGAGGTGGTCAAGCGGCGCATTGAAGGCCTCGAAGGAGAGCGCGAAGACCCGCGCCGCCACGTCGAGCCGATTGGCGGCGACGAGCGCGGCATCGGTGACGAGGCCCGTCGCCGACGGCGACCCATTGACCAGGCACATGACGTCCTTGAGCGCGGGCTTGGCCTCTTCCGCCAGGCCGGTGAACAAATGACTCAACGACAGAATCTCGCCGGCGCCGCCCTGACCCTTCGTCGGGACCACGGGCATCTTTTCCTCGTCCAGCAGGGCAGCGACACGCCGGGCGATCTCCGGCGATACCGCGGCGTGGCCTTCCACGAAGTTGGCGAGCCGTGCCAGCACGATGGCGCGGACGACCCGGTCGGGCAGCGGATCGCCCCACGATGTCGCGATCCGTGCCGGCGACATGCTGGCCCAGCGCTCGCGCTGTTCGGGCGTTAGTTTCTTCCCGGCGAGCTGGCCCGGACCCGTCGTCACGCCATAGATGGTGACCTCGGGGTCATGCTCGAGGATGCGCTCCAGGCGCTCCCGGCCCCACGCCATGGCTGCGAGCGCCTGAGCGCCGAGTTCGACCCCTTCGCCGTCCCAGGCCACCCGCCGGGCGGCTTCGAGCGTGAGGTCGGCACGGGTTTCCACGAGTACCGTCATGATCAAACACGTTGCTTGGTGAATTGCGTGCCCCTGGAGGGCGACTGGGTGGCGGGGCGCCTACTGCGTCTCGCTGCGCCGGGTGTCCTCAAGCTGGGCCGCGGTGAGCTGAAAGCCGACGAGCGTCTCGTATCCCAGCCCGAACTCTCCCGGCCCGAGGGGAATCCACTGCTCGATCTCCTCCACCGTCTGCGCGCTCGCGCCGTCAGCGTCGAAGGCGATCTCCGCCGTGAAAATTTCCTTGGCAACGATTTGCCGGCCCGGGTCGGCGAGGGCCACGAAATAGGGCACGGTCAGCCGATCGGTCTCGGCCGCCGGCCCGCGGGTCGCGTAGATGGGGAGGGCGAATGTCACCGCGACGCCGCCTCCTGCCTCATCGTCGACATTGAGGTCGCAGTCCGATGCCACGTCGCGAAGCGCGAGCTCGAACGCCACGTCCGCGTCGTCGCGCCCCGGCCCTTCGCCGTAGAGGGTGAGGAGGCTTGTCTGTTTCAGGATGCTGACCCTGGGGCAGGGCGGCGGATCGTCGAATGTGCTGCAGCCGGCAAGAACAACCAGCATGGCCGCGACGACGAGCGCCCCGCCCGAGCGCACCAGACCGCGGCCCCAAAGCGCAGGCCCAGTGCCGGCAGGCCGCATATCGCGCACGTTCAGAGTGTGTTGTGCGTGCCGTCGCAGTGCGGCTTGCTCCCGGTCCGCTTGCAGCCGCAGAGCCACGCGGTCTCGCTCTCCTCAGCGGCGAAGATGATCGGGCGGATGTCGGTGACCTTGTGCGAGCCGTCGCAGAAGGGCTGGGTGGCGCTCAGGCCGCAGGCGCACCAGGCATACTTCTTCCCGGCGACGAGCTCGGTTTCGTAGGGTTCCGCCTGGGCGACGACGGGTTCGCTCATGGTGGGCTGCCTCGACAGTCTGAAGGACCGGATCGAACGCCGTCACTCTAGCCGGGCACCCCCCGGCGGACAAGCTCGCCCGCTCAGCGCGCACGACCCTATTCAGCGCGCGAGACCTTTCAGGCTCGCGCGACCCGGGCGTGCGCGACCCGGACCATGGTGCGATGCACCGCGCGCCGAGACGCGCGCATAAACGCGCGATGCAACGCAAGAACGCGCGCGCCTTCGGGCGTGCAAGACCCCATCCCGCGCGCTCGGCGTCATGCGAGTCGCGCGAGATTCTATGTGCCGCGCGCACGACCATATTCCGCGCGCGAGACCTTTCAGGCTCGCGCGACCCGGGCGTGCGGGAGTCTTGATTCCGCGCCCGCGACCTTTCAGGCGCGGGCGACTCTGTCCCGCGGAATCCCACGTATCCCACTTAATCCCACTTAATCCCGGCGAATCCCGCTTGGAAATTAGTTCTTGCCCGCATCCCGCTCGACGGAGATCGTGACATTGGTGAGAATTCCGGGATAGGGTGCGGCGCTTTCGTCGGGGGCGTGAGGCGTCATGGCAGCCGTACCGGGTTTTGTCGAACTGATCGGAAACACGCCGCTGATCCGTCTCCACGGCCCGTCCGAGGCTACCGGCTGCGAGATCCTCGGCAAGTGCGAGTTCCTGAACCCCGGCGGCTCGGTCAAGGACCGCGCCGCGCTCTACATCGTGCGCGATGCCGAGCGGCGGGGCGTGCTGAAACCCGGCGGGACCATCGTCGAAGGCACCGCCGGCAACACCGGCATCGGGCTTGCGCTGGTCGGCAACGCCCTCGGCTACCGCTCCGTGATCGTGATTCCCGAGACCCAGAGCCAGGAAAAGAAGGACATGCTGCGGCTCTGCGGTGCTGAGCTGATCGAGGTGCCGGCAGTGCCCTATCGCGACCCCAACAACTACGTGAAGTATTCAGGACGTCTCGCCGACGAGATTGCCGAGAAGGAGCCGAACGGCGCGGTCTGGGCCAACCAGTTCGACAACGTGGCCAACCGCCAGGCCCATGTCGAGACGACGGGGCCCGAGATCTGGGACCAGACCGGGGGCAAGATCGGCGGCTTCATCTGCGCCGTCGGCACCGGCGGCACGCTCGCCGGGGTCGGCATGGCGCTCAAGGAGCGCAAGCCCTCGGTGGTGATCGGCCTCGCCGACCCCATGGGCGCGGCGCTCTACAACCACTACGCCCACGGCGAGCTCAAGGCGGAGGGCAGCTCGATCACGGAGGGGATCGGCCAGGGCAGGATCACCGCCAACCTCGAAGACGCGCCGATCGATGTGCCGTTCCAGATCCCGGACGCAGAGGCGCTGCCCGTAATCTTCGATTTGGCGCAGAACGAAGGCCACGTCATGGGCGGCTCGACCGGGATCAATGTGGCCGGCGCGATCAGGCTGGCCAGGGAAATGGGTCCCGGACATACCATCGTCACGGTGCTCTGCGACTACGGAACCCGCTATTTCAGCAAGCTCTTCAATGCGGCGTTCCTGCGTGAGCGCGACCTGCCGGTGCCGCCCTGGCTCGACGACGCACCCGATGCCGCCGACTGAGCTGCTGTTCCGCGCCGAGCCCTACGCCCGTACCTGCGAGGCGCGCATCGGCGCGGTAGAGCCCGGGTCGGTGCGGCTCGACCGCACGATCTTCTACCCCGAAGGCGGCGGCCAGCCCGGCGATACCGGGGTCCTCCGCGCAGACGATGGCACGGTGCTCGCCGTGCAGGACACGCGCAAGGGCGAAGGCCCCGACGACATCCGCCACTTGATCGACCCCGACTCCGCGCCGCCGGCGCCGGGAAGCCGCGTCGTTGCCGAGCTCGATTGGGAGCGCCGTTACCGCCACATGCGCATGCACACGTGCCTGCATCTGCTGAGCGCCGTCGTCGATGCGCCGGTGACCGGGGGGCAGCTCTCGGCAGAGAAGGGGCGCCTCGACTTCGATGTCGATAACAAGCTCGAGAAGGCGGCCGTTCAGGAAAAGCTCAATGCGCTGATCGAGCGGGATTTGCCGGTCGCGGCGCGTTGGATCAGCGACGAGGCGCTCGCGGCGCAACCGGAGCTGGTGAAGACGATGCGGGTCAAGCCGCCGTCAGGCCACGGCCGGGTCAGAGTGATCGATGTGGACGGGATCGACCTGCAGCCCTGCGGCGGCACCCACGTCGCGCGGACAGGAGAGATCGGGCCGGTCATCGTCCGCAAGATCGAGAGCAAGGGCCGGCACAACCGGCGCGTCGCGCTCGTGTTCGGAGACCCGTCGTGAGCGATGGTGAGACGCCCCTGGTCGTGACCCCGGCCTGGCTTGCCGCAGAAGGCGGCGCCGGCAGCGGGGTGCGGATACTGGACGGCTCGTGGCATCTTCCGACGATGGCGCGCGACCCGGCCGCCGAGTTCCTGGAGGCCCACATCCCGGGCGCGGCCTTCTTCGACATAGACAGCATCTGCGATCCCGACTCGTCGCTGCCCCATATGCTGCCGTCGGCGGCGCTCTTCGCGCGCAGTGTCTCGGCGCTCGGCATCGGCAACGACTCGCACGTCGTGGCCTACGACACGGTGGGCCTCTATAGCGCGGCGCGGGTCTGGTGGATGTTCCGCGTATTCGGGCACGAGCGCGTTTCGATCCTCGCCGGCGGCCTGCCGCGCTGGCGGGCGGAGGGCCACCCGGTGGAGAGCGGCAAGGCCACGATCGCGACGGATTCGTTCACAGCGACGGCCCGCGACGACACGCTGGTCCGCACGTTCGAGCAGGTCCGGGCCACCCTCGGCGCAGGCAGCGAGCAGATCGTGGATGCGCGCGCCGCCGCGCGCTTCACGGGCGAAGATCCGGGGCCCAGGCCCGATCTCCCGCGTGGCCACATTCCCGGCAGCCGCAACGTGCCTTTCAGCGCCGTCCTCGACGATGACGAGGCCGCGCTAAGCGACGCCGCGGCGATTCGCCGCGCTTTCGACGATGCCGGCGTGGACCCCGCCCGGCCGGTCATCGCCACCTGTGGGTCGGGCATTACCGCATGCACGCTGGCGCTCGCGCTCGCCACGATCGGGGCCGATCGGGTCGCCGTCTACGACGGCTCCTGGACCGATTGGGGCAGCCGCGCGGACGCGCCGGTCGAAAGCGGCGGCCCCGTCTAGGTGCGGCGATCGATGCAGCGGCGGACGGCATTTGCCATCGCAACCGTCATGGCGGCGGCGCTCACGTTGGCGGCGACAGGTGGCGCCGCGGCGTCCGAGCCTGAGGGCGAGATCCGGTCCGGTGACATGATCGGCGCGCTGCGCCACGTCGTTGCCTCCCACGAGGACACGCTGCTGGACCTCGCGCGCGCCAACAGCCTTGGCTATGTCGAGATGATCGCGGCCAACCGCGGCATCGACCCCTGGGTCCCCGGCGAGAGCACACCGGTCGTCCTGCCTACGGCGCACATTCTCCCGGATGCCGAGCGCCAAGGCCTGGTCGTCAACCTCGCCGAGCATCGCCTCTACTATTTCGGCCCGCCCGGCACGGAGCCCGCGACCTTCCCCTTAGGCGTCGGCAGAGAGGGATGGTCGACGCCGCTTGGCACGACCGAGATCGTCCGCAAGAAGGAACGGCCGACCTGGTTTCCGCCTGAATCGATCCGCGCCAAGAATCCGAACCTGCCCAAGGTCGTGCCACCGGGCCCCCACAATCCCCTCGGCAGCCACGCGCTCTATTTCGGCTGGCCGCGCTATCTCATCCACGGCACCAACCGGCCGTGGGGTATCGGGCGGCGGGTGAGCCACGGCTGCATCCGCCTCTACCCGGAGGATATCGCGCAGCTATACGAGCTCGTGCCGATTGGGGCCCCGGTCCAGGTCATCAGTCAGGCGATCAAGATCGGCTGGCACGACGGCGAGCTCTTCGTGGAGGCGCACCCCGAGGCCGGTCAGGCCGACGAGCTGGAGAGCACCGGGCAGATTGAGAGCGTCGACGCGCGCTCCCGCAACGACGCTCTCTACCGGATCACAACTCTGGCGGGTGCCGCCCGCGATCGTCTGGACTGGCACCACATCCGCAGGGCTTTTGATGAACGGTCGGGCATCCCTGTCCAAGTGACCGTAGACCGAACCGGGCCCTCCGCTTAATCACATTCGGGCGGCGCGCGATGGCCGCCCGCGCTGAGACTACTTGCGCATCCCCTTCTGGAAAATGCGGTCCGCCTTGTCTGCGGCCGCCTGCGCTGCCTCGGCTGCTTCCTGAGCCGCTGCCGCTGCCGCCGAAGCACTCTGGCTGGCCTCCTCCACTGCCGCTCTCAGCTCGTCCACGGCGACCATGGCGCGGTTGGCGGTTTGCATTGCTTCCGTTGCCATCGCCTCCGCACCGGCTATGGCGGCTGCCGCCTGCTCCTGCTCGGCAGCGGACTGGCATCCTGCAGCGACGGCCAACGGGAGAGCGATAATCGCAATCCGCAGCGCCCACGATCTTTTGAGCATAGACTCCTCCTAGTTCCAGTAGGTCGCTGCGGAGTTGACGGCGATTCGCCTAATTGTGTCAAGCGGCCTCGCCCCAAATTGGCTGTTTGGTCCACGAATTGTGCCTATTGTTCACCGGAACAGAGGCCTGCGCTTTACCGGCGCGTCCCGAAGCCATTACTCTCGCCCCATGGAGCCATCCTCTCCGCGTCCTGCGAGGCAGCCCGTTGACGGTGACGGACCCGAGTCGCCGGTCATCTTCGATGCGGTGCTGGCACCCAACCGTTCGCTCGGGCGCGCCGGTTTCGTCGCAGTCATGGCCGGTGTCATCGTGGTGAGTGTGGGCCTCGGCACCCATTTCCTGCTCCAGGGCGCATGGCCGGTGTTCGGGTTCTTCGGCCTGGACATCGCGCTGCTCTATCTCGCGTTCCGGCTGAGTTACCGCTCGGGCCGTTTGCGGGAGACCATACGCGTCACCGCAGACGAGGTCGTGGTCCGGCGCATTCTGCCCAACGGGTGTTCGACGGAATGGCGCTTCAACCCCTACTGGCTGCGCGTCGCCCTCGACGATCCGGTCGAGCACCACAGCCAGATCACGCTCACCTCGCACGGACGCTCGCTCATCGTCGGCCCGTTTCTTGCGCCCGAGGAGCGCGCGAGCCTGGTGAAGGCGCTGCGCTCCGCACTCGGCGAGGCCAACCGGCGCTATGCCGGTGCCCCGGCGGCGGAGCAGGAGATCGAGGCGGGCGAAGCGGCCACCTGGCGCAGCTGACGCGCGAACTACCCGATGGGCGGGGTGCACACCGTCATCTTGCTGCGCATCGCCGCTGGCGTCTCGTCCTCGGAGACCTCGCCCGTCGCGTTCGCTTGGTAGGCGCGCGCGTAGGCGATGACGTCCGCCGCGTTATCCGGCGTCAGGTGGCTGAAGCGCACATGGTGTTTGCCGGCCGAGCGAAAGCCCACGTTGCACGGACTCTTGCAGCCGTTGAGGCAATAGACCGCACGAAGGTTCAGGGTCTCCGGCAGGGACTCCGCATCGATCAGGTCGCGCACCGCTTCGAGCAAGAAGGTGCCCTGGCGTTTGCCGTCGCGTTCCCGCGCCGACTCCGACCAGACGCAGGACCGGCAGATGTAGAACGTCGCCGGCGCATCCCCCGTCGATTTCGCCGTCCGCCCCCCGCGCGCGGTCCGCTTGGCAGAGGCCGGGCTGGCCTTGACGGCGCCTGTGCGCGGCCGTGCGGCGCCTCGCTTTCCCGGTTTCCGCTGTGCCATGAGTCGGCCTAACCGAAACTGAAATAGAAGTTGAGAAGCACGCCGTTGACCTGAGTCGGCTTCTCGATCGGGGTCCAGTGACCGCAGCCGGGGAGCACGGCGACGCGGGAGCCGGAGATCCGGCTGCTCAGGGCCTTCACCGCCGGCGGCGGCGAGACGCCATCCTCGTCGCCCGTTACCAGCAGGGTCGGGCAGCGAATGCTGGCGAGGTCCGCGCTCCTCGCGTCGGCAAGGGCCTCGCAGGTCCGCGCGTAGCCCTCGGCGTCCTGGCGCATGAGGATCTCGCGGACGAAAGCCGCCGCCGCCGGCTGGTGCGATCTGGTCTCGGCCGAGATCGCGACCTCCACCAGGGTGTCGGCGATCGGCACCATGCCGTTCTTGCGCGCAACGGCCGCGCGATCGCGGATCGCCTGGCGGGCGGGCTCGGGCGGCTCGGCCAGCGGGCCCAAGAGCGCGAGGCTCTTCACCCGCTCAGGGTGCTCGGCAGCGATGTGCTGGCAGACGATCGTACCCATCGAGTGGCCGCAGAGATGGGCGGTGGGGATATCGAGCTCATCCATCACCGCGATCACGTCGGCGGCGAAGGAGGCGATGGAGAGGGTATCTGTGGCGGGCGAGCGGCCCGAGCCCTCGAGGTCGAGGCGAACGACGCGAAAGAACCGGGCGAGCGGGCCGACCTGCGGGTACCAGCTGTTGCTGGTACCGCCGAGGCCGTGGACCATGACCACTGCGTCACCGTCCCCGTGTTCCTCGACCGCGATTTCCTTGCCGTTGACCTCCATCGCCCTCGCCCCGTGGTGTGCGCCCCGCCTCGGCAGTCCCAGCACATAGCATGCGGCGGCGTCGGCCGGATAGGCGTATTCCGCCGCTGGCCCTGCGTCGCGCTCAGTCCAGGTGCGAGGTTTCGATCCTCTCGTATCCGGCGAGCGGGCGGAAGAACCTCTGGCTTTCGCTTTCGCCCGGCCTCGGCGGCTCCGGCGCTGCCAGCTCCTGTGCGGCAAAGTGGCGCGCGACCACGGCCTTTCGTGCATCGCCCGCGCCCCAGTCGGTGGCCGCCTCCTCGACCAGGAGGGCAGCAGCCAGACCCTTGGCCATGCGGTCCATCAGCCTGTGCGCCTGGCGCTGCGCCTCCGCTTCGTCGTCTCTGATGAGCGCCGCCAGCGCGGCGGTCTCCCGCCGCGCCTGCAAGATGAGCGCGCGTGCCCGCACGAAGGCCGAGTGGTTGGCGGCGAAGGGCATGTTGAGGATGGCGTCGAGCCGGGCGTGGAAGGCCGCGAGGCCCGGCGAGCCCGCGCCCGCGAGGCGCAGCACCTCCAGCGCCTGGATGTTGGGCGGCCCTTCCCACACGGTAAGCACCTGGGCATCGCGGTAGAGCCGCGCCGTCGGGTATTCCTCGGTGTAGCCGTTGCCGCCGAGTATCTCGATCGCCCGGCTGGTCGCGGTGATTGCCCACTCTGCCGTGAGGTACTTGGCGAGCGCGGTGACGAGCCGCATCCAGGGCTGCTCCTCCGGTGCGCCGAGCGCCGCATCGAACGCGCGCGCCGCGGCGAAGGCCAGCGCCACACTCGCTTCCAGGCGCACCTGCATCTTGACGAGCTGATCCTGCACCATCGGGTAGGCGATGAGGCGCTGACCGAAGGCACTGCGCGTCTCGGCGTGTGCGAGCGCTTCGGCGAAAGCTCGCCGCTGTATGCCGGCCGAAGCCATCGCGTTGTGGACGCGGCTGTAGCCGAGCGCCGCCATCATCGTCCTGAGTCCGTCTGGCGGCGGTGCCACCTCCACCGCGTGGGCGTCCTCCAGCTCGATCTCCCCGGTCGCGAGCCCGCGGGTGCCGAGCTTGTCCTTCAGCCGCCTGATCCGGTAGCGGTTGGGCGCCCCGTCGGGCCCGCGCGCAGGCACCAGATAGAGGCCCAGCCCGCCGCTGCCGCCCGCCGCACCCTCCGGCCTGGCGAGGGTGAGCGCGAGCCCGCCATCGACATTGCTGGCGAACCACTTGAGTCCGTTGAGCACGATGCCGCCATCCGTGCGGCGTGCCGTGGTCGCGGTGGCGCCGACATCGCTGCCGCCCTGCTTCTCGGTGACCCAGGTGCCGCCGGTCGCTGCTCTGCCGTCCATTCGCACGAGCGCGGGCAGGTAGGCGTTCCGCACCGCCTCCGGTGTGAACCGGTCGAGCACGTGGGCGACGGCGCCGGTGAGCGTCACAGGACAGTGAATCGAGATGTCGGATTGTGCGAGCAGATAGCCCATCGCGAAGGTCAGCACGTAGGGGCGCCGCTCTGGGCCGTAGTTGAGCCCCACGATGCCCCGCTCGTAGACCTCGCGGTGAACCGCCGCATAGAGCGGATTGTGGCGGACCACCGAGCGGGGGCGGCCGCCTTCATCCAGGGTTTCGAGAACCGGCGGCGCGAAGCGGTTGGTGTAGTCCGCCTGTTCGTCGACGGCGGTCGCCACCCAGCCGCCGAAACTGCTCAGCCGTTCGGCGTCCTCTTCGGTAAGCCAGGGCGCACTGCGGCGCAGGAGGGCCTGAAGATTCCGGTCCGCCCGGTAGACGTTGCCGCCAACACCGCCCATCCTGTCCGCCATCGGTGCGCGACCTTTTGAGACGCAGGCGGCGCCTGCGGGAGTATAGTCCGCAATGTTACTCCCATTTGTTATGTAGGGGGCAGCATATGCGATGCTCCCTGGGGTATGAGGCGAGCCATGGCGAGACTGGCAGGCAAGGTGGCGATCGTAACCGGGGCGACCAGCGGGCTCGGCGCCGCGTCGGCGGTGCGCATGGCCGAGGAAGGCGCGGCGGTGCTGGTGACGGGGCGGGACGAAGGCCGCGGCCTGGCGGTGGCCGAGACCATCAGCGCAGCAGGCGGCACGGCCCGGTTTCAGCCCCTCGACGTCACCGACGAGGCCGCCTGGCAGGAGACGGTCGAGAGCGTGGTGTCGGAGCACGGCCGCCTCGATATCCTCTTCAACAATGCCGGGACCACCCGAGCCGAGCCGATCGCCGACGTCACTCTCGATACCTGGCGGCGAATCATGGCGGTCAACGCGGACGGGGTCTTTCTCGGCACCAGGACTGCGATTTCCGCCATGCGCCGCTCCGGCGGCGGCTCCATCGTCAACATGTCGTCGGTGCTCGGCATGGTCGGCACGGCGCATCTCGCGGCCTACACGGCGTCCAAGGGTGCGGTCCGCTACTTCACCAAGTGTGTGGCGCTTGAATGCGCCCGCGACGGCAGCGGCATCCGCGTCAACTCGATCCACCCCGCCTTCATCGCGACGCCCATGATGGACGAGACCGCGATCCGCATGTTCGGCGATGCCGCCGCGGGGCCGCGAGAGTTCGGCAAGCTGCATCCGGTGGGCCATGTCGGCGAGCCCAACGATGTCGCCAATGGCGTGGTCTATCTGGCCTCCGACGAGGCGAAATTCATCACCGGCACCGAGCTGGTGATCGACGGCGGCTACACGGCGGAGTAGGGGCGCAAAGCGCCGCCCGCCGGGGGGATCTGTCATGGCAGATGATTTCAAGGTGTATTGGCAGCCGGGGTGTTCGAGCTGCCTCCGGGCCAAGGAGTTCCTGGCGACGCGCGGGATCGCTTACGAATCGATCAACGTCCGCGCCAGGCCCGAGGCGATGGAGGAGCTCGCCGGCCTCGGTGCCCAGTCGGTGCCGGTTGTGGTGCAGGGGAAGCGCTTCGTCTTCGCGCAGGATTTGGGCGATCTCGCGCGCTTCATCGGCGTCGAATTCGACCGGGTGCCACTGCCGCCGGCGGAGCTGGTGCGAAGGCTCGACCTGATCCTCGCCGCTGCGCAGCGCTACCTCGTCCAGTTCCCCGCCGCCGACCTGGGAGAGGGGCTGCCGGGCCGCGAGCGGACCATCCTCGATCTCGGCTACCACATCTTCGTCATCCCGGCGGCCTTCCTCGACGCCGCTCACGGCGCGCGGCTCACCTTCGACTATTTCGAGCGCACCCCCGGCCCCGACATGCGGAGCGCAGCCCAGGTTGCGGCCTACGGCCAGAGCGTGCGTGACGCGCTC
Source organism: Alphaproteobacteria bacterium (assembly GCA_965262755.1). Classification (GTDB taxonomy): domain Bacteria; phylum Pseudomonadota; class Alphaproteobacteria; order UBA828; family UBA828; genus WTGU01. The sequence goes on along the minus strand of OZ253557.1, from coordinate 5,887,260 downwards.
CAGGGCTGGTGGCGCGCGGCCGATGCGGGGCGCCTCGGGACGCTCGACACCTATTACAGCATCCACCCGACGGAACGCGTTCTGGAGCGGACGGCGTGGCACGCCGCTCAGCACGCCCGCCAGCTCATGGCGCTCCTGGAGCAGCGCGGGATCGCGCCGGACGGCGCTCTGGGCGACGCCGAACTCGACGGCCTGCCGCTTCCCGAAGGGGTCTATGACGACGAGGTGAAGCTCGGGGCCGACGCCGGCGACTGATCCGGGCGCAAGCGCTCCCGCAGCCCGGCTACCAGCCGCCGGTTTCGAGCCAGCGGTCGATTTGATCCAGCCGGTCGTGGCCCCAGAACATCTCGTCGCCCACGAAGACGGTGGGCGAGCCGAAGACGCCGCGCTCGAGCGCCGCATCGTTCTCGGTGCGTAGGCGGTCGTTGACCGCCTGATCCTGCAACGCCGCCACCAGCGCGTCACCGTTGACGCCCAGCGCCTGTGCGGCTTCGACCACTGTTTCCGGCCGGCTCAGGTCGCGGTTGTCGACGAAGTAGCCGCGATAGAGCGCGAGCGCGAGGTCGTGCGCCGTGCCAGGGTCGTTCTCCGCCAGCCAGTAGTAGGCGCGGCAGGCGGCGATGCTGTTGACCGGGAAATTGTCGGGGACGTTGAAGACGATGCCGTGAAGGCGCGCCGAGCGCAGCATGTCATGGCGTGAATAGGGGCCCTTCAGCGGCTGGTCGACCAAGGGGCTCCCGCCGATCTTTTGGAATACAGCACCGAGCAGCATCGGTCGCCACGTGACGGCGCGCCCATGTTTTGAAGCGATACCGTCGATGCGCTCGGCCGCGAGGTAGCCGTAAGGCGAGGAGAAGTCGAAGTAGAAATCGATGCTGTCGCTCATCGCCCGTTACTCCCGCGCGAGCGCCCGGCTGATCACCAGCCGCTGGACGTCGCTCGTGCCCTCGTAGATCGTGCAGACGCGCTGGTCCCGGTAGATGCGCTCAACCGGGAAGTCGCTCAGGTAGCCGTAGCCGCCGAGGGTCTGGATCGCCTTGGAGCAGACCCGCTCCGCCGATTCCGAGGCGAAGAGCTTGGCCATCGAGGCCTCCTTCAGGCAGGGCGCACCGGCATCGCGCAGCCGTGCGGCTTGCAGCGTGAGCAGCCGCGCCGCCTCGATCTCCGTCGCCATGTCGGCGAGCCGAAAACCCACCGCCTGATGCTCGATCAGCAGCTTGCCGAAGCTCGTGCGTTCCTTAGCGTAGGCGAGCGCGGTCTCGTAGGCCGCGCGCATGGCGCCGGTGGCCTGGGCGGCGACGCCGATGCGGCCGCCTTCGAGGTTGCCGAGCGCGATGGCGTAGCCTTGTCCCGGCTCGCCCAGCACGAGATCGGGCGTGAGGCGCACATCCTCGAAGACGATCTGGCAGGTGTCGTGGGCGCGCTGGCCCATCTTTGTCTCGTGGCTCGCGACCCGGTAGCCCTCGGACTCGGTCGGCACCAGGAAGCAGCTGATCCCCTTCTTGCCGGCGTCGGGGTCGGTCACGGCGAAGACCAGCGCGAGGTCCGCCTTGGAGCCGCTGGAGACGAACTGCTTGGTGCCGCTCAGCCGATAGCCGTTGCCGTCCGGCACCGCGCGGCTCCTGAGCGCCGACGCATCTGAGCCCGCCTGCGGCTCGGTCAGGCAGAAGCAGCCGAGCATGTCGCCCCGCGCGAGGGGGCGGAGAAAGCGCTCCTTTTGCTCCTCGGAGCCCGCGCCCATCAACCCGGCGCAGACCAGCGAGTTGTTGACGCTCATCGCGGTGGACGTGCCGACATCGCCGGCCGCGATCTCCTCCATGGCGAGCGCATAGGCCACGTGGTCGGCGCCGCTGCCGTCATATACCGGCGGCACCAGCATCCCCATCAGCCCGAGCTTGCCCATCCTGGGGAGAATGTCGTCGGGGTAGCCGCCGTTCAGGTCCCACGTGCCGGCATGGGGCGCGAGCTCGTTGGCGGCGAATTCGCGCGCCATGTCGCGGATCATGCGCTGCTCGTCGGTGAGGAAGATGCCGTTCCCTGCCATGGTCTTCGCCCTCAGAGCCGCTCGAAGGCGGCATCGACCGGCGTGCAGGCGACGCCGTTGATGGGGAGGATGTCCTGCGGGCAGCAGGAGAAGGCGAGCACAATGTCCATCTCCGCCCGCAGCACCACGTGATCGCCGGGGCTCGCGACGCCCGGCTCGAAGGAGACCGAGCCGTCCGCGCCCACGGGGATGTTCATCCACATGTTCCAGGGGGACGGCGTCTTCGGCGCCTTGAGGCCGAGCGCATCGAGCGCATTGTGGAGATTGTCCTCGCAGTTGTCGTGATCGTCGCCCGCGCCCAGCAGCATGTAGCGCCAGCGGTCGCAGGCGGCGATCAGCGTGTCGTGGACGCCGGGCGAGGTGTCCTCAACCAGGGTGAGGATGGGGCGGCGCTTGTTGGTGACCATGGTATCGCCGGGCCGGGGGAAGATATGGCCGATGGCGACGCGGGAATGTTCCATCGACATGCATTCGGCCATGTCGTCCGCGTTGAAGGCCCAGGTGTCCACCACCTGGGTGCCATGGGTGTTGATGAGCCGCAGCGCCTCGCCCGCACCAAGCCTGAGCGCCCGGCCGCGCCGGGCCGGAATGGTCTCGCGCTCGCCCGTCATGGGAGCCGCCCTAGTGGAGGCGCTCGACGGCGAGTGCCGTGGCCTCGCCGCCGCCGATGCAGAGCGCGGCTGCGCCCTTGTCGAGGTCGTACTTCTCCAGCGCCGCCAGGAGCGTGATGACGATACGCGCGCCGGAGGCACCGACCGGATGGCCGAGCGCACAGGCGCCGCCGTGGACGTTCACCTTCTCGTGGGGGAGGTCCAGGTCGCGCATCGCCGCCATGGTGACGACGGCGAAGGCCTCGTTGATCTCGAAGAGGTCCACGTCGTCGGCATCCCAGCCCGCCTTCTCGAAGAGCTTGCGGAGCGCCGGCCCCGGCGCGGTGGTGAACCAGGCGGGCGCCTGCGCGTGGGTGGCGTGGCCGTGGATGAGGGCGATCGGCGTGAGCCCCCGCGCCTCGGCCTCGGAGCGCCGCATGAGCACCAGCGCCGCGCCGCCGTCCGAGATCGAGCTGGAATTCGCGGCGGTCACCGAGCCGTCCTTGGCGAAGGCCGGGCGCAGCGTCGGGATCTTGTCGAAATCGGCAGTCAGCGGCTGCTCGTCCTGGGCGACGACCGTCTCGCCCTTGCGGTGCTTGACGGTGACCGGCGTGACCTCGCCGTCGAAGGAGCCGTCCTCGATCGCCGTCTTCGCGCGGGTGAGCGAGGTGATGGCGAACTCGTCCTGCTGCTCGCGGGTGAACTGGTAGGTGCGCGCCGTCTCCTCGGCGAAGTGGCCCATCAGCGTGCCCTTGTCGTAGGCGTCCTCCAGGCCGTCGAGGAACATGTGGTCCTGCACCTTGCCGTGGCCCATGCGGTAGCCGCCGCGCGCGCGATCCAGCAGGTAGGGCGCGTTGGTCATGCTCTCCATGCCGCCGGCGACGACGATCGATCCGGAGCCCGCCGCGATCAGGTCGTGGGCGAACATCGTGGCCTTCATGCCGGAGCCGCACATCTTGTTGATCGTCGTGCAGCCGACATGCTCGGGCACGCCGGCGCCGATGGCGGCCTGGCGCGCCGGTGCCTGCCCCTGGCCGGCCGAGAGGATGTTGCCCATGATGACTTCGTCGACATCGTGCCCCGCGACGCCGGCGCGGCTGAGCGCGGCTTCGATCGCAGCCGAGCCGAGCTCCGGCGCCCGCGCGTCCTTCAATGCGCCCTGAAACCCGCCCATCGGCGTGCGCGCCATGCCGACGATGACGATCGGATCATCCATCATGTTCTGTGTTCTCCCGCCTCGAGCGCGCCAATGCTGCGTTGCAGCACACTACATAGTCCCTGCCCCGGCGAATATCCAGCCTGCGGGGCGCAGGGGACGTCGAGAGACGGGAAATGAGCGGGGCCGGGCCGCAGAGCAACCCGAACTACGTCGACTTCATGCACGGCGACATCTTTCAGGGCTTCGGCTTCATGGTCGATCCCGAGGCGGGCTACAAGTCGGTGACCGATTTCATCGACGAGGGCATGGAGCCCACCGCCTCGATCAAGGCGACCGCCGAGCAGTTCCGCGGCAAGGCGCTGGCGACTCTGAACGAGGCGGCATTCGCGGTTTCATCACCATCGCGCTGGAAAGCGCCGGCATGAGCATGGATGACATCACGGTCAACAGCTTCGACACGGATTCGAAGATCGTTGCCGAGATGATCTCCGGTCGTGCCGACTTCGCCGTCGGCTCGGCACCTGGCCGCGTCTCGATGACCTTGGAAGGCTTCGTGCCAGTGATGACGTCGCTCCATATTTCGCAGTTCGCGGCGGCCACGCCCGACTCCAAGGAGCTCCGGGCCGTGTTCCACGACGGCTGGGCGACCACGCGGGATTACTACGCGAACAACAAAGAGACGCTCTATCGCTTCGCCAGCATGATCTACCGGACGCTCAGGCTGATGGTCGACAGGCCGCAGGAGACGATCCCGACGCACACGGACTTCCTCAACTCGATCATGGGGTCCACGCTCATGCCGGTGGATGTCGAAGTCATCTACGAGGAGCTCAACCCCTTCGTGCCCTTCGAGGATCAGGCGATGTGGTACGAGGATCGCTATCGCTCGACCAACCCCGAGCACTACGCCAACATCACCGGCGCTCACATCAAGTTGTGGGAGGAGCAGGAGGTCCTCGAAGCAGGCAAGTGGACGCCCGACAACGCCTCCTACGCCATCGAGTTCTGGCACGAGATGCAGGCGCTCAAGGTCGACGCGGCTGCGGCGATTCGCGAGGCCCGGGCCGCGGTTTCCGACGCGACGCCCAAGGCGGCCGAGCTGCTCGCGCAGGCCGAGTTCCATGACTCGATTTACAACTTCTACGATGCCGGGCGCTTCGCCCGCGCGGCCGTCGAGTGGGCCGCACACGAGTCCGGGTCCTAGACCCCGCGTATGAGGACGGGCCGGGGCGCCGTGCGGTGCCCCGGCCCGACCGTCCGACCGCTCCTTGATCCGTCTGGGACGCATACGCTTTCACGTCCGCCAGACCTACGGCTTTCTGATCATCCTGGGCGCCTGGTGGGGGTTCGCCGAGTGGCTCGGCCCGGCGCGCCTGCCTTCGCCCGATGCGGTGGCCGTGCGGCTGATCGATGTTCTCTTCGAATCGCCCGAGATCGCCGCCCAGGGCGGCGGGTCCGGGGGGATCACGCCCCATATCACGGCATCCATCGTCCGCGTCTGCATCGGCGGCGTCATCGGCATCGCGATGGGCGTCGGGGTTGGCCTCGTGATGGGGTGGATTCGTCAGTTCCGCGACTTCATTCAGCCGCCGATCGAGGTGATGCGGGCGATCCCGCCGCTCGCGATCGCGCCGATGCTGCTGATCTGGTTCGGCCCGACGGCGACGACCCAGTACGTGATGCTGATCGGCTACATGTTCCTCGCGATCGTCATCAACACGCTGGAGGCGATTCGCAACGTACCCCAGGTCTCCATCCACTATGCGCTCACCATGGGGGCCTCGCGCGGGCAGGTGTTCCGCACCATCGTGCTGCCGGCCATCGTGCCGGAGCTCGTGGGCGGCATCCGGGTCGGCGTCGCACTCGCCTGGGGGATCGCCGTGGTGACCGAGCTCCTCGGTGCGCCGGTCGGCATCGGCAAGGTGTTCTCGATGATGCTGACGGCGCAGGGCCTCGACATCATTATCATCAGCATTTTCTACGTGACCATCGTGGCGTTCGCGACCGACCGTCTGGTGGTGCTGGTCGCAGGCTATGTCACGCGTTGGATGCCCCGCGTCGGGCGCTGACCGATAACAAAGGAGGAAGACCGATGGCCGCACCGGAAGTTCAGACGCGCTCCGACATTCTCTGGTCGGGAGAAAATCCGATCATCCTCTTGAAGCCCTCCGCCGATGCGCAGGAAACGACGGCGGCGGGTTTCTTTCGCGTCGATTACTCGCCGGCCGGCAGCGGCCACGCCGTGTTCGTGATCAGCGACCTCGGCGGTCGTGGTGACGCGGCAGACCGCGTGTTCGCCTGCTACACCGACAACGAATCGCTCGCTGCCTGGATCCGCGGCAATTCGATCGGCCAGTTGCCGGAGTTTCAGAACCACGATCTCTCGGCGATTCCCATCAAGGCCGGCCGCTTCGCCAGCATGGGCGATACGCGGCGAAGCTGGACCGAGATTGTCTCCACGGAAGACGGTGAGTTGCGCCTGACCTGGTCCAAATTACTGCCGCCGTTCAACCTGGTGCTGCCGGTCGGCGTGGTCGATACGATCAAGCACGAGATCCGCACGGTCCTTTACCCGGCAGAAGAAGCCGAGGTCTTCGTGGGCGGCCGAAGCGCGGCGGGGCAGGCACAGCCGGATCAGATCGGCGACCAGCGCCACAGCACGGCATTCCTGGCGCTGAGCGAGACGTGGTTCACCTGACGCGTACCGCGCGCGGCACGGCTCAGCCGAGAACGACGCAATGAGCCAGTACGGCATTCACGGCAGGTTGCTGCACGTGGACCTCGGCCGCGAGACGAGCTGGGTCGAGGAACCGCCGGACCTGCAGTACCGCATCACCGGCGGCGCCGGCGTGCTCGCGGCTCGTTTGCTCCTGGAGGGAACGCCCCCCGGCATCGACCCGCTGGGGCCGGAGAACCTGCTGATCTTCGCCAACAGCGCCGTCAGCGGCTACCCGTTGGCCGGCCTGGTACGCCATGTCGTCTGCGCCAAGTCGCCGCTCACCGGCGGCATCGGCGAGACCCGCGTCGAAGGCCCCTGGGGCATTGCGTTGAAGCGCACCGGCTACGATGCCCTCGTCTTCCGCGGTGCGGCGGACCGTCCCACCGGCCTCCTGATCGACGACGGCGCGGTGACGTTCTTCGACGCGGCGGCGCAGTGGGGGCTGACAACAGACAAGGCGACGGACGATCTGGAGAGCCGGTTCGGCAGCGACGCCCAAATCGCCGTCATCGGCCCGGCTGGCGAGAACAGGGTGCGCTTCGCCGGCATCGTCAGCGGCCGTACCCACCAGGCCCAGCGCTTAGGTATGGGCGCGGTGATGGGCGCCAAGAGGCTCAAGGCGATCGTGCTCAAGGGCGGCGCGGCGCCGCCGGTTGCGGACGAGGCGACCTGTCAGCGCATCAGCGCCCAATTCGCGGCCGCCATTCCCGACAACATTCTGGCAAGCTGGCAGAAGGAGCGGCCCGGTTTTGCCGTCTGGGTTCACGATCACGGGATCGACGCGGCGCTCGACGTGAACAACTTCCGAACGGCGACGTTCGAGCGGGTCGACGAATACGATAAGCTTCACTGGGCGCCCCATTACCGTGGCGTCGCGCCCTGCCCCGGTTGCGCCAACGACTGCATGAAGGTCTATCACGTCGAAGGCCAGGGGGACGTCCGCGCGAGCGCCATGCACCAGGAGGTGACCGGCGCGATGGGCCCCAACATCGGGACGCCCGATGTCGCCACGCTGATCGCCTACAACACGCGGCTCAACGAGCTCGGCATGGACCCGGTCTCGCTCGGCTTCACTCTCTCGCTCGCGATGGAACTGATGGAGCGCGGCATTCTCTCGGCCGGCGATCTCGACGGCCTCGACCTCCGGTTCGGCAATGTCGAGGCCACGCGGGCAATGATCGAGCGCATCGCCCTCAGGCAGGGTGCGGGCGACCTGCTGGCGGAGGGGGCGAAGCGTGCCGCGGCACGGATCGGCGGCGGCGCCGAGCACTACGCCATGCACGTCAAGGGCCTGGAGATGGTGCCGTTCGAGCCGCGTAGCCAGGCCAATCTCGCGACCGGCTTCGCCGTGGCATCGATCGGCCCCCGTCACGACATCTGCGAGCATGACTGGGACTACGATGTCGAGGTCGGCTGGCCCCATGCGATGGAGCTCTCGCGCACGCTCGGCATCTACGAGCGCATCCCCATGGAGTACCTCGGTATCGACAAAGTGCGCAACTACAAGGCGCTCAACACGCTGTGGTCGGCCGCCGACGCGCTCTCCTTCTGCGTCTTCGCCGTGGCGCCGACCCGCGTCCTCACCATGGGTATGATGGCCGATCTCGTTGCCGCCATTACCGGCTGGGAGACGTCGTCGTACGAACTCATGCGCATCGGTGAGCGGCGCAACCACCTTTACCGGGTCTATAACAACCGCGAGGGGCTGGGGCCGGAGGACGATACGCTGCCGGAGCGCTTTTTCGACGAGGCGATCTCGGAGGGCCCCAAGCAGGGCCAGCGCCTGGACCGTGCCACCTTTCGCCAAGTGATCGACACCTACTATCAGATGATGGGCTGGGACGCCGCCGGCGCCCCTCTGCCGGCCACGCTCTACGACCATCATCTTGAGTGGACGCTGGAGGGATCATGAACGGCTATGAGACCGTCTTGGTGACCGGTGCGTCGAGCGGCATCGGCGCCGCCGTCGTCCGCGCCTTGGCAGCTGCGGGATTGACGGTCCACGCCGTCGCCCGTCGCGCGGATCGGCTCGCGGCTCTGGCAGAGCAGACCGGCTGTCAGGCACATGCCTTCGATGCGACCGACACGGAGGCGCTGACGCAGCTGCTGGATGGGCTGGCGATCGACATTCTCGTCAACAATGTCGCCACCGGCCTCGGCTTCGGCGATCGCGTGGCGGAGGTCGATCCCGCCGTGATCGACCGCGCCGTCGCCACGAATCTTACGGTCGCGCTCCATGCCTGCCGCCTCGTCCTGCCGGGCATGATTGCCCGCAGACGCGGCCACGTCGTGACCGTCGGTTCGATTAGCGGGCTCTATCCGGTACGCCAGGCACTCTACGCCGCGACCAAGGGCGGGCTTCATCTGCTCCACCAGAACCTGCGCATCGAGCTCCTCGGCACCGGCGTGCGCGCCACGGAGATCTGCCCTGGCAGCACCCGCACCGAATTCGTCGACGACGCCTTTCGCGACGACGCTGCCGCCAAGGCCGCCTTCCTCGAAAGCTGCCGTCTTCTCGATCCGGAGGATGTCGCCGACGCCATCCTCTACGCTGTGGCCCGACCGGCCCACGTGAATATCGGCACTATCGAGCTGACGCCGACCGGCGAGGTCTTGGGCGGTATCCAGCATGACGGGGACGAGCGGTGAGTGTCTTGCGTTTGGCAGGCCCAGGCGCCGGATAGCCGGCCCAAACGATGCCGCAACGTGCGCTCGAAGACCTGATCCCGGTGACAGTCATCACCGGCTTCCTGGGAAGCGGCAAGACAACCGTGCTGTCCTATCTGCTCGGCCAGCCCGCGTTCGCCAACACCGCCGTCGTGATCAACGAGTTCGGCGAGATCAGCCTCGATCACGCGCTGGTGCGGAAGACCAGCGAGGATATTGTCGAGCTGCAGGGCGGCTGCCTTTGTTGCACGGCACGCGGCGACCTTCTGGGAGCGCTGCAGGACCTCTTCCGCCGTCGCAAACACGGCATGGTCCCGCCCTTCGCGCGCGTCGTGGTCGAGACCACCGGGCTGGCCGACCCGGCGCCCATCCTGCACACGCTGATGCGGGATCGCTTGATCGTCGCCGTCTATCGCCTCGACGGCGTCGTCACCACGGTCGATTGCGTGAATGGCGCGGACACCCTCGACACCCACGGCGAGTCGGTGAAGCAGGCGGCCGTGGCCGACCGGCTGCTGCTGACGAAGACCGACCTCGCCGCGCCGGCCTCCGTCGACGCCCTTCGCACGCGCCTGCGAGCACTCAATCCAGGCGCCCCCATGTGTATCGTGGAGAACGGCGGGGTGGATCCCTCGATGCTGTTCGACATCGGGTTATACGACGCAGAAAGCAAGAGTGCCGACGTCGGGCGCTGGCTGCGGGACGAGAGTTTCGCTGCGCAGGGTGCCGCCTCGGACCATGATCATCACCATCGCGACGTGAACCGTCACGACGACAGCATCCGTGCCTATTGCGTGGTCCGCGACGCACCGGTGAGCGGGGCGGCCTTCGGGTTCTTTCTCGAGTCCTTGATCGCCGGCAAGGGCGCCGACCTGCTGCGGGTCAAAGGCATCGTCAACGTCGCTGAACGGCCCGAAACGCCTGCCGTTATCCATGGCGTCCAACACCTGTTCCACCCGGTCCAATGGCTCGAGTCGTGGCCGGACGACGACCGGCGCACGCGGATTGTGTTCATCACCCGCGACATTCCGAAGGCGTCCATAGAGGGGTTCCTCGACGCCCTGGAAGAAGGAAGGGCGCCGACGACCCTGACTTAGACGACCCAGACTCAGGTGAGAAATGCGCGTTAGTTGTGGGACGCAGGCTCCGGTGGCGCGCCGCCCTCGCGCGCCCACAGCGTGTGGGTGAGGATCCCGACGGAGGCTTCGATCGCCTCCATTGCATCGAGGATCAGGTCTTCGCGGTACCGGCGTCCGACGATCTGCACTCCCGCGGGCAACCCGTCCGCGAAGCCGATAGGCACAACACCCGCCGGCAGGCTGAGGTAGTTGACGCCGGTGCTGTAGATCGCAGACATGAAGAGGTCCTTCACCTGCTCGAAGCCCTGCGCGTCGTAGTCCCATGCGTACATCGGGCGCATCAGGAAGGGGCAGAGCACCAGCGGATAGCGGTCGAGGAAGACGTTCCACTCGCGGGTCAGCGCGGTGCGATCGGCGATGGCCTGGCGGTATCCGGCCGGATCGACAGGGTTCCCGATGCGCTGGTAGTGCTCGAAGATGGTTTGGACGGTTTCGCTGCCGTGTTCGCGCGCAACTGGGCCCAGGAAGTAGGCGATCTCGCTTGCGAGCACGTCGAACCACGCCTGCGCGGGCTTCATGATCGACGGGGTCGCCACGCGCTCCACCGCGTAGCCCGCATCGCTCAGCACGTCCGCCGCCCGCTCGATGCCGGCGAGGATCTGCGGATCGATTGGATAGCCGTGCGCCTCGCTCGTGACCGCCACCTCTATGGGAGGATCTAGCGCGGGTCCGTCGAAGGGGACCGGCACCCACCACGGATCGCGCGGATCGCCAGCCGCCAGCACCCGCGTCGCGAGCCGCACATCCCGCACCTCGCGGCAGATCGCGCCCTGGACGGAACTGAGCTGGGCGAGAAGGCCGCGTTCGGCCGACGCACTCGGGTTGTACGCGGGCACCCGCCCGAGCGTCGGCTTCACCGTCGCCAACCCGCACGCGAACGAGGGGAAGCGCAGCGACCCGCCGATGTCGTTGCCGTGGTGAACCGGCCCGAACCCCATCGCCGCAGCGGCCGACTCTCCGCCGGAGGATCCGCCTGGCGAGGCCTCGTCGTTCCAGGGATTGAGGGTTCGGCCGCGCAGCGGGTTGTCCGTGGTCCCGCGCATCGAAAGCTCCGGGGTATTGGTGCGCCCCACGATGATCGCACCGGCGTCGAGCAGGTTGCGCGTCACCGGAGAATGGTCCGGCGCGATGAGATCCGCGTAGGCGGGCAGACCGTTCGGTGTTGCCTGCCCGGCGACGTCGATATTCTCCTTGATGGTGACGGGGACCCCGTGCAACGGGCCGAGGGCCGCGCCGCTGTCGGCCTCCCGGTCCTTCCGTTCGGCAGAGCGCAACGCCTCGTCGGCGCAGCCGGCGACGATCGCGTTGATGCGCCCGTTGTGCCGGGCGATGCGCCCCAGCACCGATTCCGTGACCTCGACGCACGACACCTCGCGCGCCCGAATCATCGCGGCGAGCTCGACCGCACTCCGGCTCCACAAATCCTGGTTCATCGCACCTGACTTTGTTCTCGTGGGATCAATTTGTCTCGGGAACGTCCCATGACTCAGTTCCATGCAGCGTCCCGATACGCCGTCTCGAAGTCAGCACATGATCGGCAACCCGAAACCGGTCGATGACAGTGGGGTTATATCATCCCTCGATTCAGAACGAAGGCGTCCCTGGTCACGGCGGGTCCGCGGGCCGGTGGCACGCAGCGAGATGCGCATGTGCCAGCGTTTCGAGATCGGGCATCTCGGACCAGCAGGCTTCCAGCGCATAGGGGCAGCGCGGGGCGAAGGGACAGCCGTCGGAATGCTGCCCCTGGCCTTCGATCGCCCCCGGATCCCAGGTCCAGCTGGGTTTGACTGCGAGTTCGGCGTCGGAGACCACCGGGATCGACGACAACAGCATGGCCGTGTAGCGATGGCGCGGGGCAGCGAACACGCTCTCGGTCGGCCCGCTCTCCACGACACGCCCGCGGTACATGACCGAGACCCGGCGGGCGATGTTTCGCACGACGCTGAGGTCGTGGGTGATGAAGATGTATGTGAGATCGAACGTGCGCTGCAGCTCGACCAGAAGCGTGAGAACCCGTGCCTGAACGGAAACGTCGAGCGCCGATGTCGGCTCGTCCAGCACGATGATCTCGGGCTCGCTCGCCAATGCGCGGGCCAGCGCCACGCGCTGGCGCTGGCCGCCAGAAAGCGCGGCTGGGTGCCGGTTCATGTGCGCCGTCGACATGCCGACGACATCAAGAAGTTGGCCAGCGCGGGCACGGTAGCGATCGCGCGGGACCATCTTGTGCGCGCGCAGGGGCAACTCGATGGTCGCCCTCACGGTTCGTTTCGGATTGAGCGTCGAAAAGGGATTCTGCTGCACGACCTGGATGCGGCGGCGCAGCGCGCTGCTTCGCTTCATCTGGAGCGGTGCGCCCTCGAAGAGGATCTGCCCGGCGGACGCCCGTTCGAGACCGAGGATGAGGTTGCCGAGCGTCGTCTTGCCGGAGCCGGACTCGCCGACGATCGCCATCGTCTCACCGCGCCAGACGTCGAGGTCGATGCCGGCGAGCGCGTCGATGCGGGTCCCCTTGACCCGGTAGTGCTTGCTCAGCCCGCGCACGCTGAGCACCGGTGCCGCGCTCATGGCCCTGCCTCCGGCAGCACGCAGGCGACCCGGTGTCCGCCCCCGAGGTCGGCCAGCGGCGGCGGCTCACGGCAGACTGCCTGGGCATGGGCACAGCGCGGGTGAAAGCGACAGCCGACGGGCGCGGCGGTGTAATCGGGTACGACGCCTTCGATGGGTCGTGGCAGCATTTCGCCTGTCAGGCGGGGTACGGCCTCCAGCAGCGCGCGCGTATAGGGATGTCGCGGCGCGCGGAACAGTGTATCGACATCCGCCTCCTCGACGATTGATCCGGCGTACATGACGTAGACGCGTTGGGCGAATTCGCGGACCACGCCGAGATTGTGGGTGATGATGAGAACGGCGGCACCGAGCTCGTCGCCGAGCGCTCGCATCAGGCGGAGCGTCTGCTCCTGCACGGTGACATCGAGGGCGGAGCCTGGTTCGTCGGCAAGCACGAGCTCGGGCTCGTTGACCAGTGCCATCGTGATGAGCACCCGCTGGGCGAGGCCGCCGCTGAGCTGGAAGGGATAGGCGTTCAGCACGCGATCGGGATCGGCAATCGCAGTATGGCGGAGAGCTTCGCGCGCGATGGCACGTGCCTGCCGCTTGGTTCGGGCGCGGCCGCCTCTGATGATCACCTTTAACAGTTGGTCGCCGACAGTGAATGTCGGGTTGAGCGCAGCGGTCGGGTCCTGAAAGATCATGCCGATGCGCCGGCCTCGGATCGACCGCCAGCCGCGCTCCGAGAGCGAGAGTAGCTCCGAACCGTCGAAGCGCACGCTTCCCTCGACCTCAGCGTTGGTGTGGCGCAACAATCCCAGAACGGCGCGGGCGGTGAGCGACTTTCCGCAACCGGATTCGCCGACGATGGCGACGCGCTCGCCCCGCTCGACCCTCAGATTGACGCCGTTGAGGACGTGCGACACGCCTTCGAAGAGTTCGAAGCGAACGTGAAGGTCCGTGGTCTCCAGGAGGGCCATGGCCTAGACGTCCACGTCCAGCATGTCGCGCAGACCGTCGCCGAACAGGTTGAAGGCGAGGACCAGGATGAGGATGGCGAGGCCGGGGAACACCGACATCCACCAGTCGAAGGGCATGAATTTCACGCCTTCGGCGACCATCCGCCCGAGATCCGGGGTCGGTGGCTGCATGCCGAGGCCGACGAAGCCGAGGGCGGCAATCATCAGGATGACGAAGCTCATGTCGAAGGCCATCTTGGTGAGGAGGCTCGGCACGCAGTTGGGCAGGATCTCCTTGAACAGGATGTGCAGGTCCGATCCGCCAGCGACCTTGGCGGCCTTGACGTAGCCCTCGTGGCGGAGCGAGCGCGTGAGGCTGTAGATCAGCCGGGCGTGCCACGGCCACCACATGACGGAAATTGCGATCATGATGTTGAAGAGCGAGGGCTTGAGATAGCCCATGATGGCCATGGCGAGGACGAGGGGCGGCAGCGCCAGGAACACGTCCGTCGTGCGCATGATGATGGTGTCGACCAGCCGGCCGTAGTAGCCGGCGAGCAGGCCGAGCACGACCCCGACCGGAACCGCGAGCGTGAGAACCAGAAGCCCGATCGCGAACGAGACTCGGTAGGCGCAGAGAACCCGCGAAAAGATATCGCGCCCGTTGTCGTCGGTGCCGAAGAAGTAGAGCCAGCCCGGCGGTTGTTCGGTGTTGCGGAAGTCGACGAATATGCCGACGTGCTCAGGGTACGGCGCAATCAGCGGGGCCACGATGGTGGCGAGCGCGATGGCCAGGATGGTGAGGAGGCCGAACACCGAAAGCCGGCTGCGGCTGAACTTGTACCAGGCGCGCGAGTGGAACAGCCGCCTCATGCCGTCCGCCTCCCGAGCCGGATCTGCGGATTGATGTAGGCGGTCAACATATCGACGATGATGTTGACGATGAGGAACATCGCACCGATGACGAGCACCGTGCCGACGATGGCGTTGAGGTCCTTCCGCAGGATCGCGAAGACGCCATACTTGGCCATGCCGGGCCAGACGAACACGGCCTCCACCAGGAAGGCGTTGCCCAGCATCACCGCGAAATCGAGGCCGAGGATCGTGAGTGTCGGGATCATCGCGGGACGGAGCGCGTACTTGAGAGCGATCTCATGCTCCCGAAAGGCGAAGGCCCGCGCCATTTCGATATATTGACGGCCATAGATCTCGGCCATGTTGGTGCGCGTGAGGCGCGCCGCCTGTCCCATTCCGGCCAATGCGAGCGCGAGGGCGGGCAAGATCAGGTGCTGGATGGCATCCCAAAAGGCGCGCCACTGACCCGCAATCAGCGCATCAAACGTGTACATGCCGCTGACCATCGGCGGCGGATCGAAGGCCTCGCTCAACCGTCCCGCAACCGGGAGGAGGCCGAGAACGAAGCTCAACAGCAGCATCAGGAAGACGGCCCACACGAAGCTCGGTGTCACGACGCCGAGCAGCGCAAGGAGCCGAGCGATATTGTCGATTGCGGTGTCGCGGTAGCGCGCGGCGATGATGCCGAGCGGCACGCCCACCAGCACCATGATCAGCCCGGCCGCGAGAACGAGCTCCAGCGTCGCCGGGAAGGTATCGACCAGATCCAGGGAGACGGAGCGCCGCGTGACCAGCGATTCGTCCAAATGCAGGCGATGGCGCAGCTTCTCGACCTGCCCCGGCGTCGCCATGGAACCGAGCGCCATGCGCGCGGGATCGCCCGGAATGATGCGGGCGACCACAAAGATCAGGATCGAAAGCCCCACGAGGACGACGATCGCCGCTGCAGATCGTCGAAGGATAAACCCGGCTACGCCCATATGCTGTCCGGGGCTGAGGGTAAGCGGCGTGACGCACACTGTCGGCCGGACAGCGCCGCCCTTCGGGTCGCGCCCAGACGCCCGCCCGCGGTGTCGCGGGCCTCAACCGTATTCCCTGATACGCTTTTCGGCCCGCTCCTGGCGGATCGAACGTCTGGGCGCGACGCAGGCCGTGACATTGGTGAGAAATCCGGGCTAGGGACGTCGTAGCGTCCTACCGGACTTCGGTAAGCCGGAAGTTGAAGTCCGCCCAGATTATGCCGGTGCGCTTGGCAGCGTCTTCGAAGGGCAGGGTGATGTTGTCCCGCTTGGCAAAGACACCTGCCGAATCGAACAGGAAGACGTCCGGCTGAAGGTCGACCAGCCGTGCGTTCACCTGCTGATAGAGCGCCTCCCGCTTGGCCTCGTCCATCTCGCCGCGTGCCGCGGCCAGGAGGCCATCCACCTCGTCATCGAGCAGCTATTCCATGTTGTGCCACTGGCCCGTCGAGCTCGAATGATAGAGCTCATAGAGCAGCGGATCGACGTCCGGCGTCGAGGTGATCTGCACCATCGGCGTCAGGTTGGGTGTCGTCTCGATGGTAGCAGCGGACTCCATGACGAGCGGCCACGGCATCTCCTGCAACTCGGTCTTGACGCCGATTTCGGCGAGGTTGGCCGCCATCAGCAGCGCGACCTTGGCGTGTGTCGCACAGCACAGATGCGAGGTGATGCGCACCGGTTCCGAGGTCTCCGCATCGTAGTTCGACTTGGCGAGCTCGGCCTTCGCCGCCTCGATGTCGCGTCCACGGAACGGCAGGCTCTCGTCGTGACCCATCAGGCTGGCGGGGATCGGCCCGCGCGCTGCCGTGCCGCCGGCGACGCCGTCCTTCACGGTGATGAGCTCGGCGAGGGCGTCGTAGTCCAGTGCCAGCGCCAGGGCACGCCGGAGGTGCTTGTCATCGGTCGGCGGCCGCTGGGTGTTGATCTTCACGTAGTAGCCGCCGGCCTGAGGCTCCATGACGGCGCTGATGCCGTCGAGCGCGTCGAGCGACTTATAGACCGGGAACGGGTGCCACATGCTCGACACGTCGTGCTCGCCGCGGCTCATCATCGCGCGGAGGGTCGCGTCTTCGAGCCCGTAGCGCATACGCACCTCGTCGGGCGCGTTCTCGGGGAACGGTAGGAAATAGTCATCGAAGCGCGTCATGACGGTGATGTCCTGCTTGTTGTGGGACTTCACCGTGTAGGCGCCGGAGCCCGCGTCGGCCTGGGAAAGGTAACCCTCCCCGTAGTCGCCGAACTCGCCGTATTCGCCCTCGCCGAGATTGGCCATCACGAGATCCTCGTTGACCAGCGGCAGGCGCGTCAGAGCCGCGAGGAAGGCGGCTTCCGCCGCGCCTTCCGTCGTCGTTTCGCTGGTGAGTGCTGCCGGGTGGGCGATGCGCTAAACGGGCCTAAGCGGCCTCACTCTGGCCGGCCTCCCTGATGTGGAGGAAGCCCAGTTCGTCGACCCACAGCCGCTGGCCCGGATGAACGATCGTGGTGGACGATGGCTTCTCGACGACCAGAGGGCCCTGCGCCTCGAAGCCCGCAGGAAGTGCGTCACGCTCGCAGATATCGGCTTCATGGCGTCCGTCTTCGCCGAAGTCGACCAGCCGCCGCCCTTTGTGCGCCTCCGTGGCAGATCGGCCCTCGTCGTCGATCGGATTGACCCGGGGCCGCGGCACCGAGGCAGTCGCGGTCAGGCGAAACGTGACGAATTCGACGGGGGTATCGGTGAGGTTGAAGGTGTAGGCGCGCTCGTGGGCCGCGTGGAAATCGCTCAATATGGTCGCCAGATCCACTGCCGTTTCGTCGATCGGCACGGTGACGGTGTGCTCCTGGCCGAGGTAGCGCATGTCGACCGACCGGCCGAAGCTGAGCGCGTCGCTCGAAACGCCGTCAGCGGCACTGAAATAGGCATCGGCCTCCGCTTCCAGGTCGGCGAAGACGCTGCGGATCTGCTCGACGGTAATGTCATCGGCGCGGGTCAGCGCGGTTATTGCAAAATCGCACCGGGGCTCGGTCGCCAGCATGCCCACGCGGAGAAATAGCCCGGATAGCGCGGCACGATGATTTCCTTGACGCCGAGCTCGCGGCCGAGAGCCGCGGCATGCATGGCGCCGCCACCGCCAGCGGCGACTAGGACGAAGTCGCGCGGATCGTGACCCCGCTGGATGGAGACGAGCTTGAGCGCGTTGTTCATGTTCGCCTCGACGACGCGGATCACCGCCGCCGCCGCATCCTCGACGGTCGTGTCCAGTCCGTCTGCGATGGTCTGCATGGCGTTGCGCGCTCGGTCCATGTCGAGCGCGATGCGGCCGCCGGGAAAGTTTTCCGGATTGAGGACGCCGGTGAGGAGCTTGGCATCGGTCACCGTCGGCTCGGAGCCGCCGAGGCCGTAGCAGGCGGGCCCTGGGTCGGCGCCGGCGCTCTGCGGCCCGACCCGGAGCGAGCCGGCGGCATCGAAGTGTGCGATGGAACCGCCGCCCGCACCGATCTCCACCAGATCGGCCACCGGGACCCGAACCGGGTATCCCGGGTTGAGGCGCGACCATTCGAGCTTGTACTCGGTAGTAACCTTGGGCAGTCCGTCCTCGATCACCGAGCACTTGACCGTCGTACCGCCTACATCCAGGTAGATCACGTTGGGCTCGCCGCAGAGCTCGCCGATCAGCGCCGCCCCGTTCACCCCGGCCGCCGGCCCCGATTCGATGAGTGTGATCGGATGCGCCTTGGCCCAACCGAAGCTGGTGGTCCCGCCATTCGATTGCATCGCGGTGAAGGGACAATCGATGCCGAGTTCGCGGAGCGCACCTTCCAGCTTCGTGAAGTAGCGCTGGAGCTATGGCCGAGAGTGGGTGACGGGCTGAGAGAAGGAGGTGGCGTATCGTGGGGGGTGACGAAGCCTCCCGGTCTCCAAGCAAGGAGTGATACGCCATGACGGAAGATAGTGTTGTCGCGCTGCACCATCCAGGGGTGACGGCCGATCCGCTGACCGAAGTACTCCGCGCCGGAGCTCGCGAGCTCCTGGCACAGGCCATTGAAGCGGAGGTTGCCGCCGTGCTGGCGGCGCATGAACATCTGAAGACCGAAGACGGCCGCCGGCGCCTGGTGCGTCATGGCCACGGGCCGGAACGGGCGATCCTGACTGGCATTGGTCCTGTGTCTGTGCGGCGCCCGAAGGTCCGGGACCGTGCCAGCGTCGGAGGAGAGCGCATCCGTTTCACGTCGGCCATTCTGCCCCGTTTCGCGCGGCGGACGCGGTCGCTGGATGCGGTTTTGCCGACGCTCTACCTTCGTGGCGTGTCCAGCGGGGACTTCCAGGAGGCGCTGGAGGCGTTGCTCGGCAAGGACGCCTCTGGCTTGTCGGCGCAGGTGATCGGCCGCCTGAAGGCGGAGTGGGAGGCCGAGCACGAGCGCTGGCGCCGGCGCGACCTGTCGGCCCGACGCTACGTCTACATGTGGGCCGATGGCATCTATCTCCAGGGTCGGCTGGAGGACGAGAAGCAATGCATTCTGGTCCTCATCGGCGCCACGCCGGAGGGACGCAAGGAACTCGTGGGCTTCCAGGCGGGGGTGCGCGAGAGCGCCCAGAGCTGGCGTGAGTTGCTGGCATGCCTGCGCGGGCGCGGGCTGGTCCCGAGCTCGCCATCGGCGATGGCGCTCTGGGCTTCTGGAAGGCGCTGGAGGAGATCTTTCCCGACACCCGCCGCCAGCGCTGTTGGGTCCACAAGACAGCCAATGTCTTGAACAAGCTGGCGAAGTCGCGACAAACGGCCGCCAAAGCTGCCCTGCATGATATCTGGATTGGATGGCCGCGCCGAGGCCGAGAGGGCGATGAATACTTTCGCCGCCAAGTACGGCGCCAAATACCCCCAAGCCGTCGCCTGCTTGACAAAGGACCGCGACGCCTTGCTGGCCTTCTACGACTTCCCGGCCGAGCACTGGCGGCATATCAGGACGACCAACCCCATCGAAAGCGTCTTCGCTACCGTCCGCCACCGCACCGTGCGCACCAAGGGCTGCTTGTCTCACGGGACAACTCTGGCCATGGTCTTCAAGCTGATCACCACCGCCAGCAAGACCTGGCGGCGGCTCATGGGAAACAATCAGTTGCCCAAGGTCATCGAAGGGGTGAGATTCAAAGACGGTATGCAGGTCGACGAAACCAAAACTCGCGCCGCCGCCTGATCACGCCGTCACCCAAAATCGGGCATAACTCGTAGCGCTGCACGATGGGTTGCACGTAGGCGTTCAGCACGGCCGTGTTTCCGCGCTCGTACTCGCGCCACTCCCGCGTGATCTCGTGCGAAGCGGTGACCGCTACATCCGGCAACTTCTCGCGCAAGAAGGCCGCGCACGCCGCCTCGTGCTCCGGCGCGACATAACTGTGCAGGAACTGAACCGCGATCGCCTCGATCGCCTGCTCGCGGCATTGCTCGACGACCGCCTCCAGGTCAGCCTGCTGGAGCGGCTCGATCTCGTGTCCTTGCGCGTCGATCCGTTCGCGCACCTCGAAGCGGCGGCGGCGCGGCACGAAGGCGACCGGTTTCTGGAACCGCAGGTTGTACATGTCGGGGCGATTGCCCCGAGCGATCTCCAGGATGTCGCGAAAGCCCTTCGTTGTGACGAGCGCCGTGCGCACGCCTTTGCGTTCGGTGATGGCGTTGATGACGGTGGTGCCGCCGTGAACGAAGAAGGATACGTCGCGCGGCTCGATGCTGGAGAGATCGATGGTATTGAGCACGCCCTGGGTCAGGTCGCGCGGCGTGCTCAGCGATTTCTCAGCCTCAAGGCTGCCGCTTTCTTCGTCGAAATGAACCAGGTCGGTGAAGGTTCCGCCGATATCGACCGCCAGCCGACCCATCGCCTCAGGCCCGCTGGCGCAGCGCTTCGGTCGCCGCGGCATCGACCATTCCGTCTTGCGAAACGATCACGCCGTAGTCGACACGCGCGGCCTCCACGGTGAGAAGGCCGTCGAGGACATCATCGCGCACGGCCTTGGGCGGGCGCAGATAGGCATCGCCGTAGCCGCCGCCGCTGCCCGTCACGATCGACACACGGTCGCCCTCCGCAAGCTCCGTCGCCGGCACGCGCGCGCCGCGCCAGCTGTCGCCGTTGCTGGCGACCTCGACATAGTTGTTGCTGCCGTTGCCGCCGCCGGCGAGACCCCAGGGCCGTTCGATCGACCGTCCCAGACTTGCGTACATGTGCGCGTCGCCGGCCAGCATCTGATACTCGCGGACGACGCCGAAACCGCCGCGGTAGCGCTCCTTGCCGGTGCCGGCCTCGACATTCATGGCGTAGCGGTTGCAGCGGATCGGAAACTTGGCTTCCAGGAGCTCGACCGAATAGTTGTAGGTGTCACCGTCGGCGGTCCCGATCAGCACGCTGGTGCCGTCCTGATCGTGAGAGGCCCCCCAACCGCCCATATGCGGCTCGATCAGGACGAACTGATCTCCGGTTCGGGGCTCCCGGCCATAGAAGACCGTGGCGCAAAGGCTCATGAAGCTACCGACGCTGAAGCGCTCCGGCGCGAGCGGCGCCAGCGCCATCCAGACCAGCTCCGAGATTTGGCCGGTCATCTCGAAGTACCAGCCGACCGCCTGTGGATAGGTCGCGCTGAACACGGTGCCATCGGGCACGGTTATCTCGATCGGGCGGAACCAGCCCTCGTTCGACAGCGCCTGAGGGTCGACCAGCGCCTTGAACACTGTCTTGACGGCAGATAGAAGCGCGCCGCGCGTGCAATTGAGCGGCCCGGGACGCTAAGCGCTCGTGCCCGTGAAATCAAAGGCGATGGTGTCGCCCTTGATGTGGACTTCGATCTGCACGGGAATTTGCTCGTCGGTGAACCCGTCGCCGTCGATCAGGTCCTTCGCCGTGTAGACGCCATCGGGCAACGCTGCGATGGCAGCGCGGCTGACCCTCTCGCTCTGAGCCATGAGGTGCGCGAAGCTCCGGCGGATGGTCTCCGCGCCATACTTGCCGCACATCTCCTGAATGCGCGTATCGGCGATGCGGACGGCGGCAATCTCGGCGTTGAGATCGCCGAGCGTCATTTTCGGCAGCCTCACATTCGCCGCGATCAAGTCGAACAGATCGTCCTGCCGCTCGCCCTCGCGATAGATGCGGAGCCCCGGAAAGCGCAACCCCTCGTGGAAGATTTCCGTCGCCTTCGGCGACAGAGAGCCGGGAACGCTGCCGCCGATCTCGGTCCAATGCGCGACGGCAATTCCGAACGCGAGCAGCTCGCCGTCCACGAAGATCGGCTTGATTATGCCGACATCGGAGAGATGCGTACCCCCGGTATAGGGGTCGTTGACCATATAGATGTCGCCAGGACGGATCCTGTCGCCGAACTTGCCGATCACCGCCTGAATGTGCCCCTGAAAGGTGCCCGTGAACACGGTGATGCCGTTGGTCTGGGCGACGAGCTGCGCCTTGTCGTCGCAGACCCCGCAGGCGAAATCGAGGACCTCGTAGATGACCGGCGACATGCTGGAGCGTGCCAGCATCAGGCCCATCTCGTCGGCTGCGGCCTGCAGCTTTCCCCAAATGATCTCTAGAGTGACCGGATCGTCCGCTTGCCGTGCGGCGTTGGCATCGACCATCTCACGCGTCTCCCCAACGGAAGCTGTGCCGAACACGGAGGTGGCGAGGATAGGCCCGCAAGTCGCCTGCGCATAATACCTGGCTCCGGATTGTCGCGCCGACCCTGGCTAGCTTGAGCCGGCTTTCGTAGTGACTCAGTCGCCGCGGGCCAGGATGCGCCGGACGATGCGGCGGGCGGCGGCGGCGGGGGTCAACGTCTGCGCCGTAACCTCGGCCTCGAATGCCTCGACCGCGGGTGCGAGCCTCTCGTCGGCGCGGAGTGCTGCGATCAGCGAGGCCTCGACCTCGCGCCAAAGCCATGCGCTCGCCTGGGCGGCCCGTTTGGCCTCCAGCGCGCCAGCCTCGGCCATAGCCGCCCGATGCCGTTTCACCGCATCCGCGATCTCATCGAGGCCGTGGCCTTCGACCGACGAGCAGGCGATGACGCAAGGTGTCCACGGCCCTTCGCTTGAGTGGAGCGAGAGCGCAGCCTCGAAGTCAGCCTTGGCGTGGGCGGCCGGACCTTCGAGCGCGCCGTCGGCCTTAGTGACGACGACGATATCGGCGCGCTCCACTACTCCCCGCTTGATGCCTTGCAATTCGTCGCCGGCGCCCGGCTGCACCAGGAGCATGAACAGATCCACCATGTCGGCGACGGCGGCCTCGGACTGGCCGACGCCGACGGTCTCGACCATCACGAGGTCGAAGCCTGCCGCCTCGCAGGCGATCATCACGTCGCGCGTGCGCCGGGCGACGCCGCCGAGGGTGCCACCCGCCGGCGAGGCGCGAACAAAACTCTCCTCGCTCCGCGCGAGCTCCGGCATCCGCGTCTTGTCGCCCAGGATCGAGCCGCCGGATCGCTCGCTGGAGGGGTCGATCGCGAGCACCGCGAGTCGCCGGCCGGCCGCGATGGCGCGCGTGCCGAAGGCCTCGATGAAGGTCGACTTGCCGACACCCGGCGCACCCGAGATGCCGAGCCTGACGGCCTTGCCCGCGTGCGGCAGCAACGCCTGGAGCAACGCCTCGGCCGGCTCGCGGTCTTCCTCCCGCGTCGATTCGATTAGGGTGATCGCGGCGGCCAGCGCGCGGCGGTCGCCTGCGAGGATGTCGGCGACTGTCGGAACCCGACCAGCCGTGTGCCCGCCGCTCGTCATGGCGTGAGGGTCTCATCGGGCGCAAGCGTTGTCTCTGCGCCCTCGCTCTCTTCGACGGCAAGCCTTTGGGCAAGCTCTTCCCTAAGCTCGGCGGTCTCCTGCTGGCGCCACCACATGTCGGCGTAGCGGCCGTTGCGCACGAGCAACTCGGCATGGCGCCCGTGCTCGACGATGCGGCCAGCGTCCAGCACGAGGATCTGGTCGGCGTCTATGACCGTGGAAAGGCGGTGCGCGATCATCAGGGTGGAGCGGTCGCGGCTGACCTCCCGCAAACTCGCCTGAATCTCCTTCTCGGTTTGCGAATCGAGGGCCGAAGTGGCCTCGTCGAACAGGAGAATACGGGGATTCTTGAGGATCGTGCGCGCGATGGCCACCCGCTGCTTCTCGCCGCCAGAGAGCTTGAGGCCGCGCTCGCCCACCATGCTTTCGTAGCCATCCGGCAGGCTCTCGATGAAGTCGTGGATGCGGGCGAGGCGGGCCGCCTCCTCCACCTCCTCCCGGCTCGCCTCGGGCCGGCCATAGGCGATGTTGTAATAGATCGTGTCGTTGAAGAGCACAGTGTCCTGCGGAACGATCCCGATGGCCGCGCGCAGGCTCTTCTGACTCACCGCGCGCACGTCCTGACCGTCGATCCTGACGCTGCCGGCCTCGATGTCGTAGAAGCGGAAGAGGATGCGCGAGATGGTCGACTTGCCGGCGCCGCTCGCGCCCACGATGGCCGTGGTAGTGCCGGGCGGCACGCTGAAGCTGATGCCGTCGAGGATGCCCCGGCGCTTCTCGTAGCGGAAGCGCACATCCTCGAACTCGATGGCGCCGGCCGTGACACGGAGCGGCGGCGCGTCGGGTGCGTCCTCGACCTCGCGCTCCACCGAGAGAATGCCGAACATCGACTCCATGTCGGTGAGGGATTGCTTGATCTCGCGATAGACGAAGCCCAGGAAGTTGAGCGGGATGTAGAGCTGAAGCAGATAGGTGTTGACCAGAACGAAGTCCCCGATGGTCATGGTGCCGGCCGCGACCTCGTTGCCCGCCATGATCGTGATGCCGGTGAGCCCGATCGCGATGATGAGCCCCTGGCCGATGTTCAGCAGCGAGAGGCTGGTCTTGCTCTTTACCGCCGCCTGCTCGTAGAGCCGGCGCGAGACATCGAAGCGCCGCGCTTCGTGCCCCTCGTTGCCGAAGTACTTGACCGTCTCGTAGTTGAGCAGGCTGTCGATCGCTTTGGTGTTGGCCTCGCTATCCCGCTCGTTCATGCGCCGCCGGTATTTCAGCCGCCATTCGGTGACCGTGAGGGTGAAGGCGATATAGAAGCCGATGGTGACGAAGGTCACCGCCGCATAGGTGATGCCGTAGAGAAACCAGAGAATGCCGCAGACCATGGTGACCTCCACCAGGGTCGGCAGCACGTTGAACAACATGAAGGTGAGCAGGAACTCGATCCCCTTGATGCCGCGTTCGATGGCGCGGCTGAGGCCCCCGGTGCGCCGCTCGATATGGAAGCGGAGCGAGAGCTCGTGCAGATGGTTGAAGATCCGCAGGGCAACGGTGCGGATCGCCCGCTCGCCGACCTTGGCGAAGACCGCATCCCGGAGCTCTCCGAAAGCGACGGTGAGCACCCTGAGCGCGCCATAGGCGAGCAGGATCGCCACCGGCACCACGATGACGGCCGCCGTGTCGTCCGTGAGGATATCGACCGCATCCTTGTAGAGGATCGGGACGTAGACGTTGGTCACCTTGGCGCCGACGAGGAGGATGACGGCGAGCACCACGCGGCTCTGCATCTCCAGCGAGCCGCGCAGCCAGAGATAGGGCAGCAGCGTGCGAATGGTGTGCAGGTGCGAGCGTTCCCCCGCAGCTTGCGCGCGGGCCTCGCGATCGAGAGCAACCATGGGGCCGTGAGTCCGGTGGATCGCCCCGCCGGCGGCGAGGCTCAGAGCGCGTTACGTGCTCGTGTCAAATAAGCACGGAACGAGAGCGGATCAAATGCCAGTGCTTGCTGCGCCCCGGGTCTCCCCAACACGCAAATGTGTGATTGCGCTCAATTGGCCCTTCGTGGGTCACGGCCGTCGTGCCAGCAGATCGATCTCGACACGGGCATCGAGGGCGAGCCCGGTGACGCCGACGCACGTGCGCGCCGGGCGCCGCTCAGGATCGAAATAGGTCTCGTAGGCCGCGTTCATCGCCGCATAATCCTCCTTGAAGTGCGTGAGATAGACCCGTGCGACGATCACGTGCTCAAGCCCGAGGCCGAGGGAGGCGAGCACGGTCTTCAGATTGGCCATGACGTTGCGGGTCTGACCCTCGATGCCGGCAGGTAGCGGGGCGGCCTCGTCGTTGGGGTCATTGGGCATTTGACCGGTGACGAACACCCAGCCGTCCGCTTCGACCGCGTGGCTGAAGGGCGCGACAGGCGTCGGTGCGCCGGCGGCCATATGAAAGATCGGTGCTGCCATCGGGAGTCTCCCAGCTCGCACTTGCCGGACCGGCACCGACCTTGCGTCGCGATCCCGCGGGAGGTCAAGGCGACTGCTCCGCCTTGGTAACGTATCTATTGTGGTCTTAGGGACTTCCGGCACGACGCAGGCCGTGACCGTGGTGAATGGTCTGGGCTAGGAGCCTGCGCCGCAGAACGCTTTTGGGCACCTTCAGACACCATAGGTAGTGGTAACGAATAATGTGATACTACTACATATAGTAGTCAATTTTCCTACGGCGCAGGCTCCTAGGCGGCCTCGGGGCGGCGGATGAGCGCCAGGATTTCTTGCGCGGCAGCCGGGATGTTGGTGCCGGGGCCATAGACGGCGGCAATGCCGGCCTTGTGCAGGAAGTCGTGGTCCTGCGGCGGAATGACGCCGCCGCAGACCACCACCACGTGACCTGCGCCCGCCTCGCGCAGCGCCTCGACAAGCTCCGGCACGAGGGTCTTGTGCCCTGCGGCCTGGCTGGAGACGCCCACAACATGCACGTCGTTCTCCAGCGCGTCTTGCGCGGCCTCTTGCGGGTTCTGGAAGAGCGGGCCGATATCGACGTCGAAGCCGATGTCGGCGAAGGCCGTCGCGATCACCTTGGCGCCGCGGTCGTGCCCGTCCTGACCGAGCTTGACCACCAGGATGCGGGGCCGGCGGCCCTCGGCCTCGGCGAAGAGGGCGGTGTCGCGGCGGATGGTCTGGAAGGCGTCGTCCTGCGCATAAGCCGCGCCGTAGACGCCGGAGACCGTGCGCACGGTCGCCCGGTGGCGGGTGAACGCCGCCTCCATCGCGTCCGAGACCTCGCCCACCGTCGCCCGCGCGCGGATGGCCTCGACGGTGAGCGCGAGCAGGTTGCCGTCCCCGTGTGCAGCCTCGGTCAGCCGCTCAAGCGTGGCCTGGCAGGCCGCCTCGTCCCGCCCGGCACGGACCTGGGCGATGCGCGCGACCTGCGCCTCTCGCACAGCGTAATTGTCCACGTCGAGCAGGGCGGGCATGTCGTCGGAGTCCGACTGGTAGCGGTTGACGCCGACGACCACGTCCTCGCCCCGGTCGAGCCGCGCCTGGCGTCTGGCTGCGGCCTCCTCGATGCGGAGCTTGGGCATACCGGCGGCCACCGCCTTCGTCATGCCGCCCAGCTCCTCGACCTCATCGATCAGCGCGGATGCCTCGCGCGCGAGCGATGCGGTGAGTGCTTCCACGTAGTAAGAGCCGCCGAGCGGGTCGACGACCTGGGGCACGCCGGTCTCGTGCTGCAGGATGAGCTGGGTGTTGCGCGCAATCCGGGCGGAGAAATCGGTCGGCAGCGCCACCGCCTCGTCGAGGGCATTGGTGTGCAGCGACTGGGTGCCGCCGAGGACCGCCGCCAGCGCCTCGTAGGCGGTCCTGACGACGTTATTGTAGGGGTCCTGCTCGGCGAGCGAGACGCCGGAGGTCTGGCAGTGGGTCCGGAGCATGAGCGAGCGTGGGTCCTGCGCCTCGAAGCCGCGCATGAACCTGGCCCACAAGAGCCGCGCCGCGCGGAGCTTCGCCACCTCCATGAAGAAGTTCATGCCGATGCAGAAGAAGAAGGAGAGCCGGGGTGCGAAATCGTCGATGGCGAGGCCGCGCGAGTGCGCCGCCCGCACATAGTCGAGGCCATCGGCGAGGGTGAAGCCAAGCTCCTGAACCAGCGTCGCGCCGGCCTCCTGCATGTGATAGCCGGAGATCGAGATCGAGTTGAAGCGCGGCATGTGCTGGGCCGTGTAGGCGATGATGTCCGCCACGATTCGCATGCTGGGCTCGGGCGGGTAGATGTATGTGTTGCGGACCATGAACTCCTTGAGGATGTCGTTCTGGATGGTCCCGGCCAGCTTCTCCGCGCCGACGCCCTGCTCCTCGGCCGCCACGATGTAAGCCGCGAGCACCGGCAGGACGGCGCCGTTCATGGTCATCGAGACGCTGACCTCGCCCAAGGGGATGCCGTCGAAGAGGCGCTTCATATCCTCGACGGTATCGATCGCCACACCCGCTTTGCCGACGTCGCCGCGTACCCTGGGGTGGTCGCTGTCGTAGCCCCTGTGGGTCGCGAGATCGAAGGCGACGGAGAGGCCCTTCTGCCCGCCGGCGAGGTTGCGCTTGTAGAAGGCGTTCGACTCCTCGGCGGTGGCGAAGCCCGCGTACTGGCGGATCGTCCACGGCCGGTTCGCGAACATGGTGGCCCGCACGCCCCGCGTATAGGGCGCGAATCCCGGCAGCCCCGGCTGGTCCTCCAGCGCCTCCAGGTCGGCTGCGGTATAGAGCGGCTTGACCGTGATGCCTTCCGGCGTCTCCCACGCAAGCCGTGCCGGGTCCCCGCCCTTTAGCTCGCGGGCGGCGAGGGACTCCCAATCGGCCAGGGTCTTGTCGGCTGAGTCGGTCATGCGGCCGGGCTCTCACACTCCCGCGCTCTCGGCGTCAGGCTCCCGGATTGTGCCACGCCGCGTGCGCCATGTGTAACCGCGATGTGGCCCGCCATTTTGCCCCTGTGAACCGGCGCGCCTTTTCGGGTAAAAGGGGGCGCCAACACGCTGCTGCGCCAACAGGAGGAACCCCTCGCACATGACCAGTCTACGATTCGAGGCGCCCGAGACGGTGGAGGACGCCGTCCGGCTTCTCGCCAACGCCGACGGCGAGGCCAAAGCGCTCGCCGGCGGCACCGACCTCCTGGTCCAGCTGCGCACGGACTTCGTGCGGCCCGGTCTGATCGTCGATCTGAAGCGCATCCCGGCACTAATGGATGTAACGGTGAACGGCGAGGAAATCCGCGTCGGCGCGGCGGTCTCCGGTGCGACGCTCGGCAAGAACGAGGCCGTGAAAGCGGCGTGGCCAGGCGTGGTGGAAGCGCTGGAGCTGATCGGCTCGACCCAGATTCAGGGCCGTGCTTCGCTCGGTGGCAACCTCTGCAACGGCTCGCCCGCCGCCGACAGCGTGCCCGCGCTGATCGCGGCCTGTGCGGTGTGCGAGATCGCAGGCCCCGGCGGCACCCGCTCGGTGCCGGTGGAGGATGTTGTGACCGGCCCGGGCCAGCTCTCCCTCGGCCCAGGCGAGATCGTGGTGTCGTTCATCATGCCGAAGCCGCCGCCTCGCTCAGGCGATGCCTACCTGCGCTTCATCCCGCGCACAGAGATGGATATCGCCGTGGTCGGCGTCGGCGTCGCGCTCACCCTGGACGAGGCGGGCATTTGCATGCACGCGAGGCTCAGCCTCGGCGCGGTCGCGCCCCGGCCTCTCCTGGTCGAGGAGGGGGCGAAGGCACTGATCGGCACCAAGGTGGACGACGACGCGCTGGCCGCGCTCAGCGCCGCGGCGAGCGCTGCCTGCAATCCCATCGACGACAAGCGCGGAACTATCGAATACCGGGTCAAGGTGGCGGGAGTGCTGGCCAGGCGGGCCGCGCTGATCGCCCTCGAGCGAGCGAGGAGCAACGGCTGATGGCCAAGTATCATGTAACCACCAGTGTCAACGGCGAGCCGACGGAGTTCCTCTGCTCAGGCGAGCAGACGCTCCTCGACGTGCTCCGCGACGAGCTGGAGCTCACCGGCACCAAGGAAGGCTGCGCCACCGGCGACTGCGGGGCCTGCAGCGTGACCGTGGATGGCACCCTCGTCTGCTCCTGCCTGATGCTCGGCATCGAGGCCGAGGGGTGCGAGATTGGCACCATCGAAGGCATGGCCGAGGGCGATACGCTGCATCCGTTGCAGCGCCAGTTCCTGGAGGATGCGGCGCTGCAATGCGGCATCTGCACGCCGGGCTTTCTCGTCGCCGCCAAGGCGCTGCTGGACGAGAACCCGAATCCCACCGAGATCGAGGCACGCTACTGGCTGGCCGGCAATCTTTGCCGCTGCACCGGCTATGACAAGATCATCCGCGCCGTGATGACGACAGCGGCCGAGCTGAGAGGAGAATAACCCATGGCGACCGCCACGAAGAAAACCGGTAACAGCAACGGCGCGCTCAAGTATGTTGGCACGCGGCCGTGGCGCCCCGACGGCGTCGACAAGGTGACGGGCAGGGCCAAGTTCGGCGCAGACATTTCGTTGCCGGGCATGCTGGTGGGCCGGGTTCTCAGGAGCCCCCACGCGCATGCGCGCATCCGCTCCATCGATACCTCCAAGGCCCGCGCGCTCCCCGGTGTGAAGGCCATCGTCACCCGCGACGAGATGCCGGAGATCCCCGACCAGTGGGTGCCGGCGGGCGAGGTAGCGGTCAACTACCGCGACATGTCGCAGAACGTGATGGCGCGGGAGAAGGCTCTCTACGACGGCCACGCTGTCGCCGCGGTGGCGGCAACCTCGGCGGCCATCGCCAAGCAGGCGCTCGACCTGATCGAGGTTGACTACGAGGTGCTGCCGCACGTGATCGACGTGCGCGAGGCGATGAAGCCGGACGCGCCGGTGCTGCATGACAATATGTTCACCGAGGGCGTGGAGCCCACGCCGGAGACGCCGTCGAACGTCTTCAAGAAGATTTACTTCTCGAGCGGCGATCTTGAGGCGGGGTTCGCCCAGGCCGACCTGATTGTGGAGCGCACCTTCACCACCAAGCCGGTGCATCAGGGCTATATCGAGCCGCACGCGGTGGTCGCCAGCGCTGGCGAGGACGGACAGTGCGAGGTCTGGTGCTGCACCCAGGGGCAGTTCACCGTGCGCGCCTACTGCGCCAACCTGCTCGGCATCGACATCGGCAAAATCTGTGTGACGCCGTCCGAGATCGGCGGCGGCTTCGGCGGCAAGACCGTGGTCTATCTGGAGCCGATCGCACTCCGGCTCTCGCAGATCGCCGGCCGGCCGGTCAAGATGGTGATGTCCCGCGAGGAGGTCTTCCGCGCGAGCGGGCCGACCTCTGGCGGCGCCATGACGATCAAGATGGGCGCCACCAAGGACGGCAAGCTCACTGCGGCCAAGGCGTGGATCGCCTATCAGGCCGGCGCTTTCGCCGGCTCGCCGATCGGGCCGGGCTGCATGTGCGTCTTCGCCCCCTACGACATCGAGAACGCCGAGGTCGAGGGCTACGACGTGGTGGTGAACCGGCCCAAGGTGGCTGCCTACCGCGCGCCGGGGGCGCCGATCTCCGAGTTCGCCTCCGAGGCCGTGGTCGACGAGATCGCGAAGAAGCTCGACATCGATCCGGCAGAGTTCCGCATCATGAACGCGGCGACGGAGGGCACCCGCGCGCTCTACGGGCCTAAGTTCGGGCCGATCGGTTGCATCGAGACGCTGGAGGCCGCGCGCCAGAGCGAGCACTATAAGACGCCGCTCGGCCCCAACCAGGGGCGCGGCATCGCCACCGGCTTCTGGTTCAACATCGGCGGCGAGTCCTGCGCCACCATCAACATCAACGAGGACGGCACGGCGATCGTGATCGAGGGCAACCCCGACATCGGCGGCTCGCGTGCCTCGATCCAGCTCCAGGCGGCGGAAGCCCTCGGTATCCCGCCGGAGAAGGTGCGCCCGCTGGTCGCCGACACCGACTCCATCGGCTACACCTTCCTCACCGGCGGCAGCCGGGTCACTTTTGCCACCGGCATGGCGGCCATCGAGGCGGCGGGGAAGGTCGTCGAGCAGCTGCGCGAGCGCGCCGCCAAGATCTGGGATATCCCGGTCGACGCGGTGGAGTGGGAGGACGGCTACGCCAAGCCATCAGGCAGCAACGCCGGCGACTTCGAGCCGCTGAGCCTCGCCGAGATCGCGGCCCAGGCCGGCAAGACGGGCGGCCCGATCGCGGCGACTGCGGCCATCAACGCGCAAGGGGCGGGCCCCGGCTTCGGCACCCATGTGTGCGATGTGGAGGTCGACCGCGAGACCGGGCGCGTCACCGTCCTGCGCTACACGGCCGTGCAGGACGCTGGCAAAGCGGTGCATCCGAGCTACGTCGAGGGTCAGATCCAGGGCGGCGCCGCGCAGGGAATCGGCTGGGCGCTCAACGAGGAGTACATCTACGACAAGGATGGCCGGATGGAGAATCCGGGCTTCCTCGACTACCGCATGCCGGTGGCTTCGGACCTGCCGATGATCGATGCGATCATCGTCGAGGTGCCGAACCCGAACCACCCCTATGGCGTGCGGGGCGTCGGCGAGACGCCGATCGTGCCGCCGATGGCGGCGGTCGCCAACGCGATCGAGAGCGCGACCGGCGTGCGCATGACCGACCTGCCGATGTCCCCGCCGCGGTTGCTCGAGGCACTCGACAACGGCGGCGGCAGCGCCTGACGCAGTCTTGGCGCGGGTCGTCCTGCCCTCAAGCCTCGCCCGCTATACCGGCGGGGTGACGGAGCTTGAGGTCGAGGCGAGCGACATTCGCGGCGTGATCCGCGCGCTCGAGGCCCGCTACGCGGGTATCGGGCGCGAGCTGGAGGAGGGCATGGCCGTCGCGGTCGATGCCCAAATCCACCAGGACGACCTGTTCGCGTCCGTCGCGCCCCAAAGCGAGGTCTGCTTCCTGCCCCGAATCGGCGGCGGGAACGGTTTTTTGCAAAACGAAGCCAATTTCAAATAACTATTTGATAGGGAACAAGAATCACGCTCTAACGCTGGCTCGCTGAGGGAGCGGCGGCGACGAACAGCCCACCACCGCCGGGCGCTCGGGGGGCTTATTCGGCCGGGGTGGCCGCAGTGGCGCGGCCGCGGAGCCCGAGCCAGGCGAGCCCCACCAGCACGAGCGCGAGGAAGGGCAGCACGGCGTAGTTCATCGCCTGCCAGCCCACGGCCTCGTGCAGCGCGCCGGAGAGCAGCGCCGCCGCCGCCACTCCGCCGAAGACGATGAAATCGTGGGCAGCCTGGGTCTTGGCCTTTTCCGCCGGGGTGTGGACTTCGGTCACCAGCGTCGTGCCGCCGGTGAACAGGAAGTTCCAACCGACTCCCAGCAGGATCGCCGCAACCTGGAAATTGACCAGCGCGATGCCATCAAGGTTTGCGACGGCGCAGAGTGCGATCAAGAGTGCGCCGGCGGCCATGACGGTCATCGTGCCGAAGCGCCTGATCAGGTGACCGGTGACGAACGAAGGTGCGAACATGCCGAGCACGTGCCACTGGATCGTCTGCGCCGACTCCGAGAAGCCGAAGCCGAAGAAGTGCATGGAGAGCGGGATCGCGGTCATCAGCAGTGACATCATGGCGAAGCCGACCACGGAGCCGAGCACGGCGATGATGAAGATGGGCTGCCGCATGATCTGCAGCAGGGGCCGGCCTGTGCTGCTGCGCTCCTCCTGGTCCGGCGGCGGTATGGTGATGAAGCGGAGCACTACGAGCGTCATCACGTAGATCGCGGCCACCGCGACGAAGATTCCGGCGAAGGCGATGGGCGCGAACAGGTCCTGCGACCAGTCGGCGAGCAGAGGGCCCACCGAAGCGATCACGCCGCCCGCCAGCACCAGCGAAATCGCCCGGCTCTTGAAGGCCTCGCTCGCCGCGTCCGCCGCGGCGTAGCGGTAGAACTGGGCGAAGCCGTTGAACGTGCCGATCAGCGCCGTGCCGACGCAGAAGAGCGCGAAATCGGCGGCCATGATGCCCCAGAAGCCGACGAGCGCGCCGACGAGCCCGATGGCGGCCCCCACGGTGAAGCCCTCGCGCCGGCCGATGCGCTTCATCAGCAGCGACGCAGGCACCGTCGCCGCCATCATCATCACCATCTGGACGCCGATGGGCAGCGTCGCCAGCACCTTCTCCTCGGCGAGCCCATAGCCGATCAGCGGCGCAGCGACGATCACCGCGGAGGTTGCGGTGAGGAACAGTGCCTGGCAGAGAGCGAGGAGCGCCACGTCGCGGGCGCTGGAGTGAACCATGCCCGACGATAGCACATTGCGCCGGCGCGCGGCTTCACCTAGTGTTGTGTCCCAGAGATATATGAGCAAAGTCTCTGGACTTTTGCGAGTATTGAGTCTGCGGTTGCGGTCCACATGAAAGGAGTGGCTTTGGCGTTGTAGTGGTGGACGAAGAGATCGATCTTGTTCACCAGTTCGCTGACGTTGGAGAACGAGCCGCGTCGAATGGCCGTTTGAGTGATGATGCCGAACCAGCGCTCGACCTGGTTGAGCCACGAGGCATAGGTGGGTGTGTAGTGGATGTGGTATCGCGGTCGCCTTGCGAGCCAAGCTCTGACCTTCGGGTGCTTGTGGGTGGCGTAGTTGTCGGCGATGAGGTGAACGTCGAACGGTTCGGGGACGTTGGCGTCGATGTGGCGTAGGAAGGCGAGAAACTCCTGGTGGCGATGGCGCTTCTTGCACTGGGTGATGACCTGTCCGGTGGCGATGTCGAGGGCGGCGAACAGGGTGGTGGTGCCGTGACGGACGTAATCGTGGGTGACCCCTTCGACGTAGCCCAGCCCCATCGGCAGCATCGGTTGGGTGCGGTTGAGCGCCTGGACCTGGGTTTTCTCGTCGACACAGAGCACGACGGCGTGGTCGGGCGGGTTGAGATAGAGGCCGACGATATCGCGCACCTTCTCGACGAAGAAGGGGTCGTTGGAGAGCTTGAAGTAGCGCTGGCGGTGGGGTTGGATGGCGAACAGACTGAACCAGCGTTGCACGGTGCTCTTGGAGACGCCGCTTTGCTCGGCCATGGCGCGCACGCTCCAATGGGTGGCGCCATCGGGTGGTTTGGTCTGGAGCGCGGTGTTGATGACCTCGGCGACCCGTTCATCGTCATGGGTTCTGGGCCGGCCCGCGCGCAGTTCATCGTGCAACCCCTCGATCCCTTGCATGCGATAGCGCTTCCGCCACTTGCCAACGGTGGCATCGCTCAGGCGCATGCGCCGGGCGATCGAGGCGTTCGCCTCGCCCTGGGCGCAGGCGAGAACGATTTGCGCACGCCGCACCACTCCATGAGGCAAGGAGCGAGAGTTGGCGAGGCTGAGGAGCTGATCTTTCTCGTCGTCCGTGAGAACGACGGGTTCGATGGGGCGACCACGGGGCATGGGCAGACTCCTGACAGGAAACTGCCCATACATATATCATCTATCTCTGGGACATCACACTAGCCGCCGCTTAGGCTGCCCGCGCCCGCGCAGAGAGGCGCTCAAACTGCCACATCTAACAAACAGTCATCTCAGATGTGGCATTACGTAGACCGATTGACTACTATTTTGAAGTGGACCACCCGGTGGGGCGAGTCTTTGCGGTGGATATTGCCTGCCTAGCGGCCCCCGTTGCCAAGGAGGTCCGGCGCGTCTGGCCAGAACCGGCTCTGGAGTCCCTCCAGGGCCCGGTCCTTGCCGGAGCCTAAGGAGTGAAGATCTTCGCCCAGGGAGAAACCCGGACAACGAAGGTCGCAAGCTCATCATGAACGAACGAGACGCGTTCGATCGCATCCTGGCATCGTTGCACGAGGCCATGCTCGACGACGCTCACTGGTTGCCAACCTCCGCCCTGATCGACGACGCCTGCCGGACGAAGGGCAACATGCTGACTTTCGCCGAAGGACAAACTCACGATGATGTTGAGATCATCTACATAAGGTTCTGCTTCCGCGGTGAACACCATAAGGAATTGGAACGCGAGTACTTCACCCACTATTTCCCCTGGGACGAACGTATCCCACGTCTCAGGCAACTGCCCGACAGCCAACTGTTTCACGTTCCCGACCTCTACACCGAGCAGGAGCTGAAAACTTCCCCGGCATACAACGAGGTGCTGCCCGTCGGCGGCATTCAGAACGGTCTCAATGTGCGTCTGGAAGGGCCGAGTGGCTCGCGCATCGTCTGGAACATTTGCGATCCTGTCGGTACCGACGACTGGTCGTCCGATCAGCTCGACATGATCAGGCGTCTTCTGCCCCACATCCGCCAATTCGTGCGTGTCCGCCAGGCGCTGGCAGATGCCGGGGCCGCAGGCACGTCCCTTGCCAAGCTGCTCGACAACAACAGGTTCGGCATAATCCAACTGGCCCGACGGGGTCAGATCGTGGCCATCAACGACCCTGCCCGAAACCTCCTCAGCAAAGGCGACGGGTTGCTCGACCGGGGCGGTTTCCTGCACGCTTGCTCGCCGGCCGCCGCCGACGATCTGCAAAACCTGTTGGCGCGCGCCCTGCCGCGCTGCGGCGGCCAGGGTACGAGCGCTTCGATGTCGGTAACGCGTCGATCCGTCTTGCCGCGGCTCGTCTTGCATGTCAGCCCCGTGGGCGGCGGACACATGGACTTCCGCCCCCGACATGTCGCCGCGCTCGTGCTGATCGTCGACCCTGCAAGCCGGGTGCGTATCGATCCTGAACTCGTGATGGCGGCCCTGGATCTCACGCCTGCGGAGAGCCAAGTTGCTGTAATGCTGGCCGAAGGCAGGACCCCCCGAGATATCGCAGCGGCAACGGGCCGCAGGGAAAGCACAATCCGGTGGCACGTGCAGAAAATATTCATCAAGCACGACATCTCTCGGCAGGTTGAGTTGGTGCGACTGGTGTCGCCGCTCGCCGGCGTTCCACTGTCTCGGCGTTCAGGCCGGTGACGGCTGTGTGCGGCCGGTGCCCACAGTTTTCTCGTAATCACCCGAGGTATCGTTTTGCCCATGCCCTCTCCCCCCGCAATTTAGAGGGCAGGGTGGGGCGCTTGGCTCCTTAAGCTGCGTTGAGGCGACCGAAGGCGCCGAGCGCCGCAGGAGAGGACATGAAGATTAGCGAGATCGTCACGACGCCGCTCTGGATCCCCTACGAGCAGCCCTTTCACTGGTCCCAGGGGGTCACCCACGGCGCCGAGGTGATCTTGGTCGAGGTCCACACCGACGAGGGCGTGGTCGGCTATGGCGAGTCGATTGCGCCGCCATCGGCCGAGGCCGTCCGCGCCCATCTCTCGCTCGCGGCGGATTTTTGCATCGGGCGCAGTCCTTTCGAGAATGCCCGCTTGATTGGCGAGGCCTACCACGGGCTGTTCGGCCGTGAGGAGGCTTGCAGGGCCCCCACATTCGCAGGCAAGACGCTCGCGGGGCTCGAGATGGCGCTGTGGGACGCCATGGGCAAGGCGGCGGGCCGCCCCGTTCATGCTCTGCTGGGCGGCGCAGTGCGCGACGAGGTGCGCTACTTCGGTTTCCCGCAGGGCGAAACCGCCGAGGAAATCGCCGGCGAGGCCGCGCGGCTGACGGCCTCGGGCCACGAAGTGATCTACGTCGAGGTGGGACGGGGCGACGATCTGGACGCTCAGGTCGTTGCACGGGTCCGGGCAGCCATCGGACCTGACAAACGCTTGCGTCTCGACTCGAACGGGCACTGGCACCCCGTCCGGGCCACCCGCATGATGCGAAGGCTTTCTCGGTTCGACATCGAAGTCGTGGAGCAACCGATCGATGCGGAGAGCATCGAGGCGCTGGCGCGCGTTCGGGCCGCGAGCCCGGTCGCGATCGCGGCAGACCAGGGTGTCATTACGCTGGGCGACGCCTTCGACGTTTGTCGCCTGCACGCCGCCGACCTGTTGGTCGTCGGCCTGCACGAGACCGGCGGACTGCTACGCTTCTGCAAGGTGGCGCACATCGCAGAGGCGGCCAACATCGACGTTTGCATCCACGGACTGCACGAGACGGGAATTACCACGGTGGCGGCGACCCATGCGGCGGCGGTGACTCCCAACCTGGACGATGGCAACCAGTACATGAACAATTTTCTGGCGTGGGACATCGTCAAGCAGCCCGACCTGACGTTGCAGCGCGGCGGGCTGCCCGTCCTTGACGGGCCAGGACTGGGCTTCGAGCTGGACTGGAGCGCCGTGCTCGAAGCGTCTGAAGCCTGGGGGAAGGGCGTTGACTGCGGCAGTCGCAACACCCGCAGCAATCAGTTCGATCTTAGCCCGGCCGACTCGGTCGATCCGCACGGTGTCGACGGCAAGGCCGATGGTGACGAGGCCGGCGCTCGCCTCCAGCACGCTCCTCCGGATGAAACACGCCGGCACAGCCGTCCAAAGGACGACGACCAAGGCACGGCAGTACCCGAACCGCCGGTAACAGCCATAGCAGACGGTCACGATCAATGAGCGGCGGCCAGAGCGCGGCGAGCGCGTCCCGCGCGACCTAAAGTCACCCCGCGCGTTCCGCCCGACCCAGGGCACCGCGCGCGTTCCGCGCGAGGCGGGCCTCAACTGTAGTCCTCGCTAAACTTTCCGGCCCGCTCCTGGCGGATCGAACGTCTGGACGCATCGTGCGCTCCGCGCGCGTTCCGCGCGACGCAGGCCGTGACATTGGTGAGAAATCCGGGCTAGGTATGATGCAGGATCGCCATGAGTGCACGACCGCTGATCATCGACTGCGACCCTGGCCAGGACGACGCCGTCGCCCTCCTGCTCGCGTTCGCCTCGGCCGAAGAATTCGATCTGCTCGGCATCACCGCCGTCGCGGGTAACGTGCCGCTGGCCCGGACCGAGAACAATGCCCGCCGGATCAGGGATCTGGCAGGCCGGCCCGAGGTGCCGGTCTACGCCGGCTGCCCGAGGCCCATGGTGCGCGAGCCGGAGACCGCCGAATACATCCACGGGCCGACGGGGATCGACGGCGCCGACCTGCCCGAGCCGAGCCGACCGGCGGAAGCGGCCCATGCGGTGGATTTCCTGGTGGACACGCTCACGGCGGCGACGGAACCCATCACGCTGGCGACCCTTGGGCCCCTCACCAATGTCGCGCTCGCCATCGTCAAGAACCCGGCGATCCTCGCCAACGTGCGCGAGATCGTGACCATGGGGGGCGCGATCGGGCTCGGCAACGTCACGCCGGCGGCCGAGTTCAACATCCACGCCGATCCTCACGCGGCACACGTGGTATTCGAGGCGGGCGTGCCGCTCACCATGATCGGGCTGGACGTCACCCATCAGGCGATCGCGACCCCGCCCAGGCTGGAGGCGATCCGCGCGCTGGGGACGGCGCCGGCGGCTGCGGTCTGCGGGATGCTCGACCTTTATGGCGCGAAGAACGTCGAGGCCTACCATCACGGCGCGCCCATGCACGACCCCTGCGTTATCGCCTACCTGCTGGCGCCCGACCTCTTCGAGGGTCGCGCCATGCGGGTCGATGTCGAGCTCGACGACGGTCACTGCTTCGGGCGGACGGTCTGCGACGTTCACGGCCGCACCGGTGCCGCTGCCAACGCCCGCGTCCTGGAGCGGGTCGACGCCGATGGGTTTTTCGCCATGCTGACCGAGCGCCTGGCGCGGCTACCGGTCGTCCCCATATAGGAGGGGACGGGAAAGCCATGAGCCGGGACAAGAAGCTACCGACTGAGGGCCGAAGCGACAGCGCGGATGTCGATGCCTTCCTGCGCCGTGTCGCGGCGACCCCTGCGCCGGTGAAGCAGGGCGAGACCGGGCGTCTCATCTTCGCGATGGACGCGACGGCGAGCCGCGAGCCGACGTGGGACGGCGCCTGCCAGATTCAGGGGGAGATGTTCGACGCCACGGCTTCGCTCGGCGGGCTCTCGGTGCAGCTCGTCTACTATCGCGGCTTCGGCGAGTGCCGGGCGAGCCGCTGGGTGCAGGATTCGCGCGCACTGGTGCGCGCCATGACCGCCGTTCACTGCCTCGGCGGCCACACCCAACTCCGCAAGGTGCTGCGCCACGCCCTGGACGAAACCCAGGTGCAGCGGGTCCACGCGCTCGTCTTTGTTGGCGACAGCATGGAAGAGGATGTGGACGAGCTCTGCGCCATCGCCGGCGAGCTGGGCTTGCGCGGGGTTCCCGCCTTCATGTTCCACGAGGGGGCGGATCCTGCGGCAGCATTGGCCTTTCGGCAGATTGCGCGGCTTACCAACGGCGCCTATCTGCGCTTCGATACGTCGAGCGCGCGCCAGCTCAAGGAGCTGCTGGGTGCGGTTGCGGTCTATGCCGCCGGCGGACGCAAGGCGCTCAAGGATTACAGCCGCGAGCGCGGCGAGGCAGTGTTGCAGATCGCCCATCAGATCAAATGAGCACGCTCCGCCGCTGCACACGCCGCCCGATCCGCTAGACTGCTCTTGTGATGGTCGCCTACGTCCTTCTCGGGCTCGCGCTCCTGGTGCTGGTCGTGCTTCTCAGCCGCTGGTTCGCCACGGCCAACC
Organism: Alphaproteobacteria bacterium; assembly: GCA_965262755.1. GTDB lineage: Bacteria > Pseudomonadota > Alphaproteobacteria > UBA828 > UBA828 > WTGU01. Next base: position 5,847,349 of record OZ253557.1, on the reverse strand, counting down.
CGTCGAACCTCGCGAAGTGGGTCAAGTGGGTCTTTATCGCCGCCGGTGCGGCGGCGACGATCTTCCTCGGCGTGACCGGCAAGGCGCATCTCGCCTTTCTTCCTCTCGCCCTCACCGGGCTGCCCTGGCTCATGAGCCGCATGGCCGCGGGGCGGATGAACCCGCATCCCACGGCCGGACAGCGCTCCGATGCCGAGACTCCCTATCTCCGCATGACGTTGGACCACGACAGCGGCGAGATGGAAGGCACGGTGCTGCAGGGGCGTCATGCCGGGCGCCGGCTCGACGAGCTCTCGGAGCACGAGCTCCTGGACCTCTTCGACGAGTGCAGCTTGAGGGACGACGAGGGCCGGCGGCTGCTGGAGGCCTACCTCGACCGTATCCTCGGCCCCGATTGGCGCGAGCGCGCCGAGGCGGAGGCCGAACGCGAGCACAGCGCTGCCGGTGGCACGGGCCAGGGCTGGGGACGCAAGAGCAAGAGTGCCGGGCGCACGCCGATGACTCGCGAGGAGGCTTACGAGATACTGGGCCTCTCGCCCGGCGCCGGTACGGAGGAGATCAAGGAGGCGCACCGCACCCTGATGCGTAAGCTCCATCCGGATCACGGCGGCTCCAACTATCTCGCGGCGAAGATCAATCAGGCGAAGGAGCTGCTGCTCGGCAGCTGAGTTGCGCTGCTTGCCGCGCTGCGGACGCCGTGGCACATCTCCGCCCTGTTCGCTGTCGGTCAGCATGGCGAGGCCCTCGGAATGGCAACATCGGTGAGGAAGGCCGTGCTCCCGGTCGCCGGCATGGCCACGCGGTTCCTGCCTGCGAGCAAGGCGGTGCCAAAGGTGATGCTGCCGGTGGTCGACAAGCCGCTCATCCAATACGCGGTGGAGGAGGCGCGGGCGGCGGGGATCGAAGAGATCATCTTCGTCACCGGCCGGGGAGAGGCGGTGATCAGGGATCATTTCGATCGCGACGAGGGGCTCGACGCGCATCTTGCGGCACGCAATGACGACACGGCCCTGGCGCTCGCAGCGAGCGCGGTTCTCGCGCCCGGTACTGCTGCATTTACGCAGCAACAGAAGCCGCTGGGCCTGGGCCATGCAGTCCTTTGTGCGCGGCATCTCGTTGGCGACGAGCCGTTTGCGGTGCTGCTTCCGGACGAGCTGCTCCTGGCGGACCCGCCCTGTCTCGCGGAGCTCGTCGAGGTCCACCGCCGGACAGGGGGGAGCGTGGTGGCGCTTGCCGAGGTGCCGCAGGCCGAGACCTGCCGATACGGGATCGTCGAGGTTACAGCCGAGGAGGGGCGCACTGTCACCCTTTCGGGCATGGTGGAGAAGCCGGACCCCGACCGCGCGCCGTCGCGGCTCGCGCTCATCGGCCGCTATGTACTGCAACCGGGCGTCTTCACGCGGCTTGCCGCGCAGGCGCCGGGCGCAGGCGGGGAGATTCAGCTAACCGACGCCATGGCCTCGATGGTGCGGGAGGAGCAGTTTCACGGCGTACGCTTCACCGGCCGACGTTTCGATTGCGGGAGCCCGGCTGGATTTCTGCAGGCGACGGTCGCGTGCGCCCTGGAGAGGCCGGCGCTGAAGCAGGATCTTCTGCCTTTTCTGCGTGAGATCGTGCCGGTCTCGTAGGGCGGCACGCCGCACGCGGGACCTTGATCGGGGAGCACCGCCATGCGCGTTGCGATGATTGGTGCCGGGTATGTCGGCCTGGTGTCGGCGGCCTGTTTCTCGGAATTTGGGCTAACCGTGTCCTGCGTCGATTCCGATCCGGAGAGGATTGCGGCGCTCCGCGCCGGGCGGGTACCGATCTACGAGCCGGGGCTGGAGCCATTGCTCACGGCAAATGTTGCCGCGGGACGCCTTTCCTTTACCGAGGACTTGGCCGCCGCGGTATCGGAGGCCGATGTGGTGATGCTGGCCGTCGGCACGCCGAGCCGGCGCGGCGATGGTCACGCCGACCTTACCCATATCCATGAGGCGGCCCGCCAGGTCGCGGATGCCCTCGACGGCTACACCGTCGTCGCGACAAAATCGACGGTGCCCGTCGGCACCGGGCGCGATATCGCGCGCATCATTCGGGAGCGGCGGCCTGACGCTTCGTTCGATGCGGTCTCGAATCCGGAGTTCCTGCGTGAGGGCTCCGCGATCGGCGATTTCATGCGCCCCGACCGGGTCGTCGTCGGTGCCGAGTCCGAACGGGCGCGATCGGTCATGCGGGCGCTTTACAGGCCTCTGTTCCTCGCCGAGACACCGGTGCTCTTCACCACGCTCGAGACGGCTGAGCTCATAAAGTACGCCGCCAACTGCTTCCTGGCGACCAAGATCACCTTCATCAACGAGATTGCCGACCTGTGCGAGCGGCTGGGCGCCGATGTTCAGGACGTGGCCAAGGGCATCGGCCTCGACGGCCGCATCGGGCGGTACTTCCTGCACGCAGGCCCCGGCTTCGGCGGCTCCTGCTTCCCCAAGGATGCAGCGGCCTTCGTGCGTATCGCCGAGGAAGCGGGCGCGCCCAGCGGCATCGTCGAGGCGGTGCTGCGCAAAAATACCGAGCGCAAGGCAGAGATGGTCGACAAGATCGTGCGGGCGTGCGGCGGCTCCGTCGCGGGCAAGACCGTCGCCGTGCTCGGCGTCACGTTCAAGCCCAACACCGACGACGTGCGGGAGAGCCCGAGCCTCGTGATCGTGCCGGGGCTCATGGCGCAAGGGGCAACGATCCGGGCCTTCGATCCCGCTGGCATGGCGGAGGCTCGGCGGGTTCTCGACGGCGTCGTCTGGTGCCGGGACTCCTACGACGCGATGGCAGGCGCCGATGCGCTGGTCATCCTCACCGAGTGGAACGAGTTCAGGGCGCTCGACCTCGACCGTGCGCGGGGTCTGCTCAAGACGCCTCTTATGGTCGATCTCCGCAACATCTACGAGCCGAGCGAGGTGGCCGGCGCCGGCATTCGCTATTCGAGCGTCGGCCGGCCGGCGGCCTCTCCATGAGCGCAGGTCACGCGCTCAACCCGGCGATTCTCGGTGCGTACGACATCAGGGGGATCGTCGGCGAGACGCTGACCGGGGCCGACATGGCCGCCATCGGCCGGGGCTTCGCCACCACCGCGCGGCGCCGCTCAACCACCGGTCGTCCGCCGTTCATCTGCGTGGGTCGCGACGGCAGGCTGAGCTCGCCGGACTTGGAGGCCCATCTGGTCGAGGGTCTCACCGCCGCCGGCGCCGACGTGCTCCGCATCGGCGTGGGCCCGACCCCGATGCTCTACTTCGCCGTTCACGCGCGTCGGAGCGACGGCGGCCTGATGATCACGGGTTCGCACAACCCACCGGCCTACAACGGCGTCAAGATGGTGCTGGGCGGCCGTCCGTTCTTCGGTCCCGACATCGAGGAGCTGGCGCAGACCGTTGCCGCCGGCGACGCCCTTGCGGGCGGCACGGGCAGGGCGACGGGAGCCGATCTTGCCGGGCCGTATGTCGCGCGCCTTCTCGTCGAGGCAGGCGAGGGGTCGTTCACCGTGGCGTGGGATGCCGGCAACGGCGCCGCCGGCGCGGTGCTCGGCGCGCTCACGGACGGTCTCCCGGGTCGCCATATCCTGCTGAACGCCGCGGTCGACGGGACTTTTCCCGCCCACCACCCTGATCCCACGGTGGCGGAGAACCTGTCTCAATTGATCGATACCGTGCGGGCCGAGCGCTGCGATCTCGGCATCGCCTTCGATGGCGATGGCGACCGTATCGGAGTCGTGGACGGAGCCGGCGAGATCCTTTGGGGCGATCAGCTCGTGGCCTTGCTCGCCCGCGAGGTATTGCGCGAACGGCCGGGTGCCACCGTCATCGGCGACGTCAAGGCGAGCCGGGTCCTGTTCGACGAAATCGCCCGCCTCGGCGGCAAGCCCCTGATGTGGCGCTCGGGCCACGCGCCAATCAAGGCAAAGATGGCCGAGGTGGGCGCACCGCTCGCCGGCGAGATGAGCGGCCACATCTTCTTCGCCGACCGCTACTACGGATTCGACGATGCGCTCTATGCCGCCCTCCGGCTGCTGCGGCTGATCGCCGGCGAGGGGCGCTCGCTCGCAGCGCTCAGGGCCGACCTGCCGTGCCCGGTGAGCACGCCCGAGGTCCGCTTCCCATGCCCGGATGAGCGTAAGTTCCAGGTCGCCGACGAGATCGGCGCGAGGCTCACCGCCGCCGGCGCGCGATTCACCGCCATCGACGGGGTCAGGGCTGAGAGCGCGGATGGCTGGTGGCTGCTGCGCGCATCCAACACCCAGCCCATGTTGGTGGTCCGTTGTGAAGCTGCGGACGATGCCGCCTTGCGGCGCCTGAAGGACGATCTCGTGCTGCAACTCCGGTCGAGTGGCGTCGATCCGCCCGACTTCTGAGAGCGGCCGATCTTGGCCAGAGATGGCGCCAAATCAACGACTTCCAATCCATGTTCCACAGGCTTTTCTTGACGGGCGCCCCGCTTTGAACCCATATGGAACGCCGTATCGAGTCGGCGGCGGGGCGGGGCGGACGTGGAAGCGCGGCGAAAAAGACGAAGAATCTCACGGCTAGGCTCCATCGTCCTCGGTCTCGTCCTCTCGCTCTGCGTCCTGGCAATGTCTCAAGTCTTCGCCGCCGAGACGGCGCAGGCACGTTACGCGTCCATCGTCATCGACGCCGAGACCGGCGAGGTCTTGCGCTCCCGCAACGCCGATATACGCAGGTATCCGGCGTCGCTGACCAAGGTGATGACCCTCTATCTGCTCTTCGAGGCGATCGACCAGGGGCGGCTCAGCCTCGACTCCAAGCTGAAGGTCTCCAAGCGGGCGGCGGGGCAGCCGCCGTCGAAGCTCGGGCCTGGCGCCGGCTCGACGATCCGGGTCGAGGACGCGATCAGGGCGTTGGTGGTCAAGTCGGCCAACGATATCGCCGTGGTGGTCGCCGAGGCGTTGGGCGGAACGGAGGTCAAGTTTGCCCAGAAGATGACCAGCAAGGCCCGGGCGCTGGGTATGACTCGAACCGCCTTCCGCAATGCGTCCGGCCTGCCGAACCGGAAGCAGCGCAGCACGGCGCGGGACATGGCGCAGCTCGCGCGCGCCCTGATGCGGGATTTTCCGCACCGCTACCACTATTTCGACGACGAGCGCTTCCGCTACAGGGGGAGGGAGCATCGCACGCCCAACAAGCTGCTGGGTCGTTACCGCGGCATGGACGGTATAAAGACTGGCTACATTCGCGCCTCGGGGTTCAACCTCGTGGCGTCTGCGGAACGCGACGGCCGGCGCGTCATCGCGGTGGTCTTCGGCGGCAAGACCTCGCGCTCGCGCAACAGTCACATGGCCAATCTTCTCGACCTCGGCTTCACACGAATCGCCGAGCGCGACGCCGCGCGTGGCCGCGTCCGCTATGCGGGTATTCCGCGGCCGCCGGCAGGCTCCGGCCTGGCCGCGCCGACCCCGCGCTTCAAGCCCGCGGCATTCCTGGTTGCGGCGGCCGAGCCGCCCGAACTGGCCGAAGGTGCCGCGGCGCCTCCGGCCGAGCCGATCGAGAGTGCCGAGGCGGTGCGGGCCGATGTCGCTTCGGGCCCGCCGCCTCCGTCACCCCCGCCCTCCAAGCCCGGGGTTGTGGCGCCGACGGTCGCGAAGGCGACGGTTGCGTCCCGAACCAAATCGCCGGCCAACACGTTCGAGGCAGACTCGGTGACCGCCCGCCCCTGGGGCATTCAGGTGGGCGCCTACGAGTCGATCACGGCAGCTCAAATCGCCATGCGCCGGGCGACGGCACGTGCGCCCTCCCTCAACGGTGCAGCAGCGATGCTCGAATCCAGTGCGGTGGGCTCCGGTACCCTCTATCGGGCGCGATTCCTGGGGCTCTACAAGAGCGACGCCAAGCGGGCGTGCAAGGTGCTTCGCGCTGCGCCTATGCCCTGCGTCATAATCCGCGGCCTAGACCCGGCCCACGATCCCGCCGCCAGAATCCCCTCCTGACGGGTAGGACCGCAGCGACAGCAAGCCCCGCCGTCAGCCCTCCGCGGTCTCGTCGGGGAGCGGACGGGGGCGGCCCTCTTCGTCGATCGCGACATAGATGAAGGTGCCTTCGGTCACCCTCACCTCCTTAGGACCGCGCCGCCGGCGCGCCCAGGTCTCGATGGCGACGGTGATCGAGGTGCGCCCGGTCTTGGTCACCCGGGCGTAGCAGGTCACCAGGTCGCCGATAGCGATTGGCGCGTGGAAGCGCATCGCCTCGACCGCCACCGTAACCATGCGCCCGCCGGCGCGCCGCGCCGCCACAACGCCGCCGGCGAGGTCCATCTGCGCCAATACCCAGCCGCCGAAGATATCGCCGTTGGGGTTGGCGTCGGCGGGCATGGCCAGCGTGCGCAGCGCAGGCTCGTCTTGCGGTGGCCGTTCGGTCTCGGTCATGGCGCGGGTTTCCTGTTTCGATGCAGGTTGACTCATGCGGCCGCGAGCTGGCCCTTCCGCCAGGCGCGGATATAGGCCATGCAGTGCTCGTCGCGCCCCAGCATCACGTCCTCGGCGAGGCGGTAGCGGGGGTCGTCCCGGTCGATGGCGAGGATCGCCTCCGCAGGGCTCGCCACCGGGTCCAGGATGCCGCCGTCGGCGCCGGCCTCGATCGCGAGCAGGACGAAGATGTCGTTCAGCAGCTTGCGCGCCGGCAGGCCGAAGGAGACGTTGCTCATGCCGCCCGTGATGTGGATGTCCGCGCCGAAGCGGGCGCGGAGTGCGCGGATCGCATCCAGGCAGTGGCGGCCGAAGCCGGAATCGACCGAGATGGGGAAGACCAGAGGGTCGATATAGAGATCGCTCACCGCGAACCCTCTGGCGAGTGCCGCCTCCACCATGCGGGTCGCGTTCGCCACCCGCGCGTCGGCGCCGTCCGGCATGCCCCGCTCGCCGGCGGCGGTCACCACCACGCGGCAGTCGTGGGCGCGCGCGAGATCGAGGGCCTCCAGCCGCTCCAGAGAGGCGGAGTTGAGCATCGGCCTGGCGCGGGCCGGCGCGATCGACTCGAGCCCTGCGCGGATCACGTCGACGCTCGAGGAATCGATCGAGAGGGGGAGGTCCGTGAGGCCCTGGACCGTACCCGCGAGCCAGGCCATGGCGCCGGTTTGCACGGCGAGCTTGGGCGAGATCTCGTCCACGTTGAGGTCGAGGAATGCGGCGCCCGCTCGCTCCTGATGGCGCACCAGCGCCTCGATATAGCGCAGGCCCTCGGCCGGATCGCCCGGCGGATCGCTCGCCGCCGTCTCCATCGCGGTCTCGATCGCGACCTGGACGTGCTTGACCCGCCCCTCCTCGTAGTCTTTGGTCCGCTTGGACTCCTCAGTGACCGGAAGCGCGCGCTCCTCGCCGTCTGCGGTCCGGTAGAGGATCGCCTCGGCGCCATCGCGCTCGGCGATGCGCTTGCCCTTGCGGAGCGCGACGCGCGTGCAGTGGATGTTCTCGCCGATGACGGTGAGAGACGGCGCGGGGGTCGGCGCGGCGGTCATGCGGCGGTCCCTGCTGGCCCGAAGCGCGATGGCATCGGCTTGAACTGGCAGCCGTCGACGAAGAGGTCGAAGAAATCGGGTGTGGTCTCGAGCTCGACATGCTCGATGGCCTGGACCTCGCGCTCCAGCGCCCGGCGCCGGGTGCCCGAAAGCAGGATCGCGCGGGCGCCGCGTGCCGCCGCGTTTCCGGCCTTGATGACGCGCTCCTCCGGCACCGGCGCCAGCAGGCCGATGGCCATGGCGTTCTGGACGTTCACGTAGTTGGCGAAGCCGCCCGCGAGATAGAGCCGCTCGATCCTGGCGGGATCGACGCCGAGCGCGCGCATGACGATCAACTGGCCGCAATAGTTGGCGGCCTTGGCCTGGCCGAGATTGCTGGCGTCTTCCTTCGAGAAGGTGATGCCGTGCTCCGGCACTACTGTCATTTCCATCTGCTTTCGGTCTGCGGCGAAGACGCCCTTGGCCGTGAGCCATTCACCCCGCCGAAGCTCCGCCAGCAGGTCGATCAGGCCGGAGCCGCAGAGGCCCACTGGCGCTGCCCCGCCAATGGTCTCGTAGAGGGTCTCGCCATCCGCGCCGAAGCGCACCGTCTCGATGGCGCCGTCGCAGGCCGGCATCCCATAGCGCACCAGTCCGCCCTCGAACGCAGGCCCCGCCGGGCAGGAGGCGGCGAGCAGGCGGCCCCGGTGCTTGAGCACGACCTCGGTGTTGGTGCCCATGTCCACGAGCATCGCCGTCTCTGCGTCCGCGAACCCCTGTTCCAGCGCCACCAGTGCAGCCGCCGCATCACCGCCCACGTGGCTCGCGATCAACGGGAGCCCATAGACCCGCGCCTCGCGGTTGGCGCGGAGACCCAGGCGCCGGGCCAGTGCCGTAAGCGCCGTGTTGGCGCGCTCGCCCGCGAGGAAGGCGTGCTCGATGGAGGACTTGTAGGGTTTCTGCCCAATTCCCTGCACGTCGAGCTTGAACAGGATGTCGCGCATGGTGGGGTTGGCCGCGACCACGATCTCGTAAATCGTCTCGCGGCCCAGCCCGAGCCGCGCGCAGCCGTCCATAATGGCGCGGCTGATGGCGGTCGCGGCGGCCTTCTGCAGCTCGCCCGCCTTGTCGTCGCGGTCGAAGGAGATGCGGTGCATGATGTCGCTGCCGCCGAAGGCCTGCGGGTTCTCGAAGGCGGCGCTGTGCACGCTCTTCCCGGTCTCCAGATCGACGAAGTCGAGCACCACCGTGGTGGTGCCGAGATCGACCGCGAGCCCGAGCATGTGCCCCCGGTAGCGGTCCACCACGTGGCCGTCGTAGAGCACGTCGGCGCCCCGCCGCGTAACGAGAGGGTCGAGGGTCTCGGGCGCACCGGCTGCATCGGCATGGGCGCGGACCAGAATGCGCGGGCGGCGGCGAAGCGGCGTGAAGGTGACATCGATATCGTCGCGCTCGACCACCGCCTGGCAGGCGAGGCGGTAGGGAAGCCGCAGAAAGCTCTCCGCCTCGGTGCGTGCGCAAAGCGCGTCCTCGCCTCCGCTCACCTCGACCACGCATTCGTGGCAGCGGCCGTTGCGGAGGCACGATGTCGGGACCTCGACGGCGAGCTCGTCGGCGCAGTCGAAGAGCGTCATACCGATGGCGAGCGGCTGAATCTTGCCGTCGTGGGAGACGGTGCCGGGCCCGACCGGCAGCGCTCCGCCTTCGCGGCGCGCCGCGGCGCTCTGCTTGATTTGACCGAGGCGCTTACGGGCGCGCTCGCGGGTGGCGGGGTCGGTTTCCCACGCCAGGCTGTAGTCGAAGGTGCCGTCATGGCCGCAGGTCGCGGGCTCGCCCTTCTCCACGGCGGCGATCTGGTTGCCGCAGGAGAAGGCGGCCGTGCAGCGGTCGCGCGCGTCGCGGTAGGGGCAGCGCTGCGTCGCCTGCACGTCGGCGTGGCTTACGATATCCGAAAAGATCTCGGTGAGCCGGTCGAGCCGCTGCTGATACTCTTCCTGGCTGATCTTCGGCAACGGCCCGGCCTAACCGCGCTCTTCCATCAGCTTCTTGGCGAGGGCCACGCAGGAGAGCGCATCCTTGCCGTAGCCGTCGGCGCCCATGTCGTCGGCGAACTCCTGGGTCACCGGCGCGCCCCCCACCATCACCATCACGTCGTCGCGGAGGTCGGCGTCGATCAGCGCCTCGATGGTCTTGCCCATGTTCGGCATCGTCGTCGTCAGCAGCGCCGACATGCCCATGATCGGCGCCTTGTGCTCCTCCAGTGCTGCGATGAACTCGTCCTCGGAGGTGTCCACGCCGAGGTCCACCACCTCGAAGCCGGCGCCGCCCAGCATCATGATGCAGAGGTTCTTGCCGATATCGTGGAGGTCGCCCTTGACCGTGCCCATGATGACGGTGCCGATGGGCTCGACGCCGGCGGCGCTGAGGATCGGCTCGATATGGGCCATGCCCGCCTTCATCGCCCGCGCGCAGGCCAGCACCTCGGGCACGAAGATGAAGTTCTCGCGGAACTTGATGCCGACGATGCCCATGCCGGCGATGAGCCCGTCGTCCATGATCTCCAGCGCTTCCGTGCCCTCCTCCAGCGCCTTGAGGGTCAGCGCGTCCACGGTGTGATTGTCGCCCTCGATCAGGGCTGCGGCGATCTCCTGCATCTCGGGCCGCACCCGCGCGAAGAGCGCGACGTTGCGCTCGATCTCGTCGGGCCGCTCGAGGAACTCCTCGATCTCGTCGCGGATCACCGCGTTGGCGATGTCGGCAAGCTCGGCCATTGGATGCTCTGAGGTTGAAGCGAGGGGGTGTCAGAGGCGTCAGTGAGGGCGGTCGTGCTCGGCGTGCCAGTCGCGCACCGCCAGCGGGATCTCGCGCAGGTTCTCGACCGAGGTCTGCAGCGGGATGGCGCATTCCGGCCCCACCGCCTGCACGCCGGCGTCGAGATTGGCATAGACCTCCCTGCGCACGTCCTCCGGCCCCTTGGCGAAGAGCGTCTCGGGATTGTTGATGTTGCCCACCAGCGACACGCGGTCGTCCATCGCCGCCATCGATTCCGCCGGCTTGTTCTTGGAATCGAAGTGGAAGGCGGCGATCCCGGTCTCGGCGATGTAGCCCATGCGGTCCACGGTGCGCCCGCAGATATGGAGGATGAGCGGCACCGGCAGGCGCTCCACGAACTCGATGTGGAGATCCTTGAGGTAGCGCTTGTAGTAGTCCGCGCTCACCAGGTCGCCGGTGGCGTGATCGGGGACCGTCAGCGCATCGGCGCCGGCCTCGATCTGGGCCATGCCGAAGAGGACCGTCGCCTCCTTCATGCGGTCGAGCGCGAGCTTGGTCTTGCCCGGATCGTCGAGCGACATCAGCAGGAAGGGCTCGACCCCGAAGCAGTGATAGCCCAGCGTCCACGGCCCCATGGTCTTGCCGATGATCGCCACCTCGTTGCCGAACTCGCGCCTGAGCAGGCGGATCGCCTCGATCACGCAGCGCATGTCCGGGTGCAGGAGGAAGTCGTTGGGGATGCGGATGTCGTCCACGTCCTTCCAGATCGGCTCACGCATGCGCACGGTCGGCCAATTGTCCTTCTGCTCCCACTGCATGTTGCAGCCGAGCGCCGACGATTCCTGGATGATCGAGAACACCGGCATGATGCTGTCGAAGCCCAATTCGGTGTAGCCGGTGGCGGCGAGCCGCGCCATCAGCGCCGGGTCGCGGTTGGCGAGCGGGAAGTTGGCGTCCACTAGGTCCATCAGCTCGACGGTCGCGACCGAGGTCGGGTTGCACACCGGCGTCCGGTCCACCGGCTCGCGGGCGAGCGCGGCCATTACCCGCTCGCGGCTGGTCATGGAGGGTACTTGCGTCATGGTCTCCGCTCCCGACCCTCAGGTCTGCTGTTGCGCGCTCGGCGCGGCGAGGATGCCGCGCGCCGCCGCAGCCTCCGCCTCGCGCATGGCGGCGCGGACGTTGAGCGCCCGACCGATCAGAAGGCCCACCAGCTCGTCGTGGGAAAATCCGCAGGGGAAGCGGACCTCGCCCGGCTCGGCACCCGGCTCCAGCTCGGCGAGCTTGATCAACCCCCTGGTCACGCCGTCCACGCGCTGCGCCGCCTTGTCGTTGCCCTCGCTGCCTGCGGCCGCGATCCGGTAGCGCCCGTCGCCGACGGCTGTCGCGTCGATCGTGAGATCGTTCTTCTTGTCGTAGACGCGCATGGGCTGCGCCGCAACCTCGGCCCCCGTCGCCCGTTTGCAGGCTTCGAGAAAGAGCCGCTTCACCGCCGCCTTGTGCGCGGCCCCGCAGGCGAAGGCCAGGCGCTCCGGCTGCCCCGGCGCCGGCCCCATACCGCCCATGACCGCCATCGCCCGCATCACGAAGCCAAGCCGCTCGGCGGCGCCCTCCCTCGTGCTGTAGCTGTGGGCGAGAAATCCCGACGCGCCGCCCTCTCCGGTGCTGCGGTAGAGGGAGATGCTGATGTCGTGGAAGTGCGGATCCATGGAGACCAGCTCCAACCGCTCCCCGAGTTCCAACAGGCGTCCCATCGTCCCCTCGCCGCATCGGCCCGGTCCCGCCCGAGCCTCCTATCGACCGGCAGAATTTCAGATCGAGCGAAGGGAGACAAGGCCGCGATCCAGGCAAATGGAAATGGTAGCGACCCGCACCTACGATACGCGCCGCCACAGTTGCGAGACCGGCGGCAAAGTTTGAGGTGGACTCCCCATGCCGATGTCGAGAACCGTCCGATTGGCGCGGCGGGCTGGCCGCAGCCTACGTCGGATTGCTTTCAGAGCGATACGGTGTGTGGCAGTCGCCCCATAGCCGCATCGAAGGTGTAGACGCCGTTCAGCGTCTCGTCAGAGTCCGATGCAGCACGCAGCGCCTTGAACACGATCAACGCATCGGCGAAGCCCGCACCTTTCGCCGACCCGGCCTCGTCCGCCGGCGCGGTGCTTCGGTACGCTTGCAGAGCGCGCCAAACCGCCTGATCGTCCTCGAAACGGACATTCGGCTCGCTGAACAGCCGTTCGAGGACGGCCACCAGTTCGACCTTGGCCAGTCGGTACTTGCGGCCGGAGAGCGTCCATACGGTTTCCGCAAGCACAACGTCTGTGATCAAAACGGTCTCGGCAGCACCGAAAACAGCCTCCGCCCGCGCTGCCTGGGCCTCATCGTCGTGCAGCAGATACCGGAGCAAGACACTGGTGTCGACGGCGATCAAGGCTTCGACTCGTCCAGTGCGTCCCGCAGGGACTCTTCGTCGCCAATGGCGGGATCGCCGGCCACATGGCGCAGGAATCCCTTGGCCGCGCCAGCGGTTTTTCGCACGATGGTGATACGGCCATCGGCAACGAAGCTGCGGTACTCGTCCCCCGGCCCGATCCCGACTTCTCTGCACTGATCGATGGGCAGCGTAATCTGGCGCTTGGCGCTCACGCGCGGCATGACAACGTCCTTTCAGGCATGTCCAATTCGGGCGAACACTATCTCAGTCTTTACCTAGACTCAATTTGTAAAGAATCTAAAGCGGGCTACCCCCAGAGCGCCGGTTCCGGCGGTGACATCATCGCGCCGTCGTAGCTGAGCCCAGGCGAGCGGTCGCGGGCCAGCAGCAGCGGACCGTCGAGGTCGACGTAGTCGGCGAAGCCGGCGAGCAGGGCCGCCGGCGCCATGGCGAGCGAGGTGCCGACCATGCTGCCCACCATGATGCGAAAGCCCATGGCCTGCGCTTCGGCCGCGAGCGCGAGCGCCTCCGTGAGGCCTCCGGTCTTGTCGAGCTTGATGTTGACCATGGGGTAGCGGCCGGCGAGGCCAGGCAGGTCGGCGCGTGTGTGGCAGCTCTCGTCGGCACAGAGCGGGACCGCGAAGCTGCGGCCTTCGAGCGCCACATCGTCTGCCGCCGGCAGCGGCTGTTCCACCATCTCGACTCCGAGCGCGGCGAGAGCCGGCAGCAGCTCATCCAGCATCGGCGGCGACCAGCCCTCGTTCGCATCGACGATCAGCCTCGCATCGGGCGCGTTGGCGCGGACTGCCTGGATGCGCGCGAGGTCGCCCTCGCCGGTGACCTTGAGCTTGAGCAGAGGGAGGTGCGCGTGCCGGGCCGCGGCCTCACCCATATTCTCGGGTGTATCGAGGCTGAGTGTGACGGCGGTGACGCAGGGCTCTGGCCTATCGAGGCCTGCCAATGCCCAGGCCGGGCGGCCCGCCCGCTTCGCCTCCAGGTCCCAGAGCGCGCAGTCGAGCGCGTTGCGAGCGGCGCCGGGCGGCAGTGCTTCCAGCAGGCCTTCGCGGGCAAGCCCGCCCTCCACAGCCTCGCGCGCGTCCTCGATCTCCGCGCGCGTTCGCGCCGGTGTCTCGTCATAGCGGGGATAGGGGACGGCCTCGCCACGGCCGGTGTGGGGGCCGTCGGCGACTTCGGCGACGACGACGTGCGTCTCCGTCTTCGACCCGCGGGAGATGCGAAAGGCGCCCTTGAGCGGCCACGTTTCGAGGCGAACGGTGAGGCGCCGCCCCACGGAACCGGACCCCCTTAGAGCACGTGTTCGGCGATCGGGCCCACGCCTGTGCGGATGGGATCGACGCAGGGCAGGCCGTGGGCCTTGCCGAGTTCCTCCAGCAGTCGCTCGGCCTCCGCCGCCTCAAGCGCCTCGGTGTTGACGCAGATGCCGGCGCAGGCGACCTCCGGATTGGTGAGCCGCGCCGCCTGCAGGTTCGCTTCGATGCAGGCGCCGAGCTCGGGAAGCGGCCAGTCCGGCAGGCCCCGCATATGGGTCCGCGTCGGCTCGTGGCAGACCACGATCGCGTCCGGCTGGGCACCGTGGATCAGACCCAGCGTCACGCCGGCATAGGAGGGGTGGAAGAGCGAGCCCTGCCCCTCGACGAGGTCCCAGTGATCCGGGTCGTTCGCGGGCGTGAGCCACTCGGTGGCACCGGAGATGAAGTCGGCCACGACCGCATCGACCGAGACCCCGCGGCCGGCGACGAAGATGCCGGTCTGCCCGGTCGCGCGGAAGGCGCATGGGACGCCGCGCCGGCGCCATTCGGCTTCCAGCGCGAGCGTGGTGTACATCTTGCCGACCGAGGCGTCGGTGCCCACCGTGAGCAGGCGCTTGCCGGCTCTGCGGACGCCCGTCCCCACCTTGAATTCCTGTGACGGATGGCGCACGTCGAAGAGATGCCGGCCGTGCGTCTCGGCAGCATCGCGCACCGCCGGCAGGTCGCTGAGGCGCACATGAAGCCCGCTGGCCACATCGAGGCCCGCTTCCAACGCCGCCACGAGGGTGTCTATCCAGCTTTCGCTAACCACCCCGCCAGCGTTGGCGACGCCGACGATGAGGCTTTTTGCGCCCTTGGCCGCCGCCTCCTCGAGCGTCATCTCGGGCAGGTCGAGGCGGGCGTTGCACCCCGGCAGCCTGATCTGGCCGAGGCACCACTCCGGCCGAAAGACGAACACCCCGCGCGCGGTCTTGGCGGCGAGGTCGTCCCGCGCATCGCCGAGGAAGAGCAGATAGGGCGGGTCGATCTGCGGGCGAGCGCTCATGCCTTTCCCTTCGCGATATGGGCCGCGAGTCTGGCGAATAGCGCCGGACGCCGCAAGGCGCCGCCCGGCATTGCCGCGGTCAGACCAGCGGGTTCTCGTCGGTCATGTAGATGGTTACGCGCTTGAAGCGGCCGTCTTCGACCTGGAAGAAGTTGCAGTTGCGCATCTCCACATGGCGGCCGTCGTCATAGTCGTTGCGGGCGACGAACTGCGAGGCGATCCATTGGTGCTCCACGTCGACGACGTGGGTGAAATCGCCGTGATAGATGATCTTGGTCGTGCCCATGAAGTCGCGGAACATGCGCCTGATCTGATCGTGGCCGACGTGGCTCACGTGCGCCGATTGGATGCGGAGCTCGGCATCCTCCGCAAAGCAGGCGACCGCAGGCTCCAGGTTCTTGTTGTCGACATTGGCGAAGTAGGCGTCCTCGACGAGTGCGATCAGTTCCTCGCGGTTGAGCATGAGCGTCCGTCCATCGGTGGATCAAAAGGGCGCCGACTGTAGCGGACGGCCCCGCCTTTGCAACTGCGACGGGGGCGGCGCTAGGCTGAGCTTCGCGGGCCCGATTGGAGAAGCCGTGTCGATCACTATGTCGATCACTATGCGGTCAAGAACGGCCGTCGCGAGGCTCGCATGCGCGTGTTGATCTGCGGGGGCGGCGTGATCGGCACGTCGATCGCCTACTTCCTCAGCCAGCGCGGCATCGAGGCCGTGGTGATCGAGCGCACCGGTATCGCCAACGCGGCCTCGGGCAAGTCGGGCGGGTTCCTCGCCCTCGACTGGTGCGATGGCTCTCCCGCCGAGGCGTTGGCACGGCGCAGCTTCGCCCTGCACGCAGAGCTCGCTCAGCGGATCGACGACGAGTGGGGATACCGCCGCCTCGATACGCTCGGCGTCGTGACCAGCGCGCGCCGCGATGTGGGCTTCTACCGCAAGTTGGCGGCGCCCGATTGGCTTGCGGGCGACGCGGCGGTGCATGCCCGTCTTGGCACCGCCGAGACCACGGCCCAGGTAAACCCCGCCGCCTTCACCGGCGCCGTGATGCGGGCAGCGCTCGCCGCGGGCGCGCGGTTGACGATCGGCACCGTCACCGGCCTGGTGCAAGGCGCCGACGGTGCCGTGCAAGGCGTCATGGTGGACGGGCAGGAACTCGCCGGCGATGCGGTCGTCATCGCCATGGGCCCGTGGTCGGCTCTAGCCAGCCAATGGCTGCCCCTGCCGGCGGTCTATGGCTTGAAGGGCCACAGCCTGGTCTTCCGCTATGCGCCGACGCCGGTACCCCACGCGCTCTTCGTGGAGCTCGAGACCGAGGCCGGCACCCTCGCTTCGCCGGAAGTGTTTCCCCGGCCCGACGGCACGACCTACGTCTGCGGCCTCTCCAGCGAGGCGCCGCTGCCGGTGGACCCCGCCGCCGTGGTGCCGGACGAGGGCGGCGCGGCCCGGCTCCGCGCCATGACGGCGCAATTCGCGCCGGCTCTGGGCGGTGCCGAGGTGCTGGCCGAGCAGGCCTGCTATCGCCCCGTCGCCGAAGACGGGCTGCCGCTCATCGGTGCCGTCCCCGGCGCGGCGGGCGCCTATGTGGCGACGGGCCACTCTGTGTGGGGAATGCTGAACGCCCCGGCCACGGGCGAGGCGGTCGCGGAGTTGATCGCCGACGGAGCGGCCAAGACCGTGGACCTCGCGCCCTTCGATCCGGCACGGCTCGCGCCGCTCGCGGCGGGTGCCGTGCGGGTGGAGGTTTAGCTCTGAAATCTCACCAAAGTCGTGATCTGCCGGGATCGTGCGAATGCCACGTGCGTTGAGGGCGCTTCCATTCGGGACTAGGCTGTCGTCAGGCGTCGAAGAATAAACAGACGAACGAAGACGGGAGACGGGAGATGACGGACACTGACGACAAGAAGCCTCTCACAGACATGACCTTCGAGGAGCGCACCTACGCCTACGCCAGGGCCTGGGCGCAGATGAGCAGGCGGGATTTCCTCAAGACCGGGGCGGCGCTGGGCGGCGCCGCAGCGTTCGCGGGCCTCGGCATGCCGCGCGCCCACGCGGCCAAGCCGGGCGGAACGCTGCGCATCGCGCGCGGGCAGGAGTCCGACACCCTCGATCCGCAGAAGACCACGCTGCTCGTCGCCCACGAGATCATGTGGCAGGTCTACGACTCGTTGGTCTATCTCGACGAGAAGGGCACGGTCTATCCAGGCCTCGCCACCAGCTGGGAGTTCTCCAACGAGGGCAAGACGGTCACCCTCAAGCTCAGGGAGGGCGTCAACTTCCACGACGGCTCGCCGTTCAACGCCGAGGTCGTCCGCTGGACCGTGGAACGCCACCTTGCCGACACCACGGCCTCGCCCACCTCGTGGATGCTGGGCCCGATCGCCGGCACCGAGGTGATCGACGACATGACCATCGCCTATCACTACACCGATCCCTTCGTGCCGCTCTGGGTGGGGCTCGGCTATTCCTACTGCGCGCCCATCAGCAAGGCCGCCGTCGAGGCACAGGGCGATGCCTTCGGCCGCAACCCCAGCGGCACGGGGCCCTTCAAGTTCGTGCGCTGGGATCCGGACCAGGGTATCGAGCTCGTGCGCAACGACGAGCACAATTGGGCCACGCCCTGGTACAGCAACGAGGGGAACGCCTACCTCGAGCGCGTCGAGTATGTGGTGATACCTGAGGACGCGACCCGCCTCGCCGCGCTGTTCAGCGGTGACGTGGACTGCATCTCGGGCACCGATGCGGTACCGGTCGACAAGCTGCGCCAGATCGAGGCGACGGAGGGATACAAGACTTACAGCCGGCCTGCCGTCGGCGTCTTCTTCGCGATGATGAACCAGAAGATGGCGCCGATGGACGACGTGCGCGTCCGCCAGGCGATCAACTATGCGGTCAACCGCGAGAAGATCATCGCGCTGGTGCTGGACGGCCAGGGCCAGTCCGCCTTCAGCCCGGTGGCGTCGTCCTACGGCCAGTACAACGCGGAGACCGAGACCTACGGCTACCGCCACGACCCCGAGAAGGCCAAGGCGCTCATGGCCGAGGCGGGGCTCGCGGACGGCTTCTCCATGACCTACCTCAACATCGAGAGCCCGGCCTACCGGCGCGTCGCCGAGGTGATTCAGGAGGACCTGTCGCAGATCAACATCTCGATGGAGATCCAGTCCTACCCGGTGGCGGAGTGGTTCGCGCTCGGCGGCGAGGGCAAGTTCCACGCGAGCTTCTTCTACTACACCTACAGCGACCCCGATCTGATCCATCCCATGATGCTGACCAACGGGTCCTACAACTGGACCTTCTCGGAGAACGCCGAGATGGATGCGCTGATCGAAGCCCAGCGTATCGAGTTCGACGCGGCGGAGCGCACGCGGCAGATTCAGAAGATCCAGGAGATTGCGGTGAAGGATGCCTACTGGCTCTACCTCTATGAGGGCACCTACGTCGCCGCGATGAAGGAAGAGGTGCAGGGGCTGGAGCTTAACCTCGTGGGCTTCCACCATCTGCAGGACGTCTGGCTCGACGTCTGAGCTCATAGAGTCGGGGGGGGGGAGGGTGCCGGCCCCCCCCCCCGACGCCGCGAGTGAGGTAATTCGCGGCAAGAGGGAAATGGGCCCGACAGCACACGCCATAGGAGGAAACGATGGCAGGCAAACGGTCACGACCCGATATTACCGCTGCGAAATCCTTCGAGCAGCAGACCTATGACTATGCCCGGAACTGGGCGCTATCCCGCCGCGGCTTCCTGCAATCCGCCGCCGTCGCGGGCGGCCTGGCGCTGACAGGATTCGGTCCGCGGGCCGCGCAGGCGCAGCAATCGGGCGGACACCTGAGGATCGGCCGGTCGCAGGACTCGGATACCCTCGATCCGCACAAGACATTCCTGCTCGTGAGCCACGAGATCATGTGGCAAATCTACGACTCGCTGATCTATCTGGACGCGAGCGGCAACGTCTATCCGGGCGCTGCCGAGAGCTGGGCGTTCTCCAACGACAACCTCACCGTCACCTTCAAGCTGCGGCCGGGCTTGAATTTTCACGACGGCACACCGCTCAACGCAGAGGCGGTGAAGTTCACGGCGGACCGGCACGTCGCACCCGAGACGGCCTCGCCGAATGCGTTCCTGCTGGGGCCGCTCGAACGGGTGGAAGTGATCGACGATCTGACCGTCGCCTATCACTACACCGAGCCCTTCGTGCCGTTGTGGGTGGGTCTCAGCTATTCATATTGCGCCCCCATCAGCCCGACGGCGGCCAAGAAGCATGGAGACCTCTACGGCCGTAATCCGGTCGGCACCGGCCCGTTCAAATTCGTGAGCTGGCAGCCCGATCAGGGCATTCGCCTCGAGCGCAACGAGGAGCACGACTGGGCGACGCCCTGGTACAACAACCAGGGCAAGGCCTACCTCGATAGCGTCGAATACGTGGTGATCCCTGAGGAGGCGACGCGGCTCGCCGCCTTGCGCTCGGGTGACATCGACATGATCTCGGGCGACGAGGCGCTGCCCCTCGACAAGGTGCGCCGGCTCGGCCAAACGCCGGGGCTGAAGACGTTTACGCGGCTCTCGGCCGGCGTGCATTTCATCAACCTCAACAACAGGAAGGCATTCAAGGACGAGCGTCTGAGAAAGGCGGTCAACTACGCCATCGACCGCGAGAAGATCATCGCACTGGTGATGGATGGCCAGGCCGCGACCGCTCACAGCCCGGTCGCGACCTCCTTCCCGCAATATTTCGAGGGCTCGAAAGACCTCGGCTACCCCCACGATCCCGAAAAGGCGCGGCAGCTTGTCGTCGATGCCGGCCACGGCGACGGCATCGATGTCGTGTTCTATACGGTGGCATCGGAGATGTTTCGCCGGATCGCGGAGGTCGTCCAGGAAGACCTGGCGAAGGTCGGCATCAATGTCGCCATCCAGTCTTTCCCCGTCGCCGAGTACATCCCGCTTGCGCAGAAGGGCGATCAGGACATGGCCATGATCTGGTACACCTATTCGGATCCGGACATCCTGTTCAACATGCTGGGCACGGGCACGCCCTTCAACTGGTCTTTCACGGAGGATGCCGAGCTCGACAAGATGCTCTCCGACCAGCGCTACATATTCGACGCTGCCGAGCGCAAGGCGGCCTGGCAGAAAGTTCAGGAGCGCTATGTCGGCATGGCCTATTCGGCAATTCTCTACGAAGGCAAGTATGTCGCAGCCATGAGAGAAGAGGTGCAGGGGGTCACGCTCAACGTCGTGGGCTTCCATCACCTCCAGGAGATATGGCTCGAAGAGTAGGGTACGGTTCTTTGACCCGCCGCGGTCGCTAGCGGGCCGCGGCGGGTCGTACCCATGCCGGTCTATCTGCTGCAACGGCTGGTCCATGCCGTCATCGTTATCACGGTGGTGGTGTTCGTCGTCTCGCTCATCGTCAAGGTGATCCCGGGCGATCCCGTCGACGTGATGTCAGCCGGCAACCCCGGTATCACCGCGGAGCAGAAGGACAAGCTGCGCGCGCAGCTCGGCCTCACGCGGCCGGTGCTTGAGCAATTCGCATCCTATTTCACCGGGGCCGTGCAGGGCGATCTCGGCCAGTCGATCCGCTTCCGCGTGCCCGTCACCCAGCTCATCGCCGAGCGGCTGCCGGCGACGCTGGAGCTCACCATCCTCTCGATGATCATCGCCATGCTGATCGCGCTCCCGCTCGGCGTCGTCACGGCGCTGCGCCGGGGCTCGATGGTCGATTACTCCGGCACCGTGGTGGCGATCCTCGGAGTCTCGATCCCGAGCTTCGTGCTGGGCATCCTGCTGATCATCGTCTTCGCCGTGGACTTGCGCTGGCTGCCGTCCTCGGGCCGCGGTGAGTTCATCCTGACCGCGGCGTGGCGGGCGATCGTAGAGGGCGATGCCGGCGTCTTCTGGAAGAGCTTCCGCTATCTGCTGCTGCCGTCGGTGGCGCTCGCGCTCTCGATCACGGCGTGGAACGCCCGGCTCACGCGCTCGGCCATGCTGGAGGCGCTGGGGCAGGACTATGTGCAGTTCGCCCGCGCCAAGGGGCTGCCCAACCGCGTAGTGTACATCCGCCACGCCTTCCGCAACGCGATGATCCCGACGATCACGATCCTGGGTCTGCAGCTCGGCTACCTGCTCGGCGGCACCTTCGTGATCGAGAACGTCTTCGCCTGGCCCGGCATCGGGCGGCTGGCGGTCCAGGCCATCTTCTGGCGCGACTACCCGATCATCCAGGGCATCGTGGTGGTGATCGGCGGCCTCTTCGTCCTCATCAACATCGGAATTGACGTGATCTACCGCATGGTCGACCCACGGATCCGCTATGGCCGCGCTTGAGCCCGGCGACGCCCGCGACACGGCGGCGGAACGTGCGGACGTACCGGTCGACGACCACGTTCCGCCCTGGCGGCGCTTCTTTCAGGAGCTCCGTGCGAGCCCCAAGGGGATGACCGGCTTCGTCTGCATGTCGATCATCGTCTTCGTCGCGATCTTCGCTCCCTGGCTGCTGCCAGCGGACCACACCGAGCAGGTGATCTCGAACCGCTTCCTGCCACCGGTCTTCGCCGGCGGCGAATGGCCGCACCTGCTGGGCGCCGACAATCTCGGCCGCGACATCTTCTCGCGCGTGATCCTGGGCACCCAGACCTCGGTGGCGGTCGGCGCCTTCGTGGTGGTGCTCGCGCTCGTGGTGGGCTCGGCGCTCGGCGCCATCGCCGGCTACTTCGGCGGGTTGGTCGACACTTTCATCATGCGGCTCACGGACTTCCAGCTCTCCTTCCCCTTCATCCTACTCGCCATCATATTCATGGCGATCTTCGGGCCGGGCTTCACCAGCCTCGTGATCGCGCTCGCCGTCGCAATCTGGGTCAACTATGCGAGGCTCGTGAGGGGCGAGACGCTCAAGCTCCGCGAGCTGGAGTTCATCCAGGCCGCACGTTCCATCGGCGTCCGCCACAGCGTCATCATCCTGCGCCACGTGTTGCCCAACGTGCTGCCCTCAATCATCGTGATGGCGACGCTCGACATCGCCTTCGTCATCATCTTCGAGGCTGCGCTCAGCTTCCTCGGGCTCGGCATCCAGCCGCCGACGCCGTCCTGGGGGGTGATGATCAGCGACGGGCGCAACTACATGTTCGAGAGTCTGTGGATGACGCTTGGCCCGGGGCTCGCGATCCTGGTCACCGCCGTCGCCATCAATCTGTTCGGCGACTTCCTGCGCGACACCTACGATCCCAGGCTGGCGGGGCTCTGATGACGACGGACCGAGCGATGGCCGACACGCTGCTCGATGTCCGGGGACTGGTGACGCATTTCGCGACCAGGCGCGGAACCGTGCGGGCCGTGGACGACGTGAGCTTCCATGTCGGCCGCGGCGAGACCCTCGGCCTGGTCGGCGAGAGCGGCTGCGGCAAGTCGGCGACGGGTCTCTCGATCATCGGCCTGATCGAGCCGCCGGGCCGCATTGCCGGCGGCGAGATCGTCTTCGAGGGCGAGGACCTGCTCGGGAAGACCCCTGAGGAGATGCGGCGCATTCGCGGCGCGCGCATCTCGATGATCTTCCAGGACCCGACCACGACGCTCAACCCGGTGCTGCCGATCGGCGACCAGATCGCCGAGATGTTCCGCTACCACACCCGCATCGGCGCACGGGAGGCGCGCGCGCGGGTGATCGAGATGCTGGACAATGTAGGCATCCCCCGGCCGCACGAGCGTTACCGCGACTATCCGCACGAGTTCTCCGGCGGCATGCAGCAGCGGGTGATCATCGCCGCAGCCCTCATCCTGCACCCTGCGCTCGTGATCGCCGACGAGCCCACCACCGCCCTCGACGTCACGGTGCAGATGCAGATCCTCGCGCTGCTGAGGCGCCTGCAGGAGAGCGAGGCCAACACCTCGGTCATCCTCATCAGCCACGATCTCGGCGTGGTCGCCCAGATGTGCGAACGCGTCTGCGTCATGTATGCCGGCACCGTCGTCGAGGCGGGCACGACCGAGGAGGTGCTGGAGAACCCCAAGCATCCCTATACGGTCGGCCTGATCGAATCGATCCCGCGCCTCGATGTGGAGAGCCAGTCCCTCAACCCGATCCCGGGTGTCGTGGCGGACCCGATCCGCCCACCCGAGGGCTGCAAATTCCATCCGCGCTGCGCCCATGTGCACGATCTCTGCCGCACGGCGCGGCCAGTTCTGCGCGCCTTGGACGGCGGCCATTCCGCGGCCTGCCACCTCTACGCCGAGGCCGCCTCGTGAGCGCGCCGCCCGCACCCGCGGTCTCGCCCCTGCTGGAGGTGGACGCGCTCACCAAGCACTTCCCGGTCCGTCGCAACATGGCGACGGCGCTGCTCGGCAAGCGCCGCGTGGTCCATGCCGTGGACGGGCTCACCTTCTCGATCGGGCGGGAAGAAACATTCGGCCTGGTGGGCGAGAGCGGCAGCGGCAAGTCGACGACCGGCAAGGTCATCGCCCGCCTGATCCCGGCGAGCGCGGGGCGGGTCCGCCTCGACGGCGAGGACTGGCTCGCGCTCTCGGGCAACGCGCTCCGCCGCCGCCGCCGGGACGTGCAGATGATCTTCCAGAACCCCTATGCCTCACTCGACCCGCGCTGGTCGGTGTTCCACATCGTCGCCGAGCCGCTCGTCACGCACCGCGTGGTGCCGAGGCGGGCGCTCAGGCAGCGGGTGAGCGAGTTGCTTGACGCGGTCGGTCTCGACCCCAGCCACGCGCAGCGCTACCCCCACCAGTTCAGTGGTGGGCAGCGCCAGCGCATCGGTCTCGCGCGGGCGCTCGCGCTCGACCCCAAGCTGTTGGTCGCCGACGAGCCGGTGTCCGCACTCGACGTGTCGGTCCAGGCCCAGATCCTCAACATGCTGCGCGCGATCCAACGGCGCTACGCGCTCAGTATCCTCTTCATTTCGCACGACCTCTCTGTCGTCCGCTTCGTCTGCGACCGGGTGGGCGTGATGTATCTAGGCGAGATGGTGGAGCTGGCGGAGACCGCGGTTCTCTTCCGCGAGCCGCGCCATCCCTATACGCAGGCGCTGCTGGCGGCGATCCCCGAGCCCACGACCCGGCGCCTGCGCACGATGGTGCCGATCGAGGGCGAGATCTCGAGCCCCATCGACCCGCCCTCCGGTTGCCGTTTCCACCCGCGCTGCCCGCGCGCCGAGGCGATCTGCCGCCAAGAGAAGCCGGCCTTTCGGGAGCTGGCGCCCGGCCATCACGGCGCTTGCCACTTCGCCTGACGCCCTCGCGGCAGGCACCGGCCGCAGGCCGGCAAGCCATTGACTCTATGGGATATAGATGGCGCGCTCGGAGGGATTCGAACCCCCGACCCCCAGATTCGTAGTCTGGTGCTCTATCCAGCTGAGCTACGAGCGCGCACAGGCCGGGCGCCCGGCGCCGGCCACGCGGCGGACCCTATCCAAATCGCCCCAGGGTCGCAAGGGTGCCGCAGGGGCGGCGCTTAGTAGTGCGTCGGGGGATCAGCTGCGGTCCAGCTTCGCGAAGAGGAGCCAGAAGAAGCCGCCGAGAATCGGCAGCGTGACGCCCAGAATAATCGTCGACAGCGAGAAGATGATCGGCACCTGCGACTGGTGCGATGCCGTCATGGTCCAGTTGTAGATCGGCATCGTCGTCTCCGAGCCCCGCAGGAAGATCGAGCGGAGCAGCTCGTTGAAGGAGAGCAGGAAGCCGAAGATGCCGGCGCCGATGATGCCGGGGCGCAGGATCGGGAACTCGATGTCCCAGAAGCGGCGCCAGCCGGTGGCGCCGAGATCCTGCGCCGCCTCTAGCAGCCGGTGGTCGAAGCGGGTTGCGATGATCAGCACGAGCAGCAGCGAGAACGGCAGCGACCACACCATATGGCCGACGAAGATCGACCAGAGCCCGAGCCTGAGGTCGAGGAGAGAGCGGATGGAGATGAAGAGCGCCGCCCCCATGGTGAGCCCCGGAACGAAGAGCGGGATGAGGGCGATCAGGATCACCCCGCCCGGTTTCTTCATTCTGGGCATGGCGCGGCCGACGGCGGTGGCCACGATCATGCAGACGATGCCGACGACCACACCCATGGCGATGCTCTCGTAGAGCGGCTCGCCCCACTTGTTGAACGCGCCCATGAGCTCCTCGTAGTGCTCCATGGTGAGCGGGTAGGGGATGCCCGAGAGCGGCTTGCCGCTGAACGACATCACGGCGAGCCAGACGAGCGGGATGTACATCAGCAAGATGACGATCAGCCCGAGCCACTTGGCGATCACGGTCCAGAGCCGCCAGGCCGAGACCCGGCGCGCCAACAGCGCACCGCCGTGGCCGATCTGGTCGTCGATGGTGGCCGCCATCCTGTGCTGAGCCCGATCGCTCATCGTCCTAGCGCCTCACCGCCTCAGCGTCTGGAAGACGTCGCCGATGGAGCCGAGCCGCCGCGTCGCCAGGATCAGCAGCGTCAGCAGCAGCGCGAGCACAATGACGACGAAGACCGAGAGCGCGGCCGCGGTCGGGTACTTCAGATTTCGGATCGCCGCTTCCACCGATGGTCCGAGCAGGTTGACGAAGCCACCGCCCAGCATCTCCGGCTCCACCCAGGTCGCCATGAGCGGCACCATGGTGAAGACGGCGCCGGCGACGATGCCCGGCAGCGAGAGCGGCAGGATGATGTAGAAGAGCGTGTGCAGCTTGCTCGCGCCGAGGTCGCGGCTCGCCTCCAGATAGTGGTCGTCGATGAGGCTCACGACCAGGAAGATGGGGAACACCATCGTCGGGAAGTAGGGTGCGAGCATCCCGAAATGGACCGCGAATTCCGAGAACAGCATCCATTCCATCGGCTCGCTGATGATGCCGAGCTCCATGAGGACGGTATTAATGATGCCGTTCTTGCCCAGGATGGCGCGCCAGATGATCGTGCGCGAGGAGGGGTCGAGGAAGAACGGGATGGTCAGCAGGGTGATGATGACCGCCTTGGTCACCTTCGACTTGCACGTCTTGGCGAGCCAGAGCGCGAAGGGGAAAGCGATCAGGAACTCGACCACCGTCATCATGAGCACGACGCGGAGCGTGCGCACCGCCGCAATCCAGCGCCCGGAGTCGATCAGCGAATTCCACGTCTTGAACGAGGCGTCGTAGGACACCTGGTAGTTCTTCATCTCGAAGAACGAGTGGGCGATCATGACGAGGAGCGGCAGGATGACGATGACCACCCACGCCGCGACGAACACTGGCACCACCCAGCCGCCCGTGAACAACCGGGTGTAGCCGGCGCGGAGGTCGCCGACAAAGCCGTTTCCCGCCGTGTCAGACATCGATCGCCAACAAAGATAGAGCCCCGGGGCACCGCGCGAAGGTGTTCGCGGGGCGCACCGGGGCCTTGGTCACATTACGAATGGCGCGGTCAGGCGTTCAGGAACCGCTGCCACTCCTCTTCCATGACATCGGCGTTCGGCGCCGCGGGCTTGCCGAAGAAGGGCTTCTCGAACTTCTTGTTGACCTTGACCTCGGTCCACTTGAGCTCTTCGACCTGCTCCTCCGGCCAGCCGCTCTCCTGCGCAAATTGGACGCCGAGGTCCATGTTAGGGCCGGCGTAGCCGCGCTGGATCCCCTGATAGGCGCGATACTCGCCGGTCATGTAGTAGTTGAGCACCTTGTAGATGTTGTCGACGTTGTCGCGCTCGCCGGCCTTGGTGTGCATGTAGGCGCCGTGGCCCCACTTGTAATAGCCCTCGACAGTGAAGGCGTAGATCACCGTGCCGGGGCCGAGAATGTTGTTAGCCTCCTTGGTCGCGGGCTCCCAGCAGTTGATCAGGTCGATCTCGCGGCTGCTGAGAAGCTGCACCTGCTCCTCGAAGGCCGCATGGAGCGAGCGGAACTGCCCGGCGCGCTTGCGCTCAGCCGCGAAGTCCGCGACCACGCGAGCCTCCTCGCCGGTCATATTCGCGACATCGGCGATCTCCGCCCGGCCGTTAGCCTTCAGGTAAAGGGCGACCTCGGGGCTCGACAGCAGCCAGCTGCGGTCGAGCGAGACGCGGCCCTTGGTGTCCTCGTCCTCTAACATCTTGCTCCAGGGGATCTCGTCCAGGCCCTTGGGATCGGCGCCGATCGCCTCGGGGAAGTAGCCGAAGCTGTCCGCATTACCGATGACGGGCACGCCGTACTGGTTGCCGTCATAGTCCTGCAGCAGGTCGGTGCGCTTCCAGTCGTCGGAGGTCCGCTCCCAGAGCGTGAGGTTCGGATGGTCCTCGATGACCGTGGAGTAGTAGCCCTGCGGCCCCAGAATGTCCTCGGTGCCGCCGTCGAAGATGAAGATGTCGTGAGTCTCGCCGAGATCATTCGAGATGACGTCGCGCATGTAGGTGCCGATGTCGGCATTGGTCCCGGTGAACTCCATCGTGATGCCGATGGCTTTCTCCATGATGGACCAGTCCTTGAGCTGCGACGTGGTGACGCCGTAGCCCTTGACCGTCTTCGACGCTGCCTGCACCCCCCGGGTCGCGCCTAGCGAACCGGCGGCGGCCACCGCCGCAGTGGCCGCCGTGCCCTTAAGCACGTCGCGGCGCGATATGTCCGGAATACCCCACTTCTCGCTCATGCTGAGACTCCCCTTGCTTTCCACAACGTCGAATCCTTGCGCGCCTAGCCGCCGCTCGTTGCCGTGGCACGGCAACGGCGCTCGCATCGCCCCGCACTATACACGGTTGCGGCGCTTTGGTGCCATGCCCCAAGCCATACCTAAATCATGATGGGGCAGGGCGCTCGGATGCCCGCGCGACGGCATCCATGCGGCGCTCTCAGACAGCCCCCCAAGACAGATGGCTGTCGCCGCCGCTTCTTGTTTCAGTATCCTGCGATCCACCCGGTCCCATTCTCCGATCGGGCTGGGCACGATTGAAGGAAACCGATTTCGGAGGGAGCATGCCATGCAAAAGCCCGCTTCCATGAAGGCCCTCGAAACGCTCGGCCGGGTCCGGTTGTCGGAGCACTTCTTCATGCGCGAGATGCTCTACAGCGAGATCGCGAGCTTTCACGGCATCACGAACATGCCGGACGATCCCGACCTCGCCATCGCGGCGGGAACCCGGCTCTGCGAAGAGTTGCTTGAGCCGCTTCACGCCACCTTCGGCCATGTGTCAATTCGCTCGGCGTTCCGCTCCGCCAGGGTGAACGACTTCGGCCACGAGCGGCGGGATCACGGCTACAACTGTGCCGAAACGACGTGGAACCACAGCCGCCACGTGTGGGACCGGCGGGACGCCGACGGCTTCATGGGGGCGACCGCCTGCATTGTCATCCCCTGGTTCGTCCCGCGCTATGAGGCGGGGACGCCGTGGCAGGCCCTCGCCTGGTGGGTGCACGACCACCTGCCGTATTCGGACATGATGTTCTTCCCCAAGTACGCCGCCTTCAACCTGCGCTGGCACGAGAAGCCGGTCCGCCGCATCGACAGCTACGTTCCCCCCAAGGGATGCCTTACCAAACCGGGCATGGCGAACCATGCGGGGGACCAATCCTCGGAATACCCCGGCTTCCCGGCGCTCAAGCGGCACTGACGAAGCGTCCTGGCGCGACCGATAGCGACGGCGCTGCGGGTATCAGAGGAGAGGGTTGTCCGTTTCCAGGCCGAGCGCGAGGCGGCCGTAGGTAACGGCGTTGGGATCCCAGGTCTGGGTGATGTGGGCGGTGCCCGCGTGAATGTCGCGGAAGGCGCGCGACAGCGGGTTCCTGTCATAGACCCCGCCGCCGCCGCTTGCCGCCGTGATCAGATCGACCGCCTGGCAGCAGAGCCGGGCGGCATAGGCGCCCTCAGCGCGGTAGCGGGCGCGGGCCTCGGCATCCGGCAGCGCGCCGCCCTCCGCAATCGCCGTCGCCTCGTCGCAGTTGCCGAGATAGAGGCGCCGCGCGGCCGCCACGGCGGCGCGGGCCTCGGCGATCTTGACGTGGATGGTGCCGAGCTCGGCGAGCCTCTGGCCCGAATAGTGCGCGGCGCGGGTGCGCGTGGCCTCGACATAGCCCTCCACTGCCGCTTCCGCCATGCCGAGCACGGCCGCGCCGACCCAGGTGAAGAACATGGCGAAGAGCGGGAGCCGATAGACCGTGCCGGTGTTGACCGCGTTGCCAGGTGCTGCGCCGTTCCGCGTATCCGCTGCGTCGATGGTGCGGTACGCGGGGACGAACAGGTCCTCGACCGCCGCGTCGTTGCTGCCGGTGCCACGAAGGCCCGAGGCGCGCCAAGTGTCGAGGACCGTGTACTCCCCCTTCGGCACCAGGAACAGGCGGAACTCCGGAGACTCCGCGCCCTCCACCATGGCGGCGAAGAAATTGGCGCAGGCGTGGTCGATGCCGCTGCCGAAGGGCCAGCGTCCGCTCAGCCGGTAGCCGCCATCCACCCGCTCCGCCTTGCCGCAGGGGAAGATCAGGTTGCCGGTCATCAGGGCGTCCCTGTCGGCGTCCCAGATCTCGTCCTGCGCCCGGCGGGGCCAGAGCGCGAGCTTGAAGGTGCAGCTTGCGAGGTTGCAATAGACCCAGCCGGTGGACGCGCAGCCGCGGGAGATCAGCGTCACGATCTCCATCATCGTTCGGTAGTCGACCTCGGAACCGCCGAAGCGCACCGGCAACGTCGCGCGGATCAGGCCGCTCTCGATGAGATCAGCGATGGTCTCGTCGGGAATCCGCCGCAACTCCTCCGCCGCGGCGGCCCGTTCGCGCAGCGTCGGGATCAGCGCTTCCGCGCGCGCGAGCAGAGTCTCCCGATCGAGCGCCGCCATTGGCTGAGGCGGGAAGCTATTCGGCCGCGGCCTGCTGCACGACCCTCTGCCGCGCCTGCGGCGGCTTGTGATAGGCGCCGTCCTTCATGACCATGAGGATGTTCGCCTCGTCCTGGAACAGCGTCAGATCCGTGAGAGGATTGCCGTCGATCAGCAGCAGGTCGGCGAGGTAGCCGGGCTTGATCCGCCCCAGCTCGCCCGGCGCATCGAAGGCCTCGGCACCGTACTGGGTCGCAGCGCGCAGGATCTCGTAGGGCTTCATGCCGAGATAGTTGGTGAAGTGCTCGAAGTCCCGCGCCATCTGGCCGTGAGGGGTCCAGGGGAAGCCGTAATCGCCGAAGGGCAGCACCTTGATGCCGCGCGCGTGCATCTTCTTCAGCGTTTCGGCCCCGATCTCGAGCTCGCGGACGAAGCCCCAGGCCTCTGCCTCGGCGGGCGTGATGCCGAAGTCACCGGCCTCGTAGGCGGTCGCGTGGGTGAAGCCGATGGCGGGCACCACCCAGTGCTTGTCCTTGTGCTCTTCGAGCAGGTCGAGGGATTCCTCGTCGGCGTAGGTCGCGTGATAGATCAGCTCGATCCCGTACTTGATGCAGAGCCTGATCGAATCCGGGTTGCGCGCGTGGGCGGCGAGGCGGCGGCCCCGCTGGTGCGCGACCCGCGCGCCGGCGGCGATCTCATCCTCGTCCATCGCGCTCTGGGTCGCATCGCACGCGCCCGGGATCAGATGGTCGCCCGACGGCATGAGCTTGATGATGTCCACCCCTTCGCGGATCATTTCGCGGCAGGCGCGGCGGATCTCCTCCGGCCCGTCGGCCAAGAGCGAGAGGTCGTTCCTGTAGTAGTGCAGCATGCGCTGGTCGCCGAGGCCGCCGGTGACGGTGATCTCCGGCGAACACGCCCGGTAGCGCGGGCCGGGGATGCGGCCTGCGTCGATCTCGTTCCTGATCACGATGTCGAGGCGGGGCTTCGCCGCGCCCGCGCCGACCGCCGCGGTCACGCCGTGGTCGATGATCGTCCGCGCGTTGTACATGGTGATGAGCGTGTGCTCCTCGGGCGGGATCTCGGACATCGACTGCGGCCCGGTGTAGCTCATATGGCAGTGGGCGTTCACGAGCCCCGGCATCAGGGTGGCGCCGTCGCCGTCCACCACCGCAGCACTCCGCCGCGACAGTTTCTGGCCGTTCCTGGCGACCTTCTCGATGCGGTTGCCCTGGATCGACACCTCGCCCCGATAGGGCCTCTTGCCGTTGCCGTCATAGATGCTGACATTGGTGAAGACGGTGCGCGCCATGTCCCGTTCCTCCCTGAGAACCGTGGTGGCAGAATCAGCCATGCTCGCGCGAAGGCGGGAGCGCGTCAATGCGCGCGAGGCGCCCGCACACCAGGGGCTTGACGGGTGCTGCCAAGGGGCGCCATATCGCCTATGACCCGGCGAGCGGCAGAAGGCTGCATGATGGCTCCGACGCGCAGGGATGTATTGCTGCTCAGCGCCTCTGCCGCCGCGGTCGCGCTGGTTCCCGCCGGTGCGGCCGAGGCCTCGAACGGGGTCTCGCAGGCCATCGATGAATTCGCGGGGGGCGCTTTCCGCCTGGAAGGCGGCGTGATTCTCGATGCGCCGGAGATCTTCGACAACGGCGGCGCCGTGCCGATCCGGGTCGTCGCCGAGGGCGCGAGGCGCGTCGCGCTCTTCAACGACGGAAACCCGAATCCGGGCGTCGCCGTCTTCACGTTCGGCAGGCTGGTGACGCCGGAAGCCACGATCCGTATCCGACTGGCCGGGAGCCAGACCGTGTATGCAGTGGCGGAGATGGCGGACGGCACATTCCGCCAGGCCTCCCAGAAGATCGCGGTGACGGTCGGCGGCTGCGGCTGAGGAGCGGGCGATGGCGGAACCCAGGCCGCGCGTAAAGCTGCCGAAGTCGATCGAGGCCGGCGTCCCCTTTACGGTCAAGACCCGGATCACCCATCCAATGCATACGGGGGAGCGCCACGACAGCGAGGGCGAGCTCGTGCCCCGCCAGATCATCAACCGCTTTGTGGTCAGTTATAACGGCGAGGTGGCGATCTCCGTCGATCTGGAACCGGCGGTCTCGGCCGATCCCTACATCCAGTTCGAGATGGCCGTCCCGAAGTCGGGCCTTCTGGAGTTCCAATGGATCGACGATGACGGCTCCGTGTACAGCCTTAGCAAACGGATCGAGGTCGACTAGAGCCTTCGGGCGACACCGGTCCTGGACGACCGGCCTTGCGGCATGTCTCGCCTCCGGCCTGCTCGCCGTGGCGCTGCTGGCGGTTCTCCCGGCCAACAGCGCATGGAGCGCCGCTGACGAGCGCGGCAAGGCGCTCTTCGGCCAATGCAAGCGCTGCCACCAGGTCGGCGGCGGCGCGCAGCATCGCATCGGCCCGCACCTCAACGATGTCTTCGGCCGCGCGGCAGGCTCGCTTGCGAACTATCGCTACTCCCAGGCGATGAAGGCTGCCGGTGCCGGCGGCCTGGTCTGGGCTGAGGCGACGCTGGATGCGTTCCTCTCCGACCCGCACGTTTTCGTGCCCAGCTCGCGTATGAGCTTCGCGGGCATTGAGGGAACGGGCGACCGGGCGGAACTCTTGGCATGGCTGCGCGGCTTTTCAGGCGCCCGATCAGATCTACCGCCGGCGGAGCCGACCGCCACGCCCGAGGAATACGGCCTCGACCCGCAGATCCTCGCCATCCGGGGAGACCCCGAATACGGCGCCTATCTTGCGGGCGAATGCACCACCTGCCACCGGACGGACGGAGCCGACGAGGGCATCCCCTCGATAACCGGATGGCCGCCCGATGACTTCGTGATAGCCTTGCACGCCTACAAGCGCGGAAAGAGGGTGCATCCCGTCATGCAGCTCGTGGCCGGGCGCTTGTCGGACGAAGAGATCGCTGCTCTCGCTGTGCATTTCCACAGGGCGGAAGATGATCCGTGAGCCAAGGGAAACACGACATGAACCCACGAAACGGAAAGAGCGGCTTGAATCGGCGCCATTTCCTTGTATCCGCGGCTGCGGCGACAACGGCGGTATCGGCGCTGTCGGCGCCGGCGGTGCTGGCCGAGGGCCGCCCCCGCGTCGTGGTCGTGGGCGGCGGTGCAGGCGGTGCAACGGCTGCGCGCTACATCGCCAAGGATTCGAAGGGTGCTGTGGATGTAACGCTCGTGGAACCGAGCCGCGCCTACTACACCTGCTTCTTTTCGAACCTCTATATCGGCGGCTTCCGCGACTGGACGTCGATCGGGCACAGCTACGGCGCGCTGGCCGCAAATCACGGGATCAACGTCGTGCACGACTGGGCGGTCTCCATCGACCGCGACAAGCGCAGCGTGGGGCTCGCGGGCGGGGGCAGCCTCGCCTATGACCGCCTCGTGCTGTCGCCGGGCATCGACTTCCGCGATGGGTCCGTTCCCGGATGGGACCTGTCGCAGCAGAACCGCATGCCGCACGCCTACAAGGCCGGCTCGCAGACCCAACTTCTCAAGGCGCAGATCGAGGCCATGCCGCAGGGCGGCACCTATTGCATGGTCGCGCCGCCGAACCCCTTCCGCTGCCCGCCGGGGCCCTACGAGCGGATCTCGATGGTGGCCCATGTCCTGAAGCACGCCAATCCGACGGCGAAGATCCTGATCGTCGATCCCAAGGAGAAGTTCTCCAAGCAGGGGTTGTTCGAGGACGGCTGGCAGCGCCACTACCCCGGCATGGTCGAGCGCATCGGCCCGGATTTCGGCGGTGACCAGGTCGAGGTGCGGCCCGACACCATGGAGGTGCTGGTGGACGGCGAGGCGATGAAGGTGGATGTCTGCAACGTCATCCCCGCCCAGCAGGCGGGGCGCATCGCGGCGGTTGCGAACATCACCGACGAGTCCGGCTGGGCGCCGATCGTGCCGCACACCATGCAGAGCCGGGCAGACGACAATATCCATGTGCTGGGCGACGCCGCGCTGCAGGGCGACATGCCGAAGTCGGGCTTCTCGGCCAACAGCCAGGCGAAGGTCTGCGCCATGGTGGTGCGCGGGGCGCTCACCGGGTCCACGGTGTTCCCGCCGCGCTACTCCAACACATGCTGGTCGCTCATCGGCACCGATGACGGCGTCAAGGTCGGTGCCTCCTACGAAGCGACCGACGAGAAGATTGCCAAGACCGACGGCTTCATTTCCCAGACCGGGGAAAGCGCGGAGCTGCGCAAAGCGACCTACGGAGAATCGCTCGGCTGGTACGCCGCCATCACCGGGGACATGTTCAGCTGAGCCTGTTGGCGGCGTTTCTGCTTCGAGCGGAAACGCCGTAGCGGCTGCCGAGCGCTAGCGGGCGGCGAGGAGCACGCCTACGGCCCGCGCCGAGGCTGCCATGGCAGCGAGCGCGAGCAGGGCGGCAAGGCTTGCCGTCGAGACGCCGGAAAGACCGGCGCCGACCGTGCAGCCGCCTGCCAGCACGCCGCCCACCCCCATCATCACGGCGCCGGCAAGGTAGCGCCCGGTCTGCCGCGGCCCTTCCAGGCTCTGCCAGCGGAACTCGCCGGCCGCCAGCGCCGCGACCAGGCTGCCGATCAAGACGCCCGCCGCTAGGCCTGTGCCGAAGCCTGCCGGAATCGATGTCGCCGCCACGGCCCAGAACAGCGTGTCGGCCATCGGCCCCGTGAAGCCCATCGACTGCACGGGGATCGGATCGAAATCGTCCAGCAGCAGGAATCCCGTGCCGATCCAGCCGAGCGGCACCAGCAGCCCGATCGCGCCCGCCATGGCCAGATGGGCGATCCGCGCGCGGGAGAAGAGCGCGAAGAGCAGCGCGGCGCCCGCGATGATGAGCGGCCAGACCTCGCCGCCGGGCCATGAGGAAAGCGCAGCTGCCTCGCCGCCGGGAATGGTCGCGTCGCCGAGCGCCTGGCGGATCGGCGCCAGCGCGCCCTTCATCACCGCATGGGCGGTGACGGCAAAGACAATCAGGACGAGCAGGGCGCGCAGATTGCCGGTGCCGACCAGCACCGTGAGGCGCGAGACGCAGCCGCCCGCCAGCACCATGCCGGCCCCGAACAGCGCACCGCCCAGGAGCACGGACACGACCGGCAGGTCGGCCGCGAGAAACCGGTGTGCGTCGAAGGAGATCAGGTCCATGGCGACCGCCAGCCGGGTGCCGGCAATCGCGCACGCCAGCGCCATCGCCCAGGCGCCGAGCGCCGGCAGGCAATCGCGCCACTGGCCTACCAGGCTGCGGCGCAGGCAGAAGGCACTGCGCTGCGCCAAGGCGCCGTAGGCGCAGCCGAGTGTGAGACCCAGCAGCACCGACGCCGTGAGCGGCGTCAGTTCCTCGAATCCCAGCTCCTCGAACATCGGGAACCGCCTCCTCCCGGCTGCCCCTCCGCCGGGCGCACGAAATCCTGAACGTCCTCAACCAAGGTGCGCAAGACCGACCGCGATGCTGACAGGGCCGTCCGGACCCACAGTTGAGTTTACGGCCTTTCTGGGTTATCTCCGGTGGGCGGCGTCCCCATCGTCTAGTGGCCTAGGACACCGGCCTCTCACGCCGGAAACGGGGGTTCGAGTCCCCCTGGGGACGCCATCCATTGCTATTTTTCCTTATACATCAGCGGCTTGGCGCCCCTCTTTGACCAACCTTTTCGAAAGGTTGGTCAATTTTTGTTCGGGTTCCGTGCTCAGTTTCGCCATCGCCGAGTCCGTCAACTTGGAGCGGTTCGCCGCCTGCGTGTAGCGCGCGGCCTCTCGTGTGCTGGCATGGCCCAGAAAGGCCGCGATCTCCGATTCCGTCGCGCCAGCCTGAGCCAGGGCAGTTGCTCCGGCCTTCCTAAGTCCATGCGCGGTGCAGCGCGAGAGGCCCGCCGCTTCGCACTGTTCCTTGAACCAATTGCCGAAGCTCGCGGCCCCGTAGCCCTTCCCGTGGTTGCCGTGCGCGAGCAACATCATTTGATCGGCTGGCAGGTGGGCAAGCTCCCTGGCCAGTTCAGGCATGATAGGCACGATCACTTGCTCCCGCGTCTTGCCGCACGCGTAGTGGAGCCGCGGGCCGCGAATATTCGCCCGGGTCATGGCGGCGGCGTCCTGCCGGGCCGCACCGGTGTTGAGGAGAAGCTCAAGCGCCAGCCGTGCCTTGCTCCCGGTCGGGTGCGTGGCCCGGAAGGTCTCAACCTCTTCGTCGCTCCATGTGTGGAAGCCGCTGCTCCGCACCTTGTTCGCCTCAGCGAGCGCGGCCGGATTCGGGCTCGTGTAGCCGTGGTACTTCGCGGCGTGGCGGAACAGTTGGGCCAAGTCCTTCTTGACGCGGTTGCCGGCCACTGGCCCGGGCTTCTTCCGCATCAACTGCTCGACGTGCTGCGGCTTAATTTGGGCGTACCGGGCTTCGCCGATGATTTCCCTGATCCAGTCGAGCCGCCGTGCCTTGTGCTGGCGGGTCGCCATCTTGAGATTGCGGAACGCAGTCGACTGCAAGTAGTTCGCGATCAAGTAGGCGATCGTGCCGGGCTTCGTCCGCAGCGTCGTTTGGCGCGCGCCCTCGATCGCTTCCTCGTAGGCGGCGCGGAATTCTGGCGAGCCGTAGGGTGCGTTGATGTAGCAGTCGATGGTGCGGCCCTTGATCGTGCGCCGCAGCCGGTGCCGCAGCTTGCCGTGGCGATCCTCGCTGGTGTAGACGCCCTTGAAGGGATTCTTTCTGCGCCTCATGGGTCTGGTGCCTTCTCAATCATCCTGGTGATTTCGTCGGACGCATCAACGGGGCGCTCCTCGCCTGGAATGATGGATACCTTGGTTCCGTCTGGCTTTTCAATCACCATGCGCAAGTCGTCGAAGCCCGCCGCGCGCATCGCCTTCGCATAGCGCGTGAGCTCGGACTGACTGAGGCTGGCCTTGGCGCGGGGCATTGTCTCACCTGTGTCAGTCGGCGTCGCCGATACGTGGCTTCGCGGTCCAGGACGGCGGCAAGATCGGCGTGGATCGGGATGAGAAGCGGCTCCCCGTTCTTCTGATTTGCGACCGAGATCCGCCCGCCTTCGATGTGGCGCCGCCGCATCCCGAGCACGTCGGCGCGCTGACCTCTAGAAGCCCACTCAGGAGATTCACGATCAATCCGACCATGGTCCTTGTCACCACTGGTCATGCCTTCACAGCGGCCACGGCAACGCCTCGCGCTGCGCGTGGCGTTTCGCCAGCCGCGTCGGGACATCACCCCGGCGCTCGTCCGACAGACCAAGCTCGCGCGCGATCGAAGCCCACGTGCGCCCCCCGCGCGCCTTGAGCCGATAGGCTTGCCAGCCCGTGTCCGAGCGCGGCCGACCCCGCCGAACCACGTCCCGGACCCCCTCGTCCGACGCGCGGTAATTGCTCTTGGGAGCCTCTTGCAAAATAGCTGAGGCGAGCGGCTTTTCTGCCTGAGTGAAGGCCCTTGCGGTGGGACCGGCCCACCCTCGTGAGTATCATGTGCTGTCGCAAAACACCGCATGATGACCACGGAGGAGTGGAGCCGTGTCCCTGCGCGAGATGCTATCGGATTACTGGTACGCCTTTCAACAAGAGTTGTTCCCGAGGCTTGAGAGCGAGCTTGGCCCGATGGGCGAGCGCTACGAGCTGTTCGTCGCGGTTCTGGAACTGGTGCGGGTCGAGGCTCTTCTGCCCCACTTCCGCGGCCAGGTAGGGCGGCCGGAGGAGGACCGCGCGGCGCTGGCGCGCGCCTTCATAGCCAAGGCGGTGTTCGACATTCCGACGACGCGGGCGCTGATCGAGCGTCTTGAGGTTGACGGCAAGCTATGGCGGCTGTGCGGCTGGAGCGGTGCCGGCCGGCTTCCGAGCGAGGCGACGTTTTCGCGGGCCTTTTCCGAGTTTGCCGAGAGCGGTCTGGCCAGCCGTCTGCATGAGACGCTGATTGCGCGGACGATGGATGGCCATCTGGTGGAGCACATCTCGCGGGATGCGACGGCGATTGAAGCGCGGGAGAAGCCGTCGCCGAAGCCGAAGGCAGCGAAGCCGAAGCGGCGGCGGCCCCGCAAGGGAGAGGCGCAGGCGAAGGAGCCAAGCCGGCTGGAACGGCAACTGACGATGAGCCTTCCGCAGAT
The DNA here is from genome assembly GCA_965262755.1 of Alphaproteobacteria bacterium. GTDB lineage: Bacteria > Pseudomonadota > Alphaproteobacteria > UBA828 > UBA828 > WTGU01. The sequence continues at coordinate 5,809,543 of OZ253557.1, read as the reverse complement.
GCTGGCGGACCTGCCGAGGGCCTGCGATGTCGGCACCAAGCGCAACGCCAAGGGCCATACCACCTCCTGGATCGGGTACAAGCTGCACGTCGACACGGCCGATGGCGGGATCCCCATCAGTTGCATCATGACCTCGGCATCGACGCATGACTCCCAGGTGGCGATTCCGTTGGGAACCCTGACGGCCGGGCGGGTCGAGAACCTCTACGACCTTATGGACGCGGCTTATGATTCCATCGAGATCTGGGCGCACTGCATCTTGCTTGGCCACAAGCCGATCATCGACGTGAACCCCCGCCGCTCGGTCGACATGCAAGAGGCGTTGAGGCGTGAGAAGAAGGCGCGGCGGACGCTCGGTCTCTTCTTTCCCGAAGAGCGTCGCTACGTCGAGCGTTCAGGGTCCGAGCGGGTCAATGGGCGCCTCAAGGATGAGTTCGGCGGCCGCCATGTCCGCGTGCGCGGTTACGACAAGGTTCTGGCCCACCTCATGTTTGGCATGACCGTTCTGACGGCCAGCCAACTGATGCGCCTTATCGTTCCGCCGATCTAGCCCGGCTCGTCTCCTTCGCCATCACGGTGGCCGCACTTCTCGAAAGACGGTGCGGCCAAACGCGCCCGAAGTTCGACGAAAATACCGAATCGGAGGCTGTGCCAACGCTGATCCGACCATGGTCGCCATCAAAATCGCGCCAATTGCCGTGCGCCGACGTCGCTGCTAGCTTGGGTGTTCTTGCGCCGCTCCGAGTCGATCAGAATTTTGCAAGCGGCTCTTGGGAGAAAGGCAGTCCTGAGCCACGAGAACCGGCAGATACCACGACAACCGAGGATCCCCGCCCCGCGCCGCCTGCTCGGCCAGCTTCTTCGTCCCGGACACGTCCCACCCCGGACACCAACGGCACGCCCGCTCCCAATCCTGCTTCTTCATCCGGCCCAGGTTGTCGAGAACCCGGTCAGCCGGAGACCCCTTCGGGGGAGCTGTCCACTCCATTTCTGTCCGCTCCGCGGCTGTCCTCTTCTGTCCACCCATTACGTGCCCCTATTTATGTCCAGCTGATGCGCAATTGGAGCGGTGAAGTACGCCGGGACCTGACACATAGCTGACGCCGGCCCCCCCGGTGCACACGGGCCGTCGGCCGGGCCCGGCGAAGCGGCACGACCCGTCTCTGAAGCCCGCGCTGGCCGTGGGCTTCCGGTCTGGCGCTGCGGTCGCGGCCGCACCCGCTCGCACCGCTTCGCCGCGCCCGTCGCGGCGCCATGCGTCGCGCGCACGGTCGAGACGCGACGGATTCGCATAACTGTATTTCTGGTAAATTATGAAATCAGTTATTTCAAGTACTTAGCCGGTTTCCGTGATTATAGAAGAGCCGAACCACAAGATGTTGTAGTCGAAGCGCCGATGCTGCAGCGCGCGCTGCGCGCCGGGTGCATGGCGAGCGCGCAGCGCGCTGTCGTGCGCATCAATGCAGCCAAGTCAGCATTTGGAGCACTTTCGCCACTGTGAACGCTCGCAAGGGCAGTTCTGAGGTCGCACGCGGGCATTGTGGGGTGGTCGCGGTGCCGGGGGTTGTGCCACGGGCGTAGGGGGGCTTTGCCGGGGTGCTGGTGGTGGTGGTGGTGCAGGGGTGGCTCTTTGCGATGCGACGCGCTGAGCGTCGGTGCGCCTCTATCGGCGCGAGGGAACCCGCGTGGGGGCGCCGAGGCCGTCGCGGGTGGGGCCTCGTTGAGGTGACCTGCGGACCGGGCGGGCGGCGCCAGCGAGCGGCGGCGTCCGGGGTTTTGGCGCGTCCGGCGTGGCGCGGTGAGGAGGTCGACGGGGTGTGCCGCGAGGCGGTCTTAGTACGGGGCGCGACGCATCTACGCGTGGGGTTCGAGTCGCGAGGCGGGCAACGGTCGAGGCGAGCGGCAGGGGTGGTGTGGGGCACTTCTACGTGCGGGGCGGGGGCCACTACGCGGTAGGTCACGAGCCGCGTTACGCGGCGCTCCGACTGCGCCGCGACCTTGGCCGTCCACATGGCGACGGCTTCGATGTCCGTCACCGTCAGCGCCTTGAACCGGGCGATCTCTCTAGGAGGGTTCTTGCCGGCGATCGTCTCGATGGCGTCGATCAGATCCGCCGCGCGACGTTTGATGTCTGCGATGCGTGGGTTGCGGGAAGGGTTGAAATCTACGCCGAAGCGACTGTCGCCAAGGGCTATGCCATGCTCCCGAATCGCTGCGCCGATCGCCGCGCGAATCGCTAGTATCGCGCAGCTCATCCGTAAGCAAGGCTGGATTGCACGTGTTTGCCAATTCGTCCATTCGGCGAGAGCACCACTATTCTTCGTTCCTGTCCCTACTCGCCTTCTCTTCAAGCTCGCGTCGCTCCCACCATGTGAGCTGACGCGCGCCCGCTCGGGGCTCCGGGTCGTCGAACCACCGCTTGACGTTCAACCACGTCGCCGGGTGCGTGGTGTAGCGGGCTTCCTTCCAGCGCACCTGGGCCGCGTACCGCTTCGCGACGACGATCAGAGTCTCGAGACTCACGCGCCTCGCCGCTCACGGGGATGGCTGGCTACTCAACGCGATTGGGCTGCCCGAGGGCGCCCAGGTCCTCGGACGTGTGCGCCGCGTGCTGCGGACGGCCGAGGAGTATGCCGCACCCCCGCCGAGGCGGATAGTGAATGCGGTCGTGAGGTCAACCTACTATTGTCTGTCGTCAATCATCACGCCGCCTTGGCGAACTCACCGCTGACGGCCTGTTGCCAAATGTGGGCGTAGACCTCTCCCGCGACCGCCTCCTTCTGCTCGTCGGTAAACGGCGGTGACGGTAGGTTGGCGTAGACGTTGTTGAGGATGAATATCCTGACCTCTGCCTTGGTCTGCTCCTTCTCCCAGAAGCGGTTGAGGTCGGCCAAGCGCTCCTTGATCGAGGCCAGAAGGTCGCGACTCGCCTGCTTGATCCGCTCCCGTTCGGCCTTGCCGAGATCCTCCTTCTTTAGCAAGTCGATCAGGGCGAGCTCGTCCTCGCTGAGACCCTCCTCGACTGCCCGCTGCTGCTCCGCACCAAGCTCGTCCATTAGTTCGGTCAGCCGGCGGAAGGTTTCCTCGATGGTGGCGCGGTCCTTCTCACGGTTGTAGTCGGCGACGATCTCCTCGTACTTCTGCTGATAGTCCATGCGCGACGGATTGCGCGCCAGCATCTCCGCCAGCTTTTGCTCGACGATCTCGCGGATGTCCTGGAGCGCGGTCGCCTTGTGGCGGACCTTCTTCGCGAACTCGTCACGCAACTTTTCCATATCGATCTGGCTGAGGTCGAACGTTAGCCCCTCGGCCTGGTCGTCACCTGGCGTCTGCGTGCGGATCGCCTCGTTGACGATCCGGTGCAGCTCCTTGAGGAGCGCCGTCACGTCCGCTGTATCGCGCCGCTCCGTCAGCTTCTTGTAGATCGCCTCGATGTTGTCATGCCGCTCGGCGTACGAGAAGACGCTGGGTTCCATAAGAAGCGCCTTGAAGCGCTTGAACACCTGCCGTGCCAGCATCTCGAACCGGCGCTTCGCCTCATCACTCGAATAGACGGCCTCGACGGCGTCCTTCAAACCCTTGATGCGGGCGAAACTTGTCGAGCCGATGAGCGTCGCCAGGTCGAACCCGGGTCCACGAAGATGCGCCTCTGTGGCCTCGATGGCCTCGATCAGGGCCTGCACGCGCTCTTCTACCGGTTCGACAATCTCTCCGCCGTCGTCGCCGTCGTCGCCCAACGCATATTGCGCCAGCGCCTCCCGCAGGCTCTTCAGCATGCCGTTGTAGTCGACGATCAAGCCGAAGTCCTTGCCGGGATAGACCCGGTTGGCCCGGGCGATTGCCTGCATCAGCGTGTGCGCCTTCATCGGCTTGTCGATGTAGAGCGTCGACAGGCATTCCACGTCGAAGTCCGTCATCCACATGGCGCGCACGATGGCGACACGGAAGGGATGCTCGGGGTTCTTGAACGCGGTCTCCACATCGGTGCGCTCGCCATCTGCGGTCTCGAAACCCTGCTTCATACGGTCGCGATGGGGGATGATGTCGAAGCCCCACTTCTTGAAGTCGGAGACCTCGTTCTGTGCCTCGCTGATGATGATCTCGACGATGGTCTCGTCCAGCCAGGCTGCCTGGGCTGTCAGCTTGTCTGCGTCCTCCTCGAGCTTGGCGCGGCCGGCCTCGTCGGCCGCCGTCTCAGCCTCCGCTCGTTTCGCGCTTGCCGCCGCGCGGACCTCCGTTGCCTTCGCCTTCCAGCGCGGCTCGATAGGCTGGAGCATGCGAGCACAGGTGATCTTGTCGATGCACACCATCATCGACTTGCCCGACTCCCATCGGGTCGCGCAGTGATCGACGAAATCGACGGCGATCTTGTCCGGCCGTTCGTCGGCAGTGATGACCTCGTAGTCTTGGCCCAGCAGCTTCTCGAGCAGCGCCTCCTGATCGGGATTGAGTTCGGCATACGCGATCGTTGCCGCGATGATTTCGTTCAGGTCGGCCCGTGCCACGCCCAGCTTCTCACCGCGATTCTCGTAAACCAGCTTGACGGTCGCGCCGTCCTCCTCGGACCGCTTGAAGTCGTAGCGCGAGACGTAATCGCCGAAGATGCGTTTGGTAAGCTCATCCTGCTTGAACAGCGGCGTGCCGGTGAAGCCGATGAAAGCCGCGTTCGGCAACGCGAGCCGCATGTTGCGCGCCAGCCGCCCTGTCTGCGAGCGATGCGCCTCGTCGGAGATCACGATGATGTCGTCGCGCTCGCTGTAGGGCTGCTTCGGGTTCACGTCCTTGTTGAACTTGTGAATCAGGCTGAAGACATAGCGGTGGCTCTCGCTCAGCAGCCTCTCCAGATCGTCGCCGGACGCCGCCCGCGGCGTCATGTCGTCGGCGATGCTGCAGCCGACGAAGGTCCTGTAGATTTGGCTGTCCAGATCGTTGCGGTCGGTCATCAGCAGGAAGGTGAAGTTGCCTTCGAGCTTCCGCCGCACCTTCTCGGCGAAGAAGGCCATGGAGTACGACTTGCCGCTGCCCTGCGTGTGCCAGAACACGCCAAGACGCCCCAGGTCCGGATGCGCCCTCTCGATGATATCGACCGGCCCCTTGGGGATGAACGGCGAGGCCGCCTCGGCCAAAGCCTGTGCGGGCACCGTCCTTGCCGAGGCGCGGGACTCGAGCGGCAGTTCGACGACGCGGTGCCTGAGGCGCTGCTCCGGCGGGAACTCCAGCTTCAGCGCCTCCTGCTTCGCCACCGATGTCACCGCCCTATTGACCCCCAGCACCTGGTGATTCCGCGCGATCACCTTCCGCATCGCGCCCAGCTTGCTGTCATCGAACAGGATGAAGTTCTCGATGATGTCCAGCAGCCGGTCATGCGCCAGCATGCCGTTCAGCAGCCGCTCTGCATCCACGCTCCCACTGTCCGCCTCGTCGAGCCGCTTCCATTCGTTGAAGTGCTCCCACTTGTCAACGGCGGCGCAAAAATGATGGAGTGGACGCCTCCTCCCGACGGCATCTGCATGTGCCAAGGTGGTGTTGTAGTTCGACCCCCTGAAGGAGGAGGCATCCGTGGAACAGGTTACCATCGTCGGGATCGATTTGGCGAAGCGCAGCTTTCAGCTTCATGGTGCTGGGGCGGACGGCTCTGTCGTGTTCCGCAGGAAGCTAAGCCGGGAGAGACTGCTGGACTTTCTCGCTTCTCAGCCGCGCTGCGTGGTCGCGATGGAGGCTTGCGCGGGCGCTCACCAATGGGGCCGCGAGATCGGAGAGTTCGGCCACGAGGTGAGGTTGCTTCCGCCGGTCTACGTCAAGCCGTTCGTGAAGCGGCATAAGAACGACATGGCGGATGCAGAGGCGATCTGCGAGGCGGCGCAGCGCCTGACGATGCGCTTCGTGGCGGTGAAGACGAAAGAACAGCAGGCCAGGGGAATGTTGTTCCACACGCGCGACCTTCTGGTGCGCCAGCGCACGCAGACGATCAACGCGTTGCGGGGCCACCTGGCTGAGTTTGGCGTTGTCGCGCCGCAGGGACCGGCTCATGTCGATCGGCTGGCATCGGCCCTCCAGGGTCCAGGTTCAGGGCTGCCAGGATCGGTCTGTGAGCTGGGCGCCCTTCTGCTCGATCGGATCGAGGACCTCGATGAGAAGATCGACGGATTAGGGAGGGAGCTCCGCGCCCGTGCGTGTCAGGACGAAGAGGCGGCACGGCTCATGACGATCCCCGGCATTGGGCCGATCACCGCAATGGCAATCCAGGCCTTCGCACCGCCGATGGAGAGCTTCCGACGCGGCCGCGACTTCGCGGCCTAGCTCGGGCTCGTGCCGCGACAGCGCACGACCGGCGGCAAGCCAAGGCTTGGCAGGATATCGAAGATGGGCCAACGCGATCTGCGGCGGCTGTTGATCACGGGCGCCATGGCTGTCGTCAGCTGGGCGGCTCGGCGTGGCGCGACGAACGACCCCTGGCTGGCCAGGATGCTGGCCCGCAAGCCGAGAATGCTGGTCGCGGTGGCGTTGGCCAACCGGATGGCACGCATCATCTGGGCGCTGACAACGAAGAAGGAGAGCTACCGGGCTCCCGCCGCCGCCTGAGAGGACGGCGAAAGGCGGAGAGCCGTCGGGGGGGTGGGCAGGACGGAGGACAGGTAAGGGCAAACGGTCAATCGAGACGGGATCGGGAAAACCAGTCGTGGCGCACGGAGCTTTCAAGCCCGCAAAAATGATCTTGGACCCGGTCCGCGCATCTCCATACAGGCCCGCGGCGTCAAACCAGCCGCATCATGAGGCCGGACAGATGACTGCACCTGACCGCATGTGCCGAACCGTCCGAAGAAAGGCTTGCATCAACGGAGGCGTCCACAGATGCACCAGGGGCTGGGTGGCAGCTTGTCCCTGTAGATCCTATGAGGCGACTCGGCGAGCGGCGCTACGGTGCCGCCGGCCAGGAATCCTCAAAAGGAGACACGAGATGCCCCCAAGTAGCGACATCGTCGCGCCGGTCGGCGCGGAGCACAACACGCTGTACGTCGCGATCGAGATAAGCCGGAAGAGTTGGGTCATCGGGATCAAGAGCCCGGCGAGTGAGCGGATCGGCCTGCACTCGCTTGGGGCAGCGGACGTCGTAGGTCTCAAGGACCTGATCGAGCATCAGCAGACCAAGGCTGAACGCGCGCTCGGCCGTGAAATGCGTGTTCTGTGCTGTTACGAAGCGGGCTACGAGGGGTTCTGGCTGGCGCGCTGGCTGGACCGAACGATGTCTGTCGAGACGGTCGTGCTCGATCCTGCGAGCCTCTTGGTGAACCGGAAGGCGAAGCAGCGCAAGACGGATCGGATCGACGCCAGGAAGACGGTGCGTGCACTGCTGGCGCACGACCGGGGCGACGCGGCGGTGCTCAGCCGGGTGCGGATACCGAGCGTTGAGGAGGAAGACCGCAAGCGATTGCTACGAGAGCGCCGGCGCCTGGTGAAGGAGCGGACATCGCTGACCAACGCGGTCAAAGGGCTCCTGAAGCTGCACGGCATCTTCGACCTGCAGCCCCGCGCCAAGGGCTTCGAGGCGCGGTTCGCCGAAGTGAGGACCGCATACGGATCGACGTTCCCGCCGCGGGCCCGGCAGGAGATCCTGCGCCTTGCGGAGCGGTTGTCCCTCGTGGAGCGCCAGATCGCGCAGGTCGAGGCCGAGCGCGACGCGATCGTCCGCCAAGGCGAGGCTCTCGCGGTGCCGGTGGCGCCCGAGGGAAGCGATGCGCAGGCGGCGGCGAGAATGGCGACGCTGACCCGGTTGAAGGGGATCGGCGAGAACGACGCGACCCTGCTGACACACGAGATCTTCTATCGCGGGTTCCGCAACCGCCGGGAGCTCGCGAGCTGGGTTGGCATAACGCCAACCCCTTGGGCGAGCGGGGACACGCAACGCGACCAGGGGATCAGCCGTGACGGTCCAGCCTGGATCCGGGCTCAGCTCGTTCAAATGGCGTGGCGCTGGTTGCGCCATCAGCCAGACAGCGCGCTTAGCAAATGGTTCGAAGACCGAACCGCGGGAGGCCGGGGACGAATCCGTCGTGTGATGGTCGTAGCGCTCGCCCGCAAGCTGCTCATCGCTCTCTGGCGGTTCTGTGAGACCGGTCTCGTGCCGACAGGCGCCAGGCTCGCCTGATCCTGAGACCGCACTGTTCCAGTCCGGCCGGACGCGGCCGGCGCTGGGCCGGGTGGTGAGTGGCCGACCGTGGACAGGGCTGAAAGACGCCGACCCGTAGAAGGGTCCCGCCTCCGGAACGCTGTGCCCGCAGCAAGCGGGATTGGGGGACGGATCCGGCGCATCGGCGCCGGAAACCGCCCGGATAAAAGTTGGGCATCCGCACGGTCGTGCGACCCATGCGAGAAGCGTTCCGACCCGGCAAGACGCGCCGCCGATCTGGCCAACCAAAGGAGACAAGACATGCTCGAGACATAGCGTGCATCGCACCTTGACTTCTGTTGCCTCATAAAAGTCCCCGGGAGGGACCCGCGCGCGGGTCGACGCGCCCTCCGCGCGGCTGGCGGCGGCCCGCGCGTGGGAGGGCCTGTGGGCCCACGCGGGCAAGCGGGGGGTTATTCGGACGGTTGCCGGCGTCGTGACCGACTCTGCTTGAGCCGGTAGCTCTCGCCGTTCATCTCCAGGATATGGACACGGTGGGTGATGCGGTCGAGCAGCGCGCCGGTGAGGCGCTCGCTGGCGAAGACCGTCGTCCATTCCTGGAAGGGCAGGTTTGAGGTCACGATGGTGGCGCCGTTCTCGTAGCGCCGGCTGAAGACGTCGAAGAGCAGCTCGCTTCCGGTCTGCGACAGGGGCACGTAGCCGAGCTCGTCGACGATCAGGAGATTGACCCTGGCGAGCTGGGCCTGGAGGCGGAGCAGCCTCTTCTCGTCGCGTGCCTCGATCAGCTCGTGGACCAGATGGGAGGCTGTGGCGAAGCGCACGGAAAGGCCCTTCTGGCAGGCGGCCAGGCCGAGGGCGAGAGCGACATGCGTCTTCCCGACGCCGCTTGGGCCGAGCAGGATTACGTTCTCACGGCGCGTGATGTAATCGCCGCGGGCGAGATCCAGCACCAGCATCTTGTTGAGCGCCGGGATTGCCTTGAAGTCGAAGCTCTCGAGCTGTTTGACGACAGGGAACCCGGCCTGCTTGATACGCCGCTCGACGAGGCGGCGCTCGCGGTCGATCAGCTCCAGCTCCACCAGTCGGGCGAGGAACTGCACATGATCCAGGCCCTCGGCCGCGCACTGGCGCGCCAGTTTCTCGTATTCCCGCAGGAAGGTCGGCAGCTTCAGCCGCTTCAGGTGATGCTCGAGCAGGATGCGGGGCGCTTCAACCATGGTCGGCGGCCAGCAGGGTGGCGTAATCGGCGCTGCGGGTGGCGGCGACGAAGGGCCGGGGCAGGTGCGGATAGCGCGACAGGTCGAGATGCACGGGCCGTCTCTCGATGCGGGCCAGCAGCAGGTGCTTGACGGCATCGAAGCCGATCAGGCGGCGCTTCACCGCGTCGCGCACCGCGGCCGCCACTTGGCGTTCCGGGAAGTCTTCGTGCAGGCGCAGCACCTGGATGTATTCGCGCTTGCCGCGCGGGCCGAAGCGCGCCTCGAGGAGGCGGCGCAACGTGTCGAAGGCGGGATCGAGCTTCCATCCCCGCAGCGGCGCCGCCTGGTCCAGGGCGCCCGGCTTCTTCTCCAGCAGCGACAAGGTAGTGCAAGGGGTCGTAGACGACGTCGCCGCGGACATAGGAGCGCCGATGGCGGGCGACGATCTCGGCGCCGAGCGCGATCTCGACCCGGTCGACATAGCCCTTGACCGTCACCTTCTTGTGGGCGTGCACCGCCGGCGCCGAGTAGTCCACCAGCCGGTAGCGCACCAGGGCCGTGGACGAGATCTGGCCCGGCACATGCTCGCAAGCCTCGAAGGGAACCGCCGGCAGATCGCGCAGGGCGTCGAGGTCGGCCAGCAGCGCCGCCGCCTGCCCCCCTGCCTCCAGCGCGTCGAGCCGCTCAAGGCAGCGCGCCATCAGCCGCTCGTTCAGGACCGACAGGTCATGCACCTTCGGGATCGGAACCATGAACCGGCGCCGGGCCGTCTTCACCAGGGCCTCGACCTTGCCCTTGTCGTTGCCCTTGCCGGGCCGGCCGAAGCGGTCGCGGAACAGGTAGTGCGACTGAAGATGTGAGAACGCCTGCGTCCTGCGGCGCGTGCCGTCCCCCAGGATCCGCGCCACCGCCAGGGTGGTGTTGTCATAGAGGATCGAGCGCGGGACCCCGCCGAGGAAGGCGAAGGCGCTGACATGGCCGTCGAGGAAGGCCTCCGTCGTCTCCCGGGGATAGGCCTTGACGAACCAGAGGTTGGAATGGGGCAGGATCAGGCAGAAGAAGGCGACCTTCTCCCGCCTGCCCCCGACCTCCACCACCGCCTCGCCGAAGTCGACCTGGGCATGGCCCGGCGGGTGATGCAGTGGAACGAAGGCCTCGCGCGTCGATTGCCGCCGGGAACGCACATAGTCCTTCACGATGCAGACCGTGTGAAAACTCTGGGTGGCGGGGATGGAGGTTTGGGTCACCATGATTTGCCGCGATCCCACGTAGTCTGGCGGTTTGGCGCCGGTAGCCCTGTGGAAGGGGCTCCAGGCCTCCGTGGATCGATGTGCGGCGCTCGGTTTTGGCCAGACTCCCGTCTCACGCCTTCGCGGCGGCGATCAAGGCGGGAACACCTACCAGCGAGATCGCGCGGCGGATGTTGTAAGCCAGCGCCGTGATGCTGAACTCGCCGCGCACGCTCTCCAGCCGCCGGGTCAGGAAGGCACCCTGGCCCATCCATTGTTTGATTGAGCCGAAGGGATGCTCGACGCTTTCACGGCGCGCATCGAGCAGCTCCGGGCGGGCCGCCAATCGTTCCGCCATACGCTCCAGGATCGCTTCGTCGACATAGCGCAAGACCCGACGGAAGGCGCTTTTCGTACACTTCGACTTGAGTTGGCACGCCTTGCACGCGGCGCGATTGGCGTAACTGGCGAAGAAGAGATCGCGGCGCTTGCGCTTGCTGTGTAGCGCCAGACGTTGGCCGTTGGGGCAGATGTAAATGTCCTCGCCGCCGTCATAGCGGAAGCGTTCCTTGGGAAAGAGCCCTTGGCTCACCGTTGATCCGCGCTGGGGCTTGGGCACATGCGGCACGACCCCGGCATTCTCGCAGGCCTCGATATCCTCGATCTTGAAGTAGCCCGCGTCGGCGACCGCGTCGATCCGATCGACGGCCAGGTTCCGACGGGCCGCCACCGCCGTCTCGGCCAATAGACCGAGATCGCTGACCTTGTTATGGACCTGCTGCTCGGCGATCAGTTTGTGCTTGGCGTCCACCGCGATCTGAATGTTGTAGCCGACACCGACCCGGGTCGCGGCGTGCATCGCCCGGCTGTCCGGATCCGTCAAAGAGAGCTGGTCCTCGCCACTCGCAGCCAGCGCGTCTCGATGTTCCTCAAACCGCTCACGCCGACCTTGGATCGCAGCGATCTTCTCCTGGATATTCTCCACCTCGCCGCCGCCGGGGCCGCCCTCGTCTTGCCCGTCGGCCTCGTCGAGGCGGTCGAGATAACGCGACAACCTCTCGTCGCTCTCGGCCAACGCCTTCGCCAGCTTCGCTTTGGTGAAGTTCCGCTTCCGGCTGTTCACTGCCTTGATCCGTGTACCGTCGACCGCCACCAGCTCGCGCCCGAACAGCTCCAGTTCGCGGCATAGCCTCACGAACTCCCGAAACACCTGTCGGAAGGCCGCCCGATTGATCCGCCGGAAATCGGCGATCGTCTTGAAGTCCGGCGACAAACGCCGCAACAGCCAGATCACTTCGAGATTACGCTTGCTCTCAGCCTCCAGCCGGCGGCTCGAACGTACTCGATTGAGATAACCGTATATGTAGAGCTTCAGCAGGTCCGCCGGATCGTAGCCGGGACGACCCGTCGCCTTCGGCGCGGCGCGCTCAAAACCAGCGGCCGCCAGGTCCAAACCATCCACGAAGGCATCGATGAAACGGACCGGGTTATCCCGGCCCACGTAATCGTCCACTGCTTCCGGCAGAAGCAGAACCTGAGAGCGGTCAATGCCATGAATGTGTCTCATGGCGGACCTTAACATCGCCATGAGCCGCACGGAATCCCTCGCCACCCAGAGTTTTCACACGGTCTGCATCGTGTGGCCGCCGCTGAACCCGTGCTCGTCGCGAAGACGCTCGAAGATCCGATGCGCCGTGTGCCGCTGCTTGCGCGGCACGTCCGGATCCGTGTCCGCCTCCAGGATCGCGTCGACGATGCCGGTGAACCCGTCCAGCTTCGGCCGCCTGACCGGCTTCGTCCGGCGGTATCCCGGCGGCGCCGAATAGCTCAGCATCTTCTTCACCGTCCGGCGGTCGATGCCGAACCGCCGGCCCGCCTCGTGATGGCTCAGACCCTCGTCGACAACCGCCAGTCGAACCGCCGCATAGAGCTCCACGCCGTACATCTCCTGCCCCTCGTCGCAACCGACAAGGGACCATGAGTGGCACAATTTTGCGCCGCCGCGACCGGACCGCCCGGCCGCCTCGCGTGAAGCATTATTCCTCCGCCGTTAACACTGTGGCCGATGGTCGAGCAGGACACCCTGGCGATCCCGCGCGGCGGCTACCTCATCAGGCGGGGCCGCGGGCGGATCATCGTCGAGCCGGCGCGGTCGCAAAGCATCCTCCTGTCTCCACGCCGGCGGGGTGCGCGTGCGCCGGGATCATCTCCCCGGCGCCCCCGAGTTTCCCGCGCGCACGCCTGTCCCGTTCTCCCCTGCGGGACGCCTGCGACGACGCTGTGTTTATGGCGGGCATAGCGCCATGAGAGAGACACCCGAACGGATTTCCACTCAAACAACGACAGCGTGCTCTCGCCAATGCAGGTGTGGGCGCTCCGAAAGTTAAGCGGATGTGGGTCTAGAGAATCCGCGCACGGCTTCGACCCGCCCAGTCGCCTCCGCCGTAGGTTACTGCGTGAATGAGAACCTCCTCAGCACCGTCGTCGACCGTGAATGCAATCACGGCCCTTCTCCCGGCCGGAATCGCCCGAAGGCCGGGAGCGATTTCATCGCGGATCGATCCCTTGTGCGGCGTCCGCGTCAGACCCGCGATCGCCTCGTCAATCTCCGCGAGCTTCCGGTCCGCCACTTCACTTCCCGCATACTCGATGATCCATCGAGCGATCACTTCCAAGTCCCGCGACACGAGCGGATGGAAACGGATTCGGTACCTCATCTGCCGCGAGACGCCTCGACGGCGGCGCGCGCTGCCGAGAACGTTGTCTCGCGGTCAATGTACTCCGAACGGGCTGTTTGCATCCGAGCGCGGATTTCCTCGGCGAGGGCGGAAAGCGCCACTTCCCGTTCCTCCTCGTCCTGCATCATCTGCTCGATGGCGTTGGCCACAGCGGCGCTCTGAGTGGCGAAAACGCCTTCGTCCACCTTCTCCGAGAGGAAACGGTGGTGGCGATCAGTGAAGCTGAGTGTCGTCTTGACTGTCATCCGCACCTCCACGGTATGACTGAGTCATATAACGTTTCGGTCGGTGCGCTCAAGAGCCAAGATTGTACGGCAACAATCCTTGGATGCAGTGCTCAGGCTTCTGACTGCGTTTGTCAGTTTCCGTCCAGAAATGACATTTTTGTTGTTTTTACAATACCTTAGATCAAGAGCATTCCTGTCGGTCTTCAACTCGCAAGCTGATTGAATCAAACTCCCGACCCCGCATGTCCACCGCAACCGCCCGGATTGCGGGAACGTTCCCAATACAGCGCCATCGCGCGCCGGCGACGGTAGCGCCAGGCGGCAGGTGCCGCAATGCGATTTCCCGCTTCCGGCCGGGCAGACGGCCGCTACGAGTCCGGCCCCGTTGTCGGCGCGTCCCGCCACGGCTCCGGCCCATGGCGGGGCACGAGGTCGCGCCAGCCGCCGCGTGCAAGCGCCCTGGCCTTCGGGATCCAGCGCCGGACCTGCGCGCGCATCCAGCTTTCGGAGCTCCACTCCGAGGCCACCCTTGCCTCGCCCCAGATGCGTTCGGCCATCCAGCGATGCGACTTCTCCGCCCCGATCCCGTCCAGCACCGACACCAGCGCGCGATCCGCCCGCCCCTGAAGGGCCGCGTCCGAGGAGGGGGCGGGCGGCCGGCGACCCGCCACAGGTCCACGATCCGGCCGACCGGGGCCTCCAGCGGCAGACTCAGCCCCAGCTTCGCCACGATCCCGTCGCCGGGTCCGAACACCCGTCCGGACGGGACCAGGATCTGCAGCGCCGCATCGCCCAGCTCCGCCTTGAGGACGAACCTCCCGTTCAACAGCCTGAGCCCCTCCAGCCGCGCGCCCTCCTCGCCGAGCAGCCCCAGCAGCGGCGTCGGGTCCGGCCAGGGATCCGGGTCGGGCTCCGCGACCAGAGTCGGCATGCCGGGCCAGAAGGGCGTTCGCCACGCTTCGGCGTCCGGGTCCTCCCAGACCGCAAGCCCCCATTCCGCCGCCGCAAGGTCCGCCCCGGTCTGAACCCGGAGCGGAAACGGCGCCGCCTCGAAGCGCACCGGGCCCGCCTGCGCCGCCCAGGCCGCGCGATAGCCGGGCTCGCGCCGCATGCAGGCCCAGGCGCAGGCGCCCCGCATCGTCTCCGCGTCCGCCGCCTTGCCGCGACCCATCGCCGGACCTGCCGCCGCCCCGTCCTACCGGCGCGTCCGGAGCCGCGGCCCTGCCCCGAGCCCGGCAGCGCGCCACCGTCCTTCGGCGCAAGTCTCCCGAAACCCGCGCCTGCCCCGGCCCACGAGCCGGGGGGCCGCACCGGTCCCCCCGAGCCGCGCGACAGCCGGGCCCGCTTCCCCCGGCCGCTGTCCGCGCCCGCTCATTCGCAGGCCTTCCGTCCGGGTGTCGCGCCCCGCTGCACCAACCGCCGCACATACGCGCGCATGGAGCCGTCGGGATGCCATTCGGCAGCCACCCGTTCCCCGCCGAACAGATCGATCGCGACCTCCCGCAGGGACCGGCCCGCCCGCAGGGCGGCCGCCGCCACGGCCTCCGGGACCCCGTCCGGGCCCGCCCGCCGTTCGCCGTCCCCGGTCTCCATGGCGCACGCTTCCTCTACCTTGCGGCGCGGCGTCACGGGTGGTCGGGGCCCGCATCCGCCTCGCGGTCGACATCCGTCCCGCCTCCGGGCTTCAACCTGGCCCTGCACAGCCGTCGCCGCAGCTTCGAACGCATCCAGCTGTCGGAGTGCCAGCAGGCCTCCACCTGCTCCCGACCGTAGAGTTCGACGGCGATTTCGCGCAACGATCTGCCTGCCGCGGCGACGGCCCCCGGGGGCGTTCCGCTCGTTTCGGAAGCGTTCATTCCATTTTCCCCTTTCATCGGTACCGCACCGCCGGCTGCAACCGATCCCTGCCTCTGTCCGCCCGGCCGGCTCAGCACGGCCCGCGGTTCGCGGCCTTCGCCGCCGCCGTGCCGAGCCTTGCACCGCCGGCCAGCTGCCGGACCGGTTCCGTACGGTTCATTCCGGGCCTCCTTTCGATCCGGCCCTCACCACCGCGCCGTCAGCCTGAGCCCCACCGTGTGCTCCGGCGGGGTATCGTCGTTGGCGCTCTCGCGCCGCCGCGTCTCCAGCGAGAACTCGAGCGACCCGATGTCGCCGCGCCGCCGGTCGCGCACCAGCCGCCAGCCCAGGCTGTACTCCCGCCGGCCCTCGGACATCGCGAACCCGGCCTCCGGCACCGAGGTGAACCGGTCGCCGAACGCCCCGAAGCCGTAGCCCAGCTTCAGCTCCAGGCGCCGGCGCTGCAGCTCGTCGCCGTTGTCGTTGGCCGCCAGCCCCGCCAGCGTGGTACGGCCCAGCAGCGCGTCCGCCCCGCCTTGCGCCGAGACGCCCATGGTCTGGCTCAGCGTCAGGCTCGGGCCCCGGTCCGAGCCCGGCGTCGGATCCCAGCCGAACGACCCCGCAATGCCGCGCTCGCGGAACCCGGCGCTCTCGTGGGTCAGCAGGCCGCGCCCGCTCACCTCCGCCCGCAGCCCGGTCCCCGGGTCCGACCAGGCCAGCCCGCCGCCGAGGTCGAGACCGAACCCGGTCTCGGCGTCGCCGCCGTCATGGCGCACCCCGATCTCAAGCCGCGGCACGAGCGTGCCCGTGCCGATCTCCAGACCCCGCCACGTCCCCTCCAGCCCGAGCCGGAGCCGCGTCACGTCCGCCGCCGCCGCCGCCAGCTTGCCGCCCGCGCTGTCCTCGGTCGCCTCCGAGGAGGTCCGGACCGCCATCGCGTCGGTCTTCACCGCAAGCTCCGGCCCGCCTTCAGGCGGCGCCTCGACCACCACCCCGCGCAGACCCGCCGCCGCCATGGCGAGGTCCATGTCGGCCTCGTATGTCGACTTGCCGCCCTCCGGCGTCAGCGTCAGCGTGCCCACGCCGTAGCCCGCCGCGCCCCACACCGTCACCCGGTCGCTCAGCGCATAGCGCCCATAGGGGTAGAGCCCGGTCACCGTCGAGGAGACCTTGCCGCTGTCCGCCCCCCGGTAGCTGCCCTCGCCCCGGGCGTGCGACAGCATCAGGCCCGCCGTCCAGCGCTCCCGCGTCCAGTCCGCCCCGAGCATCGCGCCGGTCACCTCGCCCGACAGCGAGAGTTCGTCCTCGCGCCCGTCGAAGCTCGAGACCGCCCCCCGGCCCCAGAGCGAGACCAGCCCGCCGCCGATCCCGTCGGCCCCGGTCGTCAGCGCAAAGGAGGTCCCCGTCAGCAGGTCGCGCGGCGTCACCTCCCGCGACCGCGTCCGCGCCGGGCAGTCCCCGCCCGCGCCCGGATCGTCCCGGCAGGCCTCGCCGCGCAGCCAGGTCGAGAAGCCTTCCAGGCGCGCCTGCGCCTCCGCCTCCTCGAGCGCATCGGCATCGGGCGCCTGCGCGGCGCCGATCCGCTGGCCGGCCACCGTCACCTGCACCCCGGCCTGCGGCGCCGAACGGATGCGCTCCTCGACCGCATCCAGCACCTGTTCCGCCACCGTGCGCCCGAACCGCGACAGCCACGCCTGCGGCATGTGGTCGGTGTTCTCGATCGTCCCCGTCGCCTCGCTATCCGCCAGATACGCCCCGGACGGGTTCGAGAGCGTCACCGTCAGCGTCTCGTTGCCCTCGTCGTGGGAATCGTCCAGCACCGCGACCGCGACCGTCTTCGAGGTCTCGTCCGGCGCGAAGTTGAGGGTGCCGGAATCCGCCGTGTAGTCCGAGCCCGCCGTCGCCGTCCCGTCCGCGGTCGCCCAGTCCACCGTCACCGTCGCCGACGCCGCCCGGCTCAGGCTCACCGTGAACTCGAGCGTCGCGCCCGCGGCCTCATCGACCTGCGCGTCCGCAATGCTCAGCGACGGCGGGCCCGCGACCGTCGCCGACTCCGTGTTCGAGAGCTTCCGCCCGTCCCCGGTGCAGACCGCGCCGCTCGCATCGCAGCTGGTGGTCGCGGGCAGGACGATCGTCACGTCCTCGCTGGCCGCGTCCGGACTCACACTGACCACCCACGTCCGGTTGGGCTGCATGCCCTCGTGCTCATGGTGCGGATTGTCGAGCCGCTGGGCCCTGGTCACCCGGCCGTTCGTCACCGTCAACACATCGTCGCGCATCGTCACGTAGCTCAGCCGGAACGCCTCGCTGAAGCGCACCTCGAAGGTGAACACGGTCCCGCCGTCATGCTCCGCGGGCACGTTCGCGAAGCTCGCACGCAAGGGCGCCGCCGCCACCGCGTTAGGATCGACGTCGGTGTGCGGCACAGTCGCCGAGACCGCGCCCGACAGCATCGTCCCGTCCTCGGTGCAGACCGCCCCCGTCGCCGCGCAGTCTGTGGTCTCCGGCAGGGTGATCGTCACGTCCCCGGCGCCCGTATCCGGTGCGACGGTGATCTCCCACTCCCGGTTGGGCTGCATGCCCTGGTTCTCATGGTGCGGATTGTCGAGCCGCCGCGCCCTGGTCACCCGGCCGTTCGTCACCGTGAACGCATGGTCGCGCATCGTCACGTAACCGATCGGGAACGACTCGCTGAAGCGCAGCGTGAAGGTGAACCCGGCCGCCCCGCCATGGTCGGCGGGCATGTCGGCAAACACCGCCGTCAGCGCACCGGCCTGCTGCGGGCTTGCCGGCACCGTGACGAGCAGCGCCGTCGTCAGCGCCCGCCCGTCAGCCGTGCACAGCGCCCCCGCCGTCCCGCACGCGCGATCCGCCAAAAGCACGATGCCGATGTTCCCGGTCCCGTCGGGCGTCACCGTGATCTCCCACAGGTCGCTCCGGCCGCCGACCCGGCCCACGTCCGTCACGCTGCCCCCGGTCACTTCGAACGCGCTGTCGCGCACGTCGACGTCGCCATTCGCGATGTCCGCGCTCAGCACCAGGCGGAAGGTGAACGCCGTCGCGCCGTCATGGGTCTCCGGAAGGTCTTCGAAGCTCGCGGTCAGCGGCGCCGCCTCCTCCTGCGCCGCGCTCTCCGGCTCCCGCGGGCCGGTGCACTGCAGGTACACGTCCTCCTCGTGGTTCAGGTCGCCGTTCGGCTTCCTGCAGTTATGAAGCCCGACGCCCGCGTTGTAGCAGTGGTGCAGCATCGTCGCCGGCTTGCCCGTCCTCCAGTGGTCCGCCATTTGGGGGAACCCACCGGGCCCTGCGGCGCAGCGCACGTCGTCGAGCCAGATCGGCGTGTTATCGTTGTCTGGGAAGGGGGTCATGCTGAGGTCCTCGGCCTCGACCATCGTGCCGCCGGCATGGTATCCCGCCAGCTTGCAGGCGAAATCCGCCGCGACGTTTGGCACCTTGGCGTCAGTGGTAGCGTCGGGTTCCAAGTCGTCGTTGGGGTCGTCAAACGCGCTGGTGAAGCGGTCGTTGCACACCGTGCCCCAGTCGCCCCTGTAGAACACCTCCAGCCGGCCCTTCCCGGTCGTCGAGACGACCTTTTTGCCGTTCTCGTCGATGACGAAGAGTTCCGCGTCGCCCTTCTGCGCCGTCTCCACCATCCCCGGCGTGCCCTGCCCCGAAGGCGACCACTCGCCGTTGCCGTCGGCATTCGACGCCCGCACCTGCACGTCGTACTCCGCGCCCGTCGTGAGGCCCGCGATCGTCGCGTTCGTCGCGTTCGTGCCGGTCTGGTTCTGCCAGCTGCCGGACCCGGTTCGGTAGCGCAGGTCGTAATGCGTGATCGGCGGTCCCGCATTGTTCGGCTCACCCCACGTCACCTTCAGCGACGTATCGTTGTCGCCGATGCCATTCACCCTCGGCGCGGCCGGCGCAAGCGGCGGGAACCCCTCGACCAGCCTCAGCTCGACGGTGGCGCCCGTCGACCACGAAAGCCCCGTACCGCTCCATTGCCGGCCGGTCCGGCTGCCAGAGGTCGCCCCCCCCGAATGCGCCAGCGCAAAGCGCTCGCCATCCACGACCAGCACCAGCGTCCGGGTCGGCGCGGTCGGATCGGGAGCCAGCCACAGCTTCAGCTCGTCGTTGGGCGTCACGCTGATGGACGTGACGTCGTAGTCCGTGCCGTCATGAAGGAACTCGTCCTCCGTGAGATGGGACGGATTTGAACAGGCCTTGCCCGACTGGCTGTTCGCGCAGCCATGCCCACTGGGCCCCGCCAGGTCCTGCACCGTCAGGGTGGCGCACCAGACATCGCCCCCCAGTACGCAAGCCTGCAGTTCGGCCGCAACCACCGGCCCCACCGCGTCGCTGGGCACCGTCTCGGAATAGCCCGCGCCGTCGGTGAAGCTCACCCTCACCTTGATCGTGGCGCCCTCATCATCCGCCACCGGCGTGTAGGTGCTGTCCGTTTCTCCCGTGATGTCGGTCTCGGTCGAGCCCTCCACCCGCACCCACTGGAAGCTGTAGCCCGTCGGGAAGGTGGTGGTCGGCAGCCCGTCGGCATCGGCGATGGTGCCCATCCCCGCCGTCAGCGTCTGGCCCACCTGCGGCGTGCCCCCGATCGTGGGCTTGCCCGTCGCCGGGCTGTTGTCGGCCCCCCAGGCCGCCCATGGGCCGTCGCCTTCGTCGTTGGTTGCGCGCACCTGCACTTCGTAGGACTTGCCCGCATCGACCGACATGACGGTCGCGCTCGTGCCGATGACGTCCTGCGGGCCGTCCCTCCACTGGCTCTCGCCCGCCTCGCGGTACTGGACGTCGTAGTGCTCGATGTCAGGGCGCCCCGCGTTCGAAGGCGCCGTCCACGTCACCTCCAGGCTCGTGGTTCCGGAGCCCGTCACCGTCACCGCCACCGGCGCATCCGGCGGCTCGTCCACGTCCGTGACGCTCACCACGACCGCGATCTGCGCCGTGCGCCCCCTGCCATCGTCGGCGACCACGATGATGTCGTACTTATTTGGATCGTTCTCGTGGCTAAAGACGCGCCCTGTGGCGACGTTGGTCTGCAGTTGGCCCGTCGCCGAATCGATCTGGAAATAACTCGAGTAGGGCGAAGCGGTGTCCACGCTGTATGTGAGGGTGTCGCCGTCCTCGTCCGTCGCGGTCACCGGTACGCCGATGTCCGTGCCCAGCGGCACGTTTTCCTCGACGGTAAACACCCGTGGGTCGTCGCCCCCGAACACCGGAGAGTGGTCGTTGGGACACTCGACCGTGGAGTTGTTGGTGACCTCGAAGCCGGTGAAGGCCACGGCTTCGCGCCCGTCGGTGTCCTGGATGGGATTGGTCGCGGGCACCTCGTAGTCCACCGTGACCGTATGGCACTGCTTGATCGCCTCATCGGGCAGATTCAGGACGAAGTTGTCCGGATCGGTGCCGAGCGCCACGGACTCCACCGTCACCTCGTCACCGTCGGCCTTGACGGTGAAGGCGCTCGCCGGGGGGAGCCTGTCCGCCGCGATGTCGAGGTCCTCGTTGAAGGTGAGCGTGAGGCTGGCGCCCGATGCCGGCACCTCGGCGCTCGCCGGGACCGGCGGGGTTTCGTCCGCGGGGGAGTCGTTGGTCACCGCGAAGTCCTCGAAGGCCGGCGCATCGAGGCGCGACACGTCCCGGAGCGGACTGCTCCCCGGGGTGTAGGTCACCGTCACGGTCTGCCCGGCGGTGACCGGCGTTGCCAGGGTCAGCGTCACCGTCCTGGTGCCGACCGACACGCTCGAAACCGCCGGCCCCGCGCCGCCGTCCACCTTCACCGTGTAGGCGCCCGGCGCCGGGGTCGAACCCCTGTCGAGATCCTCGGCATGGGTCAGGACCAGTGTCGTCCCGTCCACCGTGCCGCTGTCCGGAGCCGGGGCCAGGTTCGCGCTCACCGTGACCTTCTGGTCGTCGATCCAGCCGAAGTTCTCGGGGATGTCGGAGATGCCCCACCTGTACTGACCCACAGGGGATCGTTCGCTGGTGGGGTCGGCCGTGAACTCCGTCCCGCCGAAGTTGAAGACGGAGCCGCGCGGCAAGAACTTGCTACTCTGGAATTCGACGTTACCACCACCTCCTGTGTTCACCTGCAACTCGGCTACCGGAAAGGACTTGCTGCCGTAGTCGATGATGGTGGGGTCGTCGAGATCGCCTAGTCCTTGATTGGTATACCCGGTAGTGACAGTTATCCCCCTCACGACCTCCACGGTCATGGTCGTGCACCAGTCGCTGTCGGGCCGGTCGGCGATGCAATCCTCCGCAGCCGGCAGCACCGGCCCCTTCGCGTTGCTGGGCACCGTCTCGGGGTTGCCCGCGCCGTCGATGAAGCTCACCTCCACCTTGATCGTGCTGCCCGCGTCCGAGGGGATGAGCGTGTAGGTTCTGCTGTCCGTGCCGACATTCGTCTCCGCGCCGCCGGCAGCGACCCGCACCCACTTGAAGCTGTAGCGCAACGGGAATTCGGTCGTCGGCAGGCCGTTGTCATCGACGAGGGAGACCAAATCCGCCCTCAGCGGGAGCGGTTGGCCCACCTGCGGTATGCCCCCCCCGATCCTGGCCTCGCCCACGGCGGGGATGTTGGCGCCCATCGTCTCGTCGTCGAGGATCGTGATGGTCCTCGTGCCGAAGGCGGTCCCTTCGAGATCGCCCGTCACGGTGAGCGTCAGTAAGCCGAACGAATCGTTCGCCGCGGCGGTGACGGTGACAGGCGGCAACGAGGCGGTCTCCGCCGGCAGCACCACCTGGTGGCCCGCCGCGTTCGGATCCGCGTCCGTCGGGCTCACGCTGTAGTGGGTGCCCTGGGTGCCCCCGGAGAAGGTCAGCGTGAACGTCCGGTCCACCGCGAAGGTCTTGGGCGGGTTGGTGATCTCCACCGTCACGGTGGAGACGTTCTCGGCGACGCCCGGCGTCCCGTCGTCATCCTCCTCGGCAATCGACGACGGGTCCACCGACAGCGACAGAACCGGCATGTTCCCCATGTCGGTGATGGTCACCGGGTATCTATCGCCGGCGGTGCCGTCGGGCATCAGAAACTGCACCAATTCTCTATTCAGGTTGGCAGATGCCTCGACTTTCACGACGAGGCCTTCGGGGCCCTCGTAAACATGGTCGTCCTCGTCCACGACTTCGAAACCGATGTTCTTGCGGACCACGTATCGGCCGTCGACAAGCCGGTAGTCATCTGCAAAAAAATCCACCACCAGATTGACCGAGACGAAATCCTCCCTGAAGGTGGCCGTACCCGACTCCGTCGATACCGCGACGACGAAGTCCCGCGCCCGCGCCGGCGGCCGGGGATAGTCCGGGTGGAGCGTCGCCACCACGTAGATGGCCACGTCCTCCGCGTCCTCCGCGAAGCTGTATGCCGACATGTCCAGGCCGACCGCGATCGGCGGCTCCGCGGTCGAGACGATCAGCACCGTGTCCGAGCCGCCAAAGATGCCGGCGCCCGACACCCTGGCGGTGAGGTCGCCCGTGTTGGAGGGGGTAAACGAGAACTTCGACGCCGCGATCGTCAGTTCCGCGGTGGCGTAGCGGGGCAGGAAGGCCACCTCGTGCTCGAGGTCCGAATTGCCCAGCCAGGACTGCTCCTGGGTGATGGTCACCGTCGCGACCAGCGCGTCCGTCGTGTCGCCCTCCCGCGTCAGGGTGAACTTCAGGTCCTCCAGTCCCCCGCCGATCTCTTCATGCTCCGCCTCGATGGTGACGGGCGTGATGGTGAGTCCCCAAACCGCCCATGGGCCGTCGCCTTCGTCGTTGGTGGCGCGCACCTGCACTTCGTAGGACTTGCCCGCATCGACCGGCATGACGGTCGCGCTCGTGCCGGTGACGTCCTGCCGGCCGTTCGTCCACCGGCTCGCGCCCGCCTCGCGGTACTGGACGTCGTAGTGCTCGATGTCAGGGCGCCCCGCGTTCGGAGGCGCCGTCCACGTCACCTGCAGGCTCGTGGTTCCGGAGCCCGTCACCGTCACCGCCACCGGCGCATCCGGCGGCTCGTCCACGTCCGTGACGCTCACCACGACCGCGATCTGCGCCGTGCGCCCCCTGCCATCGTCGGCGACCACGATGATGTCGTACTTATTTGGATCGTTCTCGTGGCTAAAGACGCGCCCTGTGGCGACGTTGGTCTGCAGTTGGCCCGTCGCCGAATCGATCTGGAAATAACTCGCGTAGGGCGAAGCGGTGTCCACGCTGTATGTGAGGGTGTCGCGGTCCGCGTCCGTCGCGGTCACCGGGTCGCCGATGTCCGTGCCCAGCGGCACGTTTTCCTCGACGGAAAACATCCGAGGGTCGTCGCCCCCGAACACCGGATCGTGGAGGTTGGCACACTCGACCGTGGAGTTGTTGGTGACCGCGAAGTCGGTGAAGGCCACGGCCGGGTTGCCGTCGGTGTCCTGGACGGGATTGGTCGCGGGCACCTCGTAGTCCACCGTGACCGTCTGGCACTGGTTGATCGCGTCGGTCGGCCGTAGAAGCAGGATTACGATGTCGCCACCGCCCGCTACGAGATGCACCGGCACCTCGGCGCCATCGGCCTTGATGGTGAAGGCGCTGGTCGGCGGGAAATCCGCCGCCAAATTCAGGTCCTCGTTGAAGGTGAGCCAGAGCGAGATGCCTTCTGCCAGCACCTCGGCGCTCGCCGGGACCGGCGGGGTGGTGTTGGCGACCGTGGAATTGTTGGTGACCGGGAAGTCCTCGAAGGCCACGGCTTGGTTGCCGGCCAGGTCCTCGAGGACGCGGCCGATCGTGGGCACGGCGTAGCTCACGGTCACGATCTGGCGCGCACCGATCGGGGCCGACAGTTGCAGGGCTAACTGGTCCGAATCCTCCGGCCGCGTAAACACGGATGTCCCCGGCACCTCGACGCCGTCCGCCTTGACCGTGAAGGCGCTTCGGTAGGGAGCCGCCGCGAGGTCGATGTCCTCGTTGAAGGTGAGGGTGAGCCTGTCGCCCGATGCCCCCACCTCGGCGCTCGCCAGGACCGGCGGGGTTCCGTCCGCGGTGGAATTGTTGGTGACCTCAAAGTCGGTGAAGCCCTCGGCCGGATTGCCGGCGGTGTCCTGGATGGGATTGTCGTCGTCGTCGGGCACGGCATAGCTCACCGTGACCGTCTGGCCCTGCTTGATCGTGTCCGAAAGACTCAGAGCCAACGTGTCAAGAAGGGTGGCCAACACGGTATGCACCGCCACTTCGACGCCGTCGGCCTTGACCGTGAAGGCGCTTGGCAAGGGAACCGCCGCGATGTCGAGGTCCTCGTTGAAGGTGAGATTGAGCGTTTCGCCCGATCCCTGCACCACGGCGCTCTCCGGGATCGGCGGAGTTTCGTCCGGGATGACGGTGGAATTGTTGGTGACCTCAAAGTCGTCGAAGTCCTCCGCCCGATTGCCGGCGGTGTCCTCGATCACCGGGCCGGACTCGGGCACGGCATAGCTCACCGTGACCGTCTGGCCCTGCTTGATCGCGTCGGTCAGCCGTAGAAGCAGGATTACGGTGTTGCCACCGCCGCCCTCTACGAACTCCACCGGCACGTCGGCGCCATCGGCCTTGATGGTGAAGGCGCTGGTCGGGAGCAACTGGCCCCCGCTGAACTCGATGTCCTCGTTGAAGGTGAGTGTGAACACCACGCCCGTCTGCGACACCCCGGCGCTCGCCAGGACCGGCGGGGTCCCGTCCACGGTGGAGTTGTTGGTGACCGCGAAGTCGTCGAAGTCCTCGGCCCGATTGCCGGCGGTGTCCTCGATCACCGGGCCGGACTCGGGCACGGCATAGCTCACCGTGACCGTCTGGCCCTGCTTGATCGCGTCGGTCAGCCGTAGAAGCAGGATTACGGTGTTGCCACCGCCGCCCTCTACGAACTCCACCGGCACGTCGGCGCCTTCGGCCTTGATGGTGAAGGCGCTGCTCGGGAGCAACGGGCCCCCGCTGAACTCGATGTCCTCGTTGAAGGTGAGTGTGAACACCACGCCCGTCTGCGACACCCCGGCGCTCGCCAGGACCGGCGGGGTAGTGTTCGCGACCGTGGAATTGTTGGTGACCGGGAAGTCCTCGAAGGCCACGGCTTCGTTGCCGGCGACATCCGCAATGACCGTGCCGGTGTCGGGCACCTCGTAGCTCACGGTCACGATCTGGCGCGCGCCGATCGTGGACGACAGATTCAGGAGCAACGTGTCAAAAAAAGTGCCTGCCAGGACAGCCACGGATTGCACCGGCACCTCGACGCCGTCGGCCTTGACGGTGAACGCACTGGCCGGGGGAACCCTGACCGGCCCGATATCGAGGTTCTCGTTGAAGGTGAGTGCGAGCGAGCTGCCATGTGCCCCCACCTCGGCGCTCGCCGGGATCGGCGGGGTTCCGTCCGCGGTGGAATTGTTGTCGACCTCAAAGTCGGTGAAGGCCAGCGCGTCGTTGCCGGAGGTGTCCTCGATCACCGTGCCGGACTCGGGCACGGCATAGCTCACCGTGACCGTCTGGCCCTGCTTGATCGCGGCGGCGGGCAGAGTCAGGGCTAACTGGTCCAAAGCCTGCGCCACCACGGATTGCACCGCCACCGCGACGCCGTCGGCCTTGACGGTGAAGGCGCTGGCCGGGGGAACCCCCGCCGTTCTGTCGAGGTCCTCGTTGAAGGTGAGCGTGAGCCTGTTTCCCGCTGCCTCCACCACGGCGCTCGCCGGGACCGGCGGGGTTACGTCCACGGTGGAGTTGTTGGTGACCTCAAAGTAGGTGAAGGCCAGCGCGTCGTTGCCGACGGTGTCCTCGATCGCCGTGCCGGACTCGGGCACGGCATAGCTCACCGTGACCGTCTGGTCCTCCGTGACTGCATTGTTGGGCAGATGCAGGACAAAACTGTCCGGCCCGCCGCCCTCGGTCACGAACTGCACCGCCACCTTGTCGCCGTCGGCCCTGACGGTGAACGCATCGCGCGGCGGGAGCTTGCCCGGCCCGTTGTCGAGCTCCTTGTTGAAGGTGAGTGTGAGCGTGTCGCCCGATGCCCCCACCTCCGCACCGGTCAGCTTCGGCGGAGTGGCTTCCCGCACCGTGACCGCCGCCGCCGCCGCCGCCTTGCTGGGACTGGCCACCCCCGCGGTGCCCCGGCCCGTCGCCGTCACCTCGAAGGCAAGCTGCGTCTCCACGGCGGGGGCCGGCGCCACGAAATACGCCGTCCGGCTGTCCGCATCCTCCAGCGTCACCGTCTCGCCGCCCGGGTCGGTCCGCGTCCACGACCAGACGAGGTTCGAGCCCCACGGGTTCGGCTCCACAATGGCCTCGAGGTCCACACGCGCGCGCGGCAGCACCGTCTGCGCGGCGACCGTGACCCGCGGCACGAAGTCCTCGAAACCGGGATTGCCTTCGATCAGCAGCCCCCCGTGCTGCAGCTTCGTGAGCGGCGCGAACACGTTGTCGGGCAGCGAGGCGAGGGCGTTGCCCTGGAGCCAGAGAGTCCGCAGGTCGGTGAGATCGTCGAACACGCCCGCGGGCAGGCCGGTCAATGCGTTCTCCCGCAGGTCCAGCCTCGTCAGCGCCGTCAGCCCGCCGAACACGCGCGCGGGCAGCTCGGCGATGTCGTTGTCTTGCAGCCGGAGGCCGGTCAGCGTGGCGACGTGTTCGAACAGGTCGTCCGGCAGCCGATCGAGCGCGTTGTCCGACAGGTTGAGCTCGGTCAGCCCGGTGAGGCCCTCGAAGTCCCGCTTGTGCAGCGAATCGATGGCCTCGCCGCGGGAGAGGTCGAGCGACGCGATGGCGGCAAGGTGCGCATCCGTCACGCGGTCACAGGAGGTGTTGCCCCCCGGAACCGCGTCCAGGATGGCCGCCAGCACCTTGGGGTGGTAGCCGTGACCGCATATGCCGCCGGTCGGGGCCTCGGTGCTGCCGTCGACCTCCCACGGCGTCTGCTGGACGTCGAAGTCCACCCTGGCGTTCGTGCCGTCGGCGACCGCGCGGATCGATGCGGCGGTGAGAGTTATGTCGTCCTCGCCGGTTTCGAACTGGGGGGAATCGGGATCGTTCCCGATGACAATGCCGCTGGTTTCCACATCGGCTTCAACCACGACGTGGCGGAAAATCAGCTTGTTCGGATGGTCCTGGCGGTGAAACTCGCCATCGACGATGCTGGCGCCGATGCGCAGGCCGATACTGATTCCGCCGCCGACCGTCTCCTGCACCGGCTCGCTGAAGGTGACGGTGACCTCGATACGGTCGCCGCGCTTGAAGGTCCCGGAGCCGTCGGCCGGGCGCGAGGTCACGCTCACGTCGTCGATCGAGGCCGGCCCCTGCACCGTGACCCGCGCCGTCCTGGTGCCCTTGCTGAGGCCCGCGCCGCGGGTGCCCCGGCCCGTCGCCGTCGCCTTGAGGTTGAACGTCGTGTCGGCGTCGACAGTCGGCGCGGTGAACCACGGGGTCGCCGTGTCCGCATCGTTGAGCGTCACGCTCGAGCCGGTCTGCGGCCACGTCCAGATCACGTTGTCGCCCCAGGGGCTCGCGCCCAGCACGGCCTCGAGGTCGACCCGCTGCCCCCACTGCCCCCGCACGAAGCTCTGCTCGGGAATCGCCTCGACCACAGGCGCGAACCCGGCGAAACCGGGATTGCCGTAGAGCTCCACAATCTCCAGCTGCGTCAACGGGCGCAGCAGGTCGTCCGGCAGCGAGGCGAGCGCGTTGTTTTGCAGCTCCAGCCGGCGAAGCTGCGTCATCGCGTCGAGGGCGCCCGCGTCAATCGACTCGAGGCCGTTGTCGCGCATGATCAGCCACTGGAGCGTCCCCGCCACGTCGGCGAGCGCGGCCGCGGGGAACGCCCGCAAGCGGTTCTCCACAAGCTGCAACACCTCCAGGCGGTCGAGGTCCGCGAACAGCCCCGCGGGCAGCTCCGTGAGCCCGGTATTGCTGAGCTCCAGCGTCCTTATCCCGGTGAGGCCGTCGAACACGCCGGCCGTGAGCGCGCCAAGCGGGTTTCCATTGAGCTTGAGCGTGCGCAGAGAGGGATCCAAATGCTCGAACAGGTCGACCGGCAGGTGGTCGAGCGCGTTGCCCGACAGGTCGAGCTCGGCCAGCCCGGTGAGCCCCTGGAAGTCCGCCTTGCGCAGCGAAACGATGCCCTCGCCGGGGAGGCTCAGCGACCCGATGGCGTTGACCTGCGAATCGGTCACGTCGGCGCAGGTGTCGGCCGCGGAAACCGCCAACACGATGGCGGCGCGCACCGCGGGGTGACGATCGCACACCCCGCCCGTCAGGCCCTGGGTGTTGCCGTTGATCCTCCATGACGTTTGCACCGCGTCGTAGCTCGTCAGCGCGGCAACGCCGTCCTCCGCCGCGACGATGGCGGCGCCGCCGCTGAGCCGAATCGTGTCCGCGGCACAGGACGTTCCGATACAGAGCCCGTTGGCGTCGTTCACAGCACTAGTCACCCTCAAGCCGAAGACGAGCTTGCGGGGATGGTCCATACGGAGAAAGTTCACGGACCAGATGGGAGTAGAGCTGCCGCCCGTCCAAATCCTGATACTCACGTTGGAACCGTCGGCCTGCGCATTCTGCACCTCCACCGCCTCGCTGAAGGTGACGCTGACCTCGATCCGCTCGCCGCGCTTGAAGGTGTTGGTGCCGTCGGCCGGGCGCGACGTCACGCTCACATCGGTGATCGACGGCTTCTTGACCGTGAATACCGGCGACAGGCCGTAGAAGCGGCCGGCCGTGGTAGATGCTGAATTGGTGTTCGATTCAATGGGGCCGCCGCCGGTGCTGAACATACTCCCATACTTTACGCTGCTGGCACCCAGGTGAAGTGAAGCGTGGGCCGTTCCGTTCGCACGACTGCCGGTTATGATCGGACTGGAGCCGGTTTGTCCAAGCTCGTTCTTGGGCGAGAGGCTGTCCCAGCTATCGTCGTAGAAGTCCGCATAGTTGTCGGCGACCTTGGCGCCGTTCAGCCAGTAGATCGGCACCCCGGTCCCGGTGGTGTTCGTGTTGTCGCGGGCATCGACGGCGGCCGTCGACCCCACCACCCGGAACTGCGAGCTGTAGGGCCAGATGGCCATGTGCCCCGTCGCGGCGTGCTCCTGCACGAAGGTGTTGTAGTCCGCGATGTCCGACGAGGTAGCGTTCCTAAACGTCGAAGTTACGAATATCAGCCGGAACTGGTCGCCGTCCGACAGGCCCGAGGGGATGAGAGGCCAGGACGGGCGGACCGAATTGTCCTGCGCCGACGCCCCGCCGGGCAGGGCCAGGAGGGCGGCGGCCGCAACTACCAGGCAGGCCGCCGCCCGGAAGAGCGCCGGGCGAAGGCGCGCGAACGCCCCCGCAGGTCCGGCGCCGGTCGCGGCGGCCCGGTCCGGAGCAAGGCCGCCCGGAGCGGGCGGGGAGGACTCCGGCGGCGCGCCTCGCCGGGCCGCGCTCAGCCCGGACACGGCGCGCCCCGCCCCGCGGGCACCCGGACCGGGACATGCGGACGCCGCCGGCGCGGCGGCGGCGGAAAGGTCGGTGTCGCTTCGGAGGAGGTTCGCCCGTGAGGGCGGGGAAGTGCTAGGCGGCGCGCCTCGCCGTGGACAGAACTCTCGGCTCTCGGCTCTCGGCTCTCGGCTCTCGGCTCTCGGCTCTCGGCTCTCGGCTCTCGGCTCTCGGCTCTCGGCTCTCGGCTCTCGGCTCTCGGCTCTCGGCTCTCGGCTCTCGGCTCTCGGCTCTCGGCTCTCGGCTCTCGGCTCTCGGCTCTCGGCTCTCGGCTCTCGGCTCTCGGCTCTCGGCTCTCGGCTCTCGGCTCTCGGCTCTCGGCTCTCGGCTCTCGGCTCTCGGCTCTCGGCTCTCGGCTCTCGGCTCTCGGCTCTCGGCTCTCGGCTCTCGGCTCTCGGCTCTCGGCTCTCGGCTCTCGGCTCTCGGCTCTCGGCTCTCGGCTCTCGGCTCTCGGCTCTCGGCTCTCGGCTCTCGGCTCTCTTAGTTATGCAGCCGACAACTCTGCCCAACAATGTCGAACGCATCGCCAAATCCCCCGGCAGACTATGGGGCGAGCCAAGCCCTCCCGCGCGCTCCGAACCATTCTCCGAAACGTCAGCCCATCGTGGTCCGGACCACGATTCGACAAGTGTCGAGAGATGCGCATCCGCCCGCAACCATAATTATTCAGGGTCAGGCTCAGTATTATTGAGTCATACCCCGGCGCGGAGCGTCGCGCACGACCTGTTCTGCCCCCTGAAACCACGCCGGGCAACGGCACCGGCACCGGCGGGCGCAGAGACGATGCCGGCACCCACATCGGCATTCTACGTCGCATGCGTTGCGTTGCAGGTCTCGCGCCATCCTCTCCGGAGGGCCGCAATCCGGACCCGTTTCCCCACTCGATGCCGATTCGGCATGCGATTGACCGACACCCGGATTGATTCTAGTCTGGGTCAGTATTACTGATCCGGATAGCAGAGCCAGGGCCCATGAACAACAATCGTCTGCCCCCTCTGAATTCTCTCAAGGCATTCGAAGCGGCGGCGAGACACGAGAGCTTCCTGGAAGCGGCGGCCGAACAGGACGTCACGCCGGGCTCCATCAGCCGGCATGTGCGGCTGCTCGAGACCTATCTGGGAACCGAACTGTTCGTCAGGCGAAGCAGCGGGGTCGCGCTCACCTCGGCCGGCAAGCAATACGCAGAGATGGTCAGCGGTATTTTCAGAGACCTGAGAACCGCGACGGATCGCGTCCGCGCGCCGTCGGGCGACCGCGCGATCGTCATCTCGACGCTGCCGATATTCTCGGAACGCTGGCTCTACCGCCGCATTCCGTCATTCAGGAAGGCGTTCGACCGGGCGGAGCTGCGGATCGAGGTTCACAACGGCGAGCACGACGCGGAGCGCGAGGACGTGGACGCGTGGATCATGTATTCGAAGGGACAGCATCCCGGCTACAGTGTGACGCGGCTGTTCGGAGAAGAGGTCTTTCCCGTCTGCAGCCCGCAATTCCGCGAGACGCTGTCCACCCACCCCGGCGCCGACGAGGTCATCGGCCAACCCCTGCTGCACGACATGTACTGGGACACCGACTGGCCGGACTGGGCCCGGGCCGTCGGCGCGACGGCCGGCGAGCTTGCCGCCAACATGCGCTTCGCGCTCTACAAGGGCGTCATCCAGGCGGCGGTCGACGGCATGGGGATGGCCGTCGGCCATGGCGAGATGGTCGCCAAGGAGCTGGCGACCGGCAAGCTCGTCCCGCTCGCGCATCTCTCGGTGGTTTCCGAGAAATCCTATCACCTGGTCATGACCGCCTCGTCGGCGAACGACCGGACCCTCGTCCGGTTGAAGGAGTGGCTCCTGCAGGAATGCGCGGGAGGCAACCCGTCGAACGGCTGACCGTTCCCGAGGTCGCCGGCCCCGCGCCGGAAGGCGTCGCAACCCCGGTGTTTCGGCCGGGGTGCGCCGATCGGCACCGGATCGCCGCCTGAGCGTTCCGCGCGGCCCTTGCAGGCCACGGCGGTGCGGCCAACCGTCCCCTTCGGGCAGGACCGGATCGTCTTCCCTGGCGCCGCCTCCCCGACATCCGCCGATCCGCCTCCCTCGTCGCGCCGGCTTCTGTTTCCAGTAACCGGATCACCGGATTCCGGCTGTCTTGCCGGCAATTCCCGGCGATTCGGACGGACGCCGCCGCGGCCCGCGATTGACCGTGGCCTGCAATAAACTTAGGCTGGCTCAACTTCTCTAAGCCCTCGCCAGTCTCGGAAATACATGTCCAATGAGCCGCTCCCGCCGCTGAACTCGCTCCAGGCATTCGAAGCGGCGGGCCGGCATGAGAGCTTCCTCTACGCGGCCGCCGAGCTGCGGGTCTCGCCCGGCGCCGTCAGCAGGCATGTTCGCCAGCTGGAGCGGTTTCTGGGAACCGAGCTGTTTGTCAGGCGAACCAATGGAGTGACGCTCACCCCGGCCGGCAACCGCTACGCCCGGAAGGTGAGCCGCATCGTCAGGGACCTGAGAAGAGCGACGGCCGAAGTGCGCACACCCGATCCGGCCGTCGGACCCCGATCCGGACACCCGTAACGTCCGGATTGCCGAGCGACGGGCCTTCCCGGTCGGGAACCCGGCCGACAGGTTGGAGTTGCAGGCCGCGCTCCATCGGGCGCAGCGCGACACGCTCGGGCAACCGGATCTCCCGCGGATTCCCTCCTCCGCGCCCGTCCGCGGGATGAGGCGACGGCGTGTGCCGGTGCGCGCTTCCGCAATGGCCTTACCGCCGGCATTCCCCGTCTGCGCCATCGTCCCTTCGAATCGTGCCTGGGTCGGGCCAGCCGCAGCCGGCGCGCCTGAAGCGCCTCGCCATCGCCGCATGGCGCCTCGTACGATCTCTTCCACCGACAGCGTGCAGGTGCCCTGCGAACAGTTGGGCTTCCGGGTAGCGGTCACCCGCGTGGGCTCAACAGGCCTCGCGCCTCGTCTTGGGGCCACTCTCATGACGGCGTGCCACGCCGAAGACGAATACTGCCAGGGCACATCGCTGACCCGTCCTCGCGATTCTTGTTTTATTTTCATCCGTCAGGATTCGCGGCACCCCCTGACGGGGCACGAAAAGCCGTTCTCATTCAGTATGTTATGGCAGTGCTCCAACCGCCGTCTCATACCCGGTCTTCGTGCCGGAAGCGGGTGAATTTCAACTGCTGACCACGACTGGCCCTTATTGACCTTTTTGTCGGAATTCGGAGTGCACCTGACACATCCGTTCCGTCAGGCCTCGGAGCCGACGTACGCGCCATTGCGCACTGGCCACATGGACAATCGACCCGACCGGGCGGCATTCTGTTTTCGATCCGTCATGATCCGCGCTACTATGCCGCGAGAGAGCACCCAACCCAGCGGAATTCCCTGATTCGTCATTGTACCCGCTGAACCGGAGGTCGGTGCCCGTCATCGTTGCGGAAGCGCAGGAATTCAATCTCCCGTCCGCTCTTGGTGTCTCCTCACCTCCGCACCAGCTTCACGGAGATTTGCCAGCGACCTACCGGCCTCGATCCTGGACCTCCGCACTCGTCGTTGAATCGTCCTTGCGAATCGAAATAGTGTTCACATAAACCGCATGACCATCGGTTGCCCAACCGCGACCACCTGCTAAACTAGTCGTCTTTGCGTAAGAAACTACCAATCAGGGAATAAGACAGTCCTAATTCATTTGTCACCATCAGCCTGCTTCCAACGCCGCTTATACTGAGCTTGAAAGTCTGGGTCTGAGCAGTGCTCGCAATTTGCCCGCGGCCTCCGTCTATTTGGAACCATACGCGTCATAAACCCACCGAGGAGTGTATTGAAATAATATGAGTCAAGAACCTCCTGTGGAAACAATCTTTCCTTTATGACTTCGCCGGCTATGAGTACTCCTGCCATTACTGGACTAAACGGTATAGGCACATCTTCGTCCACTGCATCAAGGTGCAACTTACCGCACTGCGAAGACTGCCAATCATCGAGCCTTTGTCCAGGCGACGGCAATTCGAATGCCTGCTCGCCCTCCACGTCCGCCTCTATCCGATCACACTCCTCTGCGGTGAACATGCCATTATTGCTGATCTTCTCGAACAGCTCATCCGCGTCTAGCCCAAGCACCCCAGCCAACTGTGCTGCCCTCTGCCGTTCTGGATCGCCTTCCCCGCTAGGGTGCTTACAGAACATGCACTCGCTCCTGCCGAAGGTGTTTCTCCAAATTCGAAATTCACCTTCCTCAGAAGCCGCGGCATCCCAAAGCAATCGAGGTGTTTCGTATTGGATATCCCGTCGTGCTTGCCTGCTGTGTACTGCCGCCGATACCTGCTCAAAGTCAGCCAACGTGAGTTCTTGAACAGCCTCCTTGATTGGAGCCTTGAGAATACGAGTGGCGACTCCTGATTTTGATTCAAACAGCCTAGCGACTACATCTGCCTTTTTCGCCTCCATGATGGCGTCTTCTGCATCTGCAAATACATACCGATTCAAATTTGATTCTATAACCTCGTCTGGTTCAACCAGGTTTAGGTGCCCTCTTGGGTCCACTAACGACGCTAAGGTATATGCCGTCGCGCCTCCTCCCGCCCCTAACCCGACTAGGGTCAAACGCCCGAGGTTGACTACCGCTGGAATCTCTGGATTCAACTGGTCGTTTCCAACCCTATATGTCAGCGTCGAAAAGGCGAGCTGCCCTGACAACGGAACAACTGGTACGTCCGAGAATAAGTCTGCATGGCGCATTAGCAAACGCTTAAATACTTCCGCCACTCCGAAACAGGCTGCCGCGTTGCTCCCAACAGGGTTTATTTTGGGGGTAACCTTCTTTGCGCACTGAGAAGATAGGTAAACTGTCCACCCGTCGCAACCAACATATACGGAACCTCTTTGTCCTGCGTCTCCGATAACCAGCCTTTCATCCGACAAGGACACTACTGCACCTAGACCAACCTGGACGGCACACTTCACCGGGGATTTAATTGCACGCAACATGGATTGTACGTGCTCCGAAAGCGTTTCCCCGGACCATCTAGGAGCCTGAGGCAGCAAACGATGATCTGTGGCAACATATACTTTGAGTTCTTGAACAACAGGGTAGAGTCGCGCCATCAGGTTCACAGTGAGCGACAAAAGCATCTGTCCTTGTGCGCTAACTGCACTTTCCCGGCCAAGTACTACTTCTACCCTGCCGGGCATGAACAGCTTGATCAAGTCATGGTCACAGCTTCCTGACAAAGTCTCCAGCAGCTGGAGTGTGCGCGCTTGTTGTGACACGAATTAGACCTCCAAACCGATACCCGAGGGCTCTATCAGGAATTTCCCTTCAATTTCTTCCCTCGAAAGGGCTCGCCATTGATTATTGTGAACATACTCATATACGTGCGACTCGCGAAGATCCCAAAATCGTGGCGACGCAAAGTTAGGTACAACGATCGAGATAAAGCCAGGATAGCTTGCGGCGGCGTTCGCTGCATCTACATCATTTTGGCCACCCCCTCCGGGAGGATGGGTATGGAGTTCGACAAGTAGAATTTGATCGAGCTGCCGCAGCTGCTTATTTAGTACGCCCAATTGTCTATTGTTCAGATAAATTCTCCCGTAGTCTGTCGATACCTCCGGCCATATAGCCGAAAGAACTTGGCCGTAACCATCCGCGTAATACCCACCCCACCAGACATAACACTCTCGCTTTTCCTTGCCAAAACGCCTCATCACAGCGTCTGTTTGCTTCATCACACTAAGCGGCACGAAAATTCGACCGATAGAGTCAGGCAGAGCTCGTCTACGACGCACTGTTTCGGAAGGGCTATACGGCGATATTGTCGGATAAACATCACCCCGCTGAGTACGGGGTCGGCTGCCGTCCGTAGGAAACCCTAGGAGGGAGAGAAGGTTTGGAATCAAACGAAGCATATCGTGTTACTCAGCGGTGATACTTTTCCATGAATCGATGAATTTCGTCAAGCGTAGACAGGAATGGCCACTTATCGGAATCCCATTGGTACTGGGCTTCATTTTTGTGATAATGCGCATGACACTCACGGGTTCCGGCA
The DNA here is from genome assembly GCA_965262755.1 of Alphaproteobacteria bacterium. GTDB lineage: Bacteria > Pseudomonadota > Alphaproteobacteria > UBA828 > UBA828 > WTGU01. Next base: position 5,773,692 of record OZ253557.1, on the reverse strand, counting down.
ACACAAATTCCGTCTGGCTTCTGTGAGTGTTTTACCTTCCGAGGCCATGCCGCTTCGCTTGGCGAGCGGGTTTTTGGGTCTACAAAAACAAAGGAGGGTGGTTGGCGGGGAAAATCATCAAAGTTTATTTTCAGAAGATATACCCGGTCCTTTTGTCTTCGTGGAGACATTGAAATGAAGGCTTCTAGACCGTTTACATCAATACACCAGCCAAGGGCTTCAGCGAGTCGACTGCGGCGAACGCAGTCGACTGCCGCGTCCATCTTGGACTTTACAGTTTCGTAGTCCATCAGATCTTGGTGACTTCCTTGCGTTCTATGACAAGCACGGCGCCATCTGTGAGTTTGAGTTCGCTGAGTTTTTTGCTCTCGTCGAGTGGGTTCCCCTCAAGCGTCACCAAGTAATCATTGGCTTTGCTCTGATCCAGCTTCAGCTTGACCATAACCTGAACTTTGACTTCAAAAAGCACCTGGGCCGTCTGGAAGACATCTTCGAAGTCTCCCGCAGTGCTAGTGAAAATCAGGCGTACCTTGTCCATGATTGGCTCTCCGCATATGTTGGCGGGCAATACGTTGCCCCATTGACGCGAACGTCCTATGTTCGATATCTTCGTATCGCACGTAAGACGGAAGGAGATATAGCGCACGTCGTATCAGTTGTCAACCGTTTGTATCACCGGTAAGACAAACGGGGCGGGTGGCGGTCGCGATCTGGCACCCCATCCTGACCGGGACGGCGTCGGAATAGCTCGGAGCAATCGTTTCCGTCCGGCGGGTATCGGCTGGGTGAAGCCGTCAAGGAATCGGTTGGCCGTCTATAGCCAAGTGTGGGTGGGAAGCTGCGTATCCTAGAAGAAGCTTGTATAGACGTAGATGCAAATTCTGTCATGGCGCGATGCCGTGACCCGGGACCAGACATGCCCTACCGGTGGTGGCTGCCGATATCCTCGGCCCAAGCTTGGAGGGATCAGACCGTGGACTGGCTAGCGGGCGATTGCCAGCAACGACCCCTACTAGGTCATCTCGCCACAGAAACGCAAACTCGACCACAAGACCTTCAGGGTAGCTATGTCGAATTCGCGGATGTACATGCCAGCATTGCTTGGATGCTTGTTTGCGGCCGATACTTCGCGGCGAAAGCTGTGGCGGAGTTCCTGAGTGTGCCCTGTTCCAGTCGAATCGGGCGGCGGAAGGATAACGGGCAGCCCCGTCGTCGCCATGCCCTCGCCAGGGACACGACCCTTCCAGTGCAAGGGCAGCTTCTGATCGACTTTTGCTCCACCTGTCGCTTCCGCCACGCTGAGGCCCTTCACCGCCGTGATCTGGCGCTGAACTCCGGCATGAATGCGCACGACTGGGCGACCCGCCTGGAAGCTTGTGACGGTATCCGATATGTACAGCTCTGATATCCTTGACACGATGCTGGAGGCTGTCGAAGGCCCCTTCATCATCCTGCGTCCATCTAGTTTCCTAAAGTGCTATTCCGCTAACGGGGGGCCTTTACGGTGATCAAGGCTCAGCGTTTCGCCGCCCTACTCAGCCTTGTCTCTTGCGTCTCGTTATCCAGAAGCCCACAAGGCAACACTTCTCGGAAAGCCTTCGTCAATACTTTCAAGCGGAAATCTCTCCCCGCAACACACACCGCCATATCCATCTCCCGGACTGCTCTTGACCGAATCAACGGATGTTATGGCGATCTCTATGCAGACTATCCTCGCTTAAGTATCGGATTGGTCTCGTCACACGAGTTCAAAACGGCTTCCTAGCCGCCCCGTAATATCCACCAAGATGGGGGAAACTTCAAAATGGCAAAAGACGGAACCATCAAGAGAGTCTCCATTCAAACCCTTGGCCGACAGATCGCTCATCGTCGAAAAGGACGTGGCGTAAGAGAAGTCGCAAGGGAGATTGGCCTCAGTCCTGCAACGCTATCCCGCGTGGAACGCGGATACATGCCGGATTTGGAAACATTCAGCAAGATTTGCCGCTGGCTTAACGTGAACCCTGGGACCGTCCTTGGCTTCAAGACGCAGTCAACCCAAAGGGTCAAAGCCAGTGTGCACTTCAAGAAGGACCACACAATTCGGCCCGAGACAGCTAGAGCGTTAGGAATGATGATTTTGCAAGCGCAAAGAGCCTTAGAAATTCAAGAAGAACTGGAAAACTAAAGGACCACAAGATTGGCAACATTTAGGCGAGGTTTTAAGGCGTGGTGTGAAAGGGTCGCGTCAGGAATTCGCACCGATCTGGAGTTAGACCCCTCGGACCCTCTGGACCCTAGACTATTGGCCAGACACCTCGGTGTGGCCTTGTGGACACCGAGAGATATTGGTGGATTAGATGATGATTACCTAAAGATTCTTTTGGAAGATGATGCAGACAGCTGGTCCGCAATAACAGTCAATATCAACTCAACCTACGCAATCATCCTGAATCCCACCCACTCTTTAGCACGGCAAGCTAGTGATCTGTACCACGAACTGGCGCATATTCTTCTTGGACACAAGGCCGCCCGGGTGGACATAAGTCCAGATGGAGAACTCTTACTGAATACATTTGATAAAAGCCAAGAAGACGAGGCTAATTGGTTGGCCGGGTGTCTCTTGCTTCCTCGACCGGCACTAATGAAAATTCGGTCGACTGATATGAACCAAGCTCAAGTCCGGCAGAAATACCTTGCTAGCGGACAGATGTTAAAATTCCGCCTCCAAATGACCGGGGTGGATGTTCAATTTAGGCGTTCTCGTCAACGCCGCAACTGACGCCTCACACTAATCCGCCCCTCGAAAGAAACGGCCAAAGACGCGCGGCTGATCCAGCGATAAATTGGGTGTGACCAAACATGAAGAGAAAGTAACCATAGTGGAGAACGAAACGCAATATGCCAGTTGCTGACCTTCGTAGCGCTTTTTTTTGGTCAAAAGTGAGCCGGGGAGTGAGTACTTTTGCTTTCTGCGAACTGGCGTTCAATCGTATCAATTTAATCTACCTGTCTCGCAATTTTTTTCAAATTTAGATAACATCATTGAGCATGCTCGAAGAGCGTGTCAAACTAAAACTTTACCTTTCTCTGTCACAACAACCCACCGCATTATTCGATCCTTCCAAATCGTCGAGAAACTCGGACGCAGGCTCGACCCCCGTCACCAGGAGGTGATCGCGGGCTCGGGTGCTGGCCACGTAGAGCAAATGCCGCTCGGTGCTGTAGGTGTCTTCAAGATCGGCCTCGTCGGCGACGTTCTCAATGCGTGATTGGAGCGGCAGCACTTCGTCGTCGCACGCCATGATCGCCACGGCCCGGAATTCCAACCCCTTGGCGAGATGCATCGTTCCAACAAGGACCCGATCCGACACCCCCTCGGAGCGACCATCCAAGACAGTCGCCGATGAGCCTGCGAGGCTGACGGCCTCCTGCGCTCTCGGCAATTCGGCTTCGGAACGGACGAACAGAGCGATCTCGTGCGGGGCGTAGCCTTCCTGCCTCCGCGCGGTTAGCCATTCGGCGACAGCGGTTGCTTCCTCGTCCGGCGATCCGAAGACGCCGATACACGGTTCCGGCCCGTTGAATGCGGAAACGGTGCCGCCGCGACGCTCCGCGATTCCGTCCACATCGGCAAGTTCCGGCGGCAGCAAACGATCCGCCTGGCGTCGTATCTGGTGTGAGGTTCGATAATTGATGCGCAGGGTATGGGACCGCCCGCGCACATCCACGCCTAGCGCGCGCCAGGAGAAAGGCGTTCGGAAAATGCGTTGGCCGAGATCGCCGGCGAAGAACAGGCTGCCTGGTCGGTCGCCACCGAGCGCCGCGACGAAGCGTAACTCAGCCACGCCGATATCCTGGGCCTCGTCAATGACGCAATACTCGAACGGCGGGTGCGTCGCCTCCGCGAAATGCCGTTCCAGGCGTTGGAACATGCGGGGTTCCGTCATAAGTGCGCGATCGGCGAGGCTGTCGCGCACCTTGGCGAAGATCGACCAGAGCAACGCGCGCTGCGATTCCGCCAGACGTGTCTTTCGGCCGAGCCGCATCACGTCCCGATAGGCGTCCCAGCTATCCAGCTGCCACGCGTCGACCACCATCTTCCATTCGGTCCACAGGAAGTGCGGGCTGAACTTGTGCTCTTCGGCTTCGGCGGCGGCCCGATCGATCAGCCCCCGAATCTCGCTATCCGTGGCCAGAACGAGCGTCCCGAAGTTGGCTTCGTAGAGCCGCCGGCCGATGCTCTCCATCGAGTACACCTCCAGACGCTCGGCGGTGCCGGGCCGGTTGTGAACCAGGCGTCCGAGCTTCACGCGGAGCGAATTCGCGAGCGTATCCGAGAAGGTGGCAAGAAGAACCCGCGCGTCGGGAATCGTGCGGGCGAGATGAACAGCACGGTGAAGCGCGACGACAGTCTTTCCGGTGCCGGCCGATCCGGAGACGCGGGCCGGGCCGCTGTACCGGCTCTCCACAATCCGGCGCTGCGCCGGATGCAGGAAGACGGTCCACTTCTCCCATGGATATTCGAGGGCCCTCTCCAGCTCTTCCAAATTCTCAACGGGGCGGAAGCGTCGCTGCGCATCCGGGTGGGCGAACGGGTCTGTATCGGCGGTGGCATGCGTCGGCCGATCCGGCGTGCCACCGGTCGCAAGTTGCAGCAGTGCCTCCGCCGCCTCGGCCGGCAGATGGACGGCTACTTTGAGCAGCGAGTCTTCGTCGGTTTGCCGAACGTCATCCAGCCACGCTTCGGGCACGCCGTAGCCCAGCAACTCATCGTCGGACGTGTCGGCGAAGAGCGCCGGCTTGGTGGTCGGACTTGCGTCGGCCGGCGCTTCCATTGCCGCAAAGCGCGGCACCTCGATCTCGCGAACAGTTTCGCGGACCTCGACGATCTGTGCAGCACCGGTCTTGGGATGGCGCTCGATCCGCCGCCGTTCCGCCCATCTGTACGCTGCGTCGTGATGGTCGACATAGGCGAGCATGATGCTCGATTCGGACCGATGCACGATCAGGCGAATGTCCCGATTGACACGAACCGACCAGAAATTCTTGTCCTTTGCCCGGTCGAGCTTGTGAAATGAGAGCCCCGGCGCCGACGAGTCCAACTGCAAGTCGAAGGCGGTGGTCTTGGCCGCCTTTTGCTCATCGCCGGTCAGCTTTGCGAGACTGTCGGAAAAGGTATCGGCGATCCGGAATCGCGCGCCGCGCGTCACACCCGGAATACCTTCATCGCCTCGTCGCCGAGGTGGTTGATGACCTTGACGGCGATTCGGCCGGAGGCGGGTTTGGGGAAGGGGCGGGAGGTGTCGCTGTTGAGCGTGGCCCAGGCGTCGAGGTCGATCTCCGCCTTCAGCGTCGTCTTCAGCGCCTTGTAGGGGTCGTTCGCGCCCAGGAAGTAGGCGTGGCGGACGAAGAAGCTCTCCTCATTGTAGTCGGTGTCGACGAACCAGCAGGCGATGCCGTCGGCGCCATCGCTCCGCACCTCGCCGGTGTTGGGGTGGAAGACGTCCACGCCGTTGATCCGCACCCGGATGGTGCCGTCGCCGTCCGGCAGGATGTCGATATCGGGCTCGCCGAAGATGACGAAGAGGTTGCCCTTGCCGGTGTTCTTGAGGTCGCCGGCCATGTGCAGGTCGGCGTTCATGCGCGCCTTGAGCACCGGGATGCGGCCCAGCTTCTCGAACTCGGCGGCGTGGGCGTCGTAGCTGAAGGCGCAGGCGATCAGCACGTCGAAGCCGGCGTCGGCGGCCTCGCGCGCGGCAACCACAAGGTCGGGCCGCGCGACGGTGCCGAACTCAGGGCCGATGAAGACGCCGGCGCGGCGCGTGGCGCCGGCCTCCCCGTCGCCCTCCACGTAGCGCCCCTCGGCGCAGACGTAGTGGCCGGGCCAGGGCGTGAGCGCGGTGAAGGCGATGCGGTCCTCCTTGTGCGCCTGCTGCACGCCGGCCGTTCTGAGGTTCTCCAGGATCATCTCGGTGAAGTTCGGCGCCTCGCCGTAGCCGAGCTTCTGGTCGGCAAGAGCGGAGAAGAGCTCGTCGTTCTCGTCCACCGCCAGCATGCGGTGCGGCGCCAGGCTCTCCACCGTGAAGGGGCCGGCGACGCGGATGCGCGACCGATCCTCATAGGGCTTGTCGTAGAGATACTCGTGGTCGGCCTTGGCGGAGATGGAGGCGTCTATATCCTGCTGCCGGGCGATGCGGGCCTCCCACCACTCGGTATGCGCAGCCGTGGCATCGGCCGGCCAACCCTCGCCTGCCTCGCGCGGGATTTCCCACTCCTCCCACTGCTCGCCGAGGGAGGCGTTGAGGCGCGCCCGGAGCGGCTCCAGGGTCTCCTGCCAACGCTCCCAGATAACGTCGATCTCGGCGTTGTTGGCGATGGATTTCAGAGTGATGTGCGGCACGCGCTCGTAGACGAAGCCCTGGCGGATGTCGCCGCCTGTCGGGGTTTCCGACGGCGCGCGCTGCGTGATCTCGGCTTCCTTCCGCTGCCCCTCGGGGCTGTCGGCGAGCAGGTACCAGGGATAGCGCGCGCCCATGATGCGCGCCCGCGCCAGTGCGAGCGCCACGCGGGAGGTATCGATGGTGATCCAACGCCGGCCCCATTGTTCGCAGACATAGGCCGTGGTTCCAGAGCCGCAGGTCGGGTCCAACACGAGGTCGCCGGGATCGCTTGAGAGCAAGACACACCGTTGAATTACAGGAGTATCTGTTTGAACGACATACCAACGCTCCGATGACTTTCCTGAAGTATCTAGCCAGGCATTTGTCATTCTCTTAAATGGACTGTCAGAGTGGTACTTTCTAAACCAAGGCGGGCCACCTCTAGTTTCTAGTCGATCTGAACGCGCCAGTCGCGCCATGCCTGCTTCTGTAGTTTTCCAATGTGCATTGGCACCAGCGGTGTAGATTTTTCGTTGGAATTGAAATTCCCTTTCAGTAGCCGCGGCGCCGGCCGAGTTTGTCTTAGAAAGAGCGTATACTTCTCCTTCTGGAATTGTCTCAGGCCGTCTGCGTTCTCCAGCATCAAGGGATCTGTAGGCCATTGAATCAAATTTTATTCCCCAAGATCCACCACGAGTCTCAGATACCCAGTCTTCCACGGGCTTATTGAGAAAAAGTTGCCTGCACTTGGTAATAGAACGCGATTTTCCGTACCATAAAATGTAAAAGAAGTTATCATCGAGCAATGCACTTGGTGTCGCTGTTTTCATCACACAAATCTGAGAAACAAAATTTTCCGTTCCGAATATCTCGTCCAATATACCCCGAATTCTATGCAAATTCTCGTCGCCAATTTGCACAAAAATTGAGCCAGACTCCGCCAACAAGTCACGGGCGACGGTCAATCGATCGCGCAGATAGGTCAGATAGGAGTGAATTCCATCACGCCACGTGTCTCGGAATGCTTTGACCTGTTCCGGCTCGCGGGTGATGTGCTCCGCCTTGCCATCGGTCACCTCACGGCTAGCAGTGGACCACTGGAAATTGGAGTTGAAGCGGATGCCGTAGGGCGGGTCGACATAGATGCACTGTACCTTGCCGCGCAGGCCCTCGCGCTCCGCCAGCGAGGCCATGACCTGCAGGCTGTCGCCGAGGATCATGCGGTTCGACCAGTTGGCGTCGTGCCGGTAGAATTCGGTTTTGGCTTCTTCGTTCGGCAGGCCGTTGAAATCGGCGAACAGGTCCGGCGCATCGGCCGCCGCCTCTTCGCGCCGCTCCTTCGTCTGCCGCAGCAGATCGTCGATCAGCACCTTGGGGTGCATCTTCTCCTGAATGTAGAGCGGCGGCGCCTGGACGACGAGATCGGCGGCATCCTGCTGGTCCTTGCCGCGCCAGACGAGTTGCGGGTCCAGGTCGCGGTTGCGGCGTTCGTAGGCCACCCGGACCGGCGCCTTGTCCTCTTCCGACAGGACGGGGTGGTATTCCGCCGTCGGGATGTTGCGCCGCGCCGCCTCTCCATGCGTGAGGGTCTCGACGGATTTGGACTTCTTCTTTGATCCCCGTGCCACCTCCTGCCCTTTCACGCTGCCTGCTGCGCGACATGTGCCGCGATGAGTTGGTCGAATCCGGACTCGATTTCGTGCATGTCGGTGAACTCTGCGAATGCCCACCGTCCAAACGTGCCGAGCTCATTCACGCCGGGCACCCAGTAGGTGTCCATCGTGGCTTTCTTGTCCTTGGCATCCTCGCCCCGATAGCCCTTGATCTCGACGATCAGGCGCAGCGGGTCATCCTCGCCACCTCCGTCGTCAACAAGCACGATGAAGTCCGGGATGTAAGTGCGGGCCTTAGCGCCTTGGCGATACGGGACCTCCAGACCGAGACCGTGGTTCTTGACGTATGCGCGGACACTGGTGTGGGCCTCGGCTACCCGACAGAACTCTGCTTCCCATTCACTGTCATAGACGACCCAATTGACATGGCACAGGTTTGAAGCCGCGGGCCAAAGTGTCTGCCGCGTGGTGACGAAGCGGACATGCTTTGTCGAACCCGCAGGATTGTAGGGATCGAGCACGGCCTTGACGGGACTCTCGCCCACATGATGCGCGACAATGCCTCGCGTGATGCGCTCGCACGCCATATCTGCCAGCGTCAGATACATGAGCTGCGCCGGGTAGGTACCGCCCTTGCAAACTAGATGATTGTCGAGCCACTGCCGCGCGATACTCTTGAGTTGGCCGAAAAGGTGCAGCTTCGGTTCTCCTCCCGAATCGCGCCACTTCGTCTCCAGCAGCCGTTTGGCAAGGTGGAACAGGACTGTCGAGCGCCGCAGATCGCGGGTGTGGACCAGGTTGAGGTTCACCCCCTCACCGATGATACCTTCGTTTCGAGTGACCGAGGGGCCGACAAGGTCAGGAGTCAATTCGAGTGTCGCATCGGCATCGAATGTCGCCTGTAGCCGCTCCTCCGGCAGCTCGACGCGGTAGCCGGCGACGCGCGGAAAACGGATTTCACAGGCGTCACGCTCCGGCGTCATTGCTTTGACCTGCACGGTTTTGCGCGGCGGCTGCGGTGGCGCAACCACCGGGCGCGCGGTGAAGTCGAAGGGAATGCCGAGAACATCGGCATATTCGACCGGGAACAGGCTGTCATCGTTCAATTCATAGGACTGCCGGCGCAGCGCCCGGCCCACCGCCTGTTCGCAAAGGAGCTGCGTGCCAAAGGCCCGGACCCCAAGAACATGGGTAACTGTGTTGGCGTCCCAGCCTTCGGTCAGCATGGAGACCGAGACGACGCAGCGGATCGTTTCGCCTAATTGGCCTGTCTTGCCGACGGTGTTCATGACCTCGCGCAGCAGGTCCTGGTCGGAGATGTTGTCGCCGGCCCGGATATCGCCGGTGCGCTGAACCCGTTCGCGGCGAAAACGCTCGATCTCATCGGACGCCATGGTGCGGAAGTTCTTGTCGAGCGATTCTCCCGATTCAAGTTGGGTGCTGTCGATCAGAAGGGTATGCGGACGCGCGAAAGCGTTTCCGTAGTCGTCGAAGTTTCGGAATAACGCGAGACGGCCGTTCTCCAGCGTTGTGGAGCCGTCAGAGTTCTCTCGGTGAAATCCAGCGATGTAGTCGTAGATCAACTTCGAGGTCGATGTGTTGTTGCACACGACGATGAAGCAAGGCGGAACCTCGATGTTTGCGTTCTGCCAGAGCGCAAAAGTTTCTTGGTAGTGGCCGTAGAGGGCTTCCAGAGCCGTCTGAAGCGGTACCGGAATTTTCAGTGGATCGAGGCCGGACGCCTTGCCGCGACCCTTTTTCGGCATGTCTTTGCCGATATGCTCCCACAGGTTGCGGAACTTCGGCATTTCGCCGTCGTCGATGTTGTCGGCCACCGGCACCCGCGGCAGCTTGACGATTCCGCATTCGATGGCGTCCATGAGCGAGAAATCGCTCATCGTCCACGGGAAGAGCGTGCCTTCCGCATAGCCCGAGCCGCGCAGGAAGAACGGCGTGGCCGATAGATCGATCACGCGGTTGAGATCGAGCTTGCGGCCGACCGCCTCCAGCCCCGAGATCCAGAGCCTTGCGGCTTCCCGGTTCTTCTCTGCCTCCTTGCGGTCGTCTCCTTTCAGATCGCCTTCGTCGTCCTCGCCCGGCTTCTCTCTGTAGCAATGGTGCGCCTCGTCGTTCAGCGCGAGGATGTTCCGCATGCCCATGAGCTCGGGCATGACCCGCTGGAGCATCTGTCCCTCGCTCTCAATCGAGCGCAGGTCGGGGCCACGTCCCTGGAGCAAGGCCCGGGCGCCCTTCGAGACCTCCATCATCTCGCGGCGTTTGAAGGCGTGAAAGTTGGTGATGACAATCTTCGCGCGGTCTAGATCGCCCAGCATGTCGGACGGTACGAGTTCCCGGCTCTGGTAGTAGCTGTCCGGGTCGTTGGGCTGGAGCACGCGGAGGCGGTCCTTGATCGTGATCCCTGGGGTCACGATCAGAAAACCGCGCGTGAAACGCCGGCTGTTCGGGCGGCGCACGGCGTTGATCGTCTGCCACGCGATCAGCATGGCCATGACGGTGGTCTTGCCGGCCCCGGTAGCGAGCTTCAGCGCCAGTCTGGACAGGTCGGGATTAGCCTGTTCGTTCGCCTGTTCGAGATGTTCGAGAAACGGCCGTCCGGTGTTGCCGACGTTCGGCGCGGCCTCGGTCAGCCAGATCACCGTTTCCACGGCCTCGACCTGACAGAAGAAGGGTCGGATATCGTTGAACCGGTGATGCCGCCAATGGTGGAGCAGTTGCGCTGTTTCGGGTGTCACCCGCCATTGCGCGGGGTCCGGCAACGCCCGCCAGCGATCCACGGCGTTTCGCACGCTGTTAATGGTCTGCGCGAGTTCGTATTGCTGACCTTCGGTCGCGACCCGCTGCGCTGCCTCGTCGAAGATCAGCGCCTGTTGCGCAGCTTTGCCTTTCTTCGGCTTCGGGATCGGCGTGATGAACGAGACCTCGCGCCGCCGGTCGAGGATGCGGTTCGTCGGTTGGCCGCTCTCGTCAAGCTCCCAGTGCTGCGCCGGAATTTCATAAGGTGAGTTGAGGATCGGTCGGTCAAAAAACCGGTCGCTCGTTTCCATATCGATCAGCTGTCCTCAATTGCACATCTGAAGCTTCACGGCCACCCTACTAAGGTCAACCTTGCCTTATTCGGCCACCACTTTCTTTTCCGCTCGGGGTCATGTTTCTGCTTGTTCTGTCGTAACGCGCGGGCCGCGGCCGGGCTGACCGCCGCAATCCCAAGCCGGGCCTCGATTCGCCGTTCCGCTGGAAGGAACGGGGGGCGCCGCCGGTCTTCGCAGCGAAAGCGGGTGATGTCAACCTGCTGTCCCTCACTGGCTTCGCGTGTCCCTCGCGCGGGATTCGGCCCCCATTCATGACGCTCCGCTGCCCACGGCATCCTTGAGCGTCTTGCCCGCCTTGAACACCGGGACCGTCGAGGCAGCGACCGACAGACTTTCGCCCGTCCGCGGGTTGCGCACGGTGCGCGCCGGCCGGTTCCGGGTGCCGAACGTGCCGAAGCCGAGTATCCGTGCCTCTTCGCCATTCGCCAGGGCCTCGCCGATCGTCTCGAACACGCCGTCGACCGCATCCTTTGCGGCGGCCTTGCTCATTCCCGTCCGGCCTGCCAGACGCTCCGCCTGTTCCGACTTGTTCATCCATGCCCCTGTTCTCGCCAAGGCCGTCCGCTTCCCGAATTGAGTAGCACGTCACGCTGCCGGGCGCGACAACCTGCAAACTGGCTCCCCGCGTGTCGTGTCACGGCAGCCGCGCAATCTCCGACCAGTCCTGTTCTCAGAAAGCGTAGCGCAGCGACAGCCGGATGCCGTGCCCCCTCAGCCTCGCCTCGGTCGGTGCGAGGTCGAGCGGCAACGGCTCACGGCTTCCGTCGCGCCAGACCACGCGGCCTGGACCCCGGCCCGTGCGGACCTTTCCCAGATCCGTGTAGCGCCAGGCCAGATCGAGTATCGCGCGCGCGCCCACCGCCATGCCGACCCCGGCCGTCACCATCCAGGCCAGCCCCTTGCGACTTCCGCCCGGCACGGTCGTCGTGGTCGCCGGGAAGGTCATTGTCATCTTCCCGATCCGCGTATGCACGACCCCAACGCCGGCGCCGACGAAAGGCGCGAACAGGCCGGGTTTCGGCAGACCCAGGCCGGCGAGGTCCACGAAGCCGGCCAGCATTCCGGAAACGGACGACAGGTTCGCCTTGACGTCCTCCCGCGTTCCCGGCGCCAGGAAGTTGGCCCGGCCCTTGAACGAAAAGTGCGGACGGTATTCGACCAGCAGCTCGAAACGCGCCGGTCCCGCCGCGTAGCCGAGCCCGAGCTCGACCGCCGGCACCGTCGCCGCCGGTCCCGCACCCGTAGAGCGCCGCAGGCGCGGTGCTGGAGCAATCGACGTCGGTGAACGCGGTATTGCCCGACCAGTCGACGCCGAGCCCGCCTCGCACATACCGGTCGCCGGCAACCGCGGCTCCGGACTCCAGCAGCAGCCCCGCCGCAACCGCGAGTGCGGCCAGGCGGACGTGACGCCGGCTCCGACACTCCGCGCCGTCGTCAGTCCTTCTTTCGGCGGACACGGGCGTATTCCTCAACGAAGTGCATCAGGGTCCTGTCGAGCCTCGGCTTGTCCCAATGTTCCGTCTGCGGCTGCAGGAAGTCGCGCCACGCCGTGAAATCCGGATCGTCCATCTTTGCCAGGAACGTGTAGATCTTGTTGACGACCTAGCGCATCAGGTCGCGCATCTCGTCCTCGTCGAAGCGCGATATCTCCGGCCAGGGCAGGCGCCGTCCTTCGGCATCGACCACCACAACGTCGGAGTAGTCGCCGGTCTTCGTTATCGGCCACACGCCCCGGTGAAGGTCCTCCAGCATCGACTGCCTGACGCACATCAGCGCCAGGCTCCTGGCAAGGGCCGGCGCCCCTCTTCGCTCCCTTACTTCCATGCCTGCCTGTACCTCTCCATTTTCCGCGTCGCGGTCGACATTCGCATGAGACCCCCCAATCCGGTCCTGACGCCGCGTCGACCGGCCGTCGAACCCGACACGAAGCAGCCCCGGGCGCCCTTGTGACACAGCCGGCTCGGGCCTGCCACCGCCACGGCAGGCTCCCGGCCGGTCGGGCCGCAACCGACCTCATTGCGCCGCCGTTCGCCCGAGCCGGACCTCGCAAGACCCCCTTGGATCGGCACACCTACTCCCCGCAGCCACGCCGTCCGGAGCCGGAGAGCAGCCGGTCTACGACCGCCACCGGGCGGCGCTCGACATCGTCGATCCCGGCGCGTGCAACCCCTCGGGTGTGGCCCTCGCACTCCACAATGCCTGCCGGCAGGCCATCGCCGAAGGCGTGTCGCAGCGCAGCGATCCCGCGATCCGCCTGATCGGCCTCCAGCTCGCCTATCTGCTCCAGGTCGACCGCATCCTCGACAGCGAGGAATACGGCCGGCTGATCGAGCAGTGCCGCGCCCGCGCCGAAGAGCGCGAGAACAGCCGTGTCCGGGAGGCCGTGGCATGACCCCGCTGGACGCGCCCGAACCCGGCTTCGACGACATTGCGTTGTTCGACATCCCCGCGCCGCCGGCCCCGAATCGGGGTCCGGGGCTGGCCTCGATCCGGGAGACCGCGAGCCGACGCCGTCTCCAGGCCCGCTTCCTGCGCGCCGGGCGCGAGGCGGTCGACGACCGCGAGCTGCTGGAGCTTCTGCTCTCCGGGCGCCGGGCGGTCACGGATGCCGAAGCGCTCGCCGCCGCCCTGCTGGAGGTCTTCGGCACGGCGCCCCGCGTGCTCGCCGCCCGGCCGGACCGCCTGCGCAGCGTGCCCGGCCTGTCCGACGACGCCATCGCCGTCCTCAAGGCCGCCGAGGCGCTCGGCATCCGCATGGCCCGGGAGGCGGTTCCGGATGCCGTGCGCCCGTCCTTCGGCAACTACAACAAGGTGATCGACTATTGCCGCACGCTCGCCGGGCACCGCGAGGTGGAAGAGTTCCGGCTTTTATATCTCGATCGAAAAAATCGTCTTATCGCAGATCGGCTGCATCAGAGCGGCACGGTCTGCCACACGCCGGTCTATCCCCGCGAGATCTGCGTCCGCGCGCTGGAGCTCCAGGCGAGCGCGGTCATCGCGATTCACGACCATCCGTCGGGCGACCCGGAGGCGTCCAGGGCGGACATCGACATGACCGGCCGCCTCCGGGACGCGCTGAAGACGATCGACGTCACGCTGCTCGACCACATCATCGTCACCCCGACCGCCTCGCTCAGTTTCCAGCACCGCGGCCTGCTCTGACCGGCACGGCCCGCGAAGCGCTCTGGCCCTTGCCGCGCGGCACTCGCAACCCGTCAGGGCCGCCGGCCCTCCACCATCCCCGAATCCCGACCCGCACGACGCAGGGAGTAACCGCCATGCTCCACAGGATCACAGGCCGCGCCACCAAGTGCGGCCCTTCCGCCATCGCCGCCATCGCCGGCGTTCCGACCCACGAGGCCGCCGCCGTCATCCGCCGCCTGTTCGACCGCCGCACCGTCAACGGCGTCTTCATGGACGAACTCGCCGCCGCGCTGCACGAGTTCGGCTGGACGCCCGATTACGCACTCCGCCACCCCCGGTACCGCGAGCGTCGTTTCGCCCGCCGGAATTCCGAGTGGGAACGCATCTTCGCCGGCGTCCCCTTTGACCTCCGCGGGACAACGCTCGGCACATTCCTCGACCCCGCGCCGTCCGCCGCCTGGGCGATATCCGCCGGCAATCATTTCGTCGCCTATGGCGACGGCCATGTGGCGGATTCCGGCGCCTGGTTCTCCCGCAAGCCGCAGCCCTGGCTCCGCGCCAACCCCGACCACGACCGCATCGCCAGGCGCCGCATCCGGGAAGCGGTGCGATTCGTGCCCGTGGACGGGCGCGACACCCGCCCGGAGGAGTGCTGACCATGCCCCGGATCATCGAGACGGTCGTCTACACCATCGACGAGCTGCCCGCGCCGGCGAAGGAGGCCGCCCGCGCCTGGTATCGCGAGGCCGGGCTCCACGACCAGTGGTACGACTTCGTCTACGAGGATTTCCAGGCAATCTGCCGGATCCTCGGTGTGGAACTCGCCACCAGCGCGGTAAAGCTCATGGGCGGGGGCACGCGGGACGCGCCCCAGATCAATTGGACCGGATTTTCGAGCCAAGGCGATGGCGCCAGCTTCGCCGGCTTCTACCGCCACGCCCGGGGAGCCGCCAGGGCCATCCGCGCCCATGCACCCACCGTGATGCAGACCAGGCCGGGATAGCGGCGCCTAGCCGAGAGCGCACTACACCCACTTAGTCTCGGAAGACGACGTGGCTGTACGCCGGCTCCGATCCCCGAGGTACGCCGCCGCGGGTCCAACCGCGATCCCGCATGTGCGAGCTTGGGCGAACCCGACCATGTGACTATAGCGGCGGCTGAATGGTCCCGGCGACGCGGCTTCCACTTGTGAGAGCGAGCCCCTTCCGGAATGCGGGCACCGATTCCGGACGCGTTGCCGCGCCGTCCTGTGGTAATGACCTCATTGCCCATGCGATCATCACACAAGTTTCGCCTTGATTCACAGCCCGTGTCCGGCGAAACATGACCCCGCAACGGCGGGCGCTATCGTCTGCCGCGCTCATCTTGGGAGCGACTGGCACAACTGACGTTATGGATGTCGCGGACCTAGAAATCGGACACTGTTCACGGAGCCGACGGCGATCTGACGGGAGTAGACGGTAGCATGACAATCGAGCGTGTCGTCATACGCAACTTCAAGGGATTGAGGGAAACGGACCTGACCTTCAGCAAAGGGCTCAATATTCTCGTTGGAGACAATGAGACCGGAAAATCGACGGTTCTCGAAGCGATAAATCTCGCGCTGACGAAACAATTGAACCGCCGAGACGTCGGGTATGACTTGCATCCCTTTCTGTTTCATCAGTCTGTCGTTCAGGAGTTCGTGCAAAGCATCAGGGACGGCTTGGTGGTACCGCCGTTAAAGATTGTCATCGAGGTATACCTCGCCGACAACCCCGAACTCGCGGAGCACAAGGGCACCAACAATTCCCACAGTGCAAATTGCCCGGGGGTGCGCCTGAGTATCGAGCTGGACGAAAAATTCACGGAAGAATATCAAGCCTACATCGCGGACAGGGATCGTGTTCGAACCGTACCCATGGAATTCTTCCATGTCGATTGGCGGAACTTCGCAGACGAATCGTTAAGCGCTAGGTCCAAGCCCCTGCGGCCTGCACTGATCGACCCCAGTGCGCTGACCAATACGTACGCTGCCAACCGCTACGTCCTAGAGCTGGCTCGAGACTTCCTTACCCGGAAGCAGAAGGTCGACCTCGCCTTGTCATACCGGCGTCTGCGGGAGGTCTTTCAAAACGATGCCAACGTCGCCGGGATCAACGAGGAGCTGGCGAAGCAGAAAGGCGTGGTCAGCGACCGGGAGCTAAGCGTCGCCCTCGACATGACGGCGAGATCGAGCTGGGAGACCAGCGTCATGCCCCACCTCGACGATCTGCCGCTCACCCTTGTCGGAAAGGGCGAGCAGACCTCGGTGAAGGTCAAGCTCGCTCTCCAGGCGAGCGAAGCCTGTGAAGTCCTGCTGATCGAGGAGCCAGAGACCCATCTATCGCCTGGGAACCTGAACCGTCTCCTGGCGCATATTTCCGAACGGGTCGGAGACAAACAGCTCATCCTCACGACCCATTCGAGCTTTGTCCTCAACAAGCTCGGCGTCGACGCGACGATCATGTTTGACGGAACGTCGGGAGTTCGGCTGAGCGATCTTCCGGACAGCACCAAGCGCTACTTCATGAAACTTCCCGGTCACGATACTCTGCGGATGGTTCTCGCCAGACGAGCTATTCTCGTTGAGGGCCCGTCGGACGAGCTGATCGTTCAACGGACCTACAATCAGAAGCACGGCAAGATGCCCCTGGAAGACCAAGTGGAGGTGATCAGCGTCAATTCCCTAGCCTTCAAACGGTTCCTCGATATCGCGATGCTTCTCAATCTCGATGTCACGGTGGTGACCGACAATGACGGCGATCCAGAGAAGGTTCGGAAAAAGTACACGGACTATGAGGGTCAAGAGAGCATCCAAGTGTGCTACAGCAACGACCCAAGGTTGAGAACCCTGGAGCCCAATCTCGTTGCGGCGAATGGTCGTTCGACTATTAATGCTGTCCTGGGCACGGACTACATGGACGATAAAGCTTTGATCGCGCACATGGAGGGCAACAAGGCCGATACCGCGCTGAAGCTCTTTGAAAGTCCGGAAGACCTGGCCGTGCCCGAGTACATCCGTGATGCCGTCCGCTAACCGCATCATCCTGGCCTCTGCGGGCTCGGGGAAGACGACGACGATCGTATCGGAGGCGGCACAAGAACCTAGTATCCGCTCCGCACTCATTACATACACCAACAATTCCGAAGCCGAGCTGCGGACCAAGGCGAACTGGATCTGTGGCTGCGTGCCGCCACATATGCGAACCGCAACCTGGTTCGGGTTCCTACTCCAGCATATGGTCCGCCCTTATCAGCGCGCCGCCTATCCGGGGCGCGTGCGTGGTCTCGCGTTCGTGAACGGGATATCGGCGCCTAGGACAAGCGAAGCGGATACGAAGCGGCACTATTTCCGGCGGCCTGGAGACATTTATGTCGACAAGGTGTCGAAGTTCGCCTGCAAGCTCATTCGGGATACCGGCGGAATGCCCGTAGATCGTTTAGCGCAAATCGTTGATCGCATCTATATCGACGAAGCGCAGGACCTAGCAGGATATGATCTGGACTTGATAGAGAGCCTGCTAGATTCGGACATCGAAGTGGTGCTTGTAGGAGACCATCGCCAGGCGACATTCAAGACGAACCAATCCCCCAAGAACAGACGATACGGGAGGCAAGGAATCGTAGATAAGTTCTCGTCCTGGCAAGACGGTGGCAGGACCACAATAGAGATTCACAACCATAGCTATCGATGCGTTCAGGAAATCTGCGACGCAGCTGACAGGCTGTTTCCGGACGTGGAAGGAACTGTATCGCGAAACCATACCCGAACAGGTCATGATGGCATGTTTCTCGTTCGACAACGAGATGTCGGCGCCTATGTGGAAAGATTTTCTCCTCAGGCATTACGCTACGACCGACGAATGAAAAACGTCCCGGGAATTCCATACAACTTCGGCGAATCGAAGGGGATGACGTTCGAACGCGCATTGATTTTTCCGCACAAGCCGTTGCAAACGTATTGCTTGACCGGCAGGCTAAAGGATGCCGGGAAGGAGTTGCCGAAAATCTACGTGGCAATGACCCGAGCTCGGCAGAGCGTCGGCATTGTCGTTCCAAACGGGACGGAAGGTGGTATTGCACCGGTCTATGCGCCCTAACGGGTGGTCCGACCCTCCCGTGGGCAATGCGGCCGTTTTCGAGGACAAGGAATAAATTGAGCAACCAACAGCGCCACGTCCTCCGTCACCGCTTGACCGAACAGGGACCATGCCGCCCCCGCTCAACCGACGATTCGCGGTCGGGAGAGGACCGGCATACCCCTGTATTCCCGCATTTTCCGTTCCGAATGCATTCCGAACTTCCTTTCGGAAGAACTCTTCCAAAAACAGAAACGCCGCTAACCCATTGAGTTAGCGGCGTTTTCTTTGGTTGCTGGGGCAGGATTTGAACCTGCGACCTTCAGGTTATGAGTTTGCTGCCCTATGGCCGACTCCCCTTCTCTACCGCCGCCTCATGCATGATAAAGCACTGATATAGCTTGCGTTACGGATTGCTGGCCTCGGCATCCGGCGACTCCTGACGACTGCGAAACGATGCAAAATGTTTGCCAATAGTTTGCCAGCTTGCTAGAACGCTCTCCCGACGTCAAGACATTCGATCCATGGCAAACCGTATCCCCAAACTCACCAAGCGCGCCGTCGAGGCCCTCAAGGCGAACGGCGCCGATACCGTCTACTGGGACGGCGAACTCACCGGCTTCGGCGTGCGGGTCCGGAAGTCGGGCAGAAAGAACTACGTCCTCCAGACCCGTGTCGATGGCAAGCTGCGCTGGTTCACCATCGGCCAGCATGGCCGCGTCACCGTCGACGAGGCCCGGGCGGCTGCGCTGGAGATCCTGGCGGCGACGAAGAAGGGGATCGATCCGCGCGATGCCAATGCGAAGCGCGAGGCCGAACCGGTCATGGCCGAGCTCGGCAGGCGGTTCCTCGAGGAATATGTGCCCGTCCACTGCAAGCCCAGCACCCAGGGGGAGTACCGGCGGTCGGTGGAGCTCTTCATCGATCCCGCGATCGGCGACATGCGGATCTCGGCGGTGCAGCGCAAGGACATCTCCAAGCTGCATCACGACATGCGCGACAAGCCCTACCAGGCGAACCGGACCCTGGGGGTGCTCTCCAAGATGTTTTCGCTTGCCGAGGTCTGGGGCTTGCGGCCGGACGGGTCCAATCCCTGCCGCCATGTGAAGCGCTACAAGGAGCGCAATCGCGAGCGGTTCCTGTCGCCAGAGGAGACCGAGCGCCTCGGCGAGGTCCTGCGCGAGGCCGAGGATGAAATGCCGTCGGCCGTCGCCGCCTTCCGCCTGTTGCTGCTGACAGGCTGCCGGCTGTCCGAGATCCAGTTTCTACGCTGGGAATACGTCAAGGACGATTACATCGAGCTGCCCGACGCCAAGACGGGCGGACGGGTCGTCCCGCTCGGACCCGAGGCACGCGCCATCCTGGCCGGCCTTTCCTGCGAGGACGACAATCCCTGGGTTATCGCCGGCAAGTTGCCGGGCTCCCACATCACCGACCTCCAGAAGCCCTGGCGTCGTATACGCGCGCGCGCCGGGCTGGAGGACGTGCGAATTCATGACTTGAGGCACTCGTATGCCTCAAGGGCGCTGGCGCTGGGCGAGAGCCTCACGATGATCGGGAAGCTGCTCGGTCACACCCAGGTTCAGACGACCGCCCGTTACGCGCACCTCGCACGGGATTCGATCCAGACTGCCGCGGCGCGCATTACCGGAAGCATCGGTGGCAACCTGATACCAGACAAAATCCCCGGTCAAACGGGTCGATAGATCACGCAGCTGACCTACTACCGGAACAGCATCGGGAAGGCTCCGCCCACTTCCTCGACGACGGCCGTATCAGCCTCACCAAACTGTTTCGGAACTCGCAATCCGGCTCCCGCTGAACCGGCAACTATCCAGAGATTAGTCAATCTAGACAACTTTGAAGACTGCTCTTCAAAATCCGCCACAAACCCCTTTTCCCCTAGCCGTGCCTTCCCAAGGCGACCCCCTGCTCCCTCTACACTCGCTAAGGAACCAACGGATCTATGGTCCTAAGCTCTTCCAACGCCTCGTCAGAAACGGTTACCGTTATTTGCAACCATGGGGAATCCTGTTTGGTATTCGGCTTGGACGCCAAAATTATTCCTGTCCCGTATTTGCCGTTCTCTCTCGTCAGAACCCCGACCTGTAGAAAGCTTCGAGACAATGTCTCCGCTCCCCCAGGCGTCCGAATGGCTATCAAATGCACTCCATCGGCCTCCCTCATCTCCGCAACATCGACTTGCCCCAAATACGCCAGCAACTCATTGACAAATCCCCGCCGCAACAACACGCGATGCCCTTTAGCCTTTCCCTCTCTCTCCGGAATTATGGTAGCGATATTTGTCTCGTCCATACTTATTTCTGCAAAAGGATTACTGTCATCACGCGTCCGAATCCACGCCTTGGCGGAACCATTAATCCCGAGCGCCGGCGCCACCGGTAAACCGACGCGAGATAAGTCCATCAACGCTCGCCTTTGCATGGCCTGTGCATACAATGGCCGCAACGTACCTAGAAATTCCATATTCTTTTCTTCACGCAAGGACTCAGCGCCCTTTACCGGGTATGTTTGTAGATCCTTTGGGTTCCACTTTACGCTATAGGGTCTCTTTCGCCGCATTATAAATTCGTCAACAATCGAATCCTCCTTATCGAAGCCATGCAAGGTGCCCCCCATGGTCAGCACGCTTTTCACTCTGGCCTTCCCCCTACGAACCACCAGATCGCAATCAGGCGTAACAACCGCTCGCACACCATTGCCCTTGCGTTGAACAAATATGTCTCCCAGTTGATATCTCTGATTGGCTGCCAATTCTCGCCCGTTCACTCGCACTCGATGAAAAAAACGCGCGATCGGTTCCGACGGACCTTCGAAAGCCCCTTCGATTGCTTTAGATAGATCATTTTCGTTGTCCAGCTTCGCAAACGCCTCGTGCTGCCAGTCCACACGCTCTTCCACCAAACCCCTGAGACACTCTCCCAACAGCCAATCCATGTACTCCGTGAGCGGCTGCTCTTCATCTTGCAATCTGAAGCGAACTAAATACGCAAAATCCTTTAAATGCAGGCCCGCCACCTCCTCCCAAAACAAATCAAAAGCCTCTTTCGCCCCTCGCTTCCACTCGCGCAACGCACCTTGGAGTGACCGACCAAAGAGGTATCCTTGGCTGGTATCTAGCAACACATCAACCCCAGGGCGTTCTAATTCGACCGCCTCCCCGTTGCTACGTACCCATCCCTTACGCAAGAATCCAAAGCGTAGCGCCAAAATATGTTCGCCCCCGACGTCATGCCGATATTTCTCAACATCTGTTATCTCCCTCGACGACATCAAAACCACGGCTGGCAATGCTTCTCCCACATCCGTCTTCACAACTTCGCGAAGAAACTCAAGCGACTCCCTTCTTGCACTTCGCTTCTGCTGCTCGTCCGGTACTCCTTCTATCGGCATGTCCGCATCCAAATAATAATCCAAGAATACTAACTCGGGCGATATGTCCTTGTACCTTTCGTTACCGTCTCCTAGTCCACCCTTACTAACCTCCACCGCTTCGCCACATCCTTCGAGCAATTTCTCTAATGGTCTAAGCGCGTCCAACGCCGCTCCCTTCACGCTGTTGAAGTACTCGCCAGGGTCGAACCGACCGTCCGACGTTCTCGCATACTCCCGATAGAGAGCGCCACAAACCGCCGACACACTCTCCCTTTCAACGTCTTCCTCTAGGACTGCCCCGAGTGCGTCCTCTATGACTGCGTCGTCTATCCCCAGACCCCGACAAACCTCGCGACCTTCATCATCCTCCAAGAATTCGAGAAGCGCATCTATGCCACGATCCTTGATCGTTGGAGGATCATACGCATCGTCAATAAGCAAAATCTTTCGGATTTCACTCGCGGCGATTGCGTCGCGGACTTTGCTTGCCTGATCCATCTTCACTCCACATCTAGAACGAACATGTTCGTTCTTCCCTGTCGAACACGGTCCAACTCCTCATCCATAGCGAGAGACCACCCGTGATATTTTGCAAGTTCTCTAGCGATATAGAGACCCAGCCCACGCCCTTGCCCCGTGGGCTTTGATGTGATGAATGGTTGAAAGATTCGCTCCCTACGATCGTCTGGCACGCCTGGACCATTATCCTCCACCGTCAACTTCTTTTCATCGGAGTTTAGCGTGAGCTGTATATGTGGTTCAAAATCAAACTCAAATTTTTTCTGCTGCTTCAGCCAATACGCGCTATTTACCACTAGATTTTCGATAATCTGGATCACCATACCCCGCACTGCCCTCATTTCTAAAGGCGCTTTTCCCGGTGTCATAGTGAGTGTGATACCGTGCCGCTGAAACTCTCTCTTATGACCAGAAAGCACATCATCAACCACAATCGCCAAATCGAACTTCGATTTACTTTGCCTCTTTTCCCCGGTTAACTCATCAAACGCTGCAATACGTTTGTGCAAGGTTTTGAGCTGTTCCGCAAAAGAGTCTATCGAACCCTGCCCAAACGTCCGACTTCGAAGTAAGTCCATCGTATGCGTCACGGCCCGTTCTAATTCATGAAAAATAAATTCTGTCATCAGCCCAATCCCCGCGAGGTAAATAAACTTCTCTCTCTCCTCGTCTGCCTCTTCCATCACAGCTTCAATCCGTTCAATTAACTTTAGTGACTGGACGCTGAGGCTTTCAACTCCCGAATACAAATCTTCCAAACCCTCCCACGCTTCCTCGGGGTAGCGTTTCCGTATTCGTTCCAATGCCGCGACCACCCGCCTTCGGGCGCTAGACACTGACGTGGTGTCCTCCTCAGCCAATCGCCTTTCAATCCGCTCGGCATCATCTGCCTCATTTATCAGACCCCTCATTTCCGTATGCACGACCCACAACAAAACCTTCCTCAGCGCATCCAAGGTATCCGATGCGATCAAACCTTCTCGATTTGTTTGTTCACTCAACGCGCTATGCGGAGTGGTCAAGAGAACCCGCCCAATCACTTGCTGACGGTTAAGCTTAAAACCCTTCTCCCCGAAAGCAGTCTCATCCAACGCCAGCCAATCATCTTTCGGATCTCCGTACGGCAATATACGAAATCCGTACCGATACAACATCGGGCCACCGCTCCAGTTGGAAATTTCCCGACGAGTATCTACATTACGGGTTGTCAATCCTTCGACCGCAGTAACCACTCGTCGATTAAACCAATAAATGTCGCACTCGAACTCACCCAAGTCTTTGAAAGCACCCGGCCGTACGGGTATAAGTCTAAACGCAGCGTGTCCGCGTTTCGCCCTTCGCTTTACAGCAACTTGTGCTAACGAATAGACTTCAGGACCTTCTGCCGTGATCTTTTTTTTGCGATGTCGAAGGCTATAGTCGACCTCTCCACTCAAAATGGGATTTTCGCCGTCCATCCGAAACTTTACGTGACAAACCGCGTGCGCAGCTTGCAGCAGTTCCTTGGGAATGGACGGTATACGAACTCGCGTTCCGTTGTGTCGAGCCGCTATAAGGCGATTGGCCATACCTGGAACAAACGGATCTACCGTTCTCGCAATTCGTCCCTGCAAAACATCTGTGAACCTTTCGAGATCCCAATCACTCTGCAACCCCGAAATTATAATCGATGTTCCCTGTTGCGACGGCTCGTCTTTCTCCTCGCCAAGCTCAGGCTCTAGTTCGATTGCGTCTGCGTCCACGTCATCATCGTGTGAAAACAGGCCCCAATCAATGTCTAAAAGGTTCCACAGCCGGTCTTTACAGCGTGCTGTAACAACTCTCATATGATTGCCTAGGCGCATCGCAGACAGCCGACCGATCCCCTTGTCTCCGAGGTTTCTAGCACCGGCCAGGTTCTCCCTTCGCCGCACACTTGTTCCTATTCTAAGAAAAACTTGGCGGAGGTCATCGATACCCATCCCGTGACCGGTGTCGCGGACCGTTAGATAATTATTTTCTGAATAGTAGCAGCTCACAACTTGTACAAAGTCCTGCTTACTCTTCTTTGTCTTGAGCTGCTCTAGTAGTGCAGCCGCGCCGGGACTAATCGGTTCAAGGAAGCCCCGCTCCAGCAATCGCAGCGTCTCACTTCTCTTTAGATCGCCCTCCTCTATCGACGCAATGATCTCTCTATAGGTGGAATAAAGCATTTCTACATGGACTGATATCTCTACTCTCTCGGACCCAGCGTCGATTGCGTTTTTGATGAGCTCATACAGCGCCACCTCATCGGAACTGATGAGCTCCTTACCTAATTCTAAGATCGTTCTTGCTGAAAATGTAAAACTCATCGGTCGTCAGTCATACCGTGCAAATGAGGCAGCCCACCTCAGTGTCATCATCATGACTGTCAAGACGGCTATATACTGTTTCCAATGTCAAATTGTCTCCGCTTGCTTTCGCAGCCGCCATGCGCTTAGCATGTTCATCCTTTACTTGTTGTACTCTTTCTGGTTTCTCCAAGTCCGATAATGATTCGTTTTCACTCCATGTAAAAACATTCCCATTTCCATCATACGATCGCTCATAAGATTTTGCTTCATCATACAATTTCGGATACGTTTCCTTAAGTCTTACCCATTCAATCTTTTGTTGGTAAAAACAAAAGAAACAACCTGAGCGAGTTCGACCCCAATTTGTATAAGGGGGCATTCCGACGCCTGCATTTTTCAAAATGTCTTCTATGTCTGCCAATTTCAACCCATCTTCTTGAAATGGGTAAACAGGCCTTATGTTTGGCTTGTGGCTGATGTAGCCTGTTCTCTTCTCATCGGCGCGCAAGCCAACATAATTGAGCACGGGGCCAGAGCCGGCAAATTCTTCAAATGGTTTTAACTTGAGCATCTTTGTGCACCAACGACGGTGGTTCGAAGGGATCATTCCACCGTATACGTCATACCAATGATCGAATCCAAGGTCAGCATTCAAACGGTACACTTGACAGCCAAGATAGTCTTCTATGCGTTCGAGATATTGATATGTTTCCGGTAATTCTTTACGAGTATCCGAGAATATATATTCCATGTCGGAGACTCGATCCCGCATGTATATGGCCAGTGCGGCAGAGTCTTTTCCTCCCGATAGACTAAGAATGTGGCGTGTCACTCTACTTTCTCCTTTGGCTGCTCGGTCGCTAAGTGCTCCGAGAGTAGTTCAAACAAGAGGACAGAAGGCATTTCCGATTCACGCAGCAATTCTCTCATCTTGGCTGCAATCGGTGATTTCGCTTGGCCATTACCGCTCGCTCTAACGTACATGCTCCGCTCAGTCCCGTCGGATGAGGTAACATAAATTGCAGTCACAGGCGAGTGTTGAGCTCTGCTCTCCCGGATCAGAGCGAGATTTCGAGCGAGCTTCCGGGAGAGTGCCCGCACTTCGTACCCGAACGAGCCCACTGCATCATCCTCCCAATTCTCGAGGCGACGGCCTGTGACTAGGCCTGCTACCCCGTCTCGCCAAGCCTCTGGGGTGCTGTCTGCGTTCAACGCTCGATCCACAAAAACACGGAGACCGTAATCCTTCAACTCAAGCGCGTGCTCAGCATAGTCGGCTCGGATCTGCTCGCGCAGCTCGCTCAGTGAGCGAGCCGCAAAGGCACTCAGCAGTAGAGATTCCGTTCTTTTCTGTAGGGCCGGAAATGCATCCGCAATTTCCGTAAGGGTACTGTCCAAGGTAGTCACGAACTTCTGGACATCGATCACCCCGTCTCGAACAGCGCCGCAGGCGTTCGGCAGCGTCTCAAGAACCAACTCAATTGGTTCCTGTCCCTTTACCAGCGCTGCACGGACCGCCTGTGCCCGCTTGTCAACCGACCTTGTCACCTTCGTGTACACTGGCATCGTCAACCACCAGCGGTACAAAGCCTCCACCAATGGCTTTAGCTCAGGCCTCGGCGGAGCACCGGACCATACAGAAAGACCTCGGCAGAGGCCTTCCAAGATTGCGTCCGCAAATTCCGTCGACACATGCCTGAGCGCGAAGTTTCCTGGATTCTTGGCCATTCTCATGAAGTGAGCCGTAGTTATCGCCGGTTGGAAGCTGTTGCGCTCCAAGACAGCTACCTCGCGATTGTTGCAAAGGATGTAGGCAGCGACGAGCAGAAGTGCAGGTCCAGCCCTTAGCCCGATCGGTGGTCGTGCCAGTTGAGTCAGGAGTTCATCTACCCGTATGGCATCACCACCTTGAGCCATCTTGTCGATCAGCGCCCAAGATGGTGCCCACCGAAGAGGATCAGGGCAGGGAGGCGCATGGAACCCGAATGCACCGTTTGCAACCCGATGCAAGCCGGAAGCATGAAACAGCGACAGGTAGATCGTCCGCTCCGGTGGTGCACCTTCCAATCCGAGAGCCTCCTCTGAAGCCCTTTCCACCATCAGCTCAAACAGCCTGGTCCGAGCTGCAGCGATCGCCGTCGAAAGCTTGTTGCGGTTAATCAGTTCATTCTTCAGGGTCGGTGCCTCTGAGAACACCTCATCGCAGATATCGCTGAGACTACGGCTCAATTCCGCCCGCGACCCAATCTCCAATTTTTCACCATTGCGGTACCAGGATTCCTGTCCAAGCGCTTCTCCCGGCTTGGAGAATGATGCCAGCTCTCGTAACAACTCCGTCTCAAGCGCCGCGATCCGTCTATCGACCTCCGCGCGAGCTACATCGTCTATGCGTAGCTCCTGGCAGTTCGAATGAACCCACCGCCAACAGGCCAAATTGTGTGCCCGTTCCACATCCGACGCCGCGAAACGTCGCTGCCGGACAATTGCTAGCGGCCCTGCATCTAGGGAGACACTCCGTGTTCGCTGCGCCGCCACCTCAGGATCTTCGTCCGGATTGACGGTCATCACCAGAATCGTACCGTCGACGTCACCGCTGGGTTCTATTGCCCTTGTGCCTACGACATTGGCAAATGTCCTCAACGTGCCCGTCTGATGATAATGCCGCTGAGCGACCACCAGACGGGCCGGTGGCAGCCTCTGCAACTCCGCGCCGATCCAGTTGGTCGCAGGAACCGCTGCCTTAGCGTCCTCTATCCACTTTTCTAGATCGACGCTAGTGTGAGACCAAAGGCTGAAGTCACCACGGTATGACCGCTTGTGGGCGACGCCGCGACTCACCAGTGCCTCTAACGCTTCGGTTGTCTGCCCCTCATCGACACCCAAACACCACGCGACATCTGACACGTCGCACGCGAGCCCCGGAACCGGCTCCAGCACCGACATCACGCCAACCAGTTTCAGCACCGACAGATGGAACGGATCCATGTCTGCGCACATCATCACCGCGTCCGTCGACAGTTGCCACCTCTTCTCACGCTCCGTCGACCGGAAACGGAAAGACCCCTGTGTTGCCAGGTAGTCATACAGATCGTCCAGCCGGTACCAGATGGCGGGATCGTATTGGTTCGCGTGCGCGAATCTGCAAAACCCCCCAGGCTCCAATGATTGGAGAAAACTGAATACCGAGCGTTCGTTTTGCCCGAAACGTCTAGACATCGACGCGAGGCAACTGAGCGTGGCAGGGTGAAACGGATATAGGCTCTCTGCCAACTTCCGCACCCGCGAAGGCGAAGTCGCAAACATATGGCGCGAACTCGCTTCCGAATAAAGGGAACGTGCAGCCTTCCTCACGCCGACAGAGTGCGCGCCAACGGGATTCAATGCTTCAGCCATGAGATGCAGCGTCTGCTCTGTCGACTCCTGAAAGGCGATCTCCTCGTATCGTTCGGAAGATCTGGCCCACTCACCCTCGACCCACTCTCCCATTCCCGCGACATAGTCCCCGAATCTATGGTGCAGGAAACCGATTACGCCCAACGGAGAAGAGCCAGAACCTCCGGCTCGTTCGGCAAGAAGCTGAAAAATGGATGGGTCTTCCCGCTCCCGATTGGCTGCGGCGAACTCAAGATAGCGGCCCATTTCATCGATCAGCAGAAGAAACCCACATCCCCTTTTCTCGCTCAAACGCACCGCGTATCCAGACAAGAGCTCCAGGACCGCCCGCACATCGCGTTGTCCCTCCTGTCGCATTGCCAAGATTTTCCTAGCCTTGGCGACAGTTGTTCGATCCCGAGCCGTTGGAGAACTGGCCGTCTCGATCAATGCTCTCAAGACGTCTTCGGCCAAACTCGTCCGACGGCCGACCAAGACACAGGGAAGATAGTGGGGGACTTCGACATCGCCGACGGCGTCGTGAAGCAATCGCCCGGCCGCCTCGTCCGATCCGTCGTTCAGGAATATCCGCGCGACCAACAAACCGAAGGACGATTTTCCGCAACCGTAGGGACCGGTAATGCGGAAGGCGCGTTGCGATGAGTCTCGACTCAACCCCCTGACGATCCTCTCAAGTCCATCTCGAACGGACGGAGTGACGATGTACCCGTCAAGCGCGTCGGGGTCGAAGAGATCGCGCTCCATGTCGACGGCACGGAGGTACCTTCGTCCTACAAAGACTTTCTCTTCGATCAGTGCGCGGGCCACGCCAACCTGCCCAGTTCCTTCAAGTGGTCCGAGCCACGGGCCACCAACTCCAGCCCGCCCGCACCATCCTCTCGCAACTCGATCCCGGAAGCCGCGGCAGCGAATTCTTCCAGCTTCCGATGCAGAAACATTTCGTCGAGGCGGAAGGCCGCCCCCGGCGAACGTCGATCCAACAAGAGGCTCCTCATCGAAATGGAGCGGCTAGTCGGCGCCACGCCATTCCAGAAATCTCGCAACGCATAGGCGAACGCCGGCACATCCAGGTCTGGCTTCTGGCCCCTAGGCATGCGCACCACAAGCGCGCCGTTCGCCGTCTGCGTCTCCACGAGATGAAGCTCCTGCAAAGGACAGCCCAGCGACTCATCCCCCGTTGTGGCTGCCCTCACCCGGCCGAAGTCGTAGCTTCGGATCAGCATATCCACATGGGCCGCTGCCGTCCCTGAGGAAATCGCCCCCCGGGCAGTCATAGCTCTATTCCTGACCAGTTCGACAAGTCGTTCCCTGGAGACCTCAACATCCTGAAGTTCAAGGAAGGCTGTCACCCATGCTCCCAATCCACCGTGAACCGTAACGTTCCAATGCAGGCGCCAGATCGAGCCCACATCCTCCAAGTACCGGTCCAGTCCCGTCTTCGGGTCGAACAACCTGTGGGCGAATTTCGTGTTGAAAGCTATGCCCCGCTCCACCACGAGAAGACCGAAGACTCCGCCCCAGAAGCGAAGCGCCTTGACCATGTTTCGTCCCAGCCCAAGGGCGAGGATCGCTCTGTCATCGCTGGAGAAGACTTGGGGGTCCCGATGCACCTCCTCATAGAGTTTCGGAAGCCAGCCATAGCGACAGGCAAACGACTCGTGCCCTGAGAACACCACGGCTCTCCCGCCGTCTCCGCCCCAGGCCGCGCCATCTTCTGACTGGCTCGGGCTCATGACGTCTGAACATTCATCCCGTTATCCACCTCACCTCTCAATTTTCGCACCATGCTGCCTATGGCAACAGCGGCTTCGACCGCCTCCTTATCAGTCGTAGTCCGACCGAAGCCGACCCGAATGGAGCCTTCAATCATCTCATGCGGCAAGTCCATGGCCAGGAGTACCCGTGAAGGCTCGATCGCTCCCGATGAGCACGCAGACCCGGTGGACATGGCGATATGTGGCAGCATGGCTATCAGCTCGTCAGCAACGATTCCGGGGAAGCACAAGCTGAGATTCTGCGGCACCCGTTCTTGCAGCGAACCATTTACGGAAAAATTCGTCGTTTCTTGCCCCAAACGTTGAAGAAACAGAGCCGACAACGCTCCGCAGCGTGCCATTTCCTCACTCAAACGCGCTCGCGCCAATTCGCAAGCCTTGCCGAATCCGACGCACAAAGCGACGGGCACCGTTCCCGGCCTAATTCCTTCCTGCTGTCCTCCACCTGTCATCACGGGCTTGAGCAGACCGATCCGATCACGATCTGCACAGATGGCCCCGATGCCGGGTGGGCCATAAACCTTGTGCGCCGACAAGGTCAAAAAATCGATACCTTCCGACATTGCTACCGGCACTTTGCCGAGTGCCTGAACGGCATCCGAGTGGAATGCCGTCCCCGCTCCCCTACACAACGCAGCGATCGCCTCGACCGGCTGCACTGTCCCGATCTCGTTGTTGACCCACATGACCGACACCAAGTCGGCAGAATCGACATGATCGGCAAGTAGGTCCAAGTCCACGATGCCATCCGCATTCACCGGGACGACCTGAACCGTCGTACCCAACACCCCGCAAGCCATCGCTGTCTCAGACACGCAGGGGTGCTCTATGGCGCTCACGACGATTGTGCGCCCCGATCCACCGAAACTACGCACAACAATATTGGCCGCCTCGGTCGCGTTGCCAGTAAAGACTACGCCCTCGGCTTGGCCGTTCACGGCGCTGGCTACTCTTTCCCTAGCACTTCCTACCGCTGCCTCCGCTTCCATGCCCCAACCATGCTCCGTCGAATGCGGGTTTGCCGGCTGAGACAACCACGGTAGCATCTCTTCCAAAACTTCCGGGTCCATCGGAGTCGTGGCCTGATAGTCGAGATAAATGCGCCCGTTCATGGCTCAAGCAAATTCAGCTTGTAGAGCGACTTGTAGATTTGCTGGCCCTTCCCAAAAAAACACCGTTCGATATCGAACGTGCAGCCGACCCGGATACTTAATCAGATAACGATAACCAACCGTATATCTATGAGCTCGCATTTACCGAACACCTTTCCCACGCCCTAACTTGCCTCACCCTTTGCATTCCCGACTTTCACCACTCATCATCTGGAGATCCCCACTAGTGACGTCAGGGGATCGCAACCGCATGATTTCAGCATCCCAACCTCCGCGGCTATGTTGTCCAAGAGCAATTCGGACCGCCCCACGATCTTCTTGCCTCATACGCGATGCGGCATGCGCCCGGGCCACGGCGCAACTCCCAACCCGGCGGACACCTTGGGTTTTCCTGACGCCGGTCGGACAGCTCGTAGTGCGTCCGTCATCGCATAGCAATCGGCTGGATTCCATATTCAGGCGGTCTGAGGCGCTCCGAGTCGCAGTCGGCTGGCGTTGCTGCGTCATGACCCGGGACCCGCCTTCACCGCATCCTTCAGCGTCTTCCCGGCCTTGAACGTCGGCGATGTCGACGCCGATACCGAAACGGCCTCTCCGGTCCTCGGATTGCATCCGGTACGGGCCGCTCTGCTTCTGGTGCCGAAGGTGCCGAATCCCGTAATCCCCACTTCCTCGCCATTGGCAAGAGCGTCGCCGATGGCCGCGAACACACCGTCCACCGCTTCCCTGGCGATCGCCTTGCTCAGGCCCGTTCGGGCTGCCAGCCGACCGGCCATCTCCGCCTTGTTCATCCGTTCTCCGCCCCCACCATCCTATCCTGTCCTGCTCCCCGATTACCCGTTTGGCATGGCGCCGG
The DNA here is from genome assembly GCA_965262755.1 of Alphaproteobacteria bacterium. Lineage (GTDB taxonomy): Bacteria > Pseudomonadota > Alphaproteobacteria > UBA828 > UBA828 > WTGU01. The sequence goes on along the minus strand of OZ253557.1, from coordinate 5,741,997 downwards.
TCAACGGCCGCTCCCGAAAAGACCGCGCATCGCGAGCGATTCCGGCTTCCGGACCGTCCTTCGCACCGGCCAGCCATTCGTCCAGCTTCGACCAGCGCCGGCGTCCGGACGCGTTGCGCACCGCGATCGCGACCGCCTTCTTCTGGCCCACCAGCACCACCAGACGCTTGCCGCGCGTGACCCCGGTGTAGAGAAGGTTCCGCCGCAACATCGCGTAGTGCTGGGTCAGCACCGGGATCACCACCGCCGGATATTCCGATCCCTGGCTCTTGTGCACCGTCGCGGCATAGGCCGGCACCAGCGTGTCGAGCTCGCCGAAGCCGTAGACGAGATCGCGCCCCTCGAAGCGCGCGGTCAACTCGCCAGCCTCGGGGTCCACATCCACGACCACGCCTATATCGCCGTTGTAGACCTCCTTGTCGTAGTCGTTCTCGATCTGCATCACCTTGTCGCCCGGCGCGAAGGTCCATCCGAAGCGCTCGACCTTGCGCTCGCCCGTCGGGTTGAGGGCGGCCTGGAGCTCGATGTTGAGCGAGCGCGCGCCGGCGCCGCCCCGGTTCATCGGGCACAGCACCTGGATGTCCTGCATGGCATCGAAGCCGAAGCGCTGCGGGATGCGGGTTTTCACCAGCTCGACGATCCGGTCCGCCGCCGTCTCGGGATCCTCGGCCGGCACGAAATAGAAGTCGCTGTCGCCCTCCGGCCGGGAGAGGTCGGGGATGGCGCCCCGGTTGATGCCGTGGGCGCTGGTCACGATCCGGCTCTGCGCCGCCTGGCGAAACACCTCGGTCAGGCGCACCACCGGCACCGCTCCCGAGGCGATGATGTCGGCCAGCACCTGGCCCGGCCCGACCGAGGGCAGCTGGTCGACATCGCCCACGATCAGCAGCGCCGCCCCGTCGGGGACCGCCGCCAGCAACGAACGCATGAGAGGCACATCCACCATCGAGGTCTCGTCGACCACCAGCAGGCCGCAATCGAGTGGGTTCTCGCCGTCACGTTTGAAACCTCCGGTTCTGGGGTCGACCTCCAGCAGGCGGTGGATCGTCTTCGCCTCGAACCCGGTGGCCTCGCTCATCCGCTTCGCGGCCCGCCCGGTCGGCGCGCAGAGCAGGATATCCACGCCCTTGGCCGACAGGATGCGCAGGATCGCGTTGACGATCGTCGTCTTGCCGACACCCGGCCCGCCGGTAATCACCGAGACCCTGGACGAGATCGCCGTCCGGACGGCGTCGGCCTGGCCGGCCGCCAGGGCAAGCCCGGTCTTCCGCTCCACCCAGGGCAGCGCCTTGTCCGGGTCGATCCGGGGCCATGAGGGCTCGCCGGCGGCAATATCCAGAAGACGCCCTCCGATCGCGCGCTCGGCCCGGTGCAGGCCGCCGAGGAATATGCAGGGCGTGTCTTCCACCGTGTCCGCGACCACCGTGCCCTCGGCCAGCTCCAGATCCAGCGCGGTGCAGATCAACTCGCCGGGCACCTCAAGGAGCTTTGCCGCGAGCGGTTCGAGCTCCTCTTCCGGCAGGCCGCAATGGCCCTCGTCCATCGCCTCGGCCAGCGCGTGGCCGATGCCGGCGCGGACCCGCACCATGGCCGTCTTCTCGATGCCGAGCTTCATGGCGATCGCATCCGCCGTCACGAAACCGATGCCGCGGATGTCCCGGGCGAGCCGGTAGGGGTTCTCCGTCATCACCTCCACGGCGTCCGCGCCGTAGGTCCGGAATATCCGCACCGCCCGCGCGGTGCCGACGCCATGGCTGTGCAGGAACACCATGATCTCCCGCACGACCTTCTGCTCGGCCCAGGCGTCGGTGATCCGCTTCGCCCGCACCTTCCCGATGCCGGTCACCTCGCGCAGACGTTCCGGCTCGGCCTCGATCACGTCGAAGACCTTCTCGCCGAACGCCCGCACCAGCTTGCGGGCGTAAACCGGGCCGATACCCCGGATCATGCCGGAGCCGAGATACTTCTCGATGCCCTCGACGGAGGACGGTTCCGCGGTGCGGATGAAACGCGCCCGGAACTGCTGGCCGTGGGTGCGGTCGTTCACCCATTCTCCGGAGCTCGTAATCCACTCCCCGGGCGCCACCATGGCGGCGTGGCCGACAACCGTGACCAGGTCGCGATGTCCCCGCGCTCTGGTTCGCAGCACGCAGAAGCCGTTCTCCGGATTATGGAAGGTGACGCGCTCGACCAGCCCCGCCAGGACCTCCCGGTCCGCGACCTCCTGCCGCCGGCCGGCGCCGGGCTTCACGACGTCCCGAGCGCCGGAGCGGTGAGCAGTTCCTTGACGAACTCGAAGCGGCGCGCCTCGGCGGCCGGAGCGTCAAGATCGTCCAGCTCCGGGTCGTAGACGTCCATCGCGTCCATGTCGCGCTGCAGACGCTCACGCTCGATCCGCGCCAGGTGCTCCTCGATTTCCTCGGGCGTGAACATTCGTCTGAGCTCCGAGACGAACTGCGGCAATGCCCGCGCGAACTCGGGGTGTTCCGCCGCCGCCGCCGCGAAGGTGAGCAGCTTCTCGCCGACCGCATAGTCGAAGGCCGACCCGACGCCGTGTCTGAGCCGGATCGTTTCGGCCGCCTCGCACTGCTCCCTCCAGACCTCGTGCCAGCGGCGCTCCGTCGTCTGCTCCATGCCCGATCTCCTCATCCCCGCGGTGCTGTTCTACCGCGTTCACGGGACGGCGGGGGAGACCGTTTGCGCCGGCCCGAACAACGCGTCGATATCCTCGCCCGTCAGCCCCAGCGGCCCCCGGCCCGTGCCTTCGAACAGCCCGTCGGCCAGGCCCTGCTTGCGCGCCTGCATGCGCTGGATGGCGGCCTCGACGGTATTCTCGGCGATCAGCCGGTGAACGAATACCGGCTTGTCCTGGCCGATCCGGTGCACCCGGTCCATGGCCTGGCGCTCCACAGCCGGGTTCCACCAGGGATCGTAGACGATCACCGTGTCGGCGGCCGTGAGGTTGAGGCCGGTGCCCCCGGCCTTCAGGCTCGCCAGGAACAGCGGGAGATCGCCGGTCTGGAAGGCGTCGACCTGGCCGTCCCGGTCCTTCGTCGAACCGTGCAGCATGGCGTAGCCCCAGCCGCGCGCGGCGATGTCCCGCTCGATCAGCCTCAGCATCTCCACGAACTGGGAGAAGACCAGCACCTTGCGCCCCTCGGCGACCAGCTCCTCGAGCAGCGCGAGAAGCCGCGACCGCTTGGCGCTCGCGGTGACCTTGCGGGCGGCGTCGAGCTTCACCAGCCCCGGGTCGCAGCAGACCTGGCGCAGATTGAGCAGCGCCTGGAAAACCGCCATTTGCGATGCCGTCAGGCCTTGCGCGGCGATCGCCTCCCGGACCTGCTGGTCCATTATCGTCCTGATGCTCTCGTAGAGCGCGGCCTGGGCGCCTTCGAGCGGGATCGTCTCGTCGATCACCGTCCTTTCCGGCAGCTCGGGGGCGACCTCCTCCTTGGTGCGCCGCATCAGGAAGGGCTTCACCCGGGCCGCAAGCAGCCGCTGCCGGGCGCGGTCGCCGTGCTTCTCGATCGGCGTGCGGAACTCCGCCGTGAAGCTCCTGCGGTTGCCGAGCAGGCCCGGCACCAGCCAGTCGTAGAGCGCCCACAGCTCCTGGAGGTTGTTCTCCAGAGGCGTCCCGGTCAGCGCCAGGCGCTGGCCCGCGCGGATCTCCCGGATGCGTTTCGCGACGGCCGCCGCCGGGTTCTTCACCGCCTGCGCCTCGTCCAGCACCGCGATCTCGTAGTCGCGCTCGAACAGCGCCTCGTGGTCCCGGTTGAGCAGCGGATAGGTCGTGACGACCAGATGGTGATCGGGGATTTCCGGGAAGCGCCGCCGCCGGTCGGGGCCGTGCAGCACCAGCAGCTTCAGGTCCGGCACGAAGCGCGCCGCCTCGCGCCGCCAGTTGCCGACCAAGCTGGTCGGCACCACCAGCAGGCTCGGGCGCTCCACCTTCTCCTCCAGATGCCGGTGCGCCAGCAGAGCGAGGGTCTGCACGGTCTTGCCGAGCCCCATGTCGTCGGCCAGCACCCCGCCGAAACCGCTCTCCGAGAGCGCCTTCAGCCAGCCGTAGCCGGTGCGCTGGTAGGGACGCAGCTCGCCCTTCAGCGTGGCGGGCGGAGCCAGCTCCGGCGTCTCGGCGAGCGCCCTCAACCGGGCCCCGAGATCGAGGATCTCCCGCCCGCCGGTCCACGGCGCGCCGCAGCCTTCCAGAGCCTCCGCCAGCTCGAACAGCCGGCCCGCATCGGCCCGGTGGAAGTCCAGTAGCCCCTGCGCTTCCAGGAACGCCTCGGCGAATCGCGCGAAGCGGGAACCGTCCAGGGCGACCCAGCTGCCGTCATCGAGCCGTGCGTGGAAGGTTTTGCCGGCCAGATGGCTCTCGATATCGAAGCCTTCTTCCAGCCGGCCCCATGGGTCGACCGGAAGCTCCTCGACGAGCTGGAGCACGATCGGTCCGACATCGAACTTCCGGCCGTCCGCCTCCAGCGAGAGGCGAAGCGAGAACCAGTCCGTATCGTCGGCTTCTAGCGAAGTCGAGAACGCGACCGGCCCTTCGTGCAGCTGGAACGGCCATGAATCGTCGACCTCGATACGCCAGCCCTGGGCCCGCAGCCACGGAACCGCCCGAACCGCGAACCCCAGGCCCGCCCCCTCGTCCTCCCCGTCGTCGAGCGGCGGGAACACGACTTCGGCGTCCCGCAGTTCGGGCGGCAGACCCCGGTGGTAACGCAGCAGCTCCCGATTCTTCCAGGCGTGGGGCATTCCCGCTTCCCGCAGGATTTCCAGGAACCCCTCCTCGCGCGCGCGGTCGCGCCGGATGACCGCAAAGCCCTCGCCCCCCTTCGCCGCGATGTCGTCTCCCCGTCCGACCCGCACCCGGTTCCCGGCACCGGGGTACGCGATCTCAAGCCGGGCGCAGGGATAGACCAGGACATCGCCGCCGCCCACCTCGACGATCCGCCTGCCGTCGTAGGCATGTCGCACCGCCCTGTGCTCGCAGCCGAAGAGCCCGAGCACCGGCTCCGGCACGACATCGCCGCGTTCCTCAATCCGATGAAGCGGCGGCACCCGTGCGTGCTGGCCGACACGGGACAGTTTCCCCGCGACCGCATGGATCGACCCGCGCTCGACCGGCGGCGCGGCCGCGAACCAGGACGCCAGCCGCGCCGGCAGCCCGGTTTCCGGGATGCCGATTTCGCCGGTCTGCGGATCCAGGAACAACGGCGTCGGGAAGGGCAGCAGCGTCAGCGGCGAACCCGCATCGTCCCGCGCCGCGACCTGCTGCCGGCCGCCCTCGCCAACCTCCCAGGCGAGCGCGCAGCGCCGCGGCTCCGACCACGAAAGCGCCATGCCACGGATGTCGTCGGCCCGCGCGCGCCCGGTCTCGACGATCCCGCGGACCAGCCCGACCAGTTCGTCCCCGTCTGGCCACTCGTAGCGACGCGGCCAGATGTCCCCCTGGTAATAGCCGAGCCGACCGAGAAATGCGGCGTCTTCCGGGGTCAGGAACTTGCGCTGTGCGGACGCCGTTCCCTCGCGATACTCCCGGAAATTCCGGCCGATCGTGCCGTCCTTCTTCATGTAGGCGCGGTAGGGATCGATGCGCATTCCGCCCGTCGCATCGCGGTGGATGACGTAGAACAAGTGGTCCCGGCCGGGCTCGGGCAAACCGGCCGGGCCGGCGTCCGGTTTGGCCGGGGCCGCGCCGGGCCAGTCGTCCAGCCAGCGGCGCACGTCCCGGGACACGCTCTCGTGGACGCTCCCGGCGGCGCTGTCGGGCGCTTCCGCCGAAACATGCCGGGCGGCCAGCAGCACGGCGGCCGTGTGCTTGCAGTTGTGGCCGACCGGGCAGGAGCAATGCCCCTCGACCGGAACGAGCCTGTCGCCGCTGCCGGATTCGTATCTGGCCACGACCGAATAGGGTTTGGGCTCGCTGCCCGAAACCTCGCCGTAGAGCCGGCCGTGCGGACCGAACTCGACCGAACGCACCATGCCGCGCCGGAAATAGTCCAACCCCCGCAGATAAGAGCTTTCTCCGACCGCGTGCTCGATGTCGTACGATGCGAAGGTCGCCAAGCCGCTCTGTCCGCTTTCCTCGCCCCGAATCCTCGCCCGGGACATCCGCCTTCCCAGGCGGGCGCGCCGACCGGCAGCGCCCTGTCCGGGATTGCGACCGACCCTGCGCCGCCGGCTCGCGGCGCGCAAGCCCCGTCCCGCGCCCGGCATGCCGCACGGGCATCCCGGGTCGGTTAGATGACAGGGTCGGACCCGCGCCCGACGGCTGCGCCGAATCCTCAGAAGGCGTAGCGCAGCGACAGCCGAACGCCGTGGCCCTTCAGCCGCGCCTTCGTCGGCGCCAGATCGAGCGGCAGCGGCTCCCGGCTCCCGTCGCGCCAGACAACCCGGCCCGGTCGGCCAACGTGCCCGCTCCGGTCACGACGCCGTCCGGCCGGGCCTTCCCTCTGAAATCAGGATGTCGCGGAGGTGGTCGACGATCGCCACGGTCGCCGCCACTTCCGCTTCCTCCGCCAGGTCTCCCTCGATCTCGCCCTCGGCGCGTCTCACCGTCGCCTCGAGCCTGTCGAGCATGTCGCGGACCTCCTCGATCGAGAACACGCCCTTCTCGATCAGCCCGTCGATCACGGCGACCATCACATTGCCCATTCCCTTCCCGGCGGCGCCGGCCATCTGGATCCCGGCTTTCGCCAGTTCCCGATCCCATTGATCCATTTTCCTCTCCTTCGATGGTGTGTCCGTCGGCCTGCGTAAGGCGCGGCCTGGCAGACATCCGGCGGGGTGACGCATCCAGCATTGCCGGCGTCTCCGGAAGCAGGCCTGCACGCCGGACGGAGCGGGTGTTCGGCTGCCGACGGGGCGAAGGCCGGGCGCCCGGAGGGTGCCCGCGCCGCCGTCCAGCCATTCCGGAGCACGCCGATGACCGACCCCGACCCCGTTTCCGCCGACTACACGCTGCGCCCGAGCGAACTCGCCGCCACACTCGCGCTCCTGGTCGAGGCCCGCCAGCCGACCCTGGTATGGGGACCGCCCGGCACGGCAAAATCGATGATCGCCCAGCAGGTCGCCGCCGACGCCGGCCGCCAGTATGTCGACGTCCGGGCGCTCCTGCTCGACCCCGTCGATCTCCGCGGCATCCCCTGGCGCGACAGTGCCGACCGCACCCGCTGGGCGCCGCCGGCCTTCCTGCCGCCCGCCGACGATCCCGGCCGCTGGCTCATCAACCTGGAAGAGCTGCCGTCGGCGGTGCCGATGGTGCAGGCCGCGCTCTATCAGCTCGTCCTCGACCGGAAGGTCGGCGAATACGAGCTGCCCGAGGGCGCATCGCTCATCGCCTGCGGCAACCGGGAGTCGGACCGGGGCGTCGTGCATCGCATGCCGACGCCGCTGGCATCCCGCTTCGTCCATCTGGAGATCAAGGTCGATGCCCAGGACTGGCTTGCCTGGGGGGCGGCGAACGGAATTTCGGCCGAGGTCCTGTTCTACATCCAGATGCGCCCCGACATGCTGCACCTGTTCGATCCCCAGTCCCGCGAGAAAGCTTTTTGCTGCCCTCGCACCTGGGAGATGGTTTCCAACATCGTGAACCGGCGGAACGGTCTCGATCCGTCCGTCGAACGCGCCCTCTTCCGGGGCACCGTGGGCGAAGCCGCCGCGGTCGAGTTTTCCGCATTTCTGAAGGTCTGGCGCGAGCTGCCCCATCCCCGGGCGGTCATCGACGATCCCGAGAACGCCGTGGTGCCGGAGAACGCCAGCGCGCTGATCGCGCTCTGCGGCTCGCTCTACCGCATGGCCGACGACATCAATCTCGGCGCCATCGTCACCTATGCCCAGCGCCTGCGCCGCGAGGTCGGCGAGTTCCTGGTCGGCTCCTGCATCCGCCGCGACCCGGACCTGCAGCGCTCACCCGCCTTCATCCGCTGGGCCGCCGCCCGGACCCAGTAACCCGCGACTTTGGGAGAACCACACCATGAACCTCACCCACGACGCCATGCTGGTGTCCTTGCGCATCAGCGCCTGGTCGGGCCGGCAGTACGACCGCAAGGCGAGCAACCACGTCGCCGTCCACCACGAGGCCTCCGCCAGCGCCGGGCGCTACAACAAGTGCCTGCTGCCGAAGGCCGCCTTCGCCGCCCTCACCGCCACCATGAGCAAGGCCCGTAGTTCGCACTACGAGCAGACCCTGCCCTGGGACGACCAGGGCAGCCGGCTGCTCACGGTCTCCAACTACGAGCACTACATGGCGCTGCTCGACGGGCTCAGCGAGCGCATGGTGCGCGAGCGCGCCCGCTTCATCGAGGACTACGAGGACAACATCGACCAGGCCCGGCTCGATCTCGGCAAGCTCTTCCGCATCGAGGACTATCCCTCGAAGGACGCGCTGCAGGGCAAGTTCGGGATCCGCTACCGCATCACCCCGGTGCCGGACGCCGACCACTTCATGGCGAAGCTCGCCAGTGACGACACCGACCGGGTCAAGCGCGACATCGAGCACCAGGTCGAGGAACGTCTGCACGATGCCGTCGGCGATCTCTACCGGCGTCTCGGCGAGGCCGTCGAGCGGGTCTCGGAGCGTCTCCAGGAGGACGGCGAAGGCAAGCCGCTGGTGTTCCGCGATTCCATGATCGAGAACATCCGCGGCCTGGTCGACGTGGTGCCGCGGCTAAACATCTTCGGCGACGACACCCTGGCCCGCCTCTGCGAGCAGCTGAAGGAGAAGATCGCCTCCGTCGAGCCGGATTCGCTTCGCCCGTCGCGGGCTTTCGACCCCGCCGCCCGCGCCCGCGTGAAGCGCGACGCCGACGCGCTGATGGAACAGTTCGCGGGGTATTTCGGGCCGGCGGCCGGGACCGCGGCCGAGCCCGATAGGAAGACCGCGTGATGAGCGCCCGGGTCCAGAGCGAATCCGCGCGGCGCGTCAGCGATTGCGTGTCCGCATTGCTGCGCGAGCAGCCCTTCTTCGGCAGCCTGGCGCTCAGGCTGCCGATCCGCGCCGACGCCAGCCGCGAGACCGTGGCCAGCGACGGGCGGGAGATCCGCTATTCCCCCCGGTGGATCGCGGAGACCGACGCCCATGTCATCGAGACCGCCATGGCGCGGGTGGTGCTGGCCTGCGCCCTCAAGCACCACACCCGCCGGGGCGCGCGCGATCCCGACCGCTGGCAGCGTGCCTCGCAGCTGGTGACCCACGGCCTGCTGAGGGACGCCGGGTTCACCCTGCCGGCCGATGCGGAAGCCTGGGACGGGATCAGCGTCGAGCAGGCCTATGACCGCCTGCCGGAGCCGGACCCCGGTGATGGTGACGGTGACAGCGAGGGCAACGCGCCGTCCGGCGGCGGAGATGCCGGCGCGCCGGATTCACAACCCTCCACCGGCTCCGGCGGCGACGATGATTCCGGCGGGTCCGACGACCCCGGCGGCGACAATGATTCCGGCGGGTCCGACGACGGGTCCGGCGACAGCGATCCGCAGGACGGCGACGACCAGGGTGCCGACAATGGGTCCGACGCCCCGCCGAGCTGCGACCCCGCCGGCACCGGCGAAGTCATGGACGCGCCCGCTGGTGGTGGGCAGCGCGGCGCCGGCCCGTCTCCGGCCGATGTCGCCGAAGAGGAACAAGCCTGGGACGAAGCCATGCACCAGGCGGCGAGCCTCGCCAAGGCCCAGGGCAAGCTGCCGGGCGCCGTCGAGGAGACGGTCCGGGGGGCCCATGCGAGCACCGTCGACTGGCGCTCGCTTCTCCGCCGCTACATGACCGACGCCGCAAAGCGCGATTACAGCTGGAGCCTGCCCAACCGGCGTTTCATCGACTCGGGCCTCTACCTGCCCTCGATCCGCTCCGAGGGCATCGACACGATCGCCGTCATCGTCGACACCTCGGGCTCGCTGCCGGCGGCCACCCTGGCGGCGTTCTGGACCGAGCTTCGCGAGATCGCCACCGAGCTTCAGCCGGAACGCGTCATCCTCCTGCAGGTCGACGCCGCGGTGCAGGACGCCGCCGAATACGCCGCCTCGGACCTTCCCGACGAGATCACGGTCAAGGGCAGGGGCGGCACCGACTTCCGGCCGGGCTTCGCCTGGCTCGAAGAGCACGACATCCGGCCGGGCGTCTGCCTCTACCTCACCGACATGCTGTGCTCGAGCTACCCCGATACCGAGCCGGCCTTCGATGTCGTCTGGGCAAATTACGCGGAGCCTCCCGGCGACTGGAACCGCGAACCCTGGGGCGAGCGCATCCAGATCGAGCCTTGAGTTTCGCCCCGGGGACCGGCGACGTCCGAGCCGGGGCGCCGCGATGAACGCCGCCCGATCCGCATTCCCGCAGCACGGCCGCCCGCCAGAGCCCCGCCCGGAGCCGGCTGGAACAACCGGCATCGCGGGTTCCAACCCCGCCCGCCCCGACAATTTCCCGGCAACACGAGGAGGACCCCCATGGCCCGGACACAGACCGCCACATGCCAGGATTGCGGCTGGCAGGGACCGGTCGAGGACACGCTGGAGTTCCGCCATCTCCACGAGCGCGTGCTTCCCGGCGACGTCATGCCCGCCGGCGACTGCCCCGAGGAAGGTTGCGGCGGCGCCGCAATGCTCGACGGGGAACACGGCGGCGAGCCCGACCTTCGCCCCGCGCTGGAAGCCGTCATGCTCGGCCTCGACCAACTTCACGAGGCCATGTGCACGGACGCGCCCGGCGGCTCCGTTCGCGCCCGCGTCAAGCGACTCGCGGACTCCGCCCGCACGGCCCTGGCAGCGGGCCCGCCGCTGCAACCGGTCTGCAATATCTGCGGCGGAACCGCCGTCCGGGTGGATGCCTGGGCGTGCTGGGATACACCAGCCCAGCGTTGGGAACTTCACAGCACCTATGACGCCGCCGCGATCTGCGCCGACTGCGATGTCGAGTGCAGCTTCACGATGAAGCCCGTCACCGGGACCGCGTGATCGCCGCCGGAAGCGCCTTCGCCGTCAGCTCCAACCGGATCATCCGCCGGTTAGAGCCGATGAACATCGCCAGGCGCGATCGGCCGCTCATCCTCCACCGGACCGGCGACGTCCGAGCCGACGCAACGCCGGGAACGCCGCCTCGTCCGGATTTCCGCAACGCGGCCGCCGCCCGGCCAACGCCCGCCGCCGTCCCGCAATCGCGGCCCATAGCCCGCCAGAGCCCCGCCCGGAGGCGGAGCCGGGCCGGGCCGGGGCGGGCGCGGGACGGCCGGAGAGGCCGTCTCCGCCGCGTCCGTTCCATCCATGTCCAGCCCAAATCGAGGGAGATTCGCATGAATCACATCGCACCCCCGCACGAACCGCTGATCCGGGAGCTTCCGCTCTCCCGGCTGGCGCTTGCGCCCGAGAACGTACGCAAGACGCCGGCCGATCCGGTCGCCGAGGCCGAGATGAAGGCCTCCATCGCCGCCCATGGCCTCCTGGAGAACCTGGTCGTCCGCATCGACGGTCCCGCCGATGCCGGCGCCTGGGCCGTGGTCGCCGGCGGCCGCCGCCTCGCGGCCATGAAGGCGCTGGCCGAGGACGGCACGATCGATCCCGACCACCCGGTGCCCTGCCTGGTCGCCGCCGACCCGGACATGGCGGGCGAGCTGTCGCTGGCGGAGAACGTCGTCCGCATCGCCATGTCGCCGGCAGACCAGGTCGTCGCGTTCACCAAGCTCGCCGACGCCGGCCTCTCCGTCGCCGTGATCGCCGCGCGCTTCGGCACGACGGAACGCCTGGTCGAACAGCGCCTCCGCCTCGGCAACGTGGCGCCGGACCTGCTTGACGCCTATCGCACAGGCGAGATCGACCTGGAAGTGCTGAAGGCCTTCTCCGTCACCACCGACCACGTCCGCCAGATGGCGGCCTGGGAGCAGGTCGCGGGGCAGGGCTACCGGCCCTCCGCCTGGCAGGTGAAGCGGCTGCTCACCGATGAGCGCGTGCCCGGCACCTCCGCCGTCGCCAAATTCGTCGGTGTCGAGGACTACGAGGCCGCGGGCGGCAAGGTGCTGCGCGATCTCTTCTCCAGGGACGACGACAGCGCGGTCTGGTTCGACGACCCGGCGCTTCTGAACAACCTCGCCATGGAGAAGCTGTGCATCTTCAAGGACGAGATCGAGACCCGCTGGAAGTGGGCCACGGCCATGGTCGAGGTCGACTGGAACACAACGGCCCGCTACGGCCGCATCCATCCCGAGCCCGCCGGGCGCACGCCGGAAGAGCAGGCCGAGATCGAGAAGCTGGAAGCCCGCCAGGGCGTCCTCGCGGAGCTCGACGACGATGACTGGACCGAGGAACTGGTCCGCGAGGCCGAAGGCATCGAGGAACGCCTCGACGAGATCGAGGGCGGGATCGAGGCCCGCGCCGTCTACAGGCGCGAGGATTTCGGGATCGCCGGCTGCATCGCCACCATCGCGCGCGACGGCACGCTCCAGGTCATCGACGGGCTGGTCCGGCCCGAGGACATGCCGAAGGAGACGGCAGCGGAGTCCGGCGCCGCCCAGACCGGTGCCGGCGATGGCGGCAGCGCCAATACCGCCGGGATCGAGACCGGGGCCGATACCGGCCGCATCGCCGGACCTGCGATGTCCGCTCCCATGACCCTGCCGAAGGACCGCGAGGCCGAGGCGCGCAAGGAGGCCGGCGTCGGCATCGGCCTTGCCGACGATCTCCGCTCGGTCCGCACCGCGCTGGTGAAGGCGAAGCTCGCCGGGGACTTCGAGGCGTCCTTCGACCTCATGCTGTTCCAGCTCGGCCGCTCGGTCTTCACCGACGGCTACAGGTCGCACGCGCTCGACATCGCGATCCGCGAGACCGCCGACCGTCCGACCGTGCGCATGAACGACAAGGACTTCGCCGCCTGGAGCCCGGGCGAGGCGATGCTGGAGGACCGCTCCGGTCTCAGCTTCGACTGGCTCGCGATCGAGGACGACGGCGAGTCCTTCGCGGCGCTCCGCGCGCTCCCGCAGGGCGAGAAACAGGCGCTCTTCGCCGCCTGCGTCGCGCGGACGGTCAAGGGGCAGCTGGCCTTCGAGCCCCAGGCCTGTCCCGAGCTGGAGGCCACGGTCGCCCGGCTCGACATCGACTTCGCGAAGCACGTTCGCCCGACCGCGGACATGCTGTGGTCGCGCATCAACAAGGGCCGGATTCTGGAGATCGCCCGTTCGGTATTGAGCCCCGCCTGGGCGTCCGCGCGGTCGAAGAACAAGAAGCCCGACCTCGCGAAGGCGATGGAGCAGGCCTTCGCCGCCGGCGATCCGCCGCTCGGCCTCAGCGCCGAGATGCACGCCGCCGCGCTCGCCTGGGTGCCGCCCGGCTTCGCGGCCTTCGACACCGGCCGGGTCGACGACGAGGCGGACGATGCCGTGGAAGCCGCACCGGAGCAGGTGGCCGATGCCTCCGGTCCGGAGCCGGTGGCCGAAGCGGAGGCCGCACGCGCCGCCCCCAACGCCGAAGGCGACGGCAACGGTGATTCCGCACCGGAGCCCGGTCCCGCCGCCGCCGATGACGGCAACGATGCCGGTGATGACGGCGGGATTGCCGCGACCGCCGATACGGCAATCCCGGAGGACGCCCCCGGGGCGGCCGACGGGATGCCGCCTTCGCACATCAACGGCCGCGACGCGGCTCCGGATCCGCTGGAAATCCCCGAGTTCTTGCGCCGCGTTCACTGACCGCTCTCCGGAGCCTCCCAACGCCCCGCATATCGCCCCCGGCTCACAGGGCGCCTGCCCCAGCCCCCGAGCCGGGGGGCAGGCCGGGCGGGGCGTTTCCGTTTCCACACCTTTCACGGAGGTCCACGCATGACCCAGATTGCCAGTACGCCCCCCGGGACGATCCGCGCCCGCATCCACGACAGCGCCATTCGCCGCGTCACGAGGATTTACGCCAGCACGCTTTCGGATGTCATGACGGAGGCGTTGCAGAACAGCCGTCGCGCCGGCGCCACGCGGGTGCGGATCGCCGTCGGCCCGCCCGCCGAGCCGCCGTCCGGCGAGCCCGGTTTCTCCGTCACCATCGCGGACGACGGCAGCGGCATCGTCGATCCCGCCGTCCTCTTGAGCTTCGGCGAGAACGGCTGGTCCGACGACCTGGTCCGCCGCGAGGACGCTGCCGGCTTTGGCTTCGCCAGCCTGTCGCGCCGCGGCTGCACCGTGTCGTCGCGGCCGCGCTCGCCGGATGGCAGCACCATCCCCGGCTGGCGCGTCGATCTCGCCCCGGAACATTTCCTGGGCGAAGCCGAGGCCGAAGTCCATCCCGACGATCGCGCGCCGTTTCCGCACGGGACGTCGATATCGTTCGAGGCCACCGAAACCGCCGCCGCGATCCGAAATGCGGCCGAGAATGCCGCCCGGCATTACCCGTTGCCGGTCTTCTTCGAGGGCATCGCCCCCACCGAGCCCGGCGACGAGACGAACGTCGTCAGCGAACAGCTCGACCGCCGGGCCTTCCTCGACGGCGCGGTGCACGCCGAACCCTGGCGGGGCCTCGCTTTCGGCGTCTTCCGCGACCGCCATCGCGGCTACAACGACCCGGACCTCAACTTCCACGGCCTGACCCTGCCGGTACGCCTCCCCACGGTCGAGAGCGTCCACGCCGGCATCTGGTCGGTCCGCGCCGATATCGGCGACTGCCCCGATCTGGAGCTGGTGCTGCCGGCCCGGAAGGAAGCCGTCGAGAACGACTTCCTGAAGGAGATGCGCGACGCCGCGCGCCTGGCCATCTACCGCGCCATGGCCGCGAGCCCGGATCCGCGTCCCGCCTTCGAGGACTGGAAACGGGCACGGGAGGCCCGCATCGACATCGCGCCGCCGCCGGCCGTGCTGCGTCCCTGGCGGCCCGCCACCGCGCATGTCGACGACTGGCGCGAACCGCCGAAGCTCGCCGTCCCCGGCCATGGCGCCCTGGTCATGGACGTCGACCCGGAACCCCCCGCGGCCCAGGCCTTCTTTCGCGCCGCGGAGCGGGCCGGCATGGCGACCAGCCTCTTCGAGACCGACCGCCGGCTTGCCGGCTACGACTGGTATGACGGTCTCGACAGGGTCTCCGAAATCACCGCCCACCTCGCAATCGGCGGCAAGGAGTACCCGCTCGAGGACTTCCCGCTGCCGGAACGGACGGGACACTCCGCCGCCGCCTTGCCGCCCCGGCCCGAGACGATCCGGATCGACCTCGCCGTCCGGCCGCTGCGCGGGCCGGTCCGCAGTTTCGAGATCCCGGCCGACGTCGCCTTTGCCGGCGAGACCTGGTCCTGGGTCGCCGAGGCCCTGCCGCTGGTGACCGCCGAGAGCGGGCTGCAGCCGCACCAGCTCGCGGAACTGCTGCGCGCCGGCTTCTTCTCGGCCTCGGACGACGCCGATTCGGATTCCTGGGAAACCCAGCGCGACCGCTTCGATCAGGAAGCCCTCCACATATCGATGAGGCTGCTCGCCTCCGATGACGAGGCCAGAATCGCCTCGATCGCCGAGGCGGTGCGCCGCGAGCTGTTCTGGCTCGTGCCACCCGGCCGGCCGGTGGAGATTTCCATAGCCCGGCCCGAGGTCCGGGTCACCCTGCGCGATGCCGTGGAGGCCGCGTCATGACCCGTCCGTTCACGGTTCAGGTCGGGTATTCGACCCACGTCGCCAACACCGTCACCGTCGAGGCCGCCACCCTCGAACAGGCATTGGAGAAAGCCATCGAGGCCGCCAACGAGGATCCCGCGGGCTGGAAATCAAGCGGCCATGTCAGCGATTCCTACGTCGATGCCTGTTGCGAGGGCGCCGATGCCGACCCGTGGGGGGACGCCGCGCTGCCGGTGCCGGACCGATTTGCCGAACGCGGCGAGCCGCCGGTGGTCACACTGACCGGTCCCGTTCCGCCGGGCGCCGTCGACGTCTCCGGCGGCAGGGTCCTGGTCCGCATCGCAACCGAAGCCGGCACGGTTACCAGCGAGGTTCGCGATCCGCCGCATCCGCCCGCCAACAAGCCGCTGGTGACGGTTTCCGTCGGACCCGACGGGAGACCGCGTGTCGAAGTTACCGGCGGCAAGGCCAGGATTCGCATCGTCGACTGAGCCCGCCGCCGGCCTCACGCCCCCGGCAATCCATCCATCGCGAACCCGTCGCCGCTCCGCCCGGAGCGGTGGCCGGCCGTCGTCAGGACGAAGAGGGCGGGGGCCCGGGAGCGACCCGGTCCTCCGCGCCTCCGCATCCAGCCACGGGAGACCCCCCATGAAACCCGCTCCAACCCCCATCCCTGCTGCCGCCCCGCTCCCGCCCGCACCGGCCGGGCCCACCGACGAGGCGCAGAAGCGCGCCATCGCCGATGCCGTCTGGACCGACCTGCTCTGGCTGATGCCGCCCGACCGCGCGGTAACGATCACCGTCGACGGCGGAAACGTCGCGGTCGAGCTCGGCCTCGCCGGTCCGGCGCCGTGCGCCGTGTCCCACTGACGGGGTGTCGGTGATGAAACTATTCACCAGGGCACAGCGCGAGAAGCTGCTCGCCAACGGCGCACGCCGCGGGGCCGATCACAAGCCCGTCGTGAGGCTGTTCAATCCTACCGGGGCGGGAACCTGGCTGCTCACCGAACTCGATCCGGACCACCCCGACGACTACGGATTCGGGCTCGCCGATCTCGTCATGGGCTTCCCGGAACTGGGCGACATCGGCATCCGCGAGATCGCGGAATTTCGCGGACTCATGGGCCTCGGCATCGAGCGCGACCTGTATTTCCGTCCCAAACACGCCATCGGCGTGTACGCCGAAGCCGCACGGGCCGCGGGGCGCATCGTCGAATTCGGACCCGAGCTCGACGCCGCCGCCGAGCGATCCCGGACCGGGAGCGCCGCCAGCGCCTGACGGCATTTCCCGCACCGCAATTCGCCCCGCCCCGGTCGTCCCCGGGGCGGGGCGCTTTCGTTTCCGACCCGACATGGGAGACCTCGAATGACGCCTCTCGACGCCCCCGAACTGGGCTTCCGCGACATGGCCCTTTTCGACATGCCCGCACCGCCGGCCCCGGATCGGAGTCCGGGGCAGGCCCCGGTCCGGGACGCCGCCAGCCGCCGGCTCCAGGCCCGGTTCCTGCGCGCCGGGCGTGAGGCCGTCGACGACCGCGAGTTGCTGGAACTGCTGCTGTCCGGGCGCAGGCGGGCCAGCGATGCGGGTGCGCTCGCCGCCGACCTGCTGAACCTCTTCGGCACCGCGCCGCGCGTCCTCGCCGCCCGGCCCGACCGGCTGCGCACGGTGCCCGGCGTCAGCGAGGACGCCATCGCCGCCATCAAGACCGCCGAGGCGCTCGGCATCCGCATGGCGCGCGCCGAGGTGCCGGACACCGTGCGCCCGTCATTCGGCAACTACGACAAGGTGATCGAGTATTGCCGCACGCTCGCGGGCCACCGCGAGGTCGAGGAGTTCCACCTGCTTTACCTCGATCGCAAGAATCGGCTCATCGCCGACGAATGCCACCAGAAAGGCTCCGTCTGCCACACCCCGGTATATCCCCGGGAGATCTGCGTGCGGGCGCTGGAGCTTCAGGCCAGCGCGGTCCTCGCGGTCCATGACCACCCTTCGACCGACCCGGAACCGTCCAGGGCCGACATCGACATGACCGGCCGCATGCGCGACGCGCTCAAGACGATCGACGTCACGCTGCTCGACCACGTCGTCGTCACGCCCACCGGCTCGGTCAGCTTCCAGGCGCGCGGCCTGCTCTGACGCGCCGGGACGCGCGCGGGTCACGCGCCCGCCGCCCGACCTGCCCGCCATTGAGCGGCCTCCTCCGCCATCCCCGCATCCCGGACTCGCACGACGCAGGAAGGACCCGTCATGCTTCACAGGATCACCGGCCGCGCCGTCAAGTGCGGCCCGTCGGCCATCTCCGCGATCGCCGGCGTCCCCACGCATCGGGCCGGCGCCGTCATCCGCCGCCTGTTCGACCGGCACGCCGTCAACGGCGTCTTCATGGACGAGCTCGCGGCCGCGCTCGGGGAGTTCGGCTGGGCGCCGGACTACGCGATCCGGCACCCGAAGTACTGCGAACGCCGCTATGCGCGCCTCGTGTCGCAATGGCGGCGCATCTTCGCCGGGCTTCCCTTCGACGTCCGCGCCGTCACGCTCGGAACCTTCCTGGACGGCGCGCCCTCCGGAACCTGGGCGATCTCGGCCGGCAACCATTTCGTCGCCTGGAGCGACGGCCATGTCGCGGATTCCGGCGCCTGGTTCTCGCGCAAGCCCGCCCGCTGGTCCCGCGCAAATCCGGACCACGACCGGGTTGCCCGGCGGCGCATCCGCGAAGCCGTCCGGTTCGTGCCCATTGCCTCGGAGGAGTGCTGATCATGCCCAGGATTATCGAGACCGTCGTTTACGGCATCGACGAACTTTCGGACCACGCGAAGGATGCCGCCCGGTCCTGGTATCGCGAGGTTGGTCTCCACGACGAATGGTACGACTTCGTGTTCGAGGACTTCGAGACCATCTGCCGAATCCTCGGCGTGACACTCACCACCAGCCCGGTGCGCCTCTATGGCGGCGGAACCCGCGACAAACCGCGACTCTTCTTCACCGGTTTTGGCAATCAGGGCGACGGTGCGAGTTTCGCCGGCCAGTACGGCCATGCCCGCGGCGGCGCCAAGGGCATCCGCGCCCACGCACCGAACGACACGGAGCTACACCGCATCGCGGATCGGTTGTTGGCCGCGCAGAGAAGCAACTTTTTCCAATTGCATGCCACGGTCCGGCAGCAGGGCCGCCATTGCCACGAGTATTGCATGGCGATCGAGGTCGAGCGCGACAGCCCGACCTGGCAGCCGCCGACGGACGATGCCGAAGACGCCTTGATAGAGGCGCTGCGCGACCTGGCGCGCTGGCTCTACCGCCAGCTCCGGTGCGAGTACGAGCACCAGACCTCGGACGCCGTCGTCGACGAGGCGATCGCCGTGAATGGCTCGTCCTTCACGGCCGAAGGCGAACGCTTCGGCTGACGCGGCCCGCCTGAGCCCGCCCCCACCTTCCTGAATCCACACGCCGCGTCGGGCTCCCGCCCGGTTCCCCCGCCGAGCCTTGCGCCGGCCGGAGTCCGGCCAGCCGGCCCCGGGCAGTCCGGCGGGCCGTCGCGGGAGATCCCGTCCCACGCCCGCGCCGCTTCACGCCCTTCCAGCACGGAGATCGCCATGCTCGACGCCCATCAGGCGCCGGACGCGCACGCGCGTCCACCCCTTCCCGCGTCCGCCATCGACCCGCCCGCGTCGCCGGCCCGTCCGGTCGCGGGCGATGCCCTGTTCGCCGCGGCCCGGAGTCTGCAGCCGGTCCTGGAGGCCGGCCGGCCGCTCGATGCCGCGACCCTCCGGGATGCGATGACCCGGGCCTTCGGCGCATCGGACGCCGAGGGCGGCTGGGTCTGGAAGGACGCCTACGAGGCCGCCGAAGCCGCCGTCGTTCTGTTCGTGCAGCGCTACGGCCGGGCCATGCGCCAGCGTGCGGGCGCCGGCGCGGACGGCCCCCGCACCATGCTCGCGATGCTCGACGCCGTCGCCGCGCTCGAACCCTCGCACACGAAGCGCTCGGACGAGCAGGTCCGCCTGCAGCAGTTCTCGACGCCGCTGCCGCTCGCCTATGCCGCGTTCCGGGCCGCCGCCATCCGGCCGGGCGACACCGTGCTCGAACCCAGCGCCGGCACCGGCATGCTGGCGGTCATGGCGGAATGCGCGATGGGAGCGCAAGCCCCTGGCCATCTGCATCTCAACGAATACGCAGAGACCCGCGCCCGCCTCCTGACCCGGCTCTTTCCCCAGGCGACCGTCACCGCCTTCGACGCGGAAGCCATCGCCGACCGGCTCCACGACGTCCGGCCGACGGTGGTGCTGATGAACCCGCCGTTTTCCGCGACGCCGGGCGTCGACCGCATCCGCCACGACGCGGATCTGCGCCATCTCCGCTCGGCATTTTCCATGCTGCCGCCGGGCGGCCGTCTCGCCGCCATCACCTCGGCCCACTGCGTCCCCGGCGACGCCGCCTGGCGGGACGCCTTCGATTCCGTCGAGGGCGGCGCCCGCACCGTCTTCACCATGGCGATCGACGGCCGCGCCTATGCCAGGCGGGGCACCGGCTTCGACACGCGGCTTACCGTGATCGAGCGCTCGTCCGCGCCTGGAGTCGACGTCGACCGGGAGGCGCGCGCGGCCGACGCCGGCGCGCTACTCGACGCCGTCATCGCGCATGTGCCGCCGAGACTCCCGGTCGGCCCGCACCCCGTCCGGTCCATCCCGGCCGGCCCGGCCCGCGACCTGTTCGGCAAGCCGCTCGCCACGCCGGTCACGAAGCGCCGCCCCGGCACCGATTCCGCCGCCGCACCCGCAACCGTCCATGACTGGGGACCCGTCTCCGAGCTCGCCGTCGAGACCGGCGTTCCTGACGCCGGCGCCGGCGCCTCGCCTGCCGAGGCCAATGCCGGCCCCTACGATCCCTGGCGACCCGGCGCGGTGCGGGTGCCGGGCGCCGTCGAGCATCCGACCCCACTGGTGCAGTCCGCCGCCATGGCCGCCGTGCCGCATCCCGTGCCGGCATACCGGCCGATCCTGCCCGACCGCGTGGTCGCGGACGGGCTCCTGTCCGACGCCCAGCTCGAAAGCATCGTGCTGGCGGGCGAAGCCCACGCCCGCCATCTCGCCGCCGACTACCGGATCGGTGCGGGCTGGGAGACCGTGCAGCGCTGCCCGGAGGAGGAGGACGGCGACGGCGATGACGGCAGTCCCGATCCCACCGATGTCACCGACGACGGCGAGGTGCTGTCGGCGCCGGTGCGCTTCCGGCGCGGCTGGATGCTGGGCGACGGCACCGGCGCGGGGAAGGGCCGGCAGGTCGCCGCCATCGTGCTCGACCACTGGCTGCGCGGCCGCAAGCGCGCCCTCTGGCTCTCGCAGTCGGACAAGCTGGTCGAGGACGCGCGGCGCGACTGGTGCGCGCTCGGCGGGCGCGAGGACGACGTGATCGCGCTCGGCAGGTTCCGCCAGGGGGCCGAGATCCCGCTCTCCGAGGGTATCCTCTTCGCTACCTACGCGACGCTGCGCTCGCCGGCCCGCCAGGGGAAGACCTCGCGCCTCGACCAGATCGTCGCCTGGCTCGCCGGCTCATTGGACGAGGACGACCGCCATGCCTTCGACGGCGCGGTGATCTTCGACGAGGCCCATGCCATGGCCAACGCCGCCGGCTCGAAGGGCAGCCGCGGCGAGGTCAAGCCGTCCCAGCAAGGGAGGGCCGGGCTGCGCCTCCAGAACGCGCTGCCGGACGCGCGCATCGCCTACGTCTCGGCGACCGGCGCCACCACCGTCCCCGGCCTCGCCTATGCTGGGCGGCTGGGCTTGTGGGCCGCCGGCGAGACGCCGTTCGAGACCCGGGTCGAGTTCGTCACCGCCATGGAAGCCGGCGGCGTCGCCGCGATGGAGGTGGTCGCGCGCGACCTGAAGGCCCTCGGTCTCTACCAGGCAAGGGCGCTTTCCTACGACGGGGTCGAGGTCGAGACCCTCGAACATCCGCTGACGCCGGAACAGCGGCGCATCTACGACGCCTATGCCGGCGCCTTCAAGGTCATCCACCGGAACATCCAGGAGGCGCTCAAGGCGACCGGCATCGTCGACGGCGAGGACACGCTGAACCGGAACGCCAAGGCCGCCGCCATGTCGGCCTTCGAGGGCGCCAAGCAGCGCTTCTTCGGCCATCTTCTGACCGCCATGAAGTGCCCGAGCCTGATCCGTGCGATCGAGGCCGATCTCGACGCCGGGCGGTCGGCGGTGGTCCAGCTGGTCTCCACCGGCGAGGCGCTGATGGAGCGGCGCATCGCCGAGATCCCGGCCTCCGAATGGGACGACCTCTCCGTCGACCTCACCCCGCGGGAGACCGTCATCGAGTTCCTGGCCCACGCCTTCCCGGTGCAGCTCCAGGAGCCGTTCACCGACGAGGGCGGCAACCTGTTCTCGCGGCCGGTGTTCGACGATGACGGCAATCCCGTGCTCTGCAGGGAGGCAGTCGCCAAACGCGACGCGCTGATCGAGAAGCTCGCCGCGCTCCCGCCGGTTCCCTCGGCCCTCGACCAGATCGTGCAGCATTTCGGGCACGAGGCCGTCGCCGAGGTGACCGGCCGCTCGCGCCGGGTGCTGAGGATCGCCGATGCACGCGGCGAGCGTCTCGCGCTGCGCAGCCGGCCGGCGTCGGCCAACCTCGCCGAGACCGCCGCCTTCATGGATCGCGAGAAGCGCATCCTGGTGTTCTCGATGGCCGGTGGCACCGGGCGCAGCTACCACGCCGATCTTTCATGCGCCAACACCGATCGGCGCATCCATTACCTGCTGGAGTCGGGCTGGCGCGCCGACCAGGCGATCCAGGGGCTCGGGCGCACCCACAGGACCCACCAGGCCTCGGCGCCGCTGTTCCGCCCCGTCGCCACCGACGTCAAGGGCGAGCGGCGCTTCATCGCCACCATCGCGCGGAGACTCGACAGCCTGGGCGCCATCACCCGGGGCCAGCGCGATTCCCAGACCGCCATGGGCAGCGGCGACCAGGTGCTCTTCCGCGAGAGCGACAATCTCGAGAGCATCTACGCCAGGGCGGCCTTGCGCCGTTTCTATATCGCGCTCTGGCGCGGCAACATCCCGGGCTGGTCGCTCGACCGTTTCGAGGACGCGACCGGCCTCAAGCTGGTGCACGAGGGCAACCTCAAGGAGGACCTGCCGCCGATGCCGCGCTTCCTGAACCGGCTGCTGGCATTGCCCATCGACGAGCAGAACCAGCTCTTCGCCGAACTGGAGGCCCGCATCGCGGAGAACATCGAGCAGGCCATCGAGGCCGGCAGCTTCGAGGTGGGGGTCGAGACCGTGCGCGCCGATTCGCTCGCCATCGCCGGCCGGGAGACCCTCTTCGAGCATCCCGGCACGGGCGCCGTCACCGAGCTGGTGGAGATCGTGCGGCGCGACAAGCTGGAACCGCTCGATACCGATACCGCGCTCGCGATCGGCACCCGCGAACCCGGACCCGACGACAAGCCCCGGCTCGCGGTCAACGCGCGTTCGAAACGCGCCGCCGTGCTGCTGCCGGCGCCCTCGCGCATGTTCGACGACGGCGGCGTGCAGGAACGCGTCCGCCTCATCCGCCCCGCCACCCGCGAGACCATGGCAAGGGCCGAGCTCGACGCCTCCAACTGGCGCCGCGCCGACGAAGCCCGCTGGCGGGCGATCTGGGAACATGAGATCGCCGAGCTTCCCTCGCACCGGGAATCCCGTTTCTGGCTCGCCGCCGGCCTGCTGCTGCCCGTCTGGGACCGGCTGCCCGCCGAGAACATGCGGGTGCGCCGGCTTGCGACCGATACCGGCGAGGCGCTGATCGGGCGCGTGCTCGATGCCGAACAGGTCGCGGCCGTGCGCACCAGCTTCGGCCTCGACGGCGCCCTCGCCATGACCGGCGCCGAGGCCTTCGAGGCGGTCATGGGGCGGGGCTCGGCCCTCGCCCTTGCCAATGGCTGGCGGCTCGCGCGCCGGCGCATCATGGGCGCCGACCGCCTCGAGATCGAGGGGCCGGCCGATACCGATGTCGGCGCGCTCAGGCGCATCGGCTGCACGGTCGAGATCGTCTCGTACCGCGCCCGCGCGTTCGCGCCCGCCGCCCAGGTCCTCGACCGCGTCCTCGAACGCTGGCCGCTCGCCGCCTGAGCCCCCTGTACGTACCGCCGGCAGGGCGCCGGCCGGAGAGCCCGTTTCCGGCATGGCGCCCGCCGCCGCCGGCGCGTATCCGTATTGCCGACACGCCGCCCGCCGCCATGCGTATTGCCGGCCCGCGGGCGGCCCTTGCACCGACCCGATCGACGGAGATCCATCCATGACCGCGCAGACCCTGCCCGACGACCCCAATTATTGTTTCGTGCCCGCCTACGACATCGAGGACGAGGTCCAGCAGATCAGAATCGTCATCGAGGGCATGAGCGGTTATGTGCCGACGGCGCTGGTCGCGCTGTCCGTCGCGGACGCAGAAGAGATCTGCAACAAGCTGAACCGGCGCCTCGGGCTGGACTACGATGCCTGGACCGCGCTTGCAGCCAGGTCCATGCGCGCCGGGGAGGACGATCCCGACGGCAATGCCTGGCACTGAGGCAGATGCACGTCATCCGCGGCCGTTGCCCGCCGCCCTGCTGCGCAGCCGGCCCGCAGCCGTCTGCCGTCTGCCCCGGTGC
Source organism: Alphaproteobacteria bacterium (assembly GCA_965262755.1). Classification (GTDB taxonomy): domain Bacteria; phylum Pseudomonadota; class Alphaproteobacteria; order UBA828; family UBA828; genus WTGU01. The sequence continues at coordinate 5,717,801 of OZ253557.1, read as the reverse complement.
GCGAGCCACCACCATGTGGCCCACACCGGCAGGCTGAGCACCACCGCATAGACCGCGATCGCAACCGGGCCGAGCAGCCCCGCCACCACCGACGCCGCCACGGTGACCGCGCCGAGCCCGATCCAGGCCCAGCCGGCCCCGCGCCGATAGCCGAGCCGCCACACGCGCCGGCAACCGAGCGCCAGCGGCAGGCCGCAGGGCGCGACGAGCACCAGCGAACCGGCCAGCATCGGCAGCATCGCCGCCGACAGGCCGGGACCCGCATGCGGCACCGTCTCCGGTCCGAACCGCACCGGCGCCTGCGCCACCACCCCGGCCGGCAGCCACAGCAGCGCGAGCGCCCTGAACCCGCGCCCGTTGAAGAGTCCGCGATCCTCCATGCAACAGCCATGCCCGCCGCCACGCGGCGAATCAAGACCCCGGTCGCCAGTGCCACGTTCGGGAGGAAGAGGAGAGCAAGCGAAGGGCGAAGCCGCGCGCCGGGAGGGTGCCGCGGCGGGAATTCGCATCGGGGGAATCGAACATGCCCATACTGACCTATGCCGGGATCGGGGCGCGCGCGACGCCGTCTTCGGTGCTGGCCGACATGACAGTGATCGCGGGGTGGCTCGCACGCAACGGTTCGCATCTTGCGACGGGCGGCGCCGAGGGGGCCGACAGCGCGTTCGCGGCGGGCGCGCCGGCCGGCCAGCGGACGCTCTGGCTGCCGTGGCCCGGCTACAACGGACATCATGGCCCGGACTGTCTCGCGCTCTCCCGGTCCGAGCTCTCCGCCTGCATGGACATCGCCGCCCGATTGCACCCGGCGTGGGACCGTTGCTCCCGGACCGTCCGTAAACTGCATGCGCGCAACGTCGCGATCCTGCTCGGCGAGAAGTGCGATCGGCCGGTCGATGCGGCGGTTTGCTGGAGCCCGGGCGGCGTAGCAACCGGTGGTACCGGGATGGCCATCCGTATCGCCGAGGCCCACGGCGTCCCGGTGCTCAATCTCGGATCGATGTCGCCGCGTGAAGCCTGCGAACGGCTCGACGCGATCCGCCGGGCCGCCTCCGGGTCGTAGAGGTGGAGAGCAGCGCGTGCCGGGCGAGTGCCCGGCAGGGGTGGAGGGAGAGGGTCCCCCGCGCCGATGCCGGGTGAGGCAATCGGCAAAGGAGAACGCCCATGTTCCTGTCCCCATTCGATCCCGGTTACGACTTCGAGCCCCCGACCGGCAGCGCGCTGCTCGCGGAAATCGGGGTCGACCGCCACACCGTCCGCGAGGTCGGCGAGGACGACCGCGCGATCCGCTGTCCCGACCGGGACTCGGTGCTGCCCGACCGCAGCGTCGCGGTCCTCGACGACCGCACGCCCTTCGAGCAGGCGCTGCACGAGGCGGCGCTCCCGGACCTCCTCGGCCCGTTCCCGGCGCAGCGGCGCGGCTGAGAGGAGTTCGAGGAGGGCTTTTAGAGAGTGAACGAAGGGGTTCGGGAGAGTGGTCCCGGTCCCCGACGTTCTTCACCCATCGTCATCATCCAGTCCATGAAGGAGATACCCCATGGCTTTCGGACTCAACAGGGTCGAGCTGATCGGCCGCCTCGGCGCCGACGTCACCGTCAACCAGCTCATGAGCGGCGGCCGCGTCGCCAATCTGAGCATCGCGACCGACGAGAGCTACATAAATCGCCAGACCGGCGACAAGGTCGACAAGACCGAATGGCACCGCGTCGTCACCTTCCAGGACGGGCTGATCGACATGTTCCAGAAGCACGCCACCAAGGGCCGGCTGGTCTACATCGACGGCAAGCTGCAGACCCGGCGCTGGTCGAAGCCGGACGAGGACGGCGACCGGTTCTCGACCGAGATCCTGCTCGTCCCCGGCGGACGCGTCCAGTTTTTGGACAAGCCCAACGGCAACGCCGCCCCGGCCCAGCCCGACCCGGCCGCGGCGGGCGACACCGGCACCGCCGCTCCGGCGGACATCGACGACGGCTCCGGAATTCCGTTCTAGCGATCCGCCGTCATCCCTTCGCTTCCTCCCTCCCGACTGGGGCCGGCGCATCCGCGCCGGCCCCCCTTTTGCAGACGGCCTGGAGTCCCCCGGCGCGATGGTCCTCCGGCGCGTCTCCGCCGCCGGAGAAGGAGAGTAGCGCTTGCGGGGCGTTCGCCTGCACAGGGAGAGAGAGCATGACCCGCGACACCACGAGCGTCTTCGCCCAGGGGGCGCTCATCGTCCCCGACTTCGTCACCCCGGCGGAGGAGGCCCGCATCCTCCAGCGCATCGGCGAGGCGCCCTGGCTCGCCGAGCTGAGCCGCCGGGTGCAGCATTACGGCTGGCGCTACGACTACCGCGGCGCGAGCCGCCCGGTCCCCGCCGCGCCGTTCCCGCGCTGGGCCGCGGTCATGGCCGACCGGCTGCGGGCGCAGTTCGGGGGCGTGCTGCCGGTGCAGTGCATCGTCAACGAGTACCGCCCCGGCCAGGGCATCGGGATGCACGCCGACCACGCCGATTTTGGGCCGGTCGTAGCGTCACTCTCGCTCGCCGACGACTGGCCGATGCAGTTCCGCCGCCGCACCGTCCGCCCCTACGCCCGCGACGCGCTTCCCGGCGACGAGGTCGCAGTGCTGCCGCGGCGCTCCGTGCTGGTGCTGGCCGGCGACGCACGCACTGCGTTCATGCACGGCATCGACCGGGACGCAAGCCGGCGCCGCCGCGCGACCCGCATCTCGGCAACCTTCCGGACGCTGGCTTCCGACGCCGGTCGTCCGTGAGCCGGGCGCAGCCGGTCTTCTTCGATCTTCCTCTGCCAGGAGTTGCGCCATGATCCGTTTCACCCAGGACAACATCTTCGACTCCGGTTGCCAGGCCCTCGTCAATCCCGTCAACTGCGTCGGCGTCATGGGCAAGGGACTCGCCCTCCAGTTCCGGCATCGTTTCCCGGCCAATTTCGAGGCTTACCGGAACGCCTGCGCGCGCCGCGAGGTCCGGCCCCGGCGCTGCTTCGTCTTCGACACCGGCGCCGGGCCGACGCGTTTCCTCGTCAACTTCCCGACCAAGCGCCACTGGCGCGACCGCAGCCGCATCGAGGACATCGCCGCCGGCCTCGACGACCTCGCCGGCATCCTCCGCCGCCGCGCCATCCTCTCCATCGCGATCCCGCCGCTCGGCTGCGGCCTGGGCGGACTGTCCTGGCCCGCGGTCCGCTCCCTGCTGGTCGACCGCCTCGCGCCGTGCGAAGGCGTCTCGATCGTCATCCACGAACCTGCCCGACGGTAACGCCGGGCGGCCTGCCGCCCGGGATCCAACGCTGCGCGCGCGGGCCGCTTCGCCGGCCCGGCGGAGGCGTGCTTGCGGATTGGCGAAGGGCGGAAGGGGCGAGGGAGCCCGCGCCCGCAACGGAGGATGACAGCATGCGAATCTACAAGCGCGACGAGGTCTGCGGCTTTCGCTTCACCCGGGAGGCGTGGGGCGAGTTCAGTAATTTCCAGCCACTCGCCGTGCCGATCGTCACCGGCCCGTGGACCTTCCCGACCTCGGAACATCTCTACCAAGCGGCCAAGTTCGGCGCCGCACCCGACGTGCAGCGCCGGATCGCGCGCGCCCCGACGGCGCGCGAGGCCGCCGCCATCGGGCGCAGCCCGGACGACGACATCGATCCGCACTGGAACGCCCAGCGCGTGAACGCGATGCGCTGGGTGCTGCGCATGAAGCGCGAGGCCAACGCGGCCGCGATCGACGCCGCGCTGGCGCGCACCGGCGAGCGCCCGATCGTGGAGGTCTCGGCCCGCGACCCCTGGTGGGGCGCGAAGCCGGCGGGCGAGAGCTATCGCGGCGAAAACGTGCTCGGGCGCCTCTGGATGGAGTTGCGTCAGCAGCTGCGCGACGGCGATGCCGCGGCGCGGGCCGCCGCGTGGACCGGCCGGATACGCGTCGGCCGGCTTGCCGACGCGCCCTGCGCCTGACCGGCGCCGGCGGGAGGGGAGGCCGGCCGGTATCGGGCGTCCCGCACGGATTGGAGGAGTCCCGCATGCAGCACCAACAGTCCCCCGCCGCCGGCATCGCCGCCGCGCTCGGCGCCCGCGCCGAGGCCGTCTGCCGGCGCTACCTGCCGCACGGCCGCAAGCAGGGCCGCTACTGGGTCGCTGGAGACCTGGACGGCGCCCGCGGGCGCTCGCTGTTCGTGCGCCTCTCCGGTCCCGGCGTCCCCGGCAAGTGGACCGACGCTGCGGCGGGAATTCACGGCGACCTCCTCGACCTCATCCGCCACCGCACCCGCGCGCCGTCGCTGCGCGCGGCGCTCGACGAGGCCCGCGCCTTCCTCGCCTTGCCGGTTTCACCGGCGACGGGCTCCGGCGACTCTTACGACGCGACCGAGGCGGCCCGCCGCCTGTGGCGGCAATGCCGCGCCATCGCCGGCAGCCATGCCGAGCGCTACCTGCACGCGCGCGGGCTCGCGCGCTGCCGCTTCGCGGCGCTGCGCTATCACCCCGAGCTTCGCTATCGCGAAGGCTCTTCGGTGCGCCGGTTTCCGGCGCTGGTCGCCGCCGTCACCGGCGAAGACAGCGCGATCCTCGGCGTGCAGCGCACCTGGCTCGATCCGCGACGGCCCGCGAAGGCGGGCGTCGCGTCTCCTCGCAAGGCGCTCGGGCGGATCTTCGGTCATGCGGTCCGCTTCGGCGCCGTCCCCGGCGACGACCTCGCTTCGCTCGTCGTCGGCGAGGGGATCGAGACGGTGCTGTCCCTCATCGCGGCCGTGCCGGAAATCGACGCCGCCGCGGCCCTCTCCGCCGGCAGCCTCGGCGCTTTCGCGCCTCCGCCCGGCGTCGCGCGCATGGTCATCGCGCGGGACAACGATCCGGACGGCGCGCTGGCGGCCGAACGCCTCGCCCGGCGCTGCGCGCGGGCCGGCGTCGCCGCCACGATCGTCGTGCCCGTCGGCAACGACTTCAACGACGACCTCCTCTCGCTCAGCGCGCCGGCGCTCCGCGCCAGGCTCGCGCCGCTCGTCCGCTTCGCCGCCTGCCCCGGACCCCGATCCGGGGGGAGTGGAGGAAAGCGGAGTGACGGGTGAAGTCACCCGGAGGAGGGAGTCATGGTCCCCGTCATCAATCTGAGAAACGAGCCGAAGCTGCGCGAGGCGTTCGAGCACGCCCACGTGCACGACAACACCGTGCTGATCGATCGCCGCACCAAATGGGGCAATCCGTTTCGGATCGGCCCCGGCCAGACTCGCGAGCAGGTGATCACGCGCTACCGCGCCGATCTCTGGCGCCGCATCCGCGCCGGCGAGATCGCGCTTGAGGAACTCGCCGAGATCGCCGGATGCTGGTATGCGTGTTGGTGTCTTCCAAGGCGGTGCCACGGTGAGGTGCTGGCCCGCGCGGCGGCCTGGGCCGCTGTCGTCCTGGCCGAGCGCGAAGCACGGCCTACCGACGCGAGCGCGTCATGAGCGGCGTCAGCTTCCGCCGCGTCGCCCCCGACGAATCCCGCATCTACCTGGACGGCGACCATGTCGGTGACGTCTACGCCCTCGACGATCTGCTGCGCGCCGGTGGCAGGTATTTCGTCGTACACCTCACCGAAGACCCGCGAGGCCCCTGCCGCGTCCATGACTGTAGCCGCATCCGCGAGGTGACGGAAGGTCTCGTCCTCTCGCATCCGCTGTGGGGCTGACCGATGTCCGGCAGGGGTTGCGTTCCTCTCGGCAATCGTCGTGGGCGTTGTCGGGGCAAGGAAGTTTGGGCGATGCCTTCGGCCCGGGCTCTCCGTTCCAATCTCCGGTCGCTTCGCTTCCTGCGATTTCCTCTGCGATCCCTATCGCGGGATGGCGGCGCGGTCGGTGCTTCACTTGCAGACGCCGTGCCCGGCACCACCGCCGAAGGGGTCCGTGCAGGTGGCAAACAATTACTCCTCCGACGTGATGGATCATTGTGCCACACGTGCTCACTGCGCCAACCCGCTGCGCGGGTCCTCCACTCCGCTGCGCTCCGTTGCGGCCGGGACTCGGAATGAAACGGCGCTGGCGCGCCTAGGCCCGGCGCGGCGCGCGACCGTGGCTCAGTCGCTCCGCTCCCTGCGCCCGCACCACTCGCGCACCACACCGGGCCATTCATTCCGGCCCCGGTGGCTCCGCTGCGCGCGCGTGTCCCAAAGAACCATCACCTCGGGGCAGACGCTCCGAACGGTGCAACTCAAGATCGGGAGATCGTCATGACCATCATCGACAACATCGAACAGAGCGAAGCCCAGTCCGTCACGGCGGCAGTCTGCGAGAACGCGGCCCTCTACGGCGCAGCCCCCGAACGCGACGAGTTCGACACCCGCGACGTCTGGGATGCCGACGACGCCATCGAGGCGGTGCTCGAATCCTTCCGCATCCTCGCCCAGGGCGTCGGCCCGGACGGCACGCAGCTCAGCGACGAGCGCGAGAGCCTGGCATGGGGCTTCGTCAACATGATCGACAGCCAGACCCAGCGTCTCGACCGCGCCGCCGACAAGCTGATGCCCGGCCTGCGCGACCTCCAGCGCGAGCAGGACGGCACCGAGATCAAGTCCCGCGAGCTGGAGCTCGTCACCGACCGGTCGCAGAACCTCACCGCCCGGCGCGACGCGTTCGAGACCATGCGCGACGCAGCCGCCGACGCATACCGGGTCGAGACCGGCAGCATGTGGCGGCCCCGGCGCGGCAGTCATGTCTCGCAGACCGGCAAGCTGACCTCGGCAGCGATCGACGCCCGCGACTTCCAGCGCGCCCGCAAGGACCGCAAGACCATGGCACACCTGCCGCAGGGAACGCTGGTGGCGATCACCGGCGGCAAGGACATCGCGAACCCGGCAGCGGTCATCGCGCGGCTGGATATGGCCCGCGCCAAATACGCCGATATGATCCTCGTCCATGGCGGCGGCCCCGGCGTCGAGAAGATCGCGGCGAGCTGGGCCGAGCGCAACGGCGTCCACCAGATCGTCTGCAAGCCGGACTGGGACCGCCACGGACGGGCCGCTCCGTTCCGCCGCAACGAGGAACTCCTGAACCTGCTGCCGAAGGGCGTCATCGCGTTCCCCGGCTCCGGCATCACCGAGAACCTCGTCGACAAGGCGCGGCAGCTCGGCATTCCGGTTCAGCGCATCGCGGCCTGAGCCGAACACGGGCCGCGTCACTCCGGTGGCGCGGTCCGTTCCTTTCTCGCTTCAACCACCGCCGCACGATGTCGACACTCGTGCGGCGGCAACCGCAGCAACCTCGCGCGCGCTTCGCGCCGCGCTCGCCGCCTCGCTTCGCTCGGCGTCCTCGGCAGCGTGCTTCGCACGACTGCCATCGCCACCGCCGGCGCTCGTGGTCGCCGTTCCGGTCATTGGCCGATGCACTTCGCCTCGCACTCGTGACGGTGCCCCTGCGGAGCCCGCCGTCACTTCGCCCGGCACTGCCCCGCGCAGTGCGCTCCGCACCGTCCGCCGCTCAATCGCCGCGGCGGCTCCGATCCGCCGGGTTCCCCGGCGTCGATCTCCCGAACTCTCATACAGCGCGAATCGACTATCCGACCGGCCGGGCCGGCCTTGGGTTTCACACCCCACGCATCGCTGATGCAGCTGTACCATGGGGCCCCATGTCATGCCTTTGCGGGGACTTTCGTGGTCAAACGGGGTCCCGGGTTTGTTGGAGCGAGTGTATGCTCTGGAGCATACGGACCTATCCTATTGAAATCACTTTACTATTGATTCCCGCGTATGCTCTGAGCATTCGCCTCTCGCATCCTTCCAGCCGGTCATGTATGCCATGAGCATACGCTCGGAGCGGTCCTCGCCGGCACAGACTCGGCCCGCGATTGCCGCTCCTCTTGCTCCGATATGTCCCCGATACCCAACTGCAGGAGCCGCCAAAACATGAACGATGCGACGTCAGACGCGCCCGAATCCAGCCCGGTAGCGGAAGAAAAGGGCGGCGAATCTCGTCGTGCCCGCTCGATCCGATTCTCCGATTCCGAATGGGAAGCAGTCAAAAAGGCCGCCAAGAAGCGTGGCATGAATGTCGCGGAGTTCGCCCGGCACGCAGCAATTGGCGTCGCTACCGGCCGATACGGTGCCGGAGAGAGCACCCTTCCGCCGCAATATGCGGACTTAGTCGAACGGATTTTTCGCAGCACCCACATCCTGGTGACGCTGAAACGCGACGAATTGGTTCGCGAGGGACGCGCCGAGGAGCTGGCCGAGCTGGTCAGGTCAACCCGCGAGTTGCAGAATTCCGTTCTCGAAAATCACCCAATGAAGAGCCTTGCCGTAGGAAATCGAGATGAGCAGTGAAGACCCTGCCGCACCCGACACACCGACAATCGACGAAGCGGCCGGTTCCCGTCGATCGCCGACACGCCCCGACGACCTTGTTCAGTTTGTCAGCACGAAGGGAACCCATATTACCGGCAGGCACAAGGACAAGTTCGAGCGAATTACGGAGACCGCAAGCGATCTCGAACTGGCCCGCAAGGGGGCCTTCTCCCTCGGCCAACGGTCCGATCAGGGCAACTCGGGACGTTGGATTGCGTCCCTGGCCCGGGCGTCCTCAGTCTTTTTTGAGAAAAATGGTGATCGGCAACCGGAACGACCCGTCGACCTGATTGCTTGACGACAGTGTCGTTCAGACCTTTGGCGTCGACTTTGACCGACTCCGCCGAATATCCACCGAACGCCGAACGATCGAGATCCACGAATCTGTTCCCGGCGGGATGGTACAACTCAACAAGCTGAACGAAGAAACTCGCCGCTCGGAGGCGACAGTCTCGCTACCGATCGCGCCCCATGAACTGAAAATTGCCGTCGAGTGCGAGCGCGCCTTCGTCGTGGCCTCCGAACAGGGCGTTCTTGGTTGTAAGCTGTGTTCGACCCGTCCGATTTCGCGAAGAGCGACGGCCAGTTCGTGCTGACGCGGGTATGACACGAACTTGCGCAGCAGTTGGCTCGGGCGTATTTCATTCGTCACGTTCAGCTGCGGGACACCCATCTCGCACCAAGTCAGAATGCAGTAGGGAAGACACATGCCGGTTCCAAACGAACGATTCCTTGAACTCCTGAAGGATATCGAGCCCAGCCCGACGACGAAGACTCGCGCGTCGGGCGCCCACACCTCCATTCGGGAGCATCTTCGGACTCAGGAGGAGTTCAAGGATCGCTACGTGTCGAGCTTCCTGGCCGGCAGCTACGCGCGCGATACAGCGATCCGACCGCGGACCTCCGGGGACGACCAGGACCGTCCCGACGTGGACATCATCATCGTCACCAATTACACGGAATATGATCGTCCGGACGACGTCCTCCAAGAAGTCAAGGAGGCCCTCGAGGATGGCGGATCAGGCTACTCGGTCAAGCGCGTCAACAAGCGTTCCGTCCGGGTCGAGACCTCGCGGGCCGACATGGACATCGTTCCCGTCGTCGAGCTTCCGTACGGTGGCTACAAGATTCCCGACCGGGAGACCGACTCCTGGCTCTTCACCAATCCGCCCGTGCATACCGATTGGAGTTCTCAGCAGAATTCCCGTTTCAAGGGTCGCTTCAAGGCGCGCGTGAAGATGCTCAAGTGGTGGCGCCGTATCAACCCGACCCCCAGTCGGCGACCGAAGGGCTTCGTCCTCGAGGTCCTTGTCTCGATGCATGGACCGATCGCGGAGACTCACTACGGGGAGGCGTTTGCCCAGACGCTCGAGAACATCCGCGATACATACGCCTACGACGCCTCCTTGGGCATCAAGCCTACGATCTCCGATCCGGCGGCTCCGCTGAACGACATCCTTGCCAAGGTCACTGCCCCTCAGTGGGAGATTTTCATCGAGAAGGTTCGTGTCTACGCCGACATCGCGCGGAAAGCACAGGACACCGATGACATGGTCGAGGCGACCAAGCAGTGGCAACGTGTCTTCGGCAACAGGTTCAAGGCGACGGCCAAGGCGTCTACAGCTGCTGCCTACGGGGGTCTCGCCGCTGCGGTCGCGCCTTCCCCTGGGTACACCTTCCCCAATACCCCCGCCGCCCCGCCAAGCAAGCCTCGAGGTTTCGCTTGAAATTCTGGTGGTACGTTGACACCGTCCGGTGCGGTGCCGAGTGGCGTTCGGTCGAGGCCTTGGCCCGCGATGAAGGCTGGTTTCAACTGGACCGTTGGCGACTCTACCGGGGGAATCTCTGCGCTGAAGGGGTGATCTCGGCTCACGAGCACAGCTACCCGGTTCGCCTCGTCTACCCGGATCAGTTCCCTGAGGTTCCCGCTTGGGTCGAGCCTCAGAACGATGTCCGGTGGACGCACCACCAGTATGGTCGCAGTCTCCTCTGCCTCGAGTACCGTCCGGACAACTGGACCCCGACCATGACAGGCGTCGACGTGATATGCAGTGCGCAGCGCCTGCTCCTGCAAGAAGACCCGTTGGGGGAAGGCGGGACACCGGCTCCGTCCGCACATCATATCGGGGAGGTCCAAGCCTTTGACTGGGGGGGCAGTCCGATTCTCATCGGGGCCGCCTGCGTCGAACGGATCCAGAATCGCGGTTCGATTGAGCTCAAGGCGCTCATGTGGGCTTTGCCGGGCAGGAGTTATCCGCTCCTCGTCTACGATTCGCATGATCGCCAAGCCCAACGCCGCCCCCCTGAGCCCGACCCTTTGTCGTTGCATTTCGATGTTCCGGCATTCGCGTCGTTGTCTCCCGCTCCGTCTGAACTGGCGGACAGCGCGGCGCTCATTGCCGCAGGTGGTGTCGACGCTGAGCGCTTGGACGCAATCACCACTCCCTTCGGAATCGTGGTTCTCTTCGTCGCCGACCAGGAGATTGTCGCGTACCAGTCCGGGAGCGACGCTGCTCCGCGTAGGCGCCCGGTCTTCGTTCTACCCGAGCAGAGTGGGGTCCGCTCGGGTCGATCCCCGGGAGTCGACTCCAAACAGGTCGCGATCGTCGGTGCAGGCTCCGTTGGCTCCAAGATCGCCGAGTGCCTCCTTCGCTCTGGCATCACACGTCTCAAGCTGGTCGATGGAGACGTGCTGCTTCCTGACAATCTTGAACGCCACACGCTTGACTGGCGCGACATCGGGTTGCGAAAGGTCGAAGCGGTCAAGCGCCGCCTCTTGCACATCGTTCCTGGAGCCGACATCGAGGTCCTTTCTGACAACCTGAACTGGCAGCGGTCAGCTCGAATGCACGCTTGGCAGGTTTCCGAGTTCGCGAGTTGCGATGTTGTGGTCGATGCTACCGGGGACGCGCCGACCTCGCTTTTTCTCGGGGCCGTGGCCAACGCGAACGCACGCCCTTTCGTCTCCGTGGAAGTCTTCGAAGGGGGGATAGGCGGCCTCATTGCAACCTGCGCGCCGCCGCGCGATCCCTCGTTCGTCGAGGGACGTGCCGCCTTTCTCGCATGGTGTGAGCAACAGGGCGCACCGCCTCCAGACCCCGGGCCAAGACGGTACGAGGTGCTCGGAGACGACGGCACCCCCATGGCCGCTGATGATGCCTCGGTGACCACGACGGCAGGTCATGCTGCCCGGTCCATTCTCGACATCATGGACGGGGCACCTGTCCCTGCTCCATCCGCGTGGCTGCTGCTCGGCTACCGCCCGGGATGGTTGTTCGACTGCCATGGGCACACTTTTCGCATCAACGTTGGCGAGCGCGCGGCGCCCGCGAGAGTTGGCGAGGATGCAGAGGCCAAGTCCTTCGTCGAAGCGTTGCTCCAGGACGCGGTTCGTGAGGCTCAGGCTGAAGCCTGAGCAGGTGACGAGACTCGTCGCCGCGTTGGAAGGTGCTGGTCACCGGGAGATCGGCGGTCAGTTCTTTGGCGAGCAGCTCGCGCCGTCCGTCTTCCTTGTCACGGAACTCGCGATTCAGAGGCGTATCGGAAGCGTTGCCCGGTTCTTTGTCGACTTGGTCCAGGCGGCAAGGGACGCCGCCCGGTTCTTTAGACGCACAGGGCACCGCTATTCCCGCTACAACTACATTGGCGAATGGCACAGTCACCCGAGCTTCCCCATCCAGCCGAGCGGACCCGATATCGCCACGATGCGCGAGCTCGTCCGCGATCCGGAATTCAGGGGCACCTTTGCCGTACTGATGATCGTTCGCTTGGATGGGAACACCTTGGCCGCCGCCGCATGGGTCTTCGATCCAGACGGTGGCGAGCATGGAGTCGACCTCGAGATGGATCATGCATAGCAACCGGAAATCTCCGACCTTGATCGATTCCAAGGGGATGGGTGGTGTCATCGCCCAGGACGGCTTTGACTATCAGCTCTGGGATGGTCTCATCCGCCTGCCAGCCTGGCTCGCGAACCCCGGGTTCGAGCAGCTGATCTTCGAGGGCCTGGAAGATTTGGAAGCACGGTTCTTCGCACCGCATGCCCCGCGCCATTATCTGCTGGAGCGATACCAAGCCAAGTCTGGCAACCTTTCCCCCGGGGACGTTCGCGGGGTCGTCAATTCCTTTCGAGAATTCGAGACAGCGTATGCACAGACGGCGAGGGTGCAGACCCTGGTGACCCCCCGGCTCCCACCATCCCTTTCCTGGCTTTCTCGGGTTCCTGCCCGCGTTCGGAACGCTCGCCCCTTCTACGCTCCGTTTTCGGACGTCCTCTCCGCGAACGACGACGCGCTCCGAACTCGCCTGGAAAGCGACTTCGGTGAGGGCCTGGGTGGGTATGTCGCGGAGTCGATCGACTTTGAGGAGCGCAGTCTGCCGGATCGGAACGCCGCGGTGGCCAGCTTCGGCCTAGAGCTCGAGCGCGTCTTCTCCATCGATGTCGGCGCTCGGCGATTCGCGGCTGCCTTCGAAGCCCTTGAGAACCTGGTCAGGCGATCCACCGGGATCCCGATTGAGCGCACCGCTCTCGTCGGGGCGGTCGAGGAGGGACTCGGTACATCACTGCCGCTCCCCAGGGTATTTCGTTTGCATGTTCGCTCCGACCGGAACGAGACCGATGACACGGCCCTTGAGGTCGACGCGGCTGCCTTCTCAGGTGGCGCGATGCCCTTCCCTCCTCCTCCCACATGGAAGCCCGAGCTGCTCGAGCCTTTGGAACGCACGGCACGTTGGCTACGGTCACGCGGCATTTCACGAGTCAGCTTAGGTGGCTCGTATCGGCTGACGACTGCCATGATGCTGGGGTGGTCGTTCCGATCGGCCGTCGGGTTTGAGCTGGAGGTTCCGACGCGAGAGGGCGCGTGGTCGACGGATTCCCGTCCCGATCTTGGTGATCCGGTTCCGAGATGGACCATGACTCCCCCTGCTGGGCTCCATGACGACCAGCTTGCAGTCACCGTCGGGGTGCTTCGAGATCCCGGCGAGTCGTTACGGGAGACGGCAGGAATACCAGATGCTCTGAAACTTTGCCTTCACTTGGATCAGCCGATCGTTTCCGCCCCCATGGCCCAAGCGAGCGCTTCTTTCGTCAAGCGTTCCGTTGACGCCGTCGCCGCCCGCTTCCGTCCCCAGGGGATTTCCCTCTACATGGCGGGTCCTGCAGCGTTCTCCGTCGTGCTTGGTCACCGGTGGAATGCGCTGCCCCCAACCCGGTTGCACGAATTTCTCCGTGCCGAATCACGTTACGTTGAGACGGCGTCTCTATCGTGATTGAACGCGCCTTGAGTGCGGCGACGGTATCCTTGATCGCGGTGGCGTGCAGATCCTGTCGCAGCTGCCCCCGGGACTTCCCCCGGCTCGCGAGCGCAGAGGGGCGCCGGACGGACAGTCCAGGACGAGACGGTGAGCCGCTGTGCTTCAAGACGCCGCCAGTCTCCACCGCCAACACATTATCGGCCTCGCCAAGACCAACAAACGCGACACGCCAACCCGGCCCACTGCACCGTTGCCTCAGCCTCGTTCACCTGAAACTAACGGCCTGTTCCAGTCTTCGGGAGGACCCTCGCACAGCAGCTTGAACAGCGACTGCCGCGCGAGGTCGAAGCCTTTGACGAACCCCGAGTGAACCCTTTCCGGCGTAAGCTTGTGCAACCGGTTGTGAACGATGTCCGACCGCACGTCATAGAGTTCCTGCACGTTGTCGCGGATTCTCTTCTCGCTCGCCGCATCCGTTCCCAACAGCCGCGCCGTCCGGCTGCGCAACTTGCGTCCAATGTTGTTCTCGTCCAGCACATACATCCGCTCAAGCGCCATCGCGACATCCAAAACCCTGTCACCGTTCGCGAACCGCCCGCTCCTGGAAAGCGCCTCCGACAACCGCGTAACGATGGGCGCCATCCTCTCGTAGCGAGTGCTCTCCCGGCTCCGAAAAGCCTCCTTCGCTTCCGCCAGCGCTTCCGGTCTTATCGAAGGACATTCGTCAAATCCGCTGAAGCCCTCTGCCGTCCAGCTCTGGTAGAACCCCGGGCTCTGCGTCTCCCGGCCCAGCAGTCGCCCGGCCGAACCATCAATGCGGTTCGACAATGTCGCGAGCGGTGCAACGCGCGTTGCGTGACTCACCGCCAGCAGGTCCAGCAATGCCGCCGCCTCCGGGAAAAACGGCGGCGTCGGCCTCATCGGCTTGTTCAGGTTGGCCCTTCGGCGCAATTCGGGCCGCCACCGGAACGGCCTGACCGCTGCTCCCACCGCCCGCCAGCCGTGAAACCCCGCGCCCGACGGGGCAAATTTCTCAACAATCTCCTGGTCCACGAACCGCAGCACCTCCCTGTAAGGAAGGAGCACCATGCCGTCTGCAACCTCGATTCTCTCGGACAGGGTGAGCCCATAGAACAGGAACGCGTCGCAAGCCTCGTCGAGACTGCCGAGCGTGTCCGCCGCCGCCCCGTCTCCGATCGGAGAAAGGAATGCGTTCAACTCGCGAAGACCCGTCCGGAACCCGTCTTGAGGCAGTTCGGCGGCCCGCGCCATCAGCCCGGCAATCAGGGTCCCCGCGTAGATATCCCCGCCGGAACCGGGGATCTCCATCGAGAAACGGTTGTCGCCGATCAAACGGCCCGTTACCGCGACCCTCTCTAGCGTCGGATGGGCCAGCAGCGCGTGCCGCACCGGATCCAGCACCGCGCGCAACGGCGCGTAGTGCGCTTCCATGCCCAACAGCCTGCCGTTGCGCACCTCGTCATAGAGCAGACGCAGATCCTCCAGCGGGAATGGCGGCGGTCCGCCGTCCCTCAGGTCGATCACGCGCCCATACCGTTCCTGATCTTCGCGAAGAAAGGGCTCCTGCACCCGCGCCAGCGGAGGAAGCAGCTCCGCCAGGCGTTCTATCCAGGCCTCTGCTTCGAATTGTGCCGAAGTCACGCCGCCGAGCCCTTGCCGGCGCCCGATCCCTTTCTCGCTGCAATCTTGCGGCGGACATGAACGGCGCCGCGTTCCTTCCGAATATCGAAGCCGCCGGATTTCTCGACCAGCGTGCTCAGGTTCGCACAGCCATAGCTGCGCGGATCGAAGTCCGGATGCGCGCCCTGAATGCGCTGCCCGACGCTGGCCAGGTTCTCCCAGCCGTCGGCGTCGGGCTCCCCGATCGCGCCCGCAACGATCTTTCGGGCCTTGCTCGGAGGATCCTTCTTCTGCGCCGCGGTCCTGGCCGGCGCCGCGCCGTCCTTCTTCTCCTCGGGCTCGGCCTCCAGAAGGTTCTCGACATAGATGAACCGGTTGCAGGCATTGCGGAAGGCTTCGACCGCCTTCCGCTCGCCGAAGCCGTACACTTCGAGACCTTCCTCGCGCAGGCGCTGGGCGAGCCGCGTGAAGTCGCTGTCCGAGCTCACCAGCACGACCCCGTCGAGAGTGCGCTTGTACATGAGGTCCATCGCGTCGATCACCAAGGCGATGTCGGAGGCGTTCTTGCCCTTCGAATTGCTGCGCTGCTGGTGCTGGAGGATTGCGAGCGACTGGATCGCCTTGTCCCAACCGGCAAGGCGGGTGCCCGAGAAATCGCCGTAGATGCGCCGCACATTGGCCTCGCCCAGCTTGACGATCTCATCGAAGATCGCCTGGGCGTGTTTGGCGCTGGTGTTGTCGGCGTCGATCAGCACCGCGAGGCTTTTCGTTTCCCGGGCGTCCGGCATGGATGCTCCCTTCGGGCCTTCCGTTTCGGGGAACGCCCGCATGTCGATTCCGGTCTCGTTTCCGGTTCTTCTTACGGTCTTGCCGTTCGCAGCGCCATGCCCAGAACGGCGCTCCGTATGCCGGCCCTGCATGTATTTGTCATCCGCCCGTCCAGGCCCGAGCCGCAGGGTCAGAGACCGAAGTCCATGCCTCCCCGGCCACGCCCGCGGACCGGCATATCCGGCTCCTTCGCGGGCGTCTTCTCAGCGTCCCGGCCCTTGCCTGCGTCTTTCCCGGGAGTTTCGTCGGGCAGAACCCCACGGGTCCTGTCGGCTGCCGTCTCCCGATACGGCGCCACGCGCCTCATCTCGCCGATGCCCTCCAGCGCCGCGATCCGCTCGCCTGTGGCCTCCTGGAGAGAGGCCAGAAGCTTGCCCGCGTCGTCGGTCACCAATTCGGCACGGTCGCGTGCACGGCTGATCTCGACGTAGAAGCTCTTCTGCGTCGTGAGATGGGGGTGGCGCGACTCCATCGCCGCGATCACGTTGTCCACCGTGCGGCCCTGGAAGGCATGCACGGTGGACGCCCAGGCATGGTCGAGATGGCGCAGCTGCGGGTCGTTCCGCCCGAGTTCGAGCGTCTTTCCGTCCTCAAGGCGGAACATCACCCGCCCGTTCGCGACCCTGAGCACTTCCGCCGTGCGGCTGTTGACCAGGCCCAGGCCCGCATCGTTGCGCGTCCAGCGGATGCGATCTCCCGCGCGGAGTTCGATCTCTTCGGCCCGGTAGACCTCGCTGCCGCCCCGGCGGCCGCCGATTTTCTCCGGCTTCCAGCCGACGGTGCCGCCGTGGCGATCGTCGAGCAGCACTTCGCCCATCCTGTAGTCGACCCCGGCGACGCGGCGCTCGTCGCCCTTTTCGACGCCGATCCGCTTGTAGGAACGATGAAAGGCGACCACGTCGCCCGCGGCGTAGTTTCCGGCGAGCGCCTTTTCGGCATTGGTGTAGCCCTTCGAGACCAGGCGCTCGCTCGCCATGGCCGGGCCGTGGATGCGGCCCTCACGGGCGAGCCGCTCGCGGATATGGCCGTTGATCGCCTGCCGGAGCTCGTGGGAGGGCGCCATGACGCCGGTGTTCGCACGCGCTTCCTCGGACAGCCTGAGCCACCTGGCGGCGACGGCGCCTGCGATATTGTCCGGCTTCACCTCCGCGACATTGTCTCCAAGCTTCTCGAAGGCGCGGACGACATCGCCCCTGAGGCTTGCCTCGACGGCCTCCTTCAGGGCGGGATCGCGCTGGCGCATGATCTCGTCCATCGTGGCGGTCGGCATGCCGGCGGCCTGGAGCTGGGCGAAGGGCTTGCCGGCGTCGACGGCGTCGAGCTGTTTGGAATCCCCGACGAGAACGACGCGGGGGATGCGCACCGCGCTGGCGATGCGCAGCAGGTCCCTTGCCTGCACGGTGGACGCCAGCGAGCCCTCGTCGACCACCAGGACGGTTTTCGCGAAGGCGGCGCGCATCTCCTTTGCGCCCTTCTTCGTGAGCCTTCCCTCGGCGACGCCGGCATTGCGGGCGAGGAAGCGCTGCAAGGTCTCGGTCTCGATGCCGGCTTCGGAGGCGAGCGTCTGCACCGCCGAAGCCGACGGTGCGAGGCCCACCATGCGCCAGCCCTTTTTCTCCGCGAGCGCCCTGGCCCGGTTCAGCATGGTGGTCTTGCCCGTCCCGGCATAGCCTTGGATGCCGACCGTGCGGTCCTTCGCCGACAGGATCAGCTTCACGGCCTCCTTCTGGCCGGCCGTGAGCGGCCCCTTGTTGAGGTGCTCCTGCACCTCCCAGCCGCGCATGAGCGGCCGGCCCTGGCCTTCTCCGAGTCGCATCTGCGCCACCGTCTCACGCTCCTCGCCGACGGTGCGGTCGGTCGCAAGCGAATCCTCGGCTCCGGGCATGTTCACGGCGTGCAGCGCGCCGTCGCGTTCGAGGGCGGCGACCGCGCGTTCCGCCTCCTCGATCGTCACGGCGCCCGGAGCGTGGGCGAGCACGGCGGCGAACAGGTCGGCGCGCGAAAACACCGCCGTGCGCTCGGAGAGATGCGCCATCGCCCAGGCGACGGCCTCCGCCGCGCGCGACGGGGCTGCTTCGGATACCGTTTCGCGTTCGGGCGTTTGCTCATCGTCGAACGGCTCCCCGGCCCGGGAGATTATGCCGCCCGGCTCCGGCAACGCCGAAGGCGCGAGCCGGGTTCCCTTGCCGAGCGCCGGAGCCGGTTCCGCCGCTGTCTGCCGCACAGGCGAGTCGGATATTTCAACGGCTTCCGCAACCAGCGACCTCGCATCGAGACCGAGATCGGCAGCCTGTTTCCGCCAGACGCCTCGCAGTTCCTCGCGGTCGATGTCGCGCTTCGCGGCCCGGGTCATCAGCGCCGTCCGCTCCGCCAGGCGCGGATTGTCCGCCGTCGCGCCCAGCGCCCTGTCGTTCATCGCCGCCTCGATCTCCGCCCGCCGGGTGGAGAAGGCCTCGACCGCTTCGCGCGGCACGCCCGCGATCTCGAAGCGGCCGTCGGCATGGGTCTTCTCGATACCGTAGCCGAGACGCGCCAGGCCGGCGGCGAGCTCGTTGCGATAGAGCATGCCGATCAGCTTCTGGCGCTCGTATAGGCCCTCATTGGCCATCGAGCGCCACTTGCCGTCTTCACCCTGCACCATGTTGGCCAGCACGGCGTGGGTATGGAGCTGCGGGTCGAGATTGCGCGAGGTGTCATGCCGGAAGGTTGCGGCGACGATCTTTTGCCCGTCGACCCGCGCCATGTTACCGCTGTCTGGATCCTTCATGCGGGTCTCGGCGGCATTCTTCTCGATCCAGGCGAGCGTTCCCGCCACGGCGCGGTCGTGCGCATCGACGATCCGGTCGTCGCCGCCGATCAGCGCCGCGATCGAAACCGACTTCGGCGCCGAGAAGGTGAGGTCGCGGCCGGGCCGGTGCTGGATCTCCCCGTCCTTGCCGCGCCGCCCGAGCCGCGTGTCCGAGCCGTCCGGCACCCGGCCTTCAAGGACCGCGCGGAAGGTACCCGCATCGACCGGCCCCTTCAGTCCGAGTTCGTCCGCCCCCTTGCCGGCCCAGGCGCTGGCCGCGCGGTGTTCAGCATCGTCCTTGGCGTAATAGCCGTCGCGCTCGTAATAAGACGCGCCCTGGGCAGCCGAAGAGAGCGCACCGATCGACAGCATGCTCAGTACCAGTCGCCGGCGCCGGGCCCGGCCTCGCGCCTGCCCGCCGCGCTCGCATCCGCCGTTTCCTCCGGCGTATCCTCGCCGCTCGCCGTCTCCTCCCGGGCCGCCTCCGGACTATCCTTCGCGCCGGCCTGCGGACCCGCCTCTCCCGGCAGGGGAATCAGCGCCAGCTCGCCCTGCCAGGAGGCGGGCTCGGCCGGCATCTCCGGCAGGTCGGCGGCGTCGGCAACGCCGGCCTCCGCCAGGTCCCCCGGCTCCGGAATCCCGATTTCTTCCTCATCGGGAACCGCTTCGCCGGGCGCATCCGCGGCATCGGCCGCGTCTGCCTGGCGTGCAGGCGGCTCCGCCCCGTCGCCGGGGCGCGGCACGAACCGTTCGGCGGCGGCCGGGCGGGCGACGTATTTGAGCCGGATCGAGGCGACCGGGAAGGGGCCGGGGAACTTGAGATAGCCCTCGAGATTGGCGAGCCGCATGATCTCGGACGGCAGCGCCAGGGCGCGGAGTTCGCGCCGGGGCGTGAGGCTTACCCCGTCGCGGATGGTGTTGGCGCCATAGGTATAGCCCTCGGTGACCTCCTCGACCTCGCTCCGGCCCAGGCTGTCGGCGGACCATTGCGCGGTGTCCCGGTCCGGCGCGGCGAGCACGACACGGGTGCCGCAGAGGCCCGAGATGGTCTCGGCGCCGTTGCGGCCGTAGAGGTCGCGGAGCGCCGCGGCGACCTGGACGCCGAGCACGAAGCAGCCGCCGAACTGGCGCGATTCGGCGAGGCCGGGCTGCAATGACGGCACCTGGTGGAGCGTCGGCAGCTCGTCGAGGATCACCCAGATGCGCCGGCCGTCGTCCTGGGCGAGCGTCAGCATGGCGTTGACCGCGATCTCCAGCCAGGTCGAGATCAGCCCGCGCAGGCTCGCATGCTGGTCGCCGCGCGAGGTCAGGAACAGGAACCCGCCGCGCTCCTCGTCCGATATCCAATCGCGGATCGAGAAGGGATTGCCGGTATCGGGCAGGAACTCCAGCGCCGAGAGGTTGGCGGTCAGCATGGCGCGCACGCTGAGCGCCGTCTTGGGGTTCTCCGGATCGACGATCGACTGGGCGACCGTGCCCTCCATGGCCTCCGCGAGCTCGGTCAGGTCGGTCTTGAGCAGGTGGTCGACCAGGACCTTGTTGTCGGTCACCCCCTTCTTCCAGAACACCCCGGCGCCGTTCGAGAAAAGCTGGCGCGCGGCCGTCACCCAGAAGGGATCCACCGTGTCCTTCTGCTGGGGAATGAGCGCGGCGGCCATCATGTCGAAGTCGCGCGGGTTGCGGGCCTCGAGGAAGGGCGACCATCTGGGCGCGCGGGCGTCGAGCGGGTTCATCAGCACGTCGCGGCCCGGATCGAAGAAGGCGCGCGTGTAGGAGCCCATCTTGTCGTAGATCACGCAGCGCTCGCCGCGCGCCCGGATCTGCGAGACGAGATCGGAGATCAGCACGGTCTTGCCCGAGCCGGTGGTGCCCGAGACGATGGTGTGCTGGGTCTCGGTGCGCTCCGGATACGGGATGCCGGAGATAGAGTAGGGCCTGAGGCGTTTGCCGCCCGGCAGGCGCGCAAGCAGCCGCAGATGGGGCGATTGCAGCCGCCGGCGCAGCTCGGCGGCGGTGACCATCTCCGCGCCCCGGATGCGCTTCTGGCGGCCGAGCTGCACGCCGCGATACCAGAAGACGACAAGGAACAGCCCGATCAGGCCGGCGCCGGCCATCGCGCCGAGGCCCGCGCTCGCGAACATCTCGGCCTTGATCTTCTCCCGCGCCTCCAGCGCCGGGACCGAGGCGGCGATGTCGCGGATGCGCAGCACGTGCCGCGTGCCGTCGGCGAAACGCACCTCCTGGCCCGAATCCGGATCGTAGCCAAGGACGAGCTTCGACTCGGCGAGCGTCACCATGCCGGCGGCGTACCACTCCGCGCCCGTGGTGCGGTTCCACAGCGTCCAGGCCGGCACCGCCACGGTCATGAAGGCCGCGAACAGCATGGCCGCCTGGAAGAGCTGGCCCCACATGCGGATGCCATGAAAGACGGTCTGGCCGCCCCGGAGCGTGCTGCCGCCGATGCCGCGCATGCGCATTCTCCCTCAGGTTGCGTGCGTCACCACCCGGAGGCGGAGGAAAGCAGGGGTCGGGCGAATGAGCTTGGGCCGGAGAAAGGCCCGGAGGATTCCAATTTCCGGTTCCGCCGGTATGCTCGGAGGCTATGAACATGACGCGAACATTCACCGAATCGTTCGGACCCGCCGGCGCGCCCGGGCGCTCTTCGCAACCGACGCTCGCCGAGCGCGTCGTGGTGCTCGCCGGCTTCGCCGCCGCGGCGCTCTGCACAGCATGGTCCGCCGCCACCGGGGCCGGCATCGAGACCGTCGCCGCCGCATTGCTCGCGGCGGCCGCGTGGGCATTCGTCGCATCGCTGGCGTTCGCGCTCCGGCGCGGCTTCCGCCGCCGCGACTGGTCCGCGTTCGGCCGTTACGACATGCCGGACAACACCGAGCTGATTGACTGGAGCACGAAGAGCGGCTCGTGGCTGGACATGGCCGTCGCGGAGGAGAACGAGCGGCTGATGCGCGGCGACTGAGCCGGGGATTGCCGCCCCGCCGGTCACGGCGAGGAGTCCCCCCAGCCTTTCTCGTCCGGCGGCGGCCTCTCCTTCCCGGCGCCGCCGGGCGCGGCGTCGGGCACCGCGTTCTTCGCGCTGCCGAAGAGCTTGCCCGCCAGCCAGTCGCCGACCACCGGCAGGTTCTCCGTCGCGTGCCGCTCGAAGGGCTTGTTCGTCTGGGCCGCGACCCCGGCGCCGCCCTCCGCCTTCTCCTGCCCGGTGACGGTCTGCCGGGCTTCGCGGGCCGTGCCCTTCATGATCTGCTCGGTCTTCGTCTCCACCCGCTCCTCCATCGCCCGCAGGTCCGTCTCGCCCGGACGCGGCGCACCGGCTTCGCGCGCCCGGTCGCGCACCCCTTCGGACCAGCCGCCATACGCGGCCGCGGTCTCGCGCCCGTAGGCGCCGCGCAGCTCGCCCGCCGCACCCTCGTATTCCGCGGCGCCGCCCACGGTCGAGGGATCGGGACCCGCCGGCGCCGGGTATTTCTCGGCGATGAAGGCGGCGGCATATTCCCGGAGCTGCTCGGAGTCCTCCGCCGTCTGCGGCGAGGCGATGTGCATCGCGCCGGCGACCCCGATCGCGCGGCCGTCCGTTCCCTTCTGCCCGGACAGCCAGGCGAAGAAGGGCTGGCCCAGCTCGCGCTCGATCGCCTGGGCGTCGGAGCGCACCTGCGCGGCCTGCTCCGACCAGCTTTCGGACTCCTGGCGCGCCAATGAGGCCCGCTCCTGGAAGCTCCGCATGCGGGTGAGGTTGGCCGAGAGGCTCTCGTCGAGACCCGCCATCTCGCTGTCGCCGGTCTGGGTCGAGTAGCGCCGCGAGGCCTCCGACACCTGCGACCAGGTCTCGGTCACGCCGTGCTGGCGGTCGTATTCCTTGACGCGGTTCCAGGCGTCCTGCTCGATGGTCTGGCCGCGCCACATCACCGAGCCCTCGGCGCCCGCCTTGACGATGAAGTCCCAGCCGCCGCCCACCTTGGCCTGTCCGGTCAGCACCGCCGCCTGGTTCTTCGATATGCCGGCGATCTCCGACAGCTTCTCGACGTGGCTGTCGAGTTGCTGCGCCTGGCTCGATTCGCTCTCGGTGACCCCGCGCGCAAAGGCCTCACCCGTGCTGACGTCGTGCGAGTAGCGCTGCATTAGCCCCGTCGCATCGGTGACGGCGGCATTGCGCGCCTGGCCGGCTTCCGCCGACCAGTGCCGCGACAGGGTCCGGGCCTCGCCCGCGCGCTGCTCGTGGCTGGTCGCCAGCGACTCCGAGAGCCGCACACCGGCGGCCGGAATCCGGCTGGTGGCGGCGCCGGCGTCGGCCACCACCGTCCCGTCCCCGGTCACCGTCATGCCCGCGCCGGCGGGCGCATAGCCCGTGTAGCGGTCGGTATCGACATGGGCGGAGGTGCGGATCTGGCGGCCCTCCAGGGTGGCGAAGCGGTGCGTGTCGTAGCCCGTGTTGGCGAGGGAGAGGTTGCCCGTGGTGCTCTCGTGCGCGGCCGAGCTTGCCGCGTCCTGGCCCACCGCCAGTACCGAGGTTGCGAGCACCGTGGCCTTCGACAATCCATACGCCAATGCCGCCGCCAGGAACGGCACCGACATCGAGAGATATCCCGACATCACCGCGACGTCGGAGGCGACCGCCCGGATCCCGGCCTGCGCCACCAGCGAGATGCCGATCTCGCCGCCCGGCATCGCCGCCGCCGCGGACATCCGCTCTGCCGCCTCACCCATGGCGATGCGGTGCAGCACCGCGTAGAGCGGCCCCCAGGACTGGAGCCAGATCAGCCCGGTGACATAGGAGCGGAAGATGGCCGTGCCCGCCGGGGTCAGCATCAGCAGCACCGCCATCGGAAAGGCGCCGATATAGAGGCATTCGAAGACGATCTTGAGCAGCGGCACCCAGGTCTCGGCCTGCCTGCCGATCGCCCGGTACGCCGAGACGGTCTGGGCTTCGGCTCGCGCCTCGGTATAGGAGCGCAGGGCGGCGGCATTGCCGGCTTCCGCCGCCCACTGCTCGCCGGCGTCGTGGACCGCGTTCAGCACCATCTGCTGGCGCATGATCTCGCCGGCGGAGCGCGATGCCCCGATCAGGAAGTCGTGCGCGGCCGGCAGCGCGGCCAGGAGCTCGGCCCGGGCGAGCGCCTCGGTCCTGGCGTCGGGGAATATCCGCCGTCCGAACACGGTGCCGGCGCGCGCGATCTCGACGTTCCACTGGGCATTGAGGCGCGCCGCGCCCGCCTGGCAGGTGACGATCTCGCGCTCGATCGCGGTCGTGCCCGCCACGCCGCCCGGCTGCCGCGTCGCGAACTCGAACATGCGCGCCGGCGACGCCCCCGCGGACGGCGTCCCGGTCGCCGTCACCAGCGACCAGATGTCGGTCGATTCCCGCAGATCGTCCGCCGAGATGTGACCGAGCAGCAGGGCGTGGAAGACGCACTGGCGGGCATAGTTGCGGATGTTGCGCGCGAACACCGTATCGGTGATTTCGAGCCGGGTCGTCTTGGCCGCGAGGCGCGCCCCGAAGATCAGCCCGTGGCGCCGGTACTGGAGGTCGTCCGGCAGGGTGAAGGCCTGCTCGGTGAGGCGGGTCAGGCCGTCGCCGACCTGGCTGGTGAGCGAGGCGAAGAGCGCGAGCCCGATCGGCACGTTGGCCACCACCGCCGGGGCGAGCGTCGGATCCATCCGGTCGACCACCCTGACCGTGGCCTTCGGCACGATCATCGCGCCCCACACGGCCGCGAACAGCAGGATCCACTTGGCGTTGTCCTTCCACGAGCCGCCGAAGGCGGTGCGGAACAGGATCCAGCCGAGGCCCGCGATACCGGCGAGCTGGGCCAGCGCGATATAGGCGCCGCCGCCGGTGATCGCCGCGACGGCGTTCAGCAGGTCGACCAGGTAGGTCCCGCCGCCGAGGGTGAAGAGCTCATACATAGTTAAGGTGTCAGCGCATCACGGCTTATCGCGACCCCGCGCCCGCACCGCCGCGGGCGAAGGCCAGCGCCGCGCGCAGGTCGGCGCTGAGCGCACCGGCCAGCTCGGTCTCGATCAGGCGCAGCTTCTCGACCACGGCGAGCGCCGTGTTGAGCCGCTGGAGTCCCTGGTGACGGTGCCGCGCCAGCGCCACCCGGTTCGCGCGCAGCCCCTCGCGCCACTTCTGCAATTGCTCGCCGTCGGCGATATCGAGGGTGCCGGCGCGCTCCTCGACCGTGCGGTGGAGATCGGTGATCCAGACCTGCATCACGTCGAGGGCCACGGCCTCGGCGAGCGCGTCCATCTCCTGGTCGATCACCGCGCCCCGATAGGCCGCCGCCGCGTTGGCGACCCGGTAGACCGGCAGGGTGGTGAGGTTGACCAGCCCGAGCGCGGCGGCCGGCGGCGCGGTGTCGGTGCGGACGGCATCGACCAGGTCGCGCAGCAATTCCGCCACCCGGGTCCGGAAGCCCCGGTTGGCGGGGATGGTCACCGTGCCGAGCGTGGGGTTGAGGCAGAGGTTCGTCGTGTCGCAGCGATAGACGGGCAAAGCGCCCCCGCCTTCCATCAGCACCTCGGTGACCCGGCGGTCCAGCGCCAGCGGCTCCAGGATGCGCACCCGCGGGCCGCTGTTGTCACCGTCGGAGGTGGGGGCCGTCACGATCAGCGTGCCGGTGACCGCCATGGCGAACTCGGCGAGCTGGGTGTCACCGGCGAGGAAGGACGAGGCCCGGATCGCCTTCCAGGCGTAGTTGACGTTGACCGGCACCTGGTCGGCCATCGCGCCGGAGGCGGAAGCGAGGGTCGAATTGCGCCTGCCGTCGGCGCCGCAGCCATGCTTGGCGGCGGCGTAGTCGGAGAAAATGCCCTGGCCGGTGCCGATCGCGGCGCAGATCGCGGCAGACGCCCGGTCGTTCTTCGACCACAGCGCCCCGACCAGCGCCTGGGCGGTCTCGCAGGAGTTGAGGTTCTGGCTGTTGACCCACTGCGCCAGCGCCCGGAGCTTGGCCATGGTCTCGGCGATCACCGGCGAGATGGTCTCCAGCGCCAGCTCGAAGGCGAAGCCGACTGCGTTCTGGGCGACCGCGCGGGCAAACGCCACGAGCTGGTCCGAGTTGATGAAGGAGAAGGCGCCGGCGAAGGCGTCGATGCCGCCGCATCCGGCCCGGAAGCTCGGCAGGCTCACGGACGCGATCTGCTCGGAGCGCACGGGGGAGCGGAGATAGAGGTTGCCGAGGGTCCAGTGGCCCGAGGCCTGGCCCTGGAAGGCCGTCGGCCCCGTGGTGTTGACCGCCGCGCCCTGCCAGAAGCGGTTCATCTCCGAGAGCACATCGGCGCGGCCGGGGGCGGCTCCGAACAGGGAAGCCGCAAGCATGATGGCGGCGAACAGAACGGCGCGGCGCAACCGAACTTCGGTGGATTCGATATACGGCGAGGTTTGCTTAATAGTCATGGCCGGGCTCCAGGGACGTGAGGGCGAATATCCGGTCCGCCATCTGGTCCTCGGCCATGACGCCGAAGCCGACGGGCAGCACGCGTTTCGTGTTGGTGTCGAACAGCACCAGGGCGGGGACCGGGGCAT
Source organism: Alphaproteobacteria bacterium (assembly GCA_965262755.1). GTDB lineage: Bacteria > Pseudomonadota > Alphaproteobacteria > UBA828 > UBA828 > WTGU01. The sequence continues at coordinate 5,691,452 of OZ253557.1, read as the reverse complement.
TGCCGAGGCCGAGCCTTGCAGCGCGCCCCTGGTCGGCCACCGCCTCGGGCCAGCCCTCCAGCGCCTCGCCGGTGAGCGACACCGCGAGCACATCCAGGTTGTGGCGTTGGGCGAAGGCGCGGAGCAGCGGGCCGAAGACCTTGCAGCCCGCGCAGCCGGCATGGCCGAGATAGATCAGCCCGTAGCGCTCGCCGAGCCGCGCGAGCGCGGCGTCGCGGGCCTGCCGACGCCCGTCAGACCAGACCTGCTTGGCGAGCGCGCCGACCGGGCGCCTGAGCGTGTAGTCGAGTTCCGGCGTTGCCCAGACCGTGCGGCGGAAGGCGTCGGAGAAGGCCGCCGCACGCTGAAGCGTCTCCTGCTGGAGCCGCAGATAGGCGGTGACGTTCTCCCTCGTCGGGTTGAGGATCGCCTCGGCGCGCGCCTCTTCGAGCGCGCGGCGCATCTCCTGGATGCGTTCGGTCGCCGAACGCTCATCGTCGACGGAAGGAGGAGGCGCCTGCGGTAAAACTTGCTCCTCGTTTCCTTCCTGTCTGTCGCAATAGAAGTGCCAGCCGAGCGCCGGACCCGAGTCCGGTGCTTGTCCCGGACCCGATCCGGGACACCATTCGCGCCACTCGCCAGCGGTTGCGGGCAGGGAAAGAAGGGCGCCCGCCACCAACGAGACCAATGCCGCCGCCATGGCGTATTTCGAGACGGGCGCCATCATTGGCCTCGGCTGTAGAAGTCGCGGACGCGCGTGCGCATCGCCTCGCTGGTGTCGCCCGCGTCAGGCAGTGACACGGTGGGCTCCTTCGAGGCGTCCATCAGGTCCTCGGTGAACTCCGAGAGGTCGAGGCGTGCGAAGTCGATGCCCTCGATCTCCGCGACCGTCAGCCCCCGGCAGTTGCCCCAGCCGATGCCGAGCTGCGCGCGGCCCTGCTGCTGCAGGATGCGCCCGAGCTTCGAGCCGAACACGCACCAGGCCCGCGAGTGGCGGATGCAGATGCCGAAGAAGGTCTTCCTGGAGCAGTATTTGCCGAGATAGTGGGTGTTGCCCGCGTTCCGCTCTTCCGCCAGCTCCCGTTCCGAAGCCGAGCAGTTGGCAAGCCCCACCAGCAGGCCGCTGTTCTTGCAGCAGTTGGCGAGCCCGCCGAAATGGATGTGGCAGCGCTGGCGCGTGCCCTTGAAGAACTCCAGGTTGTCCCGGTCGAACTCCTCGCCGCCGAGCTCCACTGCCATGTTGAGCCGGGTCGTGGCATTCACGAAGCCGGTGTTCGATTGTGGGCTCACCGTCTCGCAGCCCGCGCCGACGCAGTAGCGCACGGACCCGCAGCTGCCGCCGTCCTGCGCATCTTCGAGTTCGGCCCCGCAGCCCGAGGCGCTGCCCGAAGCCAGGCCGTCCGCACCGTGAGCCGCCGATTGCGGCGAAGCGGCGATGCCATCCGAGCGTTGCACCACCGGATCGCTCGCCGGTACGCTCGCTGAGGGCCGGCTCGTCACGCCCTCGACCACGGCCCGCCCGGCCGCGCCGCCTGGGTCGTCCGGATCGGCAAGCCGCGTGCGACCCTCGTCCTCCAGCGCATTGGCGCCGATATTCCGCTCCGGCAGGTTCGTCCCGGCATAGCCCGGCACGGTCGCCGCGTTGGAGGAATCCCGCGCGATCGTCCGCGCCGCCGCATTGCCCCCGGCGCCGATGGCGCGGGCCGCCGCCTTCGGGTCCTCGGCATGCGCAGCTCCGCCGAAGACGATCCAGAGAAGAAAGCCGCAGACCGCCGCCATCAGCATCCAGCCGAGCAGCCGTGTCGCCCGTGCATTTCGCGCTGTCACCCGCGCCGTCATCGATCCCGCCCCAGGCGTTCGAGGCTTCGGCGGGCAGTCTCCCGTCCAGCCGATCCCTCGTCGGCAACGGCCTCCAGCGCTGCAATGAGGCCGATGTTGCCCGTCACCAGGTCGTGGGGCGGCGCGGGATCGTCCGCGCAGCCCCGGCTCCGGCAGGCCGGCACGCCGCCCGGCACAACCACCACGGCCGGCACCCGCGTCACACCGAACAGGCGAAACAGGCGCGGGTCGATGGCGACCCCGGCCTCCGCGCCGCCGAGGCGCTCGCCGATCGCTTTCGCAGTCTCCGGCAATCCCCTCTCGCCGACGCCACGCAGCACCAGCGGCGCGCCGGTCCGGGCTGCGTTGCGCGCCCATTGCCGCCAGCTCGCGGCAGGCACCGACAGGCTGGTGAAGATCAGGACCTCCGCCGTGCCGGAACGCGGGCCCGAGAGTTCACCGGCATGGCGTTCGGCCGGAAGGGGCGCGGATTCCCCGGATCGCCCCGGTAGGGTCTGCCGGGCGGTCTCGCCGGCGCGTTCGAGGGCGCGACCGATGATCGAGCGGGTCCACGCGCCGAGCGACTCCCCGTCATTGCCGCCCGCCTTGCGCAGGACGTCCTCGACCAGGCGGGCGGCGTCCGCTTCCGAGGCCGGCGTGCGCCGCAATTCCTCCGCCCGCAGCGTTCCGAACCAGCCCGCCGCCAGCAGCAGCGCGGTCAGAAACAGGGTCATCGGGGTTGGTATAAATCGTGTCATCGGTCCATTCCGGTATTGCCGTTTATTTTTGTGTTTCAAAGGGTTCACAGGAGGCAGCAGTTGCGTTTTTTCCACAGCAGGAACCCGAAATTCTCGCCCGCGACCGGCAGTTCGCGCAGCGTCTCCCAGAGCACCGAGGAGCGCCCGGTCGGGTTGCAGCCGGTGAAGGGATCGACGGCCGGCACCGGCTGGGTCATCTGCCAGCGGTATTGAGATTTCTTCATCACCGGCATTGGGTAGCGCCCGCAGAGCGCGCCCGAGCCGAAGGTGCCCCAGGCGAGACCCGCGCGGTGGAGGCGGTAGAGCAGGCGCTGGGCCGCGAGCAGCGAGGCCTGCACGCCGCCGACATGGGCGGCGACGTTGCCGGTCAGCGGATACATCCCGCCCTGGCAGCCGGCGCACCAGAACAGCGGGTCGAGCGGCAGGCCGACGGAGGATGCCGCGCAGTCCGCCGCGCAGGCCGCCTGCGCCGGCAGGTTGGCGAACAGCGCGGCCTCGGGGTTCAGGAGGAACGTCAACTCGTCGTCGAGCCAGGCCGGATCGAGCTCCGAGGCCCAGGCGATGTCGAGACCGCCGCCCTCCAGGCAGCCGAGGTCCAGGAGCACGCCGATCCAGCTCAGAAGCGGATACATGTAATAGTGCGCATGCCAGACCGAGCCCTTGGCACCGTCGCCGCCCGCGGCCCCGGTGCGCCCGCGCCCGGCGGGCAGGCCGGGATTGATGGTGAGCCCACCCAGGTTCGGGAAGCACCAGGGCGTACGCGATACGTCCACCAGCCGGGCCGGTTCCCACACACCGAGCGAGAGGCCGATGCGGGGAATGGGCGAGCCGCAGAAGCAGATCGGCGAGGACGGGTTCGGCGTGTCCAGCACGCCCGAGACGCTGCCGATGGAGATCGGCCCGATCGAGATCGGGAACAGGCACTCCCAGCAGACGTCCGTGATCGGGTTGACGAACCGCCCGGTGCAGGATTGCGCCGACACCGGTCCGGTCCACAGCAGAACCGCCACGACGAGTGCGAGAGGGGCGGGCAGGCGCCGGATCATGCCTCGGACGCCGCATCTTCCGGGCCCTCCGGTTCCGAAGCCTGCCCCGGACCCGATCCGGGGGCCGGGACAGGCTCACCCGATCCGGCCTCTGCGGTCCCGTCCGCATCGCTTTCCGCCTGGTCTCCCGGATCGGTGTCCGGGGCTGGCTCCCCCCGATCCGGGCCCGCACGGCGCCCGGGCAGGATGCTGACCGTGCCCTGCGCGCCGGCGACGACGATCTCGGTGATCGTCCGGTTCGTGCCCTCATTGTCGCGGAAGCTGCGCGTCGCGACCCGTCCCTCGACCACAACGGGATCGCCCTTGCGCAGCATCGTCTCGACGGCCGCCGCCGCCGGGCCGTAGACCACGACCCGGTGCCATTCCGTGGCCTCGCCGGGCCGGCCCTCGCGGTCGGTCCATTTCTCGGTGGTGGCGACCGAGAAGGTCGCCGCCTTGCCGCCGTTGTTCAGCGTGCGGACGTCCGGGTCGCGCCCGGCGCGGCCGAGCAGGGTGGCGCGGTTGATATGAAGCATGGATTCAGTCCTCCTGTTGGGGTTTCGGCAAGTCGCGGTCCCCGGATCCGGGGAGCCTGTCCCCCCGGCTCGGGGGCCGGGGCAGGCTCTCCCCGAGGCGGGGGGGCAGGCTCTCGACCGGGATTTCGGTAATGCGGAGCTGCGTCCCGGCCTGCTCGACCAGGCTCGGCGTCGCCGCGATGCCGAACCGGGCGGCGAGGCGCCCGCCGGTGTCGAAGAAGAAGGGTCGGCGGTGGCGGCGCATCAGGTCGAGCGGCCGCCCGGCGAGCAGCACGATTTTGGACGGCCGCTCATGCGCGAGCGCCCAGGCGATCTCGGCCTCGCGCCTGCCGTCGACGAAGAGCAGGTCGCGGGTGAGCGGCATCCGCTCCAGCGGGTTGACCCGCGTTCCCGCGGCGGCGATGAGGGCGCCCTCGGAGGTCCGGATGTCCCGCGCGACCGTAATGGCGGGATCGAACAGGCGGCTGCGTTCCTCCGCGGCGGGGGCGATGCCCGGCACGGGGTCCGGTTCCTCCAGCTTCCGGCGGGCATTGGCGCGGGCTTCTTGCTCCAGGCGCGCCAGCTCGCCCGAGCGCTGCATCTCCAGAAGCCGCGTCTCGATCTGTTCGAGCAGGTCCGGCTCTGCTACCGCCCAGGTCGCGCCGCGCACACCGAGATCCTTCGCCGAAACCGCGACGGAAATCGCCGAGAGGATCGCGGCAAGCAGCAAAGCGGCCATGCGCATCATCGATGCGCCTCCGCCGCCGGGTCCGCAGCGTCATCGTTCGATACCCGGGGTGGCGGCCCGTCATGGGCGTGCGGCAGGATCGTGGTAGCGCCCGGCGCCGGACCGGTATCCTCCGGTCCGACCAGCGGCCCCTTCAGGCCGAGCCAGGGAATGTCCGGCATGGCCATGGCCCGCCCGAGGATGCGCCCCCGCGGCACCAGGCCGATCTCGGCATAGCGGCTGTCATGGCTGTCCCGGTGATCGGCGTGCAGAAAGAAATGCCCCGGCGGGATCGTGCCGGGCGCGATCGCCTCGAGCGGCCGCCCGTCGAGCGCATGCGCCTTGGCGCGGCCGACGGCCCCGCCGGCCAGAAAGACCGTTCCGTCTATACCGACCGCGATGCGCATGCCCGGCACGCCGCGCACGGTCTTGAGATACGGCACCGGTGAGCCCACGGAGTCCGGGGGTTGGAACAGCACCCGGTCGCCGATCTCCGGGTGCTGGCCGAACAGCGGGAAGACGGCATAGCCCCAGGCCTCGTCGGACCAGCTGGCGTTGACATGGACGCGCGAAGCCGCGCCCAGCCAGAGAAGGGCGAGCGCGATCATGACTGCCAGGCCGATATGCCGACGGCGCGGGCCGGCGGTCCGCAGATTGAATATCGGGCGCTGCGCCGTCACCGCCCGTCTCCCGGCGCAGCTCCGGCGCTCCCGCCCGTTCTCTGCGCGAGGAATTCGGCGAGCGCCGCCTCGACCTGACGCGTCATGTCCGGCACGCCGGCGGCGACCGCCCGGGCCGGCAGCAGCACCGCGCCATGACGCTCGGCCACATGGTCGAGGGCGGCTTCCAGCGCCGCGCCCCAGGCACGAACCTCTTCGGACGTCCTGCCTTCGGCTGCCGCGCGCGTCGTATACGCGGCCGTGATCTCGGCGAGGCGGACCCCGGCGATGCGCGGCGGCGGCTCGACGCCGTAACGCAGCATCGCCGCGGCCACTGCCGCCGCCACACCGCCGGAGAGCAGAAGCGCGGACGCCAGCAGGCGGACCTCGCTCATGCCGCGTTCCCCACCCGCTGCGCGGTCATGGTGACATGGGTCCGGCTGTCCCGGTGCTTGAACCAGGCCGCGCCGTCCCGGTCATGGAACATGTAGAAATAGTGGCCGGCCCAGTTGCCGTCGTCCGGTTCGGCCGACAGCACGCCCGCCGCGATCGCAGCGCGGAACACCGCCCCGGCGTCGTCCTCGACGGTAATGCCGGGCGGCACGGGCCGGTGTCGCTCAGGACGCGGCTGCATCGGCCGCTCCCTTGTCGCCTGCCCCGGACGTTGATCCGGGGGCGCTGCCGCTTTCCCTGCGCGGCGCTTCCCGGTCGCCGGCAAGCGCCCGGAACCGGGCGAGCCAGGCCTCGACGGCCTTGTCGGGCGGGATCGACCGAATGCGGCGCTTGAGCGGCGGGAAGACGACGCCGGCGTCTGCAGGCGCATGCCTGTCCAGCAGGTCGCGGCGTTCGGCTGCCGCCGCCATCCGGGTGACGAAGCGCAGCAGCTCGGCCGGTTCCTCCTCCAATGCCGCATCCAGTCCGGCGGCCTCGCGTACCGCGCTCTCGATCCCCGAGGCGAGCCGCCCGACCCGGTCCGCCGCCCTCCGCGAGCCGAGCCAACGCCCCCTGAGCCATGCCGACGGTGCATCGGCGACAAGCGCATGGAGCGCGAGCATCCGCCGGTCCTCGTCCCCGAGCCCGTCCAGCCCCTCGATTTCCTCCGACACGATCACCGCTTGGGCGGCGACCGAGTGGTACTGCCGGCAGCAGCCGCCCCGGCGGCAGGTGTTGGCCAGCACATGGGCGAGTGCGGTGAAGTCGATATCGGCGGCCGTGACGTTCTCGGGATCGTCCGGCCAGTTGAGCGGCCGATCGCCGCCCGATGATTTCCGCGTCATGTGGTTTCTCCCGTTTCGGAATGTCCGGCAGGGCCGGCTGCAAGCCGGTCGATGGCCTCGACCGTGCTGAGACCCTCGGCCTTGAGTGTCTCGACCGCGGCGAAGGCGGGGCCGCGCGAGGAGAACAGCGCAACCGACCAGGCATCGAGCACGAGGCGCGCGACCCGCCAGCCGTCGGGGCCGTGCAGCACCAGTTCTGCGTATCTGCCGTCCGCCGTGGTCAGGCTCTTGAGCGCGCGTTCCATGCCGGGATCGCAGTGGATGCGCTTCTCGGACTTCAGCAGCTCGACGGATTCGTCCTTCTGGGCGAGGAAGATCACCCAGTCCGAGTTCTCCCAGGCCGCCCGTGCGGCGGGATTGGCGTAGTAGTCGTTGACCGACTGCGTGCCGGTGACGAGCGCACCGCGGTATTTGCGGGCGCGCCGGGCGGCGCCTTCGAGGAAGGACTTCGAGTCCTCGCCGGAGAGCAGGTCCCAGGCCTCGTCGATGACGATCGCCTTCGCGCGCGTCCTGGGGCCGTGATACATGCGCTGGGTCGCGAGGAAGACCACCAGCATCAGCACCACCGCCTGGACGTCGCCGCGGCCCTTGAGCTCGGCGAGCTCGAACACCGTCAGGGCGTTCTCCAGGTCCGGGACGTTCGAGCCTGCGAACAGCCGCCCCATGGCGCCGCCCGGGCACCAGGGCCCCAACGACGTGGCCATGTCGGCGGCGCGCCGGTCGGAGCGGGCCTCCAGGTTCTTCCGGACCGCCCCGAGGTTGGCGCCGTTGCCGGCCTCGTCCCAGGCCGCCGCGATAGCCTCGGCGATCAGGGCCGCCTCGATATCGTCGATGCCGCCCCGGCGCCGCGCCATGCGGCCGATCACGCCGGCCAGCATGGCGAAGCACTCCTCGCGGTAATCGCCGTCGTGATTGGCCGTTTCGGCGTCGATCATGGCAAAGGGGTTGAGGCAGGCCGGGTCCTTGCCGAAGGCGATGAAGGCGCCGCCGAGCGCCTCGGCCGTGTGCTGGAAGGAACGCCCGTCGTCGATCACCACCGCCTCGCCGCCGGCGCCGATCAGCCCGGTCACCAGCTCCTGCATCAGCACCGACTTGCCCGAGCCGGACTTGCCGGTGACGGCGACGTTGTAGTTGCCGGCCTCGTTGGCGAAGGGCGACCAGCAGGCCGGCTGACCCCGGCGCCCGATCAGGAAGAGGGCCGGCGGGTTGTCCGGGTTGGCGGGCTGGCCGCGCCACTCGCCGTGCAGCGGCGCGAGGTTCACCGCCGAGGAGGTCAGCAGGGTCTTCATCCGGCCCATGCGCTCGAGATCGGCGTCGAGCCCGCCGGCCGAGACCATGGGCAGGCAGGCCAGCCAGGAGGGCAGCTGCATGTAGCGCTCGGCGTTCACCCGCCAGCCCTGGCCGTGATAGATCGCGCGCACCGCCTGTTCGGCCTCGTCGAGCGCATCGAGCGGCGCATAGACCGCCGCCATGTAGCAGGCCCGAACCAGCTTCTCGCCGTCCTTGATGCGCTCGGTCACCGCCTGCCAGTCGCGCGCCTTCTCGGGCAGGCCGGGCAGGTAGCGGGCGATGCCGGTGCCGGCCTGCTGGGTCGCGCGGGCCGACTTCAGGAACGCCTTCTCGCCCGCCGCCACGTCACCGGTTACCACGGTGAGGCAGGTCAGCACCGGGCAGCCCGGCTGGAGGAAGTCGCGGTGGAAGTCGCCGATCAGCGCGTTGCCGCGCCAACCCGGCCAGACCTCGGGGAAGGCGATCGCCGAGAGCACCCGGACGGCGATGTCCCCGCCGGACGCGCCGTCCCCGCCGGACGCGCCGTCCCCGCCGGACGCGCCGTCCTCGCCGTCGGGAGACCGGGGCGGTCCGCCGTGATGGAATGTGAGGCCGGTGGGCGCCACGGTGAGCGCGCGGCCGGGTGCGATGCATTGCTCGTGCAGCGGATCGCGCGGCGACCAGCGCCGCGAGGGGCGCTCAGATTCGCCGTCGCGGTAACCGCCGATGTCCGGCGCGGTGAGCTCGGCCGCGAGCGATAGCAGCGCGTCGGGCTCCAGCCGGCGGGTGCCCGCGCCCGCCGAGGCAAGCGTGCCCTCCAACGCCCGGCGGAACGCGCCGAGCGCGGTCTCCGCAGCCGGGCCGGGACCGCCCGCCAGGCAGGCGGTGACGAACACCCGGTAGTCCGAGAGGGTGAAGGGCGGCCCGCCCGCATGCAGCCGGCGCCAGCCGCCGGGGGAAAGCAGGTCGCGGCGCCGCGAACCCATCCGCGCGAGTGCTCCGCCGGCCTCCCGGCGGGGTTCCGCCCAGGCCCGGCTCGCCGCTCCGAAACGCGGGCTCGCCCAGTGGATGACCTGTATCGTGCAACGCTCGGGCGCGGCGTCGGCGAGCGTGCCGGCCAGCGCCCCCAGGGTCTCGGCGTCGATGCCGGCAAAGGGCGGCAGCTCCATTACGAAACCGGTGGAGCCCGCATTCACATAAAGCTCGCTCGCTTCGTCGAAGGCGCGCCAGGGCAGGAGCGCGTGCAGCGCGGCCGGCATCGCCGGCGGCGTCCACGGCCCCGGCGCTTCCGGACCTTCGAACAGCTCCAGCAAACGGGCCAGACCGCCGGAAGTCATCGGGGCAGCTTCCAGCCGGCGGGCGCCAGCACGACGCGGACATGGGACGCCTCGCGGTAGACGCCGGCGGCATCCACGAAGGGCGCGATCCAGATGCGCGCCACCACCTCGCCGGTCCGCAGGCTGTCGCCGCCCGGATCGTCTTCGCCCCGCGCGGGTTCGGCCGGAAGGGGGGCGGTGTCCGGTTCTATGGGTTTGAACTCGGTTTCCGGCGGCGAAGCGGCGTCCGCGGCCGGGGGCGATTTCGCTTTCGTCGGCGGCCCGTCTTCCTCGTCCGCGCCGAACAGCCGCATCAGCCAGCCGAAGGGATCGAAACCGCCGCCGCACTCCGCCTCGCAGGGCGCGGCAACGGGCCTTCCCGATTCGCCGGCGCGCTGTCGCCAAAGCGGCTCCGTGAGCAGCGTCTTCCGTGCCGCGCGCGCGTCGGGCACCGCCGGGTCGGCGGTCGCGACGCTGTCGCAGGCCCCGCCTTCCGCCAGCGGGCACTGCCAGCTGTCGCCGATATGCCCCGACGAGCAGCCGGCGAGCAGCATCGCCGCTATCGAGGCGGCCAGGACTACCAGCCGGCGCGGCGCGTATTTCATCCGAATGGCCATGTCATTTCCCTTGCTGAGCCGATTGCGCCTGCGGAGGCGTCGCGGGACGCCCGTCGATGCGGGCGCCTTCGAGGAAGACCAGCGTCACCTTCGTGCCGGCCTGGAGCTGGATCACCGGCTGGTACTGCTCGGCGCGGCGGATCATGTAGTCGGCGACCTTCTGGCCCGCGGTGGCAGCGCCGGCGCCGAGGCCGGCCCGGCCGATGTCGGAGAGCGTGCTGTTGGCGACGGTGGCGCCTGTGCCGGTGGCCACGGCCTGGGGCTGGAACGCCTGGGCGACGCCCTGGCCGACGCCGGAGATCATGCCGGCGAGGAAGGCCTTCTCCACCAGCGCGCCCTCGCGGCTCACCACGGGGCCGCGCACCCCGGTCTTGCCCGAGCCCGCGACGAACCCCGCGACCTCGGTCTCGACCACCGTGCCGGGCTCCGGCCCGGCGCAGGTCATGGTGCGGAAGCGCACATAGACCTTCTCCGAAGAGAGGTCGCCGTGCGCCGCCCCGGTCACGGTGCAGCCGTCGACATCGACCTGCAGCGCGGTGCCGTCCTCGGCGGCGGTCCAGGCCGGTCCGGTGATGCGCAGCAGGACGGGCCGGGGATCGCCCTGGGACGACACGCCGGCCGAGGCGTCGACGCCGGCCAGCACCACCGCCTCGGCATGGGCGCCCGCCGGCAGCCAGGCCGCGACCGGCTTCGCCACGGCGTCGGCCACCAGCTCCGCCCCGTTCCGGGGCCTGCCCCGGACCCCGTTCCGGGGATCGCGCACGGAGGACCGGGGCTCGCCGTCGAGCTCGAAGGTCTCGATCATGCGTCCCCGGGCCGGCGCGGCCGGCGGCCGCTCGCCGCCCTCGGGCGGAGCCGCCTGGCCCCGGAACCAGGGATCGTTACCCGATGCGCCGCCCGGCGCGTTGCCCGGCTGCGCGGGCGGCTGCATCCGGCGCTGCAGCTCGTCGATCACGGCCGCCTGGCGGTCGATCACGCTGCGCGCGTCGGCCGCATCCTTTCCCAGCTTCGCGCGCAGCCGGTCGTTGTCGGCGCGCAGCGTCCGCGCTTCCTGCTGGATCTGGCGCAGGTTCGTCTCGATCTCGCCCAGCCGGGCCTCGGACCGCCGGGTCCAGACTTTCTCCGCCACGTCCGGCGCCACGATCCCGGCGTCGATGCCGCCCGCCGGCGCCGGCGCCTTGCCGCCGCCCATGCCGAGCCAGGCGGCGACCGCGACCAGCACCACCGCGGCGATGACGGAGAACAGCAGAAGCTGGCGCCGCCTGACCGCTCCGGCGTCGCCATCGTCACGGGCGGGACGCCCATCGGCGCGGGCGCTCATCGCGACGCCTCCGACACGGCCGTGTCCAGCACCGCCACGGCGAGCCTGCCGCCCGATGGACCTGTGCCCGGCGCCGCCAGCCAGAGGGCGACGACGCGTCCGACGCCGGACAGGTCTTCGATGGTCCCGGCGAGGCCCGCGGCGGCGTCCGCACCGTCCGCGGAGGGGGAGCGTTCCGCTTCCAGCACGAGCGCCCGGAAACGCGGGCCCCGCCAGGTCTCGATGAAAGTCAGTCCGGGGAGCGACGGACCCTGGCCGGCATGGATGGAATAGCCCGGCAGCGGCTCGCGCCGGGCGACCGACCGCACCAGCCGCACCAGCGCCGTCACGTGGGGCCCGCCAATGGCGGCCGGGTTTTCGGAAACGGCCGTCCGCGCAGCGTTGGCATTGCGGATCAGGATCTGCGCCGAGTCGCGATCCGTCGGCATCAGCGTCAGCCGGTAGGTGAAGCCCCTTTCGGTGCCGATGAACAGCGTGACGGGCGCATGCGGGTCCGCCCCGGACGCAGGGGCTTTCGCCCGCGGGCCGGCGGGCCTGAGATAGAGGTCGCCGGAGCCGGCGTCGTGCTCGACCGCGAACCCGTCCGGCGCGCGCACCACCTTCGCGATCCGGTCGCCCATGAGCGCGATGCGGTTGACCCCGGTCACGGAGATCTCCGCGGCGATCTCGGCATGGTCGGCCGCGTCCAGGATCTGCATCGCCGCCGCCGGCAGGGGCAGCGTGAGCGCGCCCATAGTGAGAAGATGCAAGGCAAGCAGCAGCGCGCGCCGCCGCAAAACGATCGTCATTTTCCACTCTCCAATTGCTCGAAGCGCAGGAGCCCGATCCGACCCGCATCGATGCGGAAGACGAGCCGGTAGCGCCGGTCCTCGCGCGAGGCCTCCTCGCGGCCGATCCAGGTCACGAGCTCGCCTGCGATCTCCACGGCCAGCCGCCCGGGGTCGGCTTCGATCTCCGTCGGGTAGAAGGCGCTCGCCATGTCGCGCCCGGCCATGCGTCCGGCCTCGGCCTCGACCCAGGCGCCGATCGCGCCGCGCGCCGAGGCATGCGCCAGACGCGCCGCCGCCAGGCGGACATGGGTCGCGTTCTCGGGCGTCAGCGTCAGCAGTGTCACCGCCACGGTGCGCGCCATGTCCTCGAGATACCGCGCCCCGGCCCGGCCCCGCATGGAGCTGCCGCCGACCGCCCAGGCCGGGCCCGTTACCGCCGGCACCAGCACGGTGACGGTCTCGCGGCCTGCCAGCCCCACGGTGAGCGCCAGGTTCGCGGTCATCGACAGCGCCAGGAGTGCGGCCAGCGCCAGCCGGATGTCCCGCACCCGCCGGACCGCGCCCTCCATCTCGACACGCCGCACCGTCCCCGCCCTCAGCCCGCGAACCGCCGGAGATGGCTCGGCGGCGTCGCCTTCAGACGCAGCACGAAGTCCGGCAGGAACCAGTAGAGGGCGTAGCGCGCGATGTTGGCCCCGCCGCCGCGCTTCACCCGGCGCAGCACCAGCCAGCCGCCGACGCCGGCAATGAGGCCCGGAACGAACTGGTTGGCCGCCAGGCCGAGCAATGCCGGGCCCATCAGCGCCGCCGCCTCGTCGACGGTCCAGAACAGCCAGCGCTCGGGATCGTCGAGCCGGCGCGGGATCGTGTGGCGCGCGGTGTCGTTCATCAGACGATCGCCGTGCCGACCAGGCCGGTGACGATGCCGGTGCCGGCGCCGGCGGCAATGCCGACGCCGATCGCACCCATCAGCTGCATGGCGTTGAAGCGAAGCACCGAGCCGACCAGGGCGGCGCCCACGGCCAATGCCGCCGCGAGCTGCCCGCCGGTGCCGCCCACGATGCCTTCCACCGTGTCGAGCGGATTGCCGAAGGTCGTGTCGGTGGTCGCCAGCGCGATCTCCGGCACGGCCAGCAGCGCGGCGCCCGCGACGAGCGCCAGGCCGGCCGCGTGGCACTTTCTCGCTCCGCCGCTCATCGGCCCGCTCCCGTGAGCACGGTCCCGTCGTCCATGGTCGAGGCGCGCCGCCGGCGATGCGCCCAGTCGTCCAGGTCCTTGCGCAGGTAGCGCACCCGGCCCTCGAGTTTCACGAACACCGGCCCTTTCGCCTTCACCCGGTAGCGGGCCAGCGTCTTCGCGGACAGGCCGACAATCCGGGCCGCCTGCAGCGGGGTCAGATAAACCGTCTCTTCCGTCATTCCCGTCTCCCTCTGAATTCGGGCGCCCGGACCGCTCTGGACGCACGGGCCGCTATCCAAACGCACCGGGCGGGCGGGGGGGATGGACGAAATGGATTCGCAATCGGCCACCCAAACGGGCTCAAGCGGGCTCAAACGGGGACAAGCGGGGTCAGACAGGGTCAAACGGGGACAGGGCGATGATCGAATCGGCGCGCTGCGGACGGATTCCGACCCCAAAACGGCCCCGGAACGACGCCGCGTGGCGGCCGAATTTCTCGATGAAGGGTGGGGAAGTGGCCGGCGCGACGGCGGCAGCGGTCGCTACGAACGCCCTATCGTGGAATCGTCGCTCTGCATGGCCGGCGTCTGACGAGCCGCCGGGACCTGCGGCGCGCAACGTCCCGGCATCGGCGCCCCTGCGGTGCCGCGCCCGGGTTCATCGGAAGCGCGCGCCGCCCGCTCAGCGGGCCGCCGCGAGGCCGGGACAGTCGCGATACAGGCTGGCCTCGACTGACTCCGACACCCGCCGCGCCGACTCGTGCACCGAGTCCCGCGCCAGGTGCGCATATCGTGCGGTCGTCTGGATATGGCTGTGACCGAGCAGCTTGCCGATCGTCGGCAGGCTCTCGCCGAGCGCCAGCGCCCGCGAGGCGAAACTGTGCCGGCAGTCGTGGAGGCGCAGGCCGTCCAGCCCGGCGCGCTTCCTTATCCTCTCCCAGGGACGCTGCAGGTCGCCCATGCGGCTTCCCGGCCGCATGCCCGGCACGACATGCGGATTGCCCTCGACCCGGGGCGCCCGCGCCAGCGCCGCCGCCGCGGCCGGCGACAGCTGCACCGTCCGGGGACCCGTCTTGGCATCACGCAGCCGCATCTCCCGCGCCGCAAGGTCGACATCGTCCCAGCGCAGCTTCAGCACCTCGCTCTTGCGGCAGCCGGTCAGCAGCAGCAGCCGGATCGCCACCGCCGCATGCGCCATCGCGCCGCCGCCCGCTTCGACCTCGTCCAGCACCCCGCCGAGACGGCGGAACTCCTCGTCGGTCAGGAAGCGCTCGTGCCGGCGCTGCCGGTTCATCGCGACCTGCCCGCAGGGATTGCTGCCCTCCGGGATCGTCTCCCGCTCCTCGGCCGCCCGGTAGATCCGGAACAGCATCTCGACCGCCCGGTTGGCCGCCGCCGGCGTCCCGGCGAGCGAATGATGGAACGCCGACACCGCCGTATGGTCCAGCGACAGCGCCTGCTTCCGCCCCAGCGCCGGCAGGATGTGCTTCCCGATCGTGCTGCGATAGGAACAGGCCGAGGCCGGCTTGAGACGCACCGCGACCACCTCTTCGAGATACGTCGCCGCCAGCTCCGCCACCGTCGGTCCGTTCGCCTCCGCCGCCAGCGGCTCCGGGATGGGATCCTCGCCGGCCTTGATCCGGGAGATGATGTGCGCCGCCCGCCGGCGCGCCTCTTCCGCCGTGACGACGCCGTGGCGCCCGACCGTCACCCGCTTGCCGTCCTTGCCGCCCGCCCGGGTCTGCACGACATAGACCTTGCGCCCCGTCGGATAGACCCTGACGCCGAAGCCCAGCAGCTCGCTGTCCCAGTAGACCGTATCCCTGTCCGCCTCGAGGCGCTCCACCGTGCGCCGCGAGATCGTGGTGCGGTTCAGCTTCGCCATCGCCGTTTCCCCGCCTCGCCCCTACGCCGCTTCGGCGTCCCGGCCGGCGGCATCGGAGGCCATGAGATCGCCGCCGATGCTGTCCCCGACCTTGGCCGCCGACGCCCGCTCGGTGTCCCGCGCGAGATGGGCGTATTTCACCGTCGTCATCACCGTCTTGTGGCCGAGCAGCCGGGAGATCGCCGACAGGCTCTCGCCGATCGCCAGCGCCTGGGAAGCGAAGCTGTGGCGGCAGTCGTGAAGCCGCAGGCCGTCCAGCCCGGCGCGCGCCCGCAGCCGCTTCCAGAGCGGATAGAAGCGCCGGAGGCGGTCGCCCCGCTTCTCGCCCGCAATCACCCACGGATTGCCTTCCGCGCGCGGTATCCGCGCCAGCACCCGCTCCACCGCCGGCGTCAGCGGCACCCGGCGCGGACCGGACTTCGTATCGCGGAGCCGCAGTTCGCCGGCAGTCCGGTCGATGTCGTCCCACCGCAGCATCAGGATTTCGTTCTTGCGGCAGCCGGTGAGCAGCAGCAGCCGCACCGCCGCCACCGCCGAGGCCATGAGCGGGCCTTCCGCTTCGGCCTCGAACAGCACCCGGCCGAGACGCGCATATTCGTCCTCGGTGAGGAACCGCTCGCAGCTTCGCTCCTTGTAGCGCCGCACCGACCGGCACGGGTTCGGCCTGGCCGGGGTCATGCCCCACGCCACCGCCAGCTTGAACATCTTCGAGAACACGCCGACCGACTGGTTCGCCCGCGGGGGCGTGTCGCGCAGCCCGTGGTGCAGCGCCGAGACATGCGACCGGTCGACCTCGCTCAGCCGTAGATCGCCCAGGTCTGGCAGGATGCAAAGCCTGAGCAGGCTCCGGTACTTCTCCACCGTCGCCGGCTTGCAGTTCACCTCGACATGCGCCGCCATGAAGCGCTGGGCGAGATCGGCCACCGTCGGCTCCTCCGGGACCGGCGGCGCCACCGGGTCCCGGCCGCGCCGGATGCGGTCGATCATCGCGGCCGCCTTCAGCCGCGCATCCTCGGCGTCCATGTCCTCGTACCGGCCGACCGTCGCCCGCTTCGGCAGCCCGCCCGGCGTACGCGCCTGCGCGACGAACAGCTTGCGCCCGGTGGCGTGGACCCGTATCCCGAAACCGGGCAGCTCGCTGTCCCAGAACACGGCGGAAGCGCGTTCCACGCTCAGGCGATCGATGGTCCTCTTGCTCAGCTTGACGGCGCCCATGGGCGGCAATCCTTCCCTGCACGCAGGACATGGGCGAAGCAGCTATGGACCCGGTTCGTTCCCGTCCCCCGGCGACCGGACGGGCGTCCGGAGTTCCGGCAAGCCGTCGGATTTTGGGTCCGCAAATCGGTCTTCAAATCGCAACCGACTGATGTCATTTCGGTGTCCCTGCAGGCTATCGCCTGTCCCTTCCCGAGGCTTATATCCGACCTGCGGAGAAAACACAACATCAATGATTACAAAGTGTTATCATCCTATTGACCACGAAAATCCCCAAACGCTCCCGTATGTCCATCGGGCCGAAAACATCTGCTTTGTTTTGTCATGATCCGTTCCGTCAGGCCGTGGAATCCTCCGGCCGTCCAATGGAGCCAGGCGTGCACAGCGAGCCGATCACCTTCCTCAGCGGACGCCTACCACTCCTGTCCGCCCACCGTTCCACGGTCTGAAGGAACGGTTACCCGGCCGCTGATTTTGGTGCGCGCAGACGTCGGATTTCCACGCATCGCGGCCGTTCACCACCTCCAACCGTCCGCCCCTCCTCGGCCGGACGAAACGTGTTTGGACGCCCCCGTTGATGCAAGCAGTTATTGGTCGGCTCGGTGCATGCGGTCAGGTGCTGTCGTGTGTCCGGCCTCTCTATGCGGCAGATGACACGCCGCGGGCCCGTATGGAGATGCGCGGATTGGGTCCAAATCGCTTACGCGAGCTTGAAAGCTCTCCGTTCGGATGCTGGTTTTCCCGATCCGGTCTCGTTGATCTTTGCCCTTACCTGTCCTCCGACCTACTCACATCCCCGACGGCTTCCCGCACTTCGCCGTTCTCTCAGGCGGTGGCGGGAGCCCGGTAGCTCTCCTTCTTCGTCAGTAGCGCCCAGACGATGCGCGCCATCCTGTTGGCCAGCGCCACCGCGACGAGCATCCTCGGCTTGCGTGCGAGCATCCCGGCCAGCCAGGGATCCGTCGTCACGCTGCGCCGAACCGCCCAGCGGACCACAGTCATCGCGCCCGTGATCAGCAACGGTCTCAAATCGCGCTGGCCCATCTTCGATAGCACGCCTCAAGATTCCAAGACTTCAATCCGCAATCCTGGCCGGCGTGGTCAAGCCTGGCTCCGCCGATGCGGTGGCCCTGCGCGAGTTCGGCGAGGGTCACGTCGCAGCGTGCCCGTATGACGACGCGCCGGCGGAGGAGGAGCGGGTGCGCGCATGAGAGGGGCGCGTCCGTCCTCTCCGCCGCGTGTGCCACAGTCTGGTGAGCGGCGGCCACGCCAACGCCGCTGCGAGATGGGACACCGGCAGCAGGAGGAATTGGGCGCCTACCCCCATCGCCCTGCTCCAGTCCGCCAGCGTCACGGGAGCGGGAAAGTGGATCGCGACCGTCGCGACGGCGGGCGGCCCCTACCAGACCATCGCGAGGAGGGGCGCGGACAAGCTCCGCACGCCCGGCCTCGAGTACGACAGACACTCGCGTAGCGCGAACAAGCCAACGCCGGCAGGGCGGCGATCCGCCGGTAGCCGTAACGGCCGTACCGACGGGCCAGCTCGATCATGTCCGCGACCAGGCGATCCTCGTCTTCACGGCCGCGCGGGATACGGCGCTGGGTCGAGCGGTGCTGCCCCAGCACCTGGCAGGCCCGCCGTTCAGAGATCCCGAGCCGGTCACGGACATGGTCGATGTACTGGCGGCGACGCGAGGGGCTCACAAGTTTCCCCGGGCTGCCTCCTTGAGAATCTGCTTGTCCAGTGTCAGGTCCGAGACCGCGCGGCGCAGCCGCTCGTTCTCCTTCTCAAGCTCCTTGAGGCGGCGGAGCTGGTCGCCGCTCATCCCGCCGTACTCCTTGCGCCACCTGTAGTAAGTGACCTCGCTGATCCCCAGTTGCCGGATCGCATCGGCCATCGACATGCCCTGGCCGTGCAGGACCTCCGCCTGCCGCAGTAGGCCGACGATCTCCTCCGGCTTGTAGCGCTTCCTTGCCATCGCTGCTCCTCCTCATTCCCAAACCTAAGGATGGACCAATTCGATGGGGGAGGATCAAGATCGATCCCGATGATGCAAACCTCTTCCATGGACGCCTCCTCCTCCGGGGGTTGGTCACACCACCACCCTGGCACATTGCGATGCCGTCGGGAGGAGGCGTCCACTCCATCAATTTTGGACGCCGATCTCCCCCGGTAGGGGGTCATCTGTGGACGCCTCCGTTGATGCAAGCATTTCTTCGGACGGCTCAGAGCGTGTGGTCAGGTGCGGTCATCTGTCCGGCCTCATGATGCGGCTGGTTTGACGCCGCAGGCCCGTATGGAGATGTGCAGACCGGGTCCAAGATCAATTTTGCGGGCTTGAAAGCCCCTTGACCCACCGCTGGTTTTCCCGATCCCGTCTCGATTGACCGTTTGCCCTTACCCGTCCTCCGACCTGCTCACACCCCCGACGTCATTCCGCGAGGTTGCCGCCGTGTCAGGCAGCAGCCGGCGCGAAACCTCGGTAGGTCTCCTTGCGTGTCACGAGCGCCCAGACGATGCGCGCCATCTTGTTGGCCAGCGCCACCGCGACAAGCATTCGCGGCTTGCGCGCCAGCATCCTGGCCAGCCAGGGGTCGTTCGTTTCGCCGCGCCTGACCGCCGAGCTGACGACAGCCATGGCGCCGATGATCAAGAGGCGCCTGAGATCGCGTTGGCCCATCTTCGATATCCTGCCCAGCCTTGGCTTGCCGCCGGTCGTGTGTTGTCGCGGCACGAGGCCCAGCCAGGCAGAGAAGTCGCGGCCGCGCCGAAAGCTCTCCATCGGCGGCGCGAAGGCCTGAAGCGCCATCGCGCTGATCGGCCCGATCCCTGGGATGGTCATCAGCCGTGCCGCCTGCTCGTCCTGACGCGCGCAGGCGCGGAGCTCCTTTTCCAATCCGCCGATCTTCGCGTCGAGGTCAGCGATCTGACCGAGCAGAACGCCGCCCAGCGCGCGGACCGCTCCCGGTAGTCCCGAACCCGGATCCTCGAGTGCCGATGCCAGCCGACCGACATGAGCCACACCCTGCGGGGCAACGACGCCGAACTCCGCCAGATGCCCCCGCAGCGCGTTGATCGTCTGCGTGCGCTGGCGCACCAGAAGATCGCGCGTGTGGAACAGCATCGCCCTTGCCTGTTGCTCTTCCCCCTTCACCGCCACGAAGCGCATGGTCGGGCGCTGCGCCGCCTCGCAGATCGCCTCCGCGTCCGCCGCGTCGTTCTTCTGCCGCTTCACAAAGGGCTTCACGTAGATCGGTGGGACCAGCCTCACATCGTGGCCGAGCTGCATAATCTCTCGGCCCCAATGGTGAGCGCTCGCACAGGCCTCCATCGCCACAACGCAGCGCGGTAGTGCGGCGAGAAAGTACAGCAGCTTCTCCCGACTAAGCTTCCTGCGGAACGCGACCGAACCGTCCGCCCGAGCACCGTGAAGCTGAAAGCTGCGCTTCGCCAGATCGATCCCGATGATGTTAACCTGTTCCATGGACGCCTCCTCCTCCGGGGGGTGGTCACACCACCACCTTGGCACACTGCGATGCCGTCGGGAGGAGGCGTCCACTCCATCAATATTGAAAGCCGTTTGACAGGGGAGCATCTGCAAATCAGCTCGGGCTTCGGGCTGTCGGAGCGGAGGATCGTCCGACTCACCCTATACGAAAACCCTACTCAACTCGATTCCGAGGCTGACTCGCCGCCTCGCGGCAACCGGTCGACTGGGAAAGCCGTCGCGACAAGGCTGGAAGAGATCGGTCCCACTGTCCGGCCAACGCAATCCCGCTGCTGCGTGCGAAACCCGCAACGTCGATGCGATGCCCGCGAGGTCAGAGCGACGAGGACTTAGGCGTGGACGGGGGGTAGCCTCTCGAACCAGGGCTGCGCCTCTTCCAGGCGCGCCGCAAGGCGAAACAGGAGCGCGTCATTTGCGTGGCTGGCGATGAATTGCACGCCGCAGGGCAGCCCGTCGGCGCTCCAGTGAAGCGGCAGCGAGATGGCCGGCAGGCCGCTGACATTGTGCGGCAACGTGAAGACCACCTCGGGCATCAAGATTTCGTCGTTGTATTTCTCGAATGGCAAAGACATGTCGTAGTAGCCGACCTTGCGAGGCGGGTTGGGCATGGTCGGGGTGATGACCACGTCGAAGGGCTCGCAGTCCCCGGCGATAGTCCAGCCAAACATGTGCATCGCCTCGATGTCCTGGGCAAGGGATGGCGCGCTCATTCGCTCGCCGCGCTCGACCATCTCCCGGATCACGTTACCTAACTCGCCCTCCCTCGGCGGGCGTCCGATCGTCGGCTCCAAGCTGTGGATGCCGGCCGCCGTCGCCGCGCAAGCGATTCGTGAGAAGACCTCGCCGAGCGCATCGAAATCGAAGCTGTACTCCAACTCCTCTATCTCGTGGCCCATCGACGCGCACAGCTTGGCTGCATTGTTCGCCGCCGCCACACATTCCGGATGAACCGGTCGACCGTTGGCAGCCTTCGTGATCAGCGCGATCTTGAGACGCCCTGGATCCTTGCCGACTTCTTCCAAGAACGGCGTTGCGGGGCGCGCGTGCGCATTCGCGTCGCCGGGCACGGCATACTGGGTCAGATCGTGATAGGCCGCCTGGTCGCGCACGCTCAGCGACACGCAGCCTTCGACGACACAGCCGTACCACAGATCCGCGTAGAGCGGCGCCGTGGTGGTGCGGCCGCGCGACTGCTTGAGCCCCACCAAGCCGTTGTTCGAGGCGGGGATGCGGGTCGATCCGCCGCCATCGTTAGCGGTCGCTAGGGGGAGGATGCGGGCAGCCACCGCGGCGCCGGATCCCCCGCTGGAGCCGCCGGGCGTACGGTCAGGATTCCACGGGTTGCGGGCCGGAGGATAGATCGGCGGCTCGGATGCGGCGCAATAGCCCATCTCGGGCGTGACGGTCTTCGCCAGGCGAATGAAGCCGCCCTCGGCGATGCGCTGGGCAATGACGCTGTCGTCGGGCGCGACGAAGTCCTGGAGGTAACGACAGCCTCCTGTCAGCGGGAGGCCCCGGTATGCCGTCAATAGATCCTTGAGGAGCAGGGGCACTCCGGCAAACGGCCCGTCAGGAAGCGGCTGCCGGGCGGCCGCGCGCGCCGCGTCATAGTTCTTGAACATTACGCAATTGAGCTCGGGGTTGATGCGCTCGATCCGCTCGATGGCTGCTTCCACCAGTTCGATCGGCTTAAACTTCCTTTCGCGTCACGAGATCGGCCAGACCCAAGGCGTCGAGTTGTTCGAGTTCAGTGCTCATGTGATCGCTCCCCCTGGTCCGATTGTTACCCTGACCGGTCCTCACTGGCTCGTCCAGTTCGAATGCTAGTTCATGGTCGGTCCTGCCTCCAGCAGGGGACGAAGGATATGGCGAAGACGCCGTCAGTCGCCGGGAGGAGCTTCGGCGGCAACATCGGGCGCCGGTGCAAGTCCGCCGCGCATTGTCTCCTTAGCTGCCGGTATTTTCAGGGACGGCGGAGACAGGGATCTCGTAGGGCGGCTTCATCGCGCGTATCCAAAGAGCGCTCGCAGCGTGGGTACGGTGGAACACGTTGAGGCGGGTTTGAACGGAATGGGCGGCATGCATGGGCTGCGTTCGGTCGTCGAAGGTCGATAGCACGGGCCTGCTAATGATCCTCGAATAGCGATGGCAGGCCCGGCACCGTTCCTGAAGGCTGAGCGATCGGGTCCCGCGGTAAGTTCGTGGGGAGCGGCCACAATGCCAGTGCACCAAACTTGCCATAACGCTGCACCGGGGCCTGACAATGGGCACAGTTCGCAGGACTTTCGTCGCTCGACGGGCATATTCGGTCGTTGCGGTCATCCAGATGGTGCTAGACGGCAAGCTCCCCAATACGGGTTTCCTCAAGCAGAAGGACATTCCGCTCGCCGCCTTCCTAGAAGCGGAGATGGGAAGCTTCTAAGCCAAAGAGTAACGGGACGTCGTGTCAACTCCTAACGGTCGTCTTCATTCTTCGCGCGATCGCGCTGGCGGCCCTGGAAATCCAGGACGGCGCCTGCTGCAGGGCATTGATGAGGTCGCCCGGATAGAACAGTAGCATCAAGATGATCAGGGCCGAGATGATGAGGAAGCGCATCGGCCCGAGATCGACCATCGCTTCCGACAGCAGCGTGATGACAAAGGCCCCGAGGATCGGGCCGTAGATGCTGTTGAGGCCGCCCAGCAGCAGCATCGAGAGCGCCAGGGAGAGAAAGCCGAATCCGAAGATCTCCGGCGAGGCGACCCGTACGTAGGTGGAGTAGAAGCCCCCGGCGGCGCCGGTGAAGTAGGCGCTCAAGCCCAGCGTGAGCATGCGCTGGCGCGCCAGTGATATGCCCCGGCTGATGGCATAGTCCTCGTTGTCGCGCAGCGCGATGATGCTCGTGCCGAAGCGCGAGTGCACCAGGCGGTGAAGGTAAATCGTCGAGAGCACGAGCAGGAACAGGCCGATAAAGTAGTAGCCGAACTTGCCGTCGCGGGCGAAATTGTAGTCGCCGATCTTGAGCGGCGGCAGGAGTGGCATGCCCATCGAGCCACCGGTGATTTCCTCCTGGCTCAGGACGAGCTGGAAACAGAGCTGGCTGAAGGCGAAGGTCACCAGCACGACGTAGATGCCCTTCAGCCGCAGCACCGGCAGACTGATGATCAGCGCGGTGACGACGCCGATGAGTCCCGCAATGGGGATCGTCGCCCAGGGCGTTATGCCGAAGGTCTTGGAGAGAATGGCCGAGCCGTAGACGCCCACCGCGAAGAAGGCGATGTGGCCGAAGTTGAACACGCCGGCATAGCCGAGGCTCAGGTCCCAATTGGAGGCCACGATCGCGTAGATGAAGGTGATGATCAGCAGGTGGCGGATATAGGGTGAGGGCACGACGAACGGCAGCAGAATCAGGATCAGGAGGCAAATCAGCTTCGCCACGTTCGGCCCGGTAAGGTGCTGCCGCATCGTGTCCTACCGCTTGCCGAAGAGGCCCGTCGGCCGGACCAGAAGGACCATGATCATCACGCCGAAGAGGACGGCGGGCGTCCAATAGAGCCCGATGAAGAACATGCTGATGGCTTCCATCAGGCCGATGACGTAGGCCGCGCCGATGGTGCCGCCGAGGCTGCCGAGGCCACCGAAGATGGCGACGACGAGCGCCTTCACCAGTGGCTCGTTGCCGAGGCCCGGCGTGATGAAGCGGATGGATCCCAGCAGGATGCCGGCCAGGCCCGCGAGGGCCGCCGACAGGCCGAAGGCCAGGCTGTAGAGCACGGGCACGTTCATGCCCATGAGCAGCGCCGATTCCTGGTTCTGCGAGACTGCGCGGATCGCCGACCCGGTGCGCGTGAACTTGAGGAAGGCCCAGAGCGCGAAGAGCGTGAGCGGCTCCACCGCGATGATCAGCACCTCGTGAGTCGAGATAGCCGTGGATAACATGCCGACCTTGCCGTCGATCAGCGGCGGAAGCTGCTTGTAGCGCCCGCCCCATACCAGGAGAGCCGAGTTCTCCAGGAAGATGGCGGCGCTCAACGTGGTGATCACAGCGACGAGAACCACGTCGGGCCGGCGCAGGAAGGGGCGAACGAGGACGAACTCGGAGATACAGCCGAGGCCGATCATCGCCGCGACGGCGACAGCGATGCCCGCCGCCGGCCCGAAGCCCCAGCCCAGGTCGTCGCCGATCTGCCAGGCGATGAAGGCGCCGAGGGTCATGAACACGCCGTGGGCGAAATTGAAGATGCCGAGCGTGGTCCAGATCAGCGAGAGGCCGGTCGCCATCAGGGCGTAGAGCGAGCCGAGGACGATGCCGCTCAGCAGGACCGATTGCGCGGTGCCGAGGTCCACGGGCTATTCCTTGCCGAAATTCATCTGAATGATCTGGTCGTGGTCGAAGCTCTCGCTCGAGTCCAGGTCGAGCGCGACCACGCCGTGGTTGATCATGTAGAGGTGGTCGGTGAGCGAGAGCAGGAATTCCAGGTCCTGCTCGACCAGCATCAGCTGAACGCCCGAGCGAGAGATATCGGTGATCGCCTCCAGCAGCTCGTCCTTGAGCTTGGGAGCGAGGCCCAGCGTCGGCTCGTCCAGCATGAGCATCGTCGGCTCGCCCATGAGGCCCGCGCCGATCGCGAGCATCTGGCGCTCGCCGCCGGAGAGGGTCTTCGCCTGCTGGCGCCGGCGCTCCTTGAGGCGCGGAAACAGGTCGTAGACCCGCGCCAGATTGTCGGCCAGACGAGGCTTGGCCCGCCGGCAATAGGCGCCGAGCCGCAGGTTCTCCGCCACCGTGAGCTCGGCGAAGAGCACGTTTCCCTGCGGCACGTGGATCACGCCACGATCGACGATGGTGCGCGGCTGCGCCTTGTCGATCCGCTCGCCCCTGAGGTCTATCTCGCCCGTCCAGGGCCTGAGCAGGCCGGAAATCGTCCGCAGCAGGGTCGTCTTCCCGTGCCCGTTGGGGCCGAACAGGCCGATCCGCTGATCCTCGGGCACCGTCAGGCTGATGTTCCAGAGGACCTGGGTCTTGCCGTAGCCTACCGAGACCTCCCGGACATCGCGGATCGGCTCAGCCATGGCGCACCGAATCCTTACGATCAGTCACGGCTCGCCCGCGTGCCAAGATAGGCCTCCACCACGCGGGGATCGCGGATGACGTCGTCGGGCGTTCCGGTGACGAGCTCGCTCCCGTGATTGAGCACGAGAAGCCGCGCCGACACCGTCAGCAGCAGCGGCAGCACATGCTCGATGACGAGCAGCGTGACGCCGCGCTCGTTGAGGCGCCGGATCAGATCGATCGTCTCGTCGATCTCCGGCTTGGTCAGGCCCGATGCAGGCTCGTCGAGCAGGAGCACGCGCGGCTCCGTGACGATCGCGGACGCGATCATCAGGCGCTTCTTGTCGAACACCGAGAGTTCGGCCGCGGGCCTGTCGAACTGGTCTTCGGCGATGCCGACGAACTCCAGCGTCTCGGCCGCCTGACGCCGGCTCTCGGCGCTGTTGTTCGTACCGCGGCCGTAGGTCGAGCCGAGGATCACGTTGTCGAGCGTCGACAGCGTGTCGAAGGCGGTTTCCTTCTGGAAGGTGCGCGCGAGGCCGAAGCGGCAGATCCTGTTGGCGCGCATGCGCTGAATCTCCTTCCCCTCGAAGACGACGCGGCCCGAATCCGACGGGAAGGGTATGGACGTGACGATGTTGAACAGCGTGCTCTTGCCGCTGCCGTTGGGGCCGGCAATCCCGAATATCTCGCCCTGTTCAACGGATAGCGACACCTCGTCGACGGCGCGCAGCGAGCCGAACGACTTGGAGACGCGATCTGCGACGAGGATCGGTTCCACGGCGGGTGGTCAACCGGGGCGGGTGGTTGCCGCCCGGTCATCCTGCGAGGCGACCGGGCGACGTTTGCAACCGCCTACTTCATCCAGGGCGGAAGCCTGAATTCGCCGTTCGACCACTGGTCCGGGTAGAACAGCGTCCGCTCGCCTTCCCAGATCTGATAGAACGTAATCGGAATATAGTCGTTGCCCTGGCGCGCGAGATGGGTGGCCGGGTCGAACACCAGCCGGCCCTCGGAGACCACTTTGTCGGTCTCTGACAGCGCCTGGGCCACGGCCCTGCGATCGGTCGGATCGCCCGCCTTCTGCACGGCCTCCAGATAGAGATGCATCATCTCGTACAGACCGACGCCATAGGGGCCGGGCGCCGAGCCCCAGCGCTCCTCGAATTTACCCATCACCTCCATGGTGCGGGGAATGGTCGTAACATGGCCGCCGAGCAGGTTGTAGATCACGCCCGTGGCCTTGTCCTTGGTGAGGTCGAGGAATTCCGGCACCGACGGTCCGTACTGGATGAACACCAGGCTGTCGGTCGGGTCCTCAAGGAACTGGGTGATGAAGGTCGAGGCATTGGCCGGCACCCAGTCCGTGTTGACCACGAGGTCCGGCGGATCCTGCCGCACCTTCGCCAGGAAGGCCCGCCAGTCGTTGACCTCGCCGCTCGGGATCACCTCGTCGACGACGATCTCCCAGCCGGCGCCGCCAAAACTCTTCTTCAACCCGTTATAGATGGTCTTGGAGTAGGGGTTGTCGGACGAGATGATGGCGAGCTTCTTGTTCTTGAGCGTGATCATGCCGCTGTCGACGAGCTGCTGCACGACCGGAAGCATCTCAGTCTCATAGGCGTCGTATGACGGCGTCAGCGACCAGACCATCCAGTAGGCGTCCGGATCCTTGATCACGATCTCGCGGGTCTGCTGCGAGTTCGCCGCGACGAAGTAAGGCATCTCCTCCTCGCGCATGAACTCGATCTCGAAGTTCGAGAGACTCGCATAGCCGGTCATGATGAAGTCGACCGCCTCGTCGTTCATCAGGCGCTCGACGCCGCTCATCACTGCGTCCGAGGTCTGATCGCGCACGTCCGAGACCTCGATCTCGAACGTGTAGCCCGGCATGCCGCCGGCTGCCTGGAACTCTTCCAGCGCGAGCGTGGTACCGCGCACCGTCTCCTCGCCGTCGGCGGCGCCGGGGCCGCTCAGAGCGGCGAGAACACCGATCTTGACCAGCTTGTCTTCGGCGGATGCTTCTCCGAGCGCGAAGCCGGAAGCAAGGCCGAGCGCAAGGGCGGCGACACCGCCGAGCCTAGCGGCGCGCCGCGCGCGTTCGCCAATGCCGATGTTCAGCATGACATACCTCCCTATTGGGTGTTCTTCCCTTCTCCGACGGTCCGTCCGATCGCCTCCCGACGTCCGGGGCGCCCGTCGCGACAAGCGCACCCCAATTGTCCAGGCCACGGCCAACACGAATGAGAGGCGCCGGTCGTGCCAGATTGCGTGCCGCCGTCCTGCTGCCATACGATCGTCGCCGGAAGGCAAGCTCGGGAGGATCCGCGATGGACCTGGTACGCGGCGTTCGAGAGATGCACGAGGAGCTGTCAGCGTGGTGACGCGACCTGCACGCGCATCCCGAGACCGCCTTCGAGGAGCACCGCACCTCGAACTTCATCGCCGAGAAGCTGACGGGCTTCGGGCTCGACGTCCACCGGGGCCTTGCCGGCACCGGTGTGGTCGGCACGCTGACGAGCGGCACCGGCGGGCGGGCGATCGGCCTCAGGGCCGATATGGACGCGCTGTATTTGCAGGAGGCGAACGACTTCGCGCATCGCTCGCAGAACGACGGCAAGATGCACGCGTGCGGCCATGACGGCCACTCGACCATGCTGCTGGGCGCCGCAAAGTACCTGTCGCGGAACAGGCGCTTCGACGGCACCGTCCGCTTCATTTTCCAGCCGGCCGAGGAGACGGGCGACGAGGAATGCGGCGGCAACCGGATGGTCCGGGACGGCCTGTTCGAGCGGTTTCCGATGGATGCGGTCTTCGGCATGCACAACTTTCCCGGCATTCCACTCGGCCACTTTTCGGTCCGCACGGGCCCGATGCTGGCATCCATCGACACCTTTGAGCTCAAGGTTCTGAGCGAGCACAACCACCCGGCGACGCAGTTCACCTCGCCCGATCCCATCCTGATCGCGGGCCGCATCGTCGAGGCGTTCCACAGCTTCAAGGCACGCGGCATCAACCCGGCCGAGCCGGTCATCATGAGCATCACCCAGTTTCAGGCGGGCGATCCGATCAACGACCGGCAGGGCGTCCACATCACGCCCGACCATGCCTATGTGCGCGGCACGGTCTACACGCTGAACGACGCCGTGCGCGAAATCATGGAGCGGCAGTTGCCCACCATCGCCGAAGGCATCGCCTCGTCGAACGGCGCCGGCTGCCAGTTCAGCTATGAGCGCGGCTATCCGGTGCTGGTCAATACGCTGGGCGAGAAGGAGCTCGCGGTTTCGGCGGCTTCCGATCTGGTCGGCGCGGAGCACGTCGAGACCGATATGCAGCCGATCATGGGCGCCGAGGATTTCGCCTTCATGCTCAAGGAGAAGCCGGGCTGCTACATTTTGGTCGGCAACGGTGACGGCGAGGGATCGTGCCACGTTCACAACCCGAACTACGACTTCAACGACGACGCCATTCCCTTCGGCGTCGGCTACTGGGTTACGCTCGTGGAGCGCTACTTGCCGGCACATTGATCCGGCGGAACGTGGGCTCATGGACGTCGGTAACCGGCCCTCGCCGCGAGGTCGTGGTGGGAAGCTAGTCACCTGGAAATGAAGTAGATAGCATTATACAATAGCCATCGGAGTTGGATTATGGAGGTCTTTCTGATGGCACGTGGCGTTGGCCGGCCGATGGCGGTCCTGGTTCTGAGCGATGAAGAGCGGTCGTATCTTGAACGTCAGGCTCGACGCCGCCGGGTCGCGCGCTCGCTGTCCGATCGCTGCCGCATGATCCTGCGCTGCGCAGACGGCCTGACCAACAAGGCGGTGGCAATCGAACTCGGCGTGCACGAGCACACGGTCGGCAAGTGGCGCCGCCGCTTCCTGAAGGAGCGCATCGAGGGGCTGTCGGATGAGCCTCGTCCGGGACGGCCGCGAACGCTCTCGGACGAGAAGGTGGCCGCGGTCATCGAGCGGACGCTGGAGACGACGCCGGCCGACGCGACCCACTGGTCGCTCCGTTCGATGGCCCGGGAGAGCGGGCTGTCGCACACGACGGTCCGGCGGATATGGGCGGCCTTCAGCGTGCAGCCGCACCGCTCGGAGACCTTCAAACTCTCCAGCGACCCGCTCTTCGTGGACAAGGTCCGCGACATCGTAGGCCTCTATCTGTCGCCGCCGGACCGCGCGCTGGTGCTCTGTGTCGATGAGAAAAGCCAGATCCAGGCACTCGATCGCACACAGCCGGTCCTGCCGATGCTGCCGGGCATGCCTGAGCGCCGCACACACGACTACAAGCGTCACGGCACGACCTCACTGTTCGCAGCCCTCGACGTCGCCACGGGCCGCGTTATCGGCAAGTGCTACAGGCGCCACCGGGCCAGGGAGTTCCTCGACTTCCTGAAGGAGATCGACAGGCGCGTCCCGGAGGGGCTGGACGTCCACATCGTCATGGACAATTACGCCACTCACAAGACCGCGCCGGTCAAGGCCTGGCTGGCGCGACGAGCGCACTGGCACGTCCACTTCACGCCGACCTCCGCTTCCTGGATCAATCAGGTCGAACGCTGGTTCGCCGAACTGACGCGCAAGCAGCTGCAGCGCGGTGTGCACCACTCGACCCGCCAACTCGAAGCCGACATCCGCGCCTTCATCGACAAGCACAACGAAGACCCCAAACCCTTCAAGTGGACGAAATCCGCCGACGACATCCTCGCCGCCGTCAAACGCTTCTGTCTCCGGGTCGATCAAAACTTATGCCACGAACTTTAGATTCAGGTGACTAGCCCAATGGCGCGCAAGGCGGCACATGTGACACGGGTGGCTGATTCCGTAGTGCGGTCATCATGGGCTGAGGAAACGGCCAGGGAATTCCGCCATGTTCCGGTGGCAAGTGTTGGGCATCGTGTTGCGCCGGCAATAAACCAGGTCGAAAAGCCAATCGGATACAATGGGTTGCAGCAGAGCCCGACTTCCACTCCCTCCGATCGGGATGTCTGCGGCAATCGGTTGCAGGCTGGCGGAGTCGACGCTGGCAACCCGGCACCGCGGCTTCACACGGGTCGCCTGGCAGTTCACCCTGGCGCTCGGAGCCTATGACTTGTAGCACCGGCCGAAACTACTGGGAGCGGTTGCATGACCGTCGGGAGCGGGGACCTCAGAGCACCTCCAGCTCACGAAAGTCGTCAACGTCTAGGTGCCAACCAACGGCATCACTTCGCGCGCGAAGCGCTCGGTGCTCGCGAGCGTCTCGTCGAGGGTGCTTCGGACGAAGCTGAAGAGGACAGCGCTGACGCCGATTTCTGCCAGCGCGTTGATGTCGGCAGCGATCTCCGCAGCCTCGCCGGTGAAGATGTGGCGGCTGCCGTCGTCGAGGGTGACGCGCTTGGTCTCGTCATACCAGATGGCCCAATAGTTAAGCGCGATCTCAGCCGGGTCGCGACCGGCATGGCGCGCGAGGCCGGCGAGGGTCTCCGCTGCGTCTCGATATCTAGCGACCGTGTTGAGCGGGCGTTTCGGCGCGAGGCCGACTGGAAGCCAGCCGTCGCCGAGGCGCGCCGTCCGGCGCAATGCCGGCATGCTGTCGCCGCCGATCCAGATCGGCGGGTGCGGCTTGCGGACCGGCTGGGGACGGAAATAGATGTCCGTGACGCGGGCGTACTCCCCCTCATAGGTCGGCTCGTCGCTCGTCCACATCGCCCGGAAGGCCTCGATGTACTCGTCAGTCACCTGGCCGCGCGCCTCATAGGGCGGGGCACCGATCGCATCGAACTCCTCGCGCATCCAGCCCGTCCCGCAGCCGACGGTGACCCGCCCCTCGGAAAGGACGTCGATCGTCGCGAGCTGCTTGGCCGTCAATATGGGCGGGCGATAGGGCACTACCAGCACGGCGGTGAGCAGCTGCGCCTTCTCGGTCGCGAGTGCGAGCGCCGCCATTAGCGCCAACGGTTCCAGGCAGTCGCCGCCATCGAAAGCGTCGACCCGCCCGGTCGGCGAATAGGGATAGAAGGAGTTCCATGTCTTCGGAATGACGATGTGATCGGCAATCGCCATCATGCTGAAACCAAGGGCCTCGGACTGGCCCGCGATCGCGATGATGGCGTCGCGTCGAGCGAGCGGCCCGTAATTGGGAATGGTCATTCCGATGTCC
The DNA here is from genome assembly GCA_965262755.1 of Alphaproteobacteria bacterium. GTDB lineage: Bacteria > Pseudomonadota > Alphaproteobacteria > UBA828 > UBA828 > WTGU01. The sequence continues at coordinate 5,660,440 of OZ253557.1, read as the reverse complement.
ATCACGCCCTCCCCAGGCCCCACGATAGTCCGATCCGATTCATCTGCCGTATGATAGTCAGGCGTCGCGGTTTTCGAAACGGACGCCTGAGAGCCTGCTTCTCGTCTCCGATGGGCGCCGTGCGCATCGGCGCCCGGGCCCGTCGCGGCGGGATGGCCGGGAGCTGACGCCACAGGAAGCGGGATCCATCGAATGGCAAGCGGAGCACCTGCAAAGCCATGAGACTACTCGAACCAGGCCTCTGCGCCCTCCTGCTCGCGGCCGGTTGCGGATGGAGGGTGGCTGATTTGGACGAGTGGTTGGCGGCGCGGCCGGTGGTGCATGGGGAACTTGGTGCACGGTGAAGCCACCAGGTACGGCCTGCCGCAATTTGGCGTCAGGCGAAGCCTACGGCCCTCTGCACAAGACCGGTCCCGGAGAACAGCTACGGGGCGATAGGCAGCTTGCCGAAGCCTTCGCGCAGCGAGTTGATACGGACGATGCGCTCGACCCCGTCGTCGGCCTGCAGGCTCTCGAAGAGCTTCATCGCAATGGCCCGCGCAGCCGCCTTGTCCTTGGGCGCGATCCCGTCCTCGAGCTCGACACAGACGATATCCGCCCCGGTCGCCAGGGCTTTCGGAAACATCTCGGGCCGCAAGCCCGGTGTGAAGATGAACGACCGGCGGGGGCGAATGCTGGGTGCAGGGGTCGTGTCCCAGGACGTGGTGCAGGAATGTGGGGGATCATCTCTCTCGTGCGGTCCGATGGAGCAGTCGCCCCATCGGGCAAGGTTGCCGGGCCGGGATGACGGGAGGTTCCGGACGATCTACGGCGCGACCAGGAGACGGCCGGTCACGCCGTGGCGGTCGATCAGACGGGTGATAAGTCCGCTCGCCTTGGCCTCCTCGACGAAGTCGCGCAGGAAGGCGGCGCCCGGACGGTTGGTCGTCGCGGTGCCCACCGCCTGCTGGACGGCCGTGAAGCGACCGTCGAGAATCCGTGCGCCGTGAAGCTTGTCGGCGTCCGCGATCAAACCGGGCCTGAGGCCGGCGAGCGCGTCGAGCTTCTCGTTCACGAAGAGCTCGAAGGCGGCCGCGAGACCCTTCGCGCGCACCAGCTCGGCGTGCTTGAGATGGCGCGTCAGGTACAGGTCGTAGGCGCTCCTGTCCGACACCGCGATGCGGATACCGGGGTGGTCGACGTCATCGATCGCAGCGAGGGAGCTGCCCTCGGGAACCATGTAAGTCGCCTCGATCTCGACATAGGAGGGCGTGAACGCGATCGTCTTCGCCCGCGCGGGTTCCGCAGCGATGAGGCCTATGTCCCAGACATCCCGTCCTGCCGCATCGGTGAGCTCTCCGGGCGAAGCGAAGGTGACGTAGGAGACTGAGACCCCCAACCGATCGGCGATCGCGCGCGCCATGTCGGGCGCGACGCCGATTGGATCGCCCGACGCCGCCTTGCCCGTGACCAGCAGGAAGTTGGAGAGATTGATCCCTGCGCGCAGGGTGCCGCTCGGCGCAAGCTCGGAGAAGGCGTCTTGGTTCACGATCGGCGAGGCTCCACTGGGGTCGTGTGAAGTCCTACCCACAGGGGCTTCGTTTGGCAAAGCCTCAAGGCCGCATTGCGCCTGTCCGATGGCGGGGCAACCTGCGAGAGCCTGAGCCAAGCGTCCAGCACCCTCATGCCATGGCCAATTCAGCCCCGGTGCGCCAACTTCGGCAAACGCCCGATCCGGCTCGCGTGCGGCAACGACTTCACGATCAGCCATTCTTGTGCGCGGGGACTTCTGCCGTGGCGGCGTTCACATGTCGCGATGCCTCGGTTCGGGGTCAATATGCCACGCCGAAAGGCAGTCGCGCCTCCCGGCAGGGCATTCCGGTACAGGCAGCCGGGCTCGGGACCTCGGTCCAAGGGCTTCATGCCGTGATCCCCGGCGCAAGAGTCTATTGTAGTGTATGAGACATTTATGTATCATTTAGCCCTCTCTACTCACTACCGATAGTCGTGTCCCGTGTCTATATCCGCAGCAGACGGGCCGTACCTCTCCGCGATGTCGTCGAGTAAGGAAACCGCAGCGAGCGTCGACGGAGGTCGGAGGCGCCATGCCTAGCAAGGCGCTCAGGCCTCCGATGCGGGAAGCCATCGTCGATGCGGCCATCGACACCTTCGCCCGCAACCCCGGGGCGTCGCTCGCCGAGGTCGCCGCGCGAGCGGGCGTGGGCCGGGCCAGCCTTCACCGTCACTTCCCGTCTCGCGACGACCTCGTCACTGCCATCACCCGACAGTGCATGGACGAGATTGGCGCGGCGACCGCCGAGGCGCTCAAGGACGCACGCTCGGCACACGAGCGCCTGTCGCGGATGCTGGAGGCGGTGATACCCCTTGGCGATCGCTATCACTTCCTGGCGGCGGAGGCGTTCCACGACGAGAGCCTGCGGACGCGGTACGAGGAGGAGCTCGCCTGGCTCGCGCGCCTGGTGGACGAGCTGAAGGAGGAAGGCGTCATCGCCACGGACGTCCCGCGCTCTTGGGCGGTCGCAAACATTGACGCGCAGGTCTGGCTCGCCTGGTCGGAGGTGGCCGCGGGGAACCTGGCACCGGCGCATGCGGCCCAGCTCGCCTTTCGCACTCTGCTTGAGGGAGTAGGCGGACGATGACATCCACGATCAAGCATCTTTGCCTAGTGTTCGCTCTCGGCTGCCTGCTGGCGGGCTCACCGGTGACCGCTGTCGCGACATCGGGCGCGGGCGATCCTGTCGACTTGATCGGCGTTCGTGTCACCGACGTCACCGGCCACCATCACCGGATTGGCGTTTCCACGGGGTCGGTGCAGCCGGCGGTATTGGTCTTCCTCGATACCGCCTGCCCCGTTGCCACGCGCTATGTGCCCACCCTCAACGCGTTGCATGCCGAGGCAGAGGCGCGCGGCGTGGCGCTCTACGGAGTCCTGTCGAACCCCGCCATCACGTGGCAGGCGAGCGCGGACTTCGTAGACGACTTCGGTGTCGCGTTCCCCGTCATTCTGGACAGTGCCGGCGATCTGGCCCTGCGCCTCGGCCCCCGTGTGACCTCGGAGTGCTTCGTGATTTCGACCGGCAACCGGGTCGTCTACCGGGGCCGGATCGACGATCGCTTCGCCGCCGTGGGCAAGCTACGCACGCGGATTACCTCGCATGACCTGCGCACCGTCATCGAGGCGCTGCCCGACGGCGGCCAGCCGGAGCCATACGCAACCGAGCCGATCGGGTGCTTTCATCACGATTGGGGCCAGCCGGGCGCGAACGGCACTGGGCTCGACGAGGTCACCTACAACCGCCACATCGCGCCGCTGCTCGAAGCCAACTGCGTCGAATGTCACCGAGATGGCGGCATCGCCCCGTTTTCTCTCGAAGGCTACGACAACGCGAAACGCTGGCACCGCATGGTCGCCTTTATGACCGGCGAGCGGCTCATGCCGCCGTGGCGGGCGGTGCCCGACTTCGGCGCGTTCCGCGATGCGCGCCGCCTCAGCCACCACCAGATCGCGCTCCTCGCATCCTGGTCCGAGAACGGCGCCCGGCTGGGCGATGCCGACGACACCATGCCGGTCTCGCTCCGTCCGAACGCCAAGTGGCGCCTCGGTGAGCCGGACCTGGTGCTGAGGGTGCCCGAGCCCTTCCCGGTGCCGTCCGACGGCGAGGACATCTACCGCTATTTCGTCATTCCCACCGGCTTCGTCGAGGACAAGGTGGTGGTCGCGCTCGAGTTCAGCCCCGGCGACCCCAAGGTGGTGCATCACGCCAACTACCTGATGGACTACGGCGGCCGTGCACGGGCGGAGGACGCCAAGGACGAGGAGCCGGGGTTCTCCGTCTTCGGGACCGGGGGATTCCTCGACTACAACGCCTGGGGGATCGGTGGCTGGACGCCCGGGGCGGATCCCTATGTTCTCGACGCAGGTGTGGGGATGTGGCTGCCCAAGGGCGGCGACCTGGTTCTGGAGGTGCACTATCACCTGAACGGGCGGGCGACCGCCGACCAGAGCGAGGTGGCCCTCTACTTCGCCGAGAAGCCCGTCTCCCGCTACGTCGACGGCGTGGTCATCGGCACCCAGAACCTGCGCATTCCGCCGGGCGAGACGAACTACTGGCGGCGTTTCTCGATGGACGTCCCCTCCGGCATGACGCTGACGGACGTGACCCCGCACATGCACTTTCTCGGTCGCGAGTTCATTGCGATCGCGACCCTGCCCGACGGCAGCGAGCGGCCGCTCATCCGCATCGCCGACTGGGATTTCCGCTGGCAGAACACCTTCGCCTACCGGGAGCCGGTCCACTTGCCGGCGGGGAGCCGCATCGACGCCTGGATCAGGTACGACAACTCGGCGGACAACCCGCAGAACCCGGCTCTTGAGCCCGAGACAGTGACCTGGGGCTGGGAGACCACGGACGAGATGAGCGAGCTGTGGATCGGCTTCATCCCCGATTCACCGGCGGATCGTCAGCATATCGTGAGCGCATCCGAACGGTCCTGGTACCGCCCGGCACAGGCGAGCGACGCCGAGATCGCCCGGCTTCTCGCGCGGCTCCCGGCACTCGAGTAGGCGATCGACCTGTGTGATCTCTCGTGACATGTCGCCATCGGGCAAGTTGGAGGTAGCCCGCTCAATCCCGTCCGATCACCCCACTCGATAGTCCGAGGTTCCCCTATTGAGCACGCTTCTGAGACGCTTCGCTGGCCGTATCGCGCTCACCTTGTCTCTGATCGTTCTGGAATCCGCAGGTTGGATCCTGTTTCCGCTGGTCATCGGCTGGGCCATTGACGGCATCATCGCGGGCTCATCGCAGGGACTTTACGAGTTGGCTGGCCTCGGCATTGTCGCCATGGGGATCGCGATTGCCCGGCGGGTCGTGGACAGCCGGGCATATGCCCGAATCTACGCACAGCTCGGTGAGGAACTGGTCGGCCGCCAATCCGAGAGCAGCACGTCGACCAAGACGGCGCGTCTTGGGATGCTCCGTGAGATCGTTGAGTTCTTCGAGAACTCCCTCCCCGAACTCATCACCAGCGTCCTTCAACTCGCAGGGACGATCCTCATCCTGTCGACACTGAACCTGCCGATCTTCGGCGGTTGCGTTGCCGTTGTCGGCGTAACGGTAGCGGTCTACGCACTGACCGGACGGCTGACCACGCGCTACAACCGAAGGCTCAACGACGAGCACGAGCGGCAGGTCGATGCCGTCGAGAGCGGTGACGCCGTCCGTGTCGGTCGCCACATCCGTGACATGATGCGCTGGAACATCAAGCTATCCGACCTCGAAGCCGCCAACTTCGGAATCGTCTGGCTGTTCATGATCGGCCTGTTGGTCTACTCGATTGAGGCGGCTGCAGAGAAAACGGTCGCGTATGGAACGGTCTTCGCCATCGTCATGTACGTGTTCCAGTTCATGGAATCGATTGCTTCACTCCCCCTTTACTACCAGCAGTGGCTTCGCCTGCGCGAGATATCTGGTCGGCTCGTCGCCATGGTGGCGAAGGCCTGATTGACGTCGAGACGCCACCTCTGACCCAGGGCGCGTCCTCCCGACCCTGCCAGTGACGGGCGATGCCGATGCTGCGGCAGAGCCAGACCCGGCCACCCTCATCGGCACCACCAAGTTGAACGGCGTCGACCCCCTGGTGTCGCTCGCCGATGTCCTCGACTGGGCCGTGGATCTGCCGCAGACCCAACTGCACCAGCTTCTCCCCTGGCACTGGGCAGCCTGCCGGCACCAGGCCCTAGGAGCGTGCGCCGTAGAAAAATCCGCGCGGCGAAGTTGGTATTGGATGGGGTGTGGGTGGATTGGCGTCAGGGGGCAGTATGATGCGACACGCCAGTTGCGTTTGGGAACTGCCCGATGCCGACCACGTATCGTCCCTACCAGCCGGAGCAGCCCTTGCTTCTGCCGCCGGACTTGCAGGAGTGGGTTCCCCCAGGGCACCTGGCTCATCACGTCAGCGATGTGGTCGATGCACTGGACTTGACGGCGTTCTATGCGCCCTACGAGGGGGACGGTCGACGCAACGCCCCCTACGAGCCGTCGATGATGGTCAAGGTGCTGATCTATGCCTACGCGACGGGCACATTCTCCTCGCGTGCGGTGGCGAGAAAGCTGGAGGAGGATGTAGCGTTTCGGATGCTCGCGGCGGGCAACTTCCCGCAACATCGCACGGTATGTGAGTTCCGCCGCCGACATCTGGCGGAGTTCAGCGAGCTGTTTGTGGGGGTGGTGCAGGTGGCGCGCGAGATGGGACTGGCGCGGTTCGGCAAGCTCTCGGTCGACGGGACGAAGGTGCGAGCGAACGCGAGCAAGCGCAAGGCGATGAGCTATGAGCGGATGGGCAAAGAGGCGGCTCGCTTGCAGGCGGAGATCGAGGCGCTGCTGACGAAGGCGGGGATGGTGGACGCCGAAGAAGACGATCGTTGGGGCGAGGATTTCCGGGGCGACGAGTTGCCCGAGGAGTTGCAACGCAGGGAGAAGCGCCTGGCGGCGATCCAGGCAGCCAAAGCGCGTTTGGAGGCGGCGCAACGCGGGCGCGACGCTGAGCGCGGGCGCGAGCCTGGGCAGGACCGCAATCCCCGGGGCGGGCGGCCCTACAAGCGGGCCTACGGCGAGCCCGCGCCGAAGGCGCAGAGCAATTTCACCGATCCCGAGAGCCAGATCATGAAGACCAGCAGCGAGGGATTCCAGCAGTGCTACAACGCGCAGATGGCGGTCGATGGGGAGCACCAGATCATCGTCGCGACTCAGGTGGGGCCACAGGCCAGCGACCAGGGTCAGCTGGTGGGGATGCTCGACGAGATCAACGAGACGTTTGGGGTCGAGCCTGCGGTGGTACTGGCCGATGCGGGCTACTGCAACGAGCCGGATCTGTTGGAGCTGGAAGATCGCGGCATCGACGCGCACGTAGCGCTGGGGCGTGAAGGCAAGTCCCAGGTGGCGGTCGACCCGGCCCGGCTCCCTGCCACGCACCGCATGGGTGAGAAACTGGCGCGCCCCGCGGGCAAAGCCCGGTACGCGCAACGCAAGTGGCTCTCGGAGGCGCCGAACGGGTGGATCAAGGAGGTGCTCGGATTCCGACGATTCAGCCTGCGAGGCTTGGCGAAGGTGCGCGGCGAGTGGGACCTCGTGTGCTTGGCGTTGAACATCAAGCGGATGGGGACGGTGGCCACGTGCTGAGGCAGGTGCTGGCCTGCCAACGCACTTGCTCCGGGGCGCGCAGTGCCCATCGACCGCGTATGAAACGCGAATCTCTTCCGTTCCGGCCTTCCGGTCTGGGATTTCCATCCCAGAGTCGGGCGGGCCAGATGTCCACACTCGGGCCAAAATCCCGCCTCTCCGGCGGCCGCGCGCCAATCGCCCAGCATCAAAACTTCTACGGCGCACGCTCCTAGCCGCATGAAAGGGTTCCGCCAAGCCGTATACGTCCGCACGTGTGGAGGTAGGAAACGGCTGCTGAAGAAGGAGATCGGTTTGGCTGCGCGCGCTGACCTCACTCGTCGACCGGACGATTCCACGGCTTGGCGGAACCCTTTCTGCTCTCCACGGGCCGGCCGAACGGTTACCGTCGCTGTTGTCCTGCCGGAAACCTCAGCCACAAATGTGTGCTGACTCGGTGTTGACAGATCGATTGGTGATGCCCATATCAGACTCGAAAGTCCCCGGAAATATCGTTATTTTCAGGGGCTTAATTGGTTTCGGGGGCAGGATTTTAACCTGCGACCTTCAGGTATGAGCCTGCCGAGATACCGGACTGCTCCACCCCGCGGCACGGCTCGGCTCCGGGTCCGTGAAAGAGTCTCAAGCCGGATCTCGCCACCCGCCTCGAAGTCCTGTAGTCGATGCCGACCTGCAGCGTTCGCGAGAGCGTCGTAATGAGCTGTGACCCGGTGACTCGCCTGATGCGCCCCTCCGGCAGGGCCCTCGGCCTCATGCAACGCACCATCTCCGCTTATGCCGCCGGGTCGGGCGACATCTGCAATCGGCTGACGGCGTCGCGCCGGAGGCACGCGGATGATGGGATCGGCATGACCGCGGCCCGGCGCTGCCGACAGATTGCGCCGGACCATCCTTCTGCCCACGGTCCGCCCGGTCGTGCTTCCGCGCCCGTTCCGGGCGACCATCCCTCCGCCCACGCTCCGCGCGACGATGATGCAATGCCCGCGCAAGGGCCGGGCGGCAGCGATGCAGCGACCGAGCAGGGGGCGCCGGCGAGCGCTGTTTACGATCCGCAAGCCCGTGCCTTCTACGATGCCGAGACGGGCGCCCTCCTGGCTGATGAGGCGGCATGGGAGCGAGCCAGTGAGGATCAACGCGACAAGGCCCGTAACAGGCTTACCGCTGTCCGCCGTGCCGAGGACCTGATTGCGCTGGTATCCCGCGCCGCGACGCCGATGCCGCTGCGGCGAAGGAGGCCGGCATCGCCAGCGGCGTTCTCGGCCGCTGGCGCCGCAAGGTGCGTGGCCTGCCCAGGGGCGCCCGCGTCGCCGCGCTGCTCGATGCCAGGCGCCCCGGCCGGCCGTCCAAGATCGACGCAGAGAACGGCGCACTCGTTACCGTGCGGTCAGCCATGCGGCGAGAAGTGGAGGGGGTCCGTGAGGCCGCTGCGCGCGGTGGGGAAGCAGCCGCGGCGACATGGCAAAAGATCGCGATTCGTCCCGCCATCCGCGGCGGGGTGGCGCGTGCGAAGACGCGTCCCCGCTCGCGGCCGGTCCGGCGGCGGGGCGCAACGCTACCCGCGCCGAATCCCATCGAATCCTAAGGTGCCCCGTCCACGAGCCCGACACCCTCCGGCCCGCCGAGCCCGTAGCCGAGCGCCGCATTCAGAGGGCGTGCCGCCTTGCACTTGCCGCAAGGATCGAGTCCCTGCGCGCCCCGGAGCGGCCACAGCCCAGCCACGTCCAGGGTGAGGTGAGGGCGTTGCCCGGCCCGCCGGCCACTTTCGTATCAGTCCGCTTTCTGCCCGTAGAACACGGATCGCAGGTCCGAACCAGAGGCGTGACCGACAACGCCGGCCTGGTCGGCACCGCCGAACTGCCCCACCGCCTCATACGTTCCAGAGTGCTGGTGTGTGAGGGTGCCTGTGAACCTTCCATCGCTGATCGACATATTGCCCCACTGCAAGGTTCTGAGAGTCGGAACGTCGTCAAGGGCAAGGCTCGCCTTCGGCCCGTTGCCGAGCGTCACGGTAACGCGCGCCTCTCCCGTATTGATCGTTGGATCGTCGCCGTAATAGCCCGCCCATTCACCCGTCCATGTCGCAGCTTCCGTAGGCTGGTGTTGCGGCGCGGGTGGGGAGAGATGCGGAGTCCAGACATCGCCATCCAACGTGAACCAGGCGCGCAGACCATAGCCCGGGTGCTCGACGCCCAGCGGGACGCCGCCAATGGTGGCCCATCCTCCAAGCGAAGGTGTGAACGCCACCTGGACGTCAGCCCCGCTTCCGTGTGCCCTGGCGTTGGCCCCGGAACCCCCGACTTCCGGGTGGGCGCTCCATGTAGCGAAGGTTTGGCTGGTCGCGTCCAGGGTAATGGGAATGGTTTCACCGGGTGCCAGATCGCGGGGCATAGTCGGCCCCAACTCCACTCCGTTCGAGAGATGTACTTCGACTCGGACTTGGCTCAGCGTAACGCTGGTCGTGTTCTCCACGGTGCCTACGAAGGTTTGGGTAGCAGCGTCATACCGCAGAACGAGGCGGGCACCGGCACGCACCATGTCGTAGGTCTCGCCCGGCCCGTATTGGGTAGCGGATTCTTCCCCATCGCCCTCTGAGGATTCCCCGCCGCTGTCATGCCCGCCCGAGCCTTCGCCTTCACCAGCATGTTCACCCGGGCCTTCATTGCCACTGCCTTCGGAACCTGTTTCTCCAGTGCTCGAACAGCCGGCAAGGCTGAGAGCAAGCAGGGCGGCGGCAACCGGGATTACAATCCGGTGTTCCAAACAAAACCCCTTGATCGAAGACAACGATGGCTCCATCGTCCTGCTATCCCCAAACGATGCGTTTCTGGCGCGGCGAAGGATATTCGAACCGACCCGTCGCGCCAAGCACACGGGCGGTCAAGCGGCGCCTCACGCCGGTACGGGCGGCCACCGGCGCGTGACGGAGGAATTAGATATCAATGCAGCGATTCCGGCGGGCCGCCTCAGCGATGGCATTGGTCTCGCTGTCGCGCTCGGCCTTTCTGCTGGTCCGCCATTCGGCCACGCTACGCTTTGGGGCTGGCACTTTCCGGCTGGATCTCGCCGGTTCGAACGGATGTTGTTCGGGTTCCCCGCCGCTCGCAGATGCGCGAAACGCTGGAGGCACTCATCTTCGGCCTTGGCGACCACCTCACCGCCGTGCACGCGCACCGCACGCTGCCTGCCCGGCACGGGCGAACACCGAAGGTTCAGACCGTCCGCGCATGGCTTCGCCGCTGGCGGAGAGAGAACGCAAGAGACCTGCTCGCCGTTACCAATCCCGACTGCGACCGCTCGCGCCACAGGCCGGCCGGCGGCGACGCGGCCGCCAGGATCGTGCACCTCAATCAGCTATGGGAGCTGGACAGCACGCCGGCCGATGTGATCTGCGCCGACGGCAGGCGCTACGCCATCGTCGCCGCGATCGATATCTGGAGCCGGCAGGCACGGGTGCTGGTTGTACCGACCAGCCGGGCCGCGGCGATCGCGGCGCTGCTGCGGCGCTGCATCCTGGAGTGGGGCGTGCCGGAGGCGGTGCGCACCGACGAGGGTAGGGACTACACCTCGCGCCATGTTCTCGGCGTGCTGGCCGACCTGGAGATCGAGCACCGTCCTTGTCCACCCTATACGCCCGAGGCCAAGCCCTTCGTCGAGCGCTTCCTCGGCACACTGACACGCGACCTGTTCGCCACTCTGCCGGGTTTTACGGGGCATGACGTGGCCCAGGCGCAGGCGCTCCGCTCGCGCAAGAGCTTTGCTGCCAGGTGCGGCGAGGACGACGCTGAAATCTACGGCGCCACACTCACTGCGGAGGAACTACAGGAGCGCTGCGACACTTGGTGCGATGCGGTTTATGGCCGCCGGCCCCACACGGGCCTCGGCGGGGCCTCGCCCTTTGCTCGCCGCGCCTCATGGGCCGAGCCGGTGCGCCGGGTCCATGACGAGCGCGCGCTGGACGCGTTGCTTGCGGAGCCGGCAGGCGGCGGCTGGCGCACGGTCCGCAAGGCCGGCATCCGCCTCGACAACGCCGACTACATCGCCGGCGAACTCGGACCGCTGGTGAGCGAGCGCGTGCACATCCGTCGCGATGCCGCCGATCCCGACCGGATCTTCGTCTACCGCGAGGACGGCACCTTTATCTGCGTCGCCGAGGATCCGGGCCGCACCGGCGCGGACCGCGCCGGTGCGGCCCGCATGACGGCGAACTACAAGGCCAGCCGCAAGGCGGCGCGGAAGCGGGCACGCGATCTCGTGAAGCGTCAGCGGCCCGGGGACACGATGGACCAGGTTCTCGCCCGCGCCGGGATCGAGGCCGGCCGGGTCGTCGCCTTGCCCCACTACGGCAAGGGGCTTCAGACACCGGCGCTCACGCAAGCCGGGCGGGCGGCGAAGGCGGCAGACAAGGCGGACAAAGCCGCCGCCTCGCCAAAGAGCAGCGCGACGAGCGCATCCCTGGCCGCTGCCGGGGCGCTGTTCCTGAAACACGAGGAGTGAGCCTGGAACACGCCATGCGCGGGACACGCCGCGCGCGCGATTGGCAACCTCACCCTCTGCATCGGCAAAGCCCTCCATTCCACGCCCGAGCCCACGTCGCTGGTGGGCGAGCGTACTCGCGCCCAGCGCGGCTCCACCGCTGGGGGTGACCGGATTCACATCTACCGCGCAGACGGCGCTTTCGTCCGTGCTCCGAAGAGGTCGGCAAGGGCCGGCGCCACGCCGCCGCAAGGCGGCCTTACATCAGAGGAGAACCGTGAATGGGAAACGTCACGCAGCTTGAGTCGCCGACGGAAAAATGCGACCTGCGCACTGCCTTCCAGATTGAGTTCGAACAATCCGGTCTCAGCGCGGCCCGTGCCGCCGACCAGATCGGTAGACACGCGTCCAGCATCACACGCTGGTTGAACGGCACCTACACCGGTGACAACGAGGCGGTCGCCGCCGATGTCGAGCGCTGATTGGACACCCGCGCCGATGCTGCAAGGCGTTCTCTCGACGGCGCTGGCCTCGACCGCCATGCGGAACCCACCGCCTCACGTCAGATCACCTCTGCACTCGCCTATGCCCATGCCGCAGGCGATATCGTCGCCATCATCGGCCGGCCCGGCCGGGGCAAGACATGGGCGTCCGAGCGCTACTGCGCCGGCAGGACGAACGCCTTCTATCTGGCCGTCTCAAGCGCCGTGTTCTCCCTGCCCGGTCTACTCTCTCTGGTGGGCGAGGCGATCGGTGCCGGCCGGCACCATCGTTCGGCGCTGGAGGCGGAGAGGACCATCATCGACCGCCTGCACGACCGTCAGGCGCTGATCGTGGTGGATGAGGCCCACCACCTGCGCGACAAGCTGCTCGATGAGCTTCGCATCATCCGCGACCGTGCCGGCTGCGGCCTGGCGTTGGTAGCCGATGAGACGATCCGCATGGCTCTGGCCCGCTGCAACAGCTGGACGGGCGTATCGGGCTCAAGATCGACCTTTCGACGCAGCCCATGACGGACGTTGAAGATATCGCCACCGGCGTGCTGGGGCGCAAGCCGACCAAGGCGGAGCTCAAGACCCTGAACGCCGTCGGCCGAGGTCCCGGCGGCCTTCATGCGATGCGCCGGCTCCTCGGCCGCGCCTGGATGGTGGCACAGGCGGCGGGCCGGGACGCGATCGAGGCCGCCGACATCAGCGCCGCCGCTGATGAGGGCGTAGCGGCCGACGAGGGCACGGCTGCGCAGGGAACCGGCTGACGTAAGGCGCCGGCTCCGGCAGCCTCGCCCCAGGGCGCCGCCGGAGGGCGTCGGCGGCGGCTCTGCCCTTACCTGTGTGGCTAATGCGGTTACACCGTCCATCTATATCCCGCTATATCCCGCTATATCCCGGAATTAACGTGACTTAGTGGTCATTACGACCCCACTTAGGGGTGTGCACAGTGACACCGGTGACACGTTGGGTGACACCTCCACAGTCAGAGGTGTCACCCGGAATCCCGCGGTGAGCGCCGCCTCTAGCGACGGGTGACACCGGTGACACCAATTTTCCCTGGATTCCCAAAAATCGGGAATTCTGGAATCTATATAAAAGGGCGTCACCAGGTGTCACCTGTCACCCTCGTACGTCCACAGGCGCTCGGACTTGGTCCGCACGGCACGCCAACCGGCATTGCGCAGGCCACGAATTATGCGGCTTTGCGGCATGCCTCTCGCTGCGTCGTCCAGCATTTCGATGATTCGGGCCAGGCGGTAGCGACCTTCCCGCGGCAGATTGGCTATCGCGTCTTCAATCAGATCGTCCCGGTCCCGGTGGAGTTCGGCGCGCTCGCATTGGGCTTCGAAGAGCTCTCGCGGCAAGTTGGCGCGGCGCCCCTCTCGGTACAGGTGCAGCGCTTCGGCCCACAGTTGCTCTCTCTCTTCTGCCATCCACGTCTCGACGTTCGTTCCTTCGCGCAGGACGATCGGGACGAAACGGCGGTTGCCCGTCGGGTCGTTCGGCAGGTCGCTCTCGTCGTTCGTTGTGGCCACGAGAATGAAGCGCCTTGGGAGAGACTCCGGGCAACGGGCATAGGCGAGCCGGACGTGGCCATCGTTTTGGCGGGTCACGAAGCTCTTGATGTGTTCTATATCGGCCTTGCGACGCCCGCCCATCTCCGAGACCTCGACGATGGCGCGCCCCAGGACGGCCTCGACCTGTTCCTTGCTGGGCGCGTCCCACCGGAGACCGTCGCCGTATAGGTCGGGGATATCAGGCGGCACGGCATTGCGGGGCAGCGCGCTCTTGCCGATGCCCTGCGGGCCGATCAGGACGGGGATCTCATCGAGCTTGCACCCAGCCTCGAAGGTCCGCTGCACCACACCAAGGAACATGAACAGGCTCGCCCACTCTGCCAGCGGCGACCACGCCGCCCCGAACATGTTGCAAAGCAACCCCTCGACGCGGGCCAAGCCGTCCCAAAGGGGCAGCTCGTCGAGATAGTAGAGGAACGGGTCGCGCTCGCGGTAGTGCAGAAGGGCACTCAGGGTGTCATGAAACGCCTCACGGCCCCAGGCCAGCGGCTTCGGCCCCTCGCGAGTGCGAATGTAAAATTGCCGCGCGATCTCTTCGCGCATCGCGGCGAGCTTGCGGTCGCTTAAGGAGACCCAGCCCCATCCACTCGGTGCGCCGGTTCCGCAGGTTAAACCGGACGTCCACGCATAGAGCGGTTAGAACGCTCGACAGCGCCTCCGAGTCCTTGCGCAGAAACGGCCGCTCTTTCGACCCGTCCGGCGGTCCGCCGGTGAACGGCAACACCTCCACGCCGTTCCCCTATCCGGCCGGCTTTCTCGAGCCGGAATTAGGGTTGGACAACGCGCGAATTTCCTCAGGGGAATCAATGCCCCCCTTTGAGGCGGTTGGACAATCTATGTAGTTGATTTCAATGGCGAACCCCACTCCCGTAGGGGTCACCAATCCTCTCGCATAACACCTTGGTATTGTTGGCAAACTATGCGGACGTGTGGCGTGGCCCATTGTCAGACCGCCGCCGGGATCACTCAGAAGCGACAGAAAAACCGAGTCACCAATGCGTCATCACCGTAGCAGCTAAGAAACTCATTCGCCGAGCCTCCCGAGATGAGTCCGAAGTTCATTCCCGCTTCCATCTATCCGTTGAAGTTATTTCCGTCGGAGTTTGGGAATCACGTCCCGCATTGGCCCGACAACCCAACGCCGGGCCTCCTGCTGAGAGCTTTCTGCTCCTCCCACGCACTCTCAGACACATCGGACTGCAAGAAGAGATATGTCGAGATCAGCGAATTTGACGAACAGCTACAATTTTTCATTGAAGAGCAGGGGTTGATGGAAAATGTGTTCGGACCATTACGCCAAGCCAAGACGAACTATATTCTTGGGAACTATGTTGGTTCGATCGCACTCTGCGGAATCGTTGCGGAAAAGATGGCCATCCTGATTTACAGAATGAACAAACCCAACAGTACCAAGCTTGAAGATTTTGACAAAGAATATTCTCAGGCCAAGAGAATTAGAGTATTGCAAGAAGAAAGTCTCATCGAAGATAATTCTGCAAAAGACTTCCTGCTTATCCATGAAAGTCCGCTCACCGATGCCTTGTTCCTGCTCGTGTCTAAGTCCGACGAGGTCACAACGACGTAGGCGGGAGTTGCACGGTGCGGACTCGGATATGGCACAGCGACTGGAAACCGCGATGGCTCATACGTTGCGTCTCGGCAGCCTTGCTGAGCCTCATGGATAAGCAGGAAAGACTTTGACTATATCTGGGAGGCTCGAAGGTCATTCTTGCACCATTGTCTCACTCCCGAAGAAGGCACCGCTGAGCAGACTTTGCGCGCATATGCTGCGGCTATACGTCTCGTACTAGTAGTTGTCGACTACAAAAACGTAGATGGCAGGCTTATCTTGAATTCTAAGTTTATGAAATTCTTGGATGACCGAGGCGCAACCACAGACATTAAAGACGCCGAATGAGCGCCATTGGCTAGTCTACACGTTTGATTCCCGTGGGAATCTCTCCCGTCCCCTATTCTACCCGCCTCGCCCGCGCGGCGACGAGGCCGAGCCAGGCGTCGCCCACGCGGTAGCAGAAATCGTGCGAGGCGTGGTGGTGGAGCTGCAGCAGGTGCGGCAGCGCCTCGGGCAGCGTCGGAAAGTGAGTGGGAACGATCTCGTCCGAGATCGAGACCCAGGTGGTCATCATCTCCGGCGTTACCTCGAAGTGGGGCTGGAAGGAATAGGTCGCGGCTCCCATCCGGAAGGCCTGGTTCGGCACCTCCTCGCCCACCATCAGCCGCGTCGCCCCCTCGGGCAGGTCGAAGGTCTGGCTGTGAAACTGGGCGAGGTGAAGCGGGTTGTCGAAGGACTGGCCGAGCAGCGGATCGCTCGCCGCCGCCTGCGTCAGCCTGATCGGCACGAAGCCCACCTCGGGCACCGGCATGTCGTAGCAACGCCCACGGAAGGCGCGCGCGATGATCTGCGAGCCCAGGCAGATCCCGAGGACCGGCTTCTCCGCCTCGGTGAAGCGCCGCACCAGCGCCGCCGCGTCCTCGAGCCAGGGATGCTCCTCCACGTGGCCCGCGTGCATCGCGCCCCCCATGAGGAGGAAGCCGTCATAGCCCGAGTCGTCGGCGGGCAGCCGGTGCTCGGCATTCAGGTGCGGCATGCAGGCCTCGAAGCGGACGCCGCGCCGCACCGCCGGCTCGTCCAGGTATCCGGGCCCGGAGTTGTCGTGATTCTGCAAGAGGAGGATTCGCACCGGCGCTCAGCCTCGGCTCCAGAAGCGCTTGAAGCCCTCGACCGTGATAGCGGGGTCGCGGCAGAAATCGATGATCGCCTGCTCCTTCTTGGTGATCGCGGCCGCGGCCTCCAGGATCGCGGGTACATGCTCCGGTGGCACGGCGACGGCGCCGTTGACGTCGGCATGAACGAGCGTGTCGGTGCGCGCGTAGAGGCCGGCGACGTTCACCTCGCAGTCGAAATCGGCCCGGTGGAAGTCGGCGCGATTGGGCGCGAGGCCGCCGTAGAGCGCCTGGAAGCCCTCCACCATGCCGGCGACATCGCGGACGGCGCCGTTGGTGATGAGGCCGATGCAGCCGAGCGCGCTGTGCATGAAGCTCATGACCTCGCCGAAGAGCGCGTTGGTTGCGGCATGGGGCGTATCGCCGTCCTGCACCATGACGATGCGGGGCTCGGGGCCAGCCGCAACATAATCGAACCAGGCGAGGTCCTGCGCCTTCTCGGCTTCGGCATCGAGGCCGCCCGGCTCCATCGTGCGGTAGAGCGCGGTGCGGGCGAAGCCCACCATGGGCGGCAGTTCCGGCCGCGCGCAATGGAGCGTCGCCTTGGTCGAGCGCCGCGCCGCCTCCGGCGCGACGGCCAGGAGCGCGTTGCAGATGGTCGGCGTGTCGTAGCGGCCGAGCGCCGCGAGGTCGATGTCGTGAGCGGTCATGGAGCCCTCCCCGCCCTCTCTTAGCCGCCGTGCCGCCTGGTGACAATGTGTGCGGTCTTGCACCCTGCACCGGCGGCCGCCACCATCGGGCAAACGAAGGGGTGACGCGCATGAGCATCAAGATCGAGTGCATCCTCGACTGCGAGAACCATCTGGGCGAAGGCCCGGTGTGGGACGTGGACGAAGGCCGGCTCTACTGGGTGGACGGCACCGGCCGCCGGGTCGGCAAGCCCGAGCTCTGGCGCATGGACCCCAAGAGCGGCAAGGTCGAGAACTGGACGCTCGGCGAGCACGATGTCGGCGCGATGGCGCTCCGTGCCGGCGGCGGCGCGGTGATGGCGCTCGACGACGGGTTCTACTTCTTCGACTACGACAAGGCTGAGATGGAGCTGATCACCAAGGTCGATGCCGAGCAGCCGCGCACCCGGCTCAACGACGGCAAGTGCGACCGGCGCGGGCGCTTCTTCGCGGGCGGCATGGACGACAAGGAAGAGCTCACCATCTGCGGCCTGTGGCGGCTCGACCCCGACCTCAGCGTCACCAAGGCGGATGGCGGCATCATCTGCACCAACGGCCCCTGCTGGAGCCCGGACGACAAGACCTTCTACCTCGCCGACAGCTTCCAGGAGGAGTTCTGGGCCTACGACTACGATATCGAGACGGGCAGCCTCTCCAACAAGCGGGTGTTCGCCTCGACCAAGGATGACGCAGGCGTCGCCGACGGCTCCACGGTGGACGAGGAGGGCTGCCTCTGGAACGCCCAGGTGATCGGCGGCGAGCTGGTGCGCTATGCGCCGGACGGCTCGGTGGAGCGCCGCATCGGCATGCCGGTAAAGAACGTCACCAGCGTGATGTTCGGCGGCGACAATCTCGACGTGCTCTACGTCACCTCCATGGCCCGCGTGCAGCACCCGGCGGTCCACGACATGTTCGCGGTGGAAGCCAAGCCGCAGTTCCTCGCCGGCGGCCTGTTCGCGGTCACCGGCCTCGGTATAAGAGGCATTCCGGAGCCCCGCTTTTCCGGCTGAGCGGGCGTTCGGCACCGACCCTGCGAGAGGCGCGCTGACTCAGGTCTTGCGGATGAAGTTGTCGGCGTAGGACTTGGGCTTGACGGTGCGCGACTGGGGCTCTTCCACCACATAGGCGAAGCCCCGGCGCTTGGCGTAGGCGATCGCCTGTTGCTTGGTGGCGAAGCTCAACTCGATCTGCTGCGTGGTGTCGTCGGAGCTTGTCCAGCCCATCAGGCTGTCCACCGAGCGCTGGCCGCGCGGCGCGTGCTCGAGCACCCAGCGGCCGGTCTTCGCGCGGCCCGACTGGGTCGCCGTCTTGGTCGGCCTGTAGATACGCACCTCCATCGCCCGGCCTCATAACGCGGCCACGCGATGACGGCAAGTCCCGGGCCTCTCGGACGACTCCCACCTCTCCCCGTAACGACCTCGAAGTATCGAGATTCCGGGATATAGCGGGAAAGGCTTATCCCTTGGCTCAATTCGCGCATTGTATGCATTTGGGATAGACTGCCTGGAACGTCAGGAGGTTGGATTATGGACGTCAAAGGTTTCCAGGTGTGGCTTTCGGCGGCGCGCGGGCTGACATGCGCGCAGCGGCGCGAGGCGCTCGCGGTACTTTCGGGCCGGAGCGAGGGCGAGGCATCGAAGGCAGCGATCGAGCTTGGTGTGGACGAGGCCCGGCGCTGTCCGCATTGCGCGAGCGAAGGGGCGGTTTCGCGCGGTATGGCGCGGGGTCTGCGGCGCTACCAGTGCAAGGGCTGCGGCAGGACCTTCAACGCGCTGAGCGGTACGCCGCTGTCGGGCCTGCACCACAAGGAACGCTGGCTGTCGTTCGGGGCGTCGCTGGCGAAGGGGGAGACGGTGAAGGCCTCGGCGGCGCGCTGCGACGTGGCGGTGAGCACGGCGTTCCGCTGGCGTCACCGGTTTCTGGCGGCGGCGCGGAGCGATTCGGAGGTGCTCAAGGGGATCGTGGAAGCGGACGAGACCTACGTCCTGGAGAGCCGGAAGGGTGCGCGCGGGCTGGGACGCAAGGCACGGCGGCGGGGCGGCAAGGCGAAGAAGCGCGGCCTCTCGCGCGAGCAGGTGCCGGTTCTCATGGCGGCAGACCGGAGCGGGACGACGGTCAGCGCGGTGCTGCCCAGGGTCGATGCGGCGGCGCTCGCGGCTGCCCTCGATCCGGTGGTCGCGAAGGACGCCCTGCTGGTCTCCGACGGTGGCGCGAGCTACCCACCTTGCGCCGCCGCGCTCGGGGTGAGCCACGAAGCACTCAACCGCTCGATGGGGGAACGGGTTCGGGGCGATCTGCATGTGCAGACGGTGAACAGCCGCCACAGTAGGTTGAAGGACTTCCTGCGCCCCCGCCGCGGCATCGCCACCCGCTATCTCGACAACTACCTGAGCTGGTTCCACCTCGTCGGCCTCGCCCCCGGCGCCAACGACCGGGCCTGCCTCGCCGCCGCCGTGACGAGGTGGCGCATACGATTCACTAATTGAGCCTATCCCTTTGCTTCTGGTCACACCAGATGTTGATCGGCCTTCTACGTTCCCGGCACGGTTTTCGGACCGTGCCGGGGGATGTGCGGGAGCTTTTGGACTTGAGGAAGTTGGTTTCGAGTGCTGTCAGGCAGGCTGGAGGGCCGGTATTCGGCTCCGATTGAGGCGGATCGGAGGGCGGGCGGTGGCTGGCGCCCGGCCTGCCGGGATCAGACGTGTTGTCCGACGATGTCGCGGTAGTCGGCGGGTCGCAGGCGCGTGCCGATGCCGAGCAGGGTGTCGAAAGCCGTTGCGGTGTGGCGGCGGCGGTTCCAGCGGAACACGAACTCGTCGAGGTAGCGGCGCAGATGGGCGCGGCGCAGGCCATGGAAGGTTCCGAGCGCCCAGCGCTTCAGGTTCGAGAACACACGATGGATCCACGTCAGCACGAGATGGGCGGGCGTTGCACCGACGACCTTGGGCTGGTGGTCGTGGTCGGGCAGGCCGCAATAACCGCTCCAGCCATCGGTAATCACCCGCGCGCCCGGCGCCGAGGTCCCGGCAACGAAGGCACGAAGGCTGCGCGCGGAGAAATCCCCGATCGGCGCCAGCCGGATGCGGCGTGGCTCGCCCTCGGGCGATAGCTCGACCGCGCCGGCAATGCGCATCTTGCCTTGTGGGCTGCGACCTTGCCCGCCTGTGGCCGGGTCTTTTGCGGTGCGGAACGGGAGGGTGGCCTCATCGATCTCGATCAGGTCCTCAAGCAGGCTGCGATCCGGATCGACCATGGCACGGCGCAGCTTGTGCAGCAGGAGCCAGGCACTCTTGTAACTGCCGAGCCCGAGCTGGGCCTGGAGTTGCAGGGCGGAGATACCATTCGAGTGGCCGGTCACGATGTGAACGGCCATGAACCAGGTCTTCAGGGGCAAGTGCCTGCGGTGCATGATCGTGCCTGCGGTGCATGATCGTGGCTGCGGTGCATGATCGTGCCTGCGGTCACCGAGGTCTCCTTCCCGCAGGCCGCACATTCCCAGCTCGCCCGGCGCCGCTTCAGTTCCCAGCCCCTGTCATGGCCGCAGGCGGGGCAGACGAAGCCGTCGGGCCAGCGCCTGGCGGCGAGATGCCGGGCACAGGAGGCTTCATCGGGAAAGCGCGCCTCGAAGGCGGCGCGGGACATGGGGCGGTCATATTTCCAGCGGCTGGCCATCACGGAACATTACACGAACATCCTGCCGACGCCCACCAGAAACTCAACATCTCGTCAAACCGGGCTCAAAGGGATAAGCCCTTAGCGGGATATTCGGGGACAGATCGATCTATTGAGCGACCTGACACGGACTTGGCGCCCTTCGAGATCCTCCGGCGGTGGTGCACTCGCCGCGTCCGCGTCACCACCTCGGCGATCCGGTCGTCGCCGATCCAGCCTGTCTCACGCTTCCAAGGGGCGCATTCTGGCGCCGGGTCCAGACCCAAGTGCGGGCTGTCGGATGACATGACGGCATGGCGGCATTCTTGAACCTGCTTATCCGCGACACTCCGCATGTGAGGCTGTATGTTCTCAATACGTTCTGCATGAGGGGGTCACGGTTATGGGGTTCAAGGTTGCATCGCGCGTGCGTGGTCTGAGCGACGAGGCGTTTCGGGAGGCCTTTGGCACCGAGGAGCAGTGCCGCACGGCGCTGGTCCGGCTGCGCTGGCCGGACGGCTTCGTCTGCCCCTGCTGCGGCCATCACGGGCATTGCGTGCTGGCGGGTCGGGGTCTCTATCAATGCAACCGGTGCAAGAAGCAGACATCGCCCACGGCGGGCACGATCTTCCACGCGACCAAGCTGCCGCTGACACTCTGGTTCGCAGCCATCCACCTGATCGTGACGGCGAAGAACGGCATCTCGTCGGTGGAACTCGGCCGCCGTCTCGGGGTCAAGCAGCCGACGGCCTGGACCGTGAAGCACAAGATCATGGCGGTGATGGCGCGGCGCGAGGGGGAGACACGGCTTACGGGGCGGGTGG
Source organism: Alphaproteobacteria bacterium (assembly GCA_965262755.1). Taxonomy (GTDB): domain Bacteria; phylum Pseudomonadota; class Alphaproteobacteria; order UBA828; family UBA828; genus WTGU01. Next base: position 5,638,830 of record OZ253557.1, on the reverse strand, counting down.
AGATGGACGATGCCTATCTCGGCGGAGTGCGCTCCGGCGGCAAGCGGGGCCGCGGCGCGGCGGGCAAGACGCCCTTCGTGGCGGCGGTCTCGACCAGTCCCGAGGGGCGCCCGCGCAAGCTGAAGCTGGCGCCGGTCAAGGGCTTCCGCAAGCGCGAGATCGCGCGCGGCGCCAAGCACTGGCTGGCCCCCGGAGCGGCGGTTGTGACGGACGGCCTGGGCTGCTGGAGCGCACTCGACGAAGCCGCCTGCAGCCACCAGGCGATCCGCACCGGGTCGGGCCGACAGGCGGCCCGCATGGCATCGTTCAAATGGGTGAACACGACGCTCGGCAACATCAAGAGCGCGATCACCGGGACTTATCGCAAGCTCGGCCCCGACCATGCCGGACGCTATCTCGCCAGCTTCGCCTGGCGCTACAACCGGCGCTATCAACTCCAGACAATGATCCCGCGTTTCGTCCATAGCGCCGCACGAAACCAGCCCATGCCCTATCGCCTCCTCATCGCCGGATGACTTTCAGGGATAAGCAGGAATGAGTTTGCGAACCGACATGTCCGAATCCTCCCTGCTCCCCCACCGACAAGATCGCGCAGCCCGTTGCATTCACGGCTCGCCCGCAGCGTGCTTTGTTAGCAGTATGATGAACCGCGCCGGCCGAGCCCAGACAGTTTCTCGGGACGATTCCCCCGCGCTGGGGAACCGCCTGCATTACTGCACCTGACCGGAAATCATGTTGCCGTAGTAATTGCAGAAACAGCTCGTCCCGACCATTCCGGGCTGCCACATCTGACACGCTCCAAACTGGGTGTGGCAGACCATCGACATCGGGGGGGTGGAGGGCGCGTGCAGTCGGCGGTATCGGTACCGCGGGCGCAGTACTCAGGCTCGTCGCACTCGCCGTCGTGCGCGTACTCGCAACTGTTGGGGAGAGGGGGGGGAGGAGGGGGGGCGTATGGTTGGTACAGACCGGATAGATAGGTAACAGATTGGACCGGATAGATGGGTGACAGGTTATGGCAGGGCCAGGAGGTGGCCGATGCCGTGGAAGGAGACCTGTCGTATGGACGAGAAGTTGGTTTTTGTTGCGGACTGTCTGCGTGGCGAGTTGCCGATGGCGGCGCTTTGCGGGGACTACGGCATCAGCCGCAAGACGGGCTACAAATGGCTCGGTCGCTATCGCGAGCAGGGCCCGGAGGGCTTGGTGGAGCGCTCTCATGCGCCGCACCGTCACGGTCGGTCGATGGCGCCGGAGCTGGCCGAAGCGATTGTCGCTCTGCGCCGGGAGCGTCCCCATTGGGGTCCGCGCAAGCTGCGCGCAGTGCTGATGGGAGAGCGCCCCGAGGCGGTGTGGCCTGCGGCCAGCACGATGGGCGATCTGCTGCGTGCGGAAGGGCTGGTGAACTCGCGCCGCCGGCGTCGTCGGGTGGCTGCGCCTGGTCGGCCGTTCCGTGCCGTCACCGCACCCAACGATGTGTGGTGCATCGACTTCAAGGGTTGGTTCCGCACCCGCGACGGCGAACGCTGCGACCCGCTGACCGTCAGCGACGCTTACAGCCGTTTCCTTCTGGCCTGTGTCATCGTCCCGCCCCGGACCGACACGGTCCGTGTGGCGGTCGAGCAGCTCTTCAGGCGCTACGGCCTGCCTCTGGCCATCCGCTCGGACAACGGGGCGCCGTTCGCCGGAACGGGCGCGGGCGGACTGTCTCGTCTGTCGGTCGGCTGGATCAAGGCCGGCATCGCGTTGGAGCGCATCGAGCCGGGTCAGCCCCAGCAGAACGGACGGCACGAGCGCATGCATCGGACCTTGAAGGCCGAGACGGCCAAACCGCCGGCCGCGAGTGCGGGCCAGCAGCAGGTCCGCTTCGACCGCTTCCGCCAGGACTTCAACGACAACCGTCCCCACGAGGCGCTTGGCCAGCAGCCGCCTGCGGCGTTCTACCGGCCCTCGCTGCGGCCTTACCCCGAAGGCCTGGCCGAGCCCTGGTACGATGCCTGGCACGCCATGCGCCGGGTGCGCACCGACGGATCCATCAAGTGGGGCGGCGACCTGGTCTTCATCAGCGAGACGCTGAAGGGCGAACCCGTCGGCATCGCCGAGACCGACAGCGGCGACTGGATCGTTCGCTTCGCCGACATCGACCTCGGCATCATCGACCGCCGGACGAAAAAACTTCATGGCTTTGGCGCAGCCCGGCCGGGCCGCGCCAAAGCCAAACAAACTACGAACACTGTCACCCATGTAACCGGTCCATAGTGTTACCCATGCTTCCGGTTGCACAGTTGCACCTTTCATCGTCCCGGCAGGCCCTCATCCACCCGTTGGTTATGGCGGCGAGGCGGTCTCTCCTGGCGGGATGCGTGGACGATCCGGTGTCGCTGCCCAGAAGCTCCATGGCGGCCCGGGCATCATCGACGGACGCCCCCAGGCGCTGCAGCACGTTGCCAGAAAATACGTCGGCCTCCAGCTCGATGTCGGGCCAGCTGCCGCTCTGGCTCAAGGTATGCGCGTTGAGGTGATGGCCGATCTCGTGCGCGAGAATGCTTATCGGCGCCCAGCGATTGCCGGTCTGCTGGCGGACGGAGCGCATGAAGTGCTGGTTGTAGAGGATGAAACGACGGTCACCTTCAATGACCGCGGCTGCATTGGGAACGCCGGCGGCCATGGTTTCGAATCTGGGGACAAGCCCGATCGCGTCTACGATGTCCCGAATCGCCTGCTCCGCCTCCGAATCAGAACTGAACGTCCTGACGTTTTCGGGCAGGGGTTCGCCAAAATAGCTGCAATTGTCGCCGAGATCGATGTCGCCTACGAGTTGCGCCCGCGCATCATCCCCCTTTGCGGTGACGAAAATGCAGGCAGCGATGCCCACAAGCCCCAGAATGATTTTGCGCGTCGACATGTCCGAATTCTCCCTGTTCCCCACCGACAAGATCGCGGAGCGTGTCACATGTGAGGCTCGCCCACTTACCTGCCCCCGTCGACTGGTCCGGTTCGAATGTTAGTGCACTGGGGATTATAAAGCATGCTTGACAAACGGAGTGTGCCCAGCATGATGGGGAAATGGGGCTGGAATGGTTGCTGCCTGGTTTGGTTTTTCGCGCGCCCTCGGTGCGAGCTGCCATGCGCATAATGCCAAAGAAGTGGGCAGCAACTAAGTGCCTTGGTTTGTTTGGGCTGTTAGCCTACGCTAAAATTCTAGAGGACCAATTTAAAAACATGGAAGAAGGGCATGACGACACCGCGCATTTTTTGGCCGTTGAGAGATCGTCTGTAATTCTAAAGCGCCTATATATTCCTCATCCCCGACCTGAAGCTCCGGTTACGGTTTGGCGATCATTTTTGAAGAAAATTATCATTGCTGCAGAAGAGGGGGACATTTCAAAGGCAAGGAACGCTGCGCCGAAGTCTATCCCCCTTCAGCTTGGCCCTGTCCTTCTCGGCACAATGACAGGCTCTCTCAATATTCAGATTATGTCGTCGCCTAAGCTTCGGAGAAATCCCGTGAAATGGTTCTTGTGGATAATCACGAAGTCTAACCGTTACATGACACGCAAAAGATAAGGCGATTACGCCTATGGGTGGGATATAGCGCGGTTCGAGGAAGCGTGCGGAACAAAGAGGACATGAGAGACGTGACTGACGGCACAGATATTCAGGACTTTGGTTGGGTCACCGCTCGGGACAAGTGCTCGCTCCCGAACGAGTTTGAGCGCCTAAAACTTCTCGTAGAAGCGAACGTTAGAACGCGAAAATCGTGCATGAAAAAGGAGAGCGTGTTCGACTTCGCTTTTCATAATAGTGATGAGTCAGAGTTTTCCGTGTCCAGATCACCAATAAGTGGTGTGTATGGGAGCACACAAACGGTTTCATTCTCGCTCAAAAACTCTCATATCCTCGTTACTGACGGATGGAAAAGCCCTGAGCGACGGCTGTGCCTGACATTGACGCTAACCGACGATGGCGAATGTCGGTTCCTCATAGGCAATGGGGAGGGCGAATACCTACGGTGGCAGATCGCGAGACGAGCGCTCTGTCCGCTTTTCTTTCAGGGGACGGGAGAGCGGGGCAGTCCATGAACAAACAAAGTGACCCTTATTCGCCCGAGATCGTGAGTCGTTGGTTTAACGCGCTACTCGAAGCGATGGTGGTCAAAGGCACGCCACTAGATCGCCGAAAATCGCGGCGGGCCGCGTCCGCCAAACGCAAAGCCGAAGGGATCAGAGAATGAAGCCTATGCTCGACCCGGCGCGCGATCTCGCGGGCGCGACGCCAAAGACGCTGGCGCGGGCGCTGTTCCGCCGCGTGGAGCCGCTACGACCGCGCCCCGGAGGAAAGCCCGTTGTCGGCGATGAGCTCGCGATAGAGGAGGTTGCGACCGACAAGCCGGGCCACCGTGTCCCGCATCTGCGTGAGCGTTCCTGAGTCGCGGACATTATGCTTTCCGGCAAACTCTTGGACGTAGCGATTCAGATGCTTCGGGCTGATCTTGTGGAAGGTGCCCTTGTGAGCGCGCTTCAACATCGACCAGAAGGATTCGACCCCATTGGTGTGCGCCATGCCCCGGACGTACTCGGCGACGTTGTGATTGACCTGCTCGTGATCGAAGCCAGTCATCCCGTGGTAGCCGCCAGCCTGATCGGTATAGACCTTGGCGCCCGGCGCGGCGTGGTCGGCGACGAAACCCTGCATGGTCTCGCGATCCTTGCGCTCTATGACCTGCGCTGTCACCCGATTGGTCGCGCTCGGTCCTTTGCACCCATCACCATTGTCTTTCCGGCCGGGCCGCGACCAAAAGCCTCGCGGCGCTTTTCCTTCGACATGTTCTTCTTGCGGCCACCGATATAGGTCTCGTCAACCTCGACCGGTCCGTCAAAGGGTCCGTCGTTCTCGGTCGCCCACGCTTCCCGAATGCGGTGCAGCATGAACCATGCCGTAGGCTGAGACACTCCGATATCCCGGCGCAGCTTCATGCTCGAAACGCTCTTGAGGCTGGTGAGGCAGAGATAGATCGCGATCGCCCACTTGCGGAGCGGAACTTTGGAGCAGGCAATGGCGGTTCCAGTCTTGACGCTGAAATAGGAGCGGCAATCGGTGCACCAGTAGGGCATGGGCTTCGCGTTCGGGACTTCGCTGGTGCTAGCGCTGCCGCAGTGGCCGCAGTGTCGCTCGCCAGACCACAGAACGTCCTCAAACCACTCGGTCGCCACCTTCTCATCGGGGAACATGTCCATCAACTCGATGACCGTGACCCCTTCCCTGTGAGCCTTGCCGGGTGCCTTGCGCGCCATTTCGATGCTCCTTTCCCTACAAGACATATATAGGATATCGGAGGCGCCGTGTCAAGTTATCTTTATAATCCCCAGTGCATTGACGGTTTCTCGGCCAAGCCGGATGGTCGGCGGAGCAGCGTTGGCGGGGCTACCATCCACCTCCAGTGTTCGCAGGGCGCGTTCAAGCTTCTGATGAACGAGATCGCCCATGACCACCGCGTCGAGCACCAGGAGCTCATCGCCCCTCTCGGGCGCGTGCCAGTCGAGGCCGTAGCGCCAGACTATTGTTCGGCGTGACGTGTTGACCCCTCACATTGCAGTCAGATTAGTGAGTTATCACGCCGATCGGCGTCGAACTCTCGCGCCGAACAGCACTCTCGACTGTCAAGCACGACCGTCCAGCGTCGCGAGTTACCTCCGGGACGCGGCTACCCTCTCGGGGCGGCTACGGAGTTGCGCTCGACAAGCTCGCACTCGAGCTTGGTCACCACAAAGGGGTCGTCTTGCCTTGTCGGCGGGTGAACGTGCTGCTCGACCACCCAGAATCCCATGGCCCGATGTGGCAGGATCAGTGTCGTCAGCGGCGGGAAGAGATGGCGGGAGATCTCCTCGTCATCATAGCCGACGACCGACATGTCGCCGGGAATCGCGTATCCGCTTTCTTTCAGCGCCTCGTAGCAGCCGATCGCCATGCGATCGTTCTGGCAGAATATCGCCGTCGGCGCCCGGTCGAGTTCCAGGAGCTTCATGGTGCCGTTGAACCCGGCGCTGGCGGACCAGTCTCCCTCGACGACGAGGTTTGGATCGAAGGGAATGTCCACCGTTGCCAGGGCTCTCCGATAGCCTGTCAAGCGATCCCCGGTCGCCGCCATGTAGGGCTCGCCAGTGATGGTGGCGATGCGGGTGTGCCCGGCATCGATCAGGACATTGGTGGCGCGCTGACCGCCCGCGATTTCGCTGGGCACGACTGCGGGACGGGCGTTGTCCTTGGTATGGCAATTAAGCAGATAGACCGGGATGTCGGTCGCCTTCAGCGTGTCGGGCAGAACGACCTCCCTGGTGTGGACACAGGCGTAGATAATCGCCTCGACCTCCTGCTCGATCAGGAGGGACAGTGTTTTCGGCTCGATCCGCTGATCATTCTGGGTCTCCGCGGCCAGGACCAGAGCACCGGCGCTGCGGGCCGCCCGCCGGACGCCCGCGAGCGCGGCCGGAGCCTCCCAGCTCGTCGAGAGGCTGTCCACGACGAAGGCGATGACGCGAGCCGCTGTCGAATTGGCTTCTTCTCTGGGCAGAGCCGGCACACCCTCATAACCGAGATCGTCGGCGACGCGTTTGACCCGTTTCCGCGTCGCCTCGGAGATCTGGACGGTCGTGTTGTTGTTGAGAACGAAGGAGACGGTGGACTGGGAGCAGCCGGCCACGCGCGCGACGTCGGTCATCGTGACCCGGCGTCGGCCCCGTATCCGGCCTACCCCGATTGTCGGCGGCTTCAGTGCCTCCACCACGCCCGGCCCCCGTTTCCTCTACACACCTGTTAGCGTATGCAATGGCCTGATATTGAATGCGAATTTATCACATCCAGGGTGTCTCGTCAGCATCAATACGATGACTAATAAATATTTATTGACTGCAATGCAACCGTCATGATCTACTCATCTCAAGGCGGAATGCGCCGCCGCAGAATAGGAGAGGACCATCATGACCCGACTCACCCGTTTGATTGCGACGGCCGCCGGCTTGGTTCTCGTCGCGTCAAGTGCACTCGCCGCAGATCTGCCGCAGTTGGCCAAGCAGGATCGCTACAAGGTCGGATTCGCGCAGATGGAAAGCAACAATCCGTGGCGTATCGCAGAGACCAAGTCCTTCCATGACACCGCCGATGAGTGTGGATGGGACCTGGTTGCAACCGATGCCGCCGGCTCCGCGGCCAAGCAGGTCGCCGACGTGGATTCCATGATCGCGCAGGGCATCGATGTCCTGTTCCTGCCCCCGCGCGAGGAAAAGCCGCTGTTGCCCGCGGTGATGAAGGCCAAAGCCGCCAGCATTCCCACGTTCCTGGTCGACCGCTCTGTCGATCCGAATGTGGCCAGGGCCGGCGAGCACTACATCGCGTTCCTGGGCTCCGACTTTGTCGATCAGGGCCGCCGTGTCGCCGAATGGACGCTCGAGAACTTCAAGGGCGACGCGGGCATCATCGTGGAGCTGGAAGGTACGACCGGATCGTCTCCGGCCAACGACCGCAAAAAGGGTTTCGACGACGTCATGGCCATGCATGACAACATGACCATCGTTGCCTCCCAGACCGGCGACTTCGCGCGCGACCTCGGGCGCCAGGTGATGGAGACCTTGCTTCAGGCGCATCCCGACGTGGACATCGTCTATGCCCATAACGACGAAATGGCCATCGGCGCGATCCAGGCGCTGGAGTTGGCCGGCCGCAAGCCGGGCGACGACGTGCTGGTCGTGTCGATCGATGGAACGCGCGACGCGCTGCAGGCCATCATCGACGGCAAGATGGGCGTGACAGTGGAGTCCTCGCCCTTCTTCGGACCGCTGGCCTGCGAGACCATGAATCGCTACGCCAACGGCGAAACCATCGAACCTTGGGTCAAGGTCGAGGATCGCATCTTCACCAAGGCTAACGCTGCCATGCATATCGACAGCGCTTACTGATTTTCACGGCCCTCGGTCGGGAAGCGGGACCGCTCTGCTGCGGTTCCGCTTCTTTCATGTCAAGCTCTCGCCCCATGTCTTCGCTATTGTCGATATCGGGCGTGGACAAGGCGTTCTCGGGGGTGGTCGCGCTCACGTCCGCAAGCCTCGAGATCGCGCCGGGGGAAGTGCACGCCCTGATCGGACAGAACGGCGCCGGCAAATCGACGCTGATCAAAATTCTGACCGGTGTCTATCGGCGCGACGACGGGGACATCCGCTTCGATGGCCGGGCCTCGACTATCTCCAGCCCGCGCGAGGCCCAGGACGGCGGTATTTCGACCATCTACCAGGAACTGAATCTGGTCCCGCTGCGCAGCGTCACGGAGAACGTGATGATGGGCTACGAACCGCGGGGCTGGGGCGGGTTGATCAAGTGGGGTGAGGCACACCGGCGCACGCGGGCCATCCTGTCCCGCTTCGGGATCGACGTCGACGTCAAGGCGCCCTTGGGTACCTGTCCCACCGCGATCCAACAGCTCGTCGCCATCGCACGCGCGATCTCGTTGAACGCCAAGCTGGTCATCATGGATGAGCCGACCTCATCGCTCGACGATCATGAGGTCGACATCCTGTTCGGCGTCGTCCGTTCGCTGAAGGAAGCGGGCATTTCGGTGCTGTACGTCTCGCATTATCTGGACGAGCTGTTCCGCATCTGCGATCGAGTGACCGTCATGCGCGATGGGCGCACGGTGGCGTGCAGAACCATTGCCGACACGAACAAGCTGGAGCTGATCGCGGACATGCTGGGCCGAGATGTCGAGGACATCGAGGCTGCCGGTATGACCGACTTCGGCGGCGGTGGCGCTGGCACTGGCGACGATGGCGCGCTCGGCGAGATGCTGTTGGAGGCGGAAGGCATTGCCACGGACCGGCGCCTGAGAAAGCTCGACCTCTCGCTGCGCCGGGGCGAAATCGTCGGTTTGGGTGGACTGCTCGGCTCCGGGCGCACGGAAGCGGCGCGCGCCTTGTTCGGGGTCGACGCGCTGAGCGCCGGCACGATCACGATGCTGGGTGCGGAGGGCGCTCCCGAGAGTCCCGCCGCAGCGATCGCGGCCGGGATCGGCTATCTGACCGAAGACCGCAAGGCCGAGGGAATCGTGCCCGAGATGTCGGTGCGCGAGAATCTGACCCTGGCACTGCTGCCCAAGCTAACGGGTCCCCTGGGCCGGATCCGGAGCGGCCGTGAGCGAGAGATCGTCGAAAGCTTCATCAAGGCTCTCGACATCAAGACTGCCGATATGGACCAGCCGGTCCGCGAGCTCTCGGGCGGAAACCAGCAAAAGGTGATGCTGGCACGGTGGCTGGCGACGGAGCCGGAGTTGTTGATCCTGGACGAGCCGACCCGCGGCGTGGACGTCGGGGCGAAGCTCGAAATCCAGTCGATCGTACGGCGATACGTGGACAAGGGATTCGGCGTCATCCTGATCTCCTCGGAGTTCGAGGAGCTCGTCGAAGGTGCAGATCGGATCGTGGTTCTGCGCGACGGCACCTCGGTGGCGGTCCTGACGAACCCGGGCATCACGGAAGACGCATTGGTGAAGTCGATCGCCCGTCACGACGGGGCGGGAGCATGAGCACCAACCACCAGCCGCGATCGAGGTGGCGCCCGCTCCCGAGCGCGGGCGTCACGGGGTGGCGAAAGCTGCGCGAGCACGGCACCCTGGTGGCGCTGCTGGCGCTGCTGATCTTCAATGCGCTGATCACGCCGAACTTCCTGCAACTACAGACGCTCTTCGTGAATATCAGCCAGGTGGCGACGATCGCCATTGTCGCCACCGGCATGACGCTGGTCATCGCGACCCAGGGCATCGATCTTTCGGTCGGCGCGGTCATGGCGCTGGCAGGTGCCCTGGCGCCACTCATCTTTACGTCGACCTTTGGCGTGGAGCACCCGGCGCTGGCGCTGGCCTTCGCCTTCGTGCTGCCCCTGATGGCTGCCGCAGCCTGCGGCCTGTTCAACGGAATGATGGTCAGCTTCCTGGGCATCCAGCCGATCATCGCAACCCTGATCCTGTTCATCTCCGGGCGTGGCGTCGCGCAGGTTCTGACCAACGGCAACCTGCAGACGTTCACCAATCCGTCGTTCAGCTATCTGGGAACCGGCAAGATAGTGGGCCTGCCATTCCAGGGCTGGCTCGCGCTCGCCTTGGCCGTGATGGTCTTCTGGCTGGTCAACCGCACGGTATTCGGGCGCTACCTGTTGGCGATCGGTGGCAACGAGCGCGCCGCCAGCCTGTCCGGTTCACCGGTACGCACTGTCAAGATCGGCGCCTACGTCATCTGCTCTGTCCTCTCCGGGATTGCCGGGCTGATCGTCGTCGCCATCAACTCCGCCTCGGACGCGGCCCGCAACGGAAACCTGATGGAGCTGGACGCCATAGCCGCGGCGGTGGTGGGCGGCGCGGTGCTGCACGGTGGGCGCGCGCCCATCTTCGGCGCCGTCCTGGGCGCGGTCATCATCCAGTTGGTCAAGTATACCCTGCTCGCCAACGGCGTGGAGGACGAGGTCGCACTGATCGTCAAGGCAATCATCATCGTGCTGGCGGTGTATCTGCAGCAGGCACGCAGGGAATAGGGATCGTGCCGAACCAGTCTCTCTTCGACCTCAGGAAATATCTGCGTGGAAACGCTCGGTCCAACGGCGTGTGGATAGCGCTGGCGGCGCTCATCGTTTTCGGTTTGCTGCGGTACGAGAACTTCGGAAGCGCCTACAACATCGCGTCGTTTCTCAACTACAACTCGATGTTCATCCTGATCGCGATCGGCATGTGTTTCGTGATCATGACCGGCGGCATCGACCTGTCGGTGGGCTCGGTCGCTGCATTCGCGTCTGTGGTCGCGGCCTATCTCAGCCCCTATGGCCTGCAAGTCGCTCTGCCCGGCGGGGTGCTGGCCGGCCTCGGTTTCGGCGCAATCCATGCCTTCGTCATCATCGTCATGCGGGTTCCGCCCTTCATCGCCACATTGGCCGGCATGCTTGCCGCCAAGGGCGGCGCGCTGGTGCTGAGCGGTGCCAAGACCATCGGCATCGACTGGGGCAGCAATTTCACAAGGCTGGGCATGGAGACCGCCTTCGGCGTACTGCCGTGGACGATCGTCGTCGTCGCCGTGGTGACACTGGGCGCCTGGTGCGTGCTGGAGCGGACCTCGCTCGGACGCTCGGTGCTTGCCATCGGCGACAGCGAGGAAGCCTCGACGTTGATGGGACTGCGGGTCAAACGTGCCAAGGTATTCGTCTATCTGTTCAGCGGTGGCTGCGCGGGTCTCGCAGGGGTGATCCTGGCCTCCGGTTTCGGCGCGGGCCAGCCGCTGGAAGGGCTGGGCTGGGAGCTTGCAGCGATTGCCTCGGTCGTGGTCGGCGGAACCCTGTTGACGGGCGGCCTGGGATCGGTTCCGGCGACAGTGGCCGGCGCATTGCTGCTTGGCCTGGTCTTCAACATCCTGAACTTCGAGAACGGGCGTGGCACAATCAGCCTGAGTGCCTATTGGCAGCTTGTCATCAGGGGCGCCTTTCTCTTCGTCGTCATTCTCTTGCAGACGCGATTGAGCGGCGGCCGCAAGCGGCGGCGGGACGGCACGCGATCGGCGCCGGCCAAGGCTGACGGCGGTTAGAGCATGCGCGTAATGGCCCCCAACGTGGAGCCCGCCGGTGTGGCGGTGTCTGGCTGTGCTTCCGAGGAGAACCGCAATGAACGAGAGTCAGGAGGCCATCTATCCGAGCCTGAAGGACCGGGTGGTCTTCATCACCGGCGGAGCCTCGGGCATCGGCGGCGCGATCACCGAAAAGTTCTGTGAGCAGGGCGCGAAGGTCAGTTTCGTTGACATCGACGATTCCAGCGCTCAAACGCTGATCGCAAGAATCGAGGCCCACGGCTCGGCGCCGCCGCGCTACCAGCATTGCGACCTTGTGGACATCGCGGCGCTGAAGGTCAGCATCGAGCGGACAATCGCTACAGACGGAGCGATTACCGTGTTGATCAATAACGCCGCCAACGACGATCGGCACACCATAGACCAGGTGACGCCGGAATATTTCGACGACCGCATCGCCATCAATCTGCGCCACCAATTCTTCGCCGTCCAGGCAGTGCACAGGTCGATGGCGGCCGCAGGCGGTGGCTCCATCGTCAACATCGGCTCGGTGAGCTGGATGATCGGCCAGGGTGGCATGCCCTGCTACTCCGCTGCCAAGGCTGCCGTGGCCGGGCTGACACGTTCGCTGGCACGCGACTTGGGGCCGTATAACATCCGGGTCAACTCGGTCCTTCCCGGCTGGATACTGACCCAACGGCAGATCGACAAGTGGCTGACGCCCGATGGCGAAAAGGAGCTGCTGGCCCGCCAGTGCCTGAAGCGCAAACTGACGCCCGAAGAGCTGGCACGAGTGGTGCTGTTTTTCGCTTCCGCCGACAGCGGAATCTGCACAAACCAGAACTACGTAGCCGACGGTGGCTGGGTGTGAGAATCGATGGCCGCGCCGTTCGGTGGAGATCGGACGCAGGTGCATTCCGCGCGTGTTCCGAGCACGGGGCCGACGTTCAAGGTCAGGGTGGTTGGACTCTGGGTTCAGAACCCCGTAGCTGGGACGATAACTAATCTGCCGCCTTGTCGTGCGCATCTTCGCGCACCCCACCCTCACCATTTTGGAGATCCAGACGGCGAGATCGCCGGGCCCTCGGCGTCGGAGCGGGGCGAGCTAATAAAGGAAAGCACGGACTGGCCGGAGCGTTACTTTGCGGTCGAGGCTGGTCGGAGCGGACCGCGGGCCCGCACGGAGCGGAGGAGGAAGACGTTGAATATCTAAGGGCCGAATACACCAAATGTCCGCGGAGTGAACGCGAAGACGGCCACTAATAGCTGAAAAAGCATGAGTATCGTCGGTGGCCTAAATGGTGCTCTACGCGGTGTGCAGTGAGGCGTAAGCTCGTCGTGAACAGCCCTGCTCCAGCGTCAACGCATATCAGCGTGTGTGTTAGCGTATACCTATCGGCCGAGGACCGATTCGGTTGAGCCAACCATTACCTACAGATGCCCAACCTGAAGGTGTCATAGGCGGAGGGGTGGCCGGAAGGCGGCGCAGGTGCCAGGAATTGCGGCGATAGAGATCGAGCCTTGATGTCTGGGAGTTTAGCGGTGTCCATGGCTGGCAAACAACGGGATTATAAGTGCTGACTGCGAATGGCGGCGCCAGACCCGCAATCTGCGCCCATGAGGGCAAAGCCGCACTGAGGTGGTGGCGTGTGCCGTCACGAGCGTTGAGTCTGCGCAGGAGCCGTTTAGCCGCTGGACCGGGCGGTTCCGGGTACCGGGAATCGGTGTAACTCCATAATGCGTCCCACGCGGGGCGGGGTTCGTTGGATTTGTCCGGGGGACGGACAGACCTGACGGGTGCTGTTCAGTTCGACCGTTGTCGGCAGGTCTGGCGCGGGGCTGCTCATATTAATTTCCAATAGACCCCATTGGAAAATCCGTCTGGTTGCGGCGGCAGGCCTCCCCACCTGATTAGGTAGCGCATCCTTCTGGGACGCGCCTCCTGGATCGCAGGGGAGCTCCGGAATGGCCGAAGCAAGCACCTTCCGCACGGGAGTCCTGGCGGTCGCACTTCTTGCCGCGGCGTTCATGTTGCTTCCGGCAACGACGGCGGAGGCTTCATGCAGCACCGGGAACAGGGTGGACCACAGGGACGCCGAATGCCTGAGCGCCTGGTGGAAGAACCGGGGCCTGCTCAAGAAAAGCCCGTACCATGTCCGGAACATGTGCCCGGAATACGGGAAGGTCGTGGCCAAGGTCGACCTGAAATCGGCCAGGGACCGCACGATCCACCTCACTGACGGCCTCCCGAGGGACGGCGATACCCGCCACCGGATCCGGGGCATCTCCTGCTGCTCCGACACCGGCGCGCTCTGCAACAGGTCCGACGTGGTTACCGATGCGGGTTGCCTTGCGCGTTTCATGCAAGTGAGTCCGGCGGCCCGGACCTGCGCGCGCCCAAGAGCCATCGCCGCCATTTCCGGCGAAAACTACAACTGCACCATCTCCGCCGAATGCTGGATGACCGTTCCTCCCCCTGAGTTTTACCCCTACATGCCGACCAGGACTACCGTTCCCTGGCTCGATCTGGGCGACGTGCGCAATTGCGCAGGGCACCTGACGCGCGGGCCTTGTGGCCGTGCCCGAACCACAGCGCCCGTGGTGTCGGTCAACGATGCCCGGACCGAGGAGGCCCGGGGCGCGTCTCTGGATTTCGCCGTGACGCTGAGCCGGGCGCTTTCGGAGACGGTGACAGTGCGCTTTGCGACCTCGGACGGCACGGCCAGGGCCGGATCGGACTACAGGGCGACTTCCGGCCGGCGGACCTTCTCGCCCGGGCAGACGGAGAAGACGGTCTCCGTGCCGGTGCTGGACGACGAGCTGGACGAGGGCTCGGAGACGCTGACGCTGACGGTGTGGAACCTGAGCCCGTTGCATATGAGCGTGGCGGACCCGACCGCGACCGGGACGATCTCCAACACCGACAGGATGCCGACGGCGTGGATCGCGCGCTTCGGGCGCACGGTGGCCGAGCAGGTACTGGATGCGGTGGACGCCCGGATACGGGCGAAGCGGGTGCCCGGCGGCGAGGCGCGCCTCGCCGGGCAGCGGATCGGGCTCGGGCCGCTGTTCGGAGCGGGGTCGGGCGGGGATGCAGCGTCCGGGGAAGACCGGACACGGGAAAGGGAGGCCGGGGCGCAACGCACGGTGCAGGACCTGGCCAACCGGCTGCGGGCGGCGCGCCGGCCCGGCATCGAGTTGCCGCTCGCCGGCCATCGGGTCGGCAATCAGGGTCCGATTGCCGGTTCGAAATCCGGGAAAGATCGGGATTCGGGCGAGGCCGCGGGCCCGTCGGACCGGTTGGGAGCCGGGCGCGACCTGCCGGCCGGTTCGTCCTTCTCGCTCACCATGGAAACCAGGACGCGCGAAACCGTCTCCCTGTGGGGACGAGGCGCCGTTACCCGCTTCGACGGCCGCAAGGGCAGCCTGTCGCTCGACGGCGAGGTCGCGAGCGGCATGGTCGGCCTCGACTGGTCCCGGGATCCCGGATCCCGGCTCGGAGGCCGGGACAGGTCGGGCTCCGGGGCAGGCGCCTGGACCGCCGGGCTGATCGTCTCGCACAGCGTCGGCGAGGGCGACTATGCCGGCAACAGCCAGGGCCGCGTCGAGGCGACGCTCACCGGCCTCTGGCCCTGGGGCCGCCTTGCGCTCTCCGAGGGGGTCGATGTCTGGGGCGCCGCCGGCTACGGCACGGGCGAGCTCACGGTGACGCCCAAAAAGCCGGGAACGGACGAGGACGGCGCCACGATCCGCACGGACCTGGACCTGCGGATGGCAGCCGCCGGGCTTCGCCGCGAGCTGGTCGAGGGCGGTCGGAACGGCTTCGCCCTGACCGGCAAGACCGACGCGCTGATCGTGCAGACGGAGTCGGGGGTGGCGTCTGGGTCCGACGGCGGCAACCTGGCCGCCGCCCGGGCCACGGTCACCCGGTTGCGCCTCGGCCTGGAAGGGGCGCGGCCCATCCTGCTCGCCGACGGTGGGACGTTGACGCCGTCCTTCGAGATCGGCATGCGCCACGACGGCGGCGATGCCGAGACCGGTTTCGGCGTCGACATGGGCGGCGGCATCGCCTGGACCGTGCCGAAGTACAGCTTACAGATCGAGCTGCGCGGGCGCGGCCTGCTCACCCACGAGGCGAAGGGCTTCCGCCAGCGGGGCTTCTCCGGCTCGCTCGCCTGGGACCCGAAACCGTCCTCGGCGCGCGGCCCGGCGCTGTCCCTGACCCGGACGGTCGGCGGTCCGGCCTCGGGCGGGGCGGATGCACTGCTGGCGCGCGGTACGCCGACGGGTCTGGCGGCGCAGCCCGGCTCCGGGTCAGGGCCGGGCGATCATGGCGACCTGCGGAACAACCGGCTGGAGGCAAGGTTCGGCTACGGCTTCCCGGCCTGGGGCGGCCGCTTCGCTTCTGTCCCGGAGATCGGCCTCGGCCTCTCCGGCACGGGCCGGGAGTATATCCTGGGCTGGCGCCTGAAGGACGACGGGTCCCGCGGCTCCGGCAGGTTCCAGCTGTCGACCGAGGCGCGCCGGATCGAGACGGCCGGCCGCGGCGGCCCGGCGGAGCACCGCATCGGCGCCCGGCTCTCGGCCCGATGGTAGCCGGATCCGAGGTCCAGGGTCAATCCCGGGACGCCGGGTCATCGCTGACGCTGACTTCAGTACCCTGGCGGCGGCGTGAAGCGGTAGTAGCCCTCCTCGATCAGCCCTGCCATGTGCAGGCAGGTCAGATCGTCGTACTGGCATCCGACGATCTGGATGCCGACGGGCAGGCCGAGCGCCAGCCCGATCGGCGCAACGGTCGAGGGCAGGTAGTACCCGCAGGGATAGCCCGCCCAGAAGAGCTGATCGACGACAGGCTGGGCCCTGCCGTTGACGGTGATCGTCCGGTCATGGCGCTCGCCCGCCTGATCGTGCGGGAAAGCCGGCGACGACGCGGCGGGGCAGAGCAGCAGATCGTAGGTTTCGAACCACTCTTCCCAGCCGACCATGAGCTCGTAGCGGCGCTCGTTCCACCTGAGCCAGTCCCGGTGCAGCATGGTCTGGGCTTCCAGCATCCGGCGACGGTAGGGGATCGCGTCCGCCGGGAGGCGGCTCAGATCCTCGCGTGCCTGCGAGATCAGCTCGTCGCTCAGCCGCTTGGAGGTCGCGGCGCGCAGCAGCATCGTGTAGACCTCCATCGCCTCCCCGGTGGGGAAGTCGGGCTTCGCACCGATCACGACGGTCGCGCCTTCGCCTTCCAGCCAGCGGGCGAGCTCGGCGATTGCGTCCTGGTAGGATTGCTCGACCTCCGCCTGTGGGTCGTTCAGCAGGACGCCGACGCGGTACTCCTGCAGGCTTTGCCTGCGCGGCCCCGGCAGCGTCAGCCGCCATGCCCGCGCGGCCGGGCCGTCGGCCCCGGCCAGAAGGCCAAAGGCCAGCTTCAGGTCCGCCGCCGACCGGGCCAGGGGGCCGACGACAGCGATGTCGGTGGGGGCAAGGTTTCCCGGCAACGCCTGGCCGCGGTCCGAGACGATCTCCCAGGTCGGCTTGTGGCCGAAGACCCCGCAGTAGTGCGCCGGGTTGCGGATCGAGGCGCCGATATCCGAGCCGGCGTCCAACCCTGTCAGCCCCGCGGCGAGCGCCGCCCCCGATCCGCCGGAGGAGCCGCCGGGCGTGCGGGACAGGTTCCACGGATTGTTGCAGGTGCCGTAGATCGAGTTGAAGCTTTGCCAGTCCGCCAGCATGAACGGGACATTCGTCTTGCCGAAGACCACAGCGCCGGCGCCGCGGTACTTCTCGACCACGGCCGAGTCCGTGTCTGCGATGTTGTCGCTGTATTCCGGAACGCCCCAGGTCGTGGGCGAACCCGCCAGGTCGTAGCTTTCCTTCACGGTTACCGGCAGGCCGTCCAGGGGGCCGGTGTCCTCCCCTGCCGCGCGGCGTCGGTCCGAAGCATCGGCTTCCGCCCGCGCGCGGGCGGCGTCCTGCCAGATGATTGCGTTGATCGCCGGATTGTGCCGCTCGACGCGGTCAAGAAAGTGATCGAGCAGTTCCCGCGCGCCTATCTCCCGCGCATCGAGCAGCGATATCAGCTCGGTGGCCGATTTGTAGTGGACTTCGGACATCATGCGCTCCCCGTTTGTTATTCGGCGCGCTCCTTTGACCGCCTCGATTGTAGCAACGTCAATGGGTTAGCATGCCGATCAGCGTCCAGCAGCCACGGCGAACAACCATTTGCGGCGAAATCGGCGTAGCAGTCAAAATTGTCCAACAAACTGTCAAACTCCAGGACAATCCCCCGTTCAGAGGTATCTGTTTTCCGGCTGGAGACGATGTGTTCTTACATCGCGCGCTAGCTTGATCAAAACGTTGACACTTGCAAAGGTCACCGTGGCAGCGATCCGCGCCCGCAGAATGTGCAGGGAAGACAACGAGGCAGTGAACGCGGTCGATCAGGCGCGGCCAGCCCATGCTGAGCGGCAACCGGAGGAGCGAGGGCCATGGCGGATCTGGGCGTGCGCAAACTGGTCTTGCATAAGGAAACCATCGAGCGGGAGGGCGGTAGCACGTCACCCGATGGCCCGGTTACGCGCGTAGCCGGAATTGCGGTTGTCGCCAATCCCACGCCGGAGGCTTCGTCGAGGACTTGTCCGATCTCTTCGAGCTCGGTGCCGCGCTCGGTGAGCGCCTGATGGCGGAAATGACCCCGCTTCTCCCAGGTCCCGCCGTCAGTTACGGCAAGGCGGCGATCGTTGGGACGTCGGGCGATCTGGAGCACGCCCATGCGATGCTACACCCGATGCTCGGGAAGGCGATGCGCGAGCCGATCGGCGGCGGCACGGCGTTGATACCCTCGGCAGCCAAGGTCGCTGCTGCCGGCGCAACAATCGACATTCCACTCGGTCACAAGGACGATGCCTGGTCCTTCGATCATTTCGATGCGATGAGCGTTGCCGTAAGCGACGCACCGCGGCCCGATGAAATTATGATGGCGATCGCCATAGCGGACGGTGGGCGGCCCGTGCCCCGCGTCGGCAAGGCCCGCGCGGCGGAATAGGGTGCGTCCATGCCGAGAGGAGTTCGCAACATTAGCCGATCAGCCTGTCTGTTGTTCGGCGCGCCGATTAGGCGCCGATCAGCAGGCTAGCCTGTTGATCGTTTGCAAATCTGAGGGGTCAAGAATCGACTCAGAACAACAACGAGGGCCGCGCGGACCCTTGGCCGTGCGCTGCGTGTTCTATGCTGTTACGAGGCGGGTTATGAAGGATTCCGGCTGGCGCGCTGGCTGGACCGGATCCTGCCTGTCGAAACCCGCGAGTTATCGCACTCCTGTCTAATCATGACGAACACAGAGCACTGGAGACGGCGTTAGACGAACGAAATCTTCCTCATAACCTGAAGGTCGCAGGTTCACATCCTGCCCCCGCAACCAAAACAATCCCCTGAAAACATTGATGTTTCCAGGGGTTGTTGATTCCCGAAGGAAGGTCATAACATTGGGTTGGGAATCATATGGGAATCACGAAAATTCTAAGTTCGGACTGTCAATGGCGGCGAGCGGCGAGCACGGCGCCGGAAAATGACCGGCCGAGTAGGCGGGGGCGTTACTGCGCCCCACTCCTTGCAGACCCGAACCTGCACGATTGACGCCCACGGTTCCTCGCTTGGCAGGTTCGCTCAAGGGTATCGGAGCCGGAGGTGCCGGCGCCCGGGACGGCACCACCTCCCGCTCGCGCGGCAGATGGGCGGGAAACGGCTTGCGCGCCGGCCTGCGTCGCACGAAGCCCCACACCGATGCACTTCCGGAAACCGAACGAGTTCTGGCAGACGAGATCATGGGCCGGGCAGCCGAGGACGCCGTGTTCGTCAGCAGGCTCGGAACGCCCTTTACCCGCTTCGGGGTTTATCGCCTTGTTGAACGTTGCGCGGTCCGGGGGCCGGCCCTGGCGGGCAGAACGATCACCCCGCATGTGATCCGGCATACGACGGCCTGCCACTTGGTTCTCGCCGGCGTGGACATCAATACCATCCGCGTCTGGCTCGGCCATGTCTCGATCAGCACCACCAACATCTATGCCGAAATAGACCTCACGCTTAAAGCCAACGCTGTAGCTCTTTGCGAAGTCGGTCAGCCAAGACCCGGTCGCTCATGGAAGGAGGACAAGGATCTCATGGCCTTTCTGAAATCCTTGTGAGGCGGGAGTTATGTTGCGTCGTCCTCGCCGTTCCCTTGCGCATTAGGCGAACGATACCCTGCGGCGCGAGCCGGATGCGCAGTGCCGCCCGAAGCGCGCCGAGGCCGAATGCACGCAGGTCATCGTTGAAGTCGCCTATCCGCGGAGACAGGGCAAGCGCCTCAATGCCCGCTGCTTCGGCGCGTTCGGTCAATGCCGCGAGCGCCATGTAACCCGCGGCATCGGCGTCGTGGGCGATGTAGAGTCGACGCAACGTCAGCGGGAGCAGAAGGGCGGCAAGGTGGTTGGCCGAGAGCGCGGCAGCCATCGGCATGGCAGGCAGCGCAAAGCGCAGCGTCAGCATCGTCTCGATGCCTTCGCCGACAGCGAGGACGTCGTCGGCCGCGCCAAAGCGGACGGCATGGCCGAGGAGACGGCCCATGGCTCGTCGCGGCGAGTCGAACGGCGCCTTGCCGAAGCCGTCCGGCGCAAGCCAAGTGCGATGCGCGCCGGTGATAGCGCCGGAAAGATCGGTGACGGCAGCGATCATCGCCGGTCGGGTCTCAGTCGGCGAACTGTCGTCCCGGCAATAGTAGCAGCGCGGATGAAACCGCAGCGCGCCCGCATCGTGGACAGCCTTGATGCCGCGATTGCACAGGTAAGTCTCGACGAGCGTCCGGCGGATCGGCTGCGACATGGCGACCAGCCGCTGCGCAGCCTCTGGTGATCCGGCCGGGACGGGTGTGCGAACGGGGCTTTGAGCGCGGCGCGGTTCAGCGCGCGGCAGACTCAGAAAGCGTCGTGCCTCATCGGCGACATCGCGAAAGTCAATGAACCCGCAGCTCTTGCGGATCACGTCGAGGAGATCGCCATACTCGGCCGTTGCGGCATCGGTCCAATGCCCGGCGGGACCGGATTCCGGTCCGCTGAGCCGGACGAACATCGACCGGGCGGGCGTATTGCTAACGTCGCCCACCGTCCAGTAGCGGCCCTGGCGCCGCCCGTTGGACAGGTAATGACGGCAATGGCTTATCCCTTTGCTTCTGGTCACACCAGATGTTGATCGGCCTTCTACGTTCCCGGCACGGTTTTCGGACCGTGCCGGGGGATGTGCGGGAGCTTTTGGACTTGAGGAAGTTGGTTTCGAGTGCTGTCAGGCAGGCTGGAGGGCCGGTATTCGGCTCCGATTGAGGCGGATCGGAGGGCGGGCGGTGGCTGGCGCCCGGCCTGCCGGGATCAGACGTGTTGTCCGACGATGTCGCGGTAGTCGGCGGGTCGCAGGCGCGTGCCGATGCCGAGCAGGGTGTCGAAAGCCGTTGCGGTGTGGCGGCGGCGGTTCCAGCGGAACACGAACTCGTCGAGGTAGCGGCGCAGATGGGCGCGGCGCAGGCCATGGAAGGTTCCGAGCGCCCAGCGCTTCAGGTTCGAGAACACACGATGGATCCACGTCAGCACGAGATGGGCGGGCGTTGCACCGACGACCTTGGGCTGGTGGTCGTGGTCGGGCAGGCCGCAATAACCGCTCCAGCCATCGGTAATCACCCGCGCGCCCGGCGCCGAGGTCCCGGCAACGAAGGCACGAAGGCTGCGCGCGGAGAAATCCCCGATCGGCGCCAGCCGGATGCGGCGTGGCTCGCCCTCGGGCGATAGCTCGACCGCGCCGGCAATGCGCATCTTGCCTTGTGGGCTGCGACCTTGCCCGCCTGTGGCCGGGTCTTTTGCGGTGCGGAACGGGAGGGTGGCCTCATCGATCTCGATCAGGTCCTCAAGCAGGCTGCGATCCGGATCGACCATGGCACGGCGCAGCTTGTGCAGCAGGAGCCAGGCACTCTTGTAACTGCCGAGCCCGAGCTGGGCCTGGAGTTGCAGGGCGGAGATACCATTCGAGTGGCCGGTCACGATGTGAACGGCCATGAACCAGGTCTTCAGGGGCAAGTGCCTGCGGTGCATGATCGTGCCTGCGGTGCATGATCGTGGCTGCGGTGCATGATCGTGCCTGCGGTCACCGAGGTCTCCTTCCCGCAGGCCGCACATTCCCAGCTCGCCCGGCGCCGCTTCAGTTCCCAGCCCCTGTCATGGCCGCAGGCGGGGCAGACGAAGCCGTCGGGCCAGCGCCTGGCGGCGAGATGCCGGGCACAGGAGGCTTCATCGGGAAAGCGCGCCTCGAAGGCGGCGCGGGACATGGGGCGGTCATATTTCCAGCGGCTGGCCATCACGGAACATTACACGAACATCCTGCCGACGCCCACCAGAAACTCAACATCTCGTCAAACCGGGCTCAAAGGGATAAGCCCTTACTATGGATAGAGCCTGGGAGTAATACTCCCGTATTTTCAATGTGTTACTGTTTCAACTCACCATAGTCCTATTGTTACCATAATCGCACAGGCGGAGGGCATCGTCGAGCGAGAGCGCCACGAGGGCTGTGGGGACATAGCCCTCCATCCCTTCAAAAACGATGCGTATCTGCTGCGGCTCGCCGGGGAGATCGTATTCGGGCGCGAAGGCGTAGACGGGATCGTCGGCGAGCGTATGGGAGGTGGACATGGGCATGGTCCTTGTTGCTGCAGGGGGGAACGCCCCCGCGAGCGAACGGCGTCGGCCCGGCGGTACGTACCGGGCAGCTCTCAGGCGTCCGGATCGGCGACGGGCCAGCGCTCGACGACGCGTTCGAGGGTGGCGGTGTCGGGGGCGAACAGGCGGGTGCGCCAGGAGACGATCTCGGCGATGCAGCCCATGCGCTTGAGCGCGTCGGTGTCGCCGTCCGCCGGCCCCTCGATCTCGATGCGGTCGGCACCCATCAGGCGCCGGCGCGCGAGGCGCCAGCCGTTGGCGAGATGGAAGGTCGCGCCGCGTACCATGATCTCGTCGACTATCTCGGCCGGGGTCAGGCCGGGGCTGCTGGCGAG
This sequence comes from Alphaproteobacteria bacterium, assembly GCA_965262755.1. Lineage (GTDB taxonomy): Bacteria > Pseudomonadota > Alphaproteobacteria > UBA828 > UBA828 > WTGU01. The sequence goes on along the minus strand of OZ253557.1, from coordinate 5,616,189 downwards.
TCCGAATGCGGCGCGGAAGGCTGCGGCCTCGGCGGGGCCGAGCACGCGGCCGATCAGGTGCTCGCCTGCGTCGGTGACGAGGCGGCGCACGCGCATGCTCTCCTCGGGCAGCCGGTCCCAGATCGGGAGCAGAAGGCCGGCGACCAGCCAGAAGCGGGAGTCCGTGTGCGACGGCAGCCCCGCGACCTCGGCGTCCCAGAAGGCGCGCCAGCGGTCCTCGCCGGCATCGCGCCATTGGGATGCGTCGAGCGCATCGCGGGCCATGGTGTCGCGGGCGGCAGGGCGGACCAGGCGGACGCGCTCCTGCACCTCGCCGTCGTCGAACATGCGCGACGATGCCGGCCGCACCAGGGCAGCGCGCTTCGAGTGGGCGTTGACCATGAGCCGGGGCCTGCTGTCGGAGACCTCTGCATGGGTGCGGAGGGCTGTGGCGGCGGTGAGCGGCTCCAGCCTGTCCTTGCGCGCGATCTCGACGATCTCGGTGTCGGCGCCGGAGCCCTCATGGACGAACACGATCTCGCGGGAGGCGACGGAGAGCGAGTCGGCGGCGATGGTCTCGACGCCCCGCTCGAAGGTGCCGGCCTCGATGGCGTGTTCGATATTGGCCTCGATGCGGGTTTCGAGCGCGGCGAAGAGCGTGTTCTGCTCGGCGATAGGGAGTGCCAGCAGACGGTTGAGGAACTTCGACATGGGCGGCAGGTCCTCCTTGAGGCTGCCCTCCCAGGTGAGCTTCAGCCCGGTGGCCTCCTCGAAGCCCGCCAGGGACCAGCCCTCGATGTGGCCGCGCCATAGCGCGATGTAGAACTGGCGCAGCGCCGACTTGGCGTAGAGGCTCTCCAGGTTGTCGCTGGCCCGGAAGAGTGCGGTGTCGTCGCCGCCCATGGCGGTCTGTGAGTCGCGCTGGCCGCGCGTGATGGCGCCGAGGCTGTCGAGACGCCGCGCGATGGTGGCGATGAACCGCCTCTCGCCCTTCACATCCGTCGCGACGGGGCGGAGGCCTGGTGCGTCCGATGGGTCCGGCCCAGGCCCTGGATGGCCTGGTCGGCCCGCCAGCCGGGCTCCAGCAGGTAGTGGACGCGGCGCGCGGTGTTGGCGCAGCCGAGATCGGCGTGATAGCTGCGCCCCGTGCCGCCGGCCATCGAGAACACCAGGATGCGCTTCTCTCCGCCCATGAAGGCGGCGGCCTCGGCGAGGTTGGCAGACGCCGGCCGTGAGCGGAGCGCCAGGCGCTCGCCCCTGGCGTCGGTCATCTTCAGCACGCGGCGCGAGCGCCCGGTAACCTCGGCGACGGCATCGTGGCCGAAGCGGTGGACGATCTGGTCGAGGGCCGACTGCACCGGCGGCATGGAACCGAGCCTCTGGATCAGGGCGTCCCGCTTGGCCACCGCTTCCTGGCAGAGCACCGGGTTGCGGTCGGCGTCGAACACGGGCCGCGACATGATGTTGCCGTCATCGTCGGTGAAGGGCTCTTGAAGCTGCACCGGGAAGGCGTGGGCCAGGAAATCGAGGACATACTCCCTGGGCGTGAGGTCGATACTGAGGTCGTTCCACTCGGAGGCGGGTATCTCGGCGATGCGGTGTTCCATCAACGCCTCGCCGGTGGAGACCAGCTGCACGACCGCCGCCCGGTCGCCGTCGAGGTCGGCTTCGATCGCGCGGATCAGGCTTGGGCACTTCATCGAAGTCAGCAGGTGCCCGAAGAAGCGCTGCTTGGCGCCCTCGAAAGCCGAGAGGGCGGCGGACTTCGCGTTCCTGTTGAGCGTGCTGTCCCCGTCCATGATGCCAGTGGCCTTGAGCGCCTCCTGGATATTGGCGTGGATGATCTTGAAGGCACCGGCGTAGGCGTCGTAGATGCGCCGCTGCTCAGGGCTCAGCGGATGCTCCAGGAGACTCCGTCATAGGCGAGCGCACGGGCCTGGTAGAGGCCGAGGGCCTTGAGATCCCGCGCCAAGACCTCCATCGCGGCGACCCCGCCCGCTTCCATGGCGGCGATGAACGCGGGCCGTGTCTCGAAGGGGGTCTCGCCGGATGTCCAGAGCCCGAGGCGCCTTGCATAGGCGAGGCCGGGGACGGTGGTGGCGCCGGTGGCGGAGACGTAGAGCACGCGGGCGTCGGGCAGCGCGTTCTGCAGGCGCAGGCCGGCGCGGCCCTGCTGCGACGGCTTGACCTCGCCGCGCGAGCCCTTGGCGCCTGCGGCATTGGCCATGGCATGGGCCTCGTCGAAGACGATCACCCCCGAGAAGGCGTGGCGGTCGTCTTCGTCGGAACCCCCGGCGAGCCAGGCGACGATCTGGTCGAGGCGGGATTGCTTCCCCTGCCGGGCCGGCGAGCGCAGCGTGGCATAGGTGGCGAAGACGATGCCCTCCGGATGCGGGATGTCGGCACCCCGGCGCACCTTGCCGAGGGGGATTACGTCGTCGGCGCGCCCGCCGATGGCGGCCCAGTCCCGACGCGTGTCCTCGAGCAGCTTGTCGGATTGCGAGAGCCAGAGCGCCCGCTTCCTGCCGCGCAGCCACTGGTCGAGGATGATGGCGGCGACCTGGCGACCCTTGCCGCATCCGGTACTGTCGCCCAGCATCCAGCCGCGCCGGAAGCGCACCGGCGACGACAGCGGCTCGTTGTCGTCGGCACTATCGTCGCCGTCATCGGTGCCGGCATGAAGGGCGTCACCATCCTCATCGCTCTCGCGGTCGACGCGATGAAGCGTCTCCCAGCCGGCGCCGATGCGGTAGAGCGCGGCGAGATGGCGCTCGTGCGCCTGGCCGGCGAGGACGACGCTCTCGAGCTGGGCGTCGGAGAGCAGGCCCTCGGTCACGATGCGGGTGGGCAGCATGGGATGATAGGAGGGCGCCGGGTGCGGCACCGCCGCCATGGCGCCGGACTGGACCAGCGGCGTGGGATGCTCGACCGCGCCTGGGACGCGGACGGTGCGCGACCGCCAGAGCTCGTAGGGGCCGGAGGCCTGTGCGGGCCCGGTGGAATCGGACGTTGCCCGGCCGGCCTCGTAGGTAAGCTCGGCAACGGTGCCCCAATTGTGAGGCGTCGGCTGCGGTCCATGTGCGGCGGTCCGTGTCCGCCTGCCCGGCGTGGGACGCGGCGTGGGTGCATGGCCGAACAGGTCGGCGCCAGGCAGAGGCTCGATCGGAAGCCTCGGCGGCATCTGCGTGGCGACGGCTTCGAGCAGCTGCGCGGCACCCTCAACGCGAGTGTGAACGTCGATCCGCCCGCGTTCGTCTCCGCCGCGATCGAGCACGGTGAGCCGGGTGTCGAAGGTCGTGCCCCGCCGTGCGTAGGCACGGCCGTCGATAGCGGCGGTGAACGCCACGCGGGCCGGTGGAACGAGCGATGCGAAGGCATCTACCCAGGCGGCATCGCCGGGAACGCAGTGGGCGGAGGCGATGGCCACCAGGCGCCCGCCCGGCGGCAGCATGGAGAAGGCCGAGCGGATGTGGCGCAGGTCGGCGTCGTGGCGGATGCGGTCTACGCCGGGGCTGGCCGAGAACGGCGGGTTCATCAGGACGACAGTGGGACGGAGGCCGGGCAGGTAGTCGGCGATGGCCTCGGCGTTGTGGCGGGTGCGCGAGGCGATCGACATCGCGAGGCCGCCCATGGCAGCGCCCCGGTGGCGGCGGGCGGCGAGAGTGACGACCCTGGACCTCGGAATGGGCGTGCAGACGCGCGAGAGGCGAAGGGTGCCAGCGAAAGCGGCGATGAAGCCGACGAGGACAAGCCCTTGCTCTCGGCCATGGAGGCGGAGCTCCTTCCCCGTGTCATGGAGACCTTCGACGCGATCGCAGTGGCCTATGGGAAGCTTCGCCGGCTCCAGGCGCTGCACATCGAGCAGGCCCGCAAGAACCGGACGCTGACGGCGTGGCAGACCAGACGCTGCCGGGAGTTGAACCGCGATCTCGCGGCGTCCATGCAGCGCCTTCAGTTCACCGATGCCTGCATCGAGACGCTCGTGGACGAGCTCCGCGACCTGAACCGCCGCCTGGGGCGTATCGAAGGCGCGCTCTTGCGTCTGGCCGTCCGATGCGGCGTCGCGCGGGACGCGTTCCTGAAGCACCATGAGGATCGCGAGCTGGAGTCGGCCTGGCTGTCGCGGGTCGGACGGCTGCGCGGCGAAGGATGGAAGACCCTCGCCAGGGAGAAGCGTTCCGAGGTCGTCGCGCTGCGCGAGGACATCCTGGCGCTGGCCCGGGACACGGGCCTGGAGCCGGTCGAGCTCAAGCGGATCGCCAGTACAGTCCTGAGGGCGCAGCGCGAGGCGAGCCAGGCCAAGGAGAAGATGGTCGAGGCCAACCTGCGGCTCGTGGTCTCGATCGCCAAGAGGTACCGGAACCGGGGCCTCAAGTTCCTGGACCTGATCCAGGAGGGCAATGTCGGGCTGCTGAAGGGCGTGGACAAGTTCGACTACCGCCGGGGCTTCAAGTTCTCGACCTATGCGACCTGGTGGGTCCGCCAGTCGATCACCCGCGCGATCGCCGACACGGCGCCGACGATCCGCATTCCGGTGCACATGATCGAGGTAAGCACCAGACTGAGGCGGCTGTCCTGGCAGATGGGGCAGGAGCTCGGGCGCGAGCCGACCGCTGAGGAGCTTTCGGAGCGCCTCTGCATGCCGCTTCACAAGGTGCGCCAGACGATGAAGGTTGCGCGGGAGCCGATCAGCCTGGAGACGCCGATCGGCGAGGAGGATGGCGGCCATCTCGGCGACCTGATCGAGGACGCGGAAGCGGTCCAGCCTCTGGACGCCGCGATCCAGTCCGATCTGCGCGATGCCGTGAGCCGTATTCTGGAGAGCCTGACGCCGCGGGAGGAACGCATCCTGCGGATGCGCTTCGGCATCGGCACGAAGAGCGACCACACCCTCGAGCAGGTCGGCCAGGTGTTCTCGGTCACGCGCGAGCGCATCCGCCAGATCGAGGCCAAGGCGCTTCGGAAGCTGAAGCACCCGTCCCGGGCACGCGCGCTGCGGAGCTTCCTGGAAAAGTAGAGGCGCCGCGCAAATGGCGAGGTGCGCCCGCCGCGGTCGGCGACGGATGTGGGCGGCCTTCCGAATAGACGGTATGGTGCACCGGATCGACTTTCCAGGGCTCAAGACGTGTCCCTGCTGCGGCGAGTCGTCTCCATATCCGGCGTTCCGGGCACGGCACGTCCTTATCGAGGTATGCCCTCCTCCGCGCTCCTGCACGACATCGCGGTGTGCCATTCCACCGGGAGCGGATCACTGCCTGTCGGACGGAAAGGGCGGCAGCCCGGTTGCGGAATCGCGATGTTCATATTATGTTCGCTCTGACGATTGACGTGGATTGATGCCGAGCGGCCCGTCATGACCGACCAGATCGTCATCACCGAGAAGTCGAGCCAGGCAAAGGACGTCCGCGCCGCCGTCGGCTCGCGCTACGGCACGGTGCTGCCGGCGGAGGGCCACCTGCTCGCTCTGTGCGAGCCTGAGGACGTGAACCCAGCCTGGAAGCGATGGTCGACGGATCTGCTGAAGCCCGAGGGCCTTTACGGCACCAAGCCTGCCACCGGCGGCAACAAGGCGGCCAAGCTGAAGGCCATTCGCGCGGCACTACGCACGGCGAAGCGGGTCTGGCTCGCGACCGACTGCGACCGCGAGGGACAGCTCATCGGCCAGGAGATCCTGGAGCATTGCGGCTACCGCGGCGAGGTGATGCGGGTGATGTTCACCGCGCAGGATCCGAAGACCATTCGCGACGCCTTCAGCCGCGCCCTGCCCAACGCCGAGCATGCCCCTCTCTACGCCGCCGCCGTCGCGCGCCGCCAGGCCGACCAGATCTACAACCTGTCGCTGACCCGCACCGCGACGGTCACGCTCGGCCGTGGCGCGCAGGGCGTGATCGGGGTCGGGCGGGTGAAGACGCCGACGCTTGCGATCGCGTGCAAGCGCGAGCTGGAGATCCGCGACTTCGTTCCGGTCACCTACTTCGAGGTCGCAGCCGCCGCCCATGCCGGGGGCGGCGCGTTCCGGATGCGGCACGCGCCCAAGGTTCGCATTCTCAAACGAGCGGATGCCGAGGCGGTTGTGAAGGTGGCGCAGGACTTCGCGGGGCCGCTCGGCGTGCGGGTGGAGGACAAGCGCCAGCGCCCGCCGAGGCTTCACGACCTGCCCTCGCTGCAGAAGCTGTGCAGCGCCCGCTTCGGCTGGTCCGCTTCCAGGACCCTGGAGGTGGCGCAGGAGCTCTATGACGGCGCGGGCAAGAAGATCCTCACCTATCCGCGTGCCGAGGTGCGCTACCTGCCGGAGAGCGCGATCGCCGATGTGCCGAAGATCGTCGCCGGACTGCGGGCAGGCAAAGCCTACGCCGCCGTCCCCGTGCCGTCGCAGCCGGTGATCCGCAAGGGACGCAACGGCGGCTTCCACGACAAGGGCCTCGAGGGCGCAAGCCATCACGCGGTGATCCCGAACGTCAACACGATCGGCGATCTGGGCGAGATCTGGCCACGCCTGTCGGTCGACGAGAAGAAACTGTTCGACGCGATTGCGCGGTCCTATCTAGCATCGGTCATGCCCGATTACCGCTACCGGCAGACGACGGTGACGCTGGATGTCCGCGGCTTCGCGTTCCGCGCGGCGGGACGCCAGCCGATCGAGGCCGGCTGGCGCGATGCCTTTCCCGATTGGCGGCCCGCCGAGGAGAAGGGCGAGGAGGCGCAGGCGCTGCCGGTGCTGCGCGACAGGGAGACCGCCCGGCTGCGCGACCCGGAGATCGAGGACAAGGAGACCCGGCCGCCGCCGCGCTACAAGGAGGGCGCGCTGATCGAGGCGATGCAGAACGCCTGGCGCTTCGTGGAGGACGAGGCTCTTCGGGACCGCCTCAAGGAGGCCAAGGGGATCGGCACGCCGGCGACGCGGGGCGAGATCATCGCGGGGCTCAAGAAGCAGGGCTTCCTGACGGTGCGGGAGAAGAACATCGTGCCGAGCGACCGGGGGCTGGCGCTGTTCGGGGTTCTGGAGCGAGCCGATCCGGCCCTGGTCGATCCGGGCGTGACGGCGGAGCTGGAGTGCCTGCTGGACGACGTCGTGCTCGGCAAGCAGGAGATGACGGTGGCGATCGACGCCGTATGTGATGCCGCCCGGCGCATCATCGGCAGGTTGGGTGAGGGCGCCGCCGGCGGAGCGGCGGCTGCGCTCGGGGACGCTTCAGGCGGCTACAGCGGCAAGGATCGCCTGCCGACGGCGGCGATGAAGCGTTTTGCCGTCTCGATCGCCCGGCGCAAGGGCATCGACCCGCCCAAGGGCTACACGAAATCAGCGGCGGTCTGCCGGGCGTTTCTGGAACAGCACGCACCGGAACGCACAACGGGGAGCGCGGAACGTAACGGGGCGGCGGGAAGCCGGCCACCGAGTGCGGCCCAGGTCTCGTATGCCGAGGCGATCGCGCGGGAGAGGGACATCACCGTTCCCGACGAGGCCAGGGCCTGCTCGGCCGCGATGTCTAAATGGATCGATGCGAACAGGCCGGCGAAGCCCGCGACGGGCCGCAAGGCACCGGCGCACAAGTCGCGCGACCAGGCGGCGAAGGGGAAGACGGACCGGGAAAGGGCACAGCGGAGGCGCAAACCGGGCGACGCGGCGGCGGGCGCAGCACCATCCGCTGGCGCCCGCGCGGAAGCGCCAACCGGCACGCCTTTGCGGATTCCCTACGGGAACAAGGAGGCCGCGTTCGAGCTCGGCGCCCGCTACGCATCGGGCGGCTGGTATGCGCCGCCCGGCGTCGATCTCTCCGCCTTCCGCGAGCGCGGGTGGCTGTAGCGCCCGGCCGCGTAGCAGCCCGCCCGAAGGACTGCCGTCACGGTCTGCGCACGGACACCCACCAACCCGGCGGCTACATAGTCACCGCACTGATGCGCCGACTTCGCCAAATACGCGCGCTTTTTCGCAGCCATCGACACCGCTGCAGGAAGCGTCGTTGACCCGCAGGATGCAGTGCGGATAAGTGCCGGGCCATGAGCGACACGGACGCGGAACTCGACCGGCTGCATGATCTTCTGAACGCTATTCCCGCCGAACGGGACGGCATGACCATCGCGGAGCTGGACGGCTATGTCGCCGCCCTGATCATCTGCCCGGAGATGGTCCTGCCTTCCGAATGGTTGCCGGGGGTCTGGGGCGGAGAACACGAATTCGCGGATATCGACGAGGCTGAGGCGACGATCGCCGCGGTGATGGGGCATTACAACCGGATCGCCCGGGAGTTGGCGGAGCATCCGGAGGATTACGCACCGGTCCTGGAAATCGACCCCAACGGCGGCGAAACCTTGTGGGAACCGTGGATCGACGGCTTCGAACGGGCCATGCGGCTGCGTCCGGATGCGTGGGAGGAGATCGCGCTGAGCGACGACAAGGAGGCGTCGGCGTCGGTCAGCATGATCATCGCCCTGAACGATTTCTACTACGGCCGGTCGGAGTTGACGGAAGAGGCAGAGGACGAACTCGACCGGATAGCGCCGGGGTTGATCCCGGAATTCGTGCGCAATCTGAACGCCTGGACCAAATCCCGGCAAGTCGGGAAACGCGGAAGCAGTGTTGCCCAGCCCGATGTCCGGTTCGGGCGAGAGGAGCCGACGGCATTCGGTCGCAAGGTGGGCCGCAACGAACTCTGTCCGTGCGGTTCCGGCCGGAAGTACAAGCGCTGCTGCGGCGCGCACTGACCGGTCATTGGCAATGAAGGGACAGCTGACCTCGATCGGCGGGCAGCGAGGCCGAGACAATTCGTGGTAGTCGGTTGCAAGAACCGGGCCATGTACCGGCCGTGAGTGGCAGGGCGGTACCATGGCGTCGGGGAGGAGAATAGATGAACAAGGCGGAAATGGCAGATCGTCTGGCCGCCAGGACCGGATTGAACAAGGCCGCCGCAAGGGACGCGGTTGACAGCATGTTCGTGGTGATCGGCGAGGCCCTGGCAAATGGAGAGGAGGTCCGGATCGCGGGCTTCGGGACGTTCACCGCCAGGACCCGGACGGCCCGTACCGGCCGCAACCCCAAGACCGGCGCGGCGATCTCGATATCGGCTTCGAAGTCACCGTCGTTCAAGGCGGGGAAGGCAATCAGGGATGCGGTGGACGGCGGCCGGAGGTCGTGACCGTGGGCAGGCCGTAGATCGCGACCAATGACGCCACGCATACACCCGATATGGAAACCAGCCGATTGCTATACGATGACGGGCGCTATGGACGCTGCCGAGCTGTTACCAGGGAAAACCCAGCGTGGCCGTCGGGTTGCGGGCTGGGCCGCTGCCGGTCTGGTTACGCGATTGCATATGAGGCAAGTAGGTTGTGGAAGTGCTCCGACTCGACCTTGGATAAACTGAATTCGCTTCGGCTTAATCTGACAGATTGGCGAGAGCTGGCAGGTTCCTGACCACGGGCCGGACATGCCCAGCATCTTCTCGTCGCCTCAAGTCCGCGCTCCAGTCCTGAATCCCGAATCTGAGGCCACCTCGTGAGCGACACAGCCTATTTCTATCCGGCGCCATTCTGGACGTTGCGGGAAACCGGATGGATCAAGTCCCTGTTGCTGTTTTTCGACGACATCGCGACCCTGCTCCCTGACTACATGTATGGCCGCCACGTCGCCGCCGATCCGGTTCTCGCCGCACCCCTTGAAGAACGCGGCCTGCTCCACGTCCTCGAACCGAAAGGCTGGCTAGACAAGGAAACCACCGCGCGCCTCGCCGACATCATTGTCGAAATGCTCACGAACGGCGCCTTCGACGAGCTCCCGGAGCCGGGTTACTTTGCCGAGTTCTCGCAGTCGCGAATGGGCTATGCCGCCGATGTGGAGCTGGCTTCGTTTCTCGTCGACGAACTGCAGCAGAGGGGGCTCGCGAAGCCGAGCGAAGACGGTGTCTCGATTCCTCTGCATCCGACGGTACGCACCACGATACTCGTCATCCTCGGCCAGCTCTCCCGCAATGTGGGACAAAGGCGGGGCATGACGATCCATCCCACGACCAACTACGACCCTGCGGTCTCGGACCTCATTCAAACCCTGTCGATGCAAGCCATGCCTTCCCGGCAGCATGTCGTTCAACTGGACCTGGAGCCGGTGGCATTCGACCTCTCATCGATTCCACTCGACGATGTGTTGCAGTTCCGCGCGGAACACCAGGACGCGTACCGTGCCTACATGCGTGATCTCCGCCGATTCATGATCGAGCTCGCCGAAGTCGATGAACCAGCGGACCGAGAAGTGCTGCTGCCGAAACGACGACAGGAGATATCCGACCAGGCGCACGACCTCCAGCGCATGACCCGTGGCGAGGTCCGGAAGAATCTAGCCGCCTGGTCCCTGGGAATCGCAGGCGGCGTGTGGTCGTTCTCAACCGGCGATCCGATCGGACTGGCATTGTCCGCAATCGGGTTCATCCCCGGTTTCGTACCCGCCGGGGACCACAAGGTCGGCGCCTATTCCTATATCTTCGACATCGGCCGGACTTTCCGGGCCGAACAATCGCCCTACTAGAGCATTTTCCGAGCTGGGAGAATCTTTAGAATTTTCAATCGCTTGGATATGTGATTCAAGATGCAGGCTGGTGAAGGAGGCCAGCCTGCATGACGCGACCTCTTTCGGATGATCTGCGCCGCCGGGTGGTGACGGCGGTGGATGACGGGATGCCACGGCGGGGAGCAGCCAAGCGCTTCGGGATCGCGCCTTCCACGGCGATCAAGTGGGTTCGGGTTGAAACCAGCCGATTACGATACGATAACGGACGCTCTGGGCGCCCCCGCGCTGCTGCCAGGAAAATCCAGCGGGGCCGCAGGGTCGTAGGCTTCGCCACTGCCGGCCTGGACCCCCGGTTGCGTATCCGGCAAGGAAGTCGTGGAAGCGGTTCGAATTGATGCTGGACAAACGAGCCCGCCGGGGTCCGGGATGTTGAAATCACGCGGTTGCGATGCGATGACGGGCGCTGGCGGGAGCAGAGAATCGCGGGAACGCAACGGCTTAGGCAAGTCTGACCCGGATCGGTGCACGCCGCTGGGCAAATCTGGCAGAAACATGGAGGTGCGCGCCGGGATGGGCGAACGTGATTACAAATTGCGCCCGAGCACGCTGTCGCGCACGGCCTGCTCCAGCCCGCGGAGCGGCGGCAGGTCCTCGGCTGCGCGCCGGGCGACGTAGCCGGTGCGGTATCGGTAGCGGCCGAAGTCGACCGGCAGGGGTCAGATGAGACCGCCGGCCGGGACTTTCCGAAATCACCGGCCGATACTTTTCGAAACGCGCACTGCGGCGCACAATGGTCGGGATATGTGCAGGGACGATGTTCCACAGCTACGCCAGGATCGTTGCCAGGGGCGGACGGCTGTCGTCGCGCGATGAGGTCACCGGCCAGTCGAAGTCGATCTAAGGGTGCACGCGAGATCCTCCGGTGCGACCGTGCCGCCGAACAGCGGATGATCGCGCCGGACGACGATGCCGGCGATCAGGTCGAGGAAGCGCTCGCCCCGCAGGAACGGTGGCAGGGGATCACCGGTGTGGATGCCACCGCAGTGGAGATCGCACTCTCCGTCGGCGAGGCGGCGCAGCGCCTCCGCGCCGGCGGCGCTCTTGACCCGGAGCCTGGCAGCTGGGAAGGCCCCCCGGATCGGCAACGACGAGGCAGAGGACTGCCATCTGCCGGACATCGCGACCGGCGACAATTCGTGATAGTGGGTTACAAGAAGGCTCACCTCGCGAATTGTATGCATTTGTGATAGAGTGCCTGGAACGTCAGGAGGTTGGATTATGGACATCAAGGGTTTCCAGGTGTGGCTTTCGGCGGCGCGCGGGCTGACGCGCGCGCAGCGGCGCGAGGCGCTCGCGGTACTTTCGGGCCGGAGCGAGGGCGAGGCATCGAAGGCAGCGATCGAGCTTGGTGTGGACGAGGCCCGGCGCTGTCCGCATTGCGCGAGCGAAGGGGCGGTTTCGCGCGGTATGGCGCGGGGTCTGCGGCGCTACCAGTGCAAGGGCTGCGGCAGGACCTTCAACGCGCTGAGCGGTACGCCGCTGTCGGGCCTGCACCACAAGGAACGCTGGCTGTCGTTCGGGGCGTCGCTGGCGAAGGGGGAGACGGTGAAGGCCTCGGCGGCGCGCTGCGACGTGGCGGTGAGCACGGCGTTCCGCTGGCGTCACCGGTTTCTGGCGGCGGCGCGGAGCGATTCGGAGGTGCTCAAGGGGATCGTGGAAGCGGACGAGACCTACGTCCTGGAGAGCCGGAAGGGCGCGCGCGGGCTGGGACGCAAGGCACGGCGGCGGGGCGGCAAGGCGAAGAAGCGCGGCCTCTCGCGCGAGCAGGTGCCGGTTCTCATGGCGGCGGACCGGAGCGGGACGACGGTCAGCGCGGTGCTGCCCCGGGTCGATGCGGCGGCGCTCGCGGCTGCCCTCGATCCGGTGGTCGCGAAGGACGCCCTGCTGGTCTCCGACGGCGGCGCGAGCTACCCACCTTGCGCCGCCGCGCTCGGGGTGAGCCACGAAACACTCAACCGCTCGATGGGGGAACGGGTTCGGGGCGATCTGCATGTGCAGACGGTGAACAGCCGCCACAGCCGGTTGAAGGACTTCCTGCGCCCCCGCCGCGGCATCGCCACCCGCTATCTGGACAACTACCTGAGCTGGTTCCACCTCGTCGGCCTCGCCCCCGGCGCCAACGACCGGGCCTGCCTCGCCGCCGCCGTGACGAGGTGACGAGGTGACGCATACGATTCACTAATTGAGCCTACAAGAATCGGGAGAAGTGTCCGATATCACAGGGCGGTACTGCGGGGCCGGGGAGCGGCAGACGTGAACAACCCCTTTGCGCCGACAGCGGACACCACCGAGTATTGTTGCCTTAACGCAATCTCCCGAAGCTGGACGTGCACGTGCAGGTTGGATTCTCCCTGTCCACTCCATTAACATCAGATTTTTTCTTCCCGCGTGTCGATCAGAAACCGTGTGAGGGCGCCGAATGGAAACTTTCGAAGTCGTTGTCGAACAGGACCACATCGAGAGCCTCGCGAAGGCCAAGCCCATCAAAGCGGGTGCGAGTCTCGTATGGCATTGATAGCAGGGGCTTCGTTCATTGAGTTCAGGCAGCGATGGCGATGACGGCACAGGGATTGATGTTGTCGTTGGCCGGTGTGTCGGTTGCGCCGATGATGGCCTTCCATGCCCGGTCGAAGCGAGCGGATTTGATCAGGGCGCGGAAGGTCAGCACAGCCTGCCCGCTGGCGATCCGCCAGCGCATGCCGGAGCGCTTCATGCGCTGGGTCACCAGGGTCTTGTTGGCCGCCTCGACCACGCCTGAGCCGATGGCGACGCCCTCTGCCTTCAGGGCGTGGTAGCGCATGCGCTGGCGGTGCTTGCGGAAGAAGGCGAGTTCCCGTTCGATCTCGGCCCGATCCGGCTTTGCGCTATCACGAAGGTGGCGCAACGCCCGGATCACCTTGTCGACGCCACAGGGGTCGTGACGCAGAACCTCGCGGTACCTCTCGAACCAGTCGGAGGCCACCGCATGGTCGGATGCCGTTCGGAGATGTTCGCAGGCATGCCAGAAGTCGATGACCTCGGTTTCGGGCGACAGGGTCTCCAGGAAGGTCCAATTGTCGGCGGCGGCGTCGGCGATAGCGACGATCCTGCCGTCGGGGCGCAGCTGCCTGATATGTGCGACTTCGCTTGCGAGCTGCGCCTTCAGTGTGACCTTGCCGCTCTCCGGCATGCGGCCGAGATAGAGGGTCTTCAGACGCTCGCCCCTGGCGTCGTGGAAGGAAACCGTGCCGCAGGCGGCCTCGCGCCAGGAGGCCTCGGCACGGCCGTCCTCGCCGGCCCGCAGCGGCACCATGACGCCGTCGAGCGACACCGAGGCGCTGACCGCCTCGTGCGGTACGCCCTCGGCGTCACGGATGCTGTCCAGCGTCTCGGGGCCGAGGGTCTCCCAGCGCTCGTGCATGGTCCGTGTCAGGCGCTGCAGGGTGCTCACCGACGGCGTCATGCCGCCGATGTTCACAAAGAACGCCGCCGCCTCCCGCGCCGTGCAGTGACCCATCATCGGCAGACCGAGCTGAGCCGCCGGCCGCGTCAGGTAATCGTCGACGAGACCCAGGCTCTCGTCGACCGGCACCGGCGATGACCCGCTCGCGCCGCTACGGTAACGCGCGCGCCGGTAGGTCAGCGGACCGAGCGAGGTCATGATCGTCCTCGGCGTCGCCGCCACCCGGAACCAGCTCTGCCCGTCCCGCTCGATCCGGGACGCGCCGTCGTCCCGCTTCTCGATGACGGCGCCCAGAAGCTCACAAGCGAGCGCGTTCATGGTCTCACGCACCCGCAACTCCGCCTCCTCGAACGCCTCGGGACACGGGTCCGAGCGAAACTGCTCGTGACAGACTGCGACCACCTGGGCGACCGCCTCGGCGACCCGGGCAGGCACGCCGGAAAGATCGATGGACGAGGGTGCCGGAGAGCGGGATACTGACATGGGAACGCTCCTGATGTTGGGCTTCTCCACACAGCATCCTACCGTCTCTTGCGGTACGGAGCGTCCCCACCTTCCCCCGCTCGGCCCTGCCGGCGTGACAATATCCTCCCCTGGGATGGCCGATTGTCACGAAACCCCGGTTCCGGCCGTCCGTTTCGACAGCGAAATCGCGCTACTTCAATAACTTACGTTTGCCACACCAGACCCACACCCCCCCGGAATCGAAGAGAATCAAGACGTTACCACGCTGATCGGTGTCTAATCCGCGCGCTCTTGAGTAACAGGTGCCTAAGCGATTGACAGCATTGGGTTCTGTTTTTCCTCTCCTTGCATTTTCGGGACGAGTTGGAGCCCGAGTTTTCGGGCTTGGCGGTCGAGATGAGCGAACTTTCTGTTGAGGCGCCGCTTCTCGTAGGCGTCGATGCCCTGCTCGACGTATTTCTGGCCTTCGGTCACCATGAGGTAGATCAGGCAGGCGAGTTCGCGGGCGGTCGCCTTGATCGCAACGGGGGTGTCCATTCGGGCGAGCCTTGCGCGGTGCTTGGCGCCGATGAAGGTCTCGCTGCGGCGCGCGGCCATGGCCGCCATGCGCAGGGCCTGCCCGACGGGGTTGACCGCCTTCGGCGACTTGCCGGGGAGGTTCTTGCCGCCGCTGATCCTGGTTCCCGGCGCGAGCGCAAGCCAGGAGCAGAAGTGCTGGGCGGAGGGGAAGGCGGAGAAGTCCGGGCCGATCTCCGAGGCGATCACCAGTGCGGTACCGGGACCGATGGTGGGGATCGCGGTGAGGTCGACGCCCATCATTCCGCGCAACGCCAGGGCCTGGATGCCCTCCTTGCCGGTGTAGTTGCTTGCGGCGTTCGCAGAGCGGCTCGACGCGGTTTCGGAGGTCGTGCCGGGGGCAGGGTCCGGCGCGCCGCCGTCCGGGAGATCGTCCGGCGGTGCCAGGCGCTCGATCTCGGCCATCACCCGGACCTCGCAGTCGTCGATCTGCTGGGTCAGGAAGTCGTAGCGCTGCATGGCCTGTTCGAGGGCGAAGAGGTGCTCCTCGCGCCACGTCCCCTGAAGGCTCGCGGCGATCGTATCGGCGTCGGCCTTGATGCCCCGGTGGCGGAGCGTCGCCAGGCGCTCTGGGTCACGCTCGCCGTCGATGATCGCGCGCAGGATGCGCTGGCCGGTCAGTCCCGTGATGTTGGCGATCACCGAGTCGAGCTTGACGTTCATCTCGGTCAGCGCCTTCTGCATGTGCAGGACGCAGCGGGAGCGGTCCCTGGTCAGCCGCCTCATCTGGCGTGCGTAGGAGCGCAGCGGGCAAACCTCGTCGCCCGGACGGAACGCTCCCCGCAGCAGGCCGTAGGACATCAGCTGCCAGATCCACTGGCAGTCCAGCACGTCGCTCTTGCGCCCGCCGATCTGCTTCGTCATGCGCGGCGGCACCAGCATCACCTCGAAGCCCGCGCGCTCCAGCGTCTCGTAGACCGGGATCCAGTAGACCGAGGTCGACTCCATCGCGACCTTGGTCACCCCGCACGACGCCAGCCACGCCGCCATCTCCTCCAGATCGCGGGTAAAGGAGCCGAACGAACGCACCGGCTCATCGCTGCGTTCCGGGTCGACCGCCACGAAATGCCGGTCCTTGCCGATGTCGATCCCTGCGCAGTCCGGGTTCACCACCCTGAGGCGCCGGGTTCTTCGAGACTTGCGCGCCATGGAACATCCTCCCAGGTTTCATCTCCGTCGCGAGTGGGGAGGAACCATGTTCGAAGTCCCATTCTCTTGAACGAGGTCACGGGAAACCCGCGCCATCAGTGACCGAGGCGACAAAATGGTTCGGACCAGGCTTAACATCGGGTGCCGCTACAGCACGCCAGTGCTCGAACGGCCTCTTCACCCCACCCGCAGCCAGTTCAAGCCCGAGGCGTCGCAGACACAAGCCCCCGTTACTCCCGCGACCGAGCCGGAGCGCCGCGCAGGTGGAGGCTCTTGAGTAACAGGTGCCTAAGCGATTGACAGCATTGGGTTCTGTTTTTCCTCTCCTTGCATTTTCGGGACGAGTTGGAGCCCGAGTTTTCGGGCTTGGCGGTCGAGATGAGCGAACTTTCTGTTGAGGCGCCGCTTCTCGTAGGCGTCGATGCCCTGCTCGACGTATTTCTGGCCTTCGGTCACCATGAGGTAGATCAGGCAGGCGAGTTCGCGGGCGGTCGCCTTGATCGCAACGGGGGTGTCCATTCGGGCGAGCCTTGCGCGGTGCTTGGCGCCGATGAAGGTCTCGCTGCGGCGCGCGGCCATGGCCGCCATGCGCAGGGCCTGCCCGACGGGGTTGACCGCCTTCGGCGACTTGCCGGGGAGGTTCTTGCCGCCGCTGATCCTGGTTCCCGGCGCGAGCGCAAGCCAGGAGCAGAAGTGCTGGGCGGAGGGGAAGGCGGAGAAGTCCGGGCCGATCTCCGAGGCGATCACCAGTGCGGTACCGGGACCGATGGTGGGGATCGCGGTGAGGTCGACGCCCATCATTCCGCGCAACGCCAGGGCCTGGATGCCCTCCTTGCCGGTGTAGTTGCTTGCGGCGTTCGCAGAGCGGCTCGACGCGGTTTCGGAGGTCGTGCCGGGGGCAGGGTCCGGCGCGCCGCCGTCCGGGAGATCGTCCGGCGGTGCCAGGCGCTCGATCTCGGCCATCACCCGGACCTCGCAGTCGTCGATCTGCTGGGTCAGGAAGTCGTAGCGCTGCATGGCCTGTTCGAGGGCGAAGAGGTGCTCCTCGCGCCACGTCCCCTGAAGGCTCGCGGCGATCGTATCGGCGTCGGCCTTGATGCCCCGGTGGCGGAGCGTCGCCAGGCGCTCTGGGTCACGCTCGCCGTCGATGATCGCGCGCAGGATGCGCTGGCCGGTCAGTCCCGTGATGTTGGCGATCACCGAGTCGAGCTTGACGTTCATCTCGGTCAGCGCCTTCTGCATGTGCAGGACGCAGCGGGAGCGGTCCCTGGTCAGCCGCCTCATCTGGCGTGCGTAGGAGCGCAGCGGGCAAACCTCGTCGCCCGGACGGAACGCTCCCCGCAGCAGGCCGTAGGACATCAGCTGCCAGATCCACTGGCAGTCCAGCACGTCGCTCTTGCGCCCGCCGATCTGCTTCGTCATGCGCGGCGGCACCAGCATCACCTCGAAGCCCGCGCGCTCCAGCGTCTCGTAGACCGGGATCCAGTAGACCGAGGTCGACTCCATCGCGACCTTGGTCACCCCGCACGACGCCAGCCACGCCGCCATCTCCTCCAGATCGCGGGTAAAGGAGCCGAACGAACGCACCGGCTCATCGCTGCGTTCCGGGTCGACCGCCACGAAATGCCGGTCCTTGCCGATGTCGATCCCTGCGCAGTCCGGGTTCACCACCCTGAGGCGCCGGGTTCTTCGAGACTTGCGCGCCATGGAACATCCTCCCAGGTTTCATCTCCGTCGCGAGTGGGGAGGAACCATGTTCGAAGTCCCATTCTCTTGAACGAGGTCACGGGAAACCCGCGCCATCAGTGACCGAGGCGACAAAATGGTTCGGACCAGGCTTAACATCGGGTGCCGCTACAGCACGCCAGTGCTCGAACGGCCTCTTCACCCCACCCGCAGCCAGTTCAAGCCCGAGGCGTCGCAGACACAAGCCCCCGTTACTCCCGCGACCGAGCCGGAGCGCCGCGCAGGTGGAGGCTTAACAACACCCCACGCATCGACGAATGCACATTCTAGTTGCGTAAGAGCGCGGCGATGGATTGTCCCACCCTCTCCGCCGCTGCCTCGATCTCGCGATCTCCCAGATGGGCGTAACGCAGCGTCGACCGCACATCGGAATGACCGAGCAGCCGGGAGCCAAACGGTGCGAGGTCCCGTCTTGGAGTCGCGGAGGAAGAGATGCCCCTCGCGGTAGTCGGACCAGCGGAGCGTCAGGATCTCGCTCTTGCGGCACCCCGTCAGCAGGAGGAGACGGACCACGGCGACCTGCTGAGGGGCAGTCTCCGCATGTGCCGACAGTCTTGCCGATAGGTGTCGTATCTCCTCGTCCGACAGAAAGCGCGCGCGCCCCTTGCGGCGATAGCGCCGGATACCCAGGCAGGGGTTGGAGCCCTGCGGCCGAAGACCCATGGCTTCCGCCTCCCTTATGATGACGGAGAGCACCGGCATGGACCGGTCGGCGGCGACCGGCGTCGCGCGCAGCGAGGCGAACCAGTCCCGAACATCCCGCCGGTTGATGTCGGCGACTTGCCGTCCGTGGAAGCGGGGCAGGATCTGGTTCTTCAGGTAGCACCGGTTGACATCGAGCGTTCCGGGCTTCCAGAGCCGTCGGTACCGCTCGAACACGGTCTCGGCGACGGCCTCGAAGAGGGTCTCAGCGGGATCGCGGGGCGGGTCCTCGCCGCACCGGATCGCGGCGAGCGTCCGGACGGCCCGTGACCGTGCTTCGCCGACCGTCATATCCTCCGCGACGCCGACGATCTTCCAGACGCGGTCTCCTCGATGCTGACAATGGACGAAGAAACGCTTGCGGCCCAAGGGCAGCACCCGCACGCCGAAGCCTTTCAGCTTGCCATCCCGGATGTCGTAGGCGGTCCTACGCGGCCGCAGCGCCTTGACGCGGGCGTCGGTCAGGATGACCTTGGGCATGAACCTTCTCCCGATTGCGGTTGCAGCCGGGGAAGGGCAGGTTGCCCAATCCGTTCCTCTGCAACAATTGTCAGGAGAAAAAACGACCCTGTTTCAGAAACTTAGCACCGAAGGTGCGTGAGGTGGTGTAAGAGATTTTCGGCGGGTGTGGACGTCGGAGCCATGGAGAGCTCAAGCGGTCCGCGCCCGCCGGCCGCCTGGAAGGCGGCCATCGTCGGTCTTCGTTTGGTTAGGGTTGAGGTTTCCGACACCAGCCGAGCGAAACAGAGAGACGACGATGACCGACGACACGATGGCCTTTCAGAAGCTGCTTGAAAAGACTTCCGACGCCGACCTTTTGCGCGAGATGATCTGCTTCGCGGCCGAGCGCCTGATGGCATTGGAGGTGCAAAGCCTCACCGGCGCCGGGCACGGCGAGCGGACGCCGGAGCGGCTCACATACCGCAACGGCTACCGTGATCGGGTCTGGGAGACCCGCGCCGGCACGGTCGCGCTGAAGATCCCGAAGCTGAGGAAGGGGAGTTACTTCCCCGGCTTCCTGGAGCCGCGGCGGATGGCTGAGAAGGCGCTGACGGCGGTGATCCAGGAGGCCTACGTCCAAGGGGGTCTCGACCCGCTCGGTCGACGACCTGGTCCAGGCCATGGGCATGAGCGGCATCTCCAAGAGCCAGGTCTCCCGGCTCTGTGCGGAGATCGACGAGCGGGTGGGCGCCTTCCTCGAGCGCCCGATCGAGGGCCGCTGGCCCTACCTCTGGCTCGACGCCACCTACCTCAAGGTGCGCCGCGCCGGGCGCATCGTAAGCCTCCGGCGTAGGCCGCCTGTTCGGATGGGGTGAGATTGGGCAGGCTGGGTGGTCTGGGAGTGGGCACTTCGCAAGTGTCCACTTATTTCTTGGTGGACACTTAGCTGATGTCGGTTGCCGAGGAGAAGTCAGGCGGAGATGGCGGCGGGTTGGTTGGTCGCCGTCGCCGGCGGTGGAGCGAGGCGCAGAAGCGTCAGATCGTTGCGGAGACCCATGAGCCGGGGGTCTCGGTGCCGATGGTCGCCCAGCGCTACAACCTGAACGCCAATCAGGTGTTCAGGTGGCGGCGGCTGTTTCGCGCGCCTGAGCGCACCGCCGGGACGGGCCGGTACGTGCCGGTTGTCGTCAGGGCGGTACCGGACCCCGAGGCCGGTGCGGGGGCAATGCGCCCACCATCCGAGGACGTCGCGGTGGAGGGTGCGCCGGCGACGGGCCGGATTGAGATCGTGCTGCCGGGCGAGCGCCGGGTGTTCGTCGACCGGGCGGTCGACGGTCGGGCGCTGGCACGGGTGATCGCGGTTCTGGAGCGGCGATGATCCCGGTTCCGAGCGGTGTGCGGGTGTGGCTCGCGACCGGTGTGACGGACATGCGTCGCGGCATGAACACGCTGGCGCTTCAGGTTCAGCAGGACCTGGGACGCGATCCCCATGCGGGGGATTTGTATGTGTTCCGCGGTCGCAGAGGCGACCTGATCAAGATCCTATGGCACGACGGCCTGGGGATATCGCTCTACGCCAAGCGCCTGGAGCGTGGCCGGTTCCTTTGGCCGTCGCCGTCTGACGGAGCGGTGTCGGTCACTGCGGCGCAGCTCGGCTACTTGTTGGAAGGGATCGACTGGCGCAACCCGGTTCCGACCTGGCGCCCGTCGCGGGCCGGTTGAGCTTCGCCTGACCATGGCTGACGTGAGCGAACCCGGTCAGGAATTGCCGGGCGGCGGCGCCTGTGATTCGCTGCTGACCATGGCTGCCGCCGATTCGCACGACACTGAGGGGCTGAAGGCTGCGCTCGTGGCGTCCGAGGCACGAGCGGCGGCGGCCGAGGCGCAGATCGCCGCCTTGACGCTGATGATCGAGAAGCTGCGTCGCGCGCTGTACGGCCGGCGGTCCGAGCGCAAGGAGCGTCTTCTCGACCAGCTGGAGCTTGCGCTCGACGAGCTCACGGCGAGCGCGACCGAGGACGAGCTGGCGGCCGGGAGCACCGAGGTCAAGGGGTTCGTCCGCCGCAAGCCGTCGCGCAAGCCGTTCCCCGAGCACCTGCCGCGCGAACGTGTGGTGGTGCCTGCGCCCACGTCCTGCGCGTGCTGTGGGTCGGACAGGCTGTCGAAGGTCGGCGAGGACGTGACCGAGACCCTTGAGGTGATCCCGCGCCGTTGGAAGGTGATCCAGACGGTGCGGGAGAAGTTCACGTGCCGGAACTGCGAGCGGATATCGCAGCCGCCGGCGCCCTTCCACGCGACACCACGCGGTTGGGCGGGCCCGAACCTGCTGGCGACGATCCTGTTCGAGAAGTACGGGCAGCACTTGCCTCTGAACCGGCAGAGGGACCGCTACGCGAGAGAGGGCGTCGATCTGAGCTTGTCGACATTGGCCGACCAGGTGGGCGCTTGCGCCGTGGCGCTGAAGCCGCTGCATGACCTGATCGCGGCCCACGTGCTGGCGGCAGAACGTCTGCACGGTGACGACACGCCTGTGCCGGTGCTGGCCAAGGGCAAGACCGACACGGCGCGAGCCTGGGTCTATGTGCGCGACGACGCGCCCTTCGGCGGCCCGGACCCACCCGCCGCTCTGTTCCGCTATGCGCGGGATCGTTCGGGCGAACACCCGGTCGAGCATCTGCAGACCTTCACAGGCATCCTGCAGGCCGACGCCTATGCCGGATACAGGCGGCTCTACGCGCATGGCCGATCGCCGGGACCCGTCACCGAGGCGCTCTGCTGGGCTCACGGCCGGCGCAAGTTCTACGAGCTTGCCGACATCGCGGCGGGCAAGAGGCGCGGCAAGCGCGCGCCGCCGATCTCACCGCTGGCGCTGGAGGCGGTGAAGCGGATCGACGTGCTGTTCGACATCGAGCGCGAGATCAACGGCGAGACTGCCGAGCGTCGCCTCGCCGTGCGCCAGGAGCGGAGCGCGCCGCTGGTCGCGGAACTTGAGGACTGGATGCGCATGGAGCGCGCCGGGCTCTCGCGTCACGCCGCCGTGGCCAAGGCCATGGATTATATGCTCAAGCGCTGGGGCAGCTTCGCGCGCTTCCTCGAAGACGGCCGAATCTGCATGACGAACAACGCCGCCGAGCGGGCGCTGCGCGGTATCTGTCTCGGACGCAAATCGTGGCTGTTCGCCGGCTCCGACCGCGGGGGCGTGCGGGCCGCTGTCATGTACACGCTCATCGGCACCGCGAAGCTCAACGACGTCGATCCGCAAGCCTGGCTCGCCGATGTCCTCGACCGTATCGCGGAGAAGCCGCAGACCCGTCTGCACGAGCTCCTCCCCTGGCACTGGAAGGCCGACCGGCAACAGGACCTCGCCGCATAACCTGCGGCCTTCGCCGGAGGCTTACGGCGCATCGTCCCGGTGGCGGCAACCGTCGCAGTCGCCGTCAACACCGAGGGCCGGCGCGACATGGTCGCCGCCGCCATCCGCACCGCCTTCATCCAGGAGGACCATGCCGCCGCCTCGGCCCAATGGCGCCAGGTCGTGGACACCCTGTGCCCCCGCTTCGAGACCCTCGCACGGCTCATGGACGAGGCCGAGCCCGACGTGCTCGCCTTCATGACCTTCCCCAGGGACCACAGCACCAAGATCCACTCCTCCAACCCCTTGGAGCGCGTCAACAAGGAGATCAAGCGCAGGACCAACGTCGTCGGCATCTTCCCCAACGAGGCCGCCGTCACACGCCTCGTCGGCGCCATCCTCGCCGAGCAGTCCGACGAGTGGGCCGTCTGCCGCCGATACATCACCCTGGAAACCTTGGCCCAGATCAGCGACCCTGAACCCGGACCGCTGACCATCGCGGCCTGAGAAGCCGGAAACCTCAACCGGCAAAGACCGACGTCAAGCCGACGCTCTTACACTACTCCCGGGGACACAACCCCAAGATCAAGCACTGGATGCGCAACGCCCAAAAACGAAGCATCGACGACACATGCAGTCATCTCGGACGCCTCGTCGACACAATCGAGCTCAGCGAGTGCCAAAACTACATCCAAAACGCCGGATATGGTTCCAACTAAAACGGGCACGCTCTAGAAGCCGGGCGCCATCGCGACGGGATCGTGCCCCCCCCCCCGACCTGCCACACCGGTTGTCGGGCGGCAGCGACAAGGGCACGCAAGAATGCGCAGGCGTTGCAATGAATCCGCTGACGATACGCTTACGAGATACGGCGTGAAAACTAGAAATGGTTGCAATCACAGCACACTACGTTTGTTGCGGAAAAATGGGCCGAAAAGCGTAGCGGTGCCTAAGGTTGAGGCCAGCGACCCGCAGGGTGGCGCCCTCCGGAATGCAGGGCGCGCCCGACAAAGCGGTAGATGGCGCCGAGTTTGTCGCCGCGGGACCTCGAACGGTTCCGGGTGACGGCAGCGATCCGCATCGGTCGGGTCCAGCGCGCCGGCTGGCGATACGCGGTTCGTCAGCGGCGCAGGTATGTGCGGAACCAGGGCCGCAAGCGCGCCTCGCTCTCCTGATCCGGTGCTCCCCGTCTGCGACGGGTCAGGAAGTCGGTCGACATCGGTCCGAGACTGATCAGTCCGCCGGGGAGGAAGCGCGTGACCAGGAGCAGGATGAGCGCATAGCCCACGGTTTGGTATGCGGACGCCTCGCGCAGCAACTCGAAGCCGCCGATCAGCAGAGCCGTTCCCAATATCGGGCCGAGCACGGTGCTCGTGCCGCCGATCACTACGTAGGCGACCGCATAGATCGAGTCCCAGAGCGAGAACGCATCGGGATGAGCCAGAATCAGATAGTGCGCATAGAAGCTCCCTGCGATCCCGGCGAAGAAGCAGGCGATGACGAAGGCGAGGAGCTTGTAAATCGCGCTGTCGATGCCGACGCTCCGCACCAGGATCTCGCTTTGGCGGACTGCGCGCAGGACCGCGCCCATGGGCGAGCGGTCGATCCAATAGGCAATTCCGACGGCGGCAAGCCCGAGCAGCCAAATCAGGTAGTAGTAGGACACCTTGTCAGAGAACACGATCACGCCGCCTCCGAAGGGCAGCGGTATCGGGTCGGGCGGCTGGATGTCGAGTCTGAGCCCCATGCTGCCGCCGGTGAGGTCTGGCGTCACCAGGATGATCTGGCGGACAACGATGTTGAGAATAAGCGTTACCATCGCGAAGTAGGCGCCGGTAAGCCGAAGCGCCGGATAGCCGAAGAGCGCTGCGGCCGCCGCAGCGATCAGCCCGGCCATCGGCATCGACGACCAGAACGACCAGCCCAGATGGCCCGTGAGCATGGCCGAGGCGTACGAACCGATGGTCATGAACGCCGCCTGGCCAAAGGTCCACTGGCCGATCAACAGGAGAAGCCGGACGCCGAGCGAGACGATCGTGAACACCGCGATGGTGATGGCGACGTGCAGGTAGTAGGGGTGCTGCGTGATCACCGGGATTAACCCGGTCAGCGCAATCAGCGCGACGATTGCACCGAGCTTAAGCACGGCCCAGCAATCCGCGCGGCCGGAAGATCAGGATCAGCATCACCGCGCTGAACGCGGCCAGCGACGAGTATCCGCCGAAGAAAGTGGTGCCGAAGCTCTCCAGCGCGCCGAAGGCGAGGGAGCCCACCACGGCCCCGGGGATACTGCCGAGACCGCCCAGGATCACCACCATGAAGGCCTTTATGACGACGGGGCCACCGACCGCAGGCGTCAGCACCTGGATCGGCAGCAGGAGGCCCGCCGCCGCCGCCGCGAGCGCACTGCCGATGAACATGCCGAGCGCGCTGATCCAATCGACATTGATGCCCTGAAGCATCGCCGCCTCCCGATCCTGCGCGACGGCGCGCATCGCCTGGCCCTCCTTGCTGCGCCAGACGAACAGGAAGAGGAGCGCGATGAGGGGTGCTGCGACGCCCAAGATCATCAGCCGCTCGCTGGGGATGACGATGGCGTCGAAAAACCAGACGGCGCCGTCCACCGGACTGTGGAAGCGCTTGTCGCGCTCACCAAACGCGAGAAGCGCGCTGCCCTCGATGAGGAGGAGAAGCCCGAGCGTGACGATCATGCTCGGCAGGTCCTGCCCGCGCAGCGGCCGCAGAAAGACTCGGTCGAGAATCATGCCGAGCAGACCCACGGCGATGGCGGCGATGAAGAGCGCGGCGAAGTAGTTCACGCCGAGCTCGGTCGCCAGATAGAACACGCAGTAGGCACCGAGCATGTAGAGATTGCCGTGGGCGAACTGAATCACCCGCATGATGCTGAAGACGAGGCTGAGCCCGACGGCGATGAGTGCGTATGTTGCGCCCAGCATGAGCGCGTTGACCGCGACCTGGCCGTAGAGCATGGCCGTCATGGGCGGATGACTCTCGGCCGCGGGCGCCCGGCGCCGGCCGCGGTGGGCCGGCCCCGCCGCTCAGGCCGGCGCTTGCTCGATGCCATGGATGTCCTCGTCGGCGCCGAGGTAGGCGTCTATGACGCGCGGATCGTTCTGGATCCGCTGCGGTGGCCCCTCGGCGATCAGCTTGCCGAAGTCGAGAACCGCGATGCGGTCGCAGCAGCGCATGACGGCACGCATGTTGTGCTCGACCAGCATGATGGTCGTGTCCTGGGCGCGAATCCGCTCGATGGTCGAGACCATCGCGGTCGTCTCGCCGGCGTCCATGCCGGTCAGCGGCTCGTCGAGCAGAAGCAGCGAGGGAGCGGCTGCCAGCGCGAGCGCGATGCCGAGCGCCCTGCGGTGTCCGTGAGGCAGGTTCTCGGCGCGCTCGCGGGCGAAATCGGTCAGGCCCACGAGCTCGATGATCTCCTGCACGGACATCGATCCCGCCGCCCCGCGGTCACGCGCGCGCCGGAAGCTGAGGCCGCTGTGGGCGCGCGCGCTCACCTGGACGTTCTCGAACACCGTCATCTCAATGAAGAGCTCTGTCTGCTGGAATGTGCGCACCAGGCCGTGCCGTGCGATCCGGTGCAGGGACCAGCGCGTGATGTCGGTGCCCTCGTAGACGATGCGCCCGGCGCTCGGCGGCAGGACACCGCTGATGACGTTGAAGAGGGTGGTCTTGCCGGCGCCGTTGGGCCCGATCAGGCCAAGAATCTCGCCCGGCTCGACGGTGAGGTCGACGCCGCCGAGCGCCGCAAGGCCGCCGAAGTTCTTGCCGATTCCCGTAAGCTCGAGGAGTGCCATGGTTTGCGCGCCGGCGAGTGCGGAGCGCCGCGCTAGCCCAGATACACGCGCTTGACTTCCTCGTTCCGGGCCAGCGCGTCGGTCGCGCCGGTAATCACCACCTGCCCGGTTTCGAGGACATAAGCGTGCTGTGCGATGCGGAAGGCCATGCGCGCATTCTGCTCGATGAGCAGGATACCGACACGCCAGCGCCGTGTGATCGCCGCGATGACCTGGGCGATTTCCTGAACCACCCTCGGTGCGAGGCCGATCGAGGGCTCATCCAGCAGGAGGAGCCGGGGGCGGGCCATGAGCGCCCGCCCGATCGCCAGCATCTGCTGCTCGCCGCCGCTGAGGCTGCCTGCGCGCTGGCGGGAACGCTCCTTGAGCCGCGGAAAATGCTCGTAGGTCATGGCGAGATCGTCGTCGAAAGCGGAATCCCTAAGCATCAACTTGCCTCGGCGCAGCCTCCGATAGGCGCCCATCCGCAAATTCTCGAACACGGTCATGTCCGGGAAGACGCGGCGCCCCTCCGGTACGTGCGCGATTCCCAGGCCGACGATCTTGTGGGCGGGCACGCGGTCGATGCGCTTGCCGTCGAACAGAATTTCGCCGGCGCTGGCGCGCTTGAGGCCGGAGATCGTGCGCACGAGGGTGGACTTGCCGGCTCCGTTGGGTCCGACCAGCGCCACGAGGGTGCCCTCGGACACGGCGAGGGTAACTCCCTTGAGCGCGGGCGCCCGCCCATGATGAACCCACAGATCCTTGACCTCGAGCAGCATGACCGACGATACCCGTCCCGGGCACTGGCGGGCGTGAGCCGGCCGGGGGCGACGCCTTATCCGCCCCCGTACCGGTCCGCCCTCACACACCTGCGGCTCAGGGCACCGTCGGCGGCACCACGGAGACGGTAGTCGCCTTCCCGTCCCTGATCGTGTTGAGCACGACGGGCACCTGCATCTGGTGCGGCTGGCCCCACGTCTTGGCGCCACCCCAGGTGATGACCGGCTCGCCGGGCAGCAGCTCCTGGACCACCGTGGTCTCCTGGATGCCCTTCACGATCGCCGGAATGTCATCGATCGTTCCGGCCTTCTGGATGCCGCCGAGAAGCACCCTGATCCCCTGGTAGAAGGCGAGCGCAACGGCGGTCCATTCGCCTTCCCGCTCCGTGTACTTCTCGCGGAACGCCATGAGCTCCGGGCCCTCAGGGAAGCCGTGGGAGCCTATGATATAGAAGCCCTCAGCGGCCGCGGGGCCGG
Source organism: Alphaproteobacteria bacterium (assembly GCA_965262755.1). GTDB lineage: Bacteria > Pseudomonadota > Alphaproteobacteria > UBA828 > UBA828 > WTGU01. The sequence goes on along the minus strand of OZ253557.1, from coordinate 5,588,711 downwards.
CGTGATTGAGGTAGAGGTTGATATCGTCCTCACAGCTGCAACTCATCACGCCCTCATAGCCGAGCTGGCGGGCAAGCTTCAGGAGTTGCGGCCCGGTCTGGCCCACGCAACCCAGGTTGAGCATGTCGGGGTTCTGCGCCAGCACCTTGGTCACTACCAGCAGCGGGTCCGCAAGGTCGGGGTCGAAGTACTCGACACCGAGCCACTCGAGACCGAGTGACTCCACCGCGATCTTGTCGTTCTGCACAGCCATCTCCGGGAACTGTCCTCGCGGGGAAAGCTCGACGACCGTCTTGAGCTCCGGGTGGTCGGAGAGAACCCGCCCGAACAGGACCGGCGCGAAGTTCGGCGGCAGATTGAGCGTGCCGAAGCCGTTGTGCGGCGGCGAGAACACGTCCGGCCGCCACACCGGCGAGACGTGAACGAGCCCGGCCCCCACGTCCTCCGGCAGGCCAAGCCAGGCATCCGGGCCGTTATCGAAGTGGATCATCAGGATCTTAATGCCTTCCTGATGGATGAAGCGCTCCAGGCCTGCCTTGGCGAGCTTGGTGTCCGCCTTGTGGTCGTCGACGAACAGCTCGATCATGTACGTCTTGCCGCCAACCTCCAGCCCGTCCTGGGCATTGATCTCGTCGACGTACATCTCCGAGGTCGCCCGGAAGGGCTGCCCCCATGCGGCGCCCCATCCCGTCATCGCTGACTGGAGCCCGATCTTGAGGGTGTCTTCGGCCTGCGCGGCCGCGCCAGCGAACGAAATCGCCAGCACCGACGCCGCGGCTATGAGGAATCGCCGCATTTTGTGTACCTCCCCCTGTTTCGGCTTCTAGCGTGCCCGGTCATGCTGAGGACACGGGACGCTGCTTGGCAAGGCTCGGCGGCGCCCGAGGCGGGGCGGCTATACGTCCCTTCCCGGCTGGGCCGCTCGTGCTAATCTGGCGCTGTGGGCTGTGCGGCCGCGCCTTGCGAGAGGGAGGGGACGATGGCCACACTTGCCGAGGTCGAGACGTGGGAGGCTCCCGGCGAGATCGACCCCGGAACCTTCAGCGTCATCATGGGCATGTACGAGAACATCGGGCGCGAGATGATGATCACCCTCGAGCGCTCGGCCTGGACATCGATCATCAATCTCTGCCGCGACTTCTCCGTCGGCATCGCCGATAACGCCTGCAATCTGGTCGCGGTGCCGGATACGGCGCTGCCGGTCCAAGCCATGACCATGCAACGGATCATGAAGAGCACCGCCGACTTCTTCGAAGGTGAGATCGAGGATGGCGACGTGTTGATGTGCAATCTTGCTTACCTCGGCAACACCCATATGGGCGAGCCTCTGCTGGCGAGCCCGGTGTTCCACGAAGGCGAGCTGATGTTCTGGTCGATGGCGCGCGGTCATCTGGCCGATATGGGCACGCCGGCCTACGTGCCCACCTACCCCTACTCCAAGGACCTCTACAGCGAGGGGCTCAAAATCCCGCCGATCAAGCTGTTCGAGCGCGGCAAGCTGCGCAGGGACGTGCTGGAACTCTACCTCGGCAATTTGCGCGCGCGCACTAACAGCCACGGCGACCTGATGGCGCACGTGGCCTGCACATGGCGCGGCAAGGAGCAGCTTGCGTCCCTGATCGAGCGCTACGGGCCGGAGACGGTCCGGCGCTATACGGCCGCGCTGCTCGACTACACCTCGCGCCGCGTCGGCGCCGATATCCTCAAGATGCGGCCGGGCACCTACTACGGCGAAGACTGGATGGACAGCAACGGCTACGGCACCAAGAACGTGCCGGTGCGCACCCGGCTCACCGTCGAGGACGACATGTGGATTGTCGATCTCTCGGAGTGTCCGCCGCAGATGATCGGCACACTCAACGCCTCGCTCCATGGTGCCACCGAAGCCGCCGTCGTCGGTACCCCCGCCTTCTGCGTTGACCCGAGCATCCCGAAGAACGAGGGCTTCCACCGTCACGTCGAGATCATCTGCCCCGAAGGCACGATCTGCAGCACGACCGCGCCGTTCTCGACCCAGCACTCGACCACGGGCGCGGCCGAGGTGGTTTACCGGGCGCTGATGCGCGCGGCCGCGGGCGCGACGCCCGAGATGAGCGCGGCCGGCAGCACGCTGATCCAGTGGAGTACCTACATTGGCGTCGACGAGCGCAACGGCGAGGGCCTATGCGAACTTCAACGAATGCGGCGGCGGCGGCGCGGCCAGCGGCGTCGACGGGAGCCCCTGCATGATGGAAATGGGTGTCGCCGGCGCCATGACCTTCATGAGCACCGAAATGGAGGAATGGCTCTATCCCGTGCTCGTGAAGGAGCAAGAGATCAAGACCGATTCTCAAGGAGCCGGCGAGTGGCGCGGCGGGCCCGGCGTGACAACCCACGTCACCGGGCACGGCTCCAGCGCGATGGATGTCTATACCGCCTGCTGGGGGCACAACAATCTGAGCCACGGGACCGTGGGCGGCGCTGGCGGCATCGGCGGCACGATCTATGCCTTCGATCCGCCGAAGCCCGACGAGCGGCACTTCTATTCCGGTCTCGGCAAGTTCCAGCTGCCCAAGGGCTGGGAATACGTGGTGATTGCGAGCGGCGGCGGTGGCTATGGCGATCCCTACGACCGCGACCCCGCCGCAGTTGCTGCGGACGTCCGCGACGAGATCGTGAGCATCGAGGCGGCGCAGCAAGACTATGGCGTGGTGCTCGATTCCGAAACCCTGGCAGTGGATGAGGCGGCGACCGCGGTGCTCCGCGCCGAGCTCAAGGCGGAACGCGGCCCCGCTCCGCTTAACTCGCCGATGGAGCCCGGCACCTCGACGCTCCGCCAGAGCCTGATGACAAACCGCGATACCTTCACCGACCTCGACCGCGACCCCGCCGAGGATTCCTCGCCCGACCTCTACGGCCGTTAGCCTACCCCCGCCCTGCGGACGACCAACGAGGAGCCGTCCATGGCCTATGTCGCTGCCATCGACATCGGCGGAACCCACACGGACTGCGTCGCCTCCGACGGCCGTGCGGTCAAGTCGGCCAAGGTTCCGACCACCGAGGACCCGACCGACGGCGTGATCCTCGGCCTCCAGATGTTGACCGACAAGTTCGGCACCGATCTCGCCGCGCTACTCGGCGACTGCGACCGCTTCGTGTACGGCTCGACCACCGCCACAAACATCTTCGTTCAGCGCCGCCTGCCAAAGACCGGCCTGCTCTGTACCCACGGGCACCGCGACATTCTGTGGTTCCGGGAGGGCAACAAGCCCGACCGCTGGAACCTCCGTACGCCGCCGCCCTGGTCGTTGTTGGATCGCCATCTCCGGCGGCCAATCCGCGAGCGAATCGATCAGGCCGGCGACGTGATTGTGCCGCTGGAGGAGGAGGACGTCCGCGAGGCGGCCAGACAGCTGCGGAGCGAAGGGGTCGAGGCGGTCGCCATCGCCTTCCTCTGGTCGTTCCTCAACCCGGCGCACGAGCGGCGCGCACAGGAAATCGCACGCGAGGAACTGGGCGATGGCGTTCCGGTGGTGGCGAGCATCGATATCCTGCCGGTGATCCGCGAGTGGGAGCGCACCTTTTGTACCGTGCTCAGCGCAGGGATCATGGTGGAGACCCGCGCCCACCTGGAGAGCTTCCGCGCGCGCATGAGCGAGCTCGGCCTCAAGGGCGAGCCGCTGGTGATGCAGTGCAACGGCGGCCACGCAACGATTGACGCCATTCTGGAGAACCCGCTGCCGCTGGTCGCGAGCGGGCCTGCCGGCGGCGCGCTGGCGGGCGTCTATTACGGCGAGCTGACCGACAGCACGGACGTCATGACCATCGACACCGGCGGTACCAGCTTCGACGTGTGCGTGCTGCCGGGCCGCTCGATCCCGATCACCAGGGCGAAGCGTCTCGAAAACGAGCCGATCGCGATCCCCTCGGTCGATGTCCACACCATCGGCGCAGGCGGCGGTTCCATTGCCTGGCTGGATGCCGGCGGCGCGCTCCGCGTCGGCCCGCAGAGCGCGGGCGCCAATCCCGGCCCCGCCTGCTACGGGCGGGGCGGGGCGGAACCGACGCTCACCGATGCGTTCGTGCACCTCGGCTACATCAACCCAGACTACTTCCTGGGCGGGCGCACCCTGCTCCAACCGGCGCTCGCCGACTGCGCTATCAGGGAGCGGATTGCCGAACCGCTCGGCCTAGATTTGACCGGCGCCGCCGCGCGGATCGTCGAGATCATGAACAGCCGGCTCGCGGGCGCCATGCGGCTCCTCTCAGTCGAGCGGGGCATCGACCCGCGCCCCTACACTCTGCTGGTCGGCGGCGGTGCCGGGCCGCTTCAGGCATGTACGCTGGCGAGCCGGCTCGGGATTGCCCGCGTGATCGTGCCGCGCTGGCCCGGCGTGCTCTGTGCGTCGGGGCTGATGCGGGCGGACGTGACCCACAATCTGGTACGCGCCTTCAACACCACCGCCGAAGCGGCCAATCTGGATAAGCTGTCGGCCCTCTATGAGGAGATGGAGCGCGTACTCACCCGCATCCTGCGCGAGGAGGGCATCGCGTCTGAGAACATGGTGCTCCGGCGATACATCGACGCCCGGTATTCCGGCCAAGTCTACGAAATCGAGACGCCGGTCCCCTCGGTAAAGTCTCTGACGAGGGCCGATCTCGACGGGATCGTCGCCGCCTTCGAGGACGCCCACGATGCGCTCTACCACTACCGCATGGAGGGGTATCCGGCGGAGTTCGTGTCGTGCCGGGTGGAGGCGGTCGGGCGGGTCGAAGCGGTGACACCGGAGGAGTTGCCGGCGGCCGGGCCGGACCCCTCGGCGGCGGCGAAAGGATCCCGCCTCGCCTACCTGCCCGACGAAGAGCGGTTCGAGCCGGTTGAGACATTCGACGGCGAGAGACTCGAGCCCGGCAACCGCATCGCAGGCACCGCGATCGTCGAGACCGAGGGCTCGACTCTGGTCGTCTGGAAGGATCAGCAGCTCACCGTCAACCGTTACGGCGACTTTGAGATCGACATCGGCGTGTAGCGGAACCGGAGGCAGGCCGTGGCCCTGGTGAGAATTCCGAGCTAGGCTACGGTGTGGCCATGGTCGCCACGCCGCCTGCGGGTCGCACCTCGGCAGTCGGGACGCGACGGATTGCGCGGTGGAAGGCTTGAAGCACGGCGCGAGGAGTTTCCATGCCGGCCAATCCCCTCTCCGAAATTCCCTTAATCGACATAGGCCCCTATTTCGCGGGCGGCCGCGCCGACAAGAAGCTGGTCGCGGACGAGATCAGCCGTGCCTGCGAGCGCATCGGATTCTTCGTGGTCTCCGGCCACGGGGTGGCACCGGCGTTGGTCGAGGGCGTTCAACGTGAATCGAAGGCGTTCTTCGCCCTGCTGCTCGAGGAGAAACTCGCCATCAGGCAGCGGAAGGAGCAAAAGGGAAGCCGGGGTTACGAGCCGGTCGGCACGGAGCAGCTATCGGCGACGATCGGTGTGGAGACGCCGCCCGACCTGAAGGAATCCCTCTCGATCGGGCCGCTCGAGGTCCCGGACCATACGTCCTGCCGCACCGAGGAGGCCGCACCCCTCTACAGACCCAACATGTGGCCCGAGAACCCGGCGACACTGCGCCCCACATGCGAGGCGTACATCAGGGCTCTGGACCGGCTGAGCCAGCACCTGCACCGGCTCGCGGCGATCGCCTTCGATCTGCCCGAGAACCATTTCGGGGACAAGATCGACCGGGGATTCAGCATCCTGCGCGTGCTCAACTATCCGGATCAGCGGGAGGAACCCGAGGAGGGTCAGCTCCGCGCCGGCGAGCATTCGGACTATGACAATCTCACCATCTGCCTGATCGAGGACAAGCCGGGCGGCTTGCAGGCGCGCGGCCCGGACGGCAACTGGGTGGACGTACCCTTCGTCGCCGGGTCGTTCGTGGTCAATATCGGCGACTTCCTGATGCGCTGGACGAACGATCGCTGGAAGTCCACACGGCATCGCGTGGTCAACCCGCCGCAAGCGGCGGGGGAGCGCCTCTCCGCTTGCCACTTCATCATGCCCAACCACGATGCGCTGATCGAGTGTCTGCCGACCTGCCACGGGCCCGATCAGCCGGCGAAATACCCGCCGATCGTCGCCGGTGACTACATGATCGAGAAATTTGCGAGCCAGGCGTCCGGCGAGGAGTGGAGCGACGAAGACAGCCGCAAATTCGGCACCGCAGATACGGAATCGCGCTTCACCCACTAACCGCCCGCTTCCGCACCTGCGGTGATCTGTGGACGGGCGCCGATGTGATGGGAGTCGTGCGCGCTCGCCGCTTGCCACGCGGCGAAGTGCTCTCCGATGCCCGCTGATGGCAGAATATTCCGGGTCGACAACAGGCAAACCCCGTTAGTCGAATAGGGGTCCACGCCAGGTATCTCGCGGCGCCGTCACGAGTGGCTCGCCTCGAAGCCTCGAAACTCATCCGCAGGCTCAACGCGTTGCGCAAGTCGGTGGGCGATGACATCGGCAAGCAGGCGTTCAACGCGAGGCTTTCCGCGCAATCGGCAGGAGCTAAGGCAGAGGCTGACACCAATGCACAGATCATGGTCGACGCGCTCTGGCCTCTGGTCAGAGAGGGCACGCTGGCGATCCCGCGGGGCGGCTATCTGATAAGGCGCGGCCGCGGGCGGACCATCGTCGAGCGCGCGCGGTCGTGGCTTCGCGCGCGCCGGCGCCGACTCGCTTTCCCCGCCGCGCCCTTCATGCAAGTGCTCTGCCTGCAAATCACAGGCGGCCGGCCGCTGCGCCCCCGTTGGCTCTGCTGCCGGGCATGATCGGGATGTCAGCGATCGGCAGGCACGCGCACCTGGTCAATTCACAGTGTTTGCCTCCGCCTCGTCCAACACACGCCCCAGACGCCGATACTCGTCTTCCTTCAGGAACCGCTCGCGGCCGCTAACCTTAGCGGTCATTACGACCCGACTTAGGGGTGTGTACAAGCGGCTCTGACTCCCAAGATCGCGCGAGAGCGCGTATTGATAGATCAACATCCACATGAACGTCGGCCGCCCAAGCGGCCGCTGGAGGGAGAGACACCATGAGCGACGAGCTGCGCACCCTGATCGTTGAAACGCAGGAGGCCTTCCGCGCCGACCCGGCGGAAGCGCAAGCGACCTTCGAATCGGTTTCGTCCCTCGGCGAGGGTTTCCGCTCCGAGGTGGCGCTGCGCGACCACCGCCTGGTGGTGGACGAGCCGGAGAGCCTTGGCGGCACCGACACGGGGCCGAACCCGGTCGAGCTGATCCTGGCGGCGCTCGGCACCTGTCAGGAGATCACCTACCGCGCCTATGCCGCGGCCCTCGGCATTCCGCTGGAGCACGTCTCGGTGACGCTGGAAGGCGATATCGACCTGCGCGGCTTCTTCGCCGTCGATGAGTCGGTGCGGCCGGGATATCAGAAACTGCGCGGCACGGTGCGCGTCGTCTCGTCGGCAGATGAGGAGACGCTGGAAAAGCTCCGGCAGGCGGTCAACGCGCACTGCCCGGTCCTCGACATCGTCTCCAACCCGGTGCCGGTCGAGCTGACCCTGGAAAAGGCGGAGAGCGCCCGCGCCGAGGCGGCGGAATAGGGCGCGGAGACAGACATTCAAGAGCGCCTCGGCTAAGCTTGATGCAACCGGGTCGCGCACCCAAACCCAAGGGAGACTCTTCATGAAACGATTCATCGTCGCCGCGCTTGCGGCGATCGGGATTGCCGTGGCCGGCACGGCCCAGGCAGAGGACTTCATGCCGGCCGTCGTCTTCGACATGGGCGGCAAGTTCGACAAATCGTTCAACGAGGCCGCGTTCAACGGCGCCGAGAAGTTCAAGGCGGATACCGGCATCGAGTACCGCGATTTCGAGGTCACCAACCCGTCCATGCGCGAGCAGGCGCTCCGCAACATGGCGAGGCGCGGTGCTCAGGTGGTGGTGGCGATGGGCTTCGCCCAGGCGGCGGCCGTCGAGACGGTGGCCCAGGAGTTCCCCGAGACCAAGTTCACCCTGATCGACATGGTGGTGGACCTGCCGAACGTGCAGTCCGTGATCTTCAAGGAGCACGAGGGCTCGTTCCTGGTCGGCATGGCGGCCGCGATGGCGTCCCAGACCGGCAAGGTCGGCTTCGTCGGCGGCATGGACATTCCGCTCATCCGCAAGTTCGCGCTCGGCTATGTGGAGGGCGCCAAGCACGTCAATCCGGATATCGAGATCTTCCAGAACATGACCGGCACGACGCCTTCCGCCTGGAACGACCCGACGAAGGGCGGCGAGCTCGCCCGCAGCCAGTTCGACCGGGGCGCGGACGTGGTCTATGCCGCCGCCGGCGGCACCGGCATCGGCGTCTACCAGGCCGCGAAGGACGCCGGCAAGCTCGCCATCGGGGTGGACAGCAACCAGAACTACATCCACCCCGGCACGATGCTGACCTCGATGATCAAGCGCGTGGACGTGGCGGTCTACGAGTCCTTCAGGGCCGCCCAGGAGGGTACCTGGCAAGGCGGTATCCAGGTCCTCGGCCTGGAGGAGGACGGGGTCGGTTGGGCTCTCGACGAGCACAACCGCAGCCTCATCTCGGCCGAGATAGAAGCCGCGGTCGAGGAGGCGCGCTTGGACATCATCGCCGGCAACATCGCGGTGACCGACTACATGGCGCAGTAGCGCGCGCCGCCGGCGCCCGCCGGCTACCGAGGCGTAAGCCCCGTGGCGGGGGAGGAACACCGGGGGGCCGCCGAAGAGCGTGGCCCCTCGGGCGGGCTCGGTGTGCCCGCGCTGGAGGTCGTCGGCATCCAAAAATGGTTCGGCACGGTGCACGCCAACGACGATGTGTCGGTCGCCGCCGCCCCCGGCACGATCCACGGCATCGTCGGCGAGAACGGCGCCGGCAAGTCGACCCTGATGAGCATCGTCTACGGCTACTACCAGGCCGACGGCGGGGAGATCAGGGTGGGCGGCGCGCCGGTCGCGATCAAGGGGCCGCAGGACGCCATCGGCCACGGCATCGGCATGGTCCACCAGCACTTCATGCTCGTGGATACCTTCACCGTGCTGGAAAACGTGGTGCTCGGCGTGGAGCAGGGTTACCTGCTGCGGTCCACCCTGAGGGAGGCCCGGCAGGAGCTCGAGCGGATTGAGCGCGAGTACGGGCTCGACGTCGACCCCGACGCCATCGTGGGCTCGCTGCCCGTCGGCCTGCAGCAGCGGGTGGAGATTCTGAAGGCGCTCTATCGCGGCGCCGACATCCTGATCCTGGACGAGCCCACGGGCGTGCTTACGCCGCAGGAGGTCGACGACCTCTTCCGCATCCTGCGTGCGCTCCGGGACCAGGGCCGGACCATCATCCTCATCACCCACAAGCTGCGCGAGATCATGGCGCTGACCGACCGTGTCACCGTGATGCGCGCCGGGCGCGTGGTCGATCATGTGGCGACGGCAGAGACCGACCGCGCGCAGCTCGCCGCGATGATGGTGGGCCGCAGCGTATTGCTCCGCGTGAACAAGGAAGAGGCTGCGCCGGGCGAGGCCCTGCTGCAGGTCGAGAACCTCGCGGTGCGCGATCAGGGCGGCGTGCTTCGCGTCCACGACGTGAGCTTCACCGTCCACGCCGGCGAGATCGTCGGCATCGCCGGTGTCGCCGGCAACGGTCAATCGGAGCTGCTGGAGGCGCTTGCCGGCACGCTTGCCCGCGAGCGGGGCACCATCGCCATAGGGGGCGCACCCGCCCCCGCCGGCGGCCGCGCCGAGGCGGCGCGTGCTATGCGCCGCCGCGGGCTCGGCCACGTGCCCGAGGACCGCCAGCGGATGGGCCTTGTCACGGCCTTCGACGCCTCGGAGAGCGGCATCCTCGGCTACCACCGCGAGCAACGCTACAACCGCGGCGCGCTCATGAGCCGCGGCGCGGTGGTCGACGCCGTCGGGCGCACGATGGGGGACTTCGACGTGCGCCCGCCGCTCCCCCAGCTGCGCACGGCCAATTTCTCCGGCGGCAATCAACAGAAAATCGTGGTCGGCCGCGAGATGGGCCGCAGCCCGGACGTGCTGCTGGTCGGCCAGCCGACCCGCGGCGTCGATATCGGCGCCATCGAGTTCATTCACCGCAAGCTCGTGGCGATGCGGGATGCGGGCAAGGCGATCCTGCTCGTCTCGGTGGAGCTTGACGAGATCATGTCGCTCTCGGACCGCATCCTGGTGATGTTCGGCGGCAGGGTCGTCGGCGAGGTCACGCAGGCGGAGGCGGACGAGCGCACGCTCGGGCTGCTGATGGCCGGCGGGCGCCCGGAAGGCACGGAGGCCGCCGGGGCGTGAAAGGCTTCGGCGGGCCGACCCAGGCGCCGGCCTGGGTCACCCACGGCCTGGTCCCGCTCATCAACCTCGGGCTCGCGCTCCTCATCGCCGGCATCATCATCGCGCTCATCGGCGAGAACCCACTCCAGGCGCTGAGGCTCCTCGTTCTCGGCGCCGTGGGTTACCCGGAGGCGATCGGCTACACGCTCTACTACACCACCAACTTCGTCTTCACCGGGCTCGCCGTCGCCATCGCCTTCCACTGCGGCCTCTTCAACATCGGCGGCGAGGGCCAGGCCTATCTGGGCGGCCTCGGCGCGGGTCTGATCGGGCTCTATCTGGGCCATTGGCCGGCGCCCGTGGTGATCCCACTCGCGATCGCCTGCGCCATGGCCTTCGGCGCCTTCTGGGCCTTCATCCCCGGCTGGCTGCAGGCGAGGCGCGGCAGCCACATCGTCATCACGACGATCATGTTCAACTTCCTGGCCGCGGCGCTGATGACCTACCTGCTGGTCGAGATCTTCATCAAGCCGGGGCAGCAGGCCGCCGAGAGCCGCAAATTCGAGACAGGCGCCTGGCTCCCCTTCGTCCACGATATCTTCGCGGCCTTCGGTGGGAATATCGGCCGCTCGTCTCTCAACCTGAGCATCGTCGTCGCCGCGGTCTGTCTCGTGCTCTTCTGGTTCTTCGTCTGGCGCACGCGCTGGGGCTACGAGATCCGCGCCGTCGGGCACAACGAGTCGGCGGCGGTCTACGGCGGCATTTCGCCGGCGCGCTCGATCATGCTCGCGATGGCGATTTCTGGCGGGCTCGCGGGCCTGGTGGGCGTGAACGAGATCATCGGCGTTCACCACCGGCTGCTGCTCGAGTTCACGGCGGGCTACGGCTTCGTCGGCATCGCGGTGGCACTGATGGGCCGCAACCACCCGCTGGGTATCCTGCTCGCGGCGCTGCTCTTCGGCGTGCTCTATCAGGGCGGCTCCGAGGTCGCCTTCGACATGCCCAACGTGACCCGCGACATGGTGGTCGTCCTTCAAGGCCTGGTGATCCTGTTCTCCGGCGCGCTGGAGCACATGTTCCGCGGCCGGATCGAGCGCCTCTTCACGCGCCGCGCGCGGGCGGTGGCGGCGTAGCCATGGAAGGGGTGACCTGGTTCGTCCTGGTGATCGACGCGACGCTCCGCGTGTCGACACCGCTCATCCTCGCCGCCTTCGCCGGCATGTTTGCTGAGCGCTCGGGCGTGGTCGATATCGGCCTCGAAGGCAAGATGCTGGGCGCAGCCTTCGCTGCGGCGGCAGCGGCGTTCGCCACCGGCTCAGCGTGGATTGGCCTGCTCGCCGGCATCGGGGCCTCGGTCGCGCTCGCGATGGTCCATGCCTTCGCCTGCGTCACTCACCGGGGCGATCAGGTGGTCTCGGGCATGGCGCTCAACATCCTGGTGGCGGGGCTCGGGCCAGTGCTGTCGCTCGCCTGGTTCGGCCAGGGCGGGCATACGCCGATGGTGGCGGATGCCGCGCGCTTCCGCCCAATTCACTTTCCCTTCGCCGACCGGCTGAGCGACGTGCCGTTCCTCGCCCAGATCTATTCGGAAATCGCCAGCGGCCACAATCTGATCGTCTATCTCGCGCTCGGCATGGTGCCGCTTGCGGCGTGGTTCATCTACAAGACCCGCTTCGGGCTGAGGCTCCGCGCGGTCGGCGAGGCGCCGGAGGCTGTGGATACCGCCGGCATCTCGGTCGCCGGCATGCGCTACCGGGCGATGATCGTCTGCGGCATCCTGTGCGGTATCGCCGGCACGTCGCTCTCGATCGCCCAGAACGCGCTCTTCGTACGCGATATGAGCGCGGGCATGGGCTATCTCGCGCTGGCCGCGCTCATCTTCGGCAAATGGCGCCCGGTGCCGACCCTCTTCGCCTGCTTCCTCTTCGCCTTCGCCGACGCCGTGCAGGCCAGGCTCCAGGGGGTCGATGTCCCCGGCGTCGGCGTCATCCCGGTGCAGGCGATCCAGGCGCTCCCCTACCTGCTGACCGTCCTGCTGCTCGCGGGCTTCGTCGGCAAGGCGGTGCCGCCCAAGGCGAGCGGCGTTCCCTACGTGAAGGAGCGTTAGCCCGGATTTCTCACCAGGCGCACGGCCTGCGTCGGGACAGCGAAACATTATGTTAAGGCGGGATTCGCCGGGATTAGGGGTTGTGTCCCCGTGAGTAGTGTAAGAGCGTTGGCTTGACGTCGGTCTTTGCCGGTTGAGGTTTCCGGCTTCTCAGGCCGCGATGGTCAGCGGTCCGGGTTCAGGGTCGCTGATCTGGGCCAAGGTTTCCAGGGTGATGTATCGGCGGCAGACGGCCCACTCGTCGGACTGCTCGGCGAGGATGGCGCCGACGAGGCGTGTGACGGCGGCCTCGTTGGGGAAGATGCCGACGACGTTGGTCCTGCGCTTGATCTCCTTGTTGACGCGCTCCAAGGGGTTGGAGGAGTGGATTTTGGAGCTGTGGTCCCTGGGGAAGGTCATGAAGGCGAGCACGTCGGGCTCGGCCTCGTCCATGAGCCGGGCGAGGGTCTCGAAGCGGGGGCACAGGGTGTCCACGACCTGGCGCCATTGGGCCGAGGCGGCGGCATGGTCCTCCTGGATGAAGGCGGTGCGGATGGCGGCGGCGACCATGTCGCGCCGGCCCTCGGTGTTGACGGCGACTGCGACGGTTGCCGCCACCGGGACGATGCGCCCGGCGCGGCGCACCTTGAGGTAGGTGGCGTCGAGCCAGAGGTAGGGCCAGCGGCCCTCGATCGGGCGCTCGAGGAAGGCGCCCACCCGCTCGTCGATCTCCGCACAGAGCCGGGAGACCTGGCTCTTGGAGATGCCGCTCATGCCCATGGCCTGGACCAGGTCGTCGACCGAGCGGGTCGAGACCCCCTTGGACGTAGGCCTCCTGGATCACCGCCGTCAGCGCCTTCTCAGCCATCCGCCGCGGCTCCAGGAAGCCGGGGAAGTAACTCCCCTTCCTCAGCTTCGGGATCTTCAGCGCGACCGTGCCGGCGCGGGTCTCCCAGACCCGATCACGGTAGCCGTTGCGGTATGTGAGCCGCTCCGGCGTCCGCTCGCCGTGCCCGGCGCCGGTGAGGCTTTGCACCTCCAATGCCATCAGGCGCTCGGCCGCGAAGCAGATCATCTCGCGCAAAAGGTCGGCGTCGGAAGTCTTTTCAAGCAGCTTCTGAAAGGCCATCGTGTCGTCGGTCATCGTCGTCTCTCCGTTTCGCTCGGCTGGTGTCGGAAACCTCAACCCTAACCAAACGAAGACCGACGATGGCCGCCTTCCAGGCGGCCGGCGGGCGCGGACCGCTTGAGCTCTCCATGGCTCCGACGTCTGAGGTGGCCTCGCCCTTTCGGACAGCCTGGCGGCTAAGTTTAAGGTGTATTCCGGTTGTTTCTCAGGCCGCCAGAATCCCTTTCAATCGATCTTCCCGTTGTTGTTGCCGCTGCTGCGCCTGTGGGGATGTGGGCAAGGCGCGGAGCGGCTTGTCCATCATATCCACAGGCGGGTCGCCGCGATATGCCTCGGCCGGGGTTCGCCCGTCCAGCGCCGAGTGAGGCCTCTCGACATTGTAAAAACGGAGCCATTCGCCGATCAGGCGCCGGGCCGTGAAGCCGTCGGCGATCTCGTGGAGATAGATCGCCTCGTATTTGAGCGAGCGCCACAGACGCTCGATGAAGATATTGTCCATGCACCGGCCCCTGCCATCCATCGAGACCCGGATGCCCGCTGCTTGCAAGCGCCCGGTGAAGGCAAAGCTGGTGAACTGGCTACCCTGGTCGGTGTTGACTATCTCCGGCTTGCCATGCCGGGCCAGGGCCTCGTCGAGCGCGTCCGTGCAGAAGCTTGCGTCCAGTGTGTTCGACAGCCGCCAGGCCAGGACGTACCGGCTCGCCCAGTCCATGATCGCCACCAGGTAAAGGAAGCCGCGCTGCACCGGGATATAGGTGATATCGGCGCACCAGACATGGTTCGCCCGCTCGATCGCCAGGCCCCGCAGCAGATATGGGTAGACCCGGTGCTCGGGGTGCGGATCGCTGGTACGCGGCGCCCGATAGATCGCCTGAAGCCCCATCAGGCGCATCAGCCGAGCGGCCCGGCGTCGGCCGATCCACACGCCCTCGCGGCGCAGGTGAAGTGCCATCCGACGGGCGCCGTAAAACGGGTACTTCAGGAACAGCTTGTCGATCCGCCGCATCAGCGCGAGCGTCTCCGCGCTCTCCCCCTTTGGCGTGTAATAGAGCGAGGAGCGCCCGAGCGACAGCAGGCGGCATTGCCGGCTCAGGCTCAGCGCCGGGTGGTCGCGCACAATCATCGCGCGGCGCTCCGACCGGCTCATCGACCGGACCCGCGCGACATAAAATCCCGCTCCACGATCAGCTCCCCGATCTTGGCGTGAAGATCGCGGACCTCGCTCTCATGGTCCCGGACCCGCCGCTCGGCGCCCTTCGAGAATACCTCGACCAGACCCTCCATCGCCTGGCGCTTCCATGCGCCCACCTGGTTCGGATGAACCTGGTGCTGCGAGGCGATCTCCTGCAGCGTCCGCTCGCCCCGAAGCGCCTCCAACGCCACCTTCGCTGTTGTTCGGCGTGCAATTTTGACCCCCAGTATCAAGCAACTTCAATAGCTTATCGCGCCGATCGGCGCGCAACCCACGCGCCGGACAACACCCTGCCTTCAACAGTTCAATGGCCTCGGTTTCGTAGTCATCGATTCTGCTGTTGCTTGGTTGCTGGTAAAGCCGCTGAAGCCGCTTGAGATCGGTAGCGACCTTCGCCGCCATATGCCTCGCGTGCGTGCGGGTGAAGGTTTGCGTGTCTGAATAGGTGAAACTGGAAGTCATTTGCCTTCTCACACCTGAAACGAAGTGCCGAACACCTTTCGCCAGTATCCGACGGTGCCCTGTTTCGTCGGCGCCCTGAGCGCCGCGTCGATTGCCTCGCCCGCCTCGAGGGCCGCATCCACGATCGCATCCGCCTCAGAGGGTGTGTATAGCCGGCTCACGTTGTTCTTCGGGTTCACCGGATCGATGATCTGCACCGGCTCGGTGAACAAACCCAGACGGGACGCCGGGTAATAGTCGGTGAAGGCGATCCTCTCCCTCATGTCGCTCCGAGCGACATAGGTGAAGAAGTGCTGGAGCGCTTCCGGGTAGTCCGCGAAATCGAGACCCTCGTCGCAGAGGCGAGACAGGATCATCTCGATCATGAACGACTTGAATCGGAAACCCTCAACCTCGCGCTTGAGGATGCCCGCCCAGAATTTCACCAGCCGCACGACCTGAGCGAAGTGCTGCTCCTGCGCTTTCTTTCGCTTGCCGATGAAATCCAGGTGAAGGGGTATGTTTGTCTCGAGGTACGACCCGTCCTCCTGACTGACGAGCCTTCCATACCAGTCCGGGTCGTTGTCGTAGAGGATCGGCACGACATCGACATCCAGACCCGTACCGCGGAACGACACGGTCACGCTGTAGCTTTTCGGCTGCACCTGATCGGGGCGGAAGTTTGGAAACGCCTTACGCAGGCGCTCCACGAGATAGTGGAGCAACTCGGCCACGTCGCCGGGCGCGTCTGTCCCACTGATGTAGCAGGCCACATCAATGTCGTTCAGCGACCGCAGCGCGGTGCCCTTGGCGAGACTGCCCGACAGCAGCATCTTCTTGAGGCTGAAGTCGGGATGGTCCTTCAGGTAGCCGTCGAGCTTCTCGCGGAGCCGCCTCGCCTGCGCACGATACTCACCGGCCTTGTCTCGCGGCAGATTTACCCTGTCCTGCGCAAAACGAACGATATCGCTGTGATCGACGTGTTCCCGGGCCATTATGCGTCTCTAACCGTTGCCGCCTGCCGGCATGCCTGTATCCCGGCGCGGATATGGGGGCTCGAACAAGGAAATCAAGCCCGTCCGTTGACAAAATACAAAAAGTACCTAAATTTATCTACCACGCCCTGCAGGAGAAAAACCATGATAGGACAGAGACTTCGTGTCTCCCGATCCGCCGCCGGCCTCTCTCTCCGCGATCTTGAAGCCAAAATTGACAACCGGGTGACCGCACAGGCGATCAGCAAGTACGAACGCAACAAGTCGATGCCCAGCTCCAGCGTCCTCATTGCACTTGCAGATGCGCTCGACGTGCCCGTGGACTACCTGGTCGGTGACGGCGACCTGGTCCTCGAGTCCGTGGAGTTCCGCAAAAAGAAGCTTACGAGCAGGCGCCGGGAGGCCCAAGTCGAAGCCAAGGTGCTCCAGCTGCTCGAACGCTACCTCACGGTCGAAGAACTCCTCCGCCTGCCGAGCGTGGCCTGGGACAAGCCGCGCGAGGCTCCCTGGCCCGTACTGAACGATCCTGCCGAGGCCGAACAAGCGGCACTCGGGCTCCGTCACCATTGGGGTCTCGGCCTCGAACCGGTTCCGAATCTGGTCGAGTTTCTGGAGGAACGCGGCATCAAGCTCCTCGCGATGGACCTCGGCGACATCGACGGCCTTACCGCTCGGGTTCGCCACGAGAGGGGCGACCCTTCGGCAGTCATCGTCGTCAATCAGGAAGATTGGGGCGAACGGCAGCGATTCACGATCGCGCACGAACTCGGCCACATGGTTATGGAAGTCGCTGACAAGCAGAAGGAGGAGAAAGCGGCGCACCGCTTCGCCGGAGCCTTTCTCATGCCTGCGGAAACCCTGCGTGCCGAAATTGGCAAACGGCGCAAATCGATGGGCTGGAGCGAACTATTCGAGTTGAAACGGATCTTCGGTGTCAGCGTGCAGGCCCTTACGTATCGCTGCAAGGATCTTGGCATCTTCAGCAACACGCTGTTCCGGCTCCTGTTCGACGAGTTCGAGCGTCTCGGATGGCGCAGCCCACCTTACGAGGAGCCCCACACGATAAAGCGGGTCGGACCAAACCGGTTCGAGCGTTTGTGTCTGCGAGCCCTGGTGGAAGGCGTCGTCTCCGACTCCAGGGCCGCCGAACTCCTCGGCATTTCGGTTCACGAGTTGAATCGCCGCGTGGAAGAGCCGCCCGTACTCCCACCCCACATGGCACGGGCACAATGAATCATGAAGGTGCTGGTCTCCGATACATCGGTTCTGATCGATCTGGAACGCGGCGCGCTTCTCGGGACCAGCTTCGCCCTGCCATTCGAATTCGCCGTGCCGGACTTGCTGTACAGGCAGGAACTCGCGGAACACGGAGGCACAGCCTTGCTCAAGCTTGGCCTTCGCATCGAAGATCTCGACGGTGACGGGGTCTCTCTCGCTCTGCGCTATCGCCAGGCCGACCGCTCCCTATCCTTGCCCGACAGTTTCGCCCTCGCCCTCGCCCAACGCCATTCCTGGACACTCTTGTCCGGTGACGGTGGGCTGCGCGAACTGGCCCGCTCAGAAGGCGTCTCCTGTCACGGCGTGCTCTGGCTCACCGACCAACTATTTGAACGTGGCGCCGTCCCTGGAAACGACTTGCACGCCTCTCTCCGCAAGATCGCTTCACATCCCCGCTGTCGACTTCCTACAAACGAGGTCAGAAAACGCCTTCGACTCTATTCTCACGACTAATCCGGCAAAAACTCTCCTGCTTATCCATGAAGCTCAGCAAGGCTGCCGAGACGCAACGTATGAGCCATCGCGGTTTCCAGTCGCTGTGCCATATCCGAGTCCGCACCGTGCAACTCCCGCCTACGTCGTTGTGACCTCGTCGGACTTAGACACGAGCAGGAACAAGGCATCGGTGAGCGGACTTTCATGGATAAGCAGGAAAACTCTTGCCTTCCACTTGCCCTTTAAGACCTTTGGCAACCGCCATCTCGATCTCTCTAACCCATTCCCACATTGCCAATCCCGACACCAGTAGGAGATGATTCTACTTTTCACACCTGCACCGGTGTGGAGCTCGGAACATCATATATGCGCTCGGAGAAGCGCGAAGCCAATCGATGATCCAGCAATGCGGTCATAATATCAGGACACGTCTGGACCGACGCATTAATGCGCCCATCTTCACCAAACTCTAGTGTCAGGCCGCATTCTCCATATTGGTCTCGTAAACGCCGCATGAATTCTTGATCCTTATAGTGACCTTTTTCACGAATGGCCGACGCTCTCCGAAGTTGGATTTTGTTGTTACCCACGTACTCGGACAAAGGAGTAAGATCAACAAACAAACGACCAAACTCTTCCTCGTTTTTCAACTCATCGAAATCCTCCATGTACGCTTGCTTGTATCGCAAAATTGATTCGAAATTCCGCTTGTTCAAACACAATGTTTCATCCTCTCCGATCAGGAAATCGAAGGTGCGTGCAATGTCGAAGCGAACTCCTTCATCGACATCGAGCTGACCATCCTGAAATACCAAGGCCTGAAAATTCACAGCCCGCCTTGTCCTCCAACTTGAATCCGTCTTGCGTACACCGTATATCACGGTCGCATTCCATGTGAACTTTGCAACATAAAATGAGCTGTTCTGAATATGGCGAAGTTTCGACGATTTCTTTCCTTCCACTTCCTCCGCGCATTCCGCTAATACATAACCTGCATGAGTTTCGTCCGTCGGAATTCGTAAAGCGCTTGACTCGTGGTTTTCCTCCAACAATCCGTATTCCTTGACCTCTTCTATTCGTTCAATTTCAGCTCGAAGGGTTGCTCTCAGAGCTTCATCTACTTCATCGGTCGTGTCTACCCATCTCCCTGTGTAATTAGGATCTTCCGATGCGCGACCGTTTGGCCCACGGAATGTCCACAAGGTTACATCGGCTTGGTTAATATCTAGCCGCCTGACAACGTCAAGTACTGCCATTGTATGCTCCCCGCTTACTGGTTGATCTTGACAATCAAAATATCCTGGAACGATCTTTGTTTACAGAAAACGTTTGGTTCCAATCTATCTTTAGAAAGAGCACTTCCGACGAAATCTTCACCACCGCCGATGAACTTATATTTGATTTCGTAATGGCGCCAACCAAACACAATCAGAACCGGATTCATAAAAGTTTGTCCCGACCGATGTGTTATCAAAAACATCCACGCAAGAAATATCATTAGCCCGATGAATTTCTCTGTTTGCTGATAGTCAATACTCATAAACGATACGATGTATGGTAACGTATAGTTCATGAGTTCAGTCGGCACGTACGTCGCATCCCTGATTTGTATTGGTGTTTTTGGAGCAACCGCATGGAGCACGATGATAGAGATCGACAAGCAGACGAGACAAATGCCGAGTATCGAAAGAGAAAACGCAGGGTTCTTAAGCGTAACGTTGCATATCGCTTCCAGTGTAGACTTGTTAGTGTCGGCGTTGAATACGCTATAGTCAAGATCCTGTGCAAGCAATATAAGGCTCAATGGGAAATAGGACCCCAAGAAGATCATCAACGATACAATCAAACGAAGCTGCATTTCTATCAACTTGATCGTTTCAATGTTCTTGCAGCCAATCACTTGGGGCACAGTTGTTCATTTCCCGAAATGTCTCCTAACAAGTGGCTGAATTACCAACGAACCCTTCATCCGAGATCAAACACCCGTGATTTCCTTATCAACCAAGAGCCTTCATCATCATTCCATGGTAGGCTAATCGGTTCCAAGCTCCCCCCCCTTCACGATCTTCTTGCCTGATATGCAATCGCGTATCCAGGCGGCCAGCCGCCAAACACGCAACCCGGCGGCCACGCTGGGTTTTTCCTGGTAGCAGCTCGGCAGCATCCAGAGCGTCCGTCATCGTATAGGAATCGGCTGGTTTCCAGATCGGGGGTGTACGTGGCGTCATTCGTCGCGCTCTACGGTCAGCCCACGGTCACGACCTTCGTTCGGCGTTCACCGCATCCCTGAGTGCCTTCCCCGCCTTGAACGACGGTGACTTCGAAGCCGATAGCGAGATCGCCTCGCCGGTCTGGGGGTTGCGGCCGGTACGGGCCGCCCGGGTCTTGGCAGCGAACGTCCCGAAGCCCGCGATCCGCACCTCCTCGCCATTCGCCAGAGCCTCGCCGATCGTCGCGAACACGCGGTCGACCGCGTCCCTTGCGGCGGCCTTGTTCAGGCCGATCCGGGCGGCCAGACGATCGGCCATTTCCGCCTTGTTCATTTCGTTTCCTCCCTGATGCTTCGAAACCGCCCTGCAGGCCCAGGATGCCGGATCGCCCGGTTCATCCAACCGGCCGGCACGAATTGCCGTCCGTCGCGATCCCCGGCCGACCAAATTCCACCGTCCCGTCAATGCCCATGCCCGGTCATGCCATCCGGTTCGAAGGGAAGCAGGTCCAGCAGCCGGTCAAGGTCCAGCTCCGTGTCGCTCATGGTCCGGCAGTTATCCGCACAGCATCGCGCGGGTCAACGACGATCACTGCGGCAGCTGCGCGCCATAGGCGACACTGCGTTCCGGACCGTCCGTCGAACGGGCCAGCCACTCGTCCAGCTTCGACCAGCGCCGCCGTCCCGAGGCGTTGCGCACCGCAATGGCGACCGCCTTCTTCTGGCCCACCAGCACAACCAGCAGCTTGCCGCGTGTGACCCCGGTGTAGAGCAGGTTTCGCCGCAGCATCGCGTAGTGCTGCGTCAGCACCGGGATCACCACGGCCGGATACTCCGAGCCCTGGCTCTTATGGACGGTCGCGGCATAGGCCGGCACCAGCGTGTCGAGCTCGCCGAAGCCGTAGATGAGATCGCGCCCCTCGAAACACGCGGTCAGCTCGCCGGCCTCGGGGTCCTACGAGTTCCTTCTTACCCTCCGGCGTCGCGCCGATGATGACCAGCAGGCATTGCGCATCGTCCTCGAGCCGGGCCTGCACATGGATGCCGTCGGCCCAGAAGTAGACATAGTGCCTGGCCGACAGATCCCGCTTCAGCCAGTGCGCGTGCTCGTCCGCCCAAACCTCGGTGAGCCGCGCCACGGTCGAGGCCGACAGGCCGCCGGCGTCCGGCCCGAGCAAGGCCGCCCGCGCCTCGGCGAAGTCGCCCGTGGAGATGCCCTTGAGGTAGAGGGCGGGGATCAGGACTTCGAGGCTCTTCGAGCGCCGCGCATAAGGCGGCAGGAGCGCGGAGCTGAACCGGATGCGGTCGGCGCCCTGGCCCGTGCGGTCGCGAACCCGTGGCGCGCGAACCGCAACCGGGCCGATGCCGGTCATGATCTCGCGTTCGGGCAGGTGGCCGTGGCGCACCAGCCGTCGGCGGCCTTCTTCGGTGCGCGCCTCGGAGTGGCCATCAAGGAACGCGGCAACCTCCGCCTCGACCGCCCGCGCCAGCAGGGACCGGGCGCCGCTGCGCAGCACCTCGGTCAACGGATCGGAAAACGTCGATGGCTGGGAAAGCTTCAAAACGTTATTGTCACTCACGGCGTATCACTCCTTCGTTGGAGAAGTGGAGGCTCGATCACCCCCACGATACGCCGCCTTAACCCTTCACCCCGTCACCAACTTCTGGCCATAGCTCGCGCCAATGTCAACTGACATCCTTCTCTACACAGGTATTTCTGCGGCTCTATTCCTACTCTCCTATCGGCTCATCCTCGCCTACTTTTCCGACACGTAGTTTGTGTATCTGTGACTCTCTTTCGACCTTTTTTGCCATCTTATCATGCACGCCCTGCCTATCCTTGCTGCCGCTAGATCGTACTTGCGTGAGAAACTCGATCATCATTCCCTTTAGTCTTTTCTCCGCATTTGCCTTGTGCGCGCCCAAATAATACAGCTTTGATGCCTTTTCCAAATACGCCTCCCTTAAGTATCTACTCTTAGACAGCCCTCTAAACCCGCGATCCAAGTGCTGTAACCAATTTTCTAACCGTAGGTCGCAGATCAGGCTGGTTCTATAGAACGATATTGCCGAGGGTTCCCCGTCGTCTGAACTAGGCATGCTAATTAACTGCAATTCCAACTTCTCCGTTCCCACGTGCCACATTAACATTTTAGATAATGCATTTGGTAGCCCCAATATTATTCGGCGGGCTATTCTAGCTGGAGTATGGCTTCGAGGTGCTATTACCTGGTATCTTACCCCATTGTACGATACTTGCCTTGCCCGCGCCAGCACCGGAACCACCTCTAGTGAAAACGCTGTTAACTGTGCCCAACCCTCCAAAACATTCTCTAAGTGCCTCCTCTTGTGTTCATCTGGGATCATTTCGAGGTTTTTCACTAGACCACCATACAACAACAAAGACAACGTCCACTTCTCTCCCGCATTCTTTGCAACAGCCCTGTGAGTGTCTTGATCGACTGCCCCATCTCTTGGCAACTCGTCTTCCAAAACACTATCTCTTTCGCTCTCAGATAGGGGCGGGCCATCAATAAGCTGCTCCAATTCTTCTAGTCGTTGCTCATCATCATCCGTTCCGGGCCAAATGTACTTTTCCAAATCAAACGTTCCAGAATTCCAACTAACAGAAGTATCGATATCCTCGAAGTATCCAAACAAACGGCTCTCGATCAACTCCAGCAATTCCCCCTCACCGCGGTTGAGTCCAGCATAATAGCGAATCTCGTTGAAGAAGCTCAGATATCGGTTGTCTTCTAAAACCCAAGCCTTGAACTCTGGCTTGATGTTCATTTGGGATGCAATGAAATACTCGATGAACGCTCTATATCTAAACGATATATTGTTGCCTAGACGCCACTCCAGTATTCGTGCACTCAAAAATTGTGTGATAAGTTCTCCAGGATCCTGTTTCAGCCCTATACCCTTTAGGTACATTTTTACAGTTTCCAATACCTCTGTGTATTCCATTATGTATTCATTCTCTCGAGCCATGTGCTCGGAGAGATTAGAAAGAACGTGTACCTTGTTTGTAAAGTCGAACGTGCTTCGATAGACTTCTGTCGGGGACCTCTTCTCCAAGACGTGCTCCATGAATCGATTGATGAGAACCGCCCGATTAATTGGTGTGAAGCCAGCATAGTCCTCGTATATCGTCAACAAAATGCAACTATTGAAGGCGGTTGCGGGTAAGTGCATGCTTGTGAGTTCTCGAACTAGCCTATTCAAAATGGTCTCTCGATCCAAGCGTACCGTTGGTTCCCATTTGTTGACAATCGCCCGAAGAGAACGTCTACTAAACGGACGCATAATAACGTTCTCAAATGACACCGTACTCTCCATACCAGCGAGCAGCTCGCCCCCTAATGAACCAACCAACGAATCCACGTCGCTCGTTGTTGTGGCGAAGATAAAACGGTTACGAGGGTACTCTATCATGAAGCGTGACAGAACTTCCAGGCGCCGATCATCATCATATCGAACGTCATCCACAAGCAACGTCACGGAGCCGCTTTCCAATAGTGCGTTCAAAGAAAACCCTTCTATATCTACCCCAAGGCTCAACTGTATTCCTCGCAAAAGTGGACGTTGACCTGGCCTGATGTCTTCGAAGCGTACGTAAAATGGAATTGAAAATTGCTCCCCATTGACCGCAGTCTCTAAAACACTCAGCGCGACCTGTTGCAGAAGTGTTGTTTTTCCGTATTCAGCGCGACCATGAAATACGAAATTCCCTGCGGAGTTTATTATCTCTTCCAGTGAGATGGTTGGTCCCTGCGATGATCTGGTCGACCGCTCAGGCGTACCAGCGTCTTCTACGTCTTTCTTAATGTACATGGGAGGTGGTACAAACACCTTGCCTATGGGCCGATCGGTAATGCCGCGATCATACTCTCGCCGTATTTCTGGCAAATATGCGGAGCGAGCCCATTCTAAAACTGGCTCTGGACTAATTTGTTGAGGCAACGTTGACCAATATGTTCTTGCTTCTGGAGAGGGATAAAATACTCCACTATCGACTACATCCATAGCCTGATCAAAAACACGCCGCTTTTCAAAGAAAGAACGAAGCAAAACTTCCGAGTGTCCGGTTGATCTACTAATGCGAACTAAGCTATAGCCATTGTAAAACTGTCTGCCACCATATAGTGCGCCTCCCTGTACACTGAGGCGTTGTCCCGCTAGGGTCGAGACAGCCTGAGGGTTGGCAGCATGCAAATGCCCAAACATATGCACATATCTGCCGCTGGGTGATACGTTTGCCGCGAGAGATGCTTCAATGTCGTTTTCTACCTCTCGCGAGAGCCAATCTAGGGGGTGATGCGTTAAATAAACTTTGAGGCTTTGTTGTCGGCAATAGGCTTGGGCGTGTAGAAGGGCTTCTTCAGGAAATAGGAGTTTGCGCTCATCATTGGCAAGCTCAGGTAAACCTGTTGAGGTCATCCATGCGGTATTCATAGTCAAAACGTCAACCTCTAACCCGTCCACGTGATACACACTGATAATAGGATCTGCGTAAACGGGCTTGCCTCCCAGGCAGTCGCGTAAGTCTAAATAGTTGGTAAACGTTTTTTCAGCAAGGGAGCCAATGACCCCAGTTGAATAAGATTGGTTTAGTGCTTCTCTATCACATAGTTCTAATGCTAGCTTACGATGAAGCGAGAGAGTTTCCTTCACGAACCGCCTATGGGCGTCATGGTTTCCAGGGCAAACAAATATGCGACGATCGCTACAGCCAGTGTAATGCTCAAGTTTAGGTATCACCTGATCGAAAAATTGTGCAAAGGCATTAGTTTCATCGGCCCGGCTTACTAGATCTCCTGTTATGATAATGAGATCAGGCTTAAGCGGACCCTGGCACAGAGCTTCGATGTCGCGAAATGCGGAATCTATGACGAGGTCTTGGCTGGCACGAGTGTCTACAAGTGAATAATGGATATCACTAAGATGAAGTATGTTAATGCAATCCACCATGATCTCGGCACTCCCTCAGTGTTTCACTTAGTGCTTCCAACAGAAAAGGTGGAGTGGATTAAAGAGGCAAGAAAGCTGATTGGCACCACGACCTTGAGCGCAATAATTTGTGCAACGACTGATCGATTCGCTACTGTTGAGTATTGTCAAGGCTTTTCGGAAGACCGCAAGGGGCGATTTGATTTCCACATCAATATACCACTATGACCCTGACCCCACCTGCGGGCGCGCATACCGCTTCTGCCCCATGATTGTTGATCGGCGCGCCGAGCCAACGCCGATCGGCGCGCTAATGGTAGAGTCGGGGGCTGGCGCGCTGACTTTAGGGTCCGGTGGTTGTTCCGTCGCTTTCGCTCAAGTCCTCAGTCCGGCTCCCATGGCCTCGTTTCCAGTCCCCCGCTCATCAAACCGGACATGCGGATTTCCCGCATCCGGCTTTCGGACAAGATCATGCCTTCGCGCTCGAAAGGCCCCGGGTCTTTCGCGTGAGACGCGTGAGGCCATAGTGTCCGTATAGCCGGTCGTCCGGGAAGTGCACGAATTTCCCGTATCGCGTCTTGTGTTTCCGACAGAGCCACTGACGTAGCCGCCTGACCGCATGCTGATTGACCGCGCTGTAGGCCGGGCTGACGTTGCCGAGACTGAAGTAGTTCGCCCACCCGACGATGGTCCGGTTCAGGCGTTCCACCACCACCTCCGACGACAGCGGACCGTAGCGAGGCTTCGTCATGTCGCTGATCTTGCGGCAGATGCTCTGGACGCTTGCCTTGCTGGGCCGGGTGCCGATGTAGGCTCCCTTTCCGTTCGGGCGGTAATTGCGTCCGATACGGTAGCCCAGGAACTCGAATGCTTCCTCCGGGCACCGCAGGCATCGGGTTTTCCGTTCGTTGACCGGGAGCTTCAGACCCGCCATGAGCCGCTCGACCGCCGCCAGCATTTCCGCCGCCGGGGCCTTGCCAAGCACACACAGATCGTCGGCATAGTTCACGATCTCCGCACGGAAGCGCCGGGCGTAGCCCAGCGTCTTCCAACCCAGAATGAAGCGCCGCATGTAGAGGTTGCTGACCAGGGGCGAGATTGGTGACCCTTGAGGGGTTCCTTTCCGCTCCCTGCGCGCCCGGTTCGTGCGGCGTTTGCCGCCCTTGCCGTCGTCCTCCTCCACCGGCATTTCCAGCCACGCCTTGATGAGCCCGAGCATACGTCCGTCGCTGACGCGACGGGCCACACTCTTCAGGAGTTCGACATGAGGGATTTCGCCGAAGTAGTTGGACAGGTCGCAATCGACCACCTCGTTTTGCCCCCTGTGAAGGAGGCGATATACGCTGCTTAGTGCGTCATGGGCGCTCCGCTCCGGCCTGTAGGCATACTGCTCCGGTTGCAGGTCCGCTTCGACTATCGGCTCAAGCACGAGCAAGGCCGATGTCTGCGCTACCCGGTCCCTTATGCAGGGAATGCCCAATGGCCGGAGCTTGCCGGGCTCCTTCTTCGGGATCAGAACCTGTCGCACCGGCTTCGGTGTGTAGGTCCTTTCCCTCAGTTCCCGCGCCAGTTCCCCAAGCCAACGCCCCACGCCGTACGACTCGATGTCCGTGAAGGTCTCTCCGTCCACCCCGGCGGACCCGCCGTTGCGGCGGACCCGCCTCCAGGCCTCCGCGAGAAAGTCCTCGCGCCACACCTTGTC
Organism: Alphaproteobacteria bacterium; assembly: GCA_965262755.1. GTDB lineage: Bacteria > Pseudomonadota > Alphaproteobacteria > UBA828 > UBA828 > WTGU01. Next base: position 5,562,016 of record OZ253557.1, on the reverse strand, counting down.
GATCAGCGCGTGAAAACGCCGGTCGGGTTCTTTCTTAGCTTTCGCATGTACCGCTTATGCACATGGCTCCGGTTCGATCAACATGCTGTAGGTAAGGGGTTCTGCATTGGTGGCGAGGCGGAAGAGCGAGCGGAAAGCAGCGTGGCGGGTTTTGCGGCGGTTGAAGCGAAAGACGAACTCATCGAGAGAGGCCTGCAGATGCTTGCGACGCAGCCCGTGGTAGACGCCTCGCGCCCATCCTTTGAGGTTGGAGAAGACTTGGTGGATCCACGGCAGGACGAGGTGAGCGGCGGTCTTCCCGACGACATGGACATTGTGGCGATCGGCGGGGACCGCAGCGTAGCCGGACCAGCCGTCGGTTTTCGCGATGGCGTCGGGATCGGCGGCGGTTTCGACGAAGTGTCCGAGGTCGGCGGCGCCGTAGGAGGAGATTTCGGCCAGCCGCAGGCGGCCTGGGATGTTTCCGTCCCCGAGTTCGATGGCGCCGACGATGAGCATCTTGCCGTCGTGGCTGCGTCCTTGCCCTCCGGTGGGAGGATCGTCTTTGGTCCGGAATGGAAGGCTGGCCTCGTCGATTTCCACCAGGCCCGACAACGAGTTGCGCTCGGGGTCGACCATGCTGGCGCGCAGCTTGTGGGCGAGCAGCCAAGCGCTGCGGTAAGAGCCGATACCGAGCTGTTTCTGGAGCTGCAGGGCAGAGATGCCGTTGGAGTGGGTCGCCATCAGGTAGGCGGCCCAGAACCAGACGGTGAGCGGCAGCTTGCTGGCGTGCAGGATCGTCCCGGCCGTCACCGAGGTCTGCCGGCGGCAGCCGGCGCACTCGAAGGTGTGTGCTTTTCTGCGCAGCGCCCATCCCTTTTCATGGCCGCACGCGGGACAGACGAAGCCGTCCGGCCAGCGCATTTCGATCAGCCAGGCGGCGCAGGCGTCATCGTCCGGGAACATGTGCTGGAAGGCGAGGAGGCTGTCGGGGACCTGTTTCATGTGGTGGCTCCGTCGGCAGGAACGTATAGCGAACATTCTACCCGTTCCCCCGCCCTAACCTCAACCTCAACATCTGGTGGCAAACTCTCGCAACCGGAGCCATGTGCATAAGCGGTTCGCATGTAACACGGTCTGGAGTTCCCGGACCTTTTCTGACCCTGTTAGGTTCTCACCAGTGGTCACGCCTTTTCCCCTTTCCGTATCGCTCTCGAACCAGGGCTCCTTCCCTCCGCCGGCATTACCCGGCCTCCGCGGTACTACAAGCCCATCCGCCACCCTGCCGGCCCGGCCTGCCCCTCGCGGGGTTCCGGTTGGAATGTGCGCTCCACCGACAGGGCTTCCCGTGTTGCTCCCGCCCCCCTCTTCCATGCGTGCCGCCGCCACTACCCCGGCGGAACCGGCCGGTGCGTATGTCGCTCACTTCCCGGCCCGTGGCAGCCTTCCCCGAAAAACAGGCGGGTCGGCTTCCGCATTACGCGTTTCGAGGCCTGCTCGGCGTTCACTCGCGTTGCGGCCCGTATGGTCGCTAGGCCGCCCAAGGCGGCCCGTTTCACCGAAGTGCTTCAGGCTATGTCGTTACCTCCATCGCCCGCTCCGATTGCTACCGGCTGGAGCGACAGTTGCCGGGCGGGATTCGCACCCGCTGAGGGACGGTGCCTTTCCACGGCACACTGTTGATATTGCGTGACTGTGAGGGGTCAACATTCGACGCCGGTCAACACACAGACGACGTCTGCCGCGGGGGACAGTCCCTCATTGGCGGCCGTGTTCTCCATGATGCGGCAGGGGACGGACAAGCGGAAAGTGTCGACGCTCTCGCCGGCGAGTTCCATCAGAGCGCATCGTGGTGCGGAGACCCGCTGCCGCAGTCCGGACGACAAGAAACAGCGGTTGCCTCATCAGTTCATCCGGCAACGATACTTGGGTTAGCGCGCTCCACATTCTCGTAGGAAAACCCAAACACGCGATCCGTCATCCAGCGATTGAAGCTGTCATTGTCCATGAACTGTTTGAACAGCTGGTTGTCGTCTTTCATCATGGAGGTCATCACGTGCAGCAAAGCCTTGTCGTGCTCGATGCGGGCGTTCTCTCTGTCTGAATTCTGCTGAGCGTTCCTGAATGCGGTGTCCGCAGCCACCCGAGCTGGAATGGTCTCGGTGATAAGCTGGGCAACGCGGTCGGCATCCTCCCACTGGATACCGCCGAAGAGGCCGTTGAACTCTCGGATGATGCTGGAGAGCCGATCCATCTCGGGATCAGCCTTGTGACCAACGCCAGCGGGTGGCACCGGGTCGACCTCGGCATCCTCGTCGGGCAGCATGATCTTCTGCACTGCCCGCTTCTCGACCCGGTAGCTGTCCATGTCGATGGCGTCGAGAATGCCCTTGGAGAGATCTTCCTCCTGCGGGGCCGGTAGCTTCGAGACCAAGAAGTTCAAGAAGATCGAGAGCGTCTCCCAGGCGGGGTTGGTGTAGGGCAGGACGCATGACAGGAAGGCGTAGGTTCGCACGAAGCCCTTGGCCTTGCCCTTGAAATCAACCTGCCCGTCTTCGTCCAGATCGCGCTTATAGATCGCCACGCAGGCGTCGAGGATCGGATCGAGCTGCTCGCGCTCGGCGCCGCCCAGGTAGCGCTGCACGAAGTCGTCGATCTGCTCGGGCGTGTAGACCTGGGCGCCGTCGAGGTCCGCCTGCAGGTCGTGCAACTTGTTGGGGTCAGTCTCGTCGGAGAGGATCGTTGCGCGATAGAAGTCTGCGAAGGCGTCGCCAATGGTCCCGGCGTCGTTGAAGAAATCCAGCACGAAAACATCGCTCTTCTTCGGATGCGCCCTGTTGAGGCGTGACAGGGTCTGCACCGCCTTGATGCCGGAGAGGGTCTTGTCCACGTACATTGTGTGCAGCAGGGGCTCGTCGTAGCCGGTCTGGAACTTGTCCGCGCACACGAGGAAGCGATACGGGTCCTCCTGGATCTTCTCTGCGATCCGGCCAGAGGAAAAACCGTTCAGCGACACCTCGCTCACCTTCGCGCCGCCGAACTCGTGGTCGCCGGAGAAAGCCACGATCGCCTGGTAGCGGCTCTTGCGCTCCGCCAGGTAGTCGCGGATGGCATGGAAGTACTGGATCGCGCGTTCGATCCCGTTGGTGACCACCATCGCCCGCGCCTGGCCGCCGATCTTGTTCTTGGCCAGCACCTGCTCGTGGAAGTGGTCCACCATGATCTCGGCCTTGAGGCGGATCGCGTGGTCGTGGCCCTCGACGTAGCGCCGCAGCTTCTTCTGCGCCTTGTTGACGTCGAACTCCGGGTCGTCCTCGACCGTTTTGGCGAGCTTGTAGTAGCTCATCACCGGCGTGTAGTGCGCCAGCACGTCCAGGATGAAGCCCTCCTGAATCGCCTGCTTCATGGTGTAGCTGTGGAAGGCGCGATGCTTGACCGGGCCGTCGGACTGCGGCTCCGGCTCGCCGAAAATCTCCAGCGTCTTGTTCTTGGGCGTCGCGGTGAAGGCGAAGTAGCTCGCGTTGGGGAGCAGCTTGCGTGCCTCCATCAGCCGGTTGATCTGGTCCTCGAAGGTTTCGTCCTCCCCCTCCGCACCGGCCTCGGAGAGCGCTTGCGCCATCGCCGCGCTGGTGCGCCCGCCCTGGCTGGAATGAGCCTCGTCGATGATGATGGCGAAGCGCCGCCCGCGCTGCTGGTCGCCGATCTCATCGAGGATGAAGGGGAATTTTTGGACCGTCGAAATGATGATTTTCTTGCCGGCCTCGATGAAGCGGCGCAGGTCGCCGGAGCGCGCGGCATGGCCCACCGTCGCGCCGACCTGAGCGTACTGCTTGATCGTGTCGTTGATCTGCTTGTCGAGGATGCGCCGATCGGTGACCACGATGATGGAATCGAAGACCGAGGCGCCGTCTTTCGCGAGCCCGATCAGCTGATGAGACAGCCAGGCGATGGAATTGCTCTTGCCGCTGCCCGCCGAGTGCTGGATCAGGTAGCGCCGGCCCGCACCGTGCGCCGCTACATCGGCGAGCAGTCGTCGCACCACGTCGAGCTGATGGTAGCGCGGCCAGATCTGGGTCCGCTTCCTCTTGCCCGTCTTCTCGTCCCGAGACTCCACCAGCTGGGCGTAATTCTCCAGGATGTGGGTCAGGCTCTCTCGCGCGAGCACCTCGCGCCACAGATAGTCGGTCTTGATCCCGCTCGGGTTGGGCGGGTTGCCGGCACCGTCGTTCCAACCGCGGTTGAAGGGCAGGAACCAGGACGCCTTGCCCTTGAGGTGGGTGCAGAAGAGCACCTCGTTCTCGTCCAACGCGAAGTGGGCCACGCAGCGGCCGAGTTCGAACAGCTTCTCGCGCGGGGTGCGGTCCTTCTTGTACTGCCAGACCGCGTCCTCCACCTTCTGCTTGGTGAGGGTGTTCTTCAGCTCGAAGGTGAAGACCGGCAGGCCGTTGATGAAGAGGCCGATATCCAGCGCCCTCTGGCTTTCGTCGCGGCTGTAACGAAGCTGCCGGGTGACAGTGAAGCGGTTCTGCTGGAAGCGTTCCGTGGCCTGCTCGTTGCCGGGCGAGGGGGTGCCGTAGAACAGCTCCAGGTCGAGCGCGCCGTGCCTAATGCCGTGGCGCAGCACCTCGCTGGTGCCCCGCTTCGAGACCTCGCCCTGCAGCCGCGCCAGGAACTTGCGCCGCGTCGGCCCGTCCTCGCCCAGCGCCAGAGCCTCGGCGGCCTCGGGCTGCGTGGCGCGGAGGAAGGCGGCAAGCTGGGTGAGATCGACGCAGTACTCGCGGTCGTAGTCGTGATAGCTGCCGGGGCTCCAGCCCACACCGCCGTAGGCGGCTCGGGGCTCGGCCAAGGTGCCCGCCGGCGGCGGATCGCAGGGGTGGCCGGCGAGCGCCGTGCAGATCAGGCGTTCGAGGCCCTTCTCGCTCGTATCGGTTGTCATTGATGGGGGGCAGCCAAGTGGGCGTCCGTCCAGCCCTTCTCCCTCAGTACATCCGCCGCCAGCCCGATCTGCCGGGGCGAGAAGCGCCTCTTGCGCTCGTTCCACGCGTAGGTCAACGCGATGAGGTCATCCTGCGACGCGGGATTGTCGTGCACCAGCACCCAGTGCACCGTCGAGAGCAACTCGAGGCCGAAGGCAGATTCGAACCCGTCGACGAGGTCCGTCACCCTGTCGAAGCGCTCCCGGGTATCGAGGGAGCACCCCAAGAACGCTCTGGCGTCCTCCACGGCTCCGGGGACGAGCTCCAACTGCTTGTCAGGCCGGTCGCCGCCGTCGCCGTATCCCGATATGAAGTGCCCCTCCACTGCATTGAGGACGTGCCTCAGGTTCTCGGCATACGGGCCATAGGGCCCCTTCGCGTAACTCAGCTTCAGAGGCTGGCCTGCGACCTGCATGAAGTACATCAGCTTGTGGACTTCCAGCAGGGTAACGAAGGGGTCGAGCAGACCGTTCAGGTAGCGGTCCATCAGCCCGACAAGCGCCGCCCGACCTGCTGTCATCTTGGGGACATCTTGGCCCTGCACCATCCTCTCCGCCGCCGGCGCGCCCCTCGGCTCGAAGACGACGACATCCAGGTTATTGAAGCCGTGCAGTGCCTTCTCGATGCGCGGGCGCACGTCGCTCCAGTCGAGGCCGCCGAGACCGCTGCCGAGCGGCGGCACGGCGATCGAGTGAATATGGTGCTCGCGGATCACCATCACGAGGTCCTTGAGCCCCGCGTCGATATCCTCGATCCGGCTGTTGCCGCGCCAATGCCGCTTGGTCGGGAAGTTGATGATGTAGCGAGGATTGGTGAGCTGCCGCGTCTCGAACAAGAACATGCGGCCGGGCTGGACCTCGCCACGCGCGCAGGCGTCGGCATAGACGCGGAAGTTCTCGGGGAACGCCTTCTTGAACTGAAGCGCGATCCCGCGCCCCATCACGCCGACGCAGTTGACCGTGTTGACCAGGGCCTCGGCGTCTTCGGCAAGGATATCGCCGGTTGTGAAGCGAATCATCGGCGCCCCCTCCGCGTCATCAATAGTACCACTCCCGCCTTAACTCGACATCAGGCCGGTAATCCGCTTCCCGCATGGCCGCCGTCGCCTGTTCATGTATGCTCACGGAACGCACCCCGACGCGTCGGACCAGCGTCCACGGGAACGAGTGCTCTACCAGGAACTCCGCCTGCTTTGCGTCAGTGCGACCCTGCCAATTCCGTGCCTGAACGGCGTCCCAGTCGATCTCGCCCAATTGGGCCAGGTCGCAGCGGTCCTGGAAATAGCGCGAGCCGGCGTTGGAGAGAGTGAAGGCCCATCGGCGTTCGTGCCGCTCGGCCCAGTTCGCCGCCTCGTGGAGGTCGGCTTCCAGATGCACGATGGGGCCCTGGCCGCCGCGGTAGTCGAGTTCGGGATGATTGGCCCTGTAGATCAGGTAGAGCATGACGGAGCGCGGGCAAAAGTAGAATGGCACGCAGTCGCCGACGTTGAGACCGGGGCGACACTTCACCGGATTGCTCAACCGTCGCTGCTTGATCGTGCTCATGCCGATGGTCGTTCCCGGCCGCGCGTGGCGTTGCAGCGCCGCATCGGACCAGAGGGCGCCGTCTGCGACGATCGATTCCAGCCGGTCCACATGGACGATGTGGTAGATCTTCGGCTCAGCAGGCGGCGGCATGGTCAGGCCACGACCTCCGCCGTCTCTTGACCGTCGTCGAGCGGGGACGCGTCGCCTGTGTCGAGCGAATCATCATCCTCCTCGTCGTCGGCGAGGGGATCGACCTCCGCCACCGCCACCGCCGCCTCGCGTACGTCGAGCTTGCCGGTCACGACATCGGCGATGAGGCGCGTGCGGTATTCGCGTAGGAGCTCAATCTCGCGTCTCGCCACGCTAGTTGCCGAAGCTAGCTTATCTGTACCTTCATTGATTTGTCTGCAAATTGACTGTTGCTCGCTTATGGAAGGGAGCACAATTTCTCTGGAACCAATCCGCTCGACATTGAGGTTTCCTTGTGTATTCACTGGTGCTTCCCGCAGCAGTTCAGACCTCATCGCCTTAAACATGTAGTAGAGAAAATCACGCTCAATCGCCTTTCCAGGAATAAATCCAACAACGCTATCTGGGAAACACGCCTCAAAGTCGAGCACTGCGACATCACCAATGTTCGCAGCGATGGTCATTACCAACGTTCCGGCAGGAAACATCTGGCTCACCGCGAGCCCTCGGTCATTCAGCGTTTGTCGGTAGTTCGTGATGGCCTTCTCAGCACGAGCCACCTCACCTGTCTGAATAAACGGGTACGCTCCATCATAAAGGGATGGGTCATTCCGTGGCCGGTGAGTGAACTTTCCCCTTAGTATCTGCGCAACCTGCTTCACACGCAGAACGTCCCAAAACGCTGGCACGTCCCCCAGCCACTCGACGCCGGAGGACTTGTAGGCCGGGTAGGGCTGGTCGGTGCGGACATCGATCCGGCCCGTGACGGCCTGGTGGATGATGGCCTGCTTCTGCTCTTCCAGCAGCGCGATCAGCTTCTCCTTGGCACGGATGTAGCGCCGAATGCGCCGGTCGGCGTGATCAAGGAAGCGGACCATGCCAGTTTGCTCGGGGAACGGTGGAGCTAGGAATGGGATTCCCCGCATTGCATTTATCGACAGATCCCATTGCCCGATTCGTACACCGTCAGAAGCTCGTGCAAAGTAAGGCACATAAGCTCTGGATCTAATGGCTCTGTGAAAATAGGTAGGGCCAACGCTTCGTATATCGAAGACAAAATAAGCGGGGCTGACGATCCCAAGGTGCTCAGAAACGCCATATGATCCCTGCCATGCCTTCATCTTATTCATGGCGAACTGGAATTTATAGACGACCTTATAGTTCGTCAAATCATCAGGAATAACATTATGATTTTCATCCTTATTCGAAATATTTCGAACTATTACTCCCTTCTCGCGCACCACGGAAAGCAAGGGCAACTCGGGACGGTAGCGCTTACTCGTGGATCGAAGGATGTGGCGCAGTTTTTGCACTTGCCAATGAGTCGGCACTTCTCCAAGCCAAGGAACGCCACTCTCCCTGTAGGTGGGATACGGTTTGAGAGCGCGCACCTCAGAGACCTTCGAAATATGTCTTGACCTTCTGCGCCATCAGGACGCGCCTCTGCTCCAGGAACTCATCGTAGTCAGGGATACGGCCGTCCAGCAGGTATTCGGGTACGCAGCTCCGGCGGAGGTTGGCGCGCATCGGCTCGATGTCGGTGATGCCGCCGTACTTCTTGGCGCCTCCATTGCACTGCTCAGCAAGCTCGCCGAAGTAGACCTCGGGCGGCTTGCCGCCGATGGCGATGTTGATCTCGCTCTGCGCCAGCACGAAGTTCGCGATCTGGTTGTAGCGGCTGCGGGAGAGTCCCAGCCCCTTGAGGTGGCTGCGCGGATAGACGTGATGCACATCGCTGCGGTTCAGCAGGAGGTCGTGAACGGTGATGTCGCGGGAGAGGAAGCCGGGGTCGCCGAGCTTCACCTGCGCCGCCTGATAGACGAGGAAGTACGGGCTGGCCGTCGATGAGGTGGCCAGCTCCTGCGGCAGCAGTGTCGCCCAGAAGCTCTCCGGTAGCTCGGCATCGATCACGGCCTCGCAATACCTGCCGAGCCCGCGGGCGTCGATCTGCCGGATGTCGAAGTCGAAGGTCGTCTCCGGGGAGCCCGAGTATCGTCTGAGCAACAGCGACATGACGTACCAGCGCCGAACGAGGCGCTCGATGTCGGCGGCCGGCATCCCCTCGGCCCGGCCGCGCAGATACAGGATGTAGGCGAAGTTGACGGCGTTCTGGCTGCCGATCAGCTTCGACGTGACGAAACCGGCCGAGCGTATGATCATCGTCAGCCGGTCGAAGTGAGTCTTGTTCATGAAGTTGAAGATGCCGGTCTTCAACCGGGCGAACGCGTCCTCGGCGATCTCGTCTTCGTATTGCCTGGTCTCGAAATTGCGGCCGGACAGCAGCGCGACCAGGTCCTGCAGCTTGCCGCGCCGGAATTCCGACGTGAACGCCACTCGAAGCATGTCCGTATAGGTGGGATCGTAGAGATCGTCGTTGACGTCCTTGAGCCATCGCATCTTCGGAAGGAACTCTGATGCAGCAAATTCCTTGTCCGACTTCTCTATGCGCGGGAAGAATTCCGGTGCGACGGCGAGGTGGCAGAAGTAGTCGATAGCCTTGCGCAGCATATTGCCGCCATGCGTCTCGTTCACCGCGATCTTGGACATCGCGAAGTCGGCTTGACTGAGCGACGCGCCTGCCGAGTTCACCCGGATGAAGATCTCGGTCACCGTCTCGATATCGAGGTCTTCGTCGAGATTGATCACGCCGACATGGTTGTTGGTGATCTTGCGTACCCTCTCCAATACCAATGAAACTTCGTCTTGATCGGCATCCGCGTTTCGCTCTGCATATTCGCGGGTGAGCTTGGTCAAACTCACATTAGGATCGAACACGGTTGCGATATCGGGAATCCAGGCTGAGTCCTTTCGGATAGCAGGGTTCGAAACCTCGAAACGCTCCTCGATGGGGTGGAAAGCAATACGTATGGTGACGGTCTCATAGTCCTTGGTCAGAACTTCCCGCCCGAGAAGAGCGGCCATGAGCGCTGTCACTCTCTGCTGGCCGTCGATCAGGATACGTTTACCTGAAGACTTGGACCCGTCCTTGAGCCGTACGGATGGATTCTGCCAGGCGATGAGATAGCCCACCGGATAGCCTTGATAGAGGGAGTCCAAGAGATTGCGGACCTTGGTGGCGTCCCATACGAAGGGGCGCTGAATCTCTGGTACGGCGATCTCTCCGGACTTCACCCAGGCAAGCAGCGTATCGATGGACTGCGGCGTGACGGAGTAGCGTTGCGTGGCCATGCTCAATTTCCCCCAACGAGCACATCATCCAGAAGACCCGCAGTCTCCTTCTCCAGCGCCAGGATGTCGGCGCGGATCTCCTCCAGCGTGCGCATGGGCTGGGGTTTGTAGAAGTAGCGGTTGAAGCTGATCTCGTAGCCGGTCTTCACGCTGTCGGGCTGGTACCAGGCGTCTGCGGCGTAGGGCAGGACCTCGCGACGCAGGAAGGCGTCGATGCCGCCCTCCTCCTGTAACGGAATCTGCTCGGTGTCGCGCAGGTCGGTGTCGGGCTCGTACTCCACCACGGCCGGCCTGCCGCCCAAGGTGGCCGGGGACAGGCCGCGCATCGGGTCGGCCTCGGTGCCACGCTTGTGAATGCGCCTGATGACGGGCGGCGCGGTCTCGCTACGCGTGCCGTGTTCCTTGAGTAACTTGATCTCGGCGGCCTTGTAGGCGCGGTTCGGGTCCGCCTGCTTGATGCGGAGCGGCCGCTCGACCGTTACCTTCCAGTAGCCGAAGGCGGCGTTGTCGAAGATCTTGCTCTGCTCGCTCTCCTCGAAGGCGAGGAAGGTATCGCAGACGCGGGCGATGTCTGCCTCGCCAAGCTCGCAGTTCTTCTTGCCGAGATTCTTGCGGAGCGGCCGGTGCCAGCCGGTGGCGTCGATCAGCTGCACCTTGCCCTCGCGATGCGCGGGCTTGCGGTTGGTCAGCACCCACACGTAGGTGGCTATGCCGGTGTTGTAGAACATGTTGAGCGGCAGGGCGACGATCGCCTCCAGCCAGTCGTTCTCGATGATCCAGCGGCGGATGTTGCTCTCGCCCTGGCCGGCGTCGCCGGTGAAGAGAGAGCTGCCGTTGTGCACCTCAGCAATGCGGCTACCGAGCTTGGAGCGTTGCTTCATCTTGGAGAGCTTGTTGACGAGGAACAGCATCTGGCCGTCGCTGGAGCGGGTGACCAGGGAGTATTCCGGGTCGTTGCCATGCTCGATCGCGAAGCGGGGGTCGCGCATGTCCTTCTTACCGCCCATGCGCTCGAGGTCGGTCTTCCAGCTCTTGCCGTAGGGCGGGTTGGAGAGCATGAAGTCGAACTCGCGGGACGGGAAGGCGTCGCTGGCGAGCGTGGAGTGCTCGGGCCCGCCCACGATGTTGTCGGCGGCCTCGCCCTCCCCCTTGAGCAGCAGGTCGGCCTTGCAGATGGCGTAGGTCTCGGCGTTGATCTCCTGGCCATACAGGTGGGTGGAGACCTGCTTGCCGCGCTCGGCGGCGAGCTCCTGCAGGGTCTCCTCGGCCACGGTCAGCATGCCGCCGGTGCCGCAGGCGCCGTCGTAGAGCAGATAGGTGCCGGACTCGATCTCGTCGGCGATGGGCAGGAAGACGAGCTTCGCCATCAGCCGCACGGCGTCGCGCGGGGTCCAGTGCTCGCCCGCCTCCTCGTTGTTCTCCTCGTTGAAGCGGCGCACCAGCTCCTCGAAGATCGTGCCCATGCCGTGGTTGTCGAGGCCGAGGTGGCGCACGCTGCCGTCGGCGTTCATCACCGGGTCGGGGCTCAGGTTGATGTCGGGCGAGGTGAGCTTCTCGATCAGCGTGCCGAGCGCATCGGCCTTGGAGAGGCGGGGGATCTGGTTGCGGAACTCGAAGCTGTCGAGGATGTCCTGCACGTTGGACGAAAACCCGTCGAGCCAGGCGCGGAAGTCAGCCTCGAGCTGCTGGCGGCTCGCACGGGCGCGCAGGTCGCGCAGGGTGAACGGGGAGGCGTTGTAGAAGGCCTGCCCCGCCGCTTGGCGCAGCGCTGCGTCCTGCTCCACCACGCCGGCCTTATCGAGAGTGGCCTTCATGTCGAGGACGGCCCTCTTGCCGTCTTCCAGCACCGCGTCCAGCCGGCGCAGCACGGTCATCGGTAGGATCACGTCGCGGTACTTGCCACGCACGTAGAGGTCGCGCAGCACGTCGTCGGCGATGCCCCAGATGTAGTTCGAGATCCAGTTCAGGTCGCCGTTGCTCATGGCGCGCTCGTCTCCCCGATGCCGCCGCTGTTGTGGCCGAGCATGGCTCGGGGGGCAAGACCCCGAAGGCAAAGTAGCGGAGGAACGACCCGTGACAGATGTTGCCCGTTCCTGGCCGGGCTACATGCTCATGCCGCGCCTCTGATATCGGCCCTTGTGCCGCCGCTCCTCCCGTCTGTGAGCCTCCTTGCGCTCCGCGCGTTGCCTCCGCAGATTCTTGAGCTGTTCGGGATCGTCAAGTAGACGGGCGATGCGATCCTCGCGCGCCCGTTCGTCCTCGCCCTCGCGCTGCCCCGCCAGGCTCGCCGCGATGTGCCGGTCGTCCTCGCGGAGCACTTCGCGAACGTCCGAGAGCGCCGATGCGAGGCTCTTTCCCCGGCGCGCCATACACGTGGCGCGTCCTGCAGGGCGGCAACCGTCCGCAGCACCACGCCGACTGCGTCTTCTACCGGGAGAGCCGCGAGAATAGGAAGAGAGAGGCGCGGGTGCGGCCCAAGTGTTGTTAAGCTTCGAAATTTGACCCCCCAGAGTCTAGCCTTCTCAATAGGTTACAGTGCAAATCGGCGCCGAACCCCCGTGCCGAACAACACTCTAGAACCTGCTAAAGTCAATATGACCCGATGGATGTTTTGGGGAATCCGGAAAGCGCATTGAATGCAGATCAGCGTGTCGATCTATGGCATGATTCTCTTAACGATCATCATTCTGATACTCTAAAGTCCAGCGAGAACGGTCTCCGGGACGGAGTCTACTTCGTCCCGGAATGACGCGACGAAAGTGAGTATGGGTACCTAACTTGGAGTAATCCTCCACTTCGCCAGGCCGATCAACAATCTGAAACAGGATTGCGTGATATTCCTGCGAAAGCGTGGAGATTTCAGGTGGACGAAGGAACGGAGGCGGCCGTAACGCCGGCAGCAGAGTGCTGGCGTGTGCGACGGCGGTTGCCGCTCTAAAGTGGGTAGTGGAGTGCGTATTGGTCGAAGTCCAGGAGACCGGGCAGCAGTTGCGATGATTCTATCGGATTGCAGTACACTATGCCCTGACCCTGTCGACGATGATTCGTCCGCGTCCGCGCCGGATGAGATAGCCGCCGCGCGGGATAGCCAGATTGCCCTGCTGAACGAGTGGCCAAAGCGTGTCCACGATCAATGCCGCGTTCTCGTCATTGCTGTCCTTGCTCGAGGACTGCGCGGCAAGCCACTCCACGAACGCCTGCTCTCCAATCGCATCGCCGACTGATTTTCTCAGGGCATTGAGTTTGCGGCGCTGTCCCTTCGTCAATGTGGTTTCATCTATCCGGGGCGATGACGGTTCGCTGGCCATGGGCGTGTTCTCCTGGGTTGTTTGCGAGTCGCAGGTGCTCGGCAGTGTAACAGAAACACTGTAGCTCCCTCGAAAGAGACCGCGGTAAGGATTGGCGTCCCCCAGGTTGAACGGCGCGCCGGAGATTGCGCCTTCAAGCCTTTGAGTGCGTCGACGTCGAGTTGGAATGCAACGTTGCTTGTTGCATAGCGCGCCCGGGTAACTCTTCCCCGGATCGACGACGACAGACAGTCCGATCAGGGGCCTTGCGCCCGTGACGCCGGCGCCGCGCGAGACGCCACCGCCGATTCCGGCCCGAGGATCGGGAACTCCCTGAAGACCAGACGCAGATCGTCGTTCCGGCATTCGTGCCGTTGGATGGTGCCGATGAGGACCCCGAGCTGTAGCCAGGTGCGCTCGGTCGATCGTTCCGGGCACTGCGCATGCCGTGCTCGATGCCAACGAGGGTCGGTTCGATCGCCAGGCAACGCCGATGCCCCGAGCTGGTGCTTTCACATCGCCAGGAGTCGCGTGGAGCGTTGGGTGGGATGCGGTCCCGGTTAGCCCGGAGTGGGCCCGGGCCGCGTCCCACTGACCCGGAGCATCCCATGCGCACCTCGGAAACCCTCCTCCTCGACTTCATCCGGCAGTCGCCGCAGTTCCGCATCCCCGTCAACCAGCGCAGATACGCCTGGACGAAGCGGCATTGCCGCCAGCTCTGGGACGACATCCTCGACGCCGGCGAGCGCCAGGACGTGCGCGAGCACTTCCTCGGACCCATCATGTACGTCGCCGCCGTCGATCCCCTCAACGCCCACTGGGCGCCCTTTATGGTCTATGACGGCCAGCAGCGCCTGACCACAATCACCCTGATCCTCAAGGTGCTCTCCCGGCATCTGGAAGAGGGCACCGCGCCGGACGGCTTCGGGCCCGACCAGATCGGGAGCGAGTATCTCGTCAACCCCTTCGGCAAGGGTGACCAGCACTACCGCCTGGTGCTCAAGCCGGGGGATGCGGAGACCCTGCTGGCGCTGATCCACGACCGCCCCCTGCCGGCCGAGCCGTCATCGCGCATCACAGATGCCCTCGCGTTCTTCGAGACACGCATCAAGCAGCTCGGCCCGGACGTCTCGGCGCTCTGCGCGGGCCTGCGCAAGCTCCGCATCGTCGCCTTCCAGCTCAAGGAGGGCGAAGACAACCCGTACCGAATCTTCGAGACCATGAACACCTGCGGCCGGGACCTCACCTGCGCCGACATGGTCGGTAACTTCATCCTGATGCCGCTCGACCGGGAACGCCAGGAACGGCTCTACACCGACCACCTGCGGCCCATCGAACGCGGCTTCGAACGCCACGGGGAAGAACACTTCGATGTGTTCATCCGCGACTTCCTGACGCTGAGGACGGGAGAGGTCCCGAAGCAGGGGGAGGAATACGCGGCCTTCAAGACCCATGCCCGCTCGCGCCGGGTCGAGGACGCCGGTCCCGAGGCGCTCAGCGCCGATTTACGCGGTTGTGCCGATCATTACCGCGCCATGGTGCTCGGCGAGGAAGCCGATGCGGGGCTCGCCGAGGCCTTTGCAGAGCTCGCCTGCCTCGACATGAAGCCGGTCTGGCCCTTCCTCCTCCACCTCTACGGCGACTACGCCGGAAAGCGTCTCTCCAGGCACGACCTTCTCACCCTGACCCGGTTGGTCACCGCCTATGTGATGCGCCGCGCGGTCTGTGGCTACCGGCCCGCCGCGCCGCCGCCGGTCTTCGCAACGGCTTCGCGCTCCGTCGATCCGGAGCGATATGTGGAGAGCGTCCGGGCGTACTTCCTGTGCCTCCCGGACGGCTCCGCCTTCCCCTCGGACGAGACCTTCCGCGCCGAGCTCGTGAGCCGCAACATGTACCGCTTCAGACACTGCGATGCCCTGCTCGAGCGGCTCGAGAACGACGGACGGAAAGAGCGCGTGCCTCTCTCGCCTTATACGGTCGATCACATCATGCCGCAGGGCGAACGCCTGCCGGACACGTGGAAGGCCGAGCTCGGGCCCGATTGGGCGCAGACCTGGCAGAGCCTCCGCCATACGCTGGGCAACCTGACCCTCACCGCCTTCAACACGGAGATGGGCAACAGGCCGTTCCGCGACAAGCGCGATGCCGGGAAGGGATACCGCGACAGCCCGCTGCGGTTGAACGCCGATCTGCGGCAGGCGGAGCGCTGGGACGGCGATGCCATCCGCGTCCGCAGCGCGCGTCTCGCTGACGATGCGGTCGGGATCTGGAAGCGTCCGGTCCTCCCCGTCCGTGTCCTTGAGCCGTACAGGACCCCGCGTGCCGGCGCCGGCCGCTACGCCATCGAGCATCACCCGCATCTGCGTCCCGGCGCGCCGATGCACGACCTCTTCGAGGCGGTCAGGCAGGAGATCCTCGGCCTCGCGCCGGAGGTCCGCGAAGAGTTCACGAGGCACTACGTCGCCTACAAGACGCAGACCAACTTCACAGACATCGTGCCCCAGAAGCGCCGGCTCCTGCTCAGTCTCAACATGCGCTTCGACGACATCTCCGACCCGCGCGGGCTTGCCGCCGACATCACCAATCTCGGGCTCTGGGGCAACGGCGACGTCCAGCTGGAGGTGGATAACGCCCGCCAGGTTCCTTACGCGATGAAGCTCGTGCGACAGGCCTTCGCGGCCAAGCAGCCGGGCGGCGCCAAGGGGAGCGAAGGCTAATCTCGCCACGTTCGCGGGTGAGCCACCTCGCGAGCTCGAGCTGCACTATGGTCGGAACCAGCCGGGCATCCTGCTCTGCGTGGTGCTGGGCAACGCTCTCCCCGACAGGCGAGCCGATCACTCACTCGATCCGGGGGTCGTGTCGATAACGCACGTCAGTAGCGGTTCTTGCGATCGCGGTAGTTGTCGGTGCAGGCGCCCTTGGCGATGCCGCGCAGGTCTTGGATTGTGGGACTGAGAACGAGGAGGTAGCCCCCGCCCTTGGGAATGAAGGCGAATTCCTGGCCGGGTTGTTGTTCGGCATCCAACCCTGACCCCAGTGGATCATGTGAAATCAACAAGTTAGAGAGCCGATCGGCGTCCAATTCACGCGCCGGTCAACACCTTGGCGCTGGGCTCAACCGGGAATCATGGTTGAACTGTTGTTAGACATGCCTTGATGACCTCTCGCAATCCATCAAGATCCATGAGTGCCTCCTCCCTCAGGTGGTTCAACACGCTACTGTTGTTCGGCGTGCAATTTTGACCCCCAGTATCACGCCATTTCAATAGCTTATCGCGCCGATCGGCGCGCAACCCACGCGCCGAACAACAATTTGACGGAGCAATGCGCCAAAGGAGGGGCGATCCTTCAGGTCCGGCCACAGCAACGAGGGAGCACCGTCACCCTCTGCAGGCAGCACGACCCACACGGCCCCGGGAAAGCAACGGGTAGCAATCTTGGCGGCAGTGAGCACCGAGAGCTGCGACATGTAGGATGCGATAACGTCAGGGCCACAGACGAGCGTCACCGCGAATTGTTGCCGTTTCGTAAGCCCTTCCTGGGTCGGAAGCGAATCCCGGTCGGCAAACAGCTTGGATATTCGCGAGAAATCCGAGGTTCCATCCTTCATGCCGTGTCACCAAAGACTGAGGGAAACACGTTTCGGCCTGCCGGCGCGGTTGTGCGTGGCCCATTTGAAATCACCGAGATACTCGTAGACGCCGACCCCCTTGAGCGACCAACGCGAGGCCTGCCCGTAGCACGGCACGACGAGCGCCGTATGGTGGACTATCGGCACCATCGGGTGTCGCCGATCGATCGAGCTTTGCTCGACCCAGCTGCCGGGATGGGTATGGACGTCGGCCAGCACCTCAAGAGCCTTCTCACGGCAGACCTGCCAGAGAGCGGCATATCCCTTCGCATGAAAGGTGACGGCGCCAGACTTGAGGGCATCCGGATCCAGATCGTCGTAACACACGTAGGTCGTAATGCGGCCGCGTGGGCCATCGCTGTGACCGAGAAGAAATGCGCCGCTTTCGCGCCTCCGGTCACCACGACGCCTCAGGTCGGTGAGCAGATGAGCCCATAGCCAGACGGACAGGGAGATTTTTTCGAGCACGGGTTCAGACGCCAACGTAGTCATCCGAATTCAAGAGGGAGCAAATTTCCTCCAGGTAGTCGACGATGGTGCGTTCCGATGCCCAGACGAGACGCGGTTGCTGGGTCCGCCAGTCGGGATGCCCTTCTGCAGCCACACGGTCATATGGATGATAGAAGGCCCGTCCCTTATTCCAGTCTGTCCGGAACACCTTGGCGAAACGAGAATCAGCCTTGCCTTTCGGTCGCCTTGCGGCATCGAGCATGGTCTTAGTTGCCGGATCCCAGAAAGTCCCCGTCGGCGCCGAGGCGCGGTAACCCTCAAGATCGAGGGCTACGTAGTATCGGTCCGGGGCGCACGTTCTAGGTGCCGCACCGATCCAGAGGATCATCTGCGGCCAGTCCTGCGCAGCGACGCCCCAATATCCTTTGAGAGCGCCGCTGCGGAACTCAGCGGACTGAAGATCGGCTTCGAAGAGGCGCTGGGACGGCGACTGCATGCAACTAGCCCTGCGGCGTCATTTCTTTGACGAGTTCGAAGGACAGGGTGCATTCGCCTCCTTGCACGAGTTCGCCCAGATGCTGACTCGGGCGGGGTTGTTCCATCGTACCGGAGAGCTGCAGAACGAATTCTGATGCGGCCGCCGCATCGAGGCGCAAATTCATGCGGGACCATCGAGTCGCCACTTCGATCGTGGTCGCCGGCGAAAATTTGCGATTCAGCTCCTTGCCGGAGAAGTGGACGGCGGTCTCGACTTCTGGGCAACAGTGACAGTGAATATGGCGATGCTTATCCAGATCGAGGTCGTCGAGAGTGCGGTCGAGGTCGGCCGGGACATGCGTGTCCGAGCCATTCTCGCCGCCGTCCAGCGCCTTGAGAGCGTCGTCGCATTCACCGACGAAAACCAGGATATCGCCCGTCCCATTGTTCTCGACTTCGAATCGAGACAGGAGAGCGCGAAGAGTCACCCCGGGTTCGGTGGTTACCACCTGCGGGCGCTTACCCGGCAGGTGTACAAAGACTTCCAGTTGGTTTGCCGACATTGCCGTTCCTTTCGTCATGAGCCCCGATGTCAACCGCAGGCTTGCGCATTCGACCGTTGCCACCGGCCCCCCGGTTGTCTATGACGACAACATGGAAACGCGCATGCTCGACGAGAAAACCAAGCCACCGGCCACGCCTCGGGGGCTAGTTGTCTATTCAGACAACACTTAGGGATGTCGACGACTGATATCAAGGGAGCGCGGATGAAAAAAAACGGGCTGGGGTTTCTCCTCCAGCATCTGCGGGAGCGACGGGGCCTGTCGCTGCGCGAGCTCGCCCAGCTCGCTGACACTGACCACGCCTACATCTACCGCCTTGAGCAAAGCGAAAAGGCGGCGCCGTCGGACGATGTGCTGGTCAGGCTCATCCGTGCGCTGAAGGCGGATCGGCGCGAGGCCGAAATGCTTCGCTTCCTGGCGGCGCACCCCGAAACCGCACAGGAGCTGGTGGTCGAGGTGTTGAACGATCCGACCGTGACCTATGACGTGTTCGCGGCCGCAGCCGGCGCAGCATTCCGCGGCAGCGCCCGGCCCAACTACGCACAGCTGCTTGCTAGGGTGCGCAGAATCCTGTCGGAAGAAAACGGCGATGGATGAATTCTCGGTCGTTCTTCGCGCCCGCACCTTCGTGCGAGAAACCGGTTCGCTCGGACTGCCGCCATCTATTGAGGCTTACGTACAGCAAATTGGCGGGGTCTTGCGTCATGAATCTGGCCTGCCGGACGACGAGCCAGGTTACTCGTTCGAAAGCAACGGCAAGCATTTTATCTGCGTCAACGACAAGGACCGTGAGGAGCGCAGGCGGTTCACCGCCTGCCACGAGATCGCACACATTGTCTTAGGACTGCCCTCCGATCATTCGTCGATGCCTTGGTGGAGCTATGCCAAGCGCCCGAAAAACGAGGTCCTCTGTGACGTGTTCGCCGCGGAGTTGCTGTTGCCCAAGCAGTTGTTCGAGCCTTTGGTCCGGGAAGAGCAGATTGGGCTCTCTGCTATCGACGAACTTGGACGTGGTTTCCTGGCGTCGGCGACTGCCACTGGTTCGCGTTACGCGATGGTGATGGATGCGCCATGCGCCTTCGTTCTCGCCGAAAACGGGGTTGTACGATACGCATCGAGGTCCAAGACTCTGCGCGACGCGGGAGGCTGGATCCTACCCCGAATGGAGGTCCCCCCGGAAACGCTGTCGGCTGGTTTGCGCGCAGGCAGCATGGAGACAGCGCCGGACGAGGTGGCCGCTGATGTATGGTTCAGCGATTGGCGCCGGGGTGGGATGGTCCTGGAGCAAGCCCGATTTCTGAAGCCATGGGATCAGACGCTCACGCTGCTATGGTTCGAAGATGAAGAGGTACCCCCTCTCACACGTGACACGAGTGATACAAAGGACGAGGAACCACTGCTTCGAGAGCTAGACGGTATCCTCCCTTGGCCAGGGAAGAGACGACGCCGATAACCTCCGCCTCGGATACCACCGTGAGGCTTGGACCGCGATGGCAGCTGCCTCCATGCATGCCGAGGACGACGATCCCGACAGCGGCGCCTGGCACAGAGGCCGTCATGCTGCTGCGCAGCCGGCCCGCCGTAAGCGGCGATCAGGGAAGCCGTGCCGACACCGAGGTCGCAGTGCCGGTCGCAAGGCGCCGGGGCCGGCACTTCACCGCCGCCCTCTTCCTTGCCGCCATGGCCGGCTGCGCCATCCTTCTCCCCTCGGGCAGCGCCGCCGCCCCGGTACATATTCCCGCCGCCGTTGACAGTTCGATTCGGGCGGAATGGTTCGAGGGCACTGGCTTAGTCTCAATCATCACCGAGAGCCGAGCGCTACATGACCCTCGAATTCATCGCTCCAGCGCGCTACAGTGTTCCCATCAAGGTGTCACCCGTGGCCGCGTGAGCGTCCCGGCCCATACTGCCGGAAGCCGCGTAGACCGCGACGCTCCTACACCACTACACGGTACAGGATCCAGACGGGATCGTTGTGTAGTATGAAACAGGAATGGTGGCGCATGTCTCAAGAATAGGATGAGCCACTCTCACAAGAGATCGTGGCCACGAGAAGGGGAGGGTTGCAATGCACCGCAAATGCCGCAGTCGTTCATTGACGAAGCATGACGGACACCCCACAGGCGGGCGTGCTTTCGACCAATTCAGTGCCAGTCGCCGCAGCGTCCTGAAGGGAATCGGTGGCGCCGCAGCCGTCGGCGTAGGCAGCGGTTTGCTAAGCAGGCGGGCACTGAGTGCCGGGACGCTCAACTACATGTGCTGGGAAGGTTATGATTCGCCCGAACTCATCAAGCCGTTCGAAGAGGAGCACGACGTCACGGTCGCATTCGACTTGATCATCGATTCTCCCGGCGCCTTCGCGAAGATCGCCGCGGGCGGACACCGCGACTTCGACCTTGCCTCGCTCGATTCGCCCTGGATCGTGCGCATGGGTCCGGCCGGTGTCTGCGAGTTCCTCGACCCGGATGACTTCAAGGAAGAATTCGACAGTTTCTACCCGGAATTCCAGCACCCCTTCAGCCCGCTCACCTATGACGGCAAGATCACGGGTCTGCCGACCCGGTGGGGGTGGGTCGCAGCGCCCATCAACCTCGATTACAGCACCGTCGAGGAGTGGCGGAGCTACGACCCGTGCTTCGACCCGAAGAACCGTGACAGAATCGGTCTAATGGATTGGGGCGACTGGCCCATCATGCCGATGGTCCTGCACGCGGGGATCAATCCCTACAGGGAACTCGACCAGGCAGAATTGAACGAGGTTCGCAAGGTCTTTCGGGCGCTGTTCAAGAACACGCGGGCTCTGTTCGCCGATCTGACGCTCGCCCGAAAGGCGTTGCTCGACGGGTCGGTCAAGACACTGATCGGAACCGGAACCTACGCCACGAACGCCATTCGGAGGGACGGGTACAAACAAGTCCTGTCGGTGGTCCCCGAACCGAGAGACGGACTGAACCAAGGCGTCTTGTGGATCGAAGGAACCGCCATCATCAGGGAGCCGTCGGAACCTGAACTCGCCAAAAAGCTGATCAAACATATGGCGACGCCGGAGGGAGCCTACCACCTCTCGTGGCCGGCCGGAGGCCAACCGAGCAATCCGACTCCGGTGAAGGCGGCGGAGGCCCTGTATTCCGACGAGCAAAAAGACGCGATGCAGATGGACTACATGTGGGAGGCCTTCGCCAAGTGCGAGATTCACGATGTCGCTCCAAACATCGATGAAATGCTCGTGATCTGGCAGGAAGAACTCGCTTCAGCCGGTTAACCGCTCGTTCAGTGACGCTGCCGCCGTAAGACGGACGCAGGTATTGCGCGTTTGTGGCGGGGATGACGTCGAGGTGATTCTTGTCCGATACCGTCTTAGAAGTGACCGATCTGGTCAAGAACTACCACGGCGTTACCGCCTTGGAAGGCGTATCCATTGACGTCAGGCGAGGGGAATTCCTATCGGTCGTCGGACCGTCGGGCTGCGGAAAGACCACCCTGCTCAAGATCATCGGTGGTTTCGAGGATCCGACTTCAGGACGGGTGATCCTCGATGGCCGCGATATGACCGGAACGCCCGCGGCGCATCGACCCACGAGCATGGTCTTTCAGGATCTTGCCTTGTTTCCGCACAAGACGGTGGCGGAGAACATCGGCTTTCCCCTCAAGATCCGAAAACTGCCGCGGCAGAACATCCTCCAAAGCGTGAACGAGATGATGGCGTTGATGGATCTCAACCCGAACTATCGCGACCGCTATCCTCGCATGCTTTCCGGTGGAGAACGGCAGCGCGTAGCGCTGGCCCGATCGATGATCTCGTCACCCAGCGTTCTCCTGCTCGACGAGCCCATGACCGCACTCGACATCAAGCTCAAGAAGACTCTACAAGCCGAGCTGAAGCGCCTGCATCGCCAACTCGGCGTGACATTTATTCACGTCACACACGACCTGGAAGAGGCGATGATGCTCGCCGACCGCATTTGTGTCATGCACTCGGGACGCATCCTTCAGGTCGGTGTGCCCGACGATATTTACTACCGCCCTCAGGGAAAATTCGTGGCCGAGTTCATTGGCGAGACCAACCTCCTCGACATCACTATTTCCGAGGTTGGCGATCAGGCGGTCTCCTACAGTTGCCCGGCGATCGCCGACGCAGACGGACGTATCAGTAGCCGCCTGGTCGAACCCGGGCTGAAGCGCGGCCCTGCGGTGATGATGGTGCGTCCCGAACTCATACGTCTTCTATCCGGAAGCAACGAGGTCGATTGCCGCGTTGATGTGCAAATCGAGGAGGTCTTCATCCGGGGCGCGACGATCCAGTACCGAGGTATGGATACCGTTGGCCGTGCTCCGCTAGTTCTGGAAGTGCCGGGAACTTCGGAGTTTCGCCTCAAGATTGGAGATTGTGTGAGCGTCGGCTGGGATAAGAAGGACATTTTCGTCTTCCAAAGCCAGAACGATTCGGATGGATAGGTCCATCCACAAGCGGCCGACGAATGCCGAACTGGCACTGAACACGCTGCCGATCGTCCTCCTGCAAGCCGCATTCTTTCTCGTCCCTCTAGTAATGACGGTCGTGCTTTCCTTCCAGTTTACGGAGTACTTCCGCCTGGTTTGGAGTTGGGACTTTGCGACTTGGACCGACATCTTCAGCCGCTGGTACTACTGGGGGATTCTAATCCATACCCTGGCACTCGCAGCAGGAACGGTCTGCCTCTGTCTGTTGATCGGGTTCCCGGTCGCCTATGCGCTTGCGACACGCCTCAGAGCGATCGACAACCACGTCAAGGTTTTGATCATCTTCGCCTTTCTCACCGATACGGTGCTCAAGGTGTATGGCTGGGCACTGTTCCTCGGCAAGTTCGGCCCGCTCAACTGGTTTCTCGAAACCGTGGGCTTGGGCCCCGAAGCCACCAACCTGTTGTTCACGCCGTGGGCGACCCTGCTAGGGATGGTGTACAACCTTCTGCCCTTCGCTATTTTCACGATCTACCTTTCCTTGATCGATATCAATCGCAATCTCCTTCACGCGGCCTATGACGCGGGTGCATCCAAGGTTCGCGCATTCTGGGAGATCACCCTCCCGTTGTGTCGGCCGGGGATCTGGGCCGGCAGCGTGCTCGTGTTCGTTCTCAGTCTGGGTGTATTCCTGGAATCGAGGATCCTAGGCGGCGGCAAGTCGCCGATGACTGCGGAACTCATTCGCCACACATTCGAAACCCGCATCAACTGGCCGTCGGGCGCCGCCCTGACCCTGGTCCTGATGGTGGTGGCCGTCGTCGTCGTGCTGCTCTTTACGCGAATCTACAGCCTGAAGCGTCACCAGCGATGAAGACGACCGCAAGATTGGAGGCGTGGATCGTTTCAATCATCCTTTACGGCTCGGTCGTCGCCGTCCTGACATTCTTCTATATCCCGATTTTCGCGCTCATCGCCTTCTCGTTTCAGGAGGGCACCTACTTCTCGATTCCGTTCGAAGGATTCTCACTGCGTTGGTACAGCGCGCTGTTCGAGCACAAGGACTTCGGGACTGCCGTTAGGAACTCGGCCGCCATCGCGCTCGTCGTCACCGTCTTGAGCACCGTAGTAGGAACCTGCGCGGCGTTGGCCTGGGTTCGGTACACGTTCCGCTTCAAGCGTATCTTCCAATTGATCGCCGCAGCGCCGCTGCTCTTCCCCCAGCTCTTGCTGGCAATCATGTTGCTGTTGTGGTTCTCGGTCCTGGGCGAGTGGTTCGACTTCTCGGCCGGCATACATACGGTGATTATCGGTCAGGCGGTCTACATCGCACCGTTTGCTACAATCATTATTTCCGTTCAGCTTCATGCATTTGACGACACATTGGAGGACGCCGCTCGCGATTGCGGCGCTTCCAAGTGGCAGGTCTACAAGGAGATTACTCTACCTCTGATCTGGCCCGGCATATCCTCTGCCGCAATCTTCAGCTTCCTTCTCTC
The DNA here is from genome assembly GCA_965262755.1 of Alphaproteobacteria bacterium. Lineage (GTDB taxonomy): Bacteria > Pseudomonadota > Alphaproteobacteria > UBA828 > UBA828 > WTGU01. The sequence goes on along the minus strand of OZ253557.1, from coordinate 5,537,810 downwards.
GTGGGGTAACTTCTACATAACCTACAGCTTAAGTGGGACGGCACGCACCTTGCCGACGTTCATCTTTTCCGGCATCGCTCTTGGAACTTCATCTCCGATTTATCCGGCCCTCGCTACCCTTATTTTTGTCCTGGGCCTTGTCTTGGTGTTCGTGGCGGAAAGGTTTCGGCGTCGCGCATCGGCACGCTGACGGGCCGCCCAGGCAAGGTGGTGATGGGGGAGTTGGCGTAGGTTCTTACACTTCGGCGTAGCCTCTACCTGTTTTCGTAAACATCTGATCAGTTGGGAGCACGTGGTCCGCGACGTCAATCACGCGTCCGCTTTTTCCATCTGAATTCCAAGAATGGAACGTCGGCTCAGTCTGATCGGGCCGCTCATCCGAGCAGTTGGCTTAGGAGTGCGAGCCCAACGCTCACTAGATCCACAAGCGAATCAGCCTGTCCGGTAGAGACCGGGGCAGTCACACTGCGGCCTGACGAGTGTGGAGCGCGAGGAACTGTTGTTAAGCCTCCACCTGCGCGGCGCTCCGGCTCGGTCGCGGGAGTAACGGGGGCTTGTGTCTGCGACGCCTCGGGCTTGAACTGGCTGCGGGTGGGGTGAAGAGGCCGTTCGAGCACTGGCGTGCTGTAGCGGCACCCGATGTTAAGCCTGGTCCGAACCATTTTGTCGCCTCGGTCACTGATGGCGCGGGTTTCCCGTGACCTCGTTCAAGAGAATGGGACTTCGAACATGGTTCCTCCCCACTCGCGACGGAGATGAAACCTGGGAGGATGTTCCATGGCGCGCAAGTCTCGAAGAACCCGGCGCCTCAGGGTGGTGAACCCGGACTGCGCAGGGATCGACATCGGCAAGGACCGGCATTTCGTGGCGGTCGACCCGGAACGCAGCGATGAGCCGGTGCGTTCGTTCGGCTCCTTTACCCGCGATCTGGAGGAGATGGCGGCGTGGCTGGCGTCGTGCGGGGTGACCAAGGTCGCGATGGAGTCGACCTCGGTCTACTGGATCCCGGTCTACGAGACGCTGGAGCGCGCGGGCTTCGAGGTGATGCTGGTGCCGCCGCGCATGACGAAGCAGATCGGCGGGCGCAAGAGCGACGTGCTGGACTGCCAGTGGATCTGGCAGCTGATGTCCTACGGCCTGCTGCGGGGAGCGTTCCGTCCGGGCGACGAGGTTTGCCCGCTGCGCTCCTACGCACGCCAGATGAGGCGGCTGACCAGGGACCGCTCCCGCTGCGTCCTGCACATGCAGAAGGCGCTGACCGAGATGAACGTCAAGCTCGACTCGGTGATCGCCAACATCACGGGACTGACCGGCCAGCGCATCCTGCGCGCGATCATCGACGGCGAGCGTGACCCAGAGCGCCTGGCGACGCTCCGCCACCGGGGCATCAAGGCCGACGCCGATACGATCGCCGCGAGCCTTCAGGGGACGTGGCGCGAGGAGCACCTCTTCGCCCTCGAACAGGCCATGCAGCGCTACGACTTCCTGACCCAGCAGATCGACGACTGCGAGGTCCGGGTGATGGCCGAGATCGAGCGCCTGGCACCGCCGGACGATCTCCCGGACGGCGGCGCGCCGGACCCTGCCCCCGGCACGACCTCCGAAACCGCGTCGAGCCGCTCTGCGAACGCCGCAAGCAACTACACCGGCAAGGAGGGCATCCAGGCCCTGGCGTTGCGCGGAATGATGGGCGTCGACCTCACCGCGATCCCCACCATCGGTCCCGGTACCGCACTGGTGATCGCCTCGGAGATCGGCCCGGACTTCTCCGCCTTCCCCTCCGCCCAGCACTTCTGCTCCTGGCTTGCGCTCGCGCCGGGAACCAGGATCAGCGGCGGCAAGAACCTCCCCGGCAAGTCGCCGAAGGCGGTCAACCCCGTCGGGCAGGCCCTGCGCATGGCGGCCATGGCCGCGCGCCGCAGCGAGACCTTCATCGGCGCCAAGCACCGCGCAAGGCTCGCCCGAATGGACACCCCCGTTGCGATCAAGGCGACCGCCCGCGAACTCGCCTGCCTGATCTACCTCATGGTGACCGAAGGCCAGAAATACGTCGAGCAGGGCATCGACGCCTACGAGAAGCGGCGCCTCAACAGAAAGTTCGCTCATCTCGACCGCCAAGCCCGAAAACTCGGGCTCCAACTCGTCCCGAAAATGCAAGGAGAGGAAAAACAGAACCCAATGCTGTCAATCGCTTAGGCACCTGTTACTCAAGAGCACGCCTTGTTGACCCCTCGCAATTCAGCAAGATCAATGGTTTACCGCGCCGATCGGCACCGAACCCGTGCGCCGATCAACACGCCGGCGCGTGCGCAGCGCCGCCTTCTGCGTATTCTCCGCCGTGTAGGGCTGCTCCTTTTGCTCCAGGTATTCCAGGATTGCCCGGCGCCGGCCCGAGAACGCGTCCAGGAAGGTGCGCTCGTAGCCCGCAAGCTCGAACCCCGGCACCCGTCCCACGAGGGTCGGCGAGACAGCCATGCCGAGCGCCTGGAGACGCCGCGCGAGCTCGTTCCGGTAAAACGCCCCGATCAGCTTCTGGCTGCGGCGGATCTTCGTCGGCTCCACGCTCCGCCATTCCCCCGAGGCAGTGCGCGTCATGTTGGCCAGCACGCAGTGGGTGTGCAGCTGCGGGTCCTGGTCGCGGCTCGCGAGATGCCGGAACCCCGCCACCACCATGCCATTCGCGCTCACCCGGGGGCGGCGGCGGGTCGCCGGGTCCCAGCCCCGGGTCTGCAGAAGCTCCGCCTCCACAAAGTCGAGCGTCGCGCGCACCGCCTCGTCGTGAGCCCGGATCACGCGGCGGTCGCCCATCACCAGCGCCTCCAGCGACACCGACTTCGGCGCCGACAGGGTGATGTCCCAGCCGGGCCGGTGCTCGTGCTGCCCCTCGCGCATCCGGCCGAGACGCAGATCCGTCCCGGGCACGTATCCCGACAGCACCGCTTCGAAGCGCGACGGACGCACATGGGCCCTGAGCCCCAGCGCCTTCGCCGCGTCCCCATGCCAGAAGCTCGCCTGGCGGTGTTCGGGGTCGTTCCTGGCGTAGTAGCCGTCGCGCTCGTAATAGGACACCGCCACGGCGGACGAACGAAGCACCACGACCGTGGCTACCATCGGCTCAGGCCTCGCGGACGGCCACGCCGGTGAGCGGCAGAGGCAGAGAGGGGGAACGCCGCCGGCTCAACGCGCCTACAGCCATCGGTAGAGGGTGTGTATGCGGCTTTCGAGCAGCATGCCCAGGACGAAGACGATCAAGAACAAGAGAACCGCCCGCCAACCAAACCTCAGCCCGGCGGTGCGCGTGAGGATTTCTTCGAGAATCGGATCGGCCTGACGGGACTGCTGCCTGTTGGCGTTACGCGTCGTCGCGAGTCCCGTCTCGATCCTGGTCACGGCCCCCTCGATCTCGGCCGCAACCCGGTCAGCAGTGCTGTCCTGCCCCCCAGCGATGCGCTCTGCCGCCGCTTCCGCCTTCGCCGCCGCTTCCTCGATCCTTCTGATATGGTCTGCAACAGCTGCCGCCGCGTCGTCCGCCGGCGCTTCTGCTGGTCGCGCGGCCTCGGCGACACGGGCCACGAGGTTGTCGCCCCAGGCCTCAAGCGCCTCCGGCGTCACCGGCGCAGGCCGTTCGGCGGACTCCGCTTCCCTCAGTCCGGCCACCTGTTCCCGGAGGTCCCGCATCCCGGTCAGCAATTCCTCGATCGCGGCCGGATCGATACCGGGTGCCGGCTGCGAAGCGGGCGGCCGCTCGTCCGGCAGGCTCGCCAGGAGGTCCGGCTGGCCCGTCCGTCTACTCTTGCCGTCGCGCTCCGCAGTCACGTTGCCTCTCCCCTCGTATGGACGATTCCCTGCGCTTCGCCGAGGTCGGCGGCGGAGATGGCGCCCGCCTCACAACGCCTGGTCTTGGCGGGTGTCCATCTTCCCTTCGCCGGCCTGCGGAGCCTTCACCCGCTTCGTGGCAGACGGCACGACCGAGGCCATGGCGATGCGCGCCCGCTCCTCGCCCAGCACCGAGGCGAGCGCCCTAAGCAGCTCTTCCGAGCGGCCCGACCCGGCCATCGCTGACGCCCAGGCGGCGAACATCACCGCGATCCGCTCCTGCATGTCGCGCACCAGGGGACCCGCATCCTCCCCCTCCAGCATCAGCGCGCGAACCTCGCGCACCGCCTCCAGCAGCTCCCGCTGCTCTTCCTTGGCGAGCGCCAGCTCAGGACACTCGTGCCGGAGACCGGCGTCCTCTTCCGAAGCGTCCCGCTCCACCAGCTCCACCAGGTAGCGCGCGATCGACAGGCCGCGCCGCGTTGCGTTGCGGCGAACGATCTCCCAATCCGCGTCCGTCGCCGAGAGCGAGATGTGCTTGCCCACCTTCCGGCGGCGCCGCGCCCGTCTCACGGCGCCCGCTCCCGTGCAAGAACCGAGATCGCGCCCAGCAGGCTCAGCCCGCTGCCGCCCGGAAGCTCGCGCCGGAGAGCCAGCACGAATGCCTGCAACTCCCGCACCCCATCCCGCAACTCAGCCTGTTCCTCTTCCGTCAGCACCAGGGGATGACGGTCCGGATCGTCGGCAAGCGCAAGCTCCATCACATAGCGCGACACGGTCTTCTCCGCCGCCGCCGCGCGCTCCCGGATCATCGCCTGCTCTGCAGGCTTGCAGTGCAGGCTCCGCTGCCGCCTGCCGGGCCGCTCCGCCGCCTCCGTCACGGCTCGCCCTCCCCGGCCGGCCCCACCGCCTTCCAGCGGTTCGCCGCGCCGGGATCGGTCAGCCCCTCCAGCATGCCCTCCCGCTCGATCCATTCGTCAACCGCGTCGCAGGCGTCCTCCCAGGCCTCGCCGGCACCGGCCCCGCGCAGCCGCCTCTCCTCCAGCCTGGCCAGCACCAGCATCTCGCGTACCGCCCGGCGCAGGACCTCCGCCGGCAGTGGGTCCCAGTCCAGCGCGCGATGGATCACGAAGCGCGACAGGTCCATGCCGCTCTCCGCCGCCGCCCGGCCGATCCGCTCCCACTCCGCATCGGACGCCATCACGGCACGCTGGCGCCGCCCGCTGGCATCCTCCCTCATGGTCGCCATCCGTCCGAATTAGCCTGCATCACTATGACACACCGGATCCATTTAGGGAATTCAGATTATGCAGATTCCCAAGGAAATCCTCATGAACGCACCACTCGTATCACTTATAGGTTACGTACAGAGCCTATCCATCGCATCGTCAGGATCATACCGATGCTCCAACCCAACTTCCACACTCACAACCCCCAGTGCAACTCCTCAGTGACACACTACCGAATTCTGTGTTGTTCCAACCGACCCCATCCGTCCTTGACAGGAACCCTACGCCATTGTAGTATAACTACGATACGGGAGGAACCTGCAACCCTACGTCAGCCCAAGTGTACCAAGAATCAGAATAGTAAAGCGCACACCTTAGCGACCTGTCCGGTTTTCCGGGGCCACCTCAGTCCACACCCGCCGAAAATCTCTTACACCACCTCGCCGGACACCAACGGAGTGAAGAACAGAGGCGCCCGACCCTACCTCGATCCAGCCTCCCGCCTCGCCTGCATCTGAGGGGCCTCTCCCGGCCACCTTAACCGTGGCGGCGGCCCCACCGCGCCTTCTACGCTCAGACCGGGCCGCCCCGTGGGGGCCGGTCAGCCGAGGCGGCAGTATTGGTTAAACGTCATCTCGTTACAGCTACCCGGCTAAGGCCCGCCACTCACATGACGATTTAGAGCGCCGCACGGCCCGCTAGGCCTTACTACATCATCCCGCCTAAGAGTTGTGTTACTGGACGCGCGTCCAGTAACACTTGCCATTCGTCGAGCTGAACTAGGAAAACTCTCCGTTGTACATACTTCCATGAAACGAAAACTCATGGCTCAGGAGATAATGCGTCTAGATCCGTAGTAATACTACCCCCATATAGCCGCGAACGGCTAATAGTCCGACGACCGCGGCGCGCATTACTTTCCCAATATAAGGAGACCCTATACTCTGGTGAATCCGCATTATCTAGTGCAGAGATATAGAATATTACAAATAGCCACATTCATCATTATAATACCGTACAATATCCCCATAGAAGTGATATATAAAACTATTTCAGGGTCTTACTCTTGACGGATCTCGCTTCCCCGCTTATCTTTTTCGTTCCTATGATTGGACGATCTCTTGTTCACCGCCGGGACATAATGCCCAGACGAACGCCTCTTATCCTAACTTTAAAACCATACATTGGGTGTACTTTCCGATACATTAGTGAAAATAGATATTGGATAATCGTGCCAACACATTTAATCACATTACCCCGAAATAGACAGTACTACATTATCTCGCGAGCTTGACAATAACGCAGGACGGAGAAAAGAAGCCGTAAACAATCGAACTGCACCGACTTTCCATGCGAGTTGTAATGTCACTGTTCGCCCGAATGTACTCAGCGCAACCGCCCACAAATGCCTGTTAGAGTAAGCGGGCCTTTGGTAAGTATAATTGTGCCGGTCCACAATGCGGCCGGTTCCCTTCACAGGGCACTGAGGTCTGTTCTTAGCCAGACACTGACTGATTATGAACTCATATTAGTTGATGATTGCTCTGCAGACGAAAGTATTAGAATACTCAGAAAATATTGCGAGCTCGATGAGCGAGTGAGGCTTTATTCGACCGCAACGAACAGCGGCCCAGGGGTAGCTCGCAACGTCGGACTCCGGAGTGCGAAAGGACGATACATCGCGTTTTTGGATGCAGATGATTTTTGGATCAGGAACAAACTAGAACAGCAAGTTCGATGCTTCGAGGACGATGAAGTAATATTATGCCACACAAGAGTGATCCTTCTTAACACACGGGGCGATATAGTGGGAATTCTAGGCGGACGGAAGGAAATGCATTTGTTTGACATGTACGTTGGAAATCGCGTCACCATGAGCAGTGCAATGGTTCGGGCAGATTTGATTGGCGCAGATGAGATGCCTGAAATGAGAAATCGTGAAGATTATGCGTATTGGATATCTCTACTACGGCGTAACTCTGGTTATATTGCGTATGTTCCTGAATTTTTGGTCGGATATGTCAAAATGCCGGGGTCAGTGTCGTCGAGTATTCTGCGAAACGTCGTGGATACTTACCGAATGTACGTCTCAGAAGTGGGCATGAGTCCAGTACAGGCTGCGATGTTGGTGATGGTATTCTCGTGCTTTAAATTTTATAAGGAAGTGAAAGCAAAAGTTAATTGGATTTTTTTGTCGCAATACAAGAAAACCAATCTTAGAATGTCTATTGACCTCTATTGGAATTGGGATAAGCAAGGAGAAAGACCGTAACCGGGTGTCTGCACTGTTCGGAGAAACCTGGACGATGGCGGACTCAAAGGGGTGTACGGAGATAGCGTTTGTAGCGGTAGTGTGTGCAGAGATGCTGTTTACCTGACACTGCCGCCCCGGTGTAGCGGGTGTGCGGCCGCAGCGCCCCAACTCTATGCCGCGTTCTTATATTCCTGCAGCACCTCGTCGATCGGCCCGCGAGCCTTCATTCTTCCCGCGTCGAGCAGGACGCCCGTGGTGCAGACCCGCTGGAGAAGGCCTGCATTTTGGGATGCGAGCACCAAAATTCCGGCACGCTCCACGAATTCCTCGAGCCGGCGCTTTGCCTTCTCGACGAAGGCGCGGTCGCCCATGCCCAACCATTCGTCCATCAACAGGATCTCGGGCTCGAAGCAGGTGCAGACGGCAAAGGCGAGCCGTAGCCGCATACCCGCCGAATATGTATGCACCGGCATCGCCAGGTAGTCGCCAAGCTCGGTGAACGCCGCGATCTCGTCCATACGCTCGCGCACCTGCTCCGGCATCAGTCCCAGGAAGAGCCCCCGAGTCATGATGTTCTCGTACCCCGTCGCTTCCGAATTGATACCAAGCGACACGCTCAGCAGCGAAGCCGTTCGGCCGCTTCGATAAACGCGACCGTGCGCGGGTTCATAGGCACCCGCGAGCACGCGCAGCAGCGTCGTCTTGCCAGCGCCGTTGGGGCCGACAAGACCGACCCGGTCACCGTGCTCGAACGCGAGAGTCACGTCTTCGAGCGCACGCACCCACAGCCGTCTGCCGGCGCCGCGCGCGATGCGCCCACCCGTGCCGTGATGCAGCAATCGATTCTTCAGCGAGCGCGTATTGGTGCTGTAGACGGGGAAGTCTACCGTCACCGCTTCAAGGCGGAGGCTGACCACGGCGCTCATACCCAGTAGGCGATCCGCCAGCGATAGCGGCGGAAGAACGCGAACGCCAAGACCCAGCCCCCGATCGTCATGCTCAGCACCGCGATCCAGGAGGAGAGCCCCGGCACCTCTCCCAGCAGCGGCGCCCGCACCACCTCGACCAGATGGTAGAAGGGATTGAATTCCAACACCATGGCGCGCTGCGGCACGAGCTCCGGCATCCAGATGATCGGAGTCACAAAGAAGCAGATGCGTACGATGCTCGCCACGATTGGCGGCACGTCGCGGAAGCGGGCCGAGACGATGCCGAACAGCAGGACCGCCCAAACGCCGTTGAGGCAGAGGAGCACGAGACCCGGCAGGGCGAGAAGGCCGGCCCAGCCCGGCCAAACCCCGAAGACAGCAGCCACGACGACGAAGACCAAGGCATTGTGAAAAAGGATGAGGAGGTTACGCCAGAGCAGGCGATACACGTGGACGGAGAGCGGCAACCCCACTTGCTTGATTATGCTCTCCGCATTGATGAACACTTGGCAGCCGTCGGTGATGACGCCGGAGATCAGCGCCCATACGATGAAGCCGAGCGCGAGGAACGGCACATACTCCGCGATCTCGACCTGGAGCAGCATTCCATAGAGAAAACCCAGCGCGCTCACCAACGCGCCCATGCTCAGCGTCAGCCAGAACGGTCCCAGCACGGAGCGCCGATAGCGCTGCCGGATATCCCGCCAGCCGAGCAGGTACCACAGGTGATGCGCTCGCACGCCCTGTACGAGATCGAAGAGAGCTAGCGCAGTCTGCGACGGAGCCGGCGCCAGGCTCGATTTCGAGGCATCGTCGAAGACCTGCGCTGCCGCTTCCTCGCCCGCCCCCGCCGGACGAGCGCCCGCATCCACTCGCAATGTTGGCAATGCCGCCCCTCTCACTGCCGCACGGGACCGAGGCCGCGACCATCCCGTCGGCCCCTTCCACACGCTCTCGGAGACCTGCTGCGCCGCGGACTCTAGCGAAACCGCCTATCGTATCAAGCGTGCATGTATGCTTTGGCGGCGCCCAACCGCGTGGGGCCGCCCGGTCGTTCGACAAGAGGAAATGGGGCTCGACGGGGAGTCCGCACATTGGCCAGTCGGAATGGTTTTCGTCACCCCCGTGGCAAATTCCCCTCTTCTGCCGTGGGAAGAGAGGGCCGGCGTGAAGAGTGTTCGTCGCTCAGCCTGCGGCTTGAGCCTTCTTCTCGTCGAGGGCGCGGAGGACGACCTCGGGCGTCACCGGAATCTCGGTGATGCGCACATCGAGCGCGTTGTTGATGGCGCTCACGATGGCCGGAATCGGGCCGTTGGTCACCATCTCGCCCACGCCCTTGCCCCCATAGGGGCCGCTCTCGGCCGGGTATTCCAGCACCTCGCAGGTGACCTCGGGCATCTCCGCCGCCCCCGGCTGCAGGTAGTTCTGGAAATCGACCGGCGCCGGATCGATCGCCGGATAGCCGGGCGCAGTGGTCTCGTAGAGCGCGTGGCCGATTCCCATCCACGAGCCGCCCACGATCTGACCCTTCACGAGGTCGGGGTTCACCTGCTGGCCCACCTCGTAGACGCTTTTCACGTCCAGCACCTCGACCATCCCGGTCTCGGTATCGACCTCGACCTCGACGACGGTGCAGGCATGGGCCTGGGTCGAATCCGGATCGCACTCCCCGGTCTCCGGGTCCATGGGGCTCGGCGGCTTGAGATAGGCGCCGCGTCCGGCAATGCTCTTGCCCTGGGCGAAATGGGCGGCACCCGCGACCTCGCCGACCGAGACCGACTTCTCGGCCACGCCCTTGATGTGGATGTTGCCGTCGCCGTCGGTCTCCAGATCCTCCGGGCTCGCCTCCAGCAGCTCGCCGGCCACCTCCAGCATCGCCTTGCGCGCCTCCTGCGCCGCCATCACCACCGCATTGCCGGCGCGGTGGGTGGTGCGGCTCGCGAAGGTGCCCGTGCAGTGGGGGCCGGTGTCGGTGTCGGCGGTCTCCACCACGATGCTCTCGTAGGGGACGCCGAGGGCCTCTGCTGCGATCTGCGCAAGCACGGTGCGGAGCCCCTGGCCCAGGTCGACGCTCGCCATGGTGACGACGAAGTCGCCCGCCGGCGTCATGTGGATCAGCGATTGGGTGGGATCGCCGCCGAGATGCATCCCGGTCGGATAGTTCACGGCCGCGAAGCCGGTGCCCCTTACCTTGGCCATCAGCTTGCCTTTCTGTCCCAGGAGGTCATTGCTTGGTATTCCGCCGGTAGCTCGTGGCCCGCAAGCCGCGCGGCCGCCTGGATGGTCTCCACCATCGCCGCGTCCTCGTTCACCTTGCGGTGCGCCCGCATGTCGCCGTTGCGGTAGGCGTTGAGCAACCGAATCTGCCACGGGTCCATGCCGATGGTCTTGGCAATCTTGTCCATTTGCAGCTCGATGGCGAACGAGGCGGCCATGACGCCGAAGCCCCGCATGGCGCTTGACGGCGGCCGGTTGGTGAAGACCACCCGCGCATCCACCCACACATTGGGGATCGTGTAGGGTCCCGGCATGTGGCCGGCGTGCTTCATCGAGCCGTAGGAGCTGAAGCGTAGATAGGCGCCGGAATCCTGATAGGAGGTGATCTTGCGGGCGACGATGCGCCCGTCGTTCATCACCCCGTCCTTGACGAAGAGGCGCCAGGCGGAGCGGGTGGAGGAAACCTGCATCTCCTCTTCCCGCGTGTACTTGAACTTGACCGGGCGCCCGGTCCGCATGACGGCCAGCACCGAGATCGGCTCCACCGCCACGTCCACCTTGCCGCCGAAGCCGCCGCCCACGGTGCCGCCGAGGAAGCGCAGCTTGCCGGGCGCGACGCCGAGAATGGCGGCGGTGTTGTCGCGCGCGAAGTGCACGGCTTGCGTGTTGGTGTGCACCGTGATGCGCCCGTCGCCGCCAGGCTTTGCGATGCAACCGTTGGTCTCCATCGGCGCCTGCTCGATGGGGCTGGTCTGGTAATTGTCCTCGACGATGTGGTCGGCCTCGGCGAAGCCCTTCTCGACATCGCCGAAGCGGATCTGCGCGGCCCCGTGATCGTCGGGGTAGATGTAGTGGTTGCGCGGCCAGTGGGCGGTCAGCGCCGGCGCCGAGCCCGAGATTGCCTCCTCCACGTCGAACACGCCGGGGAGCGGGTCGTAGTCCACCTCCACCTTGGCGGCGCCGGCGCGGGCGGCCTCGGCGGTCTCGCCCAGCACGGCGACGATGGGCTCGCCCCGCCAGCGCACCTTGTCGAAGGCGAGGACGGGCTCGTCCTCGGGCCCGACGCCGACGGCAGCAAGGCCGTTCCACACCTTCTTGCCGGGCAAGTCCTCGTGGGTGAGGACGCAGACGACACCGGGGCTCGCTTCCGCCGCGCTTGTGTCGACGCGCACGATTCGGGCGTGGGGCTCCGCGCTCCGGTGCATCTTGAGATGCAGCATGCGCGGGTAATAGTTGTCCTCGTAGTAGATCGTCTGGCCGCGCGCGTGGCTTTCGAGGTCGCGCTGCCCGACGTTCCGGCCGACGACGCCGAGTTCCTTCATCGACATTAGCTCGCCTCCTCCCCGGTATCCGAGAGCACCTGCGCGGCCTGCTGCACGGCGCGGACGATGGGCGCGAACCCGGTGCAGCGACAGAGATTGCCCGAGAGCCCCTCCACGATCTCATCGCGGCTGGGCGCAGAATTGCGGTCGAGCAGCGCCTTGGCCGCCATGACCATGCCGGCGGTGCAGTAGCCGCATTGCGCCGCGTAGTTCTCGACGAAGGCCTGTTGCAGCGGCACGATCGCGTTGGTCTCGTTGAGACCTTCGAGCGTGGTCACCTCGGCCCCTTCGGCGCGCTCGGCGAGCGTGAGGCAGGAGAGGTGAAGCTCCCCATCCACGAGCACCGAGCAGCTGCCGCAGCCGCCCTGTCCGCAGCCGCTCTTGACCGCATTGAGCTGCAGCGAATCCCGCAGCACGTCCTGCAGCGTCGCCAGCGGTTGGATCACCACCGCTTCGTCACGGCCGTTGACCGTGAGGCGTATCAGCTTGTCTTCCATCGTTGCCTCCCGCTCAACGTCGTCAGGCGAGTGCCGCCAGCACCCGGCGGACGAAGACGCCGGTCATGCGCCGGCGATACCATTCGCTCGCGACAGCATCGGTCTGGGGCGTAACGGCGCTCTCGGCCGCCTGGGCCGCCGCCGTCACCGCCGCCTCGTCGAGGCTGGAGCCGATCACCGCCTGCTCCGCTTCGGCGCAGCGGAAGGGGTGCGCGCTCGCCCCGCTGAGCGCGATCCGCGCGTCGCTCACCGTACCGCCGTCCTTCTCCACGCAGGCGGCGACCGTGACCACCGACGGGGTCGAATAGCGGCGCCGCGCGCACTTCATGTAGGCGGCGGCGCCTGTCGGCGCGTCAATCTCGATCCGGGTCAGCAAGCCCGTGCGGGGCGGCGTGCCGTCGGACCAGCCGGCGTAGAAGTCTTCGATCGGTTGGGTCTCCTCGCCGTCGGCAGTCGCGAAGACGAGCCGCGCGCCGAGGGTGAGAAGCGCCGGCGCGAGATCGCCGAAGGGGGCGCGGGCGAACAGGTTGCCGCCGACCGTCGCCATGTTCTGCACCGCCGGGCCGCCGATCTCGCGGGTCGCGGCCTGAAGTGCGGCAATCTGCACGGTCTCGCGCAGCATGCTCAACGGGACCGCAGCGCCCACCGACCAGCCGCCGTCGCGGCTCACCACCCGGTCGAGGCCCAGGCGGTCCACCCCGATCAGGTAGCCCTCGTCCGACGGATAGGTCTCGCGCATCAGGCTGGTGCCGCCGGCGAGCACTGCCGCCGCGGCACCGTGGCGCGCAATCAGATCGGCCGCCTCGTCGATCGAGCCGGGCCGAAGAAACTCTGGCATGGACGCCGTCCTCCGTCCGTTTGAAGTACCGCCCGCGCCCAACAGGCGCGCTCGTAACGCCTGAGGTGCGCGGCGCGCATCCTAACGCAGCAACGCTCGGATCACACCCGCATATCCGTGCCGACATAGCCGTAATCGCTGGCGCTCTTGCCGCGCCGCCGGCAGGGCGGCTATCGTCCGCCGCGCAATCGATGGCGAGGCGCGCTATGGCAACGAGGCCCGACGCGGTCGGCCGGAATTTCGATCTGGAGAGCGTGGTCGACGAAGTGACGGCGCGCTATGAGAGCGCCAATCCCGGCAGCCGGGCGCAGTACGAACGAGCACGCAAGAGCATGCCAGGCGGCAACACGCGGACCGGCATGTTCTACCCGCCCTTCCCGCTCGCGATCGAGAAGGCGGCCGGCGCGACGCTGACCGACGTCGACGGCCACACCTACACCGATTTCGTGGGCGACTTCTCCGCCGGTCTCTACGGCCATTCGCACCCGGTGATCCGCGAGGCGGTGCAGGCGACGCTTGATTCGGGGATGGCCTATGGCTCGACGAGCCCCTACGAGGCGCGGCTTGCGGCGCTCGTCTGCGCGCGCTTCCCCTCTATCGAGCAGGTGCGATTCACCACGTCCGGCACCGAGGGCAACATGCTGGCGCTCGTCACCGCCCGTGCGTTGACCGGCAAAGACTCGATCATGGTGTTCGAGGGCGCCTATCACGGCGGCACCATCTACTTCGGCCGCGAGGCCGCGCCCATCGTCGTGCCCTTCCCTTTCGTGATCGCCCCTTACAACGACGCGGAAGAGGCGCGGCGCCTGATCAGGGAGAACGCACACCGCCTCGCCGCGGTTCTGGTCGAGCCGCTCCAGGGCGCATCCGGCGCGATTCCGGCCTCGGCCGATTTTCTCGGAGCGTTGCGCGAGGCCTGCAGCGCCCACGACGTGCTGCTGATCTTCGACGAGGTGATGACCTCGCGGGTCGCGCCGGACGGGCGCCAGGGGCAGCTCGGCATCGTCCCCGACCTGACCTCGCTCGGGAAGTATATCGGCGGCGGCTTCTCCTGCGGTGCCCTCGGCGGCCCCGCGGAGATCATGAAGTGTTTCGACCCCTCCAGACCCGACTCCTTCGTTCACCACGGCACATTCAACAACAACGTGTTTATGCTGATCGCCGGCGCCGCGGGCCTGGAAAAGATCTTCACACCGCCGGTGCAGATTGCGCTGAATGAGGCCGGCGATGCGCTGCGCGACGCCCTTAATGGGCTTGCCGTCCGCCACGGCGCCTCGTTCCAGGTGACCGGGCTCGGCTCGATCATGACGATGCATCTGCAACGTGAGCCGATCCGCTCGATCCGCGACATTGCGCCGCGAGATTCACGCCTGCGCCAGCTCCTGCATCTCGACCTGATCGACAAGGGCTTCTTCACCGCCCGGCGCGGCTACATGGCGCCCTCGCTCGCCATTGCCGGGACGGACTGCGACGGCCTGATCGAGGCGGTCGACGAATTCCTGACCCACCACGGCCATCTTCTGGACGCCGCGCCGGACGGATGACCGATCGGTCCAGGCCGGCGCCCGCCGGTGCCACCACCCAATGAGGGAGAGAGAATGACCGATAACGAGCGCCGCAATCTCGCGGTGATTACCGAGGTTTGCGATGCCTATAATCGGCACGACGTGGAAGGCATCGTCCGGCACTTCGCCGAGGATTCGTCCTGGCTGCTCTCGCGAGGCGTGCCGCCTGAGGGCGGGCGCGCGCGGGGGTTGGACGAGATCCGCGCCATGGCGCACAGGCGCTTCCGCACCATTCCCGACATGTACTGGCACATTCGCAGCCACTGGGTCGGCGGAAACCGGGGCTGCTCCGAGTGGACCGTCACCGGCACAGAGACCAACGGCAACAAGATCAACTGGCTCGGCATCGACGTGTGGGAGCTGAACGACGACGGCAAGGTCGTCACCAAGGATACCTACTGGAAATTCGCGGGCGACGAGGCGCCGGAATAGTCACCGCGCACTGCTGTTGACAGCGTTCCGGCCGGCTCTCTAAAAAAGCATGGCGCAACCGGCGCGGGACGCCGCCGGAGGGATGGCCGAGTGGTCGAAGGCGGCGGTTTGCTAAACCGTTGTACGGTGACAAGCCGTACCGTGGGTTCGAATCCCACTCCCTCCGCCACTTCCTTGTAGTAGTCCATTGTAATAGAACGACAAATAGAGAGGGCTTCGATCTATGCCCCCAATTTGAGACGCGATTTCACGGCACGCCCCGGAACCCCACGGGACAATTGGCCCTTTCGCCAATCGCGCACCGACGGTGCTGAGTCCGCCTATGGGCCCCGTTCCTCGGCTACACCGATGATTACGAGCAACGCGTCACGGTCGGTGCCGTAAGTCGCGAACCTTGCGTTTAGGCATCGATGAAGCCAGCAGCCGCCGACCGAGGATCCCGTCAAGCTCCAAGTCATCAACTCGATGCCCATGGCGAGGGCGCCTACTCAAGGATGTCTCTGTGCATGTCGTGGAGGATTTCGCCCGGATCACCGGGCAGCGTCTCGACCCCATCGAAGATCAGGGGCAGCGTCGACCTAAGCAGATCCTCAAGAATGGGCCAGTAGAGTTCGCCTAGCGAGGTCGGGAAATCGGCGGCTGAGGTGGCCTCGCCTTTTCGGACAGCTTGGCGGGTGAGTTAAGGTGTATTCCACTGCCTGACGGAGGAATGCAAATGAGGAGCAAGCGACGGAGATTTTCGGGGGAAGTGAAGGCGATGGTGGCGCTGGAGGCGCTTCGCGGCGACCGGACGCTGCAGGAGATCGCCTCGCAGCACCAGGTCCATCCAAACCAGGTGGGCGCATGGAAGCGCCAGGCGATGGAGGGTCTGGTCGAGGTATTCTCGAAGGGCGCCGAGCGGCGGGTCCGGGACCATGAGAGCGAGGTCTGCGATCTTCACGCCAAGATCGGGGAGCTGATCGTGGAGCGGGATTTTATGTCGCGCGGGTCCGGTCGATGAGCCGGTCGGAGCGCCGCGCGATGATTGTGCGCGACCACCCGGCGCTGAGCCTGAGCCGGCAATGCCGCCTGCTGTCGCTCGGGCGCTCCTCGCTCTATTACACGCCAAAGGGGGAGAGCGCGGAGACGCTCGCGCTGATGCGGCGGATCGACAAGCTGTTCCTGAAGTACCCGTTTTACGGCGCCCGCCGGATGGCGCTTCACCTGCGCCGCGAGGGCGTGCGCATCGGCCGGCGCCGGGCCGGGCGGCTGATAAGCCTGATGGGGCTTCAGGCGATCTATCGGGCGCCGCGCACCAGCGCGCCCCACCCCGAGCACCGGGTTTACCCTTACTTGCTGCGGGGCCTGACGATCGAGCGGGCGAACCATGTCTGGTGTGCCGACATCACCTACATCCCGGTGAACCGCGGCTTCCTTTACCTCGTGGCGATCATGGACTGGGCGAGCCGGTACGTCCTGGCCTGGCGGCTGTCGAACACGCTGGATGCGAGCTTCTGCACAGACACGCTCGACGAGGCCCTGACCCGGCATAGCGCGCCGGAGATCTTCAATACCGACCAAGGCAGCCAGTTCACCAGCTTCGCCTTCACCGGACGCCTGCAGGCATCCGGCATCCGGGTCTCGATGGATGGCAGGGGCCGGTGCATGGACAATATCTTCATCGAGCGGCTGTGGCGCGCGCTCAAATACGAGGCGATCTACCTGCACGAGATCGCCGACGGCTTCCAGGCCCGGCGCCTGATCGGCGACTGGGTCCGCTTTTACAACCTCGAGAGGCCGCACGCGGCGCTGGACGGGAGAACCCCAGCCGAGGCATACCGCAGCGAGGCCCCTGTGGATATGATGGACAAGCCGCTGCGCGCCTTGCCCACATCCCCACAGGCGCAGCAGCAACAAAAGGAAGATCGTTCAAAAGGGATTCTGGCGGCCTGATCGATAAACGGAATACACCTTAACTCAGCCGCCAGGCTGTCCGAAAAGGCGAGGCCACCTCAGTTCCTTGTGGCCTACGATCGGAAGCGCCCGCGCTGCAACCCGCAGAACCGGGATCGCGGCGTGCTATTGTTCGAAGGTGAAGAGTCTGTCCGGTAGTCCGAGATATCGAAGATGCGCACGAGCACAACCTTCCTGAACGAGCACGCGTGGCGGTACTTCTGGCACCCAGTGTGCACGGTTGCGGAACTGCGAGCCGCGGCGGCAGACGAGAATCGGCCGCTCGCCGTGACCCTGCTCGGCGAGAGACTGGCGGTGGCGGAAATCGAGGGCCGCGTCGCAGCGCTCAAGGACCGTTGCCTGCACCGCTCGACGAAGCTTTCGGTGGGACGCGTCGAATCCGGAGGACTGCGCTGCGCGTATCACGGATGGCTGTACGGAGCGGACGGGCGGTGCCGGGAGATTCCCTCGATGCCCGACCACCCGATTCCCAACGACTGCAAGGTCAGGGCCCACGACGCGGCCATCGAATACGACTTGGTATGGGTACGACTCGATTCCTCCCTGGATACCCGAATCCCCGGCTGTCCGGCGTTCAGACATGCCGCATTTCGCTGCGTGGCGGGCGAGCCCTACACGTGGCCGACGTCGGCGGCGCGGCGGCTGGAGAACTTCGTCGACCTCGCACACTTTCCCTTCGTGCACGACGGCACGCTCGGCGACCGGCGCCAGACACTCGTTCCCATCGCCAAGGTCGATCGGCTCAACCGAGAGCTGCGATTCCAGTTCGTGCCGTCGCCGGAGATGCAGCTCCCCGGCGTCGCCCTCATGGCGCCCACCGACTATCGCCTCTGGGTGCCCTTCACCGTCAATCTCGAGTTGTTCTTCCCCGACGGAGAGCGCAGCCAGCTCTGGATGTCCGCCTCCCCGGTAGAGTCGGGCGTGTGCCGCAGCTTCTGGTTCACCTGCCGTACTGCGGATTGGGACGGACCCGACCAACCTCACCTCGACGTCCAGGCTCTGGTGCTGAGCGAAGACCTGCCGGTGATCGAGGCGCAGGAGCCGCCAGAGATCCCTGCCCCCTTCGAGGAGTATTCCGTGCTCACCGACAAGGTCTCCATCGCCTATCGCAGGTGGCTCAAGGAGTTGTCGAAAGCCGCGGAAAAAGGCGCGGATGCGGTGGCCCGCTGCCTCGATTCGGTGCGCATCGAGTCCGACCGGACCTTTGACGACATGCCGCCTCCCGCTTCGGTGGCGGGCGACGGCGCCTCGGTATCGGTGGCAGGGTAAGGCTGAGACGGCTGCCTCGCGGGGGCATGGCCTCTGATCTCGTCAGGCATCAGGGCGTTCAGGATTGCGGCGGTCACTCCGCAGACCACGATTCCCGACAAGAAGGGCGGAACCGACCACGCGGGAAGAATGTCCACTGGCAGCGGGCCGAACCCGGCGGCTCGGGCAAGCTGATCCACTTGCCGGAGGCCCAATCCGAGCCCGAGCGGGAAGGCGGCGATCGGCATGTTACGGGTGTTCAGCCGAGACTGCGCCACCAGCTTGAGTATCGACGCGGGAGCATCCCGACCAGGAATCGTGTTGCGACCGAGAAGGGTTCTCGAGAGTCTTCCGGGCGAAACGAGTGCCGGAGAGCGCAAAGTTGATCAAAGATTGCGCGGATGCAGCAGATCGAGACCCGCGTGCCGAGCGGCGAGAATGAAGCACGCGACGTCACGGTCAACGACACGGAAGGAAGGCAATGGCAGATGGGGAGCGTCGTGTATCACGTTGTCGGGGAAAGAGCCCATCTCCACGAAGGAGACGTCAAGTGTGTCGCCGTCGAGGGAAGGGCGATCGCGCTCTACAGAATTGGTGGCGAATTCTTCGCCACCGACGACACCTGCACGCATGCCCACGGCTCGCTCTGCGAGGGATATGTAGAAGGCGAGGAAGTCGAATGTCCGCTTCACGGCGGCCGCTTCAACGTCCGCACCGGAGAAGCAACGTGCCCGCCGGCCACAGAGGCCCTCGCCACCTACGAGGTGAGAGTCGAAGGCGAGGATATCCTGATCGGCATTCGCGCGTGAGCGTCACCACGGGCGGGCTCCACTGTTGTTCGGCGTCGAAATCTGACCCCCGATTGGAGTGGGCCCCTGGGGTCGGACAGGCGGATTGAAATGATTTGACCGGTGCGTCGGGCATTCGAAGGATCGACGCCCATGGCAAATCACCGCACCCACAGCATCGCCTTCAAACGCCAAGTCGTTCAGGAGTACCTTGCCGGCGAGACGTTCCACGGCCTGGCGCGCCGCCACGACCTCTCCCGCACCCTGATCCGGATCTGGGTCGACAAGTCCGAGGCCGGCGCCTTCGACGAGGACGCCGAGGCGGCCAGCACGATCCAGGAATACGAGGCCCGAATCGCGGCCTTCGAACGCCTGGTCGGCAAGCAGGCCCTGGAGCTCGAGTTCCTAAAGGGGGCTCAGCGGCAAGGACGACGGCCGGGAAGCGCGCCCATGTCCGTCATCACCGGCCCCGCAGGCCTCCCCATCGCCGAAGGATGCCGACTGATGGGGATCGCGCGCTCCACCTATTACGACCAACCGAAGGGCTCGGCCGACGGCACCGCTCTGGTCGAGACCATGCACGCGATCAAGGATGAGTTCGAAGCCTACGGCTGGCGACGCATGCAGGCGGCGCTCAGGGGTCGTGTCCCAGGACGTGGTGTAGGAGTTGTTGGAGTCTCTGGTAGCTGTGGGTAGGCGGCTTGCTGTAGCGACCGCCGAGGGTCTGGCGTAGGCAAGCCGGCTATCCACAGCGGAGGCCATCGCGGTTCCGGTTTAGGGTTGGGCTAGTGCGAACCAACCTGACCCGAAGGAGAACCACGATGACCCAGGACATGATGACCCTGCGCGCGCTTTTGGAGAAGAGCTCCGACGCCGATCTGCTTCGCGAGATGATCGGCTTCACGGCCGAGCGGCTGATGGCACTGGAGGTCGAGGGCCTGACCGGCGCCGGGCACGGCGAGCGCTCGGCGGATCGTATCACCCACCGCAACGGCTACCGCGACCAGTCCTGGGAGACGCGGGCCGGCACGGTCGAGCTGAAGATCCCGAAGCTGAGGAAGGGGAGCTACTTCCCGGGCTTCCTGGAGCCGCGGCGGATGGCCGAGAAGGCGCTGGCTGCGGTGATCCAGGAGGCCTACATCAAGGGGGTGTCGACCCGCTCGGTCGACGACCTGGTGCAGGCCATGGGGATGTCCGGCATCTCCAAGAGCCAAGTCTCCAGGCTGTGCGGCGAGATCGACGATAAGGTCAACGGCTTCCTCGATCGACCGCTGGAGGGCGACTGGCCCTATCTGTGGCTGGATGCGACTTATGTGAAGGTGCGCCAGACCGGACGCATCGTCTCGGTCGCGGTGACTGTGGCTGTGGCCGTCAACGACCAAGGCCGCCGCGAGGTCCTGGGCGTGGCGATCGGCGCGTCGGAGGCCGAGACCTTCTGGACCGAGTTCCTGCGCTCGCTGGCCCGGCGCGGTCTGCGCGGCGTCCAGCTCGTGATCTCCGACGACCACAAGGGTCTGAAGGCCGCGGTGACCCGGATCCTCGGCGCCACATGGCAGCGCTGCCGCGTGCACTTCGCCCGCAACCTGCTGGCCCATGCCGGCAAGCAGGGCCGGCGCGTCGTCTCCGCCTTCGTCGCCACCGCCTTCGCCCAGGAGGACGCCGACAGCGCGAAGGCCCAGTGGCGCCAGGTCGCCGACCAGCTCAGGCCCAAGGTGCCCAAGCTGGCCGTTCTCATGGACGAAGCCGAGCACGACGTCCTCGCCTACATGAGCTTCCCCAGGGAGCACCGCCAGAAATTGCACTCCACAAACCCGATCGAACGGCTCCATGCCGAGATCAAGCGCCGCACCAACGTCGTCGGTATCTTTCCCAACGAAGCCGCCATCACACGGCTCGTCGGCGCCATCCTTCTCGAGCAGAACGACGAGTGGGCCGTCTCAAGGAGATACATGACGCTGGAATCCATCGCTCCGCTGAGCGATGGTGTCCCCATCACGCTGCCCACCGTGGCAGCCTGAACGTCCCGGCCCTACCCGCCGGGAGCCGCGTAGAGCGCAACGCTCTTACACCACGCGACGCACCTTCGGTTCTAACTATCTGATAAAGGGTCGTTTTTTCTCCTGACAATTGTTGCAGCGGAACGGATTGCGCAACTCCCGCTTCCCCGGCTGCAACCGCAATCGGGAGAAGGTTCATGCCCAAGGTCATCCTGACCGACGCCCGCGTCAAGGTGCTGCGGCCGCGCAGGACCGCCTACGATATCCGCGACGGCAAGCTCAGAGGCTTCGGCGTCCGCGTGTTGCCCTCCGGGCGCAAACGCTTCTTCGTCCACTCCCAACATCGAAGAGAGCGCGTCTGGAAGATCCTCGGCGACGCCGCGACCATGAGCCTGGACGAAGCGCGCTCGCGCGCGGTCCGAACGCTCGCCGCGATCCGGTGCGGCGAGGACCCGCCCCGCGACCCCGCCGAGACCCTCTTCGAGGCCGTCGCCGTGACCGTGTTCGAACGATACCGGAGGCTCTGGAAGCCGGGAACGCTCGATGTCAACCGGTGCTACCTGAAGAACCAGATCCTGCCCCGCTTCCACGGACGGCAAGTCGCCGACATCGACCGGCGGGATGTCCGCGACTGGTTCGCCTCGCTGCGCGCCACGCCGGTCGCCGCCGACCGGTCCATGCCGGTGCTCTCCGTCATCTTGAGGGAGGCGGAAGCCATGGGTCTTCGGCCCGAGGGCTCCAACCCCTGCCTGGGCATCCGGCGCTACCGCCGCAAGGGACGCGCGCGCTTCATGTCCGACGAGGAGATACGCCGCCTGTCCGCGAGACTGTCGGCCCACGCAAATGGGCGTCTGCGGCAGGTCGCCGTCATCCGGCTCCTCCTGCTGACGGGATGCCGCAAGAGCGAGATCCTGACGCTCCGCTGGTCCGACTACCGCGAGGGTCACCTCTTCCTCCGCGACAGCAAGACTGGGCCCCGCACCGTCTGGCTGTCGCAGCCCGCCCGAAACGTTCTCGACGGGCTGGACCGGACCGGGCAGTGGGTGTTCCCGGCGGCGCGCGGCAAAGGGCCGAGGAACAAGGGCTGGCTCGAAGGGTTCTGGGACACGGTTCGTGCCGAAGCCGGGTTGCGCGGCGTGCGCCTCCACGATCTCCGTCACACCCATGCCAGCATCGCTCTGCGGCAGGGCGAGACCGTGCTGACCATCGCCAGGCTGCTCGGTCACCGCAGTCCCGAAACCACGCTCAAGTACACCCACCTTGCCGACAAGACGGTGATGGACGCCGCCGAGACCGTCGGCGCCGCGCTGGAGGGCTGACCCATGCCCGCCAGGGAACGCATACGGTTCACCGACCGCGCCATCGCCCGCCTCCGACCCCGCACGCGGGAATACGCGGTCTGGGACAGCCTTGTCGCCGGCCTCGGCGTCCGGGTTCGGCCCACCGGCGGGCGGAGTTATGTCCTGCTGGAGGACGCGGGCGGGCTGACGCGGCGCGTCTCTCTCGGCCCGGTGTCGCTGAAGTCCGTCGCCGAGGCCCGCCGCGAATGCCATGCGCGAAAGGCAAGCCCTGAGCCGCAAGCGACTGGCACGCCCAGGCGGGTGGCTCCGCTGTTCCGGGACTTCGTCGAGGGCGCGTGGAAGGAAGCCCATTTCGAAGGATACAAGCCGTCCACCAGGAAGGGCGTGCGATCCACGCTCGACCGCCAACTCCTGCCGGCCTTCGGCTCGAAGCCGCTCGACCGCATCGCCCCAACGCACATCGGGCGATGGTTCGACCGGTTCAGCCGGACCGCTCCGGGCAATGCCAATCACGCGCTTGATCTTCTCACGCAAATCATCAACTTCGCGATCGCCCGCGGCCACCTCGACACCAACCCCGCACGGGCCGTGGAAAGAAACCCGAGACGGGTGCTGACGCGCTTCCTGTCCCGGGAGGAGATATCCCGGCTCCATCGGGTGCTGGACAGGCAGACCCGCGACAGCCGTCGAGAGCAGGCGGATATCATCCGGCTCCTGCTCCTGACCGGTTGCCGCAGGAGCGAGATCCTCCGGCTGCGCTGGTCGGAAGTCGATCGCGACAGGCTGGTCCTCGCCGACGGCAAGACAGGCCCCAGGATCGTTCCCCTCAACACTCCGGCCCGGCGCGTTCTCGAACGCCGGCCGTGCGGCGGAAGCCCCTTCGTCTTTCCGTCGCCGAGAGATCCCGCCCGGCCTCGCAGCCGCAACCTCGCGTTCTGGTATCGCGCCCGGAACGAGGCGGGCATCGAGGACGTTCGCCTTCACGATCTGCGCCACACCCATGCCAGTCACGCGGTGATGAACGGCGTGCCGGTTCCAGTCGTCTCCCGGCTGCTCGGTCATTCCGATGTCCGCACGACGCTGCGCTACGCCCATCTCGGCGACCGGGAAATCGAGGCCGCGGCAGAGCGTGTCGGTCAATCCATCGCAGCGGTCATGGGCTTGTAGCTCGTAAGCGGTCGACGGCTCCCATACTTGTTTGTTGATCGGCGCGGGGTTTGGACGCCGATCGGCGCTGTAACATATTGAGAAGGCTCGACTCTGGGGGGTCAGGACCCGACGCTTAACAACAGCCCAGAGCGCCATCGCCGATGGCGAGCTCGGGACCAGCCCGCGCCCGCGCAGGCATGCCAGCAACTCACGCCAGCTCTGGGCGCTCTCGCGCACCCCCGCCTGGAAGCCCACGAGTTCCTTGCGTCCCTCCGGCGTGGCGCCGATGAGGACCAGAATGCATTGCTTCTCGTCCTCCAGCCGACCCTGGAGATAGATGCCATCGGCCCACATGTAGACGTAGCGTCGGGCCGACAGGTCGCGCCGGCGCCAGCGCTCGTGCTCGGCCTCCCACTCCGCCTTCAGGCGGCCGATCACCTGCGCCGACAAGCCAGAGGCGTCCTTGCCGAGCAACGCCTCCAGCGCCTCCTGGAAGTCCCCGCTGGACACGCCACGAAGGTAGAGCGTCGGCAAAACCGCATCCAGCGACCGCGTCCGCCGCGCGAAACGGGGCAGAATGGCCGACGTGAAACGGATGCGCTCTCCTCCGACGCTGGCACGGTCCCGGACCTTCGGGCGCCGCACAGACACAGGACCAATGCCAGTCAGGATCGCCCGTTCCGGCCCGTGGCCATGACGCACCAGGCGCCAGCGGCCGTCTTCGGTCTTCAGATGTTCATGCGTCGCCAGCACGGCGGCAACCTCCGCTTCAATGGCCTGTGCCAGGAGCTCGCGAGCTCCGGCGCGGAGTACTTCGGTCAGCGGATCGGCCGTCACCCCTGGATGGTGCAGCGCGACAACACTATCTTCCGTCATGGCGTATCACTCCTTGCTTGAAGACCGGGAGGCTTCGTCACCCCCCACGATACGCCACCTCCTTCTCTCAGCCCGTCACCCACTCTCGGCCATAGCTCCTTGTCGGTCGCAACCTCCTCTATCGCGAGCTCATCGCCGACAACGGGCTTTCCTCCGGGGCGCGGTCGTAGCGGCTCCACGCGGCGGAACAGCGCCCGCGCCAGCGTCTTTGGCGTCGCGCCCGCGAGATCGCGCGCCGGGTCGAGCATAGGCTTCATTCTCTGATCCCTTCGGCTTTGCGTTTGGCGGACGCGGCCCGCCGCGATTTTCGGCGATCTAGTGGCGTGCCTTTGACCACCATCGCTTCGAGTAGCGCGTTAAACCAACGACTCACGATCTCGGGCGAATAAGGGTCACTTTGTTTGTTCATGGACTGCCCCGCTCTCCCGTCCCCTGAAAGAAAAGCGGACAGAGCGCTCGTCTCGCGATCTGCCACCGTAGGTATTCGCCCTCCCCATTGCCTATGAGGAACCGACATTCGCCATCGTCGGTTAGCGTCAATGTCAGGCACAGCCGTCGCTCAGGGCTTTTCCATCCGTCAGTAACGAGGATATGAGAGTTTTTGAGCGAGAATGAAACCGTTTGTGTGCTCCCATACACACCACTTATTGGTGATCTGGACACGGAAAACTCTGACTCATCACTATTATGAAAAGCGAAGTCGAACACGCTCTCCTTTTTCATGCACGATTTTCGCGTTCTAACGTTCGCTTCTACGAGAAGTTTTAGGCGCTCAAACTCGTTCGGGAGCGAGCACTTGTCCCGAGCGGTGACCCAACCAAAGTCCTGAATATCTGTGCCGTCAGTCACGTCTCTCATGTCCTCTTTGTTCCGCACGCTTCCTCGAACCGCGCTATATCCCACCCATAGGCGTAATCGCCTTATCTTTTGCGTGTCATGTAACGGTTAGACTTCGTGATTATCCACAAGAACCATTTCACGGGATTTCTCCGAAGCTTAGGCGACGACATAATCTGAATATTGAGAGAGCCTGTCATTGTGCCGAGAAGGACAGGGCCAAGCTGAAGGGGGATAGACTTCGGCGCAGCGTTCCTTGCCTTTGAAATGTCCCCCTCTTCTGCAGCAATGATAATTTTCTTCAAAAATGATCGCCAAACCGTAACCGGAGCTTCAGGTCGGGGATGAGGAATATATAGGCGCTTTAGAATTACAGACGATCTCTCAACGGCCAAAAAATGCGCGGTGTCGTCATGCCCTTCTTCCATGTTTTTAAATTGGTCCTCTAGAATTTTAGCGTAGGCTAACAGCCCAAACAAACCAAGGCACTTAGTTGCTGCCCACTTCTTTGGCATTATGCGCATGGCAGCTCGCACCGAAGGCGCGCGAAAACCCAAACCAGGGAGCCGCTTGCAAAACTCTGATCGATTCGGAGCGGCGCAAGAACACCCAAGCTAGCAGCGACGTCGGCGCACGGCAATTGGCGCGATTTTGATGGCGACCATGGTCGGATCAGCGTTGGCACAGCCTCCGATTCGGTATTTTCGTCGAACTTCGGGCGCGTTTGGCCGCACCGTCTTTCGAGAAGTGCGGCCACCGTGATGGCGAAGGAGACGAGCCGGGCTAGATCGGCGGAACGATAAGGCGCATCAGTTGGCTGGCCGTCAGAACGGTCATGCCAAACATGAGGTGGGCCAGAACCTTGTCGTAACCGCGCACGCGGACATGGCGGCCGCCGAACTCATCCTTGAGGCGCCCATTGACCCGCTCGGACCCTGAACGCTCGACGTAGCGACGCTCTTCGGGAAAGAAGAGACCGAGCGTCCGCCGCGCCTTCTTCTCACGCCTCAACGCCTCTTGCATGTCGACCGAGCGGCGGGGGTTCACGTCGATGATCGGCTTGTGGCCAAGCAAGATGCAGTGCGCCCAGATCTCGATGGAATCATAAGCCGCGTCCATAAGGTCGTAGAGGTTCTCGACCCGCCCGGCCGTCAGGGTTCCCAACGGAATCGCCACCTGGGAGTCATGCGTCGATGCCGAGGTCATGATGCAACTGATGGGGATCCCGCCATCGGCCGTGTCGACGTGCAGCTTGTACCCGATCCAGGAGGTGGTATGGCCCTTGGCGTTGCGCTTGGTGCCGACATCGCAGGCCCTCGGCAGGTCCGCCAGCATCTGCGGAAGGCTCATCGTCAGTTGCCGTTCCAGCCGGCTTGGCTCCTTCGCCTGCGCCTCTCCCTTGCGGGGCCGCCGCCGCTTCGGCTTCGCTGCCTTCGGCTTCGGCGACGGCTTCTCCCGCGCTTCAATCGCCGTCGCATCCCGCGAGATGTGCTCCACCAGATGGCCATCCATCGTCCGCGCAATCAGCGTCTCATGCAGACGGCTGGCCAGACCGCTCTCGGCAAACTCGGAAAAGGCCCGCGAAAACGTCGCCTCGCTCGGAAGCCGGCCGGCACCGCTCCAGCCGCACAGCCGCCATAGCTTGCCGTCAACCTCAAGACGCTCGATCAGCGCCCGCGTCGTCGGAATGTCGAACACCGCCTTGGCTATGAAGGCGCGCGCCAGCGCCGCGCGGTCCTCCTCCGGCCGCCCTACCTGGCCGCGGAAGTGGGGCAGAAGAGCCTCGACCCGCACCAGTTCCAGAACCGCGACGAACAGCTCGTAGCGCTCGCCCATCGGGCCAAGCTCGCTCTCAAGCCTCGGGAACAACTCTTGTTGAAAGGCGTACCAGTAATCCGATAGCATCTCGCGCAGGGACACGGCTCCACTCCTCCGTGGTCATCATGCGGTGTTTTGCGACAGCACATGATACTCACGAGGGTGGGCCGGTCCCACCGCAAGGGCCTTCACTCAGGCAGAAAAGCCGCTCGCCTCAGCTATTTTGCAAGAGGCTCGAGGCAGCAACCATTCCAGCCCCATTTCCCCATCATGCTGGGCACACTCCGTTTGTCAAGCGTGCTTTATAATCCCCAGTGCACTAACATTCGAACCGGACCAGTCGACGGGGGCAGGTCAGCAGAACTCCACTCCACTCGACCGTAAGACCCGCCGCACTTCGAGAGCGTCGGTGATAGTAAGGCGAAGCTTGTTTCTGCGTAGCTAATTTGCATACGATGATTTAGTGACGGGAGGCAACTGTGGATACCCAGGAACGACTCGATTCCCTTCTTCGAGAATTCGACGCGTTGGGTCGGCATTCTGTTGGCTATCCCTGCAATCAGGATTTCGACTACACCGCACTGCTGCCCTTTATGCGATACGCTATCAACAATGTGGGCGACCCTTTCCACGACAGCAACTTCCGCAGCAACACCCACCAGATGGAGCGCGAGGTCATCGGCATCTTCGCTGACTTGATGCATATCTCGCGCGAACAGGTGTGGGGCTACGTCACGTCGGGCGGCACCGAGGGCAATATGTACGGCCTGTACCTGGGGCGGGAACTCTATCCGGACGGCGTGGTCTATTTCTCACAGGATACTCACTACAGCGTGGTCAAGATTATGAGTGTGCTGAAGGTGCGCAACATCATGATAAGGAGCCAAGACAACGGCGAGATAGATTACGACGACCTCTACGAGACGATTCGCATCAACCGGGACGTGCCCGCAATAATGATGGCGAACATAGGCACGACCATGAAGGGCGCGATAGACGATGTGGGCAAGATCCGTGACATCCTGAACGACCTCGCGGTGACCAGGTCCTACTTACACGCGGACGCTGCCCTGAGCGGCATGATACTGCCGTTCGTGGACGACCCGCAGCCCTACGGGTTCGACGTCGGGTTCGACAGCGTGTCGGTCAGCGGGCACAAGATGGTCGGCTCGCCACTGCCCTGCGGCGTCGCCCTGACCCGGCGCGAATACGTGTCGCGCATCGCGCGGGCCATCGAATACGTGGGCGTGTTGGACACCACGCTCACAGGCTCACGCAACGCCCTCACGCCGCTGATGATGTGGTACGCATTCGAGCAGCAGGGGCTGGACGGCTTCAGGCGCATCGTGAACGGATGCCTTGAGACGGCGGAATACGCGGTTACGCGCTTCAACGACGGCGGCATCCCTGCGTGGCGCAACAAGAACTCGGTCACCGTCGTGTTCCCCAGGCCGCCAGCAGATGTCGTACGCAAGTGGCAGCTCGCGCCCTACGAGGACATCGCGCACCTCATCGCGATGCCGCACGTAACACGCGAGACTATCGACGCCGTGGTGGACGACTGCATGGAGTAACAGCAACACAAGACGAAACGGGGACAATCGCATGACCAGGATCGTAGTAATAGCAAACAACGAGGCAGGCGTTATCGCCGACATCGCCGGAGCATTGGCCGAGCGCAACATCAATATCGAAACCATGAGCACAGAGGCACTCGGGGAGAAGGGCGCGATAACGCTCACCACGGACGACTACGACGGCGCCCTGCGCGCGCTGACGGACGCGGGATTCAAGACGGTATCCGACGACTCGCTAATTCTGAGACTGCACGACGAACCGGGCGCGCTAGCCAAGGTGGCGGAGAAGTTCAAGCGGGGCGGTGTGAATATCCAGAGCCTACACATACTGGACCGCCGAAACGGCCACACCACGGTAGCCATATCCGCCGACGACCGCGCCAAAGCGGAGTCGCTGGTGGAGCCGGAGACGGCAGTGTAGGAGGAAAGACACGGGGCGTAATTTATGTTGGCAGTGCAAACGCTCTGATCGATCCCACCGCTATGCCCTCGATTTACTGCACGGCTCGACTGCCAAGGCGCGCGGCGGCCGAGCGACTTGCCGCATCAGATGCACTCAAGTCGTGAATCGTAGGCACGATGGTACAATTCCTCATATTCGCTTGGGAGGCCGGATGGGTGAATCAGGAGCGATTTCGGAACTCCGACGAGGCCGAAGGGTTCAAGCGACCGGTCTCAGGTAGCAGATGCACCAATTTGGAGACTGGTCGAAGAGGGTGTCCTGGCGGTTCAATGGGGCATGAGCGGAGCTCTTGTCATCCAATCGCTGAAGGACAAGCGTGCCGAGATCCACGGTCAGATTGCGGCCTATGAAGCGCAGATCGCACAGGCCGGACACGATCTTGCACACGCTAACGCGACGATCCGACTATTCACGGAGCCCGAGCACCAGCGTGCCCGCTACATGGTCAGCCACGGCTTCTTCAAGAAGGGCGAGATCGCCGACGTCTGCGTGCGCCATCTCGGGGTGGATGGCGAGATGACAACCCGCCAGCTCGCTGAGAGGGTCATGGCCGAGCGTAAGCTCGACGCTTCCGACAGGACGCTGCGCAACTCGGTCGTCTTCAAGGTGGTCCAGGCGCTGCGTCACGCCAAGCGGCGCAAGTTGGTCCGGATGGTCGAGAAGCGCAAGGGTATGTGCGTCTGGGCCGCCGGCGACGCAGTCACGCTACGCGTTGTCGCCAGTAGCCCTTCCAGGTCCGGCTGACGGGCGCAGCGAGAGCCTTGCCGATCAAGCGGTCGGCGAGCGCGCCGTTACCCTGACCTCGATGATCCTCTAACCAGGCGGCGTGCGCAGCATAGGCGCCAAGAAGTCGGCCGCCAACTTTGTGGTGCTGTCCGCCGACCATGCGCCGGAGCCGGGCAAAGAAACTCTCCGCCAGATTGGTGTTGGAAAGAAACAAACAAAGTTAGAGTGAGTCATGAGATTGAGTGGGTTGCTTTGTCTCCTTATTAAGTGTTATATTACTGATAGTTGTGGAATTATGCAAGAGGAATATTGTGGTGGAGGGCTGATGTAAGAAAGGGGGGCTTTGAGGGGTCAGTTGCATTCTGGGAAGTAAATGCGTATGTCTGAGATGATGGATCTGTATGGGTGGAGGGTATGCGGTGGATATATGTTTGGATAGAGGCGATAGGGTGGTGAGTTGGAGAGACGTATCGGGATGGCGATGTGTTATTCGTATGAGCCGCTTGCAAAATTCTGATCGATTCGGAGCGGCGCAAGAACACCCAAGCTAGCAACGACGTCCGCGCACGGCAATTGGTGCGATTTTGATGGCGACCATGGTCGGATCGGCGTTGGCACAGCCTCCGATTCGGTATTTTCGTCGAACTTCGGGCGCGTTTGGCCGCACCGTCTTTCGAGAAGTGCGGCCACCGTGATGGCGAAGGAGACGAGCCGGACTAGATCGGCGGAACGATGAGGCGCATCAGCTGGCTGGCCGTCAGCACGGTCATGCCGAACATGAGGTGGGCGAGAACCTTGTCGTACCCGCGCACGCGGACATGGCGGCCGCCGAACTCATCCTTGAGCCGCCCATTGATCCGCTCGGACCCCGAGCGCACGACGTAGCGACGCTCCTCGGGAAAGACGAGACCGAGCGTGCGCCGCGCCTTCTTCTCCTGCTTCAACGCCTCTTTCATGTCGACCGAGCGGCGGGGGTTCACGTCGATGATCGGCTTGTGGCCCAGCAAGATGCTGTGCGCCCAGATCTCGATGGAATCATAGGCCGCGTCCATAAGGTCGTAGAGGTTCTCGACCCGCCCGGCCGTCAGGGTCCCCAACGGAATCGCCACCTGGGAGTCATGCGTCGACGCAGACGTCATGATGCAGCTGACGGGGATCCCGCCATCGGCGGTATCGACGTGCAGCTTGTACCCGATCCAGGAGGTGGTATGGCCCTTGGCGTTGCGCTTGCTGCCGACATCGCAGGCCCTCGGCAGGTCCGCCAGCATCTGCGGAAGGCTCATCGTCAGTTGCCGTTCCAGCCGGCTCGGCTCCTTCGCCCGCGCCTCTCCCTTGCGGGGCCGCCCCCGCTTGCGCCGCCGCTTCGGCTTCGCTGCCTTCGGCTTCGCCGCCGGCTTCTCCCGCGCTTCAATCGCCGTCGCATCCCGCGAGATGTGCTCCACCAGATGGCCATCCATCGTCCGCGCAATCAGCGTCTCATGCAGACGGCTGGCCAGACCGCTCTCGGCAAACTCGGAAAAGGCCCGCGAAAACGTCGCCTCGCTCGGAAGCCGGCCGGCACCGCTCCAGCCGCACAGCCGCCATAGCCTGCCGTCAACCTCAAGACGCTCGATCAGGCCGCGCGTCGTCGGAACGTCGAACACGGCCTTGGCTATGAAGGCGCGCGCCAGCGCCGCGCGGTCCTCCTCCGGACGCCCTACCTGGCCGCGGAAGTAGGGCAGAAGAGCCTCGACCCGCACCAGTTCCAGAACCGCGACGAACAGCTCGTAGCGCTCGCCCATCGGGCCAAGCTCGCTCTCGAGCCTCGGGAACAACTCTTGTTGAAAGGCGTACCAGTAATCCGATAGCATCTCGCGCAGGGACACGGCTCCACTCCTCCGTGGGCATCATGCGGTGTTTTGCGGCAGCACATGATACTCACGAGGGTGGGCCGGTCCCACCGCAAAGGCCTTCACTCAGGCAGAAAAGCCGCTCGCCTCAGCTGTTTTGCAAGAGGCTCGTATTATAAGGGATATTGTAGGTGGTATGGGCAAGAATGCGGGTCCGTCGAGATGTGTCGGGCCTCGCTGCAAGGTTCCTGGGGCGCAATCATGAGCCGCAGGCCGGCTGAGCGCCGCACCCAGCACGCGGTGATGGCGACGGCGAGCGAATGGGCGCGCATTCGCGAACTGGCGGCGGTCGCAGACATGGATCTCTCGCGCTACATCGTGCACCGGGCGACCGTGCCGGACCCGCTGCCCGATACGGTTCTGCGCCGCGCGGTACGCGAGCTTCTGCTGCTCGCCAAAATCGAGGAACGGCGGATGGCCGATTTGGGGCTGGAGGACCGCTGGAAGGCGCTCGGCGATGCCGTCGATGCGTGGCTCGACCGGGAGGCCGAGCTCGACCGGCTGATCGATCCGGGCGCCGCCGAACGCTGGCGGGCGGTCTCCGGCAGCGCCGATCCGGAGGGCGGCCCCGCGCCGCAGCCCTGAGCGATGGCGAACGTGGTGCGCCGCACGCTGCGCTGCACCCGGGCCGAGAGGGCCGAGATCAGGGAACGCGCGGCCGCACTCGGCATGTCGGTCTCGGGATACCTGGTTGCCTGCGCGCTGCACGAGGACGCGGGTGGGCCGCGCCGCGATGAGCCGCGGCTGGTGCTGTCGGAAGAACAGCAGCAGACCCTGTACCAGCGGGTGGAGGAGATGGACCGGGTGCGCCGTGCGCTGGGCGAGTCGCTTCCGGGAACCGACCTTTCCGCGTTCGGAGCGATCGCCTTCATACAGCACGCGATCCAGTCGCGCCGGGAGGGCAAGTGATGGCGGAGCGGCGCGCGATGCCCCGGGCACGGGTTACGATCTCGTGCCTGGAGTCGGAGTGGGAACGCATCCGCGAGGTCGCGGAGAGCCGCGGCGTATCGATCAACGACCACGTGATCTCGGCCGGTCTGAACGTGAAGCTCGGCCCCGCGCAGACGGACGCACCGGCTCTGACGCTGAGCGAGGCGGAACAGCGCCGACTGCTCGACCGGGTGGACCGCCTGGCCGGGAGCATGCTGTCGGCGGCCTCCGGGGGATCGATCGAACGGCTGCTGCAGTCGGTCGAGCTGCTGCTCATGACGACGTTGCACGACCTTGTCCGGCAGGGCCGGGAGCACGAGCTCGGGCCGCTGCTGGTGGCGGTGTTCGGCGCCGACGACGGGCCGGTCGTCGAAGGGCAGTTCCGGGAGTGGATGGAGAGCGTGCCGCCGCTGCTCCGTTGACCGGCGCTGCGCTCGTCCTCGGACGCGTTCCCGGATGGCGAGGCGCAGGCGCCCACCCAGGTTGCCGCACCTCACATGCCGATGCCTCCGCCGTGGGAGCGCCCGCGGCGCAGCGTCAGGGACTGCTCCCGGACCTCCTCCTTCGGCGGGTTGAGAATGCGTTCGCGCCGGGCCTCGTCGGACCAGGGGGCGCGGAAGCAGCCGCGCGCGGTGACCTCCGCGGCGGTCCGCTGGATCGAGCCGCCGGGCTCCGGCGCGCCGGGGCCTGAGGCGCGGATCGTCCGGAGCGCGATCTCGTGCCCGTCGGGGGTCTCGGTCCGCGTGGCGACCACGGCCTCGATGGTCCGCACCTCTCCGGTCTGGCCGGCGGCCTCGGTCCAGGCGACGCGGTCGCCCGCGACGGGCTCGGAACAGGCGAGCCGGCAGGCGGCGCTGGGCACGGAGTACTGCCGGGCGGCTTCCAGCTGTCTGAGACCCTCGTCGGACCAGGCGGCGCGGGCGCATCCACCGACCCGCAGAGCCCGCGCATGGATCTCGACGATCCGGCCTGCGTCGTCGAGAGCGGTCCCGTCCGCCGGCCTCGCGATCCTCAGCAGCAGCGTGTCGCTCGCGCGCATGCCGCCCGCGTCCCCCGGGAACGCCACCACTGCGTGGTGCACCGTGCCGCCTGCGCGCCAGGCGATGTAGTCGCCAGCGACCAACGGTTCGTCGCCGGTCCACGCCATCCAGCGCTCCGGCGCCGGTGATCGGGCGAGCCGGGCGGTCTGCTGCCCGATGGCCGCCCTCACGGCGGGAAGGCACGCGGCCTCGCGGAAGGCCTCGGGGAGAGCCTCGGAGAGGGCCTCGGGGAGGCCGGCCCTGTCGACATCCCGTTCCTGCGCTTCGGTGAGTTTCAGCGCCGAGGCGAGTTCCTCCTTCCAGCTCCGGTCGCGGTCGAGCCACTCGGCCGCCTCATGGCCTGCCGCTTCCGGCAAGGCCGCGCGGCTCGCGAGGGTTTGCGCCATCGCGGTTGCGTGGCTGTAGCCCTCGACGTACAGCGGCAGCGTCTCCTGCCGCCTGGCTCGCCTCTTGACCGTGGCCGCAAGTTTTTGGAAGTCCGCGACCTCGTCTCGCAGTTCCAGGGTCTCCAGCCGGTCCAGCACCTCCCGGACGCGGCCCTGAAGCCGCGGCATGTCGGCTAGACTGGCCGCGGCCTGCGTTTCCCGGGTGTCGGCCGGCGCCTCTCCCAAAAGGCTCAGGGCGGTCTCGCGAAGGTCCTGCGAGCGTTCCCGCCAGGCCGGGACCGCATCCGGGGACGGGGGGTCGAGGCCGCGAGCCCCTTCGTCCAGTGCGGCGCGCCGATCCAGGTGCAAGGCGCCCTCTTCGAGGAACGCTCCCACAGGAGCGATCTCGGCCTCCACGCGGGCATCGCGGGCGAGCACCGCATCGACCGCCTCCCGCGCGTCCGGTGCAAGCCCCGCCTCGCCCCGGAGTGCCTCGGCGCGATCCCGCAGAGCCCCCCATGGCGGCAGGTCGACCGGATCGGAGTGCGCCTCAAGGCCCTGACGGGAGACGCTCAGGCTGAGTTCCATGAACGCCCGCGAGCGGAGCCCTTGCGCTTCCGCCCCCAGCGCGTCCACGGCCTCGCGCACCCGTTCGCGTTCGTCGGCGACGCGGGACAGCCGGATGCGTGCCGGATCGTCGAGCTTCGCTCCCTCGCCCTCGCCGAGCAGCCGCAGCCCCTCGCGGCGAAGCGTCTCCGCCGCGTCGATCCGCTGGTCCAGTGTTTCGGCCGCAGGCGCGGTCGCATTCAGGCAATGCCGGCAGTCCCGCAGGAACGCCTCGATCCGGCGGCCGGCCTCCTCGTGATCCGGGCGCAGCCGGTGCACCCTTTCCGGGGCAGGCGGATCGGGTTCCGGAGTCCACGCCTCCACCGTCCGGCGGACGGCTTCGGGCAGCTCGTGGCGCCCCAGCTGTTGTTCGGCGTGCAATTTTGACCCCCAGTATCAAGCAACTTCAATAGCTTATCGTGCCGATCGGCGCGCAACCCACGCGCCGAACAACAGGCAGTGTCGGCGTCGCGGTGACCGGCCCGGTCTTCGAGCCGGATCCGGCGCCGTTCACCGCCTGCAGCTCGAAGGCGTATTGCGTGGCGTTGGCGAGGCCCCTCACCGTGGTGCGGTACTCGTCGCCGCCGTCCCTGCCCGGATCGCTGCTGTCCGGCACGTCGATCCAGCTCGCGCTCGACGACACCGCCGAGCCCGCCGAATACCGGTAGCGGTATTTCTGGATGACCCCGCCGCCGCTCGACGGCGGCTGCCAGGAGAGGTTCACCCTCCCGTTGTTGCCCCCCACGGCCGCGAGGCTCCGCGGCGCGCCGGGCACGCTGCTCGGAGCCGGCACGGTGATTTTGAGATTAAGCCTCGCCCCGTTGGCAAACGGGCTGTTCGCCGTGTTGAACGCGCTGTCGTTAAACCCGACCCTGGCTAGGGTGTAACTCGGATCTATACTTAGTCCGTATTCTGTGCTTACTTGCGATAACTGTTGCGTTGAAAAATTCAGCGTCTGCGACCCGATATGCAGCGTCCAGTTCCGTGTCTTTCGGTACCACTCTGAGTCGCTTTCTGTGCTCGGCATCAGCAGCGGCGGTCTCGCATTTCTGGCTCTCAGCTTTATGTAAACATAGGACAGGTGAGAACCTTGTCGTACCCGCGCACGCGGACATGGCGGCCGCCGAACTCATCCTTGAGCCGCCCATTGATCCGCTCGGACCCCGAGCGCACGACGTAGCGACGCTCTTCGGGAAAGACGAGACCGAGCGTGCGCCGCGCCTTCTTCTCCTGCTTCAACGCCTCTTGCATTTCGACCGAGCGGCGGGGGTTCACGTCGATGATCGGCTTGTGGCCCAGCAAGATGCTGTGCGCCCAGATCTCGATGGAATCATAGGCCGCGTCCATAAGGTCATAGAGGTTCTCGACCCGCCCGGCCGTCAGGGTCCCCAACGGAATCGCCACCTGGGAGTCATGCGTCGACGCAGACGTCATGATGCAGCTGACGGGGATCCCGCCATCGGCGGTATCGACGTGCAGCTTGTACCCGATCCAGGAGGTGGTATGGCCCTTGGCGTTGCGCTTGCTGCCGACATCGCAGGCCCTCGGCAGGTCCGCCAGCATCTGCGGAAGGCTCATCGTCAGTTGCCGTTCCAGCCGGCTCGGCTCCTTCGCCCGCGCCTCTCCCTTGCGGGGCCGCCCCCGCTTGCGCCGCCGCTTCGGCTTCGCTGCCTTCGGCTTCGGCGCCGGCTTCTCCCGCGCTTCAATCGCCGTCGCATCCCGCGAGATGTGCTCGACAAGATGGCCATCCATCGTCCGCGCAATCAACGTCTCATGCAGACGGTTCGCAAGACGGCTCTCGGCAAACTCGGAAAAGGCCCGCGAAAACGTCGCCTCGCTCGGAAGCCGGCCGCCACCGCTCCAGCCGCACAGCCGCCATAGCCTGCCGTCAACCTCAAGACGCTCGATCAGGCCGCGCGTCGTCGGAACGTCGAACACGGCCTTGGCTATGAAGGCGCGCGCCAGCGCCGCGCGGTCCTCCTCCGGCCGCCCTACCTGGCCGCGGAAGTAGGGCAGAAGAGCCTCGACCCGCACCAGTTCCAGAACCGCGACAAAGAGCTCGTAGCGCTCGCCCATCGGGCCAAGCTCGCTCTCGAGCCTCGGGAACAACTCTTGTTGAAAGGCGTACCAGTAATCCGATAGCATCTCGCGCAGGGACACGGCTCCACTCCTCCGTGGTCATCATGCGGTGTTTTGCGACAGCACATGATACTCACGAGGGGGGGCCGGTCCCACCGCAAGGGCCTTCACTCAGGCAGAAAAGCCGCTCGCCTCAGCTGTTTTGCAAGAGGCTCAGGTTTTTCAGGTTGGTGAACGAAGTGACCCGAAAGGTGGTGTGGTCGTAGACGAACTCGTCCCTGAGGAGTATCGAATTGGGGTAGTCGGCGCCATATCCGGGAAGAGAGGATTCGGACTCATGAGCCTTCAGCAGCACCCACGACGACCAGATGGTATTCGTGGTCTGCGACCGCGCGGGCGAGGCGAACGCCAGGGCCGCGAGGACGACGAGCAGCCCCGCCGCGAGCGGCGCGAAGAGCGTGCGTGTGCCCGACCCCGTGCCGCGACCGGCCCGGGCCGACTTGAACCACCTCCGCCCCCGGCTCCGCGCGGGCGCCTCTTCGCCATGCGCCCGGCCCGGCTGAGCATGCCCGGATTCGCGCTTGAATGGCGGTGTGCCCGTCCGGGGACCGCTCCCCGCATCGCGAGACCTCTCGGAGCCCCGGTGGAAGGGGTCCGCCGAGCACCGTAGCGAGTGCCCCGCCCGTGGGGCGTTGCGAAGCTCCTTCGCGCCTCCGGGTCTGGACGCGCCCAGCCTGCCATTCGCGGTCATCGTGCCTTTCATCCCGTCCTCGGGCCGCCGCGTGCTCGTTGTGTGGGTCATCGCCTTATCTCCTTTGGGAGCGTCCCGCCTTCTGGCCGTGCCGCGCCCCTGAGCGGGCCGAGCGGACGTGCGCGCTCGGAGTCCCCGTCCGAAAAGCTGTGTTCGTGGGTGGTGGGTTGCGAAGCGCATCGCTTGCCGTGGACGACGCTTCGGGGGGCGTCGCCATGCGAAGCCCCGTAATTCCAGCGCGCAGGCGCGCGCGAGAACGCGCGGAGCTGCAAACGCCGGGGCCATGCGTCTTCGCCTGTCGGGAAGGCCCGACCGCGTCGGCCCGGCCTCCTTCCGCTACGGCCACGTTCGCGTCCGACAACAGCGCGGCGCATCCGAACCACCTGCCCGTCATCGCGCGGCCGGGACCGTCAGCCAACCACCGCCCGTGCGCCGACCGCGAGGCGGAAAGCCCGTCGCCCACCTTCCGTTCCGACTCTCGATAACTGGCGTCATCGCGAGTCAACCGGCCCCGCGGGAGCCGGCCCCGCACCACCCGGGAACCGCTACACGTGATTGTTCTTATGTGCCGTTTCGCCGTGGAACGGCCCTTCCGGAATTCCAAGGGGTGTCGGTGTCTCATCGATATTGGGCAGAGAGGGAGCCGCGCCGCCGCCGGGACGGCCGAGATGCGTCGATGGAGGGAAGGGAAACAGCCGCGCCGAGACTGCGCGGCGGGGGAGGAACCAGGCGGGCAGTCTCGCCGCGACGGCGCGCTCAGCCGAGGCATGGAACGCCCCGGCGGACATGACGGAGCCGTAAGCTCACGGCTCTCGGTGTTATCGGGCGCCCGCGACCGAGCCAGACTCTCCACGGCACGCCGGAGGAACGCGAAGTCCGCCCTCCGCTATTCTCCGACGAGGAGAATCTGCCCGCCGCCGATAAACAACTCCCACCTTTTTCCAAGGGATGCCCGCATTATTGCCGAGGCTAATTGCGGATAGTGGCAGCACCGGAAGCGTCAGAGCAATAAGAGCCGTGAACTAATTTTTGTAGTGGTAATAACACTAGGAAACTACAAGTTGTGGAGAGTTGATACTACAAACACGACCTACAAAAGCAGAACTTGCCCGGACTCTCCGGACGGTGCGCCCCGCCGGCAGGCCGGGCCGCACGCGAGGCACAGGCGCCCGGTACGCCGCCTCCTGAAACCCCGCCGCCGCAACGCCGCGCCAGGACGGGCCGGCCTCGCCCGAAGCCCCGGTCCTCGCCGATGCTCGTCCGGTGCATGCCGGGCCGGTTCAGAACTCGCCCGACAACAGGTCCAGTTCCCGCGCCCGGCGCAGCGCGTCGGCCCTGGTTTTCACTCCCAGCTTGGTGAAGAGCTTGCGAAGGTGATAGCGCACGCCGTGCACCGTCAGGCCCAGCTCGGCAGCGATCTGCTTGTCCTGCAGCCGCCCGAGCCGCTCCAGCACCTCCTTCTGGCGCTCGCTCAGCTCCGGCGGCCGCACGGCGTCGACTCGGTTCATCGCCGCCAGAAGCGATTGCGCGGTCTCCCGGTGAGGCGACTCGGCTCCGGACTCCAGAAACTCCGTTACCACCGCCGCCTGCCTCGCCGGGTTCGGGCCCGTCCGCGATATCCAGCCCCGCGCTCCGGCAGGCAAAGGCGATGCAGGAGTCGAGAACGCCGGGCTCGTCCTGCTCGTCCAGCGAAACCCACGCCGTGGGCTGTTGTTATGGACTTGCCCCGTTTCGGTGGACACCTGATCAGTTGGGAGAAAGGAGTCCACGATGCCGATGACACGTCCACCCTATCCATCCGGTTTCCGGGAGCAGATGGTCGAGCTGGTTCGATCGGGCCGCTCGCCGGAGGAGCTGGCTCGGGAGTTCGAGCCTTCCGCTCAGTCGATCCGTAACTGGGTCGGCCAGGCCGACCGGGACGAGGGCCGCTCACATGACGGCTTGACCAGTGCCGAGCGCGAGGAGCTGCGACGGCTCAGGCGTGAGAACCGCCGGCTGCGCCAGGAGCGCGAGATACTGGCAAAAGCCGCGGCCTGGTTTGCTCGGGAGACCGGCTCGATCCCGTCCGGGTCTTCGAGTTCGTGAGAGCCAACCGGGCCTTCTATCCTGTCGCCACGATGTGCCGGCTGCTGGGGGTCTCCGCCAGCGGGTACTACGCGTGGCAAGGCCGGGCGCCGTCGGCCCGCGCCGAGAGCGACGGAGCAATGCTCGATCGCATCCGTGACATCCACCGCGCCTCGCGCGGGACCTACGGCACCCCCCGCGTTCATGCCGAACTCGTCGCTCAAGGCCACGCTGTGGGCCGCAAGCGGATCGCCAGATTGATGCGCCGTGCCGGCTTGAGGGGCATCAGTCGGCGCAAGGGGACACGGACGACGGTACGGGACGCGCGCACCCGAGCGGCACCGGATCTGGTCGAGCGCGACTTCACCGTCGACGCACCCGATCGGCTCTGGGTCGCGGACATCACCTACATCCCCACCTGGGCCGGGTTCCTGTACCTCGCCGTCGTGCTGGATGCCTTCAGCCGCCGCGTGGTCGGCTGGTCCATGGCCAACCACCTGCGCACACAGCTCGTGCTCGATGCCCTCGACATGGCGCTCTGGCAGCGTCGGCCCGACGGCGTGATCCACCATAGCGACCAGGGATCGCAGTACACCTCGCTCGCCTTCGGCAAGCGATGCCGGGACGCCGGCGTGCGCCCCTCCACCGGATCGGTCGGGGATTGCTACGACAATGCGATGTGCGAGAGCTTCTTCGCGACCCTCGAATGCGAGCTGCTCGAGCGCCGGAGGTTCCGGTCTCATGCCGAAGCACGGATGGCCGTCTTCGAGTTCATCGAGGGCTGGTACAATCCACGACGGCGCCACTCCGCCATCGGATATCAGTCACCCGTCAACTACGAAAGGAGCCAGCTACCCCCCGCTCGCCCAAATCCATAACCGTCCACGAAACCGGGTCAACTCCAGTTAAGCCTCCACCGGCGCGGCGCTCCGGCTCGGTCGCGGGAGTAACGGGGGCTTGTGTCTGCGACGGCTGGGGCTTGAACTGGCTGGGGGTGGGGTGAAGAGGCCGTTCGTGCACTGGCGTGCTGTAGCGGCACCCGATGTTAAGCCTCCACCTGCGCGGCGCTCCGGCTCGGTCGCGGGAGTAACGGGGGCTTGTGTCTGCGACGCCTCGGGCTTGAACTGGCTGCGGGTGGGGTGAAGAGGCCGTTCGAGCACTGGCGTGCTGTAGCGGCACCCGATGTTAAGCCTGGTCCGAACCATTTTGTCGCCTCGGTCACTGATGGCGCGGGTTTCCCGTGACCTCGTTCAAGAGAATGGGACTTCGAACATGGTTCCTCCCCACTCGCGACGGAGATGAAACCTGGGAGGATGTTCCATGGCGCGCAAGTCTCGAAGAACCCGGCGCCTCAGGGTGGTGAACCCGGACTGCGCAGGGATCGACATCGGCAAGGACCGGCATTTCGTGGCGGTCGACCCGGAACGCAGCGATGAGCCGGTGCGTTCGTTCGGCTCCTTTACCCGCGATCTGGAGGAGATGGCGGCGTGGCTGGCGTCGTGCGGGGTGACCAAGGTCGCGATGGAGTCGACCTCGGTCTACTGGATCCCGGTCTACGAGACGCTGGAGCGCGCGGGCTTCGAGGTGATGCTGGTGCCGCCGCGCATGACGAAGCAGATCGGCGGGCGCAAGAGCGACGTGCTGGACTGCCAGTGGATCTGGCAGCTGATGTCCTACGGCCTGCTGCGGGGAGCGTTCCGTCCGGGCGACGAGGTTTGCCCGCTGCGCTCCTACGCACGCCAGATGAGGCGGCTGACCAGGGACCGCTCCCGCTGCGTCCTGCACATGCAGAAGGCGCTGACCGAGATGAACGTCAAGCTCGACTCGGTGATCGCCAACATCACGGGACTGACCGGCCAGCGCATCCTGCGCGCGATCATCGACGGCGAGCGTGACCCAGAGCGCCTGGCGACGCTCCGCCACCGGGGCATCAAGGCCGACGCCGATACGATCGCCGCGAGCCTTCAGGGGACGTGGCGCGAGGAGCACCTCTTCGCCCTCGAACAGGCCATGCAGCGCTACGACTTCCTGACCCAGCAGATCGACGACTGCGAGGTCCGGGTGATGGCCGAGATCGAGCGCCTGGCACCGCCGGACGATCTCCCGGACGGCGGCGCGCCGGACCCTGCCCCCGGCACGACCTCCGAAACCGCGTCGAGCCGCTCTGCGAACGCCGCAAGCAACTACACCGGCAAGGAGGGCATCCAGGCCCTGGCGTTGCGCGGAATGATGGGCGTCGACCTCACCGCGATCCCCACCATCGGTCCCGGTACCGCACTGGTGATCGCCTCGGAGATCGGCCCGGACTTCTCCGCCTTCCCCTCCGCCCAGCACTTCTGCTCCTGGCTTGCGCTCGCGCCGGGAACCAGGATCAGCGGCGGCAAGAACCTCCCCGGCAAGTCGCCGAAGGCGGTCAACCCCGTCGGGCAGGCCCTGCGCATGGCGGCCATGGCCGCGCGCCGCAGCGAGACCTTCATCGGCGCCAAGCACCGCGCAAGGCTCGCCCGAATGGACACCCCCGTTGCGATCAAGGCGACCGCCCGCGAACTCGCCTGCCTGATCTACCTCATGGTGACCGAAGGCCAGAAATACGTCGAGCAGGGCATCGACGCCTACGAGAAGCGGCGCCTCAACAGAAAGTTCGCTCATCTCGACCGCCAAGCCCGAAAACTCGGGCTCCAACTCGTCCCGAAAATGCAAGGAGAGGAAAAACAGAACCCAATGCTGTCAATCGCTTAGGCACCTGTTACTCAAGAGCCCGAAATCTCGGGCTCCAACTCGTCCCGGCACCGCAAAACGACGAAACGCAAAACCCAATGCTGTCAATCGCTTAGGTAACTGTTACTCAAGAGCACGCTATGTTGACCCCCCGTAATCCAGCCAGATCAATGGGTTACCGCGCCGATCGGCACCGAACCCGTGCGCCGATCAACACCTCAGGACCCTCGAAACCGCAGCGGTCGCCGTATCATAAGGGTACGAACTTAGGAATCAGGACACTAGCGACAGGCGTGCGGTGCGGGGGTGTCGAGAACATTCTGAGTTGACCGGTTTATGTATCAGATGAGTTGACCGCTTCGGTTGGTGTTGTTGGGCCTGTGGGGAAGTGGTCAGGCGCGGAGCGGCTGTCCACTTGTCCACAGGGCTTCGGCCGGTCGCGTCGAAGCGGATCACGCGGCCTGCCGGGTTGGGGTGTCGATGGGCTCGCCGTCGGTTTGGTATCGCGCCAGGCATCGGGGCCCGTGGAAGACGGCGAGCGTGCCGTCGGGATACTCGTGCACCCGGACCGTGGCCTTGACGTAGTGGCGGCGGTGGCGGTCGGCGGGGAGCTGGAGCACCCGGCGCTTGTAGCGCACGGTGTTGTCGTTCGAGACGGTGCGCTCCTCCTGGACGCAGAGGATATCGTCGAGCGCGCCGGCGAAGGAGACGAAGGCTGAGCCTTGGGCCTCGGCCGGGGCCGCGAAGCGGGCGTTGTGTTGGGGCAGATAGACCTCCTTGAGGAAGCGGTTGGCCTCATCGATCTCGGTGATGCCGGCGAGCCGGAGTTCCTGGGGCAGGCGCTTCTGCAAGGTGCCGAACATGCGCTCGGACCGCCCCCTGGCTTCGGGCGAATAGGCCGGGATCAGCTCGATGCCGAGGCGCTGAAGCGCGCGCCCCACCTGGGTCAGATTGTCCCTGTCCACCTTGCCGCCGGCCTCAGGCGTGTGCCAGTAGTGGCTGGTCCGGTCGGCATAGAGCGAGCAGAACAGCCCGCGCTCCCCGATCACCTCGAAAAGCGCCCGGAAGCTCGACATCGTGCCCTCTTCGTCGACGAAGAAGGCCGAGTAGATTTCGCTCGTGGCGTCGTCCATGGTGACGATCAGGTCGAGCGCCGGCTGGCCGGGGAGCCACTCATGGCGCGAGCCGTCCTGGTGCACCATCATGCCGGGGAGCGCGCGACGGGGGCGCTTGCGCCGGTGCGCGCCGCGCCTGGGCGCCGCTCGCCTGCGCCCATAAGCCTGCAAGGTCAACCGCACCCAGTTGTAGCTGCGCTCGCAGCCGTGCTCCGCCACCAGCTTCTCGTGGAAGTGCTTGGCGGTGAAGTCCCAGTAGCGGGTGTCGAACAGCTCAAGCACCCGCGCCACTTCGTCCACCGGCGCGCGACGTGCCGAGACCCGGTCCAGACGGCGGTCGTAGAGGCCCTCCGCACCGTCGGCCTCAAAGCGATCCCGCCAGCGCCGGAAGGTGCGTTCCGAGACGCCCAGTATCTCCGCCGCCTCCGCCTGGCTCAGCACACCGCAACGGGTGCGCCCGTAAACCTCTTCGAACTTCATCAGTCTCAGCCCCTGTGCCTGCTCCGTCCGACGCATCCAAACCCTCCATGGCTTGGAAGCCTTCTAAAGCCGGACAGATCATCTGGTACATGGACCGGACATATCCTGTGTTACCGACAGGCGTGCGGTGCGGGGGTTGCTGCCTGGGACCTATCTGTGGTAAGGGTAGCTTGGTGATCTCGGATCGTATTGATGCGAGGTCTAGAGTAGATAGCAATTAGGAGCTTAGCGATGACTATGCACACGGAATTCGTACCTCATCCGGACGACGCATCAGCCACATCAGCCACACCTTCGCTTGACGCCGTCCGCTCTCCCGCCCGAGCAAGGGTACTCGTGGACGGGGAGTCAATTGATCGAACACTCGGTCAAATCTTGTGCCGCCGCCCGCACAGCAGCGAACGGCCGAGGTGGGACCGTCTCATCTCTTTCGCTCGCAAGAGATTTGCCAATCAGGTCCACGTACTCTTCTTCCTAGTGGAGCGGGACACTCCCCGGTTCCGAGGCTTCGTTGATGCCCTCCGTGACCTAACCATCAGGCCGGTCATTCTGAAGCCAGAGCCTGAGGTGGAGGTCGTGGACAAGGCGATCCTGGCCACGCTCCCCCACGTTCCGCCCCATGACCCTCTGCTGCTGCTAACGCACGATGGGGGGTACATGGACGGTTTGGAGCCGTTACTCTCCGCAGATCGGCGCGTGGCCATCGTGGCGTTCCCCGAATTGCTCTCGCACCGATACAAAGAGAACTGTGACATTGAAATCTACGACCTAGAAGGAGATGTGAATGCATTCTCCTCCGAACTGCCGAGAGAGACGAGGACTGCCGTCGACTTGTCTGAGTTTGACCCAAGGAAGCTCATGTAGGCTACGGCAG
The DNA here is from genome assembly GCA_965262755.1 of Alphaproteobacteria bacterium. Classification (GTDB taxonomy): domain Bacteria; phylum Pseudomonadota; class Alphaproteobacteria; order UBA828; family UBA828; genus WTGU01. The sequence goes on along the minus strand of OZ253557.1, from coordinate 5,493,067 downwards.
GACGAGCGGCGCTTGGTCGCTCTCTAGGATGCCGGAGAGTGGGCTAGCCCACTCTCCGGACTCTCCCACCACGCATCTAGGCCATGGCTTGGATTGGATGGCTAATATGGAATCTGGCAAGCCGCGATTGTTCGTACTTGTCGATGGCGAGGATATGGATCTCGCCCTTGGAAGGATTCTTGGGCACAAGCCGCTGCCGATGGAGCGCCCACGATGGGGGCGGGTGCTCTCCTTCGCGAGAAAGGAATGGCCCGATCGAGACGTGAGGGGGCTGTTCTTCATTCGCCTAACTCATCCGTTGTCAGAGAACATTCAACGATTTGTGGATGCGATGAAATCCGCAGGGTTCAAGCCAGCACGTGCCGAAGATGTGAAGCAGAAGATCGGAGAGACTCTGCAGGAATTAGCGAAACGCAGGGACGATGTGATATTGCTCAGTCACCAAGACTACACGGAGGAACTGACATCTCTTGTCGATGACCGGCGTATCGTGGGAGTGGTCGCGTTTCCAGAGCTTCTCGGGCACAAGGATGAGTATGAAGGCAGTGAGATCAGAATAATTGATTTTGAGCGCGACGTAAAGGTTTTTGAACACTCACTCTCCGTGCGACAAATGTATGCGGACGAGGTCGCTGCGGCATCTCTGCTAGATGATCATTGGTGAAAACACCTGAGTTTCTCGTACGCTTAACTATACGAACAAAAATTCATTAGGAGTGAACAGCCTGAAATTGGATCGGTTATCATGCGGTGACTGCCCGCAAACGCGGACATTCCGTTTAGTTGAGGAGAAAGACATGACGAAGCTATGGAGTGATCGATTTATTTTGCTCACCATCACCACTGGTGTCTGCGTTTGCGTGGCACTACTCGCTGGCAAGATAACTGAAGTCAACATCAATATCAATTCGCCCCGATGATGGTGATGGTGAGTTGCGAGGCGCTTGATGGGCCTCGGCATCTCCAGCCTGAACCCATTCGCGTCGCGAATGAGCGACTCTTTGAGATGTTTGGGTAATCAGTACCTTGTGAGCCGGCCACCAGCTCGGTGGCCGGCGCACGGCCCGAACAAGATGAGATTCTGCATCGACGCGGGCACAGTTGATACAAGGGTGCTGTCAACTTAACGAAGGCAGGTCGCAGTTGAACGTCTGAACTGAGCGGCTCAAGCAGCAGCGGTCACGGTCCGCCACGTGTTCATCGCTTCACCGCGGAATTGGCGCATTGTCTTGCGAGTGATCAGATGACGTTGGACATTGAAGGTGTTGTAGATGGCGGCGTGGGTGGAGAGAAACCTTTGCGCCGATCCTGATGACTTGAAGCCCTGCATCCTGCGTTCTCGTTGTCGAACCGGCAGGTGCGAATTCTCCGCCCGATTGTTGCTCCGTCCGCCGGTAACGTGTTTCCCCGTCATGTTGAGATCACGCAATGCTGCCCCGTAAGATGGCAGTTTATCGGTCACCACCTTATTCGACGCATACCCCTGCTTCTTGAGCAGTTTGCGCATCAGCTTGAGTGCTGCTTTCTTGTTCCCCCGGGACTGAACCAGGATATCCAGCACCTCACCCTCGCTGTTCACCGCCCGCCATAGATACATCCGTTTTCCGTTGATGGAGGAAAACACCTCATCAAGGTGCCATCGGTCGTCTGGTCGAGGGCGTGATTGTTTCAGTTTTCGGGCATAGGCCTGCCCAAACTTTAAAGACCAGCGCCGTATCGTCTCGTAAGAAACATCGACACCACGTTCAGCGAGCAGATCCTCCACATCGCGGTAACTGAGCGGAAACCGGAAACACAGCCAGACGGCGCGCTGGATTATCTCTGCAGGAAACCGATGTCGGCGGTAGCTGATCTTGTTCATAACAGGAAGCTACTCGCCACCCGCAGCTGACACCAGCCAGTTACCGTGACAGCACCCTGCTAAGGAGCTGGCGAAGGTTGTTGTCCATGATGGCTTGTGTCCCCTGATTTGAAGCGTCCCAAAGATCGGCAAGGGCGGTAACTGCCTTATCGACATCCCAAGGTAGACATGAGCGGCCGTCGATCTGGGAAAATGGCCCATCGGTTTCGGTGAGCACTCTTTCGCGGGGCATTTTTGCGGTCAGCTCCTTGCCTCGTGCACTCCTAAGCATGGCCGGTCCGACACTGAACCAACATCCGTGTGCTATGGCCCGTTCAAGGTCGCGCTTGCCTCCCGAAAACCAGTGCAGGACCGGTATGCCCGCAGCGGGGTGAGCCTCCAGGCAATCGAGGACCGCTTTGCTTGCCCTGCGGCTATGTATGGACATGATGCGCCCACCCGCCCGCGCACAGGCGCGTAGAACATGCTCGAATACTGCGTATTGGTCATCCCAGTGGGACTTGAATTCCGGCGCGCCGTCGAGGCCGATTTCTCCGACATAACGAGCCTGGGGCAGAAGTTCGTCGAATAGCGCCAGCTCGTGGCGATGCTCGTGGGCAAGTTGGGGATGCAGGCCAAGAGCCGTCCTGGTGCGCTTGCCGGCCAAGGCTTTGGTTCCGTGCCAGGCGCTCGGCGTGGTGGTCACGGACAGGACATATAGACCGCGTTCCGCGCAGTTCCGGGCGATGCGATGAGGTTCGGGATAGAGGTCCAGGTGTACATGGAAATCGATCACGTAACGCCCGCCGCCTGCAAGAAGGTGCCCAGTTCGTCCAGTCCTCGCCCGACTACGCCTCTGTAATCCGTGGCATCGCCCAATAGCGCCGTGCTGAGCGATGGACCTGCCCATCTTGGGATACCTTGATCTTGGGCGGTGGCAACAGCCATGGCGGCGGAGCGAACGTCATCGTAACGGGCATGGTTTGCATCATCGCGGGAAAGATCGGAGTAGACATAGTCGGTTTGGTCGGTAACGCCCCATGTGTGAAAAGCGGCCCTGCGTATCAGGCAAGGCAAACAGCGCCCGCAGTGCTTATAGCCGTTGCGGGCATAGCGCCCGCAGCTCGTGCTGGCGTGGGCTACTGTGCGCAAAAATGGCTGATCAGAGCAGGCCGCTAGCATCTCGCCCTTGGTTTTGAACTGATACGGATTTTCGAGAGTAATGCGAAGGCCGGCGGCACTCAGAAGCTTCTGGAAGTGCCCCATATAAACAGGATGTGTCGTCCTCGTGCTCAGGCTGCCGAGCCGTGCGTCAGTTAAAGGCGCGTTTATGGAAATGAAGCCGTTTTCACAAACGTAGAGCGTCACGTCCTCGCCGTCGTGATATCGCTTCAGAGCGCTTGCCACGAGTGCGCCGTAGGCAAGGAAGATAATGGATTGGGCACGTTGTGAGCGCTCGTTTACGCCGGGACAATCGGCGTTGTGGTTGAGCTGGAGATGGGCCAGGCCACCGCCGATCCGGGAAGCAAAGAAACTTTGGGTCTGTTTGTCGCCTTGGGCTACCTGGCTGACGGCATAGGGATTGCGGCCGGCATTGTCGAGATCGATGGTGCCGATAAGGCTGTCGAGACCGCCAGAGAGCAGCACCATGCTATCCTGGTCCGGTTGGGCCGGCGCCTTTGGAGGCTTAGGCTGGATGCCGCTTTCCATGAAGCTGACGTTCCAAATATCGGTCGTAAGGAAACGAAGCATGTCGTTTAGGAGATCGCTTTGCGCGGTCCAGAATGCTGGATCGCTTACGGCAACCTCTAACTCTAGCTGGCGTGTCCAGCCGTCCGGGCTATCATCGCGCCGCACACCGGTGTCCGCCGCAACAACAGAAAGCGCGATGGTAAGTAAATCCCAAGCCCGCGCGGCCGGAGCGAGTTTGCGATGCTGAATGATATTACGCGCGCTTGCCCCTACCGATCCCTGGGTGATGTCATCGGTGTGGCCGTAGAGCAAGATATCAAGGCTATCGGAACTATCAGCGGAAAAGTCATGGTCCTTTGGCGCACAGATAACTTTCATCAGACGTAGCCCTCGAATACCGTGAAACTATCCCGGAGGGCTTGGTTGGCCAATTCGGAGATACGCCTTGCGCCAAGCTGCTCACCAGCACTTCTAAGCGAACGGATACGCTGCGAAACGGTTTCGCGGATATAGTCCTTCACCTCCCTGAGACGGGACATAGCGGCGGTAAAACTGGGCGCGTTGTCCTGTATGGTTTTGGCGAGATCGAGGGCGAACCGGCCGTAAACATCGAGCGCAACATAGCGCTCGATGGCGAAGAACCGTTGGGCCTCGGAGAGGTCCAGCAGGTTGGCGTTCGGGAAACGGTCGAGCAGTTCGGAAAGAGCATCGCGAATGGCCCCGCGCCCCGCTTCAGCGTCTTGGGTGCCGTCAGCGGGACGGACGGCCTCGACCAGGGCGTCCATGACTTCATCGGCTGACCGTCCAGCAAGCAACGCCGGATCGAACGGACTGCCAGGCGCGGCAGCCTGACCGGCGGCTGCCGATGAAAGGGCGCCATAGAGGGCGCCGGCGGTACGGGACGTTCCGCCCATCCTTTGGGCGGCCTGACCGGCACCGCCATATCCTTTGCTGACATAGTGGCCAAGGCCGCGCCGCATGTCGTCTGACGACCCGGACCGGGCGAAGCTGTTAAGGTTGGTGCGCGCGGCGCCGAAGCGACCACGTGGTGCAATGGGTACCGGCTGCGGTGCCGGTGCCGGTGCCGGCGGCGCGGGTTGTGCCTGCTGGTCCTGAGCGTCACCGTCAGTGTCGGGGTCGTTGCCGTCGGGCGGCGGCGTAGGATCGGGAACCCACGGGGGTCTCATGGGAATGCCCGAACCCGGACCTGTGCTGGATTTAGACGTTCCCATCTTTTCCTCTCTGCTGCGTGATGGCGCGTTTAACTTGGCTTGTTACATCGGAGCCGTGCCAGGTATCAAATAACTCCCGTGACCACTGTTGGTCCGCTAATTTTGGTATGATGCTGGGCGTGATTTGGGCGGAGGGCCGTTCTCGGAGGAAGGCTGCAAGGCGCGGTCCTTGTACCGGATCGGCCGCCGCGACCGCGAGGGCGGCATCGAGTATGGGTGGTGTTCCCCATTGCTGTACTTGCCGGGCGCGTTCGAGTATGCGGTCCATGACGATAGTGGCTTCCTGGCGAGAGATGCCTGTTAGCCGGTCGTGCATGTCCCCGGCCATATCAGGATTCTCCAGTATGGCTGTGAGTATCTCGGCGGCTTCGGACGAGAGGCGGTCTTCCGGGGTGATCAGCGGTGCGTGTTCGCGGCTGACATAGAGCACACCGCGTAAATCTATGTCGGCAAGACGGGGTGGCACGGTGAGCCATTCGCGAATGAAAAGATCATCCCAAGGCTTGCTGAGGTCCAGTTCGTTGCCGGAGATGGCCGCTTGCTCCCAATCGGCAAGAAGACGTGGCTTGCCTTCGTTGTCGTTGTTGACCGCCTGAGTTAAGGCTTCGTAGGCGTTCGAATCCGCGCATCGCTCGAATAGCAGAATCTTGGCGAGAACGGCTTCGTCCACGCCGACGCCGTGGGCGTTGGAAATGGCCATACGGATAGAAAGCGCGTTCAAAAAGCGCTTGATGAGCCTTGGGTTGCCCGCGATTTGCGATGCCGTGGTCATGAGCGGCGCGAGCCTGTCGGCGGTATCGAAGCGGGCGACAAGCTCCGGCGGTAAAGCGGCGTGGGTGGTCTCCATGAAGGCACGGTCGACCCGGTTGCCGCGCCAAGTTTGAGAAAGCTGTTCACAGACCCTGGCTCTGATGGTCTCTTTGTCGGGTTCCGTCAGGTCGCTGTTCTCGACAAAGAGTAGCATCATGTAGGCGCGCACTTCCTGGGTGCCGAGAAGCGGCACCCAGATGGGCACCTGAACGAGCTTGTCAAAATAATTCGTCGCCACATCGTTATCTATGCCTTGAAAATGACTGCGCACGGCATGCTTGATCATTCCGTCATCGGCGGCGATGACGAAGGCTGTGTTTTCGAGGAACAGGAACAGGCGGATGGCTTCGAGGGTGGAGATGGTTGTTGGTGGTAAGCATCTATCGAGATCGTCGATCAGCACGACCAATGTGACGCCTATGGCTGACAGGGTCTCTTCGAAGCACTCGCGGATGGCATGGATTTGCTTAGGCGGCGAAGCATCAGGTTTGGGTTTGAACAGTCCGGCGGTTTCCTTGCCAACTTTCTCGGCAGTCTTTCCGGCGGCGGCAATCGTCTCTTGATCGCCCTCTCCTGTCAGCATTTGGTTGCCGAGCTGGTAGGCTTCTCCGATCAGGCCGACTGGAGGTAATCCAAGTGAGAGGGCCAATGCGGAACTTGCAGTGAGTTTTGCCGCCCGAAGCCAGTTTACGCGGCCGAGCAGCTCCTGGGCCTTATCGACGCCTGTCTTTCTTTCCTGGGCCTCGTGCGCCAATGTGCTGGCAATGACCTCAAGCAGTGCCGCGCGCGCGTCATCATAGCCTTGATAGAGCCAGGCGTTGAATTCGACGAAGACGAAATTTCCGGCCTGTCCTTCCGGGCGATTTTCCAATCCATGGCGGATAAGCTTGATCATCGAAGACTTTCCGGCACCCCACGCGCCGGAAACACCTATGGAGATGGGGCGTCCTCGCGCCTGCACGACGATCTCGCCGACTGTCTCGGCAACACCCGAAAAGTTTAGAAAATCCGTACCTGTTTCGTTATCTGGCCACATATCCTATTTTACTATCTGTTGCGGAACGGCTTGCATGGCGATCATGAACTTCTCGCCGCCGCGGCTGCCACATGGCCGGCTAGCTCGGTGACAAATGTTCGCAGACCGGTCATTTCGCTCATCTCGGAATACTCGCCGGTATCCACGGCGGTCCGTGGCGAAACGATGATCGAGGCCGCTGTATAGAGTTGCTCCCGCATCAGCTTGCGGCACAAAATATTGTAACGGTCGGCATAGGAGGCACCCTCAAATTCCTTGAACACCGGAAAATGCGGCGAGGCATCCCCGACCGGCGAACGGGATTTCGGGGCGTCTTCAAGCAGCATCATCCAGCCGGCAAAGGGCCGGGCCTGTTCTCCGAAAGCGCCTTCACGGTAGGCGGTCCAGAAATCATGCGCTGTGCCAATAGCTTCCTCGGCGCGGTTGTTGGCATTGTTGCCGAAGGACGGTCCGACCTGGCTCTTGAACTCAAGCGCGGCGATCAGGCGGCCTTCATTCATCACCAGCAAATCCCAAAGCTTGGTTGGACGAAAATATCCCGGCAGAGTGAGAACGCGGCGGGCCTGATGAATCTCGGCATGATCCAGCCCGTTGGCCCTGACGATATCCATGACCAAGGCCAGAAAGCCGTCCATGTTTTTTCCGGCCGTGACGCCGGCGCGCTCGCCCTGATCCGCTTTGCCCGCTTCGATCTGTTTCTGCCTTGCCTGCTGCCGGTTGCCCCAGAATGCTTGTACGGCCTGCGTCGCCTTAGTGTCGTAGCCTGCCAGATCAATCGCCATGAATGTTGTTGTCCTTTTCTTCCTCACCGTTGCCACCCAGCGCGGCCCGTTCGTTCTTTGAAAGGCCGTAGAGTTTGAACACGGCGTTGTTACAAGCGGCTACATCGCTGCGCGCCGCAGATTCTACGAGATCGTCCTGGATCTTTGGCGCTACGTCCTGCCAGCGTGGCAGGCGGATACGGCGCAAGTATTGCGCCTGAAAGCGCAGATATCCGCCGCGCATTCGAGTCGAATAGATCGACACAAACAGGCGGGCGATTCCGGAAAGAAGCACGGCTTGTAGCGCGTGTAAGTCCCATTTATCGCTGGTGATGAAATAAAGATTATGGTGCGGGTAGAGTTTGCCGCCCTCGTAGACGATATGAGCTTCACCCTTGATATCGGGAATCAGGAGTTTTGGCTTTCCGGCAAGGGCCGGATAGATACGGTCTATGGTTCGATACCAGTTTGCAGGCGATTTTTTTGCTACATGCCGCTTTGCGATCTCGTTCTTGCGCTCTTCCAGATAGGTTTTGAGCTTCGGGTATTTGGCAAGATCAACAAGGCCGCCTTCGTTGGCAAAGGGATTGACGATGCCAGAGCCGCGCCACTTGACTTCGCCTGTCAGTATGTCGCGGGTCATGGCCAGTGGCAGCTTACGGTCCGGCTCCACATCCAGTTCGTCGTAAGGGCCGATAAAGGCTTTATCCGCACCCGTCGCCACACCAATACCGACCTTGCACCCGGCCTCTTCGATCAGCGGAAAATCTCGTTCGAGTCGCCGGACGAGGGCAAGCTGGTCGAAGGATTCCAAAATCCACGGCTCAGATCCGCCAGCGACCTCGGCCATTTCCTTAACACCGCTTTTCGGTTCTGGCGTGTCCTTCGATAGCAACGTCTTGGATAGGGCCTTAAGCGTTTTCGCGTTAATCTCAGGGCGGCGGGCAACGCGGGTTTTGCCCGGTATTTCGTTCGTTATGATAGTAATCGCCGGATAAGCGATCACGTCGGCATGGAACGCAGGCGTATCGACCATATCGATATAAGTTTTGAGGTGGAACTTGTCGGCAACCAGCTTGCGCAGTGGGCCGCCATAGCGATTTTTCATCCATCGGTCAGCGCAGATAAAGCCGAGCGCCCCGGCTGGCTCCAACAGATTCAGAGAGCGCTCGATGAAAGGAATGTATATATCGGCGCGGTCAAACACGGTCGTGTAGCGTGTTCGATATTCAGCAATGAGGGCGTCCGGTATTAGCTCCTGCCTCACATAAGGCGGGTTGCCAACAACCGCGTCGAAGGGAAAAGGCAGCGGAGTGAGCAAGAAATCACCCTTGATAAGCCACATATCGGCAAGCGCGGTTGCGGCGTTTGCCGTAATCCCTTCCTCTCGTAGGCGGGCAATCATTTTCTCACGGGTTGCCCCAAACGTACCGTCGTGCAGCTCAACCGCACGTATGGCCTCGGCCAGCGCGTTTACTGGATCACTCTCGCCTTTGTGTTTCACCCACGCCTTGAGCAGGCGCTCGATTACGATGAGAAGGAAATCGCCATCGCCAAACGACGGCTCAAGCAGGCGTTTTGCATACAGGGGCTGATCTGCGGTATAGCCGATCAGATCAAGGATGAACTCGACCACCTCGCGCCGGGTAAAGATAGCCCCGCGCTCTTCAATTCCGCTCTCCGCAAGCATGGTCAAGGCGTCCTCGACCGGGCACATACCCGGAAAGGAGGCTTGTTTTGCTTGTTGTTGTGCGCTCTGCACCATCTATCGCGCGTCCTTTCGGGGTTCCCGTTTGATCTGCGGCAGGATCAGTTCGACTACTCTGTCCTGTTCGTGGCGCTCGATGAACTCGCGCATTGAGCGACGGATAAGCCATGAGGCGGTCACGTCGCTATGCTGCGCCATCCGGTCGAAGGCCGCATAGTCGTCGGGATCAACCGTAACGGTGATCCGTTTCATAGGCTTCTGCTTTTTTCTGTTGGCCATATCATACATATCCCTGATGCATATTTTCGCATCATACAATACCACATCTATTAGAAGGTGAAAGGGCTGATACACGATCTGCCATTCTGGCGCTTACTTTTGATGATCGGGACCCGTGGCAATCTCGGGCTTGCCGTGCTTCTGAAAAAGATCGTTTAGGGCTTCACCGAGAAGGGCCTGCACGGTCGCCCGGCGTTCCACGGCAAGTTCGCGTAGCTGCCAAGCGACTTCCTCTGGGAAATGGCCGGCGATCTGCTTGGTTCTGGCAGAACGTGTCCTGGCGCGTGGCGGTTCGGTACTCTTCTGCGCCGGTTCGGGCGGGGTCGTCTTGCTGCGGGTGCTGCCGGCGGCGGCGGCCACCTCAGCCAGATTGGGCCTTTTCTTCATATGCGGTCACTAGTGTCCGGTTAAAAATCGAATAAATTCAATTGGTTGGTTATTTGCGAAGCGTTGCATCTGTTTTCGTCTCCCGCAAGTGCTTGATGTATGGGCATTTTCTCGAAGAGGGTCACCGAGAGGATCTGTAACAAAGTGTAGAGTGTTGTTAAGCGTGGAAAATTGACCCCCTATCGGGGGTGATCGGCGTCCAAAATTGATGGAGTGGACGCCTCCTCCCGACGGCATCGCAGTGTGCCAAGGTGGTGGCGTGACCAACCCCCGGAGGAGGAGGCGTCCATGGAACAGGTTAACATCATCGGGATCGATCTGGCGAAGCGCAGCTTTCAACTTCACGGTGCTCGGGCGGACGGTTCGGTCGCGTTCCGCAGGAAGGTGAGCCGGGAGAGGCTGCTGTACATTCTCGGCGCGCAGCAGCGATGCGTGGTGGCGATGGAGGCCTGTGCGAGCGCCCACTACTGGGGCCGGGAGATTTTGAAGCTCGGCCACGAAGTGAGGTTGGTCCCGCCGATCTACGTGAAGCCGTTCGTGAAGCGGCAGAAGAACGACGCGGCGGACGCGGAGGCGATCTGCGAGGCGGCGCAGCGCCCGACCATGCGCTTCGTGGCGGTGAAAGGGGAAGAGCAACAGGCAAGAGCGATGCTGTTCCACACGCGCGATCTTCTGGTGCGCCAGCGCACGCAGACGATCAACGCGCTACGTGGCCACCTGGCAGAGTTCGGCGTCATCGCGCCGCAGGGTGTGGCTCATGTCGGTCGGCTGGCATCGGCACTCGAGGATCCGGGTTCGGGACTACCGGGAGCGGTCCGCGCGCTGGGTGGCGTTCTGCTCGGTCAGATCGCTGACCTCGATGCGAAGATCGGCGGATTGGATGTTGATCGGCGCACGGGTTCGGTGCCGATCGGCGCGGTAACCCATTGATCTGGCTGGATTGCGGGGGGTCAACAAAGCGTGCTCTTGAGTAACAGGTGCCTAAGCGATTGACAGCATTGGGTTCTGTTTTTCCTCTCCTTGCATTTTCGGGACGAGTTGGAGCCCGAGTTTTCGGGCTTGGCGGTCGAGATGAGCGAACTTTCTGTTGAGGCGCCGCTTCTCGTAGGCGTCGATGCCCTGCTCGACGTATTTCTGGCCTTCGGTCACCATGAGGTAGATCAGGCAGGCGAGTTCGCGGGCGGTCGCCTTGATCGCAACGGGGGTGTCCATTCGGGCGAGCCTTGCGCGGTGCTTGGCGCCGATGAAGGTCTCGCTGCGGCGCGCGGCCATGGCCGCCATGCGCAGGGCCTGCCCGACGGGGTTGACCGCCTTCGGCGACTTGCCGGGGAGGTTCTTGCCGCCGCTGATCCTGGTTCCCGGCGCGAGCGCAAGCCAGGAGCAGAAGTGCTGGGCGGAGGGGAAGGCGGAGAAGTCCGGGCCGATCTCCGAGGCGATCACCAGTGCGGTACCGGGACCGATGGTGGGGATCGCGGTGAGGTCGACGCCCATCATTCCGCGCAACGCCAGGGCCTGGATGCCCTCCTTGCCGGTGTAGTTGCTTGCGGCGTTCGCAGAGCGGCTCGACGCGGTTTCGGAGGTCGTGCCGGGGGCAGGGTCCGGCGCGCCGCCGTCCGGGAGATCGTCCGGCGGTGCCAGGCGCTCGATCTCGGCCATCACCCGGACCTCGCAGTCGTCGATCTGCTGGGTCAGGAAGTCGTAGCGCTGCATGGCCTGTTCGAGGGCGAAGAGGTGCTCCTCGCGCCACGTCCCCTGAAGGCTCGCGGCGATCGTATCGGCGTCGGCCTTGATGCCCCGGTGGCGGAGCGTCGCCAGGCGCTCTGGGTCACGCTCGCCGTCGATGATCGCGCGCAGGATGCGCTGGCCGGTCAGTCCCGTGATGTTGGCGATCACCGAGTCGAGCTTGACGTTCATCTCGGTCAGCGCCTTCTGCATGTGCAGGACGCAGCGGGAGCGGTCCCTGGTCAGCCGCCTCATCTGGCGTGCGTAGGAGCGCAGCGGGCAAACCTCGTCGCCCGGACGGAACGCTCCCCGCAGCAGGCCGTAGGACATCAGCTGCCAGATCCACTGGCAGTCCAGCACGTCGCTCTTGCGCCCGCCGATCTGCTTCGTCATGCGCGGCGGCACCAGCATCACCTCGAAGCCCGCGCGCTCCAGCGTCTCGTAGACCGGGATCCAGTAGACCGAGGTCGACTCCATCGCGACCTTGGTCACCCCGCACGACGCCAGCCACGCCGCCATCTCCTCCAGATCGCGGGTAAAGGAGCCGAACGAACGCACCGGCTCATCGCTGCGTTCCGGGTCGACCGCCACGAAATGCCGGTCCTTGCCGATGTCGATCCCTGCGCAGTCCGGGTTCACCACCCTGAGGCGCCGGGTTCTTCGAGACTTGCGCGCCATGGAACATCCTCCCAGGTTTCATCTCCGTCGCGAGTGGGGAGGAACCATGTTCGAAGTCCCATTCTCTTGAACGAGGTCACGGGAAACCCGCGCCATCAGTGACCGAGGCGACAAAATGGTTCGGACCAGGCTTAACATCGGGTGCCGCTACAGCACGCCAGTGCTCGAACGGCCTCTTCACCCCACCCGCAGCCAGTTCAAGCCCGAGGCGTCGCAGACACAAGCCCCCGTTACTCCCGCGACCGAGCCGGAGCGCCGCGCAGGTGGAGGCTTAACAACACCGGGCCCTGGAGCGGGCCGTGCGCGACACGGCGCTCGGGCGCGACAGCCACCGGCCCGGTTAGGCAGCACTACCGACGCGCGGCGTTCCAGGTCCGCAAATGCATCCGACGGCGATGGCCGAACGCACTGCCGTGACTCGCCGGAAGGAACGGTGTAACGACGCACCGGCTCCGGCGCTTTCGTCCGCGATCGTTCCGTTAGGCCGTGATGGATTGGAAGAGCGCAGATCCGGGTGTCGATCAACGTTACCCGGGCATTTCGGCGACCCCGGCTTTTCCAACGCCGGGGGTCCGGGCCTTCCCGAAGATGATCGACGCCTCCGGGGCGGAGTGCCGGCCTCTCGGCCGGCTGCGCGCATCGCGGCGGCGCAATCCGGCCTTCGGGCCACTATGTCTGCACGAAACGGACCGACGGCCTTTTCCTCGGCCTCCAGTTCCAGGTCGATCCCGAGTGTGTCCGCCAAGACCGGCAGGCGGACGACGCAACAGGCAGCTCGCCCTGAATGTCGCTGGACTATTGGTCGGTACGATTGTCTGTTTTCCTGAACCCGCTGGGCGAAGGTGCCATATAATCGGGACCGCTTATGCACATGGCTCCGGTTCGATCAACATGCTGTAGGTAAGGGGTTCTGCATTGGTGGCGAGGCGGAAGAGCGAGCGGAAAGCAGCGTGGCGGGTTTTGCGGCGGTTGAAGCGAAAGACGAACTCATCGAGATAGGCCTGCAGATGCTTGCGACGCAGCCCGTGGTAGACGCCTCGCGCCCATCCTTTGAGGTTGGAGAAGACTTGGTGGATCCACGGCAGGACGAGGTGAGCGGCGGTCTTCCCGACGACATGTTGAGAAAAGCCTTTGTTTACAAGGGGTGTACGGGGTGCGGGCGCCGGGTAGCCCACCATTTAGCCCACCAATCTAGATCGCCTCGAAAACCCACCCGCGCAGCGGGTCGAGCCGGCGCGTCGTGGCGAGCCCGTGGGAAAAGCGAAGCGCGCGAATTTTCCCCCGCGCGACGCGGGGCGATGTTGGTCCGAACTCCGCTAGGAGCGCGGCGTGAATCTCGGCGGTCGTGCAGCCGCCCGTTCGCGACAACAGCTCGAATACACACAGCAGCCGCGTGCGCGCCACCCGGTGCCGTAGTCGCGCGCCAACGGCCGCCTCGTCCACAGATGGGTGCGCGCGCTTGGGTAGCTCGATCAGCGGCGGCGCCGTGCGACGGGTCGGCGGGCGGATCCGAAACCGCTCGCGCTCGCCACCGTTGACTGTCTCATCGACGGTGGAGTCGATGGTAAGCCCGTACTTGCCGCGCAGCCTTGGGACATGATAGCGGCGCACGGCGCTCGCATCTTGGGCGGTGCCGGTGGCGCTCAGCTCGGCGGCCAGCTCCGCGTAAGTGCCGCCGAGCGGCTTCCGCAAAATCTGGTACACGACGCCGAGCCGAGACTGGCACATCCCGCCCGGTGGCTTGAATAGTTGCTCGGCGACCTCGAATGCCGCCAGGTCGCCGGGGTCGAAGCGCTCAACATACGCCTCAGCGTCGAAGCGGTAATACTCACCATCAACACGAAACCCAAGCTCGGCGGCAATGTCGCGCGCCGCGCGGCGCGGAGACAATTCGACAACCCCGAACGCGCGGGCGCGTGCGAGGATTTGGTGTAGTCCGATAAGGCGCGGGGCGGCCCTCGTCACGCAATCGACGAAGACGGAACGAAAGGTTTGCGGCACAGCTACTCCGCGTCGATCAGCAGCCCCGATATCGCGGCAGCCTTGTCCGTCGACAGGCCGCTCGCGACCAGCTTTTGAAACGCGCCTGCCCGCCCGGCCAAGTCTGCCGCATAGGCGTCAAACACGATTTTGACCGGCGTATGAAAACGCTCGCCAAGCTGATGCTCTAGCAGCCGTGCGAGCGGCTTGACGGTGCCCATAAAAAATTGCCGCAACGCCTCGCGTTTTGCCGTTCCGTCCGAGTCATCCCACAGCGCCGGGCTGGCGCCGCACGCGGCCAGAGTCCGCGCGTGGCCATCCTTGGCAAGCGCCACCAGGCTCGCGGGCGGGTCAGCCCCAAGCCTTTGCATTTTCCAATCGGCCATTGGCGCGGCGCCCTTGCCTTCGCCCCACGCGCTTGCGACGGTTTCGACAAGCAACGCTTTTCCTTTCGCGGCGCTAATATCCGCTTTCAGGGCGCTCAAAGGATCATCATCGGAATCGTCACCGCCGTCGCTCGGCACGGGCAGCAGCATCGCCGTCGGCCCGCCGCTTTCGTCCGCCAGAGAGCGCTCGGTTTCGGCCGCGAGGCGGCCGGCAAGCGAAGCAAATCCGGCCGCCGGGATGCCGTGCCAGGGGCGCGCCACGGCCGAACCCCACGCGAGGAACACGGTTGCCGATATTGGCACCCGCCAAGTTTCGCTTTGGCTTGGGCCATAGCTCGTCGCCGTAACGATCCAGTCGGCGGGGTCGGTGCCGCCTTGCCAATACCATGTTGAGCATGGCGTTAGTGACACCCCACCCATGCGGCCAACTTTGATGACGTGCAACGACTCGCCTGTTCTCACAACGTCGCGGCCAACCTGCCCTAAAAACCTCGGCGTGACGGCCTGTTTCACCCATTCTTCGGACTCTACCGTAGCGCCCGCGAACGCGCGCGACAGTGCGCCCGCTACGGCCTCCACGGCGGCCGTTTCGTTCGCCTGTACGACCGTGCCGTCCGCCTGCGACTGGATTAATTGGCTTACCAGTTGCGCGTAGCTAGTGCCGCTCTGCCGCACCTCGCGAGGCTGCCAGGGCCACTTCATTCGATTGCCCCGCCGCGTCTAATTTTCCACGGCGACAAAATCGCTTGCGAGCCCGAATGTCGCAACGCGCTCATGCTCGAAACCACAAAATCGGCGCTCAACTCTCCTATGGACGTGCTGCGACGGGCGCTCATTGGTTGTTCCGACAACCATCCTGCGCACCGGATTGTTGCCTCGTTTTTGATGGCTTGCGGCGCATTAGCGGCGTAGCGTTCGACCAATAACGAGGCCGTTTCGCCCCATCTTCGGATTTTCGCCTCATCGCCTTCGACAAGCGCGGCGCCTAGAAGCTCAACAGCCGTTGCCAGCGCCATCGGTTCGGATGGCCACGGGCTCAAGTCGCCCGCGATTGCCTCTTGGAGTTGCGAGCTTGACGGAACGAAATCGACAACCCTGCCCATGCGACTAGCCCGCGCCGTTTACCGCGACGGACGCGCCAAGGGTGCTCGATGTCCAGCACCAAATGCGGTCGCCTCTATCGATTTCGTAAACGAGCGCGCTGCCGTATCGCAGAAACCGCTTATGCACATGGCTCCGGTTCGATCAACATGCTGTAGGTAAGGGGTTCTGCATTGGTGGCGAGGCGGAAGAGCGAGCGGAAAGCAGCGTGGCGGGTTTTGCGGCGGTTGAAGCGAAAGACGAACTCATCGAGATAGGCCTGCAGATGCTTGCGACGCAGCCCGTGGTAGACGCCTCGCGCCCATCCTTTGAGGTTGGAGAAGATTTGGTGGATCCACGGCAGGACGAGGTGAGCGGCGGTCTTCCCGACGACATGGACATTGTGGCGATCGGCGGGGACCGCGGCGTAGCCGGACCAGCCGTCGGTTTTCGCGATGGCGTCGGGATCGGCGGCGGTTTCGACGAAGTGTCCGAGGTCGGCGGCGCCGTAGGAGGAGATTTCGGCCAGCCGCAGGCGGCCTGGGATGTTTCCGTCCCCGAGTTCGATGGCGCCGACGATGAGCATCTTGCCGTCGTGGCTGCGTCCTTGCCCTCCGGTGGGAGGATCGTCTTTGGTCCGGAATGGAAGGCTGGCCTCGTCGATTTCCACCAGGCCCGACAACGGGTTGCGCTCGGGGGCGACCATGCTGGCGCGCAGCTTGTGGGCGAGCAGCCAAGCGCTGCGGTAAGAGCCGATACCGAGCTGTTTCTGGAGCTGCAGGGCAGAGATGCCGTTGGAGTGGGTCGCCATCAGGTAGGCGGCCCAGAACCAGACGGTGAGCGGCAGCTTGCTGGCGTGCAGGATCGTCCCGGCCGTCACCGAGGTCTGCCGGCGGCAGCCGGCGCACTCGAAGGTGTGTGCTTTTCTGCGCAGCGCCCATCCCTTTTCATGGCCGCACGCGGGACAGACGAAGCCGTCCGGCCAGCGCATTTCGATCAGCCAGGCGGCGCAGGCGTCATCGTCCGGGAACATGTGCTGGAAGGCGAGGAGGCTGTCGGGGACCTGTTTCATGTGGTGGCTCCGTCGGCAGGAACGTATAGCGAACATTCTACCCGTTCCCCCGCCCTAACCTCAACCTCAACATCTGGTGGCAAACTCTCGCGACCGGAGCCATGTGCATAAGCGGTTCAACAAATTAGGGAGCCGATCGGCGTCCAATTCACGCGCCGGTCAACACGGGAGGTGCGCAGCAATGCGCATTCCTACCGCAACTGGGGGGAGGAGCTCGGTAACGCCCCCTCCTACCCGGCCATGTCCATGATGGCTGCAACCGATCGCCCGATGCGTTCGGCGGCAGCCTCGATTTCCCGGTCGCCGAGATGGGCGTAACGCAGCGTCATGCGGACGTTGGAGTGACCGAGCATCCGTGAGACGACCGGCACCGGGACGCCATTCATGACCGCGTGGCTCGCATGGGTATGACGGAGGTCGTGAAGGCGGACATCCTCGATTCCGGCCTTGCGGCGAACCCGGTACCACAGTGCGAGATTATCGCTGTACGGCCGATCCGGATTGCGCGGCGACGGGAACACGAGGGGACTTGCGTCTCGCGGTTGCCGTTCAAGGATGCTCCGGGCCTGGCTGTTGAGGGGAACCTTTCTCGCGCCCGTCTTGCTGTCTGCGAGGAAGAGCGCGTCGCGATGGACCTCGGACCGGCGGAGGCGCAAGATCTCACCCTTGCGGCATCCGGTGAGCAGAAGAAGGCGAACGATATCCGCCTGCTGCCGATTGTTCTCTCCGGTCTGTGCGTCCAGAACCCGGTGCAGACGACCGATCTCCTCACGCGACAGGAAGCGGGTAAGCCTGGGCCGGCGGTTGGGCCTGATACCCTGGGTCGGGTTCTTCTCGATGTAGCCGCAAGCGACCGCGAAGTTCATGATCTGCCGAAGCAGCGCCAGGGCATGATTGGCGTTGCCGGGAGCTGTGCGGCTGAAGGCGTCGAACCAGTGCGAGAGTTGTGCACCGGTCATACGGTCGAGCTTCTTCGATCCGAATTCTGGCAGGATGCGGCTTGAGAGCAGGTAGTGGGCGCCCATTCTCGTCGACGGCTTGTACCGGTCGAAGTGGGCCTCCTTCCACTCGCCCTCGATAAATTCCTGCAACAGCGGAACAGCGCGTTTCGGCGCGGTCTCTCTGTCGGGCTCGGGGACGGCCTGCCGCGCGAGGCATTCCTTGCGGGCCTCGGCGATCCCCATCGTTGAGACGGGACCGAGAGAGACGCGCCTTGATTCGCCTCCGACATCGCGCAACATGACAAAGGTCCGCGCTCCGGTTGGCCGTACCCGGACCCCGAGACCCGGGACGCGGCTGTCCCAGACGGTATATTCCCGCTCGCGCGGACGCAGGCGGGCGATGGCGGCGTCGGTGAGGCGCATGCGTTTCCTGCCCGCCATCGGTCAGCGCTCCAGAATGGCGCCGACGGTCTCGGCTGCGTCCAGCACCATGGCGTCGGCGGCATGGGTGTATTTGAGCGTGGTTTCCGCATTGCGGTGCCCGAGCAGCCGGCCGATGGCGAGTACGGTCTCGCCCTGTCGCAAGGCGATGCTGGCATGGGTATGACGAAGATCGTGAAGACGGACGTCGCACAGCTCCGCTTCGGCTCGGATCGCAGACCAGAAACGGTCCAGCCAACTTCTACCCGACGGCCCTCCGGTCCGGGGTGCCGGGAAGACCCACCGGCCGGTTCGCTCGATCCCGTCGAGGACCTTTCGTGCCGGGCCGGATAGCCAGACGGTTCGGGGCCCTGTCTTGCTGTCGCGCAGGAAGAGACGGCCTTCCCGGTAGTCGGACCAACGCAGCGTCAGGATCTCGCTCTTGCGGCAGCCCGTGAGGAGGAGAAGACGGATGGCCGCGACTTGCAGCGGCTTTCGTTCGGCATGGGCAGACAATGCTGCGGACAGGCGGCGAATCTCGTCGTCGGACAGGAAGCGCTCCCTCCCTTTCCGGCGATAGCGCCGGATGCCCCGGCAGGGGTTGGAGCCCTCGGGACGAAGGCCCATCGCTTCCGCCTCCCTCATGATGACGGAGAGCACCGGCATGGAGCGATCTGCAGCGGCCGGCGTCGCGCGCAGTGAGGGTCGCGCGCAGTGAGGCGAACCAGTTGCGGACTTTCCGGCGGTCGATGTCGGCGACCGGGCGTCCCGCGAAATGCGGCAGGATCTGTTGGCGCAGATAGCCCCGGTTCACCTCGAGCGTTCGCGCCTTCCAGACCCGTTGGTAACGCTGGAACACTGTCTCGGCGACAGCCTCGAAGAGGGTCTCGCGGGGATCGCGAGGCGCATCCTCTCCCCGCCGGATCGCGCTAAGTATCGCGCCTGCGCGAGACCGCGCCTCGGCGACAGTCATGGAATCGGCGTCTCCGACGATCTTCCAGACGCGCTCGCCGCGATGCTGGCAGTGGATGAAGAAGCGCTTGCTGCCCGAGGGCAGGACGCGGACGCCGAAGCCCTTGAGCTTGCCATCGCGGGTGTCGTATGCGGATTTGCGGGGCCGGAGCGCTGTGACGCGGGCGGCGGTTAAAGTGATTCTGGACATTCGTCTTCTCCCGGTTGCAGTTGCAGCCGGGGAACGGAGGGTTGCGGATTCCGTTCCCCTGCAACAATTGTCAGGAGAAAAAACGACCCTGTTTCCGATAGTTAGAACCGAAGGTGCGCAGATTGGTGTGGACGCCGTCGCGGCTGTAGGCGTCGGAATGGTTGATGCGGTGAACATCGAACCCCGGCTCGAGAAGGTCCCAATGGGCGATCTCATCGGCCGAGATCGTCGATCCTGGTGCGATCCTCTCCCTGGCGAAGCCCACACCCTCGGCCTCGCGCAGGAATGTTCGCGTGAGGGTTGATCCGCCGCGCTGCCTGAGTGCGACGACCACGCGGCGCTTGCCGCTGCGGTTTCGCAGCAGGCGGCGATCGACGCGGTCTTTGCGAGCATTCGCGGGGCGGACATGCCCGCCGAATGCGGCGCCGTCCACTTCCACATGGCCGCTGAGCCGCATATCCCGCGTCTCCGCAGCCATCACCTCGCGCAGTTTGTGCATCAGCACGAAGGCGGTCTTGTATTGGACGTCGAGGTCACGGGAGAGTTGAACCGCCGAGAGCCCCTTTGATGCGTTCACGAACAGGCAGATCGCGCCGAGCAGGTCGACGAAGGAGAGCTTGCGCGAGGCAAGGATCGTGCCCGACGTGACGTTGAACTGGTGGTGACAGGCAGCACATTTGAAGCGGCGCCGCGTCGTCAGGTCATAGATGTCAAGGCAGCCGCATACCGGGCAGACCGGCGCCCCATCGGTTTCCGGCCAGCGCAGCCGGCGGAACCGCCGATACGCCGCATCCTCACCTTCGAAGAAAATCGTCTTGAGCGACAGCGTTCGCGCGGCCTGTTCAGCGACATCGCACTTGAAGGGTCAGCGACATCGGAGATGACGGGTTGGGCGGAGCGGAGGCCGGGCGTAGCCCGGCTGTAGCTCCGCCCAACCCGGGCGCGGTTTAGACCTCGCCGTCGGCTGTGACCGCGGTCAGGAACAGGCTGGGCGTCGTCCGCCTGGGGGTCGTCTATCGGTTCGGCGAATAGGGTATGCTGGCGCCGGCGGATGCGGCGCCGTGCACGGCGTGCAAATTTGCTCGGAAGCTCGAAATGGTATTCCGATGACAAACGCAGTCAGCGAGGGTCCCAGTATTGAAAAAATCTGCATTCGGTTTGATTACTGATCCCATATTTCCGCTTTAGCGTTCTCGGAAGGAAGGTTGTTTCACAAATAATAACAATGCGTTACCGGAATGATCGGCGATTCACTCCGGCTTTGTTCCGGGCATCTTACTCTGGGAGACAGTTGGAGGTTAGACGGCTGCATCCGGCGGGCGTGACCCCATGTGCCGCGCGCGGGACCCTCTGTTACCGCGCGCGTGACATTTCGGGCGTGGCCAACTCAGGCCCGCGCGGCTTTGTTCCGCGCGCACGATCCTACGGGCGTGCGCGACTCAGGGTCGCGCGACTCTATCATTCCGCGCGCGCGACCCTGCGGGCGCGGGCGACGGACCATGGTGCGGTGCACGGCGCGTGGTGCCCGCGTCAGGATCGTTCCATGCGTCGATCATCTTCCCGCGCGCGTATCCGCGCGACGCAGTGCGAGAGCGAGCGGAGCACGACAGGTGCGATGGGCGAGGAGCCGCTGCCGGCCGCAATCCAGGACGCCGTTGCCGCAGCGATCGAGGACGGCGCCACCATGGACGAGATCGTGGCGTGGGTCCGTGCGCACGACGACGAGGGTTAGGATTTGATCCCGCGCGCACGACGCTGCGCGCGGGCGCGACCCGCCGAGGGCTGCTGGGCCGAGCGCATGGACGGCCTGATTGGCCTGCAGCGCGAGACCGATCGCTTTGCCGAGGAATGGGAGCGCACGCGGGACCCCGGTGCCGAGGGGCTTGGCGCCCTCATCGCGATCGAGACCCTGCGAACGCTGGCGCTCCGCACGATGGCCGAGCTTGGCCAGCGCGAGGAGCCGGTGGCGACCGAGGACCTCGGCCGCCTCGCGCTGGCGCTCCACCGCATCGAAAGCGCGGACAGGCTCCGCATCGAGCGCGAGCAGGCGGTAGCCGATGCCGCCGACGCGCACGCCGGAGCGGCCGCACGCGCGGCCCGCATGACCCATGCCGAACGGGTCGAGACCGTCCGCCGGGCCATGGAGGGGCACCTCTTCCCTGGGTGCACAGACCCGCCGCCGGCGGCATTCGGGTGGGCCGCCGCCTCTGCCGAGGACTCTCCCGTCACCCTGCCGAAGTCGGCGCCCGATCCGCCTGCCGCCGCCCCTGCCGCGCATTCACGTGTCACCCCGCCGGAGCCGGCGCCCGATTCGCCTGCCGACGACGGGGCGCAGGACGCTGGCGGTGCGCTGGATGTATGCGACGGGCGCGATTCATGGGACGCGCACAGGGCGCGGGATGCCGACCTGAGACGGCGGGAGGCGGAAGGCCGACTCTGGCCGACCGACCCTCCCTTCTGCCCTGCGGCATGGAGCGGGCCAGGGTGAGGCCGGGGGATTCCGCATCCGCTGCAGCCCGGCACGCGCTGCCGGCGCCACGATCACGCCATGTGGAGCGACAGAAAAGACACCCCCACCTCACCCCGGCCCTCTCCGCCCCCCAGGGGCGGAGAGGGAGAGTAGGCGGTGCCGCTGCGTCCCCCCTCCGCCCTCGGGGGAGGGGGACAGGGGGAGGTGGGCGCGTCGTCTGCGCCACACTCTCCCGCGTCCGCGACCCCATATGCCGCGCGCACGACCCCGCGGGCGTGCGCGACGCTGTCCCGGGGAATCCCACTTATCCCACTTATCCCACTTAATCCCGGCGAATCCCGCCTCAAGAAAAGAGTCCGATCCCGTGGACCGGGCAGATCGGGCGAGAGGCGGAAGACGGAGGGGGGACGCAGGTGCTCAGAGCGCTGCGAGCGCGTCGGCGATCGGCGTCTCGCCGCCGATCATCTCGAAGGTCTTCTCGATGGTGTTGTCGAGGGCGAGGCAATCCACCAGCACCCGCGCCACATCCTCGCGGGTCACCGAGTGGGTCTCCTTGGCGAGGGGGCCGAGGTCGTCGCCCGTGGCGATGGCGCCGGTGCCCGGCTCGTTGGTGAGGAAGCCCGGCCGCACGATGGTGTAGTTGAGGCCGCTCGCCTGCAGGTGCCGGTCGGCGATCGCCTTGGCCCTGAAATAGTGATGCAGGCTCTCGGGCCCGCGTTCCGGCGCATCGACGGCGATGGAGCTCAGCATGACGAAGCGGCGAGCATTCATGCGCACGCAGGTCTCGATGAAGGCCATCGCGCCGTTCTGGTCCACGTCGGTGGTCTTCTCCGGCCCGGTCTTGGAGCCCGAACCCGCGGCGAAGATGGCGCCCCGGCAGCCGCGAACGGCATAGCCGACCGGCTTCTCCAGATCGCCGATCCGGCATTCCGCGCCGAGCGCCTCGAGTGCGTCGCGCTGGGCGAAGTTTCGGATCATGGCGACCGGCTGGTGCCCGGCCTCGGTCAGCATCCTCAGCACGATTCGCCCGGTGACCCCGTTCGCGCCCGCAACCACAATCTGCATCGCCGCCTCCGTTTCTGCGCGCCGGATCATGGCAGACACGCAGAGCTCTTCATATCCCCGACGATGGATCGACCAGGTGAAGGGAGGGCCGTGCCCCTAAGCCGCCCGGTCTCCGGCGAGCAGGGCGGCGGTGAAGCGGGGGTAGACCCCGGCCAGCGCCGCGCCGACGGGGCCGCGGATGAGCGCCATCGTCTCCGCGCTCGGCTCGGGCGTCATGGGCGGGTCTTCGGCACTGTCGAAGTCGAAGCCGGTGGCGGCGCGCACCTCGTCGAGGTCGTGGCCGGGGTGCAGCGAGGCGAGGCGGAAGCGCCCGCGCGCCGCGTCGAAGCGGAAGACGCAGCGGCCGGTCACCAGCGCGTAGGGCCCGCCCGGCCGGTAGACCCCCGGCGGGCTCGTGCCGGGTGCGCTGATGAAATCCACCTCGCGTACAAGCGTTCGGGGCGTGTGCTCGATGCGGAACAGGATGACCCGGGGCACCACGAAATAGAGGTAGGCCGAGCCGTAGGAGCCGGGAAAGCGCTTCTCCGCGGTGGGGTGCGGGCCGGTGCCGATCAGATTGATGTTGGCGCTGCCGTCGATCTGCACGCCGCCCAGGAAGAAGGCGTCGATACGGCCCTGTCCGGCGCGGTCGAAGAGCTCCCGCCCGCCGTCGGTCATGTCGCTCCCGGCCTGGCTGCCGAGCAGGCTGACCTCGGGCCGGCCGCCACCGCGTTCGCGCGCGAGCAGGGCGGCTGCGCCAGGAATCGGCGACGAGGCCCCGACCGCGACACGGCCGAGGCCCGCAAGCATGCCGGCAATGACCTCGATGAGGAGCGCGGTCTTGTCCGGACTCATTCGGCGGCGATGAGGCCGGCCCCGTCGTCCGCAGCGGAGCCCGTCACATGCGCCGCGCAATAGGCCGCGAAGCCCTCCTCGCTCGCCGCAAGCCGGGCATAGTCGGCGAGGTGGGCGCGGTCCGGCTCGTAGCGGCCGGCGAGGCCCAAGGGCCAGGCGCCGCGCGGGGCTTCGGCGAGCGCCGTGACGTAGAGCGCCGGCAGGGTGCCCGCAGCCAACGCCTCGTCGGCCAACAGGTCGCCGGGCCGCACTTCCTCGACGGTGACGAGGGTCTCCTTGGCCGCATGGGCCATGGTCACGAGCTCGCGGCGCGCGCCGAGCCACACGTTGCCGTGCTCGTCGGCATAGGGCGCGTGGAAGAGCGCGACATCGGGCCTGAGCGCCGGCAGCAGGACGATGGGGTCGCCGCCGCTATCGGCAAGCGGGTTGTCGATGACGCGCCAGTCCGGCCTCGCGCCCAGAAGGTCGGAGCCGATGAGGCCGCGCAACGGCATGAATGGCACGCCCTTCTCGGCCGCCTGGAGCGCGGCGTGGATCGCGGGGCAGGTGGAGTCGCGGATCGCGAGCCGGCCGCCTTCGACCGCTGCGGTGAAGCGGGGGGCGTTGCCCAGCTCGCCGAGGCTCACCGCCGCAGTCTCGATGGTGGCGACGCAACCCGCGCCGATCAGGAGGTCCGCCGCGATGCCGGCCTGCGGCACGGTGACGAGGTGCAGGTTGCGCACGCCGCGCCGCACCAGCGCGCGCACCGCCGCCATCGGCACGAACGAATAGTCCGGCGGCAGCGCCAGCATGGCGCCGTCCACGACCCGGCCCGCCAGCCGGTCGAGGGAGAGGGTTTCGGTCATGCGCCGCGCGGCACCCGCCGCTCAGAACTCGTCTGCGCCGTGGGCCATGACGGTGCCCTTGCCGGCCATGATCTTGAGGAAGAGTCCGGCGATGTCCGGCAGAATCTTCTGCACGTAGAAGCGCGCGGTCTTGAGCTTGGTGTCGTAGAAGGCGTCGCCGTTCTGCTTGTCGCGGGCGAGCTTCGCCATCTGGCACCACATGTAGCCCACGGCCACCAGCCCGAACATCCTGAGATAGTCCGAGGCCGCCGCGCCGGCCTCCTCGGGATCGCCAAGACCCCGCTGGGCGATGACGAGTGTCGCGGTCTGCAGCTTGCTGAGCGCCTTGCCGACGGGGCCAATGATGTCGGCGAGCTCCGGGTCGTCCTTGTTGGCCTCGATGAAGGCGACGGCGGGGTGGAAGAAGTGCCGCAGATAGCGGCCGGCCCGCTGGGGCAGCTTGCGGCCCACCAGATCGAGCGCCTGGATGCCGTTCGCGCCCTCGTAGATCTGGGAAATCCGCGCATCCCGCACGAGCTGCTCCATCCCGTGTTCGCGGATGTAGCCGTGGCCGCCGTGGACCTGGACGGCGAGGTTCGCGGCCTCGAAGCCATAGTCGGTGAAGAAGGCCTTGATGATCGGCGTCATGAGCTGCACCAGCTCGTCGGCATCCTCGCGCACCGAGGCGTCCTCGTGGCTGCGCGAGATGTCGAGCTGCAGCGCCGCCCAGTAGGCGAGCGCGCGGGCGCCCTCGTTGATCGCGCGCTGGGTGAGCAGCATGCGGCGCACGTCGGGGTGGACGATGATCGGGTCGGCAGACGCTTCCGGCTCCTCGGCGCCCTTGAGCCCGCGCCCCTGGCGGCGATCCTTCGCGTAAGCCGCCGCGCTCTGATAGGCGGTCTCTCCCAGGCCCAAGCCCTGGAGGCCGACGCCGAGCCGCGCGCCGTTCATCATCGTGAACATGCAGCGCAGCCCCTTGTGCGGCGCGCCGATCAGGTAGCCCTCAGCCTCCTCGAAGTGCATCACGCAGGTCGCCGAGCCGTGAATGCCCATCTTCTCCTCGATGGAGCCGCAGGAGACGCCGTTGGCCGGCCCCGGGCTGCCGTCGGCGGTGAGCGTGCGCTTCGGCACCAGGAAGAGGCTGATGCCGCGTACGCCGGGCGGCGCGTCGGGGAGCCTCGCCAGCACCAGATGGACGATGTTCTCGGTGAGGTCATGTTCGCCGGCGGAAATGAAGATCTTGGTGCCGGAGACGGCGTAGCGGCCTTCGCCCGTCGGCACCGCCTTGGTGCGAATGAGGCCGAGGTCGGTGCCGCAATGGGGTTCGGTCAGGCACATGGTGCCGCTCCAGGTGCCGTCGGCGAGGCGAGGCAGATAGGTCTCCTTGAGCGTCTCCGTGGCATGGGATTCGATCAGCGCCGCAGCCCCGTTCGAGAGCAGCGGGTAGACGCCGAACGCGAGGTTGGTCGAGCAGACCATCTCGTCGAAGACCATGCTGATGAGCTGCGGCAGCCCCTTGCCGCCGTAGTCCGGCGACATGGTGACGCCGGTCCACCCGGCATCCACGAAGGTCTTGTAGGCCTCCTTGTAGCCGGCGGGTGTGCGCACCACGCCGTTCTCATAGTGGCAGCCTTCCTCGTCCGCCGAGCGGTTGAGCGGCAGCAGCGTGTTCTCGCAGAGCTTGGCGCCCTCCTCGATCATGGCGTCGATCACGTCGGGCGTGGCGTCCTCGTAGCCGGGCAGCGTGGCGAGCGTGCCCACATCGAGGAGCTCGTTGAGCACGAAGCGCATGTCGCGGAGCGGCGCGCTATAGGTCTGCACCATCGATTCTCTCCATTCTCCGAGTCGTCGCGCTCAGTTGCCGAGCGTCAGGTCGACCGTGTGCCCCATCACCGTGCGGCTCGCCGGTGTGGTCGCGGCGACCAGCTTGCCCCGCTTGAAGACATGGGTGCACGCCGGGTTGATCCGCAGCACGTCCGCCTTGCTGGAGGCGTCGAACACCGCGAGGTCGGCGCGGCAGCCGGGCGCCACGCCATAGTCCTCCAGCGCGAGGATCTCGGCGTTCTTCCAGGTGACCATGTCGAAGCAGGCGTCGATCTCCGCCGTGCCGGACATCTGGCAGACGTGGAGCGTGAGCGACGCCGCCTGCACCATGTCGCCGCGCCCCAGCGGATACCAGGGATCCATGATCGAATCGTGGCCGATACCGACGGTGATACCGGCTTGCCACAGCTCCTTGACCCGGGTCATCGAGCGGCGCTTGGGGTAGGTGTCCTCCCGCGCCAGCAGGATCAGGTTGTCGAACGGGTTGGCGATGACGTTGAGCCCGCCCCGTTGCAGCCAGCCGAACAGGCGGAAGGCGTAAGCGTTGGCGTAGGAGTGCATGGCCGCGCAGTGGCTCGCCGTCACCCGGCCCTGCATGCCGCGGTAGTAGGTCTCGTGCGCCATCACCTCGGTGAAGCGCGAGTTGGGGTCGTCGACCTCGTCGCAGTGGGTGTCGATCAGGAGGCCGCGCTTCTCGGCCTCGTCGAAGATCAGCTTGAGGCTGGCGACGCCCGCCTCCCGCGTCGCTTCGTTGTGGGGGATACCGCCGATCACGTCCGGTCCCATGTCGAGGGCGCGGAGGAAAAGCTCCGGGCCGCCGGGGTGGGAGTGGATGCCGTCCTGGGGAAAGGCGACGATTTGCAGGTCGACCCGGTCGCTCACCTCGTCCTTGACCTCCAGCAGGGCCTGCATCGAGAGCTGGTCCTCATCCGAGGTGTCGGCATGGGTGCGGATGAAGCCCGCGCCCTGGGCGACCTCCCAATCGATCGCCTGCTTGGCCCGGGCCTTCACCGATTCGAGGGCGCGGATCTTCTTCTGCCGGCCCCAGACGGCGATGCCCTCGTGCAGCGTGCCGCTGACGTTGGGCTCCAGGTTCGCAGTGAGCACCGCGTCGAGATGGACGTGCGGGTCGATCAGCGGGCCCGAGACGAGCCGGCCTGCGCAATCGATCACCTGACCGGCCTCGGCCGTGATCCCCGGCTCGACGGCCACGATGCTCTCGCCCTCGATGGCGATGTCGGCCGCGCGCACGGGCTGATCCTCGTGCGCGACGAGGGCGTTCTTCAGAATGATGTCCATACCCGATTGTCTCCCCTGCGGACGCGAGGCCCGCGTCATCTCGCATTCGCGGCATTTTCGCCGAATGCGCCCGCAACCGCCAGCCGGGCGCGTCGCGGCGCTATCCGCTATTCTGGATCACAACTCACTTTGCGTGGCGGGGAAACGGATCGATGGAATCCACCAAGATCACGTCACGCGGCTAAGTCACGAATCCCAAGACTATTAGAGAGGCGGCGGACTTACGCGAAGGCGACATGATCGCCTTCGAGATCGAAGGCAATCGTCTGGTGATGCGCAAGGTCGTTCCGGGGCGGGACGAGTACCTGCATGGCCTGGGCGAAGTGATGGGCGAATGGCTCTCGCCCGAGGACGAGGACGCTTGGCGCGACCTTTGAGCGACTCGATGTCGTGGTCGTCCCTTTCCCTTTCACCGACCGACAGGCCGCCAAACGCAGGCCGGCTCTGATCGTCTCATTCGCGCGCTTCAACGACGCTCATGAGCGGGCGATTTTGGCCATGACCACCGCCGCCGCCGGCGTCATGTTGGAGAGTTCCTATTCTTCACCTGCGGGTGACGAGTCTGTATTCCCTCGCCCCAGCGACGTATCTGAATCATCAATCGCAGCGGGAGAGCTACAATCTGCGACAGCCTCTTGACCCGAGTAATCGGCGTCACCTTCCTCAATCGGATCTTCTTTATCGATAGAGGGCGGCGGTGGCGCCCAAGGCCGCAAATGCTGCCCAACTTCATCATAGAATTCGGGTATCATGTTTTCCAAGTCCTCTATAAAGGTGCGGCGTCCCGAAAATCGACCCGCAATATCCCTTATTGTGACGACCTCGAAACCAGTAGGTACCATTCCGGGACTTTCATTCTCTAGACACTTGGAATCCAGTTTGATCTCTGACAACGGCGCTTGAGTAGGTAGTGCCCTCCCCGGCCAGAACGCTCGCACCTGAATGTCATCACCATCAACGTCTCGCAATTGCCTGCGAAGCCAGTTTATTCTTGCACTGGCTCGTTGCTTATCGAGTGGTGAGCTAAGCTTCATGGAGCACGAGATTGTCCGACGTTGTAGATCGGCCGTTACTTCGAGATCGCTTGCCGCATTCGGTACGCTAAAGGAGGAATGCAGTTCGTTTGAGGATACAAGTGCATCACAAGCGTCGCGAAGCCGACGTGCCGGCTCCGCCCGATGTTTGCGCGACATTCGGCGAATGCTAACCTGCTCACCGATTCGTCGGCTCAAAATCAGACACACGAGCCTCTTGCAAAACAGCTGAGGCGAGCGGCTTTTCTGCCTGAGTGAAGGCCTTTGCGGTGGGACCGGCCCACCCTCGTGAGTATCATGTGCTGCCGCAAAACACCGCATGATGCCCACGGAGGAGTGGAGCCGTGTCCCTGCGCGAGATGCTATCGGATTACTGGTACGCCTTTCAACAAGAGTTGTTCCCGAGGCTCGAGAGCGAGCTTGGCCCGATGGGCGAGCGCTACGAGCTGTTCGTCGCGGTTCTGGAACTGGTGCGGGTCGAGGCTCTTCTGCCCTACTTCCGCGGCCAGGTAGGGCGTCCGGAGGAGGACCGCGCGGCGCTGGCGCGCGCCTTCATAGCCAAGGCCGTGTTCGACGTTCCGACGACGCGCGGCCTGATCGAGCGTCTTGAGGTTGACGGCAGGCTATGGCGGCTGTGCGGCTGGAGCGGTGCCGGCCGGCTTCCGAGCGAGGCGACGTTTTCGCGGGCCTTTTCCGAGTTTGCCGAGAGCGGTCTGGCCAGCCGTCTGCATGAGACGCTGATTGCGCGGACGATGGATGGCCATCTGGTGGAGCACATCTCGCGGGATGCGACGGCGATTGAAGCGCGGGAGAAGCCGGCGGCGAAGCCGAAGGCAGCGAAGCCGAAGCGGCGGCGCAAGCGGGGGCGGCCCCGCAAGGGAGAGGCGCGGGCGAAGGAGCCGAGCCGGCTGGAACGGCAACTGACGATGAGCCTTCCGCAGATGCTGGCGGACCTGCCGAGGGCCTGCGATGTCGGCAGCAAGCGCAACGCCAAGGGCCATACCACCTCCTGGATCGGGTACAAGCTGCACGTCGATACCGCCGATGGCGGGATCCCCGTCAGCTGCATCATGACGTCTGCGTCGACGCATGACTCCCAGGTGGCGATTCCGTTGGGGACCCTGACGGCCGGGCGGGTCGAGAACCTCTACGACCTTATGGACGCGGCCTATGATTCCATCGAGATCTGGGCGCACAGCATCTTGCTGGGCCACAAGCCGATCATCGACGTGAACCCCCGCCGCTCGGTCGACATGAAAGAGGCGTTGAAGCAGGAGAAGAAGGCGCGGCGCACGCTCGGTCTCGTCTTTCCCGAGGAGCGTCGCTACGTCGTGCGCTCGGGGTCCGAGCGGATCAATGGGCGGCTCAAGGATGAGTTCGGCGGCCGCCATGTCCGCGTGCGCGGGTACGACAAGGTTCTCGCCCACCTCATGTTCGGCATGACCGTGCTGACGGCCAGCCAGCTGATGCGCCTCATCGTTCCGCCGATCTAGTCCGGCTCGTCTCCTTCGCCATCACGGTGGCCGCACTTCTCGAAAGACGGTGCGGCCAAACGCGCCCGAAGTTCGACGAAAATACCGAATCGGAGGCTGTGCCAACGCCGATCCGACCATGGTCGCCATCAAAATCGCACCAATTGCCGTGCGCGGACGTCGTTGCTAGCTTGGGTGTTCTTGCGCCGCTCCGAATCGATCAGAATTTTGCAAGCGGCTCACACGTCTCGTTCTTCCTGATGCCAGCTCGTCACGGTATTCTCAATTTCGGGCGAATTCCGCTTGAACTGCTGCCCATCTCGAATTCCCAAGACAAGAGGCCGCCATTCAGAGTTCATCTGATCAAAACGCCTCACACCAGAACTGGAGTGCTCGAAGTATCGGGCCATCTCTCCAAGTACGAAAGCCTGACCAGGGTCAATCTCTTCCTTATTCCGCAAAATTAATCGGGCCAGTGTAAGTATACTGATCCACGACATATGGAAAAGATTGACTTGATTGCTAACTCTCTTGGGAACGGAGTACGGTACATGAGTAGGCAAAGGAACCAGTTGATTAGATATCGTAATTATCGCGTCGATCTCAAATCGCTTAGCCAAGTCCGCATATTTCTGGATCTGTTCCTCGTCAATTTCGGCCTTTTCTATTTTCGCTTCCAATAGTGCGGTCCAGCGAACCTTGCGCGTTGTAAGGCACAACAGACCATCAGGTCGATCCTTGCTGACTCCGTCAGCAGACGGGAACTCCACTTCAGTATAGCTTGCAAGTACGGAGGACTTTCCCAGTCTCTCTCCGCAGCGGTCCAGCAGTTGCTCCGCAAAGGGACGTACCCTGGGCAACGTGGCAAGGAGAATCGACACGAGCCGTTCTTCCCTGCGGGAGTCGGCGACGGTAGGGATGAGCCGGGCGGGGTGGGCGACCTTCAGTACTTCGTCAAGTGTTCTCATGGTGGTCCTGTTTCGAATTTGCCTGTTGCGACCATCAGACTTGAGGGAGGTCATTGAACCTATTCTTGATTGCCTCGGCTACTCGCTCAACCGTCCGTTTGGGCCAGCGCCTCTTGCAGCGTCCGGTGGAGGTGGCCGTTGGTGACCAGCACGTCGCCGCTCGACATGAAGTCCGCCCCGCCTGTGACGCCGGTCACGATGCCGCCGGATTCGCGCACGATGGCGACGCCGGCCGCGAGGTCCCAGGGCGCGAGCGCGTAGCCCCAAAAACCGTCGAGGCGCCCGGCGGCGACATAGGCGAGGTCGAGCGCGGCCGAGCCCGTGCGGCGCACCCCCGATGTCTCGCCCGAGAGCCGGTGAACGATGGCGCCGTGGTTGGGGCAGCGCGGCCGGGCAATGAAGGGGAACGCAGTCGCGAGCAGCGCGGTCGGCAGCGTGCGCCGGGCCGAGACCCGGAGCCGCTGGTTGTTGAGGAAGGCGCTGGTGCCGTTCTCCGCCCAGAAGAGCTCGTCGCGGATCGGGTCGTAGATCACGCCGGCATGCGGCTTGCCGTCGCGTTCGAGCCCGATGGAGATGCAGAAATGGGGCAGCCCGTGCAGAAAATTGGTGGTGCCGTCCAGCGGATCGACGACCCAGCGGTTGGAGGTGTCCTCGCCCTCAATTGTGCCGCCCTCCTCGAGCAGGAAGCCGAACTTCGGGCGCGCCCGGCGGAGCTCCGCGACGATGGTCTTCTCGGCCCGATGGTCTGCGGCCGAGACGAAGTCGGCCGGCCCCTTGCGCGAGACCTGCAGGTTCTCGACCTCGCCGAAATCGCGGATCAGGTCGCGCGCCGCCTTGTAGGCGGCGTTCACCATGACCGTTACGAGCGGCGAGCGGCGGGACATCGGCGTGTGGCAGTCGTTGTGCGACAGGGGGCGGGAGGGCGGTTGCCCCACCCGCGGGCGGGTCCCTCAGTCGCGAGCACGCTCGACATAGGTCGAATCGCCGGTATTCACGACCACGCGCTCGCCCTCGGAGATATGCGGCGGCACCATCAGCCTCACGCCGTTGTCGAGCAGCGCCGGCTTGTAGGAGGCCGCGGCCGTCTGGCCCCTCACCACCGGTTCGGTCTCGGTCACGGTCTGCACGGCCGTATCGGGCAGGCTCACGCCGAGGGGCTCACCCTCGTGCGATTCGATGGTGACGATCATTCCTTCATGGAGGAAGACGATTCCCTCGCCGATCAGATCGCGCGAGAGGCTGGTCTGCTCGTAGGTGTCCTGATCCATGAAGTGGAGCAGGTCGCCGTCCTCGTAGAGGTACTGGTAGCGCTTCTGGTCGAGGCGGGCGCGCTCGACGCTTGCGGACGCCCTGAACCGCTCGTTCAGCTTGGTCCCGTCGCGCAGGTCCTTGAGCTCGACCTGGAGGTAGGCGCCGCCCTTGCCGGGCTGGGTGTGCTGAATCTTCACCGCCACCCAGAGGCGATCCTGATGCTCGATCACCATGCCGGGGCGGATGGCGTTGCCGTTGATCTTCATGGATTCTGCTGCCGGAAAGAGGCAGCAGGCTATATCAACTCGCCTCCGCGCTGGCAATGGCACGGTTGATCGCCTTGACGCCCGCCTCCGGCCCCTCCGGGTGCGCCCACACGCCGCCGACCACGGCGAGAAAATCCGCGCCGGCTTCCACCAGTGGTGCGCAGTTCTCGGCCGTGATGCCGCCGATGGCGACGCAGGGCACCACCATGAGGGTGTGCCACCACTTGAGCAGGTGGACGTCCGCCTTTGCGCGCGGCGTCTTGGTTTCGGTGGGGAAGAAGGCGCCGAAGGCCACATAGTCTGCGCCCGATGCCGCCGCCTCCACGGCCCGGTGGCGTGAATCGTAGCAGCTCACGCCCACTGTCCCGTTCGCGCCAACCCGTTCGCGCGCCTGCGCGTAATCCGCGTCGTCGGCTCCCACGTGGACGCCATCGGCGCCCAACTCCGACGCGAGGTCGGGCCGGTCGTTGATGAGCAGCGGCACCTCGCGCGCCTGGCAGATCGGCAGCAGCCACTCGCCTGCGCGGCGCACGTCATCGTCGTCCGCGCCCTTCAGCCGGAGCTGAAGGCAGGCGACATCGCCTGCGTCGAGCGCGGCCTCGAGCCTGGGCGCGAACCGGTCGAGCGCGATCTCCGGCGGCGTGATCAGGTAGAGCCGGCACGGGTCTCTCATGGGGCGCCTCCCTGCGCCGGCGTTTCCGGGGGCGAGTGCATTCAGATGACGCCCTTCTCGTGTAGGGCGTCGCGCTCGTCCGCCGAGAGGCCGAGCAGGGTGCCGTACACCTCGTCGTTATGGGCGCCGAGCCGGGGGCCGAGGCTCTCGATCCGCCCCGGCGTCTCGGAGAGGGCGGGGAGCACGTTCGGCACGTGGACCCGCTCGCCGGTCTCGGGCTCGACCATGTCCTTCAAGGTGCCGCGCGCCCGATACTGCGGGTCCTCGAAGATGTCGGCGATGGAGTAAACGGACGCGGTCGGCACGCCGCCGGCATTGCAGGTCTCCACCACCCGGTCGCGCGGCTGCGAGAGCGTGAAGGCCCTGACCATGGCCTCAACATCGTCGCGGTTCTCCACGCGCCGGGCGCTGGTGGCGTAGCGCGGATCCTCGCCCAGCTCGTCGCGGCCGAGCACGGCGGCCATGCGGCGCCACATCTTGTCGCTGGTGCACGCGATGGCGACCCAGCCGCCGTCGCCGCACTCGAAATGGCCGTGGGGGCAGACGTTGCTGGTCATCAGCCCGAGCCTGGGGCGGACGAACCCGGTGGCGGCGTAAAGCGGCGCCATCTCGTCGAGCACGCGGAAGATCGATTCGTAGAGTGCGATGTCGATCACCTGCCCGCCTGCCTCCTCGCGGCTGCGGAGCGCGAGCAGCGCGCCGACGGCGCCATAGAGGCCGGAGATGTAGTCGGCAAGCGAGGTGGAGCCCGGCGTCAGCGGCGGCCCGTCGGGGACGCCGGTAAGATGAGTGAGGCCGCCGAAGGCGTGCGCAATGCGGGCGAAGCCGGGGCGGTCCCTGTAAGGGCCGGTCTGGCCGTAGCCCGAGATGCGCACCAGCACGAGGCCGGGGTTCACGGCCTTCAGCTCGTCCGGCCCCAGGCCCCACTTCTCCATGGTGCCGGGCCGGAAATTCTCGCAGAGGATGTCGGCCTCGGCGACGAGGCGCTTGAAGAGGGTAGCGCCCTCGGGCTGGCGGAGGTCGAGGGTGACCGACTTCTTGTTGCGCTGCTCGGAGAGCCAGGTGTAGCCATCGCCGCGCGCACTCGGCGAGCCGAACTTGCGGAGCGGGTCGCCCAGCCCCGGTTGCTCGACCTTGATGACCTCGGCGCCGAACTCGCTGAGGATGGCGGCCGTGAACGGCCCGGCAATGAAGGTCGCAAGGTCGATGACGCGGACGCCGTGGAGCGGCAGCTTCTCAGGCTTCTCAGGCATAGCGGCAGGAAGCGGCGTTCAGGCCGGCATGTCAATCGCCGCAGCCGCGGCCGCCGCGCGATACGCCGGGCGGGATATCAGAACTGCTCCTTGTGGGTGCGCAGATCGAGCTCCTGAGTCCAGGCATTGCGCGGCTGGCGGTAGAGGAAGCGATAGGACTCCGCGAGCCCGTCGAGGCCGATCAGCCCGCCCTCGCCCATGCGTTCGGCGAACTGGGGCGCGCGGGTCTTGAGCCTCTCGCCGTCGATGCCGCCGTCGACCACGACATGGGCCACGTGAATGCCCTCGGGGCCGAATTCGCGCGCGAGGCTTTGGCCCAGCGCGCGGAGCCCGGCCTTGGCGGAGGTGAAGGCGGCGAAATTAGGCTTGCCGCGCATCGAGGCGCTCGCGCCGGTGAGCAGCAGCGACCCGGTGCCTCGCGGCACCATGCGGCGCAGCGCCTCGCGGCTGAACAGGAAGCCGCCGAAGCAGCCGATCCGCCAGCAGGTCTCGAAATACTCCGCCTCCATTTCGAGCGGGCTGCCCGGCATGTTGTTGCCGGCGTTGAAGATGGCGAGGTCGATCGGCCCTTGGCTCTCCGCCGCTTCGACGAAGGCGGCGACCGAGGCTTCGTCGGTGGTGTCGGCGACGACGGCCGTGGCGCTTCCTCCTGCCGCGCGGATCGCATCGGCAACCGCCTCGACCTTGGCTTCGGTGCGGCCGCCGACGAAGACGTGGAGGCCTTCACTCGCCGCCATGCGGCACACCGCCGCCCCCAACCCTTCGCCTGCGCCCACGCCGATCACGATTGCCGTCTTGCTCATTTTGTCCCCCGTGCGGTCTCAAACCCGGCGCCCCGCCGCGCGGCGGGAGAGTACAGCTTTCTGCCGGCGGGGCGGAACAGGATTCGAAGGTGTGTCGAGCGGCGCCCGGCCTTGTCCCGTTCGTCGGGCGTCGCCATGATGGCGCGCGCCGGGGCCGCCGGCCGGCGGGTGAGCCACCTTCGCCATCCTCCTGGAGCACGGAAAGGGAGCCATGCGCGCCGATCTCGACACCCTCTTGCCCGCCCTTCGCGCGCGACGGGAGGAGACCCGCGAGAACCGCATCGTTCTGCCGGAGATTCGCGAGATGGTCCGGGAGTCAGGCGTTGCACGCATCTTGCAGCCGCCGGCCTACGGCGGCGCCGGCGGGCCTTTGCGCGACGTCGTCGATGCGGTCTCCGAAGTCGGTGCCGCCTGCGGCTCGACGGGCTGGGCGGTCGTGCAATATGTCGTTCACCCCTTCATGGTCGCCCAGTGGCCGCGGGAAGCTCAGGACGAGGTCTGGGGCGACGATCCCAAGAACCTGGTCGCCGGCATCCTGATCCAGAGCCTGGGCCGCTACGAGCGCGCCCGTGGCGGCTACCGGGTGAGCGGGCGCTGGCCCTTCGTGACTGGCGTGGACACCTGCGACTGGTGCATCGTCTCGGGCTACGAGGAGGGCAGGGCAGGGCAGCACGAGAGCCACCTGCACTTCCTAATTAGGCGTGAGGAGATCGAGATCCTGGATACCTGGCACGCGCTGGGACTGCGCGGCAGCGGCACCAACGACGTCCGGCTCCAGGAGTTCTTCGTGCCCGCTCACCGGGCGCTCTCGATGGAAGTACTGCGCGGCGGCGAATCGCCCGGCGGCCACTGGCGGGAGACGCCGCTCTACCTGCTTCCGAGCTATCCCATCTTCGGCTGCGGCATTTCCAGCGGCGCGGTCGGGATCGCGCTGGAATTGGTCGCGGAATACAACGAGATCGCGCGCAAGAAGGGCTCGATCATGGCGGAGAAGGGCGTGGCGACCTTCGCCTCGCAGCATATCCGCTTCGCCGAAGCGAAGGCCGCCGTCGATTGTGCACGTCAACTCCTGCGGTTCGCAGGCGACGAGATCAGCGCGATCGCCTGCGAGGAGGGCCGCGTGCCGAACCTGGAGGAGCGCGCCCGCTGCCGTGCGCTCGCGACCTATGCCGGCAACACTGCCATGGATGCCGCGCGCGCCGTTTGGGACCTCTCCGGCGCCGCCAGCGTCTACAGCAAGAGCTCGCTCGGCAACCTCTACACCGACATGATGGTCGCCAACCAGCATTTCACCCAGAACAAGGACGTGAACTACACGACCTACGGGCGAATGCTCTACGGGCTCGACATCGACAACCCGACGCTGTGACCGCGAATTGCGTGTCCGGCCCGGCGCCGGAAGCAGCGCGTTACTTCGACGATCTGAAGGCCGGCGAGCGCTTCGTCACGGGCGAATGGGCGCTCGACGAGGCGGAGATTGTCGCCTTCGCACGCAAGTTCGATCCGCAGCCGATCCACGTCGATGCTGTGCAAGCAGCCGACGGCCCCTATGGCGGCCTGATCGCCAGCGGCTTTCAGACGATGGCGCTGGGGTTCCGCCTCTTCTACGAGCTCGGCGTGATTAACGAGGCCTGCATCGGCGGTCCGGGGATCGACACGGTGCGCTTCCACCGGCCGGCCCGACCGGGCGATTCCATCCACGCGGTCGCGACCGTCGCCGAGACCCGCCCCTCGCGCTCCAAGCCGGATCGCGGCTATGTGCGTATGGCTTACGACGTCCGCAACCAACGGGATGAGCCGGTGCTGAGCTTCGAGATCGTTCACATCCTCATGCGCAGGCCGCAGAACACGCACGAGGCAACGCCGGCGTCTTGACTTGAGCACGCCCCTGTGCGGCCATCGTGCGCGCGGGGAGAGAGAAGCGGAGCACGCCATGACCAGCCTCTACGACGGGCCGATCATCGACGCCCACCATCATCTCTGGGACTTGAGCTCGGGTCGCTATTCCTGGCTCACCGACGGCCCCCGCGAAGTGGTGTTCGGCAGCACCGCGCCGCTCATCCGCGACTATCTGCTCGACGACTATCTGGCGGACATGGCCGGCATAAATCTGGTCAAGTCGGTCCATATCCAGGCGAGCTTTCTGGAGGACGACCCGGCCGCCGAGACGCGCTGGCTGCAGGGCATTGCCGACGAGCGCGGCTTCCCCCACGGGATCGTCGCCCACGCGCGCCTGGAGGAGCCGGACGCGGAAGCGGTGCTGGAGGCCCACTGCTCGCAGGCCAACATGCGCGGCATCCGCCAGATCCTGAGCTGGCATCGGAACCCGGCCTGGAGCTTCAACGAGCGCGCCGACTTGATGCAGGATGCGGCGTGGCGGCGCGGCTTCGGCCTGCTGCTGCGGTTCAATCTGGCCTTCGACATGATGATCTATTCCGGCCAACTCGGCGACGCTTTGGACCTCGCCAGCGCCTTCCCCGACACGCAGATCATCGTCAACCACACCGGCAGCCCTGCCGATAGGGACGATGACGCCATCGCGGCCTGGCGCTCAGGGATGAGCGCGCTGGCCGGCGCCGCCAACGTCGCGATCAAGATCTCCGACCTCGGCGCCTACGACCACAACTGGACCACGGAGAGCACGCGGCCCTTCATCCGCCATACCATCGACGCCTTCGGCACCGAGCGCTGCATGTTCGCGAGCGACTTTCCGGTGGCCGGCCTGCACGGCGGCGCCGGTGCGGTCTACGAGTCCTTCAAGACCATCGTCGTGGATTTCCCGGAGACCGAGCAGCGCGCGCTCTTCCACGACAACGCCGTTCGCCTCTATCGGCTGGATTAGCTTTTTTGTCGCTCACGGCAGCCGGCCTCCGGCCGGCGCCTCCGCGTCGCGCGTCCACGCGGGCGGGCGCGCGACGCGCCGCAGGGGCGGCGGGCCGCAGTCGCGGCCTGTCGCGAGCCCGTCGAAGACGGACTCGCTCTAACTCGCCATCTCAAGCACGTCGTCGACGAACGCGTCGAAGAGGGCGAAGACGCGCGCCCTGACATCGTCCGTCTCCATCAGCAGCTCGTGGCGGGCGTCGGGGATCGTCTCCAGCCGGCAGTCGGGCAGCCGCGCGGCGAGCCGGGCCTGCGCGACGTTCGAAACGACCCTGTCGGCGGCTGCGCTGATCATCAAAACCGGCGTCCCGACCCGTTCGGGATAGCCCCGGCTGCGCAGGATCGCTACCGAGCGCCGCGTGGCGGCAAGCCAGCCCACCGTCGGCCAGTCGATGGCGAGCGTCGGGTTCTCCCGCATCAGCCTTTCCATGCGCTCGTACCGCGCGCGGTCCCGCGTCAGCGGATTGCCGTCGAAGGGCGGCGGGAAGGGGCCGCGCACCGGCACGTACTGGTTTCTGAGGCCGACGCTCATGGCGGCGACGGTGAGTACCGCCCCCAACGCCCGTTCGGCGGGGTTCATCAGGATGTCCACCATGGGGGCGGAGAGAACGATGCCTGCGGCGAAATAGGGCGCGGCGCGGGAGTCGTGCTCGGCCCGGTGACGGAGCACGATG
This sequence comes from Alphaproteobacteria bacterium, assembly GCA_965262755.1. Lineage (GTDB taxonomy): Bacteria > Pseudomonadota > Alphaproteobacteria > UBA828 > UBA828 > WTGU01. Next base: position 5,454,291 of record OZ253557.1, on the reverse strand, counting down.
TGGCCACCCATGGAATGGGCCAGCACCACGATGGGTCGCGGGGCTTGCGCGACGACCAGCCGCTCCAGGAACAGGTCCAGGTCGCTCAGATAGTCCTCGTAGCTGACGACATGACCCTTGCGCGAATCCTTCAACACCCGGCCGGAGCGGCCCTGGCCCCGCCAGTCCAATGAGTAAACGGCGAAGCCACGGGCCCTGAGGTCGCCCACGGTCTCGCCGTACTTCTCGATGAACTCGGCCCTGCCCTGTAGCAGCACCACCGTTCCCCGCGCGCCGCCCGGCGGCGCGGGCCAGACGGCTGTGCGGAGCGGGAGGCCGTCGTGGGCGGAAAGCGTCCCAAGCTGCGGGGTCGGCCTTTCGAGCACGCCTCGGCCTCAGGCCTTTGCCGCCGGCGCGTCGACCCCCTTGACCGGCACGAGGCCGGCAGGGGCCAGGCCCGCGAGCTTGACCGTGAGGGGGCCGGGCGTCTGGCCCTGGTCCTCCAGACGCTCCTTGCGCCGGTTCGCCGCGATCACCATGCGCCCGCCGACATAGCGCACCGGCTCGCGCGGGAAGAGCCCCACTTCCTCCCGCACCAACCCGCACTCGGACCACTCGTCCTTCGCTCCGAGGGCGAGCGAGGCGAGGATGCGGCCGCCGACGGAGGTGGGCCCCACGCCGTTGCCGGAGAAGCCGAGGCCGTAGAGCAGGTCGTCGCGGCCGTCGAGGCGGCCGAAGAAGGGGAGCCCGCTGAGGGAGCGGTCGATCGGCCCGGTCCAACTCGTCGCGATCGGCACATCGCTGAAGTCTGGGTAGATCCGGCGGAAGTAACCTTCGACCTCGCGGGCGCGTGGCGAAGCGCCGTTGAAGCGGTCATCGACCCTGTTGCCGAAGGAGAGCCGCCCGCCGCCGGTGCCGAAGGCGACGCGCCCATCCATGGTCGGGCGGTAGTAGTTCACCAGGGTCCGAGAATCCGAGATGCACATGCCGTCGCTCCAGCCGGAGGCGGCGAGGCGCTCCGGCATCGGCCGGGTCGCGACGATGTCGCTCGAGATCACGACGATGGTCCGCCGCAGCTCCGGGAACATGGTCGCCCAGGCGTTCATGGCGATGACCACCTTGTCGGCGGTTAGCGTGCCGCGCGGCGTGACCACGCGGGGCGGCCGGCTGCGGTCGAGCCGGGTCAACGGCGTCCGTTCGTAAATTCGCACACCTTTGGAGAGCGCCACGCGGCGCAGCCCGCGCGCCAGCAGGGCCGGCTGCACGCTGGCGCCGGTCGGCTCGTAGACGCCAGCGACGTGACGGTCGGTGCCTGAGCGGCGCTTGACCGTCTCCGGCTCCCAAAGCTCGAACGGGTGCAGCTGATGACGTTCCAGCGTATCCACCAACGCACTCCAGGAGCCGACCTGCGGCTCGCTGGATGCCGCCCACAGCCAGCCGTCGCCGCGATAGTGCGCGTCGATCCCTTGATCGGCGCAGAAGCGGCCGATCTCGCCGACGGCATCGGCGGAGGCGCGGGCGAGGCGGACCGCCTCGTCCGAGGGGCAGAACTTGCAGAGCGAGCCGAACTTGGCCCACCAGCTCAGGACGAAGCCGCCGTTGCGGCCGCTTGCGCCGCTGCCGCATTCGTCCTTCTCGACGATCGCGATGTCGATGGAGGGGTCGCGCTCCTTCAGGCGGATCGCCGTCCACAGCCCGCAAAAGCCGCCGCCGACGATGCAGATGTCGGCGCGGCCGTCGCCCTCGAGGGCCGGCGCGGTCTCCTCCGCCGATAGCCCGGCCTCCGTCAGCCAATGGCTAAGCATCCGTTCGCTCCATCCGTGGTCCGCTGTGTGCCGCGCCGCCGGTCATGCGCCTCCACCCTCCGGCAATTGGCTTCCGACTCGCTCCAACAACGCTTCGACTGCCTCAAGCGCGCCAGCGCGATCGATCGGCTTGGCGTCGGGTCCGACGCCCGCGTAGCGGAACTCGACCGCATAGGGCGTGTAGGCGCTGAGGTCCAGGAACGGCGCCGTGTCGAAGCCCCGCTCGGCGAGGAGTTTCAGCAGCGTCTCGATGCTGTGGGTGAGCGGATAACTCTCGCCCAGCAACGCGATCCAAGACTTGAGAAGCTTTTCGGCCGCCTGTTGCACGTGGAAGCCGTAAATCTCGTCGGGGAGCCTGTCGTTGCGACGCATGACACGAAGCGCCTCGATGTCGCGTTTGGCGGCCTCCAGAAGCATCTGGGCGCATTTAGCGTCGCTCATAGAGCACCTTGCCTTCCCGGAGCGCCCGCGCGAGCACGTGATTGAGGGAATCGCGCCAATAGTCCACGTCTTCTCGAGAATAGACGAGAACGTCGGCGGCGACCGGGAAGCCCGCCAGCGCGTGATAAAGCCTGACCAGCTCCTCGTGGTGGCTGCGCTCAGGCCCGAACGGCTCGGCCTCCAGCACGATCAGGTCGACGTCCGACCGCTCCCCCTCTTCGCCCCGCGCACGGGAGCCGAAGAGGATCACCTGTTCCGGATCGACCTCGTCGACGATGGCCTGAACCATCTCGCCGACAAGCGCGTCGGTGATCGGAATCATGGTCTCACTCTTCCTCCTTCCGCTCGCCGAAGAGGAGCGTGACGTTGATCCGCCGGTTCGTATAGCCGCTGCGGAACCGCACGCCACCGCTTTCGTGAATGAGGCTCGAATCGAAGATCACCGCTCTGTTGCAGCGGTAGGGAACGTGCACCGGCGCTCGGCCCTCGCGCGCCACGAGGCGCTCCAGCCGCGCCGGGTCGAGATTGTAGTCCGAGAATCCCCAATCGGGCGGCGCGGCAACATCGTACACGGTGAGGCCGGCTGCCTCGGGATCCGGGCAGGCGACATCGGTCGTGATCCAGAGGTTGACGTTGACGGCGGCCTTATCCGCATGTTTGCGCGTCCCCCCGCCCGTTTGGCCGTAACTGAATGCCCACATCTGCGTGAGACAGTGCCCCTCCACGATGCCGCTCAACCGTTGCCGGAGCTCGCGCGCGAGCGCGACCAGCGCCGGATGGTCGAACCCCTCGTGCAGATAGGCCCCGAGATAGGCGCCGTGCTCCTTGCAGTCGAACCAGATCGTCGCCTCCATGCAGAAGCGCTGCAGGGCGGCGAGGGCGGGTGCGCTGAGCAGATCGTCGACGACGACCACCGATGGCGTCGTCGCATGGTAGCGCCGCTCGATTGCGCCCACGTCGAGGCCAGGGTTGAGCGTGGGCGCGATGGCCTCCTCCGGCGGGCGGTAGATCACCCGGTTGCAGATGGGGCCGATGAGCTGACGCTCCGCCGCCGTGAGCGGGCGCGGCGCACCCGGCTGGCCCTCGTTGCCGAAACCGTCAAGCACCCGCCGGAGGCCCTTGCGCGCTTCCGCGAGCGAAAGTGGGAGCAGGTCCCTCTCGAACAAGTGGTCGATCTGTGCGAGGTCGAATTCGAGCTTGGCTCTGGATGCGGTGCAGAAAGTCTCCTGCTGGGCGGGATCGAGCACAGCTGAGCCCGAAGCTGGGTCCGTGCCCCACCAGGCGGAGCCGCGATAGAGCGCAAGGGCCGCGCAGAAGGAGGCAACGGCCTCTTCCAGCCGCCCCTGCCGCTTCAGCGTTGCGCCGAGGTTGGTGTGCGCCGCCACCGAGCCCGGCGCAAGCGCCAACGCCATGCGGAAGGCACGCTCGGCCGCCGCGTTCTCCCCTTGGCGGAGCGCCAGATTGCCGAGCGTGATTTGCAGACTCGCCTTGTCGGGCGCCAGCGCCGCGGCGGTCTCGAACGCCTGACGCGCCCTGTCGAGGGCGCCGCGGTCGGCGGCAACGAGGCCGCAGACGTAGTGCGCGCCTGCATCGCGCGGATCATGGGCGAGGATGGCGCGACCGATAGCCTCCGCCTCGCTGCTCCTGCCCGCCCGGTAGGCGGCGAATGCCGCGCTGGCGCGGGGCCGCCGGTCAGCGGCGCCGTGCGAGCCCGTCACGGGTCACCTTGAACCCGGCCGCCTCCCGGTCCCAGGTCGCGGCGGTGATGCCCTCCTCCCGCAGCACCACCTTGCGGACCTTCTGCGTGGGCGTGCGCGGCAGGTCGGCCCTGAACTCGATGAAGCGGGGGACCATGAAGTAGGGCATCTCGGCCGCGCAGTGGCGAAGCAGCGTCGCTTCGCTCAGTGCGCCGCCGGGGTTCCGCACGACCACCACCTTCACCTCGTCTTCGCCCACCTCGGCGGGGACGGCGATGGCGGCGGTCTCGGCTATATCGGGGTGCTTGTTGACTATCCGCTCGACCTCGAACGACGAGATGTTCTCGCCGCGCCGGCGGATCGCGTCCTTCATCCGGTCGTGGAAAAAGAGGAAGCCCCCCTCGTCCATGTGGCCGCGGTCGCCGCTGTGGAACCAGAGGTTGCGGAAGGCCGCCAGCGTCGCCTCTGGCAGGCCGTCATAGCCCGTCATCAGTATGTAAGGGTGCTTGGCCCGGACCACGATCTCGCCCGACGTGCCGGGCGGCACCGGGCGGTCCATCTCGTCGAAGATCGCCACCTCGTAGTAGGGCGCCGCACGCCCGGCCGTGCCCTTGGGCGTCGGCTCGCCTGGCCGCGTGTAAACCACGATGTTCGCCTCGGTCGAGCCGTAGCCCTCGGTCAGCTGAAGGCCGAAGCGCCTGAGGAATTCCTCCTGCACGTCGTGCGGGTTGGGCACCGAGTAGATCATGCGCAGCGCGTTGTCGGCGTCGTCCGGCCGCGGCGGCTCGGCCCAGAGCATGTGACAGATGCCGCCCACGCCCACCGTCACGGTCACGCCGTGCGCACGCACGTCCAGCCAGAACTGGCCAGCGCTGAAGCGCGGGCGCAGCACCATCCGGCAATCTGCGAGCATCGTGCCGAGCATGATGAACTTGCCGGCGATATGGAAGAAGGGGAGGAAGTTGTAAGTCACATCCTCGGCACCGAGTGACACGATCTCGTTGAAGACGACGGCGAACGAGAGCTCGAAGTGGTTGTTGATGACCACGCCCTTCGATGGCCCCGTGGTGCCTGAGGTGAACATGATGCAGGCCGTGGTGGTCGCCTCGACGGCGCGCGCCTCGTCGGTGCCGTCGCCGGTTGCGACGTCTTCCAGCGAGAGCACGACGCCGGGCAGCGTGCGCCGTGCATCCTCCAGGTCGCCGCCCGCGACGATGAAGGTGCCAAGGCCTGGGCAGCGATCGGCGATGCGCGCGACCACGGGCACGAACTCGGCATCCAGCACCATGGCTGTCACGTGCGCGCTGGTGACGACGTGGGTCAGAATGTCGCCCCGATAGGCGGTGTTGATCGGCACCTCGATGACGCCGAGCTTGGCGGTGGCGAACCAGACGAAGACGTGCGCCGGCGCGTTCTGCATCATCACGGCGCAGCGGTGACCGGGCTCGATGCCGCGCGCCGCAAGGCCGGCGGCGATGCGGTTGGCCTCGCGGTTGATCGCGGCGTAGCTGTAGTCCTGCCCGTCCCAGTGCATCACCGGATGGTCCGGGCGCTCGGCGGCACGCTGCTCGAGGACGCGGTGGACCAACCACGTCTCCGGGTCCTTGCCGATGGTCAGCATCGCGGGCCGGCGGTCACCATGGCGCCAGAATGGGGGCCGATTGTTCGATGTCAACGCCCGCTGGGGGAGGTTGAGCTAAGTTGAACAGGTTTCCCAACTTGACGGGGGGAAACCGGGTTTTCATAGTGCACAAGAGTGCGTCCCACGCGTCCGGACAGGGCGGAGCGGGGGCGCGAATCCCAGGCAGAAGGAGCGGAGCGCATGGCTGAGGGCGAAGCGCAAGGCGGTGCCCACCCCTGGGAGAAGTCCTACCCAGAGAATATCGATTGGAACGCGCCGTTGCCCAAGGCGCCCCTGCAGCGGTTGCTCGACGATGCGGTCGCCCGCTTCGCAGACCGCCCGGCCATCGACTTCATGGACCGGATCACGACCTATCGGCAACTCGGCGACCTGGCGAATCGCGCGGCCGAGGGCTTCCAGAAACTCGGCGTTCGCAAGGGCACCAAGGTCGGCATCCTCTTGCCCAATTGCACGAACTTCGTCGCCGTATATTACGGAGTGCTGAAGGCCGGCGGGACGGTCGTCAACGTCAACCCGCTCTATGCCATCGAGGAGATCAAGAGCCAGATCGAGGATTCGGAGACCGACGTCCTGGTCACCCTCGACCTCTCCATCCTCTATGACAAGGCCCGCATCGCGCTTGAACAGACGCGGCTCACCCATCTGGTGATCTGCCCCATGGCGGACATGCTGCCCGGCCTCAAGCGGCTGCTTTTCCCTCTGGTGAAGCGCAGCGAGATCGCCAAGATACCGCGCGATTCCCGCCATGTGTTCTTCCGCAAGCTGACCGACAATGCCGGCAGGCCCACGCCGGTCGAGATCGAGGTCGACGACGATATCGCGGTGCTTCAGTACACCGGCGGCACCACCGGAACCTCGAAGGGCGCGATGCTGACCCACGCCAACCTCTCGGCGAACGTGGCGCAGGCGGCGATGATGATGCCCGATGCCGAGGCAGGCAGCGAGGTCATGATCGGCGTGCTGCCGCTTTTCCACGTCTTCGCCATGGCCGTGGTGATGAATTTCAGCATCAAGCTCGGCGCCAAGATGATCCTGCTGCCGCGCTTCGAGTTGGACACCGTGCTCAAGGTCGTCCACAAGAAGCGCCCGACCTTCTTCCCCGCCGTACCGACGATCTACATCGCCATCAACGGCCATCCCGACGTCGCGGCGGGCAAGTACGATCTCTCCTCCATCAAGGTCTGCCTCTCGGGCGGCGCCTCGCTGCCGCGCGAGGTGCAGGAGAAGTTCCAGGAACTCTCCGGCTGCACGCTGGTGGAAGGCTACGGGCTCAGCGAGACCTCGCCGGTCGCGACCTGCAACCCGGCCACGCCCGGCGGCAGCCGCGAAGGCTCGCTCGGCGTGCCGGTGCCCAGCACGGTGGTCGACATTTGCGCGGTCGACGACCCGGAAAAAGTGTTGCCGCAGGGCGAGATCGGTGAGATCTGCATCTCCGGCCCCCAGGTGATGAAGGGCTACTGGAAGCGCGATGAGGAGAACGCCCGCGCCTTCGCCGGCGGGCGCTTCCACACTGGCGATATCGGCCGGATCGATGAGGACGGCTACGTCTATCTCATCGACCGGCTCAAGGAGGTCATCATCGCCGGCGGCTACAACATCTATCCGCGCCATGTGGAAGAGGCGATCTACAAGCACCCGTCGGTGCTGGAGGTGACGGTCATCGGCGTCGACGACGCCCGCCGCCAGCAGACGGTCAAGGCCTTCGTCCGCCTCAAGGACGGCCAGAGTCTCACGGTCGAAGCGCTGACGGACTTCCTCAAGGACAAACTCTCGCCCATCGAAATGCCCAAGCAGATCGAGTTCCGCGACGAGCTGCCGAAGACGATCATCGGCAAGCTCTCCAAGAAGGAGCTTGTGGCCGAGGAGGCCGCCAAGCAGAGCGCGGCTGCCGCAGGCTAGTCTGCGGCGCGTCGAATCAGACAAAGCAAGAGGCCCCAGCCCATGAATAATGCCGTCATCGCCGGCTATGTCCGTTCGCCCTTCCACTTTGCCCACAAGGGCGCGCTGGTCGAGAAGCGCCCGGACGACCTCGCGGCCGAGGTCGTGCAGGGACTGATCGATCAGACCGGCGTCGATCCCGCCGAGATCGAGGACCTGATCATCGGCTGCGCCTTCCCCGAAGGCGAGCAGGGCTTCAACCTGGGTCGCATCGTGGCGCTGATCGCGGAGCTCCCGATCTCGGTCGCCGGCGCCACCGTCAACCGCTTCTGCGGCTCGTCGATGCAGGCGATCCACACTGCTGCCGGCGCGATCCGCATGGATGCCGGCGAGGCGTTCATCTGTGCCGGCGTCGAGTCCATGAGCCGCGTGCCCATGGGCGGCTTCAATCCGGCGCCCAACCCGGATCTTTATGAGAAGAACGAGGGCGCCTACATGCCCATGGGCGAGACCGCCGAGAACCTCGCCCGCAAGTACCAGATCACGCGCGAGGAGCAGGAGTCGCTGGCGGTCGCGAGCCACGCCCGCGCGGCCGCCGCCTGGGACGACGGCAAGTTCGCCGGCGAGGTGATCGCGGTTGAGACCAGCGATGGCACGGTCGAGCGCGATGGCTGCATCCGCCCCGGCACCAATGCCGAGGTCCTGTCCGGGCTCGAGCCCGCCTTCGATGCCGAGGGCACGGTCACCGCCGGCACGTCGTCCCCGCTCACCGACGGTGCCGCCGCCGTGCTGGTCTGCACGGAGGACTACGCCGCGCGTAACGGGCTCACGGTGCTCGCCCGCATCAAGGCCATCGCGGTGGCCGGTTGCCTGCCGGAGATTATGGGTTACGGCCCCGTCGTCTCGTCGGAGAAGGCGCTCGCCCGCGCCGGGCTGAAGATGGCCGACATCGACGTGATCGAGCTCAACGAGGCCTTCGCGGTGCAGGCGCTCGCCTGCGCGCGCGAACTCTCCATCGATCTGGAGAGCATGAACATCGACGGCGGGGCCATCGCCATCGGCCACCCGTTGGGTGCGACTGGCGCGCGCATCACCGGCAAGGCGGCGCAGATCCTCCGCCGCGAAGACAAGCGCTACGCGCTGGCCACCCAGTGCATCGGCGGCGGCCAGGGTATCTCCACCGTGCTCGAGGCCGCCTGATGGCGATCCAGAAGGCCGCCGTCATCGGGGCGGGTCTGATGGGCGGCGGCATCGCCGCCCACATCGCCAACGCGGGCCACGACGTGGTGCTGCTCGATATTGTGCCGGACGGTGCGGGCAACCGGAACGCGCTGGCCGAGGGCGCCGTCGCCCGGATGCTCAAGACGGACCCCGCGCCCTTCATGGAGAAATCCGACGCCAAGCGCATCGCCACCGGCAATATCGAGGACCACCTGCACCTCTTGAGCGATGCGGACTGGATCGTCGAAGCGGTGATCGAAAAGACCGAGGCCAAGCAGGCCGTCTACCGCAAGATCGATTCGGTGCGCAAAGCGGGCGCAATCGTCTCCTCCAACACGTCGACCATTCCCTCCGCCGTACTGCTCGGCGGCATGCCGGATGCGTTCGCGCGGGACTTCCTCATCACCCACTTCTTCAACCCGCCGCGCTACATGCGGCTCTTGGAGGTGGTGGCGGGGCCACAAACCCGGGCAGAGGCCGTGGCGGAAGTCTGCGACTTCGCCGACCGCAAGCTCGGCAAGGGTGTGGTGCCCTGCAACGACACGCCCGGCTTCATCGCCAACCGCATCGGCACCTATTGGCTGATCGCTGCCGTGCGTGCAGCGATCGAGAGCGGGGTGACGGTGGAGGAGGCCGATGCGGTGCTGGGCCGCCCCATCGGCGTGCCGAAGACTGGCATCTTCGGGCTGATCGATCTGGTCGGCCTCGACTTGATGCCGCTGGTCGGGCGCAGCCTCAGGGATGGGCTGCCGGAGAGCGATCCCTTCCACGCGGTTTACGACGAACCCGCGTTCATCGGCGAGATGATCGAGAGCGGCTATATCGGCCGCAAGGGCAAGGGCGGCTTCTACAGGTTGAAGCCCGGCTCCGAGAAGAAGGAGAAGGAGGTGCGCGACCTCGCCACCGGCGCGTACGGGCCTGCTCGGCGCCCCAGGCTCGAGAGCGTCGAGCAGGCGGGCCGCTCGCTCCGGGCGCTGTTCGAGCATCCGGACAAGACCGGCGCCTACGCCTGGCAGGTGATGTCGGGCACGCTCGCCTACACCACCGGGCTGGTGCCCGAGATTGCCGACGATGTCGAAGCGGTCGATCGCGCCATGCGCCTCGGTTACGCCTGGAAGCGCGGGCCGTTTGAGATGATCGATTCGGTCGGCGCCGACTGGTTCGCCGGGAAGCTCGCCGCAGAGGGCAGGGAGGTACCGCCGCTGCTGCAGGCGGCGGCGGACGGCGGCGGCTTCTATCGGGTCGCGGAAGGCCGCGCCACGCATCTCGCTGGCAGCGGCACGTACGTGCCGCTTGCGCGGCCCGACGGCGTGCTCCTTCTCTCCGACATTAAGCGCACCGGCAAGCCGCTCGCCCGCAACGGCTCGGCGAGCCTCTGGGACATCGGCAACGGTGTCGCCTGCCTCGAATTCCACAGCAAGATGAATGCGCTCGACACCGAGATCATGGCGCTGGTCGGGCAGTCGGTGGAGATCGTCGGCGGCGGGATGAAGGCGCTGGTGATTCACAACGAGGGCAGCAACTTCTCCGTCGGCATGAATCTCGGCCTCGCGCTCTTCGTCGTGAACGTCGGCGCGTGGTCGATGATCGAGGAGACGGCGAAGCAGGGTCAGGACGCCTTCCGCTCGCTCAAGTTCGCGCCCTTCCCGGTGGTAGGCGCGCCCTCCGGCATGGCGCTCGGCGGCGGTTGCGAGGTCCTGCTGCACTGCGACGCGGTACAGGCCCACGCCGAGAGCTATATGGGCCTGGTCGAGGTCGGCGTCGGGCTGGTGCCCGGCTGGGGCGGCTGCAAGGAGCTGATGGTACGCGCGCTCACCGCCGGCCGGCCCGGCTTCGGCGGCGCCATGCCGGCGATCTCCAAGGTCTTCGAGACCATCGGCCTCGCCAAGGTCTCGCGTTCCGCCAAGCAGGCGCGAGGCCTGGGCTTCCTGCGCGAGGGCGACGGCATCAGCGCCAACCGCGACCGCTTGCTGGCCGATGCGAAGGCCAAGGCGCTGGCGCTGGCGGAAGGCTACGAGCCGCCCGAGCCGGCCGTGGTCAAGCTGCCGGGCAAGACCGGGCGCGTCGCTCTCAAGATGGCGGTTCGCGGGCTCGCCAAGACCCGCAAGGCGACGCCCCACGATCTGGTGGTGATCGAGCATCTCGGCAACGTGCTCACCGGCGGGGAGACCGACACGACCAGGGAGGTTTCGGAGGACCGCCTCTCCGAGCTGGAGCGCGAGGCGCTGCTCGCGCTCATCCGCACGCCCGCCACCATCGCCCGCATGGAGCACATGCTGGAGACCGGCAAGCCGCTCAGGAATTAACATCGTCAGCAGCGCGGCGAGACGCGCAGAGGGCGGCGGGAGCGAAGAGGCAGGAGCTGTGACATGAGCGGCGTGGCCTGGACCCTCGCGGTCGCGCAGATGGATTGCGCCACCGGCGATACGGAGAGGAACCTCGCGACCATCGCCCGCTTCGCCCGCGAGGCTGCATCCCTGCAGGCCGACCTCGTGGTCTTCCCCGAATGCGCCACCACCGGCTACTTCCTTGGCGACCGCCTCGCCGATCTGGCCGAACCGCCCGAAGGGCCGAGTGCGCAGCGCCTTGGCGCAATCGCGCGGGAGAACCGGCTGACCATGGCCGTTGGCGCCTATACGCAACGCGACGGCGGCATCTACGATTCGCAGCTCCTGTTCGGGCCCGACGGGCAATGCCTCGCGGTCTACGACAAGGCCCATCTCTTCGCCGGCGAACGCGAGAGCTGCCGCGCCGGCGACCGGGTGTGCGTGGTCGAGACGGCGCTCGGCAAGATCGGGATGACGGTCTGCTACGACTTCATCTTCGCCGATTATGTGCGCCGTCTGGTCGACCTCGGCGCCGACTTGATCGTCAACAGCACCAACTGGATTTCCGACGCCTATCAGCGGGAGACCTGGGGCTGGAGCGGGCCCGTAACCCAGGGTCTGGCTGCGACCCGCGCTCTGGAGAATGGCACTTTCGTCGCCATGGCCAACCGCGTCGGCGACGAGGAGCTGGCGCCCGGCCTCTCGTTCACCAGCCTCGGCCATTCCTGCATCGCCGCTCCCTCCGGCAAGATTCTCGCGGCGCTTGCGGAAGGCGAGGGGCTGGCCGTGGCGCGCATCAATATCGCGCAGGAGGACCTCGACCGCTGGCGCGCCATCGCGACCTATCGCGAGGACCGCCGCCCCGAGCTCACCTAATGAGCGGACCGGACACGACCACCTGGCCCGAGCGCTTCGCCGACGAGGCCGCGCTCGAGGAGCTGATGATTACGCCGGCGGATACGCTCCGCGCCGCGCTGGCCCGCGTCGATGGCGACATCATCGTGCTCGGCGTCGGCGGCAAGATGGGGCCGACGCTCGCCGGTCTCGCCAAACGCGCCGCGCCGCAGAAGCGCGTCGTCGGCGTCGCCCGCTTCACCGACCCGCGCGTTCGGGACAAGCTCGCCGCCTGGGGGGTGGAGACGATCCAATGCGACCTGACGGACCGCCAGGCGGTCGCAGGCCTGCCGCAGCTCCCCAACGTGGTGTTCATGGCGGGGCGCAAGTTCGGCGCCGTCGGCGACGACGACGTGACCTGGGCGATGAATACCTATGTGCCGGCCATCGTCGCCGAGACCTTCCACCAGTCGCGGATCGTCGCCTTCTCCACGGGCTGCGTCTATCCCTTCGTCGATGTCCGCTACCAGGGTGCGACCGAGGAGACGCCGCCGACGCCGCCCCCCGGTGAATACGCCAACTCCTGCGTCGGCCGCGAACGGATGATCCAGTATTTCTCGCGTCGCCTCGGCACGCCGGGCCGGCTCGTGCGCCTCAACTATGCGATCGACATGCGCTACGGCGTGCTGCATGACGTCGCCCGCAAGGTGCAGGGCGGGGTGCCCGTCGATCTCACCACGGGCCACGTCAACGTGATCTGGCAAGAGGATGCCAACGCCATGGCGCTGCGCTGCTTCGAGCACTGCACCGTGCCCGCCGCGCCCATCAACGTCAGCGGGCCCGAGACCGTGAGCATCCGCGCGCTGGCGGCGGCCTTCGGCGAGCGGCTGGGCCGAGAGCCCCTTTTTTCGGGCGAGGAATCCTCCACGGGCTGGCTTACCAACACCGGGCGGGCCTGCGCCCTCTTCGGCTATCCGCGGGTGCCGCTGGGGCGGATGATCGACTGGGTGGCGGACTGGGTCGCGCATGACATGCCGAGCCTCGCCAAGCCCACCCAGTACGAGGTGCGGGACGGCGTGTTCGAAGCGCCGACGGCCTCATGAGCCTCGCTTGGGATCAGGTGGCGGCGCCGGTGCGGGCGGCGCTCGCGCGGGGCGTGGTGATCCCGGCGCACCCGCTCGCGCTCGATGCCGACTGCAGGCTGGATGCGGAGCGGCAGCGGGCTCTCTCCCGCTACTATATTGACGCCGGGGCCGGCGGGTTTGCGGTCGGCGTCCACACTACGCAGTTCGCGATCAGGGACGCCGGGCTCTACGAGCCGGTGCTGAAGCTCGCCGCCGAAACCGCCGACGCCTGGACCGACCGTCCGCTGGTGCGGATCGCGGGCCTCGTCGGGCGGACGGAACAGGCGCTCGCCGAGGCTGATATCGCGCTCGGCCTCGGCTACCACGCAGGCATGGTCAGCCTCGCCGCCTTTGCCGGCGCGAGCGAGGACGAACGGCTCGATCACTGCGACCGGCTCGCCAAGCGCATCCCGCTGGTTGGCTTCTACCTGCAACCGGCGGTGGGCGGCGTCGTACTCGGACCGACCTTCTGGCGCCGACTGGCTGCGCTCGGCAACGTGGTGGCGATCAAGATCGCGCCGTTCAACCGCTACCGCACCCTCGACGTGGTGCGCGGCGTCGTCGAGGCCGGCGCCGAGGGTCGCGTGACCCTTTACACCGGCAACGACGACCACATCCTGCTCGATCTGGTCACGCCGTACCGGCTCATGCGCGGCGGCAAGGCGGTCACAGTGCGCATCAAGGGCGGGCTGCTCGGCCACTGGAGCGTCTGGGTCAAGCGGGCCGTGGAGCTGCTCGACCGCGCGCACGCGGCGGTGGACGCAGGCGCGATCGACCCGGATTTCCTCGCGCTCGATGCCCAGATCACCGATTGCAATGCCGCTCTCTTCGACGTCGCCAACGATTTTCGGGGCTGCATCGCCGGCTGCCACGAGGTGCTGCGCCGCCAGGGGTTGTTGCGCGGCATCTGGTGTCTCGACCCGGAAGAGGGGCTGAGCCCGGGTCAGGCCGCCGAGATCGACCGCGTCTCGGCGGCTTACCCCGAACTCACAGACGATGACTATGTGAACGCCAATCTCGCACGCTGGCTCGCCTGAGGGCCCGCGACGCTCGGCGGATTAAGGAGACCCATGGCCGTCCACTTTGCACGAACCGAATTCGACCGGCGTCGCGACGCGGCGGTCCGTGCGCTGAAGGCGCGCGGTCTCGCCGGCATCCTGCTCTTCAAGCAGGAGAGCATGTTCTACCTCACGGGTTACGACACGTTCGGCTTCTGCTTCTTCCAGTGCCTCTGGCTGGGAAGCGACGGGCGGATGACCCTGCTCACCCGCGCGCCCGACCTGAGGCAGGCACAGCACACGTCGATCATCGGCGACATCCGCATCTGGGTCGATGAGGCCGGCGCCGATCCCGCCGGCGCCCTGCGTGACGTGGTCGCCGAGCATGGGGGCGCCGGCAAGCAAGTCGGTATCGAGCGTGATACGCATGGGTTGACAGCGGCAAATTGGCTCAAGGTCGAGGCGGCGTTCAGCGAGTTCTGCACGCTGGAGGATGCGTCGGACCTCGTCTCCGCGCTCCGCCTGGTCAAGAGCGACGATGAGCTTGCCTATGTGCGCCGCGCGGCTGAACTCGCCGACGACGCCCTGGCGGAGGCCGAACAGTTGTGCGCGCCGGGCGCGTTCGAGGGCGATATCCTCGCCGCGATGCAAGGGGCGGTCTTCCGTGGCGGCGGCGAGTATCCCGGAAATCCGTTCATCCTCAGCTCCGGGCCCGACGCGCTGCTATGCCGGGACAAGGCGGGGCGTCGCCGTCTCGCGGAGCGGGACCAGCTCACCATCGAATTCGCCGGTGCCTACTGCCGCTATCACGCGGCGCTCATGCGCACCCTCGTGGTGGGCCCCGTGTCCGACGAGCACGAGGCCATGCACCGGGCGTGCGGGGACGCCCTCGATGCGTGCCGGGACACCCTGCACCCCGGCCGGCGATTCGGGGAGGTCTTCGATGCCCACGCCAGGGTGCTCGACGCGGCGGGCTACCGCGCGCATCGCCTCAACGCCTGCGGCTACAGCCTGGGCGCGACCTTCGCGCCCTCATGGATGGACGGCCCGATGTTCTACGCCGCCAATCCGCAAACCGTGGAGCCGGGCATGGTGCTCTTCGTTCACATCATCCTCGCCAACAGCGAGTCCGGGCTCGCCATGACGCTCGGTGAGACCTATGCGGTCACCGACGATGGCCCCGCGTGCCTGAGCCGGGCTCCACGCAATCTCGTGCCCGGCGGCGGCCAGCGGTAGGGGGCGGGTTCGCCTACCTCTATGCGCGATTGCCTGATAACCGATTGCCGATCTGTCGTTCCGGAGTCCAAGAGATGAAGAATGTGCGGGTATTTTTTCCGGTGTACTTCAATGCGCCACTCGGCGGACTTCAATCGCATGTGCGAGCGCAATGCACAGCCCTCCGGAAATCTGGGAGTCATGCTGTTGTAATGTGCAAGTCGGGACCATTTGCCGATATTTTACGAAATGATGGCGTGAAGGTGTTGACAACAGAATTTCAGGATTTGCAGATATCGATCGACGCGGCTTTGGCGGCGGGCCCTTATGACTTGATCCATGCGCATCCGTTTAAGTCGCGAAAGGTGGGACTGGCTGTAGCCACAACAAGCGACCTTCCGCTCGTCGTTACGTTTCATGGCAATTATCTAGACGGCCTAGACCAATGGCATGACTGCGCCGATGCAATCATAGCGGTGAGCCCAATCATTCGCGACCGTTTGCTGAGTAAAGCGTGTGTTTCTGCAACCAAGTTGGTGACGATACCGAACGGCGTAAACCTTTCAGTCTTTTCGAACAAGTGGGCTAGTCAGGACCAACTCCTCGATGGTGAACAGCAGTGCGCTCAAAATCTGGAGGAAAACAGGCGAACAATACTTTTCGTGTCACGTTTGGATCCCGACAAGCGCTGCGCGTTGGACGCCATCAGCCATTGCTGGGCGCGATGCATCGAAACCCGCACCTTTGCAATAGACTGGTCGGTCGCAGGTGATGGCAGCGAACGTGGAGTGTTGGAACAGGAAGCTGCCAAACTCAACGAAGCTGCCGGTCGTCAGGTGGTCCGGTTTCACGGATGGCTGGACGAGTTAGAGTTGGCAAAGCGCTGCAGAGCCGCTGACCTCGCAATTGGCCCTGGACGCTGTGCTATGGAGGCAATGGCCTGCGGCACCCCGGCAATCGCAGTGGCGCGGCATTACTATCTCGGTCTGGTTGAGGCTGACCGGATTCTCGCAGCGGTCTACACAAATTTTGGTGGCGGCGAAAACAGCGAACATGGACGTACACCCGATAAAATGTTCGATGACATCGTATCGGTCATTTATGACCAAGAACTATTGCAACGGATTGGTGAAACATCGTTCGCGCTAATCAAAGCATATTTTGATCAAAACGTGCTCGACGACCAATTGCTGAGCCTCTATTCAACGCTGACGAGTGGTGGGAGGGGAAAGTCACCGTGTCGCCTACGCCCGGAATAGGCCCAGAAGACCCGCACGATGCCCAAGTATGAAGTCGCGCTGAACGAGGCTTACTTCCCGGCGCAAGAGGATCGCGAGGCCCGCGAGATCACCGTCGGCGGCCTGCTGCGCGAGACCGCGGCGCGGCGTCCCTCGGCGGAGGCTCTCGTCGAGGTGCGGCAGGGGTGCGAGTCTCGTATGGCATTGATAGCAGGGGCTTCGTTCATTGAGTTCAGGCAGCGATGGCGATGACGGCACAGGGATTGATGTTGTCGTTGGCCGGTGTGTCGGTTGCGCCGATGATGGCCTTCCATGCCCGGTCGAAGCGAGCGGATTTGATCAGGGCGCGGAAGGTCAGCACAGCCTGCCCGCTGGCGATCCGCCAGCGCATGCCGGAGCGCTTCATGCGCTGGGTCACCAGGGTCTTGTTGGCCGCCTCGACCACGCCTGAGCCGATGGCGACGCCCTCTGCCTTCAGGGCGTGGTAGCGCATGCGCTGGCGGTGCTTGCGGAAGAAGGCGAGTTCCCGTTCGATCTCGGCCCGATCCGGCTTTGCGCTATCACGAAGGTGGCGCAACGCCCGGATCACCTTGTCGACGCCACAGGGGTCGTGACGCAGAACCTCGCGGTACCTCTCGAACCAGTCGGAGGCCACCGCATGGTCGGATGCCGTTCGGAGATGTTCGCAGGCATGCCAGAAGTCGATGACCTCGGTTTCGGGCGACAGGGTCTCCAGGAAGGTCCAATTGTCGGCGGCGGCGTCGGCGATAGCGACGATCCTGCCGTCGGGGCGCAGCTGCCTGATATGTGCGACTTCGCTTGCGAGCTGCGCCTTCAGTGTGACCTTGCCGCTCTCCGGCATGCGGCCGAGATAGAGGGTCTTCAGACGCTCGCCCCTGGCGTCGTGGAAGGAAACCGTGCCGCAGGCGGCCTCGCGCCAGGAGGCCTCGGCACGGCCGTCCTCGCCGGCCCGCAGCGGCACCATGACGCCGTCGAGCGACACCGAGGCGCTGACCGCCTCGTGCGGTACGCCCTCGGCGTCACGGATGCTGTCCAGCGTCTCGGGGCCGAGGGTCTCCCAGCGCTCGTGCATGGTCCGTGTCAGGCGCTGCAGGGTGCTCACCGACGGCGTCATGCCGCCGATGTTCACAAAGAACGCCGCCGCCTCCCGCGCCGTGCAGTGACCCATCATCGGCAGACCGAGCTGAGCCGCCGGCCGCGTCAGGTAATCGTCGACGAGACCCAGGCTCTCGTCGACCGGCACCGGCGATGACCCGCTCGCGCCGCTACGGTAACGCGCGCGCCGGTAGGTCAGCGGACCGAGCGAGGTCATGATCGTCCTCGGCGTCGCCGCCACCCGGAACCAGCTCTGCCCGTCCCGCTCGATCCGGGACGCGCCGTCGTCCCGCTTCTCGATGACGGCGCCCAGAAGCTCACAAGCGAGCGCGTTCATGGTCTCACGCACCCGCAACTCCGCCTCCTCGAACGCCTCGGGACACGGGTCCGAGCGAAACTGCTCGTGACAGACTGCGACCACCTGGGCGACCGCCTCGGCGACCCGGGCAGGCACGCCGGAAAGATCGATGGACGAGGGTGCCGGAGAGCGGGATACTGACATGGGAACGCTCCTGATGTTGGGCTTCTCCACACAGCATCCTACCGTCTCTTGCGGTACGGAGCGTCCCCACCTTCCCCCGCTCGGCCCTGCCGGCGTGACAATATCCTCCCCTGGGATGGCCGATTGTCACGAAACCCCGGTTCCGGCCGTCCGTTTCGACAGCGAAATCGCGCTACTTCAATAACTTACGTTTGCCACACCAGACCCACACCCTGCGGCAGTCCGGCGAGATCGGGCGGCGCCGGAGCTACGCGGCTTTGCTTGCCGAGAGCGAGCGGTTGGCGCTGGCATTGGCTTCGCGGTTTCGCCCGGGCGAGCGGGTCGTCGTCTGGTCGCCGAACAGCCCGGAATGGGTCCTGATGGAGTACGCCTGCGCCCTTGCCGGGCTAGTGCTGGTGACGGCGAACCCGGCCTACCAGGTCGGGAGTTTCGTTACGTGCTGGAGCAGTCGGGAGCCGTGGCGTTGTTCCTGGTCGACGAGTACCGGGGCAATCCGATGGCCGAGATCGGCGCCGAAGCCGTCGACGGGCTGGGTGCGGTCCGCGAAGTCGTCGACATGAACGATGCGGCGGCGCTCCATGCCGTGGCCGGTTCGGCGGCGGCGCAGGCGTTGCCCGACGTGTCGCCGGGCGATGCGGCACAGATTCAATACACCTCTGGCACGACAGGCTTCCCCAAGGGCGCGGTGCTCGGCCACCGCGGGCTCGTCAACAACGCGCGCTACTACGCGGGCCGCTGCGGTGTGACTGAGCGAACCACCTGGATCAATCCCATGCCGATGTTCCACACCAGCGGATGCGGCATGTTGACGCTGGGCTCGCTGCAGGCCGGCTGCCGGATGATCCTCATGAGCCTGTTCGATCCCCACGTCATCGTCGGCCTGATCGAGAGCCAGAAGGCCGCCATCGCCCTCGGTGTGCCGACGATGATCCTCGCCATGCTCGATGCCCACGAAGCGAATCCCCGCGACGTCTCCAGCTTGAAGCTGGTGAGCAGCGGCGGCGCGATGGTGGCGCCCGAGCTGGTGCGGCGCGTCCGACGGACCTTCGGGTGCGCCTTCTCGACCCTCTACGGGCAGACCGAGCACAGCCCGGTCATCACCCAGCACCACAGCGACGACAGCATCGACGACATCTGCAACACGGTGGGGCAGGCGGTTCCGCAGACCGAGGTCTCGATTCGGCGCCTCGCCGACAACCGGACTGCCGATATCGGCGAGGTCGGCGAAATCTGCGCCCGCAGCGCCTGCGTCATGCTGGGCTATCACGACGACGCCGCGTCGACGGCCGAGGCCATCGATTCGCAAGGCTGGCTGCACACGGGCGACCTCGGGCTCATGGATACGCGCGGTTACGTGACGATCACAGGCCGGGTGAAGGAGATGATCATCCGCGGCGGCGAGAATCACTCCCCCGCCGAGATCGAAAATGTCCTGCTGGAGCACGCAAGCGTCGCCGAGGTCTCCGTCGTCGGCCTGCCCGACGAGACATGGGGCGAGGTGATCGCCGCCTTCGTTCGCACCGAGGGCGGACGGGAGCTCGACCGGGACGCCCTGCATGCCCATTGCCGTGCCAGCCTCTCGCCCCAGAAGACGCCGACCGTCTGGTGCCGGGTGGATGCATTTCCGATGACAGGCTCGGGCAAGATCCAGAAGTTCAAGCTGCGAGAGGGCTTTCTGGTGGGGCAGTACCGAGGGGGGCCGCGATGACGGCGACAGTCCTCTATGAACGCGACGGGCGGATCGGACGGATCACTCTGAACCGCCCCGAGGTGCTGAACGCCATCGATGGCGACTTGCCGGGCGCGCTCTCCGACGCCGTGGCCCGCGCCGATGCCGATCCGGCTGTCCATGTCATGGTGCTCGCGGGCGCCGGACGGGCCTTCTGCGCCGGCTACGACCTCACGCACTACGCGAGCGGAGACACCGGCGGAGGCGATGGCGAGTACGTCGGCCAGGAGATGCCCTGGGACCCGATCCAAGACTACGCCTTCATGTGGGCGAATACCCAGCACTTCATGGCGCTCTGGCGGGCGCTGAAACCGGTGATCTGCAAGGTGCATGGCCTCGCGCTCGCCGGCGGCTCCGACATCGCGCTTTGCGCCGACCTGACGCTCATGGCCGAGGACGCCGAGATCGGCTACATGCCGGCGCGGGTCTGGGGTTGCCCGACGACCGCCATGTGGGTCTACCGCCTGGGGCCCGAGAAGGCGAAGCGCCTGCTCTTCACCGGCGACAAGATCACCGGCAGGGAGGCCGCCGACATGGGCCTCGTGCTGAAGGCCGTTCCCGCCGCCGCGCTGGATGACGAGGTGGAAGCGCTGGCCCGGCGCATGGCGAGCGTGCCGATCAACCAGCTGGCCATGCAGAAGCTGGTCATCAATCAGGCGATCGAGGCGACCGGCCTCATGAACACCCAGCGGCTCGCCACGATCTTCGACGGCATCACGCGCCATTCGCCGGAGGGCCTGAATTTCAAGAAGCGGGCCGAAGAGGTCGGCTGGAAACAAGCCGTGCGGGAACGCGATAGCGGGACCTTCGATTGGACTCTCGACAAGCCGATCGAGAGTTAGGACTGATATAGTTCGGCGGTGCCCACTGAAGGGGCGGACGATGACGGCAATGAAGAACCCCTCTCACCCCGGCGAGGTGCTTGCGGAACTCTATCTCGAGCCCCTCGGCCTGAGCCCGATCGCCCTCGCGAAACGCCTGAATGTGCCGCGGACGCGGATCGAGCGGCTCGTGAAGGGTGAAACGTCGCTCTCGGTGGATACCGCAATGCGGCTCTCCAAGTTCTTCGGCAACACGCCGGAGTTCTGGATGAACCTGCAGCGGGCCCATGACCTCGCCCGAGCGCGGGAAACGGTCGACCTTTCAGGCATCGAACCCCTGGCAGCCGCCTGAGGTATAGAATTGTCCGTCACCGAAACGCCCGCGCCGTTGCCGCGCAGGGCGGCCTGGCTTAGGCTGGCGCAGCCCCGCTGCCGTTCGGTCCGACCATCGCGGCGGCTCGCCACCCCTCAACATGGAGACGCAGCATGTCGCTCGATCAGGCCCAGAACATCTCGCTGGAGGAACTCGACAAGCAGGTCCTGTTGCACCCGGTCACCTCGATCGCCGAGCATCAGACCGCAGGCCCCGTCATCTATGGCAGGAGCGGCGGGGTGAAGGTCTACGACCTCCAGGGCAAGGGCTACATCGATGCCGCGGCGGCGCTCTGGTGTGTCAATATCGGCTACGGGCGGACGAAGCTTGCTGAGGTCGCGGCCGAGGAAATGTCGCGCATCGGCTTCTTCCACACCTTCGGCGGCGCCTCCAACGAGCCCCAGATCAGGCTGGCCGAGAAGCTGCTCTCGCTGCTCCACGAGCACGCGGACTGCCACCATATCGGCAAGGTGTTCTTCGGGCTCTCGGGCTCGGACGGGAACGACACGCAGTTCAAGCTGGTCCGCTACTACAACAACCTGCTCGGCCGGCCCGAGAAGAAGAAGATCATCTCGCGCCTCGGCGCCTATCACGGCGTCACCAACGCGGCTGGCAGCCTCACGGGCATTCCGCTCTACCACAAGGCCTTCGACCTGCCCATTGAGGGCGTGCTGCACACCGACTTCCCGCACTACTGGCGCGAAGGCCATGAGGGCGAGAGCGAGGAGGAGTTCGCCGACCGCATGGCCGCATCGCTCGAGGCCATGATCGAGCGGGAAGGGCCGGAGACGATTGCGGCCTTCATCGCCGAGCCGGTGATGGGCACCGGCGGCGTGATCATCCCGGGCGGCGGCTACTACGACAAGGTGCAGGCGATCCTCAAGAAGCACGACATCCTCTTCATCGCCGACGAGGTGATCTGCGGCTTCGGGCGCCTCGGCACCTGGTTCGGCGCGAGCTACTTCGGGCTCAAGCCCGACATGATGACCTTCGCCAAGGGTCTCACCAGCGCCTACTTCCCGATGTCGGCGGTCGCGATTTCGGACGAGGTCTGGCAGGTGCTGGCGGACGGCACGCCCGAGGTCGGCATGTTCGCCCACGGCTTCACCTACTCGGGCCACCCGGTGGGCGCCGCCGTCGGCCTCGCCAACCTGGAGATCATGGAGTCCGAGAACCTCGTCGCCAACGCGGCCGAGGTCGGCCCCTACTTCAAGCGGTGCCTGGAGGAGCGGGTGGGCGATCACCCCAATGTCGGCGATATCCGCGGCGTAGGCCTCATTCTCGGCGTCGAGTATGTCGCTGAGCCCGGGAGCAAGGCGGCGCCCGACATGACTCCGCCGGCGCATCGGCGTATCTCTGCCGCGGCGCAGGAGCGCGGGTTGCTCACGCGCGGGCTGCCCTTCCTGCCGGTCAACGCCTTCTCGCCGCCGCTCACCTTCACGCGGGCGAATGTCGACGAGACCGTCGGCATCTACGGCGAGGCGGTAGAGAGCGTCTTCGGCAAGGGCTGAGTTCCCGCCGCCAGGGCGCCCCGCCGTGAGGCTTCGCATCTCCGTCGATACCGGCGGCACCTTTACCGATGTGGTGGCCGGCGGAGACGGGCGGGAGGTGGTCGGCAAGGCGCCGACCACGCCTGATCGCATCTCCGTCGGCATGCGGGGCGCGCTGGAGAACGCGGCAGAGCAGCTGGGCCTGAGCCTGCCCGAGCTTCTGGGCGAGACCGATCTGCTCATCTACGGGACGACGCGCGCCACCAACGCGATCGTGCAGGGCGCGGTCGCCAAGACCGCGTTCCTGGTCACCGCCGGCTTCCCCGACATCCTGGTGCTGAAGGAGGGCGGCAAGCACGGGGTCCACGATTTCGAAACCGATTACCCGGACCCCTACATCCCGCAGGCTCACACCTTCGAGATCGACGAGCGGATCGATGCCGAGGGCGGCGTGGTGACGCCGCTGGACCGCCAGCAGGCGCGCGCGGTCTTGGAACTCGTGGGCGAGCGCGGTTTCGAGGCGGTCGCCGTCTGCCTGTTGTGGGCGGTCGCCAACCCCGCGCACGAGCAGGCGCTTGCCGCGCTGATCGAGGAGGTTCTGCCGGGCGTCCCCTACACCCTCTCGCACCGACTGATCCCCATCGTGCGCGAGTACCGGCGTGCATCGGCGACCGCCATCGACGCCTCGCTCAAGCCGCTGATGCAGGCGCACCTGCGCGGCATGGAGGACGATCTTCGCGACGCCGGATGCAAGGGCGAGATTCTGGTGAGCACCTCGGTCGGCGGCTGCATGCACGTGGACGAGCTGATCGCGCGGCCCATCCACACGGTCAAGTCCGGCCCGGCCATGGCGCCGGTCGCGGCGCTGACCTACTCGCAGATGGAGGGCTTCGGCGACGACGTGATCGTCTGCGATGCGGGCGGCACCACCTTCGACGTGAGCCTGGTGCGGGACGGCGCGGTGAAGCAGACGCGCGAGACCTGGATCGGCGGCCAGTGGATCGGCCATATTCTGTCGATCTCTTCCGTGGACGTGCGCAGCATCGGCGCCGGCGGCGGTTCGATCGCCTGGATCGATCCGGGCGGCCTGCTCAGGGTGGGCCCGCGCAGCGCCGGCGCCGTGCCGGGGCCCGCCTGCTACGGTACG
This sequence comes from Alphaproteobacteria bacterium, assembly GCA_965262755.1. Taxonomy (GTDB): domain Bacteria; phylum Pseudomonadota; class Alphaproteobacteria; order UBA828; family UBA828; genus WTGU01. The sequence continues at coordinate 5,430,714 of OZ253557.1, read as the reverse complement.
GGCGGCACCGAGCCCACGGTGACCGATGCGGCGCTGCTCTTGGGTTATCTCGATCCCGACTACTTCCTAGGCGGGCGTCTCGCCCTCGACACCGAGGCGGCGCAGCGCGCGGTCGGCACACTCGCCGACCAGCTCGGCAAATCCCTCGACGACGGCGCGCATGCCGTCATGAGCCTCGCCAACGAGCTGATGATCAAGGCGATTCAGGACATCACCGTCACCGAAGGCTTCAATCCCCGCGAGTGCACCCTCGTCGCGGGCGGCGGCGCGGCCGGCCTCGGCGCCATGGCGATTGCCGGCGAGCTCGGCTGCGAGCGGGTGATCCTGCCGCGCACCGCCGCCGTGCTCAGCGCCTGCGGGATGCAGGTCTCGGACGTGGTTCACGAGCATTCGGCCAGCATGGTCACGCGGTCGGCCGGCTTCGATTTCGAGGGCGTGAACGCCGTGCTCGCGGCAATCGACGCCGAGCTCGAGCGCTTCGCCGCGACCCTCGGCGGGCGTGGGCTCGAGACCATGCGCATCGAGCGCTTCGTCGAGGCGCGGTATCTGTTCCAGGTGTGGGAGCTCGATGTAGCGCTCCCGATAGACCGCTTCGAGAACGAGCACGACGTCGCCGCCCTGGTGGAGCGCTTCCATGCCACCCACGAGCAGGTCTTCGCCGTGCGCGATCCGGACAGCATTCTCGAATGCCTGAACTGGAAGGGGCGGCTCTCCGTCGGCCTCGACGAAGCGCCCCGGCCGCCCACGAGCGAGGCCGTCGCGGGGGTGCCGGAGCCGGACAGCCGCCGGCCCGCCTATTTCGGTGGCGGTTCGCGAATCGAGACCCCGATCTACCTCGGCCGCAACCTGAGCCCCGGCGCCGTGATCGAGGGGCCCGCCATCGTCGAGGAGCCGACCACCACAATCGTGGTCGACCCCGGCACGCGCACCCGGCTGAGCGCCGGCGGCAACTTCATCCTGGAGGCCTGCTGAGATGACACAGCCTGCGCAAACGCCCGAGGCGCTGGACCCGGTCCTTCTCTCGGTGCTCTCTAACCGGCTCGACGGCATCGTGCGCGAGATGTCGAACACGCTGCTCAAGGCAGCGCGCTCGGCCGTGATCGCCGTGGCACGCGACTTCTCCTGCGCGATCTGCACCGCCGACAACCAGCTCTTGGCGACGGCGGAGGGCCTGCCGGTCCATATCTTCGGCTCGCACCTGCAGACGCGGGCCATGACCGAATTGCACGACGATCTCGCCGCAGGGGATGCGTTCCTCCACAACGACCCCTACCTCGGCAACACCCACCCGGCCGATCACGCGGTGCTGGTGCCGGTCTTCATCGACGGCGAGCACTTCTTCACCGCCTGCGCCAAGGGCCATCAGGCGGACATCGGCAACAGCATCCCGACCACCTATCACGCCGCGGCGAAGGACGTGTACGAGGAAGGCTCGCTGATCTTCCCCTGCGTCCGCGTGCAGCGGGGCTACGAGATGGTGGACGACGTGATCCGCATGTGCCGGCGCAGGATTCGCGTGCCCGAGCAGTGGTACGGCGACTTCCTGGCAGAGCTGGGCGCGGCGCGTATCGCCGAGCGGCGCCTGAAGGAGCTCTGCGCCAAGTACGGCAAGGACACGATCAAGACCTTCATCCACGAGTGGTTTGACTATTCGGAGCGCCGCATGGTGCAGGCGATCCAGGCGTTGCCCGAGGCCGAGGTCGTGGCCGAGGGCGCGCACGATCCCTTCGAGCCGTTCCTGCCCGACGGCATCCCCATCAAGGTCGAGCTTCGGATCGACCCCGATGCGGGCCGGATCACCATCGACCTGCGCGACAACATCGACTGCGTCGACTGCGGCCTCAACCAATCGGAGGCCTGCGCGATCAACAATGTGGTGGCCGGCCTCTTCAACTGTCTGGGGCCGGAGATTCCGCACAACGGCGGGTCCTTCCGGCGCGTGGACGTGCTGCTGCGGGACGGCTGCGTCGTCGGCCGCCCGTCCTTTCCCCATTCGACCTCGATGGCCACCACCAATGTCGCCGACCGTCTGGTCAACATCACCCACTCGGCGATGGCCAAGCTCGGCGATGGCTTCGGCCTTGCGGAGGGCGGCAGCGCCATGTGCGCCGCCACCGCGGTGCTGAGCGGCAAGGATTTCAGGCGCGGCGGCGATCCCTACATCAACCAGCTCATGATGGTGGTGAACGGCGGCCCGGCCGGGCCCAAGGCCGACGGCTGGGTCACCTACGTGCTGCCTGTGGTCTCGGGCCTCATGTATCGGGACAGCATCGAGCTCGCCGAGGTGAAGCACCCGATGCTGTTCAAGACCGTGCGCCTCATGCCCGGCACCGGCGGCGCCGGGCGCCATCGAGGCGGCCCTGCCTGCGAGGTTGTCTACGGGCCGCGCGAGGACCCGATGACGCTGGTCATCCCGTCGGACTGCCAGATCAACCCGGCGCGGGGCGCCCAGGGCGGCCACGACGGCACGCCGGCCGTGCAGTTCAAGGTCGGCGCCAATGGCGATGAGACCAAGCTGCCCAACGTCGTACAGCTCGACCTCTTGCCGGGCGAGCTGATCCGCGGTTTCGATGCCGGCGGCGGTGGGTATGGCGAGCCGATGGAGCGCGATCCCGAGCGGGTGCGCATGGATGTCGCCCGGGGCTGGGAGACGCCCGAGCGCGCCCGCGAGATCTACGGAGTCGTGCTCACCGGCGCCCGCGAGAGCGACACGCTGGCGGTCGATCGGGAGGCGACCGAGGGGGCCCGGGCGGCCCTATCCTGAGGCTGTGACAACGATCGCCGCGGCCATGTTCTTGCCGTCTTGCCCTTGCCAACGGCCCGTGCTAACCCTGTCGCCGCTCGCGGCGGCCGCCGCGAGCGTGTCGTGACTGTTGCTCGATTCTAGGTCCTCGCCGGCAATCCCGTCAGGCAATCCGAAGGGTCCAACCATGGCAGACGCCGCGACGCCCTCTGATAGCTCGTCCGAGCACGCGGGGACGCGACGCGACTTCCTGGTGCTGGCGGCGGGCGCCATGGGTGGCATGGCGGTGGTGGGCATCACCTGGCCGCTGATCGAGACCATGAACCCCTCGGCCGACGTGCTGGCGCTGTCGTCCACCGAAGTCGATCTCTCCTCAATCGAGGAAGGCCAGACCATCGTGGTCAAGTGGCGCGGCCGGCCGGTCTTCATACGCTATCGCACGGCGGACGAGATCGCCGCAGCGCAGGCGGTCGCGCTCGACGACCTGTCCGATCCGCAGCCGGATGCCGAGCGGGCGCCGCAAGCGCAATGGCTGATCGTCCAAGGGGTGTGCACTCACCTCGGTTGTGTGCCGCTAGGCTCCAAGCTCGGCGATCCGAGAGGGGATTACGGCGGCTGGTTCTGCCCCTGCCACGGCTCGCACTACGACACCTCCGGCCGTATCCGCAAGGGGCCTGCGCCGGCCAACCTGCCCGTGCCTGCTTACGAGTTCCTCGACGACACGCTGGTTCGGATCGGGTAGGGGATAGCGCCGGATGACGACACCCGTACCGCAGAACCGCGTTGCCCAGTGGATCGAGTACCGGCTACCGGTCTTCAGCTGGACCAACAAGCACCTCATCGATTACCCGGCGCCGCGCAATCTGAACTACTGGTGGAACTTCGGCTCTCTCGCCGGGATCCTGCTGGTGTTGCAGATCGTGACCGGTGTGGTGCTGGCGATGCACTACACGCCCCATGCCGACCTCGCCTTCGACTCCGTCGAGCACATCATGCGCGACGTCGAGTGGGGCTGGCTCATGCGCTATCTCCACGCCAACGGCGGCTCGATGTTCTTCGCCGTGGTCTACATCCACCTCTTCCGCGGCCTCTACTACGGCTCCTACAAGGCGCCGCGCGAAATCCTGTGGTGGATGGGCGTCATCATCCTGCTGCTCATGATGGCGTCGGCCTTCATGGGCTACGTCCTGCCGTGGGGGCAGATGAGCTTCTGGGCGGCGACGGTGATCACCAACATGACCTCGGCGATCCCGTGGATCGGCGAGACGGTCGTCACCTGGCTGTGGGGCGGCTTCTCGGTCGATCACCCGACGCTCAACCGCTTCTACGCGCTGCACTATCTGCTGCCCTTCGTGCTCTTCGGCGTGGTCTTCATCCACCTCTGGGCTCTGCATCACCGCAAGTCGAACAACCCGCTCGGCATCGACATCAAGAGCGAGAAGGACACCATCCCCTTCCACCCGTACTACACGGCGAAGGACTCGTTCGGGATCGGGGTGATGATGTTCATCCTTCTCATCTTCACCTTCTACATGCCGAACGCGCTGGGCGAGGTGATCAACTACGAGAAGGCGAACCCGCTGCAGACGCCGGCGCACATCGTGCCGGAATGGTACTTCCTGCCGTTCTACGCGATTCTGCGCGCGATCCCCGACAAGCTCGGCGGCGTCGTGGCGATGGTCGCCTCGATCTTCATCCTCTTCATCCTGCCCTGGCTGGATACATCCAGAGTCCGCAGCGCGCGCTTCCGCCCGATCTACAAGTGGGCGTTCTGGGTCTTCGTCGTGGACTGCATCGCGCTGGGCTGGGTCGGCGCCAACACGCCCGAAGGCAACTTCATCTGGATCGGGCAGGTCACGACCGGCTACTACTTCGCGCACTTCCTCCTCATCCTGCCGCTCATCGGCAAGTTCGAGCGGCCCACGCGGCTGCCGGAAAGCATCCATCAGGCGGTGCTGAAAGGCGGCGGTGAGGACGCGTCTGCGGCGGCACCGGCAGATGCTGCGTCTGCGACGCCAGGGGAGCGGACGTGATGCGGCGCGCGCTACTGGCCGGGCTGATGATCGGCGCGCTCGCGCTCTTCGGCGGCCATGCCGCGCACGCGGCCGGCGACGCGGCGGACGTTCCCGATCAGGACTGGCAGCACGAAGGCGTCTTCGGCTCCTTCGACCGGGGCGAGCTGCAACGGGGCTTCCAGGTATTCAAGGAGGTCTGCTCCGCCTGCCATTCGCTCCAGTACATCGCCTTCCGCAATCTGCTGGAGATCGACTTCACCGAGGAGGAGGCGAAGGCGATCGCCGAGGAATACGAGGTCGAGGACGGGCCCGACGACGAGGGCGAGATGTTCTTCCGCTCCGCCCGGCTCTCCGATTACTGGCCGTCGCCCTTCGCCAACGATAACGAGGCGCGGGCCTTGAACGGCGGCGCGCTGCCGCCGGACCTCTCGCTGATCATCAAGGCGCGGGAGGGCGGTGCGGACTACCTCTACGCGCTGATGACCGGCTACGAGGACGAGGCGCCCGAGGGGATGGAGCTCGCCGACGGCATGAGCTTCAACCACTTCTACCAGGGCCAGCAGATCGCCATGCCGGAGCCCCTCTACGACGAGGCTGTCGAGTATGTGGACGGCACGCCCATGACCCTCGCTCAGCACGCCCGCGACGTGACCGTCTTCCTCTCCTGGACGGCGGAGCCGGAGCTTGAGGAGCGCAAGCAGACCGGCCTCAAGGTGCTGATCTTCGTTTTCGTTCTCACGGCGGTACTGTTCGTCATCTACCGGCGCGTCTGGGCCAGGCTGCACTAGCCTCCATCGTCACACCCCCCTCGTCGGGCACGGCGTGACGGCGGGGCAGGCCGCCGGAGCAGACGCGGGGGGGAGTGGACCATGGCCCAACCCACAGGCTCACAGCACACCGATCCCAAGAGCGATATCGACATCGCACGGGCGGCCACGAAGCGCCCGATCCTCGATATCGCCAAGGACCGTCTCGGCATTGCGGCGGAGCATCTGGTCCCTTACGGCCACGACAAGGCGAAGCTCACCCTCGACTACATCGGCTCGCTGGAGGACCGGCCCGACGGCAAGCTGATCCTGGTCACGGCGATCACGCCAACCCCGGCTGGCGAGGGCAAGACCACCACCACCGTCGGCCTCGGCGACGGCCTCAACCGGATCGGCAAGAACGCCGTCATGGCGCTGCGCGAGCCGAGCCTCGGCCCCTGCTTCGGCGTCAAGGGGGGCGCTGCCGGCGGCGGCTATGCGCAGGTGGTGCCGATGGAGGACATCAACCTCCACTTCACCGGCGACTTCCACGCAATCGGTGCCGCCAACAACCTGCTCGCAGCGATGGTGGACAACCACATCTACTGGGGCAACAAGGCCGGCATCGACCCGCGCCGGGTGAGCTGGCGCCGCGTCGTCGACATGAACGACCGCGCCTTGCGCAGCGTGGTCTCCTCGCTGGGCGGCGTGGCCAACGGCTTCCCGCGCGAGGACGGCTTCGACATCACCGTAGCCTCCGAGGTGATGGCGATCTTCTGCCTCTCGCGCAATCTCGACGAGCTGCGTGCGCGGCTTGGCAATATCGTGGTCGGGCTTACGCGCGAGCGCGAGCCGGTCCGCGCGAGCGCGGTGAACGCGGACGGCGCGATGACCGCGCTGCTCAAGGACGCGCTCGCGCCCAACCTCGTGCAGACGCTGGAGAACAACCCCGCCCTCATCCACGGCGGCCCCTTCGCCAACATCGCCCATGGCTGCAACTCCGTGATCGCGACCAGGGCCGCGCTCAAGCTCGCCGACTATGTGGTGACCGAGGCCGGTTTCGGCGCCGATCTGGGCGCCGAGAAGTTCTTCGACATCAAGTGCCGCAAGGCCGGCTTGGCGCCCGATTGCGCAGTGATCGTGGCGACGATCCGGGCGCTCAAGATGCATGGCGGCGTCGCGCGCTCGGACCTCGGAGCCGAGAACCTCGAGGCGCTGGCCACGGGCATGGCGAACCTGGCCCGCCACGTCGGCAACGTCCAGAGCTACGGCGTGCCCGCGGTGGTGGCGATCAACCGCTTCTCGGCCGACACCGAGGCCGAGCGCGCGCTGGTTGCCGACGCCTGCGCCAAGATGGACGTCGCGGCGGTGGAGTGCGATCACTGGGCCATGGGCGGTGCGGGCTGCGAGGCGCTGGCGCACGAGGTGGTGGGCACGATCGAGGCGAAGCCCTCGTCCTTCCAGCCCCTCTACCCGGACGATCTGACGCTCTGGCAGAAGATCGAGACCGTCGCCAAGAGGATCTACGGCGCCGACGGCATCACGGCGGACGACAAGGTCCGCAGGCAGCTCGACGACCTCCAGGCCGGCGGCTTCGGGCACTTCCCCGTCTGCATGGCGAAGACGCAATACAGCTTCTCGGCCGATGCCGCGCTCAAGAACGCACCCAGCGGCTTCGAGGTGTCGATCCGCGAGGTGCGACTCTCGGGCGGCGCCGAGTTCGTGGTGGTGATCTGCGGCGCGATCATGACCATGCCGGGCCTGCCGCGCGTGCCTGCCGCCGACAACATCGCCGTTGACGAGAACGGCCACATTACCGGGCTGTTTTAGGCGGCAACCGCTGAAGGTTCACGATAGGGTAACGTGAGCAAGAGATTCCGCCGAATTCCTGGAAATTCGGGAGCAAGATGTTGACCTGCCCACGCCTCAATCGATCCGTTTACCCCCGTTTCCTCCGATTACTGGGCATCCAGCTCCGCGTCGCGATCCCTCTTTGTGGAGCGGCTTTGATCTTGACGTCTTGCGTCTATTCAATCGACAAGGAGGGCGACGCCCCGGAGCCCTGCGTCGAGACCCATGACCGGGGCTGCGTGCTCGAACCCGAATTCGAAGCATTGGTAGAGGAAATCGCGGGGGAATACGCGGAGCAGTCGAGCTTCCAGAACCAATGGGGCCTGGAAGCGATCGGTGCCGATGAGGCCTACGCGAATCTCGAACTGCAGTTCGGGCCCGACACTGCGCCCGGCGAGGGCGTGACCGTGGGCATCCTGGATACGGGCGTAGACGGCGAAGACCCCGCGTTCCGGGACAAAACCGTCATCGAGCGGCTTCTTACCGACGCGACCGACGAAGACGGAAGCGAATTCTCTCACGGCACGGCGGTGGCAAGCGTTATCGCCGGAGAGGATATTCCCGGATACGAGTTCGACGCGCAGGGCGTGGCCTGGGGCGCCGACCTCGTCGTCTTTGCAATTCCGCTCGGCGAAGCTCCTGAGTTGTATGACCCGATAAAGTTAAGCGAACTGCCAGGAGTGGGAGAATACTTTGCGGAGACCTTGGAAGAGGTACTCGGTTGGCAGTTCGGCTCCCAAAGCATCGATTTCCTGAACTTGAGCCTTGGTGTCTCGGGAATCATCGAGAACTACAGCGAAGAGGTTCTTCGCGAACCTTTCGCGGCGATAATCCCATCAATTACTCAGGAAGGCTCCGAAGAGAAAGTCGTCTTTGTCTGGGCCGCGGGAAATGCGAACGGCAGGGCATGCGATATCCCGATACCCCAGTGCGTTGACGGTGAGGTGAAGGCGAGTTCGGCGGACATTCTGTCCGGTTTGTCTGCACGCTTCCCGGAGCTGCACGAGAATACGGTCGCTGTCGTGGCCATACGCCCGGACGGCGAGATTGCCGACTTCTCCAACCGCTGCGGCATCGCGGCCGACTCTTGCTTGGCGGCCCCGGGAGAGGATATCCGGGTGTCCTATTTCGGCCCCGGCCGGGACGGCAACCCCATCCGGTCCGTCGCCGATGCAGGCGGCACATCGTTCGCCGCACCGATGGTGACTGGCGGTCTTGCGCTGATGAAGCACTATTTCCGGGGCCAGCTCTCCAACGTGGACCTGCTGGCGAGACTCCTAGAGACGGCGGACCGAAGCGGCCTCTACGCCGACGCCAAAATCTATGGTCGCGGCCTCATGGATTTGGGCACCGCAACCTCGCCCGTGGGTGAGCCGGTCGTTGCGATGGGCGGTCGTGTGGAAAGCCCCGGTGCCGCTATTCACGATACAAGCTTGCAAGTTGGCTCCGCCTTCGGCGATGCATTCGTTCCTTCGCTCGCAAGTCACGAGATTGCTGCCTTCGACGCGCTTGGAGCGCCATTCTGGTACGACGTCGGCAACCTCGTGACGGTTACCGCCAGACCTTCGCTGTACGAGCGGTTTCGCGACTTTCAACAGTTATCGATCCAGGGGGCGCAGGGACCTCCTGCGAGCACCATCCGACTCCCCATCCTCCAGTCGCATGGGGAGGCCGACGGCGCGGTTTCCGCCCTGCATCTCGTCAAGTCCGGGACACCCGCCGCTGCGAAGGCCAGTCACTTCGCGCTTGCCGGACGCAGCCTGGTCGCAACCTTCCCGGTTGCAGCCAGCCTGAGCGCCACTGCGCTCACCACGGAAGGCCTTGCCGGGCAGGAGCCTGCGTCCGGTGCGGCGCTGGCGTGGCATGCGCCTGAGGCCCTGCTCGGGCTGCATGTCGGCTGGCTGGGCGAGCGGCAAACCTTGCTCGGGAGCGCGTCCGAAGGCGCTTTCGGAGACCTTGTGGCGAATGCGATGTTCGCTGGAATCGAGGCCGACGCGGAGCTCGGTCAGTGGCGCATCGGTGGCACTGCGGAGATCGGCACCGTGAATGCGCAGACGCGCGACGGCCTGTTCGATGGATTCTCGCCTCTCATCACCAGCGCGGTCGCGTTGCATGCCACCCGGCCGACTGCGGAAGGCGGTGCCTTCATGGTGTCGCTGTCGCAGCCGCTTCGGGTGGAGGACGGTCAGGCGCTTCTTGCCATTCCTTCGGGACGAACGGCGAGGGGCGAGGTGGTCCGCAGCTTCGTCACGCTGGATGCCGAGCCCGGCGGAAGGCAGGTGGACTTGGCGCTGCAATGGAAACGGCCGTTGGAGCTCGGGGAGCTGCGTCTCGGTGCGACCCTTTCCCGCGAGCCGGGCCACCGCAAAGACGCAGACTCCGAATTGATCCTGCTGTCAGGCTGGCGCGTCTCCTTTTGACGCGGAAGCCCGCGAGGTCGCTCCGAGCCAGCTTGAGGAGCGGCGCCTGACGCTATCTGCTACGCCGTCATCACCTACGCCATCGCGGTGCGGAGCCGGCGGTCGATCGCGTCCAGGAAATCCTTGGAGTTGAGCCAGCCCTGGTCGGGGCCGACCAGGATGGCGAGGTCCTTCGTCATCTCGCCGGCTTCCACGCACTCGATGCAGCAGCGCTCGAGTGTCTCGGCGAAGTCCGCGAGGGCCTCATTGCCGTCGTGGCGGCCGCGGTGCTTGAGGCCGCGGGTCCAGGCGAAGATCGAGGCGATCGGGTTGGTCGAGGTCTCCTCGCCCCGCTGATAGGCGCGGTAGTGCCGTGTCACGGTGCCATGCGCCGCCTCGGCCTCGACCGTCTTGCCGTCTGGCGACATCAGCACCGAGGTCATCAGGCCGAGCGAGCCGAAGCCCTGGGCCACGGTGTCGGACTGCACGTCGCCGTCGTAGTTCTTGCAGGCCCAGATGAAGGCGCCTTCCCACTTGAGCGCGGCGGCCACCATGTCGTCGATCAGCCGGTGCTCGTAGCCGATGCCGGCGGCCTCGAAGCGGTCCTTGAACTCGGCCTCGAAGATCTCGTCGAACAGGTCCTTGAAGCGCCCGTCATAGAACTTGAGGATCGTGTTCTTGGTCGACATGTAGACCGGCCAGCCCCGATCCAGCCCGTAGTTCATGCAGGCGCGGGCGAAGCCCCGGATCGAATCGTCAAGGTTGTACATGGCGAGCGCGACGCCCCCGCCGGGGAAGTCGAACACCTCCCGCTCGATCGTCTCGCCCCCGTTCTCCGGCTCGAAGCGGATCGTGAGCTTGCCCTTGCCCGGCACCACGAAATCGGTGGCGCGGTACTGGTCGCCGAAGGCGTGGCGGCCGATCACGATGGGATGCTGCCAGCCGGGGACCAGACGCGGCACGTTACGGCAGATGATGGGCTCACGGAACACCGTGCCGTCGAGGATGTTGCGGATCGTGCCGTTGGGCGAGCGCCACATCTTCTTGAGGCCGAACTCCTCGACGCGCGCTTCGTCCGGCGTGATAGTCGCGCACTTGATGCCGACGCCGATCTCCTTGATCGCCTCGGCACAATCGACCGTGACCCGATCGTCGGTCGCATCCCGATGCTCGACGCCGAGGTCGAAATAGAGCAGGTCGATATCCAGGTAGGGCAGGATCAACTGGTCCTTGATCCACGCCCAGATGATCCGCGTCATCTCGTCGCCGTCGATCTCGACGACGGGGTTGGCGACCTTGATTTTCGCCATCCGAAGCTCTCCAGGAATGCGTTGTGGACAAAGGCCCCGGGAGACGGGATAGGGCGGCCGGCGGGACCGCGCGCACCATATCAGGGACGCCCCGCCGGTCAAGGTTACCGGCGGGGCGTAGAGCCTTCCCGGTGCCCGCTCAAGCCTCGCCGTTGTCGAGGACGCGGAACAGCTCGTCCGTGGACCGCACCACCGTGGCGAGGCCGCTCATGGCCGCCGGCGCGAAGCCCTCGGCGCTCACATGGTCGAGCAGGTCGAGCAGCGGTCCCCAATACCCCTCGCTGTCGAGAACGACCAACGGCTTGTCGTGGATCCCGAGCTGCTTCCAGGTGAGCACCTCGAAGAACTCGTCGAGGCTGCCGAAGCCGCCGGGCAGGACGACGAACCCGTCGGCGCGGTCGAACATCGCGCGCTTCCGGGAGTGCATGTCCCGGGTGACCACCGTCTCCGTCAGCTCGGGGTGCGCCACCTCGAGGCGTTCCAGATGCTCGGGGATCACACCGACGACCGTGCCGCCGCCCGCCAGCACCGCATCGGCGAGCACGCTCATCAGGCCGATTCCGCCGGCACCGTAAATGAGGGTGATTCCGCGCCGGGCCAGGCCTGAGCCGAGACTGCGGGCGGCCTCGGCGTGGGCCGGGTTTTCGCCCGATTGGGCACCGCAAAAGACGCAGAGAGACGCGACCGCCGCCATCGTCGATCCGATCCTGACCACATGCCCGACCGCTTGGGAGCGCTGCTCTGTACCAGAGTCAGTCGCAGGCCGCCAGCCGCGCCGTCTGACAGGACATCGGTTGCAATGCGCGCAAATCGGACTATTTCTGACCTATCCCCGGTGCCGACGGTAGGATCGATTACAGAATTCGATGGCGCGGCTCGACGGACTTCGTATCGCAATCGGCGCCTGTGCGCTGATCCTCGCACTGCAGGCAAGCGCGATGGTCCCTCGTGCGGCACCCGGCCTGGAGCCCGATCCGGCGAGTCCGGACCCGGCGGCGCGTGGTGCCTACATCCTGCGTGCGGCGGGCTGCGCCACCTGCCACACGGACGTCGCCAATGGCGGCGCGTTCCTCGCCGGTGGGCGTATGCTGTCCTCGCCCTGGGGGGCGATCGCCGTGCCCAACATCACCCCGGACCCGGAGACCGGCATCGGCGGCTGGTCCGACGAGGATTTCATCCGTGCGCTCCGCGACGGCAAGTCGCCCACGGGCAGCACCTACTATCCCGCGTTCCCCTACACCGCCTACACCGGCATGCGGCGCGAGGACATGCTCGACCTCAAGGCCTTTCTCGACACGGTGGAGCCGGTTGCCGCCCCCAGCAAGCCGCACGAGCTGCGGTTCCCGTTCAGCGTGCGTCTATTTCTCCACCCCTGGCGCTGGCTCTTCTTCGATCGCGAGCCTGATGCTGCCGATCCCGCTCAGGACGAGCGTCTGGCGCGCGGCCGCTATCTCGTCGAGACCCTGGGGCACTGCGCCGAGTGCCACACCCCGCGCAACATGATGGGGTCGTTGAAGCGCGGCCCGCACCTGGCCGGCTCCCGCTACGGGCCGGGCGGGCTCACTGTCCCTAACATCACCCCCGATACCGAGACCGGCATCGGCTCGTGGTCCGAGGTCGATCTGGCGTTTTTCCTGCGCACGGGCTTCACGCCCTATGGCGACGACGTGCAGGGCGAAATGCGCGAAGCCATCGACGACGGGCTGCGCCACCTGACCCAGGACGATTTGGAGGCCATGGCCGCCTATCTCAAGGCGCTGCCCGCGATCCGCAACCCGGTGAGCACGGCTCCGTCGCCACCCCCGTCGTTCTCATCGGGCAGCGACTGGTGAGCGTTACCGACTAACCGGGCGTGCTGTCGCGCCTCGGCCGACTCGTGTATCGTGGCGCCTCCCATGTTTGCTAGGCGTATCCAGTGAGCGAGACCGGAAATCTCCCCCGCCGCGTGGCCGACGTGTTGAAGCGGCGCGAGACGCTCCGCATCGCGGCCCCGGCCGGCGTTGCCGTCGTGGTCGTCGGCGTCCTGCTTGGCGTGTTCCTGACGGGTGGGCCTGAGGCGGACGGAACGTCGGGGCAGTCCGTCGACATTGCCGACCGCACGGCCGACAACGTTGAGCAGGGTGCGGCGCCTGCCGACGAAGCGGCGCTTGAAACAGCCGACGCGGGAGCAGCAGCCCCGGATGCGTCAACGCCCGAAGAGACGGCCGAAGCGCCTCCAGTACCGGTCGACATTCCCGGCGGCGACATCGGTGCCGGCCCGCAGGAGGACAAGGAAACAGCCGGGACTGCTCCGACGGCGCCCGAGAAGCCGGCGGCGGATGACGCTGTCGAGACGGCTGACGCGACGCCGACACCGGCTGACCCGCCGAGTGGCGACATCGATGCCGTCGCGCGGGAGGAAGACACAGCCGGGCAGGCTACGGCAACGGAGGGCGAGCCAACTGGTGTCGACGCCGTTGAGCCGACCGCCGACGCCTCTGCCGATCAGGATGTGGCGGCCGCTACAGCGGATGACACCGCGCCTACGGTCGAAGCGGCGGGAGACGCCACCGGTACCGACGCTGCCACGACGACTGATGACGGTACCGAGCCCAGTGCCGGGCAAGACATGGCGGCGGCGCCTGAAGAGGGGACACCGGAAAGCACTGCAGACGCCGACATCATGGCGGAGGCCGACGACGGCACCGCGCCCGCCGCCACAGAAGATGTAGCGTCTACGGCTCAGGCAGGAGCATCGGAAGACGATGCCGGCGCCGACACCATGGCGCAGGCCGAAGAGGGCACCGTGCCCGCCGTCGCAGAGGATGCAGCGGCTACGCCTGAGGCAGAGGCATCGGAAGACGAGGCCGGCTCTGACGCTATGGCAGAGGTCGAAGACGGCACCGCGCCCGCCACCGAGGACGATGCAGCAGCTTCGGCTGACGTAGAGGCATCGGAAGACGATACCGGCGCCGACACCATAGCGGAGGTCGAAGACGGCACCGCGCCGGCTGCCGAGGAAGATGCGGCGGCTTCGGCTGACGTAGAGGTAGCGGAAGACGGGGCGGGCACTGACACCATGGCGGAGGCCGACGACGGCACCGCAGCCGCCACCGGAGAGGATGCAGCGGCTTCGGCTGATGTGGAGGCATCGGAAGACGAGGCGGGCACCGACACCATGGCGGAGGCCGACGATGGCACCACGCCCGCTGCCGGGGACAATGCAGCGGCTTCGGCTGATGTGGAGGCATCGGAAGACGATGCCGGCGCCGACACCATGGCGGAGGCCGACGACGGCACCCCGCTCGCTACCGAGGAAGATGCGGCGGTTTCGGCTGATGTGGAGGCATCGGACGACGCTGCCGGCGCCGACACCATGGCGGAGGGCGACGACGGCACCGCGCCCGCCACCGAGGAGGATGCCGCGGCTTCGGCTGATGTGAAAGCATCGGAAGACGATGCCGGCGCCGGCACGATGGCGGAGGTCGACGACGGCACCGCGCTGGCCACCGGGGACGATGCAGCGGCCACGCCTGAGGCAGGGGCATCGGACGACGAGGCCAGCGCCGACAGCATGGCGGAGGCCGACGACGGCACCGCGTCCGCCACCGAGGAGGATGCGGCGGCTTCGGCTGATGTGGAGGCATCGGAAGACGATGCCGGCGCCGACACAATGGCGGAGGTCGAGGACGGCACCGCGCTCGCCACCGCAGAGGATGCAGCGGCTACGTCTGAGGCAGGCGCAACGGAAGACGATGCCGGCGCCGACAGCATGGCGGAGGCCGACGACGGCACCGCGGTTGCCACCGCAGAGGATGCGGCGGCCACGCCTGAGGCAAGGGCATCGGAAGACGCTGCCGGCGCCGACAGCATGGCGCAGGCCGACGACGGCACCGCGCCCGCTACCGAGGAAGATGCGGCGGCTTCGGCTGATGTGGAGCCAGCGGACGACGAGGCGGGCACCGACACCATGGCGGAGGCCGACGACGGCACCGCGCCCACCGCCGCAAAGGATGCAGCGTCGGCTGAAGCTGGGGCACAGGACGATGAGGCCGGCGCCGACACCATGGCGCAGGCCGAAGAGGGCACCGCGCCCGCCACCGAGGAGGATGCAGCGGCTACGCCTGAGGCAGAGGCTACGGATGACGCGGCCGCCGCCGACACTATGGCGGAGGCCGACGACGGCACCGCGGTTGCCACCGCAGAGGATGCGGCGGCCACGCCTGAGGCAGGGGCATCGGAAGACGCTGCCGGCGCCGACGCTATGGCGGAGGCCGACGACGGCGCCGCGCCCGCTACCGAGGACGATGCAGCGTCTACGGCTGAGGCAGGCGCAACGGACGATGAGGCGGCTACCGACACCATGGCGGAGGCCGACGACGGCACCGCACCCGCCACCGGGGACGATGCAGCGTCTACGGCTGACGTGGAGGTAACGGAAGACGGGGCGGGCGCCGACACTGTGGCGGAAGCGGAAGACGGCACCGCGCCCGCTACCGGGGACGATGCGGCGGCCACGCCTGAGACAGTGGCATCGGAAGACGATGCGGGCGCCGACACTATGGCGGAGACCGAAGACAGCACCGCGCCCGCCGTCGCTGAGGATGCAGCGGCCACGCCTGAGGCAGAGGCATCGGAAGACGATGCCGGCGCCGACGCTGCTATGGCGAAGGTCGAAGACGGCACCGCGCCAGCTATCGAGGAGGATGCGGCGGCATCGGCTGACGTGGAGGTGGCGGGAGACGATGCTGGCGCCGACACCATGGCGGAGGTCGAAGACGGCACCGCGGCCGCTGGCGCGGAGGATGCAGCGGCTACGCCTGAGGCAGGGGCAACGGATGACGGGGCCGCCTTTGACACGATGGCGGAGGCCGACGACGGCACCACGCCCACTACCGAGGAAGATGCGGCGGCTTCGGCTGACGTGGAGGCATCGGGAGACGATGCCGGCGCCGACGCTATGGCGGAGGTCGACGACGGCAGCGGGGGCGCCACCGCGGAGGATGCAGCGGCCACGCCTGAGGCAGGCGCAACGGACGACGAGGCGGGCACCGACAGCATGGCGCAGGCCGACGACGGCACCGCGCCCGCCACCGCGGAGGATGCGGCGGCCACGCCTGAGGCAGGGGCACAGGACGACGAGGCCGGCGCCGAAGCCATGACGCAGGCCGACGACGGCACCGCGCCCGCCATCGCAGAGGATGCAGCGGCTGCATCTGAAGCGCCGCCGTCCGAGGAGACGGTTAGCGCCGACGCGGGAGGATCGACCGACGATGCCGAACCGGCCGTTTCGCAGGACGTGTCGACTTCGCCTGCGGCGGATGATGCCGCTTCTGACGTGGCCACGGCGGGAGGGTCAACGGACGCCGAATCTCTAGAGGTGACCGACGGCACCGAAGGCGCGGTTGGCGAAGATGAGGCGACTGAGACCGCGGCGGGCGATGCTGCGCCTACGGCGGTTGTGGAGGGAGACGAGGCGGTCGAGCAGTCCATCACCGAAGCGCGTGTCGTTCCCGACGGGGCGGTGGAAGAGATGCGGGAGACGCCTGCCGCGACGGGTGTCGAGCAGGAGCCGACGACCGCCGAGGAGCCGGCGGTAACGCCGCCGAGCTTCGATACAGTGCGGATTACCCCGGACGGCTGGGCGGTGATCGCCGGCCGCGCCGAGCCCGGGGCCAGGGTCACAGTGCGCAGCGCATCGATCGACCTCGGCTGGGAGACCGCCGACCGGCGCGGTGAATGGACGCTCGTGCCGTATATCGCCATTCCTCCCGGCGATCATGAGCTCTGGGCGATCGCGACCCTGCCGGACGGCACACAGGTGGAATCCGAGCATGTGCTCGTTGTTTCCGTCCCCGATCCCGACGAGGACGGGGGATCGGTGCTCGCCGTGCTGGTGCCGCGCGAAGGCGAGGGGAGGAGCACCGTTCTGCAGAAGCCGGAGGCCAAGGACGAGCCGGTCGACATGGCGAGCCGGGACGACGCTGCGCCGGATGAGACCCCAGCTGACGCGCCCGACACCGCCGACGCGGCTGACACCGCCGACGCCGCCGACGCGGCTGACACCGCCGACGCCGTCGACACGGCTGGCACCGAAACCGCCGCCGCTGCCCCGGAAACCGCGACCGGTGGCACGCCCGATGAAGATCAGGTCGCGGCTGCAGAACCGTCAGACGCGGCCGACGAAGGGCCGATCGTCCTGGGCTCGGTGGACTACGACAACAAGGGCGACCTGACCTTCACCGGCAAGGGCGAGCCCGAGACAGACCTGAACGTCTACATCGACGACGAGCACGTGGGGACCGTCGAGACCACCGAGGAAGGCGACTGGCAGGTCGAGCCCGAGGCGGACGTGGAGCCGGGCTCCTATACCCTCCGGGTCGATCAGGTCGATCCCGCCGGCGTGGTTCTCGCCCGCATCGAGACCCCCCTGGTCCGGGCCCGGCCCGAGCTGCTCATGTTGGGCGATGCCATCGTGGTGGTGCAGCCCGGCAACAGCCTCTGGCGCATCGCCCGGCGCACCCTCGGCGGGGGCGTACACTTCACCGAGATCTACGAGGCCAATCGCAGCCAGATCGGGGATCCGGCGCTGATCTATCCGGGCCAGATCTTCACGGTTCCGGGGCTCGACTGACGCCCCGGGGGCGCTGCCGCCCGGCTGCTTGGAGCGTTTCCGTTTCGCACGGAAACGCTCCAACTCCTTATCGCTCACGGCAGCCGGCCTGCGGCCGGCGCCTCCGCGTCGCGCGTCCACGCGCGCGGGGGCGCGCGATGTGCGCCGCAGGAGCGGCGGGCCGCGGTCGCGGCCTGTCGCGAGTCCGTCAAAGACGGACTCGCTCTAGCCCAGCCGGGCCACGACGTAGCCGAGCAGGCTGACGAAGCGCTTCTTCTCATCGTCGGAGAGGCCGTGGGTCGCGAGCGCGTCGACCTCCAGTGCGGCGGGCACCAGCTCGCTGCAGAGCTCTCGCCCCCGCTCCGTCAGCACCACGCGGCGCCTGCGGTTGTCCTCCCGATCCTGGATGCGCCGGATCAGCCCGTCGCGCTCCATGCGCTGCAGCGTGCGCGTCGCGGTCGGCTCCTCGATCTGCTGACGGCGGCTCAGCTCCTTCTGGGTGAGGCTCTCCTCCTCCCAGAGCAGCAGCAGCATCGACCATTGCGCGACCGAGACTCCGTAACGGCCCAGCCGCTCCTGCAACGCGCGGGTGAAGAGGCGCGAGGCGAGCGAGACGAGATGGGCAGTGCTTTCCTCGATCACGAACGGCGTGGCGCCGTCCGTCTCGGCCCCGCCTCGCGCCGCCGGCCGGCGGCGTATGACGGCATATGACACGGCATTCGCTCCCCTGACGGCCCGCTGCAATCCTATGGTGCGCCGGCGCGTTCGAACAGGGAAGAGGCTCAGACAGGGCGGTATGCCGCTTGGGTCTGAAGCCATGCGGAAAACCATTCAAACTCCCCCTCATCGCTGGCATAGTGCGCGCCGACGAGACGAGGGGGGACATGACGCTTAAGGTCGCGATCGTCGGCTCCGGGCCGGCGGGTTTCTACACGGCGGATGCGCTCTTGAAGGCCGATTCCGCGTGCCAGATCGACATTATCGACCGGCTACCGACGCCTTACGGATTGATCCGCTTCGGGGTCGCGCCCGACCACGAGAAAACCAAGAACGTGATGCGCGGCTTCGCGCGCACGGCCTCCGACGACCGCGTCAACTTCTACGGCGATGTCGATATCGGCGACGCGCTCTCCCTCGACGAGCTGCGCGACATGTACGATGCCGTGGTGCTCGCGGTCGGCGCCGCCCACGACCGGACGCTGGGCATTCCGGGCGAAGACAAGGCGGGGGTCGTCGGCTCGGCGAGCTTCGTCAACTGGTACAACGCCCACCCGGATTTCATCGACCGCACCCCCGATCTCGACACGTCGAGCGTGGTCATCATCGGTGCCGGCAACGTCGCCATCGACGTGGCGCGCGTGCTGGTCAAGACGCCGGCCGAGATGGCCGCGACCGACCTTCCCGACTACGCCGCCGAGCCCATCCATGCTGCTCCGATCAGCGATGTTTACATGGTGGCTCGCCGCGGCCCGGTCGAGGCCAAGTTCACCAATGTCGAACTGCGCGAGATGGGTCATCTCGAACAGTGCGTGCCCCAGGTCGCCGCAGCCGATCTTCCCGAGAGTGTGACCGGCGAGATGTCCGATCGCGACCGGCGCGTGCGCGAGAAGAATTTGCAGTCCCTTCGCACCTTTGCGGAGCGCGAGGCCGACGAGAAGCCGAAGCGGGTGCACTTCGTGTTCTTCGCGAGCCCGGTCGAGATCCTCGGCGATACGCGGGTGGAAGCGATCCGCTTCGAGCGCACGCGGGTCGAGAACGGACGCGCCGTCGGCACCGGCGAGCACTTCGAGATCGCCTGCGGCCTGGTGGTCGCCGCCGTGGGCTACCTCTCCATGCCCGTGGACGGCGCGCCCTTCGACCACAAGCAGGGCGTCGTCGTGAACGATGCAGGCCGGGTCGGGCCCGGCCTCTACGCGGTCGGCTGGATCAAGCGGGGCCCCACCGGGGTCATCGGCACCAACAAGCCGGATGGCCGGGACGCCGCCCAGCAGATCCTCGACGATCTGGGCGCGGGCGGCGGCAAACCGGGCCGCGAGGGGCTGGAGGCAATGCTGCGGGCGCGCGGGCGCCGCTGGATCGATCTCGACGACTGGCGGCGGATCGAGGCGGCGGAGATCGCCGCCGCAGCGGAAGGCGCGCCCCGCCGGAAGCTCTACCGGCGCGAGGATTTTCTCGCCGTCCTGAACGAGCAGCGGGCCGCCGGCTGAGCCTTGCTCGCCCCGCCCGCGGCCGGGTGAGGGGCGCGAGACTTGCGCAGAGCCGACTCCGCATCGGGATATCGCTGAAATCTCGGCTCGAACCATGACAGAAAGGTAGGACCACTAGACATCGGGGGCCTGTGGGAGTAAGTGAATCTCACCGGCTCGTCCGGGCTTCACGAAGAATGACAGGGCTATGGCAGAAGCAGCTTTGACGCTTGAGGACGTGTCGCGCGAGGAGCTGGAATCGGCCGTGATCCGCTTCGCCGGGGATTCCGGCGACGGCATGCAGCTGACCGGCGGTCGCTTCACCGAGACCGCCGCGCTCGCCGGCAACGACCTCACCACCTTCCCCGATTTCCCGGCGGAGATCAGGGCGCCGGTCGGCACCACCTACGGCGTCTCCGCCTTCCAGATCAACTTCGGTTCGCGCAACGTGATGACCTCGGGCGACGTGCCGGACGTACTGGTCTGCATGAATCCGGCAGCGCTCAAGGTCAATGTCGGCGACCTCCGCGAGGGCGGCCAAATCATCGTAGATACCGGTACCTTCACCGACAAGAACCTGCAGAAGGCCGGCTACGACGCCAATCCCCTCGACGATGACAGCCTCTCCCGCTACCGGATCATGGCGATCGACATCTCGAAGCTCACCCTGGAGTCGGTCAAGGAGTGCGGGGTCTCCAAGAAGGAGGGGCTGCGCGCCAAGAACCTGTGGACCCTCGGCCTGATCTACTGGCTCTACGATCGCGACATCGCGGTGACCGTCAAGTGGCTCGACACCAAGTTCAAGAAGTTGCCCAACATCGCGGCGGCCAATATCGCGTGCCTCAAGGCGGGGCACGCCTTCGGCGAGACCGCTGAGCTTCCCGACGGCGCGCTCGTCTACGAGATCAAGCCCGCGCCCTTCCAGCCCGGCCTCTACCGCACCGTCACCGGGACCGAGGCGCTGGCCTGGGGCCTCGTGGCGGGGGCGAAGCTCGCCGGGCTGAAGCTCGTGTTCAGCTCCTACCCGATCACGCCCGCCTCCTCGGTGCTGCATGTGCTGGCCCGGCTCAAGGCCTACGATGTGGTGACCTTCCAGGCCGAGGACGAGATCGCCGCGGCGGGGGCCGCGATCGGCGCATCGTACGCGGGCGCCCTCGGCGTCACCTCCAGCTCCGGCCCAGGCGTCGCGCTCAAGACCGAAGCGCTCGGCCTCGCGATCACCGCCGAGCTGCCGCTCATCCTGTTGAACTCCCAGCGTGCGGGCCCCTCCACCGGATTGCCGACCAAGACCGAGCAGTCGGACCTCTATCTCGCCGTCTACGGCCGCAATGCGGACGCGCCGCTGGTGGTGCTCGCGGCCCGCTCGTCGGCGGATGCCTTCGACGTGGCCATCGAAGCGGTGCGCCTCGCCACGCGTTACATGACGCCGGTGGTGGTGCTGAGCGACACCTTCATCGCCAACGCGGCCGAGCCGTGGCGGCTGCCCGACGTCGGCGCGTTCGAGCCCTTCCCTGTGGAATTCCGCACCGAGGTGGATGGCTTCCAGCCCTATGGGCGAGACCCGGAGACGCTGGCTCGGCCTTGGGTCAGGCCCGGCACGCCGGGCCTCGAGCATCGCATCGGCGGCCTGGAGAAGGACTACGCCACGGGCAACGTCTCCTACGACCCCGAAAACCATCAGCGCATGACCGACGTACGGCACGAGAAGATTGCCCGCATCGCGGACGACATCCCCGAGCAGACGGTCGATCAGGGGCCCGAGAGCGGCCCGCTCGCGGTGGTCGGCTGGGGCTCCACCCACGGGCCGATCAGCCAGGCCGTCGAGCGCAGCCGGGAGGAGGGCCTCTCGGTGTCGCACATCCATCTGCGGCACCTCAGCCCGCTGCCACGCAATCTCGGCGACCTCCTCGCGGGCTTCGAGAAGGTGCTGGTGCCCGAGATGAACATGGGCCAGCTCACCACCATGCTGCGCAGCCGCTACTTGGTGCCGGCCATAGGCGTGCCCAAGGTCACCGGCAAGCCCTTCAAGATCGTCGAGATCATGGACGCGATCCGCGCCCACTCGGAGGCATGAGATGAACGATACGGTCGCGATCCCCGCCCTCACAGCGCAGGACTTCACCTCCGATCAGGAGATCCGCTGGTGTCCGGGCTGCGGCGACTACGCCATTGTCAAGGCGGTTCGCAAGGCGCTCGCCGAGATCGGCACCGATACCAAGGACGTGGTGTTCGTCTCCGGCATCGGCTGTGCCGCGCGCTTCCCCTATTACATGGCGACCTACGGCTTCCACACCATCCACGGCCGGGCGCCCGCCATCGCGACCGGGGTCAAGCTCGCCAATCCCAACCTCGATGTCTGGGTGGTCTCGGGCGACGGCGACGGGCTCTCCATCGGCGGCAACCACACGCTGCATGCGCTGCGCCGCAACGTCGATCTCAACATCCTGCTCTTCAACAACGAGATCTACGGCCTCACCAAGGGGCAGTACTCGCCGACCTCGCGCGAGGGCACCCGCTCGCCGTCGACGCCGCTGGGCTCCGTGGATCATCCCTTGTCGGCGACACGCTTCGCGCTCGGCGCCGGTGGGCGCTTCGTCGCCCGCGCCATTGATACCGACCAGAAGAGGCTGCCGGACATCCTGAAGGCCGCGCATGCGCACCGGGGAACCTCGTTCGTCGAGATCTTCCAGAACTGCATCGTTTACAACGACGGCGCGTTCGACGCGTTCGCCGCGCGAAAGAACGCGCCCGAGACGCAGATCTTCCTCGAGCACGGCAAGCCGCTGATCTTCGGCAAGGAGCGGGATCGCGGGCTCAGGCTCGCGCCCGGCACGTTCTCGCTCGAAGTGGCAACGCTCGGCGAGGACGGCGTGGACGAGTCCGATCTCCTGGTCCACGACCAGACCAACCGGCCGCTTGCCGGCATCCTGGCGGAGATGGAGCCGCCGGACTTCCCCGTAGCGCTCGGCGTGCTCTTCTGCAGCCCGGAAGAGAGTTACGAGGCCTCGGTCTACGCGCAGATCGAGGCCGCCAAGACAAGCTCCGACGCCCCCGGGATCGAGGCCCTGCTGCGGACCGGCCATACCTGGACGGTCGAGGCGCGCTAATCGCCCGTCACGGCACACCCGCTACCGTCGCGTGAGGCCGCGGTGATCGAAGCGTTGCTCTTCGACGTATTCGGCACGGTGGTCGATTGGCGCACCGGCGTCGCCCGCGAGGTCGAAGCCTTCTTCGCCGACTCGGAGCGGACCGTCGATCCCTTGGCGTTCGCCGATTCCTGGCGGGCCAAGTACCAGCCCTCGATGGAGGAAGTCCGCACCGGGCGGCGGGGCTATGTGGCGCTCGACCTGCTGCATCGCGAGAATCTCGACGCCACGCTCGCCGACTTCGGCTTGGGCGACGCTGTGGACGACGGCGGCCGTGTGCGTCTCAACCGGGCATGGGAGAAGCTGCCGCCCTGGCCGGACGCGTTGCCCGGCCTTGAGGCGCTACGCAGCCGCTACCTCGTGGCGCCCTGCTCCAATGGCTCGATTGCGATGATGGCCCGGCTCGCGCGTTCTGCCGGCCTGCCCTGGGATGCCATCGTCGGCGCCGATATCGCCCGCGACTACAAGCCGCAGGCGGCGGTCTACCGTGCCTCCGCCGCCGCGCTCGGTCTCGCGCCCGAGGCAGTGATGATGGTTGCCGCGCACAACTTCGATCTCGCGGCGGCGCGCGAAGCGGGGCTCAAGGCGGCCTTCGTGCCGCGCCCCGAGGAATACGGCCCGGCAGGCACCCCCGATCTCGCTCCCAGCGCTGACTGGGAGGCGGTGGTGCCCGACTTCATGGCCCTCGCCCGGCACATGGGCGCGGCCGTTTAGCAGTCTCCGTTGCGCCGTCAGGACCCCGCCGGTGCAAGGCCGTGGCGGGCCAGGAATTCCAGCATGATCGCGGGCAGGCCGAACTCCACGAGGTCGGCGTGGTCGGCCTCGGGGATGAACACCGCCTCCTTGGGCTCGCGCGCGCGCTTGAAGAGCCGGCGCGCGAGACGCACGGGAATGGTCCGGTCGCGCTCGCCGTGCACGATGAGGACCGGGGCCGCCACCTTGCCGATCTTGGCGGCCGAATCGAAGCGGTCCACGATCAGCGGGCCGACCGGGAGCAGCGGGAAGCGGCCTGAGGCGATATCCACGACCGAGGTAAAGGGTGCCTCCAGCACCAGAGCGCCGGGCGCCGTCTCCCGCGCGAGGTGGACCGCGACGCCGGTGCCGAGGGATTCGCCATAGAGTATCTGGCGGTCATCGCCGCAACCGTGCGCACGGAGAAAGGCGCGCGCGGCACGACCGTCGGCATAGAGCCCGTCCTCCGTCGGCGTGCCGGGATTGCCGCTATAGCCGCGCCAGGTGGTGAGCAGGACGCCGAGGCCGGCGTTGAGATAGGCCCGCACCTTGAAGCCCCGCATGCCGATATGGCCGGCATTGCCGTGGAAATAGACGAGGCTGGGTGCGCCTGAGACATGGGGCGGCGCATACCACGCGAGCAGCGAGAGACCGTCCTCAGTTTCCAAGGAGACGGGCGAGAGTTCCGGGACGCCGGAGTCGGCCGGCGTGGGCCGCGTGCGGTCGGGGAAGTAGGTGAGCGAGCGTTGAAACGCCGCCACCGGGCCGGGTGCGCCATGGCGCCAAAGTCGGTCGAACATCGCCGGACGAAAAAGGCACTGGGCGTTGGCCGCCCGGTGCCCTCCGTCGCTATCCGGCCGCGCCGCTATTCGCGTGCGGCGCCAAAGAGATGGAGCAACAGGATGAATATGTTGATGAAGTTGAGGTAGAGCGAGAGCGCGCCCATCACCGACTTCTTCACCATCACCGCCTTACCGTCGCTCTCCCGATAGACATCCTTGATCCGCTGGGTGTCGTAGGCGGTGAGGCCGAGGAACACCAGCACGCCGATCACCGAGATCACGAAGTGCATCAGCTCCGATTGCAGGAAGATGTTCACCACCATGGCGATGATGACGCCGATCAGGCCCATGAACAGGAACGAGCCCCACGAGACCAGCGAGCGCTTGGTTACGTACCCGTAGATGCTCATCGCGCCAAACATGCCCATGGTGATGAAGAACACCCGGACAATGCTGGTCGCCGTGTAGGCCATGAAGATGTAGGAGAGCGAGGCCCCCATGAGGATCGAGAAGACCCAGAACAGCCACTGGGCCGTGGTGTGCTTCATGTTCTGGATCTTCATGCTCATGAAGAACACGATGCCGAGCGGGGCCAGCATGACGACGAAGCCGAGGCCCGAGCCGTAGAGCACGTTGAAGAGCCCGGTGTTGGCGATCACGTAGGCTGTGATGCCCGTGAGCGCGAGGCCCGAGGCCATGTAGTTGTAGACGCGGAGCATGTAGCTCCGCAGACCCTGGTCGACCTGCGTCTGGGTCAGAGTCGTGCCGGCGAACGGCCGGCCTTGCGTCCCGAGTGCCATCGAAGCGTCCCCTAGTGCGACAAACTGTCGGATTCGAAGACTGATATTAGGTATCCCGCGGCCAATTTTCAACGCCTGCGAACAATTTGGCGGGTCAGATACCGGGGCGGGGAAGGGTCGATCAGGTATCGTTCGCGGGGCTCGCGGGGCTCGCGGCGGTCCCGAAGGTGGGTCCCGGAGGCGGAGGGTTGAGCTTGCGGTAGGCGACCGTGATCACGGCCACGGGAATGCCGACGGTGAGGAAAGTCAGCGCGTTGAAGAAGGACACCATCGCGCCGGGGCCGAACGTGGCGAGAATTACTGACCCGAGGACGCCGCCGAGCAGGAACATCAGGACGGTGATCGCCACGAAGGAGAGCAGGATCGCGCCGACAAGCTGAAGCGTAGCGCCACGCAGCGTGCGGCGGGCGGCCAGGAGCCCCCGATAGTTGTCGACGGCCATCGCCGGAAAGGCCAGCGCGAACGGTGCGGCGATGAAGAGCGTGATCAGCAGCAGCACCAGGACCAGGAACAGGTCCTGCGCCTGCATCGCGACCAGGACGATCTCCTGCGGCAGCAGGAAGAGGATGAGCAGGCCGAAATACTTGACGTCCCGGGCACCCGGCCAGAACTGGATCGGCACGCTCGTATCGCGCCTGCCGAGCAGAAGATAGCGGTGCCAGGCGACCGCGAAGACCGAGAGCAGGAAGAGCCGCGCAAACGCGTGGATGATGAGCTGAACGGAGGAGGCATCGCTCTGAAGATCGAGCCGCATCACCGCCGGCAGCAGTACCGCCACCACCATGGGCGCGAGCGCGAAGCCCAGCATGGTGCGGAAGTTGCGGAAGGTGAGGCGGAAGGCTTCACCGACCGTCTCATACACACCAAGCCTCGGGGGCGAGGGAGCTCCGTGGCCGTGCATCTATTCCACTCGCAGGAGGGGCGCTGCCTTGCGGCCGAGCGCGCGCCATGTGCTCGCGAATCCGAGAACAAGCGTCATGGTAATACAGGCCGCGGCGGTCACGGCCACATATTCGGGCAGGAAGCGCCATTGCAGGTCCAAAACCTGCGTTACGAAGGCCCAGGCGGCTAGCGTGCCGATGCCGATGGCGAGCCCGGCGATGGCGCAGCCGAGCAGGATGTGCTCGGCGAGGAAGGCACGCAGCAGGTCGCCGCGCCGCGCGCCCAGCACCTTGAAGACGACAGCGTCGTGGACCCGTCGCTCGTGGCCGGCCGCGGTTGCGCCCGCCAGCACCAAGAGGCCCGCCGCCACGGTAAGCCCGGCCACCGCCTGGATCGCCACGCCAATTCGGCCCATGAGTTCGTCCAATGCCTCGATGATCGCGCGTATCGAGATCGCCGTGATGTTAGCGAAGCGCTCCGTCACCGCGCGCTCGAGCACGGGTTCCGCCTCCGGTGTCGCGTGCGCGGTGGCGAGCTGCGTCTGCGGCGCTCCCTCCAGGACTCCGGGGGAGAATATCACGACGAAGTTTATATCGAAGGCCGTCCAGTCGACCTGGCGAAAGCTTGCGACCTCGGCCGTGAATTCGCGCCCCAGCACGTTGATGGAGAGGGTGTCGCCGAGTTCGAGGCCGAAATCGTGCGCCACCTCTTCGGTCAGCGAGACCAGCGGCGGCCCGCTGTAATCGGCGGCCCACCATTGGCCCGCGGTGATCTCCGCATTGGGCGGCGGATCGGCGGCGTAGCTGAGGCCGATGTCGCTCTGCACCACCCATTCCGAGCCGGGCGCGACCGCGGCCTCCCGCACCGGCACGCCATCGATGCGCACGACGCGGCCGCGCAGCATCGGCACGCGCCGGCCGTAGTCGGCGCCGGCGGTCTCCTCCACCAGCCGCTCGAAGGGCGCGATCTGGTGCTTCTGGATATCGAGGAAGAAGAACGCCGGCCGCTCGTCTTCACGCTGCTCGCTGATCTGGGCGCCGAGATTGCCCTCCACCAGCGCGATCGCCACCAGCACCGCGAGCCCGGTGCCGAGCGACATCGCGACCGGAACCGTGGGTGCCCCCGGCCGGCCCAGATTGGCGAGGCCCAGCCTGAGCGCGGGCAGCCGCCGCGGGCGAATCCGCCGGGCCAGGATGACCACCAGGGCGGCGGCCGCCCTGAAGATCGCAAGTGCCGCCGGCGCGCCGAGGACGAACCCCAAGGCGATACCGGGGCGCGGTGCGGTGGCGACCGCGATGCCGGCGAGTGCGCCGGCCGCGAGCACCGTGCCGGCAATCGCTGCCAAGGGCGGCCAGCCCGAGGCCGGCGCGGCGGCACCCCGGAACAGCACGCCGGGCCGGGTCCGCGCGGCCCGGCCCAAGGGCCAGAGCGAGAAGGCGAGCATCGTGAGCGCACCGTAAGCGGCCGCCAGGCCGAGCGGCGCGCCGTGGATCACGCCCGCGAGCGGCACCGGCAAGGCGTCGCCCAGGAGCGCGGCGAGGATGGGCGGCGCGGCTGCGCCGATGACCAGGCCCGCCGCGATGGCCGCGAGTCCGAGCGCGCCGATCTGCAACAGGAAGGCGCGCTGCACGGTGGCGCGCGTCGCGCCCACGCACTTGAGCGCCGCGATCGTGTGCAGCTTGCCGTGCAGATGGCTGGAGACGGCGCTGGCGACGCCGATCCCGCCGACCAGGAGGGCCGCGAGCCCGGCCAGCGTCAGGAACAGGCCGACGCGGTCGAGCTGGCGCCTGAGCGAGGGATTCGAGTCGCGCACGTCGCGCAGCCTCCAGCCGCCGTCGGGGAACGCCGCCTCCAGCCCGGCCGTCCAGTCTGCGACCGGCGTGCCGTCCGGTATCAGCGCGCGGTAACGGTGCCGCACCAGGGCGCCGGGCTGTATCAGGCCGGCGGCCTCCAGCGATGCGTGATCCATCATCAGCCGGGGCCCGAGCGATATGCCGGCGGCGAGCCTGTCGGGCTCGCGCGCGAGCACGGCGCGCACCGTGAGCGCCGCCGCGCCGACCCGGAGCCTGTCGCCGATCCCGAGCCCGAGGCGGTCCAGCAGTCCCTTCTCGGCCACGCCGCCGCCGCCGGCCAAGGCGTCGGCGAGCGCCATGCCGCCTTCGAGCCGCACGCGATCGACCAGCGGATAGGCGCCATCCACCGCCTTGAGCTCGACCAGCGAGCGGCTCGAGCCGTCCTCGAGATGGGCCATGCTCCGCATGGTGACGACATGCGAGAGGGCGGTGGTGTTCGTCTCAAGGTAGTCCGTGACCGCCTGCGTGAGCGGCCGAGAGAACTGCACCAGCTCCACGTCGCCGCCCAGGATCATCCGTGCGTCGCGCGCGAGGCCGGCCTTCAGCGCCTCGCCGAGCGAGCCGACGGCGGCGGTGGTGGCGACGCCCAGCACCAGGCAGGCGAGGAAGACGCGAAATCCCCGCACGCCCCCTCGAAGCTCGCGCCGGGCGATGCGCCACGTAGCGCCCAATTGATAGGAGGACGCCTTCAGGGGATCAGCCCTCGGCGGGCGCGGCGATCCGCCCGTCCGCGATATGCACCATGCGGTCGCACTGCGCGGCGAGCGCGTGATCGTGGGTGACCAGGATCAGCGTCGAGCCCCGTTCGGCGCGGAGCCGAAAGAGCTCCCCCATCACCGCGCCCCCGGTCTCGCCGTCGAGATTGCCGGTGGGCTCGTCGGCCAGAAGCACGTCCGGCTGGGGCACGAAGGCCCGGGCGAGCGCGACGCGCTGCTGTTCGCCGCCCGAAAGCTGGCTCGGATAGTGCTGCAGGCGATGGCCGAGGCCGACGGTTTCCAGCGCCTCCCGCGCCGCGCCGAAGGGATCGCCGTGGGTGCCGAGCTCCAGGGGGAGTGCCACGTTCTCCAGCGCCGTCATGGTCGGGATGAGGTGGAAGGCCTGAAACACGATGCCGACGGCGCCCCGCCGGAAGGCCGCGAGCGCGCTCTCCCCCAGGCCGGCGATATCGTTGCCGCCCACGATCACGCGGCCGCTGTCCGCCCGCTCCAGGCCCGCGATGATCGCGAGCAGGGTCGACTTGCCGGCGCCCGACGGCCCGAGCACGGCAATGCTCTCGCCCCGCTCAGCGGTGAACGAGAGCCCGCGCAGGATGTTGACGGGTCCGGCCTTGCTGGTCAGGGTGAGGTGCACGTCATCCAGCACCACCGCAGGATTGGTCATGTCACCGCGCCGCTCCCCCGGCCGCGCAACAGTGTGGATCGGAGCCGTTCTCAGCGTCTGGCTCCTGCTTTTCGGTACCCCGACTGCCGCAGGCGAGCCCCGAATCGTCGTGCTGGGGGACAGCCTTACCGCAGGCTTTGGATTGCCGCGCGAAGACGCCTTCCCGGCGCGTCTGGAAGCCGCGCTCAGGGCCGAAGGCCACGGCTGGAAAGTGATCGACGCCGGGGTCTCGGGCGATACCAGCGCCGGCGGGCTGGCGCGGCTCGACTGGGCGCTTGCCGATGCGCCGGAGATCGTGATCGTCGAGCTCGGCGCCAACGACGGCCTGCGCGGCCTGCCCACGGACCAGATGGAGGCCAATCTCGATACGATCCTGGCGCGAATCGGCGAATCGGGCGCATCGACGCTGCTCGCCGGCATGCGCGCGCCGGCCAATTTCGGCGCCGACTATGCGGCCGCGTTCCACGCGGTCTACGAGCGCCTCGCTGCCAAGCATCGGGTGGCCCTCTATCCGTTTTTTCTTGAAGGGGTGGCCATGGAGCCCGCGCTCAACCAGGAAGACGGCATCCATCCCAACGCCGCAGGCGTGGCCGAGATCGTGCGGCGCACGATGCCGCATGTAGTGGCGCTCATCGCCCGGCACAAGGGCGATTGAAGGGGAGGGGAGCCTGGGCACCCGATGATCCGCCTCTTCGTCGCCCTCGCCCTGCCCGAAGACGTCCGCCGCCGGCTCGAGATGCTGCGGGGCGGCTTGCCGGGCGCGCGCTGGCAAAGCGCGGAGCAGATGCACCTGACGCTGCGCTTCATCGGCGAGGTCGATGGCGCCGCCTTCCGCGAAATCAGCGATGCGCTCGCACACATCGAGGCCGAGCCGTTCTCGCTCACGCTGGAGGGCGTGGGCCATTTCCCGCATCGCGGCCGGGTGCGAATCCTGTGGGCCGGAGTCGCGCAGAACCCCGCGCTCATGCGCCTGCGAGAGCGCACCGAGGCCGTCATCACAGGCCTCGGGTTCGAGCCCGACGGCCGCAACTATGCGCCTCACGTGACCCTCGCCCGCTTCGCTTCGCGGGTGGCTCAGCACCGGCTTCAGGAGTTCATCTCCTATCACGGCCCCTACACCGGCGGGCCGTTTCCGGTGCGCTCGTTCGAGCTATTTTCGAGCCGCCTCGGCGCGGGCGGCGCTCACTACGCGGTGGAGGCGAGCTACCCGCTGGGGCCGGTATTGCCGGCAGATTGAGGCGCGCAGGGGTCTGCGACGGGACGTGCGCGCCTTGCGTCACCCGGTGGCCTCGATCCGCTCCATGTCTTCGTCCGAGAGGCCGAAGTGGTGGCCGATCTCGTGGATCAGCACGTGGCGGACGACCTCCTCCAGACTGTTGCCGGTCTCGACCCAGTAGTCGAGGAGCGGGCGGCGGTAGAGAAAGATCATGTCGACGTCCTCGCGAACGTCCTGGACCCCGCCCTGGTCGAGGGAGACCCCCTGATAGAGGCCGAGCAGATCGTAGGGGCTTTCCAGCTCCATCTCCTCGTGCACCTCGTCGCTGGGAAAGTCCACGACGCGGATCATCACCGGATCGATCGGCTCGCGCAGGAAGGCGGGGATGCGGCGGTATTCGCGATCGGCGATCAGCTCGATTTCCGCCGCGCTCGGCGGCTGGGTTCCCTGCCCGGTCATGGCGGCAAGCCTAAAGCCAATGCGGCCTCAGAGAAATCGTGCGGCGCGGCCAGCCGGCCAACCTCCCCCCCCCGGAGGGCGGAGGGGGAACGCAGTGTACACACCCATATGACGGGTATGTAACGACCACTAAATCTTGATGCACCGGGATATATCCAGATTCTCGGGGATATATTGGGATATTTCCCGACCATACAGGGGCTTAGCGGCCATCGAGGCCCTCCGGCGGCGCCATCCGGCGAGGCGCTAGGACCAAGAAGTAAAGTGAATTCCGGTGCCGCATGGCCGCTGCGGGGCCTCCGCAGGGCAAGTTCGTGGGCAGGTTGTTGTTCGGCGCTATGCATTGACGCCGATCGGCACACTAACCCTTTGATGCCTCTTGATTCATAGGGCTCAGAATTCCGCGCTCTTGAGTAACAGGTGCCTAAGCGATTGACAGCATTGGGTTCTGTTTTTCCTCTCCTTGCATTTTCGGGACGAGTTGGAGCCCGAGTTTTCGGGCTTGGCGGTCGAGATGAGCGAACTTTCTGTTGAGGCGCCGCTTCTCGTAGGCGTCGATGCCCTGCTCGACGTATTTCTGGCCTTCGGTCACCATGAGGTAGATCAGGCAGGCGAGTTCGCGGGCGGTCGCCTTGATCGCAACGGGGGTGTCCATTCGGGCGAGCCTTGCGCGGTGCTTGGCGCCGATGAAGGTCTCGCTGCGGCGCGCGGCCATGGCCGCCATGCGCAGGGCCTGCCCGACGGGGTTGACCGTCTTCGGCGACTTGCCGGGGAGGTTCTTGCCGCCGCTGATCCTGGTTCCCGGCGCGAGCGCAAGCCAGGAGCAGAAGTGCTGGGCGGAGGGGAAGGCGGAGAAGTCCGGGCCGATCTCCGAGGCGATCACCAGTGCGGTACCGGGACCGATGGTGGGGATCGCGGTGAGGTCGACGCCCATCATTCCGCGCAACGCCAGGGCCTGGATGCCCTCCTTGCCGGTGTAGTTGCTTGCGGCGTTCGCAGAGCGGCTCGACGCGGTTTCGGAGGTCGTGCCGGGGGCAGGGTCCGGCGCGCCGCCGTCCGGGAGATCGTCCGGCGGTGCCAGGCGCTCGATCTCGGCCATCACCCGGACCTCGCAGTCGTCGATCTGCTGGGTCAGGAAGTCGTAGCGCTGCATGGCCTGTTCGAGGGCGAAGAGGTGCTCCTCGCGCCACGTCCCCTGAAGGCTCGCGGCGATCGTATCGGCGTCGGCCTTGATGCCCCGGTGGCGGAGCGTCGCCAGGCGCTCTGGGTCACGCTCGCCGTCGATGATCGCGCGCAGGATGCGCTGGCCGGTCAGTCCCGTGATGTTGGCGATCACCGAGTCGAGCTTGACGTTCATCTCGGTCAGCGCCTTCTGCATGTGCAGGACGCAGCGGGAGCGGTCCCTGGTCAGCCGCCTCATCTGGCGTGCGTAGGAGCGCAGCGGGCAAACCTCGTCGCCCGGACGGAACGCTCCCCGCAGCAGGCCGTAGGACATCAGCTGCCAGATCCACTGGCAGTCCAGCACGTCGCTCTTGCGCCCGCCGATCTGCTTCGTCATGCGCGGCGGCACCAGCATCACCTCGAAGCCCGCGCGCTCCAGCGTCTCGTAGACCGGGATCCAGTAGACCGAGGTCGACTCCATCGCGACCTTGGTCACCCCGCACGACGCCAGCCACGCCGCCATCTCCTCCAGATCGCGGGTAAAGGAGCCGAACGAACGCACCGGCTCATCGCTGCGTTCCGGGTCGACCGCCACGAAATGCCGGTCCTTGCCGATGTCGATCCCTGCGCAGTCCGGGTTCACCACCCTGAGGCGCCGGGTTCTTCGAGACTTGCGCGCCATGGAACATCCTCCCAGGTTTCATCTCCGTCGCGAGTGGGGAGGAACCATGTTCGAAGTCCCATTCTCTTGAACGAGGTCACGGGAAACCCGCGCCATCAGTGACCGAGGCGACAAAATGGTTCGGACCAGGCTTAACATCGGGTGCCGCTACAGCACGCCAGTGCTCGAACGGCCTCTTCACCCCACCCGCAGCCAGTTCAAGCCCGAGGCGTCGCAGACACAAGCCCCCGTTACTCCCGCGACCGAGCCGGAGCGCCGCGCAGGTGGAGGCTCTTGAGTAACAGGTGCCTAAGCGATTGACAGCATTGGGTTCTGTTTTTCCTCTCCTTGCATTTTCGGGACGAGTTGGAGCCCGAGTTTTCGGGCTTGGCGGTCGAGATGAGCGAACTTTCTGTTGAGGCGCCGCTTCTCGTAGGCGTCGATGCCCTGCTCGACGTATTTCTGGCCTTCGGTCACCATGAGGTAGATCAGGCAGGCGAGTTCGCGGGCGGTCGCCTTGATCGCAACGGGGGTGTCCATTCGGGCGAGCCTTGCGCGGTGCTTGGCGCCGATGAAGGGCCTCTCGCTGCGGCGCGCGGCTGATCCTGGTTCCCGGCGCGAGCGCAAGCCAGGAGCAGAAGTGCTGGGCGGAGGGGAAGGCGGAGAAGTCCGGGCCGATCTCCGAGGCGATCACCAGTGCGGTACCGGGACCGATGGTGGGGATCGCGGTGAGGTCGACGCCCATCATTGCAACGCCAGGGCCTGGATGCCCTCCTTGCCGGTGTAGTTGCGCGGCGTTCGCAGAGCGGCTCGACGCGGTTTCGGAGGTCGACTTGCCGGGGAGGTTCTTGCCGCCGCTGATCCTGGTTCCCGCGCGCGAGCGCAAGCCAGGAGCAGAAGTCGCTGGGCGGAGGGATGTTGGCGATCACCGAGTCGAGCTTGACGTTCAAGCGCCTTCTGCATGCGCAGCGAGCGGTCCCTGGTCAGCCGCCTCATCCGGCGTGCGTAGGAGCGCAGCGAGGCAATCACCAGTCGGTACCGGGACCGATGGCTGCAGGGATCAGCGGATCCACTGAGTCCAGTCGCTCTTGCGCCCGCCGATCTGCTTCCATGCGCGGCGGCACCAGCATTCGAAGCCCGCGCGCTCCAAGACCGGGATCCAGGACCGCGACTCCATCGCGACCTTGGTCACCCCGCACGACGCCAGCCACGCCGCCATCCCTCCAGATCGCCCGAACGAACGCACCGGCTCATCGCTGCGTTCCGGGTCGACCGCCACGAAATGCCGGTCCTTGCCGATGTCGATCGCGCAGTCCGGGTTCACCACCCTGAGGCGCCGGGTTCTTCGAGACTTGCGCGCCATGGAACATCCTCCCAGGTTTCATCTCCGTCGCGAGTGGGGAGGAACCATGTTCGAAGTCCCATTCTCTTGAACGAGGTCACGGGAAACCCGCGCCATCAGTGACCGAGGCGACAAAATGGTTCGGACCAGGCTTAACATCGGGTGCCGCTACAGCACGCCAGTGCTCGAACGGCCTCTTCACCCCACCCGCAGCCAGTTCAAGCCCGAGGCGTCGCAGACACAAGCCCCCGTTACTCCCGCGACCGAGCCGGAGCGCCGCGCAGGTGGAGGCTCTTGAGTAACAGGTGCCTAAGCGATTGACAGCATTGGGTTCTGTTTTTCCTCTCCTTGCATTTTCGGGACGAGTTGGAGCCCGAGTTTTCGGGCTTGGCGGTCGAGATGAGCGAACTTTCTGTTGAGGCGCCGCTTCTCGTAGGCGTCGATGCCCTGCTCGACGTATTTCTGGCCTTCGGTCACCATGAGGTAGATCAGGCAGGCGAGTTCGCGGGCGGTCGCCTTGATCGCAACGGGGGTGTCCATTCGGGCGAGCCTTGCGCGGTGCTTGGCGCCGATGAAGGTCTCGCTGCGGCGCGCGGCCATGGCCGCCATGCGCAGGGCCTGCCCGACGGGGTTGACCGCCTTCGGCGACTTGCCGGGGAGGTTCTTGCCGCCGCTGATCCTGGTTCCCGGCGCGAGCGCAAGCCAGGAGCAGAAGTGCTGGGCGGAGGGGAAGGCGGAGAAGTCCGGGCCGATCTCCGAGGCGATCACCAGTGCGGTACCGGGACCGATGGTGGGGATCGCGGTGAGGTCGACGCCCATCATTCCGCGCAACGCCAGGGCCTGGATGCCCTCCTTGCCGGTGTAGTTGCTTGCGGCGTTCGCAGAGCGGCTCGACGCGGTTTCGGAGGTCGTGCCGGGGGCAGGGTCCGGCGCGCCGCCGTCCGGGAGATCGTCCGGCGGTGCCAGGCGCTCGATCTCGGCCATCACCCGGACCTCGCAGTCGTCGATCTGCTGGGTCAGGAAGTCGTAGCGCTGCATGGCCTGTTCGAGGGCGAAGAGGTGCTCCTCGCGCCACGTCCCCTGAAGGCTCGCGGCGATCGTATCGGCGTCGGCCTTGATGCCCCGGTGGCGGAGCGTCGCCAGGCGCTCTGGGTCACGCTCGCCGTCGATGATCGCGCGCAGGATGCGCTGGCCGGTCAGTCCCGTGATGTTGGCGATCACCGAGTCGAGCTTGACGTTCATCTCGGTCAGCGCCTTCTGCATGTGCAGGACGCAGCGGGAGCGGTCCCTGGTCAGCCGCCTCATCTGGCGTGCGTAGGAGCGCAGCGGGCAAACCTCGTCGCCCGGACGGAACGCTCCCCGCAGCAGGCCGTAGGACATCAGCTGCCAGATCCACTGGCAGTCCAGCACGTCGCTCTTGCGCCCGCCGATCTGCTTCGTCATGCGCGGCGGCACCAGCATCACCTCGAAGCCCGCGCGCTCCAGCGTCTCGTAGACCGGGATCCAGTAGACCGAGGTCGACTCCATCGCGACCTTGGTCACCCCGCACGACGCCAGCCACGCCGCCATCTCCTCCAGATCGCGGGTAAAGGAGCCGAACGAACGCACCGGCTCATCGCTGCGTTCCGGGTCGACCGCCACGAAATGCCGGTCCTTGCCGATGTCGATCCCTGCGCAGTCCGGGTTCACCACCCTGAGGCGCCGGGTTCTTCGAGACTTGCGCGCCATGGAACATCCTCCCAGGTTTCATCTCCGTCGCGAGTGGGGAGGAACCATGTTCGAAGTCCCATTCTCTTGAACGAGGTCACGGGAAACCCGCGCCATCAGTGACCGAGGCGACAAAATGGTTCGGACCAGGCTTAACATCGGGTGCCGCTACAGCACGCCAGTGCTCGAACGGCCTCTTCACCCCACCCGCAGCCAGTTCAAGCCCGAGGCGTCGCAGACACAAGCCCCCGTTACTCCCGCGACCGAGCCGGAGCGCCGCGCAGGTGGAGGCTTAACAGCAAGTACGACGGCCAAACTTCTCGTCTCCTCCCAACTGTCGACAACCCAGGTGCGTTTGGATCCGCTATTGCGATGCCGTCAACGGCCCGGCAGGGTGCGCGCCCGCCCGGCACCACAAACGAGTGCCGCAGAGGCGATAGCAACCAACACCGGCTTTGGAGAGGGATAACGGACCGTGAGCCAAGACATTCTGATTACTGGCATGAGCGGCCTTATCGGTACGGCCGTGCGCAAGCGTCTCGAACCTGGCGCACGCCTCACCGCCCTGAACCGGAGCGACGTGCCCGGCGTCACCACGGTGCGTGCGGATCTCTCGGATCTCGACGCGATTCGGCCCGCTTTCGAAGGCCGGGACACTGTCATCCACCTCGCAGCGAGGGCCGGCGACGGCTTTACGTGGGAAGAGCTGCGTGACACCAACGTCATTGGCACCCGCAACGTGCTCGAAGCGGCCAGGCTCGCCGGTTGCAAGCGCGTGGTGTTCGCCAGTTCCGGCGCGACCGTCGCCGGCTGGGAGCGTGAAGAGCCGTACCGTGCGCTCGTCGAGGGCCGCTACGACGACGTGCCTGCGGACTGGGTGCGGATACGCCATGACTTGGCCACACGTCCCAACGGCCCCTACGCGAGCACCAAGATTTGGGGTGAGGCCCTCGCGCGTTACTACGCGGACAGCTTCGATCTCTCCGTGATCGCGTTGCGCATCGGCTTCGTCAACGCCGAAGATCGGCCGGTCGATGCGCGGACGTTCTCGGTGTGGTGCAGTCAGCGGGATGTCGTCAACGCCATCGATCGCGCCGTCGACCTGAACGAATCGATCCGCTACGACATTTTCTTTATCCAGTCCGACAACAAGTGGGGCTACCGCGATCTCTCCCACGCCAGAGAGGTGCTGGGCTTTTCGCCACAGGATTCCGCCGAGGGTCATCGCGGGTGAGCGGGAGCGAACGAGCCTGCAGGAAACGATGATGCAGAGGCAATTCAGCTGCCCCGCTCTTCGGTGATCGGGGGGCGGGCGGCACGGTGCAGCTGATAGCCACGACCGGAGAGCCGATGCTCAAAGCACGCCGGGTGCTGCAGGAGGTCTTCGGCTTTGAGCACTTCCGGCCCGGCCAGGAGGCGGCGATCGCGGCCCTGCTTGCCAGGCGCAACGCGCTCACGGTGATGCCGACGGGATCGGGCAAGTCGCTCTGCTTTCAGATCCCAGCGCTGGTCATGGACGGTTTCACGGTGGTGGTGTCCCCGCTGATCGCCCTGATGCAGGACCAGGTGGCGGCGCTCAGGCTCGCGGGCGTCGCGGCGGATTGCATCAACTCTTCGAACGACCGAAGCCACAACGTCGCCGCTTGGCGCCGCGCCGCGGTGGGCGAGACGCGGCTTCTCTACATGGCCCCGGAGCGGCTGATGACGGAGCGCATGCTGGCGGCGCTCGCCCGCCTGCCGGTCAGGCTCTTCGCCATCGACGAGGCCCACTGCATCTCGCAATGGGGCCCGGCCTTCCGCCCGGAATACGAGGACCTGTGCCGCTTGCGCGAGCTCTTCCCCGGCGTCCCGATCGCGGCGCTGACGGCCACGGCCGACGAGGTGACCCGGGGCGACATCGCAGACAAGCTCTTCGGTGGCGAGGCAGAGCAGTTCGTGCTCGGCTTCGACCGCCCGAACATCAGACTCATGGTGGAGATGAAGCGCGACTGGAAGCGCCAGTTGCGGAGCTTCATCGCCCGCCATCAAGGCCAGAGCGGCATCGTCTACTGCCTGTCGCGAAGGAAGACGGAGGCCGCCGCCGCCATGCTGGCGGCCGACGGGGTACGGGCGCTCCCCTACCATGCGGGCATGAAGAAGGGAGATCGGGAAGCCCATCAGAACATATTTATGACCGAGCCCGGCGTGGTCATCGTCGCCACCATCGCCTTCGGCATGGGGATCGACAAGGCGGACGTGCGCTACGTCTTCCATACCGACCTGCCGGGCAGCGTCGAGGCCTACTACCAGGAGATCGGCCGCGCTGGGCGCGACGGCGCGCCGGCCGAGGCGCACATGCTCTACGGTCTCGCCGACATCAGGATGCGTCGCCAGTTCATCGAGGGGGAGGATGCGGGCCCCGAGCGCAAGCGCCGGGAGCATAAGCGCCTCGACGCGCTGCTGGGCTACTGCGAGGCGCCGGCCTGCCGCCGGGTGGTGCTGCTCGACTATTTCGGCGAGCGGACCGGCGCTTGCGGCAACTGCGACTGCTGTCTCCATCCGGCCGAGCGCCTCGACGGGACCGAGGAGGCCCGGATGATCCTGTCGGTGGTTGAGTGCTCCGGCCAGCGTTTCGGCACGGCGCATGTGATCGACATCCTGCGAGGAAGCGAGACCGAGAAGATCGTGCGCTTCGGCCATCAACGGCTCCCGGTGTTCGGGGTTGGCAGGGATCGGGGCAAGAATGACTGGCGCTCGCTGATCCGCCAGATGGTTGCGACGGGGTTTCTGCGGCTCGACATTGCGGGCTATGGCGGACTCGCGATCACCGACGAGGGGATCGCCCTCCTGCGCGGCGATGGCACCTTCCACTACCGCGCCGACACCGCGGTTCCAGACTCCTCGGCCGTGCCGCGCGAGAGGCGGGGGACGGAGCCGGAAGAGACCTTGACTGACGATCAGGCGACCCTACTCAGCGTCCTCAAAGCGCTGCGGCTGGAGCTGGCCAAGGAGCGCGGCGTGCCGGCCTATGTGGTGTTTCACGATCGCACCCTGATCGACATAGTACGTCGGCGGCCACGTTCCAGAGAGGAGTTCGCCGAGGTCAACGGCGTCGGCGCCGCCAAGCTGGAGCAGTTCGCGGCGCCGTTCCTCACCGCCATCGACGGTGCGCTGTCCGACGCAGGCTGAAATCGGCGACCTCGGCACCCTACCCGCATCGCCATCACCAATCGGCAGGCGGGGCGAGGGGCCGCTTGATCATACCCCCGGCCGTGACACGACTATCGGAGCGGCGCTCACAGGCGCTTACCGTCTCAATACACCTCTTCGCGCTGTTTGTGGTGTGGCCAGGCCGACCGTCCAGCGCGGATCGTCCAACCCATTGCGCACACTCGAGATAATCCCCCGTTCCCGGCCGCCCATAGAGGACCGCCGGCCCTCCGCGCAAGCATTCCGCAAGCACCGCGATTCGAACGCCTGAGCGCCGCTGACCCACGGAACCTGCGGTTCTTGTGTCGCTAACGCGCTCGTATCCCGCCTTCCCGTTGTAGCGGTTCCAGTTCGGTCGGGCACCGACCTTCGACGGTAGGAAGTCCATGCTGTCGCCGCCATCATCCGGTGAGGCGACAGAAGGCCGAACCCCGAGGCTGCCGGTCGACGTACTTGTCGCCGAGCTAGGCCACCATGCCTTTCCTACTCAACGCTCGCGGTCGAGGGGCTCCTCATGCCCGAGGACAAGCGGCTGATTCGGTCGCGGCGCGGGGGGTAAGCGGGCAACGCCGGCGACGGAACTGGGCATGACGAACCTGGCTGAACCGGCGTGTCGATCAGAATGGGTGTCTCGAGTTGCGGCAGGGGTGCCGTGGTACCGCGGCGAATGCAAGCGGTTTCCGCAGGAGGCGAGGATTGCGCGACTCCTGTCCCCGGGTCCGCGCCGCCGGGCCGGCGGCCGGCACGGTCAGCCAAAACCTCGCTGCTTGGCGCCGCGCCGCAGCAGGCGAAACGCGGCTCCTCTACATGGCCCCGGAACGGCTGATGCCGATCTGCTCGCGGTGCGGGAGATCCCCGGAGTGCGCTGAAGTTGACTTTCGGCCGATTCTCATAGGCTTCCCCAATCTTAGATAGCAGATGCACCAATTTGGAGACTAGTCGAAGAGGGTGTCCTGGCGGTTCAATGGGGCATGAGCGGAGCTCTTGTCATCCAATCGCTGAAGGACAAGCGTGCCGAGATCCACGGTCGGATTACGGCCTATGAAGCGCAGATCGTACAGGCCAGACACGAT
Organism: Alphaproteobacteria bacterium; assembly: GCA_965262755.1. GTDB lineage: Bacteria > Pseudomonadota > Alphaproteobacteria > UBA828 > UBA828 > WTGU01. Next base: position 5,390,489 of record OZ253557.1, on the reverse strand, counting down.
CTTGCACACGTTAACGCGACGATCCGACTATTCACGGAGCCCGAGCATCAGCGTGCCCGCTACATGGTCAGCCACGGCTTCTTCAAGAAGGGCGAGATCGCCGACGTCTGCGTGTGCCATCTCGGGGTGGATGGCGAGATGACAACCCGCCAGCTCGCTGAGAGGGTCATGGCCGAGCGTAAGCTCGACGCTTCCGACAGGACGCTGCGCAACTCGGTCGTCTTCAAGGTGGGCCAGGCGCTGCGTCACGCCAGGCGGCGCAAGCTGGTCCGGATGGTCGAGAAGCGCAAGGGTATGTGCGTCTGGGCCGCCGGCGACGCAGTCACGCTACGCGTTGTCGCCAGTAGCCCTTCCAGGTCCGGCTGACGGGCGCAGCGAGAGCCTTGCCGATCAACCGGTCGGCGAGCGCGCCGTTACCCTGACCGCGATGATCCTCCAACCAAGCGGCGTGCGCGGCATAGGCGCCAAGAAGCCGGCCGCCAACTTTGTGGTGCTGCCCGCCGACCATGCGCCGGAGCCGGGCAAAGAAACTTTCCGCCAGATTGGTGTGGACGCCGTCGCGGCTGTAGGCGTCGGAATGGTTGATGCGGTGAACATCGAACCCCGGCTCGAGACGGTCCCAATGGGCGATCTCATCGGCCGAGATCGTCGATCCTGGTGTGATCCTCTCCCTGGCGAAGCCCACACCCTCGGCCTCGCGCAGGAATGTTCGCGTGAGGGTTGATCCGCCGCGCTGCCTGAGTGCGACGACCACGCGGCGCTTGCCGCTGCGGTTTCGCAGCAGGCGGCGATCGACGCGGTCTTTGCGAGCATTCGCGGGGCGGACATGCCCGCCGAAGGCGGCGCCGTCCACTTCCACATGGCCGCTGAGCCACATATCCCGCGTCTCCGCAGCCATCACCTCGCGCAGTTTGTGCATCAGCACGAAGGCGGTCTTGTATTGGACGTCGAGGTCACGGGAGAGTTGAACCGCCGAGAGCCCCTTTGATGCGTTCACGAACAGGCAGATCGCGCCGAGCAGGTCGACGAAGGAGAGCTTGCACGAGGCAAGGATCGTGCCCGACGTGACGCTGAACTGGTGGTGACAGGCAGCGCATTTGAAGCGGCGCCGCGTCGTCAGGTCATAGATGTCAAGGCAGCCGCATACCGGGCAGACCGGCGCCCCATCGGTTTGGGGCCAGCGCAGCCGGCGGAACCGCCGATACGCCGCATCCTCACCTTCGGAGAAGATCGTCTTGAGCGACAGCGTTCGCGCGGCCGCCGAAAGCAAGAAGTGCTGCGCCACAATCCAATCCTCAATTAAGCAACCAATATGTTCTCATCATGTTCTAAATCGGCAGCTCGCGCAATACCGAGCCTTAACCCCCGTTAGCTAAACAATATCAAACACCTAAAGATCATCTGGTGCATCTGCTACCTCAGGCCGAACTATGAGGTGTCCCCGGAAAATCGGACAGGTCGTTAAAGGTGTATTCCACCGCCTGACGGAGGAAATGGAATGGACGCCTCCCACTCCCGATGCCGAGCGGAGCGAGGGCCCAGGTGGACCCTCGTGGGCCGACGGCATCAAGGTGCTGAAGGGGAAGATTCGGAGTCTTCCCAGGCCAACGGAGGGTGCGAGATGACGATTGGCAGAACGGTCGTAGGCGTGGATACGGCGAAGCGAGTGTTCCAGTTGCACTGGGTCGACCTGGAGACGGGCGAGATCGTGGATCTGAAGCTGACACGGGCGAGGTTCCTGGATCACTTCGCCAACCGCGTACCGTGCTTGGTCGCGATGGAGGCGTGCGGCGGCTCGCAGCATTGGGCGCGGCGTCTAAAGGAGCTCGGCCACGAGGTCAGACTACTACCGGCGAAGATGGTGCGGCCCTTCGTCGGCGGCAACAAGAACGATGCGCACGACGCCCGCGCAATCTGGACGGCGGCTCAGCAGCCGGGCGTTAGGGCGGTTGCGATCAAGAGCGAGGAACAGCAGGCGATTCTGGCGCTGCATCGCATGCGCCAGCAGCTCGTGAAGTTCCGCACCGCGCAAATCAACTGTCTGCGTGGGCTGTTGACCGAGTACGGCGAGGTGATGCCGCAGGGGTGGGCTGGGATGAGGCGAGGCATGGCCTTGGCCCTGGAGCGGGTGTCGGAACGCTTGCCTGCGATGGTCGTGGAGACGCTCCGCGAGCAGTGGGCGCGGGTCGCCCGGGTAAACGAGGAGATCGGCGAGATCGAGCGGCGCCTCAAGCTATGGCACCGGGACAACGCCGCCAGCCGGCGGATCGCGGAGATTCCCGGTGTTGGGGTGTTGAGCGCGACTGCGGCGGTGGCCGCGATGGGCGATCCCTCTGCATTCAAGTCGGGACGGGAGTTTGCTGCCTGGCTAGGTCTGGTGCCTCGGCACGAAGGCACCAGTGGGCGGGTGCGCATGCTTGGTATCTCGAAGCGCGGGGACACGTACCTGCGCACGCTTCTGATTCACGGAGCTCGGTCGGTGTTCTCCAACAGCAAGGCACCGCCCGAATGGGCGTTGCGCGTGGCCGAGCGGCGACCGGCGAACGTGGCGACGGTCGCACTGGCGAACAAGATGGCTCGCACGATCTGGGCCTTGCTGGCCCATGACCGGGCGTACCACGCGAACTTCGTCTGTCAGGCCGCGTAGGCGGGGCTAGCGACGGGGAACACGAACCGAAGGAGAAAGATGCTGGAAGGTTGCGCAAGGCACGAGAGGCGTGATGGCAAACAGGTCAGACCGCGATTCGCCAAGCCTGAATCTGCATTAGGGCCACGAGCCCACGGAGGAAATGAGGCGCGGATCGGCGGATTCCATCAGGGCCAGCAGGGACAACTCCTGCAGAAACAGGCCGAATACAAAGCTGCAATCTGCCTGCCCCATCACACGAACATCGGTCCTTGCCATCCGGGAGGCGTCCATACAAATGCAGACCTGCTTATCCGCGACACTCCGCATGTGAGGTCGTGTCCCTGGAGTTGACCCGGTTTCGTGGACGGTTATGGATTTGGGCGAGCGGGGGGTAGCTGGCTCCTTTCGTAGTTGACGGGCGACAGATATCCGATGGCGGAGTGGCGCCGTCGTGGATTGTACCAGCCCTCGATGAACTCGAAGACGGCCATCCGTGCTTCGGCATGAGACCGGAACCTCCGGCGCTCGAGCAGCTCGCATTCGAGGGTCGCGAAGAAGCTCTCGCACATCGCATTGTCGTAGCAATCCCCGACCGATCCGGTGGAGGGGCGCACGCCGGCGTCCCGGCATCGCTTGCCGAAGGCGAGCGAGGTGTACTGCGATCCCTGGTCGCTATGGTGGATCACGCCGTCGGGCCGACGCTGCCAGAGCGCCATGTCGAGGGCATCGAGCACGAGCTGTGTGCGCAGGTGGTTGGCCATGGACCAGCCGACCACGCGGCGGCTGAAGGCATCCAGCACGACGGCGAGGTACAGGAACCCGGCCCAGGTGGGGATGTAGGTGATGTCCGCGACCCAGAGCCGATCGGGTGCGTCGGCGGTGAAGTCGCGCTCGACCAGATCCGGTGCCGCTCGGGTGCGCGCGTCCCGTACCGTCGTCCGTGTCCCCTTGCGCCGACTGATGCCCCTCAAGCCGGCACGGCGCATCAATCTGGCGATCCGCTTGCGGCCCACAGCGTGGCCTTGAGCGACGAGTTCGGCATGAACGCGGGGGGTGCCGTAGGTCCCGCGCGAGGCGCGGTGGATGTCACGGATGCGATCGAGCATTGCTCCGTCGCTCTCGGCGCGGGCCGACGGCGCCCGGCCTTGCCACGCGTAGTACCCGCTGGCGGAGACCCCCAGCAGCCGGCACATCGTGGCGACAGGATAGAAGGCCCGGTTGGCTCTCACGAACTCGAAGACCCGGACGGGATCGAGCCGGTCTCCCGAGCAAACCAGGCCGCGGCTTTTGCCAGTATCTCGCGCTCCTGGCGCAGCCGGCGGTTCTCACGCCTGAGCCGTCGCAGCTCCTCGCGCTCGGCACTGGTCAAGCCGTCATGTGAGCGGCCCTCGTCCCGGTCGGCCTGGCCGACCCAGTTACGGATCGACTGAGCGGAAGGCTCGAACTCCCGAGCCAGCTCCTCCGGCGAGCGGCCCGAGCGAACCAGCTCGACCATCTGCTCCCGGAAACCGGATGGATAGGGTGGACGTGTCATCGGCATCGTGGACTCCTTTCTCCCAACTGATCAGGTGTCCACCGAAACGGGGCAAGTCCAGTTGTTGGAGTCTCTGGTAGCTGTGGGTAGGCGGCTTGCCGTAGCGACCGCCGAGGGTCTGGCGTAGGCAAGCCGGCTATCCACAGCGGAGGCCATCGCGGTTCCGGTTTAGGGTTGGGCTAGTGCGAACCAACCTGACCCGAAGGAGAACCACGATGACCCAGGACATGATGACCCTGCGCGCGCTTTTGGAGAAGAGCTCCGACGCCGATCTGCTTCGCGAGATGATCGGCTTCACGGCCGAGCGACTGATGGCACTGGAGGTCGAGGGCCTGACCGGCGCCGGGCACGGCGAGTGCTCGGCGGATCGTATCACCCACCGCAACGGCTACCGCGACCGGTCCTGGGAGACGCGGGCCGGCACGGTCGAGCTGAAGATCCCGAAGCTGAGGAAGGGGAGCTACTTCCCGGGCTTCCTGGAGCCGCGGCGGATGGCCGAGAAGGCGCTGGCTGCGGTGATCCAGGAGGCCTACATCAAGGGGGTGTCGACCCGCTCGGTCGACGACCTGGTGCAGGCCATGGGGATGTCCGGCATCTCCAAGAGCCAAGTCTCCAGGCTGTGCGGCGAGATCGACGATAAGGTCAACGGCTTCCTCGATCGACCGCTGGAGGGCGACTGGCCCTATCTGTGGCTGGATGCGACTTATGTGAAGGTGCGCCAGACCGGACGCATCGTCTCGGTCGCGGTGACTGTGGCTGTGGCCGTCAACGACCAAGGCCGCCGCGAGGTCCTGGGCGTGGCGATCGGCGCGTCGGAGGCCGAGACCTTCTGGACCGAGTTCCTGCGCTCGCTGGCCCGGCGCGGTCTGCGCGGCGTCCAGCTCGTGATCTCCGACGACCACAAGGGTCTGAAGGCCGCGGTGACCCGGATCCTCGGCGCCACATGGCAGCGCTGCCGCGTGCACTTCGCCCGCAACCTGCTGGCCCATGCCGGCAAGCAGGGCCGGCGCGTCGTCTCCGCCTTCGTCGCCACCGCCTTCGCCCAGGAGGACGCCGACAGCGCGAAGGCCCAGTGGCGCCAGGTCGCCGACCAGCTCAGGCCCAAGGTGCCCAAGCTGGCCGTTCTCATGGACGAAGCCGAGCACGACGTCCTCGCCTACATGAGCTTCCCCAGGGAGCACCGCCAGAAATTGCACTCCACAAACCCGATCGAACGGCTCCATGCCGAGGTCAAGCGCCGCACCAACGTCGTCGGTATCTTTCCCAACGAAGCCGCCATCACACGGCTCGTCGGCGCCATCCTTCTCGAGCAGAACGACGAGTGGGCCGTCTCAAGGAGATACATGACGCTGGAATCCATCGCTCCGCTGAGCGATGGTGTCCCCATCACGCTGCCCACCGTGGCAGCCTGAACGTCCCGGCCCTACCCGCCGGGAGCCGCGTAGAGCGCAACGCTCTTACACCACGTGCCAAGACACGATCGCATGTGAGGCTGTATGTTCTCAATATGTTCTGAATGAGGGGGTCACGGTTATGGGGTTCAAGGTTGCATCGCGCGTGCGTGGTCTGAGCGACGAGGCGTTTCGGGAGGCCTTTGGCACCGAGGAGCAGTGCTGCACGGCGCTGGTCCGGCTGCGCTGGCCGGACGGCTTCGTCTGCGCCTGCTGCGGCCATCGGGAGCATTGCGTGCTGGCGGGTCGGGGTCTCTCATCAATGCAACCGGTGCAAGAAGCAGACATCGCCCACGGCGGGCACGATCTTCCACGCGACCAAGCTGCCGCTGACACTGTGGTTCGCCGCCATCCACCTGATCGTGACGGCGAAGAACGGCATCTCGTCGGTGGAACTCGGCCGCCGTCTCGGGGTCAAGCAGCCGACGGCCTGGACCGTGAAGCACAAGATCATGGCAGTGATGGCGCGGCGCGAGGGGGAGACACGGCTTACGGGGCGGGTGGAGATGGACGATGCCTATCTCGGCGGGGTGCGCTCCGGCGGCAAGCGGGGCCGCGGCGCGGCGGGCAAGACGCCCTTCGTGGCGGCGGTCTCGACCAGTCCCGAGGGGCGCCCGCGCAAGCTGAAGCTGGCGCCGGTCAAGGGCTTCCGCAAGCGCGAGATCGCGCGCGGCGCCAAGCACTGGCTGGGCCCCCGGAGCGGCGGTTGTGACGGACGGCCTGGGCTGCTGGAGCGCACTCGACGAAGCCGCCTGCAGCCACCAGGCGATCCGCACCGGGTCGGGCCGACAGGCGGCCCGCATGGCATCGTTCAAATGGGTGAACACGACGCTCGGCAACATCAAGAGCGCGATCACCGGGACTTATCGCAAGCTCGGCCCCGACCATGCCGGACGCTATCTCGCCAGCTTCGCCTGGCGCTACAACCGGCGCTATCAACTCCAGACAATGATCCCGCGGGTCGTCCACAGCGCCGCACGAACCCAGCCCATGCCCTATCGCCTCCTCATCGCAGGATGAATGTCAGGGATAAGCAGGAATGCAGATGAGCAGCAAACGACGTCGATTTTCGGGAGTACTGAAGGCGAAGGTGGCGCTGGAGGCGCTTCGCGGCGACCGGACGCTGCAGGAGATCGCCTCGCAGCACCAGGTTCATCCGAACCAGGTGGGCGCATGGAAGCGCCAGGCGATCGAGGGTCTGGTCGAGGTGTTCTCGAAGGGTGCCGAGCGGCGGGTCCGGGACCATGAGAGCGAGGTCCGCGATCTTCACGCCAAGATCGGGGAGCTGATCGTGGAGCGGGATTTTTTGTCGCGCGGGTCCGGTCGATGAGCCGGTCGGAGCGCCGCGCGATGATGGTGCGCGCCCACCCGGCGCTGAGCCTGAGCCGGCAATGCCGCCTGCTGTCGATCGGGCGCTCCTCGCTCTACTACGAGCCGAAGGGGGAGAGCGCGGAAACGCTGTTGCTGATGCGGCGGATCGACAAGCTGTTCCTGAAGTACCCGTTTTACGGCGCCCGTCGGATGGCGCTTCACCTGCGCCGCGAGGGCGAGCGCATCGGGCGGCGCCGGGCCGCTCGGCTGATGCGCCTGATGGGGCTTCAGGCGATCTATCGGGCGCCACGCACCAGCGCGCCCCACCCCGAGCACCGGATCTACCCTTATCTGCTGCGGGGTCTGGCGATCGAGCGGCCGAACCATGTCTGGTGCGCCGACATCACTTACATCCCGGTGAACCGCGGCTTCCTTTACCTGGTGGCGATCATGGACTGGGCGAGCCGGTACGTCCTGGCCTGGCGGCTGTCGAACACGCTGGACGCAAGCTTCCGCACAGACACGCTCGACGAGGCCCTGGCCCGGCATGGCAAGCCGGAGATAGTCAACACCGACCAGGGTAGCCAGTTCACCAGCTTTGCCTTCACCGGGCGCTTGCAGGCGGCGGGCATCCGGATCTCGATGGATGGCAGGGGCCGGTGCATGGACAACATCTTTATCGAGCGGCTGTGGCGCTCGCTCAAATACGAGGCGGTCTACCTGCACGAGATCGCCGACGGCTTCCAGGCCCGGCGCCTGATCCGTGATTGGGTCCGCTTTTACAACCTCGAGAGGCCGCACGCGGCGCTGGACGGGCGAACCCCGGCAGAGGCATACCGCCGACCCGCCTGTGGGGATGTGGACAAGCCGCTCCGCGCCTTGCCCACATCCCCACAGGCGCAGCAGCAACAAAAGGAAGATCGTTCAAAAGGGATTCTGGCGGCCTGAGAAACAACCGGAATACACCTTAAATCAGCCGCCAGGCTGTCCGAAAGAGCGAGGCCAGCTCACTCCGGCGTAGGCCGCCTGTTCCCGTTGCGTGAGCTTTGGCAGTGTGAGCGATCGGGAAGTGGGTGCTTCGCAAGTGTCCACTACGATTCAGGTGGACACTTAGCTGATGTCGGTTGCCGAGGAGAAGTCAGGCGGAGATGGCGGCGGGTTGGTTGGTCGCCGTCGCCGGCGGTGGAGCGAGGCGCAGAAGCGTCAGATCGTTGCGGAGACCCATGAGCCGGGGGTCTCGGTGCCGATGGTTGCCCAGCGCTACAACCTGAACGCCAATCAGGTGTTCAGGTGGTGGCGGCTGTTTCGCGCGCCTGAGCGCGCCGCCGGGACGGGCCTGTACGTGCCGGTTGTCGTCAGGGCGGTACCGGAGACCCCGAGGCCGGTGCGGCGACGATGCACCCGCCATCCGAGGATGCTGCCGTGGACGGCTCACCGGCGACGGGCCGGATTGAGATCGTGCTGGCGGGCGATCGCCGGGTGATCGTCGACCGGTCGGTCGACGGTCCGGCGCTGGCGCGTGTGATTGCGGTCCTGGAGCGGCGATGATCCCGGTTCCGAGCGGTGTGCGGGTGTGGCTCGCGACCGGTGTGACGGACATGCGTCGCGGCATGAACACGCTGGCGCTTCAGGTTCAGCAGGACCTGGGACGCGATCCCCATGCGGGGGATTTGTATGTGTTCCGCGGTCGCAGAGGCGACCTGATCAAGATCCTATGGCACGACGGCTTGGGGATATCGCTCTACGCCAAGCGCCTGGAGCGTGGCCGGTTCCTTTGGCCGTCGCCGGCTGACGGAGCGGTGTCGGTCACTGCGGCGCAGCTCGGCTACTTGTTGGAAGGGATCGACTGGCGCAACCCGGTTCGGACCTGGCGCCCGTCGCGGGCCGGTTGAGCTTCGCCTGACCATGGCTGACGTGGGCGAACCCGGTCAGGAATTGCCGGGCGGCGGCGCCTGTGATTCGCTGCTGACCATGGCCGCCGCCGATTCGCACGACACTGAGGGGCTGAAGGCTGCGCTGGTGGCGTCCGAGGCACGAGCGGCGGCGGCCGAGGCGCAGATCGCCGCCTTGACCCTGATGATCGAGAAGCTGCGTCGCGCGCTGTACGGCCGGCGGTCCGAGCGCAAGGAGCGTCTTCTCGACCAGCTGGAACTCGCGCTCGACGAGCTCACTGCGAGCGCGACCGAGGACGAGCTGGCGGCCGGGAAGGCTGCGGCCGGGAGCACCGAGGTGAGCGGGTTCGTCCGCCGCAAGCCGTCGCGCAAGCCCTTCCCCGAGCATCTGCCGCGCGAACGCGTGGTGGTGCCGGGGCCTGCGTCCTGCACGTGCTGCGGATCGGAGCGGCTGTCGAAGATCGGCGAGGACGTGACGGAGACCCTGGAGGTCATCCCGCGCCGGTGGAAGGTGATCCAGACGGTGCGGGAGAAGTTCACCTGCCGGGACTGCGAGCGGATATCGCAGCCGCCGGCGCCCTTCCACGCGACACCGCGCGGCTGGGCGGGGCCGAACCTGCTGGCGACGATCCTCTTCGAGAAGTACGGGCAGCACTTGCCTCTGAACCGGCAGAGGGACCGCTACGCGAGAGAGGGCGTCGATCTGAGCCTGTCGACATTGGCCGACCAGGTGGGCGCGTGTGCTGTGGCGCTGAAGCCGCTGCATGACTTGATCGCGGCCCACGTGCTGGCGGCAGAGCGTCTGCACGGTGACGACACCCCGGTACCGGTGCTGGCCAAGGGCAAGACCGACACGGCGCGAGCCTGGGTCTATGTGCGCGACGACGCGCCCTTCGGCGGTCCGGGCCCGCCTGCGGCGTTGTTCCGCTACGCGCGGGACCGCTCGGGCGATCACCCGGTCGAGCATCTGCAGACCTTCGCCGGGATCCTGCAGGCCGACGCCTATGCCGGATACAGGCGGCTCTACGAGCACGGCCGATCGCCGGGACCCGTCACCGAGGCGCTCTGCTGGGCTCACGGCCGGCGCAAGTTCTACGAACTCGCCGACATCGCGGCGGGCAAGAGGCGCGGCAAGCGCGCGCCGCCGATCTCACCGCTGGCGCTGGAGGCCGTGAAGCGGATCGATGCGCTCTTCGACATCGAGCGCGAGATCAACGGCGAGCCCGCCGAGCGGCGGCTCGCGGTGCGCCAGGAGAAAAGCGCGCCGCTCGTCGCTGATCTCGAGGCGTGGATGCGCATGGAGCGCGCCGCACTCTCGCGCCACGCCGCCGTGGCCAAGGCGATGGATTACATGCTCAAGCGCTGGGGCAGCTTCGCGCGCTTCCTCGACGACGGTCAAATCTGCCTTACGAACAACGCCGCCGAGCGAGCGCTACGCGGTATCGCCCTCGGAAGACGCGCCTGGCTGTTCGCCGGCTCCGACCGCGGGGGCGTGCGGGCCGCTGTCATGTACACGCTCATCGGCACCGCGAAGCTCAACGACGTCGATCCGCAAGCCTGGCTCGCCGATGTCCTCGACCGCATCGCGGAGAAGCCGCAGACCCGTCTGCACGAACTCCTGCCCTGGTCCTGGAAGGCCGATCGGCAACAGGACCTCGCCGCATAGCTCGCGGCCCCCGCCGAATGCTTGCCGTGCTTCGACGCACGACGCGCCGCACCCCTCTCCTGCCCTCTCGGCCGGACGGCGCCGCGCAAACCGTGACCGTGGTGGGAAAGCCGGGTCAGCCCGCCGTATCCAGCCAGATCGTGACCGGGCCGTCGTTGACGAGGTGGACCTTCATCACCTGCCCGAAGCGCCCGGTCGCGGTCGTGACCCCGTGCTCGGCGAGGGAGGCGGTGAAGAGCTCGTAGAGCCGCTTTCCCTCATCGGGCGGGGCGGCGCGCGAGAAGCCGGGCCGATTGCCGCGGCTCGTGTCGGCGGCGAGGGTGAACTGGCTGACCACCAGCGCGCCACCGCCGCTCGCCAGGACCGAGAGGTTCATCTTCCCTGGTTCGCTCTCGAAGATGCGCAGGTTGGCGATCTTGCGCGCGAGCAGGCGGGCCTCGCCGTCGCCGTCGCCCTGCATCGCGCAGACGAGGACCAGGAGCCCCGCGTCGATGCGGCCGACCGTCTCGCCGTCGATGTCGACGCGGGCCTCGGCGACCCGCTGGATCAGTGCCCTCATGGAACCACCCTCAGCCCTGACCGCCGCCGGTCATCCGTCCTCTGGCGCACCGCCGGCAACACGGCCATCGTCCTCTCCCTCGCGCGAGCGGCAGGCGCCGGGGGGCCGAGGCAGTGCGCCCCGGCCCCCTCACGCGGCTAGATCGGGCGCCGGATCGAGCGCAGGCCTGCGCCGCTAGCCGTAATAGCCGCTATCCTCCATCAGCCGCCTGGTGCGGTCGTCCATGGACTTGAGCGCCGCATCTATATCCTTCTCGCCATTGACGAAATCGGCGCACTCCTCGCCCATGAGCGCCTGGATGGCGTTCGCCTCCGGGATCTGCATGAGATAGGGCACGGTGTACGGGAAGGCGCGATAGAGGCCCGCAAGGAAATTGTGGTGCTGGTTACGCTCCAGAATCGAGGCGCGCGCCGGCTGCGCGCCCGCCGCAACCTTGACGTCGCCGATCGCCGGATCGGTGTAATCGCCGGAATTGAAGTACTGCATCCAGGCGAAGGCGGCCTCCTTGTTCTCGCCGCCCGAGTTGATGAACTGGCCGAGCCCGCCCATCTGCGGCTTGTGACCGCTGCCCGGGCTCTTACCCGCAGGCGGCAGATCGACATAGATCACGTCGTGGAATTCGGTGAAGGTCGGGTCGTTCAGCACCGCGGTGCCCCAGCACAGCGGGCCGTAGACCGCGTGACCCTGGGCGAAGGCCTTGTTGACCTCGTCTTCGGTGGCGTTGAAGCTCACCGGATGCGCGTATTCCATGAGCTGCTGAATGACGCGCATCGCCTCGTAGCCGGCTTCGCTCGAGAAGATCGGGTTCCACCCGCCCGGCTCCATCTTGTCGAACCACCAGCCGCCGCAGGTCGCGTGCACACCCCAGAAGACGGTGCCGGCCCAGGCGCCGCGCTGGAAGCAGGAGACGAACCCGTACTGATTCCGATCCGGCGCATGCAGCTCCTTCGCTGCGCTGATCGCGTCGTCCCAGGTCATCGGAAGAGCGATGCCCGCCTTGTCCAGGACGTCCTTGCGGTAGAAGGTCGTCATGACGTTGCCGTCGTCGGTCAGGCCGTGAAGCTCGCCGTTTCCCGACGGGATGCGATAGAGGTCGCTGACCTGCTTGGGCACATCGGTGAGGTAATCGTCGCGCCAGCCGGGATCGCCCGCGAGGTGATCCTCGATCGAGTCCATGGCGCCGGTGGCGTGGATGGCGGGAAAACGCCCCCAGTCGATATAGGTGCAGTCGAAGTCCGCCGACTTGACCGCCATGCGGGCGATCACGGTCTGGAAGAAGTCGGTGATCGGCTGACCCGCGAAATTCACCTCGACATTGGGGTAGACCTTGTTGAAAAGCGGCTGCACCGCCCGCTGGGTATCCCCCCATCGCTTGCCCTCGCCGAAATAGAGGGTGATCTGGCCGCCGACATCGGCGAAGACGTCCTTCGGCTCATAGGTCGCCGCGATGGCGCCGACCGCCGCCGCCGTGGTCGCCTGCAGGAACCGGCGCCGACTCAGCCAGTTCCTCCGGTCGGCCGCGACCTGCGCTTGGATCGACTGACGTGCCTCGTGATCACGATCGTTCATGATCCGCACTCCCCTTTTCTCGGTTCTCGAGTTTCTTGGCGGGAGGCGCCTTCGACGTCTCTCACGACGTCGGTCAACCGGAATGTCCCAGACGGCTCTCCCGGCCAATTGCCCGAACCGTAGCACGACGAACGGGGGGTGACGAGCCCGTACGCCCTCTGCCCGGCAGGGGTCTACCGCCGTCGGCCCCGGTCCCCGCCGCCCGTCATCCGTCGAGCGGCGCACAGTAGAGGCGCACGAAGATCGGGACCCTTCGGCGTTCCGGATGCTGGAAACCGCGGTGCGCGACCTGGCGCAGGAGCGCGGCAGACGGTCAGCGCAACAGGCCTCGCTGGCCGGTCCGTCTGCGAACATCCCTTCAAATCTGCCCGTTCATACGTCTCTTGCCAGGACGGTCGCAGCCGCATGCAAAACGCTTTCTAACCTGTTTACTCTGCATGCTTTTTTAGAACGACTAGAACCGGAGCCCGAGGCCCTGTCATCGTATCGCAAGCGGTCGGATTCAAACTTGTGTCCGCTCCCGGCATCCGTTGGCGTCATCACCGAAATTGAGAGCTTCACCAAATTCTTGTCGTTCGGCAGCGCCGGCCAGTAGGAAGAGCGAACGCAAGACCCTAGCCACGCCTTCGCTTCCCGAGAGCTTGCGCTCGGTGAAACTCTGCTGGTCACTGGCAAACTGCTCGGACCCAGCGAGTTAGCGTCCCCGGTAGTGGTGGAGCGAGGCGGTAGCGGGGGCAATTCGCGTACAATCGGCTCTATGCGCCTGGCCGCTCGCCGGGACCCGTCACCGAGGCGCTCTGCTGGAGTCATGGACGGCGCAAGTTCTACGAGCTCGCCGACATCGCGGCGAACAAGAGGCGCGGCAAGCGCGCGCCGCCGATCTCACCGCTGGCGCTGGAGGCCGTGAAGCGGATCGACGCGCTGTTTGACATCGAGCGCGAGATCAACGGCAAGCCCGCCGGACATCGGCATGCGGTGCGCCGCGAGCGGAGCGCGCCGCTGGTCGCAGAGCTTGAGGACTGGATGCGGACGGAGCGCGCCGGGCTCTCGCGTCACGCCGCCGTGGCCAAGGCCATGGATTACATGCTGAAGCGCTGGGGCAGCTTCGCACGCTTCCTCGACGACGGCCGCATCTGCCTTACGAACAACGCCGCCGAGCGGGCGCTGCGCGGTATCTGTCTCGGACGCAAATCGTGGCTGTTCGCCGGCTCGGACCGCGGGGGCGTGCGGGCCGCTGTCATGTACACGCTCATCAGCACCGCGAAGCTCAACGACGTCGATCCGCAAGCCTGGCTCGCCGATGTCCTCAACCGTATCGCGGAGAAGCCGCAGACCCGTCTGCACGAGCTCCTCCCCTGGCACTGGAAGGCCGACCGGCAACAGGCCTTGGCCGCATAACCTTCAACCTCTGGCGGCCCGCCAACTCCCGACAACCACCCCGCCGGCCAGCCGCCGATCACCAAAATCATGGCGAATGCAACCCACGGGAGGTGCGGTCTTCACCGGAGGCGTACGATGGCGGTGGCGACAGCACCGGGTCAAGCCAGCCACGCTCAAGCAGCAAGCGGAATCGCGACTGGCGATTGGCCGCCTGAACACGGGCCGAAACACCGCGTTAGTCCGGTGAATTTCAAAGCGAGTCATGTCGGTGAGCGCTCAGCCCAGCCAGCGAAGATGCGCTCCAGCACCACGACGACGTAGAAGAGCACAATACCAAGGGCCGCGAGCGCAATGAGCACAGCAAACATCAGGGGATAGTTCGCGCTGATCTTGCCGCTGTCGAATAGATGGCCAAGTCCGCGTCCATGCGGTTCCACGATCTCCATCAGGTTCGTGCCAATGAAGGCAAGCGTTACCGAGACCTTGAGAGCCCCGAAGAACTCCGGCAGGGTCTTCGGAAGCGCGATCTTCCAGAAGATCGTGAAGCGGGACGCGCCGAGCGCGGCGAGGATGTCACGGTATTCCGGCTCGAGCGTGGACAGGCCGATCGAGACGGAAACGGCGATTGGAAAGAAGGAAATGAGGAACGCAATCAGGATCGTGTTCATGTCGTGAAGGCCGACAAACAGCAGCGCGATGATGGGGACGACGGTCGCCTTGGGTATGGCGTTGAAGCCAACAAGCAACGGGTAAAGCGCATCCCGCATGGTCCGGTTCAGTCCCATGATCATGCCGAGAAGCACGCCGGCGAACACGGACAGTACGAGCCCCGCCACGGTTCGCCACAGCGTGTCCCATCCGTACTCGAGGAATAGCCAGCGGAACTTCCAGAAGGCAGGTCCAAGATCCGAGGGTGAGGCCATCTTGTAGTTCGGCCAGTCATTCACCCACACCAGGGCCTCCCACAACAGGCCGACCACGACGAGCGCGAAAACCGGCGCAAAAACGCGCCAGTTCATACGGCCGCCTCCCGTGGGGACCTGCCCTGCGCGATCTCAATCTGGTGCCGAAGTTCCCCCAGCATTTCTGTCGCCTCCGGGGTGTAGAGGCGGCCGAGATCCCGTTCGCCCTTCCACGGGACCTCCATCGTGTATTGCGTGACCGCCGGACGGCCGGAAAGCACGATCACCGCATCCGCCAGAAAGATCGATTCTCGAAGATCGTGTGTGATCATTACGCCGGTGAACGGCTCCTCCGACTTCACCTTGTGCATCGTCTGCCAGAGGTCTTCGCGCGTGAACGCATCCAGCGCCCCGAAAGGCTCGTCGAGGATAAGCACTTCCGGCTTGTGCACGATTGAACGGCAAAGCGAAGCGCGCTGGCGCATGCCGCCCGAAAGCTCACTCGGCCGCTTGTCCTCAAATCCCTCGAGGCCGACGAGGGTCAGAAGATGCCGCGCGCGCTCCTCCTTCTCCCGCTTCGGCATCCGCGGGGCCACGAGCTCGAGCGGCAGTGTCACGTTCCGCAGTACGGAACGCCATTCAAGCAGGACCGGGTTCTGGAACGCCATTCCGACCGAGGACTTCGGGCCCGTAACCCGCTGCCCGTGCAGCCAGACTTCGCCCGCATCCGGCTTCAGCAAGCCGGCGATCAAGCGCGTGAGGGTTGACTTGCCGCAACCGGACGGGCCGACCACGGCCACAAAGCCGCCCTCGGGAACCTGCATCTCGACGCCATCGAGAACGGGCAGCCTTCCGCCCTCAGTCTCATAGCTAAGCTTGACGTCCCTTATGTCGATCAGGGCATCCATACGAGGCCGCCCGCTGACAGGCCGGCACCCTGCGCTTGGCCGCCGGCCGGAGAGGTTGTTCCCACCGAATCCGCCTCCCCGGCCGGCGGATGCAGCATACTCTGCCGCGGTCAGGCTACTGGAGCATCCTCATTTCAGCCGCAGGCAGATATGCATCCGTGAAATAGAGCGAAGCGTCCGGCTCGTTCTGGAACTCGTAGCTCTCCGCGATCTGCATCAGCGCCTTCTCCAAGCGCGCAGAATCGATGCCGCCGATTCCGTTGGCGCTCGTGTAGTCCGTGAGCACATTGGCGTCGATGGAAAGCTGAAGCCGACGAGTCTCAAGCGCCGCATCGGCGGCGGGGTTCCGCTTCACGAGCGACTCGATGGCCGTCGCCGGATCGGCGATGGCATCCTTCCACCCTTTCGCCACCGCCGTGATGAAGCCTGTAACCTTGTCGGCGTTGGCTGCCGCATAATCGGTGTTTACGATGATCGCGTTCCCGTAGAGCGCGAGACCGTAATCCGCCATCAGTATGGTCGAAATGTCGTCCTCCGGTACGCCGAGGCGGACGAGATTCAGGAAGGACGAGAAGGAAAAGCCTGTAACGGCATCCACATTGCCTTCTGCGAGCATCGGCTCGCGGGTTGGGAAACCAACGGGCTCGACGGTGATCTTGTCGATATCGAGGTCGTTGGCAGTGGCAAAGGCCGGGAACTGGGCCCAGGCACCATCCGGCGGAGGCGCTCCGAGCACCCGCCCCTCGAGGTCCTTCGGCACCATGATGCCGAGGCTCTTGCGGCCGACGACGGCGAAAGGCGGCTTGTCATAGACCATCATGACCGCGATGACCGGTGCACCGGGATTCTGGTCCAGGAACTTGACCAGAGAGTTGATGTCCGCGAAGCCGATCGGGAAGGCACCGGTGGCGACCTTGGGGATGGCATCCAGGGAGCCCTGGCCGGCGGAGATCTCGACGTTGAGGCCGGCGGCTTCGAAATGGCCGTTGTCGATGGCCGCAAAATACGGCGCGGAGGGACCTTCGAACTTCCAGTCAAGCGCGAATGGCATGTCTTCCTGGGCGCTGGCAGACCCTGCCAAAGCCACGGCGGCGGCCAGAAATGCGAGAGCAAATTTGTACATGGGCTAGGACCTCCTCCATTTCGGTTTGCGAAGCGCAAATCCCCTACCGGCGCAGAAGGCAGGTGACAGGCGCGGTTCGCGGCCAGTCTATGCCAGTCTGCCGGGCAGCCTACTGGAATCCGATGCCGGCGCAAACCAAGTAGTGCCTCAGTTTGAAATCTGACCTGTCGCGGCCCGCCCTCGCATCCTATATGCTTAGCGGGAAGCACGGGAGGGTCACATGCCCAAGGGGCCGCAGGGTCAGAAGCGCCCCGCCGATGTGATCGGCAACGCCGTCAAGGTCATGCGCATCGCCACCGGCGAGGAAGAGGAAGAGTGCGAGGACGACGGCAAGGACCCGGCTGCGAAGGCGTTGGGTGCGAAGGGCGGCAAGGCGCGGGCTAGGAAGCTCACCCCTGAGCAGCGATCCGAGATCGCGCACCTCGCAGCGGAAGCGAGGTGGCGCAAATCCAAATAGCTATGCTGCGGCCTCGATTTCGGCCAAGTCTCTCGTAAAGTCGAAGATCATCTGAATCGGCTCCACGCTTGGGTGGCGATCATTATAGCTGTCAACGTCGATTTTGAGCTGGCGACAGTCTCCTACAATCTGTTGACGACGTTGCTGAAACGATAGTTTCATATGCTCGCGTGTAGCCGTTCGCAGATCATCCCAGAGGACCAGTTGCTCGCTACCACGCCTTACTGTAGCAGGATGCTTGACCCTGACCCGGCGGCCCTGGGCGTCCGTAATATATTCTTCCCGCATGGCCCGGGAAATATCCTCCGCACACTTTGCCAGTACTGCGGACTGCGGTAGTTCCCATTTACCGTTGTCAATCGCCCGCGCTGCGATTGTCTTAGTCGATGCTGGCCACGGCTCACCAGAAGCTCGGTATTCTGCGACGATACGCTGCATTTGTTTGCTATAGGATGCCATTGTCTTCTCCTTACCTGACCTGTACAGTGTAACCGTGACCGTCTGTTAATGCAGATTCGGTAACAATGTGTCTGATCTTGGCCTGAAAACGTCTGAAGAGCTCCCACCGTTGAGTTCTCTTCTGAAGCTGTCCAGCTACGATTCCAGGGTGGCGCCTCATTAACCTAGAAAAGCCGATGAGGCGCTCGGTAGAATACGCTGGGTCTAACCGATCAATAAAGTCACTCATCTCTGCCTGCGGCACGCAAAACTCCCCCGCAGCCTCGTTGGCCAACCGTTCCTCTTCTGACTGACCTGCAGACCCCGACAAGTCTTCTGGTTCATCCACAACCGGAACGAACTTGCCGTCCTTATTTAGCACATGCTCTAATTCGTGCCGTAGGTTGAACCAAAAATTATCAATGCGATCAAGCCTCATCGATAGACCTACCACGGGATATTTGTTTTCTAGCCAAAAACACACTCCCTCTATCTTAGACCTTGGGACAGGCTCCACCACAAGAAACCGCACACCAACATCAGTGAGTATCCTTGGAACATGACGCGCCTCTTCTGGCTCTTGCATCAGAAATTCAAGCTCACCTAGAGCCGCACGAAGACTTTTCGCGGAATAAGCGGGGACGCGCAGGGCGTGTGCTAACTGCTTAACCCGGAATAGCCATGCCCACTGTGTTGGCGTCAAACGCTCTTCCTGGCTCGCCGTTCTACGTGCAGCGTGGGAGAACGAGATAGTGCCATCAATAGAGTTCAGATCAAAATGATTAAGAACACGAGTTTCTAGAACATCGGGATTATCTGACGCCTCAATCCAACCACGCTTGATCATGTCCCGAACGGGGAACCGGCCCCGCAATCTTGCTGAGCGAGATATTGTATCAGGGGCCGGGTCCGATTTGTCGAGCCGATACGAGGCCTCCAAGTTCAGCCAAAAATACGGACTAGTACCCAGTGCCGCCGCTAACTCTTTTGCGGTAGAGGGTGTTATGCCTCGCTTGCCAGAGATAATTTCGTTTACTAGTCGCTGGGATCTACCAATAATCTCAGCAAACTCGCCCTGCGTCCAATTGCGCGCCTCAAGTTCATCGCGCAAAAACTCCCCAGGAGGAAACACCTCAGCAGGAACTCTATCAGTCATCGCATCCTCCCATACTAATGGTAGTCCACAACCTCGATGATCTTCACCTTTCTGTCTCGTCCCTCCCCATCGAATTTCACGATTAGGCGGTATTGGTCGTTGCATCGAAGTGAGTGGTACCCCTTTCGGTCTCCCTTTAGCTTTTCCAGTCTCAGGCCATGCAGGGGATATAAGTCGCGTTCGTCCACGGCGGCGCGTATGGCTTGCATGGCCTTTCTGAACCCCTTCACCGCTCCAGGCGGAAGCCCGCCGTCAAAGCGAGGATCGGTTTCCAGTCGGTCTAGATCATCGTCGTCAAACTCGATGTCCATAGCAGGCTGACCATGTATCAGCTGAGCGCACCGGCGTCAATTACATTCTTACACATATGGTCAAACGGAAAGTAACGCTTGACGCTAAGCATACGAGTGCATATATTAGGAGCATGAATAAGCTGCCTCTGAAGACCCGCTCCCTGATCCTCAAGATGCTCTGTGAAGGGCAGTCCATGCGGGCGACCGCTCGGCTGGCCGATGTGAGCTACAACACTGTGGCCAAGCTGTTGGTCGATGCAGGCAAGGTCTGCGCCGATCTGCATGATGAGCTTCTGCAAGACGTGACCGCCCGCCGCATCCAGTGCGATGAGGTCTGGTCGTTCACGTACGCCAAGCAGAAGAACGTCGCGAGCGCCAAGGCGGCACCCGATGAGGCTGGCGACACGTGGACCTGGACCGCGCTGGACAGCGACTCCAAGCTGATCGTCTCATGGCTGGTGGGCGGGCGCGACGGCGAGTACGCGATTGCCTTCATCGACGACCTGCGCGCCCGGCTGGCGAACCGCGTCCAACTGACCACGGACGGCCATAGGGCGTACCTGGAGGCCGTTGAGGGCGCGTTCGGTGGCGATGTTGACTATGCGCAGTTGGTGAAGCTGTACGGCGAGCCCACGGGGCAGAAGGGCCACGAGCGTAAATACAGCCCTTCGGTATGCACCGGCGCCAAGAAGCGCCGCGTAGAGGGCTCGCCCGATTCGGCCTACGTCTCGACCAGCCATGTTGAGCGCCAGAACCTCACGATGCGGATGCCGATGCGCCGCTTCACGCGGCTGACCAATGCGTTCTCAAAGAAGTTCGAAAACCATGTGCACATGGTTGCGCTCTACACCGTTTGGTACAACTTCATCCGCATCCACAAGTCCCTGCGCGTCACCCCTGCGATGGCAGCGGGTCTGAGTGAGACAGTGTGGGACATGGACGATCTGGTGCGGATCATGGACGAGCGCGCACCGAAGCCCGGCCCACGCGGTCACTACAAGAAGCAGATTTCAAACTGAGGCACTACCCCCAATCAGCTCGTCTCCGGCGGTGCGAATACTTCTGGCTCGACCATCTGCGGGCCGCTCGTCAACAAGGGCAGACGTTGAAGGCAAATGCCCAAGCCCATGGACTGTTTCTCAGTGCGCTGTGCACCGCGCGCTCGACGCTCAACCGCCGGGAGATCTCAGCGAGGAGCTATGGCCGAGAGTGGGTGACGGGCTGAGAGAAGGAGGTGGCGTATCGTGGGGGGTGACGAAGCCTCCCGGTCTTCAAGCAAGGAGTGATACGCCATGACGGAAGATAGTGTTGTCGCGCTGCACCATCCAGGGGTGACGGCCGATCCGCTGACCGCAGTACTCCGCGCCGGAGCTCGCGAGCTCCTGGCACAGGCCATTGAAGCGGAGGTTGCCGCCGTGCTGGCGGCGCATGAACATCTGAAGACCGAAGACGGCCGCTGGCGCCTGGTGCGTCATGGCCACGGGCCGGAACGGGCGATCCTGACTGGCATTGGTCCTGTGTCTGTGCGGCGCCCGAAGGTCCGGGACCGTGCCAGCGTCGGAGGAGAGCGCATCCGTTTCACGTCGGCCATTCTGCCCCGTTTCGCGCGGCGGACGCGGTCGCTGGATGCGGTTTTGCCGACGCTCTATCTTCGTGGCGTGTCCAGCGGGGACTTCCAGGAGGCGCTGGAGGCGTTGCTCGGCAAGGACGCCTCTGGCTTGTCGGCGCAGGTGATCGGCCGCCTGAAGGCGGAGTGGGAGGCCGAGCACGAGCGCTGGCGCCGGCGCGACCTGTCGGCCCGACGCTGCGTCTACATGTGGGCCGATGGCATCTATCTCCAGGGTCGGCTGGAGGACGAAAAGCAATGCATTCTGGTCCTCATCGGCGCCACGCCGGAGGGACGCAAGGAACTCGTGGGCTTCCAGGCGGGGGTGCGCGAGAGCGCCCAGAGCTGGCGTGAGTTGCTGGCATGCCTGCGCGGGCGCGGGCTGGTCCCGAGCTCGCCATCGGCGATGGCGCTCTGGGCTTCTGGAAGGCGCTGGAGGAGATCTTTCCCGACACCCGCCGCCAGCGCTGTTGGGTCCACAAGACAGCCAATGTCTTGAACAAGCTGGCGAAGTCGCGACAAACGGCCGCCAAAGCTGCCCTGCATGATATCTGGATGGCGGATGGCCGCGCCGAGGCCGAGAGGGCGATGAATACTTTCGCCGCCAAGTACGGCGCCAAATACCCCCAAGCCGTCGCCTGCTTGACAAAGGACCGCGACGCCTTGCTGGCCTTCTACGACTTCCCGGCCGAGCACTGGCGGCATATCAGGACGACCAACCCCATCGAAAGCGTCTTCGCTACCGTCCGCCACCGCACCGTGCGCACCAAGGGCTGCTTGTCTCACGGGACAACTCTGGCCATGGTCTTCAAGCTGATCACTACCGCCAGCAAGACCTGGCGGCGGCTCATGGGAAACAATCAGTTGCCCAAGGTCATCGAAGGTGTGAGATTCAAAGACGGTATGCAGATCGACGAAACCAAAACTCGCGCCGCCGCCTGATCACGCCGTCACCCAAAATCGGGCATAACTCCTCAGCGAGTCGACTGCGTCGGCTCCGACATTCGTGCCGATACATATTCCCGCCACCGTTGACACCCCGGGCAGACGTTCCGCCGCGCGGGCCTGAATTGGCAAATCGCCGGCAACAGGCCGTGGCCGCATAGCCTGCGGCCTTCGCCGGACGATTGCCTCTTCATCTGCGCGCGGGACCTTGCTCATGTGCCCACGACCCTGCGGGCGCGGGCGACTCAGGCCCGCGGGACTCATTATGCCGCGCGCACGACCCCATATGCCGCGCGCGAGACCTTTCAGGCTCGCGCGACTCGGGCGCGGGCGACGGACCATGGTGCGGTGCACGGCGCGCTGCGTGCGCGCCAGGATCGCGCGATGGGTCGATCATCTTCCCGCGCGCGTATCCGCGCGACGCAGTGCGGGAGCACGCGGAGCACGGCAGGTGCGATGGGCGGGGGCGCAGCGTCCGAGCCGCTGCCGGCCGCAATCCAGGACGCCGTGGCCGCGGCGATCGAGGACGGCGCCACCATGGACGATATCGTCGAGCGCGTCCGTTCGCGGGGCGGCGACCGTTCGCCTTCGATCCCGCGCGCACGACGCTGCGCGCCTGCGCGACCCGCCGAGGGCTGCTGGGCCGAGCGCACGGACGGCCTGATCTGCCTGCAGCGCGAGACCGACCGCTTTGCCGAGGAATGGGTGCGCACACGGGAGCCCGGTGCCGAAGGGCTTAGCGCCCTCATCGCAATCGAGACCCTGCGAACGCTGGCGCTCCGCACGATGGCCGAGCTCGGCGCGCGCACGGAGCCGGTGGCGACGGAGGACCTCGCCCGCCTTGCGCTCGCGCTCCACCGCATCGAAAGCGCCGACAGGCTCCGCGTCGAGCGCGAGCAGGCGAAGGCCGATGCTGCCGCGCATGCCGGACCGGCTGCGCGCGCGGCCACTATGACGCATGCCGAACGGGTCGAGACCGTCCGCCGGGCCTTCGAGGGGCAGTTCTTCCCTGGGCGCACAGGCGCGCCGGCATTCGGGTGGGCCGCCGCCTCTGCCGAGGACTCTCCCGTCACCCCGCCGGAGCCGGCGCCCGATTCGCCTGCCGACGACGGGGCGCATGATGTGGGGGACGCCGGCGGGGCGCCGGATGTATGTGACGCGCGCGGGGCGCGCGATTCATGGGACGCGCGCATAGCGCGCGATGCCGACCTGAGGCGGCGGGAGGCGGAAGGCCGAATCTGGCCGACCGACCCTCCCTTCTGCCCCTCGGCGTGGAGCGGACCGGGGTGAGGCGTGGGGCTCCGCCCCCGCTGCAGCCCGGCACGCGCTGCCGGCGCCACAATCACGCCATATGGAGCGAGAGAAAAGACACCCCCACCTCACCCCAGCCCTCTCCGCCACTCATTCATTTCCCTCAAGCGCCGGGCGCTCGCTCCGCGAGCTTGGCTTTCGCGCCTTGCGGCGCTCGGGGGCGGAGAGGGAGAACGGGCGGCGCCGTCTACGTACCCTCTCCGCCCTTCAGGGGGGAGAGGGACAGGGAGAGGTGGGTTTGTTGTTTGCGCGGCGCTTTGCGACCACGTGCGTAATCTTGTCTGCGTGCGCGACCATGCTCTTACGCCCGCGACCCCATATGCCGCGCCCACGACCCTGCGGGCGTGCGCGGCGCTGTCTCGCAGAATCCCACTTATCCCACTTAATCCCACTTAATCCCGGCGAATCCCGCTTTAAGATTATGTTCTGCGCGTGTCGCGGGCCGCCGACGATCACCATCACCCAGATCAGGAAGGTGAAGCGGAGCGGCTGGTCGCTGCCCGGCGTGAACTGCCCGTCGAGGGTGGTGAGCATGGCGCCCGCGATCCCCATCACCGCTGCGCCCAGAACGAAGATCTGCATGTGGCGCCGGGTCTCCCTGACTCACAACTCGTGACGTTGCCGGGGCCTCCGCTTCCATTCCGATAGGCGCGAGGCGCCGGGCTGCGCGTTGACGGGTGGCGGGGCAGGGACTATCTCTCAGGCTACGCGGCGCATCAGGCGGATGACGCGATGGTGGACGTGCAGATCGAGCGGCCGACCACGTCCGTCACGGACGATGCTGCGGCGCTTGCCGACCCGGGAGTCTCGCTCGAGCGCGGAGTCGCGGCGCTGCGCAAGGTGTTGAAGACCATGCCGGCGAGCGCGGGCGTCTACTGCATGCGCGACCGGCACGAAAAGCCGCTCTATGTGGGCAAGGCCAAGAGCCTGAAGAAGCGGGTCGCGACCTACGTCAACTTCCGCACGCTGCCCGTCCGCCTGCAACGCATGATCGCGGCCACGGCATCGGTCGAGGTGACCACGACGGAGGGCGAAGTCGAAGCGCTCCTGCTCGAGAGCAACATGATCAAGCGGCTCAAGCCGCACTACAATATCCTGCTCCGAGACGACAAATCGTTCCCCTACATTCTGCTTCGCCGGGGCCATCGCTGGCCGCAGATCTCGAAGTACCGCGGCGCCAAGAGCGGGCAGGGCGACTACTTCGGCCCATTCGCGTCTGCCGGCGCCGTGGACCTCACGATCAACGCGCTCCAGCGCGCCTTCCCGCTGCGCTCGTGCTCGGATTCGGTCCTGGAGAGCCGCACCCGGCCCTGCCTGCAGCATCAGATCAAGCGCTGCACGGCGCCCTGCGTGGGCCGGATCGGCAAGGCCGACTACGACGTGCTGGTGGAGGAGGCGCGGGCCTTCCTTGCCGGGCGGAGCCGGCAGGTCCAGCGCCGCCTCACCGATCGCATGACAGCGGCGAGCGAGGCGCTCGAATTCGAGACGGCCGCAGCCTATCGCGACCGCATCAAGGCGCTCGCCCATATCCAGATGCGCCAAGGCATCAACCTGCCGTCCATGGGCGATGCCGATGTCGTCGCCATCCACGACGAGGCGGGCCAAGCCTGCGTGCAGGTCTTCTTCTTCCGCTCGGGCCAGAACTACGGCAATCGGGCGTTCTTTCCGCGCCACGGGGCCGACGACACGCCCGAGGCGATCCTCCGCGCCTTCATTGGCCAGTTCTACAGTGGGCGGGAGGCGCCACCGCTCGTTCTGGTGAACCGGCCGTTGGAGGAGGCACCGCTGCTCGCCGAGGCGCTCACGCTCAAGGCGGGGCGGCGGGTCAAGCTCCATCGCCCCTTACGCGGCGCGAAGCGCAAGCTGCTGGAGGACGCCGAGCGCAACGCGCGGGAGGCGCTCGCACGCAGGCTCGGCGAGAGCACGGCGCAGCGGCGTTTGCTGGAGAGCCTGGCCCAGCGCTTCGAGTTGGAGGGCGCGCCGGACCGGGTCGAGGTCTACGACAACAGCCACATCTCGGGCACCGATGCGGTCGGCAGCATGATCGTCGCGGGGCCGGAAGGCTACATCAAGAGCGCCTATCGCAAGTTCACGATCCGCTCGACGGCGGGGTGCGACCCGGCCGCGCCAGGCGACGACTACGCCATGATGCGGGAAGTGCTGACCCGGCGCTTTTCCCGCCTTATCAAGGAAGACCCCGGGCGTTCCGGCGAGTCGTGGCCGGACCTGGTGCTGATCGATGGCGGCGCCGGTCAGCTTGGCGAGGCGCGCCGGGTGTTCGCTGATCTCGGCATCGCCGATCTCGCGGTTGCGGCGATCGCCAAGGGGCCGGAACGCAACGCCGGCCGCGAGCGCGTCTTCCTGCCCGACCGGCCGCCGGTCGCTCTCGGCGCGCGCGATCCGCTGCTCTACTTCCTGCAGCGCCTGCGGGACGAGGCGCATCGGTTTGCTATCGGCACCCACCGGGCCAAGCGGGCCAAGGCGCGGGCACGTTCGGCGCTCGACGAGATTCCGGGCGTCGGCCCCCGGCGCAAGAAGGCGCTGCTCCACCGCTTCGGCTCGGCGCGGGGGGTGAGCCAGGCGGGACTCGCCGATCTTGAGACCGTCGACGGCATATCGAGCGCGGTCGCGCGCGCGATCCATGACCATTTCCGTGCCGATCGCTGACGGCTCCGAGGCCCGGAAGCCTGTGACAGAGGACGACCCGCTGCGCGTGGCGAGCTGGCCCAACGCCGTCACGGGGCTTCGCATCGTCATGGTGCCCGTCCTTGTCGGCGCATTCTTCATCGACGGCCTGACCGGGCTTTGGCTGGGGTTTGCGGTCTTCGCGGCCGCGGCCCTCAGCGATTTTTTTGACGGCTGGCTGGCGCGTAGGCTCGATCAGCACTCGCTGCTGGGGCGGATCCTCGATCCCATCGCCGACAAGCTCCTCGTCGCGGCGGCGCTGGTCATGCTGGCCACCGACGACAGGGCGCCGGTGATCGCCGTGGTGGCGATCCTCGGTCGCGAATTCCTGATTTCGGGGCTCAGGGAGGCTCTGGCCGGCACTGTGGCGCTCCCGGTCCAGCCCCTCGCCAAGTGGAAGACTGCCGCCCAGATGGGCGCCATCGCCCTGCTGCTGCTCGCCCCCGCTATCGCATCGTCGCTGCCTGGAGCCGCCGCGGACGGACTCGCCACCGCCGGCGAGGGGCTGCTATGGCTTGCGGTGGTGCTGACCTGGGGCAGCGCAATCGGCTATGTTCGGGACGCCGTGCGTGGCCTTCGCGCTGCACGGTCGCGTGAGGAGGAATAGGTGCGCCGCTTCGGGGTCACGGGATTGAGCGACAGCGGCAAGACCACGCTGGTCTGCCGGCTGCTGCCGCGGCTACGCGAGCGTGGCTTGCGCGTGGCGACCGTGAAGCATGCGCACCACGGCTTCGACCTGCTGCCCGAGGGGCATCCGGCCCACGCGTGGCGTGCAGCCGGCGCCCGCGACATCGTGCTGGCGGCGCCCGACCGCATCGCCCATCTCTGCGAGACGGGCGATGACGGCGAGCCGCCGCTGGATCGGCTGCTTGAGCGCGTAGAGCCCGCCGACCTCGTGTTGATCGAGGGATACAAACGGGGTGGCCACGACAAGATCGAGGTGCGGCGAGGTGCGCGCGAGGGTCCGCTCCTCGCTGCATCGGACCCGACCGTCGTCGCCATTGCCAGCGACCGGCCGGTGCCGGAAGCGGCCTCGCTCCAGCGAGCGGTGCCGGTATTCGAAATCGACGACGTGGCGGCGATTGCGTCGTTCGTGGTGTCGCATTGCGGCGCCGACGACAACGATGACGCGGTGTCGATCAATGGCGCAGCTTAGCGACGACTGCTTCGCCTTCGGCGGAGCGCTGACCCCGGCAGCGGAAGCGCTGGCCCAGCTTGAGAACGTCGTTCATCCCATTGCCGAGACCGAGACGGTCGACCTGCGCGCGGCGAACGGGCGCATCCTGGCGCAGACCGTGATCTCGGAACGTGCCGTGCCGCCGCACGACAATGCCGCCGTCGACGGCTATGCGGTCTTCTTCGACGACCTCGATGCCGCAGAGGACACGCGGCTGCCCTGCACCGGGCGGGCTGCCGCCGGGCACCCGCTCGGGCGCCAGGCCGTGCGCGGCGAGGCGATTCGCGTCTTCACCGGCGCGCCGATGCCGCCCGGCCCCGACACCGTGCTCATGCAGGAGGACTGCCGCGTGGACGGCGATGCCGTCATCGTACCGCCCGGGATCAAGCGCGGCGCCAACCGGCGGAATGCCGGAGAGGATATCGCGCCCGGCACGACCATCCTGACCGCCGGCCGGGCTCTCAGGCCCCAGGACATCGGCGTCGCTGCTTCCGTCGGACGCACCGGGCTCGCGGTCTTCCGTCGGCTGCGGGTGGCGATCTTCTCAACCGGCGACGAGGTCTATGAGCCGGGCGCGGCGCTCGGCGAGGGCGGCATCTACGATTCCAACCGCTACGTCATCGCCGGCCTCGCGGAGCGGCTCGGCTGCGCCGTCACCGACATGGGCATCCTGCCCGATTCGCTGGGCGTGATTACCGACGCCCTGGCTGCGCGAAGCCACGATCACGACCTTCTGCTCACCTCCGGCGGGATGTCGACCGGCGACGAGGATCACGTCAAGGCCGCGGTGGAGGCCCTCGGCCATCTTCACTTCTGGCGCCTCGCCATTCGGCCGGGGCGGCCGATCGCCCTCGGCCAGGTCGGCCGCGTGCCCTTCATCGGGCTTCCCGGCAACCCGGTAGCCGTCATGGTCACGTTCCTGCGCTTCGCGCGCCCGTTGATCCTGCGTCTCGGTGGCTGCACCGAGGTGGAGCCTGCGCACTATCGGGTGGCGGCGGGCTTCGACTACCGGAAGAAGAAGGGGCGGCGCGAATGGCTCCGGGCGCGGCTGTCCACACGGCCGGACGGCACCCTCGGGGCGGAAAAATTCGCCCGTGACGGTGCCGGGATTCTCACGTCGGCGGTCTTCGCCGACGGCCTGATCGAGCTGCCGGAAGACCTCACCACGCTCAGCGCGGGCACGATGGTCGACTTTCTTCCGTTCAACGAGATGTACCGATGACGCTGCTCTATTTCGCCTGGGTCAGGGAACAGATCGGCCGCGATGCCGAGGAGATCGCGCTTCCAGCCGACGTTCAGACGGTGGCAGCGCTGCTCGATTGGCTGCGGAGCCGCGGCGATGGCTACGCCAGCGCGCTCAATGACCTCTCGGTGATCCGGGTCGCGGTGAATCAGGAATTCGCGGCACCCGATCATGCGGTCGCCGATGGCGACGAAATCGCGCTCTTCCCGCCGGTGACCGGTGGAGCCCCGTCGTGATCCGCGCCCAGCGCGAGGACTTCGATATCGGTGCCGAAATCGAGGCGCTCACGGGCGGCAACAACGAGATCGGCGCCGTCGCGTCGTTCGTCGGCATCACCCGTGCCGACGCGGGCGCCGGCCCGGCGATCACGGCGATGACGCTGGAGCACTATCCGGCGATGACCGAGAAGCAGCTCGCGGACATCGAGGCCGAGGCGTGTCAACGCTGGGACCTGACCGCCTCGCTGATCATCCACCGCTACGGGCGGCTCGAGCCCGGCGATCGGATCGTGCTGGTGGTGACCGCGGCATCTCACCGCCGCGCCGCGCTCGATGCCTGCGCCTTCCTCATCGACTGGCTCAAGACCAAGGCGCCGTTCTGGAAGCGCGAGGAAACCGCCGACGGCCCGCGCTGGGTCGCTGCGCGGGCGGCTGACGACCAGGCCGCCTCGCGCTGGCGCGGCGCGTCGTGACTGCGCCGCTGCAGCTGCCCCAATTCGCACACCCCCTCGCGAGACGGACAACACTCTCGTATGCCGGGCGATGAGCGCATTCTCGTCATCAAGCACGGCGCGCTCGGCGATTGGGTTCTTGCCACCGGGTGTTTCTCGGCGATCCGCCGTCATCACCCGTCCGCGCGCATCACGTTGCTGACGACGCCGGCATTCGCGGACTGGGGCGCGCGCTGCCCATGGTTCGACGAGGTATGGACGGACGAACGCCCGAGTCTGCTTGCCAAGCCGCTCGCGTGGGTCAGGTTGCGCCGACAGCTGATCGATGGAGAATTCGCGCGCGTCTACGACCTTCAGACCTCGGGCCGCACGGGGTTCTACTATCGGATGCTGCCGCGCCGCTGCCGTCCGGAATGGTCGGGAGAAGTCGCCGGTTGCTCTCATCCGCACCGCAATCCTCAGTGGGCGTCCAGGCATACGGTCGCGGTTCGGGCCGAGCAGCTCGGCATTGCCGGGATCGGCGACGTGCCGCCGCCGACTCTCGATTGGCTGGACGCCGATGTGGGGGAGCTGGCACCGCCCGGAGCCTTTTCGCTGATCGTCCCCGGGGGATCGGCGCATCGCACTGAGAAGCGCTGGCCGGCGGAGCAATTCGCCGATCTCGCGAGACATCTGTTGGAGCGCGGTAGTCCGCCGGTCCTGATCGGCACGGCTGCCGAGGCGTCGGTCCTGGCCAGCATTTCGCGCGAGGTACCGGGCGCGACCAATCTCGGCGGGCGCACCAGCCTCGGCCAAATCGCTGCCCTGGCGCGGCGCGCGACATGCGCCGTGGGCAACGATACGGGACCCATTCACATCGCGGCCACGGTCGGCTGCCCTACCGTCGCGCTGTTCGGGGCTGCCTCCGACCCCAAGCGCAGCGCGCCGTGCGGACAAGCCGTTACGACTCTGCGTCGCGTGCCGCTCGCGAGCCTCGCAGTCGATGACGTCATCGACGCCACTCAACGAATATCTAATGGCGCCTGACAGCGCCCTGCGACTGCCATGCCCCCATCTTCCAAAAGCCCCGGCGGGGAGACCGCAGTGACACGGACCTTGAACAGGCCAAGGGCGCTTCTGACAGCGATATTCTGCGCGTTCGCCGCGCTTCTGCCGATCGTCAGCGTGATTGCGCCCAAGGGCACAGTGGTGCTCCTGCTGTTGGCGGCGGCGCTCGCCGTCCCGACCTACTGGTGGGCGCACCGGCGTTTTCCGATTCCCGATTTACGTATTTCGATCGCTCTCGTCCTCCTGGTCGTGTGGTGCGCCATCGCCTCGGCTTGGAGTGACGACCCAACGCGATCTCTCGTGCTCGCCCTTCGCATCGCAGTGATACTTGCGGCCGGTATGGTCTTGTTCCCTATCGTGGCTACCTTGGATGACGCGGCGAAAAATCGCATTGGTCTGTGGCTCGTCGCCGGGTTCGGTCTGAGCCTAGCCCTCATGGTAGTGGAATTCGGGCTCGACTATCCGCTGCTTCGCTCCTTCAAGGAGGGGGGCGCCGGGAACGAAGCGGTTTGGTTCAATCGCGGCGCCGTGGCGATGGCACTGATCGTCTGGCCGTTGGCGGCCTACCTCTGGGCCAGAGGCCTTGGCTGGAAAGCGCTGATCATCCCTGTTCTGCTGGGGATCGCTTCGTTTTTCCTGGAAAGCGCGGCGGCGACGCTGGGTTTTGTCGCAGGCGTCGTCACCGTGCCGTTGGTTCTCAGTCATCGCAAGGCGGGACTCGTGGTCACGATTGCCGCAAGCGTCTTGGTCTTCATCGGCATGCCGTTCGCGGCGCGGGAAATGCACAGTCACGGATGGCACCGGGCCGACTGGCTGGTAGCATCGGCCCAGCACCGCGTTGAAATATGGGACTTTTCTGTTCAACGGATTGCCGAGAAGCCGTTGCTGGGATGGGGATTCGACGGATCGCGCCAGATCGGCGCGTTGTACCCGGATGCCAGCGACACAGGTCGCGCGGTCATGGCCTTGCACCCGCATAGCGGATCCCTGCAGATCATGCTCGAGCTCGGCGCAGTCGGGGCCGTCGTTGCTCTCGCCCTGTTGGGCTGGGTGGCAGTGCGCCTCGACACCATGCCAGGCCGAGCGCGCGCACTTGCCCAAGCCCTTTTCATCTCTGCCCTGGCCATTGGATGCGTGGCCTTCGGTGTCTGGCAAAATTGGTGGCTCGCGCTGATCGTCTCGGTTGCCCTTCTGGTCCCGCTCACGGCTGCGCCGGCCGCACGCGAAGACGGAAACGCGCGGCGCTAGGACGATGCGTATTGCCCAGATCATGCTGGCGCGCCGCCTGGGCGGAGGGGAGCAGGTCTTCATCGACCTGTGCGGGGCGGCCGCATCGCGCGGGCATGAGGTCCTCGCCATCGGTGCGGCGGAAAGCGATGCCATGGACGCCCTCGATCGGCGCTCGGACCTCCAGTGCGCGCGTGTGCGCTGCCACGGCACGTGGGATCCGCTATGCCGGTGGGCGATCGGTCGCTTGCTGCGGCGATTCGAGCCGGACGTGGTGCAGACCCACATGGGCCGCGCCAGTGCGCTTGGCGGCAAGGCCGCACGGTCCGCCGGCTATCCGACACTGGCCATGCTGCACACGATGATCGAGTTGAAATACTACCGCACCATCGACCTGTTCGTGCCGACAACGGCGGATCAGGAGGCTTATCTGCGTAAGAACGGCGTGCCGGCCGATCGCGTCGAGCGCATTCCCCATTTCCGTTCGATGGAGCCGGTTGCAATCGCCAAGGCGCCGCGACAAACGGACGGCGTGGTCAAGACCCTCGGCCGGTTCGTTCACAAGAAGGGGTTCGATGTTCTGCTGCATGCGGCTGCGCACGCGGCCGCGCAGGGTGCGACGTTCAGGCTGGAGATCGGCGGCGACGGACCCGAACGCAGCTCGCTGAAGGCGCTGGCCGCGCGGCTCGGGATCGGGGATCGCGTGACGTTTTGCGGTTGGATCGATGACGTTGCGGCGTTCCTCGCCGATGCCGATCTGTTCGTGCTGCCGTCGAGGATCGAACCGTTCGGCATTGTGGTCCTGGAGGCGATGGCCTGCGGTGTTCCGATCGTCGCCACGCGCGTCAGCGGCCCGCTGGAAACTCTCGATGAGCACACCGCTCTCCTGGTTCCGTCCGACAATCCGGCGGCACTGGCGGAGGCTATGATGGCGGTGTTCGATGCGCCCGACGCGGCAGGGGCCCGCGCCCACGCGGCGCTCGCTTCGTTCAAAGCGAACTACGCTGAACCGGTTGTTATGAACCGATACCTGGTTGCCTGCAGACGTCTCGCGGAGTCCAGCGAAGCGGCCAAGAAGGCCTAATCCCGCGCGCGCACCGCCGCCGCGTAGTCCGCCATCAGGGTGCGGGTGATCGGCCCGACCTGGAAACTGTGATCGTCGATCGCGCCGACGGGCGTCACCTCGGCGGCGGTGCCGGTCAGGAAAATCTCGTCGCTCTTCGCAATCTCGTCGGGCATGACGGCGCGCTCTACGACCTCGTAACCGCGCTTTTCGGCGAGCTCGATGACCGTGCGCCGGGTGATGCCGTCGAGGAAACTATCCGGCGTCGGCGTGTGAATGACGCCATCCTGGACGAGGAAGATATTGGCGCCGGTCGCTTCGGAGACCCGCCCGCGCCAGTCGAGCATCAGTGCATCGTGGCAGCCTTCGGCTTCCGCCTCGTGCTTGCTGAGGGTACAGATCATGTAGAGCCCGGCGCATTTCGCCTTCACCGGCGCGGTGTCCGGCGCCGGCCGGCGCCAGCGCGCGGTCTTGAGCTTGATGCCGCGCGTTACTGCATCCTCGCCGAAGTACGCCGGCCACGCCCAGGTCGCGATCGCCACGTGGATCGTGTTGTTCTGCGCCGAAACGCCCATCATCTCGGCACCGCGCCAGGCCACCGGACGCACATAGCCATCGCCGATGCCAAGCTTCTCCACCACAAGCTTGGAGGCTTCGACCAGCGCCTCGCAGGTATAGGGGATCTCGAATCCCAGCGCGCTGGCGGATTCCAGAAGGCGTTGGGTGTGCTCCTCGACCTTGAAGATACGGCCGTCGTACACCCGCTCGCCCTCGAACACGCAGCTCGCGTAGTGCAGGCCGTGGCTCAGCACGTGCAGCTTCGCGTCGCGCCACGGTACGAGCGCGCCATCGAACCAGATGACACCGTCGCGATCGTCGTAGGGGATAAGGTCGGCCATGGCGCTCACTGATGGTCGGCGGGTGGGAAGAAACTGGTTGCGCTGCCTAGCATCGGCCTGCATATAAGTCAACGTGACTGACGTAAAGGCTGGGCCGAATCCGCTTTATCTGCGCGAGGATCAGCTTCACGAGGCGATGGAGCTGCTCTTTTTCGCATATCGGGACTTTACGACCGAGTGCGATGCGATCCTGGCGTCCTACGGCTTCGGGCGGGCGCATCACCGGGTCGTCTATTTTGTCGGCCGCAACCCGGATATCTCGGTTACCGCGTTGCTGGAGATTCTGAGGATCACCAAGCAGAGTCTGTCCCGGGTGCTCGGCCGGTTGGTGCGGGAGGGGTTCGTGACGACCCGGCAGGACCCTGCCGACGGGCGTCGCCGATTGCTGACGCTTACCGCGAAGGGGCGTAGTCTGGAGAGCCGGCTCTCCGCGACCCAGCGGGCCCGTATCGCCAAGGCCTATCGCAGCGCCGGCGGTGTCGCTGTGGAAGGATATCGGGAGGTTTTGATGGGAATCATCGACGAAGCAGACCGGCGCCGCTTCGAACAACCCTGAGGGCGGGGTGTCGAATCGGTCCGGTCGACGGGGGGCGATGCGTCGATGAACGGCGAGAGCGCGGCTGCGGGCACCACCCGGCGCGAGGCGCCTCCGGCCGAGGCAGCGCATGTTCTGGTGGTGGACGACGACGACCGCCTGCGCACGCTGCTCGGCCGCTATCTGCGAGACAACGGTTATCACGTCTCCTCCGCCAGCTCGGCCGCCGACGCGCGGGCCAAGCTCGACGGCATGGCCTTCGATCTGATCGTGCTCGACGTCATGATGCCGGGTGAATCGGGTATCGACTTCACGCGCGGGCTACGCCGCTCGACCACGGTTCCGATCCTGCTGCTCACGGCCATGGGAGAGCCGGAGGACCGCATCGCGGGGTTGGAGAGCGGGGCTGACGATTACTTGACCAAGCCCTTTGAGCCGCGCGAGCTGCTTCTGCGCGTCGCGACCATTCTGCGACGTAC
Organism: Alphaproteobacteria bacterium; assembly: GCA_965262755.1. Classification (GTDB taxonomy): domain Bacteria; phylum Pseudomonadota; class Alphaproteobacteria; order UBA828; family UBA828; genus WTGU01. The sequence goes on along the minus strand of OZ253557.1, from coordinate 5,356,334 downwards.
CGCCCCGCCGCCCTCAGCGCTGCCTGCGACGTGCATCAAGATCGGCGAGTTCCGCTATTTTCCAGCGCGGGATCAGCTCCTGCGCGGCGACGAGCCGGTCCGGCTTACGACGGCCGAGGCCGACCTCTTCCGTGTCTTTGCCGCCAATCCGGGAGAGACGTTGAGCCGGCATGCGCTCAGCCAACGGCTCGACGGAAGCCCCTCGCGGCGCGCCATCGACGTGCAGATCGCTCGGCTGAGACGCAAGATTGAGCCGGAACCCCAAAATCCCCGTTATCTTCAGACCGTCTGGGGCCGGGGCTATGTTCTGCGGGCCGATTGAGCCGCCCCGTCCGCTCCGCGAGGGCGCGTCGTGAGTCTGTTGAGACGTGTCGCACCGCGCGGCCTGTTCTGGCGCTCCTTCCTGATCATGTTGATCCCGCTCGTTCTGGTTCAAGCGACGGTCGCCTACATATTCTTCGAGCGTCACTGGGATACGGTCAGTCGCCAGTTGGCGATGGACGTCACCGGCGACGTCGTCACCATCATGCGCATGGCTGACGCTGCTTCGGGGCCCGAAGAGCGCGCCGCTATCGATCGAATCGCCCGCAGGGAGATGCAGTTCGGCGTTGTCTTCGAGGCTGGCACGGATTTGCCCGACGACTCTCCCAATCGGTTCGACCGCACCATCGACGCGACGCTACACCGGCAGCTCGAGAAGCGCCTCACTGTCCCCTACCATCTCAACACGCAATTGCCCGACAAGCGGATGACGATTCGCGTCCAGCGACCGGACGGCGTGCTGACCCTGCAGACGACGGTCAAGCGCATGCGGGAGTCGACCACGGTTCTGGTCATTCTGTGGATGGTGGGCACGGCGATCGTGGTCTCGGCGATCGCGGTCCTGTTCCTGCGCAACCAGATACGCCCGATCCGGCGACTGGCGGCGGCTGCCGATGCGCTGGGCAAGGGCAGGCCGGTGACCGACCTCAATCCCTCGGGCGCGACGGAGATCCGGCGCGCGGGCGCGGCGTTCCTGGAGATGCAGGGGCGGATCCAGCGTCAGATCGCCCAGCGCACCGAGATGCTGGCCGGGGTCTCTCACGATCTGAGGACACCGCTCACCCGGGTGAGGCTGCAGCTCGCCATGCTGGCCGATGCGCACCCTGGCTCGCGTCAAGAGATTACCGAATCCGAGCAAGACCTGCTGCTCATGGAGCACATGATCGACGAATACATGGCCTTCGCCCGCGGTCAGGGCGGGGAGGCGCCGGTCAGCACCGATCTCGCCGAGATCATCGACGATGTCGCGGGCGATGCGGGCCGCAGGGGCAGCCCTATCGTGCTCGAGGTCGAGCGGCCGTTGATCCTGGCGCTCCGGCCGAATGCCATCCGCCGCTGCCTGACCAATCTGGTCGAGAATGCCATGCACCACGGCGCCCAGGTCGCGATCAGCGCCGCCCGCCGGGACGACGTCGTCTCGGTCGCGGTCGAGGATGACGGACCGGGCATCCCGGTGGACCAGCGCGAAGACGTGTTCAAGCCGTTTTTCAGGCTGGATAGCGCCCGCAATCCGCGCACCGGCGGGGCCGGTCTCGGCCTCTCGATCGCACGCGACGTCGCCCGCGGGCACGGCGGCGATATCCGCATGAGCGCCGGCTCGCTCGGCGGCCTCCGCGCCGAACTTCGACTGCCGGTTTAGACTCCCTCGGCGGATACTGTGCCGGACCCTATCCGGCTTCCTCTGCGGGCTGGGTATCGCGCCAGCCGCGCCTCGGCGCGAAACGGCAGAGGGAGCGCGTGAGCCTGTCGAGGCGCCTCAGCCGCCTGTCGAGCACGGCCATGGTGCGCGCCATGTCTTCGCTGTCGTCGCGGAGCCAGACGGGAAGCATGGAGAGGTAAAGCGCCGACAGCGCCTTGACCCGAAGCCCGCCTTGCAGGCCTGCGCTGCTTAAGTCGGCAGCTTCCAGCATCCAGCGCATCGAGCGTCGCAGCACGAGCGGGCCGCACAGAATCGCTTCCGGGTCCGACGGGCAGCTCCGCATGATCGCGCCGACCCCTTCCTTGTGGGCGTTAAGCAGATCGAAGCGCTTCATGAGGACATCGAACAGGCGTTCGGTAGCCGGGCGCCCCGCCATCTCAGGGTCCCGCGCCGCCAGCACCTCGCGGTCTATGGCCGCGGCATAGGCCGCGACGATGGCGCTCTTGGAAGGGAACTCCGCGCGCAGCTCGGCGAGGGAGACCTCCGCCGCCTCGGCGATGTCGCCCAACCCGACCCGCGCCCAGCCGTGGCTCGCGGCCAGTGTCAGGGCACTCTCGATGATGGCCTGGGGCACGTCTTTGCGTTTGCCGGCCCCCGGTGCAGTTTTCCTCGGCATGGTCCTGCGCCTCGTCGCCGCCGCCAGTCCCCGAAGTGTAGGCCGCGGGAAAACCGAGCGTCAACGCGGCCGGCGTCGGTGTCTCAGCCGCGGGTGCGGTTTAAGACGGGGCGAGGGCGCGGGAACGTTCGGCGGCGGCGCGAACCGCGCGGCTCATCAGTGGGGCAAGCCCGTCCGTCGCCATCAGGACCGAGAGCGCGGCTTCGGTCGTGCCGCCCGGGCTGGTCACGTTGCGGCGGAGCGTCGCGGCGTCCTCTTCGGATTGGGCCAGCAGCGCGCCGGCGCCGCTTACCGTGCGGTCGGCCAGCGTGCGGGCCAGGTCGGGGGGCAGCCCGGCTTCGACGGCGGCTTCGGCCAGGCATTCGGCGAGCAGAAAGACGTAAGCCGGGCCGCTGCCGGAGACGGCCGTCACCGCATCCATGAGGGCCTCGTCGTCGATCCAGGCGACCGCGCCCACCGCCCGCAACAGCGCCTCGCAGAGCGCTTGCTGATCGCGGCCGGCGGCCCGGTTGGCCCAGGCGACGGTCATGCCCTCGCCGATGGCGGCGGGCGTGTTGGGCATGGCGCGGACGATCGGCACAGCACCCAGATCGCGCTCCAGCAGGCGTACAGGCCAGCCGGCGGCAATCGAGAGGTGAACGGTGTCCGGTCCCCCGATTTCCGCATAAGGGGGAACGACCTCGGCCATCACCTGGGGCTTGACGGCGTAAACGATCGCCGCCGGGCGCAGCGTGCCGGGAAGCGCAGTGGGCGCCGGAACACACTTGGCGCCGAGCGGCGCAAGACGCTGGGCCGTGCCGTCGTCCGGCTCGACGATGGCGAGCTGCGCGGCTTCGAGCGGCCCGCGCAGCCACCCTGCTGCAAGAGCGCTGCCCATCCTGCCGCCGCCGATCAGGAGGATATCGCCGGAAATCGCCGTCATCAGGCTGACCCGCGCGGCTCCATCAGGGCCGCTTCGAACGCAGTTTCGGGCGCAAGCTCCGCCCCGACCACTTGCTCAAATGCCGGATAGAAGCGCTCGCACTCGCCGACGCCGACCGTCACGAGATCGACGATCTGAGGGTCCTCCACGCCGTCTGTGCCGCGCAACAGCAGCGCGTGGCGCCATGTCGGCCGGCCTTCCTCGGCCCAGAGATCGAAATGGCCGATCCACAGGCTCTCGTTGATCAGGTTGATCAGGGCGCCGACCGCCCGGCGCCGAGCGTCCGGGACGCGCATGTCGAATCCGCTGGCGAAATGCAGGACGTCGAGGTCGGCACGGTAGGCGAACCAGAGCTCATAGTCGCACCAGCAGCCGGCGAACGAGCCCGTGATGTCCTCGTCGCCCATGCGTTCGAACGAGAGACGGCTGGCCATCATGACCCGCTCGACGGCGTCGAGCGGGTCGCTCGCCAGGCGCTCGGAATGTACAAGTGTCAACGCCATCCCAACTCCCCACCGCTGCGGCGCCATATGCGGTATCCCAACGGATCCACCAGATATGACGCCAACCACAATAGGCTGTGTTGGAGCGCGAGAAAATCCCAAAATGTTGAAAATCGGGTGCGACAGCGCAGGGGATTGGATTGCAGCAGCGCTATGTCGGAAGCTGCGGCAGGGCGCCGCCGGGGAGGGGAATGCGATGCTCGTTCAGCGTCATCGCGATCATCGCGTAGTAGCCGTTGAGCGCCGTGAGCTCCACCACGCCGGCGGGGCCGAGCAGCGCCAGCGCCTTGTCGTAGGTCTCGTCGCTCACCGCGCGGTTGGTCTGCAGCTCGCAGCTGAAATCGTAGACCGCCGCCTCGTCCTCTGCCGAGAGCGGCGGCGCCCGCCGCTGCTTGATCGCTTCGATCACGGTGTCGGGCAGGCCCGCCTGCGCGGCCTCCGGCGCGTGCCAGTGCCATTCGTACTGGCACGACCAGTGGCGGGCGATCGCCAGGATCGCGAGCTCGCTGAGCCTGGGCGCGAGGCTGGTCTGGTAACGGAGGAGGGCGCCCAGCGCCTGGACGCGGTCGGCGAGCTCGGCATTGTGCAGGAATGCCATGAAGAGCGCCGGCACCGTGCCGCGCGGCCCGCTCTCGATCGCGTCGTAGACGCGGCGCTGGTCGTTCGAGAGCGACTCGACGCTGGGGAGCGGCAGGCGTCGTTCCGTCACGGTGCCGTTTCCTCGCCTTCCGCCGCCTCGCGCTCGGCGATCGGCGGCACGAAGCGCAGGTCCGTGTCCCAGGGGAAGAAGATCCATGTGTCCTGGCTGACCTCGGTGACGAAGGTGTGCGCCTCGGAGCGGCCCGCCGGCTTGGCGTAGATGCAGGCGAAGTGCGCGCGCGGCAGCATCTCGCGGACGATGCGGGCGGTGGCGCCGGTATCGGCGAGATCGTCGATGATCAGGATGTCCTTACCGTCGCCCGCGACCGGTTTCAGAATTCTCGCCGACCGCTGATCCTGATGGTCGTAAGAGGAGATGCAGACGGTGTCGACCACGCGGATGTCGAGCTCGCGGGCGACGATCGTCGCCGGCACCATGCCGCCGCGGGTGACCGCCACGATGCTGCGCCAGGGGCCGCGCTCGGCCAGCCGCCAGGCAAGCGCGCGGGCGTCGCGATGAAGCTGATCCCATGAAACGGGGAACCCTTTCTCGAACTTCTCCGTCATCTCGTCCGCCATCCATCGATGTTGCCATGCCGCTCCCATGCAAGCCGACAACGGGCGGCCGGGCAAGGGGGCGCGCGTAAGTCGCGACACAGTCGACGCAGGAGCCCGCAGGCTGCGCAGCGCCTTTCGATCCGGGCCCGATGCGGGTAAGAAGCGGCGCATGACCGACCGAGTGCGGGCGCTGCCGGGCAGCGAAGCCGAGACGCGGGCGCTCCTCGAGGAAGGGCGCTATGTCGCGGACGATGCGCTGATCAAGACCCTCTACCTGAGCTTCGCGCTGGGCCGCCCCCTGCTGCTGGAAGGGGAGGCCGGCTGCGGCAAGACACAGCTCGCCGCGACCCTTGCCGAGACACTGGGCCGGCGGCTCCTCCGCCTGCAGTGCTATGAGGGCCTCGACGCATCGGCCGCCGTCTATGAGTGGAACTACGCTGCGCAGATGCTGGCGATTCGCCTGGCCGAGCGCGGCGGAACCGAGCGCGATGCCCTGGCCGAGGACATTTTCGGCGAGCGCTTTCTGGTCAAGCGTCCGCTGCTCACGGCGCTTGAGCCCGATCCCCTCGGCCCGCCGGTCCTGTTGATCGACGAGATCGACCGGGCCGACGCGCCCTTCGAGGCCTACCTGCTGGAGGTCCTCTCCGAGTTTCAGGTGAGCGTGCCCGAGCTGGGCACGGTGACCGCTGCCGAGCGGCCGCTGGTCGTCATCACCTCGAACCGGACGCGCGAGGTGCATGACGCGCTCAAGCGGCGCTGCCTCTACCATTGGGTCGGCTACCCCGACGCCGCGCAGGAGAAGGCGATCCTGCGCGCCCGCCTGCCGGGGGTCGAGAAACGGCTGAGCGACAATATCGCCGCCTTCATCGAGCGCATGCGGAGCGCCGATCTCTCCAAGGTGTCGGCGCTGGGTGAGGTGATTGCGTGGTCGAGCGCCGTCATCGAGCTCGACCGGATCGAGCTCGACCCCGAAACGATCCAGGCCAACCTCGAGCGCCTGCTGGCCTATCAACGGGGCCTCGCGGAGGCCAGCGGCCGCGCGCCGGGGCCAGCCCGGCCTGCGCCGCGGTCGTGATGACGGACCCGGTGCCGGTCGAGACGGAGGCGGGCGGCACGCTCGCCTACAACGTCATGCACTTCGTGCGGGGCCTGCGCGGCGCCGGCCTGCCGGCGGGGCCGGGCAAGACCATCGCGGCGGTGCGCGCCGTCGAGGCGGTCGATCCCACCCGCCGCAGCGACCTCTACTGGGCGCTCCACGCCGTCCTCGTCGAGCGGCGCGATCAGCACGACATCTTCGACCAGGCGTTTCACCTGTTCTGGCGCGAGATCCGCCTGCAGAGCGCGGTCCAGGGCCCGGTCATGGCGAGCGACAGGCTGCCCCAGCCCGAGGCACCGCCGGCAAGCCGGCGGGCTAGCGAGGCCATCGCGCCGCGCCTGCCTGACGAGGAGGAGAATCAGGAGAACGTCGAGATCGAGCTCGACGCGGTGCTCACCTTCTCGCCCCAGGAAGTGCTGCAGGAGATGGATTTCGAGGACATGTCGGCGGACGAGCTGGCCGAGGCGAAGCGGGCGATTGCGGCGCTGAGGCTCCCCATCAAGCCGGTGCCGACGCGGCGCTTCCGGCCCGACCAGCTCGGCCGGCGGATCGACATGCGGGCCACGCTCCGCGCGAGCCTGCGGTCGAGCGGCGACCTCATGCCGCTCAAGCGCCGCTCCCGCGCCAAGCGCCTGCCGACGCTGGTCGTGCTGTGCGACGTATCGGGGTCGATGAGCCGCTACTCGCGCATGTTCCTGCACTTCGTCCACGCCGTGACCAACGACCGCGACCGGGTGCACAGCTTCCTCTTCGGGACGCGGCTCACCAACATCACGCGCTATCTCAGGCATCGCGACGTCGATGTCGCCGTCGGCAGCGCGAGCCGCGCCGTCCACGACTGGTCCGGCGGCACGCGGATCGGCCCCTGCCTCAAGGATTTCAATCAATACTGGTCGAGGCGCGTGCTGGCCCAGGGCGCGCTGGTGCTGCTGATCACGGACGGGCTGGACCGCGACGATCTCGGCATTCTGCGGGTCGAGGTGGAGCGGCTGCACAAGTCCTGCCGGCGGCTGATCTGGCTCAACCCGCTGCTCCGCTACGAGGGCTTCAAGCCCGAGGCCGGCGGCGTGCGCACGATCCTGCCGCATATCGACGACTTCCGGCCCGTCCATAACATCGCAAGCCTCATGGACATCGCCGCCGCTCTGGGCGCGCCGGCAGAGACCGAGCAAGGCGCGGCCTGGGGCTGACCCGGACTTCTCGCCGCGGCGGCTGCCTGAGTCGCACCCCGCGCGTCTTTCGTCCCCGTGCGAGGGCGCGGGATACGAGCCGTACATTAATTTTGTCCGGGATTCGCCGGGATTAAGTGGGATTAAGTGGGATAAGTGGGATTCCGCACGGGAAAGGGTCGCGCACGCTCGAAGGGTCGTGCGCGCGGTAGATAGGGTCGCGCCAGTCCGTTCATTCCGCCTCCGTCTGCCGAGCCCGCTCGCTCGTGCTCTTCATGACGCGATGCTGACGCGGGCGGCGCGCGCCGTGCAGCGCACCATGGTCCGGGCTAAGATCGGCGCCGAAACGAGGGACGGAGCACCATGAAGCTCGAAGGGAAGGTTGCGATCGTGACAGGCGGCTCGCGCGGGATCGGCGCCTGCATCGCGCGGCGCTACGGGCGGGAAGGCGCCGCCGTCGCGGTGGTCGGCAACACCAGGCGCGACCGCGCCGAGGCGGTGGTGGCCGAGATCGAGGCCGCCGGCGGCAAGGCCCGAGCGTTCCTGGCCGATATCGGCGTGGTCACCGACTGCGAGCGCCTGGCGCGGGAGGTAATCGACGCCTTCGGCACGGTGGATATCCTGGTGAACAGTGCCGGCATCTTCACGCCGCTCCCCATCGAGGAGGTCACCGAGGAGAACTGGGACGCCCAGCACGCGCTCAATCTCAAGGGCGCGTTCTTCCTGACCAAGGCCGTCGTGCCCGCCATGAAGGCGAAGGGCGCCGGCAAGATCGTCAACATCTCATCCATCGCCGGTTGCGGCGGGTTCCCGAACTCCAGCGCCTACTGCGCGACGAAAGGCGGTCTCACCAACATGACCAAGGCGCTCTGCCTCGAGCTCGCAGGCGACGGCATCAACGTCAACGCGCTCTCGCCCGGCAACATCAAGACCGACATGAATGCCGCGTTCCGCACGGATGCCGAATACGACGCGCGGCAGGCGGAGCTCACCCCTGCCGGAATCGGACACATGGACCCGGAGCAGCTCACCGGTGCCGCCGTCTTTCTCGCCTCGTCCGATTCGGACTCGGTCCACGGTGTGGACCTGCTGGTGGACAATGGCTGGGCCGCCTGGTAGCGGCGAGGGGGCGCCACGGTGACGGCGGCGAACGACATCCTCTACGAGGCGCACGGCCATGTGCGCCTGATCACCATCGACCGCGCCGAGAAGATGAATTCGCTCGATTTCGCGGCCAACGACCGGCTGATCGAGCGCTGGCGCGAATTCGCCTCCGATGACGAGGCGCGGGTCGCCGTCATCACCGGCGCGGGCGACAAGGCGTTCTGCGCCGGCGCGGACCTCAAGACCTACACCATGGACTATGCCGGGCGGCCTGCGCCCGAGTTCCGCACGCGCTTTACCGACGGGCCCGGCTTCGGTGGCATCACCCGGGGGCTTGAGATCGACAAGCCGATCATCGCGGCGGTCAACGGCTATGCGATCTCCGGCGGGCTGGAGCTCGCGGAGGCTTGCGACATCCGCTTCTGCTCGTCCAACGCCGAGTTCGCCCATCAGGACGTGAACTGGGGCTTCCACCCTTGCGACGGCGGCTGCGTGCGCTTGCCCCAGATCGTGGGCCTCGGCAACGCCATGGAAATCATTCTCTCGGGCCGGCGCATCGACGCCGAGCACGCGCTCCGCATCGGCCTCGTCAACCGCATCGTGCCCGCCGCCGACCTGGTGGCGGAGACCCTGGACTTCGCCGCGCTCGTGGCGAGCCGGGCGCCGCTCGCCCAGCGCTTCGCCAAGGACGTCATGTTGCGCGCCTTCGATATGCCGCTCGCGGATGGGCTCCGCCTCGAATCCCGCTCGTTCTACGATCTCGGCGGCACTGAGGACCTCAAGGAAGGCACCGACGCCTTCCGCGAGAAGCGCCCGGCCGATTTCAAGGGCAGGTAGAGGAGGTGTGCTGCGGTGTGTGCCGCCTTGCCCTCGGCCCAGCCCGAACATATCGTGCCCGCCTAGGAAAACGGGGGAGAAGCCAACGTGACCGACGATCCGGGACGCGGCTGCCATGACATCGGTGGGCTGCCCTCCGGCCGCATCGAGCGGGCGGAGCATGCGCATGCGCTCTGGGAAAAGCGGGTCGACGCCCTGATGGTGCTGCTCGGAAGCCAGGAGCGCCGGGTCATCACCGTGGACGAGCTTCGCCGCGGCATCGAGCAGCTCGGCGCCGAGGCCTACGATTCCATGAGCTACTACGAGCGCTGGATCGCCTCCATGACCAACACCCTGCTCAACAAGGGTGTCATCGATTCCGACGAGCTCGGCCGCCGCATGGCCGAGGTCGAGGCGCGGGGCGAGGAGGGCGCCGGCTGATGGCCGCCCGCTTCGCAATCGGCGACCGTGTCGCCGTGCGCCGCGCCTTTCCGCTCGGTCACATCCGCACGCCCTATTACGCGCGCGGCGCCGTCGGCGATGTGGAACGCATCTGCGGCGCCTTCGGCAATCCCGAGGAGCTGGCCTTCGGGCGCGGCAACGGCCCCAGGCAGCCCCTCTACCGGGTGCGCTTCGCCCAGACCGCGCTCTGGCCGGCGTATGACGGCTCGCCCGGCGATTCCATCGACATCGAGCTCTACGAGCATTGGCTCGAGCCCGCGACGGAGTGAGCAATGGCAACCGATTCCCACGACCACGCCCACGATCACCAGCCGCCGCCCGACGAGGACGGCGCGCTCACCTACTACCGGACCATGGAGATCGCCGTTCGCGAGCTCCTGATCGAGAAGGGCGTGTTCGGCGCCGACGATGTGCGCGCCGCGATCGAGGCGATGGATGCCCGCAGCTCCGCGCGCGGCGCCGACGTCGTGGCCCACGCCTGGACCGACCCGGCCTTCAAGGACACGCTGCTGGGGGACGGCACCCAGGCGTGCGCGCAGCTCGGCATCGACATCGGGCCGACCCGGCTCATCGCCGTCGAAAACACGGAGGCCGTGCACAACGTCATCGTCTGCACGCTCTGCTCCTGCTATCCGCGCAACCTCCTGGGTCTTCCGCCCGACTGGTACAAGGCGAAGGCCTATCGCTCGCGGGTGGTGCGCGAGCCCCGCGCGGTCCTGCGCGAGTTCGGCACCGAGGTTTCTGACGACGTAACCGTGCGGGTGCACGATTCGACCGCCGACATGCGCTACATTGTCGTGCCCCGGCGGCCCGCCGACACCGAGGGGTGGGACCGCGAGCGCCTTGCCGCGTTGGTGACGCGCGACTGCCTCATCGGCGTGACGCTGCCGAAGAACCCCTGACGCCAGCCCGGCGGCGCACGTGGGCGCCGGGCGGCCTCAGCTTGAGAGGGATCGACTCCGACTATGCATGATCTCGTGATTCGCGGCGCCATGGTCGCCGACGGTGTGGGCAATCCGCTGATCCGCACCGATGTTGCCGTCAAAGGGGAGCACATCGCCGAGGTCGGCGACGTGACGGAAAGCGCGCGGGAGACGGTCGACGCCGACGGCCTCGTGCTCGCGCCCGGCATCGTCGACGTGCATACCCATTACGACGCCCAGATCACGTGGGAGAGTCAGGCGACGCCATCGCCCTCGCTCGGCGTGACCACGGTCGTCATGGGCAATTGCGGCTTCAGCATTGCGCCCTGCCCGCCGGAGCGGCGCGAGCAGATGGCGCGCAACCTGGCCGAGGTCGAGGGCATGTCCATCGCCGCGCTGGAGGCCGGGATCGACTGGAGCTTCGAGGACTTCCCCGAGTACCTGGCGCTGCTGCGGCGCAAGGGGTGCTATCCCAACGCCGGTGTCTTCGTCGGTCACTCGGCGGTGCGCACCACGGTGCTCGGCGCCGAGGCCTCGGATCGCGCGGCAACCGAGGACGAGATCGCCACCATGCGCGGGATCGTGAAGGAGGCGATGGAGGCGGGTGCCATCGGCTTCGCCACCTCCACCTCGATCAACCACAACGGCGACGGCGGGGTGCCGATGCCCTCCCGGCTCGCGGAAGACGACGAGATGCGTGCGCTGGTGGGTGTGCTCGGCGAGCTCGGCCGCGGCATCTTCCAGCTCACGGTCGGCCCGAGCATGACGGTGGAACGGCTGGAGAGCATGGCGGCCGAGACCGGCCGGCCGGTCTTCATGACGGCAGCCCTCCACAACGAGACCTTCCCCGACCGCGCCATCGGCATGCTCGAGGGCGCCGCGGCCGCCCAGAGCCGCGGCAATGCGGTGTGGGCCCAGGTCTCGTGCCAGCCGCTCTGCATGGATTTCTCAATGCGGACCGCCTTCCCGCTCCAGAGCCTCAACGCCTGGGAGCCGCTCCACCGCGCCTCCGACGAGGAGTTCCTGGCGATCATCGGGAGCCAGGACTTCCGCAACAGGTTCCGCGAGGACATGGAGAAGCCGCAGAGCGGCAAGATCTTCTACGGCGACTGGCGACGGGTCGAGGTGGCGATGGCGACGACGCCCGCGCACCAGGCGCTGGAAGGCCAGACCATCGAGGCCATCGCCGGGCGCGAGGGCCGCGATCCGATCGACGTGATGTTCGACATCGCCGTGGACGAGAGGCTCGGCACCACCTTCAACGCCGCCCTGCTCAATGCCGACGAGGCCGCGGTCGAGGAGCTGCTGCGCCATGACGCGGGCCTCATCAGCCTCTCCGATGCCGGCGCCCATCTCTGCTACCTCTGCGATGCCGGCTACGGCCTGCACCTCTTGGGCCACTGGGTGCGCGACAAGGGCGTCTTCGATCTGGCGGACGGCATCCGCCGGATCACCAGCCTGCCGGCGCAGCTCTACGGAATCGCGGATCGCGGTGAGATCGCGCCAGGCAAGTTCGCGGACTTGCTGCTCTTCGATCCGGCGACGGTCGGGCGCGGCGCGATCAGGCGGGTCGACGATCTGCCCGGCGGCGAGAGCCGCCTGGTCCGCGATGCGAGCGGGGTACACGGGGTCTGGGTCAACGGCACTGGCGTCTACGACGGCGACGGCTACCGCGACGTGCCCCCGCCCGGCCACGTGCTCGACCGCTTCCTGAGCTAACCCGGACGTCTCGCCGCGGTCACTGATCGGCGCCGGCGCGCGGCGCCACTGGGGTGGGTGCCGCGTCGCTGAGGAACGGCCGCTCCGCCCGGGGTGCCACGACCGGCTCGGGCTCGCCCGCCTCGGTCACCGTTACCCGCACTTCGAGCCGGGAGCCCCCGCCGCCGAATACCGCACCCCGCGTCGGCGCTGCATCGGCATAGTCGCGGCCCACGGCGATGCGGACATGGCGGTGATCGGCCAGGGTGTCGTTGGTCGGGTCGATGCCGATCCAGCCGAGATCGGGGAGCAGGAACTCCGCCCAGGCGTGGCTCGCCCCCTCGGGCGTCTGCTCGCCCGGTGCGCCTTCGCGATGGAGGTAGCCTGAGACATAGCGGCTCGGGATGCCCCACGAGCGCGCGATGGTCAGCATCACATGGGTGTAGTCCTGACAGACGCCGCGCCCGGTTTCCAGAATGTGCTCGATCGGCGAATCGACAGCGGTGCTGCCCGGCTCGTATTGGAACAATGCGTGCAGCGCGCGGGCCATCTCCAGAAGGGAGGAGAGGGGGTCGCCCCCGCGGCGAAGACCGTTCGCGTCGGTAAAGGCCGCGAGCGCCGGGCTCGGACGGGCGAAGCGGCTGGGCGCCAGAAACTCGAAGTAGTCGAGAGGTGCCGCGGCCTCGGCCAGTGCGTCCCACGCGTCGGCTGCCAAGCGATCCGGCAAGTCTGGCGCCGGCGCGGTCACGACGTCGGCCTTGGAGCGCACGGCGGTGCGCTCGTGCGACCGATGGATATTGAACAGATGGCAGGCGTTGCCGAAGGGGTCCTCGAACGCAATCGGGGCGGCGGCCGGATCGATCTCGAGCGAGAAGGAGGCGACCCGCTGCCCGTTATCCTCTCGCGGATGCAGGCGCACCACCATCAGGCTGCCCTGCGCGGGTTCCTCGTATCGAAAATCCGAAAGGTGCTCGACCAGGAACCGCCGCGGCGTATCTCCGCTCACGGCGCGTCCTCGATCTCGTAGTCGAAGTAGGCGGCCGCGATGTCGTCGTTAAGGAGGCGACAGGACTCGCCGATGTCTTGAAGCACGGCGCGGGTGGCCTTGTCATCGTGGGGATCCCGATCGGGCCAGTCATGGTCGACGCTGGCTGCCATCCGGCCCGCGCGACGCTCCGCTTCGATCTGAAGCGGCGGGCCCGCGGCGACGGCATCCAGCGCCTCGACGACTTGCGCCAGCCCGTAGCGGATCGAGTGCGCCAGCGACGGGTCGGCGACCAGGAAGTCGACCATGCGGGGCGATCCATGTTCCAGGGAGTACAGGCGGCGGTAAGCGAAGTGCGCCTCGCAGATCCAGAGCAGGGAGAGCCAGTCCGCTTCGCCGTGGCGGGCGGCCGTCGGAAACAGCGATATGTGTGCATCCACTAGTCACCTGAATCTAAAGTTCGCCACATAAAGACAACTATATTACACGACCACATTCTTCGACAATAGAGCGACTTAGTGTGACGACACTGCCAATTGATAATGATCTAAACTTCAGTGTCAGGTGACTAGTGCGGCAATAAGCAGCACCCGTTCGACGAAGCGCCCGAGCTGGAGGAAGTGCCAGCCGTCGTCACGGTAAATCGTGCCCTCGGCGATGCCCGAGACGGTGCGCAGCGCGCCCTCGGTGCGGTCGTAGAAGGTGCCCGGCCGGTCGTTCCAGATGGTCTCCATCTCGACATCGCGCAGATCGAAGTAGGCGAGGTTGAGGGAGGATCACATCTTGTCGGGGATGACGTTGCGGACCTGCCGGGCGCTCTCGCGCGCCGCTGCTACGCAGTTGCGGATCGCATCGGAGTTGCCCGGCTCGAAGGTCAAGTCGTCGGCCAACGTGTAGGCGTCGGCCAGCATGAAGTCTTCGTCATCGGGGGGCGGCTCCAGATGGCCGCCCAGCGGGGTGCGGCCGACGGCTAGATAGAGCCGCCGCCAGCTCTGGTCGATCTGCTCGACCGGCCGATCCTCGATGATGATGAACTGCTCCGCCAGCAAGTGGCAGCCGTGCTGCGCCCGCTCGAGATAGCGGCCCATCCAGTAGAGGCCTTGGGCGTTGCGCGAGAGCATGCGGCTAGGGTCCAGGTCGAGAAGTCTTTGTCCATATGCTCGGCGCCCCCAACACGTCATGGCCGGACTCGTTCCGGCCATCCACGCGTTTGCCCAACGCCCAGCGGTCCTGGTTGCGAGAGATGCCCGGAACAAATCCGGGCATGACGGCGTGGGGGAGAGGCTCGGTCGGAGAGCGCGTGCACCGGCCTGACCCTATGCGAATGAACTTGGGTTGCATGACCCTAGTCCGAGAGCACCCAGAGGTCCTTGCCGTCGCCGCCCTGGCTCGAGTTTACGACGAGCGAGCCTTCGACGAGCGCGACCCGGCAGAAGGCGCCGGGGACGAGGCGCGTCTCGTTCCCGCGCAGCACGAAGGGGCGAAGGTCGACATGGCGCGGCGCCGCGCCGGAAGGCGTGAGGCAGGGCGAGACCGAAAGGTCGAGCACGGGCTGGGAGACGTAGTTGGCCGGGTTCTTCCGCATCTCCTCGGCATAGGCCGCGCGCTCGGCGGGCGCGGCGTGGGGGCCGACGAGCATTCCGTAGCCGCCGGATTCGCCCACCATCTTCACGATGAGCGTCTCCAGATTGTCGAGCGTGTATTCCAACGCCTCGGGATTGCGGCAGAGATGGGTCTCGACATTGGAGAGCAGCGGCTCCTCGCTTAGATAATAGCGGATCATGTCGGGCACGTAGGCGTAGACGCTCTTGTCGTCGGCGACGCCGGTGCCCGGCGCGTTGGCGATCGTCACGTTGCCGAGCTTGTAGGCATAAAAGAGGCCGGGGGTGCCGAGCTGCGAATCGGGGCGGAAGGCCAGCGGGTCGATGAAGTCGTCGTCGATGCGGCGGTAGATCACGTCCACCTTCTTCAGCCCGGCGGTGGTCCGCATGTAGACGAACCCGTTGTGGACGCGCAGGTCGCTGCCCTGCACCAGCTCCACGCCCATCTCCTGCGCCAGGAACATGTGCTCGTAAAAGGCGGAATTGTAGACGCCGGGGGTGAGCAGGACGATGCAGGGGTTGGAGACGCCGGGCGGCGCAAGCTCGGCGAGCGTCTGGTGTAGCAGCTGGCCGTAGTGATCGATGCCGCGCACCCGGTGGCGCCGAAACAGGTTGCGCAGGCTCGTCTTCAGCGCGCGCCGGTTGGCCAGCATGTAGGAGACGCCGGACGGCACCCGCAGATTGTCCTCCAGCACCACGAAGCCGTCGTTGGTCCGCACGATGTCGGTGCCGCAGAGTGCGACGTAGACGCCGTGCGGCACCTCCAGGCCCCGCATCTCGACCCGGTATTGCGGGCAGCCGCGTACCAGGTCCACCGGAACGACCCCGTCCTCGAGAATCCGCCCCGGTCCGTAGACATCGGCGAGGAAGAGGTTGAGCGCCTCCAGCCGCTGCCGCAGCCCGCGCTCGACCAGGTCCCAGTCGGCAGCGTCGAGGAGCCTCGGCAGGAAGTCGATGGGGATGATCCGCTCCTGCGCGCCTTCCTCGCCGTAGACCGCAAACGTGATCCCCTGGTGCAGGAAGGAACGCTCGGCGTAGTCCTGCATGGCGGCGATCTCGGCAGGGCGCATCCCGTCGAGCGCCTCGCAGAGCTCCCGACAATGGGCGCGCGGCACGCCGGTGGCCTCGAACATCTCGTCAAAGAACGCCGGGCGGGTTTCGTACGCGGCGAAGAGACGCGTCCCTGCTTCTTCCGGGTCTTCGCGATCGGCCTCCGATTGCCTGCCGCGCGATTCGCGACTCATAGGCCACGCTCGCAATCTGTCAGACTCGATATGATTGTCGTTTGGAACCGGGGCGATTCGCAAGCGCGGCGGCGCCGCGCCGAGCGCAGACCTCGACCGTGGTGAGAATTCCGGGCTAATGCAGCGTCGGCGATGCGGCGTGTTCCGCAGGTGTTGCCTGGCGAAGGCCCGCGTTGGCAGCCAGGTGAAGCCGCTGCGGCAGGCGAAAGCCCGCACCCAGCAGCGCTGCCGCAAACGCGGCGCCGTCGGTTGCGGCGGTCCGCACCGCTGCCGGCGGCAGGAACCAGGAGAGCAGGGCGGCCGTGTGCCGGTAGTCTCCTTCCTGGCAACCGGCGAGAAAGGACATGAAGAGCCGTTCGTCGTTGCTGACAAAGCGGCAACACATCGGGTTGAGGCGCAGGCTGCGAACGCCGGCGCAGCCGAAGATATCGAGGGTGCGCTCCAGCGCCTCCGCCGCCTCAGAACCGGCCGCAGGATCGCCGGTCGGGCAGAGTGCGACGCCGAGTTCGCCTCCGACGCGCGCGAGAACGTCTTGCCGGCAGGCGGAGGCCTCGGTTTCGGTCGCTGCCGCGCCAAGGCCCGCGGCGGACAGCCTGCGCGCCGACCAGAGCACGAGCTGTTCGGCGAAGGTGAGCCGCGGAACCGTCATCCCCGGCCCGGTCGAGAAGTGTCGCGCCTCCGGTGCTCCATCGTCCCCTTGGGTCGCGCTGCTGTTCATCTCGCCTTCATCCCTGTCCTCGCCCGTGCGGGGGTTGCCGGCCCTATATGCGAATAACTCTTATTGCGGCCATTATATCCGCAGAAGGCGATAATGCAACTCATTCCTATTTCTATTTCGAGACGGCGATGAGGGTTCGTATCGTCCGACCACGCCGCGCCCTGATACCGCGCCAACCATGACAATGGTGAAATATCCGGGCTGGTCGGTTATTCATCGATGATCGATACGCCCCACAATCCTCTCGGGAGGCTAGACGCCATGAAGTTTCAATTGGCCATCAACATGGAGCGGCTCGTGCCCGACCTCGACATGACCGACGTCGAGCGCCATACGCTGGAGATGGTGCAGATGGCCGACGAGGGTGGGTTCGCGATCGCATGGGCCGCCGAGCACCATGCGCTGGAGATGACCATCGCGCCCAATCCGTTCCAGATCCTGACCTGGTGGGCGGCGCACACCTCGCGCATCCGGCTCGGCTCGGCGGTGGTCGTGGCGGCGTACTGGCATCCGATCAAGGCTGCAGGCGAGGCTGCGCTGCTGGATCTCTACAGCGGCGGGCGGCTCGAGTTCGGCATCGGCTCCGGCGCCTACCAGCGCGAGTTCGACCGCATGCACTCGGGCCTGCAGCGCAATGACGCATTTCACTACATGTTCGAGATGCTGCCGGCGGTGAAGGCGCTCTGGCAGGGCGACTACGCGCACGAGGGCGAGTTCTGGTCATTTCCTGCCGCGACCTCCGTGCCGAAGCCGCTGCAAAAGCCCCATCCGCCC
Source organism: Alphaproteobacteria bacterium (assembly GCA_965262755.1). Classification (GTDB taxonomy): domain Bacteria; phylum Pseudomonadota; class Alphaproteobacteria; order UBA828; family UBA828; genus WTGU01. The sequence continues at coordinate 5,338,765 of OZ253557.1, read as the reverse complement.
ATCTGGATCGCCGCGCGCTCGCCGGACACCTACGACTTCGCGGTGAAGCACGAGTGCAACATCCTCTCGTGGCCTCTCACCCGCCCGGTGTCGGAGGTCGAGGCCTACAGGGAGCGTATGGAGACCGCGCTCGCCGACAACCCCGGCAAGCCCCGGCCCATCTTCGCCACCATGCGCCACACGGTGGTGTACGATCGCAAGGAAGAGTGGGAGGTGCCGGTGAAGGCCGCGATGCGACAGTTCGGCCAGTTCGAGAACCTGTTCAAGAACCTCGGCGACGTTGCTAACGGCTTTCCCCGCACGATCGAGCTTTCGGAGCTGGAGAACCGGGACGAGTACGACCCGCAGATGCTCCAGCGCAACCTCATGTTCGGCACGCCTGACGAGGTGATCGAGAAGCTCAGGGCCTACGAGGTGCTGGGCGTCGACCAGTTCACGTACTACGCGAGCCTCGGCCTCGGGATGAAGGAGCAGAAACGTTCGCTCAAGCTGTTCATCGACGAGGTGATGCCGGCATTCGCGTGACGATACCTGCGCTGTCGGCAATGAACGGCAGGCGTGTATGAGCGCCGGTAGCGCGGGCGAAACGGCCTGGGAACTGCACGGAAGCGGGCCCGTGGTCGTTCAGATTCACGGCTTCGGGCTCAACCGCGCGATGTGGCAGTGGCAGCTCCCCGCTCTCACGCCGCATTTCGGCGTGCTGACCTACGATCTGCTGGGGCACGGAGAGAGCGCGCGGCCCACCGGCACGCCCGATCTCGCCATGTTCTCCGCGCAGCTGCTCCGGCTCATGGACTGCAGCGGTATCGCGCGCGCGGCAGTCGTGGGGTTCTCGCTCGGCGGCATGATCGCGCGCCGCTTCGCGTTGGACCATCCGGACCGGCTTTCGGCGCTCGCGATTTTGAACTCGCCGCACGACCGCAGCCCCGCCCAACGCGACGCGGTCCGCGAGCGCGTCCGTCAGACGCGGGAGCAGGGGCCTTCGGCCAACGTGGAGCCCGCGCTGGAACGCTGGTTCACGCCGGCGTTCCGCGCCGAGGCGCCGGAAACGATCGCGCTTGTCCGCAGGTGGATCACGGGCAACGACCCGGCCGTCTATTGGCAGGTTTACCGCGTGCTTGCCGAGGGCGACGCCGAGATTGCGCAGGGTCTGGAACGGATCGCGTGCCCGACCCTGGTCATGACCGGCGAGAACGACCCCGGCAACACGCCCGCCATGGCGCGGGCCATGGCCGGGCTCATCCCCGGCGCCCGTCTCGCGATTCTGCCGGGCCTCAGGCACATGGCGCTCGCCGAATCGCCGGCGGCGGTCAACGAGCCACTCTGCGCGTTCCTCCGCGACGCGCTCGGGACGGACTGAACCGGCTACCCGAATGCGGCGAGGATGCCGACGCCACTCACCACCATGCCGACGCCACCCCATTGCAGCGGCGAGACCGGCTCGCGCAGGAAGATGCGCGCCAGCACCACCGTCACCACCGTGTAGCCCACGCTGGCCACGATTGCGTACTCGCCATGGGGCAGGTCGAGGCCGATGTAGAGCAGCAGGTGGCCGAGGGTATCGAGGAGCCCGAAGGCCGCCAGCACGGGCCAGGCCCGCACCGGGAAGCGCACGCGTTCGCGGCGCACGAGCAGGATCGCTCCAAGCGCCACGAAGCCGATGAGTCGCACGATCAGAACGGTCTGCCAGGGGCCATAGATCTCGATGGCCCGGTCGGCAGCGGTGAGGGAGGCGGCGTAGGTCGCGGCGGCGATCAGGGAGTAGAGGATCGTCCGCCGCACCACGGCGGGCGCGTATTCCGGCGCTGCGCCTTCGCCCGTCGGCGTCGCCCGCGCGACCAGCCAGACCCCGGCCATGGTGGCGATCATCGCGACCCAATGGACGGGGTCTGGGCGGGCGCCGAGGGCGACAGAGATCGGCACCGCGATCGCCGGGTAGCAGGCCACCACCGGCGAGGCGAGCGACACCGGCCCGTGGGTCACGGCATGATAGAACAGGATCGAGCCGAGCACGGTGCCGGCACCGATCCCTATGAGCCAGTGGATACCGTCGAGGCGCCATTCGAAGGGCTCGCCCGTCGCTGCCATGGCGGCCGCAATCAACGCGGCGCCGATCGTCATCATCGTGCAGGTCGCCACCAGGACACCCACCGAGCGGCCGGCGAAACGCGCGACGATATCCGAGACGCCCCACGAGAGCGCGCAGCCCGCTCCCCAGGCGGCGGCGCTCTCTAGCATCGGCGCGCCGTCACAGCGTCATGCGATCATACGGGGCGGCCGTCCGCGCGGGCGCCAGCGGCTGAGAGAAGTCTAGCGGAGTTGGGTGGACCCATGGCGGCGCGGATTATGGGCGGTGCGACCGGCCCCGTCGAGGCACGGGAGACACTACGGCGGCGCTACGCCATAATTCCGTCGCATTCTTGCGAGATCGTAGCCTCGACAGCCGGGGTGAATGACAGTGCGGCTTCTTCGCGCGAGACACTGGCTCGGAGGCCGCACGCCGCGATCGCGGAGGGCGCTCGTTGTGGGCTGCGCCTTGGTTTTGATCGGCTCCGCGACGGCGGGAACCCCGGCTGTCCCTGCGGAGGCGGATGGGGCGTACGCCGTGCGCGCGTCCCCGTGGGCGTCGGCCGCCGCCGAGGCGCGCATTCTGGCCGACCGTATCCTGCAACGAGAGAGCGACGACCTCCTGCTGGACGGCAGGCGGCAGCGCACGCTCGGCCACGAGATCAAGCAGGCATTGTCGCTCATCCGACGCACGTATCCGGCGATGGCATCGATTACGGCGCGGGACGCGCACGGCACGGCGACGCTTCTTCTCGGCCTGGAGGGCGCGCTGCGCGATGCCGTCGTCGGCACGTGGGACGGCGAGAGCGTCTCCGCCCCGCCGCGAACCGGGCATGCGGCGTTCGATGCCCACAATGCAACGCTCGGGCTCAGGGCGGTTCAGCCGTTCCCCACCCTCGACTCGGTCGTCCTGCACCTCGACGAGCGCAAGAACATCGCTGCCGCGTTGCGGGCGTATCGCGCGATCGACGGCGTCGCCTATGCGGAGCCGGACGCGCGGCTGGGCGATGGTTCCGATATCGAGGCGGCCAGGGTGCAGGGGCGCTGGCATTTCGTCTTTCGCAGGGCGTGGGGCGACTGCCCCTCCGGCTGCATCGACGAGGAGCTCTCGTTCTTCACCGTGGCGGACGGAGAGGCCGAACGGATCGAGCCCGCGCAGGCGCGCAGCATGGACGCCTTCGCAGAACTCGTCGCGCGCAGTGTCTGGCGCTGATTCGGGGCAGGCGGGGGCGTCCGCTCAGGCTGCGGGCAGGTCGAAGTTGTAGAAGCGGGCGCAGTTGTTGAAGGTGATGTCGCGCCGGATCTCTTCATCGAGATGGCCGAACACGCGGTCGATCACCTGCATCGTGTTCGGATAGGTGCAACGCGCGTGCGGGAAGTCCGAACCCCACATGATGGTCTTCGGGTCGACTACGTCCAGCACCTTGTCGAGGTAGGGATCGTCGATCAGCCCGTGATAGATCTGGCTTAGATACGCCTCGACCGGCCGTTTGATCTTGGGGATATCCAGCGCCGGGCCGAAATCGTCCTGGATCTGCTTGGCGCGGAACAGCCAGTAGGGCAGCCAGCAGACCTCGTATTCCGAGAGCACCAGCTTCAGATTCTCGAAGCGGTCGAGCACCCCGCCGAAGATGAACTCGTTGGCGAGCACGGGGCCTGCCTCCGCCAGGACATTCAGAGTGCTGCGCGCCATGTTGATGCGCTCGGACCCGTGCAGGGTGAAGGGGTCGACCTCGTTGCCGGTGATGATGTGGAGCGTCACCGGCTGGTCCAGCTCCTCTGCCCGCGCCCAGAAGGGGTCGTAGTGCTTGTCCTGGAACGGCGGCCACTCGGGACGGGCGTCGCAATTGATGATGACGCTCTTGAGGCCGCGCTTGGCGGTGCGCTCCAGCTCCTTGCAGGCCCAGTCGATGTCCGCCATGTGGATCATGGAGGTGCCGTAGAGGCGCTTGGGCGCGTGGCTGCAGTATTCGGCGAGCCAGTCGTTGAACACCTGGCACAAGTCCTCGACCAGCCGGTCGTCCCGCGCGCGCAGCGCATAGAGCATCCAGGTGGAATTGACGATTTCGCCGACGACACCGTCCTCGTCCATGCAGACGAGGCGGATCGCGGGGTCGGTGCCGGAGCCGACGAGCTTCCGCTGCAGCTCCTCGTCGCCCTCGACGATCTCGTCCACGCGGACATATTCGAGGCCGGTGAAGAAGTGGTCGGCCTTGATCCCCGCATGTTCGGAGACCATGCGGGGCACGGCATCGCCGTAACGCGCACCCAGCGGCTTCGACCAGAGATCCGCCGGCTCGATAACGTGGGAATCGCCGGAGATGACGGGGAGTTGTCCGTTCGTCGCCATCGCTAGTCGCTAGTCCCTGAGCATGAGCAGCAGCTTCTGCCGGTAGTTATCGGCGATCACCGCGAGGATCAGCAGGATGCCGATCACCACCAGCTGCATGTAGGAGCTGATGCGCAGCAGGTTCATGCCGTTCTGCACCAGGATGATGAAGATGGCGCCCAGCACCACGTTGGGCAGCCGCCCGGTGCCGCCGAAGAGGCTGACGCCGCCGATCACGCAGGCCGCGATGGAGAGCAGCGGATACTCCTTGCCGATGTTCCCCTCGCCGCTCTCGAGCCGGGCAGTCAGCATGATGGCGCCGATGGTCGTTATTCCCGCGGTCACCACGTAGGCCATGAACAGGTAGAAGCGCGTGCTGATGCCGGAGAGCTGCGAGGCCTTGAGATTGCCGCCGAGCGCGTAGAGATAGCGCCCCATTCGGGTCCAGTTGAGGAAGATGTACATCAGGATGACGAACCCGATGGTGATCCAGATCGGGATCGGGACCCCGAGGCCTCTGCCGTAGCCGAGGACGTTCGCGAAGGTGTCCGGCATGCCGTAGATCGGCGTGCCGCCGGTGATTATGAGCGCGATGCCGAAGACGATGGACGACATAGCAAGCGTCATCATGAAGGGCGGCACGCGGAAGACCGCGACGCCGATGCCGTTGACCACGCCGATGCCGGTGCCGGCGCCGAAGCCCGCGAGGCAGCCGATGAGGATCGCGCCCGTGGAGGCGACGCCGCCATCCCAGGCGCCGACCATGGCCATCGACGTGATGACCGAGACCAACGCGAACATGACTCCGACCGAGAGGTCGAGGCCCGCGGTCAGCAGCACGACCATCTGGCCCATGGAGACCATGGTCAGATAGGTCGCCTGGCGCGCGACCTGCATGACATTGCGGCCGCTGAGGAAGTTGTCCGTGGTCACAGAGAAGACGACGACCGCGATGAGGAGGAACCAGGGAAGCACGCCCGCGCGGACGAAGATGAGCGTTGCGAAATACTCCGCTCTCTCCAGCCACGTCGTGCGCTGCTGGTCGATATCGGCCATTAAGTCTCCCTCCGGGTCACGCCTCGGCCTCCTTCTCGAAGAAGTGGTGCAACACCGATTCCTCCGAGATTTCGGATTGGTCCAGCTCGGCGCGCAGCTCGCCGCGGTACATGACGTAGGCGCGGTGGGTGAGGTGCAAGATCTCCGGCAGGTCCGACGAGATCAGGAGCACGCCGGCGCCGGCCTCGCAGAGATCGCGGATGAACTCGTAGATCGCCACGCGCGCGCCGACATCGACGCCGACCGTCGGCTCGTCGAAGATGAAGAGCTTGACGTTGCGCACCAATGACTTGCCCACGAGCACTTTCTGCTGGTTGCCGCCTGAGAAATGCTCGAGATCGCGCTCGATGTTGAGCGGCATCAGGTCCAGATCCCGCGCGATATCGCGCACGACCTTGCGCTCGTTGGCCCTGCGCAGAAAAAGGGGGTTCGAGAACGTGGAGAGCCCGAGAGAGGGTAGCGCCACGTTCTCCCGCACGTTCTGCATCATAATCAGGCCCTCTTTGCGGCGGTCCGAGGGCAGGTAGTAGACGCCGCGGTCGAGCATCCGGCGCGGGCCCAGCTTGTTCACGTGCTTGGCTCGGTCGTAGACGACCTCGCCGTCGAAGGCGATCGAGCCAGCCCTGATGCGTTCGAGGCCGAAGCATGCACGGCCGAGGTCGGACTTGCCCGACCCCACCAGGCCAGCGAGGCCCACCACTTCGCCGCGCCGCACGTTGATCGAGACGTCGTTCACGAAATTCTTTGCCGTGACGAGGCCTTCGATCTCCAGCAGGGTTTCGGCCGGGTTGCGCTTGATGTGCGGGAAGATCTGGTCGATGACCCGGCCGGTCATCAGCTCGACGAGCTTCTGATCGCTCGCTTCCTCGACGGGGATGGTGTCGATGTGCACCCCGTCGCGCAGCACGGTGATGCGGTCGCCGATCCGCTTGATCTCGTTCATCCGGTGGGTGATGTAGATGATGCCGATGCCATCGGACTTGATCTGCTCGATCAGCCCGAACAGCCGGTCGGTCTCGCGTTCCGTGAGCGACGCGGTCGGCTCGTCGAAGATCATGATATCGGGCTGGGTGCGGAAGGCCTTGGCGATCTCCACCATCTGCTGCTCGGCGCGGGAGAGGTACATCACCTCGTCCCGCGGCCTGAGCGGGAAGCCCAGGCGGTCCAGCGTCTCGCGCGCCTGCCTGGCGAGCGCCGCCTTGTTGAGGAGCGGCCCGCGCGTCAGCTCATCGCCGAGGAACAGGTTCTCCTCGACCGTGAGCTGCGGCACCAGCGAGAATTCCTGAAACACGGCGCTCACGCCGAGCTGGCGTGCATGGTGCACCGAGTGAATGACGGTCGGCTTGCCGCGCAGATGGATCGTTCCGCCCGACGGCCTGTGAACGCCGGCGACGACCTGGATCAGGGTCGATTTGCCCGCGCCGTTCTCGCCAAAGAGGACATGTACCTCGCCCGCGCGCACGTCGAAATTGACGCGGTCCAGCGCGAGCGTACCGGGAAACTGCTTCGAGAGATTTTCTAATCTGAGAAGGGTGTCCCCGGAGGCGTGGGCCTCCGGGGACTCCTCAAGTGCTACGGCTGATGGTTCTGCCACTGTGATGGGCCTCCACCAGTCTCGTTCTTAGTCAGCACGAAAGCGTGCTCAGTCAGTGCTGAACACGGGGCTCCAGCCCTTCGGCGCGAGCGTCGTGGAGGTATCGAAGTCCCCGTGGTTCTCCGGCGTCACCATCGCCGCAACCGGCTGCACATGCTCGATCATCCGGCCGGTGTCGTTGAACTCGGGCCGTCCGCCGGTCGCCGACGGCTTGCCCTCGAGGATGCGGACCGCCTGGTCGATGGAGATCCGCGCCTGGATGATCATCTGGTCGGTCGGCGCCATGGCGACGCTGCCGCGGCCGACGAACTGATGCATGCCGGGCGTGTAGTAGTAGGAGACGAGCTTGATCTCGTCCTGCAGGCCCAGGTCGCGGAGCGCGGCCATGCCGCCCTCGACCGCCGGCGCCACGCCGACGATGTAGTCGAGATCGACGTCGTCGCCCGAGGTCTGCGCCTGGATCACGTTCTCGACGAGGCTGAGCTGGGCCTCCTTGCTGGTCTGGGCCCACTTGGTCGAGATGATCTCGGCGTCGGAGCCCACGACCGCGTCGTGGCAGCCCTGGTTGCCGGCGACCGACCAACTGGCTCCGGGCGGTCCCGGGAACCAGGCCAGCTTGACCACGCCGCTGCCTGCGGGATGCTGGTCGGCGATCCACTTACAGGCGATCCGGCCCATGCTGTAGTAGCTCTCCAGCGACTTGGCATCGACCTCGGTGTTGATCCCGTTGATCAGGTCGACAATCGGGATGCCCCTGGCACGCAACTCGTTGACCTGCTTGATGTTGCCCTCGGCGGAAATGGCGGAGAGCACGAGGATCTCGGCGCCGTTCGCGATGCAGTCCTCGACCTGCGAGAGCTGCTTCTCCAGCTTGTCGTAGCCGCCGGCTTCGATCAGCGAGATCTTCTGGCCGAGGCGCGTGCCTTCCTCGATGATCCCGTAGGCCGCGCCGACCCAGTAGGAGTCCACGAGGTGGGGGAAGGACACGCAGATATGGTGCTTGGCATCTACCTCATCGGGCATCAGCGGCACGTAGTCCACGACGTCGAGGTTCTGGTTGGCTGGATCGGTCCAGCACGCCGGATCCCCGTCGGTGCAGGACGGATTGTAAATCTCCACTTTTGCCGGCCACCAGACGCCGTCGTCCTGTGCCTGCACGTCGGTCGCGACGAAGCTGGCCGTGGCCATGCCCGCCGCAACGGCGACGCCTAACGTCAGTTTCCACATAGTCGTTTCTCCCTCTGGTCATGGACCCGTATCGGCGAAGGCGCCGGTGAATTTCGCCGGCGCCTATGCCACCACGTCTCCGTGCGGTGCGCATACTACGGTTCGACGCACCGCTCGGCAAATTGCCCGTTGCCGCCCGTGAGGCGGGTCAGTGGGCGGGTGCCCGCATGTCTTCAGGCACGACCGCGCCGTCTTGCACGATGAGCTCGTCGTCGAGCCAGAGCGAACAGCCTTGCATCGGCAGGTCGAGGTGGCAGGGCGTGTCGTTCTCGCCGCCGAACTCCGTATCGGGGCCGAGGGAGAACAGCACGTTGCCATAGTGCGCGCGGCCGTCCATGCCGATGCCCGGCAGGTCGGGCCGCCAGATGCAGTGATGGTTGAGCCCCCAGCCGATGTGCGAGACCGCGTAGGCACGCGGGTCGTTATAACCCTCGATGAAGCCACGCAGGTTGTCGGCGCGGGCACCGCCGCTGATCTCCGTCACCTTGCCATCGCTGATCTCGAAGGCGATCCGCTCGCCGGTGAACTCGCGCAGCGGGAAGACGATGTCGTCGGCTTCCATCACCACCCGGCCGTTCACGCCGCGCTCGGCTGCGAGCGTCGCGAGGAAGCCGCCCGGCCAGTGGTCCCAGCGGCCGGGCTGCGTGGTGTAGCCGTATTCCGTCAGGATCGGCTTGTCGCCGAGCGTGTAGGTCACGTCCGTGCCGGCATCGTTGGTGAAGCGGAGCCGCTCCGCCGCGGTGAGTCGCCGCTCGCCGGACTCGACGCGCGCGCGCATCTCGGCGGTCGGGAACAAACGCTCCAGAATCTCCACCGGCTCGACGACGAGCAGAATGCGGGAGCCCGCCTCTTGCATCGCAATCTGCTCGTGGGAGAAGAGGAGGAGCATGTGGTCGACGACCATCTCGGCGTCCTTGCAGGTCTGCATCGCCTCCGGGTGCTTGCTCAACGCGTTCTGCCCGATATTGGCGATCCTGACCGCAGGGTCCTCCGCCCCGTCCGAGGGGAGGTGCACGTCGGCCACATCGGCGCCGAGGTCGCGCGCCGCCGCCAGCGAGGCCTCTCTATAGTTCCCGAGCTGATCGCCTTCCGAGAGGACGGCGACCGTCTCTCCCGGCCCTACCTCGCAGAGCTCCAGGTTGCGCCTAAACAGTTCCGTCAGTCGTGCCTGATCCTGCTGTGTGCCCATGATTTCAGCTCCTATTCCGCCGCGCTCACCAGCGCCGTGTAGCCGCCATCGCGCGGCTCCCTGCTGCGCGAGGCGCTCTCGCGCAGCGCTTCGTCGCCTTCATGGCGGCGCCTGGCGCGGGCCTCGTCGTCCTCGCTCAAGAGTTTGTCGAGATAGTAGTTGAGAAGGTGGTGGATGGCGCGCTCCAGCTTGACCGTCGGCCCCGGCCGGAAGGCGCGTGAGCCGACCCCGTTCTGGAGCGATTCGAGCATCGCCCGGTCCTCATTCGCGACCAGCCGGATAAAGTCGGCATAAATCTGGTTCTTCTCCTCGAAAGCCGGCTCGTCGAAATAGGCGTCGGGCAATTGCGTGTAAATGATGATCTGGGTGGTGGCGTGGTCGATCGGCAGCGCCACCCAAGGCTGGATCAGGTCGTGGCGGCCGAAGATGTTCATGGTCGGCCGGATCCAGGTGGTGCACGCGAACTTGTCCGTTACCTTTCCCTTGAGCCAGGGCATGGTGTCGAAGAGCGTGACCCCCTTCGGTGCCATGGTGAAGCTCTCGTAGGCGGCGTTGTAACCGTTCTTCTGCAGGTTGAAGCGGAAGTCGTTGACCGGGAAGTGCCCGCCGAATGACTCATTGTGGATCACGCCGACGTGGTACATGTCCATCAGGTTCTCGGGGATGAACTTCCAATTGCACGGCACGTCGAAGACGTACTTGTCCGACGTCCGCGTGTTCTCCGGCTGCAGGAACGCCGCGAACTCCCTGATCCCGTCCTCGTCCAGATAGTCGGCGAGGCTCGGGCAGTCGGGGTCGAAGTTGACGAAGATGTAGCCGCCCCACGTATCCAGATTGACCCGCGGCAGCGCGCACGATGCGAAGTCGAAGCCCTCGACCTCCTTCGCGTGCGGCGCGCCGAGCAGCTTGCCCTCCAGGTCGTAGACCCAGGAGTGATAGGGGCAACGGAAGCTCTTGCACGTCCCTTCGCCGGTCGCGACCTCGACGCCCCGGTGCCGGCAGACGTTATGGAAGGCGTTGAGGGCGCCCGACGCGTCGCGGCAAACGAGCAGGGGCTCGCCCGCGATCCGCATGGCCCGGTAGTCGCCTTCGTTCTCGAACTCCTCCACCCGGCCGACGCAGAGCCACTCCTTCATGAAGATGGTTTCGACCTCGTAGTCGAAGATCTCGGGCGCCGTGTAGAGGAAGCCCGGCAGGTGCCGCGCCTGGCCGAGGCTCCGGCGCGTCTCCCTGATGGCTTCGAGAATGCTCTCGTCGAGCGTGACGCCCCGATTCTGCATCGCTCAACGTCCCCCTTGTTTGTCGATCCCGCCAGTATAGCGGCCCGCCCCCGGCGAGTCCGCAGGCGCGACGCGTCTACACAGGGCAGCGGGTGAGCAGGCGGCCCTCGTCGTCGAAGCGGAGCGCCTCGGCCTCCCCCAGCACCGTTCCGTCGCCGTTGAGCTCCGCGGCGAGCGGCGGCGAGACGAGTATCGTCTCCATATGCAGGGTCGAGTGGATGAGGCAAAGCCGCGCCTCGGCGCCGTCGAGCCGCCAGCTTGTGCCGACGGCGGCCTGCAGCGCCGCCTTGTCGCTCGCGAGCACGGCCGGGATTCGCACCCGCTCGGTAAAGGTCGCGGTGCAGGCGTTCATGTACATGGCATAGAGGTCGAGCTGGTCGGCGACTGCCTTGGTCGTGTAGTCGGCCGAGCCCACGCCGAGGCCGTTGCCGTGGGTCTCCGGCGTCAGCCCCAGCACCACCAGCTTGCTGATCGCCGGCGCCGGCGGGTTGGGGCGCCCACGGATGTCGTAGCGCGCGATGACCGCCGGGTCCATGCCGGTGCCGGAGATGTTCTTGCCGATCGTCTCCACCGCCAGCACATCGATCTGCTCGAAGGGGAGCTTGAGGATGCATCCCTTGGCCGTCTTCAGCAGGCGGGCATCGGTTTCGTAAAACGCCTCCGGCTCGGCGCCTTCGATCACCGCTGCCTCGCGCGCGGCGTTCTCGACGATGGCGAGGCCGTAGGCGACCGGGGCCTCGCGGATGGCGATGCGCGCCCACTCAGGCAGCACCTCCATGTAGCCGCGCACGCCCAAGCGATGCACGAAGCGCGCGCCCTCGGCCTTGCCGAGGCCGATGGCGACCATTTTGGTAAGCCCGCTCTCCACCTCCCGGTCGAAGGAGGTGTGCGACTTGACCCGGCCCACCACCAGCACCGCATCGGCCTCGAAGGCGCGGCGGTCGAAATGGACCGCTATGCCCGCGCTGGTCTCGCCCAGCCGCACGATCTCCATGCTGGCCTCGATGGGGCAGCCCATGGCCTCTTCCGTGAAGCCGAGCTCGGCCAGCAGCGTCACCTGGCCTTCCGCGACGGCGCCGCCGTGGCTGCCCATCGCCGGCACGATGAAGGGCGCGAGCCCGCGGCCCTTGAGCCAGACAACCGCAGCCTTGACCACCGCGGGCTTGCTGAGGATGCCCCGGCTTCCGCATGTGATGGCCACACGGGCGCCTGCCGCGAGCGCGGTGAGTTGCCGCGAGGCATCCAGGGCTGCGTGCGTGGCGGCGGCGACATCCTCCAGCGCTGGCACATCGGGGTGGCGCAACGCCACCGGCATCACCGGCGGCAGCGGCTCGTTCTCGAACTGCGGCAGCGCGATGGCGGGGAAGGTCGGGCTCGGCGTGTTCAGGGTCATGGCGGCACGATACACCAGAGCGGCGCCGGCCAGAACGCCGGCTTACGGATTAGTGGAGCGGTCCCGGCGGGCGCTCGCTCGTGCGGGGCGCGGGCCGGGCTTGGCCGGCGGGCCCGGCTTGATGGTGGACCATGCGCCAGCCGGCCGGCTCGCGCGCGAAGACGTTGGTGGCAATCAGCTGGCCCTGCTCCAGAACCTCGCGGCAGATCACGAAGGCGCTCGGTCCGAGGACGAACGCGCGCGGCGCCTCGCAGCGGATTTGCGGCGCGCCCGCACCGCCGAGGATCGCAGCCCAGCTCTCCATCACCATGTCGCGCCCGACTAGTGCGTCCCAGCCCGGATGAATGCAGGCCACCGGCGTTTCTCTGGCCCAGAGCGCATCCATTGCCGCGAGGTCGCGGGTGGTAAAGGCGCGGTAGAACTCCTGATTGGCGGCGAGCACCGCTTCTTCGTCCGACATCGCTTGGTCCGGCATGGCCGCTCCTTGTTGCGCCGCTCAGCCGCGCAGGGCCTCGTATTGGGCGTTGTAGGTGTCGGGATCGACCGTCACGTCGACCAGTGCCGGCCCATCGTGCGCGAACGCTTGCCCGAGCGCCGGGGTCAGCGGCTCGGTCGCGTCCACGCGCCAGCCCCGGCATCCGAGACCCCGGGCCACGGCAGCATGGTCCATCGCTGCGAAACGAACGCCCCGGCTCTCCCGCTGCTGCCGCTGCTGCTTGATGTCGATGAGGGAGAGCCTGGAATCGTTGAACACCACGACCACGATGCGGCAGCCGAGGCGAGCCGCCGTCGCAAGCTCCGCCAGGCACATGTGCAGGCCACCATCGCCGGTCATGGCGATCACCGTGCGCGCCGGCTCCTCCAGCGCTGCGGCAATCGCCGCCGGCAGCGCAAAGCCCATGGTGGAGAGGCCGTTCGATTTCAGCACGTCATTGGGCTCGTCCGCTTGCCAGAGGCCCATCGCCGAGAACATGTGCGCGCCGGAATCGACGGTGATCCGTGCCCCTGCCGGGGCGACGCGGCGCACCGCCGTCACCACCTCCTCGGCCGTGCGCCCGCCGGGGCCGGTCATGGCGAGGCCGGAGCGAAGCCGGCTGCGGAGCGCGGCGATTTCCAGCTCCGACCAGCCCGCCGGCCGCGCGTTCTCCATCAGCGCCACGGCGGAGCGGTCGAGGGCTCCCGTCAGCGCTGCCGTCGGCACGGCGGGATAGTCGTAGCCGTCGTGAGCCGCGAGGGCGAGAATCCGTCCCTCGAAGCGCCAGGGGCCGGGGAGCAGCTCCACCGGATCGAGGCCGAAGAAGATCAAAAGGTCGGCGCGCTCGAGGCAACGCGCATCGGCCGAGGCCCCGGTGAAGCAGCCGACGGCGAGGCGATCGGCGTCGGCGATCGCGCCCTTGGCCTTGTAAGTGGTCATCACCGGGCAGCCGAGCGCCTGCGCGAGCACTCTCAGTGCCGCACTCGCCGCCCGCCCGCGCGCTTCCATGCCGGCGACGATCAGGGGCCGTGCCGAGGCGGCGAGCAGGCCTCGCGCCTCGGCCAGTGTGACCAGGTCGAACGACTTGTCGGCCGTCTTCGCCGCCCTCCGCTTGCCGGAGGCAGGCTCGGCGGGGGCCGAAGCCGCCGCCGTCGTGAGATCGAGCTGCACGGGGCCCGCCGGGTGCGCCGCCGCCGTATCGAGCAGCGAGTCGATCTCGCCCAGCCCGCCGCCGGGCGCCGGTTTCGCGTAGGCCTTGACCAGGGGTGCGAAGAGGGCGCGCTGGTCGAAACGCTGGTGCAGGGCGTGGTGGCCCGGCGCCGGCTCCGCGAGCGCATCGGTGACGAGGAGCACGGGCGCCCTCTCCAGCGCGGCATAGGCGATGCCGTTCACGGCGCTGGCGGCGCCCGGCCCCACGCCTGTGACCACGACTCCCGGCGCGCCGCCGAGCTCGGCGGTGACCGCCGCCATCAGGGCGGCCGCGGTCTCGCCGTGGGTGAGCACGAAGTCGATGTCCTCTGCGGCGAACGCATCGATGACATCGAGACTGCTGGCTCCGCCCGGCACGCCGAAGGTGCGGCGCACGCCCCGCGCCCGGCACGCCGATGCGAGTGCCTGGGCAAGCGTCTGTGCCATAGGATTCGCGCGGTGCCGCTAGGGGATCAGCACCGCGCGGCCCTTGATCGTGCCGGCATGGAGGTCGTGCAGCGCCTGGTTGGCATCGGCGAGTGTGTATTCGCGGGTCGCCAGCGTCACCAGCCCGCGGTCGGCAAGCGCCATGAGTTCCACCAGCTCCGCGTAGGTGCCGACCAGATTGCCGACGATGGTCTTCTCCGAGACGATCATGTCGATCGCCGGGATCTGGACGCGGCCGCCGTAGCCCACGATGTAGTAGAAGCCGTCGTTCCGCGTCATGGCGAGGCCCTTGTCGATGGCATCGCCCTCGCCGACGAAGTCGATCACCGCCTCGGCGCCGTGCCCGCCGGTGAGCGAGAGCACCTCGTCCACCGCGCCCTCATCGGCACGCACCACGTGGTGGGCGCCGCATTCCTTGGCGAGACCCAATGCCAGGTCGGAGCGGTCGAGCACAATGATCTCGGCCGCGCAGAGCGCCGCAAGGGACTGTATGCCGATATGGCCGAGGCCGCCGGCGCCGATAATCACGGCGTATTCGCCCGGCACCAGATGCGCGGCGGCCTTCTTGGCGACACGGTAGGCGGTGAGGCCTGCGTCGGTGTAGGGGGCCACGTCCTTGGGCGCGAGGCTCTGGGGCAGCTTGATCAGGGCGCGCTCGCCGGTCAGCAGGTAGTCGGCATAGCCGCCGGCTGCGTTGATGCCCGGGAAGCTGCTCTCGCTCGCGTGCATGTCGTTGCCGCGCCGGCAGGCGAGGCAGTGGCCGCTGGTTACCAGCGGGTGGCAGATCACCGCGTCGCCGACCTTGACGCTTTCCACGCCGCTGCCTACCTCCTCCACCCAGCCCGCGTTCTCGTGGCCCATGATGTGGGGGAAGGCGACATCCACATGCCCCCGCCACACGCCCTCGATGATGTGGAGGTCGGTGCGGCAGACGCCTGCGCCGCCGACGCGGACGATGACATCCGTGGGCTTCGCCATCGTCGGATCGGGCACCTCCTCGTAGGTCACGAATTCGGGCTGGGTGAGGGATTCGTCGTAGCCGTGGAGCGTCGCTGCCTTCATGGGTTTCCTCCAGTCGTCGATTCAATTCAGTTCAAACGTTGCCCGGTTTCCAGGTCGAACAGGTGGACGGCGCCCGCGCGCGGGCTGAGCGCGAGCGTCTCCCCTTCGCGGACCGCCGTGTAGCGCGGCAGGCGGACCGTGATCTCCTGGTCTTCCTCGGTGACGCAGAAGACCAGGGTGTCCGCGCCCATGGGCTCGACCAGTGTGACTCGCGCCCGGAGCCTGCCTTCTTCCGCAGCGCCGTCTGGCAGCAGGTCCTCGGGCCGGATGCCGACGGTGACCGCGCCGCTCACAGTGCCGGCTACCGCTGCTTCCGCCCCGCCGATGCGCACCACGCCGTCCGCTGCCTCACCCCGCATGAAGTTCATCGCTGGCGAGCCGATGAAGCCTGCGACGAATTCGTTGACAGGTCGTTCGTAGAGCGTATCGGGGTCACCGATCTGCTCGATCTGCCCATCGCGGAGAACCACGACACGGTCGGCAAGCGTTATGGCCTCAACCTGGTCGTGGGTGACGTAGACAGATGTGCGTCGCATCTCCCGGTGCAGCCGCTTGATCACCGTTCGCAGCCGCACCCGCAGCTCGGCATCGAGGTTGGAGAGCGGCTCGTCGAAGAGGAAGATGCGCGGGTCGCGCACCAGCGCCCGGCCGATGGCGACCCGCTGGCGTTGGCCGCCCGACATCTGGCGCGGGCGACGCTTCAGCAGCTCGGTGATCTCCAGCCGTTCGGCCACCTCGCGCACCTTGCGGTCCACGGTCTTGCGGTCGACGCCGCGTATGCGCTGGTTGAAGGCGAGATTGTCGAACACGTTCATGTGCGGATAGAGGGCGTGGCTTTGGAAGACCATCGCCACGTCGCGGTCCTTGGGCGCGATGCCTGCCATGTCCCGCCCGTCGATGGCGACCGAGCCCTCGCTCTGGCGCTCCAGCCCGGCGATGATCCGCAAGAGAGTCGATTTGCCGCTGCCGGACGGCCCAACCAGCACCACGAACTCGTTGTCATGGACGGTGAGGTCGATCTCCTGCAACGCCGCGACCGAGCCGAAGCGCTTGAAGATGCCGCTGACGGTGACTTCGGCCACGCACCTACTCCCGGATCACGCCGGCGAGCGTGCCGCGCGCGAGGTAGCGCTCCAGCACGAAGGCGATGATGACCAGAGGCAGCACCGAGACCAGCGCCGAAGCGCTCAGACTCCACCACGGCACCTTGTTGGAATTGAGGATCACGATGGTGGGCGGCAATAGCTGCACCTTGGCGAAGGTCAACGTCAGCGCGAAGAAGAAGTCGCTCCACGAAAAGATGATGCAGAGCAGCGTCGCCACCACCATGCCGGGCGCGCAGTTGGGCAGAATGATGCGATAGAAAGCCTGGATCGGGTTGCAGCCGTCGATCAGCGCCGCCTCGTCCAGCTCGATGGGCACGGTGTTGAAGAAATCCACCATCACCCAGACGACGATGGGGAGCAGCATCGCCACATAGACCAGGATCAGCCCCAGATGTGTGTCGAGCAGGCCGGTGAAGCGCAGCAGCAGGAAGTAGGGGATCGCGAGCACCGCCGGTGGCATGATGCGCTGGGAGATGAAAAAGAAGGTGATGTCGGTGTTGCCCAGGGGGCCGGCGCGGAAGGTGAAGCGCGAGAGCCCGTAGGCCGCGAGCGTGCCGAGGAAGAGCGCGATCGAGCTCGAGATCAGGCTCACCACGAGGCTGGAGAGGTAGGGCCCCTGCATGCTGATCCCGCCGGAGCTGGTGTCGCGGAATAGCGCCGTCCAGCCCTCGACCGTGGGCTCGTATTCGAGGAAGGGGATATAGGTCGCGCCGCCGACCACGCCGGGATCGCTCTTGAACGAGGTGGAGAGTGCCCACAGGAAGGGTGCCACCACGAAGATCGCCCAGGCGATGAGCGCGGCGTACTTGAGCACGCGGTAGAAGTCGGCCTTGAGCCCGGTCATGGCGACCCCAGGCGCGTGCGCCCGCGCCCGCTCATACCCGCACCGGCCCCTGACGGCCGATCATGAGGCGGCTCATCATGCGGGCGAAGATCGTGAGGGCCACGATCATGATCACCAGATAGATGATCGAGAGCGAGGCGGTGTAGCCGATCTGAAACTCGCGCAGGCCCCGGATGTAGAGCAGATAGCTCGTGGTCTCGGTCGAGGAGCCGGGGCCGCCGGAGGTCAGCGCATAGATGGTCTCCATCAGCTTGGAGGACTCGATCAGGCGGATGATCAGCGCGCCCAGCGTGATCGGCGCCATCAGCGGGAAGGTCACGTGGACGAAGGTGCGGATCGGCCCGGCGCCGTCGATCTGGGCCGCCTCGTAGGGCTCGCGCGGCAGCGACATGAGCCCTGCGAGCAGCAGGATGAACATGAAGGAGGTCCACTGCCAGACGTCGATGATGATGACCGCGGCGAAGGCGGGGCCGGACTTGCTCAGCCACGGCACGCCCGGGATGCCGAACCAGCTCAGCACGTCGTTGAGCGGCCCGAGGGTCTCGTGAAAGATCGTGCGCCAGACCACCGCCATCACCACCGGCGTCACGCACATCGGCACGATGAAGAGCACGCGGAAGAAGCGACCCGCGCGCACGTCCTTCCACAGCATGAGCGCAAGCGCGAAGCCCAGCAGATATTCGAAGACGACGCAGAAGAGCACCATCAGATAGAGGGTGCCCATGGAATCCCAGAAGCGTCTGTCGGCGATGACGCGGGTGTAGTTGTCCCAACCGATGTAGTCGAGTTCGGGGAAGTTCACGTCCCAGCCGGAGAAGCTGAGGCGCACCGTGTAGATCAGCGGAAAGATGATGATTGCGAGCAGCGCAATAAGCGCCGGAAGCAAGAAGATATGCTTGTAGCGCGAATCAAGCATGGCCGGGCGAAGAACGACCGGCGGGCCTCAGCCCGCCGGTCTCCTCATGCAAAACCTACCGTCGGTCTCGATGGCGGCCGGTCCTATTTGACCTGATCCAGCGAGACGTTGTCCTCAAGCGCGACCACGTTCTTGTAGGCATCGCGGATCGCGTCGACGCCGATCCGGTCGGCGATGCGGGTCCATTCCTCGGCGACCTCGTCGAGCGCGGCCTGGGCCGTCATCTCGCCGGCCATCGCCTTGGCGACGCTCGCCATCATCGCGACGTAGAACTGATTGACGCCGGGCACGCGCAGGTCGAAGACCCGGTTGGTGCTGGTATCCATGCCCCGCAACATGACGGTGAAGCTCTCGGCCACCGCACGGTCCCAGCCGGCTTCCTGCTCCCAGTAGTTGGGGTCCATGTGGCTGGTGCGGAAGGGGTTCACGCCGAAGCGACCGATCAGCAGGTCGTGGTTGGTATTGGCGTAGTTCGAGAAGAAGCAGAACCAATCGAACGCCATCTCCTGCTCTTCGCTGTGCTTGGAGACGCCGGCGCCCCAGCCCCAGGTCACGTAGGGCGCGACCGAGGGAGTCTCGAACTCGTCCCACTGACCGGCCACGCGGTTCCACACCTTGTGCGAGCCCATGGAGGGGCCGTACTGGGTACCGACGCGGATCTTGTTGCGGATCGGCGAATCCGGCTGCATTGCCTGGATGAAGGCGTCGTCCCAGGTCACGCTCATCAGCGATTGGCCGCCGCCCCAGGAGAAGATCTCGTCGCCGATGCCAAAGTTGATACCGCCCGGCGGCATGTAGCGGAGCGCGTCCATCCACATCTCGAGCCCCTTGACGAAGCCCGGATTGTTGACCTGCGGGGTCATGGTGTCGAGATCGAACCAGAAGCCGCCGGTGACGTTCGGGTTCTTGGCGTAAGACGCGACGCGGGTGATGAAGTTGGCGAAGGCCACGTCGTCGCGCTTGACGATCTCGGTCGAGCCGTATTCCAGCTCGCCGTCGCCGTCCCAATCCCAGCCGCTGAAGAAGGTGGCGACCTCGGCGTATTCCTCCCAGGTCGTCGGCACTGCAAGATCGCGGCCGTACTCGGCCTTGAACTTGGCCTGATTCTCGGCGTCCCCGAAGGGCGGCAGGATGTATTTGAAGTAATTCCGGTCGCCGTCGAAGGTGTACTGCAGGCGCTGGCCGTTCCAGCTGGCCACGCCCTGGTAGGAGGGCGTGATGTCCTTCATCTCGTCGGTATCGAGATATTTCTGGGGAACGGGCGCCAGGTGCGGGGCCCAATCGCCGATCCAGTAGGAGCCGCCGTAGACGATGTCATAAACGTGCTGGCCCGTCTGGAAGGGGATCATCACCTTGTGGTAGAGCTCGCCGAAGGGGGCGTGCACCACGTTGACCGTGCCGCCGGTCAGCTCCTCGAACTGCTTCGAGTGCAGCGCCACCGGCTCGCCCATCACTGGCACGGCGTGGGTCAGGATGGTGATCTCGTGCCCGGTATAGTCCTTCGCGTCGATCGACGCGTAGGAGCAGACACCGGGAATGTCTTCCTTGATCCCGTATTTCGCGACGTAGTCGGTCTCCGCGAAGGCGGGCATCGTCATGGCCGCGCCGAACGCGCCAAGGACGCCGGCCGCCAGTACAGCTCTCGGTTGCATCGTTATCTCCCTGAGTGGCTTGTGGGACGCCGCACAGCAGTATTGCCAAGCGGACGCCGGCTCACGGCCGGCGAGTATGCGTCATCGCCCGCGGGCCAAGCAAGAAAAGGCCGGTGGCGTGCCGTGCCTCGCCCTAATGACCGAGGCTGTTGCCGGTTGCGATATCGAACAGGTGGACGCGATCGCCCTCGACGATGAGGTCGATGACCTCCCCGCGGTCGGGCACCCGATCCGCCGACACCCGCAGCGTCAGGAATCGGGCATCGTCGACTGCAAGCCCGGCTTTGTCCTCAGAGCTTCCGCCGACCAATTCGTCGGCTGTGCGGATGGCGATGGCCGGGTCGACCAGGGAGGCGGAGACATAGGCCTCGGGCTCGATATGCTCGATCAGCTCGACGCGGGCCTGCAAGGCGCCGGGTGGGCCATCCGCGCTGCGGCGCCATCCCAGATGCTCCGGCCGGATCCCTAAGAGAACCTTGTCACCGGGCCTCGCCTCAACGCTCGCCGCGCGCGGGCCGAGCACGAGTTGGGTGCCTCCCATCGACACGGCGGGTCCGTCTCCGCTGCCGACGAACGCGGCTTCGAAGAAGTTCATCGCCGGGCTGCCGATGAAGCCGGCCACGAAGATGTTGGCCGGTTGGCGATAGAGCGCCTGCGGGGTGTCGTATTGCTGAAGCGAGCCCTCCGAGAATATGGCGACGCGGTCGCCCAGCGTCATCGCCTCCACCTGATCGTGGGTGACATGGATCGTGGTCACGCCGAGCCTTTCATGGAGGCGCCGCAGCTCCGCCCGCAACTGCACCCTGAGCTTGGCGTCCAGGTTGGAGAGCGGCTCGTCGAGGAGGAATGCGCCTGGATGGCGAACGATTGCCCGACCCATGGCCACGCGTTGCCTCTGGCCGCCGGACAACTGCTTCGGCTTGCGGTCGAGAAGCTGGGCGAGATCGAGAATGCGCGCCGCCTCGTTCACCCGCTCATCGATCTCCGCCTGGCGGAACTTTCGCACGCGCAACGCAAAAGCGATGTTCTGGCGCACGGTCATGTGCGGATAGAGCGCGTAGTTCTGAAAAACCATGGCCATGTTGCGCTCGCGGGGCGAGATCTCGTTGATGACCTGGCCGTCGAAGCGGAGCTGGCCGGCGGTGGCCGATTCGAGCCCCGAGATCAGCCGTAGCAGGGTCGTCTTCCCGCACCCGGAAGGCCCGACGAACACGACGAACTCGCCGTCGGCGATTTCCAGGTCCACGTCGTCGACGGCCACCGTGCCGTCCGGAAAGACCTTCCTGATCCCGCTCAGACCGATCGCGCCCATCGGGAATCCTTACACGGCATTGACGTGCCCGCAGAAGACCCGCCGCTTGCGTCCCGCAATGCTGGCGAGCGCAGCCGACACGTCGCCCATCGGTCGACCGTAGTCGCTGACACCTCCCGCCGCATTGACCGCGCCGGACCGCCCGACTACCGTCGCCGATCCATCGTTTGATACAGGCTTTCGGCTGCAATGGGTACCGTCCTGCGGCGGAGCGTTCCGGCGGGACACGATCTGATCGCCCCGCTTCTCATCCATTCCGGAGGTGGCGATGTCCTCGGATGACAGCAGCGTCCCGCTCGGCTACGCCCGCGATATCTTCGACCTGTCCGGCCGCGTGGCCGTGATCACGGGCGGCGGCAGCGGGCTCGGCCGGGCAATCGCCATAGGCTACGCGCAATGCGGAGTCACGGTCGTCGTCGCGGACATAAACGAAGACGGCGCGGCCGAGACCCAGGCAGTCATAGCCGAACAGGGTGGGATTGCCGTCGCCTTGCCACTCGACGTGACGAAGCGCAGCCAGTGCGTCGACGTCGCGAACGCGGTGCGAGGCGAGCACGGGCGCATCGACATCCTCGTCAACAGCGCGGGCGGCGCGCATCGCAGCCCGGCCGAGGAGTTCCCCGAAGAGCGCTTCGACTACATCATCGAGCTGAACCTGAAGGGCACTTACCTGTGCTGTCAGGCATTCGGCGGCATCATGCTCGAGCAGGGGAAGGGCAGCATCATCAACATGGCGTCGATCGGCTCTTTCATCGCCTATCCATTGTCGAGCGCCTATCTCGCGTCGAAGGGCGGGGTCGCCCAGGTGACAAAGGTCATGGCCCTGGAGTGGCGCGACCGGGGCGTGCGCGTCAACGGGATCGGCCCGACGCTGATGGAATCCCCGATGACCCGCAAGGCCGCCCAGACAACCTCGCTGACCGCCGACTTCATCAAGGCCCGAATGATTCGGCCACGGGTCGGCTTGCCGCGCGAGTTGATCGGCGCCGCGGTCTTCCTCGCGAGCGATGCGTCGGAGCTGGTGACCGGCCACACACTCATGTGCGACGACGGTTACTTGACCGCCTGATTGGGGCGGGTGTCAGGACGCTTGTCCGGCAATCCGGTGGTTCCCCTATCCTTTCGGTGGTAGCGTGCGATGGCTGGCGCACAAGCGCCGACAACAAGAAAATCCGAGGGGAGGAACCCATGGCCAAGAGGACCACGTCTGGCCTGACGGGCGATTCGAGCGATGGCACAGTCCGCGGGCTGAATCGCCGTCAAATCATCAAAGGCGCGAGCGCGGCGGGCGTCACTGCTGCGGCGCTTCCGGGCCTCTTGAGCGGTCATGGACCGTTCGGTGCAGGGTCGGCATCGGCCGCCGACTACGACCCGATGAAGTATGCCGGGACCGAGATTAACATCCTCATGACCGGCGACGAGAACGATCACCGGGCGCTCAACGATCTGCTGCCCGAAATGAAGGCGGAGACCGGAATTGACCTGGTGGTCACGTCTCCCGCCCTGGGACCGTTGATCGAGAAGACTCTGCAGAACCTCAAGGGCGAGCAGTCGTCGTTCGAGATAATCGAGTACCTGGGATTCCTGACCACGCAGCAGGTCGGTGGCGGCTACTTCTCGCAGCTCAACGATTTAATCGACGATCCCAGCGAGACACCGCCCGACTGGGACCTCGGAGACTTCATTCCTGCTGCCATGAGAAATGTCGGCTACTACGACATGGCGACGGGAACGGTCGGCAAGGGCTCGGATGTCTACGGCGTTCCCGGCCTGCATTCCGGCTCGGTCATCTACTTCTACCGCAAGGACCTGTTTGAGGATGCCGGTCTCCAGCCGGCCTCGACGTGGGACGAGTTCATGGCGGCCGCCCAGGTGTTGCACAGCGACGACGTGGCCGGATGCAGCTTCATCGGCGCCAACGATTTCTCGCTCGCCACGGTGGACTGGTACACGCGCTTCGTGACCACCGGCGGCAGCCTGATGAGCGGCAACCCCAATGAGGGGAACTTCACGCCGCAGATCAACTCTCCCGAGGGCATCGGTGCGCTGCAAATGCTCATCGACTTGCTGCCCTACGCGCCGAAGAACGTGACGCAGTACGGCTTCGCGGAGAACGTGGACGGCTTCTCCACCGGCAGGATCGCGCAGATGATCTTCTGGTCGACCATTGCCGGACCGGTCCTCAACGAGGAGAATTCGCTGGTCGCCGACGTGACGGGGACCGCGCCCGTGCCGGCGGGGCCGGGGCAGACTCCCAGGGCGATCCAGGGCGGCTGGGGGGTCGGCATTCCCGCGAACGTCGATCCTGCCAAGAGGAACGCCGCCTGGCGGGCGCTGACATGGGTCACCAACAAGCGCATCAACCGCCACTCGATCGAGGCCTACAACATCGATGCCAACCGCACCTCGGCCTTCAAGGACCCGGAGCTGGCTGAGAAGTTCCCCTATCTGGAGCATGCGCTGGCGGCGATCGAGAACGCGGTGACCATCCCGACCTCGCGCATCCCGGAGTTCTTCCAGATGAACGCCATGATGAACGTCGAGTTCAACGCGGCGCTGATCGGCGCGCAGGACGCCAAGACCGCGTGCGACAACGTGCAGGCCCAGTGGGAGGATGTTCTGCGCAAGGCGGGTCACCTCGCATAGGCTGAAGAGAGACCGACACCGCGCGTAACCCGATCGCGGGATGACTCCCGCCAGTCGCGAGCGTCTCGGCACCAGGCTCGGGAAGCTGGATCGGCCGGGGACAGTCGTATGGCTGCTCCTCGCGCCGACCCTGCTCTACCTCACGGCGTTTGCGATCTTTCCGCTCTTCTACAGCCTGCGGCTCTCGTTCACGGACCTGACCGCGGCGGCCGGCACCGGGGACTGGGTCGGCCTCAGGAACTACGGCGACCTGCTGCGCGACCCGCATTTCTGGAACGCGACCAAGAACAGCGCGGTCATGGTGAGCGCCTCGCTGGCAATTCAGGTCGTGCTCGGGGTCGCGCTTGCGATGTTCTTCAACCTGCACCTCAAGGGTGCATGGCTCGTGCGCGGCATTCTGGTGCTGCCAATGTTGATCACGCCCATCGTGGTGGGCGTGATGTGGCGGGCCCTGCTCAACCCGGACTGGGGGTTGGTCAACTGGTGCATCGCGGCGGTCGGCCTCGAGCCGCCGAACTGGTTCGGCTCGATCGAGATGGCCATGCCGACGCTCATCCTCGTCGAGTCCTGGCAGTGGACGCCGTTCGTCTTCATCATCGTGTATGCGCGCCTGCAGGCGCTGCCGCAGGAGGTCTTCGAGGCGGCCATCGTCGATGGTGCCAAGCCGCTCGCCACGTTCCGCTTCGTCACGTTGCCGCTCCTGATGCCGGCGATCATCTTCGCCGCGGTCTTCCGTGGGGTTGATTCGTTCCGCTCCTTCGACCTCATCTTCGGGCTGAGCTACGGCGGGCCGGCACGGAGCACCACGACGCTGAGCTTCTTCTCGTTTCAGAATGGCTTCCAGTGGCAGAACTACGGCTACGCCGCCGCGGTTTCCTACATGATGTTGCTGATCCTCGCGGTGGGCACGATCGTCCTGCTCCGTTTCGTCCAGATACGGCCGGGGTACGCGAAATGAGGCGGCGAATCGGCAGGGCGTTCGCCTATCTCGTGCTGATTATGCTGGGGCTCGCCGGCATCGCGCCGATCATCTATCTCGCGGTTCTTTCGACGAAGAAGCGCATCGAAATATTGGCTCAGGTGCCGCCGACCCTCGATTTCAAGTGGGCCCGGATCACGAAGAACTACAACGAAGTTCTCTTCAGCCAGGGCATGCTGGAGTTCACCGTCAACTCGATCATCGTGGTGGGGGCCACCACGGTGCTGGTGCTGGTGATTGCGACGCCGGCGGCCTACGCGTTTTCGCGCTTCCGCTTTCGCGGCAACGAGAATCTCGCGTTCACGATCCTCAGCATGCGCTTCATGCCACCGGTCGCGATCGCGATCCCGCTGTTCCTGATGATGAAGTGGGTGGGCACGCACGACAGCTACCTCGGGCTGATCCTGCCCTATATCGCGTTCTCTCTGCCGCTGGTTGTCTGGATCATGATCGGGTTCTTCGACGAGATCCCGCAGGAGATCGACGACGCCGCGATCATGGACGGCTGCACCCGTTTCGAGGTGCTCTGGCGCGTGATGCTGCCCATGGTCCGGCCGGGGCTGGTGACGGCGTCGCTGTTCGGCGCGATCTTCATCTGGAACGAGTTTCTGGTTGCGCTCTATGTGATCGACTCTCGGGAATTCCAGACGATCTCGCTGGGCGCCGCCACCCTGGTCAGTGCGCAACGGCCGATCGACTGGAACATCGCAGCCGCGGTGGGTGTGGTCACGGTCGTGCCGATCCTGATTTTCTCGCTCTTCGTGCAGCGCTACATCGTGCGCGGACTGACAGCAGGAGCCGTAAAATGAATAGCGCAGAAACGCCCGTGCTCGTGGCCTCCGGGCTCGGTTGGCCGGAAGGCCCGACCGTCAGACCCGACGGGAGCGTGGTCTTCGTCGAGAGCTACCGAAGCCAGCTCACGGTCGCGGAGGTGGGCGGTGAGACGCGTCAATTCGCTTACACCGCCGGTGCGCCGAACGCCTGCGTCCTCGGCGGCGACGGCGCGCTCTATGTCTGTCAGAACGGCGGAACCGTCGGGCCGTGGCGCGCTGCGGAGATGACCGCTCCCTCGATCCAGCGCGTGCACGAGGGCGGCGCAGCCGAGATCCTGGTCACGGAGATCGCGGGAATCGCGCTGAACGGCCCCAACGACCTAGTCTTCCACGCCGACGGCCGGTTGGTCTTCACCGATCCCGGCACCTACAACCCGGCCGACCCGGACCCCAGCTACATCTTCTCCATCGCACCGGACGGGAGCACGAGCCTCCTCGTCGACTTCTCCGAACCCGTTTTCCCCAACGGGATCGCCGTCGAGGCCGACGGCTCGATCGTGTGGGACGAATCCTACACCGGCCATGTCGGCCGCCTGCGGCCCGACGGCACCAAGGAGGACCTTGGCCGCATGCCTGGCGACAATCCCATACTGGATGGCATGACTATCGGCGCCGACGGTCGCCTCTATGTGACCGATCTCGTCGCCGGCGGGATGCACGTGCTCAGACCCGACGGCTCGGTGGATGGCTTCATCGCCTGCGGCGGGGCGCCGACGAACTGCGTGTTCGATGGCGAAACGATGTGGGTGACAGACGCCGGGGTTCTCGCCGTGAGCGAAGAGCCCAACTATCAAGGCCAGTTATGGCGTCTGCGCGTGCCGGGCGGCGGCGCACCGACGCATAGAGGAACGATTCGCATGGATGCACAGCAATGACAGAGAGATCGACCCATCCCGGCCTCTCCTATCAGGGCAGGACCGCGTTCGTCACCGGCGGCGGCTCCGGCATCGGCCTCGAGACGGCGCTCACCCTCGCCGATCTCGGTGCCGACGTGGCCGTGCTCGACTGGACGCCGGGTGCAGCGGCGGCTGCCGCGGAGCGCATCGAGCAAATCGGCCGCCGCGCGCTCGCGATCGAGGGCGACACCGGCGACGAGCAGACCGTCGTCGATGCCTTCGAGGCGACGCGGCGCGCGCTGGGCGATATCGACGCGGCTATCGCCTGCGCCGGCGTGCTGGGCGCGGGCGGCCCGGTGTTCGAAACCTCGGTCGAGGATTTCGAGCAGGTCATGGGCGTCAACGTGCGCGGGTCCTTTCTCGTGACGCGCGAAGCTGCGCGCCACATGCGCCCGCGCCGCGCCGGCGCGATCGTGCTGCTCTCCAGCCTCGACGGGCTGCAGGCCGAACACGGCATGTTCTCCTACTGCACGTCCAAGGGCGCGCTGCTGAATCTGGCACGCGCGGCCGCGCTCGATCTGGCGCGGGACGGCATCACGGTGAACTGCGTCTGCCCGAGCGTGACATTCACCCCGCTGCTCGAGGGCCGTCTCGCGACCATACCCAACGGCGATGAGGTGCTCCGTTCCTACGCCGAGCGCCACCCGCTCGGGCGCGTCCTCACCTCCCGCGACATCGCGTCGGCCATCGCCTACGTCGCATCCCCGCTCGCGACCGGCATTACCGGCGCGGCCATACCGGTCGACGCCGGCATCGGCGCAACCTGGGACAATTTCCGCGACCCGCCCTGGGTCGCCGCGTGATCTTCACGGAGCCGGTCTTTCGGCCGGGCGGCGACCGCTTCATCGAGATGGAGCTCGGCGACGAGATGAGCTTCGATCTCAACTTCCGCGTGCACAGCGTCTCCAGGCTGATTCGCGAGAGCGGCCCCGCCGGCATCATCGAGATCGTACCCGAGCTCACCTCGATCATGATCAGCTACGACTTCGAGCGGATCTCCTACGCCGATGTCGTGACCGAGGTGACCGCGCTCTTCCACGCCGTGGGTCCCCTCGACGGGCTGGAGCTCGACAGCCGGATCTTCTACCTGCCGATCCGCTACTTCGACCCGTGGACGCGTGAGTGCTACGACGATTACTGCGCCAAGATCGCACCCAAGGAGCGCGACCCGGAACTTGTGGCGCGCCTCAACGGCCTCTCGGACCTGGCCCAGCTCGCCCGCGTTCATTCCGGCACGGATTACTGGGTGGCGGCGTTGGGTTTCTATCCGGGCCTGGTCTCGCTGATGCCGCTCGACCCGCGCTGCCGGCTGACCGCGCCCAAGTACGACCCGCCGCGCACCTGGACCCACAAAGGCACCATCGGCATCGGCGGTGCGCTCTGCTCGATCTATCCGGACCGGACGCCGGGCGGCTATCAGATGATCGCGCGGACGCCGGTGCCGATCTGGGACCCGGCGCAAAGGCTCGCCGCCTTTGCCGAGAGCCTCGCGCTCTTCCGGCCGGGCGATCGCGTGCGCTTCATCCCGGCGAGCGCCGAGGAGTACGACCATGTGGCGGCCCAGGTGGAGGCCGGCACCTACCTCCACAACGTGGCCGAGTACCAACGTTTCTCGATCCGCAACTACCACAAGTGGCTCGGCACCGTCGATGAAACGGTGCGATTCTAATGTCCTGCTTCCGACGTTCCAATGACTTCGGTTTAGGGGTGTGACTTCTCCGGCCCGGCCACTCACGCCGTCATGCCCGGACTTGTTCCGGGCATCTCCGTCGGCTAGCTCCGTCGGTTGGTGGGCGGCCGCATGGATGGCCGGAACGAGTCCGGCCATGACGGGAGGGATCTGGGACGCCCGAACCTGCGCTCCCTTCTATCAGGACACTGGCCATGCTTGAGGTGATCAAGCCCGGTCTCGAGACCACGGTGCAGGACTATCCGGGGCGTATCGGCTACTGGGAGCAGGGGTTCCCGTTCTCGGGCCCGATGGACGACTGGTCCTTCCGCCTCGCCAACCTGCTGGTCGGCAACCCCGAGGGCGCGGCCGGGCTCGAATGCCAGTTCACCGGCCCGGCGCTGCGTTTCGGCCGGGACTCCGTCGTCGCCGTCACCGGCGCCGACATGCAGCCCACATTGGACAACGCGCCGGCGCCGCTCTGGGAAAGTTTTGCCGTCCGTGCCGGCCAGGTGCTGGCGTTCCGCTTCGCGCGCTTGGGCGCCCGCGCCTATCTCGCCATCGCGGGCGGTATCGACACGCCGCCGGTGCTGGGCTCGCGCGCGACCTTTCACCAGGCCGGGATCGGCGGTCTCGACGGTCACGCGCTCAAGGCTGAGCAGAGCCTGCCGCTGGGCGACGGTGCCGGCACGCCCGGCCGGCGGGTGCGGGAGGACTGCCGCCCTCCGCTCAAGGCTGAGCGGGTGTGGCAGATGGAGGCGGTGCCCGGCCCCAACGACGACTGGATCGACGAGGCCGGCCACCGCATGTTCCTGGAGAGCGACTGGACCGTGCAGTCCCGCAGCAACCGCACGGGCTTCCGCCTCTCAGGCCCGGCCTGGAGCTTCACGGAGAGGGCGACCGACAAGCGCTCCGAGCATGGCGAGGACCCGTCCAACATCCTCGACCACGGCTATCCGGTGGGCGCCGTCAATCTCTGCGGCCAGACCCCGATCATCCTGGTCAACGACGGGCCGAGCACAGGCGGCTTCATCAACCCCTATACGGTGCCGTCTGCGGCGTTCTGGAAGCTCGCCCAGTCGAAACCGGGCGACGTCTACCGCTTCCGCGCCGTCTCCGTGGACGAGGCGCAAGACCAGCGCCGGGCGATCAACCGGCTCATCGCAGAGGCGAGCATCGAGGCGGCCTGAGCCGGCGCCTCCGGGCGCCTTCGGCTCCCCGACACGTCGGCTGCTATTGGCCGAGGCGCTTGATCTCCGGCGATGCGGCGATCTTGCCCTCTCTCACGTAGCTCTCGTGATTGCGCTCGATCGTTCGCGGGTCATACACATAGTTGACCAGCAACCCCGCCGATTCCGCGAGCCCCTTCGCAGAAACGTCTCCGAGCCAGTTGATTCGCTCAAGCCGCGCACCGTTCCGCAGGTGAAAGCGGGCCACGGGATCGAGCGGACGGCCACTCGATTTGGCCTCAAGCAGATAGCGCGCGCAAAGCCGGGTCAGCGGCTCCCGTAGCTCTGCTGCGGCGCCGTCGTTTCGATGCCAATCGGCCTCCGACACGCGACCGATCGCCGTCGTCTCCTCCACCGAAAGCTCGCTGTCGGCACTATCGACGAGAGACGCGAGCCGGGTCCGAAATCCCGGAACGGGCGAAAGTGTCGCAAAGGTCTTGAGGCCCGGCAGTTCATGGGCCAACTCCACCACGACCTGCTTGATGAGAAAGTTGCCGAAGGAGATGCCGATCAAGCCGACCCGGCAGTTGTTGATGGCGTAGAAGATTGCGGTGTCGGCCCTTGCCGAATCCAGCGTGTCCTCCGGGCCCGAAATCAGCGGCTGCACGGCGCTCGCCATGCCGCGCACCAGCGCCACCTCCACGAAGATCAGCGGCTCGTCGGGGAGCGCAGGGTGGAAGAAGGCGAAACATCGCCGGTCCTCGGCGAGACGGCGTTTCAAATCCGCCCACCCCGCCACGGGATGCACGGCCTCGTAGGTCATGATCTTCTGCAGGAGCGCCGCCGGGCTCTCCCAGTCTATCCGCTCCAGGTGCAGGAAGCCGCGGTTGAACCAGGATGTGAACAGGTGCACGAGATCGACATCCACCGCCTTGAGCGACGGGTCGTCCGGCAGCAGCGTCAGCAGGTCCTCGCGCATTGCAACAATGGTGCCGGTGCCGTTCGGCGCCATGTTGATGCGGCGAAAAAGCTCCTGCCGGGGCGGCTCGATCGCAGCCGTGAGCGCCATGAGCGTGTCGGAGCCAGGCGCCGCCTTGTAGCGATCGCCCGCCGCATGGATCGCCGCTGGGTCCGGTCCGTATTCAGCCGCGAGAGTCGTGAAGAAGGCGTGCTTTTCCGCCCCGCTCATGGCGCGGTAGGCATCTGCCACGTCGCGCGCGAGCGCCGTGCCCGACGCCTCGCCTCGCGTGGAGAGCAGCGCATCGCAAAGCGCCCCCGGCGACCGCTCGCGCAACCTGCCCGCAGGCGAACCGCGCCGCAGCAGTTCGCGGCCGGCGTCGGCCACGGAGTTGAGCACCTGGTTCAGGCGCGACCGCCTCATGCGTCCCCGCTCCCCGTCTCGAGAGTCGATTGCTGCACACGCATATGGTGACGCGCCGCCCCCGGCGCTACGGTCAAGTTGTGGTGTGCTCGCGATGGGCGTTGAGAAAACCGGACGCGGCGCCGACCGGCCGCCGGATCAATTCATGGAGACGAACTCGTCCGCCGTGATCAGATCGGCGTAGAGCGGCATGATCTCCACCATGGCGTCGTAGTTCTGGTCGGTGAAGCCGCTGGTGCAATCCTTCAGGATCGTCGCGCTGTAGCCCATGTTGACGGCGCGTTTCACCGTCGTCGCCACGACGTGCTCGATGCACTGGCCGACGACGTGGAGGCTCTTGATCCCGCGGTTTCTGAGGATCAGGTCGAGGTCCGTGCCCTCGAAGCCGTCGGAGCCGAAATTGATGACGACGATCTCGTTCCCCTCCGGCTTGAGCTCGTCAATCACGTCGGCGCCCCAGGAGCCGACCAGGCACTCGTTATTGTCCTTGGCCTCCTTGAGCAGGCCGCAGGTGTTGTCGGGCAGCTCGGGGAAGCCGGGCCGCCAGGCGATGTTCACGTAGATGACCGGCATGCCACGCTGCCGGGCGGTCTCCAGCGCGCGGCGCGCATTGCCGACCGATCCGTTCTTCTCCACCTGGGGGAACAGATACTTGCCCCATACG
This sequence comes from Alphaproteobacteria bacterium, assembly GCA_965262755.1. Lineage (GTDB taxonomy): Bacteria > Pseudomonadota > Alphaproteobacteria > UBA828 > UBA828 > WTGU01. The sequence continues at coordinate 5,307,391 of OZ253557.1, read as the reverse complement.
CCGTCGGGATGGGCGACGCCGTTCTGGAAGTGCAGCACCAGGAATGCGGAATCTGACATGGCCTGAGTTCCTTTCGTCGTAGGGTGGTAAGCGTGTTCGGTTCCGTTGGGTTATGACAGATCGAGGCGGCCGAGAAAGCGCGCCATCGCCGCGTTCACGGTCGCAGGGCTTTCCAGATTGACCGAATGCCCGGCCTCTGGAACACGCGCGAATGTCGCGTCGGCGAGGGCGTCTGCCATCGCCTGCGCGCGTTCGATGGGGAGCGGCACGTCCTCCTCGCCGTGGACCACGAGGACCGGCAGGTCGATATCCGCGAGGCGCGCGGTGATGTCCGCCTTGTCGATCCAGGACCGGCCCTGGAAGAGCACCGCGCGGGCCGGCACCGTCGTCGACCAGCGCTCGACCCAATGGTCAGCGAGCGCCTTGTGGCGCGCGAGCGTCGTCTCGCCGAAGCAGAAGGGCGCGACCCACTCGGCGAAGGGCCGCGGCACCATGCCGTCCGCATCCAGCTTGTCGAACTGGTGGTGGTAGGCCTCCCGCTCCTCGGCGGAATAACCCTTCGAGGTGGCGGCGATGAGGATCAGCCCGTTCAACCGCTTCGGATAGGCGAGGGCGAACTCCAGCGCCATGAAGCCGCCGACCGACATGCCCGCGAGCACGCATTTCCCGATACCGAGGTCGTCGAGCAGCGCGCGGCAGTCCTCGACCAGGTCGCCCAGCGTGTGCGCCGCCGGATCCCCGGTGAGCACCCGGCTGTTGTAGGCGAGCGCCCGGTAGCCCCGCTCAGCCAGATGGTCCAGTTGGGGGGCGAACATCGTCGCATCCATCAGCGTGCCGTGGCTGAAGACCACTGCAGGCCCCGATCCCTTCTCAATAAAGCGCTCGTGAAAACCCACCGGTGTCTCCTACGTCGTTGCCGGGTCGCGCAGGCGCTCAGAAGCGCGTGCGGCCATGCTCTTCGGCGGCCGCCTCGCCGAAGCCGAAGTAGGCCTGCTCCACGCGCTCGTCGGTGAGCGCGCTGCAGTCGCCTTCGAGCTCGATCTGGCCTGAGCGGATGATGTAGATGCGATCGCCGTTCTCCAGCGCCCGGTGGGTGCTCTGCTCGACGACGAGCAGCGTGATGCCCTCGTCGCGGAGCCCCTTGAGAATCTCGTAGACGGTGTCCACCACCATCGGCGCGAGCCCGAGCGAGGGCTCGTCGAGCAGGATGAGGCTCGGCCGCGTCATCAGCGCGCGGGCGATAACCAATTGCTGCTGCTCGCCCCCCGAGAGCTTGCCGCCGGGGGTGGAGAGGCGCCCGCGCAGGAAGGGGAAGCTCTCCATCATGCGTTCGAAATCCGCCCTTACCTGCTTGCGGTCGCGGCGCATCTGGCTGCCCAGCAGGATGTTCTCCTGCACCGTGAGCTGGGTGAAGACGTGGCGCCCCTCCGGCACCAAAGAGAGGCCCCTGCGCGCGATGATCTCCGGCGCCATCCCGACCACAGAGCGGCCGGCGAGCCGGATGTCGCCCTGGGCCGGCGGATGGAGGCCGGCGATGCTGCGCAGCGTGCTCGACTTGCCGGCGCCGTTGGGGCCGACCAGGCAGACGATCTCGCCTTCGCCCACGGTGAGCGAGATACCGCGCACCGCGCGCAGCCGGCGGTAGCGGACGTGCAGGTCGTCAACTTCAAGCATCGGCCGATTTTGTTCCCAGATAGGCGCGCATCACGTCCGGATTGACCTGGATCTCCTCCGGCGGCCCCTCGGCCACGGTGCGTCCGCTCTCGATCACGTGGATGCGGTCGCAGGCCCCCATGATGACCCGCATGTTGTGCTCGATCAGCAGCACGCCGCAGCCGAAGACAGTGGGAATTTCGGCGATGAGCCCCATGAGCTCGTCGCACTCGGCATCGCTGAGGCCCGCCGCCGGCTCGTCCAGCAGGACGAAGCGGGGCGCCATGGCGAGCGCGCGGCCGATGCCGACCCGCCGCTCGTCGCCGTAGGGCAGCGTGTCCGCCCAGTCGTCGGCCCTGTGCGCGAACTTCATCCAGGCGAGGATACGGGTGGCACGGCGGGCGGCTTCGCGGCGCCCAAGACCCATTCCCACTGCCGCGGCCTCCAGATTCTCGATCACCGGCATGTCGCGGAAGAGCCGAACCGCCTGGAAGGTCCGGGCGAGACCGCGCCGCCCGAGCTCGTGCGGGGGCAGGCCGGTCACATCGTCGCCGCCCAGCTCGACCCGCCCCCGTGTGGGACGCTGAAATCCGGTAAGCACGTTGACGAGCGTCGTCTTGCCGGCGCCGTTGGGGCCGATGAGCCCAAAAACCTCGCCGTTCCTCATCGAGATCGAGACCCCGTCGACGGCCGCGAGCCCCTCGAAATGGACCGTGACATCGAAGGCCTCCAGCGTGTCGTCGGCCGTGCCGGCGATGCCCGGGGTCGGTGCGCCGATCCGGGCCGTGCGCAGCCTGCGGGCGAGCCGATCCATCATGGCGCGTTATCCCGGTGCGCGACGCCCCGCCGCAGGGGGTCGCCGGCGTCCGCGTCTTCCGCGCCGGCATCCCGCGATTCATGTTCGTCTGCCTTCGGCAGAACGCGCCCGGCCTTGCCGAAGGGCCACGGCACTTCGCGCCCGCCCATGATCCCGTCCGGCCGGAAGACCAGGATGATAATCATGAGGCCCGAGATGGTGAGCTCCTGCGCGCCGATCGGCACCGAGAGCACGACGACGCCCACATCCATGCCGGCTTCGAGCGAATTCAGAATCTCGATCAGAGTCGAGATGACCACGACGCCCACGATGGCGCCGCTCAGGCTGCGCTGGCCGCCCACGATGAGCATGGCGAGCAGGATGAAAGTGATGGTGAGCCAGAAATTTTTGACCGCGATGGTGCCGAGATAGTGCGCCTCCAGAACCCCGCCGATGCCCATGAAGAAGGCGCTCAGCACAAAGGCGATGAGCCGCTGACGCGGGATGTTGATGCCCGCCGCGCGGGCCGCGAACTGATCCTCGCGCGAGGCGCGGAGCGCGAGCCCGTAGCGGGAGCGCTGGTAGATGAAGGCGACGAAGAGCGCCACCACCACCCAGGCGAGCGCGATCCACATGTCCACGTAGATCGGGATGCCCGGCATGGTGGCCGCGCCCAGCGTCCATTCGCTCCAGTTTGAATAGAAGGTCTTGAACATGCCGAGCACGGCAAGCGTCGCGATGGCTGCGGCGATGCCCGAGAGCCGCATGATCGGGATACCGACGACGAAGGCGACAATGGCGGCGAGCAGCGCCGCCGCAATCGCCGACGGCAGCATCGGGTACTGGTGCGCCGCCAGGAACTCCGGCAGCTGCAGCGCAAAACTCTTGTTGAAGGGGCGGAGCGTGAGCCACGCCACGCCATAGGCGCCGACCATCATGAAGGTCGCGTGGCCGAAGGCGAGCACGCCCGAGTTGCCGATGAAGATGTAAAGCCCGATCACCATCACCGCGCGGATCAGCGCGGCCGTCACCGCGAGCGCCAGCACCGCGTCGCCGGTCGCCCACACCGCGAGCGCGATCACGAGCACGCCGAGCGAGAGCGCGATCGGCGTCCAGAAGGCGCGCAGGCCTACGATCGGCAGGCGCAGGATCGAATCGCCCCGGCCCGGCCCGGCCATCTCAGACCTTCTCCTCGATCGACTTCACCTTCACGAGGCCCGACGGCCGCAGCAGCAGGATCAGCAGGATCAGCCCATAGACGAAGACGTCGCGGTCGGGCCGCATGGCCACCGGGAGCGAGACCTGGAGGACCACGCTCGCGATCCCCACCACGAAGCCGCCGAGCACCGCGCCCGTCAGGCTCCCCATGCCGCCCACCACGGTGGCGACGAAGGCGAAGAGCACGAGTGGAATGCCCATGCTGTAGGTGAGCGCGCCCACCTGCGAGACGTAGAGAAGCGAGACCACGGCGGCGAGCATCCCGCTGATGGCAAAGGCGACCGCGATCACCCGGTTGCCGCGGACGCCGAGCAGCCGCGCCGTGGAAAAATCCTCCGACGCGGCACGCATCTGGATGCCCATGGCGGTGCGCTTGAGAAAGAGGACGAGGAGCACGAGCAGGCCGATCGTGACCCCGATGGTGACGATCTGCAGGTAGGGGATGCGGACGCCGCTGATGGGCAGCGCTTCGAGCAGCTCGGGCCAGATGCTCACCGCCTTCACCCGGCCGCCATAGATCATCACCACGAGATGCTCGAGGAAGAAGCTGAGCGCGAACGAGGTAATCAGCAGGACCGAGGGATCGGCGCGCCTGAGCGGGCGGAAGGCGAGGCGCTCGCAGGCGAGCGCGAACAGCATGACGATCAGGACGATGGCGCCGACCAGGAGCGGTGCCGGCCAGGCACCGATGAAGGCGACTGCGGCGGCGGCGGTCGAGGGCACGATCAGCGCATAGCCGCCGATCATGATGAGGTCGCCATGGGCGAAGTTGATCAGCCGCATGACGCCGAAAATCAGCCCGATGCCGAGCGCGGTGAGCGCGTACAGGCTGCCGAGCGCGAGCGCGTCGATGGCGTTCTGGACCAGTCCGGTCACGACGGCCCCTCGGATGAGGAATCGGCAACTGAGGCGGCGGCCGGCCCGCCTTGCGGCGAACCGGCCTCCGCACGGTGAGGACTAGTTCTCGTACAGATCCTCGGTGAAGTCCGGGAAAATTAGCTGTAGCGCCGGCGGGTTCTCGGCACCGCCCTTCCCGGCATAGCTGCCATTGCCGCCCTGAATCTGGACGATGGTCAGGACATGGGTGAGATCGATGTGGGTATCCGCCGTATAGGTGGTCGGACCCCAGAGCAGCGGCTCCTTGTCGAACTTGTTCATCTCGGCCAGCACGGCATCGGAATCGAAGGAGCCCGCGCGCTCGGCCGCGACCTTGATCATCTGGATCACGCTGTAGCCGTTGATCGGGAACGAGGTTTCCGGCTCGCCGTACTTCTCCCGATAGCGGTCGAAGAACTCGTTCACCTCGGCCCGGGGATCGTCGCCCCAGATCGAGCCGAAGGAGGCGGAATAGTGATCGTTCAAGCCCGGGACCGCCTCGGCCCAATAGTCGCCGTCCATCGAATCGCCGCCGCCGATGGGTACGTCGATTCCGGCGGAGCGAATCTGGCGGATCGCACTCACCGCGCCGCCGCCGTAGGAACAGAGATAGAGGAATTCGGGCTCGCCGCGTTCCGCCGCAAGCTCCCTGTAGCGGGTGATCTGCGAGGCGATTGAGGCGTCTTCCTGCATGTAGCTGTCGACGCCGATCACCGTCCCGCCATAGTCCTTCCACTGCTCCATGAAGCCGTGACAGATGCTCTTGTCGTATTCGATGGAGGCGTCGAGGAGCAGGTAGGCGTTGCGCCAGCCCCTGTCGTGGAAGGCGTACTTGGCCATGCCCGCGCCTTCGCCCTGGCCGTAGGTGTTGAGAGTGAAGGCGTAAGGGCCGATGCCCTGCACGCCCATCTTGGCGTCGGAGGCACACGACGAGATCGAGATCATGTTGTTGCTGTTGGCGACCGTGGCGGCAGGCGCCCCCATATCGTAGTCGCACGAGACGACCATGAACTGCGCCCCTTGGGCCACGACGTCGGCGCCGGCCTTGGCGCCCTGCACCGTGTCGGTCTTGGTATCCGAGACCACGGCCCGGATCTGCTTACCGAGGATGCCGCCTTGCTCGTTGAACTCGTCGATGGCCATCAGCGAGCCCTGATAGGGCGGGCCGTCGTACTGGTTCATCCAGCCACTGAGTGCGATGGCGAAGCCGATAACCACCTCGTGGTCGTCCGCCTCCGCCTGTTGTTGATGAGCTACCGGCGCGGCCACCAGGGCCGCAAGCGCCACGAGAGCAGAAAATCTCCCTAGCATCATTCCATTCCTCCCATCTTGCCCGGGCGCCGTCGGGTTCTTCGTTTCTGTTCGCGTTAGCCGAGCGCCGGGGATTCCACTATAGGCCCACCGCCAAAGACCGTCCATGCGACCCGGCGGGCGGCCTCTCGGCCCCGTTGCGCAAGTATTTCATATCCCTCAGGTGCCGGGCGCGAGGTTAATCAGTTCCCTCAACGGCGGGCGCTCGCTCCGCTCGCTTGCCTACGCGCCGTTCGGCGCGGCACGCGGTCGCGCGCTCCGGACCTGCGGTCCGGCCCACCTTACTGCCACCGCCTTGCCGGTTGGCGTGCGCGACTCTTGATTTCGCGCGCACGACCCTGCGGGCGTGCGCGACCCGCACCATGGTGCGGTGGAGGGCGTGGGCGGCGCGGGTCAGCATCGGCTCATGCAAAATGAAACCCAAGAGACATCGACAGCCGCGACGTTCGGGCGTTCCTCGATCGCGCGGCTGCCGCCGGAGCTGCGGGAGGCCGTGGACGCGGCCATCGTAGACGGCGCCACCATCGACGAGATCACGGCTCTCATCCGGGGCGAGGGCGGCGCGTGTTCGCGCTCGGCCGTCGGCCGCTACACCAAGAACGTGCGCGACCTGATCCGCCAACAGCAGGAGACCGACCGCGGGATCGAGGCGTGGGTCCGCGCGCTCGGCGAGCGTGCGCAAGGCCGCGCGGGGCTCATCCTTATCGAGACCCTGCGGACGATGACGCTCTCCACCCTCGCCGAGCTCAGCAAGCGAGAGGAGCCCGCGACGCCGGAAGAGCTCTCCCGTCTCTCGCTCGTTCTCAAGCGCATCGAAGGCACCGACAAGCTCCGTATCGAGCGGGAGCGCGCGGCGGCCAAGGCGGCGGAGAAGGAGGCGGCCAAGACCGCGCCCCGCGCGGGGCAGGCACCGCCCAGGAAGGGCCTCTCGCCCGAGGCCGTGGCCGCCATCCGCGAGGTCGTCGAGGGGAGGCCCCCGCCGCCCAAGCGAGCCGTCACATCGGCGCCGGTCGACCCCTGGAATCCTGCGGAATCCCACTTAATCCCACTTAATCCCGGCGAGTCCCGCCCGGAAAATGTGTCGGGACGTGTGAACTCTTGAGTCCCTCAAGCGGCGGGCGCTCGCTCCGCCAAGAATTTTCGTTATGAGGCTGAGTTTACGTAACATTTGATTTTCTCGGTAGTTTGCATCCCACGTTTTTTCCCTCACTACGGATCACATGGCTTCGGCCGCCTTGCCGGCTTCGGCGGTCTTCGTCGCCCCTCCTGATCGAGGTCCGTGCCACCGTCCGTTTCCGGGCCGGCCCGCGGCAGTGACCCGAGCCATTCCGAGGCGCGTGCGCTGTCGTGAATCCCTTGGTGATCAAAGGCCCCAGCTGACCCGAGGTTTGTCTTACCCCAACGGCTTCGCAGGTTTCTGCGGATCTGCGCTCTGCGGATAGGGCAATTCGAAGAGTTCCACCCCATAACCGTCGGCGCCCCAACTCCGCTGCCGGGCTCCCTTCCGGCCCCGTCGCGTCGTCCCGCCCGAATCAGATAGACCAACAAGGTCTACGACGTGACTGACTTCGCGGACACACCGAGCGCAGCATGGCAGTTACTCCTCATATCGCCATCGACGGCCACGTCACCAAGACCGGCAAGCGGCGTAAGACCCGGATCGACCGGCGCAGCACCCGGCACGCTGGTTACGCGGCAAGCCAGCGGCTGTGCAAGCGTATCGAGGAGGGCTTCGGCTGGATCAAGACCACCGGCGGGCTGGCCAAGACCCAGCATCGCCGGCTCGACTGGGTGAGCTGGATGTTCGCGCTGACCGCCGCCGCCTACAACCTGGTCAGGCTGCCCAAACTCATCGCCCAAGCACAGACGTGATGCCAGGTAGCCGCCGAACTCACTCGCATTCCCGCCGCAATCGGACCTCGAACCCCCAGCGGCGCGGCCAGAAACCGCTCAAACCAATCCGGCGAAAACAGGGCGGTTTTTCAGCAGCCTGTTAGACGAGTTTGCTGGAGTTCACCGTCGGATTTTCCACCTCCCGTAAATCCTGCGTAGGAGCGGCCGTTTGCCTGCAAAGTAGAGTCGAAGGTATATCGAATCGTCCTTGAGCGCATTTACGCCCCAGTCGAAATAATCTGGGCCTTCGAAGCGCAAGCAATGGGTCTCGCCAGATGCAATGACAACGCAGGGAAGATTCTCCTCAGGCGAAATGGAAGTTCGCGATTGCTTGGGGCGGGGCCAGCGGCGAGAGAGCCAGAGGAGTTCCCAGTAGAGGAGAGTTACTGGCGCCCCGTTCAGGTTTGTGACGAGTATCCGGTTGCCTCGAGTGATGTCGGCGAAATCGTAGGTCGTAGAGATGCGGAAGCGGCGCTTCCAGAAGTCGAAGAGGGTCACGCCGACGAGCACTGAGGAGAGCAGCGCCCCCCAAATGGCAAGAGGTTGTGTCAGCGAATGGTCTAACACAAGAGATCGTGCGTCCGGTGAATCCGAAGCCAAAGGATAGCAGTCCGGCAGACGGTAGCAATCGCGATGAGGTGACAAGACTCCCTCGCCGTCGGCTATGAGATCGTCGCACCGATGTAGTCGGCCCACTCCTGCGAGGGCCCGCTTGACGACCGAGCCGTTGCAGCGCCGATGCACGATCGACGTCTTGTGCCCGTTCGCGCGTACCCGCAGTCCGAGCCCCGGTGCCGCGCAGTCCCGCAGCACGGCCTCCCGTCCGTCTGCTGGGGCGAAGGCGCGAGCGCCCGCGATGGTGATCATGGTTCTGTTCGTTATGTTCCGATCCCTCCCGTTCGTCTCGGTCGCGACCGGCGCGTCGCGGGCGTCCGGCCGTTGGGGAACACCCAGAACACGCCGGGTAACGGAACCGGTGCATCTTCGATAAACGCCAAATGTCACTCAATACTTGTTAGGTAATCGCCCCTTATCAAATATTTTGACCATCGTATTACCCATCAATTTGCACTGGAAGTCACGGCACCTTGAAGGTACTGTCAGCCGCAACCAGAATGGTTAGGGCGCATGGCCCCGCGAGAGACACTCACATCATCCTCAGCGTAACGCAGCTTCGGGGAGACCATGGCCAGTAAGAGGGGCAAATTCTGGGGCCTAACGGCGTGATTTTCGTTCCGGCGACCGGTGCTGCGACCCATCGGGGCGGCAGATTGTGCGGCCTTGGGAGCGCATGAGCTAGCCAGCGGGCAACGCTCCTGTCGTCGGTTGCTGCCGGGCGAGGTCCGGAAGCCAGGGGACATCGTCGGCGCCAGGGATGCCGAGGCGATCGCCGAGGTAGTTCCAAAAGGAGATGCCGTGGCGGGCACAGGTCTTCATGTGGGTGTGGAATGCGTCGCGGCAGGCACGGCCGGTATCCGAGCGGGTCCCGCCCGAGATCTTGCGGCGGACGACACAGCCGCGAAGGTCGTTCTCGGTAGCGTTGGTGTGGGCCGGCACGTCGGGACGGTCGAGCACGGCGAGCAGCTTGTCGCGGTTGGCGAGGGTGCGCCCGATCTGCTCGTCGAGCAGGCGATAGCCGGTGCCGGCCCGGAAGGTGCGCGCGAAGCTGCGCTTGACCACGGTGCGCCGCCGGGCGCTCGGCCGGCGGCAATAGGCACGAAGCAGGCGGTAGGTCCGCCAGATGCCGCAGCGCACCTCATCGACGGCCTGCTGGCTGGCGTCGCTCCAGACCGGCAACGTGCGGTAGAGCCTCTCGGCATGGATCCAGCACAGGAACTGGTGCAGGCCGAGGTCGAACTGGCCGGCGTCGTCGCTCAGGATGGCAGTGTCCTGGCGCAGCAGGCCGTGCGCGAACAGACAGCCGAGCCGGGCGCCCTCGGTGGCGACGAGGCGGGCCTTGGCGGTGCCGATCCCGAGCCTGTCGAGGAACGCCGACCACAGCTGCGGCCCGTCGAAACGGCCTCCGGCATGCCGTCTCAACTCGTCAAGCGCCCAGCGCGGCATGCCGTGGCTCTCCATGTACCGGAACGCTTCATCGTTCAGCACGTACTGATCGAGGGCGCCGCACATGAGGTCAAGGAAGGCGAACCGGCTCTTCGACGCCGCCGTTCCGAACCAGCCGAAACGATCGTTGCCGATCGAGGTGCAATAGCCATTGCGCCCCTGATGGCGCGCGCCGGTGTCGTCGACCGAGATCCAGGCAGCCCCTTCAAGACCCGCCTTCAGGACCTCAGCCGCCTCGCCGATGAACGGCTCCCTGTTCCCGCTCAGGATGCGCCGCACCTGACGCTCCGAGATGTCGAGGCCGATCGCATCGAGCAGGCCGACGATGCGCGGGATCGTGCTCTGGCCCTGGTGATAGAGCATCAGCACGAAGCGATGCAGCTCGAGGTTGAAGCCGCCGATCACGCCGTCCGGCAGCGGTGCGACGATGATGCGCCCGCCCGGCGTCACCACGCGCTCGCGCATGAAGATGACATTCTGGACTTCGAGTTCCAGCAGTTGGGCGTGATAGTCCTGATAGTCTTTGTGGACCGAGCCCTCGGGCGCGTCCTGCACGGAGACGACCACGCGCTTCGCGTTCTTGCGGCCCTGCTTGGGACCCCGCCGCTTCTTCCGCGTGCCGGAAGAGCCCCGGCCTCCCTCCAGGCCCTTGCCGCCCGAGCCCTTGCCATCACCCTTGCCCGAGCCCGGCTTGATATCCGGCTTGCCGGGCAGCTTCTTGAGCTGGCGGATCTCAGCCTTGAGCGTCTCGATCGTCCTGTTGAGGGTCTCGACCGTCTCGTTGAGCACCCCGATCGTCTCCCTGAGACGCTCGTTCCCGGCGCGCAGCTCAAGGATCGTCTTCTCCTGCGCGGCGTTCGTCGCCCGCAGTTCCTCGATCAGCCGAGCCTGGGTGTGAAGCGAATCGACCATGACCCCTCCGCGCGCAAACTGTCCAGAAAATGCGCGCAGTCCAGGGAAATATGTTCGCTCAGCCCTTTGATCCGGATCGAAAGCGCAGCCGCGCCACGCGGCCGATTGCACTGCCGCTGGCCGCAGCACCGGCATCGCTCTTGCTCGCAACCGCCGAATGTAACCCGACGGGCATTACCAACGGCTATCGTCGTCAGAGTCCCTGACGGGCAGACGGAGCGTCGTCATATCGCCGTCCGCGAGACAAATGTCGGCCAGCCTGGGCGCCCCCAGAATTTGCCCCACTTACCATGGCCATCCATTGCTTTCGCCTCCATTGGATGATGAGCGCACGCCAACATTGGGCACATTCGCACCACCTCACACCACATCGGTACCTGATCGCCGACACCCACTACGAGGTTCCGGTTGCCTTCGAGGTGACGCGGGCGTCGGACTCGGAGGTCAAGATGCTGCCCAAGATGCTGGAGACTCTGTTCGCGAAGGTGCCAGAGATGGCCGATCGCTGCGACGACTTCAGCGCCGACCGCACTCTCGACAACGCCCCGCAGAAGAAGTAGCTCTGGGACAAGTGGGCCATCCGACCGCTGGTCGACACGCGCCTGATGTGGAAGGCCGAGAAGGGGGAGCCGGACTATGACCCGAAGAAGCCGATCACGCGGGCGCTGTTCCCCGACCGCGCCGACGTCATCGTTCATGACGAACGCGGCCGGGTGTCCTGCGTCTGCCCCGAGACCGGAGAGGTCCGCGCGATGGCCTTCCAGGGCTTCGAGGCCGACCGCGGCGTCTGCGGCACGCTGAAATACCGCTGCCCGGCGGCGGCTTTCGGCTTCGACTGCGCGGGCAGCAAGGCGTGCCACAGGGCGGGCGGGGTGGAGCCCGGCGAGTACGGCCGCATCGTGCGCATCGATCTCGACAGGAACGACCGGCGCATCTTCACCCCGACACCGTGGGGCAGCCCATCTTGGTGGCACGGCTACAACCGACGCTCTGCGATGGAGCGGAACAACAGCCGTCTCGACAACAGCTTCAACTTCGAGACCCACTACATCCGCGGGCTCGCCAAGATGAAGACCCGTATCGGGCTGGCCCTGGCGGTGATGATGGCGCTGGCCCTTGGGCAGGTGCGGGCCGGCCACGCGGAGCGGATGCGCTCGCTGGTCGATGCGGTGCCGCACCTCGACACCGGCTGACCGTTTGTCTGTCCTCCGACATCGCCGCTCGATCCAGCCGCCTGCCGGCACAGGGCAAGCCGCGGCCATCCGTGTGATCATGTTCCCGTAGTGTTCCAGTCTCGCGCCGAGTCGCTGCATTCTGCTCACCCGGTGGGGGTCAGCCAGTCGATATCCGGCCGTCAAAGATCAGCGACGCGCGCTTGAAAATCGCCACACAACACACGCTTCCTGTTGACTTGGCCGATACCCTGCGCATAATTGCTGCTGAATTCCCTATAGTGGCCCTACACGAAGTGCACATGACTTATTTTCAACCCACTATGCATACAAATAAGACGTGGGGAGCAGCATGACGACTCATGACTTTGAAGTGGGTGATGTCGTCCAACTCAAGTCCGGTGGAAATTTGATGACCGTAATGAAAGTGCATTGCAAATCCGGACAAAAGGAGTACACCTGCAACTGGACAACGAGTCATGGAGGCTTAGAAACCCTACGAGCTCCGGCAGCGACGTTGCAACGCTCGGTTTCTTCCTCTAGGCACTCCACAAAGTAGCACCTCAAGATGAGCTATGACTGCTGTCATCACATGCCCAGTAAGACGCTTCTTCGCTGATTTCCATGGACAGTGCTAATAGCGATGATTCCAATTGGCTGCCTCCGGGCGCAAGGCCTCCACCACGCGGCAATAAACGTCACAAACCGAAGAAGCGCACAGTTTTAGGATACTCCACAGTCCACTGGATTGCTACCTCAACCATCATTATCGCAGTGGTAGTTTGGATTTGGTCCAGCGGGCAAACAGAGGTTGTCGGTGACATATCAGGTTACGCAGGCTTTTCAGCTAACAACAACGCGGCTGCGGTGGCGGAACTACAAATGACAATGTCAGCATCGTCTGACCACGGCTTGGAGGTCTTTGCTTCCGGAATTGATAGCACGACTCTGGCAGTTTGGGAACCTTCTCTCAGTTCTGCGATTGCGATCAAAAGCACTCTCGTTAATCGTGGAGGTTCCATAGTGTTGGAAACCGAATACTCGGACGGTAGCTCAGGATCTCATGGATTGATAGAACGCCCAGTGAGCAAGTTAGGCGAGAGAAGGTTTGACATCGATCCAGACTCTGATCGTTCGGAGTACATTACGGTATCTGAACGGGGAAACGTGCGATACTTCGGCTGGGAGGATAGTCAGTTCACAGCCACTGGTGCGATCACTGTTGACTCGGAATTTGCGGAAGTGGGAGCCAATCCTGTCGAGCAAAGTTGTATCCCGAAACAGCTTTCTGTAAAGTCGAAAGCAGCCGTCAGACTGTATGAAAAACTGCACTCCTTTAGAGACGACCCCGAATTCGCTCGTATGGGATTTTCTTTGGCCGGTCGCTATCATCAGTGGATGCTAGACGCCGAGAATCTTAGTAACGAAGACACGCCAGAGTTGTGGATTGAACTAGGCTTTCTTGCGGGAGATATATTGCTCCTCGGACTGGAATATATGTATGTGGCTAATGGGAGGGGGGATTTGGAATACATCCGATTTATGGAGACAACAATCCGGGCTGCGTTGGCTCTCGCCAGATGTGACTCTGAGCCAAATTCATGACTGACGACGAAAACATCAGACGTTAGGATTCCAGAGACTTCACCATAGTTGTGAGCGAGCACTAGTCACCTGAATCTAAAGTTCGTGGCATAAAGTTTGATCGACACGGAGGCAGAAGCGCTTGACGGCGGCGAGGATGTCGTCGGCCGATTTGGTCCACTTGAAGGGCTTGGGGTTTTCGTTGTGCTTTTCGATGAAGGCCCGGATATCGGCTTCGAGCTGGCGGGTCGAGGTGTGCACGCCGCGCTGCAGTTGCTTGCGCGTCAGTTCGGCGAACCAGCGTTCGACCTGATTGATCCACGACGCCGACGTCGGCGTAAAGTGGACATGCCAGTGCGGCCGCCGCGCCAGCCACGCCTTGACCGCCGCCGTCTTGTGGGTGGCGTAGTTGTCCATGACGATGTGGACGTCCAGCTCGTCGGGAACGCGTCGGTCGATCTCCTCCAGGAAGTCGAGAAACTCCCTGGCCCGGTGGCGCCTGTAGCACTTGCCGATGACGCGGCCCGTGGCGACGTCGAGGGCTGCGAACAGCGAGGTCGTGCCGTGGCGCTTGTAATCGTGCGTGCGCCGCTCAGGCATGCCCGGCAGCATCGGCAGGACCGGCTGTGTGCGGTCGAGTGCCTGGATCTGGCTTTTTTCATCGACACAGAGCACCAGCGCGCGGTCCGGCGGCGAGAGATACAGGCCTATGATGTCGCGGACCTTGTCCGCGAAGTGCGGATCGCTGGACAGCTTGAACGTCTCCGAGCGGTGCGGCTGCAAGCCGAAGGCGCCCCAGATGCGCCAGATCGTCGTGTGCGAAAGGCCGCTTTCCCTGGCCATCGAGCGCAACGACCAATGGGTGGCGTCCGCCGGCGTCGCGCTGAGCGTCCGCTCGACAACCTTGGCCACCTGATCGTCCGTGAGCGTTCGCGGCCGTCCCGGCCGAGGCTCATCCGACAACCCCTCGATGCGCTCCTTCAGGAAGCGCCGGCGCCACTTGCCGACCGTGTGCTCGTGCACGCCGATCTCGGCTGCGCCACCGCCTTGTTCGTCAGGCCGTCTGCGCAGCGCAGGATCATGCGGCAGCGATCGGAGATCGAGCGCGCGACCCGGCGCCGTCGAGCCTGACCCTCAAGATACGACCGTTCTTCATCGTTCAGAACCAGGACCGCCATCGGCCGGCCAGTACCACGCGCCATCGCAATGACCTCCATAGCCACACCACGATGAACAGCCTACAATGAAACTTACTTCAGTGCCAGGTGACTAGGGCGTGGACTCATTAGCACGCAACCAGATGCGGATTGTGGCGATTTTGATCATGGCGAGGTAGTTGGCGGCGAGTTTTTCGTAGCGTGTTGCGATGCGCCGGAACTGTTTGAGTTTGTTGAAGAACCGCTCGACCCGGTTGCGCAGTCGGTAGAGATCGCGGCTGAAGGCATGGGGCGTCTTGGCAGTGCTGCGGTCAGGGATGATGGGCACCGCATCCTGGGCCTCGATCATCTCTCTGATCCATTCCGCATCGTAGGCCTTGTCGCCGAGGAGGAAGCTGTCGGCAGGAAGTTGATCTCCGAGCAGAGCTTCAGCGGCCGTGCTGTCATGGGCTTGGCCAGGGCTCAAGGTGAAGCGGAGCGGCAAGCCGCTGGCGTCGACCACCGCATGGATCTTCGTCGTCAGTCCGCCTCGGGAACGACCCATGCAACGATCCGGACCCCCCTTGTTGAGCCCGCCGCATGCTGGTGAACGCGGACGCTGGAACTGTCGATCATCTGTATGTTGCCGTCGTAAGCCTCTACGATAGCGTCCATAAGCTGATCCCAGATGCCCTTCTTGCGCCAGCGGTTGAAGCGGTTGTAGCAGGTCGTGTAAGGCCCGTAGCGCTCCGGCAGGTCCCGCCAGGGGGCGCCGGAGCGCAGCACCCACATGATGCCATTCAGCACGCGCCGGTCGTCCACCCGCGGCACGCCGCGAGGCTTGTTCGGCAGCAACGGTTCGATCACGCTCCACTCGAAGTCGGTCAGGTCGTAGCGGTTCATCGGCACGCTCCCGCAATTTGGGAGCTTGAATCATGATTCGCTCTCCCTGACAATTATTTTATGGGTACAGAACCTAGTCACCTGGCACTGAAGTAGGATTCATTGTAGGATGGCCCTCCGAGTGGGACACAGGAGGTCATCTCGATGGCGCGCGGTACGGGACGGCCGCTGGCGACCCTGGTGTTGAGCGATGAGGAACGGTCGTTTCTGGAAGCACAGGTTCGGCGCCACCGTGTGGCGCGCTCCATGTCGGATCGCTGCCGCATGATCCTGCTTTGCGCGGACGGGCTTGGCAACAAGGCGGTGGCCGCAGAGATCGGCGTGCACGAACACACCGTCGGCAAGTGGCGGAGGCGCTTCGTCAAGGACCGCATCGAGGGTCTGTCGGACGAACCCCGGCCGGGACGGCCACGGACCATCGAGGACGAGAAGGTGGCGGAGGTGATCGAGCGAACGCTCACCTCGTCGCCGGCGGACGCCACCCACTGGTCGCTGCGCTCGATGGCGAAGGAGGCGGGGCTGTCGCACACGTCGATCTGGCGCATCTGGGGCGCCTTCGGCCTGCAGCCGCACCGGGCCGAGACGTTCAAGCTGTCGGCCGATCCGCACTTCGTGGAGAAGGTCCGCGACATCGTCGGCCTCTACATGTCGCCGCCGGATCGCGCGCTGGTGCTCTGTGTCGACGAAAAGAGCCAGATCCAGGCCCTCGACCGAACCCAGCCGGTCCTGCCGATGTTGCCGGGCATGCCTGAGCGGCGCACCCATGACTACAAGCGCAACGGCACGACCTCGCTCTTCGCCGCCCTCGACGTTGCCACCGGCTCGGTCATAGGCAAGTGCTACAGGCGCCACCGGGCCAGGGAGTTCCTCGACTTCCTGAAGGTGATCGACCGGAATGTCCCGGACGGGCTGGACATCCACATCGTCATGGACAACTACGCCACCCACAAGACGGCGGGGGTCAAGGCCTGGCTGGCGCGGCGGCCGCACTGGCATGTCCACTTCACGCCGACGTCGGCGTCCTGGATCAATCAGGTCGAACGCTGGTTCGCCGAGCTGACGCGCAAGCAGCTGCAGCGTGGCGTGCACACATCCACCCGCCAGCTCGAAGCCGATATCCGCGCCTTCATCGAACAACACAACAAAGACCCCAAGCCCTTCAAGTGGACGAAATCCGCCGACGACAGTGTGCCACGAAGGCACGAGGAGGCTGAGATGACATAGCCACCGAAGGGCCGTGCTGCACGAGAGATGGGGGTCGGCCCCCCGGAGCCGCTGTGCAGGCGGAGGCTTCAAACCACCCACTGCTGCTGTGTTCAAGAGACATGGTGGTGAGCGAGTTGGGAAAAGGCAGGGCATGACCCTGTCAGGTAGGGATTACGGAGTTGAACGCAAGTGAACCACTGATGAAGTGTCGAAAGCGTGTGGACGACGTCGAAACCGAGGGGGTGTCGTTACCTTGGGATGAGTTCGGAAGTGACCTGCTTACTGACCGAATGGCGTCCGGCATAAAGGTGGCAAGAACGTGGTCTGGGCTCTTGTGCGGAACGTGGGAACCTGTCGCTTCGATGCCAAGGGAGAACCGCAAGTGGAGGACCCACAAGCGGGAGAGTACCGATGCGGAGCACAGGGGCGGATCACTCCGTAGTGTGTGCTGGGCAGCGCCCAGATCGGGTGGGTTGGAGTCCCACTGGCGCTCGGGTAGGGGGCGCCATATCCAAAAGTGGGGGTAATGCCTCACTGGCCGGGGTGAGTTGATAAGCGAAACCCTAAACGGGCACGAAGCCGGAAACGGCGGAGACAGCCAAGGGAGGAGCTAAGTTGGTTCACTGTCGAAAGGCAACCGGAGGGCAGGGTGTCCATCGCGAGGTGGAATCTGAAGGGCTTGCGGAGAAGTACCGGGCCGTAATCGAGGGGGCTACCGGGAGCGAGTCTCGTATGGCGGGAGTAGGCGTTTGGGTTTGACGGACATGTTGATCAGGCCGCCAGCGCCATGTTGTTTTCAATGCGGTTGTCATTGGCATGGGACATGACGGTCGAGACCAAGGCCTCCCAGGCACGCTCGAAGCGCCCGGACTTGATGAGCGCGCGGAAGCTCAGGACGGCCTGCCCGCCGGGGATCCTCCAGCGCATCCCGGAGCGCTTCATGCGTTGTGTGATCAGCGTTTTGTTGGCCGCCTCGACCACGCCCGAGCCGATGGGCAGCTTGCGATCCTTGAGCGTGCGGTAGCGCATCCGATGCCGGTTCTTGCGGAAGAACGCCAGCTCGCGCTCGATCTCGGCCTTCCCCGAGGTCACCTTGCCGAGCAGGTGACGCAGGGCGCGGATGACCTTCTCCACGCCGTCGGGATCGTGGCGCAGGATCTCGCGGTGCTTCTCGTACCAGTTGCGCGCGACCGCGTGGTCGGACGCCGCCGAGAGGTGTTCGCAGGCGTGCCAGAAGTCGACGACCTCCTCCATGGGCGAGAGGGTCTCCAGAAAGGTCCAGTTGTCGAGGGCGCCGTCGGCAAGGGCGACGATCTCCATGTCGGGACGGAACGCCTTGATATGGGCGACTTCGGCCCTGAGCTGGGCCTTCAGGCTGACTTTGCCGCTTTCCGGCATGCGCCCCAGGTAGAGCGTGTGCAGCCGCTCGCCCTCGCTGTCGTGGAACGAGACCGTGCCGCACGACGCCTCGCGCCAGCAGGCCTCGGCGCGACCGTCCTCGCCAGCCCGAAGCGGCACCATGATGCCGTCAAGCGAGACCGCAGCCGTCACCGCATCCGCAGGTATGCCCTCTGCAGCCCGGATCGCGTCCAGCGCCGTCGCACCGATCGTCTCCCAGCTCCCGTGGGCCGTCTTGACCAGGCGCTGCAGGGTGCTCGCAGACGGCGTCATGGTCCCCATCTTGCTGAAAAAGGCCTCCGCTTCCCGGGCCGTGCAATGACCCATCAGCCAGACGCCGAGATGCGCCGCCGTCCGTGTCAGACAGCCGTTCACCAGACCCAGGCTCTCGTCCACCGGAACGATCGAAGACGAAGCACCGTCCCGACGGTAGCGTGGGCGTCGATACTCGACCGCGCCCACAGACGTCATCACCGTCTTGGCAGTCTCCTCCACCCGGTACCGGACTTGCCCGTCCCGCTCGATGCGCGCAGCCCCGTCATCCCGGCTCTCGATGACGCTGCGCAGCATCAGACAGCACACATCCTTCATGGCACTGAGCGCATCCCGCTCGGCCGCCTCGAAGTCGTCGGGACCCTCACCGGATCCGACGTGTTTGTCGAACAGCGCTATCACCCGGCTCACCGCCTCGGCGGCGGGGGCTGGCAAGTCCGACAGGACGATGGACGACGAGGAGGAAGGCTGCGACACTGCCATGGGGATGCTCCTGGTGTTGGGGATGACAACGACATCATGCCGCTTCTTGCGGTCTGGGGCATTCCCGCCCCCGATGCTGTGTCCCCCATCCTGACAGGATTCGGCCCGAGCCGAGCACTTTGTCAGGAAATCCCCAAATCAGCCGAACGGGAAAACCCGTAACTACCCAGGTTGTTCATCGGGATGATTCCGGTGTTTGAGCATTGAGCACTCTCGTTGGGTAGGTTCATGCGCACCTGACTTGCGGCGCGATGAGCCGGTCCGATGGGCTGGTCAGGGCTTCGATGATGTTCCAGCCCTGCTTCCTGGCGGTGGTGATCACGCTGCGCAGGATGGCGAAGTTCTCGGCCCCCTTTGCGGATCGGAAGCCGCCGGAGATCTTCTGGCGCAGTTTCATCATCCGCAGGTCACGCTCGGCCTCGTTATTCGTGAACGGAGTTTCGAGGTCGGTCAGGAAGCGGAGCACTGCGGTCCTGTGATCGCGCAGCCGCAACGCGAGATTGTGCCCGATCCGTCGCTTCCGGCGTCTCTTCTTGCCGGGCTTGGGAGGCGAGAGCGGAGGTTCGCTCTCGTGGAAGGCCAGAGCCTCGGCAATGATCTCGTCGTATCTGCGCCCGATCAGCGCCACAAGCCTTGCCGGAACGGCGATATCCTTGTCCCGCGCGATCCGGGCGACGCGATTGGCCCGGCGCAGGAGTTGCTGCATCCGCCCAGCCCAGGCCTCCCCTTCGATCTCCACCAGAGCCTGCAACTCCCGCAGGTGATGGGCGTTGCACACGCTGTGCTCCACCCCCTCCAGCGTGAAGTATGGCTTCCAGTGATCGTGCACCACGATGCCGGACACACCCGAGAGCAGGGCGCCGCGTCTGCCGCTGACCCGGTACGCCGCCAGCAGCGGCGTGCAGATCACATGAAGCCACTGCGTCTGCCCGCCAATCCGGAACCCGGTCTCGTCCATGTGTTTCACCCGCGCCGTGCCCGCCGCCAGATCCTCTATGTGCGAGGCCACGTCCTGCAGCCGGTCTGCGGCCCTCTCGCTCATCGTCGCCAGCGTCGCAGCCGTCACCGGCGCGCCGAACAGCTCGGCCATCACCTGCGACAGCCGATCCTCCGGCAGGAAGTGGGCGTGCTGAAGGTACACCGCCACCCCGGCAATGCGCGGGCCGTACTGCACCGGTGCCGACACCCCGTCGGGGAACGCCGCCCGGCTCACCGTCCCGCAATGCCCGCAGCACTTGGCATGCGCCCGGTGCTCGGTCACCTCCAGCGGGCGCGGCTCGGGCAGATCGAAGACCTGGCGGGCGACCGGCACCCCTGCCTTGGTCGCGTCCGACAGGGACGAACCGCATCCCTCGCAGGAAGCCGGGACGTGATCCTCCACCTGGTCCGGGTGATCCGTGCGGCGCAGGGTCTCGCCCTTGTGGCCGGGCTGCCCACCCGGCTTGCGACCCGATTTGCGGCGCTGGCTTTGGGTTCGCCGCTTCGACTTCGGCTTCTTCAGCCCATCGCTCGAGGGCGGCTTGCCACTGTTGCCGCTGTGCAGACCAAGACGGCGCTCCAGCTCCTCGATACGCTCGACGAGACGCGCGATGTGCTCTTCCAGCCGCGCGTTCTGCTGCCGAAGCCAAGCGTTCTCCTCGCGAAGCCGGGCGTTCTCTTCCTCCAGGTGGGCGATCTTCTGCGCCGGGGTTTCGGGCGCTGCCCCCGTCGAAGGGCCGCGCGGCGACTCGGGCTTGCTCATGTCGTTGTTGAGTCATTTCCAGAAATTCCCGTCAACCCCCTCGCGTCGACTCCGAACCAGTCGTGCCTCAACCCCCTGGCCAAATACGATAAATTAGACAACCTGGGCAGTTACGAAAACCCTAAACCCTTGAATCTAAACACTCTCGATCCGCCATCCCAGAACCCCACCCGGGCTACCCCATGATGAATCGGTCGGCCAAAGACGGGGCAAGGTCGAGCCGGCACTATGGCGGCGAAGGCATTCTTATCCACCCGTCGCACCAAGGTGTTTGCGAGCGGCACGGTACGGAAGATCTGGACGTGACCCCAGGAGGGCTCGTCGTGTTCCCGGGTGGCACCGGGATAACGGACCCTATAAGCCGAGAGGCGAAGTGGGAAAGGATGCACGGCGAGCAGTCGGACAACCGAATAGTACTTCAAGCCCGGCGAAAGCCGGGTGACCGCGCGAGCGGCGGCCGGGTGTGCCGGGGAAGTCGGTTGGCAGAGGTGGTTGGTGCGAGAAGGGGAATGAGTGAGTAAGGACCATGACGCGGATAAGTTCCTTGAGTGAAAGACCCGAACATCATGGCCCGAGGAGACTTGTTCACTGGATCAATCCGGCGGGCGAGAGGAAGGTCCACTCACTGGTGGACAAAGTGTACAAGCGGAAGAACTTGGAGGTGGCCTGGGAGAAGGTGAAGCGCAACCGAGGTGCCGGTGGCGTTGATGGAGAGGATTTGGCTGCGTTCGAGGCATCGCTCGATGCAAATCTCGATCGACTGCACCGGGAATTGCGGGACGGAAAGTATGTGCCGCAACCGGTTCTCCAACGCTTGATCCCCAAGGCGGGCCAGCCGGGGAAGTTTCGTCCCCTTGGCATCCCGACGATCTATGATCGGGTGTGCCAGCAGGCGTTGCTGAACCGTTTGGGACCGATCTTCGAGCCGGTGTTCGATGAGGCCAACTACGGCTACCGGCAAGGGAGGTCCACCCACGGAGCACTACGCAAGATATGGAGGGAACTGGACGAGGGGTATGAGTGGGTTGTAGACGCGGATTTGGCTGATTTTTTCGGATCCGTAGACCATGAAAAGCTCCTCGAACTCGTCAACCAGCGGGTGTCGGACGGTCGCGTACTGGGTCTGCTCAGGCAGATGCTCAGGGCCGGAGTGGTGGCCGACGGTAGGAGGTTGCCGACCGACCAGGGAACTCCACAGGGCGGCATCGTTTCGCCGCTGCTCAGCAATATCTTGCTGACCCCGTTCGATTGGGAAATGCGCCGACGCGGCTATCGACTTACTCGATATGCCGATGATTGGCTGATCACGTGCCGCAACCACGGGGAAGCCCGCGCGGCACTGGAGGAGGCCAGGCGGATTCTGGCGAAGCTGGGTGTGACCCTGAACACCGGGAAAACCCGTATTGTCCATGTCAGACACGGGTTCGAGTTTCTCGGCTACAAGATCAAACAGGGCAAGCGGCCTCTCAGGCTGCAAGCCTCGAAGATCACGAGCGGGGTTCGCGGGGGAGCGCGCTATGCGGTTCCGCGCGAAAAATCCATCCGGCACTTCAAAGACCAGATCCGCCAGCGTACTCGGCGCAAGGTTCCTGTCAGTACGCAGGAGTTGATCGGCCAGATCAACCCGGTCATTCGAGGTTGGGGCCAATATTACTGCAAGGCCCACGTCCGCAAGCTCTTCCACCAGCTTGACGGCTGGATCGTGCGGCGTCTCTGGTCGCATCGTCACAAGCGATGGCGCAACGCTGGCTGGAAACGGCTGCCGGAGCGCAAGCTCATTGGCGAGTACGGACTTGTACGCCTGATCTCTCTGATTCCTTCCTTGAACCTTCGATGAGACACCTTTGTGAAAGCGGCTTACGGGAAAACTGTACGAGCCGTTTGAGCGGCGGACGGAGGCCAGCCCCAACGGGCGCCTCCTCCGACCCGACAGTGATGAAGGTCCCGTAATGGGACTAGAGCGAAGGGAGTGGCCTATGCGGTCCGGAATGACGGAACAACCGGCGACGGGAGGATTTCGATGATTCGGGCAACGCCGCGTCCCGGTGGGAAGCGGCTGCATAGGAGGAGCCGTGTGAGCTGAGAGGTTCAAGCACGGTTCTGAGAGCGCCTCGGGGTGAGACTCCCCGGGGCGACTCGACTCCTCGCCGCCGTCAAACGCTTCTGCCTCCGTGTCGATCAAAATTTATGCCACGAACTTTAGATTCAGGTGACTAGTACTACAGTTGCATATTTAGCGGCAATGTGGTCCTCTCGCTCCGTGATCGACATGGGGAGGGGGGATGATGAGCGTTGCGGCCTGGTCTGGTTCCCTGCTGGAGTGGGAGGACGAACTGTCGTCGCTGAAAGCGCGTCTTGGCCCGGTCTTCGGCCGGCGCGAGCTTCGTGAGACGGGGAGCGCATTTCTGGATGGTCTCTTGTCGGGGATTGCACGCAAGACCGGATGGATGCTGTCGGAGCATGCGGGCTTTGAGCGTCCCTGGCGGATCCAGAGTCTCTTGGGCCGGAACCGCTGGGATGCGGACGCGCTGCGCGACGAGGTGCGTGCCTATGTCGTGGAGGCGCTGGGTTGCGAGGACGGCGTCCTGGTGGTCGACGAGACCGGCTTTCTGAAGAAGGGACGTCACTCGGTCGGCGTTGCGCGCCAGTACACGGGGACGGCCGGTCACATCGAGAACAGCCAGGTCGGCGTCTTTCTCGCCTATGCCGGCCGTTTCGGCCAGGCCCTGGTCGACCGTCGCCTTTACCTGCCGAAGGACTGGGCCTGTGATGCGGCCCGGCGGGCAAAGACCGGCGTTCCGGCCGAGGTGACCTTCGCCACCAAGCCCGCCCTGGCACGGGAGATGGTGGCGCGCGCGCTGGATTCGGGCGTTCCCTGTGCCTGGGTCCTGGCCGATGCGGTCTATGGGTCGGACTTCGGCCTGCGGTCCATGCTGGAAGAGCGGGGACAGGCCTACGTGCTGGCGGTGCGCAGCAACCATCACCTGCGGTTCATCGGCCCTGTGGACTTGATCGAAACGAACCCCGTGGAGGTCGCCGATGGTATGGATGACGACGCCTGGTCGGCGCACGCCGCAGGCGAAGGCAGCAAGGGTCTGCGGCTCTACCACTGGGCGCGGTTCGCCCTGCCCTGGGACTGTCCCTCGGGCTGGCAACGATGGCTCTTGATCCGCCGCTCCCGGACAAAACCAGAGAAGCAGGCCTACTATCTGGTCTTCTGTCCCGTCGCCACGAGCCTCGCCGAGCTGGCCGGTGCCGCCGGTCTGCGCTGGACCATTGAGGAATGCTTCCAGCGGGCCAAGGACGACCTCGGCCTCGATCACTGTGAGGCCCGTTCCTGGCACGGCTGGCACCGTCACATGAGCCTTGTCATGGCCGCTACCGCCTTTCTTGCGAAGTTGACAGCGGACCAGCGCCGCACTGCGTGCCGCAAACGGAACAAATCGAGTCCAGTCACGGCAACCGCCGTCTCGCCGCCATGAACGCCCTCGTGCCGACTGCTCCCGAAATCCGCCACCTGATCGCCAGGCTTCTTCTCAGGCCGCCCATCGGCGCCCTGTTCGTCATGCAGTGGTCCGTGTGGCGGCGAAGACACCAAGCCGGTGCAGCACGATCCCATTACAAGCGCCACATGAAAACACAACTGTAGTACTAGGGGTTTAGTGTTGTTAGTACTTTGGAACCCCTGAACTACGGTTATAATGTCCTCGAGCCCCTTGCAAACTCTGATCGATTCGGGGCGGCGCAAGACTGCCTAAGCTAGCGGTCACCCCGGTCCACGGCAATTGCCGCGAGTTTGATTGCCACCATGGTCGGATCGGCGTGGGTGCAGCCTCCGGTTCGGTATTTTCGTCCAACCTCGGGCGCGTTTGGCCGCTCCACCGGGTGCGAGACTCGTATGGCGAAAATTGGGGTCATGCAGCAATTGCCAGGTCTTCGGCTGGGCTGATGTTGTCGTTGGCCTGTCTGGATCGGGCGCCCATGAGCGCAGTCCATGCCCGGTCGAAGAGGCCGGATTTGATCAGGGCTCGGAAGGCCAGAACAGCCCGGCCGCCAGCGATCCGCCAGCGCATTCCCGAGCGCTTCAGGCGCTGTGCCACCAGCGTCTTGCAGGCCGCCTCGACCACGCCCGAGCCGATGGCGATGCCCTCTTCCTTCAGGGCGTGGTAGCGCATCCGATGGCGGTGCTTTCGGAAGAAGGCCAACTCGCGCTCGATCTCGGCCCGGTCTCCCTTTGCCGTGTCACGGAGGTAGCGCAGCGCCCGGATCACCTTGGCGACGCCGCGGAGGTCGTGGCGCAGGATCTCGCGGTGCCTCTCGAACCAGTGGGGCGCCACTGCATGATCCCAAGCCACGCGGAGATGCTCACAGGCGTACCAGAAGTCGATGACCTCGGTCTCGGGCGAGAGGCTCTCGAGGAAGGTCCAGTTGTCGGCGGCGCCGTCGGCCACGGCACCGATCCTGATCTCCGCGCGCACGCGCCGGATATAGGCGACCTCGCCTGCGAGCTGCGCCTTCAGCGTGACCTTGCCGCTTTCCGGCACGCGGCCGAGATAGAGGGTCTTCAGTCGTTTGCCTTCGGCGTCGTGGAAGGAGACCGTGCCGCAGGCGGCCTCGCGCCAGCATGCTTCGGCACGGCCGTCTTCGCCGGCCCGTGGCGCCACCATGACGCCGTCGAGGGAGACCGACGCGGTGACCGCGTCGGGCGGTATATCCTCGGCGGCACGGATGCTCTTCAGCGTCTCCGAGGCGATCCCTTCCCAGCGCTCATGCATGCTCAGGGTCAGCCGCTGCAGCGTGCTCACCGACGGCGTCATTCCGCCCATCTTCGCGAAGAACTCCTCGGCTTCTCGCGGCGTACAGTGGCCCATCATCATCAGCCCGAGCTGCGCCGCCGGCCGCGTCAGGTAGTCGTCGATGAGGCCCAGGCTCTCGTCCACCGGCACCAGCGACGTGCTGCTCGCGCCGTTGCGGTAGCGGGCACGCCGAAAGATCACCGGACCGAGCGTTGTCATGATCGTCTTCGACGTCGCCGCCACCCGGAACCAGCTCTGCCCGTCGCGCTCGATCCGGCTCGCACCGTCGTCCCGGCTCTCGGCGTAGGCTCCAAGGAGCTTGCAACCCAGGCCGTTGATGGCGTCTCGCAGCCCCGTCTCAACCGTCTCGAACGTCTCCGCAGACGGGTCCGATCGAGCCTGATCGCGACAGAAGTCGACCACCTGGGCCACCGCTTCGGCCACTTCGCCCGGCAGCTCGGAAAGATCGATGGACGAGAGGGCGGGAGACTGCGGCACTGGCAGCGAGATGTTGTGCACCCGGATCTCGATGGAATCATAGGCCGCGTCCATAAGGTCATAGAGGCTCTCGACCCGTCCCGCCGTCAGGGTTCCCAATGGAATCGCCGCCTGGGAGTCATGCGTTGACGCAGACGTCATGATGCAGCTGATGCGGACTGCGCCATCTGCCGTGTCGACGTGCAGCTTGTAGCCAATCCGGGAGGTGGTGTGGCCCTTGGCGTTGCGCTTGGTGCCGACATCGCACGCTCTCGGCAGGTCGGCCAGCATCTGCGGCAGACTCGTCGTCAGTTGCCGTTCCAGCCGACTCGGCTCCTTCGTCTGCTCCTCTCCCTTGCGCGGCCGTCCCCGCTTGCGCCGTCTCCTCGGCTTCGGCTGAGGCTTCTCCCGCGCGTCAATCGCCGTCGCATCTCGCGAGATGTACTCCACCAGATGGCCACCAATCGTCCGCGCAATCAGCGTCTCATGCAGACGGCTCTCGGCAAAGTCGGAAAAGGCCTGCGAAAAGGTCACCTCGCTCGGAAGCCGACTGGCGCCGCTCCAGCCGCACAGCCGGTGGAGCCTGCCGTCAATCCAAGACGCTCGATCAGCGCCCGCGTCGTCGGAACGTCGAACACGGCCTTGGCTATGAAGGCGCGCGCCAGCGCCGCGCGGTCCTCCTCCGGGCGCTATGGCGCGGCAATCTGGGTGAGATCCCGCATCCTGTTTGTCGCGCCTCACGCCCTGGCGTGAGCGTCCGGCTGACTGCCCCTCACAGCGGCGTCCATCGCCTCGACGCCAACCTGCGGCAAGTCGGCGGTGAGCGGTCGTGCCCAGAGCACGCCGTAGTCGCCACTCTCGTCGACGGGATCGTTGTAGGGGGGCACGATAGCGGCCAAATTCCGACGCCCAGCCCCTGCAAGGATGCCAATGAGAGTTGGTGGCCCATGATTGAAAGCCTCGAGCGCGCGACAGGAAACCATGACGAATTTGCCGTGACGGGCCTCCCCAGCGAAAGGAAGCCCTATGGTCCAGCCATCTTTGCCACGTCCTTTCGCTCTGCAAGGGCCGTGAGTTTTCCCGTGTCGATCCTATTGCCGGGACTCTTCCGGAGATCGCATATCAAGATCATCGAATCGACCGCGATCCACGCCATCCACCGTAGCCTTCCCCGCCGCAGCGTCAGGCGGCAGGAACTTCTCGACAGGCCAATTTTGACTGTCAGCCAGATCAGGGGGCTGAATCGCCATCAGCCTCGGGTGGACGCTTCGGAACCTACCCCTCCCGTACATTTTTCTGTGGCTGACACATCGCCAACGCGATCAGATCCGGGCCACCGTTTCGTGCCTTCTTCGACATGTCCGATCCGTGCCTATCCGGTTAGCGCAGACAGCCACCACATGTAGGAGGCTTTCACCCATGTCCATGCGGCCCCACACCCATCCCTAGTGGGTGTATGTGACAAGCGGATAGGCACGGTCCGATCTACTGTCGATCAGCGTGACGCTCCGAACGCGGCTGTCAAGTCCGACCGCTCCAGTGTACCAGCCGCGCCTTCGTGGGAGCGCCCGACGAAGATGCCGGTGAGGATGCCAGTATCGCCGCCGGTTTGCTTGAAGGAGTTGCCGCGGACGGAGATCGTATAGGCGAGATCGCCGTCCAGCCATTGCGTACCGCTTCCAACTCCGCTTGGTGCTGATCGTGCTGTCCAGCTCTCCAGCGCGGTGAACTGCGCCGTCCCCCGCATCGTGGCGAGATTGACGCCTACCTCGGCATCCCCGGCAACCGATTCGGCTGACGGCGTGAGCCCGAGCAATGCTCCGGTCCATGTCGCCGAGCCCGACAGGCTCCGGTTGTTGGCGAGCGTTGTCGTGGGCCTGAGTCCGTAAGCCCAAGGCTCCGCATAGCCGTTGCGGAGCGCCACACCGAAATTGGCGTGCGGACCGTTCCCGTCAATGCGCAGAGTCGTTGCTTCCCAAGGACCGAAATCCGTAGGATCGTCGCCCCTGTCGAGGCGGCCATAGAGCGCCTGCAATGCCTCGCGATCCACGGGATAGAGAAGCGAGAGCGGTTTCCTCACGCCATCTTGCTCGGCGTGGTGGATCGCGCCGGTTCCTTCCATGATCGAAGCGAATATTGCCGAGACATGGCTGGAAACTCCAAGCGCGTGCATGATCTCATGCGCAAGCAAGGTGACGGCTTCGTGATCGCGCGAATACGAGTTCGCCCCCATATTGAACTGGATGTAGGCGTACTGGCCCACCGGCCAGCCCCATGTGACCGCCGCCGAATGCTCGCCGCGCCGGTACTTGTTCTCCGGCACGAATTCAACGTCTATGGCGTTCTCTCGCGTTTCGCCCGGACCCTGGAAATAGCCGCCCTCGCTGACATTATCTCGCAAGCTGAAACCGGGTGCCGGAGAGACCACTTGCACTCTTGCCCCTTCCGGCAATGCAGCGTTCACCAGCTGAACGGCCCGGATGGTCCGGTCCATATCGAATGCGCTCGCAGGGCCGATGATCCGCAATAGCGGCGGGCTACCGTACCGCTGCACCACGCCATTCACCGCCTCTGCGAGATAGGCCGACACCACCTGCTCTCCCACGCCGTCACTCAGCCGGCCATGCCGAATTTCGAAGTCGCCGCGCATGCCGACAACCTGCAGGGTGGAGGCAAGGTCCCGCCCGATGCGATGGATCGAGAAATCCGGATCGCCAACATCCGAGACGGTGAAGGTGTCGATATACCGCGCCCCCTGATCCACGCCGACTAGCAGGCGATCCCTGTCCTGATACACCGGCATTTGCCGCGCATCTTCGACGGCGAGACGCGGCAATCCGTCGATGTTGTAGTTTCCGCTCGGCGTGTATGGAAAGGGCAGACGCTCGACCGGCTGCGGCTCCGCCGGTGGCGCGGGACACATCTGATCTGCGGGAACCGTGGACCCGTCGGGACAGCTCTTGGTCTCCGGCTCGTGCGAAACGACAGGACCGCTACCGCCTCCACCACCGCAGGCTGCCGTACTGAGCATTGCCGCGGCCAGCAGCAAAATCGCAGCGTTAGTCCTGATGGTCATGGTCATCTCCGTGCCACCTGACGGCGCCGACGGGTGCCGGGCCGTTGCAGACACTCCACGCGTACGTGAGATGACCCCGCCTATTCGCCAAGCGCGGGGAGCGACCCCGTGCCGGGTCAGGCTGTTCTATTCAGCGGGCGACCCGACAGAGCGGGTACGCGCAGAATGTCTGCTGGGGGGAGTCTGGCGGATCAGTTGACGAGTGTCACCCCTGCAAATTCGGCGCTGCATGTTCGGCCCTTCCGGTCGGATAGGCGGGGGCATTGCTGCGCCCCGCCCCCCGCAGAGCCGAACGTGCGGGCGCTACTGCTACCGCATACGGCTCCTTACGTGTTGGGTTCGCTCAAGGACTTTGTCGCCCGAAATCCGCAGAGCCTACGGCGACGGCTGCTCCGGCACCTGTAAGGCTATCCGCCGCCGTTGCGTTGGTGCGGGTGAGGCAGCTCAGTGTCTCCCCCGCGTGTCCCGTCAGCGCGTCCGATCACGCGGTGCCCCTCTTCCCTCGGCCGGGTCCCGATGGCCGCTGTTCCCCGTCTTCAACGGTAATGTGGAAACACTACATCTCCCGACACCCCATTCCTCCAGCTTGTTTTTCGACAGGGCCGGCTCCTATTCTACAGTGAGGATTCCAAGCTCCGACCGATGCGCGTCGTCGCGGGGGCGAGGCGCCGCGGCACGAGATGCTCTGGGAGTGAGTACGAGGACCCCGGTCATGCAGCACAGCCCCTCGAGCAAGGTGCTTTTCATCTCGATCTGCTCGCTGACCAAGGCGGGCGGGGGGCATGACGAGTACGACGCGGACGAGGCCATCGCCTCGGAATTGGCGCCGCGTCTCTCCAGGAAGCTCGTTTGGCGGCGCGAACGGATCCGCCAACTGATAGGAGAGACCCCGGATGTGACATGGCAGGGCGTGGCGCTGCCGGAACTCGAATAC
This sequence comes from Alphaproteobacteria bacterium, assembly GCA_965262755.1. Lineage (GTDB taxonomy): Bacteria > Pseudomonadota > Alphaproteobacteria > UBA828 > UBA828 > WTGU01. The sequence continues at coordinate 5,277,489 of OZ253557.1, read as the reverse complement.
AACCGTCAGTTGGCCCGGGGCCCAGACTTCGGAGGCAATGACCGGGCGTGGTATCGGCCCGCCGTGGAGCGCTACGAGGGGCGCTTCTTCCTCGGGCTGGGATCGGACAGGGCGGCTGCGCTCAAGGCCTCCCCGCATCACCTGCTTCTGCTGTCCGGGCTCTACGGCGTGTTGCGGCCGTTCGAGCCGATTCAGCTATACAGCTGCCCCCTCGCCTCCAGGGTGGCGCAGCCTTGGCGCGACGATGGCGTCCTCACGGAGGTTCTGAGCAGCTACGTTGTCGAAAGGTCTATCGAGCGGATAATCGACCTCACCGCCGTCGACGCCTACCGCAGGCTGGTCGATTGGGGGGAAGTGTCGGGATACGGCGCGCAGCTCCTGCATTGCTTTCACGTCATGGGGGCGGGCGACTATGCCCTGATCCCCTTCGGACAGGCGTTGCGGGGCCGACTGCTCGGGATGGGGGAAAACAAACTGCTCGCCCTGGAGCCGGAACATCGCATGGACGGCATCGTCTTCAGGCCGCTGCCGGCACCGGGCAGCGGGTTCCCGGACGAAGCGGCGGCCATCGCGGCGTCCCAGGCCGAAGAGGATATCGTCGAAGCCCACGCGATCGAGTCGGTCGGCGAGGTGCTTGGCGGCGGCAATCCCGAATCGTCCGCGAGTGGCGGGGACGGCAGGTGGCGGTTTGCCGCGTTGTCGGGGTTCCGGAAGGATGTCTGGCGCCAGCCCAACCTGTTCGAGCGGGTGGCGAACGCGATCGTGGAGGTCTGCGAAGATCCGATGACGCCGCGCGGAAACACGATCAAGCGCCTGACCGGCGACATGGGCGGGTACTGGCGGTACCGGCTGGGCGATTTCCGGCTCGTGTACCGGCCGGACGTTGATCGTCTGACCGTATATTGCTACCGGCTGGCGCCACGGGGCGGCGTCTACGATTGAGGGAGTGGGAGTCGGAGGCCCTTATAACTCATTGCGTTGGCATAGCTGTTTTCTCATTCACCCCGCTAGCCCCACATGCCGCCCAACAGGGCCGATCGGAACATGACGGACCTTGCGGGTTGTCCCATGGCCAATCCGGACACTGCTGCCGGACGTCACACGGTGGCCGCGTCCACAGTGTTTCCCGTGAACCTGCGAGCGCCGCACGGCCGATCCAGTCGGCCCCGAGCGCCGGTGTCAATCACCGGTGGCCGATCTCTCCGTGTGCGACGGGCCTGCCGGCAGCCCACTCGTCGAGATCCACCACCCGCCATCTCACGGCGCGCTTGCCGATCTTCACCGGCTCCGGAAATCGCCCGGCGCGCATCTCGCAATAGATCCAGCTTCGCGAGACGCCGAAGCGCTCCTCGACCTCCTCGCGGCGCATCAGTTCGCGCACGATGCTGTTGCTCATCGCCCGTCTCCTCGTGTCCCGTTCCAGCCGGGATCGCATTCCCTGCCGCTGTCTCTCCAACTCCGTCACGGCCGCACCGTCAGCGGGCAATCGATATCGCTATTCGTCCGCATCGCCTCGAGCTCGCAATCGACGATGGTCCGTCCGTAGGTGTTCCAGATGTGCTGGCCCCAGCCTCGGGTGGGGTCGTGCAGGGGGATGACCTGGAACTGCATCTCGACCAGCAGGCCGAGAAGGAGGCAGGCGGGGAAGCCCATAGCCATTGCGAGACCCGCCCAGCGCCTGCGCCGTCGCCTTTCGTTTTCGGCCCAGCGCGCGAAGTCGGCCTTGAAGGTGCGGAGAGCGGCCGTCAGTTCCGCAGCCACGCTCATCGTCGCGTCCCCAGGCTCGTCCGGCGATCGCTCGGGCAGCGCTCCTGTCGCGGCAGCGCCCCCGCCGTGCGGGTCGCCCGGCTGCTCCGCGTCTTCCTGCGCTGCCTGCTCCGGTCCCTGTCCATGTTCTTCGTACTCAGCGATCTTTTCCGCGACATAGCGCGCGAAGAGCCAGGTTTCGCCGGCTGCCCGCGCATCGCCGGCGCGCTTCTCCGCCGGAGCGGGATCCGCCCCGGCATCGGGTGCCGGCGAGGCCGGGCCGTCTCCGGCAGGCGCGCCGCCCGCGCCTGCCGACTCATCCCCCGCGGGGTTGCCGCCGCGGGATTCGCTCCACGGCTCGTGCCGCTGCCCGTTGACGGGCTGCGTCTCCGCACGGTCCGGATCCAGGTCGACGCCGTCCGGCATCGTGGGCCTCCTTGCGCTCATTCCGCACCTCCCATGGCCGTCGTCGGCCGGCGCGCCCGGCCGCCCGCAGCGGCGTTGGCCGCCGCCATCTCCTTGCGCAGCACGAAGGGGTTGGGATCGGCCAGGAAGCGCGTGTCCGGGCGCTCCCAGTAGTGCGCGTGGTGGAGATGAAGCGCGTCGCGCTTGATGTCCCTGGCCGCACCGATCACGTACTGCCGGTCCGGCCCCAGCGTCATCAGCTCGTCGGGCGTCACCAGCCGCTCGCGCACCAGGCTGAAGGATTCCCCCGCCTGCCACTGGGTGTTGCCGGCGACGCGGCCGTCCGCGACGGTGCCGGACCGGCTCTCGGTCCGGCCCTCGAAGGTGGCGGTGCCGATGGCCTTGGACATCTCCTCCGCCCCCTCCGCGTCGGTGCGCGGGAAGCCGAGGATCTGGACGACCTCGGCGAGGTCCAGCAGCGTCTTGCGGTGCTCCTTGCCCCAGGTCGAGTCCAGCGCCGAGATCGACTGGGCGAAACACCAGAAGTGCACCCCCTTGCCGGCGGCCATCGTGTAGCCGTCCATGACCGGCTTGAGGTAGCCGAGCCTCGGCATCTCGTCGATGACGATCAGCATGTCGCGCTGCAGCGGCCTGATGCTCGCCACGGCGTTGGGAATGGCGACCCAGAGGCGGAGCCAGCCCTTGACGTGCTCGACGGTGTCCTCCGGCACCACGACGAACAGGTCGGTGTCGCCGTCGGCCAGCATCAGCGGACTGAAGCCCCTCTCGGAGGTGTTGGCGAGCAGCTCCGGGTAGTTGAGGAAGGCAAGCTGGTTGGCGATGGTGCTGAAGTTGGACCCGCCTTCCTCCTTGCCCACCTGCGCCTGGCGCTCGACGGCGATATGCGCCAGACCGCCGGCGAAGCGCTCCGTGCGCCGGACCATTTCCGCAAACTCTTCCCGCTCGCCCTGGCCCATGGAAAGCATGCGATGGACCATGCCCAGCGTCTGAAAGTCGGGCGGCTCGCGGAAGCGCACCCAGGCCATGTATCCGGCGATGATGGCGCGGGCGGACTCGTAGAAGTGCCGGCTGTTCTCGGGCGCGCCCGGACGCGGCGGCGTCAAGAGGGCGTCGAGCAGCACGTTGATGTCGCGCACGGCGAGGCCCTCGTCCTCGCGGATGAACGAGAGCGGGTTGTAGGTGAAGCTGCCCACATCCGGCAGCCGGCACTCCCCGAAGTCCTCCCTGTGCTTCCTCACCACCCCGAAGGGATCGACCAGCACGGTCCGCCGGCCCATGTCGCGGCGGCGGCGCGAGGCGATGCACCAGAGCTCGCCGCGCGGATCGATGGTGACGGTGGAGCCGTCGAAGCCGCGCCCCTCGGGCGAGAGCAGGTTGAGCGCGATGAGGGCGCCCTTTCCGGCGCGGGGCGGGGCGACGGTGATGGCCGAGCCCTCGAGGGACCAGCCGATCAGGGGCGCGTTCTGTCGCGCCCCCCACTGGCCGAGCAGGATGCCCCGGCGCTTTGCCAGCTTGCGCATGGAGCGCCGGTCCAGCAGCGCGGCCCTGCCGTGCAGGTCGGACTTCGCGCGCCGGCGGCGCTCACCGCCGCCAGCCTGCTTGATCGCCTGCATTGCCGCCTCGCACCAGAGCAGGGTCAGCACCGCGACGGCCGGTATAGGGACCACCAGCATGACCAGCCCGGACCCCTCGAGCCCAAGCAGCCAGTCAAGGGCCGCGTCGGGCCATTGGATATCCCCAAGGGGGCGTACGATGCCGGTCCAGAACGAAGCCGTGGAGACCGAGAGGCCCGCGCTGTAAATCCCGAAGCGGACCCAGCCTCCGGATCGCGTGCGGTCGGTCGCGAGGTAGGCCGCGAACGACGCCGCGACCGCGAGCGCGAGACCGGCGGCGGCCAGGTCGTTCGGCCGGTAGCCGGTGGTGAGCCAGATCGCCCAGCCTCCGCCTGCGGCGAGCAGGAGGGCGCAGATGGACAGTTCGACAGTTCTCATTTCGTATATCTCCCCGCGTTCGAGAATGGCGCTTGCATGAGGCGGCCGCAGCACAGCGGACGCGGCGGCGGGGGTGCCGCCCTCGGACCTCGCCGGCTCCGGGGCAGATCGCGATGTGCACCCATGAAAGAGGCTCGCGAACAGCCCGTTGATGTCACCGAAAACTGCCCCATTAACATCGCCGCCACAGCTCCTTCCGGTCGTTAAAGACACGCAAGAGAACGTGCAATAGGCGGGCTGTCAACTTGTATAGGTTGTTGATTTCATACAGTTATGGCGGACAATGACCACATCTGACATGACATGCGTACTCTTGCGTACGCTTGTCTACGCGGCGCTACAACGAAAAATTTATTTTCGCCGGTGGCGATTTTCCGGCCGTTACGGACGCAATCGTCCTCCGACTCGACAGCGACGGGGCGCCCGTCCTTGGCGATGAGCTCGTCGAGGTCGCTCCGCAGGTCGTGCACACGATTGCAGCAGGAGACACAGGGTGGCCCGCCGCCCCTCACCCGGTAGCGCTCAAGGCTGCGCGGGCTCGACCCCGGATGCTCCGCCGCCTGCTCTGTGGTCAGACAGCCGTTGCGCGTCTTGCCCATGTCAGTGCCATCCTCTGCCCGCGACAGTCGCGGCGCATTGGAGCGGCACCTCGAAGGCTCGGGAATGGACGAATTTGCGATTCGCGAATTCGTCCGCTGACAAACCAGGAACATCGGCAGGCACATGCTGGCGTAGATCCATTCCGCCGCCTGCCTCGCCTGCTTGGCTCATGCCCCGGCGATCTGCCCCATGCCCCTCGTGGCGCAATCCGCGCCGACGAGAGGAAGAGCCTGGCCGGGAAGGGGCGCGGCGGGGGCGGGCTCGCGGAGAGAGGCCGTCCCGCCGCTTCCACCAACCAGCCCGCGGGAGGCGGCATCATGCGGACATCATGCGGCATCCAAGGGAGCGCCCGGACCTTTCTCACCCACTTCTTCGGACGCGGTCTCGACGACCGGCGCTACGTCGTCGAGAGGTACAAGTCGGATTACCAGGGCCAGATCCGGCCCTGGCGGCCCGCCAAGGGCTCGAAGGCCGGGCGGAAGGAGGCGCGCAAGGTGATGAGCCTGCGCGCCGTTCAGCGGCTGCGGCCCGAGCGCGACGAGATCATCGTGGCCACCGGGGTCGAGCTCGCCGGCGGCGTGCAGATGTATGGCGACGTCGCGACCGGGCTTTTCGCCGGCGGCAAGCATCGGTGACACCGGCCGGGCCGGGGCGTCCCCAGCGGGGCGCTCCGGCTGCCGTTCGTCCGACCCAACCCTTGCAGCGAGGTTCGCCGATCATGTCCTATGCCGACCCCGACAAGGGCCGCGCGCTCGATCGCGAGCGCCACCGCCAGCGGGCCGCCGAGCGGATCGCGCGCGGCCTGTGCCCCAAGTGCGGTGTCCGCCCGATGGCGCCCGAACGCCGGCTTTGCGCCGTATGCGGCGAGAAGAAGCGCAGAGCCGAGCGCGCACGCTATGCCGCGGGCAAGGCGGCCGGCATGCTGTACGGCGGCCGCTGCGTGGAGACCCGCCGCCGCGACGCCCGCGTCCGGGGCGGCCGGCGCCATCGCGTCCGGCGCGAGGCGGGGACCTGCACGACGTGCGGTCGCCAACCCGCCGCCGAGGGCGCCGCCGTGTGCGCAGGTTGCGGCGAGGCGAGACGCGCCCGCGAGCGGGAGATCTACGCGGAGCGCCGCTCCGCGGGCTGCTGCGTGCGCTGCCGCGACACGGCGCAGGCAGGCGCTTCGCGCTGCCGGCGTTGCGCGGCGATGGAGGCCGCGCGGACGCCGCGCGAGCGAAAGAACGCCCGGGACCGCAAGCGGTATGCTCGCCGTCGCGCCAGGAACCTTTGTGCAAAGTGCGGCGCCTGGTCGGGTGCCGCCGCGGCCTGCGAAGCGTGCGCCCGCCGGTCCCGGATGCGCTCGGCGGAGCATCGCGGACTGCCCGCGACGGCGCCCCGGTACACCGTCATCGAGATTGTCACGAGCCACGATCACGGGACATACGACAATCCTGCCGAAGTGGCGGCGTGCCTCGCGTTCGCCAGGCTCGGTCCCGGCGACGTCGAAATCGTCACCGACGTCTCCTCCATGGCCGCGCTGACGTCGTGGTGGCCGCCGGACTCGCATCCAGGCAGCGGGGGCCATCGACGAAAGCGCTCCCTACCGTGGGCTGCCTCGACAGCGGGCTGACGCCATACCCGTCGTGCGGCTCAAGAAACCGCGCGGGAGCCGGGACTCGAAACCGGCTCCCGCGCATCCGCAGGTTCCGCACCACCGAGGATCTGACAGCAGCAGGACGGCGTCCGGAACCCGACGGATAATCCAACCCTCTACGGCTTCGCCGCCTCCACGATAATGCGGCCCCGTCCGCGCCTGATCAGGTAGCCGCCGCGCGGGATCGCCAGCGTGCCCTGCTGGACGAGCGGCCACAGCGTGTCGACGATCGTCGCCGCGTTGCCGTCGGGCCTGGTTCCCGTCGCAGGCTGTGAAGCGAGCCATTCCGCGAAAGCGCGCTCCGCGATCCCATCGCCGACCGACTTGCGCAGCGCGCGAAGCTTGCGCAGCTGCCCCTTCGTCAATGCGCTCTCGTCGATCCCGCCCGATGATGTTCCATCCATTGTCCCGGTTCCCTCAGCCGACTCGAAACTCCGGGCAATTATACAGCTTCGCCCCTGCCGGCGGCCTGTGTGTCGTCCCCGCTGCCGGCCATCCCCGCCATCACGCGCGTCTTCAGTTTCGCGGATGCCCGGAACGTCACCACCCGCCGGGCCGTGATCGGCGCTTCCTCCCCGCTCCTGGGATTGCGTCCGGTGCGCTCGCTCTTGTCGCGCAGGTCGAAGGTCACGAAGCCGGAGATCCCGACCGGCTCCCCTGCCGCCAGCCGCTCGCAGATCGCTTCGACCAGCGTGTCCACCAGCTCGGCCGCGTCTCGCTTGCGCAGACCGGCCTCCTCGCGCACCGCCGCCGCCAGATCGGCTCTGGTCACCGTCGCCATGGCTGATCCGTCCTTCAGGTTCCGGGCACCATAGCCGGGCCGGGCGGACGGTCAATTCGCCATGGTGGGGCTGCTGGCTGGGGGCCCCACCGCCGACCCTCACCCGAACATCGCGACCTGGCCCGGACCCGCGCGCGCTGCCTTGCACCGCGACGGTGCGATGCGCGCCGCCTGTTCCCTCGACATGGGCGTCGCCGTCGCCGGCACAGGGTGTTGGCCGCAGGAATGCCGCTCGCTGCAGCCCATGCAGCCGCCGGTGCGAGCGGCGAGGCCGACGCCTGCCCCGCGCGCATCGAGGCAGGCCGCAAGCGAGAGTTCGAGGAGGGCTTGAAGAGGGTGAGCAGGGAAGGGGAGGAGAGAGATCCCTCTCCCGCTCGTCACCCATCGTCAGCAACCTGGATATGAAGGAGACGACAATGAGCTTCGGTCTCAACTCCGCGCAGGTCATCGGGCGCTTCGGCGCCGACGCCGCCATCTCCAACCTCGCGTCCGGCGGGCGCGTCGCCAACTTGTCGGTGGCGACCGACGAGAGCTTCCTGGATCGCACTTCAGGCGAAAGAATCGACAGGACAGAATGGCACCGGATCGTGACCTTCCAGGGCGGCCTGGTGGACATGCTGGAGAAGCACGCGAAGAAGGGCCGCCTTGTCTACATCGCGGGCAAGCTGCAGACCCGGAAGTGGCGCAAGGAGGGCGAGGACTCCGACCGCTATTCGACCGAGATCATCCTCGTGCCGGGCTCGCGGATCCAGTTCCTCGAGCGGCCTGCCGCCGCGAACGGCAGCGAGGCCGCGGCGCCGGTTGCGACCGCTTCCGATGCCGCCGAAGCTGGCTCGGCGATTCCCTTCTGACGGGTTCCTCCCTCCCGTCACCGGGCCGGTCCCGCCCTTCCCCAGGGTCTCGGGACCGGCCCTTCTCCATGTGTCAGCGACCGCGACGCGGCGCCCTGACGGGCGCGCCTGCGCTTCCGTTGCCTCCCCGGAGACACGCCATGTCGAGCTTTGACTTCAGCATCCGCGACATCCGCTTCCGCCGCCGTCTCGACGACGAGTGCGACATCGTCGTCTTCGGCGAGACGGTGGGGATCGTCACCAGGCGGCCGGACATCGCCGACCCCGACGGCGCCGGCGTCTACTTCGCTCTGCATCTGTACGACGACCGGCGGGGGCCGAAGCTGGTCGACGATCGCGACGCGATCAAGCCGGCCATCGCCCGCATGCTCGCGGACCGCGATCTCGTGCCCGTGGCCCCGCCGCCGGTACATCGTGCTTTCTCCGACCGGCGCTGACTGCGCACCTCATCGCCTCCCTGCGCCGATCCCGGGAGCAGCCCTCCGTCATCCCTCGACGGAAGGCCGCTCCCTTTTCTTGTGCAGTGCAGTCAGAGCCCCGGAAATATTCCCGACAGCACCCCGTCGAGACGCAGGCAGCAACAGAAACAGGAAAGAATGCCGTGCGTGTGGAGAGGGAGGTCGTACCCCGTCGTGCTGTGTCATTGTGCCACGCGTCCTCGCTCCAGCAACCCTGCGGGTGCTCCGGTCGCTGCGCTCCCTACGCCCTGGTCCAAGACGCTCTAAGGGCGGGCCGTGAAAGTCGCCGACCGTGAAGATCGCTTGCCTCCAATCACCAATCGCCTCGCGTGAGGCGCACCGGCCCCTGAAGCGCGGGGCCGGCGCGTCGGGCCGGCGCTAGCGGTTCTTGAGAAGGCCAACTCGAAACGCGGCCAGCCGGCGAGGCGGCGCGCCGGCCCTCCCCAGACGGCACGAACGCGATCTTCCGCACCACTCGGCAACTTTCCGCACCACCCCGCCCAAAGAGCCTCCAGGACCAGGTGCTTCCGCTGCGGGCGCGTGTCCCAACAACACATCACGACGGGGCATACCGCCTCGGAGGATGAACGAATGGGAGGTCGACATGATCGACACGCGCCAGGAGATCGCAACCGCTTCACAGACCGCCGCCATCTGCGAGAACATCGCACTCTACGGCGCTTCACCCGAGCGGGGCGAGATCGACAGCCGCGAGGTCTGGGACGAAGACGACGCCACCGAGGCGCTGAGCGAGGCCGTCCGCATCATGGTGGACGGCATCACGGTGGACGGGACGCAGATGGCCGACGAGCGCGAGCCGCTGCTCTGGAGCCTCGTCAACTGCCTCCACGCGCAAATGGGACGCCTCGACAGGGCGGTGGACCGCATCGTGCCCGAGATGAAGGACCTCGAGACCGCCCAGGACGGGACCGAGGTGAAGGCCTGGGAGTTGCAGCTCCTCACGGACCGCGCGCGCAACCTCGGCGACCGGCGCGACGCCTTCGAGAGGCTGCGCGATACCGCCGCCGGCGCCTACCGGGCGGAGACAGGCGATACCTGGCGGCCGAGAAACGGCTCGCATACCTCGAAGACGGGAGCGCTGACGTCCGCCGCCATCGACGCGCGCGACTACAGGCGCGCCCGCAAGGACCGCGAGACCCGCAGCCACCTGCCGGCCGGCACCCTGGTGGCGGTGACCGGCGGCAAGGAGGTCGCAGACCCCGCCGCCGTCTGGAGCGTCCTCGACCGCACCCACGCGAAGCACGGCAACATGGTCCTCGTCCACGGCGGCGCCCCCGGCATCGAGACGGTGGCGGCGAAGTGGGCCGAGTCCCGCAGCGTGGATCAGGTGATCGTCCGCCCCGACTGGAAGGCGCACGGAAGAGCCGCCCCGTTCAGGCGTAACGACGATCTCCTGAACCTGCTGCCCAAGGGCATCGTGGCCTTCCCCGGCAGCGGGATCACGAACAATCTCGTGGACAAGGCCCGCCAGATGGGAATCCCGGTTCTGAGCGCCGCCGCATGATGCGGCGCTTCCCCCTTCGCCACCAAGGCCGGTCCTTCGCTTCGGCGAGGGATCGGCCTTCTCATTTTTCGACGCTCTGCTCATCACGCGGCACGGCTCGGCGCTGACGCGCCATCGCCGCTCGCGCTCCCGTTGCCGACCGTAACCGTACGACTCGCCGCAGCCTCGCGCCCGGCTCGCCGCATGCGCGGCTTCGCCGAACGCTCGCCTGCTCCCCCTACACTAGAACGCGTGCCGGACGTCCACCGACAGCTCGCCGTGCTGCGCACGACGCATCGCCGTCCTCGGCTCGACGCTCCGCGTCGTTGCCCTGAGCGTTCGCCCCGTGCCGGCCGCAGCGCATTCGCCGTCGCCATGCGTCTGCTCCCGGTATCCGGCTCGGCGCTTGCGCGCCTTCGCCTGCCGGTCGCTCAGAACGCGTCTCCCTCGGAGTCCCCGCCACCAATTTGCGCCGCGACTTTCGCCGCCTTCCTTCCCGGCAGCTCCCCCTTGTCGAGGAATGCCTTCAGACTGCGCTCGCCCATCTCGATGCCGCGCGCCTTCAGCACCTCGTGCATCTGGGCCACCGTCACGCCCCTGGCCCGCTGCTCGAGCATGCGCTCTCGCAAGCGGTCCAGCACGTCCTTCAGCGTCAGCTTCGGTGCCGCCAGCTTCGCAAGGTCCGCATCGATGGCTTCGAAATCGACATCCGATTCGTTGTAGCGCCTGACCACCATGACTCCTCCGTCCGCAATGGGCAGCGAATTCAGAACGTTACGCATGATCCCCCGAGCCCTCCACCGCGTCAAGACCCGCATTGCTCCCGCTCGCAAGCGGACCCTTACCAGCTCTTTGCGGCCCGCGAAACCGGCACGAGGCGTCGTTTAGATGCACATTCCCGTTGACAGTCTACGCCTCCTTCGGTACGCGTCGTTTCACACCTATGCACTGTAGTGCGGTGTTCCGGGATGCATAGCCACTTAAATAGACAGTACCGGTGCGATCCATTTGGCCGATCCGGGTAACCGGTTGATCGTTATGAAGAACTTGGCTCCGACAGCAATCAGGTCAGACCTTGCCTTAAGCCGGGGGTCGGAGCCCGACTGGGCCGCGCGAGCCAGCCCGGCTGCTCTGCGGGCCGCACCATGGTAGCGACGCTCGCACAGGCGGCGTCCGCCGCATACTACCTGGAGAGCCAGCGCTCGTTCCGTCATCCGAACGAATACTACACGGCTGGCGAGGAGCCGGACGGGGTGTGGTTCAATCCCAAGGGCCTCCTCGGACTGGAGAACGGCGGCAAGGTCGACAGCAGCGACTTCCACCGGCTCTACCACGGCTTCTCTCCGGACGGCTTCCACAAGCTCACCAGAAACGCGGGCAGCGAGCAGCGCTCGGCTGGTCTGGACATGACCTTCTCGGCCGACAAGAGCGTGTCCGCGCTCTGGGCCGTCGCCGATCCCGCGCTTCGCTCCCGCATCGAGGACGCGCACAACGATGCCGCCCGCGTGGCGCTGGAAGAGACGGTGCTCCGCTACTGCTCCTATACGCGGATCCGTGACCGGGAGGGGCGGATCAAGGTGCTGCCTGCCGATATCCCGGTGGCGATGTTCCAGCACGGCACCAGCCGGGAGAACGACCCGCAGCTTCATACCCACTGCGTCATCTTCAATGCGGCCCGGACGCAGGAGGACGGCAAGTGGCGGGCCATGCACCAGTACCCGGTCTACAGCTGGGCCAAGGCCGCGGGCGCGGTCTACCGCAACGCCTTGGCCTGGAACCTCCGCGAGCGTCTCGGCGTGCCGATGGAGCAGTACGGTCCCAATGCCGGGTTCACCCGCATCGTTGGCATGCCGGAGGACCTGCAGGTCTTCTGGTCGAAGCGTCGGAAGGCGATCGTCGCCAAGGCCGGGGAGCTGGGCATCCCGTCCCGCGGCAACGCCTCGCGCATGGCCGGCGTCAACAAGCTGACCAGGGCCGGCAAGTCCCACGACAACGATCCCGAGGTGCGTCACGGGCGCTGGCGGGAGGAAGCGCAGGGCTTCGTCGAGCGCAAGGCGCTGATTGCCGCCGTCACCGGCAACGAGGTGGAGACGAGCCGCGAGGTGATCAGGGAGCTGACCGCCCGGCTCGACGATCTTCCCGCCCACCTGGCCCGAGAGGAGGCCGTGTTCCGCCGCCCGGACATGGTGGAGGCGGCGGCGAATACAGCCGCAGGCCTGATCGGCCCCGAAGCGCTGAGGACCGCCATCGAGCGGCTGCGCCGCAACCCGGAGATCGAGCGGCTTGAGCCCAAGAAGCCGACGGCCGAATCCCGCGCGGGCATGGTCCACACCGAGGTCTATTCCACCCGTCACAACCTGGGGCTCGAACAGGCCGTGAAGGACATGGCGTCGTCCATGGCCGCCGATACCGACTGCGAGCTGCCGGAAGCGGCCGTCAGGGAGAAGGTGAAGACGCTGCTGGCCCAAGGCTATCCGCTGAGCCAGGAGCAGTCGCTGGCGATCCGGCACGCCACCGTGCAGGGCGGACGGGTGGCCGTGATTGAGGGCGCGGCGGGCTCGGGCAAGACCACCACGCTCAGGCCCATTACCGATCTGCACAGGGAGCACGGCTACGAGATCGTGCCGACAGCCGTCGCGTGGCGGACGGCGGTGGCGCTGGGAGACGACTGTCACGCCAAGCCCTACTGCGTGGACAAGCTTCTCAAGCTCGCCGCCAGGGGGCAGATCGAGATAGGGCGCAACACCCTGATCGTGGTGGACGAGGCGGGGATGCTGTCGACCCGCCAGGCGCATCACATTCTGCAGCTCTCCGAGCGCCACGGAGCCAAAGTGGTGTTCGCGGGCGACACCCGGCAGCAGCAGCCGGTCGAAGCCGGGCCGGGCTTGCGGCTGATCCGTGACGTGGCCGCCAGCGTCCGCGTCGACCGCATCCGGCGCCAGAAGGCGGACCTGGAGGACGTGCTGGTCCATGTCCACGGCGAGACGCCGGAGCAGGCCCAGTTCAGGGCGGGTCTCACGAGCCCACAAGAGCGAGACGCCGTGCTCGCCGACTACGAGGCGATGGAGAAGAAACCCTTGTTCACGCCGTGGCAGGTGACGGTGTCGGAGGCGCTCAGGGACGGCGAGGCCGCGCAGGCGATCGAGGCGTGGCAGCTCAGGGGCCGGTTCCATCTTCATTACGACGAGGAGAAGACGCTGACCGGCCTGGTCAACGACTGGGCGCGGCACATGAATGCCGAGCCGGAAAAATCCGCCGTGGTGCTTGCGCGCACGAAGGCGGAGGCGCGGGCGCTGTCCTGGCTCATGCGGGAGCGCGTGCTCGGAGAAAGAACGGACATCAAGCGCGCGGTGATCGAGGTGAGCCGCGATCTCGATGGGCGGATCACCGAGCCGCTGGAGATCGCGGTGGGCGACCGCCTCCGCATCGGCGCCACGCAGTGGGAGAAGCAGCTATTCAACGGCACCGTGGTCACCGTCGAGGACATCGAGGAGAGGAATCAGGAGGGCGCTGCCGTCTCGCGCAAGGCCCGCAACCGGGAGGCGGCAGGCAAGGGATTCGGGGGGGACAAGGGCGGTTCCGAAGCGGAGACATCAGTCCATATCACCGCGCGCACCGACGACGGCAGGCGCGTGCAGTTCCGCCACGACGAGATCCGCGACTTCCACGACAACATTCGCCTCGACTACGGCTACGCCATGACCATCGCCTCCGCCCAGGGGTTGACGGTCGACCGGGCGTTCCTGCTGGCGGACGATCGGCCCTCCCGCGAGACCGTCTATCCTGCCGCGACCCGGCACCGCGAAGGGCTCGACGTCTACGTCAACCGCTCTCCCATCGTCTTCGACATTGCCGACAGCCGTCCCGAGGACCAAGAGGACATGCCGGTCACCGACAGCGAGGTGCGGGCGTGCTTGGCCGAGCGCTGGTCGCGCTCCCAGCCCAAGGAAGCGGCGCTCGACTATGTCGCGGACGGCGCATGGCGGGATGCCAAAGAAAGCGCGCGCGTCGACATCCAAAAGGACCGCAGTCGGCCGCCGAGTGCGGGGCGCGAGGGTCCCGGCGAAGGGCAGAAAGAAGCGGCCGAGGGCCGCACAGCAGCCGAGACACAAGCGGCGGCGAACGACAACGCCATCGTGCGCATCGCCCGGGAAATCCGTCACGCCGTCAACGGCTTGCGCCACGGCGCGGCGGTGGACGCGTTTGCGGCGGAGCGCACGCAGGTGCTGGCGGCGTGGAACGAGCTTCGCCAGCGAGCGCGCAACGAGGGCGAAGAGGTGGCGCTGAGCCCGGCCTTCCGGGAGACCCTCGACCGTCACGGTGTGCTGATGAAGCAGGCCGTATCCTTCCGCGCCCGGCCGCAGGTGTTCGAGCGCCTGCTGGCCGAACGCGCCGGTATCGGCGAAGGCGAAATCAAGGAGTTCCGCAAACAGCACGCGCGCGCCGGCAAGTATCTCAGGTCCGTGACGGCCCGGGCCGCTCACCGGGCGCGGCGGGACGCGCCGCGCGAAGAAGCGCAGTTCGCCGAGGGCGCCGCAGCCGGGGTCGCCGTTCCTGCGGCCGAACCCGCTCCCGAAGTGTCCCCGCCGCCCCCGACCTCTGAAGCGGTCGCGCCCGGCCCGGAGCGCGACACCCCGCCCGACTGGCGGACGCTCTACGGGGAGCTGCAGCGGGACTGGAACGATCACGTCGCACGCTCCGAAGAACCGGACCTTCCGCTGCTTCTGACGGACGGGTACGACGCGCTGATCCGCCGCGTCCATGTGCTCGCGGAGCATCCCAGCCTGACCGAGCGCGCGCGCAGCGTGATCGACCAGCTCCTTGAGTACCACGATGACGAGACCGTCGCCCGCGAGACCGCCGAGGGCTATCTGGCGGCGGCGGAGCGGCATGTCGAGGCGTACAAGGTCCTTGAGCGCGAGGCCGGCGAACGGGGCCTCCCCATCAGCCGTCTCGACGCTTGGCCCCAATGGCGCGAGGCGGCCGAGTTGCTGGCCGCCACCGGCAAGGCCGTCCTCACCGACGATGAGAGGTACGGCGCCTACCTCGACGCGATGATGATCGGCAGGGAGCGCGCGCGGCTCACGGTCGAGCAGCTGCGCAACCGGCTCGACGAAAACCGCGCCCTCGCGACGAGGCCGGAGCCGCGGCAGCCCCGTCACGAGCCCACGCCAAGGCAGAAGGAAGGATTCGCCCACACCCTCGACGAACCCCGCAAGTCTCTAGCTCGGCCCGGGCGAAAGGGCGAAGGGGAGAAACAGGGTTTCGCCCACACGCTCGACAGGCCGCCCGCCAAGCCCCTGGACCCGGGCGACCGCCAGAAAGGATTCGCCTACCTTCTCGACGATCCGGAGAAGCTTCGGGAGCTACGCGAGAAGGCCAAGAAACGGGATCGCAAGCGCGGCAGGCACATGCGCAAGAGCCGGGGGCTGAGCATGTAGCAGCCTTCAGCCTCCTATCTCACTGCCTCGGCGAACTTCCACCGCGCCTCTACCCAGAACACACCGGACCCACCTGGCCTCGGCGCCATTATTCTGACCGCTTACGAAGGACATGAAGGTCGAGCCCCGCTTCATCGCCACCATCGCAGGACGGCTTGACGGTCTGGGCGCCATCACGCGCGGCCAGCGCGACAGTCAGACCGCCATGGGCGGCAGCGACGCGGCGCTGTTCCGCGAGAGCGACAACCTGGAGAGCGCCTACGCCAAGGCTGCCTTGCGGCAGTTCCACAGCGCCATCTGGGGCGAGCGCATCGAGCACTGAGACGTCGGGCGCTTCCAGGACCCAACCGGCCTCAAGATCGTTCATGAGGGCGGGCTCAAGGACGACCTGCCGCCCATTCGCTTGCGGCGGCTGGGGTCCGCCTGATCGAGCTCCAACAGGTCGGCAGGTGGGATTAGCCTGCGCACTACGCCGAGGGCCAGCTTGGAGCGCAGGGTGCGGTTTTGCTAGGTTCCGGTTAAGGTTCAACCCGACAGTGGGACCCGACTGCCTGTGCAAGTGAATTACAAGACAAGGGCCGGGTGGCCGTATCAGGTCAGCACAGAGTTGAAGCGGGCAATTTCCCACTATGCCAACTACGCCGACGGGTTCCGCATCGGCATCACCAACTGGCCTGAAAGACGGGCGCAGCAGTATGAGGCGGCTGGCTGGGCTTACGACGAAATGATTGTGCTCTATGAAACGCGCTCCCACAGAAACGCGGTCAGGCTCGAAAAAGAGTTGATTCGCCATAATTGGCACCGGGACACGCTCGAAGTCGACAGGGACGGTGGGGGCGGCCGGCGTGGTGAAGGGTGGTATTTCCTCTACATCGTCCGTCGGCGGACTTAGGGCCGCTTCTCGGAAGTAACCAGATCGCGGCAATTCAGGTATCCGGCTGAGCACGCGTTCACGAGGGTCCAGCGATGCCGATGCGCGCGATTCGAACGAAAGGGACATGAACATGCGGCTGTTGGCCGGCACGGAAATTCAACAGGCAGTCTCCTCTCTCGTATCCCGGGACGGGGATATCGATATCGCCGTGGCCTACTGGGGCCAGGACTCTCTCGAGCGCACCGGCATTGCGAACAAGCACAACGGCAGGCTGCGCGTGATCTGCGACCTGCTAAGCGGTGCATGCAATCCCGCGCCGATCGCTGCCCTGAAACGGGACGGAATTCCAGTACTTACCCTGGATCGTCTTCATGCCAAGGTATGGATCAACGGCAATGACGTGATTCTGGGATCGGCGAACGCCTCGATGGCCGGCCTTCCCATTACAGATGACGACCTTCAAAGGTGTCGTGACGAGGCGAACGTCGAGATGCAGGACGAAGCGCTCGCGCAATCTCTGCGGACATGGTTCGACCAGCGTTGGGACCTAGCGCGGGAAATTGACGACCGGGACCTGCGGCGAGCACGAATTCTCTGGAGTCAGCGACGCAGGAGCGCCCAATCGAAGAGTTCCGCGATCGCCAACGAGCCTGATGAACCCGGCATTTCAGATCTGTGGCGAGACCCGCCCGCCCTGCGCCTGCTTGCCTATGGCGAGGAAGACGTCACCCCTGCAGCCCAACAATTCCACCACAATGAAGCGGAAGCTCTCTACACCGCCAGACAGTGGGCTGCCATGGAAGGCGAGCCGCCATTCTACGAGTGGGAAGACGGAAGGCCGCAATGGACCGGCGACGAGGGGACCGCGATCCTGGACTTCAGCCGTCCAGATCCCGATGCAGAATTCCAGTCCAATGGCCTGTGGACGGTCCGTCCCGCCCCCACTGTTGCTCTCGACGCTTCGGAATTGACCCTTCTCGACCCGGCGTTCGAATTCAACGGCAAACGTTTCACAGCGCAGGGGCTCCAGCAGATAGCGGACAAAATCGAGACGCGCGTCGACGAACATGGTGGTGAGCCGGACGAATTCGGTTCACTTCTCGACCTCGATTTCTTCCAGATATGGGACGACGAGCATCCTGCAATTCGGCGGCGTCTGATCGCCGACGCCCGGGAAACCGCGATCGACCTGTGCCGGTCAGGCAACTTCAGCCCCGACATTATTTTGGCCGTGATCCGGATCTGCGCCGAAGATCCGGACTGGGTACTCGACTACGCCAAGTATGTGGGCGCCGACATCTTCGCTGACGACAACGATCGGAAGAATGAGATCAACCCCATCATGGCTCGCAGAATCCGCGAAGCCATCGGCGGCCGAATCGCAAAGAACGCGAACGGGAACCCGCAGACAGTCCAGGTGCGGAACGAAATCATCGGGCACTATACGGTTATGGAGGGGTTCGATCCCGCCGTCGTCGACACCGATGACGACGTTGAATGACCAATCCTCGTCGACCGCATCCGTTTCCTATTCGCGTGCGCCATACCAGCAGGCCAATGATGGACAAAGCTCGAAGACACTGCGTGAGGCTGTTGACCGCTATGTTGCGTGGCAGCGCGGCCACGTCGCCACGAAGTGCCGGCCCCTGCCAATGTCGATCCCCGCGCAATTCGGGTGCACCACCTTGAGGCGCTGCCTCCTTCTCGGCCTCCTTCTCGGCTTGCTACAACCGACGCTCCGCGATAGAACGGATCAACAGCCGCCTCGACAACAGCTCCAACTTCGAGACCCACTACATCCGCGGGCTCGCCAAGATGGAGACCCGTATCGGGCTGGCCGTTTATCTGACCTCCGACATCCCTGCTCGATCCAGCCGCCTGCCGGCGGAGGGCAAGCCGCGGTCATCCCTGTCATCATGTTCCCGTAGTGTTCCAGCCTCGCGCCGAATCGCTGCATTCTGTTCACCCGGTGGGGGTCAGGCAGTCGATATCCGGCTGTCAAAGATCAGCGACGCGCGCTCGAATATCGCTACAGCGCACACGCCTCACAGTTGTGTGGTGCGCCGCAGTGTGGCATGGTGTGCGCCATAAGGATTAAGCACAAAGCTCTGCGGCGATTCTGGGAAGCCGATGACCACCGCAGGTTGCCGCCCGAGATGATCAGGCGGCTGAGCTTGCGGCTCGACCATCTAGCCGAAGCTGCCGAACCGCGCGATCTTGATCTGTCAGGCTATCGTCTGCACGCGCTGACTGGCGATCTGGTCGGCTTCTGGAGCATCCGCGTTACCGACAACTGGCGCTTGATCTTTCGCTTCGAGGCCGGTGAAGCCGTGGATGTTGACTTGATCGACTACCACTAGGCGAGCGAGGGCAAGAGATGACGCTGCATCACCCCGCGCATCCGGGCGAGAGCATCCGGGACTGTCTCAAGGAATCCGGTCTAACGGTGACCGAGCTGGCCGACAAGCTCGGCATGGATCGTAGCACCCTGCATCGGTTGCTGGCTGGGCGCATCGCGCTGACAGCGCGCACGGCACTAGCGTTGGAACGACTAGGTTGGAGCACAGCCCGGCACTGGCTGCGGATGCAGGGGGCTTTCGATCTGGCCCGGGAACGCCGGCGCGAGGCGGCTGCCTAGAGCTCTTCCAAGTTGCCGGCGAGCGCGACGGTGACCAGATCGCACCCGCGCGAAGCGGCACTCGGAGACCTCGCCTAGGCACTCGAACAGGCTGCGCAGCCCAGGCGCGGCCATCGGCTCGGTGTGTTCTCAGCGTTCCAGTGTGCCGGCATCTCGGTCCGGCTCAGCGCCTCGGCGGCGCCTTCGCTCAGTTCGAACACGAAGACCTCCTCGGGCTGGCCGTGGTCGCGCCAGCGCGGCGCAGCCCCGGGGTCGCGGGCAAAGCCGCGCGTCATCCCCAGCGAGCGCCAGTTCGATGCGCGATAGCAGGTGCCGGCGAACCTCGAAGGGTCCACGAAGGTCTCGGCCAGGAGCACCGGATAGCCGTGCACCGCCCGCATGTCCGCAGACAGCCGCCTCAGGCTCAGCCCCAGCACCCGCGAGGCCAGGTTGGGCAACCGGTGCGGCGTCAGGATGACGAAACGCGAGTTGTTGCGATCAGATGCAGGCGCCGAAACTGCTGCTCCGTCGACCAACCGAACCAGCCGTCGCGCGCGGCCAGCTTGAACGCGCCCGGCTGCCAACCGATCAGAGCAACCCAGCGCTCGCCGTGTACCGCGACATGGCGCAGGCCTTTGCCGATGACGCCGTGAAACGCCAGGTAGTGATGCTCCGCAACCAGCCGGTCCCAGCGCCGGTGTTCCCGCGTGCCCCAAGTCGGACGCACCGTGACCGCGCGCAGTTCAATGGACCAATCCTCGACCGGCAGCGTCGCCATTAACGGCACACTGCCACGCCGAGAACGAAATGCTCAGCCCGGAGTTCAGATCACGACGCTCGCGGGGCAAACAAAAAACTAGCCCTGTCGCGGGCACAACGGGGCTTGTCCGGCAGCAACCACCTCGTGGAGCGCAGGCTCGACATCCGAGCCGTCCGCGAGGCGTGATAAAACGATTCAAAGGCGGGCTGAGCCGTGACAAGCAGGCGGCGCGCCGGGCCGGACTCCGGTATGGTCCGCCCTTCACAATGATCGCGGCACCCAAGGGCGGCGGCAGCGACGGAGAGTCGAATGGCGCAATCGGATACCCATGCCGCAGAGACGGCGCGAATACGTAAGCACCTGGCGCGGCTGGACGCCGAGCGGGCGGACCTGGAGAGGCAGCTCGCCAAGATCGCGCACTCGACTTCGACGAGGCCGACGAGTGCGAGCCCCAGCGGGACGGTGACCAACCGTTCGCCCACGAGTGACAAGATTGCGCTCTTCCGGTCCTTCTTCGGTGGCCGGGAGGATGTCTATCCCCGGCGCTGGGAGAACGCCGCGAAGGGCCGGGCAGGCTACGCGCCCGTCTGCGCAAACGAGTGGAAGCCCGGCGTGTGCCACAAGCCCCGGGTGCGCTGCGGCACCTGTCCCAACCAAGCCTTCGTGCCGGTCACTGACGAAGCCGTCGAAAGACATCTTCGCGGGCAACACACGATGGGCGTCTACCCGATGTTGTCCGACGATACCTGCCGGTTCCTGGCCGCCGACTTCGACAAGGAGACATGGCGTGGCGACGCGGCGGCCTATCTTGACGCCTGCCGCGCGAAGGGCGTCCAGGCGGCGCTCGAGCGCTCACGCTCGGGCAACGGCGCGCATGTGTGGTTCTTCTTCGCCGAGCCCCTGGCGGCGTCGCTCGCGCGACGCCTCGGCGCCCATCTGTTGACCGAGGCCATGGAGCGCAATCCGGATATCGGCTTCCAGTCCTACGACCGGTTCTTCCCGAGCCAGGACACGATACCGCAGGGCGGATTCGGCAACCTCATCGCGCTCCCCCTGCAAGGCGGCCCGAGGGAGAACGGCCACAGCGTGTTTCTCGACGGCGACTTCAACCCCTGGCCGGACCAGTGGGCGTTCCTCTCTGGGCTGAGGTGCCTCACCGAGGCGGAGGCCAGGATGATTGTGGACGATGCCGGCCGGCGGGGTCGCATCGTAGGGCTTCGTCTGCCGCTCGACGACAAGGACGAAGAGCCCTGGACCGCCCCGCCGTCGGGGCGAAGATCCCTACCCTCAATCTCCGGGACGCTGCCCGAGCGTATCGGCGCGGTGCTGGCCGACCAAATCTATATTCCGCGTGAAGGACTCCCGTCCGGGCTGGTCAACCGGCTCGTGCGGCTCGCGGCGTTCCAGAATCCGGCCTTCTACGCCGCGCAAGCGATGCGGCGCTCGACCTATGGCACGCCCCGCATCGTCGCCTGCGCCGAACTGCTCTCGCACCATATCGCGCTTCCTCGCGGCTGCCAGGCGGCGATGGAGCACCTGCTCGAAGAACTCGGCATCGGGCTCGACCTGCGAGACGAGCGTTTCGCAGGCTGCCTAATCGAGACAACGTTCCTCGGGGAATTGACGCCGGAGCAGGCGGCGGCGGCCGAAGCCATGCTGAAGCATGACAACGGTGTGCTGGCGGCGACCACCGCGTTCGGCAAGACGGTGGTCGCGGCATCGCTCTTGGCTGCCCGCAGAGCCAACACCCTTATTCTGGTACACCGCCTCCAGCTCATGGACCAGTGGGTAGAGCGGCTCGGCGCGTTCCTAGATCTTCCCACCTCGGCGATCGGGCAGATCGGAGGAGGCAAGCGCAAGCCCACAGGCGTGGTCGACGTTGCGGTCATCCAGAGCCTCGTGCGCGGTGACGAGGTGGACGACATCGTCGCCGATTACGGCCATCTCATCGTCGACGAGTGCCACCATCTCTCCGCAGTCAGCTTTGAGAGGGTGGCTCGCCGGACGAAATCCCGGTACGTGCTTGGACTGTCGGCGACGGTGACGCGCCAGGACGGTCACCATCCGATCGTGTTCATGCAATGCGGCCCGGTGCGTTTCCGGGCGAGTGCGAAGTCTCTCGCGCGGCAGCGCCCCTTCGCGCATCGGGCGCTGCTGCGCCCAACAGCATTTCGGCTGCCCGAAGACATCGCGGAAGAGCGGCCTCCGATCCAGCAAGTCTACGCGGCGCTCGCCGAAGACGAGGCCCGCAACGACCTGATCTTCGACGATGTGCTGAAAGCGCTAGAAGTTCGCCGCTCGCCGCTCGTGCTCACAGCACGCAAGGACCACGCCGGCCAACTTGCTGAACGGCTCGTCAGGTTCGCGCGGAACGTGCTGTTCCTGCGTGGCGGCATGGGTGTAAAGCAACGCCGCGCGGTCATGCGGCGCCTCGAAGACATCCCCGATACCGAGGAGCGAGTCCTGGTCGCGACGGGGCGCTATATCGGCGAGGGGTTCGACGACGCTCGCCTCGATACGCTGTTCCTCGCGATGCCGGTCGCATGGAGGGGAACGCTCGCGCAGTATGTCGGGCGCCTGCACCGGCTGCATCCGGCCAAGCGCGAGGTGCTGGTCTACGACTATGTCGACGAGGCCGTGCCCTCGCTGCAACGAATGACGCAGAAGCGCATCCGAGGCTACCGCAGCCTCGGCTATTCCGTCGAACGGCCGGGCAGCGCGAGCGCGGTGTAACAGTCCGGCGATGGTCGCCGCGCGATCTCATCCCTACTGCCTCCCGCTTATCGGTGTGCTTCTACCCAGCGACTTCGCCGCCGGTCAGGATTGCCAATCTGTTCTCCGTCATCAGTGGTGCGAGCGACTCTGGCAGGCATCGCTCCGGGTTGGGGACCAGCCTTACTCTCGTCACTTGCTCATTGCCCAATGAGATGTTCCCGACGAACAGGATGCCGTGGATGGCCTTGAGTTCGTCTCGCCAGGACGCTGTCGGATTGCCGCTCGACGAGACTTCCGTGATTGCGCGCGTTTCGTCGCCTTCGTTCCAGAAAAACTGGCTGTGGCAGATGGAAATGGCGACTACGAGGATCCCGTCAGAGGGGCCCATCCTTCTCCACTGCCTCGCCTTTTCAGCGAGGCTCGTTCTGATCGCCTCGGAAGCGTCGCCCATCGCCGAACGAGCAGGTCCCCATACATGTCCAGCAGAGTCCTCGCGGAACTTGGGCTCCAGGATACCTTGGAGGGTCCAGTCGTTGCATTTGAACACCTCTCTGTAATCCGTTCGATACCGGTGCTCGTACAGATTCGACTCGTAGGACTCCTGAACTTCTGCGGCGGTGGTGCGTCTCAGGAGATCAATGAACGGCTTAGCGACCCAATTCTTCGCGAGCGTCTGGTTCAGGTCGCCTTCGGCTTCCAGCCAAAGGTGTGAGTGGAGGTCGATCCTCGCATCTTCGAACGCCGATCGAATTTTCTCCACCGCGTCTTCCTCGTGCCTCGTGCCTCGAAGATCTCCCGCGTCTTGGCCGCACACGGTTGCCTCCAGGTAAAACCTCTTGTCCCCTCGTCTTGCAAGGAAGTCGGGGATGTACCGTCCGGCTGCCAGTTTCGGCTCCACGATTACTTCGTACTCCATGGTTCGCAGCATCGCGAACATCTGGAGCTCGAAGTAGGCCGATGTGA
Organism: Alphaproteobacteria bacterium; assembly: GCA_965262755.1. Lineage (GTDB taxonomy): Bacteria > Pseudomonadota > Alphaproteobacteria > UBA828 > UBA828 > WTGU01. Next base: position 5,254,126 of record OZ253557.1, on the reverse strand, counting down.
ATTGCTTGATATCGGAACGAAGCCGTCCCCGGATGTCCCGTTGCTTGGTCGGCGATAGTTGGCCGTACCAATGCTCGATCCAATCTCGAATTGGTGCTGCTTCCGGGCGGGAGCGAGTCTCGTATGGCGGGAGTAGGCGTTTGGGTTTGACGGACATGTTGATCAGGCCGCCAGCGCCATGTTGTTTTCAATGCGGTTGTCATTGGCATGGGACATGACGGTCGAGACCAAGGCCTCCCAGGCACGCTCGAAGCGCCCGGACTTGATGAGCGCGCGGAAGCTCAGGACGGCCTGCCCGCCGGGGATCCTCCAGCGCATCCCGGAGCGCTTCATGCGTTGTGTGATCAGCGTTTTGTTGGCCGCCTCGACCACGCCCGAGCCGATGGGCAGCTTGCGATCCTTGAGCGTGCGGTAGCGCATCCGATGCCGGTTCTTGCGGAAGAACGCCAGCTCGCGCTCGATCTCGGCCTTCCCCGAGGTCACCTTGCCGAGCAGGTGACGCAGGGCGCGGATGACCTTCTCCACGCCGTCGGGATCGTGGCGCAGGATCTCGCGGTGCTTCTCGTACCAGTTGCGCGCGACCGCGTGGTCGGACGCCGCCGAGAGGTGTTCGCAGGCGTGCCAGAAGTCGACGACCTCCTCCATGGGCGAGAGGGTCTCCAGAAAGGTCCAGTTGTCGAGGGCGCCGTCGGCAAGGGCGACGATCTCCATGTCGGGACGGAACGCCTTGATATGGGCGACTTCGGCCCTGAGCTGGGCCTTCAGGCTGACTTTGCCGCTTTCCGGCATGCGCCCCAGGTAGAGCGTGTGCAGCCGCTCGCCCTCGCTGTCGTGGAACGAGACCGTGCCGCACGACGCCTCGCGCCAGCAGGCCTCGGCGCGACCGTCCTCGCCAGCCCGAAGCGGCACCATGATGCCGTCAAGCGAGACCGCAGCCGTCACCGCATCCGCAGGTATGCCCTCTGCAGCCCGGATCGCGTCCAGCGCCGTCGCACCGATCGTCTCCCAGCTCCCGTGGGCCGTCTTGACCAGGCGCTGCAGGGTGCTCGCAGACGGCGTCATGGTCCCCATCTTGCTGAAAAAGGCCTCCGCTTCCCGGGCCGTGCAATGACCCATCAGCCAGACGCCGAGATGCGCCGCCGTCCGTGTCAGACAGCCGTTCACCAGACCCAGGCTCTCGTCCACCGGAACGATCGAAGACGAAGCACCGTCCCGACGGTAGCGTGGGCGTCGATACTCGACCGCGCCCACAGACGTCATCACCGTCTTGGCAGTCTCCTCCACCCGGTACCGGACTTGCCCGTCCCGCTCGATGCGCGCAGCCCCGTCATCCCGGCTCTCGATGACGCTGCGCAGCATCAGACAGCACACATCCTTCATGGCACTGAGCGCATCCCGCTCGGCCGCCTCGAAGTCGTCGGGACCCTCACCGGATCCGACGTGTTTGTCGAACAGCGCTATCACCCGGCTCACCGCCTCGGCGGCGGGGGCTGGCAAGTCCGACAGGACGATGGACGACGAGGAGGAAGGCTGCGACACTGCCATGGGGATGCTCCTGGTGTTGGGGATGACAACGACATCATGCCGCTTCTTGCGGTCTGGGGCATTCCCGCCCCCGATGCTGTGTCCCCCATCCTGACAGGATTCGGCCCGAGCCGAGCACTTTGTCAGGAAATCCCCAAATCAGCCGAACGGGAAAACCCTAAACCCTTGAATCTAAACACTCTCGATCCGCCATCCCAGAACCCCACCCTTCCGGGCGGCCTTCTCGCTCAAAGAATTCGTGGGTTTTCTCGCCCTTAGTCGCAGGACCGTGTCTGACTGGTTTCCTATCGAACACGGTGTTCATTGCTGCTCTTCCTCCCCGCCTCAAACGATGTGCGGGTCGCGCGTCCAAGATCGTGAGTCGGCAGCCAACCCTACGGTGAGGTGACGACTGGGGATGAGAGCGGCAAGTCGGGAAGCCTGTGACGGCGAGCACACCAACAAGTTAGCTCAGGTTCGGTTTATCGCGAAGATGTCCCCAACTCGGTGGCGAAGGATGTCTGGATGCGTGTCCCCGGTTCAGAGCACGTGATACGCGTTGAAACTCCTAGCGGGTAGGCACGGGCGACTCCTGGCGTCGAAGTGTCCCGATCGAGGTCCCTGCTCGGTCATCTCGGGGTCAAGCCCGGCACGTCCGGCGAGAGCCGTTCTCGGTACTCGTCGATCTCGAGGAACGCGGCGTGGGCGGCCCACGGCGGGACGCTATCCCTGACCACGATCTGACAGAACGTGATGAAGATCATCAGCGCGAGATCCGTATCGTCCAACTCTCGCCAAAGGCTCACGCGCGCACCGTCCGTACTGCGGTACCTCTTCGACCACCCGGTCTGGTCGGGCCACGGTCCGACGCGGATCTCCGTGGTTTCCCGGTTCCAAGCGATCATCGCTTCGCGCATCTTCACGGATCGATCCCTTCCTCTGTGCAACGAGGAGTTTTCCTTCACGGCCCCGCCGTGTGCCAGCGTGGCGACCGACGATCCTCGGCGCACCGGCCGGACGCGTCAATCGCGATAACGACGATATCATGTAACTACCCAGGTTGTTCATCGGGATGATTCCGGTGTTTGAGCATTGAGCACTCTCGTTGGGTAGGTTCATGCGCACCTGACTGCAGCGATGAGCCGGTCCGATGGGCTGGTCAGGGCTTCGATGATGTTCCAGCCCTGCTTCCTGGCGGTGGTGATCACGCTGCGCAGGATGGCGAAGTTCTCGGCCCCCTTTGCGGATCGGAAGCCGCCGGAGATCTTCTGGCGCAGTTTCATCATCCGCAGGTCACGCTCGGCCTCGTTATTCGTGAACGGAGTTTCGAGGTCGGTCAGGAAGCGGAGCACTGCGGTCCTGTGATCGCGCAGCCGCAACGCGAGATTGTGCCCGATCCGTCGCTTCCGGCGTCTCTTCTTGCCGGGCTTGGGAGGCGAGAGCGGAGGTTCGCTCTCGTGGAAGGCCAGAGCCTCGGCAATGATCTCGTCGTATCTGCGCCCGATCAGCGCCACAAGCCTTGCCGGAACGGCGATATCCTTGTCCCGCGCGATCCGGGCGACGCGATTGGCCCGGCGCAGGAGTTGCTGCATCCGCCCAGCCCAGGCCTCCCCTTCGATCTCCACCAGAGCCTGCAACTCCCGCAGGTGATGGGCGTTGCACACGCTGTGCTCCACCCCCTCCAGCGTGAAGTATGGCTTCCAGTGATCGTGCACCACGATGCCGGACACACCCGAGAGCAGGGCGCCGCGTCTGCCGCTGACCCGGTACGCCGCCAGCAGCGGCGTGCAGATCACATGAAGCCACTGCGTCTGCCCGCCAATCCGGAACCCGGTCTCGTCCATGTGTTTCACCCGCGCCGTGCCCGCCGCCAGATCCTCTATGTGCGAGGCCACGTCCTGCAGCCGGTCTGCGGCCCTCTCGCTCATCGTCGCCAGCGTCGCAGCCGTCACCGGCGCGCCGAACAGCTCGGCCATCACCTGCGACAGCCGATCCTCCGGCAGGAAGTGGGCGTGCTGAAGGTACACCGCCACCCCGGCAATGCGCGGGCCGTACTGCACCGGTGCCGACACCCCGTCGGGGAACGCCGCCCGGCTCACCGTCCCGCAATGCCCGCAGCACTTGGCATGCGCCCGGTGCTCGGTCACCTCCAGCGGGCGCGGCTCGGGCAGATCGAAGACCTGGCGGGCGACCGGCACCCCTGCCTTGGTCGCGTCCGACAGGGACGAACCGCATCCCTCGCAGGAAGCCGGGACGTGATCCTCCACCTGGTCCGGGTGATCCGTGCGGCGCAGGGTCTCGCCCTTGTGGCCGGGCTGCCCACCCGGCTTGCGACCCGATTTGCGGCGCTGGCTTTGGGTTCGCCGCTTCGACTTCGGCTTCTTCAGCCCATCGCTCGAGGGCGGCTTGCCACTGTTGCCGCTGTGCAGACCAAGACGGCGCTCCAGCTCCTCGATACGCTCGACGAGACGCGCGATGTGCTCTTCCAGCCGCGCGTTCTGCTGCCGAAGCCAAGCGTTCTCCTCGCGAAGCCGGGCGTTCTCTTCCTCCAGGTGGGCGATCTTCTGCGCCGGGGTTTCGGGCGCTGCCCCCGTCGAAGGGCCGCGCGGCGACTCGGGCTTGCTCATGTCGTTGTTGAGTCATTTCCAGAAATTCCCGTCAACCCCCTCGCGTCGACTCCGAACCAGTCGTGCCTCAACCCCCTGGCCAAATACGATAAATTAGACAACCTGGGCAGTTACGATATCATTTGACGCCGACACATTCCGCATAGACCGAGACACCGCCAGGCAGCGTCCAATCTTCGGTTCGAACACTCTGCGAGTTCGCTCCTTATCAGCCAATCACCCGACGACGAACTCCGACCATTGTTCCATGAGCGTTCGCCTGCGGTCGAAGAGGTCGGTCCGGCGATAGGCGGCTTCCACCCGGTCAGAGTTCACATGCGCAAGGGCGAGTTCGCAAACCTCGCGAGGCACATCGGTGCACTCCGCCGCCCAGTCCCGAAAGGACGACCGGAACCCGTGCGGCACCGCATCGATCCCCAGCTCCCGGATGAGCTTGGAGACCGTGCCACCGTGGATCGCGCGGGCGCGCTGCGACGGAAAGATCAGGTCCGAGCCGTCTGCCAACGCGCGCGCCTCGTGCAGAATCTCCAGCGCTCGCGCAGGCAGCGGAACACGATGCTCGCGCTTCGCCTTCATCCGCTGCGCCGGTATCGTCCACGTCGCTGATGCGAAATCGATCTCGTCCCATGTCGCGAACCGGACCTCCCCGGACCGGCACGCCGTCAGCACCAGAAACTCGAAGGCGAGCACCGCAGGCCGGTACGCATCCGATGTCCTCACCCTGGCGAGCGCGGCCCCGACCTCCCGGAAGGGCAAGGCGCGCTGATGCTGGCGCACGCTGCCGCCTCTGGGCAGTGCGGCGGCGATGGCGTCGCCGGCGGGGTTGTCGCCTCGATGACCCTGCGCCACGGCCCATTTCATCACCGCCCCGATGCGCTGGCGCACGCGGCGCATGGTCTCGGTCTTGGTATGCCAGTGCGGGATGAGCACCGCCATCACATCTGCGGTGGTGATCTCGTCGACGCCCTTGCGACCGAGCTTCGGCAAGGCGTAGTCCCTGAGGCTCGCCCGCCACTGCATTTCGCTCTTGCCCCCATCCTTCCAGCCCTCGCGATGGATGGCGATCACGGTCTCGGCCGCTTGCGCGAAGGTTGGTATCTCCGGCCTGCGCCTGAGGGTCTTCGGATCACCGCCGGCCCTCGAGATCTTGCGGTACTCGAAGGCGGTCTGCCGGGCTTCGGCGAGGGTGATGTAGGGGAAGCCGCCGAGGCCGATATCACGGCGAGTTCCGTTGACGGTTCCGCGCCAGATCCATTGCTTGGAGATCGACGCCCGTTTTCGGGACTTGTAGACACGCAGCCTCAGGCCGTGCTGATCGCCATAGACGCCTGGTCGGTTGACGGTTCGGACGAAGGCGGCATTGAGTCGTCCTGGTCTGGCGGCGTTCGAGGTGCCGGTATAGTGTGATCCCATGGAATTGCCACCCACTCTGCGTCCCACGCTTCGACGAAGAATGGGTGGAAACGAACTGGAACACAAGGGCCAATAATTCCACCTAACTAGCTGTTATACCGCCACGTATCGGAACAACGGGGAATGGCCAAGAACCCATGGGAACGGACGCTCGCTCCGCTCGCTTGCCTACGCGCCATTCGGCGCGCGGCGCGGTCGCGCCGTCCGGGCCGCTTCGCAGCCCGGTCCCTGTTATGGTCGACGCCTCGTCGGTTGCCGTGTTACCGCGCGCGTTCCGCGCGACGTTCGCTTGGCTGCGCGCCAAGGGCGCATCGTGCGCCCGCGCACGTGGACGTGCGACGCGCGGTCGCGCCGTCCGGGCCTGCGGCCCGGCGCTCATGTTGTTCGAGATCTCGAGGTCGTCCGCCTCTCCTCTGCGTCCCGTTGCGCGCCCATCGGTTGGGCGCCTAGGCTTCGAAACCGGGCATGACGGGAGATGGCGATGAGGCTTGAAGGACGGGCGGCATTGGTGACGGGCGCTGCCTCGGGCATCGGCCGCGCGGTTGCGGTGCGCTTTGCGGCGGAGGGGGCGCCCGTTGCGCTTCTCGACAAGGCGGACGAGGCGGTCCTGGGAGCGGTCGCTGACGACATCGGGCGGGCAGGCGGCCGGGCCGTCGGCCTGGTCGCCGACGTGAGCGACGCGGCAGCAGTCGATGAGGCCGTTTCCCAGGCGGCGGCGGAGATCGGGACCATCGACATCGCGGTCAACGCCGCCGGCATCTGGTACGCGACGCCGGTGACGGAGACCGATCCCGCCGCCTTCGACCGCATGATCGACACCAACCTGAAGGGCACCTTCTACGTTATCCGCGCCGTGGTGCCGGGAATGATCGAGGTCGGCGGGGGTCACATCGTCAACATCGCTTCGGGGGCCGGCGTCGTCGGGCTCTCGCAGTCATCGGCCTACGCGGCGAGCAAGGGAGGCGTCATTCTGCTCTCGCGCTCGCTCGGCACCGAGCTCGCCGGCCAGGGCATTCACGTGAACGCGATTGCGCCCGGCAACGTGCGCACGCCGATGAACGCCTGGATGCGCGAGCCTGAGAACGAGGAGGTCGTCCGGCGCTTCGCGACGCTCAACCCGAGCGGCCGGGCATTTTCCGAGCCGGACGACATCGTCAACACGGTGCTCTTTCTCTGCACCGCCGAGTCGGCCGCGTTCTACGGTTCCGTCCTGGTCGCGGACGAGGGCCTCATCGCGAGCCTTCCGCCGCTCTGAGAGAGCATCCGCAGACCGCCTGGGCGCTTGGCCGCCCCTTCGATTTGTGTATAGTGCGCGCCAACTCGACAGGGGTCGCGATGCAGGTTCGAGAGGCGCTCACCTTCGACGATGTGACGCTGATCCCCGCGGCCTCGACGGTGCTGCCAACTGAGACCGCCGTCGGCACCAAGGTCACCAACGAAATCCGCCTCGGCATCCCGCTGCTTTCGGCCGCCATGGACACGGTGACCGAAAGCCGGCTTGCCATCGCTATGGCGCAGGCGGGCGGCCTCGGCATCATCCACAAGAACATGACGCCCGAGGCCCAGGCGCAGGAGGTCCGCCGGGTCAAGAAATTCGAGGCCGGCATGGTGGTCAACCCGCTGACCATTGCGCCCGACCGCCCGGTGAGCGAAGCGCTCCGCCTCAAGGAGGAGCACGGAATCTCCGGCATCCCCGTGGTCGAAGAAGACAGCGGCAAGTTGGTCGGCATCCTCACCAACCGCGACGTCCGATTCGAGACCAATCCGAACCGGCCGGTGCGCGAGATGATGACCGCAGACAACCTCATCACGGTGCGCGAAGACGTGGACCGCGACGCGGCGAAGCGGCTCCTCCACCGTCATAGGATCGAGAAGCTCGTGGTGGTCGACGAAGCCTATCGCTGCGTCGGCCTCGTCACGGTCAAGGACATCGAGCGGGCGCAGGCCTTCCCCCACGCCTGCAAGGACGCGCAGGGCAGGCTCCGCGCCGGGGCCGCAACCGGCGTCGGCTCGGAAGGCTTGGCGCGGGCCGAGGCACTGCTCGGCGCCGAATGCGACCTCATCGTCGTCGACACGGCGCACGGTCACGGCGAGGCGGTGGCGCGCGCCGTGGCGGACATCAAGACCCTCAGCAATCACGCCCAGGTGGTGGCCGGCAACGTCGCCACGGCCGAGGGCGCGCGGGCGTTGATCGACGCCGGCGCCGATGCGATCAAGGTGGGCATCGGCCCCGGCTCCATCTGCACCACGCGCGTCATCGCTGGCGTGGGCGTGCCCCAGCTCACGGCGATCGTCGATGCTGTGGAGGTAGCGCGCGAGCACGGTGTCGCCGTGATCGCCGACGGCGGCATCAAGTTCTCGGGCGATCTCGCCAAGGCGATCGCCGCCGGCGCCGACTGCGCGATGATCGGCTCGCTCTTTGCCGGTACCGAGGAGAGCCCCGGCGAGGTGTTCCTCTACCAGGGCCGCTCATACAAGTCCTATCGCGGCATGGGCTCGCTCGGCGCCATGGCGCGCGGCTCGGCCGACCGCTACTTCCAGGCGGAGATCAGCGACCGGCTCAAGCTGGTGCCGGAGGGGATCGAGGGGCGGGTGCCGTTCAAGGGCCCCTTGAGCCAGGTGATCCACCAGCTGGTGGGGGGCTTACGCGCGGCAATGGGCTATACCGGCTGCGCGACACTCGCCGAGATGCAGCGCAACTGCCAGTTCGCGCGGGTTTCCGCCGCGGGCCTGCGCGAGAGCCACATCCACGACGTCGGGATCATGCGCGAGCCGCCCAACTACCAGCCGCCGCACTGAGGCCGCCGGTGTGGTCGAGCCCGGTGCGGCCGCCGACCCGATCCCAACCCGGAGGTGCGATATGACGACACTCGTGAGGATCCTCGCCGTTATTCTTCTGTTGGCCGGTGTTGGCGCGATTCTCCCTGCATCGGGCGCCTTGGCCGCGGGCAGCTCCAGCGGGTCGAGCGATGCAGCGTCCCAGGCGGACCAGCGCAATATCGAGCGCGGCAAGCAGGCGATCGAGGCCGGCGACTGGGAACGCGCCGCAAGCTTTCTCGCGCGAGCAGCGGAGGCCAATCCAAGCAACGCGGACGTCTTCAACCTGCTCGCCTACAGCTATCGCCATCTCGGCCGGCTCGATGACGCCTTCGCGAACTATGGGAGGGCGCTCGACCTCGATCCCAAGCACCTCGGCGCACACGAGTACATCGGCGAGGCCTATCTCATGGTCGGCGATCTGGCCAAGGCCGAGGAGCACCAGGCGACCCTGACGGAGATCTGCGCCTCCTGCGAAGAGACGGAGGAGTTGGCGGAGGCCATCGCGCACTTCAAGGAAGGCGCGTCGCAATAGACCGGGCCGAAGGCCCCCGCTCCGCCGACGACGCACCAGGAGAATCGGTGATGAATGTCCCCTTCGGCGGCGGCTGCGCTTGCGGCGCCATTCGCTACGAGTGTGCGGGCGCGCCGCGCTACATGGGCAACTGCCATTGCCGCGACTGCCAGCAGGCAACCGGCAGCGCCTATATGCCGGTCGTGGTGGTGAAGGAGAGCGACTTTTCCCTGCTGCGCGGCGAGCCGAGCTGGTTCGAGAGACCCTCGGACAGCGGAAACACCATGGGGCGGGCGTTCTGCTCCGCGTGCGGCACGCCCATGTTTCTGACTAACGGAGGGCACACAGGGGTTCGGGCGGTCTATGCGGGGAGCCTGGACGACCCGAGCTGGTACAAGCCGAGCCGTGAGATCTACGTGGCGAGCGCGCAGCCCTGGGCTCTCATGCACCCGGATCTGCCCAAGGACGAGGGCATGCCGGGGCGAAAGAGTTAGCACTCAATTCATACCGGGAGCATCGGGCCGGCGGGTTGATTGCCGGCGCGGGCGCCGCGCTTGACAAGCCGGCCGGTTCCGTGCGCTTTCCCGACCCGGCCCCGGCCCGCTCCGGGCACCACCCTCCCCCCCCCCTCGCTCCACAGGGCCTCCCGCCATGCATCGATTTCGTACCCACACCTGCGGCGCGCTCAGGCCGTCCGATGTCGGCTCCACCGTGCGCCTCTCCGGCTGGGTCCATCGGGTGCGCGATCACGGTCACCTCGTCTTCGTGGACCTGCGCGACCACTACGGCATCACCCAGTGCGTCGCCGAGAGCGGGGAGCCGCTCTTCGACGCGGTGACGGCGCTCAAGCCCGAGACCGTGGTGACGGTGACCGGCCCGGTGGTCACGCGCGACGAGGAGACGGCGAATCCCAAGATCCCGACCGGCGAGGTCGAGGTCCGCATCGCCGCGCTGGAGGTGCAGAACGCCGCCGAGACCCTGCCGCTGCCGGTTCACGGCGAGCACGACTACGGCGAGGAGGTGCGGCTCCGCTACCGCTTCCTCGACCTCAGGCGCGAGCGCATGCACCAGAACATGGTGCGGCGCAGCGCCATCGTCGCCAGCATCCGCCGGCACATGGTGGACCTGGGCTTCATGGAGTGCCACACGCCCATCCTGACCGCGAGCTCGCCCGAGGGCGCGCGCGACTTCCTGGTGCCGAGCCGGCTCCATCCGGGCACCTTCTACGCGCTGCCGCAGGCGCCGCAGCAGTTCAAGCAGCTGGTCATGGCGTCGGGCTTCGACCGCTATTTCCAGATTGCGCCGTGCTTCCGCGACGAAGACGCCCGCGCCGACCGCTCCCCCGGCGAGTTCTACCAGCTCGACATCGAGATGGCCTTCGTCGAGCAGGAGGACGTGTTCGAAGCGCTGGAGCCGGTCATGCACGGCGTCTTCACGGAGTTCACCGAGCGCACCGTCACCCGGCCGCCCTTCCCGCGCTTGGCCTACAAGGATGCGATGCTGCGCTACGGCACGGACAAGCCGGACCTGCGCATCCCCATCGAGATCGTCGACCTCACCGAGCAGTTCGCGGGCGACGCGGTCACCTTCAAGGCCTTCAAAGGCACCATCGCCAAAGGGGGCGTCGTGCGCGGCATCCCGGTGAAGGGGATTGCCGGCCAGCCGCGCAGCTTCTTCGACCGCATGATCGCGTACGCCCAGAGCCTCGGCGCGCCCGGCCTTGGCTACATCACCTTCGTGGACGGCGCGGGCAAGGGGCCGATCGCCAAGTTCGTGCCCGAGGCGGTGCAGGCCGAGATCCGCGCCATCGCGGGCCTCGAAGACGGCGACGCGGTCTTCCTGAGCTGCGACAAGCCGGACACCGCCGCGCGCTACGCCGGCGCCGTGCGCCTCGAGCTCGGCAAGCGGCTCGACCTGATCGACGAGGACACCTTCGCGTTCTGCTGGATCATCGACTATCCGATGTTCGAGCGCGACGAGGCGACCGGCGCCGTCGGCTTCAGCCACAACCCCTTCTCCATGCCGCAAGGCGGGATGGAGGCGCTGGAGAGCGACGATCCGCTCAGCGTGCTCGCTTACCAGTACGACATCGTCTGCAACGGCGTGGAGCTTTCCAGCGGCGCGATCCGCAATCACCGGCTCGACCTCATGGTCAAGGCGTTCGAAATCGCGGGCTACGGCAAGGACGAGGTGAAGCGCCGCTTCGGCGCGCTCTACCACGCCTTCCAGTACGGCGCGCCGCCCCACGGCGGCATCGCGCCGGGGATCGACCGGATCGTCATGCTGCTCTCCGACGAGCCCAACATCCGAGAGGTCATCATGTTCCCGCTGAACCAGACGGCGCAGGACTTGATGATGGGGGCGCCGGCGCCGGTGCCGGCCAAGCACCTCAAGGAGCTGAGCCTAAAGCTCGACCTCCCGCCCAAGCGGGAGCAGGAGAAGGACGAATAGTCTCGTTCCCGCTCAGTGCTGCGGGTTGAAGTGCAGGGGGTCGCAGGCCTCGATGACCTCGCGGCGTTTGTAGATCTCCACGAGGTTGGCGACCTCGACCAGCGACAGTGACAGCAGGTAGAGGCGGTGCGCGGGCGCTGGTCTTTCGTCGCCGTCCGGGACGCTGTCGAGGTAGGCGATGATCTCTTCCATGCGCGGCATCATGGCGTCGTAGAAGGCGCCCATCTCCTCCATCGAGGACTCCACCTTCTTCGCCGTGCGTGCGCGCTCGGGCTCCAGCGCCCAATCGAGCCAGGGGGCGAGATCCTCGAATGCCTCCGGCAATAGGGCCTCGGTCATCGTGCGCGTCCCCTCCGTCTCGCGACTGCCGCTTACGCGTTCCGGTAGAACCCGCAGTGATCCTCCAGCACCTTGTGGAAGTAGCGGATCGGCGTCTCGTCGTCCTGCAGGATCACGTGCGACTTCGCGCGCGACGCGAGGCCCGCATGGACGTTCTCGTGCGCGATCGTGTCCTCATGCAGCGTGTCGCGGATGAGGCACTTGAAATATTCCTGCTGGAAGCGCTCGCGCGTGTTCGCGGGCTCCCTGAAGTGCATGCGGATCTCCCAGATCGTCCGATCGATGGCCAGCGGCCAGAAGTTGTAGCTGACATAGCTGGTCGAGTTACCGACATCGAACAGCAAGATGACGAAGTTCGGGAACAGCACGAAGAAGTCGAACTCGCCGATCATCTGCGGGATACGGGTGACGGGGGCGCCGTTTTCCGCAGCGAAGACGATGCTCTCCAGCGGGGTGAGCTTGTGGGTCTGGTCGTACTCGCACGACCAGACGGAGTGATAGTTGTAGAGATTGACGTCCTGGAAGCGGCAGTGCCCCTTGTCGTTCATCAGGAAGGCATCGCCCAGGATCCGGCGATGCTGGAAGGGCAGGTGGTAGAGCTCGTTCTGCGCATCGAGCCCGACCTTCCAGTTGGCGCGCTCGTCCACCAGGTAGGTCTGCATCAGCGGCATCTCGTGGAAGGGGCAACCGTCGAGCTGGTCGGCGACGCCGCCGAGGAATTCCCGCAGCGTCTCCGCAGGTTCCGGATCCAGGTGGACGAAGACGAAGCCCTCCCAGATGTCCGTGTTCACCGGCGTCAGCCCATGGTCGCGCTTGTCGAAGTCGAAAAAATTCTCCTCGTCCGGCACGCGGATCAGCTCGCCGGTGTCGCTGTACACCCAGTTGTGGAAGTGACAGTAGACGCTGCCGGGGCATGAGCCGCGCTCATCCAGCACCAGTGTGTTGCCGCGGTGCGAGCAGACGTTGAAGAAACCGCGCACGACGCCGTCCGAGCCCCGGATGATCAGCACGGAGGTCTTGCAAATGGCGATGTCGCGCACGAAGTAATCGCCGGCACGTGGGATGTCGTCGACGCGGCCGACGTTGATCCAGCACCGGCGGAAGATGAGATCACGCTCGAGCTCGTAGTGCTTGTCGGAGACGTAGGGCTCGGTGGGTACCGGCTCCGTCCCGAGCCCGGGGTACTTCTCCGCCCACTGCTTCTCGCGCATCACGGTCTTCATCGGTCCCCCTCCCGCGCACCCCGGCGCGGCATCCGATCGGCTCTCGCTATGGCGAGCTCCAACGGTAGCACGCCCGCCGGCGCCCGCGCAGCTACCGCTGTCGATACCGCTCTTGTCGGCCGGGGAAAAAGCCTATACGGGGTCCGTGGCCGGCGGAACCGGCCGAGGGGCCGCAAGGGACCGGGAGGAGACGTCCATGAGCGACAGCTACCAAGGGATCACCGATGTGGTGCAAGTCTATTTCGACGGGCTTTACGAGTGCGACCCGGAGAAGCTCGCCACGATCTTTCACCCGTCCTGTCATCTGTTCGCGAACATGGACGGCACGTTCGTCGACTGGCCGCGCGAGGAGTGGTTCGAGATCGTGAGGGGGCGCGAGTCGCCGGCGTCGAAAGGGCAAGCGCGTCACGACCGCATCGTCTCCATCGACATGTCCGACGATAACACCGCCGTCGTGACCTGCGAGTGCGCGATCCATCCGCGCTACTTTACCGACTTCCTGAGCCTGATCAGGATCGACGGCGACTGGAAGATCGTCTCGAAATCGTTCCGCTTCGACGTCCACGAATAGGCGACCCGGCGTTCAGCCGCCGCCCGAGCGGTGCCAGGCCGTGAGCGCGGCGAGGTCGTGGAAGGTGATGTCCGGCTCGATGTCGACCGGTGGCGTGGCACCGCCGGGGCGGCCGGCGCGGCGGTCGATCCAGCAGGTGGCGAAGCCGGCTGCGCGGCCGGGCTGGACGTCGTGGAAGAGGCTCTGGGCCACGTGCAGCACCTGGCCGGGCGCGATACCCTCGTCCGCGAGCAGCGCCTTCGCGCGTTCGAAATGCGCCGGCGCCGGCTTGTAACTCCCGACATCCTCGGCGGTGACGACGGCGTGGAAGGGGTCGCCCAGGCGCCGGGCGCTGTGGGCGAATGAGGCGCGGTCCACGTTCGAGAGCACCATCAGCAGCCCGTGCTGCTTGAGGTAGGCAAGCGCCTCAACCGTATCGGGGAAGGGCGGCCAGTCGGCGATCGAGGCGCGGAACGCGTGGGCCTTCTCATCCGTCGCGACGTGACTGAAGTCGGCCGCGATCGCCTTGCAGACGCGGCCTAGCACCTCGGGATAGATCAGCGCCGGGTTCTCTTCCTGGATGGCGTGCTCGTGCCGGGCGAAGGCGGCGAGCAGTGCCTCGTCGTCGGCATCGATCCCCGGCAGCGCGCGGAGCGCCCGGAGCATGCCTTGCTCCCAATCGATGAGGGTACCGTAGCAATCGAAAGTGAAGGCGCGAAAGGCGCTCGGGTTCATAGGCTCATCCTGCTGTCATGGGTGTTGGTCCGGCGGACACGCGCGGCGCCGGCAGGACTTCAGCGCGCCGGGCCGAGATGCGCCTCGAAGAACCTTAGCATACGCGCCTGCGAGTCCCGCCGCGCCTCGGGGTTCCCGGCCACTGTGTGGTATTCGCCGGGCGGCATTTCAATGACATATGGCCCACCCATGGGCAGATCGAACGAATGATGGGTGTCCGGATAGATCGTCAGGTCGACGTGGTCGGGGTCCCGCGAGGTGACAGCGCTGCAGAGCCGGGCCGGGGTCCAGTCGTCGTCGGCGCCGATCAGGATCTTGACCGGTACATCGAAGCGATAGAGGTAATCGAAGCAGTAAGGATAGTACGCGACCGCTGCCGCGTAATCTGTCTTCGCGCGGCCGTGGGCGGTCGCCGCCACGCGCAGGGCGGTGCTGCCGCCCATCGACAACCCCACCACGCCGATTCGGTCGGCGTTCACGAACGGCAGCGACGTCAGATGATCGAATGCGGCATACGCATCGGCCAATTGGTCCGACGCATATTCGCCTCTGCAGGACTGCACGATGCCGCGCGGGCCGAAGCTGTCGACGATGAGCGTGACGTAGCCGTTCTCGTTCAGCAGCGCGGCGTGTCGGTTCAGGCCGCGCCAGACGGTCTGATACGGCGTGTTCCTTTCCGTCCCGGTGCAGCCGTGCAGCAGAACGACGGCGGGGAAGGGGCCGTCGCCTTCGGGCTTGGCGAGCCAGGACGTGAGGGTCACGTCCGCTTCGTCGCTGGCGATCGAGGTGACCGTTCCCTGCGTCTGACAGGCCGAAAGCCCCATGACCAGAACGGCGATCAAGGCGCCGACGGCGCCCGATCTCGCGGCGATGCTCATCGACGTTCCTCCCCTGTGCTATCGTGGCGCAGCCGCCGCCGACTGTTTCGGTATGCCGCAATCGCATAGGCCGCTTGACGGCCCCGTTAAAGGGCGCTGAAATGGGCGGAAGAAAGAAGGGGAGTGCGCTTTGCACGCACTCCCCAGTGCCAGTGGTTCATGACCGCGGGAGATCGACGGTCGTCAGGAACAACCACTGGTAGCGCCACAGGTAACGCACTTCATGCAGGTCCCGTTGCGGACCAGCGTGAAATTTCCGCAATCGCCGCAGGCCTCGCCCTCGTAGCCCTTGCCGCGCGCCTGGAGCAGGGGGTCGCGGCTGCCTGCCGGCTGGCTGCCGGCGGCCTGGTGGCCGCGCTGCGCACGCTTCGAGAAGGTTGCCGCCGCGTGGCCGCCTAGCCCGTTGCCCGGCCCCGGCGTGCCGCGCCCCGGTGTCTCCAACCGGCGGGCGCTTTCGCGGCTGCCCCTCTCATCGCTGCCCCCGCCGCCGGCGCCGCCGTTGAGCACCAGCAGATTGGAGCGGACATAGCCTGCACTCACCGGATCGTCGGGGCCGGCACTGGTGCCGCCGTGCCGGTCGGGCATCGGGGCACGCACCGTCTGCTCCTCGCCGCCGCCGATGGTGTCGGGCAACAGGTCCTCGGCCTCGGCATGGGAGAGGTCGCTGCGCCCCAGATAGGAGATGGCGAGCTCGCGGAAGATGTAGTCGAGGATCGAGGTGCTCATCTTGATGGCGTCGTTGTTGACCACTATCCCCGCCGGCTCGAACCGCGTGAAGGTGAAGGCATCGACGTACTCGTCCAGCGGCACGCCGTATTGCAGCCCGATCGAGATCGAGATCGCGAAATTGTTCATCAGGCTGCGGAAGGACGCACCTTCCTTGTGCATGTCGATGAAGATCTCGCCGAGCGAGCCGTCCTGGAACTCTCCAGTTCTGAGATAGACCTTGTGGCCGCCGACGATGGCCTTCTGCGTGTAGCCGCGCCGCCGATGCGGCAGGCGCCGGCGCTCGCCCTCGCGAATGACCTGCTTGACAATCCGCTCGGCGACGGCGAGCGGATCGGGCTGGCTCATCGCGGCGAGCGGTGCGGCGGCAGTTTCGTCCTCCGTCTCTTCCCCGAGCCCGTCGCCAAGCGCGAGCGCGGAGAGCGGCTGGGAGAGCTTGGAGCCGTCGCGGTAGAGCGCGTTGGCCTTGAGGCCGAGGCGCCAGGAAAGCTCGTAGGCCCGGCGGCAGTCCTCGACGGTGCCGTCCATCGGCAGGTTGATGGTCTTTGAGATGGCGCCGGAGATGAAGGGTTGGGCCGCCGCCATCATGCGCACATGGCTCTCGGTCGAGAGGCAGCGGTTGGAGCCGGTCCGCCCGCAGGGATTAGCGCAGTCGAAGACGGGCAGATGCTCGGCCCTGACGTGCGGCGCGCCTTCCAGCGTCATCGCCCCGCAGCAATAGAGGGTGGCCGCCTCGATCTCGCGCGCACTGAAGCCGATGGCGCCGAGCAGGTCGAAGCCCGGCCGGTCGAGGTCGACGGCATCGAGGCCGAGCGTGCCGGTGCAGAAGTCGACACCGAGCGTCCACTTGTTGAAGGCTAGGTTCAGGTCGAAGGCGGCATCGAGGGCGCCCTCGACGCGTGCGATGACCGCAGACGTGAAGCCCTTGCGCGCAAGCGCGGTGTGGTCGATCGCGGGTGCACCCTTGAGGGTGCCGTTGCCGACGGCGTAGGCAACGATCTCGCGAATCTGCGGTGCCGTGTAGCCAAGCGTCTTCAGCGCCTTCGGCACCGTCCCGTTAATGATCTTGAAGTGCCCGCCGCCGGCCAGCTTCTTGAACTTCACCAGGGCGAAGTCGGGCTCGATGCCGGTGGTGTCGCAGTCCATGACGAGGCCGATGGTGCCGGTGGGCGCGATCACCGTCGCCTGGGCGTTGCGGTATCCGTGCTTCTCGCCGAGTTTCACCGCGCGGTCCCAGGCGCTCTTCGCGGCCTTGCCGAGCGCGCGGTCGGGCAGGTTGGCGTGATCGAGCGGCACCGGGCGAATGTCGAGGCCCTCGAAGCGCTCGCTCTCGCCGCGGGCGGCGGCGCGGTGGTTGCGCATCACCCGCAGCATGGCGTCCCGGTTGTCGTCGAACGTGGGGAAGGCGCCGTGCTCGCCGGCCATCTCCGCCGAGGCGGCATATGAGGTGCCGGTCATGAGCGCACTGATGGCGCCGCAAAGCGCCCGGCCCTCGGTGCTGTCGTAGGAGAGGCCGAGCGACATGAGCAACCCGCCCAGATTGGCGAAGCCGAGGCCCAGCGTCCGGTAGAGATAGGAGCGCTGCGCAATCTCCCGCGACGGGAACTGCGCCATCACCACCGCGATCTCGAGGACGACGGTCCAGAGCCGGACGGCGTGCTCGAAGCTCTCGATGTCGAAGCTGCCGTCCTTGCGCCGGAAGGTGATCAGGTTGAGCGAGGCGAGGTTGCAGGCCGTGTCGTCGAGGAACATGTATTCGGAGCAGGGGTTGGACGCGTTGATCCGCCCCCCTGCCGGGCACGTGTGCCAGGCATTGATGGTGCTGTCGAACTGGATGCCGGGATCGGCCGACGCCCAGGCGGCCTCCACGATCTGGTCCCACAGCGCCCGCGCTTCGATGGTCTTCGCCACCTTGCCGTCGGTGCGGCGGATCAGGTCCCACGGCCCGCCGGTCTCGACCTGCTGCAGGAAGGCATCGGTCACGCGGATCGAGTTGTTGGAGTTCTGGCCCGATACGGTGAGATAGGCCTCCGACTGCCAGTCGGTGTCGTAGATGCGGAAGTCGATCTCGGTGAAGCCCTGCTCGGCCCAGCGGATCGCGCGGTAGACGCAGGTCTCCGGCACGAGCGCCTTCCGCGCCTCGCGGACGGCAACGCTGAGCGCGGGGTTGGACTTGGGCTCGAACCGGCCGCTGCCGCTCCCCGCGTGGCAGGCCTCGACGACCGCGTTGAGGTGCTTGTGCAGAAGCTGCGATCCGCTCACCAGCGCGGCGACCTTCTGCTCCTCGACCACCTTCCAGGAGACGAAGTCCTCGATGTCGGGATGGTCGACGTCGACGATGACCATCTTGGCGGCGCGCCGGGTGGTGCCGCCTGACTTGATGGCGCCGGCGGCGCGGTCGCCGATCTTGAGAAAGCTCATCAGGCCCGACGACTTGCCGCCGCCAGAGAGCGGCTCGCCCTCGCCGCGCAGGTTGGAGAAGTTCGTGCCCGTGCCCGAGCCGTACTTGAAGAGCCTCGCCTCGCGCACCCAGAGGTCCATGATCCCGCCCTCGTTGACGAGGTCGTCCCGGATGCTCTGGATGAAGCAGGCGTGCGGCTGCGGGTGCTCGTAGGCCGACTCGGCCTCCTTCAGCGCGCCCGACTCGAAATCGACGTAGTAGTGACCCTGGGCCGGGCCGTCGATGCCATAGGCCCAATGCAGCCCGGTGTTGAAC
This sequence comes from Alphaproteobacteria bacterium, assembly GCA_965262755.1. Taxonomy (GTDB): domain Bacteria; phylum Pseudomonadota; class Alphaproteobacteria; order UBA828; family UBA828; genus WTGU01. The sequence continues at coordinate 5,235,613 of OZ253557.1, read as the reverse complement.
CACTGCGGCGAGTTGGGCGCCGCGACCTGGAGCGCCAGCATGGCGAAGAGCTCGTCATAGAAGGCGCGGGCATCCGATTCGCTGTCGAAGTAGCCGGCCTTCCAGCCCCAATAGGTCCAGGTGCCGGCGAGGCGGTGAAACACCTCCTTGGCCGAGCGCTCGCCCTGGCTCGGCTTGTCGTCTGCAGGGTCGGCGCTCTCTTCGGCCTCCGGGTCCGGCGCACTCCGCCACAGCCATTCCGGCACGCCCGCCTCGGGCACCGGCTTGCGCCGCGCTGCGATGCCGGCTTTGCGGAAGTACTTCTGGGCGAGGACATCGCAGGCGACCTGCGACCAGCTGGCCGGGACCTCCACGTCCTTCTGCGCGAACACCACCGAGCCGTCGGGATTGCGGATCTCGCACGCGGTCGTGCGATACGCCACCTCATTTCGGGGCGATCCGTCGTCCGTCGTATAATGGCGCTCGATGCGCATGGGGCCTCCAAAGCGGCCAAGAACCGAAGAAGCTGTGCGTCTGCCACCCAAACACACTCGACAACATATAGGGTTTCAAGGCGACAGAACCGCAATCTATGGTAAGTAACGCCAAATATCTTGGGCCTGTCAACAACAAATTTGTTACAATCGGCTGTGCCATTTCTCGCTTCCGCGGTCCGTAAAGCACCGCCTAAGCGTCTCAAATCGGCAGGCTCACCTCGAAGCAGGCGCCGCCGCCGTCACGGGGCCGGCAGGTCGCCTCGCCGCCGTGGCGGCGCGCAATCTGGCGCACAAGGCTGAGGCCGAGCCCGACTCCCCGCTCATCGCCCGCGCTCTCCCGCCTGCCGGTCTGGCGATAGAAGGGCTCGAAGATTCGCTCGCGCTCCGCCTCCGACACGCCGGGGCCGCGGTCCGAGACGCGGAGCAGGGCGTGCCCGTCGCGCACCTCGACCTCCACGAGGGCGGGGCTGCCGGGTGCGTGACGTGCGGCATTCTCCAGCAGGTTGCGGATCAGGCGGGCGAGCAGGCGGCCTTCGCCCGCCACCCTCACAGGCTCGCCCGCGAAGTCGGCGCCGGCGCGCGCGGCCTCCTCCTCCGCGAGTGCCTGAAGGTCGATTCGCTCCAGGTGCGAGGGCCGCTCCAGGGTGCTGAGGCGGCTCGCCAGCAGGATCTCCTCGATCAGCTCGTCGAGGTCCTCGACGTCCCGCTCGACGCGCGCGCTGAGCGCCGGGTCGCCGTTCTCCGCCAGCAGTTCCACGGCCATGCGAATGCGGGCGAGGGGCGTGCGCAGCTCGTGAGACGCGGCGGCGAGCGTGTCGCGCTGGACCGCGACGAGCGCCTGAATGCGCTCGGCCGCCTGGTTGAAGCTGCGGGCCAGCGCCGCTATCTCGTCCTTGCCCTCGACCTCGACCCGCGTGGCGAGATCGCCTGCGCCCAATGCTTCGACTCGGCTCTGCAGCCGTTCCAGCCGTCTCGCCAGGCGGCGGGCGAGGGGATAGGCGCCGATGGCGACGGCGAGGGCGAGGAAGGCGAGGGCGGCGAGGAAACCGATCGCCGGCCCGCCGGGAATGCCCCGGTCCGGGCGCACGAGGACGAGGCGCCCGTCCGGGAGCGGCAGGGCAAAGGCGCGGCCCTTCCGCGTGCGCCAGCCGGCGGGCTTCCTTTTCGGCGCCGGGAGGGGCTCACCCAGGCTCGCGAGCAGCTTGCCGTCCGGCCCGAACACGCTGACACGGCCGTCGATATCCCCCGCCAACCGAGCGAGGGCGGCGTCGAGCTCGGACCGGGGTGCATCGGGCGCCGGCAGCGCCTCGGTCAGCAGCGCACCGAGGCCCCGGCGAAGCTCCGCGCCGGGGTGCTCGTCACGCGCAAGCCACCAGCCGAGGGCGGCGAGCACGCCGAACAGCACGACGATGCCGAGCAGCGTCAGATAAACCTGGAGGAAGAGGCGCCGCCTCACGCGTCTTCGTCCTGGCTGCGCGTGAACAGATAGCCCGTACCCCGCAGGGTGACGATTCGGCGCGGGTTCTTGGGGTCGTCCTCGATCGCCGCCCTGATCCGCGAGATGTGCACGTCGATGCTGCGGTCGAAGGCCTCCAGTGCCTCGCCGCGCACCCGGTCCATAAGCTGCTCGCGGCTGAGCACGCGGCCAGCGCTCTCCGCCAGCGCGCAAAGGAGGTCGAACTGGTGGCCGGTAAGCGAGCGCTCCTCGCCATCGACCAGTATCCGGCGCGCCGCGCGGTCGATGGTGAGCCGACCGAAGCGCATGAGCTCGCCCGCCGCCGCACGGCTGTTGCCGGCCTCGCGCCCGCGCCGGCGCAGGATGGCGCGGAGGCGGGCCAGCAGCTCACGCGGATTGAAGGGCTTGGGCAGGTAGTCGTCGGCGCCGATCTCGAGCCCCACGATGCGGTCGGCCTCCTCGCCCCGCGCCGTCAGCATCAGGATCGGCACGTCGGAGCGGGCGCGGATCGCGCGGCAGAGTGCGAGACCGTCGCCGTCGGGCAACATGAGGTCGAGCACGACTGCGTCGTAGCCGCCCTGGAGGGCTGCCGCGAGACCCGCCTCGGCACTCTCCCGATGGTCGAGCGTCATGCCCGCGCGGCCGAGATAGGTCGCCACCATCTCGGCGAGCGCGCGATCGTCCTCGATCATCAGCAGGCGGGTCATGGTGCCATGACCCTTCATCGCCGTGTGGCCCCTTCTCTTACGTCTCCGTACACATCGGCAAAGCGGCGCAATGCGGTGAAAAGCTCCCGGTCGTTGATGATGCGCGGCACCTTGTTCTGCCCGCCGAGCTTGCCGCGGCTCTTCATCCACGCTGCGAAGCCGCCTGCGGGGAGAAAGCGCACGCGCGCGGCATCCATACCGTAACCGCCCGCGCGGTGGGCGGCATAATCGTCGTTGAGGCGACACAGGGCCGCGTCGAGCGCCTCGGCGAAACGCGCATGTCGTTCGGCGTCGAGCGCGTTCTCTCCGGTTTGAGCGCCCAACTCGACGATGTAGAGGTGCCCGCCGCGCGCACCGGTCTCCTCCGGAAACAGGCTTCCGGCGGCAAAATCGCTGACCGTCGCGCCGATCGTTCTTGCGGCCTCCGCCACGGCGCGCTCGACCTCGGCGCCGATCACATGCTCGCCGAAGGCGGAGAGCATGTAGCTCGTCCGTCCGGTGACGAGAACGCGCGGCGGATCGCGCTCGACCACGGTCACCGTGTCGCCGACGAGGTAGCGCCAGAGGCCGGCGCAGGTGGTCACAGCCAGCGCGTAGTTCACGCCCGGCTCGACGTCGCCGACCCAGCGACAGTCAGGCTGCGCCCTGTCGAGCTGATCGACGGGGATGAACTCGTAAAAGATCCCGGTATCGAGCAGAAGCCGGAGGCCCTCGCCGTCCGAACCGTCGGCGACGGCGAAGAACCCTTCGCTCGCCGGATAGACCTCGCGGGTCTCGGCGTGGCTGCCTTCGAGCAGGGCGGCGAAGCGGTCGCGATAGGGCGCCCAGGCGACGCCGCCATGCACCAGCAATTCGAGCGCGGGATAGATATCGGCGATCCGGCTCGCCGCGCCGCCCCGCCTGGCGTCGGCGATTTCCGCCAGACGCTCGAAGAAAATCAGCAGCCAGCTCGGCGTGCCGACGACCGCCGTAATCTCCTCATCCAGGGAACGTTCGGCGAAGCGATCGATCTTGATCTGCCAATCGGCGATGCTTTCGAGATCGCGCGGCGGGAAGTAGCGCAGCCGCGCCCAGCCGGGCATGGCGCTCGCCTCGATCCCGCTCAGGTCGCCGCTGAAGACCCCCCGCGACTGGCGGACCAGGCCGGTCGAGCCGCCGAGCATGAAGACGCGCCCGGCAAACAGCCGGCTCTCAGGCCGGTTGGCGAGATGGTGCGTCGCCATTTCGGCGCTCGCCCGAACGTTCGAGCGATGCATCTCCCGGCTCACGGGAATGTACTTCGTGGCCCCGGTCGTCGTTCCCGACGAAACGGCGAACCAGGGGATGAGGCCGGGCCACGTGCAATCGGCGAGGCGCGGGAAGGGCGCGCTCCAATACGCCTCCCAGAACGCATCGTAATCGCGCAACGGAACGCGCGAACGATAGTCGTCGAGGGTCCAAGCCGTGGAGAATTCGTGATCTCGTCCGAACTTTGTGTGTCGCCCGCGGCTAATGAGGGACGACAGAACGCGGCGTTGCGCCTGTTGCAGGTCCATCGCCTCAAGTTGTCGAAGGCGCCGCCTTGCATAGAGTCGCAGGAGCCAGGTTGCGTCGTACATGGTTCGGTTGCAGGCGTCTCTGCGTCCCTGGGTCAGTTCTCGAGCGCGAGCGTGTGGGGGAAGCTGGCGCGGACCCCGGCGAGTGTCAGAGGCACGCGGACGTAGTCACCGCGCCGCCACAACTCCCACTGATCCAGAATGGTCGTGCTGTTGAACCAGCCATCCTGCCCGCCGAGGAGGACGAAATAGTTTTCGTCCGGGTCCGTCATGTCGGAAATGTGGCGCGCATTGGACCCGTAATTGACGGTATGCCGGTCGGCGGTGGTCTCGTGCGCGGTCTTCATCAGCGTGTCCGAGCTCCCGCCGACGCCGGCCTCGGCAAACTCGTAGCGCCCGCCGATGAGTGGGACGTTGGCGAGTGGATGCGCGAGGCTCAGGCGGTGCATCTCTCCCCAGTCTGCGAACGACTCGAGGCCATCGATGGCCGCTTGCTGCCCGGCAGCGAGCGCCGCACGCAGCGTCTCCTCGTCGGCGGCGGCGACGTCCTCGTGCAGCAGCGCCGTGCGCCGGCCGACCGAGGCAAACGCCTCCCCGTCGTCCTCGCCATGGAGCAGGACGTAGAAGCGGGCGGTGAAGGCGTGGCGGAACTGCTCGAAGGTGACCGCGCCGACGGAATCGTGCCGGTATTCTCCGTCCCAATTACGCAGCCGGCCGATCGCCTTTTTGCCGTCGGCATCGGTTGCCGCGGTCATTCCCAACGCATCGAGCCTGGCGACGAAGAGATCGCGCAGCGTCGCCGACGACGCCATGTAGACGTCCTGCTGCAGCGTCTTGAGCGTCTCGACACCCACCGCGGTCTCGGCCTCGATGAGGGCGCTCATGCGGTCCACCCGGTCGTCGCGCGAGAAGAAGAACCCTAACGGCATTGTTGTCGCCGACGGCCGGTTGTTGGCGGAGACCAGGTAACCCGAGTCCGGATTGTAGCTGTAGGGCAGATCCGCGGCGGTGCGCATTGCGCCCCAGGAGGCGTCGTGGAGGGCCGTGTCGAGAGCGATATCGGCGGGCGGACCGCTGCGGCTGGGAAGCCACGCCGCCATGACCTGGCCGATATTCCCTTCGCTGTCCGCGTAGAGCATGTTCTGACCGGGTACGGCGAAGCTCTCGAACGCGGCACGGAACTCGGCGAAGGTGCGCGCCCGGCTCACCGCGAGCATGGCGCCGATTTCGTCGCTCGCGCTGTGGCCGGTCCACTTCAGTGCGAGCGGCGGCAGGTCCATGTCTGCGAGGAGCGGCGCGTCGGTCACGATCGGCCCCCACCGCGTCTCGCGGACGGTCACGTCGCTGTCGAACCACCAGCGCACGCCGATGCTCTCGCTCCGCTCGTCGATCTCCGATGCCGGCAGGTCGCTGACATCGTAGAGATCGCTCGAGGCCGCGCGCATGTTCGTGCCTCCCCAGGCAATGTAGGGGTTACGGCCGATGGCGAAGATCGGCAGACCCGGGGCCATTAGCCCCACCGCGTGATAAGACGGCGAGTGCACGCCGGCGATCAGCCAGACATTGGGAACGAGGATGCCCAAATGCGGGTCGTTGGCCATGAGCGCGCCGCCCGTATCGGTGCGATGGCCCGCCACCGCGAGGCTGTTGCTGCCGGACTTCGAGAGCCCGCCGAGCCATCGCTGCGCCTGGGCTGACTCCTCGTCACCCTCGAAACTCGATAGCGACACCGTTCCGTCCGTCATCAGACGCGCCCAAAGCTCGTCCCAGCCGGCCCGTGCGCGCAGCGGGAGCAGGCCTGCCCAGACCAGCCAGTTCACGTCTGTGCCGGCGAGGCGCCCCATGACGAACACGTCCTCCAGCGTCCAGGGTTCGGGCTCCAGGCCGAGAACGCCGAAGTCATGCGGCAGTTCGCTCGCAGTGTCCTGGTAATGGTTGATGCCGTCCACGAAACGCTGGACCCACCGCCGCGTGGCCTCGTCCATGCCCTGCTCGATCTCCGCCGCAGCGCGGGCGTATGAGAGGGTGCGCAGTCCGTGGTCGATATCGACGCCCAGAGGGCCGATCATCTCCGACACACGCCCGCGGGCGATCATGCGCATTGTCGCCATCTGGCCGAGCCGCAAATGCGCGTGCACGAGGCCGAGCGCGAACGCCGCGTCGCCGTCGTTGTCGGCTTCGATGAAGGGAATCTGCCGCTCGCTCCAGTGGATCATCACGCGCCCCTCAAGCGGCAGGCCGCGCGTGGGGAACGCTGCCAGACGCTCGGCGACATCCTTCTGCTTCGGTAACGGGGCGAGCAGCGCGCAGCTGGACACGACGAGGGCCGCCGCGCCGATGGCGAGTCCGATGGAGAGGGAGGAGAGAAAGGCGGCCATGCAGTCCTCCAGGCGGCAGCGTGTTCGAACTATGGGTACGCCGCGAAACGAGAAAGGGCCAGAGCGGAGCCGCTTCGAGGGAGAGTGCGAAGCGGTCCCGCCCTGGCGCGCGACCGAGGTGCAGGGGCGTCGGTCGCGCTCAGTCTTTCTTATGGTCGTGCTTGTGGCGGTGCTTGCGTGACTTCCATTCCGCCGCGAGTTCCTGGCGCTGGGCATGCGTCAGCACCTCGGCCGCGTCGGCCAGCGCGCTGAGCATGCGCTGGCTCATGTGGTCGACGGTCTCCATCTTGCGAAGGCGCAGCGTTTCGAGCTCGTTCCGGTCGATGGTCTCCATGGTCAGCGACGCGATCAGGTCTTGTCGAATCTCGCGTTTGAGGCTCCGGGCCTCCTGCAGGTCGGCGACGGCCGCCTTTACGATCTCGTGCACGCGGCCGCGCTGGTCGTCGGTGGCCTCGACCTCGTCGAGCATGCGGTCGATCTTCCGCTCCGCGAACCAGCCGAACTCGTGACCGCCTCGTTTGGTGAAGCCCGCCGTGCTCCAGGTCGTGCCGGCGATGGCCGCCACCAGAAGGCCGGCGATGCCCATGACGATCCAGCGGGTGCGCGGTCTGCGACGGGTAGATTTCTGCGTGTTGTCTTCCGTGCTCTTGTCATCGGTCATGTCTTCGCCTCTCGCGTGCTTGGGTGGGTTGGACGCGACTTAAGATGGGGTGGCGCGGTTTCGCGCCGTTGTCCGGCAGGTAAAGAATTGTAAAGACGGGCCGCCGCGACGGTCTCTGGACGGGTGGCGGGCGCTCGTGGCATAAGCGGCGGCGGGCTGAACCGGGCGCGGGAGCACTGGCGGGAAACATGGCGACGATCGGCACGCGGCTCTTCACGCTGCTCTGCGGCGCGCTGGTGGGCGAGGACGACGCCGGCAACCGCTACTATCGCGAGCGGCGCCGGCGTCAAGGCCTGCGCGAGCGGCGCCGGCGTCAAGGCCTGCGCGAGCGGCGCTGGGTGGTGTACGAGGGCGAGGTGGAGGCATCGCGGGTGCCGCCGGAGTGGCACCGCTGGCTCCACCACACCACCGACGAGCCGCCGACGGAAGCACCGCTCCGGGCGCAGCCCTGGGAGAAGCCGCATCTGCCCAATCTCACCGGCACCGCCGCGGCCTATCGGCCGCCGGGTCACATCCTGGGCGCCGGCAAGCGCGACCGCGCGACCGGGGACTATGAGCCGTGGCAGCCCGACGAGGGGCCGGCGGGCGGCTGAGAGCAGGAAGGCTGAGAGGGTCGCGCCGGCGGCTAGTCAGTTAGGCCGGGCGGATTAGAGCGTGGCGCTTCTTGCCTGCGGAGAGCTTGATCCGGCCATCGTCGCCAATGTCGTCCGGCCCTACCGCGCGGGTTTCCGACTCTATCACTTCGCCATTGATGCGTGCGCCGCCGCCACGGATGAGCCGCCGTGCTGCCCCGCCGGACTCGCACAAGCCCGCCGCCTGAAACAACACGATCGCGGGGATTCCGGCCTCCAGTTCGCTGCGGGCGGCGTCGATGACGGGGAGGTCCGCGCCGGACGCGCCTTCCTCGAAGGTCTGGCGCGCGGTCTCGGCAGCGTTCGCGGCGGCGTCAGGGCCGTGGCAGAGGCTCGTCGCCTCGTTCGCCAGCAGCTTCTTCGATTCGTTCAGCTCGGCGCCTCCGAGCGCCTCGTGGCGCGCGATCTCGTCGAGGGGGAGCTCGGTGAAGAGCCGCATGAAGCGGCCGACGTCGGCATCGTCGGTGTTGCGCCAGAATTGCCAGTAGTCGTAGGCCGAGAGCCTCTCGGCGTTGAGCCAGACGGCGCCCTGCGCGGTCTTGCCCATCTTCGCGCCGGAGGAGAGCGTGATGAGCGGCGTGGTCAGCCCGTAGACCTGGCGCCCGTCGATGCGCCGCGTGAGCTCCACGCCGTTCACGATGTTGCCCCACTGGTCGGAGCCGCCCATCTGAAGGCGGCAATCGGCCCGCCTGGAAAGCTCCAGAAAGTCGTAGGCCTGGAGGATCATGTAGTTGAACTCCAGGAAGCTGAGCGGCTGCTCGCGGTCGAGACGCAGGCGCACGCTGTCGAAGGTCAGCATCCGGTTGATCGAGAAGTGGGCGCCCACGTCCCGCAGGAACGGGATGTAGCCGAGGGTGTCGAGCCAGTCGGCGTTGTCGACCAGAAGCGCGTCGCTGGGCCCGTCGCCGAAGGTGAGGAAGCGGCCGAACGAGCGCCGGATGCCCCTCTTGTTGGTCGCGATGGCGTCTTCGGTGAGCAGCGTCCGCGATTCGTCGCGCCCGCTCGGGTCGCCGATCTTGGTCGTGCCGCCGCCCAGGAGGACGATCGGCTTGTGGCCCGTGGTCTGGAGCCAGCGCAGCATCATGATCTGCACGAGGCTGCCGACATGCAGGCTGTCGGCGGTGCAGTCGAAGCCGATGTAGGCGCTGACGCGCCCCTGCGCGGCCAGCGCATCCAGCGCCGCATCGTCGGTGCATTGGTGGATGTAGCCGCGCTCGTCGAGCACGCGCATGAAATCGGAGGTGAACACCGTCGCTCGACCCGCTGGCTGCCGATCCGCCCGGCGGCGCAGGCGCGCCGCGCCCGGGCGCGCGGTCGTGTATCACAGGGTTGGCGCATGAACAACGCGGCACCCGTTTGGGCGGCTGGGTCGCGCACGTGAGCGGAACCTACGAACAGGGGCCAATCTGGGCCCTCGGCATGATGAGCGGCACCTCGCTCGACGGCGCCGACGCGGCTCTAATCGAGACGGACGGCGTCACGGTCGCCGCCACCGGCCCGTGGCGCACCGCCCCCTATCCGGCCGACCTCCGCGATCGGCTCCGGGGGGTAATCGAAGGGCGCGGCGAGCGCGAAGCGGCTGAGCGCGCGCTCACCGAATTCCACGCCCATCTCGCCGGGGCCTTGCTGGCCGAGGCCGGCAGGCGGCGGGAGGAGATCGCGCTGGTGGGCTTCCCCGGTCACACGGTGCGCCACGAGCCGGAGGCCGGGCGCACCGATCAGATCGGGGACGGCGCGGCACTGGCCCGAAGCCTCGGGATCGACGTGGTGAACGACTTCCGCAGCAACGACGTGGCCGCGGGCGGGCAGGGGGCGCCGCTCGTGCCGCTCTTTCATGCGGCGCTCGCGCGGCGGAGCGGGCTGGCGGCGCCGCTCGCCGTGCTCAACCTCGGCGGCGTCGCCAACGTGACCTGGATCGGCGGCCCGGCCGAGGAGGACCTGCTAGCCTTCGACACCGGCCCCGGCTGCGCACTCATCGACGACTGGGTACGGCGCCAGACCGGCGCTGCGCTCGACCGCGACGGCGAACTCGCGCGCTCAGGCACGGTCGACCGGGCCGCGCTCGGCACCCTGATGGCGCATCCCTATTTCGACGCGCCGCCGCCCAAGTCTCTGGACCGCAATGCCTTCGACCCGGCGCCGGTCGCGGATTTGGCGGCGGGCTACGGCGCCGCGACCCTGGTCGCCTTCACCGCCGAAGCCGCGCGCCGTGCGCTCGGCCACATGCCGCGCCCGCCCGAGCGCTGGTTGGTGACGGGCGGCGGGCGACATAACCCGGCGCTGATGGCGGCGCTCAACAAACGTCTGGGCGCACCCTGCGATCCGGTGGAGAGCGTCGGCTGGCAGGGCGATGCGCTGGAGGCGCAGGCATTCGGCTATCTCGCCGTCCGCAGCCGGCGCGGGCTACCGCTCAGCCTGCCCCGCACCACCGGCGTGCCCCACCCGGTGAGCGGCGGGGTCTTCCACCCGGCTTAGAAACTCACTCGATGCGGCGGGCGACGTAGCGCTCGACGATCTCCGCCACGGAGTCGAGCTCGCGCTCGTAGAAGTGGCCGGCGCGCTGGATGACCTCGTAATCGATCTCGATCTGGCGCTGGCTTTGCAGCTTGCTTGCGAGCTCCGCCACCTCAGGCTCGGGCACCAGGTCGTCGGCCCCGCCGTGGACGATCAGCCCCGACGACGGGCATGGCGCGAGGAAGGTGAAATCGAACTTGTTGGCGGGCGGCGAGACGGCGACGAAGCCTTCGATCTCCGGCCGGCGCATGAGGAGCTGCATGGCGATCCAGGCACCGAAGGAGAAGCCGGCGATCCAGCAGCGGTCGGCGCCCGAATTCTGTATCTGCAGCCAGTCGAGCACCGAGGCGGCGTCGCTCAGCTCGCCCTGCCCGTGGTCGTAGTGCCCCTGGGAGCGGCCGACCCCGCGAAAGTTGAAGCGGATGACCGAGAACGACTGCCGGCGGAAGGCGTGATAGAGCGCGTGGACGATCTTGTTGTTCATCGTGCCGCCGTGCTGCGGATGCGGGTGCAGTATCAGCGCGATGGGGGCGCGAATATCCTCGGCCTGATTGTAGCGCGCCTGGAGGCGGCCTTCGGGGCCGCTGATCATCACTTCCGGCATGGACCGCTCTTCGGTTCAGGATGCTTCAGACCAGGGCCAGGGCGCGACCGGCGCCGATGTCACGCGATGGCCGCTCTTCGCGGGGCACCTTACGCGGCGGGGATACTTGACCCCCGGAGTCGGGAACCCTATATCCCGTGCATCACAGGGGGAACCTGGCCCGCGGCAGCGCCCTGCGCCGGCCATTGATATACGGACGGCAGCGCCATGTTCAAGCGTATTCGGGAAGACATCGGCTGCGTATTCGGCCGCGACCCGGCGGTCCGCTCCAAGATCGAGGTGTTCTTCTGCTATCCGGGCTTCCACGCGCTGCTCTTCTACCATGTGGCGCACTTGCTCTGGGAAAGCGGCTTCTGCCTGCTCGGGCGTTTCGTTTCCCACGTGGGCCGCATGGTCACGGGCATCGAGATCCATCCGGGCGCCCGCATCGGCCGCCGCTTCTTTATCGATCACGGCATGGGCGTGGTCATCGGCGAGACCTCCGTGATCGGCGACGATGTGACGCTCTATCACCAAGTGACCCTCGGCGGCGTCACCTGGTCGCCGGGCAAGCGGCATCCGACCGTGGGGGACGGCGTCGTGGTGGGCGCGGGCGCTCAGGTGCTGGGCCCGATCACGGTCGGGCGCGACGCGCGTATCGGCGCCAACGCCGTGGTGCTGAAGGATGTGCCGCCCGGCGCCACCATGGTGGGGATCCCCGCGCGCCCCGCGGGGCCGACCGCGGCGAAGACGGAAGCGTCGACATTCGACGCCTACGGCACGCCCTCGCCCGATATCGCGGACCCGACGATGCGCGCCGTCGATCGCTTGCTGGAAGAAGTCCGCACGCTCACGAACCGCGTGGAGGAGCTGGAACAGGCCGCCGCCGCGCGGCCCGAGGATGAGGCGGAGCCCAAGGCCGAGGGCGGGGCTGAAGAGGCTTCGACGCCGCTGGGCCGCCGCGCCGCAGGCGGTTAGCGGCAGCCCATGAAGCTCGGCACCAGGGGCCGCTACGCAGTCATGGCGATGGTGGAGCTCGCCATGCGCACGGGCGGTGCGAGCGAGGCGCAGCCGGTGACGCTTGCCGAAATCGCGGCGCGGCAGGACATCTCGCAGTCATACCTCGAACAGCTCTTCGGCCGCCTGCGCCGCGCCGGCCTCGTGCGGAGCGCGCGCGGGCCGCGCGGCGGCTACCGGCTGGCGCGGCCTGCGGCCGAGCTCAGGATCGCCGACATCGTCGTGGCTGTGGACGAGAACCTGCGCGCGACCCGCTGCCCGCCGGGCTCCGGCAAGGGCTGCATGAAGGATGCGAAGCGCTGCGTCACCCACGACCTGTGGGACGAGCTCGGCACCCACATCCACGACTTTCTCAGCGCCGTCACCCTCGAAGACGTCTGCGCAGGCCGGGTACTCGGCATGAGCGGCCGGCTCTCCGGCGGCGGTCGCAATTTCGTGGAGCAGGCGGCGGAATGAGCGACTCAGGCCCGATCTATCTCGACTACAACGCCACGGCGCCGATCAAGCCCGAGGTGGTGACGGCGGTGAGCGAGACCATGATGCTGGCCGGCAATCCGTCGTCGGTCCACGGCTTCGGGCGCGACGTGCGCAAGCGCATCGAGGACGCCCGCGAGCAGATCGCGGCACTGATCGGTTGCAGCCCGCCGGAGCTGGTCTTCACCGCCGGCGGCACCGAGGCCAACAACACCGCGCTGAGCGGCGCCGGCCGGCGGGTGCTCATCGTGAGCGCGATCGAGCATCCCGCCGTGCTGCGCACGGCCGAGGCCGTGGCGGAGGAACACATCGTCCTGCCGGTGGATGGCGAGGGCCTGCTCGACTTGGGCAAGCTCGACAAGGCGCTCGCAGCGCACGGGCCGGAAGCGCTCGTCTCGGTCATGCTGGCCAACAACGAGACCGGCGTGATCCAGCCGGTCGCCGAGATCGCGGCGCGGGCGACGGCGGCGGGCGCGCTGGTCCATTGCGATGCGGTGCAGGCGCCGGGCCGCATCCCGGTCTCTTTCGCCGGACTCGGCGTCGACATGATGAGCATCGCCGCCCACAAGTTCGCCGGCCCCAAGGGGATCGGCGCGCTTGTCGTGCGCTCAGGGCTCGAGATCGCGCCGCTTATCCACGGCGGCGGTCAGGAGCGAGGCCTGCGCGGCGGCACCGAAAACGCCGCCGGCATCGTCGGCTTCGGCACCGCCGCCCGGCTCGCCCAGGGCGACCTCGCGCGGGTGAGCGAAATCGCCGCGCTGCGCGACCGCATGGAATCTCGGCTGCGGGAAACCGAGCCCGATGTCGTCATCTTCAGCGAAGGGGCGTCGCGCCTGCCCAATACCAGCTGCCTCACCATGCCGGGCGTGCAGAGCGAGACTCAGGTGATGGGCCTCGACCTCGCCGGCGTCGCGGTGAGCGCGGGTTCCGCCTGCTCCTCCGGCAGGGTCGAGCCGAGCCACGTGCTGCGCGCGCTCGGCGCGGCGGACGCGGTGGGCGGCTGCGCCATCCGGGTCAGCCTCGGCTGGGCCACGACCGAGGAGGAGACCGAGCGCTTCCTGGGCGCCTGGCGGGCGCTCTATGCGGGCCTCACCAACCGCTGGAAGGCCGGCGTCTCGGCCGCTGCAGGATAGGCGGCGACCGACCCGTGCCCGCCATGACCTTCATCGACCCCGATGGCACCCGCCATGAGGTCGAGGCGCCCATCGGCGACTCCGTGCTGGACATCGCGTTTCGCCACGGCATCGATATCGAAGGTGCGTGCGAGGGCGCCATGGCCTGCTCGACCTGCCACGTCATCGTCGACCCCGCCTGGTTCGGCAAGCTCGAGGAGATGTGCGAGGACGAAGAGGACATGCTCGACCTCGCGTTAGGCCTCACGCGGACCTCGCGCCTCGGCTGCCAGATCGTCATCACCGAAGCGCTGGACGGGCTCGTGGTGACGCTCCCGGACGAAGCCAACAACATGATGTAGGTTGCGCAAGACGCGATGCGGGCGAGGGGGAAGCGCGGCGATGCTGGTTGCCAAGGCAGGATTATTCGCGGCGCTCCGCGAGGCCGCCGCGGACGACTGGCGAAGCTATGTCGAGCATCCCTTCGTGCAGGGCCTGGGCGACGGCACATTGCCCGAGGCCGCGTTCCGCCACTATCTGGTGCAGGACTACCTGTTCCTGATCCAGTTCGCCCGCGCCTACGGGCTTGCCGCCTACAAGGCGGACACGCTGGCCGAAATCCGCGCCGCGTCGGACGGCCTCAAGGCCCTCGTCGAGGTCGAGATGGACCTGCACCGCGCCTATTGCGCGGACTGGGGGCTGGATGAGGCCGCGCTCGACACGGTGGAGGCCGACGGCGCCACCCTCGCCTACACGGCCTACGTGCTGGAGCGCGGGCTCGCCGGCGACCTGCTCGACCTGCGCACGGCGCTCGCGCCCTGCGTCATCGGCTACGGCGAGATCGGCGCCCGCCTCGCGGCCGATCCCGCCACCCGCACGGACGGCAATTCCTTCGCCCCCTGGATCGAGATGTATGCCGGCGCGGACTATCAGGCGTTCATGCGGGCGGAGATCGACGCTCTCGGCGCGCTCGCGACGCGTCGGGGCGGTTCTGCGCGATTCGAGCAGCTTGCCGTCACGTTCCGCACCGCGACGCGGCTGGAGGCCGGGTTCTGGCAGGCGGGGCTGGACGCCGCCGGGGCCTGAAGCCACCGTCCTCAGAGTGGCGGAACGACCGGTTCGAGGGCCGCGAAGTCGCGACGCACCACCCAGTCGGGGCGCCGCGAGCGGCCGTGCCTGTTGTCGACGGCATTGTAGGTGATCGAGGCGAGTGTGCGGGGCCAGGGCGACATGTTGGGCGCCGAGCCATGAACAACATTGGTATGGGCGAAGATTACCGACCCCGGCCCGCCCTTCGGCGCTTCGATCCCCCGTTCACTCGCGAGCCTGGCGACGACCGCCTCATTCGCCGCCCGCAGCGGGTAGCTCGTGGTCGTATCGTCCACGGCGGTCTCGTAGGCCGGCGCCTCGTGGCTGGCGGGGATGATCATCAGCGGCCCGTTGAACTCGCGCACCTCATCGATGAAGACCAGCACGTTGACCGCGCGTGGCTCGGGCATCTTGTCATCGTGAAAATAGGTCGGGAAATCCTGATGCCATTGCCAGACCGCGCCATCGAACGGGCGTTTCATGTTGATCACGCATTGGAATAGATAGATTTCGCGCTCCAAGAGCTGCCGTACCGGGCCGAGGAGCGCCGGAAGCCGCACGAAGCGTCCGAACAGATCGCTGAACGCCTGCGGGTTCATCACCGAGCGCACCGTGCGGCCGTCATTCTCGAAGATGACCTCGTCTCGGGTGAGCCGGCACAACGCGGCGAGCTCGTCCCGCGCACGGGCGATGTTCCGCTCGGAAATGAGATTCGGCAGGAACACGAAGCCGTCGTCGCGGTAGCGGGCGCACTGCTCCTCGCTCAGTCGAGGGAGGTCGGGATCGCTCATCACTGGGCCTCGCTCTGGAACGGCGTCCCGCCGGCCGCTCCGCCTGCTGCGTCGCGATAGTGCGCGGTCAGTCGACCCGAGAGCGCCATCACCGTGTCGAGCGCCGTCATCCCGAACCACGCGGCGAGCTCGCTTAGCCCGATCGCCGCATCGCATTCGCCGCCGAGCAACCGGACGACATCGCCGACCGCAGCGCCCTCGACATCTGTGAGATCCAGGACCAGATGCTCGAGCGACACGGCAAGGATCGGTGCCCGTCGGCCGCGTATGAGCGCCTCTGGACGGCTGCCCGGTACGGGTCGAACCAGGCCCTGGGCGACTCCGATGGGCGCGACGCCGGTGCGTCGGCCGTGCCTGAGTCCATAGCTGCCGCCGATCGCGATGTCGCTGCCCTGCGGGTGGTCCGAGACCTGTATCAGTCGGCTCCCGATCTCGGCGAGGACGGGCCGGTATGCCGACACGTCCGCGACCGAGGTATCGGCGAATGGCGAGAGCCCGTAGAGCAGGTGGCCGACGCAAACCGCGTTGGCCCGATCGGACAATCCGGCGGCAACGCAGGCGCTTGCGCGCGCCTGGGTGACCGGCGGCGTCCGGCCGCGCTCGTCGAGACGGGCGAGGAGCGCATCGAAGGCGGCGAGCCTATGCTCGGCCCAGTCACGCCCACGCGCGTCGCCAAACGGCAGATGCGTGTATAGCCCCTGGACCTGGAGGCCCTGCATGGCGGCCAGTTCAACAAGGAAGCCTTCGGCCGCCTCGAGCGGCACGCCCAGCCGTCCCAGTCCGGCATCGACCTTGACGTAGACCGGAACCGCTTCGCCCGGCGGTGCTGCCCGCGTGGCGGCTTCGGCGCTCGCCCGGTCGACCACCGTCGGCACCAGGCCGGCGCCGACGAGATCGGCCATCCCCGCCGGCAGTGCGCCCGCGAACATGACGACCGGCGTGCGGAGCCGCTCCGAGCGCAAGCGGCAGGCCTCGTCGAAGGAGCCGGTCATGAACGCCACCAGCCCTTCCCCGTCGAGCGCGCGGGCCAAAGGCACTGCGCCGTGCCCGTAGGCGTTGGCCTTGAGCGCCACGATGCAGGCCTGATCGGGGCCGATGCGGCGGCGAATTGCGGCAAGGTTCGCGCGTAGGCGATCGAGATCGTAAACCGCCCAACCGGGATGTGCTTCGTCGCCCATTCGACCGCTCTGCCTTGACCAACCAGCGCCCCATGCTAGCGAAACTCTCGATCGGTACGAAATCGTCGGGCCCGTTGCAGGCAAGCGGGCCGGTAGCGGAGCGGAGCCGAATTCATCCACAGGCGTGGCCAAAGGGACTAAGCTATTCGATCCGAGCCAGGCTGCAGGCGGTCGGAGAAGGCCGGAAGAAACTGGATGAGGTGATGACGGCGCTGGAAGACTTGCCCTATTCGATCGCGGCACACGACATCATCGCCGAAGCCGATGGCATGCGCGTGCAGATCATGACCCTTGGCGCGGGCGAGGCGGTTCCGTGGCATTACCACACGAAAGTTACCGACGTGTTCGTCGGCCTAGAAGGAACCGTGGTGATCGAAACTCGAGCGCCGCGTGCCTGCTACGAACTTGAACCCGGCGACCATTGCGTCGTGCCGCCGCTCACCGCACACCGGGTCTCCGGCAAAGACGGGCGAGGTTGCCGCGTGACCCTGGTTCAGGGCGTGGGTGAACACGACTTCATTCCGGTCGGCAGGGCTGCGGCACGGGACTAATCTGGCCGGGATCATTCGCGGTGTGGCACCGCGAGGCGGCGCCCGGGATCGAGGTCGTCATGATTCGCACACACGGTCGTTATCCCTATTCCAACATCACCACCCGCCCGGTCTACGACTGGCCGAACGGGACTCGTCTTGCCGTCTATGTCGCCGTCAACATAGAGCAATTCAGCTTCGGCGAGGGCAAGGGCGCGGCCATCGCGCCGCCGGACCAGGCGAACAGCCACAGCGTCTTCTCGTGGCGCGACTACGGCAATCGGGTCGGCATCTGGCGCCTGCTCGAGTTGTTCGACGCCTTCGACATCCCGATCGAAGCCCAGATGAATCTCGGCATCTACGAGCACTGCCCCGACATTCCAGAGGCTCTCAGGCAGCGCGGCCACGAGATCCTGGGCCACGGCATCACCAACTCGGATATGCAGGAAAACCTCGACGAGGCAGCCGAGGCCGCGCTTATCGCCGAGGTCACCGAGACCATCGAGCGCCATGAAGGCAGCCGCCCAACGGGCTGGATGAGCCCCTGGCTCTCCAACAGCGCGCTCACCCCCGATCTGCTGCAGGAGGCGGGCTATCGCTACTTCATGGACTGGACCTGCGACGATCAGCCGATCTGGATGACGACGCGCGAGGGCCGGATCCTGGCAATGCCCTATCCGGTCGAGTGCAACGATACCCGCGGCGTCGTCTGGTACGGCCAAACCGCGCGCGAATTCACGGACATGCTGATCGACGGCTTCGACGAGATGCTGGTCCAGAGCGAGGGGCAACCCCTGGTGTGCCCGATCTCGCTCCATCCCTTCGTGATGGGGCGGCCCTATCGCGTGCGCCATCTGCGCCGCTTCTTCGAGCACATGGCAACCCGGCGCGACCGAATCTGGCTGACGCGCCCGCGCGACATCTGCGCCCATATCGAAAGCCTGCCCCGGGGCATGGTACCCGGCGATTCGTGAACCGAGGGGCATCGTCAACTTGGGCAAAGAAGATCGGCAGCCCGTTCGGCGACCGCGACGATGGCCGCGTTGACCGGACCCGTTGTGAGGGTCGGAAGGATCGAACCGTCAACGATATGAAGCCCCGGCACGCCTGCGACAGATAAGTCGGGTCGGACGACGGCGGCAGGGTCCGTTCCCATCCTGCAGGTTCCGATCGGATGGTGGTGCGTGAAAGCGGCGTGCTCGATGAACGCCAATCGCGCGTCTTGGCCAGTGAGATCGCCGGGCCGCGGCAATAGCTCTTCGCCTCGCCACGGCGCGTAGGCGTCCGCCGCGCCCAGGCGCCGCGCCCAGTCGAGTGCTTCCAGAAACAGCAGGCGGTCCGCCGGTGCGCTGAGGTAGGCGGGATCGATGATCGGCTTTGCGCGCGGGTCCGCCGAGGCGATGGTCAGATGGCCTCTGCTTTGCGGGTGCGTGATGCCGAACATCAAGGTGTATCCGTCACCGGGCGCGGGCATGCGAATACGGCGCGCAAGGGTCTCCGAGACCACAGGAACCGTGACGCACGCCACCACGAGATCCGGTGCGTCTTCGGGTGTCTGCCCGCGCGCGTGGATGTAGGTGAGCGCCTCCGAATGTTGCGTCGCGGTGGTCGGAAGCGACCTACGGGCGCGATAAAGATTGCCGGCAGAAAGCAGGTGGTCCTGCAGGTTCTGTCCGACGCCCGGCAGGTCGCGTCGAGTGGCAATCCCGAGAGCCGCAAGTTTGGCGCCCGGGCCCAGACCGGATCGCATCAGTATTGCAGGCGTTCCAATGACCCCGGCGGCCAGGACGACGGCACGCCGGGCGTTGAACCGGTGAACCGTGCCGCCTTCGAGGGCATACACCCCGGTTGCACGTCCGGCGTCGTCGAAGGCTAGCCGGTCGACGAGCAGGCCTGTGCGCAGATCGAGGTTCGCCCTGGCGCGAACGGCCTCGGTCAGGTAGGCATCGGCGACGCTCTGGCGCCGGCCATCAACGATCGTGAGCGTGTTGAGCGTCGGCCCGGCCAGGTCTTGCCCATTGTGGTCGCGGATCGGGCGAAGCCCGAGCTCCATCCCGGCCAGGCAATGGGCCCGGGAGAGCGGGTGCGGCCTGGCAGGCTGGCAGAGCCGCACAGGACCCGTTCCGCCATAGCCGTCTTCAGGCGCGAAGGGCGACGTTTCCGAACGCATGAAGTAGGGCCGGAGCGTGGCCCAGCTCCACCCGGTAGCGCCGGCCTCGGCCCACCTGTCGAAGTCTTTCGGGTGGCCGCGGACGTGACCCATCGCATTCATCGCGCTGGACCCGCCCACCACGCGACCGCGCGGCCAAGGATGCGCGCGTCCTGCCATTGAGCGCTGAGGCACGGTCGTGAAATCCCAGTCGATCTCGGAGCCTTGCAGAAGGGGCCAGGCGGCAGGATTGGAGATGTCGGGGTTCTCGGGTTCTCCGCCCGCTTCCAACAAGAGCACGCGGAGTCTGGGCTCTTCCGTAAGCCGCGCGGCGAGCACGCAGCCTGCCGACCCGGCTCCCACGATGACGATGTCCGCCTCGGTCATGCGCGCGCCAAGACGCTCAGGTCGCCGGCCAGTTTCATCGGATTCCCTGCCGGGGTTGAATACTCGTTCGAACCGGGGCAACACGATGCTTCGAAGGGCGGACCGCGCCCGACTATTTCAAGTGACGACATGAGGAGACCCCGCCGATGCCCGTCATTCGCGTCGAAGTCCCCGCCGGCACGCCCGCCGACACGCAGAATACCATCCGCATCGCCGTCAAGGCGGCGGTGCTCAAGACCCTCGCGCCCAAGCAGACCAAGTACGACTACGTCGCCGTGCGCGAGGTGGTCGGCGAGATCGGCGACGGCGTGCCCCTGGTCGAGGTCGATCTGCGGCCGGGCCGCGAACCGGAGCGCAAGAAGGCGCTGGTCGACGCCATCGCCGAAATCCTGAACGATACGATGGGCGTCGAAGCCGCCGACATCTATGTCGTGTTCCGCGAGAACCCGGCGGAAAATCACTATTGCGGCGGCACGCCGCTGCCCCCCTGGGTGCCGGCCGACGCATAGCCTGCGGTCTTCACGGCAGGCCCACGCGGAGCCTGTCGCCCGATGATCCACATTGAATGCGGACGCGTCGGGCTGTTGAAATTCGAGGAACAGGAGGACCGACTATTTGATGGAGGGCGCCACGACTCAGGAGTAAAGCCTGCTGTGTCCGGCTAGGTTTGCCTGTGTCAGACAATCACGTTAGCGCTAATGACGTCGGAACGAGTGCTCCGGGTACGAACCGAGAAGCACAACGCGAGTACAGTAGTGCTTCAACTCCATCATCGCGATCTGCACCTGCTCTTCTCCGAAATGGCCTTCGATCTCAACGTAGAAATCGGCGATCGCGAATGTCCGGGAGCCGTGATAGCTTTCAATCTTCACCATGTTTACATCCGTGTTCGCGAAGGCGCTCAACGCCTTGTAAAGCGCAGCTGGCATATTGCGCACCGTGAAATATACACTCGTCATGGAGGGCTGTGAGGGTGCCAAGGAAATTGCGGGCTCTCGCGCCATGATCAAAAAACGCGTCGTGTTGGAATCGTCGTCCTGGATGTCAAGGGCCAGCGGCTTCAAGGCGTAAATTACCCCGGCGCTCTCGGACGCGATAGCGGCCTTGGTCCGATCGCCCTGACGGGCGATGTCGGCCGCAGCGCCAGCAGTGTCCAGCACCGGAGACGCGGCAATCCTGTTTGCCTTCAGGAAGCGGCGACACTGCCCAAGCGCCACGGGATGACTCTCGGCAACCCGGACATCCGACAGGCGAGCGCCCGGACAGCCCAGTAGCTGATGCCGAATGGGCATGAAATGCTCACGAATGATGTGCAGTCCCGTATCCGGCAACAGTCGGTGAACGTCGGGAACCCGGCCAACGCTGGAATTGGCGATGGGGACCAAGGCGCGCTCGGCTCTACCCTCGCGCACCTGCTCGAATACGTCCTCGAAGCTCGTGCAGGATACGGCGTAGCGATCCGGCTCGGCCTCCCCGCATGCGTCGAAGCTGTAAGAACCGGGGACACCCTGATACGCCACCGTGGGCAGCCGTGGGCTCGCACCGTTGCCGACTTCAACGCGTTCCGCCATGTGCCGTTTCACCGTTGTAGTTCTGCTGGAACCCTGACCGAGGGTAGAGCGGGTCAGGCAAGCTAAGGCGTTCGCGTTACACTTGCGCGACGGAGAGGTGCCGCACGTCCGTGTTCGGCCGGCTCAAGGCCAGTGCAACCGCGACCGGCCCCGCGAAACGGTCCGAATTGAACAGTAGTATAAAGCCGACGGCATGGCCATGATCTAAATGGATGGTGGAGCGCGGACAAGGCCTGCCACGGACGACCTCTGGTGAGAGAGCGGTCCGTATCCCAGCGCCGACGGAGGTTCCTCCGCCCGTGCGCTCAGCCGCAGTGCCTCGATCACGATCGGCGGCGATCTCGGGTTCGTAGAGCCCGCTGCCCTAATCATGCGCGATCGGGACAGACGGCCCTCAAGGCGTGGCTCAAGAAGAGGGAGATATCGGCCGTCGATGCCGCTGGCGTCCCGGCCACCGAGATAACGGACGACTGGCAGGCAGACAGGATTTCCGTATCGATCCCGCCGAGGTAATCGTCGCTTGGGGGTGTTAGTCGTCCTGGAGGGAGCGCGCTCCCGAGAGGGCCATCTTCACGTTGTGCTCAAGGTCCGAGATCGCGCCCGCAAGCTCGCGGCCGATCAAGTCCATCTGGCGCAGCTGCTCGACGCGCGGGCGAAGCTGATCGGTGTTCCGGTCCGGAAAGATATCGCCAAGCAAGTCACAGGCGTCGACCAAGCCAATCAGGGCGACGTCGCGCGGATCTGGGATGTCGTCGGAGCGCAGCACGTTGCCAATGCGCAGCTTGATCTCGCGCTCGGCATCGTTGTAGCGCCGTGCGCCAAAGGCCCAGGCCGATCTCCTCTCACGCCGATCCAGGGTGTCGCGCCGGCGGCCGAAGGCCCAGATGAAGCACGATCCCGTCGCTCCAGGATGCCGCGCTGGACGAGCCTTACCAGCGCCTGCTCGCGGATATAGTCCGCGTCCTCGGCCGCGAGCACCTTGATCCAGGTGCGCGTGTCGGTCGTGTCCTCCCGGGCCCCGACCTTCGCGAGCGTGCGGTCGAGCATCAGAATGCCCGTGGGACTCCGGTCGGTGACCATCAGGGTTTCCAAGTCGGTGTCGATCCGGTTGGCGAAGGCGAGGTCCATCAGAACGGCGCCGGCGAGCGCGCATTCGATTTTGGTGCGCGGGATCGGTATGAGGGTTCCGCTCCCGTCTTCCAGCAAGAGGACCAGAATCTCTTCGGAGAAGGTGAGCATGGCAGCGTCCAATGGCTTCGTCATCGGCGGCTAATGCGATGGTCGAACGCCGGGCGTTGGCCTCTCAACGGCGGCTGCCAATGCGCGGCAGACGCCGCGACGCAAGACGCCGTGGGCCGCCCCGCTCGCTGAGTCATTCATCGACGGCGGCCAAGGCGTGCTCCCGGAAACCGTGGATCGAGACGATCTTTGCGAAGCCACTCATCTGGAAGGCCTGCCAGACCTCCCGCACCACAGCCAGCGGCGAGCACACTGCGAACGACACGTTCCGCTTCCGAAGGCTCGTGGCAGTGATGAGCGCGGCGCGAAGGCCCGCGCTGCTGATGTAGACGAGATTTTCGAAATCCAGGATCACGGTGCGGTCCCTATCTCGATCGCGGTCCTGATCGTATCCCCGAACTTGCTGGCATTGGTGAAATCGATGCGACTCCTCGCACGGGCCTACCAGGTGTCCTAGAAACAGCAAGATCACGCCGCATGGGGCGCCGCTTTCTCCGGATGCTTACCATCGAATGTCCGAGCGACTTAGGAATACTAATGACGAACCGCACTCTCATATAACCTGAGGGTCCCAGACTCAGGTCCCGCTATTATAACCCGCTATAACGCCGCCGGGCAAACCTCATGGCTGCGGCCCCATGGGGCTAAGTATACGTTTGGCATATGTCGGTATGCTAAATTATTGATACCAATCTTAGAGCAAGTCTGGAGGTATCGCCGCAAAGCGCACGCGACTCTTGACCGAATCTCTCCTGGGGATAATAAACGCCCGACATTTACAGGAACTTGGGAAGATGAGAGGCCGCCATGGCGCACGATAGTGCGGAGCCGAGCGGGTTTGGCGCTGGAGCGGTTGCAGGCGGAAGAGCGATCGAGGCCTCGATTTGGAACGCCCTTCCCCACTTCCTGCCGCTGTTGATTTTTCCGCTGATTGTCAACGCCGCGATGCAGGTCACGACTATGCAGTTGGATGAAGAGCCGCATTGCAGTAAGTTACTGTAATCTGCATCAGCCGCCCAGGACATGCCATGCCTCAACAGGTCACCGCACGATTGCCGGACCCGGTGGTCGCTGCGCTGGATACGGCCGCGCGACAGCTTCGGCGCAGCCGGGCGGACGTGATCCGCCTGGCCGTCGAGCACTACCTCGAGGATTTCGACGATCTCTCTGTCGCCATTGACCGGCTCCGCGATCCGACCGATCCGGTGCTCGACTGGGACCAGGTCCGGCGTGAGCTTCTCGATACGGATTAAGGAGAGCGCCGCCAAAGAGCTGAGGCGTGTGGCCAAGCCGGATCGGGCACGGATCGTTGCGGCCATCGACCGGCTGGCGGAAACCCCTCATCTTGGCACCTCTCTGAAGGGCGACCTGCGAGGGCTGCGACGCATTCGCGTCGGCGACTACCGCATCTTGTACGAGGTTCGGGACAAGGAGCTCGTCGTGCTGGTCGTCCATATCGCTCACCGCCGCGACGCCTATCTGCGGACACATTCATGAGTCTTAATCGAAGTTTGATGGCGGCCGATTTAGCACCTTAGTCGGTTCGCGCTCGGGAGGCCCGATGAGCGGGCCGCGGCAGCGTCAGCCATCCGCGGACTGATCGAGCGAGTCGTGCTGACGCCCAGCGCCGGGTGCCGCGACTTGCATGTCACGCTGCTAGGCGACTACGGCGCGATCCTCGAATGGACGGGAAATAGGGACAGAAAAGAAGCGACCGACACCCCCGGCTCGGAAATATCGGTCTCGGTGGTAGCGGGGGAGGGATTTGAACCCCCGACCCATGGATTATGATTCCACTGCTCTACCGACTGAGCTACCCCGCCCCAGGAGCCGGAAGCGCACCGCTATACGCGGCGCCCTCGCCGCGTGTCAAGCGCATCGCCCGGTGGGCTGGGGCGTTTAGCGGAACGGGGGCGAATAGAGAATGCCACCGTCGCTGTAGAGGGCGCTGAAGCCGCGCGGCAGGCCGAGCGGGCTGCCGGCACCAAGGTACTTCTCGAAGATCTCGGCGTAGTTGCCCTCCGCCGCAATCGCGCGGACCGCCCACTCGGCATCGAGGCCCAGCATCTCGCCGAGCGAGCCTTCCGTTCCCAGCATCCGGTTGATCTCGGGATGGTCGGTCCCCTTCGCCATCTCCGCCACGTTCGCCTGGGTCACGCCGAGCTCCTCGGCCGTGATCAGCGCGTTCAGCACCCAGCGTGCGATGTCCGCCCACTGGTCGTCGCCCTGGCGCACCAGGGGACCCAGCGGCTCCTTCGAGATGATTTGCGGGTAAATCGTGTGCGCGTCCGGGTCGTCGAAGGTCGACTTCGTCGCCGCGAGGCCCGAAACGTCCGTCGTGTAGACATCGCAGCGCTCCGCCTCGTAGGCCGCGCGGGCCTCGGCATTGGTCTCGAGCGGCACAGGCTCGTAGCCGATGCCGTTGACCCGGAAGAAGTCCGCGAGGTTGAGCTCGGT
Organism: Alphaproteobacteria bacterium; assembly: GCA_965262755.1. Taxonomy (GTDB): domain Bacteria; phylum Pseudomonadota; class Alphaproteobacteria; order UBA828; family UBA828; genus WTGU01. Next base: position 5,210,677 of record OZ253557.1, on the reverse strand, counting down.
GGTCGTGCCGGTCTGGATGCAGACAGAGGCGCCGTCGAGCTCGATGGCGCTCTCCACGCCGAGCTCCCGGCGACCGAGGAAGCCCTGGCCGTCATAGTAGTTAATGCCGATGAAGGTGAAGCCGAGGTCGACATCGCGCGAGAAGGTCCATGTGGTGTTGCGCGACAGGACGTCGACTTCTCCGGAGGCCAAGGCCGGGAATCGCGTCTTCCCGGTCAGGGTGACGAACGAGATCTTCTCCGCATCGCCCAGCACGGCGGCGGCCAGCGCCCGGCAATAGGCCGCCTCGAAGCCCGACCACCTGCCCCTGTCGTCGGTATGGGAAAAGCCCGGCAGGCCGGGATTGATGCCGCATCTGAGCCGGTCGTCGGCCCTCACATCGTCGAGCGTGGCGGCCTGGCTCTGAAGCCCAGCCGCAAACGTCACCGCGCCGGCCACCGCGAGGGCTCCGGCAATCTTCGTGAGGCTCATCCCTCTCCTCCGAAAATGGGCGTCTTGAGATGCCGGAGGCAATCCATATAGGCGATTCATCCAGTAAAAGACCAATGAGTATTTATGTTGGATATCTATAATTATCTCTTATAGCGCACAGGCGCGAATCGCTTCCTCCGCTTCGGCCCTTGGAAGCAGCCTTGCGCGGCTTGGGGCGGACGGGGACAATCGCCAGCCCGGCGCGCGGCCCCGCGCCACGATGTGCCCACACGGCGACGGTGACCACCCCATGAGCGATCAATCCGACCTCTCGAAGCCGTTGAAGACCTGGAGCCACCTCGCCGGCAAGCGGCGCAGGCCGAGCGAGTACGAGATCGTCTCGACCAACCTGCTCTGGAGCACCGACGACGAGATGCCGTGGGCGCTCTCGCCCGATATCGACATGAACAAGTGGTATCTCCGATACCGCAACAACTCGCCGCTCAAGCACGACGACTGGGACGCCTTCCGCGACCCCGACGAGGTGGTCTACCGCTCTTACAATGTGATGCAGGACGGGCACGAGACCTATGTGGACGGCCTGCTCCGCGATCATGCGAAGAACGCCCACGATGTGGGCCTGAGCGCCGACTGGGTGGCGGCGCTGGCGCGGCTCTACACGCCAACGCGCTATCCGCTCCACTGCCTGCAGATGGGCTCGGCCTACCTGGTGCAGATCGTGCCGGCGAGCACGATCGAGAATTGCGTGATGTTCCAGGCGGCCGACCAGCTCCGCTGGGTCTCGCGCGCCGCCTACCGCACCAGGGAGCTTGCCAACGCCCATGCCGATGCGGGCTTCGTCACCGGCGAGCGCAAGGCGTGGGAGGAGGACCCTTGCTGGCAGGGCTTCCGCGAACTGCTGGAGCGTGTCCTTGCCACTTACGATTGGGCGGAGCATTTCATCGCCCTCAACATCGTCGCCAAACCGGCCTTCGACGAGGCCTGCATCCGCCAGCTCGTCCGCTCGGCCCGGGGTAACCGCGACACGCTGCTGGCCCAGATGCTCGATGCCCAGTGGGAGGACAGCGAGCGTTCGCGCCGTTGGACCGGCGCGCTCGTCGAATTCGCGCGCGGGACCGAGGGCAACGCGGCCACGATGGCGGACTGGGTCGCGAAGTGGGTGCCGCTCGGCGATGCCGCCATCGAGGGCTACTGTGCCGCGCTGCCGAACAATGCCGACGCTGCGGAAGCGGCGAAGGGTGCGGCGAGTGCCTTCCGCGCCTCTCTCGGCTTCACGGCCTGAGGCGCGCCGGCGCGGATAGCATTTTCGGAGGGATGACATGCGCAAGGTGATGATCGGTGGGACCGGGATGACCCGGTTCGGCAAGTTTCTGGACACGAACCTGCGTGCACTGGCCGCTGAAGCCGCGACGGCGGCACTTGCCGACGCGGCCACCGCGGCCGACGAGGTCGGCATGGTCTTCTTCGGCAATGCGGCGGGCGGGCTGCTCGGCGCGCAGGAGTGCGTGCGCGGCCAGGTCGCGCTGCGCCATACCGGGCTGCTCGGCAAGCCGATCGTCAATGTCGAGAACGCCTGCGCCTCGTCATCCACCGCGTTTCATCTGGCGGTGCTGGCCGTGGGCTCCGGCCAGTGCGACGTCGCGCTTGCGGTCGGCGCCGAGAAGATGAGCAACGAGGACAGGACCGTGCCGCTCAAGGCGCTGGAGGCGGCGGCGGACCGCGACGAGTTCGAAGAGCTGAAGAAGCGGATCGCCCCAGGCGGCGCCGGCTCGGGTTCGGTCTTCATGGACCTCTATTCGAACCTCGCTCGGGACTTTGCGGAGCGGACCGGCGCGACGCCTGCCGATTACGCGGGGGTCTCGGTCAAGCAGCGCCGGGCCGGTGCGCTCAACGAGAAGGCGCAGTTTCAGGAGGCGGTCACGGTCGAGGACGTGCTGGAGAGCCGCATGATCGCGGAGCCCCTCACGCTGATGATGTGCTCGCCGATCGGCGACGGCGCCGCCGCGCTGGTGCTGATGAGCGAGGACTATGCCCAGCGCAAGGCGCTGAACCCTGTCGCGGTGCTCGCCAGCGAGCTGCGCTCCGGCCAGGGCGACGATCCGGAGGCGCCGCCGGTCGCCCAGGCCGCCGCGACGGCTGCCTACGAGACGGCGGGGCTCGGGCCCGAGGACATCAGCGTAGCCGAGATCCATGACGCCGCCGCGCCGGCGGAGCTGATGCTCTCCGAGCAGCTCGGGTTCTGCCGTCCGGGCGATGCGGTGGGTCTGCTGCGGGATGGCGTCACCGCGCTCGAAGGCCGCATGCCGATCAACCCGAGCGGCGGGCTCATCAGCAAGGGCCACCCGATCGGCGCGACCGGCGCAGCGCAGCTCGTCGAGCTCGCCGACCAGATGCGCGGCCGTTCGGGCGCGCGCCAGCGGGAAGGCGCGCGCTTCGGTCTCGCCGAGAACGCCGGCGGCTGGATCGGCGCGGATGCTGCCGCTGCCTGCGTGACCATCCTGGGGTCGACCCGCCACTGACGCACCGGCCGCGGCCGAACTCGCGCGGCGACACACGCAAGACAGGGAGGAAGGCATGAGCGAGAGCGCCGTGCTGGTCGAGACCGCGGGGCGGGCAGGGGTCATCACCATCAACCGGCCGGAGCGTCTGAACGCGCTCGACCTGCCGACCTGCCAAGCTCTGGACGACGCCGTGAGCCAGGTGGAGGCGGACGCGGCGGTGCGGGTCGTGCTGTTCACCGGCGCGGGCCGCGCGTTCGTCGCCGGCGGCGATATCGCCGATCTCGACTCGCGCCAGGGCCTTGCCCATTACGAGGAGTTCGCCGAGCACATTCACCGGCTGTTCCGCCGGATCGAGACCCTGGACAAGCCGACCATCGCCGCCGTCAACGGCTTCGCCCTCGGCGGCGGTGCGGAGCTGATGTTGTCCACCGACATCAGGCTGCTCTCTGCGAAGGCGAAGATCGGCGTGCCCGAGATCAATCTCGGGCTCTTCCCCGGTGCCGGCGGCACGCAACGCCTGATCCGCCAAATTCCACTCTGCCGGGCCAAGGAGCTGATGTTCACCGGTGTGCCAATCGGGGCGGAGGAGGCGGTGGCGCTCGGCCTCGCCAACCGCGTCGTCGCGCCCGAGGCGCTGATGGACGAGGCGCTGGCCCTTGCCGAGACGATTGCGAGCAAGTCGCCGCTCGCGCTCCGCTACCTCAAGCGCACCATTGACGCCGGCGCCGACATGCCGCTGCCGGCGGCGCTCGCCCACGAGCAGGCCATGATCTCGCTGGTGCTCGACAGCGAGGACGCGCACGAGGGCTGCCGCGCGTTCCTCGAGAAGCGCGAGGCCCGGTTCAAGGGCGCCTGAGCCGTGGAGGTCCAGCTCACCGAAGAACGGGTGCTGATGCTGGAGACGGCGCGGCGCATCGGCGCCGCCTACGGCCTCGACTATTGGCGCGGGCTGGACGAGCGGGGCGCCTACCCGAGCGAGATGTGGCGGGCGATCTGCGACGCGGGCTTCGGCGGCATTGCGCTGCCGGAGGAGTACGGCGGCGCCGGGCTCGGCATGCTCGATCAGGCGCTGGTGATCGAGGCGCTCTGCGAATCCGGCGCGGGCGCGACCCTCGCCCAGATCTTCATGGTGAACCCGATCTTCGGCGGCGTCGCCATTGCGCGCTACGGCTCGGAGGCCATGCGCCGCGACCTGCTGCCGGCGCTCATCGCGGGCGACATCGAGTGCTGCATGGCGCTCACCGAGCCCGACGCCGGCACCAACAGCCTGGAGCTTCGCACCTTCGCCGAGGCTCACGGCAACGGCTGGCGGCTCAACGGGCGGAAGATCTGGATCTCGGCGGTGCCGACGGCGGACAAGATGCTGATCGTCGCCCGTACCAGGAAGGTCGAGGACTCGCAACGCCGCACCGACGGCATCTCGCTCTTCCTCATCGATGTCGAGCGCGAGGGGCTGACCCATTCCACCATCGAGAAGGCGGGCACCCACTGCGTACCGGCGAGCAACGTCTATTTCGACGACACGCCGGTCGCGGGCGATGAGCTGATCGGCACGTTGCACGGCGGCTGGGCGGCGCTGCTGGACGTGCTCAACACCGAGCGCATCGTCACAACCGCCGGCCTCGTGGGCGCGGTGCGGCTCGCGTTAGGCCTCGCGATCGACTACGCCAACGATCGCCGCGTCTTCGGTGAGCGCCCCATCTCGTCCTATCAGGGCCTGCAGTTTCCGCTGGCCCAGGCGAAGGCGGAGATCGAGTGCGCCGCGGTGATGAACCACAAGGCGGCTGCCCTGCACGATGCGGGCATGCCTTATGGCTCGCAAGCCAACATGGCCAAGCTCCTCGCCGCGCAAGCCGCCGCCGAGGGCATCGAGCGCGCCATGCAGACCATGGGCGGCATGGGCTACGCCAAGGAGACGCACCTGGAGCGGCTCTGGCGCGACGCGCGCCTGTTCCGCTTCGCGCCGGTCTCGGAGGAGATGATCCTCAACTACATCGCCGTGCACGACCTCGGCATGGCGCGGGGGTATTGAGGATCACCGCCAGGGAGCCCGCGCAGCCCGCTACCGGTGCTTTTCGAGGAACGCGCCGACGGCGGCGTGGTAGCCCTCGGGGTTCTCCCAGAACGGCATGTGGGCGCAGCCGGGGAAGAACGCGTACTCCGAGTTCGGCAGGTATTGGCACGAGACCGCGCAGAGCTCCGGCAGGAGATAGTCGTGCTCGCTGGCGACGACCAGCACGGGCGTCGTCACTCGATGCAGGTCGCCCACACGGTCGTACCAGCGGAGCGTGCCGGTGCAGTTGAAGAGATGCGGCCCGAACATGCGCTGGAGCGGGCCGAGCCCGACATTGTCAAGTGACTGCTGAACCGGCTCCGGCCAGGTCTCCATCCGGCACATGTGCCGGTAGAGCAGAATCTTCTGGGCCGCCTGGTATTCCGGGTGCTCGGTGGTGCCCTCGGATTCGCGGCGCGCCATCATGAGCACCGTCTCGTCCCCGAGGTTCTGCTTGCAGCGGACGAAGCCCTGCTGAACCTCGCGGAAGTCGTAGGCGATGCTGCTGGAGACGAAGCACTTCACGTTCTCGGGGTGGGCGAGGCAGTATTCGAGGCCGAGCATGCCGCCCCATGAATTGCCGACCACGGCGACGCGGCCGAGGCCAAGGGCGCTGCGCACCGTCTCCATCTCCTCCACGTAGCGCTCGACGGTCCAGAGCGAATCGTCGTCCGGCTGGTCGGACTCGCCGCAGCCGAGCTGATCCCACGAGACCACGCGGTATCCCTGCTCGGCGTATCGCAGATGGGCGTCGCGCACGTAATTGCAGGGCACCCCCGGCCCGCCGTGAACCACCAGAATCACGTCGTCGCCCGTGCCTTCGCTGAACGCGGTAACGGTGTGGCCGTCCACCTCTACTGGAATGCGCTCCATTTCGTCCTCCCGTTCCGTCGTGAGCGGCGCCCTATGCTACGCTCAGCCGTCGGCCAAGGGAGCAGACCGTGCGCGCAGCGTTCATCGATATCGACGGTACCCGCACGAGGTACCTTTATGAAGGCGATAAGGACGAGACCCTTCTGCTCGTCCACGGCTTCGGGCTGAGCGCCGACATCTGGGCGCATGTGCTGGACCCGCTGGCGGCGGATTTTTCGGTGTATGCGCCGGACATCCTCGGCCACGGCTTCACCGACTTCAAGGACCCGGGCACGGACGCCGCCCCGCTCGTCATGACGCGGCACCTCGAAGGCTTCATGGACGCGGTGGGGATCGAGCGCTGCGCCGTGCTCGGCAGCTCTCTCGGCGGTCTGCTGGCGCCGCTGCTCTATGCCGCACGGCCTGAGAGCGTCACGGCGCTCATCATCGACGGCCTCCACACGCCGGTCTCCGATTCCGGCATGCTGCCGCCGGAGACGATCCGGGCGACCATGGCGAACGGCACCACGGCGATGACGGACGTGACCTGGCAATCCTGCATCGACCGCATGGGCCGCATCTGCCACGACCCCGCGCGCTCGCCCGCCGACATCGCGCTGATGCAAGTCACGGTCTACGCTCAGCCCGACCGGCTCTCCTCCTACCTCGCCTACGGCCAGAGCATGATCGACCATGTGGACGACGAGGCGGTGCGCATGCGGCCCGAGACCATCGGCGTGCCGACGCTCTTCCTCAGCGGCCGGCAGGACATCCGTGCCCCCATCGAGGTGATCGAAAAGAATTATAGGCGCGTTCCCGGCGCGGCGCTCAGCGTGTTCGAGGACTGCGGCCACCTGCCCGAGGTGGAGCACCCCGATAAGTTCGTGGAGACGGTGACGGCCTTTCTGCGCTCTTAGCCCGGACCATGGTGCGCTGCACGGGACGGGCCGCTCGCGCCATCGTCGCGCCATGCAGAGCGAGAGCAAGCGAACCGAGATGGGCGCGATAGTCCGCAACTCTCGCCGGGTCGCGCCCCGCGCCTGGGCCGCTTGTCACGCGGAATCCCACTTATCCCACTTAATCCCGGCGAATCCCGCTCAAAAATTGAAGTGCCGAGAGGGGACGGCGGAATCGAGCCGCAACCGTGGCGAAATTTTCAGGCCAGTACCGCGGGTGGCGCCCTTACTCCGCCGCCGCCCGCGCCGACGCGGGCACGTCGAGGTTGAAGAGGCGGGCGCAGTTCAGCCCCACCACGTTCGCCTTGGTCTCGTCATCCACGTTCGCCAACACCCGCTCGAGAATCTTGTGGGTGTTGGGGAACGTATTCCGCACATGAGGGAAGTCCGATCCCCACATCACCTGCGTCGGGCCGGCGACATCGAACGCGCGGTCGGCGTACTTGTCGTCGACGAAGCCGTGCCAGACCTGGGTATGAAGATACTCCTCGACGGGCTTCTCGATCGGCGCGATCTTGAGCGACTGGCCGAGCGATCCCTGGATCTGCTGGATGCGGAACAGGAACCAGGGAACCCACGAGATTTCGTATTCCCCGAGAATGACCTTGAGCTTGGGGAAGCGGTCGAAGACGCCGCCGAAGATGAACTCGTTGGCGAGGATCGGGCCCACGTCGGAGAAAACCTCGATCATCATCCTCGCGATCTGATCGCGCTCGTGATCGTGGACGATGGTGAAGGGGTCACGCACCTGCCCGGTGACGATGTGGAGCGTGATCGGCATGTCGAGATCGACCGAGGCGGCCCACAGCGGATCGTAGTAGCGATCGCGGTAGGGCGGCATGTGGGGCTTCACGTCCGTATAGATGCAGACGGTGCGAATGCCCTTCCTGGCCAGGCGCTGCATTTCGGCCACGGCCCAGTCGACATCGTCGGTCGGCAGCATGGCCGCCGCCAGCAGGCGCTTCGGGGCGTGGCCGCAATACTCGGCGATCCAGTCGTTATAGACCGTGCAGACATCCTGAAGCAGCGGCGGATGGGCGATCCGCATGCCGAACAGCAGGAAGCTCGAATTGATGAGCTCGGCAGAGACGCCGTCCAGATCCATCAGCTCGAGCCTGAGCCCAGGGTCGCTGCTGCAACGGTTCACCTTGTCGAGCAAGTCAGGGTCCAGCGGTACGGTGTCCTCGGTCGAATCCGCGGCTTCCTCGGGCTCGACATTGTCGAGATCGATATATTCATGGCCCAGGTAGAAGTAGTTGCCGGGCACGCCCTCGCATTCGCTGACCAGCCGCGGCACCTTGTCGCCCCACTTGGTGCCGAGCGCCTTCTCCCAGAGATCGAAAGGCTCGAAGATGTGGGAATCCGCCGAGACGACGTAGTTCAGGGTCATTGCCGGCCTCCTCGGCTCAGTGAGCCGACTGGGTTACTCCGCTGCCGCCCGCGCAGGCGCCGGGATATCGAGGTTGAAGAGGCGGGCGCAGTTGTGCCCCACCACTTTCGCCTTGGTCTCGTCGTCGACATTGGCGAGGACGCGGTTCAGGACCTCGTGGCTGTGGGGGAAGGTGTTGCGCGGATGGGGGAAGTCCGAGCCCCACATGACCTGCGACGGGCCTGCGACATCGAAGGCGCGGTCGGCGAACTTGTCGTCCACGAAAGTGTGCCAGACCTGCGTGTGCAGATACTCCTGGACCGACTTCTTGACCGGCGTGACCTTGAGCGAGTTCGCGACCGCCCCCTGAAGCTGCTGCGTGCGGAACAGGAACCACGGCAGCCAGCAGATTTCGTACTCGCCGAGGATGAGCTGCAGCTTGGGATGGCGATCGAAGATGCCGCCGAAGATGAACTCGTTGGCGAGGATCGGCCCTGCGTCGGAGAAGAGCTCGAGCCAGAGCCGCGCCACATCGCCGCGCTCGTGATCGTGGATGATGGTGAAGGGGTCGCGCACGCGCCCCGCCACGATATGGATCGTCACCGGGATGTCGAGATCGGCCGCCGCCGCCCACAGGCGGTCGTAATAGGGGTCGCGGTAGGGCGGCATGTGGGGCTTCACGTCGGTGTAGATGAAGACCGTGCGCACGTCCTTCTTCGCGAGCCGTTCGAGCTCGACGACGGCCCAGTCGACATCGTCGGGCGGCAGCATGCCGGAGGCGAGCAGGCGCCTCGGGTCGTGGCTGCAATAGTCGACGATCCAGTCGTTGTAGACTTGGCAGACGTCCTGCACGAGCTGCGGGTGCTCGATCCGCATGCAGAGCAGCGCGAAGGTCGAGTTGACGATCTCGGCCTGAACGCCATCCATCTCCATCAGTTCGAGGCGGAGCGCAGGGTCCTGGTTGGAGCGGTTCACCTTGTCGGCAAGCTCGGGGTCCATGGCCGAGGATTCCTCGGTGGAATCCGCCGCGTCCTCCGGCTGGACCACGCCGAGGTCGATGTAGTCATAGCCGAAGAAGAAGTAGTTGCCGGGAATGCCGTTGTAGCGGTCGACGACACGGGGGACCTTGTCGCCCCACTTCGCACCGAGCGCCTTCTCCCACAGGTCGAGGGGCTCGATGATGTGGGAATCCGCAGAGATCACGTAGTCCAGGCTCATCGTCGTACCTCTCTGGCTCGCCGGCGGCTCAGGCGTGGAACGGCCTCCGCTCGGGCGGCGCGGCCGCGGCCTGCGCGAAGTCGCAATCGCGTGTCGCGTAGAACTCGACCAGGAAGCCGTCCGGGTCGCGCAGATAGAAGCTCCGCTTGGTGGCGCCATCGACCGCGGCCACGGTCTCGATTCCCCGTGCGGCAAGCGCAGCCTCGGCTTCGGCAACCGCCGCTTCATCCGCCATTTCGCACGAGAAGTGGTGGCAGCCGGTCTCCAGGCCGTCCGCCTTGGCAAACAGAGCACAGTGGAAGTCGCGCGTCGGCGCGGCACCGCGCAGGTAGGCGTAAGCCGCGTCCGGCGCCATGTAGGCGACATCGAGGCCCGCGAACCCGGTATAGAAGCCGAGCGAGCGCTCGACATCGTCCACCACCATCACCGCACGCGTCGTCCGCAGCGGGTGCACCGGCGCGTCGGCGACACGCTGGTAGTCCGGCGCACGCTGCCACTTGGGCTCGGCGCTCGGCGGTTCGGCCTTGGGGTCCCAGCGGGCCGAGATGTTGGGGATCGGGCCGCCTTTGAAGACCGAGCGCCAGTCGTGCATCACGTCGGCATAGAACTCGTGGAAGATGCCGTCCGGGTCGGGCACGTAGAAGGAGTGCGAGAAGGTATGGTCGATGGTGAGGTAGTCCTTGCAGCCGGCTGCGACGGCGCGCTCGATCGCGGCCACCAGCGCCGCCTCGTTATCGACCTCCCAGCCGAGATGGTTGAGCCCCGGCCGCTCGAAACCCTCCTCGAGGATCACCTCGCCGTCGCGGCCGCGGAAGGGGCGGCCGATCTCCACCATGCCGACATCGTGATGACTGTTGCCGTTGGAGACGAAGCCCGCACCGGTGCCGACCTCGATGCCGACTTTCTCGAAGCCGCAGACTGTCTCGAAGAACGCGACGGAACGGTCGAGGTTCCGCACGCTGACGTTCGCGTGGCCGAGCCGGCGCACGCCGAAATCCACCGTCATCGCCTGCGGCCCTCCCTGTGGTCTTCGCCGCGGCACCCGGCCTCAAGGGCACCTCCCTCGAGGCCACCGCTCCAAGAAAGGTATAAGTTACGCGAGTTAGCGTCAATTTCGACAGCCATCCGAGTCTACTCTCATCTTAGACGGCTTTACTTCGATGCGTTCAGCGCGCACGCATCCTTCTCGGAAACGCATACGGTTGGCATCATAAGAAAGGGAAACTTACGCGCTGCCAAGAAATAAAGTTAGATACAATCCAGTCTAAGTGATTTTAGTCGGCATGAGAACCACGAATCCCTCTTGCTTAAAATGGTGATCGCTAGTGAGAGCAGTCGTAATGCCTTCGTCCTCCATAGTATTGAAGGAAATGCAGTCCTGCATGCTGTATTTCTTATCAAGCCTGTTCTCATATCGGTTCAGCCCTCTCGCGAACGAGTCGCGAGTCTGGGGAATGACTTTGACGTTTGGATTCTCGATAATGGCACGCACAGCAGCCGCAATGTTCTTTCGAATGGCTTCACCATATTTCGAAAAACCAGTGAGAACCTCCATAAGAACTTCTTCAGTAGTCGTAAGTCGTACGCTTCCAACCTTCTCTTTAACCCTCTTTGCGGCATCATGCCAATGATCTTTTGGGTTTATGATCGCGATCCAGTATGACGAATCGACAAACACTGCCTTCATGGCTCATCCCTGCCAGAAACGTATGAATCGAGTCGGCGTGACAAGTCGGTTGGTATCTGGTCCCACTCTCCATCCGGGATATCTCTAAATATATTGGTTATCACGTCCTCGATTTGCGGCGCCCCAGTGTCGAACCCAGTTCCATCACTCGAAATGGAGTCAAGACTCACGACTTGATAGACTTTTCGTGGTTTTCCCTCGGGAGTAAATTCACCCCGCCCCCTCACCCTGAGGCGTACTGATTCGTGTCCCTTCAGTGCGGATGTAATCTGTGCTTCCTGCTCCCTAGTAAATGACGCGACGACGCTGGTCTTTTCGTCGATCCAAATCTGAAATTGCCTTTTTCGAACATCTGCTTCAAGCACACGTCCAATAATATCCAATTCATCTTCGTAAGAAGCCTCGGCAATGGATATCAGCTGATCTCGATCGCGCTTTGTAACATGCGCTATATCCTGCTTTGGCGGTGCGAATCGCAGCGTGCATGAAATCGAAAGACTTTCGCCTAGATGAGCATACTCAGATAGTAATTGCTTCGGGCACTCCTCTGGAAGGGCAAGATCATTATTTACCGCCTTGAAGACTCTATAAACAATGTCAATAGCTTCTGTTGCTTCGTTATTAATCTGTGGCTCTTCGATGGTGCTCATTAATGGTTTGTCGGTCAGCATCTCGAATGGGATTGCGGTACTGCCATTTTCAATTGAACGAAGCCATAACTGGGTTCGGCTCTCGAAGTTTTTCGGCAGTCGTGCACGACCTGGGTTCTTGTGTCGCCAAAGCGCCTTTGCTGTGTCGGTCACCAAGGTCTGGAAGCGTTGAAGTTCGCCACAAGCTGCAGCATCGAGGGCGTGCTCGCCATAGCGACCGCCGCCAAAGTGCAGGGTGACCACTCGACGCCATCGGTCGGTCATGATTCAACCTCCACGAGCTTTAGGCTTCTCTCGGCCTAGCGCGCGCAATCTTAACAGCCGTTGAGTGAGCCTTGCCAGTCTCAAGCGTAAGTCACCGCATGCACCCATCACTGGCGATCTCGCGGTCGATGCTCTACGCCCGCCCGGGTTCGTAAGGGTGAGGCTGAGCGCGACGCGTGCCTATTCGGTGCCCGCAGCCGCGCCCGCCCCGCGAAGGGCTGCGGTGGCGTCGTCGTCGAGAGCGCCGTTTGGCGTGACGGCAACCGCGTAATCCCGCCGCGCGGACTCGGACGAGACCATGTCGTTCCGCACGTCGGCGGCGACGTCCTCAGGCGAGCGGCGGCGCGGGTCGCCGTAGCCCGCTCCGCCGGGGAGCACCAGCTTGAGGCGCTGGCCGGGCGGGATCGTCTGCTGCCCCTTGCCGCGCATCTTTGTGCCGTCGTCGAGCGCGACGGTGCCGGGCGCACCGTCGAGCCCGCCGCCCCTGCCGCGGGCCGGATGCTGAATACGCTCGAACTGCGCGAGCACGCTGAAGGGCGCGCCGTCGACGCCGCCGATCTCGATCACCTGGCCGAGCCCGCCGCGCAGCGATCCGGCACCGCCGGTGTCCGCCGCGAGCTCCTTCCGCCAGATGACGATCGGCGCCACGATCTCAGTGGCCTCAGCGGGTATGGTGCGCACGCCGCTCGGAAAGGCCGTCGCAGAGAGCCCATCCTTCGTGGGCCGCGCGCCGGTGCCGCCCGAGTTGAAGAGGGCAACCTCAAACTCCGGCGGGTCGAACGCCGCGTTGCGCCGGGCCTCGCTGTCGATCGCCGTCGCCCCGCCGCGCAGCTGCACGATCCAGAGCGAGGCCGCGCCTTCCGCCGGTACCCGGTCGGGAATGGCTTGGTGCAGGCAACCGAACACGAGGTCCGGCAGCATGTGGCCGATGACGTGGCGGGCGGCGACCGGCCAGGGCCGGGGCACGTTGAGGATCGAGCCTTCAGGCGCCGAGACCGTGAGCGGGGCGAGCGAGCCCGCGTTGTTGGGGATGTCCTTGGCCACGATGCACTTGAGGCCGAAGCTCGTGTAGGCGGTGGTGTAGTTGAGCACCACGTTGATGCCGTGATTGCTGGCGGGCGAGGTGCCGGTGAAGTCGACATGAATGCCTTCGTTCGAGATGGTCATGGCGGCGGCCAGCGTGATCGGCTCGTCGTAGCCGTCCATGGTGAGCTTGTTGCGGTAGGTACCCTTGGGCAGCTCGGCGATGGCGGCCAGCGTGGCTGCGCGCGAGCGCTCGACGATCTCCTCGCCCAGCCCGTCGAGATCGGCGAGTCCGAACTCGTCCATCATGGCGAGCAGGCGGTCGGCGCCGGCCCGGTTGCAGGCGATCAGCGAGTGGACGTCGCCTTCGAGCTGGAGCGGCTCGCGCACGTTCCAGCGCACCATCTCCAGCAGGTCCTCGTTGATCCGGCCCTCGCGGCAGAGCGGCATGATCGGGATGTAGAGGCCCTCCTCGAACACGGAGCGCGCATCGGGCCCGAAGCCGCGCCCGCCGATGTCGACCACATGGGCGGTGCAGGCGAAGGAGCCGATCACCCGGCCTTCGCGGAACACCGGCGTCACCACCGTGAGGTCGTGCAGATGGCCGCAGGTGAGCCACGGGTCGTTGGTGATGTAGACATCGCCCTCGCGCATGACCTCGTTGGGGTAGCGGGCGAGGAAGTGCTGCACCGCAATGGCCATCGAGTTGACGTGGCCGGGCGTGCCGGTGACCGCTTGGGCGAGCATCCGGCCCTTGGTGTCGAAGACGCCGGCGGAGAGGTCGCCTGCTTCCCGCACGGTGGTGCTGAAGGCGGTGCGGAGCAGCGTCTGCGCCTGCTCCTCCACCACCGAGATCAGGCGGTTCCACATGATCTGCGTCTGGATCTGAGCGAGCCCGGAATCGGTCGTGCCGTTCATCAGGCGTCCTCCCCTTGTGCCGGCCGGCGTTCCATCACGATCGTGCCCAGCAAATCGACGGAGGCGGTGAAGGCCGCGCTCACCACTGCCGTGGTGTCAGTCTCGACGATAAGCGCAGGCCCGTCTACACGGGCGCCGGCAACGAAGTCCGCACGGCGGTAGAGCGCCGCCTCGACCACGCGGCCGCTCCCCGGATCGAGCACGGGCCGCACCCCCCGAGCCGGCGGTGCGGCCGCTGGAGCCGGCGGGTCAACTAGGGCGACGGCCTCGGGCACGGCGCTCACGCCGACGGACCAGCTCACGATCTCGAGGTCGAGCTTCGGGATGATGCGCCCGTAGAGCGCTTCGTAGGCGGCCTCGAACGCTGCGCGGATGATGCCGGTGTCCTCCCGCGCCCAGGTGCGGTTGGGGAGCGGGACCACGACTTCATGCCCCTGGCCGAGATAGCGCATGTAGGCGGCGCGGTGCTCCTGCGTCGCGGCGCCCGGCGCTCCTTGCGCGACGATGGCAGCGGCCTCGGACCGCATCTCCTCCAGCACGCGGTTGGTCGTCTCGGGGTTGAAGGCGCTCACCACCTGATAGGCGCTCCGCACGACCTCGTAGGCGACCGGCGCGCGGAGGAAGCCCACCGCCGAGCCCACCGCCGCGGCCGTCGGGATGAGGATGCGGTCCATGTCGAGCTTCTCGGCGAGCCGGGCCGCGTGCAGCGGGGCTGCGCCGCCGAAGGCGATCATCGTGCGCTCGCCGAGCGTGGCCCCGATCTCGATGGCGTGGACCCGCGCAGCGCTCGCCATGTTTTCGCCCACCATCTCGCTGACCCCGAGCGCGGCTATCTGCGGCTCCAGATCGAGCGGCGCGCCGACCCCGGCGGAGAGCGCATCCGTCGCCGCCTGCTCGTCGAGCGCGATGCGCCCGCCCGAGAACTCGGCAGGGTCGATGCGCCCCATCGCGAGGTCGGCGTCGGTAACCGTGGGCTGAGAACCGCCTTGGCCGTAGCAGGCCGGCCCCGGCTGGGCGCCCGCGCTCTCCGGCCCCACGGTGATCCGGCCGAGCCGGTCGACGACGGCGATGGAGCCGCCGCCCGCGCCGATCTCCACCATCTCGATCACGGGGATGCGGAGCGGCAGCCCGCTGCCCTTGAGGAAGCGGTGGGCACGCGCGACCTCGAAGGCCCGCGCCGTCCGCGGCTGGGCATCGTCGATCAGGCAGATCTTGGCGGTCGTGCCGCCCATGTCGAAGGAGAGCACGCGGTCGAGCGCGCATTGCCGGGCGACGTGGCTTGCGAAGACGGCGCCGCCCACCGGCCCGGATTCGACGAGGCGAATGGGGAAGCGGATCGCCGTCCCGATGTCGGCGACGCCGCCGCCGGAGAGCATGACGAAGAGCGGACAGTGGAAACCGGCCTCGCGCAAGCCAGCCTCCAGGTTGCGCAGGTAGCGCGCCATCACCGGCTGAACGTAGGCATTGGCACAGGCGGTCGAGAAACGCTCGTACTCGCGCATCTCCGGTGCGACCTCGGAGGAAAGGGTGATGGCGAGATCCGGCAGCGCGTCCTGCAGGATGGCGCGCACACGGCGTTCGTGCGCCGGGTTGACGTAGGAGTGCAGGAGGCCGATCGCCGCGCTCTCGATCCCCTCGTCGGCGAGTTGCGCGGCCGTGGCTTCGACCGCCGCCTCGTCGAGCGGTAGGATTGGCTCGCCCGAGGCGTTGAGCCGCTCGGGAATGGGGAAGCGCCACTGCCGCGGCACCAGCGGCACCGGCTTCTCGATGTCGATGTCGTACTGCTCGAAGCGGCTCTCCGTCCCCATCTCGATGGAATCGCGGAAGCCCTCGGTCGTCACCAGCGCGGTGCGCGCGCCCTTGCGCTCGATCAGCGCGTTGGTGGCGAGCGTGGTGCCGTGAATAACCAGTGCAACGTCCGCGGGCGCGACGCCGCAGGTCTCCATCGCCTGGGCGAGGGCCTGGCGCACCCCTTCCTCGGGCGCGTCGGGCGTCGTCAGCACCTTCGCCGTGATCCGCTCAGACCCGCGCTCCAGCACGATATCGGTGAAGGTGCCGCCGATATCGACGCCGATCCGAACCCCCGGGTCCGCACCTGCCATTACCAACTCCCGCCCGAATCCGGGGCTAGACCTTGCCCTCGATTGCGACCTCGATCAGGTGCGGCGCGCCGGAGGCCAGCGCATCGCGGACCGCTGCGGCCAGCGCGTCGGGTTCGGTGACGCGGGTGCCGGTCACGCCCATACCGGCGGCCATGTCGACGAAACCCAGGGGCGGATCGACCAGGTCCATCTGCACGTAGGGGTGGTTCGTCGCTACGTCGAAGCGCCGCCGGTAAATGTCGAGGTTGTGCTTGAGAATGCGGTACTCGGCGTTGGCGAGGATGATGAAGACGATCGGCAGCCGGTGGCGCGCCGCGGTCCATAGCGCCTGGATGCTGTACATCGCCGAGCCGTCGCCCGAGAGACACACCAGCGGCCGGTCCGGGTTTGCGAGCTTCACACCGAGCGCGCCCGCGATCCCCTGGCCGATCCCGCCGCCGCGGCCGCAGAAATAGTCGCCGGCGCCGCCGAAGCTGAAGGCCTTGGGGATCTCGGGGCTGCCGGTGATCGCCTCCTCGACGATGATCACGTCCTCCGGCACCGCCGCCGCCAGCGCCTCCAGCATCACCGGCACCGGCATGGGCCGGCGCTCACGGATGGTGTCGAGGCGGGCACGGCGGTCCCTCTGTTCCGTCTCGCGAAACGTGACAAAAACCCGGTTTCGCTCCTCGGCTTCGTCTGCGTAGGCGGCGGAGCGCTCCTCCCGCACCAGCGCCGAGACCGCCTCCAGCGCGGGCTTGAGCCCGGCGATCAGGCCCGCGGCGAGCCCGTGGTTGCGGGCGAGGCGTTCCGTCGACTCCTCGATCTGGAGCACCACAGCACCGTGCGGGAACGGTCCTTCCGGCGCGTACCAGACCTCTTCGAAGAAGGGGCCGCCCACCATGAGCACTAGGTCGGCGGCGCCGAAGGCCTTCGCGATGTTGGCGGGGTCGGACGGGATGCGGCCCCGGTAGTTCGGGTGCATGTTGGGGACCGGCTGGTGCTGATGGATGAGCTCGGTCCAGATGCCGGCGCCCACCGCCTCGGCGAGGGCGACGAGAGCCTCGCCGGCACCGGCGCGCGCCACATCGTCGCCGATCATTATGGCGGGCTCCTGGGCGGCCAGAAGATGCCGGGCGACGGCGGCCACGCCCTCCGGGTCCGGCGGCGGCGCGCGGTAGAGCGCGCCGGCGGCCAAGGCCTGAATTTCGGTCTGCTGCTCCATCACGTTGATGGGCAGCGCGACGAAGACGGGGCCGGAAGGCGGATCGTGGGCAATCTTGAAGGCGCGCCGCATGATCGGCGCGATCTCGTCGGCGCTTTCGGCCTGAACGCTCCACTTCACCACCGGCGCCGCCATGGCCACCAGGTCGTGGCCGAGGATCGGGTCGCGCAGGCGAAGCCTCGTGTCCTGCTGCCCGGCCGTGACCACCATCGGCGAGTTGGTCCTGAGCGCGCCGAAGATCATGCCGATGGCGTTGCCGAGGCCCGGCGCGACGTGCAGGTTCACGACGCCTGCGCGCCCGCACGCCTGGGCGTAGTAGCTCGCGGCCCCGATGGCGACGACCTCGTGCAGCGCGAGCACGTAGTCGATCGCCGGGTAGCGGACGAGGCTGTCGATCAGCGGGCTCTCGGTGGTGCCGGGGTTGCCGAACAGATGCTGGACCCCGTGCGCCAGCAGGCTCTCCATGAATACGTCGCGCCCGTACATGTCTTGCACCCGTCTCTTCGTGGCAGGGTCGCCGCCGGCCGCGGCGAGGGACTTGGCTAGCGGATCGGCTCCAGGATGGAGCAGTAGTTGGCGACCGAGACGCCGCCCATGTTGAAGATGCCGGCGAGGTTCGCGCCCTCGAGCTGCATGTCGCCGGCGTTGCCGGTCACCTGCATCGCGCTCATCACGTGCATCGAGACACCGGTCGCACCGATGGGATGGCCCTTCGACTTGAGGCCGCCGGAAGGGTTGATCGGCAGCTTGCCGCCGATCTCGGTCCAGCCGTCGAGGATCGCCTCGGCGCCCTCACCCCGCCGCGCGAGGCCCATGGCCTCGTACTCCAGGAGCTCGGCCATGGTGAAGCAGTCATGGGTCTCGACGAAGTCGAGGTCGTCGAGGGTGAGCCCCGCCTGGTCGAGCGCCCGCCGCCAGGCCTCGCTGCAGCCTTCCATCAGCACCACGTCGCGCTTGCTCATCGGCAGGAAGTCGTTGACGTGGGATGCGGCGCGGAAAATCACCGCCTTCGGCATGGCGAGCGCGGTCTCCACATCGGTCAGCACCAGCGCAGCCGCGCCGTCGGAGACCGGCGAGCAGTCCGTGCGTTTGAGCGGCCCGGCGACTTGCGGGTTCTTCTCCGATGCGTGGCGGCAGAAGTCGTAGCCCAAATCCTTCTGGAAGTGGGCGAGGGGGTTCTTCGCGCCGTTCCTGTGGTTCTTGGCCGCGATGGCGGCAAGCGCGTCGGACTTGTCGCCGTGGCGCTGGAAGTAGCTCTCCGCGATCAGGCCGAAGACCCCGGCGAAGCCGCCTTCAATGTGCGCTTCCTCCTTCACGTAGGAGGCCTTGAGCAGGTTGTTCGCCACCTCCTCGCGGCTCGCGCCGGTCATCTTCTCGACGCCGACGACGAGCACGAAGCGCGCGCGGCCCGAGCGAATTGCCGCCATGCCCTGGTGGATGGCAGCAGTGCCCGTGGCGCAGGCGTTCTCGACATTGGTCGACGGCGTGAAGCGCATCGCGTCGTCCATCTGGAGCGGGAGCGAGGAGGGGAACGCCTGATCGCTGAGGCGCCCGGTGGAGCCCACGACGATCTCGTCGACGTCCGTCGGCCCGATGCCGGCATCGGCGAGCGCCGCCCGCGCGGCCTCCAGCGTCAACGATTCGGTATCGGCGTCCGTGCGCTTGCCGAACGCCGTGTGGCCCCAACCGACGATGCAGACACTCATGCGACTTTCTCCTGTGCCCCAGAACCGATCAGGCGCGCATCTTGGCAGAAAGCGGCGCAAACGTCGCCCCGCCTTGCCGCGCTCAATCCCGGAGCAGGCGCGTCCTCTCCTCGTCCACCACGATATCGATGCCGTTGGCGGCGCGGACCAGCGCAACCTTGTGGAGGCTGAGCGCGCTCTCTTGGCTGAGCCAGCCGCGGGCGACGTCCTCGGCGACTGCAGCGGGGTCTCGTTCGGCCGGGTCGCCGTAGCCGCCGCCGGCGACGGTGCGGTAGTGGATCGCCTCGCCCGGCGCGAGCCGCTCCTCGTGGAAGGAGGGGAGGGTGTGGAAGTTGCCGTCTGCCCCGCGCTTGCGGTTGAGGGAGGGGGCGCCCGGCTCGCCGCCGAGGACGCCCTGGGCCGGGTTCAGATCGCCGTCGCTGCAGTAGAAGACCGAGATTGGGCCCGCGAGCGAGCGGTAGGCGCCCTGGGTCGCCGGTGCGCCGTTCCAGCGGCCGGCGCCCATGGTGTCACGGGCGATGCGGCGCTCCTCCATCAGGATCGGGTACTGCGCCTCGTCGATCTCGATCGAAGCGAGCACCAGCACACCGCCGCCGTCCGGCGCCTCGTAGGTGAGCCAGCCGTCGTGGCCGTGGGTGCCGGGGCCGCCGGAAAGGCCGGTGCAGAACTGGTTCACGAAGGGCACGTCAGTCCCGTCGCGGTCGTCGATCCCGGAGACCACGCCGAGCCCAGCGGAGAAATTACCGCCGCCTTCGGCCAGCCCGTGGGGCGCGCCGATCTGCGCGAAGCAGCACTGCACGGCGTTGATGAGGCGGTCGTTGACGTTGGTGGTAGCGACCGAGGTGCCCGCCGGGAAGGTGGGCCGCCCGACCACGCAGCCGTCGCGCAGCAACACCTTGATGCGGCTCGCGCTGCCGTCGTTGTGCGGGATTGTCGGGTCGAGGTTGTAGAAGACGCCGATGCGGCACGAGCCCGCCGCGCAGGCTTCGGAGAGGTTGACCCCGCCCGGCACGCAGTCGGGATTGTCGCGGAGGTCCACGGTGATGAAGCCTTCCTCTGGCTCGATGGTGACCTGGGCGGTGATCGGAATGCCCTCTTCCGCGACGCCGGGGATGGGGTCGTGAGTGCAGGTGTAGCGCCAGGTGCCGGCGGGGAGCTCCCGGATCGCAGCCGCGGCGCGCCGCGCGCCATAGTCCATCCAGGCCTCGACGAAGGCGCGGACGGTCTCGATGCCGTAGTGCTCCACCAGCGCCTTGAGCCGGCGCTCGCCGTTCCGGCAGGCGCCGACCTGGGCGCGGTAGTCGCCGTACCAGACGTTGGGCGCGCGGATCTTCTGCAGGCCGATGCGCACGATGTCCGCCTTGTCCTCGCGGTTCTCCTGAATACGCACACAGGGGAAGTGCACCCCCTCCTGATAAAGCGTCGCGGCGTAGGGCAGGTAGGTAGTGGGCTCCGGCGCGCCCACATCGGCGTGGTGCGAGCGCGAGAGCACCCAGAAGAGCGGCTCGCCCTCGGCGAAGACCGGCACGCAGAGGGTCATGTCGGCGTGGTGTGTGACCCCGTGATAGGGGCTGTTGTTGAAGAAGGCATCGCCCTCCTTCACGTCGTCGAAGAGCTCGGTGATCGGCCGGGTGGTGAGCTCCAGCGCGCTGACGTGGATCGGCATGGCCTCCTCGACGGAGATGAGGCGGTGGTCGTAGGTGAGAATGCCGCAGGACATGTCGCGCGCGTTGGTGATGACCGCCGAGCGCGACGCCCGCATGACCGTGTTGCTCATCTCGCGGATGATCGCCTCGATGCGGCGGGAGAGGACCGCCATCAGCAGCGGGTCGAAGCGTTCTGCGGTTTGCGCCATGCCGCTGCCCTCAGCCGCTGCCGTCGGGGACGATGTGGAAGTTGCCGTGCGAGTCGGTGCGTGCCCGCTGGCCGGCAAGCAGCAGGATCGTCGTCGTGTCGCTGTCGATCAGGGCAGGGCCTTGGACCTCCGCGCCCGCCGCCGGCGCATTGCCGTCATAGGCGGGAAGCGCACGGAAGGCTCGTTCTTCGCCGAGATAAACGCTGCGCCGTCCCCGCTCGGGCAGGTCTCCGCTGCCCTGTGTGGCGGCCGGTCCTGCGTCGGCGCCGCCGCCCGTACCGATGGCGCGCACGGTCCAGGTGGTGAACTCGACCTCGCCGTCGTCTTCCCGAATGGTGTGGATGCGCTCATGCATGTCGTGGAAGGCGGCCGAAAGCACCGGCACGTCGTCGGCGCCGAGCCCGCCGTCCCCCGGCTCGAAAAGCGCCTCGATTTCCCAGGACTGGTACTTGTAGCGGGCCTGGAAGGCGTATTCGTAGCGGCGGTCCTCCACCGGCACGCCGGCGCGCTCGAGGAAGCGTCGTGCCCGCTCCGAGAGCGTGGCGAGTGTGTGGTTGACGGCGTCGAGGGCGAAGTGGCGGTTGCTGGTGTGGAGCGTCGCCGTTTCTTCGCCTCTGATGTCCGTGGCCAATCCGCCGAAGGCGCTCAGGCCCGCGGCGACGCCCGGCACCATGAAGCGGTCGATGCCGAGGGTCCGTGCCATCTCGCCGATGTGGCAGGCGGTGGCACCCCCGCCCGCCACCAGGAAACTCTCGCGCGGGTCGATGCCTTCGTTGACTGTGATGTTCTCGATGGCCGCGATCATGTTCTCGTTGCCGGTGACATGGATCGCATAGGCCGCCTCCGCCACGTCGAGGCCGAGTGCGTCCGCTACCGTGGTGACGGCGCGGTGCGCGGCTTCTGGATCGAGGGCGAGGCGCCCGCCGAGGAAGTAGCCGGGGTCGAGCAGACCCAGCACCAGGTTGGCGTCGGTCACGGTGGGCCGCGTCCCACCGCGTCCGTAAGCCGCAGGCCCCGGATCGGCGCCGGCGCTCACGGGGCCCACCCGCAGCAGCCCGCCGGAATCGACCCAGGCAATGCTGCCGCCGCCGGCGCCCACCGAGCGCACGTCGATCTTCGGCAGGCCCAGCAGGTCATCGTTGATCGGCGCCTCGCTGGTGCGGATCAGGCTGCGGGCGCGGATTGCGGAGACATCGAAGGTGGTGCCGCCCATGTCGATGACGACGATGTCGGGCTCGTCCGAGAGCGCGAGCGCGGCGATGGGGGCGAGCGTCGGGCCGCTCATTACCGCGTGGATCGGGCGCGCGGCGATCTCGCCGACGGTCATCATGCCGCCCTGGCAGTTGGCGACGAGGAGGGTGCCTGAAAAACCCGCCTCGCGCACCGCGCCCTCCAGCCGGCCCAGATAGGCGGGCACGATGCCGTGCAGCGAGGCGTCGATGGCGCTCGCGATGGTGCGGCGGTATTCGCGCGGGATCGGGTTGAGCGCGTGGCTGAGCGTCACCGGCACCTCGGGCCAGAGTTCGCCCACAATTGCGCCCACCCGCTCTTCGTGCGCGGGCTCCACCACCGACCAGAGCAGGCTGACCGCTATCGCGTCCACCGGGCAGCGCTTGAAGTGATCGACCGCCGCCTGCACGTCGTCTTCCGAGAGCGGTGCGATCTCGTTGCCGCGCGCGTCGATCCGCCCTCGGACTTCACAGGTTCTGTTGCGGGGGACGAAGGGCTTCGGATAGTCGAGCCGCCAGTCGAAGGCGCGCTTGCGCGGTGCCTCGCGGAGCGTCAGCACGTCGGGGTGGCCTGCGGTGCAGATCAGCCCGACCGCGCCGGTGCGGCCCTCCACCAGCGCGTTGGTGGCGACCGTGGTGCCGTGCACGATGCGCCGGGTGTGGGCGAGGAAGTCCGCGAGATCGCTGTCGAAGGCGCGGGCCGCGAGACCGAGTGCGTCCATGAAGCCCCGCTCGAACGCGGGCGGGGTGGAGGGCGCCTTGACCACCGCGAGCCGCGCCCCGTCCGAGACCACGCAATCGGTGAAGGTCCCGCCGATGTCGATCGAGACCTGATACTGGCTCACCCGCCCCCCCAACGCCTGCTTCTCAAAGGCGCGCGCATCCTCGCAACCGGCGGCCCGGCGGCGCAAGGGCACCTTCCGGCGGATGGTCCTGGGGCGCCGCGCACTCCGGCGAAGGAATAGGGGAGATGCGAAGCTTGTACTATTATCGAGCGGACATAGCGGCTCATGGCCGATAACGGCGAGGACGTATCGAGCGCCGGTCCAACAAGGCGCATACGGGGGAACCATGAGAACGCTCGCGACACTGGCCGCGGCGCTTGCCGCGGCCATTATCTGGATTGCGGACGCGAACGCGGCGGAGGCCTACACGGTCGATCCCATCAGCCGGGTGATGACGGTGACGACGCCGGCGAATGTGCGTGCCGGTCCCGGCCAAGACTATGCCGTGCGCGTTGTCCTTGCCGAGGGCGTCACCGTGCGCGTGACCGGCGCCGTTCGGGACCGCGACTGGCTCAGGGTCGATCTGCGCGGGGACGGCAGCGAGGCCTTCATCTATGCGCCGCTCTTGAAAGAGGCGGCGTTCTCGGCGCCCTCCAGCCGCTCGGCTCCGACTGGTCCGTCACCGAGAATCAGCCGTGCCAGGTGTGGAATGGCGGGATGGGCGACAAGTACAAGCGGTTCACCTGGTCGGGTAACTGCGTGAACGGCAAGGCCTCGGGGAAGGGGCGGCTGGTCTGGCGCAGCCGCTTCGGCAAGCACGTTTACGAAGGCTTTGTGCTGGCCGGCAAGCTGCACGGAAGCGGCACCCTGAGGCGGAGCGACGGCAGCCGCTACGTCGGCGAATGGCGCAACGGCCAAAGGCACGGAAGCGGAACCTACACCTGGGCCGTCGGCCACCGCTACAAGGGAACCTGGAGCGACGACAAGCCGCACGGTTTCGGAACCGCCACCTTCGCCGACGGGGATGTCCACCAGGGGCAGTGGCGCATGGGCTGCTACGGGGAGCGGGACGGCATCTGGTCCGCCCTGATCGCGACCGTAGAGGCCTGCGGCTTCGAATAGCCGGCCTGCAACGCCTCAAGCCTGGACGGCGGCCGCCGAACGGCTCACTCGGCGCGACGAAACCTGCTAAGACTGCGTGCAGGGGATACCCAGGCAGGCGGTTGGATGCCGAAGCGGCTGAGCGAGGCGGAGCGGCGGGGATTTCGGGAAGCGGGCTATTGCGGGCCCATCCGCGCCATGAGCGTGGCGGAAGCCGGGCACTACCGGGCGGAACTGGAGCGCTTCGAGCGGCGCTGGCCCGAGGAGCGCCACTTGCTCGACCAGGGCGCCTCGCTACTCTGCCCGTGGATCGACGAATTCACGCGCCTTCCCGGCCTGCTCGACCCGATAGAAGACCTGCTCGGCCCCAACCTGCTGGTCTGGGGCGTCTCGCTGAGGCTCAAGGAAGCGGACGGCAAGACCTTCGCCGGCTGGCATCAGGACACCGCCTATTGCGACATCAGGCCGATCGTGGTGATCGCCGCGCTCGCGCTCTCCGATTGCAGCGCCGACGCCGGGTGCCTCCGCGTGATCCCCGGCTCTCACCGGGGGGCGCTGCTGCCGCACCGCGAGCATTTCGGGACCGACAGCCTGCTCACCCGCGAGCAGCAGATCGACGCGCCCATCGACGAGGACGCCGCAGTTTCGCTCCCGATGGCGGCGGGCGAGGCGGTCTTCTTCAACAACGCGATCTGCCATTCCTCCGGCCCCAACCGGAGCGATGACCGGCGCATCGTCTTCCTCATCGAATATGTGCCGACGCACGCCTTCCAGCATGAGCCGCGCGAGTCCGCGATGCCGGTGCGGGGCGTCGACCGCTTCCACCATTTCGACGTCGATCCGCGCCCGGCCGGGGAGATGAGCCCGGCGGCGCGGGCGGCATGGCGGCGCAAGGTCGAGGCGCAGGCCGAGGTGCTTTACCGCGACGCCGCGCATCCGCCGCGGGCGCTGGCTTCGGGGAGCTGAATGGCATGACGGAGGCGCGGCGCAAGTTCTGGGGCTGGGGCCTCGAATCGGAGACGCTCAGCGAGGCCGACGCGGGCAGAATCGCCCGGCGCGTGGCCTCGCTCACCGGCCTCACGCCCGGTCCCTACACGGCACCGCCCAAGATCGACGAGCTGGACCTGCCGGCGCCGCGGGTGACACCGCCGGGTGCGCTCGCCGCGCTCTGCCACAGCGATGCCTACTGCCGCGCGAGCCATACCTACGGCAAGTCGTACCCGGACTACGTCCGCTCGTGGAGACGGGATTTCGCCGTGGCGCCGGATGTCGTCGCTTACCCTGAGGACGAGGCGGACGTCGTGGCACTGCTCGACTGGGCGGGCGATGCGGGGCTCGCGGTCATTCCCTATGGCGCGGGGTCGACCGTGGTGGGGGGCGTCGAGCCCAGCGTCGGGAACAGTTTTGCGGGCGTCCTCACCATCGACTTGGGCCGCCTGGACAAGGTGCTGGAGATCGACCGGGTCTCCCGCGCGGCCCGCATTCAGGGCGGCGTGCTCGGGCCCGCGCTCGAAGCCCAGCTCAAGCCGGCGGGGCTCACGCTCCGGCACTTCCCGCAATCCTTCGGCTTCTCGACCCTCGGCGGCTGGATCGCCACCCGCTCCGGCGGCCACTACGCCACGCTCTACACCCACATCGACGAGTTCGTGGAGAGCCTGCGCACGGTGACGCCGGCGGGCATGCTGGAAAGCCGCCGCCTGCCGGGCTCCGGCGCAGGGCCGAGCCCGGACCGGCTGATGATCGGATCCGAAGGCGCGCTCGGCATCATCACCGAGGCCTGGATGCGGCTGCAGGACCGGCCGACCCACCGTGCTTCGGCCGCGCTGCGCTTTGGCGATTTCGCGTCGGCTGCCGCGGCGATCCGCGCCGTGGGCCAGGCCGGGCTCTATCCCACCAACCTGCGCCTCGTCGATTCTGAGGAGGCCCGGCTCGCGGGCGCGGGCGACGGCAGCTTCCATCTCGCCGTGCTCGCATTCGAAAGCGCCGACCATCCCGTAGACGCCTGGATGAGCCGCGCGCTGGAATGCATGGCCGACCACGGTGCCGACTTCGACCCGGAGGCGGCGGCTCAGGCGCGCGACCCGCTGGCCGATGCCTGGCGCGAGGCCTTCATCCGTGCGCCCTACGACCGCGAGGGGCTGATCGCCCACGGCCTGTTGCACGACACCTTCGAGACCGCGATCACCTGGGACCGCTTCGCTGAATTCCACGCCAGCGTCAAGGCGGCGACGGAGCGTGCAATCCAGGATGCGACCGGCGGGCCAGGGCACGTGACCTGCCGCTTCACCCACGTGTACCCCGACGGGCCCGCGCCCTACTTCACCTATCACGCAGCACCCGCTCCCGGTGCCGAGATCGAGCAGTGGCGGGCGATCAAAGGGGCGGCCTCCGACGCGCTGATCCGCGCGGGCGGCACGATCACCCACCATCATTCTGTCGGCCGCGATCACATGCCCTGGTACGAGGCCCAGCGGCCCCAACTCTTCGGTGAGGCGCTGGCGGCGGCGAAGCGCGCCCTCGACCCCAACGAGATCCTCAACCCCGGCGTGCTGCTCCCGCCCCGGCCTTAGCCCGCAATTCCCGCCACGGTCACGGCCATCGAGAGCGAAGGCCTACATGCATTCAGGGCCGAGTTGCGAGGTCGTTTCAGCCTTAGCGCACGGTTCGGGACGGGCTACTCTGATGCGATGAGAGTCCACTCCGTGACACGCCGATGGGCGGTGACCGGGCTGGCCGCTGCGGCGGGTGCGGCAGCGGTCGCGTTCTTCGCGCGCACCGGCTCGGCGTCCCCGGGCTACGCGTTCTCGGGCCCGGCCGCCGACCGTGGGCTCGGCCTCGCGCCGCCAAAGCCGTGCACGCCCGGCACGCGCTTGCAGACGGCGGGGCCGTTCTACACGCCGCAGACGCCGCAGCGGGACACCCTGCGCGAGCCGGACACCGGCGGAGAGCCGCTCGTCTTCGAAGGCCTGGTGCTTGCGCACGACTGCCGGCCGCTCGCCGGCGCGGTGATCGACGTCTGGCATTGCGACGAGCACGGCTACTACGACAACCGGGGCTTTCGCTATCGCGGGCATCAGTTCACCGACGCGACCGGCGCCTTCCGGATCGAGACGATCCGGCCGGGGCACTACACCGGCCGCACGCCGCATATCCATGTGAAGGTGCAGGGCGAGGCGACCTGCCTGCTCACCACCCAGGTCTACTTCCCCGACATGCAGGACGAGAACGCCCGCGACCGGATTTATCGGGATGGCCTCGCGATGCAGCTCGACCGTGCCGACGACGCCTGGCGCGGGCGGTTCGACTTCGTGCTCGCGCCGGCCTGAGAGTCCTGCGGCAGATGCGCCGCCTCAGAGTGAGGCGTTGACCTCGCAGTCTCGTCAGACCGAGGGCGTCGCCGCGTCCCGCCGCTCGATCCCGCGATGCAGAGAGAGCAGCCCGATGACCGCGGCGCTCACGGCGCCGAGGAGCCATAGGCCCGCATCGAACCCACCCGTCAGGTCCGACGCCGCGCCGATTGCAAGCGGCCCCAGCACGCCGCCGATTTCCGCCGCCGAGAAGAACAGCCCGACCGCCGCCCCGGTGTGGCGGGCGTCGACGCCGCGGGTTTCCATCAGGACGAGGATCAGCACGGCGATCAGCGAGCCGCGGCCGATACCCTGAAGGATCATCGCCACGACCAGCGCCGGCGTCCCTGCGACCAGCAGCATCAGCGCGCCCGCGCCGCCACAGAGCGACAGCCCGAACAGGATCGCGAAGCGCCTGGGCGGCGTCGCGAGCCTCGGGATCAGCAGCGCGCCGACGATCCCGATGGCGGTCGGTACCGCCGACCAGATACCGGCGACGTCCGGCGCCATGCCGCCCGTGCGCAGGATCTCCGGCAGCCAGTTGCTCAGAGCGTGATGGAAGAAGAAGGCGCCGATGCTGATCGCCAGGATGGCCTGGATGCTCGGCAGGCGCAGCAGCCGTGCGAAGACGGCCATCTGGCCCGCGACCGTCTCGCGATGGCGCCCGGCGCGCTCCACCACGCGGTTGATGGGGTGGCTCCCCAGCAGGAACCAGGCGAGGCCGGTGATGAGGATGAAGCCCGAATAGATCAACAGGACCTGGCGCCAGTTCCCGCCCGTCAGCGGCATCAGCACGCTGTTGGTCAGGGCCAGCGCGAGCATGTTGCCGAGCGCGGGACCGGTGATGTAGACGCCCATGGCGAGCCCGCGCTCCGCGCCCTGGAACCATTGCGCGATCGCCTTCGGCGCGCCGATGGAAATGAGCGGGCCGCCGATGCCGAAGAGCCCGACGGCCACGAACAGAGTCGCGGCGTCGAAGGCGACGGCGCGCAATCCGCCCGACGCGGCAATGACGAGAACGGCGAGAAACAGCGACCACTTTAGGCCGACGCGGTCTACGAAAGCCCCGCAAGGCGCTGCCGCCACAATGTAGACCAGGGGCCAGGCGCCCAGGATGGCGCCCATGGTGGTGTAGCTCAGGCCGAGATCGCGGCTGATGGGGTCGACCAGCGGCGCCATCGCCACCGACAGGAGGCCGAACCCCAAATAGATCAGCCACACCCCGCCCAGCATGGCCCAGCGATAGCCATGCTCGTGGGGCGGCACGGCGGACGAGGGAGCGGCGGCCTGCACGCGCTATTGAGAGCACCGACGGTGCGGCGTTTCGCATCGTCCGGGCCACGCGCGGGCCTCGTTACGGACAACGGCGCCAACGCTGGTCGCACTCAAACCCAATGCTATTGCCTCAAGGGACGTCGGCATCGATCGGTGACGGTCGCGGATGACCCCGCCGCGTCGTCGGCAGGGCATCCGACCATAGCGACTGGGGCGAGCAACGCATAGGCGAACGCCGGGAGAGAATAGGGGTCCGTTCAAGTAGGGCTGTAGGCGACGCCGGCTCGGTGGCATCATTGCTCGGCGACAGGCGCCAATTAACAATTGAGGAGAGGGTGGCATGACGGGCAATCACGTCGATCTCAGGAGCGACACGGTGACGCGGCCGACGGCGGCCATGCGCCACGCCATGGCCGAGGCCGAGGTCGGCGACGAGCAGCGCGGCGAAGACCCCACGGTCAACGCGCTTCAGGCGCGCGTCGCGGCCCTGTTGGGCAAGGAGGCCGCCGTCTTCCTCCCGTCCGGCACCATGTGCAACGAGATCGCGCTGCTGGTCCATTGCCGCCCCGGCGACGAAGTGATCTGCGACTGCACCGCCCACATCATCACCGCCGAAGGCGGCGGCCCGGCGGCGCTCGCCGGCGCCATGGTCCGCGCTCTCGACGGCGAGGCCGGGGTCTATTCGCCCGAGCAGCTCGCCGATGCGGTCCGCGCCGTAAACCGCTATGCGCCGCGCTCGCGGCTCGCGGTGGTGGAGCAGACCTCGAATCAGGGCGGCGGCACGATCTGGCCGCTCGAGACCATCGAGGCGGTGGGCGAGACGGCGAAGGCGCACGGGCTGCTGCTCCATATGGACGGCGCCCGGCTTCTCAACGCGGTCGTGGAAGCAGGCGTGGACGCCGCCCGCTTCGCCGCGCCGTTCGATTCGGTCTGGGTGGACTTCAGCAAGGGGCTCGGCTGCCCGGTGGGTGCCGTTCTGGCCGGTTCCGCCGCTTTCATCGAGGCTGCGTGGCAATGGAAGCAGCGCCTCGGTGGCTCCATGCGGCAATCCGGCATCCTCGCCGCCGCCGGGCTCTACGCGCTCGACCACCATGTCGCGCGCCTCGCCGAGGATCACGCCAACGCCCGCGCCCTCGCCGATGCCGTGCGTGCGCTGCCCCGGCTCACCCTCGACCAGACCCGAGTCGACAGCAATCTGGTCTTCTTCGATTGTGCCGAGACCGGGCTCAGCGCCGCCGCGCTATCGGACGCGCTCAGGGCCAAGGGCGTGCTGATCGGCGCCATGGGCCCTCACCGGCTCCGCGCGGTGACGCACCTGGATGTCGATGCCGCCGCGGTGGATGCGGCAGGCGAGGCACTGGAGGCGGTGGTGGGAGGATAGGGGAAGTCACACGCCAAGTAAGGTGCCGAAAGTTGTCGGGCGACCGACCGGAGAAACAACAACGCGCGCACCTTCGTACACGCGGATTTATCTGAAACGATATTCGCCTGTTAGCGCGGTTCGGTTCTCCCAGCATTGCGTCGGATACGCCGCTGTTACACTCGTACTTGAAAGCCCCCCTCTGTTCTATTCAATTCTGGAGGTCACTTACTGTAATCTAGGCTTCAAGACTTGATTCAGCTAGGCCATCTCTCTACTCACGAGTCTACAAGTTCTCGTCAGATTCGCATTTCCCGAAATTAGTCTGGTCTATTTGCATGAGCAAGTCAAATAGTTCCGAGTCAATCCTGCAAAGATAAGCACACTGATTTCCGTTTCCATTACCGCGAATGGGCGAATACCGTTCAGGCAGGAGGGGGCGTATTTTTTCGATGTGAACTTTCGGACGAAAAGGCGAACTCAGACTATGCCAACGTACCGGGACACGCCAACCATCGCTATCCCACAGTTCGCCGGCACTGCCAAATTCAATGGGCGTAATGGCGCTGCGCGTCGGTCCAGTCACTATTCCGAAATGACCAATTTGAGATTTAGCGAAAGATGCAACTCGATCTCCGGGATTTGCCTCTCGCATGTTGTCATAGAACTGACTTTTCCGACCATCTTTCATCCTCTTCGGGGACCACAGATAGTCACCTTCAATTTCCTGTTGTGCAGTCACATTGTGGTTGACCCACCAAGAATTCATCAGATTAGACCTCCGCAATTCAGTACAGCGTCACGCAAGAGACAGATTCGGTTTGGGCTCCCCATTTCAGAGGGACAGCGATGGGGATTATACTGCGTCCGCCTCAACGCAGATAGAGGTGCAGGTACTGCCGGATCGCCTGCTCCTGGCTGGCGTTGTAGTCGTAAAGAAGGGCATGCACGGTCTCGTCGTAGAGCTGTTCGCGCTCGGCGAGGGTGATGCCCTCCGGCAATGTGCGGGAGCGCTTGGCGTCGGCTGAGGCGCTGCCGTTTACGGCGCCGCTCGCATCGATCGCCTCGATGGTGACGCGGAGCCGCAAGTCCAGCCGTTCCGCCTGCTCTTTGGTGAACAGGCCTTCGAGATCGGCGTTGGTCTCGAGCCGTGTCGACCTGGCGCTGGCCTCGTCGACCGTGACCCGGAGTGCGCCGGCGGTGCCGCTCGCCCGCAGCCTGTCCGTCACCCAGAGCGCGATCGCGACGGCCGGCGGGGTGGGGAAGAGGTGCGCGACATCGTCGGGATGCGGCGCGGTCGGGCGTTCGACGACCTCGATCCGGCCGAGGTCGAACACCAGCGGCGGCAGCGCGGCGAAGGAGGGGGGAGCGCTGTCGCGGCTCGGTGGCGCCGTCTCGCAGCCGACGGCGATCACCGCCACGGCGAGCAGCGCGGCGGCGGTCAGGCCCACCCGGCCGACCCTGCCGCGCACTATCCCGAGCCGCTTCGCCAATCCCTTGCCGACCATTGCTTGCTCCCTCAATCCACCTCTTCGCGCGCGGACACGCGAATCCGAACACGTCGCGTTGCCGGCATAGGTGCGCACGTGAGCGCCGCAATTCAAGTGAAGGCATCGGGGTGGAACGAGGACGATGAGGATTGGCTCGCTCGGTGCGCGCTGCGGTACACTCGCCCGCGGCGACGGAGGAGCGCGCCATGATGCCGACGCAGGCCGAGATCGACGCCTATAACAACGATGGCGCGGTGTGCCTGCGCGGCGTCATCAGCCCCGAGTGGATCGAACGCCTGCGGGATGGCGTCGCCGCCGACATGGCCGCGCCCGGACCCCATGTCGAGGTCTACACGGCGGATTCGGACCCCGGCCTCTTCTTCAACGATTTCGACCTCTGGCGACATGTGCCGCAGATGAGGGCGTTCGCCCTGGAGGGGCCGTGCGCCGCGATCGCCGCCGCACTCTCGCGGGCATCCACCATCACGTTCTTCTACGACCAGATATTCGTCAAGGAGCCGGGCACCGAAGACCTCACCCGCTGGCACCAGGACCAGCCCTACATGGCGGTGGATGGCCAGCAGCTCTGCTCCAACTGGATCCCGCTCGACCCGATCACGCCGGAGACGACGCTGGAGTTCGTGCGCGGCTCCCACCGCTGGGGCCGCTGGTTCGCGCCCTTCGACAGCATGCTGGACGGCAGCCGACATCCGAGCGCCCAGTTCGAGCGCTGCCCGGACATCGAGGCCACGCGCGAAGACTACGACATCGTCTCGTGGGAGCTGGAGCCGGGGGACTGCATCTTCTTCCAGGGGCTGGTGGTGCACCAGGGCCGCAACAACCTGACGCGCGATACGCGCCGACGAACCATCACCCATCGGTGGCTCGGCGATGACGTCCGCTTCATCCTGCGCGAGCCGCCGGCAGAATTCCCGAAGCATCCAACGACGCTCAGCACCGGCGAGCCCTTCCACGAGGACCCGCAGTACCCGGTCGTCTGGCGGGCGTGAGCGCTTTTGCATATCCGCGTCATCTGGTAGGGACGGCCGGCGGCGCAAGGCGGCGAAGGAGCGGGCGATGAGCGGCGATCTGGTCATGGTGCACACGGTGGCGGCGCTCGCCGACCTGTTCGACGAGCTGCGCGCCGAGATCGACCCCGACGTTCCGGTCCGTCACATGGTTCAGGCGGCGCTGCTCACGGATGCCATCGACGCGGGCACGCTGACGGACGAGATCAGGGCGCGCACCCGAGACGCTCTGCTGGAGGCGGCGGAGGGCGCATGCGTGGTGCTCTGCACCTGCTCGACGGTCGGCCCGGGTGCCGACGATGCGGCGGCAGAGGCTCAAGTGCCGATCCTCCGGGTCGACCGGCCCATGGCGGAGGCGGCGGTCGAGGCCGGGCGGCGCATCACCGTCGCGGCGACGCTGGCCACCACCATAGGGCCCACCGCCGATCTCGTCGCGGACGCCGCGCGCCGCGCCGGCAAGGAGGTCGAGATCGGCTCCGTCGTCTTCGCCGGTGCGCGCGCCCGGCTGGTGGCGGGCGATGCGGAGGGCCACGAGAGGATCATTGCCGAGGGCCTGCACGAGGCAGCGTCCTCGGCCGATGCCATCGTGCTCGCCCAGGCCTCCATGACGCCGGCGCTCTCGCGTTGCGCCGACATCGCGATCCCGCTCTTGACCAGCCCGCGCTCCGGCCTTGAGGCCGCCATCGCCCGCTGGCGCGCGGCGGCTTGAGTGGGACGGCGCCATGCCCGCGGCCAAGACGCTCTACCTGGCGAACCCCTACGGCTTCTCCGCCCAGCAGAACGCGGGGCCGCTCCAGGCGCTGGTCGCGGCGCTGGAGGCGCTCGGCGCCGAGGTGTGGGAGCCCTTCGCCCGCAACAACCAGATCGACAAGGCCGCCGCCGGCTGGGCCTGGCAGATCGGCCAGGCGGACCTGCGCGACGTGCGCGACGCCGACGGGATCTTCGCCGTGGTGAACGGCTGCCCGCCGGACGAAGGCGTGATGGTGGAGCTCGGCATGGCGATCGCGTGGGAGAAGCCGGTGT
The DNA here is from genome assembly GCA_965262755.1 of Alphaproteobacteria bacterium. Classification (GTDB taxonomy): domain Bacteria; phylum Pseudomonadota; class Alphaproteobacteria; order UBA828; family UBA828; genus WTGU01. Next base: position 5,177,309 of record OZ253557.1, on the reverse strand, counting down.
TCCTGTTCCGCGACGATTTTCGGCGCTGCACCGACAGCGAGGCCTATCCCCTCAACCTGATGATCTTCACCGGGCTGCCGGAGGCGGGCTGGGAGGTGTACTGGTACGCCTCGGTGGCCGAGATCGCCGATCCCGACAAGGCGCTCGCGCGCTGGCTGAAGGGCGCCGCGCCGGGCTGAGCGTTCGAACGGCCACCGGCAAGGTATTTGATGTTAGGAGGACCGGGCCGTCAGGCCCGGACGGCGCGACCGCGCCGCGCGCGTAGCGCGAAGCCAAGCGAGCGGAGCGAGCGCCCGGCGTCTGAGGGATATGAACCGGGCCGCAGGCCCGGACGGCGCGACCGCGCCGCGCGCGTAGCGCGAAGCCAAGCGAGCGGAGCGAGCGCCCGGCGCCTGAGGGAAATTACATAGAGCCCGGGTGACGAAGCCGTCCGATTATTCCACCCGCTCCCAGGTCTGCGTCTTGCAGAGGAACCACACGCAGCCTCTCACCTTGAGCGTGTTGGCGTCGACCTCTTCCATCTCGGCGTCATAGGTCTCGCCGTCCTCGGGATTGTAGATCTCGCCGTCGTCCCACTCGCCGCCGCCATCGTCCTCCAGGTCCCACAGCACGCGGAGGCCCATGATCGGCCGCTCGCGGAGCGATTTGTTGTCGTTGTGGATGTCGCGCCTGGGCTTGCCGTCCTTGCCGAGAGGGCTCCTGAGCCACACGATCTCGCCGCACAGCTTCTCGTTGTCGTCCTCGCAGGGGCCTAGCTTCACGTGGGACTTGCCCGACCCGCTGAGCCAGACGCCCTTGGGGTCGGCAAGCGGGCTTCCCGCGATTCCCGCAACCATCAGGGCAGTGGCCAGCACGCCGCGTATTCCGACGCGTCCCATCATCTCCCCAGCCTCCGTCCTCGCTCGCAGCCGGCCGTAGGCGGCTATGCCCCTATAGAATAGCCAGCCCGGCGCGACGCTGGCAGCCTGAACCGCGGTCTGTCAATAGGGCTCCGTGCCCAGCGGCCGGACGGCCCGCGCCCCATGCCGTCGGTGCTGATCGCATGACGGGCTGCCTTGGTCACTTCTGAGCCATCGCCCCCGGGTTGGCCCCATGGCGTCTTCCAACTGAGCGGGCCAGTACGCCTGCGACGCCCCTCATAGGCAATGCCAATTCGATTGGAGATAATATCTCTATTGGTATATCATACTAAATACTACGCGTATGGCACATGTCCGATTCGGGCTATCAGGAATGACGATGACAGCGATACCCTCGTATCCGCCGAGCGCCGCCGCCGTGCACGGTGGCAAGCCCCAGCGGGCAATACGACCGTTCTCCCGAACCGCAGGTCGATGCGGTCGTGTAGATCCACGCAATGTCCGCAGTGGGGGTAACGGTGGAAACCACGCTGATCCCGCTGTAGCAGGGCCGCAGCCCAACGCTGTCGCCTCCATCCTTCTCGCGTACTCGACTTCTTCTGCTGCCCCCACAACTGCGTTGTCTGGACTTGCGCGACGCTCTTCGAAAAGACACCAAGCCGCATGATCCTGCTTCTAAGTGGCCATTCGCCAAAACCGAAATCGCTTGCAGCATGCGCTGGCTATACCTCGCAACTGCTTTCATGGTTTTACTCCCGTAACAAGAACTCGCGATATCTGGAATACGTCAACCGAATTGTCCATTTGAAGGTCAACAATAGGAATGTCGACTTCACTTCGACGATAGTGCCAATAGGTTAACTGATCTGGAGGAAATTAATTCGAAATGTCCAAAATACCTTTCATCGTTGGTGCCGGAGTCCGAGGAAGTACTCCAACAGTCGTATTAACCGCCGTAGAGGAGCAGACTCAAAATCGCAAAGTCGACATGTTCGATCTCGTAGCGGGTACGTCGACAGGAGGCATACTAGCGACCCGTCCATGTGTAGCGGATCGAAACGGCGGCAAGCCACAATTCACCGCTTTGCAACCACTTAATCTATACGAAGAGCACCTATACGAAGAGCGGAGTGGAAAAGTGTTTAACCGTTCCATCTGGCAAGGATTCCTCCCATGAACCTAATTGCGGATAGCTTACATGGAACATCTAGGCATAACTCTATGAAGAAAATACTGGGCGCATATTCCGACGCCACGTTACTGTAAAACGCGCTTTTGGCCATTGGTAATAACAAGCTAAGAGTATCACAGATTACCAAGATATGTTACCCGTTATTCGGGGTGATGCACGAGGCACTGAGCGACAAAGGGACGCAGGGCAATGCACGAGCTACATCCGCATATGCTGTTAGCCGCCGCAGAGTGCGGCGGTCCTAAAGCATCCACTCGTACTACGCTTGCATCGATCTATCTGAGTTATCGGAAGGGTGGACAGTCAGGGAGCTAGACTCATTCTGCGCAGCGTTAAGATAGCTATCAGTAGCAATTCCGCATTAGGAGCAAGCACACAGGTGCCTGATATGTGGTCGACATCCAGCCTGCGAACAGCCCGATGGGCTTTCACAGGTGCCCTGTGAAAGGAGCTGTAGCTCATTCCAACCATTCGGGAGGGAAATGCTCATGAGCGTCCACGGTGATACTGAAGGTCCTGCTGCCCACGGGATGAGAGACATTCCCGGAGCTGAACTTGGCAACATTCTCAACAACCCTCAAGTATTCAGATTGTTCCTGGATTCTGTAGATAAGCGTATCGACCAAAGTATTAGGCAGCGTACGACGCGGAGTTGGAATCTCATTCTAGCAGTACTGGCTGTAACGGCGACACTTTTGACGGGTTTATTCGGCTTCTTCTACGGGGAAATCGGGGAGACGTTCGAGAAGACTGCGGAGAAAACAGCTAGAAACGTTGTGGAATTCGAAAATGCGGAGTGGAACAGAAGGTTGGATGAATTGCAGTTCGATACTGACGTGACTAGCTTGAACTTTGATGTACTTAGATTAGACTCGGGGGATTCGTTTAGTGTATTGCAGGCGACTTCTATTATCGAGACAATTGAAGCGCTTTACAAGAATGCCCCGGATGAAATTAGTAGAAAGAGGCTACTATTTTCTGTGGAAACCGCGGCAAAGAATTTTGCTGCGGCGAATAGAATAGACTTTGTCGAAATTCTTGGAATCGCAGCTCCAGACTTGTTGCTGGAGAGCGATGTAGCGCTACAGGCAATGATTCTGGTGTTAGGTCACCGTTTGCTTGCAGATGCAGGCGCTCCGCGTTCTTGGCTCTCGGAGACTGGTTCTATGAAAGAGACTTACCGTAGGTATAGAGAATTTGCAGACAGAGCGACTATCTCTGGTTATCCCGAGTTGTACTTGGTACACGAGATGCTAATTGGTTACCTTGAGGAGCGGCCTGAAGCAGAAGTGTCAAACTTGGTTCGAGATACTGAGAACTTGAATGAGATAGACTCGAAGGCGTTCAGAAAGATTTTAACTTCGCTCGTGACTGAAGATGTTAACGAGTTGCCTGGTTCAGAAAGAGTGTTAGAGCGCACCCATGCGTTTCTATGCAAATATAGGGAGAGTGGCTCATTGCTGAAGAGTGTTTACGTGGAGCTCGGGCTGGTATGCCCTTCACAACCCGGGGGATAATCGCGTTGACTACTCAGGATATCGGGCTGCTAAGATCTGCCTTAGTATTTGACGCAATTCACGGAAATTAGAGTTAGGGAATATACGCTCGTTGATTTGTTCTCTTTGTCTGCTCCCAATGGCATGTTGCGTCCATAAGTTGGGGGAAGATGTGTGCAGGACGCTAGTGTGATGTCCCAGAGATAGATGATATATGTATGGGCAGTTTCCTGTCAGGAGTCTGCCCATGCCCCGTGGTCGCCCCATCGAACCCGTCGTTCTCACGGACGACGAGAAAGATCAGCTCCTCAGCCTCGCCAACTCTCGCTCCTTGCCTCATGGAGTGGTGCGGCGTGCGCAAATCGTTCTCGCCTGCGCCCAGGGCGAGGCGAACGCCTCGATCGCCCGGCGCATGCGCCTGAGCGATGCCACCGTTGGCAAGTGGCGGAAGCGCTATCGCATGCAAGGGATCGAGGGGTTGCACGATGAACTGCGCGCGGGCCGGCCCAGAACCCATGACGATGAACGGGTCGCCGAGGTCATCAACACCGCGCTCCAGACCAAACCACCCGATGGCGCCACCCATTGGAGCGTGCGCGCCATGGCCGAGCAAAGCGGCGTCTCCAAGAGCACCGTGCAACGCTGGTTCAGTCTGTTCGCCATCCAACCCCACCGCCAGCGCTACTTCAAGCTCTCCAACGACCCCTTCTTCGTCGAGAAGGTGCGCGATATCGTCGGCCTCTATCTCAACCCGCCCGACCACGCCGTCGTGCTCTGTGTCGACGAGAAAACCCAGGTCCAGGCGCTCAACCGCACCCAACCGATGCTGCCGATGGGGCTGGGCTACGTCGAAGGGGTCACCCACGATTACGTCCGTCACGGCACCACCACCCTGTTCGCCGCCCTCGACATCGCCACCGGACAGGTCATCACCCAGTGCAAGAAGCGCCATCGCCACCAGGAGTTTCTCGCCTTCCTACGCCACATCGACGCCAACGTCCCCGAACCGTTCGACGTTCACCTCATCGCCGACAACTACGCCACCCACAAGCACCCGAAGGTCAGAGCTTGGCTCGCAAGGCGACCGCGATACCACATCCACTACACACCCACCTATGCCTCGTGGCTCAACCAGGTCGAGCGCTGGTTCGGCATCATCACTCAAACGGCCATTCGACGCGGCTCGTTCTCCAACGTCAGCGAACTGGTGAACAAGATCGATCTCTTCGTCCACCACTACAACGCCAAAGCCACTCCTTTCATGTGGACCGCAACCGCAGACTCAATACTCGCAAAAGTCCAGAGACTTTGCTCATATATCTCTGGGACACAACACTAGTGACGGCTCAGGAAAGGCGTAGGCTCGTTTTCGTAAAGGTGGGGAAGCGATCCGTCGCCGATATCGCATTGCTCACGTAACGCTGCGTTATAGTATTGGACGCCTTAGCCGCGGTACTGTGCCGCGCCGAAGGCCGGAGGGTGCGATGGCGAGCGGCGATGTGCTGACGGCGGATTTCAAGGCGACGCCCTATTGGTGGGATCTGGCGCCGCGCCCGGAGGCAACGGACGCCGGGCCGCCGGCGGAGGCGGAGACGGTGATCGTGGGTGCCGGAAACGTCGGGCTTTCCGCCGCGCTTACGCTCGCGCGGCGGGGCGGGGAGGCGGTGGTGCTCGATGCCGAGGCCGCAGGGCACGGGGCCAGCACCCGGAATGCCGGCTATCTCGGCCGCCAAGTCTGGCACAAGTACGGCGAGATGGTGCCGAAGCTCGGGCGGGAGCGCGCGGCTGAGGTCTGCCGCGCGGCGATCGCCGCCCATGACTACGCGTCGTCCCTGATCGAGAAGGAGCAGATCGCCTGCTTCTATCGCAACACCGGGCGCTTCATCGCGGCGCCCTCCAAGCGCGTGTTCGACGGCCTCGCGCACGACCTCGCCATGATGCGGGAGGACGGGGTCCCGGTGGACGCGGAGATGGTCGAGCCCGACGAGGCGCCGGCGGTCTACCGCAAGGGACGCTACCACGGCGGCCAGATCCTGCGCGGCAACGGCACGATCCACGCGGGCCTCTACCACGCGGGCCTGCTGGAGCGGGCCACGCGCGAGGGCGCCGAGATCGTGAGCCACTGCCCGGTGCAGGCCATCGAGCGCAGCGGCAGCGGCTTCCGCATCTCGACGCCGCGCGGCACGGTGCGGGCAGGGCACGTGATCGTGGCGACCAACGGCTACACGCCCAAGGCCGCGCAATGGCTGCGCCGCCGCGTGGTGCCGGTGGATGCCTTCATGATCGCGACCGAGCCGCTGCCCCCGGAGCGGGTCGAGGACATCGCGCCCGGCGGCCGGCCCATGCTCGAGCACCGCTACTCGCCCTGCTGGATCCGGCCCAACGAGGACGGCACGCGGATCCTCTTCGGCGGACTCAGCGCCGAGCCGCCCGCCGATCTCGAACGCAAGGCACGCACCCTGCGCGATGCCATGGTGCACATCGTGCCCGCGCTCGAAGGCGTGAAGATCAGCCATTGCTGGACCGGCAAGACCGCCTTCACCTTCGACATGATGCCCCACACCGGGAGCCACGACGGCGTCGAGTACGCCATGGGCTGGTGCGGGTCCGGCGTGCCCATGGGCACCTATCTCGGCCACAAGTCCGCGCTCCGGGTGCTGGGCGACCCGGAAGCCAAGTCCGCCTTCGACGGGCGGCCCTTCCCGACCAAGCCGTTCTACACCGGCCGCCCCTGGTTCATGCCGCTCGCGGTGGCGTGGCACAAGCGCAAGGACCGGAAGCTCTTTAAGCGGTAGCCCGGACTTCTCACCGCGGTCGCGGCCTGCGTCGCGCGGGACGCGCGCGGAGCGCACGATGCGCCCAGGCGTTCGATCCGCCAGGAGCGGGCCGAAGAGCGTAGCTGGAGCTACGGTTGAGGCGGCATGCGGGCGGCGGTGATGTACACCCACATTGGCACCGCCAAGTTGAACGACGTCGGCCCGCAGGCCTGACTTGCCGACGTGCTCGACCGGATCGCCGCATAGATTACGGCCTTCAGCGGAGGCTTGCTTCTATGGCGCAGCGATCAGGGTGAATGCCGCACGTCAATCTCCGCGAGAGTCCCAGCGGCTACGGCAGATGGATAATGCCGTGCGCGGCGGGCGCCTGGCCGCTCTCGTCAGCGCAGCGGGATGTCGCTGCCCCTCTTCGACGCCTGGTACACGGAGGAGAGCTCGTCATAAAGCGATCGAAGGCGGCGGATCCGCCTCTTCAGATCTTCGCCCTCGCGGCCGATGAGATCGTCAATGGATCGGCTTCGCCAGAACGCGTTCTCGCGGGCATAGTCTCCGTTCTCGATGCGGAAGACCTCGCTCAGGATCTTCAGGTCATGGGGGATGTTGAAGGCGTCTCGGGTGTCCTCGTAGCCGAAGAGGTAGTGGAAGTTGTCGAACCCGGCCCAGGTGATCGCCGACAGGCATAACGAGCAGGGCTCATGGGTCGACAGGAACAGGCAATCCTCAGGTGCAGGACGCGCCGGCCCGGACAGCGCGAAGAACGCGTTCAGGGTGGCTACCTCTCCGTGGAATAGCGGGTTCACGGTCTCACAGTTGGTTCCAGCGATGACGAGCGACAGGTCCGACTTGCGGAGGATCGCCCCGCCGAACACCTTGTCGCCGCGCTCTACGCCCGCCCGCGTCAGAGGAACGATGTCGTGCTCGACCACATCCAGGAAGCGGGTTGCCAGCGCCTGATCCGAATGAGTCACGTTCATGGTCCGGCAGTTGGGCGGCATCGATCGCGGCAAGCTCGTTCGTCAGCCACTCGTGGGTATAACCTCTGCGGAAGGGCTGGACGCGAACCGTCGCCGAGCCGATGACTTCGTTGTCCTCGATGCTCACTTAATATCCGGCGCCGAGCAACATCTCGGCCCCGTAGCCGCCGCGCTTCTTCTCGAAGGCCCGGCGGACCAGTTGCATGTCCTCGCCTGCATCGCCGACGCGCCCCAGACCCGGCTCCACGAACTCCCCCCAGCCCGCATTTCTCACCAGGGTCATGGACAGCGGCGCCCTTCGGGTCGCGCCCAGGCACCCGCCCGCGTCGCGCGGCCACGCGCGCGGAGCGCACGATGCGGGCCTCAACCGCAGGCACCGGTGCGCTTTTCGGCCCACTTGTCTGGCAGACCGTGGCTCGTCCACAAAAACGGTCCTTTGGCATTGAATTCGTTTAGATTTCCCCTCCAATACTGCTGGCAACCAATGGTTGCCGGAGACATTCGTAAGCATATCGTGAGCGGATTCATTCGAACTCATGCGTACGCCAGCGGGCGCGGACCGCTTGAGCTCTCCATGGCTCCACCGTCCGCACCCGCCGAATATTTCTTACATCACCTCACGCACCTTCGGTGCTAACTATCTGATAAAGGGTCGTTTTTTCTCCTGACAATTGTTGCAGCGGAACGGATTGCGCAACTCCCGCTTCCCCGGCTGCAACCGCAATCGGGAGAATGTTCATGTCCAGGGTCATCCTGACCAACGCCCGCGTCAACGCGCTCCGCCCGCGCAAGACCGCTTTCGACATCCGTGACGGCAAACTCAGAGGCTTCGGCATCCGGGTGCTGCCCTCCGGGCGCAAACGCTTCTTCGTTCATTGCCAGCATCAAGGAGAACGCATCTGGAAGATCGTCGGCGACGCAGCGACCACGAGCGTGAACGGAGCACGGTCGCGCGCCGCGCAAACGATCGCCGCGATCCGGCGCGGAGAGGAAGCGCCCCGCGATCCCGCCGAGACCCTCTTCGAGGCTATCGCCGAGACCGTGTTCGAGCGCTACGCGGGAGTCTGGAAGCCGCGCACGCTGGAGGTGAACCGGTGCTATCTGAAAAACCAGATCCTGCCCCGTTTCGCGGGCCGCGGGATCGACGACATCGATCGGCGGGATGTCCGGGACTGGTTCGCTTCTCTCCGCGCGACGCCTGTCGCGGCGGACAGATCCATGCCGGTGCTCTCCGTCATCATGAGCCAGGCGGAAGCCATGGGTCTTCGGCCGGAGGGCTCCAACCCCCGCCGGGGCATCCGGCGCTACCGCCGCAAGGGGCGGGCGCGCTTCCTGTCCGACGACGAGATACGCTGCCTGTCCGCAACACTGTCGGCCCATGCGGACACGTCGCCCGAGCAGGTCGCCGTGGTCCGGCTCCTCCTGCTGACGGGATGCCGCAAGACCGAGATCCTGACGCTCCGCTGGTCCGACTACCGCGAGGGTCACCTCTTTCTCCGCGACAGCAAGACCGGGCCCCGCACCGTCTGGTTGTCGCAGCCGGCCCGAGACGTCCTCGACGGGCTGGACCGTACCGGGCAGTGGGTATTCCCGGCGCCGCGCGGCCGAGGGCCGAGGAACAAGGGCTGGCTGGAGCGTTTTTGGAACGAGGTCCGCGCCGAAAACGGGTTGCGCGGTGTTCGCCTTCACGATCTCCGCCATACCCATGCCAGCGTTGCCCTGCGGCAGGGCGAGACCGTCCTCACCATCGCCAGGTTGCTCGGTCACCGGAATCCGGAAACCACGCTCAAGTACACGCACCTCGCCGACAAAACGGTGATGGACGCCGCCGAGACCGTCGGCACCGTCCTGGAAGCCTGACCCATGGCCGGCAGGGAGCACATGCGGCTCGCCGATGCCGCTATCGCCCGTCTCCGCCCCCGCGAGCGGGAATATACGGTTTGGGACAGCCTTGTCGTCGGCCTCGGCGTCCGGGTTCGGCCGTCCGGCGGGCGGAGCTATGTCCTGTTGGAGGACACCGGCGGGCGGTCTAGGCGGGTCTCTCTTGGTCCGGTGTCGCTGAAGACCGTCGCGGAGGTCCGCCGGGAATGCCATGCGCGCAAGGCGGAACCGGAAGCGACGGGCGCGCCCAGGCGCGTGGCTCCGCTGTTCCGGGACTTCGTCGAGGGCGCGTGGAAGGAAGCCCATTTCGACGGATACAAGCCGTCCACGAGAAAGGGCGTCCGGTCCGTGCTCGACCGCCAGCTGCTGCCGGCCTTCGGCTCGAAGCCGCTCGACCGCATTGCCCCGGCCCAGGTCGGGCGATGGTTCGACCGGTTCAGCCGGACCGCTCCCGGCAATGCCAATCACGCGCTCGACCTTCTCACGCAGATCATCAACTTCGCGATCGCCCGCGGTCACCTCGAAACCAACCCGGCGCGGGACGTGAAAAGGAACCCGAGACGGATGCTCACGCGCTTTCTGTCCCGCGAAGAGGTCGCTCGGCTCCATCGCGTCCTGGACGGGCAGACCCGCGACAGCAGGCGAGAGCAGGCGGACATCATCCGGCTCCTGCTTCTGACCGGATGCCGCAGAAGCGAGATCGTCCGACTGCGCTGGTCGGAGGTCGATCGCGACAAATTGGTCCTCGCGGACAGCAAGACGGGGCCGAGGACGGTTACCCTCAATACCCAGGCCCGGCGGATCCTCGAACGCAGGCCACGCGGCGCAAGCCCCTTCGTCTTTCCATCCCCGAGAGACCCCGCCCTGCCACGCAGCCGCAACCTTGCGTTCTGGGATCGCGCCCGGCGGGAAGCCGGCATTGAGGACGTTCGCCTTCACGACCTCCGGCACACGCATGCCAGCCACGCGGTGATGAACGGAGTGCCGGTACCAGTGGTGTCGCGACTGCTCGGACATTCCGATGTGCGCACGACGCTGCGCTACGCCCATCTGGGAGATCGCGAGATCGAGGCAGCGGCCGAGAGAGTCGGGCAATCTATCGCAGCGGTCATGGGCTTGTAGCTCGCAAGCGGTCGACGGTGTTGTTCTTCGGCGTCGCCGTTTGACCCTCCGGAATCGAAGAGAATCAACGTGTTACCACGCCGATCGGCGTCCAATCTGCGCGTGTGTGGACGCCCCCGTAGACGCAAGCGGTTTCTTTGGTCGGCTCGGCAAATTCGGTCAGGTGCTGTCGTGTGTCCGGCCTCTCGATGCGGCACGTCACACGCCGCGGGCCCTCATGGAGATGCGCGGACCGGGTCCAAATCGCTTGAGCGAGCTCGAAAGCTCTCCGCGCAAAGCTGGTTTTCCCGATCCCGTCTCGTCGACCGTTTGCCCTTGCCTGTCCTCCGACCTGCCCGCATCCCCGACAGCTACCCGCGCTTTGCCACCCTCTCAGGCGGCTTCGAGCGCGGGAGCCCGGTAGATCTCCTTCTTCGTCATCAGCGCCCAGACGATACGCGCCATTCGATTGGCCAGCGCCACTGCGACAAGCATCCGCGGCTTGCACGCCAGCATCCTGGCGAGCCACGGATCGTCTGTCCTGCCACGCCGGACCGACCAGCGGACAACCGCCATGGCGCCCGTGATCAGCAGCCGCCGAAGATCGCGCTGACCCATCTTCGATATCTTGCCCAATCTCGGCTTGCCGCCGGTCGTGTGCTGGCGCGGTACGAGGCCCAGCCAGGCAGAGAAGTCGCGACCCCGCTGGAAGCTCTCCATCGGCGGCGCGAAGGCTTGGATCGCCATCGCGGTGATCGGCCCGATCCCTGGCACGGTCATAAGCCGTTGCACGTCCTCATCCTGCCGCGCAGCCGTATGCATCTCCCGCTCCAAGTCTCCGATCTTCCCATTGAGACCTTCAATCTGCTCAAACAGAAGGCCACCCAGCGCGCAGACCGCCTCCGGCAGGTCCGAGACCTGATCCTCAAGCGCCGACGCCAGGCGATGGATATGGACCGGCCCCTTGGGCGCAACAACGCCGAACTCCGCCAGATGGCCGCGCAGCGCGTTGATCGTCTGTGTGCGCTGGCGCACCAGAAGATCGCGTGTCCGGAACAGCATGCCCCGCGCCTGCTGCTCCTTCGTCTTCACCGTCACGAAACTCATGGTCGGCCGCGATGCCGCCTCGCAGATCGCCTCGGCGTCGGCCGCGTCGTTCTTTTGCCGCTTGACGTAGGCTTTGACATAAACCGGAGGGATCAGTCGCACCGCATGGCCTAGACCGCCGATCTCCCGGCCCCAGTAATGGGCGCTGGCACACGCCTCCATCACTACCGTGCAGCGCGGCTGTGAGGCCATAAAATCCAAAATCTTCGCCCGACTCAGCTTCCTACGGAACGCAACCGAACCGTCCGCCCGCGCACCGTGAGCTTGAAAGCTGTTCTTTGCCAGATCGATCCCGATGGCTCTGTTGCAAAGTCCGGCTGGTTGGTGACTTGTCTGCGTGATCTGGAGCGAGGGGTTGAGGCATGAGCGACTTCAAGGGACGTCACTTTCGGGGGGAGATCGTGCTTTGGGCCGTGCGCTGGTGAATGTCAGGCTAACTCTGACGTGGATAGCCGGTGAAAGTCCGGCGGGAGGAAAGGTGTAACGAGCCGCCTTCGCCGCGAGCCGTGCGCAGGGCATCGTGAGGTGTCATGTGAAGTGTCGGTAGCGGCGCGTGCGGGCAGGGCTATTGAGCGTCGAAACATGGTCATTCGGAGTGCCGAGGCTGTATCAGCGGCCGAAGGCAACACTGACCGCCCGCTTTCGTGAGGGCGCGAGGGCTCCGCGGCGTCTAAGAACCCAGGCACGCACGTACGTCCACGCAGGGGACCTGAGAGGGCTCCAATCCGCCCCGGTCGTCGTACCGGGGCCGCGGAAGAGAGGAGATAGTCCGAATCGATGATGAACGGGTTGGAGCAATCGGATCTGGCCATAGTACCGATGAGGGCGGCGAACAAAGGGACCTCGGTTCCGGCGGAGCCGACGGAGGGAAGGGCTGGAACCAAGGGGAATCCGCGAGGCCAAAGCACGCACCGGACACAGCGCCGGGCGCGCGTGACACAAGCGGCGGAGCGGATACGGCAAGCAGCAACGAGGAAGCCGAAGGAGAAGCTCACTGCGCTGTTGCACCACATCACGACGGAAGCGCTCGATGCGGCCTACTTTTCGTTGAAGAAGGAGGCAGCGGCAGGCGTGGATGGCGTGACGTGGCATGAATACGGGAAGGGTCTGGCCGAACGGCTGAGCGACCTGCATGACCGGGTTCAGAGCGGAGCGTACCGGGCGCGTCCGTCGCGGCGGGTAGAGATACCGAAGCCGGACGGGGGAACACGACCGCTGGGCATCGCCGCAGTGGAGGACAAGATTGTCCAGAAGGCGGTGGCGGAGACCATCCTTTTGCCGATATACGAGCCGGAGTTCCTCGGATTCAGCTATGGGTTCCGACCCGGACGTGGGGCGCATGATGCGCTCGACGCCCTGGCTTTCGGGATAGAACGGCGAGGGGTCAGATGGATTGTCGATGCGGACATCCGGTCGTACTTTGACCGAATCGACAGGGACTGGCTGGTCCGGTTTCTGGAGCACCGTATCGGCGACAGGCGGGTTATCCGCTTGATTGTCAAGTGGCTCAATGCTGGCGTCATGGAAGGGGGCGAATGGCGGGATGACCTTCGGGGCACTCCGCAGGGTGCGATTGTTTCGCCGATTCTGGCGAACGTCTATTTGCACTATGTCCTCGACCTGTGGTTCCACAAGAAGTGGCGCGCCCGAACAGCCGAAGGCAACACAATCATCGTGAGGTACGCCGATGATTTCGTGGTCGGGTTCCAGTACCAGCGGGATGCGGAGCGGTTTCTACACGACCTGAAGGAAAGGACGGCCTCGTTTTCACTGGAGCTACACCCTGACAAAACCCGTCTCATCGAGTTCGGGCGGTTTGCGCAAAAGAACCGCCGGGCACGAGGCGAGCGGCGTCCCGAAACCTTCGACTTTCTCGGGTTCACGCACTACTGCCGAACGACGAGGAACGGGAAGTTCGGGCTGGGGCGCAAGCCGGTGGGCAAGCGGGTCGACCGGACCCTACGGCGTATCGGTGCCGAGCTGCGTCGGCGGATGCACCATAACCCATATGAGGTGGCCAAATGGCTAGGGAAGATTCTGAATGGATGGCTGCACTACTACGCCGTCCCGACCAGTTCCCCGTCCCTCAAGCGGTTTGCATTTCGACTCCGACGAATGTGGCTGCGTGTCTTGAGACGCCGGTCGCAGATGGACCGGACCAAGCTGGACAAGCTGGGAAGGGTCGCGGCGGCTTTCTGGCCGCCGCTGCAAATCCTGCATCCATGGCCAGAACAGCGGTTTGCCGTCAAACACCCGAGGTAGGAGCCCCGTGCGTTAGCGCGCATGCGGGGATCTGCACGGGGGGCGTCGGGCAACCGGCGTTCCTACCGTAACACTGCCGGTATCCGATCAGCTACCGCGACCTCGAAGCGATGATGACCGAGCGCGGCGTCGCGGTCGACCACTCCACGATCTATCGTTGGGTGCAGCGTTTCGCGCCGGAGATGGAGAAACGTCTGCGCTGGCAGTGGCGCCGGCCGCAGTCGCGGAGTTGGCGCGTCGACGAGACCTACATCAAGGTCCGCGGCAAGTGGGCGTATCTGTACCGGGCGGTGGACAAGCTCGGGAACACGATCGATTTCTATCTCTCGGCGACCCGCAACACCAGGGCAGCGAAGCGATTCCTCGGCAAGGCGCTGAGAGGATTGAAGGAGTGGGAGCAGCCCGAGGTGCTCAACACCGACAAGGCGCCGGCCTATGCCGCTGCCATCGCGGAGCTGAAGGCCGAGGGCAAGTGCCCGAAGGACACGAGGCACAGGCAGGTGAAATACCTCAACAACGTCGTCGAGGCCGACCACGGCAAGCTCAAGCTGCTGATCCGGCCCGTGCGCGGGTTCAAGACGATGAAGACGGCCTACGCCACGATCAAGGGCTTCGAGGTGATGCGCGCGCTGCGCAAGGGCCAGGCCGGGATGTTCGCCCTCCAGGGCGGCATTGTCGGCGAGGCCCGGATCGTCGAGCGCGCCTTCGCTCTCGGACCGTGCGCTCTGACCGAGGCGATGGCGTTGCTACAGGACCGTCTGGCCAACGCAGAAACATAAGGTGAACAGGAAGCCCCCTGATCACGCATCGCCCCTTCGCCAAGCTTGCAACAGAGCCGTTCAGCTTATCCCATTTCTGTTTTTCCTTTCGGCACCACATATACCATCATCCCATCCATGAGCGGCAATGTATAGATTTCGAATGTGTTCTTTCTTGGACACGCGATGGATCATCTCCTTCAGAGAAGGGGCGTTGTTAAACATTTCATAGTGATACTTATCAGGATTTCCCTTCTTGATCGTTGCAACAATGTCGAACAACCCGCGTACAGAGGTGTTTCCTTCTTTCCACCATCGACTTTCGACTACTGCAACATCCAATGGCTCAGTCATTTCTCATTCCCTTCAACGATTGGTATAGTTGTGCCTTTCCGGTGATGCGCCACAAGGCCACCGCAAATTGCGGCGAGACGTTCGCGGACGCGTGCGGGTTGCTCGACCGTGACGCTCTCGCCCCAGGTGACGAGGTGCCAACACATCTCGTCGATGCCGCCGGCGGTGAAGCGGACCGTGAGCGTGCCGTCGGCGGTCTCCTCCATTGATTGGCTCGGGTGGAAGAGGAAGGCGGATGCGTCGCGCTTAGCCTCTGCCGAAAAGCGTAAGACCACGTTTACGGGCTCCTCCTGGAAGGTGCCGAAGGAACGCCGGGCGTAGGCTTCCAGATCAAAGGCGGGGTCGCGCGTGAAGCTCTCGCCGGTCACGTGCGCCTCGCTTATGTTACCGAGCCGCCACAGCCGCATGGCGTCGTTCCAGTCCGTCCGCCCCACCAGGAAGGGGCGGTTGCCGTAGAGCAGGCCGTAGGGCTCGATGCGCTGGCGGCTGTGCCGGCCCGTGGACTGCGACAGGTAGCGGACCTCGACGATGCGGCATGTGGTAATGGCCTCGCGCAGGCGCGCGAGCAAGTCCCTGTCGAGGCTCGGCCTGGGGCCGGGACGCATGGCCAGCCCCTCCGCCTGCACCAGCGCCTCGATGTCGGCCTCGATCCGCGCCAATGAGTCGGTTCGCTGGGTGGCGCGCAGCTTGGTGTGCAGTTCTCGCAGCGCCGCCGCGCGCGCCTCGAAGCCTGTGCGCTCCAGGCTCTCGGCTGCGGACTCAAGCTCCGCCAGTTCCTCGGCCGAGAGGGGGGCGAGGCGGCGGAGCGCGTCCGAGCGCAGCCGCCAGTGGCGCTTGTTGTCGCCGCCGTCCGCGATCTCCAGCGGACCGAAGGCCCATTCGACCGCGTCGCGCATGCGCTCGGCCGTTCGGCGGCCCACGGCGAACTCGGCCTGGATTTCGTCGAGCGTCACACCGCCGCGCAGGCCCTGCATCCGGATTGCCAGCTTCACGATGTCCTTCAGTCGTTCGTAACGCACCGCACTGCTCTCAGGCTGCCCCGCAGGCTCCGCGCGCCCCAGCCTAGCGGTCGATGGTGACGCGCGGAACCCGCGGAACCCGGCATCGCCGCGCCTACGCCCGGAAGCCCACCGGCCGGGGCCGGTCCGGCTTGGCGGCGCATTCGGCACTCAGCATGGCGGCGAGCGCCGCCGGTTCCTCCAGCCTGCCCAGGAGCGCGGCCTTCCGCCGCACCACCGCGAAGTCGCCGGGCGTCAGCGCGGTGAGGGTCGCGATCTCCGCAGGCGAGGTGAGGCCGAAATAGATTCGGAAGGCCGCCCCGGCCTGCTCCGGCGAGAGGTAGTCGAGCGTCACCTTGAAGACGAAGCGCCTGAGCGTCGCCGCGTCCAGATGCTGGCCGAAGTTGGTGGTGCAGGCGAAGGGAAGCGGGTGACACTCCAACCACGAGAGCATCTCGTTCACCTGGCTGACTTCCCAAGACCGGTGGGCGAAGCGCCGGTCAGCGAGCAGCGAATCCGCCTCGTCGAAGATCAGGAAGGCGCCCGTATCCCGCGCCTCGGCGAAGGCAGCGGCGATGTTCTGCTCGGTTCCGCCGACCCAGCAGGACTTCAGGTCGGAGGCCCGCTTCTGCATGACTTCCAGACGCATCCGCTCGGCGAGGTAACGGACGTAGGCGCTCTTGCCCGTGCCGGGTGGCCCCTGCAGGCAGAGGGAGACGCGCCGCTCGCCGCTCGCCGCCAGGCGATCCGCCAGCGCGACCGCGTTGGTATCGGCCTGAATCAGGGCGGGGTCGAAGAGCGGCGGCGCTCCCTGAGGCGGTGCCTCGCAGGAGAGCACCCGTGAGAGGCCGAGCACCCCGCGCCGCACCGTGTCGATGCCGCCGCCGCTGATCCGCGCGGCCGCAGTGGCGCCGGCGGCCACGCCAGGGGTCGCGGCGAACTCCCGCGCCAGCGCGTGCGCCTCGTCGGGTCCGGCCTTGATGCCGTGGTGCTCGAGCTGCCGGGCCCAGATCCGCGCCCTTACCGCTGTGGTCGGCGGACGCAGCTCAAGTGCAAACATCATGCGGCGCAAGATAGCCTTGCTGACCGAACTCGCGTCGTTCATGGCCCAGAGGGTCGGCGTCGGCGCTCGCTCCAGCAGGCGGTGCATAAAGACCTTGGAGCTTCCACTCCGGCCACCGACGAGAAATGGTTGCCCGAAGAGCGACAGACCGCTTGAGACGGAGCCTGACAGCAGGTCCTCCATCTCGTCAAAGAGGAGCAGCGACCTCCGGTCACGGGCCAGCAGGCGCTGGGCAAGCCGCAGCTCCTGCAGTCTCTCGCTGCGGCTCGGCTCGTCGCCATCGTCGTCCGCTTCGCCCACGCTGTAGAGAGTCACGCCGAGCCGCTCCGCCAACACCTTGCAGAACTCGGTCTTGCCAGTCCCAGGCGGGCCGTACAGCAGGATGTTCACGCCCGGTGCCGAGGTTCGAAGAGCACCCTGGATCAGGCGTTCGATATGATCGCGGCCCTCGGCGATGTGGTCGAAGTCCGACCATTCGAGCTCGCTTGCGGGCGCGGCGTCCAGCAACAGGCGACTTGCGTCGAGGCCCGCGCTGCCGGGAACGGTGGCCAGCCGCCGCAGCCGGTCGACGATCGTCACGTCGCCATCGCCATCGATGGAAACAAGCCCCGAGCTCACCAGCGGGGCCCCGTCGGCGAGGCGATTGTGAATGGCGCCGGCCGATATACCGAGGAGAGCGGGCATGGCCGCCCCCCTGACGTTGAGAGGCATCGTCCGTCTGCCGACGCGTAGAAAAATCTCGTCGACCAGGGACTCAATGACCGGCTGCGTCTGGTAGCGCAGCAGGAGCTCCAGGATGTCGACGTCGGTCGGCGACAGGCCGGTGGCTTCCCCCAAGCACCGGAGCCGTTGCGCTGGCCGGTCGTACTTCGTCCGCTTTTCGGCCGAGAGCTCCTCCCGTAAGGCCTGCCGGAGGCAGCGCAACTGGCGCGCAGAAATTCCCTCCTCAGGCTCGATACCAGCCCGGACCAGGTGATTGAACAGGCTCTTGCTCTCATACGCGGAACGGTTGTCGCTGTCGGCCATCCACTCCGCCAGAGACGCGGCCTCGCGATCCCGATGATGGAGCCGCGCGGCGGTATTGGCGAGATAGGTGACGATGAGGTGGCGTTCGTAGGGGCTCGGCATGGCTCTCTCCGCATCCTTGGTGTGGAGAGAAGCTAGCGAATCGATGCGTCAGACTCGGTCGTGTCCCAGCGGCAAATTTGAAGAATTTGTGCCGACACTTGCGAGGGTGTCTGGGGCCACTGGCGCGCCGGACCCCGACGTGCGCTTGGCGGCCTTACGCCGACGCGAAGGGAGTCTCCGATGCGGGCCTCGCGACCAGGAGGGCCTCAGCTAACGCGGCGAGGTCGTCTGGCCAGTGGGTCATCGGCCGGGGATCGAGAGCATCGAGTGCTTCGTGGGGCCGGCAGGCCTGGACCGGCATGACCCAACGGGGCGGGATCGCGCCCAGCCCATCGGCCGCGCCCAGCAGCGCCCCTGCGATGGCGGCGTTGGTGTCGGTATCGCCGCCCTTGCCTACCGTCGCCACCAGCGCATCCTCGACCGTCGCGCCCCGCTGCAGGTGATAGAACGCGTTCTGAAGAGCGAGCAGGACCCAGCCACTCTCGCCGCTGCAATAGCCTTCCGGGGCCTCGCCCTTGCCGGCACGCCTGAGAGTATCCTCGACCGTATCAGTCAGGGCATGGGCCAGAGCGACCCGGAGCATCGCGTGTCGATCGCCGGAACTGATGCCTCCGCGATCGCCGCCGCGAACGCTCCGCAGGAATCGACGCAGACTTCGTTGGGGTGGGTCAGGCGGGAATCCTCGCGCGCGAAGCGGTCCGCGTCCTCGGGCCCAAGCGCCCAGATGCCGATGGGCGACGCGCGCATGAGCGAGCCGTTGGCCTGGCTCTCGGCATTGGCCTGAGATGATGCGGCTTCGGTCTTGCTTCCCGCGTCCGCCTTTGCTGCGACGGAGTGCGCCCGGCCGATCGTCCCGCCGATGTCGAAGGGACCGGATGCGTACCACTCGCCGTAGGCAGAGGCGACCGCCTCCCGCTCGTAGCGTCCGGTTTCGAGGAGGGTACGTGCGAGGGCGAGGGCGAGCTCACTGTCGTCCGTCGCCTGGCCCGCCAAAATGTTCCACGTCCCGCCGTCCCGAAGGTCGCGGACGCCCCCCAGATAACGGCTGGCGATGTCCTCTTCCGTCTGGAACTCGACCAGCCCGCCCAGGTTGTCGCCGATTACCTGGCCGAAGAGGCAGCCTTTGGCGCGGTTCAACACGTCATCTTCGACGGTTCTCGGCCAGGACAGCCTGACCATCGCCCGCGCAGGTTCGTGCTGTTGCGAGGGAGACCACGATCGCGCAGCCAACTCGCGCGCGGCCTCCGGCGCGCCGCCGAAGCACCAGCTCACTTGGCTCACGCCGTCCGTCCCGTAGATCACCTCGTGTCCCGCCTCGTCAAGCAGCACACCGCCGGCGCCCCGCAGCAGGGCGTGACCGGCGGCGTAGTCGATGCCGCCCGGCGCGCCCAGGGAGACGGTGGCAACGCCATCGCCCGCCGCGACACGAGCCAGCCGATAAGCGATACTCGGCATGCTGACGAAGCGCGCCGGCGCAACGGCTGTGCCCCACGCGACCGGCGTCTCTGCCGTGAGATGGTGGAGAAAAACGATCGCCCCCGCCGTCAGCGCCGCCCGAGACAGATCGACCCTCAGCTTGGCGCCGTTGCGCAGGAGGTGCGGCAGCCCCTCCGCCCAGGCGATCGAATCCCAGCCACGATCCGGGCTCATGGGCGCGCAGACCACGCCGAGAACCGGCACGCCGTCGCGCAGCAGCGCGACCGAGACCGCGGAGCCGCGATATCCCTGCAGATAGGCCCACGTGCCGTCGTGCGGGTCCACGAGCCAGCAGTAGGGCGAGCCGTCGCCGGGGCGGTTCGGAGTTTCCTCGCCCACGAACCGCGCGGGAAGGAGGGCTGTCAACCTATCGGCGAGATAGTGCTCGATCTCGACGTCAATCTTGGCCTTGGAACCTCCACCACGCGGCCCCGCAGGACGGCGCGACTCCTCGACCAGCATCGTCGCCGCCTCGTCGACCGTGTCGATCACCGATGGCAGAAGTGAAGCCTCAAGCGTCATTCCTTCTCCTTCAGCACAGCGAAGACTGAAGAGGTGTCCCGTGGACGCGCTGCCCCACCCATGACCCCGTCCGTCGCGCGACGCAATCGTACCCCGGACCGAATCGGGAGTGCGGCGGAAGCGCACGCCACCGCGACGGTTATGATATGGCACGTCACGCGCCGGGACCTTCGTCACCGAGCGCAAGAGAGAGCGAGGTGATCCATGCCTGTGCCCCTGACCCATGCCGACCTGAAGGCCAAGCAGCGCGCTCTCCGCGAAGGCTTTCCGGAAACGATGGGGCTGCGCGTCCACAGATCGATCAGCTGGATCGGCCGGGCCGAATCCGCCGAGGATGACGACGATGGGCGGTTCGTCTTCTTGTGGATCGCCTTCAATGCGGCCTATGCCGACGAGCGGGAATTCCAGGGGCCGGCGCCGGGCGAGCGGGCGGCCTTCGCCGACTTCTTCGCAAAGATGGTGCGTCTGGATGTCGAACGGCGCATCTACAACGAGATCTGGGAGGGCTTCGCAGGGCCTATCCGGGTGCTCATGCAGAACAGGTACGTCTTCAATCCCTTCTGGCAGCATCACAACGGGATCGAGGGATACGATGACTGGGAGGAGAGGTTCACAGCGTCGGCCGGCGCCTTCGCCCGCTCCTTCGCCGCGCAGGACACTGCCCGCACGCTCAGCTTCGTCTTTGACCGGCTCTACGTCCTGCGCAACCAGCTCGTGCATGGTGGCGCGACCTGGAACAGCGCCGTGAACCGGGATCAGGTGCGCGATGGCGCCTCGATCCTGGGTTTCCTCATGCCAGTCTTCGTCGATGTCATGATGGACAACCCGCACGAGGATTGGGGACGGCCCTTCTATCCCGTCGTGAAGTAGAACGGCCTGCCGCGTGAACATGCCCGGTGCGCAGGGAGGATGCAGCTTCGGCCAAGGACTCGACCAAGCCTCCGCCGCTATACCGTCACTTGGCGCGTAGGGTGCGCGAAGCGACCGAGCTTCGCCACATGCTCTGCGAGCAACGTACGGAATGCGATTTGGGTGACGCCTATCTTCATGACGGCGCAGAAGAGCTTGAGCCGCCGCTCATAGAGTACCCGCAGGATCGCTTATATTCCGATGAATTCATATCAGGCGAAACAGCGTCGAAGATGTGGAAGATGATCCCGAAGTATTGTAGTCGATGACAAGACCAACAGCGTTCGTGAAAACTCAGTGAAATGTTATGAGATAGCTCCACATTTTCGGACCGACTGGTGGAATTATCAAGGTTGTTAATCGGCGTGTTGATTGGCGCCAGCCGATGCGGAAACATTTTTCTCTTACGCGATCCGGTAGGTCAATGTTGGGCGTCGAACAACAGCCCTTACCCTGCAATGGAGTAGGCTCCAGAGGCCCACTCCACATGTTGGCACTTTTCGACGTGGAGTGATTCCGTCAAGTTGATAATTGGGAAGGCCCCCAGTTTTCCAAATGTGCCTCCCCACGCTCCCGCTCTTCGCGCGCCCGCTCTTGCTCCAAGCGCTTCTCCCACCACTTGAGCTCACGCTTGGGCGGCGGTTCCGGCTCGTCGAGCCAGCACTTCCCGTTCAACCAGGTCGCCGGGTGCTTGATGTAGCGGGCTTCCTGCCCGGCAACTTGACCGGCATAGTGCTTCACCCCCTTGATCAGGCTCTCGAGGCTTACCCCGCTGTTCCGCGCTGTGGCGAACGCTCGCTCGGCCGCGCCGCGCGAAACCTTTCTCGGGTAGCGCTGATACCAGTCATCGAATTCTTCCTGGATGTCGCTCTCACGCGCGAGCACGCGCGCATTTGCGTGATGTTCCTTTGGTACTGTTCCGTCTGGTATTGTTTGGCGGACAGGAGAGTCCGCCTCCCCCCGGACAGGAGAGTCCCCCTCGGGGAGGACAGGAGAGTCCGCCCGCGTGGCCAATTTCGACAAGAGGATGTCCAGCCGGTAAGCGTTGCTCACCTGCCGGCCGCTCTCATCGAACCTGGTCACCCGCGAAATCACGCCTGCCGCTTCTAGCTCGGCGACGTGCCTGCGAACCGAGCGTTCCTGCATCCCCACCATCCTGGCCAGAGTGCGAAGCGAGGGCCAGACAACGCGGTTCTTCCCGGCGAAGCTGGCAAGTGCCGTGAACACGGCAAGGGCACCAGGCTTGAGGCCAACGTCGAATATGTCTACGGGAACGATGGCAAAGGCGCCTTGAATCTTCATCGGCAGTGTTCTCCTTCGTCGCTCAGAAGGTCCTGGTAGGTCATGGTTGAACCCACCCAGAGAAGCGAGATTTTCATGGTCTATCCGTGGCGGTTTTTCGACACATAGACTTCGCCTTATTCTGCACGTTTTCCAGCCTTTCCGCCTATTTGTTGTGCGCATATGGATTAGTTTTATACGGCTTCTCCTTCGCAAAATAGTACGCTTCTCGGAAGAGAAATTGGATGATATCGGCGTCCTGTGCGATGGATCCCGAATCCCGCAAATCGGACAGTTGCAGCACCTTGTTATCGCTGCGCTCCCTGGCCCGATTCAGTTGCGAGAGCAGGAGCACGGGGATGTCGAGCTCCTTGGCGAGCGCCTTCATGCGCATGGTGCGGTGATCTGCTGGACCCGCCTTCGGTTCGGGTCTCGCGCAGCGCGCGCATGAGTTGCAGATGGTCGACGATCAGAAGGTCGAGCCGGCCCTGGCGCTTCAGCCGGCGCGCGCTGCGCTCGATGTAGTCGGGCGTCTGGCCGCCGGCGTCGTCGAGGTGGAGCGGCATGTCCTCGAGCTGTCTTGAGGCCCTGTAGATCGCATCGAAGTCGTGCTGTTCGATTTGGACCTGCTGCATGAAGTAGCGCGAGGTTCCGGTCAGGATCGAGAGCGAGCGCGTGCCAAGCTGCTCTGCCGGACATTTCGAGGCTGGCGTAGAGGACCGCATGGCCGGCCTCGGCAGCCGCGAGCGCGGTCCCGAGCGCCATGCCGGTTTTGCCCATCCCCGGCCGGCCACCGAGCACAATCAAGTCGGGCGCCTGGAGCCCGCCAAGGCGCTTCTCCACGACCCTGATAGCCACAGGGAGCCCCAGGAACCCACCGCTCGCCTGATAGGCTTTCTCGACGCTGGCAAGGGCCACGTCCGCAGCGGTGCCTATCGAGCGGAATTCTAAGCGCGTTCCGGGCGCGTCCTCGAGGAGCCGGTAGAGCTTCGACCCCACGCTCTCGACCTGTTCCCTCGGCGACTGATCGAGCGGCGCGTCGTAGGCCGCGTCCCGCATGTCTTCGGCGAGGTGGATGAGCGAGCGGCGCAGGTGCAGATCCTGAACGGCCCGGCCGTAGTGCCCGGCGTTGATGACCGTCACCGCTGAGCCCGCGAGCCGGGCGAGGTACTGTCCGCCGCCGACTTCCTTCAGCGCCTCGTCGTTCTCGAAGTAGGACTTGATCGTCACCGGGGTCGCGGTCTCCCGGCGCCCGACGAAGTGCATCACAACATCGTAGATGCGGCCGTGGATGGGCTGGAAGAAGTGTTCGGGCTCGCGGAAGTTGGCGACCAAATGGATGGACTCGTTGTTAACGAGAAGCGCCTGCTCGGCCTCCAGGTTGTTCGGAGGCGAGCGGTGTTCTTCGGCCATCGCGCGAACGCTCACGGAACGATTCCGGCTTGTTTCCGCACGCGCGTGCGGTTATCGGGGGTGTCGGGGAAGGTCGGGAGGCGGCTAAGTGTTTGAAAAAAATGGTCGGAGTGAGTGGACTTGAACCACCGACCCCCGCCTCCCGAAGACGGTGCTCTACCAAGCTGAGCTACACTCCGACCGGTGACGCGCGCGGAAGGCTGCGACGCCCCCAGCGCACGCCCCTTATAGCGTCAGGCGCCGGCGGCCGGCAAGTAATACGGCGGGGGCGAGGCCTTTCTCGACCGCGGAGATCGCGAGCAGCCTATCGCGACCGATAAGACGCCTTATCGCTTTAGTGCGGCAGCGCTCGGCAGAGAAGCTCGATCGGCACCGCGCGGCGCTCCTTCAGCGCGCGCGCCGAGTTCGCCGCCGCTTCCTCGGCGAGTGCGCCGTGGACCAGCGAAATGGCACGGTGCAGCGGCTTTCCGCCCGCCTCGACCAATGCGCGCGAGCGGGCGCCATAGGCAAGCGCCGCCTCCGTCGTCTCACGCAGGCTCTCGATGGCGAACCCGCAGGCCTCCAGGCTTTCGCGGGTCTCGGCCTCGGTCGCGAGAAAGCTCGACGAGGCCGTCCGCGCCCAGGGCGTCGGGTAGTCCGGCGCGCGCCCCGGCCCTTGCGTGACTTCCGACAGCATGAGCCAGGCGCCGGGCTTGATCACGCGGTGGATTTCCCGATAGAGCGCGCGCTTGTCGGCGATGTTCATCGAGACGTTCATCGAGTAGGCACCGTCGAACGCCGCGTCGCCGAACGGCATCGCCAGCGCATCGCCCTGCCGGATGGAGACGCGCTCCTCAAGCCCGAGATGTGCCGTCAAGTGGCGCGCCACGTCGCAGAATTCGGCCGTCAGATCGATCCCGCTGACACGGCAGCCGAAGCGCCGGGCCAGGTAGCGCGCGGGCCCGCCGAGACCGCTGCCGACATCCAGAATTTGGTCGGTCCCGGCGACCCGGAGCAGCGCCGCCATTTCCTCGGTCGCCTCCAGGCCCCGGCCGTGGAAATGATCGTAGGGTGCCAGGGCCTCGGCGGTCGCGTGCAACGGATCGACCCCATCCTCCCGCAGACTCGCCTCGAGCCGGGCCAGCAGATCGCCGCTCGTGTAATGATCGGTAATGTCGCGCGCGTCGCTCACTGACAACTCCTTCCCGCCGAGCCCGCGGCCTGCTTCGGCGGGCACGGCGCCGAACCGTAAGAGCAAAAGACGCAGCAATCGCCCGCAAGCGGCCTCAGTCGTACGCCGCACCCCGCGCACTCATGGAAGAACAGGCACGAGTCGTCTGGCATTTCCTCTCGCGCCTCATGCCCGCAGGTCGGGCAAGTGAGAAGGGAGTAGCGCTCGACACTGGACGGGGCTAGCGACATCGCGACCTCCGTGGCGGACAGCCTGGGGATATGACCGGCAATCGCGGCTGCTCGGATAACGGGATTCAGGCGGCGCTTCCCGCCGCCCCCTCCGGCCGGTAGCCGGGCAAGAGGTTCCGCTTGGTTTCCTCGTCCCACTCCATCTTCAGCTTGCCGAGCTCCTTGCCGGCGTCATAGCCGCGCCGCAGCGCCGGCCGCTGCTGCAGCGCCTTGTACCAGCGCTTCACGTTGGGGAACGCGTCGAGGTCGACCTTCTGCCCCTTGTAAGTGATGACCCAAGGCCAGCAGGCCATGTCGGCGATGGAGTAGTACTCGTCGGCAACATACTCGCGGCCCTCGAGCCTTCGGTCGAGCACACCGTACAGGCGGAGCATTTCGCTGCGATAGCGCTCGATGGCGTAGGGAATGGGCTCCGGCGCATAGAGCTTGAAATGGCCGGCCTGGCCGATCATCGGGCCGAGGCCGCCCAGTTGCCACGAGAGCCATTCGAGCACGGTCTTGCGCCCGCGCAGGTCCGTCGGCAGGAAGCGGCCGGTCTTTTCGGCCAGGTAGATCAGGATGGCGCCGGATTCGAACACCGCAAGCGGCCCGCCGCCGTCCGGCGGATCGTGATCGACGATCGCAGGCATCCGGTTGTTCGGGCTGATGGCGAGGAAGTCGGGTTCGTACTGTTCGCCGCGGTAGATGTTAACGGGGACGATCCGGTAGTCGAGACCCATCTCCTCCAGGGCGATGGAGATCTTCCATCCATTGGGCGTCGGCCAGTAATAGGCGTCGATCATGGGCCGCCATCCTCCACAAACAGTGTTCCCGATGTTCGGGCGAACGTAGCCCGAGGATGTGGCAATTGTAAGCGCACGGCGTCGCCGCATGCGATAGTGGGCCGGACGAGACGCCGGGCACTGTGACGCGATCCGCAGCGCCGGCGCTGCCCGGTTCACATCGACGAAGGGAGCGGCGGCCGCTCCGCCGCCGCGATCGCATGGTGGATATTCGCTGGGATGCCCATAGCTGCGTGCCGCTCAAGGCGGACTACGATCTCGCCTCCCTGAAGCGGCACCGGGACGCGGGCTTCGACTTCGTCTCGATCAATGTCGGCATGGACATGACGCCGCTCTCGGATATCGTTCCCATAATCGCGTCCTTTCGCGAGCAGATTGCGCGCTGCCCCGATTTCCTCCCCGCTCGCTCCATCGAGGATGTGCGCGCGGCGGCGCAGCAGAACAAGCTCGCGGTCGGCTTCGACCTGGAGGGCGCGAAGCCGCTCCTGGCCAATCCGTCGACGGTTGCCCTCTACGCCGAGCTGGGTGTTCGGCAAGTGCTGCTCGCCTACAACCGCGCCAACGAGGCTGCCGGCGGGTGCTACGAGGCGGGCGCTCCCTTGACGGCACTCGGCGCCGAGTTCGTGGGCGCCTGCGAGGAGGCGGGCATCGTGGTCGATTGCTCGCACATGAACGAAGAGACGGTGATGCGAATCATGGAGATCGCGCGGAAGCCCGTGGTCTTCAGCCACTCCAACGCGCGCGTCCTGAACGGCAATTTGCGCAACATCACCGACGACATGATCGACGCCTGCGCCGGGCTCGGCGGCGTCATCGGCGTCAACGGTGTGAGCGTGTTCATGCCGGGCGGGGAGGCCGAGGCCGATGCGATGATCCGGGTCATCGACTACCTGGCCGAGCGCGTCGGCACCCGCCATGTCGGGATCGGGCTCGACTACGTCTACGACCTGGAGCTCGAGGAGCTGCCGGAAGGAACGGACCCCGCCTACTGGTTTCCGCCTGAGCACGGATACGACGAAGACTCATTCAAGAGCCTCGATTTCGTCTCGCCGGAAGCAGCCGGCGGCCTGAGCGCGCGGTTG
Organism: Alphaproteobacteria bacterium; assembly: GCA_965262755.1. Taxonomy (GTDB): domain Bacteria; phylum Pseudomonadota; class Alphaproteobacteria; order UBA828; family UBA828; genus WTGU01. The sequence goes on along the minus strand of OZ253557.1, from coordinate 5,150,492 downwards.
GCGGAGCGCGGTTACGGCGACGACGACATTGCGGCCATCATGGGGGGGAACTTTCTCCGCGTGGCCGAGCAGTGCTGGTTCCAGCGATCGTGACCGGCAGCGGCCCTTGAGGTCCTTATCGAGCCGCAGGGGCGGCTCAGCGGACGGGCCGCGTTGGGCCTAAGCCGCCGCGGAGTCCGGGCTCCGGCACGACTCCATTGCGGCCAGCACTTCATCGAGAGAGCGGCGTGCGCCGGTCTGCAGGTACTCCATGGCCCTGAGCGCGGCCTCGTGAGCCTCCTCGCTCGAGCCTCCGACGCAGTCCTCGATCACCCGGCAGAAATAGTCGGACTGGTGAGCGTCGACGAAGGTGTAGTGCACGCACACGTCGGTCAGTCCACCGCAGAGCAGCAGCGTGTCGACCTTCAATCCGCGCAGCAGAATCTCGAGGTCCGTGCCGAAAAAGGCCGAGTACCGCCGCTTCTTGATGAGGTAGTCGTCCGGGCGAAAGCCCGTCTGCTCGACGGCAATCGCGGTGTTGGGGTCGTCTTCGAGACAGTGGACGTCCTCGTCACCGTCAAGCTCGCGGCCGAAATCGACAAGGTCCGGACGGTGGACCTCCTGAATGAAAATCACCGGGATGTCCTGTTCGCGCGCCTTGTCGATCAGACGTCGAGCCTTGAGCATCCGATCCTTGTAGCCCGCCATGTTGGGGATCGCCCTGTGCCGGATCGTTTCGTCGAAGGTCAGTGCCTGGATGTCGACGACGATGAGAGCCGGGCGGCCCTCGATGACGCGGCGCGTGCGGGCGGAGAGGTTTTCCATGCGCGTTCCTCCTCGAAATGACTTGTCGCGGTCGGCCAACGAAACCGGCGGTCCAGCACCGGGGGCACGTCCAGTTCTCCTCGATCCGAACCATAACGGTGGACCGACCCAATGGGGAAGGACCGACGGGTTGCCCCTGAATCCGCTGCGATGTGGTAGAAGGCTGCCATAACGCAACTGTCCTCGTTTCCCACCGTCATACGGGCCTCGAAACGCCGACATGCGCGCGCTCAAATGCGCGCCGATGCGAGTGCTGTCGTATGCGTGGTGAAGTTTCAACGTACCGCGACCGGGATCAGTCCGAGACTGCCTCTTTCAGTCGAGGGCGTCACCACAAGCCTTTGATCAAGTGAGAATTAGGGAGCCGAACGAGCCTCGCATCCGTCTCATCCGCCGAATTCACGAGGAGTACCGCGCAGCCATGGACTTGCGCAACATCGCCATCATTGCCCATGTCGATCACGGCAAGACGACCCTGGTCGACGGACTGCTGCGCCAGAGCGGTGCGGTGCGGGCGAACCAGCCGATGCAGGAGCGCGCCATGGATAGCGGCGAGCTCGAACGAGAACGCGGCATCACGATCCTGGCCAAGTGCACCGCGATCGACTGGCACGGTGTGCGCATCAACATCGTCGACACCCCCGGCCACGCGGATTTCGGCGGCGAGGTCGAACGGGTGCTCGGCATGGTCGACGGGGTGCTCGTCCTCGTGGACGCAGCCGAGGGCCCGATGCCTCAGACCAAATTCGTCGTGGACAAGGCGCTCAGGCTCGGCCTGCGGCCCATCGTTGCGATCAGCAAGATGGATCGAGCGGATGCCAGGCCCAAGACCGTGCACGAGGCGGTCTTCGATCTGTTCGACGCTTTGGGAGCGACCAACGAGCAGCTCGACTTTCCGCTCGTGTACACCTCGGCGCGTGACGGCTGGGCCTCGCACGACCCGGCCGCCGCCGGGACCGACATGACCCCGCTCTTCGAGAGTGTTATCGCGCACGTCCCGGCGCCTGCAACGGATCGAGATGCCTCGTTCCGCATGTTGATCAGCCTGCTTGAGGCCGACCCCTTTCTCGGCCGGCTTGTGAGCGGCCGCGTGCTCTCCGGCCAGGTGCAGGCGAACCAGACCGTGACGGTGCTCGGCCCGGACGGCGCGGTGGTCGAGGTGGCCCGCCTCACCAAGCTGCTGCGCGCACGCGGGCTGGAGCGAATCCCGGTCGAGCGTGCCGGGGCCGGCGAAATCGTGACGCTCGCCGGCCTCAAGACCGCCTCTGTGGCGGACACCGTCGCCGCCTCCGGGAGCTGCGCCCCGATCCCGGCCGAGCCGATCGACCCGCCGACAATCGCGATGGTGTTTTCGGTCAATGACTCGCCGCTCGCGGGACGCGAGGGAACGCAGCTCACCTCGCGCATGATCGCGGCACGCCTCGCTCGCGAAGCCGAGGGCAATGTCGCGATCCAGGTGAGCGACCTGGCGGAGGACGGCGCCTTCGAGATCGCCGGCCGCGGCGAACTTCAACTCGCAGTGCTGATCGAGACGATGCGCCGCGAGGGCTTCGAGCTCTCGATCGGCCGCCCGCGGGTGCTGATGCGCGAAGACCCGGCGGGTGGCGCGCCGCTCGAGCCCATCGAAGAAATCCAGATCGATGTGGACGAAGCCTTCGTCGGCGACGTGGTGAGTGCGCTCGCGGAGCGACGCGCAGAGCTGATCGAGCTGCGGCCCTCAGGGCGGGACAAGGTCCGCGCGCTGTTTCACGGCCCGTCGCGCGGCCTGATCGGTTTCAATGGCGAGCTGCTCACGGTGACCCGGGGCACGGCGATCATGCATCGAATATTCCACGGCTATGCGCCATTCAAAGGCCCGCTGCCGGGGCGGCGGACCGGCGTGCTGATATCAAGTGCCGCGGGCAGAGCGGTCGCCTACGCGCTCTGGAACCTGGAGCAGCGGGGAACGATGTTCGTCGAGCCGGGGGTACCCGTTTATGGCGGCATGATCATCGGCGAGCACACGCGGCCGCAAGACCTCGACGTCAACCCACTGAAGAACAAGCAGCTGACCAATGTCCGGGCCGCCGGCAAGGACGATGCCGTGCGCCTGAGCCCGCCGCGGCCGTTGCCGCTCGAGATTGCGCTGGCCTATCTCGCAGACGATGAACTGCTCGAAGTAACGCCGGCGTCGATCCGCCTTCGCAAGCGGCTGCTCGACCCGCATGCCCGACGGCGCGCGGCACGTGATAACGCGCGGGCGCGCTGATTGCCAGCCGGCCCGGCCGATACCGTTTCGCGCCGCCCTCAACATTGCCCCGGCAGGCTACCCGAACTAGCGTCTGCGCGCAGACCGGGGCTAGCGCGGGGACTGTCGGCCTAGCCTTGGGCGTAAGTGGATCGTTGGACAGATAATGGAGCGGGGTCAATGGAGCAGCTACGTGTGGGAGTGATCGGGGTTGGCTGGTTCGGGACGGTGCATTGCCGGGCCATCGCCGACCATCCGCAGCTTGAGCTCACCGCGCTTTGCGATGCGTCGGAAGACCGCCTCGCGGAGATGGCGCGCGAGCACGGTGTCGCCCGCACCTGCACGGACTATCGCGAGCTCGTGGACGACCCGGAGATCGATGCGCTCGCCGTCGTGACGCCCTGGGATCACCACGCCGCCCCGACGCTGGCCGGGCTTGCGGCCGGCAAGCATGTCCTCGTCGAGAAGCCGATGGCATCGACGGTGGAGGATTGCCAGCGCATGTGCGACGCCGCGCGCGATGCCGAAGCCATCCTGATGGTGGGCCATATCTGCCGCTTCAACCCGCGCTACGCTTCGGCCAAGCGCGAGATCGATGCGGGCCGGATCGGCAAGGTGGTCGCGATCAACGCCCGGCGAAACGTGCCGGCGCAGTGGGTCATCGATCAACTCGATTCGATCAGCCCCATCCTGCACACCTGCTCCCACGACACCGACATGATGCTCTGGCTGACCGGCGCCAAGGTCGTGAGCACCTACGCGCAGACCGTGAACACGCTGGGTCGCGCGTATGACGACATGGCCCAGCTGATGTATCGCTTCGACGGCGGTGCGACCGCGATCTACGAGGGCGCCTGGTGCATGCCGGACACCTCGCCCTTCGAACTCGACGAGCGCATGTCGGTGATCGGCACCGAGGGCTTTATCCACATCCAGGACACCTTCCCCAACATCGGCGTCTGCTCGAAAGAGGGCTTCAAGACTCCGGACACGACCTATTGGCCCGAGCTGCACGGCATCACCGGCGGCGCGCTGCGCGACGAATGGTCCTACTTCGCGCGCTGCGTCCTCGAAGGGACACGGCCTGCGCTGATCACGCCGGAGGAGGCGATGGAGGCCGTGCGGACCGTGCTGGCCGCGCATGAATCCGCGACCAGCGGCGCGGTGGTGATGGTCCAGTGACGCGCGCCGCGCGGACCATGACCGTGATGAGAAAGCCGGGCTAGAGACGAACGTCGTGCAGCGGCCGGCTCCAGTTCCGGGCGCGTTGCTCGACGCGGGCAATGTCCTCTTCCAGCATCAAACCGTCAGCGACCAGGCGTTTTGCCGCCTCGACGATAGCGGCGACGTAGGCCTCCGCGTCGCCATAGCGCTGTTCGATCGACGGCCGCGGGTCGCCGGTGGCGGCCCGTGTCGATTCCGTTTCGGGTAAGGGGATCGTGCTGCCGGTGAACACGTGCATGGCGCCCTCGCCCTGGCCCCTGCCGCGCAGGTTCCAGCCGGTGTAGGTGGCAAGCGGCGCCTCGACCATCGGCACCCGTACCCCGGCGACGTCGTTGCCGTCGGCATCGACCGCCGGCACCAGCACGGCGTAGCCCTCGGAATCGACGAGATCGGGCGGCAGCGTGCTCTGAATGCCGCCCCCCGCCTCCGGCCCGAAGTCGAAGAGCGGCAGCGCGTTGGGCCCGCGCGGGGTGGCGACCCCGGGGACGTTCGGGAACTGCGTGCGCCATTCGTCCATGCCGACGAGGCTGCCGTCGTCGCGCCTGGGGATAAGGCTTGCCGGCGGCGCAATACCGTCGCTCGCCCACCGGTCCATCGCGTCGAGCAGCGCGCGGAACAGCATCGAGGTCTGAACGACGTTGCTCAAGTTCTGGCAGACGCCCTGTGCAGGCGCGCCCTGGTTTGGATCGGCCACATGCGGTGCGCTCGACCAGAAGTAGACCCGCACATTGTCGGGCTGTCCCAGATCGTTGCCCCTGGTGTCGGTATGCACGAGCGAGCCGCGCCGCTGCCAATATTCCGTGGCACTCTGGCTGTGGAATATCAGGGGGTCGGTCTCGGGCCGCTTGCAGATTGCGTCAGACTTGCCGGTCAAATGATCCGTGCACTCCGCGTAGGAGAACGGGAAACTGTCGGCGGCGTTGTCGTGGTCCTCGTATTGTTGACCCGCCGGCACGACGACGTTGGCGAAGCGGTGGTTCATCCACATGCGCCCGCAGCCGGCGACGTGCGCCAACACGCCGTCGAACACCTTGCGCCCAGCCGCATCGGCGTTGAAGCCGCGGTAAATCGCATCGCGGATGCAGCGCCCGGTCTGCGAGCGGCCGAAGGCATAGGCCTTCTCCATCGGCCCGCCGTCGGCCACCGGATTGGTGCGGTTTTCGCTGTCGAATTCCTCGTACTTCAGGAAACTCACGAGGTCGCGCACCGCCACGTAGCCCAAGCCCAGAACGAGCGGGTCGCGGCCTTCGTAGACGAGCTCATAGATCCAACCGGGCTCGAACCCGCCCGGCATATATATGTGGTTGTCGGACTCGATAATCGCCTGCTCGGTGCCTTGGAAATCGAGACCCATGCCGGTCTCGACACGCGCGAACCGCCACGCATCCGGCGCAATCTCGACGCGCTCGTCGCCGGGGTAGCGGCGCCGTGTCAACCGGGCCTTCGAGGAATCGCGTGAGACCGTGGGGTGGCTCCGGGTGGAGACCCAGCCGCTCAGCGGCAGCCAAGTCTGGCCTTCCTGCGCGACGATGAACTCGGACCGCACCAGGCCGGTGAGCGGTGCGGCGCCGTCGGTTGCGACGGGCAGGGTCAAGATCATGCGGCCATCGCCCGGCAGGAGGTCTCCCTGCCAGGCGCCCCACACCACCGTATAGCCGCGGCGGAACAGATAGCCGTTGCCGGCGTGCTCGCGTGTCGCCGGATCGTTGCAGGCCGGCGCATCGCTAAAATACTGCACCGCCCGCTTGTTGCCGCGGTTGCCATAGTCGAAGAAGAGCCGCCTGTTGCCGCGGGCCGGATCGACCGGTTTCAGGATGCAGAGATCGGCCGCGAACTCGACCAGGCCATCGCGATTGCGCGGCGCCTTGTCCACGTCGACGATGCCAGCCTGCGCAGGCGCGTCGGGATCGACGGCGAACCGGGCCCGGCCGACCAGCCGCTCGTAAGCGCCGGCTTCGGCGAAAGCGTGGCCGCCGGCAAAGGCCGTCCGTTCGTGGATGTCGATCGCGATTCTGTTACTCATCCCATGCTCCTAGACCGCAGGCGTCTCGTGTTTTCGTATCGGCGGTCGCTGTCGACAACTCCGCCGTCGACGACCGTCCCTCGCGAATGCCGAGCCCGCCGAGCCCAGATCAGCGCCTGGCGTCGCGCCAGGCGATGGCAGCGCGCAAGCCTTGCGTCCGCGTAATCTCGAGGAACTCGCGCTTGGTGGCCGTGCCCTCGGCCTCGATGAGGAGATCCTGTTCGAGCGCCATGTCGAGCGCCGCGTCGAAGCCCATCATGCGGTACATGCGATTGACTGTCGCCTTGGTCCGCTTGAGAAGCGCCGGCTCGATGGCGGCCATGCGGCGGGCGAGCGCGAGCGCGGTCTCGACCTCGTCGCCGGCGGGCACGACGCGGTTGACGAGGCCGATCTCGTAGGCGCGTTGGGCTCCAATCTCGTCCTCGCCGGAGAGCAGAATTTCCTTCGCGTGCTTGGGCCCGGTGAGCCAGGGCATCAGCATCACGACGATGCCGGCGCCGAAGCGCAGCTCGGGCTCGCCGAAGCGGGCATCCTCGGCCGCCACGGTCACGTCGCAGGCGAGCGCGAGCTCGCAGCCGCCGGCGAGCGCCGGGCCCCGCACCGCAGCGACCGTCGGTTTAGAGAGATGCCAGAAGCGCATCACGGTGTCGAAGTCGTCCCGCAGCACCTCGCGCCAGGCGGCGACGCCTTCCGGCGGGGCTGCGGCCTGTTCCTTGAGGTCGAAGCCCGACGAGAAGGCGCCGCCCGCGCCGGTCACGACGAGCGCGCGGATCGTCTCGTCGGCCTCAACCGCATCGCACGTCGCATTGAGCTCGGCCAGCATGGTCCGGTCGATTGCGTTGGCTCGTTCGGGCCGGTTGAGCGTGAGGAGCCCGACCGCCTCCCGCCGTTCGAACGTGATGCATCGATGATCCATCGCGGGCCTCCCGCCGGCTCCCGACGCCGTCAAAATAGCGCCGACGGCGCGTGGACGAGATACAAGGTGGGGCGACGGCCGGGTCCGGCGCGGGCTCCGTTGGCGCCGACCCTCAAAGCGCCGGCCGGCGGTCGGCCCAGGGGCGCGCCTGCTCGAAGGCACGTGCGGCCTGCAGCACGGTCAGGTCGGCGAAGCGCTTGCCCACGATTTGCAGCCCGACGGGGAGCCCTGCATCGGTGAAGCCGCAGGGCACCGAGGCGGCAGGATTGTGGCTGAAGTTGAAGGGGTAGGAGAACTCGGCCCACATGATCCAGTCCCACGGGTGCGACGGCCAGTGCTCGGGATGCAACCGCTCGGCCGGGAACGCCGGTACGGAGACCGCGGGCGTGAGCAGCAGGTCCCACTCCTCGAAGAAGCGATGAACCGCCTCCACATAGGCGAGCTTGCGCGCCCGCGTCTCCAGATAGGTCGCGCCGGTCACCCCGTCCGCCGCCCGGATGCAGGCGACGAGGCCGGGGTCCATGCGATCCTCGAACTCGGCGAGCAAGGGTCGGTAGGCGTGGAGGTGGATGGGCCAGAGCAGGCGGATGATCTCCGGCCCCTCGGGACCGAAGGGCAGCGCCGGGCTCTCCACCGTGCAGCCAAGCGACTGGAACGCCTCGGCAGCGCTCTGCACCAGCGCCGCGACGTCCGGATCGACGCGCGCGTGCCCGAGGTCGGGGCTGAAGGCGACCTTGAGGCCCGCGATCCCGTCGTCGAGCCCGGCCGGATAGTCGGCAGGCCCTGCCTCCAGACTGGTGTGATCCCACGGGTGCGGGCCCGCCATCGCCTGCAGCATCAGCGCGGCATCGCCCACGGTGCGGGTCATCGGCCCGACGTGGGAGATCTGGTCGTTGTTCGGCACCGGCCAGTTGGGCACCCGCCCGTAGGTCGGCTTGAGGCCGAAGATGCCGCTGAAGTGGGAGGGCATGCGGATCGACCCCGCGCCGTCCGAGCCCTGGTGCAGCGGCCCGTATCCCGCCGCGGCGCCGGCCCCGGCGCCGGCGGAGGAGGCGCCCGCGTTGTAGCCTTCCTTCCAGGGGTTCGAGGTAATACCGGTGAGCGGGCTGTGGCTCACGCCGGACCAGCCGAACTCCGAGGTGGTGGTCTTGCCGAGGATTATGGCGCCGGCCTCTTCCAGCCGCGGAATCACCGGCGCGTCCACCGTCGGCACGTGGCCCTTCAGCGAATGGGTGCCCCGCTCGGTGGGGATCCCGGCGGTCTCGGTCAGGTCCTTGATCGTGACTGGCAAGCCGAACAGCGAACCCGTGGCGTCGCCTCGCGTCAGCGCGGCCTCCGCTCGTTGCGCGGCGTCGCGGGCGCGCTCGGCGGTGAGTGTGGCGAAGGCGTTGATGCGGGGCTCGCAGGCCTCGATGCGGGCCAGCACGGCGTCGATCAGCTCGACCGGCGAGAGTTCCTTACGCCGGATCAGCGGCGCGAGCTCGGTGGCGGGCGTAAAGCAGAGATTATCGGTCACCGGCGACTCCTCGGCGGTCGTGGACTGGGGCGCGGATCATGGCGGGCGCGGGCGCTCGTGTCATCCCGGCGTGGCGGGCATCGCGGGGTGCGCCAGGCCCCCGGTCTAGCCGATCCGGGTCTCGCGCAGGACGTCTTCATCGAGGGCGGCGCCGAGGCCGGGACGGTCCGGCAGCACCAGCCATCCCTCGTCGTCGGTCTCGATCTGCTCCTCGAGGTAGAAGTCGCGCCGGGCCGGCACCCAGTCCGGCGGATCGAAGGGGAACTCCAGATAGGGCGCGCCCTCCAGCCCCTCATCGGTGCGGACGCGAACAAGCGTAATCGTGAAGCTCCCGCGCGGCCTGCTGTCCCACGAGACCGGCACGGGCGGGTCGAGCGGGATGCGGTGGCGGGTGATGTCGATTGCCGCGATCTTCATGGCGGCACGGGCGGTAAGGGCTAGAGAAGGTCGCGCAGCACGGGGATCAGCGGCGCATCGGCCGGCGGCATCGGGAAGTCGCCGAGCCGCACGGGCCGTACCCAGCGGAGCTCCTGCCCCTCCTTGGGCACGACGGTGCCGTTCCACACCCGGCAGACGTAGAGCGGCATGAGGAGGTGAAAGTCGTCGTAGCCGTGGGAGGCGAAGGCCAAGGGCGCGAGGCAGCTCTGCTCCGTGTCGATTCCGAGCTCCTCGCGGAGCTCGCGGATCAGCGCCTGCTCCGGCGTTTCGCCGGCGGCGAGCTTGCCACCGGGGAACTCCCAAAGTCCTTCCATCGCCTTGCCCGGCGGCCTGCGCGCCAGCAGCACGCGGCCGTCGGCATCCACCAACGCGACGGCAGCCACGAGGACGATCGGCGTCGCCCCCGCAGGGGCGCCTTCGAGAGCCTCCTCAGGAGCGGTAGTCGGCATTGATGTCGATGTAGCCGTGGGTCAGGTCGCAGGTCCAGACGGTCGCAGCGCCTGGGCCTGAGCCGATCTCGACGGCGATCTCGACCTCCTGCCCCTTCATGTGGCGGGCCGCCGCCGGCTCGTGGAAGGCCGGGTCCGCCACGCCATTCGTCGCCGCGCGCTCGCCGCCGATCCAGATCGAGAGCTGCGCCTGATCGAACGCCACGCCGGCCCGGCCCACCACTGCAACGATGCGACCCCAATTGGGGTCCTCGCCGGCGATCGCGGTCTTCACCAGGGGCGAGTTGGCGATCGCAAGGCCGAGCTTGCGCGCCGCCGCCTCCGAGGCCGCACCGCGCACCGTGATCGAGACGAGTTTGTGGGCGCCCTCCCCGTCCCGCACGATCTGCTGGGCGAGATCGGTCAACACCGCCTCGAGCGCAGTGCGGAAGGCGTGGAGCCGCGGGGCGCCGGTGCGCGCGATCCGCCGGTGCCGGGCGGCGCCCGTGGCGAAGAGGAGGCAGGTGTCGTTGGTCGACGTATCGCCGTCCACCGTGATGGCGTTGAAGGAGCGGTTCACGCCGCGCCGGAGCAGGGGCCCCAACACCACCGCCGGCAAGTTCGCATCGGTGAACACGTAGGCCAACATGGTGGCCATGTTCGGCGCGATCATGCCGGAGCCCTTGGCGATGCCGTTGATGACGACCGGCACGCCGTCGATCTCGGCTCCGGCCGAGGCGCCCTTGGGGAAGGTGTCCGTGGTCATGATCGCGGCGGCAGCCTCGGGCCACGCACTATCCGAGAGGCGAGCGTGAAGCCCCGGCAAGGCCGCGGTCAGGCGCTCGACCGGGAGCTGCTCGCCGATCACGCCGGTCGAGCAGACGTAGACCTCGTCCGCGCGGCATCCGACGAGGGCCGCCGCCGCATCCGCCGTCCGGCGCACGGCGACGCGGCCCTGCTCCCCGGTCGCGGCGTTAGCGTTCCCCGCATTGACCACCAACGCGCGCGCGCCGCCGTTGCCCTCACGCAGCAGCGCCCGGCACCAGTGCACCGGCGGTGCCGCCGTGCGCGAGCGCGTGAGCGTGCCTGCCACCGCGGTCTCCGGCGCGAAAGACGCGAGCAGGAGGTCGGAGCGGCCCCGGTAACGCAGCCGCGCCTCGGCAGCGGCAAGGCGAACGCCGGGGACCGGCGGCAGGTCGGGGAAGCGCGCGGGCGCGAGGGGGGATATCGCGGTCATCGACCTCTCCAGATGGCGAGCCGCGCCAACCATACCCGCGGACCGGGAGGGAGACGAATTCCGAAGGTCGCGTTGACACGACCGGGGCGCGCGCCTATCTCTCGGTCACTGCCGTCGCCGCGGGCGGCGGCGGGCGTTGGCTGTCGGGAACACACCATGCTCCAGGGGCTTTCCAAGAAACTGTTCGGCACGGTCAACGAGCGCATCGTCAAGGCGCACGCCGCGCAAATCAGCGCCATCAACGACCTCGAACGCTCGCTGGAAGCGCTGAGCGACGAGGAGCTTCGCGCCAAGACCGCCGAATACAGGAAGCGTGTTGCCGACGGCGAGACCCTGGAGGACCTGCTCATCGAGGCCTTCGCCATTACGCGCGAAGCCGCGAAGCGCACGCTCGGCCAGCGCCATTATGACGTGCAGCTTGTCGGCGGCATCGTCCTCCACCAGGGCAAGATCGCGGAGATGGCGACCGGCGAAGGCAAGACCCTGGTCGCGACCCTGCCGGTCTATCTGAACGCGCTCGAAGGCAAGGGCGTGCACGTGATCACGGTGAACGACTACCTGGCCCAGCGCGACGCCGCCTGGATGGGCGAGATTTACCAGTTCCTGGGCCTCACCGTGGGCTGCATCGTGCATGGCCTCGACGATAAGCAGCGGCGCGAGCAGTACGGCGCCGACGTGACCTACGGGACCAACAACGAGTTCGGCTTCGACTATCTGCGCGACAACATGAAGTTCACGCTGGAGACCATGGTCCAGCGCCCCTTCAATTTCGCCATCGTCGACGAGGTCGACAGCATCCTGATCGACGAGGCGCGCACGCCGCTGATCATCTCGGGGCCGTCCGAGGACAGCTCGGAGATGTACCAGCTTGTCGACCGCGTGATCCCCGAGCTCGAAGAGGGCGACTTCGAGATCGACGAGAAGGCCCGCGCGGCAACCCTCACCGACGAAGGCGCCGAGCGGGTCGAGGCGCTGCTCACCAAGCACAACCTTCTAAGCAGCCCCAATCTCTACGACATCGAGAACGTCTCGGTCGTCCATCACCTGAATCAGGCGGTCCGCGCTCACAAGATGTTCGAGCGCGATACCGCCTACATCGTGAAGGACGGGCGCGTCGTCATCATCGACGAGTTCACCGGGCGCATGATGCCGGGGCGCCGGTTCTCCGAAGGGCTGCACCAGGCGCTGGAGGCCAAGGAGAATGTGCGGGTCCAGCAGGAGAACCAGACGCTGGCCTCGATCACCTTCCAGAACTACTTCCGCATGTATCCGAAGCTTGCCGGCATGACCGGCACGGCAGCCACCGAGGCCGCCGAGCTCGGCGACATCTACGGCCTCGACGTGATCCAGATCCCGACCAACGAGCCCTGCATCCGCGACGACCGCGACGACGAGGTCTACCGCACCGCGGACGAGAAGTGGCACGCGATTGTCGAGCTCCTGCGCGACTGCCAGACGCGGGGTCAGCCGGTCCTCGTCGGCACCACGAGCATCGAGAAGTCCGAGCTCCTGGCCGAGCGTCTGAAACAGGAATCGGTGCCGCACAACGTGCTCAACGCCCGCTATCACGAGCAAGAGGCGCACATCATCGCGCAGGCGGGCCGGGCCGGCGCGCTCACCATCGCGACCAACATGGCCGGCCGCGGCACCGACATTCAGCTTGGCGGCAACGTGGAGTTCCGCATCGCCGGCGAGCTCGGCGACGAAGAGGACGAGGTGGCGAAGGAACGGGCCACTGCCGACATCCGTGCCGAGGTCGCCGCCGCGCGCGAGAAGGTGCTCGCCGCCGGCGGGCTCCTGGTGGTCGGCAGCGAGCGCCACGAGGCGAGACGCATCGACAACCAGCTGCGCGGCCGCTCGGGCCGGCAGGGCGATCCCGGTGCCTCGCTCTTCTTCCTCTCGCTCGAAGACGATCTCATGCGCATATTCGGCTCCGAGCGCATGGACTCGATGCTCTCCAAGCTCGGGCTGAAGGACGGCGAGGCGATCATCCATCCGTGGATCAACAAGGCGCTGGAGAAAGCGCAGCAGAAGGTTGAGGCCCGCAACTACGAGATCCGCAAGAACCTTCTGAAGTTCGACAATGTGATGAACGACCAGCGCTCGGTGGTCTACGAGCAGCGCAAGGACCTGATGCACATCGACGACGTCTCGGAGACGGTCGCCGACATGCGTCACGAGGTGGTCGACTCCGTCGTCGACGACCACATCCCGGAGAAGGCCTATCCCGAGCAATGGGACCTGGACGGCATGCACGATGCCTGCCGGCGGCTGCTCGGCGTGGACCTGCCGATCAAGGAATGGGCCTCAGAAGAGGGCATCGCCGACGAGGAGATTCGCGATCGCATCACCAAGGAGGCGGATGTCCACGTCGCCGCCAAGCTCAGCAACTACGGTGCTGACATCTGGCGCCTCGCGGAGAAGAGCCTGCTGCTGCAGATCCTCGACCAGAGCTGGAAGGACCATCTGCTGACCCTCGACCACCTCCGCCAGGGGATCGGTCTCAGGGCTTACGGCCAGCGTGACCCGCTCAACGAATACAAGGCCGAGTCGTTCGAGATGTTCGAGAACATGCTCGCGAGCCTCAGGGAGCAGACCACCCAGCTGCTCAGCCATGTGGAGCTGCGGGTGGCCGGGCCGGACGAGGAGGACTCGCCCGTGCCGGAGCGGCGCGCGCCTCAGATGCAGGAGACCCGCCGCGACCCCGCTCTCGCCCGCGCGGGCGCAGGCGCGCCAGCCGACGGGCCGCCCGCACTGCCGCCGGGTGGCGGAGGAGGCCGAGCGCCCGCACCGCGTGAGGCAGGCGAGCCGGCCCAAGCGACGGCGGGAAACGGAACCGTCCGCCGCGCGGCGTTCGACCAACGCAATCCCGAGACCTGGAGCAGGGTCGGCCGCAACGCCCCCTGCCCGTGCGGCTCCGGCCGCAAGTACAAGCGCTGCCACGGCACGCTCGCCTGACTCAAGCTATCTGTTTTTTCGCAAAACGAAGCCAATTCGGCGCAACCGCTTGAATCGAAAGCGGATTAGCGCTCCGAAGCGGGCCCGGCGAGGTATCGCCCGCGAGCTACGAGCAGCGGCTCAAATGATGATGCCGCCGAGCGAGCGGCGCCACTTGCTCTCGTGGTCGGTGCCGAGCACGAGGTCGGCGTCGGCGTCGGTCACCGTCCAGTCTCCGCGCGCGAGCTCGCCTTCCAGTTGTGATGGCCCCCAACCGCTGTAGCCGAAGATGATCAGGCTGCGGCGCGGGCCCTGGCCGAGCGCGATGTCGACCAGCACCTCGGAACTGAAGGTCAGCGCGATGCCGCTGGAGACCTGCTGGGTCCCGTCCACCTCATAGTCGGCAGAGTGGAGGACGAAGCCGCGGTCGGGATCCACAGGGCCGCCGTAATGCAGTGTGACGGAGCCCTGCACGTCGAACCCGTATTCATCGGCTTCGATGCCGAGTTGGTCGAGGAGCGCGGCGATGGGCCCGATGGCGCTCGGCTTGTTGACCACCAGCCCGAACGCGCCGTTCGCGTCATGATCGACGAGAAGGATCACCGTCTCCTGGAAGCCCGGGTCGGGCATGCCCTCGCTCGCGACCAGGACCTTCCCGGTGAGAGAGGCCGCCTGCACGGCGCCCGCTGCGGCGCCGGCGGCCAGGAACGCGATCAGGCCAAGGGCTCGCAACAGGCGCATGGCGCGGTCCTCAGCCGATGCTCAGCAGCGCGGGAAGCTCGGCGAGCGTGGCGATCTCCGCGTCGGGCGCTTCGGGCACGCGCTCCTGCCCCTGACCGAAGCGGTTGCACCAGGCGACGCGGAAGCCGAAGGCCGCGGCACCGTTGGCATCCCAGGCGTTGGAAGACTGGAAACTCACGTTGGCCGTCGCCACGCCGAGCCGATCCACCACCAGTTGATAGACCGAGGGGTGAGGCTTGTAGATCCCGACCTCTTCGACCGAGAGCACGGCATCGAGGCTGTCTGCGATCCCCGCCGCCTCGACGGCAGCGTCGAGCATGCTGGACTCGCCGTTTGAGAGGATGGCGGTCCTGAGCCCGTGCGCCCTGAGCGTCGCCAGCGTCTCTTGCACTTCCGGGTAGGTATCCAGGGTGAGGTAAGCCTCCATCAGGTTGGCGCGGAGGGCCTCATCCTCGATACCGAGCTCCCCCATGGCGAAGTCGAGCGCCTCGCCCGTGACTTGCCAGAACCCCGTGTAGCGGCCCATGAGGCTGCGAAGCCAGGTGTATTGAAGTTGCTTGAGGCGCCAGAGATCGGCGAGCGGCGCGGCCTTCTCGCCGAGCACCGCGCTATGCCGCCCGGCCGCCGTGTTGTAGTCGAACAGAGTCCCGTAAGCGTCGAAGACACAGACAGAAATATCGCCGAAACGTGGGTGGGCCATGCCCTACTCCTCCCGATCCCGGCGGATCCTGCCGGGGCGCCGCTGCGGCTATCGGGCCGGCGGCTTCAGCCGCCGCGTGTGTCTCCGCTTCTCCGCTCCCGGCCTACTTGTGGCGGAAGATGATCCGGCCCTTCGACAGATCGTAGGGCGTCATCTCGACATCGACCCGGTCGCCGACGAGCACGCGGATGCGGAACTTGCGCATCTTGCCCGCTGGACGCGCGATGATTTCGTGGCCGTTGTCGAGCGCCACGCGGAACATCGTATCCGGCAGCTTTTCGCGAACCGTGCCGGAAAATTCGAGCAATTCCTCTTTGGCCATACCTGAAGCCGTTGCTTCCTGATCCAGAGGGCGGCGATCGGGGCCGCGGGGCAATTCAACCGCACCAGCGGCTGCCCGGGCCGGTTTGTTGCACAGCGCGGCCGGTTTGTTAACCCGCAAATCTTTCCGGGTTCATGGCCTGCGCGGCGCGTTTCGGGCAATTCATGGAGACGGCCGGAGCGCACAGACAGTGGCTGCGCGTGTTCAACGCGGTTGGCAGGCGGGGCCATGATGCTATGTTGACGGAACGTTGGAGATGGGCGAATTCGGGCAAAAGCGAACCGGGTGCCGGCAGCGCGCCGGCCCAAACGGACCTATCGGAGTGGACTCGTAGAATGGCGCAGCTTCGCCTCACGGGGCTGATCAAGAGCTACGGCTCGGTCCATGCACTACGCGGCGTGGACCTCGAGATCGAGGACGGTGAGTTCTTCGTCCTGTTCGGTCCGAGCGCGGCCGGAAAGACCACGACGCTCCGCATCATCGCCGGCCTCGAGCGGCCGGACGGCGGCACGCTCACGGTGGACGGGCACGACCTCACGGGCGTCCCGGTCAAGCGCCGCGACATGGCGATGGTGTTCCAGAGCTTCGCCCTCTACCCCCACCTCACAACCTTTCAGAACCTCGCCTATCCGCTACGCGAGATGAAGCTGCGCCGGAAGGAAATCGACACGCGGGTGCGGGAGACCGCGGAGCTGCTCCGCATCACCCACACGCTGGACCGCAAGCCGGCATCGCTCAGCGGCGGCGAGCAGCAGCGGCTCGCCATCGGGCGCGCCATCATCCGCCGCCCGCGGCTCTTCCTCTTCGACGAACCGCTCACCAACCTCGATGCGAAGCTCCGCCACGACATGCGCGCCGAGTTCAAGCGCCTGCACCGGGAGCTCGGCACCACCACGCTCTACGCGACTCCTGACCAACTGGAGGCGCTCAGCATCGGCGAGCGCGTCGCCGTCATCCAGCACGGGCGCATTACGCAGGTCGACACGCCCGAGCGGCTCTACGCCAGGCCGGTCGACCGCCACGTCGCGGCGTTGATCGGCGACCCGCCCATCAATCTGGTCAAGGGTACGCTCAAGCCGGGCGGGAACGCCGGCCCGACCATCGAGCTGCCCTTCATGGAGCTGGACGGCAACCACTGGCGCGAGGGGCTGCAGGCGCTCGACGCCGGCACCGAGCTGCTGGTCGGCATCAGGCCGCACGACCTCACGCTGGTCGACGACGGCGGCGACGGCGTTGCGGCGACGATCGAGATCACCGAGCCGCAGGGCGACATCACGATACTCGACCTCAAGGCGGAAGGTGTTGCGCTGCGCATGGTGGTGGCGGAAGCGACCGGAGCCAGCTACACCGCCGGCGACCGGGTACGAATTGCGCTCGCCGGCGCCGACACGAGACTTTTCCTGAGCGACTCTGGCACCATGGTGGCGTAGGATGCGGCGCGCCCGCCGGAGCAGCTTGCCGGCATGACCGACGGCAGGTCCGCCGCGGTTCGCGAGTAGAGCGAAAAGGGAGACGAGCATGAGAGGCATGACGAAGGGCAAGGCGGCCTTGCTTGCCGGCGCGATGGCGCTGGTCGGCTCCGCCATGTGGGGAGGCCCCGCCCAGGCCGAGGACATCACCATCAACATGGCAGCGCCCGATTGGCCGCCGACGCGCATCATGCAGGACATGGCGAACGCGAGCTACCAGGCGCCGAGCGGCAACACCGTGACGCTCGTGATCGACTTCATCCCGTGGCCCGACTACTACACGCGGCTCGCGGCCTCGCTGACCTCGGGCGAGGAAAAATACCAGATGGCGGTCAGCGACAGCCAGTGGCTGGGCGCCAACATCGAGGGCGGTTACTACATGAAGATCAACGACTTCATCGATGCCGACCCAGGTCTGCAGGCGGTGTTCGAGGATCTGCATCCCAACCTCGTCGCGTCCTATTCCACCTATCCGCATCGGTCGGAGAACTACTACGGCTTCCCGCAGATGCCGGACGTGCTGGTGGTCTACTACCGTGAGGACCTGTTCTGCCACGAAGGCGAGATGGCCGCGTTTAAGGAGAAGTACGGCTACGACCTGCCGTGTTCGCCTGAGGAACATAACGAAGTCCATTGGGACCAGGTAGCCGACTTCGGCGAGTTCTTCCGCCGGGGTTCCGGTGACTCACTGGGCGGCGAGGCCTTGACCGACGACTTCTACGGAATCGCCTATCAGGCCGGCAAGGGCTACGACTTCTCCAGCATGCAGATCAACGGCTTTATCTGGCAGCACGGTGGCAGCATCTGGGACGAAACCATGGAGCCCGAGGGCCAGGCGCTCGGCGTCGTGAACTCCGACGTCGCCGTTGAGGCTTTCGAGCATTATCTCTCGCTCACCCAGCACATGCCGCCGGTGGTCCAGACCGGCTCGATGGACATCTTCAAGGTCGACGAGCTGTTCCGCGAGGGCAAGGTCGCCTGGATCATCCAGTGGATCGGCTTCGGCGAATCGGCGATCTCGCCGGATACCTCGAAGGTCTCCGACCAGGTCAACTTCGCCAAGATGCCAGGCCTCAAGGTGGGCGACGAGATCGTGCGCTGGTCCAACATCGGCGGGCAGCCCTTCGTGCTGACCACCTGGAACAGCGACACGGTGGTCCAAGAGTCGCTCGACTTCTGCAAGTGGTGGCTCTCCACCCCCGTGCAGCACGAGTTCGCCTCGCGCGGCGGGCAGAGCGGCCTGAAGAGCGTCTACACCACGCCCGAGTACATGGAGTACCGGCCGTGGAACCACGCCTTCGGCCCGAGCCTCGACTGGCAGCGGGACGTCTGGCACATCCCCGAGTTCTTCGAGCTGCTGGTGCAGCAGCAGGAGGAATTCGACAAGGCGATCACCGGACAGCTCTCCGCCAAGGAGGCGCTGGACAACATCGCCGTATTCCAGGATGACCTCCTGCGCGAAGCAGGACGCATCGAGTAGCGATCGAGGCGGTATCGGGGGCGGCTCCGCATTTGGGGGCCGCCCCCCTTTCCTTCCCACCGATTGCCTAAGTCAAAGCGATTAACCGGCCCCTGAGTCATGGCCGCTACCTATCACGTCGAGCGCGGAACGCTTCTGGAGCGCTTTTTCGAGCGCAACCGCGGGCCGCTCCTGGTCGCGCCGGCGCTCGCCGTGCTGGTCATCATGAATATCTTTCCGCTGCTCTGGTCCTTCGGCCTGAGCTTTTATCGATATCGGGCGAACCGCGTCAAAGAACCGGAATTCGTCTGGTTTAAGAATTACCAGAAAGTGCTCACCGACCCTGTGGTCTGGGAGCGCTTCCAGACGACGGCGATCATCGTGACGATCGACGTGCTGCTGCAGCTCGTGGTGGGCTTCCTGCTGGCGCTGCTCTTCGAGAAGACCTTCCCCGGCCGCCGCGTGCTCCTGATGCTGGTGCTGACGCCGATGATGCTGAGCTTCGTCGCGGTCGGCGCCTTCTTCCGCTACTACTACGAGCCGACCTTCGGTCTGCTCAGCCAGGCGGTGAAGGCGATCACGGGCGAGCCCTTCATCCTTCTCGGCTCCGAGGCGGGCGCGCTTGCCGGCATCATCTTCGCCGACGTCTGGATGTGGTCGCCGTTTGTGATGCTGCTGGTGCTGGCCGGCCTCGTCAGCGTGCCGAAGCACCTCTACGAGGCGGCGGAGATCGACCGCGCGTCGTGGTGGCGGCGCTTCTGGACGATCACCTTCCCCTACATCAGGGGCCTGCTGCTGCTCGCGATCCTCTTCCGCACCATCGAGGCGTTCAAGCTCTTCGACATCGTGTTCCTGATCACCGAGGGCGGGCCGGGCACCTCAACCGAGACTATCGCGGTGTACGTCTACCGGGTGGCCTTCCAGTACTTCAAGACGAGCCAGTCGGCAGCGCTCGGCTATATCCTGCTCTTCGTGGTGATCGTGCTGACCAACCTCTATCTGTTCTTCGTCAGACGACGGGACGTGGAGGAACAGTAAGCCATGGCCCGCAGACGGCGTGAGATCGGCAAGGCAGGGTGGCGTCGGACCGCGTTCTCGACGGTCATCAGCTTCATCTACTTCTTCCCGGTGTTGTGGATCATCCTGACCGCGTTCAAGTCGCACACCGACGCGCTCTCCACTCCGCCCGAGTTCATCTTCACGCCGACGCTGGAGAATTTCGCCAACGTCTTCTCGCGCGCCTACGAGCGCGGCGGCGCCAAAGTCGACACCGGCTTCGACCTCTTCTTCTTCAACAGCATCTTCATCGCCGGCGCCTCGGTCACGGTAGCGCTGATCCTCGGCACGATCGCGGCCTACGGCTTCTCGCGCTGGCCGCTCAAGGGCAACGAAACCTATCTCTTCATCATCCTCACGACCCGGATGTTGCCGCCGATCATCGTCATCATCCCGATCTTCATCATGTTCCGCGTGAGCGGGCTGTCGGGCAGCTACATCGGGATCATCCTGCTCTATGCCGCCTTCAACCTGCCCTTCACCATCTGGATGATGAAGAGCTTCTTCGACGAGATACCGCGTGAAGTCGAAGACGCGGCGCGAATGGACGGCAGCTCGGAGATGAAGATCTTCTTCCGCATCTGCATACCGCAGGTGAAGGCGGGCATCGCGGCGACCGCAGTCTTCGGGCTGATCCTGACCTGGAACGAGTTCCTCTTCGCCCTGCTGCTCACCGGCCGCGACACGCGAACGGTGCCAGTCGCCATGGCGCAGACCATCGGTGGCGACATCGGCGTGCGCTGGGGGCTGCTGGCGGCCATCGAAACGCTCTTCCTCATCCCCGTCGTGTTCGTGACGTTCCTGCTGCAGAACCAGCTGCTGCGCGGCGTCACCTTCGGCACGATCAAGCGGTAGCGCGCCCATGGCCGACATCGAGCTGCGCAACCTGAGCAAGCACTTCGGCACGCTCGCCGCGGTCGACGACATCGACCTCGACGTCGAAGCCGGCGAGGTGGTGTGCCTGCTGGGCCCGTCGGGTTGCGGCAAGACCACGACGCTGCGCATGATTGCCGGCCTCGAGGAAGCGACGGCGGGCGAGATCTTCATCGCCGGCACACGGGTGAACGACCTCGCGCCGCGCGATCGAGACATCGCGATGGTGTTCCAGTTCTACGCGCTCTACCCGAGCCTGACGGTAGCCGAGAACCTGGCCTTCCCGCTCCACGCCGAGCGCATCACCCAGGAGGAAATCGACCACCGGGTGTGCGAGATCGCGAACCTTCTCGATCTCTCCCATGCGCTGGACCGGGTTCCGGGCCGGCTTGCGGAGGGCGAGAAGCAGCGCGTCGCCGTGGGGCGCGCGGTCATCCGCGACCCGCAGTGCTTCCTCTTCGACGAGC
Organism: Alphaproteobacteria bacterium; assembly: GCA_965262755.1. Taxonomy (GTDB): domain Bacteria; phylum Pseudomonadota; class Alphaproteobacteria; order UBA828; family UBA828; genus WTGU01. The sequence goes on along the minus strand of OZ253557.1, from coordinate 5,129,655 downwards.
CGCTGAGCCGCCTCGACATCGTCGTGCGCCAGGAGATGCGCGGGCAGATCAAGCAGCTCCTGAACGGCCTGCACAAGGCGACGGTGATCGTGACCCACGACCAGATCGAAGCGCTCACCATCGCCGACAGGATCGCGGTCATGCGCGATGGCATCATCGAGCAGGTGGCGAGCCCGCACGACATCTTCGCCAAGCCGGCCAACGTCTTCGTCGCGGGCTTCATCGGCACGCCGCAGATGAACCTGATCGAGGCCAACGTCATCGACGCGGACGAAGACACGGCGACCGTGGACATGCTGGGGCAGGAGGTGGCGCTGCCGCTGCACGCGGAGGTCTCCTTGCAGGGCACCGCCGGGCGGCGCAACGCGCCGGTCACCGTGGGCGTGCGCCCGCGCGGCCTCGCGCCCGCGAGCGAGGCCGGCCCGACCACGATCTCGGGCCGGATCGACCTGATCGAGCCGATGGGGGCCGAGACCCTGGTTCATCTCCGCATCGGCGAGAACGACCTGCGCCTCGTCACCGGGCGCGGCCAGCGGGTCGCGGTCGGCGAGTCCCTGCACGTCGCACCGACGCCGGGGCAGGTCCATCTGTTCGATCATGACGGCGCGAGGATTGCCTCATGAGCGACGCGCCGGCACGGCCCAACATGTCGCGCCGCACGGCGCGGCTGATCGTGCTCGCGATCATCGCGCTCTGCCTGCTCGCTTTGGTCTTCATTTTCCAGCCGGTGTACCGGCCGCTCTTCTCCGCCGGCTGCGTCATGGTCGTGGCCGGGGGGCTTCTCTTCAACCTCATCCCCTTCGCAAATACCCAGAACCCCGTGCGCCGCGTGGTGCGCGTGAGCGCCATCGTCGGCGCCATCCTGATCACGGCCGTGCTGATCGCGCTCGGCTTCGTCGAAATCCTGCTGTAGGGCCGAGAAGCTGGAGCAATGGGCGATGACGAGAGACGACTACGTGGACCTGGTGGAACGGCGCTACTTCGGTAACGTCGCGCAGGCTGACATCCCGGCGGTGGTCGCCTGCTTCACCGCCGATGCCCTGGTCACGATCTATCACGGCGACGCGGCGCCCCGCCTCTTCAAGGCACAGGCCGGCGCGGACGAGACTCCCCTGCCCCGCTTCTTCGAGCATCTGCTCGCCAACTACGACCCGAAATTCACCGAATTCGTCCACTACGTGGACACGGTGAGCGAGCGCTGCGCCGCGACCTTCCTCGTCACGCTGACGCCGAAACCGGACTCGCCTTATCGCGACGCCGGCGTGCAGCGGCTCCGCAACTGCAACTTCTTCCGCTGCCGGGACGGGCTCATCTACGAGATGACCATCTACTACAGCAACCCCGGCACCGCAGGCGGCGCGGAGGCCTACGGCGCCCGCCCCACCGGCTTTCCTCAGGCCTAGCCCCTGGCCCGCACCATGGTGCGATGCACGGCATGCGCCGCCTACGCCACAGTTTCGCGTCATGCGGCGCACGAACGAGCGGACCAAGGCGGGCTCGATAGTCGGCAATTCTCACCGGGTCGCGCGCCGTATCTGGCCCGCGTGTCCCGCGGAATCCCACTTAATCCCACTTAATCCCGGCGAATCCCGCTTTGAGAATGTTGCTGGTTTCCTGCGCGCGTCGTGCACCCTCACCTGCGCACGTGCGATCGGGCAGGGCGAGCGCACGGCACTCGAGCGATGTGAATCGCTGCCGGGCGTTCGTTGCGCGCGTACCGGCCCGGCGCTACAGTCGTCCCGCCGATGCGGCCTTGGCGGGTCGTGTGACCGCCCGAACGACGGAATGGTCGGTCCCCGTCGGCGAGCGGTCGAGGCGCCGTGGAGGTGCGGGAGCGCTCGCTCCAGTCGGAAACCCGCCTCATGCATTGAAGAATGAGGAGGAGGCGCGATCCCCGCGGGGATCGCGGCGCACGACGTGCGGGATAGAGTGAGCGACCGGCGGCCGCGCCGGTCAGCGGCGCTTCGGGCGCTTTGGCTGGCGCTAGCCGGGCTCCTCGTCTGCACATGGGCGGGGCCGGCGGCGGCCGAGCGCGTGGTGATCCCGGCGGCCGCGAGCAGCGCTCACGCGATCGACGAGGTAATCGGGCTGTTCGAGGCTGGGCCCGAGGACCGCGTCGTCGCCTCCTACGCCGGGACCTCGGCGCTCGCGCGGCAGATCGAGAGCGGCGCACCGGCCGATATCTTCCTCGCCGCCAACGCGGCATGGATGGACCATGTGGAGGCCCTGGGCCTGATCGAGCCGGGCAGCCGGCAGCCGCTCGCGGGCAATCGCCTGGTGTTCGTCACAGGGGATAGCGACATGGCGCCGTTCGAGCCGTCCGCGTCGCTGGATCTCGGAGCGCTGCTCGCCGGCGGGCGGCTCGCGATCGGCAATCCCGACCACGTGCCGGCCGGCATTTACGCGCGCCAGGCGCTCGAAGCGCTCGGCCTCTGGCCAAACGTGAGAGACCGCCTTGCGCCTGCGGCCGATGTGCGGGCGGCGCTTGCGCTGGTGGCACGGGGCGAAGCGCCGCTCGGCATCGTCTACGCGACCGACACCATCCGCGTGCCGGACATCCACGTGATTGCAACAGTTCCGGCATCGCTGCACGAGCCGATCGTCTACCCGGTCGCCCTCATCGCGGGCCGCGCCTCGCCGCTCGCCGCGCGTTTCTTCGCCTTCCTCACCGGGCCGGAGGGGCGGGCCGCATTCGCCCGTGCCGGCTTCATCGTCGATTGAGGCCATGTCGCTGACGCCGCTGGAGGTCGAGGCGATCATGCTGAGCCTGCGGGTGGCGGGCTGGGCGGTTCTGATCAGCCTGCCTTTGGGTATCGCCGTCGCCTGGCTGCTCGCCCGGCATCGCTTCCCCGGCTGGGCGGTGGTCAACGGCCTGGTGCACCTGCCCCTGGTGCTGCCGCCGGTGGCGGTGGGCTTCGTGCTGCTGCTGCTGCTCGGCAGGCAAGGGCCGCTCGGCGCCTGGCTCGACGACTGGTTCGGCATCACCCTCGCCTTCACCTGGCAGGGTGCGGCGGTGGCTTCGGCCGTGGTCTCCTTCCCGCTCATGGTGCGTGCGATCCGGCTCTCGATCGAAGGCATGGACCGGCGCCTGGAGACTGCCGCTCGCACGCTGGGCGCGCCGCCCGTCTGGGTGTTCGCAAGCATCAGCCTGCCGCTCATGGCACCCGGCGTGCTGACCGGCACCATCCTCGCCTTCGCCCGCTGCCTCGGCGAGTTCGGCGCGACCATCACCTTCGTCTCCAACATCCCCGGCGAGACCCGGACGCTGCCGCTCGCGCTCTACACCTACACCCAGGTGCCGGGCGGGCTGGACGGCGCCTTTCGCCTGATGGTGATCGCCATCGTCATCGCTTTCGCCGCGCTCGTGGGCTCCGAGCTTCTCGCGCGCGTCCTCAGACGCCGGCTGGAGGGGTAATGCTGACGGTTAGCGCGCGCCTCACCCGCGGCGCCTTCACGCTCGATGCGGCCTTCGGCGCCGAGGCCGACGGCGTCGTAGCGCTGTTCGGTGCCTCGGGTGCCGGCAAGACCACGCTTGCCGACGCCATAGCCGGCCTCGTGCGGCCCGAGGCGGGGCGGATCGTGCTCGACGACCGCGTGCTCTTCGATTCGGAGGCCGGGATCGACCTGAGGCCCGAGCGCCGCAGGATCGGCTACGTGTTCCAGGACGGGCGGCTGTTCCCCCATCTCAGCGTGCGCGGGAACCTGCTCTACGGGCACCGCTTCGCGCCGAGGGAGGGGCGGTATGCCACGCTCGAGAGGATCGTGACGCTGCTCGGCCTGGAGGCGCTCTTGCACCGCAGGCCCGGCACCCTCTCGGGCGGCGAGCGTCAGCGCGTGGCGCTGGGGCGCGCGCTCATGGCTCAGCCGGAGCTGCTGCTCATGGACGAGCCGCTGGCCGCGCTCGACGTGCCCCGCAAGGCCCAGGTCATCGACTACATCGAGCGGCTGCGCGACGAGATCGGCGTACCCATCGTCTTCGTCAGCCACGCGGTTGACGAAGTAGCGCGGCTCGCCGGAACCATCGTGGTCATGGCAGGCGGCAGGGTCGCGGCGGCGGGTCCGGCCGCTGAGGTCATGGCACGGCTCGACCTCGATCCGCTGGCCGGGATCGAGGCCGCCGGCGCTGTGCTGGACGCGACCGTGCAGCGCCACGACACGGCTTACGGATTGTCCGAACTGGCGGTGCCGGGCGGCATCCTCCGCGTGCCGCGGCTTAGGCTTGTACCGGGGCGGAAGCTCAGAGTCCGCGTGCGGGCGCGGGACGTGTCGCTAGCGACGGCGGAGCCGCGGGAGACGAGCGTCCTCAACGTCTTTCGCGGCCGGGTCGTCGAGATCGGCCCGCGCCGCGGCGCCTCGGTCGACGTTGCGGTCGATATCGGCGCCCGGCTTACGGCACGGATCACGGCACGCTCCGCCGATGCCCTCGGTCTCGCACCCGGCAAGGAGGTCTACGCGCTCATCAAGAGCGTCGCGGTCGATCCCGCCTCCCTGGTGCAGGCGGAACAGGGCGAGACATGACCCGGCGTTGGGCGGCAGCGCCGAATTGTCAGGCCCCAAGCTCGCCCGCCGCAGGTTCGCGGACCTGGCGCCGGGGTGTCCCTCCGAGCTCGACGACATGCGGGACCGCAATCGTCTCATTGTCCGGCAGCGGCGCCTTCCCCGTCGCCTTCTCGTGTTGAGCGGCGCTGGCAAGTTCCTTCAGCTTGTCGCTCCCCGGGAGCGCGGTCAGATCGCTGCCATAATATTCGAACCAGGGAAGGCCGTATTTCGTGTACGCCGCCGCTGTGGGCGGCGCGGTCGGCGGGCAGGGCCAGTTGGAGCTTGCAGGCGGCACCGGGGTCTATGTCGGGCTGGCAGGGCGTTGCACCTACGACACCGAGTACTTGGCGAACAACCAGGTCATCACGACCACGGACTGCACCTGGCAGAGGGAGTGATTCCGGCGAGCCCACACACCCCTGTCGCGAGGCGCAAGCCCGCGCGCGGACTTGCACCGGGGCCGCCAACCTGCGACGCTTCGCGGCGGACAATCCTTGCGGCGGAGGGGGCCATGGGCGCGGCGACGCCAACCCAGTTGATCGATAATGAGCGCGTGCGCGTTACCGAGTGGCGCTTCAGGCCCGGCGAGGCCACAGGATGGCACCGGCACGCGTTCGACTATGTGGTGGTGCCGGTGACGACCGGGCAGCTCCACCTCAAGGAGCCCAACGGCGAGCGCACCATCGATATCGTGACCGGCACCCCCTATTTTCGAGAGGAAGGGGTCGAGCACGACGTCATCAACCCGAGCGATACAGACGACGTCATCTTCATCGAAGTCGAGATGAAGTAGCGCGCCGGCACGTCGCAGCACGACCCGACGCGGCCGGAGAGACGGGTCGGCGTCAACGAATCGTCACATTTCCGTATTATTTCCATCTTGGCCCGGCGTTAGCGTTTGCGCGTCATCCCGGGTGGCCACGCGGGCGCGTGTCCGTAGCCAGCGGGATGCGAGCAAACCCGGAGGAAGCGCCGTGACCAAGAACCCCCTCGCCATCGCCGCGGCGGCAGCTCTTGCGCTGACCGCGTCCGTTGCGGTGACCGACGCCGCGGAGGCCCGCGATCAGATCAGGATCGTGGGCTCGTCCACAGTTTTCCCCTTCGCCGCCGTCGTCGCCGAGGAATTCGGCAAGACCACGGACAACAAGACGCCTGTGGTCGAGAGCACGGGCTCCGGCGGCGGGCTCAAGCTCTTCTGCGCCGGCGTCGGCGTCGGCCATCCCGACATCACCAACGCCTCGCGAAGGATCAAGTCGTCCGAGGTCGATCGCTGCGCCGAGAACGGGGTGACCGACATCACCGAGGTCAAGTTCGGCTTCGACGGGATCGTGCTCGCCAACTCGAAGGCGATCGAGCCGTTCTCGATCACCCTGCAGCAGCTCTTTCTCGCACTGGCCAAGGACGTGCCTTCGGACGGCGGGATGGTGGCGAATCCCAATCAGACCTGGGCCGACGTCGACGCGTCGCTGCCGGCGGTCGAGATCGAGGTTCTCGGCCCGCCGCCGACCTCGGGCACGCGCGACGCCTTCGTCGAGCTCGCCATGGAGGGCGGCTGCAAGACCTTCCCCGACATCAAGGCGCTCAAGAATCAGGACAAGAAGGCATACAAGACCCTCTGCCACTCGATCCGCGAGGACGGGGCCTTCGTCGAGGCTGGCGAGAACGACAACCTCATTGTCCAGAAGCTGAAGGCGAACCCCGGCGCGCTCGGGATCTTCGGCTACAGCTTCCTCGACCAGAACCGCGACAAGGTGCAGGGCAGCACCATCAACGGCATCGCGCCCGACTTCGACACCATCGCCGACGGCAGCTATCCGGTCTCCCGCTCCATGTACTTCTATGTGAAGAAGGCGCATGTGGGCGTGATCCCCGGAATCGAGGAGTATATCGCCACCTTCACCGACGAGGACGCCTGGGGACCCTACGGCTACCTCGCCGACAAGGGGCTGATCCCGCTCCCCGATGCGGATCGCGAGGCCATGCGCGCGCAGGCCACCGCGTTCGCCCAACTCTCCATGTAACAGGGCTCATCGCAAGACCCTGACGATATGTTGCCGTGGCGCCCGTTTCTTGCCGGGAGCGGGCGCCACGTTCGTTTGGCGCTGCAAATCCAAAGCCGATAACAGGGAGAGAGACGGGAGCATGTGCAATGACGGATAACCCGCTCATTCTCGTGATCGAAGACGAAACCTCGCTGACGACCCTGCTCCGCTACAACCTTGAAAGTCACGGGTTCCGTGTCGTCTCGGTCGAGAACGGCGGCGGTGAGGGCGATGTGATACGGACGGTGCGCTCGGCAGGCTACGCCTTTGTCAGCTAGCCCGACGCGTTAGCCGAACTGGGGCACCGTCTCGACCGCGCTCTCGCGCTCGTCGATGGCGGCCTGCCAGCGGGCGATGTCGGCTCGGGGCGCAAGCAGGCTCTCGCCCTCCGGCGTCATCTTAAGATAGTGAAGCACGGGCAGCACCATGTAATCGGCGAGCGACACTTCGTCGCCGGCGAAGTGGGCCTCGCCGTCGAGTGCGCCGTTGAGCGCGTCGAGCGCCGTGTCGGACTTGGGCACGCTGCTCGCGACCAACGCCTCGTCAGGCTCACCGCCCTGCGCAGGGACAACCAGGCGCTGCAGCACGATGTCGATCGCCGGCCGGTAGAGATACTGGATGAAGACCGACGTCCACTGCCAGCAGCGGGCGTTGGCGAGGGGATCGGCCGGTTGCAGAGGCGGCCCGTCGAACGCGTGGTCGATGTAGTTGCAGATCGCCAGTGACTCGTACATGCGTACATCGCCGTGGGTCATGGCTGGCACCGAGCCCCAGGGCTGCATTGCCTTCTGCTCCGGCGACTGCGGTGCGAGCGGATCGAGCTCATATGGCACCCCCTTCTCCAAGCACGCCATGCGGCAGGTGCGGACATACGTGCTCAGCGGTGTGCCATGGATAACCAACGTCGCCATCGTTCACTCCTTTATTCTGGTGGCGGCAGGCCCTGCCCACCCCGATCAACCGCCTATCTTGCACATCCTGCCCCTGGACTGCACCGGTAACGCATCGGGACCGTGACACCGGTGTAAGTTGTTCGCCCGCCGGGCGCTGACTATGCTCACGGCGAAGGAACGAGGCAGCGCGGAGGCCCGGCATGCTGACCATCACCGGCTATTCCGACCGAATCAGCGTCCGGCCGGGCGAGACCATCAAGTTCATGGTCAATTGCGAGCATCCGACCTATCAGGCGGACATCGTGCGCCTGATCTGCGCCGACAACACGCCCTCCGGCCCGGGATTCAAGGAGAAACTGGTCCGCACACCGATGAGCAAGCGGCGCAAGGGGCGCCGTCAGGTCATCCACGCGGGCTCCTACGCCATGGTGGAGAGCCGGCCGCTGCTGGAGACGCTTGGCAGCTTCACCGTTCAGGCGATGATCTGGCCGACAACGCCCGGCAAGGGCGAGCAAGGCATCGTCACCAAGTGGGATCCGCGTAACCGCACCGGCTTCGCGCTTGTCATCGACGATGCGGGCTCCGTCGCGCTCAGGCTCGGCATGGCGGATGGCATGGTGGAGACAGTGTCGGTCGGCAAGCCGCTGCTCGAGCGCCACTGGTACCTCGCCGCCGCCAGCTACGACGCCGAGTCGGGCAGGATCACGGTCCATCAGGAGCCGCTCCTGCCCTACGCGCGGGCGAACGACGGCGGCACGTCGAAGCGCACGCTGGGGCCTGCTGCAGCCAACACCAACGCACCCATCGTCATGGCCGGTATCTTCAAGCGGCGGCAGAAGGGGCGTGTGCTGGTGGACGGCCTCTACAACGGAAAGATCGACGCGCCCCGGCTGGTCGGCCGCGCACTAGACCGGCTGGAGATCGAGCGCATGAGGAATGAGGCGGTCCCCGCCTCCATCGCGCCTGACATCCTCTGCGCCTGGGATTTTTCGCGCGACATCACGTTCATCAAGATTTCCGATCGCTCGCCGCATCACTTCGACGGCGAAATCGCCAACCTGCCTGCGCGCGGCATGACCGGCTGGAATTTTTCTGGTGAAGAGATGTGCTGGCGCCACGCCCGGCACGAATATGGGGCCATTCACTTCCACGATGATGATCTTTACGACGCAGACTGGGATGTGGACTTCGAATGGACCGTGCCGGCACGCGTGGCGAGCGGGGTCTATGCGGCGCGGCTCCGGGCCAAGGGCGCCGAGGAATACGTGCCCTTCGTGGTGTTGCCCTCACCGGGCAAGGCGGCGCGCATCGCCTTCCTGCTGCCGACGGTCGAGTACATGGCCTATGCCAACGAGCATCTGGCCTTCGACGGCCCGCTCGGCGAGCTCCTCACCGGGCAGATCTCGACACTCAACGCGAACCAGCTCTTCCTCAACGAGCATCGGGAATACGGCGCCTCGCTCTACGACACCCATTCGGACGGCAGCGGCGTCTGCTATTCGTCGCGGCTCCGCCCGATCCTCAACATGCGGCCGAAGGTGGAGACGCCCTGGGCCTGCGCCGGCGAGGACTCGACCAACGCGCGCGAGTTCATCCTCGACATGTACGTGGTGGACTGGCTCACCCACTTCGGCTTCGAGCACGACGTCATCACCGATGAGGATGTCCACCGCGAGGGCATCGACCTGCTCAAGCCCTATCATGTGCTTATCACCGGCGGTCACCCGGAGTACTACTCCAAGGCCATGCGGGACGCCGTCCACGGCTTCACCCAGCAGGGCGGCCGGCTGATGTATCTCGGCGGCAACGGCTTCTACTGGCGCGTCGCTATGCACAAGGAGGTGCCGGGGGTGATCGAGGTGCGCCGCTGCGAGGCCGCGATCCGCACCTGGGAGGCAGACCCTGGCGAGTATTATCACAGCTTCACAGGCGAGTACGGCGGGATCTGGCGCCATCAGGGCGACACCGCACCGCAACGGTTGGCCGGCGTCGGTTTCGTCGCCGAAGGGTTCGACAAGTCTTCCTACTACCGGCGCATGCCGGGCAGTTTCGACCCCCGCGCACGCTTCATCTTCGAGGGGATCGGTGAGGACGAGCTGATCGGCGATTTCGGCTATCACGGCGAGGGCGCGGCCGGCAACGAGCTGGATGCCACCGATCCGCGCCTGGGCACGCCCCCGCACGCGCTGGTCCTCGCGCGTTCGGAGAACCACACCGACCTTTATCTGGTGGTGAACGAGGAGGTGCTTGTGAATCACTCCGGGCTCGGTGGCACCGAGCACGAGAAGGTCAAGGCCGACATGGTCTTCTACGAAACGCCGAACGGCGGCGCGGTCTTCTCGGTCGGCTCGATCTGCTACCCGGCGAGCCTGCCGTGGACCGGGTATGACAACAACATCGCCCGACTCACCACCAACGTGCTCCGCCGCTTCGCCGACCCTGAACCCTTTTGAGGACCGTTGCCATGCCAGGCTATGTGATCGCCGATGTGACCGTGACCGATCCTGAGACTTATGCCGGCTACCGGGCGCTGACGCCGGGTACGATTCAGGCCTTCGACGGGCGCTTCCTCGTGAGAGGCGGCGACCACGAGGTCATCGCCGGCGGGTGGGCGCCGGGGCGGCTGGTGCTGCTGGAGTTCGACAGCCCGGCGCGGGCCGCCGCGTGGTACGACTCGCCGGCCTACGTGGAGGCGCGGGCGATCAGACAGAGCGCGTCTACGGGTACCGTGGTTTTGACCGAAGGCGATTGTCCCGCAGTGGGCGGCAGTGAGGCGTATGTGATCGCTCGCCACGGCGCTATTGACCCGGGCCTTATAGGTGTACCCGCCCACGGCGGGCGCGTACCCGCCCACGGCGGGCGCGTCCTCGTCTCTGCAAGCCCAGCGAAGGTCAAAGAAATCGGCTGGGTCGGTGCGTGCGCGCGGGTGTCGGTAATCGAATTCGCCGACCACACAGCCGCACTGGCGTGGAGCGGGTCGGTCCAGGATCAGCAGGCGAGGGGCGGCGTGGTCCTGGTCAAGGGTGTCTGAGAGGGCTAGGCAGGGGCGGCGACGATGCCGCGATCGTGCAGCGTGCCGATGGCACCGTCGCTGAGGCCCAACACCTCCGCAAGTATTTCGTCGGTATGTTCGCCGAGCTGCGGCCCCGGCTTGACAGCACCGCGCGGGGCAGAGGCGAAATCGAGCGGCGAGCCCGGCGTGAGCACCGGCCCGATCCCCGGCTGATCGACCCGCTGAAACAGGGGATTCGCGGTCGAGCAGAAGGGGTCTTCCTCCACCATCTGACTGTGGGTGCGGAAGGGCCCCCAGAGCACCCCGGCCTCGGTGAGGCGGACGCCGACTTCCTCCAGGCTGTGGGCCGCGAACCAGGGCTCGAGCGCGGCCCGCAGCGGCTCTCTCACCTCCCAGCGATCGGCCTCGTCGGCGAGATTGACCCGGTGTTCCGTCTCGATCGCGGCGAAGGTCTCCGTGAGCCCGGTGGCCTGGCCCAGCGCTTTGACGTGCCGCGGCGTCACCACCACCAGCATCACCCGGCGGCCGTCCCTGGTGGCGAAGTCGCCGCCGAAGGTGCCGTACATGTCATTGCCGATGCGCGGCCGCTCGGCGCCGTTGATCTCGACATCGCCGATGTAACCGAGCGAGCCGGTGATGTGATAGGCGACGTCCGCGAGGCTGAGCCGTACCTCCTGCCCCTCGCCGGTGCGGCTGCGGTGGCGCTCGGCCGCGAGCAAGCCGATGGCGGCAGTAAGGCCGCAGGTCAGATCCCAGCCCGGCAGGACGTTGTTGACCGGCTCATCCAGATCCGCCGGTCCGGTGACGTAAGGCCAGCCCATGCGCGCGTTCACCGTGTAGTCGACGGCGACCGTTCCGTCCGGGTTGCCGATGATGCGGAGCATGATGAGGTCGGCGCGCCAGGCGCTGAGCGTCTCGTAGGAGAGCCAGTCGCCCACCTGGAGATTGGTGAGGAAGATTCCAGCCTCCGGCCCCGGCGCCGTGATGAGCGCGGCCACCAGTTCGCGCCCCCCCGGATCGCGCAGATTGACCGCGAAGGAGCGCTTACCCTTGTTCATGCCGGCCCAGTAGATGCTCTCGTTCTCGGGCGTGACCGGCCAACGGCGATAGTCGAGTCCGCCACCGAGCGGGTCGAAGCGGATCACGTCGGCCCCCATCTGGGCGAGGGTCATGCCGCCGAGTGGGGCTGCCACGAAGGCCGAGCCCTCGACCACACGGAGGCCCTTGAGAATACCGTTCACGCCCGCCCCCCTCCTCGCTCATGCCGTCCCGCCCCTGTTGCTGGCCGGTCGACGGTGAGCGGGCTGTGTAGTCGCCATTCAGGCGACGATCAACCGTCGCTTTCGCGATACCGCAGGTGGGGCGCCCGGTCGTCCTCGACCGACTTCTCGCCCCCTTCCGGCGCACGGCCGAACAATGCAGCGACGTCGCCTTGGATGGCCAGCAAACACGGCACCAGGATCAGCACGATCGGCGTCACGCCGATCAGACCGAAGACAATGGTGACCGCCATTGGCTTCAGGAACTGCGCCTGAAGGCTGGTCTCGAAAAGCAACGGCGTAAGGCCGAAGACCGTGGTTACCGAGGTCAGGATAACGGCACGCAGACGATCCCGCGCGCCGCCGACAATGGCGTCCTGCAGCGGCTCGCCGGCTGAGAGCCGGTCCTGGATCGCTCGCACCAGAATGATCGAATCATTGACCACGATGCCTGAAAGCCCGAGGAGCGCGACCATACTGAGCACCGTGAGGTCGAATCCCAGGACGAAGTGCCCGCAGACGGCGCCGACCGCGCCGAAGGGGATCACGGCCATGACAGCGACGGGCCTCCAGTAGCTGGCAAACACCCAGGCCAGGATCAGATAGATCGCGATCAGGCCGACCATGGCGCCGGTCCTCATATCGCCGAGCGTCCTCGCCTGTTCCTCGGCCTTGCCGCGCAGCAGGACGCCGACGCCATACCGCTCGGCGACCTCCAGCAGCCCCTCGATCTGCAGTGCGTCGATGACCTCGTCGGTGGTGATGATTGATTCGTCGATCTCCGCCGTGACCGCGACCATGCGCTGACCGTCCTCGCGGCGGATACGTGCAAAGCCGGCCTTCTCGTCGAAGCTGACCACTTCGGCGAGCGGCACCTCGACCCCTGCGAGGCTTCGCACATAGCCGCGGCGGAGATCGGCTTCAGTGAGGGCGTCATGCGGCAGGCGCACACGAATGGCGACCTCCTCGTCTCCCCGAGCGAAGCGCTTGGCGATGACCCCCTCGAAGGCGGCGCGGACCTGGCCGGCCGCGCTCTCGGTCGTAAAGCCGAGAGCGCGGCCGCGTGGGCTCACCGTGAGGATCGTCTCCCGCTTGCCGTAGGGCGTGTCGTCTTCGATATCGCTTACGCCTGGGAAGCGGCTGAGCAGCGTGAGGACCTCGCCTGCCGCCCCCTTGAGTGCCCGCACATCGTCGCCCGTGACCCGGATGTCGATCTCGCGGCCGGGCGGTCCCGCCTGACGCTCGAGGATCGTCATGGTCTCGAGGCCGGGCAGCGGGCGCACCCGGCTGCGCCACGCTTCGATCAGCGCCTGGGTGCGAACGGCGCGCTGATCGGCGGGCTGCAACTCCACCCGCATACCGCCGATATGATCGCCGGTGCCGAGGAAGAATTCGTTGGGGCGAGCCGCAGGCTTGCCGACTTGACCGAGGCTCATGGCCACGAGACCGCCCGCGCCACCGGTCAGCTCCGCCTCGGCCTCATTGAGCGCCCGTTCGAGCTCGCGAACCATGGCGATGGTCGTCTCGCGCTTGGTGCCTTCGACGAAGGCGACGTTCGCGAGCACCGCGTCCGATTCCGGCGAGGGGAAGAAGACGAACGAGATGCGCCCGCCCGCGATCAGGCCCACGAACACCAGGAGGAGCCCGATCGCGAGGCTCATGGTGAGGTATCGCCAGGTGACGCAGCCGCGCACGATTCGGGCAAACAGCCCGTCTCGGAACGCATCGAAGCGCGGGTTGAACCAGCGTGCGAACCGGTTCTCGACGCGCGGATCGCCCTTCAGCGCCACGCGCAAATGACCGGGCAAGATAAGGAAGCACTCGATCAGGCTCGCGATGAGGACGCAGACGATCACCAGCGGAATCGCCCGGATGATCTGGCCGATCAAGTCCGACACCATGAACAGCGGCAAGAAGGCGGCGATGGTGGTCAGCGTCGCCGCCATCACGGGCGCCAGCATTCGTCGCGCGCCGCGTTCGGCCGCACCCACGGCGCCGGCGCCGGCTGTGCGGTGTGTCACCGCGTGTTCGCCGACCACGATCGCATCGTCCACGATGATGCCGACCGCCATGATGAGCGCGAACAGGCTTACCATGTTGATGGACTGGCCGGTAAGCATCATCACGCCGAGGGTGGCGAGCAGCGAGACCGGGATCCCCACCGTGACCCAGAAGGCCACCCGTGCGCTGAGGAACACGAACAGCACGACGACGACCAGGGCGAGGCCGCTGAGGCCGTTGCGGAGCAGCATGTTGATGCGGTCGTCGATGAGCTCCGCCGCATCGTCGTAGTGCTCGACCACCAGTGTCGGCGGCAGCGTTGGCTTAAGCTCGTCGATGAAGGTATCGAGAATGGCCGCCTGCTCCAGCGCGTCGGAGGTGGGCGCGCGCCGGACCTGCAGCTCGATGGCGGGGTAGCCGGCCCTGAACGCAACCGCATCCCGCTCGTTGAACCGATCGCTGATCGCCGCGATGTCGCGGAGGTGGACCTTGGCCCCGTCCTGGCGCGCGATCACCTCGATCTGGCCGATCTCCTCGACCGTTCTCGCGAGACCGAAGCTGCGGATCTGCTTGTTGGTGCCGGCAGGCACGATGCCGGACGGCAGATCGACCGAGCTCTTGCCGATACGCCCGGCGATATCGCCGAGCGTGAGGTCGAGCTGTCTCAGGCGCCCCTCGCCGACCTCGACCCAGATCTCTTCGCGTCGGCTCCCGAACAGATCGACCTTGTCGACACCTGCGGTAAGCAGCCGCTCCCGAATGTCCTTGGCATGAGCGCGGAGCGCCGCCTCGGAGAAGGGCCCCGAGATCACGACATTGCCGATGTTCTCGTAAGTGTAGATCCGGGTTACGACCGGCTTCTCGGAGTCCTCCGGCAGCGTCTCGACTCGGCCCACGGCATTTTCGACGTTCGCCAGCGCCGTATCCAGATCCGTCCCCGAATGGAACTCGATGATGATCGAGCCGACACCTTCGACCGACTGCGACACGACGCGCTTGACCCTGTCGAGGAAGCGGACTTCCGGCTCGATGGCCGCTACGACGTTGGCATCGACGTCCTCGGCGCTGGCGCCGGGCCACGTCACGCTCGCCGAGATCCAGTCAATGCCGAAGGTAGGAAAGAACTGGGTGTTCATGCGCGCGAGCCCGAGCGCGCCGAACAGGATCATAAGTACCATCAGAAGGTTGGCGGCAGTGTGGTGACGCGCGAACAGCGCGATCAGGCCGCGACCGGCTGAGGTCATCTAACCTGGACCCTGACACCGGGTCCGATCTCGGGGAAGCGGGTCGTCGCGATGCGCTCGCCGTCTGCTATTCCGCCCGACACCACTACGTCGTTGCCAACGCGGGCGAGCAGCACCACCGGGCGGGGCTCAAGCCGGCCATCGACAACGGCGTACAACGTGTCGCCACCCACCAGCGCCGTCTCAGGCAGACGCGCAGCACCCCGGTACACACGGTCCGGGATGCGAACCTCGACGAAGGCACCGGGCCGAAGCGGCACCCGCGCCGCCTCCTGCTCCATCCGCGCAAAGACCCGCACCCCGCCGCTTGCCGCATCGACCTCGCCATCCACCCGCTGGATTACCGCGTGGAAGGGGAAGCTGCGGCTGCCCGCGCGCCACGTCACCTCGACCGGGCGGCCGCGAAGACCCGCCGCTGAGGAGACGAGACGACCATAATCCCCGTCGCTCAGTTGAATCCGGATGTCCAGACGCGCCAGATCCAACAAGCGCACAACGCGGTCGTTCACACCCAACCGCTTGCCGAGCGCCGCAGACACACCCGTCAGGTACCCATCGAAGGGCGCGACAAGCCGCGTGTTCGCAAGATCGTGCCGGGCCCGCTCCACCGCCACCGCGCTCCGCGCGATCACCGCTTCCTGACGCGCGATACGCGCCCGCAAGCCCGCAACCCGACGTTCCGTCCCCGCCGCAGCCCGCGCACGCTCGCTGCGACGCACCAGAGCATCGTCCACCGCCTTCTGCGCCGCCGTCCCCTTGGCCAACAGGTCGCGGCGCCGCTCAAGCTCCCGCTCCGCAAGCTCAAGCTGCGTCCGCTCCTCGACCAGACCGGCCTCCTCCGCCCCAAGCTCGGTTCTGGTCTCCGCAAGCTGCGCCCGGGCCTCCGCCAGAGACGCCTCGGCCTCCGTCACCGCAGCGCGATACTCGAACGGGTCGATCTCCAGCAGAAGCTCGCCCGCCCGCACCGTGCCGCCGTTCACGAAGTTCTCGCCCGCCGCCACCACGGGGCCTGCCACCAGCGCCCGCAGCTCCACGTCGCGCTGCGCCACCACCTCGCCAAAGGCGGAAATGGAGGGCTGAACGTCGACAATCTGCACGGTCGCTGCGGCAATCGGCCGTGCCCGCTCCTGCGGCCCCGTGCGCTCGATCTCGGGCCTCGTCGCCTGCAGATAGCCGACCGCAAGCACCGCACAAACCAGCGTCAGCAGCGGAAGCACGATCTTCAACGTCCGAAAATGCCGGCGGCCAGACAACGGTGGCTTCTCCCTACTCCTCTACGCTTCCGCTCGTGATGGGCGGCCTTGTGCCACTGCCATCCCACGGCGACAATCGCGGCCCGACGAACGAATGGTGATGCGAATGTCCGGCACCCATTACGATCCCATCGAGATGATTGAGCGGCTCGTGTTCTTTGACACGACTAGTCGTGAGTCGAACCTCGCGCTCATTCATTTCGTGCGCGACTATCTCGCCTCTTACGGCATTGACTCTACACTTATTCACGACGAAACGGGAAACAAGGCGAATCTTTACGCGACGGTAGGGCCCGGCGACGTGCCCGGCATCGCGCTTTCGGGCCATACCGACGTGGTGCCGGTGGATGGCCAGCCCTGGGACACAGATCCGTTCAGCCTCGTGGAGAAGGACGGCCGCCTCTATGGGCGCGGCACTTCGGACATGAAGAGCTTCAGCGCGATCGCGCTCGCCCTCGTGCCGGAGTTCACCGCCCGCCCGCTCAAGACGCCGATCCATTTCGCCCTCTCGTTCGACGAAGAGGTCGGCTGCCTCGGCGCGCCGCTGATGATCAACCAGCTTGGCACCAGGCTCGGCGTCAAGCCGCACATCGTGATCGTGGGCGAGCCCACGAACATGGCGGTCGTGAACGCCCACAAGGGTGTCTACAGCTTCGAAACCCGCGTGCGCGGCCGCGAAGTCCATTCCAGCGCCACCCATCTTGGGGTGAACGCGGTGCAGCACGCTGCGACGCTGGTCCACTTCCTGACCGAAATGGCCGATGAGATGGCAGGCCGGGCCGACCCTGAGAGCGGCTTCGATCCGCCCTATACGACGGTTCATGTGGGCACGATTCGGGGCGGCACCGCCCAGAATATCGTGCCGCTCGACTGCACCTTCACGTGGGAATACCGGCTGATGCCGGGGGCGGACCCCGACGAGATTCGCACCCGCTTCGAGCAGTTTGCCGAAGAGACCGTTCTGCCCCGCATGCACGCTGTCAATCCCGGCACCTCGATTTCCACGGAGGTCCGCGCACAAGTGCCGGGCCTCGTGCCCGAGGATGGCTCGCCGGCGGAAGCGATCGTGATGGCGCTCGCGCGCACCAATCATACCGAGGTGGTCGCCTACGGTACCGAGGCAGGGCAGTTCCAGGAAGTCGGAATCCCGACCGTGATCTGCGGGCCCGGCAGCATCCTCCAGGCGCACCAGCCCAACGAATACGTCGAGTTGAGCCAGGTGCGCGCCTGCGAGGCCTTCATGCGCCGCCTGCTCGACGAGGTGTGCGCGGCCTGACGGCACGGACGGTGTATTTTCCACTGGTTATCCTCAGGTTACCCACAGCTTATCCATAGAGTATCCACAATCTATCCACCGGTTTATCCACTCAGAGACGGAGGGACGCGAGGAATGGGCGGCGCGAGCTTGGAGCGCGAGGGCGCGGTCGGCGTCATTACCATCGACAACCCGCCGGTAAATGCGATGAGCCCTGGCGTGCCGGGCGCGATAGTCGAGCGGCTGGCGGAAGCCCAGGCCGACGATGTGGTCGAGGCGGTGGTGCTGCGCGGCGCGGGCAAGGGCGTGCTTGCCGGCGCCGATATTCGCCAATTTGGCAAGCCGTGGCCCGAAGGCGAGCCGACGCTCCGCGACGTGATTCCGGCAATCGAGCAGTCCGCCAAGCCGGTGATTGCCGCGCTCGCCGGCTATTGCCTCGGCGGCGGGCTTGAGATGGCGCTCTCCTGCCACTACCGGGTCGCGAGCCGGAAGACCGAGGTGGGCCAGCCGGAGGTGGCGCTGGGCTTCCCGCCCGGCGCCGGCGGCACCCAGCGCCTGCCGCGGCTTGCGGGCGTGGAGACGGCGCTCGCGATGATCGTCGACGGCACCCCGATTAGCGCCGCAGAGGCAGCCAAACACGGAATTCTCGACCGGGTGATCGACGGCGATCTGTTGGAAGGCGCGCTCGCCTTTGCGCAAGAACGGATCGCCGCCGGGCCGCCGCACCCGCTCGCGCGCGAGCGCACGCCGGAGCTCAAGGATCCGGAAATCTTCGCGGCCACCCGCGAGCGTCTGCGACGCCAAGCGCGAGGTGAGAGAGCGCCGGTCGCGTGCCTCGAATGCGTCGAAATGGCGCTGACGCTCCCCTTCGATGAGGGAATTCGCAAGGAGCGCGAAATCTTCGAGGAATGCATGGCCTCGCCGGAATCGACGGCGCTCCGCCACGTGTTCTTCGCGGAGCGCGCGGCGCGCAAGGTCCCCGGTATCGACAAGGAGACACCGGTGCGGCCCATCGAGAGCGCGGCCATCGTCGGTGCCGGCACCATGGGCAGGGGTATCGCCACCTGCTTCGCCAACGCCGGGATTCCGGTGCGCTTGATGGACTCCGACTCCGAGGCCCTCGAACGCGCGCTCGCTGCGATCCGCGGCGACTACGAGCGGCGCGTGGCACGCGGCCGGATCGGCGCCGACGATGCCGAGGCCCGCATCCTGCTGATCGAGCCGATCGAGACGATGGAGGGTGTCGCCGGGGCCGATCTCGTCATCGAGGCGGTGTTCGAGGAAATGCCGCTCAAGGAGGAGGTGTTTCGGACCCTCGATCCGGTCTGCGACGAGGGCGCGATCGTCGCCTCCAACACCTCCTATCTCGATGTGAACCACCTGGCCGATATCGTGCCCCGGCGCCGGGGCAACGTCCTCGGCATGCACTTCTTCAGCCCGGCCCAGGTGATGCGGCTCCTGGAGGTGGTGCGCACCGATTCCGCCACGCCCGAGACGCTGGCCACCGTGCTCGCGCTGGCCCGGCGGCTCGGCAAGCTCGCGGTGATTGCCGGCGTCTGCCACGGCTTCATCGGCAACCGCATGCTCGAGGGCTACACGCGGCAAGTGCGTTTCCTGCTGGAAGAGGGTGCGTCGCCGGTCGAGATCGACGCGGCGCTCACCGGGTTCGGGATGGCAATGGGGCCGTGCGCGGTCGCCGACCTCGCCGGCCTCGACGTGAGCTGGCGCAAGCGCAAGGCGGACGCCCATCTGCGCGACCCCTCCAAGCGCTATTCGGCGGTGGCGGACCGGCTGTGCGAGCTGGGCCGCTTCGGTCAGAAGACCGGCGCCGGCTACTACCGCTACGAGCCCGGCAGCCGCACGCCGATCCCGGACCCCGAGGTCGACGCGCTGATCGCCGAGGTCGCGGCGGAGAGCGGCATCGAGCGCCGCACCATCGGCGCAGACGAGATCGTCCAACGCCTCCTCTACGCGCTGGTGAACGAAGGCGCGCGCATCCTCGACGAGGGCATTGCGCTCCGCGCGAGCGACATCGACCTCGTATGGATCAACGGATACGGCTTCCCCCGCTGGCGGGGCGGCGTGATGCACTGGGCCGATGCCGTCGGGCTCGACGCCATTCACACGACCATCGCGCGCTTCGACGAGAGCCAGGACTACTGGGAGCCCGCGCCGCTCTTGAGCCGCCTCGCGTCAGAGGGCAAGGGCTTCGCCGACGTCGACCGCGCGGCGTGACGGCCGCGGCACGCTTGCGGACTTGAGCTGACCGCAGGCCGCCAGGATGTCGCGGCCGCGCGGCGCCCTCACCGGCGCCGCGTAGCCGGCCCGGTTGACGATCGCGGCGAACCTCTCGATGGCGTCCGGCGTCGAGCACTCGTAGGGCGCGCCAGGCCAGGCATTGAACGGGATCAGATTGAGCTTGGCCGGGATGCCGGCGATCAGGCGGACCAGCGCGCGGGCGTCGGCCTCCGAGTCGTTCACACCCTTCAGCATCACGTATTCGAAGGTGATCCGGCGCGCATTGCTGGCTCCGGGGTAGCGGCGGCAGGCGTCGAGCAGGACTGCAATCGGGTACTTGCGGTTGATCGGGACCAACTCGTCGCGCAAGTCGTCGCGAACCGCATGGAGCGAGACGGCGAGGCCGACGCCGAGCTCGGCGCCGCAGCGCTCGATCATCGGCACGACACCGGCGGTGGAGAGCGTGATCCGCCGGCGCGAGAGCGCGATCCCCTCCGGATCCATGACGATGCGGAGCGCCTTGGCGACGTTGTCGTAGTTGAACAGCGGCTCCCCCATGCCCATCATCACGATGTTGGAGAGCATGCGCGGCCCGCGCGGCGACGGCCATTCGCCGTACGAATCGCGGGCCACGAGGAACTGCGCGACGATCTCGCCGGCATTCAGATTGCGCACCATGCGCTGGGTGCCGGTGTGGCAAAAGGTGCAGGAAAGCGTGCAGCCCACCTGGGAGGAGATGCAGAGTGCGCCACGATCCTCCTCCGGGATGTAGACGGATTCCACCTCGCGGCCATCGGCGAAGCGCAGCAGCCACTTCCGCGTCCCGTCCGCCGAACGCTGCTCCGTCGCCGTCTCGGGGCGTGCCAGGGTATGGCGCTCGGCGAGCGCGGCGCGCAGCGCGCCGGCGATGGTCGTCATCGTGCCGAATTCGACGGCGCCCCGGTGGTAAATCCAGTGCCAGAGCTGCTTGGCCCGCAACCGGACCCGCTCCGGCGGCACGCCGGCAGACTGCAGGCGCTCGGCGAGCTCGTCGCGCGTGAGCCCGATCAGGCTCTCGCGTTCGTCCTTTGCGGAATTCGTCTCGCTTGCTGGGTCGGCGCCGGCGCCGGACCGGGAACGTGCGCCGGGAGCCCGCTCTACGGACACGCCCTGATGATGGCGTCGTGAATCTTGGTAAAGCCGATGAGGGAGTACGCGTCCTCGGAATAGGTATTCTTGAGCGAGACCCCGCGCACCTTCAACTCGCGGCCGCGAATCATGGCCTTGACGACGGTGGCGTCCGCCGCCTCGTCACTCACCCACGCGTGCTCGCCATGGGTCAGGTCGAAGTTGAAATTGCGCCCGTCGATGGTCACCTTCACGGGCTTCCCCTCGGGATAGGGGTATCCCGAGGTCACGCTCACCTCTTCGGTCGTCCTGCTGCCCCGGCGCCGGGTCACCATGATGTTAGGCGTGCCGCGCCGCTTGTAGTTGCCCGTGGATTTCGCCGGCTTCGCATGCATGTAGCACACCTTGCTACCGTCGCTCACGTAGCTGTGGGACTTCCAATTGGAGTTCTCGGCCAAGGGTTCAGGCTTGACCTGTGCGTCAGCGTCCTGCGGCCCCGCGAGGAGCGAGATACAAAGGAACGCAGGGACGAGGAGAGCCGGCGTCACGGCTATGCGTCGAATCATGGTCTCTCAGAACCTATGGGCGACGGCGGCGCAGCATAGCGAAATCGATACTCAGCCGCCAGTACCTCTCCCCATACAGTGGGCTCACGATTTTGACAACGCCCGCCCGCCTGGACGCGACGCAGGCCGTGACCGCGGAGAGAATATCGGGCGAAGCGGTTTACGGCGCGCGCCGTGCAGGCCATATAGAGAGCATGGCGATACTCAAGATCGCGCGCATGGGCCATCCCGTGCTGGGCCGCCCCGCATTGCCGGTCGACGATCCGGCTGCGCCCGCGATCGCGCACCTGATCGAGGACATGCTCGACACGCTGGTGGACGCGAAGGGAGCCGGCCTGGCGGCACCCCAGGTGCACGTGCCCCTGCGACTCGTGCTCTTCCGCGTGCCGCCCGGCCGCGAGACGGCTCAGGAGGAGGGCGGCGGCGAAGAGAGCGACGGCGGGGAGAGCGACCCGGCGCCGGCGTCCGCCCTCGAGTCGCCCACGGTCCTGATCAACCCCGAGATCGAGCCGGTCGGCGAGAGCATGGTGGAGGACATGGAGGCCTGTCTCTCCCTCCCCGGTCTCGCCGGGATGGTTCCGCGCCACGACCGCATTCGCTATCGCTGGACCGATACCGAAGGCCGGACCCACGAATGCGAGGCATGGGGCTTCCACGCACGCGTGGTGCAGCACGAGTGCGATCACCTGGACGGCATCCTCTACCCGATGCGAATGACGGACCTCTCCACCCTCACCTTCACGAGCGAGCTTGGCCGCTCGCAAGCGGCGGAGGACTGAGCCGTGTGGCGAGCGCTCCCGGCAGACGAGACCCGCGACCGGGTTCTGCTGGCGGCGCTGCCGCACGCGCCCTTCGACGGCTGGTCCGAGGCGGCGCTTACGGCGGCCGCCGTCGATCTCGACCTCGAGCCGGAGGAGGCTCGCCAGGCCTTCCCCGGCGGCCCGGTTGCGCTCGTCGCCTATCACGCAGCCTACGCCGACCGCCAAATGGAGGAGGCGCTCAAGGAGAGCGATCTGGCAGCGATGCGGGTGCGGGAGCGCATCGCCCACGCCGTGCGCCTCAGGCTCGAACAGAACGCGGCGCACCGGGAGGCGATCCGCGCGGCGCTGCCGATCCTGGCGCAGCCGGCCAACGGCGGCCACGCGCTCTCTTCCCTCTATCGCACCGTGGACACGATCTGGTTCGCGGTCGGCGACAAATCGACCGACTTCGGCTTCTACACCAAGCGCGCCCTGCTCGCAGGCGTCTACCTCTCCACCCTGCTCTATTGGCTGAACGACGGCTCGGAGGGCACGCAGGCGACCTGGGCCTTCCTCGACCGTCGCATCGCGGACGTCATGCGCATCCAGACGACGCAGGCGCGCTTCGCCCGTTTCCGCCCGCCCGGCATGGAGCTGCTGCGCCGCCTGCGCAAGGCCGCCCGCGCCGCCGCGGACCCCATGCACGGCCGAGACCCACAGAGCCCGTCCTAGCAGTCTGTCGGACTTTGGGCTGGATATGTCTTAGGATCGCGCGATGAGCAACTTTGTCGAGTGTGATCGGGACCAGGCGTTTCTGCTTCCTCCCGATCTGCGGGACTGGCTCCCGGCGGATGATCTGGGTCACTTCGTGATCGAGGCGGTGGAGCGTGTCGATCTGGGCGCCTTCAAGGTGAACCATCGCGGCACGGGCTCGGCGCAGTATCACCCACGGATGATGCTGGCGCTGATGATCTACTGCTACGCCAACGGGATCTTTTCCAGCCGTCGGATCGAGCGGGCGACGCACCGCGATATCGGGGTTCGCTTCGTTGCGGCGAACCTTCACCCCGACCACGACACGATCGCGCGCTTCCGGCGGGAGAACTTCGCTGCGGTGTCGGAGAGCTTCTTGCAGGTTCTTCTTCTGGCCAAGGAGTTGAAGCTGTTACGCGTGGGCCTGGTGAGCGTCGACGGCTCCAAGTTCAAGGCCAACGCCAGCAAGCATCGCTCGGTGAGGTACGAGCGCGCGGGCGCGTTGATCGCCCAACTGGAAGGCGAGATCGCGGCGTTGCTGGGCCGGGCGGAGGCGGCAGACGCGGCCGGCGAGGACGATCCCCAGGCCTTGCCGAAGGAGATTGCCCGCCGCGAGGCCTTGCGCGACAAGCTCGATGCGGCCCGTCGCCGTCTGGAGGCGCAGGCGCAAGCGCGTGCGGCAGCGGAGCGCGAGGCCTATGAGGCCAAGGTGGCGGCGCGGGAGAAGCGCCGTGGTCGTGCCAAGGGCAAGCATCCGAAGCCGCCGGCCGGGACGCCGGCTGCGGACGCGCAGAGCAATCTGAGCGACCCGGACAGCCGGCTGATGCGCAAGAGCAAGCACCATGAGTATCGCCAGGCCTACAACGCGCAGGCGGCGGTGGATGCTGGCGGCAGTCAGTTGATCGTGAGCGCGCGGATCAGCCAATGCGCCAGCGACCGCAACGAACTGGTGGCGGACATCGAGGCGATCCCAGCGGTGCTGGGCCGGCCGGAGACGGTGCTCGCGGATAACGGCTATGCAAACGGTGCGGAGGTGGCGGCGCTCGAGGCGAGCGGCATTGAGGCTCTGGTGTCGACCTCGGCGGAGGGCCGTCGGCGAACACACGACTTCCGTCCGGTGAAGGCTCTCCCGGCGGCAAAGGAGCCCAAGGCCGACTGGTTGAAGGCGATGGCGGAGAAGTTCGCGAGCGAAGAGGGCCGTGCCCTCTACAAGCGCCGCCGGCATACCGTCGAGCCCGTCTTCGGCGTCATCAAGGCGGTGCTCGGCTTCGCCGGGTTCTCGCTGCGCGGCCTCGAGAAGGTCGAGGGCGAGTGGACCCTGGTGGCTCTCGCCTACAACTGCAAGCGCTTGCACAAGCTGAGCCTGGCGACGTGAGGCGCCTCGACGACGCCTGTCGTGACGGAGAAAGAGCGTCCACGCCGCAAACCGCCGCCGAAGCGGCAAAGGGCCTCTATCGACAAGAAACCAGCGCCGACTCGGCCCGACGCCCAAACCACCGGCGACAAATTCATACCCAATCGATGACCCAAAGTCCGACAGACTGCTAGGCAAACCTCGTGCCGGCTCCGGCTACCGATGGACCGATCCTGGTTCTCCACGACCCCACGGAGTTTTCCTATCGGCGGAAGCGTCCGGAAGCCGTTGACGCCGTCGGGTTATGGATCGGTCGGCCTCTTGTATCCCAGTTTCCACACGGCGAGTTGTGCGATCATCTCCCGCCCGATCAAATCCATCTTCCGGATTAGCTCGATGCGTGGCATGACCCGCTCGATTTCCCGGGCTTCGAAGACAGTGCGCAGGATGCCGCAAGCATCGGCGAGACAGACCAGTGCAACGTCCCGGGGGTCGGGAATCAGGTCGGAAAACAGCACGTTCATGATGCGCAATTTGGCATCGCGGCCACTCGTACTGTCTATAATCACGTACCGCCGGGATGGGAAAACCAACAGCTTCCTCTTTTCCCGGATCTCCAGAATGCCGCGTTCCACCAAGCCGGCTAACGCCCGCTCACGAATCCTGTCGGGCTCCTGCTCGGACAGGATCTCGATCCAGGCGTAGGCGGTCTCAGTTGCTTCGCTTCCTGCGATCCGCTCCAGCACAGTATCCATTAGGGAATTGCCGGTCGGTGTACGATCCAGAATCATCAAGCTCTCGGTATCCGTGTCGATACGATTGGCAAATGCCAAATCCATCAGAACGGCACCGACCAGGGCCCGCGCCAGGGAATATTTTCCTATGGGCAGAAATTCCTCGCGTTCCTCGTCGAGCAGCAGTACAAGCATTTGTTCAGCCAATGGCAACATGGCTTGTGTCCTTACACTGAGGATCTCCGCGGAACACCGTTTGACACGCAGGTACAGCTGCCACGCCGGATCACTTTCGGTCCAGCCACATCAGGAGCGGCGGCAGAAAGAGAAAATCGGCCAGGAGCGCAACGGCGATCACGGCGGCGTTCAACAGCCCCATCTCCGAATTGAGCTTGAACCCAGACAATCCCAGCACACAGAAGCCGGCAAACAACGCCAACGACGTGATCCAGAGTGCCGGGCCGACTGTGCCGAAAGCGAACAGGCACGCCATGGATGAAGACATATGGTGCTCACGGCGCGCGCGCAGGTACTTGCTCAGGAAATGCACCGTATCGTCAACAACAATTCCGAGCGTCATCGTCATCACGACGGAGATTGCCAAGCCGACCTCGCCGTTGATATAGCCCCACATCCCGAAGGCGATGGCGGCGGGAATCAAGTTCGGGACGAGACTGATCAGACCCATTTTCAGGCTTCTGAGCGCGAAAATGAGAACGAACGATATCAGGGTCAAAGCGATAATATTTCCGAGCAACATTGCGCGGATATTGCGTTCCGCCAAATTGGCGTAAACGATCGTGATGCCGGTGGCGGGACTGCGCAACGAGGGTGTGTTGGCCGACATCCAGGCTTGGGCACGCCCAGCCAACTTCTGCAACTCAACCGAAGAAATGTTCTTAACAGAAACTGTAAACCGGGTCGACGATTTTGCAATATCGACGCGATCGTTCAGGTCGAATCCCTGCGGCAGGGAGAGCTCGTACAGCAACATGTACTGTGCCGCGACTTCCCGGTTTTCGGGTAGCCGGTATTGCTCGGTAGTGTCGCCATTCAACTTTCGATTCAGCATCTTCATGATATCGCTGAATGTCGAGACATGCTTGACTTCCGGCTGGCGGCGGAACCATATAGCGAGTTTTTCCAAACCAGCGAGGTAGCCAGGTTCGGCGATGGCGCTGCTGCTGCCGGCCGGTAGAGAATACGCCAGGTAATTGGATCCAATCAGGTTGCTCTCCGCGAAGTCTCCGGCCTTGCGAACCTCGAATCTCTCACCAAAATAGGTGTTGAAATTATCGTCGAGAGTGATCCGTTCTATACCGATGACGAGCACGGCGATGACCGAGGCGGTTATCAAGAATACACGGCGCCTGTGGGCGAGCAGAAACTCCGCGAATGCTTCCATGACCAAGCGGCTGCGCGCCTGCCCGGGGAGGATGCGGCTTGGCGTAAGGGCCAGGTATGCCGGCAGAAAGGTCAGCGACAAGACAAGCGCAATCATGACGCCAGTAGCGGTTATATTGCCGAGCATTCTGAACGGCGGACTGTCGGAAAAGTTCAACGATAGGAAGCCGATTGCCGTAGTCGCACTGGTGATGAACATCGGCGACATGTTAATCCGCAGCGAGTCGGTGATCGATCGGTGCCGGCTGGCGCCGTCCCGCCGGACCAGCTGCATGGTAGAAATGACGTGAACGCAGTGCGCAACCGACAGGGTCATGATGACGATTATC
This sequence comes from Alphaproteobacteria bacterium, assembly GCA_965262755.1. Lineage (GTDB taxonomy): Bacteria > Pseudomonadota > Alphaproteobacteria > UBA828 > UBA828 > WTGU01. The sequence continues at coordinate 5,102,931 of OZ253557.1, read as the reverse complement.
GCGCTAATGTTACCGGCCTTGAGCACGACGCCGGCCCAGCCGATGGCGCCGAGAGCGGCGACAACCGACATCAGAATGACCAGGAGCGTGCCAATCGCCCCCCACAGGGTGCGTAATCCCAGTCCGACGGCCAGCAAGAGCAAGAGGAGCATCAGCGGGACCATGTATTGCATTTCCCGCTGAGGCACCTCCACGAAGGCCGCGTCGAACATGACGGAGCCGGTGACATGCAGGTCGATAAGAGGGTGTCGTTCCTCGAAAGCGACCCCCAGTTCGCGTGCGTAGGTCGCAATCTGTAACGAAGTCTCGATGTCGCCGCTCGGTTTGCTCGGCAATGCCGCGAATACGGCGGTCACCGCACCGTCTTCGCTCAGCAGGCGGCCCGACAATTGTGGAGAGGCGAGCGCTATTTGCCGAATGCGCTCAATGTCGCCTTCGCTCAGCGATGAAGCGTCCTCCACCAGGGGGAAAACCCGTAGATCGTCGCCTTCGGCCTCGATTTGTTGGAAATTGGTCAGCGAATTGATGCGGCTGGAATAGGGGATTTGCCAGGATGCCTCGGTCAGTTCCTCGACCGCTGCCAGCACTTCGCGTGTAAAGACGTTGCCGTCCTTCGGCGCCAGCACAAACATCAGATGGTCGTCCTTCACGTAAGTGTTTTCGTAGGTCTCCAGGGCCACCACCAGTGGATTGTCTTGCGAGAAAAATTCTCGGGTGTCGGCGTGGAATGACAGAAATCGGCCACCGTACGCCAAGGCGAGAACCGCGACGACGGCCGCCAGGATGACCAACCATCGACGGGCCACCACCAGCTCGCTGAAACGATCGACCGTCATGCGTTCGGCGCCATCCGCGTGTCCATCAGGTTGCGCCTGCCTCGGGCGATCGCGCAAAAGCCCGGAAGGTCTCGTCGCCGGCCGCCACGACCGCCCGGACGGTCTGCGACGCACCCGTGCAACGCAGGCACTCGTCCCTAATCAGAAATATCGCATTTCATAGTTCGTTCAAATCGTGACCCACCCCACTGACTGGGCTAGCAGTCTGTCCGACTTTGGGCTGGATTTCTCTTATAATCGCGCGATGAGCAACTTTGTCGAGTGTGATCGGGACCAGGCGTTTCTGCTTCCTCCCGATCTGCGGGACTGGCTCCCGGCGGATGATCTGGGTCACTTCGTGATCGAGGCGGTGGAGCGTGTCGATCTGGGCGCCTTCAAGGTGAACCATCGCGGCACGGGCTCGGCGCAGTATCACCCACGGATGATGCTGGCGCTGATGATCTACTGCTACGCCAACGGGATCTTTTCCAGCCGTCGGATCGAGCGGGCGACGCACCGCGATATCGGGGTTCGCTTCGTTGCGGCGAACCTTCACCCCGACCACGACACGATCGCGCGCTTCCGGCGGGAGAACTTCGCTGCGGTGTCGGAGAGCTTCTTGCAGGTTCTTCTTCTGGCCAAGGAGTTGAAGCTGTTACGCGTGGGCCTGGTGAGCGTCGACGGCTCCAAGTTCAAGGCCAACGCCAGCAAGCATCGCTCGGTGAGGTACGAGCGCGCGGGCGCGTTGATCGCCCAACTGGAAGGCGAGATCGCGGCGTTGCTGGGCCGGGCGGAGGCGGCAGACGCGGCCGGCGAGGACGATCCCCAGGCCTTGCCGAAGGAGATTGCCCGCCGCGAGGCCTTGCGCGACAAGCTCGATGCGGCCCGTCGCCGTCTGGAGGCGCAGGCGCAAGCGCGTGCGGCAGCGGAGCGCGAGGCCTATGAGGCCAAGGTGGCGGCGCGGGAGAAGCGCCGTGGTCGTGCCAAGGGCAAGCATCCGAAGCCGCCGGCCGGGACGCCGGCTGCGGACGCGCAGAGCAATCTGAGCGACCCGGACAGCCGGCTGATGCGCAAGAGCAAGCACCATGAGTATCGCCAGGCCTACAACGCGCAGGCGGCGGTGGATGCTGGCGGCAGTCAGTTGATCGTGAGCGCGCGGATCGGCCAATGCGCCAGCGACCGCAACGAACTGGTGGCGGACATCGAGGCGATCCCAGCGGTGCTGGGCCGGCCAGAGACGGTGCTCGCGGATAACGGCTATGCAAACGGTGCGGAGGTGGCGGCGCTCGAGGCGAGCGGCATCGAGGCTCTGGTGTCGACCTCGGCGGAAGGCCGTCGGCGGACACACGACTTCCGCCCGGCGAAGGCTCTCCCGGCGGCAAAGGAGCCCAAGGCCGACTGGTTGAAGGCGATGGCGGAGAAGCTCGCGAGCGAAGAGGGCCGTGCCCTCTACAAGCGTCGCCGCCAGACCGTCGAGCCGGTCTTCGGCGTCATCAAGGCGGTGCTCGGCTTCGCCGGGTTCTCGCTGCGCGGCCTCGAGAAGGTCGAGGGCGAGTGGACCCTGGTGGCTCTCGCCTACAACTGCAAGCGCTTGCACAAGCTGAGCCTGGCGACATGAGGCGCCTCGGCGGAGCATGTCGTGACGGGGGAAGGTCGTCCACGCCGCAAACCGCCGCCGAGGCGGTAAACGGTCTCCATCGGCAAGAAACCAGCGCCAGCTCAGCCCGACGGCAAGACGACTGCTGACAAAAACCATACTCAATCGATGACCCAAAGTCCGACGGACTGCTAGCCCGCAATTCTCACCACGGTCGTAGTTCGCCTCCCCGTTCCACCTCGGGCAGAATTTTAATTTGAAGCGGGATTCGGCGGGATTAAGTGGGATAAGTGGGATTCCGCGGGGACATAGTCGCCCGCGCCTGAGTCGCGCATACCCGCAGGGTCGTGCGCGCGGCATATGGGGTCGCGGGCGCAAGAGCAAGGTCGCGCACGCAGACAAGATTACGCACGCGCAAAGCACCGCGCAAACCACAAACCCACCTCTCCCTGTCCCTCTCCCCCCTGAAGTGCGGAGAGGGGACGTTGTACACACCCCGAAGTCGGGTGGTAATGACCACTAAGTCAGGTTAATTCGGGGATATAGCGAGATATTGGGGGAAGGGCTTATCCCTTTGAGCCCGGTTTGACGAGATGTTGAGTTTCTGGTGGGCGTCGGCAGGATGTTCGTGTAATGTTCCGTGATGGCCAGCCGCTGGAAATATGACCGCCCCATGTCCCGCGCCGCCTTCGAGGCGCGCTTTCCCGATGAAGCCTCCTGTGCCCGGCATCTCGCCGCCAGGCGCTGGCCCGACGGCTTCGTCTGCCCCGCCTGCGGCCATGACAGGGGCTGGGAACTGAAGCGGCGCCGGGCGAGCTGGGAATGTGCGGCCTGCGGGAAGGAGACCTCGGTGACCGCAGGCACGATCATGCACCGCAGCCACGATCATGCACCGCAGGCACGATCATGCACCGCAGGCACGATCATGCACCGCAGGCACGATCATGCACCGCAGGCACTTGCCCCTGAAGACCTGGTTCATGGCCGTTCACATCGTGACCGGCCACTCGAATGGTATCTCCGCCCTGCAACTCCAGGCCCAGCTCGGGCTCGGCAGTTACAAGAGTGCCTGGCTCCTGCTGCACAAGCTGCGCCGTGCCATGGTCGATCCGGATCGCAGCCTGCTTGAGGACCTGATCGAGATCGATGAGGCCACCCTCCCGTTCCGCACCGCAAAAGACCCGGCCACAGGCGGGCAAGGTCGCAGCCCACAAGGCAAGATGCGCATTGCCGGCGCGGTCGAGCTATCGCCCGAGGGCGAGCCACGCCGGGTCGTGTCCCAGGACGTGGCGTTAGGTAGAAACAAACAAGGTTGGAGTGAGTCATGAGATTGAGTGGGTTGCTTTGTCTCCTGATTAAGTGTTATATTACTGGCAGTTGTGGAATTATGCAAGAGGAATATGGCGGTGGAGGGCTGATGTAAGAAAGGGGGGCTTTGAGGGGTCAGTTGCATTCTGGGAAGTAAATGCGTATGTCTGAGATGATGGATCTGTATGGGTGGAGAGTATGCGGTGGATATGTGTTTGGATAGAGGCGATAGGGCGGTGAGCTGGAGCGACGTATCAGGATGGGACAGAGTTATTTGTATTATAAGGGATATTGTAGGTGTTGGTAGCCAGAATGCGGCTCCGATGAGCTGCGTCAGGCCTCGCTGCAAGGTTCTCGGAGCGCCCTCATGAGCCGCCGGCCGGCGGAACGCCGCACCCAGCACGCGGTGATGGCGACGGCAAGCGAATGGGCGCGCATTCGCGAACTGGCGGCGGCCGCAGACATGGATCTCTCGCGCTACATCGTGCACCGGGCGACCGTGCCGGACCCGCTGCCGGATACCGCCGTCGACCAGCACGCCGCGTAGACCTGCCGCCGCCATCCACAGGTCCAGGTCCGTCCGGATCGCCGCCTGCTCCTCCGGCTTCAGGGTGAGCGAGCCTTCGCCGTAGCCAGCCACACCCCACACCGAGAGCCGCTCGCTCAGCGCGTAGCGGCCCCAGGGGAATATCCCGGTCAACGTCGAGGTTACCGTGCCCGCACGCGCGCCCCGGTAGCCGCCGTCGCCCAGGCTGTGCGAGACCAGCTGTCCCGACTTCCAGGCGCCCTCTGTCCAGTCCGCGCCCAGCATGCCGCTCGCGACCTCATCCGGGTGGCGGGTTGCGGCCTTCGATCGCCGTTGCCAGCGCGGCAAGAGTGAGCCTGGCATCGATCCGCCGGCCGATCGCGTAGCCTGTGATGCGGCGCGACCACGCATCCATGATCGCGGCCAGATAGACGAAGCCGCCGAGGATCGCGATATAGGTCAGATCGGCGACCCAGAGCTGGTTCGGGCCATCGATCTCGCAGTCCCTGGAGCGGTCTGGAAAGACGGGCTCGTCGTGATCGCTGTCGGTGGTGGCAACGAAGCGGCGTCTGCGCGGCGGATGCAAGGCATGCTCGCGCATCAGGCGTTTGACCTTCTTGTGGTTCACGATCCAGCCGCGATGCCTGAGCGCCGCCTGCATGCGCCGCCATCCGTAGGCTTCGAACTCGTCCTTGATCGCGTGCATGGCCTCGACCAGAGCGGTGTCGTCGGCCGAGCCCTTCGCTTCGCTGTAGTAGGTGGAGCGCGCGATCCCCATCAGTCCGCATCCTTGGGCGATGGAGAGGCCTGTGGGCCGGTGATGACGGACATGGGCGCGCTTCTCGGCCGCCGTCCTTGCCGCTGAGCCCCCCTTAGGAACTCGAGCTCCAGGGCCTGCTTGCCGACCAGGCGCTCGAGGGCCGCAATCCGGGCCTCGTACTCCTGGATCGTGCTGGCCGCCTCGGCGTCCTCGTCGAAGGCGCCGGCCTCGTACTTGTCGACCCAGATCCGGATCAGGGTGCGGGAGAGCTCGTGGCGGCGCGCCAGGCCGTGGAGGGTCTCGCCGACGAGATATTCCTGAACGACCTGGCGCTTGAACGCGATGCTGTGGGTGCGGTGCTTTGCCATGGGCGTCGATCCTTCGAATGCCCGGCGCACCGGTCAAATCATTTCAATCCAACTGTCCGACCCCAGGGGCCCACTCCAGATCGGGGGTCAATATTGAAAGCCGTTTGACCATCCAGGGTTCGGGTCGAGTCCGGGGTTTCGGCGATCGACGCGACGTCGCCAACCGGCCTCCCCGGCCGGCAGGACGGGGCCGCACAGGCGGGACGCTATGGGTCGCCGGGCCGAGCCATGCGGTAGCCGACCCCGCGCTCGTTGAAGATCCAGGCGGGGCTCTTCGCGTCGTCGCCGAGCTTGCTGCGCAGCCGCTTGACGTAGGCGCGCACGATCTTGGGATCGCCGTTGGCACGTCCGGCCCAGACCTGGCGCAGCAGGGCGTTGTGGGTCAGGACCCGGCCGGCGCCATGCGAAAGAGCGCGCAGGAGCTCGTACTCGGTCGCCGTCAGCGCCACCGGGCGCCCGGCCACGGTGACCCGCCGCCGGTCGTAGTCGATGGCAAGGTCGCCCAGCACGAACGGCTCGAGGTCGGCGCGCCGGCGCAGCACCGCCCGGATCCGCGCCGTCAGCTCGGTCGGCGAGAAGGGCTTGACGATGTAGTCCGACGCGCCCGCCTCGAGCGCCCGCGCGATGGTCTCGTCGCGGCCGTAGCCCGAGATGAAGATCACCGGCAGGTCGGCGAGCTCGGGGACGGTCTGCATCAGCTCGATGCCGTCGGTCCCGGGCAGCATCAGGTCGAGCAGGACCAGTGCGGGCTTCTCGGTGCGGATGATGTGCCCGAGCGCGCCATGGTCGCCGGTGACCAGCGGGGAATAGCCCGCCTCGGCCAGCGTGTCGCGGACATGGCGCAGGGTCTGCGGATCGTCGTCGACCACGAGGATGCGGTCGGGCTCGCGTCCCTGCCGGGGCGCCGGCCGGCCAGGGGCGATGCCGGGGGCGGGGCCGGGGGCGCCGGCGCCCACCTCCCCTGCCACCGGCAGCGTGAAGGTGAAGCGGGCGCCGAGGCCCACGCCGCCGCTCTCGGCTCGGATGCGCCCGCCATGGGCCTCCACCAGCCCCTTGCAGATGGCGAGGCCGAGCCCCGACCCGCCGGTCCCGGCCCCGCGCCCGCCGTCCGCCCCGCCGGAATACTTGCGGAACAGCTGCGCCAGGCGCTCGGGCGCGATGCCCCTGCCGTCGTCGGCGACCGAGACCGCGACATGCACCCCGTCGCGCTCGCCGGCGATCCGGATCGGGGAGGACTCCGGCGCCTGCCGCGCGGCGTTCTCCAGCAGGTTGTTCAGCACCTGCTCGACGCGCTGGCGGTCGGCCATGACGCGCGGCAGGTCCGGCGGCAGGTCGATCGTCACCGTGTGGCGCGCGCCGCCGGAGAGGAAGGTGGTGCGCGCCCGGTCGACCAGCGCCGCCACCTCCGAGGGCTCGGGCGAGACCGAGAGCGTGCCGGTGTCGATGCGCCCGGCGTCGAGCAGGTCGGCGATGAGGCCGATCATGCGGTCGGCCTGCCCGTCGACGATGCGGATGAACTCGCGGGTCTCGGCCGGCGCGAACTGCCGCGAGGCGCCGAGCAGCGCGCCGGTCGAGCCCTTGATGGAGGTCAGCGGCACGCGCAGCTCGTGGCTGACCATGCCGAGGAACTCGGCGCGCTGGCGCTCCAGCTCCTCGAGCGGCGCGAGGTCCTGCATGGTGACCACCACCGACGCAACGGCGTCGTCCTCGGCATGGATCGGCGTGGCGTTGATGAGCGTGGTCACGCTGCGCCCGTCGGGGGTGGTGAGCACGATCTCCTCGGCGCGCACCGTCTCGGCGCCGCTCAGCGCGCCCGCGAGCGGGAGCTGGTCGAGGGCGATTTCGCGCCCGTCGGCGCGCCGGTAGGTGATGACCTCAAGCAGCTGCTCCGCGGACTGGCCGGGGCTGCACAGACTCTCGACGATGCGCCGCGCCTCGCGGTTGAGCGAGGCCGGGCGGCCGGTGCCGACGTCGAACACCACGACGCCGACCGGCGAGGTCTCGATCAGCGCCTCGAGGTCGGCCCGCGCCCGCTGCTCGGCGCGGTAGGTCCGCGCATTGGCGATCGCGGTCGCGGCCTGCGAGGCGAACAGCACCAGGATCTCCTCGTCCTCGTCGGTGAACGGCTCGTCGCCCTCCTTCTCGGCCAGATAGAAGTTGCCGACATGGACGCCGCGATGGCGCATCGGCGTGCCCTGGAAGGTCTTCGACGGCAGCAGGTCGGTGGGGAAGCCGAGCGCCTGCACATAGGCCGAAACGTCGGCGATCCGGAGCGGTCCCTCGAGATCGCGGAAATACGCGAAGAGCCGCGGGCCCTCGGTCCACTCCACGATGGCCCGGTGCTCCGCCTCGGTGATGCCCGAGGTGACGAAGTCCTGTGGCGCGCCCGCCTCGTCGATGGTGGCGATGGCGCCGAGGCGCGCGCCGGTCACCCGGCCATGGGCAGGCGGACTTCGGCGAGGCGCGTGCGGTGATCGGGGGTGTGGCGCGCAAGGCGCACTTCTTCGTCTTCGATCTGCCGCACAGCGACGCCTGCTATGTGCGGGCCTAAACGGCTGGGCCGCTACGGGCTTGAACTCCACGAGACCAAGACCCGCCTCGTGGACTTCCGGCCAAACTGCCCGAGAGGGCACGACCACGAAACGGTCTTTGACTTTCTGGGCTTCGCCCATATATGGGGAACGTCCCGGAGGGGAAACAGGGTGGTGCGCCAGATAACGGCCAAGAGCCGTCTGGCCCGCGCGGTAAAGACAGTGTACGAGTGGTGCAAGAATAACCGGCACCAACCGCTGTCGGACCAGCAGGCGCATCTCGCCCAAGCCATACGAGGCCACTGCGCCTATTACGGCCTAACTGGCAACAGCAAAAGTGTCGCGGTGTTCCGCCACGAGGTCGCCCGCTCGTGGCGAAAGGCCCTGTCGCGCCGAAGCCGCACCGGACGGGTGAACTGGCAACAGATGAACGCTCTCCTTGCTCGCTTCCCCCTGCCTCAAGCCAAGGTCATGCGATCAATCTACGCGCCGTGAGCGAAACTGACATGCGAAGAACCGAGTGCGTAAACGCGCACGCTCGGGTCTGTGAGGGGCGGGGCTCGGTAACGACCCCGCCTACTCGGCCCCGAACTGACTGCCCTGGTCGGTGCCGAATATCTTCGGCTTGCTAAGGAGCTATGGCCAGAAGTTGGTGACGGGGTGAAGGGTTAAGGCGGCGTATCGTGGGGGTGATCGAGCCTCCACTTCTCCAACGAAGGAGTGATACGCCGTGAGTGACAATAACGTTTTGAAGCTTTCCCAGCCATCGACGTTTTCCGATCCGTTGACCGAGGTGCTGCGCAGCGGCGCCCGGTCCCTGCTGGCGCGGGCGGTCGAGGCGGAGGTGGCGGCGTTCCTTGATGGCCACTCCGAGGCGCGCACCGAAGAAGGCCGCCGACGGCTGGTGCGCCACGGCCACCTGCCCGAACGCGAGATCATGACCGGCATCGGCCCGGTTGCGGTTCGCGCGCCACGGGTTCGCGACCGCACGGGCCAGGGCGCCGACCGCATCCGGTTCAGCTCCGCGCTCCTGCCGCCTTATGCGCGGCGCTCGAAGAGCCTCGAAGTCCTGATCCCCGCCCTCTACCTCAAGGGCATCTCCACGGGCGACTTCGCCGAGGCGCTGGCGGCCTTGCTCGGGCCGGACGCCGGCGGCCTGTCGGCCTCGACCGTGGCGCGGCTCACCGAGGTTTGGGCGGACCAGCACGCGCACTGGCTGAAGCGGGATCTGTCGGCCAGGCACTATGTCTACTTCTGGGCCGACGGCATCCATGTGCAGGCCCGGCTCGAGGACGATGCGCAATGCCTGCTGGTCATCATCGGCGCGACGCCGGAGGGTAAGAAGGAACTCGTAGGCCTCATCGACGGGGTGCGCGAGAGCGCCCAATCGTGGCGCGAGCTGCTACTTGACCTCAAACGGCGCGGGCTTGCGGTCGCGCCCGACCTCGCCATCGCCGACGGCGCGCTCGGCTTCTGGAAGGCGATCGAGGAAGTGTGGCCCCGGACCCGCAGCCAGCGCTGTTGGCTGCACAAGACCGCCAACGTGCTCAACAAGCTGCCCAAGAGCCAGCACTCGAAGGCAAAGCGTGCTCTCCAGGAAATCTGGATGGCCGAGACCAGGAACGACGCGGACAGCGCCTTCGACGCCTTCATCGAGACCTACGCCGTCAAATACGACAAGGCGGCCGCCTGCCTGGTCAAGGATCGCGCGACGATGCTGGCGTTCTACGACTTTCCCGCCGAGCATTGGAAGCATCTGCGCACCACCAACCCCATCGAAAGCACAGTCGCCACCGTGCGACACCGTACCGTGCGATCCAAGGGATGCCTCTCCAACAAGACGGCGCTCGCCATGGTCTTCAAACTCGCCCAGGCGGCACAGAACAGTTGGCGCCGCCTCGACGGACACAACCTGTTGCCCAAGCTGATCGTCGGCGTAAAGTTCATCGACGGAATCAAAGCCGTCAGGCAACAACCTCAAGCCGCCGCCTGACCCAAACCGTCACCAAGATTCGGCTATAGCTCGGGTGGGGGTGGTTGCTTCCATCCGTCATGGTAAAGAGAGCGCATGGCGGCTCGCCCGGGAGTGGGCGCGCCATGTCACACTGCGTTGAGACCCAGACGGGAGGCCGGTACGGTGAACAACAGGGAAGCGCTGCTGCGCGGGTTGCGCGAGCAGGCGCTCAACATTCGGCGCAACACGTGGCGGGCGCTGCGGGCGGCAGGGTCCGGGCACATGGGGGGCTCGCTCTCGGCGGCCGACCTGCTGGCCGCGCTCTATTTCCACTATCTCAGGCTGAGGCCCGAGGAGCCGGACTGGCCCGAGCGGGACCGCTTCGTGCTCTCCAAAGGGCACGCCAACACGGCGCTCGGCGCGGTGCTGGCCCAGGCCGGCTTCGTGGACGACGGCTTTCTGGATACCTTCTACGGCTTCGAATCGCTGTTCGGCATGCATCCCGACATCAAGGTCCCCGGCGTCGAAATGTCGACCGGCGGCCTCGGCCACGGCCTCTCCGTCGGGCTTGGCATGGCGCTCGGCGCCAGGCTGCAGAGAAACGGCGCGCGCACCGTGGTGATGCTGGGCGACGGCGAGCTGCAGGAAGGCTCCAACTGGGAGGCTGCGATGGCCGCCGCCCACCTTGCGCCGCTCTCGCTCACCGCCATCGTCGATTACAACAAGGTGCAGCAGAGCGGCCATGTCGCCGAGATGTTGGGGCTGGAGCCGCTGGCGGACAAGTGGCGGGCCTTCGGCTGGCAGGTGAGCGAGCTCGACGGGCACGACATGGAGGCGATCGTCGATGCCCTCGACGCGCTGCCCGAGGCGCCCGACAAACCCTCGCTGCTCATCGCCCACACGGTGAAGGGCAAGGGCACGAGCTTCGCCGAGGACAGCTACCTCTGGCACAACAATGCGGTGAGCGACGAGGTCTACGAAAAGGCCATGGCCGAGCTGGGCGGCCCGGCATGAGCGCGCAGCAGCAGGGCAACGGGGCCGAGCCCGCCTGGGTGAAGGCGGCGGCCAATCAAACGCGCCTCGCATTCGGGCTTGCTCTGACCGAGCTCGGCCGCCGCGACGAGCGGGTGGTTGCGGTCTCCGCCGACACGCTCGACCTGATCGGGCTCCGGGGCTTCATCGACCATGCGCCGGAGCGCGTCATCGATGTCGGCATCGCCGAGCAGAACGCCATGGGCGTGGCCGCGGGCCTCGCCACCACGGGGCTCCGCCCCTTCGTCTGCGGCTACGCGCCCTTCATTTCCGCGCGCTCCATGGAGCAGGTGCGGAACGAGGTCGCCTATGCGAATCAACGCGTGGTGATCGGCGCCGCTGCGAGCGGTGTCTCGCTCGCCGTCTCTGGCGGCACCCATCATGCGCTGGAGGACCTGGCGCTGATGCGGAGCTTTCCGAACATGACGGTGCTGGTGCCGGCCGATGCCCACGAGGCGTGGCATGCGACGCTGGGGACCGACGGGATCGACGGCCCCGTCTATCTCCGCCTCGGCGGGCGCGTGCCGGAGCGCCCGGTGACGCCTGTCGATGCGCCGTTCGGCCTCGGCAGGGCTGCGTGTCTTGCCGAGGGCTCGGACGTGGCCGTGATCGCCTGCGGTGCTCTGGTGGCGCAGGCCATGGATGCGGCGTCGGAACTCGCCGAGCAGGGTGTGGGTGTGCGGGTGCTCAACATGTCCACGATCAAGCCGCTGGACGAAGACGCGATCCTCGCGGCGGCCGAGGAGACCCGGGGCATCGTGACCGCCGAGGAGCATCATCTGACCGGCGGGCTCGGCGGCGCTGTGGCCGAGTTGTTGGCCGTCAGGCGGCCCACGCCCATGCGCATGGTCGGCATGCCCGACGAGTTCGCCGTCGTCGGCCCGACCGACAAGATTCGCGCGCGCTACGGCATGAGCGCCCGGCATATCGTGGACGCCTGCCTCGACCTCATGGGTTAGGGTTACTGCGCCGGGCCTTCGTTACGCCAATCACGCCAACAGCGGCAGGGTGGTGCCATCTGAAGAGTCACATCTGTTTCCATCGCCGGGGAGAGTGGAAATGAGACGCATGGCAGTTCTGGGATGCACATTGTTGGTCGTCGCCGGTTGCGGCGGCGGCGGAAGCAGCAACGTCGAAGAGATGATGCAGGTCGATCCAGCGGAGCCCGAGACGGGTTCGATGGAGCCCGCAACGAGTCCGACGTTGAGCACCTTGGGCGCGTATCAGTCTGCCCCGATCGATGACGTTGGAGATGCCTTCACGGCCGTGTTCCATCGATGGGGGGTATGGGGAGGAATACTCAGAGACGACGCGGTCACGTGTCAGGCTATTGGTTGTCCGCCGGCGGGCGACACGATCTTTATGGTGTACTTCAATCACGAGATGGATGGGACCGTCAGCACGATGACGCAAGGCACGCGGTCGGGAACCTCGCCAGCGATGGGGAGCGCTGTCTGGACCGGCGATGTCAAGGCCTACGAAACAGAAGACGTTGTGAACTTCGAGGGAACGTCCGTCACAGCCTATGCGCCGGTGGAAGGCGACGCGCGAATTGAGGTCGATTTCACGGCCATTACCGTCGATGTCGATTTCACGAACTTCGACAATAGCCGGGCGGACATGTCTTGGGACGGGCTTGCCATGGACAACGGCGCGTTCTGGGATGAAACCGCGGGCATAGAGGGCTCGTTCTATGGCGCGGACCATGAAGGCGCCGCCGGCACCTTCGCCCGCGACGGCCTTACAGGCGTGTTCGGTGCTCTCCGCTCCTCCGATTAGTCGGGGTAGGCGATTCAGCCGTAGCCTACGAGCACGACGACGGGCAGCGCAGACGGTATGAGTGCCCGGCATATCGTGGACGCCTGCCTCGACCTCATGGGTTAACCTGGCACCGCCTTCGTTCGCTCGCCACTCACCGAACCATGGTGCGGTGCACCGCGCGCGGCGCCCGGACCATGGTCGCGCGATGCAGCACACGGGCGGACAGGGCGCGACAGTGGCGGCGAGAGGGCGCTTCTCGGTCGAGTGGCTGCCGCCCGCGTCGGCCGCCGCCCGTCCCGCAGAATCCCACTTATCCCACTTAATCCCACTTAATCCCGGCAAATCCCGCATCAATATTTTGTATTTCGCGCGTCTCGCGCCTGCGGCGCGGACTGCGACCGGCTCTCCAGCGCGCCCGATAACGGGATCGTCGCGCGCTCGTCGGCGGCGGTCTCCGCGCCCGTCCGGACCGGGACCGCCGCTGTGGGCGCGTGCTTGCGTCGGCCGTGCTATGACATGAGAATGGCGGGCGTTGCCGGGGCGGCGGCGAGACGCCGCGGTGCTCCGGTGTGACCAGCGAACGGGAGGTCGGATTGTCGGCGATGCTCGAGCGTTCCGAGTGGTACGATATCGCGCGGGACACCAACTGGACGCCCTCCTACGTGTCGCGGGAGGCGCTCTTTCCGCCCGAGATGGGCGATCCCTACGGCATCCCCATCGAGGAGTGGGAGACCTTCGACGAGCCCTACAAGGTCTCGTACCGCGAATATGTGACCATCCAGCGCGAGAAGGATTCGGCTGCCTATTCGGTGAAGGCGGCACTGGCGCGCTCCAAGTTCTACGAACAGGCCGACGAAGGCTGGGCCTGCGTGCTCAAGCTGCACTACGGCGCCGTGGCGCTGACGGAGTATCAGGCCTGCCAGTTCCAGGCGCGGATGTCCCGCTTCGGCCCGTCGCCCGCGATGCGCAACATGTCGGTCTACGGCATGCTCGACGAGTTGCGACATACCCAGCTGCAGCTCTTCTTCCCGCACGAGCTGGTCCACCTCGACCGCCAGTACGACTGGGCCCACGAGGCCCAGCATTCAAAGAACTGGGCGGTGCTCGGCGGCCGTCATGCGTTTGACGACATCATGATGACGCGGGACGCCGTCACCTCGTCGATCATGGTCTCCTTCGCCTTCGAGACCGCGCTCACCAACCTGCAGATGATCGGCCTCTCGACCGACGCCGCCAATATGGGCGATCACACCTTCTCGAACCTGATCACGAGCATCCAGTCGGACGAGGCCCGTCACGCCCAGCTCGGCACGCCCACCATCGAGATCATGATCCGCAACGGCCGCAAGAAGGAAGCGCAGCTGGCCATGGACATCGCGCTCTGGCGCGTCTGGCGGCTCTTCTCGATCACCGTCGGCATCCCGATGGACTACTACATTCCGCTCGAGCAGCGGCACATGTCCTTCAAGGAGTTCATGCACGAGTGGGTGATCAACCAGTGGGAGCGGCAGGTGCAGGACCTCGGCCTGGAGCGGCCGTGGTACTGGGACATCTTCCTCACCGACATCGACAACCACCATCACTGCCAGCAGGGCGGCATATGGTCATGGCGGCCGACGGTCTGGTGGAATCCGCCGGGCGCGGTGGGGCCCAAGGAGCGCGCGTGGCTCGAGGAGAAATATCCCGGCTGGAACGAGAGCTACGGCAGCTATTGGGACGTGATCACCAACAATCTGCTCCAGGGGCACGAGGAGAAGACGCATCCCCAGTGCATCCCGATCATCTGCAACATGTGCCAGATCCCGATTTCGCACCGGCCGGGTCCCGAATGGGGCGCGCGCGCCTATCAGCGCGAGTACGGCGAGCGGCGCTACAACTTCTGCACCGAGGTCTGTCGCTGGATCTTCGATACCGAACCGGAGCGCTACAAGGACCACGAGTCCATCGTGGACCGCATGTATTCGGGCGAGATCGACCCGCCGACCCTGGACAACGTGCTCATCTACATGGGCATCGGCGTCATCAGCGAGGGCGGCCGCGACGGCCACGACTACCGCTGGATCGAGGGTTTTCGGGCCCAGGCGGCGGAATAGCCAAGCGGCATCTATTGCGTTGCTGAGAGCGGCATGAGCGCGTTCCCGATCCTCTCGCGCTTCCAGCAGGATGCGCACATCAAGACGGTCGAGATCGATCCGTCCCAGACCATGGACGAGGTGGCGGCGACCTGCGCCTTCCACTCGATCGACCTTCACGTGGCGGACAAGCCCGGCCGGTCGCTTCGAGTACGGCCGACCACCGACGACGATTCTGCGCAGCCCTGGCCGCGCGAACTCACGGTGGAGAAGGCGGGAATCAAGTTCTACGACTGTATCGACATCTATTTCGAAGAGCCCAAGACCGCACCCGCGGCGCTGAGGGTGGAGTGATCGACGCATGGCGTTCAAGAAGGCCTGCACGCTGGACGACATCTGGGAAGGCGACATGGAAACCTTCGACGTGGACGGCACCGAGGTGCTCCTCGTCCATGTCGAGGGCGAAGGCATCCAGGCGATCCAGGCGCAGTGCCCGCATCAGGAGGTCGACCTGGTGGACGGCGATCTGGAGGGCCGGGTGCTGACCTGCATGATGCATCTCTGGGAGTTCGACGTGGTGGCGGGCAAGGGGGTCAATCCCGGCCATGCCGAGATCGCCCAGTATCCGGTCAAGATCGAAGGCGAGGACGTCTATGTCGACGTCGAGGGCATCGAGCCCAAGCATGCCAAGCCGTGACGGCTGACGGCGGCGGGCGAAGCAGGAGAAACGGCGATGAGCGGTGACGGCGTGGCCCGCAACAACATGGTCGGCCCCGTGCTGCGCGTCGGCGAGGTTGCCGACGCCGTGGTCGAGGCCCTGCAAGAGGACAATCCGGGCAAGGAGTTCACGGTCGAGGACCGCATCGCCTATGTGCGGGCGGAGACCGAGGGCGAGTGCGTGGTGCGCGCCGAAACCGTGGCGCGCGTGCTGGGCCGGCCGTTTCGGATCGCTGAGCTGGAGGTCAACCTGACTTCCTTCTCCGGCCGGATCGAGACCACCGACGACACCATGCGCTTCTATTTCCAGAAACGGCTGTAGTGGCCGGCCGGAGAAGTTCGTGCGATCTTGCGTGATGCCCCTACCTCGTCATGGCCGGGCTTGTCCCGGCCAGCCATACGGCCGCCCATGCTGCGACGGACGTGACCGAGATGGATGCCCGGAACAAGTCCGGGCATGACGGTAGGGTGAGTGGCCGGGTCGCAGTCGGAACGGCAAATGGCGAGTGAGATGACGCAGGGCGGGCGGGTCCAGACCACCATCCGGCGCAAGCTGAGCACGGCGCTTGCGCCGAGCCGCCTCGATATCGTGGACGATTCCGCGCGCCATGCCGGCCATGTCGGCGCGCGGCCCGAGGGCGAGAGCCACTTCACCGTCGAGATCGCCTCGGCGCAATTCGCCGGCCTCTCGCGCGTCGCCCGCCAGCGCCTGGTCCACAAGGCGCTCGCGGACGAGTTGCGGACCGACGTGCACGCGCTCGCGCTCAAGACCCTCACGCCCGAGGAGGACGCTGCGCTGGACCAGGGTTAGGGGGATCGCGCGAGAATTCCGGTCTAGACTCCTCCGGCTCCTGTCACATAGGGAGCACGGCGAGGGAGGCGAGGACGGAAAATGGAAAATTACAAAACGAACCCAATTTCACGTAACCCATTCATTTGACACAATAAATCGGTGAATCGTCGCTACGCCGGTTCCGCTCGGGGCATCGCATTGAGCGGCGCAGCTGCCGGGGCGGATCGGACGGCCGACTTACTCCGCCGCCATCAGCGCCTCGACGTGGGCTGCGGCGCTCGCGCCGAGGGCGCGCAGGTTGTAGCCGCCTTCGAGGGTCGAGACGACATGGCCGTCGCAGAGCTCGCCCGCGAGCCGGACGAGCTCAGTCGTGATCCAGGTGTAGTCCTCCTCGACGAGTTCCAGGTTCGCCAGCGGGTCGTCGCGGTGCGCGTCGAAGCCGGCCGAGATCAGGATCAGCTCCGGGCGATGCGCGCGGAGCGCCGGCAGCAGGCGGCTCTCCATCGCATCGCGGAAGCCGGCCGAGCCCGTGCCCGCCGAAAGCGGGGCGTTGACGATGTTGCCGACGCCCGTCTCGCGCGCAGCGCCCGTGCCCGGATAGAGCGGCGATTGATGGGTCGAGCCGAAGAAGAGATCGCCGTCGCTTTCGAACGCCGCCTGGGTACCGTTGCCGTGGTGGACGTCGAAGTCGACCACGGCGATGCGCGTACGCCCGTGAGCGCGCCGCGCCCGCTCGGCGCCGATCACGACGTTGTTGAAGAGGCAGAACCCCATCGGCCGGCGCGGCTCGGCATGGTGGCCGGGCGGGCGCACCGCACAGAAGGCGTTGTCCGCCTCGCCGGTGAGCACCGCGTCCACGGCAGCCGTTACCGCGCCCGCCGCGCGCCGCGCCGCCTCACCGGAGGCCGGCGACATCACCGTGTCGGCATCGATCGCAACCCGTCCCTCGTCGGGCACGTTGGCGAGAATGGCGTCCACCAGTTGCTTGTCGTGTGCCCAGGCGAGGCTTTCGGGCTCGCCGACCGGCGCCTCGCGGCGCTCGAGACCTGCGAAGGCCTCGGCGGCAAGCGCATCCTCGATCGCCCGCAGCCGCGCACCCGACTCGGGATGACGCGCACCGGGGTCGTGGTACGCGCACACGGGATGGCTGAACAGAATTGTCTTGGCCACGGGCTGTCCTCCTGCAGCTCCCAAGCGTAACACGGTCGCGTCCGCACGGTTTTGTCGGCGATATGCCTCCGTCGCGAATTTTCCGGCCTATTGGGGCTGGACCTGCGCCGGATAATCGCCACATTGGGGCCTGTAGATCCAAGGGAGGGATCGATGCGCTTTCCGCTGCTTCTGCTCACCCCCATTCTACTCGCGGCGATGCTCGGCCTTGCGGCCCCGGCGCAGGCGCATCTGACGGCGGACGAGGTGCCCTCGCTCGCGCCCCTCGTGAAGGAGAGCGCGCCGGCGGTGGTGATCGTCGCGACACAGGGCAAGCTGCAGCAGCCGCAGACGCAGGAACCGCATCCCTTTTTCGACCATCCGTTCTTCGAGCGATACTTCGGTGAGCGCCCCAACCCACAACCCAGGCGCCCCCGTGCCATGGGGTCGGGCGTCATCGTGGACGCGGAGAACGGCTACCTGCTCACCAACCATCATGTGATCGACAATGCGGAACAGATCACCGTCGCCCTGACCGACCGGCGGGAGTTCGAGGCCGAAGTTGTGGGCGCCGACCCCGAGACGGATATCGCGTTGCTCAAGATCGACGCCGATTCGCTGACTGCGCTGCCGTTCGCGGATTCGAACGAATTGCAGGTCGGCGATTACGTCGTCGCCATCGGCAATCCGTTCGGGCTCGGCCAGACCATCACCGCCGGCATCGTGAGCGCCGTGGGCCGCTCCGGCCTCCGGCTCGAATCGTACGAAGACTTCATTCAGACCGATGCCGCCATCAACGTCGGCAATTCGGGCGGCGCGCTCATCAACCTCAAGGGCGAGCTCGTCGGCATCAACACCGCGATCTACACCGGGCGTGGCGGCAATATCGGTATCGGCTTCGCGATACCGATCAACATGGCGCGCCAGATCATGGATCAGCTGCTCACCCACGGTGAGATTCAGCGCGGCCGCATCGGCGTGCAAATTCAAGACCTGGAGCCCGATCTTGCCGAGGCGCTCGGGACCAGCCATGAGAGGGGCGCCGTGGTTGCCCAAGTGATACCCGGTACGCCGGCCGAGGCGGCCGGAATTCAGCGTTACGATGTGATCGTCGAGATGAACGGCGAGCCCGTGGTGGGCTCGTCCGACCTGCGCAACAAGGTTGGCTTGCTGCGGGTGGGCGATGCGGTCCGGCTCACCATCGTGCGCGATGGAGAGCCCATGACGATCGAGCTCGCGGTCGGCGAGAGCGGCGAGGTCGCACTCGGCGCGGGCAGTCAGATACCGCAGTTGAAGGGCGTCGTGCTGGGCCCGCTTACGCCCTCCTCTCCACTCTATGAAGAGGTGGAAGGCGCGCTCGTCATCGAGGTCGAGGTGGATACCCCCGCCTGGAACGCCGGGCTGCGCGAGGGCGACGTGATCGTCGAGGTCAATCGCCGCGAGGTGAAGAGCACCGAGGAAATCCTGGAGGCGTTGGAGGGGTCCTTTCCGCCGCTTCTGCTGAACATAAGGCGGGGCGACGGGGCCCGCTTCATCCTGATTCCCTGAGGCGGCACGGCAACGGCTGCGGCCGCACGATCGCGTGCCGCGCGCTTACGCGGTGGTGCGCGTGCGGATGGGGCCCTCGGCGCGCTGGTTTATCAGTTGGTCCAGATAGGCGTTGCCGCTCTCGTCGATGTCGCCGGCGGCGCCCTGCCAGAGGATCGCGCCGTCGTGCAGCATGGCGAGCCGGTCGAAGCTCAGCCGCGCGATGCTCATGTCGCTCGTCACCGTGAGCGCGGTCGCGCCGGTCCGTTCGATGGCGTCCCGAATGAGCGCGACGATCGCGCCGGTCAGAATCGGGTCGAGGCCGGCGGTCGGGTCGTCGAGCACGAGGAAGTGGGGCTCGGCGGCGATCGCGCGGCCCAGCGCGACGCGCTTTTGCATGCCCCCGGAAAGCTCGGCCGGCGAACGATCGGCAACGTCCGGCCTGAGGCCCACCGATGCGAGGATTTCCATGGCCCGTTGCTTGGCGGCGCGGCGGGCCATTCCGTGGCCGTGGATCAGGGTAAAGGCCACGTTCTCCCACACGCTGAGACTGTCGAAGAGCGCGTTCTGCTGGAACAGCACGCCGACGCCGCGCATCAGATGCTCCAGTTCGCTCTTGTCGAGGCTTGCGAGGTCGGTGTCTCCGAAGCGGACGCTGCCGCCCTCCATCGGCATCAGGCCGAGCAGGCATTTCAGAAAGACCGACTTGCCGCCCGACGACGAGCCGACCAGCACGGTCGACTGCCCCTCGGGCACGTCGAGATCGACTCCGCGCAGCACGGGCCTGCCGTCGAACGCCTTGACCACGCCGCGCGCCGTGACGGTAATGCTCATGGGACGTCTCTAGCCCGGATTTCTCACCAATGTCACGGCCTGTGGCCAACGAAAGAGGTCTCCCCTCATGTCTGACGAGACGCTGCTCGAACGCCGTCACCGGCTGCTCGGCGCCGGCGCGCCGCTTTTCTACGACCGGCCGCTCCATCTGGTGAGGGGGGAGGGGACCAGAGTCTGGGACAGCGACGGCCGGGTCTATCTCGACGCCTATAACAACGTGCCTCATGTGGGCCATTGCCATCCGCATGTGGTGGAGGCGCTCGCGGATCAGGCCGGCAGGCTCAACCTTTCCACCCGCTATTTGGACGAGCGGATCCTCGACTATGCCGAGGCGCTTACCGCCACCTTCGCAGACGACCTCTCCCGCGTCGCGCTCTGCTGTTCCGGCACCGAGGCCAGCGAGCTTGCGCTCCGAATCGCGCGCGCCTGCACGGGCAACGAGGGCGTCATCGTCACGGATTTTTGCTACCACGGGAACTCCGCAGTGGTCGCCTCGCTTTGCACGGCGTTCGACGCGCCCGAGGGCAGGGACCCGCGCGTGCGCACGATCCACGTGCCGGATGGCCCCGAGGCCGACGCAGCCGAGGCGGCAGCCGATGTCGAGGCCGCCATTGCCTCGATGGCCGAGGCCGGCATCCGGCCCGCCGCGATCTTCTTCGACACGATATTCGCAACCGAAGGCATGCCGGCTGTGCCGGCGGGCTACGTCGAGCGGGTCGTCGCGCTCACCCGCGAGGCCGGCGGCCTCTACATCGCGGACGAGGTGCAGCCGGGTCTAGGCCGCACTGGCGCCGCGATGTGGGGGCACCAGCTCTATGACGCGGTGCCCGACCTGGTGACTCTCGGCAAGCCGATGGGCAACGGTCACCCGCTTGCGGGCGTCGTCGCCCGTCCGGCGTTGATGGACGAGTTCACGGCCAGGGCCATGTACTTCAACACCTTCGGCGGCAATCCGGTCTCCTGCGCGGTGGGGCACGCAGTGCTGGAAGTCATCGAGGGGGAAGGCCTCATGGAGAACGCCCGCGCGGTCGGCGAGCATTTGCACGAGGGGCTCCTGGCGCTCGGCAACAAGCACGCCATGATCGGCGCGCCGCGCGGGCGGGGATTCTTCATGGGGGTCCCGTTCTTCTCCCGCGAAGACGGCGAAACGCCGGCGCCGGATGCGACCAAGGCCGCGGTGAACGGGATGCGCGAGCGCGGCGTGCTGATCAGCCGCACCGGCCGGCACGATCACGTTCTCAAGATACGCCCGCCCATGCCGTTTTCCGCGGCGGACGCGGATCAGCTTCTCGCCGCCCTCGACGAAACCCTCGATTCGCTCGTGTGACGGGGCGGCGATGACCGACTTCTATCGCCTGCCGCTCGCCGAGCGGTGCGAGCGTCTGCGTGCGCTCGCGACAGTCGCGCTAGCCCGCTGGGGCGTGCGGGACTGCGAGCCGGAGATCGTCAAGTACCGCGAGAACGCCGTGTTTCGTGTGGCCGCGGCGGACGGGCGGGGCGCGGTGCTCCGCGTTCACCGCCACGGCTATCACAGCGACGCCGCGCTCCGCTCCGAGCTTGCCTGGCTGGAGGCGCTGCACGCCGACGGTATCGCCGTGCCCGCGGCGATCCCCAGCGCCGCCGGCGAGCCGTTCGAAATCGTGCAAGGCGCCGGTGTGCCGGAGCCGCGCCAGGTGGACATGCTCACCTGGATGCCCGGCATCCCCATCGGCACGCTGGAAGAGGGCCTGAACCCTGCGATCGTGGACGTGCACGCGGTCTTCGCCGGTGTCGGGCGTCTTTGCGGCCGTCTCCACAACCAGACCGAAGCGTGGACTCCGCCCGCCGGTTTCACCCGTCACGCCTGGGACCGGGAGGGACTGGTCGGCCCCGAACCGCTCTGGGGCCGATTCTGGGAGGCCGCCGTGCTCGGCACCGAGGAGCGCCGCCTGATTGAGCGTGCCCGTGCCAGCGCTCGTGAGGCGCTCACGGGCTATGGCCGCTCGCCGCGGCGTTACGGCCTCATCCACGCCGACTTCAACCTCGACAACATGCTGCTCGACGGCGAGCGGGTGATCCCTCTCGATTTCGACGACTGCGGCTTCGGCTGGCACCTGTTCGACCTGGCGACGGTGTGGACGATCTATCACGGCAGCGACCTGGCCGAGGCGATCCGTGCCGGAGTCGTCGAGGGCTATCGCCGCGAGCGCGATCTGCCGGACGAGGAACTCGCCCACCTGCCGCTCTTCGAGCTCGGGCGCGCGTTCAGCTATCTGGGTTGGGTCCACACGCGCTCGGAAACCGCGAGCGCGCAGAGCCTGGCGGCCGAGGTCGCCCAGCTCGTGTGCACGCTCACGGAGGCTTATCTGCGTGGAAAGTAGGGGGCGGCTACGGGAAGAGGGTGAGGACGCCGGTGTAGCCGTAGAGCCGGTTGTGCGAGATCTCGCCGTTGCAGAAGAAGCCGACCAGCGGCACGTCGCCGAGCGCACGTTCGATGAGCCGCAGCTCTTCGGAGGCTTCGCCGAACATGTTGGGGCCGCGGGCGAGGCAGGTGAAATAGAGGGCGCCGCGCGGCTCGGCGCCGGCCCGCCGCTTCACCGACTCGACCATGCGGCCGAGGTCTTGCTCGGCGGCGTCCGCGTCGCGGCGGCAGAACTGCACCAGGGCGCCGCGCTCCACCAGCTCGCCGATACCGATCAACCCCCGGTCGACGTCGAAGCCCACGATGTTGCGCACCAGATAGTCGCCGGTGTCGCTACCCGCGACCGGGAGAGCCGCGAAGATGAGGCCGCCGACCTGCCTGAGGTCGTTGGCAAGGGGCTCGCCGATCTCCTCCTTGAAGACATCGAGCGCCGGGCGCCCGTCGAGCTCGATGATGATGTTGGCCTGGCAGTCGGTGATCTCGTGGCCAGGCCCGATCGGCATGCAGCTCTGGCTGAGCGCGGTGGCGACGGCGACGGTCTCGGAAAGGAGGACGCCGGAGACCCCGCCTTCGGTGACCCCGCCCGCGATCTGGGCCGGAACCGCGCGCGACGACGAGAGGCCGCCCACCAGGAATCCATTCAGCTCATCGGCGAGGTCGGCGATGATGTCGCCCGTGCGTTGGTTGCGCGGGTCGGCGTGAACGATGCCGAAGCGGGCGGGTGCCCGGGAGATCCAGGCGCCGTTGTCGCGGCTGAACTCGCCGAGGTCGTCGCGGATGGTGTCGAAGATCCGGTAGCTCGTCTGGTCGAGGTCGGCGATCATCACCGCGGCGGCGGGCTCGTCGAAGTATTCCCGCCCGGTGGCGCAGATTCCGATGCCGACCGAGCCTACCCACTCGTCGATGCCGGTCGCGCGCTTGAGCCGGTCCAGCGCGGCAGGCAGATGATCGCCGATCGCATCGGTGACGTAGAGCATCCCAAGCCCATGCTGCGGCAGCGTCGGCCCGAGCCGCTCTACACAGGCCTTGATCGCCGCTTCGCCGCTCGGCCCACCGGCATGGGCGTAATGAAATCGCGTCATCCTCTGCGTCCCGGCGCTATGTCGCGCTGCAAAGCGCGCTCGATGGTGGACTGGAAAGCGCGGTCAATGGTGCGCTCACCGGCGCGCTTCCTGCAAGCGGTCGCCGCACCAGGCCGCCGCGCGCAGTGTCGTCGCGTCGGCGCCGAAGCGCCCCACCACCTGAAGGCCGAGCGGCAAGCCGCCCACCGAAAGGATCGGGACATTGACCGCCGGCACGCCGAGCATGGTCCAGAGCATGGTCTGGGAACGGCTGCCGGTAAAGCCCAGCCCTTCCGGCGCTCCGCCGGGCGCGGCAGGGGTCAGGGCTGCATCGTAGGGCCTGAGAGCGTGCTCGAACGCGCGCCGCATCCCGTCCGCTTCGTCGAGCAGAGAGAGATAGGCATCGGCATCGATCGCCCGCCCTCCGGCGATGTGCGCGCGCACCGTATCGGAGAGATCAGCCTCGCCCCGCGCGAACCACGGCGTAAACGCGTGGGCAACTTCCCGCCTCATGATGCCGAGATGCGCCGCCGCCGCCCGATCGAGGGGCGAGCCGAGGGTGAGCGGCTCGGCGCCGAGTTCAACTGCCGCAGCCTCGTAGGCCGCCGCTGCGTCCGCGCCGACCTCCTCCCAGGCCGGTTGCCTGATGAACGCGAGCCGGGGCTGCCCGAGCGGCAGGGCAAGCGCAGCCACGAGGCGGGTGGGCGCCTGCCCGGCGCTCGCTTGATCCAGACCGTCATCGCCGGAGATCGCATCGATGCCGAGCGCCACGTCCTGCGCCGAGCCCGCGAGCACGCCGACATGGTCGAGCGTGCGCGAGAGCCTCGTGACCCCGGTGCGCGGAATCGTGCCGAAGCTCGGCTTCATGCCCCATACGCCACAGAAGGCGGCGGGCCGCACGACCGAGCCTGCCGTCTGGGTGCCAAGCGCGAGCGGCACACCGCCGGCGGCCACGGTCGCTGCCGAGCCCGAGGAGGAGCCGCCCGGCGTATGCGCGAGGGCATGCGGGTTGCGTGTGGCGCGGGCGCCGCCGCAGGCAAGCTCGGTGGTCACGGTCTTGCCCAGGATCAGCGCGCCGGCCGCGCGCAAGCGGCGCACGACCGTGGCATCCGCGCCGGGCCTGCGTCCTGCGTCGAGCGGGGTGCCGTTCTCGGTCGGCTGGTCGGCAGTATCGATGATGTCTTTCACGGCGACGGGAACGCCGGCGAGCGCCCCCTGCGGACCGGCGTCGTCGATCGTCTGCGCTCGCTCCAGGGCCTGCGCGGCATCGAGATGGTGCCACGCGCGCACGCTCGATTCGGTCTCGGCGATGCGGGCCAGGGCGGCGGCACAGGCTTCCCTCGCGCTCTCGCGCCCGGCGCGGACGTTGGCCGCGATCTCCGACGCACGCGGGCATGTCGGCAATTCCAGCGTCGCGGTTCCCCTCGTGCCGGTCGTCGTCATAGGCTTTCCATCCGTGTGGCCTGCACCCCAACCATACAGCCAGGTCTCGGTTGCCGCGCCGTTGCTTGGCAAGCCCTGCGGGCAGGGCTATAAGCCGAGGCATGCTGGTCACTCTGGTCGACGACTCCATCCCGTTCAATGGGATGACCCCGGCCTATCAACCCATTGGCGGCGCCGAGAAGGCGTTTGCCAGCCTGCCGGCGGCGCTCGCGCGCAAGGGCCATGTCGTGCGCGCCGTCAACCGAAGCCCGAACAGCCTGGGCTTCGAGAATGTGAGCTGGATTCATTGGGAGGGACGCAGGCCGCCGATCACCGAGGTGCTGATCGCGTTCCGCAAGCCGGCACTGCTCGAGTTCACGCGCGCGGTCAAGGCGCGCATCCTCTGGGTGACCGGGCCGCCGGATTACCTCCATCGGCCGCAGGTCCACGACGTGCTGAGCCGCACCGACGCCAAGCTCGTGTTTCAGGGCAACACCCATTCCGAGGCCTATCGGACGCAGGGGGAAAACGCGATCTACTATCGCTCCATCTCACCCGGCGTGCGCGAGGAATACCGCAGTATCGAGGAGATGTCGCCCGAAGAACCGCCGACCGCCGTGGTCACTACCCACCCGAAGCACGATCTGGATTGGTTGCTGGGTCTGTGGATCGAGCGGATTCGCCCGCAAGCGCCCAACGCCCAGTTGCAGGTCTATTCGGCAGCATTCAAGCGCGCGCAGACTGGCGAGACGCTGGCCGAAGAGCTCATGCCGATCTACGAGAAGGCGCGCGCGGGTGCCGAGCACGGGGTGGTCATCATGGCGCCCGCCGGCGACAGGGACATGGCGAAGGCCTACGCCAGGGCGCGGGTACACCTCTATCCCGGCTCCGAACGCGAGATGTATTGCTCGACATTGGCGGAATCGCAGGCCGTCGGCTTGCCAGCGGTCGCTCGGCCGGTCGGCGCGGTCAAGGAGCGCTTCACCGATCGTCAGTCCGGCTTCCTCGCGCCCGACGACGATGCGTTCGTCGAGAATGCCCTTGCCATGTTGCAGGACGACGAAGCCTTCGAGAAGGCAAGCAAGACGGCGCGTCGGAGTGGCCGAAACCGGAGTTGGGATTCTGTGGCGAACGATTTTGAAATGCTCTTCAGATGAAGAGTCTCTTTGTCACCGCGGGCCAGGCCGAGCCTCCACATCACCCCATACTTCTCGTACGCCTCGGTGGTTGAAAGCCCGGCCTCGATCTCTTTGGCGATTCGGGTTTCCATGCGGCGCTTCTCCAGCGCCTTCTCCACGCACTCGGCCGCGACCTCGCTCGGCACCACGAGTACGCCGTCGTCGTCGCCCACGATCAAATCGCCCGGCCGGACAGCGACCTCGGCGATCCGAACCGGCTCCCGGTAGGCGACCACCCGGCCCCGGCCGCGTTGGTCCTGCGCGTAGGAGCCGCGGGCGAAGACCGGCAGCGTCATCCCGCGAATTTCCCGCGAATCGCGCATGTAGCCGTCGAGCACGGCGCCGGCGGCGCCATGTGACAGCGCGCGGGTGGTCATCAACTCGCCCCAGAGCGCGAAGGGCGGCGCGCCGGCAGCGGCGACATACACCTCGTCCGTCTGGAGGGAATCGAGAGCCTCGAACATGAGGCCGAAGCTGTGATTGTCCGGCGTGGCGGCGATCTCCAGCAGCGGCATCGCCCGGCCGACGAGCATGGTACCCAGCACGGCCGGCTGAATGGCCGGCGGCAGGAACTGGTGACGGCGGCCGAGAGTGTCGAGGACGTCGCCGAGTTGCGCGGTGGAGAGCTCCGCCCGCACCGTTGCGAGAAGCGTGTCGGGAACCTGGGTCATGACGATCCTTCCTCCGGCTGGTTCGGGCGCTTGCGGTCGATCAGGGTCGCGATCACCGGATGGTAGCGCGCGCCTAGCCCTCTCTCGATGGCCTCGGTGAACAGCGCCTTGACCAGCACCGCGCCCTCGGCGTCGATCCCTGAGTCCGCCGCGAGTTCAAGCGCGTAGTCGAGGTCCTTCAGCGCGTAAGTGACAGGGAACGCGCTCTCCGGGAAGCGCTCCGCGAGGATCGCCTTCATGCCGTGATTGCGGAGCGCGAAGCTGTCCCCCGAGCTTCGGCCCACCGCCTCCAGGAATGTCGCCGGCTCGATCCCCTGACGGCGCGCGATCGCGAGCCCCTCCGCAAGTGCGCGGACGTTCTGGAAGAGGATCATGTTGTTCAGGATCTTCACTGCCTGCCCGCTGCCGACCGGCCCGCAATGAGTCACGTCCCGGGCTATGTGGCCGAGCAGCGGCTGCAGCCGCGCGACCAGCGCCTCATCGCCGCCCACCATGATGCTGAGTGTGCCGTCGATGGCGGCCTGTCGCGTGCGCGCGACCGGGGCATCGGCGAAGGCGATGCCGCGCGCGGCGAAGGCGCCTTCGATCTCACGGGCGAGCGCCGGCGGTGCGGTGCTGGTGTCGACCACGATCCGCCCGGCAGGCAGGTGCTCGATGAGGCCGCCGTCGCTGAGGCACACCGCCCGCACCTCGCGGCCCGAAGGGAGCGACAGGAAGATCAGCTCGGCTGCCTCGGCGAGCCCGGCGATGGAGGGCGCGACCGCCGCGCCGTCCGCCGCGAGTCGCTCCAGCGGCGCAGGGTCCAGGTCGTAGGCCGTGACCGGTCCGTCGTGCTTGCGCACGAGATTGCGGCACATGGGCTCGCCCATGACGCCCACGCCGACAAATCCGATGTGTTCGCCGCTCACTGGTCGCAGCCCTCCTTCGCAAAGTGGGCAGCGCCAGTGCCGGCGAGGCGGCCGAACACCGCGCCCGAGACCAGGCCCGTGCCGCCTGGATAGTTGCCGTAGAAGAGACCGCCGACCAGTTCGCCCGCCGCGAAGAGGCCGGGGATCGGCGCGCCCGAGACCGCCTGTACCTTGGCGCAGAGATCGATCGCGAGCCCGCCGAAGGTGAAGGTGATGCCGCAGGTCACGGCATAGGCCTCGAACGGCGGAGACTCGATCCGGTTGGCCCAGTTGGACTTGGGCGGGGCGATCCCACGGGTGCCGCGGCCGTCCTTTACGGTCGGGTCGAAGGGAGCCTCCGTCATCACCGCGTCGTTGTAGGCCCGCACGGTCTCGAGAAAGCGCGCGCCGTCGATGCCTTCCATCTGCGCAGTGAGACCCTCCAGCGTGTCCGCCTTCGCCCTGGTCACCTGCCGGATGCGGTACTCGTCCCGCAGCAGGTGGGTCACTTGCGAATCGAACACCTGCCACGCCACCTGACCGGGCTGCTCCAGCACCCGTCGGCCGTAGGCGGCGTAGGTGTAGTTGCGAAAGTCCGCGCCCTCGTCGACGAAGCGCTCGCCCGACGCGTTGACGATGATCGAGAAGGGGTAGCTGTGCTTCTGGAAGCCGTCGCCCACGGCGAGGTCGCCGAAGTCCGGTGCATTCCGGTCCCAAGCGACCGCGTGGCAGCCGGACCAGTTGCCGGCCGGCATGGCGCCGGCCTCCAGCGCCATGCGGATGCCGTCGCCTTGGTTGAAGCGGGTCCCGCGCACCTTGGCGAGGTCCCAGCCGGGCCCCAGATAGCGCGCCCGCCAGGCGGCGTTGGCCTCGAAGCCGCCGCAGGCCAGCACCACGGCGCCCGCGTGAATCTCGACCGTATGCCCGTCGATCCGCGCGCGCACGCCGCGCACGCCGGTGTCGTCGGTGAGGAGAGAGCGGGCCTCGGCCTTGTAATGGGCGGCAACGCCCGCCTCTGCCGCGGCCTTGTAGAGCGCGGCGACGAGGCCCGGCCCGCCGCCCCAGGCCTCGACCGCGAGCCCGCCCCAGAAGCGGAAGCGGCCGTCTTCCTTCTTGAAGGCCTGGCGGCCGTAACTCGGTTGGAAGCGCACGCCGTTCTCGCGCAGCCAGAGTAGGGTGGGGTGGCTGCGGGTCACGAGCTGCTCGACCAGGTCGGGGTCGGCGCGGTACTGGGTCAGGCGCGCCATGTCGTCGTAATAGTTTGCTTCGGTGTAGGCGCCGAAATCGGTCTCCGCCAGCTCACGGCCGGAGAGATCGGGAATCAGCGCGCGGAGCGCATCGGTGCCGTCGAAGACCACCCGCATGGCGCCGGCGGTATAGGTGCTATTGCCGCCCCGCTCTTCCTCGGGCGCGGCTTCGAGCAGGCGCACGCGAGCGCCGGCCTCGGCCGCGGCGAGCGCCGCCGAGAGCGCGGCGTTGCCGCCGCCCACGACCACAACATCGGCCGTCAGCGTCTCGGTCATCCTATTCTTGCCGTTCCAGGCTGCGTCGTCTTCGCCGCAGGTACTGTATGAAGCCGTACCAACCGACGGGCCGGCGCGTCAGGCACGCCGCCGGCCGCAGTTCGTCCGATCGAGAGCCGGGGGTCAAGGTTCATGTCAAGGTCATTCCCCAAGGTGGCGGTCGACACTTGCTCTGTAGATGTTGTATCGTGTCAACATGCCTCGGGCAAAGCATCCGAAGAAGGAGGTCGAGAGTGCTTTACGAGATGCCGAAAGTGGCGGTTGGACGGTGACGCCGACACAATCTGGGCATCGCTGGGGCGTGATGAGATGCGGCGTGGAGGGTCCTTCCGGTTGTCAGATATCAATCTGGTCCACGCCCCGCAACACCGGCAACCACGCCAAGCAATTGCGACGCTTCATCGCTCGCTGCGCGCATACGTGGGCTGAGCGAACGGGAGACGGCTGAAATGTCTACGTTTCACTTCACTCTGATTGTCGAGGGGCCCGACCTTCAGGACGAGTCGTGCATCGACGCGTTGTTCGAGGCCGGGTGCGACGATGCGGCCATCGGTCGAAGCGATGGAATCCAGTTCGCAGACTTCGATCGCGAGGCCGGAACTCTCAACCGTGCCATCCTGTCGGCGGTGGACGACCTGGAGAAGCTGCAGGGGGTCGAGGTCGTACGCATCGCCGACGCCGGTCTTGCCTCGCTGGCGGACATCGCCGCCCGCCTCGGCCGCACACGAGAGAGTGTTCGATTGCTGGTAAGCGGCGCTCGTGGACCCGGCGGATTTCCGAAACCGGTCACCGACCCGCGTGGTCGCTATCGATTGTGGCGCTGGTCCGATGTGGAGCGCTGGTGCGTGGAACAGTTGGGCGAAGCATTGCCGATTTCGCAGGATGAAGTCACCGCGGCCTTCAGCGCCGCGCTTGAGCTCCGGCACTTTCGGCGTGCGATGGCGCCCGCAAATCGGATCACTCTTCGGGAGCTCGTCGGCATAGACGAGCTACGGGCGTCTCCGGAATAGGTGCAGCCGGACGCGGCGTTGCCGCCGCCCACAACCACGACATCGGCCGTCAGCGTCTCGGTCATCCAAGCCTCTGCGATCGTGCTTGGCCCCCTCGCGCCCGGCGCGGTGTGGGTGTTCCGCGAGGGGGCAGTGTACTATCCCGGCGACTGATTGCAGGAGGGAACGAATGAGCGCAGCGGCAGCCGAGGGAAATCAATCCGCGTCCGAGCTTCGTCTGGTGTGGGAGCCAATGGAGATCGGCTCCACGCACGTGAAGAACCGGATCATGATGACCGCCCAAACGACGCTTCTCGGCAAGGACAACGTCCTCGGCGACCGGCATATCGAGTTTTTTCGGGAGCGCGCGAAGGGAGGTGCGGCCCTCTTCATCACCGAGCAGCAGGCCGGCCACAGGCTGAGCAAGGGGTCGTTCTTCGAAGGATGTTCGGCGTGGGAGAAGCGCGCCATCCCCCAATACGCCAAGCTGGCCGACGCGGTGCACGAGCACGGCGCGCGTCAGTTCATCCAGCTCTTCGGCTGTGGCGTGCACGACAAGGGCACGATGATCATGGACGAGTGGCACCCGCTCTGGGGTGTCTCCAAGATGCCCTCGATCGTGCACCACGAGATCCCGATGGTCATGGAGCAGGAGCACGTCGACGACGTGGTCAAGGGATTCGGGGAGTCGGCTCTCAACGTAAAGGTCGCGGGTTGCGACGGGGTGGAGCTGCACGCGGCGCACAGCTACTTGCTCGGGCAGTTCCTGAGCCCCGCCTTCAACGACCGCACCGACCGTTACGGCGGCTCCGTCCGCAAGCGTTGCCAGGTCCTGCTAGAGATCGGCGAAGCGGTCCGCGCGCAGGTCGGCGATGCCTTCACCGTCGGCGTCCGCCTTTCCTTCGACGAGTTCATGGGCGATGTCGGGATCACGCCGGACCAGACCGAGGAGCAGCTGGAGATCCTCTCGACCAGCGGCCTCTTCGACTTCTTCAACATCTCGGGCGGCGGCTACTACACGCTGCACCGTGCGGTCGCCCCGATGGGCGTGGAGAACGGCTTCATGCTCCCCTTTGCGAAGCGGGCCAAGGCGGTGGTGGGCAACAGGGCCAAGGTCTTCGCCGTCGGCCGGATCGTCGACCTGCACCAGGCGGAGCAGGCGCTTGCGGAGGGCGCCACCGACATGGTCGCGATGACCCGCGCACAGATGGCCGAGCCGCACCTGGTGAAGAAGACCCGCGAAGGCCGCCAGAAGGAGATTCGGCGCTGCATGGGCGCCAACGAGTGCGTCGCGCGCCTCTTCGACAATCGGCAGGTCACGTGCGCGGTCAACCCGAGCGTCGGCCGCGAGGCACGCTGGGGCAGCGATACGCTGCAGCCGGTGGCGCCAGAGGACGCGAAGTCGATCGTCGTCGTCGGCGGGGGCCTTGCCGGGATGAAGACGGCCGCAGTCGCGGGAAGCCGCGGCCATTGGGTCGTGCTGTTGGAGCGCGAGGAGTGCCTGGGCGGCCACCTGAACCTGCTGATGGAGCTGCCGACGCGCAAGGAATGGGGCACCGCCATCGACAATCTGGTGCGCGCCATGGACGTCGCGGGGGTGGACGTCAGGCTCGGGGTGGACGCAACGCCGGACGTGATCGAGCGGGAGAGGCCCGATGCCGTGGTCGTCGCCACCGGCGCACGCTGGGACTGCGACGGCCGCAGCCAGTTCCGCCCCGGAAGCCCCAGCCTAGCGGGTACGGAGCAGGACAACGTTATCGATGTCGGCACCGCAACGGCGCGCGCGCTGGCGGATGCAAGCGCGCTCGGGCAGCAGGTCGTGATCCTGGAGGAGACCGGCTTCTACCTGCCGCTCGGGCTCGCCGAGATTCTGGCGTCGAGCGGCGCCGAGGTGGAGATCGTGACGCCGCGGGCCATGGTGGGCGAGGATGTCATGCGTACGCTCGATCTCTCGTACGTGATGCCGCGCCTGGAGGAGGCCGGCGTGCTGTGCAGCGCGCATACGAACGCGGAGAGGATCGAAGGCAGCACGGTTCACGTCCGCTCGGTCTGGGGCACCCGGTCGCGCATCATCGAGGGGGTGGATACCGTCGTCATCTCGATGCTGCGCTCGCCCAACGACGCGCTCTATCGGGCGCTCGAAGGGCGCGTCGCGGCGTTGCACCGGGTGGGCGATGCGCTAGCGCCCCGGCGCCCGATCCAGTCCATGTACGAGGGCGAGGAACTCGGCCGCGCGCTCTGAATTACTTGTCGCTCACGGCAGCCGGCCTTCGGCCGGCGCCTCCGCGAGGGCGCCGCAGGAGCGGCGGGCCGCGGTCGCGGCCCATCGCGAGTCCGTCATAGACGGACTCGCTCTACGCGATTGGCGGCGAGAGGCGCCCACCTGCCGACTTACTCCGCCGCCCGCTGGCTGAGCCGCGATTGCAGCGCGGCGCAGAGCGTCCGCAAGACTTCGAGGCGCGCGTGCCTCTTGTTGTTGCCGGGGACCAGAGTCCACGGCGCCTCGGGCGTGCTCGTGCTTGCGATCATGTCGTTGGCCGCGTCCTCGTAAGCGTCCCACTTCGCGCGGTTGCGCCAATCCTCTTCGGTCAGCTTCCAGCTCTTGTAGGGATTTTCCTTGCGCGCCAGGAATCGCCGCTCCTGCTCGTCCTTGTCGATGTGCAGCCAGAACTTCATCAGCAGCGTGCCGTGGTTGATGATCTGCTCCTCGAAGTCCCGGATCTCGGCGTAGGCGCGCCGCCACTCCGGCTCCGTCGCGAACGATTCGACGCGCTCCACCAGGACCCGGCCGTACCAGCTGCGGTCGAAGACCGAGACCTGCCCGGCTTCGGGCAGCCTGCGCCAGAAGCGCCAGAGGTAGTGATGGGCGCGCTCCTCGTCGCTCGGCGCGCTTACCTGATGGACGCGGTAGCTGCGGGCATCCAGCGCCGAGACCATGCGCCGGATGGCGCCGCCCTTGCCGCCGGCGTCCCAGCCTTCGAAGACGAGCACGACCGAGAGCCCATGCAGGAGGTTCTGCGCTGCAAGCCAGTAGAGATCGGCCCTGAGTCGCGCCATCGATTTCTCGTAGGCCTTGCGGCCCACGGTTCTCGCCTGGTCGATCGTAGACAGCGGCTTGACCTCACGCACAGTCGCGCCGATCACGGCCGGGCTTGCGACGGGCGCGCGGGCGCGGAAGCCCGCGTCCGGCGGGGGCAGGCCGGCGAGACGGGCTTCGAGCGCCCGGCGCGCCATTCCCAACACGGTGAGCGAGCGGTACCGCGCATAGCGGCCATCGACCACGAGCCACGGCGCCTCGGCGGTGCTGGTGCGGGTGATGATGTGCTCGGCGGCTTCGTTGAAATGCTCGTAGCGGTGCCAGTTGCGCCAGTCCCACTGCGAGATTCGCCAGTGGTCGCGCGGATGTTTCTGCAGCGCCTCCAGGCGCTTCTGCTGCGCCTCTCGGTCGAGATGCATCCAGAACTTGAGGATCAGCGCACCGTCGTCGGCGAGCGTGCGCTCGAACGCCGCGATGCGCGCGAGCCGCCGGTCGAGCGCGCTCGGCCCGATGCGCCCGTAGGCGCGGTCCAGCAGCGGCGCGGAATACCAGGCGCTGAGGAAGAGGCCGAACCGCCCCCGCGCCGGCAGGTCGCGCCAATAGCGCCAGAACTCGGGCCGTTGCCCTTCTTCCTCGGTGAGCCGGTCGTAGGCGTGGGTGACGATGCGGCGCGGGTCGAGCCATTCCGTGAGCAGGTTGACCGTCTCTCCCTTGCCGGCGCCGTCGACGCCTGCGAACAGCACGATGACGGGAAAATCCGCTTCCGCGAGCGCGCGCTGCGCCTCGACCAGCGCGATCCTGAGCGCCGCTGCCTGTTCGTCGAACGCGGCCCTGGAAATCTCCCGTGCCCGCTCGCGCTCCACCTCTTCGAATACTCGAGCACTCATCGTCGTCTCCGCAGAGGTTCATCTTCCAACACGCGTGCGACACATGCCCGCAGCTCGGACGGCGGCCTTTTCAGCGCTTCGTCCGCTGCACGCGATCTCCAACGGTAGTATGCCGACGCCTCCAATTCGACAGGGATTTCCGCTCAGCCGTGGATATCCTCCGTCTGCGCGCAGAGCGGCCCATAGAGGTCCGGCCGGCGGTCGCGGAAGAAGGGCTTCTTCTGGCGCACCTCGAACACCTGACGGCGGTCCAGCGCTGCGGTGATGATTTCGTCGCCGTCGTTCCCGGCAGCGGCCAGGACTTGGCCCTCGGGGTCTATGACCATGCTTTCGCCGCCGAAGGTCCAGCCACTCTCGGGCCCGACCTTGTTGCAGGGCGCGAAGTAGACCGCGTTTTCCCAGGCCCGCGTGATCATCATTTCGCGCCAGGGGCCAACACGGGGCGCGGCGAACGGCACCACGATCAGCTCGGCGCCATTGACCGCTGAGCAGCGCGCGTGCTCGGGGAAGAACGTGTCGTAGCAGATGATGATGCCGATCTTCCACGAGCCCACCTGGAAGACCGAAAAGCGCGAGCCGAAGCGGAAATACATGCGCTCGAGGCTGAGATAGAGCCCCGGCATCACCTTGCGGTATTTCCCGACGATGGCACCCTTGGGGTCGATCACGAAGGCCGTGTCGTAGTAGAGGCCGGCGGACTCCTCCTCGTAGAGCGTCGCGATCAGATGAATCCTGTGCTCCGCCGCCTTCGCCCGCATGGCCGTGATGCTCGGCCCCGTCTCAGGCTCCGCCCGCTTCAGATGCTCATGGTCGCGTTCGTTGAAGACATAGGGGTGATTGAAAAACTCGGGAATCACCACCAGGTCCGGCCGCTCGGTCTCGACTGCGCGGTCGATATGGGCGGCGGCCCGCGCGATGTTTGCGTCGCGGTCCGGTCCGCTGTTCATCTGCACGAGGCTGAGCGTGATCGTGTCGCCGAGGCTCATGCGCCAATTCTCCCGTTGCGAAGCCCCTGAGCGACGATACCCGTCTTCCCCACCGCCTGCCGGCCGCGCAGTGGCGCGTCTACGGTGTCTGCCTTGCCTGCGTGAACGCCGCAGGAGTTATGCCCGATTTTGGGTGACGGCGTGATCAGGCGGCGGCGCGAGTTTTGGTTTCGTCGACCTGCATACCGTCTTTGAATCTCACACCTTCGATGACCTTGGGCAACTGATTGTTTCCCATGAGCCGCCGCCAGGTCTTGCTGGCGGTGGTGATCAGCTTGAAGACCATGGCCAGAGTTGTCCCGTGAGACAAGCAGCTCTTGGTGCGCACGGTGCGGTGGCGGACGGTAGCGAAGACGCTTTCGATGGGGTTGGTCGTCCTGATATGCCGCCAGTGCTCGGCCGGGAAGTCGTAGAAGGCCAGCAAGGCGTCGCGGTCCTTTGTCAAGCAGGCGACGGCTTTGGGGTATTTGACGTCGTACTTGGCGGCGAAAGTATTCATCGCCCTCTCGGCCTCGGCGCGGCCATCCGCCATCCAGATATCATGCAGGGCAGCTTTGGCGGCCGTTTGTCGCGACTTCGGCAGCTTGTTCAAGACATTGGCTGTCTTGTGGACCCAACAGCGCTGGCGGCGGGTGTCGGGAAAGATCTCCTCCAGCGCCTTCCAGAAGCCCAGAGCGCCATCGCCGATGGCGAGCTCGGGACCAGCCCGCGCCCGCGCAGGCATGCCAGCAACTCACGCCAGCTCTGGGCGCTCTCGCGCACCCCCGCCTGGAAGCCCACGAGTTCCTTGCGTCCCTCCGGCGTGGCGCCGATGAGGACCAGAATGCATTGCTTCTCGTCCTCCAGCCGACCCTGGAGATAGATGCCATCGGCCCACATGTAGACGCAGCGTCGGGCCGACAGGTCGCGCCGGCGCCAGCGCTCGTGCTCGGCCTCCCACTCCGCCTTCAGGCGGCCGATCACCTGCGCCGACAAGCCAGAGGCGTCCTTGCCGAGCAACGCCTCCAGCGCCTCCTGGAAGTCCCCGCTGGACACGCCACGAAGGTAGAGCGTCGGCAAAACCGCATCCAGCGACCGCGTCCGCCGCGCGAAACGGGGCAGAATGGCCGACGTGAAACGGATGCGCTCTCCTCCGACGCTGGCACGGTCCCGGACCTTCGGGCGCCGCACAGACACAGGACCAATGCCAGTCAGGATCGCCCGTTCCGGCCCGTGGCCATGACGCACCAGGCGCCGGCGGCCGTCTTCGGTCTTCAGATGTTCATGCGCCGCCAGCACGGCGGCAACCTCCGCTTCAATGGCCTGTGCCAGGAGCTCGCGAGCTCCGGCGCGGAGTACTGCGGTCAGCGGATCGGCCGTCACCCCTGGATGGTGCAGCGCGACAACACTATCTTCCGTCATGGCGTATCACTCCTTGCTTGAAGACCGGGAGGCTTCGTCACCCCCCACGATACGCCACCTCCTTCTCTCAGCCCGTCACCCACTCTCGGCCATAGCTCACGCCGCAGGGCAGTGGTGCAGCCGTCGGCCGCGCGTCATGGCCGGAAGGGGGGCTATAGTTGTGTTGCGCACGATCGTTCAAAGCGGCGATCAGTATGTCGTCAAGGCATAAGCGCTTTTCTGACCTTTAACCTATTTCGGTTTCGTATCTTA
The DNA here is from genome assembly GCA_965262755.1 of Alphaproteobacteria bacterium. Classification (GTDB taxonomy): domain Bacteria; phylum Pseudomonadota; class Alphaproteobacteria; order UBA828; family UBA828; genus WTGU01. The sequence continues at coordinate 5,066,492 of OZ253557.1, read as the reverse complement.
TCAAACATTCGAAGTGCTGATGGTGCACGATTGACTCTTTAAACGACAGTTACACGACAAAATTCCCGTAAGGGGATCAGATGCATCGTATGCCTTATAAACATGTTCTTCCCAGGATTGACAATAGTGATGTTTACAGTCTTAATTCGTTGTCCGAGAGCACCGAGTGCCGAATATATGGGATGCAATGATGTTAGACCCGCTCTACACGAAGCTTTTCCGCTTCGAGGAGAGCATGACTTGTGAATATAATTGTGTTGCGTATGAAATTCCGCGTCCTTAACCGACACTGTATCGTTCGACTGCAGCCGCGCAAGAGCCTGCCCCGCAGCCTCGTATGTGCCTTGGTGGCCGCAATGGCCCACGCATGTCTGTTGCCGGATGCGGTCGGTGCATCCGAGACCCTGCGACCGTTGAACTACGAGCCTGTTGAAATCGCTTTTTCCGGGCTTGCCTTGGGTCTTAAGTCTGTTTCTCCCACGAGTTTCAGACCCCGGCGCGATGTTCAGGAATGGGATGCCTCACTGCCGATCGATTGGAGCGCAGACCCGTTTCACGATCCAAATTGGCAATATCAGCTCCACGCGTGGCGCGTGATGGAGTATCAGTTGTATGAGTATCGCGATACCGAAGATCCGGCGTGGTTGCGCGAGGCGATCGAGATTGCCCTCGACTGGGCGCACTATCACGTTGACCTGGGACATAGCGAAAAGTTCTCTTGGTACGATATGGCTGCCGGGATTCGCGCCGCTCGGCTGGCGTTTATGCTTGATCGCATTCTGTCCGAGCGTGTGGAGGCAGGCGATATTGAGCTGGAAACACTGGTGAATTTGGCGGACCTCCATGCCCAGAAGCTTCAGGAACGTGGATTCTTGGCCACGGGTAATCATGCTATTTTTCAGCTCGTCGGGCTCGATATGTTGTGCGAAGTGATCTCTTGGCGCAATTCTTGTCGACACGGGGATGCTCGGGAGTATGCGCGCCATTCCTTCGAGTCATTACTGAAGTCACAGTTTACCGAACAGGGTGTTCATGCGGAAAGTTCCCCTACCTATCATCAATGGGTACTCAGAACGCTGCGCGACTCAGGCGCACTCGAGCGTCTTGGCACACCCTCTATCATGCGTCTATTGGAGGATGCGGCAAATATTGCACCGTGGTTAGCTTATCCAGACAGGTCATGGATTGCCGTTGGCGACAGTGCCGGAACCGGGCCCGCGCTAAAGTCACCCGTACCTGAAACCTGCCTCACGGCTCTGCCCGAATCATGTTGGGCGGTGCGGGACCTCACAAGGTCGGGATACGGCATCATTCGATCGCTGCCCGAAACCCCGCAAGAACGTTCCAGGTTGCTGTTCGTTAGCGGAATGGCGCGTGAGAGCGGGCACAAGCATGCCGACGATCTCGGGTTTGTGCTTATGGAAGGGGGGCGCAAGATATTCGTGGATAGCGGTAAGTACGGTTACACTAATAACGAAGCGAGGCACTACGTGCGAAGCGCCCGGGCGCACAATGTGATAAGTCTATCCAACCGTGTCATTATGCCGCGGGATATCAACGTTCGTAAATTGCGGATGGGTCCAATCGGGCAAGATGGCTTCCAATTCGTCATTGCAGGCGTTGTCGTACGCCCTGACCTATTCCGGCACGAACGAGTCTTCTACTATCGCCCAGGCGTTTCGCTGGTCATTGAGGATCGTTTGTATAACCAGACCGACTCGCGGTGGTTGTCAAATCTTCACCTTGCCCCTGGTCTCGTGCCCGAGCTTGAGGAGAGAGGGTTCACCGTTCGGGTCGGAGATCGGATTGTGCAAGCCCAATTCGATGGGCCCAAGTGCGAGCTCACTGCAACCGTAGGCGCGACGAAACCGTATCAGGGTTGGGTAAGCACCGGGTATTTGGAACTCACGCCGGCGTACGTGGTGAGTGCCTCATGTCCTGCCAATCTCGTCGAGAGTAGATGGCAGATCGATTTCGCACCTCAAGACTCTGCCGCTGCCTCTTCGATATCCTTCAACATCAGCGGTAACGAAATGGCGGCGTAGCGCTCCGCAAGTGCGTGCCAAGACTTGTCGCAGCCATCGCCTGAAACGCCGCGCTCCGGGTGGAGCGTTCGGGCCGGCGCCGTCAGCCGCTATAATGGAGATCGCAGGTGAGGCCTGTCACGAAGCGGGGAGGGGCTCAGGGTGAAACGGTCATCGGCCACGATCGATCCCATCACGGCGAACGTGATAGGCGGCGCGCTGGAGACGATTGCCGTCGAGATGGGCCTCAAGCTCATGCGCATGTCGCATTCGAGCCTGATCCGAGAGTCGGAGGATTTCGGCGCCGCCGTGATGGATGCGGCGGGGAATCAGATCGCGGAGACGCCGCAGAGCACGCCTCTCCAGTCTGGGCCGCTGCCGGGCTATGTGCGAGGGATCCGCGCCGCACTCGAGAGGCGCGGCGAGGCGATCGAGCCGGGCGACGTCTACATCCACAACGACGCCTATGGCGGCGCGAGCCACGTACCCGATGTCGCGTTTTGCGTGCCCGTGTTCCACGAGGGCGTGCTGGTGGGATTCACCGGGACCGCGGCCCATCACGTCGATATCGGCGCCCACACGCCGGGCAGCGCCGGCATCGTCGATGCGGTCGACGCTTATGCCGAGGGCATCCAGCTCAAGGGCCTCAAGATCTACGACAAGGGAGTCAAGAACACGACGCTCTGGGCGGTGCTGGCCGACAATATCCGCGCGTCCCACCTGGTGCTGGGCGACATGGAGGCGCAGATCGCCGCCGCCCGGATCGGCGCCGAGGCCTTTCTCCGCCTGATTGATCGCTACGATCTTGCGACTGTGCAGGCGGCCTGCACAGCACTCATGGACTACTCCGAGCGAATGATGCGCCAGTCCATCGAGGCGCTGCTGGATGGGCGCTATTGCGCCGAGGGCGCGATCGACGGCTACCTGGACGACGACGACCCGGCACGCCGCGAGCTCCCCATCGCGGTCGCGGTGACCGTCGCGGGCAGCGACATCACGGTCGATTTCACCGGTACGGCAGCACAGGTCGACGACCGGCCGATAAACATGCCGCTCCGCGGCACGGTCGACTGCGCGGTCTGGATGACGCTCCGCTCGATCCTCCTGGATTCTGCGGTGCACGGCCGGGTGCCGCTCAACGCCGGGCTGACCCGGCCGATCCATCTCGTGGCACCGAAGGGGACTCTGGTGAACCCCACGTTCCCCGCGCCCACGATTGCGCGCGCCTGCCCGGGGATTCAATGCGCCGACACGATCATGAAGGCGCTTGCCCAGGCTGTGCCGGACCAAATTTCGGCCGGCGTCAGCAACCTCAACGTCGTCGCCTACAGCGGGCTGCGCGGTGAGCGACACTGGGTCCACATGGAGATCTATGAGGGCGCCTACGGCGGGCGCGCCGGCAAGGACGGCATGGACGCGGTGGACATCCTCTTCACCAACACGCGGAACAACCCGATCGAGGACGTCGAATCTCATTTTCCCCTGCGCGTCCACCGCTACGAGCTGCGCGACGAGGGCTGCGCGGCGGGGCGTTGGCGGGGCGGGATCGGGCCGATCCGCGAGACTGAGCTGCTCGACGATGCCGGCTTCTCGATCGAGGGCGAGGGCCAGCGCTTCCCGCCCTGGGGCCATGACGGCGGCGCTGAAGGCCGAGCGAACAGCATCAACCTGGTCCGCGCCGATGGCTCAACGCAAGCGCTGCCGTCCAAGCTCGCCCATATGAAGGGGGCTGCCGGCGACCGCGTGATCGTTACCTCCGGCTGCGGCGGCGGCTACGGCGATCCGCTGCTTCGCCCGCCCAAACAGGTGACGGCGGATGTTGCCGATGGCCACGTCAGCCCCGAGGCGGCACTGCGCGATTACGGTGTGGTTGTCACCGATGCGCTTGCGCTCGACGGCACCGCAACCGCCCGCGAGCGCGCGGCCCGCGCCGGGCCGACTTCGCCCGACGAGCCGACGTCGTAACATGTAGAGACGTACCTCCGGGGCAGTTCGAAGGCGCGGCTACCGATCTCCCTCTTCGGCCATGCTCTTCGTCAGCGTGATGACGTTGCGTTCGTCCCTGCGCTGATACACCACATCATCCATCATCTGCTGCACGAGAAAGAGGCCGAGCCCGCCGAGCGCGCGCTCTTCCAGCGCTGCTTCGACATCGGGGTCCTGTGCCAGCGAGGAATCGAATGCGCGGCCGTCGTCCACGATTACCACCACGAGCGTTTCGCCGTCTACGCGGAGCGTGAGGTCGATCCGGTGCTGCTCGTCGTCGTCGTAGCCGTAGCCGATCGTGTTGGTCAGAATCTCGTCGATCGAAAGATTGACCGCGTAGGCGATCTGCGGCGAGAGCCCCCGTGCCTCGCAATACTCGTCGATTTTCACGGCTGCGGCGCCGATCTCCTGCAGATCGTTGACCAGCGACAGCTCAAACGTGTTGTCGGTTACGCTATCGTTCATCGGCCAAACGCGTCGCGATCGCCGCAGGGCTTCGTATCGGCCTGCACTACGCGCACCTTTACGCCCATTTGGGAGAAACCGCCAAACGGTTTTCTCCGGCTGCCGCTACCGCCGTTGCAATTCCTTGAGTATCGGCCCGCGCCAGCGTCACTTGATCGAACCTGCCCTCGCAGCGCACACTTGTGCGCGAGAACAGGCCGAGCGCGCAAACGCGCGGTCGCACACGGGGAGGAACGCCTGAAATGTCCAACGACGCCGAAGCTGCGCTGCTCGATCGAGATCGCGCGCACCTGCTCCATCCGTTGCACAGCCAAGCCACTCATTCCACCGGCAAGGTCTGGGTCGGCGGGAAAGGGGCCTTCCTCGTCGATGCGAACGGGGATCGCTTCATCGACGGCCTCTCCGGCCTCTGGAACAACACGGCCGGCAATGGCTGCCGCGACCTCATCGACGCCGGCAGCAAGCAGCTTGCCGAATTGGCCTACGCCTCCGGCTATGCCGGCAGTTCCAACCCGCGAGCGATCGAGCTTGCCGAAAAGCTCGCCCGGATCACCTACCCGAACATCAATCACTTCTACTTCACGTCGGGCGGCGGCGAGGCGACCGACAGCAACATCAAGATGGCCCGCTACTATTGGAAGCTGAAGGGGCGGCCCGAGAAGACCAAGGTCATCTCCCGCATCTGGGGCTATCACGGTGTCACGCTCGCTGCTATGTGCGCGACGGGCATGAGCATTTACTGGCCCATGTTCGAGCCGCGCATCCCGGGCTTCATTCACATCCCGAGCCCCTACCCCTATCGTTACGAAGCGCCGGAGGGCGCGGAGAGCCAGGGGATTGCCGCGGCCGACGAGCTGGAAAAGGCGATCCTCGCCGAGGGGCCGGAGACGATCGCGATGTTCATCGCCGAGCCGGTGCAGGGCGGCGGTGGCGTGATCCCGCCCCAGCCCGACTACTTCCCGCGCATCCGCCAGATCTGCGACAAGTACGACGTCTTGCTGGTTTCCGACGAGGTCATCACGGGGTTCGGGCGGACCGGCAAGATGTTCGGCCTGCAGCACTGGGGCGTCGAGCCAGACATGATCCAGTTCGCCAAGGCCATCACCTCGGGCTACTTCTCCCTCGGCGGCATCGGGATCAGCGACGAGATCGCCAACACGATGCATGAGAGCGGCAAGCCCTGGATGCACGCTTACACCTACAGCGCGCATCCCACCGGCTGCGCCATCGGCTGCGCCATGATCGATCTGATCGAGCGGGAGGATTTCCCCGGCCAGGCCGCGGTGAAAGGCAAGCGACTCCTGGTGGGCCTCAAGGACGCGCTCGCCGATCATCCCCATGTCGGCGACATTCGCGGCCTCGGGCTCATGTGCGCCGTCGAGTACGTCAAGGACCGAGAGACCAAGGAGAACTTCGATCCGGCCGACGGTATCGCCGCCAAGATCAACGCCGAGGCGATGGCGCGCGGCCTCTTCAGCCGCATACGGCCGGACGTGTTCTTCATCGCGCCGCCGATCATCATCGACGACGAGACCATCGATCGGTCGGTGGAGATCATTGCCGAGTCCACCCGCGTCGTCCTCGGCTGAGAGCGGCGGGCAGGCCGTGGCGGGGCAGGAGCGCCCCGCTCCACGGCGCGCCATCGACTGGGAGGCGCCGGCGTACCTCGACGCGGGCGCGCTCGATAGCGAGCTGCGGCGCGTGGCTGGCGTCTGCCACACCTGCCGCCGCTGCGAAGAGCTCTGCGAGAGTTTTCCGAGGCTCTTCGATCTGATCGACCGCGCGGGCGCCGTCGACGCGGTGACGAGCGACGGCTTCGAGAGCGTGGGCGCGGCCTGCACGCTCTGCGACATGTGCTATCCCGTCTGTCCCTACACGCCGCCGCACGTTCACGCGGTGGATTTTCCCGCCCTGATGATGCGTCAGCGGGCAAATGACCTTCGCGACGGCAAGATCGGCCCGGCTGAACGCGCGTTGGGTAGAACCGATCGCAACGGCCGGGTGCTGGGCGCTCTCGCGCCGCTCGCCAACTGGGCAGCGAGCCGCGGCAATCGGCTCACGAGGCCGCTCATGGAGGCGCTTGCCGGCATTCACCGCGATGCGGTGCTCCCCCGCTTCCATGCCCGCAGGTTCAGCCGGCAGGCCGTTCAATCCCCGCCTCCCGTCGATAAGAATGCACCAGCCGCGGGGCGCAAGGCCGTGCTCTACGCCACTTGCTTCGTCGAGTACAACAACCCGGGGATCGGCCGCGCTGCCCAGGGCGTGCTCGCGAAGAACGGGGTCGAGACCGAGGTTGTCTACGACGCATGCTGCGGGATGCCGCAGCTGGAGCGGGGGGATATCGCCGAGGTCTGCCGGCGCGCCCGGCGAGTTGCTGCGTCGCTCGGCCCCTGGATCGAGCGGGGATGGGACGTGATCGCGCCAGTTCCCTCCTGCGCGCTGATGATGAAGACCATATGGCCGCTCCACCTGCCCGAGGACCCGGCGGTGGCGCGCCTCGCCCGGCACACGAGCGACATTTCCGAGTATGTCATCGATATCGCCCGGAGCGAGGGGCTGGCGCAAGGAATGATGCCGCTCGACGGCGATGTCGCGCTCCACCAGGCCTGTCACGCCAGGGCCCAGAACATCGGCGCGAAGGCTGCAGTCATGCTGCGCATGATCCCCGCGTGCAACGTGCTGTTGATGCAGCGCTGCGCGGGGCATGGCGGCACCTGGGGCGTGATGAAGCAGAACTTCGAGACCGGCATGAAGGTCGGCGAGCCGGTCATCCGGCAGGCGGCCGAGAGCGGCCGGGCCTACATTGCCTCGGAATGTCCGCTCGCCGGCGACCACATCGTGCAGGGGATGGAGCGGTTCGGCGAAGGCCGCGCACCTCCTGCGCGCGCCCATCACCCCATCGAGCTGATGGCGAAGAGCTATGGCATCGACACCTGACGCAGCGCTCGACTCGCACGCGGCGGCGACGCTGACGGCCATGGCGCGTGTTCTCTATCCCCACGACTTCCTCGACGATGCCTCCTACTGCCGGGTGGTCGAGATCGTGGCGACGGAGGCGGACGCCGCGCAGCACGCGGTGCTGGCGGATGGTGCCGCGGCGCTGGATGAGGCCAAGGGCCGCCCCTTCGTCGGCCTCGAGGAGAACGAGAAGCTCGCTGCGGTCCAGGCGATCGAGGGCTCGCCCTTCTTCGAGGCCATGCGCGCAGCGACGGCGCGCCACCTCTATGACGACCGGGCGCTCTGGCCGCGCTTCGGCTACGAGGGCGCGTCGTCCCACCTCGGCGGCTACATCGAGCGCGGTTTCGACGATATCGACTGGATCTCCGAGGAGAGCACAGAGACGGAGGCCGAGCGATGATCGCACCTCACCTCGATGACAACGACGTCCCCGCCGTCACCTACGACCTGAACGACGACAGCGTCGTCGTCATCATCGGCTCGGGCGCCGGCGGCGGGACGATCGCCGACGAGCTGACCCGGCGAGGGATCGACGTGGTCGTGCTGGAGGCGGGGCCGCGCTTCAAGATGAGCGATTTCGTCAACGACGAGTGGGCGATGTACGACCGCCTCACTTGGAAGGACACGCGCGCCTGCACCGGCGCCTCCCCCATCGCCCGCGACTACCCGACGGCACCGACCTGGACCTGCAAGGGGCTGGGCGGCACCACCCTCCATTGGGCGGCCATGTGCCCGCGCCCGCGGCCTTACGAGTTCAAGGTGCGCACGACCTACGGCGATGTCGATGGCGCGGCGCTGGAGGACTGGCCGGTCGATTTCGACGAGATGGAGCCCTTCTTGCGTGAGGCCGAGAGCAAGATGGGCGTCAGCGGGCGGGGCGATATACCGCTGCAACGGGGCTCCAACAACTACCGGGTCATGGCGCTCGGCGCGAAACGCATGGGCTATCGCGACTACGGCCCCAACAACGTGGCCATCAACGCGGTGCCCCGCGATGGGCGTAACGCCTGCGATCAGATTGGCTTTTGCATGCAGGGCTGCAAGTCCGGCGGCAAGTGGTCCACCTTCGTCTCGGAGCTGCCCCGTGCGGAGGCGACCGGCCGCTGCGAGATTCGCACCCGCTGCATGGCGCTCCGCATCGAGCATGACGCCCGCGGCCGCGCGAGCGGAGTCCTCTATGCCGACGCGGCCGGGCGCCATCATCTGCAGAAGGCGCGGCTGGTCTGCGTGGCGGCGAATTCGATCGAAACCGCACGACTTCTGCTCAACTCGGAGTCGAGCGCCTGGCCCGATGGGCTCGCCAACGGCTCGGGCATGGTCGGCAAGCACTACATGCGCCACACGACCGCCTACATGTACGCCGAGTTCCCGAAGCCTGTGCGCATGTACCGCGGCGTGGTCTGCTCCGGCATTATCAAAGACGAGGCGCGGCACGATCCGTCGCGCGGTTTCGCCGGTGGCTTCTTCTACGGCACGATCGGCCTCGGCCTGCCCTTCTTCGCGGCCTTCCTCAGCCCGGGGCGCTGGGGTCGCGATTACACGAGTTGGATCGAGGCTTACGAGCGCGTAGGCGGCCTCTTCCTGAACGGCGAGGACCTTGCCATCGCCTCCAATCGGGTGACGCTCCACCCGAATGAGAAGGACCAGCACGGGCTGCCGATCCCGAGCCTCCACCTCGACGATCACCCCAACGACCTCGCGATGAAGCGCTACGGCTACCGCAACGGAATCGCGCTCCTGGAGGCGGCCGGCGCGGTACGCGTGTTCTGCTCGCCGCCGTTGCCGGTCTCGCACAATCTGGGCACCTGTCGCATGAGTGCCGATCCAGACGCCGGCGTGGTCAACCGCTGGGGCCGGAGCCACGAGATCCCCAACCTCTTCGTCTCCGACGGCAGCCAGTTCACGTCGTCGATCGCGGGCAATCCCACGCTCACCATTGTCGCGCTGGCGCTGCGCCAGGCGGGTCACATCGCGCGTCAGATGAGCCGCGGGGATCTCTGAAGGCCCCGACCTCGCGCCACTCTGGTCGCGCTGCCCCATTCGGGTTATCCCGGCATCAACTGCAATGCATCGTGGGAGGAGAGCATGGCGACGGTCGCGATGGTGGAATACGACGACGCCCCGCCGGAGGTCCGCGCGGTCTATGACGACATCATGGAGACCCGCAAGACCGACTGGATCAACAACTTCTGGAAGGTGCTGGCGAACCATCCGCCGACCCTGGAGCGGACCTGGGAGAGCATCAAGCAGGTGATGGCGCCCGGCGCCCTCGATCCGCTCACCAAGGAGATGATCTATGTCGCGGTGAGCGCTACCAACGGCTGCGAATACTGCATCCGCTCCCACACCGCGAGCGCGCGGCGGCAGGGCATGACCGACGCGATGCTGGCCGAGCTCATGGCGGTGGTGGGCATGGCGAATGAGACCAACGCGTTGGCCAACGGCTACGCCGTCGACGTCGATGCGGCTTTTCTGGGTGGCGCCAAGCGGGGCAACGCGGACTGACACTGATCGAGCCGGTGCGACGCGTCGACTCTGCTCAACCGGCGACAGCGTCGCCCTCCAGATAGCGCTCGGGCCAGGCGATGCCCTGCCATGTCTGGATACGCACGGGGTCGAGGCGGATCAGCCAGCGCTTCCAACTCATGGTGGGCTCAAGATAGCTGGGGCCGTTCTCGCCGTAGTAGCGGATCGACATGGCGCGGGCGACCTCCACCCAACGGCCGCCCACATTCGGCTGCTCCACGATCGCCGCCTCGCACTGGGCGAGGAAGCGGCGCTGCACGCCGGTATCCGAGGCGTGGTCGGCAGCCGAGGATTCGTCGATGGTGACAGCGCAGCGCGGCCGCGCCTCAAGGTGGCGGGCCCAGGCAGAGCGCGCGCGCGGAACGACCCAGAGCGCCGTGCCGTCCCACTGGTACCAGCAGGGCACCACATAGGGCCACGCATTGTCGTCGAGGCAGGCGACGCGGGCGAGGAACGGCTCCTCGAGGAAGCCGTCGATCTCGTCCGCGCTCATCTTGCCGATCTTGCCGCGCCAGCTTTCGTCGCTCTCTTTCGCGCTCATCCCGTCCCCCTCGTCCGCCCAGCGTGGCACCCCGTCATTGGCTCTCGTCTTTCGCCTCGGCGCCGAGATGGAACAGGCAGTCGCCGCGCTCCACCCGCCCCGGCACACGCTTGCAGACGACGAGTCCTGTCTCATCGAAGCGAACCTGGGTCGGCTCCCGCCACGGCGTCTCCGGCGTGTGAATCAGGCCCGCGAGCTGGCCCTTTTCCACCTCGGCGCCGAGCTCGACGACGGGCTCGAACAGGCCGTCCTCGCTGGCATAGGTGAAGAAGTCCCACGTCTCGGCGGTGAGCAGGCGCGGCTCTACCCCCGGCTCCTCGTCGTCCTCGACCGGGCCGTGCCAGACGCCGACATGGCGGAGCACACGCCTGGTGCCCGCCTCGCAGATGCGCAGGCACTCGGGCGTGACCGCCCCTCCACCGCCCATCTCGGTGCCGAACGCGACCACGCCGCGGGCGATCGCCGCCCGCATGTTGGTGCCGCCCATGCCGCGCACCGCCGGGAAGAGGAAGCCGTAGGGCGCGCCGAAGACCCGGCCGAGCTCGATGATCTTGGCCTGCAGGTCGGCCGGCATCGCCGAATCCCGGAGGACCAGGGAGGGCAGGTACATGAGCGAGCTGCCGCCGGAATGCAGGTCGAGCATGTAGTCCGCGCGCGGCGTCAGCTCGGAATCGATATAGTGCGCGAGCATCTCGGTGGGCCGCCCGTCGTGCTTGCCGGGGAACACGCGGTTGAGGTTCAGCTCGTCGATGGGCGACGTCCTGAGCCCGGCCTTTGCGGCGGGGTAGTTTGCCATGGGAAAGATGATGATGCGGCCGGTCACGTCGGCCGGATCGAGGGTGCGGATGAGCCTGGTGAGCGTCACCTGCCCCTCGTATTCGTCGCCGTGAACGCCCGATGTCAGCAGCACCGTCGGCCCGTCGCCGTTCTTGATGCAGACGAGCGGCACCGGCAGCCAGCCGTAGGCGGAGCGGTGGACGGAATGCGGCAGACGCAGGTGGTCGCACTGCTTCCCGTCGCGGTCGAAATCGATCCGCGTGCTGAGCCTCGTACCTGTCTCCGCCATGCTGCCGCTCCCCGATCGCTCGCCTGTCCGGCCAGTCTGCCCGCTCCGGTGCGCCGCCGGCAATGGCCACGCATTCCGTGCCGATTGACGCAAGACGCCGGCGCGGCCAGTCTCCCGCACGAAGTCAAACGGGAGGAACGGCATGGCACTCTACGAGATGAGGACGTACACGGTTCAGGTCGGCAAGCTTGCCGAGGTGGTCGCGCGCTACAAGGACGAAGGTTGGCCGGTGCTGGAGAAGGAGGGCTTCGGCGCCAATCTGGTCGGCTATTTCGTCGCCGACACGGGCACCATCAACCGGCTGGTGCACATCTGGAAGTTCGATGACGACGCCGCCCGCCGGGCTCACTGGGCCAGGCTCTTCGCGAGCGAGGCGTTCATGGGCTTCGCGGGCAAGGTTCGCCCGTCGGTACTGACCCAGGAGGTGGTGCTGTTGAACGAAGCCCCCTTCGGCCCGCATCCGTAAGGTCGTGTTTCCGAAGTTCGTTTGCATGTTGTCGGGCCGGTGCGCGGTCTCTCCGACCGACCACTCCCACACGCCGTCATGCCCGGACTTGTTCCGGGCATCTCCAGCAGCCAGGCCCGCCGGACGCTGGACAACACATGGATGGCCGGAACGAGTCCGGCCATGACGTGTCGGGGGCGGCGGGCACATGGATAGAAACTTCTCGAACATGACACCAGCCCACATTTTTCAGCCGTGTCGCGGTCCGGTTCCGCCTTCCAACTGGGACAGAACTTAAATGCTATGCGGGATTCGGCGGGATTAAGTGGGATAAGTGGGATTCCGAAGGGCAAGGTCGCGAGCGGATTTGTTCCGGGCATCTCCAGCAGCCAGGCCCGCCGGACGCTGGACAACACATGGATGGCCGGATACCCGGAACAAGTCCGGGCGAGTCCGGCCATGACGTGTCGGGGGCGGCGGGCACATGGATAGAAACTTCTCGAACATGACACCAGCCCACATTTTTCAGCCGTGTCGCGGTCTGGTTCCGCCTTCCAACTGGGACAGAACTTAAATGCTATGCGGGATTCGGCGGGATTAAGTGGGATAAGCGGGATTCCGAAGGGCAAGACCGCGCGCGTCATAAAACGTCGTACGCGCTGAATAGGGTCCCGCCCGCGCGCTCCGCTCGCTTCGCACTGCGTTGCGCGGGAGCAGGTCGCGCGGATGCGCGCGCGCAAGTCACGCGGATACGCGCGCGGGAGCATGATTGCTGCATAACGCGATTCTGGCGCAGAAGCCCGGCACCCTGCACCGCACCATGGTCCGTCGCCCGCGCCCGCGCCCGCAGGGTCGCGGGCGCGGAATAGGGTCGCGGAAGCGGAGAGGCCCGGCGACTGGTGAGAATTCCGACCTAGACGCGCCGCTGGAAGGGGGAAGGGGACGGCCTATTTCTTCATCTTGGCGAGGATGGTCTCGACGCGCTCCAGGGCGGCGCGGGCGTTCGCCGCCTCCTCGCGCACGGCTCTGAGTGTCGCTTCGTCTTCGCTTTCGTCGCCCCTCACCGGCGCCACCTCGAGGCGCGCGTCGTGCAGGTTGTTGATCACCACCGCGATCACGAGGTTGATCATGATGACTGCCGCCAGCATCACGAAGCTGACGAAGAACAACCAAGTCATCGAATGGAGCTCCATCGCGACGTACATGATGTCCGTCCAGTTGTCCAGCGTCATCACGCGGAAGAGCGAGAGCAGCGCGATGCCGAGGTTGCGCCAGTGGGTCGGGTCGTGGTCGCGGAAGAGGTGCACGCCCGTGATCGCGTAGACATAGAAGACCGCCGAGAGCAGCAGCATCACGTGGCCCAGCCCCGGCAGGGAGCGGATCAGGGTCGAGACGATGACACGGAGCTGCGGCACCACGGTCGCCACCCGGAGCACCCGGAGCAGGCGCGCGAGCCGCGCGACGAGGGCGAGCTCGCCGGCATCCGGCACGAAGGCGAGGACCAGGATGACGAAGTCGAAGAGGTTCCAGCCGTCCTTGAAATAGCGCTCGAAGCGGGGCGCGACGGCGGTGAGCTTGATCGCGGCTTCGATCACGAAGATGGCAAGTGCCGCGTGGAAGGCCCACTGGATGGCGTGGCCGAAGCGCGCGTGGAACGCCTGGCTCGTTTCCAGACCGAGGCCGAGCGCGGTTATCAGGATCATCGCGATGATCAGGCCGTTGAACACTGGCGCTGCCACAATGCGCGCGCACACCCATTTCAGTCTGTTCATGTGAAAACGCTCCCGTGATCACTGCCGGCATCGCTTGCCGGCCGCTGGCGGAGGGCCGGGTGCGTAGCACCGGGCGCCAGTATTGTGCTGTCCGGTTGCGCGTCAACGGGGAGCGGGTCGCAAGCGCGTCTGAGAGCACGGCCTGGGAGGTCTCGCGCAGTTCGAGATAGGTGATGACGCAGGCTGCGAGCCCGGTGAGAAATCCGGGCTAAGTCCCAGCGCGGCCAGCTTCGATCAAGGCGAAAATCATCTCGGGCTTGAGCGGAAGCGTCGTGATTTCGACGCCGAAGGGCGAGAGCGCATCGCAAATGGCGTTGGCGAGCGCGGCCGGGACGGGCCCCGGCCTGCCTTCGCCCACCGCGCGAACCCCCAGGGGATGGTCCGGGCAGGGCGTGGGCGAGTGGCTGACCGTCACGTTCGGGACGTCGGCAGCAGAGGCGAGGCGATAATTCTCGAAATCGGCCGTCAACTGCTGGCCGTTCTCGTCGTACAGGAACTCCTCGAACAGGGCGTTCGACATGCCCTGCACGACGCCGCCCTGAACCTGGCCTTCGACGACGATCGGATTGATCACGGTGCCGACATCTTCGCAGGTGGCGTAGTCGAGGATGGCGAACTGCCCGGTTTCGATATCGACCTCGACCTTGGCCGCCTGCGCGGTGAAGCAGATCATGGCCTTGGGCGCTTCGAAATAGGCCGTGTGCTCAAGACCGGGACTCTCCCCGGGCGGCAGGTCGATCGACCCCATCACGATGCGATCCGCGAGCGCGGCGAATTCGCGGCGGATATTGCCATCCTTCCTGTAGATGACCGCGCCGTCCCCGAAGCTGAAATCGTCGGGGCTCGCTCCCTCCAGCCCGTGATCGTGGATCATGTAGCGCGCCATCTTCGCCTTGAGAGCGGCCGCGGCGTCGGCAATGGCGGCAACGGTGTAGGAGGCGCCGCGCGCGCCGATGGTGCCCGAGCTGAGCGGCGTCGTAGCGGTATCGCCATGCCGCAGGCTTACGTCGTCCGGATGAATCCCGAATGCGTCTGCGGCGACTTGCGCCATCGTGGTCTCGTGGCTTTGGCCCTGCGGCGCATCGCCTTCGTGGATCGCGACCTTGCCGCGTGGGTCGATGCGCATGGTGACGACGCCGTAGCCGGGCTGGTTTTCCAGGGGCACGAGCACGTCCGATGGAATCCCGGAGAACTCGGCACCGCAGGCGAAGCCGATCCCGAGGTAATGCCCTTCGGCGCGGGCTTCCTTCTGCAGCGCGCGAAAGCCGGCGAGATCGACCTTGGCCAGCAGCGTGTCCCACGCCTTCACGTAATCGCCGCTGTCGTGATGGACACCCGTCACGCTGGTGAACGGGAAGTCGGTGACCAGGTTTTTGCGCTTGAGGTCCGCCGTTTCGAGCCCGAGCTTGCGTGCCAGCATGTCGAGGCTGCGTTCGAGCGCGAAGCGTGTCGGCAGCGCGCCGAACGAGCGTGACGGGCTCAGGCAGGCCTTGTTGATGACCGCGCAGCGCAGCTTGATATCGGCACGCCCGATCGCGTAGGCGTTCGGCAGCATGACCGAGCCCAGCGAGGGCATGACGAAGCCCCAATAGACCCCCTGGCGCCCATCGCCCACATCGGCAATGCCGCGATTGCGGAGCGCGAGGATGCGGCCCTCCCTGTCCGCCGCGATTTCGAGATCGTGGATCTGGTCGCGCTCCTGGCTGACCGTCATCAGGTGTTCTTCGCGCGTCTCGATCCAGCGCACCGGTCGGGCGAGCTTGCGCGCGAGATGACAGACCACGACATGCTCGCGGTAGAACGGCGCCTTGACGCCGAAGCCGCCGCCCTGATCGCGTGGTGCCACGACCCGAACCTCGGCGGTCGAGAGCTCGAGGAGGTCGGCAAGGGCGAGACGCTCGATGTGAGGGCGTTGCGTCGTCAGGTGGACGGTCAACCCGTCCGCATCGCTCCAGATCGCGAGCGCGCCCCGGGTCTCGATGGGGCAGACACCGCAGCGGTGGGTGCGGAAGCGTTGCTTGAGCACCACGTCGGCCTCGGCGAACAACGCCTCGACCTCGGCGTCGTTCGCGGCGATCTCGTCCGCTTCGGAGCCGCCGGTGCAGCTGGAGCCAAAAATCTCGTTGCTGTCCCAGTCGTCGTAGACGCGCGGTGCGCCGTCGCGCAGCGCAGCCTCGGGGTCGGTGACGACGGGGAGCGGCTCGTAATCGACCTCGACGGCGGCCGCGGCGTCCTCGGCGGCATACTTGTCTTGCGCCAGGATCGCGGCGAGCGGCTCACCGTGCCAATACACCTCGTCCACCGCGAGCGGCCAGTACTGGCGATAGGTCGCGGCAAAGGCGGGGATCAGCACCGGGATCTTTTGGCCCTGAATCTCCTTCGAGAGTTCGGCGCCGGTGATCGCGCCGACCACGCCCGGCATCGCAAGCGCCGTCTCCAGTCGGATCTCCCTGATCTTGGCGTGCGCGTGACTGGAGCGGACGAAGCAGAGATGGAGGCAATCGGGGACGCGGAGATCGGCAAGGTATTCGCCTTGGCCCGTGAGCAGACGCAGATCCTCACGCCGCTCCAGCGAGCGCCCGATCCAGCGTGCCTCGCCGGTTGCGGTCACGGCGCGCTCTCGGTTTCCGCCGGCGGCGGTTCGGGCTTCACCCCGTGACGCATGGCCGAAGCGGCGAGGATGGCTTCGACGATATGGCTGTAGCCGGTGCAGCGGCAGAGGTTGCCGACCAGGGCGCGGCGCACCTCCTCTTCGCTCGGGTTGATGTTCTCGTTCAGGAAATCGACTGCGTTCATCAGGATCCCGCTCGTGCAAAACCCGCACTGCAGCGCGTGATAGCGGCGGAAGGCCTGTTGCAGGTTGTGCAGCTTGTCTCCCTGGCGGAGACCCTCGATCGTGGTCACGTCCTTGCCGTCGGCTTGCACCGCGAGCTTCATGCAGGACTTGTGGGCGCGTCCCTCGATCAGCACCGTGCACGCCCCGCAGCGCCCTTCGTACGTGCAACCGATATGCGTGCCGGTGAGGCCGCATTCGTCGCGGATGAAATCGACGAGGAGAAGGCGGATCGGCACGGTCCGCTCGTAGGCCTTGCCGTTGACGGTGACGGTGATGGTCTTGTTCACGCGCCTACCTCCCCATCGCGCGGGCGTGGGCCTCGGCCAACACGTCGCGGCCGAACGTGCGGATCAGCACCTTGCGATAGTGGGCACTGGCGAGGTGGTCCGTCTGCGTCTCGATTGCATCGGCTACGGCGCTGGCCGCCTCGGCGAAGGTCTCTCGCGTGCCCGCTCGGCCGCAAAGCAGCGCGCGGACTCCGTCGAACCGTTGGGCGGTTGGCAAAATACCGCCGACGCTGCAGCGGGCGTCTGTGCAAAGCCCGGACTCGTCGATTTCGATCCAGGCCGCGATGCCGATGACGGGTAATCCGTCCACCGTTGCGCCATATTTCTTGTAGGCGCTGCCGACTCCGTAGTGCTTCGAGGACGGAAAGTTAATCTCGATCAAGAGCTCGTCGTCTCGTAGCGCGGTTTCCAGCGGCCCAACCAGAAATTCTTCAATAGGCAGGGTTCGCTCGCCACCGGCTCGTGAGGCAAGAACAAGTGTCGCGTCGAGGCACAGGCAGACGTTTGGCATGCAAGAGGCGACGTAGTTCCAGCAGAGACTGCCGCCGATGGTGCCGGCATTGCGTACTTGCCGGTCGCCCACCGTTGCCGCCGCGTCCCCGATCGCCTGCAGGGCACCGTGGAGCGCCGAGGTCGCGGTGAGCTCACGGTAACGGGTGAGGGGGCGCACGGTCACGTCGCGCGGCCCTTTGGCGAGGCCGCTCAGCTCCTCCACCTCGTTCAGGTCGATGAGGGCGCGCGGTGCCAATAGCCGCGCCTTCATGGCCTGCATCAGGCTCATGCCGCCGGCGATGAACATCGCGCCGTCGCCCGCCTCGGCGAGGCACCCGAGCGCCTCCTCGATGGTCTTCGGTGCGAAATAGGCCTCGATCGGCGCCGGATACATGATGGCTCGCAGACTAAGGCGATTCTGCAGCCCATCACAGTGCGCGTCCCTTGGATTCGGGCTCGGCCGGCCCGGGCGCGGGGGGCGCGGACCCCCCCCGCCTCCACATGCGACCTTCAGTAAATCGATTTATACATCCGCTTCCACGTGATTTAACTCTTCATGTTTAGTAGGCATATGGGCTCAGACAAAAAAGCATATGGATTTGAGTTGTACAATCGACGACCATCCGCATTAACATGCGAGTTCTCTCCATAATAGGGACGCGGCCCGAAGCAATTAAGATGGCGATGGTGGCACGTTATTTGTCTTCGGCTGAAGGGGTTGAGCACCTTATCTGTGTGACTGCTCAGCATCGTGAAATGCTGGATTCCGGGCTCAAAATGTTTGGGCTTCGATCGGACTTCGATCTGAGTGTCATGAAACCCAACCAAGACCTTACGCATATTACGAACGCCGTTACGACAGGAATGGCGACAGTCCTTTCTGAAGCGCGGCCGGATCGCGTGTTGGTGCAAGGCGATACAACGACCTCCTTCGCAGCGGCTCTTGCCGCATTTTATTCCAAGACACCGGTCGGCCATGTTGAAGCCGGTTTGCGTAGCGGGAGCATTTCGATGCCCTGGCCGGAAGAAATGAACCGGCGATTGACCGATTTGATTAGCGATCGGCACTATGTGCCGACGGAACAAGCACGCAAGAATCTCCTCGCCGAAGGAATTGCCGAAGAGGGAATCACGTTTACAGGCAATACCGTTATCGATGCTCTAGAATATATCGTTGAGAGACTTGGAAACGAGCCCGGGTTGGCCGAAACGGCTTGTGCAGCCTTGCCTGACCTAAGTACCGATAGGCGGTTGATACTTGTTACCGGGCATCGCCGCGAGAATTTGGGCCGGGGTTTAGCAGACGTGTGCGAAGCCCTGATTCGGATTTCGGCGCGTGACGATGTCGAGATTGTATATCCGGTTCATCCAAATCCCAACGTGATCACCCCAGTACATGAGGCCCTGGGCTCTTGCCCGAACATTCACCTCATTCCTCCTCTCGACTATGTGGCATTCGTTTACCTCATGACCCAGGCCCATCTCATCGTTACGGATTCCGGCGGGATCCAGGAGGAAGCTCCGTCGCTTGGCAAGCCGGTGCTCGTGACAAGAGAGGTTACGGAGCGACCCGAAGCCGTGGAAGCCGGTACGGTGAAGCTGGTCGGCACGAATTCTGACCGTATCGTCAAAGAGGTAACGGCGTTGCTGGATGACTCGGATGCTTATGCCGCTATGGCGCGGGTTCACAATCCCTACGGTGACGGCCATGCAAGCGAACGAATTCTGGCGAACCTGATCAATGGCTGAGCGCTTCAATCGACTTTGCGTGATCGGCCTCGGCTATGTCGGGCTTCCGACGGCAGCAGCATTCGCAACGAACAATATCGAGGTGATTGGCGTCGATACCGATCCTGATCGGGTGGCGACGATAAACACCGGCGTGGCCCCCATCGTAGAGCCCCATCTCGATGTCATGGTTCGCGGCGCGGTCGTTAGCGGGAAGTTGCGTGCTCAGGAAGAGCTGTCTCCCGCCGACGCCTTCATCATTGCCGTTCCGACACCCCTCAAGGATGAGCACGCTCCCGATCTCAGTCACCTGCAGGCTGCGGCAAGAAGCCTGGCGCCGGTGCTCATGTCGGGCAATCTAGTGGTCCTCGAATCGACCTCGCCGGTCGGGACGACGGAAGCGCTCTGCGAATGGCTCTCGGCGCTTCGCCCGGACCTGTCATTTCCCAACTCGAAGGGAGAAGGCAGCGATATCCGTGTCGCCTACAGTCCCGAGCGAATTTTGCCAGGCCGCATTATTGTGGAGCTCTTGCAAAACGATCGCGTCGTAGGAGGCGTGACGCCCGCATGCGCCGCGGCTGCGAACGCTCTCTACGAGGTATTCTTGCAGGGCACTTGTTCGATAACGAATGCACGAACGGCCGAGTTGGCAAAACTGACCGAGAACGCATACCGGGACGTCAATATCGCGTTCGCTAACGAAATTTCTTCGGTGTGCGAGTCCCTCGGTATCGATCCCTGGGAGCTCATAGACCTTACCAATCGCCACCCACGCGTCGATGTTCTTCGGCCCGGCCCCGGTGTCGGTGGCCACTGTATCGCCGTCGATCCCTGGTTCCTGGTGCACTCCGCACCTGATCTCACGCCTCTAATCGGGACGGCGAGGCGGGTCAATGATGACAAGCCGCGTAAGGTGATCGAACACGTCTTATTGACGGCTGCGGAAGTAGCGCAGCCCGATGTTGCTTGTCTGGGCCTGAGCTACAAGGCGGATGTCGGAGATTTGCGTGAGAGCCCGTCAATTGAGGTCGTTCGCGGCTTACAGCAATCGGTTGCGGGACGATTGCTCGTTGTGGAGCCGCATATCGACGTGTTGCCTCCAGAACTAAGGCAGAGCAATCGTACGATGCTCGTTTCCCTGGATGAGGCACTCATGTCGGCCGAGATCGTGGTGCTTCTGACCGACCACCAGGAGTTTCGAAATATCGACCAATGCAAACTGAAGGACAAATTGATAATCGATACGCGAGGGATTTGGCGCTAGTGCCCTGACGAATGCTCCAAGTCAATGGGTCGTACTTGGGCAGTCGACCCGAGCACGAATGCACCCGGTGGAGTAGAGCGAAGCCTCGGCACCCGCTACAGGTACTTCTTCGGAATCGCCGCGCCCATCGTGTACTTGGGATCGACGAAGTTGCCGAGCCGCACCTTGCCGCACTGGCTCAGCATCATGTAGGCGTCCCACTGGTCGTAGCCGTAGTCCTTCACCATCCAGCGCACCAGCTCGCGATAGGCAATCCGGGTCGCGTCCTCCAGCGGCCGGGCGCTGCCGATCGTCATGATGAAGTCGTCGGCTTCGAGCCGCGGCCAGTCGATGGTCCAGCCCTTGATCAGGTCGACGGTGATCGTGGTGGTGGTGGGATACTCGACCGCGACGCCGCAGACCTCGCCATCACCCTGGCAGGCGTGGGCATCGCCGATGTAGAGCAGCGCGCCCGGCGCACGCACCGGCAGGTAGGTGATCGTGCCGGGCCCCATGTCCGGCAGGTCCATGTTGCCGCCGTGATCGTCAGGCGTCAGCGAGTTGATTGAATCGATCTGGGGTGAGCAGCTGAGCGTACCGATGTGCGGCTTGTAGGGGAGCGTGACGCGGTCGCTCCAGTAGACGTTCTCTTCGTCCACCTCCACCTTGCGCACCTTCTCGGGCAGCGGCTCGTTGAGCGTCGCGGTGTAGTAGGTGCCGGTCAGCCCGCCGAACTCCTTGATCATGCAGCAGGTGCCGCGGGGCTGAGGGCCGCGTGGGGCCATGCTCTCGATGTGGACCGCAAGCACGTCGCCCTTCTCGGCGCCGGCCATGAAGATCGGGCCGCACTGCGGGTTGAGGAACGGCACCTCCAGTAGCTCCGAGGGAACGTCGCTCTCGCTCGTGATCTTGCCTTCGAAGGCATCGTGGGTCTCGACGACAACCCGGTCGCCCGGCTCGATGGAAAGCACCGGGTCGGCGTAAGGGCCGATGGTGTAGAGGTAGGTGCCCTGCTTCTCCTCGGTCAGCTCGTGCGCGACCCCCGACGAGCCGCCGCCGATGCCCTTGCGGTGCATGATCGAGCTGGCGACCCAGTCGTTGGGGTAGCTTCGCATGACCATTTCCATCGCCCATCCCCTTGATCTTCGTGCCCCTGCTGTTCGATTGTAAGCGGGCAGGCTGGAGAAGCGAAGAAGCGCGACAACAGGAGGACATTCTCCGCCGAGATGGAGGTTGCTCCGCGTACGGGCTCCGCGACGGGGGCAGTTTGGGGTAGAGTGGGCGGCCACAACACGAAGGAGGGGCAGGAGACGAAGCCCATGGCCGACTACAAGACGGAGCTCGGATCGCTCGGCGACTACCGCAAAGGCGGCGTTCACATCATCAACGACGATCCGCGCAACTATGTCTTCTCGAACGCGTTCGAGGTCGCCTCCAAGTCGGCGCCGTTCGAGCGGGTGTGCGTGGCCAAGAACCTGGAATATGTGATCGAGATCATGCGGGCGGAAGGCGCCTCACTCTGGTTCACGGCGGCCCACGACGAGTTCGCGCTGTGCCTGGACGGCGAGATCGAGGTCGAGCTGATGAAGCACAGCGGGAACGCACCTGAAGGCGACGGCGCGCACGCGCTGGAGGGCGAGCCCGAAGGCCCGCGCATGGGACTCGTGCGCGCCGGGCGCGGCCACCTGACCCTGCTGCCGGCGCGCGCCGCCTACCGTTTCTCGGCCGAGGCGCCGAGCGTTGTCCTGTTCCAAACGATGGACGGCCCCCTCACCATCGAGCGCTGGGCCGAGATCTGCCAGACCGGCGAGGAGTGAGCGCGATGGCGACACAGATGGCTGAGGCAGCCTACACGGCCTCCGATCCCGACAACTACACCGGCTACCGCACCTTCCAGACAGGCGGCTTCGGCTTCCGCCGCGACGAGTATTTCGCCCATATCACCTGGCCCGAGGGCAGCCACCTGATGCCCGTGGACGCCTTCCTGCGCGCGCTGGTGCGCGTGGTGGCGTGGAACTTCTTCTACGGCACCATCAACTTCGACGACGTGTTCGGCACCACCAACCTCTACGGCCGGGTCGAGCTCTATGTCGGGCGCTTCAACGATGCCTACCGCGAGAACGGCCGCGACTATCAGGAGACCGTGGACTCCGACGACCTCAGGGCGACCTTCCAGGCGATGCTCGACGACTGGACCAACGCCGGCTACGACCCGTTCAGGGCGCCGCAGGAAACGGCGCATCCCTTCGGCCGCAAGAGCGGGCGCAACCCCGAGGCCCTCGGCCGCGTGCGGGTGATGGCGAAGCGCATGGTGAGCCTGCCCGACGATGCGCCGATCCGCACCGACGAGAGCGGCTACCCGGTCAACCGCATGTTCGCCGACGTGGAGCAGGACGAGCCAGAGGTCGAGGCCGAGCCCGGCTTCGAGGGCGAGGTGCAGGCCTTCAACCTCTTCGCCTATCTCTCGCGCTCGGACGTGACCTGGAACCCCTCGGTCTGCACCGTGCTGCGGGACAGCCTCTTCTGCCCCACATCGGAGGAGTTCAGCCTGCCGGTGGAGCACGGCAACGACCGGGTGGAGTGGTTCATCCAGCTCTCCGACGAGATCATCTGGAACGTCAAGGACAAGGAGTCGGGCGACCCCCGCGCGGTGGTG
The DNA here is from genome assembly GCA_965262755.1 of Alphaproteobacteria bacterium. GTDB lineage: Bacteria > Pseudomonadota > Alphaproteobacteria > UBA828 > UBA828 > WTGU01. The sequence goes on along the minus strand of OZ253557.1, from coordinate 5,043,467 downwards.
ACGATGCGGGCGGGCGACGTTGCCTGCATGCCGGCCGACATCCGCCATCAGGGCTTTTCGCCCAAGCGCTCGATGCTGCTGGTGTGGGAGAATGCCTCGCCGACGATCCCCGAGATGATCGCCAAGGGCGAGGCGCCGGTCGTGCCCGTGCGCTTCTAGCCGCCCGGCGCTCGTCTACTCCACCCTCGCCGCAACGCCCGCGTCCCGGCAGGCCCGGCGCATGGCTGAGATCGTCCCGCTCGCCGAAGCGGTATCGTCGCTCATCCAGGATGGCGACACGGTCGCCATGGAGGGATTCACCCATCTGATCCCCCATGCCGCAGGCCATGCCGTGATCCGCGCGGGGCTCCGCGACCTCACGGCGGTGCGGATGACGCCGGACCTGATCTACGACCAGCTCATCGGCATGGGCTGCGTCAAGCGCCTCGTCTTCTCATGGGGCGGCAATCCGGGGGTTGGCTCGCTGCATCGCTTCCGGGATGCGGTCGAGAAGGGATGGCCCCGGCCGTTGGAGATCGAGGAGCGAAGCCACGCCGACCTCGTCAACGCCTACGTCGCGGGCGCGAGCGGGCTGCCCTTCTCGGTGATCCGGGGCTATGCCGGCTCCGACCTGCCGGCGCACAACCCGATCATCAAGTTCATCACCTGCCCCTTCACCGGCGAGAAACTCGCGGCCAGCCCCGCCATCCGTCCCGATGTCGCGGTGATCCACGCCCAGCAGGCGGACCGCAAAGGCAACGTCATGCTGTGGGGTATCTCCGGCGTGCAGAAGGAGGTGGCGCTCGCGTCCCACCGCGTGCTTGTCACGGTGGAGGAGATCGTGAACGAGCTGGAGCCGAGGCCGGGCGCCGTGCACCTGCCGCACTGGGTGGTGAGCGCCGTCTCGCCCGCGCCCGGCGGCGCCCGGCCCTCCTACGCGCTCGGCTATTACCGGCGCGACAACAGTTTCTACGAGGCGTGGGACGCCATCGCGCGCGATCGGGCGCGCTTTACGGCCTGGATGGAGCGCCACGTGCTAGGCACCGAGGATTTCACGGGCTACGAGCGGAGCGTTGCCGCTGCCGCGGTTGCCGAGGGCGCGCCGCCGGCGTAGATAAAGGCCGCGCGATCGCGCCAGACCGCGGAGGGGTGCCGGAGTGGTTGAACGGGGCGGTCTCGAAAACCGTTGTACGCGTGAGCGTACCGTGGGTTCGAATCCCACCCCCTCCGCCACTGCCCCGCGATATCATGCTGATATTGAACGCGAATATCGTTGTATGTTGGTTTTGAACCCTCATTTATTCCCACATTTGGATTGAGAACGGGCGGGATGTTGCAAGCATTCCAGAAGCGATCCGAGCGCATGCCCGCCCACCGTTGACGGCGCCGTGTCAACCGGCCACGCTCTCCCTAGCAGACATTCCGCGCGCGCTCTGTCGGGTCGCCCGCTGAATGCAAGAGTCCTCAACTCGCCACGGGGTAGCTCCCGCGCTTGGCAAATGGGGGAACCATGTCTTGCACACGCGGAGCGTCTGCATCGGCCCGGCACTAGTCGGCACCGCCTCACAACATCGGAGGACCGGCATGAAAGCTGCACTCATAGTAGGAGTGGCCCTATTGACGGCGGCGTGCGTCAGCACGGGAGAGACTGGGGGATATAAGGCGGCAGTTGGCACGGCCTCTGTCCTGTCTCCCACGGAGCAAGAGTCTGTCATCTTAGAATCGTTCATAGATGCTTTTGAGAGGCGTGGCAGTCGACAACTGGATGCATGCGGCACGCTTGAGGCGCTCAAAGAGGCAGGCGCGCGACGTGTCCCCGCAGCTCAGCTCGTGGTCGCGATCACTTATGCGTTCGACATCACCTCTTGCAGCGATGTCGTGAGGGGTGATCCTCAGAACGACGTGCGGGCATACGCTTGGCTGACGGATGACGCCATGGCCGTCGTGCGGAACATGAGTCAAAGCGAAAAAACCGCGTTCCTGCGGGGGATAACAATACCACCGAAGGTTGCCGATCCAGGTGTTCAGGAAGTTCTGAACGAGATGTACGTGGAAGAGCGCAGCGGAATTACGAACCTGAATGACTCGCGCAGATGGGTTCGTTCGCGCACGACAGTAGCGCAAGTTGAAGACGCTCTTGCGCTCAGGGCGGCATTGATCCACTGACCGCTTCGCCTACCACCAGCGCCCGCTATGACCGGCGCCCCAAAGACGCCAAGCGCGCCGCCGCGAAGCTCGTTCACGTCTCGTACCACGCACCCGCCGCGTAACCCTCACCACCACGGCACCGGGGCGCCTACGGGCCGCTCCGGCCGTCTCTCACGTTGCACGCTTGACCATTCACCCGCGCGAATCGCGAAGCAGGGCACGAGAGCACACCTCGATTGCCTTGTTACTGCCGGCGTAGCCCAACGATTGCGGCGATGAGTAGACTGACCACGTATGCGCCGCCCCAAGCAACGCAGGATTCGATAACCGTCGCATCTTCTGAAATGAAGAAGGCCACGCATCCCAAGAGGAACCCGCACCCGATGAAGCTCCCCATCTCCAATTTCAGGGAATAATAGCGCCCGAGATATCCCGTGATTGCCGCCCATGAGAATCCGACGAAAGCGATGAGGTACCCGACCGCATAGTCCTCGGCTTGCCGGTACGGGGCAATCGCCACGAAGCCGACCAGAAGCACTCCTAGCATTCCGACCGTCAGTCCGAATCGCGGGCCGGTCGAGAACAGAATTCTCCGCAAGAATCGCATGGCGACGCCCCTCTAGCACTACCCAACGCCGGAATCAGCAGTGGACCCGACAGCGAGTCTCTGCTCCCCGGCCCCGGCACCCTCACCGCGCCCGATGCCCATTGGCGCAGCGCCGCGCTACGGACCGCGTTCGTCGCGCTCACCATGAACATCGCCGCGTCCATCGCGCCGGAGTAGGGCGGGCCGCGCCGGTTAGCTCGTCAGCACGGACAACGCGAGCTGTACTACGATCACCGCTATCAGGATTTCCTCCGCCGCAGCTCCCCTCGATTCACGTCCCGAGCTGGCGCACCAGCGAGCGCATTTCCCGCACCAGCGCTGCAACCTCGCGCCGTCTCCGGATCGCCTCGCCACTGTACCGGCCATGCTTCCACGCATGACGGTTGCCGCGTGGCGCTCCGGGCAGCTTCCCGCCGTGCATCCGGCACCGCCTGTTCGCCATCGCCGGGGCGCGGCATGGCGTCCCTCGCCGCGTTTTCGCACCGCACCGCGGAGCCGCGTGCATGGCATTGATGTTCGGCTCCGGGGTCATCCCCTCCCCCCTCCCCCCGTCGCGACGGCGCCGACGATTGCCTGTCCGCCATCGTTCACCGTGACATGCTCCACGCGCACCGTTTGTTGCCCGGACTTGCCGCGATGGCGGTTCAACGCTTCCGCCAGGGCCGCGAACGTCCGGCTAAGGCGGTTCGCTTGGGACAGGCTCTCGCGCCACGCTTCGAAAGGTTGATGTTCCAAGTGCGCACGACCCTTCGGGCGTGCGAAGATGTTCCAAGCGCGCACGACCCTTCGGGCGTGCACGACCTTTCTCCGCGCGGAATCCCACTTATCCCACTTAATCCCGCCGAATCCCACTTTAGATTGGTGTTCCGCTCGGATCGTGAGCCCGCGCACGTGGACGGAATACACGTGGGCCGCGAAGAGACGGGCGTCGGAGGCTTGTGCTGTGAAATCGCGTTGGCTGGAGAGCGATCGGAGTCGCCAGGATCAGGGATGTTTGCTGCCATCCCCAACGGTGTCGAAAGCGCGTCGTTCGGCTGCCGGAAGCCGGGATCGACGGGTCTGCCGACGGCTCGGTATTCCCCGCCCGCAACATTGTGAATCGAGGGCGTTTGCTGTAGTCTCAAAGGCGTAAGGATCGAGTCGCAGAGCGCGGCCTAATTCCTTGTCTTTCAATAATTTTTCCGGTCATTGGTGACAGAGCTACCGCCCTCCGCGCCACCTCGCGAGCCGCCCGGCGGCGGCGCGCGCGCAACGCCCCCCGTCGCCATCGAGGAGGAGATGAAACGCTCCTACCTCGACTACGCGATGAGCGTGATCGTGTCGCGCGCGCTGCCCGACGTGCGCGACGGACTGAAGCCCGTGCATCGCCGCATCCTCTACTCGATGCACGAGAGCGGCTACGACTGGAACAAGCCCTACCGCAAGTCCGCGCGCGTGGTCGGCGACGTGATGGGCCGGTATCACCCCCACGGCGACGCCGCGATCTACGACGCCATGGTGCGCATGGCGCAGGACTTCTCCATGCGCCTGATGCTGCTCGACGGCCAGGGCAACTACGGCTCGATGGACGGCGACCCGCCGGCGGCGATGCGCTACACCGAGGTTCGCCTGGGCGAGCCGGCGCACGCGCTGCTCGCCGACATCGACAAGGAGACGGTCGACTTCCAGGCCAACTACGACGAATCGGCGCACGAGCCCATGGTGCTGCCGGCGGCCTTCCCCAACCTCCTGGTCAACGGTGCGGGCGGCATCGCGGTCGGCATGGCGACCAACATCCCGCCCCACAATCTGGGGGAGGTTGTCGACGCCGCCTGCGCCTATCTCGACGATCCGGAGATCTCCGTCGACGGCTTGATGGAGCACATACCGGGGCCGGACTTCCCGACCGGGGCCTTGGTCGTCGGCGCCGCCGGCATCCATCAGGCGTATCACACGGGGCGCGGGTCGGTGGTCATGCGCGGCCGCACGATGATCGAGCAGGCCGGTAAGGACCGCGAAGCGATCATCGTCACGGAGATCCCCTACCAGGTGAACAAGGCGCGGATGATCGAGCGCATCGCCGGCCTCGTGAACGAGCGCCGCATCGAGGGGATCGCCGACCTCCGCGACGAATCGGATCGCGACGGGGTGCGCGTCGTCATCGAGCTCAAGCGGAGCGCGATGGCGGAGGTGGTGCTCAACCAGCTCTACCGCTACTCGCCGCTGCAGACCAGCTTCGGCGTCAACATGCTGGCGCTGCGGGGCGGCCGCCCGGAGCAGCTGACGCTCAAGGACATCATCGCGGCGTTCATCGACTTCCGCGAGGAGGTGGTCACCAGGCGCACGACCTACCAGCTCAAGCAGGCGCGAACCCGTGCCCATGCGCTCGCCGGGCTTGCCATCGCCGTCGCCAACATCGACGAGATCATCGCGCTGATCCGCAAGTCGAAGGACCCCGCCGAAGCCCGCGTGGGCCTCACCGGCAGGGACTGGCCGGTGATGGATGCGGGCCCCCTGGTCACGCTGATCGCCGATCCGCGGCAGCAGGTGACGGAGGCGGGCACCTGCCGGCTCACCGACGAGCAGGCGCGGGCCATCCTTGAGCTGCGCCTGCAGCGGCTGACCGCCATGGAGCGGGACAAGATCGCGGCCGAGCTCGCCGGGATCGTGGAGCAGATCAAGGACTACATCGACATCCTGCAGAACCGCGATCGCTTGCGTTCGGTGCTCCGCAACGAGCTGGTCGAGACCCGCAAGAAATTCGCCGACGCGCGGCGCACCGTGCTGGGCGAGGACGAGTTCGAGCACGACGTCGAGGACCTGATCCAGCGCGAGGAGATGGTGGTCACGCTCAGCCACCGCGGCTACGTCAAGCGGGTGCCGCTTTCGACCTATCGGGCGCAGAAGCGCGGCGGCAAGGGCCGCGCCGGCATGAGCACCCGCGACGAGGACTTCGTGTCGCAGGTGTTCGTCGTGAACACGCACACGCCCGTGCTGTTCTTCTCCACCGCCGGCCAGGTCTACAAGCTCAAGGTCTACCGCCTGCCTCAGGCCGCACCACAGGCGCGCGGCAAGGCGCTGGTCAACCTGCTGCCGCTGGCGGACGGCGAGACCATATCGACCATCCTGCCGATGCCGGAAGACGAGGACGAATGGGCCAGGCTCCAGCTCATGTTCGCAACCGCCGCCGGCTCGGTGCGGCGCAACAGCGCGAGCGACTTCGTGAACGTGCCGTCTGCCGGCAAGATCGCCATGAAGCTCGGCGAGGACGACCGCATCGTCGGCGTGCAGATCTGCAAGGATAGCAACGACGTGTTGCTTGCCGCCCGTGGCGGCAAGTGCACCCGCTTCGCCGCCGCCGACGTTCGCCTGTTCCGTGGCCGGAGCTCGTCGGGCGTGCGCGGAATGGACCTCGCCAAGGGCGACCGGGTGATCTCCATGAGCGTGCTCGCGCACGGCGATATCTCCGCCGAGGAAAGGGACGCTTACTTCCGACGCAAGCGCGAGGGGGCAGCACCAAAGCTCGCGAAAGAGCGCCGCGCAGCACTCGCGGCCGAGGAGCAATTCCTCATCACGGTCCGCAGCGACGGCTTCGGCAAGCGGACGTCAACCCACGACTATCGCCTGACCCGGCGGGGCGGCAAGGGTATCATCAACACGGCCATCGTCTCAGGCGAGACCGAGGTCGTCGCCGCCTTCCCCGTGGCTGAGAAGGACGAGATCATGCTCGTGACAGACGGCGGCCAGCTGATCCGCTGCCCGATCAAGGGAATCAGAAAGACGGGGAGAGGCACGCGGGGCGTGACCATCTTCCGCCTGGGCAAGGGCGAGCGGGTGGTATCGGCGGCCCGCTTCGCCGACGTCAACGGCAACGGCGCGGCCGGCGAGGCGGCGGCAAACGCTGGAGCGGCACAGGATGGTTGAGAGGGTTGGCCTCTATCCCGGGACCTTCGACCCGATCACCACGGGCCACCAGGACATCATCAAGCGTTCCCTCAGGGTGGTGGACCGGCTGGTCGTGGCGGTCGCCGTCAACGCGGACAAGAGCCCGCTGTTCGACGCGGATGAGCGGGTGACGCTGACCGCGCAGGACCTCGCGGCGCTCGGGCTCGAGCCGCCGCAGCTGGAGGTCCGCCGCTTCGACATCCTGCTCATGCACTTCGTCCACGAGGTCGGCGCCACGGTCATCGTGCGCGGGCTCCGGGCGGTGTCCGATTTCGAATACGAGTTCCAGATGGCGGGCATGAACGCCAGGCTCGACCAGGGCGTGGAGACCATGTTCCTGATGGCGTCGGAGCGCCATCACTTCATCGCCTCCAAGCTGGTCAAGGAGATCGCCTCCCTCGGCGGCGACGTCTCCAGCTTCGTCTCGCCGATGATCGCCCGCCGCCTCGCCGAGCGGTTCGGGACGGCGCAGCCCTGAGGCCGGCGGCGCCGGCGGCCATCGGTGCGGGTCGACGCCTTCGATTTCGACCTCCCGCGCGAGGCGATCGCGACGCGCCCCGCCCGTCCGCGCGATTCCGCGCGCCTCCTGGATCTCTCCGCCGGCTGCGTCCATCGCAGGGTGGCCGACCTTCCGGCCCTGCTGCGGCCGGGAGACCTGATGGTCTTCAACGACACGCGGGTGATTCCGGCGCGCCTGGTGGGCATGAGGGGCGAGGCGCGGGTCGAGCTCACGTTGCACCGGCAGCGGTCGAACGGGTGCTGGCAGGCATTCGCCAAGCCGGCGCGGCGGCTGAGGCCGGGCGACGTGATCCACTTTACCGACGAATTCTCGGCCGCCGTCGAGGCACGCGACGGGCCGGAGGTGAGCCTCGTCTTCGATCGGGGTGGCGCGGCGCTCGCCGAGGCGCTCCAGAGCCATGGCGCCATGCCTTTGCCACCCTATATCCGGCGCGCGGCCGATGCGCAGGACCGCGATGACTATCAGACCGTGTTCGCGCGGCGGGAGGGTGCCGTCGCCGCGCCGACGGCGGGCCTCCACTTCACCGATCGCCTGTTGCAGGCGATCGACGCGCGCGGCATCGGCCGCTGCTTCGTCACCCTCCACGTCGGTGCCGGCACGTTCCTGCCTGTCTCGGTGGAGGACACCGCCGATCACCCGATGCACGCGGAGGCTTGCGAGCTTGCGCCCGACGTCGCCGCCGCCATCAACGGTTGCCGGGCGGCCGGCGGGCGCATCGTCGCGGTGGGCACCACGGTCGTGCGGCTGCTGGAGAGCGCCGCCCGGCCCAACGGCACCGTCGAAGCGTTCTCGGGCGAGGTCGATCTCTTCATCGAGCCGGGCTACCGTTTCAAGACGGTCGATCTGATGCTGACCAATTTCCACCTGCCCCGCTCGACGCTCTTCATGCTGGTCTCGGCCTTCGCCGGCACCGAGCGGATGAAGGCGGCCTACGCAGAGGCGCTGGCCGAGGGCTACCGTTTCTATTCCTACGGCGACGCCTGCCTGCTTGCGCGCGAGGAGGCGGCATGACGTTCGGCTTCTCCGTGGAGGCGACGGATGGCCGCGCCAGGCTCGGCCGGCTGGAGACCGCCCACGGGCCTGTGCACACGCCTGCCTTCATGCCGGTGGGGACTCAGGCGGCGGTCAAGGGCCTCACGGTCGATGCGGTGCGGGCGAGCGGCGCCGAGATGGTGCTCGGCAACGCCTATCACCTGATGATCCGGCCCGGCGCAGAGCGCATCGCGCGCCTCGGCGGCCTGCACAAGTTCATGAACTGGCCGGGGCCCATCCTCACCGATTCGGGCGGCTTCCAAGTGATGTCGCTCGCCCAGCTCCGCACCGTTCAGGAGGACGGCGTGGTGTTCCGCGCGCATACTGACGGCTCGCGTCACCATCTGACCCCGGCGGGTGCCGTGGCGGTTCAGCATCAGCTGGACAGCGACATCACCATGGTGCTGGATGAATGCACGCGCTGGCCGGCGAGCGAAGACGAGGCCGCGAAGGCCATGCGCCGCTCGATGCGTTGGGCCGCGCTTTGCAAGGAAGCGTTCGTGCGGCGCCCGGGCTATGGGCTCTTCGGCATCGTGCAGGGCGGCGTCTTTCCGGCGTTGCGGGCTGAATCGGCGGCAGCACTGGGGGATATCGGCTTCGATGGCTATGCCGTGGGCGGGCTTGCGGTGGGTGAGGGCCAGGCGCGCATGCTGGCCGTGCTCGACGGGCTGGAAGGCGCGCTGCCGGCGGAGCGGCCGCGCTACCTGATGGGGGTGGGCACGCCGGACGACATCGTGCAGGCCGTCCGCCGCGGGATCGACCTCTTCGACTGCGTGCTGCCCACCCGCTCCGGCCGCACCGCGCGTGCCTATACCGCGCGCGGCACTCTCAACATGCGCAATGCCCGCCACGCCGAAGACTCATCGCCGGTCGATGCCGCCTGCGCCTGCCCGACGTGTGCGGACTATAGCCGAGCCTACCTGCACCACCTGTTCCGCACGGGCGAGATGCTGGGCCCGATCCTGTTGACCCAGCACAATCTCTATTTCTATCAGCGGCTGATGGCCGATCTGCGCGCCGCGATTGCGGAGGGGCGCCTCGAAGTTCTTCCGGCGGCGCGTGGAGAAGCGGCCGGGAACTCTGACGACGCAGCCTGACGCAAGGGCACGCGCGGCCGGCTCAAGCGATCTCGGCTTGCGCCTCGTCGACCAGCGGTTGGGCGAGACGGGAGATCATCTCCCGCGGGCAGATTTGCCAGAAGTTGCCGATCTCCAGGGTCCAGTCGGCGAGCAGGCGCTCGCTGTAGCGAGAGCGGGTCTCGGCATGGTGCTCCTCGACCAGGGCCCGGCACTCGTTCTCCCAATAGGTGCTGGCGATCCGCTGCCAGACCACGGTGTCGGCGTTGACGCGGCGCTCGAAGGAGGAGTCGGGGTCGTAGACGAAGGCCATGCCGCCGGTCATGCCGGCCGCGAAATTGTCGCCAACCGAACCGAGGATCACGGCGATGCCGCCGGTCATGTATTCGCATCCGTTCGAGCCGCAGCCCTCGACCACAGCGCGGGCGCCGGAGTTGCGCACGCAGAAGCGCTCGCCCGCCTGGCCGGCAGCGAACAACTTGCCGCTCGTGGCACCGTAGAGGACGACATTGCCGATGATCGTGTTTTCGCTGGAGATGAGCGGGCTGGAGGTCGGCATGCGTATGACGATGGTGCCGCCGGAAAGCCCCTTGCCCACATAGTCGTTGGCGTCGCCGCTCACCACGATCTTGAGGCCCTGCACGGCCCAGGCGCCGAGCGATTGGCCGGCGGAACCGCGCAGGCTCACCGTGAAGTAGTCGGGCGGCAGCCCCGCCATGCCGAAGCGACGGGTCAGGTGGGAAGAGAGCTTGGCCCCGATCGTACGGTGCGTGTTTCTGATGGTGTAGGCGAGCTGCATCTTCTCCGGCACTTCGAGCGCATCGTCGGCGTCGCTGATGATCTGCTCGTCGAGAGTGTCGGGCACCGCGATCCGGCCCTTGCGCGTCGAGTGGCGCGGGTGGCCGCCGGGGTCCGCCTGGGCCAGCAGCGGGTTGAGGTCGAGATCGTCGAGATCGGCGCTGCCCCGGCTGACCTGGCGCAAGAGGTCGGTGCGCCCGACGATCTCGTCGAGCGTCGAGGCCCCGAGCGATGCCAGGATCTCGCGCACCTCCTCGCCGATGAAGGTGAACAGGTTGACCACCTTCTCCGGCGTGCCCTCGAACTTGGCGCGGAGCGCCGGGTCCTGCGTGCAGACGCCCACCGGGCAGGTGTTGCTGTGGCACTGGCGCACCAGGATGCAGCCCATGGCGACCAGGGAAGTGGTGCCGACGCCGAACTCCTCGGCTCCCAGCATGGCGGCGGTGACGACGTCGCGGCCGGTCTTGATGCCGCCATCGACGCGGAGCGTCACGGTGTGGCGCAGGCGGTTGAGCGTGAGCACCTGATGTACTTCGGCGAGGCCCATCTCCCAGGGCACGCCGGCAAATTTCACGCTGCTCTGAGGCGACGCACCGGTGCCACCGTCATGGCCGGAGATCAGGACCACGTCGGCCTTGGCCTTGGCGACTCCGGCGGCGATGGTGCCGATGCCGGCCTCTGCCACGAGCTTGACCGTGACTCTCGCGCGAGGGTTGATCTGCTTCAGGTCGTAGATGAGCTGCGCGAGGTCTTCGATCGAGTAGATGTCGTGGTGCGGCGGCGGCGAGATGAGCGTGACCCCCGGCGTGGAAAGCCTTAGGCGGGCGATCTCCTCCGACACCTTGAAGCCCGGCAGCTGCCCGCCCTCGCCGGGCTTCGCCCCCTGGGCCATCTTGATCTCGATCTCGCGGCAGTGGTTCAGGTACTCCGCGGTCACGCCGAAGCGGGCGGAGGCGATTTGCTTGGTCGCAGACGATGCGTTGTCGCCGTTGTCGCGCGGTTCGAAGCGTTCGCGCGCCTCGCCGCCCTCGCCGCTGCAGGACGCCGCGCCAATCCTGTTCATCGCGATGGCGAGGGTCTCGTGCGCCTCCTTGGAGAGCGCCCCGTGCGACATGCTGCCGCTGCTGAAACGCTTGCGGATCTGGGTGATCGATTCCACTTCCTCGAGCCCGATCGCCTGCCTCTCGGTCTTGAAGCCGAGGAGGTTGCGTATCTGGATCGGCGGCAACGCGTAGACGCCTTCGGCAAACTTCTTGTAGGTCGCGTAGGAATCGGTCGCGAGAGCCGACTGGAGCATGTGGATAAGCGGCCCGTCGAAGGCGTGCACCTCGCCCGACCGGCGGTACTTGAGGAGGCCGCCCACCGGCAGCACGACCGGGCTCTCCTCATAGGCCTTGCGGTGCTGGAGGAGCACACGGCGCTTGATGCCGCTGAGCCCGATGCCGGAGAGGCGCGCCGTCATGCCGGGGAAGAAATCGGCGACCAATGCCCGGCTGAGGCCGACGGCCTCGAAGTTGTAGCCGCTCCGGTATGAGCTCAGCACCGAGATGCCCATCTTCGAGAGGATCTTGAGGAGCCCTGCATCGACGGCACTGCGGTAGCGCTCCTCGCAGTCCGCCAAACTGCGGTTGCCGAAGAGCCCGCGCTCCTGCCTGTCGGCCAGGCTTTCCAGCGCGAGATAGGGGTTGATCGTGGTCGTGCCGACTCCGATGAGGACGGCGAAATAGTGCACGTCCAGGCACTCGGCGGCGCGCACGTTGATCGACGTGAAGGTCCTGAGCCGCTGGCGCACCAGGTGGCTGTGCACGCCGCCGGCTGCCAGGATCATGGGGATCGGCGCGCGCTCCTCCGAGACATGCTCGTCGGTGAGGATGAGGTGGGTGGCGCCGCCGCGCACCGCCTCCTCCGCCTGCCCGCGGATCTGCTCGATCCCCTCGGTGAGCCGCTCGCGGCCGGGGGAGGCGTCGAAGGTGCAGTCGATCCACACCGCCTTGTCGTCCAGATGCTCGATCAGGCCCGCGAACTCGCCGTTGGTGAGGATCGGCGAATCGAGCTGCAGGAACGCGGTCTGCTCGGGCTCGCCGGCGAAGATATTGCCCATGCTGCCGAGCCGCGTGAGCAGGCTCATGACGCTGTATTCGCGCAAGGAATCGATCGGTGGATTGGTCACCTGCGCGAACATCTGGCGGAAGTAGTAGTGCAGGCCGCGATATTGGCCGGAGAGCACGGCGAGCGGCGTGTCGTCGCCCATCGAGCCGGTCGGCTCCTTGCCGGCCTCCACCATGGGATGGAGCAACAGCTCGAGCTCCTCCATGGAATAGCCCACCATGCGCTGGCGCCGGCGGAGCTCGTCGCGCGAGAACATGCGGGGCTCCGTCCGTCCTCCGACGAGGGCGCTGCCGTCCACCACGTCGGCGACCCATGACGCGTAAGGCTTGGCCTCGGCGAGCATGTCCTTGATTTCGCGGTCGTGATAGAGGCGACCCTCGGCAAGATCGACGCAGATCAGCTGTCCGGGGCCGAGCCGGCCGTTCTCGACGATCTGCTCGGGCGGGATCGGGACCATGCCGGTCTCGGAGCCGACGACGAGCATGCCGCCGGCCGTGACGCTGTAGCGCATCGGGCGGAGGCCGTTGCGGTCCATCCCGGCCAGAATCCAGGCCCCGTCGGTTGCGGCGACCGCCGCCGGGCCGTCCCAGGGCTCCATCACGCAGTTGCAGAAGTTGTAGAACGCACGGTGATGGGCCGGCATGTCCTGCTTCTTGGACCAGGCGTCCGGGATGAGCAGGCTATAGGCCGACGGCACGGAACGGCCGGCCCGCACCACGCCTTCGAGCACGGCGTCGAGCGCCATCGAGTCCGAGGTGTCCGGCTCGATCAGCGGAAAGAGCTCGTTGTTGTGGGCGCCGAACACGTCGCTGGCGGCCCGCGTTTCGTGGCTCGCCATCCAGTTCTTGTTGCCGCGTACCGTGTTGATCTCGCCGTTGTGGGCGAGCATTCGGAAGGGCTGCGCCAGGCGCCAGGTGGGGAAGGTGTTAGTCGAATAGCGCTGGTGGAAGATCGCGAAGCGCGACACGAAGCGCTCGTCCAGCAGGTCCGGATAGAACGCCGTGAGCTGCTCGGCCAGGAACATCCCCTTGTAGATGAGCGAGCGGGAAGAGAGCGAGCAGATGTAGAAGCCGCTGATGTGGTGGTCCAGGACCTGCTTCTCGATGCGCCGGCGGATGATGTAGAGGTCGATCTCGAACTGATCGTCATCGACGCCGCGCTCGTTGTCGACCATGACCTGCTCGATCTCCGGCCGGCTGGCATTCGCCTTCTCTCCGATCACCGACGAATCGATCGGCACCTGCCGCCAACCCTGGATGCCGTGGCCGAAGCGGAGAATCTCCGTCTCCACGATGCTGCGGCAGAGGTCCTGCGCGCCGAGATCGGTCTTGGGCAAGAACACCATGCCGACGGCAAGGCGTCTGCCCTTGGTCCCCTGGCCGGTCGCCTCCACATGCTCCCTGAAGAAGTCCTGCGGAATCTCGACGTGAATGCCGGCGCCGTCGCCGGTCTTGCCGTCGGCATCGACCGCGCCCCGGTGCCACACCGCCTTGAGCGCCGCGATGCCGGCCTCGACCACATCGCGCCGCGGCGTGCCGTCGAGCGAGGCGATCAGTCCGACTCCGCACGAATCGTGCTCGAAACTGGGATCATAGAGGCCGCCGCTCAGCTCCATCGGTTGGGCGAGGGGAGGGTGCTTGTGATCGCTCATGCCGCGGCCTCCCTCACGACGGCGCCTTCATCCGCGCCCGTTTGGATATAGCGGTGAATGGAGCGAGCGGCGTCGCGCCCGTCCTTGATCGCCCAGACGACCAGCGAGGCGCCACGCACGATGTCGCCGATGGCGAAGACGCCGTCGAGGCTCGTCATCATGGTGCTCCAGTCGATGAGCAGCGAGCCCCAACGCGTCGTCTCGAGCCCGGGCTCGCCGAACATCGCCGGCAGATCTTCAGGATCGAAGCCGAGCGCCTTGATGAGCAGATCGGCGTCGACGGAATAGCTCGAGCCCGGAATTGGCTGGGGGATCTGGCGGCCGCTGGCATCGGCGACGCCGAGATGAATGCGCACTGCGCGCACGCCCTCGACGTCGGTATCGCCGAGCACGGCCTCCGGTGCCGAGAGCCAGACGAACTCGACGCCCTCCTCCTCGGCGTGCCTGACCTCCTGCATCGAGCCCGGCATGTTCGCGCGGTCGCGGCGGTAGAGGCAGCGCACCGAGCGCGCCCCCTGGCGCACCGCCGTGCGCACGCAGTCCATCGCCGTGTCTCCGCCGCCGACGACAACGACGTTCTTGCCTTCGGCGTCGAGGGTGCCGTCGTCGAAGGCCGGCACCGTATCGCCCAATCCCTTGCGGTTGCTCGCGGTGAGGTAGTCCATCGCCTGGAAGATGTTGCCGAGGCCGATCCCCGGCACAGACATGTTGCGTGCCTTGTAGGCGCCGGTCGCGATCACTATCGCATCGTGCCGTGCGCGGAGCTCGGCAAGCGAGCAGTCGCGGCCGACCTCGACATTGAGGTGCATCTGCACGCCGCCCTCGACGAGCAGATCGGCCCGGCGCCCAACGATTGACTTATCCAGCTTGAAGTTCGGAATCCCGTAGATCATCAGCCCGCCGACCCGGTCATAGCGGTCGTAGACGTGGACCTGATAGCCGAGGCGGCGCAGCTCCTCGGCGACCGTCATCCCGCCCGGCCCCGCGCCGACGATCCCGACCGACTGCGGCCGTTCGGCCCTGGGCTTCGGCGGCTTGACCCAGCCGTTCTGGAACGCCGTGTCGGTGATGTAGCGCTCCACCGCGCCGATGGTGACCGACTCGAAACCCTTTTCGATCACGCAGTTGCCTTCGCAAAGGCGGTCCTGCGGGCAGATGCGGCCGCAAATCTCCGGCATGTTGTTGGTCGCCGACGAAATCTCGTAGGCTTCTTCCAGCCGCCCCTCGGCCGTCAGCATCAGCCAGTCGGGGATGTTGTTCGAGACCGGGCAGTGAATCTGACAGAAGGGCACCCCGCACTGAGAGCAGCGGGCGGCCTGGTCGGCTGCTGCCTCGGGGCGGAAGTCGTCGTAGACCTCCCCCCAGTCGCGGCGGCGGAGGGCCGGCGCGCGCTTGTCCGGATGTTGCTGCTCGAGCGTCACGAACTTGAGCATTTCTGTGCCCACGCGCTCTCTCCCTGGCGTCTCGGTGTACGGGCGGGACTGCCGCGGACCCTTCGCCTCCGATCGCTCCCACTATAGCCGCAAGCGGTCAGTCACGCCAAGCAATTCGTCGCTGATAGGGCAGGATAACTGTCTGAAAGTTGCAAGTGGTGCCGTCTCGACATCTGCGGCAAGCGAACTGAGTTAGGCTCGCCGCCCAAATTAGGACCGAACTGCGACTATGAAACGAGCGTCCAATTCTGTCCCTCATCGGTCCTGCGGTGGTATAAGCGCGGCGGCGGCGAATCGGCCGCTTTCGACAGAGCAGCGCCGCCGTGCCGTTCCTCCATATCGCCGTCCTCACGATCATCCAGGGCATCACCGAGTTTCTGCCGGTGAGCTCGTCCGGTCATCTCGTGCTGGTGCCGCTCGTCACCGGCTGGCAGGACCAGGGGCTGGTCATCGACGTGGCGGTCCACGTCGGCACGCTGGCGGCGGTGCTGGTCTATTTCTCGCGCGATCTCTGGCAAATGGTCCTCGGCTGGATCGGCGGGCACTGGCGGCGGCATGACCGGCGCCTGGGCCGGGCCCTCGGCTTCTATCTGATCGTATCCGCCGTTCCGGTCGTCGTTGCCGGTGGCGTGCTCTACGTGATGGGGCACGCGGTGCTCCGCGATCCGGCGGTGGTCGCCTGGGCGACGATCGGTTTCGGGTTTCTGCTCTATGGCGCCGATCGCATCGGCCTCACGGTCCGGCGCGTCGAGCACATGTCGCTCGGCCACGCGTTCTTGATCGGCCTTTTCCAGGTGCTCGCGCTCATTCCCGGCGCCAGCCGCTCGGGCGTCACCATGACCGCGGCCCGCTGGCTCGGCTACGAGCGCCCGGAGGCGGCGCGCTTCTCGATGCTTATGTCGATCCCGGTCATCGGGGCGAGCGGTGCGGTGGCCGGCTACGAGGTCTGGAGCCAGGGGGACCCCATCGTCACCGCGAACGCAGCGCTGGCTGCAGCCCTGTCGTTCCTCGTGGCGCTCGTTGCAATAGCGGTGCTGCTTGCCCTGCTCCGGCGTGTGAGTTTCACGCCGTTCGTCATCTACCGCCTGCTGTTGGGCGGGGCGGTGCTCGTCTGGCTCCATTATCTGGCTTGACGGGCGCCCGTGCGGCGCGCGCGACTCAGGCTTCGGCCACCGGCGTCGATTCGCTGCTGCCGCGGCGATGGTCCCGCAAGTACGTCGGCAGGATGAGCTCCGCCGCCGTCGCGGTGACGCCGAGGTCGGCGAGGCCCGGCGCGTCCGCCGAGGCGACATTGTCGATCCGGAGCAGCGTTACCTGGTCCGGCGTAAGCGGCGGCACAGGCGCGAACTGAAGGAACCTGGCCATCACCGCTGCGGCGAAGAACGGCACCGGGGCCAACAACGCCTTTCGGCCGGTCTCGCGCGCGACCAGCGCCATCAGCTCGGCGTAGCTGTAGACCGAGGGGCCGCCGAGCTCGTAGGTCTTGCCCTGCGCCGTCTCGCCGGCCAGCGCCCGTTGGGTGGCCTCGGCGATGTCCCCCACGAAGACCGGTTGAAACCGCGTCGTGCCCGCAACGAACTCGGGCGTGAGAAAGAGCCCGTCCAGCTTCATCTTCGGCAGCCCGTCGAAGAACACCGGCAGTACCGGAACCAGCCGCACGATGGACGCGAAGCGATTGAAGAAATCGTCTTCGGGCCCGAACACAAGGCTCGGCCGGAAGACGGTGGCAGTGGGGAACGCCTCCCTGACGGCTGCCTCGCCGGCCGCCTTGGAGCGTGCGTAGTCCGAAGGCGAGGCCGCATCGGCACCGATCGCAGACACGTGCAGCAGATGAGAGGCGCCGGCGTCCGCTGCCGCGCGCGCGATGCGCTCGGCCGATGCGACATGGACGGCGTAGAAGGTCTGCCGGCCGCGCTCGTAGAGGATACCGGTGAGATTGATCACCGCGTCGGCCCCGGCGACGGCGCGGCGGATCGACGCTTCGTCGCGCACGTTGGCCTGGACCGGAACGATCTGGCCGACATCGCCGCAAGGCCGCAGGAATCCGGCGAGCTCCGGCCGCCGGGTCGCAACGCGGATGCCGTAGCCCTCGTGCGCGAGGCGCTGGACAATATGACGCCCGAGGAACCCGCTGCCGCCGAAGATTGTGACGATACGCACGTGGGCCCCGCTCGCTGCCCCTGCCGTTGACGCGCCACGACTATTAGCCCGGATTTCTCACCAATGTCACGGCCTGCGTCGCGCAGACGTTGACCCTGGTGAGAATTCCGGGCTAGGCAGCACGCCATGGCTCAGCACTTGCATCGCGGCGACCTGCCGCCGGGGCTCACCTTCGGCGATGCGGTGGCGATCGACACCGAGACGATGGGCCTCAACCCGCATCGCGACCGGCTCTGCCTGGTTCAGCTCTCGCGCGGCGATGGCGACTGCCATCTGGTCCAGTTTCCGCCGGGCGAGCCCATCGACGCGCCGTATCTGGCGAAGCTGTTGACCGACGAGACGGTGCTGAAGATCTTCCACTTCGCCCGCTTCGACATCGCCGTGCTCGAGCACGCGCTCGGCGTCCGCTGCGGGCCGGTCTATTGCACGAAGATCGCCTCGCGCCTCTCGCGCACCTTCACCGATCGCCACGGCCTCAAGGACCTCTGCCGCGACCTGCTCGGCGTCGAGATATCGAAGCAGCAGCAGTCGTCGGACTGGGGCGCGGACACGCTCTCCCAAAGCCAGCTCGAGTACGCCGCGAACGACGTTCTCCACCTGCACGCGCTCAAGGGGAGGCTCGACGCGATGCTTGCCCGCGAGGGGCGGGTCGAGCTCGCCCAAGCCTGCTTCGCCTTTCTGCCCTACCGCGCCCGGCTCGATCTCGAGGGCTGGCCCGAGGTAGACATCTTCTCCCACGATTGAGCCGCGACTCTCGCCGAGGCGCCCGAGCCTTCGCTCCGCCGGGGACGGGCCGAAGAACGCGGTGGGACGGATACACATTTAATTCCAAGCGGGATTCGCCGGGATTAAGTGGGATAAGTGGGATAAGTGGGATGGCGCCCGCGCCTGAAAGGTCGCGGGCGCGGAATCAAGAGTCCCGCACGCCCGCGGCGCGCGTGCCTGCAAGGTCGCGCGCGCGTCACATAGATAACGTCCCGCGCTCAGGAGAGAGTATCGCAGACGACGCGCCCACATCCCCCTGTCCCTCTCCCCCGAAGGCGGAAGGGGGGACGCAGGTGGCGCCGGCGCGGTTCTCCCTCTCCGCCCCCGAGCGCCGCAAGGCACGAAAGCCAAGCGAGCGGAGCGAGCGCCCGGCGCTTGAGGGATAATAAAGAGCGGCGGAGAGGGCCGGGGAGAGGTGGGGGTGTCTTCTCCCGCGCGTCCCATGGCGCGATCCTGGCACGGACACCGGGCGCCGTGCACCGCACCATGGTCCGGGCTCGTGTCCCGTTTCCGAAGTTCGTTTGCATGTTGTGGGGCCGGCGCGCGGTCTCTCCGACCGACCACTCCCACACGCCGTCATGCCCGGACTTGTTCCGGGCATCCCCAGAGCCAGGCCCGCCGGACGCTGGGCAAACACATGGATGGCCGGAACGAGTCCGGCCATGACGTGTCGGGGGCGCCGTGCATCGCACCATGGTACGGACTAGGCTGGGCCAGGGCGCTCCTCCGCAAAGCCCTGGCCGGCGCGGCCGACCAGCCCTGCCTGCTCGATCCACACGCGTTCGTCCGCGTCGTCCACCACCGTCCCGATCCGCTGGCACGCCTTGCCGTGCGCGCCGAGGATGGCGAGGGCGCGGGCCTCGTGCTGAGCCGGCACGATGACGCAGAAGCCGATGCCCATGTTGAAGACGCGGTACATCTCCGCGTCCTCGATCCCGCCCAGCCGCTGGAGGACCGTGAAGACCGGAGGCGGCGCAGGCAGCGCGTCGAGCCTCATGCCGACCCGCGCCTCGATTCGGGTCAGATTGAGGAACCCGTCGCCGGTGATGTGGACCAGCGCGTGCACCGGCACCTCGGCCAGCAGGTCCAGCGCCTCGCGGACGTAAATGTGGGTGGGGCGGAGCAGCGCCTCGCCCACGGTCTCGCCGAGGTCGTCCACGCAGTCGGCGACAGTGAGGCCTGCCGTCTCGAAGAACACCCGCCGGGCGAGCGTCAGGCCGTTGCTGTGGATACCGCTGCTGGCGATACCGACGATGCTGTCTCCCGGCCGCACGGCGGCTCCCACATTGACCGCGTCGAGCGCGACCCGTCCGACCGCAGTCCCCGCCAGGTCGAAGCCCGCGCCCGGCACCGCGCCCTTGATGACGTCTGGCATCGCGGCGATCTCGCCGCCAGCGATGGAGACGCCGGCCCGCCGCGCGCCTTCCGCAAGGCCTGCCCCCAGCGCTGTCAGCATCGCGGGCTCCGCGCGCTCGACGGCGATGTAGTCGACCAGCGTGATGGGCCGCGCGCCGACACAGATGAGGTCGTTCACGTTCATCGCCACGCAGTCGATGCCGACGGTGTCGTAGCGGCCCGTCATCTGCGCGATCAGCGCCTTGGTGCCGATCCCGTCGGTGCAGACGGCGACTCCGACGCCACCGAAATCGAGGACGCTCGCGAAATAGCCGAGGCCGACCTTGATCGCGCCGAGGCCGCTGTCGGCATCCGGCCATGTGGCGCGGACATGGCGGACGAGGCCGGCCAGCCCCGCTTCGACGGCATCGGCGTCGACGCCGGCGCTGCCGTAGTCCGTGCGTGGGCGTTCCGGCGGCGATGCCATGCCCTTATCACTCCTTTGTCCGCCCGCGGCCGGGCGCGAGCCTCGCCTAACGGCCGGCGCCCGGCAAGGATCGCCGCGCCTTCCGATCGAGCGGGCCGGCCGCTATCATCGCCGCCCATCATCGGCCGGGCGCCCGCCCGCCGGCAACAAGCGACAGCGGGAGAAACCATGAGCTCGAAGACCACTGCAACCCCTGAGAACGCGCTCTCCAAGGCGGAAATCGACGAGCGATTGGCGGCGGGCACCCTGGCGCGGCTCGCGAGCTATCGCGAGGACGGGATGATCCATCTCACGCCGATCTGGTTCGACTGGAACGGCGAGGTGTTCCGGCTCACCCTCGGCGCGGGCCGCATCCACCTCAAGAACCTGGCGCGGGATCCGCGGGTCTCGATCCTGATCGACCGCGACCCGCGCGTGGACGAGGGCGCCCAGGGTCTTGGGGCCGGCGCGTGGGCGATCATGTGCCGGGGCAACGCGACTCTCTCCCAGAACGACGCGCTAATTCGCGAGGCCACCGTCGCAGTTCTGAAGAAGGCGCTGGGGCCGGAGGACGCGGACAAGTACGCCGAGCCGGTGATGGCCGAAGGCCGCACGATCGTGACCATCACGCCGCAGGACTGGCTAACCTGGGACTACAACAAGGCGGACGACTAGGGCCCGTTCCCAAGTCTCTACGCTTTCAATTCTGTGCGTGTTCTCTTTGACCTCAGTGCCTCACTTCGTCATGCCCGGACTTGTTCCGGGCATCTCCCTCCGCCAACTCCGTCCGAGGGCGGAGGGTTACGTGGATGGCCGGAACAAGTCCGGCCATGACGAGGAGGGAGCACCTTGCGAATGCGCAGGAAATTCTCGAAGGGGATGCTAGAAAGAATCCGGTGTCGCGCTTGCGAGATCCCCGGCGCGGGCATTCCTTGTTGCGGGCCGTGGCGCTAGGGGCATAATCCGGGCGCTTCCGGCTCCGCACGAGGGATTCGCGTGCGACACGCGCTCAGTCTGTTCGCCGGTCTCTACGGGCTCTGGCTCGCACTGTCCGGTCACTACACGCCCTTTCTGCTCGCGATCGGCGCCGTCTGCGCGGCGTTCGCGGTGGCGGTGGCGATGCGCATGGACGTGGTGGACCACGAGGGGCATCCCGTTCATCTCGGCTATCGCGTCCCCCTCTACTGGGCCTGGCTGGCGATCCAGATTCTGGTCTCGGCGCTGAAGGTCAGTCGCATTGTGCTGTCGCCTCGCCTGCGCATCGACCCGGTGCTGGAGACCGTGCCGTCGAGCCAGAAGACAGACCTCGGCAAGGTGATCTACGCCAACTCCATCACGCTCACGCCCGGAACGCTCACCACGTCCGTGACGGCCGATGGCATCGAGGTCCACGCGCTCACCCGGCGCGGCATGGAAGAGCTGAAGACGAGCGATATGGACCGCCGCGTCACAGCGGTCGAGGGCCGGCCATGATGTTCCTCGCCGCCGTCGCGGCGCTCGTGGTGACCACCTTCCTCGCGCTGGTTCGCGCGTATCTGGGGCCGACGGTCTACGACCGCGTGCTCGGCGTGAATGCGATCGGGACCATGACGGTGCTGCTGATCGCGGCGGTGGGCTTCCTCATGGGCCGCCCGGCATTCCTCGACATCGCGCTGGTCTATGCGCTGATCAACTTCATCGGCACGATCGCGGTGCTCCGCTACATCAAGCGGAGGCGCGCGCAGGACGCCGGGGGCGCGCCATGATCCTCGACATCCTGAGCTGGATCAGCATCGGCATCGGCGCCTTCTTCGTGCTGATGGGCGGCCTCGGGCTGATCCGCATGCCGGACCTCTTCACGCGGCTCCACGCGTCGAGCGTCGCCGACACGGCCGGCGCGGGTTTCATCCTGCTCGGCTTCATGCTTCAGGCCGGCCTCTCGCTGACGACGCTCAAGCTCGTGCTGATATTCGTATTCCTGGTGCTCACCGCGCCGACCGCAGCGCATGCGCTCGCTCATGCGGCGCTGCTCGACGGGATCCTGCCGTGGACCCGTAAGCCCAGGGACCCCGCGCCATAGATATCTACGTCGATATTCTGCTCCTGGCCTTGCTGGTCGCGGCCGCGCTCGTCGTGGTCACGCTGCGCAACCTGCTCGCGGCTGCGCTCGTGCTCGGCATCTACAGCCTGGTCATGGCTGCGCTCTGGGTCGTGCTCGATGCCGTCGACGTGGCCTTTACCGAGGCCGCCGTCGGCGCCGGCGTCACCACCGTCTTCATGCTACTCGCCATCGCCGCGGCCGACCGGCACGAGAAGATCACGCATCGCAGGCCGTGGCTCCCGATCCTGGCTTCGCTCGTCGTCGGCGGTCTGCTGATCTATGGCACGCTCGACCTCCCGGCCTTCGGCGACCCGGAGGCGCCGGCGCAACAGCATGTCGCGCCCCACTATCTGGAGCAGGGCGAGGCCGAGACCGGCGTGCCCAACATCGTCACTGCGGTGCTCGCGTCCTACCGGGGGTTCGACACGCTTGGCGAGGTCACGGTGATCTTCACCGCAGGGATCGGCGTGCTGCTGATGCTCGGCATCGCCCGGCGGCGGCGGCGCGCAAGTGCGAGGGACCGCGAATGACGGAGCATCTGGTCCTGCGCGTGGTCTCGAAGCTGCTGATCCCGCCGATCCTGCTGTTCGCCCTCTACGTTCAGATGCATGGCGACTACGGGCCGGGCGGCGGCTTTCAGGCCGGCGTGATCTTCGGGGCGGGCCTCATTCTCTACGGCCTCGTCTTCGGCACACAGGCGGTGCGCGCCGTGGCGCCCCCGCGCCTTCTGGTCGTCATCGCCTGTCTCGGCGTGCTGCTCTACGCAGGTGTCGGCGTCGCCAGCATGATCGGCGGCGGCGAGTTCCTCGAATACGGCGCGCTCGCCGCCGACGCGACCCACGGCAATCATGTCGGGATCATCATCATCGAGATCGGTGTCGGCGTCACGGTCGCTGCCGTGATGACCATCGTCTTCTGTGTCCTGGCTGAGTGGCGCTGAGGTGGAGGCCCTCGCACACGCCAACTACTGGGCCGCGATCGTGCTGGCGATGATCGGGCTGTACGCCATCATTGCGCCCTCAAACCTTATCAAGAAGCTGATCGGCCTCGGCATCTTCCAGTCCGCGATTTTCCTGATCTACATCACGATCGGGAAGGTCGAGGGCGGCACCGCGCCGATCATCGATGCCGCTTACGGGGTCTATTCCAACCCGCTTCCCCACGTGCTGATCCTCACGGCGATCGTCGTGGCCGTCTCGACTCTCGCGGTCGGGCTCGCGCTCACCGTCGCGATCAAGCAAGCCTACGGGACCGTCGAAGAGGACGAGATCGACGAGCAGGATCGGCGATGATCGCGACTCATCTGCCGGTGCTCCAGGTGGCGGTGCCGCTCATCGCGGCGCCCATCTGCGTGCTGCTGCGGCGCGGGAGCTACGCCTGGGGTTTCACGACCGTCGTCTGCTGGGGGCTGCTCGCGATCGCGGCCCTTCTGCTCGAGCAGGTGATGAGCGGCGGCACGATCTCCTATCGCCTGGGCGGCTGGGCGCCGCCATTCGGCATCGAATACCGGCTGGATGGCGTCAACGCCTTTGTCCTTCTGATCCTCTCCGGCACCGCCGCGCTGATGATGCCCTACGCCCGCCAGAGCGTGGAGCGGGAGGTCCGGCCCGAGCGGCGGCACCTCTTCTACGCCATCTTCCTGCTCGCGCTGACCGGCCTGCTCGGCATCACCGCGACAGGCGACGCCTTCAACCTCTACGTCTTTCTCGAAATCTCGTCGCTCGCGAGCTACGTGCTCATCGCCCAGGGGCGGCACCGGCGGGCGCTGACGGCCTCCTACCAGTATCTCATTGTCGGAACCATCGGCGCCTCGCTGATCCTGATCGGGATCGGTTTCCTCTATGCCAAGACCGGCACCCTCAACATCGCGGACTTGTCCCAGCGCGTGCCGGCTCTGGGCGAGACGCCGGCGGTTCTCGCCGCCTTCGCCTTCATCACCGTGGGCGTGCTGATCAAGCTCGCGCTCTTCCCGTTCCACGTCTGGCTGCCCAACGCCTATGCCTACGCGCCTTCGGTGGTCAGCGCCTTTCTTGCGGCGACCGCGACCAAGGTGGGCGCCTACATGCTGCTCCGCTTCGTCTTCACGGTGTTCGGCGTGCACTTCGCCTTCGAGACGCTGCCGCTCACGGAGGTTCTGCTCGCTCTCTCGCTCGTCGCCGTGCTCGCGGGCTCGCTCGTTGCCGTCTTCCAGACCGACCTCAAGCGCCTGCTGGCGTTCTCCAGCGTGGGCCAGATCGGCTATCTCGGCGTCGGTATCGGGCTCGCCTCGGTGACGGGCGTGACCGGCGCGCTGGTCCACATCTTCAACCATGCGCTGATGAAGGGCGGGCTCTTCCTCGCGGCCGGCGCCATCGCCTATCGCCTCGGCGCGACCGATCTCGCCGCCTTGCACGGGCTCGGCCGGCGCATGCCGTTCACTATGGCGGCGGTGGTGATCGGCGGCCTCGGCCTGGTGGGCGTCCCCGTCACTTCCGGCTTCGTGAGCAAGTGGTATCTGGTGCAGGGCGCGTTCGAGGCAGGTCTCTGGCCGGTGGCTCTCTTCGTGCTCGTCGGCTCGTTGATCGCGCTCGCCTATGTGGGCCGCGTGGTCGAGGCCGCCTACTTCCATCCGCCGCCGCCTGAGAGCGAGCCGGTGCGCGAGGCGCCGTGGGCCATGCAGCTCTCGACCTGGGCGATGATCGCGGGTTCGATCTACTTCGGGCTCCACACGGACCTCACCGTCGGCATCGCGGGGCGAGCGGCGGCGGTGCTGCTGGGCGCCCCATGAGCCACGCCGCACAGATCCTCGCCGCCCTGGCGGTGCCGTTGGCAGGCGCGCTCCTGATCTCGGCGACCGCGAGGCGGCCCGCGTTGCAGGAGGCGGTCTCCGTGGTCACCGCGGTCGCGCTCTTCGGCCTGGTCGTCTCCCTCGCGCCGGCGGTCGTGGCCGGCGAAACGCCCCGGGTCGCGCTCTTCGACATCGTGCCGGGGCTCCCCATCGCCTTCGCGCTCGAGCCGCTCGGGATGCTGTTCGCGCTGATCGCGTCGTTCCTGTGGATCGCGACGACGGTCTATTCGATCGGCTACGTCCGCGCCAACAAGGAGGGCCACCGCACCCGCTACTACGTCTGCTTCGCGGTGGCGCTCGGCAGCACCATCGGCATCGCCTTCGCCGGCAACATGTTCACGCTCTTTCTCTTTTACGAGGCGCTGACGCTTTCGACCTACCCACTTGTGACCCACAGCGGCACCGAGGAGGCACGGCGCGCCGGCAGGACCTACCTCGGGATCCTGCTGTCGACGTCGATCCTGCTGCAGCTCTTCGCGATACTCTGGACCTGGGTTGAGGTGGGGACGCTCGACTTCGAGAAGGGCGGAATTCTCGCCGGCGCCGTGAGCGAACGTACAGCCGCCGTACTGCTGGTGCTCTACATGTTCGGCATCGGCAAGGCGGCGCTCATGCCGCTCCACGCCTGGCTGCCGGCGGCGATGGTGGCGCCGACGCCGGTGAGCGCGCTCCTGCACGCGGTGGCGGTGGTCAAGGCCGGCGTCTTCACGGTGCTCAAGGTCCTGGTCTACATCTTCGGCCTCGACTACCTCCGCGCGATGGCGGGCAGCGAGTGGCTCATCGCAGTCGCCGCCGCGACCATCGTGATCGCCTCGCTGATCGCGCTGCGTCAGGACGACCTGAAACGCCGGCTCGCGTACTCGACCGTGAGTCAGCTTGCCTATGTGGTGCTGGGGGGCGCGCTTGCGACCAGCGCGGGCGTCGTGGGCGGCGCCATGCACATGGCGACGCACGCCTTCGGCAAGATCACGCTGTTCTTCTGTGCGGGCGCGATCTACACCGCCGCCCACAAGCGGCTGGTGAGCGAGCTCGACGGCATCGGCTACCGCATGCCCGTGACCATGGGCGCCTTTACTGTCGGCGCGCTCGGGCTGATCGGGCTGCCGCCCTTCGCCGCGCTCTGGAGCAAGTGGTACCTGGTGACGGGCGCCGACGACGGGGGCCATATCGCGGTGATCGCGGTGCTGCTCGGCAGCTCGCTGCTCAACGCGCTCTACTTCCTGCCGATCCTGGTGCGCGCCTTCTTCCCCGCGCCAGGCGCAGGCCCCGGCGTGGCGGCCGGCCGCGCCGAGGCACCCTGGCCCATCCTCGCGGCAACCCTGGTGGCGGCGCTCGGCACGGCTGCGCTCTTCTTCTACCCACAGGCACTTCTCATGCTCGTTCAGCCTCTCGCAGAAATGCCGTAAGAGACTGACATGAAGAAGAAATACTGGCTCGACGAACGCCGGAACGTGATGCTCCTCATCAAGATCTTCGCGGCGCTCTGTGTCGGCGTGCTGGTCATCGACGCCGGCTTCGACCGGCACGACGAATTCCCCTGGGAAGGCTGGTTCGGCTTCTACGGGTTCTTCGGCTTCATCGCCTGCGTCGTCCTCGTGCTCGCCGCGAAGGAGCTGCGCCGCCTCGTGATGCGGCGCGAGGACTACTATGACGAGTAGCATCCCGCCCGCCTTCATCTTCCTCGTTGCGGCGGTCCTCGTGCTTCTGCTGCCGGGGGGAATGCGCCGTCTGCTAATTCCGGCGGTGCCGTTGCTTGGCGGGATCAACCTGTGGTTCGTGTGGAACGGCGGGGGCGGGCTCGAAGTCCCCCTCCTCGACACGCGTCTGGAGCTGCTTCGCGCCGATTCGCTGAGCCTGCTCTTCGGCCTTCTCTTCCACATCGCGGCGTTCCTCGGCGCCGTCTTCGCCTTCCATGTGCGGGACCGCCTGCAGCAGGCCGGCATGCTGCTCTATGCGGGCTCGGCGCTGGGTGCGGTCTTCGCCGGCGACCTCATCAGCCTGCTCATCTTCTGGGAGGGGACGACGCTCGGCTCGGTGCTGCTGATCCTCGCCCGGCGTGAGCCGCGGGCGGTGCGCGCCGCCATGCGTTATCTCGTGTTCCAGCTCGTCTCCGGCCTCCTGCTGCTGGGGGGCGCGGTGATCCTGATCGGCGACACCGGGTCCAGCGCCTTCGGGCATATCGGGATCGGCAGCCTCGGCGGCGTGCTGATCTTCGTCGCCTTCGGCATCAAGTGCGGCTTCCCGCTGGTGCACACCTGGCTCACCGACGCCTACCCGGAATCGACGCCGACCGGGATGGTGTTCCTCAGCGCGTTCACGACCAAGCTCGCGGTCTATGCGCTGGCCCGCGGCTATGCCGGCACCGAGGTGCTGATCCCCATCGGCACGGCGATGACGGCGTTCCCCATCTTCTTCGCCGTCATCGAGAACGATCTTCGCCGCGTGCTCGCCTACAGCATGATCAACCAGATCGGCTTCATGGTGGTCGGCATCGGCATCGGCTCGGCGCTCGCCCTCAACGGCGCTGTCAGCCACGCCTTCAACGACGTGATCTTCAAGGGCCTGCTGCTCATGTCGATGGGTGCGGTGCTGCACCAGACCGGCAAGATCAACGGCTCGGAGCTCGGCGGGCTCTACAAGTCGATGCCCCAGACCACCGGGCTTTGCATCGTGGGCGCCGCGTCGATCTCGGCCTTCCCGCTCTTTTCCGGCTTCGTCAGCAAGTCGATGGTAATGAGCGCAGCCGCAGCCGAAGGCCATTGGATCGTCTGGATCCTGCTGCTCTTCGCGTCCGCCGGCGTCTTCCACCATGCCGGCATCAAGATTCCCTACTTTGCCTTCTTCGCCCACGACAGCGGCATTCGCACTCGCGAAGCGCCGCTCAACATGCGGATTGCCATGGCGATGGCGGCGATCCTCTGCATCGTCATCGGCTGCTATCCGGCGTGGCTCTATTCGTTGCTGCCCTACGAGGTGGGCTACGTGCCCTACACCGGCAGCCACGTGCTGGTGCAGGTCCAGCTTCTCTTCTTCTCGGCGTTGGCCTTCGCCTTCCTCAACCTGGTGGGCCTCTATCCGCCCGAGCTGCGCTCGGTGAACATCGACAGCGAGTGGGTGTACCGGCGCCTGTTGCCGAAGATGGCGCGTCGCGTTGACGCTGCGGCGTCGTTGCTCGCCGCGCACGTCCGGCAGCAGTCCGCACGTGGCCTCGATCGCCTGATTTTCCTGATCGCGCATCAGCACCGGCCGGGCGGGGTGCTGGCGCGCACCTGGCCCCCCGGCGTCGCCGCGCTCTGGATCCTGGTCCTGCTTGGCGCCTGCCTGGTCATCTACTACGTTTAGCGGCGCCGAGCGCCAGCGCGGCAGGGCAGGGGGCCAGGCGGCCATGAAGATGAACGGCGAAATCCGGGTCCCGACCGACCGGGAGACCGTGTGGCGGGCGCTCAACGACCCCGAGGTCCTGAAGGACTGCCTTCCCGGTTGCCAGGAGATCGAGAAGACGTCGGAAACCGAGATGACCGCGACGCTGGTCATCAAGGTTGGCCCGGTCAAGGCGACCTTTGCGGGCGGTGTCACGCTTTCCGATCTCGACCCGCCCAACGGCTATACGATCTCCGGCCAGGGCCAAGGGGGTGCCGCCGGCTTCGCCTCGGGCGAGGCCGAGGTCCGGCTGGTCGCCGACGGCGGCGAGACGGTCGTGCACTACGACGTCGATGCGAAGGTCGGCGGCAAGCTCGCGCAGATCGGCTCGCGCCTCATCGATTCCACCGCAAAGAAGCTCTCCAAACAGTTCTTCGACAGCCTTGCCGAGAAGCTGGGCGGGGGCGAGGACGCGGAAGCCGAGGACGCAGCAGAGCCCGAACCGGAGCCCGGCGCGCCCGCCCGGCCGGAGCCGCCGGCCGATCCCTCTCCGCCATCGCCCGAACCCGCCGCGCCCCCGGCCGACGCTGCACAGGAAGGCGCACCGGCCGAGGCCGCGGGGCCGCCGCTCGCGCCGTCGGCACAGCGGATGGGCCTCCCCACCGCGGCCTGGGTCGGGGCGGTGATCGTCGTCGCCGCGGTCCTGATCCTCGTGTTCACCGGCGTGATCTGAGCCGCGCGTGGTGGTGGTGGCGATTGCCGGCCCTGCGGAGGAGCGGGACGCGATGGCGACGCAGCTGATCGAAATGCTGACGGGCCGCGGCCGGCGCGTCGCCGTGATCGCCGCGAGCCCTGGCCCGCTCGCCATCGACGCGCCGGGTAAGGACAGCTACGAGCATGCCGCGGCCGGCGCGCGCGATGTCGTCGTGGTCTCCGGCCGGCGCTGGGCCCGCGTGCACCGCAACGACCCGCCGGCGCCGCCTCAGGCGGCCGCCCTCGCAGCGCTCGCGGGCGATGCGGAGGTGGTGCTGGCACTCGGGTTCGACGAGAGTGCCGCCCCCCGGCTCACGGTCGAATGCAGTCCCGGACACGAGGCCGGCAGAGGCCTGCGTGTGCTGGCGGAGGATGGCCGCCAGCCGGCGTTAGACCTTGACAAGCCGGAGGCGATCGCCGATCTGATCGAGCGCCTTTCCGAGGATAGTTCGTGACATGATGGACGGCGTGGCGATCCCCGCAACCGTCGACGAGACGCTCGCGCTGCTCTCCGGCGGCGACTATGTGGCCGATCGCAACCTGGCGACCAGCCTCTTCGTCGCCTTCCGCCTGAACCGCCCGCTCTTTCTCGAGGGCGAGGCTGGCGTCGGCAAGACCGCGCTCGCGAGCGTGCTGGCGGAGCGGCTCGGGCGCTCCCTGCTGCGTCTCCAGTGCTACGAGGGGCTCGACGTCTCGTCCGCCGTCTATGAGTGGAACTACGCGCGGCAGATGATCGAGATCCGCCTCTCGGAGGCGATGGGCGACCGCGACCGCCAGACGCTGGCCGGCGATATCTTCTCGGAGCGATTCCTCATCAGCCGGCCGCTGCTGGAGGCGCTCCGCCCGCACGATACCGGGCCGCCGGTGCTGCTGATCGACGAGCTCGACCGCGCCGACGAGCCGTTCGAGGCGTTCCTGCTGGAGGTCTTGGCCGACTACCAGATCACGATCCCGGAGATCGGCACCATCCGCGCGGCAGAGCCGCCGATCGTGCTCGTCACCTCCAACCGGACCCGCGAAATCCACGATGCCCTCAAGCGGCGCTGCCTCTATCACTGGATCGACTATCCCGACGCCCAACGCGAGCGCGAGATTTTGCGCGTGCGGGCGCCGGAGTCCGACCCGAGACTGATCCACGAGGTCGTGGCCTTCGTGCAGCAGCTCCGCGAGCTCGACTTCTTCAAGTCGCCGGGCGTTGCGGAGAGTATCGATTGGCTGCGCGCGCTCGGCACGCTCGCGCAGGAGAGCCTCGACCCTGCGGTCGTCGATCAGACTCTCGGCGTCCTCCTGAAGTATCAGGATGACATCGAGAAGGCGCGGAACGGCGAGACGCAGCGTATCCTTGCAGATGTCGAGGCCGGGATGGCCGCCGTCGCGGAGTGAGGCGCCCGCGACCGCGGCCCGCGTAAAAAGGGGAGGAAGCCCGATGAGTTCGGATCACGCCGGGCAAGAGGACATTCTGGGCACCGCCGCCCGCTGGTGCGACGAGGGCAGGGACGTGGCGCTCGCCACCGTCATCGCCACCTGGGGCTCGTCGCCCCGCCCCGTGGGCAGCCAGCTCGTCGCCGATGCCGACGGCCACTTCGAGGGCTCGGTCTCCGGTGGCTGCATCGAAGGCGCGGTGATCGAGGAGGCGCGAAAGGTCATGGGCGCAGGCCGGTCGAGCGTGCTCGAGTTCGGCGTCTCCAACGAGCAGGCGTGGGAGGTTGGCCTCGCCTGCGGCGGCACTGTTCGCGTGCTCGTCGAGCGGGTCGAGTGAGCGGGTAGCGATGCAGCGCGCGATCCTCGACCGGCTGAACGGCGACCGGGGCGCAGACCGCGCGGTCGCGCTCGTCACCGCGCTCGACGGCGGCGGGCAGGCGCTCGTCTACCCGAATGGCGATACCGCCGGCGATGCGCTGCCCGAGGCTGTGGCGGCGGCGGCGCAAGAGGTACTGCGCGCCGACCAGAGCAGGCAGGTGGAGGCCGGGGACGAGACCTGGTTCGTCCACGTCCATAACCCGGCGGCGCGCATGGTCATCGTCGGCGCCGTCCACATCACGCAGGCGCTGGCGCGGATGGCCGAGGCTGCCGGGTATGCCGTGATCGTCTGCGATCCGCGCCGCGCCTTCGCCGATGCCGCGCGCTTTCCCGCCATCGAGGTCTCGACCGAGTGGCCCGACGACGCGCTGAACCGGCTCGTGCCCGACCACCGCACGGCGGTGGTGACGCTCACCCACGACCCGAAGATCGACGACCCGGCGCTGGAGGTCGCAGTGCGGGCGCCGGTCTTCTATATCGGCTCGCTGGGCAGCAGGCGGACCCACGGCAAGCGGCTGGAGCGCCTGCGCGAGAAGGGTTTTTCCGAAGACGAGCTTGGCCGCATCCACGCCCCCATCGGGCTCGCCATCGGCGCGCGCTCGCCCGCCGAGATCGCGGTTTCGATCATGGCCGAGGTGACCCAGGTGCGCCGCCAGCCGCCCGCGCCGGCTGGGGGCGCCGGCTCGTGACTGGCGGCCCATGATCTTCGGCGACGTGCCGGTCGCAGAGGCGCAAGGGCTGATCCTCGCTCACAGCGTGCGCCTGCCCGGCCGCGCCTTCAAGAAGGGGCGCGTGCTTTCGGCCGAGGACATCGCCGTGCTGCTGGAAGCGAAGATCGAGACCGTCTCCGGCGCCCGCCTGGAGCCCGAGGACGTGGGCGAGGACGAGGCCGCCGAGACCGTCGCGCGCGCGGTCTGCGGGCCGGGGCTCACCCTCGGCGATGCCTTCACCGGCCGCTGCAACATCTTTGCCGAAGCGCACGGCCTCGCTGTGATTGACGATGCGCGCGTGGACCGGCTCAATCTTCTCGATGAGGCCATGACGCTCGGCACCGTGGCACCCCACGCCCTGGTCGAGGCGGGCCAGATGGTGGCGACCGTCAAGGTGATCCCCTTCGCCGCGTCGCGCGCCGTGGTCGAGCGCTGCGTCGAGATCGCGGAAGAGGGCGGGCCGATGCTGCGTCTCGCGACGCTTAAGGCGCGCACGGTCGGCCTGATCCAGACCCGGCTGCCGGGGATGCGCGAGAGCGTGCTCGATTCGACCACGGGCGCCGTCGCCACACGGCTTTCCCGGCTCGACGGGTCGCTTGCCGCCGAGGTCCGCTGCGCCCACAGCCGCACCGAGGTGGCGGACGCGGTTGGCCAGCTTCACGGGCGCGGCTGCGACGTCATCCTCATCGCCGGCGCGTCGGCCATCGTCGACCGGCGGGATGTGGTGCCGGCCGCCGTGGTAGAGGCGGGCGGGGCCATCGACCACTTCGGCATGCCGGTGGACCCCGGCAACCTGCTGCTCCTCGCGCGTCTCGGCGAGTCGCACGTGCTCGGGCTCCCCGGCTGCGCCCGTTCGCTCAAGCTCAACGGCTTCGACTGGGTGCTGCAGCGCATCTTCGCCGGCGTCGAGGTCACGGCGTCCGACATCATGCGCATGGGGGCGGGCGGCCTCCTGATGGAGATTCCGAGCCGGCCTTTGCCCCGGGGCCGCGCCTCGCCCCGGAGCCGCGCCTCGCCCCGGAGCGCCGCGCGCACGGTCGAGGCGGTCGCCCCCGCGACGCCGCCCCGCATCGCGGCCGTCGTGCTCGCGGCCGGGCAGTCGCGGCGCATGGGCGCGCTCAACAAGCTCCTGATCGAGGTGGACGGCGAGCCGATGGTGCGCCGTGTTGCGGCGGCGGCGCTCGCGTCCAAGGCCGCGCCCGTGGTCGTCGTGACCGGCCACGAGGCAGAGCGGATTCAGGCGGCGCTCGACGGGCTGGATGTGGCGTTCGCCCACAACCCCGACTATGCCGAGGGCATGAGCAGCTCGCTGCTCTGCGGCGTCGAAGCGCTCGACTCCGAGCGAGCCCCTGGGATCGACGGCGCCGTGGTCTGCCTCGGCGACATGCCGCGCACCTCGGCGGCGCTGATCGACCGGCTGATCGCGGATTTCAACCCGCTCGAAGGCCGCGCCATCGGCGTGCCCACCTACCGCGGCAAGCGCGGCAATCCCGTGCTGTGGGCGGCACGCTTCTTCGGCGAGATACGCAACCTCTCGGGCGATGTCGGCGCGCGCCACCTGATCGGCGACCACGCGGATGCCGTGTACGAGGTCGAGAGTCCCGACCACTCGGTGACAATCGACGTGGATACGCCCGAAGCCCTCGATGCCCTCGGCCGCGCCGCCGCCCGCTGACGGCGAAGGCGGCGGGGGCGCCGGCACCGTCCTCCTCACGCCCGGCCCGCTCACCACCCGGCCGGAGACCCTGCGGCGATGGACCGCGACTGGGGCTCGCGCGATGCGGCGTTCATCGAGTTGACCGCCCGCGTACGCCGCAGGCTGCTCGCGCTCGCCGCCGCCGGCGAGGCGTTCACCTGCGTGCCGATACAGGGGAGCGGCACCTTCGCGGTGGAGGCCCAGCTCGGCACGCTGGTTCCCCGGGATGGCCGGCTGCTGATCCTGGTCGGCGGCGCATACGGCCGCCGCATGGTCGAGATCTGCCGGCGCATGGCGCGCGCCCACAGCGTGCTGGAGACCGACGAGACCGTGCCGCCGACGGCGTCTGCGCTCGCAGAGCGGCTCGCGGCGGAACCCGACATCACCGACGTCGCGCTCGTCCATTGCGAGACCACGACAGGCATCCTCAACCCGCTTGCCGATCTCGCCGCCGCCGTGAGCGCCGCCGGCCGCCGCCTGCACGTGGACGCCATGAGCTCCTTCGGCGGCATCCCCATCGATCTCGGGCGGCTGCCGCTCACGAGCCTCGCGGCGTCCGCCAACAAGTGCCTCGAAGGCGCGCCCGGCGTGGGCTTCGTCATCGTGCGCGCGGGCCACCTCGCAGGCTGCGCCGAGAACGCCCATGCCGTGAGCCTCGATCTCCACGCCCAGTGGGCGAGCCTCGAAGCCAACGGCCAATGGCGGTTCACGCCGCCGACCCACATCCTCGCCGCGCTCGACCGGGCGCTCGATGCGCTCGACGACGAGGGCGGTGTCGCCGGCCGCTTCGCCCGCTACTGGGAGAACTGCCGCACCCTGGTGGACGGCTTGCGCGGTCTCGGCTTCGAGACGCTGCTGGCCGATGCCGTGCAGGCGCCGATTATCGTGACCTTCCGCGCGCCGGCCGATCCCGCCTGGGATTTCGAGACGTTCTACGACTTGCTCGCGGAATGCGGCTTCGTGATCTATCCCGGCAAGCTCGCGCAGGAGGAAAGTTTCCGCGTCGGCTGCATCGGCGCCTTCCGTGCCGACACCATGGCCCGTTTCGTCGAGGCGGCGGAGGCCGTGCTGCGCGAAATGGGGGTCGGTAGCGGCGCGCCACCGTCTTCCACGGAGTAAGACATCCGTGTAGAAGGCCCACACCCGGCGGTCGGGCGAGCGGGTGGATCGATGAGCGGCTTCGAACGAATACTGGTGGCGAACCGGGGCGAGATCGCCATTCGCGTCCTGCGCGCCGCCTATGAGATGGGCAAGGCCACGGTCGCGGTCTTCGCCGAAGAGGATCACCTCTCCCTCCATCGCTTCAAGGCGGACGAGTCCTACCGCATCGGCGAGGGGCGGGGCCCCGTCACCGCCTACCTGGCGGTGGACGACATCATCCGCGTCGCGGTCGAGACGGAGAGCGATGCCATCCATCCGGGCTACGGCTTCCTCTCCGAATCGCCCGAGTTCGCCGAGGCCTGCGCCGAAGCGGGGATCGCCTTCATCGGCCCGCGGCCCGAGACGCTGCGCCTGCTCGGCGACAAGGTGTCCGCGCGGGCCATCGCGGCCCGTGCCGGCGTGCCGACGGTGCCGGCGACGGACGCGCTGCCTGCGGAAACCGCCGAGGCGCTCGCCCTCGTTCGCGCCGTGGGCTTCCCCGGCATGCTCAAGGCAAGCTGGGGCGGCGGCGGTCGCGGCATGCGGATCGTCGAGACCGAGGACGAGTTCGAGGCCGCCCTTCTCGCCGCACGGCGGGAGGCGGACGCTGCCTTCGGCAAGGACGATATCTACCTCGAGCGTTTCATCCGCCGCGCCCGCCACCTTGAGGTCCAGGTGCTGGCGGATGGCCACGGCCGGATTGTCCACCTCTTCGAGCGCGATTGTTCGGTGCAGCGACGCAACCAGAAGATCGTGGAATGCGCCCCCGCCCCCGTCCTCAGCCCGGAGGAGCGCGAGGCGCTCACCGGGTACGCCCTCGCCATCGCGCAGGAAGCCGACTACCTCAACGCGGGCACGGTGGAGTTCCTGCACGATCTCGACACCGGCAACTTTCATTTCATCGAGGTGAATCCGCGCATTCAGGTGGAGCACACGGTCACCGAGCAGGTGACCGGCATCGACCTGGTGCGGGCCCAGATCCGGATCGCCGAGGGCGGGGCCATCGGGGATGCGCCGGATGATGCCTGCCCGCCGCAGGACGACATCGCGCTGCGGGGCCACGCTGTGCAGTGCCGGATCACGACCGAGGACCCGCTCGACCGCTTCATTCCCGATTACGGGCGGATCACCGCCTACCGCGCCGCCACCGGCTTCGGCATTCGCCTGGATGGTGGCACCGCGTACACGGGCGCGGTCATCACCCGCCATTACGATTCTCTGCTGGAGAAGGTCACCGCGTGGGCGTCGTCGCGCGAGGGCGCGATCAACCGCATGCGCCGCGCGCTCCAGGAGTTCCGGATCAGGGGGGTCGCGACCAACATCGATTTTCTCGAGCGCCTCGTGAGCGACGAGGCATTCCGTCAAGGCCAGGTGACGACCCGCTTCATCGACAACAACCCGGAGCTTCTCGCCTTTGCCCGCCCGCGCGACCGGGCGAGCCGCCTGCTTCGCTACATCGCCGAGACCACTGTCAACGGCCACCCGGAAGTGAAGGACCGGCCCGCGCCGCCCGCCCATGCCCGCAACCCCCATCCGCCGCCGCTCCACGCGAAGGAGCCGGCGGCCGGGGCGAAGGCGCTGCTCGACGCCGAGGGGCCGGAGGCGGTCGCAGCATGGATGCTGGGGCGCACGCCCGTGCTCGTCACCGACACCACCATGCGGGACGCCCACCAGTCGTTGCTCGCGACCCGGATGCGCACCCACGATCTCTGCCAGGTCGCCGACGCCTACGCCCACAACCTGCCGCAGCTCTTCTCGCTCGAATGCTGGGGCGGCGCCACCTTCGACGTGGCGCTGCGCTTCCTGGGCGAGTGCCCGTGGGAGCGCCTGGAGCGCCTGCGCACGCAGGTGCCCAACATTCTGCTGCAGATGCTGCTGCGTGCCTCCAACGGGGTCGGCTACACCAACTACCCGGATAACGTGGTCGAGGGTTTCGTGGCCCGCGCGGCGGAGTCTGGCATCGATCTCTTCCGCATCTTCGACCCCCTGAACTCGGTCGAGAACATGCGCGTCGCGATCGATGCGGTGCTGGAGACCGGGCGTCTCTGCGAGGCCGCGATCTGCTACACCGGCGACCTGCATGACCCGCGCCGCAGCCGCTACGACCTCGCGTACTACCTCGCCATGGCCCGCGATCTGCGCGACGCGGGCACGCACATCCTCGGCATCAAGGACATGGCGGGGCTGGTGAAGCCCGCCGCCGCCCGCGAGCTGGTCCACGCGCTGAAGGAGGAGACCGGGCTTCCGGTTCACTTCCACACCCACGACACGTCCGGGATCGCCGCAGCCAGCGTGCTGGCGGCGGTGGATGCGGGCGTGGATGCGGTGGACCTCGCGATGGACAGCCTCTCGGGCTTCACTTCGCAGCCCTGCCTGGGCTCGGTGGTGGAGGCGCTTCGCGGCCAGCCGCGCGACACCGGCCTCGACCCCGCGTATGTGCGCGAAATCTCCGACTATTGGGAGGTGGTGCGCGCGGAGTACGCCGCGTTCGAGACCGACATGCGCGCACCGGCCTCCGAGGTCTACCTGCACGAGATGCCGGGCGGGCAGTTCACGAACCTGCGCGAGCAGGCGCGCGCGCTGGGCCTCGCCGAACGCTGGCACGAGGTGGCCGAGGCCTACGCCGAGATCAACCGCATGTTCGGCGACATCGTGAAGGTGACGCCGACCTCCAAGGTGGTCGGCGATATGGCGCTCGTGATGGTTTCCGGCGGCCTCACGCGGGCCGATGTCGAAGACCCCGACCGCGAGATCGCCTTCCCCGACTCCGTCGTCGGCCTCTTTCGGGGCGAGCTCGGCCGCATGCCGGGCGGCTTCCCCGAGCCGCTGGCCAGCAAGATCCTGAAGGGCGAGAAACCGATCGAGGGCCGCCCCGGCGCCATCCTCCCGCCGGCGGACCTCGCGGCCGAGCGCGCGCGGGCGGAGGAGGAGACCGGCTGGTCGCTCTCGGACGAGGACGTCTATTCCTGGCTCTTCTATCCCAAGGTGTTCGCGGACTACGCGGCGCGGCACGATCTGTACGGCCCGGTGTCCGCCTTGCCGACCGACGTGTTCTTCTACGGGCTCGCGCCCAGGCGCGACATCTCGGTCGAGATCGAGCGCGGGCACACGCTGGTCATCCGCTGCCTGGCCGTGGGCGAGACCGACGAGGAGGGCGCGGTGCGCGTCTTCTTCGAGCTGAACGGCCAGCCGCGCACCGTCAAGGTCGAGAA
Source organism: Alphaproteobacteria bacterium (assembly GCA_965262755.1). Lineage (GTDB taxonomy): Bacteria > Pseudomonadota > Alphaproteobacteria > UBA828 > UBA828 > WTGU01. The sequence goes on along the minus strand of OZ253557.1, from coordinate 5,005,886 downwards.
CCGCGAGGCATCGGCGAGCGTCGTCCGCCGCCCCAAGGCCGATCCGGCCAACCCGTGCCACGTCTCCGCCCCGATGCCCGGTGTCGTCGCCTCGGTGGCGGTCGCGAGCGGGCGTTCGGTGGTGGCCGGCGACCTCCTGATGACCATCGAGGCGATGAAGATGGAAACCGCCCTCCACGCCGAGCGCGACGGCACAGTCGCGGCGTTGCACGTGGCGGCGGGACAATCCGTCGAGGCCAAGGACCTGCTTCTCGAATACGCTGCTTCGTGAGTCCTCCGGGGCCGTGGTGACGCTCGACGTTCGGCCGTCGTCTATGCCCGCGGCGGCCCTCCCGGTGCTTCCTCCCACCCGCCGCCATAGGTGCGCTCGATGTGTGCGCGGGTCGGGCGCAGGCCGCTGGTTTGGGCGATGACGGCCTCGCGGCGGGCGCGCGCGTCGAGGTCCTCGGGCGGCGATGCGTCGCGGCGGATGCGGGGCGTCGCCGCGTTCGGGTGGTTCCAGCGCGTGAGCCAGAGGGCGATGGTGCCGTTCAGCGCGCTGTCGAGCAGGCGGCAGTCGGCGGCGACGGTCTCGTCGCGCACGTCGCGCTGCACCTCGGCGGTGCCGCGCCAGGGCCCCATGTCGGTGGTGGCGGACTGCCCGAGGATCGTGGTGGATATGGCGCGGTCGAGATAGGCGACGAAGGCCTGAAAATCCCCGCCGGCGCGGCGCGCGCTCTCGACGATCTCGATCTCCTGCCCCTCGGGCAGGATGACGCCGAGGTTTGTGGCGAAGGACTGGACCAGATCCAGCAGGTCGACCTTCTGCTCGGCGCTCGCGTTCCTCGGATACGTGCCCTTGACGCCGGGGGCACCGAACTTTTCGAGCGCGACTGACCAGAACTTGAGCCCGTGGCGCTTGAGCCAGACCGGCCAGAAGCACCAGCGCGCGAGGCCGGGCCCATGAGGCAGGTCGCCGTGCTCGCCGGGGCGGCGGAGGACGACGAACTTCCCCTCCGGTAGCGGCGTGCCCAGGGGCTGGGTCTCGGTGCGGAGCAGGGGCTGGCCTTCCGCCGACCAGCGGAAGCGGTCCGGCGCGCGGACCACAAGGCGGTCGAGCACGACACGGTCCGCCTCGCGGGCCCAGAGCGCCTCGGCGATGGCGTAGCCGTACCAGACCCCGTGCAGGAGCTGGCGGCTGACGGCGTCGAAGCCCACGCCCGCGAGCTGGCGGGCGAGGTCGTCCGCCGCGGCGCGGTCTTCCGGCGCATCGCCGCCGGGCTCGACCGTCCAGGGCCGCGCGATGGCGGCGTCGAGGCGCTGGTCGAGGGCCGCCTGGCAGCGCTCGTCCCGCAGGGTGTCGCGATAGATTTGGAGCGCGTGGCCTTCGTCGCGGTAGCGATCGGCGTAGCGCGACGGCTGGCGCGGGTTGAGCGGCAGCTCGCCGATATAGGGCTGGAGGCGGCCGGCGATGCTGGCGGCGGCGACCTCGCCCAAGGGCGGCCCCGCCGGCGCGCGCGCGCGGGAGGGCGGGAGCAGCCGTCGGAGCCGCCCGGCCAGACCGGTCGCCGCCATCAGGAGCGGCTCCCGGCTGTCGGGAGAGAAGCGAAGGATCGGGCGTTCATCATGGCCCGATCATCGCGGACCCGTTGCGCCCTGTGCACCGCACCATGGTGCGGGTCGCGCGGGCCTGAAAGGTACCGCGCGCGGTAAGACAGGCGCGCACGCCCACCGGGTCGTGTGCGCGGAATGTAGAGTCGCGCGGGCCTAAGTAGCCCGTGCCTACCGGCTACATGCCGTCCTGTGCGGGATCGGCAACGGGAGGCGCGTAGAACATGAAATCCGTCTCGTCCAGGTCTTCGATATCGAAATTCTCGAGCGCGATGGTGCCTCCGCCGTGGCCGCCCAGGTCGATCGCAACGAACGAGCCGAGCTGGATCGCGCTCAGGTCATCGAAGCCCGAGATGGAGTCGAGCAAACTCAGGTCGATCACGTCTTCGCCGTCGGTGAAGTCGGTGATCGTGTCGCTTCCATGGCCGGCGAAATAGGCGAAGGTGTCGGCCCCGGCGCCACCCGTCAGCGTATCGGTGCCGGTGCCGCCGCTGAGCCAGTCGCTGCCTTCCCCGCCGTCCAGCGTGTCGCGCCCTTCGCCGCCGATCAGGCGGTCGTTGCCGCTGTTGCCGTCCAGCGTGTCGCGCCCTTCGCCGCCGAAGATCCGGTCGTTGCCGCCGCCGCCGGCGAGCGAGTCGTCGCCCTCACCGCCGAATATGATGTCGGCGCTTCCGCCTGCGACCAGGTCATCGGCGCCGGGGTAGCCGACAAAGGTGGTGGTGCCGGGAACGTAGAAGCCCACTTCTTCGAACAGAACGCCCGCAGGGAACTCGGGGTACGGCAGCCAGAACATGTCTTCGCTGAGGTACGCCGGCCTGATGTTGCGGAGCGTGATCGTTTCGCCGTCCCAGGCGCTCAGGTCGATCACCGTATCCCGGCCGTTGTCCGCAGTGGCGAACCGGGCGCTCAACTCTGCCCAGGTGAACGGCGTGCCCAATGCCCGGAGGTCCAGGATGTCCTCGTGGCCGCGGAAGTCGAAGATGGTGTCGTGGCCGTTGCCGGCATGGATATGAAAGACGTCGCTGCCGTCCCCGCCGGACATGCGGTCGTTGCCGGGGCCGCCGATGATCCAGTCGTCCCCGCCGCGGCCGTACAGGAGGTCGTTGCCGTCGCGGCCGGCGATGAAATCGCCTCCGCCTGAGCCGTCGATGGTGTCGTTGCCGGCGTCGCCGGTCAGCCAGTCGTCTCCGAGGGTGCCGAGGATGAAGTCGTCGCCGCTGCCGCCGCGGACGACACTGGCGCGCCCCATGGCGTTGATTGTGTCGTCGCCGCTGCCACCCATGATGACATCGTTAACGCCGTTGCTTTCCAACCGGTCGTCGCCGCTTCCGCCCAGGAGGAAGGCGTGGTCGCCGCCTCGATAGTGCGCCCTGTCGTCTCCCCCAGCCAGGTCATAGACGGCGAAGCCGTCGCCGCCTTCAAACGTTTCGCCGGCCCGGGTGCCGAATTTCTCTTCTTCGCCGTCGATCTCGTCTGCCATGGCTTGCATCCCCTTCGCTTCGCGATCCTCGTTTTCGCGCCCTGCCACGCGGCGGGTGAGGCGGGTCTGTCAGAGCCGGCACCGCACCGGGTGGGGCCTACAATCAAGAGATGTGAACGCCGCGGTATTGGGACAAGTATCGTTTTGTTGGGCCGGGAATGTGAATTTCCAATGACGTGCCACGGCAGCCCGAGGGCGGAGAGGGCGCGACGTGCGCCCCTCAATAGAATCCCGCGAGGGTGGCGGCACGGGGGCCGGCGGTGGCGCCCTCGATGGGCGCGGTGGCCGCGGTGCGGGCGGCGGCGCAGGCGAGCGCAAGCGCCCAGAAGCGGTCGGCGTGGCCGTCGGTGCCCGAACGCTCCGCCATGAGGCGCGGCGCCCCGGTCAGCCCGGCCTCGGCGCGGACGGCGTGGAGGTCGCGGCGCAGGTCGCCGTCGGGCGGGATGCGGAGCCGCCTGTCCTCCACCGCTTCCCGCAGCGCGGTGGCTACGTCGAGCCGGCGCGGACCGGTCATCAACACGCCCTCCACGGTGGTCCGGCCGAGGTCCTCCTGCAGCTGTTCCACCACGGCCTCGCCCATGCCGGTCTGGTCGACGGCGATGCAGGTGGGCCGATAGCGCGCGGCCAGGTCGCCCACGATCGCCCGCTGCGCGCTGAAGGGGATGCCCTGTTGCACCGCCAGTTCGCGCAGCCAGAGCACGTCGCCCACCTGCTCCAGCACCGCGGCGACCCAGAGATCGCGGCGCCTCGCCACGTCCACACCGATCGTGGTGGAACCGCCGGCGAAGGTGGCGGGATCGCCGGCGGCGTGGTCCTCGCAGGCGCGGATCGCCTCCCAGCCGAGCCAGGCGCCGCCGCCGGCAGCGGGGATGCAGTCGAGCTCTTCCGGCGCATGAGTGCCGTACTCCGCCCTGATCTCGGCTTCCCAGGCGGCCTCGGCTGCGGGCGACCAGGGCCGGCCCTGGGCCGCAGCGATCTTGCGGAAGAGGCCCTCCGCCAGTGCCTCCTCCAGCGTGATGCGATGCAGCGAGCCCGGGCGCGCGCCCTCGCGCAGGTCGCGGCAGAGCGTGGCGAAGGGATTGGCCTCGCCGTTGTGGGTGCTGATGACATGCGCCCGCCCGCCCCAGACGCGGAAGGCCATCGCCGCCTTGAGGACCTGACCGAGATCGTCGACGAAGGCCGCCTCGTCGATGATGGCGAGGTCGCCGGGCCTGCCCTTGGAGCGAAAGGCGCGGGGTGCCGAGGTCATGGCGAGGATCTCGCGGCCCGAGGCGAAGGCGATGCGAAAGGCTTGGATGCGCTGGCCTTCGTCAATCAGAGTTTCGCCGAGAGAGCCGGCCGTCAACTGCAGCGTCTGCGCCCAGTCGGCGCAATCCGCGATGAAGCCCCGGGTCATCTCCCAGTTGTAGGCTTGGTAGTAGACGTTGCCGCCGCCGTCGGCGCCCGCGTGCATCACCGCGTCGTAGGCCTCCGTCCAGGAGATGCCCACGCGCCGCGCCTTCTCGATCACCTTGAGGCCGGCACCGTCCGCCAACCAGCGGGCCTGGTAGGGGAGGAGGGTAGGGCGCGCTCGCTCCTTATTCATGGAATTTCGGTCGTCAGAGTCGGGGCCGGCCATGCCCGTACCATGACGTCAGCCGGCGGCGCTGCCCATCGCACCAAGGTGCGGGGCACGCAGATGGGGACGTCGGCCGCGTCGCACCAACCACTTATTGTGTGTCGCGCCGCCGATATGGGACCATGGCGGCACACATCGCCAGATACAGGGAGAGCACCAATGGCCTACGATCCGCGCGCTGCCACCGGAATTCCGACAGAACCCGTGGGCTCGCTGCCCCGGCCCTCCAAGCTCCAGGCCGCGTATGCCGCCTACGACGCGGGCGAGATTTCGAAGGCCGACCTGGAGGCCGAGCAGGAAGAGGCCGTGCGCGATTCGATCGCGCGCATGGAAGCGACAGGCTCGCCCATCGTTTCCGACGGCGAGCAGCGCTGGTCGAGCTTCGCGACCTATCCGATCACCGACACCCTGGCGGGGACGGGCCTTGCCGACCATCTGGGGGGCGGCGGCCAGTATTTCGCCATCTTCGCCGACGGTCACAACCGCCAGCTGCCGCGGCTCACCGGCGGCCCCTTCCGCTACAAGAGCTTCGCCGCCGATTCCCTCAAGCTCTCGATCAAGTCCGCGACGAAGCCGATGAAGCAGGCGGTCATCGCGCCCTCGATGCTGGCGCTGCTCTATCCCCTCGACGAGGAGATCGAGGGCTACTCGCGCGCGGCGTTCGAGGCCGACCTGATCGACGAATGCGAGAAGGACGTGCGCGCCGCCTTCGCTGCCGGCGCCGTCAGGGTCTCGATCGACTTCACCGAAGGCCGGCTCTCCTGCCGCAACGATTCGCGCAACCCCTGGACCGGCCGCGAGATGCTTCCCCACTTCATCGCTCTCATCAACGGCGTGCTCGACCGCTTCACGGCGGAGGAACGGGTGAACATCGGCATCCACACCTGCCCCGGCGGCGACTGCGATTCCGTGCACAGCGCCGATGTGCCCTACAACGACCTGCTGCCGAGCATGTTCCAGCTGAATGCCGGCTACTTCATGATCCAGTTCAAGAGCGAACGGAACCAGGAGCAGGTCTACAAGGACATCGCGGCGAGCATCCGGACCGACGCGAACGGCGTCACGCAGATGGCCTATATCGGCGTCGTCAACCCGCAGAACCCGCGGGTCGAATCGCCCGAGGAGGTGTGCGAGCAGCTCGTCGCGGCCGCCAATCACCTGCCGAAGGAGCAGATCGCCTCAACCGACGATTGCGGCTTCTCGCCCTTCAGCATCGACGTGAAGCCCAACCACGGCTCGCCCGATTACGCGCGCGACGTGACCTTCCAGAAGATCGAGTCCCGTATCAAGGGAACGCAGATGGCGGCCGAGAAGCTCGGCGTTCACTAGTCGAGACGACGGCGTGCGGCCGGGCCGGCTCATGGCGGGCCGGCCGTGCGTTTCGCCCGCAGCCATGCCCCGGCGAGGGCTTCCATGACGCGCTATCGGTGCCGCTGGTGCGGCTACGTCTACGACCCCGCCAAGGGCGAGGCGCAGCGCGACACACCGCCCGGCACAGCCTTCGAGGATCTGCCCGACGACTGGTGCTGCCCCGACTGCCGCGCGCCCACGGCCGATTTCGATCCCGTGGCAGACGGGGCGGGCTAAGCAGACCGGCGAGGGCTGGGCGCCGTCACTCCGCCTCGACGACCAGGCGCTGGGCGAAGGCGTCGCCCTCGTCGAAGCCGCCGAAGCGGGCGATCTCCTCTTCCGGCGGCGGCTCGCAGGACCACATCCGGCTCGGCACCCAGCCGCACTGGCGCTTGAGATTCGCGGCATACTCGGCGCGCTTCATCGCCGCGATGGAGGGGTCGATCACCGGCACGCCCACGGCCTTCTCGATCTCGCGGTAGAAGCCGATCTCGAGCGTGCAGCCGAGGATCAGCGCTTCGGCGTAGTCCTCTTCCACCGCGCGCTTCCCGGCCGCGACCAGGCGCCGCTCGGTCTCCGCGTGATCGGCCTGGAAGTCGTTGACGCCGAGCTCCACGTGATAGAAGCCGCTGAGCCGCTCGCCATAGCCGTGCTCGCGGGCGACGGCGTTCATCTGGTTCACCCACTTGCGCCGGCCCACGATGATGCCGAAGCGGTTGGCGAGGCTCGCCGCGATTTCGCACGAAGCAAGGCAGGGCGCGGTCACGACCATCTCGCCCGAGATCTCGCGGGCGTCGTGCAGGGCGGTGTCGTAGAAGCAGCCGATGGCGAGCGCGTCGAAGCCTTCGCGCGCCGCCTGCCGCGTCGCCTGGATGATGCCGCGCGAGACGATGGTCTCGTAGGAGCGGTACTCGATATGGGTGAAGCCACCGCCCGCGTCCGCCAGGCAGGCGATGTGGACCTCCGTGCCCGGCAGCTTGTAGGTGCGCGCCATGTCGGCGAAGACGGCATCGTAAGCCTCGGTGCCGACCGGGTTGAGATACATCAGCTTGAGGGGGGCGTTGGCCTTCATGCGGTCCTCCCGTTGTCTGGATCGATTGTCTCGACTTGCTCGATTGTCACGCCGTAGACCTCCCGCGCACGCTCGGCGCTGATGAGGCCGTTCCTCACGTCCCGGCGCACGCGGTCGGGATCGCGCTTCTTCGGATCGCCGAAGCCGCCGCCGTTGCCGGTGACGACGCGGATCACGTCGTCCCTCTGCGTCTTGAGGCCCGAGACGAAGGCGAAGCGCTGGCGCTCGCCCTCGCGCGGGATGAAGTCGACGTAGTTGGGGGAGCCTTCGTTTCCGCCGTCGAGCGCCCAGGCCGGGAACTTGGAGCGCGTGTATCCCATGGTCAGGAAGCCGTCGTTCGCGCGCACCCGATAGTCCATCACGATGCCGCGCCCGCCGGTGAACTGGCCCTCGCCGCCCGGCTCGACGTTGAGCGCCATCTGATCGACGTAGAGTCCGTTTCGCGCCTCGTTGATCTCGGCCGGGCAGTTGAAGGTCTCGCCGTGGAAGCCGCAGAACATGGCGTTGTTCCCATCCATCCCCTCGCGGCCGCCCCAGCCGCCGAGCTGCGGCTCGATGATCGTGTACTGGCGGCCGGTATCGGGGTGGATGCCGCCGATGAAGGTGCCGCACACCGACGCGAAGTGTCCGGCGGCCAGGCGCTCCGGCATGTGCTGCGCGAGGCAGCGCCACATCAGGTCGTACGCGCGCAGGTCGATCTCGTAGTAGAAGCCGACGGGCGCGGGCTCCTCGGCGTGGAACACCGAGCCCTCGCGCGTCAGCAGGCGGATCGGGCGGAAGGAGCCGGCGTTGCACGGCGAATAGGGGTCGGTCAGCGACTTGAAGATCATCTGCGCCGACACCATCACGCCGTCCCGGCTGGTGTTGACGGGATTGGTCGCCTGATCCGGGTTGTCCCGCAGGTCGACGACGAATTCGTCGTCCGCGATCGTGATCGTGACGTTGAAGACCTGGCCGTCGTCCTGTTCCTCGGCGAGCGTGAAGGTGCCCTTGGGAAGCGACGTGAGCGCCGAGCGCGACACCCGCTCGCCATAGTCCATGAACGACGTCATTGCCTGCTCGAAGGTGGCGGCGCCGTACTTCTCGGCGATCTCCGCGAGGCGGGCGGTGCCGATGCGCACCGAGGCGATCGCGGCCCAGACATCGCCTTCGAGCACGTCGGGCATGCGCGAGTTGACCTTGATGATCTCCAGCACCGGCTGGATCGGCTCGCCCCTGGAGATCATCTTGATGGCGGGCAGCCGGAGCCCCTCCTGGAAGATTTCCGTCGCCTCGCCAGTGAGCGAGCCCGGCGCCATGCCGCCCACGTCCGAGTTGTGCGCGATGTTCGCGGTCCAGGCGATGATGCGGTCTTCGATGAAGACCGGCATCACGACGACGATGTCGTTGAGGTGCGTCACCCCGCCGTAATAGGGGTCGTTGGTGACGAAGACGTCGCCGGGCTCGACCGCGCCGGGTTCGTCGAACTTCTCGACGATCACCGTCACCGCCTTGTCGAGCACGCCGACGAAGGCCGGAATGCCGGCGCCCGAGCAGGCGATTTCGCCCTTCGCGTCCGTGATCCCGGTGCCCATGTCGAGCACCTCGTAGATGATCGAGCTCATCGCCGTCTTCTTCATGGCCGCGAACATCTCGTCGGCCGCGCTCTGCAGCGAGTTCTGGATGATCTCAAGCGTGATCGGATCGTTCGTGATCGTGGTCATCGTTGTCATGGTGCTGCCGCCGTCTCGTTCAGTTGCGGATATGAATGCGGATATTGCCGAAGTCGTCCACCTCGGCGTGGTTGCCGGGGTGGACGACGACCGTGGTCCCAGAATCCTCGACGATGGCGGGTCCCTCGAAAGCCATGCCGGGCTCCAGCCGCTCGCCGTCGTAGATCGCCGCCTCGCGCAGGCCTTCCAGCGCGTAGTCGACGCGGCGCGTGCCCTTCTGCGCGTCTTCGAGCGGCCGTCCCGTCGACTCGCGCCGGGTCATGCTGAGCTTGCCGATGTCGACCGTGGCGACGACGTGGAAGCCCACCATCTCGACCGGGGCGTCGAGCCCGTACGTGTATTCGCGCTCGTAGGTCTCGTGGAAGGCGGCCTCGATGGCGGCGATGCCTTCGGCGGTCACGGGTCCGGTCTCCAGCGGCACCTCGGTGGTGTGCTCCTGGTTCTGGTAGCGGAACTTGCCGAGGCGCGCGAGCTTGACCGCAGACGCCGCGATGCCTTCGTCCGCAAAGCGGCTCCGCGCGCGCTCCTCCGCCTCGCCGAACGCGGCCTCGATGGCGGCGGCGTTCCCGGCAGTGAGATCGACGAGGAGGGTGACCACATCGTCGCGGCGCAGGTCGGACATCAGCATGCCCCAGGCGGAGAACACCGAGGCGTCGGCCGGCACCACCACCTTGGTGACGCCGAGCTCCTGCGCCAGCGCCACCGCGTGCATCGCGCCGCCGCCGCCGAACGCGATCAGCGTGAAGTCGCGCGGGTCGAAGCCGCGGTTGACGGAGACCAGCTTGAGCGCGTTGACCATGTTGTTGTTGGCGATGCGCACGATGCCGCGGGCGGCCTCGTCGGCGTCCACGCCGAGCCGCGATCCCACCGCCTCGATGGCCCTTTCCACCGCGTCCATGTCGGCCTGCACCGTGCCGCCGCAAAAATAGTCGCGGTTGATGCGGCCGAGCCAGAGATTGGCATCGGTCGCGGTCGCCTCGGTCCCCCCGCGCCCGTAGGCGGCCGGGCCCGGCGCAGCCCCGGCGGAGCGCGGGCCCACGCGCAGCTTGCCGAAGTCGTCGACCCAGGCGATGGAGCCGCCGCCGTTGCCGATCTCCACCAGATCGACGACCGGGACCATGACGGGGTAGCCCGCGCTGGCGCGGGTCCGCCCGATCCAGTAGTCGGTCTTGATTCTGACATCGGCGTCCTCGATCAGCGAGCACTTGGCGGTCGTGCCGCCGATGTCCAGCGCGAGCACGTTGGGCTCGCCGATCAGCCGGCCGAGCTCCGCCGCGCCCCAGACGCCCGACGCCGGCCCCGATTCAACCATCGTGATGGGGATGCGCGAGACGGTGTCGACGGAATCCACGCCGCAGTTGGACTGCATGATGTAAAGGCCGCCGCCGAAGCCGCGCTCGGCGAGGCCGGCGTCTAGGCGCTGGAGGTAGCTTTCCGCCACCGGCTGCACGTAGGCCGAGAGGACGGCGGTGCTGGTGCGCTCGTATTCGCGCCACTCGCGCGTGATCTGGTGGGATGAGATGGCGGAGACCTCCGGCCAGAGCCGGTTGAGCTCGGCGAGAGCGGCTTGCTCGTGCGCGGGGTTCGCGTAGGCGTGGATAAAGCAGATCGCGACCGCCTCCACGCCTTCGGCCTGAAAGTCCGCGACGATCTCCGGTAGCGGTGAGAGATCGATGGGGTGCATCTCCTGCCCGTGGTAGTCGATGCGGCCGGGCAGCTCGCGGCGCAGGTTGCGCGGCACGAAGGGCTCGGGTTTTTGATAGTGCAGGTTGAAGAAGTCGGGCCGGTTGCCGCGCGCGATCTCCAGCGTGTCGCGAAACCCCTGCGTCGTGATGAGGCCGACCCTGACGCCGGTGCGCTCGGTCAGCGCGTTGATGACCACCGTCGTGCCATGGGCGAGGAAGCCCACCGAGTCCGCCGCGACGCCCGCCTTCGCCATGACGTCGAACACGCCTTCCTCGTAGCCTGCGGGGGTGGTGTCGGTCTTCGCGCTGCGGACGACGGCCTCGCCGGTGTCGCCGTCGGTCTCGAAAACAAGGAGGTCGGTGAAGGTTCCGCCGACGTCGGTCGCGACGCGGATGGATCTTGCAGCCATTAATGGACTCCCACGGTCAAAGGAAAAGAATACGGAGCGCGGCGATTGCGCCGAGCCGGGATGACGCGCGCAGCTTCGGTCACGGCTGGAGCTCTCCCTGCGCGAGTGCGTCCCGCACGGCCTCCTCTTCGCGGGTGACGACCGGCACCGCGCTGATGAGGCGCCGTGTGTAAGCCTGTTGGGGCGCCGCGAACAGGGTCTCGGTGACGCCGGTCTCGATGAGCCGCCCCTTCTCGAACACCGCGACCCGATCGGCGAAGTTGCGCACCACCGAGAGGTCGTGGGTGATGAAGAGGTAGGTGAGGCCGCGCCTGGGCCGCAGTTCCTGCAGCAGCCTGAGGACGCGGGCCTGCACCAGCACGTCGAGCGAGGATGTGGGCTCGTCGAGGACCACCAGCTCCGAGCGGCAGGCCAGCGCACGGGCGACCGCGACGCGCTGCCGCTGCCCGCCGGAGAGTGCCGCGGGATAGCGCCGCGCGAATTCCCCGGGCAGGCCCACTTCTTCGAGGAGCGTCGCCACGATCTCCGGCCGTTCCCGCCGCTCGCCGATGCGGTGCACATCGAGGGCGAGGCGGAGCGAGGCGCCGACGGTGCGTTTCGGGTTGAGGGTGGAGAGCGGGTTCTGCTGCACGAGCTGGATGGCGCGCCGGTGCTCGCGCCGGCGCCGGGCGGGCAAGGCGGCGCCGTGCATCAGGACTGTGCCCGATGTCGGCGGATAGACGCCGAGGATGAGGTTGGCGACGGTGGTCTTGCCGGCACCGGACTCGCCCACGATGGCAAGGCACTCGCCGACCCTGACATCGAACGACACATCGATGAGGGCGGGGATCTCGCGATCCTCGAGCCGGAAGATTTTGGTGAGACCCAGCACCTCGAGGATCGGCGGGTTCATGGGGCGCCTCCGCCGGTCTCGTGCACGACCAGGGGCTCCGAGAAGTCGCGCGGCTCGTCATCGATGTCCGGCAGCCCGCCGCCGGTGATGCGCGGCACCGCCGCCATGAGCGCCCGCGTGTAGGCGTGGCCGGGGCGCTCGAAGACCGAAGCGCACGGCCCTTGCTCGACGATCCGCCCCTTGTAGATGACGTAGACGCGGTCCGCGAACTCGCGCACCACGCCGAGGTTGTGGGAGATGAACAGCACCGACGTGCGGTGATGCTCGACGAGCTCGCGCATCAGCTTGAGCGTCTGCGCCTGCACCGTCACGTCGAGCGCGGTGCCCGGCTCGTCGGCGATGAGCAGCGCGGGCTCGTTGGCGAGCGCCATCGCGATCATCACGCGCTGGTTCATCCCGCCCGAAAGCTGGAAGGCGTAGGAGTCGAAGACTCGGTCCGGGTCGTCGATGGAGACTTCCGAGAGCATCTGCGCCGCCCGCTGCCGGGCCGCTTGCTCGGTGATCCGAGGCTCGGCGCGCCTGAGCACTTCGTGGAACTGGGTGCCGATGCGGTAGACGGGATTGAGCGACGAGGTGGGGTCCTGAAACACCATGGTCATCTGCGTGCCCCGCAGCCGGCGGCGCTCCCGCGCCGACAGCCGGTCGAGGTCGCGCCCTTCGAAGACCACGCTGCCGGAGATGCGTGCCGAGCGCAGCAGCTGCAAGAGCCCCAACACGATACGCGCGGTCACCGACTTGCCGGAGCCGGATTCGCCCACCAGCGCGACCCGCTCGCCCGGCTGGATGGAGAGCGAGATCCCGTGCAGCACCTCGACATAGGCGTCGTAGGTCTTGAAGCCGAGCCGGAGGTCCCGGATATCGAGCGTCGGCACGGTCATTGGTCGGCCCCGAAGAGCTCGCGCAAGACGTCGCCGATGAGGTTGAAGCCGAACACCGCGATCAGGATGGCGAGGCTCGGGAAGATGGTGAGCCACCAGGAATCTGGCAGGTACTTCGCGCCGTCGGCCACCATCGAGCCGAGGTCGGGTGTCGGCGGCTGCACGCCGAGGCCGAGGAAGGAGAGCGAGGAGGCAATGAGGATGATGAAGCCGAGGTCGAGCGTCATCTTGGTGACGATGGAGGGGAAGCAGTTCGGCAAGATCTCGCGGAACATCACATGCAGGCGCGAGGCGCCGATCACCTCGGCGGCGAGCACGTAGCCTTCCTCCTTCTCCCCCCGTGTCATGTTGTAGACGAGCCGCGCGTACCACGGCCACCACATCGCGGTGACCGCCAGCATCCCGTTGATCAGCGTCGGCTCCAGCACGCCCATGATCGACATGGCGAGCACCAGCGGCGGGACGGAGAGGAAGACGTCGGTCACGCGCATCAGCGCGAACTCGGTATAGCGGTCGAAGTAGCCCGCGATCAGCCCGACCGTGACTCCGACGGGGACCGCGATGCCGAGCACCACCGCGCCCAGGATCAGAGATATCCGATAGGCGTAGATGACGCGGCTGAAGAGATCGCGGCCGACCAGATCGGTCCCCATGAGATGCGGCCACTTGGGCGGCTGGTTGAAGTTGGCGAAGTCCACGACCGCGCCGCGATGCTCGGGGAAGGGGGCGATGAAGTCCGCGAAGACCGCGCAGATCAGGATGATGCCGATCAGGATCAGCCCCAGCAGCGACAGCGGGTTCGAGGCCAGGATCGCGACGGCCCGCCTCATGAGCGTGCTCGCGCGTAGCGGATGCGCGGGTTGATGAACGTGACCAGCACATCGACGATGAGGTTCATGATGAGGAAGGTCGCCGAGATGATGAGCACGGTGCCGACGATCGCATCCAGGTCCTTGCGCAGGATGACCGAGACTCCGTAGCGCGAGAGGCCCGGCCAGGCGAACACCGCCTCGACGAGAAAGGCGTTGCCGAGCATGGCCGCGAAATCGAGCCCGATGATCGTGAGCGACGGGATCAGCGACGGCTTGAAGGCGTAGCGGCGCGCGATGCGGCGATCCGGCACGCCATAGGAGCGCGCCATCTCGATAAAGGGCTTGTCGTAGGTCTCCACCATATTGGCGCGCGTGAGCCGCGCCGTCTGCCCGATGCCGGAAAGCGCCAGCGCAAAGGCGGGCAGGATGATGTGCCAGGCGGCGTTGCCGAAGGCGCCGAGTTTGCCCGCGATCAGCGTGTCGAGCAGCAGGAAGCCCGTGACCGCCTCGATGCTGTACGTGTCGGTGATGCGGCCGGCGATGGGGAAGAGGGGCAGAAAGAACGCGAACAGCAGCATCAGGAAAATGGCCCAGACGAAGCTCGGCGCCGAGACCCCGAGCAACGTGACCACGCGGATGGAATTGTCGATCCAGGTGCCTCGGTAGCGCGCGGACGCGATGCCGAGCGGAAGTCCGATCGCGATCATCATCGCGCCGGCGACGAAGATGAGCTCGAGAGTGGCCGGCAGAAACTGCGCGATATCCACCACCACCGGCCGGTTGGTGTAGAGCGAGATGCCGAGGTCGCCCTGCGCGAGATCGCTCAGGAAGTGCCCGTACTGGACCGCGATCGGCTCGTCGAGGCGGAGCTCCGCCCTGAGTTTCGCAACCGACTCGTCGGTTGCGCTCGGCCCAAGCGCAATGCGTGCAGGATCGCCCGGAATGATCCGGGCGATTGCGAAGATCAGCATCGAGACCCCCAGCAGGACGATGCAGGAGATCCCGACGCGCCGCACAAAGATGAGAAGCGTCGGCGTCACGGCCCGCCTCTAGCCCGGCTTTCTCACCAAGACCATGGTGAGAAAGCCGGGCTACTGTGCTGTTTCTGAAGCTCGCAACATTCTCGTTTGGGCGCTTGGCCTCAGCGGCCCTACCACCCTCGTCGTCATGCCCGGACTTGTTCCGGGCATCTCCCTCAACCTGATCGGCCGGAAGTCGGGCGAACACGTGGATGGCCGGAACAAGTCCGGCCATGACGCGGTAGGGACACCGTGCAAGCGCATGGGAACTTCTCGAACAGGATACTACGCAGCGGGGCGGGCAGGCAGTGAGAACGCCCGCCCCGCCGTGGGAAGTCTACTCGGTCATTGCCATGAGGCGGAAGCTGAAGCCGAAACTGTCGAGCCCGAAGGCCTTGGCCGGGTCGCTCAGCGCCGGCACCTTGACCCGGTTGGACGCCGCGAAGACCGATAGCGAGTCGTGGGCGTAGATGGTGGGCGAAATCGCTATCAGCCTGTCGTTGAGCGCCGAATAGGCGTCCGCCCGGGCCTCCGGCGTCGCCCCCGTGCGCCCGGCTTCCAGCAGGCGGTCCACCTCGGCGTCATTCAAGTGCTCGGGCGATTGCCACGTCCCGGCCGCGCTGGAGTGGTACATGCCGTAGAGCAGCGTATCGGAATCGCCGGTCACCGCGGTGACGTAGACCTGCGAGACGTGCGGCGAGGTCTCGGCGTTCGATACCTGCTCGGAGAAGAGCGCCCACGGCACCCGCCTGATTTCGGAGTCGATGCCGATCTCCGAGAAGTTCGCCTGCATGAGGAGCGCGAAGCGTTCTTCCAGCGGCACCTCGCCGATCCAGGTGAGCTGCAGGGTGAAGTCGTCCGGCGAGTAGCGGCACTCGGCCAGATGCTGCCGCGCCGAGTCGAGGTCGCGCGTCTGCGCCTTCTCCCTCGGGTTGGCGCCCAGCATCGCGGCGGGGATCGCGCCCGTCGACAGCGTCCCCTGCGAGACTTCGTCGGTGACCGCGATGATCTTGATCCCCCCCTCGTAGTCGAAGGCCTTGGCCAGCGCGAGGCGGCAGTGCACGTCGTCGAGCGGCGGCTTGGTCGTGTTCAGCTTCATGTAGAAGCCGGTCACGCCGCCCTCGGTGAGCAGCTGTGCGCCGCCCTCGGAAAGCGCGCGGAGCACCTCCGGCGGCACCCACTGCGAGGAGATGTCGTGCTCGCCCTGGGCGATGAGCGTGCGCACCGTCGCCGCCTCGAGCCCGTAGCGAAGCCGCACCGTATCCGGCGCCGCTTCGGCGATGGGCAGGAAGTAGCCGGCGCTTTTCTCCATCACCGTCTCGTCCTGCGGGTTGTGGGAGACCACCCGGTAGGCGCCCGATCCGCCTCCGTTCTGCGATAGGAAGGCCTGCCCCCAGTCCCCCATCTCGCCCTCGCCTTCGCCGAGATTGGCCATGACGAGCTGCTTGTCGACGATGGGGAGCCGCACCAGCGACGAGACGAAGGGCGCATAGGCCTCGGAAAGATTGAAACGCACGGTATGCGCGTCCAGCGCCTCGGCGCCCTCGACGCTCACGAACAGGTAGGAGAGCCCGTGGCCAATGGTCTTCATGCGGTCGAGCGAGAAGACCACATCGTCGGCGGTGAGCGGATTGCCGCTCTGGAACTTCACGTCATCGCGCAGGGTGAAGGTGAAGCTCGTTCCTTCGCCAGACCAGCTCGCGGCCAGATGCGGATCGTGACCGGGCGCGCCCTGCTGCGGGATGACCAGGGTATCGTAGACGTTGAACATCAGGATGGAATCGGCGTAGTCCGACGCTTTGGCCGGGTCGAGCTCGCCGACCGCGACCTCGTCGAGGCGCAGCACGCCGCCGGCCTGAACGATCTGGGGCACCGCGCCCAGGGCCGCCACCAGCGAGGCTGCCGACAGCAATTTCAGTAGTGCTCTCATGTCATGGTTCTCCCTTGTCGCAATTCTCGGTCTCGGCCGCCTGCGACGGTCTGGCATCGTCCGCCGCTTGCGGCCGCTTGTTCTGGTCGCCGAACAGATCCGATGTGCACACATGCAGGATCACGGCCGGCGACGTGCCGTGATTCCAGCTCGAATGCCGTCGCGTCGACTTGAAATGGATGGAGGAGCCGGCCTCGAGCACGGTGCTCTCGTCCTCGGTCTCTACCGTGATGGCCCCCTCCAGGATGTAGAAAAGCTCTTCGCCCTCGTGCCGGATCCACTCGGAGCGATGCCCCGGCGGCTTGTGGATGATGACGCTGTTGAGAACGCTGCCGGGGAAGGATGCCGAAATGCGCTCGTAGCGGAGCGCGTGCTGCTCGATGGCGAAGCTGCGCCGCTCGCCGTGCAGGGTGAAGGGCGCATCCGGCCGGGGCTGTGTCAGGAACTCGGTGACGTGGGTGCGCAGCACGCCGGAGATGGCGGCGAGCGATGACAGAGAGGGCGCGTTGAGCCCCCGTTCGATCTGGGAGATGAAACCCACCGAGAGGCCGGCGCCGTTGGCCACCTCCTTGAGCGTCAGTCCGAGCTGCTGGCGGCGGTCGCGCAGCCGCTTCCCCAAGGGGGCGTCCGTCTCCGCCGGCCGTGCCTTCGCTGTACTCTTGGCCATCCCCCGAGGCGCCCCCTCATTTCACTATGGGTAAAATCCTGACGCATCGGGCGGGGCCAAGTCAACCGGTCTTTGCCGCCGGCGCGGCGTCCCGATCGGGAGCGCAGCCGGGCGTAAATCTCTATTTTATGTTGTGAAACAGGAGGCTATGCGAAATTGGCTTCGTTTTGTAATTTTTACCTTTCGCCGCTTGCACGGCGCCCCCGACACGTCATGGCCGGACTAGTGTCATGTTCGAGAAGTTTCTATCAATGTGCACGGCGCCCCCGACACCGTCATGGCCGGACTTGTTCCGGCCATCCATGTGTTTGCCCAGCGTCCGGCGGGCCTGGCTGCTGGAGATGCCCGGACCGAGTCCGGGCATGACGGTATGTGGGAGCGGCAGGGTCGGAGAGAACACGCATCGACCCGACATCGCGCAAGCGTTGGAAACCGGACACTAGCGCTGCGACTGCGCGTGAGCCTCGACCAGCCAGAGGTTCTTGTCGATGTCGCGCGAGACCTCGACGAAGAGGTCTTCGGTATCGGCGTCGCCGGCATCGCCGGCTTCGGCAATGGCGGCGCGGATGCCCTTGCCGAAGGTCGCGAGCGCGACGCTCACCGCCTCCACATGGTCGGCGCCCGCCGTGATCTCCAGCGGATAGGCGGGGAGGCCCGAGTCCGCCGCCGCGACCTGAGCCGTGCCGCGCGCGGTGCCGCCCAGCACCGTGATGCGCTCCGCCAGGTTGTCGACGTGGCCCTGAACGGCCACGTGGATGGCGTCGAAGAGCTCGTGTAGCGCGATGAAGGAGGGGCCCTTCACGTTCCAGTGGGCCTGCTTCATCTGGGTTGCGAGGTCCACCGCGTCGGCGAGGCGCGCGTTGAGCAGCTCGACCATCGCGGCGCGTGTGTTGTCGGCAATGTCGATCTTCGTGGGGTGCAATGACTGGGGCATGACGACGTACCCTTTCCTATTCTAACCGGGCTCCGGTGGCTGCCGCTCGATGGACCGATCGTCCGCGCGTGGCCCTCTGTTGAATCTGCGATGGCGCGGCCCCTCCCTCGCGGGGATGCGGGCCGGGCGCCGCCACCCGTGATGTGGTTATGGCACGGCGGCCGTGCAACGCCGGACAGTCCGCCCCAAAGCATATCACTCATGCGCCCGGCGCTTGCCCCGAGGCACTGTAGTGTTCCTTTCGTTCCGGGCTAGGGCGCGCCGCGGATGTATCGCCGGGCGGCGCTGGGGGAGAGCCCGAGGCGCGCGGCGACCTCGGCAGGCGTCGCGCCGGCGGCGGCGAGGTGAAGGGCACAGGCGCGCCGGGCGCGCGGCAGGTAGATGCAGCTTCCGCCGAGGTAGTCCGAGACCTTGAGCGCCGTTCCCTCGGCCTCCAGCAGGCGGGCGAGGGGGTGGTCGGGGTGGCGCGCCAGATGAAGCGGCTTCGGGATGTGGATCTCGCGTCCGCCCCAGGCGAGCGCCATCGCGATCGCGGTCGGACGGCCCGCGATGTCCGCGATCTCCTCCAGCACGCCGGGGAGCGGCGTAAAATCAGCCATGGCCCTTGCCCGCCGCGCGGATGCATTTGCCGAGGTGGCGGATCAGGGCGTCGGCCTGGGCGTCGCTGAGTGCGAGGTGGGAGTCGGCGCGGCCGAGGCCGGCGAAGCGGGCAGCGTAGGCGCCAAACGCCGCCTGGCTCCCGATTCGCACGCGTCGCTGGCGGTAGAGCAGGCGCCATTGCGCCTCCAACACCCGCGCTCGGGGGTGACGGGTCTCCCGCACCCGCCCGTTCCGGCCGAGGGAGAGGTGCGGCCGCCAGTCCACGCCTGCGGCGCGCGCGAGCCAAGCCTCCAACGGCTGAACGGCGCTGGCGAGGCCGTCCGCGCTCAGGCAGGTGTCGGCGTCGAGGCTCCTCTGGCGACGGAGCCAGGCCACGAGCGCGCCGTCCGAGCGGTCCTGGGTCAGGCCCAGGTGAAACGCGCTGATCCAGAGCGCCCGCAGCTTGCGCGTCGCGGGCCCGCCGGGGAGGGGAGGGTCGTTCGCCGTCCCGTTCAGAGGATGACGAGGCTTCTTTGACGTGGCCCGCCCCCACCTCTCCCCAGCCCTCTCCGCCACTCTTTCCATCTCCCCCAGGCGCCGGGCGTTCGCTCCGCTCACTTGGCTCTCGCGCCTTGCGGCGCTGGGGGGCGGAGAGGGAGTATCGGGCGGTGCCGCCTGCGTTCCCCCTCCGCCTTCGGGGGAGGGGGACAGGGGGAGATGGCGGGCGTTCGATCCGCTGTTGTCGTCCTCAGGGGTGCATGGCCGCGCGATATTGCTCTCAGGCGCGCCTGGGCGCGCGACCGTTTCGTGCCACAGGCGTTCGGCGCGGGCGCGGGCGGCCCGGCTCGCCACGTGTTCCGTGCCGCCGACTCTTCCTCCCCTCATGCCGATTCCGCGTGTGCGGCGTCGTCGAGCAGGGCGGCGACGACCCGGTCGAGATCGCCGGATGCAGCGGCGATGGTGACCTCGTCGGTCGCCTTCTCCATGGTGACGCCGATCTGCGCGAGCTCGGCCGCCGGAAGCTTGCGGAGCGCCGCGCGATCGAGGGTTTCTCTGACGCGGATCAGCGCCTCGGCCCGGCTCGGGAAGCGCTCGCGCAGCCGCCCGATCGCCTGCGCCTCGTCGCCGACCTCAACGCTGCCCGGCTGCTTGCGGAGCCCGAACCTGATGCCGTCCACCGCGACGGTGCGGGGTCTGATGAAGAGGTCGGGCCGGTCCAGGATCGCGGCACGCAACGCCTCCTCCGACGCCGCCTGCTGGGCGATCCGGGTGCGGAGCGCGCGGAGGCGGCTTTGCAAGGCCTTGCGCTGCAGCGCCTTGATGTCCTCGGCCAGCGCCTCCGTCGCCCCCCGCGCCGCCGCGAAGGCCCTCGCGAGGGCGACGATGTCCTCCATAGTCGCGCGGGACGCGCGCGGAGATGTCGCGTGGGACGCGCGCGGAGATGTCGCGCGGGACGCGCGCGGAGAATGTTCCGGCGGCGGCGCCACAGGTGCGGTCATTTGCTTCTCCCTTTCGTGTATCTCGTTCTCTTCATCGGCGGGCGCTCCACGTCGGGCTCGCCTTCTCTCCTCCACCTCCCCCTGTCCCCCTCCGAACTTGTTCATTTCCCTCAGACGCCGGGCGCTCACTCCGTTCGCTTGGCTCCGCGCATACGCGCGCGGCGCACTTGCGCCGTCCGGGCCTGACGGCCCGGTAGGACGGAGAGGGAACGCAGGCTGCACCGACCATTTCTCCCTCTCCTCCTCCCGGGGGAGGAGAGGGCCGGGGTGAGGTGGGGGTCGTTCGCCAAGGAACGCGCCGTGTGCGAGCAGGCGCGGGGTCATCGCGTTGCCCCATGGTCGTGCTCCCCTTGAGGCGCCGGGCGCGGAATGTCGGTGGGCCAGGCGCGGCCGTCGGGCCAGCGCTGCGAGGCGCGTCGCAGGATGGTCTCGGCCCGGCGCGCAGTGATGCTGGCGCCGGCGGTGACGCGATCCACTGTGTCGCCGCTGCCGGTGAGCAGGCGCGAGGCGTAGGAGACGGAGATGCCGCGCGCCGCCGCGTATGAGCGGATCAGGGTGATGAGCAGCCGGTCACTGTGCACCATCGAACATATATGCATGATCGCGCATGAAAGAATCAAGCACTTTCACGCACAGACAGTTGTGCTATATTGTGCACATGCCGAGTCCGACTCGACCCAGCGAGCAAATCCGCCGCGCCGTGCGCGAGGCCCTGACGGCGGCCGGCGTGGGCGCGCGGCGCTTCGAAACCGCCCACGGGCTCAGGCCCTGGGCGCTGCGCGGGATTCTCGATCCCACGCGAGAGCAGGCGCCCTCGGTGGACCGCGCGGCCGAGATCTGCGCCGCCCTCGGGTTGACGCTTTCGATCGGCCCATCCGCCGGCGTGCGTGCCGACGGTGAGGACGACGAAGATGGCGCGGCCCTTGCTGCGGCAGGCGGGGCGTTGTCGGAACCGCCGGCGCCCGGCTGGAATGACGCATCGCAGGCCGCGCCCTACGAGGCTGTGTCTCTGCTGGGCCTCGAGGGCGCGGTGCAGACGCTGGTGCGGCTGGTCGCGGACGCCGGCGGCGATCCGATTCCGGAGGCGCTGCGGCCGGCGCCGGCGGTGGGCTTCGCCAACGCCGATGCGAGGCCCGTCGCGGCGGCCAACGAGGATGGCGTGACCCCCGGCGCGCGCTCGGTGGGGACGCGCGAGATCGAAGCCGCCGCGGGCGGCGGCGCGGTCAATCTCGACGAGGCGCCGGTCAAGGGGCCGGTCTGGTTCCGCCGCGACTGGCTCGACGGCCATGGCATCGATCCGACGCTCTGCGTGGTCATTTCGGTGCGGGGCGAGTCCATGGAGCCGACGCTGCCTGCCGGCGCCAAGATTCTGGTGGACCGCACCCGCACCCGCCGCCGCACCGGCCGCATCTTCGTGGTCACCACGGACGAGGGTTTGGTTGTGAAGCGCCTGGAGCGGCGCGGGCGGCTGTGGTTCCTCGTCAGCGATCACCCGTCCTGGGAGCCGCTGCCCTGGCCGCCAGAGGCGGAGGTGGTGGGCGAGGTGCGCTGGGCCTCGCGGACCTTCGAGTGATGCCCCGCGCGGCGCTGATCGTCGTCCTGGCGGCGGCCGTGCTCGCGGCGTGCACAGCGCCCACCCACATCGAAGGCCAGCGGATACGGGCCACCGCCGCCTCCGCCGAAGGCCTGCATGCGGAGGCGCCCGCCTGGTTCACGGCGTGGTGGGGCGACTATCTGCGCCATGCGAGAAGCGGCTATGCCGTGCTCGCTCTCGACCGCAACGGGCAGGGCGGCTGGTACGTCTACTGCGGCACCCTCGGCTGCCATGTCCTCGACTATGTCTCGGCCCGGCCGATCAGGGATGTCCACTACAGGTATCCGGCGCTCGAGCACTGCCGCGAGGCGATCGCGAAGGCTCATCCCGCCGCCCGGCCCGACTGCGCCATCTACGCGATCGGGGACAAGATCGTCTGGCAGGGTCCGCTGCCCTGGGAAGGCGCCGATACGCGCCCCGCACGCCCGGAGCATCGAGCGGCGGTCGGCGCCACACCCGATATCGTCGGGCCCAGTATGGCGCTCGACATGCGCGCGTTCTGGCGCACGAAATGGCTCGTCGACTGACGTCGAAGCCACGCGGGGCGCACGCGTAAACACCGGACCATGGTGCGGTGCACGCGCCGGGCGCGCGTGGCCATGATCGCTCCATGCAACGGGCGATCCTCAGGCGGCAGCACGAGAGCGAGCAGGGCACGCTGGGGGTCCTGAGCGGCCCCGACCTTTCGCCTCTCTGCATCATGGAGCCGCCCTGGCGCGGCAACCGGCGCAACCGCTCCTGCATCCCGGCCGGGCTCTACGAGGTGGTGCCGCACCTTTCTCCGCGCCACCGGCGTTGCCTGCTGGTGACGCAGGTGCAAGGCCGCAGCCACATCCTCTTCCATGCCGGCAACCTCGGCGGCGACGTGGAGCGCGGCTGGCATACCCACACATCGGGCTGCCTGCTGCCGGGCCTCCGCCGGGGGCGGATGAGCGTGGGCGGGCGCCGCCAGGCGGCGGTGTTCGCCTCCCGCACGGCCTTTCGCCAAGTCATGAACTGGGCCGCAGACGGACCCTTCGTGTTGGAGATACACAATGCTTGAGACCCTCTTCAATCTCGGCGCCTCGGTGCTCACCGGCGGCGCAACCGGGCTGCTGGGCACGGCGCTATCGGCCGTCGTCGACCTCTTCCAGTCCCGCCAGCGGCACAGCCAGGAGCTGGACCTGCGCCGCCTCGACATCGAGCTCGCGAAGGCCGAGGCCGAGGGCGCCGCGGCCCACGCCGCCATCGAGGCCCAGGCCACGCGCGAACGGGCCGAGTGGGAAGCGCTCGAAGCCTCGTACCGGGAGGCCAGCCGGCGCTGGTCCCGCCCCGGCGAAGGCCGGCTCATGCAATTCGTCGACGCCGTGCGTGGCCTCACGCGGCCGTTGCTCACCTGGAGCCTCTTCGCCCTCGTGGGCGCGATCTACTTCCTGCTGGGCGCGTCCGATCTCGGGGCCGTGGGGCTGCGGCCCCGCATCGTCGAGACCGTGCTCTATCTCTTCACCGCCGCGATGCTCTGGTGGTTCGGTTCCCGCCAGATCGAGAAGCGGCGTCCGCGCGAGGGCGGAGCGGCCCGATGAGCGATCTTGAAACCTGGGTCGCGCGCGGCGCGGTGGGTGCCATCGTCGGTGCCTGCGTCGGCCTCTTCGTGCGGGTGCGCCGGCTCGAATCCGCCGGCGCCGTCGCCAGCAAGAGCCTGGGCGACCTAGAGAGGCGCGACACCGGCGTCGGCGCCTTGGGCGCGCGCATGGAGACCGTCGAGCGCGGCCTGGTCAAGCTCTCCACCGCGCTCGAAGCCCTTCCCGATGCCCGCGAGTTCGCCGCCCTCGGCCGCTCGGTCACGGCGGTGCAGGGGGAGATCGCGGCGCTCCGCGCGACCCTCGACGGCATGGACAAGATGATAACAGGCCTCGACAAGCAGCTCGACCAGATCAACGCCCACTTGCTGGCAGGCAACGCATGAGCGGGGCAGGGCGCGCGCCAACACGGACTGATCGTCATCGAGGAGATCGCCGGGGAGATGATCGCGGCTCTCACCGCGTGGAATCATTTGACCGCAGAGGCTGCAGCCCGAAGCCCCGGTGTACAAAGAGACGGCCCCGGCGCCGCGTGACGGTCGAGAGCCCAGGAGGCAAACGGTGGCCGACAGCGGCGCCGGGGCTTTGTCCGCCGCCGGCCCGGGATCGGACGCAACGCCGCGACTACGCTACGGCCGGCCCGGCGAGGACAGGGATACCGGCGGCGGAACGACACATTATCCCGCAACTCAGCCATGTAGAACAGATAAATTGCTATGTCGCATCTGACATGGCGTCTCAACCGAACAGCCTATCAGAAAATGTTCGTCGATTGTGTCGGAGGGGTGACTGGCGGACAGAGCAGCGGTGGCGATTATCTTGTCGGCATCGGAGCGGCGTGAGCCGCTTCGGCGCGACCGGCCAGAAGCCTGTAGACGGGTGGACAGCCGCTACCCGCCTGACCGCTTCCCCGGAGGCTCGACAACAGCAGCCGAAGCGGTCGACTCATTTGGTGCGTAAACCTGTCAGTTCAAAATGCTCCCGGCACGCTTGGCCGTGCCATTCTTGACAGGAAAAATGGGGGCACGAATAGTGGATCGAACGGCGCCCGGACGAGACGCCGTGAAATAATTCCGGCGCGCGACCGCCACGAGCAACCATCAGGGCGGCCGGCTTCGGACGACGGGGAGACGGCAATGGCCAAGGCCGAGGGACAAGACGCCTCGTCACGGCGCTCGGAACAACGCATCGAGCCCTTCCTGCTCTCGGTCCTGTCGCACCGGCTTGAGGCGATCAGCCGCGAGATGGTGAACACCGTCATGAAGGCGAGCCGCTCCGCGGTGATCAAGAACTCGCGCGACATGTCGTGCGGCTTGCTGACCTATGACCACCGGCTGCTCTGCGTCGAGGATGTCGTTCCGGTGCATGTCATTGCCCTGGAACTCACCACAATGCCGATCACCGGATTCTTCGACGACATCAAGGAGGGCGACGCCTACATCAACAACTGCCCCTACACCGGCGCGACCCATCATGCGGATATCACCGTCTGCGTCCCGGTTTTCTGCGATGGCGAGCCTCTCTTCTGGGCGCTGTCACGTTCCCATCACGCGGATATCGGCGCGCCGATCCCCAGCACCTACCTGCCCGAAGCGGCCACGATATACGAGGAGGGCGTGCATCTCCCCTGCGTCCGGGTTCAGGAAAACTTCAAGGACAAGAACGACATCATTCGCATGTGCCGCATCAAAATCCGGGTCGGCGAGATCTGGTACGGCGACTATCTCGCCCAGATCGGCGCCTGCCGGACCGCCGAGCGGCGGCTCAAGGAGCTGGTCGAGCGTTACGGCATAGAGACGATCAGGGACTTCATCGAGGACTGGATGGATTACGGCGAGCGCCGGGCCATCGCTGAGATCGAGAAGCTGCCGAAGGGCACCTGGACCTACGAGACCTGCCATGATCCGGTGCCCGGCGTCGCCGATGACGGGGTGCCGGTCAAGGTCTCCGTCACCATCGATCCCGACGCGGGAGAGGTGACCGTCGATGCCCGTGACAACATCGATTGCGTGCCCGGCGGGATCAACCTGTCCGAGGCCTGCGCCGCCGCATCCTGCCGCATCGGGGTGTTCTACAACCTGGACGCCAGCATTCCGCACAACCAGGGCAGCGCGTCCCGCATCAATGTGTTGTTGCGCGACGGCTGCGTGGTGGGGCGGCCGAAATATCCCGCCGGCACATCGGTCGCGACGACGAACGTGAACTCACGGCTGATTACCGCCGTCACCTGTTGCTTCGCGCAGATCGGCCAGCCCTACGGAATGGGCGAGTTCGCCTATTCACAGAGCAGCGGCGAAGCCGTCATTTCCGGCAGCGACCCGCGCAAGGGCGACCACCCCTACGTGAACCAGGTCTTCATCGGCTACGGCAGCGGACCGGGCCTCTATGGCTACGACGGATGGCTGCTGAGCGGCGCGGCCTGCGACGGCGGGCAGATGCGCCTCGACTCGATCGAGATCGACGAGAGCATGTACCCGATCATCGTGACCTCCCGCCAGATCGCCAAGGATTCGCTGGGCCCGGGCGAGTGGGACGGCGCGCCTGCGCTGGAGGGCGAGTTCGGCCCGCTCGCGGGCGAGATGACCGCTTACTGGGGCAGCGACGGCGACGTGTCGCCGCCGCGCGGGGTGATCGGCGGGATGGATTCGGCCTGCTCCGCCAACTTGAAGCGCCACCGCAACGGCCAGCTCGAGAAGCTCGAGCCCTTCGCCTCGGATATCTTCCTGCCCGGCGAGATGCTGCGATTCGTGACCTGCGGCGGTGGCGGATACGGCGATCCGTCATCCCGCGATCCGGCGAAGGTCACGGCCGCGGCCAATCGCGAGTGGATCAGCGCGGAACGCGCCGAAAGCGCCTACAAGGTGGTGCTCAAGTTGGCCGAGAACGGGGTCGACTACAGCGTCGACGAAGACGCGACGGCGGCCCTGCGCGCCACGGACGAGTCGTCGGGGTAGGCATGGCATTCGACGTCTGCATCGATATCGGCGGCACATTCACCGACTGCGTGATCACCGAGAACCGCGGCGAGATGAAGATCTTCAAGTCGCCGACGACCCCGGGCCAGTTCGCGCACGGCGTCATGGACGTGCTCGATCTGGCGGCGGCGCATTACGGGCTCGATCCAAAGACATTCCTGGCGAAGGTGGATTCCATCGTCCACGGCACCACGGTCTCGACCAACGCCCTGGTGGAAGGACGAACCGCGCGGGTTGGACTGATCTGCAACAAGGGCCACCCGGACGTCCTGACCCTGCGGGAGGCACAGCCCAAGCGAACCTTCGAATGGCGCCTGGACTATCCCGATCCCTTCGTGCCGCGTCACCTGACCTTCGAAGTCGCGGGCCGCATCGACGCGGACGGCCGCGAGTACGAGCCGCTCAGCGACGCCGATGTCCGCGCCGCGATTGCGCACTTTCGAAACATGGATGTCGAGGCTGTCGCGGTCTGCCTGCTGTGGTCGATCGTCAACGGTGCGCATGAAGAGCGGGTCGGCGAGATCTTCCGGCAGGAGTGGCCGGAGCAGCCGGTAACCCTCAGCCACCGGCTCAACCCGATACCGCGCGAGTATCGGCGCATGATCTCGGCCGCGATCGACGCGTCGCTGCACCCGATCGTCGGCGCCTATGTGAGCGAGCTGCGCGACAGCCTGACGGAAGCCGGTTTCCGCAAGGAGCTTCTGCTGGCCAATTGCATCGGCGGCATGATGCCGCCCGACGAGATGCTCCGTAAGCCGATTTACAGCGTCATGTCGGGCCCTACGCTCGCGCCGATCGCGGCATCGCACCTGACCGAGGAAGAGGACGTTATCGTCATCGACATGGGTGGCACGACCTTCGATGTCTCGGCGATCCGCGCCGGACGGCTCGTCGTATCGCCCGAGGCGATGTTCGGTAACGACCGCCTTGGAATACCCAAGGTGGACGTGCGATCCATCGGGGCCGGCGGCGGCAGCATTGCCTGGGTCGACGTGGGCGGGCTGCTGCATGTCGGTCCGCAAAGCGCAGGCGCCATGCCGGGGCCGGCCTGTTACGGCAAGGGCGGCACCGAGCCCACGGTCACCGATGCGAACGTCATCTTAGGGATCATCGACCCCGACTATTATCTCGGCGGCCGGATCAGGCTCGACCGCGAGGCCGCGGAGCGGGCGGTGGGCACCGTCGCCGAGGCCCTCGGCATCGATCTCGTCGAAGCGGCCTATACAATTCACACCACGAGCAACCACCACATGATCGCGGCGATCGAGGACATTACGGTCAACGAGGGCATAAACCCGCGGGAAAGCTATCTTGTGGCGGGCGGCGGGGCGACGGCGTGCCATGTCGGCGAGTTGGTCCGTGAACTGGGGATCAGGAATTTCATGATCCCGAAACTGACGGCCGGATTGAGCGCGCTCGGCGGCCTCATCTCCGACATCAAGTGGGAGGAGACCGCGACACTGCACACCGATGCGGAGCGCTTCGTCGGCCGGGCCGTCAACGAACTGCTCGAACGGCTGCGCGAAGTCGGCAACAGCTTTCTGGCGCGCGCCGGGGTTCCCGCCGAACGGCGCCGCTTCGAGTATGCCTTCATGGGCCGCTATCAGTATCAATCCTGGGAAATCGAAGTGCCCTTCACCGTGACCGACGCCGGGATCGAGGAGAGCAATATCGAGGTTCTAGTCGAGGGCTTCCATCAGACGCACGAGCGGGTCTACACGATCCGCATCGACGAAGATCTGGTGGAGTTCACGACCTGGAAAGTGCGCGCGATCGGTGCACGGTGGGAGAGCGACGCGGTGGGCAAGGGCGCGGTGCCCGCTCAGGACGGCCCGCTTCCGGAGAAATCGCCGAGGCGGATTTATGTCCGGGAGCTGGGTGGGCTGGCCGAGCTTCCGGTCTACGATGGCGGTTCGCTCGGATCCGCGGCCGTGATCGACGGGCCGGCCGTCATCGAAGAGGAAACGACCACGGTGCTCCTGCTGCCGGGCATGACCGCGAAGACCGATGCGCAGGGCAATTATCGGGTGGAATTCTAGCCCGCAATTTCTCGCCAGGGTCGCGATCCGAGGCAAACAAGAGCCGGAAGTGGGATTCGCGGGATTTGAAGTGGGATCTCGCGGATTCAGGTCCGAAGCGGGATTAGGTGGTATTCAGCGGGTTTCGGAAGTGGGATAAGCGGGATTCGGTGGGTTGGGCGGGGAGCGTTCTCGAAAACGGAGTCGGTGACGGTGCGGACACTGCCCGGCGGCCGTTCGCGGAGAGATCGCCCGTTCATCCTGCCTGCCATGACCCGCTCTCCCGTGCGCTTCATGGCGCGATACTGGTGCAGGCGGCACGCGCCGTGAAGCGCACCATGGTCCGGGGCGTCGACGGGCAGCGGCTAATGTGACAGGGAGTCGGTGTCCGAGGCTCCCACACTACGAATCGTCGAGGGTCTTATCATGGTCCCCGACATTGCGAAGGATGCAGGTTCCATTTGCCACTTCAAACGTTAGTCGTACTCCTTTGCTAACACGAATCGCCCAAACGTTCTTGCGCGACTTGATTCTCTTTAGGTTCCGGCCCGGAGGCAACTCGTCGTTCATCTTGAGTTCTGCGAGTGCACGGTCAACTGCTGTCTTATATCGGCTGCCGAGTCGACTATAGGCTTTATCAAAGCGTCCTAACCGCTTGAACCGCCTGATGCCTAAAGCCACCTGTCAACGGCTTCTCAGATCGGCTATTAGGTTCTCCACGCTGTCGAATGCTTTGCCTTTGGGCTTTTCGAGGTCCGCGTCATGCTCAATGACGGCCCAGCGGAGGTCCACCATTTCGTCGTGTAGCTTTTGAAGTGCGCCAATTGCGTCTTCGATGCGTTCCGACACTTCCTCAGCATTCTCTGCTGAAATCGCCGATTTTTTCCACGTTTCACCAAATTCTTTAAGAGCACGAATAGTTTTCTTTACGGCAGCCTCTGCTGAAGCGGAAATTGACGTCAACTTATCCTCTGGATCAATTGATTCTTCATATCCGCCAGACTCGTCCAGTCGAGCAAGAAAGTGTTTGATCGCCCGTTCGGTCGTCTGAGCATCATTGCGCACATCGGTTGCCACATCGATAGCAGCATCTACAGCGCGCAAATGGTAGAGCGAGAACCGCGAGTCTGCTCGCACCTTTTCGTAGATAACCTCTAGGTCCTCTACGGAATGTTGTAATGGTGGCATGCGTGTCTCCAATTGATCCAGTGTGGTGTCCTATCCCTCAGTTGTTTCCCTCTCCCGTCTCGCAGCGCCGCCACGTGTGACTGCCTACGCCAGCGCCTCTGGCGTGGCGTCGATGCTCACGTCCTCTTCCCTCTCGGCCTTGGTGGGCTGATGGGCAGCCGGGTCGCTGACCCGCGTGCCTCCCTCTACCATCGCCTCCCTCTGTGAAGCTGATGTCCACAGGATGGTACATATGGTGATTAAAAGCCCATGCTTGCACACACCGTGTGCATGGGACACCCCGAAATTCCGCATGCCGCATGACTGGGCATGGCGCTCGTGTGGACGTCATTGCGGAGGCGTTCGGCACTATTCGATATATTCCCCTTTGCATTGCATGGCGCGATATTGATGCGGGCGGTGCGCACTGTGCATTGCACCATGGTCCGGGGCTTCGAGCGGACCGGCCGCAAGCGATTCAGCTGGTCGCGGACCGGAAGGACGTTCCCGGCTGCTGTGCCGCCGTGCCGGTCTGTGCCGTGCCGGTCGGTTGAGCGGCGCCGGTCATGCAGCTACTCTTGTTTCCAACAACGACGCACGGAGGGAATGCAATGTCTAAGCGTGAGAAGTGCGCCCGGACGGCGAAAGGGCGCAGCCGTCGCAACTTCCTTAAGGGCTCGGCGGCCCTTGGTGCGGCCATTGCCGCGCCGGCAATCCTTAAGACCTCGCCGAGGCAGGCGAGGGCCGAGGAAACGACCATCAGGATCATCGGCCCGGACGTGGTGGCGCTGGACGACTGGTCTGCCTTTACTGCGGAGACCGGGATCACCATCGAATGGAAGGCCATCGCCAGCGATCCCGGTGTGTTCCTGAAAGAGGCCATCGCCGATGCGGCCGGCGACGATTTCGACATGTTCTGCTTCGACGGCGGCGTGGAGGATCGCCTGGCTCCGGAAGGCCTCATCATGCCGATCGACGAATCCGCCATGAAGCGCTGGGACGGCGTGCCCGATACGGTGAAGCGCAGTCCCTTACTTCGCGGCAAGGACGGCACCCAGTACGGGGTCCCCATCGTCTTCAATGCCGATTCCTTCGCCTATTTCCCCGACCAGCTCAATCGCGAGGAGCCGCTGACCTACGACCTCCTGTTCGACAGCGAAGAGACCATGGGCAAGGTCTCGCTGGAGGATACCTGGCTCACCACGTTCGCCATGGCGGGCATGTACCTGAAGCACCACGGCCTGGCGACCATCGACCAGCCGTCGAACATGACCCCCGAAGAAGCGAAGACGACGGCGGACTTCCTCATCGAGCGCAAAAACGCCGGCCAGTTCCGGTCCCTCTGGGGCACCTGGGAGGAGTCCATCGACCTCATGGCCAACGGCGAAGTCATCGTCCAGAACTGTTGGGAACCGGCGGTGAAGGCGCTTCAGCGCCAGGGCCACAACGTCCGCTATGCCTACACCGTCGAGGGATACAACAAGTGGATGCTGGGGGCCTACATTCCCGCGCAGGCGGCGGAGCGCGGCAACCTCGAGACGATCTACCGTGCGATCGACGGTTTCCTCGGCGGCGCGTACAGCGCCCAGATCGCCGTGCTGCGCGGCTATGTGACGGGGAACCCGCAACTGGGACTCGAGTACGCCAGGTCGGAGAACTGGGAACCCGAAAAGATCCAGTCCATCGAGGAGAACCTCGCCAAGATCGAGAAGAAGTTTACCGCCGAGCAGTTCTGGCAGAATGCCGCGCCGGATAACACGCAGGCCATCGAATCCGAGTGGGATCGTTTCGTTCAGGCATAACGTCAGGCCGCTTGCGGCGATATCTCTGTGCAATGACGAAGGATGGCGGGCTGCTGAAGCCGTAGGCCATGTCTAGCCCGCATTTCTCACCAGGGTCACGGCCTGCGTCGCGCGGGACGCGCGCGGAGCGCACGATGCACCCAGGCGTTCGATCCGCTAGGAGCGGGCCGAAAAGCGTAGCGGTGTCTACGGTTGAGGCCCGCGACGCCGCGGGCGGGCGCCTGGGCGCGACCCGAAGGGCGGCGCTCTTCGGCCGACAGTGTGCGTCACGGCGCTTGCCCGATGTCCTGCGTCGCGCGGGACGCGCGCGGGAGCGCACGATGCGCTGCACGCCGTTCCTACCCTGTCGGCCGGAGAGCGCCGCGCAGACCATGACCGTGGTGAGAATTGCGGGCTAGGAGCTTCGGCAGTCCGCCGCCCGCCCTGCATTTCCTCCGCGGGCTGGTGGGCGAACGCCACGGCCCGGTCTGGGCCTTCATGGTGGTTTGGGCGCTGGTGATGCTGGTGCCCTTGATCGGCCTCGTGGTCTGGTCGTTTCTCTCGATCAAGGGATTTCGCGTCTCCTTCGACCCGAACGTTGACGCCTATCTCAATCTATTCGAGTCGGGCCGCTGGTCGGTAACGCTCCGGACGCTCCGCATTGCCGCGACGGTGACGGCGATCGAGCTGCTGGTCGCGCTCCCCTTCGCTCTCTGGTTGGCCAAGGGCACCCAATCCGCCCCGATCCGCGCGATGACACTGGCGCTTCTGACGGTTCCGTTCTTCCTGAGCGTGGCGGCGCGCACCATCGTCTGGCGGGCGGTGCTCGGCACCCAGGGTTTCGTGAACAGCGCGCTCATGGGCTTAGGCTTGATCGACGAACCGCTCGACTGGCTGCTCTTTTCCGAGTTCGCGGTGCATCTGGGCCTCATCGGGCCCTACTTCCCCACCATGGTGTTCCCGATTTTCCTGGCCGCCGTGATGATCGACGACGAGTTGCTGCAGGCGAGCCGGGATCTCGGCGCCGGTACGGTTCACACCTTGTTGCACGTCATCCTTCCCCTGGTGATGCCGGGCATCATCGCCGGGATCGTCTTCACCTTCGTCCCCATGCTGGGGGCCGACGTTATTCCTTCGCTGCTCGGCGGCGGGCACACCCACCTGCTGGGCAACTCCGTGCACAGTCTCTTGACGGCGCTCAACTATGCGGTGGCCGCCGCGATGGCGACCGTCATCCTCGTCGCCATGGTCGCGCTGCTCTTCGTGCTGCGACTTCTGATGCTCAGGCTCGGCGGGTTCGGAGAGGTCTTCGAGGGGCTCAAGCGATGAGCGGAGCGTCCCGCCCCACCCCGAGTGTCAAGCGCCAGCGCAACCTCGACGAAGGTTGGCGAAGCTGGCTCGCGGCCTGCCCCGGCTATGTGATCATCGGTTTGATCTATGCGCCGATCGTCTGGCTGGCGCTGATGTCCGCCACGTCGGAGCCCTTGGGCGGCATTCCCGGCGACTTTACCGCAGAGTGGTACGAGCGGCTCTTCCGCAGCAGGAAGTGGGTCGATCCCTTGTGGCTGAGCCTGGTCATCGCCGCGGTGGTCGGACTGGCGTCGATGGTGAGCGCGACCCTGGTCGGCCGGGCGCTGCCGCACATGAGAGGTCGCGGACCGGTGCTCTTCGCCGTCATTCTGCCGCTCTTCGTGCCGGGCGTGATCATGGGGACCGCGCTCTTCATGTATTTCCGTTCGTTCATGGGATTCAAGCTCGGGTACTGGTCGCTCGGGATCGGCCATTTCGTGTGGGCCTTTCCCTTCTCCCTGCTCGCCGTGGTGGTGATGGCGTCACGCTTCGATACGCGCTTGCTCGATGCTGCGGCGGACCTGGGCGCCGGCGCCTGGGAGCGTTTCTGGCATATCGAATATCCGGCTTTGCGGCCGGGTATCATCGCCGCCGGGCTTTTCGGGTTCCTGCTGTCGTTCAACGAGCTCTCGCGCAGCATTTATGTCGGTGGCCGCAAGACCACCCTTCCGCTCTACGCCTGGGCGCAGGCGTCCTCCCACTCGTCGAACGTGCCGTTGATCTATGCGCTCAACACGCTTGCCCTGGCGGCCAGCCTGATCTTGATCTGCGGCGCCTTCTGGATGCTCTTCGCGCGCAAGGAAAGAGCGTGAAAACGCCGCCGCGAAGGCCATGACCTTGGCGAGAATCCCGGACTATTCGCTAGGCGCCACGTCGGCGCGGCGCAGCGCATCGAGCAGGGCCGGGTCCAGGGGGTCGAGGGGGCGCCCGGCGATTTCCTCCGCTGCCGCCCAGACCTGGGGCAGGTGCGCCACCATGGTTGTGCGGCCGGCGCGGCTCTGAACGACGTACTGGTTGTTGGCCCAGTCCGACGCCTGGCAGCCATAGTGGTCGAGGATCCGGTTGACCAGCGAGACACGGCGCAGCCGGCCGAGGTAGCGCTCGCGACCGCTCTCGGGCGCGCCGGACTGGCCGGCGTCGGTGCCGGCCTCCGTCCAGTGCACGCTGCCGTCGGCCATCATCGCGCAGAACGCGCACACGGCTCCCTCCCCTCAGGCACCTGCGGGCGGAGCCGGCACCGGCAGAATCTCCCGGTGCCGGGCCGGCATCAGGGCTACGAGGCCGACGCGCTTACGCGGCGAGGGGATACTCTTCGTAGCCGGACTCGCAGGGATGCTTGTCGGTGATGTGAAGCGTCCGCTGCTTGAGCGAGATCATGATGGAATGATTGCTCTGCAGGCGCAGCGTCTCCGCCTCGTCCTCGTCATAGTGCGCACAGATCGAATGCGGATAGGCGAAGTGGTCCGCCATTGCCGACTTGATGGTGTCGGAGTCGAGCTCCTGCGATTGCCTGAGCAGCCTTTCCAGGCGTACGTGGCGGTACATGGTGTTCGGCCAGAGCTTCACCACCTCGGACTCCACGTCGAGCTCGCAGAAATGGTTGGAGTGCGTGAGCAAGCCGTCCGCGGGGTAGATGAACGCCTCCTTGTCGGGGCTGGTCTCGATGTCGATGGCGATGCCGTCCTCATGGGCGATGAGGAAGTTCATGCTGACCGAGCGGTTGGTGCCGCAGACGCCGAGAATCGCCTCCTGCATGTTGCGGGCGTTGAGGATGTCGCGCACCCGCATCCGGTAGGGCTTCTCGTACTCGTACTTGCCGTCCTCCGGCGTCAGCAGCGCGTTGATGACCACGCCGATGCCATTCTCGTTGACGCCTTGCAGGCCGCCGATGGTGCCGACCTCACCGATGTGGATGAAGTCCGGCCCGTCGTCCCTCTTCACCCGCGAGACCACGGTGTTGATGTCCTTCACCCAGTCCCAGTTCTGGCCGATCATGGTTTCGCCGTTCTTCGAGCGCTCGGGCAGCACCGCGAATGACGTGCAGGCGTCCATGGCGGTGGGCTGAAACTGGGCCTGTGCATTGCTCTTCATCATGTTGACGAGCATCTCGTAGCGCACGTTGAGGAGGGTGATCTCCTCCAGGCTGCGCCCCGAGCCATCGACCACGCCGTCGATCTCCTCCCAGAAAATGGGGTCTTTCGGACGGAGCGCCTCGGCCCACTTTGCGGATTCGGCCATCATCGCATCTTTCTCGAAGCCCAGAATTTGGAATCGCCTGAGGTAGCGCTCGAGGTTCTGGCCGATCTCCTTCGACATGATGTCGCCGTGGGCACGGCCCCGATCCCTGGGATCGCCCGTCAAGTTCAGCACTGGCTTGGTCATTGCTCACCTCCTGCGTGGCCTCGCTGTGCCGACTTTTCTCTTTTTGTTTTCCGCACGATCAGGCCGTACCGTTCCGAGTGGCGGGAGCATAGCGCTCGCACTGGCGCAAGAGAAGGCGGAAAGAGCACGGCGCCGGCGCCGGTTTTCATTTGCAAATCGTGCATGCCGGCATCGAAGTGAAAGCGCCGCAAGCGGGGCTCCCGTGCTACCGTTGCGGCATTCGGGCGCGCCGCTTCCCCGTGAGAAACAGGGAGGCGGCTCCACCGGTGGGAGGCCGCCATGAGAACGATTGCAGCGACCGCGACGGTCATCCTGGCAGCGATGATCTTTGCCGGGACGAGCGCCGCCGAGACCCCTCTCGAGCGGGGCACGTATCTCATGAAGAGCGTCGCCGCCTGCCCGGTCTGTCACACGCCATGGGACGAGGACGGCCAGATCGCCGACAAGCATTTCGCCGGCGGCCTGGTGTTCGAGGAGGACGAGTACACGGCTTACGCGTCGAACATCACGCCCGATGTCGAAACCGGAATCGGCGGCTGGAGCGATGAGGAGATCATCATCGCGATCAGGGAAGGCAAGCGGCCGGACGGCTCCATAATCGGCCCTGCCATGCCGATTGCCCTCTACCGCGGGATGTCTGATCGCGACGCGCAGGCGGTTGTCGCCTATCTGCGTTCGATCCCGCCGGTCAGGAACGAGATACCGGCGTCCGAGTACGATATTCCCTTGCCCGCCGATTACGGCCCGCCGCTCGGCGAGGTACCGGAGGTCGCCTACTACGATCTCGGCGCCTACGGCGAATATCTGGCAGGCCCGATCGCCAACTGCATCGACTGCCACACCCCGATCGTCGACGGCTGGCGGGACTACGAGAACATGCTCGGCGCCGGCGGCCACGAGATGGAGGGCCCCTGGGGTGAGACCACCGCGCGAAACATCACGCCGGACTGGGATACCGGCCTCGGCCGCTGGAACAGCCGCAAGATGCGCACGGCGATCACCAAGGGGCTGAGGCCCGACGGCGACGAGCTCGGCCCGCCGATGCCCTACGAACGCTACGCCACGATGGACCGCCAGGACCTCAGCGCGATTCTCGCCTACGTCCGCTCGCTGCCCCAAATCGAGAACGACACCGACTGAGCGCCACCGGCCTCGGGCAACCGCAGGCCCGCCCACCGCTCGCACGGCGGGCAGGAGCGCGGTCAACTCTGACGGCGTGTTTGCGCCTTGACGAGTTAATGCGCGAGCGGGCAAGGTTCCCGGCCTACCGGGACACGAGGGCAGGAAAATGACCCTTCGTCAGGTTCCCGTTATCGACATTGCGCCGTTTCTCGGCGGCGACCGCGACGGCAAGGCGCGCGTGGCGGCCGAGGTCAAGCAGGCGTGTGAGGATATCGGCTTCTTCGTCATCACCGGCCACGGGGTCGACCCGGCGCTGACCGGGGCGACCTACGACGTCAGCCGGCACTTCTTCGATCTGCCGCTGGCGGAAAAGATGACGATCGAGCGCTGGGCGGACGACGTCATCAGGGGTTACAGCCCCGCCCTCAAGGAGTGCCTGGCCGAGAGCCGGGGCGAACGCGGCCCCGGAGACCTCAAGGAATCGCTGACCGTCGGCCCGCCCGATGTGCCGGACGAACCCTACTTTCGCTGCGCCGAAGCCGGCCAGCACTTCGTCGAGAACCGCTGGCCCGCGCGTCCTGCCGAGCTCGAGGAAATCTGGCTCGCATACTGGGATGCGATGGAGCGCCTCGCCTTCACGCTCATGCGAATCTTCGCCTGCGCCCTCGACCTCGACGAAAACTATTTCGATACGCGGGTCGACAGGCACGTCAGCCAGTTTCGCGTCCTCAACTACCCGGATCAGCCCGCCCCGCCCCTGGATAACCAGTTCCGCGCCAGCGCGCACTCCGATTTCGGTGCCTGCACGATCTGCTGGATCGAGGACAGGCCCGGCGGCCTCCAGGCCATGAACCGCGACGGCGAATGGGTGAACGTGCCGGTGGTGCCCAATGCCTTCAGCATCAATCTCGGCGACCAGATGCAGATGTGGACCAACGACCGCTGGGTCTCCACCTTGCACCGGGTTGTCAACCCGCCGCGGGACAAGGCGAGCGACAGCCGCCGGCAGTCGATGATCTTCTTCTTCTATACGAACTACGACACCATCATCGAATGCTTCCCGGCCTGCCAGAGCGCGGACAATCCGGCCAAGTACCCGCCGGTCACCACGGGCAAGAACCTGCTGGACAAGTTCCTGATGATGACCGCCATCGGCGCCTCGGGAGAGCGGGCGTCCGATCAGCCTTGAGACGTAGGGCGGGACCCCAGGCAACAACAGAGCCTCTTGAAGGCTCATCACCAAACGACAAGAGAGCCGCTCAAAGGCTCATAACCAAGGGAGGCAAACATGATCAAACGGGCGAAACTCGCAGTGTTGGCGATCGCTGCCCTGGCACTGGCGGTGGGCGGCATCTTCGGCCCGTCGCCGGCGGCGGCCCAGGAGGACAAGTACAAGGTCTTCGTCAGCGTGGGATTCGAGGGCAACACCTGGATGGATGCGGCGCAGAACCTGATCAGCGCTATGGCCAAGACCAAGGCCTACAAGGACCGGGCGGAGCTCAACATGCAATCGGCCCGGGGCGACATCCAGACCCAGATCCAGCAGGTCAACGCCATGATGCAGGGCGATGCCGACATCATCATCCTGTGGCCGAACTCGCGCACTGCGCTCAATCGCTCGATCCGTCAGGCGTGCGAGAGGGGCATCATCGTGATGACCTTCGACGCGTCGGTGACCGAGCCCTGCGCCTACCACATCGGCCTCGATCAGACCTGGGCCGGCGCGGGACCCGCGGAATATCTGGCCGAGCAACTCGGCGGCAAGGGCAGCATCATCGTCATGGGCGGTTACCCCGGGCACTACATCGATCACGCCCGCACCGACGGCGCCATGGAGGTCTTCTCCCAATACCCCGAAATCAGCATCCTGGTTCATGCGTACAGCAACTGGAACAACGCCCACGCCAGGCAGGAGCTGACCAAGATCGTCGCCACCCACGGCTGGGACAACATCGACGGGCTGTGGACCCAGGTAGGCTGCTACATGCTCTCGCAGATCCAGGTCGAGGCCGGCCGGGCGGACCAGCTCGTGCCCTGCGCCGGTAACGGCACCAACGGCCACCGCATCGCCATCGCCGAGCCCGGCTCGGTGCCGGGCGCGTTAGGCATGAAGAGCAGCTCCATGGGCTCGCCCACCTGGCTGGGTGCCTACGCTCTCAAGATTGCCGTGGCCTATGCCGACGGCGGCGCGGAGCCGCCGCGCTTCACCCAGGTGCCGATGCCGCTGGTCGAGCCGGGCCAGGTCGTGGTCTGCACCGAGGGGACGCGCGAGGAGCTGCTGGAGCGCAACTGCAACACCTACCATCCCGATCTCGGGGTGCCGCCGAACTATTTCGTCGATGTCTGGCATCCCTGGGTCGGCGAGCTCGACCTGTTCTCGGCGCTCGAGGGCACGGTACCGGAAGGTCAGTAGACGGGCTGCCTGCGAGGCATCATCCGTTCGGGGCCCGCGCAAGCGGGTTCCGTACGGAGGCCTCCGCCGGGCCTGACGCGCTGCCGTGGAAGAGAGCGGGAGCGGGGCGCCTGCATTCGAGGTCGTCGGACTAAGAAAGCATTTCGGCGCCACGGTTGCCCTGGATGATGTGTCGCTGGCCGTCCGGCCCGGCGACGTGCACGCACTGTTGGGTGAGAACGGCGCCGGCAAGTCCACGCTGGTCAAGATTCTTAGCGGCCTGATCCGGCCGGACGCCGGCGATATCTCCCTCTTCGGCGAGAGTGCAAGGCTGGGCGGTCCCCGGGCCGCGCACCGCGGCGGCATCCAGACCGCCTATCAGGAAATCTCGCTGATCAAGGACCTCACGGTCACGCAGAACATGTTGCTGCCCTACGAGCCCGCGCGGCTGCTCTGGCAGGTGCGCCGGCGGCGCTCGGAAGAACTCGTGCGCGAGATGTTTCGGGACATGGGCCTCGACGATATCGACCCCCGCGTAGAGGTCTCGACACTCGACCTTTCCACACAACAGCGGATCGAGATTGCCCGTGCGGTCTCGCGCGAGCCCAGGATCCTGCTGCTGGACGAGCCGACCTCGGCGCTTTCCGGCAAGGATGTGGAATGGCTGCAGGGGTTGATCGAGGGGCTGAGGCAAGGGGGCGTCACCACGGTCTTCATCTCCCACCGGATGCAGGAGGTTCGGCGCCTCTGCGACAACCTGACCGTGCTGCGAAACGGCGCGAACGTCGGCAGCTTCGCGGTCGCCGATATTTCGGAAGAGGAGATCATCGCGCTCGTGATCGGCCGCTCGCTGGCCGCGACTTTCCCCGAGAAGCCCGCACGTACCGAGGACGAAGCGACGATTCCTGTCCTTTCGGCAGAGGGCCTCGCGGCGGCCGGCCGGCTCAAGGACATCTCGCTGGAGCTCCGGCCTGGCGACGTGCTCGGCATCGCCGGGCTCGAAGGAATGGGCCAACGCGAGCTCTTTCTCACGCTGTTCGGCATGATCACCCCCACGGCCGGCACGATCTCGGTCTACGGCAAGCCGGTCGCGCTCAAATCGCCACGCGATGCGCTGCGCGCCGATATCGGCATCAGCCTCGTGCCCGAGGAGCGAAAGACGGAGGCGCTGGCGCTGGAGATGACCGGGCGGGAGAACGTCTCGCTGCCGGTCATCGACCGCTTCAGGCGTTTCGGCATGATCGATACGGCTGCGGAATCCGCTGCCGTTTCCCGGGTTCTCGATCTGGTGCAGGTCGACCGCCGCGCGCTCCATACCGCGTGCCGGGTCTTCAGCGGCGGCAATCAGCAGAAGATCGTTATCGCCAAGTGGCTTTTGACCGAGAATCGCATCCTGCTCATGTACGACCCGACGCGTGGCGTTGATGTTGGCACCAAGGCAGAGATCTACGTGATGATTCGCGCGTACGCGCGCGCGGGCGGTGCGGTGCTGTTTTATTCGACGGACGTGCCGGAGCTGGTCAACCTCTGCGATGAGGTCAAGGTCGTTTACCGGGGCCGCGAGGCAGCGACGCTGAGCGGCGAGGCGCTGTCGGAGTCCGCCGTCATGCGCGCGGCGCTCGGCGAGGGCGAGTCGTCTTGAGCGATCGATCGCTGGTGCCGCCGCCGTCGCGGTGGCCGCGGGTCGGCCTGCCGGCCGTGAACTGGAATCGTCAGCGCGGCCTCCTGATGTCGGTCGGTGTGTTCCTGGTGATGCTGATCATCCTGCAGCTCATCAAGGGCGAAGGGATCACCTATTTCGACGTGAGCTCCATCACCACCGGAGCCGCCACCCTGGCACTTGCCGCCGTGGGCGAGACCATCGTCATCCTGGCCGGAGGCTTCGACCTGTCCGCAGGTGCGGTGATCTCGCTCGTCAACGTCATGATCATCCAGTTCCTCGGCGGCGGTTCCGAGTTCTCTTCCGATGTTGCCGTGCTTTCGGGCGCCGAGTTCATCGGGGCCGCGCTCGCGCTGGCGCTTGCGGTGGGCGCGGCGATCGGTGCGATCAACGGCTTCCTGATCGCCTTTGTCGGCCTGTCGGCAATCGTCGTCACGCTCGCCACGATGTTCATCGCGCAAGGTGCGGCCTTGCTGGTGATGACTCATGCAGGTGGCGAGGCGCCGTGGGAGTTCAGCATGTTCTTCACCGGCGAGGCCATCGCCGGGGTGTTGCCTGCGCCCATCGTCGTGCTCGCGGTCGTCATCGTGCTGTGGCTGGCATTGCGCAATTCGCGGCTCGGGACCGGAATCTACGCGATCGGCAGCGACGAAAAGTCGGCGCTGGCGAGCGGCACCGACGTGCGGATGACGAAGTTCTGGACCTACACCATCGCCGGCGTCTGCTACGGCGCCGCCGGCATGTTCATGACGGCCCAGATCGGCTCCGCCGACCCGCTGATCGGCGCCAAGTTCCTGCTCAAGATATTCGCGGCGGTGGTCATCGGCGGGACGCTGATCGGCGGTGGGCGCGGCGGCTGCGTCGGCACCATCTTCGGTGCGCTGACGCTCACGATCATCCTGACGATCTTCCTCCTTCTCGGCATGCGCACCTGGTACGTGCCGCTTGCCGAAGGCGCCATCCTGATCCTCGCCGTGCTCGGCCTTTCGCTGAGTCGGGATTTGTCCGTGGTCGAGACCGTGCGCGGCTGGAGGCGCGCGCTCGGTGCCCGGGCCCTTGCATCGAGCCCCGCGGCAAGTGTGACGGCGGGGGGCCAGGGGTTGTTGCAGGACCTGCTGGGGCGGGCGGAGGCGCGCGGCGGGCCCGGCTCTGCCCGCCCGGCGGCAGGCTGGTTCGCCCGCAACCAGGCCACGCTGCGCTACATCTCTCCCACCTACGTCATGTTCGCCGTGATCGTGATCGCCACGGTGGTGATTTTCGGCGGGGACCTGTCGGCGCTCGAGTATCTCAACGTCCTCCTGCTGTTCACCGCCTTTCTCGCGATCCTCGGGCTGGGTCAGGGCGCGGTCATCATCTCCGGCGGGCTCGATCTCTCGGTCGCCTGGGCCATCACCTTCCCGGCCATCGTCGTCACCACCTTCTGCTTCGGCGAGGACGGTCCGGCCTATTGGGCGGTGCCGCTTGCGCTGGTGATCGGCCTTGCGATCGGTTTCCTGAACGGGTTCATGATCGTGCTCTTCAGGTTGTCGCCGATCATCGTCACACTGGCGATGGCGGGCATGCTCGAAGGCATCTCGCTCATCTTCAGCGACGGCGCACCGATCGGCGGCTCGCCGCCCGTGTTGCGCTGGTTCGTATCGGGCCGACTGCTCGGCATCGCACCCATCGGCTGGTTCCTGATCGCCTTCGCGATCGTGGCGACAATCTTCCTCAATCGAACGGCCTTCGGGCGGCGGCTCTACGCGGTCGGCAACAGCGTCACGGTCGCGCGCCTCTCCGGCGTCTGGACCGGCTCCGTCGTCGTGGGCGCCTACATGCTGAGCGGCTTCTGCTCCGCGCTGGTGGGCGTGTTTCTCTCGGGCTTCAGCGGGCAGGCGTTCTTCGGCATGGGGGATCCATACCTGCTGCAGTCGATCGCCGTGGTGGTGCTGGGCGGCACGCTGATCACCGGCGGGCGCGGCCACTTCGTCGGCATCCTCGGCGGCGCCTTGCTGTTCACGGCGCTCGGCTCGCTGCTGACGGGGACGATGCTGCCCGAGGCGGTGCGCAGTATCATCTATGGGCTAGTCCTTCTCGGCGCTATCGTCGCGCTCCGGGAGCGCGCGGATGCATGACACGCTGCGAGAGCGCGCGGATGCATAACATGCTCCGAGAGCGCGCGGATGCGTGACATGCGTCGGGAGGACACAGACGCCTGAGACAGGAGGCATCGGCTGACGATACCCGCCGCGATGCGGCGACAAAGGGAGGCAGGATCATGGCCACGAAGAAAGACATCCAGGTTTGCTTCAATCCCCATTTCGATTCGGTTTCGCTCTGGATCGGATCGTTCGGCGGTGCCGACTCACCTTGCGACATCTCGCGCGGCGTCTTCGCGGCGCGCCAAGGGGTGCCGCGAATCCTGGAGATGATGAAGCGCTACGACATCAAGACGACGTGGGACATCACCGGCCATTCGATCGAGAGCTTCCCGAAAGAATCGGAATTGATCGTGAAGCACGGCCACGAGCTGGGGGTGCACGGCTACACCCATGAAAACCCGCTCGCCATGTCCCGCCAGCAGGAGGCCGATGTCCTCGACAAGTGCATCGAGCTGGTGACCGATCTCTGCGGCGTGCACCCCGTGGGCTATGTTGCGCCGTGGTGGGAGCTGAGTCCCAATACCATCGACCTCCTTCTGGAGCGCGAATTCCTCTACGACCGCAGCGTCATGGAGGATGACTACACGCCGCACTATCTGCGCAGGGGCGACAGCTGGACCAAGATCGACTACACCCAGGAGGCCGCATCGTGGATGAAGCCCTGGGTGGCGGGTGACGCGGTCGATCTCGTCGAGCTGCCGGCGAGCTGGTACCTCGACGACGCGCCGCCCATGATGTTCGTCAAGACCTTCCCCAACAGCCACGGCTGGGTGAATCCCCGGGACGTCGAGGACATCTGGCGCGACCAGTTCGACTGGATCTACCGCCACTACGACTACGGGATCTATACCTGCGTGATCCATCCCGATTGCGCCGGCAAACCGCAAGTGCTGATGATGCTGGAGCGGATCTTCGACCACATGCTCGCGCATACCGGCGTGCGCATGGTCACGATGCGCGAGATGGCCGAGGACTTCAAACGCCGCCATCCCTTCAACGGCACGACCGAGGGCGCGCCCGCCGCGGATTAGGAGGGCGCAAGCCGCGCCGCCGGCCCTCTACGCGTTGTGGCGGCCGGCGGCTGAGGACCTGTTGCCCGGCGCCCGAGGAGTACCCATGTCGACCGGCCCCTTCACGGAGATCCCGCTCATCGACCTCGGCCCCTATTTTTCTGGGAGCCACGCCGACAGGCAGCGGGTCGCGGGCGAGGTCAACCGCGCCTGCGAGCGGATCGGCTTCTTCCTGATCTCCGGCCACGGGGTCGACCCGGCGCTTTGCGAGCGGGCGCGCGACGCATCCCGGGCGTTCTTCGACCTGCCGCAGGAGGAGAAGCTCGCCATCAGGCAGCGGCCGGACGACAAGGCCAACCGGGGCTACGAGCCGCTCGGCACCGAGCACCTCTCGGCGACGATTGGCGTGGAGACGCCGCCGGACCTGAAGGAATCGCTCTCCTTCGGCCCGCTCGACGTGCCGGACGAGCCTTCCTTCCGCACCGAGGCGGCGGCTCCCCACTACGCCCCCAATATCTGGCCGGAGCGTCCGGCGACGTTCAAACCGGCGATCGAGGCCTATATCGGAGCGCTGGACCGGCTGGGGCAGCTCCTGCACAGGATTGCGGCGCTGGCTTTCGATCTTCCCGAGGACCATTTCGACCCAAGGCTCGAGAACGGATTCAGCATTCTGCGCGTGTTGAACTATCCGCAGCAGCGGACGGCGCCGGAGGAAGGTCAGCTCCGCGCCGGCGAGCATTCGGACTACGACAATCTCACCATCTGCCTGATCGAGGACAAGCCGGGTGGCCTGCAGGCGCGCAGCCCCGACGGCACCTGGGTGGACGTGCCGGTTGTCGCCGGATCGTTCGTGGTCAATATCGGCGACCAGATGATGCGCTGGACGAACGACCGCTGGCGCTCCACGCGGCACCGCGTGGTCAACCCGCCGCGCACGGCCGGCAGGCGCCTCTCGCTCTGCTATTTCGTCGAGCCCCGCCACGACGCGGTGATCGAGTGTCTGCCGACCTGTCAGAGCGCGGAGCGGCCGGCGAAATATCCACCGATCACCGCCGGCGACTACATGGTCGAGAAATTTGCTAGCCAGGCGAGCGGCGAGGAATGGAGCGACGAGGACAGCCGCAAGTTCGGCACCGCAGACACCGAATCGCGCTTCACCCAGTAGTGTCCCGCTCGAGAATTACCTACGCATTCGCAAGTTAACCCCGCCTTGTCATGGCCGGA
This sequence comes from Alphaproteobacteria bacterium, assembly GCA_965262755.1. Taxonomy (GTDB): domain Bacteria; phylum Pseudomonadota; class Alphaproteobacteria; order UBA828; family UBA828; genus WTGU01. The sequence goes on along the minus strand of OZ253557.1, from coordinate 4,961,384 downwards.
CTTGTTCCGGCCATCCACGCGGCCCTCCACCCTCCGCCGGAGTTGGCAGAGAGGGATGCCCGGAACAAGTCCGGGCATGACGGCGTGGGGGAGTGACCGGGTCGGAGAGTGCTCCCACCAATCCAACAGAACGCGAATTTCTGAAATCGGACACTCGGCGGGATTTCTCACCAGGGTCATGTGTCCGCGCGCTCTCGGAGCGAACTTATGTGTCCGCGCGCTCTCGAAGCGCGACGATCGCGCCGAGCAGGACGAGGCCATAGATGATGTTGCGCACGGCCTCGGGCAGCACCGTGCCCGAGAGCATGATGCCAAGCCCGGTGAACAGGAGCGCGCCACCCAGGATTCCCAAATAGTGGCCGCGCCCCCCGGTAATGAGAGTGCCGCCCAGCACCACGACGGCGATTGAGGACAGCAGGTAAGGGTCGCCCATGCCGAAGAACGCCTGCCCGCTGAAGCCCGCGAGGAAGACCCCGACTAACGCCGAGCAGAATCCGCTCAGCATGTAGGCGCCGACGATCGGGAAGCCGATCCGCACGCCCGAGAGGCGGCTGACGCGCTGGCTGTTGCCGACAGCGAAGATGCGCCGGCCCTGCGCGCTCCTGTTCAGGTAGAGGGTCGCGGCAACCACGAAGGCGATGAGGAACCAGCCGATCGGGGCGATGCCGCCAATGCGCCCGGTGACGAACCAGGCCAGCGCGGGCGGCGCCTTGCCGATGGGGGCGCCCGAGCTGAACAGCAGCGACACGCCCTCCAGGATGCCGTTCATGGCAAGCGTCACGATGATCGGCGAGAGCCCGAAAAGCACGATGGTCATGCCGTTGAGGAAGCCGATGGCGATCCCGATCCCGAGCGCCGCCGGGATAACCCATACCGCCGGCGCGTCGACGCCGTTGCAGAGGGTGGTGACGACGATCGCCGGGAAGGTCATGGTCCACGGCACCGAGAGATCGAGCCCGCCGGTGATGATGACCGTGCCCTGGCCGAGGCCGAGAATCGCCAAAAAGGCGGTCAGGATCAGCATGGCGTTGAGGTAGGCGAGCGGCGAGAAGTCGCCCCCGAAGATGCCGAGCGTGGTACCCAGGATGACGATGTAGAAGAGGTAGGCCGGCACGGCGAAGCGCAGCACCGCGCGGTGCCGGTCGAGCCACGGGACCGCGGCAGCAGTGACGCCGCCGCCTGCCGGTGGGTCCAGCCCGCCGAGGCGGATCGGCTCGCCCACGACCCGCAGCTTGGAGGGAAGGGAGGACTCCCGGAGCGCCCGCAGCGTCGCCCGCCAGAAGCGGGTGATCTCCACCACCGGCGAGTCGCGGCCGAGCGAGAAGCCGAGAACGGCGACGAGCAGGATCATGCCCTCGACGATCGGCGTGTAGTAGGTGCGCACGCCCAGCACGAGGAAGATGTTGACCACGACGGTGAGCGTGAGAGCACCGAAGATCGTGCCGACGGCGCCGCCCCGGCCGCCGCCGATGAGTGTGCCCCCCAGCACGACGGCGGCGAAGATCTGGAGCAGCATCTTCGCGCCGATCAGCGGGTCTCCGCCGCCCATGTTGGCGGTGATGAAGAGGCCGGCCGCGCCGTAGCACATGCCCGCGAAGGTGAAGGTGAGGAAGCGCATACGCCGCACATCCACGCCGTTGGCCTGTGCCGATCCTTCGTCGCTGCCGATGGCGTAAATTCCCGTGCCGATCCGCGTGTTCTTCAGCAGTAGCCAGAACAGAATGGCGATTGCCAGGACGACGACGGGGGCGGGCAGGCCCTCGGGCACCAGGTCGCCGGTGAAGACCAGGCTGAAGTCCCACGGCATCTCGCCGCCGGGGAACTTGAGCACGAGCAGCGCCGCGCCCTGGGCGATGAACATGGTGGCGAGCGTCACCACGATCGACTGCAGGCGGACATAGGCGACGAGGAAGCCGTTGACGGCGCCGATGGCCGCGCCCAGGCCGAGCGCGATGACCAGCGCGACGAGGGTGAAGAGGCCGGTCCCCATATCGGCGGCGGGAGCGAGCTGGGTGACCAGGACCACGTTGACGAGCGAGATTACCGCGCCCGCCGAGAGGTCGAGCCCGCCCGCAAGGATGACGATGGTCTCGCCGAGCGCGGCGAGCGCGAGCGTCGCGGCACTCGCGCTGATGCTGCTGATGTCGAAATAGGCGATGCCCTGGCCGGTGATGAGCTGCAGCGCGAGCATGGTGGCGGCGAACACGGCGATGGCGATGATCGTGCCGCGCTGACGTGACCAGCTGAACGGCGGCAGGTAGGGCGCCCGCAGGGCACCGTGCGGTGTCATGGAGTGCCCTCGCCGAGAGCGGCGCGCATGATGCTGGCCTCGGTGATCTCGTCGCCGGCGAGTGAGGCCGCCTTGCGGCCGCGGTAGATCACCATCACCGAGTCACAGAGGTTCACGAGCTCCGGCACGTCGGTCGAGTAGTAGAGCACCGCCCCGCCGGCCTCCGCGTACGCCCGCATGAGGGCGTAGATCTCCGCCTTGGTACCGACGTCGACGCCCCGCGTCGGGTCGTACATGAGCAGCACGCGGCTCTCGGCGAGCAGCCATTTGGCGATGGCGATCTTCTGCTGGTTGCCGCCGCTGAAGACGTTGCAGGGGCTGTGGAGCGCGCGCCTGTCGACCTGCACCATGTCGAGCGCCCGGCCCACGGCCTGCGATTCCCGCTGCAGGTCCACCAGGCCGAAACGCACGCAGCTATCGATGATCGGGAGCGAGATATTCTCCCGGCCCGTCAGCGCGAGGAAGAGCGCCTCCGTCTTGCGGTCTTCCGGCACGAAGCTGATGCCGATGCGGCTGTTCACGGCGTCCTTCGGCGTTCGCAGGGTCACCCGGTTCCCGCCGATCAGGATGTCGCCGGCGCTGATCCCCACCATGCCGAAGAGCGCGAGGAAGAGGTCGCGCTGGCCCATGCCGTCGAGCCCGCCGACGCCCAGTATCTCGCCGGGCCAGAGGGAGAAGGAAAAATCCTCCATGCCTCCCTCGATGGCGAGTCCTTCGGCGGCCAGGATCGGCGCCTCCCCGCGCCGGGCCGGCTCGGCCGGCTTGGGCGGGAAGGTCGCGGTCAGCGAGCGTCCGATCACCAGCTCGATCACCCGGTCGTCGGAGATTTCGTCGGCCCTGAAGCCCCCCACCATGCGGCCGTTGCGCAGGATCGTCAGGCTGTCGCAGAAATCCCGCACCTCCTGCATCCGGTGCGAGATGAAGACGATCGTCGTGCCCTCGGCGCGCAGCCGGGCGAAGAGCGCGCCGAGCCACTGCACGTCGTTGCCGGAGAGCGACGAGGTCGGCTCGTCCAGCAGGAGTAGGCGCGGCTTGCGCGAGACGGCACGGGCGATCTCGATCTTCTGCCGGGTTGGCAGCGCCAGCGTTCTCACCTCGGCGTGGGGGTCGATATCGTCGAGGCCGAGTCCTGCGAGGGCGCGCCTCACCTCCCGCTCCGACTCGCGCCGCCTGATGTGTCCGGTGGGGCCGGTCGGCTCATAGGGCAGCAACATGCTCTGCACGACGGTGAGATCGCCGATCAGCGAAATCTCCTGATGGGCAGTCTGGATTCCGAGCCGGTGTGAGTCGCGCGGCGTGTCGATGCGGGCGGCGTCGCCGAACAGCGCGACCTCGCCGGTGTCCTGCCGGCTTAGCCCGCTCAGTATCTTGACCAGGGTCGACTTGCCGGCCCCGTTCTCGCCGAGAAGCGCATGAACCTCGCCGCGCGGGATAGCGAGCGAGACGTCGTCGAGCGCGACGGTCGCGCCGAACGCCTTGCTCAGGCCGCGGATCTCGACCGCCGGCGCCTGCTCATCCATAGCCGGCCCCCGGGCGCCGGTACCGGCCGGTCATGCCGGCCGTAACGATGCTGCGGGGCGCGGCGATGACCGCCGCGCCCCCAGCGCCTTCGTCCCGGCCGGATCCGGCCCGGTTTGCTGCCGCTGCCTGCCGGCCGCGATCAGCTACCGTCGGGCACCGTGCCGTTGAGGGCGGAATAGACGTCGAGTTCCGGCACCTGTGAATGCCAAACGTCGATGAAGTAGTTGGACGGCGCAACGGAGAGCGGCACCGCATTGCACGACCAACTCTTGGCCGTGAGCTCACCCTTGTCCGCGGTGTCGCAAAGTTCCGTCTGCCCCGGTGTCACCAGCGGCATCGGGATCTCGTAGAAGCGCGGAATGTCGGTGCCGTCGAACTTTGTCATCGCGAGCTTGAAGGCAAACGGCGCGGCCCAGGGCGGCGAGCCCATGGAGGCGCTGCGCAGCCCGTAGGCGCCCTCGGTCGTTCCCGGCGCGAGCTGCGCCACGCGGTGACCGTTGGTGCCGTTGCCCGCACAGGGCTTCAGCGAATCGCCGCGCCCCTCGTCCACCTGCATCTGGGTGAAGACGTAGCAGCCGGTCTGGGTCCACAGGCCGTCGATCTTGTCCCAGCCGTGGGTGGCCACGATCTCGGTCAGCTTCTGCTTCGCCGTGGCGTTGTTCCACATGCTGGGCGTGTCGGCGATGATCGTGATGTCGGGGAAATCGGCGAAGACGGCCTTGGCCGCGGCGTTCCGCCGCAGGTCGACCATGTTGCCGGGGATCCCGCCCATGAAGACGATGTTGCCCTTGCCGCCAAGCTCCTCGGCCAGCCATTCGGCCGGCCCCGCGCCGGCCCAGTCCTGATTGATGCCGACGTGATAGGCGCAAGGCTCGGTGACCTGGGCGTCGAAGGTGACGAAGACCACGCCCCGGCGGCAGGCGTTGCGGATGGCGCGGTTGAGCGCCGTCGGAGAGAGCGCCCAGGAGACGATGACTTGCGCGCCCGCCTGCACCATCGCGTTGATCTGCTGAATCTGGGTCTGGGCGTTGCCCCGGGCCGACTGGATCTGGATATCCACCCGGTCCTTGTAGTCCTTGGTCCCTGCTATTGAGCTCAGCAGGTTGGTGGCCGCATCCATCCAGGTGTTGCCCTCGAAACCCAAGCTCACATAGACCTTTATCTTCTCGTCCGCGATGGCGGTCCCGGCCGGCGTCATGCCGCCCGCGAGAAGGGCCAGTGCCGCGGCCCCGAGCGCCGCATTGCGCAGGTATTTTTTCATTTCCGTAGCCTCCCGTTTGTTTTGCCGATCGCGCGCATATTGTTGTTGTTGCCCATTGGCAGACGCGCCTGGATATCCAGCGCGGCCATCATAGGCAGTGACCCTTGGAGCGACAACCGCTCGGGATTTAGGAAACGGCGTGATGCCAGCGTATCGGTGGAGCGGCATTTGCGAACCGGCGGTGGGGCAGACTCGATTGCCGACTCTTGCGGCCGTCGAAAACATCAAGTCTTCGGCGAGGGTGTCGAGGCTGCCGCCGGTCCTAATCGAGCGGTGTGATCGCGTCGCGGTCGACAATGTGATCCCGCATGTTCGGCGCGGAGCGGCACAGGATGTCGATCATGCGGTCGGCTTATTGTTCCCCGATGTCATCCCATGTGCCTGCGGCCAGATCATGACGACATTCGTAACCCGTCGGCGATTTTCTCGGCGATCGCGATCGTTGTGAGATTGGTGTTGGCGCGCGGGATCGTCGGCATCACCGACGCGTCCACGACCCTGAGCCCCGCCACGCCGCGCACGCGGCATTCGCCGTCCAGAACCGCCAGCGGGTCGCCGTCGGGGCCCATGCGGCAGGTCCCGCACACGTGCCAGCCAGGCCAGACCGATGCCTTGACCCAGTCGGCGAGCGCGCTCTCGTCCCTGACCAGGCGGTGGACATCGCGGCCGCCGGTCAGTTTGCGCCTGAGCAGCATGCGGCCGGGCGCGCCGAGGTCGAGAAGCGCACGCGCCGCGACGGTCTTCAGCCAGGTTCCCGCCGAGGGCACCATCAGACGCCGGACGGCGTCGGAGTAGCCCGCGAGGAACCACATCGTTATCTGATCCCCCACGGCCTTCGATTCCATGATCGTGTAGAGGCGGCGGAATCCGTCGACGAGGCGCACAAGATCGCGCTCGTCCGAGAGCATGTTGAGATCGACGCGCGGCTCGTCATGCGGCGACGGGGTGCGGAGGCGCACCGTGCCCCGCGAGTAGGACTTGTTGACCGCCAGGAGCATCGTGCCCATCGTCTGGCCCAGCGGATGCCAGCCTGCGGAGTTGGTCGGCATGAAGAGCATGTCGCCCGGCGGGCATCCCTGAAGACCGGAGGAGAAGCGCGCCCCGAAATAGATGTGGCGGCGCTGGCCGGGCGGCACGCGCGCCCCAGGCTTGAGATGAGCCGCGACGCTGACGCTCGCGTGCTCCAGAAGATTGCCGCCGACGCCCGGCAGATCGGCCACGACCTCGATGCCGAGCGAGCGCAGGTGCTCTGCCGGGCCGATCCCGGCGCGCAGGAGCAGGGCGGGGGAGTGGAGCGCGCCGGCGGAGATAATCGTCTCCCGCGCATCGAAGCGGAAGGTCTTCCCTCGGCTCACCGCCTCGACGCCTTGTGCCCGCCCATCCTCCACGAAAATGCGGGTCACCGTGGTCTCGGCATGAATGCTGAGATTGCGCCGTCGGCGGGTCGCGGCGTCGAGATAGCCGATCGCCGTGGAGACGCGGCGGTCGTATTGGTTGGAAAGCGGCACCGGATAGCAGCCGTCGGCGTCGTTTCCGTTGACATCCCCGCCAAGGGGAAGGCCGTCCTCCTGCATCGCCGCCAAGGCCGCACGGCTGAACCCGCCCCATTCGTTCGGAAACAGGCGGCGCACGGGAATGCGTCCGGCGCTGCCGTGACCCTCGCCGGCGAAATCGACATCCCGCTCCAGCTTGTTGAAGTAGGGCAGGAGACCCTGATGGGACCAGCCGGCGAGCCCCATCTCCTCCCACTCGTCGTAGTCGCCCCTCATCCCGCGCACGGCGAACTGGCCGTTGATGGAAGAGCCGCCGCCCATGACGCGGGCCTGCTCGAAGCGGCTGGGCTTCTGGGACGGGTCGATTTCGGGCGAGCGGTTGAAGACGCGCAGGTCGTGCCAGTGAAAACGCCGATCGAAGTAGGCAAGGCCCGGGTAGCTGTCGAGGATGATGTCGGGCACTTTCTCCGGCGGCGTGTCCGGGCCCGCTTCGAGAAGGGCCACCCGCTTCGCCGGATCGGTCGAAAGGCGATGGGCCAGTACGGCGCCCGCCGAGCCGCCGCCGACGATCACGTAGTCAAAAGGTTCCCCCACCTGCAGAACTCCGGACACAATCGAGGGACCACCCGGCATCACGCCGTGACGGACCGCGCTCCCCGGCTAGTGTAACGTTCGGCGTGCGCCGTCAAGGTCGTTCCTGGCAGGGAGTTTCATGGCAGCACGATCCGTCGCGGTCATCGGTGCCGGCATCATCGGAACCGTCGCCGCGTGTTTCCTGAGACGCGAGGGCCACGAGGTCACGCTCTACGACCGCGATGCGCCTGGCTCCGGCGCCTCCTTCGGCAACTCCGGTGTGCTGTCGCCAGCTGCCGTGATGCCCGTGGCGATGCCGGGTCTGATCAAGAAGGTGCCTCGCTGGCTGCTCGATGAAACCGGCCCGCTCTATCTCGACTGGCGCGAGCTCCCGCGCCTTGTGCCCTGGCTCATTGCCTTCCTGCGTGCGGGCCGCGAAGACAGAGTGCGCGCGATATCGGCGGCGCTGGCCGCGCTCAATGGCCCGACTCTCGATCTGCTCATGCCGCTGCTGCAAGAGGCCGGCCTCGATGCGCTGGTCCAGAGGCGGGGCATGCTCTATGTCGACCCGATTGGGCGGGAGAGGGCCGGCGACGGCCTCACTGTCTCGCTGCAGCGGGCGGCGGGCCATCGGGTCGAGGTGCTCGATGCCGGCGGCCTTCGCGACCTGGAGCCTGCGCTCGCGCCGGGGTTCAGCAAAGGCGTGTTCGTGCCGGCGGCGGCGCATACCCTCGACCCGCATCGCCTCGTCACCGGGCTGGCAGAGTATTTCGAGCGCCAAGGCGGTTCGTTCCAGCGCGCGCGCGTCGACTGCATCCTAGCCGCGGAGGGCGACCATGCCGCCATCGAGGCCGCCGGCGAGGTCCACCGTTACGACGCCGTCGTCGTTGCGGCCGGTGTGTGGTCCAAGCCGCTGGTTGCCGGGCTGGGCTACCCTGTTCCTCTCGTGGCGCAGCGCGGCTATCACGTGACCTTCACCAACCCTGGCGTCGCGCTGGGCAGGGTCGTCCTGCCGCTCGCCCACGCTGCGACCATCGTGCCCATGGCGATGGGGATCAGGATCGGCGGCACCGTCGAGTTCGCGGGCGAAGGTGCACCCCCGAACAGCAGGCGCGCCGAGGCGCTCTCTCGTCATGCCAAAGCCACCATTCCCGCTCTCGACATCGGGGAGCGCACGACTTGGATGGGCGAGAGGCCGTGCACGCCGGACAGCCTCCCCGTGCTCTGCCGGGCGCCGCGCCATCCGGCGGTGCTGTTCGCGTTCGGGCATGGGCACCAGGGGCTCATCGGCGCCGCGAAGACCGCCGAGGTCATTGCCGATCTCGTCGCCGAAAGGCCGCCGCACCTCGACCTCGCCCCCTTCGACGTGAGGCGTTTCGGCCCTCTAGCGCGCCTCCGGTGAGAGGCCGAGCCGCAGCGCGGTCGGCATGGTTTCCCACACCAGCTCGTCCCCCTCGCGAAACCGCTCCTTCCAATACTCCCCCTCTCCGGCCTTCTGCGGCAGCCACAACGGCTGTTCCACAGCGCTGCCCCGCCCGCGCCGGAGGGTGTCGGTCTCGCCTTCATCGATCTCAAGTGTGACCGGGTCGATCGCGACGCCGAACCTCTCGCGCGCCGCCGCAACGGTCAGGAGCTCGTCCACTACAAGCTCCCGCACCGACGACGCGGGCCGGTCGAAAGGATCGCCGTATCCCCCGCCGCCGGTGGTGACCGTGACATAGCGCTCGCCCTCGTCGATGACGTCCGGGTCCGGATGCGCCATGTAGAAGCGGCGGGTTCCGTCCGCGCGTTCCTTGTACTTGCAGCCGCCGTTGCCGGGCAGGCCGCCGAACAGGCCGAAGGGCGGGTTGAAGGTGCCCTCGTACTCGAACTTCATGTAGAGGATGCCGTCGATCGGCCTGACGCTGGTCTCGATACCGTGGCCGCCGATCCAGGTGCCGGCGCCGGCACTGTCGGCCAGGAACTCATTGTATTCCACGAAGAGCGGCTGGAGGAGTTCGACCATCTCCACCGATTCCGTCTGCATGCCGCCCAAGCAGCAGACGCACTGGGTGAGCGGCCAGCCGTCGGCACCGCAGCAGGCTCCGCCGCCGGACGCCGCAACGAAAATCGATGCGGCAAAGGGCACCGACGGGCTCACCCGATTGTCGTCGCCCATGGAGAGACGTTGCTGACAGCGCCCCCAGCCCGCGGGCACGCTATCCGGCGCCGCTTGGGCCAGCGCCTTCCAGGCCGCCTCGATCAGAATATCGCCGGGGTTGACGGTGCCCCACCACGTGCTCGCAGGCCAACGCGCGTTCGCCACCGAACCCTCGGGCGCCGTGACCCGGATGCGGCGCGTGCATCCCTCGTTGCGCGGGATGGTGGGGTCGATGATGGTGAGCACCGGAATGCTGCCGCAGGCCTCCATCGTGGCCACGGTCGCGTTGCAGTGGCCGCCGGCCTGGGGATCGCTGCCCGTGAAGTCGATATGGATGGTGTCGTCGTCGATCGTCACGGTACAGGCGATGCGGATGTCGTGCGTGCCCTGGCCGTCGCTGTCGATCCATCCCTCCCCGTGATAGACGCCATCGGGAAGCGCGCGGATCTCGGCGGCCGTGCGGCGCTCGGCATAGTTGATCATCTCGGCCAGGGTCGGCACGACGACATCGATGCCGTGGGTCTCCGTCATTTCCTGAAGCCGACCGGCGCCTGCGCGAACTGCGCCGACCATGGCCCTGAGGTCGGCTTCGAGCCAATCGGGAAGACGGACATTGCGCAGATAGAAGCGGATCGTGCTGCGTATCTCGCGAGTGCGCTCGAAGATGCGCACGGGCGGAATCTGAATGCCGTCTTGCCACACGCTGGTCGAGGCATAGCCGAAGGACGCCTCGCCGGTATTGTTCTGATGCGCCCGCACCGCCGTCCAGAACAGGTGCTCGCCATCTACGAACACCGGCATGATGACGGTGAGGTCGGAGTTGTGGGTCGTCCCCATGTAGGGGTCGTTGATCATGAAGATGTCGCCGTCGTTGATGTCGTCGCCGAATTCCTCCTTGATCGCCTCGATGTTGAGCCCCCCGCCGATGGTGTGAATCGGCAGGGCGTCGTTCTGATACAGCATCTGGGCTTCGGCGGTGTAGATCGAGGCCGAGTGGTCGCGCGCGATCGAGATGATGGTGCTGCGCGCGCCATGCTGGAGCACCGTCGTCATCTCGCTCGATGCCTCGCCGATGGCGTGGAGCAGCACGGAAAAGGTGACCGGGTCCACACCTGGACTCATGGCGCGGCTTTCGAGCGCGAATGTCGTGTCGCGTGAGGGCATCGGCGTGCGTGATCCCCTTCAGTGAAGCTTGGCCAGGTCCTCGGCTGACTCTTCCCCCGGCTTCTTACCGAGGATGATCATGGAGAGCACCTGGTCCTTGGTGACCTCGTCGGTGCGCCGCGTTCCCACTTCGCGGCCGCCGGACATGACGAAGATGCGGTCCGAGATGTCGAAGACATCGTGCAGGTCGTGGCTGATCATGAACATGCCGATGCCTTCCTGCTTGAGCCGCAGCACCAGCTCCTTGAACGCCGCGGATTCGCGCAGGCCGAGTGCGGCCGTGGGCTCGTCCATGATGAGGACCCTGGCGTTGAAGTAGACCGCCCGTGCAATCGCGATGGTCTGGCGCTGCCCGCCCGAAAGATGGAGGACGGGCGTGCCGAGGTTGGCGAACTCCGGGTTGATTCGCGCGATCACCTCGCGCGTCGCTTCGGCCATAGTCTTGTTGTCGAGCTTGCCGTAGGGCGTCGTGAGTTCCCGCCCGAGAAACAGATTGGCAGCGGCGTCGAGATTGTCGGCGAGCGCGAGGTTCTGGTAGAGCGCCTCGATCCCGAGCGAGCGCGCAGTGCGCGGATTGTCGATGGAGACGGGCTCGCCGCTCATCAGGACCTGGCCGCTGTCCATCGTGTGGGCGCCCGAGAGGATCTTGATCAGGGTCGACTTGCCGGCGCCGTTGTGGCCGACGATGCCAAGCACCTCGCCGGCGCCCACGTGGACCGTCACGTCTTCTACCGCGTGCACGCCGCCGAACGCCTTGAAGACGTTCTTCATTTCGACCAGCGGTGTGTCCGTCATGACTGTCTCCCTTAGCGCCCGCTCACCCTGCCGTCACGCGACGGGCCTTGCGGACGGCGGAAACTATTCCTTGATCTCCGTCGAGCGTTGCCAGGCGTCCTTGATCATCCCCACCGTGGCATCGGGGCGGCGCGCCGCCTCCAGGATGACCGCTTCGCGGCGCACCATGAGATCGAGCTTGCCGAGCACGCCGCGCACCGCCTCGAGCGGGACCACGACGGCGCCGTGCCGGTCGGCATGGATCAGATCGCCGTCCTGGACGACCATTCCGTGCACGTTGACCTCGCAGCCCCATTGGGCGACGTGGACGAACGCATGCGAGGGCGCGATCAGGCCGGCCAGAACCTGAAAATCGGGCGCCAGCATATCGATGTCGCGGACGCTGCCGTTTGTCACCACGCCGCGGCAGCCGAGCGCCTTGTGAACGGCGCTGAAGACCTCGCCATAGAACGCACCGTAGCCCGGCCGCTCGTCGGTGTCCTGCACCACGCTGATCTTCGGTGCCTCGCCCTCGGCCAGATAGTCGAAATAGCCCGCGCGGATGTCCATGTATTCCGCCGGGTTCCAGCGCGCGGGATTCTTGGCCCGCATGGTGGCCGTCTTGGCGAACCCGACGATCGGTTTCATGGCGGGGTAGAGGCAGTGGAGATGCTCAACCGTATAGCCGTAGCCGCGACGCTCCGGCACCACCATCTCCAGCAGGTTGCATATGGTCGGGGTATCGATGTCGCGGAGCGCCTCGATCTCCGCAGCAGTTGGGACTTCGGTCATGAACTCACCCTTCAGGTTCGCGGCGAACGGCCGGCCTCACCAGGTCTGGCCCCGCGTATCGATAGACCAGATATCCACGAGCCTGTCACCGCGAACGCAGTGGTAGACGTCATGGAGATTGACGTTGGGGTCGCAATGCGGCGTCACGCAGCTGATCACCGAACCGATGGGGGGACCGTTCGCACCTTTGGGGAGGACGATCCTGCCGTGCTCGTCCCCCATGAAGTCATAGGTCGATCCTTCCGGCGCACCGTCTGCGATCTCGGGCGGGGGACCGTCCGTTGCGAATGCCTTGAAGCCGGCATCGGTGGTCACCGCCTCGGCGATATTGGCGCAGATCACGGTCGACTGAACAAAGAGCGACGTGCCGAAAGGACCCGGCGTGCCGTCGCGCCGCATCACCGCATTGTATTGGACATCCATGAAGATGAAGGAGCCCACCTGGAGATCGGTAAAGACCCCGGCCTCGGGGTCGATATCGTAGGTCCCCGTACCGCCGCCGGTGACGATGTCGAGCGTCCCGGTCGCGGCCTCGATGGCATCGCGGGCTTCGCCGATGCGTCTCATGACCCCCGACGCTTCTTCCTCGCGCGCGGCGCAATCTTCGATGTGCTGAACGTGGCCTGCATAGCACTGCAGTCCGCGCAGGGTGAGCGAGGGCCGAGCCTTGATTTGTTCCGCGAGTGCCACGGCACCGGGAACGGTCGGGATCCCCGTGCGGTTGCGCCCGACGCCGAGGTCGATGAGCACGTGCATGGGCTTGGCGCGGCCAGCGGCGAGCGAAGCCAGGAGGTCGATCGTCTCGGCATTGTCGACCACGAGAAGAAGCTCCTCCGCCTCGTCGTTCAGCGCCAGCACGCGCTCGAGCTTGTCAGCAGTGACAATTGGCGACGTGATGAGGATGCGGGAGATGCCGCCCCGCATGAGCGCGACCGCCTCGCCGAGCTTGGCGACACAGACGCCCACAGCACCGGCAGCGATCTGCCGCCGGGCGATCTCGGCGCACTTGTGGGTCTTGGCATGGGGGCGGATATTCTCGGGCCGATCCGCGAAATACGCCGCCATCGTGCCGAGATTGTGCTCGAACCGATCGAGGTCCAGAACCAGCGCCGGGGTCGCCAGGCGCGCACGGGAGCCCGCCTGGCCGATCAGGTGTTCGTTGGGCCCGAGCCCCGTCATTGGTCACTCCTTTTGTGTCGCCGGCCGCAGCGCTGGAGGCTGCGGTTCGCCGTCAGCGCGCCTCCGGAGAGAGGCCTAGCTTCAACGCAACGGGCGTTTCCTCGACGACCAGCTCGTCGCCGTCGCGAAACCGGGTTTTCCAGAACTCCCCGGCGCCGGGGCCGGTGGGCAACGACAGGGACCGATCTGCCGTCTTCCGCATGCGGTGCCGCAGAGCCTCGGTGGCCTGCTCGTCGACGGTCAGTGCTTCCGGGTCGAGCACCACGCCGAAGCGCTCCCGCGCCATCTCGGGCGAGACGAGCTCGTCACGCACCAGCTTCCACACCGAGTCGGCCGGGCGGTCCAGCGCGCTGCCGTAGCCGCCGCCGCCGGAGCTGATGCAGACATAGCGCTCGCCCTCGCGAAACGCGTCTGGATCGGGATGCGCCTGGTAGAAGTAGCGCTTGCCGTCCGGCGTCTCCTTGTACTTGCAGCCGCCGTTGCCGGGCAGCCCGCCGAAGAGGCCGAAGGGCGGGTTGAGCGTCCCCTCGTACTCGAACTTCATGTAGAGCAGCCCGTGGTAGGGCATCACGACGGTTTCGCAGCCGTGGCCGCCGATCCACTCGCCGGCGCCGGCGGAATCGATGAGGAACTGGTTGCTCTCGATGAAGAGCGGCTGCAGCAGCTCGACCATCTCAACCGACTCGTTCTGCAGGCCCCCCAACGCGCAGACGCACTGCGTCAGCGGCCAGCCGTCATAGCCCCTGGAACCGCCGCCGCCGGAGCCTGCGACGAAGATCGAGGCTGCGAAGGGAGTGGGCGGGTCGGTCCGGTAGTCGTCGCCCATCGAGAGCCGTTGCTGAATTCGCCCCCAGCCCGCCGGCACGCGGTCCGGCGCGGCCTGGGCCAGCGCCTTCCAGGCGGCTTCGATCAGCTCGTCGCCGGGATTGGTGGTCGACCACCATGTGCTCGCCGGCCATTTGCCGAGCGCGACCGTCCCCTCGCGTGCGATCACCCGGATGTGGCGCATGCACCCCTCGTTGCGAGGAATGGTCGGGTCGATCGTGGTCAGCACCGGGATGCTGCCGTTGGCCCGCAGCGAGGCGAGGGAGGAGTTGCAGTGGCCGCCGACCTGGGGATCGCTCTCCGAGTAATCGACAGAGACCATGTCGTCCTCGATGGTGACGGTGCAGGCGATGCGGATGTCGTGGGTTCCCTGTCCGTCGCTGTCGATCCACGATTCGCCCTTGTAGACGCCGTCCGGCAGCGCCCGGATCTCGGCCGCCGTGCGCCGGTCCGAGTACTCGATCATCTCGTCGATCGTCGCCAGCACCGTGTCCACGCCATGGGTCCGCGTCATCTCCTGAAGCCGCGCCGCGCCGGTGCGCACCGAGCCCACCATGGCGCGCAGGTCCGCTTCGAGCCATTCGGGGAGCCGGACATTGCGCAGGTAGAAGCGAATAATGCTGCGCACCTCCTTGCCACGCTCGAAAATGCGCACGGGAGGGATCTGGATGCCGTCCTGCCAGACACTGGTCGACGCGTGTCCGAATGACGCCTCGCCCGTGTTGTTCTGATGCGCCCTTATCGACGTCCAGAACAAGTGCCGATCCTCGTGGAACACCGGCATGATCACGGTGAGATCGGAGTTATGCGTCGTCCCCATATAGGGGTCGTTGATCATGAAGACATCGCCGTCGTGGATGTCGTCGCCGAACTCGTCGACGACCGCCTCGACGTTGAGCCCCCCGCCAATGGTGTGAATCGGAAGGGCGTCGTTCTGATAGAGCATCTGGGCTTCGGCGGTGTAGATCGAGGCCGAGTGGTCGCGCGCGATCGAGATGATGGTGCTGCGCGCGCCGCGCTGCAGGACCCGGGTCATTTCGTCGGAGGCCTGCCCGATCGCGTGCAGCAGCACGGAGAACATGGTCGGGTCGATGCCCTCCGAAAGACCGTCCACCCGCCGGCGCGGCCCTTCGGAGTTCGGCTCCTGCATCGCCTCGCCTTCTGTCAGCTCGTCATAAGGCATCGCCGTTCACCCGATAGTCGTATCCTGAGAGACTGACCCGCACGGCGTGACCGGGTAAGACGGTCACGCTCGTCGTCGGTTCCTCGATCACGGCCGCGCCGCGCACGACGTGGCCTGGCTCGAGCCGCATACCGTCGTAAACTGGAACCTCCGTCGCGCCGTCCTTGCCGCCGAAATATGCGGTGCGATGCCCGGTGAGCGCGGCGCTGGGGTCCTCCGACGCGCTGGCGCTGCGGCGCGGCATCGGCATGCTGCTGCCGACCGCGGCGTTCACGCGCCAGTGCAGGAAGTTGACCCGGTCGCCCTCCATCTTGAAGGTGTAGATGCGCTCGTGCTCGTCATCGAAGGCACGGCGGAGATCGGAGACGTCCTCAAAGCGGCCCTTCGCGAGAGGCACGATCAGCTCGTGCGCCTGCCCCCAATAGGCGGCGTCGTAGAACCACTGGAACTGAACGTCGTCCGTGGGGATCGCGCTTGCCGCGAGATCGCGCAGCGCGTCCTCTTCCATCTCGGCGAACAGGCGGTTGATGGCGTCGACGTCAGCCGTGTCGGTATCGGTGGTGAATGTCTTGGTGTAGTCGAAGGTCACGTCGACGACGGTCATGCCGAAGGCGCTGTAGCCGCCCGCGACGCGCGGAATGATGGCACGGTCGATCCCGAACTCGTCCGTGAGGCTCCCCACAACCACCCCGCCGGCGCCCCCGCCTGCGATGAGAATGGTGCTGCGTGGGTCGACGCCGCGCTCGATGGAGACCGCCGCCATGGCCTTGACCATCTTGAAGTTGGCGAGGCGGAAAATGCCCGCGGCGGCATCGACGATCCCCAGACCAAGCGGCTGCGCGACCTCCGTGTCGATGGCTGCGATTGCCTTGTCCCGGTCGAGCTTCAGGCGTCCGCCGAGAAAGGCGTCCGGATTGACGTAGCCGAGCGCGACGAAGGCGTCGGTCACTGTCGGCTGGGTCCCGCCCAGCCCGTAGCAGGCCGGCCCCGGGTCGGCGCCGGCGCTCTGCGGACCCACGGCGAGCGCACCGCCCGCATCGATCGAGGCGATGCTGCCGCCGCCCGCGCCGATCGAGATGATGTCCGTGGCCAGCGAGCCGAGGGGCATGCCGGCGATCCTGAGACTTCGAGTCAGCGTCGGAAGTCCGCCGCGGATGAGACCGACGTCGAAGCTCGTGCCGCCCATGTCGGCGCTGATCACGTTGATCTCGCTGCGGGGGAAGAACTCGCTCGCTACCTGAACGGCTGCGGCGGGCGCAGCGGCGGGACCCGAGCCAATGCTCCGCGCCGGGTAGTGCAGGATCCTGGCAATCGGCGCGCAGCCCCCGTTGCATTGGATGATAAGGGGTTCGGCGGCGAAGCCGTGGTCGGCGAGCCAGGCGCGCAGGCGTTCGAGATAGCCGGCGATGGGGGGAAGCGTGTAGGCGCTGAGCACGGTCGCCGACGTGCGGTCCCATTCGCGGAGCTGGGGCAGGATGTCGGAGCTGATCACCACGGGAACGCCCGGCATCTCGTCCGCCAGGATCGCGCGGGTCCGCTGTTCGTGCACGGGATTGACCTGGGACCAGAGGAAGGCCACCGCCACCGCGTTCACCCCCTGCTCGCGGAAGCGCGCCGCCGCAGCGCGGACGTCCCCCTCGTCGAGCGGCGCGACCTCCTCGCCGCGATAGTCGATCCGCCCGCCGATACCGAGGCGGCGGTGTCGGGGAATCAGCGGCTTCGGCCGCGCCATGCGGATGTTGAACGGCTCGGGCTTGGTCCCGTCCATGAACTCCAGCACGTCGCGAAAACCCCGGGTCGAAAGCAGGCCCGCAACGGGGCCGTTCCGCTGGATGATGGCGTTGGTGCCGATCGTCGTGCCATGAACGATCCGGCTGCATTGGGAAACGAAGGCCTCCTCGGAACAGCCCAGTTCCTCGCACGCCAGCGCGATCCCGTCGAGGATGCCCTGAAGCGGGTCCTCCCGGTCGCTCAGCGCCTTGAAGACCTCGATCAGGCCGCCCTCTTCGTCGGCGACGGTGATGTCGGTGAACGTGCCACCGATGTCGATGCCGACCCTGTAGGTCATGGCTTATCGTCGGAAGAGAGCATCGCGTCCGTCTCCTAAAACCCGCCGGCGCGGGAGCGATTCTCGGTGCGGTTCATCCACACGCTGATCGAAACCGTAATCAGCAGGATGCAGCCGATGATGAAAGGCTGCCAGAAGGGCGAGACACCGTTCAGATTGAGGCCGTTGCGGATGACGCCGAGCAGGATGACACCGACGACCGTGCCGAGGATGGCGCCGTGGCCGCCGCCAAGCCTGGTGCCGCCGATGACGGTGGCCGTGATGGCGTCGATCTCAAGCCCGATCCCCGTGGTGGTCAGCGCGGTGCCGGTGCGCGAGGTGAACAGGAGGCCCGCGAGGCCGGCGAGGCCGCCCATGAGGGCATAGCAGGTGATGACGACACGGCTGACCGGCACGCCCGAGAGCCGCGCCGCCTCCTCATTCCCGCCGATGGCGTAGACCCATCGCCCAAATTTGGAGTAGCGCAGGATGATCGACCCCATCACGACCGCGCCGATGAAGAAGAATCCGGCGATGGGGAAGCCGCCCACGCGGCCAAGCGCGAGCGTTGTGATCCACATTGCATCGCCTTCGGCGCGATGGATGGTGCCTTCGCTGGAGATCAGCACGAGGCCGCGCACGAGGCTCGCCATGGCGAGCGTCGCAATCAGGGGGTTGATGCCGATGCGGCTGATCAAGGTGCCGTTGAAGGCACCGATGAGAGCGCCGGCTCCGATACAGGCAAGACAGCCCAACGCCAGCAACAAGGGGTCTCCGGTGCCGAAAATGAAAACCGCGACGAGGCCGGTCACGGCAGCAATCGCACCTATGGAAAGGTCGAACCCGCCCAGAATCATGACCACCGTCATGCCGACGGCGGCCACGCCCACCATCGAGGACTGGGCCAGGATGTTCGAGAGGTTCAGCGGATTGCGGAAGGTCTCGTTGGTGGCGAGCAGGATGATCGCCGGCAGGAGCAGGGCGATCATGAAGCCGTAGCGCCCGAGAAACGCGACCAGGGGCTTCCAGTTCAGGAATCCCCGGGGGCCGGGCTCCGTGGGGTGACTGCCCTGCGGGTCGGTCACCGCCGGCTCCGGGACATCGTGTGAAGACCGCTGCTAGCGAATTGCCCGCGAGAACGCCGGGCGCGACGGGGCGGCGAAAGCGTGTGGGCAGCCACCTGGCCGGCGACTGCCCACAAACTCGTCACCAATACCTGGGATCAGGCGCTAGAAGCCGCGCCCCTCGCATTCGGCGTAGTTGGCCTGCGTGCAGTTGAAGATTGGCGGGACGGCGGCGAAGTCCGGCAGCGTGCTGTAGTCCCCGGCGGCGCGCATGGCGACCAGGCTGTCGATCACGAGCGCGCCCATGATCAGCGGGTCCTGGTAGACGGCGCCGTACATTTTGCCGGCTCCGATGGCTTCCTCTTCGCCCTTACAGAGGTCGATGGCGACGAACATGATCTCCGTGCGCCCCAGCCTCTGGGCCCAGTCCAGCGACGGCGGAACCATGCAGTTCCCCATGCTGTTGACGAGGGTGACGCTGCCCGCCACCGGGAAGCGCTGGAGCATATCCTGGAATCCGGTCAGCGCCTTGTCCGGCAGCCAGTCGGCGGTGACGTCGACCCAGTCATGCTCCACACCTGACTCTTGGAGCACCTCGGTCATGCCCTGCATGCGGCGCCGGTCGGGGCTGCCGCCAGCGGTTCCGCGGAACATCACGATGCGTTTCTCGCCCTCGACGGTGGCGAGCGCCTCCAGCATGAGGCGGGCCGACAAGCGCCCGTACTCGATATCGTCGACGCCGACGTAGGGAACGCCCTCGATCTCGCCCAGCGCGCCCACCACCGGGATGCCGGCATCGAGTGCTTCCCGAACGGCGGGAAGGACGCCCGCGATATCGATCGGCGCGATGGCGATCGCGTCGACGCCCTGCACGATGAATTCGCGAACGTTCTCGACCTGAACCGACGCGTCCCACTTGGGATCGCTGACGATGAGGTTGACGTTGGCTGCCTCGGCGGCGTCCCGCATGCCCTTGACGAGCGGCACCGCGAACGGCGTCGTCGAAACATCCCAGACCGAGACACCGATGGTGAACTGGTCTTCGCTTCGTGCCTCGTCTGGCCCGACTGCGACACCGACAATCAACGCCGCAGCACCCAGTGCGGCCACGATGGGCGAAAACTTCATGCTCGTATCCCTCCCGCTATGTTGTTTGTTGTCCGACTGCGTCGAGATGGCGCGGATCGGCGAGGGGAGGGTACAGGGACGCTCCGCGCACGGGCAATGGTTTTCTCTCCGCGAACTGCTCCCAGCCCCCGCGAGAATTGGGCCGGGTTGGGGCCGTACAAGCGAGGCATGTTGAGCGGGACACAGCCGCTCTGAGCGGCGGCGTTCGCCAGCGGGTCTCTCCGGCACGCGCCGTGGCACGCCTACGGGGCGAACGGGTTCGACGGCCGCATCCTGGGCTGCGGGTCGCTCCTCAGCGACCACAGAGCGGGCGTCGTGGCCTGCGGCCGGTCTTTTCGGCGACCGCTATAGGGCGTACTGATACAATTGCGGCCGAAACAAGAGGGAGACCGTCGATGACTGAAGGCCGGGCCGACCTCTCGAATTGGCGCGAGCCGCAGGCACTCATCGAGACCGGCGCGCTCGAGGCGAGCCTCGGTATGCGCGGGCTTCGCATCGTGGACTGCACGACGTGGCTCAAGCCGGCCGAGCCGGGCGACGACGCCCCCTACCGCGTCGTTCCGGGCCGGGCCGAGTACGACGCGGAGCATATCCCCGGCGCCGTCTTCCTCGACATCCAGGGGACGATTTCCGATCCCGACACTCGGCTGCGCTTCATGG
Source organism: Alphaproteobacteria bacterium (assembly GCA_965262755.1). Lineage (GTDB taxonomy): Bacteria > Pseudomonadota > Alphaproteobacteria > UBA828 > UBA828 > WTGU01. The sequence goes on along the minus strand of OZ253557.1, from coordinate 4,941,290 downwards.
CGCCCACCGCCGAGCGGTTCGCGGACGCGATGGGCGGGCTCGGCATCGGCGACGCCTCCCGCGTCGTGCTCTACTCGGCCGGCAGCATCATGTGGGCGACCCGGGTCTGGTGGATGTTGCGCGCCTTCGGATTCGACCGTGCGGCGGTGCTCGATGGCGGCTGGGAGAAGTGGAAGGCGGAGGGTCGCCCCGTATCCTCCGCACCGGGCGAGTACCCGCCGGCGCGCTTTACCGCGCAGCCCCTGCCGGGCCGGTTCGTGGACCGCGAGTACGTGCGTTCCCGACTCGGCGATGCCGGAGCCGCCATGGTGAATGCGCTCGCACCTGAGTTTCATCTCGGTGCGGGGCCGAGCCGCTACGGACGCCCGGGACGGATCCCGGGGAGCGTCAACGTGCCTGCGGCCAGCCTCCTCGATCCGTCGAACGGCACCTTCGTGTCGTTGGACGAGGCACGGCGGCTCCACGAAGACGCCGGCATCACCCCGGACCGCCACGTCGTCGCCTATTGCGGCGGCGGCATCTCCGCCACCGTCGGCCTCTTTCTCCTGCACCAGCTCGGCTACCGCGACCTCACCCTCTACGACGGGTCGATGGGCGAGTGGGCGTACGACCCCGACCTCCCGATCGAGACGGGCCCGCCCACGGGCCAGACCTGATGACACTCCGGTTCCGCAAGCTCCACCCTCTTTTTGCCGCCGAGGCGAGCGCGGTCGATCTGCGCGGCGTGCACGACGACGAGACCCTCGAGCAGATCCGGGCAGGCATGGACGAGCACGCGGTGCTCGTGTTCCGGGACCAGGCGTTCTTGAGCGAGGAGCAGCGCGACTTCGCCGTCCGGCTCGACGGGGAGCTCCACCGCAAGACCGGCATCGGCGTTCTGCAGAAGAGCCGCTTCGGCGACGAAGCACTCACCGATGTCTCAAACGTCGGTGAGGACGGAGAGGTGCTGGAAGCGAACAGCCGGAAGCGCCAGTACGGTATCGCGAACCGCCTCTGGCACACCGACGCGTCGTTTCAGGACCCGCGCGGCCGCTACTCGATGCTCGCTGCCCTCGTGCTGCCGCCGGTCTCGGCCGATACCGAGTTTGCGGACATGCGGGCCGCCTACGACACGCTGGCAGACGAGACGAAGGCCGGACTGGAGGGCCTCCGCGTGCACCATTCGATCGCCTATTCGCGCGTGACGCTCGGCTTCGAGTTCTCGGAGGAGGAGAGCGACCGGCTCAAGGGAGCCATCCAGCCTCTGGTGCTGAGCAATCCGCGCACCGGGCGGCGCTCCCTCTACCTCGCTTCGCACGCCTCCCGGATACTCGACCGGCCCGTGCCGGATGGCCGGCTTCTCCTCCGCGACCTCATGGAGCACGCGACAGGACCTGAGCTCGTGTATCGGCACTCGTGGCGCAGCGGGGACTTCGCGATCTGGGACAACCGCGCCACGATGCACCGCGCCCGCCCCTTCGACGACACCCAGCACAGGCGTGAGATGCGCCGCGTCACCACTCTCGATACCGGCGACCCGGCCCGCATCGCACAGCCCGTATAGAGTTTACGCGTCCGTCGAAACGACCGGCGCGCCGGCGGGACGGGAAATGCGGGTTACGCGAACGGCAGAAGCACCGTCGAGCCGGTGGTGCGCCGTGCCTCGATGGCGCGGTGCACGTCAGCGGCCTCGCGCAGCGGATAGCGGTTGCGGACGGTGATCGCCACTGCCCCCGACGCAACGACGTCGAACAACTCCTGCGCCGAAGCGAGCAGGTCCTCGCGTTCCTCGACATAGTGCATGAGCGCCGGACGGGTGACGAACAGCGAGCCGCGCCTGCCCAGATCCACGACATCGACGGGGTCCGGCGCGCCCGAGGCATGGCCGTAGCTCGCCAGGATGCCGAGCGGGCGCAAACAGTCCAGCGAGCGGGTGAACGTGTCCTTGCCGATGCTCTCGTATACCACCGGGCAGCCCTTGCCTTCGGTGACCTCCATGACCAGCGGTACGAAATCCTCGCGCGAATAGACGGCGACATGGTCGGCACCGTGGGCCTTGGCGAGTTCCGCCTTCTCGTCGGTCGAGACCGTGCCGATCACGGTGGCACCCAGGTGCTTGGCCCACTGGCACAGGATCAGCCCCATGCCGCCTGCCGCCGCATGGACCAGCACCGCATCGCCCGGCTGCACCCGGTAAGTTCGGCGTAAGAGATACTGGGCGGTGAGGCCCTTGAGCGTGATGCCGGCGGCGTCTTCCTCGGAGATGCCGTCGGGCAGCCTGACCATCCGCTTGGCCGGCATCACCCGGCGCTGCGCATAGGCTCCGTGCGGTGGACTGGCATAGGTGACCCGGTCGCCGACCGCGCATTCCGCCACGCCGTCGCCGACCGCTTCGACCGTCCCTGCGCCCTCGATGCCCACGACGAAGGGCAGCGGCGGCACCGGCCACGGATGCGGCATGCCACGCCGGTTGTAGGTGTCGATATAGTTCACACCGATGGCGCCGTGCCGGATCAGAACTTCGCCCGGTCCCGGCTCGCCGACCGGCCAGTCCTGCCAGCGGAAGACGTCGGGCGTGCCCTTTTCGTGGATGACGGCAGCTTTGTTGCTCATGGCCTCTCCCGGTTTGACCTGTGGCCTGAAGCCGTGGTCCCCATCTTCTTTACCATTTTCTGCGAGCGACAGGAGAACGGTGCGGTGCCGAACGGAATCCGCTCTACCGACATTCGAACTGGACCGTCGAGCGGGGGCCGGTCACACCGCGTCGGGCTCCGTGTGCCGCTACGCCGGTGAATGCCCGGCCGGTTATACTCCGCCGACGACGCACCAGGAGAAGCGGTCATGGATCTCCCCTTCGGCGGCGGCTGCGCCTGCGGCGCCATTCGCTACGAGTGCGCGGCGCTGCCGCGCTACATGGGCAACTGTCATTGCACCGACTGCCAGCAGGCGACCGGCAGCGCCTATTTGCCGGCCGCGATGGTGAAGGAGAACGAATTCTCCCTGCGCAGTGGCGAGCCGATCTGGTTCGAAAGACCCTCGGACAGGGGACACCCCATGCGCCGCGCCTTCTGCCCTGCGTGCGGCTCGCCGCTGTTCCTGCTCAACGGAGCGAACACGGCGGTGCGGGTGCTCTATGCGGGCAGCGTGGACGACCCGAGCTGGTACCGGCCGAGCCGGGAGATCTATGTGGCGAGCGCGCAGCCTTGGTGTCTCCTGCACCCTGACCTCCCCCATGACGAGGGTATGCCGCGGCGATAGCCGTCCCATTTGCCGGTGACGCGGGAGGATCGCTCCATCGCCGGCAAATGCCCGCTATCTCCAACCGCGGGGCGGGTATAAGATCGAGCCAATTCCGTGCCGATCACGGTGGACTGATCGCCGTGGCGGCCAACGACAAGAACTCCGAATGGCACGGGGTCGGTCGGATCGGAATCCGATGTCAACGCATGGGAGAGGCAAATGCTGGATTGCAAGCTAGTCAGGCTTGGTGCCGTGGCCGCACTCGCCGTGGCTGCGAGCGTTGGGACGTATAGCGAGGTGTTCTCGGCGGAAAAGACGGTGCAGCTCGCCGGCTTCGGAGCGAAGTCCGGCGTCGTTCGCTCGTTCGGCATCAACACGGAAGCGGTGTTGAGCGGCGCGATCGAAGCCGTGAATGCGGCGGGCGGCGTCAAGCTGGCCGATGGTTCCATGGCGATGATGGAACTGACGTTCTACGATGATCGCTGCAATGCGGAGGAGGGCATTTCCGTGCTGCGCCGCATCGCCGGCAGCGATGCGGTCATCGCCATCGGTCCGACCTGCTCGAACGTTGCCGAACCCCTGTTCGGCATCCTGCAGAAGACGGCCGGCGATGAGGGGGATTCCGGGCTTCAAATCCCGATCTTCACCGATACCGCCATCAAGGGCGGGTTGGCGAAAATCTCGGAATGGGCGTTCCGCAACGTTCCCAACGAGAACCAGATGTACAAGGCGCTGTTCCAATGGATCAGCACGGAGCACCCGGACCTCAAGACCGTCTATGGCGGTGTCGAGGAGGATTTCGCCCATTCCCGCTTCACCTGGCACAAGGTGATGAAGGAGCGCTCGCCCGAGGCGGGTTACGAGGTGCTCGGCGAGTCCAAGTGGCTCCTGAACGACACCAACTTCACCACCCAGGTGCGCCAGATGAAGAAGGCGAAGGCCGATATCGTCGCCATCTCGGCGCATCCCTTCACGACCTGCGGTGTGCTGAAGGAGATGAAGCGCCAGCGCGTCAAGCCGCAGCTGCTGGTCGGGCTCACGAGCTCGTCAAGTATGGAGACCCTGCAGGGCTGCTCCGAACAGGCGGAGGGCATCATCATCCCGACCAGCTTCGCGCCGGTCACGCCGGCCGCCAAGGCTGCCGCCGCCGCGGCGGCGAAGTTCGACGGGAGCGCGGACCTGCACAGCGCCGCCGCCTGGGAGATCGTGATGATCCTGAAGGAAGTCATGGAAGCCCAGGGAATCACGGCTGACGGCGATGCGGTGGACGCGGACCGGCGCAAGATCCGCGACGGGCTGGCGTCCTTGAAGGAGACGGATGGGCTCCTCGGCAAGATCCAGCGCACGGACGAGGGTGAGGCGATCAAGCCTTACCTCTATGTGCACGCCCAGGCTGGGGAGTGGGCCATCCTCCACGACCCGTCGCAGTAGTCTTCACCGGGCGGGTGTGCGCCGGCTGACAGGCGCACGCCCGCTCGCATTTCGTCGACGAGTGTCACGCGGGGGATGACCCGGTGGACCTGCTCGACTTCTTTCAGTCGATCACGGACGGCCTGCTGTTCGGTTCGATCTACGCGCTGATCGGCATCGGTTTCACCCTGATTTTCGGGGTTATGCACAAGCTGAATCTTGCCTATGGCGCCGCCTCGATCGCCGGCGCCTATGTCAGCATCGCCGTTGCCGCCTATGTGCCGTTGCCCGCCCTGGTCACGTTCCTCGTCGCCGCAATCGGCTCTGGCGCCATCGCCTATCTGATTTATCTCGCCAATTTTCGCTTCATACCGCTCTCCAGCCCGCTCGCGACATTGATGGCGACGGTCGGCATGTTGATCTTGATCGACGAGATTATTGTCCATGCGACCGACGGCATGCCCCAGCCCTACCCGGCCCTGTTCGCAGATGTCTATATGGAATTCGGCGAATTCGGCCTGCGTGGCGATCTGCTGTTCATCTTCTTCCTCTCGCTGGTGGCCACGGTCGTGCTCATGTTCATGCTCTATCGCACGCGGCTCGGCATCGCCACGCGGGCCGTGGCGATGCAGCCGGTTGCGGCGCAGCTCGCCGGCATCAGCCTGGAACGCACGAACGCGGTCACCTTCGTCATCACCGGCCTGTTGGGCGGGCTGGCGGGCGCCATGATCGGCGCCTCGGTCGGCGTGCTCTCGCCCCTGCTTGTCGTGCCGATAACGGTCAAGGGGCTCATCGTCTGCGTCATCGGCGGTCTCGGCAGCATCCCGGGTGCGATCGTCGCCGGCCTCGCGGTCGGCGCCTTCGAGAACTTCTTCCTGGCGTTCAGAGGAGTCACCGAACGGGACATGTACGTGATGCTGCTGCTGTTCGTGTTCCTGGTGTTTCGGCCCGGCGGCATCTTCTCGCGCTCGGTGGCGCGCGACTGAGCGGGGGAGGGGGCGATGGACTTCTTCTTCGGGCTCGCTCAGATCATCGGCGTCCACACGATCCTCGGGCTGTCCGCCTATGTCGTCCTGCAGACGGGCCAAGTCACGCTGGCGCAGGCGGGCTTCTTCGCCATCGGCGCCTATGTATCCGCCATGCTCACGGTGCTGGAGGGCTGGCACATCGTCCCGGCGCTTCTGGTGGCGGCCACGGTCGCCGGCATCGTGGCCGGCATCGTCGGCTTCCCGGTACTCAGGATAAAGGGCCTGATGCTGGTGGTCGCGACGATTGCCTTAGGCGAGTTCATCCGCCTGTTCTGGTTCAATTTCGATTACCAGATCGCAAAGGAGGGCATCGCCGTCGGACCGCAGGGCGGCGAAGGGTTCAAGCAGATCCGCTTCTTTCCCGAGAACGGCTGGACCACTCTGGACGTCGCGATCTTCGTCTGGGTGATCGTCGCCCTCGTCATGCTGGCGCTCTGGTGGACGGATCGCTCACGCGCGGGCGCCGTTCTGCGGGCCGTCGGCGAGGACGAGCTGGCCGCTCAGAGCGTCGGCATCAACCTGACGGCGGTGAAGGTCGGCGCGTTCGCCGCCGGTGGCTTCATCGCCGGCATCGGCGGCGCCATCTACGCCCACTACACGACGCACATCGAGCACCTGAACTTCGGTGTCATGCTGGCGACCTTCGCCATCGCCTACCCGATCCTGGGCGGACTCCGCAATGTCTTCGGCACGCTCGTGGCGGTGATCTTCATCCAGGGAATTCTCGTCGAAGGCCTGCGCTTCATGGGCGACTGGCGAAACCTGCTGTTCGGGGCGCTGATCGTGCTCGCCATGAACATCCAGCCGCGCGGGTTCATCGACGAGCGCTCCGTGCGACTCGTCCGTGGGCTGTTCACGCGCAGATAGGCCGATGCCGCTATTGGAACTCACAGCCCTCAGCAAGCATTTCGGCGGCGTTCATGCCGTCGACGAGCTGGACCTCACGGTCGAAGAGGGCGAAATCTTCGGTCTGATCGGCCCTAACGGCTCGGGCAAGAGCACAACGGTCAACTTGATCTGCGGTGTCGTATCGGTCACCGGCGGGCGGGTCGTCTTCGAGGATCGCGACATCACCGGCGCGCAGCCCCACCGGGTGCTGGCGGCGGGCGTCGCGCGCACGTTTCAGAACATCCGCCTGTTCGGCCACCTCACGGTCTGGCAGAACCTGTGGGTGGCGCAAAATTCGGTTGAGGACCGCCGCCGCGAGAATTTCGTGAAGCGATGGTTCTTCGGTTCGGGCGGCGCGCGCGATGCGGTGGATGAACAGCTCGACTTCGCCGGGCTGAGCGGCAAGCGGGACGAGCTCGCGGCCAACCTCTCCTTCGGGGAGCAGCGCCGCCTGGAGCTGGCCCGGGCCCTTGCCACGAAGCCCAGGCTCCTGCTTCTCGACGAACCTGCCGCCGGCATGAACCTGGAGGAGGTGCATGCGCTGGACGGCCGCCTGCGCGACCTTCAGCAGGCAGGCATAACGATCGTCCTGGTCGAGCACGTCATGGAACTCGTCATGGGCGTGACCGACCGCATCGCAGTGCTCAACTTCGGGCGCAAGATCGCCGAAGGCCTGCCGGCCGCGATTCAGGAGGACGAAGCGGTCCAGCAGGCGTACCTCGGCGGCAACGTGGGGGCGGCGAATGCTTGACGTGAGCGACGTCGCCGTTTCCTACGGCAATATCGAAGCGTTGCGCGGCGTCGACCTCGCGGTCGACGAAGGCGGGATCACCTGCCTGCTGGGCCCGAACGGCGCCGGCAAGACCACGCTGATGATGACGATTGCCGGCATTCTGAGGCCGAGACGCGGCACCATCAGCTTCCTCGATCGCGACATCACCGGCATGAGGCCGAGCGGGGTCGTGAAGCGGGGCATCGCCCTGGTTCCGGAGAACCGGCTCGTCTTTGCCGACATGAACGTGCGCGAGAATCTCATCGCCGGTGCCTATCTCCGGCTCGGCAAGAGCAAGGCACTTGTGCAACAGGACATCGATCACGCCTTCACGCGGTTTCCCAGATTGCAGGAACGGTCGAAGCAGTTGGCCGGCACGCTTTCCGGCGGCGAGCAGCAGATGCTGGCCGTCGCCCGCGCCTTGATGGCGCGGCCCAGACTATTGATGATGGACGAGCCGTCCCTCGGTCTCGCGCCTCTGATCGTCGAGGAGATCTTCCGGATCATCAGCGACCTGAACGCGGACGGCACCACGATCTTTCTGGTCGAGCAGAACGCGCACATGGCGCTGCAGGTGGCCGATCATTTCTTCCTCCTGGAACAGGGGCAGGTGACGTTCAGCGGCAAGCCGGGGCAGCTCTCCGAGCACGAAGTGATCCAGCGCGCCTATCTGGGAAAGAACGTGCAACGCGATCCGCCTGCCGGGGATCGGGGCCGCCCCGACGGGACCACGCTCTAGGTCGGCAGACGTTCATGACCGGACCTCCGACAGGGGCGCGGGAAGAGGTCGGTGGTTGATTTCATCCAGAACTGCCTCGACGGCATCATGCTGGGCTCGTCCTATGCGCTGCTCGCCATAGGGTTCACCCTGATCTTCGGCGTCATGCGCCGGCTCAACCTCTCCTACGGGCCGTCGATCATGGTTGGCGCGTTCGTCGGCACGCTGGTCTACGTCGAGTTCAAGGCCAATGCCGTCGCGATCGCCGCTGCCACCGTGGTCGGCGCCGTGATTGCCGGAATCTATGTCGAGCGTCTGTGCTTCCGGGCCATTCGCCAAGGTGCGGCCGCGGCGTCGATGGTCTCGAGCTTCGTCATATGGATGCAGTTGGAAGAGTCCGTCACCGTGGTGTTTCCGGATCGGACCTACCCCTTTCCGCCTCTGGTCACAGCCGGTCCGGTCGAGTTGGGCCCGTTCTTCTTCAAGCTGGAGAACGTCGTGATGTTCGCGTGCGCGGTCGTCATGACCGTCTGGCTCCACTGGCTGTTGCAGCGCACGCGTTTCGGCTTGGCTGTGCGCGCCGTTTCCGAAGACCCGCGCGCGGCGCGCTTCATGGGCATCAATGTCAGCGCGGTCATGTCCCTGGCCTTTGTCATCGCGTCCGCCTTCGGCGGCGTCGCCGCCTATCTGATCGTGAGCGCCGACGGCCAGATCACGCCGCTCTTCGGGCTCTGGGCCACGTTCAAGGGGCTGATCGCCATGATGCTGGGCGGCATGGGCTCGATCCCCGGCGCCATCCTCGGTGGGTTGCTGCTGGGCGTCGTCGAAGCCCAGAGCCTCTGGTATCTGGGCGCCGAGTACAGGGACCTCTCCGCCTACTTCCTCTTGTTCCTGTTCCTGGTCTTCCGGCCGGGCGGCCTCATGGGCCAGCTCGCCGTGGAGCGCGAACAGGCGGCGACGCGGCGGGTATGAGCGATGGAAAGCGCCTATCTCATCGCGATCCTCTCCAACATCGGCATGATCTCGTTCATCGCGCTCTCGGCCTATCTGCTGCTCGTCGTCGGCGAGATCTCATTCGGTCAACAGGCGTTCTTCGCCATCGGCGCCTACGGCTCCGGCATCGCGACCGCGATGTGGGGCTGGCCGTTCTGGCTCGGCCTGGTGTGGGGCGCGCTGCTCGCCGGGGGGGCGGCACTGGCGGTGGCCATCCCGACGGTCCGGCTGCGCGGGCTCTACTTCTCCGTGGCGACCCTCGCCTTCGCCGAGATGGTGCGGCTGATCTTCGAGATATTCACCTATCAGGTCGAGATCGACGGTGAGTTGGTCGGCCCCAACGGATCCGACGGGTTTCGCGACATTCGCGCGATCTATGACAGCAACGTCTCCGCGTTCGAGTACATGCTGATCATCTATGGGCTGCTGGCGGTGGTCCTCATCGCCTTTCTGATTCTCGAGCGCTCCCGCCTCGGCGCCATCTTCCGGATGATCGGCGAGGACCCGTTGCTCACCGAGATGCAGGGGCTGAACGTCACCGCATACAAGATTCTGGCCGTCGTCATGGCCGGGGTCGTCGCCGGCATCGGGGGCGCGCTCTACGCTCACCTTACGACCTACGTCGAGCCCAAGATCTTCAACGTTATGCTGGGTGTGCACGGCCTGGCCTACGGATTGATCGGTGGATTGGGCACGGCGTTCGGACCGTTGATCGGCGTTGCCCTCGATATCGGCTTGCTGGAATCGATCCGGGCGATCTCCGGCTATCGCATGATCGTCTTCGGCGGTCTGGTCGCCCTGCTGCTCATCGTGCGCCCCCGCGGTCTGCTGGACGAAGCCGCCGTGCACTGGTTGCGCGCGCGTTGGCGAGGACTGCGGCGTGCTGACAATTGACCGCGTCAGCCGGTCCTTCGGGGGTGTTGCCGCCCTGGACGTGTTCGATCTCGCGATCGCAGACGGCGAGGTGGTCGGCCTCATCGGCCCCAACGGCTCCGGCAAGACGACGCTGTTCAACGTGATCACCGGCGTTCATGCCGCCGATTCCGGCCGCGTCCTCCTGCGCGGCGAGGACATCACCCACAACGCGCCGGCCCGCATCGTCCGCCGCGGCATCGCGCGAACCTTCCAGAACCTGCGCATCTTCCAGCGCATGAGCGTGTGCGACAACGTCTGGGTGGCGCAGCACAGCCTGCCCGGTGTCGGGCCCATGGAACTTCTGTCGAACCGTTCCGCGGCTGAACGGGCGCGCAGGACGCAGGTCGACCGGCTGCTCGACGCCGTTGGCCTCGCGGATCGGCGGGACGTTCTGGCGGGCAGCCTGCCGCTCCCCGATCAGCGGCGGCTCGAACTGGCACGGGCGCTCGCCCGCTCGCCGTCGCTGTTGCTGCTGGACGAGCCGGCCGGGGGCATGACCCCGACCGAGACGGCGGAGATGGCCGCGCTCATCCGCGACGTCGCGGTGCCGGGGCGCACCTGCATCGTCATCGAGCACAAGCTCGACCTGATATCGGAGATATGCCAGCGCCTCTGCGTCCTCAATTTCGGCCGCAAGATTGCAGACGGCGTACCGCAAGAGGTCCTGAAGCAAACCGACGTGCTCGAGGCCTATCTCGGCCGGGACTCAATCGATGCTTGAGATCCGCGACCTGCAAGTCAGCTACGGCAAGGTGCGCGCCGTCCAGGGTGTGTCGCTGGAGGTCGAGGAGGGAGAGATCGTCGCACTGATCGGCGCCAACGGCGCCGGCAAGAGTTCGACGATGCACGCGGTGTGCGGCATCGAGCGGCCGGCCGGCGGGCACATTCGCTTTCTTGGCCAAGCGATCGCCCGCTTGCCGCCGCACCGGATCATGCGACGCGGTATTGCGCAGGTGCCGGAGGGTCGTTTGATCTTCGGCGGGCTGACCATCGCGCAGAACCTGCGGTTGGGAGCCTACAACGTGCCCGGCCGCGCCAGAACCGAGGCGGATATCGATCGCGTGCTCGAATTATTCCCCATGCTGCGTGACCGGCTCGATGAACGGGGCGCGGCGTTGAGCGGCGGCCAGGCCCAGATGCTGGCGCTGGCCCGCGGGCTGATGGCCCGGCCAAAACTGTTGATGCTCGACGAACCCTCGCTTGGCCTTGCCCCGATCGCCGCGCAGGAGGTCTTTGCCTTGATCGCCAGGTTGAGGGACTCCGGCGTGACGATCCTGCTGGTCGAGCAGAACGTCCGGCAAGCCCTGGCGATCGCGGACAGGGGCTATGTCCTGGAAGGCGGACGGATCATATTGGACGGTGAGGCTGCGGAGCTTGCCGAACACGAGCTGTTGGTCAGTGCCTATCTGGGTCTGAAGCGAGGAGGGTGAGCGATGCGTACCTCGATCGCAGGTTTGGTGCTATCGGCGATGCTGCTGGCCGGCGGCCCCGCCTTGGCGGGCGAGCGCGTGGCCGCCGACATAAGCTGCGAGGCGGCGGCGGAGAGGCTGACCTACGACTGCATGATCATGCTGAAGGGCAAGAAGAGTGGTGAACCCGTGGAGGGCGCTGAGGTCGTCATCAAGGCCGACATGTCGTCGATGCCGTTGGCCCATAATGTTCGACCCGTAATGGCGGTGCCCGGTTCGATGCCCGGCCACTACACCGCCCGCTTGGAGCTCGAGATGCTGGGCGAGTGGGCCTTGACACTGGATGTCAGCGGCCCGATGCGGGATCGCGTCGTCAAGAAACTGGATTTCGGCGCCGACTCTGGCCAAGCCGAGCACAAGCACGGAGAGATGAAGGACCACGGCGGCGACATGGAACACGACGGGATGAACATGGAGGAGGCGCAGTAGTCGGCCGTACTCGATTCTCTTGGATAGATCGCATCGCATCGGCTGAGAGCTCACGGTTTCGCCCGCGCCGGCTTCCGGCCACGATGTTGTGCGCGGGCCGAAGCGATCGGAGGACGCACGGATGGACGTACTGGAGATCGGACAGCCTGCGCTGGCTGTGGTCGATATGCAGAACGATTTCGTCGACCATGATGTCGGCTCCTACGCGATTGGCGCGGAGCGGATGGTGACACGGATTGGCCGGGTGATCGCCGCGGCCCGGCGCGCGCAGGTGCCGATCGTGTTCAGCCAGGAGGTGCACCGCGCCGACGGGCTCGACGGCGGGCGCCTCCTCTGGGACGGGCGGAGCGGCTGGGTCACCGGCAAGCATCCCCGCGCCGCGCCCGGCGCGCCGCCGGCACCGCCCTGCATCGAAGGTACGGAGGGCTTCGAGATCGTCGACGAGCTGGCGCCCGAGCCTGGTGATATACGCATCCTCAAGCGGCGCTTCAGCATCTTCGTCGGCACCGAGCTCGACATGAACCTGCGTCGCCTGGGGGTCGATACGCTCCTGATCGCAGGTGTGTGCAGCGACGTCTGCGTGCTCTGGACCACGGGCGACGCCTATCAGCGCGATTACAAGGTGTGCGTTCTGGAGGACTGCGTGGCCGGTACCAGCGCGCAGGGCCACGAGGCGGCGCTGACGCTCATCCGGGCGCTCACCAACGCCGGCCGGCCCGTGACCGCCGCCGACGCCATCGCGGCACTGGAACGCCGCGCCGACGGCATCGGGGCATAGGGGATTGCGTCAGGACGATCCCGGCGACAAGTGGTGCGTGATCGCCGGCGGCCACGACGAGGCCGCACTTCGTTACAGATTGGGATTTCAGAAGCGGCGCAACGCCTGTGCACCGGCCCTGTGCGAGCACGGGCGCGGCGAGGCGGCTCGCCATCGCCAGCCGCCGCCAAGAGAGGCCTTTGCAGAGTCCTTATGTGCGCTAACCCATTGATTTTCAACACATTCGCGCCGGGTGCTCGCGGCTGCTACGAAATGGGCTCGATTTCCTTATCTGTCTGATACTGCGCCGCTTTTTTGGCTTCTCAGCGAGTTCTTAGTAAGGCGCGTCGTCCCCATTTCCTATCCGCCGGTCCAACGGGGGCAGGTCAGTGACGCGCGGCTTGACAGGCTCGATAAAAGAACAAATAGTGAACAACCATGAGCGCCTCCCACCCCATACCCCTGGACCGAGTCCCGCGCGCGAGCGCCGGCGCGGCCGATGCGGCCGCCGTGCCCTCCACCGTGCCTACCGATCTGGAAGCGCTGCGGCGCCGCATTGCGGCACTTGAACGCCGCCCGCCCGCGCTGGAGGGCGCCGCCGGCGGAAGCCGGGCGGGGCGGCCCTGGTCGCTCGGCGTGGGCGCTCTGGACGGTGCCTTGCCGGAGGGGGGCCTCGCGCCGGACGGCCTGCACGAGGCCGCTGGTGCGGGCGCTGCAGACGGGCCGGCTGCCGCCGCCTTTCTCGCGGCGCTGCTGGCGCGGCGGGTGCGCGCCGGTGAGCGTGCCGGTGAGCGCGGGACGGTGCTGGTTTGCCAGAGCCGGGGTGGGGCCGCCCGCTTCGGCCGCCTCCACGGGCCGGGCTGGCGCGATCTCGGCCTGGAGCCGGCGGACCTGCTGATCCTCCGCGCCCGCCGCGAGAGGGACGTGCCCTGGGCGATGGAGGAAGGGCTCCGCTGCGGCGCGCTCGCGGCGGTGCTGGCCGAGGCCGAGGGCATCGAATTCACCGTAAGCCGGCGCCTTGCGCTCGCCGCGGCCGAGGGCGCGACGCCAGCGCTGCTGCTGCGCCATGACGCGCTCGGCCCGGCGAGTGCGGCGCTGACACGCTGGCGGGTGACGGCGTTGCCGGGCCGGGCCGACCCCTTCGACGAGGGCGCGCCCGGTCTGCCGCGCTGGCGCCTCGCGCTCGCGCGCGCGCGCGGCGGGCGGCCTGCCATATGCGATGTGGAGTGGAACCGTGAGACGGGTGATTTCCGTATGGCTGCCGCGCTGGCCGATCGACCGGCTGCGCCGCGCGCGGGCGCGGGCGCGGTCGCGGGCGAGGCCCGCGCACTCACCGGCGGCTGAAGCGGCCGAGGCGGCCGAGACGGCCGCGGCGCCTGCGCCGGTCCCCTTCGCGCTGGTGGCACCGGGCCGCCGCGGGCCGGTGCTGTGGGCGGTCAACCGCGAGGCCGGGGCACAGGGGCTGAGGCCCGGCATGCGCCTTGCCGACGCCCGCGCTCTGCACGCCAACCTCGTCACGGCGCGCGCCGACCCGGCGGCGGATCGGCAGGGGCTCGAGCGGCTCGCCCTCTGGTGCAACCGCTTCACGCCCTGGTGTGCGGTGGACGGCGAGGACGGGCTGCTGCTCGACATCACGGGCTGCGCCCACCTCTTCGGCGGCGAGGCGGCGCTCATGGACGAGATTGCGGCGCGGGTCACCGGCCTCGGCGTCGAGTCCCGTCTCGGCCTCGCCGACACGCCCGGCGCCGCCTGGGCGCTCGCCCGCTTCGGCCCGGCGGAGACGCGCATCGCCGCTCCCGGCGGCGCGCACACGGCGATCGCGGGCCTCCCGGTCGAGGCGCTCAGGCTCACGGCCGAGGACGCCCACCTGCTGCGCCGCTTAGGGCTCGTCACGATCGGCGCGGTGGAGGGCCTGCCGCGCGCCTCGCTTGCCCGCCGCTTCCCCTGCCGGGAGCGGGGGAGCGCGGTGCTCGCGCGCCTCGACCGGGCGCTGGGCCGGCAGGCCGAGCCGATCGTGCCCATGGCCCCGCCGCCTGCCTGCCTGGAGCGCCTGGCCCCGCTGGAGCCCCTGATCGACCGGGCGGGGCTCGACGCGGTTCTGGCCCGGCTCATGCCGGGGCTGGCTGCATCCCTGGAGCGGGACGGGCTCGGCGTGCGGCGGCTCGTGCTCTGGTGCTACCGGGTCGACGGCGGCGTGGTCCGGCGCGCGGTCGCCACGGCGCGCGCGACGCGGGACGGCGATCACTTGCTGCGCCTCTTCCGGGAGACGCTGGAGACCGTCGACCCCGGCTTCGGCATCGATCTCGCGGCGCTCCACGCCGAGCGCGTCGAGCCCCTCGCGCCCACGCAGCTTTCACTCACCGGGGATAAGCGGAGGCGGGGCGACGTGGACCTGCTGGTTGATCGCCTGCTGGCCAAGCTGGGCGAAGGCGCCGTCTGCCGTCTGGAGCCGGTCGCCCGGCACAGGCCGGAGCAGGCGGAGCGGGCGGTGACGCCTGGCCGGGAGCCTGTACCGTGGTCCGAGGCGCCCCCCGATGCGCCCGATGCGCCCGCGACGCCCCAACGACCTCAGCGGCCCTTCCGCCTGTTCGACCGGCCCGAGCCGGTGGAGGTGATGGCCGAGGTGCCGGACGGCCCGCCGCTGCTCTTCATCTGGCGGCGGGCGCGCCGCCGCGTCGTCCGCGCCGCCGGGCCCGAGCGCATCGAGCCGGAATGGTGGGCCGGCGCCGGCGGCCGGGACGAGACGGTGCGCGACTACTACCGTATCGAGGACGCAGACGGCCGGCGCTACTGGCTCTACCGCGCCGGCCTCTACGGCGATGGCAATGGCGGTAGCGATACCGGCACCGGCACCGGGCGCGCGCCCCGCTGGTACGTGCACGGGCTCTATGGTTGACGCGCGCGTTTCCGCGCGACACGGATGACGCTCAAGTCTCCACAGGGCCGGCGCGTCGCCTACGCCGAGTTGCAGGCGGTGAGCAACTTCAGCTTCCTGCGCGGCGCCTCCCACGCCGAGGAGCTGGTGGAGCGGGCGGCGGCGCTCGGGCTCGCCGCCATCGGCATCGCCGACCGCAACACCCTCGCCGGCGCGGTGCGCGCCCATGTCGCAGCGAAGGCTGTCGCGGCGAAGGCTGTCGCGGCGAAGGCTGTCGCAGCGAAGGCTGTCGCGGCGAAGGCTGTCGCAGCGAAGGCGTCGGGCCTGCGGCTGCTAACCGGCGCGCGGCTCGACCTCGCCTGCGGGTTCTCGCTCCTCTGCTATCCGCGCGACCGCGCCGCTTACGGCCGCCTCTGCCGCCTGCTGACTCTCGGCCAGCGGCGCGCGGCCAAGGGCGGTTGCGTGCTCCACATGGAGGACGTGACGGCCCACGCCGAGGGCCAGGTGCTGATCGCGCTGCCGCCGGATCGCCTGGCCGAGAAAGGCGGCGAGGGGGGTGGCAAGGGGGGTAGCAAGGGGGACGACGCGCCGTTCGAGGCGGCGCTCGCCGCACTCCGCCGGCGCCATGAGGGCTCCCTCTATCTCGCCGCTCACATGCTCTACCGGGGCGACGACGTGAGCCGCCTCAACCGGCTGGCGGCCCTGGCCGAGCGGCACGAGGCCCCCCTGGTTGCCACCAACGACGTCCACTATCACACGCGCAAGCGCCGGCCGCTGCAGGACGTGCTGACCGCGATCCGCACGCGCGTCCCCGTGGCGCAAGCCGGCTGGCGCCTCGCCGCCAATGCCGAGCGCCACCTCAAGAGCGGGGCCGAGATGGCGCGGCTCTTCCGGGGCCACGAGGATGCCGTGGCCCGCACCCTGGAGATCGTGGAACTCTGCGCCTTCAGCCTCGACGAGCTGGCCTACGAGTATCCCGACGAGCCGGTGCCCGCCGGCAGCACGCCGCAGCAGCACCTGGAGGCGCTGACCTGGGCCGGCGCCGGGCAGTGCTATCCCGGCGGCATCCCGGCCAAGGTCCGCCGCGCGCTGGTGCACGAGCTCGGGCTCATCGCCGAGCTCGGCTACGCGCCCTACTTCCTCACCGTGCACGACATCGTGCGCTTCGCCAGGGAGAAGGACATCCTCTGCCAGGGGCGGGGCTCGGCCGCCAACTCCGCCGTCTGCTATTGCCTCGGCATCACCGCCGTCGACCCGGCGCAGATCGACCTCCTGTTCGAGCGCTTCGTCTCGCGCGAGCGCCGCGAGCCCCCCGACATCGACGTCGATTTCGAGCACGAGCGGCGGGAGGAGGTGATCCAGTACATCTACGGCCGCTACGGCCGCGCCCGCGCCGGCCTCGCCGCCACCGTCATCAGCTACCGGGGGCGGAGCGCGGCGCGGGACGTGGGCAAGGCCATGGGGCTTTCGGAGGACACGGCCGCGGCGCTCGCCGGCGCGATCCGGGACGTGCACCGGGAGGGCATCGCCGCGAGCCGCTTGCGTGAGGCCGGCCTCGATCCCGCCGACCCGCTGCTGCGCCAGACCGTGGCGCTCGCGCGCGCGTTGATCGGCTTTCCCCGCCACCTCTCCCAGCATGTCGGCGGCTTCGTGCTGACCCGCGGGCCGCTGGAGGAGATCGTGCCCATCGGCAACGGGGCGATGAAGGACCGCACCTTCGTCGAGTGGGACAAGGACGCCCTCGAGGCGCTCGGCCTGATGAAGGTCGACGTGCTGGGGCTCGGCATGCTGACCTGCATCCGCAAGGCCTTCGAATTACTGGCCCATCACAAGGGCTTGCATCTGACGCTTGCCTCGGTTCCGCAGGACGACCCGGCGGTCTACGACATGCTGTGCCGGGCCGATACGGTCGGCGTCTTTCAGATTGAGAGCCGGGCGCAGATGAACATGCTGCCGAGGCTCAAGCCGCGCCGCTTCTACGACCTGGTGATCGAGGTCGCGATCGTGCGCCCCGGCCCGATCCAGGGCGACATGGTGCATCCCTACCTGCGCCGCCGCGACGGGCTGGAGGAGGTGATCTATCCGGCGCCGGCACCGGAGCACGGCCCCCCTGACGAGCTGCGCCGGGTGCTTGAAAAAACCCTCGGTGTGCCGCTCTTCCAGGAGCAGGCGATGCGCCTTGCCATGGAGGCGGCGAAGTTCACGCCGGACGAGGCCGACGCGCTGCGCCGCGCCATGGCCACCTTCCGCCGGCGCGGGACGCTCAGCCTGCTGAAGGAGAAGATGGTGGGGCGCATGGTGGCGCGCGGCTACGAGCCTGAGCTTGCGGAGCGCTGCTTCCGCCAGATCGAGGGGTTCGGGGACTATGGCTTCCCGGAATCCCACGCCGCGAGCTTCGCCCTGCTGGCCTATGTCTCCTCCTGGCTCAAGTGCCACCACCCGGACGCGTTTGCGTGTGCGCTCCTGAACGCCCAGCCCATGGGCTTCTACGCCCCCGCCCAGATCGTGCGGGATGCGCGCGAGCACGGCGTCGAAGTGCGCCCGGTGGATGTCAACGCGAGCGGGTGGGACAACAGCCTGGAAGACGCGGGGGAGGGGCGCCGCGCGGAGTGCTGTGCACTCCGCCTCGGCCTGCGCCAGGTCGGCGGCCTGCGCCAGGAGGATGCGGCACGCATCGTGGAGGCACGCGACGCGCCCTATCCCGATGTCGGCGCGCTCCGCCACCGCGCCGGGATCTCGGCCTCCGCCATCGAGACCCTGGCGGGGGCGGACGCCTTCCGCTCCTTAGGCCTCGATCGGCGCCAGGCGCTGTGGCAGGCCCGCGCGCTGGCCAAGGCGCCGCCGCTGCCGCTCTTCGAGGCCGCGGATCAGCGCGGCGAGGGGAGGGAGCCGGCAGTGGCGCTGCCGGCCATGGCGGAGGGCGAGCAGGTGGTCGAGGACTACCGCACGCTCCGCCTCTCGTTGCACGCGCATCCGCTCTTCTTCCTGCGCGAGCGGCTGGCGGCCCGGGGCGCGCTTGCGGCCGAGGCGATGGCGCGCGCCCGGGACGGAGACCGCGCGGCGGCGGCCGGGCTCGTGCTGGTGCGCCAGCGGCCGGGCAGCGCCAAGGGCGTGATCTTCATGACGCTGGAGGACGAGACCGGGACCGTGAACGTGGTCGTCTGGCCCAACATCCTGGAGCGTTACCGCCGGGCGGTGCTGGGCGGGCGCCTCGCGATGGTGCGGGGCCGGGTCCAGCGCGCCGGCGAGATCGTCCATCTGGTCGCAGCCCACGTGGAGGATCTGACCCACTGGCTCGACCTGCTGACGCCGGATCAAGGCAGCGCGCAGCAGGGCGGCAGGCGACTTGCCGCAGCACCCACGCGCCACCCGCGCAACCAGCGCGTCATCCCGAACTCGCGGGATTTTCGGTGAGTGTGGGCGCAACCCGAGACGACCGCACCGAGTGCTTTGAATATGTGCTTGACTCCATATGCTTTCAAAGACATGTCTGGATCGTGATGACGGTGAATGTGAACGACCTAATCGCGAAGCTCGATCCCGAAAGGCGCCGCAAGATCGAGGAGCGGGCGGCCGAGCTCATCGCCGAGGAAATGACCCTGCGCGAGCTGCGCAAGGCGCGGCAGCTCACCCAGGCGCGCGTCGCGGCGGAGCTCGGCATCAGTCAGGACGGCGTCTCCCGGCTCGAGCAGCGGAGCGATCTCCTGCTCTCGACCTTGCGAAAGACCGTGGAGGCCATGGGGGGCAGCCTCTCGCTCATCGCGAAGTTTCCCGACCGCCCGCCGGTCGAGCTGTCGGGCATCGCGGATAGCGATCCACGCGACTGACGCTCGGGGCGAACGCACGCCCAGACGCCGGCAGGCCCGCAAGGCTTGCCGTCTGCGTCCCCCGATGGTTCGTTAGGGCCCGAGCACGATCACACATTTCCGGAAGAAGGGCCCATGAACTTCGACATCGGCGACAAGGCGAAAGAGGTACGCGATCGCGTCGCGGCCTTCATGGAAGCGCACGTCTACCCCAACGAAGAGGAGATGTTCGCGCAGATCGACGAGGGCGACCGCTGGCAGCCGATCGCGCTGCTCGAAGAGCTGAAGGCGAAGGCCAGGGCCGAGGGGCTCTGGAACCTGTTCCTGCCTGAGAGCGACTTGGGCGCCGGGCTCTCCAACCTCGACTACGCGCCGGCGTGCGAGGAGATGGGGCGCTCCCACTTCGCGCCCGAGGTCTTCAACTGCTCGGCGCCGGATACCGGCAACATGGAGGTGCTGGTCCGCTACGGCACCGAGGCGCAGCGCGCCGCGTGGCTCACGCCGCTGCTCGCCGGCGAGATCCGCTCCGCCTTCGCCATGACCGAGGTCGAGGTCGCGTCCTCCGACGCCACCAATATCGAGACCCGGATCGTGCGCGACGGCGCGGACTACGTCATCAACGGCCGCAAGTGGTGGACCTCGGGCGCGCTCGACCCCCGCTGCCGCATCCTGATCGTCATGGGCAAGACGGATCCCGAGAACCCCGACCGCCACAAGCAGCAGTCGATGATCCTGGTGCCGCTGCCCTGGCCCGGCGTCACGGTGAAGCGCATGCTGCCGGTCTTCGGCTTCGACGATGCGCCGCACGGCCACGGCGAGGTGCTGTTCGAGAACGCGCGCGTGCCGGCGGAGAACATGCTGCTGGGCGAGGGCCGGGGCTTCGAAATCGCGCAAGGGCGCCTCGGGCCGGGGCGCATCCACCATTGCATGCGGCTGATCGGGCTGGCGGAACGCGCGCTCGAGCGCATGTGCCGGCGCACCATGATGCGCGTCACCTTCGGCAAGCCGGTCGCGGACCGGACCGTGACGCAGGAGCGCATCGCCGACGCCCGCATCATGATCGAGCAATCCCGCCTGCTCACGCTGAAGGCCGCCTACCTGATGGACACGGTCGGCAACAAGACCGCGCGCAAGGAGATCGCCATGATCAAGGTGGCCGCGCCCATCATGGCCTGCAAGGTGATCGACTGGGCGATCCAGGCCTTCGGCGGCGCGGGCGTGACCACCGACTACGGCCTCGCCTACGCCTACGCCAACGCCCGCCTGCTGCGCCTCGCCGACGGGCCGGACGAGGTGCACCGCAACCAGATCGCCCGCCTCGAGCTCAGGCCTTACCGGAACACGGTGAGCGCGCGGGGCGGCAACGCCTTCGTCATGCCCCGCGACGAGGCACCCGGTCCAAGCACGCGCCCGCGGCTGGTGGTGTAGCGGGCTATCGGGTCAGCGCGTGGGCCGCAGCGACCCTGAGTCGCCTGTGAATGTCCGATTGAGAATCGAGGCGGCGGGCCTTCACCCGGAGACGTGAATATCGGGAAGTGCGGCCGGGCGGGGTTCGACCTGAACGGTGATTTGCAGACGGCCGTCCAATGCCGCCACGATCCTCATCATCCGGTCGAGGGTGAAGCGACCGACACTGGCATTTCGTATGCGGGAGAAGTCTGCAGCGGCAAAGCCGGTCAAGGTGGCGGCTTTGCGCACCGTGAGTTCCCGCTCGTCCAGAATCGAGATAATGCGGGCGGCAAGGATCGCCTTGGCCTGCTTGAGGTCGGCGTCGGGGTCGCCAAAGTCGCGGAAGACGTTGCCGCTTCCCTCGACCAGATCGATGTCGTTCTCGCTCATTTCATCAACTCCCGCTTCAACCGTCGCAGACGAGTCTTGACCAGGTCAATCTCGAACTTGGGGGTCTTGATCCCGGTCTTCGACTTCTTCTGGAACGCATGAACCACCCACAACGACCCTGCCAATTCTGCAACGTAGACGACGCGCCAGGCGTCGCTCCGGTAGCGCACGGCGATCTGCATGACGCCGGACCCAAGCCCCTTCAGCGGCTTGGCAATATCCGCCTTGCCGCTTTCTGCCGCGATCGTCAGCGCCGTGTTGACACGATCGCGGACGGGCTCGGGAAAGGCTTCATAGGCCTTGCGGGCCGCACGGATCCAGCCGATTGGCCGCGTCTGTTTGCCTATGCGGTATGTTGTCAAATGTGACTACAGTCGTCAATCGGAATTTTGCGGGCGGCGCCGCCCAAGGTGCTCGGCAACACGGGAGCCGGACCGCGAAGCGGGCCGGAGCGCGCGACAGCGCGCCGCGCCGAACGGCGCGAAAGCCAAGCGAGCGGAGCGAGCGCCCGGCGTTTGAGGGATATGAAAAAGCCAGCCGTCACTCAGTCTCGTCGAAGAGCTCGCGGCCGATGAGCATGCGGCGGATCTCGCTGGTGCCGGCGCCGATCTCGTAGAGCTTGGCGTCGCGCAGGAGCCGCCCGGTGGCGAACTCGTTGACGTAGCCGTTGCCGCCCAAGGCCTGGATCGCCTCCAGCGCCATCCACGTGGCCTTCTCGGCGGCGAAGAGGATGGCACCGGCGGCGTCCTTGCGGCTGGTCTCGCCGCGATCGCAGGCCCGCGCCACGGCGTAGACGTAAGCCCGCGCCGCGTTCATCGCCGTGTACATGTCCGCGAGCTTGCCCTGCATGAGCTGGAAGGTGCCGATGGGCCGGCCGAACTGCTGGCGCTGGTGGACGTAGGGCAGCACGATATCCATGCAGGACCGCATGATCCCCAAGGGGCCGGCGGCGAGCACCGTGCGCTCGTAGTCGAGCCCGCTCATCAGCACTTGCACGCCCTGGCCCGGCTCGCCGATCACGTTCTCCGCCGGCACCTCGCAGTCCTCGAACACCAATTCTGAGGTGTTTGAGCCGCGCATGCCGAGCTTGTCGAGCTTTTGGGCGGTGGAGAAGCCGGGCGTCCCCTTCTCGATGAGGAAGGCGGTGATGCCCCGGCTGCCGGCGTCCGGGTCGGTCTTGGCGTAGACCACGAGGACCTCGGCGTCCGGCCCGTTGGTGATCCACATCTTGGAGCCGTTGAGGACGTAGCGGTCGCCCTTGCGTATCGCCCGCGTGCGCATCCCCACCACGTCCGAGCCCGCGCCCGGCTCGCTCATGGCGAGCGCGCCGACGTGCTCGCCCGAGATCAGCTTGGGCAGATAGCGGGCGCGCTGCGCGGGTGTGCCGTTCAGCTTGATCTGGTTGACGCAGAGGTTGGAGTGCGCGCCGTAGCTGAGCCCGACCGAGGCCGACGCCCGGCTCACCTCCTCCATGGCGACGCAATGCTCCAGGTAGCCGAGCCCGCTGCCGCCTTCCTCCTCCTCCACGGTGATACCCAGAAGCCCGAGATCGCCGAGCCGCGGCCAGAGGTCGCGCGGGAACTCGTTGCTCGCGTCGATCTCCTCAGCCCGCGGCGCAATCTCCGCCTGCGCGAAGCTCTCGACCGACGAGCGGATCATATCCGCCGTCTCGCCCAGCCCGAAATCCAGGCCTGGCATTCGGTTGGAGGTCATGTTGCCGGCGACTCCCCCTTCACACTCCCGCTACTCCCGCCAAGCAGTCCAGTCTCCACCGCTGCGACACCCATTCCGCACCCAAGACGTTGAAAGCACAAGTCCAATAGTTAGAATGGCACTTCTTCATCACTCAACTCCGAGAGGATATCGTTTATCGCTTTTTCAGATCCTAACGCTGTCCTTCGAGCAACTTCATAGATATTGTTCATGATATTATATGGAGCTTCGTAAACATCGATCTGTTGAAACCACCCTTCCTCGAGATCAATATCCAGAAACGATTCAACTTCAGAACCCTCATTGTTAATTATAGAGATCTTTACGTCATTTCCCTCCGCCGTTCGGGACTCTTGCAAACTTATCGTTACGGTATAGTTCGCAAGAGACGCCTGGTATACACCGTCAATCGCCGTTTCTTCCCAGTTAATTGTTCCATCCTCTGTCTTTATATGCAGATTATAGGTGAGTACGGCCAATTTTTGGTAAGCCATTCTGTTACCCCTCCGTTACCATTCTCATTTTGGCTAAGATTGCCCCCAGCCTCTCAACTTGCTCCGATAAAATCCTATTCATCTGAGGTATATTGGTTGGTTCCACGTCTTTGCCGAGTGCGCTTTCAATCTTTTGAGACATTGTTTTTGATTGGGTGATTCCAGCCTGTATACTCGCCTTTTCAGCGTCGTCCAAGTTGACCGCTGAGGCTCTGACCTCAATCAGAATATTTCGAAAAGTTGAATGACGATCCAAAAGAACTTTCCATTCCTTTGCTCTGTTCAACCTTTGTATCTCCTCAACAATGGAAATCGCTCTCGAAAGATTTTGCACGTTGTCGATATGACGAACACTCTCCAGAGCTTGTTTTGCAGCTTTTTCTGCTCGGCTTGCAGCCCGTTTTGACCTAATCACATTATAGATTGTGACTGAGAAACCCACAAAAGCAATAAGTACACCAACAAAACTTGATATATCACCGATAGTAGAGTTCACAATCCAATCAAACAAGTAAATAAATGGAAGGCTTTAGGAAAGATAATTTGGAATGCAAAGACCGATAGAAATGAGGAGCTGTGGTGAGCATTCCCTCAGTCAGACCCGCGGCTTCATTAATGTATTCGTCACTCGGAGCAAACATGAGGCGGGCACATCTCGAATAGTTAGAATCATCTCCACCCATACCCATGGACTCCAATACATAGGGTAATGCCGTGATGTCGGAGTTGCAGGCAGAGTATGTTGATGCCGGACAGCGTAGCTGCAAGGTGGCCAATAATGCATTTGTGCAAAAGCCGGAAAATCGAACATTCACGTTGCTGGGTTGAGGGGATTGCTGTTTGGGGCCGTTCACTGGCATCGCAAAAAGTAGGCGGCTCACCCTTTCAGCGAATTGTTCGCTTCGGTGGCGCAACAATAGACGCTTTGCGTGGGGATCACCAGCGGTCAAGAATTTTGGTGCGCTCCCATGCTGTCAGATAGTCGGAGAAACACGCTGCTGAATAATAGGCCAGAATGTCAACCGCGGAGAGAAAATGGTGGGGCCCGAGGGCGCGGGACGGCCAAACCCACCTCCCCTGTCCCCCCTCCGCCGAAGGCGGCACCGACTTTGCTCGTCTTTTCAAACGCAGAAGGGCGGAGAGGGGACGCAGGCGGCACCGGCTTCGCTCTTCCTCTTAGGCCCATAGGGCGGAGAGGGCCGGGGATAGGTGAGGGCGGGACCGCGCTCCTCTCCCCCGCGCACGACCCTGCGGGCGTTCGCGATTCTTGTACCGCGCGGGTGACCTTGCAGGCACGCGCGACTTCCCCGGACCAAGGTGCGGTGCACGGGGCGCGGCGCTTGGGCGAAGATCGCGCCATGATGTGCGGAAGGGAGAGTCATGGGGCCACGGCAAAGGAGACCGGGGGTCGGCTGGCCCGTGGAATCCCACTTATCCCACTTAATCCCGGCGAATCCCGCTTCACAATTAATCTGTGGTTGGAGACGTTCTTCACCCCGCCCACGCCCCCACCGCGTCATGGCCGGACTCGTTCCGGCCATCCACGTGATCGCCCACTCTGGCGGGTCTGGCGGAAGAAGATGCCCGGAACGAGTCCGGGCATGACGGGGGAGTGGTCCGGGCTGGCGAGACCGAGGGCCTCATGGATGCCCGGATACCCGGAACAAGTCCGGGCAAGCCCGGCCATGACGTTGGTAAGTCCACGCGCGCAGGGCGCGCGATGCGGGAACATCGGGCGGGCGCTTGGGAGTTTCTCGAATAGGATGCTGGCCCATGGAATCCCACTTATCCCACTTAATCCCGGCGAATCCCGCTTCACAATTAATGATTCGGGGAATCCCGTTTCCGTCTCGGGGTGCTTTTCAGACCGCCCATGCTCTCGCGCCGTCATGCCCGGACTTGTTCCGGGCATCCACGGGTTTTTTAGGGTCCGGCGGGTCTTGCTGAGGGAGATGCCCGGAACAAGTCCGGGCATGACGGCGTGGGGGAATGGCCGGGTATCCGGGTATCCACGCGTTCGTCACCCTCCGAAGGACGTGGCTGAGAGAGATGCCCGGAACAAGTCCGGGCATGACGACGTGGGAATTCGGGCATGACGGTGTGGGGGTATGACCGGGAATTCGCGCCGATCCGACTTCGCGCGAACGTCGGAAACAGGCGCTACAGCAACCCGCGGATCGCCTCCACGATGCGCTCCTGGGAGGGGATGACCTCGAGCTCCAGGCGGTCGTTGTAGGGCATCGGTGTGTGCGGGGCGCCCAAGCGGGCGATGGGGGCGTCGAGGTAGTCGAAGGCCTTGTCCACCACCATGGCCGAGACCTCGGCGCCGAAGCCGCCGCGCACCCAGGCCTCGTGCACGATGAGCAGCCGGTTGGTCTTGCGCACGCTGCTGAGGATGGTCTCCTCATCCAGCGGCTGCAGGGTGCGGGGGTCGATGACCTCGACGCTGATGCCGTCGCGCTCCAGCACCGTGGCGGCGCTCAGCGCGCGCGGCACCATGGCCAACGTCGCGACCACGGTCACGTCCGTGCCCTCGCGCTTGATGTCGGCCTTGCCCAAGGGGATGGCGTAAAGCTCCTCCGGCACCGGGCCGGTGCCGCCGAGGTAGAGCAGCTTCTGCTCCAGGAAGATCACCGGGTTGTTGTCGCGGATCGCGGCGACCAGCAGCCCCTTCGCCTCGTAGGGGGTCGACGGTGCCGCCACCACCAGCCCCGGCACGTGGGTGAACCACGCCTCCAGGCTCTGGCTGTGCTGGGCCGCGAGGCGGATGCCGCCGCCTTGCGGTCCGCGCACCACCAGCGGCACAGTGGGCTTGCCGCCCAGCATGAAGCGGAACTTGGCCGCCTGGTTCACCAGCATGTCCATGGTGAGCGCGACGAAGTCGAAGATCTGGATTTCGACCACCGGGCGCATCCCGGCGATGGCGGCGCCGACGCCGCAGCCGACGAAGGTGGCCTCCGAGATCGGCGTGTCGCGCACGCGCTCCGGCCCGTAGCGTTCCATCAACCCCTTGGAGACGCCGAAGATGCCGCCGGTGGCGCCGACATCCTCGCCCATGAGGAAGACCCGGTCGTCGCGCAGCATCTCCTGATCCAGCGCCTCGTTGAGCGCCTCGGGGTAGGAGAGCATGCGCTCGGTATTCGGCCCCGGCTCGGTGTAGGTCGCGTGGGGGGCGTAGACGGCATCGAGCATGACCTGCATCTGCGGCTCCGGGCTCTCGCGGCCGAAGGTGACGGCGGTCTCGATCTCCTCGTCCACCGCCTGCGTGGTCTCGTCGAACTGCTCTGCGGAGAAGCCACCCTCGGTCGTGAGGCGCTTCTCCATGCGCGCGATGGGGTCTCGATCCATCCAGAACTGAATCTCGTCCTCCGGCCGCGGGTCCCGCAGGTTGACGCGGAGCGAGTGCTGGCCGTGGCGGTAGGTCATCGCCTCGATCAGCGTCGGCCCCTCGCCGGCGCGGGCGCGGTCCACCGCCTCGCGCAGCACCAGATAGACCTCGACGCCGTCGTTCCCGTCCACGGTGATGCCGGGGATCTCGTAGGACGCCGCGCGGTTCGAGACCTGGGAGACGGCGGTGGTGTTCCGGTAGGAGGTGGAGAGCGCGTACTGGTTGTTCTCGCAGACGAAGATCACCGGCAGCTTCCACACCGCCGCCAGGTTGAGCGATTCGTGGAAGACGCCCTGGTTGGAGGCGCCGTCGCCGAAGAAGGCGACCGCCACCTGGTCCGTCCCTTGCAGCTTGGCGGCGAGGCCGGCGCCGGTGGCGAGCGGCATGGCCGCGCCCACGATGCCGTTCGCGCCCATGATGTTGAGCTCCATGTCGGCGATGTGCATGGAGCCGCCGAGGCCCTGGCAATAGCCGGTCTGGCGCCCCATCAGCTCCGCCATCATGCGGTCGATGCGCGCACCCTTGGCGATGCAGTGGCCGTGGCCGCGGTGATAGGAGGCGATGATGTCGTCGTCGCGCAGCGTGGCGCAGACGCCGGCGGCGATCGCCTCCTCGCCCTTGTAGCTGTGGGCCGTGCCCTTGACGACGCCTTCCTGGAAGAGGTCGGCGGTCTTGTCCTCGAAGGCGCGGATGCGGCGCATGGTGACGTAGAGATCGCGGAGCGTCTCCGCGCCCACGGTGATGTTGCTGCTCGCGCTCTCGTTCATCGCCCTTCGCCCTCCCGTGCGTGCCGTTTGGCTCCGGCGGGTGCATTGTTGTCCCGCCACCGGCCGGGCGCAATGCCCCGCCCCTGTACCTGCCGGCGCTATGCCATCCCGGCGCCTGCCGGGAGGCATGCCGGCCCGTGCATTCCAGTTGCCGCTTGACGGCCCCGAACCTTCATTCAGAATACATCTTCTAATGCCCGTGGGTTGTCTCGGTGAATCGTCGAGTACGCCGATTGATGAACCGATGCGCGTTCGGGCGAATCGATTCCACGCGATGAGTTAACAGCGGATCAGGAGAATGCAGCCATGCTACATGTAAACAGGCGTGACGTTCTGAAGATCGGCGGCGCGTTGGGCGTTGCCTCGGCCGCGACCCCCGTCATGATGGCCTCGGCCAGCGAGGTGGACTTGAGCGGCCTTCCTCGGGTCAAGCAGGAGCTCGTCGCCCCGCCCTACGTCCCGGCCCATGAGCAGGTCGCCACGGGCGGCCCGAAGATCATCGAGGTGGAGCTCACCTCCACCGAGGACAGGCGGGAGATCGACGACGACGGCACCATGCTCAACACGCTGTCGTTCAACGGCTGGATCCCGGGGCCGCTGATGATCTGCCACGTGGGCGACTACATCGAGCTCACGCTCAAGAACCCGGCGAGCAACGTCTTCGAGCACAATATCGACTTCCATGCGTCGACCGGCGCGCTCGGCGGCGGCGGCCTCACGCTCATCTCGCCAGGCGAGCAGGTCAAGCTGCGCTTCAAGGCGACCAAGCCGGGCACCTACATCTATCACTGCGCGCCGGGCGGCTCGATGATCCCCTTCCACGTCGTCTCCGGCATGAACGGCGCCGTCATGGTGCTGCCGAGAGACGGGCTCAAGGACCGCCACGGCAACCCGCTCCGCTACGACCGGGCCTACTATATCGGCGAGCAGGACTATTACGTGCCCCGCGATGCCGATGGCGAATTCATGGATTATGCCGACCATACCGATGGCATGGTCGACATGTTCGACGTCATGCAGACGCTTACGCCCAGCCACGTGGTGTTCAACGGCAAGGTCGGCGCGCTCACCGGCGACAATGCGATGACGGCCAATGTCGGCGAATCCGTGCTGTTCATTCACTCCCAGGCCAACCGCGATTCCAGGCCGCACCTGATCGGCGGCCACGGCGACTATGTCTGGGAGCAGGGCTCCTTCGCCGACCCGCCGGCGGAAGGGCTCGAGACCTGGTTCATCCGCGGCGGCTCCGCCGGGGCGGCGCTCTATACCTTCCGGCAGTCGGGTGTCTATGTGTATCTCTCCCACAACCTGATCGAGGCCGTCCAGTTGGGCGCACTGGCCATTGTCAGCGTGCAGGGCGAGTGGGATCACGACCTGATGACGCAGGTCCAGCCGCCGACCATGATGACGGCCTAGGCCGTCGAGTCACACGGGCTGCTCCCAGACTTCCGGGGGCAGCCCGTTTATTTGGCGATTATATACTTGACGCCACAAGCCGGATGCCCTATATCTCTCATACAAGGAGAGACCGATGAGCATCCTGAGCGACCCGATCTTCCACGATGAGAAAGCGGCTTACCGTTACGTCGAGAGCATTCTGTGGCCGAAAGGTCCGGTTTGCCCCAAGTGCGGTGCCGTCGATGACGCCTATGAGTTGAAGGGCAAGCGCGCGCGGCCTGGGCTGCGTAGGTGCAAGGCGTGCAAGAAGGACTTCACGGTGAAGGTCGGAACCGTCTTTGAGGCAAGCCACGTCTCAATGTGCCATTGGCTGCAAGCGACCTACCTGATGTGCGCCAGCAAGAAGGGCTTCAGCGCTCACCAGCTTCATCGCACCCTAGGCGTTACCTACAAGACGGCATGGTTCATGTTCCACCGTCTGCGTGAAGCCATGCGTTCGGGTGACTTGGTTCCCTTTGGCGCCGATGGCGGTGTTGTCGAAGTAGACGAGACGTTCATCGGCCACGACCAGACCATCAAGCCGAAGCACTCCAAGAAGGGGCGGGGCTATGCTCACAAGCACAAGGTGCTGGCACTGGTAGACCGCGACACGGGCCGGGCCAAGTCCATGGTGGTGGACGATCTCAAAGCCAAGACGCTGGTCCCGATCCTGAAGGCCAACATCGCCAAGGAGGCCACGGTCTACACCGATGAGGCCGGCCAGTACCGCCATTTGGCTAGCGACTTCGCCGATCATGCCTTCGTCCGTCACGGTCTGGGCGAATGGGGGCGTGGCCCGATCCACACCAACACCATCGAAGGCTATTTCTCGATCTTCAAGCGGGGCATGAAAGGCGTCTACCAGCATTGCGCCAAGCAGCACCTGCATCGGTATGCGGCGGAGTTCGAGTTCCGCTACAACAACCGAGTCGCTAATGGCGTTGACGATTCCCGCCGATTCGCCGTTGCGCTAGAAGGGGTGAAGGGGAAGCGGCTGACCTACGCTGAGCCTGTCGCTTAACCCCTTGCGGTCACGGCACGAATAGCAAGCCGAACGTTTCGGCTTGCTATTCGCAATGCAGAATCATAGAATTTTGGTGCCCGCGACGGGACTCGAACCCGCAACCCGGTATTTGGCCTTGGAACCTCGGCCGGGTACATCCGCTCCCAAAGCGGTGGCGTATACCAGTTTCGCTACGCGGGCGCCGGTGCCCACCCCTTTCCACACAGTGGTGGTCCGGGGTGGGCGTGGTGATCAGATTACGCTGAGATCGCCGTTTGTATCTAAGGCGGTTCTGTCATCGGAGCCTCCTTTGCTAAGGTTCGAAGCGGAGGGCTGGTCCTGGGAAGGGTTGCCCTCCGCTTCATCTTTTCCGGCATCGGCCAAGTACCAGCGACCGCGAGCACGGCGATACCGGCCTGCCGCTCGTCCTCTCCGCAATTCATTGCGGACAGACGGCAGTTGGATCATCCGCTCGTATTTGGTTTCCGCTTGCGCCAGGATTTCGGCGGGTCCAAGGCCCGGACGGGACGAGAGGACACGGCGGATCAGTCTTCTTACGATGCCTCTCGGGGCACGTTTTCTGTCAGACGCTTGATGAACGCTATCTCTATCTGACGCTCCGGTAGTGTTGCGCGGCGGCTCCGCCTCCGTGCCTTGACGCGCCGCTTGTTGCTTCGCCTGTGCATTCGCGATAAGTTCGTCCAACAGTTCTCGTCTGCCATCCGCTTTGCCGCATTCGTAGGCAGCCGCCTCCGCGCGGGAGAGGGTGTCAGATATCTCGTCGAGGAACGTGGTAATCATGGTTTGCGCCTCAATCGACTCGGGACGACGCATCAAACCACAAAACGCACTTATCTTCAAGTGCCGTCGCTAGTGCGCGGAGGGGCGAATGGGTACGGACAAAGAACAGTTGAAACGCTTCAAAGAGGCCGCCCACGACGCTGGCGCCGACATGAGCAAGGAAGAGTTCGCCCGCGTCATCGGTGGGCTGGCGAAGCCGAAGGCATCGGCCAAGAAAGCCGACAAGAATCAAGCGGCGGACGAGTGACCGCGCCACCTAGTGGTGCCAACTATATAATCGCCCTTTCTTTGCCCATCGCGATGGGAGGGGCGGACACAGGAGCGATATGCCGGGCGTCGTTCGCAAGACCTCCGGCGGCGGCTGTTCGGTGAAGCCCCAGCCCGCCCGTTACGATAAGAGCCTGCTCTCTTCTCTTGCCGCGAAGATGCGCTGAAATGCCGGTGCCGGCTTCAGCATGTCCTCGAGCGTGTACTGATCCAGCACCTCGAGGAAGGCTTGCAGGGCCGTCTCCAGAACGCCGGTCAAGCGGCACGGTCCGGCGATCGGGCACGTGTTCTTCTCCCGTCCTGCGAAGCACTCGACCAGCTGACAATTCCCTTCGGTCGCGCGGAAGACCTCGCCCAGATTGATCTCGCTCGCCGGCATCGCGAGTTCCAGGCCGCCGTTCTTGCCCCGGATCGTCGTGATGAATCCCTCCTGACCGAGCTGATGGACCAGCTTCATCAGGTGGTTCTCGGAAATGCCGTAGGCATCGGCGATTTCCCGGATCGTGCAGCGCCGGTGCCGGTTGAGGCCCAGATAGATCAGGGCCCTCAACGAATAGTCGCTGTACTTCGTCATCTGCATGTGACCGACCTCATCGCTGCGCGCATCGAATTTACCCATTGGACCGCACATGGTCCGCCGCGCGGGCGCCGTGCGTCGCCGGCAGAGACGACCGGATCGTAGACGACCGGATCGTACACGAGACGAATGCTTCGCGCGATTCCGCGACGCAGGCCGTGACCGTGGTGAGAAGTCCGGGTTAAGATGCACTACGGCCAGACCAGCACGCGCGAGGGATCATCATGGCTCTGCATCCGCAGGTTCAGGCGCTCTGCGACGAGATCAACGCGATCGAGGTGCCGCCGATCAACGAACGCTCGCTCGCCGAGGTGCGGGAGGGCTTCCACGATCTGGTCATGGGCATGCAGGCCCCCGGCGTCGCCGTCGGGCGCGTCGAGGACCGCGACATTCCAGGTCCCAACGGGCCGATCCGCATCCGCCTCTACTGGCCCGAGGGGGCCGATCCCGCCGCGCCGCTGCCGGTCTACGTCAACTTCCACGGCAGCGGCTACGTGGTGCTCAGCATCGACACCCACGACGGTGTCTGCCGCGCGCTCTGCAAGGGGGCTGGCTGCATCGTCGTCGGTGTCAACTACTGCAAGGCGCCGGAGAACAAGTTTCCCAAGCTCACGGACGACGTCTGGGCGTCGCTCTGCTGGGTGGCCGAGAACTGCGCCGAGATCGGCGGCGACCCGGCGCGTATCGCGGTCGGCGGCGATTCCGCCGGCGGTTGCCTCGCCGCCGTCACGGCGCAACGGGCGACGAGCGAGGGCGGCCCGCCGCTGGTCTTCCAGCTCCTGGTCTACCCCGTCACCGACACGGACGAAGGGCGCGAGTCGTACAAGACCTTCGGCGAGGGCTATGTGCTCACCGCCGAAACCATGGCCTGGTTCTTCGATTGCTACTTGAACGACGAGTCCGAGCGAGCGGACGTGCGCGCCGCGCCGATCCGCGCCGACGACCTGAGCGGCTTGCCGCCGGCGATGGTGATGACCGCGAGCCACGACCCCCTCTTCGATGAGGGGCGCGACTATGCGGCGAAGCTGAAGGCCGCGGGTGTACCCACCGACTACCGCAACTACGAGGGCCACATCCACGGCTTCTGGACCGCCACCGGGCGCTTCGACGTGGCCGCCGAGGCGCACGCCGCCGCCTGCGCCGCGCTGCGCCACGCGTTCGGGACTGACTCGCAGTAACTCAGTCCCCGTCGCCCAATTCGGGGGCGACGCCCTCAGTCCTGCAGCAGGCCCGCGTCCCTGAACGAGACGTGGCGGGAGCGGCCGATCACCAGGTGATCGTGGACCGTGACGCCGAGCGTGGCGCCGGCCTTCGCGACCTCCCGGGTGAGCTCGATGTCGGCGCGCGACGGGCTGGGGTCGCCCGACGGGTGGTTGTGCACCAGGATGACGGCGCTCGCGCCATGCTCGAGCGCGCGCTTGATCACCTCGCGCGGGTAGAGCACCACATGATCGACGGTGCCGTGCTGCTGCTCCTCGTCGGCGATCAGCGCGTTGTGGTTGTCGAGATAGAGCACGCGAAAATGCTCGGTCTTCTGGTGGGCGAGGCGGGCTGAGCAGTAATCCAGCACCGCCTGCCACGTGCCGATGACCGGCCTGCCGATCACCGCCTCCCGCAGCGTGCGCACGCCGAGCGCCTCGACGAGCTTGAGGGTGTGGACCACGGCATCGCCCACGCCGTCGACCTCCCTCAGCGCCTCCTTCTCAGCACCGAGCACGCCGCCGATGGTGCCGAAGCGCTCGACCAGCCGCTTGGCCAGCGGCTTGACGTCGCGTCTGGGCAGCGCCTGGCAGAGCAGCAGTTCCAGCAGTTCGTAATCGGGCAGGCCGTCCGCGCCCGTCTTGTCGAAGCGCTGGCGCAGCCGCTCGCGATGGCCGTGAAAGTGGGGCTTTTTCGCCACCGTCAGCCGTCGTAGGGCGGCTTGGTGTGGCCGAGGGGGGAGAGCGTGAAGATCTCGTGACCGTCCTCGGTGACGCCGATCGTGTGCTCGAATTGGGCGGAGAGCGAGCGGTCCTTGGTCACGGCGGTCCAGCCGTCGCGGAGCAGCTTCACCTGCCAGCCGCCGAGATTGATCATCGGCTCCACCGTGAAGAACATGCCGGGCCGAAGCTCAGGGCCGGTGCCGGGCTCGCCGTAGTGCAGCACGTTCGGCGCGTCGTGGAAGACCCGCCCGATGCCGTGACCGCAGAAATCGCGCACCACGGTGCAACGCTCGCCCTCGGCATAGCTCTGGATCGCGTGGCCGATGTCGCCCAGCCGCGCGCCGGGCCTCACCTCGGCGATGCCGCGCATCGTGGCATCGTAGGTGATGTCGACGAGCCGGCGCGCCTTCACGCTCGGTTGGCCGACATAGAACATGCGGCTCGTGTCCCCGTGCCAGCCGTCGAGGATCACGGTCACGTCGATATTCACGATGTCGCCCTTCTGCAGCCGCTTGTCGCCGGGGATGCCGTGGCAGACGACGTGATTGACCGAGGTGCATATGGACTTCGGGTAGCCGCGATAGCCGAGCGGGGCCGGCACCGCACCGTGACCCACGATGTAGTCGTAGCAGAACGTGTCGAGGGCGTCGGTGGCGACACCGGGCTCGACCATCGGCGTCAGCGCATCGAGCACCTCTGCCGCGAGCCGCCCGGCCTTGCGCATCGCCTCGAACTCCTTGGGCCCGTGGGTCTTGACGCTCCGCTCGATGACGTGCGCGCCGCTCGCAGCGCCGGAGAGGTGCTGCGGCGCGGCGCCTCCCGACGTGGACACGGCTGGCCTCGCTTGCTCGCTATGCGTGGCGGGCACCCCTTCGACCGGGCGCGCCCGCCGGCCGCAATCTAGCTTCTATCGGCGCGCGTTCCAAAGGATCGCTGGCTATGCCGGTTCGGCGAAGCGGAGCGGGCGGTCCACGGCGATGCCGTCCGTGCTCAGCCGGCAGGCGTAGGCCAGCGCCTCCACGCCGCTCGTGCGCGCCTCGGCGAACGCCGCGGCATAGGCCGGGTCGATGTCGGCGGCGAGGGTGAAGCTGTCGCAGTCCTCGCGCTGCACGATGTAGAGCATCACCGCGCGGGCGCCGCCTTGGGCAACCGCCGCAAGCTCCCGCAGATGCTTCGTGCCGCGCGCGGTCACGCTGTCGGGGAACTCGGCGGCCGGCCCCCGCTTCAGGTGGACGTTCTTGACCTCGACATAGCAGGGCGGCCGGTCCGGCGCTTCGAGCAGGAAGTCCACGCGCGAGCGCGTCCCGTAGGCGACCTCGCGGCGGATCGTGTCGTAGCCGGCCAGCGGCGGGATCGCGCCGGCCTCGATCGCGTCGGCGGCGAGTCGGTTCGGCCACCCGGTGTTGACGCCCACCAGGCCGTCGCAGATTCGCACCATCTCCCAACTGAAGGGGAGCTTCCGTTTCGGGTTCGCGGCGGGCGAGAGCCAGGTTTCGAGGCCCTCGTCGACAAGCCCCGTCATCGCGCCGGGATTGGCGACATGGGCGGTGACGGTGCTGCCGTCATCGAAGCGATGATCGCTCAGGAAGCGCTTGTAGCGCGTGAGCAGGGTCGCCCGGCGGAGCGGGAGGGGGAAGCGCATGGCCGTCTCTTATGCCCCGCAGCGCCCTCGGCTCAAGAGGCGCGATCCGATCGGGCCGTGGCCGCCACGCGCGCGCCGCTCTATGCTCTGCGCCGCCCCGCGGTATCCGCGCGCACCAGCGAGCATCAACGTCATGTCCGAAGCCACCGTCACCGCCGCCCTGGTCGTCATCGGCAACGAGATTCTCTCGGGCCGGACCAAGGACGTGAACGTCGCCTATCTCGCCCGCCAGCTCACGGCTTTGGGTATCCAGCTCGCCGAGGTCCGCATGGTGCGGGACGAGGAGCGCGCGATCATCGCGGCGGTCAACACGCTGCGGGCGGCGCACGACTACGTCTTCACCACCGGCGGCATCGGCCCCACCCATGACGACATCACCTGCGAGGCGGTCGCCCGGGCCTTCAACCTGCCCTACCGCATCAACCCGGAGGCGAAGCGCATCCTCGAGGATTTCTACAAGGACACCGGGCGCGAGCTGAACGAGGCGCGGATGCGGATGGCGCACACGCCCGAGGGCGCGACCCTCATCGAGAACCCGGTGAGCTGGGCGCCGGGCTTCCGGGTCGAGAACGTGCACGTGCTCGCCGGCATCCCGGCGGTGATGCGCGCGATGTTCGAGAGCGTGGCGCCGACACTGAAGGGCGGGCGCACGGTCAAGTCGCGCGAGATCTCCGTCCTGCTGGGCGAGGGCGACGTGGCCGCCGGGCTCGAAGGTTTGCAGGAGCGCTACCCCGCGCTGGAGATCGGCAGCTACCCCTTCGTCCGCGACGGCAACTTCGGGACGACCCTGGTGTTACGCGGTACCGACGAGGGCGAGATCGCGCAAGCCGGCGACGAGCTCTGCACCATCCTGCGCAAGCTCGGCGGCAAGCCCGAGTCGCCGCCGGCACCGCCTGCGCCGGTGGGTTGAGCGGTAGCGCTTATTGATTTCCCTCAGTCGCCGGGCGCTCGCTCCGCGAGCTTGGCTACGCGCCATTCGGCGCATCGTGCGTCCGCGCACGTGGCCGTGCGACGCGCAGTCGCGCGCTCCGGGCCTGACGGCCCGGCTCCTCCTGCGTCCCACGTGTCGCGTGCTGTTGGGCCCCCCGCCACCCGGCTTGCCGGCGGTTGCGGCCCTTCCTATCGTGTCGTAGAGGGTCCCTCAGCCCGCGTGGCGGAATTTGGTAGACGCAACGGACTTAAAATCCGTTGGCCTTCGGGCCGTCCCGGTTCGAGTCCGGGCGCGGGCACCAATAAAATCAATGGGTTAGAAGGATTAGGAGTAAGCTGCGAGACTCAGGATTTTTCTCAGGTCACCACAGGGTCACCACCTGCGACTCGCCAACCGAATAGCGCCCCGTGGGCGCTATCCGAGATAGTGGTAGCGGGCGATGAACTCGTTCCACCGCTTGCCCTCGCGGGTCTTGCCGACGACGGGCCGCAGGCTGAGCGGACGGACCTCATCGAGGGTCGTCGGCACGGGAGCCAGTGGCGGTTCGGTGTCCTGACTGAAGGCGATCGGTCCGGCCCGGCCGCGCCCCCACTTCGGCGGCGGCAGGACGATCCGGCCGTCCCGGTGCATGGCCAGCATCGTCACTCTGGCCATCATGTCCTTGAGCCCGCCGTCAGGCTTGAGCCAGCCGATACGCCGGCAAAACTCCTTCGGCAGGGCATAGCGGTTGGGCGGCGGCGAGGCGGCGATGAGCGCTCGCAGCAGCGCCACCTCCCCGGTGGTGAAGCCGCGCCCGTAGTAGCGGCACTCGACCTCGCCCGTCATCTCGGCGTCGTCGACAGGGCACGCCTACGCTCCTCGCTCATCGACCATGGCAGCCACGGCGAGAGATCCTCCGGCGCACGCCCGGCGTTCTCCGCGCACGCGTCCAGTCACGCCCCCAGCCAGTGCAGGACGTCGATGCCGTTCATCTTGAAGGTGCCGACGACCGAGTACATCCGTGCCGTGAGGAGCGCGCCGTCCTCGCTGTCGGAGCCGAACGACAGCTGTCTTCCGATGACCGGCGCCCTGAGGGCGCGCTCGGCCTGATTGTTGTCTAGCGGCACCTGCGGCTTGTCGAGGAAGACGCACAAACCCTCGCGATGGTCCACAAGAGAGCGCAGCGGCTTCCCCTCGTGCGCGCCGTCCGACAGTTCCGCCAGCTCCCGTTCGGCATGAGCGAAGAGGCGATCGACCACCTCTCTCAGCTCGGCCTGCGCGGCCTCGAACTCTGCCGTCTGCCGGTCAATCTCCAGACTGTGATTGTAGTGAGCCCGCTGCGCTTCGTTCAGCCGGTAGATCGCCGCAATCCGCTCGATCCATTCCTGGCACCAGTCTGTCAACCAGGTGTGGCCGGCCGCGCAATTGATAAAATCCCGCCGCAGGTGGGACCAGCACCATGCGAGGGTCACCACGCCTCCAAGCAGGCGCGCCAGCTTCTTGTAGGCGCTATATCGGTCGCGCAGACGAGGACCGTGACCGACATCGCGCTCATGTGGAAGCTTCAATGAGGCCGGGGCGAAGAGGCCCCGGAAGTTCGTCTTCGGCGAGCAGGTCGAAGAACGCCTGCACCCCGCTTCAATGAGGCCGGGGCGAAGAGGCCCCGGAATTCAAGTACAAGCGTTACATGACCTATCATGGGCCGTTGCTTCAATGAGGCCGGGGCGAAGAGGCCCCGGAATTGTGCCCGAAGTGCAGATCGCCGTGGCGTCCATGTGGCTTCAATGAGGCCGGGGCGAAGAGGCCCCGGAATTTCGGCGGGTTCAACCTCGGCGAGGCCCTGGACCCGAAGCTTCAATGAGGCCGGGGCGAAGAGGCCCCGGAATTCTTGCTCTTGGTAGTCGTCTCCGATCACCCACGCATCGCTTCAATGAGGCCGGGGCGAAGAGGCCCCGGAATTCGGCCGCCTCGACAAGCGCGATCGCTTCGTCGGCAACGCTTCAATGAGGCCGGGGCGAAGAGGCCCCGGAATTTCTACCAGGCTGGGGCGCGCACAACCCGGTACGCGTAGCTTCAATGAGGCCGGGGCGAAGAGGCCCCGGAATTCGCCACCACCCAGAGCACCAGGACCGTCGCATCCGCCACGCTTCAATGAGGCCGGGGCGAAGAGGCCCCGGAATTCAGGCGGGCAAGTCGCAAGTGGCTGCGCTGGCGCGGCTTCAATGAGGCCGGGGCGAAGAGGCCCCGGAATTGGTGTTTCATGCGCGTGAAGACCCACGCTGGTTGGTGCTTCAATGAGGCCGGGGCGAAGAGGCCCCGGAATTCGCTCATTCGAGCCTCACTCCGCCAGCGACTCGCCACGCTTCAATGAGGCCGGGGCGAAGAGGCCCCGGAATTGTTGCACCGGCATCCGAAGTGCTGGTGTCAAAAGTGCTTCAATGAGGCCGGGGCGAAGAGGCCCCGGAATTCTTGGTTCTTTCATAGGCAACGTTGTTCTTCGCCATGCTTCAATGAGGCCGGGGCGAAGAGGCCCCGGAATTCATGCCCGTGGTGATGCGGTGGACCTGGATATTGCGGCTTCAAGGAGGCCGGGGCGAAGAGGCCCCGGAATTCTCGCCTTCCCAGCCCGTGACCACGTAGAGCGTCCAGCTTCAATGAGGCCGGGGCGAAGAGGCCCCGGAATTCTCGGCCTCCGGGCTGCCGTCGAGCGTGTCGAGCGAGCTTCAATGAGGCCGGGGCGAAGAGGCCCCGGAATTGGCACGGACAAGGCTGACCGCCTGGGCCATCTTGAGCCGCTTCAATGAGGCCGGGGCGAAGAGGCCCCGGAATTCTACACCCAGCGGTTCGCACAGCACTGGGCTGTTGTTAAGCGCGCAGATTGGACGCTGATCGGCGTGGTAACACGTTGATTCTCTGCGATTCCGGGGGGTCAAACGGCGACGCCGATCAACACCGCTCGATGATCACTCTTGGGCCGGGGCATACTTGCGGATTGGTATGGCGGCGCGGTTTTCTGAAAATCCATGGCGAAGCGCACGGCGGGCCGGTTTCCGCAGTCGTGCGATGGACTGCCTTGATGACGCCGAACACCGGCTCGACGGTTTGTTGGCGCAGCCTATACAGCTCCCGGCCCTCCTCGCTATCGAGCTTGGTCGCCATCTCCCGCAGCCAGTCGGCCTTGGCTTCCTTCACCGCCGCCCCGGCCCCGGCCGGGCGGAAGTCGTGGCGCCGCCGGCGGCCCTCTGCAGCCGTCGCCACCAGGGCCTCGATGCCGCTCGCTTCGAGCGCCGCCACCTCGGCACCGCTGGCATAGCCGGCGTCCGCCAGCACTGTCTCGGGCCGGCCCAGTCCGGCCGCGATCGCCTCGATGTCCGCCACCAACTCGTTGCGGTCGCTGGCGCAGTTGCTGATCCGGGCGCCCACGATCAGCTGAGAGCCCCCGGCGTCCACAACCGCCTGGGCATTGTAGGCTTGCGTTGCAGCCCGGGGCGGCGGCGAAGGTGGACGGAAACGCGGCGACGATCGTTGATACCGTGTGGCCGATGGTGCAGGCGGGCGCCATGGCGATCCCGCGCGGCGGCTACCTGATCAGACGCGTACGGGGCCGGATCAATCCCGCTCAACGGGCCAGCGCTCGAGGTCCTGGCCTCCCGCGGGATCGCTTCCTCCAACTTTCAGTCTTCACCGAACAATGCATTCAGCCCTCAAAAGCTATTCCGACAGCCGACTTCGGACATGCGAACTCGACTCTTCCTGCCCTAAATGTTTCGTTCGCATCTCCAATAAGGTACAAAAACTCACACTTTTCTAGTTCTCTTTTCTCGCCAGACAAAGCGCTATTCTCCCACCCGCTTAAGTTGTGCACTGCAGATTTTCGATCTCCTCCCGCATTCACTCTGCCTCTTTCGCCACTCTCATCTCCTATCCTTAAGTACTCTTGCGTACTTTGCCCGTGGCGAGTGGTTAAAGTGAATTGTGCTGACGAATTTAGAAAAATGTCACCAAAACTGTCATTCTGAACAAACACCTGAAGCCCATTTCGACTATTTGTCTGAACCGCGACATGTACATTTTTCAGCTCTTCGCCGACTGTCTCCGTATCAGTTGGACCGCTTATGCACATGGCTCCGGTTCGATCAACATGCTGTAGGTAAGGGGTTCTGCATTGGTGGCGAGGCGGAAGAGCGAGCGGAAAGCAGCGTGGCGGGTTTTGCGGCGGTTGAAGCGAAAGACGAACTCATCGAGATAGGCCTGCAGATGCTTGCGACGCAGCCCGTGGTAGACGCCTCGCGCCCATCCTTTGAGGTTGGAGAAGACTTGGTGGATCCACGGCAGGACGAGGTGAGCGGCGGTCTTCCCGACGACATGGACATTGTGGCGATCGGCGGGGACCGCGGCGTAGCCGGACCAGCCGTCGGTTTTCGCGATGGCGTCGGGATCGGCGGCGGTTTCGACGAAGTGTCCGAGGTCGGCGGCGCCGTAGGAGGAGATTTCGGCCAGCCGCAGGCGGCCTGGGATGTTTCCGTCCCCGAGTTCGATGGCGCCGACGATGAGCATCTTGCCGTCGTGGCTGCGTCCTTGCCCTCCGGTGGGAGGATCGTCTTTGGTCCGGAATGGAAGGCTGGCCTCGTCGATTTCCACCAGGCCCGACAACGGGTTGCGCTCGGGGTCGACCATGCTGGCGCGCAGCTTGTGGGCGAGCAGCCAAGCGCTGCGGTAAGAGCCGATACCGAGCTGTTTCTGGAGCTGCAGGGCAGAGATGCCGTTGGAGTGGGTCGCCATCAGGTAGGCGGCCCAGAACCAGACGGTGAGCGGCAGCTTGCTGGCGTGCAGGATCGTCCCGGCCGTCACCGAGGTCTGCCGGCGGCAGCCGGCGCACTCGAAGGTGTGTGCTTTTCTGCGCAGCGCCCATCCCTTTTCATGGCCGCACGCGGGACAGACGAAGCCGTCCGGCCAGCGCATTTCGATCAGCCAGGCGGCGCAGGCGTCATCGTCCGGGAACATGTGCTGGAAGGCGAGGAGGCTGTCGGGGACCTGTTTCATGTGGTGGCTCCGTCGGCAGGAACGTATAGCGAACATTCCACCCGTTCCCCCGCTCTAACCTCAACCTCAACATCTGGTGGCAAACTCTCGCAACCGGAGCCATGTGCATAAGCGGTTATAGAAAAATCCACGAGAGCGAAGTTTCAACTGATTATAGTAGCGTCATGCCGCATTTCGAGGAGGCTTGTTTTTCTCTAGAATTTAATGAATTGCTTGACATGTTGGAGGCGATCATAAACGACATAGATATCAATGATGATTTTGGCGAAAGAATAGGGCGTTTATTCGAGTTACATGGCGCTTCTTACTGGCTGGATACGTCACTTTGTCCCTGCCGGTTCATTCCCAGTACCAGCCAAGAGCAGGGAGAGGCGACGCGGCAAGCGATCGAGACTGTTGAGCAAAGCGGTATAGCTGCCGGTGCGACGACCCATTTGCGTAAGGCAACCGAACACCTCAACGCAGGTCGTTATGCCGATTCGATTTCAGATAGCATCCACGCTCACTAGTGTCCGGTTAAAAATAGAATAAATTCAATTGGTTGGTTATTTGCGAAGCGTTGCATCTGTTTTCGTCTCCCGCAAGTGCTTGATGTATGGGCATTTTCTCGAAGAGGGTCACCGAGAGGATCTGTAACAAAGTGTAGAGCGAGGCGTCCAGGTCGAGGCGCTTCTTGACGATGGCGACGAGGACGTAGACCGAGACGGCAATCCAGATCTGCGTCTTCACCGCGTTCTCCGACGTGCCGTAGAACTGCTTGATCCGAAGATGCTGCTTGATCCACTTGAAGAAGAGTTCCACCTGCCCGCGGCTTTTGTAGAGCGCGCAGATGGTGGCGGCCGGAAGCGAGAAGTTGTTGGTGATGAAGACCAGCGTCTTGCCGGACTCGGGGTCCTTGAAGCGGATGCGCCGCAAAAGTTCGGGGTAATCCTGACGGGTGTAGAAGCCGTCCAGGGAGATGGTCTGGTCGCAAATGATGCCGGTCGAGCAATCCGTCGGCGCCGCATAGACGCGATGAGCAACGATGTTCGACTTGGCACGCGTGACGAAGAAGGCCCCGGCTTGGTGCAACACATAAAGGCGGGCAAAGTCGACGTAGCCACGATCCACGACGTAGATGGCTCCGGCTTCCGGCAAGAGCATATCGAGGGCATGAACGTCGTGCAGCTTGCCATCCGAGATGTGGATAAAACTCGGAATGTTGCCCCGCAGGTCGAGCAGCGTGTGCATCTTCACCGCCGCCTTGGTGGTGCGGAAGTGCGCCCACGGAAAGACCGACAGGCACAGAGCGATGGTCGTCGAGTCCAGGGCGTAGACGGTA
The DNA here is from genome assembly GCA_965262755.1 of Alphaproteobacteria bacterium. Lineage (GTDB taxonomy): Bacteria > Pseudomonadota > Alphaproteobacteria > UBA828 > UBA828 > WTGU01. Next base: position 4,898,887 of record OZ253557.1, on the reverse strand, counting down.
TTGGTCAGGTCCAACCCCAGTTCTTCGTCGACGTACAGCGTCCTCGCCTGGGTGATGAGCCGCTGGGCCAACGCCGCGAGCTATAGCTGAATCTTGTGTACGGCGTTGGAAAGAGGGCGGCGTATCCTGGTGATTGTTGCAGTCACCACTTGACCTAAGCCAAGGAAGGATACGCCATGGAAGAGAATACCGTTGTTGCCTTTCGGAACCCATCGAATTTTCAGGATGACCCGTTGACGGAAGTCCTACGAGCTGGGGCGCGTGAGTTGCTGGCTCAAGCCGTGGAAGCTGAAGTTGCCGAGTTTCTGGAAGGTCATGCGACGCTGGTTGATGACCGGGGCCGTCGCCGGATTGTACGCAATGGCCACTTGCCGGAACGGCTGATACAGACCGGGATCGGCCCGGTGGACGTGCGTCAGCCGCGTGTCCGGGATCGGAGAGCCGGCGAGGGTGCCGGCGCCATCCGGTTCACGTCGGCGATCCTGCCGCGCTATCTGCGCCGCACCAAGAGCCTGGAGGATTTGCTGCCGTGGCTATACTTGAGGGGCATCTCCAGCGGCGATTTCTCGGAAGCGTTGGCGGCGTTGCTGGGGGCACAGGCCCCGGGTCTGTCGACCTCCACGATCGGGCGACTGAAGGAAGTTTGGCAAGACGAGATGGAGCGCTGGCAACGGCGTGATTTATCGGCCAAGCGCTACGTCTACTTCTGGGTCGACGGCATCTATTTTGGCGCCCGCCTGGAAGAGGAGAAGCAATGCATCCTGGTTATCATCGGCGCCACGGATCACGGAACCAAGGAGTTGATCGCCATCACCGACGGCTACCGCGAGAGCGAACAATCCTGGCGCGAGGTGCTGCTCGATCTCAAGCGGCGTGGTCTCGGCATCGGCCCGGAACTGGTGACCGGCGATGGCGCGCTCGGCTTCTGGAAGGCGCTCCGCCAAGTCTACGGGGCCGCCCGCGAGCAGCGCTGCTGGGTGCATAAGACCGATCGTCGCCGCGCCCTCGGCGAGCTCGCCGTTGAGGAAGTCGATGCCGGGGCTGCCGATGAAGTCGGCGACGAAGGTGTTGGCCGGGCGCTCGTAGATGGTGACGGGATCGGCGACCTGCTGGATCCGGCCCTCGCGCAGGACGACCACGCGGTCGGACAGGATCAGCGCCTCGGCCTGGTCGTGGGTGACGTAGATCGTGGTCACCCGGTACTTGTGGTGCAGGCGCTTGAGCTCGGTCCGCATCTGTTCGCGAAGCTTGAGGTCGAGGTTCGAAAGAGGCTCGTCCATCAGATAGCACGCCGGGCTCCGCACCATGGCGCGGACCAGCGCCACGCGCTGGCGCTCGCCGCCGGAAAGCTTGGCCGGCTTGCGGTCCAACAGCCGCTCGATGTCCAGAAGCTTGGCCGTCTCGCGCGCCTTGGCCTCGGCCTCGGCCTTGGACAAGCCGGCCACCGTGAGGTTGAGCGTCATGTTCTGGAGCGCCGTCATGTGGGGATAGAGCGCGTAGCTCTGAAACACCATCGCCACGTTGCGGTCGCCGGGATCGAGCCAGGTCACGTCGCGCCCGCCGATCGCGATCGAGCCTTGGCTAGGCTCCTCGAGCCCGGCGATCAATCGAAGCGTGGTCGTCTTGCCGCAGCCCGAAGGACCCAACAGCGTCAGGAACTCGCCGTCCTCGATGTCGAGATCGATGCCGCGCACCGCCTCGGTGCCGTCCGGAAACGTTTTGTGCAAAGACTTGAGCGAAACCGTCATACCCGCTCCTACTTCACCGCGCCCAGCGCCAGCCCGCGGATCATGTGGCGCTGCAGCAGGAACACGACGATTACCATCGGCACCAGCTGCATCACCACGGCGCCCGAGATCGTGCCCCACAGCACGGTGTAAACGTCAATCATCTTGGCGATCTGAATCGGCAGCGTCACCGCCGCCGATTGGGTGATATAGAGGGCGAACAGGTACTCGTTCCAGTTGAAGACGAAGGTGAAGATGGCGGTCACCGCGATCCCCGGCCCCGACAGCGGCAAGATGATGCGCCAGATGATGCCGAACCAGCGCAGTCCGTCGAGCCGCGCCGCTTCCTCGATGTCGCGCGGAAGGTCGAGCAGGAACCCGCGCATCAGCCATACCGCGAACGGCAGGCCGTAGCCGACGTAGATGATGATCATGCCGATGTGGGTGTCGATCATCCCGAGGCGCTGGGCCATGAGGAAATACGGCATCGCGATCACCACCCCGGGCATGAAGCGAAGCGACAGGATGACCAGCGATATCGTCTCCGCGCCCTTGAGCTTCATCCGCGCCAGCGCGTAACCCGACACCAGGGCCAGCACCATGGTGATGAAGGTCGCGCTCAAGACGATAACGCCTGAGTTGAGGAGCGCCTTGTCGAACTCGAAGCGGCCGAACGCCTCGGCGTAGTGCTCCAGGGTCGGCGTGAAATCCCACACCGGGACCTTGGAGTTGATGTCCTTCGTCGGCTTGATCGAGGTCAGCACGATCCAGTAGATCGGCGCCAGATAGATGGCGACGATGAAGACGGCGGCGACGTCGAAGGCGCGTCTCATCGGGCTGCGCATCAGGCGGTGACCTTACGGCGGGTTTCGCGCTCCTGGCGATAGAGCGCGCGCAAGAACGCGATGACGACGACGTTGATGACGATGACGATCAAGAAGCCGTACGCCGCCATGATGCCCAGACGACCGGCTTGGAAGTAAGTAAAGTCGTTCACGCTCGCGACCAGCGTGGAGGTGCCCGGCCCGCCGCGGGTGATGATGTAGATCAGATCGAAGATGCGGATCGAATCGACCAATCGCAGCAGCAACACCACCGTGACCACCGGCCAGATCAGCGGAATGACGATACGCCGCAGGTAGGTCCAGCCTCGCACCCGATCGAGGCGCGCGGCCTCGATCACCTCGGGCGATATCCCCTGCATGCCGGCCAGCAGGATCAGCGTCACGAACGGGGTCCACTGCCAGATGTCGGCGATCATCACCGCACCCAGCGCGGTGCCGGTCTCGGTATGCCACGACCCTTCCGGCAGCCCCGCGCTTTCCAGCAGGTAGTTGATGATGCCGGTCACCGGCTCGAACATGAAGCGCCAGGTCAACCCCATGGCGATGGGTGAGATGAACACCGGGATGACGATCAGCGTGCGCAACAACCCGATGCCGCGCATCCGCGTGTCCAGCAGAAGCGCGAAAAAGAACCCGAGCGCCATCTGGACCGAGACCACGACGACACACCAGACAAGGGTCAGCCGGATGCTCTTCCAGAAGACGTCGTTGCCGAGCAGGGTTTCATAATTGCGAAACCCGATCCAATGGCCGATCCGCGGGTTGAACAGGCTCTCGACGCGAAACGACAGCACCCCCGCCCAACCCAGCGGATAGACGGCCAGCGCGATCAAAATGACGAGAGTCGGGAGCACCATCAGAAGTGCCACCCGACCCTCGGAAAGGCGCGCGGCGGGCCGCCGCGGCGATGCCAACTCGGACGTTACCCGATCGTGGCACCGGCTCCGTTATCCGTAGTAGCCGGAATCCATCATGATGCCCTCGACGTCCTTTTCCATGGCCTTGAGCGCGTCTTCGATCGACTTCTCGCCGACGATGACGGCCGAGGCCTCGTTGCCCAGGATGTCCGAAAGCGTGAACGCCTCGGGAATCAGAGGCACGAACGAGACCGCGACCGGGAACGACTTCTTCAGGCCGACGAAGTGCGGCCTCAAGTCCTCGAACTTGGTGAGGAGCGAGATGCGCGCCGGCTGCCCGGCGCTGTCGATGTAAGCCTGAGAGATGCGGCTGTCGACGTAATCGGCCGAGTTCAGGTGCTTGATCCACTCCCAAGCCGCCTGCTTGTTCTCCGACCACGTCGAGACCATCTGGCCCAAACCGCCCATCAACGGCCGGTGGGCGCTCTCGGGGGTCTCGCCCTGGGGGACCAGGTCGGTGCCGATCACGCCGGGGAACTGGCTGAACTCAGGATTGTTCAGCACCGCCGTGCCCCACTGGATCGGCGCGTACACCGCGGAGCCGTTGGCGAGCGCCGTGTTGCACTCATCGTCCGTGGCATTCAGCGTCACCGGATGGCGATACTTCATCAGCTCGACCAGGGTTTCGAGCGCCTTGAACCCCTTGTCGTTGTTGAAGGTGGGGTGCCAGCCGCCCTCTGCCTGCTTGTCGAACCAATCGCCGCCGTAGGAGGCGAGCATGCCCCAGAACACCCAGCCGGCGAAGCCGCCGCGGCGGTTGGTGGTGATGAAACCGAACTGGTCGTTGTCGGGATCGTGCAGCGCCTTGGCCACCTCGATCGCCTCGGGCCAGGTGTCGGGCACTTTGCTGAATCCCGCCGCCTCCATCAGGTCGCGGCGGTAGAAGTGGAGCTTAGCGTTGCCGTCCGGGGTCAGGCCGTAAAGCGTGCCGTCGGGCTTGGCCGGCACGCGGTAGCCCTGGGAGACGCCCGCCGGCACGTCGTTCGAATAATCGTCGAACCAACCTGCGTCCTGATCGGCGAAGCGTTGCAGCGGCTCCATGGCGCCGGCCGCCTCGAACGCCGGCCACTGGCCGAAGTCGGTGTAGAGCACGTCCATCGTCGAGCTCTTCGAGCTGGCCAGCATCATCCCCTTGGTCACCATCTCCGAGTGCGGGCCGGCCTGAATGTCGACCTCGATGTTGGGAAAGCGCTCGTTGAAGATCGGCAGCACGCCGCGCGAGGGAAGCTCCCAGCGCTGGCCCGCCGAAACCATCATCGTCACCTTGCCGGTGAGCTTGTCGTCGGTGTACCAGCCCGGGCCCTTGGTGTCGGCGTGGGCCGCCCGCGTCCCGAGGCTGCTCGCCGCCGCCGCGGCGGCGGTCGCGGCCGTGGCCTGGAGCATCTGGCGGCGCGTCATTTGCAGCTTGCGCTGGCGCGTCTGCTCCATCGTCTGCTTGTAGATCGTCTCTCTGTCGGTACCCATGAATTCCTCCCGCGGGGCAAGAACGATTGTCGCGCGCGCGCCCGCTGGCCCCTGGCATGCTAATCTGGGCGCCGCATTCGCGTCTTTATACACCGAAGCGACGGAAGGGAGAACCATGCGCTGGGAGAAAATGCTCAATGTGGTGCACGCCCACGCCGAGGGCGAGGTCGGCCGCGTCATTACCGGCGGCGTTCTTGACGTGCCGGGCAAGACCATGTTCGACAAGAAGAGCTATCTCGAGCGCAGACGGGATTGGTTGCGCCGCATGGTCCTTTTCGAGCCCCGCGGCGGTGCCGCGATGTCGGTGAATCTCCTCGTGCCGCCGACCTCGCCCAAGGCCGATGCCGGGATGATCATCATGGAATCGACGGACTATCCTCCGATGTCGGGGACCAACGCGATGTGCGTGACGACGGTCCTCCTGGAAACCGGAATCCTGCCGATGAGGGAGCCCGAGACGGTCGTGGTGCTGGACACCCCGGCGGGACTGGTGCGGGCCGTCGCCACTTGCCGCGACGGCAAGTGTGAGCGTGTGGCGCTAGAAAGCGTGCCTGCCTTCGTCGTCAGGCTCGACGCCGCGCTCGAGGTCGAGGGCGTCGGCACCATCGCCGCCGACGTGGCTTACGGCGGCGCCTTCTTCGCGCTCGTCGATGCGCACAAGCTCGGCTTCAAGATCGCGCCCGACGAGGCCCGCGACCTGGTCGCGCTGGGCCTGCGCATCACCGCCGCCGCCGCCGCGCAGGTGCCCGTCCGCCACCCCGCGAATCCCAAGATCAACGGCATCTCGTTCACCCATTTCGGCGGCCCGCCGCGGGGCAAACAGAAGCGCCGGCGCTCGACCGTGATCGTCAACCCGGGCCGTCTCGACCGCTCGCCGTGCGGCACCGGCACCATGGCCAAGATGGCGGTGCTGCACGCCCGCGGCGAGCTGCGGGTGGGCGAGACCCTCTATCAAGAATCCGTGATCGGCACCTATTTCCTCGCCGATATCGTCAAGACGACGAAGATCGGGCGCATGCCCGCGATCGTTCCCCGGGTCTCGGGCCGGGCGTGGATCTCGGCGATAATGGAAATTGGCCACGATCCCAGCGATCCGTTCCCCGAAGGATTCACGCTCTCCGACACCTGGGGCCCGGGCCAGACCGCGGCCGTGGCCGTCTAGGCGTTGGTCGCCGGAGCGCTGAGCGCCAAGGGCGCGCTGGTGACCGGCGCCTCGATCCGCCCAGGCATCGGCTTCGCCATCGCCGAGGCCTTGGCGGCGGCGGGCGCCGGCGTCGTCGTGAGCGGCCGCCGCGAGCCCGGCGCCGATGCCCTCGCCGCGCTCGAAGCGCATGGCGCGACGGCGGCTTACCACGCCGCCGACCTCACCAAGCCGGACGACGTCGCCGACCTCGTCGCGCGGGCCGAATCCGCCCTCGGCGGCATCGACATCTTGGTCAACAACGCCGGCACCAACCACCCGAACCTGATCGAGGACATTCCGCCCGCCGATTGGGACGAGGTCATCGCGGTCAACCTCTCGGCCGCCTACCACGCCATCCGCCTCGTCCTGCCGGGGATGAAGGCGCGCGGGTGGGGCCGCATCATCAACGTCGCCTCGGCCCTGGGTTTGATCGGCTATCCCACGGCCGCCGCCTACACCGCATCGAAGCACGGCCTCGTGGGGCTGACCAAGGCCGTCGCGCTGGAGACCGCCGAGACCGCCATCACCTGCAACGCGATCTGTCCGGGCTACACCGACACCGCGCTGATGCGCCGCGTCTTCGACGAGACCGCCGGGCTGTGGGGCGTCACCGCCGACGCGGCGCGGCGGCGGATGATCGAGGCGGACCATCCCTCGAAGGCCATGGTCGCGCCCCAGGACCTGGGCGCTCTCGCCGTCTTCCTTGCGGGCGAAGCGGCGGCTCAGATCCGCGGCGCCGCGCTGCCCGTCGACGGCGGCTGGACCGCGCGCTAGATCATCACGTCGCCGCCGTTTACGTTCATCGAGGCGCCGACGTAATAGGCGCCGGCGTCCGAGGCCAACAGCACGGCGGTGGGCGCGATCTCGTCGACGTGGGCGAAACGGCCCAAGGGCTGGTCGCGGAAGTACTCCGTGTAATACGAGGGCGGCGGCGAGCGGCCTTGCGGGGTATCGACGCTCGCCGGGCACAGCGCGTTGACGGTGATGCCCTCGCGGGCGACCTCGCGGGCGAGCGAGCGGGTGAAGCCGAGCACCGCGGCCTTGGCCGCCGCGTAATGCGCCAACGTGCTGGCGCCGCGGTGCCCGAGCTGCGAGGAGACGTTGATGATGCGGCCCCACTTCTTCCTCAGCATTGCCGGCAGCACCTCGCGCGAGCACAAGAAGACCGAGCGCAGGTCGACCCGCATGATCTCGTCCCATTCCTCCACCGTCATCTCCACGACCGGGACGAAGCCGGCGATGGCCGCGTTGTTGACCAATATGTCGGCATCGCCCAGCGCCTCGGCGAGCGCCGCGAAGCCGCGCTTGACCGCGGCCTCATCGCCCACGTCGGCGGCCACGCCGCGGCTTCTCACGCCCAGGCCGGCGAGCTCGGCCGCCACCTCGCTCGCGCGGCCTTCGTCGAGATCGACCACGCCCACGTCGGCGCCCTCGCCCGCGAAGTGGGTGGCGATGGCGCGGCCGATGCCCTGGGCGGCGCCGGTGACGATGGCGGTGTGGCCGTCGAGCTTACCCATCTCCGATCCTCCGACCTAGATCATGACGTCGCCGCCGTTCATGTTCATCGATGCGCCGGTGTAATAGGCGCCCGCGTCGGAGGCCAGCAGTACCGCGGTCGGCGCGATCTCGTCGACGTGGGCGAAGCGGCCCAGCGGCTGCTGCTCGAAATGCGCCTCGAACCACTCCTTCGGCAGCACCCTGGCCATCGGCGTATCGACGCTCGCCGGGCACAGCGCGTTGACGGTGATGCCCTCGCGCGCGACCTCGCGGGCGAGGGCACGGGTGAAGCCGAGAACGCCGGCTTTCGAAGCGGCGTAGTGAGCCTGAAAGCTCCCGCCCTTGTGCGCCATGTTCGAGGAGACGTTGATGATGCGGCCCCACTTCTTCCTCAGCATCGCCGGCAGCACCTTGCGCGAGCACAGAAACATCGAGCGCAGGTTGATGCGGATCATCTCGTCCCACTGCTCGGTGGTCATTTCGAGGACCGTGGCGAAGGTCGAGATCCCGGCGTTGTTGACCAGGATATCGGCATCGCCCAGCGCCTCGGCGAGCGCGGCGAAGCTGCGCTTGACCGCGGCCTCATCGCCCACGTCGGCGGCCACCCCGTGGCTCCTCACGCCCAGGCCGGCGAGCTCGGCCGCCACCTCGCTCGCGCGGCTTTCGTCGAGATCGACCACGCCCACGTCGGCGCCCTCGCGTGCGAAGTGGATGGCGATGGCGCGGCCGATGCCCTGGGCGGCGCCGGTGACGATGGCGATGTGGCCGTCGAGCTTACCCATCTCCGATCCTCCTCGACCTAGATCATGACGTCGCCGCCGTTCATGTTCATCGATGCGCCGGTGTAATAGGCGCCCGCGTCGGAGGCCAGCAGCACCGCGGTCGGCGCGATCTCATCGACCTCGGCGAAGCGGCCCAGGGGCTGCTGCTCGAAATAGGCATCGAACCACTCCTTCGGCGGCACCTTGAGCCGCTTGCAAAACTCTGATCGATTCGGAGCGGCGCAAGAACACCCAAGCTAGCAGCGACGTCGGCGCACGGCAATTGGCGCGATTTTGATCGCGACCATGGTCGGATCAGCGTTGACGCAGCCTCCGATTCGGTATTTTCGCCCAACTTCAGGCGCGTTTGGCTGCACCGTCTTACAGGAAGTGCGGCTGCGGTGATGGCGAAGGAGAGGAGCCGGACTAGATCGGCGGAACGATAAGGCGCATCAGCTGGCTGGCCGTCAGCACGGTCATGCCGAACATGAGGTGGGCGAGAACCTTGTCGCACCCGCGCACGCGGACATGGCGGCCGCCGAACTCATCCTTGAGCCGCCCATTGATCCGCTCGGACCCCGAGCGCACGACGTAGCGACGCTCCTCGGGAAAGACGAGACCGAGCGTGCACCGCGCCTTCTTCTCCTGCTTCAACGCCTCTTGCATTTCGACCGAGCGGCGGGGGTTCACGTCGATGATCGGCTTGTGGCCCAGCAAGATGCTGTGCGCCCAGATTTCGATGGAATCATAGGGCTCTGTTGCAAAGTCCGGCTGGTTGGTGACTTGTCTGCGTGATCTGCCGAGAGGGGTTGAGGCATGAGCGACTTCAAGGGACGTCACTTTCGGGGGGAGATCGTGCTTTGGGCCGTACGCTGGTGAATGTCAGGCTAACTCTGACGTGGATAGCCGGTGAAAGTCCGGCGGGAGGAAAGGTGTAACGAGCCGCCTTCGCCGCGAGCCGTGCGCAGGGCATCGTGAGGTGTCATGTGAAGTGTCGGTAGCGGCGCGTGCGGGCAGGGCTATTGAGCGTCGAAACATGGTCATTCGGAGTGCCGAGGCTGTATCAGCGGCCGAAGGCAACACTGACCGCCCGCTTTCGTGAGGGCGCGAGGGCTCCGCGGCGTCTAAGAACCCAGGCACGCACGTACGTCCACGCAGGGGACCTGAGAGGGCTCCAATCCGCCCCGGTCGTCGTACCGGGGCCGCGGAAGAGAGGAGATAGTCCGAATCGATGATGAACGGGTTGGAGCAATCGGATCTGGCCATAGTACCGATGAGGGCGGCGAACAAAGGGACCTCGGTTCCGGCGGAGCCGACGGAGGGAAGGGCTGGAACCAAGGGGAATCCGCGAGGCCAAAGCACGCACCGGACACAGCGCCGGGCGCGCGTGACACAAGCGGCGGAGCGGATACGGCAAGCAGCAACGAGGAAGCCGAAGGAGAAGCTCACTGCGCTGTTGCACCACATCACGACGGAAGCGCTCGATGCGGCCTACTTTTCGTTGAAGAAGGAGGCAGCGGCAGGCGTGGATGGCGTGACGTGGCATGAATACGGGAAGGGTCTGGCCGAACGGCTGAGCGACCTGCATGACCGGGTTCAGAGCGGAGCGTACCGGGCGCGTCCGTCGCGGCGGGTAGAGATACCGAAGCCGGACGGGGGAACACGACCGCTGGGCATCGCCGCAGTGGAGGACAAGATTGTCCAGAAGGCGGTGGCGGAGACCATCCTTTTGCCGATATACGAGCCGGAGTTCCTCGGATTCAGCTATGGGTTCCGACCCGGACGTGGGGCGCATGATGCGCTCGACGCCCTGGCTTTCGGGATAGAACGGCGAGGGGTCAGATGGATTGTCGATGCGGACATCCGGTCGTACTTTGACCGAATCGACAGGGACTGGCTGGTCCGGTTTCTGGAGCACCGTATCGGCGACAGGCGGGTTATCCGCTTGATTGTCAAGTGGCTCAATGCTGGCGTCATGGAAGGGGGCGAATGGCGGGATGACCTTCGGGGCACTCCGCAGGGTGCGATTGTTTCGCCGATTCTGGCGAACGTCTATTTGCACTATGTCCTCGACCTGTGGTTCCACAAGAAGTGGCGCGCCCGAACAGCCGAAGGCAACACAATCATCGTGAGGTACGCCGATGATTTCGTGGTCGGGTTCCAGTACCAGCGGGATGCGGAGCGGTTTCTACACGACCTGAAGGAAAGGATGGCCTCGTTTTCACTGGAGCTACACCCTGACAAAACCCGTCTCATCGAGTTCGGGCGGTTTGCGCAAAAGAACCGCCGGGCACGAGGCGAGCGGCGTCCCGAAACCTTCGACTTTCTCGGGTTCACGCACTACTGCCGAACGACGAGGAACGGGAAGTTCGGGCTGGGGCGCAAGCCGGTGGGCAAGCGGGTCGACCGGACCCTACGGCGTATCGGTGCCGAGCTGCGTCGGCGGATGCACCATAACCCATATGAGGTGGCCAAATGGCTAGGGAAGATTCTGAATGGATGGCTGCACTACTACGCCGTCCCGACCAGTTCCCCGTCCCTCAAGCGGTTTGCATTTCGACTCCGACGAATGTGGCTGCGTGTCTTGAGACGCCGGTCGCAGATGGACCGGACCAAGCTGGACAAGCTGGGAAGGGTCGCGGCGGCTTTCTGGCCGCCGCTGCAAATCCTGCATCCATGGCCAGAACAGCGGTTTGCCGTCAAACACCCGAGGTAGGAGCCCCGTGCGTTAGCGCGCATGCGGGGATCTGCACGGGGGGCGTCGGGCAACCGGCGTTCCTACCGTAACACTGCCGGTATCCGATCAGCTACCGCGACCTCGAAGCGATGATGACCGAGCGCGGCGTCGCGGTCGACCACTCCACGATCTATCGTTGGGTGCAGCGTTTCGCGCCGGAGATGGAGAAACGTCTGCGCTGGCAGTGGCGCCGGCCGCAGTCGCGGAGTTGGCGCGTCGACGAGACCTACATCAAGGTCCGCGGCAAGTGGGCGTATCTGTAGCGGGCGGTGGACAAGCTCGGGAACACGATCGATTTCTATCTCTCGGCGACCCGCAACACCAGGGCAGCGAAGCGATTCCTCGGCAAGGCGCTGAGAGGATTGAAGGAGTGGGAGCAGCCCGAGGTGCTCAACACCGACAAGGCGCCGGCCTATGCCGCTGCCATCGCGGAGCTGAAGGCCGAGGGCAAGTGCCCGAAGGACACGAGGCACAGGCAGGTGAAATACCTCAACAACGTCATCGAGGCCGACCACGGCAAGCTCAAGCTGCTGATCCGGCCCGTGCGCGGGTTCAAGACGATGAAGACGGCCTACGCCACGATCAAGGGCTTCGAGGTGATGCGCGCGCTGCGCAAGGGCCAGGCCGGGATGTTCGCCCTCCAGGGCGGCATTGTCGGCGAGGCCCGGATCGTCGAGCGCGCCTTCGGTCTCGGACCGTGCGCCCTGACCGAGGCCATGGCATGGCTACAGGACCGTCTGGCCAACGCAGAATCATAAGGTGAACAGGAAGCCCCCTGATCACGCATCGCCCCTTCGCCAAGCTTGCAACAGAGCCCTTTAACTGATCTAACCATATTGGTCGAGAGTGCGATTTGAAGTTATCGTGAGTTGCCAACCATTTGGCAATATTCTTCGCACGCTGTTCCGCGTTTTTCTCTCCCTTAAGCATGTAGCACTTGAGCCAGTCTGCGACAAGTTGCTCCGAGAGGTTGATTGCATTCATGCATTCTTGCAAAAATGACGGACCGTATTGTCGAAGAATGGGCGGCCAACCACGCATTGAATCGGGGTTGGTTGTGACGTCCTTGTGTATCGCTGCAAATTGAGCAATTGCTGCATCTGCTGGCACAGTAATGGGACGTTGATCAATCATTACGCGCAACTGCGGATCGATCGGCCCGAGCTCTGCGGCTTCACCCAGCAAAATCTCATTCCCTGACAGCGCGAGCATCGTTGCTGCACTCTTCGCTGTGTGCGGTACAACAAATCGGATTGGTTGAAATCGTGATCGCAGCAACTTTACGATTGATTCGGCAGCAAATGGCGACCCACCTGGACTATGGATTAGTACATCAAGAGGGCCATCTTCAATGTCTGACAGCGCTTGCAAGAATCCCGTCTTATCTCCTAAATCGATTTGAAGACCTGCTCCATATTGGGCCGCTCTATCATCGTCCACAAAATCCGTTGCATAAATTATAAGCGGAACACCGCTTTATGCTCTCCGCGGTACGGATTTTCGCGCGTCTGACTACGTCACGAGAACTAGCTCCTCCTTTGGGTTTTGTTGATGCAATTTCCTCCCTTATGTCATTCCAAGTCATGGATTTCTTCCTGACAAAGACTACTTCGTAGCATGAACCAACGTTGTGTTTGTGGTCGTGATTATTTGAGGTTCTGAATCCGCTACTACCATTTCAAAACTCTCAATCGCTTTGCTGAGCGAGTCTACTTCTTCCATGAGCTTGGGGTTTTCTTTTTCAAACGCAGAAAGGCGATACCTTAATTCGGTCACGAGCTCGCCGTCCTGATCGGCTATCTGTTCAGCGTCCTCATTCTTCGGCATGCGCACGTCCCCCCCGTCTATGAGATCGCATCTATGAGCGATCTCTGCTTGTCACTTTCCGTGTGGCGAATAAGCGTACCTGCGGAAGACAAGCACGGCAAGTCAGCGGTGCAGGTGATGTCGGTAACACAGGATATGTCCGGTCCATGTACCAGATGATCTGTCCGGCTTTAGAAGGCTTCCAAGCCATGGAGGGTTTGGATGCGTCGGACGGAGCAGGCACAGGGGCTGAGACTGATGAAGTTCGAAGAGGTTTACGGGCGCACCCGTTGCGGTGTGCTGAGCCAGGCGGAGGCGGCGGAGATACTGGGCGTCTCGGAACGCACCTTCCGGCGCTGGCGGGATCGCTTTGAGGCCGACGGTGCGGAGGGCCTCTACGACCGCCGTCTGGACCGGGTCTCGGCACGTCGCGCGCCGGTGGACGAAGTGGCGCGGGTGCTTGAGCTGTTCGACACCCGCTACTGGGACTTCACCGCCAAGCACTTCCACGAGAAGCTGGTGGCGGAGCACGGCTGCGAGCGCAGCTACAACTGGGTGCGGTTGACCTTGCAGGCTTATGGGCGCAGGCGAGCGGCGCCCAGGCGCGGCGCGCACCGGCGCAAGCGCCCCCGTCGCGCGCTCCCCGGCATGATGGTGCACCAGGACGGCTCGCGCCATGAGTGGCTCCCCGGCCAGCCGGCGCTCGACCTGATCGTCACCATGGACGACGCCACGAGCGAAATCTACTCGGCCTTCTTCGTCGACGAAGAGGGCACGATGTCGAGCTTCCGGGCGCTTTTCGAGGTGATCGGGGAGCGCGGGCTGTTCTGCTCGCTCTATGCCGACCGGGCCAGCCACTACTGGCACACGCCTGAGGCCGGCGGCAAGGTGGACAGGGACAATCCGACCCAGGTGGGGCGCGCGCTTCAGCGCCTCGGCATCGAGCTGATCCCGGCCTATTCGCCCGAAGCCAGGGGGCGGTCCGAGCGCATGTTCGGCACCTTGCAGAAGCGCCTGCCGCAGGAACTCCGGCTCGCCGGCATCACCGAGATCGATGAGGCCAACCGCTTCCTCAAGGAGGTCTATCTGCCCCAACACAACGCCCGCTTCGCGGCCCCGGCCGAGGCCCAAGGCCCAAGGCTCAGCCTTCGTCTCCTTCGCCGGCGCGCTCGACGATATCCTCTGCGTCCAGGAGGAGCGCACCGTCTCGAACGACAACACCGTGCGCTACAAGCGCCGGGTGCTCCAGCTCCCCGCCGACCGCCACCGCCGCCACTACGTCAAGGCCACGGTCCGGGTGCACGAGTATCCCGACGGCACGCTCGCCGTCTTCCACGGGCCCCGATGCCTGGCGCGATACCAAACCGACGGCGAGCCCATCGACACCCCAACCCGGCAGGCCGCGTGATCCGCTTCGACGCGACCGGCCGAAGCCCTGTGGACAAGTGGACAGCCGCTCCGCGCCTGACCACTTCCCCACAGGCCCAACAACACCAACCGAAGCGGTCAACTCATCTGGTACATAAACCGGTCAACTCAGAATGTTCTCGACAGTCAGCGGTGCAGGTGACCCACACCCCCGTCCAGGAATCGCGCAAGTGTAGTTCGACCTCTCATGCCGGGAGAACACTCTCTCTGGAGATGCTTTGGTATTCGCCCCAATGATCGGTACGTTTGAACACCAGCGTCGCGCCTAGCGGTCATTCGACCAAGGACGCTGCACGACGTGGTGGCCGAAGCGCATCTGGTGCCACGGCGTCCGGTGCTGATATGGTTGTCGGCAAAGCTACGCGCAAGCGCGCGGTGACCGCCAGCAAGAGCGGCACGCACGCGGGGAGGGGGCCATGTACGTCGGTCAGGCGATCCTGCGCCGGGAGGACGAGCGCTTCCTCCGGGGCCGCGGCCTATTCGTCGAGGATGTCTCGCTCGACCAGCCTATCGCCCACGCCGCCTTCGTCCGCAGCCCCCATGCGCATGCCGCGGTGATGCGCGTCGATACGGCGCAGGCGGCCTCCATGCCGGGGGTGCTTGCGGTGCTGACGGGCGCGGACTGGACCGCCGCCGGCCATGGCGAGGCCGAGGGCGTCTGGCCGGTCAAGGACAGGAGCGGCGCGGACGCGCGTACCGCCTACCGACCGCTCATCTGCGTCGACGGCGTGGTCCGCTGCGTCGGTGAGATCGTCGCCATGGTCGTCGCCGAGGATCGCCATCAGGCCCTCGACGCCGCCGAGGCCATCGCGGTCACTTATGAGGAGAAGCCGGCCAACATCCTCACCGCCAAGGCGCTCGACCCCGAGACCCCGCTCGTGCATCCCGGCTTCGGCACCAACGAGGTGCTGGTCACCGAGCACGGGCTGGCGGCGGAGACCGAGGCGGCCCTCGCAAACGCCCACCACGTGACCGAGGTCGCGGTGCCCTCCAACCGCATCACCGCCGCCTCGATGGAGCCACGCGCTTACCTGGGCCACTACGACCGGGTCAACGACCGTTACACGGTGTGGACCACCAACCAGGCGCCCCACATCGTGCGCCGCTACTTCACCAAGTCGCTGCACATTCCCGAGCACAAGCTCAGGGTCATCGCGCCGGATGTCGGCGGCGGCTTCGGCATGAAGCTCTACCACTATCCGGAAGAGGCGCTGGTGCTCTGGGGCGCGATTGTCTGCGACCGGCCCGTGCGCTGGGTGGGCACGCGCTCCGAATGCCTGCTGGCGGATACCCACGCGAGGGACCACCACACCATCGGCCGCATGGGCTTCGATAAGGACGGCAGGATCCTCGGCGTGAAGTTCGAGACCCTTGCCGCCTTCGGTGCCTACGAGAGCCAGTGGCAGGCGAGCATCACCAACGCCTATCACTTCACCATGCTCTCGCTCGCCTACGACATCCCGGCGATCCACACCACTGTGCGCGCCGTCTACACCAACGCGACACCCGTCGACGCCTATCGCGGCGCCGGCCGGCCCGAGGCGGTCTATCAGGTCGAGCGCATGATCGAGAACGGCGCACAGGAGATGGGCATCGACCCGTTGGAGCTCCGCGCCCGCAACCTGATCCCGCCTGAGAAGTTCCCGTATCAGACCGCCCTCGGCATCACCTACGACTCCGGCGACCCACCCGCGCTCATGGCGAAGACCAAGGCGCTCTGCGACTACGATGCACTCCGCGCGGAGCAGGCGGCGCTCAGGGCCGAGAGGCAGTGGATGGGCATCGGCATCTCGGCCTTCTTCGACATGGCCGGCGCCGGCCCGGTCAAGATGATGAACGACCTCGGCGCCAAGGTCGGCTGCTACGACGTCGCCAGCGTGCGCGTCCATCCGGACGGGCGCATCACCGTCTTCGCCGGCAGCCACAGCCACGGGCAGGGCCACGAGACCACCTGGAGCCAGATCGCGGCCGATCGCCTCGGCTGCGACATCGACCATATCGACGTGGTCGAGGGCGATACCGACCGGGTGCCCATGGGCATCGGCACCTGGGGCTCGCGCTCGCTTTCCACCGCCGGCATGGCGGTCTACACCGCCGCCGATAGGGTGGTGGCCAAGGCCAAGCGGCTCGCGGCGCACATGATGGAGTGCGCGCCCGACGACCTCGACCTCGCCGACGGCGAGTTCACGGTCAAGGGCACGGACAGGAGGCTCGCGCTCTCGGAGGTGGCCAACGCCGCCTACCATTCCGGCGACCGGCCGTCCGATCTGGAGATCGGCCTGGAGGAGACCTCGTTCTTCGACCCCGCCGATTGCACCTATCCCTCGGCGGTCCATCTCTGCGTCGTGCTCGTCGATCCCGAGACCTGCGCCGTTACGCTCCGAAACTACTGGGCGGTGGACGATGTCGGCACGGTCATCAACCCGATGGTGCTTGAGGGGCAGGTTCACGGCGGTCTGGTCCAGGGCATCGGCCAGGCGCTGATGGAGGAATGCGCCTACGATTCCGAGACCGGCCAGTACCTCTCGGGCACGTTCATGGACTACGCCGTGCCCCATGCCGAGGACGTGCCGTCCTTCGGCCTCGATTCGCACTTCACCAGGGCGCTCGGCAATCCGCTGGGTGCCAAGGGCGCCGGCGAGAGCGGCACCATCGGCGCGCCCGCCTGTATCTGCAACGGGGTCATCGACGCGCTGTGGCATCTCGGCGTGCGCCAGATCACGCAGCCGATGACGCCGAAGAAGATCTGGCGGACCATCGAGGACGCGAAGCGGGCGCAGCACTAGCGCCGCGATCGGTCGCGAGGAAGAAGCGATGGACAATGCGTCGGTCACCTTCACCGTGAACGGCCGGGAGGTCGCGGCGACGGTCGATCCGCGCACGCTCCTGGTCCACTTCCTGCGCGAGGAGCTCAAGCTCACCGGCACACATATCGGCTGCGACACCAGCCAGTGCGGGGCCTGCACCGTCCACCTCAACGGCCGGCCGGTGAAGTCCTGCGCTCTTCTCGCGGTGCAGCTGGAGGGCGCCGAGGTCACCACCATCGAGGGCATCGCCGGGCCGGACCGGCTGCACCCGATGCAGGCCGCGTTCAAGGAGCATCACGGCCTGCAGTGCGGTTTCTGCACACCCGGCATGGTGATGATGGGGATCGACATCGCGAACCGCCACGAGGCGCCCGACGAAGCGACGATCCGCAGCGAGCTCGAAGGCAATCTCTGCCGCTGCACGGGCTATCACAATATCGTCGAGTCCATTGCCGCCGGCGCCAAGGCGATGCGGGGCTGAGGGGAGGGCACGATGTATCCCTTCGCCTATCACCGGCCCGCCTCGCTCGACGAGGCCAAGGCCCATCTCGCCGCGAGCGAAGACGGCCGGCTTCTCGCCGGCGGCATGAGTCTGATCCCGACCATGCGCTTTCGCCTCGCCTCCTGCGCGGACCTGGTCGATCTCAACGGCATCGAGGCGCTGGCCGGGATGGAACGGCACGACGGGCTCATTCGGGTCGGCGCCATGACCCGGCACGCGGCGGTCGCTGAATCGCCCGAGGTGAGGGGGGCGATCCCCGCGCTTGCGGCGCTCGCGGGCTCCATCGGCGACGTCCAGGTGCGCAACCGGGGCACCATCGGCGGCTCGATCTGCTTCGCCGACCCGGCGGCCGACTACCCGGCCGGCCTGCTCGGCCTGGGGGCGACGGTCAACACCGACCGGCGCGCGATCGCCGCCGACGACTTCTTCACTGGGCTTTACGAGACCGCGCTGGAGGAGGGCGAGATCGTGGTCTCGGTCGACTTCCCGATCCCCGAACGCGCCGGCTGGGCCAAGTTCGGCAACCAGGCCTCGCGCTTCGCGGTGGTCGCGGTGATGGTGTCGCTCGCGGGCGGCGCGGTGCGCCTCGCCGTCACGGGCGCCAGGTCTCACGTCTTCCGCGTGGCGGAGATGGAGGCGGCGCTGGCCGGGAACCTCTCCGAGCAGGCCCTCGACGGCATCGCGGTGGATAGCGAGGGCCTCAATGAGGACCTGCACGCCGACAGGGACTACCGCGCGCACCTCGTCGGCGTGATGGCGAAGCGCGCTGTCCGCGAGGCTCTCGCGCCATGAAACCCGCACCATTCCGCTACCTGCGGGCTGCGAGCGTCGACGACGCGCTGCAGGCGCTCGCCGACAACCCCGACGCGCGCATTCTGGCGGGCGGCCAGAGCCTGATTGCCATGATGAATCTCAGGCTCATCAAGCCCGCCTGCCTGATCGACATCAACCGCATCGCCCACCTGGGCTACATCAGGGAGGATGGCGACGGCGTCGCCATCGGCGCGCTCGCCCGGCACAACGACGTCAAGCATTCGCCGCTGGTCGGGGCGCGCTGCCCGCTGCTGACGGAAGCTTATGAATCCATCGCGCACCACACGGTGCGCAACCGCGGCACCCTCGGCGGCAACCTCTGCCACGCCGACCCTTCGTCGGAGACGCCGGCGGTGATGATCGCGGTTGGCGCCACGCTGGTGCTGCGGAGCCTGCGCGGCAGCCGCGAGGTCGCGGCGGAGGATTTCTTCCTCGGCACCTACGAAACCGCGATGCAACAGGACGAGATGCTGGTGGAGATTCGTATTCCCGGTCGCGGCGCCCACGGCTGGGCCTTCGCCGAGATCAGCAACCGGCACGGCGATTTCGCCATAGCCGTGATCGCGATGACGCTGCGGCTCGCCAACGGCCGCTGCGGGGCGGCGCGCGTGGTGGCGAGCGGGGTCGGCGAGCACGCGGCGCGGCTTGCGCCGGCGGAGGAGGCGCTCGTCGGCGGGCCCTTCGACGATGCAAGCCTCGATCGCGCGGCAGCCGCGGCCGCGGGCGCTGTCGATCCCCACAGCGACAGCCACGCCGATGCCGCCTACCGGCGCGATGCCATCGCCGCGCTCACCCGGCGGACGCTGCGCCGGGCCGCCGAGCGCTGTTCCTGAGAGGGTAGGGCAATGGAGCGCGAGACGATCGGCGTCACCGTCAACGGCAGGGGCTACGAGCGCACGGTCGAGCCGCGCCGGTTGCTCAGCGATTTCCTGCGCGACGACCTGCGCCTCACCGGCACCCATGTCGGCTGCGAGCACGGCGTCTGCGGCTCCTGCACGGTGATGATGGACGGCGTCACCGCCCGCTCCTGCCTCACCTTCGCGGTGATGGCGGACGGCGCCGAGATCGAGACCATCGAGGGTCTCGGCACGGTCGACGCGATGCATCCGGTGCAGCAGGCGTTCTGGGAGAAGCACGGCCTCCAGTGCGGCTTTTGCACGCCGGGGATGCTGATGACCGCCGTCGAGCTCCTGAAGCGGAATCCCGACCCCTCGGTCGACGACATCCGGGACGCGATCTCCGGCAATCTTTGCCGCTGCACCGGCTACCAGACCATCGTGGAATCGATCCAGCACGCGGCGCGCCTAATGCGGGAGGACGGCTCATGAGCGAGCGCGACCATATCCCCGAGAGCCGGCAGCGGGAGAAGCCGCGCGGCGACCTGCAATGGATCGGCAAGAGCATGAAGCGGGTGGAGGACCCGCGCCTGCTCGTCGGCAAGGGGGTCTATGCCGACGACGTGAATGTGCCGGAGATGGCGCACGCGGCGGTGCTGCGGAGCCCCCATGCCCACGCCAGGATCGTCTCCATCGACGTGAGCAAGGCTCAAGCGCTCCCCGGCGTGCTCTGCGTGATGACCGGCGCGGGCGCGGCGGAGGTCTGCGACCCGCTCCCCACCTGGGCGAGCCCGCCGGTGCTCCAGTCGGTGATCGCCCATGATCGGGTGCGCCATGTCGGCGAGGCGGTGGCGGCGGTGGCGGCGGAGGATCGCTACATCGCCGAGGACGCCTGCGATCTGATCGAGGTCGTCTACGAGCCGTTGCCCCCGGTCGTCGATCCCGAAGAGGCGCTGACCTCCAAGGGCGATGCCGTCCTGCACCCCGCGCGTGGCGACACCAATATCGCGCTCGAGCGCAAGCTCACCTTCGGGCCGGTGGAGGAGGATTTCGCGGCCGCCGATCTGGTCATCGAGCGCCGCTTCCGCTGGCCGCGCTCGGGCGGCCAGCCGCTGGAGACGGTAGGCGCCGTGGCGAGCTTCGATGACGGCGCGGGTCGCTTCACCATCCAGTGCAACACGTCGATGTACAACTACTGCGGCTGGATGATCGCGAGCACGCTCCGCGTGCCGCCCCACAAGCTCAACATCGTGCCGACGCTGGCGGGCGGCAGCTTCGGCAGCAAGATGTTCGTCCACAAGGTCCCCGTGCTGGCTGCGGTGCTGGCGCGCGCGGTGGGCCGGCCGGTCAAGTTTATGGAAGACAGGATCGACAACACCACGAGCTGCGACAATCACGCGTCCGACCGCGTCTACTACGCCAAGCTCGCGCTCAAGCGGGACGGCACGCTGCTCAGCCTGAAGACCCGGATCATCGACGACTACGGCGCCTATCTGCAGTTCGGCGTCGGCCAGCACGGCAACGCGCTCTCGCAATGCGTGGGTCCCTACCGCATCAACAGCGTGGAGATCGATCTGGCCGCCGTGCTGACCAACAAGTGCCAGCAGGGCGCCTATCGCGGCTTCGGCTCCGAGGTCGCGAACTTCGTCATCGAGCGGCTCGTGGACGCCGCGGCGGACGAGCTCGGCGTCGACCGGATCGCGCTCCGGCGCCAGAACTTCATCCAGCCCGACCAGTTCCCCTATCTGATCCCGACCGGGAACATGTACGACAGCGGTAACTATCAGGCGGTGCTCGAGGAGACGCTGAAGCTCGCCGACGTGGACGGCTGGCGGGCAAGGCAGGCCGAGGCGCGTAACGAGGGCCGCTACATCGGCATCGGCGTTGCCACCTGCCAGGAGCGGAGCGTCTTCAGCGCCACCGAGTTCTGGATGTGGAATCTGGAACCGGGCGTCGAGTGGACCAGCTCGCCCGACGCGGTCTCGGTCAAGATCGACCCCACCGGCAAGGCCTTCGTCACGCTGCACTCGCCGTTCTGGGGCAACAGCCCCGAGACCGTGGCCGCCCAGGTGCTCGCCGAGCAGCTCACTATCGACCCTGCGGACATCGAGATCACCTATTCGGACACCGACCAGGGCCTCAACTCGACCGGGCCGGGCGGCAGCCGCTTCACGGTCATGGTGACCGGCGCCATCGTCGGCGCCGCCGGCAAGATTCGCGAGAAGCTGTTCCGCATCGCCGCCCACCTGATGGAGGCCGACGTCCGCGACCTCGCGCTGGAGGAGGGCGCTGTGCACGTCAAGGGTGTGCCCGGCATGAAGATGAGCATCGCCGAGCTCGCCGACAAGGCGCACTACTACCGGCTCAGCATGCCCGAGGACCTCGACCTCACCAGCGGGCTCGACGCGACCTACGTCTACGATCATCCAGTGACGACCCTGCCTGACCCCGACGAGCGCCACATGGGGATCTTCTATCCGATCATGGGCCATAGCTGTCACATCCCGGTGATCGAGGTCGATATCGAGACCGGCCAGGTGCACTTCCTCCACTACGCCGCCGTCCACGACTGCGGCACGATGGTCAATCCCATGACGCTGGAGGGGCACATCCGGGGCGGCACGGTGAACGGTATCGGCACGGCGCTCTTCGAGGAGTTCAGCTACGACGAGGCCGGCCAGCTCACGACCGCGCTCTGGACGGACTATCTGATCCCGACCATCAAGGAGACGCCGGTCGATATCGTCGTCGGCCACGTCGAGACGCCGTCCCCCTTCACCGAATACGGGGTGAAGGGCGGCGGAGAGGGCGGGCGCATGGGCGCCCCGCCGGCGATCGCAGCCGCCATCGAGGACGCGCTCAAGCCCTTGGGCGTCACCATCGACAGCCTGCCGCTGCCGCCGAGCCGGCTCCGCGCCCTCATCCGCGAGGCCCAGGCGAAACAGGCCTGAAGCCGCCCGACCTACCTATGCGCCGTTGCTTGCGGCCGGACCGAAGTGCGCCGCCTCCCAGCCCAGCATGACACGCTTGCGGGAGCGGCCCCACTCATAGTGCGAGATGCGGCCCGTGTGCCGGATCACCCGGTGGCAGGGGATCAGATAGGAGACCGGGTTGGCGGCAACGGCGCCGCCCACCGCGCGGGCCGAACGCGGCAGCCCCAGCGCCTGGGCCAGAGCGTGATAGGAGGTGATGCGGCCGGGAGGAATGTGCAGCAGCGCCTCCCACACCTTGAGCTGGAAATTGGTGCCGGCGACAGCCAGGCGGAGTGGCGTGCTGTCTGCTGGGCGCTCGCCGAAAATGCGCGCTGCGACGTGAGCGGTAGCGGCACGATCCTCGTGGAAGCGCGCGGCGGGCCAGCGACGCTCGAACTCGGCGCGGACTGCTTCGCCATTGCCCTCGCCACCATCCGCGAAACCCAGGGCGCAGATGCCGCGCTCCGTCTGCCCGACAAAGCAGGGGCCGAAGGGGCTCGGATGCAGTCCATATGCGATTTCCACGCCCTCGCCGCGTCGCTTGAAGGCGCCGGGGCTCATCGCTTCGTAGGTGACGAAGAGATCGTGCAGCCGCGAGGGGCCGGAGAGACCCGCGTCATAGGCGGCATCGAGGATCGAGGCGGAGCCTTCGAGTTGAGCCTTGGCGTAGTCCAGCGTGAGATACTGGCCGAAGCGCTTGGGCGAGATGCCTGCCCAGCGCCGGAACAGGCGCTGGAAATGGTGCGGGCTGAGGCCGGCCGCCTCCGCCACCTCGCCCAGCTCCGGTTGATCGCGGAAGTGTTCTTCCAGATAGAGGATCGCGGCTTCGATACGGGCGTAGTCGCGCGCGTTCTGTGAGGTGTCCGTGCCCATGTCCTCAGATGGCGCTGTCATGGCGGCGTCCCTCCCGAGGCGCCACCCTAGGAAGCGCGAGCAAACCCGGCCACCCGATAGTTGCGCACCATGGGATCGAAGCGAAAATATCATGCAACTGTATTCCATCAGCGCATACAGACGACCAACAACGACATATCTATGAAAAAAGGCACTGCACCAAAGGAGTGGCGTATATCGTGCAGCTCGTTCGGGGCTGGCATCGTCGCCATCGATGGACTAGGGCCTGTTCACACTAACGCACTGCATCGTAGATGAGTGCGAACAGGACGAAGCCCAGGAACAGCGCATCGAGTTTGTCGAAGCGTGAGAAGATGCGCCGGAAGCCCTTCAGTCGTCGGAACAGACGTTCGATTTCGTTGCGCCGCTTGTATATCTCCCGGTCGTACACCCAGGGGTTCCGCCGGGTCTTGAGTGGCGGAACCACGGGTGTGAAGCCGAGATCGAGTGCCAGTTGGCGTGTCGCGTCCCCTTCGTAGGCGCGGTCCATCACCAGCGCCGGGCCGGCGCGCTGGCGACCGAGACGGCGCAGCAGCTTGCGCCCCTCCGGCGCATCGTGTCGCTGTCCGGGGGAGAGCGAAAAGGTCACGGCCGTCCGGGCATCCGCGGCAACCATATGAAGCTTGGTGGTCCAGCCGCCTCGGGATCTGCCGATCGACTGAGGTCCGTTTTTTTTAGCGCCCCCGTCCCATCGGGATGCACCTTGACGATGGTGCTGTCCAGCGACACCGCCTCCAGTTTGAGGCGCACGATCCGTTGCCGTTGCAACTTCTCGAACACCCGGTCGAGCACCCCGCTCTTCGACCAGCGGTTCATGCGCATGTAGATGGTGTGCCAGTTGCCGAAGCGGGGCGGCAGCCCCCGCCACTTGCAGCCATGCTCGGCCACGTAGAGGATGGCGTTGAGCACTTGCAGGCTCGACAGGCTGACGTTGCCGCGTTGCACAGGAAGGTACGGGGCAATGCGGGCGTATTGAGCTTCCGTGATCTCCATCCGAGGATGGTAACACAATTCGGATAATTAGAGTGAACAGGCCCTAGTACAGACGCAGATTGGATGTCAGTCGGTTCCTATTTGTTTACGGAATTCCGAGGTCAAGTCCGAGAGGTGCTGGATATTCGGGCTTGGCGTGCAGGAGCTGAGGCCTTTGTGCCGAGGCCGTTGGCGGTCTCGTATTCTCGGTCGAGTTCCTCTCTTACCGCGCGCATCTGACGACGCTTGAGCTCGCCGACCTTGATGGCGCGCCAACGCTCGGCGGCGCGGATCATGGCGCCGAAGATGAGCTTGAGCACGAGCCTCTCGCTGAAGGCGTTGGGGATGATCTTGAGCCGCCGGCGTTCCTCGACGAACAGGCGCTCAACGAGATTCGTGGTCCTGATCGCGCGGCGGTGGGTGATCGGAATGCGCAGGTGCGCGATGCAGGCCTCGAAGTCATCCTCGAAGCAGGCGCTCGCGCTCGGCAGTTCCCTCTGGTAATCGGCGACCACACCGCTGGCGAGATCGCGGGCGATGGCGCGAGACGGGGTCTGGTAGGCAGCGATGACGCGAGCCTTGAACTCGGGCCAGAGGTCCTCCGGCGCCTTGGCCGCCAGGTTCCGCATGCGATGGGTCATAAAGCTACAAGAGGTCGTCCGGCTGCATCACCATCGCCTCCTGTTACCGTTCGCAAGCGAGCGGTATTTCTCGACGACATAACGGTCGTCATCGAGACCGTCCCCGACGAAATGAGTGAGGAATGTGCGCGCGTCGCCACGCGGAGCCAGGACCGTCTGCATCGTGCCGTGCTCCTTCGGAAAGATGAATGAGGACGGCAGGAGCGGCTCCCTCCGGAGCGCCGCCCGCCGCTCCGCTCACGCCCGGGCTCCCCCTCTCCGTGACGCACGGCGCTTCGTTGGCGCTGGTAGCCGTCGGCCGTCTTGACGGCCATTCGTAGTACTTGGAGCGCGCGATCCCCATCAGCCGGCATCCTTGAGCGATGGAGAGACCTTTGGGCCGGTGATGACGGACATGGGCGCGTTCTCGGCCGTTGTCCGTGCTTCAGAGCCCCCCTTAGGAACTCGAGCTCCAGGGCCTGCTTGCCGACCAGGCGCTCGAGGGCCGCGATCGGGCCTCGTACTCCTGGATCGTGCTGGCCGCCTCGGCGTCCTCGTCGAAGGCGCCGGCCTCGTACTTGTCGACCCAGATTCGGATCAGGGTGCGGGACAGGTCGTGACGGCGCGCCAGGCCGTGGAGGGTCTCGCCGGCGAGATACTCCTGAACGACCTGGCGCTTGAAGGCGATGCTGTGGGTGCGGTGCTTCCGTAATGGGGTGTTTGCCGTCAAGCTCCATTTCGCCATGGGTCATCGCTGCGACACGATCATTCGTTCGCGAGGCTTTGGAACCTGCGGAAAGTTCTGACCACAGGCGCGGTGTAGGAGTTCTCGCTGCCCCCGGTAAGCCGGGTAACCTGCGCTATGTTTGATTTAGCGGCCGCGCCTTCGCAGCGTGCGCGCTCACCTCAATGTGTCCTTCGCTGGGTTCTTGCTTCCGTCCGTGGTCAGCGCTGAGGCTGCCAACTTCATGCCCAGTCCAAACGGTTCCCGAGTGCCATTCTTTGCCGCGTGCTCGAACATGACAAAACGGTTCGGCAAACAAGCACCGAAACGTGCATCATCGGGGACCGCGTCCCGGCGAAGGGACACCGGTGGGCCTGCCATCTCCGGGCGCGGCCCATTCCTCCTATCCTCGCTATAGACCGATGGGATGCCGCTGCGGCTATGCCGTCCGAAGCGCCATCGCCTCCTCGCGCGTGAAGCGGAACTCGGTGCCGTCCCGCCACATGCGATGAAGCACCACGCCGATCCGCCGTGCCAGGGCAACGGTTGCGCGCTTCTTGCCGCGGAGCTTCGTCAGACGCTGCGCCCAGGCCTTCAGCCAGTTCGGCCCCGTGTGGTTCAGCATCACCGTGGCGGCTTGGTAGAGCGCCGCGCGCAGACCGGCATCGCCGGCCTTCGTGATCCGGCCAACAATATCCCGTTCGCCGGATTGGTTCCGTCCCGGCGTCAGCCCCACCCAGGGGCCGACATCCTTCGATCTCCGGAACCGCTCCGGGTCGTCGATCGCGGATGTGAAGGTCAAGGCTATGACCGCGCCGACGCCCGGCATGGTCATCAACAGGCGGCACGCCCGGTCCTGCCTGGCCAGATTGCGGACCAGCTTCTCCAGGCCAGCCAGCTCGCGGCGCAGGTCCGCCCGCGCGCGCAGCATCGGTTCGGCCGCGGCCTCCAGCATCGCGTTGCCGGTGGTCAATTCCCGGACACGGGCCTCGTAGCGGCCCTTGGAGACCTGGCCCAGCTTCAAGCCGAAATTGCGCAAGACGCCGCGAAGCGAGAGCTCCAGATTGGTGAGCGCGTCCTGCACGGACTTGCGCGACGTCAGCAGCGCCCGCATCTCCTGCGACGACACCGATTTGCAGTGCACCGGCCGGAACCAGCCCATCTGCAAAAGCCGTGCGATGCCTTCGGCATCCCGGCGGTCCGTCTTGATTGGCATGGCCTTCAGCGCGGCCTTCACCTGCCGGGTCTCCATCAACACGGTCTCGAAGCCGGCGTCGCTCAAGCCCTTGTGCTACCAGTGAGACAGGGGACCGGCTTCAAGCCCGATCGCGGCGATCCCGTGCGGCAGCTTGCGCATGAACGCAACGAGCGATTTGGGCGCGCTGGCGACCTGCGCCTCCCCCAGAATTTTGCCCTTCTCGCCGAGAACGCAGATTGCGGTGCTTGCCAGCGATACGTCGAGACCGACGAAGACATCCACGTCGTTGCCCTTTCCTGTCAAGGATATGGGCCGCGCCTTTCGGCAAGACCCCGTGAACACGCTACGCGTGCAAGGACAATGACACCCGAATCTCCGCCATCACTAATAGCTCAAACGTCGCCGGTGAGCGCCGAGCCCCATTACGGCATCTTTGCCATGGGCGTCGATCCTTCGAATGCACGGCGCACCGGTCAAATCAATTCAATCCACCTGTCCGACCCCAGGGGCCCACTCCAATCGGGGGTCAATACTCTAAGCCGATTGACAAGCCATCCATCCGCGCGTCGCCCCCCCTTCCTCGAACAAACCGGGAACTGTCCATCTCCATGACTACGACGTGCAAACTTGGCCTTGCAATATACCCATCAACTCACCATGTACTTAATTATGGGTAATCGGTTCCGATAATATTGAAAGCGAATTTGTATGTCTTTCGTGAGATTTTCTTCACCGAAATATGCTCTGCCGATGCATCGAATCGACAGAATGCGTAAGCCTGCACCGACCGCCGAGCTTCCGGCCGCACAGCTCGAGAAGAAGCCGGTCCACGCAGTGTCTGCGACAAAGTCTTGACTTTCGACGGCGAGGAGGGCGCAGAGCCTTTCTCGCTCACCAACAAAAAAACCGCGGCGACATGGGCTGGATTTGATACAGCCCCTGGTACTTCTGGCGTTCTTCACACAGCCGACGTCGGCCCCCATGATTGATCGGCACCTCAATCTAGGCGGCCCAGAAATCTAGGTGGCATTGACCACAGCGCTGGCTCGGACGGCGGCGCGACCACGTGCAGGTCAATGTGGCTGAACGGTATGCGAAGGATCCGAAGTGGCCTTCGTGATCCGCTCGCCAGTTCACATTTTTGCTCAAGGAGCCTCGATGTCCATTGTCCCGTTGGAGAAATCGCCAAATGCGTTCGCCGTCGCTCCACACTCTCCCGGTATTAATCGTCCCGCAACGATCCCATTCCATGAGCGGAAGCGGACTGCGACGGCGGTCATCTATTGTGAGGAGAACTTCGGTGAAATCGACGGTAAGACGGCCAACGGGCTCATCCGTCATTCAGAGAAGTACGAAATCCTCTCGGTGATCGACAGCAAGCAGGCTGGACTCGACACCGGCGAGGTGCTCGGCGGGAAGGCCAACGCCATCCCGATTTGCCGCGATCTCACCGACGCCCTGTCTCGCACCGTGCGTGTCCCTGACTACTTCATCTTCGGGATGGCGCCCAAGAGTGGAATGTTGTCGACAGGTGAGCGAGGCATCGTGCTCGATGCCCTGGCACGCGGAATGAATGTCGTGAGTGGTCTCCATGAATTCCTGACCGACGACCCGGAGTTCGTGGCCGCGGGCATCGCTAATAACGTCGTGATCCTTGACATGCGAAAACCCCGCGCCAAAAAAGATCTGCGGATGTTCGACGATCGAATTGTCGAAGTCACCTGCCCGCGAATTACCGTGCTCGGAACCGACAGTGCCATCGGCAAGCGCACCACCGCCACGATCCTGACCCGTGTTCTCAACGATCACGGCTTGAAAGCCGTCATGGTCGGCACTGGCCAGACCGGCTTGATGCAAGGGGCCCGCTACGGTGTCGCGCTCGATGCCATTCCGTCGCAATTCTGCTCCGGTGAGTTGGAGGCGACCATCATCGAGGCGTTCCAGGAAGAGAGTCCGGATGTGATCATCGTCGAAGGTCAAGGCGCACTGAGTCATCCGGCCTTCAGCTCCTCGGCACTCATTTTGAGGGGCAGCAGACCCACCGGAGTCATTCTGCAGCATGCCCCGGGGCGGCGTCATCGCTGCGACTTCGAACAGATGGCGATGCCATCGCCGGCCAGCGAAATCAATCTGATCCAGACCTTCTCCGATACGAAGGTTATCGGCCTCACGATCAACCACGAGAACATGACACAAGAAGCGGTCAGTGCCGCCATTATCCAGTACGAGGGTGAACTGGGAATTCCGGTCACGGACGTCTTGAGCCGCCCGCCCGAACGGTTGCTGGACATGGTCCGCCCGGCGATTCCTGCACTTGCGGAGATGCGGACGGCCACTGGCTGATGACCGCACCGCGGTTGGAGATCGACCTCGAAAAGATCCGCCATAACGCGTCCACACTCGTCAAGCGGTTGAGACTGCGCGGCATATCCGTCACCGGAGTTACCAAGGCAACCTTAGGGTCACCGGAGATTGCCGGCGTATTGCTTCAGGCAGGCGTACGGGCGATCGGCGACTCCCGCATTGAGAACATCGAAACGCTGCGTGGAGCGGGGATAGTGGCGCCAATGACACTGATCCGCTCTCCGATGATGAGTCAGGTCGATCGGGTCGTGGCGCATGCCGATATCAGTTTCAATACGGAGCTGGAGGTCATCGGCAAGCTCTCCGATGCCGCCTATGGGTCGGGGCGGACGCATGGGATCGTGCTCATGGTTGAGCTTGGAGATCTCAGGGAGGGGATCATGCCGGAGGATCTCCTCGGCACTGTGCGTGAGACGCTTCGCTGCAGGAATATCGTACTGAAGGGTATCGGCACGAACCTCGCTTGCCGGAGCGGCGTGTCCCCCGATGCTGGAAACATGGCAAAGCTATCTGCCCTCGCCGATTCCATTGATGCAGCCTTCGGTCTCACCCTCGATATCGTCTCCGGAGGGAATTCCGGCAATCTTCAGTGGGCGTTCAGCGCGGCAGGCACCGGAAGGATCAACGATCTTCGTCTCGGTGAATCAATCCTGCTCGGCGTGGAGCCTCTCCATCGCCAACCGATCCATGGGCTCTACACCGATGCCATCACACTCGTCGCGGGAGTGATCGAGTCCAAGGTCAAACCGTCGCAACCATGGGGCGATATCGGCCAAACTGCTTTTGGTGCCAAGCCGGCTGTCAAGGATCGCGGATTTGTCTCTCAGGCAATTTTGGCAGTCGGACATCAGGATACCGATCCAGACGGCCTCACCGCGTCCTCTGGAATCGAGATTGTCGGGGCCAGCAGTGACCATCTCATTTTGAACTTGGGCAAGAACAAAGCGACCGTTGGTTCCGAGATCACGTTCCAACCCAACTACAGCGCAGTGGTTCGCGCCATGACATCACCTTTTGTCGCCAAGATTTTAAAGGCGCGAATGCACAATGCCGGAGCAAACCAGCGCAAACAGAAGCAGGCCATTTTATAGCGTCGGCTATCGACAACTGGTCCAGTTTTGATGTCACTGATCCTCCCCCATTGGATTGGTCCTCCTCATTCCCAATCCTAAGGATGGACCAATCCAATGGGGGAGGATCACACTTCGGGTAAGAACCGAACGCCGGTCTACCGATCTCCTTCATGCGTTTGCCATCTCCCGTTTCCGACGTATCGCCGGATCCATCGGACTGGAGACTGGCCGCGACTATGCCGGACTCGCCCCGGGTCGTTGGCGGCATCGCCGCTGTGACGCAGAGAGCCGCAGTGAGCAGGCGCTGGGCGCCGGTCACGAAGTGATTGGAGAGACACGCCGATGTATACTGGCAGGCTCGTCTACATTCCCGCCCTGGCGGCGCTCGGCGTGATCTACGGCGCCCTCTTCCCGGTCAACAAGATGAGCGCGGAAGCCGGGCTTCCCTATATCGGCTATGTCTTCTGGTTCTCACTGATCGCCACAATCGGGCTCGCGATCCCGGCCGCGCTGAGGGGTGAGCTGCCGAGGCTCACCGCTTCCCACCTACGGGTCTATGCCGTCCTGGGCGGACTCGGCGTCGCGATTCCGGTGCCGCTGCTCACCTTCGTGGCGCCGAAGCTTCCAGTCGGCATCATAACGCTGCTGCTGATCCTGGTGCCGATGCTCACCTATCTCCTGTCCTACCTGGCCCGCATCGAGCGCTTTCGCCTGTCCGGGGTCGTCGGGGTGCTGTTCGGCCTTGGGGGCATGCTGCTGATCCTGATCCCCGAGGTCAGCCTGCCATCGCGGGATATGGTGGGCTGGGTGCTGCTGGGGCTGGTGGCGCCGGTCTGCTTCGCTGCCACCAACACGCTGGCGGTCTATCTCCGGCCTCCGGCATCGCCGGCGCTGACGATGGCGACGGGCATGTCGGCTTGCGCCACGGTGATGCTGGCGCCGGTCATGGTCGGCACCGGGCATGCCTACCTGTTTCCCGGGCCCAGCACCGCGGGCATGCTGGTCGTGCTCTACGCTGCGGCGATCACGGCGGTGACAATGATCGGCTGGTTCGTGCTGGTGCGCATCATCGGCCCGGTCTTCTTCTCGCAGTTCAACTACTTCATCGTTCTGAGCGGCTTCGGCTGGGGCGTTCTGCTATTCGACGAACATCACGGCGTCTATGTCTGGGCGGCCACCGGCCTGACCTTCATCGGCCTCGCCGTCTTCACCCGCGGCGCGCACATCGCGGGCCGTGCAGACGCGTAGATCGCAAGAAGCGCCGGCCCCATTCGGGGCATGTCCTCGACCCGCTTGACCTCGGAGCCGACGCCGCACCGCAGCACCGCCGTCTCGCCGGCGGAGTGTTTGCAGGCCATCGATTTGCGGAGCCGTTCAGCGTCCGATACGTTGATCCGAAGACTGGGCGGCGAGAGCTGCGACATGTTCCACGGAGGCGCCTCATGATCGGTTATGTAACCCTTGGCTCGAACGACATTGCCCGCACCGGTGAGTTCTACGACGCGCTGCTCGGCGAAATCGGCGCGACGCGGCAGACAGAAGGAGAGACCTTTGTCGCCTGGTCGGTGACCCCCGGCACTCCGATGCTGTGGATCATCAAACCCTTCAATGACGCGCCGGCGAGTGTCGGCAACGGCGTCATGGTGGCCCTCGCGGTCGACTCGAAGGATCATGTGGAGCGCCTGCACGCGAAGGCGATAAGTCTGGGCGCCAGTGACGAAGGCGCCCCGGGGCTGCGCGGCGATACGTTCTACGGCGCCTACTTTCGCGACCCTGATGGGAACAAGCTGGCGGTGTTCGACAAATCATATATGGGCTGAGCCGGCCGCACTCCGGCGGAGCCTGCGAGCGCGCCCGCGGCGAGACCCGGCTCTTCGCCGAGAAGGTCATGGCCGAGGCCCGGCGCGTCGGCTGATCGCGGGTTGGCACGGGTGATCGGAACCCGGCAGGAGACATCGACCACGATCCGGTCGCCCTCGGCCATGATTGACGCTACGACGCCGAGGCCGGGCGCACCGATATCCTGCGTTCAGTCTTGGCGCTGTTCCGGGTCACCGCGAAGACGAGCGACTTCGGATCGATGGGGCTGCGGCGCGGTACACGCTGTAACGCGGCTCCGGCCGGTTCAACCGCGAGCCGGACGGGCGAGATGCCCCGCCCGCCTTGACAAGCCGGCACACCGCGAACAGCGTGCGCCACGCCACGCGGAGGAACGCGCCCATGGCCCGGGCGCCTTGCAGGGATTTATCGCGCTCGCGGTCTACCTTCGCCATGAGAGCCCGCTTGACCCGCGGCTCCGTGAGCTCGCGATCATTCAGGTCGGCTACGTCAGCGGCGCCGCCTATGAATACGGCCATCACATCGAGATCGGCGCCCGCGTCGGGGTCACCGATGACGACCTTCGGTCGATCGCGCGGGAAACGGCGGGGGAGAGCAGCAACCTCCCGCCCCTCGATCGGGCGGTGCTGCGCGCCGCGCGCGAGATGACTGACGGGCACGCTATCTCGGACGAGACCTGGACGCGTCTTGAGGCGGCGTTGGATCGGACGGCGCTGGTCGACCTCGTTATGGCGATCGCCACTTACAACGGGGTGGTGCGCGTTCTGGGCGCGCTCGAGATCGACATCGAGCCGGGCTATGAGAGCTATCTCGAAAGGTTCCCACTGCCTTGACCCTGCAGCCCTCGCAAGGCCTGCGTCTGAGCCTTGCCGACCGCGTAGCGCTCGTGGTCCCGCAGGCCATGTGCGGTTTCGTCGGCGAACTATAGCCCGAGATCGAGTTCGAGCTCAGGCCCCTCGCGGACTTTCGCCGACACGGGTATGTCCAGCTGCGCGCAGGTCCGGCCGGCGGGCGCCGGCCGGAGCGGTCCCGGGGGGCGGATTTTCGTGGCGTCACCGAGGGGAAGACATGAACAAGGCGGAAATGGCCGATCGTCTGGCCTCCCGGACCGGCCTGAACAAGGCCGCCGCAAGGGACGCGGTCGACAGCGTGTTCGCGACGACCGGCGATGCTCTGGCGAATGGCGAGGAGGTGCGGATCGCGGGGTTCGGGACCTTCGCCGCCAGGACTCGGCCGGCCCGTACCGATTGCAACCCCCAGACCGGAGCGGCGATCTCGATATCGGCGTCGAAGTCACCGTCATTCAAGGCGGGGAAGGCACTCAGGGATGCGGTGAACGGCGACCGAAGGTCGTGACCGTGGGCTGATCGTTGAACGCGACCAATGACGCCACGCATACACCCGATCTGGAAACCAGCGGATTCCTATACGATGACGGACGCCCTGGATGCTACCGAGCTGCTACCAGGAAAAACCCAGCGCGGCCGTCGGGTTGTCGACCACGAAGGGAAGGTTCTTCTCGCGCAGTTGCCGTGTGCGCGCGGCTAGTGGAACAGCATCTCGGCCAGGAGCGCGAGCGCGAACCCCAGCACGGCGCCGAGCGGCGGCGCCCAGTGCCGCTCGAGGCGCGCCTGCGGCGCAATGTCCTGGAACATGAGATAGAGAATGCCGCCGGACGCAAACAGCATGATCCCCCCCAGGATGGCGTCCTGATCCGCAAGCCAGAACCAGCCGATCAGGCCGCACACGGGGCCGAGGAACGCGAGCATCACCATCAGGCCGAGCACGGGCCTGCGCTTGAGGCGCCCGGCGGCGAGCTCGTGCCACGCATTGAACCCCTCGGGAAGATTCTGCAGCCCGATGAGCAGCGCCAGCAGCACCCCGCCTTCGGGGTTGGCGGCGAACATGCCGCCGAGCGCGAGCGACTCCGGCAGGAAATCGGCCGCCATGGCGGTGAACTGAGGTGTCGCCTGCTTCGCCCTCGCCTGGATGCGGTCGATCATCATGAAGGCGCCGCCGCCGGCCAGCATCAGGCCGGCCACAGCCAGCGGCTCCGGCAGGCGCTCGGCCCCTTCGGGGACCAGCACCAGGGCGACCGCGCCGACCAGCACGCCGCCGCCGAAGGCGATCACGAAATGACGAAACTCCTGCTCAAGCCACTGGGAGCGGATGTGTTCGATGTGCGCGAGCCCGGCGCCGATCGGTATGCAGGCACCGGCGAGCGTGGTCCACAGCAGCATCTCGACGAATGGGTCCATCGCGTGACCAACCGTGGTACGGGCAGCGCGCAAGCTGAACGGGAAGGGTGCGGCTAACGCAGCCCCATAGTCGCGAAACTGTCGAGAGGTGTCGTGTCGGGACTAGTGAGCAATCGGAAGGAGAAAACTACGTCGTTCCGGGCGCTCTTTCGTAGTTCCCAATGATGGGAATGTGTCTACAGTTTGCTTCCGAGAGGTGGCTAAGGATTGCGAGCGCGCAATCGGCTCAGGAGTTGGATCGCGATCAGCAGGCTATGCCCCCGATCTCTTTCTGATCGGAGGAGACACAGTGTCAGTCCGGTAATTACCCCACGATATTTTGCCACCTACATGGAAGTAGTGGGTTGGCTTGCTCATTCTCAGTGCAATAGGGTCGAAGGACACGATGGGCGACAAGGAAGGCTAGGCTCTACCGCCCCTCGTTCCCGAATCCATCGTCGACGACAATATCAAGCAGCGTCGGCCCGTTGCGCAGGGTCGAGTCGGCGATGGCAGGTGCGATGTCGTCGGGGTCCGTAATCCGCAGTGCGGTCACGCCCATCGAGCGGGCAAGTCCGGTGAAGTCGATGGGCGGGTCCCTGAACTCCATGCCGGTGTAGCTCTCGACGCCGTGAAACGACTTCAATCGTTCTTTGATGATGCGGTAGCCGCCGTTGTTGGCGATGACGTAGGTGATCGGCAGCTTGGCGTTTGCAGCGGTCCATAAAGCCTGGATGCTGTACATCGCGCTGCCGTCGCCGATGACGGCGACCACAGGCCGCCCGGGCAGCGCGAGTTGCACCCCCACAGCCCCGGCCATCGCGAACCCTATTCCGCCGCTGCCGAGGCCGAAATACGCCTTGGTATCGCGGAACGGATAGAGCGCGGGTAGTGCGCGGGCGCTCAGGATCCCTTCCTCCACGATGACCGCGTCTTCGGGCAGGGCATCGACGATCCGAAGCATCGCGAGGTCCGGTGGCATCGGCGTTTCACCCGCACCCTCGAGCGCGTCGGCGCGGACCGCTTCGCGATTCGCGGACCAGTTGGAGGTCTTGAGCGCCGCAATTGCGGCCGCCGCCTTCCGGGCTCCTTCGGCGCCCCGCTTCCTTTCGATCAGGCTGGCTAGAGCGACAAGCGTGTCCTTCACATCGGCGCGCAAGGCGATCTCCGCCGGGTAATTCTTCCCCATCTCCCAGTCCCTGAGGCCGATCTGGACCAGCGCCATGCCGTCGGGCATGGGGTCGGTCTCGCTGAACACGGACATGCGCAGCACGTCCGAGCCGATGCAGAACATCAGGTCGTAGGGCGAGAGGGTTTCGCGGACGTGCCGCTGATCGCGGGTGAGTGCGCCCATGAAGGCCGGATGTTCGGAACGGAAGTGGGCCCCGTCGCACACAGTCTGCTGATACACCGGCGCGCCTAACACCTCGGCAAACGCCGCCGCTTCGCCAAGGGCATCGGCGGTCGCTATTTCGTGTCCAGCGACAATGACCGGGCGCCGCGCCGCGAGCAGCCGGTCCGCCAGGCGGTCGAGCGCCGCATCGCTCGGCCGGCCGGCGGTGTCGACCCGTGTCGGTCGGCCGAGCTCGAGCGCATCCTGTTCGTTTAGAATATCGCCGGGGAGCGAGATGAACACAGGGCCGGTCGGCGGGGTCGTCGCCACCTTCGCGGCACGGCGCACGATGCGCGGCAGGTCCCGAAGCCGGGTAACCTCCACCGCCCATTTCACGAGGGGCTGCGCAATCGGCACCAGCGGAGCGTAGAGCATCGGCTCGGTCAGCCCGTGCCCCTGTTCCTGCTGCCCTGCGGTGACGATGACCGGCGAGCCCATCCACTTTGCGTTGTAAAGCGACCCCATGGCGTTGCCGAGGCCGGGGGCGACATGAACATTGCAGACGCTGAGATCCCCTGAGGCACGGGAGTAGCCGTCCGCCATGGCGACCACCAGCGCCTCCTGCAGCGCCATGACATAGGTGAGCGTCGGCCGGTCGGGTAGCGCCGCCATGATCGGAAGCTCGGTGGTGCCGGGGTTGCCGAACAGATGCGACACCCCCTCGCTCTCGAGCAGAGCGAGAAAGGCTTCGCGGCCGAAGATGGTGTTCATGGCGTCAGGCATGATGTGTCTCGCGTGCGCAGAGTGGCGTTCTCGGGAAGGATGGAGAGTTGTCGGTCCCGCGGCAACTGGCGGTCCGCGAGCGCCTGCGATACACGCTGGAGGCGCTGTCCAAGACCAAGGGGAATGCGATCCCTGGCAAGCACCTCCACAGCTGCCATGTTGGCAAGGCGTGCCGAGGCACCGTCCGAAAAGGTCCCGTCCCATCCAGCCTCGTACCAATGCTCGCGGCATCCAAGCAGAGCGCGCGCGACGTTGACTGGATCGACTTCGAGCGAGCGGTGGAAGAATGGCTGTGGCGAGGTCGCTTCCCGAAGGCACCTGAGATAAACGAAGGCCGATGCGCTGGGATGCGCCTCTGGCGCAGGCAGTCCGAGCTGCGTCTCAAGGACCTCGAACAGACCTCGTGGCCCCAGGGTCGCCTCCCCAGCGGCGATTTGCGGGGCGCGTGGTTGTAGGCCGTCTAGGTGAAGACCGAAGACGATGTGCATTCCCACTCCTCAGAGCAACTCGATACGCAATCGCGCAAGGTGTGCAGCCAAGTCCAGCACCCGGGCTGATACACGCATTGTCCCATGTGAGCTTGCGTGCCCGAGACTCGTGCTCAGGCTGGCGCGCGAGGACTATACGGTGCCATTGGCTCACAGCAGGAGCTAGTTCCGGCGCCCGACGCAGAACGGGCGGATTGAATTTTGACGGGGTTGGTGTCGATACCGTATCGACCGTCGTTGCAGAAGCTCACGAGCGCTTCCCGCTGGTTGTCGAGATAGCTCATCGCCTTGCCCAGCGGGCTCGAAGGCGGCACCTCGGATATGGTGCCGTCGAGCCAAGCGCGTATCGCGTTGAACACCCGGACGCTCTCGGCCTACTGGGGCCGCCGAACCCTTACCCCCAATGCCGGCCCAACCGAACCTTTACAGGCTCGGCACGACCTCTCCTACCAGGCTGGACAAATGCGGACATGTGACGTCCGGATGTGGATTGAATCCGCTTACTATACGATTACGGTTCGCCAAATAGGTTGACATAGTGGGCCTGAAAGAAGGGAATTTATAAATATATTACAACTACTTGAGCGTCGGGAGACTAGCTGTGGTTGCTCAAGTGACGAAGAGATCGTGCAGCCGTGAGGGGCCGGAGAGACCCGCGTCATAGGCGGCATCGAGGATCGAGGCGGAGCCTTCCAGTTGATCCTTGGCGTAGTCCAGCGTGAGATACTGGCCGAAGCGCTTGGGCGAGATGCCTGCCCAGCGCCGGAACAGGCGCTGGAAATGGTGCGGGCCGAGGCCGGCCGCCTCCGCCACCTCGCCCAGCTCCGGTTGATCGCGGAAGTGTTCTTCCAGATAGAGGATCGCGGCTTCGATACGAGCGTAGTCGCGCGCGTTTTGTGAGATGTCCGAGGCTGTGGATGTCATGGCGGCCCTCCCGAGCCGCCACCTTATGGGGCGTGCTGGCGCCCGGCCACCCGATAGTTGCGCCCGTCCGTGACGCCCGAGACCGACCCTTACGCGCGCTTTCGAGCCGATCCCCGTGCCGTATCGGGAACACCGTCGCGCTCGGGTGGCTATGGGATCGAGCTGGATAAATGTAGTAACATAAATTATGCTGATCGAGTTCGACGCAGCGAAGCACGCGGCCACCCTCAGCGCCAGGGGCCTGGACATGGCACTGGCCGGGGAAGTGTTCGCGGGTGCCACGCTGACCGTAGAGGACGACCGGCGAGACTACGGCGAGGATCGCTTCATCACCATCGGGTTCCTCGACGGCGCGATGGTAGTTCTGGTCTGGACACCGCGCGATGGCGCGCAACGGATCATCAGCATGAGGAAAGCCAATGAACGAGAACGAGCACTCTACGGTCCGCGATTCTGACCCCGACGACGCGCCGGACCTCTCCGGGGAGGGCTGGCCCGAGAAGTTCGCCAAGGCGACGGTTCGCCGGGGTCGGCCGCCGGTAGCCACGCCGAAGGTATCAACCACAATCCGTCTTTCACCGGATGTCATCGATCACTTCAGGGCGGGCGGCCGTGGATGGCAGACGCGAATCGACGAGGCGCTTCGCGATTGGATTCAGCAGCACGGCACCACGTGATCGCTACCGCACGCGGCATCGCGTCGAACGACTACGGCGGGCCGGCGAACGGAATACTCGATGCCGGCGAATGCCGCACCTACACCGTGGGCGTCACCGTCACGCCGTGATTGACCGGCCCGTGGCCCGCGCCATAGCCGGGGGCCGCCTCGATCGCCGCCCTGAGGTACCGCCGCGCCCGCACCACGGCGTCGACAAGGCCCATTCCTTGCGCGATGCCGGTGGCGATGGCCGAGGCCAGGGTGCAGCCGGTGCCGTGGGTGTGACGGCTCTCGATTCGGGAGGCGTGGAAGCGTTCGATGCCCCCGAGATGACTCAGCAGGTCGGTGATCTCGTCCGAGTCCAGGTGACCGCCCTTCACCAGAACCGCCGGCGGGCCGAGCCGGTGAATCTGCTCAGCGGCGCGGGCCATGTCGTCGACGGTGGAAATGGTCAGCCCGGTCAAGCGCTCCGCTTCCGGAATGTTGGGGGTCACGAGATCGGCCTGGCCGATGAGCCTGGTTGCGAGCGCACGCATGGCCGAAGGTTCCAGCAGCGAAGCCCCGCCCTTGGCTACGAGGACGGGATCGACCACAAGCGGCACGCCTGCGCCATACCGTGCCGCTGTCTCGGCAATCGCCTCGATGATCGGCACGCTGTGAATCATGCCGGTCTTGATGCAATCGGCACCGATATCGGCGAGGACCACGCGCATCTGCTCGGCGACGAAGTCCGCCGGCACGGCATGAACGCGGTGCACCGTGCGCGTGTCTTGGGCGGTGAGTGCCGTGATGGCGGTCGCGGCGTAACCCCCGAGCGCCGTCACGGTCTTGATGTCAGCCTGGATGCCGGCACCGCCGCCCGAATCGGAGCCGGCGGCGATGAGCACGCGGCCTTTCATGACGCTGCAGCGCCAGTGTGCTCGCCCGCTGCTTCGGCCGCCTTCGCGACCGCCGCCGCGATGTCGTCGACCACCGCCGAGACCAGGTCCTCATCGTCGCCTTCGGCCATGACGCGGATCACCGGCTCGGTGCCGGAGCGGCGGATGACCAGGCGGCCGCGCTCGCCCAGCCGCGCGTGGCCTTCGGCGATCGCCGCTTTTGCTCCGGCGGTCTGGAGCGCGTCGGTGCCCGCCACACGGACGTTGCGGAGCACTTGGGGCAGGGGGTCGAACAGGCCGGTCACGTCGCTCGCCCGGCGCCCCGTCGCCGCGAGCGCCGCCATGGTCTGGAGCGCGGCGATCAGGCCGTCGCCGGTCGTCGCATGGTCGCTCATGACGATGTGGCCCGATTGCTCGCCACCCAGGTTGAACCCGTGCTTCCGCATATGCTCGACGACGTAGCGGTCTCCGACCCGGGTGCGCTCCAGGGCGAGGCCGATCCCGTTCAGATAGCGCTCCAGGCCGAGATTGGACATGACGGTCGCGACCACGCCGCCGCCCTTGAGCCTCCCCGTGGCGGCCCAGCTGGACGCGATCAGGGCCATGATGTGATCGCCGTCGATGACCGCGCCGTTCTCGTCGCAGATCACGACGCGGTCGGCATCGCCATCGAGAGCAATCCCGATATCGGCGCGGCGCTCTACCACCGTCTCTGCAAGCGCCGCCACGTCGGTCGAGCCGCAGCCTCGGTTGATGTTGAACCCATCGGGCTCCGCACCGATCGTGATGACTTCGGCGCCGAGTTCCCACAGCACCGTGGGTGCCACCTTGTAGGCGGCGCCGTGAGCGCAGTCGATCACGACGCGGCGGCCTTCGAGCCCGAGCGGCTGCGGAAAGCTGTTCTTGACGAACTCGATGTAGCGGCCCTCGGCGTCGTCGAGGCGCCGCGCCCGCCCGAGCGCGTCCGGCGCCGCCAGTCCGTTCACGCCCGAGTCCACTGCGACTTCGATTCGCGCCTCAGTCTCGTCTGAGAGCTTGTAGCCGTCCGGCCCGAACAGCTTGATGCCATTGTCGGCAAACGGGTTGTGGGAAGCGGAGATCATCACGCCGAGATCGGCCCGGAGCGCGCGGGTCAGCATCGCCACCGCCGGCGTCGGCATGGGACCCACCAGGATCACGTCCATGCCCATCGAGACGAAGCCCGCTGTCAGCGCCGGCTCGAACAGATAGCCAGACAGCCGCGTGTCCTTGCCGATGACGACGCGGTGCCGGTGGTCGCCGCGCACGAAGAGGCTGCCGGCGGCAGCGCCGACCTTCATCACGGTTTCGGCGGTCATCGGCTCCTGGTTCGCGACGCCGCGGATGCCGTCGGTTCCGAACAGGGTGCGCGGCGTCTTGCTGGCGCTATCGCCGGTCGCGCGGCTCAACGGGGCACCTTCAAGGTGGATGCTTCCGGATCGCGAATGCCGCGCCAGATCGCGAGCGCCTGGCGGGTCTCGGCCACATCGTGCACCCGCAGCATATGGGCGCCCTCGGCAAGCGCGTGCAGCCCTGCCGCAAGCGAGCCCGCCAGCCGCGCCTTGGGCGCTTCGCCCGCGTTGAGCCGCCCGATGAAGCTCTTGCGCGACGCGCCGACGAGCAATGGGCAGCCGAGCCCGTGGAACAGCGCGAGGTCGCGCAGGATTTCGAGATTGTGGCGGGCGGTCTTGCCGAAGCCGATGCCGGGGTCGACGATGATCCGGCTGCGAGAGATTCCTGCCGCCTCGGCTGCATCGACCTGGGCGGCCAGCGCGTCGAACACGTCGAGGCTCGCATCGCCGTAGCGGGGCTTCTGCTGCATCGTCTCCGGCGTACCTTGCATGTGGCTCAGGACGACCCACGCGCCCCGCCGGGCAACGACCGCGCGCGCCTGCGGATCGTGGGAGAGTGCGCTGATATCGTTCACGATCTGCGCACCCGCATCGAGCGCAGCGTCCATCACCGCCGCACGTCGAGTATCGACCGAGACCAGAAGCCCGTCATCGGCCAGCGCACGAATCACGGGAACCACTCGGCGCATCTCCTCCGCCTCGCTCGGCGCCTGCGAGCCGGGTCGGGTCGATTCGCCGCCGACATCGATGATGTCGGCGCCGGCTTCGGCCATGGCAAATCCGTGCGCCGCGGCGTCGTCCTCATCGGCGAAATCGCCGCCGTCGGAGAAGCTGTCCGGGGTCACGTTGAGGACGCCCATCAGGCGCGGCCGGTCGAGCGCAAGCCCGCACACCGGCCCGCGGGGCGCGCTCAAGCGGGCGCTCAGCGCCGCGATTTCGTCGGCCGTGCCGGGCGCGTTCTTCTCGGCCCAGCGGGGGAGCACGGCGTGCTGCAGCCGCACCTGCCGGCGTGCTGGCATGCCGCGGAACAGCACGTCCACCAGGTCGAAGGTGAGTGTGGCGCCGGGGATCGGGTTGCAGGGCCTGAGATAGACGCCGTCGGCAAGGGGCTCCGGCGGGGCACCTTCGGCGTCTTCGGCCGCCGGTCGTGTCAGAGGTACCGCCGGCATGGCGGCTCAGGTGCCGCTAGGAGCCCGGCTGCGGATGGGGCTCGAGATCGGGCGGTGTCTTGCCCTTGCGCCGGCTGGAGGAGGGCACCGTCCCGCGCCGCCCCTGCGTGACCACCGGCTCGTCGTCGTCCGCCCGCACAATCGATTCGCCCTTGAGGATTGCCGTGATTTCCTCGCCGTTGAGCGACTCGTATTCGAGCAGCGCGGTCGCGATCAGATGCAGCGACTCCAGGTTGTCGGAGAGAATTGCCCGGGCCCGGCCGTAGGCCTTGTCGACGATCTTGCGTACTTCGAGGTCGATCCTGTGTGCGGTCTGCTCGGAGACGTTCTTCTGCTGCGTGATCGAGTGGCCGAGGAAGACTTCCTGCTCGTTCTCGCTGTAGCTGAGAGGCCCGAGCTCGTCGGACATGCCGAACTGGGTCACCATGCTGCGCGCGATCTGGGTCGCCATCTTGAGATCGGACGACGCCCCGCTGGTCACCTTCTCGTAGCCGAAGACCATCTCCTCGGCGATGCGCCCGCCCATGGCGACGGTGATGTCGGCCTCCAGCTTCTCGCGGCTGACCGAGATGCGGTCACCCTCCGGCAGCCGGACAACCATGCCGAGTGCGCGGCCGCGCGGGATGATCGTGGCCTTGTGGATCGGGTCGGAGGCTTCGAGGTGAGCCGCCACCACCGCGTGGCCGCCCTCGTGATAGGCGGTAAGTCGCTTCTCCTCGTCGGTCATCACCATGGAGCGCCGCTCGGCCCCCATCATGACCTTGTCCTTGGCGTCTTCGAACTCGATCATCGTCACGACGCGCTTACCGCGCCGTGCCGCGAGCAACGCCGCCTCATTGACCAGATTGGCGAGGTCCGCGCCCGAGAAGCCGGGCGTGCCGCGCGCGATCGTGCGGGGCTTCACGTCCGGCGCGAGCGGCACCTTGCGCATGTGCACCTTGAGGATCTTCTCGCGCCCGAGCACGTCCGGGTTTGGCACGACGACCTGGCGGTCGAAGCGGCCCGGCCGCAGCAGAGCCGGATCCAGCACGTCCGGCCGGTTGGTCGCCGAAATCAGGATTACACCTTCATTGGCCTCGAATCCGTCCATCTCGACGAGGAGCTGGTTGAGGGTCTGCTCGCGCTCGTCGTTGCCGCCGCCGAGGCCTGCGCCCCGGTGCCGGCCAACCGCGTCAATCTCGTCGATGAAGATCAGGCACGGCGCGTTCTTCTTGCCCTGCTCGAACATGTCGCGCACGCGGCTCGCGCCGACGCCCACGAACATCTCCACGAAATCGGAGCCGGAGATGGTGAAGAAGGGTACGTTGGCTTCGCCCGCGATGGCGCGCGCGAGCAGCGTCTTGCCGGTACCGGGCGGGCCGAGCAGCAGCACACCCTTCGGGATCCTGCCGCCGAGCCGCTGGAACTTTTGCGGATCACGCAGGTACTCGACGATCTCTTCGAGCTCCTGCTTGGCTTCGTCGATGCCGGCCACGTCGTCGAAGGTCACCCGGCCCTGGCGCTCCGTCAGCAGGCGCGCGCGCGACTTGCCGAAGCCCATTGCCTTGCCGCCGCCCGATTGCATCTGGCGCATCATGAAGATCCAGACGCCGATGAAGAGGAGCAGCGGGAACCAAGAAATCAGGATGCCGACGATGCTGAGGCCGCCCTCGTCGATTGGAACGGCGGCAATCTGCACGTCGTGGGTGCGGAGTGTCTTGACCAGTTCGGGGTCGTAAGGCGCGTAAGTGTTGAAGGCGGTGCCGTTGGTGTAGTGGCCGGTGATCGTGTTGCCCTGGATCGTCACATCCTGAACTTGGCCGGCTTCGACCTCAGCCAGGAACTGCGAGAACGCAAGATCGGCGGAAGTCTGCCGCGTAGACGACCCCTGAAAGACCTGGAACAGCGCCACGAGGACCAAACCGATGATGATCCAAAGCGCCAGATTCTTGCCGAAGCTACCCACGGTTCGGCCTCCGGTCGTTCCCGCGTTCGCGCCCGATCGGCGCCAACGCCAATTGCGTGCTCACGACTGACCCACGCACCCTGCCCGCTCGTGCGCCTGTTGCAGTATACACGACAATCATCTCACGGGCGACCAATAGTCTCTTCAACGCGTTCGTCAACAGTCTTGTCCTGCAGTAGCAACACGCCAAGCGTTGCCGGAAGTCCCGGAGCCAACGGACGCGCCGGCCTGAACGATGCCGCAAATGCTACGGCCGCGGCCTCGTTCCGGTGCGATGTTCGCCTGAAGTCTACGTGGGGAGCGGCGAGCGGCCCGTCAAGGTCGAATAGCGCGGGCAACGCAGGACGCGCGGGCGGCGGAATGCAATCGGTTCCGAGCGGCCTGCCTGCGGCGCGCGCCATCGCGCGGGCCTGGGTCAGACCGTCCGTGCCGAGCCGGCGCACT
The DNA here is from genome assembly GCA_965262755.1 of Alphaproteobacteria bacterium. GTDB lineage: Bacteria > Pseudomonadota > Alphaproteobacteria > UBA828 > UBA828 > WTGU01. Next base: position 4,854,679 of record OZ253557.1, on the reverse strand, counting down.
AGGAATGGCCCCGACCCGACGGACGAGCCGAGTGAGACGACGAATCGGCGGTCCCAGAGCGCACTGTCGCCCGCCTTGAGCGAAAGGACCTCCGAGGCTGCCGCAGGCTCCCTGCAAACGACGAGTCGTCCATCCCTTTGCGGGACCACACGACAGCCGCCGAGCGTTGCCGCCCTGACGTTATCGCCGCGCAGCCGTTGCGCCAGCCGTTCCAGACGCTCCATCCGCGGAGGATGAGGAGCGCCGGAGACCGTGGTGACGGCGCGGCTCAGCGCGCGCAGCGCCAGCGCCAGCGGTGCATGACGCAAGATGCATCGGTCCAGCGTCACAAAGCCGGCGGGCGCGGGGTGCGCGCAGCGGGCCAGCAGGTCGGTGCAGAGCCCGTCCAGCGCGGCGCGATCGTCTGCGGCGCGCGCGGCAACCTTGGCCAGCCGCGCGGCGCTCAGTCCTTCCGGCCCGAGCTCCGCCAGCGCTGCTGCCAGCCGCGGGCGGGTATGGCAGGTGTTGCGGTTGGTCGGATCGTCAATCCAGGGTTGGTCCCAAAGGGCCAGGGTCGCGGTCAGCGCGTCCCGGGACACGGAAAGGAGAGGGCGCAACAGACGCACGCCGCCGCCGTCGGGTTCCGTCGCGAGGCGAACGGGCGCCATGGCGGCAAGCCCGTCAATGCCGCTTCCGTGAACCAGTCGTTGAAGCGCGGTCTCGGCCTGATCCTCCTGCTGGTGGCCGAGCAACAGATGAAGGACGTGAGCCTGCCGACACCAGCCGACAAGCAGCGCGAGTCGTGCGGCCCGCGCCTCCTCCTGAATCCTGGAGACAGGGCGGGTGCCCGTCCAGCGCAGAGTTCGGTGGGAGATGGCACGGGCGGCCAGCCAGCGCCGCACCTGGGCGGCTTCGGCCCCCGATTCAGGGCGCAGACGGTGGTCGACGGTGAGCCCGAAGACCGTGCCGCCCCGCGCGCGCGCCCAGCGATCGGCGAGCAGGCACAGTGCAAGGCTGTCCGAGCCGCCGGAGACCGCCACGGCAACGCGCGGCGCGGGTTCGAACGGGCCGAGAGGCGCCATGAGCGCCTCGAAGGCGTCCGCGTCGATCGGCTCCGCGCCTGGATCGGCGGTCGTGGGCGAGACGATGCGGGGCGCGGCCACGCGCGGAAAGTCCCCGGTTGCGCTCAGGGGCAGTTCGCTTGGCGCTGCCCTTGTTGCGCCGCCCGACGGATGTTGAGCGGCGGGTCGGGAAAGTTTCGATCGAGCTGTGCGAAGGTCCGGCACGCCTCCTCGGTGCGCCCGAGCTTGAGCAGCGCCAAGCCGAGCTTGACCATGTTGTCCGGCGCCTTGCGGCCGTCCGGGTACTGCCGAAGGTTGAGCGCGTAGGATTTCGCAGCCTCGGGATACATCTGCCTGGCGTAAAGGCTCTCTGCGCGCCAATAGGCGGCGTTCTGCGCGAGGTCGTGCTCGGGGTTCGCGTCGATGAAGCGTGAGAACACGTCGTGCGCCTCTTCGTGCCGCGCCTCTTCGAGCAGGCCGAACGCCGTCTTGTACTGCTCCTCGGGCGTCAGCGCCGCGAGCGGCACCTCATCGCTCGGCTCATCCGCCGGTATGGTGCCGAGGGAGCGAGGCGCGGTGGCAGGCTCGAAGCCATCGCCCTGTTGATCCGCGATGCCAGCCTGGCGCTGGTCCGAATGTGCCACGAGCGGCACCTCACCGGCGGGAGCGGCGGCTGAGCCGCCCGGGGGGGTGGATTGCCCTTGTTCGAGGGCGGAGAGCCTGAAGTCCACATCGGCGACCAGCCGTTCGATACGCCCTTCGAGACGGCGGAGCGCGTTGTCGAACTCCTCGAAGCGGCCGGTGACGCGCCGTCGCCATTCTCTGGCTTCGTCGATGTCAGTCTCGAGTTCCGCCAAGCGCTGGCTGTTTCGCTCAGAAGCTCCGGCGTCCGAACCCGCGTCGGCTGCCGCACCGCGCGGCGCGGCGCCGGCATGGACCACCCGCTCCAAGTCAGCGAGCTGATCGCGCAGGCTCGCGATCTGATTGGTCAAATTGCGGATCTGGGGCCTGAGATCCACGCCGGTCTGGGCGCTGACAGCGGTTGCCATCAGCAGGACCGCCGCTGCCACAAGCACCGCCAGCGCGGGCGCCGGCACCGCCGCCGTCCACCACCGCTTACGGTGAACACCGCCCTTCGGCGGGGCGGATGCTCCGCCGCGCATCGCTCTTCGGGTTCCTCGGCCTGCTAGTCGATGACGGAGACGGAGCGCCGGTTGAGCGCCCACGCTTCTTCGTTATGACCGAGCGCATAAGGCCGCTCCTTACCGTACGAGATCGTTCTCAGCCGTGACGGTGCGATGCCTTGAGTGATCAGGTATTCGCGGACGGCGTTAGCGCGGCGCTCGCCAAGCGCGAGGTTGTATTCGCGCGTGCCACGTTCGTCGGCATGACCCTCGAGGACCAGCGCGATCTCGGGGAACAGCCTTAGCCATTCGGCCTGCCGATCCAGCGTCCGGCGCGCCTCTGCGCCGAGGACCGCGCTATCGAACTCGAAGAAGACGCGGTCGCCGACGTTCTGAACCAGCTCCTCCTGCGATCCCGGGAGCGGCTGGCTCGGGTCGAGGGCTGCCACGGTTGTCTCCTCCTCGATCATGACGTCGGTGGAGGTCACATCCGTGCCCGATGAGATCGTCTCGTCGACTCCTGCGCCGCTGCTGGATCCGGTGTCCTGGGGCGTGCTTTCGCAGGCCGCCACGCCGAGCGCTACCACCAACGGCAAGATCAGTCTCAGTCGCATTAACACGCTCCCCTTCATCAGTGAGTGGTGACGGGACCGTCGGAATCCCGCCCATGACCGGCAAACATTCCACCGATCCTCAAGCGCCAAAGCACGGCGCGGCGCATTCTTGCGTGCCGTGAAGCTGAGCCGCCGCCGAGACGGCGGTTCGTCGGCTGGCCGTGCGACTATAGCTTTGCGTCATTACTGGATCAACGGCGACCAGGCCGGATCGGACGCCGCCGTGCTCGTGAACAGGATGCGCTCGTTGCGCCCTGTCAGATCGATGGAGACCAATTCGGCGCTGTCGGGATTTCGCGAACTCGACCGGAAGAACATCAGCACGCGCCCGTTCGGCGCCCAGGTCGGGCCTTCGACCAAGTAGTCTTGCGCCAGAATTCGCTCGCCGCTCCCGTCGGGCCTCATGACACCGATGGCAAACTGGCCACGATAGCTGTTGGTGAAGGCGATCAGGTCGCCGCGCGGAGACCATACCGGGGTTCCGTAGCGACCCTTGCCGAACGTGATGCGGTGCTCGTCGCTCCCATCGCGTCGCATGACATAAATCTGCTGGCTGCCGCCCCGGTCGGATTCGAAGGCGATGAAGGCGCCGTCCGGCGAATAGCAGGGCGCCGTCTCGATCGCCGGGTTGTTGGTAAGCTGCCTGACCCGGCGCGAGCGCAGATCCATCTCGTAGATGTCCGAATTGCCCCTCTGCGCCATGGTCATAACCACCTGATTGCCGTCCGGCGAGAAGCGTGGCGCGAAGGTCATGCCGGGAAAGTCTCCGAGCAGCTCCTGTTGGCCAGTGTCGATGTCGCGCAGGTAGACCTTGGGCACGCCGCGCTCGTATGAGAGATAGGTAATCTCTTGAGCTGTCGGCGAAAAACGGGGGGTCAGCACCAGGTGCCTGCCGTCCGACAGGTAGCGCAGGTTGTGGCCGTCCTGATCCATGATCGCGAGCCGCTTGATTCGCAAATCCGGCGGCCCGGTCTCGGCGATATAGACGATCCGGGTGTGGAAATACCCGCTCTCTCCGGTCAGCCGCTCGTAGATCTTGTCGGACATGGTGTGGGCGATCGAGCGCCACGCCTCTCTCGCGCCGCTCAGCTTCAGGCCCACCAGATCCTGCTCGGCAAACACGTCCCAAAGGCGAAACTCGACCACGAGCCGGCCCGGGTCGCCGGGCACAACGCGGCCGGTTACCAGCGCCTGCGCGTTGATGATGCGCCAGTCCTGGAAGCGCGGCCGCACTGTCATGCCGCCGGGTTCGATGATGAAGGCGGCCGGATCGATGGGGCGAAACAGGCCCGAGCGCTCCAGATTGCGGGTGATCACCTCGGTGATCTGGCGTCCGAGCGTGGCGTCCGCCTCATTCGCGCCAGCGAGATCGACGAGCGCGATGGGCAGAGGCTCCACGTGGCCGCGCGTGATGTCCACGCGGAGCTCGGCCCTGGCGCCGGCGGCGGCCAAGAGGATCGCCAGGAAGAGGACGATGGCGGCCGGGAGGGGCAGGGCGAAGGGAGCCTTGCGCGTAACGTGTCCACTCAGTGTCAGCAATCGTCTCATCGTGTCACCATTGTTTCCCTTAATTCGATCAGGTCCAAGCGCGGTTCGCGCCTTACACCGGCGGACTGAACGTCATTGTGATATCGCGCCAACCTTCATACTTGTCGACGTAACGCGTCAAGGCATCGAAGGGGCTGGCCTTCAGCACGGCACGGCGCCCGCTTTCCGCCATGGTCCGGTAGTTGCCGCCGCCGCCGGGGTCAACAATCTCAACGCGTCGGACGGAACCGTCCGGCGCCAGCTGAATCCTGAGCGTCACTACCAACTCGCCGGCATCGAGTACACCGGCCGGAACGCTCCAATTTCTCTCGACCTTCTGCTTGATGGCGTCGGTGATGGTCTGGCGCAGAGGGCCCGTCAAGGCCACGTGCGTTGCGGCCTCGGTGGGCGGCTCTTCCTCGGCGCCTGCGATGCTGGCCAGCAGGTCCTCGAAAGACTCTCTTTCGTCCGGCGGTGTCGCCTGGGGCGGCTCCGGGGTCTCTTCCTCGGCAAGGTCTTTCAGCAGCTTGTCGAAGCTCGGCTTCTTAGGAGGCGGCTTGGCCAGCGGCACCGGCGGCGGCGCCTCCGGCTCCGGCTCGGGTGCAGGTTCGGGCTCGGGCTTGGCTTCGGGCGCTTTCGGAGCGGGCGGCGGATCCGGTTCCGAGACCGGCTCGGGTGGGGGAGGCGGCTCCGGCTCCGGCTCGGGCTCCGGTTCGACGATGGGCTCGGGGGCCAACGCGGCGACGACCTCCGGTTCGGGGATCGGCTCCGGTTCGGGAATCGGCTCCGGCTCCGGCGCGGCGATGACCTCCGGCTCCGGCTCGGGCTCGGCAATGGGTTCCGGCTCGGGCTCGACAACCGGTTCAGGCTCGGGCGTGGCCGCAGGTGCGCTCGCCTCGTCGGCAATCTCGACCAGGCTGACCACGATCGGCTGGTCGCTGGGGTCGAGCGCGTCACTTTCGAACATTTCCGGCAAGCCCATCACCACGGCGACGATTACGCCGACGTGGAGGATGGCGGAGAAGAGCCAGCCGCGCTTACTCATCGCTTACTGACCTGCGCGGCTCGGTCACCAGCGCGACGTTGTTGAAGCCCGCGGCATTGAGCACGCCCATGACCTCCATCACCCGCCCGTAGGCGATGTCGCGGTCGCCGCGGATGAAGATGCGCACGTCGGGGCGGCGTTCGGTGATCGCCCTGAGCTTGGGGATCAGCGCCTCCAGCGCAATCTCGGTTTCCTGGAGATAGGTCGTGCCGTCGCGGGTGATGGTGATCGAGAGCGGCTCGTCGTCTCCGGCGAGCGGCGGCGTGTCGGCCTCGGGCAGATCGACCTCGACCCCCACAGTGAGCAGCGGCGCCGTGATCATGAAGATCACCAGAAGCACGAGCATGACATCGACGAACGGAGTCACGTTGATCTGGCTCATGGGCGCGCGGCGGCGGCGGCCGCGCCCGCCTCGGCTCCGGCCGTTCAACGGCCCGTCCCATTCGGCCGCCATCAGACGGCGCGCTCCTCAAGCTGACGGCCGAGAAGGGCGCGGAACTCGGTGCCGAAGGCCTCCAGTCGGTCGGCATAGCGGTCGAGGTCGCTGCTGAGCTTGTTGTAGGCCACTACCGCCGGGATGGCGGCGACCAGGCCGAGCGCGGTCGCAAACAGCGCCTCGGCGATGCCCGGCGCCACCACGGCGAGCGAGGTGTCCTTGCTCGCCGCGATCGACTGAAAGCTGTTCATGATGCCCCAGACGGTGCCGAACAGGCCGACGAAGGGCGCGGTTGCCCCCACCGTGGCCAAGAAACCGAGGTAGCGCTCGAGCTGATCCAGTTCGCGGTTGAGTGCGGCATCCATGGCGTAGGCGATACGGCGCTGGAGGCCTTCGAGCCGGTCCGCCGAGAGGTGAGTTCCGCGGTTCGCGAAACGGCGCCATTCGTCCATCGCCGAGGCGAACAGCACGGTCATCGGGTGGCTGCGCTTCGTGGAGAGATCGTCGTAGAGCTGATCGAGGGAGCCGCCGGACCAGAAGGCCTGCTCGAACTCGACGGCGAGGCGGCGGGCGCGGGCATAGCGGAGGCTCTTGTCGAAGATGATCGCCCAGCTCCAGAGCGACGCGATCAGAAGGACCACGATCACGGCCTTGACGATGACATCGGCCTGTAGGAACAGGCCCCAGAGGGAGAAGTCCTCGGCTACTGCGCTGGCGCCGATCTCAACGGCGCGAACAAGGTCGGATTCCATGGCTACTCCCGTTACCGCTAATCCGCCGACACCAGTCCAGAGAGCGCATGGCGCAAGGGCATTGGCAGGCGTACCGCGCGGCCGTTGCGGCCGACGCAGCCGAGCCTGAGGCCGACCGTGGCCAGCAGTGCCCCCTCGCGCACGACACGCTGCTCCGCGTCGATATGCGCACCCGCCACCCTGCCGATGGTCGTGCGCACCTCGATTGCGTCGTCGAGCCGCGCCGGCTGGCGGTAGTCCACCACGCAGCGCCTGACGACAAACGCCGCATCGTGGTCCCCCAGCAGCGTGACGTGCGTGATGCCGGCGCCGCGCAACAACTCGGTCCGCGCCCGCTCGGCGAACTTGAGGTAGTTGGCGTAGTAGACGATGCCGCCGGCGTCGGTGTCCTCATGATAGACGCGGAGCGAATAGACATGCTCCGCGTCCTCGAAGCGGCCGCCGAGGGGTGCCGCCGGCGTGTCCGGTTCAACGGTTGCCATGGCCTTCGTCGAGCAGGGCGAGTTGGCGCGGTGCCTCCTCAGGCTGCGCCAGACCCAGATGACCGAAGCCGTGCCGGGTCAGCATCCGGCCACGCGGTGTCCGTTGCACGAAGCCTTGCTGGATCAGGAAGGGCTCGATCACCTCCTCCAACGCGTCGCGCTGTTCGGAGAGCGCCGCCGCAATGGTCTCGATCCCCACGGGGCCACCGTCATAGTTCTCGGCGATGCAGGCGAGATAGCGCCGATCCATCGAATCGAGGCCGCGCTGGTCCACCTCGAGCCGATTGAGCGCCCGGTCTGCGATGCCGGCATCGATCAACTCGACATCGGCCACCGCCGCAAAGTCGCGCACCCGGCGCAGCAAGCGGCCGGCGATGCGCGGCGTGCCGCGGGAGCGGGCGGCAATCTCCGCCGCCCCATCGGCGCTGAGCGTCACGTCGAGAAGCACCGCATTGCGGGTCACGATCTCGACCAGCTCCGGGACTTCGTAAAAGTCGAGCCTGAGCGGAATGCCGAAGCGCTCGCGCAAGGGCGTCGTGATGAGGCCGGTGCGCGTCGTTGCGCCGACCAGGGTGAAGGGCGGCAGATCGATCCGTACCGAACGGGCGCCCGGCCCCTCGCCGATAATCAGGTCGAGCTGCGAATCCTCCATCGCCGGGTAGAGGATCTCTTCCACCGCCGGGTTGAGCCGGTGGATCTCGTCGATGAACAGCACGTCGCGTTCATTGAGGTTCGTCAGGATCGCCGCCAGGTCGCCGGCGCGCGCGATGACCGGGCCCGAGGTCGTGCGGATGCCGACGCCGAGCTCGCGTGCGACGATCTGCGCCAGCGTCGTCTTGCCGAGGCCCGGCGGGCCATAGAACAGCACGTGGTCGAGCGCCTCGCCTCGTTCGGCCGCGGCGGTGATGAAAACTCGCAGGTTTTCTCGTATTGCGCGCTGGCCGACGAAGTCGTCGAGCTTGCGGGGTCTGAGGCCGCTATCGATCCGGTCTTCGGGCTCTGCCGCGCCGGCGACAATCCGGGCCTCGCTCACTGCGCGAGCTCCTTGAGCCCGGCGCGGATCAGTGCCTCGACGGAGGCCTCATCGCCGAGCGAACGCGCTGCGCCTGAGACGGCACCGTGGGCCTCGGTCGGGCGGTAGCCCAGGTTGACGAGAGCTGCAATTGCATCGGCGTTTACCGTGCCACCGGCGGTCGTGGGCGAGAGCACCGCACCCGGCAGGGCCGGTGCCTTGTCCGCGAGCTCGCTCAGGATGCGTGCCGCGAGCTTGGGCCCCACCCCGGGCGCTCGCGTGAGCCCCGCTCTGTCCTGGGCCGCGATGCAGGCTGCGAGCTCCGCCGCAGGCAAGGCGCCCAGAATCGCGAGCGCCAGGCGAGCGCCGACGCTCTGCACAGTTTGCAGCAGGCGGAACCAGTCTCGCTCCTGCTCGCTTGCGAAACCGTAGAGATGGATATGGTCCTCGCGCACCACGGTCTCGACGGTGAGGCTCACCTCCTGCCCCCGCGCAGGCATCGAAGCCAGCGTGCCGGCAGAGCAATAGGTCAGATAGCCGACGCCGCCCACATCGACGACCGCCCAGCCGTCGCCCATGCTGTCGAGAGCCCCGCGCAGCTTCGCGATCATCGGCTGGGCTTCGCCGCTGCCGGCTCCGAGGCCGGCTGCCAGCGGGCGTGGGTGCCGGCGGCGTGCGCGTGACAAATGGCCGCGGCGAGCGCGTCCGTAGCATCCGCAGGTGCATCGCCGAGGCCGGGCAACAGGTGGCGGACCATCAGGGCGACCTGCTCCTTGTCGGCATGTCCGGCGCCGACCAGCGCCTTCTTGATCCGGTTGGCGGCGTACTCGTGGACAGGAAGACCGGCGAGCGCCGGCACGAGCAGGGCAACGCCCCGCGCGAGACCGAGCTTGAGGGTCGAGTCGGGGTTCCGGTTGACGAAGCTCTCCTCGACCGCCGCTTCGTCCGGCGCGTGGCGCGCAACGACCTGCGCGAGCCCTTCGTGCAGGGCACAGAGACGCTCCGGCACGCTCGCCTTGGCATCGGTATCGACCACGCCGTGGTCGATATGGCGCAGCCGGTTGCCAACGGTTTCGATCACGCCCCAGCCCATTCGGCGGAGACCGGGATCGATACCGAGGACGCGTGCCACGTTGCCCACCTCCACTCAGGCCGAGAGCTGGTGCAGGACATCGTCGGTCACGTCGTAGTTCGCCGATACCTGCTGAACGTCGTCGCTGTCGTCGAGCGCTTCCAGCAGCTTGAAGACGGCCGCCGCCTTGTCTTCGTCGATCGGCACTGTCGTCTGCGGGCGCCAGGCGATCTCGACCCGCTCCGGCGCACCGAAGCGCGCGGTCAGCGCCTCGTTGGTCTCGCTCAGGGATTCCGGCGCGCAAATCACCTCGTGCCCGTCCGCCTCGCTCTCGCACTCGTCGGCGCCGACCTCGAGTGCGGCTTCGAAGATGTCGTCGTCGCTCGCCGCGTCCGCGGGAAAGCGAATGATTCCAACACGTTGGAACAGATAGTTCACAGAGCCCGTCTCGCCGAGCGTGCCGCCGTGCCGGCTGAAGATCGAGCGGATCTCGGCTGCGGTCCGGTTGCGGTTGTCGGTGATCGCATCGACGATAACGGCGACACCGCCGGGCCCGAAGCCTTCGTAGCTCAGCGTGTCGAAGCGCTCCTGGCCGCCGTCCCCGCCCGCCGCCTTCTTCAGCGCGCGCTCGATATTGTCCTTGGGCACGCTATGCGACTTTGCCGCCGCGATGGCCGTGCGCAGCCTGGAATTGTGGTCAGGGTCGGGCGCGCCCTCTCTGGCCGCAACGTAGACTTCGCGGACTAGCTTCGTGAACCGCTTCGCCCGCCGGGCGTCTTGCGCGCCCTTGCGGTACATGATGTTGGCCCATTTGGAATGACCGGCCATGGGCTCTACTCAATCGCTCGGGGTGACTCGGGCGGTTGCCGCGAATCGGCCTAAAGTCTGTCACTGCCCGACGTAGGCGGTCAATGTGGCGAGATTGGGGCGGCTCGCTCGCAGCCGTGGCGCTCAGTCCTCGACTACGCGGCGGGCGACGAAGCGAAGGCGCGTGTAGTCGGTGATCCAGCGGCCGTCCGGACAGAGCCGGTCGCGAGTGAGCTCAATCGTACGGTCTATGACCGCCGGCACGCGGCCAAGCGGTGCCGCGTCGGTGAAGTTCTGGCCGAACATGACGATCCAGTCGGCGAGGCCGTTCGGGCAGTCGTCGAGCGGCGTCGGGCGGGCGAAGTAGTAGAGCTGCGTCACGTCGAAGCCGCCATCCTCCAGCAAGCCGACATAGTGGCTTGTGCGCGGAAAATACCAGGGGAAGTCCACCGCCTCGGCCGGGACGCCTTCCTCGGCGAGCGCCTGGTAAAGCGCGTCGGTGATGATCCGCACGTTGCGGTGCGCGCCCATCTCGGCGACGAACCGGCCGCGGGGCTTGAGCGCCCGCGCCACGCAGGCGATGACCTGCGGCGGCGCCTCCTTCATCCAGTGGAGCGCGGCGTTGGAAAAGACCGCGTCGGCGTGCCCCTCGACGGCGAAGTCGCGCCCGTCGGCATGCTCGAACGTCAGCGTCGGGTGAAGCGCACGCGCACGCTCGACCATCGCCTTATCGCCGTCGATGCCGATCACATCGGCGCCACGTGCGGCGATGGCGGCGGTCAGCGTCCCGGTACCGCAGCCGAGATCGACGATCCGCTCGCCCGGCTCGGGCGCGAGCAGTTCGACCATGTCCGTGGCAAAGGCCGAGACAAAGCCGAACGAGCGGTCGTAAAGGCCGGCGTCCCAGGCCGCCGGCCCACCGGCGCCCGCCGCGACTCCGCGCCGGCTAATCGTCGGCATCCTGATGAGCGCGGGCGGCGTCCAGCATGGCGCGGATCATCTTCGGGCGGGGCACGGCGGGCTTGGGATGCGCCACCGGGCTGTGGCAGTGCCCGAGGCCGAGCACCATCTCCACCATCTTCAGCGAGAGCGGTCCCGGATTGACCACCGGGACAGGCAAGTTCTCCGAGAGATAAGGGCCGGCCTGAGAGAGAGTCGTGGAGCCGAGAACGATCACGTCGGCCCCCTTGGCGAGGCCCCTCTCGCAGGCTTCCTTCATCTTGGGGAAGACCTCGGCCTCGCGGCCGGCGAACAGTGCCTTCATGTCCGATTGCGCCTCGAACAGCTCGATCGAGCTGCAGAACTGCGCGATCTCGAACTTCTTCATCAGGTTCTTGTAGAAGGCGAGCCAAGCGTCGGTGTACTGCGGATAGGCCGGGTCGGTCTGCGCGATCACGCAAAATCGGGTGCCGAGGGTGAGCGCGTAGAGGAGCGACGACTTGCCGTTCGAGACCACGGGGATGTCCAGCACCGCGCGCAGCTCGGGGACGCCGGAATCGCTCAGCGTGTTGACCGTGATGGCGTCATAGCCTTCCTCGGCGAGAGCGATGCCCGCCTCGAAGATAGCGAATTCGACCAGCATCTCGTCGTGACGGCCGATGAAGTGCTTCGGGCCTGCCTTGAGCGGCTTATAGTCGAAGGTGACTTGGCCTGAGAGCTCGACCTGCTCCATTTCGGCACGCCTGTAGTCGAGGCCCTCCTCGTCGAAGGGAAACGGCACGATGACCGCTGCGCGTAGCATGGCGATTCTCCCTCTGAATTCTTGTCGTTTCGTTGTTGCCGAAGGCTCCCGGAGCCCGCGCACGCCCTACACCGGGTTCTCGGCGAGCCAGCGTGCGTAGTCGCGCACACCATCTTCGAACGCGACCTTCGGCTGCCAGCCGAGGACGCGCGCGGCGGCCGAGATATCGAACCGTCCGTGGCTCTGGTCCTCGGGATCGGCGCCCTCGCCGAGCGAGATCTGCGCCTCCGGCAGCGCGCGCCTGACGGCGTCCGCAATCTCCCCGAACTCTAGGCGCTGGCCGCCGGTGATGTTGAACGCGCGCTGCGACCCGAACTCGCCTGTGCCGAGCGCCGCGATCACGGCGCCCACGACATCGTCGATATAAACATATTGGCGCGTGAAGCCGCTGCCATAGGGGAGCGCGGTGGCCCGCCCGGCCTGCGCGTCCTGAATCATCTCGCGCACCACGCAGCTGGTACGCCGGCGCGGCCCGTAGACCCAGGAGAAACGCAGCACGGCGGCGTCGAGGCCGGTCTGCGCCACGTAGGCGCGCGTGAGGATGTCTCCGGACGCCTTGGTGGCGCCATAAACGTCATTCGCCGCGAGCGCCGCGTCCTCCGGCACCGGATCGAGGCCTGTAGCCGTGTTGCCGTAGGCCGATGTCGACGAGCAGAACACCAGGCGGACGCCGCGCTGACGGGCGATCTCGAGCACATTGGCGGTGCCTGCGACGTTGGTCTCGATCACTGCACGCGGATTGTCGCGGCCCAGCATGGGGCCGGAGACCGCCCCGCAGTGGACGATCGCGGCGATATCGCCGCTGCAGATCGCGTGCAGCTTGTGGACATCGGTAAGCTCCGCATCCGTCGAGGGGAACCCGCCGTCCTCCCGCGGCTGGATACGATCGGTGCCGATCACGGTGCGTCCTTCCCGCGCAAGCCGGGACGCGACGCCGAATCCGATCAGCCCGGCCGATCCGGTGACCACGATTGCGCCGGTCGCCATCGGTTTCCCCCTTCTATTCCTCTCGCCTTGCAGGGTGCGGCGGGGCAGGCGAGCGCGTCAAGCGCGCCGCCCGGACGTCGCTAGAAATGCGTGCCTCTGTATGCCGCCTTCGATTGCTCCGCTCGATCGTCTACAATCCTCCCCGTGATGCGCCAACGCCGCCCATGACCGCCCGCCCCACGCGCGATCCGAAAAAGATTCGGGAGAGCCTCGAACGGGAGCGTGCCGATCTTCTTGCGCTGAGCGACGCAGCGGCGGACGAGCGGCGCCCGGTCACGCTCGATCAGCAGAGCGTCGGCCGCGTGTCGCGCATGGACGCCATGCAGGTGCAGGCGATGGCGCAAACGGTGGAGGCGCGCCGCCGCGCGCGCCTGCCGCTCATCGATGCAGCGCTGCGCCGGCTCGATACGGGCGACTACAGCTACTGCGTCGACTGCGGAGAGCGGATTCCGGCCAAGCGCCTCGCCATCGACCCGACCATCGCCCGCTGCATGGACTGCGCAGGCTAACGACCGGGGGCGCGGCTCAGCGTTAGCCGTCGACCGAGATGGTTGCGTCCATGTAGCGCACCGCGCGGCCCGCGATCGACACCCGCTCGCCGCGATCCTCGCACACCATCCGCCCGCCACGCGCCGAAAGCTGGCGCACGGCGAGCCGTCGCTTGCCGAGCCTGCCCGCCCAGTAGGGCACTAGCGCGGTCTGCACATTGCCGGTAACCGGGTCCTCGGGTACGGCGTTCTTGGGCGCGAAGAAGCGCAGCACGTAGTCTGCGTCGCCCTCGTCGCCCGGCGCTGTCGCCACCACGCCGCGCCGGTCGAGGGTCGTCAGCAGCGTCTGGTCGGGACTGAGGCCCGCAACCTGCGCCGCCGTCTCGAACACCGCGATCCAGTCGGCGCCGGCGAGCACCTCGTCCGGCGCCGTGCCGAGCGCCTGCGCGAGCACCGCCGGTGCCGGCGTCGGTTTGGCCGGCTGGGCGGGAAAATCCATGACGAGCGCCTCGCCGTCGCGGGTGACCGTGAGCCGGCCGCTCAGCGTCTCGAACGCGACGCTCTCCGAGCCCGGCCTCAGCTCCTCGAACACGACGAAGGCGGCGGCGAGCGTGGCGTGGCCGCAGAGATCGACCTCGACATTGGGCGTGAACCAGCGCAAGCGATAGCCCTCGCCTTCCGGCACCATGAAGGCGGTTTCCGACAAATTGTTCTCGGCCGCGATGGCCTGCATCGTCGCCTCGTCCAGCCAGGCGTCGAGGGGGCAGACCGCAGCCGGATTGCCGCCCAGCACACGGTCGGTGAAGGTGTCGATCTGAAGCAGTCTGATCGTCATCCACTTTCCTTCCACACCCGCTAGTGTGATGTCCCAGAGATAGATGATATATGTATGGGCAGTTTCCTGTCAGGAGTCTGCCCATGCCCCGTGGTCGCCCCATCGAACCCGTCGTTCTCACGGACGACGAGAAAGATCAGCTCCTCAGCCTCGCCAACTCTCGCTCCTTGCCTCATGGAGTGGTGCGGCGTGCGCAAATCGTTCTCGCCTGCGCCCAGGGCGAGGCGAACGCCTCGATCGCCCGGCGCATGCGCCTGAGCGATGCCACCGTTGGCAAGTGGCGGAAGCGCTATCGCATGCAAGGGATCGAGGGGTTGCACGATGAACTGCGCGCGGGCCGGCCCAGAACCCATGACGATGAACGGGTCGCCGAGGTCATCAACACCGCGCTCCAGACCAAACCACCCGATGGCGCCACCCATTGGAGCGTGCGCGCCATGGCCGAGCAAAGCGGCGTCTCCAAGAGCACCGTGCAACGCTGGTTCAGTCTGTTCGCCATCCAACCCCACCGCCAGCGCTACTTCAAGCTCTCCAACGACCCCTTCTTCGTCGAGAAGGTGCGCGATATCGTCGGCCTCTATCTCAACCCGCCCGACCACGCCGTCGTGCTCTGTGTCGACGAGAAAACCCAGGTCCAGGCGCTCAACCGCACCCAACCGATGCTGCCGATGGGGCTGGGCTACGTCGAAGGGGTCACCCACGATTACGTCCGTCACGGCACCACCACCCTGTTCGCCGCCCTCGACATCGCCACCGGACAGGTCATCACCCAGTGCAAGAAGCGCCATCGCCACCAGGAGTTTCTCGCCTTCCTACGCCACATCGACGCCAACGTCCCCGAACCGTTCGACGTTCACCTCATCGCCGACAACTACGCCACCCACAAGCACCCGAAGGTCAGAGCTTGGCTCGCAAGGCGACCGCGATACCACATCCACTACACACCCACCTATGCCTCGTGGCTCAACCAGGTCGAGCGCTGGTTCGGCATCATCACTCAAACGGCCATTCGACGCGGCTCGTTCTCCAACGTCAGCGAACTGGTGAACAAGATCGATCTCTTCGTCCACCACTACAACGCCAAAGCCACTCCTTTCATGTGGACCGCAACCGCAGACTCAATACTCGCAAAAGTCCAGAGACTTTGCTCATATATCTCTGGGACACAACACTAGGCGCTCCTGTGGCGCTTGGACCAGGTGAGCACCGCGAGGCCCGCCAGAAGCAGGGCGGCCGCAATCCAGGCCGAGTTGCTCAGGCGCTCGCCGAAGATCGCCGCCCCCCAGCCGAATCCCGTCAGCACCACGATATAGCCGAATTGGGAGAGGAAGAGCGGGCCGCCCAGCCTGAGGATCTCGAAGATGAGGTACCAGACCAGTGCGGTGACCCCGGTCGCGCCCAGGATTGCGAGATCGCCGGCGAGCAGGGGGCCGGGGAAGAGATAGGTCTCGCCCGTGCCGAGCATCACGGGCACGAGCACGACCGCGCCGCCGAGCTGGATACCGCACGCGAGCCCCAACGAATGCGCCTTGGGCGGCCACAGGATCGCGCCCGCGATGTTGAACGCGGCGAAGCAGACCGGCGCCAGCAGCGCCAGCAGCAGCCAGCTCACCTCGGCGAAGCTCGGCAACGTGATGCCCGGCACCACCAGAATCAGGATCCCGGCGAGGCCGAGCGCCACCCCGCCGGTGCTGAGCAGCCGGAAGCGCTCCATGCGGAGCGCCATCGCCATCAGATAGGTGCAGGTGGGCGAGAGGCAGGTGACCATGACCACGAGGCTCGCCGGCAGATTGGGTGCCACATGGGCGAGCAGGGATACCGGGATCGAGATGCCGAGCGCGCCGGCGACGAAATAGAGACGCAGATGCGCGCGGTCGAAGCCGACTGGCGTGCGGGTCGCGAGACAGACGAGCCACAGGATCAGCCCCGCCCCTAGCGTGTGCCAGAAGACGTAGGCGAGGCCCGGCACCCCATTGGTCGTCGCGACCTTGTTGATCGAGAAGAGCAGGCCGTAGAGCGCGCCCGCGAACAGCAGGTAGGCGACCGCGCGCACGCCGATCTTCGGGGCGGCTCCCGCGGCGGCGTGCGCCCGGCTTTCGGCGTCGCCGGTCATCGGCCCTTTTGTCTACTTGGATGCCGGTGCGCTGCGGCGCGCTAAGGACCAGCCGCTGGCTCCGGCCGGTGCGTGCCGTTGGCCGCGGCTACCACGCCGTGTGCTTGTAGCGGTTGGCCCAGTCCACGCCCTGCCAGGTCATCTGCGAATCGGGCCGCATGAAGATGAGCCAGCGGGGCTCTACCAGCGTCGGCTCCAGGTACTTCGGGCCGTTCTCGCCGAGATAGCGCAGCGACATCTCGGTCGCGATCTCGACCCACTTGCCGCCGGTATTGGGCTCCTCGACGATCTCGGCCTTCCCCCTGGCCATCACCTTCTGCATCGACGGCCAGATGTCGACACAGATGTTGATCCGAGGATCTCGCTGGATGTGCTTGGCCCAGACGGAGCGCGCGCGCGGAATGACGTAATAGCCGCCGTCGCGATACTGATACCAGAGCGGCACGATATAGGGCCAACCCTCCTCGTCGAGGCAGGCAAGCCGGCAGAGGTGGGGCCCCTTGAGGAATTCATCGACCTCTTCGTCGGTCATGCCGCCGACTTTGCCGCGCCACGTGTCGCTATCCGCCATTCCGTCTCTCCTTTGCCCTGCCGGTGCGCGGCCACTCCGCCGAGGTCCGAGGATGCCGCGCTAACGATGCATGATAGCATGCCGCGCCGTGGCCGCGCCGGCCGCGCACAACCGTGATCGAAGGAGGCTCCGAATGAAGCTTGGTGTCGTTTTTCCGCAGACCGAGATCGGCAACGATCCCGCGGTCGTGCGCGACTATGGGCAAGCGGCCGAAGCGTTGGGTTACGAACACGTGCTCGCCTTCGACCACGTGCTGGGCGGCAATGCCGCGACGCACGAGCTCCGGGGGCCTTACAAGCACACCGACTCGTTTCACGAGCCGTTCGTGCTGTTCGGCTTTCTCGCTGCCGTCACACAGCGGATGGAATTCGTCACCGGCATCATCATCCTGCCGCAGCGGCAGACCGCGCTGGTGGCCAAGCAGGCGGCGGCGCTCGATGTGCTCTGCGGCGGCAGGCTCCGGCTCGGCGTGGCGATCGGCTGGAACCACGTGGAATACGAAGCGCTCGGCATGGATTTTGGGGACCGCGCTAGGCGCATCGAGGAGCAGATCGAGGTCATGCGGCTGCTCTGGACCAACGAGCTCATAACCTTCGAGGGGCAGGACCACCGCATCACCGATGCCGGGCTGAACCCGCTCCCGGTCCAGCGGCCTATCCCGATTTGGTTCGGCGGCCATGCCGATTCTGTCCTCCGGCGGACCGCGCGGCTGGGCGACGGGTGGTTCCCTCTCTTCGCGCCGGACGAGGAAGGCGCGGCCGAGGTCGAGAAGTTTCGCAGCTATATCCGCGAGGCCGGCCGCGACCCGGCCGAGGTCGGGATCGAGACCTGGCTCGACGTGCAGGATAAAACGCCCGAGCAGTGGCGCGCCGAGGCGGAGGGCTGGAAGGCGCTCGGCGCCACCCACTTCTCGATCAACACGATGAATTCCGGACTTACCAGTCCCGGCGCCCACATCGAGGCCATCGGGCGGATCAAGGAGGCGCTCGCGGACGTCTAACACCGGCGGCGGGGTCCCATGGGCGAGGGCAGGGCGGCCGTCCTCGGAGAGGGCGAGCGGGCCTTCCTGGAAAGCCGGCGCGTCGCCCACCTTGCGACGGCCGATGCCGCCGGCGTTCCCCACGTCGTGCCGGTGTGCTTCGCTATCGAAGGCGATTCCGTCTATATCGCCATCGACCGCAAGCCGAAGAGTGGGAGGCCGCTCAAGCGCCTGCGCAACATCGCCGAAAACCCGCACGTCACGCTCACCGCCGATCACTATGACGATGAAGACTGGACGCGGCTTCGCTGGGTCATGGTGCGTGGCCGGGCGGCGTTGCTGGAGGAGGGCGCCGAGCACGACGACGCACAGCGGCTCCTCCGCGCCAAGTATCAGCAGTATCGCGCGATGGACCTGGCGCCGCTCCCCGTGATCGCGATCAGGATCGAACGGGTCACGAGCTGGAGCGGGGCCGGCGGAGGCGGCGCGCAGCGATGACCGCGCGGTCCGCACGCCCTCGTGCGCTCTCGCTCTTCGCGTTGCCGGGCATCCCCATGGTCCAGCCCGGCGACGACCTTCCGGCTCTGATCGCGGACGGCTTAGCGCGCGCCGGCGAGGCCGTTGCCGAAGGCGATGTCCTCGTGGTCGCGCAGAAGATCGTCTCCAAGAGCGAGGGGCGCTACGCCGACCTCGCCAAGGTCGAGCCCGGTGCCGAGGCGCGCGAGCTTGCCGCGCGCACGGCCAAGGACCCGCGCATGGTCGAGCTCATCCTGAGCGAATCGCGGCGGGTGGTCCGTCATCGCCCCGGCGTCATCATCGTCGAGCATCGGCTGGGCTTCGTCATGGCGAACGCTGGCATCGACAATTCCAACGTGGAGCCGGCGGGTACCGACGAGCGGGTGTTGCTGCTTCCCCGCGATCCAGACGGCAGCGCGCGGCGTATCAGGGAGGGGCTGCGTGAGCGGCTCGGCGCGGATTGCGCCGTCATCGTCAACGACAGCGTGGGCCGGGCCTGGCGGGTGGGCACCGTGGGCCTCGCGCTCGGCGCTGCCGGGCTGCCCTCGCTGCTCGACCTCCGGGGGCGCGACGATCTCTTCGGCCGCCCGCTCGAGGTTACCCAGGTGGGGCTCGCGGACGAGCTCGCCGCCGCCGCCTCGCTGCTCCAGGGCGAGGCCGACGAGGGTATGCCGGTGGTGGTGGTGCGCGGTCTCGCCGCCGCAGGGCCGGGGAATGCCGGCGCCGCCCTCATCCGCGACGAGGCCGATGACCTCTTCCGCTAAGGTGCGCGGCGCTTACGCTCGGGCTCCGTCGTGAGCGCCAGCTACGTGGCGCTCTCCGGGGGTGTCGGCGGCGCCAAGCTCGCTCTCGGGCTTTGCGACGTGCTTGACGACCCCGCCTGGCTCACCATCGTCGCCAATACCGGCGACGACTTCGAGCATCTCGGCCTCAAGGTCTGCCCCGATCTCGACACGCTCACCTACACCCTCGCCGGGCTCGCGAACCCGGAGACTGGCTGGGGGCGGGCAGGGGAGAGCGGCGCCTTCATGGAGGCCCTTGGCGCCCTCGGCGGTGAGACCTGGTTCTTCCTCGGCGACAAGGACCTCGCCATCCATATCGAGCGGACCCGGCGGCTGCGGGCGGGCGAGAGCCTGAGCGCGGTCACAGCTGCACTGTGCGCGAGGCTCGGCATCCAGGCGCGCGTCGTGCCCATGAGCGACGATCCGGTGCCAACCGTCGTCGAGACGCCGGAAGGCCCGCTCGCCTTCCAGCACTATTTCGTCCGCGAGCGCTGCCGGCCGAAGGCGCTGGGCTTTAGCCACGAGGGGGCCGATAAGGCCCGTGCATCTAGCGCTTTCCTCGATGCGCTCGCGACGCCCGATCTCGGCGCCGTCATCATCTGCCCGTCGAACCCCTACATCAGCATCGACCCGATCCTCGCCGTCCCCGGGGTGCGCGCAGCACTCACGGCCTGCGAGGCGCCGGTGATCGCCGTCTCCCCGATTATCGGCGGGCAGGCGGTCAAGGGGCCGACGGCCAAGATGATGGCAGAGCGCGGCATCGCGCCGAGCGCCACGGCGATCGCCGAGCACTACGGCGGGCTGATCGACGGGCTCGTACTCGACGAGGCGGACAGTACGCTGGCGTCAGGGATCGCCGCATCCGGCGTCGCGGTCGAGGTCACGGCCACGATGATGACCGTGCGCACGGAGAAGCAGGCCCTCGCCCGCGCGGTGCTCGCGTTCGCCGGGCGAATCGGCGCGGGCCAGGGCTAGTCCAGCTCCACCGCGTAGGCCGAGGCGGGGAGCGCCTCGGGGATCAGCCCCTGGGCCTGGAGGAAGGCCGCGAAGCGCTCGTATCGCGCGGTATCGAGCGCCGCGGGCCTCAGCGCAAAGCGCGGCAACGTGTCGCGCCAGGCGCGCTTGTTGAGCTCGTCGTCGAGCTCCTCGCGGCCGCGCAGGAAGAGCTGCCAGGACTCGTCCGGGTGGTTGATGAGGAACTGGACGCCGCGCTCCAGGGCATCGACGAAGCGCCGCATCGCCGGGTCGCCTTGCCGGTCGGTATGGGCGACGACGATGAGCTCGTCATAGGGGGGCACGCCCTCCTCCTCGATATAGAAGGCGCGGCCGGTGTGCCCTTCGATGTCCATCTGGTTGAGCTCGAAGTTGCGGTAGGCGCCGATCACGGCATCGACTTGGCCCGAGAGCAGCGACGGCGAGAGCGAGAAGTTGACGTTGACCAGCGTCACGTCCTCGATCCCGAGGCCGTGGCGCTCGAGCATGGCGCCGAGCAGCGCGTCCTCGAAGCCGCCGACCGAGTAGCCGACCGTGCGGCCCTTGAGGTCGGCGATCGACTGGACGGGCCCGTCGGCGAGCACCAGCAGCGTGTTCAGCGGGGTCGCTACCAACGTCGCAATCCGCACCAGCGGCAGCCCCTCGGCCACCTGCAGGTGAAGCTGCGGCTGGTAGGAGACTGCGAGGTCCGCCTTGCCGGCGGCGACCAGCTTGGGCGGGTCATTGGGGTCGGCCGGCGCGATGAGCTCGACCTCGATCCCCTCATCCGCGAAGTAGCCCTTCTCCAGCGCGACGAAGAGGGGTGCGTGGTCGGGGTTGATGAACCAGTCGAGCATCAGGGTGAGCTTGTCGGCCGCGACGGAAGGTTTGGGGGCGAACACGGCCGCAGCCAGGCACAAGGTCGCCGCCACCAGGAGTGTCTTGGCAATTCTTCGCATGTGTCATCCTCCCTGTTGAAAGCTCACGTGTCCGGTTGCCAATGAAGGGCCCGGCGCAGCACGTGGTCGATGATGAAGTAGATCGCCACGGCGAAGACCGCGAGGGTGAGCAGCGCGGCGAACATCAGGTCGATCTGCATACGCCCGTTGGCGTGCAGCATGAGGAAGCCGAGGCCGGCGCTCGAGCCCACCCACTCGCCCACCACGGCGCCGATAGGTGCCACCGCCGCGGCGACGCGGACGCCGGAGGCCAATGCGGGCAAGGCCGCCGGCACGCGGATGCGCCAGAGCGTCCGCCATGGGCTCGCGCCCATGGCACGCGCGAGGTCGAGCCAGCCCGGCTCGGTCCGCCGGAGGCCGTCGAAGAAGTTGGCCGCCACCGGGAAGTAGATGATGAGTGTCGCCATCGCGACCTTCGACGCGATCCCGTAGCCGAGCCAGAGAACGAGGATCGGCGCCAGCGCGAAGACGGGCACCGCCTGGGACGCGACCAGCACCGGCAGGAGCCAGAGCCGCGCCGGCCGGACATAGGTGAGCACCAGGGCGCTGACGACGCCCAGCAGCGTGCCGAGGACGAGGCCCAAGACGATTTCCAGCACCGTCGTCTGGGCATGGCTCAGGATCAGCCCGGCATGGTGCCACCAGGTCGCACCCACCCGCGCCGGCCCCGGCAGGATGTAGTGGGGAGTCTCGGCGAGCCAGACGACCGCCTGCCAGACCAGGACCAGAAGGCCGCAGACCGTCGTTAGCCTGAGGGCGTGCATTCCGGGCTGCCGCCATCACGTGGGCCGCCGGTCGGCCCCGGCATCGTCGGCCGCCGTGAGCCGTTCCAGCAGCTCTGCATGCATCGCCTGCAAGGACCGGTCGCGGGGCTTCCGGGGCGGGGGACCGTCCGGCGCGGGCGCGCTGTGCAGTGAGGCCGGCCTGCCGGCCATAACGTAGATGCGCTCGCCGAGCCTCAGCGCTTCCAGCGGGTCGTGGGTCACCAGCAGCACCGTGCGCCCGGCGAGCAGGCCGGCGGCAAGCTCCTGCAGTCGTATCCGCGTGATCGCGTCGAGGGCCGAGAACGGCTCGTCCATGAGGACGATGGGCCGGTCTTCCATCAGGGTGCGGGCAAGCGCCACCCGCTGGCGCATTCCGCCGGAGAGCGTATGCGGGAGCGCATCGGCCTCGGTGCCCAGGCCCACGCGATCCAGCATGGCGAGCGCGCGGGCCCGGTCGGGCTTCTCGCCGCGCAAGCGGGCGCCGAGGGAGACGTTGCCGAGCGCGCTGAGCCACGGCATCAACAGGTCCTGTTGCGCCATGTAGGCGACCGACGCACCGCTCAGAATGCTCAGGCTGCCGGCTTCCAGCCGCCCCAGGCCCGCGATGACCCGCAGCAGGCTCGATTTGCCGACGCCGCTCGGACCCAGAAGGCAGGTCCACCGGCCTCGCTCCAGAGCGAGCTCCAAACCGTCGAAGAGGAGCGTGCCCTCGAATCCGAATCGTGCGCCTTCAACGCGGACGGCGTAGTCCGACTCGGAGTGTGGGTGTTCTGGTGGGGTCATGTCTCGTTTCCTACGCCGGTCCTAACCGGATCAGGTTCAAGGGGTCGTCGGAGTGGGTCCGACCTCTCAGCCGCGTACGGCTCCCCCAGAGCGGCACCGATCATGGCGGAGGGACGGACGCGTTGCAAGCGCGACGGGCGCGCTCTTTCATATCCCTCAATCGCCGGGCGCTCGCTCCGCTCGCTTGGCTACGCGCCATTCGGCGCGCGGCGCCTTCGCGCCGTCCGGGCCTTGCGGCCCGGCCCTCCCTTCATGTGCTACACCTCGACTGTCGCCCGCGGCTGGCGCCGCGTTGGAGAAAGTTTTTGGGGGCAGGCGGCATGGAATGGAGCGATACGGGGATCGTCCTCTCCGCCCGCCGCCATGGCGAGAGCGCCGCCGTCGTCTCGCTGCTGACCGAGCATCACGGCCGCCATGCCGGCCTCGTGCAGGGCGCGCGCGGCCGCCGGGGGCGCGGGCTCTACGAGCCGGGCAACACGCTCGCGGCACGCTGGCAGGCGCGCCTCGCCGAGCATCTCGGGCGCTACACATGCGAGCTCGTGCGCGCACAATCAAGCGTGCTGCTGGACGATCCGCCCCGTCTTGCGGCGCTTGCCGCCGTCTGCGCGCTGACAGAGGCGACGTTGGCGGAGAGGCATCCCTATCCACAGGTTTACCGCGCCCTCGGGCATCTGCTCGACGCCCTCGAAGCGAACGAGCGTTGGGCCGAGACGGTGGTCCGCTGGGAACTCGTGCTGCTCGGCGAGCTCGGTTTCGGTCTCGACCTCTCGGCCTGCGCGGCGACCGGCGCGGTCGAGGGGCTGGCCTATGTGTCGCCGCGCAGCGGTCGGGCGGTCTCGCGTGAGGCCGGCGCGCCCTTTGTGGAGAAGTTGCTCCCGCTGCCACCCTTCCTTGCACTGTCGGAGGGCGACACCGGCTCCGCCACTGCCGCCGATATCGTCGCGGGCCTCAGGCTGACCGGATGGTTCCTGGAGAAACACGTGTTCGGCGGCCAGGGCGGCCGCATGCCGCCCGCCAGGGAGCGCTTCATCGATCGCTTGCAGACTGGCGCGACCTCGTCGCCGGCTGCGCATGTGAGGCAAGAATCATGAACGGCATGCTGTCTGTGCTATAGCGCTGGCTATGGCGCGAATCGCAGACGATATCGCGACGGAAGGCGCGGTCCTCCCAGTGCCGCTCAGCGATGCGCTGAGCGAGCGCTACCTCGCCTACGCGCTCTCCACCATCACCGCGCGCTCGCTGCCCGATGTGCGTGACGGGCTCAAGCCGGTCCAGCGCCGCCTTCTCTATGCCATGCGGGTGCTGAAGCTCGACCCCGACGCGGGTTTCAAGAAGTGCGCGCGCGTGGTGGGCGACGTGATCGGCAAGTACCATCCCCACGGCGATTCTGCGGTGTACGACGCGCTGGTGCGGCTCGCCCAGACCTTCGCTGCGCGCTACGCGCTGGTCGAAGGCCAAGGCAATTTCGGTAACGTCGATGGCGATAACGCCGCGGCGATGCGCTACACCGAGGCGCGCCTCACAGAGGTTGCGCAGTCCCTGCTCGACGGCCTCGACGAGGACGCCGTCGATTTCCGGGAGACCTATGACGGCGGCGACAGCGAGCCGGTGGTGCTGCCGGCAGCCTTTCCCAACCTGCTCGCCAACGGGGCTGCGGGAATCGCCGTCGGCCTCGCCACCAGTATCCCGCCCCACAATGCGGGCGAGCTTTGCGACGCGCTCACTGCGTTGCTGAAGGACCCAAGGCTCTCCGACGAGGCGCTGGTGACGCTCGTGCCGGGACCGGACTTCCCCACGGGTGGCGTGCTGGTGGAAGCCCGCGCGCAGATCGTAGACGCCTATGCCACGGGGCGCGGCGGCTTTCGCGTCCGTGCTCGCTGGGAGAAGGAAGACATCGGCCGCGGCCAGTACCAGATCGTGGTCACCGAGATTCCCTACCAGGTGCAGAAGGCGCGCCTCATCGAGCGCATCGCCGAGTTCCTCCAGGCCCGCAAGCTCGCCCTGCTCGCCGACGTCCGCGACGAATCGGCCGAGGACGTGCGGATCGTGCTCGAGCCCAAGAGCCGCACCGTCGAGGCGGAGCTCTTGATGGAGATGCTGTTCCGCCAGACCGAGCTGGAGAACCGCATCGGGCTCAACATGAACATGTTGGATGCGGCGGGCATTCCCCGCGTGATGACGCTGAAGCAGGTGCTTCAGGCGTTTCTCGACCATCGGCGCACGGTCCTGTTGCGACGTACCGCCCATCGGCTGGCGGCGATCGCCCACCGACTCGATGTGCTCGGCGGCTATCTGGTCGCGTACCTCAACCTCGACGAAGTGATCCGCATCGTCCGCGAGGAGGACGAGCCCAAGGCGGCGCTGATGGCCGCATTCGGGATCAGCGACGTGCAGGCGGACGCGATCCTCAACATGCGCCTGCGCGCGCTGCGCAGGCTCGAGGAAGCGGCGATCGGGCGCGAGCACGAGGCGCTGGAGGTCGAACGCGCTCAGCTCGAAAAACTCGAGAAGAGCGCACGCCGGCAGAAAACCGTGCTCCTCGCCGAGATCGCAGAAATCAAGGAGCGCTTCGGGCAGGAGACTGTGCTCGGCGCACGCCGCACCGCCGTTGGCGGGGCGCCCCCGCCGCAGACGGTCCCCGTGGAGGCGCTGGTGGAGCGCGAGCCGGTCACGGTGACCTGCTCGGCCAAGGGATGGATTCGCGCGGTCAAGGGCCATGCCGAAGACGATACGGTGGTGCGCTACAAGGATGGCGATCGCGAGCGCTTCCGCTTTCACGCCGAGACCACCGACAAGCTGCTGCTCTTCGCCACCAACGGGCGCTTCTACACGCTCGCGGCGGATCGCCTCCCCGGCGGGCGCGGCTTCGGCGAGCCCGTTCGCCTCATGGTGGACCTCGGCAACGACCACGAGCCGGTCGCGCTCTTCGTTCACCGGCCCGGCCGGCTGCTGCTGGTGGCGGCGAGCGACGGGCGCGGCTTCTTCGTCTCCGAGGACGATGCCGTTGCCCAGACCCGCACCGGGCGGCAGGTGCTCAACGTGGCGCAGGGGGCGGAGGCTGCGGTCTGCGTCGAGGCGGCCGGCGATACCGTCGCAGTCGTCGGCAGCAACCGGCGCCTGCTGATCTTCCCCGCCGCCGACGTGCCGACCATGACGCGGGGCCGCGGCGTGATCTTGCAGCGCTTCCGCGATGCCGCGCTCTCGGACGCGCAGGTCTTCGACGGCGTCGAAGGACTGCGCTGGCGCTCCGGCGCTGGCGTTCGCACCGAGACCGCGCTCGACCAATGGCGCGGCAAGCGCGGCCAGGCCGGGCGCGCCGCGCCACGTGGGTTCCCCGCCGCCAACCAGTTTCTCTGACGGTTCGAAGCAGGCCGTTGTGCCGACGTGTCAAAACGCCGCGTTGGCGCCCACCAGGAAGACATCGGCATGCGCGCTCCCTATGGTCAGGAAGAGCGCTGCCGCGAGACCGACGCACAACGCAACGAGCAGGAGCCCGAGGCCGTAGCGAATCGCGCGCGCGCTGCTTTGGACGCTGCTCGGATCGGTCTCCGAGGGTTCCGCACGAGTACCGTTTGCGATACCGCTCCTCTGCCGGTCTCGCAGGTGCCCCGTTTGGCGACGTTCCATATAGGCCGGCTCTCAATGCGGGCTAAAGCGAGAGCTGTCGCGACTGCCTCATATCCTCTCCTGCACTTCCCAACCGGTGGCCAAACAAGGCAACGAGCAACCGGTCGAGAGTCGGGAAGCGCGCTGTCGACCGACTGACCGAGCGTCAGTTCGCTAGGCTCGCACTCGCGACACTGACAGTCAATCACGACCGATATGCCGCCATATCATATGACGCACGTATCAATTCATATGCGCTGCGAGTCATGCCGTGGTGATCAGTTCGGCGCTCCTCGCACCGGATCGCGACGTAATCCCCTTTGAGACCGGGGCTTCTTGACGGGTGGTTAGAAGGCACGTCCTCAGGCGTCCAGGAGGCCCAGTGCACGCGCGATTGGCGGGGCCTCGCGCCAGGGAGCGGGGCCAGCGGGGAGGCGCGCCACCAGAACGGTGGGCAGCGGCCCCGCGTGGCGGTTGATGGTCTCCGCCGTCTCGGCCAGGGGCACCGGGCTTTCCGCAGATTCGCTGATGACCAGCCCGGCGACGGGGATGTCGCGCCCGCGTATGGCGGCGAGCGTCGTGAGCGTGTGGCTGATGGTGCCGAGGTAGCTGCCCGTCACCACCAACGCAGGCGCGCCGAGTTCCGCGATCCAGTCGAGCACGGTGTGCCGCTCGTCGAGCGGCACCATGGCCCCGCCGATGCCCTCGATCAGCAGCGGGTCGCCGGCGGCGGCGCGGCAGTAGGCGAGGATTTCCGCGAGGTCGAGGCGGCGTCCCTCACGGGCCGCGGCCATGTCGGGCGAAAGCGGGGCGGCGAAGCGCCAGGGCGCGGTGCTGGCGACCGCCTCCTCCGTCACCGCCTCGCCCAAGCTCGCGAGGAGGACGCCGGGGTCGCTGTCAGCAAGTGTCGCCGGATCGTAGCCGCTGAGCACCGGCTTGAGCGCGCGTACCGCGCGGCCGGCCGCGCGAAGCTCATGGCAGAGCGCCGCGGTGACGAGGGTCTTGCCGATCTCGGTGCCCGTGGCGGTGACGAAGAGTGTGCTCATCGCTCGTCATGATCGAGGATGCGTTCGCGCACGATGTCGGCCAGCCACTCGATGTCGGCATCGTCATGGCCCGCGCTGAAGGTGAGGCGGAGCCGTGCCGTGCCCTCCGGCACCGTCGGCGGCCTGATTGCGGTGACGAGAAAGCCCTCATCCTCCAGCAGCTGCGATGCAGCGAGGGCGCGCTCCGGCTCACCGAGCAGGATCGGCACGATGCAGCTTTCCGGCGCCGGGAGGTTGAGGCGGGCGCAGAAGAAGGCCGCCTTGCGCAGCGGCGCCGCCACCAGGCCGGGATCGTTCGCGATCAGGTCCAGGGCCGCGATGCCTGCCGCAACGACGCCTGGCGGCAGGCCGGTGGAGTATATGAAGGGCCGCGCCCGGGTACGGATCAGGTCGATCACCGCCTGCGACGCACAAAGATAGCCGCCATAGCCGCCGACCGCCTTCGACAGCGTGCCCATCTGCAGCGGCACCTCGGTCTTGGCGCCGCCGCAAAAACTCGAGCCGCGCCCGCCACCGACCACGCCGATCCCGTGGGCATCATCCGTCATCAACCATGTGTCATGGGCCGCCGCGATCTTGGCGAGAGCCGCGACCGGCGCGAGGTCGCCGTCCATGCTGAACACGCCGTCGGTCAGCAGCAACGCGCGCTCGTGGCTGGCGCGGTGGGTCGCCAACAGGTCCTCCACATGGTCGAGGTCGTTGTGACGGAAGATCTCCACGTGCGACCTCGAAAGCGCCGCGCCCGCGCGCAGGCACGCGTGGCTCAATTCGTCCGCGAGAATCAGGTCGCCGGAACCGACAAGACCCGGAACGATGCCGAGGTTGGCGAGGTAGCCTGAGCCGAATACGCAGGCGTCGTCCGTGCCCTTGAGCCGGGCCAGGCGGCGCTCCAGCTCCGCGAAGAGGGGATGGTTGCCCGTTACCAACCGCGACGAGCCGGCTCCGGCGCCCCAGCGCTCGGTGGCCTCGACCGCCGCCCGCTTGACCGCCGGGTGCTGCGACAGGTTGAGATAGTCGTTGCTGCAGAACGAGATCAGAGGGCGCCCGTTCCGCTTGACCCGGACGGGTCCGCAGGGCGCGGTCTCGTGGAGGGTGCGGCGCAGCTGCTGCTCCGAGAGCGCAGCCAGCTTCGCTTCGGCGAAACGTTCGAGCGTGTCCATTCGTGCTCCCGCGCCGAGGGCCGCCGCCGAGGCCGCGCTGGCCGGAGCCGCAGGGCGCCTGGGCGTTCCGGCTAGAGCTCCCCCTCGCGGCGCAACATGCGGATCGTCTCGCGCAAGGCGTCGGCGGTGACCGAAATGTCATCCGCCGTGTTGACAGCCGACGTCACGCCGCCGGGCCAGCCCTGGATGTCCACGCCGTTCACCAGCAGGCCGAGGCGTATCTTGTTCACGAGTTCCGGCGGGCGATCCTTGAGCTCCGCATAGTCGATGTCGAGGGGATCGAAGGAAGCAGGCCGGATCGCGCGCCCGCGCGGGTTCATGAAGAAGTGGAAGGAGGAGAAAGTGCCGTAGACCGACCAGGGCACGCCTTCCGCTTCCAGCACGCCGTTGAGCGCGGCCCTGAGCTCCGCTCCGAAGGCCGATGCCCGCTCGCAGGCGTCCGAATCCCGCACGATGGTGAGCGCGGCCGTGCCGGCGGCGGCGGAGACGGGGTTTGCATTGAAAGTACCGGGATGGAAGATCTTCTCGCGCCCGCTTTCCCTGGTCGCATAGAAATCCAGGTCGTCGAGAATTTCCCTGCGCCCGGCCACGGCGCCGCCCGGCAGGCCGCCGGCGATGATCTTGGCGTGGGTGCTCATGTCGGGGGTGACGCCGAAATACCCCTGCGCGCCGCCGGGGGCGACGCGGAACCCGGTAACCACCTCGTCGAAGATCAGCACCGCGCCGTGCTTCGCCGTCAGCTCCCGCAGGAAGCCGAGAAACTCCGGCACATGGGGCACGAGGCCGAAGGAGCCACCGGTCGGCTCCAGGATCGCCGCCGCGATATCGTCGTCGCCCTCGAAGGCGGCGCGCGTGGCTTCCCGATCACCGGGTGGCAGCAGGATCACCTGGGCTGCGAGGTCGGGCAGCACGCCTGCCGTCGGCGCCCCGTCGAAGTGCGAGGTGTAGCCGGAGGTCATGTGGTCGTGCCAGCCGTGGAAGTGACCCTTGAAGCGCACGATCTTGTTCTTGCCGGTATGGGCGCGGGCGAGGCGGAGCGCCATGTGGGTCGCCTCAGTGCCGGAGGATGTGAAGCGCACCCGCTCCGCGCACGGCACAAGCTCGCGCACGATCTGCGCCCAGCGGACTTCGCGCTCGTGGTTGGCGCCCGGGTGCGTGCCGTCCGGCACTGCGTCCTGAATGGCGGCAAGGACCTCCGGCCGACCGTGGCCAAGCAGCAGAGCGCCATGGCCGCCGGCGTAATCGACATACTCGTTGCCGTCCCGGTCCCACTTGCGCGAACCCTCGGCCCGCGTGACGTAGATGCCGTAAGGCTCCAGATGGCGTGCATCGTGGACGATGCCGGAAGGAAGGAGCTCCCTGGCCTCGGCCGCGAGCGCCGCCGAGCCCGGCGTCTTCGCCCGGTAGGCCTGGATGATGCCGGAATTCGAAGCGCGGATATCGGCGCTCGCCCCGGCGCCCGCCTGCGTTGCCACCGTGCTCATCCTCCGTTCCGATCGATGTAAGGGTCGACCGCCTGGCGCACCGCCTTGGCGACGGCGACCGCACCCGGCGTGTCCGAGTGAACGCAGATCGTCTCCGCCTTCGTCGGCACGTCCTTGCCGTTGACCGAGCGGATGACGCCGTCCTTGACCACGCGCATGATCTGCTCGACCGCTTGTTCGGGCGCCACCGACTTGTGCTCGCGGGTGATGATGCAGCGGCCCTCGTCGTCATAGTCCAGGTCGGCGAAGATTTCCCACACGACATCCGTGTACTTCGGCCAGATCGTCTCGTGCATGGTGCCCGTCGTGCCGTACATGGGCACGCCGAAGACCTGTGCCGCCTCGGCGCAGGCGGTTGCCACGTCTTCGTCGATCCAGGCGGCGCCGTAGAGCGCGCCGTGCGGTTTCAGGTGGTTGAGCGTCATCCCCTCCATCTCGAGGAAGCCTTTGAGGGCGCCACACTGATAGATGATGGCGTCGCGCAGCTCCTTGCGGTCCATCTTCATGTAGCGCCGGCCGAAGCCGTCCCGATCGGGGAACGACGGATGAGCCCCCACCTTCACGCCGTGCTCCTTGGCGAGCACGACGGTCGCATGCATGACGACCGGGTCCGAGGCATGAAAGCCGCAGGCGACGTTGGCCGAGGTGATGTAGGGCATGATCGCTTCGTCGTCGCCGCAGGTATAGATGCTGTAGGCCTCGCCCATGTCGCAGTTGATGTCGATCCCCATGGTCTCCCCCGCCGTTCCGCCGCTTGTCGGTCCATAGTTTCTGCCGGCGCGACGAGCACCGTCATTCAACCGTAGCAGGAATACGCTGCAATCTCGATTCCGTCGCCCGCAACATGGTCCGGATCGGCAGGGGTCTGGTGGCTTTTTGTGCCGAGGTCATGTGGTTAGATGGCACAGGAATCGGAGCCCGAGTCGCAATGAATGCGCCGGCTGACGTAGACACCAAGATTGGTCGTCAAGCGCAGCGCGTACTTGCCCGTCTGAGGAAGAATCGGACGGCGGCGGGCCTTCTCTCCATTGCCGGCCTCGTGCTCGGCACGCTTCGCGACCTCGCCCCGATCGTCGTCGTGGTCGCCGTCTTTCAGGTTGCCATCCTGCGCCAGCCGTTTCCCGATCTCGGCGGTATGATCGGCGGGCTTGTGCTCGTGATGCTGGGGCTCGCGCTCTTCATCAAGGGGCTGGAGATGGGCCTCTTCCCGCTGGGCGAGGGGCTGGCCCAGGGTTTTGCGCACAAGGGCAGCCTGATCTGGCTGCTCGTCTTCGCCTTCGCGCTCGGCTTCGGGACCACCGTCGCGGAGCCTGCGCTGATCGCCGTCACGGCGGAGGCCGCCCGAGTCGCCGCCGACGCCGGCGTCGTCGCCGCCGACCCCGACGCCATGGATACCTATGCCCTCGGGCTGCGCTACACGGTTGCGCTCTCGGTCGGCGTCGGCATCACGCTCGGCGTGCTCCGCATTATCAAGGGCTGGCCGCTCCACTACTGGATCATCGGCGGCTACATCGTCGCGGTGGGCCTCACCTTCCTCGCGCCGGACGAGATCGTCGGTATCGCCTACGATTCCGGCGGGGTTACGACGTCCACCATCACCGTACCCATGGTGACGGCCCTCGGCGTCGGCCTTGCCACGGCGATCCGCGGGCGCAACCCGCTGATCGACGGCTTCGGCCTCATCGCCTACGCGAGCCTCACGCCCATCATCTTCGTGCTCGTCTTCGGCATGGTGTTCTAAAGGGCGGCGCATTGGAGCTGATTGCCCTCATATTGTCGGCCGGCATGGATACGGTGCTGGACGTCGCACCGCTGATCGGCCTCGTGCTCTTCTTCCAGATCGTCGTCCTGCGCCGGCGCCCGGCGAATCTCGGTCGGATCACCGTCGGCTTCCTCTATGTCGTGATCGGGCTCGTACTCTTCCTCATCGGGCTGGAGGAGGCGCTCTTCCCTCTCGGCAAGACGATGGCGGCGCAGCTGACCGACCCGGCCTTCCTCGGCCTTGCCGAGGGCGCAACCGCGCACTGGCTCGACTACGGCTGGGTCTACGCGTTTGCGGCCGCCATCGGCTTCGGCACGACCATCGCGGAGCCCTCGCTCATGGCCGTCGCCCGCAAGGCGGCCGCCGTCTCGGGCGGGACGATCAGGCCCTGGGGCCTGCGCATCGCGGTTGCCATCGGAGTCGCGGTCGGCGTCGGGCTCGGGGCCGTCCGCATCGTCACCGGGCTGCCGCTCCACTATCTGTTCATGTCCGCCTACGCGATCGTCATCGTGCTGACGATCTTCGCCTCACGCAGCATCATCGCGCTCGCCTACGATTCCGGCGGCGTCACGTCGTCGACCGTGACCGTGCCGCTGGTCGCAGCACTGGGCCTCGGCCTTGCCGCCAACGTGCCCGGCCGCAGCCCGATGCTCGACGGCTTCGGCCTCATCGCGTTTGCCTGCGTCTTTGCCGTCATCGCGGTGCTGGGTTATGCCCAGCTCTCATCGGCGCTCCAAGCCGCGCGCAAGCGCCGATCATCCGGGAAAGGAGCTTAGACAATGCGTTTCAAGCTCATCATGGCGCTCGTGGATGCCGGCGAGACGGAAGCCGTCCTCGACGCCGGTCGCCGCAGCGGTGCGACCGGGGCTACCATCATCACGGGATGCCGCGGCGAGGGGCTGGAGCCGGAGAAGACCTTTCTCGGCTTGAGACTGAGCGGCCAGCGCGACATTGTGATGTTCCTCGTCGAAGAGCATATGAGCCGTGCCGTCCTCGAGGAGATCGCAACGGAAGGGGCCTTCGAGGAAAAGTCGGGGACGGGGATCGCCTTCCAGATCGCAATCGAGGACGCCATCGGCCTCTCCAGCCAGATCCCGGAGATCAAGCACGAAATCGAGGACCAGATATGAGCATGAAGGCGAGCACCGGCATGGCGGCCCCGAGCCAGGACACCCGATTCAACACGGTGCGCGCCGTGATGTCGCCCATGCCGGCGCCGATCGACGGCATGGCCACGGTTCACGAAGCCCTCGAGCGGATGCGCGAGAACCAGGTGCGCTCCCTCGTGGTCGAGCGCCGGCGGCCCGGCGACGAGTACGGCATCGTCGTGGACTCCGACATTGCCAACAAGGTGATCGCGCACAACCGCTCGCCCGACCGCGTGAACGTCTATGAGATCATGTCGAAGCCGGTTCTCACCGTGAACGCAGACATGGAGATCAAGTACGCGATCCGGCTCCTCGGCCGGTTCGGCCTGTCGCGCGGCGTGGTGGTCGACGGGAACGAGGCGGTGGGCTTCGTCACCCTGACCGACATGGTCTTCCGCTTCTACCAACAAGAAGAGAGACGGCGGGAGGCGGGCAGCTAGCCCGGCCATCGATGACTGCTTCGGACACATATTCAGGCGCAATGCCGCGGGCGGCTCTGGTCACCGGCGCCGCGGCGCGCATCGGCCGCACCATTGCCGAGGCGCTGGCGCGCGACGGCTGGGCGGTCGCGGTGCACCACCGAGAATCGGGAGACGCCGCCGCCGATGTCGTCGCAGGCATCGAGAGCGCAGGCGGCCGCGCGGTAGCGCTCAGGGCCGATCTCGCCGAGGAGGCCGAGGTGGAGACCCTGGTGGCGCGCGCGACAGACGCCCTCGGCCCCCTCGGCTGCCTCGTCAACAACGCCTCTCCCTTCGAGTACGACGACCTGCAAAGCGCGGACCGCGCGAGCTGGGATCTCCACATGGCGGTCAATCTGCGCGCGCCGTTCGTGCTGATGCAGAGGTTCGCGGCGGCGTTGCCGGACGAGGCGGAGGGCTGCATCGTCAACATGCTCGATCAGCGCGTCTGGAGCCTTACGCCGCACTTCATGTCCTACACGCTCAGCAAGGCGGGGCTCTGGACCCTCACGCAAACGGCGGCGCTCGCGCTTGCGCCCCGCATCCGGGTCAACGGTATCGGCCCCGGCCCGACCCTGCCGAGCTCCCGCCAGAGCCCCGAGCACTTCGCCGCCCAATGCGACGCCACGCCGTTGAAACGCGGCGTTGCGCCCGCCGACATCGCCGACGGCATACGCTTCATCCTTGCGGCGCGCGCGCTCACCGGGCAGATGATCGCCTTGGACAGCGGTCAGCATCTCGGCTGGGCGATGCCGCAGGGCGAACGGATCCTGGAATGACCACCAGAGCCCCGGCGCCGGATAGCTCCAGCGCGGCGGCGCGGGGCGGGGCGGCGCTGCGCCACCTGCTGATCCACGATCTCGTCGTGCCCTGCTCGATCGGCGTTCACGAGCACGAGCACCACGCCACGCAACGGGTGCGGATCAACGTCCGCGTGCAAGTCACTGACGACGAACGGCCGATTAAGGACAGCATCGCCAACGTCGTCTCATACGAGGCCATCGTGGACGGCATTCGTGCCATCGCCCGATCCGGCCACATCAATCTGGTGGAGACGCTGGCCGACCGCATCGTCGAGTTCTGCCTTGCCAACCATCGTGTGCGCAGCGTGTGGGTGCGGGTCGAGAAGCTCGACCTCTTCCCGGATGCCGCAGGCGTCGGCGTCGAGGTCGAACGCTCGCGTTAGCCCCCTATCCCATCACCGTCGCGATCCGCTTCCGCCGTCCATCTCGGACAAAGCACCGTTTTTTGGTCCGGGATTAGGTGGGATTAAGTGGGATTCCGCAGGATTCCACGGGTCGACCGGCGCCGATGTGACGGCGCGCTCGGGCGGGCGGGGCCTGCCCTCGACGACCTCGCGGATAGCGGCCACGGCCTCGGGCGAGAGGCCCTTCCTGACCGGCGCCTGGCCCGCGCCGGGCGCGGCCCTGGCCGCCGCCTTAGCCGCCGCCTGCTCCCGCTGGAGGCGGAGCTTGTCGGTGCCCTCGATGCGCCTGAGAACCAGCGACAGGCGGGCGAGCTCTTCCGGCGTCGGCGGCGTCTCGCGCTTGCTGAGATCAGCCATGGTGGAGAGCGTCAAAGTCCGCAGGGTCTCGATCAGGATGAGCCCGGCACGGCCCTCCGGGCGCTCGCCGAGCGCCCGCACTCACATCTCGATCCCGCGGTCGGTCTCCTGCTGCTGGCGGATCAGGTCGCGCATGTCCTTGGCGTAGCGGCCGACGGCCGAGCGCGAGCACGCGCCGCCCTCCCCTCGGATGAGGTCCGTGATTTCGTCGATGGTGGCGCCGTCTGCAATGGCCGCATCGACGGCCTCGCGCAGTTCCGGCGGCAGCCGCGCGATCGAAGAGCGTCCGAACGTTGCGGCTGTCGATGTCTTTGGGGTTTCGTTTTGCATGGCGCGATGCTGCCGCGCCGAGCCCCCGCCCTCCACCGCACCATGGTCCGGGGAACGCGCCCGTCAACCGGCAAGGCGTCGGCCGTGACAGGGACCGGGCTGCGAAGCAGACCGCGCGGAGCGAGCGCCCGGCGCCTGAGGGAAGTGATTAAGTTGGGATCCGGACTAACCCAACACGCGGCCGGCGACGGCGTCGAGGCGTTTCACCATCGCAGGGTCGCGGGCCTCCGGCGCCGTGATCACCGCATTCTCCAGCGCCCGGTCGCAGCCGGCAGGGCAGGGGCCGCGCTCGGCCGCGAGCGCTTCGCCAAGCGCCGCCACCAGGCGGCGGGCGGCTGCCGCGTTCTCCTGCAACGTTCGTACGATGGCGTCGACCGTGACGGCGGCGTGATCCGGGTGCCAGCAGTCGTAGTCCGTCACCATGGCGACGGTCGCATAGCAGATCTCCGCCTCGCGGGCGAGCTTGGCTTCCGGCATGTTGGTCATGCCGATGACCGAGCAGCCCCACTGGCGATAGAGCTCGGATTCGGCGACGGTCGAGAACTGCGGCCCTTCCATCGCGAGGTAGGTACCGCCGCGGACGATGCTGAGCCCGAGGCTCTCGCCGGCCGCCAGCAGACGGTCGCCGAGGCGCGGGCACACAGGCTCGGCCATGGAGACATGGGCGGCGAGGCCGGCGCCGAAAAAGCTCTTCTCGCGGGCGAAGGTGCGGTCGATGAACTGATCGACGAGGACGAAGTCGCCGGGCGCGATGTCATCCTTCAGGCTGCCCACCGCGCTCAGCGAAACGATGTCCGTCACGCCCGCGCGCTTCAGCGCATCGATATTGGCGCGGTAGTCGACCGCGCTTGGCGGCAGCGGGTGACCGCGCCCGTGGCGCGGCAGGAACACCATGTCGGTGCCGGCGAGGCGTCCGAGGAGAAGCGAATCGGACGGAGTCCCGAAGGGAGAGCGGACGTCGATCCGCTCCGTCTCGCTCAGCCCCTCGATCTCGTAGAGGCCGCTGCCGCCGATAACGCCGAGGCGGACCGGGGCGGTCTGGGCGGCCACGGCCGGGCGCTAGTACACGGTCCCGGAAAAGCGCGCGAGTAACGTTGACTTCCTACCGTCATGCCCGGACTTGCCCGGACTTGTTCCGGGTATCCGGGCATCTCGTCGCGCTGGGCCAGACCGGGGTGCCCTCGTGGATGGCCGGGACAAGCCCGGCCATGACGGAAAGGGGACGCTGGTATTATTCATCCTCAGTTCCGGGACACGACGCTAGCCGAGATGGCGGGCGAGGTGCGCGAGCGAGCGGTCGCGGGCCAGCGCGGCGGCGTCCGCGTGGTAGTCGGCGCGGTGGTCGCAGTTGAAGCCGTGGCCGGCGCCCTGATAGACGTGGATGGTGACGTCAGGATGGGTGGTCTTGATCTCGTCCACGTCGGCCATCGGGATGCCCGCGTCCTCGGTGCCGAAGTGGAGCATCGTCGGGCAGTCGGGCGTCTCGCCGACGAACTCGACGATCTGGCCGCCGTAATAGCCGACCGCCACGTCGATCTCCAGACGGCAAGCGGCAAGCCAGACGAGCGATCCGCCCCAGCAATAGCCCACGACCCCCACCTTGGGCGCGCCTTCGAGCGCGTCGACGCCGGCCTTGATGTCCATGACCGGACCGTCCCAGCCGATATCGGCCTTGAGCGCGCGGCCCTCGTCGACCGTCTCGGCGGTGTAGCCCCGCTCGATCCCCGGCTCCTTGCGGTCGAACAGGCATGGCGCCAGCACGAGGTAGCCCTGGGCCGCGTAGTCGTCGCACACGCTTCTGACGTGGTCGTTGACCCCGAAAATCTCCTGCACGAGCACGAGGCCCGCGCGCGGCTCGCCATCGGGCGCAGCTCGATATGCGTTGAGAACGTGACCATCGTCCGCGGTCAGCCGGACAACTGCGCCCATCGTGGAAGCCTCCCTGATTCTCCGTCGTCTGGCGCCTATCCACGCGCCGGAACTTCACATAGCAGAAGGGGCATAGCGGCGCTACTCGCAGCCGCTCATAGCCAAGCTACACATTGAAGCGGAACAGCATGACATCGCCGTCTTGGACGACGTAGGAGCGGCCCTCCTGGCGCATGCGCCCTGCGCTGCGGGCGGCCTGCTCGCCACCCAGCGCCATCAGCTCGTCCGCCGCGATGGTCTCGGCGCAAATGAAGCCGCGCGCGAAATCGGTGTGGATGCGCCCGGCTGCCTCGACCGCCGTGCTGCCCGCGCGGATGGGCCAGGCCCGCGCTTCGGTCTCGGTGGCCGTGAGGAAGCGGATCAGGCCGAGGAGGCGATGGCCGGCGTGGATCACGCGGTCGAGGCCGGGCGCCTCAAGCCCGAGCGTTTCGAGGAATTCGGTCTTCTCCGCCGGCTCATCGAGCAGCGCGATCTCCGCCTCGATCGCAGCCGAGATCACGACCTGCTCGGCGCCTGCCGCGGCGGCATGGGCGGCGACGGCCCGGCTCATCTCGTTGCCCGTCGCCGCGCTCGCTTCATCGACGTTGCTGACATAGAGCACCGGCTTCGCGCTGAGCAGGTTGAGCGCCGCGAGGCCGCTTCTGGCCTTCGGGTCATCCAACAGACGCGCGGGGCGTCCACGTTCGAGCAGGGCGAGCGCGGGTTCGATCGCCGCGAGACGCTCCTTCGCTTCGCCGTCCCCACCGCGGGCGCGTTTGACCGCTGCCTCGCGCTGCCGCTCCAGGCTTTCGAGGTCGGCCAGCATGAGCTCGGTCTCGATAAGCTCGATGTCGCGCAGGGGTTCGACCGCGCCGGAGCCGTGCGCGACCTGGTCGTCCTCGAAACAGCGGACCAGGTGGAGCAGCGCATCGGCCTCGCGCACGTGGCCCAGGAAGCGGTTGCCGAGCCCTTCGCCCTTGCTGGCACCGGCGACGAGACCGGCGATGTCCACCACGTCCAGCACGCTCGGCACGACCTTGCGCGAGCCGGCGAGGCGCGCGACCTCCCCGAGCGCTGCGTCCGTCACCGGCGCGCGCCCGACGTTGGGCTCGACGGTGCAGAACGGGTAGTTGCCGACCTCGGCCGCGCCGCTTGCGACCAGCGCGTTGAACAGCGTGGACTTGCCCACATTGGGCAGGCCCACGATGCCGCACCTAAAGCCCATCCTACCGCTCTTGCGTTTGCCCGCCGCCTGCCTGCGCCCGCTCCGTTCCGGGCGGCGGGGCGAGGAGCGCGACCCGGCTCATGAAGGCGCTGGCGTCGCCGGCCATGATCAGCGGGAAGGCGTCGACGATGGCGTCGAGGGTCGAGGTCAGCCAGGCCCGGTCCGACGCGCCGAAGCTGGAGAGCACGTGGCCCGTCATCCGGTCGCGATCGCCGGGGCGGCCGATTCCGATCCGCACCCGCCAAAAATCGACGCCGATATGGGCGCGGATGCTCCGGAGCCCGTTGTGCCCGGCGACCCCGCCGCCGCACTTCGCGCGCACCTTGCCGGCGGCGAGATCGACTTCGTCATGCAGGACGATAACGGTTTCCGGCGCAAGGTGGTGGAAGCGCATGGCGGCGCCGACGGCGCGGCCCGATTCGTTCATGTAGGTCTGCGGTTTGAGCGCGAGCACCGCCTCGTCGCCCACGCGGCCCTCGGCGATCTCGCCGTGGAAGCGCGTGCGCCGCTTGAACGCACCGAAGCCATGCGCCGAAGCCAACGCGTCGAGCGCCATGAACCCGACATTGTGCCGATGCCGGGCCGCATCGGCGCCGGGGTTGCCGAGGCCGACCAGCAGGCGGGCAGGGGCGCCCGCCGGGCCTTCGCGGGAGCGGCGGAAAAAGGCCGTGTTAGGAGTCCTCGCCGTCGCCCGACGGAGCGGCTTCGTCGTCCCCCTCCGCTGCCTCCTCGCCGGCTTCCAATTCGTCGCCCTCTTCGCCTTCCTCCTCGTCCTCCGGTTCGACGATGACCGTGGGCGCAGCGATGGTGGCGACGGTGAAATCCCGGTCGGTGATGGTGGGCGTGACGCCCTCCGGCAGGTCGATGTCGCTGATGTGGATGCTGTCGCCGATATCGCGTCCGGCCACGTCTGCCACAAGAAATTCCGGGATCGCCTCCAGCGGGCACAAGAGCTCGACCTCGTGGCGGACGATATTGAGCACGCCGCCGCGCTTCAGGCCCTCGGATTCCTCCTGACCCTCGAAACGGACCTCGATCGAAACCGCGAGCGTCGCGCCCGCGACGTAGCGGATGAAGTCGATGTGGATCGGCGCATCGGTGACCGGATCGAGCTGAACGTCACGGGGCAGAACCCGAGTGACGTCGCCATTGATCTTGAGGTCGTAGAGGCGGGCGAAGAAGCCACGCTGTCCGAGCTCGCGTTCCAGCACTTTGTAGTCGAGCGAAACGGAGAGCGGCTCGCCGCCGCCGCCGTAGACGATGGCGGGCGTGCGGCCTTCCCGCCTGAGCGCCCGCGCACCCCCCTTGCCGCGCGGCTCGCGCGGCAGTGCCTCGATTGTCGCTTCGTCACTCATGATCGTATTCCCCAGTATCCGTGTCTCGCGCCTCAGTCGAAGAGGCTCGAGACGGAGGTCTCCGAGCTGATGCGGAGGATCGATTCCGCCATCAACTGCGCGATGGAAAGGACGCGGATATTCTCCGCGCTCTCTACGGCTTCGGTGATCTGAATGCTGTCGGTCACCACCAGCGATTCGAGCGCCGATGACGAGACCCGCGCCGTCGCGTCGCCCGAAAGCACCGCGTGCGAGACGTAGGCGTGGACGGCCTTCGCCCCCGCCTCCTTGAGAGCGGCGGCCGCGTTGCAAAGGGTACCCGCCGAATCGACGATATCGTCCACGATGATGCAGCGGCGGCCCTCGACATCCCCGATGATGTTCATGACTTCCGACTGGCCCGCCTTCTCACGCCTCTTGTCGACGATCGAGAGGTCGGCGTTGAAGCGTTTGGCCATGGCCCGCGCGCGCAGCACGCCGCCCACATCGGGCGAGACGAACATCAGCGTCTCGTTGTTGTAGTTCTGCCTGATGTGTTCGACCATGACCGGCGCCGCGTAGAGATTGTCCACCGGAATGTCGAAAAAACCCTGGATCTGACCCGCATGCAGGTCGAGGGTGAGAACCCGGTTGGCGCCGCTCGCCTCGATCAGGTTGGCGACAAGCTTGGCAGAGATCGGCGTTCGCGGCGCCGACTTCCGGTCCTGCCGCGCGTAGCCGTAATAGGGCATGACCGCCGTCACCCGGCGGGCCGAGGCGCGCTTCAGGGCGTCGAGGCAGACCAGCAACTCCATCAGGTTGTCGTTGGTCGGCGTCGATGTCGATTGGATCAGGAAGACATCCTCGCCGCGCACATTGTCGAGGATCTCGATAAAGATCTCGGAATCGGCGAAGCGGCGGATCGAGGTGCGCGTCAACTGGGTGCCGAGCGTCGACGCGATCGCCTCAGCCAGCGGCCGGTTGCTGTTCCCGGCAACGAGCTTCATCGATTAC
This sequence comes from Alphaproteobacteria bacterium, assembly GCA_965262755.1. Lineage (GTDB taxonomy): Bacteria > Pseudomonadota > Alphaproteobacteria > UBA828 > UBA828 > WTGU01. Next base: position 4,814,260 of record OZ253557.1, on the reverse strand, counting down.
GGTTCCCTGAAGTATAGGACGGGATGAAACCTGCCGGGCCGTGCCACGGGCCCCGAAGGCGCGCGGACTGTATCAATCTGACCCTGCCCTGTAAACGACGTTACTGAGCCGCTACGGAGACCATGATCGAGACCGCGATCGGCGCCTCGGGCCGCGGCTTGGAAGGCGGCGAGGGCAGCGGCCTGAACAGCGGCGTGGGCGGTGCCTCGGCGGGCGGTTCGGGCGGCGCAGCCCGCGCCTCGATTATCGGCGTGGATCGCGCGGAATGCGCTTCGACCGCGAGCGCGATGGGCGCTTCGATCGGCGTTGCGACCGCCGGCACGGGCCGAGCCTCGGTCGGAGATTGGGTCGGCGAGGGCGACGCTTCGGCTGGCGTCCGGAACGGCAGCTCCGCAGGCGTCCAGCGTCGCGGCGCCTCGGCGACCCGGGATGCCTCGGTCTGCACGAGCAGTTGCGCGATACCAGGCGCGCCCGCGCGTGCCACGATCCTCGCCAGCGCACCCCAGGCGCCGGTCAACCGCTCTACCGAGACGCGGTTGCTCTGGGTGACGGTGCCGCGCCTCTTGCCATCCGGCCGCATCACATCCCAGGCAATCGTCACGGTCGCATCGTCCGATGCGGTGTCGTCCCGAAGCACCGAGACCCGGCCCGAGATCAGACGGGCCTCCCCGTCCTTGTCATCGGCGACGGCGATGCCGATGCGGGCGAGGGAATGCCGCATGGCGCGGGCAAGCGCGATTCCGCCGTCGCCCGGCGCGCCGCGAACACCTTCGAGCACCACGGGACTCGCGGTTCGAGCGACGCCATCATCGGCCGCCGGCGGTTCCAGAGCCGCAGCGATTCGCCGCGCAGCCCGCGCGGCGATGGCGGCCAGATGCGGTGCCGTTTCGTCGAGCCGTGCCGCATCGAGCAGCGATTCCTCGAAACGGAGCGCGGTCTCGCCGTCGGGCGTGACCAGCGTCCATCTCAGCTTGCCTGAGACGACCGAGACCTGTCCCGCCAGAACGATGCTGCCGCGGCCGCCGGCGCGGGTGCTCGCAGGCACGTCGCGCACCTGCAGCGCCTCGACGATCTCGTCCGCCAGCGCCGCCGATTGGAGTGGCGGCAGACCGGCGATGGGCGGCACCAGGATGCTTCCCCAGGCGATGTCTCCGGGAGCCGACCACGCCTGCGTGCTCTTCTCGGCCGGTTGGAAAGGCCTGGGCAGATCGCCGCAGGCCGCGAGCGCCCCACTCAAGACGAGGACGAGCGCGCACGCCAACGCCCACCGGCGGCGGGCGGCGGCCGTGCCGGCCCGCTCAATCATGTAGTCGACGCCGTCAAGACGCAGCTCGCCACCAGCCCGACGAACAGGAGCACGCCAAAGATTATCACGTAGGGCATCTTACTGGGCCAGCCCCACGATAGAGATGTTTCGTCCATAGTCGGGCTCGCTGCGGTGGACGCTCCGGCGATAGCTGAAGAAGCGGGTGGCGTCGGCGCAGGTATCGCCGCCGGTCATATCCACCGCTGCGAGATCGAGGCCGCTCAGGCGGCGCGCGACATAACCCGTGATGTCGAAGAGGAAGTGTCCCTTCCGCTCCGCCGGCGCGAACAGGTCTTCGTCATGCGGATTGCGGGCCAGGAACGGCGCCGGAAACTCGGGTCCGACCTCGTAGGACGTGGGGCCGATGGCAGGGCCGATCACCGCGCGGATGTCTTTCGCCCGTGCGCCCAGGCCAAGCATGGCCTCGACCGCAGCCTCCACGACCCCGTTCAGCGCGCCGCGCCAGCCGGCATGGGCCGCGCCGATCACGCCGGCCTCGCGATCCGCCAGCAACACCGGCACGCAATCCGCCGTGAGGATCGCAAGCGCCAGGCCGGGCGTCGCCGTCGCCATGGCATCGACCCTCGGGGCCTCATCCCGCGGCCAGGGTGCGGTTACGACGAGCGCGTCGACGCTGTGGACCTGATAGGCGGTGCAGAGCGCCGCCGGCGGCAAGCCGCAGGCACTCATCGCCCGCGAGCGGTTCTCGGCGACGGCCTCGGGATCGTCGCTCGAGCCGTAGCCGCAGTTGAGGGAGCGGTAGAGCCCGTTGCTAACGCCGCCGGCGCGGCCGAAGAAGCCGTGACGGACGCGGCCGCTCGGGTCGTCCAGGAGAGCGTGGCGGATCGGCTCGATCACGGCGCTGCCGCTCGCCCCAGGTGCTCGAAACCGGGCGGCGCGCCCAGCGCCGGGTGGGCGATCGCCAGCGCCTTGAACAGTGCGCCCATCCCGTGCGAGCCGATGAGGCGACGAAGCGCGCTGTCGATGGCCACCGCTTGCTCGGCACTTGCATCCTGCCGCAGCCGGGCCGCCCTTGCTTCGATACCGAGGGCCCGCAGGAAGCGCCCCTGGGGCACCGGACCGAACGCGTCGGCTCCCGCCTGCCGTGCCACCGCCGCCAACGCGGAGAAATTCACGTGAGCTGTGAGGTCGGCGGTGCCGGGCGCGTCCAGCACGCCGTGCCGGCGGTGGCTTCTCATCGCCTGAAGCGTATCGCCGGTACCCGGCCGTTCGTGCCCATAGTCGACGATGAGCGCCGCGCCGCCGTCGGCCACGATCCGCGCGGCGAGGGTCGCGGCCAGCGCTTCCCGTGCCGGTGCCCGCTCAATGATGGCGCCGGCCTGGGCGACCCCGAGGCCCGAAGCCTCGGTGCTCGGTGCGCCGGCGGCGGCGAAGCGGAGCGCCTCGGATGATGGCGCAAGCATGACGACCCGCTCGCGCCAGTTTTCGCCGATCCGCTCGAACTGACGGATCGGCAAGGCATCGAAGAATTCGTTCGCAATGACGAGCGCCGGGCCGGGCGGTACGGTCTCGAAACGCTCGTGCCAGGTCGGTTGGACGTCGCCGAGCCGGGCGGCCTGCTCGGCGCGCAGGGTTTCGCTCGACTCGACCAGATGCACCTCGATGGCATCGCGAAAGGCAGGCACCGTCCCTGCGGCACGCAGCGCATCGGCGAGCAGCGTGCCGCGGCCCGGACCGAGCTCGACCACGCCCACACGCCGGGGCCGGCCCATGGTCTGCCATACCGCCGCGCACCAGAGCCCGATCAACTCGCCGAACATCTGGCTCACCTCGGGCGCGGTGATGAAGTCGCCTGCGGCGCCGATGGGCCGGCCGCGGCGGTAATAGCCGAGCGTCGGGTGAGACAGGCAGAGCTCCATGTAGGTAGCGACGCTGAGCGGTCCCTCCCGCCGAATCCGCTCCCGGATCTCCGCCGCCAGAGCCGTCATCACCCGGTTTGTCCGCCCGCCCGCGGCACCGGCGGAATGCGAAGGATGAGGAAGAGCCCGATCACGATCATCGGGAGCGAGAGCACCTGCCCCATGGTGAGGCCGGGCACGATGAAGCCGAGGAACGCATCGGGCTCGCGGAACAGCTCGCCGATGATCCGGGCGACGCCGTAACCGACGAAGAAGAGCCCGGCGACGGTGCCCGGCCGCCGGGCCAGCCGCCGCACATGCACAGCAACCGCCAGGATCGCGAACAGAAGGATGCCCTCCAGGACCGCCTCGTAGAGCTGGCTCGGGTGGCGCGGCTCAGGCCCGCCGCGCGGGAACACCATCGCCCAGGCAACATCGCTGGCCCGGCCGTACAGCTCGCCGTTGATGAAATTTGCGATACGGCCCAGAAAGAGGCCGATCGGCACCTGCGCGCAGATCGCATCGGCGACGGAGAGCAGGTTGATTTTCATAACGCGGGCGTAGAGGACCACGACAACCAGCACCCCAAGGAGCCCGCCGTGAAAGGACATGCCCCCCTGCCAGACCACCAAAATTTCTCCCGGATTGGCGAAGTAATAGCCCGGTTGATAGAACAGCACGTAGCCAAGCCTGCCGCCCACGACGATGCCGAGGGTGCACCACACCACCAGGTCGTCCGCGTGGCGCTTCGTCAGCCCGTCGATGCACGTTCCCGCGAGATAGCGGACGTACTGCCAGCCGAGCAGCAGGCCGACCACATAGGCGAGCGCGTACCAGCGTATGGCGACGGGGCCGATCTCGACGGCCACCGGGTCGATGACGGGGAAGGCGAGGGCGAAGGTCATCGATAGGGGTCGTCCCTGCTCAGAGAGTCGCGCACATAGGTGCCCACACCCTCCTCGATGGTCGTGAAGGGCGCGGCGTAGCCCGCGTGCCGGAGGCGCTCCATCCGCGCCTCTGTGAAGTACTGGTAATGCGCGCGCATCGACTCGGGCATCTCCATGTACTCGATTGCCGGAGATTGCCCGAGCGCGGCGAAGAGCGCACGCCCCAGGTCCGAGAACCGTCGCGCCGTGCCGGTGCCGACGTTGAAGAGGCCGTTCACCTGCGGATTGTCCAGCAGCCATAGCATGACGGCGACGCAATCGCCGACCCAGACGAAGTCGCGGCATTGGCCGCCGTCGGCGTAGCGCGGGTTGTAGGACTTGAACAGCCGGATCGGGCGGCGGGCTTAATAACGGCTTCGAGTTTGCGCTTGGCGACGGTCCGGCCGTTTCCGCCCGCACCCGGCGTGTCGCAGACCACCAGCGGACCCTCGCCCCGCTCTTCCAGGGCGGCCACGAGGTTCGAGCCGATGAAACCCGCGCCGCCCGTGACGATGATCATGCTGCTGCCTGCCGCCATCCCGTCTCATCCGGCGCGGCGGTTATAGGATTGCCCCGACGCCACCGGCAAGCATCCTGCGCCGGCCGAGGCGCGGCCGGGCCGCGAAGCCGCGAACGAAGAAAGCGCGCATCCCTCCTCACCCCGGCCCTCCCGGGCCGTAGGCCCGGACGGCGCGACTGCGCCGCGCGCCGAATGGCGCGTAGGCAAGCGAACGGAGTGAGCGCCCGCCGTTGAGGGATTTGAATAAGCCAGCGCCCGCCATTGAGGGAAATGAATGAGTCGGCAGGCGGGGGCTAAATCGTCCGCAGCAGCCCGCCCATGACCAGGCGTAACTTCTGCGTCGCGGTGAACCTGATGCGCCGGCCCGCGACCGGAAAGCCCGCTCGCTCGATGCGGTCGAGATAGGCTTCGTAGACGCTGCGCATGAGGATGGCGGGCCGCATGGAACGCCGCTCCGAGCGTGGCAGCGCCTCGCTCGCGGCGCCGAAGCGCCGCCGCGCCATCCCGCCGAGGGCGCCGCAGACCTTCTCGACCCCGGGCGTGCGCCCGATTGCCTCCGGTCCGATGTCCGCGAGGCCGTGGCGCTCCAGAAGCTCCTGCGGCAGGTAGATGCGGCCGCGCTTGGCGTCCTCCGCCACGTCGCGGAGGATGTTGGTGAGTTGAAACGCCTGGCCCAGGTGGCGCGCGAAGGTGGGGATGGTTCGCGCGCGGTACCCGAAGATCTCCACCGAGAGCAGGCCCACGCAACCGGCGACGCAGTGGCAGTAGCGCTCAAGCTCGGCGAGAGTCGGCCGCAGCATGGCGCCGCCGCCATCCATTTCGAAGCCCTCAAGTATCTCCATGAAGTGTCGCTCGGCGAGCCCGAAGCGCTCGACCGGGGCGGCGAGGGCTCGGGTTACCGGGTGGCGGGGTGCGCCCTGGTAGAGCGCCCGGACCTCGCCGCGCCAGGCCTCGATCAAGGCCCGCGACTGCGCCGGGTCCTCGATCTCGTCAGCGACGTCGTCGGTCTCCCGGCAAAAGGCGTAGAGCGCCAGCATCGCCTCGCGCTTCTCGCGCGGCAGCAGCAGCATCGGCAGGAAGAACGAGCTCCTCGACGCGCGCGTCACCTCGGCGACATAGCGCTTCGGATCGGGGGCCTCCGGGATCGGCAGGCTAGCCCGCATTTCTCACCATGCCTGAACGATGCCGCTCAGCGCGAGGCCCACGCGGCTCGGCGTCGGCACCCTGATCCGCCCGGCGAGGGGGTCGCCATTGGCGAGCCTGCGATGGAGCGCCCAGGCCAGCTTGACGATCACCGCGCACTCCCAGCGAAAGCGCCGCTGGCGGACCGTGCGCGGCATCGCTTCGGCGCGCCTGAGCAGGTCTGCCGTGTGCTCCAGGCACCGGTCGATGGTGCGGCGCACAGCCGGTGCCGCCTGCCGTTCGGCCAGCATCTCGACGCCGCCGCCGGCCTCCTTGAGCCAAGGCTCCGGCAGGTAGACGCGATCCAGCGCAAGGTAATCCTCGCGGCAATCCTGCAGGTGGTTGAGCACCTGAAGGGCATTGCAAAGCGCGTCCGAGCCCTCGAGGTCGGCCTGCCGGCTCTCTCCGTGGATGTCCATCATCACCCGGCCCACCGAGGCTGCCGAGCGTAGGCAATAGTCCATCAAATCGTCCCAGTCGGCGTAGCGCAGCTTGGTCGCGTCCTGGATGAAGGCGGAGAGCAGGTCGCGCCCGTTCTCTGCCGCACAGCCGGTCTCGATCAGGCTGCGGTGGTAGGGCACCGCCCAATCGGGCAGCGCCGCTTCGTCCGTGCCGAGGGCATCGCTCGCGGCCTGAAGCCGGGAGACTTTCTCGGCCGCCGGGATGGTGGGCGAGTCGGCGATGTCGTCGGCCTTCCGCGCGAACAGGTAGAACGCATGCACGTGGGGCCGGCAATCGGGCGGGATCAGGAAGGAGCCGACGGGAAAGTTCTCGCTGTTCGCGCGGATCAGCGTGCGGATGCTCTCCTCGCGCGCCGCCGGTGCAGGGCCACCCGGTGCCCCCACCGCCGCAGATGCAGTTGTCGTCATCCGCTTGGCCCCACGCCGTCAGACGGCGCCATCGAGCAAGCGCGAGGCACGCTCCCTGGCGGCACCGTCGATCTCGTACACATCGTCGAGCCCGGTGACGGCGCAGTGGTTGGTTTGCTCCAGACAGCGCTCGACCGTTCGCGCGATCTCCAGGAAGCCGATGCGGCGCTCGAGGAAGCCGCTGACTGCGATCTCGTTGGCGGCGTTCAACACGATCGGCGCGCTGCCGCCCTGGGTGAGCGCTTCCCGCGCGAGCCGCAGTGCGGGGAAGCGCACCGGGTCCGGCGGCTCGAAGGTGAGACGCCCGAGTGCCGCAAGATCGAGCCGGGGCGATGGCGCCGCCATGCGGGCCGGCCAGGCGAGGGTATAGGCGATCGGCGTGCGCATGTCGGGTGTGCCGAGCTGCGCGAGCACCGAGCCGTCCGCATAGGCGACCATGCTGTGGATCACCGATTGCGGGTGCACCAGCACCTCGATCTGCTCCGCGTCCACCGGGAACAGGTAAAAGGCCTCGATCGTCTCGAGGCCCTTGTTCATCATGGTTGCCGAATCTACCGAAATCTTGGCGCCCATGTCCCAGTTTGGGTGGGCGACGGCCTGTTCCGGCGTGGCCTGGGCCATGGTCTCCATCGACGCCTCGCGGAACGGCCCGCCCGAGGCGGTAAGCACGATCTTCTCGACGCCCTCGCTGCGCTCGAAGTCGAACACCTGGAAGATGGCGTTGTGCTCCGAATCGACCGGAAGCAACGTCGCCCCACCGCGCTCGACCTCCGCCAGCATGAGCGAGCCGGCGCAGACCAGGCACTCCTTGTTGGCGAGACCGATGATGGTGCCCTGCGCGGCTGCTGCGAGCGTAGGCCGGAGCCCGGCTGCGCCGACGATCCCGGCCATGACGAAATCGGCGGGCGCGGCGGCGGCTTCGATCAGGGCTTGCGCGCCGGCGGCTGCGGCCGTCTCGGTCCCGGCGAGCGCCTCCTTGAGGGCGCCGTAGAGCGCGGGGTCGCCGATGACGGCCTGCTTGGCGCCGACCGCACGGGCCTGTTCGGCGAGGCGTTCGACGCTGCGCTGGGCGGTCAGCGCCTCGATCTTGAACGCGCCCGGGTAGCGGGCGATCAGGTCGATGGTGTTGCAGCCGATCGAGCCGGTGGAGCCCAGGATGGTGACGCGCCTGGGCGTCGTCCCCTCAGCGGCGGTGAGGAAATTCGGCTCAGGCCGGACGTCGACGACCGCGTCCATCGGCGCCATTCACGAAGTTCCTTCGTCAGCCGGGCTCTTGGCGTAGTATGGGGAATATCTTTCCAGCCCTCTCCCGCCACCGCAACAGCAAAGGGCGGGGGCCTGGCGAGGGACTCGCGCCGCCGGAGGACGATATGAGCTTGACGAGCAAGACCTGCGTGCCCTGCCGGGGCGGCATTCCGCCGCTCGAAGAAGCCGAATCACGGGCGTTTCTGGATCAGACGCCCGGATGGGAGCTGATCGACGACGCCACCAAGATCCGCCGCACCTTCTCTCTCGGCGACTTCGCGGAGTCCATGGCGCTGGTGAACAAGGTCGGCGACCTCGCGGAGGAGGAGGGCCATCACCCCGACATCACTTTCGGCTGGGGCTACTGCACGGTCCTGTTCTACACCCACAAGATCAAGGGCCTGCACGAAAACGATTTCATCATGGCGGCCAAGGTCAACGAACTGGCTGGCGCGTAGTGTCCTGATCGGAGGGTTCGCATTATTGGGCGCCACGTTTCCCCTCCGTCATGCCCGGACTCGTTCCGGGCATCCATATGGACCGAGTGCGGCATGGGGACGTGGATGGCCGGAACGAGTCCGGCCATGACGGTGAGTGGCCGGGCTGGGGCGATTGCACGTCCAGCGCGAATTCATGCGAACGCCGGAAGCGCGACACCGGCCACGCGGCAGGTGATCTTCGCTTTCGCGCGCCGCGAGATACACCAATTACCGTAAGAAGGCGCGTACCTCTTCGTGGGGTGCGTACTGCGATGGTTTGCCGAGGCGCCGCTCGACCTCCGCAACCTGCTGCGGTGTGAGCCGGAGCGCGTTGGGACTGTCCTCAACCACACTCAGGAGTAGCTCGGCCGCCTCGTCCTGACGATCAGGCGGGAGCTTGCGGACTTTCGCAATCGCCTCTTCGAGTCGCTCAGTCATGGCTCGACGTTAGCACGGCTCGGAATCCCCGGCGAGCGCGCCGAGGTCCCGCAGCACGAGCCGCACGCCCTCGAGCTGAGCAGCTCACGCTTCCAGCAACGCGACCAGTTCGGATATCCGCAGGATCAGCATCAGGGGCTCGCGATCCGAGAACGGACGGAAACCGAATTGTCCATAAAATGCCTTGGCCCGCTCGTCGATGGCCTGCACCACGATGGCGCGGGCGCCGATGACCTCTGCCGCAGCCCGGGCGCGGCGCGCGGCGTCGACCAGCAGGTCCGAGCCGAGCCGCCGACCCTGGTAGGCGCTGTCCACGGCAAGCTGTCCCAACAGGATGACCGGGACCGGCTCCGGCATGTTGCGGCCGGCCCGGGATGAGAGCCGCCGCTTCTCGATGGCGCTGGCGGCCAGGCTGTAGAAGCCGGCAACGCGTTCACCGTCGCAGGCGACATAGGTGCGGGCGCCGCCCTTGGCTTCGTTGAGGCGCGCCTTGCCCTGCAGCCAGGCGTCGAGGGCAGGCACGCCCTATGAGAATTGCGAGACGTCGTGCTGGGCGCCGAGCGGCTCCGGCGCCGCTACCGGTCCCACTGCGGCCGGCGTGCGTAACGCTCCTTCACGGCGGGATCGGGATCCACCGGCGCGTCCAGCGCGGCGGCGAACGCCTCCCAGGCCTCGTCGTCGAGGGCGATGAGCGGACGCTCGTTCAGGGTCTCGATTGCCGCCGCCTCGCTCGACCGCAGCACGAACTCGGTCCGCGTGACGCCCCGGATCGCCGCCGCGCGGTCGATAAAAGCGAGGCGCTCTTCGGACATCCGGAAGTTGACCTGGGCCATTGCGGCTTCCTTCACGCGGGTTGCCGACGCATGAGACCGTCGGAGACGGGGCGTATAGCATATGTATAGACGGGCGGCAAGGGAACCGGTGTCTTGGATGGCGGGCCGGCGGCCTACGGCTCGGAATCCCCGGCGAGCGCGGAGAGGTCCCGCAGGATGCGTTGGACGCCCTCCAGCCGCGCCTCGGTATCGGGCCAGCGGCGCGTGACGATGAGGCGGTTGTCCGGCCGGAGGCGCACCTCGTTCTCGGGCGTTGACACGTAGCGGACCAGGGCCGCAGGGTCGACCAAACCGCCGTCCCGGAAGCTCAGCACCGCGCCCTTGGGCCCGGCCTCGACACGCTCGATGCCGCTTTGGCGGCAGAGCTGCTTGATCGCCATGATCTCCAGCAGGTGGTGAACGGATGCCGGCGGCGGGCCGAATCGGTCGGTCAGCTCGTCGACGAAGTCGTCGATCCCGGCCTGGTCTTCCAGGGTCGCGACCCGGCGATAGAGCGTGAGCCGCACGTCGAGGTCCCGCACGTAGCTCTCGGGGATCAGCACCGAGGTGCCGAGGCTGATGGTGGGCGACCAGCGCTCGGCAGGCGGCGCCTCGCCACCGGCGGCGGCGCGCGCGGTGGCCACGGCTTCCTCCAGCATGTGCTGGTAGAGCTCGATCCCGATCTCGCGGATGTGGCCCGACTGCTCGGGCCCGAGCAGGTTGCCCGCGCCCCTGATGTCGAGGTCGTGGCTCGCCAGGCTGAAGCCGGCCCCGAGTCCGTCGAGTCGGTGAATGACCTGGAGCCGCTTGTGCGCGGTGTCGGTAAGCCTGAGCCCGGGCGGGAGCGTCAGATAGGCGTAGCCGCGCAGCTTGGCCCGCCCGATCCGCCCGCGCAGCTGATAGAGCTGGGCCAGCCCGAAGCGATCGGCGCGATGCACGATCATGGTGTTGACCCGCTGCAGGTCGAGCCCCGATTCGATGATCGCGGTGGAGACCAGAACGTCGAACTTGCCGTCGTAGAAGTCGCCCATGGTCGAATCGAGGGTCCGCGCCGCGAGCCGGCCGTGGGCGATGGCGACCTTCACCTCGGGCACGAGCTGGCGCACGCGCTCGGCCACCTCGTCGAGGTCGGCGATGCGTGGGCACACGTAGAAGATCTGCCCGCCGCGCAGATGCTCGCGCTTCAGCGCTTCGCGCACGACCACCGGGTCGTAGGGCAGGATGAAGGTGCGCACTGCTAGCCGGTCCACCGGCGGGGTCGCGATCACGCTCATGTCGCGCACGCCGCTCAGCGCCATTTGCAACGTGCGTGGGATCGGCGTCGCGGTGAGTGTCAGCACATGAGCCTCGGCCCTGAGCCGCTTCAGGCGCTCCTTGTGGGCGACGCCAAAATGCTGCTCCTCGTCCACGACGACGAGGCCGAGATCGTTGAAGGCGATAGAGGGGCCGAGCAGCGCATGGGTGCCGATGACGATGTCGATTGTGCCGCCTGCGATGCCGCGCTTGATCGCCGCCTGCTCCCTGGCCGGCACCAGGCGCGAGAGTTGGGCGATCTCCACCGGCAGCCGGTCGAAACGCTCCTTGAAGGTCTGGAGATGTTGCCGGCTGAGCAACGTGGTGGGTGTCAGCACCGCGACTTGCTTGCCGGCGTTCACCGCGTGGAATGCTGCGCGCAGCGCCACCTCCGTCTTGCCGAAGCCGACGTCGCCACACACCAGCCGGTCCATCGCCCGCCCGGCGTCGAGGTCGCCGATCGCGTCGTCGATGGCGCGGGCCTGATCTTCGGTCTCGACGTAAGGGAAGCCCGCGCAGAAGGCGTCGTAGAGAGCGCCCGGCGCTGCCAGCTGCGGCGCGGGCCGCGTCGCGCGCTCGGCCGCAAGCCCGATGAGTTGGACCGCCATGTCGCGGATGCGCTGCTTGAGCTTTGCCTTACGCGCCTGCCAGGCGGCCCCGCCGAGCCGGTCCAGCGAGACTGGTTGGTCGGCCGAGCCGTAGCGGGACAAGAGCTCGATGTTTTCGACGGGCAGGAACAGCCGGTCGTCGCCGTCATAGAGGATGCGCAGGCAATCGTGCGGCGCATGATCGACTTCCAGGGTGACCAAGCCGTCGTAGCGGCCGATGCCGTGGTCGACGTGTACAACCAGGTCGCCATCCGCCAGCGCCGCCGCGTCGACCAGAAATTCCTCGGCAGGCTTCCGCCGGCGGCGCTCCGGCCGGCTCGCGCGCGCACCGAGGATGTCCTGTTCGGCGATCACGGCGAGCCCCGCCGCGACGAATCCCCGTTCCAGCGGCAGCACCGCGGCTGCTGCGATGGCCGGCGGCAGCGCGCAAGCCCCCCACCAGTCGGCGATCGGCTCGATCCCGTGCACGCCGTGCTCGCGCAGCAGACGGACCATGCGGTCCCGGCTGCCGGCGCCACCGCTCGCGATCAGGATCCGCAGGCCGCTCTCCTGCAGCCGGTCGATGTGATCGCTCACGTTCTCGAACAGCGACCCGCCGCGCTGCGTGCGCTCGGCAACGAAGTCCCGCCCGTCGCGGGCGCCGGCGTCTGCTCCGCCTTCTGTCTCCATGAAGGGCGAGCAGTGCACGACCGGGCGGTCCGCAAGCAGCCGCGCCCATTCGTCCGCGTCGAGGAAGAGCGCCGCGGGCGCGACCGGGTGATAGGGCACCTCCGCGACCGTCGAGGTCGGCGGGTTGGCGCGCGCGTCGAAGAAATCCGCAATCGTCTCGAAGCGGTCGTCGCGCGCTTCCACCCCGCGATGGTCGAGCAGGACCGGGCCCTCCGGCACGTAGTCGAAGAGCGTCTCCAGTCCATCGTGGAACAGAGGCAGCCAGTGCTCGATACCGGGATAGCGGCGCGCGGCGGAGACCGACTCGTAGAGCGGGTCGTCCCCGGTCACGGCGCCGAACGCGCGTCGGTAAGCGGTGCGGAAGCGCGCGATCGACTGCGGCGTCAGCAGCACCTCGCTGACCGGCGCAAGGGCGAGGGAGCCCGCAGGCTCGTCGCGCCGTTGCGTCAGCGGGTCGAACCAGCGCATGGACTCGATGACGTCGCCAAAGAAATCGAGCCGCACCGGGCGCTCGGCGTTGGGGGGGAAGATATCCACGATGCCGCCGCGCACGGCGTAGTCGCCGGCCTCCATCACCGTGCCGGTGCGGACGAAGCCATTGCGCTCCAGGTAGCCGAGCAGGGTCTCGGTATCGAGCGACGCGCCGGCTTCGAGCGGCAGGGTCGCGTCGGCCAGCATCGTGCGGGGCGGCACCCGTTGGAGGGCGGCGTTGACGGTGGTGAGCACGACCTTGGGCCGTGTCGCGCCATCGCCCAGCAGCCGGACGAGACCGGCGAGCCGCCGGCTCGCGATATCGGCGCGCGGCGAGACCCGGTCGTAAGGCAGGCAATCCCAGGCCGGGATGGTGACCGGAGCGCAGTCGGGATCGAAGAAGGCAAGCATCGCGGAAAGACGCGCGAGCCTGGCGTCGTCGCGGGCGATGTAGAGAACCGGCGCTGCTTGCGTCTCCGCGAGCCCGAGCAGAACCGCCGCGGCGAAGCCTTCGGGAACACCACCAAGAGTCGTCTGCCCCGGCTCGGCTAAGGCACGCAGGCAACGGTCGGAGACGAGCACGGTCAACGGCGATGGTCGCGATGCCGGTTCATGGCCTCGCGCGTCAGGCGTGCGAGAAAGGGCGTGTCGTGTTCCGCAGGCACCGGCGTCCGCCCGCTGATCCAGTTCGTGATGTCGACGTCGTTCGCGGTCAGCAGCCGTTCCGCTTGTGCCACTTCCTCGGGCGGGAGCTCGTGGCCGAGACGGGCGATCACATCGCCGAGCAGGAGGTCGGTCTCCTTGGTGCCGGTGCGCGCCGAACGATAGCGCAGCCGCCGGCGCCTGATGTCGAGGTCGTCAAGGCTGTCGCTCATCGTCGGCGCGGCCCCGGTGTTTCGGGCGCTCAGCCGGCCGCGACGGCGGCTGGGTCGCGGCCGACCAACCGGCGGTAGATGTCGGGGTCGGTCGCGCCTTCGCTGCCGATCACCAGCATCCGTGATGCCTCGTTCATCCCGAGCGCCTCCCGTGCCCCCCTCTCGCCTGCCACGGCGATCAGCCCGCCAAGCGCGGCGGCGCCCGATTCGCCCAGTACGAGCGGCGGATCGCCCTCGGCCGGCGCGGCGGCGCGGCGCATGGCATCGACGGCGCCGTCATCGTCGAGCGCCATAAAGGCGAAGGCGCCCCGATCCAGAACCTGCCAGGCCAGCGGCGAGACTTCGGCGGCGGCGAGGCAGGCCATCACCGTGTCGAGATCGCCGGAGGCGGGGCTCGGCACTCCGTTGACTGCGCTCTGATAGAGGCAGTCGGCGTTCGTTGGCTCGACCACCACGCCCTTCGGGCTGTCGTCGCCGCAGTCCTGACGGAAGGCGCCGATCACTGCGGCCGCGAGCCCGCCGACGCCGGCCTGGACGAAGAGATGAGTCGGTGCCGCCCCCGCCAGCGCCGCCCTGATCTCGTCCACCAGCATGGCGTAGCCGTGCATGACCCGGCTCGGCGCCTCGTCGCCGCCGGCATGCGACGTGTCCGACACCAGCAGCCAGCCCCTGGCGTGCGCTTCCTCCGCGCAGGCGCGCACCGCCTCGTCATAGCTGCCTGAGACGCGCACGATCTCAGCGCCCTGGGCGGCGATGGCGCGCTCGCGGCCTTCGCTCACCGGCCCCGGCAGGAACACCCTACACCTGGCGCCGGCGCGCCGCGCACCCCACGCAACGGCGAGCCCGTGGTTGCCGTCGGTCGCACAGCAGACGGTCATGTCGTTGACGCGCGTAGCGGCGCGGCCTGCAGCGACGTCGGCGATGGAGACGTCATCTCCCACTCGCTCGCGCAGCAGGTGCACGACCGCGTATGCACCGCCCAGCGCCTTGAAGCTGCCGAGGCCGAAGCGTCCGCTCTCGTCCTTGAGCCACAGTTCCTCGATGCCGAGCGTCTCCGCGAGGCCCGTCAGCCGATGCAACGGTGTGGGCCGGTAGCCCTCGAAGCCCGTGATTGCGGAGCGGGCCGCTGCGCGGCGCTCCGGCAGGATCACCGGGTGGCCATCGTCGTCGCTCCCCGGCACAGGCGTGTGGCGCGGGTTCACGTAGAGGAGGAAGGGGGCAGTCATGGCGCGGCGGCGGCTTAGCGCAGGTCGGCGAGCAGCGGCATCACGTCGTCCGCGAAGCGTTGCAGATGCGCCGCCTTCTCACTCTCCGGCGCAAGCATGTTCACCACGAGATGACGCATTCCGGCCGTGTGGAATGCCCGAATCGCTTCCGCTACCGCCGCCGGCTCTCCGAGCGCGCAGTAGCGCTCGGCGGCGCGGCTGAAATCCATCGCGTAACGCACGCTCAGAAACTTGGCTGCGAACTCGAGGGCGCTGTCCCGGTCCTTGTCCAGCCTCACGAACAACAAATGCGATGTGCCGAAGCGATCCAGCTTGCGATCGGCGGCGGCCGCCGCCGCGGCGATGGTCTCGAGCGAGCGACGGTAGCGCTCAGGATCGATGACATAGGACATCCAGCCGTCGGCGAGCCGGCCTGCGCGGCGGAGGGCTGGGTCGGCGCGGCCGCCGCACCAGATCGGGGGGCCGCCCGGTTGCGCCGGCGGCGGCTCGATCGCGACCTCGGAGAAGGGATAGAAGCGGCCGTCGTTGGCGACCGGACGGCCGGACCAGAGGCTGCGCAGCACGCGAATCCCCTCGCTGAGCCGGGCGCCGCGTTCTTCCACCGGCACGCCGCAAAGCTCGTATTCGATGGGGAACTCGCCGCCGACTCCGACGCCGAAGATCACGCGACCGTTCGAGATCGTATCGAGGGTCGCGACCTGTTTCGCCACCGGCGCGGGATGGCGGAGCGGCAGGAGGTAGACGGCCGTGCCGATCTTGAGCCGGTCGCTCAGCGCCGCTGCCTGCGCGAGCAGCATCAGCGGATCGAGGATCGGCCCCGCGAAGGCCACGTGATCGCCGGACCAGATCGAATCGAAACCCAATGCGTCGAGCAGCCGGACCACCTCGGCCAGGTCGCCGTCTACCGCCGACCCCTCTGTGTCGTCGTATCCCGATGGCGTCAGCACATTCTGGTAGCCGATGCTCAGTCTCGGCTCGAGGGGTAGGTCCACAGCCGGCTCCCGCGTCGATGAAAATGGCCGCGCACTCTAGCCCGCAATTCTCACCAGGGTCACGGCCTGCGTCGCGCCCAGGCGTTCGATCCGCCAGGAGCGGGCCGAAAAGCGTAGCGGGGCTACGGTTGAGGCCCGCGACGCCGCGGGCGGGCGTCTGGGCGCGACCCGAAGGGCGACGCTCTCCGGCCGACAGAGTGCGTCTAGGCGCTTGCCCGATGCACCACATCGCGCTGCGCGCCTTTCCTGCTCTCTCGGCCGGACAGCGTCGCGCAGGCCATGACCTTGGTGAGAATTGCGGGCTGGCGGATCAGTACCGCCAGGGCAGCCGGTTACTGAGCTAACGCCCCTTCGGCGTGCCCATGGTGAGTTCGGGATAGATGGGGAAAGCGCGGCACAGAGCCCGCACCTCGGTGCGGATGGTCCGCTCGAGCGTCTCGTCGCGTGCGCCGGACGCCGCCATGGCGTGCAGCACGTCGGCGATCCAGCCGCCGATGCGGCGGAACTCGGCTTCGCGGAAGCCGCGTGTGGTTCCGGCTGCCGAGCCGAAGCGCAAGCCCGACGTCACCTTGGGCGGCTGCGTGTCGCCCGGCACCGCGTTCTTGTTGCAGGTGAGGCCGGCGGCCTCCAGGCTGTCGGACGCCGCCGCGCCGGTGAGCCCGAGGGGACGCAGGTCGGCCACCAGCAGCGGCGTGTCCGTGCCGCCGGCGACGATGGCGATGCCGCGCTGCATGAGCGTATCGGCGAGGGCTCTCGCATTGGCGAGCACTCGCGCCGCGTATGTCTTGAATTCCGGCTTGAGCGCCTCGCCCAGGCAGACCGCCTTCGCCGCCACCGCGTTGAGGATCACGCTGCCCTGAACGCCCGGGAAGACCGCGCTGTCGAGCTTGCGCGCGAGCGTGGGATCGTCGGTGAGTATGATCCCGCCGCGCCCGCCGCGCAGGTTCTTGTAGGTGGTTGCCGTCGTGACGTGGGCGTGGGGGAGGGGGCTCGGGTGCGCGCCGCCGGCCACGAGCCCGGCGAAATGGGCCATGTCGGCCAGCAGTATGGCGTCCACCGAATCGGCGATGGCCCGAAAGCCGGCGAAGTCGATCGCGCGCGGGTACGCCGAGCCGCCGCAGATGATGAGCTTGGGCCGGTGCTCGTGCGCGAGACGCTCGACCTCATCCATGTCGATGAAGCCCGACGCATCGGTGCCGTAGCGGACCGGGTTGAACCACTTGCCGGTGAGATTCGGGGCTGCCCCGTGGCTCAGATGGCCGCCGGCATCCAGCGCCATGCTGAGCAGCGTGTCGCCCGGCTTGAGCAACGCGAGGAAGACCGCCTGGTTGGCCTGGCTGCCGGAATGGGGTTGGACGTTGGCAAAGCCGCAGCCGAAGAGCGTCTTGGCCCGCTCGATGGCGAGGGTCTCGATCCGGTCGGCGAACTCCGCGCCGCCGTAGTAGCGCCCGCCGGGCCGGCCCTCCACGGTCTTGTTGACGATGATGGACCCCAGCGCCTCCAGGCTCGCCTGGCTGACCAGGTTCTCCGACGCAATCAGCTCGATCCCGTTCTGCTGGCGTTCGAGCTCGCCCGCGAGCGCTTCATGGACCTCGGGGTCGGCCGTTCGCAGGTGATCGAGAAAGTAGCCCGGCTCAAGCGCCGGGGGATCGCTCATGGCGTTGCGTCCGGTGCGAGCAGGCAATCGTCGGCGAGCGGCACCACCGGCGAAAAATCGGTGTGGTGCTTGTGCTCGGGCCGGGCGAGGGCGGTCTGGGCGTTGGCGACCGGGTTGAGGATGAGCGAGAAGATGGCGCGGTCCCAGGGCGACATGTTGCCCGGCGAGCCGTGGACCATCAGGTCGCCGAAGATGAGCGCTGTGCCGGGCGGGCCGAGCGCAGGCGTGATGCCACCGTCTGCGATGAGGCCTGTAACCGTTTCCCGATCGACCACCCAGAGCGGATAGCTCGTGCTCGTCACGTCGTGGAAGGTCGGCAGCGGCTCGTGCCGGTGGGAGCCCGGGATGAAATAGAGCGGCCCGTTATAGTGGCTCACCTCGTCGAGCAGGATGTGCAGGTTGAGCGCCTGCGGTGCCGGCACGCCGTCGTCCCGGTGATGGGTCGCGAAATCGTAGTGCCACTGCCAGACATCGCCCTCGAACGCGGCCTTTATGTTGACCTTGACCT
Organism: Alphaproteobacteria bacterium; assembly: GCA_965262755.1. GTDB lineage: Bacteria > Pseudomonadota > Alphaproteobacteria > UBA828 > UBA828 > WTGU01. Next base: position 4,796,325 of record OZ253557.1, on the reverse strand, counting down.
GCTGGATGTAGAGATCGTCGCCGGCGATCTGCTGCGCCGGCTCGACCAGGCGCGGGTGGCGCACCAGACGGTCGAAGAGATCGCACCGCTGGTGGAGGCCCATGACGGTGCGGGGCGCGGTGCCCGCCTTCTCCCGGATGTTGGCCTCGCACTCCTCGTCGAAGAGTGGCGGCAGCGCGGCTCGGATCGCCGCAACCTCGTCCGCGGAGAAAAGGCCGGGGAGAATCAGCAGGCCGTCCCGGCGGAAGGCCTCGAGCTGCTCGTCGCTCAGCTTCACGGGGCCGGTCCCACCCCCCGTTCGCGGGCTGCGCGGCGCGGCGCCGAAACGGGACCGGGGCCTTCCGCCGGCGGCGGAAAGGGTCCCCGGCCCTCGATGCGGCTCGCCCCGCGCGGCCTACTCGGCGGCGGCGGGCGCCGCCGCGCGCCGGCGCTTGGCCAGCGCGATCTCGTTCGGCGCGCGGTGATAGGAGCCGTCCTTCATGATCATGAGCAGGTTGTCGGCATCCTGCATGATCGAGACGTCCTTGGTCGGATCGCCGTCGACCAGCAGCAGGTCGGCGAGGTAGCCCTCCTTGACCATGCCGACGTTGAGCCCCATGAGCTCGCCGCCCCACTTCGTGGCGCCGATCAGCGCCTCGGCCGGCGAGTAACCGAACAGATTGACGAAGTGCTCCATGTCGCGGGCATTGGCGCCGATCGGGTTCCAGGCGAAGCCGTAATCGCCGCCCGGCATGGCCCGAATGCCGCGCTTGCGCACCTCCTGGTAGGTGCGGACCGTGTGCTCCATCTTGTAGAACATGTTGTAGCTCTCAGCGACCTCGCGGGTGATGCCCCACTCGGCGGCCTCGTGCGCGAACGTGTAGACAATACCGACCGCCGGCGCCAAGTAGATGTCCTTCTTCTTGGCCTCCAGCATGTCGAGGGTCTTATCCGTCGCGTAGTCCGCGTGATAGATGATGTCGATGCCGTGCTTGAGCGCGAGCCGCACCGCCTTGTCGGCCCTGGCGTGCGTGACGATGTTCACGCCAGCCTCGCGCGCGACTTCGACCGCCGCGGCGACCTCGGCATCGAAGTAGGTGATCCTCTCCGACTGTCCGGGACGGCAGAACTCGTCGCCGGAGATGTTGATCTTCAGGTTGTCCACGCCCTCCCGCACGCAGAGGCGGCAGGCCTTGCGCACCTCGTCCGGCCCGTCGGCGATGTAGCCCACCGATTCCTGGTGCATGTGGAACATGCGTTCGTCGCCGAGCCCGCCGGACGACACGATCTCGGGCGAGGCCGCCTTGATGCGCGGCCCCGGATAGCGCCCGGCATTGATCACGTCGCGCAGCACCGGCTCGATGCGGAGCTTGTTGTAGCCGACGCCGGCAGCCGAGAAGAGGCTGGTGAAGCCGTGATCGAGCATCGTCCGCGCGTTGTCGAGCGCGAGCACCATGTGCTCCTCGGGCGGGAGCCGCCCGATATCCGGTAGGGTCGTGCTGTCGATGTAACAGACGTGGGAATGGGGCTCGACCAGCCCCGGCATCAGCGTCGCGCCCGCGCCGTCCACCACCGTCGCGCCGTTGGCCTTGATCTTGCCCTTACCCTTGGCGACATTCTTGATGAGGTTGCCCTGGAGCATCACCTCGCCCGCATAGGGGCGCTTGGCGTTGCCGTCGAAAATCCTGACATTCGTGAAGAGTGTCTCTGCCATCGTTTCAGCCTCCGCCTCTGGCGTGCACCGCTGCGGTCCCGTGGGCCCGTGCCTCAGGGGTCGATTCATCGCGCCGCTTCGGGCGACGCACGCCGCTGCGCACAGCTTAGGCGCCTGCCCCGGCGCTCGCAATCGCTAACCGGCCGTTCTTCCCGGCTGCGCTGTACACCTGTGCGGCGACGGTCTATGACGCGCACGCCAGCGGGGAGGGACATTCGATGAAGCTCTATTCGAGCCCGGCAACGCCGTTCGGCCGAAAGGCCGCGATCGTCGCGCGCGAGCATGACATCGCGCTCGACATCGAGAACGTGAACCCGTTCACGTCCGAGGAGCTGGTGCGGCTCAATCCGGCCAAGCTCATCCCCGTTTTGATGCTGGACGGCGGAACCGTGCTTTACGACAGCCACGTCATCTGCACCTATCTCGACGAGATCGGCGGCGGCCCCACGCTCTATCCCGAGGCCGACCGCTGGGATTGGCAACGCCGCATGACCCTGGGCACGGCGCTTACGGAGGCGAGCGTCGCCTGGGTCTTCCAGAAACGCCAGCCGGCGGACCAACAGAGCGTCAACCTCAAGACCCACTACGAGAAGCGAGTCCGGCGCATCACCGCAGCGCTCGATGCTGAGGCCAATGCTCTCGCCGCCGCGCCGTTCCGCATGGACCATATCGCGGTGATCTGCGGGATCGGCCACGTGGAGTTCCGTCACGACGCATCGTGGCGGGCGGACTGCCCCGCGCTGACCGCGTGGTACGAGGACATCCAGAGCCGGCCGAGCGTCGCCGCGACGCAGCCCACGGACTGAACCCGGCGGGAAGGGAAACCCATGATCGACTTGCATTACTGGCCGACACCCAACGGCAAGAAGGTGACCATCCTGCTGGAGGAATGCGGGATGCCTTATCGCCTCGTCTCCTGCCATATCGGGAAGGGCGATCAGTTCGAGGATGCATTCCTCAACATCAGCCCGAACAACCGCATGCCCGCGATGGTGGACGACGAGCCGCCCGGCGGCGGCGCGCCGGTCAGCATCTTCGAGTCTGGTGCGATGATGATGTACATCGCCGAGAAGGCCGGCCGCTTCTATCCGCAGGACCTGCACGGCCGCTACGAGGTCAACCAGTGGGTCATGTGGCAGATGGCGAACCAGGGCCCGAAGTTCGGGGAGCGCGGTCACTTCAACCGGCTCGGCGACGACGAGGGCGACCAGAGCTACGCGCTGACCCGCTTCAGCAACGAGGTCAACCGGCTCTATGGCGTGATGAACAACCGGCTCTACGACCGGGCCTACCTGGCGGGCGACGACTACACCATCGCCGACATGATCTCCTACCCCTGGACCGTGTACTGGGAGGCGCAGGGGCAGGACATCGACGAGTTCAAGTATTTCCAGCGCTGGTACGAGGAGCTATCGGCGCGGGAAGCCGTGAAGCGGGGCATGGCGGTCGGCACCGATCTGCCCGAGGACCCCGACACGCTTTCGGATGAGGAGAAGCAGCGCCGGCACAAGCTCCTTTACAACCAACGCGCACGGCCGGCACCGGGCTGAGCCAGCGCCCCCGCCTCACCCCAGTCCTCTCCGCGACTCCTTCATATCCCTCAGTCGCCGGGCGCTCGCTCCGCTCGCTTGGCTACGCGCCTTATTCGTGCGATTCTGATGCACCAGACTAAGCCTATGAAGAATAGCACTATTTCACAGGTCCAGTGATCCTTACGCAGCATTCTCTATCCTGCTTATCCCTGAAAGTCATCCGGCGATGAGGAGGCGATAGGGCATGGGCTGGGTTCGTGCGGCGCTATGGACGAAACGCGGGATCATTGTCTGGAGTTGATAGCGCCGGTTGTAGCGCCAGGCGAAACTGGCGAGGTAGCGTTCGGCATGGTCGGGGCCGAGCTTGCGATAAGTCCCGGTGATCGCGCTCTTGATGTTGCCGAGCGTCGTGTTCACCCATTTGAACGATGCCATGCGGGCCGCCTGTCGGCCCGACCCGGTGCGGATCGCCTGGTGGCTGCAGGCGGCTTCGTCGAGTGCGCTCCAGCAGCCCAGGCCGTCCGTCACAACCGCCGCTCCGGGGGCCAGCCAGTGCTTGGCGCCGCGCGCGATCTCGCGCTTGCGGAAGCCCTTGACCGGCGCCAGCTTCAGCTTGCGCGGGCGCCCCTCGGGACTGGTCGAGACCGCCGCCACGAAGGGCGTCTTGCCCGCCGCGCCGCGGCCCCGCTTGCCGCCGGAGCGCACTCCGCCGAGATAGGCATCGTCCATCTCCACCCGCCCCGTAAGCCGTGTCTCCCCCTCGCGCCGCGCCATCACCGCCATGATCTTGTGCTTCACGGTCCAGGCCGTCGGCTGCTTGACCCCGAGACGGCGGCCGAGTTCCACCGACGAGATGCCGTTCTTCGCCGTCACGATCAGGTGGATGGCTGCGAACCAGAGTGTCAGCGGCAGCTTGGTCGCGTGGAAGATCGTGCCCGCCGTGGGCGATGTCTGCTTCTTGCAGCGGTTGCATTGATAGAGACCCCGACCCGCCAGCACGCAATGCTCCCGATGGCCGCAGCAGGCGCAGACGAAGCCGTCCGGCCAGCGCAGCCGGACCAGCGCCGTGCAGCACTGCTCCTCGGTGCCAAAGGCCTCCCGAAACGCCTCGTCGCTCAGACCACGCACGCGCGATGCAACCTTGAACCCCATAACCGTGACCCCCTCATGCAGAACATATTGAGAACATACAGCCTCACATGCGGAGTGTCGCGGATAAGCAGGTTCTCTATTGTACTGTGAGCACCGAGTCAGCACGGATGCAGTCGCGGCGTCCGCACACTCCATCGGGGTTGTTGTTCAGCGCGAGGTTTTGACGCCGATCGGCGCGGTAACACACTGATTCCATTCGATTGTGGGGGGTTACTATTGCGCGCCGAACAACATTCGATATCCTGCCAAGCCTTGGCTTGCCGCCGGTCGGGTACTGTCGCGGCACGAGCCCGAGCCAGGCCGCGAAGTCGCGGCCGCGTCGGAAGCTCTCCATCGGCGGTTCGAAGGCATGGACTGCCATTGCGGTGATCGGCCCAATTCCGGGGATCGTCATGAGCCGTGCCGCCTCTTCGTCCTGAACACGCGCGGGCGCGGAGCTCCCTCCCCATTCCGTCGATCTTCGCATCGAAGTCCTCGATGCGATCGAGCAGAAGGGCACCCAGCTCACGGACCGATCCCGGCAGCCCCGAACCTGGATCCTGGAGGGCCGATGCCAGCCGATGGACATGGGCCGGGCCCTGCGACGAGACGACGCCGAACTCCGCCAGGTGGCCCCGCAACGCGTTGATCGTCTGCGTGCGCTGGCGCACCAGAAGGTCGCGTGTGTGGAACGACATTCCCCTGGCCTGCTGTTCTTCCGTCTTCACTGTCAACGCCGGTTGAAGATTCGGCCAAAGGGCGGCGCAAAAGACTGCCACCTGGGTTGGTGGTCTGACCTTGGCGTGAGACTGTGAGTCGGAGACGCGGTGCGAGGGTTTTTCGGCGGGAGCGGGCAGCGGAGCCATGCAGAGCTCAAGCGGTCCGCGCCCGCCGGCCGCCCGCAGGGCGGCATGGTTTATCGGATTGGGGTCAGTCTCGCCACCCGGGCCTTAGGGGCGCGTTGCCGGCCGGGGCCGAGCGACGGCGTGCCGCAGTTCAGCTATCGGCACTGTTTCTGCGGGCGCGGCTTTGGCTGAGGCGGTAGCTGTCGCCGTTCATCTCGAGGATATTGACGTGATGGGTGAGACGGTCGAGCAGTGCCCCGGTCAGGCGCTCGGAGCCGAAGGTCTCGGTCCATTCGTCGAAAGGGAGGTTGGAGGTGATGAGCGTGGCGCCCCGCTCGTAGCGCTGCGAGATCAGCTCGAACAGAAGCTCGGCGCCGGTCTTGCTCAGCGGCACGAAGCCCAACTCGTCGATGATCAGCAGTTTGCAGGCGACCATCTGCTTCTGGAGCCGCAGGAGGCGGCGCTCGTCGCGGGCTTCCATCAACTCGTGCACGAGCGCGGCGGCCGTGGTGAAGCCCGTAGAGAGGCCCCTTTGGCAGGCGGCCAGCCCGAGCCCCAGGGCGACATGGGTCTTGCCGGTGCCGGAAGGGCCGAGGGCGATGACGTTCTCGCGCCGCTCGATCCACTCGCAGCGCGCCAACTCCAGCACCTGCGCCTTGTTCAGCGCGGGGATGGCCTTGAAGTCGAAGCTGTCGAGGCTCTTGGCGACCGGGAACTTCGCCGCCTTGATGCGCCGCTCGACCATGCGCCGTTCGCGATCGATCAGTTCCAGCTCCACCAGCCGGGCCAGGAACTGAACATGATCCAGGCCCTCGGCCGCGCATTGGCGCGCCACTTTCTCGTATTCCCGCAGGAAGGTCGGCAGCTTCAGGGCCTTGAGGTGGTGTGCCAGCAGGATGTGGGGCCTGTCCGTCATGCCGCGTCCTCCGACAGCAGGCACATGTAGCTGGCGGCCGAGGTCCTGCCGACGGTGGCCTTCGGCAGATACGGGTAGACGTCGAGGTCGAGCTTCGGCGGGCGCTTCTCGACCCGGCACAGCACCAGATGCTTGACCGCGTCGAAGCCGATGGCGCCCAGGCGCAGGGCGTCCTTCACGGCGCCGTCGAGATCCTCCAGCCCGAAGCTCTCCAGCAGCCGCAGGACCTGCACATACTCCCGCCGCCCCGCCTTGGGCGAGCGCGCCTCCATCAGGCGGCGCAGGGTCTGGAACGCGGGCGGCAGCTCCCATCCGGCAAGCGGCGCCGCCTGATCCAGCGCGCCGATCTTCTGCTCGATCAGGGGCAGATAGTGGATCGGCTCGAAGATCGTGTCCTCTCGCTCATAGGACCGGGGATGGCGGGCGATGACCTCCCCGCCGCAACCGATCACCACCCGCTCGACGTAACCGCGCACCCAGACGTCGCGATGGCCATAGGCCACCGGCACCGAGTAGTCGTTGGTCTCGTAACGGACCAGAGACTGCGAGCTGACCTGCCCGGGAGCCTGGGCGCAGGCCTCGAAGGGCGCCGCCGGCGGCGCGGCCATGGCCTCCAGATCCCGCGTCAGGCGCTCTCCGATGGTCTCACGGTGCCCGCGCAGGATATCGCCCTGGCGGCTGCGGCACTGCTCCTCAAGCCGCCGATTGAACGCTTCCCAGCTGGCAAAGCGCGGCAGCGGCACCATGAAGTTGCGCCGGGAAAATCCAACCAGACCCTCCACCGCGCCCTTGTCGTTCCCCTTGCCCGGGCGCCCGTAACGATCGCGCACGAGGTAATGCGACAGGAAGCCGCCGAAGAGCCGCGCCCGCCTGCGCGTCCCGTCCGCCAGAATGCGCGACACCAGACAGCGGTCGTTGTCGTAGAGAACCGATTGCGGAACCCCGCCGAAGAAGGCGAAGGCATGCACATGCCCGTCGATCCACGCCTCGGCCGTCGCCGCAGGGTAGGCCCGCACATAGCAGGCGTCGCTGTGCGGCAGATCGAAGACGAAGAAGTGCGCCTTGCGCGCCACACCCCCGATCACCGCACGCGCCTCGCCGAAGTCCGCCTGCCCATGGCCGGGTGGATGGGTCAGCGGCACGAACATCTCCCGACGCCGGCGGTGGTGCTCGCGCACATAGTCCTTCACGATCCAGACTGTGTCAAAACGTCGGAGAATCGCTCGAAATGTGATTTCAGCCCATTGGTTGAATTGTCAGTGTTAATGAAATCAATGACTTAGCAGGCTGCACTTTTCAGAAATCAAGCAGACTCACTCGAAAATCTGAATTCAATGACGTTTTCACACGGTCTGGATCGTGTAGCCGCCGCTGAACCCGTGCTCGGCGCGAAGCCGGTCGAAAATGCGCTTCGCCGTGTGGCGCTGCTTGCGCAGCTGCTTCAGATCCTCCTTCAGCCACTGGTCGATGATCTCGGTGAACCCGTCCAGCTTCGGGCGCCGAACCGGTACCGTCCGCCGATAGCCCGGAGGCACCGAAAAGCACAACATCTTCTTCACGCTCTCGCGTGAAATCCCGAAATGACGCGCCGCCGCCCGCTCGCTCATCCCGTCCCGGCAGGCGAGACGGACCTTCCGATAAAGTTCCACGGTGTGCATGCCCCCGCCCTCCCCGTCGCCGGGAAGGGCTCAAGTGGCAGAGTTTTGCTCCGCCCGCAGCGAGACAATCCCGCCGCTACCGTGGACTAATTTCGCACCGCCGTTCCCACCCTGAGGCGCCGGGTTCTTCGAGACTTGCGCGCCATGGAATATCCTCCCGGGTTTCATCTCCGTCGCGAGCGGGGAGGAACCATGTTCGAAGTCCCATTCTCTTGAACGAGGTCACGGGAAACCCGCGCCATCAGTGACCGGAGTCGACAAAATGGTTCGGACCAGGCTTAACAGCGGGTGCCGCTACAGCACGCCAGTGCACGAACGGCCTCTTCACCCCACCCGCAGCCACTTCAAGCCCGAGGCGTCGCAGACACAAGCCCCCGTTACTCCCGCGACCGAGCCGGAGCGCCGCGCCGGTGGAGGCTTAACAACAGAAGTCGGTCAGGTCGTAGCGGTTCATCGGCAGGCTCCCGCAATTTGGGAGCTTGAATCATGATTCGCTCTCCCTGACTATTATTTTATGGGTACGGGGCCTAACATTCGACTTGGACCGGTCGCTGGGGACAGGTCAGCTTATCGTTTCCGTAAATCGCCCGGAACGAGTGGCGGGCGTAGAGATCAACGACGCTCTTGATCTTTTGATGGGTATGTACGGTTGAAAGACAGGCGACCGAATTTGAATGAAACGCCCGGAGGTGGTGCATCACCTTTGGTCTATCAAGGCAAACGAAGGAGAATGCCTGTGCCAAATAAATTCGAGAAAGCCATCTTGGATGCCGCTATTTCCGCGCAAAGATTCCACATTGAAATGTCGGGGTACTATCTTTGGTATTCGCATGAATCATACCTTCAAAACTATATTGCCATTGAAGTATTTGAGAATCAAGGTTTCTACATTTATGTTGATGCTTCACCCAGGAAAATTCGCGAAGGCTCTGATTCAATCAGCAAAAGACCGCCGAGCAATGTTGCCCAAAGATTCGACCTTGTCTTCTGGCACAAGACCCAAAACCAACTCAAGGCAATCATTGAAATAAAGCGGGCATGGAACCAAACTCCTGTTATCAAAGATGTCAAAAAATTATTAGGATACATTACAAAAAAAGATGCTGGTGGTGCTACCGGATATGTTCTCTATTATACCGATGGTGATGCCCAAGTGATAATTAACAGATTCAACAGAGTAAATGATGCAATGCGTAATCAACTAAACCTCCGTGGACTCACACATCCTGTCGACTCTTACATCTGCAAATCAGACGACCCTCCTTGGGGTTTCGCTCTATTTCGTTGTTGACCGCGCTAGCAGTCTTTCGGACTTTGGGGTCGATTTTTGGTGATTTGACTTTCGTCTGCCGGCGGCACGGTCGAGATTGGATGAGACGGCGGGGATTGTTGTTAAGCACGCCCCGTTGACCCCTCGCAATTCAGCAAGGTCAATGGTTTGCCGCGCCGATCGGCACCGAACCCGTGCGCCGATCAACACATCAGAGCTCCTAGCGATTGCAGCGCGGCCCGCTGCCTACGGAGCTACAGCTAGCAATTCGCAAACGGCTTTGACTAGCGTCCTTTTGGACGCTCGTTGCACAGTATTGTCTTGCCACCAGTAGAGCTTCAGCAGTCTGTGTATTATGTAACTTCCATAATAGCTCCGGTCGTCACGGCGACAATCAGGCCGAGGTTTGCCCCGGTCATGTCGAGGTAGGCGCGGACCTGGGCGCGGTAGTGCTCGAGGGTCTCGAGCGAGGGGTCGACGTCGCTCTTCCAGTCGATCACCACGTCCGGATTACCGTCGGTGTCGAAGGCGATGGCATCGACGATGCCGGCCGACGCTTCCTCGTGGATGTCGGTCGCGGTGGACCCGTAGACCGGGAACTCGGGCACGAGCCCTGGCCTGAGGGCGGCGACCTGGGGCAATGAGAGAGCGCGGACGGCGCAGCCGGCGAGCTCGGCCGGGGTAAGGCCCTGCGCGGGATCGTCCGTCACGGGTAGACCCAGGGCGCGGATCAGGGCCTCGGCGCGGGCCACGAGATCCGGCTGTGTTTCCGCCGTCTCACCGGTAAGCACCTCCTCGATCAGCTTGTGCAGGATGATGCCGCGCTCCTGCCCGCCCTGGATTGTCACCGCGCCGGTGCCGTCCGCCGGCGCGCCGTCGCCGTCGGTCGCGTGAATCGTTGGCACCTCCTCACGCAGCACCGGCAGGGCGGTGTCCTCGTCCCGGCTGGGCGTCCGCCAGACGATGCTGTGCTGGCGCTCCGCGATCGCGGCTGCCTCAACGGCGAAGGTCTCGCGCGTCTGCTCGTTCTCCGCCGCGGCACCGGCCGCGCCCACCTCGGGCGCGTGATGCTCCAGGTCGAGAGCGGGTAAGGAGGACAGAGCCAGATCAACGAACGACAGCCAGGCTGACTTCCGGGTTGCGATATCGAGCCGCGGCAGCACGAGAAGTTCTCGTGCCCGCGTGGTCGCGACGTACCAGAGGCGCACCCGCTCGCGGCCGAGCTCGGCCTTCTCTTCTTTGTGGGCCTCTCCGTGGCCCGTTGGCGCCACCCCAAACACGGGGCAATAGAAGCGAGCACTTGCACGGTCGGTTAGGGCGTTATCCGGTGCCTTCGCCAGCGTCATCGTGTTGATGGGCACGACGATGGGCCATTCCAGCCCCTTGGCGGCATGCATGGTGTAGAGCGCGACTGCCTCCTCCTGGGCGTCGGGCCGTCCTTCTTTGGCACGATTCTCGTCGACCCAGGCGGCCGTCATCGCCTCGGCGAAGGCGCGCAGGCCCCGCACCGCGTAGGCCCGGCTGAAGCTGAGATAGAGGTCGACATTGGCCAATGCTCGCTCGGCCTGACCGCGATGGCGCCCGAGCAGGATGGGCCGGACGCGCAACACGTCGACGGCCTGAGAGAGAAGCGCATGGGGCGTCGTGGCGTTCACCTGGCGGCGCAGCGCCTGAAGCTTCTCGATGATGTCCCGGGCGAGAGGGTGCCCGATCGTCTCCGGCGCGACGCCGAGACCGAGCCGTGGCAGCTTGTCCGGCGTATCGTCGTCGCGCGGCAATACCCAGACGATGTCAAGCAGCTCCTCCTCGGTGAGCCCCACCAGCGGCCCGCGCAGCAGCGCGCCGAGGGCCAGTCTGTCGCGCGGGTCGGCGAGCACGCGGGTCAGGGCGATGAGATCCTGAATCTCCTGGCGCCGGTAGAGGCCCTTGCCGGCTTGCGTGGCGACGGGGATGCCGCGCTGCTCCAGAGCCTCCTCGTAGCGCCAGAGCTCGCTCCCGGTCGGTGCCAGCAAGGCGATGTCGCCGGCCCTGCACGGCCGTTGTCCGCCGTTCTCGCGGTCCCGAATCCGCTCGCTGCCGATCAGGCGGGCGCACATGTCGGCGACGGTATCGGCCTCGCCGTCCCGTTGCTGCGCGGCGGATGCCTTGCCGTTCTCATCCGCCACCGCAATGTCGAGAGCTGCGACCGAGGGGCCCTTCGCCCGCTTCGGCAGGAACGGATCGAGCGCCTGGAAGCCTGGCTGGCCGTTCTCCTCCGAGAGCGGGGCCTCGAAGCGCGCGTTCACGTAATCCATGATCGGCGCGCAGGAGCGGAAGTTGGTGGCGATGGAGAGCACGCCGTCTGCCGCCTGCGCGCGGAACGCCTCACGCGCCGTGACATAGGCCGCGATATCGGCGCCGCGAAAGCGGTAGATCGCCTGCTTGGGATCGCCCACGAGGAAGAGCGCGCCCGCACGCAGCGTGAATGCTGTCCAGTCGTCCGCCTTGCCGGTTTTGGGCGGCTCGCCGCAGAGGCGCCAGAAAATCTCGGTCTGGAGCGGGTCGGTGTCCTGGAACTCGTCGACGAGGACGTGCCTGAAACGCCTGGCCAGCGCCCGGCGCACGTCATCGTGGTCGCGCAGCAGCTCGCGGGCGGCGAAGATGAGGTCGTCGAAATCCAGCAGCGCCGCCGAGCGCTTGTGCTCCCGGAAGCGCGCCATGACCGGCTCGACCAGGGGCATGAGATCGGCGAGAACATGAGTGGCGACGGCCCCCTGCAACGCTGTCCACGTCGCGCGACAAAGAGCGTAGTGGGCGCCGGCCTCGTCGTTCAGGCGATCACCGTCGGCTTGAGCCAGACCTACTCGCTTCGCTGCTGCTCGCCACTTCGTCTTTTTCTGGTACTTCCGGAAGCCGCCAGACTGAGTGAACAACTCGGTGCAACGTGGCGCCGCCAGAGCCCCGATAAGCCAAGCGGGTGTCTTGGTAGCGGGACTGTTTCCAATTTCGTCAATCAATTCCCGGAGGCGAGCCGCGATGGTGACAGTCTCGGGCTCCTCGGCGTCTTCACCGGACAGGAAATTGTTGAAGGCCTCCGCCGCCTCCCGGAACGCGGTCGCGCATTGCTCCAGATCTTGCCTCTCGTAGGGGGCGAAGGCGCGATGGCGGCGGAGATGGCCGAGGATGGTACGGATCAACGTCAGGGTCACGTTGGGATCGTGCAGGACCAGCTCGGCGAGCAGGCTGCCGGCCTCGCCGGCCAGCTCTTCCCGCAGCCAGGCGTCGATAAGCTCCGCGAAGGCAAGGTCCGCCTGGTCGCGGTCCATCACGGCCGCGCCGGGGTCGATATCGGCTTCCACCGGATAGGGGGTGATGAGGCGCTGGCAGAAGCCGTGAATGGTCGAGCAGGTCATCTCGTCGAGCGCCGCATCCGCCGCCGCGAGGTTGCGCCGCTGCTCGTCCGAGAGGCCGTCCGGCAGGGCGATGCGAAGCTCGGCGGGGATGTCGCCGGCCGCAAGGGCGCCCACGAATGCCCGTACCCGGAACAGCAGCTCGCTCGCGGCGAACTCGGTAAAGGTCACGGCGGCGATATGTTTCGGTTCGACGCCCCCGGCCAGCAGCATGGCGATCCGGCCCGCCATGACCGCAGTCTTGCCCGAGCCGGCACCGGCCTCGACGAGGAAGGAACGGTCGTGGACCGCGATGGCGTCCCCCCGGGCGGCATCGTCCGAGAGTGTTCGTCGCCGCGAGGCCATCACACGGCGTCCCAGACCCGCGCGGCATCCCCCAGAAGTGCGGTGGCCGCAGCTTCCTTGCGGGGGCGGTAGATGGCGCCGGCGTTGGCCGGAAGCGCGAAGGCGAGATCGTCGTAAGCGTTGCCGGTGTCCTCGCCCAGAACCGCGCCGCCGGATGCGAGATTGGCGCGGGCGGCCTGCAGATGGCCGGTGAGCGTGCCGAGCGCGGCGTCGGGGTCTTCGAGCCGCAGGTCTCGCTCCTCGCGCGGATAGAGGAGCGACGCTTTGATGACGACCTTGTCGCCCAGCATCGCCTTGACGGCGAAGGCGTAGAGGCAGCGCTGCAGCTCCTTGCCGCCATCGAGGACGATGTCGTCCTTTGGCACCCTGCCGGTCTTGTAGTCGCGTACCAAGGCGCGGCGGCCGTCGGCCGAGACATCCAGCCGGTCGATGTGTCCCCTGATGCAGAAGCCGGTGTCGGGAATGGCGACGGGCGCCTCGGCATTCCACGGGATCGCCCCATCGGACTTAGGCTCCGCGCCACCGAAGGGAACCTCGCCATAGGCGCGCGCGCCTGTGAGGTCCCCGTCGCGGAAGGCCAGGGCCCAGGTACTCAGCGCGTGAACCTCGTCGAGCGTCTTGCGCCAGATCACGGGCGGGGGCACGGCCTGATCGCTCTCCCACTCTCGTGCGACCTCTGCGGCGGCCCCGTCCACCGCGGCGGCGATCCGTTGCTCCGAAGCGTGGACGAGACCGCCATCCGCCTCCAGCGTCCGCAAGGCGCGCTCGAGGATCTGGTGAACGAGATTGCCCTTGGCCAGCGCGTCGAGCATCAGGCGATCCTCGCCGCTCTCCGGCGCGTGCCAACCCAGCCCGTAATGCCAGACGAACCCCAGGGGGTTGCGCAAGAGCATGTGCAGCGAGCTTGCCGACTGGATGCGCTCGAGGATGGCGAGGATGAGCGGGTGGTCCGGGCGGACGGCGCCGTCGTGGGGCGTGATCTCCGCGCGCAGCCAGTCGAACCAGCAGTCCGACGCTGCGCGCGCCTGTGGCAGGGTCCGGAACTCCGTCGGTCGCGCCATCAGCCGGTCGGTCTCGCTGAAGGCGTGCGCGGCCACGCGGTTGCGCGGCACGTAGGCCTCGTCGGTCTCCACCCCGAGCAGCAGCGTGCTGCGGCCGAGCAGCCGGCCTTCCTCGTCCCGCCGGGCGCGGGAGAGCACGATCTCGTTCCCGGTCGTCGCCAGGATGGTCGCGAAGTCGCGGCGGTCGGCGGCGGCGACGGGCAGTGGATCGAGCTCGGCCGTCGGCACGATGTGGTCTGAGAGGAGGCGGTCCTCGGCCATGGCGCGCGGCCAGCGCGCGGAGTTGAGGCCGAGCAGGCGGACGAAGCGCCGGGGCGACGCCGCCAGCGCGCTCGCCGGCATCCAGCAGGCCGAGACGCAAGCGTCGAAGCCGTCGTCCTGCTTCAACGTCTCCAGGGTGAGGTCAAGCGATGCGGCCGCGCCGGCGGCGAGCGCCTTGCGCCAGATCGCGCGCACTTGGCCTTGCAGCAGCGTCTCGCCTGCCTCCTCGGCGGCCTCGATGCCCCGGGACAGCAAGTCGACGATGGCGGCGAGGGCCGGGCCGTGGTCCTTTCCGTCCGGCCAGTCGGCGGCCGTAAGCTCGTTGATTGCGCGTACCCAGGCTTCGGCCGACGAGAGCGGCGCATCGGCCGGCAGGATGCGCGGCCAGCCTGCGGGCAGGTCCGCGAACGGGCCGGGATGGGCGCGGAGCAGCGTGTTCAGCCGCCGCATCCGCGTCTGGGAGAGGCCCCGCAGCAGGACGTCCGCGAGCGCCGCCGCCGCCTGCCCCTCGCGGCTCGCCGTGACCTTGACGCCGTGCACGAAGTGCAGGTCGAGGCTGGCGTCGGCGCGCAGAGCGAGCAGGTGGTCGTCGTAGTCGGCGGATGCGGCCGACGCGATGGCGATGTCGGCAGGCTCCGCCCTGCCGGACGCCAGGAGCGCGCGCGCCCAACGCATGGCCTCGACCGCCTCGTGGTAGGCCGTGGCCGCGCTGACGGCGGAGATTTCCGGCGCCTGCGCGTCGTGCCGCACGATCTCGATCGCAGCACCGTCGAGCCAGCCCGGCACCGGGCGGGGGCCTGCGATCCAGCGCACCGGCACGTGGCCGGCGAGTGCATGCAGCAGCGGCCGCCAGACGGGCGAAAGCTCCGTGATGCCGACGATCTCGATAGGGCCGAACAGCGTCGCCGCATGTTCAAGACGCACGCGCCCAGCAGCGACGAGGTCGGCGGGCCGCATCATCGCCGGCGGCAGCGCGTCCACGACCGCCGCCTCCAGGTTGGCGATGGACTGGAGCCGCGGATGCTCGCCCGCGCGCGCCTGAAAGTCCACGCCCGCGCGCCAGGCCTTGCGCAGGGTGGAGGCGGCGGCACCCACCATGCCCGGCAATCCCTTGATCCCGTCGAGCTCGCCCAGAGCCCTCTTCGGCAGAACGGCCGTGATGGCCTCCCGCAGCGCATCGTCGTCCACGGGCCGCGCCAGACCCCCCGCAAGCCGCGCCGCCAGCCGCTCGAAGGTCATGATCTGCAACCCGTGCCGCCGCCCCCGCGCCGCCTCAAGCCGCAGCTCGCGCATGCGGAGCAGGCTATGGGAGATAACGGTGTAGCGCGCCGCCGATTTCATGTTGTGCAACTCTCTACAGTTGACGTTGGGGTTGTCCGTTCTATTTTTGTGTACTTACTTGTTGCCCTTTTCACCGCCGCGTTTCGTGGGGAATAGTCACATTACTTCAAAGAAGTGGGACTGCATTTCCCTCGCCATCGCGTATAAAAATATTGAAACCGAGTCTTGTGCAAAGGGGTCGCATTTCTCGCTTCACTGTTTCAGCTACCCTTTCAATTCGTTTTTGTGGTCCGCCCCGCTCATTTGTATCGCAAAAGGCATCCCAGAAATAAAGATCGAGTGAAGCACTCTTTAGCCAGTTCACTCCCGTCGAATAGCCAGCCACCCAACTGATCGGACTGCTATCCAGGAGGACGCGCGCTGTGCCTAAATTTCCAACAAAACAAGTGCTAAGGTATACGCCATACAATTTTCGACCGTTACCGCCCAACATACCCCCGAGATCGTCGCGGGAAATTCGGTTGGTCTGTCTTCCCTCGGCTCCGAATATGGATTTACTGTTACCGTGTGAAGCGATGTAAAGATATCTCACATCCCTATTGTTTCTTACACGGGAAATTACCTCTTCAAGGGAAGATAAATTGTTGAACATCTCGTAATGATAGGCGTGCGGATTTTCCCGACGGATCGTCGCCAGAAGTTCGAATAAACCCTGCACCGAATCGTTGCCACCTTGCCACCACCTGCTTTCAATCACTGCTATATCTAGAGGCATGCTTATCCCCCTATCTTCAGGACGCGAGCCGACGCTCCGCCCGAGCTAAGAGTGATTCATGGAGAGCACAATTGTGTCTCAAAGGCAGCGCCCAGACTAAGGAGCCGCTTGCAAAACTCTGATCGATTCGGAGCGGCGCAAGAACACCCAAGCTAGCAGCGACGTCGGCGCACGGCAATTGGCGCGATTTTGATCGCGACCATGGTCGGATCAGCGTTGACGCAGCCTCCGATTCGGTATTTTCGCCCAACTTCAGGCGCGTTTGGCTGCACCGTCTTACAGGAAGTGCGGCTGCGGTGATGGCGAAGGAGAGGAGCCGGACTAGATCGGCGGAACGATAAGGCGCATCAGCTGGCTGGCCGTCAGCACGGTCATGCCGAACATGAGGTGGGCGAGAACCTTGTCGCACCCGCGCACGCGGACATGGCGGCCGCCGAACTCATCCTTGAGCCGCCCATTGATCCGCTCGGACCCCGAGCGCACGACGTAGCGACGCTCCTCGGGAAAGACGAGACCGAGCGTGCACCGCGCCTTCTTCTCCTGCTTCAACGCCTCTTGCATTTCGACCGAGCGGCGGGGGTTCACGTCGATGATCGGCTTGTGGCCCAGCAAGATGCAGTGCGCCCAGATCTCGATGGAATCATAAGCCGCGTCCATAAGGTCGTAGAGGTTCTCGACCCGCCCGGCCGTCAGGGTTCCCAACGGAATCGCCACCTGGGAGTCATGCGTCGACGCAGACGTCATGATGCAACTGATGGGGATCCCGCCATCGGCCGTGTCGACGTGCAGCTTGTACCCGATCCAGGAGGTGGTATGGCCCTTGGCGTTGCGCTTGCTGCCGACATCGCAGGCCCTCGGCAGGTCTGCCAGCATCTGCGGAAGGCTCATCGTCAGTTGCCGTTCCAGCCGGCTCGGCTCCTTCGCCCGCGCCTCTCCCTTGCATGGCCGCCCCCGCTTGCGCCGCTTCGGCTTCGCTGCCTTCGGCTTCGGCGCCGGCTTCTCCCGCGCCTCGATCGCCGTCGCATCCCGCGAGATGTGCTCCACCAGATGGCCATCCATCGTCCGCGCAATCAACGTCTCATGCAGACGGTTCGCAAGACCGCTCTCGGCAAACTCGGAAAAGGCCCGCGAAAACGTCGCCTCACTCGGAAGCCGGCCGGCACCGCTCCAGCCGCACAGCCGGCAAAGCCTGCCGTCAACCTCAAGACGCTCGATCAGGCCGCGCGTCGTCGGAATGTCGAACACCGCCTTGGCTATGAAGGCGCGCGCCAGCGCCGCGCGGTCCTCCTCCGGACGCCCTACCTGGCCGCGGAAGTAGGGCAGAAGAGCCTCAACTCGCACCAGTTCCAGAACCGCGACGAAGAGCTCGCAGCGCTCGCCCATCGGGCCGAGCTCGCCCTCCAGCCTCGGGAACAACTCTTGTTGAAACGCGTACCAGTAATCCGATAGCATCTCGCGCAGGGACACGGCTCCACTCCTCCGTGGGCATCATGCGGTGTTTGCTGACAGCACATGATACTCAGGAGAGTGGGCCTGTCCCACCGCAAGGGCCTTCACTCAGGCAGAAAAACCGCTCGCCTCAGCTATTTTGCAAGAGGCTCTAAGTCAAATAAGTTTTGGGTCTATCGTGTTTGTCGCGTGTTCGAAATTTCATGTCTCACCTCTCGCGCCCAAGAAGCTTGCGGTCGAAGCCCGCCGTCACGCCGCCTCTGTGGGCATCTACTCCCGCTACTGGAACATAGCCTCGCCAGCTTGAGGTATTGTCCGCCACAAGCAGGAATTCGGGCAAACCGTTACTCTTTGCAGCTCGATACAGGACGCCATCCGGGTCTCCAAAACCGTTATCTTGGCACCCAGGGTGACATTTCGCAAAGTCGCCTCCCATGCCGTGATCCTGGAGAAGAAGCGCGTACGGAGGACAAGACTTGAACATTGCTCCATAGAACCATTCGTAGGCGGTCCGCGCTTCCATACCCAAACAGAATACCGCAAATCTCTGGGCCCCGTGATCCTCGCCATATTCCGGGCTTCGTTCATAGATCAGCAAGTGGACTGCGGACTGCGCATCCGCAGACGATCGCATGCCAGAACGGGGAGGATACTTGTAGTCTCTATGGCCGTCGCATGTGGGAGCAACCGTGAATTGCCTTAGGTCATCTTTGGATAAAGGACTATTGGATTCCTGTTCAAGATCGGCAGACAAATGGTGATTTTCGAAAACAATGTGGTATCCGGTGTGCAAATTACCGATCTGTCGAATGAGATTGGGAGCAGAGTGACGCTGGTCAACAAACAAATAGCAGTGAGCGCTATTGCTGGCATTGAATATCGCAATTGGATGACCATCCATTCCTGATCCAGGATAAAACACGGTGCGACTGGCAAAGAAATTGCGCAGGCTGTAGTCCTCTTCTTCCAGCCAAGTGGGAGCGGGTTCCCTAAACTTGGATAGATAATCAACCATCGATGTCATTGGGCGCCTCCCGATGCCGATCAGTTGTGTCGACAGATCGACTCTCTTCATGGTGAGATGGTCGGTAATGCGCCGCGAGGTCGGCGCACATGTTGGCGAGACGGTTGCGGAGACGGGCGGGTTGCTCGACCGTGGCGCTATCGCCCCAAGTAACGAGGTGCCAGCACATCTCGTCGATGCCGCCGGCGGTGAAGCGGACCGTGAGCGTGCCGTCGGCGTTCTCCTCCAGCGTCTGGCTGGGATGGAAGAGGAAGGCGGCGGCATCGCGTTTTGCCTCTGGCGTGAAGCGCAGCACCGCGTCCACGGGTTTCTCCTGGAAGGTGCCGAAGGAACGCCGCGCGTAGGCCTCCAGATCGAAGTCCGGGTCGCGGGTGAAGCTCTCGCCGGTCACGTGCGCCTCGCTCATGTTCCCGAGCCGCCACAGCCGCATGGCGTCGTTCCAGTCCGTCCGTCCCACCAGGAAGGGGCGGTTGCCGTAGAGCAGGCCGTAGGGCTCGATGCGCTGGCGGCTGTGCCGGCCCGTGGACTGCGACAGGTAGCGGACCTCGACGATGCGGCAGGTGGTGATGGCCTCGCGCAGGCGCGCGAGCAGATCCCTGTCGAGGCTCGGCCTGGGGCCGGGGCGCATGGCCAGCCCCTCCGCCTGCACCAGCGCCTCGATGTCTGCCTCGATCCGCGCCAGTGAGTCGGTTCGCTGGGCGGCCCGCAGTTTGGTGTGCAGTTCTCGCAGCGCCGCCGCGCGCGCCTCGAAGCCTGTGCGTTCCAGGGTCTCGGCTGCGGACTCAAGCTCCGCCAGTTCCTCGGCCGAGAGGGGGGCGAGGCGGCGGAGCGCGTCCGAGCGTAGCCGCCAGTGGCGCTTGCTGTCGCCGCCGTCCGCGATCTCCAGCGGACCGAAGGCCCATTCGACCGCGTCGCGCATGCGCTCGGCCGTCCGGCGGCCCACGCCGAACTCGGTCTGGATTTCGTCGAGCGTCACGCCGCCGCGCAGGCCCTGCATGCGGATTGCCAGCTTCACGATGTCCTTCAGGCGTTCGTATCGCACCGCTCTGCTCTCAGGCTGTCCCGCAGGCTCCGCGCGCCCCAGCCTAGCGGTCGATGGTGACGCGCGGAACCCAAGGGGCATCGCCGCGCCTACGCCCTGAAGCCCACCGGCCGCGGCCGGTCCGGCTTGGCCGCGCATTCGGCGCTCAGCATGGCGGCGAGCGCCTCCGGTTCCTCCAGCCGGCCCAGGAGCGCGGCCTTCCGCTGCACCACGGCGAAGTCGCCGGGGGTGAGGGCGGTAAGCGTCGCGATTTCCGCCGGCGGCGTGAGGCCGAAATAGATGCGGAAGGCCGCCCCGGCCTGCTCCCGCGAGAGGTAGTCGAGCGCGACCTTGAAGACGAAGCGCCTGAGGGTCGCCGCATCCAGATGCTGGCCGAAGTTCGTGGTGCAGGCGAAGGGCAGCGGGTGACTCTCCATCCAGGTCAGCATTTCGTTCACCTGGCTCACCTCCCAGGATCGCTCGGCGCCGCGCCGGTCGGCGAGAAGCGAATCGGCCTCATCGAAGATCAGGAAGGCGCCCGTGTCTCGCGCCTCGGCGAAGGCGGCGGCGATGTTCTGCTCCGTCCCTCCGACCCACATCGACATCAAGTCGGAGGCCCGCTTCTGCATTACCTCGATCCTCATTCGCTCGGCGAGGTAACGGACGTAGGCGCTCTTCCCCGTCCCCGGCGGCCCCTGCAGGCAGAGGGAGATGCGTTGCTCGCCGCTCGCCGCCAGGCTGTCCGCCAATGCGACCGGGTCGGTATCGGCCTGGATCAGGGTGGGGTCGAAGAGTGGCGGCGCCCCTTGGGGTGGTGCCTCGCAGGAGAGCACGCGGGAGAGGCCGCGCACCCCGCGCCGCACGGTGTCGATGCCGCCGCCGCTGATCCGCGCGGCGGCAGTGGCGCCGGCGGCCACGCCGGGGGTCGCGGCGAACTCATGCGCCAGCGCGTGCGCCTCGTCGGGTCCCGCCTCGATCCCGTGATGATCGAGCTGCCGCGTCCAGATCCGTGCCCTCACCGCCGTGGTCGGCGGCCGCAGCTCCAGTGCGAACATCATGCGGCGCAGCAGAGTTTGGCTGACTGACCGGGCATCGTTCATGGCCCATAGCGTTGGCGCCGGCGCCCGCTCCAGGAGGCGGTGCATGAACACCTTGGAGCCTCCATTCCGGGTGCCGCCGAAGAACGGCTGCCCGAATAGAGACAAGCCCGAGTGACCCTCGGAAAGCAGGTCCTCCATCTCGTCGAAGAGGAGGAGCGACCGCCGGTCACGAGAGAGTAGGCGCTGGGCGAGCCGCAACTCCTGCAGCCTCTCCCCCCGGCTCGGCTCGTCGCCGTCGTCGTCCGCCTCGCCCACGCTGTAGAGAGTCACGCCGAGCCGCTCGGCCAGCACCTTGCAGAATTCCGTCTTGCCGGTCCCCGGCGGGCCGTACAGGAGGACGTTCACGCCCGGCGTTCCGCTCTGCAGCGCACCCTGGATCAGGCGTTCGATGTGATCGCGGCCCTCGGCGATGTGATCGAAGTCCGACCATTCGAGTTCGCTCGCGGGCGCCGGATCCAGCAGCAGGCGATTCACGTCGAAACCGGCACGGCCCGGGACCGTGGCCAGGCGCCGCAATCGGTCGACGGCCGACACGTCGCCGTCGCTATCGATGGCAACGAGCCCCGAGCTTACCAGCGGCGCCCTGTCGGTGAGGCGGCCGTGAACGGCATTGGCCGATACGCCGAGGAGAGCGGGCATGGCCGCTCCCCTGACGTTGAGAGGCCTCGTCCGCCTGGTGGAACGATAGAAGACATCGTCGATCAGCGACTCGATGAGCGGCTGCGTCTGGTAGCGCAGCAAGAGCTCCAGGATGTCGATGTCGGTCGGCGAGAGGCCGGTGGCTTCTCCCAGGCATCGCAGCCGTTGCGCGGTCCGGTCGTACCTGGTCGGCTTCACCGCCGCGCATTCCTCCCGCAGGGCCTGCCGGAGACACCGAAACTGGCGCGCGGTTATTTGCTCGTCGGGTTCGATGCCAGCCCGGACCAGGCGGGAGAACAGGCTCTTGCTCTCGTACAACGAGCGGTTGTCGCGGTCGGCGAGCCATTCGGCCAGGGCCTCGGCCTCGCGGTCCCGGTGATGAAGCCGCGCGGCGGCGTTGGCGAGGTAGGAGACGATCAGGTGGCGTTCGTGGTCGGTCGTCATGGCTCTCTCCGCATCCTTGGTGTGGAGAGAAGCTAGCGAATGAATACGACAGATACGGTCGTATTCCAGCGGCGAATTTGAAAAACTTATGCCGACGCTTGCGAGAGTGTCTGAGGCCACCGGCACGGCGGACTCGGACGTATGTTGTTCGGCGCACGGATTCGGTGCCGATCGGTGTTGTTAAGCCTCCACCTGCGCGGCGCTCCGGCTCGGTCGCGGGAGTAACGGGGGCTTGTGTCTGCGACGCCTCGGGCTTGAACTGGCTGCGGGTGGGGTGAAGAGGCCGTTCGAGCACTGGCGTGCTGTAGCGGCACCCGATGTTAAGCCTGGTCCGAACCATTTTGTCGCCTCGGTCACTGATGGCGCGGGTTTCCCGTGACCTCGTTCAAGAGAATGGGACTTCGAACATGGTTCCTCCCCACTCGCGACGGAGATGAAACCTGGGAGGATGTTCCATGGCGCGCAAGTCTCGAAGAACCCGGCGCCTCAGGGTGGTGAACCCGGACTGCGCAGGGATCGACATCGGCAAGGACCGGCATTTCGTGGCGGTCGACCCGGAACGCAGCGATGAGCCGGTGCGTTCGTTCGGCTCCTTTACCCGCGATCTGGAGGAGATGGCGGCGTGGCTGGCGTCGTGCGGGGTGACCAAGGTCGCGATGGAGTCGACCTCGGTCTACTGGATCCCGGTCTACGAGACGCTGGAGCGCGCGGGCTTCGAGGTGATGCTGGTGCCGCCGCGCATGACGAAGCAGATCGGCGGGCGCAAGAGCGACGTGCTGGACTGCCAGTGGATCTGGCAGCTGATGTCCTACGGCCTGCTGCGGGGAGCGTTCCGTCCGGGCGACGAGGTTTGCCCGCTGCGCTCCTACGCACGCCAGATGAGGCGGCTGACCAGGGACCGCTCCCGCTGCGTCCTGCACATGCAGAAGGCGCTGACCGAGATGAACGTCAAGCTCGACTCGGTGATCGCCAACATCACGGGACTGACCGGCCAGCGCATCCTGCGCGCGATCATCGACGGCGAGCGTGACCCAGAGCGCCTGGCGACGCTCCGCCACCGGGGCATCAAGGCCGACGCCGATACGATCGCCGCGAGCCTTCAGGGGACGTGGCGCGAGGAGCACCTCTTCGCCCTCGAACAGGCCATGCAGCGCTACGACTTCCTGACCCAGCAGATCGACGACTGCGAGGTCCGGGTGATGGCCGAGATCGAGCGCCTGGCACCGCCGGACGATCTCCCGGACGGCGGCGCGCCGGACCCTGCCCCCGGCACGACCTCCGAAACCGCGTCGAGCCGCTCTGCGAACGCCGCAAGCAACTACACCGGCAAGGAGGGCATCCAGGCCCTGGCGTTGCGCGGAATGATGGGCGTCGACCTCACCGCGATCCCCACCATCGGTCCCGGTACCGCACTGGTGATCGCCTCGGAGATCGGCCCGGACTTCTCCGCCTTCCCCTCCGCCCAGCACTTCTGCTCCTGGCTTGCGCTCGCGCCGGGAACCAGGATCAGCGGCGGCAAGAACCTCCCCGGCAAGTCGCCGAAGGCGGTCAACCCCGTCGGGCAGGCCCTGCGCATGGCGGCCATGGCCGCGCGCCGCAGCGAGACCTTCATCGGCGCCAAGCACCGCGCAAGGCTCGCCCGAATGGACACCCCCGTTGCGATCAAGGCGACCGCCCGCGAACTCGCCTGCCTGATCTACCTCATGGTGACCGAAGGCCAGAAATACGTCGAGCAGGGCATCGACGCCTACGAGAAGCGGCGCCTCAACAGAAAGTTCGCTCATCTCGACCGCCAAGCCCGAAAACTCGGGCTCCAACTCGTCCCGAAAATGCAAGGAGAGGAAAAACAGAACCCAATGCTGTCAATCGCTTAGGCACCTGTTACTCAAGAGCCTCCACCTGCGCGGCGCTCCGGCTCGGTCGCGGGAGTAACGGGGGCTTGTGTCTGCGACGCCTCGGGCTTGAACTGGCTGCGGGTGGGGTGAAGAGGCCGTTCGAGCACTGGCGTGCTGTAGCGGCACCCGATGTTAAGCCTGGTCCGAACCATTTTGTCGCCTCGGTCACTGATGGCGCGGGTTTCCCGTGACCTCGTTCAAGAGAATGGGACTTCGAACATGGTTCCTCCCCACTCGCGACGGAGATGAAACCTGGGAGGATGTTCCATGGCGCGCAAGTCTCGAAGAACCCGGCGCCTCAGGGTGGTGAACCCGGACTGCGCAGGGATCGACATCGGCAAGGACCGGCATTTCGTGGCGGTCGACCCGGAACGCAGCGATGAGCCGGTGCGTTCGTTCGGCTCCTTTACCCGCGATCTGGAGGAGATGGCGGCGTGGCTGGCGTCGTGCGGGGTGACCAAGGTCGCGATGGAGTCGACCTCGGTCTACTGGATCCCGGTCTACGAGACGCTGGAGCGCGCGGGCTTCGAGGTGATGCTGGTGCCGCCGCGCATGACGAAGCAGATCGGCGGGCGCAAGAGCGACGTGCTGGACTGCCAGTGGATCTGGCAGCTGATGTCCTACGGCCTGCTGCGGGGAGCGTTCCGTCCGGGCGACGAGGTTTGCCCGCTGCGCTCCTACGCACGCCAGATGAGGCGGCTGACCAGGGACCGCTCCCGCTGCGTCCTGCACATGCAGAAGGCGCTGACCGAGATGAACGTCAAGCTCGACTCGGTGATCGCCAACATCACGGGACTGACCGGCCAGCGCATCCTGCGCGCGATCATCGACGGCGAGCGTGACCCAGAGCGCCTGGCGACGCTCCGCCACCGGGGCATCAAGGCCGACGCCGATACGATCGCCGCGAGCCTTCAGGGGACGTGGCGCGAGGAGCACCTCTTCGCCCTCGAACAGGCCATGCAGCGCTACGACTTCCTGACCCAGCAGATCGACGACTGCGAGGTCCGGGTGATGGCCGAGATCGAGCGCCTGGCACCGCCGGACGATCTCCCGGACGGCGGCGCGCCGGACCCTGCCCCCGGCACGACCTCCGAAACCGCGTCGAGCCGCTCTGCGAACGCCGCAAGCAACTACACCGGCAAGGAGGGCATCCAGGCCCTGGCGTTGCGCGGAATGATGGGCGTCGACCTCACCGCGATCCCCACCATCGGTCCCGGTACCGCACTGGTGATCGCCTCGGAGATCGGCCCGGACTTCTCCGCCTTCCCCTCCGCCCAGCACTTCTGCTCCTGGCTTGCGCTCGCGCCGGGAACCAGGATCAGCGGCGGCAAGAACCTCCCCGGCAAGTCGCCGAAGGCGGTCAACCCCGTCGGGCAGGCCCTGCGCATGGCGGCCATGGCCGCGCGCCGCAGCGAGACCTTCATCGGCGCCAAGCACCGCGCAAGGCTCGCCCGAATGGACACCCCCGTTGCGATCAAGGCGACCGCCCGCGAACTCGCCTGCCTGATCTACCTCATGGTGACCGAAGGCCAGAAATACGTCGAGCAGGGCATCGACGCCTACGAGAAGCGGCGCCTCAACAGAAAGTTCGCTCATCTCGACCGCCAAGCCCGAAAACTCGGGCTCCAACTCGTCCCGAAAATGCAAGGAGAGGAAAAACAGAACCCAATGCTGTCAATCGCTTAGGCACCTGTTACTCAAGAGCTTCCACCTGCGCGTCGCTCCGGCTCGGTCGCGGGAGTAACGGGGGCTCGTGTCTGCGACGCCTCGGGCTTGAACTGGCTGCGGGTGGGGTGAAGAGGCCGTTTGCGCACTGGCGTGCTGTAGCGGCACCCGATGTTGAGCCCGAAAACTCGGGCTCCAACTCGTCCCGGCACCGCAAAACGACGAAACGAAAAACCCAATGGTGTCAATCACTTAGGCATCTGTTACTCAAGAGCGCGCCTTGTTGACCCCCCGCAATGCAGCAAGATCAATGGATTGCCGCGCCGATCGGCGTCCAATCTGCGCGCCGAGCAACAGTGCAGCGGGATCGCGAGCAACTGGATTGCGCTATTTCGTGGGGCCTCGCGGCCGCTCAAGAAATCCCCATTGTTTCGCCCCACGTCGGCTTCGCCAGGCTCGGCGATCGATACTTGAGACGCTCACGCGGAGCGCTTGAAGCATTCTACGAGGCTGCCGACGATCGGCCAGTCCGCGATGGCGTGGGGATAGGCCACGGCGTAAGGGCGGTCCATCTGCCTTTCGGGTGCCTCGACGCGCCGAAGCCGCCCGGCTTCCAAATGGTGATGCGCCGTCATCGCCGGAACGAGCGCGACGCCAAGCCCGGCGAGAGCGCATTGGATCGCCGCGCTGCTGGTCGTGACACGCAGCCCGGCGCCGGCGTCGATGACCCGCTGGCCGGAAAGAAAGTCGCTCCAGTCCGGGCCCGTTGCGTAGTCGGTTCCCCAGTCCGTATGGATCAGTACCTTGTCGGGCAATGCCGGCACCGACGCGCCGTGACAGGCGATGATGGCCGGTGTTGCGATGGCGATAATCCGGTCGTGGAACAGCACCTCCGTGCAATAATCCGCATAGAGCGAATGGCCGCGGAAGATCCGCATATGCACGCGGTCGCGGTTGAAGTCGACCGGGTCGTCCTCGATCCTGATATCCACCTGCCGGTCGCCGCCGTCTTCGAGCCAGGCGGCCAACCGCAGCGGGAGCCACGTCTCGGCCACGGAGGGCAGCGCGCTGAGCACGAAACGGGCGCGCCGGGAGATCCCCTGCATCCGCTCTGAAAGATCGCCGATCGCCGTGAGCGCGTTCGCCAGCGGCGGATAGGCGGTCAGCCCCGCCTCGGTCAGCGACAGCCGGTTGCCCTGGCGCAGGAAGAGCGTGCGGCCCCAATAGCGCTCCAGGACCTTCACCTGCTGGCTGACCGCGGCGGATGTGACCTTGAGCTCGCGCGCCGCAGCGGCGAAGGAGCCGGTCCGCGCCGCTGCCTCGAAGGAGCGAAGTGGTTTGAGAGGGGGTCCGGTCATGTCCCTTTTCGAAAGAAATTCTTATGGTCCATAAATAGTCAATCTATTGCTCGCGGGGTAGCAGGTCCATAGGACTCGGGGCGTGGCAACGCGTCGAGGCCCCGGCCATGGAAGATCTCATCAACCTGGCGAGATACCCGATTGACCGACCCGGCAGTCCGGGCTGGCGGCGGCTCGTCAACGATTGCCGGGCGGAGCTCGACCGCGATGGCCTCTTCAACCTCCCGGGCTTCCTTCGCCAGGAGGCGCTGGCCCGCGCGGTCGCCGAAATGTTGCCAGTCATCGACCGGGGCGCATTCGTCCATGCCCGTGCGCACAACATCTATTTCGAGAACCGCATTGAAGATTTACCCGACACCCATCCAGCCCTGACGCGATTCCGCACCTCGAATCGGACGATCTGCTCCGACCAGATGGACGGGGCGCTGGTGATCAGGCTCTACGAATGGCCGCCTTTTGCCCGCTTCCTGGCGGCCGCCATGGACATCCCCCGGCTCTGGACCATGGACGACCCTCTCGCCCGCGTGAACGTGATGTCCTACGGCGATACCCAGGCGCTGAACTGGCATTTCGACCGGTCGGAATTCACCACCACGCTGCTGTTGCAGGCGCCCGAATCCGGCGGCGTCTTCGAATATGCCAAGGACCTGCGCTCCGACGACGACCCGAACTACGATGGTGTCGTCCGTTTGCTCGAAGGTTGCGAACCGACGGTCCTCATGGATCTCGACCCCGGCACGCTCAATATATTCCGGGGCAGAAACACCGCGCACCGGGTGACAGCGGTGCGCGGACCGATCCCCCGCATCATCGCGGTTTTCTCCTACTACGAGCGACCCGGCGTGACCTTCACGCCCGAGGAACGCCGCGGCTTCTACGGGCGACCGGCTTGAAGAGCGATCTTGTCTTCAAGGACAGCCGCAAGGCGACCCATCTGAACGCGGAGGGCGCCGACAAGCCGCTAAAGAGCCCGGTGCCCCGCGAGGTGCTGGACCGTGCCCGCAGCTATCGCCTGCAACAGCTTCGCGACCGGTGCGCCGCCGCCGATTGCGCAGCGTTGCTGCTCTATGATCCCTGCAATATCCGCTACGCCTTCGATTGCTCGAACATGCAGGTCTGGTGCCTGCACAACCCCATACGCTACGCGCTGGTATTCGCTGACGGCCCGGCGATCATGTTCGAATTCAAGGGCTGCATGAAGCAATCCGAGGGATTGCCGGGCATCGACGAGCTGCGCACGGCAAGGACATGGATGTTCATGACGCGTGGCGACAAGTCCGATACCGCGATGGCCGCCTGGGCCGACGAGATCGCTGACTTGGTGCGCATCCACGGTGGCGGCAACCGCCGCATCGCCTGCGACTGGGAACGGCGGTGCGAAATTAGTCCACGGTAGCGGCGGGATTGTCTCGCTGCGGGCGGAGCAAAACTCTGCCACTTGAGCCCTTCCCGGCGACGGGGAGGGCGGGGGCATGCACACCGTGGAACTTTATCGGAAGGTCCGTCTCGCCTGCCGGGACGGGATGAGCGAGCGGGCGGCGGCGCGTCATTTCGGGATTTCACGCGAGAGCGTGAAGAAGATGTTGTGCTTTTCGGTGCCTCCGGGCTATCGGCGGACGGTACCGGTTCGGCGCCCGAAGCTGGACGGGTTCACCGAGATCATCGACCAGTGGCTGAAGGAGGATCTGAAGCAGCTGCGCAAGCAGCGCCACACGGCGAAGCGCATTTTCGACCGGCTTCGCGCCGAGCACGGGTTCAGCGGCGGCTACACGATCCAGACTGTGTCAAAACGTCGGAGAATCGCTCGAAATGTGATTTCAGCCCATTGGTTGAATTGTCAGTGTTAATGAAATCAATGACTTAGCAGGCTGCACTTTTCAGAAATCAAGCAGACTCACTCGAAAATCTGAATTCAATGACGTTTTCACACGGTCTGGATCGTGAAGGACTATGTGCGCGAGCACCACCGCCGGCGTCGGGAGATGTTCGTGCCGCTGACCCATCCACCCGGCCATGGGCAGGCGGACTTCGGCGAGGCGCGTGCGGTGATCGGGGGTGTGGCGCGCAAGGCGCACTTCTTCGTCTTCGATCTGCCGCACAGCGACGCCTGCTATGTGCGGGCCTACCCTGCGGCGACGGCCGAGGCGTGGATCGACGGGCATGTGCATGCCTTCGCCTTCTTCGGCGGGGTTCCGCAATCGGTTCTCTACGACAACGACCGCTGTCTGGTGTCGCGCATTCTGGCGGACGGGACGCGCAGGCGGGCGCGGCTCTTCGGCGGCTTCCTGTCGCATTACCTCGTGCGCGATCGTTACGGGCGCCCGGGCAAGGGGAACGACAAGGGCGCGGTGGAGGGTCTGGTTGGATTTTCCCGGCGCAACTTCATGGTGCCGCTGCCGCGCTTTGCCAGCTGGGAAGCGTTCAATCGGCGGCTTGAGGAGCAGTGCCGCAGCCGCCAGGGCGATATCCTGCGCGGGCACCGTGAGACCATCGGAGAGCGCCTGACGCGGGATCTGGAGGCCATGGCCGCGCCGCCGGCGGCGCCCTTCGAGGCCTGCGCCCAGGCTCCCGGGCAGGTCAGCTCGCAGTCTCTGGTCCGTTACGAGACCAACGACTACTCGGTGCCGGTGGCCTATGGCCATCGCGACGTCTGGGTGCGCGGTTACGTCGAGCGGGTGGTGATCGGTTGCGGCGGGGAGGTCATCGCCCGCCATCCCCGGTCCTATGAGCGAGAGGACACGATCTTCGAGCCGATCCACTATCTGCCCCTGATCGAGCAGAAGATCGGCGCGCTGGATCAGGCGGCGCCGCTTGCCGGATGGGAGCTGCCGCCCGCGTTCCAGACCCTGCGCCGCCTGATGGAGGCGCGCTCGCCCAAGGCGGGGCGGCGGGAGTATGTGCAGGTCCTGCGGCTGCTGGAGAGCTTCGGGCTGGAGGATCTCGACGGCGCCGTGAAGGACGCCCTGCGCCTGGGCGCCATCGGCTTCGACGCGGTCAAGCATCTGGTGCTGTGCCGGGTCGAGAAGCGCCCGCCGAAGCTCGACCTCGACGTCTACCCGTATCTGCCGAAGGCCACCGTCGGCAGGACCTCGGCCGCCAGCTACATGTGCCTGCTGTCGGAGGACGCGGCATGACGGACAGGCCCCACATCCTGCTGGCACACCACCTCAAGGCCCTGAAGCTGCCGACCTTCCTGCGGGAATACGAGAAAGTGGCGCGCCAATGCGCGGCCGAGGGCCTGGATCATGTTCAGTTCCTGGCCCGGCTGGTGGAGCTGGAACTGATCGATCGCGAACGGCGCATGGTCGAGCGGCGCATCAAGGCGGCGAAGTTCCCGGTCGCCAAGAGCCTCGACAGCTTCGACTTCAAGGCCATCCCCGCGCTGAACAAGGCGCAGGTGCTGGAGTTGGCGCGCTGCGAGTGGATCGAGCGGCGCGAGAACGTCATCGCCCTCGGCCCTTCCGGCACCGGCAAGACCCATGTCGCCCTGGGGCTCGGGCTGGCCGCCTGCCAAAGGGGCCTCTCTACGGGCTTCACCACGGCCGCCGCGCTCGTGCACGAGTTGATGGAAGCCCGCGACGAGCGCCGCCTCCTGCGGCTCCAGAAGCAGATGGTCGCCTGCAAACTGCTGATCATCGACGAGTTGGGCTTCGTGCCGCTGAGCAAGACCGGCGCCGAGCTTCTGTTCGAGCTGATCTCGCAGCGCTACGAGCGGGGCGCCACGCTCATCACCTCCAACCTCCCTTTCGACGAATGGACCGAGACCTTCGGCTCCGAGCGCCTGACCGGGGCACTGCTCGACCGTCTCACCCATCACGTCAATATCCTCGAGATGAACGGCGACAGCTACCGCCTCAGCCAAAGCCGCGCCCGCAGAAACAGTGCCGATAGCTGAACTGCGGCACGCCGTCGCTCGGCCCCGGCCGGCAACGCGCCCCTAAGGCCCGGGTGGCGAGACTGACCCCAATCCGATAAACCATGCCGCCCTGCGGGCGGCCGGCGGGCGCGGACCGCTTGAGCTCTGCATGGCTCCGCTGCCCGCTCCCGCCGAAAAACCCTCGCACCGCGTCTCCGACTCACAGTCTCACGCCAAGGTCAGACCACCAACCCAGGTGGCAGTCTTTTGCGCCGCCCTTTGGCCGAATCTTCAACCGGCGTTGACATCGCGCACCGCGCACTCTGCCGCAAGAGATCCGCACGCCCTTGGGGGACACTCCTGGGCGACGCGCAACGCACCGTGGGTGGGGTGGTTCAGCGCATGAGCAAAGATAGCCACTTCGACCTCGGCCGAGATGCAACCCGCGAGCGCCCTGCGGCCGGTCAATCAGACTGTCTGTCCCGAAAACCTGATAGGAACCTCTGGACCTCATAGGCCTGCTGGCGCGAGTAGTCCCGTGATTGGGCACGCCTTCGATACGTTGTCCATCTTGGCGGCCAGCTCCGGCAGGCTCAGCTTGCGTCGCGCAATCGTCTCCTCGGTGATTGCGCCGTTCTTCTGATGAGTCGGCCGTTGCGCGAAACGATTCCAAACCTCGCGGGGACCGAACTTGGCCACTGCCGGGACGCACAATTCTTGAGGGTCGCGCGCCGGTCTCGGCCAGCCTGTTGAGTGATTGCCGCTCCACCATATACTGGCCGTGATTCAATCCCCCGCTGATGCTCGAGCGACTCTTTCAGTCGCCGCAAGGTAGTGGGTATGTCAATGTGCCCGCGTCGTAGTGTCTGTTTCCGTCGAAGCAGCTAACGCGATACGGTCCGTCAGCCCACAGTTCGTGAGGATTGGCCCCATAACGTGCGTCTTGGAGAAAGTATCTTAGACCTGATTCCGGCCCCTTGTTGAGGCCTTCCAGACGCCCAAGCTGCAGGTGCAGGTGTCGCACCCCACCCATGCATTCAAACTGATCCTCGTTGGCGCCTAGGCGGGCCACCATTTCTCCACGAGATACAGTCTGCCCTTTTTCGACGACGATTTCTCCAAGATGGCTATAGACCGCGATCAACGGATCTCCAAATCTGTCTCTCCCGTGATCAATTGAAATAGTTGGACCCCAGCACTCCACTGTGTGAGCTTCAAGAACGTGCCCGTCTGCGATGGCAATGATCGGTTGGCCTGCAGGTCCGCCAATATCGATGCCTTGGTGTACTCGATCACGCAGTTTGGACTTTGCATCCTGCCAACTATGATAATGAGAAATAATCTTTGGTATCGCTGCGGGATATACTACTTGGGGATCGCGATGGTCGCCTGTTGCTGTGGGGCTGCGCATTGGGATATAGTACCCCCTAAGGCTCGGGATCAGTTTCATCGCAACATCTTCAGCCTCAGCATGGTTCATGCCTGGTTCAATGTCAGGGTGATATAGCAGCCGCAGGAATAGCTCATCGTAGGGAGTCGGAGTTAATAGTGTTGGCGGAAGCACATTATCAAACAATGTCAATTCCGAACTTCCCACATCATTCAAAAAACCAAAAACTTGAAACAGTTCTTCGTAAAGGCAACGGGTGTCCAAGGGCTCGCCCACGTCATTAGAAATCAAGACAGCGGCGCCAAGTACTTCATAAGTCGCGCTGATATTAGTAAGAACAACACAAGGCGCACGATTTGTTTCAAGCTCAATGCGGGCCACTTCTAAAACTTCCCCGCCTCCTCGCAGCATTCCCGCAAGTGCCATTCGATTATCCACAACAATGACAAGATTTGCGTCGGTCTGCTGTAGAGTGTCTCCTGCTCCCCAGGTCATGCGATAATGGGGCGGTACACCCGATTCCGGCCACAGTCGAACGTCAAGGTTTATCCGATACGTATTCGACCAGCCCTCTGGCTCCTCCGGGAAAACGGTGATGCGGGACACTGGTGTAGTTTCTGAACGGTTCAGAGAAAGACCCGCCAGGTCCGAAGCCCGTTCCAATACATGTGGGATTCGTTCGGTGATCAAACCTGAGCTGGGACTGACGATGGTGTAGTTAATCGGACGCATCCAGCGTATTATATTCCCTCCGTCTTCATACTCGCGCTTCGCTGCCAAGTCTGCGAATAGTCGGGCCAGAGTTTCGTTCGAAGGTTCGGCACAAGCCGAGGCGGCGTTGCCGAGAGCTACAGCAAAGAGGAGGGCGCAAGCTGGGATAAGGGTGC
The DNA here is from genome assembly GCA_965262755.1 of Alphaproteobacteria bacterium. Classification (GTDB taxonomy): domain Bacteria; phylum Pseudomonadota; class Alphaproteobacteria; order UBA828; family UBA828; genus WTGU01. The sequence continues at coordinate 4,763,440 of OZ253557.1, read as the reverse complement.
TGGTGGATGCCATAGGTGTCTCCTCTGGGAGGGGGCGAACCTAGGGACAACGCATCATCTGCCTCCGGCCGTCTTGGCGCAATGGGCTAGGTGGCCAAAGGTGAGTCGGCCCTCTTCGCCGCGATACGCCAAGGCAGCCAGTGCGTGGCGGCGCGTCCCAGCGTGGCGATGAGAACCACGTTCACCAGGTCACCCTTCATGCGAGCCCGATACGCGCTACGTGCTCGCCGAGCACATCGCCGTCGTTGGCCCTAGTGCCGGCCCAATCGCGCGGTGCGCCCACCGATGTGCTCGCGTACGTGATGAAGCGTGCAGCGGAACGCTCTGGCTCTCGGGACCGAGCCGAGCTGATGGCGATAAGGTGTGTACTCGGCAATGCTCGTCTCGGGTTAACCGTCGGCGCGCATCGACCAGCCCGTTGTCGATGGGCCGCTGGTGCTGGGCGATGGCCGCCATCTCGGCCTCGGCCTCATGCGTCCGGTTGATACGATGGCGGGTGTAATGGTGTTCGCGATCGAGGCCGGTATCGCCGACGGCGCGGACCCCGCTCTCGTCGCCCGTGCAGCGCGTCGCGCCATGCTGGCACGGGTACAGGCCGCTCTGCCGCGCGGCTGGTCCGTACCGACCTATGTGTGTCAATAGGCATTCAATATGGCTCAATTCGCAAACCGTAGGCACCGGCGGTAGAATCCCATGAACTTGACCGACGACGCCACACAGGTGTCTTTGCGCATCACCGCCTGATCCGGACGCCTCTACGACCGCCACCTGACCACCTCGCTCATTCGTCAGGTTTGCAACAGAGCCCGTCAGGCCCTTGGCCATGGACCCTGCCGCTCTGTGTTTCGTCGACCTCGACATCCCACCGGTCGCAGTGGACGGAGTGACGGAGAAGTGTACAATGCACGGAGAGAATTGACATCAATTAGGTATATGAACTATGTCCGCCAAAAGTAAACGTCGTGCTGGACACGAACGTCGATTCAGAGAACGTTTGTTCGAAGAGGGGAATGTTCTCTGTCCAATATGTCTTTCTGCTTTTAGTCGACAAGAAGCGCTGAATGGAGGGATGACAATAGAGCATGCGCCGCCCAAAGCCATAGGTGGGTCTGGAATTTGTTTGACGTGCAAGCAGTGCAACGAAGGTGCGTCTCTTATCGATCAACATGCGTATTTGTCGAAAAAGGCGCGTGCCGATTGGTCGGCAGGTCGAGGAGTCCCGTTGGTAGTGACATTTTTCGGAGAGGCAAAAAAGGTTCGCTTTATTCCTGAGAATCCGAACGCCTCATTTCCGTACAGGAAACATATGTTTCGAAATGGAAAGGTGGATATCGGACCGATTCGCAACAAAAATGCACTTGATCCTGAGAAAGGGCTAGCGTTTCAAATTCCATACAGAGATGACTATGAATTTGTCAGCATGATTAAGGCTGCTTATCTAATGGTCTTTTCTCTAATGGGGAGACGAGGATACAAATTCGCAAAAAATGTTGCACTTGAGCCTGTAAGGGAACAAATAATGAATCCAAAAAAGAAAATATTGAAGGGGAAGTTCGTCATTCATGGCAGCATCCCGAGACCGAAAGACAAACGCCTGATTCATCTGTTCTTGACAAATCCTCCATGCTGGATGGTTCCGTTGTGGGATGACAGGATTGTGGTTCTGCCATGCGGTGGTTCAAAACCTATAGATGAGATTAATTTTAATGGAGACGGGTCATCAATTTCATTAGCAAATCTACCCTTTTGGGCATCATGCAGATTTATTGATTCAATCACTATGGGAGGACCTGTTAGTGTAGATTCTGACGTTAAGGATAGTTCGCTCGTTGGGTGTATTAGCAGCTCTCGCCATACGTCGATGAATGGAGACAAGTGGGGCTTTATAGTAGTGTATCATCACGATAATCAATACATAGCAATTCCATGCCCTCTCGATACTCAGGCAGAGAAAAACATATTTGTTGGCTATGAAATGGCACATAATACAGCAGCAAAGGGTCGTGGTTTGGATAGATCGACACTGGTAGGAGTCAGTCAAAAAATACTTCAGAAAGAATCGCCCATTAAGCCTTATATCAACCACTCTACAATTGACGATGAGTCCGACAACCAAGAATAGGGCCGAATAACAGTGACATAGTTCAACGGCGCTGGGCGGGTTCCAGACCGAAGTCGATCGGATGCCGTGCAAGTGGTTTGGTCGGCGTAGATCGAGCCCGCGCACGTCTTGGGAACACTTACGCGCTGCCTCAACACCCATACCATCCGCAACGCGGGAGACGTTTGGAGCAGCGGCGCACCCCAGGTTTCCTGTATCGGCACGTTGGCAAGCGGTCGGAGAAGCTGACGGCGGACGAGCGTCAGTTGGCGTTCGAGGACCTGGAGGGTGCGTGTGCGGCAGTGGAGGCAGAGGCCTCAGGCGGCGCGCAATATCGGCCATCTGCCGGAGCATCTGGAACGCATCGAGCAGGTGATCGAGCCGGAGAACACGTCTGCCCCTGCGGCTGCGGGGAGATGGTCCGGATCGGCGAGGACCGCTCGGAGCGCCTGGACATCGTGCCGGCGCAGCTTCGGGTGATCGTCACGGTGCGCCCGAAATACGCCTGCCGGTCCTGTGCGCAGGGCGTCACCCAGGCCCTGGCGCCGGCCCGGTTGATCGAGGGCGGCCTGCCGACCGAGGGCGCGATCGCGCATGTGCTCGTCTCCAAATACGCCGAGCATTGGCCGCCTTACCGTCAAGTACAGATCTACGCGCGTTTCGGTCTCGACCTTGACCGTTCGACGCTGGCCGGCTGGGTGGGCAAGCTCTCGTTCCACCTGTGGCCGGTGACTGACCGGGGCTTGGCACCTAAAACGGTCCTCGAGGCTGTTCATGGACGAGACGCGGGCACCGATGCTCGATCCCAGTCGCGGCCGGACGAAGACCGGCTGGCTATGGGCGCTGGCCAGGGACGACCGCGCCTGGGGCGGGCCCGATCCGCCGGGCGTGGTGTACTTCTACGCTCCCGGTCGTGCCGGCGAGTAAGGCCCTGGCGTGAATGGAGTTTCGATGAGCTCTGCGGTCCAGCCCTTGTGTGGCACTTCGGCAGATCTCGCCATCGCCATCACAAGCGGGACCAAATGCTCGGAGCGGAAACCATTCTCGATCGATTGTTTGAATGTGTTGAGGGCGTCTTCAACTCCCTTGTGTCCCGCGAACACGGCCGGAATTTCATTCAGCGCTGTGAAGACGGCTCCCTCGCGAGATCCGTGTCCACCTGCCAGCTGCCATCGGTGGCCCATCAGCCTGCGAAGCACGTCTCGCTTCATTTCCAAATGGTCCCGTCTACGACTGTACCGATGCGCCAGGAATGCCCCGAGAGCCGCACCAGATGCGGCGCCCAAGAGGGCCACGAGAGCAGTTACTGCTTCGGACGAAATGATGCACCACGACACTTGAAATTCTCCTATCTCGGAGCGGCACAGCGGCCGAGCCGGGCTACTCGCTACATAGTGTGGTGAAGTACCAGGCAGGCGCTCTCCGCGCCCCGTTGTAGCCGAGATCCCTGTCTGCCTGACGGGCCTGTCGAAGGTCTCAGCGACCGACGGTGCCGAGGACAGCGTGATCGAGGCACTGCGCGACCCGGCGCGATGACTCTACCACCAGCTCCAGCGCGAGTACGAGCAGCAGACCTCCGACGTCGTCATCGACGAGATCGTCGAGTGGCTCGCCGGCTCCCGGTGCGTTCCCTCGATTCGCTGCTCCATTCAGAGAAGCTCCCGCCAGAGCCCGTGGTCACATCGCAATCGCGTCATTTCGAGAGTCCGGACGCCGGCTCCCGCGTTTGTCCAGGATCAATTCGAACCGCTTTCACGACTTTCTTGCCTCATACACGATGCAGCATCCAGACCGGCAGCAGTCCATCCGTCAACCCGGCGGTTGTCTTGGTTTCTCGGGATCGACGATCGACTGCGCGACCGTGCCTTCCATGGCCTCGGCCAAAGCCGTGAGCTCGGTCTTGAGCAGATGGTCGACCAGCACCTTGTTGTCCTTCACGCCCTTCTTCCAGAACACGCCGGTGCCGCTGGAGAAGAGTTGGCGCGCGGCCGTCACCCAGAAGGGATCGACCGTGTCCTTCTGCTGCGGGATCAGCGCCGCCGCCATCATGTCGAAATCGCGCGGGTTGCGGGCTTCGAGTGTTGTTCGGCGCATGGGTTGCGCGCCGATCGGCACGATAAGTTATTGAAGTAGCTTGATACTGCGGGGTCAAAATTGCACGCCGATCAACAAGCTTGCCTTTGCCGAGCTCGTCGACGCGTGGCTGCGGGAGGAGCTAGCCGGCGAAGACGGCGGCCTGCTGTCCGAGCTGGTCATGCACGATCCCGCTGCGACCGTTGGGCTGATCCGTACCGTTCTCGACCATATGCGCCGCCATCGTGCCTTCGCCCCATACGAGCAGCAGGACCTGGCGCAACGGGGGACCGCGTTTCGGACGGCGGCGGAGGCCTTCAGCGACTTTCTTTCCGGAGAAGAGGCTGTCGAGCCCGAGACCGCTGCCTACGCGGGCCACTTTCGCAACCTGGCCGAAGAAATCGAGGCCGTGCTCCCGGCCAACATACCAGCCCGGCTCGTCCGGCTTCTGGTCACGGCACCTCATCCCGATCTCTGCACCCGATCCGGCAGCTTTCTGGCGTATCGGAAGAAGACGAAGTGGCGAGCAGCCGCCCGGCGCGCGGGGCTTTCCCAGGCGGATGCCGACCGGCTCAACGACGCTGCAGGCGGCCACTACGCCCTGTGCTGCACGATGTGGACGGCGTTTTAGGGAGCCGTCGCCACCCATGTGCTCGCCGATCTCGTGCCTTTGGTGGAGCCGGTCATGGAGCGCTTCCGGGAGCACAAGCGCGCGGCCGCGCTGCTCGATTTCGACGACCTTATCTTCGCCGCCCGCGACCTGCTACGCGACCATGATGACGTGCGCCGGGCGTTAGCCGCGCGCTTCGCCTGCGTCCTGGTCGACGAGTTCCAGGACACTGATCCGCTCCAGACCGAGATCTTGTGGCGCCTTTGCGGCGAACCACCGGCCTGTGGTGACTCCGACGACTGGACGGCATTCACGCTAAGGCCGGGCGCGCTTTTCCTGGTGGGCGACCCCAAGCAGGCGATCTATCGCTTCCGTGGCGCGGACATCGCCGCATACGTCCGGGCGCGGGAAGCGTTCCAAGCTCAGGCGGCAGAGGGCGTGCTCTCCATCGCCACCAACTTTCGCTCCTGCGCGCCGATCATGGCGCATGTGAATGAGCACTTCGAGGTCCCGCTCTCGCAGGAGAACGGCCAGCCCGGTTTCCAGGCTCTCGATCCGTTTCAGCCCGAGCGGGCGGAGGGTTCCTCGGTCGCAGCCCTCGACATCGCGGTGGCTGATGAAAGCGGTAAGGCATCGGCCCCGCGACAGCGGGATGGCGAGGCGGAGGCCGTCGCCGCCATGTGCGCCCACCTGATTGGCAGCGAGACCATCCGCGACCCTAAGAGCGGCGAGCAGCGCCCGTGCAGAGCCGGCGATATCGCCCTGCTGGCGCCGACAGGAAACGAGCTCTGGCGCTACGAAGAGGCTCTGGAGCAGCGTGGCATTCCCGTCGCCACCCAGGCTGGCAAGGGCCTCTACCGGCGCCAAGAGATTCAGGACCTGATCGCCGTAACCCGCGTGCTTGCCGATCAACGCGAGAGGCTCGCGCTCGGTGCGTTGGTACGCGGGCCGCTACCGAGGAAGAGTTGCTCGACATCGTCTGGGCCTTGCCGCGCGCCGAGGATGCACCTGACGATCTGCCGCGGCTCGACCTGCGGGCGGCGCCGGAGACAATTGCGCACCCTCACGCGCGGGACATCATCGAGAATCTCCAGGCGTTGCGTCGTCAGGTGAACGCGACCACGCCTCACTCGCTTCTCTCTCAGGCCGTCGATGTGCTACGGGTCCGGCCCATCCTGCTGCGGCGCCATCGTGGCCAAGCCGAGCGGGCATTGGCCAAGGCTCAATTAGTGAATCGTATGCATTACCTTGTTACGGCGGCGGCGAGGCAGGCCCGATCGTTGGCGCCGGGGGCGAGGCCGACGAGGTGGAACCAGCTCAGGTAGTTGTCGAGATAGCGGGTGGCGATGCCGCGGCGGGGACGCAGGAAGTCCTTCAACCTACTGTGGCGGCTGTTCACCGTCTGCACATGCAGATCGCCCCGAACCCGTTCCCCCATCGAGCGGTTGAGTGTTTCGTGGCTCACCCCGAGCGCGGCGGCGCAAGGTGGGTAGCTCGCGCCGCCGTCGGAGACCAGCAGGGCGTCCTTCGCGACCACCGGATCGAGGGCAGCCGCGAGCGCCGCCGCATCGACCCTGGGCAGCACCGCGCTGACCGTCGTCCCGCTCCGGTCCGCCGCCATGAGAACCGGCACCTGCTCGCGCGAGAGGCCGCGCTTCTTCGCCTTGCCGCCCCGCCGCCGTGCCTTGCGTCCAAGCCCGCGCGCACCCTTCCGGCTCTCCAGGACGTAGGTCTCGTCCGCTTCCACGATCCCCTTGAGCACCTCCGAATCGCTCCGCGCCGCCGCCAGAAACCGGTGACGCCAGCGGAATGCCGTGCTCACCGCCACGTCGCAGCGCGCCGCCGAGGCCTTCACCGTCTCCCCCTTCGCCAGCGACGCCCCGAACGACAGCCAGCGTTCCTTGTGGTGCAAGCCCGACAGCGGCGTACCGCTCAGCGCGTTGAAGGTCCTGCCGCAGCCCTTGCACTGGTAGCGCCGCAGACCCCGCGCCATACCGCGCGAAACCGCCCCCTCGCTCGCGCAGTGCGGACAACGCCGAGCCTCGTCCACACCAAGCTCGATCGCGGCCTTCGATGCCTCGCCTTCGCTCCGGCCCGACAGTACCGCGAGCGCCTCGCGCCGCTGCGCGCGCGTCAGCCCGCGCGCCGCCGAAAGCCACACCTGGAAACCTTTGACGTCCATAATCCAACCTCCTGACGTTCCAGGCAGTCTATCACATATGCATACAATTCGCGAATTGAGCCTTGGCCAATGTCGATCTCTACCTCAGCTTCAGCCGGGCCTACCCAGTGCGGGGCTTGCGTGCCTTCGCCGAGGCGATGACGGCGGCCTGGAGCGACGAAGCCCGCGCCGCAGAAGGCCGGCCCGACGCCCAGGAAGAGGCGGTGGCACTCTACACCATGCATGCGGCCAAGGGGCTGGAGTGGCCCATCGTCGTGCCCATCAACACGATGACGCGGGTGATGGCACCGGACAGCGCCGTCACCGATCGGGAGAACGGCCGCTTCTACTGTCCCGTATTCGGGGTGGCGCCGACCGGTCACGAGGCGGCTCGTAACGAAGAGAAAGCCGAGGTCGGCCGCGAGCGAGTGCGCCTCTGGTACGTCGCTGCCACGCGGGCACGCGAGGTCCTCGTACTGCCGAGGCTCGATGTCGACGCCGCCGACTCGGCCTGGCTCTCCGTTGTCGATCTAGCGTTGCCCGCGCTACCCGCGCTCGAACTGGACCATCTCCCGGCCGATGTGGGCGCGGGCGAGCCGGAGACGGAGAACGAGCAAACGCGGGAGGTCTTCGCTGCCGAGGCGGCCGCGATCGCGGAACGCACGCCCCGCATCGTCTGGCGAGTCCCGAGCCGGGACGAAGACACCGCCCAGCCGGTGCTTCGAGAAGAGGCACCCACGATCCTCGCAACCGACGGCGACGGTGCGCCGGCGGATGGCACTGCCCTGGCTACGATCCAAGGCGGTCGTGAGCGCGGTATGATCCTGCACAAGCTAATCGAGGAGGTCCTCACCGGCGAGACGGCGGAGACGCAGCCAGACCTCGCATCCCGCGCCGAGATCCTGATCCGCGCGCTGGGCCTAACCGTGATGAACGATCCCGCTGAAGGGCTGGCCCCGGCCGAACTCGCGAGCTGCGTACTCCGGGCTCTGTCGTTGCCCGAGGTCACCGCTCTCAGGCCGGGGCTCGTGCCGGAGTACCCGGTCTATGGCTCCACCGAGGGCGACACGCACGAAGAGGCGACAGCAGGCATCGTCGATGCCATCGCCTTCGGTCCCGATGGAACGCCGGAGGCAGTGATCGACTGGAAGAGCGACGTGGACCCATCTCCCGCGACCCTCGAGCACTATCGCGCCCAGGTCCGCGCATATCTTGAGGTGACTGGTGCTAAATGCGGCTTAGTTGTTCTCGTAACGAACGGAATCGCTATTTCTGTGAATTACTAGGAAGCTGGAACGATGTCCTCCAGTGCTCGAGTTCAATCGCGAGCTGCGCCGGGCGAGCTGGCTTGTGAATGGCCGGTTCGTATCACATTGGTGGCCTTCAACGAGGGGGGCGACCGACCCGGATGGCAAGGCAGGAAGCGTAAACGAATGCCCGAGATCGTGTTTAGCTTCAATTGCTGCTGACGGGGAGGTGGTCTCGAAGCATTCTCCACAACGTCTGATCGCGCTGGTGCGCGGTGCTCATCGCGGTGTGAGGGCTGTTTGATAGGGTGAAAGGTTGAGAGTCAAGGCGGTGACCACTCTCGTCCGCTCTTCATCCCCGTGTGCAAGTAGGTCGACTAGATCCTCTTGGTTGGGTTGGCCAAGTACAACCCGGTACAGCAGCCGCTGGCGGCGCAGACGCCGAAACCTCGCTGCGTCGCGGCTCTGCGGTAGGCTGAATGCATGGCGCTCGATCGCTGCATTCTGGAGCAGCCACCAGGGGCTGAGACCTGCTTCATCGCTATGCTGCGTTCGTGCGTGCCGCTCAACATAGCACCAAGGCGACCCACCAGCGCGCGCGGTGTCGGCGAGTGCTCTGGAGCCAACCAACTGTGCAAGTGGGCGGCGAACGACGAGGCCGCCGAACCGTGAAATCTGACCTTCACGCTGTTCCAGGTCAACCGGGTTCGACGGCAGGTCCCAGTGCGTGATCCTTTGGCACCAGTTATGGAAGTCCAGTCCCTCCTGACCGACCGAAGTCGTCGCCAAGAGGTGTGGCCAGAAAGGGGTATTGAATGCTTGGCGTAGTTCATGCGAGCGCGCAGGCCGGGTCTTGTCGTCACCTGCCAAGGGGTCCTCACCGGAATCGGTGCCGCCGAACGGAACTGCGGCATGACAACGAACACGAACACCGCTTGGGCCGGCGGGAAGGTCCTTGAAAACGAACCAACCAGCCGTGGCGCCCAGCGCACGGTAGAGGTCGTCAACCAGAGCGTGCGGGGCGACGCGAGTCCGCGCGAGCCAGAATTGCTCGTCGAGCAGGCTCTCGAGACCGCCATCAATCACGGCCGCCTGTAGGGCAGCGGTCGGCTTGCCGGCTCCTAGGAGCATGCGCCGTAGAAGTCTTGATGCCAGGCGTTTGGTGCACGTGCGCGGGAGAGGTGGGATCTTGGCCCGAGTGTGGACATCTGGCCCGCCCGACTCTGGGATGGAAATCCCAGACCGGAAGGCCGGAACGGAAGAGATTCGCGTTTCATACGCGGTCGATGGGCACTGCGCGCCCCGGAGCAAGTGCGTTGGCAGGCCAGCACCTGCCTCAGCACGTGGCCACCGTCCCCATCCGCTTGATGTTCAACGCCAAGCACACGAGGTCCCACTCGCCGCGCACCTTCGCCAAGCCTCGCAGGCTGAATCGTCGGAATCCGAGCACCTCCTTGATCCACCCGTTCGGCGCCTCCGAGAGCCACTTGCGTTGCGCGTACCGGGCTTTGCCCGCGGGGCGCGCCAGTTTCTCACCCATGCGGTGCGTGGCAGGGAGCCGGGCCGGGTCGACCGCCACCTGGGACTTGCCTTCACGCCCCAGCGCTACGTGCGCGTCGATGCCGCGATCTTCCAGCTCCAACAGATCCGGCTCGTTGCAGTAGCCCGCATCGGCCAGTACCACCGCAGGCTCGACCCCAAACGTCTCGTTGATCTCGTCGAGCATCCCCACCAGCTGACCCTGGTCGCTGGCCTGTGGCCCCACCTGAGTCGCGACGATGATCTGGTGCTCCCCATCGACCGCCATCTGCGCGTTGTAGCACTGCTGGAATCCCTCGCTGCTGGTCTTCATGATCTGGCTCTCGGGATCGGTGAAATTGCTCTGCGCCTTCGGCGCGGGCTCGCCGTAGGCCCGCTTGTAGGGCCGCCCGCCCCGGGGATTGCGGTCCTGCCCAGGCTCGCGCCCGCGCTCAGCGTCGCGCCCGCGTTGCGCCGCCTCCAAACGCGCTTTGGCTGCCTGGATCGCCGCCAGGCGCTTCTCCCTGCGTTGCAACTCCTCGGGCAACTCGTCGCCCCGGAAATCCTCGCCCCAACGATCGTCTTCTTCGGCGTCCACCATCCCCGCCTTCGTCAGCAGCGCCTCGATCTCCGCCTGCAAGCGAGCCGCCTCTTTGCCCATCCGCTCATAGCTCATCGCCTTGCGCTTGCTCGCGTTCGCTCGCACCTTCGTCCCGTCGACCGAGAGCTTGCCGAACCGCGCCAGTCCCATCTCGCGCGCCACCTGCACCACCCCCACAAACAGCTCGCTGAACTCCGCCAGATGTCGGCGGCGGAACTCACATACCGTGCGATGTTGCGGGAAGTTGCCCGCCGCGAGCATCCGAAACGCTACATCCTCCTCCAGCTTTCTCGCCACCGCACGCGAGGAGAATGTGCCCGTCGCGTAGGCATAGATCAGCACCTTGACCATCATCGACGGCTCGTAGGGGGCGTTGCGTCGACCGTCCCCCTCGTAGGGCGCATAGAACGCCGTCAAGTCCAGTGCATCGACCACATCGCTGACGTGATGAGCCAGGTGCCCTGGGGGAACCCACTCCTGCAAGTCCGGCGGCAGAAGCAAGGGCTGCTCCGGCTGGTAGGGACGATACGTGGTCGGCATCGGGCAGTTCCCAAACGCAACTGGCGTGTCGCATCATACTGCCCCCTGACGCCAATCCACCCACACCCCATCCAATACCAACTTCGCCGCGCGGATTTTTCTACGGCGCACGCTCCTAGACGGTCTCGAGGTAGCGCCGCAATTCCCAGTCGGTCACGCGCTCAGTGAGCCACTTCTCCCAATAGTCGTGCTCGATCCGGCGCGAGAACACATAGTGATCGACGAAACGATCACCGAAGGCTGAGCGCAGGAAGGCTGAGCGATCGAGCCTTTCGGTCGCTTGCTCCAAAGTCTTGGGCAGCCGTTTCACGCACTGGCCGACCGAGCCGTCTGCGTCTGCGTTCGGCGGCTCCCGGAGGCCTGCCGCGATGCCATCTAAGCCCGCCGCCAGCATGCCCGCAATCGTGAGGTAGGCGTTCGTGTCGGCACCGGGCAGTCGATTTTCCACGATGACACCGCCAAGCTCGCGCCGGACGACGGCTAGGCGCGTCACGGCTGATTGGTCGCCGGCACCACCGTGATCGCCCCAGGGCTCCCCCGTCATCCACGACCAATCGGCGCGGCGATAAGAGTTGATGTTGGGCATACAGAACGCCACCAGATCGGGCAAATGCGCCCGCTGGCCCGTTACATAGTGGCGCGCGATGTCGGCGATGCCGCCGTCCGCCTCGAACGCGCATTTACCGTCACGCCACAGGCTCAGACGGACATGGCCGCCATGGCCCGGCCCCGCCATGTCGGGTCTCGCCATGAAGCTCGCGATGAGTCCGTTGTCGGTGCAAAGCTCCTTGAGATAGGCCTTGGCGCGCATGGCGCGGTCGCCCGCCTCAAGGGCGGGCGAAGGTTCCAGTGCGAATTGCATTGCACCCGGCTCGGATATGGCCTGTGCGCTCTCCAGCGGCGCATCGATGGCGCTCATACGCCGGGCGAACTCCTCGACGATGCCGCGAAGGGCCGACGTGTCGATCGGCCGGAACCCGCCGTGCTCCTGCGCCGTCGAGCGGTCCACGGACGGTAAGCACCCGTCCTCCTCGTCGACGTCGAACACGACCGCGGCGAACTCGATGGCAGCGCGCGCCTCGAAACCCATATCCGCCGCACGGTCGACGGCCTTATGCAATGCGGTTCGCGGGCTCTCCGGCGTCATGGTGCCGCCGGCATCGTACATGTCGCAGATCACCGCGGCGGTGTCGTGGGCGCCAGGGCAGGCAACGAATGGTCTCTATCTGAGGCGCAGCGAAGAAATCCCGAAAGCCGTGCTCGAACGAGGCGAACGGCGCTTCGTAGACATCGTCGGCCGTCGTGGACGTCAGCAGTGTCGTACAGAAGCCGATCTCGGCTTCGAGCGCCTTGGCGAGGGGTACGAGCTTACCGCGTAGTGCGCCGTCGAGCTCGGCAACCTCGATCTGCACGAAGCGTATTCCGTCGGCATCGAGCCTGCCGCGCGCCTGCGCGAGCGTCCCACTCACCCGTCAAGCTCGTCGCCGGGCGAGGGCGGCGCCGTGTTCGCGGCGCCCGACGGCCGTGCCCTCACTACATGTGAAAGGTGAGCGGGCAGCGGAGCCGCGGGGTCCAGAGGCCGATCGGCGCCGACGAGTAGGCGGCGACCATCTGATCGAAGTCGGGATTCGGCTCCTCGAACGCGACCCGCGCCATGTCCTGCTCCAACGTGTCCCACTGCAGAGCCTGGAGCTCGGCCGCGCTGAAGCGCGCGCGCACGTCCTCCCGACCAAGCTGGGCAACCGGATGCGGCGCACCGTTGGCGGACGCCACCGCGTGGATGACCTCGGGTCGCTGGACATGCTCGATAAACGCCTCGGCGAGCTCCCCGGTGCGGGAATTGTCGACGACGCAGAGCAGCTCCACCCGCACGATTCCGGCGCTTCCATCGATCGTACCGCGGGCCGGCGTGACGGCCCGCACATTGGCGTGACCTTCCAGCCGGGCCGGCGCGGCGGCGGCGATGCCGCCCGAGCAGTAGAAGTCGATGTCGCCGGCGACGAGGGCGTGGTTCAGCGGCGCCGGATCATACGACAGCAGCCGCGCATGCTTGAACCACTTACGGGCGCACTTCTCGAAGGCGACGATGTCGTCGTGGGAGTGCGGCTTGAAGGGGTCCACACCGGCGCCGACACACATGTGAGCGATGTTCCAGGTGTCGTCGGTGAGAATGCCGAAGCGACCTTGGTTGGCCTCGTCGTTGAACAGCGCGAACCCCAGCTCCTCGGCCGTTTGCAGCGACACCTTGTCGGTGTTGACGACGAGGGAGCGAACGTCGAAGCGCTGAGGAACACCGATCAGCGCCCCCCCATCGACGCCCATGGCCCATTCAAAAGGCCGATGAAACGCCGGCAGCATGCCGTCGAAGGCGGGGCCGAAACGGTCGCGATCGAGCTGCCTGATCAGCCCTTGTGCATGAAGGGCGTGGCGGGCCGATACGTGACCGACACTCACCAAGTCCCACCGCTCCGCTTCGCCGCCCTGCAGCCGCTTCACGGTGTCGGCGTCCGAGGTCGCGGGCTCCGCCGTGACCGTGACGCCGTTCGCGCCGCTGAAAGCGGCGAGCACACCGTCCGATCCGTATCCGTCCGCGCCGAGGATGCGGATCTCGTCAGCGACGGCCGCGTGTTCCGACGTCGGCGGCATGGCACAGCCGGCGAACAATGATGTGGCGCCCAAAACGGTGGCAGCGGACGCCACCCCGCGGACGACCTGACGCCGAGAGGGATTAAACGCAATCATCTTCTCCTCCATGTCTTGGTCGGCGCTATCGGATGCCGCTCGCGACGACTTCCTGGCGCGCGGTGCTCAGGTTGAACAGAAAGCCCTGGCTTGCATCTAGCGTGACGAACAGGCGCTCGCCAACGCGTGAGGAAAACTGCGGGTCCACAATGACCCGCATCTTTTCGCGCTGAGACGTTTCCAGGATCACGATCGATTCCTTGCCGAGGCGCTCCAGGGCGAAGACCGTTGCAGGGATCGCCTCTGCACCGTCTTCCAGTGACAGCGTCAGGTGCTGCGGCCGGATGCCGAGGCAGAATCGGCCGTCGCTGTGGCCGGTGACCGATACAGACGCCCATGGTAGCGGCAGGGCGCGTTCGTCGGAAATCAGCGCCAGCGCGCCGTCATTCTGCCGAAGCTCGCCTTCCAGGAAGTTCATCGGCGGCGTTCCCACGAAGCCCGCAACAAACAGGGTCTCGGGCCGATGGTAGATATCGTCGGGCGTGCCAACCTGCTCCAGCGCCCCGTCCTTCATGACGGCGATCTGATCGCCCATCGTCATCGCTTCGGTCTGATCGTGGGTGACGTAGATCGTCGTCGTCGCCAGGGTCTTCTGCAGATTGACGATTTCGGAGCGTAGCGTGAGCCTGAGCGCGGCATCGAGCGCGGACAGCGGCTCGTCCATGAGAAATGCACCCGGCTGGCGCACGATCGCCTTGGCGGTGGCGACCCGTTGGCGCTCGCCCCCGCTCATCTGGCTCGGCATCTTGTCCAGCAGGCTCTCGATGTCGAGGATCCGCGCCGATTCGACGACGCGCTGCCCCTGCTCTTCGCGCGCGAGACCGCTTCGCTTCAGGCTCATGGTGATGTTCTGGCGTGCGGTGAGATGCGGGTAGAGCAGCGCCGACTGGAACACCATGGCGATGTTGCGCTGATGCGGCGGAATGCCGGTCACGTCGCTCTCGTCGAACAGAATGCGGCCGTTGGTCACGGTTTCGAGGCCGGCGATGCAGTTCAGCGTCGTGGTCTTGCCGCAGCCCGAGGGGCCGAGAAGGACCATGAAATGGCCGTCGGGCACGTCGAGGGTCAGGTCTTCAACGGCGACGTGACTGCCGTGGAGCTTGCGCAAACTCTGAACGGATATGGACGCCATGATTCGAAACCTCAGCGCAATGGGTCGACCAGGTTCATCTCGGCGATGCGGCGCTGCAGGAAGTAGGCCACGATGAGCGGCGGGATGAGAGAGAAGAAGATGGAGGCCGCGAGCTGGGACGGCTCCGGCACCTGATAGAGGAAGCCCGAGACGGACGCCGGCAACGTCGTGGCCTTGGTGCCGTTCACCAGAATCTGGGCGAAGGTGTATTCGTTCCAGGCGAAGAGGAAGGAGACAACGCCGCCGACCGCGATGCCGCTTCGCGCAAGCGGCACGACGATGCGCACGAAGGCCATGAACCGGGAAAAGCCGTCGATGCGCGCCAGACGCTCCACGGGCGGCAGGTTCCTGAAGTAGCCGATCAGCATCCAGGTCACGAAGGGAATCGTGATCGTCAAGGTGACGATCACCAAGCCATGAATTGTGCCGACGAGATTGAGCTGCACGAAGAGCACATAGAACGGGATCATGGTCGAAATCGGCGGCAGCGCCACGGCCAGCAGGATCGCGAACAGGAGCTTGGTCTTGTGGCGAAACTCGAGCCGGGCAAACACATAGGCGAGCGGAACGACCACGAGCATGGTGATGACCGTGACGATCACGGCCACGATGAAGCTGTTCTTGAGACCCGCAAGCACCTGTCCGGCCTGGCCCGAGGCTCTGAAGAACAGCCCGTCGTCGGTCGTATAGCTGTAGCCTACCACGTTGTAGAAGGCTGCGAGCTGTGGCTTGAGCGGATAGAGCGGTGGCGGGAAGCGGGCGATCTCCGCCGGGCTGAGGAACGCCATCTTCAGGAACCAGTAGATTGGGATCAGCGTCCACACCAGGATGACCGCGATCAGGATCCCGCGAACGACCGGTTTGCTCACGGCTTCGCCGCCTCCTTCCGGCCCCAGAGGAAGTAAAGTCCGAGAGTGCTGCCCAGGATGAGCGCGAGCAGGAAGAACGATCTAGCCGCGCCCGGCCCGAGCTCGAGGTTCTGGAAGCTGATCTTGTAGATCTCGTAGGTCAGAACAGCGGACGCCCTGCCGGGCCCTCCACCTGTCATCACGTAGATGTAGTCGAACTGCTTGAGTGCGAGCACCGTCGCGATGCAGGTGAACACGAACAGCGTAAAGCGCAGCGGCGGCAGCGTGACGTTGTAGAACTTCTCGAACGCGCTCATCTGATCGAGATCGGCCAGATCGTAGAGCCGCCGCGGCACGGTCGAGAGATTGGCCATCAGGAAGAAGGCGACGAGCGGGGCGAGGTTCCACGCGCTGCCGACCGCCAGAAATTCGATGATCCAGTCCCTGTCCAGAAAATTGACAGGCTCGTCGAAGCCCAGCGCAAAGGCGATCGCGGTGCCGATGCCGGTATGTCCCCCGCCAAAGTAGGAGAACATGATGGCCGTTCCATAGAGCGAGAGCGCCCACGGCAGGACCACCAGCGTGCGAACCACGTTTCGACCGGGGAACGGCCGGGAGAGAACGAGCGCGAGACCGAGGCCGATGAGGATGGTGAGAACGACGGTTTCAAGGGTGTATCGAACCGATATCCAGGTCGATTCCCAGAAGCTCCCGTCGAGAAAGGTGTCGACGAAGTGATCTCCGCCAACGAATTGTGTCCGATAGCCGCCGAAGAACGTGACCTGGTTGATGCTCAACCAGACGGCGTAGCCCAAGGGATAGGCGACGACGAGAATCAGGAAGACGAGGACGGGCAAGGCCAGGAGCAGCGCGAATTGCAGATCCGAAAGCTCTTTGGCCCTGCCCGTGATCATCACCGAGTCCTGCACCGAGCATGGCACGGGGACCCGCGCGCTCTTGCGCGGGTCCCCATTTCGTCAGACGAACCGGGCCCGGTCCGGATAGACGCCACTAGAGGCCGTATTTCTTGTTCAGATCGGCGATCTTCTCGTTGATTTCCTCGATCGTCTCGCCGACGTCCTGATCGTCCAGCACGAAGACCTCAAGACGCTCCTTGAGCCAAGCGTTGAACTCGGGCGCCCATACAACGCTCCAGACACCCTTCGGATACGGCGTGGCGGCATAGACATCGAGCACCACCTGATAGTCTTCCGGTCGTGCCAGCGCGTTGGTGATGGCTTCCTTAGCCTCCGGGCTCTCCATGACCGACTTGTAGCCAGAGAACAGCATGGAGTCCGCCACCCAGCGGTTGGCGACGAAGACGTTGCCTTCGTGATTCTGGTAGCCGTACCAGTTGACGAAGCGCATCACGTCGGCGGTGTGCTCGTCGCCGCGGTCCCGGCTGGTCATGAGGTACATGGCCGAATCCAGCAGCCCCCAGCTCTGACCTTGGTAGGGGAGCAGCGTCACTTGGCCGGGGATCTGCGACCGCTCCGGGTTGTTGAAGGTTTCGAGGTCGTACATCGCTTGCGGGCTGAACACGAAGCGGCCGGAGGCGAACGCTTCGGTGGCGCCCGCGTTCTTCATGCTCAGGATTTCCTTGGGGATGAGACCGGCGTTCCACGCGCTCTTCCAGTCGCGCAGGGTCTCGCCGCCGGGGCCGTCCACGGTCAGCGCCGGCGCATGGGTCTCACCATCGGCCACCTGGCCGCCGCGGTTCATGACCTCGAAGAGGAACGACCAGCTGATGCCGTACCACTCATTGAACCACATCGGCAGGTAGGGCTGCTCGATGCCCTTGCCAGGCATCTCGTATATCTGGTCGTAGAGCGCGTCCCAGTTCGCGGGGAAATCCGCATCGGTGTAGCCGAGCTCATAGTACTTCTCCAGATTCACGAGCGGCAGGCCGCGGACCGACGTGAAATAGGAAAGACCGAGGAGCTCGCCCTTGTACGTCCAGGCATCGCGGATATTGGGATAAAGATCGGCGAGGATCTCTTCCGCGTTGGGGAGCTTGGAGGCCGGGATCAGCCATCCGCCATCGAAGTACCGCGCCGCCTGGGAGACATTGGCGTAGAGAATGTCGAGCTCGGCGCCGGCAATCAGCTGCTTCTCCATGATCGCGGGGTAGTCGCCGGTCACGGTCGCATAGTCGACATGGCCGCCGACTGCGTTGTTGTAGATGTCCACATTGTCCTGGACGATATGCGTCTTGTACTGCCAGCCGCGGAAAAAGACTGTGTCCTCGGTGGCCGGCGCCAAGTCGGACGCCGATGCGACGGCGGCCCACGAAATTGTCCCGGCCGCCAGAACCAGCGATATCCCTATGCTTCGAAAGCGCATTCTCCTGTTCCTCCCTATTGCGCCGCGATGCGTGTGAGGCCGCCGAACCCCGCCGTGCGCAGCCGCATGATCTCGACGGTGGTCATGAAGCAGGCGATGGGCTGGGACGCGCGACCCCCGCGTGCCGGCCCGCTAAGGGGATCCGACGCACAGGTCGCGCCCACATGCTGGGGTCATCGCCGCAAACCTTGCGGCTCCGGTTGTCCGCGTACAATCGCCAAGCCCTCTCCCGCGTCCCGCGCGCGCAAGCATGCCATGAGCGCGCGACGGCATACAACCTCATTCTCCGCGCGGGGCCTTGGACGGGGGCCGGAACACGGGCTTTCGCTTTTCCTGGAAGGCGGCGATGCCCTCCCTGATGTTGGGATGGTTGAACAGCGCGGCGAAGGCTTCGGTCTCGACCGTCTGGCCCGCGGCGAGAGATGAGGAGAGGCCTTCCGCCAGGCATTGTTTCGCCATGCCAGGGCGTTAGCCCGACCTAATTCAGTGCGCCGTGGAAAGGCGCCGTCCCTCAGCGGGTGCGAACCCCGCCCGGCAACAGTCGCTCCAGCCGGTAGCAATCGGAGCGGTTGAAGGAGGTAACGACTTCGACTGAAGCACTTCGGTGTAACGGGCCGCCTTGGGTGGCTCAGCGACCATGCGGGCCGCAACGCGAGTGAACGCTGAGCAGGCCTCGAAACGGGCAACGCGGAGGCCGACCCGCCTGAATAGCGGGGAAGGCTGCCATCGGTCGGGAAGATGGGCGACGCGCGCACCGGCCGGCTCCGCCGGGGTAATGGCGGCGGCACGCATGGAAGAGGGGGATGGTTGCAACACGGGAAGCCCTGTCGGTGGAGCGCACACTCCAACCGGAACCTCGTGAGGGGCAGGCCGGGCCGGCAGGGTGGCGGAGGGGCTTGTATTACCGCGGATGCCGGGTAACGCCGGCGGAGGGAAGGAGCCCTGGTTCGAGAGCGATACGGGAAGGATGAAAGGCGTGACCACTGGCGACAGCCTAGCAGGGTCAGAGAAGGCCCGGAAACTCCAGACCGTGTTACATGCGAAAGCCAAGGAAGAACCCGGCCGGCGTTTCCACGCGCTGATCGACAAGGTGTGGCGCGAGGACTTTCTCGCGAAAGCCTGGAGGCGGGTCCGCCGCAACGGCGGCTCCGCCGGGGTGGACGGAGAGACCCACGCGGACATCGAGTCATACGGCGTGGGGCGCTGGCTTGGGGAACTGGCGCGGGATCTGAAGGACGGGACCTACACACCGAAACCGGTGCGGCGTTTCTGATCCCGAACAAGCAGCCCGGCAAGTTCCGGCCATTGGGCATTCCCTGCATACGGGACCGGGTGGCGCAGACATCGGCCTTGCTCGTGCTTGAGCCGATATTCGAAGCGGACCTGCAACCGGAGCAGTACGCCTACCGGCCGGAGCGGAGCGCCCATGACGCGGTAAGACGCGTTCACAGCCTCCTGAACAGGGGGCTCAACGAGGTGGTCGATTGCGACTTGGCCAACTACTTCGGCGAAATCCCGCACGCCCAACTACTCAAGAGCCTCGCCCGGCGCATCAGTGACGGGCGGATGCTGCGGCTCATAAAGGCGTGGCTGGAAATGCCGGTGGAGGAGGACGATGGCAAGGGCGGCACCCGCCGCACGAACCGGGCGCGCAAGGAGCGGAAAGGGACCCCGCAGGGGTCGCCGATCTCGCCCCTGGCCAGCAACCTCTACATGCGGCGCTTCATTCTGGGTTGGAAGGTGTTGGGCCATGCCCAGCGCTTCCGTGCGGAGATCGTGAATTACGCCGACGACCTCTGTGTGCTCGGCAAGGCCCCGGCGGCGGAGATGCTGACGGCGGTCGAGCGGCTCGTGGCGGGTCTGAAGCTGCCGGTCAACGAACGGAAAACCCGATGCCTGCGGTGCCCGGAGGAACCCCTGGAGTTCCTGGGCTACCGCATCGGACGCAACTACCGTCCTTACGGGAAAGGGGCCTACATCGGCACCCGACCCAGCAAGGCGAGCGTCCAGAGCATCTGCCGCAGGATCAGCAACATGACCGCGCGAGGGTGGAGCTGGCGGCCGCCGGAGGAGATGGTGGAAAGCCTGAACCGGAGCATGACCGGATGGGCGAACTACTTCGGCCTCGGGCAGGTCAGCCCTGCCGACACGCGATCCGGCGGCTGCGCCGGTGGCTCTGCCTCAAACACAAGGCGAGGACCGGGAAATACGTGCGCTTCTCGGACACGAGGCTACCAGACGACTACGGCCTCGCTCGCCTGGCAGGCCGGCGCCACGCCGACCTGCGCCGCAAGCGGTTGGACCGCGATCAAGAGCGCGTTCCGTGTTCGAGGTTCAATCCCAGCAGCCCGGCAACTTTTCCCTGCACGTCCAGGATCGTGTGCGCGGTGTGTAGTTTATATTCTTGCTTTTAGGTACATTGAGGCTGACGTAGGGTTGCAGGTTTCTCCTGTAAGAGGGTTATACTACAGTGGCTTAGGGTTGTTGTCAAGGACGGGTGGGGATGGTTGGAACGACATAGCATTTGATTGTGTGTCATTGAGGAGTTGCATTCGGGGATGTGGGTGTGGAGGCTGGGGTGGGACATCAGAATGATCTTGGTAGTGAGATAGATGGGTTCTGTACGTAACCTATAAGTGATGCGAGTCATCTGGTCATGAGGCTTTTCTTGGGAGGTTTCATAATATATATTCCCTAAATGGGTCTGGTGTGTCACAGTTGATGCAGGCTTTTTCAGACGGATGGCGACCATGAAGGAGGATGCCAGCGGGCGGCGCCAGCGTGCCGTGATGGCGACCGATGCGGAGTGGGATCGGATCGGCCGGGCGGCTGCGGAGAGCGGCATGGACCTGTCGCGCTTCGTGATCCATCGCGCCCTGGATCGGGACCCTCTACCGCCGGAGGTCCTGCGCCGGGCGGTACCCGAGAGTGCCAGGTGCCGGGTGATGCCGGCTCCGTAGGTACCGGTGGATTCCACTCCTACACGAAGCAGCTCGCCATGAGAGCGGAACCAGCGAAGCATCGCCCGGTAGCCGGCTCGGGTGGTGGAGAACGATTCGGCACCAAGCACCGTTCCGTCGTTGCTCACGGCGGCGGCGGTGTGCAGGTCCTGGTGGGTGTCGACGCCACCGATGATCTGGATGTTGTCGGCTGTTGTAGTCGCCATGTCCGCCCCCTGGTCTATGATGGGTGGAGGGGTTGGCTCCGAACTCAGCCGATGTCGGACACGACAGTGACGGGGCGCCCAAGGCCGGGCTCTCATCAGGTCACGATGTCGGTCGAGGTCGGAACCTCAACCGGTTGCCCCCGGGTGGCCGACATGTCCGGGGAATGACATCTCGGTCGATCTGAGTGTGGGTCAAGCCACCCAAGGGCGGCCGGCCCTATCAGTCTAGATGCGTCTATCGCTGTGCGGGTCAGGTCACTCCGAGGGAACCGGCCCGCAGATACTCACTGTCGCTATGGTGGATCACGCCGTCGGGCCGACGCTGCCAGAGCGCCATGTCGAGGGCATCGAGCACGAGCTGTGTGCGCAGGTGGTTGGCCATGGACCAGCCGACCACGCGGCGGCTGAAGGCATCCAGCACGACGGCGAGGTACAGGAACCCGGCCCAGGTGGGGATGTAGGTGATGTCCGCGACCCAGAGCCGATCGGGTGCGTCGGCGGTGAAGTCGCGCTCGACCAGATCCGGTGCCGCTCGGGCACGCGCATCCCGTACCGTCGTCCGTGTCCCCTTGCGCCGACTGATGCCCCTCAAGCCGGCACGGCGCATCAATCTGGCGATCCGCTTGCGGCCCACAGCGTGGCCTTGAGCGACGAGTTCGGCATGGATGCGGGGGGCGCCGTAGGTCCCGCGCGAGGTGCGGTGGATGTCACGGATGCGATCGAGCATTGCTCCGTCGCTCTCGGCGCGGGCCGACGGCGCCCGGCCTTGCCACGCGTAGTACCCGCTGGCGGAGACCCCCAGCAGCCGGCACATCGTGGCGACAGGATAGAAGGCCCGGTTGGCTCTCACGAACTCGAAGACCCGGACGGGATCGAGCCGGTCTCCCGAGCAAACCAGGCCGCGGCTTTTGCCAGTATCTCGCGCTCCTGGCGCAGCCGGCGGTTCTCACGCCTGAGCCGTCGCAGCTCCTCGCGCTCGGCACTGGTCAAGCCGTCATGTGAGCGGCCCTCGTCCCGGTCGGCCTGGCCGACCCAGTTACGGATCGACTGAGCGGAAGGCTCGAACTCCCGAGCCAGCTCCTCCGGCGAGCGGCCCGATCGAACCAGCTCGACCATCTGCTCCCGGAAACCGGATGGATAGGGTGGACGTGTCATCGGCATCATGGACTCCTTTCTCCCAACTGATCAGGTGTCCACCGAAACGGGGCAAGTCCAGAGTGCTGGCTCTTGGGCAGCTTGTTGAGCACGTTGGCGGTCTTGTGCAGCCAACAGCGCTGGCTGCGGGTCCGGGGCCACACTTCCTCGATCGCCTTCCAGAAGCCGAGCGCGCCGTCGGCGATGGCGAGGTCGGGCGCGACCGCGAGCCCGCGCCGTTTGAGGTCAAGTAGCAGCTCGCGCCACGATTGGGCGCTCTCGCGCACCCCGTCGATGAGGCCTACGAGTTCCTTCTTACCCTCCGGCGTCGCGCCGATGATGACCAGCAGGCATTGCGCATCGTCCTCGAGCCGGGCCTGCACATGGATGCCGTCGGCCCAGAAGTAGACATAGTGCCTGGCCGACAGATCCCGCTTCAGCCAGTGCGTGTGCTCGTCCGCCCAAACCTCGGTGAGCCGCGCCACGGTCGAGGCCGACAGGCCGCCGGCGTCCGGCCCGAGCAAGGCCGCCAGCGCCTCGGCGAAGTCGCCCGTGGAGATGCCCTTGAGGTAGAGGACGGGGATCAGGACTTCGAGGCTCTTCGAGCGCCGCGCATAAGGCGGCAGGAGCGCGGAGCTGAACCGGATGCGGTCGGCGCCCTGGCCCGTGCGGTCGCGAACCCGTGGCGCGCGAACCGCAACCGGGCCGATGCCGGTCATGATCTCGCGTTCGGGCAGGTGGCCGTGGCGCACCAGCCGTCGGCGGCCTTCTTCGGTGCGCGCCTCGGAGTGGCCATCAAGGAACGCGGCAACCTCCGCCTCGACCGCCCGCGCCAGCAGGGACCGGGCGCCGCTGCGCAGCACCTCGGTCAACGGATCGGAAAACGTCGATGGCTGGGAAAGCTTCAAAACGTTATTGTCACTCACGGCGTATCACTCCTTCGTTGGAGAAGTGGAGGCTCGATCACCCCCACGATACGCCGCCTTAACCCTTCACCCCGTCACCAACTTCTGGCCATAGCTCCCGCCTCGCGTGGGGCAGTATTGGGCCGCCAACAACACGCTCGACCGCTTTGTTCGAGCATTCCGGAGTTGACATCAGTACACCTTGTCCCTCCAATAGTCTGATGGTGAGCGCTGTACAGGCATAATGCGGTGGCGTAACGCCATGGAACGCAATCAGGGGGAGGCATCGATGAGAGTGTTTATCTCCGTCGACATGGAAGGTATCTCTGGCATCGAAAAGGTGGAGGAGTGTTTCCGCGGTATGCCGGGATACGAGCCGGGGCGTCGAGTCATGGCCGGTGATGTGAATGCCGCCGTACAAGGCGCTATTGATGGCGGTGCCGACGAAATCGTGGTCGCCGACTCCCACGGCTATATGTGCAACATCCGACCGGACGATCTTCACCACAAGGCGAAGCTCAAGTCGGGGATGAAACGCGTGCTTTGCCAATTCAAGGGCTTCTCACACCGTTTCGATGCGGCCTTCCTCATTGGCCAGCACTCCAAGGCGGGCACGGTGGACGGAATTCTAAGCCATACCTGGATTCCCGCGTTCAAGGACGTCCGCGTCAACGGGCTGTCCGTCGGCGAATACGGCCTCAACGGCTACCTGAGCGGAAGCTACGGTGTTCCGGTCATCATGCTCTCTGGAGACGACAAGACAGTCGAGCAAGCCGGTCCTGTTCTTGGGGATATAGAATATGTCGCTGTCAAGAAATCGGTGGGATATTTCGAGGGCGAGCACCTGCCACTTGCGGAGGCACGTGCTCGCATTCGCGAGGCGGCGAAGCGGGCTGTTCAGAAATTTTCAGTGAACAGAAGCGAGACGAGACCTCCGGGGCAAATGCCCACGGTGCGGGCAAACCTGCCGGTTACGTTCGAGGTCGATCTGGCGCACAATAGCAACGACCTGATTCATTGCATGCACGATGAAAACCACCGCTATTGCGACGATGACGACGGCGACTCGTTGAGCGACGCCGCACTGATCGCAAAATTCGAGCCGGTGGAATTCCATTGGCCGGGGACCGTGTCCTTCACGTTCAACCGTTACCAGGACGCTTACAACATGCTGTTCCGAATTCTTCTGTACTTTTATGAGCGCGATATCGAATGGCTTATAGAGGAAGTCGCCAATCCGGACGTTTATCACCAGCGTCTGGCTGCGCTGGCGACCGACAGCCCCTTCAATTACTTGAAGAAGTCTCACCTGGAGTGATCAATAACGTGTGATTTCTCTCAGCTTACACAACTGTCGGGCGCGCAGCCCGATCGCAGGACCGGAGCAAGGCCCGCCTGATGACGCAAGGTCGGCGTGTCCGCTCCGATCATTGCGTGATCGACCACGGCGTTGATGGTCGAGCGTGGGCGCCACGCCGCTGCCAGGGCGCCGACGCACCCCGGCCAAGGTGCGGCCATGGTGCGAATGGGTCCGGTGAGAATGCCGGGCTACAGGCCCATGGTCTCGAGCATGGGTGGCCAGCGGTCGCGCCACGGCGAAGCCTCCTCGAACGCCGCCGATGCCTTGAGGACCAGCGCATCATCGAGATGGCGTCCGACGATCTGCAGCCCGACCGGCAAGCCATCATCGGTCCACCCCGCAGGAACCGAAGCCGCAGGCTGCCCCGTCATGTTGATGGGAAAGGTGAAGGACAGCCAGTAGACCGGATGCACCCATCGGCCGTCGATTTTTTCCGGTCCTTGCATATGGATCGGAAAGGGCGGGCACGCCAGCGTGGGTGTCAGGAGAAGGTCATACTCGCGCATGTACCGCCACATCTTGTTGTAGACGGCCTTGCGGGCGGTGTTTGCGTTGGTGATTTCTTCCGCGGTCCAGCCACGGGCGGCAAAGTCCACGATGTGAGAGGACATCATGCCGCCGTGTTCCGCGACCATCTCGCGGAGCCCTTTCAGGTCGGTCTCCCCGCACAACAGGGCCCAAAAGGCACCGTAGGGATCCTCCCAGCCGGGATCGGCCTCTTCGACGCTGCAGCCGAGATCCCTTTCGAAGACTCCCACGGCCCGTTCGACGATTTCCCGCACCTTAGGATCGACCGCCGCGTACCCCCAATCGGCGCTATAGCCGATCTTGAGACCCTCGATGCCGCCGGCGAGGCAGCCCATCCAATCCACGTCTCCCTTCGGCAACGAATGCCTGTCTCTGTCATCGGGGCCAGCCATGACCGAGAGCATCAGCGCACTGTCCGCCACCGTGCGGCTGATCGGCCCGATATGGACAAGGGATTCCCAACCGGAGGCGCCCGGATAACGCTCGTCGCGGAATCCCGGATAGGTCGGAACCCGCCCGAACGACGCCTTAATGCCGTAAAGCCCGCAGTGCGCAGCGGGGATACGGATGGACCCGCCCCCATCCGTCCCGATCGACACGGGACTCATGCCCGTTGCCACCGCAGCGCCCGCACCGGCGCTGGATCCGCCCGGGGTCAAATCGGTGTTCCACGGGTTCAGGGTCGTGTCGAAGATCGGATTATGGCCACATCCGCTGAATCCGAATTCCGGAACATTGGTTTGGCCCAGAACAACGGCTCCCGCATTGCGAATCCGCTCCACCGCAACGTCATCTTCGTCCGGAACGAAATCCTTGTATGCAACCGAACCGAAGGTCGTGCGTACCCCCTTGACGAAGAAGAGATCCTTCATCGCGATCGGCACGCCGCCCAAGGGGCCGGGATCCTCACCCGCCATGATGCCGTCTTCGCATTTCCTGGCTTGGTCCCGCGCCGCGTCCGGTTCGAACGTGCTGAAGGCGTGCAAGATCGGGTCGAGACTCTCGATCCGCTCGACGAAGGCGTTCACCACCTCGGTCGGCGACAGCTCCTTGTTCCGTATCCTGTCTGCCAGATTGACCATGTCCATGCGACAAATGTCGTTACTGCTAGCCATTTTCTCCCTCCCCCGCTTCCGCAGGCACGCCTCAGCCACCAACGGGAGCGCCGATCTCTTTCATGCGTCCGATTGACTCTTCGGCAACCGGTTCTCGTTGTGCCCTGTTCTCCGCCTCGGCCGAATTCGTCCTGCCATGTTCTCCAACGCTCCGGCGAGCCCTTGTGGCAGAAAAATGATGAATATCATCGTGAGGAGGCCGATCCCGAGAAGACGCCATTCGGAGAACTCCTTCGCGCCTTCATCCGCCAGCATGATGAGCGCACCGCCAAGCAATGGACCCCATATCCGGCCCAAGCCGCCTACGACCATCATGGTGAGCAGGAAGAGCAGCAGCGTCAGGCTGAGCAGGTTGGGACCGATGACCTTGAAGTGCCCGGCGTAGAAGGCGCCTGCCAGTCCCGTGAAGAATGACGACAGTCCAAAAACGAGAAGCTGGTACTTTACTCTGTCGACACCGCGGGATATCGCATAGGGTTGATTGTCTCGAAGGGCACGGAAGGCAACGCCGAGCGGACTGCGGATGATGGCTATGGCAAAGATCGTTCCGAGGACCAGCAGAAAGAGGCCCAGATAATAGTTACCGGTAAAGCGATTCTGATAGCCGAGCAATTCAGCAAAGCCGAAATCGTCAAAGCGCGACAGTGAGGCCGCCCCTCCCGTAAACTGATAGCAAGTGCGGCCGATATAGTAGAAACATGCCGTATCGGTGGTTATCAGCAGATACATGACCTGCGAGATCGCCAATGTCAGCAACGCCACATAGGGCCCATGCAGACGCAGCGTGGCCGCCCCGATCGTGACACCGAACACGATCGCAAACAGGGCGCCCACCACTGCGGTAATCCACATCGACATATCCAGATAGAGATTCAGCATCGCTGCGGTGTAGCCGCCGAAGGCGAATACCGCCATTTGCGCGAGCGAAAAGATCCCGGCCACGCCGACAACCAGGTTCCACTGTGTGATGACGAGGGCCCAGATGAAAAAGAGAGTGATCTGCGTAATTACGTACTTGCCCGGATCCAGGAAGGGAATGACGATTAGGAGGGCAAGAACGGGCAGTCCTATCGAAAGATCGCGGCGCAAGTGAGTGATGTTCGAACTCATCGCTCGACCCGTGTCATAGATCGACGCCCGAACACGCCCTCAGGACGCCAGATCAGAACCACGATGACCAGAATCAACATCGCGGGAAAGCCGTAGCGGGAGCCCGCGAGATATTGAACGGCCGCCTCGAAAACGCCGAGGACCAATGCCGAATAGACGGCGCCTGGAACGTTGCCCAGTCCGGCGATCACGCAGATGATGAACGCCTTCAGCATCGGGTCGTGGCCCACCGTCGGGGAGAGCGGCGTGACGGACGTGAGCAGAACGCCGGAAACGGCCGCGACCATCGCCGCGAGGATCATGACCTGGGCGTAGACGCGGCCCACATCGACGCCCATGAGCTGGGCGGCGTCCCGTTCCTGAGCGGTCGCGCGGATGGCACGACCCATACGGGTGTTTCTCAGGTACCAAGCGACCATGAGCATGAGCACAAGGGCGACGCAGACGATCAGAATGGTCTGGTATGGCAACGTCACATTGCTTATAGGAATATACCCGGTAACTTCGAATGGCTGCTTCTTTGGGTAGGCCGTATAAATCTTTATGACCGCCGCTTCGATGAATATCGCAAAACCGACGGTTGCTATAATGATGTTAAATTGAAAGGCGGCGGCTTCGTACATCCACCTGATCATGAGGTAGTAGATCACGAGGCCGACGAAGAAGCTGAACACTACAGCCGCTGGAAGGCCCAGATACCACGGCAGCCCGAGGCCATTTACTGCAGAGAACGAGGCATATCCTCCGATCGACAGTAGCGCTCCCTGGCCCATATTGAGCATGCCAAGTGCACCCCACACCAAGGCAAGTCCGATGGCGCTGAGCGCATACATGGCCCCCACGGTAAGGCCGCTGAACAAGATTTGGAGTGCCGCGTCCACGGCACCTATCCACCGAGGTACGTTTCGAGAATTTCTTGGTGAAGGCGCAAATCGTCAGGCGCGCCATCCCAAACGAAGCGTCCGCTATCGAGAAGATAAATGGTATCGGCAAGGTCAGCCACGCGGCTTATATTCTCCTCGACAAGGAGGATGGTGTGGCCTTCTTTCTTGAGATTGGCGATGACGCTATAGATCTGATCCGTGACAATTGGCGCGAGGCCAAGAGACGGCTCATCGAGCATGAGCACACTTCCACCCGTCATCAGTCCGCGCCCGATGCTCAGCATGCGTCGTTCGCCGCCGGACAGGGTCCGCGCGATCTGGTCCTGTCGTTCTTCCAAGGCAGGGAGTAGCTCGTATATCTCACGCAGTCGCTTGCTGGCTTCAGCATTAGCTGCAGGTAGATAAGCACCCATTAGGAGATTGTCCCGCACCGTCATGTCAGGAAAGATCAGATCTCCTTGCGGAACATGCACGATGCCCAGTTTCACAATCGAATGAGCCTTTAGACCGCGTAGCGGCTTACCATCGAGCCAAATTTCTCCATCCGTGGGCCGCACCAGTCCTGATATCGTGCGTAGCAGTGTAGTCTTGCCGTGTCCGTTAGGCCCGATAATGGTAACTGCGTCGCCACTTTCGACCGAGAAGGAAACATCCCGCAGAACAGATTGGCCGTGGTACCCAGCCGTAATGTTCTCGACCCGCAGGAGTGGTTCAGGCACCGACCTGTGCCTCCTTCAAGATGTGTTCGAGCCGACCGGACGCACCTTCCCCGAGGTACACATCCACAACGGTCTTGTCTCTTGCCAACCCCTCCGCTGACCCCTCGTATATCTTCTCACCGTGGTGCATGATCAAGATGCGGTCCGACAGCGTGACCAGAAAACGCATGACATGCTCGATCAGGATAATCGTCACGCCGGATTGCCGTATACGGCGCACGATCTCCACTATCTCGTCGATTTCGTGTGGATTAAGGCCCCCGACAGGCTCGTCCATCAGAACGAGTGTGGGGGACGACGCCAGCGCACCGGCCAGCATGAGCAGTTTTCGATGATACACCGGCAGATGCTTCACGGTGGCGTTGGCACTATCGCTCAAACCCACTAGCGCCAGCGCTTCCTCGGCTTGTTGCCGCGACTTGCGGTCGAAACGCATCGGAGGAAGCAGCCCTGCCTGCCTCTGAAAAAATGCACCAAGGATTACATTCTCAGTCACGGTTAGAGTATCGAAGCCCGCGTTGAATTGAAACGTCCGAGCGATGCCATGACGAAATATTCGATGCGGACTCCACGCCTCGATATTCTGACCAGAAAATTCTATGGCACCGGCGCTCGCAGGGTTTAGTCCGGAGATGGCGTCGAATAGCGTGGTTTTGCCGGCACCGTTTGGCCCACCGATTCCGAGCACCTCGCCCGGCCAGGTATCAAAGCTCAGGTCCTGAACCGCCGCTAATGCCCCGAAATACTTGGATACCGATCGGCAGGACAGTAGCGGCGGTTCTTGCTGAACAGGATCGCTCACAGTGGAATCCCATGCTCTCAGTATTCAGGAATCCCGTTCTTGGACACCGATTCCTAGCTCATCCAGGGAGGCAGAACGAAGGGATCCACGGCATACGGCTCCGGCGCAATCAGGGCGCGGTCCGTCTTCGTCCAATCCTGAATCTGATAGTACAGATGCGGCATGCCCAGGGTCGGGTCATTCGTCCCATCGGGATAGGGAACCGCTGCCTGCCATTCCGGATGCAATATGAAGGTGCCACCGGGGCTGCGGAATGTCGTCCGCAACAGGAATTCAGCGATTCTCTTGTTCTGCTCAAAGTTGCCGGGCTCTCCGGTGCCGCCGGCAAGCGACGCCGCGATTGCGTAGTGATGCATCATGCCATAGGTCTGCAAGCCCGCAGCCGGCGTCGAATCGTCGCCGAACATGGACCTGTACTTGGCATCGTACGCAAAGCCCCTCTCATCCCGAAGCGTGGCCAGCAGGATCGACGCCAGGACGCCCTCGGCGTTCTGCTGCGCGATGTCGGTGAACGCCCTCAGGATCGGGCCGTACTGATAGTACATCAGGCTGTTGGTCGGATTCTGCATGAACTGGTTCTGGCAGGCCGCGATCTCCGGCGCGATGAAATGGGTGTTGACGATGGCCGCCGGATCCGCCTCACGCACCTTCTGCAGGGCCGGCCCCCACTCGTTCGTCGGTGTCGCGATGACCTCCACCGGGAACGCGACTTCCCATCCATACTCGGGCGCGAGCGCGTTGATCCCTTCCGCGATCACGATACTGTAGGGCAGCGAGCCCGAGAGTATGGCGAGCTTGTTGCTGCGCGGCGTCCACTGGCCCGAATCGCGGAGCCAGGAGATGAATTTCAGATAGCCCGGCGAATACCAGTACTCGGCCGGATCGCTCTGGAAACAGCCGAAGTATCTCACCGGATCTCCCAGGATCATGTCGTGATGCTGGAGCAACGTATTCATGTTCATGAAGATGATGCCCGCGTCCGCGACGACTTCATACTCTGCATTCTGCGAGCCGATATTGTATCCCGAGAAGATCGCGTGAACATCGTGGCGATCGACGAGCCGGTTAAAGGCCGGCACGACATCGTCGGCGCTCATGCTCCTGGTGTCTTCGTGATGCGGCTCCACGGGCCGGCCCAGAATGCCGCCCCATTCGTTGATCTCTTCGCACGCCATGTCCAGGCCGCGCATGAACTCGAGGCCATCGGATGCGGCCATCCCTGTAATCGGGTTGCCGCCCCCGACCGGAATCGGTTCGCCTTGCGCCTTGGCACCGTTGTTGATGGTTTGGAGCATTGTGCCGCCGGCGGCGATGGTACCGACTCCGGCGAGGGCGGCTCCCTTGAGCAAATTACGCCGACTGAGGTCGACGGGTGTGGTCAGCCGTTTGATTTCTTTTGGATCTCTGTACTTGGTGAACATGGTTCTCCTCCCAGTTGTATTTGCGGGCTTACATGGACGCGTCGCATTCGTTGACTGGCTCGATAAAGCCGCCATGGCAGCCTTGGAAAATTGTGCGGTCGCGCCGCCGCTTTGTCACACGCTCGACGTCAGTGCGGTGACACACTGCCTGATGATGAATCATAGTAATGTTACGTTGAGCGCCACGGCTAATGGCGGAGTACCTTCCCGTCGGAAAGTATTCGTCCTCGAAAATCGTGACCTATGCTGCTTGTGAGAGCGTGGCAGAGTGCGCCGCAATTGGACGGGCCGCAGAGCCAAGTGCTGGAGACCGTCGACGCGGTGATACACATTGGCGCCTCATCGAGATCTCGGAGCTTGAAGTAGTCCAAGATTAATCCAAGTTGCCCTTATAGCGTGACCCTGCAAATGCGTCAACCTTCAACCGCCCCTTTGTCGCTAGCACATGATGTGTCCGGTTTAGGTAGCACACGAGTTGTCCGGTTTGGTCTCTCCGTGGGGAGGGACCGCGATGAGCCGGACGACGTTGCTACAGGAACGCAGGATGCAGACGTTTCAGAATGTGCTGGGGCACTGGCAGGCACGACGCCTGTCTGCGCTGGAGGCGGCGGAGATGCTGGGGATGAGCGAGCGGAGCTTCCGCCGCTACCGGCGCCGCTACGAGGACGATGGCCTGGACGGATTGTTCGATCGAAGGCTCGACAAGGCGTCCGCGCGCCGCGTGCCGTGCGATCAGGTGGCCTGGGTGCTCGAGCAGTACCGAACCCGCCATGTGGGCTGGACGGTCAAGCACTTCCACGACCATCTCTGCGCCCACCACGGCTTCGCCTGGAGCTACACCTGGACCAAGACCACCGTGCAGCGCGCAGGCTTGGTGTCCAAGGCACCCAGGCGCGGCGCCCACCGTCGCGAGTTATGCCCGATTTTGGGTGACGGCGTGATCAGGCGGCGGCGCGAGTTTTGGTTTCGTCGATCTGCATACCGTCTTTGAATCTCACACCTTCGATGACCTTGGGCAACTGATTGTTTCCCATGAGCCGCCGCCAGGTCTTGCTGGCGGTGGTGATCAGCTTGAAGACCATGGCCAGAGTTGTCCCGTGAGACAAGCAGCCCTTGGTGCGCACGGTGCGGTGGCGGACGGTAGCGAAGACGCTTTCGATGGGGTTGGTCGTTCTGATATGCCGCCAGTGCTCGGCCGGGAAGTCGTAGAAGGCCAGCAAGGCGTCGCGGTCCTTTGTCAAGCAGGCGACGGCCTGGGGGTATTTGGCGTCGTACTTGGCGGCGAAAGTATTCATCGCCCTCTCGGCCTCGGCGCGGCCATCCGCCATCCAGATATCATGCAGGGCAGCTTTGGCGGCCGTTTGTCGCGACTTCGGCAGCTTGTTCAAGACATTGGCTGTCTTGTGGACCCAGCAGCGCTGGCGGCGGGTGTCGGGAAAGATCTCCTCCAGCGCCTTCCAGAAGCCCAGAGCGCCATCGCCGATGGCGAGCTCGGGACCAGCCCGCGCCCGCGCAGGCATGCCAGCAACTCACGCCAGCTCTGGGCGCTCTCGCGCACCCCCGCCTGGAAGCCCACGAGTTCCTTGCGTCCCTCCGGCGTGGCGCCGATGAGGACCAGAATGCATTGCTTCTCGTCCTCCAGCCGACCCTGGAGATGGATGCCATCGGCCCACATGTAGACGTAGCGTCGGGCCGACAGGTCGCGCCGGCGCCAGCGCTCGTGCTCGGCCTCCCACTCCGCCTTCAGGCGGCCGATCACCTGCGCCGACAAGCCAGAGGCGTCCTTGCCGAGCAACGCCTCCAGCGCCTCCTGGAAGTCCCCGCTGGACACGCCACGAAGGTAGAGCGTCGGCAAAACCGCATCCAGCGACCGCGTCCGCCGCGCGAAACGGGGCAGAATGGCCGACGTGAAACGGATGCGCTCTCCTCCGACGCTGGCACGGTCCCGGACCTTCGGGCGCCGCACAGACACAGGACCAATGCCAGTCAGGATCGCCCGTTCCGGCCCGTGGCCATGACGCACCAGGCGCCGGCGGCCGTCTTCGGTCTTCAGATGTTCATGCGCCGCCAGCACGGCGGCAACCTCCGCTTCAATGGCCTGTGCCAGGAGCTCGCGAGCTCCGGCGCGGAGTACTGCGGTCAGCGGATCGGCCGTCACCCCTGGATGGTGCAGCGCGACAACACTATCTTCCGTCATGGCGTATCACTCCTTGCTTGAAGACCGGGAGGCTTCGTCACCCCCCACGATACGCCACCTCCTTCTCTCAGCCCGTCACCCACTCTCGGCCATAGCTCGCAGGCTAGGAAAGAAAGGCGTTTGCAGATACAGTTCTCGGTGCTGGCCTCCGGCGTGTGATCCGGCTCAATCAATCAACGAGGGTGTCATCATGTCTGCAAGCACTGTGGCCATGGGATCAGCTGCATTGTTCGTACTGGCTGTGCTCTATTGTGTACCGCACGCTGAAGCTGCAGAGCGTGCTACCAGGGGGGGCTATCCGGCTTGCGAGAGCAAGGAGGCATTGCTGGAAGCGGTGGCCGCGTTGAAGGAAGACGGCAACGCAGATATCACTGGTATCGACGGTTGCGTAATGACTGAAGCGGACCTGCGGGTGAATCTCATCCGGGCCGATCTCATTGAATCCAAGGTTCGAATCACGGGCACGGATGGCGAAACGTCTATCGTGTGGACCGAGAACAACAACATCAAGTGGGTCAGCTTGTAGCGCGACATCGCGGGTGAATGGTGAGCGACATCGTCGGTGACGTGTCGACTGCATTGTTTTGAGCATGCCCATGCGTGGTTTCGGGATCAAGGCTCGATGACACGCCGGGGCCGATTTGGCTGAGGCTCAGGTGTCCTTTTTCGGTTGTGCGTTTGGGATGTCGCTGGCTGTGTCGCGTTTCGATGTCGCGCGCTCGAGGGCCGCACGGCGCCTGTAGCTTTCCACGTTCATCTCGAAGATGACGGCGTGATGGACGAGGCGGTCGATCGCAGCGACGGTCATGGCCTTATCCGGGAAGATGCCGTCCCATCCGCCGAAGGGTTGGAGTTGACCCGGTTTCGTGGACGGTTATGGATTTGAGCGAGCGGGGGGTAGCTGGCTCCTTTCGTAGTTGACGGGTGACTGATATCCGATGGCGGAGTGGCGCCGTCGTGGATTGTACCAGCCCTCGATGAACTCGAAGACGGCCATCCGTGCTTCGGCATGAGACCGGAACCTCCGGCGCTCGAGCAGCTCGCATTCGAGGGTCGCGAAGAAGCTCTCGCACATCGCATTGTCGTAGCAATCCCCGACCGATCCGGTGGAGGGGCGCACGCCGGCGTCCCGGCATCGCTTGCCGAAGGCGAGCGAGGTGTACTGCGATCCCTGGTCGCTCTCATGTTTGTCAAGCACTCGATGGGGCGGTGAGTACGCGGTAGATCTCGCGGGCCACGTAGCGCTTCAGGCAGCGCATGATCTCAGGCTTGGACAGCCCTTCCTGGGTTCTGCGCGCGACGTAGGCTCGGGTCCGAGCGTCGGTTCGCATTCGGCAAACGACGACCATGTGCAGGGCGGAGTTGGCTTGGCGGTTGCCGCCGCGGTTGAGGCGGTGGCGCTGCGTCTTCCCACTCGATGCGGGGATCGGGCAGACGCCGCACATCATGGCGAAGCTCGCCTCGGAGCGGAGCCGATCCGGGTTATCCCCAACGGCGACCATTACTGCGCCTGCGTTTTCGGTACCCACGCCTTCGAGCTCGAGCAGATTGGGCGCGAGCTCCTCGACCAGGGGAACGATGAACCGGTCGAGCTCGGCGATCTCGTCGTTGAGGTCGAGGATTCTGCGGGCGAGGTATTTCAGGGCGAGCTTGGTCGCGACCACCGGGTCTCGATATCCGACCGCGTCCGGCCTCCAGGCCGCACAGGTACGCAGGCGCTGCATGCGGGTGAGGTTGCGGACCTGGTCACGCACTTCCTCCGGTGCGGCGACGATGGTGTTGTGGAGCTGCTGCAGGGCCGCGCGGCGGCACTTGATCGCCGTCTTTCGCGTCGTTCGCAACACCCGCAGGGCCTCCACGGCGCCGGAGCGGTCTTTGGCCACCTGGACCCGGCGTCTTGTGCGCGCCGCCTCGGCCGCGGCGATCGCATCCAGGGCGTCGTCCTTGCCCTTGGCTCTTCGGCTGGCTGGGTCCGGCCCGGTCACCTCGAGCACGGGGATACCCGAGAGTGCCAGGTGCCGGGTGATGCCGGCTCCGTAGGTACCGGTGGATTCCACTCCTACACGAAGCAGCTCGCCATGAGAGCGGAACCAGCGAAGCATCGCCCGGTAGCCGGCTCGGGTGGTGGAGAACGATTCGGCACCAAGCACCGTTCCGTCGTTGCTCACGGCGGCGGCGGTGTGCAGGTCCTGGTGGGTGTCGACGCCACCGATGATCTGGATGTTGTCGGCTGTTGTAGTCGCCATGTCCGCCCCCTGGTCTATGATGGGTGGAGGGGTTGGCTCCGAACTCAGCCGATGTCGGACACGACAGTGACGGGGCGCCCAAGGCCGGGCTCTCATCAGGTCACGATGTCGGTCGAGGTCGGAACCTCAACCGGTTGCCCCCGGGTGGCCGACATGTCCGGGGAATGACATCTCGGTCGATCTGAGTGTGGGTCAAGCCACCCAAGGGCGGCCGGCCCTATCAGTCTAGATGCGTCTATCGCTGTACGGGTCAGGTCACTCCGAGGGAACCGGCCCGCAGATACTCACTGTCGCTATGGTGGATCACGCCGTCGGGCCGACGCTGCCAGAGCGCCATGTCGAGGGCATCGAGCACGAGCTGTGTGCGCAGGTGGTTGGCCATGGACCAGCCGACCACGCGGCGGCTGAAGGCATCCAGCACGACGGCGAGGTACAGGAACCCGGCCCAGGTGGGGATGTAGGTGATGTCCGCGACCCAGAGCCGATCGGGTGCGTCGGCGGTGAAGTCGCGCTCGACCAGATCCGGTGCCGCTCGGGCACGCGCATCCCGTACCGTCGTCCGTGTCCCCTTGCGCCGACTGATGCCCCTCAAGCCGGCACGGCGCATCAATCTGGCGATCCGCTTGCGGCCCACAGCGTGGCCTTGAGCGACGAGTTCGGCATGGATGCGGGGGGCGCCGTAGGTCCCGCGCGAGGTGCGGTGGATGTCACGGATGCGATCGAGCATTGCTCCGTCGCTCTCGGCGCGGGCCGACGGCGCCCGGCCTTGCCACGCGTAGTACCCGCTGGCGGAGACCCCCAGCAGCCGGCACATCATGGCGACAGGATAGAAGGCCCGGTTGGCTCTCACGAACTCGAAGACCCGGACGGGATCGAGCCGGTCTCCCGAGCAAACCAGGCCGCGGCTTTTGCCAGTATCTCGCGCTCCTGGCGCAGCCGGCGGTTCTCACGCCTGAGCCGTCGCAGCTCCTCGCGCTCGGCACTGGTCAAGCCGTCATGTGAGCGGCCCTCGTCCCGGTCGGCCTGGCCGACCCAGTTACGGATCGACTGAGCGGAAGGCTCGAACTCCCGAGCCAGCTCCTCCGGCGAGCGGCCCGAGCGAACCAGCTCGACCATCTGCTCCCGGAAACCGGATGAATAGGGTGGACGTGTCATCGGCATCATGGACTCCTTTCTCCCAACTGATCAGGTGTCCACCGAAACGGGGCAAGTCCAGGTTGGAGTTGACCCGGAAGTTGGTTTCGAGTGCTGTCAGGCAGGCTGGAGGGCCGGTATACGGCCCCGATTGAGGCGGATCGGAGGGCGGGCGGTGGCTGGCGCCCGGCCTGCCGGGATCAGACGTGTTGTCCGACGATGTCGCGGTAGTCGGCGGGTCGCAGGCGCGTGCCGATGCCGAGCAGGGTGTCGAAAGCCGTTGCGGTGTGGCGGCGGCAGTTCCAGCGGAACACGAACTCGTCGAGGTAGCGGCGCAGATGGGCGCGGCGCAGGCCATGGAAGATTCCGAGCGCCCAGCGCTTCAGGTTCGAGAACACACGATGGATCCACGTCAGCACGAGATGGGTGTTGTTCGGCACGTGGGTTGCGCGCCGATCGGCGCGATAAGCTATTGAAGTGGCTCGATGCTGCAGGGTCAGAATTGCACGCCGAACAACACCCAGGCGATCGAGCGCGAACTCGGTCAGCCCTTCTTCGCCTGGCTGTCGGAACGGAAGGGCACGGACGGCCATGCGCTCGGCGCCGCAGGCGCCATGCGCATCGCCTCGCCGCAGACCGCGGAAGACTTCGGAGCAGCTCCGCGAATACGCCGCCACCTTCATCGCCGAGAAATACCCGGTCCCCGCCGGACCGGACCCGGCGTCGGTCGGCAGCGCGGCGGAATACGAAGGCGCGGCGGGCAAGTTGCGCGGCGCCTACGGCCGCGAAACTGCGGCGGCCTATGGCGGCTGGTCCGCCGGGGTGCACGACCGGGCTGCTGCGGCAGGCACGCCCCGTCCGGGCGAGACCGGAGCGGCGGCTGTCCGGGAACGCGCCGAAACCGAGACCGACCTGATCATGCACGACGCGGCGCGCGGCGCCCGGCAGACCGTCACGAAGCAGGAGATCGCGGAGGGTGGAGGACCGGACGGTTTGCGTCCAGGGCTATGCCGGCAGCGGCAAGACCTCCATGCTGAACCGCGCCACGTGCTCTTGGAGAAGCGGGGCTACGAGGTCCGGGACCTCGCCCCTCGGCCTCGGCCGCGCGCAACCGCCTGCAACTGACAGATCTAGGCTGAACGATCCGTGGGACCGGCCATCCCCGGGCTCCGCATGGACTTCCGGTCGCGTATACTCATGCTCCCGGCGACGTGGATCGTCGGTAATCCATAAGGGGAGGCAGACCATGCCCAAGATGGCGAGGGTGCGCGATACCCATCATGTGGCGGCGCGCACGGGCAAGGGCTTCGAGGTTGCGACAGGCGACCTGATCCGCATCACCGATCTCGAAGGATCGCAACCGGTGGATTTCTGGGCCTTCAGCAAGGCCGATCACCTGGAGTTCCTCTCCTGCGAACACACCAAGCCCTCGATCGAGAAGCTGTTTCCCCATGTCGGAGACTCGGCCTTCACCAACCGGCGGCACCGGATCGTTACGGTCGTGGATGACACCTCGCCCGGCCAGCATGACATGCAATACGCCGCCTGCGACCCCACGCGCTATGTCGAGCTCGGCGTCGAGGGCTATCACGAAAGTTGCCAAGAGAACCTGCACACGGCGCTGGGGAGCTTCGGCATCACGCTGCAGTTCTCGCCGCAGCCCTGGAACCTGTTCACCAACTTCGCGATCCAGCCGGACGGCACGATCAGGATCGAATCGCCTGAAAGCAAGGCAGGGGACTGCATCCTGCTGCGGGCGGAGTTGGACGCGCTGGTCGTCGTCTCGGCCTGCCCGCAGGATCAGAACCTGACCTGCGGCGGCCGGCCGACGGATATTCGGGTCGAGGTCGGGCGCTGAGCCTTCGCCGACGCCGGCGGCGAGGAGTTCTCGATTGACGGCAGGCAGACCGCCGGGCTGCGGCGCCGGTGGCATGTGACTGCCATTTGGCGAGAGCCGCCGCATCGCTGGGATGGACAGCGGCAAATAGAACATGTGGGGCTCTGGGATTCCCT
Organism: Alphaproteobacteria bacterium; assembly: GCA_965262755.1. Lineage (GTDB taxonomy): Bacteria > Pseudomonadota > Alphaproteobacteria > UBA828 > UBA828 > WTGU01. The sequence continues at coordinate 4,724,790 of OZ253557.1, read as the reverse complement.
GTAGAGTCTCGGATGCGAAGCCGTTCGACAATGCCGGAGCGCAGCGATGGCTAGGACGGGTGCCGAGCCGCAGCAATGGGACGAGTCAAGTCGGGCCCGGTCCGGAGATGTCGTCCTATCGGTCGAGCGTCTAAGGACCTATTTCGACACGCCTGCCGGCGTGGTGAAGGCGGTGGACGACGTGTCCTTCAGCCTGCATCGCGGGGACATTCTCGCCATTGTTGGCGAGTCCGGGTCGGGCAAAAGTGTCACGGCGCAGTCGATCATGAAGCTGGTCGCCGTGCCGCCGGGCCGTTACGCCAGCGGCCGGGTTGACCTGGACGGGATCGACCTTTTGTCGCAGAGCGAGAGGGCGCTCGGTGCGATACGCGGCAAGCGTATCTCGATGATTTTTCAGAACCCGCGCGCCGCGCTCAACCCTGCCTTTACCGTCTCGACGCTAATGGTGGAGACCTTGCGGCGCCACGATTCTTCGCTCTCGAAAGCAGCGGCGATCAAGCGCGCCGCGGCGTTGCTGCGCGCCGTCGATTTTCCTGATCCTGAGCGTGTTTCTGCCAGCTATCCCCATCAGATGAGCGGCGGTATGTGCCAGCGGGTGGGCGTGGCGCTTAGCATGGCCTGCGAGCCGGAAGTGCTCATCGCCGACGAGCCGACGACCGCCCTCGACGTTCTGGTGCAGGCGACGATTCTTCTCCTCTTGAAACGCGCGCATGCGGAACGTGGACTGTCGATCATCTTCATCACCCATGATTTCGGCGTGCTGCGGGCGCTGGCCACCCGGGTCATCGTCATGTACGCCGGACAGATACAGGAGCAGGGCCGGGTCGACGACGTTCTCGCCAATCCGCAGCACCCGTACACGAAGGCACTGATCCAGGCGGTGCCCGATCCGGATAGCACCGACCAACGGCTTCATCAGATCGAGGGTCAGCCGCCCGATCTGCTGAACCTGCCCGACGGTTGCAGCTTCGCCGACCGCTGTGCCTTCGTCATGCCGAAATGCCGGGGCGAGCGCCCGGAACTCTACGCGTCTGCTGCGGGGACCGACGTTCGCTGTCACTTGTTCGGGCCGGAAGCGGGTGCGCACCAGTGACCGAACCCCTCATCAAGGTGCGCGGACTGCGCAAGGCCTTTCCCGTGCGAGAGGGGATGGTCCTGCGCAAGAAGGTCGGCGAGATCGTGGCGGTAGACGATGTGAGTTTCGATGTCTTCGAAGGCGAGACTCTGGGATGCGTCGGCGGCTCGGGATCCGGAAAATCCACCCTCGGGCGGCTAATCCTCAACCTGATCCGTGCCGATGTGGGAAGCGTCCATTTCGGCGACGACAATTTGGTCGGCCTCTCTTCGGCTGAGATGCGGCCCTATCGCAAGGATCTCCAAATCGTCTTCCAGGACCCTTTGCACACGCTTAACCCGCGGCGCACGGTTGCCGAGAACGTCGCCCGCTCCTTGCTCAACTTCGATATCCCAAGGCGGGAGGCCAAGGAGCGCGTTAGGCACCTCTTCGACATCGTCGGCCTCAACCCGGCGCACACCAATCGCTATCCGCACGAGTTCAGTGGGGGGCAGTGTCAGCGGATCGGCATCGCCCGCGCGCTGGCCCTCGAACCGCGCTTCCTGTTTCTGGACGAGCCGGTTTCGGCACTTGATGTCTCAATTCAGGGGCAAATCCTTAATCTATTGAAGGATCTGCAAGAGACGCTCCAACTGACCTATCTCTTCGTTTCTCACGACCTGAAGCTCGTCAAGAATTTCTCTGACCGCATTCTCGTCCTCTATCATGGCCGCGCCGTCGAGATCGGCGGTAGCGCTGAGGTCTATCATCACCCGAAGCATCCCTACACTAGAACGCTCCTCGACGCGGTGCTGGGTCTCAAGAAGGACGATGCCTGGGAGAGGGTTGCCAGCCGAACCGGCGTGCTTGCCGACGACGAAGACCTAGAGAGTGCGATGCGTGCCTCTGCGGCGGCCAGAACCGGCTGCATTTATTCCGGCACCTGTACCGAGCGCTTCGAACCATGCGCGACGCAGTTGCCCAAGCTACAGGAAATCGAGGCGAGCCACACTGTGGCCTGCCATCTTTACGACCTCTCAAAGAACGACAAGAACGCGTCGGCAGCTGCCGGAGACGCACGACGCGTGAGCGAACACACCCTCCGGCATCCGCGCGACGAGAATGCGCGCCAGCTCACGACATAACGGGAGGATAAGATCATGACAGGGTGGCTAAAGGGAATAGGCCGGGCGAGCCCGACGTGGCTGTGTCGCCACGCCGTGGGTCTCCTCGCCTTGTCAGTGCTTGCTGCGGGTTCGCTGGTAGCGGCGGATAGTCCGGCGCAGGCGCAGGGAAAAACCATCGTTCTTGCTGTCGAAGGCGAGCCCAGCCGTCTCGATCCCCACACACATGTGCTGTGGCTCACTTATCGCGAGACCTTCCACATTTACGAAAGCTTCGTTCAGCAAGACCTGACCATCAAGGACGTCGATCGTCCGCCGGTCATTCCCGCTCTCGCCACGAGTTGGGATGTCTCCGAGGACAAGCTCCAGTACACGTTCCATTTGCGCCAGGGGGTGACCTTCCACGATGGAACGCCCTGGAACGCCGACGTGGCGAAGTTCAACTTCGATCGAGTCCTCAACAAGGACTTCGAGCACTTCTATCCGCTGGCCAACAGTTTCAACGGCTGGTGGCACGGCGATATCGAGAGCTACGAAGTGGTCGACGAATACACCTTCCGGATCAACATGAAGCAGCCGAACTCCGAGTTCATCCGGCGGTTGTCGCAGGGCGGTTTCGGCTCGTCGGGCATGATCAGCCCCAAGGTCGTGGAGACCCACGGCAACGAGGAGGCTCATCTGCACGGAGCTGGCACCGGGCCCTTCAAGCTGACCGAGCGTGTCTTCGGTGAGAAGATCGTTCTCGAGCGCAACTCCGACTATTGGGACCCGAATCGGATTCCCAGGGTCGACAGGCTCATCATTCGCGGCATTGCCGATGTCGCGACCCGCGAGCTTGCGCTTCTCACCGGCGAGGTGGACATCATCGCCACGCCGTCTCCGGACTCCACGGATTTCCTCAAGTCCCAGGGCATGATCGTCGACATGGCACCGATCACGACGGTCTACAACCTGTGGGTCAACACGCGGATGAAGCCGCTCGACGACCCTCGGGTCCGGCGGGCGCTCTACATGGCGATCGACCGCGAGGGGCTGTGCAAGTTTCTGAGGCGCGGCCAGTGTTCGCCAGCCTACAGCATCCTGAACTATGGCGGGCCGGGTCACCAACCGGACTACAAGCCCTTCCCCTACGACCCGGCGGCGGCCAAGGCGCTGCTCGCGGAAGCCGGCTATCCCGACGGCTTCGAGGTGCGGGTAGACTGGACTCCGGGCGGCGCCGGCGACGTCAACACCGTGGCCGACGCCGAATGGATCCAGCGCGACTGGGCCCGGATCGGCGTCAAGCTGAACATCGAGCTCTTCGAGATCAGCACCTATATGGACATCATGTCCCAGGGCATGCGTGAAGGCACGGGCTTCATGCAGCTCTCATGGGGCGAGAGCGCGTTCCATTGGCTCGACGCGGTCATCTCACCGGCCGCCCTTCCGCCCAACGGCTTCAATGCCGGGTACTACGACAACCCAAGGGTGGGTGAGTTGCTGTCAATGGCACGCGCCGCACTGACCGAAGAGGAGATGGTGGCGCACCTCAGGGAGATCCAACGTATCGTTATTGAGGAGGACACGGCATTCATCCCCACCCATAGCCCGTGGGGAGTTTACGCCATGCGGCCCAACCTCAAGGGCTTTGTGCTTGCGCCGCAGCACTGGCACGACATGGCCATCGTCGACAAAGAGTAAATAGTAAGGCGCGGCGGCCCCGCCGGCGATCGGCTGCCGGCGGGGCCGCCACTGGCCCTCCGAGCCGACCATGCTCCGATTTATCTTCTGGCGTTTGATTCACGTCGTGCCGGTTCTTTTCGGCGTTTCTTTTGTCGTTTTCAGTGTGCTCTACCTCATTCCGGGCGACATCGCACACACGCTGCTCTCGATGTTCTATACCGAGGAGCGCGCGGCCCTCCTGCGCGCCGAGCTCGGCCTGGACAGACCAATGTTCGTCCAATACGGCCACTGGCTCTGGGCCGCGTTGCACGGCGATCTCGGCAAGTCTCTCTTGATGCGGTTGCCAGTGATGACCGTGTTGCTGGACAAGACCGGCAACTCCCTCATCTTGACCGGCGCAAGCCTGCTGATCGTCATTCCGGTTAGTTTCCTCATGGGCACCGCCTCGGCCGCCCGATTCCGCAGGCCTTTCGATCGTTTCACCGTCTTCTTCTCACTGCTGCTCGCGAGCATGCCGGTCTTCTGGCTCGGGATCGCCCTGCTCTATGTGTTCGGCGTGTGGCTGCCGCTGTTTCCCATGTCGGGCATGTACAACATGGCCAACCCAGGGGGAATCCTGGACCTCCTCCATCATCTCGCCTTGCCGGCGCTCACCACGGCGGCCACGTCGGTCGCCATCGTTACGCGGGTCACCCGCGGCGCCATGCTCGATACCTTGGGCCAACCCTATATCCTGGCGGCGCGGTCGCGGGGATTGTCGGGCTTACGGGTCATCTATCGCCACGGCGTGCGCAACATATTGCCGACTTTCTCCAACATGATCGGCCTTCAGATCGGCTATCTCTTCGGCAGCGCCATCTTTTCGGAAATCATATTCAACTGGCCGGGACTCGGGCTGCAGCTTTACCAGTCGATCCTTCACCGCGATCTGACGATGGTGCAGGGCTGCGTGCTTGCCGTCGCCGTGATTTTCGTATTGAGCAACATGATGGCCGATATCATCGTCTACGCTCTCGACACCACCCGGAAGTAGCAAGGGCGGAGTCGAATGGCCATGAGCAGAAGCCGGAAGAACAGGGCATTGAAGCGCACTCGCGGCAGGGTAGACTCCGAACGCGCCCGCTCGTCGCTCTATTTCATATGGCGTGGCATTCGCAACGATCCCTACGGGATGGCCGGCGCTCTGATCATCCTCGTTCTCATCATTTGCGCGCTGTTCGCGCCCTATATCGCGCCTTACGACCCCCAGGAGGCCGACCCGGCCCTGCGGCTAAGAGGTCCGGGGACCGGGGGCCACATTCTGGGGTTGGACCAACAAGGCCGCGATCTGCTCTCCCGGCTGATCTACGGCGCCCGCTACTCGCTCATCGCCGGCGTTACCCCGGTGGTTATCGGCGCGGTGTTGGCTATACCTCTTGGCACCATCGCCGCTTATTACGAGCGTGTCGGCTATTTCATCATGCGCTGCATGGATGTGCTGTTCGCCTTCCCGATGGTGCTGTTGGCGATCACGCTCTCCTTCTTCATGGGGCCGGGGCTCGGCAATCTGATAATCGCCCTCGTCGTGGTCCTGATCCCCTACAACACGCGCGTTGTTTACGTGCAGGCCCTGGCACAAAAGGAGCAGGGTTATATCGAGGCGGCACGCGCCGATGCCACGAGCGACTTCAAGATCCTGTTCGTCGAAATGCTACCGCACGTCGTTTCCGCCTCGGTCGTCTATTCCATGACCATCGTGGGAACCATCGTCGTCACGGCGGCGGGGCTCAGCTTTCTCGGCCTGGGTGTGCAACCGCCGACGCCAGAATGGGGCATCATGACCAGCGATGGCCGCACCGTGCTCCACATTGCGCCCCACGTCTCGACACTGCCGGGGGTCGCGATCTTTCTCATGGTCACGGGATTTAACCTGCTCGGTGACAGCTTGCGTGACGCGCTCGATCCGAAGACACGACTGGTTCGCGCCGCGTCACAGTAGGCGAGCTGTTGCCCGCAATGAACCAAGAGGACTCGGTGTTATGACCAAGACACGACTGATGCCCCGCAATCACTGGGACTGGAGCATGCCCGTGCCCTTTTCGCAGGGGTGGAAGATCGACGACGTGATCTTCGTCGGCGGGCAAATCTCCGCCGACGCCCGCGGCGGAACGATCGGAGCGGGCGACATCGAGGTGCAGACGCGGAACGTCTTCGAGTTCATCAAGCGCGTGCTCGGGGAGGCCGGCGCCGACCTCTCAGACATCGTGAAGCTCAACACCTACTACCAGTATGAAGGGGAAGGTGCCGATATCACCCGCTTCTGGGAGAAGATGACCGCGGTCAGGAAGGAGTATCTGGCCGATCCGGGCCCGGCGGGAACGGCCGTGCGGGTCAAAGGCTTCGCCTATGAGGGCCTGCTGATCGAGATCGAGGCCATCGCCATTGCCGGTCGAAAGAAAGTGCGGCTGATGCCTGCAAGTCATTGGGATTGGAGCATGCCCGTCTCCTTCTCTCAGGGCTGGAAGGTGGACGACCTGATTTTCGTCGGTGGGCAAATCTCTGCGGATGACAGGGGGCGCACCATTGCGCCGGGTGACATCAAACAGCAGATCAGAAACATCTTCGGCTTCATCCAGAGCACGCTGCGCGAGGGCGGTGCGGATCTGGAGGACCTGATCAAGTTCAACACCTACTACAAGTTCGAGGGCGAGGGCGAGGATCTCAGACTCTTTTGGGAGGACATGACCCGCGTTCGTCTGGACTATCTGGCCGATCCCGGCCCGGCAGGCACCGCCGTGCGCGTCAACGGGTTCGCCTACGAGGACCTGATGATCGAAATCGAAGGCATCGCCTATGTGGGGAAAGACAAGCAACGCCTGATGCCGGCCAACCATTGGGACTGGAGCATACCGGTCCCCATGTCGCAGGGCTGGAAAGTCGGCGATTATATCTTCGTCGGTGGCCAGGTGTCCGCCGACAGCAAGGGCCGCGCCATCGGCGCCGGCGACATCGCCACGCAGACCCGCAACACCTTCGAATATATCCGCGCGGTGCTGAAGGAAGCCGGCGCGGATTTAGACAGCATCGTGCGCCTCAACACCTATTACGATTATGACGGCGAGGGCCAGGCGTTGCAGGACTTTTGGGAAGCGATGACTAAGGTCCGCATGGACTATCTCGCGGACCCGGGGCCGGTCGGCACCGCCGTCCGCGTCAACGGGCTCGGCTATAAGGACTTGCTCATCGAAATCGAGGCCATCGCCTATGTCGGGTCGTGATCCGACGACCCGACGGAGCGCCAAGGAGGAGCTGCCATGATCAAGAACCCCGTTCCCTGGCCGGACGGCGCCAAGTGTGCTGCGGCCATAACCTTTGACATCGATACCGACAGCATCCTGCATCTCGAGCACAGAGAGAGGGCGGATACCATGCTGTCGTCGCTGTCGTGGCTGAAATATGACGAGATCGCCGTACCGCGCATTCTCGACATGTACCGGCAATGCGGCATCAAGCAGACCTTCTTCTACCCGGCCTGGTGTATGGAGCGTTACCCCCATCTCGTCGACATGATTCTCGAAGGCGGCCACGAAATTGCGGCCCACGGCTACATCCACGAGGATCCCAACAAGTTGCCTCAGGAGGAGGAGCACTACTGGCTCAGACGGCAGATCGAGGTCATCGAAAAGATGACCGGGCAACGCCCGCGCGGTTGGCGCGGCCCGCTCTACAATGCGTCCAAGTATTCTCCCGACCTGCTGATCGAGGAGGGCTTCATCTACGACGCCACCCTGATGGGCGATGACGTGCCGTACATATTGAAGACGGCGCAGGGAAGCGTCATCGAGCTTCCCTCCCACTGGGCGATGGACGACTGGCCGCACTACACCCATTCGATGGATATGAACTACATGATGACGATCAAGTCGCCGGACGAGGCGATGAACGTCTTCATGTCGGAATTCGAGGCGATGTACGACTTTGGCGGCTTGTGGGTGACCGTCTGGCACCCCTTCGTTTCTGGCCGTCTCGCCCGTTGCCGCCGCGTCCTGCAAATGATCGAGTACATGCAAAACAAAGGCGGCGTCTGGTTCGCGACCATGGAAGAGATTGGCCTGCACGTTCAGGCCTGCATCGACGACGGCAGCTGGACGCCCCGGGTGGACCAGCTGCCGTACTATGATGGCATGGTGCCCGAACTGGAGAGGTTAGCCGCCGAGTAGTGCGATCGAGCTTGCCGCGGAGCCGCGAAGACCGCCGCCGCGCGGGACGGAGGCGGAGCCGAGTGCAGGGAAGGGATGCTGGGTCAGGCAGTGATGCTTTGGCCCCCGACGTCGGTCGCAGAATTGATCTGGGCGATACCGTGCGGCGGTTCGGCAATCGACTGACGAGCCGGATCGGCGTCGCCGCCGCCCAGGGCCACATGTGAAGACGCAATTCAACGCTATTCGATGGGAGGCATGTCATGCCCGGTACGACACTGATCAGGAACGCCGACTGGATCGTGGCCTACGACCGGGAGGCGGATGGCCACGCTTATCTCCGTAACGCCGACGTGGCATTCACGAACGATACGGTCGCCCATGTCGGCAAGGATTACGACGGCGAAGCCGAGCAGATCATCGACGGCGAGGACCTATTAGTTCTTCCCGGAACGCTCGACCTTCATCTGCATGGCTACATGGAAATGCATGGCAAGGGATTTTTCGAAGACCTCGCCACAAAGCATATGTGGATGACCCAACTGCTCGAGTACACGTGGATATTGCAGGACGACAAGGAGTCGTCGACTGCCGCGACGCAAGCGTCGGCCTGTGACCTGCTCAAGAGCGGCTGCACCACCATGGCGGAACTCTACTGCTCGGGCCTGCCGTTCGACGGCTGGGTGGACATGCTGGGAGGCACGGGCATTCGGACCTATGCGTGTCCCATGGTGCAGTCCGCCCACTGGTACACGTCCGATGGCAAAGATCATCTCTACGAGTGGTACGAAGAGAAGGGGTTCGAGAACCTCGAACGCGCACTCGAATTGATCGACGACGCGATTGCGCATCCCAGCGGCCGGTTGCATGGAATGGTCGGGCCGGCCCAGGCCGATACCTGCACGGAAGAGATGTTCGGACGGTGCAAGGAGGCCGCTGAATCCAGAAATATTCCGTTGCAGACGCATGCCGCGCAGTCCGTCATGGAACATCGTGAGATGATCCGGCGCCATGGGAAGACACCGATCGAGTGGCTCGACGATATCGGCGTGCTCGGCCCGAACACGCTTCTTGGGCACGCCATCGACATCGACCAGCATCCCTGGGTCAATCACCACGAGCACAAGGACCTTGAACGCCTCGCCCGGTCCGGGACGACCGTTGTGCATTGCCCGCGCGCCTTCGCCCAGTGGGGAGACATGATGCGCAGCCTGGGCGGATACCGTGCCGCCGGCGTCAACATGGCGCTCGGCACCGATTGCTACCCGCACGACTTGGTCGAAGAGATGCGGATTGCCGGCCTCATGTCGAAGGTGGCGAGCGGCCACGTCGATCTGCTCTCGACCGACGCGGTGTTCGAGATCGCGACGCTCGGCGCTGCGCGCGCGCTCGGGCGGGATGACTTGGGGCGTATTGCGGTCGGTGCCAAGGCGGACCTCGCCCTGGTCGATCTGCGTCATCCCTCGATGCGGCCGGTGCGCGATCCGCTGAAGTGCCTCATCTATTCCGGCACAGCGGCCGCGGTCCGCGACGTCTTCGTGGGCGGCGAACTCGTGGTGAAGGACCGCACGGTACTCACAATCGATCAGGACGATGCGCTCGACCGTCTGCAAGAAGGCCAGAAGCGGGCGCTCGACCGAATTCCGGAATTGGACTGGGCGAAGCGCAGCGCCGACGAATTGTCTCCCTTCTGCCTGCCGGTTAACTGAAGCGCGATAGCCGGAGCCACGTGAATTCTGGGCGACGGGTGATAAGCGCCGGGCGGGTCGCGCTGTTCATCGGCGCCATCGACGCCGAGCGCTGACGTATTCTGTCAAGGGAGGCCCCTCTCCGGCGCACCATCGTCCGCGTGTCTTCGAGCGCGGCGCCGAAGCAGCTCAGAATCTCGTTGATCTCCGCTTCGAGCAAGACGAGAGAGCGACCCTCCATTCGGCACAGGAGGCCTCGGTCCGCATTGCCGAGCGCGCAGGCATGACGTGGCGGACCGAACGGGGATGGCCAATCTTGAGCGCGTGAGCGGACAGCGCGCCGCTCGAAACCGTCCTCCCCAAGGCTCCGCGTAGCGTGGTAGAGAGGAGTGTCAACGGCGCTGAAAACGATCATCCGCCCCCAAAGCGGTCAGGTCTTCGTTACGGCGCCAGGCTATGCCGTGACGGATCGCGAACCCCGTCGCCAGGTGTCCGAGACGCGCCGCTGGCCTATCCCAACAGGCGCGGCCGGGATTCGTGGCGGGACGGGAAGACATCGCCACGTGCCAACTCCCCGATGGAAAGATGCGGCGGGCCGCCGTCTCGTTGTCGACTTCCTGAAAGGCGATCACATCCGCGCGAAGTGCCACGACCTGCTGCGCGATCGCGTCGTAGTCGGCGCCTTCTCTCGGCAAGCAGCCCTGTCCGTCCGTATCGTTTAAATGCTCCAGGTTCCAGGCCGCAATGCGCAGCTCGCTGCCGAGGCTCGCCGAGGACGGCGCGGCCAGCGCCAACAGAAACAGCAGAAGCAACGGGGCAATCGTCCGCAAGACAACCTCTGCAACCGTGGAGCCCCCAACATATCGGTCCTGCCCTGACCGAACCATGAACGCCGCCGCCCGGCGCGTATGTGCTCAGTCCGCCCACTACCGCAGGGGCCATCGATACGCCGGAAACGACTCTCGGACCGTCGAGCGAAAGGGAAGCCGGAAGAGGGGCGACGAGCCCGGGAGCAGGAGAGGGAAACCCTCCGGACTGGGCCTGCGTCCGAACCCCTGAACCGGAGGATTGTCCATGTTCGATTGCACGCCCACATCCAGCGAACCTTGCATCCTGCCCGAGCACACCCCCGGCGGTCCCGACCATCCCCATCCGGTCTACGTCCCGCTGCTCCCCGACCCGGAAGGGCTGCTCGCCGCAGGGTCCGCGCCTGCGAGGATCTTCAGGTTGGAGCGACGTCAGGACCCCACGGACGACCGTCGAGCGATCTACCGCGCCGGCTCGACGATGATCCGGCCGCGCCCGCGTCTCAGCAGGTAGCCACCGCGCGGGATCGCCAGCGTGCCCTCCTCGATCAGCGGCCACAAGGTGTCGACAACCAACGCCGCGTTGTCGTCCGCCTTCTCGTCGGCCGCCCCCTGTGAGGCCAGCCACGCGGCGAACGCACGCTCGCCGACCTCCTCGCCCACCGATTTGCGCAGCGCGTTGAGTTTGCGCAGCTGGCCCTTCGTCAGGGCGCCCTCGTCGATCCGATCCGATGATGTTTGGTCCATGATGCTATCCGCCGTCAGCCGACTCGAAACTGTGGCCCGATTATAGCGGCGCCGGTGCCGACCGGCCTACGCGTCTTCCCCCGCGCCGCCCATATTCTCGTCGATCCGCCTCTTCAGTTTCGGTGACGGGCGGAACACCACGACGCGACGCGGCGGGAACGGGGCCGGCTCTCCCGTCTTGGGGTTGCGGCCCGTGCGCGGCGCCTTGTCGCGCACCGTGAAGCGCCCGAATGAAGAGATCTTCACCGCCTCCCCGGCCGACAGCCGCTCCGCCATCGCCTCGATCACCTCGTCCACGAGCGCGGCCGCCTCGCGGTTTGGCAGCCCCAACTCCGCATGGACGGCGTCTCTCAGGTTAGCTCGCGTCACCGTCGCCATGGCGAAATTCCCCTCGCGCTCCCCAGCACCGTAGCCCGATCACGAACTCCGCCAAACGGTGCCCCTGCGCCAACACCGGCTGCGGGCGCACCGGCGGTCGCCGGCGGGGACCCCATTCCGATCGCGGGGCCCGCATCGTGCCCGGCCCCGCGTCCACACGCGGCGATGCCCGCTCCGCCGGTGCGATCCCTCGCCACCCGTCGCTTCGATCCGGACGCCGCGCTCCTGACGTCCGACGCCGGCGTGCCGCACACCGCGATCGAATTGACCGCGCGTGCGTTCGTGAGGTCTGCGGCTATCCGGCAGACGGCGAGGCGAACGGCACCGCAGAGGAAGAGGAGGGCTTGGAGAAGGGCGAACAGGGAAGGGTCGAGAGAGGCCTGGCCCGTTCGGCAACCATCGTCAGAAACCAGGATGAACAGGAGACACGATCATGGCGTTCGGATTGAACAAGGCAGAAGTGATCGGCCGCCTCGGCGCCGACGTCATGCTCTGATCGGTCACGAAAACACGCCTATGCTCTCGCTCGCCGGCGAGGCGGTCGACGACCATCGATCAATGAGGGAGAAACGCGGATCAGTTCATTGCGGCGTTATGCCGATGTCGGCATAACGCCGCCGAGCGGGCGCTGCGCGGTATCGCCCTCGGAAGACGCGCCTAGCTGTTCGCCGGCTCCGGCCGCGGGGGCGTGCGGGCCGCTGTCATGTACACGCTCATCGGCACCGCGAAGCTCAACGACGTCGATCCGCAAGCCTGGCTCGCCGATGTCCTCGACCGTATCGCCGACCTGCCGCAGACCCGTCTGCACGAACTCCTGCCTTGGTCCTGGAAGGCCGACCGGCAACCGGCCTTGGCCGCATAACCTTCAACCTCTGGCGGCCCGCCAACTCCCGACAACCACCCCGCCGGCCAGCTGCCGATCACCAAAATCATGGCGAATGCAACACACGGGAGGTGCGGTCTTCACCGGAGGCGTACCCAGAGACTGCTCCAACCAAACTCGTTGGAAGAGCCTTCTCAGGACTATGGTTCAAATCCGACCGATTACTGAAATGATGAACGCCACTGCTTACAGGCCAATTTTTGGACACACCTTGTCCAGCGAGCAATCGCCGCATTGGGGGTTGTGCGGTGTGCAGAACTCTCGTCCAATATCCCATGTAGGTGCATCCAACGCCGCCGGGAAGTCGGGCTTCAATTGCCTCGCCGCTTCCAGAAAATCATTGAAGGAAGGATTGGACGATACCAAGCCGGCACGCTCAAAAACCCTCTTTCGTAGGTCATCAGGCTTAACGTCCAATTTTGGGAGAGACTTTTTTCCATCAATTAAGCCATTGTTGCGCACCAAAATAAGGACAGCCATGCGCGACAGAGCTTTTCCGATTCCAGGAAACTCCTCAAAACGATCCCTTACTTCCGGTACACAACGCTGATAGTTCCAGATTTGTCTTGGGTCTCCTTCGTATTTCTCAATAATGATATCCGCGCAACCTTGGAGGTTTTTCGACATTGTTCGCCAATGCCGGTGAAACGCCTTACCGCCCCACCCATAACGCATGAAACCTTCCAAATTGGGCTTATTTGCCTTTCTTGTAGCCGCCCAAAAATCTTGCTCGCCATTACCGATCGATTCAACAATCCAATCTGCAGCTTCCCACGCTCTCTCAGCGTCAATTTGTCGGTCAAGCAGAACACCCACGAGAAACGAATTGGCTCGCTGCAAAGTAAACCTTCGCTTTCCCTCGATCGGCCGCACCCAGTCATCTAGAGATTCTCCATACTTGAGCAGCTTCTTTGCAATTCTCTTCTTCGACATCCTCTTTCTGTCCTATGTTATCGGTGGTTTTGCCAACCTCAGCGTTGCCGTGTCGATGACGATCGAAAATGTCCCGTTTTCGGCAATCGAAAATGTCGCACTGCCAGAGCACGCGACCGTACCCCCGGGCAAGCTCTCCGGCGGCAGTGGTGCACGGTAGAGCTGTGGGTAACGCGGCTTGCCGCAGCGACCGACGCGAGTCTGGCAAGGCAAGCCGCGTTATCCAAAGCGGGCAGCCTCGCGGTCACTATGCGGCCCTCTTGCGGCGCCGATCCGAGCCGGACTGGAGCAGGTTCTGGTGGTCCCTCAGTATCCGGTGGCTGTTCCCTCGGATAACCCGACGGCAATACCGGGTTATCCTGACATCCGCCGGGCCCCCTCCAGAGTATCCGCCATCGCATCGCAATCGCCTGGTTTCCATATCGGGTGTATCCATGGCGTATTCAGTGGCAATCTACGGTCATCGCCCGGTCACGCTAGAGAACGCGGCGCACGACGCGACACAGGGGCACAGCGGACGATCAGCTGATTGGGCCGCGCCGAACGGTCTAACCGCGTGCCCGGTTTCGCCCCCCGTAGCCAGCGGGGGCGCGGTCATTGAATTCCGGTGATTCCCGCGTCCCCGTAATGGGCCCGGCACGGTACGACCGGGCCCTTCGAAAACACCAATTATTGCAGCGTCCCACAACGGGCCTTGCGACCGTACCGTCGACCGAACACGGACAGCTTGTGGGTCTGAGGGTTAGCTACATGGTCGTCCATTCACTACGAAGGCACCCTCACTCCGAAGACACACTTCGCTGCCCCCTGCTCCCATGACCAAGTAGCATCTGATTGCCGTACTGCACGGACCTTCAGGATACCGTTGGACTGGCAGTGCAGGTCGCTAAAGGCGGACCTCATCCCGTCGGTACGCGATTTCGATGATCCCGCACATCGATGGTCATACGGTTACACCTTGTCAAATACGACACCGACGACCTCTCGAATACGGACCAACATGGGACCGGATCGTTCCGGGTTAATCGAAAGGCGGACCATCTCTTCGGACCCGGTCTTGTCCAGGCTTTCGAGTATAACTGATCTGGCATCCAGCACGCGCAAGCGCTTGAAGAATGCGCAGTCTTCGCTGTCCTCTGCGATCACGGGTTTACCATCCAATTCGTCCAGCAACTTCGGTAGGTCATCCCTCGCCGACTTGGCCAGAAGGTACTGTCTGTCCAACGCGATCGGTTCGGCGCTGCTGCCCTGAACCTGGAAGACATCCGTATCGGCAATGAGATCGGCCACCATCCCATTGTCAGACTCCAGACTTGTCGCCTCGTTGTCAGGATCGACCCTGTCTCCCGGTTGCAGTTGGTCGGCAGCGAACAGAACGCCAATGATCTTGCGCCGATTGGCACCCTCGGCCCGGGAAATGATCGCCGGCGGAACCTCTCTCGGATTCGACGACGAGGCAGCAAGGACGGCTAGGGCCGGAACCGCTGCGTACTCAAGCCATCGGCGCGCCACCCGGTACGTGCCGCGATCCTCAACGATCAGGTTGGGAGCGCGGCACTGTCCGTCCAAACGGGTGAGCAGAATGTCTCCAACACGGGCAACGGGAGAGAGTGTGTCCTTCTCAAGGCGGTACGCAGCCCGGGCGCTCAGGTCGACTGCATCGCCATTGCTCAGATGATCGATACGAATGGCAGAAGCGGCACGTCCATCCGAGTAGGCAGACACTCGCCCGAGAATTGCTGGCTGCACGGCGGCAAGGACGGTGGATCGGGGCGGCTTGTGATTGCAATTGGCAGGAAGCGGAATCGCTGCAGCTTCCCCGACTATGGACTTCTGTAGAAACCGATACTCCTCCCAAACCCTGTGAACAGCTGGAAACAGTGTCTCACGCCAGAATCCATAGATCTGTTTCGCCTCGCGGACAGTTATAGTTTCCGACACCGAGTGATGCGGTTCGCTCAGTTGGCTGAACTGACGGGGGTATGACGATTTCACCGCTACCAGATCACCGAACACGTGATCTGTATAGGGTAGTTGTCCGTTAGCGTTTCGATCCGCAATCCGCTCCATCATTCGCCCAATCGTTGCTTCCGGCTGACGGACAAATACCGGATCTAAAAGTTGAATTGCATGTTTTAGTAGTATCTCGGCCAACACACGGATGTCACCGATCAGCGAACGCGCACGATCATCCGAGTTCTCCGCCATCATCTTGTCAAAACGAACACCGGCGAAATCGCCTTCGACCATTTGTACGGGTTTAGACCACGGTTGGCCGGTCTCGATCGCAACCATCCGGATGTCGCGCATTGCTGTCATTTCCAACGCGAATGGCATGCTGTGCGTCGTCACTAGGAGTTGGCAGGCCTGATGCTGTCTCAACCCTTCTGAAGAACCCAAGAACCGGGCCCACCCTTTCAAGTGGCTCTGTTGCAAGCTTGGCGAAGGGGCGATGCGTGATCAGGGGGCTTCCTGTTCACCTTATGTTTCTGCGTTGGCCAGACGGTCCTGTAGCAACGCCATCGCCTCGGTCAGAGCGCACGGTCCGAGAGCGAAGGCGCGCTCGACGATCCGGGCCTCGCCGACAATGCCGCCCTGGAGGGCGAACATCCCGGCCTGGCCCTTGCGCAGCGCGCGCATCACCTCGAAGCCCTTGATCGTGGCGTAGGCCGTCTTCATCGTCTTGAACCCGCGCACGGGCCGGATCAGCAGCTTGAGCTTGCCGTGGTCGGCCTCGACGACGTTGTTGAGGTATTTCACCTGCCTGTGCCTCGTGTCCTTCGGGCACTTGCCCTCGGCCTTCAGCTCCGCGATGGCAGCGGCATAGGCCGGCGCCTTGTCGGTGTTGAGCACCTCGGGCTGCTCCCACTCTTTCAATCCTCTCAGCGCCTTGCCGAGGAATCGCTTCGCTGCCTTGGTGTTGCGGGTCGCCGAGAGGTAGAAATCGATCGTGTTCCCGAGCTTGTCCACCGCCCGGTACAGATACGCCCACTTGCCGCGGACCTTGATGTAGGTCTCGTCGACGCGCCAACTCCGCGACTGCGGCCGGCGCCACTGCCAGCGCAGACGTTTCTCCATCTCCGGCGCGAAACGCTGCACCCAACGATAGATCGTGGAGTGGTCGACCGCGACGCCGCGCTCGGTCATCATCGCTTCGAGGTCGCGGTAGCTGATCGGATACCGGCAGTGTTACGGTAGGAACGCCGGTTGCCCGACGCCCCCCGTGCAGATCCCCGCATGCGCGCTAACGCACGGGGCTCCTACCTCGGGTGTTTGACGGCAAACCGCTGTTCTGGCCATGGATGCAGGGTTTGCAGCGGCGGCCAGAAAGCCGCCGCGACCCTTCCCAGCTTGTCCAGCTTGGTCCGGTCCATCTGCGACCGGCGTCTCAAGACACGCAGCCACATTCGTCGGAGTCGAAATGCAAACCGCTTGAGGGACGGGGAACTGGTCGGGACGGCGTAGTAGTGCAGCCATCCATTCAGAATCTTCCCTAGCCATTTGGCCACCTCATATGGGTTATGGTGCATCCGCCGACGCAGCTCGGCACCGATACGCCGTAGGGTCCGGTCGACCCGCTTGCCCACCGGCTTGCGCCCCAGCCCGAACTTCCCGTTCCTCGTCGTTCGGCAGTAGTGCGTGAACCCGAGAAAGTCGAAGGTTTCGGGACGCCGCTCGCCTCGTGCCCGGCGGTTCTTTTGCGCAAACCGCCCGAACTCGATGAGACGGGTTTTGTCAGGGTGTAGCTCCAGTGAAAACGAGGCCGTCCTTTCCTTCAGGTCGTGTAGAAACCGCTCCGCATCCCGCTGGTACTGGAACCCGACCACGAAATCATCGGCGTACCTCACGATGATTGTGTTGCCTTCGGCTGTTCGGGCGCGCCACTTCTTGTGGAACCACAGGTCGAGGACATAGTGCAAATAGACGTTCGCCAGAATCGGCGAAACAATCGCACCCTGCGGAGTGCCCCGAAGGTCATCCCGCCATTCGCCCCCTTCCATGACGCCAGCATTGAGCCACTTGACAATCAAGCGGATAACCCGCCTGTCGCCGATACGGTGCTCCAGAAACCGGACCAGCCAGTCCCTGTCGATTCGGTCAAAGTACGACCGGATGTCCGCATCGACAATCCATCTGACCCCTCGCCGTTCTATCCCGAAAGCCAGGGCGTCGAGCGCATCATGCGCCCCACGTCCGGGTCGGAACCCATAGCTGAATCCGAGGAACTCCGGCTCGTATATCGGCAAAAGGATGGTCTCCGCCACCGCCTTCTGGACAATCTTGTCCTCCACTGCGGCGATGCCCAGCGGTCGTGTTCCCCCGTCCGGCTTCGGTATCTCTACCCGCCGCGACGGACGCGCCCGGTACGCTCCGCTCTGAACCCGGTCATGCAGGTCGCTCAGCCGTTCGGCCAGACCCTTCCCGTATTCATGCCACGTCACGCCATCCACGCCTGCCGCTGCCTCCTTCTTCAACGAAAAGTAGGCCGCATCGAGCGCTTCCGTCGTGATGTGGTGCAACAGCGCAGTGAGCTTCTCCTTCGGCTTCCTCGTTGCTGCTTGCCGTATCCGCTCCGCCGCTTGTGTCACGCGCGCCCGGCGCTGTGTCCGGTGCGTGCTTTGGCCTCGCGGATTCCCCTTGGTTCCAGCCCTTCCCTCCGTCGGCTCCGCCGGAACCGAGGTCCCTTTGTTCGCCGCCCTCATCGGTACTATGGCCAGATCCGATTGCTCCAACCCGTTCATCATCGATTCGGACTATCTCCTCTCTTCCGCGGCCCCGGTACGACGACCGGGGCGGATTGGAGCCCTCTCAGGTCCCCTGCGTGGACGTACGTGCGTGCCTGGGTTCTTAGACGCCGCGGAGCCCTCGCGCCCTCACGAAAGCGGGCGGTCAGTGTTGCCTTCGGCCGCTGATACAGCCTCGGCACTCCGAATGACCATGTTTCGACGCTCAATAGCCCTGCCCGCACGCGCCGCTACCGACACTTCACATGACACCTCACGATGCCCTGCGCACGGCTCGCGGCGAAGGCGGCTCGTTACACCTTTCCTCCCGCCGGACTTTCACCGGCTATCCACGTCAGAGTTAGCCTGACATTCACCAGCGTACGGCCCAAAGCACGATCTCCCCCCGAAAGTGACGTCCCTTGAAGTCGCTCATGCCTCAACCCCTCGCTCCAGATCACGCAGACAAGTCACCAACCAGCCGGACTTTGCAACAGAGCCGACCAATCCGATGGGGGAGGATCAGACCCCAATAGATGCAGACTCGTCTGACGCCCCAAACGCCTTGATATTTTGGTACGTCTGGTTTGATTGCCCGGAGCGAAGAGGACAAGGCGCAGGAGTTCAATCGTCAGTCAGGTCAACCCCTGCTCTTTCCGTCCGCGCACGAGTTGCGAGGCGGACACGGCCAAAATCAGTGCGGCACCGTTGAACAAATTCTGCACGAAAGTATCGACGCCAAGGAAGTTGAGACCGGTGATGCCGGTCACCAGGAAAAATACCGCGATAATCGAGCCCGGCGGGTTGAACCGCCCCGGAACGATGCTCGTCGCGCCAAGGAACGCGGCGGCAAAGGCCGGGAGCAGAAAGGTGAGGCCCGACAGCGGGTCGGCGCCGCCCGTCGTGCCGATGTTAATGATGCCGGCGAGCGTGGCGATAGTGCTGGAAGCCACGAGGGCCACGGCGCGGACGCGCACCACGCTGATACCGGACAGGCGAGCGACTTCGCGTCCGCGGCCAACGAACAGGAGGCGCCGGCCGATGGGCGTGAACTCGAAGACGTACCAAATGATCACGCCCAGAGCCATCGCGTAGTAGAAGGCCAAAGGAATATCGAAGAGGCGATTGACGATGACCCAGTCAATCAGGCCGGGCGACACGCCGCTCAGTGTCTGCGAGCTACTGATCCACAGGATGAGACCCTGGATGACCGACGCCGTGCCGAGGGTCACGATCAAGGAGTGTATTCGGAAGTAGATAATAAAGAACGCATTGATGAGGCCGACGATCAGCCCCATGGCCAGGCACGCCAGAACCGCCTGCCATAGCGGCAGGCCCATCTTGGCATTCAGAACGGCGAGGATCATCGCCGAGAAGGTCAGTACGGCGGCGACCGAAACGTCGAAGTCACCCGCGGTGAGCGGGATTATCAGGCCCAAGGTCAGCACGACCAGCACGGCCTGGGAGCCGAAAATAATGGAGGAGAAGGTAGGCCACTGGAGAAAGGATGGAGGGGCCGCAACGGCGAAAATGACGATCAACGCGATCCAGGCCAGGATCAGCGCGTACCTTTCCAGCACGACAAGCCAATCAATTCTCTTCTCCTCTGCAGATACCTCGGTCCCTTCAGCCATGTACCTGCTCCGTTGAGTGCACGGCCGTGCCGGCCTCTCCCTGATTGCCCGATGCCAGACTGAGAACGGTCTGTTCGGCGATGCGGTCCTTGGTAACATCGCTGCCGACCAGCTCTCGGACGACCCGACCGCGCGCAAAGATCAGAACGCGGTCGCAGATCGCCGCGAGTTGCCCGTAGTCAGTGCTAGCGCAGATGACCGCCGCACCCTGCTCCGCCACGTCGCGGATCGCACCAAAGACCTGCTGCCGGGCGCCAACGTCCACGCCCTGGGTCGGCTCGTCCAGCAGCATGAGAAACGGGCTCGTCTGCATCCATTTGGCGAGCAGAACCTTTTGCTGATTGCCGCCGGAAAGAGACTCGAGTTCCTTCTCCGGCACGTTGGGTCGCACGTCGAATTCCTTGCCCAGCTCGGACGCCCTGCGCCGCATCGCACGGCGCTTCAGGCCGGTCAGGCTTTGGAACGAGGACAGGACAGGAAGGGTGATGTTGTCGATGAGCGTCAGGTCGGCGACGCCCGCCGCCCCCAAGCGGTCGCCGGGAAGCAGCGCAATACCTCCCTCGATCGCCCGCTGCGGCGAAATGTCACGCAGTTGGTATGTCTTGTCGTGCAGATTGAGCGTGCCCGAACCGGCCCGCGAAGCGCCGAACAACAGGTAGAGCACCTCGTCGAAACCGGAGCCGATCAAACCTGTCAGGCCCAGCACCTCGCCGCGGTGCAGCTCCACGGAGAGATCGTCGACGGTGCCGCCGGTCAGACCGTTCACGGCCACATCGACTTCCGCTCCGCGCAGGTCGTGCGCTTCGGCGTGGAACGCCTCGATACGGCGCCCGATGATCAACTCCACGAAATCGGCGTGCAAAGCCTTTGCGGTTTCGAGGGTTCCGGCAACACGGCCGTCGCGCAGAACGGTGGCGCGGTCGGTGATCTCGAGCACCTCATCGACGTCGTGCGAAACGAAAACGACGCTTGCACCTTCGTCGACGATGCCACGCACCAGTTCGAAGAGCTGGCTGACGCCTGCTTTGGGCAGAAACGGCGTGGGCTCGTCGAGAAAGAGGATGCCTGGTGTATGGTGCGCCGCGCGTTCGCCGCGAATGTCGTCGAAGGCGCGAACGATGGCGAGGAGCGCGCGCTCCACCTGCGGAAGATCTTCTACCTTGACCGACGGATCCAGGTTGAGGCCGAAGCGCGCGAAGACATCTCTGGCACGTTGCCTTTCGCGCGCCCAATTGATGTAGGCGCCGGCGCGCGTCGCAAGATCGCCGAGCATCAGGTTTTCCAGCACCGTCAGGCTCGGAATGAGACCGAGATGCTGGTGCACGAAGGCGAGCCCCAGCCCGCGGAACTGGCCGGGCGCCAGAGGCAGTTGCACGGAACGCCCGAAGATTTGCAGGGACGCGCCCGGATCCGGGGCATGAAAGCCCGCCAAAATCTTAATCAGGGTCGACTTGCCGGAGCCGTTCTGGCCCAGGAGCCCATGAACTTCGCGCGGCGCGACCGTGAAGGCGACATCGCTGAGCGCCTTCTCGCCGCCGAATGTCTTCGACGCGTGCTCCGCAAACAGAGCGGGGGCGCTGGTGTCCGGCGCCCCCGTCCCGAGATCGGAGTGACTGCTACTCAAGGCCCCACAGCGTGCGGAAACCGGAAACGTGCACGTCGCCGTAACCGCGGTCGTAGTCCGCCGGGGTGCCGGCATCGTTCGCGTTGCTGCTGTCGAAGATATAGAAGGGTACGTTGAGCTCGGGCGGCTCGGCCAACCCGCACAGCGTACGCATGTGCGAATCGAGAATCCCGCGTGCGATCCAGCCGAGCGACTCGCCCACATCCATCTCCACCTGTCCCTGCTGGATCAGGTCGATGACGAAGGGCGTGCCGTTGAACGTCGCGATATTAACCAGGCCCGTCTTGCCGGCTATGCGGACGGCCGGTACGACAAACTGCGACATCGAGTCGTAGATCGGGATGAGGTAGTTGACGTCCGGGTTCGCGAGAAGCGCAGCCTGGACGCTTGGCTGAATCTTGGTCGCCCATTCGGGAACCGGCGCATTGATGTAGGCCACTTCCTGACAGTCCGGGCAATTCGCCTGCAGCGTATCGCGGATACCCTGGACGAAGGGCGCCGTCGGAACGATCTCGTCAGAACCGATGATGACGACGTTGGCCTTGCCGTCGGTCTGGGTGATGGCCCAATTCGCGAGGATCTGACCGACCCCGTAGAAGCTCAGCGGCACGGCACCGTCGACACTCTCGTGCGGTGTCTGGGTCAGGTCGTAGAAGTGCGACGTCTTGACGACGATACCGGCGTTCTTCGCGGCGTCGATCTGCGGCACGATGACACGAGGATCGACGCCGCCGAGCAGGTCGATCAGATCGAAACCTTCGTTGATCGCGAAGTTGATACCCTGCACCCATTGCGAGGGCTGCGCCTGGTTTTCCCACTCGGTCACGTCGACGCCGGCTTCCTTGCCGGCTTCGATCATTGCCAGGGCGATGTTCTTGGTGAACGGGTTCGCGCTGGAGACCGGAACGGTCAGGATGCGCTTGCCGGCCGCACAGGACTTTGCGTCGAACGCCGGTCCCGGGGCCGAGAACACCGGCTTGGCGCGGTGGTCCTGGATCATCTGACGCGCGGCATCCAGGTCTTGGGCCTGGGCCCCGCTCAGCAGAGCCGTCGTCGCGACGGCGGCCACGGCAGCGGCCATGGTCTTCGCATACAATCGGTTCATTTGGATCCTCCCTTGATGCGCCCTTGAAGGGTCGTTCTCGGCCGGCGTCGCCGACCGGATTCCGTAGACTAACATTCGCGGGGGACATCAGACTACGCTGACCATCAGACTGGCCTAATGACAGCGATTCGGAGAAGGCGATGGTGGCCACGTCGGGGCGGACGCATGACCCTCTGCCTGCCAGCAAGAAATATTTTCTCGGGCCCCTTGCAAGGGCTGGGTGGCATCGCCAAATCGCCTGCGCTGGCACTCTCCATCAGAGAGCGCCAATTCTCTAACCCCTTGTCAGAGCCAGCCGGCCGACATGAGCCGGCTTCTTGGGTGCAATCACGCCGAACTCCGCCAAGTGGCTCCGCGGCGCATTGATCGACTGCGTGCGCTGGCGCACCAGAAGATCGCGCGCGCGGAACAGCATCGCCTGGGCCTGCTGATCCTGCGTCTTCACCGCCACGAAGCGTATCGTCGGCCGCTGCGCGGCCTCGCAGATTGCTTCCGCGTCAGCCGCGTCGTTCTTCTGCCGCTTCACGAACGGCTTGACGTAGATCGGCGGGACCAACCTCACATCATAGCCAAGCTCCTGGAGCTCCCGGCCTCAGTGGTGTGCACTTGCGCACGCCTCCATCGCCACCACACAGCGGGGCTGCGAAACCAGAAAGCCTACACGCTTCTCCCGGCTCAGCTTCTTGCGGAACGCAACCGATCCGTCCGTCCGAGACCCGCGCAACTGAAAGCTGCGCTTCGCCCAGTCGATCCCATCAACACTCGGGTTAGTGAGCCGGCCGTGCCTCAGCGAGGCTCGGGGTTCCGCGCTTGCGGCCGTTTCCGGCACCCTTCCGCCGCGGGCGACCTCGCGCGGCGCGGAAGGGTGCTGGGGCGGGGTCGTCCCCGATCACGGTCAGCCGTTGCCGGATCAGACGCTCGATCTGGCCGAGCGACTCCCGCTCGCCCGCATCGCAGAACGAATAGGCGATGCCGTCGGCGCCGGCCCGCGCCGTGCGCCCGATGCGGTGGACATAGCTTTCCGGAACGTTCGGCAGCTCGTAGTTGATGACGTGGCTGATATCGTCGACGTCGATGCCGCGCGCCGCGATATCGGTCGCGACCAGGACGCGGGCCTCGCCCCGCCGGAAACGTTCGAGGGCCCGCTGCCGAGCGCCCTGGGACTTGTTGCCGTGCATCGCCTCGGCGGCGACACCGCCCTTCTCCAGCTGAGCCGCCACCCGGTTGGCGCGATGCTTGGTGCGGGCGAAGACCAGCACCCGCGAGAGCGCCGGGTCATCCAGGATATCGGCCAGCAGGCGCCGCTTGCCCTCGGACGAGACGTGGAAGACGCATTGCTGGATCCGCTCCACCGGCGTCGCCTGCGGCGTCACCGCGACCCGGACGGGATCGCGAAGGAAGTCGCTCGCCAGACGCGCCACATCGCGCGGCATGGTGGCCGAGAACAGCAACGACTGCCGCGCCGCCGGCAGGGCCGCGAGGATGCGGCGCACATCGCGAACGAAGCCCATGTCGAGCATGCGGTCAGCCTCGTCGAGGACGAGATGCTCGACCCGGTGGAGGTTGACGCGGCGCTGTCCCATCAGGTCCAGCAGGCGCCCGGGCGTGGCGACGAGGATGTCGACGCCTCGCACCAGCGCATCGACCTGGGGCCTCTGGCCGACGCCGCCATAGATGACGGCAAGCCGTAGCTGCAGATGGGTGCCATAGGCGCGGAACTCGTCGGCGATCTGGATCGCCAGTTCCCGTGTCGGCGCGAGGACGAGGGCGCGCGGTGCGCGACCGCGACCGCCGCTATTGGCGCCGGCCAGCCGGTGCAGGATCGGCAACGCGAAGGCCGCCGTCTTGCCGGTGCCGGTCTGGGCGATGGCGAGAACGTCTCGCCCGGCCATAACCTCCGGGATTGCCTGCGCCTGGATCGGCGTCGGGGTCGTGTGTTCGCGCTCGGCCAGCGCACGTTGCAGGGTCTCGGCCAGGCCGAGTTCGGAAAACAGTTGTTTGGTCACATTGATCCTTGACTGCCCGGCGCGGTCCGTATTGTCGGGACGGCTGGTCTCGGGCGCATATGCCAGCCGCGGGAGCGGCCGGAACGGGTGGAGTTGCTTGTTTCCGGGTCTGAAGCGACGCAAGCTCGTTGCATCGCGGGACCGGAAGATGATCTACAGGGGCTACATGTGCTCTCGGGCCGGCAATGTCAATGCCCGCCACCGCCTACGCCAACTTCACGGAGCCGGCACAGGTCCGGAACATGGAACTCGGCCTTCTGGTCGACGCCTCGGCCGTGGCGGCCGGCTTGAGGAACAATTCCGCTCCCCGATACGGGAATGGCACCTCGAACCGCTGCCGCCATCTTGATTTCCCCAGCTCATGGCCGGCATACACGTGCCGACTCTGCGTTGACAGTCCACTTGGGCATGCCGAGCGGGAATCGAAAACGCCGAAAACGTCAATGTTTCCGGGTGTTTGAGCGGTTGCGGGGGCAGAATTTGAATCTGCGACCTTCAGGTTATGCATAGGTAGCTCCGGCGGACCGATATCCTTCTCAACCGACAGGTATAGGCTTACATGCGCAAGCGCCAGTCACCTGAATCTAAAGTTCGTGGCATAAGTTTTGATCGACACGGAGGCAAAAGCGCTTGACGGCAGCGAGGATGTCGTCGGCCGATTTGGTCCACCTGAAGGGCTTGGGGTCTTCGTTGTGCTTGTCGATGAAGGCGCGGATGTCGGCTTCGAGTTGGCGGGTCGAGTGGTGCACACCGCGCTGCAGCTGCTTGCGCGTCAGTTCGGCGAACCAGCGTTCGACCTGATTGATCCAGGAAGCGGAGGTCGGCGTGAAGTGGATGTGCCAGTGCGCTCGTCGCGCCAGCCAAGCCTTGACCGGCGCAGTCTTGTGAGTGGCGTAGTTGTCCATGACGATATGGATGTCCAGCCCCTCCGGGACACGCCGGTCGATCTCCTTCAGGAAGTCGAGGAACTCCCTGGCCCGGTGGCGCCTGTAGCACTTGCCGATGACGCGGCCGGTGGCGACATCGAGGGCGGCGAACAGCGAGGTCGTGCCGTGACGCTTGTAGTCGTGTGTGCGGCGCTCAGGCATGCCCGGCAGCATCGGCAGGACCGGCTGTGTGCGGTCGAGCGCCTGGATCTGGCTCTTCTCGTCGACACAGAGCACCAGCGCGCGGTCCGGCGGCGACAGATAGAGGCCTACGATGTCGCGGACCTTGTCCACGAACAGCGGATCGCTGGAGAGCTTGAAGGTCTCCGAGCGGTGCGGCTGCACGCTGAAGGCCGCCCATATCCGCCGGACCGTCGTATGCGACAGCCCGCTCTCCCGGGCCATCGAACGGAGCGACCAGTGGGTCGCGTCGGCCGGCGTCGTCTCCAGCGTCCGCTCGATGACCGCGGCCACCTTCTCGTCCGAGAGCGTTCGCGGCCGTCCCGGACGAGGCTCATCCGAAAGTCCGTCGATGCGCTCCTTCAGGAAGCGGCGGCGCCACTTGCCGACCGTGTGCTCGTGCACGCCGAGTTCGATTGCCACCGCCTTGTTGGTCAGGCCGTCCGCGCAGCGCAGGATCATGCGGCAGCGATCGGACGGCTCTGTTGCAAAGTCCGGCTGGTTGGTGACTTGTCTGCGTGATCTGGAGCGAGGGGTTGAGGCATGAGCGACTTCAAGGGACGTCACTTTCGGGGGGAGATCGTGCTTTGGGCCGTACGCTGGTGAATGTCAGGCTAACTCTGACGTGGATAGCCGGTGAAAGTCCGGCGGGAGGAAAGGTGTAACGAGCCGCCTTCGCCGCGAGCCGTGCGCAGGGCATCGTGAGGTGTCATGTGAAGTGTCGGTAGCGGCGCGTGCGGGCAGGGCTATTGAGCGTCGAAACATGGTCATTCGGAGTGCCGAGGCTGTATCAGCGGCCGAAGGCAACACTGACCGCCCGCTTTCGTGAGGGCGCGAGGGCTCCGCGGCGTCTAAGAACCCAGGCACGCACGTACGTCCACGCAGGGGACCTGAGAGGGCTCCAATCCGCCCCGGTCGTCGTACCGGGGCCGCGGAAGAGAGGAGATAGTCCGAATCGATGATGAACGGGTTGGAGCAATCGGATCTGGCCATAGTACCGATGAGGGCGGCGAACAAAGGGACCTCGGTTCCGGCGGAGCCGACGGAGGGAAGGGCTGGAACCAAGGGGAATCCGCGAGGCCAAAGCACGCACCGGACACAGCGCCGGGCGCGCGTGACACAAGCGGCGGAGCGGATACGGCAAGCAGCAACGAGGAAGCCGAAGGAGAAGCTCACTGCGCTGTTGCACCACATCACGACGGAAGCGCTCGATGCGGCCTACTTTTCGTTGAAGAAGGAGGCAGCGGCAGGCGTGGATGGCGTGACGTGGCATGAATACGGGAAGGGTCTGGCCGAACGGCTGAGCGACCTGCATGACCGGGTTCAGAGCGGAGCGTACCGGGCGCGTCCGTCGCGGCGGGTAGAGATACCGAAGCCGGACGGGGGAACACGACCGCTGGGCATCGCCGCAGTGGAGGACAAGATTGTCCAGAAGGCGGTGGCGGAGACCATCCTTTTGCCGATATACGAGCCGGAGTTCCTCGGATTCAGCTATGGGTTCCGACCCGGACGTGGGGCGCATGATGCGCTCGACGCCCTGGCTTTCGGGATAGAACGGCGAGGGGTCAGATGGATTGTCGATGCGGACATCCGGTCGTACTTTGACCGAATCGACAGGGACTGGCTGGTCCGGTTTCTGGAGCACCGTATCGGCGACAGGCGGGTTATCCGCTTGATTGTCAAGTGGCTCAATGCTGGCGTCATGGAAGGGGGCGAATGGCGGGATGACCTTCGGGGCACTCCGCAGGGTGCGATTGTTTCGCCGATTCTGGCGAACGTCTATTTGCACTATGTCCTCGACCTGTGGTTCCACAAGAAGTGGCGCGCCCGAACAGCCGAAGGCAACACAATCATCGTGAGGTACGCCGATGATTTCGTGGTCGGGTTCCAGTACCAGCGGGATGCGGAGCGGTTTCTACACGACCTGAAGGAAAGGACGGCCTCGTTTTCACTGGAGCTACACCCTGACAAAACCCGTCTCATCGAGTTCGGGCGGTTTGCGCAAAAGAACCGCCGGGCACGAGGCGAGCGGCGTCCCGAAACCTTCGACTTTCTCGGGTTCACGCACTACTGCCGAACGACGAGGAACGGGAAGTTCGGGCTGGGGCGCAAGCCGGTGGGCAAGCGGGTCGACCGGACCCTACGGCGTATCGGTGCCGAGCTGCGTCGGCGGATGCACCATAACCCATATGAGGTGGCCAAATGGCTAGGGAAGATTCTGAATGGATGGCTGCACTACTACGCCGTCCCGACCAGTTCCCCGTCCCTCAAGCGGTTTGCATTTCGACTCCGACGAATGTGGCTGCGTGTCTTGAGACGCCGGTCGCAGATGGACCGGACCAAGCTGGACAAGCTGGGAAGGGTCGCGGCGGCTTTCTGGCCGCCGCTGCAAATCCTGCATCCATGGCCAGAACAGCGGTTTGCCGTCAAACACCCGAGGTAGGAGCCCCGTGCGTTAGCGCGCATGCGGGGATCTGCACGGGGGGCGTCGGGCAACCGGCGTTCCTACCGTAACACTGCCGGTATCCGATCAGCTACCGCGACCTCGAAGCGATGATGACCGAGCGCGGCGTCGCGGTCGACCACTCCACGATCTATCGTTGGGTGCAGCGTTTCGCGCCGGAGATGGAGAAACGTCTGCGCTGGCAGTGGCGCCGGCCGCAGTCGCGGAGTTGGCGCGTCGACGAGACCTACATCAAGGTCCGCGGCAAGTGGGCGTATCTGTACCGGGCGGTGGACAAGCTCGGGAACACGATCGATTTCTATCTCTCGGCGACCCGCAACACCAGGGCAGCGAAGCGATTCCTCGGCAAGGCGCTGAGAGGATTGAAGGAGTGGGAGCAGCCCGAGGTGCTCAACACCGACAAGGCGCCGGCCTATGCCGCTGCCATCGCGGAGCTGAAGGCCGAGGGCAAGTGCCCGAAGGACACGAGGCACAGGCAGGTGAAATACCTCAACAACGTCGTCGAGGCCGACCACGGCAAGCTCAAGCTGCTGATCCGGCCCGTGCGCGGGTTCAAGACGATGAAGACGGCCTACGCCACGATCAAGGGCTTCGAGGTGATGCGCGCGCTGCGCAAGGGCCAGGCCGGGATGTTCGCCCTCCAGGGCGGCATTGTCGGCGAGGCCCGGATCGTCGAGCGCGCCTTCGGTCTCGGACCGTGCGCTCTGACCGAGGCGATGGCGTTGCTACAGGACCGTCTGGCCAACGCAGAAACATAAGGAGCCTCTTGCAAAATAGCTGAGGCGAGCGGCTTTTCTGCCTGAGTGAAGGCCCTTGCGGTGGGACCGGCCCACCCTCGTGAGTATCATGTGCTGTCGCAAAACACCGCATGATGACCACGGAGGAGTGGAGCCGTGTCCCTGCGCGAGATGCTATCGGATTACTGGTACGCCTTTCAACAAGAGTTGTTCCCGAGGCTTGAGAGCGAGCTTGGCCCGATGGGCGAGCGCTACGAGCTGTTCGTCGCGGTTCTGGAACTGGTGCGGGTCGAGGCTCTTCTGCCCCACTTCCGCGGCCAGGTAGGGCGGCCGGAGGAGGACCGCGCGGCGCTGGCGCGCGCCTTCATAGCCAAGGCGGTGTTCGACATTCCGACGACGCGGGCGCTGATCGAGCGTCTTGAGGTTGACGGCAAGCTATGGCGGCTGTGCGGCTGGAGCGGTGCCGGCCGGCTTCCGAGCGAGGCGACGTTTTCGCGGGCCTTTTCCGAGTTTGCCGAGAGCGGTCTGGCCAGCCGTCTGCATGAGACGCTGATTGCGCGGACGATGGATGGCCATCTGGTGGAGCACATCTCGCGGGATGCGACGGCGATTGAAGCGCGGGAGAAGCCGTCGCCGAAGCCGAAGGCAGCGAAGCCGAAGCGGCGGCGGCCCCGCAAGGGAGAGGCGCAGGCGAAGGAGCCAAGCCGGCTGGAACGGCAACTGACGATGAGCCTTCCGCAGATGCTGGCGGACCTGCCGAGGGCCTGCGATGTCGGCACCAAGCGCAACGCCAAGGGCCATACCACCTCCTGGATCGGGTACAAGCTGCACGTCGACACGGCCGATGGCGGGATCCCCATCAGTTGCATCATGACCTCGGCATCGACGCATGACTCCCAGGTGGCGATTCCGTTGGGAACCCTGACGGCCGGGCGGGTCGAGAACCTCTACGACCTTATGGACGCGGCTTATGATTCCATCGAGATCTGGGCGCACTGCATCTTGCTTGGCCACAAGCCGATCATCGACGTGAACCCCCGCCGCTCGGTCGACATGCAAGAGGCGTTGAGGCGTGAGAAGAAGGCGCGGCGGACGCTCGGTCTCTTCTTTCCCGAAGAGCGTCGCTACGTCGAGCGTTCAGGGTCCGAGCGGGTCAATGGGCGCCTCAAGGATGAGTTCGGCGGCCGCCATGTCCGCGTGCGCGGTTACGACAAGGTTCTGGCCCACCTCATGTTTGGCATGACCGTTCTGACGGCCAGCCAACTGATGCGCCTTATCGTTCCGCCGATCTAGCCCGGCTCGTCTCCTTCGCCATCACGGTGGCCGCACTTCTCGAAAGACGGTGCGGCCAAACGCGCCCGAAGTTCGACGAAAATACCGAATCGGAGGCTGTGCCAACGCTGATCCGACCATGGTCGCCATCAAAATCGCGCCAATTGCCGTGCGCCGACGTCGCTGCTAGCTTGGGTGTTCTTGCGCCGCTCCGAGTCGATCAGAATTTTGCAAGCGGCTCTAAGGTGAACAGGAAGCCCCCTGATCACGCATCGCCCCTTCGCCAAGCTTGCAACAGAGCCCTGTCGGGATACGTGCCCGGGACGGATCTGCGTCTCGGCCGGATGCGCGAGGGGCAGCACGAGCACCGGCCGGGCTGGGACATCACCCTGTCGGCGCCGAAGTCGGTGTCGCTGGAGGCGCTGGTGATGGGCGACCGCCGCGTGATCCGGGCTCACGACGAGGCGGTGCGCGCGACGCTCGACTTCGTGGAGGCGGAGTTTCTGCAGACCCGGGGCTGGGACCCGGCGACCCGCCGCCGCCCCCGGGTGAGCGCGAATGGCATGGTGGTGGCGGGGTTCCGGCATCTGGCGAGCCGCGACCAGGACCCGCAGCTGCACACCCACTGCGTGCTGGCCAACATGACGCGCACTGCCTCGGGCGAATGGCGGAGCGTGGAGCCGACGAAGATCCGCCGCAGCCAGAAGCTGATCGGAGCGTATTACCGGAACGAGCTGGCGCGGCGCCTTCAGGCGCTCGGCATGGCCGTCTCGCCGACCCTCGTAGGCCGGGTCCCGGGGTTCGAGCTTGCGGGTTACGAGCGCTCGTTCATCGATGCCTTTTCGGGCCGGCGCCGGGCGATCCTGGAAGACCTGAAACAAAAGGAGCAGCCCTACACGGCGGAGAATACGCAGAAGGCGGCGCTGCGCACGCGCCGGCACAAGGAGGACCGCACTCTCGCGGACCTCGTGCCGGAATGGCGCGCGCGGGCGCAGGCACTGGGGCTGGTCCGGGAGAGAATGGCCCTCAGGCCGCCCCGGCCCCTCGACCCGCTGACCGGCGAGCGGGTGAGAGTGCCGCGCGTGCCTGCGCCGGACCTGCCGCCCAACAAGATCCGCAGCATGAAGCGCGCGCCGGCGCTGCCGAAGCTGCCTCGCGACGGCGTTGCCGAAGGGGCGGAAGCGCGCCTCACAGGCGCGGGCTTCCGGGCGCCGGCGGAGCTGTCGCTCAAGCCGGAGCGGGGCGTTCTGGAGGCGGTGGCACGGGCGGTGGCGCATGTCGGGGAGAGGCGCACGGCGATCCCGGAGGCCGAGATCCGTGCGGTGACGCTGGGTCATGCACCGGGGCGCTACACGCTGGCGGAGGTCGACGCGGCGATCGCACGGCTTGTGCGTGACGGCGAGCTGATCGAGGTGGAACGCCGGGGGATGGACCGGGCCTTCGTCACCGACCGGGCGGTGAAGGCTGAACGCCGCGTGCTGGCGTCGATGCGGGCGGGGCGCGGAAAGGGCATGGCGCTGGCGAACGGGGAGATGGTGGAGAAGCGGCTCGAGCCTTCGCGCCTCACGCGGGGCCAGAGGGAGGCGGTCCGCATGGTGCTCTTGTCGAACGATCTCGTGATCGGCGTACAGGGCCATGCCGGCAGCGGCAAGACGACCATGCTGAGCGAGGTGAAGGAGCTGCTCGGGGAGCGGAAGATACAGGGCCTGGCGCCGTCGGCCGTGGCCGCCCGGGTTCTCGCCAGGGAGGCCGGCATCCCCTCGCGGACGCTGCAGTACTTCCTGACCCGCTTCGGCGACCTCTCGGACCCGGAGCGGCTGGCGCGGGCCCGGGCGGAGTACGGGGGCGCGGTTCTGGCGGTGGACGAGGCCTCGATGGCCGGCAGCGTTCGCATCGAGGCGCTGCTGCGCATCGCGTGCGCGCTGAAGGTGGCGCGGGTCGTGCTGGTGGGCGACACCAAACAGTTGAAGGCGGTGGATGCGGGGCAGCCCTTCCGTCTGCTGCAGAAGGCGGGCATGGCGACAGCGACGATGAAGGAGGTGAAGCGCCAGCGCGACCCGGAGCTGCGGGCTGCGGTGGGCCTTGCCCGGGAAGGGGAGCCGGGGGCTGCGATCGCGGAGCTGGGCAATCGGGTGCGGGAGGCGCCTCCGGAGGAGCTCGGCATCGAGGCGGGGCGCCGCTGGCTCGCGCTGGCGCCGGAGCACCGGGCGGACACCCTGATCCTCGCCCCCACGCACGCGATCTGCCGGCAGGCGAACGACACCGTGCGCGAGGGGCTGGCGGAGGAAGGCGCGTTGAGGGGCCGCACGCTCGCTGTCGAGCGCCTGGTCAACCGGCGGCTCACCCGTGCGCTGGCTTCCGACATCCGGAGCTACGAGCCCGGCGACACCGTCGTGTTCCATCGCGACGTCTACGGCTGCCGCGCGAACGACGTCTGCATCGTCATGGGCCGCGACGACGGCAGGGTCGTGCTGGCCCATCCGGACGGCGAACGCCGCTTCCGGCCCTCGGGCAATGCGTCGCGCTATCTGGGCCTCTACGACACCGAACGGATCGAGTTGCGCGCCGGCGACCGGATCCGCTGGACGCGCAACCGCAAGGCGCCCCCCGCCCGCTTCGGCCATCCTCGGGCGCCGGACATGGTCAATGGCGGAGAGGCGGAGATCGTGGAGATCGGATACAAGCGGGTGCGCTTCCGCGACGGGGAGCGGGAGTTCCGGCTCGCGCTCGGCGACCCGCAGCTCCGTCATCTCGATCACGCGTATTGCTCGACCGTGCATTCTGCACAGGGCCGCACGGCGCGGGGGGCGATCGCCGTGCTGGACGCAGGCGGCTGGGTCGACCCCGAGCTTTTTCATGTCGAGCTCAGCCGGGTCTCCGAGGCGTTCCTGCTGCTGACCGACGACCGGGAGGCGCTGATCGAGCGCCTTGAGGCGCAAGACTGGAGCGAGGAGGGGGCGCTGGAGGCGCTGGGGATCGACCTTTCCGAGCCCCCCGTGGTGGACCCCGAAGAGTTCGCGGCGCTGGCGGCAGACTGGCGGGCAATTCTGCGGGAGGGCGAGGAGAGGAACACCGTTCCGTTCTTCCTCACGGGCTACCGGGACGTGATGGCGCGGGCTGCGGCACTGGCGCAGATCGAGGACCTCCCGGAGGACATGCGCCGTTTCATCGACACCATGCTGGCGGAACACGAGGGGCATCTCGCGCGTGACCGCGAGGTGCGCGGCCTCGTCGAGCGCGTGCGCGACCACTGGCGGCGCTGGCCGAAGCTCGGCTGGGCGGCCTCCGCGCAGGGACTGCCCATCGAGGAGCTTCCCGAACACGATACCTGGTGCGAGGAAGGGGTGGCGCTTCTGGAGGCGGGCCGGAGCCTGGTGGTGGCGGAGGGCGAGGCGGCACGCCGCGTGGTGGTCCACCACCTCCATGCCATGCCGGGAGTGCGCGCCGGCCTGGAGGAGGCCGTCCAGATGCTCGAGCGCACGCGGCTCCTCGACGATGCCGAACGCTTCGAACGGGCGTGGCACGCGCTTCGCGAAGGGGCCGCGGAGATCGGCGTCCCGGAGCTGCATGCTCCAGGCCACCGGCTGGTGGCGGAGGCGGGCGAAAGGCTCGAGGCCGCCGAGGGGATCGATGCCCAGGTACGGCGCGCGGTGGCGGAATGGCGGAAGATCGAAGCGGCGCAGGCGGCGCTGGCGGAAGAGGTGCGCACCCTGCCCGGCCGCATCGCGGCGTGGCGGGAGCGTCGGGCGGACCTGCTGCAGGACGAGCCCGGCGGGCTCGATCCGAAACACCCCGCGCGCCGCGCCTGGCGCGAGGAAGGCGGCGCACTGGAGGCAGTGGCCGGGGACGTGCTGCGCCCGGAAGACGCCCACGCACCCTACCTGGACGCCGTGGAGGGCCAGCGCGCGGGTATCCAACAGGCGGAGGAGGAGGCCCGGGACGCCCTGCGAGACGACCGCCGCCGGGCATTCGGGTGGCTGACGAAGGAGGTGGTCCGGCAGAAGCGCGAGGCCCGGACCGGGGCGTTCCACGTGCCGCGCTACGACGAGATGGTTGCAGAGGCGCAGGCGCTCTCCGGGCAGGCGGAGCTGCCGGCGCGCACGCAGGAAGTTGTCGCCTCGTGGCTCAAGTACCATACCCGGTGTGAACCGATCTGCCGGCAGATCCGGGAGTTGCCCGCACGCGCGGACGCGCTGACGGCGGACTGCCCCGAACGACCCGCGACGCTGGACGCCCTGCGCGACTGGCGGAAGCGGGCGGAATCCATGATCGCCGAGGCCAGCGCGATGCTGGCGAAGAAGGGCCCGCACGCGCCCCACCTGGCCGCCATGCCGGGCGAGCGCGGGGAACTGGTCGAAGCAACGAGCAGCCTCGAGAGTGCGCTGCTCGCGGTCAAGGCGCGGGAGACGAACGTGCTGTCTGCGGTCGTGCGACGGTCGGCGGACAAGTTCCACCAAGACTGGGAGGCGCACGTCGCCAAGGCCACAGCTGCCCGCGTCGATCCCTTCTACGTTCCCGGCCACCAGGAACCCATTGACCGTCTCCGGGAGCTACGCCACGACCCTGCGATAAGCGCCCTGTCCTCCGAGAAGCTCGCCCAGATCGACAGCATCCTTCAAGAGAATCAACGCCAGATCGACGCCATCGCCCACGTCCACAACTACCTCGATAAGGTCCAACTCTGCCGCAACGACCTCAAGGAGCTCCAGGATCTGGCGCACACGCACAAACTCGAGCTTGAGAAGGTGCACTCCTATGACGAATGGCACGACACCGCAGAGCGCCTCTTCGCGGCGGGAAAGGCCATTGCAGATGACCGGAAAACCTACGGACCCTGCCTCGAACACCACCCCGGCGCCTGGAGCGGCGTCCACGCCGGCATCCGTGAGCTCGGCACGGCCCTCGGCCGCGATACGACCTCCCTCCATCACCGGCAGCCCGAGCTTTACCTCGAACCCATCACCCGGCCCGTACCCGACTCACAGCAGGCCAAGGACGCCGACGCGAGCTACCGCCGCCTGCGAGACCAATGGCACAACCACCTGGCCCTGGCGAAAGCCGCCAACGCCCATCCCTACGAAGTCCGGGACCACGCCCGCCTGATCGACGCCATGCGCGAGATCCGCGACCGGCCCCACCTCGACGCCACCGCACGCAACGCCCTCGACGCCGTCCTCGACCAACACCTCCGCATCGAGCAAGCCCGCGCCGACATCGACCGCTATCTCAAAGACACCGCGCGCGCCTTCCGCAGCCTCGAGAACCTCAAGGACGTCGCAGAACGGTTCAGCGCCTACGACGTCCAACTGGAGGACATCGGCAGCTACACAGAATGGAAGGACCGCACCCTGCGCCTGGCCCACTCCGGCGAAGCCATGCTCTCGGACCTGCAACGCTACGGAATTCACCTGAAGGAAAATCCCGACCTTGCCCACCGCATTCATGCTGACGTTCAGCGTCTCAACGCCGCCCTCGGGCGAGACGACGCCTCCATCAGTCGCGAACGACACCAGTCCCTCTCGGAAGACGAAAAGACCGCCGAACGCCGTTCACAGCGCCACGGCATCAAGCCCTAGCGCTCACCGCAATTGGCATTCAGCGACACTGGACGGGCTCCCCGGTCCTCCCTGACTTCAGCGGGGTCCGTGACGAACACGGCCCACGGCTCCCTTCCCATGAATCCACTAGCCTTCGCTCCCGTTGGCGCCGTCGGGCTGCTTGGCCGCGAGGGCCTGTCGCACGAGCTCCATCGCGTAAGGAACCTGGCGGGCGTTATCCACCTCCAGCTGGACGTCTCCGTTGCCCCAGAGCCCGAGATTGGTGACGTCGGCGGCAAGCCCGCGCGGATCGGAGATTTCGTCGAAGCGCACGTTGAGGGTGAGCAGGAGCCGGCGCTTCTGCGGCACGATGTCTGTGAAGTTCGTGTGCGTCTTGTAGGCGACATAGTGCCTCGTGAACTCTTCGCGGACCTCCGGCGCCAGCGCGAGGATCTCCTGCCTGACCGCCTCGAAGAGGTCGTGCATCGGCGCGCCGGGACGCAGATGCGGGTGATGCTCGATGGTGTAGTGGCCGGCGCCGGCGCGCGGGGTCCTGTACGGTACAAGGACACGGTCGGGGAGGACCGGACGCTTCCAGATCCCGACCGCGCGGTCAGCGAGACGCGCGCCGCGGGCGCGGATGGCATCGCCGTCCCAGCACTCCGTCTGCCGCAGATCGGCGTTCAACCGCAGCGGGCTGTCGCGGTATCCCTTCTCGGCATCGCGCTTGTCGCGGAAGGGCCGGTTTCCCATCTCCGGGTTGAAGGCGGTGAGGGTCAGGTTGCCGAGGGTATGGCGGAGGCTCTGCCAGGTCTGCGCCCAGTCGGGCCCGAGCTCGGCCTTCCATGTTTCCGGCAGGCGTTCGCCCTGCGGCATGATGTGATCGACCGTGTAAGGCGAGAGGGGCACGCGCTCCTTTCGCCCCTGGTTCTCGAGCCGCTCGAGCAGGACATCGCGGTGTCTGAAGCGGTACATGTCGCGGCTCACCAGCTTGGTGCGGAAGGCCTCGTCCGAGGGGAAGGCAACCCGGTCCGGGAGGCACAGGAAGTAGGCCCGGACACTCTCCACATAACGCTCCGGATCGACGGAGCGCGACGCCGTTGCGAAGACCGGC
Organism: Alphaproteobacteria bacterium; assembly: GCA_965262755.1. Lineage (GTDB taxonomy): Bacteria > Pseudomonadota > Alphaproteobacteria > UBA828 > UBA828 > WTGU01. The sequence continues at coordinate 4,688,014 of OZ253557.1, read as the reverse complement.
GGCGGCGCGGCGGGCCGGTAGCCGCAGACCGCGCGGCGCATCACGTAGGCGGTGACCAACCGGGTCAGGGTGAGAAGGTCATGCCTGGAGAGACGCTTTCCCGCGTAGTCGCCGTAGAGGTGGAGGAGGAAGGGCCAGACCGGCTTCATGTCGAGGCGGGCGAGCTCTCCAAAGGCCAGTGCGAGCTCCGCATCGGGTTCCTCGCCGAGCACCATGGCGCGGTAATGATCGGCGCAACTGCGTAAATCGGCGCTGAGCGCCTCGGGACCGGCGTCCTCGACCCGGCGCGAGCGGGCATGGGTCTTGAAGGCCGCGTATTCCTCCCCCTGCTTGGGGACCTCTCCGGTCCTCAGCGTCAGGAAGTCGCGGATGAACACATCGAAGTGTTCTTCGCCGTGGCGTTCGAAGCCGCGTTCGATGGGCCGCAAGAGGTCGGCGTAGAGCCGTTCCTGGCGTTCCCGGTCGAGCGGCATCAGGATGAAGTTGCCTATCATGTCGGCGCAGGTGAGGTCCCGGCCGCAGGTGTTCATGGTCTCGAAGATTCGGTACGGGTTGTCTTCGCCCTCCTTGAGGTGGAAGGCGACGATGCGGAGCTTGCGCAAGCCCGCGCACAGCGCCGAGACGTCCGGGCCGAGCTGCTTGATGCGTGTCTCGAAGAACGCGAGCGCATCTGTGATGCGCGATGAAGTCTCGGCCGGTAGGGGGCGGTCGTGAATCGCCGACGGGCAAGAGCAGGACCTCCCAGGTTTCCTGGCTCCCATCCTGCGACTCTGCGCCGGTCCACGACACCGGACGGCCCTTCGTGCCACGCCGCTGGCGGCGCTTCCGGTGCTGCCCCTAGGTTAACCCCACCCTGAAGGCGCCATCACTAGAACTCTCGAGGCTCACAGCGACGCTTCGTTACCAGCCGTCCACGCTTCAGGACGGGCGTTGCCGCACGCCATGCAAGACTCGCTTCCGGATGGCGGACTGCGCCTTTGCCGGGCGGGGGTCGAATCCGCTGAGGCGCGACGAAAGGGTTCAGATCGACTCATCCTCCTTCCCAGGACTTCTATCTGGCGCTAAGTCAAAATTCCACGCCGAACCACAATTGGAAAACGGGCGTATCGTGGGTCATGGTACCGCCGAGGCGCTCTGAAGCGACAAGCGCGTGGCGACGAGCTATTTGGGTTTATGACAGTGAGCAGGAGAACGGGACCATGACCGAACCGCGATTGTGTTCGATGACGGCCACGGAAATGGTGCATCTCGTGGGCAAGGGGGAGATCACTCGGCGGGAGCTCGTCGAGGCTCATCTGGAGCGGATAGCCCAGCACAACGGAGCGATCAACGCGATCGTCGAGACCCGCAGCGAAGCGGCGCTCGCCGAAGCCACCGCCGCAGACCGTGATGCGGCGAACCGGGCGGGACTGGCGCTGGACGGGGTACCGATCTGCATCAAGGATCATTTCGACGTGGCCGGCATGAAGCACACCGAAGGCGTGCGGGCCATGGCGCAACGGGTGTCCACGGCAGACGAATTGGTTGTTGCACGACTTCGCGCGGCCGGCGCCATCATTGTCGGGAAGTGCAACCAGCCGGACTTTCAAATCCGATGGAACACGGTGAACGGTCTCTACGGTGCCACGCGCAATCCCCGAGACCTCAAGCGGAGCGCCGGTGGCTCTTCGGGCGGCGATGCCGCAGCGGTAGCTTCCGGCATGGCGGCGCTGGGGCTGGGCGCGGATTATGGCGGGTCCATCCGCGTTCCGGCGGCATTCTGCGGCATCTATGGTCTCCGTCCGTCGGCTGGCCGTGTGCCAGGGGTTGCGACACTACCGCCTTTCGATGGCGCTCCAACGTTGGATCTGATGCTGTCGATCGGACCGTTCGCCCGCTCGGCAAATGACCTGTGGCGCGCATTCGAGGTGTTGAGCGGCGCCGACCCGCGCGATCCTGCGACGATCGACATGCCGTTGAGGAAGAGGAGCGGCGGTACCAGCCGCCGTGTCGCGCGCATGTGCCATCAGGCCGGAGCACCCGTGACGCAGGAGGTCGAGGCGGCCCTCGATCAGACTGCCGATATTCTCTCGCAGGCCGGGTATGAGATCGTGGACGCCGGAATTCCCAGTGCGGAAAGGGCACCGGAAGTCTGGGCGGAACTCGTGAGCACCGAGCTGATTCACAGTGCGATGCCGGTCTGGCACGATCAAATAAGCGAAAGCGGTCGTCAGCACATAGAGGAAATGTTCGGCATCTATGACCTCGGCCGGGATGTCCGTCGTTATATAGCCTCTTTTATGGAGCGGCGCGCCATCGTTCGCGACACGGCGGCTTGGATGGAGAACTATCCGTTGATCCTGGCGCCAGTTGTAGGCACGCCGGCACCTCCGCTCGAGTTCGACCATTTCCTGGATCGGCAACAGAGCCAATCGCTCTTCGATAGTATGAGAAATCTCATGTGGGTCAACCTTCTAAGCCTGCCCAGCGTTGCGTTTCCTAACGGAGTTCAGATCGTCGCCCGACGATTTCATGAGGCCGACATTTTTGATGCTGCATCTGCCGTCGAACGCGAAATCGGCCCCCTGAGCATTGCCGTTTCCGACGGTGATTCCATCGAATCATAGCGTAGGGGCTGGCGTCGGCCCGCGCGCGGCCAGCACCTGCCGGGCCCACCCCCCTCGTCTATCGGAAGGCGGCTTCGGGTCGTTGGAGAGACTCCGGTCGGGGAAGGAAGGCTCCCGGCGAGAGCGCGGCCATGAGCGCCTCGACGAAAAAATAGTCGCCGAAGAGCACGGCGCTGTCGACGCCGTCCCGATGCGGGATCGAGTAGCAGCCGTGCCTGAGCAGGCCGCGGTGCCACTCGTCACGTGCGAGATAGTCGGTACACAGGCACTCCAACATGGCATGAGCATGCCCCAGCCACATATCGCCCGCTTCCGGGTCCGGGTGCAGGCGAGCCATGGTGAGGAAGCCTGCGGCAACAATCGCCGCTGCGGATGAATCCCGCGGCGCGTCGGGAATTGCAGGATCGTCGAAGTCCCAGAACGGGACCGGGTGGTCGCCGAGGCGTTCCAAATAGCGGCGGCCCAACGCTTCAGCCAGGTCGAGATAGGTGCCGTTGCGTGTCGCCGCCGCTGTGGCCGCGTAGCCGTAGATCGCCCAGGCCTGGCCGCGCGACCAAAGGCTGTCGTCGGCATAGCCCTGGAAGGTGAATCCACGGGCCCGCCTTCCCTCCTCATCGTATTCGACCGCATGGAAGGTCGAGTAATCGGCGCGGATGAAGGCTTCGCGCGTCATGCGTGCATGGGCCTCGCCCGCGAGCCGGAAGCTCCCGTCGTCGACGTGGTCTGCGGCCCAATAGAGGAGCGGCAGGTTCGCCATCGTGTCGATCGCAGAACTCAGCCTGCCGCGGCGGTCGTCCAAGGGTCCCCAGGACGAGAGATAGGCACCGCCAGGCGTGGTGATCAGCCGCGCGCGAAGTCTCGCCGCCGCGCGCACCGCGAGATCGGCGAACCAGCCCTCGCCGATAACGTGGTGCGCCGGAACCGCGCTGCTCCAAAAAATGAAGCCGATATCGTGGGTGTTGGGATCCTCGCAGCGCGGGGCCACGAGGCGCATGCGTTCGCGAGCGAGCGCCAGGAACCGGTCCTCGCCGGTATGGAGATGAGCGGCGATCAGCAAGCCGACCCAGAAACCGCAGAACCAGTTGCCGTGGCTCCAGGAACCGCCGGAATAGCCGGCGGACAGCGAGGCAGGCATCGTGCGCCACGCCCCGCTCTCCTCGGTCACATAGGGAAAGGCGACGCCGATCGTCGCTTCATCCTCCAAAATCTTCGTTGCAAGCAGATCAAGCGCGCCCGAGAAGAGTACGCGTTGTGCGTCAGTTGGCGTCGGCACAGTCTCTTGTCCTATCGATGGGAGGGAGAAACGCGCTAAGCGTCGGGCACCCACTTGAGCACGTGTCGGGCCACGGCCACGGTCTCGCCTCTCTGGTTGATAACCTCGATGTCGGACAGCGCGCGCCGGCGCTCCTCGTCGATCTCGGCAACTGTGTAGGTCACGCTCACCGTGTCGTTGATATAGACCGGCGCTGTGAATCGAATACGGTCATAGCCGAGGGAAACGGGAGTCTCGTCGATCCCTCGCTCGACGCAGCGGGCGATCATCATGGTGGAGGTTGTCGACATGAAGCCGACCAGCAGGGCGCCGTGCGCGATTCGATGCCCGAAGGACGACTTCGACATGTATTGCTCATTCACATGATTGCCGGAGAAATCGCCGGTAATCCCTGCGAACATGTAAATGTCGCTCTCGCCGACGGTCTTGGAAAACCTCACCTGTTCGCCGACGGTCACGTGGAAGTCCGACATCGCTCGCTCCGAGATTGGTTTCTCTGTCCTCGTTCAGGCGTCGCCTGGGCGCTCAGCCACGGCTGGCCGATGAACCCCGATTACCCCGTCCGCCTCCAGCCGCTCAATGGCCTCGCTCTCGTAGCCGATCTCGCTCAATATGTCCTCGGTCTGCGCCCCGAGCGGCTGCGGGGGCAACCGCACTCCAGGCGTTGCGCCGTCATAGCGAATGGGGTGGGCGACGATCGTGATTGGCGTCCCGGTGGCGCCGGGGATCGTCTCGAAGCATGCGTTGTGCCGAATCTGCGGGTCGCGCAGGACGTCCTCATAGTCGTTGACGGGCGCGCACCAGATGTCGCGGCCCTCAAATGCTTCGAGCCAGGCGTCGGTGCCGCACGTCTCCAGCACTGGCGCGATGAGCAATGCGATTTCCTCGCGCCGAGCATAGCCATCGCCGTTGGGGATCGCCGCCAACGCCGGAAGCGACAGCGCATCGGCCAGGTGCTCGTGGTTGGAGAACGAGATGGCGAGATGGCCATCCGCCGTGGCGTAGATGCCGTAGGGTCCGGGGTAATACCAGCCACCCAGGCAAGGTGGCGGACGCACGTCGTCGGGCCGGGGGCCGTTGAGGTAGGTGCTGAACGATTCCGACTGAAGATCGATCGCGGCCGACAGCAGATTGACGTCGACTCTGCAGCCTTCGCCCGTCCGCGCTCGGCGCACCAGGGCGGCCAGAATTCCCGTCGCCAGTAGCGACCCGGCATGGACGTCGACGAGAGCGACGCCCACCGCCCGGGCGCGGTCCTGCGTATTGCCGGTGATCGCTGCGAGGCCGGACATCGCCTGGATGAGAAGGTCTTGGCCAGGCCGTTTGATGTAGGGGCCATCGGGCCCGAAGCCCGAAGCGGAGGCAAATATCACGCCCGGATTGGCCGCCTTCAGGGCGTCGTACCCGAAGCCCAGCTTCTCCATCACGCCGGTGCGAAAATTCTCACTTACGACATCCGCGCGCGCGATCAGCTTCCACGCGATCTCTTGACCTTCGCTCGCCTTCAGATCGAGCGCGAGGCTCCGCTTGTTCCGGTTGGCACAGAGGAACAGGGTTGTTTGGCCATCGATCCTCTTGTCCGCGCCGCCCCATTGCCGCTGGAACGCCCCGTTCAAAGGCTCGATTGCGATGATATCGGCACCCAAATCGCCGAGCGTTTGCATGGCGTGGGGCCCCAACAGGAAGTGGTTGAAGCTTACCACCTTGACCCCATCCAGCAGGCCTGGACCGCCGTCGCTCAACTCCTACCCCCGCTCCGCTTGCAGGCGCATGCTAACACACCAGCCCTCGGCCGAGCGACGGGACTGGACCGTTGCGTAGACCGCTACAATGCGCCTACCACGGAACGGCACAAACGGCGTCAATCATTCTCGGCGGCAACGCCGGCAAAGACAGGAGGCATCCCATGGGTGACGTCTCGGCACTCCTGGAACGCGACGGGCGGGTCGCCCGCGTGCGGATCGACAACCCACCTCTGAACATCCTGACGACGGCGGTGCGCGAAGCGCTGTTTCGCTGCGTGCACCGGCTCGCGGCGGAGGATGGTCCCGACGTGGTGATCCTCGAGGGCGCGGGGAAGCGGGCGTTCTCCGTCGGCTCCGACATCAAGTCGTTCCCCGAAGACGAGGTGGGCGCGGTCAACAAGATCCGCTTCGAGCAATACCTGCTGGATCGTATTACCACTCTTCCTCAACTGACCATCGCCAAGCTCAACGGCCATGTCCTGGGTGGCGGGGCCGAACTCATGCTCGCCTGCGATCTACGGATTGCTGCCGAGGGGACGCAGATCGGATTCCCTGAAATCAAGTTGGGCGCATTGCCGGCCGCCGGCGGGACGCAACGCCTAATGCGTGAGCTCGGGCCCGCGCGGGCGCGCGAGCTCGTCTACTTGGGCGATTCGATCGACGCCGACGAAGCCTATCGTATCGGCCTCATCAACCGCGTCGTACCGGCCGAGCGGTTGGACGAGGCAACGGAGGAACTGGTCTCCACCCTTCTCGAACGGCCGGCAAACGCGCTGACTATGGCGAAACGGTGCCTCGCGGAAGGGCTCTCCGGGTCTCTTGCGCCCGGCCAGACCGTCGAAACCGAAGCCTTCGCGGCGCTATTCAATCATCCCAACATCAGGGAAGGCCTCGCCGCCTTCCAGGAGAAGCGAAAGCCAACATTCCGGCGGTCGTCCAAGGACTCGAGCGGAGATGGTGGTGCCCTGGTTCGGACAGATGCGAGACGGGGCCCTTGAAGAGAGGGTGGGCGGCTCCAGGCAGCGCCCGCGACAACGCGCGCAGGTCTTCGAACCGAAAACTTGTTGCGCCGCGACAGTCAACAAAGCGAAGGTGCTGTCGAAGCGAAGGTGCTTGCATTCCTCGACAGCGTCCGCAATCATCCCGCCGGCACAGCCGCCGGAAATCCTCGCCTGATTAAAACGCCATACGCTCCTTTTCCGAGATGTCGGGACAACCCCTCGGCCGCTACCAGAACTGCGCCGTCGAGGCCGTGCATGTGATCAAAGAACTCATTCAGCTCGTTCGGGAGTTTCGCGGGGTGGGCACCGGTGATAAATACTTAGGCTGTCGGAGCACGAGATTTCCTTCTATGACGCCCTCGAGGCCAACAATGGCATGGTCCACGTACTCAGCGCACCCTGCGCCACATCGGGCGCGAACTGGTCGAGACTATCTGCGGCAACGTCATGACCGACCGGACGCTGCGCGAGAACGTGTGGGCGAACCTGAACGGACTGCATAAACACATTCTCCCTAAGAATAGCTATCCGCCGGGCAAGAAGGAGAAAGCGACTCGGACGATGCTGGAACAGGCGGAGGTCATATTAGCTGAATGGGACGTGTGAGCCGACGCGCAAAGGTCTACGTGGACTTATCGATAGTGGGGCCAACACTGTGTGAATGACGCGCAACCATGGTAGGAGCCGGTTTGAGTGACCGAAATACCCCGCTGATCGTAGAGCCGCGACCAAACAACCGTTTCAACGCGACTGAGCAGGCCACAATACCGTTGACATACGCAAATCTATTTCAAATTATATAGTCCTCGGAGATGCCCAGATTATGAAAAAAGACATTTCAGCTTTCAAGATAATGGAAAATTGGTTGTCGCGCTTCGAAGAGGCCCTGGCGCGCAAAGACGTTCCCGCGTTGTCGAGGCTTTTCGAGAGAGACTGCTACTGGCGAGATCTTGTGGCCTTCACCTGGAATATAGTCGTCTTCGAAGGATTTGACGAGATTGCAGGAATGCTTTCGGCGCGTCTGGCCGACACGGCCCCGTCAACATTTGTCGCAAACCGTACCAAGGCAATGGGCGGAGTCGTTCAGGGGAGCTTTACCTTCGAGACTCGTGTGGGCCGTGGGGCGGGCTATCTGCGCCTCAGGAACGGCCTGTGCTGGACCTTGCTCACAACGTTAACTGAAATAAAAGGCCATGAAGAGCCATTGCGCGAGCGGCGGGATCCGGTGATCGTTGCCGGTCAACCCGCGCCTCGAAACTGGCTTGAGCGCCGCAGAGACGATGAAGCCACACTGGGCATCTCCAAGCAACCCTTCGTCGTTATCGTTGGCGGTGGCCAGGCCGGCCTCGGATTAGCGGCTCGTCTGAAGATGCTAGCCGTACCCACGATAATCGTCGATCGCCATCCGCGTCCCGGAGACGCCTGGCGAAGACGCTACAAAAGCCTGCATACGCACAGCCCCGTCTGGACCGACGATCTTCCCTATGTGCCTTTTCCCGAGCACTGGCCCACTTATTCACCAAAGGATCAGCTTGCCAATTTTCTTGTAAATTATGCCGACATCATGGGTCTCATTTTCTGGGGAAACACTGAAACCGAAAACGCCAGCTACGATGAATCGAACCGAGAATGGGCGCTTACTATGCGCCGCGAAGGCGAGGTCGTCTCGCTGAGACCAAAGCATCTGGTTCTCGCTACTGGTATGTCAGGCAGGCCGAATATTCCCGAGTTCCTCGGTGAGGAAAATTTCAGGGGAGACATCTATCATTCCAGTGTATATCCCGGCAGCGCCGAACATGCCGGCAAGAAGGCGGTCGTGGTCGGTTCCAACAACTCGGCGTTTGACATCGCTGTCGATCTTTGGGAACACGATGCCGACGTCACGATGGTGCAACGCTCATCGACCTGTATAATCCGTTGCGATTCGATGGTGTATGTCGTGAACAGGCCGCTTTATTCCGAGGAGGCGCGCAGGGCGGGCATCACCGTGGAGCAAGCGGATCTCGAGGACGCCTCGATACCCTATCGCTTGATTCCCCAGTTTCATACGCCGCTCTATAAGGAAATCGCGGAGCGAGACCGTACCCTTTACGACAGGCTCCGCAAGGCCGGGTTCATGCTGGATTTCGGCGAGGACGATTCGGGTCTCTTGATGAAGTATTTTCGGCGCGGTTCGGGCTATTATATTGACGTCGGAGGCGCCGACATTTTGGCCGAGGGCAAGATTAAACTTAAGTCCGGCTGCGAAGTGGAGATGATTGAGCCCGATGGCATCGTTCTCAGCCGTGGAGAGAAGTTGCCTGCGAATCTCATCGTCCTCGCGACCGGTTACACGTCGATGGACGGGTGGGTCGCTCAAATCATCTCGCCGGAAGCTTCCTCGAAGGTTGGAAGAGTATGGGGGCTAGGGTCGGAAACGGCATTGGATCCGGGGCCCTGGGAAGGAGAATTGCGCAATATGTGGAAGCCGACTCGCCTTGATGGCTTATGGTTTCACGGTGGAAATCTTCAGCAGGCGCGCTATTACTCCGGCATTCTTGCTCTGCAACTTAAGGCGCGCATGGAAGGCAACGACACACCGGTTTACCCGCCGATGAATAGTTGAGCGTGCTAATTGGAGGTCGAGAAAGGCGTTCTGCAAAGTCCGCTCAGTGGTAAACTGTGCCCTCGGCAGGAGTTGGAAGAGAGCGCGGGAATGCGCCCGTATCTGGTAGCGGTGCACGCTATCAAGTAATCGGAACTTATTTTGATGCTTCCCGAAGCCGACATCGTTTCTCATCCACGGTGATAACTCGTCTCTTGCAGTTTGGAGGCGAAGGCGGCTGGGGGTCGTACAAATGGCTGAGAACACAGGGTCTGCCATGGTTGTAATCGGTCCGCCTGTCACGTCTCCGAAAGGTTGGGCCCGCCTGGGGAGCATAGTGGCCAAGCGCCGGCTCCCGAAGGTTCGGTGGGCGCCATCGGGCCGGCGCTGGCGTCGAGGTCGAGGATCAGGTGCGCCGGTGCTTGTTCATAGGCGTCGAGGAAGATATCGAGGAAAAGCGTCTCGATGGCTCCCGCGTCGTGGCCGATGCGGCGATAGCGATGGGCGCCCGTGGGCGCGTTCGAGCCGGCTCAGCGTCGACTTGCCGGCCGGCGGCGCGCAGCCCGGCCGCCCGATCCGTGGCGCCAAGCAGCAGGGCGCCAGCGTCCGAGGTCATCACACCGCCGCCGCAATTGACCACGACGGCGTAGCCATCGAGGAGTTTTCCTGCAACTAACCAAGTCTTCGATGCAGAACAGGTTTGTCACGCTCAGAGCCCGGATGCGCCTCCTGCTCGTGAGAATTCCGGGCCAGCCGCCCTTGTGGCTGTCGAGAACATTCTGAGTTGACCGGTTTATGTACCAGATGAGTTGACCGCTTCGGTTGGTGTTGTTGGGCCTGTGGGGAAGTGGTCAGGCGCGGAGCGGCTGTCCACTTGTCCACAGGGCTTCGGCCGGTCGCGTCGAAGCGGATCACGCGGCCTGCCGGGTTGGGGTGTCGATGGGCTCGCCGTCGGTTCGGTATCGCGCCAGGCATCGGGGCCCGTGGAAGACGGCGAGCGTGCCGTCGGGATACTCGTGCACCCGGACCGTGGCCTTGACGTAGTGGCGGCGGTGGCGGTCGGCGGGGAGCTGGAGCACCCGGCGCTTGTAGCGCACGGTGTTGTCGTTCGAGACGGTGCGCTCCTCCTGGACGCAGAGGATATCGTCGAGCGCGCCGGCGAAGGAGACGAAGGCTGAGCCTTGGGCCTCGGCCGGGGCCGCGAAGCGGGCGTTGTGTTGGGGCAGATAGACCTCCTTGAGGAAGCGGTTGGCCTCATCGATCTCGGTGATGCCGGCGAGCCGGAGTTCCTGCGGCAGGCGCTTCTGCAAGGTGCCGAACATGCGCTCGGACCGCCCCCTGGCTTCGGGCGAATAGGCCGGGATCAGCTCGATGCCGAGGCGCTGAAGCGCGCGCCCCACCTGGGTCAGATTGTCCCTGTCCACCTTGCCGCCGGCCTCAGGCGTGTGCCAGTAGTGGCTGGCCCGGTCGGCATAGAGCGAGCAGAACAGCCCGCGCTCCCCGATCACCTCGAAAAGCGCCCGGAAGCTCGACATCGTGCCCTCTTCGTCGACGAAGAAGGCCGAGTAGATTTCGCTCGTGGCGTCGTCCATGGTGACGATCAGGTCGAGCGCCGGCTGGCCGGGGAGCCACTCATGGCGCGAGCCGTCCTGGTGCACCATCATGCCGGGGAGCGCGCGACGGGGGCGCTTGCGCCGGTGCGCGCCGCGCCTGGGCGCCGCTCGCCTGCGCCCATAAGCCTGCAAGGTCAACCGCACCCAGTTGTAGCTGCGCTCGCAGCCGTGCTCCGCCACCAGCTTCTCGTGGAAGTGCTTGGCGGTGAAGTCCCAGTAGCGGGTGTCGAACAGCTCAAGCACCCGCGCCACTTCGTCCACCGGCGCGCGACGTGCCGAGACCCGGTCCAGACGGCGGTCGTAGAGGCCCTCCGCACCGTCGGCCTCAAAGCGATCCCGCCAGCGCCGGAAGGTGCGTTCCGAGACGCCCAGTATCTCCGCCGCCTACGCCTGGCTCAGCACACCGCAACGGGTGCGCCCGTAAACCTCTTCGAACTTCATCAGTCTCAGCCCCTGTGCCTGCTCCGTCCGACGCATCCAAACCCTCCATGGCTTGGAAGCCTTCTAAAGCCGGACAGATCATCTGGTACATGGACCGGACATATCCTGTGTTACCGACACAGCCGCCCTTGTGGCTTGCGCAAATAATTTGATTGTCTTAATTTGAGGGTGGAGAACAATCGGTATCGTTCCATTTCAGCAAGAATATGAGTGCAAGGGAGGCGCTAAGCACATGAAAAATAATCATACTTCCATCAAGACGACGGCTCACGAAAGTTGGGCAACAGGTGCGCGCCGACGAGCGGCCCGAATGTCCAGTGTCGTCGCGCTCGCAGTGGTGGCCCTGTTGGCCGCAACGTGGGCTGGCGCGGGTGCGGCGGTCGCCGACGAGACATGTGACCCGGACGGACTGCAGCGCCAGGAGCTCTCAGATTGGGTTCAGATGCCGAGCGCCGACACGCTGCGAACACGAGGTAACGTAGGTGAGCTGCCGACGTGGTACACGGACGTAGCAATTACACCTGAACAGGTCAGCCAAGTCTGCGGCATGGGTCTCAAGGCGGCCTTCCTCAACTGGTCCGCCGGCGCTTACAACCAGGCCGTGCTCAACGGAGCCACAGACGCTCTGGAGGACCTGGGGATCGAACTCGTGGCGGTGACGAACTACAGATTCGACCAGGTGCAGCTCGCCACGGACGTGCGGAACGTGATGGCGCTCGAGCCCGACATCATCTTCTATGCCGGCGTGGATCCAACTGCCGACATCGCGTCGCTTCAGCCTGCGGTGGATGCCGGCGTCAGCGTGGTCGCCTTCGCCAACGCTCCGAGCGGATGGACGACCGATAACCCGAGTAACTTCGTGACTCAAATCTCCTACGACACACACGGGAATGGCGCAGCGGTGGCTCGGGAGGTTGCCAAGCGATTCCCGGATGGCGCGAAGCTCGGCATGATCTATTTCGACGCCAACTACCAGCTGGTGAACGAACGGGAAGAAGGCTTCGTGGACGAACTCGCCAAGACGAATGTCGAAATGGTCGTCCGCATGCCGATGAGCAATCCCAACGCGACGCAGGAGATGTCGTCCGCCATGCTGGCGCGTTACCCCGATCTTGACGTCATTTTCGCTCCGTGGGATCTCCCCGCCGATGGCGTCGTGGCAACGCTGAACGCGACAGGCAAGAAGATTCCTGTGGCGCACATCGATCTCGGGTTCACTGGCGCCACGCAAATCGCCTGCGACACAGGACCGATCTTCGTGATGTCTTCGCAGCTCGTGTATGAATGGGGCCAGACGGGTGCTATCGCGGCCGCGCTTCATGCATTGGGCCAGTCGGTTCCGCCCTACGTCGTGGTGCCCGTCTTCGCGGCGACCAAGGACAATCTCAAGGAAGCCTGGGATCTCGGCTACGGTGGGGGCGCACCCCTCCCGAAAGCCGCGTTGGAGTGTTTGGCGGGGTAATCTCGAACGTGCCCCAACTTACACACCACTGAACAGCGAAGCCGGCGGTGGCGAGTTCAACGCACTCGGTCGCTACAAACCGATCGTCAGACTCGTCACCGTTCGCGCTTGAACTGCTCGGCATCGCGAAGACCTACGGGACGACGGAAGTAGTCAGCGGGGCTGATCTCCGGGTCCGGCCGGGAAGCATCCATGCCTTGCTGGGAGCCAATGGAGCCGGCAAGTCGACCCTGCTGAAGATCGCCGTAGGAGCAACGCCGGCGACGGCGGGTCGCGTCCTGATGAACGGCCATGAGCAACGGCATGCAAGCCCGTTTGAGGCGCGCAAGGCGGGGATTGGCATGGTGTTCCAGGAGCGAAGCCTCGTTCCTGACCTTTCGACCGTCGATAATATCTTTCTCAATGGCGAAACCAAGCGGGCCGGGCTGGTCAACGCGCGCGCCGAGTTGCGCGAGGCACGCGCGCTCTTTGAGAGACTCGGAGTGCGAATCTCCCCGACTGCGCCCGTAGGCCAGCTGGGTATCGCGGATCAGCAGATGGTGGAAATCGCCAAGGCGCTGCGGCTGGCGAGTTCGGTCCTGATCCTTGACGAACCGACCGCTGCATTGACTGAACGAGAGGTACAGCGCCTCTTCGCCGTCGTCCGACAAATAGCGGAATCGGGGGTTGGGATCATCTACGTGTCGCACAGGCTCGCGGAAGTTTTCGATCTCTGTGACGAAGTCACGGTCATCCGAGACGGCCGCATCGTGCTGTCGACTGAGGTCGCCAAGACCGATCTGCGGGAGATCGTGGCGACGATTACCGGAGACGACGTGCGAGCTGGGCAGGAGGCGACAGGCGGAAAGGATATCGGCCGCTCTTCGGAGAAAAGCGAGCAGTCATTGGTGTTGGAGATACAGGGGCTGCACGTCAGCAAGAAGCTGCACGATATCTCTTTCGATGTGCGCGCGGCCGAAATTCTCGGCGTCGCCGGCTTGGCCGGCAGTGGTCGGTCCACGCTGCTCAAAGCGCTGTTCGGAATCGTCCCCCGGCGGAGCGGCAAGATCCGCGTCGCTGACCGGCAAGTCAATCCGACCTCACCTGCGCGGGCCATCAGGCAGGGTCTGTACCTTATTCCAGAAAACCGTAAGGTAGAAGGGCTCGTGCTGGAGCACTCTGTCGGAGCAAACCTCGTCATTTCGATTCTCAAACGCCTCTGTGTCGGCCCCCTTGTCAGTGCGAGGCGCAGCACCCATGCGGCGCGCCAGAACATCGAGCAACTGCGTATACAGCCAACCGACCCTCGGCGGCCCGTCGAGTGGTTGTCGGGGGGAAATCAGCAGAAGGTGGTGCTTGGAAAGTCATTCAACGCCCGCAGCAGGGTACTTCTCCTCGATGAGCCCACCTTCGGCGTCGACGTACGCTCAAGGAGCGAAATCAGGAACCGGATCCGGGCATTCGCCGATGCAGGGAACGGCGTCGTATGGGTCACATCCGACGTGCGGGAACTGATAGACGTCTCGGACCGAATCCTCATCCTGGTTGACGGCAGGGTGAGCGATATCGTGTCCAACTGGCCGCAGTCGCGTGCGGAATCCGAGATCACGCATCTTATCCAACACAGCGACTGGAACGGATAAGACATCCGGAGAAGAACACAGGTGTGGGAACAATACTGCTGTGAGAAACCCGATGGGTGACAATCCCGAGGCCTTGCCAAAAGTAGTTTCGGACGAGGATCGTACGTCCCGCGAGGACGCGCATGCGGACTCCGCTTGGCGAGAAGGCATGCAGGGACTGGACCACACCTGGCGACAGGGTATGCGGAGTCTGGACGCTCTGATCTTCTCCGGTGGGAGCTCGTTTCTCCTAATCCTGGTCATGGTCGTTCTGATTATCGTGTTTTGGGTGCTGCTACGCGACACGGCATTCCTGAGCGTCGACAACTTTCTGAACATCCTGAAAGCTAAGACGCCCGTGATCATCATGGCGGTGGCCGGCGTGTTCGTGATTTGCGCTGGCGAGATCGACCTGTCTGTCGCGTCGGTCCCTCCGGTCGCCGGAGTACTGGCCGCAACACTGATTGGGGATGAGTACTCCATGTGGCTGGCGGTCGCGGCGGTGTTGGGGATGGGTCTGGTTGTCGGCTTGATAAACGGCCTGATTACGGTGGGAGTCGGGATCCCATCGTTCATTGTCACGCTGGGTATGATCGGCGTGCTGCAGGGTACGGCGCGGCTTATCTCCGGAGAGATGGCTGTTCCTATTCTCCACGTCAACTACACCTCGATCTTCGGGCAAGGGAGCATTGGCCCGGTTCCGGTGCTATTGGTGTGGGCACTCGCCATCGGCGCCCTGGGTGCCGTCGTGCTGCGCCGCACGCCGTTCGGCAAGGCTGTGCTCGCCACTGGAGGAAACGAGGTCGCCGCCCGCTATTCGGGCATCTCAACCCGCCGCGTCAAGGTCACCGTGCTCGTCCTCAGCGGCCTTGCGGGAGCGGTCGCCGGCCTCCTCTATACGGGCCAGTTCGGCTCGGGGCGGTACGATCTCGGTGGAAACGATCTGCTTACGGTCCTCGCCGCGGTCATCATCGGCGGAACCGCTCTCAGCGGTGGCCGCGGAAGCGTGGAGGGCGCCGTCGCGGGAGCGCTGTTGGTTGGCCTCGTGAGCAATGGGGTGATTCTGCTCGGCTTCTCCACACCACAGCAACAGATTTTCTCGGGCTTGATCATCGTTCTTGCGGTCGTGTTGAGCGGGCGTCGCCTGAGCCAGCTGCGGTCGCGGCGTTGAATCCGTGTGCGGGTGGCCTGTCAGCCTAGATGCGTCTATCGCTGTGTGGGTCAGGTCACCCCGAGGGAACCGGCCCCCGCATACTCACTGTCGGAATGGTGGATCACGCCGTCAGGCTGCCGTTGCCAGAGAGCCATGTCGAGGGCATCAAGCCCGAGCCGAGTACGCAGGTGGTTGGCCATGGACCAGCCGACCACGCGGCGGTTGCACCAAACCCTTTTGTAATTCAGAGGGTTGCAACGGATCAGACCGGGACTTCGATCAAATGTCGGTCTCGGGGGTTGCGAGCCCCCGCAACCAAAAAAACCCCGTTATCCCAACAGGATAGCGGGGTTTCTCATTTCCTGTATCCCATGCTGCACTCTTTAACCGTAAGCATACCGCAAGCGGAGTCAAGCCAAGTGGGGACGTCCAAAGTCGACCGGTGAGGGGGCCGGGTAGGAAGGGTCGTTACCGAGCCCCTCCCCCCTCGTAAACGTTCCGTCAGGCCGTGGAGTGTCAACGCCGGTTGAAGATTCGGCCAAAGGGCGGCGCAAAAGACTGCCACCTGGGTTGGTGGTCTGACCTTGGCGTGAGACTGTGAGTCGGAGACGCGGTGCGAGGGTTTTTCGGCGGGAGCGGGCAGCGGAGCCATGCAGAGCTCAAGCGGTCCGCGCCCGCCGGCCGCCCGCAGGGCGGCATGGTTTATCGGATTGGGGTCAGTCTCGCCACCCGGGCCTTAGGGGCGCGTTGCCGGCCGGGGCCGAGCGACGGCGTGCCGCAGTTCAGCTATCGGCACTGTTTCTGCGGGCGCGGCTTTGGCTGAGGCGGTAGCTGTCGCCGTTCATCTCGAGGATATTGACGTGATGGGTGAGACGGTCGAGCAGTGCCCCGGTCAGGCGCTCGGAGCCGAAGGTCTCGGTCCATTCGTCGAAAGGGAGGTTGGAGGTGATGAGCGTGGCGCCCCGCTCGTAGCGCTGCGAGATCAGCTCGAACAGAAGCTCGGCGCCGGTCTTGCTCAGCGGCACGAAGCCCAACTCGTCGATGATCAGCAGTTTGCAGGCGACCATCTGCTTCTGGAGCCGCAGGAGGCGGCGCTCGTCGCGGGCTTCCATCAACTCGTGCACGAGCGCGGCGGCCGTGGTGAAGCCCGTAGAGAGGCCCCTTTGGCAGGCGGCCAGCCCGAGCCCCAGGGCGACATGGGTCTTGCCGGTGCCGGAAGGGCCGAGGGCGATGACGTTCTCGCGCCGCTCGATCCACTCGCAGCGCGCCAACTCCAGCACCTGCGCCTTGTTCAGCGCGGGGATGGCCTTGAAGTCGAAGCTGTCGAGGCTCTTGGCGACCGGGAACTTCGCCGCCTTGATGCGCCGCTCGACCATGCGCCGTTCGCGATCGATCAGTTCCAGCTCCACCAGCCGGGCCAGGAACTGAACATGATCCAGGCCCTCGGCCGCGCATTGGCGCGCCACTTTCTCGTATTCCCGCAGGAAGGTCGGCAGCTTCAGGGCCTTGAGGTGGTGTGCCAGCAGGATGTGGGGCCTGTCCGTCATGCCGCGTCCTCCGACAGCAGGCACATGTAGCTGGCGGCCGAGGTCCTGCCGACGGTGGCCTTCGGCAGATACGGGTAGACGTCGAGGTCGAGCTTCGGCGGGCGCTTCTCGACCCGGCACAGCACCAGATGCTTGACCGCGTCGAAGCCGATGGCGCCCAGGCGCAGGGCGTCCTTCACGGCGCCGTCGAGATCCTCCAGCCCGAAGCTCTCCAGCAGCCGCAGGACCTGCACATACTCCCGCCGCCCCGCCTTGGGCGAGCGCGCCTCCATCAGGCGGCGCAGGGTCTGGAACGCGGGCGGCAGCTCCCATCCGGCAAGCGGCGCCGCCTGATCCAGCGCGCCGATCTTCTGCTCGATCAGGGGCAGATAGTGGATCGGCTCGAAGATCGTGTCCTCTCGCTCATAGGACCGGGGATGGCGGGCGATGACCTCCCCGCCGCAACCGATCACCACCCGCTCGACGTAACCGCGCACCCAGACGTCGCGATGGCCATAGGCCACCGGCACCGAGTAGTCGTTGGTCTCGTAACGGACCAGAGACTGCGAGCTGACCTGCCCGGGAGCCTGGGCGCAGGCCTCGAAGGGCGCCGCCGGCGGCGCGGCCATGGCCTCCAGATCCCGCGTCAGGCGCTCTCCGATGGTCTCACGGTGCCCGCGCAGGATATCGCCCTGGCGGCTGCGGCACTGCTCCTCAAGCCGCCGATTGAACGCTTCCCAGCTGGCAAAGCGCGGCAGCGGCACCATGAAGTTGCGCCGGGAAAATCCAACCAGACCCTCCACCGCGCCCTTGTCGTTCCCCTTGCCCGGGCGCCCGTAACGATCGCGCACGAGGTAATGCGACAGGAAGCCGCCGAAGAGCCGCGCCCGCCTGCGCGTCCCGTCCGCCAGAATGCGCGACACCAGACAGCGGTCGTTGTCGTAGAGAACCGATTGCGGAACCCCGCCGAAGAAGGCGAAGGCATGCACATGCCCGTCGATCCACGCCTCGGCCGTCGCCGCAGGGTAGGCCCGCACATAGCAGGCGTCGCTGTGCGGCAGATCGAAGACGAAGAAGTGCGCCTTGCGCGCCACACCCCCGATCACCGCACGCGCCTCGCCGAAGTCCGCCTGCCCATGGCCGGGTGGATGGGTCAGCGGCACGAACATCTCCCGACGCCGGCGGTGGTGCTCGCGCACATAGTCCTTCACGATCCAGACCGTGTGAAAACGTCATTGAATTCAGATTTTCGAGTGAGTCTGCTTGATTTCTGAAAAGTGCAGCCTGCTAAGTCATTGATTTCATTAACACTGACAATTCAACCAATGGGCTGAAATCACATTTCGAGCGATTCTCCGACGTTTTGACACAGTCTGGATCGTGTAGCCGCCGCTGAACCCGTGCTCGGCGCGAAGCCGGTCGAAAATGCGCTTCGCCGTGTGGCGCTGCTTGCGCAGCTGCTTCAGATCCTCCTTCAGCCACTGGTCGATGATCTCGGTGAACCCGTCCAGCTTCGGGCGCCGAACCGGTACCGTCCGCCGATAGCCCGGAGGCACCGAAAAGCACAACATCTTCTTCACGCTCTCGCGTGAAATCCCGAAATGACGCGCCGCCGCCCGCTCGCTCATCCCGTCCCGGCAGGCGAGACGGACCTTCCGATAAAGTTCCACGGTGTGCATGCCCCCGCCCTCCCCGTCGCCGGGAAGGGCTCAAGTGGCAGAGTTTTGCTCCGCCCGCAGCGAGACAATCCCGCCGCTACCGTGGACTAATTTCGCACCGCCGTTCCCAGTCTTCACCGCCACGAAGCGCATCGTCGGGCGCTACGCCGCCTCGCAGATCGCCTCTGCATCCGCCATGTCGTTCTTATGCCGCTTCACGAACGGCTTGACGTAGATCGGCGGGAGCAACCTCACCTCGTGGCCGAGCTGTCCGATCTCGCGGCCCCATTGATGAGCGCCCGCGCAAGCCTCCATCGCGACCACGCAGCGGGGCTGAGAATCGAGAAAGTCCAGCAGTTTCTCCCGGCTCAGCTGAGCTATGGCCAGAAGTTGGTGACGGGGTGAAGGGTTAAGGCGGCGTATCGTGGGGGTGATCGAGCCTCCACTTCTCCAACGAAGGAGTGATACGCCGTGAGTGACAATAACGTTTCCTGCTTATCCGCGACACTCCGCATGTGAGGCTGTATGTTCTCAATATGTTCTGCATGAGGGGGTCACGGTTATGGGGTTCAAGGTTGCATCGCGCGTGCGTGGTCTGAGCGACGAGGCGTTTCGGGAGGCCTTTGGCACCGAGGAGCAGTGCTGCACGGCGCTGGTCCGGCTGCGCTGGCCGGACGGCTTCGTCTGCGCCTGCTGCGGCCATCGGGAGCATTGCGTGCTGGCGGGTCGGGGTCTCTATCAATGCAACCGCTGCAAGAAGCAGACATCGCCCACGGCGGGCACGATCTTCCACGCGACCAAGCTGCCGCTGACACTCTGGTTCGCAGCCATCCACCTGATCGTGACGGCGAAGAACGGCATCTCGTCGGTGGAACTCGGCCGCCGTCTCGGGGTCAAGCAGCCGACGGCCTGGACCGTGAAGCACAAGATCATGGCGGTGATGGCGCGGCGCGAGGGGGAGACACGGCTTACGGGGCGGGTGGAGATGGACGATGCCTATCTCGGCGGAGTGCGCTCCGGCGGCAAGCGGGGCCGCGGCGCGGCGGGCAAGACGCCCTTCGTGGCGGCGGTCTCGACCAGTCCCGAGGGGCGCCCGCGCAAGCTGAAGCTGGCGCCGGTCAAGGGCTTCCGCAAGCGCGAGATCGCGCGCGGCGCCAAGCACTGGCTGGCCCCCGGAGCGGCGGTTGTGACGGACGGCCTGGGCTGCTGGAGCGCACTCGACGAAGCCGCCTGCAGCCACCAGGCGATCCGCACCGGGTCGGGCCGACAGGCGGCCCGCATGGCATCGTTCAAATGGGTGAACACGACGCTCGGCAACATCAAGAGCGCGATCACCGGGACTTATCGCAAGCTCGGCCCCGACCATGCCGAACGCTACCTCGCCAGTTTCGCCTGGCGCTACAACCGGCGCTATCAACTCCAGACAATGATCCCGCGTTTCGTCCATAGCGCCGCACGAACCCAGCCCATGCCCTATCGCCTCCTCATCGCCGGATGACTTTCAGGGATAAGCAGGTAACGTTTTGAAGCTTTCCCAGCCATCGACGTTTTCCGATCCGTTGACCGAGGTGCTGCGCAGCGGCGCCCGGTCCCTGCTGGCGCGGGCGGTCGAGGCGGAGGTGGCGGCGTTCCTTGATGGCCACTCCGAGGCGCGCACCGAAGAAGGCCGCCGACGGCTGGTGCGCCACGGCCACCTGCCCGAACGCGAGATCATGACCGGCATCGGCCCGGTTGCGGTTCGCGCGCCACGGGTTCGCGACCGCACGGGCCAGGGCGCCGACCGCATCCGGTTCAGCTCCGCGCTCCTGCCGCCTTATGCGCGGCGCTCGAAGAGCCTCGAAGTCCTGATCCCCGCCCTCTACCTCAAGGGCATCTCCACGGGCGACTTCGCCGAGGCGCTGGCGGCCTTGCTCGGGCCGGACGCCGGCGGCCTGTCGGCCTCGACCGTGGCGCGGCTCACCGAGGTTTGGGCGGACCAGCACGCGCACTGGCTGAAGCGGGATCTGTCGGCCAGGCACTATGTCTACTTCTGGGCCGACGGCATCCATGTGCAGGCCCGGCTCGAGGACGATGCGCAATGCCTGCTGGTCATCATCGGCGCGACGCCGGAGGGTAAGAAGGAACTCGTAGGCCTCATCGACGGGGTGCGCGAGAGCGCCCAATCGTGGCGCGAGCTGCTACTTGACCTCAAACGGCGCGGGCTTGCGGTCGCGCCCGACCTCGCCATCGCCGACGGCGCGCTCGGCTTCTGGAAGGCGATCGAGGAAGTGTGGCCCCGGACCCGCAGCCAGCGCTGTTGGCTGCACAAGACCGCCAACGTGCTCAACAAGCTGCCCAAGAGCCAGCACTCGAAGGCAAAGCGTGCTCTCCAGGAAATCTGGATGGCCGAGACCAGGAACGACGCGGACAGCGCCTTCGACGCCTTCATCGAGACCTACGCCGTCAAATACGACAAGGCGGCCGCCTGCCTGGTCAAGGATCGCGCGACGATGCTGGCGTTCTACGACTTTCCCGCCGAGCATTGGAAGCATCTGCGCACCACCAACCCCATCGAAAGCACAGTCGCCACCGTGCGACACCGTACCGTGCGATCCAAGGGATGCCTCTCCAACAAGACGGCGCTCGCCATGGTCTTCAAACTCGCCCAGGCGGCACAGAACAGTTGGCGCCGCCTCGACGGACACAACCTGTTGCCCAAGCTGATCGTCGGCGTAAAGTTCATCGACGGAATCAAAGCCGTCAGGCAACAACCTCAAGCCGCCGCCTGACCCAAACCGTCACCAAGATTCGGCTATAGCTCGGGGCGTGGGCCGGCCACTCAGTATGCTTGCTGCCATCCAAGGACGCGCCGTCCGGACCCGGCGGGGACGAGATGGCGATCTGAATCCGAGCCACGAGAGAGAGTTTGGAGGCGTCGATGGCGCTGCAGACAATCGCGATCTTGAGCCCCGGAGACATGGGCGGTGGGGTTGGCGCGGCGCTGGCCGGGCACGGTCATGACGTGATCACCTGCGTTGCCGGCCGCAGCCAGGCGACGCGGGCGCGCGCCAAGCGACTGGGTTTCCGCCTCGCGGCCGATCTCGACTCGCTGCTCGCCGAGGCCGATATCGTGCTGTCGATCCTGCCGCCTGAGGCCGCGACGGGTTTGGCCCGCGATGTTGCTGCGGTGATGCTGCGGTCGGGTCACGCCCCGCCCTATGCCGATTGCAACGCGGTCTCGCCGCAGACAGCGCGCGCGATCGGCGCC
Organism: Alphaproteobacteria bacterium; assembly: GCA_965262755.1. Lineage (GTDB taxonomy): Bacteria > Pseudomonadota > Alphaproteobacteria > UBA828 > UBA828 > WTGU01. The sequence goes on along the minus strand of OZ253557.1, from coordinate 4,666,104 downwards.
CTGTTCGAGGGCACCGGCGCGCGCTTCATCGACGGCGGGATCATCGGCTGGGCGCCCCGCCCCGACGGATCGCCGACGCGGTTCTATGTCAGCGGAGAGGCAGCCGGTCTCATGGACGTCCTGGACGGCAAGGGCATTTCGGTCCGCTGGGCTGGCCCGGAGATCGGCCGCGCCTCGGCGGTCAAGATGTGCTACGCGTCGATCTCCAAGGGCACCAACGCGCTGCACACTGCCGCGATGATGGTTGCCGACGCGTTGGGAGTCGGCGAGACCGTGCGGGCCGAGATCGACGAAAGCGTGCCCACGGTCATGGAACGCATGCGCGGCACGATCCCGCGCCTGCCCGCCGATGCCGGCCGCTGGGTTGGCGAGATGGAAGAAATCGCCAGAACTTTCGCATCGGCCGGCGTTACCCCGCGGTTTCACCAAGGCGCGGCGGAGATGTTCCGGCTGCTCGATTCGACACCCTATGGGCGCGAGACACGCGAGACGATGGACACCGCGCGCACGCTGGAAGAAACCATCGCAGCATGCCTGCGGAACCTGCCGATGCGCGACGCCGCGGAGTGAGCGAGGTCACGGACGTCGCTTTGCCCGGCAGCGAGACGCTGTCGAGCGCGGTGACCCTCCCGGAGCAGGCGGAGATGAATCGAAATCGCCGGCTGCGAAACGTCGAACGCGTCGATCAGTTCGTTTGCGGCATGGTGCCGCCAGCGGGACGAGATGCCCACGGGACTACCCCGGCGGCAGTCCGGCGGTGAGACCACCATCGATCACGAGTGCCGTATCGGTAACCCAGCAGGCCTCATCGGAAGCGAGGTAGAGGAACGCGTCCGCGATTTCGGCGGGTTGGCCGATGCGGCCCAAGGGGTGAGCGGCATTGACCGCCGCTCGGCTCGCCACAGCGCAAAGCGCGACCCCCCTTCAGCGATATAAGCCGTACTGGGAGCCTCTTGCAAAATAGCTGAGGCGAGCGGTTTTTCTGCCTGAGTGAAGGCCCTTGCGGTGGGACAGGCCCACTCTCCTGAGTATCATGTGCTGTCAGCAAACACCGCATGATGCCCACGGAGGAGTGGAGCCGTGTCCCTGCGCGAGATGCTATCGGATTACTGGTACGCGTTTCAACAAGAGTTGTTCCCGAGGCTGGAGGGCGAGCTCGGCCCGATGGGCGAGCGCTGCGAGCTCTTCGTCGCGGTTCTGGAACTGGTGCGAGTTGAGGCTCTTCTGCCCTACTTCCGCGGCCAGGTAGGGCGTCCGGAGGAGGACCGCGCGGCGCTGGCGCGCGCCTTCATAGCCAAGGCGGTGTTCGACATTCCGACGACGCGCGGCCTGATCGAGCGTCTTGAGGTTGACGGCAGGCTTTGCCGGCTGTGCGGCTGGAGCGGTGCCGGCCGGCTTCCGAGTGAGGCGACGTTTTCGCGGGCCTTTTCCGAGTTTGCCGAGAGCGGTCTTGCGAACCGTCTGCATGAGACGTTGATTGCGCGGACGATGGATGGCCATCTGGTGGAGCACATCTCGCGGGATGCGACGGCGATCGAGGCGCGGGAGAAGCCGGCGCCGAAGCCGAAGGCAGCGAAGCCGAAGCGGCGCAAGCGGGGGCGGCCATGCAAGGGAGAGGCGCGGGCGAAGGAGCCGAGCCGGCTGGAACGGCAACTGACGATGAGCCTTCCGCAGATGCTGGCAGACCTGCCGAGGGCCTGCGATGTCGGCAGCAAGCGCAACGCCAAGGGCCATACCACCTCCTGGATCGGGTACAAGCTGCACGTCGACACGGCCGATGGCGGGATCCCCATCAGTTGCATCATGACGTCTGCGTCGACGCATGACTCCCAGGTGGCGATTCCGTTGGGAACCCTGACGGCCGGGCGGGTCGAGAACCTCTACGACCTTATGGACGCGGCTTATGATTCCATCGAGATCTGGGCGCACTGCATCTTGCTGGGCCACAAGCCGATCATCGACGTGAACCCCCGCCGCTCGGTCGAAATGCAAGAGGCGTTGAAGCAGGAGAAGAAGGCGCGGTGCACGCTCGGTCTCGTCTTTCCCGAGGAGCGTCGCTACGTCGTGCGCTCGGGGTCCGAGCGGATCAATGGGCGGCTCAAGGATGAGTTCGGCGGCCGCCATGTCCGCGTGCGCGGGTGCGACAAGGTTCTCGCCCACCTCATGTTCGGCATGACCGTGCTGACGGCCAGCCAGCTGATGCGCCTTATCGTTCCGCCGATCTAGTCCGGCTCCTCTCCTTCGCCATCACCGCAGCCGCACTTCCTGTAAGACGGTGCAGCCAAACGCGCCTGAAGTTGGGCGAAAATACCGAATCGGAGGCTGCGTCAACGCTGATCCGACCATGGTCGCGATCAAAATCGCGCCAATTGCCGTGCGCCGACGTCGCTGCTAGCTTGGGTGTTCTTGCGCCGCTCCGAATCGATCAGAGTTTTGCAAGCGGCTCCTGGGTCAAATGGAGACAGCTGGACGGCGCTGGCTGTCCCATCGGCGGTCGGTTCGATCATAGCCTCTTGACAGTCCAAACAACGGGTGACTAGTGTTCCATACCGTATTGTATACATATTGGGATACAAGCGTGAATGTAGCAACGCCACGGCACCGAAGACGAAGCGACGCAATGGCGTATCTGCTTCGAGACCGCATTCTACGATTTGAGCTGAAGCCCGGCGAGCGGCTTACCGAAACCGGCCTCGCTCAACTCCTGTCGGTGAGTCGCACGCCCGTGCGCGAGGCGCTGCAGAAGCTCGAACATGCCGGCCTGGTCTCAAGGGACGGTCGAGGGTATTGCGTCCGAAAATTCGATCTTCGAGAGATGGACGAGCTATGGGACATCCGGGAGGCGCTCGAGCGGCTGGCGATCGTTACACTTGCCCAATCGCTTTCACCGGACAAGCTGAAGCGCCTCCACGAGGTGTGGGATGAGTTTCCGGAAGACGGTGATCCCGAGCAAGCATTGACTTGTGACGAGAAGTTTCACCTAACTATTGCGAAATTGTCAGGCAACCGCGCCCTTCTCAGCTACCTGCAACATGTCAATGGACGCATTCATGTAATCCGTCGGATTGACTTCGATGATGAGCGTCGCTTTAGCGCGACGAAAGCAGAGCATGAGCGCGTCGTCGTGGCCTTGAAGCGAGGGCAAGCCGCGGAAGCGGAAAGACATCTCCTGGAAAATATTCGAAGGGCGCGATCCAACATTCAACGACTCGCGAAAGAAGGTCTGGCGCATGTCTATTTGTGAATGCCCTGAAGATAATGCACCTTCGGAGTGTCGCTTGCGAGCGGAGTGTCGCTTGCGAGAAAATTTACAAAACGCGCCGCTACCTCCGCATTCGCGGGCATCGAGTTGACACGAGGCGGAGAGCTGCGCCAATGGGGGGAGGTAGACCCCTCTTGCAAGGGAGGCGAAATCATGAAACGGAAGAGCAACAGCGTGTCGATGTCACGACTCAGCGTTATGGCTGCGGTCTTGGCCTCGTTCGGCTTGGCCGTAGCTGCAGGCCCAGCGCAAGCCGAGGACGGAAAAGATCCTTTTGCACCGCTGCGGGGTGATCCACGCGACGCGGCGGCTCCTGGAGAGGAGCCTGAAGTCGTAAAGAAGGTCATTGCGTTCGACGAATCCGGGCAGACGGCGAGCAAGGATTACCGGATCGCATACCTGACCGAGTGCGTCACGAATCTCTATTGCGAAGCCCGTTTGCGGGGCCTGACAGACGCTGCGGAAAAGTATGGGTTCACCTTCAAGACGTTCGATCCGAACTTTAATCCACAGGCGCAGCTAAAGCATGTGCAGAACGCCGTCCAGGAAGGATTCGACGGCTATCTGTTTGCGCCGACCGCCGATGCGGCCGGATGCAAAATGTGGAAAGACTATCTCGTGCCCACCGGCAAGCCCGTCGTCACTCTCGATCTCACGATGTGCGGCGACATCGACTATACTCCAGGGGTGGCAGCGACCGTTACCATTCAGCGTCAGCCATACTATGACTTCCATTGGGAGAACGCTCTCCTTGCCGCGTGCGAGGGCGACGACGTGTGCAAGGCCGTTTCGCTGGGCGGATTTGCCGGATCCGATCTATTCACAAGGTGGGATAAGGCGATCGATAACGCCATAGCGAAATATCCGCATCTCAATATCGAGATGGTGTCACGCCAGGAGTCGAAGTTCGATCCGCGGATTGGGATGCAGTTGACTCAAGATGCGCTCCAGGCCCATCCTGATCTGGATGTCATCGTGTCGCACGATGACGATATGTCTCTGGGCGCATTGGCGGCAATTAAGAAGGCAGGCCTTAAGCCGGGCGTAGATGTACTGATTTTCAATGCCGGCGCAAACGGCCGCGGCGTGAAGAAAATCATCGAGGGCGAATTCAACGAGAGCACGGTGGAGGATCCCTACAATGAATCCTATTATGCCGCTGTAGCGCTGGTCATGGCGCTCGAAGGAGACCCTCCGAACGGTTACATAAACGAGGCGCACCTTCCTCGCATTACCAGGGGATCTGGAAGCATATTAATTACGAAACAGAACATCGACAACTACGAGCCGAACTGGTGATCCTAGCGAATGAGATGAACTGGTAATCTGGCAAGATAGGCTACCCCTTGATGTACTGGCTCCCGTGAGGTCACATGGGGGAAACACAGGTGGCCGACGGACGTTCGGCGGAGATCGCGGCAAAGGTGAACAAAGGTGTTGCCGTCCGTGTTCGAAGTCTGACGAAGACGTTCCCGGGAGTCTTGGCACTCGACTCCGTGGATCTCGACATCGCGCATGGCGAGATCCACGGACTGGTCGGGGAGAACGGCGCGGGCAAGTCGACACTCATTAAGCACATAGCCGGAGTATACGCTCCAGACAGCGGCGAAATCGAAGTTATGGAGCGGCGGCTTGCCCACGCCGATCCTCGCGCCCAACAGAGAGCGGGGGTGGCGGTCATCTATCAGGAGCGGCTCATCGTGCCCGAGCTTTCTGCGGCCGCGAACGTATTCCTGGGAAGGCCGAAGAAGTGGGGTCCGTTCGTCTCGGAGCGGGCCTGCCGGAAACGTTTCAGGGAGTTGGCCGAGAAACTTGGCGCTTCGATCGAGTCACGGCGTCGCGCCGGATCACTGTCGGTGGCCAATCAGCAACTTATTGAAATCATGCGTGCGCTTGAAGCGGATCATCGTATCCTCATCATGGATGAGCCCACGGCTTCGCTGGGGGCCCGCGAAAGGCAGAAGCTTTATGGTATTATTCGCGGCCTGAAAGAGCAGGGGCTGTGCATAATCTTTATCTCGCACGATTTGCAAGAAATCCTTTCCCTGTGCGACCGTGTCTCAGTGATGCGCGATGGTCAGCTCGTTGCGACAAGACCCGTTGCTCAGTGGAGCAAAGAGGATGCCGTTGCCGCTATGCTCGGCGACGCAGAACTCAAGCAACCCGTGGAACGGCGCGGTGTGGCGGGAGAGGAGGTGCTTCGTGTCGAGGAGCTGCGAATTCCGGGTACAATTGAGGGGCTGTCGTTTAGCGTAAAGAGCGGCGAAATCCTCGGCATAGCCGGTCTGATAGGCTCAGGCCGCAGCGAGATCCTTCGCGCCTTGGCGGGCGCAGATCCGGAGGCGCAGGGACGTCTCTACCTTGATGGCCGTGAGCGACCGTGGCCGACGAGGGTCACAAGAGCGTTAGACTATGGTATTGCGTTGGCACCCGAAGACCGGAAGGAGCAGGGTTTGGTCCTGGGTTTGGACGGTGCGGCAAATGTCACGCTCGCCAAGCTTGCAGCCACCGCGACTTATGGCTTTGTGAGCGAGCGAAAGCAGCTTAGTCATGCAGAGGATATCATGTCGAATCTCGGGTTTGATGTTCGACGGCTCAAAGCGCCGGCCGAAACATTGTCGGGAGGAAACCAACAGAAGCTTGTGGTGGGAAAATGGCTCTATCGTGAGCCTAAGGTTTTGCTTCTCGATGAGCCAACACGTGGTATCGATGTAGGCGCAAAGGCCGAGATGTTCAGCGTCATCACTCGGCTGGCGAACCGCGGAATGGCGGTGATATTTGTCTCGTCAGAGCTTGAGGAAATCGTCAACCTCACCGATCGAACGATGGTCATCGGGGCCGGGCGATCGCTTCACACACTCGATCGGGCCGATGTCTCTGTGGGACGTATTCTGGATATCCTTTTTAGCGTCCGGGTATCAGCGTGAGTGACCCTCGAAAGCAAGAGGAAGCGCCTCGTCGAGTCTTCGCATTCGAATGGACGGCGGTGCTTCGCACATACGGTGTTGTCGTCGCTTTTCTGATTCTTTTGGCCGTAGTGGCCTCCGCAAGCCCCGCGTTCCTGAACGTGCAGAACATCTTCAATCTGTTCGATCAGTGGGCGCCAGTTGGCATCATGGCCGTGGGCATGACCTATGTCATTCTGACTCGGGGATTCGATCTCTCGGTGGCTTCCGGCTTTGCGCTTTGCGCGGTCGTCGCGGCGGCGTTGGGAAAGGCGGGCGTGGTGCCCGAGCTGGCTTTCTTGGCGGCGGTCGGCGCAGGGCTTATGGTTGGGCTCTTAAACGCATTTCTCATCACAGGATTGAATATCAACCCTTTCATCGCCACGCTTGGCACGGGGTTCGTTCTCGCTGGACTACCCCACGTCACAATCGGCAATCCGTTTATTCTCGTGGAGAACCCCGCCTACGACGACTTTGGGACCGGTTCCTGGGGCGGTTTTCCATTTACCGGGCTGCTGCTTGTAGGCTTTCTCGTGCTCGGCGGAATTGTTCTCGGGAAGACGCCCTATGGACGGGCAATTTACGCCGTTGGTGGGAATCCCGAAGCGAGCCGCCTATTCGGCATCCGGGTGCGCCTCATAACGGCGAGTTCGTATGTGTTCTCTGGCCTTTGCATGGGTGCGGCAGCCGTGGTCGCCACCTCTCAGCTCAGCTATTCTGCGGCCGACTTGGATTCTTCGCTTGTATTCGACGTCATCGTCGCCGTGGTTGTAGGAGGCACGTCCCTATCAGGCGGCTTCGGCGCCATGTGGCGCACCGCGCTCGGCTTGGCCATTCTGGCCACACTGGAGAACGGGCTCAACCTCATGGGCGTCGAGCCGTTCTACAAATACATCGTGAAGGGATGCATTATCGTGGGCGCATTGGGTTTGGACGTGCTAACCCGCCGGCTTGCGACAAAGGCAGAGTCGAGGGCGCGGCGCGCGAAGTACTTCGTGGGACGGGCATAGGCGGAAGACGCCGTTGCTCATGCCGATGGTTCCCGGCCGATGGAGGTGGTGGCTCATTATGGTGACTGACAAGTGGTGATATGAACAAGTCCGAACTCATCGATCTGGAGGGCCGTCGTTTAAGTCCCATATGGGCGCTGCGTGCCGCCATCATGCGGCAGGGCGGAGCGATTCTGCGCACCTACGGGATCGGTGTCTCCCTCGTAATCCTGGTCGCCCTTGTGGCGATCGGAGATCCGACCTTCCTGAGCAAGTCCAATATTTTCAACATACTTGGGCAGTGGGCACCCGCGGGCATCATGGCCGTCGGCATGACCTATGTCGTCATAGTGCGGGGCTTCGATCTCTCAATCGCATCCGGTTTTTCGCTCTGCGCGATCGTCGCTGCGTTAGTCGGTAGTCTCGGTTATCCGCCCGCCCTTGCGTTTCTTGCAGCGATAGGCGCGGGCCTCGGGATTGGACTGGTCAATGCTCTCCTTGTTTCCGGTTTTCAGATCAACCCCTTTATCGCGACAGTAGGGACCGGATTCATATTCTTCGGCATCAATCTTTTCGCAACGCCGAACACCTATATCCTCGTGGAGGACCCAAGCTTCGACGCGCTCGGTTCAGGAACTTGGCATGGCTTCTCTTTCAAGGGGATATTCCTCGTCGCGTTTCTTATCGTGGGCGGGATCGTTCTCGCGAAGACGGTCTATGGAAAATACTTGTACGCGATTGGAGGCAATCCCGAAACGAGCCGGCTAAGCGGGCTGCGGGTGCGAGTTCTGACAGGAAGCACATACGTCATATCCGGCCTGTGCATGGGCGTGGCCGGCATGCTAGCAGGCTCGCAGCTCAGTTCCGCTCAGGCCAGCATGGAACCCACCATTGTGTTCGACGTTATCGCGATTGTCGTACTCGGCGGTACGTCTCTTGCGGGAGGGGTCGGCGCCATTTGGCGTACTGCCGTGGGATTGGCCATCCTGGCAACGCTGTCCAACGGGTTTACACTTCTCGGCCTGGACCCGTTTTTTCAGAACATCTCCAAGGGCTCTGTACTCATCTTGGCACTCGCCCTTGACGTTTGGGCGAGGCGTTTGTCAGGAGCCAGGTTGACCTGGTCCCGTTTGGCCGGACGCGAGAAGATGAATCCTACAGTTTGAGGAGACGGTAAGGGAGTAGTCCTTGCTGAGAATGACGAACATCAATGAACATCCGTCGCTCCGAGCTGTTGAACTGTGTCAATCCACAGAAAACTCAGAAGGAGACTCACTATGACGACCGCTAGAACGATAGACATTCCCGCAGGACCAGTGGCCTTTCCTGTCCAGCCGGACCGGACTGCTTTACTGGTGATAGATATGCAAAAAGAATTTCTCATTCGGGGTGGCTACCTCGAACAAATGGGTTACAGCGTCGAGCCGCTCCGTCAGCCGATCGATCCCATACGTCGGCTTCTGGACACTGTTCGCGGGACCGATATCCTTGTGATCTGGACCCGCTACGGAAAGCGGGCAGATCTCTCGGACGAGCCCCCGACTGACATAGGGCGCTTCAAGGCGGCGCGCGACGCGGGTGTGGAAGGAGCTGCCGTTTTCGGCGAACCCGCACATTTGGGCCGGATGTGCATCCGGGGCGACCTTGGCTGGCAAATTATCGATGAACTGCCTGCCTTAGAAGGTGAGCCTATCATCGAGAAATCCACTAAGAGCAGCTTTCGCTACACGGATCTCGAGCTAATTCTCAGATCTCAAGGGCGAGAGATGCTTCTTATCACCGGGATCACAACTGATGTCTGCGTCACCACGACGATGCGGGACGGAAACGACATGGGCTTTGGTTGCTGCATGATCACTGATGCGTGTGCTTCGGCAGATGAGAAAATCCATCAGAGCATGGTGGATCAGCTGCCGATTCAAGCGGGCATATTTGGCTGGTGGACCTCGTCGGACAACGTGATCAATGGGCTCGAAGAGGCAGGCGTCGTCACGCCGTCTCAGTTGCGGCCCGAACGGGCGGTCAAAGACCCGGCTGGCTACTGGTAGGAACGCGTAGCGCGCTTGAGGGGGGCGGGCACCGTTCAAAGCGGGCCCGCTTCTATCGCAGACGCTAAAGCGTGTCTGCAATTGAGGGAGAATTAGAGTTGCTCCGTTCTTGTGGACAGTTATGAATTTGGTCGAGCGGGGCAGCTGGTTCCCTTAGTGGTAGACGAGTAACAAATATCCGATGGAGGATTAGCGTCGTCGCGCGTTGTACTATCCCGCGATGAACGGGAAGACAGCCATCCGCACATCGCCGATGCTAAGAGCCAGGGCAAACCGTCGTGGCCGAGGAAACGGGCGTCACCCATTTTACTCGATGTGCTACCCGAACGATGCCTCAGCTCTGGACGTCGGCCTCGAGACCGGCGAAATTCCCAAGGGGAGGCTGAGCAATCAGGTGGTGCGCCGCGATTTCTCGCTCTACTCCAGCGTCTCTTCGACATCGTCAGGGGAGAGAAGTTCCGCGCCGAGGTCGTCGTCCTGGGCAATTCTTCCCAGACAGTGAGCGATTTTCGCATCGGCCACAGCATCATGAAGGATCTGATGGACGCGAACGGCGTGAAGGGGGCGTTGAGGAGCGCAGAGCTCGACTTCGCCTGCTGCCCCTCCGAATCCAACCTTGAGAGGGTCGTGAACGTGCTAGCGAAGGTTGTCGTGCCCGGTCACGAGGCGTGCCGGGGCCGGCGCTTCGCGACGCAAGATGATTCCGATATCGGAACCAAACCGGCCCGCGCCGTCGGCAATGCCGTCATTGCCTCCGTCATCGGAGACACGATGAACTACGTGTCGGGCGGCGAAGTCGATTCACATTCGGGACCGCCGGACGGAAACCCCGTGGCCGCCATCATTCGCATGTGATTTCACTGGGGTTTCCGAACAGCCATTATGCAGTAGGAGGAGAATGCGGTGTCGTTCGAGCTGTTCGTCAAGGGAACGCTGATACGGGGCCTCGAGCTGTACGGGAATCTCGAGGGGGCGAAGTTCTTGGGAGAGGCCCAGACGGCGCCGACCTATCGCGTGTATTCCATCGACGACCGCCATCCAGGCATGTTCGAGGTGGGCGTGGGCGGCGTCTCGGTGAAGGGAGAACTCTACCTGGTGGACGACGCGCTGTGGGCGCGCATCGAGACTGGCGAGCCGCCTCACCTCTATCGGGGGGAGGCGACGCTGTCGGACGGCAGGCGCGTCCAGGCCGTCCTTTACCCGCGCGAGCTGGCCGAAGGCCGACACCGCGACATTTCCGAGTACGGCGGCTGGCGCGCCTACACGGAGCAACCAAGCGGCGGCTGACTAGCGGGTCGAATCGCCATCGGTATCGCGCATGCACTGGAAGCCATAGCGGATGGAGCCGAGCAGGTTGGGCGCGTCGTCGCGATCCTGAATGTCGGCGGCGCGAACCTGCGCTGCGACTAGCAGACTGTCCGTGTGGGTGAGGATATGACGCTGGCGGCCCTTGACCTACTTGGCCGTGTCAAGGCCCCGTGGGCCGGCGCTTTCCGTGGTTCTCATCAATTTAATATCAACGATGTCGGCGGACAGGTTGGTCTCGGGCCCTTCGGCCTCGCGGACCTCCATCAGGAGATAGTGGTTGATGCTCGCCCACAAGCCGTCATCGCGCCAAGAGGAGAAATGGCGGTACACCGTTCCGTGCGGCGGGTAGCTCTTGGGCGATCGGACTGGTGCCAGGAGTGGACTGAGCGGATCGCGGTGCTCCACCGGCTGAACGAGACGCGGATCGTTCATTACGATCACCGTCTCGAGCGGCAGACGGCAGAGTCGAAGCCGCGCAGGCCGCGCTGAAGGAGGCGGTCGATGGCCTGTTCGCTCATACCGAACGGGAGCTGGAGGAGCTGGCGGACGGCGCGATTTTCACGGCGCGGATGTACTCGATCGTCGGCACCCTCAAGATGAACGGCATCGACGTCCTGCGCTGGCTGGAGGAATGGGTGGGAGCATGCGCGGCCAATGGCGGCCGACCACCACGGGACCTGTCGCCGTGGCTTCCATGGTCGATGAGCGAGGAACGCAGGCGCGCCCTGTCGATGGCGTCGGAATGACGGGCAAGGTCGAGCGCCGCTACCACGGGCGCGACTTCACCACCGGGGAGATGGCGTTGCTGCGCGCGCTGATCGCCGCCTCTCCGCCGCCGACCCGCTATCCGCACCTGCCCCGGCCCTTCGTCGCCGCCACCCGGAGCGCTGACTACGCCACCCTGCTGACGGGCGCCGACGGCCATGGCTGAAGCCCCTCGCATCCTGCTCGACCGCCAACTTGTTGTTCCGCGCGCTCGTTCGACGCCGATCGGCTCGACAGCCCATTGATCTTGTTCTCATTGGAGGGGTCAGGTCGTAGCGCCGAACAACACCTTGGGATTCCTTAGACAACCCTCAGGTGGAATATCTGACGTAGATCAACGGAGTTGCTGCCTGCTGACCTGGAAAGCGGACGACTCTCAATGATTTGCCGAGCTTCACCAAGCGGCCAGGATGGAAGAGGTGGCAATTGGAAAGCGTACGGGAATCGCCGGAAATCAATGTGACGCGCCCTCCAGGCATCTCCTGACAATGCGGCAGTGAACGGCGCTGCGGCGGCATCGTGGTTGTCGGCAGTTGGATGTGCGGTTGAGGTCGGCGGCCCGGTCTTGCCGCCTGCAAGGGCGCGATCTGGCGGCAGTCCCGACCGGCGGAACAAGAACCGCAGCGCAATCCCGTGATCGGGCGTCGCGCCATTGTAGGCAAGTTGGCGGCGGGTCACGACGGCGAGCACGAAGAGAACGAAGTAGAAGAAGTGGCGTTCGCGCTCAGAGCCGGCGATACGACGCCGAGCTCCAGCGCGGGACGCGGGATGTTCAACAATCCGTCCTCACCGCCGGTGACGGCGTGCCACTTGATGGCGACGAACCAGAACACCTGGCCGAAGGCGATGGTCAGCAGCGCGAAGTAGATACCGCGGCGATGCGACAGGAAGCAGGCCACGAAGGCACCCGCGACGAATACCGCGCCAACGGCGCAGACCATGCCGAGCCAGAGGCTTTCGAAGACACGAAGCTGGAAAAGCCCGAACGCGTAGGCGCCGATCCCGAAGAAGGCGCCGTGCCCGAAGCTCGGCAGGCCCGAATAGCCGAGCAGCAGGTTGTAACCGAGGCCATAGATCATCCAGATCGCGATCTCGATGCCCAGATACTGGTAGAGGCCGACCGGCCCGATCCAGAGCGGAAGCGTCGCCATGAGGACGAGCAGGAGGGCGGTTTCGCGGGAAACCCAGTGGCCTGCGACGGACTGCCACGCGGCCATCTCTCACGCCTCCAACACGCTCTTCTTGCCGAGGAGGCCGCGCGCGCGGACCGTCACCACCGCGATGAGCAGCAGATACATCGAGAGCAGCGACCAGTCCGAGGCGTAGGCACCAGTGAGCCCGACCGCGAGGCCCACCAGTATTCCGCCGAAGACGGCCCCCCAGAAGCTGCCGATACCGCCGAGGACGACGATCAGGAAGGCCGGGATGACGGCATCGATGCCGACGTGCGGCCGGAGCCCCCAGATCGGTGTGAGAACGATTCCCGCGAAGCCGGCGATACCGGCGCCGATGCCGAACACCACCCGCCAGCCGTCCCCGAGAAACCGCTCGACCGTCCGCGCCTTGGCCGGGGATTCGACGACGACGACCCACACGCCGCGGCTAACCGCGCGCCCGGACCGCCGTGTCCGAACCGGCCTTCGCCGCCTCTCCAGGCCACCATCGCCCACGCCGTGAGGGCCACGAGGGCGGCCATCATCCCCCCGAACAGGAGGGTGTTGGCGTGGAGCCAGGTCGACATGCTGCGGAAGAGGCGGGCGCCCGTGCTCCACTCCTCGGGCGGGCTCACGGTCTCGATCACGGGCACGAAGTATCCCCCCGTCGCCCAGAGCAGCAGCACCAGGCCCACCGCCAGCACCAGCGGCATGGCCAATGCCTTCCATACCGCCGAGAGCTGGCGGTCGCGCATCTCCGCCACCCGCGCGGCGGCCGCGAACAGCACCCCTGCGTCCACCCGCCCGTAGGCGTGGAAGATCATCGCCTCGGACGCCGGGAGCGCGTCCGCCGCCGTCTCGGCGAAGCGGTCTTCCAGCAGCGCCCGGCGCCAGGACAGGAGCAGCTGCGCACGCGCGCGCTGTCCCTGGTCCTTCGCGACCTGCGCGGCGATGCTGAGCGCGCGTTCCAGCGAGAACCCCGCTTCGAGCAGGTCGGCGAACAGGAACCCGTGCAGGCGGTCCTCGACCGCCTGCAGCACCGCGGCTCGTTCCAGCGCACCCGCCTTTTCGAGCGCCGGATGGAAGCCGCTCCAGAACCCCTCCAGCATCCCCCGCCAGGCGAGCGCGCCGCCGGCGATGCGGTCGAGGTCTTCGTCGAGGTCGAGGCCGGGATCGTCGCCCGCAAGGACCACCCGCTACACGCGCGACGCGCCGGGCTCGAAGACCTCGCCGGCTGGCCGTGGGTCGACTACGACGGTGCGGCGCCGGCGGACGGCGATGCCGGTGGCCGGCCGTCGCTCTCCCGGGTGCTGGACGACCTGTATGAGCGCACCTGCAGACGGGCGCGGACCGTCATCCGCGCCGCCCCCGCCGGACCGTTTCCGATGGCTTCCGGTCCGAATCTTGCCTGGCTGCCGTTGAAGTTCCTTCATGCATTCGACCGCGACCTCCAGCCCCTGCCGGTCAGGTTCGGACGCCACCGCTACCGGACCGGCTTCATCGCCCGGCGCTCGGCCGAGGACCTCGCGACATTCCGGTTGCTCCAACAGGCGGTGCGCGACGCGGCGCTGGAGAAAAGCGGAAGACCACCGGGGTAGACCGCAGCCACTTGTCGACAGCTCGCAGGATGGTCACGGCTCCGTCGTTCGTCGCCACCAGAGGCCATGTTGTCGAGTTCCAGAGATTCCCGGTGAATTCCCAGCGCTCCCTGGCGGGCTGCTATCAGGTATGAAGACAATCCCGATATTGCCCCAAAATCCGGAGGTTTTCGGCACATTCCGAGGCCACGACCGTAAACCTCTCCAGGCAGATTGTGGGTCTGACGGTTTGCCGGGCCGCGCATCACCCTTGTCGAAGAATCTTGGCCTTACCTGTCACTCGGAACAGGTGATGCTCAGCGAGCTCCGTCGGGGCGCCTGAGCGCTCGTTCTTGGTTACCCGGTTCCGGGCCAACAGCACCGGTGCGATCTCTCGCGCGCATTCTTCCCAGCCAAAACCCGCTCTATTGAGGCCCCGCGCCCTTCCATTTGCTGCACCTCGGGAGGCCAAGGAAACGGGCGGTATCGGTGCCGCGGCGAACCGTGCTTAGATCGGCGCCGACGGACCATGAAGCGGAGGATCGATCGATGGGTGAGACGACCGCGTATCTTTCCCCGAACGGAGACAATTTGAGCCGGGGCGACGGGCCGGCTACCCGTCTTGTGGTGGCGACGGTCGAAGGTGTAGCGACCTTTCGGCGCGGGGGCCGAGGCGCGCCGTGGCATCTGACCGATCGCTCACTCTCCGAGTGCCATGTCGGATCGCTGCTCTTCGAGCCGGTCTCGGGCAAGCTGTTCGCCGGCGCCCATGCCGATGGCGGGCTGTGGGTCAACGACGACGAAGTCGGCTCGTGGCGCCGGTTGACCAACGGGCTCGACCGGCCGCACATTTACAGCCTCGCCGCGCGCCGGATCGGCGATCGGGTGACGCTCTTCGCTGGTACCGAGCCCGCGGCACTCTACCGCAGCGAGGATTTCGGCGAGTCCTGGAGGGAGGCGGAAAGCCTGCGCGAGGTCCCCGGCACCGACAAATGGACATTTCCGCCGCCGCCGCACCTGGCGCACGTGAAGTCGGTTGTCTTCCACCCGACGCGGGAGCGGACCATTTATGCCCTGGTCGAGCAGGGTGCGCTGCTGCAGACCGACGACGACGGTCAGACCTGGACCGCGCTCGCTGGCTACGCCGAAGCCGACGATATCGCCTATCACGACGTCCACCGGCTCGTGATCAGCACGAACGACCCGCGGCTGTTCTATCTCGCCACCGGCGAGGGGCTCTACCGCAGCGGCGATGGCGGCCAGAGCTGGGAGCACTTGATGCCGCGGGCCGGGCGGATCGGCTATCCCGACTTTTTGTTTTTCGATCCGCGCGACGACGACACGCTGTTCCTGGGCGGTGCGCGCAACGATCCGGGCAAGTGGTTCAGCGATCCGATGGCCGATTCGATCATCGCGCGCAGCACCGACGGCGGCCGCACTTGGCTCGAGCTCGATCACGGCATGCCGAGCCCGATGGCACCGGCATTCGAGGCGCTCTGCCTGCACCATTGGGACGGCGGCATGATGCTTGCCGTCGGCACCGCAACGGGGGAGATCTACGTCAGCGAAGACGACGGCGGGTCGTGGACCTGCATGGAGGACAACGCAAGACCGGTCTCCAAGGACCACCACCACCTCGCCTGGTACCCGAAGGCCGAGCGCGAGGCCGCAATGGCGCTTCGTCGCGCCTGAGTTGCGCGGCAGGCCGTACCGGTTGTGAGGCTGTGAACGGCGCAGGGGTAAGGCGGCCGGGTGATCCGGCCGCGGCAGGGCAAGATTGCGACAGCGAGCGAAGCGCGTGGTGTTGGCGTTGGCGTCTTACGGTGCGGAGAGAATCCGCGCCGCATGGCCTTCCGCGCAGGTGGGTCAAGCGTTGGTGTCGAAACCCCTACGTCGATTGGACCGCCGGATTTTTGCCGAAACGCCAACGCGATCTGCAGTTCCGCTCAAGCATTTAGAAGAAGACAAAGGCGCGGACCACGGCGTTCTTACGACAGGGCGCGTCGGAGGGCGCGGTCGGGTCGATGCAGGCCGTGTGGAAAGACCAGCGTGAGACGGAGCCGTCGGCGATGGTGTCGTAGCATTTGAGCATCGAGACCTCGGTCGGCTTCTGCTGGGGAAACCAGTACCACTCGTGGTCGGGCCGGTAGGTGAAACGCGTGGTCTCGCCGACGCGGTCGTCGTAGACGCGATAATTCGTGATGTAGGGCTGGTCGGCGAAAGAGGGCCAGGCGCAGAGAACGAAGGGGAACTGGCCTACGGTTTCCATCGGCTTGGCGAGATTGATCGACATGAATCGCCGCGACATCTTCTCGTCAGCCTCTGCCTCCGTGTAGTGCTGCTCGCGCCCGAAGTTCCGCAGGTTCTTCGTCAGCAACTCGCGGCAGCGTACCCGGCCGCTGTTGTCGTTCAGGTCGTTGTGCACGAGGTTGACGTAGTTGGCGTTCACGCCCGGGTTCTTGGCGTCCTGGTCTTCCGTGCGGTCGCCCTGATAGTCCTTGTCGAAGATGTCGTGGTTGTAGACGAGCGCATCGGTCGCATCCGGGAAGAACGACAGCAGGAGCTTCTCGATCTCCGGGTAGAACACGCGTTCCACCTCCGCCGAGTCGTAGAAGTTCTCGCATTTGGATTCGAGATGCGCCAGCGAGACGCCGAGCTTGTCCATGCATTCGGGGCTCTCGACCGATAGCCCGGGGTAGTACTCCCCGATGCGGCGTGCGTCGCGCATCACCTGCGGGAAGTAGAGGCTGCGCCGCCCGTTGTTCTCTTCGGCCTTGCGCAACTCTTTCGCCTCCGCCGCGCGCGCCGGGTCCCGCCAGAGCGCGTTGGACGAAACGATGGAGTAGGACGGTTGTTCGTGCGCAGTGTATCGCAGCGGAAGCGCCAAACCGCCTTCGGGGGCCTCGATGTTGTTCGCCCGAATATACTCCAGGCATTCCTCGTATTCGCGGAACCCGGGGCCCCACTCGGTCTCGATGGGGCCGGGGGGCGCGCTTTCGATCCGATCGATAAACGCCTGCACACGCCCTTCGGCGACCTGGACGAGCGCCGCCTGGATCGCCGCGGCCGTTCCCGCATCCCCGTCCCGATCGAGCGACATGTATGACAAGCCGCCATTCGCCGCGATGGGCGGCGGCTGTCCTTTCGTGAGTTGAAGCGACGACACATAGACCGACGAATCCGTCTCCGCACCCGGCGCAATGCGGTTCTCGATCGCTTCGTGCCCGTCCATGACATGCCCTCCGGTTAGAGACGTTTCATCGCGGCACGCTAGAATGCGCAGTTTCCAGGACGCGAGCCCGACCATGACAATTGTAGCGAACTGGTGCGCGGGGTGCCAAATACGGCGTTGCGACAGCACCGCGCTGAGCGGGCCGTCCATCGCGCGAACCGGGTGCGCGAGACATCTCGCTCCCGTTCGGATGACGCAACATGTCCGATGTGGTCTCCAACTCTCCGGGCCGTCTCCCGAGTGGCGTTCGGCTCCGTGTCGACTATCGAGCCCATCGGGATCGCGCTCGACGCGATGGGTGCCGGCCTGCTCGTCGCGCTAAATTGCGCCACAGGCGGGTACGGCGGAAGGGAGTCCGACGATGACGATCGGCGAGGTTACGGCCCGGCTTGGCGTGCCAGACTCGACTATCCGCTATTGCGAAAAAATGGACCCGGTGGATCTCCGGCATCGCGTCTCCAGCCACCGGCGGTTCCATGACCGGGCGCTCGTCACCCGGCGGTTCGCGAACCCCGCGACCGAATGCGCGAAGCTCGCCGGTTGGGACGCGCCACTCCCCGAGCCGCCCCACGGTGACAGGCCCGGGGGCGACCCGTCATGACGGCCCCGCCCCTGGTAGAAATCCTCGGCATCGTTGCCATCGCGACGATGGTCACGTGCTACGCTCTCGAGAGACGCGGCACGTTCTTCATCGCGGCCTTCGCGGCCGGCTGCTCCCTCGCCGCGGTCTACGCCTACCTGATCGATTCCTATCCCTTCCTGATCGCCGAGGGAATTTGGGCGGTGGTGGCCGCGCGCCGCTGGCAGGCCGCGCGGCGCCTCGCCTGACGCTGCACCAGACGGTGCCAGGCAGCCAGCTAAACCGTACGCGTCGGGTGGTCCGTGAGCCCGATTTCGCCATGCCCACAAGCCAAGCGCCAGACAACAGAATTAGAACGATTCTCCGCCGATTCCCGCGGCACGGCGACGGCCAAGTATCTGCATGACAGGAAACCACGAAAACATCAATGATTACAAAGATATGCTAATCACAGTTAGGGCAATCCTACGATCGCACATAGACTGATTGCGGGTCAGTCCGATTGGCCACCGCAATAACCGGGACCGCGGTTGATCGGAGCCAAGTTGACGTCTTTGATTGTGCCGACTTCACCGGTGCTCAAGAGCGTCAACATAATCGTGTTTTCGGCTTTAACTGAACACTAGAGAACACTTACTTTTGATCCGTCAATCGCAACGTCAGCCGCGCTATAGAATGACCACGCTCGGATTGCTTGGCTTTACTGGTTGTGATCTTTCCAATCTGCTCACCTGCATGTTCGTCCTAACCACACCGTTCCTCTGATCTAAATTCTTCCTTCTAAAGACGTCTAGCAACGCTTGGACCGGAGGAATAACTTCGCCTTACAACTGAACGGGATGCGCGGCTTGACAGATGGTTCAATATCCATTCCCAGAAGATCCCTGAGAATCGAAAGCAAATTGCAGCGCGTCTAATCGCGCCACGAACCGCCGCCCTGCGGCAGCGACGCTCCCCGGCATGATCCGCGCAACGGTTACGATCGGGCCAGAAACAACGGCGCCATCACGGGCTCCTGTCGATCCGCCAGCACTAAAAACCTTACAATTGCCCGAAACGACTGGCATGATTGAAGGATTCTAACGGGTCTAAGCCGTGGAAAGCGGCGCAGGAAACCTCAAGGAGCCGCCGCCGCCGCCAGCGTGTCCCTGTCTGCGATCCTTATCACTGTCATGAACCGGCGCGACTTTCGGGTTTACGAACACGTTCTGTGCCATAAATCTGCCTCGATATGGCCGTTACCTTCACTCCATTCCGGTCGCGCTTTTCCTCCGACCGCTCGATGCATAACCGATCATTGCCAACGATGTCCGCGCGTCCGCCCCTCACGCGACGCATTCTTAATTCATGCCACTCGTGAGCGGGTTCTGCGCCCAACTCGTCGCCAGCCACTGCCGCCGGGCGTCTGGATGTAGAACGCAATTGTATCCCCGGGTCCCCCAAGCCGCATCCGCGGGTCCTGGCCGCTGTTTTTGGTTTCCGGAAAGGACCGATCACCGCGACGGTCCGACCGTCCGCACGAGAGCGCAGTCACCGCTCGTTGTGCCGACGTTTGGTCAGCCGCCCAGCCCGAGATCCTGCTCGATGCTGTCGCCGATCCGGGAGACCGACGTGACCACCATGTCGCGGGCGAGATGTGCATAACGCGCCGTGGTCTGTATCTGGGTGTGGCCCAGGATCTTGCCGATCATCGGCAGGCTCTCCCCGAGCGCCAGCGTGCGCGACGCAAAGCCGTGCCTCAGGTCGTGGATCCGGACGCCCTGCAGGTCGGCCCGCGCCCGGATGCGCTGCCAGGGCGGCTGGAGGTCAACGAGATGCGCGCCCCGCTTTCGGCCGGGTATGACCTAGGGATTGCCCCGCTTGCGCGGCAGATCGGCCAGCAGGCGCACCGCCGCCGGCGCCAGCGGCACCGCCCGGCCGCCCGTTTTGGTGTCGAGCAGATTCAACTCGCCGGCGGCCAGGTCAACATGCGCCCAGCGCAGCGTCAGGATTTCCGAGAGCCGGCAGCCGGTCAACATGAGCAGGCGAATCGCCGTCACGGCCGAATGGGACTCCGAACCGTCCACGAGGACATCGTCGAGAACCTTGCCGAGGCGCCGGAATTCCTCGACGCTCAGGAACCGCTCCCGGCTCTCTTCCCTATAGCGCCTGATGTGCCGGCACGGGTTGGAGCCGTCAGGACGCAACTCCCAGATCTCGGCCATGTTGAACATCTTCGACAGCAGGGCGAGCGTCCGGTTCGCCTGATATCGGGTATCACGCAGATTGAAATGCAACGCAGCTACGTCCCTTCTCCGGATATCCGCCGCCTTCCGCCTGCCGATCGCGGGAACCACGATCTTCCTCAGCAACCGGGTGTACTCGCGCACGGTTCCCGGCTTGCAGTGGATCTCGACATATTCCTCAAGAAACCGTTCGCACAAATCCGCCACCGAGCCCGCCGCCCGATCGGCGTCCCGGGCCGCAACCGGATCGCCGCCGTTCCACATCTCGGCGAGAACGGCAAGGGCGCGCCGGCGCGCCGCTTCGGGGGTCAACACACCGTGGGGGCCCAGCGTGACGCGGTGCGTCCGTCCGCCGGCGCGGAACCGCACGACATAGGCCTTGTGGCCGGAGGGACGGGCACAGAGCCCGAAACCCTCCAGGTCGTCATCCCAGTAGATCCTGTCCCGTCCGTCCGCAACGATTCTGTCGACGGTTCCTTTGGTGATTCTTGTGCCTGTCGGCATTACCGGTTGCCCGCGCTAACTTACTGATCCTCAGTATAGAAGCCCGGACGTAAGCGGGGAACAGAATCAGGTATAACCCCTGTCGTCACACGGCGCGGCTTGGCGTCGTTTTCAAGAAAAATTGATCAATTTCTACACTACGATTCGTAACGTTACCGCGAGATGCCATACGGTAACCACATTCGCCACGGAGCGACAATCCTCCTATTACACTGGTATTCTATCCGGTCATTGCTATCTCGACATTGTCTCCAGGCGTCGCATTACGGCGCGGCTTGGCGACCAGTGGCGGGTACATTTTCCAACTGTGTTTTCCTCTCCCCGAATGCGTGAACAAACCATACTCCGGCAGGCCAGTTGAACAGCCAGGGCGCGGTTTCCAGACCTGCAATTTCCGCCTTGCAAGGCCACGGTTCGCCACGCCTTGTTGCGCAGCCTGTCGACTTGCGGTGGTCGGGCCGCTTCTGGCTTCGCCGCCGCCGCCGGGTCGGCTGCGGGCCGCACATAGCAGGCGTCGCTGTGCGGCAGATCGAATACGAAGAAGTGCGCCTTGCGCGCCACACCCCCGATCACCGCACGCGCCTCGCCGAAGTCCGCCTGCCCATGGCCCGGCGGATGGATCAGCGGCACGAACATCTCCCGCCGCCGGCGGTGGTGCTCCCTCGGGCCGCTCCTGCCGGAAGTGAATACTGCATGCCAGTGCACGGTCTCATGGCGAGTCAGTACCTGAGAATGCGTTCTTTTTTCATACATTCTTGCATTCTCTCGGTGCATTTGTTAGATAATCGGTCGCATATGCAATAACTGTTTCCACGGATCGTCACACATGAACGAGCTCAGCCGACGACTGCGCCAGCTTCGGATCGGATCGGGCATGAGCCAGTCCGAAGTGGGAAGGCAGGTGGGGCTGTCACGCTCGGCGGTGACGCAGATCGAGTCCGGAAATCGCGATGTCACCGCTGACGAGGTGGTCCGGTTCTCGGCCATATTCCGGCATAGTCCCACGACGCTGTTAACCGGTGTCGGGCAGGCGGCCGGCGTCTCGGTCGCGGAGAAGGACAGTATACTCGACGACATTCTCGGCGCTCTGCTGGGGTTGGAAACGGATTTGGCCGGATTGCGTGCGGACATCGAGCGTCTGATCGAGCTTTCCAGGCAGCTCACGAGGATCGAGGCCGAGCTCGGTGTCGACGTCTACGCCCCCCAGGCGTTCGCGTTTCGGGGGACGAACTCGCGAACCCACTGGGAGGCCGCTCATCAAGGCTACACGGTTGCCGAGGAC
Organism: Alphaproteobacteria bacterium; assembly: GCA_965262755.1. GTDB lineage: Bacteria > Pseudomonadota > Alphaproteobacteria > UBA828 > UBA828 > WTGU01. The sequence continues at coordinate 4,644,233 of OZ253557.1, read as the reverse complement.
GAGCGACGGCGTCTGGATCTGGGTTCGGCGCCCATCCGTGACGTCCCTGAAACCCTGGCGACCTTGAGGGTGCGGATCTCGCGCCTCGCGCTACCGGAATCCGTCTTGTGCTTGTATTTGCATACGCCGGAAACAGGACCGCTGGTCATCGTCAACCGGAACTCCAGCCCGGAGGAACGGCGATTCTGGATGGTCCATGGGCTCGCCCATCTGTTTTTCGAATCCGAGCGGCGCTGGCTCATCTGCCGCAGGGACGACATGGGCCATCGCCACGAGGTGCGCGCCAATGCCTTCGCGAGCCGGTTCCTCATGCCTGCAAAGGGAGTAGAGCGCTATCTCCATTCGATTGGCCGGGACACCATGGCGGCGAGCCTCGGGGGCGTGTTGGAGGTCTTCTCCGACCAGGCCGCGGTCCCCAAAGACCAATCGCGGGTCCGAGCGAGCGGTCGATCCCGCCGTGGGAGTTGGGGATTCAACACCTTCGAGCTGTCTCAGGTTGCTGGTTACTTCGGCGTGACTCGATCCCTCGTCGCGCATGTGCTCAGAAATCTCCGTTTCCTTTCGGATGACGCACGCGACCGATTGATCGACACAGCGCAAGAGGGAGAGAGCGACCGCGCCTTGCACGCGGTGGGACGGCTGGAGGGCGGGCGAGAACGCGAGCACGACGCCTTCGTATCGCGCTTGCTCGCGCTGGCCACCGAGGCCCGGCGTCGCGGAGCTCTCTCGGCCGATCGAATCGAGCCGATCGCCGGGTTGTTGGGCCTGAGCGCAGAGGACCGGACGCGGTTGCTCGGGCCCCCTGATTCCAACTCCGGAGAGGATCATGGCATCGGCCGGGATCGGCGCGGTGAGCCTTTCGATCAGGACAGCGCGGACCCGTGACCCGAGCGCTCGGTCCGCTTTGCCGTAACCACATAGCCACAGAAAACAGGAGCCACGCATGGACAAAATTCGTGTCGCGATTGCCGGTATCGGCAACTGTGCCAGCTCGCTGATTCAAGGCATCGAGTACTACCGCACGGGTAACACATCGCAATGGACAGGACTGATGCACGAGAGCATTGGTGGCTGGCACGCCTCGGACATCGAGATCGTTGCGGCGTTCGACATCGATCAACGCAAAGTCGGCCACTCGCTGGAGGACGCGGTGTTCGCAGCGCCGAACTGCGCTCGGGTTTTTCAACCCGTATTGCCGGCAGGGGGGGTGACCGTTCATATGGGGCCGGTTCTCGACGGGGTCGCGGGCCACATGGGGGACTATCCCGAGGACGAAGCGTTCCGCCCCGCCGACGAAGCCCCTGTGGACGTGACGGCCGCGCTGCGCTCGGCAGGAGCCGATGTGCTCATCTGTTACCTGCCGGTCGGATCGGAGCAGGCCGTCCGTCACTACGCCCGAGCCTGTCTCGATGCCGGCGTCGCACTGGTCAACTGCGTGCCGGTCTTCCTGGCCTCCGACGTCGAGTGGGGGGAGCGATTCCGAGCGGCCGGCCTCCCGATCATCGGCGACGACATCAAGAGTCAAGTAGGCGCGACCATCGTCCACCGCACCCTCTGCCGCCTCTTCGCGGACAGGGGGGTCAAGCTCGACCGGACCTACCAGCTCAACACCGGAGGAAATACCGATTTTCTCAACATGCTGGAGCGTGCCCGTCTCCGGTCCAAGAAGCGATCGAAGACGGAATCGGTTCAGAGCCAGCTCGATGAGCGATTGGACAGTCACGACATCCACATCGGTCCTTCCGATTACGTCCCGTGGCAGGACGACAACAAGATCGCCTTCATTCGTATGGAGGGGCGAGGCTTCGGTGACGTACCGCTCGATCTGGAGCTCAGGCTCTCGGTCCAGGACTCCCCCAACAGCGCGGGTGTGGTGATCGACGCGGTGCGGTGCGCCAAACTCGGTCTCGTGCTGGGACTGGCCGGTCCGCTCGAGGCGCCCAGCGCCTACTACATGAAGAGCCCGCCCCGGCAGATGCGCGAGGACGCGGCGCTTCGCGAACTCACGTCTTTCATCGAATCCGGAGGGCTGTCACCGACTGGGGCGCGCAACTCAGGCATGGGCGGAGGTGTTGGAGGATCATCAAGACAGGCCGGCTCTGACCGGCAGACTTCGAACCAGGACTATTCGTGAAATCACTGCCGCGCAACATCGGGACGCCCTCATTATGAGAGCTCATGACGAGCAAGGCTTCGTCTTCGCCTCGGACCGACGGGCACGCAGTTGAACGAAGGATAGTCGCACCCTTCCCCGCCGACAGGTGGGGAAAGGTGCAGGAATGGGGATAGACGAGAAGCGTACGAGCGAAGCCGGAGCGCTTGGCATTCACTGGTCATCTCACGGCAACAACCAGACTCATTCTTCATGGAATATCACAGCCCGGTAGCTGCGGGCGGGTATCCGTCCGCGGCGACTCGGCCACGCGTATTGATGACGAGTTGTAGAGTCGCGGGGCCCGCCCACATTTCTCACCCGTCGTCGTCGCGCACCGCGTGGATGAGGACATTCTCGTCGTACCATTCGACGGGATCGGCAAAACGACGTTCGATGATCGTTCGGAAGGCAGCCAGCGCCTCTTCAAAAGCGTCCGGTTCGTAGAGAGAGAACGTCGAATAGTGCCGGTTCCTGGCCTGCTCGAGGAGGCGCTCGAGCGGTGCTTGCCGGCGATACCTCAAACATGTCGCACCGCAGAACCTGAGCCCTGGGGTGTCCTCGATTGCCCCGTGGATGTCGCCGAGTGTCAGCAGTCGTGTTTCCTTTTCGACAAAACCCGGAAAATACCGGCCCCAGACGCTGCGCGAGTTCTGTTCGGGCAGCCGCGTATAGACGAACAGTCGTCCGTCTTCGGCTAGCCCGTCGCGCGATTTCCCGAGGAAGGCCGGAAAGTCGAAATGATGCACGGCGTTGAAGGAGGACACGAAGTCGCACTCGCCGGGCTCGAGCTCGAGACGTTCAACGGTCGACTGTCGCGTCTCGAACTTGTCGATTCCGTTGGCCCTGAGCAACCCGTCGACCTGTTTCAGCATTGCAGGGTTGGCATCGACGCAGGCGAGAAAGAGATGCGGTATCGTCTCGAACATCAACAGGACATAGCGCCCGGCGCCGCAGCCGATGTCCGCGCCTCTCGGCTTGGCCAGACCTTCGAGCTCCCGTGCGATTCGTTCCACCGGTTCCCGGTCGGTCGTGCGAACGGACCGGTAGACCGGGGAGACCTCGGTGAAATGCCGGGCCATGTCGGGCCGGGTGACCATGACAAGCCTCCGGGAAGTGCGTCGTTCTCGGGCGTAACGATGTGGATGTTGCGGCTTTCCAGTCGCTCATTCCAGCTACGACTGGACGGACTCCATCTTGGAGATCCTCTTCGACATGAGCCTATCATCCGCCAGCATGTTGATGAAATCGGTATTGCCGCCCGTACAGGACCGTTTCACGCTGATCGTACGTCCATTCACGTGGGCGGGACCGTAGGGGCGACGCATGCGTCGCCCCTACGGACAACCAGCTCGCGCCGGGTTGGGGACGGGGGCAAGGCCCGCGCGTCAGCCTGCCGTTGCAGTTGTGAACTTCGTCCAGATCGAGCCAGGGACCCACCTCGGCAACGCGCTCTTTGCCCTGGGTGTGCGGGTGGGCGGCCTGGAACGGAGGGAGGGCGTAGCCCGACCGGAGTTTCAGGCCGCCGCCTTGCGAAGATTTCGCCCCGGGCCTCCTGGCGTCGGTGGCCGGTTGGGCAACACTTGGGCTTTCCCGAGTCGGAGGAGAGCGCAGGGGTGCCCGGTCGCCACGTCACCGATCGCCAGAAGAGGCTTTTCATGACCCTGAAGAAGACCCACACAATCGACGTCGCGGCCGCGAAGGCAGGCTTCAGCCGCGCCAAGGGATATCGGCTCGCCGAGGATCCGTCCCTCCTTTCGGGGAAGGCGGCACCACGGGGCCGGCGCCGGCCGGACCCTCTGGCCGATATCTTCGAGACCGAGGTGGTGCCGATCCTGGAGAACAGTCCGGGCATCCGCCCGGTGGGCGTGTTCGAAGCGCTGATGCAGCGGCACCCGGACCTGGATCCCGGCGTCCGGCGCACCCTGGAGCGGCGGATCCGCGCTTGGCGCGCCGAGCACGGCCCCGAGCAGGAGGTGATCTTCCGCCAGACGCATGAACCGGGCCACCGCGGCTTCTCGGACTTCACCCATATGGGCTCTCTCGGCGTGAGCGTCGCCGGCCAGCCTCTGGATCACATGCTCTACCACTTCCGCCTGGCCTGGTCGGGCTTCGCCCACGCCCGGGTGGTGCTCGGCGGCGAGAGCTTGGCGAAGTGTTCGAGGAACTTCGTCCTTGTCAGCCGTAAATCCACGATCTCGCCCGTCTCCATGCCGACCCAATACAGTTGAAACACCCGCTTCGCCGTATCCACGCCCACGACCGTTCTGCTAATCTTCACCTCGGAACCTCCGGTTTGCCTGGGAAGAGCTCGCTCTTCCCACTTGGCACTTTGATGCCGTCGGCCCGTGAGGGTCCACCTCAGCCCTCCAGCCCTCCGGCATCAGGGGTGGGAGGCGTCCATTCCATTTGACGCGCGGCTCTCATCCAGATCGCCGCGCTATAGAGGCGTCCACTCCATCAAAGTTGCATGCTCAACAACAGCGGCGTGTTGGCGGGATCGAGGCCGCGGAAGAGCAGATAGCCGCCGCGGTCTCCGGTCGCGCCGGAAGCTTCCGGATCACCGCCACCGCGATGTGGATGTCCTCGGCCGCATCGCCGGAACACTGCGGACCCGGCTCGACGAACTCCTCCCGTGGAACTGGGAAGACGACCGGCGGCACGATCAGGCCGCATAGGCTGAGATCCCGACCCGCGCTTTATCCCGGCGCTCCTCCAACGACCAAACTCAGTCCGAAACCCCTGCGGTCTTCGGCGGATGCTTACATTATTCCTCCGCCGTTAACAGGATCAAGGCCCTGTGCTTAACAACATGCTTCAGACCAATGTGCGCGATACCGCCCCGCGGTAAAGAAACCCAGCGCCACTTTAAATGGGCCGCCCCAGTGCCCACATGAAGTTGTGAAGGACATGCGGCCGGCCGCTCCGATACAAGGAGCACCACCATGGTCCAGGAAGGCAATCGCCCGGATCGGCGCGGGACGCGATCGGCAGGATCCCGGTTGGCGCCAGCCACCGAGCCTGCGGGAAGCCGGCGTCCTCCCCATCTCTTGCCAGGGTATCCGACGGGCGCAACGCAGGGTCCGTTCCCACCGCGTGTCCCCCGCCGGGGCGGTGCGCAGCCACGAAGACGGGTGGCGGGATCGGGTTGGCCGTTCGCCGCCGTGGCGCTGGCCGTCGCCGTTCTGGCTTTGCTGGCGATACCAGCGGAGGCCGCCTGCGAGAAAAGCAAACGGGTGAGCCACCGGGATGCGGAATGCCTGAGCGCCGGGCAGGGAATCCGGGCCGCGTCCAAGATGAACAGCTTCCATGTCCAGAACATGTGCCCAGCCTACGGCAGGGTCGTCGCGAGGGTCGACCTGAGGGACGCCAGGGACCGGACATTGACCCTCGACGACGGGGCCCGGAGAGACGACTCCACCATCCACCGGATCGGGGGGATATTTTGCTGCTCGGATTCGAGCACGCTCTGCAACCGGTCAGATGTCGTGACGGACGCCGGGTGTCGCTCCAGGTTTGTGGAAGCAAGTTCCGCCATCTGGACCTGCGGCACGGACAACCTCGCCGCCACCGCGTCAATCTCCGGCGAAAGCTACAACTGCACCATCACGGCCGGTTGCGAACCGGCCTGGGCCCATCATTCAACCGTCTTTTGGACCTATCCCTACATGGTCTCGAGCATCACCGTGCCGTGGACCGAATTGGACGAAGTCAGCAACTGCGACGGCGTCCTGACGCTCGGACCCTGCCCGGCCGGCCGGGCGGCCTCGCAGGGGCTGTCGGTGGCCGATGTCCGGGCGGTGGAAGGGCGCGATGGCGCCGCGGACTTCCGGGTCACGATCGGCCAGGCGCGGGCCGGGAGGGTGACGGTGGACTACGCCACGGCCGACGGCACGGCGCGGGCCGGGTCGGACTACCGGGCGGCGCGCGGTACGCTGACCTTCGCACCGGGCGGGACCGCGAAGACCGTTTCAGTGGAGTTGCTGGACGACGCGATCGACGAAGGGAACGAGAGGTTCGTCCTGCGGCTGTCGAACCCGACAGGCGCGCGCATCGCGGACGGCGAGGCCGTAGGCACGATCGCCAACGGCGACCCGGTCCCCAAGGCCTGGATCGCGCGCTTCGGGCGCACGGTGGCGGAACAGGTGGTCGACGCGGTGTCGGACAGGCTGCTCTCGGGACCGTCCGAGGGCACGCGCCAGGTGACGCTGGGCGGGCGGGCCTTCGATCTCCCGTCCGCCGGAGACCCGGAGGACGATCCCGGGGCTGGGTCCGGCGGGACCCTGTCCACCTTGCTGGACGGCCCGGCCGGCCCGCATGCCCCGGCCCGGGGGACATTGCCGGTACACGATCTGCTGTCCGGGAGTGCGTTCCACCTGTCGGGCGCCCGCGCCGGCGCCGGGCGGACGGCCTGGACGGCCTGGGGCCGGTTCACGACCGGCGGCTTCGACGGCGCGACCCCCGGCACGACAGGAACCGCACTGGTGGACGGGCGCGTGACGACCGGGACCGTCGGCCTCGACGCCGCCTGGGAACGCTGGCTCGTCGGCATGGCGCTGTCGGTCGGCGAAGGCGCGGGTTCCTGGGGCCTGCCCGAAGCGGGCCACGGGCGGATCGAGAGCTCCCTGACCGGGGTCTTGCCCTATCTGCGCTACGACATCGACGACCGAGTCAGGGCCTGGGGGCTGGTGGGCTACGGCACGGGCAAGTTGACGATCGCCCGCGCCGATGGGACTGCATCTGTAGCGCGCGCCGGCCTCGACATGCGGCTGGCGGCGGCGGGACTGCGCGGCGCGCTGCTGGAACCCGCCCGCTCCGACGGGTTTGCCCTGGTGGTGCGTGCAGATGCGATCCTGGTACAGATCGCTTCTGCAGCCGCGCCGGACACAGCCGCGACGCAGGCCGGGACGACCCGACTGCGGCTCCTGCTCGAAGGCTCGCGCAGCTACCGGCTCGACGGCAGCGGACGGGCCCTGACGCCGGAACTTGAGCTGGGTCTGCGCCATGACGGCGGCGACGCGGAAACAGGGGCCGGCGTGGAGGCTGGCGCGCGCCTGCGCTACGCCGATCCCGGATCCCGGCTGGCGGTCGATCTGCACGGCCGGACGCTGCTTGCGCACAGCGACCCGGACTTCGACGAGTGGATTGCATCGGCCTCGCTCCGCCTCGAGCCGGATCCGTCGGGCCGGGGCCTGTCGCTGAACCTGTCGCCGTCGATCGGCACGCTGCCGGATAGGGGGACGGGAAGGCTCCTGTCGTTTGCTGACAGCACCCGCCCGCCAGCCCATCATGCGCGCCAGACCGCAACGCATCTGGACACGGAGGCCGGCTACGGCCTCAAGGACCCGTTCGGTCGCGGGACGACCACGCCCTATGCGGGCGTTGCGCTGGCTGGCGAATATCGGACCTGGCGCACCGGGGCGCGTTGGCACATCCGTGCCGATGCCGTCCTCGGCCTCGAACTGACGCGGAGCGAACTGCCAGACGGAAGCGCCGAACACGGCATCCTCTTCCGCGCGGCGGGACGGTGGTAGCGCCGCAATAGCCCGCGATCGCGAGAGAGGAGCGGGTATTCCACCAGCGGCACCGCCGTCCCCGTCCGCCGACGGGCCTCGCTGCACGATAGAATTCCCGCTATTCCCAGAGGATTCCCCGCTCGGCCAACACTCCCTGCCAGCCCTGCAGCACACTCTCGAAAGCCTCACCGGTCGCAACGCGGCGGAAGCGCCTTTGAACCGGCACTACACTTCGCAACGGACGGATTATGGGTTTGAGGGTTTGCGCTGCAATGGCCGCCCCCACTCGCACGAATTCATACGATCCACAGCCCGGGGACACGCTCCCAGCTGTTGTCGAGTGCGCGCCTATAGCTTGCCGGTTAAAGAACTATTGCCGAAGCCGTCGAAGCCCGACGACCCTCAACTGCCTGGTTTGAAATGAGATTCGATCTGCAACCTCTGATCAGCGAACCGCGAGAAGACATTGCGGTCGTGTATAAGACTTGGCTAGACCTCGCCCAGGAGGAGGGCAAAGCTACTCTGGACAAGGCTTGCATCGCGCTAGCCAATCACGGAGGCGGCTTTCTGGTCCTTGGATTCGACGAACAGGCCGATTCGCTAAGTTCCATCGCGCGCCCTCCCGACGTTGGTGAGATCACGCAAGATGCGATCAATTCCGTCATCCGGCGCTACGCAGATCCGGCCTTTCATTGTCAACTCCATGCGATCACCCATCCAACTACAGGAGTCGACCATCCCGTTATCGCTGTGCCGAGCGACTTATCCGTCCCCGTTATCAGCAAGCGGACCCGTCAGGGCACCATCCAGCAACATTGTTGTTACATCAGAAAACCCGGTCCGCGCAGCGAGGAGCCGCAGACCGCTGAGGAATGGCGGATACTCCTGCGTCGCTGCGTACAGGCCAATCGCGAAGACATGCTGAGCGCGATAATATCAATAGTACTGGGCCGTGCCGAAACCGAGGCTGACACATCGGCTTCGGAACAGGAATTCGAGGATTTTCGTACGGCCAGCTTCGAAAGATGGGGGGCATTAACGAATCACTTAAGTTCTGATTCCTCTGAACGGCTTCCCAGCGGATACTATGAAATTTCAGTCCACCCTATTGGCTCGACCCCTGCGGATACGCTTGGCGTTCTTCAAGAGCGTCTTTCCCAAGCGCGGCGCATAGAATTGACTGGCTGGCCCCCATTCTTGGAAAGGGATCTAGTCACGTGGAATTGAAGTAGATCGCATTATACAATAGCCATCGGAGTTGGATTATGGAGGTCTTTCTGATGGCACGTGGCGTTGGCCGGCCGATGGCGGTCCTGGTTCTGAGCGATGAAGAGCGGTCGTATCTTGAACGTCAGGCTCGACGCCGCCGGGTCGCGCGCTCGCTGTCCGATCGCTGCCGCATGATCCTGCGCTGCGCAGACGGCCTGACCAACAAGGCGGTGGCAATCGAACTCGGCGTGCACGAGCACACGGTCGGCAAGTGGCGCCGGCGCTTCCTGAAGGAGCGCATCGACGGCCTGTCGGATGAGCCTCGGCCGGGACGGCCGCGAACGCTCACGGACGATCAGGTGGCCAAGGTTGTCGAGCGGACGCTCAGCGCGACGCCGGCGGACGCCACCCATTGGTCGTTGCGCTCGATGGCCAGGGAAAGCGGCCTTTCGCACACGACGATCTGGCGCATCTGGGGCGCCTTCGGCTTGCAGCCGCACCGCTCGGAGACGTTCAAGCTGTCGGGCGATCCGCACTTCGTGGACAAGGTCCGCGACATCATAGGCCTGTATCTCTCGCCGCCGGACCGCGCGCTGGTGCTCTGCGTCGACGAGAAGAGCCAGATCCAGGCGCTCGACCGTACACAGCCGGTCCTGCCGATGTTGCCGGGCATGCCTGAGCGGCGCACGCACGATTACAAGCGCCACGGAACGACCTCGCTGTTCGCAGCCCTCGATGTCGCTACCGGCTTCGTCATCGGCAAGTGCTACAGGCGCCACCGGGCCAGGGAGTTTCTCGACTTCCTGAAGGAGATCGACCGACGCGTTCCCGACGAGCTGGACATCCACATCGTCATGGACAACTACGCCACCCACAAGACGGCGGCGGTCAAGGCGTGGCTGGCGCGGCGGCCGCACTGGCATGTCCACTTTACGCCGACTTCGGCGTCCTGGATCAATCAGGTCGAACGCTGGTTCGCCGAACTGACGCGCAAGCAACTGCAGCGCGGCGTGCACACCTCCACCCGCCAACTCGAAGCCGATATCCGGGCCTTCATCGAAAAACACAACGAAGACCCCAAGCCCTTCAGGTGGACCAAATCGGCCGACGACATCCTCGCCGCCGTCAAGCGCTTCTGCCTCCGTGTCGATCAAAACTTATGCCACGAACTTTAGATTCAGGTGACTAGAGGAATGGAGACCATATCCCATTGACGACCACGTAGAGGCATGGATCGGTCGAAGAGCTGATGAAAATACTCCACGCGAGGCACAGTTTCGGACTATTGGCGCGCATCCCGGAAGGGGCAATTGTACATGATTCGCGGCTACACCGAAGATTCCCTGAAGGAAAGGACGGGAGTACATCCCGGAACCGCACTCGACGTCTCTTTACCGGTTTGGCGCACCGGTGAGGTTCTATACTTCGCAGCTCGTCTCCTCGCTGAATTCCAGGATGTACAGGTAGTCATGATTAACTGCCGCTTTACTGGACTTTTCGGTCGAACCATAACCAGCCTGCACTGACGTCGCTTGACCAGGTCCCGCCCTTGCCGTCAAGATGAGGTCGAGACAACTACTAATGTCACGGTCCCGCAGCTTAAAGAAAACATAGTTGAGATTATCCACCAACTACTTTCACCGCTTTACGAAGCGTTCGACTTCTACACGCTTTCCCGGACCTTGGTGGAAGAAGAGCTTAGTAGTTTGCGACAAAACAGATTCTGACAGACAGTTGACCTGTCCCGGCTGAAATGGTCCGGGGCTAGAGTTGGAATGAGCCATGATGGACTTGCCCCAGATGTTGCACCACCCGGTAGAGGCCAGTCGGCGCCGGACCGCTTATTGCCCTTCAGTTTCTCTCTGTCGCGTCTCGCTCAATTCTCGGCACCACCGTTATTCCGCTTGTCGCAGCAGGCGATCCCACTTCAACGAATGAGCCAGCAAACTCTCCTCTATAATCTCCGTCTCACTTGGATCGACGTTTCCACCGCTTAGTTCCCGCGCGACACTGAACTGCGGTGTAGGATATAGGTCATGCAGACCAGCCCCGTCTGCAAGAAGAAATGTCAACGGCGGTGTAAAAATGTACCGGCGCGGCGGCGCAAAAATGTACCACGGGCTCGGTGGTAGCTTGTCCGCGTAGATCCTATGAGGCGACTCGGCGAGCGGCGCTACGGTGCCGCCGGCCAGGAATCCTCAAAAGAAGACACGAGATGCCCCCAAGTAGCGACATCGTCGCGCCGGTCGGCGCGGAGCACAACACGCTGTACGTCGCGATCGAGATAAGCCGGAAGAGTTGGGTCATCGGGATCAAGAGCCCGGCGAGTGAGCGGATCGGCCTGCACTCGCTTGGCGCAGCGGACGTCGTAGGTCTCAAGGACCTGATCGAGCATCAGCAGACCAAGGCTGAACGCGCGCTCGGCCGTGAAGTGCGTGTTCTGTGCTGTTACGAAGCGGGCTACGAGGGGTTCTGGCTGGCGCGCTGGCTGGACCGAACGATGTCTGTCGAGACGGTCGTGCTCGATCCTGCGAGCCTTTTGGTGAACCGAAAGGCGAAGCAGCGCAAGACGGATCGGATCGACGCCAGGAAGATGGTGCGCGCGCTGCTTGCGCACGACCGGGGCGACGCGGCGGTGCTCAGCCGGGTGCGGATACCGAGCGTTGAGGAGGAAGACCGCAAGCGATTGCTCCGGGAGCGCCGGCGCCTGGTGAAGGAGCGGACATCGCTGACCAACGCGGTCAAAGGGCTCCTGAAGCTGCACGGCATCTTCGACCTGCAGCCCCGCGCCAAGGGCTTCGAGGCGCGGTTCGCCGAAGTGAGGACCGCATACGAATCGACGTTCCCGCCGCGGGCCCGGCAGGAGATCCTGCGCCTTGCGGAGCGGTTGTCCCTCGTGGAGCGCCAGATCGCGCAGGTCGAGGCCGAGCGCGACGCGATCGTCCGCCAAGGCGAGGCTCTCGCGGTGCCGGTGGCGCCCGAGGGAAGCGATGCGCAGGCGGCGGCGAGAATGGCGACGCTGACCCGGTTGAAGGGGATCGGCGAGAACGACGCGACCCTGCTGACACACGAGATCTTCTATCGCGGGTTCCGCAACCGCCGGGAGCTCGCGAGCTGGGTTGGCATAACGCCAACCCCTTGGGCGAGCGGGGACACGCAACGCGACCAGGGGATCAGCCGTGACGGTCCAGCCTGGATCCGGGCTCAGCTCGTTCAAATGGCGTGGCGCTGGTTGCGCCATCAGCCAGACAGCGCGCTTAGCAAATGGTTCGAAGACCGAACCGCGGGAGGCCGGGGACGAATCCGTCGTGTGATGGTCGTAGCGCTCGCCCGCAAGCTGCTCATCGCTCTCTGGCGGTTCTGTGAGACCGGTCTCGTGCCGACAGGCGCCAGGCTCGCCTGATCCTGAGACCGCACTGTTCCAGTCCGGCCGGACGCGGCCGGCGCTGGGCCGGGTGGTGAGTGGCCGACCGTGGACAGGGCTGAAAGACGCCGACCCGTAGAAGGGTCCCGCCTCCGGAACGCTGTGCCCGCAGCAAGCGGGATTGGGGGACGGATCCGGCGCATCGGCGCCGGAAACCGCCCGGATAAAAGTTGGGCATCCGCACGGTCGTGCGACCCATGCGAGAAGCGTTCCGACCCGGCAAGACGCGCCGCCGATCTGGCAAACCAAAGGAGACAAGACATGCTCGAGACATAGCGTGCATCGCACCTTGACTTCTGTTGCCTCATAAAAGTCCACGGGAGGGATCCGCGCGCGGGTCGACGCGCCCTCCGCGCGGCTGGCGGCGGCCCGCGCGTGGGAGGGGCCTGTGGGCCCACGGGGGCAAGCGGGGTTATTCGGACGGATGCCGGCGTCGTGACCGGCTCTGCTTGAGCCGGAAGGTCTCTCTCCCGTTCCGGGCGCGGCGCCCCTCTCCCGGCTCTTCCCGTTCATTCGTGAGTGCGGGGATGGCGGTGGCGCGGAACCGGGCGCCTGCACTGGTTATGTTTTCTAGGCGGAGCCACCTCAGTTCCCGTACTCGGCAACCGGTCCCGGCGGTGGGACGCCGCGACCGCCGAGACGTGGTTATTCGCAGACCATGCCGTCGTCGTCCCGGTCGACCACGTCCGCGCCAAGCATAATGCACTTCATGGCCTCGAATTCCCTCTCACTTCGTCCGGGATCGGCTGGCGCGCTCGGTAATGGGCCGCATGGTCCGGCTACGCGCCACTTTGTAGCCGAGGCGCCGACCGAGCGGGGTCTCGAGGATGCGGTCGACAAAGTGCTTTTGCGCCTCCGTCGTGCGCCCGACGTTGCGTGTTTCGACCGATTCGCCGCGCAGGTCTCTCAGCACCACCTTGGCAGCGTTGTGGCCTGGGAGACCCATCACACCACCGCCAGGATGCATGCCGGCACCGCATAGGTAATAGCCGGCAATGGGTGTCCGGTATTGGGAGAGTGCCGCCAACGGCCGCGAGCTGAAGAGTTGATCAATGGTCATGGCGGTGTGGAAAATGCAACCGCCCGGGATGCCATAGTCGCGATCGAGGTCGAGCGGAGTGATGATGTGGCGGTCGACGATGTGGTCCCGCATGTTCGGAGCATAGCGGCAAAGGATGTCGACAACCCTGTCGGCCCAAGTCTCTCGGATATCGTCCCACGTTCCCTCGGCAAGCACGCTCGGCGTGTGCTGAACCCCAAGCGTCATCGTGTGGAGCCCCTCGGGCGCCAATGTGGGATCGGTGACGGACTGCGTGATCGACTCGATCTGGAAGTCGTCGGGGATGCGCCCCTGGCGTTGAGCCTGCCATGCGCTCTCGAAGTTCTCGACCGATGCGCCCAACATCTGGTGCCCGCGATGCTGGGGTCCCGGAAGCTCGTCCGGCAGCCCGACATAGCGCGGCAATTCGTCGACGAGAAGGTGCACACGGCTCATGGCGCCGCGCTGGTCGATGCCGTCTACGGCTGTCCGGAACGTCTCGTCGAGGTGATTGGCTTCGACGAACTTCAGCAGCGATCGTTTGGGTTCGGCATTCGAGATCACGATATCGGCCGCGATCTCCTCGCCGCTCTCGAGGACGATACCGCGCACCTGTCCAGACTTGATCTGGACCCGGTCTACCCGCGCACCGGTGCGGATGGTGACACCATGCGTACGCGCAGCCGCGGCGAGCGCCTGAGTGATGCCGCCCATGCCGCCCTTGACGAATGCCCAGCGGCTGAGCTGGCCGTCGAACTCGCCCGATGCGTGGTGTCCGTAAACGTACGACAGTCCCGGCGTCGACGGACCTCCCCAGACCGAAACCATGCCGTAGAAGGTCAGAAAGCCTTTGACGTGGTCCGATTCGAAGTAGCGGTCGAGCAGGTCGTTGGTCGAGCCGAGCACGAACTCGTCCAGCAGATCCTCCTCTCCGGCGGTCTCGAAGGCGGCGAAGATTTCCGAACGGAGCGGCGGAGCGTCGAACATGAAAGGTTTCATAATCTCGCCGAAACGGCGATAACGCGCACCGAATTCGATGAAGCGCTCGGCGTCACGCCTAGAATGCTTTTCGATCTCCCTAAGCGTCCGATCGAGCTCCTTCCACAGGAACAAGTGGCTACCATCGTCGAACAGGGCGAAGCCTTGAACGTCGGGCGCATACATCTCCAGCCCATGCTCCCTGAGCTGCAGCTCTTGCACGATCTCGTCACGAAACAGGCCCTGGACGAACGCGCACGACGACCATTTTGCACCGGGGATCAGCTCTTCGGTGACGCAGGCACCGCCGACAACGTCGCGTGTCTCGAAGACGCCGACCTTGCAGCCGGTACGGGCCAAATAATTCGCAGCAACCAGCCCATTGTGGCCGGCGCCGATGACCACGATGTCATACTGGTCCTCCATGGATTACCTCCGTTTCCGATTCATGCCGCCGAGCCCGCGACCGACGGCGCGCCGCGAGAGCCCTTGGCAAAGGGCCGCAGAATACGCGTCGCCACGAGCACGAGGACGAGGGAGAACACGCCAATGCAGGTGAAAACGGCGTTGACCGACGGTGTGAAACCGAAACGCAGCTGGTTCCACACATGGACAGGCAGCGTCGGCTGCACGCCCGAGAGAAAGAACGTCACGATGATTTCATCGAAGGAAAGTGTGAAGCCGAGGATGCCTCCGCCGATCAGCGCGCTGCGGATCATGGGCAGCACGATATACAGGAAGGTCCTCACGCGGTTCGCGCCGAGATCCATCGAGGCCTGCTCGTAGGAGGGATCGAGCTGGCGCAGCCGCGACAGCACCACGAGCATGACCACAGGCATGACGAACACTAGGTGCCCGATGATCACGCGGTGGATACCGGGACCGATGTCGGCGAGTTGAAACGTGATCACCAGAGAGATGCCGAGAACGATCCCCGGCAGCGCCACCGGCAGCGCAAGGCCGCCCTGCAACAACGCCGACGAACGCATTCTCGTATGGACGAAAATCAGGGCGAACCCGGTACCGACGACAATCGCGATGGCCACCGTGGTGCCTGCCACGGTAAGCGATCTTTCCAGCGCGTCGATGATCTTCTCGTCACGCAGCAGAGCTTCGTACCAACGGGTCGTAAAGCCGACAAAGGGAAGCGAGGGAATCTTGGAATCATTGAAAGAGAACACGGCGACCGTCACCAGCGGGAGGTAGAGAAAGCCATAGGGAATCGAGAACAAGACCCAGGCCAGCGCGCGCCGTGCCCTGGTGGGTATACTTGTGCGCTGGCGCTGACGGCTTTCAAGAGGGCCGGCGGCGTCGGCAGCGTCCATCACACCGCGCACGCGGGCGAACCGGGCGACGATCGCGAAAAAGGTGACGACCAGGACGAGGAGTGCGATCGCCATGGCGGCGCCCAGCGGCCAGTTGCCAGCGAGGCCGAATTGCGAGGCGATCACCACGCCGAGCATGGTCCCGTCCATGCCGCCGACCATGGATGGCGTGATGTAGTCGGCCACCGCGAGCAAGAAGGCGAGCGCAAAGCCAATGGCGAGCCCCTGCTTGGACAGCGGCAGAACGACGTACCAGAAAGTGCGCAAACCGCCGCCACCGCAATCGCCCGAAGCCTCGAGGAGGCTACGCGGGATGCGCTCTAGCGCTGTGTAGGAGGCAATGAAGACGTAGGGAATGGCAACATAGGTGAGCGTCAGAAACACCGTGAAGCGAGTGTAGAGGAGCCATTCCGACGGCTCGTCCAGGATACCGACGGACACCAGGATCGCGTTCAACACGCCGTGCTCGCCGAGGATCGTGCGCCACGCGAAGACGCGGATCATCAGGCTCACCCAAAGCGGGATAATCACCAGGAGAACCGCAGCGAGCTTGTGCCGGCTGAGCTTGAGGCTGGCGAAGTAGGCCATCGGATAGGCGATCAAGGAAGCCAACACCGCCGCGCCGAGCGCGGTGTAGAGCGTGCGCGCCATGAGCACGCGGTAGGTGTCTGATTCGATGACGGCGTCATAGTTGGCAAGCGTCCATTCCTGGACCATCACGCCGCCGTCGTTCTTCCAGACGCTGGCAACAATAAGGATCAGGTTCGGGATGAGAATCAGGGCGGCGAGCCAGAGATAGATGGGCGAGATCGTGAGCCAGCGCCGCGAGAGCGGGCCGACCCGCCTCCCGAGGTGCGGACCCGCGACGCTAGCCACGAAGCACCACGATGTCTGCCGGCTCGACGATGATCTCGGCACGATCACCTGGCCTTGGGCTCATGCCCCGCTTTGCCTGTGCCAGGGCCGTTAGGCTGACCTCGCCGACGCGGAGGATGAGCTCGTGTCGGTCGCCGTGAAAGATGGCGTTCTCCACCACGGCGTCGAGCCTGTTCTCGCCGTCCGAGGGCGGCGCGGATGAGTTCATCTCGATGACCTCGCAACGGATCGCAAGCGTGGCATCGCCGGATGGGTGGTCGCCAGCCAGCGCCACCCGGAATTCGCCACTGCGCGCGACGGCGTGGCCGTCTTCGCTCTCGATTCGGCAGTCGATGAGATTGGACCGTCCGATGAAGCCCGCGACGAAGCGCGTGGCCGGACGGTAGTAGATCTCTTCGGGCGTGCCGAGCTGCTCGATCCGGCCGGCGTTCATCACGGCCAGTCGGTCCGACATTGACAGAGCCTCGCCCTGATCGTGGGTCACGTAGACGAAAGTAATGTCGACCTCGCGCTGTAGCTCCTTGAGGACGATCTGCATCTGCTGGCGGAGTTTGAGATCGAGCGCGCCAAGCGGCTCGTCGAGCAGAACCACCTTGGGCCGGGCAACGAGCGCGCGCGCCAAGGCGATGCGCTGGCGCTGGCCGCCGGAGAGCTGATGGGGCAGGCGTCGGTGGAAGTTAGTCATGTCGACGAGCTCAAGCGCGTCCGCAACCCGCCGGCCGGTCTCGCGTCTGTCGATCCGCTTCATTTTGAGTGGATAGGCGACGTTTTCCGCGACCGTCATGTGAGGAAAGAGCGCGTAGCTTTGGAACACCGTGTTGACGTCGCGGCGGTAGGGCCGGACGTCGGTGACGTCCGCGCCGTCGATGTGAACCCTGCCAGTGTTAGGCGCCTCGAACCCCGCGATCAGTCGAAGCGTCGTCGATTTCCCGGAGCCGCTCGGCCCCAGAAGCGAGAAGAACTCGCCGGGGAACACGCTTAGATCGATGCCGTCGAGCGCCCACACTTGCTGCTGATCGTAGGTCTTCGACACCCCGGCAAGCCGCACGATCGGTGCCGCCGGGGACGGCACCGAATCCGGATCACCTTGAGCGACCACACTATTCGAACGTGTGGCGACTGCGGCCGACCGGTCGGCGATAGGGGCCGTCCGGTCGGCCATGCAGGCTCACTGGTCTCGCGGAGCGCTTAGGCGCCCGCCTTGAACTCGTTCCAGATTGCGAGGCGCCGATCGATGTCCTCAGGCGGCTGGAAGAACACGAGCTTGTCGAAGAAGCCTGCCACGTCCTGATCCAGAATGTTGGTCTTCTTGAGGAAGTCCTCCGGTATTCCGGCCGCGCGAGATGCCGCACTGGTCAGGATGCCGTTGTTGGCTGAGAACTGCACGAACTTCGCCTGCCATTCCGGAGTCAGACAATAGTTGCAGAAATCGTAGACGACATCCCGGTCGCCGCGTTCAGTGATGCAGAAGTTGTCGACCCAGGATGGCGTTCCTTCGCTCGGGAAAGAGTAGACGAACGGAAGGCCTGCCGCGTTGAGATCGAAGACGACGGCGATGTTCTGGCAGTAACCGGCCACGGCATCACCCGCTCCGTAGATGCTGGTTGCATCGTCGAAGCCCTTGGTGATCGTCTTGACCTGCCCCCGGAGTTCCTTTAGCGCGTCGCGGCACGCATCGAATTCGGCGTCGGTCATGTTGAACGGGTCCTTGGCGCCGACATAGAGCGCAATCATCGGGACGGAGATGTACGCGTCGTCGGGCATCAGGATCTCGCCCTTATACTTGGCGTCCCACAGCACGCTCCAACTCGTCGGTGCAGGCACTACTTTGTCGGTGTGATACATTAGCGGCTGTGTTCCCCAATTGTAGGGAATGCCACCGTAGAGCGCGCCATCGACGGTGTTCATCGTCTCCCAGTCCGCAAGGCCGACATTCTTACGGTTCGGCACTTTGGACGCATCGAATGGCGCTAGGAGACCGGCCTTCACGTAGCGCGGGATCGAGCCGCTATCGATGAAGATCAGATCGGACTCCAGAGCGCCGGATCTGGTCTTGGCATACATCTCGTCAACCGAGCCGGTTTCGACGACGTTGACCTTGACGCCTCGGCTCTCCTCATACTCCTTCACCCAAGGCGGCTCGTGATAGGTTTCCCAGGTGAAAATCGTAATCTCGTCGTCCGCAGCCCGCGCGCGCCGAACCCAGGGCGCCGCCAGCACGGTCCCACCGATGGCTGCGGAGCCAGCCATGAAGTTTCGCCGGTTGATCCTCAGCCCATTCCGTTTCGGAGAATGGGCGTGCCCACCGCTCCTGGAATTCTTAGACATTATTCATCTCCCTGTTGTTCGCCGCCCGATCGCACGGGCCGCCGGGTGAGCGACCCGGCGGCCCGACCACTCAGGCATTCGTCTGCCGGCTTGGATGCCCAACACGACATTTCTTGTGATCTCCGAAAGCGTGACTCGTGCCACGCGGGTGTGTCAACGCTCCGCAGGACCGCTCCGCAGGACCGGGGTGTGTCGATTGTCGAGATTTGGTGCGCGTTCGACCGGATAGGCCCCAAGACCACTTCTCGTCGAAATCGTTTCTCCCGGCGAGACTCTCGGAGAGTGCGGCGCCCATCGGGTCGCGCCCAGGCGCCCGCCCGCGGCGTCGCGCGTCAACGCGCGCGGGCGCGCGATGCGGGCCTCAACCGTAGGCACCGCTGCGCTTTTCGGCCCGCTCCTGGCGGATCGAACGCTTGGTCGCAACGCAGGCCGTGGCCATGGTGAGAAATGCGGGTTAGCTCCCGGTCGCAGAATACCGTGTCCTTCACCGACCGACAGCGCCACTGCAGTGCGTCTCATGATGGACCTGCATTGGGGAGGTTCGTCACGTTGCCGGTCCCGCCTCCCCGAAGCTCGTCTGTCGCCCCCCGCGCTATCACACGGGGGGTCTTCGGAGACCGACGCCGGCGCGCGGTCCGGGTTTCCGACCCGATCGACGCCCAGAAGAGGCACGCCGAGGATTAGCAGGTCTGCCGCGCCCACCAGTTCCGCAATGTCCAGCACGCCAGCAACGCCTCCAAACGGGCGCAGCATCCCAGCGTCGTTTTCCGCGAAGTCGCCAACGGCTTCCGTTCCGAATGGGGCTGCCGCCTCTTCGCCGATGTCCGGTCCGTCGTCGATACTGGCCGCCAAAACGCTCGGTCTTCCAATCCATCCGCGCCGCGCTTGATGGAAACGCTGCATTGATGACAGCGTGAATTAACCAGGGTGAGAAATTACGTTTTCTCTGACAATGCCGCCAGCCAAAACTGCGCATCACCTTCAGGCAGCTTGCCGCAGGAAGTCGGCACACTTCTCGCCGATCATGATGCAATTGGCATTCAGGTTGGCGCTGACGACGACCGGCATGATCGAAGCATCTGCGATGTATAGACCATCCAGGCCGTGCACCCGTAGTCCATCATCGACCACAGCCATCGGGTCGTGGCCCATCTTGCACGTACCGGCGGGATGATAGACGCCGATCGCATTCTGGCGGGTGTACGCGCGCCACTCGTCGTCGGTTTGCACGTCTTTGCCGGGCATGTGTTCGCCCACGACGTAGCGCGACATCGGTTCGGTCTCGAAGACCCTGCGTAGGAACTTGGCGCCTGTCAGCAACGTCTCGATGTCGCGTTCGTCGCCGAAGAGGTTGGGCTGGATCAGCGGCTGCTCGAGAGGGTTTGAGGAGCGCAGGCAGAGCCGACCGCGTGACCATGGACGATGGACATTCGTCAAGCCTGTCACGGCGGGCTTATCGAACAGTATTGGCCCATCCTCTGCCAGGTCATAGCCCGCTGGCGTGAAATGGTACTGAACGTCGCACCGCGGAAGGTCTCGTCGGGAGCGGCTGAAGCCGATGACGTGGGCGTCGGGCGTCGACCCTGGGCCCGTCCCCGTCAGCAGCCATTGCGCGCCGAAGATCAGGTAGTTCAAGAAGCCTTTCTGGACGTTGTATGTGGCGCGGTTGACCCATGCCGTGTGGTTGGTGCCTGGATGGTCGTGAAAGTTCTCGCCGACGCCGGGTAGATCGTGGACGACAGAGATCCCCATCTCGCGCAGATGCGCCTGCGGACCGACACCCGACAGCATGAGAAACTGAGGGGAGGCCATCGTTCCGGCGCAGATGATCACGGCCCGAGCGGCGTCCGCCCGTTCGGTTCGCCCGCCGCGCAAGAACTCCACGCCGTTCGCCCGACGGCCCGCGAACGTCACGCGCGCCGCGTGCGCGTGGGTCAGCACCTTTACATTTGAACGGCGCATGGCGGGCCACAGATACGCCCGTGCGGCGCTGCAGCGCCAGCCCCCGCGTTGCGTGGCCTGGAGATAGCCGATCCCTTCCTGCGGCGGCCTGTTGAGGTCGCTCTTGCGCGTCATTCCGGCGTTCTCACAGGCTTGGAGAAACGCCTCCGACAGCGCGTGGCTGGTGCGGATGTTCGACACAGTGAGTGGTCCGCCCACGCCGTGATGCTCGTCGGCACCATTCTCATTATCCTCAGCCCGCTTGAAATAAGGCAGGACGCTCTCGAAATCCCAGCCCGAGCAGCCGAGCCGCGCCCAATCGTCGAAATCCTCCGGTTGGCCGCGAACATAGGCCATGCCGTTGATCGAGCTGGTGCCGCCGAGCACCTTGCCGCGCGGCATGTAGTCCTTCCTCCCGTTGCGGGTCGGATCTGCCTGCGCCTTGTAGCGCCAGTCGTAACGTGGATTCGCGATCGCCGTGAGGTACGTGGCCGCCGGCATCATGACCGGCAACCGTCGATCCGAGCCTCTGGCCTCCAGCACCAGCACGCGATTGCGTGCATCCTCTGACAAACGCCCCGCGACCGCGCTGCCGGCCGAGCCGGATCCGACAACGATGTAGTCGAACCGCATCGCACTCTCCTGCGTTGCCCGGGGATCTGAGGTGGCCCCACCTTTTCGGACAGCCTGGCGACTGAGTTAAGGGAGCTATAGCCGAATCTTGGTGACGGTTTGGGTCAGGCGGCGGCTTGAGGTTGTTGCCTGACGGCTTTGATTCCGTCGATGAACTTTACGCCGACGATCAGCTTGGGCAACAGGTTGTGTCCGTCGAGGCGGCGCCAACTGTTCTGTGCCGCCTGGGCGAGTTTGAAGACCATGGCGAGCGCCGTCTTGTTGGAGAGGCATCCCTTGGATCGCACGGTACGGTGTCGCACGGTGGCGACTGTGCTTTCGATGGGGTTGGTGGTGCGCAGATGCTTCCAATGCTCGGCGGGAAAGTCGTAGAACGCCAGCATCGTCGCGCGATCCTTGACCAGGCAGGCGGCCGCCTTGTCGTATTTGACGGCGTAGGTCTCGATGAAGGCGTCGAAGGCGCTGTCCGCGTCGTTCCTGGTCTCGGCCATCCAGATTTCCTGGAGAGCACGCTTTGCCTTCGAGTGCTGGCTCTTGGGCAGCTTGTTGAGCACGTTGGCGGTCTTGTGCAGCCAACAGCGCTGGCTGCGGGTCCGGGGCCACACTTCCTCGATCGCCTTCCAGAAGCCGAGCGCGCCGTCGGCGATGGCGAGGTCGGGCGCGACCGCAAGCCCGCGCCGTTTGAGGTCAAGTAGCAGCTCGCGCCACGATTGGGCGCTCTCGCGCACCCCGTCGATGAGGCCTACGAGTTCCTTCTTACCCTCCGGCGTCGCGCCGATGATGACCAGCAGGCATTGCGCATCGTCCTCGAGCCGGGCCTGCACATGGATGCCGTCGGCCCAGAAGTAGACATAGTGCCTGGCCGACAGATCCCGCTTCAGCCAGTGCGCGTGCTGGTCCGCCCAAACCTCGGTGAGCCGCGCCACGGTCGAGGCCGACAGGCCGCCGGCGTCCGGCCCGAGCAAGGCCGCCAGCGCCTCGGCGAAGTCGCCCGTGGAGATGCCCTTGAGGTAGAGGGCGGGGATCAGGACTTCGAGGCTCTTCGAGCGCCGCGCATAAGGCGGCAGGAGCGCGGAGCTGAACCGGATGCGGTCGGCGCCCTGGCCCGTGCGGTCGCGAACCCGTGGCGCGCGAACCGCAACCGGGCCGATGCCGGTCATGATCTCGCGTTCGGGCAGGTGGCCGTGGCGCACCAGCCGTCGGCGGCCTTCTTCGGTGCGCGCCTCGGAGTGGCCATCAAGGAACGCCGCCACCTCCGCCTCGACCGCCCGCGCCAGCAGGGACCGGGCGCCGCTGCGCAGCACCTCGGTCAACGGATCGGAAAACGTCGATGGCTGGGAAAGCTTCAAAACGTTATTGTCACTCACGGCGTATCACTCCTTCGTTGGAGAAGTGGAGGCTCGATCACCCCCACGATACGCCGCCTTAACCCTTCACCCCGTCACCAACTTCTGGCCATAGCTCACGTTAAGGTGTATTCTGGTTGTTTCTCAGGCCGCCAGAATCCCTTTTGAACGATCTTCCTTTTGTTGCTGCTGCGCCTGTGGGGATGTGGGCAAGGCGCGGAGCGGCTTGTCCATCATATCCACAGGCGGGTCGCCGCGATATGCCTCGGCCGGGGTTCGCCCGTCCAGCGCCGAGTGAGGCCTCTCGACATTGTAAAAACGGAGCCATTCGCCGATCAGGCGCCGGGCCGTGAAGCCGTCGGCGATCTCGTGGAGATAGATCGCCTCGTATTTGAGCGAGCGCCACAGACGCTCGATGAAGATATTGTCCATGCACCGGCCCCTGCCATCCATCGAGACCCGGATGCCCGCTGCTTGCAAGCGCCCGGTGAAGGCAAAGCTGGTGAACTGGCTACCCTGGTCGGTGTTGACTATCTCCGGCTTGCCATGCCGGGCCAGGGCCTCGTCGAGCGCGTCCGTGCAGAAGCTTGCGTCCAGTGTGTTCGACAGCCGCCAGGCCAGGACGTACCGGCTTGCCCAGTCCATGATCGCCACCAGGTAAAGGAAGCCGCGCTGCACCGGGATATAGGTGATATCGGCGCACCAGACATGGTTCGCCCGCTCGATCGCCAGGCCCCGCAGCAGATATGGGTAGACCCGGTGCTCGGGGTGCGGATCGCTGGTACGCGGCGCCCGATAGATCGCCTGAAGCCCCATCAGGCGCATCAGCCGAGCGGCCCGGCGCCGCCCGATCCACACGCCCTCGCGGCGCAGGTGAAGTGCCATCCGACGGGCGCCGTAAAACGGGTACTTCAGGAACAGCTTGTCGATCCGCCGCATCAGCGCGAGCGTCTCCGCGCTCTCCCCCTTTGGCGTGTAATAGAGCGAGGAGCGCCCGAGCGACAGCAGGCGGCATTGCCGGCTCAGGCTCAGCGCCGGGTGGTCGCGCACAATCATCGCGCGGCGCTCCGACCGGCTCATCGACCGGACCCGCGCGACAAAAAATCCCGCTCCACGATCAGCTCCCCGATCTTGGCGTGAAGATCGCGGACCTCGCTCTCATGGTCCCGGACCCGCCGCTCGGCGCCCTTCGAGAACACCTCGACCAGACCCTCCATCGCCTGGCGCTTCCATGCGCCCACCTGGTTCGGATGAACCTGGTGCTGCGAGGCGATCTCCTGCAGCGTCCGCTCGCCCCGAAGCGCCTCCAACGCCACCTTCGCCTTCAGCTCCCCCGAAAATCGACGTCGCTTGCTGCTCATCTGCATTGTATGGACGCCTCCCGGATGGCAAGGACCGATGTTCGTGTGATGGGGCAGGCAGATTGCAGCTTTGTATTCGGCCTGTTTCTGCAGGAGTTGTCCCTGCTGGCCCTGATGGAATCCGCCGATCCGCGCCTCATTTCCTCCGTGGGCTCGTGGCCCTAATGCAGATTCAGGCTTGGCGAATCGCGGTCTGACCTGTTTGCCATCACGCCTCTCGTGCCTTGCGCAACCTTCCAGCATCTTTCTCCTTCGGTTCGTGTTCCCCGTCGCTAGCCCCGCCTACGCGGCCTGACAGACGAAGTTCGCGTGGTACGCCCGGTCATGGGCCAGCAAGGCCCAGATCGTGCGAGCCATCTTGTTCGCCAGTGCGACCGTCGCCACGTTCGCCGGTCGCCGCTCGGCCACGCGCAACGCCCATTCGGGCGGTGCCTTGCTGTTGGAGAACACCGACCGAGCTCCGTGAATCAGAAGCGTGCGCAGGTACGTGTCCCCGCGCTTCGAGATACCAAGCATGCGCACCCGCCCACTGGTGCCTTCGTGCCGAGGCACCAGACCTAGCCAGGCAGCAAACTCCCGTCCCGACTTGAATGCAGAGGGATCGCCCATCGCGGCCACCGCCGCAGTCGCGCTCAACACCCCAACACCGGGAATCTCCGCGATCCGCCGGCTGGCGGCGTTGTCCCGGTGCCATAGCTTGAGGCGCCGCTCGATCTCGCCGATCTCCTCGTTTACCCGGGCGACCCGCGCCCACTGCTCGCGGAGCGTCTCCACGACCATCGCAGGCAAGCGTTCCGACACCCGCTCCAGGGCCAAGGCCATGCCTCGCCTCATCCCAGCCCACCCCTGCGGCATCACCTCGCCGTACTCGGTCAACAGCCCACGCAGACAGTTGATTTGCGCGGTGCGGAACTTCACGAGCTGCTGGCGCATGCGATGCAGCGCCAGAATCGCCTGCTGTTCCTCGCTCTTGATCGCAACCGCCCTAACGCCCGGCTGCTGAGCCGCCGTCCAGATTGCGCGGGCGTCGTGCGCATCGTTCTTGTTGCCGCCGACGAAGGGCCGCACCATCTTCGCCGGTAGTAGTCTGACCTCGTGGCCGAGCTCCTTTAGACGCCGCGCCCAATGCTGCGAGCCGCCGCACGCCTCCATCGCGACCAAGCACGGCGCGCGATTAGCGAAGTGCTCCAGGAACCTCGCCCGTGTCAGCTTCAAATCCATGATCTTGCCCGTCTCCAGGTCGACCCAGTGCAACTGGAACACTCGCTTCGCCGTATCCACGCCTACGACCGTTCTGCCAATCGTCATCTCGCACCCTCCGTTGGCCTGGGAAGACTCCGAATCTTCCCCTTCAGCACCTTGATGCCGTCGGCCCACGAGGGTCCACCTGGGCCCTCGCTCCGCTCGGCATCGGGAGTGGGAGGCGTCCATTCCATTTCCTCCGTCAGGCGGTGGAATACACCTTAGCGACCTGTCCGGTTTTCCGGGGCCACCTCAGTGGGCCTTGTAGCAAGATCCGTTGTCGGTCATGACGCGGCTGACGGTGACGCCGAGGCTGTTGTAGTAGGCGAGGGCGGCGTTGAGGAAGGCGACGGCGCTCTACTTTCTTCTCGTCGGGCAGGATCTGGCTGAAGGCGACACGGGAGTGGTCGTCGATGCAAACGTGCAGATACTCCCAGCCGATGCCTCGTCTGTTGCTCTGGCCGGTGCGGTCGCCGGTGACGCGGTGGCCCGGTCGGTCGAAGCGGCCGAGCTTCTTGATGTCGATGTGGATGAGCTCGCCGGGGTGCTCGCGTTCGTAGCGCCGTACCGGCTCGGCCGGTTCGAGCGCCTCGAGGCGGTTGAGGCCGAGCCGCCGCAGGACACGGCTGACGGTGGCGGTCGAGACGCCGAGCTCGGCGGCGATCTGTGCGCCGCTCCAACGCTGCCGGCGTAGTGTGGCGATCTGCTGGACCACCGGCGCCGGGGTCGGCCGGCGCAGAGTGTGCGGTCGTGACGAGCGGGTCCTGCAGGCCTTCGCTCCCCTCGGCCCGGAAACGCGCGACCCACTTGCGCACGGTGCCCTCGCAGACCCCGAAGGCCGTGGCCACGGCCTTCGGGGTCTGCCCCTCCTCGATCACCCGCCGCACGATCTCGGCTCGACCGCGCGGCGTGAGTTTTGCATTCTTATGGACGTTCACCCGGGGCTCTCCTCTCGGTTTATTGACAGGCTTCGTCACCCGTCAGCTTCCGAGAATCAGTCCCGGATGGACAACCTATTGAGAGATCACAGCTAGAGCGGCTCGCCCCGCACCAGGCACGGCGGGTCGCCCGCCAGCCCCATGGCGTGGCGCATGAAGAAGCGCTTGAGCGGCGGCATCTCGTTGACCGCAGCGAGGCCTGCATCGCGGAGCAGGCGCAGGCCGCGACTGTCGTTGGAGAAGAGCCGGTTCAGCCCGTCGGTCACCCCGATCAGCACCACTGAATCGAAGCGCCGCCGGCGCTGATAGTTGGTGAGCACGTCGCCTGCGCCGATGTCGAGGCCGAGGCGCGCCTGGTCGACCACGAGTTGCGCCAGCACCGCGGCATCGCGGATGCCGAGGTTGAAGCCCTGGCCCGCGAGCGGGTGGATCGCGTGCGCCGCATCGCCTGCCAATGCCAGGCGGGGCGCGACGTAGCGCTTGGCGTGGGTGAGCGCGAGCGGGTAGCTCCAGCGCGGGCCCGTCGGCTCCAGCGCGCCGAGGAAGTCGCCGAAGCGCGCCTCCAGCAGCGCCGGCGCGCGGTCCGCGCGCTCGGTCCACACCAGGGACGAGCGGTCGCCGGTCATCGGCAGGATGGCGAAGGGCCCGGCGGGCAGGAAGCGCTCGTGCGCGATGCCCCGGTGCGGCCGCTCGTGCGCCACCGTGCAGACGATGCCCGTCTGCTGGTAGGACCAGCGCACGGTCTCGATCCCGGCGGCGGAGCGCAGCCTGGAATTGGCGCCGTCGGCGGCGACGGCAAGGCGCGCACGCACGCACCTGCCGTCCGCGAGCCGGGCCAGGGTTGCGCCGGCGGCAGGCTCCAGCGCCTCGACCGAGGCCGGCGCGAGATGGCGGAGCGCCGGCAGCGCCGCCGCGCGCGCGCCCAGGGCGGCGCGGATGGCCCGGTTCTCGACGATGAAGCCGAGCGGCCCCGCGCCCACGGCCTTGTGATCGTAGTGCAGGAAGAGCGGCGTATCGCCGTCGGAGACGTGGATCTCCAGGATCGGCTCGGCGACGCCGGCCAGTGCCGGCCACAGCCCGATGCCGTCCAGCACGCGCTTGGAGCCAAGCGCGATGGACGAGACCCGGCCGTCGAACGCGGCATCCCGCATCGCTTCCGGCGCCGCGCCGTCGACCACCACCGTCTCGATCCCGGCGCCGGCGAGCGCCACACCCAGCGTGAGGCCGACAAGACCCCCGCCGACGATGACAACGTCGCTCTCGATCCGCCCGCCCGGCTCAGCCGCCGCCGTCATGCCTGTCACACTCCCGGCTCGATCCAGAGGCCGGCCCATCCTAGCCCGCATATCTCGCCAGGGTCATGGTCTGCGTCGCGCGGGACGCGCGCCGGGCGCGCGATGCGCTGCCCGGCCAACGGGGCGCGGGTCTGCCGGAGGCCTCGATTTGACAGGCGCCTGCGACGCCGCGCTATGCTGCGGCTTCGGCCGGGGCCCGAATACTCAAGACCATCGCAACGGGGACTGCCGACAACAGAAATGATCGGGAGAATGTCATGCACGCGGAGAGAATCCTGAGACGGGCGGCGATCGCGGTTGCGATCGGGCTCGGCATCGCGCTTGGCGGCCAGACGGCAAGCGCCGATGGGTACAAGGTCATCTACATCGCGCCGACGCTCGGCAACGCTGCCGACGTGGTGATCGCCAAGAACTGGCAGGAGCAGTGCGAAGCCCAGGGCATGGAGGCGGTCATCAAGAACGCGGAGAACGACCCGAAACGCGAGGCCGACGAGTGGGATACGGCAATCGCGTTGGGCTATGACGCCATCGTCGGCGGGCCGGTCGACAGCAATGCCACCGTCGTCTCGGTCAAGAAGGCCAACAAGGCCGGCATCCCGGTGTTCATGCTGGGGCGGACGACCGCCGCCGGCAAGGTCGAACTGATCTCGCGCGCCGATCAGGTCGCGCTCGGCACGCTGGCCGCCGAGGAGCTGGTCAAGCGGCTGGAACAGCAGCGCGGCGCCGTGGCGGGCATCATCCTCGAGCTCCAGGGCGAAATGGCGAGCACCAACGCCAAGGTGCGGAGCGACGCCATCAACGCCGTGCTCTCGCGCTACCCGGACCTGGAGGTCATCTCGCGCAACACGCACTGGGACGCCGCGCAGTTTCACGACCTCACCAAGTCGATCGCGAGCGCCAACGACGTGGTCGGCATCACCATGGGCAGCGATGTGATCCCGGGCGTGGACGCTGCGCTCAAGTCCATCGGCAAGTGGAAGCCGATCGGCGACCCCGATCACATCGTGGTCACCGGCATCGACGGCGACCCGCGCATCCTCGACCTGATCGGCGAGGGCTACTGGGATGCCTCGGCACTCCAGGACATGGTCGGTTACGGCACGATCCTGGCAGAATACATGAAAGACTATCTCGACGGCACGTTCAGGATCGAGGCAGCCGGCGCGATCAGCGCGCCCGGCCGGGCCCATGACGGGCAGGTGGCGATACGGGCGGACGACACCGAGGGCTGGGAGATTCAGACCCCGAGCAAGGTGATCGACAGCTCCAACCACACCGATCCGACCCTCTGGGGCAACGCGATCAAGAGATATCAGTAAGCGGGGCGGCCGTTCCCCTTCCCCGGAGCGGGAAGGGTGCGGCACGGGACCGGGCCGGGGGCGTCACAGGCGCGCCCGGTCCGCGGCCCCACTGTGCCGCACGCCCGGTGCCGCACGCCCGGCGCCGGGTGCCTTCAGCCATGACCGCTGCGCGCGCAGACGCAGGCGTGCCGTGACCGCCGCCGATCGGGACCGCGGCGCGTCCCTGCCCGAGCGGCGCCTGCGAGCGAGCATCCGGCCATGATGAGCGGACCGACGCGCCTCGTCCTGCGCAACATGGTCTGGCTCGTGTTGATCGTTGTCACGGTGGTCTTCATCCTGATCGAGCCGCGGCTCATCTCGGTCCGCATCCTGATGAACGTGCTCGAGCATTCCTCGATCCTCGGGATTCTCGTGATCGGCATGACGCTTTGTCTTCTGACCGGGCGCTTCGACCTCTCTACCGAATCCACGCTCGGGCTGACGGCGCTGGTGGGCGCCTGGATGGTGTCCACCAACGCGAATTTCGGCTCCGAATGGTATCTGCCGGCGCCCCTGGTGATCGTGCTCATGCTCGCGATGGGCGCCGCCATCGGCGCGGTCAACAGCCTCTTCATCCTCAAGCTCAAGGTGAACGCCTTCATCGTCACGCTGGCCATGCTGCTGGCGCTGCGCGGCTTCACCTATGTCTTCACCGACGCGAAGTCGATGTACGACATGCCGGACGGGTACATCGCGCTCGGCAGCCACAGCGTCGCAGGCATGCTGCCGTTTTCGGTGATTCTCTTCCTGGCGCTCTTCGGCCTCGGCCATGTCTTCCTCGCCCACACGCGCGTCGGCCGCGATCTCTATGCCATCGGCGGCAACCAGTCGGCGGCCTTCGCTGCCGGCATCCCGGTGGACCGGCGCATCTTCGCGGCCTTCGTGGTCTCCGGCATGCTGGGTGCCCTGGCGGGCTGGGTGCTCGCCGGCCGGCTCCAGGCCGTGACCATCAATCTGGGCCAGGGCATGGTGTTCGAGGTCTTCGCCGCCGCCGTCATCGGCGGTGTCAGCCTCGCGGGCGGCAAGGGCACCATGCTCGGGCCGCTGGGCGGCGTGCTGCTGCTCGGCGTGATCGCGACGGGCCTCAGCGTGCTGCCGATCTCGGCCTTCTGGGTGGACGCGGCGCGCGGTATCGTGATCCTTGCCGCCGTGGTCTTGTGGCGTGTGACGGAGATCTTCGAGGAGCGATGGCGCACGGGGACGGTGCAATGAACGGGACGGAGGGGGAGGCGCTGCTCCGCGTGCGCGGCCTCTCCAAACGCTTCGACCATGTCGTCGCGCTCGACGACGTGAGCTTCGAGGCCCGCCGGCACGAGGTTCTCGGCCTCGTCGGCGACAATGGCGCCGGCAAGTCGACGCTGATCAAGCTGGTCTCGGGCGTCTACCGCGCCAATGCGGGCGAGATCGTCTATGCCGACCGGCGGGTAGCCTTCGCGACACCGCGTGAATCGCGGGAGAGCGGCATCGAGGTCATCTACCAGGACATGGCGCTGGTCGACGATCTGGAGGTCTGGGAGAACGTCTTTCTCGGCCGTCTGCTCCGCACCCGCTTCCGCACCGTCGACCGGCGGCGCATGATCGCCGAGGCGGCGACCTTGTTGGAGAGCCTCGGCCTCGGCTCGCTGTCGCCGACCGCGCAGGTCGGCCATCTCTCGGGCGGGCAGAAGAAGGCGGTCGCCATCTCGCGCGCGCTCTACTGGGACACGCGGCTGATCTTCATGGACGAGCCGACCGCGGCGCTCGCGGTGGTCGAGATCGGCAAGGTGCTGGAGCTGATCGGCCGCCTGCGCGATACCGGGGTCGCCGTGGTGTTCGTGAGCCACAACCTGCAGGAGATATTCTCCACGGCCGACCGCATCATGGTGCTGCACCGGGGCCAGCTCTCCGGCATAAGGCAGACAGAAGAGACCGACCAGGACGAGATCATCAAGCTCATGATGGGCGCGGGCTGACGATCGCGCGCGACGGTGAGCGGGAGGAAGCGCGGTGACGATCAGCGCGGAGCAACTGGCGACCTACGAGCGGGACGGTTTCCTCATCATCGAGGGAATGTTCTCGGACGACGAACTCGCGCCGGTAATCAAGGAGATCGAGGCGCGCGTTGACTCGCTCGCCCAGCGCCTGTTCGCGGCGGGCAGGATCACGAGCACCTACGCCGAGGAGGGCTTCTACAGCCGCATGGCCAGGATCGCGGCCGAGTACGACGAGGCTCCCGGTCTCCTTCAAATCTCGATGCCCATGGGGCCGGAGCTCGCGGCGCTGTGGTCGTTGGACCGCCTGCTCGACATCGTGGCTGCGATCATCGGTCCCGACATCGAGGGCGGGGCGATCTGGAACGTGCGCCCGAAGGTGCCGGACAACGCGCTGATGACAGTGCCGTGGCATCAGGATTCGGGCTATCTCGCACCCAACGGGCAAGCCACGGCGCAGCCCGCCTGCTGGATCCCGCTGCTTGACGTGGGCACGGAGAACGGCTGCCTTCAGGTTGTGCGCGGCGGCCACAGGCCCATCGGCAACGCCCGCCATCGGGTAGAGAAGAAGGTCGCCGATCCGCGTTCGTGGTATCTCTACATCGCCGACGATGACCTGCCGCCCGGCGAGCAGGTGACCTGCGCGATGCGCAAGGGCTCGGTGCTCTTCATCCACGAGAACATGCCGCACCGGGGGCTCTGGAACCGCTCCGACCGGGTGCGCTGGGCGATCGACGTACGCTGGCAGCGGCCGAGCGACCCGACGGGGCTCGAGAACGTGCTCATCCGCGGGCCCCGGATGCGCAAGGGCGACGACCCGGAATTCCGCCCGGACATGATGGCCTGGGCGGCCGAGGAGCGGGAGAAGTACGACGCCTGGGTGAACCGCGGCGACGACGGCGACCCGCTGGACCCGGCAATCGACGGCTCATGGTACTTCGCGCGCTGGGACCCGTCGTTCCGCGAGGACGGTGCGGCAGCGGCCGGGGAGACCCGCTAGTGTCCTGATCGAGAAGTTTATTAGAATATGTTCATCGGTTGTGTTGGAGGGATGACTGGTGGGCAGAGCAGCGGTAGCGATCACCTTGTCGGAAGCGGAGCGGCGTGAGTTGGAGGGTTTGGCCCGCCGCCGGAAGACGGCCCAGGGACTGGCGCGGCGGGCTCGGATTGTGCTGGCGGCGGCCGAGGGGCTGGAGAACAAGACGATCGTGGAGCGGTTGGGCGCCGACGCCAACACGGTCGGCAAGTGGCGTCGGCGCTTTGCCGAGCGCAGGCTCGACGGTCTCTACGATGAACCGCGCTCCGGGGCTCCGCGAAAGATCGGCGATGAGCGGATCGCGGAGATCATCGGCCGCACTCTGGAAGAGACGCCGCCGGATGGCACGCATTGGAGCCTGCGCTCGATGGCCTGCGCTGTGGGCTACGCGCCTTCGACCATTCACCGGATTTGGCAAGCCTTCGGCCTGCAGCCGCATCGCTCAGAGACGTTCAAGCTGTCATCGGACCCGCTGTTTGTGGAGAAGGTGCGAGACATCGTCGGGCTGTATCTGAGCCCTCCGGAACGGGCCCTGGTGCTGTGTGTGGACGAGAAGAGCCAGATCCAGGCGCTGGACCGCTCCCGTCCGCTTCTCCCCATGCGGCCCGGACAGGTCGAGCGACGCACCCACGACTACATGCGCCACGGGACCACCACGCTCTTCGCGGCCTTGGACATCGCCACCGGCAAGGTCATCGGGCAGTGCTTTCCGCGCCACCGCGCACGGGAGTTCCTGACCTTCCTGCGCACTCTCGAAACCCAGGTCCCCGACGACCTCGACGTCCATCTGGTGATGGACAACTACGCCACCCACAAGACACCTGCCGTTCAACGCTGGCTGGCCCGGCATCCCCGCTGGCATGTCCACTTCACGCCGACCGGCGCCTCCTGGCTCAACCAGGTCGAGCGCTTCGTCGCGCTGTTGACCGAGAAACAGCTTCGGCGCGGTGTCCATCGTTCGACGCGGGAACTCGAGCAGGCCATTCGCCACTACATCGACACCGTCAACACCGACCCACGACCCTTCCGCTGGACCAAGTCCGCCGATGACATCTTGGCAACGATCAAACGCTTCTGCCTGCGCACCCTCGATACTGCCGAACGTCAGACGGAAATCATCAGAACTTCGGAATCGGGACACTAGTCACGTGGAATTGAAGTAGATAGCATTATACAATAGCCATCGGAGTTGGATTATGGAGGTCTTTCTGATGGCACGTGGCGTTGGTCGGCCGATGGCGGTCCTGGTTCTGAGCGATGAAGAGCGGTCGTATCTTGAACGTCAGGCTCGACGCCGCCGGGTCGCGCGCTCGCTGTCCGATCGCTGCCGCATGATCCTGCGCTGCGCAGACGGCCTGACCAACAAGGCGGTGGCAATCGAACTCGGCGTGCACGAGCACACGGTCGGCAAGTGGCGCCGCCGCTTCCTGAAGGAGCGCATCGAGGGGCTGTCGGATGAGCCTCGTCCGGGACGGCCGCGAACGCTCTCGGACGAGAAGGTGGCCGCGGTCATCGAGCGGACGCTGGAGACGACGCCGGCCGACGCGACCCACTGGTCGCTCCGTTCGATGGCCCGGGAGAGCGGACTGTCGCACACGACGGTCCGGCGGATATGGGCGGCCTTCAGCGTGCAGCCGCACCGCTCGGAGACCTTCAAACTCGAGCTATAGCCGAATCTTGGTGACGGTTTGGGTCAGGCGGCGGCTTGAGGTTGTTGCCTGACGGCTTTGATTCCGTCGATGAACTTTACGCCGACGATCAGCTTGGGCAACAGGTTGTGTCCGTCGAGGCGGCGCCAACTGTTCTGTGCCGCCTGGGCGAGTTTGAAGACCATGGCGAGCGCCGTCTTGTTGGAGAGGCATCCCTTGGATCGCACGGTACGGTGTCGCACGGTGGCGACTGTGCTTTCGATGGGGTTGGTGGTGCGCAGATGCTTCCAATGCTCGGCGGGAAAGTCGTAGAACGCCAGCATCGTCGCGCGATCCTTGACCAGGCAGGCGGCCGCCTTGTCGTATTTGACGGCGTAGGTCTCGATGAAGGCGTCGAAGGCGCTGTCCGCGTCGTTCCTGGTCTCGGCCATCCAGATTTCCTGGAGAGCACGCTTTGCCTTCGAGTGCTGGCTCTTGGGCAGCTTGTTGAGCACGTTGGCGGTCTTGTGCAGCCAACAGCGCTGGCTGCGGGTCCGGGGCCACACTTCCTCGATCGCCTTCCAGAAGCCGAGCGCGCCGTCGGCGATGGCGAGGTCGGGCGCGACCGCAAGCCCGCGCCGTTTGAGGTCAAGTAGCAGCTCGCGCCACGATTGGGCGCTCTCGCGCACCCCGTCGATGAGGCCTACGAGTTCCTTCTTACCCTCCGGCGTCGCGCCGATGATGACCAGCAGGCATTGCGCATCGTCCTCGAGCCGGGCCTGCACATGGATGCCGTCGGCCCAGAAGTAGACATAGTGCCTGGCCGACAGATCCCGCTTCAGCCAGTGCGCGTGCTGGTCCGCCCAAACCTCGGTGAGCCGCGCCACGGTCGAGGCCGACAGGCCGCCGGCGTCCGGCCCGAGCAAGGCCGCCAGCGCCTCGGCGAAGTCGCCCGTGGAGATGCCCTTGAGGTAGAGGGCGGGGATCAGGACTTCGAGGCTCTTCGAGCGCCGCGCATAAGGCGGCAGGAGCGCGGAGCTGAACCGGATGCGGTCGGCGCCCTGGCCCGTGCGGTCGCGAACCCGTGGCGCGCGAACCGCAACCGGGCCGATGCCGGTCATGATCTCGCGTTCGGGCAGGTGGCCGTGGCGCACCAGCCGTCGGCGGCCTTCTTCGGTGCGCGCCTCGGAGTGGCCATCAAGGAACGCCGCCACCTCCGCCTCGACCGCCCGCGCCAGCAGGGACCGGGCGCCGCTGCGCAGCACCTCGGTCAACGGATCGGAAAACGTCGATGGCTGGGAAAGCTTCAAAACGTTATTGTCACTCACGGCGTATCACTCCTTCGTTGGAGAAGTGGAGGCTCGATCACCCCCACGATACGCCGCCTTAACCCTTCACCCCGTCACCAACTTCTGGCCATAGCTCTTCAAACTCTCCAGCGATCCGCTCTTCGTGGACAAGGTCCGCGACATCATAGGCCTCTATCTGTCGCCGCCGGACCGCGCGCTGGTGCTCTGTGTCGATGAAAAGAGCCAAATCCAGGCACTCGATCGCACACAGCCGGTCCTGCCGATGCTGCCGGGCATGCCCGAGCGCCGCACACACGACTACAAGCGTCACGGCACGACCTCGCTGTTCGCCGCCCTCGATGTCGCCACCGGCCGCGTCATCGGCAAGTGCTACAGGCGCCACCGGGCCAGGGAGTTCCTCGACTTCCTGAAGGAGATCGACCGGCGTGTCCCGGAGGGGCTGGACATCCATATCGTCATGGACAACTACGCCACTCACAAGACTGCGCCGGTCAAGGCTTGGCTGGCGCGACGAGCGCACTGGCACATCCACTTCACGCCGACCTCCGCTTCCTGGATCAATCAGGTCGAACGCTGGTTCGCCGAACTGACGCGCAAGCAGCTGCAGCGCGGTGTGCACCACTCGACCCGCCAACTCGAAGCCGACATCCGCGCCTTCATCGACAAGCACAACGAAGACCCCAAGCCCTTCAGGTGGACCAAATCGGCCGACGACATCCTCGCTGCCGTCAAGCGCTTTTGCCTGAGTTATGCCCGATTTTGGGTGACGGCGTGATCAGGCGGCGGCGCGAGTTTTGGTTTCGTCGACCTGCATACCGTCTTTGAATCTCACCCCTTCGATGATCATGGGCAACTGATTGTTTCCCATGAGCCGCCGCCAGGTCTTGCTGGCGGTGGTGATCAGCTTGAAGACCATGGCCAGAGTTGTCCCGTGAGACAAGCAGCCCTTGGTGCGCACGGTGCGGTGGCGGACGGTAGCGAAGACGCTTTCGATGGGGTTGGTCGTCCTGATATGCCGCCAGTGCTCGGCCGGGAAGTCGTAGAAGGCCAGCAAGGCGTCGCGGTCCTTTGTCAAGCAGGCGACGGCTTGGGGGTATTTGGCGCCGTACTTGGCGGCGAAAGTATTCATCGCCCTCTCGGCCTCGGCGCGGCCATCCGCCATCCAGATATCATGCAGGGCAGCTTTGGCGGCCGTTTGTCGCGACTTCGCCAGCTTGTTCAAGACATTGGCTGTCTTGTGGACCCAACAGCGCTGGCGGCGGGTGTCGGGAAAGATCTCCTCCAGCGCCTTCCAGAAGCCCAGAGCGCCATCGCCGATGGCGAGCTCGGGACCAGCCCGCGCCCGCGCAGGCATGCCAGCAACTCACGCCAGCTCTGGGCGCTCTCGCGCACCCCCGCCTGGAAGCCCACGAGTTCCTTGCGTCCCTCCGGCGTGGCGCCGATGAGGACCAGAATGCATTGCTTCTCGTCCTCCAGCCGACCCTGGAGATAGATGCCATCGGCCCACATGTAGACGTAGCGTCGGGCCGACAGGTCGCGCCGGCGCCAGCGCTCGTGCTCGGCCTCCCACTCCGCCTTCAGGCGGCCGATCACCTGCGCCGACAAGCCAGAGGCGTCCTTGCCGAGCAACGCCTCCAGCGCCTCCTGGAAGTCCCCGCTGGACACGCCACGAAGGTAGAGCGTCGGCAAAACCGCATCCAGCGACCGCGTCCGCCGCGCGAAACGGGGCAGAATGGCCGACGTGAAGCGGATGCGCTCTCCTCCGACGCTGGCACGGTCCCGGACCTTCGGGCGCCGCACAGACACAGGACCAATGCCAGTCAGGATCGCCCGTTCCGGCCCGTGGCCATGACGCACCAGGCGCCGGCGGCCGTCTTCGGTCTTCAGATGTTCATGCGCCGCCAGCACGGCGGCAACCTCCGCTTCAATGGCCTGTGCCAGGAGCTCGCGAGCTCCGGCGCGGAGTACTTCGGTCAGCGGATCGGCCGTCACCCCTGGATGGTGCAGCGCGACAACACTATCTTCCGTCATGGCGTATCACTCCTTGCTTGAAGACCGGGAGGCTTCGTCACTCCCCACGATACGCCACCTCCTTCTCTCAGCCCGTCACCCACTCTCGGCCATAGCTCCTTTTGCCTCCGTGTCGATCAAAACTTAGGCTCAATTCGCGAATTGTATGCATTTGTGATAGACTGCCTGGAACGGCAGGAGGTTGGATTATGGACGTCAAAGGTTTCCAGGTGTGGCTTTCGGCGGCGCGCGGGCTGACGCGCGCGCAGCGGCGCGAGGCGCTCGCGGTACTGTCGGGCCGGAGCGAAGGCGAGGCATCGAAGGCCGCGATCGAGCTTGGTGTGGACGAGGCTCGGCGTTGTCCGCACTGCGCGAGCGAGGGGGCGGTTTCGCGCGGTATGGCGCGGGGTCTGCGGCGCTACCAGTGCAAGGGCTGCGGCAGGACCTTCAACGCGCTGAGCGGTACGCCGCTGTCGGGCTTGCACCACAAGGAACGCTGGCTGTCGTTCGGGGCGTCGCTGGCGAAGGGGGAGACGGTGAAGGCCTCGGCGGCGCGCTGCGACGTGGCGGTGAGCACGGCATTCCGCTGGCGTCACCGGTTTCTGGCGGCGGCGCGGAGCGATTCGGAGGTGCTCAAGGGGATCGTGGAAGCGGACGAGACCTACGTCCTGGAGAGCCGGAAGGGTGCGCGCGGGCTTGGACGCAAGGCACGGCGGCGGGGCGGCAAGGCGAAGAAGCGCGGCCTCTCGCGCGAGCAGGTGCCGGTTCTCATGGCGGCGGACCGGAGCGGGACGACGGTCAGCGCGGTGCTGCCCAGGGTCGATGCGGCGGCGCTCGCGGCTGCCCTCGATCCGGTGGTCGCGAAGGACGCCCTGCTGGTCTCCGACGGCGGCGCGAGCTACCCACCTTGCGCCGCCGCGCTCGGGGTGAGCCACGAAACACTCAACCGCTCGATGGGGGAACGGGTTCGGGGCGATCTGCATGTGCAGACGGTGAACAGCCGCCACAGTAGGTTGAAGGACTTCCTGCGTCCCCGCCGCGGCATCGCCACCCGCTATCTCGACAACTACCTGAGCTGGTTCCACCTCGTCGGCCTCGCCCCCGGCGCCAACGATCGGGCCTGCCTCGCCGCCGCCGTAACAAGGTAATGCATACGATTCACTAATTGAGCCAAACTTATGCCACGAACTTTAGTTTCAGGTGACTAGAGCATTTTCCGAGCTGAGAGAATCTTTAGAATTATCAATCGCTTGGATATGTGATTCAAGATACGGGCTGGTGAAGGAGGCCAGCCTGCATGACACGACCTCTTTCGGATGATCTGCGTCGCCGGGTGGTGACGGCGGTGGATGACGGGATGTCACGGCGGGGAGCGGCAAGGCGCTTCGGGATTGCGCCTTCGACGGCGATCAAGTGGGTCTGGGCCTGGCGTCTGACGGGCAGCTATCGGCCCAGGCCGCAAGGCGACGACAACCGCTCGCACCGGATCGAGGCACGGGCCGAGGTGGTCCTGGCGCTGGTCGAAGAGACCCCGGACATGACCCTGGTGGAGATCGCGGCCCATCTGGAGAGCGAGCATGGGCTGCGGGTCTCCCAAAGCACGGTGTGGCGCTTCTTCCACCGCCGCGGCATCACCTTCAAAAAAACCGCGCACGCCAGCGAGCAGCAACGACCTGATGTGCTGCAGCGCCGGCGAGCCTGGTTCGAAGCCCAGCCCGTTCTCGACCCTGACAGGCTCGTCTTCGTCGATGAGTCCGGCGCCTCCACCAAGATGGCGCGACGCTCAGGCCGGGCTCTGCGCGGCCATCGGTGCCGGGCGCCGGTCCCCCATGGGCACTGGAAGACCACCACCTTCGTCGGCGCCTTTAGGTTGAACGGAACGACCGCCCCCATGGTGCTCGACGGCGCCATGCACGGCGCCGCCTTCCTCGCCTACGTCGACCAGGTGCTGGTGCCCACGCTTGAGCCCGGCGACATCGTGGTGATGGACAACCTCGCCGCCCACCGCAGTGCCGCTGTGCGCGAGGCCATTCGCCGGGCCGGGGCCGAGCTCCGCTTCCTGCCGCCCGACAGCCCCGATCTCAACCCGATCGAGATGGCCTTCTCAAAGTTCAAGGCCGACCTCAAACGCCGCGCCGCCCGCACCGTCACCGAACTCTGGGAGGCCATCGGCCACGCCACCGACATCTTCACCCCGGCCGAGTGCGAAAACTACTTCGCTGCTGCAGGATATGACCGTGTGTGAGCGGATTATGCTCTAGTCACCTGAATCTAAAGTTCGTGGCATAAGTTTTGATCGACACGGAGGCAAAAGCGCTTGACGGCGGCGAGGATGTCGTCGGCCGATTTGGTCCACCTGAAGGGCTTGGGGTCTTCGTTGTGTTTTTCGATGAAGGCCCGGATATCGGCTTCGAGCTGGCGGGTGGAGGTGTGCACGCCGCGCTGCAGTTGCTTGCGCGTCAGTTCGGCGAACCAGCGTTCGACCTGATTGATCCAGGAAGCGGAGGTCGGCGTGAAGTGGATGTGCCAGTGCGCTCGTCGCGCCAGCCAAGCCTTGACCGGCGCAGTCTTGTGAGTGGCGTAATTGTCCATGACGATATGGATGTCCAGCCCCTCCGGGACACGCCGGTCGATCTCCTTCAGGAAGTCGAGGAACTCCCTGGCCCGGTGGCGCCTGTAGCACTTGCCGATGACGCGGCCCGTGGCGACGTCGAGGGCTGCGAAGAGCGAGGTCGTGCCGTGACGCTTGTAGTCGTGTGTGCGGCGCTCGGGCATGCCCGGCAGCATCGGCAGGACCGGCTGTGTGCGATCGAGTGCCTGGATTTGGCTCTTTTCATCGACACAGAGCACCAGCGCGCGGTCCGGCGGCGACAGATAGAGGCCTATGATGTCGCGGACCTTGTCCACGAAGAGCGGGTCGCTGGAGAGTTTGAAGGTCTCCGAGCGGTGCGGCTGCACGCTGAAGGCCGCCCATATCCGCCGGACCGTCGTGTGCGACAGTCCGCTCTCCCGGGCCATCGAACGGAGCGACCAGTGGGTCGCGTCGGCCGGCGTCGTCTCCAGCGTCCGCTCGATGACCGCGGCCACCTTCTCGTCCGAGAGCGTTCGCGGCCGTCCCGGACGAGGCTCATCCGACAGCCCCTCGATGCGCTCCTTCAGGAAGCGGCGGCGCCACTTGCCGACCGTGTGCTCGTGCACGCCGAGTTCGATTGCCACCGCCTTGTTGGTCAGGCCGTCTGCGCAGCGCAGGATCATGCGGCAGCGATCGGACAGCGAGCGCGCGACCCGGCGGCGTCGAGCCTGACGCTCAAGATACGACCGTTCCTTATCGCTCAGAACCAAGGCCGCCATCGGCCGGCCAACGCCACGTGCCATCAGAAAGACCTCCATAATCCAACTCCGATGGCTATTGTATAATGCTATCTACTTCAATTCCACGTGACTAGCACGCGATGTAAGAACACATCGTCTCCAGCCGGAAAATAGATACCTCTGAACGGGGTATTGTCCTGGAGTTTGACAGTTTGTGGGACAATTTTGACTGCTACGCCGATTTCGCCGCAAATTGTTGTTCGCCGTGGTGTTGTTCGGCGTGAGTGTTTGACCCCTCGGAAACGAGTTGAATCAATGTGTTGCGATGCCGATCGGCGTCCAACCAGTGCGCCGAACAACAATACCAGTGGAGAGGCTACGGTGCCGCGACGTCGCGCATCAGCGTCTCAATCCGGTCGGCAATTCTCTGAGCGGGCTCGCGGAGCTGGGCGACAGTCCAGTCGGCGGCGCAGCCTTCGGTCACATCGTTGGGCCGGGCATGGTTGACCAGACGCTTGGTGAGTGTCGAGGGCAGCATCAATTCGCGCTCGGCCACGGTGATGAAGCAGTTGCGCAAAGCGTGGAACCAGAACTTCGCCCCGCCCGTCTTCGTGATGCGCGGATAGAGATAATGCGGGTCCTCCACATGCCCCAACGTGCCGGCCGGGGAAGGGAACACCCAGTCCCGAGTGCGGGCCGACAGGCTCTCGCTCTCTGCCTGTCGTCGTTCGAGGATCGACGCCAGTTACCGCGTGATCGGAAGCTCCAGCGGTACGCCCGTCTTGGTCTCCTCGACCCTGACGGTGAGCGCCGTCATGTCCACGCGCTCCCAGCGGAGCGTCAGCACCTCGCCAAGGCGCATGCCGGTGTAGAGCCCAAACCACAGGGCGTCCCTCATTACGGGGTTGCTGGCCTCGGCCTCGATGCCGGCGCGCCAGCAGGGCAGCACCTCGGCAGGGGTGGAGATCTTGCGCCGCAGCTTGCGATGGAACTCGCCGCCGGCGGCGAGCCACAGATCGACAGGGTTGCGCAGACCGTCGAGATCGACGCAGGGCCGACGGTAGACCGAGCGCAACAGGGACATCGTCTGGTTGGCCTGCGACCAGCCGTGATCTGCGGTGATGCGATTGAAGCGGGCCTCCACGTCGCGGCGGGTTATGGCGTCGAGGGGGCGGGAGAGCCAATCGCAGAGATGGCGGTTGGCCCGGTAGCGGTAGAGTTTGTTGGTCGTCTGCGAGCGGTTGGGATTGGCGGCCATGTAGTCCTTGAAGGCGTCGCCAAGGGTCGACATGGCACGCGCCTCCGCGCGCTCCCCCGCCGGGTCGTCACCGCCGGCGACCTTGCCGAGGGTCGTCTGTGCCAGGCGTCTGGCCTGATCGGGGGCGATTCTTCCGTAGCGGCCCAGAACGACCTGCTTGTTGGGTGCTTTCCTGCCGCCGTCGCCGGTTCGGTAGTTGACGATGAAGGACTTGGCGCCAGTGGGATGCACCCTGACGCCGAAGCCGGTCAGCTTGTCGTCCCACGCGATCCAGGGCTTGTCGGCGGGCTTGAGAGCGTCGACGGCACGCTTGGTGATGGTGAGTTTGGTCTTGGCGACGCGTTTTCCCGACTTTGACATGGTGGCGGCATTGGATCATGGGGGCGCCAATCAGTCAACACATCAGCCAACACCAGTGTCGGTAACACAGGATATGTCCGGTCCATGTACCAGATGATCTGTCCGGCTTTAGAAGGCTTCCAAGCCATGGAGGGTTTGGATGCGTCGGACGGAGCAGGCACAGGGGCTGAGACTGATGAAGTTCGAAGAGGTTTACGGGCGCACCCGTTGCGGTGTGCTGAGCCAGGCGTAGGCGGCGGAGATACTGGGCGTCTCGGAACGCACCTTCCGGCGCTGGCGGGATCGCTTTGAGGCCGACGGTGCGGAGGGCCTCTACGACCGCCGTCTGGACCGGGTCTCGGCACGTCGCGCGCCGGTGGACGAAGTGGCGCGGGTGCTTGAGCTGTTCGACACCCGCTACTGGGACTTCACCGCCAAGCACTTCCACGAGAAGCTGGTGGCGGAGCACGGCTGCGAGCGCAGCTACAACTGGGTGCGGTTGACCTTGCAGGCTTATGGGCGCAGGCGAGCGGCGCCCAGGCGCGGCGCGCACCGGCGCAAGCGCCCCCGTCGCGCGCTCCCCGGCATGATGGTGCACCAGGACGGCTCGCGCCATGAGTGGCTCCCCGGCCAGCCGGCGCTCGACCTGATCGTCACCATGGACGACGCCACGAGCGAAATCTACTCGGCCTTCTTCGTCGACGAAGAGGGCACGATGTCGAGCTTCCGGGCGCTTTTCGAGGTGATCGGGGAGCGCGGGCTGTTCTGCTCGCTCTATGCCGACCGGGCCAGCCACTACTGGCACACGCCCGAGGCCGGCGGCAAGGTGGACAGGGACAATCTGACCCAGGTGGGGCGCGCGCTTCAGCGCCTCGGCATCGAGCTGATCCCGGCCTATTCGCCCGAAGCCAGGGGGCGGTCCGAGCGCATGTTCGGCACCTTGCAGAAGCGCCTGCCGCAGGAACTCCGGCTCGCCGGCATCACCGAGATCGATGAGGCCAACCGCTTCCTCAAGGAGGTCTATCTGCCCCAACA
Source organism: Alphaproteobacteria bacterium (assembly GCA_965262755.1). GTDB lineage: Bacteria > Pseudomonadota > Alphaproteobacteria > UBA828 > UBA828 > WTGU01. The sequence goes on along the minus strand of OZ253557.1, from coordinate 4,601,392 downwards.
CAACGCCCGCTTCGCGCTCCCGGCCGAGGTCGAAGGCTCGGCCTTCGTCTCCTTCGCAGGCGCGCTCGACGATATCCTCTGCGTCCAGGAGGAGCGCACCGTCTCGAACGACAACACCGTGCGCTACAAGCGCAGGCTCCTGCAGCTCCCCGCCGACCGCCATCGCCGCCACTACGTCAAGGCCACGGTCCGGGTGCACGAGTATCCCGACGGCACGCTCGCCGTCTTCCACGGGCCCCGATGCCTGGCGCGATACCGAACCGACGGCGAGCCCATCGACACCCCAACCCGGCAGGCCGCGTGATCCGCTTCGACGCGACCGGCCGAAGCCCTGTGGACAAGTGGACAGCCGCTCCGCGCCTGACCACTTCCCCACAGGCCCAACAACACCAACCGAAGCGGTCAACTCATCTGGTACATAAACCGGTCAACTCAGAATGTTCTCGACACACATCAGCCAACACCTGAAAAGAATCCAGGGACGCCTCCTGTCGTCACGAGAAGGCGAAGAGCATCGCGGTAGTGTTCTAAGATGCTGTAAAAAAGCCATAATGTCGTGTCAAGTCTACTCGTGTCTCTATAAGACGAAACTGTCTCGTAAGGCTACGCGCCATTCGGCGCGGCGCGCGGTCGCGCGCTCCGGCCCGCTTCGCGGCCCGGTGCCCTACCGTCAGGTGACGGGCTTCCACTCTCCCGCCGGCTTGAGCTTCTTGGCTTCGGGGATCACCTCGGCGCCGAAGCGCTCGATCTGATCGAGCTGTTCGGAAAGCGCGCCCAACGGGCATTCCAGCATGCACACCACCATGGAGTAGCCGGCGTCTGCGAACTGCGCGAGGTCCTCGACGATCTGCTCGGCAGTGCCGGTGCAGGTGCGGCGGGGGTTCGCCTGCGCGGCCGGGTCGTCGGTGTCGGTGATGCGCGCGCTCGCGGCGCACTGCATCAGGAAGTCGGACGGGCTCTTGCCCCGTGCCTCGAGCTCGCGGCGCACCTCGTCCTGCAATGGCGCGTGGCGGCCGGCCTCGACGTGCGAATCGAGGAACAGCGGATAGAGCCCGTTGCAGAAGCGGGCGGCGCGCCGCGCGCCCCGGATCGTGTTACCGCCGAAGACGATGGGCGGATGCGGCTTCTGCACCGGCTTCGGGTCCTGGGAGACGTTCCTGAAGCTGTAGTAGTTGCCCTCGAAGGTGGCGAGGTCGCCGGTCCACGACGCCTTGTAAATCTGGATGCACTCTTCGGTGCGCCGGTTGCGCTCCTCAAAGTCGATGCCGACCGCGTCGAACTCCTCGACCATCCAGCCGACGCCGACGCCCAGCATGAGCCGGCCGTTCGAGAGGTGATCCACGGTCATGAACTGGCGCGCGTCCGAGAGCGGGTGGCGATACGGCGCGATGAGCACGCTGGTCCCGAGCTTCAGCGTCGTGGTCTGGACCGCGACGGCGCCCATGACGACGGCGGCGTCCAGCATGTTGTGGCGGCGCTGGTAGGCGCGCTGACCGGACACGTTCGCGGTGTGGAAGCTCTCCGAATCGTAAGGCATGCAGACATGATCGGGGTACCAGATCGAGTGGATGCCTGCGCGCTCGGCGGTCACGGCCACCTGAATCGGGTCCATCTGCTCCACCGGCGTGTGGTGGAGGAACATGTTCACATCGTCGCGATAGGATTGACCGTGGGTGTTTCCGTAAAGCCCGACTTCCATGATGCTGCCCCTTTCGTTCGCCCGTCCACCGGCGCGCCGGGATTATGCCGCCCGCACCGCCTGCCTGGAAGCATCGTCCCGCTCACGGTAGCTTCGCGGAGGCGGCCGTGCCCGGGTGCGTAGCGACGGGGCCTCGTATTCCGGGCGGCCATGCGGAGGAAGCGACCATGCGCGTCTTCATCGCCTGTCTCGGGACCGAGACCAACACCTTCTCCTCGCTGCCGACCGGCGAGCAGACGTACCTGGACACAGTGCTCTTCGACGGCGATGCGACCCGCCATGCGCCCACGCCCTTCAGCCAGCCGCTGCACATTTGGCGCACGCGGGCCGAAGAACAGGGGCACGAGGTCGTCGAAGGGCTCTGCGCCTTCGCCCAACCGGCGGGGCGGACGATCCGCCGCGTCTACGAGGACTATCGCGACCGAATCCTCGCGCAGGCCAAGGCCGCGCTGCCGCTCGACCTCGTGCTCGTCAACATGCACGGCGCCATGGTGGCGGAGGACTACGACGACTGCGAGGGCGACCTGCTGGCCCGCCTGCGCGAGATCATCGGCCCCGACACGGTGCTGGGCGGCGAGCTCGACCTCCACTGCCACATCACGCCGTTGATGCTGGAGGCGGCGACGGCGCTCATCACTTACAAGGAGTATCCCCACATCGACATCGGCGAGCGGGCGGAGGATCTGTTCCGGCTCTGTCACGATGCGGCCGAAGGGCGCACTCGGCCGGTCATGGCTGCCCACGACTGCCGGATGATCAGCATGTGGCGCACCACGGGCGAGCAGATGCAGGCCTTCGTCGCCGACATGAAGGCGCGCGAAGGGCGGGATGGGGTGCTTGCGGTTTCCTTCGGCCACGGCTTCCCGTGGGGCGACGTGGCCGAGGTGGGCGCCAAGACGCTTGTGGTGGCCGACGGCGATGCAGACAAGGCGGCCGCGCTCGCCGCCGATCTCGCCGCCCGGCTCTGGGCGATGCGGGAGGAGACCCGGCCCACCGCCATCGGTGTGGACGAAGCCCTTGACCGTGCCTTGGCTATCGACGGCGGGCCGGTCGTGCTGGCGGACGTTTCGGACAATGCGGGCGGCGGCGCACCGAGCGATTCCACCTTCATCCTGGAGCGCCTGATCGCGCGTGGGATCGGCGATGTCGCGAGCGGTCTCTATTGGGACCCGGTGGCGGTGCGCTTTTGCATGGAGGCAGGGGAGGGGGCTCGGCTCAACCTCCGCATCGGCGGCAAGTGCGGCCCCGATTCCGGCGATCCGGTGGACCTCACGGTCAACGTCAAACGTATCGCCACTGGCGCCGACCAGACCTTCGGCTCGGCCCGCAACAGGATTGGCGATGCGGTGTGGGTGCGTGCGGATGGCGGTCTCGACCTCGTGCTCAACACCATCCGCACCCAGGTCTTTCACCCCGATGCCTTCACGGCCGTGGGGCTCGATCCCGCCGACAAGAAGATCGTCGTGGTCAAGTCCACCCAGCATTTTCACGCGGGCTTCGCCCCGATCGCGGCGGAGATCCTCTACGTCGCGGCGCCCGGCGCGATCCCGCCCGACTTCGCGGCGATCCCCTATACCAAGCTGGCAAAGCCCTACTGGCCCCGGGTGGAAGACCCCTGGGCGGCATAGGCGACACAGCAGGGAAGCCTGGCACCGGCGCCGGTGCTATCGTCGGTCCCGCGGAGCGGCTGGCTGCCGGTAACGACACACTGTGTCGCATTGTGTCGGGCTCTCGGGATCGGCATAGGGTGTCCGCGATGGGTGGGGACTCGAGCGCCCCTCCTCACCCCGGCCCGCTTGACTCACCTATCCGTGGTTCGTCCACGATGGCATCCTTTGGCATTGGATTTATTGAGTTTTCTCTTTCATCACTGCTCATATCAAATGGTTCGTCACAATTTGCGTAAGCGTATCGTCAGCGGGTTCATTCGAACTCATGCGTATCCCGACGGGAGATTGTCTACTGCAGATCGCGGCGCCGCCGACGTGAGCGGTGACCGCTCGGCTGGCGGGTGGCGCAGGCCGGGGCAGCCAAGCGACCCGGTGCAGCCCCTGAACCTTCACCCCGGCCATGGCGTCGGACACCTTGTGGGAGCCATCGCCGCAGACCCGGTCGACACAGCGCCTGACGAGGAAGTGAGTGTCCAGTTCCCGGGCCAGGCAGAACAACTCCCAGATGTCGCCCTCGCGGTCGGCGATGTGAATGCAGCGTGACAGTTGGCCGAGCAGTTCGGTGGACTGGCGAAGGTTGGCCAGCCAGCGCATGCTCTCCTTGCCCTCGATCGGCACGCGCGTCGGATTGATCTTCCTCTTGAGGGCTGCCGTGCCCTTGAACTTCTTGCGGTTCCAGAACTTGACCGCGACCATCCCCAGGGGCAGCCCGTCCGTCGTCAGGTCGTGTCCCAGGACGTGGTGTAATGAGGCGGTAGCGGGGGCGATGCGCGTAGCCCCTGCGTAGCGCAGCGCATCGCCCCCGCGGGCAAGCGGGAGGCCATCGTCGATCTCCAGGTTAGGTTGAGCTTGGCACCTTGACCTGAACGAGGAGATGACGATGACCGAAGACGGGTTGTCGGTCTTGGTGTTTCTGCCGGCCCCCGCCGTCCAAGCGATGATCGTGCCCAGTGCGCCAAGCAGCGTCGCGTCCATCCGGCCTCGTTCAGGGCCAGGCGAGAGCACGATTCGCTCGACCAGGCCACGGATAGCCTCCGTCGCCTCGTCTGTTGTTCGGCGTCGTCGCTCGACCCCTCGGAATCGAAGAGAATCAACACGTTGCTGCGCCGATCGGCATCCAATCTGCGCGGCGAACGGCACCTTCGACTGCAGGATTGCTTCGGAACCGGCGGTCAGCCGGGCAACGGCCGGGTGGTCTCCCGCAGGATATCCGCGAAGGTCTGGCTTACCAGCGTCAGCGCCACGCCGCGGCGAGTCACCAGCTCCATCTTCGTGTTGAGGCGGTAGGTCTCGGGCAGGATGCTGCGCATGCGCCCGCTCGTCTCCCACCGTTCGGCGTAGGAGACGGGCAGGTAGCCGATGTGCCAGCCCGACAGGATGAGGAATGCGACGCCTTCGATCTGGCGTGCCGCCGCGGTCGACGGCAGGTCTCCGGTGAGCGGTGCGACTTGCCGCTCGGACAGATAGGCGCGGTGGGCAAGATCGGCCCCGTGCAAGTCGTCGCGGTCGAGCTCGTGCGGCGCCCGGTCGAAGAGCGCGTGACCCGAACCGCAGTAGAGCTCGACCGGATCGTCGTAGAGCGGCTCGTAGACCAGGCCCGGACGATGTTGGTGGAACACGCCGATCCCCAGGTTGACCCTGTTCTCCAAGACGGCGCGCTCGACCTCGTCGGGCGCCAGCGTGTGGAAGTGAATGTGGACCTGCCGGGCCTTGCTCCTGAAGTCCCGGAGCACGTCAGCCATTGGATAACCACTTTCGGTGGCCCAGTTGTCGATTACGGCGATCGCCAGGTCACCGACCAGCTCGCCGCGAAGCGCGCCCACCGTGGTGCGGAAGCTCTCCAGCGCGGTCGCAAGGTGCTGGCATGCCTCATAGACGATCCGTCCCTTGTCGGTCAGGCGGAAGCCGGACCGCCCCCGTTGGCAAAGGCGCATGCCGAGACGCCTTTCCAGATCGCTGATCTGGCGGCTGATGGTCGACTGGCCGACGTTCAGGGTGACCTGCGCCGCGGCGAATCCGCCGCATTCCGCGACCGTCATGAAGACCGCGAGCATGTGGAGATCGGCCTTGTGAAGACGCGGGGTGGTGGTCGCGCCTGCTGGCATCTCACATGCTTATTTCTGCATACTAACATTCTATGATTGATGTTTTTTCCAACTAAAAGCAACCCTACGATTCAGTCGGTCGATCAGTGGATCGCGGTGATGACGGACGATGGTGGACATGCCGCAACGCGAGGCAGCGGCTACCGCTCCGAGGCTTGGGGTAGATGGGCGACGGGGTGAGCGCTGAGGGTTCGATGCGGCGGTGCATGGCGGTGCAACGTTGCGGTGTCCGATGGCTCTTCGGCCTGGGAGCACCTGCATCGGTCGGTCCGGCCGCGCGAATCGCAGAGGCGGTTGTCATGTCGATCCATTGCCAATGCACCCGACATGCATGGCGCTAACCTGATGAATCGAAGGAGAATACGATGAAGATTATCCAATGGCGCCGCAGCCTGTATGCGGCCCTGCTTCTCATCGGCATTTCGCCTGTCATAAGCATCTCGCCTGTCCAGGCAGCCGATGTCGTCGTTGGCGTTCCCAACTGGCCGTCGGCGGCGGCCGCCGCGAACATTCTCAAGGTGGTGCTGGAGGACAATCTCGGCCTGGAAGTGGAGCTTCAGAACGGCACCAACCCCGTCATCTTCGAGGCGATGGATACTGGCAGCATGCATGTGCATCCGGAGGTCTGGCTGCCCAACCAGACCAATCTGCATGACAAGTATGTCAAGTCGAAGGGTAGCGTCAGGATGAGTCCCAACGGCGTGCCCTCGTTTCAGGGCATGTGCGTGACGAAGGCAACCGCCGATCGTACCGGCATTACAAAGGTTGCCGATCTGGCCGATCCCGACATGGCGAAGAACTTCGACTCGAACGACGACGGCCTGGGTGAAGTGTGGGTCGGCGCGTCGGGCTGGGCGTCGACGAACATCGAGAAGATCCGCGCCAAGAGCTACGGGTACGACGAGACCATGGAGCTGGTGGAGATGGACGAGGCGCTGGCGACGGCCGATGTCGACGCCGCGGTCGCCAAGGATGCCGACCACGTGTTCTATTGCTACACGCCCAACCACATATTCGCGCTGCACGATCTGGTGATCCTCGACGAGCCCGCGTACGACGCTTCGAAGTGGACGATCATCCAACCCACCGACGATCCCGAATGGCTTGAGAAATCGAGCGCTCCGACCGCCTGGGATCTGGCCTACCTGCACGTGCATTACGCGGTATCCCTTGAGGACTCGCATCCGGAAGCCGCGACCCTGTTGAGCAAGGTCAAGCTCTCCACCGACGATGTGTCCACCATGGTCCACGCCGTCGTTGTCCAGAAGATGGACCTTGCCGATTTCGCCGCGCAATGGGCGCAGGAAAACGCAGACCTCGTCGATTCCTGGATGAAGTAGGGCACCGGTCGTCGTTGCGACGCCGGTGCTCATGCTCTCCAGACCGCCGTGGCCGGCTGATGCGGGAGGAGGCGTCGGTATCGGCTGGGCCTGCCGGTGCTTGAGTGAGGCTGTGTGAGATGGGCGATGCCCCGGCATCGCCCTCTCTCTTTTTTCGAACGGACACGCGCTCGCCATCGCAACACGAGCCGGTCGCCTCCGCCGACGGCTCGGCCGTCGCCGTTCGCGATAACTGCCGCCGCCGCTACCCGCTTACGCCCTCGGCCTCGCCCTGCGGTCGTTCCTCGACGCGCCTATACCTCTTCCCGGCAAAGCGCCTGGCACAGGCAATGGACGCCGCCGCCGCCCAGGGTGAACATCGACATGTCCGGATCGAAGACGTCGAACCCCATGGCGCGCATACGCGCGTTCAGGTCCTTCGCCCCGCGCATCGAGAGCACGCGGTCGTTGCCGAGCGCCACGAGGTTGACACCGAGGTTCTTGGCTTCCGCATAGCCGACCTCCACGAACTCGAAGCCGCGCCCACGAAGCAGCGCCACCAGCCAGTCCTCCAGCGCGTCGACGCAGGCCACCAGCAACTTCGGCGCAAGTGGCACCACCAGGCCGTCCATATGCACGAATTCCCGCGAGATGGGCGCCACCACTGCCTCCCATCCCTGCTCGCGCACCCACGCCGCCACCTGTTCCGAGCCCTCGCGTTCGGAACGTTCGCCGTTGTGGCCGATCAACACGAAGCCCGGTTCCAGGATGTTGAAGTCGCCGCCCTCGAAGTGACCGGCGGTAGCGTAGCGCCAGATCGGGATGTCGTTGTTCTGATAGAAGCGGATGGCGGTCACGTAGTCGGCGCGCCGGCTCTTGAGTTGCATATGGCAGATAAGCGCACCCCAAGGGGTCATGGCGCTCGAATCGCGGGCGAAGAAGTTGCGATGCAGGGCCTCGTCGGCATCCAGGTAATGGCAAGTGACACCGTTAGCCTCGTAGATCTCCACCATCTCGGCGTGTTGCGACATGGCCGTCTGGAGATCGAATTGGACGCCCGTGTGCTCCCGGTTGTTCAGCGTCCGCATGGTGATTGGACCGGCGTCTATCCACCGGTAGAATGCAGGCGTACCCAGGAGAACGTCCTTGAGCGGACCGTAGTCGTTCACGATGCCCCAGCGGCGTGGACTAGTGATCATGGGCTCTTCATCCATGCTTAAAATAGGTATCACGATTACACCACTTTTTGGCGCTATACTCAAGAAAAAAGGGGTGTTAATTTCTGGAAATCACATGATTATTTCGGCCTTGACACGCCTCTGAATAGTGACGGGAGGTCACATGGCACAAGAATTCATTAGTTCCGCGTATTCTAGGCAAATCGAGGGACCAGGCAGGTGGGTGGGTTCGCGGGGTTGCCGAATGAGCGCAGCAACCCTGCCGCAGGCATAGGAAATGAGTGACCCGGTCATCAGGTTGCAGGGTGTGTGGAAGATCTTCGGCATGCGGGTCGAGGAAGCGATGCAGGCGATTACGCAGGAGGGCCTCACCAAAGCGCAGACGCTCGAGCAGTTCGGATGCGTGGTCGGCATAGCGAATTGCTCGTTCGAAGTCCCGCGCGGAGAGGTATTTTGCGTCATGGGACTATCCGGTTCGGGGAAGTCGACCATGGTGCGCCATATCAATCGACTGATCGAGCCGACCTCCGGTCGCATCGAAGTGCTGGGACGGGACGTGCTGGCGCTCGGCGAAGGCGAGTTGAGGAAGCTGCGCGCTGCCCAGATCGGCATGGTGTTCCAGCACGTGGCACTGTTTCCGCACCGCACGGTCCGGGACAACGTCGCGTTCCCGTTACAGGTGCAGGGCCAGTCCAAATCGAGGCGCTGGGATGTCTCCCAACGCTGCCTCAGCCTTGTCAATCTCGACGGTTACGAGGACCGCTTCCCCAGCGTGGGAACGGCGGTGCGAAATTAGTCCACGGTAGCGGCGGGATTGTCTCGCTGCGGGCGGAGCAAAACTCTGCCACTTGAGCCCTTCCCGGCGACGGGGAGGGCGGGGGCATGCACACCGTGGAACTTTATCGGAAGGTCCGTCTCGCCTGCCGGGACGGGATGAGCGAGCGGGCGGCGGCGCGTCATTTCGGGATTTCACGCGAGAGCGTGAAGAAGATGTTGTGCTTTTCGGTGCCTCCGGGCTATCGGCGGACGGTACCGGTTCGGCGCCCGAAGCTGGACGGGTTCACCGAGATCATCGACCAGTGGCTGAAGGAGGATCTGAAGCAGCTGCGCAAGCAGCGCCACACGGCGAAGCGCATTTTCGACCGGCTTCGCGCCGAGCACGGGTTCAGCGGCGGCTACACGATCCAGACCGTGTAGAGATTTAGAGATTTTATTATGAGAATTTATCGTGATAGAGGATGATTTGATGTTCGATGGTAATACGTTAAGATATTGTTCTAACATATGATAATTAGTATGTATACTGTTTAGATGGGATATTTTTGAACGTATAGGATAGAATTTATTTTGGGGAGACAGTTGCATTGGGGTGTTGGATGAGTGCGTGTGAGAGTATGGCTGACATGGGTTATGGTATTCGATGGATAGGAGGCAAATGATATGTATTTGGGAATTGTGGAAATTTTGGTCGAATATCAGGGTTCTCTATACGGTATCGGGACGACGGACGACGGGGCAAGGGCATGGCGGGTCCGGGGGGCGAGAAGCGGAAGCGGCGCTGCGTGATGGCGACCGACTCGGAGTGGTCGCGGATGCGCGGGAAGGCGCAGGAGGAAGGGACGTCGTGCTCGGAATTCATCGTGCGGCGTTGCCTGGTCGACGCGGAGCCCGCCGCGCCGGAGCCCGCTCTGCCGGCGCCGGTGCTGCGCCACATCGCGCGCTCGGTGCTGGCGCTGGGGGATATGGAGCGGCTGCGGTCGATCAGGGAGGGCTCCGAGGGGGACTGGAACGCGGCGCTCGAGCGGGCCGATCGCTGGCTTGACGGAGAGACGGCTCTGGGGTGATCGGGAGGGCGCGGTGAGACTCGCGAAGCAGCGCGGCATCCACTGCACGCCGGAGAATTGGGAGCGGATCCGGCGGCGCGCCCGGAAGGACAACGAGACGATCTCGCGCTTCGGCGAGCTCTGCTTGTCAATCGGCATTCAATATTGACCCCCAATCGGCGTGCAAAATTGACCCCCCTGAGCGACACGGCGGAGGTTGTCCCGGTAGCCAATAGGGGGGACCCGCGCGGCTTCGTGTAGCGCCCCGCGTTACGCGGAGCGAAGCCGCGTGGGGGGTCCCTGTTGGCCCACCGGGGCAACCGGGCCGCAGGGACGGCCGGCGCCAGGTCAGGAGCGGTTCTTGAAGCGCCAGCTCTCGTTGCCGGTCTCGATGATCTCGCAATGGTGGGTGAGGCGATCGAGCAGCGCTGTGGTCATCTTGGGGTCGCCGAAGACGGAAGGCCATTCGCCGAAGGCGAGGTTGGTGGTGATGACGATCGAAGTGCGCTCGTAGAGCCGGCTCATGAGGTGGAAGAGCAGCTGCCCGCCGGCCTGGGCGAAGGGCAGGTAGCCGAGCTCGTCGAGGATGACGAAGTCGCGTCGGACGAGCTGGTCTGCGGTGCGGCCCTGGCGTCCGGCGCGGATCTCGGCCTCGAGGTGGTTGACCAGGTCGACGACGTTGTAGCACCGGCCACGGGCGCCCTTGCGGATGCAGGATCGCGCGATGGCGACGGCGAGATGGGTCTTGCCGGTGCCGGTGCCGCCGACCAGCACGATGTTGCGTTTGCCCTCGAGGAAGCCGCCGCCGGCGAGCTCCTGGATCAGGGGCTCGTTGACCGGCGAGGCGGCGAAGTCGAAGTCGGCCAGTTCCTTGGCCGTCGGCAGCTTGGCGGAGGCCATCTGGTACTTGATCGAGCGGGCCCTCTTGTCGGCGATCTCGACCTGCAGCAGCGTACCGATGATCTGCTGCACCGGATGACGGCGCTTGAGCCCGTCGGCGAGGATGTCGTCGTAGGCGGCGCGCATGCCTGCGAGCTTCAGCGCCGTCATCATCGCCAGCACATCATGACGTTCCATGACCGGCCTCCCTCAGGCTGTCATAGCGCTGGCAATCGGCAACCGGCTGGTGACGAAGCTGCAGGCCCTCGGGCGTCGGGATCGCCGCCGGCGGCGCCGGCTGGCGCTGCCGGGTGAGGATGTTGAGCACGACGTCAGCGCTGCAGGCGCCGCACTCGAGCGCTTCGGCGCAGGCCGCCTCGACCGCCTCCAGCCCGTCCTCCAGCACCGCCGCGAGCACCTTGACGAACTGCCGGTCGCCGTCGTCGTGGCCCGCGAGCCGGGTTCGCAGGCGGCCGAGCGCGTTGGGCAACTGCCAGTCCTTGAAGGGCGCGCCATTGCGTAGCGCGCCGGGCTTCCTCGTCAGGATCGGCACGTAATGCCACGGATCGTAGACGAACCGGCCGCGCCCGAAGCTCCGGGGGTGCTCGGCGACGATCTCGCCGTCCTGGCGGATGGCGATCCGATCGGCATAGGCCCGCACGTCCACCGGTCGCCCGACCGCGCGCGCCGCGACGCTGTACTGGTTGTTGTCGAAGCGCACCAGACAGGTCTTCGAGACTGACACCTCGCTGGCATGGAAGCCGTCGAAGGGGCCGCGATACGCCACCAGGAAGGGCCGCTCCTCCTCGAACACCTGCCATATCGTCTTGCCCGGGATTGTCGGATGCGGATGCTTCTTGGCGTCCTCAATGCACCGATCCATCAGCCACTCGTTGATCTCGGCGTAGGAGCGGCCCCGCGGGCTGGGCACGAACAGGCGGCCGCGAAGGTCACCCACCTGCTTCTCAACCTGCCCCTTCTCCCAGCCAGCCCCTGGCGTGCACGCCACAGGCTCCACCAGATGGTGCGAGCACATCTCCTGGAAGCGGCGGTTGTAGCCCCGCTTCTTGCCCACGAAGATCGTGCTCACCGCCGTCTTCATGTTGTCGTAGATGCCCCGCCGGCAGACCCCGCCGAAGAAGCGGAAGGCACGCTCGTGCGCCTCGAAGACCATCTCCTGGCTCTCGCGGGGAAAGATCTGGACCAGATACATCCGGCTGTGGCACAGCCGCATGTGCGCCGCCTTCACCCTGGTCGTCGCACCCGACAGACGCGCGTACTCGTGGCTCCAGTCGAACTGGTAGGCCTCGCCGGGATCGAAGATCAGCGGCACAAAGGCCTGCGACGGCGACAACAGCCGCCACCGGCGCCGCCAGGCCCTGGCATAGCGGCGAACCGCGTCATAGCCGCCCTTGTAGCCCAGCGACACAAGGTCTTCATGAATCCGCAGAAGAGACAGCCGATCCTTGCGTGCCTTCTTCTCATTGGCCTTCAGCTGGCGCTCGAGCTCGTCGACCCACGGCCCAAGCTTCGGCATCGGCTGAATCTTGCGCTCGTAGCTGAACGAGGTCTCGTCGCCCCGTACCACCTTGCGCACCGTGTTCTTCGAAACCCTCAAATCCCGGGCGATTTTCTTGATCGGAACGCCCCTCACCAGATGATCCCGACGGATCTTCGCGATCGTTTCCACAACCAGCATCTCCCCCCCACCCCGTCCGTCCAAACGACGAGGTGTGTTCATGGACACAAACCATGGGGGGTCAAATTTGGACGCCGATCACCCCCAACAGGGGGTCAATGTTCCACGCTCTTGAGTAACAGGTGCCTAAGCGATTGACAGCATTGGGTTCTGTTTTTCCTCTCCTTGCATTTTCGGGACGAGTTGGAGCCCGAGTTTTCGGGCTTGGCGGTCGAGATGAGCGAACTTTCTGTTGAGGCGCCGCTTCTCGTAGGCGTCGATGCCCTGCTCGACGTATTTCTGGCCTTCGGTCACCATGAGGTAGATCAGGCAGGCGAGTTCGCGGGCGGTCGCCTTGATCGCAACGGGGGTGTCCATTCGGGCGAGCCTTGCGCGGTGCTTGGCGCCGATGAAGGTCTCGCTGCGGCGCGCGGCCATGGCCGCCATGCGCAGGGCCTGCCCGACGGGGTTGACCGCCTTCGGCGACTTGCCGGGGAGGTTCTTGCCGCCGCTGATCCTGGTTCCCGGCGCGAGCGCAAGCCAGGAGCAGAAGTGCTGGGCGGAGGGGAAGGCGGAGAAGTCCGGGCCGATCTCCGAGGCGATCACCAGTGCGGTACCGGGACCGATGGTGGGGATCGCGGTGAGGTCGACGCCCATCATTCCGCGCAACGCCAGGGCCTGGATGCCCTCCTTGCCGGTGTAGTTGCTTGCGGCGTTCGCAGAGCGGCTCGACGCGGTTTCGGAGGTCGTGCCGGGGGCAGGGTCCGGCGCGCCGCCGTCCGGGAGATCGTCCGGCGGTGCCAGGCGCTCGATCTCGGCCATCACCCGGACCTCGCAGTCGTCGATCTGCTGGGTCAGGAAGTCGTAGCGCTGCATGGCCTGTTCGAGGGCGAAGAGGTGCTCCTCGCGCCACGTCCCCTGAAGGCTCGCGGCGATCGTATCGGCGTCGGCCTTGATGCCCCGGTGGCGGAGCGTCGCCAGGCGCTCTGGGTCACGCTCGCCGTCGATGATCGCGCGCAGGATGCGCTGGCCGGTCAGTCCCGTGATGTTGGCGATCACCGAGTCGAGCTTGACGTTCATCTCGGTCAGCGCCTTCTGCATGTGCAGGACGCAGCGGGAGCGGTCCCTGGTCAGCCGCCTCATCTGGCGTGCGTAGGAGCGCAGCGGGCAAACCTCGTCGCCCGGACGGAACGCTCCCCGCAGCAGGCCGTAGGACATCAGCTGCCAGATCCACTGGCAGTCCAGCACGTCGCTCTTGCGCCCGCCGATCTGCTTCGTCATGCGCGGCGGCACCAGCATCACCTCGAAGCCCGCGCGCTCCAGCGTCTCGTAGACCGGGATCCAGTAGACCGAGGTCGACTCCATCGCGACCTTGGTCACCCCGCACGACGCCAGCCACGCCGCCATCTCCTCCAGATCGCGGGTAAAGGAGCCGAACGAACGCACCGGCTCATCGCTGCGTTCCGGGTCGACCGCCACGAAATGCCGGTCCTTGCCGATGTCGATCCCTGCGCAGTCCGGGTTCACCACCCTGAGGCGCCGGGTTCTTCGAGACTTGCGCGCCATGGAACATCCTCCCAGGTTTCATCTCCGTCGCGAGTGGGGAGGAACCATGTTCGAAGTCCCATTCTCTTGAACGAGGTCACGGGAAACCCGCGCCATCAGTGACCGAGGCGACAAAATGGTTCGGACCAGGCTTAACATCGGGTGCCGCTACAGCACGCCAGTGCTCGAACGGCCTCTTCACCCCACCCGCAGCCAGTTCAAGCCCGAGGCGTCGCAGACACAAGCCCCCGTTACTCCCGCGACCGAGCCGGAGCGCCGCGCAGGTGGAGGCTTAACAACACCCGGGATCGATGGCCTGCTGGGCGACATCAGCGAAGTGCAGTGCTGGGAGAACGATGTCGTCGAGGCCGTTGCCACGGCCCGGAGGATTGCGTGCGCCGAAGCGCGGTGCGCGGCGCTCGCGAATATTGCGCGGATCCGGGTGCGGGACGGCGACCCGGGCGGGGCCGCGCAGCCGATCGCACTGGCCCTGGAGAGCGCGGAAGCAATCCCGGACGGTTCAAGACGCGCACCCGCGCTTGCCGAAATCGCGGAGATACAGCTCGATGCCATTGCGAACCGCGCCCGGGCGTGAGCCGTGAGCCAGGCGAACAAGGCGTCCGGGTTCGATCCCAGGCCGGTCAAAAAGGATCACGACCATGGGAGCCACCCAGGTCACTGTCACTGTTGTTCGGCGTCGTCGTTTGACCCCTCGATATTAAAGGGAATCAATACGTTGCCACGCTGATCGGCGTCCAATCTTCTCGCCGAACAACAATTACCACCTGCGGCGTGCCGTCTTCGTCGCAGGCGATGGCGTCGACAATGCCGGCCGCCGCCTCCTCGTGCGCTTCGGTCTCGATAGAACCGTAGACCGGGAGCTCCGGCACGAGCCCCGGCCTGAGGGCGGCGACTTCGGGCAGCGACAGGGCGCGGACGACGCAGGCGGCGAGCTCGTCCGGCGCCAGCCCCTGGGCGGGATCGTCCATTGCGGGAAGGCCCAAGGCGCTGATCAGGGTCTCGGCGCGGACTGTGAGGTCCGGCAGCGTCTCCGCCGTCTCGCCGGTGAGAACCTCCTCGATCAGCTTGTGGAGGATGGTGCCGCGCTGCCGAGATATCCAGCCGGTCGATGTGGCCCCCGATGCGGAAGCCGGTGTCGGGAATCGCGACGGGCGCCTCGGCGTCCCACGGGATCGGCCCGTCGGACTTGGACTCCGCCCCGCCGAAGGGGACCTCGCCATAGGCGCGCGCCCCCGCGAGGTCCCCGTCGCGGAAGGCCAGCGCCCGGCTGCCCAACAAGCGCACCTCGTCGAGCATGCGGCGCCAGATGACGGGCGGCGGCACGGCCTGCGCGGCTTCCCAGGCGCCTGCGACCTCAATGGCGGCGGCGTCCACGGCAGCCCGGATCCGCTTCTCCGACGAGTTGGCAAGACCGCAATCCGCTTCCAGCGTCTGCAGGGCGCGGTCGAGAGTCTGGTGAACGAGATTGCCCACGGCGAGCGCATCGAGCACGAGGGGATCGTCGCCGCTCTCTGGTGCATCCCAGCACAGGCCGTAGCGCCAGACGAACCCCAGTGGGTTGCGCAACAGCATGCGCAGCGAGCTCGCCGACTGGGTGCGATCAAGGATGGCGAGGATGACCGGATGATCCGGCCGGACGGCGCCGTCGTGGGGCGTGACCTCCGCGCGTTGCCAATCGGACCAGCAGCCCGACGCCGCGACCGCCTGGGGCAGGGCGCGGAACTCTTCGGGCCTAGCCATGAGCCAGTCGGTCTCGCTAAAGGCGTGAGAGGGCACGCGGTTGCGCGGCAGGTAGTCCTCCTTGGCCTGTACCTGCAGGAGCAGCGTGCTGCGGCCGAGCAGCCGGCCCTCCTCGTCCCGCCGGGCGCGGAACAGCACGATCTCGCTCTCCGTCGTCGCCAGGATGGTCGCGAAGTCGCGCCGGTCGGCGGCGGCGGGCAGGGGATCGAGCTCGGCCGTCGGCACGATGTGGTCGGAGAGGAGGCGGTCCTCCGCCATGCTGCGCGGCCAGCGCGCGGAGTTGAGGCCGAGCAGGCGGACGAAGCACCGGGGCGATGCCGCGAGCGCGCTCGCCGGCAGGTGCGCCGCGTCGAAGCCCGGCGGCACCACGACGCGGATGTCGGCGATCTCGATCGCGATCCCGTCCGCGAGCGCCGCCGCGTCGCTGCTCCGTTCACCGCCGGAAGCCGGCGACTCCGTCACCGGGACCAAGCCGAACGGATCGCCGCCCCCGCCGGCAACCGGATCGAGAATCCCGTCCCGGGCCATGCGCCGCCAGCCGCTCAACTGCGTCCGTGAAATTCCGTGACGGCGGGCAACCCCAGCCACCGTCGCACCGTCCTCGAACGTCTCCGCAACGATCCGCGCCTTCCCCGCTTCCGGCCAAATGCTCGCGCCGTTCGCGCCCGTCGCGACCGCAAACGAAGCGCCGGCGGCACTCTCCGTCACTCTCTCTTCTACTGTGTCTGTCATCTGTCACCTCCGTCGTTGAAGGGAGTCAGATGAACACGAAAATCACAGGGCTCAACGAAGGTCTCGGGGCGGCGCTTGCCGCCCACCGCGGCATCTCAGCGTGCGTCATCGACGCGGTCGCCGGGACATGGCGACGGGGACCGGGGCGCCGCGCTCCGGTCCACGCCCTCATCCGCAGCGCGTCGCGTTGAAGAAGTCCCGTCTTCACGAGCACCGGAAGCAGCCAGCGGCTCACACATGTCCTACCACCACGCCGTCAGCCTGAGCCCCACGCCGTGATCGGGTTCCTCGTTGTCATTCGCGCTCTCGCGCCGCCTCGCCTCGATCCGGGTCTCGAACGCGAGGTTCCGGTTGCTCGGGTCATCCAGCCGCCACCCGAGGCCGATCGCGATCTCGTACTCGGGCCCCTCGCTGCCGTCCAGCCGGTCGAGGCGCCTCCCCTCCACACCGACGTCGAAAGCAAGCTCGCCGCGTGCGGCCCGCATCAAGCGTAAGCCGAGCTTCACCTCGCGGTCGGATTCCGAAAGCCCGAGGCCGATCTCTGGTATCGTCGTGTACCGATCCCGGAACACCGCAAAGCCGTAGCCGAGATTGGCCTCGAGACGCCGTCGGTCGAGAACGTCGCCGTCGTCGTTGGCCGCGAGACCCTCGAGGGTGCTGCGCGAGAAGACCGCGTTCATGCCCCCCGTCTCAGGCCCACCGACCGTCTGGCGCAGCGATAACGAGACCCCGCGCTCCGACGACGGGTCCGGGTCCCAGGCAAACGAGCCCGCGAAGCCTTGCTCCCGCAGGCTGCGGTCCTCATGGGTCAACAGCCCCCTCGCGCGGATCTCCGCCTCAACGCCGGCGGACGGATCGGACCAGGCAAGCGCCGCCCCGATATCCGCCCCAAAGCCCGTCTCCGCATCCCCGCCGTCGTGACGCACCCCGATCTCGAAGCTCGGCACCAGCTGCCCCTCACCGAGCGACAACACATACGACCCCTCGAGACCGACCCTGAGCCGCGCGACCGCCGCCTCCGCGGCGGCGAGCGCGCCTGGCACGGCCTCGGTGCTCGTGCGCACCACGAACCCGTCGGTCTTCACCGCGAGCCTGGGACCCTCGCCCTCCGCAGGCGTCACGATCTCGTTGCGTGCGCCCACGCCCGCCATCGCCAAGTCCATATCGGCCTCGATCGGCGCCCGATCCCCCGGCGTCAGCGTGAGCCCGCCGGCGCCGTAGCCCAGCACGCCCCAGACCGACAGCCGCTCGTTCACCCGGTAGCGCCCGTAGGGGTACACCCCAGTCAGGGTCGACGACACCTCTCCCCCGCCGGCCGGCGAGCGGTAGCTGCCCTCGCCGCGCGAATGAGAAATCATCAGACCCGCCGTCGTCCTGTCGCCCGACCAGTCCGCGCCCACCATGGCGCTCGCCACCTCGCCGTTGAGCGTCAGCTCGCCCTCGCGCCCGTCGAAGCTCGAGATCACTCCTCCGCCCCAGACCGAGCCGAACCCGCCCGCCTCCGACCCGCCGGTCAGCGCGAAGGACGAGCCGGTCAGCAGCTCGTTCCCCGTCAAGTCCCCTGAACCGAATTCGTCGGCCTCGCTTGCCTCCGGTTCACCCTTCAGCCAGCCCGTCAGCGCCTCGAGACGCGCTTCCGGCTCCCGATCCTGGAGCTCTTCCGGCTCCGCGCCGCCGCCGATCGACCGGCCCGCAATTGTGAGCTCCATCCCCGGAACGCCCGTACCCTCGAGGCGGTTCTCGACAGCCTCCGTCACCTGCTCCGCGACCGTCCGCCCGAAGCGCGCAATCCACGCCTTCGGCATCGGGTCGGTGTTGTTGATGGTTCCGATTGCCGTCCCGTCCGCGATCCGGATGCTGAGCCGGCCGCCGTGGGGATACTCCGACAACTCGAGGCGCATCGTCTCGCTGCCCTCGTCGATAGCATCGTCGAATACCGGCACCGACACCGTCCGCACGGTCACCCCTTTGTCGAAAAAGAGGAGACTGGACTTGGCCTCGTAGTCCTCACCGGCCCGCGCCGTGCCGTCGACGGTGCGGTAGCGCACCGCGTCAAGCCGCTCCGCCGGTCGGGTGAGGGTCACCACGAAATCGAGCGTCGCCCCCGGCCCCTCATGCACCTCCGCATCGGCCACCGACGCCGCCGCAAGACCCGGCACCAGCTCCGAGATGCCCGTCTCCAGCTTCTGCCCGGTGCTCGTGCATACCGCAGTCTCAGACGTGCAATCGGCGGTCGCGGGGAGCGTGATGACGATGTCGTCGTACGACATGGGCGATACCGTAATTTCCCACCCCATGTTGCTCCCCGACGTCAGCCTTCTCGCCTCGTCGACCCGGGCCCTCATGGAAAGCAGGTCGTCTCGCACCGTGCGGTAGCTCATCGGGATTTCGGCGCTGAAGTGGAGCTCGAACTTGAAGGGGTACCCCGGCCCCTGATGCGAGGCCGGCACGTTTCTGCATTCCGCCGTGAGCGCGGGCGCCGTCGCCGACTCGCCCGCGATGCTCGCGCCGGAGTGATCCAGTATCGCGTCCCGCCCCGACGACTTGCTTCGGATTCGCCCGCCCCGAAGCTCGAGGCTGTCCCCGCTCACATTCGCGGTCGCATGCGTGCCGTCCTCCGGCTGAAGCTCGTAGGCGAACACCAGGTCGGCCGTCCCATCGCCCCGGTCGTAGACTGCGCGGCGCTTCGTTGAGCTCCCGAGCCGCACCTCCAGGCTCGGCGTGCCGCCACCTGTATCCACCTGCACCTTCTCGCTGAAGGTCACCGTGACCTCGAACGTTTCACCCGGGCCCCAGCGACCGTCACCGCCCGGACCGCTCAGCGCCGGCACGCCCGATATCCTCGGGCTGCCGGCCGAACACCGCACGCCGACGTCCTCGCTGTGCCGGCAGTTGTGGCTGCCCACCGGCTTGTCGTCCACGCGAGGGCACATGAGCAGGCCCGTCTCGTCGCCCGCGCACAGCATGTCGTCGAGATGAATCGGTCCCGAACCCGGCCCGAAATACCCCTGGCGATAGCGCGAGGCATTGCCCTCCGAGCCCTCCGAATAGCCGAGCTGCTTGCAAGCGACATCCGCGTCTTCGTTCGTCCAGTAGTCGTTGCAGATCGTCCCCCACTGGCCATCGTAATACATCTCCAGGCGGCCTTCGTGTTCCACCTCTCCGTCGACCAGACGCAGCGTTCCCGCGGGCGGCGCCTCATCGTCGACGATGGTCAGCGTCACATCAGCCGGGCCCGTCACACCGACCTCGTTCACCGCCGTTGCCGACACCGTCACCATCGCATTGACCGCTGGCACAGAGTTGTCCAGCGCCGTCAGCGTCACCGAGCCGCTGCTCGAGGTCTGTCCGGCCGGGATCGTCAGCGGCCCGCTGACGGTCAACACGTCCTCTATCGGCGCGATCGTCACCGTCGTCGCCGCGCTCGACGGGTGGGAGAGGCTGGCCGTTATCGTGGTCTTGTTCTCCTCCACGTCCGACGTGTCGGCATCGTCGACCTCCTGGATTTCCGTGTCGGTCAGCACGAGCGTCACCAAGGGCGATTCCTCGTCGTCACGAATGGTGAGCATCACGTCCTTCGGATCGATTTCGTCATGGCTGTTCGCAGCTACCCCGGAGACCATCACGTGCTTGTCCGGCCCGTCCATGTTGTTGTCCACGGCCGTGATCATCACCGTCCCGGCACTCCTCGTCCGGCCCGCCGCGATGGTGAGCACCTTGTTGTTGCTGAGCTCGAAGTCTCCCGCCACCGCCGGGCTCATCGCCGTCGCCGTGACCGTTACGGTCGTATCCGCGCTCGACGGGTGAGAGAGGCTGGCGGTCACCGTGGTCCTGTGCTCCTCCACTTCGGTCGTGCCGGGATCATCCGACTCGCGGCTAGATGCTGGATCGAGCGCCAGGGTCACCGTCATCGCATTGTTCTGCTCGACCTGCGTATCCGCCGGATAGGCCGCGCTGGTCAGTGCCTCCGCAGTCCCGTCAAGGTCCGTGAACCCCACCCGCACCTTGAGCTTCTTCCCCGCGTCCCCCGCCGCCAGGCGGTAGGTCCCGGCCGTCGCCCCGGCGATCACCGTATCGCTCCCGCTGTCGACCTGCAGCCACTGCCAGGCGAAGGTCGAGGCCGCAGGCAACCCGTCCACATCCGCGATCCCGCTCGCATCCGCCGTCAGGACCTGGCCCACACGTGCCGTCCCCGAGATCGTCGGAGCTCCCGTCGCAGCGTCGTTCACAGCCGTCACGTTGATCGTCACCGTGTAAGGCGCCGCGCTCTCGGACGTCCCGTCGCTAACCTTGAAGGTGAACGAGGCGTAGCCCGGGTCGTTCGCGTCCGCAGGCGGCGTGTAGACCAGCTTGCCGAGATCCGAAGCCGCGATCACCTGGTCCGCCGTCACCGCCGTCCCGTCCAGAGCCAGCGTCCCCGCAGCCGGAAGCGCCGTGATCTTCACGCTCATCAGCACATCCCCGTCCGTGTCCGCAAAGGCAAAGTCCCCCGTCTGGAAGGTGTAGGACGTGTCCTCGTCCACCGTCACCGCCAGGTTCGCCGACGTCGGCGCAGCGTTCTGCTCGACAGACTGGGACGCCGGGTAGGCCGCGCTGGTCAGTGCCTCCGCAGTCCCGTCAAGGTCCGTGAACCCCACCCGCACCTTGAACTTCTTCCCCGCGTCCCCCGCCACCAGGCGGTAGGTCCTGGCCGTCGCCCCGGCGATCACCGTATCGCTCCCGCTGTCGACCTGCAGCCACTGCCAGGCGAAGGTCGAGGCCGCAGGCAACCCGTCCACATCCGCGATCCCGCTCGCATCCGCCGTCAGGACCTGACCCACACGTGCCGTCCCCGTGATCGTCGGAGCTCCCGTCGCAGCGTCGTTCACAGCCGTCACGTCGATCGTCACCGTGTAAGGCGCCGCGCTCTCGGACGTCCCGTCGCTAACCTTGAAGGTGAACGAGGCATAGCCCGGGTCGTTCGCGTCCGCAGGCGGCGTGTAGACCAGCCTGCCGAGATCCGATGTCCCGATCACCTGGTTCGCCCTCACCGGCACCCCGCCCAGCGTCAGCGTCCCCTTGCCCGCGGCCGGCAGCGTCACCAGCTTCACGCTCACCAGCACATCCCCGTCCGTGTCCGCAAAGGCAAAGTCCCCCGTCTGGAAGGTGTAGGACGTGTCCTCGTCCACCGTCACCGCCAGGTTCGCCGACGTCGGCGCAGCGTTCTGCTCGACAGACTGGGACGCCGGGTAGGCCGCGCTGGTCAGTGCCTCCGCAGTCCCGTCAAGGTCCGTGAACCCCACCCGCACCTTGAGCTTCTTCCCCGCGTCCCCCGCCGCCAGGCGGTAGGTCCCGGCCGTCGCCCCGGCGATCACCGTATCGCTCCCGCTGTCGACCTGCAGCCACTGCCAGGCGAAGGTCGAGGGCGCAGGCAACCCGTCCACATCCGCGATCCCGCTCGCATCCGCCGTCAGGACCTGGCCCACACGTGCCGTCCCCGTGATCGTCGGAGCTCCCGTCGCAGCGTCGTTCACAGCCGTCACGTTGATCGTCACCGTGTAAGGCGCCGCGCTCTCGGACGTCCCGTCGCTAACCTTGAAGGTGAACGAGGCATAGCCCGGGTCGTTCGCGTCCGCAGGCGGCGTGTAGACCAGCCTGCCGAGATCCGATGTCCCGATCACCTGGTTCGCCCTCACCGGCACCCCGCCCAGCGTCAGCGTCCCCTTGCCCGCGGCCGGCAGCGTCACCAGCTTCACGCTCACCAGCACATCCCCGTCCGTGTCCGCAAAGGCAAAGTCCCCCGTCTGGAAGGTGTAGGACGTGTCCTCGTCCACCGTCACCGCCAGGTTCGCCGACGTCGGCGCAGCGTTCTGCTCGACAGACTGGGACGCTGGGTAGGCCGCGCTGGTCAGTGCCTCCGCAGTCCCGTCAAGGTCCGTGAACCCCACCCGCACCTTGAACTTCTTCCCCGCGTCCCCCGCCACCAGGCGGTAGGTCCTGGCCGTCGCCCCGGCGATCACCGTATCGCTCCCGCTGTCGACCCGCAGCCACTGCCAGGCGAAGGTCGAGGCCGCAGGCAACCCGTCCACATCCGCGATCCCGCTCGCATCCGCCGTCAGGACCTGGCCCACACGTGCCGTCCCCGTGATCGTCGGAGCTCCCGTCGCAGCGTCGTTCACAGCCGTCACGTTGATCGTCACCGTGTAAGGCGCCGCGCTCTCGGACGTCCCGTCGCTAACCTTGAAGGTGAACGAGGCATAGCCCGGGTCGTTCGCGTCCGCAGGCGGCGTGTAGACCAGCCTGCCGAGATCCGATGTCCCGATCACCTGGTTCGCCCTCACCGGCACCCCGCCCAGCGTCAGCGTCCCCTTGCCCGCGGCCGGCAGCGTCACCAGCTTCACGCTCACCAGCACATCCCCGTCCGTGTCCGCAAACCCGAACTCCGGGGCCGCGAAGGTGAGCGACCCGTCCTCCGCAACCGTCACCGTGTTGTTCGCGCCCGTCGGCGCAGCGTTCTGCTCGACAGACTGGGACGCCGGGTAGGCCGCGCTGGTCAGTGCCTCCGCAGTCCCGTCAAGGTCCGTGAACCCCACCCGCACCTTGAGCTTCTTCCCCGCGTCCCCCGCCGCCAGGCGGTAGGTCCCGGCCGTCGCCCCGGCGATCACCGTATCGCTCCCGCTGTCGACCTGCAGCCACTGCCAGGCGAAGGTCGAGGCCGCAGGCAACCCGTCCACATCCGCGATCCCGCTCGCATCCGCCGTCAGGACCTGGCCCACACGTGCCGTCCCCGTGATCGTCGGAGCTCCCGTCGCAGCGTCGTTCACAGCCGTCACGTCGATCGTCACCGTGTAAGGCGCCGCGCTCTCGGACGTCCCGTCGCTCACCTTGAAGGTGAAGGAGGCGTAGCCCGGGTCGTTCGCGTCCGCAGGCGGCGTGTAGACCAGCTTGCCGAGATCCGAAGCCGCGATCTCCTGGTCCGCCGTCACCGCCGTCCCGTCCAGAGCCAGCGTCCCCGCAGCCGGAAGCGCCGTGATCTTCACGCTCGCAAGCGTGTCCCCGTCGTCCTCGTCCGCAAAGGCAAAGTCCCCCGTCTGGAAGGTGTAGGACGTGTCCTCGTCCACCGTCACCGCCAGGTTCGCCGACGTCGGCACAGCGTTCGGCACGACCTGCTCCAGCGCCGCCGGGTAGGCCGCGCTGGTCAGTGCCTCCGCAGTCCCGTCAAGGTCCGTGAACCCCACCCGCACCTTGAGCTTCTTCCCCGCGTCCCCCGCCGCCAGGCGGTAGGTCCCGGCCGTCGCCCCGGCGATCACCGTATCGCTCCCGCTGTCGACCTGCAGCCACTGCCAGGCGAAGGTCGAGGGCGCAGGCAACCCGTCCACATCCGCGATCCCGCTCGCATCCGCCGTCAGGACCTGGCCCACACGTGCCGTCCCCGTGATCGTCGGAGCTCCCGTCGCAGCGTCGTTCACAGCCGTCACGTTGATCGTCACCGTGTAAGGCGCCGCGCTCTCGGACGTCCCGTCGCTAACCTTGAAGGTGAATGAGGCGTAGCCCGGGTCGTTCGCGTCCGCAGGCGGCGTGTAGACCAGCCTGCCGAGATCCGATGTCCCGATCACCTGGTTCGCCCTCACCGGCACCCCGCCCAGCGTCAGCGTCCCCTTGCCCGCGGCCGGCAGCGTCACCAGCTTCACGCTCACCAGCACATCCCCGTCGTCCGTGTCCGCAAAGGCAAAGTCCCCCGTCTGGAAGGTGTAGGACGTGTCCTCGTTCACCGTCACCGCCAGGTTCGCCGACGTCGGCGCAGCGTTCTGCTCGACAGACTGGGACGCCGGATAGGCCGCGCTGGTCAGTGCCTCCGCAGTCCCGTCAAGGTCCGTGAACCCCACCCGCACCTTGAACTTCTTCCCCGCGTCCCCCGCCGCCAGGCGGTAGGTCCTGGCCGTCGCCCCGGCGATCACCGTATCGCTCCCGCTGTCGGCCTGCAGCCACTGCCAGGCGAAGGTCGAGGGCGCAGGCAACCCGTCCACATCCGCGATCCCGCTCGCATCCGCCGTCAGGACCTGGCCCACACGTGCCGTCCCCGTGATCGTCGGAGCTCCCGTCGCAGCGTCGTTCACAGCCGTCACGTTGATCGTCACCGTGTAAGGCGCCGCGCTCTCGGACGTCCCGTCGCTAACCTTGAAGGTGAACGAGGCATAGCCCGGGTCGTTCGCGTCCGCAGGCGGCGTGTAGACCAGCCTGCCGAGATCCGATGTCCCGATCACCTGGTTCGCCCTCACCGGCACCCCGCCCAGCGTCAGCGTCCCCTTGCCCGCGGCCGGCAGCGTCACCAGCTTCACGCTCACCAGCACATCCCCGTCCGTGTCCGCAAACCCGAACTCCGGGGCCGCGAAGGTGTGCGACCCGTCCTCCGCAACCGTCACCGTGTTGTTCGCGCCCGTCGGCGCAGCGTTCTGCTCGACAGACTGGGACGCCGGGTAGGCCGCGCTGGTCAGTGCCTCCGCAGTCCCGTCAAGGTCCGTGAACCCCACCCGCACCTTGAACTTCTTCCCCGCGTCCCCCGCCACCAGGCGGTAGGTCCTGGCCGTCGCCCCGGCGATCACCGTATCGCTCCCGCTGTCGACCCGCAGCCACTGCCAGGCGAAGGTCGAGGCCGCAGGCAACCCGTCCACATCCGCGATCCCGCTCGCATCCGCCGTCAGGACCTGGCCCACACGTGCCGTCCCCGAGATCGTCGGAGCTCCCGTCGCAGCGTCGTTCACAGCCGTCACGTTGATCGTCACCGTGTAAGGCGCCGCGCTCTCGGACGTCCCGTCGCTAACCTTGAAGGTGAACGAGGCGTAGCCCGGGTCGTTCGCGTCCGCAGGCGGCGTGTAGACCAGCCTGCCGAGATCCGAAGCCGCGATCACCTGGTCCGCCGTCACCGCCGTCCCGTCCAGAGCCAGCGTCCCCGCAGCCGGAAGCGCCGTGATCTTCACGCTCATCAGCACATCCCCGTCCGTGTCCGCAAAGGCAAAGTCCCCCGTCTGGAAGGTGTAGGACGTGTCCTCGTCCACCGTCACCGCCAGGTTCGCCGACGTCGGCGCAGCGTTCTGCTCGACAGACTGGGACGCCGGGTAGGCCGCGCTGGTCAGTGCCTCCGCAGTCCCGTCAAGGTCCGTGAACCCCACCCGCACCTTGAACTTCTTCCCCGCGTCCCCCGCCACCAGGCGGTAGGTCCTGGCCGTCGCCCCGGCGATCACCGTATCGCTCCCGCTGTCGACCTGCAGCCACTGCCAGGCGAAGGTCGAGGCCGCAGGCAACCCGTCCACATCCGCGATCCCGCTCGCATCCGCCGTCAGGACCTGACCCACACGTGCCGTCCCCGTGATCGTCGGAGCTCCCGTCGCAGCGTCGTTCACAGCCGTCACGTCGATCGTCACCGTGTAAGGCGCCGCGCTCTCGGACGTCCCGTCGCTAACCTTGAAGGTGAACGAGGCATAGCCCGGGTCGTTCGCGTCCGCAGGCGGCGTGTAGACCAGCCTGCCGAGATCCGATGTCCCGATCACCTGGTTCGCCCTCACCGGCACCCCGCCCAGCGTCAGCGTCCCCTTGCCCGCGGCCGGCAGCGTCACCAGCTTCACGCTCACCAGCACATCCCCGTCCGTGTCCGCAAACCCGAACTCCGGGGCCGCGAAGGTGTGCGACCCGTCCTCCGCAACCGTCACCGTGTTGTTCGCGCCCGTCGGCGCAGCGTTCTGCTCGACAGACTGGGACGCCGGGTAGGCCGCGCTGGTCAGTGCCTCCGCAGTCCCGTCAAGGTCCGTGAACCCCACCCGCACCTTGAACTTCTTCCCCGCGTCCCCCGCCACCAGGCGGTAGGTCCTGGCCGTCGCCCCGGCGATCACCGTATCGCTCCCGCTGTCGACCCGCAGCCACTGCCAGGCGAAGGTCGAGGGCGCAGGCAACCCGTCCACATCCGCGATCCCGCTCGAATCCGCCGTCAGGACCTGACCCACACGTGCCGTCCCCGTGATCGTCGGAGCTCCCGTCGCAGCGTCGTTCACAGCCGTCACGTCGATCGTCACCGTGTAAGGCGCCGCGCTCTCGGACGTCCCGTCGCTAACCTTGAAGGTGAACGAGGCATAGCCCGGGTCGTTCGCGTCCGCAGGCGGCGTGTAGACCAGCCTGCCGAGATCCGATGTCCCGATCACCTGGTTCGCCCTCACCGGCACCCCGCCCAGCGTCAGCGTCCCCTTGCCCGCGGCCGGCAGCGTCACCAGCTTCACGCTCACCAGCACATCCCCGTCCGTGTCCGCAAAGGCAAAGTCCCCCGTCTGGAAGGTGTAGGACGTGTCCTCGTCCACCGTCACCGCCAGGTTCGCCGACGTCGGCGCAGCGTTCTGCTCGACAGACTGGGACGCCGGGTAGGCCGCGCTGGTCAGTGCCTCCGCAGTCCCGTCAAGGTCCGTGAACCCCACCCGCACCTTGAACTTCTTCCCCGCGTCCCCCGCCACCAGGCGGTAGGTCCTGGCCGTCGCCCCGGCGATCACCGTATCGCTCCCGCTGTCGGCCTGCAGCCACTGCCAGGCGAAGGTCGAGGGCGCAGGCAACCCGTCCACATCCGCGATCCCGCTCGCATCCGCCGTCAGGACCTGGCCCACACGTGCCGTCCCCGAGATCGTCGGAGCTCCCGTCGCAGCGTCGTTCACAGCCGTCACGTCGATCGTCACCGTGTAAGGCGCCGCGCTCTCGGACGTCCCGTCGCTAACCTTGAAGGTGAACGAGGCATAGCCCGGGTCGTTCGCGTCCGCAGGCGGCGTGTAGACCAGCCTGCCGAGATCCGATGTCCCGATCACCTGGTTCGCCCTCACCGGCACCCCGCCCAGCGTCAGCGTCCCCTTGCCCGCGGCCGGCAGCGTCACCAGCTTCACGCTCACCAGCACATCCCCGTCCGTGTCCGCAAACCCGAACTCCGGGGCCGCGAAGGTGTGCGACCCGTCCTCCGCAACCGTCACCGTGTTGTTCGCGCCCGTCGGCGCAGCGTTCTGCTCGACAGACTGGGACGCCGGGTAGGCCGCGCTGGTCAGTGCCTCCGCAGTCCCGTCAAGGTCCGTGAACCCCACCCGCACCTTGAGCTTCTTCCCCGCGTCCCCCGCCGCCAGGCGGTAGGTCCCGGCCGTCGCCCCGGCGATCACCGTATCGCTCCCGCTGTCGACCTGCAGCCACTGCCAGGCGAAGGTCGAGGCCGCAGGCAACCCGTCCACATCCGCGATCCCGCTCGAATCCGCCGTCAGGACCTGGCCCACACGTGCCGTCCCCGTGATCGTCGGAGCTCCCGTCGCAGCGTCGTTCACAGCCGTCACGTTGATCGTCACCGTGTAAGGCGCCGCGCTCTCGGACGTCCCGTCGCTAACCTTGAAGGTGAACGAGGCATAGCCCGGGTCGTTCGCGTCCGCAGGCGGCGTGTAGACCAGCCTGCCGAGATCCGATGTCCCGATCACCTGGTTCGCCCTCACCGGCACCCCGCCCAGCGTCAGCGTCCCCTTGCCCGCGGCCGGCAGCGTCACCAGCTTCACGCTCACCAGCACATCCCCGTCCGTGTCCGCAAAGGCAAAGTCCCCCGTCTGGAAGGTGTAGGACGTGTCCTCGTCCACCGTCACCGCCAGGTTCGCCGACGTCGGCGCAGCGTTCTGCTCGACAGACTGGGACGCCGGGTAGGCCGCGCTGGTCAGTGCCTCCGCAGTCCCGTCAAGGTCCGTGAACCCCACCCGCACCTTGAGCTTCTTCCCCGCGTCCCCCGCCGCCAGGCGGTAGGTCCCGGCCGTCGCCCCGGCGATCACCGTATCGCTCCCGCTGTCGACCTGCAGCCACTGCCAGGCGAAGGTCGAGGGCGCAGGCAACCCGTCCACATCCGCGATCCCGCTCGCATCCGCCGTCAGGACCTGGCCCACACGTGCCGTCCCCGTGATCGTCGGAGCTCCCGTCGCAGCGTCGTTCACAGCCGTCACGTTGATCGTCACCGTGTAAGGCGCCGCGCTCTCGGACGTCCCGTCGCTAACCTTGAAGGTGAATGAGGCGTAGCCCGGGTCGTTCGCGTCCGCAGGCGGCGTGTAGACCAGCCTGCCGAGATCCGATGTCCCGATCACCTGGTTCGCCCTCACCGGCACCCCGCCCAGCGTCAGCGTCCCCTTGCCCGCGGCCGGCAGCGTCACCAGCTTCACGCTCACCAGCACATCCCCGTCCGTGTCCGCAAAGGCAAAGTCCCCCGTCTGGAAGGTGTAGGACGTGTCCTCGTCCACCGTCACCGCCAGGTTCGCCGACGTCGGCGCAGCGTTCTGCTCGACAGACTGGGACGCCGGGTAGGCCGCGCTGGTCAGTGCCTCCGCAGTCCCGTCAAGGTCCGTGAACCCCACCCGCACCTTGAACTTCTTCCCCGCGTCCCCCGCCACCAGGCGGTAGGTCCTGGCCGTCGCCCCGGCGATCACCGTATCGCTCCCGCTGTCGACCTGCAGCCACTGCCAGGCGAAGGTCGAGGCCGCAGGCAACCCGTCCACATCCGCGATCCCGCTCGAATCCGCCGTCAGGACCTGGCCCACACGTGCCGTCCCCGAGATCGTCGGAGCTCCCGTCGCCGCATCGTTCACAGCCGTCACGTCGATCGTCACCGTGTAAGGCGCCGCGCTCTCGGACGTCCCGTCGCTAACCTTGAAGGTGAACGAGGCATAGCCCGGGTCGTTCGCGTCCGCAGGCGGCGTGTAGACCAGCCTGCCGAGATCCGATGTCCCGATCACCTGGTTCGCCCTCACCGGCACCCCGCCCAGCGTCAGCGTCCCCTTGCCCGCGGCCGGCAGCGTCACCAGCTTCACGCTCACCAGCACATCCCCGTCCGTGTCCGCAAACCCGAACTCCGGGGCCGCGAAGGTGTGCGACCCGTCCTCCGCAACCGTCACCGTGTTGTTCGCGCCCGTCGGCGCAGCGTTCTGCTCGACAGACTGGGACGCCGGGTAGGCCGCGCTGGTCAGTGCCTCCGCAGTCCCGTCAAGGTCCGTGAACCCCACCCGCACCTTGAACTTCTTCCCCGCGTCCCCCGCCGCCAGGCGGTAGGTCCTGGCCGTCGCCCCGGCGATCACCGTATCGCTCCCGCTGTCGGCCTGCAGCCACTGCCAGGCGAAGGTCGAGGGCGCAGGCAACCCGTCCACATCCGCGATCCCGCTCGCATCCGCCGTCAGGACCTGGCCCACACGTGCCGTCCCCGAGATCGTCGGAGCTCCCGTCGCAGCGTCGTTCACAGCCGTCACGTCGATCGTCACCGTGTAAGGCGCCGCGCTCTCGGACGTCCCGTCGCTAACCTTGAAGGTGAACGAGGCATAGCCCGGGTCGTTCGCGTCCGCAGGCGGCGTGTAGACCAGCCTGCCGAGATCCGATGTCCCGATCACCTGGTTCGCCCTCACCGGCACCCCGCCCAGCGTCAGCGTCCCCTTGCCCGCGGCCGGCAGCGTCACCAGCTTCACGCTCACCAGCACATCCCCGTCCGTGTCCGCAAACCCGAACTCCGGGGCCGCGAAGGTGTGCGACCCGTCCTCCGCAACCGTCACCGTGTTGTTCGCGCCCGTCGGCGCAGCGTTCTGCTCGACAGACTGGGACGCCGGGTAGGCCGCGCTGGTCAGTGCCTCCGCAGTCCCGTCAAGGTCCGTGAACCCCACCCGCACCTTGAGCTTCTTCCCCGCGTCCCCCGCCGCCAGGCGGTAGGTCCCGGCCGTCGCCCCGGCGATCACCGTATCGCTCCCGCTGTCGACCTGCAGCCACTGCCAGGCGAAGGTCGAGGCCGCAGGCAACCCGTCCACATCCGCGATCCCGCTCGCATCCGCCGTCAGGACCTGGCCCACACGTGCCGTCCCCGTGATCGTCGGAGCTCCCGTCGCAGCGTCGTTCACAGCCGTCACGTTGATCGTCACCGTGTAAGGCGCCGCGCTCTCGGACGTCCCGTCGCTCACCTTGAAGGTGAAGGAGGCGTAGCCCGGGTCGTTCGCGTCCGCAGGCGGCGTGTAGACCAGCTTGCCGAGATCCGAAGCCGCGATCTCCTGGTCCGCCGTCACCGCCGTCCCGTCCAGAGCCAGCGTCCCCGCAGCCGGAAGCGCCGTGATCTTCACGCTCGCAAGCGTGTCCCCGTCGTCCTCGTCCGCAAAGGCAAAGTCCCCCGTCTGGAAGGTGTAGGACGTGTCCTCGTCCACCGTCACCGCCAGGTTCGCCGACGTCGGCACAGCGTTCGGCACGACCTGCTCCAGCGCCGCCGGGTAGGCCGCGCTGGTCAGTGCCTCCGCAGTCCCGTCAAGGTCCGTGAACCCCACCCGCACCTTGAGCTTCTTCCCCGCGTCCCCCGCCGCCAGGCGGTAGGTCCCGGCCGTCGCCCCGGCGATCACCGTATCGCTCCCGCTGTCGACCTGCAGCCACTGCCAGGCGAAGGTCGAGGCCGCAGGCAACCCGTCCACATCCGCGATCCCGCTCGCATCCGCCGTCAGGACCTGGCCCACACGTGCCGTCCCCGTGATCGTCGGAGCTCCCGTCGCCGCATCGTTCACAGCCGTCACGTTGATCGTCACCGTGTAAGGCGCCGCGCTCTCGGACGTCCCGTCGCTAACCTTGAAGGCGAAGGAGGCATAGCCCGGGTCGTTCGCGTCCGCAGGCGGCGTGTAGACCAGCTTGCCGAGATCCGAAGCCGCGATCTCCTGGTCCGCCGCCACCGCCGTCCCGTCCAGAGCCAGCGTCCCCGCAGCCGGAAGCGCCGTGATCTTCACGCTCGCAAGCACGTCCCCGTCGTCCTCGTCCGCAAAGGCAAAGTCCCCCGTCTGGAAGGTGTAGGACGTGTCCTCGTCCACCGTCACCGCCAGGTTCGCCGACGTCGGCACAGCGTTCGGCACGACCTGCTCCAGCGCCGCCGGGTAGGCCGCGCTGGTCAGTGCCTCCGCAGTCCCGTCAAGGTCCGTGAACCCCACCCGCACCTTGAACTTCTTCCCCGCGTCCCCCGCCACCAGGCGGTAGGTCCTGGCCGTCGCCCCGGCGATCACCGTATCGCTCCCGCTGTCGACCCGCAGCCACTGCCAGGCGAACGCCGAGG
Source organism: Alphaproteobacteria bacterium (assembly GCA_965262755.1). GTDB lineage: Bacteria > Pseudomonadota > Alphaproteobacteria > UBA828 > UBA828 > WTGU01. The sequence continues at coordinate 4,569,927 of OZ253557.1, read as the reverse complement.
GCGCAGGCAACCCGTCCACGTCCGCGATCCCGCTCGCCTCCGCCGTCAGGACCTGGCCCACACGCGCCGTCCCCGTGATCGTCGGAGCTCCCGTCGCCGCGTCGTTCACAGCCGTCACGTTGATCGTCACCGTGTAAGGCGCCGCGCTCTCGGACGTCCCGTCGCTAACCTTGAAGGTGAACGAGGCGTAGCCCGGGTCGTTCGCGTCCGCAGGCGGCGTGTAGACCAGCTTGCCGAGCGCCGAAGCCGCGATCTCCTGGTCCGCCGTCACCGCCGTCCCGTCCAGAGCCAGCGTCCCCGCAGCCGGAAGCGCCGTGATCTTCACGCTCGCAAGCACGTCCCCGTCCGTGTCCGCAAAGGCAAAGTCCCCCGTCTGGAAGGTGTAGGACGTGTCCTCGTCCACCGTCACCGTGCCGTTCGCCGCGCTCGGCGCCGTGTTTGCCGCTATCGTTCCTGGGTTCGGATAGACCTCACTGATCGCGGATTCCTCGCCGCCCAGCTTGTCGGTGAAGCTCACCCGGACCCTGACCTGCGTGCCGGCGTCCGCCTCAACCGACCGGTACGTGCTCCCCGTCGCACCGTCTATATCCGCTTCGCTCCCGCTCGCCACACGCACCCATTGGTATTCAAACGTCGTAACATCCGGCAGGCCGTCAACGTCCGCGATCGCGCCCGCGTCCGCCGTGAGTTCCTCCCCCACACGCGCCGTTCCCGAGATTGTCGGAACGCCCGTCGCGTCGTTGTCTGGCGGGATGCTCAGCCTTAACCGCCGCGTGCTGACCTCTGACCAATCCTGATTGGCATGGGACCACTCGCGATGTTGCCCCCAAAATAGGGCTGCGGTGGATGCTGTGTATGGGAAGTCCTCTCCGCAGACATGCAAGGTCATCTTGAGGCGGGGCTCATTCGGAAGATAATTCACCGTACTGAAGTAGAGCGCACCTTTCCTCGACCCTTCGCTGGGATGAAATGCGCCGTCGACGGTATAGCGATAGGCTCCGAACTCGATATTCGGATTGTCCACACTCCCGCCGTTAGCTACGTAGTAGCCGTAGAAGTCGCCGAAGATGCCGTAGTTGCCAGCGCCCACGGACACCTCTCCGGTCCAGACCTCCCGCCGCTCGCCCAGATCCGGTGCGTGGCACGCCAAGCTCTGCCCGACCGACCCGGACGACGGGTACGCCGCGCTGGTCAGACTCTCCTCAGTCCCGTCGAGGTCAGTGAAGCTCACCCGCACCTTGAACTTCTTCCCCAAGTCCCCCGCCACTAGGCGGTAGGTCTTGGCCGTCGCGCCCTCTACGTCCGTATCGCTCCCGCCATCGACCTGCAGCCACTGATATTCGAACGTCGAAACATCCGGCAGCCGGTCCACATCCGCGATCCCGCTCGCCTCCGCCGTCAGCTCCTCGCCCACCCGCGCCGTCCCCGAGATCGTCGGAGCTCCCGTCGCAGCGTCGTTCACAGCCGTCACGTCGATCGTCATCGTGTAAGGCGCCGCGCTCTCGGACCCCCCGTCGCTCACCTTGAAGGTGAAGGAGGCGTAGCTTGACCCGTTCGCGTCCGCAGGCGGCACGTAGACCAGCTTGCCCAGGTCCGAAGCCTCGACGACGCCGGCGGCCTCTACCGCAACGCCGTCCAGCGCCAGCGTCCCCTTGCCCGCAGCCGGAAGCGCCGTGATCTTCACGCTCGCAAGCGCGTCCCCGTCCGTGTCCGCGAACTCGAACTCCGAGGCCCCGAAGGTGTAGGGCTCGTCCTCCGCGACCGTCACCGTCCGGTCGGCACCCGTCGGCGCCGCATTCGCCGCGATCGTTCCTGGATTCGGATAGACCTCACTGATCGCGGATTCCTCGCCGCCCAGCTTGTCGGTGAAGCTCACTCGAACCCTCACCTGCTTGCCCGCGTCCGCCGCCACCGGCCGGTACGTGCTCCCCGTCGCGCCGTCTATATCCTCATCCGCTTCGTTCCCGCCGTCCACGCGAAGCCACTGATATTCGAACGTCAAAACATCCGGCAGTCCGTCCACGTCCGCGATCCCGCTCACGTCCGCCGTCAGAACCTGACCCACGCGCGCCGTCCCCGAGATCGTCGGAGCACCCGTCGCGTCGTTGTTCGGCGGGATGCTCAGGGTAAACCGCCGCGTGCTGACCTCCGACCAATCCTGATTGGCGTAGAACCATTTGTATTGGTGCGTCCTTCCGGAGGAGATCCCGGTAACTTCCGAGAAGGGGAAGGCCCCGTCGCAGACATGCAAGGTCATCTTGAGGCGCGGCGGATTCGAAAGCGACCCGGTCGTGCTGAAGAAGAGTGCACCGGCCTGGGCCCCTTCTTTGGGATGCCATGTCCCGTAAATGGTAAAGCGATAGGCCCCAAACTCGATGTTCCGATTGTCCAGACTGCCATACAGGTTGGGGTAGTAACCATAGTACCTGTCGTTACTGCTCACAGACAGCAGCCCGGTCCAGACCTCCCGCCGGTCGCCCAGATCCGGCGCGGCGCACGCCGTAGCAACCGGCGTCACGCTCGCGTTTGCCGCCGGCCCCGCGCCCTCGCCGTTCACCGCGCGAACTTCGAGGCGGTGCGCCATGCCGTTTGCAAGGCCCATTGCGGTGTACGACCGCTCGTCTCTCGTACTACTTCCCGCGTCGGCCCCGTCGGGAATGTCCGTCCAGTCCCGGTTCCACGTGCCGCCGCCGTCTGCGCTCACCCGGTACTGGTACTTATCGATTTCCACACCGCCGTTGCTCGCCGGCGCATGCCAGGCGAGCAACGCCCGTGCATCGCCCGCCGTCGCGGTGACGCCCCGCGGTGTGCCGGGCGCGGACACATCATTCTGTGCGACCACTTGGATGGTCATCGTGTAAGCCAACTCACTCAAAGCACCGGACTTGTCGCCAACCTTGAAGGTGAAGCTCGTGTAGGGGTCGCCCCGCTCGCCCGTGACCGGGGTGAACACAAGGCGGCCGGCGTCGATATCGTCCCTGGTCACCGCCTGATCCGCCGTCACCGCCGCCCCGTCAAGCGCCAGTGTCCCCTTGGCGGGCAGCGTGACGACCGTGAGGCTCGTCAGCGTGTCGCCGCTGTCTCCGTCGGTGAAATTGAAATCGCCGGCGTCGAAGGTGTAGGCCGTGTCGGCAACCGTCGACACCGTCGCATCCGCCGCCTTGGGAATGGAGTTTTTAATTGCGACGCCGTTGACGCGAAATGCCAGGGCGTGTGATTTCCCATCGCGTGACCATGGATACCAGTTTTTTATTCCGCTGCTTGAAAAACGTCCATCCCAGTGTATGCTCCACCCGTCGGCGGCGCCCCCATCGGTCAGACCTGCGGGAGAAGAATGAACGCTGTATCCCGTGGAGTGTGTACCGTTCGAACCCGATATCACGACATAATAGCTCCTGCTTGCATCGAGAATCGTGCCAGGAGGCGCCACAAACCGTGAAGTTCCAGGCGCAATCGGGTTCGGAGTTCTGAGCGTTATCACGGAGGATCTAGAGTTGAAATTGGGTCGACCGCTTGCCTCCGGGACGACCCGGAGCAACACACCGTTGGAGCTGGCCCAACCAAAAATCCCAATCTCGACACTGTCGAGTTCGTAGCCTTTTGTGTTCCCTCCGGTTGTAAACTTGGTCGCATATAGGGCTCCAGACCAACCAAGGCTCAAATTATCGCCGCCGTGTTCATTAGACCGAGTAATGTTGCTCACCAACATATTCGCCGACGAGCCGATTGTAATGTTGGTCGTAACCTCTCCTGAAGCCGGAAACACAGCGCTCGTCAGCGTCTCGGAATTCCCGTCATCGTCATTGAAACTCACCCTGACCTTGAGCTGCTTGCCGACGTCGTCTGTAGTCAGGTTATGGGTCTGCTCGGTGGCGTCCTCGATATCGGTCTCCGTCGGTCCGTCCACCCGGATCCACTGGTAGGAGTAGATGGTGTTCGTCAGGCCATCGAAATCCACGATCCTGTCCGTCAATGCCCTGAGCGTCTGGCCCACTCGCGCCGTCCCCCAGATCGTCGGAGGCCCCGCCGCCTCGTCGTTCTCGGCGGTGACGTCGATCGTCATCGTGTAGGAATCGCTCTTTGCCGTCCCGTCGCTCACCTCGAAGGCGAAACTCGTGTAAGCATCGCCGTGTGCGTGTGCAGCCGGGGTGAACACCAGCCGGCCGCCGTCGATCTCGAACCTCGTAACCTCAGCTTCCTCCACCAAGGCCGTTCCATTCAGCGCCAAGGTGCCCCTGGCGGGCGGCTCGAGCACGGACACGCTCACAAGCTCGTGGCTCGCGTCATTATCGTTGAAGTTGAAGTCGTCGACAGTGAAGGCGTACGGAACGTCCTCCCTGGTCCTGACCCTGCCGTTTGAAGCCATGGGTTCGGCATTGACGGTCACGGTCAGTCCGGCAAAGCTCGCGACCTCGTTGTGCGCCCCATCGCGCAACGTGTTGCCGGATGCGGGCTTGGTGTAGGAAACGGTCGCCGTCCCGGCTGTGATTGCCCTCGCCAGCAGCAGCGAGACCGTCTTGTCGCTTACCAAGACGGGCTTGCTCGCCGCCAGACCAACCGGAACACCACCTGCGCTTACGGCAAATGCGCTCGCCGCCGGGACCGAACCGCCGTCGAGATTTTCGTTGAACGTCAGCACCAGCTCAGTGCCATCGACGGTCGCAGACCGTAGGTTTGGAGCAGTGCCGTCGCGACCCAGATAGATACTGCGCGTCACATGGGCGGACCAGTCCACGCCGGTTCCCGTCCAATCGTAATGATGGCCGCGGGACCCGTAGGCCGCCTCGCTGAAATTGACGGGCTTGTCGCAAAGGTAGAGCAGCAGTCTGCGCTTTTCTTCCGCCGGCAGCTGCCGGTCGAGGCTGAACCGGAAGCTGCCGATCCCGTTCTGCCCCTCCGAAGCGATATCGATGGCGTAGGTTGTTCCGTCGATCGTGAAGTTGCGGTCGCTGATGCTCCCAGCAGACCCGGAGAGGAAGCCGAACGTGTCGGTGCCGCTGCGCCCCACCGTCACCGTGCCCTGCCAGATCTGCGTAGTGCCGGAGGGATAGGCAGGCACCCTACAAACTCCTCGCGGAAGGATCGGCGCCATTCCGGAGGGAAACGCATCGCTTGAAACCAGTTCGGAATTGCCGGCGTTGTCCGTAAAGCTCACCCTGACCTTGATTCGCTTGCCCGCATCGGCGTCCGTCAGGGTATAGGCCGATCCGGTCGCACCGCCGATTTCCCTCTCTATTCCGCCATTGACACGAACCCATTGGTAAGCAAAGCCGGACTCGGGAGGCAGTCCGTTCTGGTCCCTGATGGCTCGGTTGTCCGCGGTCAATGTCGACGGCACACGCTCAATTCCCTCCACCATGGGTTTGCCAGTCGCCGGGCTGTTCTCCCGTGGTGTCGCCGTCGTTGCGGCAACAGCGCCCTCGCCCACGCTGTTTACGGCCCGCAGTTCGAAACTGTGAACAGTACCGTTTCTCAGCCCGGTAGCGGCGTACGAGATCTCGTCTCCCGTGCCCGCGCCGGGTCCGTCCGGAATGTCCGTCCAGTCCGGAGCCCAATTGGTTCCACCGTCCGCACTGACCCTGTACTGATAGAGATCGATCACCGCCCCGCCATCGCTCGCCGGCGCCCGCCAAGTCAGAAGCGTCTGCCCGTCGCCCGCCGTCGCGCTGAGTCCTCTCGGCCGTCCTGGAGCGGTGTTGCCCAGACTGACCTCCCTGTCGCGGAAGGACCCCACTTCGTTGCCGGGTTCGTCCTTCAGCCTGCCGCCGGACGACGGCCTGCTGTAAGACACCGTCACGGTCGACCCGGCCGCCGGCGCCTCGGCAAGCGCGAGCGTCACGTGGTTTCCGCTGAGAGCTACCGGGCTGTTGCTTGCGAGCCTTGCGGTCGCCCCATTTACCTTGACTTCGAAGTGGCTTCCGTCCGGAACCGAGTCTGCGTCAAACGCCTCGTGGAAATGGATCGTCAACGCCGTGCCGTTCAACCGCGCCGAATCGAAGGCCGGCGCCTTCGTATCTACTGCAATCCGAAAGATCGACTCCAGATTGTACCGGACCCGACTACGTGCCACCGCTACAGTCCCGCCCGGCAGGAGCACCTCCAGCTCGCCTTCGAAGTTAGCGCGCGGACGAACCACTATTCGAAATTCTGTATCAGCAAATTCCAGGCCGGAGTGCCTTACGTAGGAGCCATTGGTATATTGCAGCCGAGTCAAACGGAAGTATCCTGAAACATTTTCGGTAGAATTTAGCTCGGTATTAACGGTCTCGCTGAACTCCAAATCCAGGGTAAAGTCCCTCCGCACAGGCGCCACGGCGTCGGTTGCCATAGCCAGTTTCAGCGCCTCAACAGCAGGACTCCGAAACTCGGCGGCATGATTGCCTTCTACGACGACGTCCTCCGGTATCCGAAGCACGAATTCTTCATTGGCATCCGCATCGACCGCGATCACCATGCGCTGTTGCAGGCTGGTCGCCCCCGGCCTGACGCGCCAATCGAAATCGACCACATAACCGCCGGTAATTTCCAGATCGTCTTCCGTGAAACCGGTGGGGTTGACATTACTGAATATCACTACGAAAACACTCTGGCCTCCCAATACGTTCGAATTTTGCAGACCGCCCTCGAAATTGCTCAGCAGAATCACAATTCCCGTTTTCAGCGGCCTCCTCGTTACTTCGGCAGAAGGCGGTCCGTTCGTGTCGCTCGCTCCCGCGTTGTAGGCAAGAACCCGAAGCGTGTAGTCGATGTTGGGGCTGAGCTCCCGGATTGTGCTCTCCGAAGCGCCAGGATCGGCAATGCGCAATTCCCGCGATTCGTGAAACTGTTCAAAGCCGGATTTCCACTGCACCTTATATCCGCTGACGCCCTCAAGCGCGGTCCAACTGACACGCAGAGCGCCGTACTTCGCCTCCACCGAGACACCGGTAACCGCCTCGGGAACGCTCAATTGGGCCAGCGCGAGCTTATTCCCCGTCGCGAGCGCGCCAATGCTGAGAATCAAGGCTGCTGCGACCGCCCCGATCCTCAAGGCTAGCGACAAGTGCGCGAACAGACGGACCATGCAGTCTTGCACGTCGTCAGCCATTTGCTGCTCTAGCGGCATCCGTGCCCGACCCGGCGGCCCTCCGTCGCGGGGTCGCACTCGGCGATGTCCCCTCCTTTCACCTTGCCCGCACAGCGCATGACCGATCTCCGACCCTGACGCCCGATCACTGTTGTTATCGCGGGTCAGATTGCAGTAGGCCCGGTTTCAGGCTGCTGCCGGCGCGCGCTTTTAGCAGGGGTTAAGATGCCTTGGCAATGCGCGTGTTAATGTAAATTGTGTAGCCTTATCAGAGGTTTATGCTACAAGACAATACTACAACGTAGGACTACAAAAGCGGTCTTTATTTCAGGACACCGCTACCAATTTTTGCAGCGACGCGCGCGCAAAACACGCGCGAACCCGACACAGGCCGCCGCCGCGGCCCACTGCCCGGCACACTTAGTCCTTTGCCGATTGCGGCGATGCACTTCCGGGAATGTTCTCGAGCGGCGCTCGCTCAATACTCGTCGGGAACCAGGCCCATCTCCCGCGCGCAGCTGCGGCGCGACACACAATGGGCGCATCCTCGAACGCGGGCGGCACGGCGTGCGCCGCCCAAGCCTCGCGATACGCGGGGTTGGGCCCGAGATACGCCCAGGCGAGCGCCCCCTTTTGCCCGCGCCCACGGCGCCTCACTGGCGCCCCGCCGGCCATCGCAGCCACGGCCCGGTCGTCGCGAGAGCCCGCAGCCATGTCCGGCCTTCTCCGGAACCCGCCGCCCGGGTCCGTTCCGCCGAAACGCCCCCGCCCGCACCCGGCCGCAATGCCCCGGAACCCGCCCGTCCGGCAACCATCGCAGGGCTGAATTCGACTCGCCCCGTCCCCCGACCGTACAGCGCATGACCGATCTCCGATTCTGACGTCGGATAACTGATGTATTCGCGAGTGAGATTGCAGCAAGCCCAGCCTCAGGCTGTTGCTGGCGCATCCCTTAAAAACAGAGGTGAAGACGCCTTGGCAATACGATTTTGACAGTAAACTGTGTAGTCCTATCAGAGGCTTGTACTACTCACTAATACTGCGTTTCAGGACTATAAGAACGGCCTGAATTTCAGGACACCGCTCTCAATTTCTGCATCGACTCGCGCGCAAAATACGGCCCAACCCGACGCACGCCGCCGTCGCGACCCACTGTCCGGCACACTCAGTCCTTGCCGATTGCGGCGATTCACTGCCGGGTGTGTTCTCGAGCGGCGCTCGCTCCATACGCGTCGGGAACCAGGCCCATCTCCCGCGCGCGGCGCACCGCCTCGGCCCGATTGCGCGCCCCCAACTTGGCGAACAGCTTGCGGATGTGATAGCGCACGCCATACGTACTCAGACCCAGCGCGGCGGCGATCTCCTTGTCCCGCTGTCCCTCGAGCCGTTGCAGCACCTCCCTCTCGCGCGCGCTCAGCGCCGGTTGCCGGGGGTCTTCGGCCCTCTCTATCGCTGTCAGAAGCGATCGCGCCGCCTCCTTGCCAGTAGCGTCGGGGGCCGATACCAGGAATACGGCCACGAGCTGCGCGCAGTCCGCGCGCTCCCGCACCAGCGGCCATGCGTAGGGCGTCTCGGCGTACAAGCGCAGATACGCCTCCAGATGTCCCGCCGCTGCCGCCGCCTCGCCTGCGCGGTGCTCCAGCACCACCGACAGCGACAGGGCGCGCATCAACGTCCGTCTCAACCCCCGCGCCGCCGCCACCGCGCGCAGCCCATCGGCGAAGCCGCGCCCCGCCTCGAAGCGCTCGCGCCCGATCGTCAAACGCAGTCGCGCGCACGACAGGGCCTCCATTTCCCGCCAGCTCTGTCCGGTCAGATCCAGACAGCCCTCAGCCTCTTCCGGCAGATCGTCCAACGCCCAGGCTTCCTCGCCATCGCCGATTCGCCCCGCGGCCGCCAGCAGGGAAACCCGCAGCGCCGACACGTACCGCACCAGCGCCGGCAATCGGGCTTCCCGCACGTAGTCCAGCATTTCGTCGGCGGCTGCCAGCGCGCCGTCGACACCCTCGTCCCGAAGCCTCAGCTCGACCACCGCGCCGGCGGCCGCGGCATAGGCCGAGAAGGGCGAGCTGCCCGTCGCCAGCGCTCCAGGAACTCTGGTCAGCTCCGGGCCCGGCGTGGCGCGGTCGCATTCCAGCGCAAGCTCTTGCAACAGGACCCCGCAGATCGCCGCCGGCACGGCATCGAGCACGTAATTCCTCTTGGCCACCCGCTCGGCTCCAAGGTAATGCGCCGCCGCGTCCTGCACCCGGCCCTGCGCCATGGCGATCTGCCCCACCTGTAGGTCGACGAACATCCTCATGTATTGGCTCTGGGCGAAGCATTGGCGAGCCCGCGCGGCATGCTCAAGCGCGGCCCCGAATTCCGCCGCTATGTTGCTCGCGATGCACAGACCGTGCTCCAGATGACCGCGCGTCAGAACATCGACACGCGGCGATTCCGCGAGCTGCGCAAGGTCTGCCAATAGCGTCCGCGTCACCTCCGAGCCGAAACGCTCGCCGCCATACAAGGCGAGCATGCCGCGAACCACGCTGTTGTCCACCGCCAACTCGAACTCGGCGTCGCTCGCTTCGGCATCGAGGCCGCCGAGACGCGCGGCCACGGACTCGGCCACGGAACGGTATCTCTCCCGGGCCTCTTCCAGACGCCCTGACAGGATCAGCGCCAGGCAACGAACCAGCGCCAGCCGCGGGCGCGCCCCGATGACGTCCTCGCCCAGCCACCGGTCGGCCGCCTGGAACTGCACCAGCCCCTCGCGCAGCCACAGGCGAAAGCCGCCGGCGCGCTCCAGGATATCGCCCGCCAGGGTGGGTTCCCCCGCTTCGACGGCGTGACGCATGGCGGCCGCCGTTTCGCCTCGCCGCATAAGGGCCCCGGCAATCCGCCGATGGATGCTGCGAAACCGCTGCGGGGTCTCCCGGAAGCGTCGCCTCGCGCAATACTCCCGGATCAACGGATGGAGCCGCCGGACTTCCGTCGGGCCGTCCCCGACCGGCTCGAGCAGCCCGACCAGGAAGGGCATCGTGCCGATCCGGCGCATCGAATCGCTGCGCTCCAACACGTTGTCGAGAAGGGCCGCGTCCATCCACTCGAACAACCCGATATCGAGCAGGAATTCCCGGTCCTCCGCCCCGAGGCCGGCGAAGAGCCGCGACTCCACCCAGTTCTCCACGAATTCCTGCGCCGCGCCGGCGTTCCCCCGCTCGCCGCTCTCGATCTCGTTGCGGGAAATCCTGAGCGCGAACGGCCAACCGGCCGACTCGGACATCATCGCGGCCAGTCGAGGACGCGACAGTTTCCCATCGAAGAAGTCCGCGACCTCCGATTTCGAGAACCGCAATTCCTCTGTCGACACGATCGCGGCGCGGCCTTCCAGCACGGCGCCGGCGATGTTCACGCCGGCGGGGAGCTGCCGGCACGCAAACGCCAGGTGCAGGTTGGGCGGGCCACGCTTAATCAGGAATTCCAGCAGCGCCGCCGAGCCCGGGTTCCCGAGCCGTTCCAGTTCATCGAACACCAGCACGAAGGGTCCTTCGAGATCCGCAATCTCGCGCACCGCAAGCCCGGTGCGGCTCTCGCTGCCGCCTCGTGCCTTGCCCAAACCCGGTATCGCGAGCTTCTCCGACCCTGCAATAGCGCCTGCCGCTGCGCTCTGGCAGGCGTAGGCGATGTAGGTGTCGAGAACGTCGGGCTCGTCCTGCTCGTCCACGGAAACCCAGGCGGTGGGGATCCCGTCCTCGCGAAGCCGGCGGCAGCATTCGGCAAGCAGGGTCGTCTTGCCGAACCCGCCCGGCGCCTGCAGCACCGTCAGGCGGCGGCTGGTCGGCATGGCCCGCTCCACAAGCCCGGCGCGGTCGAGATAGCCGGCCACCCGGTCGGGCACCGCGATCTTCTGGCGCAGCAACCAGGGAAGCGGCCGCTCGTCGCCGGGCTGCCCGCCCGCCTCCCGAGGGGATCCCGCCGCGTTACCGCCGCGCGCGTCTGGGTCGGTTTCGCTCATCGGTCGTGCCGGGCCGGAGACGGCGGACTGCGCCCATGTCACGCGCGTTCTTGCGTGGCTGTAGCCGCCCGCGGCCTCCTGGGCCGCCCCGTCCCCCCATTGTCGGCTAGCCGCTCATGTGTTAGCAGCAAGCGTATCGCTTGGCTAATGGCCGTGCAGCCTAATAAATATGTAGTGAAGTGATTTTCTCTAAACTACATAAGCGTCTTCTATTTACTACAAATTGTGACCCCGGCGGCACGATACCGCCCTTCACGCACAGTCCCTCCCAGGCACCCGTCCAATTCTCTTGACCGTCCCGAGCGATTGCCCATACCGTCCCTCCGATAACATCCCGGCCGTGCATGCATGCGGCCTCGGCCTGGCCGCGCCCGACGGGAAGATGCCACTCCCAGGGATTGCCACAATTGAGCGATGCGCCGGTGCACGACACCCGAACACACGGGCATTTGCCTGCCGACCGTCTTTGCGCTCCTCCATTCAAGACCGTGACCATTCGCCTCCTGCGTTCGATGACCCGCTGCGCGATCCTCTGTCTTGCAGTCGCCGCGCTTGCCGTCCCCTCGCCCGCGGCAGAGCCCAAGCGGGGCGGCACCCTGGTCGTCGCCGGCGGTGCCGGTCTGCGCCACCTCAACCCCGCCGTGCAGTCAGGCGCCCAGACCGGTCTCGGTGCGCAACTCTTCGCCGGGCTGGTGCGGGTCGACGACAAGTTCGAACCCCATCCCTATCTGGCCGAGCGCTGGGAGATCTCCGAGGACAAACGGAGCTACACCTTCCATCTCACCCGGAACGCCCGCTTCCACGACGGCAAGCAGATCACGTCGGACGACGTCGCCTTCTCGCTCGCCGTCGTCAAGGAGAACCACCCCTTCGGGACCGCCATGTTCGATGCGGTGGACCGGGTGGATACGCCGGACCCGTACACCGCCGTGATCCGGCTGAGCAGGCCGCACCCGGCGCTCATGCAGTCGCTGGTCCCGCTCCTGATGCCGGTCATTCCCAAGCACGTCTTCGGCGACGGCCGCGATCCCAAGACCCACCCCATGAATGCCATGCCCGTCGGCTCCGGCCCTTTCAGGTTCAAGGAGTGGGTGAGGGGCCAGCACGTGATCCTCGAGCGCAACGACGACTTCTTCATCGAGGGACGCCCTTTGCTCGACCGGATCGTCGTCAAATACATCAAGGAGCCGTCGGTGCGCATGCTCGCGCTGGAGAAGGGCGAAGTCGACTACTACCCGTTTGCGGGCCTGCGCTTCCGCGACATCCTGAGGATTGCGAACAACCCCGATCTCCGCGTGAGTACGAAGGGCTACGAGGCGCTCGGACCGGTCAACTACGTCGAGTTCAACTTGCGTGAGCCGCCCTTCGACGACCTGCGGGTTCGCCGGGCGGTCGCCTACGCCATCGACCAGGAGTTCATGGTCAACACGCTGCACGGGGGCTTGCCGCACCCGGGCTACGGCCCGCTGCACCGCTCGAGCCCGTTCCACAGCAACAGCCTGAACAGGTACCCGGTCGACCTGGAGCGCGCCCGGACGCTGCTCGACACGGCCGGCTATACGCCGGATGCGGACGGCGTGCGCTTGCACGTCGTCCTCGACTACCCCCCGTTCCACGCCGACAGCCTCGCCACAGGCGCCAACTACCTCAAGTCGCAGCTGAAGAAGGTGGGCATCGCGGTCGAGCTGCGCGCGCCCGCCGACTTCCCGAGCTGGGCGCAGCGCATCTCGTCGTGGGATTACCAATTCACCATGAACAACCACTGGAATTATCCCGATCCGGTCATCGGCGTGCACCGCATCTACCTCTGCGCCAATATCAGGAAGATCATCTGGTCGAACACCCAAGGGTATTGCAACGAGAGGGTGGACGCGCTGCTCCGGGAAGCGGGATCGACCCTTGATTTTCACAGGCGCAAAGCGCTCTACGAGGAGTTCCAGCGCATCGTGAACGAGGAGCTTCCCCTCTACTTCATCAACGAGGAGCCCTATGTCACGGTATCGCACAGGACGGTCATGCATCCGCCCGAGACGGTGTGGGGTTCCATGCAGCCGTTGGACCAGGTCTGGCTTGATCGCTGAGGCAGCCCTCACGGGTCCGGGTTGCCGAGACGGACGGCGCCTCCTTCTCCCCCCTTCGGTCGGCCCCTGCTGACCGACTTGCGGATACCGGAGGCGTGCAGCTCACCGTCATCCTCGGGCGCCGCCTCCTCGGTGCCGCCGCGCTGATCGCGGCGGTTCTCGCTCTCAACTTCATCCTGATCCACCTTGCGCCCGGCGACCCGGCGCTGACCATCGCGGGCGGGATGGGCGGCGCCACCGAGGAGATGCTTCGCGACATCCGCCAGGCCTACGGCCTCGACCACCCCCTCCACCATCAGCTCCTCGTCTATATGGAACGGATGCTGTCGGGAGATCTCGGATACTCGCTGTTCTTCAACGCGCCGGTCATGGATCTCATTCTTGCGCGCCTGGGGCCGACGATCCTGCTCGTCATGACTGCCATGTCGATCTCGCTCACCCTCGGCACCTTCCTGGGCGTGCTCGCTTCGCGCAAGCCGGGGGGCGTCGTTGCCAACCTCGTCACCGTGCTATCGCTCGCGGGCTATTCGGCCCCCGTATTCTGGACCGGGATCGTGCTTCTCCTCGCCTTCTCCGCCACGATTCCGCTGTTCCCCCTCTCCGGCATGTACGACGTGCGCCTGGAGAGCGCCGGCCTCGTCCGGGCGCTCGACGTGGCCCATCACCTGGTGCTGCCGGCTGTCACCCTCGCCATCGTCTTCCTTGCGCAGTACAGCCGCATCTCGCGCGCCAGCATGCTCGACGTGCTCGGCGCCGACTACATCAGGACGGCGCGGGCGAAGGGGCTGAGCGACCGCGCGGTGCTCTACAGGCATGCGCTGCGCAACGCGCTACTGCCGGTGGTGACCCTCGCCGGCCTTCAGTTCGGCAACATGCTCTCCGGCGCGGTTCTGGTCGAGACGGTGTTCAACTGGCCGGGTCTCGGCCAGCTTGCGTTCGAATCGATCCTCCGCCGCGACCATCCGACGGTCCTCGGCATCCTGTTCTTCGCTTCCGCGATGGTGGTCGCGGCCAACCTGCTCACCGACATCGCCTACCGCATCGTCGATCCACGGATTCGCGCCGGAACCGCCGCGGGCGGCCGCTTGCCATGACCGCACGCGGCAATGCCCATGCCATGACGTCCGTCCGAAGCCCCGTACGCGAGATGGGGGCCAGGTTCATTCGCAACGGATCCGCCATCGCCGGACTGGTGCTGATTGCGCTGGTGCTCGCGATGACCCTCATCGTGCCCGCGTTCTACCCCGTCGACCCCTTCGACATTGTATGGCGGCCGCTGGCGCCGCCGGGTGAAGCGTCGGCGATACCGCTCGGCAGCGATTTCCTGGGGCGCGACGTACTGGCCGGGATCGTCCACGGCGGCCGGGCCACCCTCGCGGTGGGCGCAAGCGCCGCCGCCATCTGCGTGATCATCGGCATCGCCATCGGCGCGGCGGCCGGATTCTACGGCGGGCTCCTCGACGAGGGGCTGATGCGGATCACCGAGTTCTTCCAGGTGCTGCCCGCCCTGCTGTTCGCGATGGCGCTGGTGAGCCTGCTCGGCCCGAACCTCGTCACCATCGCCGTCGCGATCGGACTGGTGAGCTGGCCGCCGGTCGCCCGCCTCACCCGGGCCGAGTTCCTCAGGATCAAGGAGCTCGATTATGTCAGAGCGTCCCGTGCGATCGGCGCCCCCGACCGGCGCCTCATCTGGCGGGTGATCCTGCCCAACGCACTGCCACCCCTCATCGTCGCCGCCACGCTCACCGTCGGCGCCGCCATCCTGTTCGAGGCAGGGCTCTCCTTCCTCGGCCTCGGCGATCCCAACGCCATGAGCTGGGGACTCATGATGGGCGCCAACCGGGATTTCGTGCTTGATGCATGGTGGACGGTGACCTTGCCGGGGCTTGCCATATTCGTCACCGTGCTGGGGGTCAGCCTTGTTGGCGACGGGCTGACCGACGCCCTCAACCCGAAACCGCACGGCCGGTGATCGCGCGGAATTCAAATGAGCGAACCTGCGATCGGGCGGTCACGATACCGCCGCGCCCGGAATCGATCCGCCTTCTCAATCCCGAGAGCGATTTCCGGCGGCAAGCTCCCCCTTCCGTCGACGGGTGTTGATCGGCGCGTAGATTGGACGCCGATCGGCGTGCTAACTCGTTGATTTAGCGTGACCCCGTGGGGTCAAAATTGGGCGCCGAACAACAGGCCGGCGAGCAGGCGGCGGCGGCCGGACATCTGGAGGCGTTTCTGCGCCTGTTCGCCGAAACCCCCTACGTGCGGCCGTTGATCCGGGAGCGCGAGGCTTGCGCGGCGGTGGTAACGGCGTTTCTGGAGTCCGCGGCGGAGTCGCCTTACCGGGAGACCGCGCAATCGCTTCTGGCGGCGATGCAGCGGGTCGACGCCGTGCGGCCGCCGGAGCTGAGCGAGCGCGAGAAGGAGGTGCTGGAGCGGCTCGGGCGCCTGCAGGACAAGGAGATCGCCGCCGAGCTGGGCCTGTGACGGGGCACGGCGGGCGCTATCACCTTCGCAAGCTCTTCGCCAAGCTGGGAGCGAACACCAGGGCTGACGCGCTGCGCCGGGCGCGGGAGCTGGACCTGCTGCCGGGCGAGTCCTGAAGCGGCGCGGTCCGCGGTTCCGGGCGAGGCCGGGCCGTCCAGGCGTTGCGGCGGCGGGGTTTCAGGAGGCGAGGTGCCGGGCGCCTCTGCCTCTCGGGCGGCCCGGGCGGCTGGCGGGGCGCACTCGCCGGAGCATCCGGGCAAGGTCTGCGTTTATGGGTCGTGTTTGTAGTCTCAACTCTCCGAAATGTGTAGTCGTTTAGATTAATTTCCCACTACACAAATCAGTTCACGACTATTAACAACTCTTGTTGCGCCGGCGCTTCGGCGTTGTCACAGTCCGCAGTTCATCTTGGCAAGATGCGGGCGTCTCATGGAAAGAAGTGGGAGTTGATTATCGGCGGCGGGCGGATGCTCCTCGTCGGGGAATAACGGCGGGCGTTTGCCCGACGCGCCAGCGGTAGAGGACGGAACCCCGAGTCCTGCAGGCCAGCGATCATGCGACGGTTCGCAAAATGGCTGCCATGCCGTCACGTGGGCGGTTTCGCTCTCTGTCGGCCTCCTCCCTCCTTCGCATTCAGACATGGGAGACCGTGCGATGAAACTATTGCGCACGATCGCGCCGGCCGCGGGCCTGGCGGTTTCGGCCGCTGGTGCCGCGCTTGCGACCGACGACAACACACTATTGCCGCAGGGGACGCGGCAGATCGGCGCGAGACAGTCACCCAGGCCGGGAAGGCAGTGGACGCTAACTCAAGCGACATTCGCGCGTGTACGGAATTCATCGCGTCTGAGTGTCGCGTCTCTGGGGCAGTCCATCGTGTCGCGCTGCTCTAGTGCGAGGCGGCAGCGCTCGAGACCGAATCGAAGAGCGCTCGCGGCTGCCAGGATCGCGTGAGCAACTTCCACCGCGACTTCTGGGCGGAACGCTAACGATAGTGTTTCCTCGAAGTGGTCCGGGATGTCAGGCAACATCGTCGGTGGCTGGAGCAGACACACGGAGCAGAACCATTCTCATCGGAACAATCGGAGTAGCCTCCTCCATCTCCCCCTTCACAGCATTCACTTGAGCGTCTGTGACGAGATGTACCTGAGCTATCGCTTTCTCCTCTGCCCTAACCTCAATGTATGACAAACGGCTCACTTTGTCAAGTTGAGTATGTAAGTTCCAAACGAATCTCAGGGAGTAAGCACCCCTTTCTCCCTGACACATAACTCGTGACGTTGCCCAACAGGACGGCAAATGAAACAGGATACGAAGCTCATCGCGCTCGGCCGGGCGCCGGTGCGTGCGCAGGGCCCGGTCAATCTTCCGGTGCATCGGGCGTCGACAATCCTCTCCGAGAACCTCGACGGCTATGTCCACCGGTTCGACGGCGACAACCGCTTCAACAACGTCATCTACGGGTCGACCGGGACCCAGAACTCGCGGGCGCTCGCCGAGGCCGTCGCAGCCGTCGAGAGCGGGCATCGCACGGTGGTGACCAGCAGTGGGCTCTCGGCGGTGACGATGGCGGTATCCGCCGTCGTCCGCGCCGGAGACCACGTGCTCGTTCCGGATTCCGTGTACGGGCCTACCCGGTGGTTCTGCGCCGAGATCCTCTGCCGCTACGGGGTCGAAACGAGTTTCTACGATCCCGCGATTGGTGCCGGGATCGCGGAGGCAATGCGCGAGAGCACCCGGCTCGTCTACACCGAGGCGCCCGGCTCGCTCACGTTCGAGATGCAGGATGTGCCCGCAATCGCAAAGGCCGCCCACGAACGCGGCGCACTGGTCGCGATGGACAATACCTGGGCGACACCACTTTACTTCCGGCCCCTGGAGCACGGCGTCGACATCTCGATCCAGGCGGGTACGAAGTACTTTGCGGGACATTCGGATCTGGTGATCGGGATGATCACCACCGCGACCGACGAGCTGTTCAAGACGATCGCGGATCAGACCTTTGCGTTCGGAGATTCCGCCTCCCCCGACGATTGCTTTCTCGCGCTGCGTGGCATGCGCAGCCTGTCGGTGCGCCTGGAACGCCAATCCGCATCGGCGATGAAGGTCGCCCGCTGGCTCGAAGCGCGCTCCGAGGTGAAGCAGGTGCTCTATCCGGCATTGGAGAGCGACCCCGGCCATGCGCTGTGGAAGCGGGATTTCGGAGGCGCGTCGAGCCTGTTCGGACTCGCGATGCACACCACCGACGAGGCGGCGGTCGCGCGCATGGTGAACGGATTCGACCTGTTTCGGATCGGCTCCTCCTGGGGCGGATACGAGAGCCTCGTGGCCTACAATCGAATGCCGATCCCCCGCACCATCGTTCCCTGGACGGAAACGCCGTTCCTGCTGCGGATGCACATCGGGCTCGAGGATCCCGACGATCTCATCGCCGACCTCGAAGCGGGCCTCGGTCGGCTCGATTCTTGAACCGCAGCTGCTCCCATACCTCGGTGGGGTTGACCTCTCAAATTTTGATGGTTGGCCGAGACCTCTGGATCGAATCGGCCACGATGAAGGATGAAGGGCGATGAAGTTGGAAACTTAATATCGATCAGAGTACCAAGATCTTGTTCATGAATCTCTCAAAAATGGAGACCATGGTGCACGGGAATTCCCTCAAGAGGGTAACGGAAGATGACTATGGGCCGCGCAGTTCTGCGTACTTGGGGGGAGGGTACAAGGAAGATAATTTCGAGTTAACCAGCGTCATGATTGGGGAACGGAGGGCGCTGGGTTCTGTAAGGATCTGTTCCTTCTTTCCCCCCTCGGACGGTGAGTTCCATTTGTCAGCGATCATGGCGCTGATATGGTTGTCCCAACTGACAACTATCTATAGCTGCTACGACAACGGACTGACAAGGAAGACAGAAGAGATCTATATGCGAAATTTCCATATGAAGTGCCGCAAGCGCATCGTTGAACTAAACGATATTCTGCTAGAGTGTGAAATCACTTCGAAAGCTGTAAGGAAGGGGATCGTTCACTACCGAGGAAATTTTGACATAGATGTTGGGAGCTTCACGGGCAAAGCTAGCTGGTTTATGCCCATTAGGGCTTTGTTGTCAGGTTAGGAGAGCGGCGATTATTAGATTTCCACATTTCGGAGTGTCAACGGCGGCGAGATTATGTACCGGCGCGGCGGCGTAAAAATGTACCACGGGCTCGGTGGTAGCTTGTCCGCGTAGTCCATGGGAGGGACCCGCGCGCGGGTCGACGCGCCCTCCGCGCGGCTGGCGGCGGCCCGCGCGTGGGTGGGGCCTGTGGGCCCACGGGGACAAGCGGGGGGTTATTCGGACGGCAGCCGGCGTCGTGACCGGCTCTGCTTGAGCCGGTAGCTGTCTGCGTTCATCTCCAGGATGTGGACATGGTGGGTGATGCGGTCGAGCAGCGCGCCGGTGAGGCGCTCGCTGGCGAACACCGAGGTCCATTCCTGGAAGGGCAGGTTTGAGGTCACGATGGTGGCGCCGTTTTCGTAGCGCTGGCTGAAGACGTCGAACAGGAGTTCGCTTCCGGTCTGCGAGAGGGGCACGTATCCGAGCTCGTCGACGATCAGCAGGCTGACCCTGGCGAGCTGGTCCTGGAGGCGGAGCAGCCTTTTCTCGTCGCGTGCCTCGATCATCTCGTGGACCAGATGGGAGGCGGTGGTGAAGCGCACGCCGAGGCCCTTCTGGCAGGCGGCGAGGCCGAGGGCGAGAGCGACATGCGTCTTCCCGACGCCGCTCGGGCCGAGCAGGATCACATTCTCCCGGCGGTCGATGTAATCGCCGCGCGCGAGATCCAGCACCAGCATCTTGTTGAGGCCGGGGATCGCCTTGAAGTCGAAGCTCTCGAGCTGTTTGACGACGGGGAACCCGGCCTGCTTGATACGCCGCTCGACGAGGCGGCGCTCGCGGTCGATCAGCTCCAGCTCCACCAGTCGGGCCAGGAACTGGACATGATCCAGGCCCTCGGCCGCGCACTGGCGCGCCAGTTTCTCGTATTCCCGCAGGAAGGTCGGCAGCTTCAATCTCTTCAGGTGATGCTCGAGCAGGATGCGGGGGGCCTCAGCCATGGTCGGCCCCTCCGGCGAGCAGAGAGGCGTAATCGGCGCTCCGCGTGGCGGCGACGAAGGGCTGGGGCAGGTGCGGATAACGCGCCAGGTCGAGATGCACGGGCCGCCTCTCGATGCGCGCCAGCAACAGGTGCTTGACGGCATCGAAGCCGATCAGGCGCCGCTTCACCGCGTCGCGCACCGCGGCCGCCACCTGCGGTTCCGGGAAGTCTTCGTGCAGGCGCAGCACCTGGATGTATTCGCGCTTGCCGCGCGGGCCGAAGCGCGCCTCGAGGAGGCGGCGCAGCGTGTCGAAGGCCGGATCGAGCTTCCACCCCCGCAGCGGCGCCGCCTGGTCCAGGGCACCCGGCTTCTTCTCCAGCAGCGAGAGATAGTGCAAGGGGTCGTAGACGACGTCGCCGCGGACATAGGAGCGCCGATGGCGGGCGACGATATCGGCGCCGAGCGCGATCTCGACCCGGTCGACATAGCCCTTGACCGTCACCTTCTTGTGGGCGTGCACCGTCGGTGCCGAGTAGTCCACCAGCCGGTAGCGCACCAGGGCCGTCGAGGAGACCTGGCCCGACACATGCTCGCAGGCCTCGAAGGGAACCGCCGGCAGATCGCGCAGGGCGTCGAGATCGGCGAGCAGCGCCGCCGCCTTCTCCCCTGCCTCCAGCGCGTCGAGCCGCTCAAGGCACCGCGCCATCAGCCGCTCGTTCAGGACCGACAGGTCATGCACCTTCGGGATCGGAACCATGAACCGGCGCCGGGCCGTCTTCACCAGGGCCTCGACCTTGCCCTTGTCGTTGCCCTTGCCGGGCCGGCCGAAGCGGTCGCGGAACAGGTAGTGCGATTGCAGATGCGTGAACGCCTGCGTGCGCCGACGCGTGCCGTCGCCCAGGATCCGTGCCACCGCAAGCGTCGTGTTGTCGTAGAGGATCGAGCGCGGAACCCCGCCGAGGAAGGCGAAGGCGCTGACATGGCCGTCCAGGAAGGCCTCCGTCGTCTCCCGGGGATACGCCTTGACGAACCAGAGGTTGGAATGGGGCAGGATCAGGCAGAAGAAGGCGACCTTCTCCCGCCTGCCCCCGACCTCCACCACCGCCTCGCCGAAGTCGACCTGGGCATGGCCCGGCGGGTGATGCAGTGGAACGAAGGCCTCGCGCGTCGATTGCCGCCGGGAACGCACATAGTCCTTCACGAGGCTCTGTTGCAAAGTCCGGCTATTTGGTGACTTGTCTGCGTGATCTGGAGCGAGGGGTTGAGGCATGAGCGACTTCAAGGGACGTCACTTTCGGGGGGAGATCGTGCTTTGGGCCGTACGCTGGTGAATGTCAGGCTAACTCTGACGTGGATAGCCGGTGAAAGTCCGGCGGGAGGAAAGGTGTAACGAGCCGCCTTCGCCGCGAGCCGTGCGCAGGGCATCGTGAGGTGTCATGTGAAGTGTCGGTAGCGGCGCGTGCGGGCAGGGCTATTGAGCGTCGAAACATGGTCATTCGGAGTGCCGAGGCTGTATCAGCGGCCGAAGGCAACACTGACCGCCCGCTTTCGTGAGGGCGCGAGGGCTCCGCGGCGTCTAAGAACCCAGGCACGCACGTACGTCCACGCAGGGGACCTGAGAGGGCTCCAATCCGCCCCGGTCGTCGTACCGGGGCCGCGGAAGAGAGGAGATAGTCCGAATCGATGATGAACGGGTTGGAGCAATCGGATCTGGCCATAGTACCGATGAGGGCGGCGAACAAAGGGACCTCGGTTCCGGCGGAGCCGACGGAGGGAAGGGCTGGAACCAAGGGGAATCCGCGAGGCCAAAGCACGCACCGGACACAGCGCCGGGCGCGCGTGACACAAGCGGCGGAGCGGATACGGCAAGCAGCAACGAGGAAGCCGAAGGAGAAGCTCACTGCGCTGTTGCACCACATCACGACGGAAGCGCTCGATGCGGCCTACTTTTCGTTGAAGAAGGAGGCAGCGGCAGGCGTGGATGGCGTGACGTGGCATGAATACGGGAAGGGTCTGGCCGAACGGCTGAGCGACCTGCATGACCGGGTTCAGAGCGGAGCGTACCGGGCGCGTCCGTCGCGGCGGGTAGAGATACCGAAGCCGGACGGGGGAACACGACCGCTGGGCATCGCCGCAGTGGAGGACAAGATTGTCCAGAAGGCGGTGGCGGAGACCATCCTTTTGCCGATATACGAGCCGGAGTTCCTCGGATTCAGCTATGGGTTCCGACCCGGACGTGGGGCGCATGATGCGCTCGACGCCCTGGCTTTCGGGATAGAACGGCGAGGGGTCAGATGGATTGTCGATGCGGACATCCGGTCGTACTTTGACCGAATCGACAGGGACTGGCTGGTCCGGTTTCTGGAGCACCGTATCGGCGACAGGCGGGTTATCCGCTTGATTGTCAAGTGGCTCAATGCTGGCGTCATGGAAGGGGGCGAATGGCGGGATGACCTTCGGGGCACTCCGCAGGGTGCGATTGTTTCGCCGATTCTGGCGAACGTCTATTTGCACTATGTCCTCGACCTGTGGTTCCACAAGAAGTGGCGCGCCCGAACAGCCGAAGGCAACACAATCATCGTGAGGTACGCCGATGATTTCGTGGTCGGGTTCCAGTACCAGCGGGATGCGGAGCGGTTTCTACACGACCTGAAGGAAAGGACGGCCTCGTTTTCACTGGAGCTACACCCTGACAAAACCCGTCTCATCGAGTTCGGGCGGTTTGCGCAAAAGAACCGCCGGGCACGAGGCGAGCGGCGTCCCGAAACCTTCGACTTTCTCGGGTTCACGCACTACTGCCGAACGACGAGGAACGGGAAGTTCGGGCTGGGGCGCAAGCCGGTGGGCAAGCGGGTCGACCGGACCCTACGGCGTATCGGTGCCGAGCTGCGTCGGCGGATGCACCATAACCCATATGAGGTGGCCAAATGGCTAGGAGCGTGCGCCGTAGAAGTCTTGATGCTGGGCGATTGGCGCGCGGCCGCCGGAGAGGCGGGATTTTGGCCCGAGTGTGGACATCTGGCCCGCCCGACTCTGGGATGGAAATCCCAGACCGGAAGGCCGGAACGGAAGAGATTCGCGTTTCATACGCGGTCGATGGGCACTGCGCGCCCCGGAGCAAGTGCGTTGGCAGGCCAGCACCTGCCTCAGCACGTGGCCACCGTCCCCATCCGCTTGATGTTCAACGCCAAGCACACGAGGTCCCACTCGCCGCGCACCTTCGCCAAGCCTCGCAGGCTGAATCGTCGGAATCCGAGCACCTCCTTGATCCACCCGTTCGGCGCCTCCGAGAGCCACTTGCGTTGCGCGTACCGGGCTTTGCCCGCGGGGCGCGCCAGTTTCTCACCCATGCGGTGCGTGGCAGGGAGCCGGGCCGGGTCGACCGCCACCTGGGACTTGCCTTCACGCCCCAGCGCTACGTGCGCGTCGATGCCGCGATCTTCCAGCTCCAACAGATCCGGCTCGTTGCAGTAGCCCGCATCGGCCAGTACCACCGCAGGCTCGACCCCAAACGTCTCGTTGATCTCGTCGAGCATCCCCACCAGCTGACCCTGGTCGCTGGCCTGTGGCCCCACCTGAGTCGCGACGATGATCTGGTGCTCCCCATCGACCGCCATCTGCGCGTTGTAGCACTGCTGGAATCCCTCGCTGCTGGTCTTCATGATCTGGCTCTCGGGATCGGTGAAATTGCTCTGCGCCTTCGGCGCGGGCTCGCCGTAGGCCCGCTTGTAGGGCCGCCCGCCCCGGGGATTGCGGTCCTGCCCAGGCTCGCGCCCGCGCTCAGCGTCGCGCCCGCGTTGCGCCGCCTCCAAACGCGCTTTGGCTGCCTGGATCGCCGCCAGGCGCTTCTCCCTGCGTTGCAACTCCTCGGGCAACTCGTCGCCCCGGAAATCCTCGCCCCAACGATCGTCTTCTTCGGCGTCCACCATCCCCGCCTTCGTCAGCAGCGCCTCGATCTCCGCCTGCAAGCGAGCCGCCTCTTTGCCCATCCGCTCATAGCTCATCGCCTTGCGCTTGCTCGCGTTCGCTCGCACCTTCGTCCCGTCGACCGAGAGCTTGCCGAACCGCGCCAGTCCCATCTCGCGCGCCACCTGCACCACCCCCACAAACAGCTCGCTGAACTCCGCCAGATGTCGGCGGCGGAACTCACATACCGTGCGATGTTGCGGGAAGTTGCCCGCCGCGAGCATCCGAAACGCTACATCCTCCTCCAGCTTTCTCGCCACCGCACGCGAGGAGAATGTGCCCGTCGCGTAGGCATAGATCAGCACCTTGACCATCATCGACGGCTCGTAGGGGGCGTTGCGTCGACCGTCCCCCTCGTAGGGCGCATAGAACGCCGTCAAGTCCAGTGCATCGACCACATCGCTGACGTGATGAGCCAGGTGCCCTGGGGGAACCCACTCCTGCAAGTCCGGCGGCAGAAGCAAGGGCTGCTCCG
The DNA here is from genome assembly GCA_965262755.1 of Alphaproteobacteria bacterium. Classification (GTDB taxonomy): domain Bacteria; phylum Pseudomonadota; class Alphaproteobacteria; order UBA828; family UBA828; genus WTGU01. Next base: position 4,545,780 of record OZ253557.1, on the reverse strand, counting down.
GCTGGTAGGGACGATACGTGGTCGGCATCGGGCAGTTCCCAAACGCAACTGGCGTGTCGCATCATACTGCCCCCTGACGCCAATCCACCCACACCCCATCCAATACCAACTTCGCCGCGCGGATTTTTCTACGGCGCACGCTCCTAGGTGGCGCAGGAGCCGGGCAGCTACAAGGTGCTGCGCTACGTCTACGCGACCATGAAGAGGCGCGAAACCCGGGAGGTTCTGTCGCCTGCGGCGCGGCCGGCGGTGCTGGAGCGCAGCCGTGCGGATGTGAGCTTCCTGGCCGGGATGCTGGTGGAAGAGTTCGTCTGGCATCTTCCGCTTCACCGCCAGCACAAGCGGCTTGAGGCGAGCGGCATCCATGTGAGCCGGGGCTCGCTGACCAACTGGACGCGGCGGAGCATCGATCTGTTGCAGCCGGTGTTTGAGGCGCAATGCGGCTCAGTTCTGTCGAGCGCGGCGATCGCAATGGACGAGACGTCGATGCGTGCGGGGCGCGACCGGCAGGGGCACATGCGCCGGGGCTTTCTGTGGCCGATCTACGGCGACTGCGACGAGGTCGTGTTCCATTGGGCGCGGTCCCGCGCTCACCGTCATGCGTGCGAGTTCCGTGGCGATTGCGAGGGCACCCTGCTGAGCGACGGCTATGGCGCCTACCTAGGAGCGTGCGCCGTAGAAAAATCCGCGCGGCGAAGTTGGTATTGGATGGGGTGTGGGTGGATTGGCGTCAGGGGGCAGTATGATGCGACACGCCAGTTGCGTTTGGGAACTGCCCGATGCCGACCACGTATCGTCCCTACCAGCCGGAGCAGCCCTTGCTTCTGCCGCCGGACTTGCAGGAGTGGGTTCCCCCAGGGCACCTGGCTCATCACGTCAGCGATGTGGTCGATGCACTGGACTTGACGGCGTTCTATGCGCCCTACGAGGGGGACGGTCGACGCAACGCCCCCTACGAGCCGTCGATGATGGTCAAGGTGCTGATCTATGCCTACGCGACGGGCACATTCTCCTCGCGTGCGGTGGCGAGAAAGCTGGAGGAGGATGTAGCGTTTCGGATGCTCGCGGCGGGCAACTTCCCGCAACATCGCACGGTATGTGAGTTCCGCCGCCGACATCTGGCGGAGTTCAGCGAGCTGTTTGTGGGGGTGGTGCAGGTGGCGCGCGAGATGGGACTGGCGCGGTTCGGCAAGCTCTCGGTCGACGGGACGAAGGTGCGAGCGAACGCGAGCAAGCGCAAGGCGATGAGCTATGAGCGGATGGGCAAAGAGGCGGCTCGCTTGCAGGCGGAGATCGAGGCGCTGCTGACGAAGGCGGGGATGGTGGACGCCGAAGAAGACGATCGTTGGGGCGAGGATTTCCGGGGCGACGAGTTGCCCGAGGAGTTGCAACGCAGGGAGAAGCGCCTGGCGGCGATCCAGGCAGCCAAAGCGCGTTTGGAGGCGGCGCAACGCGGGCGCGACGCTGAGCGCGGGCGCGAGCCTGGGCAGGACCGCAATCCCCGGGGCGGGCGGCCCTACAAGCGGGCCTACGGCGAGCCCGCGCCGAAGGCGCAGAGCAATTTCACCGATCCCGAGAGCCAGATCATGAAGACCAGCAGCGAGGGATTCCAGCAGTGCTACAACGCGCAGATGGCGGTCGATGGGGAGCACCAGATCATCGTCGCGACTCAGGTGGGGCCACAGGCCAGCGACCAGGGTCAGCTGGTGGGGATGCTCGACGAGATCAACGAGACGTTTGGGGTCGAGCCTGCGGTGGTACTGGCCGATGCGGGCTACTGCAACGAGCCGGATCTGTTGGAGCTGGAAGATCGCGGCATCGACGCGCACGTAGCGCTGGGGCGTGAAGGCAAGTCCCAGGTGGCGGTCGACCCGGCCCGGCTCCCTGCCACGCACCGCATGGGTGAGAAACTGGCGCGCCCCGCGGGCAAAGCCCGGTACGCGCAACGCAAGTGGCTCTCGGAGGCGCCGAACGGGTGGATCAAGGAGGTGCTCGGATTCCGACGATTCAGCCTGCGAGGCTTGGCGAAGGTGCGCGGCGAGTGGGACCTCGTGTGCTTGGCGTTGAACATCAAGCGGATGGGGACGGTGGCCACGTGCTGAGGCAGGTGCTGGCCTGCCAACGCACTTGCTCCGGGGCGCGCAGTGCCCATCGACCGCGTATGAAACGCGAATCTCTTCCGTTCCGGCCTTCCGGTCTGGGATTTCCATCCCAGAGTCGGGCGGGCCAGATGTCCACACTCGGGCCAAAATCCCGCCTCTCCGGCGGCCGCGCGCCAATCGCCCAGCATCAAAACTTCTACGGCGCACGCTCCTAGCTTACGCGAAGGTGCGGGCGGGATTTGTCACCCATGCTCAATGCTGAAGCCATGCACGCAGGGGGTTTGAGGTGGCGCAGGGGGCGGAGCCGAGACTGGCGGGCGAGGCGCTGGCGCTGATGGGTGCGCCGTACCGCGAGGAGAAGCGCATCCGCGAGAAGGGGCTTGGGGAACCGAGAAGCTGGCTTGCAGCGCGACCATAGCGCGCCGCTTGCGTCGGCTTTCCCTCTCGGGCCGGACTGGAGCTGCCTCAGGCCGCCCGACGGCGGACTCTCACCCGCCGATTCACGCTCCATTCTCCTATCGAGCCGCGCGCGCGTCGAATCCGAACGACGTCGCCGTTTGCCCGCTTAAGCTTGTCCTCCCTTTCATGTAAGGCGACTTGGGGCTCCGGCACGCTCAAGCGCGGCGGAGCCCCGTTCGGTCGTCGGGGGCGGGGTCTCCGCCCTTCGGCCGACCCCCCCGCCAATGGATGCTGCTACAGAAGCTCCATGTCGCTTAGCAGCTTCTGGATCGCCGGCTCGTTCATGTTCTCCAGCGTCACGACCTGGGCCGGGATCGCCACGGTGCGCGGCTCCACCTTCTCGCCCTTCAGGATCTTGTCCATGGTGTAGACGCCGTCATAGCCCATCTTGTACGGATCTTGCAGGATGAGCGCGTCGATGAAGCCCTCCTTGAACAACTCGAATTCCTCCGCCGAGCTGTCGAAAGCGACGATGCGGAGATCGAGGTCCTTTTGCTTGGTGAGCTGGCCCGCGCCGGTGCCGGCGCCGTCACACGCCCCGTAGAAGCCGACCAGGTCTGGATTGCCGGTGTACGTGTCGGTCGCGATGTTCAGCGCCTTGGCCGGGCTGCATCCCGAATACTGCACTGGCACCACCTCGATGTCGGGGTAGTTCTTCATCTCCTCGAGGAAGCCGCTCTCGCGCTCGTAGCCGGTCTGCGAGCCGGCGGTGATGCCGATATCGCCGACCTTGCCCTTGCCACCGATCAGCTCCGCCAACGTCTTTGCGGCAGCCTTGGCGGCTCCGATGTTGTCGGTGGCGATGTAGGCGAGGGAGGTGTCGGGGTCGATCCCGGAATCGACCGTGATGACCGGCACGCCGGCCTCGATGGCCTTGGTCACCGGCGCCGACAGTGCCTTGGCATCGGTCGCGGCGATGAGAATGCCGTCGATCCTGCGGGTTACCATGTCGTTGACCAGGTTGATCTGGCCCGCAATTTGGGTCTGGTCCTGTGTGCCGACATAGAGGACCTCGTAACCGAGCTCCTCGCCGGCCTTCTCGGCGCCCCGCTTGATGGCGAGCCAGAAGGACGAATCGGTTGATTTCGGGATCCACGCCAGCGTCTTGTCTGCCGCGATGGCGTCAGAGCCGAAGCCCACCGCGGAGAATGCGGCGATCACGGCCGCTGCCGCGACCGCGCGGAAAGCCTGTGACATTGGTGCGCGATTCTTCATGCTTTTTTCTCTCCCTGACGGCACAATCGCCGCTGCCCAGCGCGCGGCGACGTTGTTTCTATTCTTCTCCGCCGCTCCTCAGACGCCGCCAATTGTCGATGTAAACGGCGGCGATCAGGATAGCACCGATAGCCACCAGCTGCCAGAAGGCGTAGACGCCGAGCACGTTGAGACCGTTGCGCAGCGTGGCGATGATGAGCGCGCCGATCAGCGAGGCGATCAGGCTGCCCTGGCCGCCGAACAGGCTGGTGCCGCCGATGACCACGGCGGCGATCGAATCGAGCTCGTAGCCGACCCCGCCCGCCGGCTGGCCGCTGCCGATGCGCGAGGCTTCGGTGAGTCCAGCGATGGCGGCGGTGATGCCGCTCAAGCCGTAGATGAGGATCAGATAGAGAGGGACGTTGATGCCTGAGACCTTGGTGGCCTGTTGATTGCTGCCGATGGCGAAGGTGTAGCGGCCGAGCCGGGTGCGGAGCAGCACGAAGAGCCCGATCGCATAGAGTCCGAGCGTCGCGATCGTCGGCACCGGCACCACCCCCCACACGCGGCCCTGGCCGAGAACCTCGAAGCCCTCCGCCACTCTGAAGATGGGAATGCCTTCGGTGATGATCAGGGCATAGCCGCGGGCAATGCCCATCATGCCGAGGGTCGCGACGAAGGGCGGGATCCTGAGGACGCCGACCGCTATGCCGTTCGCCGCGCCGAAGAACGCGCCGCAGAGGAGCCCTGCGATGACGCCGGCGGGGAGCCCGTAGCCGGCATCCATGACCATGGTCGAGGTGACGGCGGCGGCGGCGAGGATCGCTCCGACAGAGAGGTCGATCCCCTTGGCAAGGATGACGAAGGTCTGCCCCACCGCGATCAGCGCGATCACGGCGGCCTGCACGGTGATCTCGAACAGGTTGCTGACGGTGAAGAAGTAGGGCGAGAGCTGCGACAGCACCAGCCACATCAACAGCAGGATGCCGGCGGTGAATACGGTGGGGTTGTCGATGACCCCCCTCTGCGCCGCACCAAGGAGGCGCCCCGCAGCCGAATTCAGGTTCAGGCCGGGCAGGCGGGGCGTGAAATTGGATCGGGCCAAGGCGTGCCCTCGCGCAACATACCGGTGCCGACTCTAGATCAAGACCGCCGGGACGCGCAATTCCGGCTTCCGCGGGTCGTGTCCCGGGCCGTGGTGTAGGAGCCTCGTGTCCGTCGCGGTATCCGGCGGGTAGGGTCGGTACGTTCAGGCTGCCCCGGCGGGCAGCTTGATTTATTCGTCGTCGCCCGTGGGAGCGATGGATTCCAGGGTCATGTAACGGGCGGTGACGTGCGCCTCGCGGCGGTGGCGCGGAGCCGCTCAATGCAGGGTCGCTATGTCCTCGGCGGTTTCCTCGCCCGGCTGCTTGCCGAGGATGATCATGCTCAGCACCTGGTCCTTGGTGACCTCGGCGGTGCGGTGGGTGCCGATCTGGCGGCCGTTGGTCATCACCGTGATCCGGTCCGACAGGTCGAACACGTCGTGGATGTCGTGGGAGATCAGGACCATGGCGATCCCCTCCGACTTGAGCCGGAGTACGAGCTCCTTGAAGACCGTGGTCTCGCGATGCCCGAGCGCTGCGGTCGGCTCGTCCATGATGAGGACCTTGGTGTCGAAATAGAGCGCCCGCGCGATGGCCACCGACTGGCGCTGGCCGCCCGAGAGCCGCTGCACCGGCTCCCGCAGGTTGACGAAGTTGGGGTTGATGCGGGCGATGACCTCGCGGGCGGCGCGCTCCATGGCATTGCTGTTCAGAGTCGCCCAGCGGGTCATGATCTCGCGGCCCAGGAACAGATTCGCCACCGCGTCGAGATGGTCGGCGAGCGCCAGGTCCTGATAGAGCGTCTCGATACCGTGGTTCCTGGCTTCGCGGGGAGTGCTGATCGAGACCTTCTCGCCGCGGACATAGATCTCGCCGCTGTCCATGCGGTAGGCGCCGGCGAGGATCTTGATGAGTGTCGACTTGCCGGCACCGTTGTGGCCGACGACGCCGAGCACCTCACCGGCCTGGACGGCGACGGAGACATCCTCGACCGCGTGGGTGCCGCCGAAGCTCTTGTAGATATTGCGCATCTCGACCAGGGTCGGCGCTGTCATCGACTCCCTCGGTGGATCATGCGTGCTGTGGTCGCGCCGGTATTCTCGAAAGCGCACCTGCGCCCGTCAAGCACCCGCCATTACCGGGCCATTCGGGCTGCCCGCCCCGCCCCTGGCGGAGCTATTCGGCGGCCCACTGCCCCTTGCCATCCCTGGCGCGTGCGATGGCCTCGGCCGGCTCGTCCGCCTCTTCACAGGGACCGCCACAGATTTCCTCAAGCATCGTTGACCTGCCCCCGGTGACTTGTCCAGTTTGAATGTTAGTGCGTTGACGGTTTCTCCGCCAAGCTGGGTGACCGGCGGAGTGGAGCCGGGCGGCCGGCTTGGCATGACGATCGTTTCCGGGGTCGGCGGCCGGTATCCCAGGCTGCCGCGTGGGCGGATGGTACTGTAATGGCGCCGCCAGGCTTCGATGAGAGCCTGGGCTTCCCATAAGATTCTGCGTCCAAGCGCTCGCCGCGAAGCCGCGCATTGAAGCTCTCGATGTAGCCGTTCTGCCAGGGCGAACCCGGATCGATGAAGGCGGTCCAGGCTCCCACCGTGGCGATCCATCGCCGGACGGCTTCGGCGACGAACTCCGGGCCGTTGTCGGAGCGGATGTAGGCCGGGATGCCGCGCAGGATGAACAGGTGGGTCAAGACATCGATGACTTCGCTCGAGAAGAGCTTGCACCGAACCTGGATCGCCAGGCTCTCGCGGGTGAACTCGTCCATGACATTGAGCGTGCCATGCTGAGACTGGCGGCAGATCAGATCGAGATCATGAGCGAATGTCGGTCTCGCTGGTTGCGGGCCCCCGCAACCAGCCCCAGGTCAAGGTTCTCTCTGAGGTGGCTTGCCCAAATCAGCTTGAACGAGGCGCGGAGAGTACGAGACGACCACGTGATTGGCGGATGGTAGCGCCAAACGAGGTCAAGCAGGGACGCGAGTTTGAATCCGGCTGCTTGCGGTACGAAGACGAGAGCGCCGGGATCCGATTCTCTCGCTATCGGAAAATACCACAAAAGTAATCGGTTAGCCGGTGACCTGCATGCGGCAGCGGCCACGCTGGCAAATGACGCATAAACATTCGGATTGCGGGCGGGGCGGAGGTTGCGGGATCGTCGATTGAGACTCAGCGCCGTATCGCGCACGGCCTGCTCAGGCGCCCGGAACGGCGGCAGGTCCTCTGCCGAGCGCCGGGCGACGACGAAGCCCGAGCGATAACGGAAGCGGCCGATATCGACCGGCGGGGGGCGGATGAGGCCGCCGGGCAGGCGTCCCAGGAGCTCCACCGAGAGCCCGGCGAGCCAAGGGCCGCCGGCCAGTCGAGGTCGATCCATGGGTAGCGCGCGAGGTCTTGCGGCGCCACCTTGGCGTCGAACGGCGGATGATCGTGCCAAGCGACGATGCCGGCGGTCAGGTCAAGGAAGCGTTCGCGCCGGAGAAACACCGTCGGGGGCTCATCGGCGTCGATGCCGCCGCGATGCAGGTCGCAGTTTCCGTCGGTGACACGCCGGCGAATATTGCGCGGGCGATCATGAGAGGTCCACCCAAGAAGGAATGGGATTACATGAAGGGAGAGAAGGTGTGAAAATCCAAGGGGGGATAATTCGGCGCCTTGGGTAGGCACGCATATAATTCCCAAACGTTTACACTGACCGGCTCCGCCACCCGCCCGGAGCACAACATCATGACGCCTCCCACGAGCGCCCCCTACGGCACCTGGAAGAGCCCCATCACGGCCCGCTTGATGACCGAGGGGGCGGTGGGGCTCGGCGGCCTGAAAGCCGACGGGGACTGCCTCTACTGGCTTGAATCTCGCCCCTCGGAGGCCGGACGGTCGGTCCTCGTGTGCCGGACCCCCGACGGCGCCGTGACGGACCTCACCCCCGCGCCTTTCAACGTGCGCACCCGCGCCCATGAATACGGCGGCGGCGCCTTCGGCGTGGGGAACGGTGTGGTGGTATTCGCCAACTTCGCCGATCAGCGGGTCTACCGCCTCGAGGCCGGCGCGGACCCCCGGCCGATTACGCCCGAGGCGCCCCTCCGATACGCCGACTTCGACCTGGACCCGACGGGGCGGCGGGCGGTCTGCGTGTGCGAGGACCATCGCGGTAGCAAGGAACCCGTGAACGCGCTGGTGATGCTGGACCTGGAAGGCAACGGGGGCGAGGGCCGCGTCCTGGTGTCCGGGGCCGACTTCTATGCCGCGCCCCGCCTGTCTCCGGACGGCCGGCAACTGGCCTGGCTATCCTGGAATCACCCCAACATGCCGTGGGACGGCACCACCCTGTGGCTCGCCGGCATCGCCGCGGACGGCGTCCTGACCGGTTCGCGCCGGGTCGCCGGCGGCGCCGACATCTCCGCGTTCCAGCCCGAATGGTCCCCGGACGGAACGTTCCACTTCGTGGATGATTCAACCGGCTGGTGGAACCTGTATTGCTTACGGAACGATGCGCCGGAAGCCCTTTGTCCGCGGCAGGCGGAGTTCGGTCTGCCCCTGTGGCAATTCGGCATGAAGAGCTTCGGCTTTCTGGCCGACGGTCGGCTTGTCTGCCGGGTGATCGAGGACGGGGTGGGACGGCTCGCCACCATCACCCAGGGCCGTCTGGAGACCATCGCGACGCCCTTCTCCCACGCCGGGCTGCCCCAGTCCCTGGGCGGCCGGCTCGCCCTGATCGGGGCCACCCGTTCGGAACCGCCGCGGCTCAGCCTGTGGGACCCGGACACCAACACCGAGGAGGTGCTCAAACGGGCCACGGGGTCGGCCGTCGACCCGGGATACGTTTCGCAAGCGGAAGCCATTACCTTTCCCACGGCGGACGGGCTGATGGCCCACGCCTTCTACTACCCGCCCCACAACCGGGACCACGGGGCCCCGGCGGGGGAACTTCCGCCCCTCATCGTCCGCTCCCACGGCGGCCCCACGGGGGCCACCAGCGACGCCTTTTCCTTGGCCATCCAGTATTGGACCAGCCGCGGCTTCGCCGTCGTCGACGTGAACTACGGCGGCAGCACCGGTTATGGGCGCGCCTATCGGCGGCGCCTGGAGGGGCGCTGGGGCATCGTCGACGTGGAGGACTGCGTCAATGCCGCCCGGTTCCTTGCCGAATCTGGCCGGGCGGACCCGGACCGCCTGATCATCCGGGGCGGCAGCGCCGGTGGCTATACGACCCTCGCCGCCCTCGCCTTCCGCGACACGTTTCGGGCCGGCGCCAGCCTCTACGGCATCGGCGACCTGATGGCCCTGGCCCAGGACACACACAAATTTGAAAGTCGCTATCTGGATCGGCTGATCGGACCCCTACCACAGGCGGAATCCGTCTATAGAGAACGTTCACCCGTCTATCATTTAGACGTATTCGACTGCCCGATCATTTTCTTCCAAGGATTGGACGACAAAGTGGTGCCGCCCAACCAGGCTGAAGCTATGGTGGCGGCCCTGGACGCCAAGGGCCTGCCCGTCGCCTACTTGGCCTTCGATGGCGAGGGCCACGGCTTTCGCAAGGCGGAAACCATCGTCCGCGCCATCGAGGCGGAGCTTTCCTTCTACGGCCGCGTCTTCGGCTTCACCCCCGCCGACGACATCGAACCGGTGCCGATCCGGAATATTTGAGGGGCGTCGAATGGCACGCTTCCGTCCGCAAATTAGCGGCCCGCCTCGGACGACTCACCATCAACCAACAGCCATCCCTTGGCGATCGTGGGCGCCATGTCCTCGGCCCAAGTCCTGATGTCATTTGCCTCGGTTGGCGAGAATTCGAAGGCCGATATCAACTGGTCGAGAATGGGCAGTTCCTGACCGTCGGCGTCGTCGAGAGCTATGCCTCCCACGACTTGCTGGCCAAGAACCATCCATACATTCAGCTCTATTTGGCGGAGAACGTGCGCAAAGGTCTTGAAGCGGTATCGAACGGCCAGACCTATGCCTTCGTCGGCAAAGACATGGAACAACGAGCGGCCCAGCTCGCCGAACTCGTGGAGAACGAGGCGGCGTTGATCGACAGGCTCAAATACGAGGCCACCGTCAAGGACAAGTTCTTCTCCATCATTGCCCACGCCTTGAAAAGCCCCTTCGATTCCCTTCTCGGCATGACCCAGATGATGTCCAAACTGGCGGACAGGTTCAGCAAGGATCAACTCGTCGAATACGCAACGAACGTGAACGAAACGGGGGGAGCATTTGGGTCGAAAGCACCCCCGGAGCGGGTTCACGGTTGCATTTTATGTTGCCCTCTGAACCCCGAATAGAACGGATGTCCGTTCACCATGAGATGTCAGCGGACAGGGTCTGATCGAGGAGGCGCCGCCGGCGCCCACACCATGTCCCGGTCCAGGGGGTAGATGGGCCGCGGCAGGTGGCGGAAGGGCACCCGGTCCAGAATGGGGGTGGTCAGGCCGGGGACGTCCACCTCCATGATTCGATCGTCGGTGAAGACCTCGTCGACGGCGGCGCGGAAATGGCCCCGGGACTTCACCACCAGGCCGCGGACCTGGCTCATGGATAGGCCGAAGCACTCCACGATCGCCGGGTCGGCGAATTGGAGGCGCTTGCTGGTTACCACCACGCCCATGCCGTCGCAGTCCAGCAGGGCCGACGGTCCCATGTCGAAAGTGCGGCCGGCGCGGATTCCCCGGCGCCCGACGATGGTGCCGTCGTGCAGGGCTTCCACCCGGCAGCCCCAGTCGAAGGGATCGGAATAGAGGGTGCTCTCCGCCCGATTGAAGCGGGCCCGGAAGCTGGCGCCCGCGCCCCGTTCGTGGGCTTCGGCCGCCAGCGCCGGGTCGAACACGGGCGCCACGACGGCGGCGCGGCAGCCCGCCTCCAAAAAGCCTTTCAGGATGTAGGGCGTGTTGCCCCGGCCGCCGCCGCCGGGATTGTCGGCCGCGTCGGCGAAGCAAAGGGACGGCAGGGCCGGGTCCCGGTTGCGGGCCAGCATCATGGCGACGGCTTCCGCGAGGGGCGTCATGGTGACCAGGTAGCGTTCCCGTTCCGCCCACACGTGGCCGGCGATCCGCGCCGCCACCCGGTCCGCCAGGGCCTTGTCGCCGCGGCTGGTGACGGTGACGCTCATGCCGTTCTTCACCGTATCGCCGAGGGAGAATCCGCTGCACAGGGAAACGTTCATCACCCCATCGCCGAGCAGGGACAGGCCGAAGGCGATGTGATCGGCGTAGGGGCCAGCCTTGGTGTTCTGGGCGATGGAGGGCGGGATCAGGGGCAGCTTGGCGAAGCCGACGGCGGTCGTCAGCCCGTCCAGCATGGCGTGCATGGCCTCGGCGCATTCGGTCCCCCGCGCGTACTGGTCCACGTGGGGGTTGGTCAGGTAGCTGCACATCATGTCGACGGCGCCGGCCATGACGTCGTTCACGTTGGCATGCAGGTCGAGAGACGCGATCAGCCGCGCCCGGGGCCCGACGATCTCCCGCACCCGGGCCATCAGGGTGCCGTCCGGGTCCGGGTCGGTGGTCGCGGTGCCGGCGCCGTGTTCGGGGAAGTAGACCCCGTCCACCGGGCCAGCGGCGGCCAGCCGGTCGTTCACCTCGGCCATGAACCCGTCGAAAAAGGCCTGGTCCACCGGCCCCGCCGCGCCCCCCAACTGGATGGTGATGGGCACCGGCTCCCAGTCGCGGAGCGCGGTCAGCCGGTCGACGAACCCGGAAAGTTCCGCCGGACTCCGGGGCGCGTCGCGCCCCAAATCATCGAGGATCTCCTGCCCGCTGAAGCGGATGAAATCGTCGCGGCCCACAACGGGCGCGTGGCCGTTGCTTTCGAGCACGAACCCGACGATGGCAATGCGGGGCTTGTTCGCCATGGGTGACCTCCCGTCTTCAGTCGAAACCGTAAAGAACCGCCGGATTGTCGACGAGGATGGCCTTGCGGACCGCCTCGTCCGGCGCCCAGTCGAGGAGCACGTCCAGGCACTCCGCTTCCTCGGGTTTGTCGTCGAGGGGCGAACCGGGTTGGGGCCAGTTGGCGGCCCACAGCATGCGGTCCGGGCGGGCGTTTGCCGTGGCCGTTCCCAGTATGATTGGAATATCCGGGCAGATGAAATGCTACCAGAGTACGAAAGATACTTGTAAATCAGAAGGTTACAACGTCTCAGACCGGGATTTCGATCAAATGTCGGTATCGGTGGTTGCGTGCCTCCGCAACCAAAATAGCCCCGTTATTCCAATAGGATAGGGGGGGGGCTCTTTTCCGCATCCATTGTTCCATCCCCATACGGTAAGCATACCGCAAGCGGACTCAAGCCAAGTTGGGACGCCCGAAGTCGGCCGGTGAGGGCCGGAGTCGAAGATGGAACGAATGGGCGGCCGCTCCGTCGTGGCGCGAAGCGCGGGCCGGCGATTGTGAACAAGCCCGAAGCTCACACGCTCGGCGTCGCGCGGCGAACGGCGAGGCCCTGGTTGGTGAGTACGCGATGGACGCGCGGGAGTTTCCGGTTGGCTCAATTGGTGAATCGTATGCGTTACCTCGTCACGGCGGCGGCGAGGCAGGCCCGATCGTTGGCGCCGGGGGCGAGGCCGACGAGGTGGAACCAGCTCAGGTAGTTGTCGAGATAGCGGGTGGCGATGCCGCGGCGGGGACGCAGGAAGTCCTTCAACCTACTGTGGCGGCTGTTCACCGTCTGCACATGCAGATCGCCCCGAACCCGTTCCCCCATCGAGCGGTTGAGTGTTTCGTGGCTCACCCCGAGCGCGGCGGCGCAAGGTGGGTAGCTCGCGCCGCCGTCGGAGACCAGCAGGGCGTCCTTCGCGACCACCGGATCGAGGGCAGCCGCGAGCGCCGCCGCATCGACCCTGGGCAGCACCGCGCTGACCGTCGTCCCGCTCCGGTCCGCCGCCATGAGAACCGGCACCTGCTCGCGCGAGAGGCCGCGCTTCTTCGCCTTGCCGCCCCGCCGCCGTGCCTTGCGTCCAAGCCCGCGCGCACCCTTCCGGCTCTCCAGGACGTAGGTCTCGTCCGCTTCCACGATCCCCTTGAGCACCTCCGAATCGCTCCGCGCCGCCGCCAGAAACCGGTGACGCCAGCGGAATGCCGTGCTCACCGCCACGTCGCAGCGCGCCGCCGAGGCCTTCACCGTCTCCCCCTTCGCCAGCGACGCCCCGAACGACAGCCAGCGTTCCTTGTGGTGCAAGCCCGACAGCGGCGTACCGCTCAGCGCGTTGAAGGTCCTGCCGCAGCCCTTGCACTGGTAGCGCCGCAGACCCCGCGCCATACCGCGCGAAACCGCCCCCTCGCTCGCGCAGTGCGGACAACGCCGAGCCTCGTCCACACCAAGCTCGATCGCGGCCTTCGATGCCTCGCCTTCGCTCCGGCCCGACAGTACCGCGAGCGCCTCGCGCCGCTGCGCGCGCGTCAGCCCGCGCGCCGCCGAAAGCCACACCTGGAAACCTTTGACGTCCATAATCCAACCTCCTGCCGTTCCAGGCAGTCTATCACAAATGCATACAATTCGCGAATTGAGCCTTCCGGTTCGTTCATTTCGTGCCTATCCGCTTTACGCATACACCTACTAGGGGTAGATTATGTGCGTAAGATGGCGCGTGGAAGCATCCTACATGTAGTGTGTGTCTGCATTAACCGGATAGGCACGGTTCATTTCAAGGCGGATCACGTAGCCAATGCACTCCCGAACTGGACATTTCCGTTTCCGGCACGATTACAGCGAAATGCTCGAGCGGCGTCTTTCCCAGCATAGATGCAGTCGCGAAGTAGTAGACCGTCTCGTCCAGCACCCAGCCTTGGTCTGGAGGTGCGTAGGACTGGAAGAGATGGCAAAACACCCAGCTGAGAGGCTTACCGCTCACGTCAAATCGGCTGACGGTGTTGAAGATGCGCCGGTATCGTTCGGCCTCCACCGCGACCCCATCGAGGGTCTCAAGGCCAACATGAACCACGCTCGGCAGGTGGTGCGGCAATTGACGCACCGCATCGGCCAAGTGCGCGCGGATGTCTCTGGCTGTCAATCGGCTTTCAATATTGACCCCCGATTGGAGTGGGCCCCTGGGGTCGGACAGGCGGATTGAAATGATTTGACCGGTGCGTCGGGCATTCGAAGGATCGACGCCCATGGCAAGACACCGCACCCACAGCATCGCGCTCAAGCGCCAGGTCGTTCAGGAATACCTTGCTGGCGAGACGCTTCACGGCCTGGCACGTCGCCACGAGCTCTCCCGCACCCTGATCCGGATCTGGGTCGACAAGTACGAGGCCGGCGCCTTCGACGAGGACGCCGAGGCGGCCAGCACGATCCAGGAGTACGAGGCCCGGATCGCGGCCCTCGAGCGCCTGGTCGGCAAGCAGGCCCTGGAGCTCGAGTTCCTAAAGGGGGCGCAGCGGCAAGGACGGCGGCCGAAAGGCGCGCCCATGTCCGTCGTCACCGGCCCGAAGGCCTCTCCATCGCTCAAGGATGCCGGCTGATGGGGATCGCACGCTCCACGTACTACGAAGACCCGAAGGGATCGGCTGACGACACCGCCCTGGTCGAAGCCATGCACGCGATCAAGGACGAGTTCGAGGCCTATGGCTGGCGCCGCATGCAGGCGGCCCTCAGGCATCGGGGCTGGATCGTGAACCACAAGAAGATCAAGCGCCTGATGCGCGAGCATGCCTCGCATCCGCCGCGCAGACGCCGCTTCGTCGCCACCACCGACAGCGATCATGACGAGCCCGTCTTTCCGGACCGGTCCAGGGACTGCGAGATCGACGGCCCGAACCAGCTCTGGGTCGCCGATCTGACATACATCGCGATCCTCGGCGGCTTCGTCTATCTGGCTGCGATCATGGATGCGTGGTCGCGACGCATCACAGGCTACGCGCTCGGCCGACGGATCGATGCGCGTCTGACCCTTGCGGCGCTCACGACGGCGATCGAGAACCGCAACCCGCCACCCGGTTGCATCCACCACTCGGACAGAGGCTCGCAGTACGCCGCCCAGGCCTACCGGGCCCTGCTACGCGACCATGGGCTGGTCGGCTCGATGGCACGGCGCGGCAACCCCTGCGACAACGCCATGATGGAGAAATGGAATGGACGCCTCCCACCCCCGATGCCGAGCGGAGCGAGGGCCCAGGTGGACCCTCGTGGGTCGACGGCATCAAGGTGCTGAAGGGGAAGATTCGGAGTCTTCCCAGGCCAACGGAGGGTGCGAGATGACGATTGGCAGAACGGTCGTAGGCGTGGATACGGCGAAGCGAGTGTTCCAGTTGCACTGGGTCGACCTGGAGACGGGCAAGATCATGGATTTGAAGCTGACACGGGCGAGGTTCCTGGAGCACTTCGCTAATCGCGCGCCGTGCTTGGTCGCGATGGAGGCGTGCGGCGGCTCGCAGCATTGGGCGCGGCGTCTAAAGGAGCTCGGCCACGAGGTCAGACTGTTACCTGCGAAGATGGTGCGGCCCTTCGTCGGCGGCAACAAGAACGATGCGCACGACGCCCGCGCGATCTGGACGGCAGTGCAGCAGCCGGGCGTTAAGGCGGTTGCGATCAAGAGCGAGGAACAGCAGGCAATTCTGGCGCTGCATCGCATGCGCCAGCAACTGGTAAAGTTCCGTACCGCACAGACCAACGGGCTGCGCGGGCTGTTGACCGAGTACGGCGAGGTCATGCCGCAAGGTCGGGCCGGCATGAGGCGGGGCATGGCTGCGGCACTTGAGCGGGTCTCCGATCGGCTGCCGGCGATGGTCATAGACACGCTGCGCGAGCAGTGGGCGCGGGTCGCCCGGGTCGATGAGGAGATCCGCAACATCGAGCACCGGCTCAGGCTGTGGCATCGGGGCAATGCCGCCAGCCGGCGGATCGCGGAGATTCCCGGTGTCGGAGTGCTAAGCGCGACCGCCGCGGTCGCTGCGATGGGCGACCCCGCCGCGTTCAGGTCCGGACGGGAGTTTGCCGCCTGGCTAGGCCTTGTACCCAGACACAGCGGTACCGGCGGACGGGTACGCATGCTCGGCATCTCCAAGCGCGGGGACCGTTACCTGCGCACCCTTCTAATCCACGGTGCCCGGTCGGTGTTTACCAACAGCAAGGCGCCACCCGAATGGGCGTTGCGCCTCGCCGAGCGCCGGCCGTCGAACGTGGCCACCGTGGCGCTGGCCAGCAAGACGGCGCACACGATCTGGGCCTTGCTGGCCCATGATCGGACGTACCAAGCGAACTTCGTCAGTCAGCCGGCCTAGGCACGGCTGGTGAAGGGACGTACCGATCAACAGGAAAGAGGAGGTCGCTGAAAGGTTGCGCAAGGTACGACACGGTGTGATGGCGAGCAGGTCAGACCGCGATCCGCCAAGCCTGCATGAAGCTTTAGGGCGAGGAGCCCGCTGGAGAAATGAGGCGCGGATCGGCAGATTCCATCAGGGCCAGCGGGCAAGACCCCGCATCAACAGGCCGGATACAAAACTGCAATCTGCCTTCGTCGTCATGCCAACGCCGGATCTTGCGAACCGGGAGGCGTCCATACAAGCTTCATGAAGACGCTGAAGGTCGAGGGCGTCTATCCCATGGCCTTCGAGAGCGAGGAGGACGTCGCGGGCCACCTGCCGCGCTTCATCGACAGCTACAACGCGAGGCGCCTACACTCGGCACTCCGATCTTAGATAGCAGATGCACCAATTTGGAGACTAGTCGAAGAGGGTGTCCTGGCGGTTCAATGGGGCATGAGCGGAGCTCTTGTCATCCAGTCTCTGAAGGACAAGCGTGCCGAGATCCACGGTCAGATTGCGGCCTATGAAGCGCAGATCGCACAGGCCAGACACGATCTTGCACACGTTAACGCGACGATCCGACTATTCACGGAGCCCGAGCATCAACGTGCCCGCTACATGGTCAGCCACGGCTTCTTCAAGAAGGGCGAGATCGCCGACGTCTGCATGCGCCATCTCGAGGTGGATGGCGAGATGACAACCCGCCAGCTCGCTGAGAGGGTCATGGCCGAGCGTAAGCTCGACGCTTCCGACAGGACGCTGCGCAACTCGGTCGTCTTCAAGGTGGTCCAGGCGCTGCGTCACGCCAAGCGGCGCAAGCTGGTCCGGATGGTCGAGAAGCGCAAGGGTATGTGCGTCTGGGCCGCCGGCGACGCAGTTACGCTACGCGTTGTCGCCAGTAGCCCTTCCAGGTCCGGCTGACGGGCGCAGCGAGAGCCCCGCCGATCAAGCGGTCGGCGAGCGCGCCGTTACCATGACCGCGATGATCCTCCAACCAGGCGGCGTGCGCCGCATAGGCGCCTAGAAGCTGGCCGCCAACTTTGTGGTGCTGCCCGCCGACCATGCGCCGGAGCCGGGCAAAGAAACTTTCCGCCAGATTGGTGTGAAGTCTGGTAACTGTAGGCGTGAGGTCTGGTAACTGTAGGCGTTCGTTACATAGGATAGTCGTTAGAGTGCTTTTTCTCCTGATTAGTATGTTATATTACAAGATATTGAGAGCTCGCGCAAGGGGCTTTTCAGGTTAGTGATCATGGGCGGTTGCGTGCAGTGTAGGGTGCTCGAGTTGCACATAGGGAAGTAGACTGTACTGACATACTAGGCAAAGGGATGGTTCCTGGGTGGATAGGGACTGTGCGGTGACCGTGTGCGATGTGGTTGAGGCAAGCTGCGTGATGGAGAGATCAGGATACTATGCCCATGTGTACTGCGTGCTGGTTAGTGTGTTATATTGTGACAGGATCGTAGAGGCCACATAGCAGCAGGGCAGACTATGCAAGAGGCACCGGACCCGAGACGGCACCCGCGCACGGTGATGGCCACCGACACCGAATGGCGGCGCATCCGCGAGCGCGCCGAGGCCGCCGGCATGCCCATCTCGCGCTTCATCTGCCAACGGGCGGCGGGCCCCGAGCGGCGTCCGCCATCCGCCGTCGCGCCGGAGGCCGTGCTCGCCAGGCTGGAGCGCATCGAGACCGCGGTGCTGGTGCTCGCCGAGATCGAGCGGCAACGCCTCGCCGAACGCGGCGAAGAGGAAGGCTGGGAGGCGGCGACCCGCCGGGTCGCGCTCAGGCTGCGCGCAGAGCGGCCGGTCGCAGGCGACGCCCCGTCATGATCCGCGCCCGCCGCCGCAGCATCTATTGCAGCCCTGCCGAATGGGCGGAGGTCACCGAGCGGGCCCGCTCGGCAAGCATGAGGAACTCCCCCTTCGTGATCGCCTGCGCACTCGCGGAAGATGACGAAGAGAGACCCGATACCCTGCTGGCGCTGACGGAGGAGGAGCAGAGAACGCTCTACGACAGGATCGCGTTCCTCGACCGCTGCGCCCGGGCGATGTACGAACGGCTGCCGGAAAGCGACCTCTCCATGTTCGAGGCGCTCGCCTTTCTGGAACGTGCCGCGTCGCTCCGGCGGAAGCCGCGGGAATGAGGCGGCCCCGTAGCCCGGCGACCATGGTCCATTCCCTCTCCTGCACGGATACGGAATGGGAGCGGGTGCGGGAACGGGCGGACGCGGCGGGGCTCTCGATGTCGCGCTACCTGGTCGAGCGCGCGCTCACGGCCGAGCTGCCGCGCGACGAGGACGGCAAGATCGGTCCACCGCCGCGGCTGGTGCTGAGCGAGGGCGAGCAGCAGCAAATACACGACCGGATCGAACGCATCTACGCGAGGATGTCGACCGGCTCGGCCGAAGAGGACCGGTCGGTACTGGCGCGGCTGGACAGCGCGGTTTCGCTGCTGGCGAGGGCGGCGATGCTGGACCTGGTCCGCGACGGGCGGACCCGGCAGATGATCGCGCTGCTGGCCGAGCAGTACGGCGAGGAGAAAGCGGTCCGCATCGCCGAGCGGTTCGTGGCGTGGGCGCGCGAGAAAGGGCTGATCGACTGACGCCGGCATCATCCGTGAAAGCGGGCCGGTTTCCCCACCGCGGCTGCCGCGGAAGAGGCGTCACATCGAGATCCCCTGGCTCCTGCTGCGGCGCTGCTCCAGGCGTTTCTGCTCGGCGCGCTCCTGCTTGATGCGTTCCCAGTCCTCGCGCTCCCCCCGCATGGTCCGGTCGAGCGGCAGCCACGCGGCGAGCGTCTGCCGAAGACCCGGGTTCTCCTTGAAGAACGGGGCATTGCCCGCCTCATCGGCGAGCATCGATTTCGCGTTGTCGACCGCCAACTGGGCCTTGTAACGCCAGGCACCATAGTTCTCCTGCTGCACGAACGGGAGGTCGTCCGTCGCAGTGCGATCGCGTTCCTGCTGGCACTCCTCGAGCAGCGTCTTCGTCTTGTCCAGCAGTTGAGCCCGCTCGCTCATCTTCTCGCGCATTGAGAGTTCGTTCTTCACGAATGTCTTTGCCGCGTCGTGCCGGACGCTGGAGGACTTGACGCTGTAGGACAGCAGGTCGCAGGCTCTCTCGTGCTCCGGCAGGAAGAAGCGGTGCCGGCCGGTCTCCCGGACGCGGTCGTCCAGGGTCTCGCACGCCGCCACGACCCTCGCCGGCAGGTGGTCGAGGACGGCGGCGCGCTCGATGCGCTCGACCGCGCGCTCGATCGTCGCCCGGCCGCCGAGCGCCGAGAGGTGGTCCGCATAGCGATCGTTCCCGAGGAGCTCGCGCCCGCTCCCCAGGGCGCGCTCTGCCTCGCGGTGCCAGCGCGCATACCGCCAGCCGAGCTCGACCACCGGCTGCAGGGAAAAGAGCTTTTTCTCCGCCCGCTCCAGCAGCGCGTCGCGCTTCTCCAGGCAGGCGTCGAGCCGCCCGGTGAGCTTGCGCGCCTCGCGGTCCGCGCGGACCAGCGGTTCGTGCTCCTCCAGCACCCGGGCAAGCGGCGCGGGCATTCTCTTCCCGGCCTCCCTCTCATGGTCTCGGATGCGGTCGAGCAACGCGTCGTAGCCCGGCGCATGGAAGGGGTGGAGTCCCTCCCCCGCAGCGGCGCCCGCATGCTCCGCCCAGTCCGGCAGCAACGTCTCCGAAGCATCGTGGACCCGAAACTCACGGACGAGCGCGACGGCGTTGCCCTCGATTTCCTCGCCCATGGGGGTCCCGGTCAGCCCGTGGGCGCGGCACATTATCCCGTCGTTTAGGATCGCCGCCGCCGCGCGCGCCGCATCGCGCGCGTCCCGCAGCCACTCCTCCGAGCCCGGCTCCGGCCTCTTGGCGAGGCGGGCCAGTTCCTCCCGGCACTCTCGGATTCGGCTCCATTCCTCCGCCCTCTCCCGGTGATTGCCGAGCCCCATCCGGAGAAGTCCCGGCATCTCGAGCGGATGCGCAACCCGCTTCTCCAGCGCCGCGGTGCGATCGGCGAGCGCCTCGCTTCCGGGCGCGTGGAAGCGATGGATGTGGCCGGCCCCCGATGGGACGAAGTGCTCATGCCAGTCGCGGTGAAGCTCCGACGCTTCGCGGTCGACCGCGAGGCCGCGCGCGAGCTCCTCCGCCGATGCCGTCAGCGCCTCGCGGGCATCCTCGCCCAGCGCTGCGTCCTCCGCCACCTTCGACGCCGCGGCCATCGCCGCCTCGGCCCGGTCCCACAAGGCCTGCCAGTCCTCCCGCTTCGCGACCGGTTCCTGGGCCGCAGCGTGGAGGAGCTGCGTTCTCTCACGAGCCAGCGCTTCGAGGGCCGAGTGCGCGTCCCGGGCCTTCCTCTCCGCAAGTCTCCGCTCTTCTTCCTTCCGCCGCCGCTCTTCTTCTTCCCGCTGCCGCTCGGCAATCTCGTCCGCGGCCCGGGACAGATCCGGCGGCATCTCCCCGGGGACGGCCTCGCGCGCGAGCGCCGCGATGTGCACTGCGAAGTCTTCCAGGGACCCGTCTCCCTCGCCCCGTTCCCACGCCCGCCATTCCGACTGCAGCCACGCAGCATTCCCGTCGAACTCCAGCGCGCGGCCGAGCCCGCCGAGCGGTTCTCCGAGCTGCGCCCGCGCGCCCGCGATACGGTCGAGATGAACCCCGTAGCGATCCTCGTCCGCCAGCAGCTCCGCGCTCTCTTCCACCGCCCCCTCCGCCCGCCGCGACCAGGCGGCGTGACCGGGAAGGGACGTCACCGCCGTCCCGGCCGCCGCCGCTTCCGCCAGCATCCGCTCGCGCCGCCCCGCCATCTCCAGCATGGAGGACGTCCACTTCGACACCATGGCCCGGTCTTCGGCGAAGGGCCTGTGCTCTTCCAGAACTTGGGCAAGCTCGACGGGCAGCGCGTCCTTCTCCGCCAGCGCACCCATGCGTGCCATCAGCGCATCGCAACCCTCGAGATGGAAGGGCGGGACGCCGGCCTCCTCCGCGCGCTGGACATGCGCCCGCCACTCCGCCAGCACCGGCCACAGGGCGGGCTTCTGCGTCACCGCCATATCGGGCTCGAGCCACGGCGCCTGGCCCGCCGCCTCCAGCGCCGACGAGACCGTCTCCCCCTCCCGCTCCAGCCGCGACACCAGCTGTTCGGTGTCGTCGGTCAACAACACGAACCCGTCCCTGGCGCGGCTCATCTCCACATAGAGCATCGCCCGGTCCGACATCATGCTCGCCGAATCCAGCACCGCGATCACGTTGTCCCGCGTCAACCCCTGCGCCCGGTACACGGTCGAGCTCCAGGCGTGGTCGATATGGCGCAGATCGTCGTCATCGACCGCGAAGCGGAGCGCGCGGCCGGAATGCGTGCGCACGTCGATACGGTCCCCGGCGATCCGCTCCACCGTCGCCCGCTCGCCGTTGATCAGACCCCGCCGGCGGAGGTTACGGGTCCAGACGATCTCGTCCCCGGCACGCAGCGGCAGCGGCCGCGATTCGCAGAGCGAGAGATTGCGCGCCGCGTTGCCCGAGGGCGCGAACGCCCGGGTCTCCCCCCGGCGCTCCAGCCGCACCCCGTCCTCCCCGGTCCCGACCACGGTCCAGGCCTCGCCCTCGCGCAGGCCGTACACGTCCCGGTTGGCCACCACGACATCGCCCGGCCGGTAGTTCTCCCGATCGGCGGCATGGACCCGTGTGAGCTTCCGGTCCACCAGGCGGCCGATCTCCACGCTCCGGCGCCCCAGCACGCCCTCGTCCGCAAGACCCCGGCGCACCACAGCGTTGATCTCTTCCCGCCTCTCATGGGTCGGCGCCAGGATGACGGTTTCCTTCCGCGCGTCGGGCGGCAGCGACAGCCACAGCCGCGCCGCCGTCCCAGCCAGCGCGTCCGCCGGCAGCTCCCGCACGTCGGCTGCGATGCTCTCCACCGCCAGCGCAGGATCGCCCGCAACCATGTGCTCCACCGCCGCCTTCAGGTCCACCGAGCGCTGCCGGATCACGTCGTCCATCCGCGCCGTCGCCATGCCCGCGCGCTGCAGCAGGCGGAACGGCTGGCCTGCAGCCACCGAGCGCAGCTGAAGGCTGTCCCCCACCAGAACCAGGCGCGCCACCCCGAGCGGCGCCAGGATCCGCTGAAGGTCGCGCATCTGCACCGTCCCCACCATCGAGGCCTCGTCGACCACCACCACCGCGTCCCGGAAGGTCTGGCCGGCCCGCGCAATCTCCTCCTCCGAGGCCGTCCCCTCGGCGATCGACCCGTAGCGCGTCAGCAGCCATTGCAGGGTGGTCACCCCGATACCGCCCTCGACGCCCAGCACCCGCGCCGCCTCCGACGACGGCGCGAGGCCGAACACCTGCCGTCCCCCGGCCAGCGTCGCCACCTCGTTCAGCATCCGGGTCTTGCCGGTGCCCGCGAACCCCTGCACCCCGACCACGAGGTCCGGCGAGCGCAGAATCAGGCGCACCGCCTCCTTCTGCCCCTCCGTCAGCTCCGTCGCGGCGAGGCGTCCGGCGACCGCCTCTTCGGGAGCGAGAGGCCGGGCTGTGCTCTTGCCCTCCCGCATGAGCCGGATCACCTCCTTCTCGGCCCTGAGCGTACGCCGCGTCGTCAGCGCGCCGTCGCCGGCGGCGACCAGATGGCCGTCCTCGCGCAGCCGCACGATCTCGGTCCGCAAATCGACATGCGTGTGCCGCCCGGGCTCGCGGCCCAGAGCCGCCGCCAGCAGGTCGGATTCGCTGAACACCGCATGGCGCTCCTCCAGGTGGTCTGTCGCCTGCCAGACCGCTTCCAGCGCCGTGAAGCGCGCCGGCGGGCGCGAGAAGCCGCGCTCCGTCCGGTCGAGCCGTACCTCGTCCGCATCCCGCGCGAGCCCGAGCGCCTCGGCGCGGGCCTTCCACATCGCCGCCAGCGCGCCAGGCGCGGGCTCGTCCTTACGCTTCCGCGTATGCAGCGTCGCCGCCTGCGCGGTCTTCGCGTCGTACTTCCAGCCCTTGTCCGCCATGTAGTCGAGGATGTCGCGCCGGCGCGTCGAGAACGCCTCCAGCATCGCAGGCGAATACCCCGCAAGCTCGAAGCTCGGCAGCCCGCCCACCTGGGTCGGGACCAGCACGTAGCCCATCTCCCCCAGCCGCCGCGCCAGATCGTTCCGGTACCACGCCCCGATCAGGCGCCGGTTGCGCTGGAGCAGCGTCGGCTCCACGCTCCGCCACTCGCCCGCCGCGTTCCGCGTCATGTTGGCGATCACCGCGTGCGTATGGAGCTGCGGGTCGTTGTTGCGGCTCGCAACGTGCCGGAAGGTCGCCGCCACGAGACCGTCCGCCTTCACCCTGGGACGCCGCCCGGTCGCGGGGTCGTAGCCCCGGGTCTGAAGGAACTCCGCCTCAATCCAGTCCAGCGCCGCCCGCACCGACGCGTCGTGCGCCCGCATCACCGCCTTGTTGTCGTGAAGCAGTGCCTCCAGCGACACCGACTTCGGCGCCGAGAAGGTACAGTCCCAGCCTGGGCGGTGCTGGTGCTCGCCGTCCACAACCCGGCCGAGGCGAATATCCGTGCCCGGCACATGGCCCTCGAGCACCTCCACGAACCGGCGCCGGCTTACCCGTTCCGGCAGGCCCAGCGCCTCCGCTCCCCCGCCGTGCCAGCGGTTGGCCGTACGGTGCGCCTTGTCGTTCCGCACCAGGTACTCGTGCAGCAAGTAGTCCGACGTTTCCGACGCAGACGCCAGCGCGCGCGGGCCCGAGAGCATCCTAGCGTCCGGAGCGCAGGCGGGCCGCCGGGGTGCGGCAGGAGTGGTCGTGCACGATCGGGGTCGAGGATCGCCGTTCGATCACGAATGCGCCAATCCCGCGGTCTGGGAGGACCTCCAGGATATGGCTGTTGTTATGCGTCAAAGGCTGACCCCTCAGAGCCTAGCTTGCTCAACAGGTTATCGCGCCGACATAGGTTATCGCGCCGATCGGCGTCATTCCACCGTGCCGAACAACAGCTTGGCGCTTCCGCTAGCCTTCGCTCCCCTTGGCGCCGTTGGGCTGCTTGGCCGCGAGGGCCTGTCGCACGAGCTCCATCGCGTAAGGAACCTGGCGGGCGTTATCCACCTCCAGCTGGACGTCGCCGTTGCCCCAGAGCCCGAGATTGGTGACGTCGGCGGCAAGCCCACGCGGGTCGGAGATGTCGTCGAAGCGCATGTTGAGGGTGAGCAGGAGCCGGCGCTTCTGCGGCACGATGTCTACGAAGTTGGTCTGCATCTTGTAGGCGACATAGTGCCTCATGAACTCTTCGCGGACCTCCGGCGCCAGCGCGAGGATCTCCTGCCTGACCGCCTCGAAGAGGTCGTGCATCGGCGCACCGGGACGCAGATGCGGATGATGCTCGATGGTGTAGTGGCCGGCGCCGGCGCGCGGGGTCCTGTACGGTTCAAGGACGCGGTCGGGGAGGACCGGACGCTTCCAGATCCCGACCGCGCGGTCAGCGAGACGCGCGCCGCGGGCGCGGATGCTATCGCCGTCCCAGCGGTCCGTCTTCCGCAGATCGGCGTTCAACCGCAGCGGGCTGTCGCGGTATCCCTTCTCGGCATCGCGCTTGTCGCGGAACGGCTTGTTGCCCATCTCCGGGTTGAAGGCGGTGAGGGTCAGGTTGCCGAGGGTATCCGCAAAGGCGTGCCGGTTGGCGCTTCCGCGCGGGCGCCAGCGGGTGGTGCTGCGCCCTCCGCCGCGTCGCCCGGTTTGCGCCTCCGCTGTGCTCTTGCCCGGGCCGTCTTCCCCTTCGCCGCCTGGTCGCGCGACTTGTGCGCCGGTGCCCTACGGCTCGTCGCGGGCTTCGCCGGCCTGTTCGCATCGATCCATTTGGACATCGCGGCCAAGCAGGCCCTGGCCTCGTCGGGAACGGTGAAGTCCCTCTCCCGCGCGATCGCCTCGGCATACGAGACCTGGGCCGCACTCGGTGGCCGGGTCCCCGCCGCCCCGTTGCGTTCCGCGCTCCCCGTTGTGCGTTCCGGTGCGTGCAGTTCCAGAAACGCCCGGCAGACCGCCGCTGATTTCGTGTAGCCCTTGGGCGGGTCGATGCCCTTGCGCCGGGCGATCGAGACGGCAAAACGCTTCATCGCCGCCGTCGGCGGGCGATCCATGCCGCTGTAGCCGCCTGAAGGGCTCTGTTGCAAAGTCCGGCTATTTGGTGACGTGTCTGCGTGATCTGCCGAGAGGGGTTGAGGCATGAGCGACTTCAAGGGACGTCACTTCCGGGGGGAGATCGTGCTCTGGGCCGTACGCTGGTGAATGTCAGGCTAACTCTGACGTGGATAGCCGGTGAAAGTCCGGCGGGAGGAAAGGTGTAACGAGCCGCCTTCGCCGCGAGCCGTGCGCAGGGCATCGTGAGGTGTCATGTGAAGTGTCGGTAGCGGCGCGTGCGGGCAGGGCTATTGAGCGTCGAAACATGGTCATTCGGAGTGCCGAGGCTGTATCAGCGGCCGAAGGCAACACTGACCGCCCGCTTTCGTGAGGGCGCGAGGGCTCCGCGGCGTCTAAGAACCCAGGCACGCACGTACGTCCACGCAGGGGACCTGAGAGGGCTCCAATCCGCCCCGGTCGTCGTACCGGGGCCGCGGAAGAGAGGAGATAGTCCGAATCGATGATGAACGGGTTGGAGCAATCGGATCTGGCCATAGTACCGATGAGGGCGGCGAACAAAGGGACCTCGGTTCCGGCGGAGCCGACGGAGGGAAGGGCTGGAACCAAGGGGAATCCGCGAGGCCAAAGCACGCACCGGACACAGCGCCGGGCGCGCGTGACACAAGCGGCGGAGCGGATACGGCAAGCAGCAACGAGGAAGCCGAAGGAGAAGCTCACTGCGCTGTTGCACCACATCACGACGGAAGCGCTCGATGCGGCCTACTTTTCGTTGAAGAAGGAGGCAGCGGCAGGCGTGGATGGCGTGACGTGGCATGAATACGGGAAGGGTCTGGCCGAACGGCTGAGCGACCTGCATGACCGGGTTCAGAGCGGAGCGTACCGGGCGCGTCCGTCGCGGCGGGTAGAGATACCGAAGCCGGACGGGGGAACACGACCGCTGGGCATCGCCGCAGTGGAGGACAAGATTGTCCAGAAGGCGGTGGCGGAGACCATCCTTTTGCCGATATACGAGCCGGAGTTCCTCGGATTCAGCTATGGGTTCCGACCCGGACGTGGGGCGCATGATGCGCTCGACGCCCTGGCTTTCGGGATAGAACGGCGAGGGGTCAGATGGATTGTCGATGCGGACATCCGGTCGTACTTTGACCGAATCGACAGGGACTGGCTGGTCCGGTTTCTGGAGCACCGTATCGGCGACAGGCGGGTTATCCGCTTGATTGTCAAGTGGCTCAATGCTGGCGTCATGGAAGGGGGCGAATGGCGGGATGACCTTCGGGGCACTCCGCAGGGTGCGATTGTTTCGCCGATTCTGGCGAACGTCTATTTGCACTATGTCCTCGACCTGTGGTTCCACAAGAAGTGGCGCGCCCGAACAGCCGAAGGCAACACAATCATCGTGAGGTACGCCGATGATTTCGTGGTCGGGTTCCAGTACCAGCGGGATGCGGAGCGGTTTCTACACGACCTGAAGGAAAGGATGGCCTCGTTTTCACTGGAGCTACACCCTGACAAAACCCGTCTCATCGAGTTCGGGCGGTTTGCGCAAAAGAACCGCCGGGCACGAGGCGAGCGGCGTCCCGAAACCTTCGACTTTCTCGGGTTCACGCACTACTGCCGAACGACGAGGAACGGGAAGTTCGGGCTGGGGCGCAAGCCGGTGGGCAAGCGGGTCGACCGGACCCTACGGCGTATCGGTGCCGAGCTGCGTCGGCGGATGCACCATAACCCATATGAGGTGGCCAAATGGCTAGGGAAGATTCTGAATGGATGGCTGCACTACTACGCCGTCCCGACCAGTTCCCCGTCCCTCAAGCGGTTTGCATTTCGACTCCGACGAATGTGGCTGCGTGTCTTGAGACGCCGGTCGCAGATGGACCGGACCAAGCTGGACAAGCTGGGAAGGGTCGCGGCGGCTTTCTGGCCGCCGCTGCAAATCCTGCATCCATGGCCAGAACAGCGGTTTGCCGTCAAACACCCGAGGTAGGAGCCCCGTGCGTTAGCGCGCATGCGGGGATCTGCACGGGGGGCGTCGGGCAACCGGCGTTCCTACCGTAACACTGCCGGTATCCGATCAGCTACCGCGACCTCGAAGCGATGATGACCGAGCGCGGCGTCGCGGTCGACCACTCCACGATCTATCGTTGGGTGCAGCGTTTCGCGCCGGAGATGGAGAAACGTCTGCGCTGGCAGTGGCGCCGGCCGCAGTCGCGGAGTTGGCGCGTCGACGAGACCTACATCAAGGTCCGCGGCAAGTGGGCGTATCTGTACCGGGCGGTGGACAAGCTCGGGAACACGATCGATTTCTACCTCTCGGCGACCCGCAACACCAAGGCAGCGAAGCGATTTCTCGGCAAGGCGCTGAGAGGATTGAAAGAGTGGGAGCAGCCCGAGGTGCTCAACACCGACAAGGCGCCGGCCTATGCCGCTGCCATCGCGGAGCTGAAGGCCGAGGGCAAGTGCCCGAAGGACACGAGGCACAGGCAGGTGAAATACCTCAACAACGTCGTCGAGGCCGACCACGGCAAGCTCAAGCTGCTGATCCGGCCCGTGCGCGGGTTCAAGACGATGAAGACGGCCTACGCCACGATCAAGGGCTTCGAGGTGATGCGCGCGCTGCGCAAGGGCCAGGCCGGGATGTTCGCCCTCCAGGGCGGCATTGTCGGCGAGGCCCGGATCGTCGAGCGCGCCTTCGATATCGGACCGTGCGCTCTGACCGAGGCGATGGCGTTGCTACAGGACCGTCTGGCCAACGCAGAAACATGACGAAAGCACGGTTGTCGTCCTGATCTGACTCACCCCTACGTCAGGTTTGCAACAGAGCCCCGGAGACCGTCCGAGGTGAGGGCCGGCTGAACTCCTCGTCGACCAGCAAGTAAGCATTCAGCCGATCCCGCTCCTCTTGCAGTCTCGCGATCTCGTCGCTCAGTTCCTTGCGTCGCCGCCGTACGCGTTCGACCGCAGTCTTGTCCATCTCGTCCGTCCTCGTCGTCCGTCCGCTGGAAGTATCAGTCTATGCGTCTATATATTAAGCGATATCGTGACACTTCTTATCTACTCTCGTAACACTCCCTCCGCGGCCAGCCATCATCTGAACTCCATGGATACGGTGACAAGAGGGACCTCACCCATCACCGAACGTTTTCTCACCTCAGGCATTTCAGAAGGTGCGGCCGACATACGTCATAGGAATCAATAGGTTGCGACGATTCCTCAAGGCGGAAAGAAACAGAAGTCCGGGAGGAACTGCTCAAGGAAGGGGTCGAGTGCCTGCTCTCGGGGGATGTAGACACCGGCAAGGCGGTCCTACGCGACTACATCAACGCCACGACCGGATTTCCGGAGCTCGACGGCTTGACTGAAAAGTCGTCCAACAGCCTGATGCGCATGTTCGGTCCCAATGGGAACCCGCAAGCTCGGAACCTCTTGGAGATCATCGCTTGCCTTCAAAGCGCGAAGGCCTTCATCTCAAGGTCGAGACGGTCCGTTAGCGACGCTTCCCTTAGCTGACAACTGGCGGGCTACAGCATTCTCGCAACTTTCCTTTGACACCTTACAGCGAGTATCGAACACCCGTACGGGACACTAACGCTTGCTAGCTCCCTCCCCCAATTGTACAAAGAGCGCTCAGAGTGCTGTTTGACGTCCCTTGACGCCAAGTGCCAAGCACACGACCCTTTCGCATTAGGAGCTTGACTTGTCCACACGCCCAGATGTTTTCGTCATAGAAAGCCTAGACCCTGACGACGAAGGAAATGGCCGCTTTGAGGGCAGCATTATCTCACATATACTACGTTTACACGGCAAGAGTCCAAAATACAAGTACGTAAGAACACGATCGAAATTTAAGAAAGCCGTGCGCGCATTTGCACAATCTAACTACCGTTACCTACACATTTCCGCTCACGCCAACAAAAAAACAATGTACACAACAAATGATGACGCAATAGATTACGCAGATCTTGCTAAATTTTTGACCCCATGCCTAAGAAATAAGCGTCTATTCTTATCTGCTTGCTCCATGGTGCATAAAGATATGGCTAAGGAAATTATACCAAAGACGGGATGCTATTCCATTGTAGGCCCCACGACAGACATTTATTTTACAGAGGCGGCCGTATTTTGGCCGTCCATTTATCACCTAATGTTCACCGATAAAGACGACGCCATGAAACGAGACACTCTCAAGACGCATCTACAGAGTGTTTCTTCTTTGTTCAAAATCGATATCGGCCACTTTTCGCGATCAACTAATAAGCGCGGTTTTTCAGCAAGTATAATGACGAAACCGTCGTGAGCAACTGTCGCACCCAAAAGCCTCTGGCTATTGGCCTTTCACAAGCGGGAAAGTCAGACGATGTCCGGTATCGGGCTCTGTTGCAAGCTTGGCGAAGGGGCGATGCGTAATCAGGGGGCTTCCTGTTCACCTTATGATTCTGCGTTGGCCAGACGGTCCTGTAGCCATGCCATGGCCTCGGTCAGGGCGCACGGTCCGAGATCGAAGGCGCGCTCGACGATCCGGGCCTCGCCGACGATGCCGCCCTGGAGGGCGAACATCCCGGCCTGGCCCTTGCGCAGCGCGCGCATCACCTCGAAGCCCTTGATCGTGGCGTAGGCCGTCTTCAGGGTCTTGAACCCGCGCACGGGCCGGATCAGCAGCTTGAGCTTGCCGTGGTCGGCCTCGATGACGTTGTTGAGGTATTTCACCTGCCTGTGCCTCGTGTCCTTCGGGCACTTGCCCTCGGCCTTCAGCTCCGCGATGGCAGCGGCATAGGCCGGCGCCTTGTCGGTGTTGAGCACCTCGGGCTGCTCCCACTCCTTCAATCCTCTCAGCGCCTTGCCGAGAAATCGCTTCGCTGCCTTGGTGTTGCGGGTCGCCGAGAGATAGAAATCGATCGTGTTCCCGAGCTTGTCCACCGCCCGGTACAGATACGCCCACTTGCCGCGGACCTTGATGTAGGTCTCGTCGACGCGCCAACTCCGCGACTGCGGCCGGCGCCACTGCCAGCGCAGACGTTTCTCCATCTCCGGCGCGAAACGCTGCACCCAACGATAGATCGTGGAGTGGTCGACCGCGACGCCGCGCTCGGTCATCATCGCTTCGAGGTCACGGTAGCTGATCGGATACCGGCAGTACCAGCGCACGGCCCAAAGCACGATCTCCCCCCGAAAGTGACGTCCCTTGAAGTCGCTCATGCCTCAACCCCTCGCTCCAGATCACGCAGACAAGTCACCAACCAGCCGGACTTTGCAACAGAGCCTCTCAAAGTGCTTAAGAGTGCATCAGTGCCCAATCGATGAAGAGGGCACCAAGCGCAATCTTGAATTCTTAATCGAAATCCGTCATGAAATTGAGCACCGGATGACAACGAGGATAGACGGCGCTATCAGCGCAAAGCTTCAGGCCTGCTGCCTAAATGGGCGAGCGCGCCTTCGGTCGGCAGCCCGCCCTCGATCAGCCGGGCCGGCGCCGGCGCCTGGACGACGCCCTGCTCGCAGCCCCGGCAGGCGTATTTGGGCCGCACGGTGACGATCACCCGTAACTGCGCCGGCACGATGTCCAGGCGCTCGCTCCGGTCCTCACCGATCCGGTCCATCTCCCCACAGCCGCACGGGCAGTCCGTGCTCTCCCGCTCGATCACCCGCTCGATCCGCGGCAGATGCTCCGGCAGATGGCCGATATTGCGCACCGCCGCAGGGCGCTTCGGCGATGGGGCCGGAGACGGATCGGCCGGCCCGATCGCTGCCTCGAGTTCCGCCGCCGCGGCGACGAGACCCACGGGCCGCTCGCCCGGTGTCCGTCGTTGAGACGGCCGCCGCGGCGCCCGGGCGCGACCTCCCCCGTCACCGTTTCCGCGCGACGACATGGAAGACATGCCAGTGCTTCCTTTCACCGCTCTGGGTTTCGGCGTCCCTTTCCTCTTCGTCGAAGCGTTCGATCTCGAAGGCGGAGAGCAGGGCAAGCAGTTCGGCTCGCGTCAGGTCGGCGATGCCGGGATCGACGGCCCAATCGTCGCGCGGGCCGAAGAACTGTCCGGCGAAGAGTCCGCCGCCTGGCAGGGCGGACGCGATGCGCCGCCAAAGGGCGGGAAAGGCTTCCGGCCGGCAGAAGGGCAGACTGAAGCTGGCATTCACCAGGTCCGCTCCGGGCAGTTCGGCGGTTTCGAACGGCTCCTGCCGGAGCGTCAGCCGGGGGTGGCGCAGCAGTGCCAGCGCTGCCGGTTCGCTGTCGATCCCGATGACCCGCCAGCCCCGCGCCAGCAACGCTGCCGCGTCGCGCCCGCCGCCGATGCCGAGATCGATGGCGAGCCCGGTCCGCGCCCCTAAGCGCGCCAGCGCATCCAGCAGGGTCGCGCGCGGCGGACGGCCCCGGGTCCTCGCGCAGTAAACGTCCCAGTTCATCCCTCTTCCGGCCAGCGATGAGGCGACTCCCCGCGCGTCCGCGCCTCGGCGCCGTATGGATCCATTCCGAAATGCTCGAAGAACAGCGCCCCGCTTTCGGCGAACGCTTGCTCATAGTCGGCCATGTCGTCCGGCCCACGCATGCCGAAATAGGGAAAATGGTGCAGGTATTCCCCGAACAGGAATCGGCAGTCGCGCTCGTACGCCCTGGTATCCAGAATGTGCGCGTGCCAGTATTCGTCGATGACTTCCGTTGGACAGATCATTCTGTTTCTGTAAACCATCTTGAGAGCGAGAAATCGGCAATAAAGCCCTTCGACTTCATTCAGATACCCGACCGACCGGTTCATCTTTTCGGCGAGTTTCCGTCTGAGCATGCCGAAGTCGAGACTCGCTGCCTTTTCGAGCGCCGCCGCGACCTGCGCGTTGCTGTCCGCGACGGGCTCCGTCATCCCGGCGGGAAGATCGCGAACCTCGCCCTCGCGGCTCCGACGCGGCAGGGGCTCAAGGGCGCGCCCGCTTTCTCGCGTGCAAGCCCACGACCGCGTCTCGCCGCGCCGGTCCGGTCGCCCGGGCAGTGACGTTCGGTCTGGAGCGTGACCGAATGCGGGACCGAGACTTCGCGGGCTGCTGCGACTTTCGGACATCGAATTGCCGCCGATCTGACAGGGAACTCGCAAATTGACCTGGGACGGAGAGGGTCTCCCCGCAAGTTGTATTTTCTTTGAATGCCGATAACGAATTCCTATGGAATTCCACCCAGGGCACTCGACTCCTTAACTCCCTGAGACCGGCCGGCACGCATCCGATACGGCGGGCGATCGTCAGCGACAGGTCCGCGTCCATTTCCTCCAGTGCCGCTGCGAGCGTTTCGGCAAGCGCCGGATGCGCCCGGTACGGCGATCGGCAGCGGCGCCGAATCCGCCAAGCGGCGCCTCGTCGCTGTCCTTCGGTGTGTCAATCTGGAGTGGGCCCCTGAGGCCGGACAGGCGGATTGAAATGAAAGGCTTATCCCTCTGAACCCGGTTTGACGACATGTTGGGTTTGCGGTTGCCATCGGCAGGATGTTCGCCTAATGTTCTGTGATGCCCAGCCGCTGGAAATACGACCGCCCGATGTCCCGCGCCGCCTTCGAGGCGCGCTTTCCCGATGAAGCCTTCTGCGCCCGGCATCTTGCAGCCAAGCGCTGGCCCGACGGCTTCGTCTGCCCGGCCTGCGGCCATGACAGGGGCTGGGGACTGAAGCGTCGCCGGGCGAGCTGGGAATGTGCGGCCTGCGGGAAGGAGACTTCGGTGACCGCAGGCACGATCATGCACCGCAGCCACTTGCCCCTGAAGACCTGGTTCATGGCCGTTCACATCGTGACCAGCCACTCGAACGCTATCTCCGCCCTGCAACTCCAGGCCCAGCTCGGGCTCGGCAGTTACAAGAGTGCCTGGCTCCTGCTGCACAAGCTGCGCCGTGCCATGGTCGATCCGGATCGCAGCCTGCTTGAGGACCTGGTCGAGATCGATGAGGCCACCTTCAGGACGAAGGCCTGGTTCGACGGCGGGCTCAACCGCCGTGCCCCCTCGATCGTGCCGCCCGCCCTGGTGAACAGGCTGTCGCGCACCGTCTTGTAGCTCAGCCCCTCGGGCTCTTCGTCGAAGGTGAGCGTGAGCGTGAATTCGTTCGTCCCGTCATGCTCGCTCGGCACGGCGCTGAACGCGCCGGTGAACGTGTCCGCTCCCCCGCTCGCCCCGATCGTCCCGCTCGCCTCGGTAGTGGCGAGCGTCGCGCCCTCGGCGTTCGAGAGCCGCAGGGGGAGCGTCTCGGCCGGCTCCGCGTTGCCGTCGCTCCCCGACGAGACCACCGCCGTGGCGGCCGTCGACCGCCTTGTCCACCACGGCACCATCCTCGAGATGAACGTCGAGAGCTATCGACGCCGCGCCGCGCTCGAAAACAGCAAGAGGAAGCGGGGGCGGCCCGCCAGGATCGCCACCGAGAAAAACACCGCATCGGACTGAGCCACCCACCGGCACCGTCCAGGCGGCGCACCGGCACGTTCCTCAAGGCCTGTCGGGATCCCACCCGGCGGGCCGCGTTCCGTCTGATGGCATCCTGACAGTGAAACCGCCCGCATCGGCAGACACGCGGCCGTCTCCAGCCAGCGCCGCGCGACAAAGTGTCCAGCTCTCCAAAGCGAAAGCCGGTCGCGCCGCGACAATCAACAGAACGAACGCGCTTGCAATCTCTCACCCTGATCGCCGTGCCATACCTCTTCGCTCGCGATTCGGTGCCGGACAAGGAATCACGTGCTGATCCATCGACACAACAAATTGCGGCAACAGGCGAGAACATCATCAAGATGTCGGTAATTGAAAGCTACGCCGGACGGTTACCGCGTAGCTGACCTTTGCTCCGCTGGACGCCTACGGTCGAAGTCACGGCTGCATATCCATCGTGAACCGGCCCAGGTGGGTCAAGAACCCGGATACAGGCTGGTAATCTCCCGCTTGACCAGGTGCGCAGCTTCAGATTGCGGCCCTGGCCTCTGCAAGAGCTGAACGAAAATGCGGCCAAGCGGCGGCAGAGTCGTGGAGTTGGACAGGACCTTCAAGTTTGCAGGCACTGTGCCTTCCACCATTGCAGCGATCGCCGTCCCACAGGCGACGGCGGACTCAATCACTCGTTCGTTAGCGCTGTTGAGCGCCTCGCGGTAGCGGACGCCGCGCGAATGCAACGCCTCAATGGCCGCAGCACGCAACAGGCTGCCTTTAGGATAGCAAGCAAGGGGGAGCACATCCCAGTCGCCAATTGCGAAGTCCGGGGAGGTGACCCAATGCAGACGAGGACGGGACAACCGTATCGCCGACGGCAGCTCCTCGAGAAGCATGACGATCGCAAGGTCCAACGAGCCAGCTTCGATCTCCTGCTGGAGCGCAAAGCTGTCATCATTGGTGATCTCTATTTCCAGAGTGGTGTAGTGTTCATACACTTGCGTGAGAACCTTGGAAAACAGATCGACGGAACAGCCTTCGGCGATGCCCAGCCGAACGCTGCCGGCCACCAGTTTTGAATTCGCGCGATCAATCATCCTGTCGTGCATGTCCAAAGTAGCCTGCACGCCTGGTAGAAGGTCCCGGCCTGCAACCGTCAGTTGGATACCACTGCGCTTGCGTTCGAAGAGGCGCATGCCGAGCTGATCTTCAAGCATCCGGATCCTCGACGACATTGTACCCTGCGAGCAGCCACGGAGTTCTGCGGCCATCGAAAAACTACGTTCGGCTGCCACAGTGACGAAGGCACGGAGGAGCTTGGTGTCGATGTCAGGCATCGAACATTGGTAGAGCCGAGACACTCCTCTAGTCAATCTCCAAGCGCCTTAGGCCTATCATCCTTCTCGCAACGCGCGGGCGCTCATACTGCGGACGGAAGCTACCCTACGGCGTTTCGCGGCCCTTTCCACGGCATCCACGCCACCGAAGCGTTGGTATCCGGAATCTGTCTGGTACGTTTCGACAACAGCCGCGACAGCTTCACCGCCCGCGCCGTCGGGTGGTCGACAGATTAGCGGGCGTATACCGACCGCATCGACATCGGCCGGGATGGCTGACCGCTAACGCGCATCCCCTGAGCTTGCCATTTGGACGCGGGGGCGTCGCGCCAACGCGCTGCCTCGCTCCAATTCCGTCTCGGCCCGGACCGGCGCGACGCCGGACTGCCTTGTCCAGCACGGGCCGGGGCTGCCGACACTCCACCCAAGGGAAGATGGAACGCATCTCGAAGCCGACTAGTGGCGAGTGGAGCAAGTTATTGGCAAACAACACAATATAAGATGAGTCGGCCCTTCATGCCGGCTCTGAATACCGCCTTTTCAGGTTCATGTCCGCAAGGTGTTGCGGCACCGAGGAGCCGCCCTCAGGCGAGCGCGGCCAGTGCAGCTTCTCTCGTCTCGTGGTACTCGATGATCGACAGAAAGCCACTCATATTCATGATCGAGCGGCATTCGGGTTGCAGCGCGGCGATGATCAGCTTGCCGCCCTGTTGCTGGCAGTTTCTGGCAGTGACGAGCAAGGCGCGGAGGCCGGCGCTGCTGATGTAGCTCATCCGGCTGCAGTCCAGCACCACGCGTACGTCACCGCGCATTGCGTTTATGGCAATTCTGGCCTCCATCTCCGGCGCGCTGACCCCATCCAGCCGGCCGATCAGGGAGACCACGACTCCTGATCCAACGGTCTCTTCCTCGAACTCCATCGTGACATCGCGGCCGACGGGGGTGATGCCGCTCACCGCGGCGAGCGCAGCTTCCACCGTGTCGTGGCAATCGATGATCGGCAGCAGTCCGCTGACCTCGATGACCGTCCGGCAGTCGGGCCTCAAGCCGGCGACGGTGAGCGCCCCGCCCTGTTGCCGGCATTTCCTGACGCAGAGGAGCAGGGCGCGCAGGCCGGTGCTGCTGACAAACCTCATGCCGCCGCAGTCCAGCGCCATGCGCACATGGCCCCGCTTGACGATCCCGGAGACCCTGGCCTCCAGGTCCGGCGCGCTGACGCCGTCCAGGCGGCCGGTGAGTGCGACGACGACCGTCGATCCGGCCGTCCTTTCCTCAATCTCCATCGTAATGTCTCCCTGACCATGATTGTGGTTGGCTGTCCGGAGCCGCCGGCAGGCCGGCACGCCACGGAGCAGGGTGGTCTTGCGGTGCGGGTTCACGGCCCCGGAGTCCTGCCCAGGAAGTAGGATTCGGCGAGGCGGAAGGCATCGCGTCCCACCCTGGCCCCGATCAGGCGCCCCGGGATGTCGTCGGCCGGGGGATGGATGCCGCCCCAGATGCGCGACAGGCTGCACTGGTCGGCGGCGTCGCGATAGGTCGCCCACTGCAGGACCATGTCGACGGAGGGCCCCCGCTCGAAGACCAGGAATTCGTTCGCCGGTATCCGGAAGTCGCTCATGCCATCCGGGAAGAACGGATCGCCGGTGAACAGGGTCAGCTCCTCGGCCGCCGCCCGCGAGAAGGTGGAATGGCCGGACACGTAGCCGGCGAAAGGCGGGGTGACGAAGGAGGGCCGTTGGTAGGGCCACCAATTTTCGGCAAGGATCCAACTGACGCCGGCCGCATCGGTCGCCGGGTCGTCGACGAAGTCGGGGCCGCGCCAAGCGCGGAGCTTGATCTTGCCCACATGCGCGCCTGCCGCGCCCGCGAGGGTATCGTCGGGGCCGACCAGCTCGATGAAGCCCTCGACCAGCGGAATGCCGTTGGCGGACCACGATGGGAGCGAGGGATCGCTCGACTGGCCTCGATCGGCCATGAATCGCAGGGCCGAGATAGGCCGGATATAGTCGTACCAGCCCTTGATCCCCCAGGAGGTGATGGCGGCGTCATGCATCGCGCCGCCGAGGGAGAAGTAGGACTTCACGTCCCACTCGAGGGGTTCAAGGAGCGCGCCCTCGCCGCCGAGCCGCCTGACTAGCCGCTCGTGGTCGTTGACCGAGTTGAGGATCGCGAACCAGTGGCCGGGTGGGGTTTCGGAATCGGGCCCGTCGGCCCAGAACTCGGCCAGCACCCGCGCATAATCGCCGCGGGGCACAATCTGGGGCTCATAGGGCTCGCCGGTCGCCGGATTAAGTTCGTGACCAAGACCGTGCAGGGCCGCGTCGTAGAAGGCGGGATAGTCCTCGAGCGTTTGGGGAAGAAACGGGATATTGCCGATGCCGGACGGCGCGATATCCATCATCGCATCGTCATCGGGCGAGAGCTGAGCCGACCAGCGGCCGACCAGGGCGAACCCCCATTTGTAGTGCTCGGCGAGTGGGCCGCGGAGCGTCGGCGGCGGGCCCGGATCGTGGTAGACGTGGTACTCGCCCCCGTCCCGTCGATAGACCGTGAGATTGTCATCGGATAGCGCGAAGGGCGTGACCAGGCCCCACTCGGGCGTTACGAACTCTGGAATAGTGTCCTCAACAAATCCCGACTGGTCGACGAAGTGTTCCAGGTCGAGGGATTGCCAGCGGTCCGGGTCGTCGAGGCCCGGATTGCCGGGGGCGGCGGGCGGCAGATCCGAGTTGACGGGCTCGTAGAACGTGCTCGCGTAGTCGTTCGCCTCGTTGGATCCGTCCTCAAGGCCACGCGCGATGTAGAAATCGCCGATGCAAGCTCCCAGCGCCGCTGCCGTGTCGGCCGTACCGGCCGGTGTGTCATGGCCGAGCGCGGTCTTCAGCGTGTCAGCATTGCTGAGCGTCTTGGCGGCTCCGGGCGAATGGCGGAAGCGGTGGCGGATGAGCCGCCAGGCAGCATGGCTAATCGCTTCTTCTTGCGCGCTTCGAACGTTTTCTTCGGATGACGGAGCCGGTCCGCACGGCGTGTTGTCCTCGCCGAAATGGTAGGGAGATGCCGTCTTCGACCAGGCGGCCCAGGCGTCGTACATGGCGGCGGAAAGGTGGAAGAGGTTGCGGGCGTGGACGGTGGGGCGGGCCCGGTCGTTACGGATCGCCTGCAACAGCACCTCGATCCAGCGCCGCGCCACCGAGGCGTTTGGTGTGGAGGACGGCGGCCCGGGCAGGAAGTGGGCAATCACGGTTGCGGGGCCGGCCGGCATCGTGAAGCTGGTCTGAGGCGCGCGGACATCGTCGAACTTGCCGCCGCCTTCGCCGCTCCAGTGACTGAAGCGATAGTGGCCGCGGCCTGTCTCCGCCTCGATGGGAACCGTCACGCCCGGGCGATGAAGGCCGGTGCCAGTTCCCCGCACGACGCTGAGCAGGAAGCCATTGAGTGCCGGCTGCGAGATCGTGAGGCTCCGATCGATGGCCACATCTTCAAGCCGGCTGACCTGGTTGCCGGGCCCGGGCCACTGCACTTCGACGGACCGCACGATGCTGTTCCCGCCCAGCCCGAAATGCAGCGTCGGCGGCGGCTGGGAGAGGTAAGAGCCACCAAGCCGCATCTCCTGCACCTGGGCTCCCGACGCCGTGGTCACGGTGACACGCGCGCCGATCCCAAGCGGGTTCGCGTACCGACCCGCGAGATCGATGGCGATCCAGCGATTGCCGGTCTCGAAGACGTTGCGATAGACGGCGGGCGCGGCGCCGTGGTTGGCGATGAGAATGTCCACCCTGCCGTCGCTGTCGTAGTCGGCGCAGACGACACCCCGACCCTGGCCGGTGTGGCGCATGCCGAGCGCGGCCGCCCGCTCACTGAAGGTGCCGTCGCCGTTGGACATGAAGAGCCGCGACGAGTCTTGCAGGAACTTCGTGATCTCCCGGCTCTCGCCGCCGGCGTCCTCGACATACTCGCCGAACCAGCCGTTGGTGTGGAACACATCCTGGTGGCTGTCATTGTCGAAGTCGGCGAGGCAGGTACCCCAGCCCCATCCGCCCTCGCGCACACCTGCGGCCTCGGTCACATCCTCGAACAGGCCGTCGCCCATATTGCGATAAAGCCGGTTGCCCGTGCGGCCATAGCCGGACGTTCCGTCAGCATCGTGAATGCTGGTGACGAACCAGTCCATGTCGCCGTCGTGATCATAGTCCCCCACCGCGGCGCCCATGCCGTTCTCGTCGGTGATGGTGGCACCGGTGATGTCGCTGAAGGCGGCGCCGGCCTCATTGCGCAGAACCTGGCTCGCACGGAAGTCGCCGGTAAGCAGGATGTCGGGATCTCCATCGCCGTCGATGTCCGTGAAGGTCGGCGTGAAGGAGTGCTCACGCACATCCGACGAATACGAAGGCCTCGTGGGACGAATCGGCACAATGTGGCTCACGTCCTCGTAGCGCCCCTTGCCGTCATTGCGCCAGAGATAGCCGGCAGGGGGCCTGACCCCGTTCCAGGGCCTGCTCCAGTGGGCGAAGAAGAGGTCGAGGTCGCCGTCGCCGTCATAGTCGGAAGCGGCCATGGAGTAGACGTGGCGGTCCTGCCGGATCCCGCCGATCAGGTCGGGCGCCTCCTCGAACCTCCCGGCGCCGTCGTTGCGGAACGCCTGTGTCCCCTCGGCCTGGACCGAGAGGAAGTCCGGTGCACCGTCGTCATCGAGGTCGATGAAATATCCGGCGCGGTCCAGGGTGGCCGGCGCGATACCCCCGTTGCCGGCTCGCCGTGCGAAGCGGTGGCCCTCCCAATCGAAGAGCCGTCCGACCTCGCCTCCGCCATGGGCGACGTAGAGCTCGAGCCGGCCGTCACCGTCGATGTCGACGAGCGCGAGGCCGCCGTCTTCCTTGTTCTCGCGGACTTCACCGGAGCTCTCTCTCTCGCTGCGGATTGCGAGCGGATAGCGCAGGCCGACCGCCTCGCTGACATCCAGGAATCCGACGCGGTCGCTCGTCTCGTCAATTGGCTCCGCAACAGCCTCGAACTCACCGGCGAGCCAGGACAAGCCGGTCAGAAAGGCCAGCGCTGCTGCCGGCAAGAGCAGAGGCAGCTTCCTGATGACGGGC
This sequence comes from Alphaproteobacteria bacterium, assembly GCA_965262755.1. Lineage (GTDB taxonomy): Bacteria > Pseudomonadota > Alphaproteobacteria > UBA828 > UBA828 > WTGU01. The sequence continues at coordinate 4,505,784 of OZ253557.1, read as the reverse complement.
AGCCGGAACGCGAAGAGTGAAGATCCGGTGGACGGTCCGGCACTGGGCTGTGCAGAACCGGGTGGGCGCATGGTTAGCCCGGGCACACAAGTTAGCTCGGGCACACAAATTGCGGACGGCAAAAGCGGTATTGTCCAGCATCGAAGGGTCGCCTTGGGGGGCGCATAGCCAGGGCCGGCCCTTCGACCCGATCAATTATAAACGGCCGCAAAACCAACGTAACATAGATAATTGCCGCACTTTGCAAGTCCGGACATACGAAACAGTTCGAGAGTTATTGTACTTTGTGTCGTACTTCCATCAAATGTGCAATTCGCAGTGACGGAGCACCAGTTGCTGCTTCCGTTTCGGGAATATGAAGCAGACACGAAAGTGCATCTCTCCGAAGCGGCATCACTTCTTTCGAAAGCCTTTCGACAGCCGGCGTCGTTATACGTCGAAGACACGTAGCAGAAATCACTCAGGTCCTTGCAACAGTATATGTTCCTGATCTTGGCAGAGCCTGAGCCGGTCCTTTTGCTGCCGTCGTTGAGGTGCCAGGTCCTGTCTGAAGCAGACCTCAGGTCGATCTTGGCCACGACCTTGCCCGCATACGAACAGTTGTTCTTGGCCCAGTAGGTTCTGTTCGTCGAGGTCCAGCTGCCGTTGTCCCAGCCGGCGCTCAGACAACTCGAATCGCCGTGGTACAAGCGATTGCTGCCTTCGCAGGCGGCGTTGGCCTCCGGCGGAGCGACGAGCAGGAACGCCAGTGCCAGCGCCAATGCGGCGGTCGTCAGGATGATCCTCATTCTGCTGCTCCTCCTCGGGGCAGATACGGTGCCTGTCGACGGCTCCGGGCGCATTTGCGAACCTGAGAACGGAACGCCCGATGGGTGGCGATCCGATGGGCGGTCCAGGCACCGGGCTGCACGGGGCTGCGTGGGCGCATGGCAAGCTCGGGTATTATTCGGCGCGCGTTCTTGCACCCCTCAGAATCCATAGGGATCAGTTACAACATACACAGTATTTGTTTGAGATGATCTGTCACACACAATACCATCGCAATTGTCGAAATTGTCCATCAAGTCGATGTTTACAGTTCCTGCACTATTTCGTGTACTTGCATTTGCATAATAAGGGCAGGTCGTTGTGAAGGTGCACTGGTTGTTGCTTCCGCTTCGGGAATATGAAACAGACGTGAGATTACATCCCTCCGAAGCGGCATCACTTCTTTCGAAAGCCTTTCGACAGCCGGCGTCGTTATACGTCGAAGACACGTAGCAGAAATCACTCAGGTCCTTGCAACAGTATATGTTCCTGATCTTGGCAGAGCCTGAGCCGGTCCTTTTGCTGCCGTCGTTGAGGTGCCAGGTCCTGTCTGAAGCAGACCTCAGGTCGATCTTGGCCACGACCTTGCCCGCATACGAACAGTTGTTCTTGGCCCAGTAGGTTCTGTTCGTCGAGGTCCAGCTGCCGTTGTCCCAGCCGGCGCTCAGACAACTCGAATCGCCGTGGTACAAGCGATTGCTGCCTTCGCAGGCGGCGTTGGCCTCCGGCGGAGCGACGAGCAGGAACGCCAGTGCCAGCGCCAATGCGGCGGTCGTCAGGATGATCCTCATTCTGCTGCTCCTCCTCGGGGCAGATACGGTGCCTGTCGACGGCTCCGGGCGCATTTGCGAACCTGAGAACGGAACGCCCGATGGGTGGCGATCCGATGGGCGGTCCAGGCACCGGGCTGCACGGGGCTGCGTGGGCGCATGGTGAGCTCGGGCATTAGTTGCTAATTTGCATCGCACAAAGTACCACTACAATTGCTGACACTCCCTACCTCAGAAAGGTTTGATCCGAATATGCTTTGTGTTGTACTTGCAGTATCTACATCCGTGCAATTCGCCGTGAAGGTGCACCATTTGTTTCTTTCACTTTGGGAATATGTAGCAGACACGAGAGTGCATCCATCCGAAGCGGCATTACTTCTTTCGAAAGCCCTTCGACAACCGTCGTTGTTATACGTCGAAGACACGTAGCAGAAATCACTCAGGTCCTTGCAACAGTATATGTTCCTGATCTTGGCCATGCCTGCGCCGTACCTCGTGTTGCCGTCGTTGAGGTGCCAGGTCTTGTCTGAAGCAGACTTCAGGTCGATCTTGGCCACAACCTTGCCCGCATATGCGCAGTTGTTCTTGGTCCAGTAGGTTCTGTTCACCGAGTCCCAGCCACCGTTGTCCCAGCCGGCGCTCAGACAACTCGAATCGCCGTGGTACAAGCGATTGCTGCCTTCGCAGGCGGCGTTGGCCTCCGGCGGAGCGACGAGCAGGAACGCCAGTGCCAGCGCCAATGCGGCGGTCGTCAGGATGATCCTCATTCTGCTGCTCCTCCTCGGGGCAGATACGGTGCCTGTCGACGGCTCCGGATGCGCCCTTGAGCTTGTGGAGGGAGGATGCAAGGTTGCTAAGACATTTGTAAAGAAATATTATCTTATAGGTTATATCAGATTAACAAATCTTACCAACCCGGCGTTGGCGTCGGGCGCTCGTAGCGCTGTGCGCTTCAGAGGCCGCCGCCAGCCTGCTTTGGTCTATCCGTTGTTCGAAGCGGATCCGTCCGGGGAGCGATCGGGGGGAGCGCTAAACCCGAGGGAACGGGGACCGAAACGACCGATCGATTCTCGTACTACCGGCATTGCCCGTGGTCGAGTCCAAGAGAAGGTGAAAATTTTGGCGTGGTGTGCGGGGGCTGTGGTGTTGGCATTCAGGCCATTGGGAGCCTCGTATTCGCGGTCGAGCTCGTCCCTGACGGCACGCATCTGGTGAGGCTCGAACTCGCTGACCCTGATGGCCCGCCAGCCGCTCGGCGGCGCGGATCATGGCAACGACCATGAACCCCAACCAAATTCTCCAGGAACTCCAGGACTTCACCGTTGCCCATCGCGAACGCCCTCGCACGGCCAGTGGACCGTAGGATGGTTGCACGCCAAGGCAGCCACCGAGTCATTGTAGATGAAAATATAGACGGTTCACAGATATCGTATATCCAATGTATGAATGTAGAGGCTTGTCGGCTACCGCAGGGTGAGCATTGGCATGGGCGGTTCCGGAGACCGTCCACAAGGCCGGCGAATACCGTTGAGGCGCTTGGGGAAGGTGCCGTCATGGCGATCGAGCGCTCCCAGTCGTGCTCGGACCCGATAGCAGAGTACGGGAAAGGGCAGCTCGGTGCTGCGCGGGGCATGACGCGGGCGCGGACAAAGTATGTTGGGCCGATCACTCTGCTGGTCCTGGCACCACTGTTGCTCGTGCCCTGGTCCCTTGCATTCGGGCAGGGGCAGGATGCCGTCAGCGCACTGGGCCTGGAGCTAACGCTCGACGAGGCGATCGGCTTCGCGCTCAAGAACAACCGAGGCCTGATCGATGCGCGTCTCCAGCGTACCATCCAGACATTCTCTCTGGATGTGGCGGAAGACCAGTTTCGTCCCAACGTGAGGATCGGGTCCTCTGCGCATGTGCAGAGGGAGCAGGATTCGACTGCGGACCTCTTTGCTGAAACGGGGCTGCGGATACCCACCGGCGGGCAGGTCGCGCTTCGCTGGTCCAAGCCGCTATCGGGCCACGATGAGACTTCGGGCATCGTCAGTCTGGAATTCTCGCAGCCCTTGTTGAAGGGCTTCGGAGTCGGTGTCGGCACCGCGTCGCTCAGGGTGTCTCGGCTCGGCGAGGAAATAAACATGCTGGCCTTCCGCGAGGTCATCGCGGACGTAGTGGTTTCCGCCATCCGGGCTTGGCGAGGTCTGGTGCGCGCACAGCGGCAGCTCGAAATCGGCGAGGCTTCGCTGACGCGTGCACGACAGCAGCTTGAGATCAACCGCACGCTGGTCGAGGCGGGTCAGATGGCAGCGCGGGAAATATTGCAGAGCGAGGCGGGTGTCGCCGAGCGGGAACTCGCCCTGGTGGAGACGCGGAACGCCGTTATCGCGGCCAATTTCGCTCTGATCGACATCCTCGACATCGAAAGCGCGACCGTGATCCGCCCGGCGAAGACGGCGCCCGTCTCGAGGCCGGTGCCCTCGCTGTCTGAGGCCATTGAGGCGGCAAAGGAGCATTCGCCTGCCTACGCGCGGGCGCTGCTGGACGAGGAAATTGCCGAGATCGACTTGGAAGTCGCCGAGAACGACCAGCTTTGGGACCTGTCGCTGAACGCCGACGTGTCGCGGGGCACGGGTGGGGGCGGGCAGGGGATCGACTATTCCGCGGGTCTGCGTCTGACCATCCCGCTCTGGGACCGCGTACCCGAGCTCGGTCTTATGAGCGCTAGGGCCGGCGTGAGCCGGGCGGAGAGCGGGCTGGAAGAGCTTCGCCAGTCGATGGGCATCGCAGTACGCCAAGCGTTGCACGACGTAGAAGTAGGGCTCAAGCGGATCGAGCTCGCTCGCAGGGCGCTGGCGCTCGCGGAAGAGAATGTCTTAATCGAGCGGAGCAAGCTGCAGCAGGGCCTCTCATCTACCTTTCAGCTCGGCGATTTCGAGGAGGATCTGGTCGCTGCGCAGAACGCCGAGGTGGGCGCGCTCTTCAGCTACGACAACGCGCTTACGGCGCTCGACCAGACACTCGGCACGACGCTGGAGACCTGGAACATCACGGTTGAGCAGGTCGGCCAATGATGGAGCGTCACACCGATCCCCTCGGTCCGGCCGCCCCTTCTCGTATCGAAAGGTCGGCAACGCGGAGCCAAGAGGATCTGGCAATCCGTGGGGTTCCCGCCGGCATCCACGGGCGCGTCCTCGAGAACCTGCTAGACGGCGTGATCGTGATCGAACGGGGCGGCGGCATCTCGGTGTTCAACGCGGCGGCAGGTCGAATTCTCGGCATCTCGCCTGACGAGGCGACGGGCAAGACCTTCGGCGAGCTCTTCGTCATGCGCGAGGGTTTCGAGGAGTTCAGCGAGCTCATCCTTGACACCGTCGCGGGCGGGGGCCAGGGCGGGCGGCAGGTGGTGGCGCTGCAGACCGGGGACGAGGCGCGCGCGCTGTCGGTCGCGACCTCCTACATTCGATCGACACTCGACCGTGACGGCGACGCCGAGCCTGTGGCGCTCATCGCAGTCTTCAGCGACATCACCGAGATACGAGAACTGCGCGAGACCGAGCTTCGTATGGCGAAGGAGGCGGAGGCGCAGCACGCCGAGCTGCAGACGGCCTACCGGCAGATCGAGGAGCGCAACGAGACCCTGGCCGCCATGCTGAAGAAGGTCCAGGTGGCCCGGATCGCGGCGACGGTGCTGGTGATCGGGGTGTTCCTGGGCGCCGGAGCCTATGTCTGGCAGCCGCTCGACCTCTTGGGCGGCACGTGGTTCGGCGGCTCCTCGGAGGCGTCCGTGCTCTCCGAAGCCGATGCCGGGGCCGCGGAGGGTTTCCATTTGATGATGGTAGAACCGCAGCCGGTGAACGAGACCATTTCACTCGTGGGCAAGCTTGCACCGTGGCGAACGGTGACGGTCACCAGCCCGTTCGAGAGCCGCGTCTCGGCGATGTACTTCCAGTATGGCCAAGAGGTACGGGAGGGCGATCTTCTGGTGGAGATGGACACGTCTGAAGTGGTGCGTAAGCACCGCGCAGCGAGGGTTGCGTACATCGAAGCGCTGAAGGCCTTCGAGACGGTCAATGACTGGGAGAGCAGCTCCGACATGGCGGCCGCCCGGCGTTCGTTCACACGTGCGCGGATGGCGCTCGAAAGTCAGGAGACAAGACTTAACCGGTCGGCGTTCCTCTTCGAGCAGGGACTCATCGCGGCTTCCGAGCACGAGGAAACGGAGCGACAGTACCAAGGTCAGGTTCTCGATTTCGAGGCAGCGCGTGAGGACCTCGATGCGGTGCGCGCCAGGGGCGACCAGACGGAAGTGGACAAGGCGGCAGTGGAGATGAGCACAGCCGAGGAGGAATTGCGGGAGATCGAGCAGAACTTGGCGGCAGCCCGTGTGCATGCTCCGGTGTCGGGAGTGGTCTTGGCGGCGGCGAGCGGAAGGTCGCTCGAAGAGGGGCAGGAGATTGCAAGCGGTCAAGCGCTGTTGACCATGGGCGATTTCAGCCGAATGGCGGCGAGTGCAATGGTCGATGAGGTCGACGTGGTGCGCATAGCCCCCGGGCAGGCGGTATCGGTCACCGGAAATGCCTTCCGCGACCTGCAGTTGAATGGGGCAGTCACCCACGTCTCGTCGCAGCCGGAGTCGCGGGGGCGCGGAACGCCCTATTTCAAAATTGTGGTGACGCTGGCCCCCCTGTCTGCGGGCGCGCGCGAGCGCGTGCGCACGGGAATGTCGACCCGGCTGACGGTAGAGGTCTACAGCAAAGACGATGCACTGATGGTACCGCTCGAGGCGGTGGAGGGGTGGGGCGACAAGTATCATGTGCAGCTTGTCGATCCGGAGACCGGTGCCATCAGCGAACGCGCAGTGACGATCGGTCCTACTACCCAGGACTCAGTCGAGATCATGGCCGGGCTCCAGCCCGGCGACCAGATCGCCATCCCCGAATACTGAGTGGGGCGCCTGCGGTGTTGCGGCTTGTGGACATCTATAAATCCTTCAGGCTGGGAACGCTCACCGTCGAAGTCCTGCAGGGCGTAGATTTGCATGTGGCCGAAGGCGACCTGCTCTCGATCATGGGGCCGTCCGGCAGTGGCAAGTCCACGCTGATGAACATCATCGGCCTGCTGGGCCGGCCTTCGTCGGGCTCCTACTTTCTGCAGGGCCGCAACGTCTCGTCGATGAAGGACCGGGAGCTCTCCGCCTTCCGCAACGCCCATATCGGCTTCGTGTTCCAGTCCTTCAATCTTCTGGACCACCTGACCGCGCTGGAGAACGTCGCGGTGCCGCTGGTCTACCGGGGCCTCGGCCGGGCGGAGATCCGGCGGCGTGCAAGCGAGATTCTCGAGAAGGTAGGGATGAAGGATCGGATCGGCCACAAGCCGGACCAGCTCTCCGGCGGGCAGAAGCAACGGGTAGCGATCGCGCGCGCGCTGGTGGGGGCACCTTCCGTCGTGCTTGCCGACGAGCCCACCGGCGCGCTGGATTCGGTGACCGCCGACGAGGTCATGGATTTGCTTCTCCAGCTCAACCGCGACGAGCGGATCACGATTCTGATTATCACGCACGACTCCGTGATCGCCCACTTGTGTACGCGCCAGGTCATGATCCGCGACGGCGTGCTCTTCGGGGGCCACCGCCAGACCGAAGGGTCGTGAGGCACGATGTCGAGTCTGCGCCCGGCCCTGACGGCGACCCTGCGGGAGGCGGTGCGCAGCCTCTATGGAGCCCGGTTGCGCACGCTGCTCGGGCTTGTCGGCATCATGATCGGCATCGCCTCGGTGATCACCATGATCTCAACCGGGGAAATCGCCAAGAGCCAGTCGCGCAAGCAGTTCGAGGCGCTCGGTACTGACATCCTGAGTATCCGGAAGTCCGACGAGAATCCGGCCGCAGCCGGGCGGCGGGACTCGGTCATCCGGCTCGAGGACGCGCTTGCGCTGGCACACACGCTTACCTCCGTCTCGGTTGCGGTGCCTCGAATCACAAAGGAGGGCACGACCACGTATCTGAGCAAGTCTCTCAGTTACGGCTCGATGCAGGGGGTCACGAATGGCTTCGCGCGGGTGAACAAGCTGGAGGTCGTCGAAGGCCGCTTCGTTTCCGATATGGACACAGGCCGCTATTTCGCGGTTGTGGGCGCAGAGGTGGCGCGGGCCATGCGCGGTCTCGGAGCAGGCGCAGTCATCGGCGAAGCCGTGGATATCGACGGGCGGCTCTACACGGTCGTGGGTGTGTTGGCCGATGCACCGGAGACCTACGCTCTGCCGTTTGAGGTCGCCGCAAACCACTCGGTGTTTGTGCCGATCACCACCGTGCGCCGCATCGATCCGTACGCGGAGATTCGCCTCATCATCGCCCGCACCGCGGCCGGAGTTCACTATTCGGCCGCGGTAAGAGACGTGAGGAATTACTTTACGGAACGATCCCCGAAACTGGCACTCGAGGTCGAGAGTGCCGAACAACTGATCGAGCAGATGGAGTCGCAACTCGGGCTGATGACCCTGCTGCTGGGAGCCGTCGGTAGCATCAGCCTCATCGTTGGCGGTATCGGCGTGATGAACATCATGTTGATTTCGGTGGCCGAGCGCAGGCGTGAGATCGGCGTGCGCCGGGCGCTGGGCGCAAACCGCGGCGATATCCAGCGCCAGTTCCTGATCGAGGCCCTCATCCTGACACTCGGCGGCGGCATTGCGGGCGTGGTAGTCGGCACCGGGGCGGCCTACGGCATCTGTCAATTCTTCGAGTGGGGGTTTTTCTTGTCGCCGACATCCATCATTGCCGGCGTCGGCGTTTCGTCAGCGGTGGGGCTGTTCTTCGGCTTTCAGCCCGCCTACCAAGCGTCCCGGCTCGACCCCATTGTTGCCCTGCAGGGTGATTAGCCTGGCCACCTGTGCAGGTACGGAGCCGAGAGCTCGCCCACGCTTCACAATCACGACTAGGAAGGAACCGGACAGCGGGACGGGTGATCCTGTTTGCCGCCGCCCGCCCGCCGGAGAGTTTGCAGGTGCCCTGGAACCTCCTGCACGACCGGGAAGTGACCCTCGAGGGCTCCGTCAGCAAGACCGAGGAGGACTTCCGTGCCGCCGTTGCGCTGATCTCGAACGGTTCCGTCGACCTGAAGCCTCTTGTATAGAAGGTCATCTCCTTGTCCGAACTCACGGCGGAACTGCCCCGCACGCCGACCGGCACGGTGCAGCGCGTCGTGGTCCGGCGTCCGGACCCGTGAGGAGGAAGGGATGGCACCCGCCGCACCGGAGGACCTGCTCAGGGCGCGCAGGGTGTTCCGGCCGGCCGGCCGGGCGCTGATCGCTGCGATCAATCACGCCATGTTCATGGATGCCGGGCCGTCTCTCCGCGACCCCGGCCGGGTCATCGAGACCGTGGTCGCCGACGGCGCCGATGCCGTCATCGCGACGTTCGGGGTCGCGCGCCGGTTAGGCGCTTCCTTCGGGCGCGCCGGGCTGATTCTCCGGGTCGACGGCGGGCCGACGGCGCTGTTCGACGGGGAGGGGGATTGGCCGCTGCTGTTCTCGGCGGAGGACGCCTTGCGCCTCGGTGCCGACGGCGTGGTCTGCATGGGCTTTCCGGGCGCCGCCTGCGAGTGCGCGACCATGGGCAACCTCGCGCGGCTGGCCTCCGATTGCCGCAAATGGGGTCTGCTGCTGCTCGCCGAGATGATACCCGGCGGATTCGGGCGGCCGGACCTGCACACGCCGGAGAACATCGCCATGGCCGCCCGTCTCGGGGCGGAAGTTGGCGCGGACGTGATTAAGACGGCGTATACGGGATCGGCGGAGACCTTCCGCGAGGTGACGCAAGCCTGTTACTGCCCGGTCCTGATACAGGGAGGCGCGCGGAAGGGTTGCGATGCCGAGGTGCTCTCCACGGTGCGCGACGCCGTCCTGGCCAGCGGGGCCGGCGCCGCGGTCGGCCGCAACCTGTGGCAACACGCCGACCCGGCCGGGTTCGCCACGGCCCTGAGCGCCGCGATCCATGACGACGCTTCGATCGGGGAAGCGCCTGGCATTCCCGGATACGTCCGCCCGGCGACAGGCGGGGAACCGCGACGACGGCCGCCAGGATGACCAACCATCGACGGGCCACCATCAGCTCGCTGAAACGATCGACCGTCATGCGATCGGCGCCGTCCGGAGCGTTGCGGTAACGGTGCTCGTCCCGCCGTTTTCGGAAATCGAGGCCGGCGTCAACACCCGGCTAAGTTCCGGCATCGGGTCGTTGTCCTCGACAAACACAATCAAGCCGGGCGGAATGACAAAGAAGATATCCGACGACGTAATGCTCAACCGCACCCTCTCTTGAAGCTCGTCGATGTCGCCATCGATCGGAATCAGGTCAAAGCTCGCCGTCCCGGTGGTTGCGCCCGCCAGGATCGTCAGCGTGAAGCCCTCCACCGTGCGGTTCTACCCGTGGCGTTCAGGCTCCGTGGAACACGTTGCCGATAGCGATCTTTGCCAGTATCCCTGCACGGGACAGTAGGACGGGCTTTTGCATCAATTGGATGCCGACCGTGCCCAGCGGCGGCAGGGCTGAACACGAAGGGGTGACGACCTCAAGGTCTTTCGGGGCCGTACCTTCGGCCATGACGGTGATGGCCATCCCAGCTCTCACTGCGCTCATGATGACCTCGGTGCTACGGCTGCGCAGCAATTCGCGGTAGGTGATGCCCCGGCTGTCCAGCGCAGCAAATGATATAGCCCGAAAGAAATTTCCTTCCGGATAGCAGGCGAGAGGGAGCGGAACCCGTTCGTCGAACATGAATCCCGGCCATGCGACCCACTGCAGGCGGGAGCGCCCAAAATGCGCGGCCGAAGGAACGTTCTCGGGCAGTGCGACCAAGGCCAGATCCAGTGTGCCCTCACGCATCTGTTGTTGAAGATGATGGCTCAATTGGCACACGATATCCAGTTCGAGCGTTTCGAAAGCGTCGTGTACGTGGTCTAGCAGCGCGGGCATCAAATGGACAAAAGCATCCTCGCCGATCCCGACCCGGACATTGCAAGCACGACGCTCCAAACCCGGACCATCGATCATGCTATCGCGCATGTCTACGATGGCCCCGGTGCCGGCCGCGGATCGGTACCTGCGACGCCGCGCTTCAATATGCAGATCCTCAGTTGGTACCGAAACATGCGGAATCTTCCGACGTCAGGTTCTCGTACCCGAAGGGATGGAGTTCATGGAGGACATCCGCAGAGTGAAGCCCCCGTTGAAGAGCTGGTTCCAGTCTGGAGCAGGATGCATAGCGTCGGGCGCGTCGGGGTCATGACGGACACCCCGCTCGTTTGCGAAGCGGCTGCGGTCCACGCGCGCGCCATCGCCGGATCCGGAAAGCAAGACTAACTGAATCAAGGCGACATGAGTGTGATTTATAGCAATCAATGAGAGACTATTGCGCGATTTACTGTCCCCCGGCAGGATATGTCATCGCGCGGACGCTGCACGGCCGGCCTCCGGCGGGTCCGCTCCATCGAATCGCTGCGCGCCGCACGCGACGGATCGCATGCGGTGCGGAGCACGGGAAGGGCAGACAGGTGAAGACCCACGACGACCTGAGACGCGAGAACGAGGCGCTGCGCGCGCGCATCTCGGCGCTCAGCGCGGCGAGCCTGCGCATCAGCGCGAGCCTCGACCTCGAGACCGTGCTCCGCGAGGTGGTCGAGACCGCCCAGTCGCTGACCGGCGCGCGCCTCGGCGCCATCGCCACCATCGACGAGGCGGGCGCGCCACAGGACTTCGTCACCTCGGGCATCACCGAGGCGGAGCACCGGGCCATCGTGGAGTGGACCGAGGGCCCGCGGCTCTTCGCGTATTTCCGCGATCTCGAGGGACCGCTCCGGATCGCCGACGTTTCGGCCTATGTGCAGGCGCTCGGCTTCCCCACCGACCTGCTGCCGTCGAAGACCTTCCAGGGCACGCCGATGCGCCATCGCGGCGTCCATGTCGGCAACTTCTATCTGGCCGAGAAGGAGGGCGACGAGCCGTTCACCGACGAGGACGAGGAGATCCTGGTGCTGTTCGCCTCGCAGGCCGCGACCGCGATCGCCAATGCGCGGACCTACCGCGCCGAGCAGCGGGCGCGGGCCGACCTCGAGGCGCTGATCGAGACCTCGCCGGTCGGCGTCGTCGTGTTCGACGTCGGCACCGGCCGCCCGGCCTCGCTCAACCGCGAGGCGCGGCGCATCGTCGAGAGTCTGTGCAGCCCCGGCCAGTCCGCGGAGCAGCTGCTTGAGGTCATCACCTACCGGCGCGCCGACGGGCGCGAAATCGCCCTCGAACAATTCCCGCTGGCGCGGGCGCTGAGCGGCGCCGAGACGGTGCGCGCCGAGGAGATCGTGCTCACCACCCCCGACAGGCGCAGCATCACCACGCTGGTCAACGCCACGCCGATCCATGCCGAGGACGACGCCGTCGCGTCGGTGGTGGTCACCATGCAGGACCTCGCGCCGCTCGAGGAGCTGGAGCGCCAGCGCGCCGAGTTCCTCGGCATGGTCAGCCACGAGCTGCGCGTGCCGCTGACCTCCATCAAGGGCTCGACCGGCGCGCTGCTCGGCGCCTCGCGGCAGTTCGCGCCGGCCGAGACCCGCGAGTTCATCCGCATCGTCGACGATCAGGCCGACCGCATGATCGGCCTGATCGCCGACCTGCTCGACGCCGGGCGCATCGACACCGGCACGCTCTCGGTCTCGCCCGAGCCCTCGGAGGTGGCGGCGCTGGTCGACCGGGCGCGCACCACCTTCCTCTCCGGCGGCGCGCGCCACACGGTGACGATCGACCTGCCGCCGGACCTGCCGCGCGTCATGGCCGACCGCCAGCGCGTCGAGCAGGTGCTGAACAACCTGCTGGCGAACGCCGCGCGGCAGGCGCCGGAGTCCTCGCCGATCCGGATCGCCGCCGAGCGCGACGGGGTGCATGTCGCGGTCTCGGTTGCCGACGACGGCAGGGGCATCGCGCCCGAGCGCCTGGCGCAGCTGTTCCGCAAGTATTCCGGCGCCGCGGGCGGCGGGCGCGGGGCCGGGACCGGCGGGTCGGGCCTCGGCCTCGCCATCTGCAAGGGGCTGGTCGAGGCCCATGGCGGGCGCATCCGGGCCGAGAGCGCCGGGCCCGGCCTGGGCGCCCGCTTCACCTTCACGCTGCCGGTGGCAGGGGAGGCGGGCGCCGGCGCCCCCGACCCCGCCCCGGACCGGCCGGCGCCCCGGCAGGGACGCGAGCCCGACCGCATCCTCGTGGTCGACGACGATCCGCAGACCCTGCGCCATGTCCGCGACACGCTGGCCGAGGCGGGCTATTCCCCGCTGGTCACCGGCGACCATGGCAAGCTCGCCGAGATCATCCGCACCGAGAAGCCCGCGCTGGTGCTGCTCGACCTGATGCTGCCCGGGACCGACGGCATCGAGCTGATGCGCACCGTCCCGGAACTCGCCGACCTGCCCGTCATCTTCATCTCGGGCTACGGGCGCGACGAAACCATCGCGCGGGCGCTCGAAGCCGGCGCCGACGACTACATCGTCAAGCCCTTCTCGCCGACCGAGCTGGTGGCCCGGATCCGGGCGGCCCTGCGGCGCAGGGCCGACCCGATCCCCATGGTGCTGGGCGATCTCGCCATCGACTACGACCGGCGCCGCGTGAGCGTGGCCGGGCGCGCCGTCGAGCTGACGGCGACCGAGTACGACCTCCTGCGCGTGCTCTCGCTCAATGCGGGACGGGTATCCACCTACGATACGCTGCTGCGCCGGGTCTGGGGCGCGCGGGGCCATGGAGACCCCAAGCTCGTGCGGGCCATCGTCAAGCGCCTCCGACGCAAGCTCGGCGACGACGCGGCCGACCCGGCCTACATCCTCAACGAACGCGGGGTCGGCTACCGCATGGCTCGGCCCGGCGAACCGTAAGAGCCCTGGTTACCGGGCCGAAGCCGGTGACCTGCAATCGGCGCCGGGCCGAGCGAACGATCGCCGCAGGGCGCCCCCGACCTCGATCGGCGACGCCGCTGAATGCCCGCCCTCGCATGAGACGCGGCCCGGATACCGGCGCAGCGTCTTCGCCCTGGCCCGCGATTCGACGACGACCACATCCACTCGGCCTTGGCGACGACCCGGCGCTCACGGCTCCAGCTCTTGCGCGTGGTCCAGGCAAAGTCGGCGAAGCGGCGCGCCGCCTTGCCGCTTTCGGCGGCCTCGCGCTCGGCGGCGGCAAGATCGGCGCGGATATGCGCAACCAACCGGGTATTCCGCGCCAGCCCGAAGTGAGGTGGCCTCACCTATTCGGACAGCCTGGCGGCTGAGTTAAGATGTGCACATAATACTAGTGATTAGCACGTAATACTAGTGATTATCGGTACTCTGACGGTGGTACAGGGTTGCAGGATTCTCCTGTATAGGGGTTATGTTACAGTGAGTTAGGGTTGCTGTCAAGGACGGATGGGGCCGGTCCGGAGAACACAAGTGTGGATAGTATGTCGCTGAGGAGTTGCATCCGGGGATGTGGATGTGGAACCTGGCATGGAACATCTGTATGATCTCGATTTAGTGTCAAATGGGGTCAGTGAGCAACATAGAAGAGACATAGAAGTTTAGACTGTGAGGAGTTTGATAGGAATATTTATAGCGTTATTGACGAATTGGGGTAGCCGTGTGTCGCAAGCGCTGCAAGCCCTGTCGGGCGGATGGCGACGATGAGGGAGGATGCCAGCGGGCGCCGCCAGCGCGCCGTGATGGCGACCGATGCGGAGTGGGAACGGATCGGCCGGGCGGCTGCGGAGAGCGGCATGGATCTGTCCCGCTTCGTGATCCATCGCGCGCTGGATCGGGACCCTCTGCCGCCGGAGGTTCTGCGCCGGGCGGTGCGCGAGATGCTGGTGCTGTCCAGGCTGGAGGAGAGGCGGCTGCGCGAGGCCGGCGCCGGAGAGGCCTGGGAGGACGCCTGCGACGCGGTGGACGAATGGATCGACCGGGAGGGCATGCTGGACGGGCTGACCGATCCCGGCGCGGCGAACCGCTGGAAGGCGGTGGGGCCGGCTGGGGAGGACAGGCCGTGACGGAGGAGGCGGGGCGGCCCGGCCGGCGGCAGCGCAGCCTGCACTGCAAGCCGGCGGAGCAGGCGATGATCCGGGAGCGTGCGGCGGCGGCGGGGAAGACCGTGTCGCGTTATGTGGTGGAGCTTGCGCTCGCCGACGATCCGGACCGTCATCCCCTGGTGCTGACGGAAGAGGAACAGGTGGAGCAGCGGGATGGGGTCCGGGAGGTGCTGGCATTCGTGCGGGCTCTCCGGCGCGAGCTTCCGGGCGGCAGCGGGCTTAGCCTGCTGAGCGCGATCTCGGTCCTTGCACGGGAGCGGGCGCCGTGAGACGGGCGCGGCGCCGCCGGAAGGCGAGCAAGCACATCTCGATCTCGGCGACGGACGCGGATTGGGAGACCGTTCGCCGCAACGCGGACCGGCGCGGCCTGTCGATGGCGCGCTACCTGGTGGAGCTGGTGGAACGGGACGGTTCGGAAGAGGACGCCGGTCCCGCCGTGGCGCTCGCTGCGGAAGAGCAGCGGGAGCTGTTGGAGGCGGTGCGGGAGATTCGTACGCTGATGCTGGAGGGGGAGGATTCGGGTCACCATGCCGAGAAACTCGGCGCGCATCCGCTCCAGCTCCTGAAGGGGCGCGAGGTCCTGCATGGTGACCACCACAGACGCGACGGCGCCGTCCTCGGCGTGGATCGGGGTGGCGTTGACCAGCGTGGTGATGCTGCGCCCGTCGGGGGTGGTGAGAACGATCTCCTCGGCGCGCACCGTCTCGGCGCCGCTCAGCACGCCCGCGAGCGGGTACTCGCCGAGGGCGATCTCGCGCCCGTCGGCGAGGCGGCAGGTGAGGATCCCGAGCAGGTCCTCGGCGGTGCGGCCCGGCATGCGCAGGCTGTCGACGATCCGCCTGGCCTCGCGGTTGTTCGAGGCGAGGCGGGCATCCCTGGCGGGGCAGGCGGCGCAGTTCAAGGAGCGGATCACCCAGACCCGGCGCCAGATCGCCAGCCTGGAGGCCCAGCTCGACGCGGTGCGGCGCCAGGCCGGGTTCCTGGCGCGCGAGCTCAAGCCGTTCCGCGAACTGTTCGAGGAGGGCCGGGTCCAGCTTCAGCAGCTCATGGAGCGCGAGCGGGGGGCGGCGCGGCTCGACGGCGAGGCGGGCGACATCGGCGCGCGGATCGCGGCGGCGCGGAGCCGGATCGCCGAGCTCCGGCTGCAGGTCCTGCAGCTCGACGCCAACCGCATCGCGGAGGCGGAAGGCGAGGCGCGCGAGGCGCAGGCGCGGGAGACCCAGGTGCGCGAGCGCCTGGTCTCCGTGCGGGCCCGTCTGGCGCACATGGAGGTGCGGGCGCCGGTCTCCGGCGAGGTGTTCGAGATGCGGGTGTTCGCGCCGGCCGAGGTGGTGCGCCCGGGCGAGCCGATCCTGAAGATCGTGCCGGAGGACGCGGCGCTGGTGGTGCGGGCGACGCTCGATCCAATCCATGTCGACCAGGTGTGGCCGGGCCAGGAGGCGACGGTCCTGTTCCCGGCGTTTCCGGCGCGGACGACACCGGCCTTCGAGGGCCGGGTGCTCAGGGTGGCGGCGGATGCGAGCCTGGATGAGCGCACCGGGCTGGCGTGGTACGAGGTCGAGCTGGCGATGGGACGGGCGATCGCGCCGGAGGGCGAGTGGTCGGTGGCGGCCTGGGCCGGCCGGCAGTGGGACGGCGTCGCGGACGGGTACGCCGACGGCCCCGGGCGCTGGATCGCCCGGCAAGAGTGGGCGCCGGACTGGTTGCGCGAGGCGCTGTCCGGCCGGCGCGGCGCCGAAAGGCCGCGGGCGCTGCCGCCGCCCGGTCCCGGCGCCGGCAACGCCGCGTCGGCGCTCGTGCTGACGCCGGGCATGCCGGTTGAGGTTTTTCTGCGCACCGGCGAGCGCTCGCCGCTCGGCTACATGGTCAAGCCGCTGAGCGACTATTTCACGCGCGCGCTGCGCGAGGAGTGAGGCGCGGCATGGCGGTTCGGTACGGCGCCCTGTGCGCGGTCCTGGCGGGCGCCACCGCGCTGGCCCTGCTGGCGGGCTGCGCGGTGCGGCCGTCCCCGCTGACGGAGCAGGATACCGAACGGCGGGTGGCGGAGGACCGCCGGACGCTGGCGGCGAACCGGCCGACGCTCGACGGGCCGCTCACCCTGCACCGGGCGATGGCCTATGCCCTGCTGTTCAACCTGGAAAGCCGCGTGCGGGCGATGGAGCAGGCGCTGGCGCTGGGCGAGCTGGAGGTGGCCCGGCTCGGCCTGCTGCCAGGGCTTTCGGCGCGCTACGGGGTGACGACGCGCAGCAACGTCCGGGCCTCGTCGAGCCGGTCGGTGCTGACCGGGCGGGAGTCGCTGAGCGCGTCGACGTCGTCCGACCGGACGACGCGGACCGGCGATCTCACGGCGGTCTGGCATGCGCTCGACTTCGGGGTCTCATACTACGCGGCGCGCCAGCAGTCGGACCGCGTGCTGATCGCGCATGAGCGCCGGCGCAAGGCCGTGCATACGGTGCTGGCCGAGGTGCGCCGGGCCTGGTGGCGGGCGGTGGCGGCCGAGCGAGCGCAGCGCAGGGCCGGGCCGCTGATGGACAGCGTGACGGCAGCGCTGGCCGACAGCGCGCGCATCGCCGAGCTCCGGGTGCGCTCGCCGCTTGAGGCGCTACGCTACCGGCGCGCCCTGCTGCAGGCGCTTCAGGCGCTGGAGCGGCAGCGGCGCGAGGGCCGGCGCATCGGACTGGAGCTGGCCGAGCTGATCGGCCTCGGCCCCGGATCGGCGTCGGGGGCAGGCCCCGGCGCGCAGTACCGCCTCGCCCTGCCGCTGGAGCGGTTGCCGCCGCCGCGCCGGCCGGTCCTCGATATCGCTGCGCTTGAGACCCTGGCGCTGCGGCAGCGCCCGGAGCTGCGCGAGGCGGAGCTCTCCGGGCGGATCGCCGCGGCCGAGGCGCGGAAGGCGCTGCTGCGCGTCCTTCCGGGGATCGAGCTCAGCGCCGGGGCCCATACCGACAGCAACTCCTTCCTGGTGAAAGACAGCTGGGCGTCGCTGGGCGCCCAGGTCTCGTTCAACCTCGCCCAGCTGTTCACGGCGCCGGCGGCGATGGCGGCGGCGGAGGCCGGCGTGGCGCTCGGGCGGGCGCGGCGCGAGGCGCTCGCCATGGCGGTGCTGACCCAGCTCCATGTCGCGCTGGCCGGGTTCGAGGAGGCGCGGGCGCAGTATGCGACGTCCAGCCGGATCGCCGAGACGCAGGACGACATCGTCGCGCAGCTGCGTTCCGGCGTGCGGCTCGGGGTGATGGACGAGCTGGAGGCGGTCCTGGCGGAGCTGGAAGCGGTGCGGACCGCGGGCGAACGCGATCTCGCGTTCGTGGAGATCGAGGAGAGCTTCGGCCGCATCTTCGCGGCGGCGGGCGCCGACATCCTGCCCGGCGGGACTGCGGCGTCGGGCCCGGCCATGACCCCGGAAGTGCTCGCCGCCGGTATCGCGGCCGCGGAAGGGGCGTGGATGCGGGGCGAGGCCGCAATGCGGCCCTAGTCTGTTGGTCGGCGCGCGGATTGGACGCCGATCGGCGCGCTAACTAGTTGTTTTCTTTTGACTCATAGGGGTCAACATCGCGCGCTCTTGAGTAACAGGTGCCTAAGCGATTGACAGCATTGGGTTCTGTTTTTCCTCTCCTTGCATTTTCGGGACGAGTTGGAGCCCGAGTTTTCGGGCTTGGCGGTCGAGATGAGCGAACTTTCTGTTGAGGCGCCGCTTCTCGTAGGCGTCGATGCCCTGCTCGACGTATTTCTGGCCTTCGGTCACCATGAGGTAGATCAGGCAGGCGAGTTCGCGGGCGGTCGCCTTGATCGCAACGGGGGTGTCCATTCGGGCGAGCCTTGCGCGGTGCTTGGCGCCGATGAAGGTCTCGCTGCGGCGCGCGGCCATGGCCGCCATGCGCAGGGCCTGCCCGACGGGGTTGACCGCCTTCGGCGACTTGCCGGGGAGGTTCTTGCCGCCGCTGATCCTGGTTCCCGGCGCGAGCGCAAGCCAGGAGCAGAAGTGCTGGGCGGAGGGGAAGGCGGAGAAGTCCGGGCCGATCTCCGAGGCGATCACCAGTGCGGTACCGGGACCGATGGTGGGGATCGCGGTGAGGTCGACGCCCATCATTCCGCGCAACGCCAGGGCCTGGATGCCCTCCTTGCCGGTGTAGTTGCTTGCGGCGTTCGCAGAGCGGCTCGACGCGGTTTCGGAGGTCGTGCCGGGGGCAGGGTCCGGCGCGCCGCCGTCCGGGAGATCGTCCGGCGGTGCCAGGCGCTCGATCTCGGCCATCACCCGGACCTCGCAGTCGTCGATCTGCTGGGTCAGGAAGTCGTAGCGCTGCATGGCCTGTTCGAGGGCGAAGAGGTGCTCCTCGCGCCACGTCCCCTGAAGGCTCGCGGCGATCGTATCGGCGTCGGCCTTGATGCCCCGGTGGCGGAGCGTCGCCAGGCGCTCTGGGTCACGCTCGCCGTCGATGATCGCGCGCAGGATGCGCTGGCCGGTCAGTCCCGTGATGTTGGCGATCACCGAGTCGAGCTTGACGTTCATCTCGGTCAGCGCCTTCTGCATGTGCAGGACGCAGCGGGAGCGGTCCCTGGTCAGCCGCCTCATCTGGCGTGCGTAGGAGCGCAGCGGGCAAACCTCGTCGCCCGGACGGAACGCTCCCCGCAGCAGGCCGTAGGACATCAGCTGCCAGATCCACTGGCAGTCCAGCACGTCGCTCTTGCGCCCGCCGATCTGCTTCGTCATGCGCGGCGGCACCAGCATCACCTCGAAGCCCGCGCGCTCCAGCGTCTCGTAGACCGGGATCCAGTAGACCGAGGTCGACTCCATCGCGACCTTGGTCACCCCGCACGACGCCAGCCACGCCGCCATCTCCTCCAGATCGCGGGTAAAGGAGCCGAACGAACGCACCGGCTCATCGCTGCGTTCCGGGTCGACCGCCACGAAATGCCGGTCCTTGCCGATGTCGATCCCTGCGCAGTCCGGGTTCACCACCCTGAGGCGCCGGGTTCTTCGAGACTTGCGCGCCATGGAACATCCTCCCAGGTTTCATCTCCGTCGCGAGTGGGGAGGAACCATGTTCGAAGTCCCATTCTCTTGAACGAGGTCACGGGAAACCCGCGCCATCAGTGACCGAGGCGACAAAATGGTTCGGACCAGGCTTAACATCGGGTGCCGCTACAGCACGCCAGTGCTCGAACGGCCTCTTCACCCCACCCGCAGCCAGTTCAAGCCCGAGGCGTCGCAGACACAAGCCCCCGTTACTCCCGCGACCGAGCCGGAGCGCCGCGCAGGTGGAGGCTCTTGAGTAACAGGTGCCTAAGCGATTGACAGCATTGGGTTCTGTTTTTCCTCTCCTTGCATTTTCGGGACGAGTTGGAGCCCGAGTTTTCGGGCTTGGCGGTCGAGATGAGCGAACTTTCTGTTGAGGCGCCGCTTCTCGTAGGCGTCGATGCCCTGCTCGACGTATTTCTGGCCTTCGGTCACCATGAGGTAGATCAGGCAGGCGAGTTCGCGGGCGGTCGCCTTGATCGCAACGGGGGTGTCCATTCGGGCGAGCCTTGCGCGGTGCTTGGCGCCGATGAAGGTCTCGCTGCGGCGCGCGGCCATGGCCGCCATGCGCAGGGCCTGCCCGACGGGGTTGACCGCCTTCGGCGACTTGCCGGGGAGGTTCTTGCCGCCGCTGATCCTGGTTCCCGGCGCGAGCGCAAGCCAGGAGCAGAAGTGCTGGGCGGAGGGGAAGGCGGAGAAGTCCGGGCCGATCTCCGAGGCGATCACCAGTGCGGTACCGGGACCGATGGTGGGGATCGCGGTGAGGTCGACGCCCATCATTCCGCGCAACGCCAGGGCCTGGATGCCCTCCTTGCCGGTGTAGTTGCTTGCGGCGTTCGCAGAGCGGCTCGACGCGGTTTCGGAGGTCGTGCCGGGGGCAGGGTCCGGCGCGCCGCCGTCCGGGAGATCGTCCGGCGGTGCCAGGCGCTCGATCTCGGCCATCACCCGGACCTCGCAGTCGTCGATCTGCTGGGTCAGGAAGTCGTAGCGCTGCATGGCCTGTTCGAGGGCGAAGAGGTGCTCCTCGCGCCACGTCCCCTGAAGGCTCGCGGCGATCGTATCGGCGTCGGCCTTGATGCCCCGGTGGCGGAGCGTCGCCAGGCGCTCTGGGTCACGCTCGCCGTCGATGATCGCGCGCAGGATGCGCTGGCCGGTCAGTCCCGTGATGTTGGCGATCACCGAGTCGAGCTTGACGTTCATCTCGGTCAGCGCCTTCTGCATGTGCAGGACGCAGCGGGAGCGGTCCCTGGTCAGCCGCCTCATCTGGCGTGCGTAGGAGCGCAGCGGGCAAACCTCGTCGCCCGGACGGAACGCTCCCCGCAGCAGGCCGTAGGACATCAGCTGCCAGATCCACTGGCAGTCCAGCACGTCGCTCTTGCGCCCGCCGATCTGCTTCGTCATGCGCGGCGGCACCAGCATCACCTCGAAGCCCGCGCGCTCCAGCGTCTCGTAGACCGGGATCCAGTAGACCGAGGTCGACTCCATCGCGACCTTGGTCACCCCGCACGACGCCAGCCACGCCGCCATCTCCTCCAGATCGCGGGTAAAGGAGCCGAACGAACGCACCGGCTCATCGCTGCGTTCCGGGTCGACCGCCACGAAATGCCGGTCCTTGCCGATGTCGATCCCTGCGCAGTCCGGGTTCACCACCCTGAGGCGCCGGGTTCTTCGAGACTTGCGCGCCATGGAACATCCTCCCAGGTTTCATCTCCGTCGCGAGTGGGGAGGAACCATGTTCGAAGTCCCATTCTCTTGAACGAGGTCACGGGAAACCCGCGCCATCAGTGACCGAGGCGACAAAATGGTTCGGACCAGGCTTAACATCGGGTGCCGCTACAGCACGCCAGTGCTCGAACGGCCTCTTCACCCCACCCGCAGCCAGTTCAAGCCCGAGGCGTCGCAGACACAAGCCCCCGTTACTCCCGCGACCGAGCCGGAGCGCCGCGCAGGTGGAGGCTTAACAACACACGTCGTCACGCCTTCGCACGCTCACAGTCGCCGGACTGCTTCATCCCCACGCCGACGCCGTGACCGCCGCCCTGTTCGATGGCCACGAGCCCTTCTTCCTGCCGCAAGACAAGGTGCAAGTAAAATACGAGATGCTGCGCGCCCACATCGTCGATGGGCTCAGTGCAACCGCAGCGGCCGAACAACACGGCTACTCGCGCGCCGCGTTCTATCTGATCGTGACAGCGTTCGAGGACCGAGGCATGCAAGGGCTGGTCGATGGCCGCCGCGGCCGCCGCGGCCCGCTCAAGCTCACGCCCGAGATCGTCGACTTCATTGCCGGAACCGGCCTGGAAGTCTCCAGCGCGCATCTCGCCGAACAGATCGAACAGCAATTCTCGGTGCGCTTGCATCGGCGCACCGTCGAACGGGCACGGCGTTGACCCATCGGTTCTGGCCGATCGGAGAGAGCGCTCAGGCAGACTACGAGACGCTGCGGGAAGCGGTGTTGCAGGGACAACCCTTGCAGTCGCTGTCCGCTGCCCGCTTTATACGGCGGGGCCTCGCCGGACTGATCGCCTGGCCCGGCGCCGAACCGGTCTATGTCGCCACCGTCCAGGGAGCAAGACGAGCGCCGTGGACACCCCATACCGATCCTCGGCTCGATGCCCTGGCCGCGGGTTACGAGCTGATCCTGAGCTTTCCGGCCGAGCACAGGCAAACGAGGATGACGCAATGATGAGAGTCGCGATCTACGCAAGGGTCTCGACCGACGCCCAGGAAGCGCGCGGCACCATCGGCTCGCAACTCACGCTGCTGCGTGAGCGGGTGGCCAGGGAGGGGCACGAGCTGGTGGCCGAGTATACGGACGATGGCCTGTCCGGCGCGCGTCTGGACCGACCCGGTCTCGATGCCTTGCGCGATGCCGCCGAGGCCGGACAGATTGAGGGCGTGTGGTGCCTGTCGGCGGATCGCCTGGCCCGCATGTACGCCTATCAGGTCATCGTTCTCGATGAGCTGTCGCGCCACGGCGTGACCGTTCGGTTCCATGACACGCCGCGGATCGAAGACGATCCGCAGGCGCGCCTGCTGACCCAGGTGCAGGGCGTGATTGCCGAGTACGAACGCGCCAAAATTGCCGAGCGCTACCGGCGCGGCAAGCTATGGCGTGCTCGTGTGGGCGAAGTGATCGCTTGGAAGGTGCCGTACGGCTACCGTCGTATTGCCCGTGTCGGCGAGCGCCCGGCGCATCTGGAGGTCTTCGAGCATGAGGCCGCCGTCGTGCGCCGCATCTTCGACGACTATGTCCGCAAGGACATCTCGATGCGCCAGATCGTCAAGGGGCTGAACCGGGACGGTATCCGCTCCCCAACCGGACGAGCGGTGTGGAGCGTATCGACGATCGGGCGCATCTTGCGCAACGAAGCTTATATCGGCCGAGTCTACTACAATCGAACCGAGACGGTGCCGCAACGCCGACACGCGGGCAAAACCCGGCAGGTGCAACGCCCGCGCGATCAATGGATCGCCATCGCGGTGCCGGCAATCCTCGACGAGACGTTGTTCGAAGCGGCGCAGCGTGTCAGTCGCGACAACTCGCGTTGGAACCCCAGGCGTGCCGAGCCCGGACACTGGCTGCTACGCGGGCTGGTCAAGTGCGGACACTGTGGCGTGGGCGTGTCGTGCCATAAGATGCGCGGGCGCAACGGCACGTTCCATCGGGTACTATTACTGCCACAACCACGATCCCCTGAAGGCCGGTGGCGAACATCTCCGTTGCCCGGAGCGCAATATCCGTGCCGACGCGCTCGACACCTTCGTCTTCGAGCAGGTCCGCGACACCCTGTTGCGCCCGGAGGTGCTTCTGGCCGGCGAGCACGCGGTGTCGGCGCGACGCGAGCCTGTCGCCGACGAGCTGCTGCAGGCGCAACTGGCCAAACTCCAACGCAAGAACAACGCCATAACTGCCGAGAGACGGCGCCTCGTCGATCTTTATCAGGCCGCCCTCATCGACCGCGAGGAGTTGTTGCGTCGAAGCAAGGAGGTCCAGGATCGCAAACAGAGCGTGGAGCAACAGTGCGATGCCCTGATCGCCCAACGCAAGGAACTTGCGCGACAAAACGCTCTGCGTGAAAGGATCATCGGCTTCTCGGCGACGGTGGGCGCCACCATTGACCATCTCGACTTCGAACAACGACAGAAGCTGCTACGCCTGGTCGTCGAGCAAGTCCTCGTTCGGGGTTGGCGTGTCGACATCAAGCCTCGCATCCCCTTGGACAAACCTCCAATTGCGCCGGATCCTACGCCGTCCAGCAAAGACGGTTTACGTTCCGTCGATAGAGATGAACGGCGAGAGCTACCGACTCAAGCAAAGTCGGTCCCGCCGCCGGCGACCGTCAGAATAACCCCCGCTTGCCCGCGTGGGCCCACAGGCCCCTCCCACGCGCGGGCCTCCCATGGACTACGCGGACAAGCTACCACCGAGCCCGTGGTACATTTTTGCGCCGCCGCGCCGGTACATATTCCCGCCGCCGTTGACACTCAAGTGTCGTAGGTTACGCCTAGGGTTAGGCCTGTCGACACTGTAGCAATGCTGTTGCTTACTTGAAGGACAAGCCGTGATAGCTCCTTGGCCCCATTTCCCTAATAGTTCGTAGGCTGCCCCGATGTCATACTCATGGCCTATCACTCGGCGTGTTGTTCACTCTCGTTCTGCCTTGGCGACGCTTTGGCTTTGGCGATGGTCTGCGCTGTTTGGCAAGTTCCACAGCCTCGCGGTTACGTCGTACGATTGATTCCCGGAACTCTGACCGCCTGCGCGCATTCTCATCTTTCTGACGCTTAACTGCCAGTCCAATACTAATCCCGATGTATCCTACGGCGAGAGCAACTAGCGCGACTACCACGGGCCAGAATTCAATAAGAAACCCGACAGCCAACAAGAGAAGTATCAAAGTAGGTGCAACGAGCAATCGAGGCATAGGAATTACACTACCCATACATCAATGCGGGTTGGCGCGCGACTTGTGCACTGACGACTGTCTCTATATGGATTGCAGATTTCAGCCTGTAGAGACAGTGGCTACTATTTCCATAATGTTGCATGTATCCGGCTCTCCTTACAAGAACAATTTTGTGAGTGATGTTTGGTGTCTGAGACTGGTGCCGCACGAATACTGCGGTCCCGACAGCAGCCTCTTGTGTCACATGCTACATGGTTGCAATGGGGAGGCCATGTTGATGCGGCTAATTTTGGTTGAATATCCTGGACAGTCCCGTTTATGGTGCTCTCGTACCTAGCTTAACTATGCTGACTGTTGCGCACATCCCATCGGATGTGATAAGCGGGCACCGATCTAATTTAGTTCAATCAAGGAGGAAAACAATGCCGGTTCAGGATGTAATACTCAACTATATTGAGAATGAGATTGCGCGCAACTCGGGGAAACAGATCAATATAGCCTTCGATACTCGGATTGATGGAGTACCCGATGCTATTGTGGATGTGACTATAAAGAAACTTGAAGTGCAAGACCGCATACAGGTATGCAAGCGGCATGAAGGTCGAGATGGCGGAGAGAGGGTATGCAGCTTCTATAGCATAAGCCTAAGTCAAATCTAGTTCTATCGCACGATGTATTGTGCGCTAGAATGGGCGACAGCAGCAAATTGGATCGCTACGTGCATAGTTGCCAGTTCGGCCGTAGTGTGATGAGATCGTGTCCTGAAAGCGTGACAGAGTCGAGGTTCGAAACGGGATATAGAGGGGTAGTCCTCTCTCTGTAAGTGTCTGGTGAGACTGCGATTATTCGCTTCCCGTGCAATCATATGGGAGCGCTGTCTCTGGCACCTCGGGTGCGTGGGGTGTGTAGACCAAAGCGGCTCCGCCGTAGTCATAGGCATATGACAGGCCGAGAGACGGTCAAGCCCAAGCCCAGGGTGACAGCGGGTTGGGGTGCAGTTCTCGTATGGAAAATCTAAGTCATTGATTTAGTGAGGTTGTGGTGTCGAGGCGCGCGGCCGAAAACGGCCACTCGTGACAATGGGCCGTTCCCGGGCAGGATTTTGTCACGACGGCCGGGTCGAGCAGGGGAAGGTGGGAACGCTCCCAACCGCCAGAAGCGATACGATGCCGTGTCTCGAAACCCAACATCGGGAGCATTCCCATGCCAGTATCCCCGCCTCCGGCGCCTTCGTCCATCGATGTTTCCGGCCTGCCTCCTCGGATCATCGAGGCCACCGCCCGGGTGTTCGCACTGTGTCGCGAGGAGCTTCGTTCCGAGCCGCGCCCCGAGGCGCCCGAGGAGGTCGAGTTGCGGGTGCGTGAGGCCACGAACAAGTTCGCTCGCGATGTCATGGGCGCCGTCATTGAGAAGCGTGACGATGGCGCTTCCCGGATCGAGCGGGACGGGCAGAGCTGGTTCCGGGTCGCGGTGACGCCGAAGACGATCATGACCTCGCTCGGCCCGGTGACCTACCGGCGAGCGCGTTACCGCAGCGGCGCGAGCGGGGCATCGCCGGTGCCGGTCGACGAGAGCCTGGGCCTCGTCGACGATTACCTGACGCGTCCGGCGGCCGCGCTCGGTCTGCTGATGATGGGTCACTGCACGGCCCGGGAAGCGGCGGCGTTCTTTGCGAAGACCGGCGCCATGACGCCGTCGGTGAGCACCCTGCAGCGCCTGACCCTGAGCATGCACGAATGCTGGGAGAGCCTCGGCCCGGAAGCGCTGGGCGGCATCCGTGAGGCCGAGGGCATACCGCAGGACGCGACCACCGCCTCGGTCTCCCTCGACGGCGTCATGGTGCCGCTGAGACCCGGCGAGGACGGTCGCGCCGAGGCCTCCTGGCGCGAGGCCGCCTGCGGCACGGTCTCCTTCCACGACGCCGACGGCAAGCGCCTGAAGACCCTCTATCTCGGCCGCATGCCGCAGAGCGGCAAGCTCACGCTGAAGGCGCAGCTCGCAAGCGAAGTCGCACACATCAGGCGAGCGCGCCCCGAGATCGGGATCGTCGCTGTCGCCGATGGCGCCGCCGACAACTGGACCTTCCTGGAGACCCTGTCGCCCGAAACCGAGGTGATCGACTTCTGGCATGCTTGCGAACATCTGCGAACCGCGTCCGACCATGCCGTGGCACTCGGCTGGTTCGAGAAGTACCGCGAGATCCTCCGTCACGACCCCCGTGGCGTCGCCAAGGTGATCCGGGCGCTGCGCCACCTTCGCGATGCCGCCGCTACGCCGGACCGGGCCGAGATCAAGCGGGAACTCGCCTTCTTCCGCAAGCATCGCCATCGCATGCGCTACCACGCCCTGAAGGAAGAGGGCATCGCCATCGGCTCAGGCGTGGTCGAGGCTGCCAACAAGACCCTGGTGACACAGCGCATGAAGCGCTCCGGCATGCGCTGGCGGATCGCCGGCGGACAGGCTGTGCTGACCTTCCGCGCCCTGATCAAATCCGGCCGCTTCGAGCGGGCATGGAAGGCATTGATCGGCGCGACCGACACGCCGGCCAACGACAACATCAGCCCACGAGCAGCAGTCATCGCTATCGCTGCCTGAACCCAATGAACCAAGCCGAAGCCATCACTGCCATACGAGACTCGCATTGCGCCAGGGAAAGTCCTGGAGAGGAGGACGGCATAGAAAGGAGGTGGCACACCCTGAAACCTTTCATCGCGAGCTAGCGGGTTCGACCCCCGCTCGGCAAAGACGCAGCCCGTCAGCCGGAAGCGAGTGTTGCATGGCGCGTGGCAACGCGCGTCGTGAAGCGTACACAGCGGGTGGCAAAGCGCCGCTAATGAGCCTCGAGATTCTCAATGACGACGCCTTCATTGTTGTGAGTGTGGGGGCAGCACCGGAAGCGCCGCCAACGGCGAGGCGCCATGGGTCGTCCGGGGTCGAAGAACGGAGGCATAGCCACGGGATAGCTCGCCAGGAAACCTGGGAGACCCGACATCGTCCATGTGGAAGAGAGCCGGTCGGGGGTGCAACCGGCATGGTCACCAAACCCCGGCCCGATGCCCGGACCTGCGGGGCATCGGGAGCGCGCGGAGCGACACCACGAACTGCGCAGGCCCACATGGTACCGGACGGCGAACCAATAAGCCCAAGGGACGCGGTGTCGGGGGTCGTAGCGCCCCCATAGTACCGTTGACGCTGGGGAACCGTGGCCAGCGGGACCCAGCCGAGGAAAGGAGGGCGTCGCATGAACAGATCCACTGATGGGACACGATGGAGGAAACCCTGAGTTCCACAAACACGTCAACGAAACAGCAGTGGATAGCCGAACAGGCGGAGAAGCATCCGGAGCGGGTCTTCACCTCGCTGCATCATCTGATCGACGAGGAATGGATGCTGGAGGCGTATCGCCGGACGCGGAAGGATGGTGCGACGGGCATCGACGGCGTGACGGCGGCGGACTACGAGAAGGAACTGGAGGCCAATCTCGCGGACCTCTCGAACCGGATCAAGTCAGGCCGCTACTACGCGCCACCGGTGCGACGGCAGTACATCCCCAAGGCGGACGGATCACAACGCCCTCTGGGCATCCCGACCTTCGAAGACAAGGTGGCGCAGCGGGCAATACTGATGCTCCTGGAGCCGATCTACGAGGCGGACTTCCTTCCGTGCTCATACGGCTTCCGACCCGGGCAGTCGGCCCACAACGCCCTCGCGGCCGTACGTGCGGGGGTCATGGACGACGGCCACCGGTGGGTGATCGACGGCGATATCAAGAAGTACTACGACACAATCTCGCATCGGCACCTGAGAAGCTTCCTTGACCTGCGGATCACGGACGGCGTGATACGCCGCATGA
This sequence comes from Alphaproteobacteria bacterium, assembly GCA_965262755.1. Classification (GTDB taxonomy): domain Bacteria; phylum Pseudomonadota; class Alphaproteobacteria; order UBA828; family UBA828; genus WTGU01. The sequence continues at coordinate 4,477,357 of OZ253557.1, read as the reverse complement.
TCGACAAATGGCTGAGCGCCGGGGTGCTGGAGGAGGGCACTCTGCGCCGGTCTGACACCGGCACGCCACAAGGCGGGGTCGTTTCGCCGACTCTCTCCAACATCTTCCTGCACCATGTGCTGGATGACTGGTTTGAGCATGAGGCCAAGCCTCGACTAAGGGGCCGGTGCCAGTTGGTGCGCTACGCTGACGACATTGTGCTCGCCTTTGAGGACCGCCGGAGCGCCGAGCGCCTGCTTGACGTTCTGGGTAAACGGCTGGGCCGCTACGGGCTTGAACTCCACGAGACCAAGACCCGCCTCGTGGACTTCCGGCCAAACTGCCCGAGAGGGCACGACCACGAAACGGTCTTTGACTTTCTGGGCTTCGCCCATATATGGGGAACGTCCCGGAGGGGAAACAGGGTGGTGCGCCAGATAACGGCCAAGAGCCGTCTGGCCCGCGCGGTAAAGACAGTGTACGAGTGGTGCAAGAATAACCGGCACCAACCGCTGTCGGACCAGCAGGCGCATCTCGCCCAAGCCATACGAGGCCACTGCGCCTATTACGGCCTAACTGGCAACAGCAAAAGTGTCGCGGTGTTCCGCCACGAGGTCGCCCGCTCGTGGCGAAAGGCCCTGTCGCGCCGAAGCCGCACCGGACGGGTGAACTGGCAACAGATGAACGCTCTCCTTGCTCGCTTCCCCCTGCCTCAAGCCAAGGTCATGCGATCAATCTACGCGCCGTGAGCGAAACTGACATGCGAAGAACCGAGTGCGTAAACGCGCACGCTCGGGTCTGTGAGGGGCGGGGCTCGGTAACGACCCCGCCTACTCGGCCCCGCGGGTTGCAGCGATGGCGACGCTCCTGCGGGCACTTCCGATCCCTTCCGAACCTCGATCCGTCACACTGTTACCTGGCGTGTCCTGCACCAAGTGACTCAATTAATGGGATTGAAACTCGATTCGGCCTTCGATGCCTTGGGTCACCCTTCGATCCGGCGTACACGGGAAGACAGAAAACTGTTTCGCCTCCAAGCCGACCTCGCCAACGCCAGACTTCTCATCATCGACGAACATGACTATTTCCCGATATCGCAGATCGGAAGCGAGTGTCTATTCGAAGTCCTTATCCAGTGCTACGAGCGCGGCGCAACCAAGGTCACCTCTAATCTGCCGAGCCAAGAATGGATCTTGATCTCATCCAGCGAGCGCCCCATTGGTGTAATTCCCGACCGCATCGACCACCACGTCCATATCAAGGAGGTGGTGGGCAAATTCTATCGGCTCAAGCAGAGCCGCTCCTGACGACGCCGGGCTTCCTAATAGGCTCGTCCCTCGCCTGACCCCGTGGATCCACTCCATCTCGTGGATTAAGTGGGATGCGCTCTGTTCATTGTCTTCAACCTCACGGCTCGGGATAGACGTCGAAGGCGATACCGATGCGCTCTCCCGGTCCCTCGAAGGGAATCGTTCCGTGGAAGACGTAGGACGGGAAGAGCAGCGCCGTGCCGGTGCACGGCGGGTGGCTGATGCAGCGGAAGGCGCTTCCCTCGGGCAGGTCGTGGTCGGGCCGGCCGAACTCGAGCCAGCCGCCCCGGCCCCCACCGGTATTATCCCCGTCGTCGTCGCCGATATGGTCCGGTACCGCGACGTAATAGACACCGCTCAGCCACGCGCCCTCGTGGACGTGCGGCGGGTGCCGCCCGCCCGCGGTCAGGATCGAGGCGATGAGCGTGAGCCGGTAGCGGCGCGGAATGCGGGAAAGGAAGGGGCTCGCCTCTTCGGGCGTCAGCGTCTCCCGATAGCGGTCGATCTCGGCGCGAAGCGCGCGCTCCAGGCTGTGGATGGGCGGGCTCGGCGCGGCCAGCATGTCCTGGGTCACGGCGCCGTTGCGGGTCACGCGGTTGGGCGGTTCCCAGACGAGAGAGGGCGCCTCGCGCACCGCCGTCGCCAGCGCCTCGCTAAAGGTCTCGATGTCGCCGCTGCCGGGCGGCGGGGTGAGCGAGACCCGGGTGACGAAGCGGTCGAAGTCGTAGAGCCGGCGCCCGGCTTGCCGGTCGCCCCCGATCTGCTCGGCAAGCGCCTTGGTCGCAAGCGCGTTCTGGCAGAAGGGGTCGATGGCAAGCGCCGCGGCGCAGGCGTCCAGGGCGGGTTCCACCGCGCCGAGGACGAGATGGGTCCGCGCCAGCCGGTGGTGCGCCTGCAGGTCGCGCGGGTCGAGGGCGATGGCCTTGCGGTAGGCCGCCGCCGCCTCGTCGCCCGCCTCGGCCGCGCTAAATGCGTTGCCGAGATTGGTGTGGGCGTTGGCGTAGTCGGGGCGGAGGGCGACGGCGCGCTCCAGCGCGGCGCGGGCCTCGGCGGTGCGCCCGGTCTCGAGGAGGAGGATTCCGAGGCTGTTGTGCGCCTCGGCATAGGTCGGCGACGCCTCTGTCGCCTGGCGCAGCAGTGCGGCCGCTTCATCGAAGCGGCTGCAGCGATAGCGGGCGACGCCGGCGAAGTGCAGGACGCTCGGGTCGTCCCCTCCGTCCCCCGCCAGCAGCTTCGAGAGGAGTTGGTCGGCCCTATGCGGGCGTCCTTCCTGCATGTGCTGCGCCGCGCGGGCGAGGACCCCTGCCTGGACCGCGCCAGGGTCGCTCGCCCCGGTGCCGCCGGCGCCGGCCGCCGCGTGGCGTCGTCTCGTCCGGCGGTTCATGGTGCCCGCCGCCGCGCTTCGGGGCGGCTCGGCATTCTCCCGGTCAGCGGGCCGTCAGGCCGACATTGATCATCGGCGTTTCCAGGACGGAGCCGAGGATGATCATCAAGGCCAGGAAGACCCAGAACACATTGTCGAAGCAGAGCTGGAGGATGCGCTTGGTCTTCGTGTCCATTGCTGCCGCTCTCCTTGCCGCCGCCGGCCGGCGCCACGCGCCGACGCGGCCATGATTCCAAGTGCGCCCGGGGAACGCAACCGCCGCTCGCGACACCGCGTGCCGCGATGGACGGAGAGAGCTGTCGGTTGACATCGTGGCCGATCACTGGAAACTAACGCCGCTACCGATGCGTGGACACATCCGGTCGTCGCGGCGACGGCAGGCGGTGCCGCGCCCTTTCGGGGTTGCGACCATCGGCAGGAACCAAGGGAGATTTCGAACATGCGTGTAAACCGGCGTACCATCCTCAAGGGCGCGTTGGCGGGGACGGCCGGCATCGCGGCCACCTTCCCCCATATCTACGTCAAGGACTTCGGGCAGGCCTGGGGGGCGAAGCCCTGGATCTACAGCGACGAGCCGATCAAGGTCGGCCTGCTGTGGTCGCAGACCGGCATGCTCTCGGTGGTCGAGAACGATTCAACTCAGGTCTCACTGTTCGCAATCGACAAGCTCAATGCCGAAGGCGGCATCGCCGGCAAGCAGATCGAGCCCGTGGTGGTCGACGCCAAGTCCGACATCAAGGTCTATTCCGAGAAGATCACGCAGCTCATCCTCAGGGACCGCGTGGTGTCGGTGCACGGCAGCTACACCTCGGCGAGCCGGCGTGCGGTCATGCCGATCGTGATGAAGTGGGACCACCTCTACTACTACCCGACCTGCTACGAGGGCCGGGAGTGCATGCAGAACATCATCAACACCGGGCCGCTCGCCAACCAGCACTCCTTCGACCTGGTGCCGTTCATGGTGGAGAACTTCGGCCCCAAGACCTATCTGGTCGGCTCCAACTACATCTGGCCGAAGGAGTCCAACAAGAACGTCAAGGTCTGGCTCGAGCGGGTCGGCGGCGAGGTGCTGGGCGAGGACTACATTCCCCTCGGCGGCTCCGAGTTCGCGCCGGTTTTCAACAAGATTCGCCAGCAGCAGCCTGACTGGATCATGTCGACCGTGGTGGGCGATTCCGACATCGCCCTGCACCGGCAGTTCCTGCAGGAAGGCTTCAAGTCCGACAAGACGCCGATCGCCTCGCTCACCACCGGCGAGATCGAGACCCGGGCGATGGGCAACGAGGCCGGCGCCGGGCACTTCCTGTCCGCGCCCTATTTCCAGACCCTCCAGAACCCGACCAATGAGACCTTCGTGGAGAACTACCTCTCCAGCCAGTACGGCGGCGGCGGGGTCACCCACTACAACATGGAGGAGACCTATCTCGGCATCCTCATCTGGGCCAAGGGCGTCGAGCGGGCGCTCGAGGAGACCGGCGGCGACTGGGAGGCGATCACGCCACGCATGATCCGCGACGTGAGCGGCAACTGGCGCGACCAGGGCCCGGTGGGGCTGACCGACGAGGAGAGCCCGGAGGGCAAGGTCTGGATCGACCCGGAAAACTTCAACATCTGGCTCAAGCCCAAGATCGGCCGGTGCGGTGCGGACGGGCAGTTCTCCATCGTGCGCCAGGCCGACGAGCATGTCGGGCCGGATCCGTACGCGATCTACCCCGAGCGCGGCGTCTGCAAGGCCGACGGCCTGCACCGGCCGGACGGCTCGGTCCAGAAGGACGTTCTGTAAGAGACTGTACGATCTGCTAGGGTCGGGGGCGGAGGGTTACGTCCTCCGCCCCACCCTTCCCCAGCGGGGCGCGGCAGACGACCGGCCTCTCGGGCAAGCACCCGTGGTGCAGAGCCGGACGAGCCGCATCAGGGAGAGAAGCGGGACTCATTCATGAGCGTCCATGATTTTTGGACACCCTTCGCCGCTGAACCGTTTATCAATGCGCTGATTATCGGGCTCAGCCTCGCCAGCATTTGGCTGGTTGCGGCGCTCGGCCTGACCATCATCTACGGCACCATGGGCGTCATCAACATGGCCCATGGCGAGTTCATCATGCTCGGCGCCTACTTCACCTGGATGCTGCAGTATTTCGGCGGGGTCCCGTGGCTCGTGTGTCTGCCGATCTCCTTTGCGCTCGTCGGCGTCATCGGTTGGCTGGTCGAACGCGGCCTCATACGACACTTGTACGATCGACCATTGGACACGCTCCTCGCGACCTGGGGCGTCTCACTGGTCTTCGTTCAGAGCATCCGGCTGATCTTCGGCGGCGAGCCGCAATATGTCGCCGTGCCCGAGTGGCTGACCAGCGTCATGGTGATCGACTTCGTGCACGTGCCGTGGATCAGGATCTTCATCTTCTTCGCAGCGTTCGCGCTCGTGGCCATGACCTGGGCGATCCTGTTCAAGACCAACACCGGCATCCAGGTCCGCGCGGTGATGCAGAACCCGCAGATGGCGGCGTCCTTCGGCATCAATTCGAGCCGCATCTACGGCCTCACCTTCGCCTATGGGGCGGGTCTCGCGGGCGTCTCCGGCTCCATGTTCGCGGGCCTGAAGACGATTTTCCCGGACATGGGGCTGGGCTACGTGGTCGAGGCGTTCCTGGTCGTGGTGACGGGCGGCGGCGAGCTGTTCGGGAGCCTGGCGACCGCCGGCATCATGGGTGAGATGTTCTCGATCTTCTCGTACTTCACCAACGACACGTTCGCCCGCTTCGTGCTGTTCATCCTGATCGTGATCTTCCTCCGGTTCCGGCCGCAGGGGATCTTCGCGCCGAGCTTGGCGCGGCGCTAGGGGCGGCCCAGGGATGGCCCAGGGATGGCGTTGAGCATGATGGCGCAGGCAGCGGAGTAGGCGGCGGTGCGGCGGCAGAACCTCTATCACGACAAGCGCGCGCAGTGGCTGGCCTACGTCGTCGCCTTCGGCGGGCTCGCCACCATCCCGCTGTTCTTGGGCGACGACCCCTTCGCGCTCAACCAGTTCGCACGCTACGGCGTCTTCGGCATGCTGGCGCTGTCGGTGAGCCTGGTGTGGGGTTTCGGCGGCATCCTGAGCCTCGGCCAGGGGATCGCGTTCGGCATGGCGGCCTATGGCATGGGCGCGACCATGCAGATGCAGTACCAGGATCCGGAGTACGACCCGATCCCGAGCTTCATGCTGACCAACGAGCTCGAGGCGCTGCCGACGGTGTGGGAGCCGTTCTGGCATCCCGAGGTGGGGCTCATACTGGCGCTCGGCATCCCGACGCTGTTCTTCATCATCTTCGGCTTCCTGATGTTCCAGGCGCGCCTTGCCGGCGCCTTTGTCGCCATCATGACGCTGGCCATGCTCGGCGCCTGGTACAACATGGCCTACGACATGCAGCCGTTCACCGCCGGCTTCAACGGCATCTCGCCGCCCAGCGCGTTCCAGGCCTTTGGCGTCGACGTCGACCCCTACAGCAGCATAATTTACTGGGTGGCGCTGGGGGTTCTCGCTGCCCTCACGCTCGGCACCAAGGCGCTACTGGCGAGCAAGTTCGGCACCATCATCCAGGCCATCCGCGACGATCCCGAACGCGCGCGATTCCTCGGCTACAACGTCGCCGCCTATCAGGTGACGGTGTTCACGATCTCGGGCCTCATCGCGGCGCTCGCCGGCGTCGTCTGGGTGATGATCGTGCAGTACGTCTCGCCCACCTCGCTCGAGATCTTCTTCAGCATCACGATGGTAATCTGGGCCGCCGTCGGCGGCAGGCTGTCGCTCTTCGGCGCAATCTTCGGTGCCATCTTCATCAACACGATCCAGAGCTATGTGGGCGACGAGTTCCAGGCCGCCTGGTTCGTGATCCTCGGCACGATCTTCATCGTCGTCGTCCGCTTCCTGCCGAAGGGGCTGGCCGGCCTGTTCGAAATGGCGATCGGCCTCATTCCCTATCGCGGGCGCAAGCCGGGGCGGCCGTCCCTCGGCGCCCGGCCGGCGGCGGACTAGGAGGACGCGGGCGTGAACGCGATTCTCGAGGTCACGGACGTGACCAAGGCCTATGACGAGTTCAAGGTCGTCGACGGCTTCAGCTTCCAGGTCGAGGAGGGCGAGCTGCGCTGCCTGCTGGGGCCGAACGGCGCCGGCAAGACGACGACGATGGACCTGATCACGGGGCGCCAGAAGCTCACGTCGGGCAAGGTTGTGTTCCGCGGCCGCGACATCACCGGGCTGCCCGAGCACCGCATCGCCAAGCACGGCATCGGCCGCAAGTTCCAGGTGCCGGCGGTGTTCAGGGACCTCACCGTGCGCGAGAACCTGCAGGTCGCCAACAGCCGCAACACCAATCCCTTCGTCAACATGCTGTCCTTCCGCCAGCGAGCGGGCCGCGAACGCCTGAACGAGATCGTCGAGCTTGTCGGGCTGGAGGAGCGGCTGGACGAGCTCGGCGGCAATCTGAGCCACGGCGAGACCCAGTGGCTCGAGATCGGCATGGTGCTCACCCAGGACCCCAAGCTCCTGCTCATGGACGAGCCCACCGCCGGCATGACCGAGCAGGAAACCCGCAAGACCTCGGAAATCTTCAACCGGCTGAAGGGCGAGCGCACGCTGGTCGTGGTCGAGCACGACATGGCCTTCGTGCGCGAGATCGCCGACATCATCACCCTGATGCATCTGGGCAAGACCCTCGCCGAGGGCCCCATGCACGAGGTGGAGCACGATCCGAGCGTGCGCGAAGTCTATCTCGGCGCCGAGGGCATCAGCGATGCTGCTTGAGCTGGAAGGCGTCACCTCCTTCTACGGCAAGACGCCGATCCTGCAGAACGTGAGCCTCGGCGTCGCCGAGGGCCATTGCATGGCCGTGCTGGGCCGGAACGGCGTCGGTAAGACGACGCTGGTGCGGACCGTCATGGGGCTGACCACGCGCATGACCGGCAGGCTGCGGATCGCCGGCGAGGACGCGAGCGACATGCCGACTTACCGGCGCTCCGAGATCGGCGTCGGCTACATCCCGCAGGGGCGCGGCATCCTGCCCAAGTTCTCGGTGCGCGAGAACATTCTGCTCGGAACCTTCGCCCGCAACGACCGGCGTCGCCGCATCCCCGACATGTGCCTCGACCTCTTTCCCTATCTCGCCGAAAACCTGGACAAGCGGGCAGGGCAATTGTCGGGCGGCCAGCAGCAGCAGCTCGCGATTTCGCGTGCGCTCGCGACCGACCCCAAGATCCTGCTGCTGGACGAGCCGACCGAAGGCATCCAGCCCAACATCGTGCAGGAGCTCGAGGCCACGATCACGCGGCTCAACACCGAAGTCGGCCTCACGCTCGTGCTGACGGAACAGCACATCAGGGTCGCACGCGCACTCGCGCACGAGTTCGTCATCATGGACAATGGTCTGATCGTCGAGGGTGGCCCCATCGACCGGTTGACCGATGAGATCGTCGACAAGTATCTGACGATCTGAGGCATGTGAGGGCCGAGGTAGCAGACGCGAGGGGAGACCCAGAATGATCCGCATCCCGCCGAAAGGCAGTTCCGAACGGGACCGTCTCATCGAAGAGCACAAGATGTGCATCGAGTCCATGAAGGGCGTCGCCGGCTGTTCGATCCTGCGCTGCGCGACGCAGGGCGATACCACCGAAATCAGCGGCGGCATTCACGAGGACTTCCAGCTCAACCGCGTCCTGCTGCGGATGCGGGCCCAGCCGGCGAAGGGCAAGCTCGTGGTCGTCTGCACCAAGATCGAGAAGGAGTGGCGCATCGCCCGCTGCTCCGGCATCCGGGGCGTGCCGCCGGAGTTCGTCTCCGACAAGGTCTACGACAATGAGCAGGACCCGCAGCACGACATCTTCCTGATGCGGCTCGACGAGTTTTCGGAGACCGACGGGTTCCCCGAGCACTTCCATCAGGGCTGGAAGCGCCGCGACGACAACTGGGCCGCGTCGTAAGGCGCGAGCCGGAGCGAGCATTCCTGGGTTCCACGCGGTAACCGATCAGGGCGCGCGAGCGGCCGACGAAGCCCGCGCGATAAGGAGAGATACCCGATGGCTTGGATGAGACTGACGGGATATGCAGACAAGTTCGGCGTCCATCCCGGCGATACGATCCGCTTCTACGTGAATTGCGACGGGCCGAAGAAGTACGACGCCCAGCTCGTGAAGATGATCAACGGCGATACCAACCCGCGCGGGCCGGGCCTGATCGAGCGCAAGAGGCGGGTGTCGCTCAACGGCACCTACAAGGGGCGCCGCCAGGTCATCCACAGTGGCTCCTACGGCTGTGTGGAGGACAATTCGCAGCTTCGCGTTCAGAGCTTCACGCTGCAGTGTTGGGTGTGGCCGACGACGCCGAAGACCCATCCGAAATATTGGAAGCACGGCGCCCAGGGCCTCGTCACGAAGTGGCACAAGAACAGGGGCTACGGCCTCTTCATCAACGAGGACGGCTGCGCCGAGCTTCGCATCAATGGCAAGAAGATCGCGACCGGTGCGCCGCTCCGCGACCATGCCTGGCACTTCCTCGCCGCGAGCTACGACGCCGACTCGGGTCAGGCGATCCTCTATCACGAGCCGCAGGTGGTCTACGCCCTCGACCCCGTGATCAGGCCCGTGAAGGAGAAGATCGCAGGGCCGATCAGGCATGACGCGAGCCCCGCAGTCATCGCCGGCTATACAGGCGCGCACAGCGACGATCCAACGGCGCAGTCTTCCGTCCCTGCGGGCATCGTCATCAGCGGCCACTACAACGGGAAGATCGACAGCCCCCGGATCTGCAATCGCGCTCTCAGCCGCGAAGAGATCGAGACCATGAAGCTCGGCGCCCAGCGCGGGATGACCGAGCGGCGCAACTCCGGCCCCACCGGAGCGCTTTCGGAGACGATCGTCGCCGCCTGGGACTTCTCGGACGGCATCAACACCATCGTCGGCAAGGACCACGGGCCGTATCTGCTGGATGCGCAGATCGTGAACTGCCCGACCCGCGCCATGACCGGCCATAACTTCTCGGGGAACAACTTCGATTGGAAGCATGCGCCCCAGGAGTATGGCGCGATCCACTTCCACGACGACGACGTGGACGATGCGCGCTGGGAGGTCGACTTCGAATGGACCGTCCCGGCGAACTATGAAAGCGACTCTTACTGCGTGAAGCTCACCACGGACGAAGGCGACGAGGACTACATCCCCTTCTTCGTCGTCCCCCGCCCGGGCGAGGAGCAGGCCAAGATCGCGGTGATGATGCCGACGATCAGCTACATGGCCTACGCCAACGAGCATCTCGCCAACAACGCCGGCGGGGCGGAGCTGCTGGTCTACCGCGTGCCGATCATGCAGCACCAGAACATGTTCCTGGCCGAGCACCGCGAGTATGGCGGCTCGATCTACGACACCCATACCGACGGCAGCGGCCTCTGCCTGTCGTCGAGGCTGCGGCCGATTCTCAGCATCCGGCCGCAATACGACCACTTCCTGATGCAGGCGCCGTGGCAATATCCGGCCGACCTGCATCTGATCTACTGGCTCAACCAGCTGGGCTACAAGTACGACGTGATCACCGACGAGGACGTGAACTACGACGGCCTCGCGCGGCTGGAGAACTACAACGTCGTAATCACGGGCTCCCATCCCGAGCACAACTCCGGGCCGCAGCTCGATGCGATCCACGACTACACCCAGCGCGGCGGCCGCTTCATGTACATGGGGGCGGACGGCTTCTACTGGATCCACTCCTACCATCCGGCCTACGACCATCTCGGCCGCGGCATCATCACCGAGATGCGCCGCTGCGAATCCGGCATCAGGACCTGGCGCGCCGACCCCGGCGAGTACTACCACCAGTCGACCGGCGAGCTCGGCGGCATGTGGCGCTATCGCGGGCGCTACCTGCACTCGGTCGCCGGCACCGGCATGTCGTCCGAAGGCTTCGACATCTCCAGCTACTACTCGCGCACGCCCGAGAGTAACGATCCGCGCGTCTCGTGGGCCTTCGAGGGCATCGGCTACGACGAGAAGATCGGCAACTTCGGCCTGGTCGGCGGCGGCGCGGCCGGCACCGAACTCGACATCGTCGACACCTTGTTGGGCTCGCCCCCGCATACGCTGATCACCGCGACCTCGGCGGGACGCCACACCGAGGGCTACCTGCTGGTGATGGAGGACTTCGGCTTCAACCAGCAGGGCCTCGACGGCACCCAGCACCCGCGCGTGCGCTCGGACATCGCCTATCACGAGACGCCCAACGGCGGTGCCTGCTTCGCCTTCAGCTCGATCGCCTTCTGCGGGTCGTTGCCGTGGAACAACGGCGATCCCGAGAAGAACAACATCTCGCTGCTGGTGAAGAACGTGCTCGACCGCTTCTCGCAGGACGGGCCGCTGCCGCCGCCGCCGCGCAGCGCCACCAAGCACCGTGGCCGCGCCGATTACGATCCGCCGCTCAACAAGAAGCGGAAGTAGCGGTTCGCCGCAGGCACGGACGGGGCGGGTCATGCACCCGCCCCATTCCGACGCGACCGAGGGCGTAGCCCGATGACGACGCGGCCCGATCTCGACTATCTCGACGAGGGCGTCGATCTCCAGGATCCCGCCCTCTACAGGCCTTCGCGCGGGCGCTTCGGCAAGGCCCGCATGCTAACGCCGATCGCCTACCGCTCGAAGGTCTTCGCTGACCTCGAGGACGAGAAGATCTGGACCCGGAGCTGGGTCTGCATCGGCTCCCATCGCGACATTCCCAGTGTCGGCGACCTGCTGCCCTATACCGTCGGCAACCACGGCCTTCACGTGCAGCGCGACGAAGAGGGGCTGATCGGGCGCTACAATCTCGCGCAGCATGGCGGCTGCCGCTTCGTGCCGGCGCAATGCCAGACCGGTTCCAAGACCAAGTGCTCGTTCACCTCATGCGGTTACAGCCGCGATCGCGGAGTAGTCGCCGCCGACGAGCTCGGCGACAACACGCCGGCCATGCGCCAGTATCTCGGCTTCCGGCCCGAACGGTTGCTGCCCGTCAGGGTGGAGAGCGCGGGACTGCTTCTCTTCGTCAATCTCGACCCCGAGGCCCGGCCGCTCGCCGAGCGCCTTGGCGATACCGCCGAGACCCTCGCCCTCGACGATGCCGCGGTGTGGGACAATGCCGAGAGTTTCTGGGTGGAGTACGCCGCCAACTGGAAGCTCCTTGGCCGTGCGCTCGTTCGCTGTCTCGCGCCTGAGGCCAAGCCCGCGAAGAAGAGGGGCACCGACGCGATCGTGCTCGCCACGGCCTCCGATTTTTCTGGTACACCCGCGACGGTCTTCTGGCTCCTGCCCAACCTGATTCTGCTGCGAGGCGACGACCATGCAGTGAGTATCGTGCTGCAGCCGACCGCGCTCGAGGAGACGCTGGCCCGTGTTAGGATCAGCGCCGCACAGCCAATCGAGCCTTTGCAGGTCGAGGCATTGCGTGCCGCCCTCGACGAGGCCGGCCGCGCGGCAGCAAACCTCCAGGACGAGCTGGCACGGTTCGGAACCCCGTCCAGGCCCGAGACGACCCTCAACTCTCTCCCGCTCGAAGAGGACCGCGCCGCCCACCTGCTCCAGACCTACGTGATCGGGCGAGTATTGCAGCGTCACGAGGTTCACTGGGCGGGCCCGCTCTACGCCGCCGCGCGCTGATGGTCTTCAGCGTCCAGCAGATCAAGTACGAGATCCTCGCCTACATGAAGGAGCTCGGCGGGGAGTTCGGCGACTATTATGTCGGGATCGCGGCGGATCCTAAGAAGACGCTTCTCGACGTTCACAATGTGGACGAGGCCGCCGATCCCTGGCTCTACAAGCAGGCGCTCACCTTCTACGCCGCGCAAACGGTCCAGGACTACTTCCTGCGCCGGCTCAAGGCCGACGGCGAGCCGGTGCTCGACGGCGACGAAGATATGGACTGCGTCTATGTCTACAAGAAGAGCGGGCGGACCGTCCCGTAGCGGACGGCGCAGGGCGACGCCCCGTGCCGCCGGTCCGCGGGCGGTGCGCGCGCGACGTGAGAACGACGCCATCGAGGAGGGGCGGCGCGCCTACATGGCCCGTGACTTCGACCGGGCGCGGGCGCTATGGATGCCGCTGGCCGAGGCAGGCAATGCCGAGGCTCAGGCTTGGGTCGGCTCGCTCTACGCCAATGGCGACGGCGTTCAGGCCGATGCGGCGGCAGCGTTCGCCTGGTACCTCAAGTCGGCCGAAGGCAGGAACGCGCTGGCCCAGAGCAACATCGGCGCGATGTACGCCATGGGCAATGGCGTCGCCAAGGACATGGCGGAGGCGGTGCGCTGGCTGCGCCGCGCGGCTCGCGGCGGCGATGCCAATGCCCGCTTCAACCTCGGTGTGCTCTACAGCCAGGGCAACGGCGTGCCGCAGAACCACGCTCGGGCCGCCGAGTGGTATCGCAGGGCGGCGGAAACAGGGCACTACCCCTCCCAGGCCCGCCTCGGCCACATGTATGTGGTGGGCGAGGGCGTGAAGAAGGACCGCGTTCAGGCCTTCCTGTGGCTGTCGCTCGCTGCCCGGCACGGTATCGGCACCGCGCTCACCGCGCTGGAGGCGGTGGTCAAGGAAATGTCGTCGGACGAGAAGGCCGAGGGCATGCGTCTCGTCGCCCAGTGGCGCGGCAAGGCGGACAGCGGTGCCGACGTGCTCATCGATCCGGTGCCCGTATAGCGATCCTTTACGCCCGTCGTGGCCGCGCGCTCAATCGGGCGGCGGTGTGGTGCAGGCGAACCGGTCGATCACCCCGGTCTTGTCGTTCACCACGATCTCGAACGTCGCCTCGGCAAGTTCGCTCCAGAGGTCAGATTCCTCGGTCGGGCAGGCATTGTGCGGCCCGATCTCGCCCGGCCGCGCCGCCTCGCCATGGCGGCTCGAGCGGATGCCGGGGGAGAAGTGAAGCGTCACCTCGACCGTGCCCGCACCGCCCCGCTCCGTATCGCCGACCTCCCAGCTGGCCGGCAGGTCGTGGCTGCGGTAATAGCGCGTGAGGCGCCGCACGGCGTCTGCGGGATCGACGGCCTCTCCGGCGCCGGGCTTCGCCAGCTGTCGCTCGGTCCCGTCGCCGCTGCGGCGCAATTGCTGTCCGGTCTCGTAGACGACCACGAACAGCAGAAGGATCCCGACGATGATGCCGTAGCGAAGCCACCGCCGCTTCGATGGCGCCCCGGATGCGCCGCGTCGCCCCACGATGTTTCCTTCGCTTTCGAGTAAGATCGCCGTCTCTCAGGCGCAGGATACCGATCGCGGTCAGGGGAGTGAAACGATGACGATCCCGCGGAATATTCAGGCAGAGCTCGAGAAAAGGGACGAGCTGATCCTCGCCCTGGAACTGCTGGTTGTCGATCAGGCCTGCCGCCTGCTCGCCGCGGAGGCGGTGCTCCGCGAGCTCGTCCCGCCCAAGCGGAAGCCGTCGCAGCAGAAGATCGAGGCCCACATCGCCGAAGCCGCCGAGCGCTTCCGGCAACGCTTCGAAGGCGAGAGCATCGCGGGGTTCACGGATCGGGCGAGGCGCATCGCGGTCGATCTGGTCGGCCGTTAGCGCACGTCTCCGCTACCGCGTCGCGTCGAGGGAGATGCCGGATGCGTGCGCAGTTGCGAAGGTGAGTGCGCGGAAGTCCTCGGGCTCGACATTCTGGAGTATAGCGCGACAATCTGGGTGAGAGCCCGTGTTGCCTCATCCAAGAATGCTCCCTTGGCCCAAGTCGTTGCCTCATCTGAAATGATCCCCACGGGATTGCCTGGAGGAGCACTGGAAATGAGGAAGATGAGCACAACGGCGCGGGACGAACTGGTCAACGCGCTGGCACGGAGGTACGCGGTCGGTGCCCGAGCGGAGAAGACTCGGATTCTGGACGAATTCGAGGCCGTCACGGGATTTCATCGGAAGCACGCGATGCGCGTCCTGCGTTGCAGCGCGACCCGGCGACGCGCCGAAGGGAAAGCCGGCCGGCGCATCTACGACGACGCGGTCCGCGAGGCGCTGGTGGTGCTCTGGGAGGCGTCGGACCGGATCTGCGGCAAACGCCTGAAGGCGTTGATGCCGACGCTGGTGGATGCGATGGAGCGGCACGGCCACCTGAAGCTCGGGCCGGAGATCCGCGCCGCGCTGCTGGCCATGAGCGCAGCAACCATGGACAGGTCGCTGCGCAGGATGCGGGAGCAGGCCGGCGGCAGACGCCGGCGGCGGATTGCGCCGCCGTCGTCGGTGCGCCGGAGCATCCCGGTGCGCCCGTTCTCGGACTGGGACGACCCGGCGCCGGGCTTCGCCGAGGCCGATCTGGTCGCGCACAGCGGCCCGGTGACGAGGGGCAGCTTCGTGCAGACGCTGGTGGTCACCGACATCGCCACCGGCTGGACCGAGTGCGCGCCGGTGCTGTACCGCGAGCAGACGCTGCTCCGCGAGGTGCTGGGCGAGGTCCGCAGGCTGATGCCCTTCGACCTGCTGGGCTTCGACACGGACAACGACAGCGTGTTCATCAACGAGACAGTGCGCGACTACTGCCGGGACGCGGGCATCGTGTTCACGCGCTGCCGGCCGTGGCGCAAGAACGACCAGGCCTTCGTCGAGCAGAAGAACGGCGCGGTAGTCCGGCGCATCGTGGGCTACCGCCGCCTGGAGGGCCTTGAGGCTGCCGCGGCGCTGTCCCGGCTGTACGCGACGACGAGGCTGTACGTCAACTTCTTCCAGCCGTCGTTCAAGCTGGCATCCAAGCGGCGCGACGGCGCACGCATCAGCAAGCGCTACCACGCGCCTGCGACCCCGAGCCAGCGGCTCCTCGCCGACCCGAGGACACCTGCCGCAGTGTGCGAACGCGTCGCCGAACTGGCCGCCACGCTCGACCCGATCCGTCTGCTTCGGCAGATGCGGGCGCAGCAGCAGCGCGTCGCGGACATCGCCGACCAGCCGGTCGCGGAACCCGAGGATACGGCGGTCCCGCCGCTTGAGCAGTTCCTCACCGGCCTGCGGACGGCCTGGGCGGAAGGTGAGGCGAGACCGACGGCAAAGCCTCCCGCGAAGTCGAAGCGCGAGCGGCGGCGTCCCGATCCGCTGGTCAGGGTCACGGAACAGTTGCATGCGTGGTTCGAAGCCGAGCCGTGGAGCACCAGCCGGCAGTTGCTCGAGCGGCTCCAGGCGGCGCATCCGGACGAGTATCCCGACGGCCTCCTGCGCACGGTGCAGCGGCGGGTGAAGGTCTGGCGTAGGGAAAAGGCGACGGCGATGGTGTTCGGCGAGCTGCCGGCCGTGGAGTCCGTCGCCGACGTGAAATAGAGCCGTGGAACCGGGGTCGCGTGGCCGGCTTGACACGTCATGCCGATGCAGGCTCGCTCAAGCTGGCGGGCCGCGCACGTCGGTGCCGCAGCGGTACCCGAGAATCGCGGTCTTCATCGCAGCACGCCGTCGAATACACAAACATCGAACTCCCATACGCATCCGCGGGCGGTTGGTCTAGGATCCGCAGTGGGGAGCATTTTGATGAGGCAACGCTGGCCAAACTCGGGAGCATTCTTGGATGAGGCAACACGGAGTCTCATTTTGTTTATATGGGCGCCTCCCGATGGCAAGGCCGATTTGGCATGTCTGGCGGGCAGGTTGCAGTTTTATATCCGGCCTGTTGGTGCAGGGTTTTGTCCTGCTGGCCCTGATGGAATCTGCCGATCCGCACCTCATTTGTCGCCCGAGCTCTACGCTCAGAACAAGATTCAGGTTTGGCGGATCGCGGTCTGACCTGTTTGCCATCACTCCTTGTCGTACCTTGCGCAACCTCTCAGAAGCCACCTCCTGTGCGGGTTCGTTTCTCCCGTCGTCGAGCGCGCTTACGCCGGCCGGCTGACGAAGTTCGGTTGGTACGTCCGGTCATGGGCCAACAAGGCCCAGATCGTGCGTGCCGTCTTGTTCGCCAGCGCCACCGTGGCCACGTTCGCCGGGCGTCGCTCGGCCAGACGCACCGCCCATACCGGCGGCGCCTTGCTGTTGGTGAACACCGAGCGGGCGCCATGGATCAGCAAGGTGCGCAGGTAGATGTCCCCGCGTTTGGAGATGCCGAGCATGCGCACCCGTCCGCCGGTGCCGGTGTGGCGCGGCACCAGGCCAAGCCAGGCGGCAAACTCCCGGCCGGACCTGAACGACGCCGGATCGCCCATCGCCGCAACTGCGGCAGTCGCCGTCAGCATCCCGACGCGGGGGATCTCCGCGATCCGCCGGCTGGCCGGATTGTTCCGGTGCCACAGCTTGAGACGCCGCTCGATGTCGCCGATCTCGTCATCCAGCTCGGCCACGCGCGCCCACTGCTCGCGAAAGGTGTCGATGACCATCGCAGGCAGCCGCTCCGAGACCCGCTCCAGGGCCGGCCCGATCCCCCGTCGTATCCCGGCCCGGCCTTGCGGCATCACCTCGCCGTACTCAGCCAACAGGCCGCGCAGCCCGTTGATCTGCGCGGTGCGGAACTTCACCAGCTGCTGGCGCATCCGATGCAGCGCCAAGATCGCCTGCTGCTCCTCGCTCTTGACGGCCACCGTCTTGACGCCGGGCTGCTGCACCGCCGTCCAAATCGCCCGCGCGTCATGCGCGTCGCTCTTGTTGCCACATACGAAGGGCCGGACGGTCTTCGCAGGCAGCAACCTGACCTCGTGGCCAAGTTCCCGCAGCCGCCGCGCCCAATGCTGTGTGCCGCCGCACGCCTCCATCGCGACCAGACACGGCACGCGGTTGGCGAAGTGCTCCAGAAACTTCGCCCGCGTCAGCTTCAAGTCCACGATCTCGCCGGTCTCCATATCGACCCAATGCAGTTGGAACACCCGCTCCGCCGTATCCACGCCGACAACTGTTGTTCGGCGTCGTCGTTTGACCCCCCTGAATCGCTGCGAATCAACACCTTACCACGCCGATCGGCGTCCAAACTCCGCGCCGAACAACAGTCGAGCGCGAGCCGCAGCCGGGTCACGTCCGCCGAGGCCGCCGCGAGGCCGGTCGTTCGCTCCGATTCCGTGCGCACGAACATCGCATCGCTCGCCAGCGCCAGCGCCGGGCCGCCGTCATCGCCGTGCGGCTCCAGCAGCTCGCCGCGCCCGCCGCCGCCGCCATTGCGAGCGACAGCTCCGCCGTCATCGACGTCTGGTTCTCGCCGTCCGGCTCCAGCGTCACCGTGCCCTCGCCGTAGCCCGCGGCGCCCCACACCGAGAGCCGCTCCGAGACCGCGTAGCGCGCCCAGGGATGCACACCCGTCAGCGTCGAGGACACCGTGCCCTCGCCCGAACCCCGGTAGCTGCCCTCGCCCCGGCTGTGCGAGGCGATCAGGCCCATCAGCCAGCGCCCGCGCCCGTAATCCGCGCCGAGCAGGCCCGTGGTCACCTCGCCGTCGAGCGTGAGCTCGCCCTCGCGCCCGTCGAAGCCCGAGACCGCCGCGCGGCCCCAGAACCCCGCCGTGCCGCCGCCCGCGGTCTCCCCGGTCAGCGAGAAGGCCGAGCCGAGAACCAGCTCGCGCCCGGTCACCGTGCGCGAGCCGATCCGCCGCGCCTCGTCGCCTTCGTCATCGGCCTTGCCATTCAGCCAGTCCGACAGCGCCTTCGCGCGAACTTCCGCCTCGGCCGTCTCCGCGTCCGTGGGTGTTGCCGCCACGGGCGCCGCATCCCCTCCGTCACCGGAGAAGTCCATGCCCGGCAGCGCCTGGCCCCCGAGCGTGGCGCTCAACCCCGCCGAGCGCGGCGCCGTCATCCGTTCGGCC
Source organism: Alphaproteobacteria bacterium (assembly GCA_965262755.1). GTDB lineage: Bacteria > Pseudomonadota > Alphaproteobacteria > UBA828 > UBA828 > WTGU01. The sequence goes on along the minus strand of OZ253557.1, from coordinate 4,458,953 downwards.
ACCGCGTCCAGCACATGGCCCGCCACCGTGCGCCCGAACCGCGCCAGCCATGCCCTCGGCATCGCGTCCGTGTTCTCGATGGTCCCCGTCCCCGTCGCATCCGACAGCCACGCATTGCCCCCCGAGATGTCAACGGCGGGCTCCCACGGCACCTCGACCGCCGCCGCCACGTCGAGCGATCCACCATCGCGCACCATTCAGGTGGTATGTCATTGGAAATGCAAGCGCAGTCTGCGTTTCCGGCACACCACCCGATGCAGGCCGCCCAAGGCCACCGAACAGATTCGGGCCAACGGAGTATCAGGCTGCTTTCCGGGGTCGCAGCAGTGCCTCTCCCGCTGTCCGGCTACTGGCGCGAGCCCTCGACCTGCACGGTAACGATGTCTATGCCGTGATATTTCCGGTGGCGCACGGACGAGGCGTAATGGCGCAGCAGGCGGAAGGATATCTCGTGTTCATCCGGGACCTCGGCTTGGTCGCTGAGGTATGCCAGCCGATCTTCGATGTTCTCCTTCTCGAAGACTGCCAGGAACTCCATCTCCACTGTCCCGCCGCGGGGACGAGCAATTACGATCAAGCGCGACGCGTTATCAGCCGCGTAGTCGCCAGCTGGTTGCAACAGACTCAATAGCGTCTCCTCACCGGCGGCACGCAGCCGCTCCGTCGAAGAAACGTTCCAACCGATCTTGGATGCAAGTTCGAGGAGAAACGCGTCTATCTTGGGCATAACGGAGATGTCCAGCTCAACTTCCAAGCGTGTACGCCGCGGGCTGCTCAGCTCCATGAACCAGGTCATCAGAATCGTAGCCAGAACGCCGGCCGTCATGCCGTTGCCGAGTACCGCGCTCCATGTCCCGTCCAACAGGTCTGCGAAGATATTCTGATTCTCCAAGCCCACGCCGATGGAGAGCGCCACTCCTGCCACCACGGCCTTTCGATGATCGAGGCCGTCCTGCACGACCATCCGCATGCCCTCCACGAAGAGTAGCCCCATTGCCGTCAATACGAAGACCCCCATGACAGGGCTGGGAACCGTGAGCATGATGGCCGTTAACTTGGGCATGAACGCCAGCCCGACCAAGATGATCCCTATGGCGTATCCAACACTGCGCGCGGCGACCCCGGTGAGGCTGATGAGAGTCACGCTGATCGGCGAATAGATGATGGTGGGTGGCGTCCCTGCAATTCCGCACAGCAGAATGCCCACGCCGTTGGTGTTGAGTGCGCCCTGGATTATGCGAAAATCGATCGCCCGCGGTCGGCGCCGCGAAATCTGTTGAATGACGATACCGTCGCCGCTGGTCCTGACGGCGACCACGAGAGTCACAATCACGAAGGTCGGCAGAAGCGCCCAGAACTCCGCACCCGGTGTCAGGTCCAAACCCGGCCATGCCGCGATATCCGGCAGATCAATCCAGGGCGCTTCGATCACTCTCTGAACATCGTATAGTCCGAAGACTGCGGCGACCGCACAACCCGCCGCGATTCCGATGAGCGGCGACCACAGCCGCCAGATCCCTGAAGCCCGCAACGCCAGTACGGTGACGGCGGCCAACGTCACTGCGGCCACGGAGATACCCGCAGCCGGCAGCGCGCCCGCGGGTACCTCCATTACACGGCCGACCGCGATCGGCATGACCGTGACTGCTATCAGCATGAGCGACATGCCGGAAACCAGCGGCGTGATGATCCGGCGTAACAACGGGAGCCAAGCAGTCAGCGCGAACTGAAACAGCGACGAAACGACGATGAGGCTCGCCAGCATGGAAAGCCCGCCCTCCGTCAGCGCCACGACCGAGACTGCTATGAAAGGGGCCCCGGTGCCCGTCGTGAGCACGTGCCCGGCTCCCAGCCGCCCGAACCGACCCGCCTGCAGAGCGGTAACAGCTCCACCGATTATCAGTGCCGCGAAGACGGCCCACGACAGGTAGCTCTCGCTCTGATCGGCCGCCCGGACAGTAATGGTTACTATAAATACCGTGCTTGCCAGGGTGAGCATGGCACCCTGAAGGGCGACGCCGAGCGTCACGAGAGGTGGGCACCGCTCGTCCGGCTGATAGCGGATATTCTCGTTTACGTGGGCCGCGGCCAACAGTCACACCCCATCTAGCCCGGAAACATCACTACGGGTGGCGCATGGGGCCGGGATCTCAGGTATTAGGTGGGTGATTCCAAGCACTTACTTGCCCAGAGGGACCGTCCCCATGCAAACAGACTGTACCGCGAAGCACTTGTCATTTGAAGGCACCGGACGTCGGACTGCGATGGGTCGTTTCGGCGCGCCGTTGCGGACGGCGGCCATGGAACGCCCGACGAGCTTGGTCCATGCCTCATGGTGGAGACCGAGGCGGGCGTTCAGCTTGTCGCAGCTATGGAGAGTTCTCCATAGCTGCGATTGAACTGAGCCGCGTTCCGCAGCGGGGTGAGGTGGCCTCGCCTATTCGGACAGCCTGGCGGCTGGTTGTTGTTCGGCGCGTGGGTTGCGCGCCGATCGGCGCGATAAGCTATTGAAGTGGCTTGATACTGGGGGTCAAAATTGCACGCCGAACAACACCAGGGTGTTGATCGGCGCGCGGGTTCGGCGCCGATCGGCGCGGTAATCCACTGATCTGGCTGGATTCCGGGGGGTCAACAAAGCGTGCTTAATAACAGTCAGGCAGGAGATCCTCGCGCTGGCGCCGGAGGTCCGTGAAGAGTTCACGAGGCACTACGTCGCCTACAAGACGCGCACGAACTTCACAGACATCGTGCCGCAGAAGCGGCGGCTCCTGCTCACCCTCAACATGCGCTTCGACGAAATCTCCGACCCGCGCGGGCTTGCCGCCGACATCACCAATCTCGGGCTCTGGGGCAACGGCGACGTCCAGCTGGAGGTGGATAACGCCCGCCAGATTGCTTACGCGATGGAGCTCGTGCGACAGGCCTTCGCGGCCAAGCAGCCGGACCGCGCCAACGGGAGCGAAGGCTAGCGGATTCATGGGAAGGGTTCCGTGGGCCGTGGTCATCACGGACCCCGCTGAAGTTGGGGAGAACTGGGGAGTCCGTCCAGTGTCGCTGGATGCCAATTGTGGCGAGCGCTAGAGCTTGATGCCGCGGCGTTGTGAAAGGCGTTCGGCGGTCTTCTCGTCTTCGGACAGGGATTGATGTCGTTCGCGACGCTCGGATGCGTCGTCCCGCCCGAAGGCGGTGTTGAGGAGTGCGACGCTGGAACGGATGCGCCTGGCGTCGTCGGGGTGGTCGTCGAGGTGGATGCTGAAGCGTTCCGGGTCGGCGAGGATGGCCTCGCCGGCGTCCGCCAGGCGCAGGGCGCGGTCCTTCCATTCGCCATAGCCCTTGATGTCCTCAAGACCGACGTCCAGAGGGCTGAGCTTTTGCACGGTGTCCTTGAACCGCTGGTACTCCTCCAAGGCGTGCTCGGCTTTGTCGAGGTAGGCGTGGATGTGCTGTCGGACCTGTTGGAGTGGGGTGTAGTCGTGGAGCAGGGTATCGAGGGCCCGCTGAGCGTTTGTGGCGAGATCGGGCAGGTTGCGTAGCTCGCGCATGGCGTCGATGAGCGCGGCGTGGCCCTTGAGGTGGTAAGGGTGGGTTTGCGTCGATTCTGCGAGGGCGACGTGCTTGTGCCACTCATCGCGGAGGCGGCGGTAGCTCGCGTCGGCGTCCTTGACCTGCTGTGAGTCGGGTACGGGCCGGGTGATGGGCTCGAGGTAAAGCTCGGGCTGCCGGTGATGGAGGGAGGTCGTATCGCGGCCGAGGGCCGTGCCGAGCTCACGGATGCCGGCGTGGACGCCGCTCCAGGCGCCGGGGTGGTGTTCGAGGCAGGGTCCGTAGGTTTTCCGGTCATCTGCAATGGCCTTTCCCGCCGCGAAGAGGCGCTCTGCGGTGTCGTGCCATTCGTCATAGGAGTGCACCTTCTCAAGCTCGAGTTTGTGCGTGTGCGCCAGATCCTGGAGCTCCTTGAGGTCGTTGCGGCAGAGTTGGACCTTATCGAGGTAGTTGTGGACGTGGGCGATGGCGTCGATCTGGCGTTGATTCTCTTGAAGGATGCTGTCGATCTGGGCGAGCTTCTCGGAGGACAGGGCGCTTATCGCAGGGTCGTGGCGTAGCTCCCGGAGACGGTCAATGGGTTCCTGGTGGCCGGGAACGTAGAAGGGATCGACGCGGGCAGCTGTGGCCTTGGCGACGTGCGCCTCCCAGTCTTGGTGGAACTTGTCCGCCGACCGTCGCACGACCGCAGACAGCACGTTCGTCTCCCGCGCCTCGGCCGCGAGCAGCGCACGGTCGAGGCTGCTCGTTGCCTTGACCAGCGCCTTGCGCTCGTCCGGCATGGCGGCCAGGTGGGGCGCGTGCGGGCCGTCCTTCGCCAGCATCGCGCGGGCCTCGGCGAGCAGGGGCTCCGCCCGCTGCCGCCAGCCGCGCAGGGAGTCGAGCGTCGCGGGAGGTTCGGGGCAGTCCGCCGTCAGCGCGTCCGCCCGTGCGGGCAACTCCCGGATCTGCCGGCAGATCGGTTCGCACCTGGCATGGTAGTCGAGCCACGAGGCGGCGAGCTTCTGCGTGTGCGCCGGCAGCGCCTCCTGCCCGGAGAGCGCCTGCGCCTCTGCAACCATCCCGTCGTAGCGCGGCACGTGGAACGCCTCGGTCCGGTCATCGCGCTCCTGCCGGACCACCTCCTTCGTCAGCCACCCGAATGCCCGGTAGCGGTCGTCCTGCAGCGCCTCCCGGACCTCCTCCGCCGCCTGCCGGATAGCCTCGCGCCTGCCCGGCTCGGCGTCCAGGTGCGGCGCGTGGACGCTCTTGGGGTGCAGCATGTCCCCGGCCACTGCCTCCAGTGCACCGCCTTCCTCGCGCCAGGCGTGGCGAGCGGGATGTTTCGGATCGAGCCCGCCGGGCTCGTCCTGCGGCAGGTCCGCCCGGCGTTCCTGCCACGCCGCGATACGGCCGGGCAGGGTGCGCACCTCTTCCGCCAGCGCCACCTGCGCCGCTTCGACCTCCCGCCATTCCGCTACCACGAGCCGCGCGCCCGCATCGAGCCCCTCGGCGGCCTCGAGCCTTTCGCCCAACTCCGCCACCAGCCGGTGGCCCGGCGCATGCAGCTCCGGGACGCCGATCTCCGCGGCCCCTTCGCGAAGCGCGTGCCACGCCCGTTCGAAGCGTTCGGCGTCGTCGAGGAGCCGCGTGCGCTCGAGCATCTCGACGGCCTCTTCCAGGCCGGCGCGCGCTCCCGGCATGGCATGGAGATGGCGTGCGGCCTCGCCGTCCGCCCCGAGTCTGGTACGGCCCGCTTCCAAAAGCGCCGCGACTTCCTCGCGCCAGGTATCGTGTTCGGGAAGCTCCTCGATGGGCAGTCCCTGCGCGGAGGCCGCCCAGCCGAACTCCGGCCAGCGCCGCCAATGGTCGCGCACGCGCTCGACGAGGCCGCGCACCTCGCGGTCACGCGCGAGATGCCCCTCGTGTTCCGCCAGCATGGTGCCGGTGAAGCGGCGCATGTCCTCCGGGAGGTCCTCGATCTGCGCCAGTGCCGCAGCCCGCGCCATCACGTCCCGGTAGCCCGGGAGGAAGAACGGAACAGTGTTCCTCTCCTCGCCCTCCCGCAGAAGTGCCCGCCAGTCCGCCGCCAGCGCCGCAAACTCTTCGGGGTCCACCACGGGGGGCTCGGAAAGGTCGATCCCCAGCGCCTCCAGCGCCCCGTCCTCGCTCCAGTCTTGCGCCTCCAGGCGCTCGATCAGCGCCTCCCGGTCGTCGGTCAGCAGCAGGAACGCCTCGGAGACCCGGCTGAGCTCGACATGAAAAAGCTCGGGGTCGACCCAGCCGCCTGCGTCCAGCACGGCGATCGCCCCCCGCGCCGTCCGGCCCTGTGCAGAATGCACGGTCGAACACCAGGCATGATCGAGATGGCGGAGCTGCGGGTCGGTGAGCGCGATACTAAACTCCCGCTCTCCGTCGCGGAAGCGCACCCGCTTGTATCCGATCTCCACGATCTCCGCCTCGCCGCCATTGACCAGGTCCGGCGCCTGGGAATGCTTGCCGCGGGCGAGGGGTGCCTTGCGGTTGCGCGTCCAGCGGATCCGGTCGCCGGCGCGCAACTCGATCCGCTCGGTGTCGTAGAGGCCCAGATAGCCCGCCGCATTGCCCGAGGGCCGGAAGCGGCGTTCGCCGTCAGGATGGGCCAGCACGACCCTGCCGTCGTCGTGGCCCATGACGATGCAGACGTCGTTCGCGCGGCAGCCGAAGACGTCGCGATGGAACACGATGGTGTCGCCGGGCTCGTAGCTCCGGATGTCGGAAGCCTGCACCCGGGTGAGCCGCCGGTTGACCAGGCGGTCGACGGCGAGCGTGCGGCCCCTCAACGCGCCTTCCTCCGCCAGCCCCTCGCGCACGGTGTCGTTCGCCTGCCGGCAGATCGCGTGCGTGGGGGCGAGGATCAGGGTGTCCGCCCGATGCTCCGGCGCCAGCGCGAGCCAGCGACGCCCCGCCTCCAACCCAAGCTCCTCCTGAGGCGCCTCGCGCACCCGATTGCCCAGCTCCGCGATCGCCGCGCCCGGCTCCCCTTCCCGGGCAAGACCCACCGCAGCCCGCAGCTCCGGGTCGCGCTGGCGCTTCACCTCCTTCATCGTCGCTGTCGCCATGCCCGCCTTCTGCAGTAGACGGAAGGGCTGGCCCGCATCCACCGCCTTCAACTGTTTGGTGTCGCCCACCAGCACGACCCGCGCCACCTTCAGCGCGCACGCGATGCGCAGCAGCGCCTCCATGCGAACGCTGCCGGTCATCGAGGCCTCGTCCACCGCCAGAACCGCGCCCCCGTACTCCGCCCGGGCCCGCGCCAGCCGCTCCGGGTCCGAGAGGTCGCCGAAGCGGGTCAGGAAGTACTGCAGCGTCCGCGAGGGGATGCCGGCCTCCCTGGCGAGAACCCGGGCGGCCACGGCCGACGGCGCCAGGCCCTGTATCTTCCGCTCCCCGAGTAGCTCCTTCACCTCGCTCAGCATGGTCGTCTTGCCGCTGCCGGCATGGCCCTGCACGCCGATCACGAGGTCGTTCGACAACAGCACCGTGCGGACCGCCTCCCTCTGGCCCCGCGTGAGGCGCGACGGCTCGAGCCGCTTCTCCACCATCTCCCCGTTCGCCAGCGCCATGCCCTTGCCGCGCCCCGCCCGCATCGACGCCAGCACGCGGCGTTCAGCCTTCACCGCCCGGTCGGTGACGAAGGCCCGGTCCATCCCCCGGCGTTCCACCTCGATCAGCTCGCCGTCACGCACAAGCCGTGCGATCGCCGCGTCGACCTCGGCCAGCGTGTAGCGCCCCGGTGCATGGCCCAGCGCCACCGCACGGATCTCGGCCTCCGGGACCGCGGTGCGCCTCTCCGCGACATGCGCCACCGCCCGTGCCACCGCCTCCAGAACGCCACGCTCCGGCTTGAGCGACAGCTCCGCCGGCGCCCGGAAGCCCGCGCCTGTGAGGCGCGCTTCCGCCCCTTCGGCAACGCCGTCGCGGGGCAACTTCGGCAGCGCCGGCGCGCGCTTCTGGCTGCGGATCTCGTTGGCCGGCAGGTCCGGCGCGGGCACGCGCGGCACTCTCACCTGCTCGCCGGTCAGCGGGTCGAGGGGCCGGGGCGGCCTGAGGGCCATTCTCTCCCGGACCAGCCCCAGTGCCTGCGCCCGCGCGCGCCATTCCGGCACGAGGTCCGCGAGAGTGCGGTCCTCCTTGCGCCGCCGCGTGTGCAGCGCGGCCTTCTGCGTATTCTCCGCCGTGTAGGGCAGCTCCTTTTGTTCCAGGTATTCCAGGATCGCCTGGCGCCGGCCCGAGAAGGCATCGATGAACGAGCGCTCGTAACCCGCAAGCTCGAACCCCGGTACCGGCCCCACCATGCGCGGCGCCACCGCCATGCCGAGCGCCTGAAGGCGCCGCGCCAGCTCGTTCCGATAATACGCTCCGATCAGCTTCTGGCTGCGGCGGATCTTCGTCGGCTCCACGCTCCGCCATTCCCCCGAGGCAGTGCGCGTCATGTTGGCCAGCACGCAGTGGGTGTGCAGCTGCGGGTCCTGGTCGCGGCTCGCCAGATGCCGGAACCCCGCCACCACCATGCCATTCGCGCTCACCCGGGGGCGGCGGCGGGTCGCCGGGTCCCAGCCCCGGGTCTGCAGAAGCTCCGCCTCCACGAAGTCGAGCGTCGCGCGCACCGCCTCGTCGTGAGCCCGGATCACGCGGCGGTCGCCCATCACCAGTGCCTCCAGCGACACCGACTTCGGCGCCGACAGGGTGATGTCCCAGCCCGGCCGGTGCTCGTGCTGCCCCTCGCGCATCCGGCCGAGACGCAGATCCGTCCCGGGCACGTATCCCGACAGCACCGCTTCGAAGCGCGATGGATGCACATGGGCCCTGAGCCCCAGCGCCTTCGCCGCATCCCCGTACCAAAAACTCGCCTGGCGGTGCTCGGGGTCGTTCCTGGCGTAGTAGCCGTCGCGCTCGTAATAGATCACCGCCTTGGCGGACGAACGAACCACCACGACCGTGGCTGTCATCGGCTCAGGCCCCGGATAAGGCCGCGCCGGTGCGCGGCAGAGGCAGAGAGGGGGAACGCCGCCGGCTCAACGGGCTCACAGTCATCGGTAGAACAAGTGTATGTAGCTCTCGAGCAACATGCCCGCGACGAAGACGATCAAGAACAAGAGAACCGCCCGCCAACCAAACCTCAGCCCGGCGGTGCGCGTGAGGATTTCTTCGAGAATCGGATCGGCCTGACGGGACTGCTGCCTGTTGGCGTTACGCGTCGTCGCGAGGCCCTCGTTCATCGTGGTGACGGCCCCCTCGATCTCGGCCACAACGCGGTCCGCAGTGCTTTCCAGCCCCCCAGCGATGCGCTCTGCCGCCGCTTCCGCCTTCGCGGCCGCGTCCTCCATCCTTTTGATACGAGTTGCTGCCGCGTTGTCCCCTGGCGTGTCCGCCGTCCGCTCGGCCTCGGCGACGCGGGTCACGAGCTTGTCGCCCCAGGCCTCGAGCGCCTCCGGCGTTACCGGCGCAGGTCGTTCGGCGGACTCCGCTCCCTTCAGTCCGGCCACCTGCTCACGGAGGTCCCGCACCTCGGTCAGCAATTCCTCGATCGCGGCCGAATCGATACCGGGGGCGGGGCGCTCGCCCGGCAGGCTCGCCAGGAGGTCCGTCTACTCTTGCCGTCGCGCTCCGCAGTCACGTTGCCTCTCTCCTCGCGTGGACGACCTCCTGCACCTCACCGGGGTCGCGGCGGAGACGGCGCCCGCCTCACAGCAGCCGGTCCTGGCGGGGGTCCGTCTACCCTTCGCCGGCCTGCGGAACCTTCGCCCGCTTCGCGGCAGACGGCACGACCGAGGCCATGACCGAGGCCGCAGCGATGCGCGCCCGCTCCTCGCCAAGCACCGAGGCGAGCGCCGCGCACAGCTCTTCCGAGCGGCCGGACCCGGACATCGCAGATGCCCAGGCGGCGAACATCACCGCGATCCGCTCCTGCATGTCGCGCACAAGGGGACCCGCATCCTCCCCCTCCAGCATCAGCGCGCGAACCTCCCGCACCGCCTCCAGCAGCTCCCGCTGCTCTTCCGCAGCGAGCGTCAGCTCAGGACACTCGTGCCGGAGACCGGCGTCCTCTTCCGAAGCGTCCCGCTCCACCAACTCCACCAGGTAGCGCGCGATCGACAGGCCGCGCCGGTTAGCGTTGCTGCGAACGGTCTCCCAATCCGCGTCCGTCGCCGAGAGCGAGATGTGCTTGCCCACCTTCCGGCGGCGCCGCTTCCGGCTCACGGCGCCCGCTCCCGTGCAAGGACAGAGACCGCGCTCAGCAGGCTAAGCCCGCTGCCGCCCGGAAGCTCGCGCCGGAGAGCCAGCACGAATGCCTGCAACTCCCGCACCCCATCCCGCAACTCAGCCTGTTCCTCTTCCGACAGCACCAGGGGATGACGGTCCGGATCGTCGGCGAGCGCAAGCTCCATCACATAGCGCGACACGGTCTTTTCCGCCGCCGCCGCGCGCTCCCGGATCATCGCCTGCTCCGCAGGCTTGCAGTGCAGGCTCCGCTGCCGTCTGCCGGGCCGCTCCGCCGCCTCCGTCATGGCTCGCCCTCCCCGGCCGGCCCCACCGCCTTCCAGCGGTTCGCCGCGCCGGGATCGGTCAGCCCCTCCAGCATGCCCTCCCGGTCGATCCATTCGTCAACCGCGTCGCAGGCGTCCTCCCAGGCCTCGCCCGCGCCGGCCCCGCGCAGCCGCCTCTCCTCCAGCCTGGCCAGCACCAGCATCTCGCGTACCGCCCGGCGCAGGACCTCCGCCGGCAGTGGGTCCCAGTCCAGCGCGCGATGGATCACGAAGCGCGACAGGTCCATGCCGCTCTCCGCAGCCGCCCGGCCGATCCGATCCCACTCCGCATCGGTCGCCATCACGGCCCGCTGTCGCCGCCCGCTGGCATCCTCCTTCATGGTCGCCATCCGTCTGAAAAGCCTGCATCAACTGTAACACACAAGACCCATTTAGGAAATCCAGATTATGAAACCTCCCAAGAAAATCCTCATGACCAAATGACTCGCATCACTTATAGGTTACGTACAGAACCCATCCATCGCATTATAAGGATCACTCCAATGTCCCACCCCAGCCTCCACACCCACATCCCCGAATGCAACTCCTCAATGACACACAATCAAATTCTATGTCGTTCCAACCATCCCCACCCGTCCTTGACAACAACCCTAACACACTGTATTATAACCCTCTTACAGGAGAAACCTGCAACCCTACATCAGCCTCAATGTACCTAAAATCAAGAATATAAACTACACACCTTAGCGACCTGTCCGATTTTCCGGGGACACCTCAGTCTTTCCTGAGGCCGTGCGGACGACGGATCGGGCGCCATACACCAGCAGGGATCTCAGATGCTGGCTGCCGCGTTTGGAGATGCCGAGTAGGACGGTGCGCTGGCCGCTGGAGTGCTGGCGCGGGACGAGCCCGACCCAGGCGGCAAGGTGGCGCCCGTTCTTGAACTCGGTGCCATCGCCGATGGCGGCGATGACGGCGGTAGCGGTCTTGGGCCCGACACCCTTGATCCGGGCGATCCGCTGGCAGTCCTCCGACGCGCGGAAGACGCGCTCGATCTTCTTGTCGAAGCTTGTGATCCTGCGATCGAGATATCTGAACAGGTCGTGGGGCTCGCTGATTGCCTCGCGGGCCAGGGCAGTCAGCTCGTTCTCCTCATCGGCGAGGATCTCCGGGATCATCCGGCGCGCCCGGGTGATGCTCTTGGGGAAGGCGATGCCGCGATCGAGCAGGAGCCCCCGTATCTGACTGACCACGGCGGTGCGGTGGTTGACCATGCGTTGCCGGGCCCGGTGCAGAGCCTGGATGTCCTGCTGCTTGATCGTCTTCTTCGGCACGAAGCGCATGTGCGGCTGTCGGGCGGCAGTGCAGATGGCCTCGGCGTCATTGCCGTCGGTCTTCTGGCGCCGCACGAAGGGCTTCACGTATTGCGGGCTGACAATCTTCACCAGGTGTCCGAGCTCCTCGAACGTGCGTTGCCAGTAGAAGGCGCCGGTGCAGGCTGGCTCGACGACCCGGAGCCGCGAGCGGGCACGCGTCAGCTCACATGGTGGGAGCGACGCGAGCTTGAAGAGAAGGCAAGTAGGGACAGGAACGAAGAATAATGGGGCTCTCGCCGAATGGACGAATTGGCAAACACGTGCAATCCAGCCTTGCTTACGGATGAGCTGCGCGGTATTAGCGATTCGCGCGGCGATCGGCGCAGCGATTCGGGAGCATGGCATAGCCCTTGGCGACAGTCGCTTCGGCGTAGATTTCAACCCTTCCCGCAACCCACGCATCGCAGACATCAAACGTCGCGCGGCGGATCTGATCGACGCCATCGAGACGATCGCCGGCGAGAACCGTCCCAGCGAGATCGCCCGGTTCAAGGCGCTGACGGTGACGGACATCGAAGCCGTCGCCATGTGGACGGCCAAGGTCGCGGCGCAGCCGGAGCGCCGCGTAACGCGGCTCGTGACCTACCGCGTAGTGGCCCCCGCCCCGCACGTAGAAGTGCCCCACACCACCCCAGCCGCTCGCCTCGACCGTTGCCCGCCTCGCGACCCGAACCCCACGCGTAGATGCGTTGCGCCCCGTACTAAGACCGCCTCGCCGCACACCCCGTCGACCTCCTCACCGCGCCACGCCGGACGCGCCAAAGCCCCGGACGCTGCCGCTCGCTGGCGCCGCCCGCCCGGTCCGCAGGTCACCTCAACGAGGCCCCACCCGCGACGGCCTCGGCGCCCCCACGCGGGTTCCCTCGCGCCGGTAGAGGCGCACCGACGCTCAGCGCGTCGCATCGCAAAGAGCCACCCCTGCACCACCACCACCAGCACCCCCGCATCTGCGCGTCCCGACCCCCGCAGAGCCCCCCGCACCGAACTCCTCGACGCCTCGCCACGTGCCCGAAACCGCCCTCGACGCCGCCGAAAGTGCCTCTCACGCGCCCCTCGCCGCATGGACAGACACAACGGCGCGCTGCGCGCTCGCCATGCACCCGGCGCGCAGCGTGCGCTGCAGCATCGGCACTTCGGCTACAACATCTTGTGGCTCGGCCCTTTCATAATCGAGAAGTCAGGCTAAGAAACTGAAATGGATACATTTAGAATTTACCAGAAATATAATTATGCGAATCCGCGCCGCCTCGACCACGCGCGCGACGCATGGCACCTCGACGGGTGCGGAGCCAGCCAGCCGGGCTCCTGGCGGCGCCTCGACGGTGAGCCTCGACGGCCTCCCCCCTGCCCACCACCTCGACCGTGCGCGACTGGCCCGGAACCCCACGGCCACCGTGCGGTTGCTCACCCTGGCCCCGCCGCCGCCGGCCCACGCAGCCGCGCCCCCGCCGGCCCAGCCGCACGGCCAGCCGGCAAAGGGGGGGTACCAGCCGCCGGCCGCCGGCTGCATTGTATCGGGTCCCCACACACTCCAGCGCCACTATCGCCCCTTAGATGGACAATAATTGGGGGACAAAATAGGGTGGACATAGATGGACAGGGGCGAGGTGGACAAAAATGCAATGGGTGGCACCACCGAAGGGTTCGGCGGCTGATCGGGTTCTCGACAACCTGGGCCGGATCAAGAAGGCGGATTGGGAGCGGGCGTGCCGTTGGTGTCCGGGGTGGGACATTGCGGGGGCCCGGCATTTGGCGGAGCAGGCGGCTCGTGGGGGGGACAAGCGGCTGGCGTGGTACGTGCCGGCGCTTGAGGCTCGGGACCGTCGCGCCCCCAAAAAAAATGATCCTGCTGCGGCTGCGCCGGTTCGGGATGTGGAGCGGCGGGGTCGGCCGCGGTCGGACACGGGGTGGCAGGCTTACCGGCTCAAGGCGCAGGGGGGGAGGACGTGGGCCTCGATCGCGCGCGAGCTCGATCTGTCGGACGCGCGCAAGGGCGACGTGGCGCTGCGGATGGCGAAGCGCTACGCGCAGCGCGAAATGTTGCCGTGGCCGCTGTGAGGACGTCGCCAATGCAGACACGGACGATGAACAGATTGATCGTGGTCAACCTGAGTGGGGCTTCCGGTGGTCGGCGCCCTTGCCGGCAGCGGCGATGGCTGACCAGCTCTCTCGTAGAAACTGGATCGCTCAATAGGGGCCGCAGGCGCAACGATGCCCCGGCCAACGAACTCGACTGCAAGATCGTGAGGGCGCCCGATCAGACGCCGGAGACGCAGAGGGAAATAGAGAGAGACGCGATGAGCACGGATGGAAGGCCCCGCCTCGGCGACATGCCCTACTGGCCCCGGATGCTGTCAGAGGAGGAGGCCGCCGCCTACGTCGGCTTGTCCGTCAACACCTTCCGGGCGCGCACCGGCACTGCGCCAGAAATGCGCGACCGCGAGCCCGGCCGGGACGAAGACAGATGACCCGACTCCTGACGCTGGACGAAGCTGCCGAGCGTGTTGGCGTCCCGAAGCGCGGGCTTCGGATTGAAGCCGAGCGGCGCGGCCTGTTGGTCAAGATTGGCCGTGCCGTCCGAATTGATCCTAACGACCTTGAGGAGTTGGTGAAGAAATGCCGCGTAAAGCCGCAGCAGCACGACTGTACCGCCGCCCCGACAAGCGCGGCGCTGGAACCTACGAAATCCGCGACGGCTGACGACGCATCAACACGCGCACTAGCGACCGCCGACAGGCTGAGGAAGCTCTCGCGCGATACATCGCGCAACGAGACCGGCCCACCACCGGCCCCCGTGATCCCGCTCAAGTAACGGTCGCCGAAGTGCTCGACATCTACGCGACCGAGCGCGCGCCGCTCGTGCGCGCCCCCGCCCGCATCGGCGATTGCATCCGGGCGCTGGTGCCGATCCTGGGGGCGCTGGCCTTGACGAGCATCACGGGCGAGATCTGCCGACGGTACGGCATCGAGCGCGGCCGGGCGCCCGGCACAGTGCGAAAGGAACTCGGCACCCTGGCGGCGGCGATCAATCACTGCCACGCCGAAGGCTACATCACGAGTGCGCCGCGCGTGCGGCTCCCGGCCAAGCCGGCGCCGCGCGACCGCTGGTTGACCCGCGACGAAACGGCGAAGCTGATCCGGGCGGCGTATCGGAACCCGAAAGCGAAGCATCTGGCGCGCTTCATTCTGGTGGCGCTCTACACCGGCACGCGCACCGATGCGATCCTGCGGCTCGGCTTCAGCCCGTTCGGCGGGGGCGGATGGGCGGACACCGAGAGAGGCGTGCTGTACCGCCGTGGGGCGGGCGAGGGCGAGACCAAGAAGCGGACCCCGCCAGTGCCTATCCCGCCGTGCTTGCTCGCGCACCTGCGGCGATGGGAGCGCTGCGGCGCCCGCTATGTGGTCGAGGTGGACGGGCAGCGAGTGGGCAGCCTCAAGACGGCATGGCGCACGGCGCTCGCAGCATCGGGCATCGAGCATTGCACCAAGCATGACCTGCGGCACACTGCGATCACATGGGCGATGCAGAAGGGCGCCGACCGTTGGCACGCGGCCGGGTTCTTCGGCCTGACCGTCGACATGCTGGAGTCGACCTACGGACACCACCATACCGACCACATGCAAAGTGCGGTGGAGGCGATCAACCGGCGGGCGTGATCGTTTCCGCACGCGCGTGCGGAAATGCCGCCTCTGAATGGCAATGAACGGCCACAGGTTCCAGGTATGACTAGTATATTTCAATGGTTTAGTGTACTGGTCTCAACTTCGGGAGGCGGGGGTCGGTGGTTCAAGTCCACTCACTCCGACCAGCGACCGCAACTTCTGGCTTGTGCCTGCGGCGGGCCGCGCTGTCCGCGACCGGCAAATCTGGACGCCCGACAGTGCCAATCTCCGCAAAGGGGCATAGAGCCGAACCCTGCCCTCGGGCTTTTCCACGACAGCGGGCGGCATCGTGAACGAAAGCATGGCGACGGATCGTCCGGATGCCGCGCGCGCGGATACTCCGGATGCCACGTGCGCCGATGCCCGAAACGCGGTTCTGCAGCGGGCCGAGGCTCTGTTGCCGAGCCTGCGAGAACGCGCCGCCGCGACCGAGGCGCTGCGGCGTCTGCCGGCCGAGACCGAGGCCGCGTTCCACGAGAACGGGCTCTTCCGCGTGCTCCAGCCGGCCCGCGTCGGCGGTGCGGAGCTCGACTACGGCATCCTCATCGATCTCGGCGCGATCATCGCCCGTGCCTGCCCGTCCAGCTCCTGGAACCTGACCAATCTGCTCGCCCACCACTGGATGCTCGCGCTGTTCGAGCCGGAGGTGCAGGACGAAGTCTGGGGGCCGGACCCGAACGTGCTGATCGCCGCCTCGCTGATCTTCCCGGCGGGCAAGGCGCGCGCGGTCGATGGCGGCTACGTCATTTGCGGCCGCTGGCCCTTCGCGAGCGGGATCGATCCCAGCGAGTGGACGATGCTGGGCGGGATCGTTGCGGACACCGATCCGCCAGAGCATCGAATGTTCATCCTCCCCCGCCGCGACTACGAGATCATCGATACCTGGCATGCCACGGCCCTGCGCGGGACCGGGAGCAACGACGTGGCGGCCGAGGAGGTCTTCGTGCCCGCGCACCGCACGCTCGCGGTCGACGAGACCAAGGGGTGCCGCGGGCCTGGCCTGGCCGTCAACGATGCCGCGCTCTACCGGCTCCCCGTCTTCGCCATGTTCCCCTACGTGCTCGCCGGCTGCGCCCTCGGCACGGCGGAGGGCGCGCTGGAAGGCTATGTCGCCGCGACCCGCCGGCGCGTCGGCTCCTACAGCGGCACCCGTGTCGCCGATCACGTGCCGATCCAGATCAAGATCGCCGAGGCTGCGGTCAAGATCGAGGCCGCGGGCGCCCTCATGCGTGCCGCCTGCGACGAGGCAATGGCCCATGGGGAGGCGGGAACGGTCCCCGATTTCACGACGAAGACACGGTTCCGCCGTAACGGTGCCTATGCCGCCAGCGAATGCCGCCGCGCGGTGGACATCCTGTTCGAGGCGAGCGGGGGTGCCGCGCTTTACGAGCGCAACCCGATCCAACGGTTCTTCCGCGATATCCACGCCATCAACGCGCACATCTCGTTCAACTTCGATATCGCGGGTGCGCAATACGGCCGCGCGGTGCTCGGCTTGGAAGAGGGCGGGGGCTTGCTCTAGACTGATTGGCAGAAGAGCGTAGCCGGCTCGCCACCGGGCGGCGGGACGGAACAAGGGAGAGATACTGGATGAAACCGCCACCGTTCGACTACTGCTGTCCGGAAACCCTGGAGGAGGCGCTGGCGCTGCTTGCCGAGCACGGCGAGGCGGCCAAGGTGATCGCGGGCGGCCAGAGCCTGGTGCCGATGCTGAACCTGCGGGCGCTGCACCCGGGAGTGCTGATCGACATCAACCGCCTGCCCGGCCTCGACTATGTGACTTTGGAGGATGGGCAGCTCAGGATCGGCGCGCTCGCCCGTCACAAGGCGGTGCTGGAGGCGGATGCCGTCCGCGAGGCGTCGCCCTTGATGGCTGCGGCCTATCCCTATGTCTCCCACGGTCCGATCCGCAATCGCGGCACGCTCTGTGGCAACCTCTGCCACAACGACCCGGCGTCGGAGATGCCGGCGGTGGCGGTCGCGAGCGGCGCGGAGATGGTGTTGCGGAGCGCAGGCGGCACGCGCGCCGTCAGGGCCGAGGACTTTTTCACCGGTACGCTCTCCACGGCAACCGAGGCGAACGAGCTTCTTGTCGAGGTCCGCGTGCCGCAGGCGCCGGCCGGCCAGGGCGCGGCCTTTCACGAGGTGAGCCCTCGCAAGGGCGACTTCGCCTACGTGGCTGTGGGCGCGACGGTCGAGCTTGCGGACGGTGCCTGCACTGGCGCGCGGATCGTCTGCGCCGGCGTGGGCGACGGGCCGCACCGGGCGCGTGCTGCCGAGGATGCGCTCGCAGGCGCGGCACCGGGCGACGATGCCTTCCGACAGGCCGCGGCCGCGGCGGCGGACAGCATCGACCCCAGCGAAGATTTTCACGCGGACGCGGACTATCGGCGCGATCTGGTGCGCAGCCTGACCCGGCGCGCGCTTGCCGATGCCGCCTCCCGCTGCCACTGAAGGGAGGTGGAGATGACGACGCCACGTACCGTCGAGCTTGTCGTCAATGGCGAGCGCCGCGCGGCCGACGCCGAGCCGCGCATGCTGCTCAGCGACTTCCTGCGCGAAAAGCTCGGGCTCACCGGCACCCATGTCGGCTGCGAGCACGGGGTCTGCGGCGCCTGCACCGTGCTCGTCAACGGCGAGGCCGCACGCTCCTGCCTGATGCTCGCCGTCCAGGCGGCGGGTGCCGAGGTCCGCACCATCGAGGGCCTGGGCGGCGTCGACGACATGCACCCGCTGCAGGAGGCGTTCTGGGAGAAGCACGGCCTGCAATGCGGCTTCTGCACCCCCGGCATGCTGATGACGGCGGTCGAGTTGCTGGAGAGCACGCCCAATCCGAGCCTCGACGAGATTCGCGAGGCGATGTCGAGCAACCTCTGCCGCTGCACCGGCTACCAGACAATCGTCGAGGCGGTGCAGGCCGCGGCCGAACGGATGCAGGGAGAGGGGCAATGACCCGCGAGCGCCATTACATCCCCGAATCGCGTCAGCGCGAGAAGCCCAAGTCCAAGTACTTCGCCATCGGGCACAGCATGAAGCGGGTGGAGGACACCCGCCTGCTCACCGGCTCCGGCACTTATGCGGACGACGTAATGCTGCCCAACATGGCGCATGCCGCCGTGCTCCGCAGCCCCCATGCCCACGCCCGCATCGTGAGCATCGACAAGTCGAAGGCCGAGGCGCTGCCCGGCGTGCTCTGCGTCATGACCGGCGCCGAGGCGGCGGAGGTGACGGGGCCGTGCGCGGACTTCTCCAGTCCGCCGACGCCGCAGTACTGCATCGCCGTGGGCAAGGTGCGCCACGTGGGCGAGGCGGTCGCCGCCGTCGTGGCGGAGAGCCGCTACATCGCCGAGGACGCCTGCGAGCTGATCGAGGTCGAATACGATCCGCTGCCGGCGGTGGTCGATCTCGAAGAGGCGGTGACGTCGACCGGTGACGCCGTCCTCCATCCCGAACGCGGCGATACCAACGTGGCGCTCCAGCGCACGATTAATTTCGGCACGGTGGACGAGGACTTCGCCGCCGCCCACCTGGTGATCGAGCGCCGGCTGCGCTGGCCGCGCTCAGGCGGCACGCCGATCGAGACCGTCGGCGCCACCGCCCACTACGACCGGGGCACGGGCAAGTTCACGATCCACGCCAACACGTCGATGTACAACTACGTCGGCTGGCTGATCGCGGTCTCGCTCAAGGTCGATCCCCACCGGCTCAACATCGTGCCGACCGACGCCGGCGGCAGCTTCGGCAGCAAGCTCTTCTGCCACAAGGTCTGCACGCTCGCCGGCACACTCGCCCGCGCCGCCGGCCGGCCGGTCAAGTATCTGGAAGACCGCATCGACAACATGACGAGCGGCGACGCCCACGGCTCCGACCGCCTCTACGACGCCAAGCTCGCGTTGAAGCGCGACGGCACGATGCTGAGCATGCGGCTCAAGGTGATCGACGACTACGGCGCCTACTTCCAGTACGGCGTCGGCCAGCACGGCAATGCGATGGCGCAGGTGACCGGCCCCTACAAGATAAACAGCGTCGAGGTCGATCTCACCGCCGTGCTCACCAACAAGTGCCAGCAGGGGGCCTATCGCGGCTTCGGCTCCGAGGTCGGCAACTTCGTGATCGAGCGCCTGGTCGACGCGGCCTGCGAGGAGCTCGGCATCGACCCGGTGGAGATGCGTAGGCTGAACCTGATCGAGAAGGACCAGTTCCCCTACATCATGCCGACCGGCAACATGTACGACAGCGGCAACTATCAGGCCGTGCTCGACGAGGCGCTCGGCATGATCGACTACGACGGCTGGCGCAAGAAACAGGCCGAGGCACGCGAGGAGGGCCGCTACATCGGCATCGGCATCTCCACCTGCCAGGAGCGGAGCGTCTTCAGCGCCACCGAGTTCTGGATGTGGAACCCGAACGAGACACCGGGCTTCACGCTCTCGAGCTCGCCGGAGAGTGTCGCCATCAACATCGATCCCACCGGCAAGGCGTTCATCACGCTGAACGCGCCCTTCTGGGGCAACAGCCCCGAGACGATGGCGGTGCAGGTGCTGGCCGAGAAGCTGGAGATAGATCCCGCTGACATCTCCGTCGGTTACGCTGATTCCGACAAGGGCTTCAACTCGTCGGGGCCGGGCGGCAGCCGGTTCACGGTGATGATCGCGGGCGCAGTCAGCGGCGCCGCCGACGTGATCAAGGAGAAGATGCTGCGCGTCGCCAGCCACATGCTGGAGGCGGACCCGAGCGACCTCGAGTTCCGCGCGGGCTCGATCGGCGTGCAAGGCGTGCCCGGCAAGGAGAAGACTCTCGCCGAGGTGGCGCTGCACGCCCACTACTTCAGGCTGGACCTGCCGGAGGATCACGACCTCACCAGCGGCATCGACGCGGCCTACGTCTACGACCATCCGGTCACGACCATGCCGTCGGAGGATCGTTCCGACCTCGGCATCTTCTACCCCATCGTCGGCCACATGTGTCACATCCCGGTGGTCGAGGTGGATATAGAGACCGGCAAGGTCGACTTCCTCGACTACGTCGCCGTCCACGACTGCGGCACCATGGTCAACCCGATGACGCTCGCCGGCCACGTGCGGGGCGGCACCGTGAACGGCATCGGCAGCGCCCTCTACGAGCACTTCCACTACGACGAGAACGGGCAGCTTCAGAACGTGCTGCTGAGCGACTATCTGCACCCGACCCTGATGGAGACCCCGGTCGACATCCGCGTGGGCCATGTGGAGACGCCGTCGCCCTTTACCGAGTACGGCATCAAGGGCGGCGGCGAAGGCGGGCGCATGGGCGCCCCGCCGGCCATCGCCGCGGCGGTGGAAGACGCGCTCAAGCCGCTCGGCATCAAGGTGGACTCGCTCCCACTCACGCCCAAAGTGCTGCGCGGCATGATCCGCGAGGCGGAGCAGAGGAGTACCTCGTAAGCGCAAAGTCCCGAGCTCCGGGCGCGCGGGCGCTCGCTGCATGTCAGGGGGTGAAATCTGCACAGTATTCCGGAGGGATGGCGTCAGGCGAAAACCGTCTCCGCGCAAACTTCCGTCGCGCAATTCTGGCCGATGATCGCTATTGCACGTACTTTCCCATTCTAACGCTATCTATCGTCGCTTTCTGTTTTGTTGTCTGCGTTGCTGCCTATTGGTTGCTTGGCCTTGGTTTACGCTCGGAGGATTTTGAGTCGCTACTGCCAAGCTTGCAATGCGAATATAGGCTGCATCGCTGCTAGTATGTTCGACTATCTTGAATGCACCACTCTCTCCGAAAGTTACGTCAATCGCCCAATAGACGGCCATAACCGCCTCCTCAAATGATTTGCCCTCTTCCCCAAGATGACGAATTTTAATGCCAGAATCCAAGCCCTTTAACTGGCTCTGTTGCAAAGTCCGGCTGGTTGGTGACTTGTCTGCGTGATCTGCCGCGAGGGGTTGAGGCATGAGCGACTTCAAGGGACGTCACTTTCGGGGGGAGATCGTGCTTTGGGCCGTGCGCTGGTGAATGTCAGGCTAACTCTGACGTGGATAGCCGGTGAAAGTCCGGCGGGAGGAAAGGTGTAACGAGCCGCCTTCGCCGCGAGCCGTGCGCAGGGCATCGTGAGGTGTCATGTGAAGTGTCGGTAGCGGCGCGTGCGGGCAGGGCTATTGAGCGTCGAAACATGGTCATTCGGAGTGCCGAGGCTGTATCAGCGGCCGAAGGCAACACTGACCGCCCGCTTTCGTGAGGGCGCGAGGGCTCCGCGGCGTCTAAGAACCCAGGCACGCACGTACGTCCACGCAGGGGACCTGAGAGGGCTCCAATCCGCCCCGGTCGTCGTACCGGGGCCGCGGAAGAGAGGAGATAGTCCGAATCGATGATGAACGGGTTGGAGCAATCGGATCTGGCCATAGTACCGATGAGGGCGGCGAACAAAGGGACCTCGGTTCCGGCGGAGCCGACGGAGGGAAGGGCTGGAACCAAGGGGAATCCGCGAGGCCAAAGCACGCACCGGACACAGCGCCGGGCGCGCGTGACACAAGCGGCGGAGCGGATACGGCAAGCAGCAACGAGGAAGCCGAAGGAGAAGCTCACTGCGCTGTTGCACCACATCACGACGGAAGCGCTCGATGCGGCCTACTTTTCGTTGAAGAAGGAGGCAGCGGCAGGCGTGGATGGCGTGACGTGGCATGAATACGGGAAGGGTCTGGCCGAACGGCTGAGCGACCTGCATGACCGGGTTCAGAGCGGAGCGTACCGGGCGCGTCCGTCGCGGCGGGTAGAGATACCGAAGCCGGACGGGGGAACACGACCGCTGGGCATCGCCGCAGTGGAGGACAAGATTGTCCAGAAGGCGGTGGCGGAGACCATCCTTTTGCCGATATACGAGCCGGAGTTCCTCGGATTCAGCTATGGGTTCCGACCCGGACGTGGGGCGCATGATGCGCTCGACGCCCTGGCTTTCGGGATAGAACGGCGAGGGGTCAGATGGATTGTCGATGCGGACATCCGGTCGTACTTTGACCGAATCGACAGGGACTGGCTGGTCCGGTTTCTGGAGCACCGTATCGGCGACAGGCGGGTTATCCGCTTGATTGTCAAGTGGCTCAATGCTGGCGTCATGGAAGGGGGCGAATGGCGGGATGACCTTCGGGGCACTCCGCAGGGTGCGATTGTTTCGCCGATTCTGGCGAACGTCTATTTGCACTATGTCCTCGACCTGTGGTTCCACAAGAAGTGGCGCGCCCGAACAGCCGAAGGCAACACAATCATCGTGAGGTACGCCGATGATTTCGTGGTCGGGTTCCAGTACCAGCGGGATGCGGAGCGGTTTCTACACGACCTGAAGGAAAGGACGGCCTCGTTTTCACTGGAGCTACACCCTGACAAAACCCGTCTCATCGAGTTCGGGCGGTTTGCGCAAAAGAACCGCCGGGCACGAGGCGAGCGGCGTCCCGAAACCTTCGACTTTCTCGGGTTCACGCACTACTGCCGAACGACGAGGAACGGGAAGTTCGGGCTGGGGCGCAAGCCGGTGGGCAAGCGGGTCGACCGGACCCTACGGCGTATCGGTGCCGAGCTGCGTCGGCGGATGCACCATAACCCATATGAGGTGGCCAAATGGCTAGGGAAGATTCTGAATGGATGGCTGCACTACTACGCCGTCCCGACCAGTTCCCCGTCCCTCAAGCGGTTTGCATTTCGACTCCGACGAATGTGGCTGCGTGTCTTGAGACGCCGGTCGCAGATGGACCGGACCAAGCTGGACAAGCTGGGAAGGGTCGCGGCGGCTTTCTGGCCGCCGCTGCAAATCCTGCATCCATGGCCAGAACAGCGGTTTGCCGTCAAACACCCGAGGTAGGAGCCCCGTGCGTTAGCGCGCATGCGGGGATCTGCACGGGGGGCGTCGGGCAACCGGCGTTCCTACCGTAACGAATGTCAGGCTAACTCTGACGTGGATAGCCGGTGAAAGTCCGGCGGGAGGAAAGGTGTAACGAGCCGCCTTCGCCGCGAGCCGTGCGCAGGGCATCGTGAGGTGTCATGTGAAGTGTCGGTAGCGGCGCGTGCGGGCAGGGCTATTGAGCGTCGAAACATGGTCATTCGGAGTGCCGAGGCTGTATCAGCGGCCGAAGGCAACACTGACCGCCCGCTTTCGTGAGGGCGCGAGGGCTCCGCGGCGTCTAAGAACCCAGGCACGCACGTACGTCCACGCAGGGGACCTGAGAGGGCTCCAATCCGCCCCGGTCGTCGTACCGGGGCCGCGGAAGAGAGGAGATAGTCCGAATCGATGATGAACGGGTTGGAGCAATCGGATCTGGCCATAGTACCGATGAGGGCGGCGAACAAAGGGACCTCGGTTCCGGCGGAGCCGACGGAGGGAAGGGCTGGAACCAAGGGGAATCCGCGAGGCCAAAGCACGCACCGGACACAGCGCCGGGCGCGCGTGACACAAGCGGCGGAGCGGATACGGCAAGCAGCAACGAGGAAGCCGAAGGAGAAGCTCACTGCGCTGTTGCACCACATCACGACGGAAGCGCTCGATGCGGCCTACTTTTCGTTGAAGAAGGAGGCAGCGGCAGGCGTGGATGGCGTGACGTGGCATGAATACGGGAAGGGTCTGGCCGAACGGCTGAGCGACCTGCATGACCGGGTTCAGAGCGGAGCGTACCGGGCGCGTCCGTCGCGGCGGGTAGAGATACCGAAGCCGGACGGGGGAACACGACCGCTGGGCATCGCCGCAGTGGAGGACAAGATTGTCCAGAAGGCGGTGGCGGAGACCATCCTTTTGCCGATATACGAGCCGGAGTTCCTCGGATTCAGCTATGGGTTCCGACCCGGACGTGGGGCGCATGATGCGCTCGACGCCCTGGCTTTCGGGATAGAACGGCGAGGGGTCAGATGGATTGTCGATGCGGACATCCGGTCGTACTTTGACCGAATCGACAGGGACTGGCTGGTCCGGTTTCTGGAGCACCGTATCGGCGACAGGCGGGTTATCCGCTTGATTGTCAAGTGGCTCAATGCTGGCGTCATGGAAGGGGGCGAATGGCGGGATGACCTTCGGGGCACTCCGCAGGGTGCGATTGTTTCGCCGATTCTGGCGAACGTCTATTTGCACTATGTCCTCGACCTGTGGTTCCACAAGAAGTGGCGCGCCCGAACAGCCGAAGGCAACACAATCATCGTGAGGTACGCCGATGATTTCGTGGTCGGGTTCCAGTACCAGCGGGATGCGGAGCGGTTTCTACACGACCTGAAGGAAAGGATGGCCTCGTTTTCACTGGAGCTACACCCTGACAAAACCCGTCTCATCGAGTTCGGGCGGTTTGCGCAAAAGAACCGCCGGGCACGAGGCGAGCGGCGTCCCGAAACCTTCGACTTTCTCGGGTTCACGCACTACTGCCGAACGACGAGGAACGGGAAGTTCGGGCTGGGGCGCAAGCCGGTGGGCAAGCGGGTCGACCGGACCCTACGGCGTATCGGTGCCGAGCTGCGTCGGCGGATGCACCATAACCCATATGAGGTGGCCAAATGGCTAGGGAAGATTCTGAATGGATGGCTGCACTACTACGCCGTCCCGACCAGTTCCCCGTCCCTCAAGCGGTTTGCATTTCGACTCCGACGAATGTGGCTGCGTGTCTTGAGACGCCGGTCGCAGATGGACCGGACCAAGCTGGACAAGCTGGGAAGGGTCGCGGCGGCTTTCTGGCCGCCGCTGCAAATCCTGCATCCATGGCCAGAACAGCGGTTTGCCGTCAAACACCCGAGGTAGGAGCCCCGTGCGTTAGCGCGCATGCGGGGATCTGCACGGGGGGCGTCGGGCAACCGGCGTTCCTACCGTAACACTGCCGGTATCCGATCAGCTACCGCGACCTCGAAGCGATGATGACCGAGCGCGGCGTCGCGGTCGACCACTCCACGATCTATCGTTGGGTGCAGCGTTTCGCGCCGGAGATGGAGAAACGTCTGCGCTGGCAGTGGCGCCGGCCGCAGTCGCGGAGTTGGCGCGTCGACGAGACCTACATCAAGGTCCGCGGCAAGTGGGCGTATCTGTACCGGGCGGTGGACAAGCTCGGGAACACGATCGATTTCTATCTCTCGGCGACCCGCAACACCAGGGCAGCGAAGCGATTCCTCGGCAAGGCGCTGAGAGGATTGAAGGAGTGGGAGCAGCCCGAGGTGCTCAACACCGACAAGGCGCCGGCCTATGCCGCTGCCATCGCGGAGCTGAAGGCCGAGGGCAAGTGCCCGAAGGACACGAGGCACAGGCAGGTGAAATACCTCAACAACGTCGTCGAGGCCGACCACGGCAAGCTCAAGCTGCTGATCCGGCCCGTGCGCGGGTTCAAGACGATGAAGACGGCCTACGCCACGATCAAGGGCTTCGAGGTGATGCGCGCGCTGCGCAAGGGCCAGGCCGGGATGTTCGCCCTCCAGGGCGGCATTGTCGGCGAGGCCCGGATCGTCGAGCGCGCCTTCGCTCTCGGACCGTGCGCTCTGACCGAGGCGATGGCATGGCTACAGGACCGTCTGGCCAACGCAGAATCATAAGGTGAACAGGAAGCCCCCTGATCACGCATCGCCCCTTCGCCAAGCTTGCAACAGAGCCCGCCGGCTTGGGGGCTGGGCGCCAGCCCGACTGGATACTCGATCGCATATGAGGCAAGAAGGTCATGAAAGAATAGGGACAGCGCGATGGGGGAAGGATCAAAATGATATCTCAGAATATAGTTGTTACTGTTGTTCGGCGCAGACATTTGACCCTTCTGCTTGCAGCGTTCGCGACGAGTTAGCATGCTTATCGGCGTCCAACAGCTACGCCGAACAACAGGCGCCAGCAGGCGCAGAGCTTCATGCTCCTCGTGGAGTGTCCGGCCCGCCGCACCAGGAGGCAGCGCCACACCGGCCGGGGCAACAGAAATGGGGTAAGGCAGACTGAAGACGACCAAATGCCCTCCCAACTTTCCCATCCCATACAGATACCGCTGAACTGACGAAGGCGTTTACAGAAGGCGATCACCACATCTGTACAAGGTAATAGCACAATGGAAATGGAACGAGATTTCGCGGTTCATTACTCAACGGATATTGAACACAAACCTCTGTATCAATGGTGCTTGAGGCAAACTCAAGAAGATGGTACCCAAGAATCTCGCGACCTTATTCCTTGGTTTTGGTCGCTCACATTTGAGGCCACAGAGGTCTTTCACAGCATTTCGTACAGCAAAGATTGGAACGGGTTGGATGATAGTGACGAAGACGAAAAGGAGGATGTGGAAAATGTAGATACCAGCGAGACGATCAACGCTAAGCTGATCCCAGTAGAACGGCTTTCTCTACCTCCCCGCTATTTTATGTTTGGTTATCGAGATGCTGTAGAGGAGATTTCCATAACAGTTCGCCGAAGCAGCAATAATACTCGCTGTACTGCTTTTGGTTTTGCAAAATACAGAAGTGAAATTGATTTTCGTTATGAAGATGTTCCCCATCACCTCGGCTTCGACCTGCGATTAGCTGAAGACAAGTTTGACAGAATATTACAACTTATGAGACCGAACACGCTCGACAGATTTTATTTTCGTGTTGGTAAGGTCGATGGGTTTTACTCAGATTGGTCTCCTGAAATAACCACTAACAGCATCCATATTTTACCAAATTATTGTTTGGAAGAGCTAAGTCTAGAAGAGCACGCGGATCGTCTCCCAACCTTAGGGAAAGTTCGAGACTGTGAAATTATAGTTAGCAGAAAGATCATTGTCGATCAGAAGAAAGAGGAGGACGATCTATAAGCGATGGACCCTTTTCTCTTTCATTTGTAGCGTGGGTAGAAGACTTGACTGTTTTGGGCAAGTCTTTCCATCGTCCAGTTGCCGTGGTGGCGGAGGCTACACGACCGGGCCTGACGCCTCGCTCCGCGGGTAGGGTCAAGCCGGGGTGCTGAACAACACGTACTCCCCTCCCCGATGGTGACTGTTCAGCGACATCGCACTTGAAGGGTCAGCGACATCGGAGATGACGGGTTGGGCGGAGCGGAGGCCGGGCGTAGCCCGGCTGTAGCTCCGCCCAACCCGGGCGCGGTTTAGACCTCGCCGTCGGCTGTGACTGCGGTCAGGAACAGGTCTTCAACGACCACGAAGAGGACCTGATGCCTGGCCGACCGATCACGGACCAACAGATGAGGTACTACATGACCCTACGAACGAGGCATACCCGGGCCACCGCGGCGGCGATGGCAGGGTTCAGCACCAGCACTGGCTACCGGGTAGAGAGAGACCCGCGCCTGCCGTCCCGGAAGAAGGCCTGCCACGGTCATGGTGGCGGTCGGCCCGATCCGCTGACGGACATCTGGGACGGCGAGATCGTCCCGCTGCTGGAGCGGACCCCTGACCTGCGCCCGATCACCATCTTTGAGGAGATGATACGCCGGCATCCGGAGCAGGATCTCGGTTCAGCCCGGCGGACACTCGAGCGCCGGGTGCGGCTCTGGAAGGCCCGGTTCGGGCCGCAGCAGGAAGTGATCTTCCGCCAGGAGCACCCGCCGGGGCGGCAGGGCATGTCGGACTTCTTCGACGCCAACTCTCTCGCTGTCACGATTGCCGGCGAGCCACTGGCGCACCGCATCTACCACTTCACCCTGGTCTATTCCGGCTGGGAACATGCCGAGGTGGTGTTGGGCGGCGAGAGCTTCACGGCCCTGGCCAGCGGCTTGCAGAACGCGCTTTGGTCTCTGGGCGGCACTGGGCGGCACCCTGCGGGAGCATCGTAGCGACAGCCTGTCCGCAGCTTTCGCCAATCTGGACAAGGCGGCGTGCGACGATCT
The DNA here is from genome assembly GCA_965262755.1 of Alphaproteobacteria bacterium. GTDB lineage: Bacteria > Pseudomonadota > Alphaproteobacteria > UBA828 > UBA828 > WTGU01. The sequence continues at coordinate 4,431,075 of OZ253557.1, read as the reverse complement.
GCGCGAGCGCTACGACGCCTTGTGCCGGCACTACGGGATGGAGCCCAGCCGCAACAACCGTGGCCTGGCCCACGAGAACGGCGCGATCGAGAGCCGTCACGGCCATCTCAAGACCCGCCTCGGCCAAGCCCTTCTGCTGCGCGCATCGACGGACTTCGAGGACCTCGACGCTTATCGCCGCTTCGCCGCGCAGGTGGTGGCGCGCCACAACGCCAATCACCGCGATGCGCTGCACTGCGAGGCCGACCATCTTCAATCGCTGCCCAGGCAACGCAGCTGCGACTATGACGAGGCTACGGTCACCGTGACCTCATCGAGTGGCTTCGTCCTGCGCAAGGTCTTCTACACCGTGCCCTCCACCCTGATCGGGCATCGGCTCAAGGGGCGCATCTACGATGATCGCCTCGAGCTCTGGCTCGGCGCCAGCCCGATCCTGACCCTGCCACGCGGCCGCCCTCCCGCGCGTGGGCGTGGCGGTCACGCCCATGTGGTGAACTACCACCACGTCATCCATAGCCTGCGCACCAAGCCCCAGGCCCTGGCCGGGCTGCGCTATCGCGATCAGCTCTTTCCCCGTACCGCCTACCGGCGATGCTGGGACGCGCTGAGTGCGGCCCTCGATCAGCGGAGCGCCTGCACGATCATGGTCGGTCTCCTCTGGCTGGCTCATGACAGAGCCTGCGAAGCCGAGCTGGCCCAGCAGCTCGACGAGCTTCTCGCAGCGGACCGGCTTCCCGATCTCAAGCTGCTGGAGCAGCGCTTCGTCGCTCACCTCAACGACGTGCCGCTGGTCACGGTCGATATCCCCGGCGCCGACAGCTACGACGCGCTCTTCGCCGCGCGGGAGCTCGCCGCATGAGTGCCCCGACCAAGGTTACCGCCGATACCGCCAAGTTGCCGCTGATGCTGACCGCGCTGCGTCTGCCGACCTTTGCGAACCTGTGGCCGGCGTTCGCGGACAGGGCCGATCGTGAAGGGTGGCCGGCCGCCCGGTTCCTGGCCGCTCTGGCCGAGTTGGAGCTGGCCGAGCGTGATCGCCGCCGCATCCAGCGCCATCTCAGGGAGGCACGCCTGCCCATGGGCAAGACGCTCGAAAGCTTCGACTTCGCGGCCGTGCCAACGCTCAGCAAGGCCCATGTCATGGCCCTGGCCGAGGGCGACAGCTGGCTGGCCAAGGGCAACAACATCCTCGCCTTCGGCCCGCCCGGTGGCGGAAAGAGCCACTTGGCGGCCGCACTTGGCCATGCGCTCATCCAGAAGGGCTACAGGGTGCTGTTCACCCGAACCACGGATCTCGTCCAGCGGCTGCAAACGGCACGCCAGAACCTCACGCTTGCCCAGGACGTCGCCAAGCTCGACAAGTTCCACCTGCTGATCCTCGACGACCTGTCCTATGTCCAGAAAGATCACGCCGAGACCAGCGTCCTCTTCGAGCTTATCGCCGCGCGCTACGAGCGCCGCTCCATCATGATCACCGCCAACCAACCCTTCGGCGGATGGGACGGCATCTTCCCGGATAAGGCCATGACCGTCGCTGCGATCGACCGCCTCGTCCATCACGCCGTCATCTTCGAGATGAACGTGGAAAGCTACAGGCGCCGTGCGGCCCTCGAGCGCGCGACATCGAAACGCGACACAGCCAGCGACATCCCAAACGCACAACCGAAAAAGGACACCTGAGCCTCAGCCAAATCGGCCCCGGCGTGTCATCGAGCCTTGATCCCGAAACCACGCATGGGCATGCTCAAAACAATGCAGTCGACACGTCACCGACGATGTCGCTCACCATTCACCCGCGATGTCGCGCTACAGGTGACGGAGCGGTCACAGAATATGACTCCGCGCTCACCATTACGGTGCGGGGAGAACCGCTGCGCGATCTTCTACTGGATCGAGATGGGCGGGCTGGACAGGGATCCGGTGGCCCGGGAGCGAGGGTATCGGGGATGATATCAGCCGCCAGGTCGGATAGTATATTGCAAGTGCAACAATTCTCGTAATGGAGGAAGTTCTGCAGGCCAGAAATACCCGTCCCCTTGCGCAAATCCGATTTCAGTGTAATGATACGATCGATATTCCCGGAAAGTGCGAATAGTGGCAGAGAGACTATACTCTCACATGAGCAAAGAAACCACGATACCTGAAGGGCGTCGCCGACTGGCCGCGGTGGTTCGGGAAGCCGGCGACATTGTGCGGATCGCCGATGCTGAGCGAGCTCTCGACGTCAGCCGTACCGTTGCTGCAAAGCTGCTGTCCCGGTGGAGCGGACAGGGCTGGTTACGCCGTGTGGGTCCTGGCGCCTATGCACCGGTCAGTCTCGATTCGCTGGTCAGCGAGCAAGTGCTCGACGATCCTTGGGTGCTGGTGCCGGCGCTTTACGACCCTGCCTACATCGGCGGCCGGACTGCAGCGGAACACTGGGACCTGACAGAACAGATCTTCCGCGACATTGTCGTGATGACGGAGCGGCCGGTGCGTGCAGGGAGCCAGGAGCGTCATGGTGCCAGCTTCACCCTCAGGCACGTCCGGGCGGGCATGATGTTCGGGACCAGGAGTGTCTGGCGCGGCAGGACCAGGATTGCCGTGTCGGACGTACACCGCACAATCATAGACATGCTGGACGATCCTGCGTTGGGGGCCGGCATCCAGCATGTCGACGACTGTCTCGGATCCTATTTGGGGCGCAAGGACCAGGACGATGGAAAGCTGCTCGCCTACGCGGATCGGATCGGCAACGGCGCCGTCTTCAAGCGCCTGGGCTTCCTGGCGGAACGCAAGTCCGGCAGCACCGCCCTTGTCGACGCATGCCGGGAGCGGCTGACGAAGGGCAATGCCAGGCTCGATCCCGCACTCCCCTGCCGCCGGCTGGTGACTCGCTGGCGCCTATTTGTTCCGGAGAGCTGGATCCCGGCAGCGCCTGCATGATCGACCGCCGCGAGATCCTCGATACAGCGGGGACCTTTGGTCTGCTGCCTCATGTAGTCGAGAAGGACTATGTGCTGGGCTGGGTTCTTGCCGGGATCTATCGGCAGAGGGCTCTCGCCGAGAGTTGGATCTTCAAGGGCGGGACTTGCCTCAAAAAATGCTATTTCGAGACGTACCGTTTCTCCGAAGACCTCGACTTTACGCTCACCGATCCTTCTCAAATCGACCGTGACTTCCTGGCGGGTATTTTCCAGGGCGTCGGAGAATGGATCTACGAACAGGCCGGCATTGAGCTTCCTGAAGAGCTGCAGGAGTTCGAGGTCTTTGGAAACCCCCGTGGCACGGTGTCCTGTCAGGGCAAGTTGAGCTACCGGGGGCCGATCGCTCCCCGCTCCGGTGGTCTCCCGCGCGTCAAGCTCGATCTGACGCCCGATGAGCTTCTCGTCCTGCCGCCGACTGAGCGCGTCATCTTCCACGACTACAGCGATGCGCCGGAGGAGGGGATCGCCGTCCTGTGCTACGCCTATGAGGAAGCCTTCGCTGAAAAGGTGCGGGCCCTCGGCGACCGCGCGCGTCCGCGCGACCTTTACGATGTGATCAATCTCTATCGCAACGCCGAAGCGCGGCCTCGGCCTGCCGTCCTGCTCGATGTCCTGCAGCAGAAATGCAAACACCGCAGCCTTGCTGTTCCGACGCTCGGGGGGCTGGAGACGCATAGAGGCGATCTCGAGGGCTCCTGGCAACCGATGCTGGGCCACCAGCTTCAGGTGTTGCCGCCAGTTGAAAGTTTTTGGGAGGCACTGCCCGAGTTCTTTGCCTGGCTCCAGACAGGCGTGACGCCCGCCGAGCCAGCCACGTACCGGATGGCTGCGGGCGAAACCCTGCTCAGGGAGCGTACCTTGCGCCTTCCGGTTCCAGGCAGGGTCCAGTCGTATCTGGAGATCATCCGCTTTGCGGCTTCAAACCGCTTGTGCGTGGACCTCGAGTATCAGGGTTCTGTCCGGCGGATCGAGCCCTACTCGCTGCGCCGCACCCGAGACGGCAATATCGTGCTGCACGCCACTAGAGCCTCGGATGGTGAGCATCGGAGCTACCGCATCGACCGCATACAGGGCGCTCGAGCAACCCGGCAGAGCTTCACTCCCCGCTTCGTCGTGGAACTGAGCCCGCAGGGCCCGCCCGTCATTCCGCCGACCGCGAGCCGAGCGGAATCCTCCGGTCTGCCGCGGCGGCAAGCGCATGCGGCACCTCGCCGATCCAGGTCAGTCGCTTGGCCGGACGGTCCGCGGTACATCTACGAGTGCACATATTGCGGCAAGCGCTTCACCAGAAAGAAGACGACATCCCGGCTCAACCCCCATAAGGACAAATCCGGTTATCCCTGTCCCGGCCGGACCGCAATTCTCGTTGACACTCAATTCTGAGGTGATCTTGAGCCTATGGAATTCCGACCAGCCATAAGTGCCAAGCCAGCTAGACCTTGGAATTGCTTGATATGTCCTGCTTGGTACGAAGATTTCAGACGGCGAGAGCATGTTCGCCTTAACTCTAATGGAACTATCCTCGTAGAGGTAACATTGCAATGACTTGGGAGCCAATCTGGGCACTACCAAACATAGACCTAGATGAATCCGTAAACAGCGAGACATTCGCACTAGTTTCGCCTGCAGATCCCCGCGTTCAAGAACTCGTTCAGCAACATCGCAATTTCGGAAGATTTCTGAATCAATTTAATGATACGCACAATAACAGCATTGTCCCTACACTAATAATCCGTCGAACGGACGTTCCTGAACCCCTAAACCTGTTAAATGCGGCTGCTAGTTTCCGTGATTTGATTGTTGCCTCTACGGTGCCACTTGCTCGCGCCCGGGATATCATTCACGACAACGCAATTGATCGACTCCGATATTCCAGCTTCCTTTCCACTTACCCATGGATGATTGATCGGAACTATGAGCACATAATTGCGCATACGCCAGCAGTACTTGCGCTTCACAATGTTGATCGATTTACGGGTCATTCATCCCCAGAACTGTCGCCATGCTTGTTGAGGCGTCGCGATTATGATGAGCCTCTATTGCAGGAGCTCCTGCGCCGGTGGACAGCACGATATCTGTCGGCACAGCCGGAATGGTCGGATGTCGCCCTGTTTCGTTCCCTCAATATGGTTAACCAAGCTTGTCTTATTCCCGCAGGGGCAGACGCGGTTTTGCATGACTTCGGTAGAACGATTGCGCTATGGAGCGCCGCTTTTTGAAATTCTCGTTCATCCTGGCACTAGTGGTCAGACAAATGTGAACAAGGTCTTTGAGCTTCTTGAGAATGTCCCGTGGACCAATAGAAAACTGAGATTTCGTCACTACCGCATTGACTATCGTCGACAAACGGTACGAAAGAACTTGGGCTGCTGGCTCTACCACCGGATCCACTTGTGTAGAAACGCTTTTATGCATGGTAATCCTGTAAAGACAAGTACGTTACAGGTTCCAAAGTCTCGTCGTCCGCTATTTTATCATGCAACAGTGCTCTATCGTCTTGCGCAACATCATTTTTACGCTTAGCTTGGAAGGAGCCTGCGCCCGACTGCGATAATGCGGTAGCGTTACACGAATATGCGGCAAGAAAATGGGAGTTTCAGGAGCCGCAAAGAAATCTTGAAAACGCATTGCAACTTTGCCGAAACGCTGTAGAGCAACAACGACGAGACCGAGAGAGACAGATAAACGAAGTACGAAGGAGAGGACGAGCGGTAGCATAGAAGGAGCCTAGGAGGTGAGCAGACCAGAGGAGATTCACTTCAGTGACGTACCCGATTGCCGACAGTGTTTCCCATTTGAGGACAGAATTGGTTGGGACATACCGGACAGACCGCGAGACGTTCGGTAAAGAGGACGGTGGGGTTCACTTGGGTGTGCCCGAGCGATTTGCCATCGTAGGGCGGTACTCGTCCTGCCTATAACGCTCGAAGTAAAGGAGCGGCATGAGCCCCAAACACCAAAACGAAACGCGACAGCGTCTGGCAGAGATCACGGACGCTGGCCACTTCGAACAGTTGGCCACCGCAGTATTGCGGGAGGCAGACGAGCAGTGTCGTCGAGTGGCGCACGTCGGTGTCAACGCGGAAGGCAAGACGATAAAGAGTCCTGTGGATGGAATCGTGTACGTCTCCGCAGCTGGTGAGCGGCATCTGCTAGCGGTGCATCACACGACAAGTCGTAAAGGAGCGCTTCGGGGAAAGTGGCTGAGCGATCCAGACAGCGATCTACATAAGACCCTGAGGGAATTGACTGCTCAGAGAGAAACCGCTCCTAATTTAGGGGCCACTTTGATTTTGACGACCAACAATGAGCCGGGAGTGCAGCTGCTTCACGATGTCGAGAATGCCGGCCGTGATGCAGGGATTGAGATCAAAGTATGGTCGGGCTCGGCATTGGCGCATTTCCTGGATGTCGACCCGCAGGGACAGTGGATCCGCCAGACATTTCTTGGGGTCAAACCATCGCGGCTGTCAAAGGAATTGTTCGGTGAATTGTCGGCACGCAGTGTCGAATTGGCGCCGGTGCCGGACGATCCAGAACTCTGGGTGGAGCGAGAGGTCGACGCGAAGCTAAGGAATCGCGCACTGGATCGGGTTCAGTTCGTTCTCGGCAATTCCGGGGCCGGTAAATCAGTCGCGTGTTTGAAGTGTCTGCAGCAGCATGTTCAAGGGGGTGGATTCGGGCTTGTCGTAACTTAAGAGGTGATTGAATCTTCGTTGACGGTCGAAGAAGCTATTGAACGTACCCTACGGAACCTGCAGCCGAACTTGGCGGACGGTGCGGGGAGCGAAGCGCTGTCGCTGAGCTCCGAGAACGAGGAGTTTCTTCTCGTTGTCGAAGACGTGAACGGGGCGGCGCAGCCGGCTCGGCTCATTGAAAAAATAGCAGCATGGGGTACGCGTGCCACGATAGAAAGAGACAGCCGCCGCTGGCGCATATTGTGCCCGGTCTGGCCTCGAACGTTAGCCTTGGCCAGTAGCAAGACTGACAAGATCGCGAACGAAGCAGCTGTATCGGTCGCATCGTTCGCGCGGATGGAAGGAATCGCTGCAGTAAAGAGGCGTCGCTCAAGGGTGACGGACCTAGAAGCAGAGGCAGTGGCATCGGTTCTCGGTTTCGACCCGTTGCTAATCGCGTTGCATGGAAGCACCGACGCAACACCGGAACCAGAGACGGTTATTCAGTTGTACATCGAACGAGAGCTTCGACGAGTTGCGGCAGCCGACGGTACTTATACAGCGGGTGAGTACCGGGACGCTCTGCGAGTGTTGGCTCTCGAAATGCTGAACCGATGTCAGTTGGAGCCTACTTTTTCGGATGTTGTCAATTGGACAGTGGAAGCTCCCTCAATAGCGGCGAGGCTCAGGGATCTGGCGCGATATCGTGAAGTAATTCGATTGGATGAAACAGCTCAGTCTCAGCGAGTCGCGTTCCGGCATGACCGAGTAAGGGATCACTTTCTGGCGGAGGCAACCAAAGATGCGATTTCTCGCGACGCCTTACCAGAGGAAGTGATATCAGATCCATATTTCGCCAAAGTCATCGGGATGGCGATTGCACGTGACGGAGTTTCTTTGGAGGCGATCGACAAAGTTGTAGAGGCCAATCCTCTGGCGCTGTTCTGCGCACTGAGGCATTGCTTAAGACCGGAAGTAGGCCAAGCGCAATATCTAGTCAACGAGTCAGAGAAATGGGCGGAAAGGGGCGAATGGCGAGATCCGCCTCCTGAAGCTCTGCGAATCGCAGTGTTGAGGGTCCTGGCTGAATGCGATGGACGCCATATACGGGCGCTGTGCAATACCATTGGTCAGGATTCCCTGGACCAGTGGTCGTTGCGTGGAAGATTCAGGAACGGCGACCTGTCCGCAGGTGTGCTTCTTTGTGCACAGCTGCCTCCAGGCGTCGGGTGGGCGGGGCACGTGGAGTTGATTGGCCACGTTGTAGCGAAGGGTGGCTCGAAGTTCATTCTGGCGCTTGGGGAGGTTCTGCGAAACAGGGATCTTCCCGACGCGGGACGTCGCGGTGCGCTCAGATTGGCTGGATTCGTTGCGAGCCCGGAACTCGCGGGAGCATTGCGCGAGAGCTGGGTGAGTGACACGTCGAGGAAGGAATTGCTTCCGGACTATTTCTGGGCCTGTGCCCAGTGTTGTGGCGATGATCCGGTTGGATTGTTGGAGCCTGTTGTCGATGCATGGGCGGCGATGCCTGACGAAGACGAGGATGGTCTCGGATCGCCCCGCGTTGACTTCGGCGCTCACGAGCTTCGGTGGGCGTTCCGAGACCTAGTGCCGAAAATGGCTATCGGCTATTTCCTCCAGTGCGCCAGGCGTCCCGAATTGCGATGGCCGATGCTGGTGATGCTTCACGGCATCGACAATCCGGATGCGGTCGAGTTTGTGGTGAGAGAGCTTGCTGAACAGGACGAACGGCTGGAGGAGACCGGGCACTTCTCTCCCTTTGCGGTCACAGCCGTGGATGAGTGGAGTGGGCGTCAAATTTCGCCATCCTCCAAGCGCCGCAGCATGAGGCGCGGAGGTGACCCAATGTCAGCGGCTTCGCGAGATCGGCTTGCGGAACTTTGGTCATGCGATGCGTTGGGAAAGCACCTTAGGCGGTGGGCGCTTCGGTTCTGGTCCGCAACTGTGGGCGGAGAGGACATCCCTGTTCTCAGGACAATAGATGCGAGAATCGAGTTAGGGAACCTCGCGTTGTTCGAGCGGCTCCGGCGGGGTGATCGGATGGCGATTCCGGCACTCGTGGAGAAGCCGGAAGGCGACAGTTCTAGTTATTGGTGGCAGGCGGGGCCCGCCGCTCGGTCGAAATGCAGGAGGCGTTGAAGCGTGAGAAGAAGGCGCGGCGCACGCTCGGTCTCGTCTTTCCCGAGGAGCGTCGCTACGTCGTGCGCTCGGGGTCCGAGCGGATCAATGGGCGGCTCAAGGATGAGTTCGGCGGCCGCCATGTCCGCGTGCGCGGGTACGACAAGGTTCTCGCCCACCTCATGTTCGGCATGACCGTGCTGACGGCCAGCCAGCTGATGCGCCTCATCGTTCCGCCGATTTAGTCCGGCTCGTCTCCTTCGCCATCACCGCAGCCGTACTTCCTGTAAGACGGTGCAGCCAAACGCGCCCGAAGTTCGACAAAAACACCGAATCGGAGGCTGTGCCAACGCTGATCCGACCATGGTCGCCATCAAAATCGCACCAATTGCCGTGCGCGGACGTCGTTGCTAGCTTGGGTGTTCTTGCGCCGCTCCGAATCGATCAGAATTTTGCAAGCGGCTCCGAATGCAGATTTTTTCAATACTGGGACCCTCGCTGACTGCGTTTGTCATCGGAATACCACTTCGAGCTTCCGAGCAAATTTGCACGCCGTGCACGGCGCCGCACCCGCCGACGCCAGCATACCCTATTCGCCGAACTGATAGACGATCCCCAGGCGGACCACGCCCAGCCTGTTCCTGACGGTATAGCGGCAGGCCGTCATGGCGCCGCCGGGCCCGCATGAATTGTTGCCGGACAGGTTCACGCGATAGGTCTCGCTGCCGAAGTCCAGATACGAACCGTCGAACCGGAGCGCCCAGCGCGCGGCCAGCGGCAGCTCGAAACCGGCGCCGATCGCCCATCCGACTTCTGTCGAACCGCGCCGAAACGAGTCGTCGGCGTCCAGGCGCAGATCCGTTTCCAGACATGTACTCCCGCTGTAGTCGGTATCGGTGACCGAATTGACGATCCGGGCCAGCGCCGGCCCACCGGACACGAACACATCGAAATCGCCTATTGTCTCTTCCACCGCGACACGCACCGTGGAGATCCACCGAAACCGCGATGCCGCCGCCTCGTCGGTGCATCCCGGATCGAGCCGGTTCGTACCCGCCGACAGGTCGCCGAACATCGCGTCGGCCTCGACCCGGAACGGGACACCGCCGATGCCGAACCGCTTGCCCACGAGCAGACCGCCGACAGCGGCCTATAACGGCCATTTCGGCTGCACCTGCTATCACCCGCTTTCGTGTTCAATCAGTTCGGCGATCTGGAGCGGTGCGCCCTTCGCCCCGGCAACGTGCGCAGCGCTCACAAGCGGCGCGATGTGTTGGAACCGGTGGTCGCTCGTTACCGCGACAAGACACTTCGGCGTTACTTCCGTGGCGACGCCGCCTTCGCTTCACCCGAAGTCTACGAGTTTCTCGAAGCCGAGGACTTCAGCTACGCCATCCGGCTCCCCGCGAACAAGGTGCTGCAATGCTGCATCGCCGATCTGCTGAAACGCCCCGCCGGCAGGCCGCCCAAGGATGTGCGCCGGTATCATGCCAGCTTCAGCTATCAGGCCGCGACCTGGGACAAACCCCGCCGCATCGTCGCCAAGGTCGAGTGGCATCCTGGTGAGTTGTACCCGCGCGTTGGGTTCATTGTAACCAACCTGAGCCGACCCAGCGAGCGGGTCGTCGCATTCTACAATCAGCGCGGCACGGCCGAGCAGTGGATCAAGGAAGGCAAGAACGCCATCAAGTGGACGCGCCTGTCGTGCCGCAAGTTCCGTCACAACGCCGTCAGGCTCCAACTCCACGCGCTCGCCTACAATCTCGGCAACTTCATGCGGACACTCGCGTTGCCCGATGCAGTGGAGCAGTGGTCACTGACCACGCTGCGCGAAAAGCTCGTCAAGATCGGCGCGAAGATCGTCCGCCACGGTCACTACATCGTCTTCCAGATGGCCGAGGTCGCCATCCCTCGTGACCTGTTCGCCGACATCCTCCGCCGGATCGATCGGCTCAGAACGACACCCCTCCCAACATGACGACAGGATCGTCCCTCATGCGTGAAGACGACAGGACCGGTGCGTCCGAGACACGGCCCGACCGGCAATGTCGAATGCCACCATGTCCCATTGACCCTCAATTTCGTGGTGTCGGGCATGATCATGATGGCAGAACCCATCGGACCTGCCCTTTGAGCGATTTCGAGCCACGCTCAACCTGGCTGAAGGGTGCCACATGGGAAATCCCGGCTTAGAGCTGCGGCTTGTGTTCGGCCCAGGGGCGGAAGGCTTCGAGCGCGGCGGCGATGCGAAGGACACCGATATCGTCGTGGCGCCGGCCGACGATTTGCAGGCTCGTCGGCAGGCCCGTCTTGGTGAAGCCGGATGGCGCCGAGAGCGCCGGACATTCGTGGAGAAAGTTGAACGGATAGGTCATATAGAGGCCGCAGAAACGTCCCTGCTCGTCCAGGCGGTAATAGTCCGGGTCGAGCGTGTCGTTCGGCGGCGGCGGCTGTGCGCAAGTCGGCGTGAGCAGCGCGTCGTATTCGGCGAAGATCGGGCGTAGATCCTCCCACATCTGAGTACGATGGAACTCGATCTTCTTGAAATCGACCGCACTCATCGCAAGGCCAATATCCATGTAGGAGACGAGGACCGGATCCATCTGATCCCGCCACTCTTTAAGATGGTGGCCGAAGCAGGCGGCCTGCAACACGCCCCAATGCTCGACCCAACGGTCCACGACATCGCGGTTCCAGGAGATATCTACTTCGTCGACGGTCGCGCCCGCTTCCTCGAGTGCGTGCGCCGCGTCTTTGGTCGCGGCGCGCACCTCGTCGTCGACTGCCATGAAGCCGAAGTCGTAATTCAGGGCGAGCCTGAGGCCCCTTATGTCGGACGATGGTGGCACCGGGATCTCGGGACCTGGCGGGAGCGACAGAAAATCGCGGTCGTCCGGTCCTTGTGTAACGTTGAGGAACAGGGCGGCATCGGCAACGGTCCGGGACAGCGGACCAAAGTGCAGCAGATCGTCGAAGGCCGTCGGCAGCATCTGAAGCGGGATACGCCCGAAGGTCGGCTTCAGCCCAACCGTCCCGCAATAGGCTGCAGGGATGCGGACCGAGCCGCCGGCGTCGGTGCCCTCCGCGATCGGCACGCAGCCGGTCGCGACCGCGGCGCCGGAGCCGCCGGATGAGCCGCCCGGCGAACGCGTCGTGTCCCATGGATTGTTGGTGTCGCCCCAGAGCGCGCTCTTGCAGAAGCCGGCATAGGCGAACTCGGGCGTCATGGTCTTGCCCACCATGATGCTGCCGGCGGCGCGCAGACGCTCGACGATCGGCACATCGAAATCGGGCACCCAGTGCTCGTAGACCTTGGAACCGAGTGTGGTGCGCTTGCCCTTGGTGGGCGTCAGGTCCTTGATAGCGATCGGCACCCCGTGGAGCGGCCCGAGCGGCGCCTTCGACATGACCGCGCGCTCAGCTTCGCGCGCCTGCGCGAGCGCTTCTTCCGGAAAGGTGAAGCAGAAGGCATTGAGCGCGCCGTTCACCTCATCGATGCGGGCGAGGCTGTTCTTGACCACCTCGACCGGCGAAACCTTCTTCAAGCGGATCAGCCGGGCGACCTCAGTCGCCGGCGTGTACGCGAGTGTCATATCGGCCATGCTGGTATTACTCCCTAATCTTCTCCGGTTCGCGCGTCAGGAGCCTCGGAGATATACCCGTTTTCCATGTCTTTCCGGCGGGCATGCGGAGCGCGCCCGGCGGGGTCACCATAACCACCACCGCCTGGTGTGCGCAGCGTGACTCCGTCGCCGGTATGAAAAAATAAACGGTCGATCTTCGTTTGATGCGGCACCTTAAAGGTCCGCCCGTCGACGTGAAATTCGTGATCTGCCGGCCTGCCCTCGCCTCCGCCGAACAGGCCATAGGCGCCCTTCACGCCGCGGTCGCCGACCAGTGTGACATAGGCTTCGCCGTCCCGCAGCTCGAAATCAATCTCGACGCCGAACCCGCCGCGGTGGGTGCCGTCCCCGGCCGACCCTTCGCGCACGGCGACGCGGTTGAAACGCAACGGCACCGTGTGCTCGAGGACCTCGATAGAGCTGTTGCGTGACGCCGCGATCAGCGTCGCGCCATTGGTCAGCCCATCTGCCGCAGCCGAGCCGCCATAACCCCCACCGAAGAAGAAGATCGTCGCATAATCGGCGTGCCCCGAGGTGCGGCCGCCGATGCAGATGTTGGTCCCGGTGCCGAATGCGCCGGCAGGCACGAGGTCGGGCACGGCCTGGGCGAGTGCGCCCATCACGACCCCGATAAGGCGCTGCGCCGTCTCGGTCGTCGTGCCGGAGACCGGCGATGGGGGCCGGGGATTGAGCAGCGAGCCCTCGGGGATCACGTAGCGGAAAGGCTCGAAGCAGCCAGCATTGATCGGCACATCCGGGAAGACGTGGCGCACGCCGATTGCCAAGGCGGAGAGCGTGCTACTCCACGGGCTGTTGAAGGGGCCACGGCAGGCCGGTGCGGTCCGCGAAAGGTCGAAAATTATCTCCGAGCCTCTTACGGTGAGATCGAGCTCGATCGCGATCGGGCCGTCGTCGACGCCATCACTATCCAGCACGTCGCCAAAGGAATATGTGCCATCCGGAATACTCTCGATGTGGCGGGTGCGAGTCTCGCATGGCAGTGATGGCTGCGGCTTGGTTCGTTGAGTTCAGGCAGCGATTGCCATGGCTGCTGCACGTGGACTGATGTTGTCGTTGGCCGGTGTGTCGGTTGCGCTGATCAGGGCCTTCCATGCCCGCTCGAAGCGGCCGGATTTGATCAGGGCGCGGAAGGTCAGAACAGCCTGTCCGCCGACGATCCGCCAGCGCATGCCGGAGCGCTTCATGCGCTGTGTCACCAGGGTCTTGTTGGCAGCCTCGACCACGCCTGAGCCGATGGCGATGCCCTCTTCCTTCAGGGCGTGGTAGCGCATGCGATGGCGATGCTTGCGGAAGAAGGCGAGTTCCCGCCCGATCTCGGCCCGGTCCGGCGTAGCGGCGGCATCGCGAAGGTGGCGCACCTTGGCGACGCCACGGGGGTCGTGACGGAGGATCTCGCGGTACTTCTCGAACCAGCCGGGCGCCACGGCATGGTCGGACGCAGTTTGCAGATGTTCGCAAGCATGCCAGAAGTCGATCACCTCGGTTTCGGGCGACAGGGTCTCCAGGAAGGTCCAGTTGTCGGCGGCGCCATCGGCGACAGCGACGATCCTGATCTCGGGGCGCGCTCGCCTGATGTGTGCGACTTCGCTTGCGAGCTGCGCCTTCAGCGTGAGCTTGCCGCTCTCCGGCATGCGTCCGAGATAGAGGGTCTTCAGGCGCTTGCCCTCGGCGTCGTGGAAGGAGACCGTGCCGCAGGCGGCCTCGCGCCAGGAGGCCTCGGCGCGACCGTCCTCGCCGGGTCTCAGCGGCACCATGACGCCGTCGAGGGAGACCGAGGCGGTGGTCGCGTCCTGCGGGATGCCCTCGGCCTCACGGATGCTGCCCAGCGTCTCCGGGCCGAGGCTCTCCCAGCATTCATGCATGCTCAGGGTCAGGCGCTGCAGAGTGCTCACCGACGGCGTCATGGCGGCGGTCTTCGCAAAGAACGCCGCCGCTTCCCGGGCCGTGCAGTGACCCATCATCAGCAGACCGAGCTCGGCCGCCAGCCGCGTCAGGTAATCGTCGACGAGGCCCAGGCTCTCGTCGACCGGCACCGGCGATGCCCCGCTCGCGCCGCTGCGGTAACGCGCTCGCCGGTAGGTCACCGGACTGAGCGAGGTCATGATCGTCTTCGGCGTCACCGCAACCCGGAACCAGCTCTGCCCGTCCCGCTCGATCCGGGAAGCGCCATCGTCACGCTTCTCAATGACGGCGCCCATGACATCGCGAGCGAACTCGTTCGTGGCCTCACGCACCCGCAACTCGACCTCCTCGGGCGCCTCGGGGCGCGGCTCGGAACGAAGCTCCTCGCGACACAGTGCGAGCACCCGGGCGGCCGCCTCGACGACCCGAGGAGGCAGGCCGGAAAGATCGATGGACGAAGGCGCCGGAGGCGGGGATACTGCCATGGGAATGCTCCCGATGTTGGGTTTCGAGACACGGCTTCGTACCGCTTCTGGCGGTGCGGAGCGTTCCCACCTTCCCCTGCTCGACCCTGCCGTCGTGACAAAATCCAGCCTTGGAGCGGCCCATTGTCACGAATAGCCGTTTTCGGCCGTCCGTCTCGATACCAAAATCGCACTAAATCAATGACTTACATTTTCCATACCAGACCCACACCCGATGTGGCTCCGCATCTGTTTCTCGGAGCGCACCCTTAGCTCGTCAACGCAGGCGAGCAAGGTTTCCACGTCGAACCGCTCGAACAATGCATCAAGGCGCCGGCAGCCGAGGTCGAGCGCGTTCAGTTGCGCCGCCATGTCGCCGGCGCGCTCCTCCGGAATGCGCATGTTAAGCATCATGACGTCGAGCAGTGCTTGGTTGAGGATTCCGCCGTCATAGATCTTGACCGGCGGCAGGCGCAGCCCTTCCTGGTAGACATCGGTGGCAACGGTGGTGAAGCCGCCCGGCGTCATGCTCCCGACGTCCGGCCAATGCCCCGTGTTGGCGACGAAATAGGCGAGATCGCCGTCACGGAAGTACGGCTTGACGAATTTGACGTCCATCGTGTGCGTGCCCCCCCGATAGGGATCGTTGACGATGAAAACGTCGCCGGGCCGCATCGTCGCGAGATCATGGTCGCACAACACCTCCTGGACCGTGTGCTGCATGACGATCACGAAGATCGGCATGCCCGTCGCTCCTTGAACGATGACCTCGCCCGAAGTCGGATGAAAGACGCCGCTGGCTCGGTCCCACGCATCGGCGATAACCGGCGAGAGCGCGGACGCCACGAGCGCGGTATCCATATCTTCGGCGATCTGCTCGAACGCCCCTCGGATAACCGCAAGCGTTGTCGGATCGAGGCTGCTCATGCCGCAACCTCGACGATCATGGTTCCGGATCGATGAATTTGACCGCGAAAGTCCGGTTCGATCAGCGTGGCCGTGTCGGGTTGTACAATGATGGCTGGACCCGCGATGTTGGCTTCCGGTGGCAGCGTCGCTCGTTCGTAACGCGCGACCTCGCGCCACGCGCCGTCGTAAAAGACGCGTGTCGATCGAGAATCCGGTTGGCGGCCGGTCGCAGCAAGTGGCATCGCGTCGTAGCTGTCCACGGCCGGCGGGCCACTGACAGTCGTGGTGGCGTTAACCAAGACGACCTCCTTGCGATCCAACAGCCGAGTGAAACGCCCTCGATAAGCCGCTTCGAAGGCGTTGCGAACAATGTCGGGATCGCGCGTCCCGTCTGCGGAAAAGCGTACCGGGATTGTGTGCAATTGCCCGACATAAGACATGTCGGCGCCATGCCAGACCTCGGCATCGTTCGGCGCCACACCTTCCTCAGCCAGCAGGCTAAGACCATGTTCCGCCTGCTGGGCGTATATCTCAGCCAGGCTTGACCCGTCGAGAGCGCCGAGCGCTTGGTTGACGGTCTTGAGGAGATCGTGCCGGAGCCGCCCGAGCAAGCAACCCATGGCCGAGGTGAGCCCCGGGTGGACGGGGATCAGGGCCCGAGCCAGCCCCCCTTCGCGCAGGATGCGGCAGGCGTGGAGCGGCCCGGCACCGCCAAACGCCGCGAGCGCGAAACCGCGAGGGTCTAGGCCGCGCTGCAGGAGTGTGCGGCGAATTCGCCCCGCTACCGTGTGGCCCGCCAAGACGAGGATCGCCTCGGCCGCCTCTTCGATGCCGAGACCGAGAGGCCCGGCGAGATGATCGGCGATGGCGCGGCGGGCCAGTTCCGGTTCCATCTTCCAGCCTTGCGCGCCGCCGATGACCAGCGAGGGTTCGATCATTCCGGTGGCCACACACGCATCGGTGATGGTCGGCTCGGTGCCGCCGCGTCCGTAACACGCTGGTCCCGGATCGGCGCCTGAGCTTTCCGGACCGATCGTCAGAATGCCCGCGCCGTCGATCCGCGCGAAGCTGCCGCCACCGAGCCCGATAACATCGACGTCGAGCATCGGCAGGCAAAGCGGTATGCCGAATTCCAGCGTCTTGCTTTGAGTCTGGGCCGGCGCGCCGTTCTGGATGACACAGAGATCGAGACTGGTGCCGCCCATATCGCAGGAAACGATGTCGCGCACGCCGACTTCGTCGGCGACGGCGACGGCAGCGGTTACCCCGGCGGCCGGTCCGGACAGGATCGTATGTGCCGCGAAGCGGGTCGCGAGCTGCGCGGCCATCACGCCGCCGTTGGACTGCACCACGAGAAGCTCGCGTCGGTAGCGACGATGGTCGAGGCGCGCTTCCAGATCCGCCATGTAGCGCGCGACCTGCGGCTGCACGTAGCCGCCGACCACCGCCGTGCTGGTACGCTCGAACTCTCGGATTGACGGCAGGAGCTCCGAGGCGGCAACGATGAAGTCGTTGGGCCATACTGCCCGCGCAGCCGCTACCGCCAACTGTTCGTTCGCGGGGTTGATGTAGGCGTGAAGGAAGGCGATCACCAGAACCTCACACCCCGCCTCGACGAGCGCCTCTGCTTCGCGGCGCACCGCGTCGAGATCGACCGGCTCGATGATCGCGCCGTCGGCGCCGACCCGTTCGTACACTTCGCGGCGATCACGACGCTCGATCAGGGGTCGAAAATTTGCCTCTAAGCCGTAGGTGTGCGGGCGATCTCGTCGGCGCAGCTCCAGCACATCGCGAAATCCCGCGGTCGTGATCAGACCGCAGTGCGCACCCTTGCGCTCGATCACGGTGTTGGTCGCGACCATTGTCCCGTGGATGACAAGGTCGAGCGCATCGATCGGTGTGTCGAGCCACCCGGCCCCCTCGAACAGCGCGGAGGCGAGATCGCCTGCCCGTGTCGGCACCTTGGCGATCCGCACCGCCCCGTCCGCCGCATAGACCAAGTCCGTATGCGTCCCACCGATATCGACGCCGAGGACTTTCAATATGCTGCCCGCGCTTGCGCAAAAATCTGATATCGGCGTGTCGCCAACCCGTGTACCATCAAATCGGCTCTCGCCTTCCAGCCCGGCGCGAGCGCCAACAAGAAACAACAATATGCTAATCGGGAGGAAACGAACATGACATTCATCCGAAGCGCCGTCGCGGCGCTCTTTGCCTCTGGATTGTTGCTTGCAGGCGGTGCAAGCGTCACACAAGCGCAAGATTGGTGGCCCATCAAGGTGTTCGATCTCGATGGCCTGACGGCGGACGAATTCGACCAGCTCGAGACTCTGCCCGAGACCGTCGATTACGTCCCGCTCGAGAAGGCCTCGAAGAAGTGGCATCTGTGTGTGTTGTTCCCGCATATGAAGGACAGCTATTGGGTGAGTGTGAACTTTGGCGTCATGGAAGAGGCGCGCCGCCTCGGCGTCAAAGCCACGTTGTTCTCGGCCGGTGGCTATACCGAGCTCAACAAGCAGGTCTCACAGTTCGACGACTGCATGGCGCTTAACCCGGACGCTATCCTCGTTGGCGTGATCTCGGAAGGCGGGATGAAGGCGAAAATCGTCGAAGCGCGAGAGAAAGGCATCAAGGTTGTCGCCATCATTAATCCGCTTTTCGAGATCGAGGTCGACGCGCTTTCCACTGGCTCAAACAAGATCATCTGCGGCGTTGCCGCGGAACATCTGGTCGGCTTGTTCAAGGGTCGTGAGAGCGCCAAGATCGTGAGTCTGCCCGGTCCTGCGGGCTCAGGTTGGGCGGAGAAATGCCACCAGCTCGGCCTCGAGAGGGTGATCAAGGGGACCAATGTCGAGCTTCTTGAGGTGAAATATGGCGACACTGGTAAGAGCGTTCAGCTCAAACTGGTCGAGGACGCGCTGCAGACCTATGACGAGCTCGACGCCATCTTCGGCAATGCGGTCACCGCTGAGGCGGCGGTGGGCGCACTGGAGGAAGCGGGGCGCCAAGACGACATCCACGTGATGGCCTGGTACATCAATCTCGGGTCGGTCGACCTGATTCGCAACGGCGACATCGCCGGTGGCGTCACGATGTATGAGATTATCATGTCTCGCGTCGGCGTCGATCAAGCGGTCCGTATTCTTGAGGGCAAGCCGTACATGAAAACCATGTTCACGCTGGCCAAGGTGCTGACGAAGGATAACTTCGATTCGGTGCCTGCTCATATTCTCCTCGCGCCTGAGGATTGGGATCTGGTCTACAGCGTGGAGTAGGAGAGAGCACGCCAGTCACCCGGACCCAAAGTGCATGGCATAAGTTTCGATCGGCGCGTAGGCAGAACCGTTTGGCGGCAGCGAGAGTGTCGCCGGCGGACTCGCTCCATTTGAAGGACTCCGGGTCTTCGTTGAGATTTTCAATGAAGACCCGGATGTCTGCTTCGATCTGGGGGGTCGAGTTGTGTACGCCGCGTTGCACCTGTTCGCGCGTCAGCTCGGCGAACCAGCGTTCGTCCCGATTGATCCAAGAGGCCGGGGCCGGCGTGACGTGGACATGCCAGTGCGGCCGCCGCGCCAACCCGGATTTCGCCGGCTCAGAGCCCGACGCTTGCCAGTGTTGTTTCTTAGATTAGCTCGATAGACAGCCGGGGTTTTTAGTCACATTGATCGGCTGGTGGATTTCCCGGGATGTTGGGCGAGTGTGGTCATCGCCAGCTTGTCCACGGGCTGTCCACACGGTCCGTAGGACGCCGATCGGTCCGCAGGACGCTCCTCGAGCGCGGCACAATCGCGAGCGTCGCATAACTGAGGCCGTCGCGGGCGCGTGCCGCTTCCCGCGATCGTTGTGCAGGAACCGGGTTTCGGCCATCCTTGGCAAAGTCGAGCGCTCACGCTGGCGGCCGGCGGCGCACATGAAGCTCGCGCCGGACGGCAGGGGCGGCGGCTCTGCCCGAGGATGGACCGATGTCTAACCTTGGCGATCTCGTCAGCGAGGCCTGCGCGCGTTATCGCGCTCGCCCGGCGCTCGTGGATGGCGAGGAGAGCCTCAGCTATGACGCCCTCCTGACCCGCGCGGACGCCATCGCCCGCGAACTCCAGACGCAAGGCGTATCGGATGACGAGCCGGTTCTCGTCGCGACCTCGAACCGCGCGCGCGACCTGGCGGGCCTGCTCGGCGTGTGGCGTGTCGGTGCCGTGGCGATCCCGGTCCACCGTGCCTCGGTGGATGCGTCCGCGTGTGCGCTCGTCGAGCGCACCAGCGCGCGTTTCGTGGTCAACACGCGCGCGGATTTGGCTGTGCCGGCTGCGTTGCGCGGTACGACTCCGGTCGCTCGGCTCGACCAACCGGCGCCGCCGCATCGCCCACTGCTCGACGGCGCGGCCCTTGTTGTGTTCACCTCCGGCTCTACCGGCGCGCCGAAGGGCGTGGTACTGGCCCACGATCGTTACGCGGCGAAGCTCGAGCTGATCGATCAGGTAGCGCGCTTCGGCGAGCAGGAGCGGGTTCTGTTGATGTTGCAGCTCACCTTCAGCTACGGACAATGGGTTGCGCTGCTCTCATTGTTGCGGGGCGGAACGGTGTATTTGCACGAGCGTTTTCGGGCGGATGCGGCCCTCTGCGCCCTCGTGCAGCACGCGATAACGCGGACTGCGATCGTGCCGACGATGGCGCGCGCGCTGCTACAGCTGGCGCCCGACACCGCTGCGCCGGCCTTCGCCGGCATCGTGCATTGCGGCGGCGAGACGCTGCCGGTGCCGCTCGGCCACGCGTTGCGCCGAACTTGGCCACACGCCGCGTTGTGGGATGGCTATGGATTGACCGAGACGAACACCTTCGATTTCTTCTTGCCCGCCGACGAGTACGATCAGGGCGCGGGTACGATCGGCAGACCGGCACCGGGCATCGCTTATCGCCTCGCCACCCCCGACAGCGAGTTGCAGATCAAGACGCCCACCATCATGCGCGGCTATCTGGACGATACCGATCAAACCGCGGCGGCATTCGCCGATGGCTGGTTCCGCACTGGCGATCTGGCGCAAGTGAGGGCCGATGGCCGCGTCGCGCTCAAGGGCCGGGCCAAGGAGATCATCAATCGGGCGGGCAACAAGGTATCTCCGCTTGAGGTCGAAGCAGTTTTTCTCGAACATCCCGATGTCGGCGCGGCGCTGGTAGCGGGCGCGCAGGATGAAAAGCGCGGCGAAGTGATCCACTTGTGCGTAGTACCCCGGCCGGGCGCCGAACTCGACCTCACCGGCCTGCGCAATTGGGCGCGCACGCGGCTCGATCGCTTCAAGCTGCCGGATCACCTGCACCTGCGCGCGGAACTTCCTCTCGGGCCCACCGGCAAGGCGGACCGCCGCGCACTCCGCCGAATGATCGAACGCCTGGACGCGACACAGGCCGTGACCGTGGAGAGAAATCCGGGCTAGACTTTCCTCATCCATAACCGTCTTGGCCGGCCCGAACGAATAACGAGTCGATGGGATGGCGGGCTGGGGCTAGCGACTTGGTGCGTGATGACCGAGACGCAAGAGCATGATCGAGGCGGCGCGGCTGGAGAAAATGAGCCGCTGCTCGCCATGACGGGCGTCACCAAGCGCTTTCCCGGCGTTGTCGCCCTTGATGACGTAGACTTTGATGTTCGGCGGGGCGAGGTCCATGTACTTTTCGGCGAGAATGGCGCCGGCAAGTCGACCCTGATCAACATTATCGCCGGCACCTATCCGCTCGATTCTGGCACCATGGTCTTCGATGGCCGCCGTGTGACCCACCTCACGCCGCACCAATCGCGGCTCACCGGCATCAGCCCCGTGTTCCAGGAATTCAGCCTCGCGCCCGACCTGACGGTCGAGGAGAACCTTTTCCTGGGCCGCGAGCAGGCTCGCTGGGGCGTTTTGCGCAAAAGCTCGATGCGAGCCGAGGCCCGTGCCGTGCTGCGCGACCTGGGCTTCGACCTGCGGCCAGGGGCGCGCGTCGGCCAGCTCATGCGCGCGCAACAGCAGATGACCGAAATCGCCAAAGCCCTGTTGCAGGAACTCAAGCTCTTCATCCTGGACGAGCCGACGGCGTCCTTGACCGAACGAGAGACCGAGAAGCTGTTCGCCTTGATCGAACGGCTCAAGGGCGAGGGCGTCGGCATCATCTACGTCTCGCATCGGATGAACGAAATTCGCCGGGTCGGTGACAGGGTGACCGTTCTGCGCGACGGCAAGAAGATCGAAACCGTTCGCGCGAGCGATGTGGATGAGGCCCAGCTCGTCGAAATGATGACCGGGCGCAAGGTCGATGCGCTGTTTCCAAAGATCACCGCTATGCCCGCAGAGATAATGCTCCAGGTGCGCGATCTCAGTACCGTCGACGGCCGGTTGTCGGACGTGAGCTTCGAGGTTCGTGCCGGCGAGGTCGTCGGCGTCGCGGGTCTCGTCGGCTGCGGCAAGTCGGAGCTCGCGCGGGCGGTGTTCGGGCTCAACAAGATCTCCGCAGGCGAGTTGATCGTCAGCGGAGAGACCATCGAGCGGCCGACGCCGACCGGCATGCTCAAACGCGGGGTCTGCTATTTCCCCTCGGACCGTGTCGCGGAAGGTCTGGCCCTGTCGCGGCCTGTACGCGAGAACTCCTCGGTCGCCGCCCTCGATCTTCCGGAATTCAGCCGGTGGCGTTTCATTCGCCGGCGCCACGAGAGAGCCCTGATCAAACGCATCATCGAGGGGCTGCATGTGCGCCCGCCGGACATCGAGCGAACCGCGGATCAGCTTTCCGGCGGCAACCGCCAAAAAGTCATGCTGGCGCGCGGGCTGACCCGCGACATCAAGATTTTTTTGTTTGACGAGCCGACCGTCGGTATCGATGTCGGCGCGAAGACAGAAGTCTACCAGTTCCTCGACGAGCTCACCAAGCGCGGAGCGGCGGTGCTGTTGATCTCCTCCGAGCTGCTCGAGGTCGTGAACTTGGCTCACCGTGTCTACGTCATGCATCAGGGCGAAATTGTCAACCACTTGGGGAACGATGAAATCACGGAGGAGGCAGTGCTCTCCTCGTTCTTCGGGGCCGGCCCACGATCCGGCCAGGCGGCGCGGCAGCCGGTTAGGCGCACGCCATGACCGGGACCGGCTTCGAAGCGGACCGGGGGCTGCCGACTTGGCGGCGCATTCTTGAGCGGAGCCCGGCTGTCGGTCTCCTCCCGATCCTTCTCATCGTGCTCTTCATCTTCTTTGGCCTTTACGAGCCGAAGTTCTGGCGCGGTGCCAACCTGATCAACGTCCTCAGAAACTCGTCCTACCTGATGATCATCTCCGCCGGCCAGATGATGGTGTTGATCATCGGTGGTTTTGACCTTTCGGTCGGCGCCGTGGTTGCGCTTACGAGCGTGGCCACCGGCATCGCGATGGCCGAACTCCACAGCGCCTGGCCTGACGCAACCTCGCTCGCCATCATCGTCGGCTTGGCGGTCGGGCTCGTGGTCGGCTCGGCGATCGGCGTGCTCAACGGCGTCACCGTGGCCATCCTACGGGTCAGCCCGTTCATGGTGACGCTCGGTACGATGTCGATCGCGCTCGGCGTCGCGCTCTACGCGACCCGTGGCGTTCCCGTCTACGGCTTGCCGGACGAGTTCACGCGCGAGTTCGGCCGACTGCGCTGGTTCAACCTGCCGGTCTCCGTCTACCTCACCGCAGGCATGATCGCTGTGCTCTGGTGGATCATGAACTGGACTCGGCTTGGGCGCTATATCTATGCGATCGGCGGGAATATCCATGCGTCCCGCGTCTCCGGCATCCCGACGATCGCCTACATCATCATCACCTACACGATGTGCTCGTTCCTTGCGGCGGTCACGGGCGTTTTGTTGACCGCCCGCGTCGGCTCCGGCGAGGCGACCCTTGGCACGACCCTGATGCTCGAAAGCATCGCTGCCGCCGTAATCGGCGGGGTAAGCCTGCGCGGCGGGGTCGGGCGCGTCGAGTTGGTCGCACTGGGCGCGCTGTTCCTGGCGTTGGTAGCGAACGGCATGAATCTCCTCCGCGTGGACAGCAAGATCCAGACGATCGTGATCGGTGCGGTCTTGATCATCGCCGTCGGCCTCGACCAAATGAATATTAAGGGTCGGCGCCAATGACAGTCGTGTCGCAGCCCGAGGCAGTCCGCCGACGACCGATGCGGGTCATGCTCAACCTGCTCGTCCTCTATGGCGTTCTGCCGATCATCATCGCGCTGATGTATCTCGGCTTTGGCCTGATCGAGCCCGCTTTTCATTCCGGCGACAATGCAATCAACATCCTGAAGCAGGCGAGCTACCTGGCGATCATCGCCACCGGTCAGATGTTCGCGCTGTTGACCCGCGGCTTCGACCTCTCCGTCGGCCAGCTGCTCTCGTTAGTGAGCGTCTCGAGCGGGCTCGTGATGCTGAGCGTGCTTGAGGGGAGCCCGGACGCCATCGTGCTCGCCATCCTTGCCGGCTGTGCGGTTGGGCTCTGCGCGGGGCTGGCAGCAGGCACGGTGAACGGGGTCTGTGTCTCCGTGTTCCGGATCAACCCATTCGTCGTCACTCTCGGCATGCAGGGTATATGCATGGGGTTCGCGACGACCCTCTCAGACGGTTTTCCGGTGTTCAACCTGCCGGTCGAGCTCACCAACACTTTGAGCCGCGGCACGGTGATCGGCATCCCGGTGCCGCTCATCGGCGCCATTCTTGTGCTTGTCACGGCCTACGTGATCCTCAACCACTCGGTGCTCGGCCGGAGCCTCTACGTGATCGGGAGCAACCCGCGGGCGGCGCA
The DNA here is from genome assembly GCA_965262755.1 of Alphaproteobacteria bacterium. Taxonomy (GTDB): domain Bacteria; phylum Pseudomonadota; class Alphaproteobacteria; order UBA828; family UBA828; genus WTGU01. The sequence continues at coordinate 4,406,600 of OZ253557.1, read as the reverse complement.
CGTTGCCGGGCTTCGCAGCCGCCTCCACCTCACCTTCGCCTACGTCATCTGTTCGCTTTTCGTGACGATCGGGGCGTTTCTGCTGACGGCGCGCACAGGCTCGGGCGAGCCCAATCTGGGCGGGGGCCTGATGCTTCAGAGCATCGCTGCGGCCGTGATTGGCGGGGTCAGTCTACGCGGCGGAGAGGGCAAGGTGATTCACGCCGTCTACGGTGCGCTCTTCGTCACGATTCTCTCCATCGGCATGAACTTGATTCGGGTCGACGGCACGATCCAGCAGATCATCCTCGGCATCGTCGTGGTCGCTGCGGTCTATCTCGACTTACTCCGCACGCGGATCCGTTAGCCCGGATTTCTCACCAGTTCTAGTATCCCACTCGGTGGCCCATTCACAGACGGCATATAATCCACTGGCTTGGCACTAGAATTCTCTCCCGCTCCAATCTCCAAAATTGTCATGTCAAAGCCTTGTAAGCACATTGAAAAAGGATTCGTTCCAGTGCCTGTCGCCCTCTGTCATGAGTACGGCAATCGTTCACACTGCTTGCCGCCCAGGCCGAGAGTGAACGTTCCGACGTGCGGTGATGGCGCTGGGAGCTATGACGGTTCGGTGTCCTATGCGAACGCAATCGGCTCGGCTTTGTGATTTCGCCATCGTCCGCGGCAACCGCAAGATGTTCCGGCGATTCGGATGGGCGCGCCATCAACCAGGCGCGACCCAAGAACCGGCGCAGCACATGACGGCCGCCAGGGCCTCGGCCGACTGCGTTCAGGGTCTTGAGCTCCACCCCGCTCGGCCGGCGCCAGAGTACGACGGCGGCGATGTCTTTCACCTCCGCCACCGCCTGCGTCGCCAGGTCGATCCCCAGCCCGATGCACCCGTCTGCCTGGGGGCAGCGTGCAAGCGCCATGCGGGTCGTTTCGTCGGCAACCAGCGCCGAGGTGTGGTGCAGGCCGACGCCAGAAGAGGACATCCCGCCGAGCCAGGCGGCCAGCTTGGCGGAGAAACCGGCGATGCACTAACATTCAACCCTTGCCGCTCGATGGGGGTTCGTCGTGGGTGCGGAACGTCGAAAGTCGGGTCGAACACTATCACCCCGTTGCGGGCCGGCTCCGGCAGGTGCGCCCGCCGGGCTTCCTGAGGCCCTGTCAACCCGATACCGGCCGGGCCTTTCGTCGGTCGAACCCGAACAGTTACGCGACATCGGCACCGTCGGATCGGACGATCGGCCGGGCACCAGCGGCACGTCGGATGCACAGCGATCGGGAGGCGAGCGGTGGCGAGCACTGGGCTGCAGAACAAGACGACGGCGTACTGGCAGGCGCTCGATCGCGAGCATCACATTCACCCTTTCGCGAACCACGCCGAGCTGGCGGCCAAGGGCGCCCGCGTCATTGCACGGGCAGACGGCGCCTATCTGTGGGATTCCGAATTGAATGAAGGCGTATTGAATTTCGCTGAGGTATCAATAGGTTATAATAAAATTGTCAGAACGTTTTGGTTTTGGCGAAATTTCTGACGCCGAAGCCCCTGAAGTCGCGGTCCCAGTAAACGGTGTCCTTGCCGGTGACCGGAAGGGCCGCGACGCTGCGGGTGGTGAGGCGGAGGGTGGCTTTTCTTCGGCATGACGGTCCCCGACGCGTGCCCGGGCCCGAGCCGAGGGACCGGAAGCATGCAATCAAGCGGCGAACGTGCAGCATCAACTGGTCAGCGTATCAGAGGGTATTTCTGTCGTCAATGCAAGGGGGTGGGAACGCCGGGTAGAATATTATGACTAACAAATACAGTCAGTTAGGGCACGCTTGGCACTGAATGGCCTCGACTGGCCGAGGAGGAAAAATTAAACCGGAAAATCCTTGATGTTGGCCGCGGTGCGCTCGACCGAGACGACCGGGCTGCAGGGATAGAGCCCGAGGCTAATCCATACGTCGGGCCGGTGGGTGTCCAGGGCTTCAACCACCAGGGGCTCGATCCGGGCGCTCTCCACCGGCACGCGGAGTGTAATCAGCTCGATGTCGGCGAAATTCCGCTCGCGCGCCCTGGCGAGCAGGTCGAGGGTGGTGTTTTCGCGCGCGTGCGACCAGGGCTCGTAGCCGGTCAACACCACACGTTTCGCCGCCATGCCGATTCCTCCCGAAGCCGGTTGATCGCCGCAGGCTCGCGCGGATCGGCCGTCGGTGCAACCGCCAAGCCTACGTCTCCAACCGAGAAATCAATCTTTGTTTCGGCGCGCATGCGGCTATGCTCGACTGAACAAGCCAATCGATCGACAGCGGGAGGAACCGATGGCATCCGATGATCTCTGTTACATGACCGCGACCGAGGCGATCGGGCGGTTCCGCGCGAAGACGCTCTCGCCGGTGGAGCTGATGTCCGCCGTCATCGCTCGCTCCGAGGCGGTGAACCCCAAGATCAACGCCTACACCTACACCTTCTACCAGCGTGCGCTGGAACAGGCGCGGGCAGGAGCTATGGCCGAGAGTGGGTGACGGGCTGAGAGAAGGAGGTGGCGTATCGTGGGGGGTGACGAAGCCTCCCGGTCTTCAAGCAAGGAGTGATACGCCATGACGGAAGATAGTGTTGTCGCGCTGCACCATCCAGGGGTGACGGCCGATCCGCTGACCGCAGTACTCCGCGCCGGAGCTCGCGAGCTCCTGGCACAGGCCATTGAAGCGGAGGTTGCCGCCGTGCTGGCGGCGCATGAACATCTGAAGACCGAAGACGGCCGCCGGCGCCTGGTGCGTCATGGCCACGGGCCGGAACGGGCGATCCTGACTGGCATTGGTCCTGTGTCTGTGCGGTGCCCGAAGGTCCGGGACCGTGCCAGCGTCGGAGGAGAGCGCATCCGTTTCACGTCGGCCATTCTGCCCCGTTTCGCGCGGCGGACGCGGTCGCTGGATGCGGTTTTGCCGACGCTCTACCTTCGTGGCGTGTCCAGCGGGGACTTCCAGGAGGCGCTGGAGGCGTTGCTCGGCAAGGACGCCTCTGGCTTGTCGGCGCAGGTGATCGGCCGCCTGAAGGCGGAGTGGGAGGCCGAGCACGAGCGCTGGCGCCGGCGCGACCTGTCGGCCCGACGCTGCGTCTACATGTGGGCCGATGGCATCTATCTCCAGGGTCGGCTGGAGGACGAAAAGCAATGCATTCTGGTCCTCATCGGCGCCACGCCGGAGGGACGCAAGGAACTCGTGGGCTTCCAGGCGGGGGTGCGCGAGAGCGCCCAGAGCTGGCGTGAGTTGCTGGCATGCCTGCGCGGGCGCGGGCTGGTCCCGAGCTCGCCATCGGCGATGGCGCTCTGGGCTTCTGGAAGGCGCTGGAGGAGATCTTTCCCGACACCCGCCGCCAGCGCTGTTGGGTCCACAAGACAGCCAATGTCTTGAACAAGCTGGCGAAGTCGCGACAAACGGCCGCCAAAGCTGCCCTGCATGATATCTGGATGGCGGATGGCCGCGCCGAGGCCGAGAGGGCGATGAATACTTTCGCCGCCAAGTACGGCGCCAAATACCCCCAAGCCGTCGCCTGCTTGACAAAGGACCGCGACGCCTTGCTGGCCTTCTACGACTTCCCGGCCGAGCACTGGCGGCATATCAGGACGACCAACCCCATCGAAAGCGTCTTCGCTACCGTCCGCCACCGCACCGTGCGCACCAAGGGCTGCTTGTCTCACGGGACAACTCTGGCCATGGTCTTCAAGCTGATCACCACCGCCAGCAAGACCTGGCGGCGGCTCATGGGAAACAATCAGTTGCCCATGATCATCGAAGGGGTGAGATTCAAAGACGGTATGCAGGTCGACGAAACCAAAACTCGCGCCGCCGCCTGATCACGCCGTCACCCAAAATCGGGCATAACTCCGCGGGCAGCGGAACAAGCCTACGCATCCGGGGCCGAGACGCGCCCCCTCGAAGGGGTGCCGGTCGTCATCAAGGACTTCCACGCGGTCAAGGGCGAGATCACCACCTTCGGCTCGCGCATCTTCGCCGACCACGTGCCCGATTTCTCGGCGCCGACGGTGGAACGCATCCTCGATGCCGGCGGGATCATGCATGCGCGGTCCACCACGCCTGAAATGGCCCATGCGGGGCACACGCGAAGCGAACTCTGGGGCACCACGCGCAACCCGTGGAACCTGGATTTCGGCCCCGGCGGCTCGTCAGGCGGGGCGGGTGCGGCGGTCGCGTCGGGCATGACCCCGCTGGCCGATGGGACCGACGGCGGCGGCTCGATCCGCATCCCGGCGGGCTGCTGCGGAATTTTCGGCTTCAAACCGCCCTTCGGCCGCAACCCCACCGACCGCGATCATCCGCGCGAATCGCTGCTGCACTATGGCCCAATGACCCGCAGCGTTGCCGACGCCGCGCTGATGCAGAACGTGACGGCGGGTCCTCACCTGGACGACATTTGCTCGATCCGCCCCAAGTTGGAAATCCCGGAGACGCTGGAGCCGATCAAGGGCTGGAAGGTTGCGTTCTCCATGGACCTCGGCTACTTCGAGGTGGATGCAGAGGTTCAGAAAAACACGCGGGACACGCTCCAGGCCTTCCGTGAACTCGGCTGCACGGTGCACGAGGTGGATGTCGGCTGGGACAAGAGCGTGCTCGACGCCTGGACCGTGATCTGGGAAGGGCTGTTCTGGGCCACGTTCGGCGACAAATATCCGCGCTGTAAGTACGACATCGACGGCTTCGTGCGCGGCATCCTGGAGCGTGGCTCCCAGCACAGCCTCACGCGTTTCTACCGCACCAACTCTGTGCGCGGCGAGATGTACCGCACCCTCGCGCCCATCCTGGAGGAACACGACATCTTGGTCTGCCCGACCAACGCGGTGCCGGCGCTGCCGATCGACCAGGATTTGAGCGACACGGAGTTTCGCATCAACGGCAAACGGCTCACTACCTCCAACCACCCCGGCGACATGTACGTGCAGTGGCAGCTCCCTTACGCGTTCAACTTGGTGCCGGAATGCCCGGTCGCGAGCGTGCCGAGCGGCTTCGGCTCCAACGGGGTGCCCACGGGCATCCAGATCGTCGGGCGCACCTACGACGATGTCTCGGTGTTCCGCGCCGCGGCCGACTACGAACGCGCGCGGCCGTGGGCCCACCACCGACCGCCGGTCTGACCGGTGGCGGGGGCGTGCTGGCGCGACCTTACCGTGCGCCTCACGACGCCTTCGCCTTCTCGAAGTGGCGGAGCGCGGTGTCGAACTTGTCGCGGCACCCGGGATTGCAGAAGCCGACGACGACGTCGTTGTACTCGGTCAGGGAGTCGGCTTGTACCGGCTCCCCCGACCAAGGGCAGGTATCGTTGATACAGTCGGCAATCTCTGGATCAGTCATCGCGTCTCACGGTCGTTCTCGGTCAAGCTCAGCACGGCAAGCCCACCGATCGTGCGCCTAGGAGCGTGCGCCGTAGAAGTTTTGATGCTGGGCGATTGGCGCGCGGCCGCCGGAGAGGTGGGATCTTGGCCCGAGTGTGGACATCTGGCCCGCCCGACTCTGGGATGGAAGTCCCAGACCGGAAGGCCGGAACGGAAGAGATTCGCGTTTCATACGCGGTCGATGGGCACTGCGCGCCCCGGAGCAAGTGCGTTGGCAGGCCAGCACCTGCCTCAGCACGTGGCCACCGTCCCCATCCGCTTGATGTTCAACGCCAAGCACACGAGGTCCCACTCGCCGCGCACCTTCGCCAAGCCTCGCAGGCTGAATCGTCGGAATCCGAGCACCTCCTTGATCCACCCGTTCGGCGCCTCCGAGAGCCACTTGCGTTGCGCGTACCGGGCTTTGCCCGCGGGGCGCGCCAGTTTCTCACCCATGCGGTGCGTGGCAGGGAGCCGGGCCGGGTCGACCGCCACCTGGGACTTGCCTTCACGCCCCAGCGCTACGTGCGCGTCGATGCCGCGATCTTCCAGCTCCAACAGATTCGGCTCGTTGCAGTAGCCCGCATCGGCCAGTACCACCGCAGGCTCGACCCCAAACGTCTCGTTGATCTCGTCGAGCATCCCCACCAGCTGACCCTGGTCGCTGGCCTGTGGCCCCACCTGAGTCGCGACGATGATCTGGTGCTCCCCATCGACCGCCATCTGCGCGTTGTAGCACTGCTGGAATCCCTCGCTGCTGGTCTTCATGATCTGGCTCTCGGGATCGGTGAAATTGCTCTGCGCCTTCGGCGCGGGCTCGCCGTAGGCCCGCTTGTAGGGCCGCCCGCCCCGGGGATTGCGGTCCTGCCCAGGCTCGCGCCCGCGCTCAGCGTCGCGCCCGCGTTGCGCCGCCTCCAAACGCGCTTTGGCTGCCTGGATCGCCGCCAGGCGCTTCTCCCTGCGTTGCAACTCCTCGGGCAACTCGTCGCCCCGGAAATCCTCGCCCCAACGATCGTCTTCTTCGGCGTCCACCATCCCCGCCTTCGTCAGCAGCGCCTCGATCTCCGCCTGCAAGCGAGCCGCCTCTTTGCCCATCCGCTCATAGCTCATCGCCTTGCGCTTGCTCGCGTTCGCTCGCACCTTCGTCCCGTCGACCGAGAGCTTGCCGAACCGCGCCAGTCCCATCTCGCGCGCCACCTGCACCACCCCCACAAACAGCTCGCTGAACTCCGCCAGATGTCGGCGGCGGAACTCACATACCGTGCGATGTTGCGGGAAGTTGCCCGCCGCGAGCATCCGAAACGCTACATCCTCCTCCAGCTTTCTCGCCACCGCACGCGAGGAGAATGTGCCCGTCGCGTAGGCATAGATCAGCACCTTGACCATCATCGACGGCTCGTAGGGGGCGTTGCGTCGACCGTCCCCCTCGTAGGGCGCATAGAACGCCGTCAAGTCCAGTGCATCGACCACATCGCTGACGTGATGAGCCAGGTGCCCTGGGGGAACCCACTCCTGCAAGTCCGGCGGCAGAAGCAAGGGCTGCTCCGGCTGGTAGGGACGATACGTGGTCGGCATCGGGCAGTTCCCAAACGCAACTGGCGTGTCGCATCATACTGCCCCCTGACGCCAATCCACCCACACCCCATCCAATACCAACTTCGCCGCGCGGATTTTTCTACGGCGCACGCTCCTAGTCACGGTAGTCCGGCTCGACGCGGTCGAGAATCCGTTTGATCGCCGCGAAATGCTCGGTCGCGTAGCGGTGCCTGTTGTCCCTCGATAACTGCCGCACGGCTTCCGCCTCCATCTCGGGCGGGATCGGCATAAGCGGGCGGCCCGTGCTCATGGCGAGGATCTGAACCATCGCCGCGCGCTCCAGGTAATAGAGGTCGTCGTAGGTCTTGGCGACGTCGGCGCCCCCCACCATCACGCCGTGATTGCCCATGAAAAGGATGTCTTTACCGTCCATCGCACGGGCCACGCGGTCGCCCTCGCTTTCGGCAAGGGCAACGCCCTGATACGCCCGGTCGTAGGCGATGCGATGGCTGAAGCGAAGCGCGTTCTGGCTCGCGGGCTCCAGCTGCCCGTCCTCGATCATGGCGAGCGCCAGCACCTGGGGCTGATGGGTGTGCATCAGGCAGCGCAGGTCGGGGCGCGCCCTGTGGAGGGGGGCGTGAAGACAGACGGCAGTCTCCTCCACATCTCCCTCGCCCTCGAGCACACGGCCGTCCATGTCCACGACGAGGAGCGTGCTGGCGCGCACCTCGCTCCAGTGGGTGCCGTAGGCGATCAGCAGGAAGCAGTCGCTGCTTCCCGGCAGCATGAGGGAAAAGTGGTTGCAGACGCCCTCGTTGAGCCCGTGATGGCACGCCATCCGGTAGGCCGCCGCAAGGTCGATCCGCGCCTCGCGCTCCGTATCGCTCATCTCTCCTCCGTCGTCTCCGCCCGCCCGGCACCCCTCGGGCCTCGCGCAGGCGGGCCGAAACCGGGCACAATCCGCCGGCAACCCGGATGCTCGAGCGCAGGGGACGGGCCGATGCGGGCCGCCGACTGGTACTTCGATTTTTTCTCCCCCTTCTCCTATCTGCAACTCACTCAGTTCGACCGGTTGCCGCCCGATCTTGAGGTGACCCTTCGCCCGGTTCTGTTCGCCGGGCTCCTCGGCCATTGGCAGCACAAGGGGCCGGCGGAGATTCCGGCCAAGCGCCTGCAGACCTATCGCTGGTGCCACTGGTACGCGGCGCGGCACGGCATCCCCTTTCGCATACCGCCGGCGCACCCCTTCAACCCGCTGCGCCCGCTCTGGCTCGCCGTGGCCCAGGGTGCCGATCCGGCGCTCGTGCGCGCGGTCTTCGATGCCGTGTGGGCGGAAGGGCGCGACCTTTCCCGCGATGAGGAGTGGCAGGTGCTCACCGCCCGCCTCGGCATCGCGGACGCCGATGCGCTGATCTCTGCGCCTCCGGTCAAGGCGGCGCTCCGGCAGGGCACCGGGGAGGCCGCAGAGCGCGGGGTCTTCGGCGTCCCCACCTTTGCCATTGGCGGGGAGCTTTTCTGGGGTCTCGATGCGACCGATCTGATGCTGGACTATCTGAACGACCCTGGCTCGTTCGCGACCGGCGAGTACGCCCGCATCGCCGATCTGCCCATCGCCCAGGCGCGCAGCTCTAAGCCGGGATTTCCCATGTGGCACCCTTCAGCCAGGTTGAGCGTGGCTCGAAATCGCTCAAAGGGCAGGTCCGATGATCACCATGGGTCGGGCTGACGGAGCTGTCCATGTCGAGTACGATTGTTGTTAAGCCTCCACCTGCGCGGCGCTCCGGCTCGGTCGCGGGAGTAACGGGGGCTTGTGTCTGCGACGCCTCGGGCTTGAACTGGCTGCGGGTGGGGTGAAGAGGCCGTTCGAGCACTGGCGTGCTGTAGCGGCACCCGATGTTAAGCCTCCACCTGCGCGGCGCTCCGGCTCGGTCGCGGGAGTAACGGGGGCTTGTGTCTGCGACGCCTCGGGCTTGAACTGGCTGCGGGTGGGGTGAAGAGGCCGTTCGAGCACTGGCGTGCTGTAGCGGCACCCGATGTTAAGCCTGGTCCGAACCATTTTGTCGCCTCGGTCACTGATGGCGCGGGTTTCCCGTGACCTCGTTCAAGAGAATGGGACTTCGAACATGGTTCCTCCCCACTCGCGACGGAGATGAAACCTGGGAGGATGTTCCATGGCGCGCAAGTCTCGAAGAACCCGGCGCCTCAGGGTGGTGAACCCGGACTGCGCAGGGATCGACATCGGCAAGGACCGGCATTTCGTGGCGGTCGACCCGGAACGCAGCGATGAGCCGGTGCGTTCGTTCGGCTCCTTTACCCGCGATCTGGAGGAGATGGCGGCGTGGCTGGCGTCGTGCGGGGTGACCAAGGTCGCGATGGAGTCGACCTCGGTCTACTGGATCCCGGTCTACGAGACGCTGGAGCGCGCGGGCTTCGAGGTGATGCTGGTGCCGCCGCGCATGACGAAGCAGATCGGCGGGCGCAAGAGCGACGTGCTGGACTGCCAGTGGATCTGGCAGCTGATGTCCTACGGCCTGCTGCGGGGAGCGTTCCGTCCGGGCGACGAGGTTTGCCCGCTGCGCTCCTACGCACGCCAGATGAGGCGGCTGACCAGGGACCGCTCCCGCTGCGTCCTGCACATGCAGAAGGCGCTGACCGAGATGAACGTCAAGCTCGACTCGGTGATCGCCAACATCACGGGACTGACCGGCCAGCGCATCCTGCGCGCGATCATCGACGGCGAGCGTGACCCAGAGCGCCTGGCGACGCTCCGCCACCGGGGCATCAAGGCCGACGCCGATACGATCGCCGCGAGCCTTCAGGGGACGTGGCGCGAGGAGCACCTCTTCGCCCTCGAACAGGCCATGCAGCGCTACGACTTCCTGACCCAGCAGATCGACGACTGCGAGGTCCGGGTGATGGCCGAGATCGAGCGCCTGGCACCGCCGGACGATCTCCCGGACGGCGGCGCGCCGGACCCTGCCCCCGGCACGACCTCCGAAACCGCGTCGAGCCGCTCTGCGAACGCCGCAAGCAACTACACCGGCAAGGAGGGCATCCAGGCCCTGGCGTTGCGCGGAATGATGGGCGTCGACCTCACCGCGATCCCCACCATCGGTCCCGGTACCGCACTGGTGATCGCCTCGGAGATCGGCCCGGACTTCTCCGCCTTCCCCTCCGCCCAGCACTTCTGCTCCTGGCTTGCGCTCGCGCCGGGAACCAGGATCAGCGGCGGCAAGAACCTCCCCGGCAAGTCGCCGAAGGCGGTCAACCCCGTCGGGCAGGCCCTGCGCATGGCGGCCATGGCCGCGCGCCGCAGCGAGACCTTCATCGGCGCCAAGCACCGCGCAAGGCTCGCCCGAATGGACACCCCCGTTGCGATCAAGGCGACCGCCCGCGAACTCGCCTGCCTGATCTACCTCATGGTGACCGAAGGCCAGAAATACGTCGAGCAGGGCATCGACGCCTACGAGAAGCGGCGCCTCAACAGAAAGTTCGCTCATCTCGACCGCCAAGCCCGAAAACTCGGGCTCCAACTCGTCCCGAAAATGCAAGGAGAGGAAAAACAGAACCCAATGCTGTCAATCGCTTAGGCACCTGTTACTCAAGAGCCTCCACTGGACTTGCCCCGTTTCGGTGGACACCTGATCAGTTGGGAGAAAGGAGTCCACGATGCCGATGACACGTCCACCCTATCCATCCGGTTTCCGGGAGCAGATGGTCGAGCTGGTTCGCTCGGGCCGCTCGCCGGAGGAGCTGGCTCGGGAGTTCGAGCCTTCCGCTCAGTCGATCCGTAACTGGGTCGGCCAGGCCGACCGGGACGAGGGCCGCTCACATGACGGCTTGACCAGTGCCGAGCGCGAGGAGCTGCGACGGCTCAGGCGTGAGAACCGCCGGCTGCGCCAGGAGCGCGAGATACTGGCAAAAGCCGCGGCCTGGTTTGCTCGGGAGACCGGCTCGATCCCGTCCGGGTCTTCGAGTTCGTGAGAGCCAACCGGGCCTTCTATCCTGTCGCCACGATGTGCCGGCTGCTGGGGGTCTCCGCCAGCGGGTACTACGCGTGGCAAGGCCGGGCGCCGTCGGCCCGCGCCGAGAGCGACGGAGCAATGCTCGATCGCATCCGTGACATCCACCGCGCCTCGCGCGGGACCTACGGCACCCCCCGCGTTCATGCCGAACTCGTCGCTCAAGGCCACGCTGTGGGCCGCAAGCGGATCGCCAGATTGATGCGCCGTGCCGGCTTGAGGGGCATCAGTCGGCGCAAGGGGACACGGACGACGGTACGGGACGCGCGCACCCGAGCGGCACCGGATCTGGTCGAGCGCGACTTCACCGTCGACGCACCCGATCGGCTCTGGGTCGCGGACATCACCTACATCCCCACCTGGGCCGGGTTCCTGTACCTCGCCGTCGTGCTGGATGCCTTCAGCCGCCGCGTGGTCGGCTGGTCCATGGCCAACCACCTGCGCACACAGCTCGTGCTCGATGCCCTCGACATGGCGCTCTGGCAGCGTCGGCCCGACGGCGTGATCCACCATAGCGACCAGGGATCGCAGTACACCTCGCTCGCCTTCGGCAAGCGATGCCGGGACGCCGGCGTGCGCCCCTCCACCGGATCGGTCGGGGATTGCTACGACAATGCGATGTGCGAGAGCTTCTTCGCGACCCTCGAATGCGAGCTGCTCGAGCGCCGGAGGTTCCGGTCTCATGCCGAAGCACGGATGGCCGTCTTCGAGTTCATCGAGGGCTGGTACAATCCACGACGGCGCCACTCCGCCATCGGATATCAGTCGCCCGTCAACTACGAAAGGAGCCAGCTACCCCCCGCTCGCCCAAATCCATAACCGTCCACGAAACCGGGTCAACTCCACCACCTGCGCGGCGCTCCGGCTCGGTCGCGGGAGTAACGGGGGCTTGTGTCTGCGACGCCTCGGGCTTGAACTGGCTGCGGGTGGGGTGAAGAGGCCGTTCGAGCACTGGCGTGCTGTAGCGGCACCCGATGTTAAGCCTGGTCCGAACCATTTTGTCGCCTCGGTCACTGATGGCGCGGGTTTCCCGTGACCTCGTTCAAGAGAATGGGACTTCGAACATGGTTCCTCCCCACTCGCGACGGAGATGAAACCTGGGAGGATGTTCCATGGCGCGCAAGTCTCGAAGAACCCGGCGCCTCAGGGTGGTGAACCCGGACTGCGCAGGGATCGACATCGGCAAGGACCGGCATTTCGTGGCGGTCGACCCGGAACGCAGCGATGAGCCGGTGCGTTCGTTCGGCTCCTTTACCCGCGATCTGGAGGAGATGGCGGCGTGGCTGGCGTCGTGCGGGGTGACCAAGGTCGCGATGGAGTCGACCTCGGTCTACTGGATCCCGGTCTACGAGACGCTGGAGCGCGCGGGCTTCGAGGTGATGCTGGTGCCGCCGCGCATGACGAAGCAGATCGGCGGGCGCAAGAGCGACGTGCTGGACTGCCAGTGGATCTGGCAGCTGATGTCCTACGGCCTGCTGCGGGGAGCGTTCCGTCCGGGCGACGAGGTTTGCCCGCTGCGCTCCTACGCACGCCAGATGAGGCGGCTGACCAGGGACCGCTCCCGCTGCGTCCTGCACATGCAGAAGGCGCTGACCGAGATGAACGTCAAGCTCGACTCGGTGATCGCCAACATCACGGGACTGACCGGCCAGCGCATCCTGCGCGCGATCATCGACGGCGAGCGTGACCCAGAGCGCCTGGCGACGCTCCGCCACCGGGGCATCAAGGCCGACGCCGATACGATCGCCGCGAGCCTTCAGGGGACGTGGCGCGAGGAGCACCTCTTCGCCCTCGAACAGGCCATGCAGCGCTACGACTTCCTGACCCAGCAGATCGACGACTGCGAGGTCCGGGTGATGGCCGAGATCGAGCGCCTGGCACCGCCGGACGATCTCCCGGACGGCGGCGCGCCGGACCCTGCCCCCGGCACGACCTCCGAAACCGCGTCGAGCCGCTCTGCGAACGCCGCAAGCAACTACACCGGCAAGGAGGGCATCCAGGCCCTGGCGTTGCGCGGAATGATGGGCGTCGACCTCACCGCGATCCCCACCATCGGTCCCGGTACCGCACTGGTGATCGCCTCGGAGATCGGCCCGGACTTCTCCGCCTTCCCCTCCGCCCAGCACTTCTGCTCCTGGCTTGCGCTCGCGCCGGGAACCAGGATCAGCGGCGGCAAGAACCTCCCCGGCAAGTCGCCGAAGGCGGTCAACCCCGTCGGGCAGGCCCTGCGCATGGCGGCCATGGCCGCGCGCCGCAGCGAGACCTTCATCGGCGCCAAGCACCGCGCAAGGCTCGCCCGAATGGACACCCCCGTTGCGATCAAGGCGACCGCCCGCGAACTCGCCTGCCTGATCTACCTCATGGTGACCGAAGGCCAGAAATACGTCGAGCAGGGCATCGACGCCTACGAGAAGCGGCGCCTCAACAGAAAGTTCGCTCATCTCGACCGCCAAGCCCGAAAACTCGGGCTCCAACTCGTCCCGAAAATGCAAGGAGAGGAAAAACAGAACCCAATGCTGTCAATCGCTTAGGCACCTGTTACTCAAGAGCCTGGTCCGAACCATTTTGTCGCCTCGGTCACTGATGGCGCGGGTTTCCCGTGACCTCGTTCAAGAGAATGGGACTTCGAACATGGTTCCTCCCCACTCGCGACGGAGATGAAACCTGGGAGGATGTTCCATGGCGCGCAAGTCTCGAAGAACCCGGCGCCTCAGGGTGGTGAACCCGGACTGCGCAGGGATCGACATCGGCAAGGACCGGCATTTCGTGGCGGTCGACCCGGAACGCAGCGATGAGCCGGTGCGTTCGTTCGGCTCCTTTACCCGCGATCTGGAGGAGATGGCGGCGTGGCTGGCGTCGTGCGGGGTGACCAAGGTCGCGATGGAGTCGACCTCGGTCTACTGGATCCCGGTCTACGAGACGCTGGAGCGCGCGGGCTTCGAGGTGATGCTGGTGCCGCCGCGCATGACGAAGCAGATCGGCGGGCGCAAGAGCGACGTGCTGGACTGCCAGTGGATCTGGCAGCTGATGTCCTACGGCCTGCTGCGGGGAGCGTTCCGTCCGGGCGACGAGGTTTGCCCGCTGCGCTCCTACGCACGCCAGATGAGGCGGCTGACCAGGGACCGCTCCCGCTGCGTCCTGCACATGCAGAAGGCGCTGACCGAGATGAACGTCAAGCTCGACTCGGTGATCGCCAACATCACGGGACTGACCGGCCAGCGCATCCTGCGCGCGATCATCGACGGCGAGCGTGACCCAGAGCGCCTGGCGACGCTCCGCCACCGGGGCATCAAGGCCGACGCCGATACGATCGCCGCGAGCCTTCAGGGGACGTGGCGCGAGGAGCACCTCTTCGCCCTCGAACAGGCCATGCAGCGCTACGACTTCCTGACCCAGCAGATCGACGACTGCGAGGTCCGGGTGATGGCCGAGATCGAGCGCCTGGCACCGCCGGACGATCTCCCGGACGGCGGCGCGCCGGACCCTGCCCCCGGCACGACCTCCGAAACCGCGTCGAGCCGCTCTGCGAACGCCGCAAGCAACTACACCGGCAAGGAGGGCATCCAGGCCCTGGCGTTGCGCGGAATGATGGGCGTCGACCTCACCGCGATCCCCACCATCGGTCCCGGTACCGCACTGGTGATCGCCTCGGAGATCGGCCCGGACTTCTCCGCCTTCCCCTCCGCCCAGCACTTCTGCTCCTGGCTTGCGCTCGCGCCGGGAACCAGGATCAGCGGCGGCAAGAACCTCCCCGGCAAGTCGCCGAAGGCGGTCAACCCCGTCGGGCAGGCCCTGCGCATGGCGGCCATGGCCGCGCGCCGCAGCGAGACCTTCATCGGCGCCAAGCACCGCGCAAGGCTCGCCCGAATGGACACCCCCGTTGCGATCAAGGCGACCGCCCGCGAACTCGCCTGCCTGATCTACCTCATGGTGACCGAAGGCCAGAAATACGTCGAGCAGGGCATCGACGCCTACGAGAAGCGGCGCCTCAACAGAAAGTTCGCTCATCTCGACCGCCAAGCCCGAAAACTCGGGCTCCAACTCGTCCCGAAAATGCAAGGAGAGGAAAAACAGAACCCAATGCTGTCAATCGCTTAGGCACCTGTTACTCAAGAGCTTCCACCTGCGCGTCGCTCCGGCTCGGTCGCGGGAGTAACGGGGGCTTGTGTCTGCGACGGCTCGGGCGTGAAGTGGCTGCGGGTGGGGTGAAGAGGCCGTTTGCGCACTGGCGTGCTGTAGCGGCACCCGATGTTAAGCCTCCACCTGCGCGGCGCTCCGGCTCGGTCGCGGGAGTAACGGGGGCTTGTGTCTGCGACGCCTCGGGCTTGAACTGGCTGCGGGTGGGGTGAAGAGGCCGTTCGAGCACTGGCGTGCTGTAGCGGCACCCGATGTTAAGCCTGGTCCGAACCATTTTGTCGCCTCGGTCACTGATGGCGCGGGTTTCCCGTGACCTCGTTCAAGAGAATGGGACTTCGAACATGGTTCCTCCCCACTCGCGACGGAGATGAAACCTGGGAGGATGTTCCATGGCGCGCAAGTCTCGAAGAACCCGGCGCCTCAGGGTGGTGAACCCGGACTGCGCAGGGATCGACATCGGCAAGGACCGGCATTTCGTGGCGGTCGACCCGGAACGCAGCGATGAGCCGGTGCGTTCGTTCGGCTCCTTTACCCGCGATCTGGAGGAGATGGCGGCGTGGCTGGCGTCGTGCGGGGTGACCAAGGTCGCGATGGAGTCGACCTCGGTCTACTGGATCCCGGTCTACGAGACGCTGGAGCGCGCGGGCTTCGAGGTGATGCTGGTGCCGCCGCGCATGACGAAGCAGATCGGCGGGCGCAAGAGCGACGTGCTGGACTGCCAGTGGATCTGGCAGCTGATGTCCTACGGCCTGCTGCGGGGAGCGTTCCGTCCGGGCGACGAGGTTTGCCCGCTGCGCTCCTACGCACGCCAGATGAGGCGGCTGACCAGGGACCGCTCCCGCTGCGTCCTGCACATGCAGAAGGCGCTGACCGAGATGAACGTCAAGCTCGACTCGGTGATCGCCAACATCACGGGACTGACCGGCCAGCGCATCCTGCGCGCGATCATCGACGGCGAGCGTGACCCAGAGCGCCTGGCGACGCTCCGCCACCGGGGCATCAAGGCCGACGCCGATACGATCGCCGCGAGCCTTCAGGGGACGTGGCGCGAGGAGCACCTCTTCGCCCTCGAACAGGCCATGCAGCGCTACGACTTCCTGACCCAGCAGATCGACGACTGCGAGGTCCGGGTGATGGCCGAGATCGAGCGCCTGGCACCGCCGGACGATCTCCCGGACGGCGGCGCGCCGGACCCTGCCCCCGGCACGACCTCCGAAACCGCGTCGAGCCGCTCTGCGAACGCCGCAAGCAACTACACCGGCAAGGAGGGCATCCAGGCCCTGGCGTTGCGCGGAATGATGGGCGTCGACCTCACCGCGATCCCCACCATCGGTCCCGGTACCGCACTGGTGATCGCCTCGGAGATCGGCCCGGACTTCTCCGCCTTCCCCTCCGCCCAGCACTTCTGCTCCTGGCTTGCGCTCGCGCCGGGAACCAGGATCAGCGGCGGCAAGAACCTCCCCGGCAAGTCGCCGAAGGCGGTCAACCCCGTCGGGCAGGCCCTGCGCATGGCGGCCATGGCCGCGCGCCGCAGCGAGACCTTCATCGGCGCCAAGCACCGCGCAAGGCTCGCCCGAATGGACACCCCCGTTGCGATCAAGGCGACCGCCCGCGAACTCGCCTGCCTGATCTACCTCATGGTGACCGAAGGCCAGAAATACGTCGAGCAGGGCATCGACGCCTACGAGAAGCGGCGCCTCAACAGAAAGTTCGCTCATCTCGACCGCCAAGCCCGAAAACTCGGGCTCCAACTCGTCCCGAAAATGCAAGGAGAGGAAAAACAGAACCCAATGCTGTCAATCGCTTAGGCACCTGTTACTCAAGAGCTTGGTCCGAACCATTTTGTCGCCTCCGGTCACTGATGGCGCGGGTTTCCCGCGACCTCGTTCAAGAGAATGGGACTTCGAACATGGTTCCTCCGTATCCCTCCGGTGAGGGCCGCCTGTTCCGGTGGCGTGAGATTGGGCAGGCTGGGTGATCGGTAGGTGGACACTTCGTAGGTGTCCACCAAGAGTTTAGTGGACACCTAGCTGATGTCGGTTGCCGAGGAGAAGGCGGGCGCGGAGAGCGGCGGACTGGTTCGTCGCCGTCGGCGCCGTCGGTGGAGCAAGGCGCAGAAGCGGCAGATCGTAGCGGAGACCCATGAGCCTGGGGTTTCGGTGCCGATGGTCGCCCAGCGCTACAACCTCAACGCCAATCAGGTGTTCAGGTGGCGGCGGCTGTTTCGGGAGCCGGAGCGCGATGCCGGGAGCGGCGGGTTCGTGCCGGTGGTCGTGAGAGCGGCGACAGGACACGAGGCGGGCGCGGCCACGGTGCACCCGCCATCCGAGAGTGTTGCAGCGGAGGACGCGCCGGCGACGGGCCGCATGGAGATCGTGCTGCCTGGCGAGCGCCGGGTGATCGTCGATCGCTCTGTTGACCGGTCGGCGCTTGCGCGGGTGGTCGCGGTCCTGGAGCGTCGATGATCCCGGTTCCGAGTGGCGTTCGGGTATGGCTTGCGACAGGTGTGACAGACATGCGTCGCGGCATGAACACGCTGACGCTGCAGGTTCAGCAGGACCTCGGCCGCGATCCCCACGCGGGGGATCTCTATGTTTTCCGCGGTCGCCGCGGGGACCTCGTCAAAATTTTGTGGCACGACGGTCTGGGGATATCGCTCTACGCCAAGCGTCTGGAGCAGGGCCGGTTCTCGTGGCCATCGACGGTGGGCGGGGCGGTATCGATCAGCGCGGCGCAACTCGGCTACCTGCTGGAAGGGATCGAGTGGCGCAACCCGGTGCGCACCTGGCGGCCGTCGCGGGCGGGCTGAGCTGCGTTTGACCGTGGTCTTGGTAGCCGGGCCCGGTCAGGAATTGCCGGGAGGCGGCGGATGTGATTCGCTCCCGGCCATGACCGCCGCCGATTCGCACGACGCTGAAGCGCTCAGAGCGGCACTTGCGGCGTCGGAGGCGCGGGCGTCGGCTGCCGAGGCGCAGATTGCCGCCTTGACCCTGATGATCGAGAAGCTCCGTCGCGCGCTCTACGGCCGGCGCTCTACGGCCGGCGCTCTGAGCGCAAGGAGCGCCTGCTCGACCAGATGGAGCTCGCGCTCGACGAGCTCACGGCGAGTGCAACCGAGGACGAGCTGGCGGCTGAGAAGGCGGCGTCTGGGAGCACTGAGGTCAAGGGGTTCGTCCGCCGCAGGCCCTCGCGCAAACCGTTCCCCGACCATCTGCCGCGCGAGCGCGTGGTGGTTCCCGTGCCCACGTCCTGCGCGTGCTGTGGGTCGGACAAGCTGTCCAAAGTCGGCGAGGACGTGACGGAGACGCTGGAGGTGATCCCGCGCCGGTGGAAGGTGATTCAGACGGTGCGCGAGAAGTTCACGTGCCGGGACTGTGAGCGGATATCGCAGCCGCCGGCGCCCTTCCACGCGACACCCCGCGGCTGGGCGGGCCCGAACCTGCTGGCAATGATTCTCTTCGAGAAGTACGGGCAGCATCAGCCGTTGAATCGACAGAGGGAGCGCTACGCGCGCGAAGGGATCGATCTCAGCCTGTCTACGCTGGCCGACCAGGTAGGCACCTGCGCGGCGGCTCTGAAGCCGCTTCATGATCTGATCGCGGACCATGTGCTGGCGGCTACGCGTCTGCACGGCGACGACACCCCGGTGCCGGTACTGGCGAAGGGGAAGACCGACACCGCGCGGGCCTGGGTCTATGTGCGCGACGACGCGCCGTTCGCTGGCCGGGACCCGCCGGCGGTGCTGTTCCGATACTCCCGGAATCGCTCCGGCGATCACCCTGTTGAGCATCTTCGGACCTTCTTCGGGATTCTGCAGGCCGACGCCTATGCCGGCTACAGGCGGCTCTACGAGCACGGCCGATCGCCGGGACCCGTGACCGAGGCGCTCTGCTGGAGTCACAGCCGGCGCAAGTTCTACGAGCTCGCCGACATTGCGGCGAACAAGAGGCGCGGAAAGCAGGCACCACCGATCTCGCCGCTGGCGCTGGAGGCTGTGAAGCGGATCGACGCGCTGTTCGACATCGAACGCGCCATCAACGGCGCGCCCGCCGAGCAGCGTCTGGCGGTGCGCCAGGAGCGGAGCGCGCCGCTGGTCGCGGAGCTCAAGGACTGGATGCGGACCGAACGTGCCGGGCTCTCGCGCCACGCCGCCGTTGCCAAGGCGATGGATTACATGCTGAAGCGCTGGGACAGCTTCGTCCACTTCCTCGACGACGGCCAGATCTGCCTCACGAATAACGCCGCGGAGCGGGCGCTGCGCGGTATCGCGCTCGGACGCAAATCATGGCTGTTCGCCGGCTCCGACCACGGCGGCGTGCGGGCAGCGGTGATGTACACGCTCATCGGCACCGCGAAGCTCAACGATGTCGACCCGCAGGCATGGCTGGCGGACGTCCTCGACCGCATCGCCGACCTGCCGCAGACCCGTCTGCACGAACTCCTGCCCTGGTCCTGGAAGGCCGACCGGCAACAGGCCTTGGCCGCATAACCTTCGGACTCTGCCGGCCCACCACCCCCCGATAGCCACACCGCCGGCCAGCCGTCGGTCACCAAAATCATGGCCAACGCAACCTACGGGAGGCGCGGTCTTCACCGGAGGCATACTTCCTCCCCGCTCGCGACGGAGATGAAACCTGGGAGGATGTTCCATGGCGCGCAAGTCTCGAAGAACCCAGCGCCTCAGGGTGGTGAACCCGGACTGCGCAGGGATCGACATCGGCAAGGACCGGCATTTCGTGGCGGTCGACCCGGAACGCACCGAGGAGCCGGTGCGTTCGTTCGGCGCCTTTACCCGCGATCTGGAGGAGATGGCGGCGTGGCTAGCGTCGTGTGGGGTGACCAAGGTGGCGATGGAATCGACCTCGGTCTACTGGATACCGGTCTACGAGACGCTGGAGCGCGCGGGCTTCGAGGTGATGCTCGTGCCGCCGCGCATGACGAAGCAGATCGGCGGGCGCAAGAGCGACGTGTTGGACTGCCAGTGGATCTGGCAGCTGATGTCCTACGGCCTGCTGCGGGGAGCGTTCCGTCCGGGCGACGAGGTTTGCCCGCTGCGCTCCTACGCACGCCAGATGAGGCGGCTGACCGGGGACCGCTCCCGCTGCGTCCTGCACATGCAGAAGGCGCTGACCGAGATGAACGTCAAGCTCGACTCGGTGATCGCCAACATCACGGGACTGACCGGCCAGCGCATCCTGCGCGCGATCATCGACGGCGAGCGTGACCCAGAGCGCCTGGCGACGCTCTGCCACCGGGGCATCAAGGCCGACGCCGATACGATCGCCGCGAGCCTTCAGGGGACGTGGCGCGAGGAGCATCTGTTCGCCCTCGAACAGGCCATGCAGCGCTACGACTTCCTGACCCAGCAGATCGACGACTGCGAGGCCCGGGTGATGGCCGAGATCGAGCGCCTGACACCGCCGGACGATCTCCCGGACGGCGGCGCACCGGACCATGCCCCCGGCACGACCTCCGAAACCGCGTCGAGCCGCTCTGCGAACGCCGCAAGCAACTACACCGGCAAGGAGGGCATCCAGGCCCTGGCGTTGCGCAAGATGATGGGCGTCGACCTCACCGCGATCCCCACCATCGGTCCCGGTACCGCACTGGTGATCGCCTCGGAGATCGGCCCGGACTTCTCCGCCTTCCCCTCCGCCCAGCACTTCTGCTCCTGGCTTGCGCTCGCGCCGGGAACCAGGATCAGCGGCGGCAAGAACCTCCCCGGCAAGTCGCCGAAGGCGGTCAACCCCGTCGGGCAGGCCCTGCGCATGGCGGCCATGGCCGCGCGCCGCAGCGAGACCTTCATCGGCGCCAAGCACCGCGCAAGGCTCGCCCGAATGGACACCCCCGTTGCGATCAAGGCGACCGCCCGCGAACTCGCCTGCCTGATCTACCTCATGGTGACCGAAGGCCAGAAATACGTCGAGCAGGGCATCGACGCCTACGAGAAGCGGCGCCTCAACAGAAAGTTCGCTCATCTCGACCGCCAAGCCCGAAAACTCGGGCTCCAACTCGTCCCGAAAACGCAAGGAGAGGAAAAACAGAACCCAATGCTGTCAATCGCTTAGGCATCTGTTACTCAAGAGCACGCAACTTTGACCCCTCAAAATTACGCCATCTCAATAGGTTACAGCGCCGATCGGCGTCCAACCACTGCGCCGAACAACACTCAGGATTCCACTCCAATGTGGGGTAAATTTCCACGCCGAACAACAGCATGGGTAACGCCACCGTATTCGACTGAAATTCGCAAGCGCGGTGCGCGGCCCACTTGGCGGGCAAGCCGATCAGCCACCGAGCGGCGTCAATTATAGGCAGTTCCGATTTTATATTTAGCAACTTCCTATTATTTTATATTTACGCTATACGCCTACACTGCAAGCAGGGCGGTGTTCCGCTGCGCGTGCCCCGCCGTTGAGGCGGGCGGCTAGCGGTCGGCGCCGGAAAATGGGGAGGCGTGAGAATGCGAAGCAAATCTCTCGATTGGGCGGGCATTATGTCCGCAGCAGTCATCGGTGCGGGGCTCCTGTTGTCGGGACACGCGGCGGACGCCGACGAGTGGTGGCCGATGAAGGTCTACGACTTGAGCAACACGTCTCCGGCGGACTTCGATGCCGCCGCGGTCAAGCCGGAACCGATTGACTATGTTCCTCTATCGGCCGCCGACGTTACGAAGAAATGGCACCTCTGCGTGCTGGCACCGCATCTCAAGGATCCTTCGTGGGTCGGCATCAACTACGGCGTGGTGGACGAGGTGCGCCGGTATGGGCTGAAAATGACCTTTCTCGCCGCAGGGGGTTACACAGAGCTTACAAAGCAATTGTCCCAGTTCGACGACTGCCTATCGCTCGGCGTTGACGCCATTGTCATCGGTGTGATCTCCGAGGCCGGTATGGCCGCCAAGATGCAAGAGGCCCGCGCGCAGGGTGTCCCTGTGATCGCCTACGTGAATCCGGTCTCCGACACCGAGATCGATGCCGTTTCCACGACCTCGTACAATCTGGCGTGCCGCAACGGCGGTGCGTTTCTTGCCGAGCAGTACAAGGACGCACCGGCGCGTATGGTGAGCTTCCCCGGCGCACCCGGGTCAGGCTGGGCGGAGGCCTGCCAGGCCGGCATGGAGGCAGGAATCGCGGGCTCGAGCATCGACCTTTTGGAAGCGAAGTACGGCGACACCGGCAAGAGCATTCAGCTCAAGTTGATCGAGGATGCGCTTCAGACGTATGACGATATCGACATCCTGTTCAACGTGGGCGTTTCAGCAGAGGCCGCCGTCGACGCAGTCGACGAGGCGGGCTTGTCAGACGAGATTCAAATTTATCCCTGGCAAGTCACCCCGCAGCTCATCGACAATGTGCGCAAAGGCATCGTCGCTGCCGCCGGATCGGTGCTGTTGGTGCCTCAGAGCCGCATTGCCGTCGACCTCGCCGTGCGCATCCTCGAAGGCAAGCCGCACATGAAGCACGTCTTCGTGAACCCACTGGTGTTCACGCATGAAAAGTTCGATGAGTTCGATCCGGGTTACGAGATGGCACCCGAAGGATATCGGCCCGTCTTCAGCGTCGATTAAGCCGCACTTCGCCTAGTATCCTGATTCCTAAGTTCGTACCGTTATGAAGCAGCGACCGCAGCGGTTTCGATGGTCCTGAGGCAGAAGCGTTTGATGGAAGCCAGGATGTCGTCGGCCGTCTTGTGCCATCGGAACGGCTTTGGCTCGTCGTTGACGGCCTTGATGTACTCCGCGATTGCCCGTTCCAACTCGGCGGTCGATCGGTGAACGCCGCGCCGGATCTGCTTTTCCGTCAGATCGGCGAAGAAGCGCTCGACCTGGTTGAGCCATGAGGCCAAGGTCGGGGTGAAATGAACATGCCAGCGCGGACGCCGGGCGAACCAGTCGCGGATCGTCTTCGTCTTGTGCGTCGAGTAGTTGTCCATGACGATATGGATGTCGAGATCGGGCGGAACGTTGGCCTCGACATGATCCAGGAACTTCCGGAACTCCGCGCTGCGATGGCGCCGGTGGCACTGTCCGATGACCGTCCCGGTGGCGATATCGAGGGCGGCGAACAGCGAGGTCGTGCCATTGCGCTTGTAGTCATGGGTGCGCCGCTCAACCTGGCCTGGGCGCAGCGGCAGCAAGGGCTGGGTGCGATCGAGTGCCTGAACCTGCGATTTCTCGTCCACACAGAGAACCATGGCATGTTGCGGCGGGTCCACATACAGCCCGACGATGTCGCGCGTCTTGTCCACAAAGTACGGGTCCGCCGACAGCTTGAAGGTCTCGCTCCGGTGTGGCTGCAGGGAAAAGGCCCGCCACATGCGGTGGATCGTCGACGGCGCATAGCCCGTCGCGCGGGACATCGAGCGTGTGCTCCATTGGGTCGCGTCACGAGGCGTCTCTTCGAGTGTCTTACGGATCACCTCGGCCACATCACCGTCATCGATGCACCGTGGACGGCCAGAGCGCGCTTCGTCATCGAGCCCCTCCAGACGCTGTTCCGCAAACCGGTTGCGCCACTTCCTGGCGGTCTGATTGGTCACGCCCAGCACACTTGCGATCCGCACATTGGTCAGCCCCTCGGCCGCCAGCAGCACGATGTGAGCCCGATCCGACAGGCTCCGCCAGACCTTCCGTCCCCGCGCCAGGCGTTCCAACTCGCTGCGCTCGGCCGCAGTCAGCTCGATCTCCACCGAAGGACGCATGACCATGTCTCCCGACTCGCCATCTCTACCTTAACTACATGAACTATTAGAACAGGACAGTAGCGGGAGAGGCTCTCGCGGCCTCTCCCGCACACCGTGTCGTAGAACGAGGACCGCATGACAAGCAACTTGACCATGAAATTTCCTGTCAACTGCGACATGGGCGAAGGCTTCGGGCTTTATCGTTGCGGCGACGACGAAGGCTGCATCCGCTACGTGTCGCACATCAACCTGGCCTGCGGATTCCACGCTTCCGACCCCAATATCATGTGGAAGACCGTGCAACTTGCGGCTGCCCACGGCGTGGGTATCGGTGCCCATCCGGGTCTGCCGGATCGCGAGGGCTTCGGTCGGCGCGCGCTCAAGATCACGCCCAAGGAAGCAACCGCCATGATCCTGTATCAGGTCGGCGCGCTTCAGGCATTCCTCGATCGGGAGGGGCTTGAGCTTACCCACATAAAGCCACACGGTGCCTTGTTCGGTATGGCCATGACCGACCGTGCTCTGGCGAACGGCATTGCCGACGCAATCGAACAGTTCGAAGTACCCGTGATCGTCGTTCCCAATTGCGAGCTCGAGGACGTCTATCGCGAGCGCGGTTTCGAATACTATTGCGAGTTCTATGCGGATCTCGATTACGACGACAACGGCTGGCAAATCATAACCAAGGTGCACGACGCAGTTGATCCGACGGCGGCGGCAGGCAAGTGTGTGCAGGCTCTGCGCGAAGGGACGACCACGTCGATCAACGGCAAAGAGATCAAGGTGAGCGCAGATTCGATCTGCGTTCACTCCGATACGCCCGACGCCGTCAGCGTAGCGAAGTCGGTATGGGAAGCGATCGCCGAATACAAATAGCAGTGCCGACTCCCAAGTACCCCAATTCGAGAGACGCCCGGTGATCTACCAGGAGCCGCGCTTCGCCCTTGCCGGCGATCGCTTCGTCGAGATGGAGCTGGGCGATGAGCTGAGTTTCGACCTCAATTTGCGCGTGCACAGCCTAGCGGCCGCGATCCGTGCGAGCGGCATTTCGGGTGTGGTTGAGATCGTCCCCGTTATCGCCTCAATTCTGATTTCTTACGACTGGCGGCGTATCTCGCATGCCGATCTCGTCGTCGAAATGAAGCGTCTGCACGCGAGTCTCGGGCCGGTCGAGGAGATGGAGCTGGAGAGCCGCATCGTCTATGTCCCGGTCCTCTACTTCGATCCGTGGACGCGCGCGTGTTACGACGAATACTGCGCAAAGGTTACGAAGAAAGAATTCGATGTCGACATTCTGCTCCGTCTGAACAATCTTCGTGATCGGGCGGAGCTCGTCCGACGCCACTCAGGAACCGAGTACTGGGTTGCAGCGCTCGGTTTCTGGCCGGGTCTCGCTTCTCTCATGCCGCTCGATCCGCGTTGCCGACTCACCGCGCCCAAGTACAACCCGCCCCGCAGCTGGACCTGGACGGGAACGATCGGGCATGGGGGCTCGATTGCCGCAATCTACCCCGACCAAACGCCGGGCGGATATCAGATGTTTGCCCGCACCCCGGTGCCAGTGCAGGACAAGAAGCAACGTCTGCCGGCGTTCCGGGATTCGATTGCGCTGTTGCGCCCAGGCGATCGCGTTCGCTTCTACCCAGTGGACCGGGACGAATACGACCACATCGAGGCCGAGGTCGAGGCCGGCACGTATGAGCACCAGGTGGTCGCATACCAGAAGTTCTCGATCGGTCTATACCAGCGATGGCTGGCCGACATCGGATCCGTTGCGCGCGCGGCGTCCTAGTATCCTGATTCCTAAGTTCGTACCGTTATGAAGCAGCGACCGCAGCGGTTTCGATGGTCCTGAGGCAGAAGCGTTTGATGGAAGCCAGGATGTCGTCGGCCGTCTTGTGCCATCGGAACGGCTTTGGCTCGTCGTTGACGGCCTTGATGTACTCCGCGATTGCCCGTTCCAACTCGGCGGTCGATCGGTGAACGCCGCGCCGGATCTGCTTTTCCGTCAGATCGGCGAAGAAGCGCTCGACCTGGTTGAGCCATGAGGCCAAGGTCGGGGTGAAATGAACATGCCAGCGCGGACGCCGGGCGAACCAGTCGCGGATCGTCTTCGTCTTGTGCGTCGAGTAGTTGTCCATGACGATATGGATGTCGAGATCGGGCGGAACGTTGGCCTCGACATGATCCAGGAACTTCCGGAACTCCGCGCTGCGATGGCGCCGGTGGCACTGTCCGATGACCGTCCCGGTGGCGATATCGAGGGCGGCGAACAGCGAGGTCGTGCCATTGCGCTTGTAGTCATGGGTGCGCCGCTCAACCTGGCCTGGGCGCAGCGGCAGCAAGGGCTGGGTGCGATCGAGTGCCTGAACCTGCGATTTCTCGTCCACACAGAGAACCATGGCATGTTGCGGCGGGTCCACATACAGCCCGACGATGTCGCGCGTCTTGTCCACAAAGTACGGGTCCGCCGACAGCTTGAAGGTCTCGCTCCGGTGTGGCTGCAGGGAAAAGGCCCGCCACATGCGGTGGATCGTCGACGGCGCATAGCCCGTCGCGCGGGACATCGAGCGTGTGCTCCATTGGGTCGCGTCACGAGGCGTCTCTTCGAGTGTCTTACGGATCACCTCGGCCACATCACCGTCATCGATGCACCGTGGACGGCCAGAGCGCGCTTCGTCATCGAGCCCCTCCAGACGCTGTTCCGCAAACCGGTTGCGCCACTTCCTGGCGGTCTGATTGGTCACGCCCAGCACACTTGCGATCCGCACATTGGTCAGCCCCTCGGCCGCCAGCAGCACGATGTGAGCCCGATCCGACAGGCTCCGCCAGACCTTCCGTCCCCGCGCCAGGCGTTCCAACTCGCTGCGCTCGGCCGCAGTCAGCTCGATCTCCACCGAAGGACGCATGACCATGTCTCCCGACTCGCCATCTCTACCTTAACTACATGAACTATGAGAACAGGACACTAGTGGGGTGAGCGATGCTGGAGGTCGTTAAGCCGGGGCTGGAAACCAGTGTGCAGGACCTGCCGGGGCGGCTCGGCTACTGGGAGCAGGGCTTTCCGCCATCGGGCCCGATGGATGTGTGGTCCTTTCGGTTAGCCAATCTCCTGGTCGGAAATGCGGCAAACGACGCCGGCCTGGAGTGCCAGTTCATCGGGCCGACGCTGCGCTTCCGGGAAGCCGCCGTGATTGCGGTGGCCGGCGCAAACATGGGGGCGACGCTCGACGGCTCTGCGATCCCCATGTGGGAGACAGTGCGTGTGCGTGCGGGGCAGTTGCTGGCGCTGGGCCCCGCGCTCACGGGCGCGCGCACCTATCTCGCTTTTTGCGGCGGCATCGACGTGCCCGAAGTGCTGAGCTCACGCTCGACCTTTCATGTTGCCGGAATCGGCGGCATGGAAGGAGGCGCCTTGAAGGCGGGGCAGATCGTTCCCGTCGGCATGGCGGGCACACCGCCGGCGCGGTCGCTCCGCGTGCGGGCGGAGTGCCGCCCAGAGATATCCACGGACCGGCGATGGACGATAGAGATCTGCGAGGGCCCCAACGACGACTGGATCGCGTCGGAAACCAAACGGGCATTCTGTGAGGAGGACTGGACGCTGACGGCGAAAAGCAACCGCACCGGGTTTCGCCTGGCGGGGCCTGAATGGAACTTTGCACCGCGAGCGATCGAGAAGAACTCTGAGCATGGGGAGCATCCGTCGAACATTCTCGACCACGGCTATCCGGTCGGTTGCATGAACCTGGGCGGACAGACTCCAATCATCCTGGTCAACGATTCCCCATCCACCGGCGGCTTCATCAACCCTTACACGGTTCCCTCCTGCGCCTTCTGGAAACTCGCCCAATCCAGGCCCGGCGAAACCTATCGCTTTGCCGTCATATCGGTCGCGGAAGCGCAAGAACGCGCAGCCGCACTCGACGATCTCTGTACCTTGGCGAGCCTCGAAGAAATCTGAACGAGAGCGTGTGCGCCGCCTACTCCTTCGCTACCATGGCTCTCAGCGCATCACAAACGGGTTGGGCACTTCGCTCGCGGTGCTGATCCAGACGCTCTTAGTCTGCAGGTACTCGCGGATTGCGTCTGCGCCGTTTTCACGCCCCAGGCCGCTCATCTTGTAGCCGCCAAAGGGGGACATGAAGCTGACCGCCCGGTAGGTATTGACCCACACGGTGCCGGCCTGAAGTCGGTCGGCCACGGTGATCGCCCGGCGCATGTTTTGCGTCCATACGCCCGCGGCAAGGCCGTACATGACATCGTTGGCGATCTCGACCGCTTCATCCTCATCCCCGAAGCGGATGACCGAGAGCACCGGGCCGAAAACCTCCTCCTGCGCTATACGCATATCGTTGGTCACGTCATCGAAGATCGTCGGCTCGACGAACCAGCCGTCATCGCATTCCGGCCGCTGAGCAGCGTGCCCTCCGAGCACACACGTGGCGCCCTCATCCTTGGCGATAGATATGTAATTCAATATTTTTTCGTATTGAGGCGGGGTCGTCACCGGACCCACCTGGGTCTTGACATCCATCGGATCGCCCATACGCGCCGTCTTCGCGGTCTGCAATAGCTTGTCGACAAACTCGTCGTGGATGCGCTCGTGCAGCAGCAAACGAGAGCCCGCGACGCAGGTTTGCCCCGTTGCCGCGAAGATGCCGGAGATTGCCCCCTTCACCGCATCCTCGAGATCCGCGTCTTCGAACACGATGTTGGGAGACTTGCCGCCAAGCTCGAGGGTGACGCGCTTGAGTCCGGCGGCCGCCGTTTCATATATGTGCCGGCCCGTTGCGCTGCCGCCAGTAAAGGCGACCTTGGCCACGTCGGGGTGAGAAATCAGCGCCTCGCCGATCTCCCGGCCGAGACCCGTGGCGACGTTCACGACGCCCGGTGGGAAGCCCGCCTCTTCGACGAGCTTGGCAAACTCGAGTGCGGAGGCCGAGGTGTACTCCGACGGCTTGAGGACGACAGTGTTGCCGGCAGCAAGCGCCGGCGCCAGCTTGTAGGCCGCCAAGAGAAGCGGAGAATTCCAGGCCGTGATTGCCGCCACCACGCCGAGAGGCTCGTGGCGGGTGTAGTTGAACATATTGGCTTTATCGGTGGGGATTACGGTGCCTTCAACTTTGTCCGCCAGTCCGCCGAAATAGTAGTACCATTGCGGGACGTACTTGAGCTGCGCACTCATTTCGCTGATTAGTTTGCCGTTGTCGCGTACCTCGACGGCTGAAAGGCGCTCCGCATCCCGCGCCACCAGATCGCCGAGCCGGCGCAAGAGCGCGCCGCGGCTCGTCGCATTCATGCGGGGCCAATCCCCGCCGGTAAACGCTGCCTTAGCCGCAGCGACTGCGCGGTTCGCGTCCTCTTCGTTGCCGCGCGGGATAAGCGCCCAAGCCTTGCCATCGTAAGGATTGTCGGACTCGAGCCACGCAGCGGACAGCGGATCGACCCACGCGCCGCCAATGTACATCTGGTATTTCTCAAGCTGCGACATCGTCATCTACCTTTCTGCTTAGCCACGAAAGCCGTCCTGCAATGAGCCGTCAATTTGCCATGGGCATGGTGCGCGCTGCCGCTTGTGCGAGCCCACGCTGGCCGAGGCCGTACCCGCTTAATCTCCCTCCAGCGAATTCGGTCGCGATAGTCCGCGGTGACTACGACGAGACCGAGGATGATACCTTCGATCGTGCCGTCGACCCCAATCGCGATCAGACGGACCAAGGACTGGCGCGAGGGCGCCGATCAAAGAGCGGCCAAGACATCGTCGAGTGTCGACAGCAGCAAGTCGGCATGCTCGATCGCGAAGGGCATGGGCGGTCGAATCCTCAGGACGTTCCGGCTGGGTCCCATTGTGTTGACCAACACGCCGTACCGGCTCATGGCGTTGGCGATGGCGGTGGCCTGTTGCGTGGCCGGTCGCATAGTCGCGCGCTCCTCGACAAACTCGACGCCGACGAGGAGCCCCCGTCCCCGCACGCCGCCCACGAGGGCGTGCTTGTTGGCCAGTCGTCGCAATCCGGCCTGCTGATGCGCACCGACCACCCGCGCATTCTCGACCAGGCCTTCCTCGTCCATGACCTCGAGCACGGCGAGCCCGACGGAGCAAGAGACGGGGTTGCCGCCGAATGTGTTGAAGTACATCGCACGCTCGGCGAACGCGTTGATTAACTTCGGGCTGCCCACTACGCCGGCGAGCGGGTGACCGTTGCCCAGGGGCTTCCCGAGAGTGACCAGATCGGGCACGACATCGTATTGCTGATAGCCCCACATGGTGGCGCCCATTCTCCCGAGTCCCGCTTGCACTTCGTCGGCGATGTAAAGGCCTCCGGCTGCGCGGACGACGCTCACCGCATGCTCCAAATAGCCTTTGGGAACGTCGGGCAGGCCCTCCATGGCAAAGACCGGGTCAACAAGTAGCGCGGCCGGTTTCGAGCCACTCGCCGCGAGCGAGGCGATTGCCTCTTCGATACCTGTCGTATACGACCTTGCAGCCGACGCAGCATTCGCGCTACCGCGCCCATGACGGCGGTGCGGCACCGAGATCACTCTCACATTGGCGCCGACCCCTTCCGGGACGGAAACGGCCGTCGATAGCGCCGCCGTCGCTGCAGAGTTTCCGTGGTAACAGAAGTCGCTGACGATGACGCCGTCATGGCCGGTACATGCTTTTGCAATTCTAAGTGCGAGTTCGTTAGCCTCGGTGCCGGTGCAGCACAGACGCAACATCGAGAGATCGCCGTCCATGGTAGCGGTCAGCTTGTCGCCGTAATCGAGAATGCTCTCGTGCAGGTAGCGCGTGTGTGTGTTCAACATCCTCGCTTTGCGACACAGCGCCTCGACTACGTGGGGATGGCAGTGGCCCACGTGGGGTACGTTGTTGAACGCGTCGAGATAGCGCCGACCCTCAGCATCGAAGAGCCAAACACCTTCCCCCCGTACGAGATGGAGCGGCTGGTCGTAAAAGATCGGAAACGAAGCGCCAAGCCGGCGACTTCGACGTTCTATCAGCGCGTCTATGTGCGGTGTTAATTCAACGTCACGCCGCATCGGATTCACGAACTACAGATTGAGTTGGAACCGATCCCATGCAACGTTCCTATCATCCGCCTACATGGCTACGTTCTGCGGCAATGACCGAAAATACATACTCACTACAGTATTCATTCGCACAAGTGTTATTGCCTTGTTTCGAACAACATACTTGGGCACATTGACGGCTACTCGCTTTTTTGTCAAGCTCGAAGCAGAAAAAGGAACGAAGTATTGATCCATAATGCTCCGACTGAGAGATTGTCCATTTGGGGTCTGTCCCGCGCAAGAAGTCACAGTGCTCGGCAACCAAGGGCGCATCGTGTGTGCGCGCGTCAGGCGAGGGCGGCCGTCGCGCGGCCTTCGGCCCCGAGGAGCAGCAAACCCCGGCTGCGGAATGGTCGCGTTGAAAGGGCGGCACTGTCGGCCCTTGCTGGCGACCATGGGGAGCATTGCTTGCTACAGAGGTGGGTAAAGCTAGGCAAGGCCTATGCCGGTCAGGGACCTGTGCACGATCGAGTGGCAACCTTCCGCCTACTCATTGCAAGATGACTCTCCGGGATCAGCGAAAGGACCAGGGGCGGCCACGCGCATGAACATATCGCTTCGCCAGTTGCGCTACTTCGTCGCCGTCGCCGAATGCGGACAAATCACTCTGGCCGCGGCGGAACTGGGAATATCGCAGCCGTCGATTACGGAGGCCGTTCAAGCGCTGGAATCGGAGGTCGGCGTCAAGTTGCTTCGTCGCCATGGCAAGGGAATGATCTTGACCAACGAGGGAGCCCAATTCCTGCTGCAGGCGAAGCGGATACTCGCAGATGTGGTGGACGCCGTTCAGGGCTTACGCAGCTTGGGTGCAACATTGGAGGGCTCCATCCGGGTCGGCGTAACTTACACGCTCTCGGGCCTCTATTTCCCGAGTGTACTTGCGCGATTTCGCCGCGCCTTTCCGGGAATCGAAGTGCGGCTGGAGGAGGTCGAACGGCCGCAGCTCGAGCGCCAGCTCCTAGAAGAGAATCTGGATCTCGGGTTGCTGATCGTTTCCAACCTTCACAACCGTAGGAAGCTAGCGTCCGAAATCTTGTTCCGTTCGCGGCGTCGTTTGTGGATTGCACCGAATCATCCTCTCACGAGGACCAAGCGAGTGACTCTCGAGGATGTGGCGAAGGAACCCTTCATCAGCATGCGTTGCGACGAGGCAGAGCGCATGACGTTGATTTACTGGGAGAAGGCCGGGCTCACTCCGAATATCGTCTTTAGTACGTCATCCATGGACGCTGTACGCGGTCTTGTTGCCAACGGCGTTGGCGTCACGATTCTTTCCGATCTTGCGTTCAAACCGTGGTCGGCCGAGGGTGATCGGCTCGAGGCGATTGCTCTGAGCGATCCCGTTCCCGAAATGATTGGCGGCCTTGTGTGGAAGCGCGATCACCGGTTTACGGACGCGGAGGAGGCGTTCGTGCAGTTCCTGCGCAACGCGTTGCCTCGGGGCAATGGTCGCTCCCCGAGGAGCAAATCGCAGCCCCTGCGCGAAGCGACCAAATCTGCCCCTCACTGAGCAGCCGAGCGTTGCGGAAAATCGACACACTGCCTCCTGGACTGGGGCGTGCCGGAGGCAGTGCGCACGGACGAGGGCAAGGACTACACCTCCAAACACGTCCTCGGCGCGGAACCTGTCAACGACTTTGAGACAGTGACGATTGCGATTTACTGAGCAGTTTCTCCTGTTGTGGGTGTCACAGGTAGGTTGATCCGTGCCTATCCGCTTTACGCATACACCTACTAGGGGTAGATTGTGTGCGTAAGATGGCGAGTGGAAGCATCCTACATGTAGTGTGTGTCTGCATTAACCGGATAGGCACGGGTTGATCCAGACGGCTTGGGGAAGGGGATCCGGTTGTGGGATCCCCCGAACGAAGCGTTCGGGATGACGGGTCCAGGCGGCTTGAAGGGTCCGCCCGCGCTGCTCCAGCACGCTCTGGGTTCGATTGTGATGGACGTCGTCCGGGGTGAGCATCGCGATCCCGCCATGGCGATGTTCGGTGTTGTACCAAGGGAAGAACGTTCGGCAGAAGGCGATCGCGGCGGTGATGTCGTGGAAGCGGCCAGGGAAGCCGGGGTGGTACTTCAGGGTCTTGAACTGCGCCTCGGAGAAGGGGTTGTCGTCGGACACCTGAGGGCGGCTCAGTGAACGGGTCACGCCGAGGTCGGCGAGCAGTTGTGCGGTGCACTTGCTCGTCATCGGCGCGCCGCGGTCGGAGTGCAGGGTGAGTACCTGGGGCTGGACGCCCTGTTTGTGGCAGGTCTCTTCGATGAGACGACCGGCCAGCGCCGAGTTCTCCCGGTCTGCGACCATCCAGCCGACCACGTAGCGGCTGAAGATGTCGAGCACGACGTAGAGGTAGAAGTACGTCCACTTGGTCGGCCCCAACAGCTTGGTGATGTCCCAGGACCAGGTCTGGTTCGGCGCCGTGGCCACCAGCTCGGGCTTGGTGTACTGGGGATGCTCGCGCTGATTGCGCCGCTCTCGGACCGGCTGATCGGCGGCCAGGATCCGATACATCGTCCGCTCCGAGCACAGGTAATGGCCTTTGTCGAGCAGCGTCGCCACGACCTCCGCCGGCGCACGGTCGACGAAGCGCGGGCCGGCGAGCACATCGAGGATCTGCTCGCGCTCGGCTTCACACAGCGCCCGGGCGGGCGTTGGACGGGGCTGCCGGTGCCCGGGAGTTGGCCTCTGACGACGGTAGAAGCTCGCCCGTGACACGCCCAGTGCTTGGCAGGCCGGCGCCACGCCGACCTGCGCCGCAAGCGGTTGGACCGCGATCAAGAGCGCGTTCCGTGTTCGAGGTTCAATCCCAGCAGCCCGGCAACTTTTCCCTGCACGTCCAGGATCGTGTGCGCGGTGTGAAGGTAGTGGGTTAAGGGGTTAGGTTACATTGAGTTATGTATAGGATTGTTTTCCTCCTGAAGAGAGCCATATACTACAGTATGTTAGACGGCATTGCAAGAAACATTTTGAGGATGTGTTCATGGGCGAACGGGTGACGGATAAAGATCGATTGTTGCATTTGGGGAAGTAGAAGGGGGTGACCTACTATGTTGGGGGTTGGCTTGTGATTGGGTGGATCGATGGCGAGGAGCGGGAGATTGCCGGTGGGGCAAGAGTGGGTCATGAAGTAGTGCGGGTGCTATGCAAATGTGTATTGCACGGTGTTACGGGTGCGCTAGAATGCTATATGGTTGGTTTCTGCATAGTAGCGGAGCAGACTATGGAAGCCCAACAGGACCACAGACGGCACCCGCGCACGGTGATGGCCACGGACACCGAATGGGAGCGCATCCACGAACGCGCCGAGGCCGCCGGCACGTCCATGTCGCGCTTCATCTGCCGGCGGGCGGCGGGCCCCGAACGGCGTCCGCCGGGCGTCGCGCCGGAGGCCGTGCTCGCCAGGCTGGAGCGCATCGAGACCGCGGTGCTGGTGCTCGCCGAGGTCGAGCGGCAACGCCTCGCCGAACACGGCGAAGAGGAAGGCTGGGAGGCGGCGACCCGCCGGGTCGCGCTCAGGCTGCGCGCAGAGCGGCCGGTCGCAGGCGACGCCCCGTCATGATCCGCGCCCGCCGCCGCAGCATCTATTGCAGCCCTGCCGAATGGGCGGAGGTCACCGAGCGGGCCCGCTCGGCAAGCATGAGGAACTCCCCCTTCGTGATCGCCTGCGCACTCGCGGAAGATGACGAAGAGAGACCCGATACCCTGCTGGCGCTGACGGAGGAGGAGCAGAGAACGCTCTACGACAGGATCGCGTTCCTCGACCGCTGCGCCCGGGCGATGTACGAACGGCTGCCGGAAAGCGACCTCTCCATGTTCGAGGCGCTCGCCTTTCTGGAACGTGCCGCGTCGCTCCGGCGGAAGCCGCGGGAATGAGGCGGCCCCGTAGCCCGGCGACCATGGTCCATTCCCTCTCCTGCACGGATACGGAATGGGAGCGGGTGCGGGAACGGGCGGACGCGGCGGGGCTCTCGATGTCGCGCTACCTGGTCGAGCGCGCGCTGACGGTGGAGCTGCCGCGCGACGGGGACGGCAAGATCGGCCCGCCGCCGCGGCTGGTGCTGAGCGAGGGCGAGCAGCAGCTGATACACGAGCGGATCGAACGCATCTACGCGAGGATGTCGACCGGCTCGGCCGAAGAGGACCGGTCGGTATTGGCGCAGCTGGGCGGCTCGGTTTCCCGGCTGGCGGGAGCGGCGATGCTGGACCTGGTCCGCGACGGGCGGACCCGTCAGGTGATCGCGCTGCTGGCCGAGCAGTACGGCGAGGAGGAAGCGGTCCGTATCGCCGAGCGGTTCGTGGCGTGGGCGCGCGAGCGAGGGCTGATCGACTGACGCCGGCATTTTCCGAGAAAGCGGGCCGGTTTCCCCGCCGCGGCTGCCGCAAAAGGGGTGTCACATGGACAACCCCCGGCTCCTGTCGCGGCGCTGCTCCTGCTGTTTCTGCTCGGCGCGCTCACGCTTGATGCGTCCCC
This sequence comes from Alphaproteobacteria bacterium, assembly GCA_965262755.1. Taxonomy (GTDB): domain Bacteria; phylum Pseudomonadota; class Alphaproteobacteria; order UBA828; family UBA828; genus WTGU01. The sequence continues at coordinate 4,371,314 of OZ253557.1, read as the reverse complement.
AGTCTTCGTCTTCTTCCCGCATCGTCCGGCCGAGCGACGCCGATGGGGCGGCGAGCGTCTGCCGAAGATCCGGGTTCTCCTTGAAGAACGGCGCAAGCTCCTTCTCATCGGCGAGCATCGCTCTCGCGTTGTCGACCGCCCGCTCGGCCCTCAACCGCCAGGCACCATAGTTCTCCTGCTGCACGAACGGGAGGTCGTCCGTCGCAGTGCGATCGCGTTCCTGCCGGCACTCCTCGAGCAGCGTCTTCGTCTTGTCCAGCAGTTGAGCCCGGTCGCTCATCTTCTCGCGCATTGAGAGTTCGTCCTTCACGAACGCCTTCGCCGCGCCGTCCTGGATTTGGTATCGCTCGGTCGACAGCAGGTCGCAGGCTCTCTTGTGCTCCGGCAGGAAGAAGCGGTGCCGGCCGGTCTCCCGGACGCGGTCCTCCACGGTCTCGCACGCGGCCGCGGCCTTCGCCGGCAGGTGGTCGAGAACGACGGCGCGCTCGATGCGCTCGACCGCGCGCTCGATCTTCGCCCGGCCGCCGAGCGCCGCGAGATGCGCCGCGTTGCGATCGTTCCCGAGGAGCTCGCGTCCGCTCCCCAGGGCGCGCTCCGCCTCGCGGTGCCAGCGCCCATACCGCCTCCCGAGCTCGACGACCGGCTGCCAGGGGTCGAGCTTTCGCTCCGCCCGCTCCAGCAGCGCGTCGCGCTTCTCCAGGCAGGCGTCGAGCCGCCCGGTGAGCTTGCGCGCCTCGCGGTCCGCGCGGACCAGCGGTTCGTGCTCCTCCAGCACCCGGGCAAGCAGCGCTGGCAACCTCTCCCCGGCCTTCCCCTCGTGGTCCCGGATGCGGTGGAGCAACGCGTCGTAGCCCGGCGCATGGAAGGGGTGGAGTCCCTCCTCTGCGGCGGCGCCGACATGTTCCCCCCAGTCCCGCAGCAACGTCTCCGAAGCATCGTGGACCCGAACTCACGGACGAGCGCGACGGCGTTGCCCTCCATCTCCTCGCCCATGGCGGTCCCGCTCAGCCCGTGGGCGCGGCACATACTCCCGTCGTTCAGGATCGCCGCCGCCGCTCGCGCCGCATCGCGCGCGTCCCGCAGCCACTCCTCCGAGCCCGGCTCCAGCCTCCTGGCGAGGCGGGCGAGTTCGGCCCGGCACTCTCCGATCCGGCTCCATTCCTCCGCTCTCTCCCGGTGATCCGCGAGCCCCATCCGGAGAAGCCCCGGCATCTCCAGCGGATGCACCACCTTCTCCTCCAGCGCCGCGGTGCGATCGGCGAGCGCCGCGCTTCCGGGCGCGTGGAAGCGATGGATGTCGCCGGCCCTCGTTGGGACGAAGTGCTCATGCCAGTCGCGGTGAAGCTCCGACGCTTCGCGGTCGACCGCGAGGCCGCGCGCGAGCGCCTCCGCCGATGCCGCCAGCGCCTTGCGGGCATCCTCGCTGAGCGCTGCGTCCTCCGCCACCTTCGCCGCCTCGGCCATTGCCGCTTCGGCCCGGCCCCGCAAGGCCTGCCAGTCCTCCCGCTTCGCGACCGGTTCCTGGGCCGCAGCGTGGAGGAGCTGCGTTCTCTCCCGAGCCAGCGCTTCGAGGGCCGAGTGCGCGTCCCGCGCCTTCCTCTCCGCAAGTTTCCGCTCGTCTTCCTTCCGCCGCCGCTCTTCTGCTTCCCGCTGCCGCTCGGCAATCTCGTCCGCGGCCAGGGACAGGTCCGGCGGCATCTCCCCGGGGGCGGCCTCGCGCGCGAGCGCCGCGATGCACGCCGCGAAGTCTTCAAGGGTCCCGTCTCCTTCCCCCCGTTTCCACGCCCGCCATTCCGACTGCAGCGACGCAGCCGTCCCGTCGAACATCAGCGCGCGGCCGAGCGCGCCGAGCGGTTCTCCGAGCTGCGCCCGCGCGCCCGCGATACGGTCGAGATGAACCCCGTAGTGCTCCTCGTCCTCCAGCTCCACGGCGTCTTCCACCGCCCCCTCCGCTCGCCGCGACCAGGCGGCGTGACCGGGACGGGACGCGACCGCGGTCCCGGCCGCGACCGCTTCCGCCAGCATCCGCTCGCGCTGCCCCGCCATCTCCAGCATGGAGGACGTCCACTTCGACACCATGGCCCGGTCTTCGGAGAAGGGCTTGTGCTCTTCCAGAACTTCGGCAAGCGCGCCGGGCAGCGCTTCCTTCTTCGCCAGTGCACCCATGCGCGCGATCAGCGCATCGCAGCCCTCGAGATGGAAGAGCGGGACGCCGGCCTTCTCCGCGCGCTGGGCATGCGCCCGCCACTCCTCCAGCACCGGCCACAGGGCGGGCTTCTCCGCCACCGCCATGTCGGGCTCGAGCCATGGCGCCAGACCCGCCGCCTCCAGCGCCGACGAGACCCTCTCCCCCTCCCGCTCCAGCCGCGATACCAGCTGTTCGGTGTCGTCCGTCAGCAGCACGAACCCGTCCCTGGCGCGGCTCATCTCCACATAGAGCATCGCCCGGTCCGACATCATGCTCGCCGAATCCAGCACCGCGATCACGTTGTCCCGCGTCAGCCCCTGCGCCCGGTAAACGGTCGAGCTCCAAGCGTGGTCGATATGGCGCAGATCGTCGTCGTCGACCGCGAAGCGGAGCGCGCGGCCGGAATGCGTGCGCACGTCGATACGGACCCCGGCGATCCTCTCCACCGTCGCCCGCTCGCCGTTGATCAGACCCCGCCGGCGGAGGTTCCGCGTCCACACGATCTCGTCCCCGGCTCGCAGCGGCAGCGGCCGCGATTCGCAGAGCGAGAGATTGCGCGCCGCATTGCCCGAGGGCGCGAACGCCCGGCACTCTCCACGGCGCTCCAGCCGCACCCCGTCCTCCCCGGTCCCGGCCACGGTCCAGGCCTCGCCCTCGCGCAGGCCGTACACGTCCCGGTTGGCCACCACGACATCGCCCGGCCGGTAGCTCTCCCGATCGGCGGCATGGACCCGGGTGAGCCTCCGGTCCACCAGGCGGCCGATCTCCACGCTCCGGCGCCCCAGCACGCCCTCGTCCGCGAGACCCCGGCGCACCACCGCGTTGATCTCTTCCCGCATCTCGTGGGTCGGCGCCAGGATGACCGTCCCCTTCCGCGCATCCGGCGGCAGCGACAGCCACAGCCGTGCCGCCGTCCCGGCCAGGGCGTCCGCCGGCAGCTCCCGCACGTCGGCTGCGATGCTCTCCACCGCCAGCGCCGGATCGCCCGCAACCATGTGTTCCACCGCCGCCTTCAGGTCCACCGAGCGCTGCCGGATCACGTCGTCCATCCGCGCCGTCGCCATGCCCGCGCGCTGCAGCAGGCGGAACGGCTGGCCTGCCGCCACCGAGCGCAGCTGAAGGCTGTCCCCCACCAGAACCAGGCGCGCCACACCGAGCGGCGCAAGGATCCGCTGAAGGTCGCGCATCTGCACCGTCCCCACCATCGAGGCCTCGTCGACCACCACCACCGCGTCCCGGAAGGTCTCGCGGGCCCGCGCAATCTCCTCCTCCGAGGCCGTCCCCTCGGCGATCGACCCGTAGCGCGTCAGCAGCCATTGCAGGGTGGTCACCCCGATACCGCCCTCGACGCCGAGCACCCGTGCCGCCTCCGACGACGGCGCGAGGCCGAACACCTGCCGTCCCCCGGCCAGCGTCGCCACCTCGTTCAGCATCCGGGTCTTGCCGGTGCCCGCGAACCCCTGCACCCCGACCACGGGGTCCGGCGAGCGCAGGATCAGGCGCACCGCCGCCTTCTGCCCCTCCGTCAGCTCCGTCGCGGCGAGGCGCCCGGCGACCGCCTCTTCGGGAGCGAGAGGCCGGGCCGTGCCCTTGCCCTCCCGCATGAGCCGGATCACCTCCTTCTCGGCCCTGAGCGTACGCCGCGTCGTCAGCGCGCCGTCGCCGGCGGCGACCAGATGGCCGTCCTCGCGCAGCCGCACGATCTCGGCCTGCAAATCGACATGCGTGTGACGCCCGGGCTCGCGGCCCAGAGCCGCCGCCAGCAGGTCGGATTCGCCGAACACCGCATGGCGCTCCTCCAGGTGGTCGGTCGCCTGCCAGACCGCTTCCAGCGCCGTGAAGCGCGCCGGCGGGCGCGAGAAGCCGCGCTCCGTCCGGTCGAGCCGTACCTCGTCCGCATCCCGCGCGAGCCCGAGTGCCTCGGCGCGGGCCTTCCACATCGCCGACAGCGCGCCAGGCGCGGGCTCGTCCTTCCGCTTCCGCGTATGCAGCGTCGCCGCCTGCGCGGTCTTCGCGTCGTACTTCCAGCCCTTGTCCGCCATGTAGTCGAGGATGTCGCGGCGGCGCGTCGAGAACGCCTCCAGCATCGCCGGCGAATACCCCGCAAGCTCGAAGCTCGGCAGCCCGCCCACCTGGGTCGGGACCAGCACGTAGCCCATCTCCCCCAGCCGCCGCGCCAGATCGTTCCGGTACCACGCCCCGATCAGGCGCCGGTTGCGCTGGAGCAGCGTCGGCTCCACGCTCCGCCACTCGCCCGCCGCGTTCCGCGTCATGTTGGCAATCACCGCGTGCGTGTGGAGCTGCGGGTCGTTGTTGCGGCTCGCAACGTGCCGGAAGGTCGCCGCCACGAGACCGTCCGCCTTCACCCTCGGACGTCGCCCGGTCGCGGGGTCGTAGCCCCGGGTCTGAAGGAACTCCGCCTCAATCCAGTCCAGCGCCGCCCGCACCGACGCGTCGTGCGCCCGCATCACCGCCTTGTTGTCGTGAAGCAGCGCCTCCAGCGACACCGACTTCGGCGCCGAGAAGGTACAGTCCCAGCCCGGGCGGTGCTGATGCTCGCCGTCCACGACCCGGCCGAGGCGGATATCCGTGCCCGGCACATGACCCTCGAGCAGGGCGACGAATCGGCGCCGGCTTACCCGTTCCGGCAGGCCCAGCGCCTCCGCTCCCCCGCCGTGCCAGCGGTTGGCCGTACGGTGCGCCTTGTCGTTCCGCACCAGGTACTCGTGCAGCAAGTAGTCCGACGTTTCCGACGCGGAAGCCAGCGCGCGCGGGCCCGAGAGCATCCTAGCGTCCGGGGCGCAGGCGGGCCGCCGGGGTGCGGCAGGAGTGGTCGTGCACGATCAGGGTCGAGGATCGCCCTTCGATCACCAATGCGCCAATCCCGCGGTCGGGGAGGATCTCCAGGGCATGGCTGTTGTTATGCGTCAAAGGCTGACCCCTCAGAGTCCAGCCTACTCAATAGATTATCGCGCCGACATAGGTTATCGCGCCGATCGGCGTCATTCCACCGTGCCGAACATCAGCTTGGCGCTTCGGCTAGGCCTTGACGAACCAGAGGTTGGAATGGGGCAGGATCAGGCAGAAGAAGGCGACCTTCTCCCGCCTGCCCCCGACCTCCACCACCGCCTCGCCGAAGTCGACCTGGGCATGGCCCGGCGGGTGATGCAGCGGCACGAAAGCCTCGCGCGTCGACTGCCGCCGGGCCCGGACATAGTCCTTCACGATGGTATATCTGCCGGTGAACCCGTGCTCGTCGCGAAGCCGCTCGAAGATCCGGTGCGCCGTGTGACGCTGCTTGCGCGGCACGTCCGGATCCGTGTCCGCCTCCAGGATCGCGTCGACGATGCCGGTGAACCCGTCCAGCTTGGGCCGCCGGACCGGCTTCGTCCGGCGGTATCCTGGCGGCGCCGAATAGCTCAGCATCTTCTTCACCGTCCGGCGGTCGATGCCGAACCGCCGGCCCGCCTCGTGATGACTCAGACCCTCGTCGACAACCGCCAGTCGAACCGCCGCATAGAGCTCCACGCCGTACATCCCCCGCCCCTCGTCGCAACCGACAAAGGACCATGATTGGCGCATTTTTGCGCCGCCGCGACCGGACCGTCCGGTCGCTCCGCGTGGAGCATTATTCCTCCGCCGTTAACACGTTGATTAGCTTCGATTCAGGGGGGTCATGCGGCGATGCCGAACAACAGTGCCTCAATAGATCGAGAACGGGAAGTAGCGCGCGTTGATCCGCCGGTAGATGCCGTTGGTGATGAGAGCACGCAGCGCGCCGTTCAAACGCAGGCGCAGGGCCTCGTCCTGATGGCGCACCGCGATCCCGATGCCCTCATCGAGGTGGATGCCTTCGCCGATGAACCTGAACGTGGCTCCCTCAATAGTACTTAGCCAGGCATGGAGGCCCAGGATATCGCCGAAGATGGCGTCCACGTGGGCATTGACGAGGGCTTGCAGAAGCTCGGTCTGGCCGCGGTACAGCCTAACGGTCGCGATGCCGGCGACGTTCTCCTCGAGCCAATCCGAGGCGATGGTGGCGCGCACGGCACCGATGGTCTTTCCCTCGGGCCATTTGGGATCGAAATCGGAGCCCTTGCTCGTCACGAATTGAGAGGCGTTCCTGTAGTAGTGATCTGTGAAACTCACGATGCGCCGCCGCTTCTCGGCAATCGACATGCTGGCCGCGATCGCATCGAACTCGCCGACGAGCAGCGCCGGGATCAGTAACGCCCACTCCCGCTGGATGAACAAACACTGGACCTCCATCTCGGCGCAGAGCGCGCGGGCGATATCGATATCGAAGCCGGCGAGCCGGCCCTCTTCGTCGAAATAGTTGAACGGCGGATAGTCGGCTGAGGTGGCGACGCGGACCGTCCCGGCCGCGCCGGCGGATCCGGTGGCGAGCAGGATCAGCACCAAGGCTGCAGCGAGCGCTCTCACGGACGCCAATCCCTGGCGAGGCAGTAGCTTCCGTCTCTGTAACGCCGGAAGTACGGCCAGTTGCGATCGGGGTTCCCCACCCGATGTTTCGGCAGCAATGTGCGGTATGCGGGCTCGGGCCAGCCTGGACAGGCCTTCCTCAGCTCGTTGAGCTTGAAGCGTTGGGGAAGATGTTGTTCGGTACCCAACTTTGACCCCACAGCTGACACAAAATCAGTAGGTTAGCGTGCCGATCCGGCGCCCAACTTGCGCGCCGATCAACATTCCACCCCTAGTCGGGCTCGGAAAACCGCGCGGGAGCCGGGACTCGAAACCGGCTCCCGCGCACCCGAAGGGTCCGCGCCGGTGAGGATCCTACAGCAGCAGGAAGCGTCGGGACCCGACGGATAAACCGGCGTTCTACTGCTTGGCTGTCGTTAAGCACGCTTTGTTGACCCCCCGCAATCTAGCCAGATCAATGGGTTACCGCGCCGATCGACACCAAACCCGTGCGCCGATCAACAGGATGGCTCGCCGCAGCGCTCCGACATGATGATGCATGTTCGCAGAATTATGCACATTTGGTGTGAACTTAGTGTGAATAGTTTCGCTATATCAGTGGCGTTATCATGTATTTCGGGATAGATTCTCTCCGGATGCGCCGTGCGCCGCCGTCATCGGCACCATCGTCGGCACCGGCGCGTCCCGGCGGGGCCCCGATTCGGGCCGGCGCACCGCGTCCGGCGGGCGGGTTCGAACCTGGCCGCGCGCCGGGCCGGGGAGCTATGGACGGAGGATCGGCGGATGAACGGTCCCGACGAACTGAGGCAGGAGAACGCGGCGCTGCGCGAACGCATCTCCATGCTCAGCGCGGCGATCCTGCGCATCAGCGCGAGCCTCGACCTCGACACCGTCCTGCGCGAGGTCGTCGACAGCGCCCGCGCGCTGACCGGCGCCCGCTACGGCATGATCGCGACCGTCGACGACGCCGGCGCGATCGAGGAGTTCATCGCCCCCGGCCTGTCGGCGGACGAGCGCCGGCACATGGCGGAGTGGCCGCACGGGTACCAGTTCTTCGAACACCTCCAGACCCTTCCGGGCGCGCTGCGGCTGGCGGACATGCCCGCCTACGTCCGCTCGCTCGGCTATTCCGAGGAGCTGACGCTGTCGAAGACCCTGCAGGCCATGCCGATGCAGCACCGGGGGGTGCATGTCGGCAACTTCTTTCTCGGCGAGAAGGAGGGTGGGCAGGAGTTCACGGAGGAGGATGGGGAGGTCCTGGTGCTGTTCGCCTCGCAGGCGGCGACGGCGATCGCCAACGCCCGCACGCACCGCGACGAGCAGCGGGCCCGGGCCGACCTGGAGGCCCTGGTCGACACCTCGCCGGTCGGGGTGGTGGTGTTCGATGCTCCGACCGGCCGTCCGGTGTCGTTCAACCGCGAGGCGTGGCGGATCGTCGGGGGGCTGCGCAGTGGGGACAGCCCAACCGAGCAACTGCTGGAGGTCATGATCTGCCGGCGAGGCGACGGGCGCGAGACCCGGCTTGACGAGCTCCCGCTCGCCGACGAGTTCCGCAACGCCGAGACGGTGCGCGCGGAGGAGATCGAGCTCTCGGTCCCGGACGGGCGGAGCGTGACCGCGCTGGTCAACGCGACGCCGATCCGTTCGGCGGACGGCACGGTCGAGTCGGTGGTGGTCACCCTGCAGGACCTGGCGCCGCTCGAGGAGCTGGAGCGCCTGCGGGCCGAGTTCCTGGGCATGGTGAGCCACGAGCTGCGCACGCCGCTGACCTCGATCAAGGGTTCGGCCGCCACCGCGCTGAACGCCAGACCGGAGCTCGACCCGGCCGAGATGCGCGAGTTCTTCCGCGTCATCGACGAGCAGGCCGATCACATGCGCGGCCTGATCGGCGACCTGCTGGATGTCGGGCGCATCGACTCGGGCACGCTCTCGGTACACCCCGAACCGGCGGAGATCGCGGGCCTGGTGGAGCGGGCGAGGAACACCTTCCTGAGCGGCGGCGGCCGGCACGGCGTGTCGATCGACCTGCCGCCGGACCTGCCGCCCGCGATGGCCGACCGGCGGCGCATCGTGCAGGTGCTGAACAACCTGTTCTCCAACGCCGCCCGGCACGCCCCGGAGTCCTCGCCCATCCGGGTCGCCGCGGTGCGCGAGGGCGTCCATGTCGCGGTCACGGTCGCCGACGAGGGCCGGGGCGTGGCGCCGGAGCGGCTGGCGCACCTGTTCCGCAAGCACACCGGCCTGGCCGGCGGCGATCGCGAGGGCGCGCTCGGAGCGGCCGGCCTCGGCCTGGCGATCTGCAAGGGGCTGGTCGAGGCCCATGGCGGGCGCATCCGGGCGGCGAGCGGTGGCGTGGGCCAGGGCACCGAGGTCACCTTCACGCTGCCGGTGGCCGAAGTGGCCGGCGAGGGCGTCGCGGCGGGCCTCGCCCCGGGTCGCCCGCCCGCACCCCGGGACGGGCCGGAGCAGACGCCCATCCTCGTGGTGGACGACGACCCGAAGACGCTGCGCTACGTGCGCGACGCGCTCGCCGGGTCGGAGTACGCGGCGCTGGTGACGGGCGATCCGGAGGAGGTGTCCGGTCTCATCCGGTCGGAGCGGCCCCGGCTGGTCCTGCTCGACCTGATGCTGCCCGGGACCGACGGCATCAAGCTGATGGAACGGGTCCCCGAGCTGGCCGACCTGCCGGTCATCTTCATCTCCGGATACGGCCGCGACGAGACGATCGCGCGGGCGCTCGAGGCCGGCGCCGCCGACTACATCGTCAAGCCGTTCTCGCCGATGGAGCTGACGGCGCGGATCCGGGCCGCCCTGCGCAAGCAGGCCGAGCCCGAGCCCTACCTGCTGGGCGGCCTGGCGATCCACTACGAGGAACGCCGGGTGAGCGTGGCCGGCCGTCCGGTACAGCTGACCGCGACCGAGTACGAGCTGCTCCGCGTGCTCTCCCGCAACGCGGGGCGGGTGTCGACCTACGAGGCCCTGCTGCGCCAGGTGTGGGGCGGACGGCACAACGGCGATACGGAACTGGTGCGCACCTTCGTGAAGAAGCTCCGGCGCAAGCTCGGCGACGACGCGGCCAGCCCGGCCTACATCGTCAACGAGCGCGGGGTCGGCTACCGCATGGCCCGGCCGGACGACGCGTGAGGGCTGTGCGTCTGCACGAACACCGTGCTGCGCGTGGCCCTGCCGGGGCCCGCGGGCTGCGCATGACCGGGCAAGGCGAGATCGTCATCGACGTCCATCGGCGCCACAACGGGGAATCGAACCGGGAGGACGCGCCGGAGAGGCTCGTTTCGCTCGTGCACCGGGCCGCGGGCGGCGGAGAAGCTGCCCACTCTCGCCCGCCGGACCGGACGCTGCATCGAAGTGGCGCTCGCTCCGGGACGCGCGACCGCGCTGGTTCCGCGACACAGGGGCTGGAACCCGAGATGGCCCGATGAAAGACACCGCCGTCATCGTCGTGCTCCTGCTGCTCCTCGCATCGAGCCACATGCTGCTCTCAAGCCGGACGATCCGCGCCCGGATGGTCGCGCGGTTCGGGGAAAAGCGGTTCCTTGCCGCCTATTCGGTCGTCGCCCTGCTGTTCTTCGTGCCGCTCTTCTACCACTACTTCACCCACCGCCACCTCGGGCCGCAGCTGTGGGCCGTGCCGGCCTCCGGTACCGTTGAATGGCTCCTGGGGCTCGCGAACGCGATCGGACTCGTGTTGCTCGTGGCGGGCCTCTTGTTGAAGCCGGTTCCGGGATCGGTCACCGGAACGCCCCGTGAGCAACCGACCGGTGCGCATCGAATCACGCGCCACCCGCTGTTCATGGGCGTGAGCGTGATGGCGCTTGCCCATGCCATCCCGAACGGCCATGCGACCGATGTCGCGTTCTTCGGCGGGATCGCCGTCTTCTCCCTCGTGAGCTGCCGGCTCCAGGACCTGCGCAAGCTGGCCGCGGGCGATCCGCCGTACGAGCGGTTCCACGCCGCCACGTCCTTCCTGCCCTTCACCGGCCGCGGAGCCATGCGCGGGCTGATGGAACTGCCCCCGCTCGCCGTGATCGCCGGCATCGCCGTCGCGCTGGTCGCGCGCTGTTTGCATCCGTCGATCGGAGGCTGCGGTGTGTTCGGGTGATGTCCGCGCGCCGCATGCCGGGCCGCGCCTCAACCTGTAAGCCCCGAGACTCACTCCCGCACCGGTGAGCGTGTTCACGATAATCGATGGTGGAGTAATCGCGCTATTTGATGGGCCTCGGCCCCCGATCGGGGCGAACCTGGGGCGGGTGTCGCGAGGCCGTCGGCGCGTCAAGCCGCTACGCGGCTCCTCCGCTTCGGAAGAACCTGAAGCCATGAAGGTCAGGGGCATTCAAACAACAGCCGCACCCTTGTCACTGACACCCTCCATGACGGCACATCATCTCAGGCGAGGCGTGACGGCCTTGGTCGTCGCTTACATTATTCCGTGCCTATCCGGTCAGCACAGACACCCACCATACGTAGTATGCTTCCTGGAAGTATGCAGCCGCTCACGCCCCCATATCTGGTGGGTGTCTGTGACAACCGGATAGGCACGCATTATTCCTCCGCCGTTAACAGGATCAAGGCCCTGTGTTGTTGTTAAGCCTCCACCTGCGCGGCGCTCCGGCTCGGTCGCGGGAGTAACGGGGGCTTGTGTCTGCGACGCCTCGGGCTTGAACTGGCTGCGGGTGGGGTGAAGAGGCCGTTCGAGCACTGGCGTGCTGTAGCGGCACCCGATGTTAAGCCTGGTCCGAACCATTTTGTCGCCTCGGTCACTGATGGCGCGGGTTTCCCGTGACCTCGTTCAAGAGAATGGGACTTCGAACATGGTTCCTCCCCACTCGCGACGGAGATGAAACCTGGGAGGATGTTCCATGGCGCGCAAGTCTCGAAGAACCCGGCGCCTCAGGGTGGTGAACCCGGACTGCGCAGGGATCGACATCGGCAAGGACCGGCATTTCGTGGCGGTCGACCCGGAACGCAGCGATGAGCCGGTGCGTTCGTTCGGCTCCTTTACCCGCGATCTGGAGGAGATGGCGGCGTGGCTGGCGTCGTGCGGGGTGACCAAGGTCGCGATGGAGTCGACCTCGGTCTACTGGATCCCGGTCTACGAGACGCTGGAGCGCGCGGGCTTCGAGGTGATGCTGGTGCCGCCGCGCATGACGAAGCAGATCGGCGGGCGCAAGAGCGACGTGCTGGACTGCCAGTGGATCTGGCAGCTGATGTCCTACGGCCTGCTGCGGGGAGCGTTCCGTCCGGGCGACGAGGTTTGCCCGCTGCGCTCCTACGCACGCCAGATGAGGCGGCTGACCAGGGACCGCTCCCGCTGCGTCCTGCACATGCAGAAGGCGCTGACCGAGATGAACGTCAAGCTCGACTCGGTGATCGCCAACATCACGGGACTGACCGGCCAGCGCATCCTGCGCGCGATCATCGACGGCGAGCGTGACCCAGAGCGCCTGGCGACGCTCCGCCACCGGGGCATCAAGGCCGACGCCGATACGATCGCCGCGAGCCTTCAGGGGACGTGGCGCGAGGAGCACCTCTTCGCCCTCGAACAGGCCATGCAGCGCTACGACTTCCTGACCCAGCAGATCGACGACTGCGAGGTCCGGGTGATGGCCGAGATCGAGCGCCTGGCACCGCCGGACGATCTCCCGGACGGCGGCGCGCCGGACCCTGCCCCCGGCACGACCTCCGAAACCGCGTCGAGCCGCTCTGCGAACGCCGCAAGCAACTACACCGGCAAGGAGGGCATCCAGGCCCTGGCGTTGCGCGGAATGATGGGCGTCGACCTCACCGCGATCCCCACCATCGGTCCCGGTACCGCACTGGTGATCGCCTCGGAGATCGGCCCGGACTTCTCCGCCTTCCCCTCCGCCCAGCACTTCTGCTCCTGGCTTGCGCTCGCGCCGGGAACCAGGATCAGCGGCGGCAAGAACCTCCCCGGCAAGTCGCCGAAGGCGGTCAACCCCGTCGGGCAGGCCCTGCGCATGGCGGCCATGGCCGCGCGCCGCAGCGAGACCTTCATCGGCGCCAAGCACCGCGCAAGGCTCGCCCGAATGGACACCCCCGTTGCGATCAAGGCGACCGCCCGCGAACTCGCCTGCCTGATCTACCTCATGGTGACCGAAGGCCAGAAATACGTCGAGCAGGGCATCGACGCCTACGAGAAGCGGCGCCTCAACAGAAAGTTCGCTCATCTCGACCGCCAAGCCCGAAAACTCGGGCTCCAACTCGTCCCGAAAATGCAAGGAGAGGAAAAACAGAACCCAATGCTGTCAATCGCTTAGGCACCTGTTACTCAAGAGCGCGCGGATTAGACGCCGATCGGCGTGGTAAGATCTTGATTCGTTTCGATTCCAGGGGGTCAAACGGCGACGCCGAACAACAGTTGGGCGAAAATACCGAATCGGAGGCTGTGCCAACGCTGATCCGACCATGGTCGCGATCAAAATCGCGCCAATTGCCGTGCGCCGATGTCGCTGCTAGCTTGGGTGTTCTTGCGCCGCTTCGAATCGATCAGAGTTTTGCAAGCGGCTCACCGGAGCGGCGGCGGGAGAGACGGAATGCCGGGCCCAGCCGGTGTGGGGATGGGAATCGGAGCTGTTTCCCGATACCTGTCGGCCATGCGCCGTTTGACCGGGAGACGTGCCGGGCGATGACGAAATGGAAACCGCAGCTACGGGATGCCCGGCCGATGCGCGGCGCTGTAGCGCGTGCGAGGTGGCGCATTTCTGCGGCGGCCGTCCTCGCGCTCGCGGGATGCGTGGCCGCCGGCAGCGCCGGCGGCGGCGACTACTACCTGCGGGCCGGGGTCGGTCTCGACCGTCCGGCCGAAACCGTTTTCACCGACAGGGACTGTTCGAGTGTGTCTCCGGATGCCTTGTACGGTTGCGGTACGGGCGGCGACGGGGCGCCCACCCGTTCGGTGGGGGACTTGGGAACGGCGCCTGCCCTGGAACTCGGGCTTGGCTACGCTGCCGCGCCTGCCGTGCGGTTTGAGGTGCTGGTCGAATACCGCCCGCGCTTCGCTTTCGAGGGCCGCACCAATTTCCTGGCGCCGGAACGTCGACAATCGGTCGCTGCGGACCTCTCATCGCTCTCCGGCATGCTGGCCGCCTTTGTCGACCTGCCCGGGCTGGGTGTTCCGAGGCTCGGTCCGTTCGGGCCGTTCATCGGGGCCGGTATCGGTGCCGGCCGTACCCGGATCGGCGAAACACGGATGATGTTTCCGGCGACAACGACCGTCGTCCCGGGCCGGAGCCGGGTAGGTCTTGCCTGGATGCTGACGGCAGGGGTGGCGGCGTCGCTGAGTGAGCGCGTAACGCTCGATCTCGCCTGGCGCTACACGGACCTCGGCGAGGTTTGGACCGGGCGGGGCACGGGCCGGGTGGTTTGGCGCGACGGAAGCCGGGAGCCGCTGCCGCTCGATCTGGCGCCGACGCAGGCGCGGCTCGCGGGCCATGGAGTTCGGGCGTCCCTGCGCTACGGATTCTGAGGAGGCTGCCTGTCAGGGCCTGCGTCTGGATGGCTTGCCGGAAACGGCGTCTCGGCGCCGATCCCGCGGCCAAAGCGACAGATACGGATGCGGGCGGCCCTCTCGACGACGCGGGCGCCGACTTTGAGCAGACTCTTCCTGAGGGTTGCAAACTCGGCCCATGCGAGCGACATCCAGCGGGGCACGGCATCGCGGAGGGCGAGCAACAGCCAGCAGGCCGCGGTGTGTTGTCCGGGGCGTGGGTTGCGCGCCGATCGGCGCGATAAGCTATTGAAGTTGCTTGATACTGGGGGTCAAAATTGGGGAGTTATATACTTGAATATGCAGCCGGCCATCCCCATATCAGTGTCAGAGGGGATAGGACATGGCACAGAAAGCACCCGGAAAGAGCCATCGCGAGGGGATCAGCCTGATAGAGCTGTTCGGGCGGTTTCCGGATGACGCGGCGGCGGAACAATGGTTTGAGGAACAGCGCTGGGGCACGGCTGGTAAGCCCTCCCATTGTCCGATGTGCGGCGGCACCGAGAAAGTGCGGCCCGTTCCTTCCCGCAAGCCTCTGCCCTACTGGTGCGGCGAATGCCGGCGCAATTTCAGCGTCAAGTCTGGCACTGTGATGCACCGCTCGAAGATCGGCCTCCAGAAATGGGCCATCGCAATCTACCTGTGGTCGGTGTCGCTCAAGGGCGTATCGTCCATGCGGCTGCATCGCGATCTGAAGATCACGCAGAAGTCGGCCTACTTCATGGCCCAGCGGTTGCGCGAGGCGTGGACCGAGGGGCATGGCGGCATGGCTGGCCCGGTAGAGGTCGATGAGACCCATGTCGGCGGCAAGGAGAAGAACAAGCACGGCAACAAGAAGCTGCGGTCCGGTCGCGGCGCCGTGGGGAAGACCACCGTTGCCGGTGCTCGGGATCGCGCCACGAACACCATCAGTGCCGCGATTGTCGAAAGTACAGACGCCGCTTCGCTACAGGGTTTCGTCGCTTCGCGGGCGGCTGAGGGCGCAAAGGTCTATACGGACCAAGCGACGGGCTACAAAGGCATGCCGTTCGACCACGAGACCGTCAATCACTCGGTCAGCGAGTACGTTCGGGATCAAGCGCACACGAACGGGATCGAGTCCTTCTGGGCCACCTTGAAGCGGGGCTACCACGGGACTTTCCACCACATCAGCCCGAAGCACTTGCATCGGTATGTGGACGAGTTCGCGACCCGACACAACATGCGGTCGAGCGACACGGACGCCATGATGGGCGAGACCGTTGCCCGGATGGTCGGAAAGCGGCTAATGTACAAGGAATTGGTGGCCGGCTAGGGCCACTGTCCGGCTAAACGCCTCCACCCCGATCGCGCCTGCCAAGCCACACGGGGCGGTTGACGGGCGGCACTATGAGCCGCTTTCCGTCAACCGTCAAGTATGCTTGGAGGTACGGTTATGCGGGAGCATCCAACAACTTGGGTAAAGGTCAACGCCCTTGTTGATGAGGGAATCGCGGAAGTCGTGGTCCTGTTAAACGAGGTAGATGGCCTACAAACCGTAGAGAGTTGCCAGGGGGGATCACCCGCCAACCCGGACGAAGAGCGGCCAGCCTACGTTTTCTTTCTTTTCAAAGACTGGGAAACGATCAGCCGATTTGCCTTTGACGTGGTATCGCCTGCGGTGGCGGAACTCGATGCCGATACCACAGTGATGGTAGAAGCATTCAACGGTAGCGAGCCGATGGGCCGAATACAAATTCGACCCCCGGCCGCCATCCCGATCGTTGCCGCTGCTCTACGAGAGGCTATCTGCTATAAGTCCCTGTGTTCTTGTGGCAGGACACGCAAAGCGCCTCGCAATTCCCTAGGTCATCACTTCCACCCGACGCCATAGCCGTCCTGTGGTGCGCGTGCCACTTGCTAAGCCCAGCATTGCAGTGGCCACGATGCCCGCAGGTTTTCCGCGTGCACTCGCATTTCCCACCAGCCCTCCGCCAAGCCGCATCTTTTGTTGCTTGTGAAAAAGCCATCGCCAAATTCTCCTATCTGCGGAGGCAACGTCACGAGTTATGTGTCAGGGAGAGAGGGGTGCTTACTCCCTGTGCTTTGTTTTCGTGGATGAAGACGGCGAAGAGGATGCGGTCCATTGATGTGCGGTCCTGGAATGTGCCCATGGGTCGGGTCCTGCGCCGGACCTCGCGGAAGCGTCGTTCGATGGCGTTGGTGGTTCCGACACGCCTGCGCTCGGCAAGTGTGGGGTAGCGGAAGCAGGTGAGCAGGTCGTCGAGGTCGTTGCGCAGGCAGGCGACGGCCTTGGGGTAGGTCTCTTCCCAGGCACTGGCGAAGCGGCGTGCGGCACTGAGCGCCTTGGGCCGGTTGGGGGCGTTCATGATGGCGTGGAGGGCAGCCTTGACGGCGCCGTGGTCGGCCTTGCGGACCTTGCCCAGCACGTTCCTGACTTTGTGCGCGCAGCAGCGCTGCAGAGGGATGCCCGGATAGACGGTCGGCAAGGCAGCGATGAGGCCCCGGCCACCCCCCGCCTTCGCAGGGGCAGGCTCTGGCACAGATCATCTCCAGGCCGTTGCCGGTGAGCCCGCGGCGGTAGAGGTCGGTAAGGAAGCGCTCCCACGCGGCGGCGCTCTCGCCGGTCGTGAGGTGGAAGTCGATGATCTCCTTCTTGCCGTCCGCCCGGATACCCAGCGCCACCAGGACGGGGCGTTTCAGCGCGCCGGCGCCGGTCCTGCGCGCCAGCACCACGCCGTCGAGCATGAGCGCCTTGTAGCGCTCGGCAAGCGGGCGCGCATGGAAGGCGGCGACGGCTTCATCCAGGGTCTTGGCAACGCGGCTCACGGTCGAGGCCGAGACCTTGCGGCCGAGCAGGGCCAACAAGACCTCGCCCACCTTGCGGGTTGAGAGCCCGAGCACGAAGCCGGCCAGGATGGCACGGTCGATCTCGGGCGCGCGCCTTGCATAGCTGCGCAGCACCTCGCTCGGGCAGAAGCGCCGGGTGCGCGGTACGCTGAGCTCGATATCGCCGAGTTCGGTCAACAGATGACGCGAATAGCTGCCGTTGCGTCGGTCGCGCATGGCGCTGCCATCGAGACTGTCGAGCCAGTAGTCGACCGCCTCGGCCATCCGGCCCTGGATGATCTCGGCAAGGGCTTGGCGGCCGAGCGGGCGGTAGCCCTCGCCCCACTCCAGCCCGTCCGCTCGCATCGCCTTCACGACCTCAAAGGCCATCGGTAGACTCTCAATCGTCGCAGTTCGCTGTGACATCGGGGTGCTCCTGTTCGTGGCTCTTGCATAACCACAGGGAGTACCCCTTTCCCGCCTGACACATAATCGCGCACGTCACCTCTGCGGAGGGCACACTTGACCGGTTCGCGGGATTCGGCGATATTCACTGCGTTCACACGAAATCCGTTCGGTGCGCCCTCCAGAGCTACACCGAACCCCTGTAAGCTGTCGGCCGGGCTGCCACCCGGCCTTCGGCATTTCTGGGGCCGCTACGAATCACCGTAGCATTATGGATATATACCAAATCCTGCGGTCAGAAAAGAATATGCCTACCACCGATGGTGAGCCATGCCTGAAAAGCCGCCCCGCAGCCCTGACGGATCCAAAAAAACCGAAAAACCCTCGTCCAACGTCACGCTCCCGCCCATCGACGCGACCCCGGAAGAGATCGCTCAGGCGCTGTTTCGGTTGAAGCCGGAAGGCGAGGTCGAGGCGCCAGCCTAGATGGCCAGCGCATAGTCAGCTATATAATTCCCCAAAATTGCACGCCGAACAACAATCTGGCTCTTCTCGTCGACGCAGAGCACCAGCGCACGATCCGGCGGCGAGAGATATAGGCCTATGATGTCGCGGACCTTGTCCACGAAGTGCGGATCGCTGGAGAGCTTGAAGGTCTCCGAGCGGTGCGGCCGCACGCTGAAGGCCGCCCATATCCGCCGGACCGTCGTGTGCGACAGCCCGCTCTCCCGGGCCATCGAACGGAGCGACCAGTGGGTCGCGTCGGCCGGCGTCGTCTCCAGCGTCCGCTCGATAACCTCGGCCACCTTCTCGTCCGTGAGCGTTCGCGGCCGTCCCGGCCGAGGCTCATCCGACAACCCCTCGATGCGCTCCTTCAGGAAGCGGCGGCGCCACTTGCCGACCGTGTGCTCGTGCACGCCGATCTCGGCTGCCACCGCCTTGTTCGTCAGGCCGTCTGCGCAGCGCAGGATCATGCGGCAGCGATCGGAGATCGAGCGCGCGACCCGGCGGCGTCGAGCCTGACCCTCAAGATACGACCGTTCTTCATCGCTCAGAACCAAGACCGCCATCGGCCGGCCAGTACCACGCGCCATCGGAAAGACCTCCCAAATTCAACTCCGATGGTTATTGTATAATGCTATCTACTTCAATTCCAGGTGACTAGCGCTCGGACAAATTTCGCCAGTTACCAGCAACGCGCTCGGACACAGCGATACGGAGACAACAAGCGCTATGCCCGTCTGCCACGCAACTTCATCCACCAGCTGTCAGGACACATCGCTGGCAATTTGACAGCGGATATCAAGACGGCGCGGATCATCTGAACTTCACCCTTGACAATACTATGCGATATTGCAAATATCGCAAACATGACAAATACACAGACTAACGCCGCCACGTTGCGCGCCATCCGCGCCAACCTCGACCTTACGCAGGAGCAACTCGCGGAGCGGCTCGGGGTATCTTTCGCTACCGTGAACCGCTGGGAAGGCGGCTCCAACATGCCGCAGAAGGCCGCGCGCGCCACCATCGCCGCGCTTGCTGCCGAAGCTGGAATCGACATGGACGAGCTTACCGCGAATTCGGTCGGGGCGGCAGCGAGAGTGACGCGGCGCCGGTCCGCAGCACGTTCCACCACGCCTTCGACCAAGTCCATGGAGCAGATGTTGTGGGACGCCGCCTGCTCTATCCGGGGTGAGAAGGACGCGGCCAAGTTCAAGGACTACCTGTTACCCCTCCTGTTCCTGAAACGCCTGTCTGACGTCTTCGACGACGAGATCGCGCGCTTGGCCGAGGAGTATGGCGATCGCGACACAGCGCTGGAGATCGCCGAGGAGGACCACGCCCTCCTTCGCTTCCATTTGCCGCCCGAGGCGCGTTGGGCGGTCATCAGCGGACGCGAAACCTACGACTGGCCGAACGACGAGCATGGCCGCAGCTCGAGTCCCAAGGATATAGGCGAGCACTTGACCAAGGCGGTGCGCACGGTGGTTCGGCACAACCCGTCGCTCTCCGGCGTCATCGACGTCGTCGACTTCGCCGCTGAGCGGAATGGCGAGCGCGACATCAATCCCGCCAAGCTGCGCGAGGTAGTCGAGACTTTCTCTGATAGGCGCTATCGACTTGGACTCGCCGACGTGCAGCCCGACTTCCTCGGCCGCGCCTACGAGTACCTGCTTCGGAAGTTCGCGGAGGGCTCAGGCCAGAGCGCGGGTGAGTTCTTCACACCGACTGAGGTGGGCTTCTTGATGGCGCACATCATGCGCCCCAGGCCGGCCGAGGAGTGCCACGACTACGCTTGTGGGTCGGCGGGGCTTCTGGTGAAGCTGCAGCTCGTCGCCAGGGAACTCGATCCCACCAGTAAGGTGCCGCTCAAACTCTACGGGCAGGAACTGACGGCTGAGAGCTACGCTGTCGCCCAGATGAACGCGATCATCCACGACATGAACGTCGAGGTGGCGCGTGGCGACTCGATGATCAATCCGAAATTCAAGACGGCGGACAGCAGGATTCGCACTAATGACATCGTGATCGCCAACCCGATGTGGAATCAGCCATTCAATCCCCACATCTTCGCCGACGACCCCTTCGACCGCTTCCGCACGCAGGGCGGCGCGACGACGGGCAAGGGTGATTGGGCCTGGCTTCAACACACGCTCGCCTGCCTGAACGAACGCGGGCGGGCGGCAGTAGTACTCGACACCGGCGCGGTGACGCGAGGCTCAGGATCGAAGAATGAGGACAAGGAGCGCAACATTCGCAAATGGTTCGTCGACCATGACCTGATCGACGGCGTGATCCTGCTGCCCGACAACCTCTTCTACAACACCCCTGCCGCAGGGGTGATCGTGGTGCTGTCGAAGCGAAAGCCCACGGCGCGGAAAGACAAGATCGTGCTGCTGAATGCAACGCGCCGGGTTCGCAAGGGTCGGCCCAAGAACTTCATTCCGGAGGACACCATTCGTCCGCTGGCGGCGGCTTACCTAAACGGCGAGCCGGTCGGGGGCGAAATCGCAGTTATCACTAAGGAGGAGGCTGAGCAAGCCGATTACAATCTTAGCCCAAGCCGCTGGGTAGGGCAAGATGAAGAGATTGATCATGGCTCAATCCCTGACCTTTTGCGGGAATTATGTCAACTACACAGGAAGGATGCGTCATTGACAGGTGCTGTGATTAAGGTGCTATCGCCTCTGCTGGAGGAGTCCGCCGATGGCTGAGTGGCATACCGAGACTGTGGAGGAATGTCTGTCAAAGCGGCGCCTTGGATCTATAAAGAAACTTCAGACGCAGTACTACCAACCTTCCGGGCGTTTTCCAGTCATTGACCAAGGACAGACTCCTATTGCCGGATGGACCGACGATGCCAGCGGTCTCATCTCGCACGACTTGCCGGTTGTCGTATTCGGCGATCACACCCGAGTGTTCAAGTACGTTGATTTCCCGTTCGTGCGGGGAGCTGACGGTACGCAGGTCATGAAGCCACGGCCTGACATCGACCCCTTATTCTTCTATTACGCTCTTCGCGCAATCGATCTTCCAAGCCGCGGCTACAATCGTCACTTCAAGGCACTGAAAGAGAAGGAACTTAGCATCCCCGGCGACACCGAGCAGATCGACATCGCTCGGGCCTTGAAGTCAATTGACGATGCACTGGTAGTTCAGGATCAAGAAATAGCATTGTTGGTGCGCTGCAAGAGCTCGACGATGCGGACGTTGTTCATGAAGGGCTTGCGCGGCGAGGTGCAGAAAGAAACTGAAATCGGCCCGATACCGAAGAGCTGGAATGTGGTGCCTTTCCAAAATGTTCGGGAGTGGCTGCAATACGGAACATCGACGCGCTGCACCTATGCAGAGACTAACTGCCCTGTGCTCCGGATCCCGAACATCGAACCTGGCCAAATTAATCTTGCCGATCTGAAGTTCGCCAAGCTGAGCGTGGACAAAGCTGATCGCTTCCGCCTGAAGAATGGCGATCTGATATTCGTTCGCACCAACGGCGTCATCGAACGATTAGGCGCTTGTGCGGTTTACGTCGGCAATCCGAAAGGCGCGCTATTCGCTTCCTATTTGATCCGCGCTCGGTTGAGGCTGGATCAGATTGTACCGCGCTATGCCACCAGTTTTTTTAGCTCTGATCTCGGAACTTCGATCGTCGCAGGCCGGGCGACGCCCGCCGCCGACGGCAAGTACAACCTGAACACTGGCATGATCGACTCCCTGCCTCTGCCGTTGCCTCACACCCTCGACGAACAACGCGAGATTCTCGCCGTCCTCGACGCTATTGACCACAAGATCGAACTGCATCGTCGGAAGCGCGCTGTGCTCGAAGAGCTCTTCAAGTCGCTTTTGCACAAGCTGATGACGGGCGGGATCCGGGTTGCCGACCTCGACCTGTCAGCGCTCGCCTTTAGGCCGACCGCAGAGGTGGCGGCATGAGCGAGATCAAGATCAGCGAAGCCCACACCGTCCAATTCCCGATGGTGAATCATGCTGCCGCCATTGGCTGGACGTCGATCAAGCCAGATGTAGCCAAGCAGAAGCGCGGTGGCGAAGCGGGCATGATGCTGCGCGATGAACTGGAAGCAGCACTCGCCAAGTTCAACCCGTGGCTGACAGCAGATGCCATACGGCAGGTGATCGAGAAGTTGGAGGCGATCCCACCCACCATCGAAGGTAATCGCGCGATGCTCGGCTGGCTGCGCGGCGAGCGGCAATGGTACGACGAGACTGAGAAGCGTCACCGCCACGTCCAGCTCGTCGACTTCGAGCAGCCAGGCAAGAACGTCTTTCAGGTGACCTGGGAATGGAGGCTGAAGCCGCCCGCCCGCAAGGGCAACCGCGCTGATGTGATGTTTGTCATCAACGGCGTTCCAGTCTGCATCGTCGAGCACAAGAACCCCAAGGACGGCAGCGCTATCGACCGCGGCGTGACCCAGCTGAAGCGCTACGAAAAAGAGACGCCCGAGCTGATCGGCACGCCCCAGCTCTTTAACGTCACACACTTGCTCGATTACTGGTACGGCGTGACGTGGAACGCCAACCGCCGGTTCATGGCGCGCTGGAAGCAGCAACCGGAGGAGACTTATAGGTTTGCGGTGCAGGCATTCTTCGAGCCAACCGACTTCCTGCGCACGCTGAAGGACTGGATCCTGTTTTACGTCGAGGACGGCGAGACGCGGAAGTCCGTCCTGCGCCA
Source organism: Alphaproteobacteria bacterium (assembly GCA_965262755.1). GTDB lineage: Bacteria > Pseudomonadota > Alphaproteobacteria > UBA828 > UBA828 > WTGU01. The sequence continues at coordinate 4,348,748 of OZ253557.1, read as the reverse complement.
GCACCAGCGCATCGCTATCGACAAGATCGTCGAGCGGTGTGAGGACCCTGCCAGGAAGCGCGGTCTTGTCTGGCATACGCAAGGGTCAGGCAAGACCTTCACGCTTTTGTCCGCCGCGCGCCTGATCCTGGAAGTCAAGGCGCGGTTCAAGAATGCAACCGTGATCCTCGTGGTGGACAGAACCGAGCTAGAAGGGCAGCTCAAGGGCTGGGTCGAGAAGCTGCTTGGCGAAATGCAACAGCAGGACATCCCTGTCTGGCGGGCGAACTCCAAAGCCGAGGTGCGAGATCTGTTCAAGACTGACAAACGCGGCCTGATCATCTCGATGATCCACAAATTTGAGGGCATCGACAAAGACGCGAACACCCGGGACAACATCTACGTCTTCATCGACGAGGCGCACCGTTCTGTCGCCAAAGACCTGGGTAGCTACATGATGGCCGCGGTGCCCAACGCAACCATCATAGGCTTCACCGGCACGCCGATCGCCAAGACGGTCCAAGGCGAAGGCACCTTCAAGATCTTCGGTACCGAGGACGATGCCGGTTATCTCGACAAGTACTCGATCCGTGAGTCCATCGAGGACGAGACCACTCTGCCCATCCGCCACACCATGGCGCCGAGTGAGATAACAGTACCGGCTGACCGGCTGGACAAGGAATTCTTTGAGCTCGCCGCTGCCGAGGGCGTGACGGATGTGGAGGAACTCAATCGCGTGCTCGACCGCGCGGTGGGCCTGCGGACGTTTCTGACCGCTGACGACCGCATCGAGAAGGTTGCCGCCTTCGTCGCCGAACACTTCAAGGAGAAGGTCCAGCCGCTCGGCTACAAGGCGTTCTTGGTCGGCGTCAACCGGGAGGCCTGCGCCAAATATAAGCGCGCACTGGACGAGCTGCTGCCGCCCAAGTGGTCGGAGGCCATCTACACCGAGAACGCGGCGGATATGATCGACCGGCCGCTGGTGGACGAGGTGCAGCTTTCGCCCGAACGCGAGGCCGATGTCCGGCTTCTGTTCAAGAAGCCAAATGAGGACCCAAAAATTCTGATTGTCACCGACAAGCTGCTGACGGGCTACGACGCGCCGCTCCTTTACTGCATGTATCTCGACAAGCCGATGCGGGACCACGTGCTGCTGCAGGCCATCGCCCGGGTGAACCGGCCCTATGTCGATGCCAATGGTGTCCAGAAGCGCGTGGGCCTCGTCGTCGATTTCGTGGGCGTGCTGCGCGAGCTCAAGAAGGCGCTGCAGTTCGACAGCTCCGACGTCAGCGGCGTGATCGAGGACCTGGATCTCCTCCTCGAGGACTTCCTCGGCAAGATCGAGAAGGCGAGAAATGAGTATCTAGCTGCTGGCGACGATGGCAGCCCCGACGAGACTCTAGAAAAGTTGGTCTATGGCCGGTTCCTGGATCCAGAGCCACGCAAGGCGTTCTTCGAGACCTACAAGGAGATTGAAGCCTTGTGGGAGATTCTCTCGCCCTCGCCCGAATTGCGCGACCACATCACGATCTTCAAGCGCCTGGCGCATCTTTACGCCGCCGTTCGGAACGCGTACGCCGATCGCGTCGGCTACGTCGCTGATCTTGCCTATAAGACCCAGCGCCTAGTCCAGGAGAGCGCAACTCAGGACGGCCTCGGAAAGCTGACCAAGACTGTGACCTTCGACGTAAAAACACTCGAAGGTCTGCGCAGCAAGCCTGGGCCGGACGAAGGCAAAGTGTTCAACCTGGTGCGAGGCCTTCAGAAGGAGATCGGGGACGATGCAGACGCCGCACCAGTTCTGCAATCGCTGAAGGATCGGGCCGAGCGGATTTTGAAGGATCTGGAGAACCGGAACACGACTGGCCTCGTCGCTATGGACATGCTCTCGGCCTTGGCCAAAGAGAAGGAAGAGGCGATCAAGGTGGCTATGAACAGCGGCCTCTCGATGCGAGCTTTCGGCGTTTACTGGAACCTCAAGGATGACGAGACGCTCCACGAGGCCGGCGTGTCAGCGATGGACCTAGCACGGGACTCCGAGACCGAGACCCACCGTTTCCCCAATGCGAGAGTGAATGACGACGAGCGCCGCAAGCTGCGCGCGGCCCTCTACCGCCCGCTGCTTGGGCTTGGCAAGGAGGATCGCGGCCGGATCGTCGATATGGTCCTCGCGATCCTGCTCGACGGCGATCACGATGCGGACGCGTAAATATCGCCGCGCCCAGCTCCGTGATCGCGTCGAGTACTGGTCCGAGCGGCTCAAATCAGCACCCCGCATCGTCCGAATTCAGCACATGACCCGGAAATGGGGGTCGTGCTCTACAAACGGGATCGTCACGCTGGCCGAAGACCTGGCCGATCAGGAGACCAGTTTTCAGGATTTTGTCATCGCGCACGAGTTGTTGCATCTGCGCGTCCCCAATCACGGAAAGGTCTTCAAGGCCCTGATGAGCGTCCATGTGCCGGATTGGCGAAAGCACGACGCTCTTAAACGCGACCCGGCGTCACCGAACATTCCCAAATATTCCCAATAACTTGAGAGCCGCTTGCAAAACTCTGATCGATTCGGAGCGGCGCAAGAACACCCAAGCTAGCAACGACGTCCGCGCACGGCAATTGGTGCGATTTTGATGGCGACCATGGTCGGATCAGCGTTGGCACAGCCTCCGATTCGGTATTTTCGTCGAACTTCGGGCGCGTTTGGCCGCTCCGCCTCTCAGGAAGTGCGGCTGCGGTGATGGCGAAGGAGAGGAGCCGGACTAGATCGGCGGAACGATAAGGCGCATCAGCTGGCTGGCCGTCAGAACGGTCATGCCGAACATGAGGTGGGCGAGAACCTTGTCGTACCCGCGCACGCGGACATGGCGGCCGCCGAACTCATCCTTGAGGCGCCCATTGACCCGCTCGGACCCTGAACGCTCGACGTAGCGACGCTCTTCGGGAAAGAAGAGACCGAGCGTTCGATCCGGGCGCCGTTGTTGTCGACGATGGCAAAATCCAGCACCGGCGGGATGACGTCGGCCGTGGTGGCGCCGTCGGCGTTGGAGGGCAGGCCCGTGCCCTGGCCGTTGATCGCCGAGACCCGGTAATGACGGGTGGTCTCCGAGGCGAGGCCGGTGTGGCTGTACGCCGTCTCGATCGCGCCGCCCGACATCGCGGCGTGGCGCGCGACCAGCGTCGTGAAGACGGTCCCGCCATCCGCCGAGACCTCGATCAGGTAGGCCTCGATATCGGAGTCCCCGGTGTCCGCGGGCGCGGTCCAGGCGAGGCGGATCAGGGTCGTGCGGTCCGGCGTCTCCGGGACGCCCGGCGTCGCCGCGAGCCCCGTCGGCCGTCCGGCCACGCCCGGCGCCAGGGCATGCGCACTGGCGGTTTCGGAAACCGGGCCGGTGCCGGCGGAATTGGTCGCATAGACCCGGTAGTGGCGCTCGACGCGGGCTTCGAGGCCCGTGTGCACGTGGCGCCGGAGGATCGCGCCGTTTTCCATCTCGCTGTGGGCGGGGACGAGCGGCGTGAATGTCGTGCCGTCCGCCGAGACCTCGATCCGGTAGCTCGCGATCGCCGCACCGCCGTTGTACGTCGGCGCATCCCAGGTGATCTCGATCCGGCCGGCGCCGACGCCCTTGGCCTTGGGGTTGGTGGGAGCGCCGGGAACGACGGCAGGCTGGGTCGAGCCGTTGGTCACCGCGGCGAGGGTCCCCGTGCCGGTGGTGAATGTCGCCGCGTCGTTGCCGGCAACGTCCTGGATGACGCCGGTCTTGTCGTCCGTGTTCGGGGGGGATCTGTGTAGATGAGCGTGAGCGCCTGGCCCTGCTTCACCGTGGGGGTGAGGGTGTTCAGCGTCACGTCAGTGCCGCTCACCGCGACGGCGCCGCTGATGGTGAACGACGTGCCGTCGGCGGCGGTGAGTGTCTCCCTACCGAGGCGGCAGGCCCCGCCCTGAGGCGCCCGTGGCATGCAAATCCGCCCGCCTGGCCGTCTCCCGCCTCGACATGGCCCGGACGCCAGGAAACCACAGGGAACCTGGGTGCGGACACCATCAAGCCCGGATTCGGACGCCTGCGCCGCCTCCCTTTCGATTCAAAATGTTTGCCAATAGTTTGCCATCTTGCCAAATTGGCCATTCCGCGGGCGTGAAAAATCCCTTGAAAACACTGTGTTTTCAATGTATTGTCCTGGTTTCTGGGGCAGGATTTGAACCTTCGACCTTCAGGTTATGAGACAGATTTTCCACCTCTGCTCCACGCCGCTTATCCGAGGCCGTTTGGCCCCGGCCTCATTGAAGCGCGTTGCCGATCCGGGTACGAGCGCGTCGAGTCAGTCGGATGAGCTGGCCTCATCGCCACCGATCGCCCGCGCGATGGCCGCCCCGATGCGTTCCGCGGCCGCCTCCGTCTCTCGGTTGTTGTTAAGCCTCCACCTGCGCGGCGCTCCGGCTCGGTCGCGGGAGTAACGGGGGCTTGTGTCTGCGACGCCTCGGGCTTGAACTGGCTGCGGGTGGGGTGAAGAGGCCGTTCGAGCACTGGCGTGCTGTAGCGGCACCCGATGTTAAGCCTGGTCCGAACCATTTTGTCGCCTCGGTCACTGATGGCGCGGGTTTCCCGTGACCTCGTTCAAGAGAATGGGACTTCGAACATGGTTCCTCCCCACTCGCGACGGAGATGAAACCTGGGAGGATGTTCCATGGCGCGCAAGTCTCGAAGAACCCGGCGCCTCAGGGTGGTGAACCCGGACTGCGCAGGGATCGACATCGGCAAGGACCGGCATTTCGTGGCGGTCGACCCGGAACGCAGCGATGAGCCGGTGCGTTCGTTCGGCTCCTTTACCCGCGATCTGGAGGAGATGGCGGCGTGGCTGGCGTCGTGCGGGGTGACCAAGGTCGCGATGGAGTCGACCTCGGTCTACTGGATCCCGGTCTACGAGACGCTGGAGCGCGCGGGCTTCGAGGTGATGCTGGTGCCGCCGCGCATGACGAAGCAGATCGGCGGGCGCAAGAGCGACGTGCTGGACTGCCAGTGGATCTGGCAGCTGATGTCCTACGGCCTGCTGCGGGGAGCGTTCCGTCCGGGCGACGAGGTTTGCCCGCTGCGCTCCTACGCACGCCAGATGAGGCGGCTGACCAGGGACCGCTCCCGCTGCGTCCTGCACATGCAGAAGGCGCTGACCGAGATGAACGTCAAGCTCGACTCGGTGATCGCCAACATCACGGGACTGACCGGCCAGCGCATCCTGCGCGCGATCATCGACGGCGAGCGTGACCCAGAGCGCCTGGCGACGCTCCGCCACCGGGGCATCAAGGCCGACGCCGATACGATCGCCGCGAGCCTTCAGGGGACGTGGCGCGAGGAGCACCTCTTCGCCCTCGAACAGGCCATGCAGCGCTACGACTTCCTGACCCAGCAGATCGACGACTGCGAGGTCCGGGTGATGGCCGAGATCGAGCGCCTGGCACCGCCGGACGATCTCCCGGACGGCGGCGCGCCGGACCCTGCCCCCGGCACGACCTCCGAAACCGCGTCGAGCCGCTCTGCGAACGCCGCAAGCAACTACACCGGCAAGGAGGGCATCCAGGCCCTGGCGTTGCGCGGAATGATGGGCGTCGACCTCACCGCGATCCCCACCATCGGTCCCGGTACCGCACTGGTGATCGCCTCGGAGATCGGCCCGGACTTCTCCGCCTTCCCCTCCGCCCAGCACTTCTGCTCCTGGCTTGCGCTCGCGCCGGGAACCAGGATCAGCGGCGGCAAGAACCTCCCCGGCAAGTCGCCGAAGGCGGTCAACCCCGTCGGGCAGGCCCTGCGCATGGCGGCCATGGCCGCGCGCCGCAGCGAGACCTTCATCGGCGCCAAGCACCGCGCAAGGCTCGCCCGAATGGACACCCCCGTTGCGATCAAGGCGACCGCCCGCGAACTCGCCTGCCTGATCTACCTCATGGTGACCGAAGGCCAGAAATACGTCGAGCAGGGCATCGACGCCTACGAGAAGCGGCGCCTCAACAGAAAGTTCGCTCATCTCGACCGCCAAGCCCGAAAACTCGGGCTCCAACTCGTCCCGAAAATGCAAGGAGAGGAAAAACAGAACCCAATGCTGTCAATCGCTTAGGCACCTGTTACTCAAGAGCCTCCACCTGCGCGGCGCTCCGGCTCGGTCGCGGGAGTAACGGGGGCTTGTGTCTGCGACGCCTCGGGCTTGAACTGGCTGCGGGTGGGGTGAAGAGGCCGTTCGAGCACTGGCGTGCTGTAGCGGCACCCGATGTTAAGCCTGGTCCGAACCATTTTGTCGCCTCGGTCACTGATGGCGCGGGTTTCCCGTGACCTCGTTCAAGAGAATGGGACTTCGAACATGGTTCCTCCCCACTCGCGACGGAGATGAAACCTGGGAGGATGTTCCATGGCGCGCAAGTCTCGAAGAACCCGGCGCCTCAGGGTGGTGAACCCGGACTGCGCAGGGATCGACATCGGCAAGGACCGGCATTTCGTGGCGGTCGACCCGGAACGCAGCGATGAGCCGGTGCGTTCGTTCGGCTCCTTTACCCGCGATCTGGAGGAGATGGCGGCGTGGCTGGCGTCGTGCGGGGTGACCAAGGTCGCGATGGAGTCGACCTCGGTCTACTGGATCCCGGTCTACGAGACGCTGGAGCGCGCGGGCTTCGAGGTGATGCTGGTGCCGCCGCGCATGACGAAGCAGATCGGCGGGCGCAAGAGCGACGTGCTGGACTGCCAGTGGATCTGGCAGCTGATGTCCTACGGCCTGCTGCGGGGAGCGTTCCGTCCGGGCGACGAGGTTTGCCCGCTGCGCTCCTACGCACGCCAGATGAGGCGGCTGACCAGGGACCGCTCCCGCTGCGTCCTGCACATGCAGAAGGCGCTGACCGAGATGAACGTCAAGCTCGACTCGGTGATCGCCAACATCACGGGACTGACCGGCCAGCGCATCCTGCGCGCGATCATCGACGGCGAGCGTGACCCAGAGCGCCTGGCGACGCTCCGCCACCGGGGCATCAAGGCCGACGCCGATACGATCGCCGCGAGCCTTCAGGGGACGTGGCGCGAGGAGCACCTCTTCGCCCTCGAACAGGCCATGCAGCGCTACGACTTCCTGACCCAGCAGATCGACGACTGCGAGGTCCGGGTGATGGCCGAGATCGAGCGCCTGGCACCGCCGGACGATCTCCCGGACGGCGGCGCGCCGGACCCTGCCCCCGGCACGACCTCCGAAACCGCGTCGAGCCGCTCTGCGAACGCCGCAAGCAACTACACCGGCAAGGAGGGCATCCAGGCCCTGGCGTTGCGCGGAATGATGGGCGTCGACCTCACCGCGATCCCCACCATCGGTCCCGGTACCGCACTGGTGATCGCCTCGGAGATCGGCCCGGACTTCTCCGCCTTCCCCTCCGCCCAGCACTTCTGCTCCTGGCTTGCGCTCGCGCCGGGAACCAGGATCAGCGGCGGCAAGAACCTCCCCGGCAAGTCGCCGAAGGCGGTCAACCCCGTCGGGCAGGCCCTGCGCATGGCGGCCATGGCCGCGCGCCGCAGCGAGACCTTCATCGGCGCCAAGCACCGCGCAAGGCTCGCCCGAATGGACACCCCCGTTGCGATCAAGGCGACCGCCCGCGAACTCGCCTGCCTGATCTACCTCATGGTGACCGAAGGCCAGAAATACGTCGAGCAGGGCATCGACGCCTACGAGAAGCGGCGCCTCAACAGAAAGTTCGCTCATCTCGACCGCCAAGCCCGAAAACTCGGGCTCCAACTCGTCCCGAAAATGCAAGGAGAGGAAAAACAGAACCCAATGCTGTCAATCGCTTAGGCACCTGTTACTCAAGAGCCTCCACCTGCGCGGCGCTCCGGCTCGGTCGCGGGAGTAACGGGGGCTTGTGTCTGCGACGCCTCGGGCTTGAACTGGCTGCGGGTGGGGTGAAGAGGCCGTTCGAGCACTGGCGTGCTGTAGCGGCACCCGATGTTAAGCCTGGTCCGAACCATTTTGTCGCCTCGGTCACTGATGGCGCGGGTTTCCCGTGACCTCGTTCAAGAGAATGGGACTTCGAACATGGTTCCTCCCCACTCGCGACGGAGATGAAACCTGGGAGGATGTTCCATGGCGCGCAAGTCTCGAAGAACCCGGCGCCTCAGGGTGGTGAACCCGGACTGCGCAGGGATCGACATCGGCAAGGACCGGCATTTCGTGGCGGTCGACCCGGAACGCAGCGATGAGCCGGTGCGTTCGTTCGGCTCCTTTACCCGCGATCTGGAGGAGATGGCGGCGTGGCTGGCGTCGTGCGGGGTGACCAAGGTCGCGATGGAGTCGACCTCGGTCTACTGGATCCCGGTCTACGAGACGCTGGAGCGCGCGGGCTTCGAGGTGATGCTGGTGCCGCCGCGCATGACGAAGCAGATCGGCGGGCGCAAGAGCGACGTGCTGGACTGCCAGTGGATCTGGCAGCTGATGTCCTACGGCCTGCTGCGGGGAGCGTTCCGTCCGGGCGACGAGGTTTGCCCGCTGCGCTCCTACGCACGCCAGATGAGGCGGCTGACCAGGGACCGCTCCCGCTGCGTCCTGCACATGCAGAAGGCGCTGACCGAGATGAACGTCAAGCTCGACTCGGTGATCGCCAACATCACGGGACTGACCGGCCAGCGCATCCTGCGCGCGATCATCGACGGCGAGCGTGACCCAGAGCGCCTGGCGACGCTCCGCCACCGGGGCATCAAGGCCGACGCCGATACGATCGCCGCGAGCCTTCAGGGGACGTGGCGCGAGGAGCACCTCTTCGCCCTCGAACAGGCCATGCAGCGCTACGACTTCCTGACCCAGCAGATCGACGACTGCGAGGTCCGGGTGATGGCCGAGATCGAGCGCCTGGCACCGCCGGACGATCTCCCGGACGGCGGCGCGCCGGACCCTGCCCCCGGCACGACCTCCGAAACCGCGTCGAGCCGCTCTGCGAACGCCGCAAGCAACTACACCGGCAAGGAGGGCATCCAGGCCCTGGCGTTGCGCGGAATGATGGGCGTCGACCTCACCGCGATCCCCACCATCGGTCCCGGTACCGCACTGGTGATCGCCTCGGAGATCGGCCCGGACTTCTCCGCCTTCCCCTCCGCCCAGCACTTCTGCTCCTGGCTTGCGCTCGCGCCGGGAACCAGGATCAGCGGCGGCAAGAACCTCCCCGGCAAGTCGCCGAAGGCGGTCAACCCCGTCGGGCAGGCCCTGCGCATGGCGGCCATGGCCGCGCGCCGCAGCGAGACCTTCATCGGCGCCAAGCACCGCGCAAGGCTCGCCCGAATGGACACCCCCGTTGCGATCAAGGCGACCGCCCGCGAACTCGCCTGCCTGATCTACCTCATGGTGACCGAAGGCCAGAAATACGTCGAGCAGGGCATCGACGCCTACGAGAAGCGGCGCCTCAACAGAAAGTTCGCTCATCTCGACCGCCAAGCCCGAAAACTCGGGCTCCAACTCGTCCCGAAAATGCAAGGAGAGGAAAAACAGAACCCAATGCTGTCAATCGCTTAGGCACCTGTTACTCAAGAGCCTGGTCCGAACCATTTTGTCGCCTCGGTCACTGATGGCGCGGGTTTCCCGTGACCTCGTTCAAGAGAATGGGACTTCGAACATGGTTCCTCCCCACTCGCGACGGAGATGAAACCTGGGAGGATGTTCCATGGCGCGCAAGTCTCGAAGAACCCGGCGCCTCAGGGTGGTGAACCCGGACTGCGCAGGGATCGACATCGGCAAGGACCGGCATTTCGTGGCGGTCGACCCGGAACGCAGCGATGAGCCGGTGCGTTCGTTCGGCTCCTTTACCCGCGATCTGGAGGAGATGGCGGCGTGGCTGGCGTCGTGCGGGGTGACCAAGGTCGCGATGGAGTCGACCTCGGTCTACTGGATCCCGGTCTACGAGACGCTGGAGCGCGCGGGCTTCGAGGTGATGCTGGTGCCGCCGCGCATGACGAAGCAGATCGGCGGGCGCAAGAGCGACGTGCTGGACTGCCAGTGGATCTGGCAGCTGATGTCCTACGGCCTGCTGCGGGGAGCGTTCCGTCCGGGCGACGAGGTTTGCCCGCTGCGCTCCTACGCACGCCAGATGAGGCGGCTGACCAGGGACCGCTCCCGCTGCGTCCTGCACATGCAGAAGGCGCTGACCGAGATGAACGTCAAGCTCGACTCGGTGATCGCCAACATCACGGGACTGACCGGCCAGCGCATCCTGCGCGCGATCATCGACGGCGAGCGTGACCCAGAGCGCCTGGCGACGCTCCGCCACCGGGGCATCAAGGCCGACGCCGATACGATCGCCGCGAGCCTTCAGGGGACGTGGCGCGAGGAGCACCTCTTCGCCCTCGAACAGGCCATGCAGCGCTACGACTTCCTGACCCAGCAGATCGACGACTGCGAGGTCCGGGTGATGGCCGAGATCGAGCGCCTGGCACCGCCGGACGATCTCCCGGACGGCGGCGCGCCGGACCCTGCCCCCGGCACGACCTCCGAAACCGCGTCGAGCCGCTCTGCGAACGCCGCAAGCAACTACACCGGCAAGGAGGGCATCCAGGCCCTGGCGTTGCGCGGAATGATGGGCGTCGACCTCACCGCGATCCCCACCATCGGTCCCGGTACCGCACTGGTGATCGCCTCGGAGATCGGCCCGGACTTCTCCGCCTTCCCCTCCGCCCAGCACTTCTGCTCCTGGCTTGCGCTCGCGCCGGGAACCAGGATCAGCGGCGGCAAGAACCTCCCCGGCAAGTCGCCGAAGGCGGTCAACCCCGTCGGGCAGGCCCTGCGCATGGCGGCCATGGCCGCGCGCCGCAGCGAGACCTTCATCGGCGCCAAGCACCGCGCAAGGCTCGCCCGAATGGACACCCCCGTTGCGATCAAGGCGACCGCCCGCGAACTCGCCTGCCTGATCTACCTCATGGTGACCGAAGGCCAGAAATACGTCGAGCAGGGCATCGACGCCTACGAGAAGCGGCGCCTCAACAGAAAGTTCGCTCATCTCGACCGCCAAGCCCGAAAACTCGGGCTCCAACTCGTCCCGGCACCGCAAAACGACGAAACGCAAAACTCAATGCCGTCAACTGCTTAGGCAACTGTTACTCAAGAGAGCGCGCAGATTGGACGCCGATCGGCGGCGACCAGGATCGGCACCTGCTCGCGCGAGAGGCCGCGTTTGCGGGCCTTGCCGCCGCGCCGGCGCGGCTTGCGGTCCAGCTTCCGCTCCCCCTTCCGGCTCTCCAGAACGAAGGTCTCGTCCGCCTCGACGATCCCGGCAAGCCGGTCCGGCGCCTGGCGCACCGCCTCCAGGAAGCGGTGGCGCCAGCGAAACGCCGTGCTCGGCGCAATCCCGCAGCGCTCGGCTGCCTCACGGATCGTCTCGCCTGCGCCAAGCGACGCGCCGAAGGCCAGCCAGCACTCCTTGTGGTGCAGCCCCGACAGCGCCGTGCCGGTGAGCGCGCCGAATGTCTTACCGCAGGTCTTGCACCGATAGCGGCGCAGACCGCGCGCCTTGTCGTTCCGCTTGCCGGGCCGGCCGAAGCGGTCACGGAACAGATAGTGCGACTGAACATGCGTGAACGGCCGGGTGCGCTGGCGGGAGGGCTGCTCCGGCTCGCGCGTCTTCGCTTCGCCCTCGCTGTCCATCCCACTGGACCGCACGGCCTTACCCTCGCCTCGCCGCACCTCCAGGTCGTCGACTGTGACCACGGTGCCATTGAATAGCTGCTTCTCCCATCGGGTCGCGCCGATCCGAATGCGGTCTCCGACGGCAATCTCCAGCAGCTCCGTCACTCGCCCGTCCAGGTCCCGGCTCACATCGATCACGGCACGTTTGATATCCGTGTTTGGCGGCGAGCTTGAGCAGCTTGTCGACGCAGTAGGGACGCGCGTCGCAGTCGTCGCCAAGCTCCACCGCCGTCCGCCAGGCCACGGCGGTTGGCACGATCTCGTAGCCGTGCTCCTTGTGCAGGTCGGTGATGGGCCGGAGTGTGGTGGTCTTGCCCGAACCCGCCAACCGCCACTCGGTCACCCCGCACCGTGGCATCGCGGATTGGCAGCGATTGCTTCTGGCTCAGGGGATGCCCGCCACGAGCCATCCGCCTTGCGGCAGGCGCTGTAGCGGGCTTGCTCGCTGAGCCCGTCGTCTGTGACGTCCTGCTGGTAATATGTTGCGGTGGCGTATATGTTCCGGCAGCTGTAGTTTCCTATTGTCAAGTCCATCACCGAGGGGCGGAAGCGAAGGTCCGAAAGGCGGCAAAGCAACGGTCGCGGCATGAGTATGTGACGGGTGGGGGCAATGGAATCATCTACAGGATGGAGGCAGTATCCCAGTCATTTTGCATCGCCCTGACGTTCAATAGTCGCCTTTCGGGATGACGGGTGTTAAGCTGTTGCAACTTTGATGCATGTAAGCACGAGGATTTATCATGGCTGCTCCAAGAGCATTCATTAGTTTCGATTTTGATCACGACGCTGACTTGAGGGAAATGCTCGCGGGCCAATCGAAAAATGCTTCTACACCCTTCGAGATCAGTAATTGGTCTGTTAAAGAACCGATGACAGGAAACTGGAAGGAACAGGTTCGTTCCCGAATTCGCGCCACCAATCTGACGATAGTGATTTGTGGTCAACATACTCACACAGCCAACGGAGTGGCCGCAGAGCTAACCATCACTCGAGAAGAGGGGAAACCATACTTTTTGCTTGCGGGGAGACACGGCCAAAGATGTACTAAACCAACTACCGCACTTGTGAACGATAAAATGTACAATTGGACGTGGGACAATCTCAACATGCTTATCAAAGGCTCTCGCTGACTACGCCACGGAAGAACGGATATGCGGCGCGCTCTATGCATAGGAATTGATGAATATTCGTTCGGTCCGCTTCATGGTTGTGTTAGCGATGCACAGAGCATGTCGTCGGTAATTGCGAGGCATGACGACGGCTCACCAAACTTCGATTGTCGCGAATTAATTGCGCCACTCGGAACTGGTAATGATCAACTTACCAGAGTCCAACTACGCGAAGCGATCTCAGAGCTCTTTGGAGACCGGGCTGATGTGGCGCTCCTCCATTTTTCCGGTCATGGAACGGTAAATAATCTCGACGGTTATCTGGTGACTCAGGATGCGGAAAAGTATGACGCCGGGGTCTCTATGACTGACGTGCTTCGAATGGCTAACCAGTCTCGAGCTTCCGAAGTTGTAATCTTTCTCGATTGTTGCCATTCCGGGGTGCTCGGAAATCTCCCCGATATTGATAATTCGCGAGCTGTGCTTCGGGAAGGAGTTTCCATTCTCACCGCTAGCCGTGGCGACCAGCCATCGGTCGAGGTTGGTGGGGGCGGACTTTTCAGTTCTTTAGTTGCAGACGCTTTGCGTGGCGGTGCCGCAGATATTTTAGGAAATGTGACCGCACCCGCCATATACTCATATGTGGACGCGGCGTTAGGTGCCTGGCAACAGCGCCCATTGTTTAAATCCCACGTTTCACAATTGTCAGCATTACGAAAATGTGATCCTCCCATTGATCGTTCCATACTGCGCAATCTTCCAATCTTATTCCCTTTGCCGGCTGAAGATCTACCTCTCAATCCTTCCTTCGAACCGACGTCAGTCGACGCAGATCTCGATCGCGTTTCGGATTTTGAAGATCTCCAGGCACTCAACCGATCTCATTTGGTAATACCATGTGGTTGTACTCACATGTACGATGCAGCCGTCTACTCACACTCCTGTAGGTTGACCCCTTCCGGCCGGTATTATTGGAGACTGGCTAATGAGGGTCTCATCTGATTGCTTGGCGAAATCATCAAGCAGCACAACATCTAGGCCGGCCCGCTTGCGTAACCGGCTTGCGATAAGCAGGATTGTGGGCTGCTTTGCGCGCTCCGGCAATGCTTCCTAACGAATCGCCTGCACTTTGAGGTAAAGGCCTTCGCGATCCTGAAGGCAGCCGATCACCTCAAACAGGTTCCGAGTCTGCGGATTGCCGCTGGGACTGAACATACGCATCAGGCTCTTTGGGGACTTCTCAGTCAACACACTGAGTTCCTGAAATCCGATCGTGGCGTTGATGTAGTCGCGCAGGACCGCCTTGCCGGTGTCCACATGCCCCGACAGTAAGCACTGGATCCCCTCCTTGAGCAACTCCTCACGGAAGGTTGGATCGCGCTCGATGCGCGCTTGTATCGTTTCCTTGAAATCGCGTGTCAGAGACATGGCTTTCAGGCCTCCCGTCGCTTGCGCCGTTTGTAGTCCTGTCAAAGGATTCGCGACGGCTCTGTTGCAAGCTTGGCGAAGGGGCGATGCGTGATCAGGGGGCTTCCTTTTCACCTTATGATTCTGCGTTGGCCAGACGGTCCTGTAGCCATGCCATGGCCTCGGTCAGAGCGCACGGTCCGAGAGCGAAGGCGCGCTCGACGATCCGGGCCTCGCCGACAATGCCGCCCTGGAGGGCGAACATCCCGGCCTGGCCCTTGCGCAGCGCGCGCATCACCTCGAAGCCCTTGATCGTGGCGTAGGCCGTCTTCAGCGTCTTGAACCCGCGCACGGGCCGGATCAGCAGCTTGAGCTTGCCGTGGTCGGCCTCGATGACGTTGTTGAGGTATTTCACCTGCCTGTGCCTCGTGTCCTTCGGGCACTTGCCCTCGGCCTTCAGCTCCGCGATGGCAGCGGCATAGGCCGGCGCCTTGTCGGTGTTGAGCACCTCGGGCTGCTCCCACTCTTTCAATCCTCTCAGCGCCTTGCCGAGGAATCGCTTCGCTGCCTTGGTGTTGCGGGTCGCCGAGAGGTAGAAATCGATCGTGTTCCCGAGCTTGTCCACCGCCCGGTACAGATACGCCCACTTGCCGCGGACCTTGATGTAGGTCTCGTCGACGCGCCAACTCCGCGACTGCGGCCGGCGCCACTGCCAGCGCAGACGTTTCTCCATCTCCGGCGCGAAACGCTGCACCCAACGATAGATCGTGGAGTGGTCGACCGCGACGCCGCGCTCGGTCATCATCGCTTCGAGGTCGCGGTAGCTGATCGGATACCGGCAGTACCAGCGCACGGCCCAAAGCACGATCTCCCCCCGGAAGTGACGTCCCTTGAAGTCGCTCATGCCTCAACCCCTCGCTCCAGATCACGCAGACAAGTCACCAACCAGCCGGACTTTGCAACAGAGCCCCTGGACGCGACCGCCCAGGCGGCAATGTCGCCGCCTCAATTCGGGAGTGTCGTTCAGGCGGCAGCCGTCGAGGTGGCGAGCACGTCCGGCGTTTCCACGGCCTTCGACGGCACCGACCTGACCATCACGGTATCGCGCGACGACGGCAGCGCGCTGGCGCTCGACAGCGGGAGCGACGTCTCAGACTCTTCCGGCACTTTCGAGTCACCCATTGCCGGCCACAGTGCTCAGGCGTGGGTCGTGTTGAAGATCGACAACGACGGCATTTCGGTCGCTCGCGCTACGGTGACTGCGAACGAGGGCGATGCGGCCGACTACCTGACGATGGGCTATTGGATGCACATCGCCGGGAATTTGACCGAGTTCAGCTTCACCGGTGTTGAGATCGGCACCTTCGTCGATGGCCCCGAGCTCTCCCTGACATCGCCGGCGAGCCTGCCAGCCCAGGGAACAGCGTCATATTACGGGCCCGCGGCCGGGGCTTACGGTGTCCAGCATGGCGCGGGGGAGGCGGGCACCCCAGGCCCGACCGAGATCGGCGAGTTCGCCTCGACCGTCGAGCTTTCGGCGAATTTCGTGGCGGGTACCATCGGCGGCTGCGTGGGATGCCGCGATGGGGTTGCGCTGTTCGGGGTGCTCCATGACGCCGATACCGGTGAAGAGAGCGACGTCCTGCTTGAGGATTCCGGCTACCGATTGCATCTCGGAAGCATCAGCCTCGACTCCAACGGCACGTTCCGCGGTGAGGACGTGAGGCTTGAGCACGCAGCCACTTCGATCACCGGCACGACGGGCGCGTGGGGCGGCCAGTTCTCGAATAATGCCGACAGCGCCGGTGATCCGCGCCTGGTGGCCGGCACCTTCGGTGCCGAGGCGACCGGCGCCGACGAGAGCGAGGCCGTCTTCCTCGGCTCCTTCATCGGCACCAAGGAATAGATGTTTGCTCAGGGGCCGCTCCGTTCGAGCGGTCCCACTTTCACTCCCTCACCGGCACCGTCATCGATATCAACGGGGCGCGCCTAGGCAGTAGGGGAGGCGGCCCCGCGGTGAACACGGGGCCGCCATTTGCCGATCAACCGTAACGGTAGGGCCTTCCGGCCTTCTCCATGTCCGAGTTGTACTGCTTGAATATCTCGACCACTTTGGCTTTGATTTCCGATTCGGCCGCGATTTCGTCCCAGAAGATGCGTGCCGCGGCTTCGACCTGGGCCCATTCGTCGTCGGGGATCGAGGTCAGCTGCATCTTCGTGCCGTGGACGCGCAAGCTGGCCTCGCCGCCCCAATACCACCACTGGCGGTAGTAGTGGGACTGATCGCAGATGACGTGCAGGAGGGTCTGGAGGTCTTCGGGAATCTCGTTCCAGCGTTCCATGTTGGCGTAGAACGAGCCGATCCAGGCGCCGGAGATGTTGTTGGTGAGGAAGTAGTTGGTCACGTCGGCCCAGCCGACGGTGTAATCCTCGGTGATTCCGGACCAGGAGACGCCGTCGAGCTCGCCGGTCTGCACCGCGACCTCGATGTCCTCCCAGGGAAGCGTCACCGGGACCACCCCGAACTGGGTCAGGAAGCGCCCGGCGGTGGGGAAGGTGAAGACGCGCTTGCCCTCCAGGTCGGCAAGTGAGTGGATCGGGTCCTTGGTCGCGAAGTGGCAGGGATCCCAGGCACCCGCCGAGATATGCTTAATCCCGACTTTCTCGTACTCGGCTGCCCAGATCTCGTTCAGGCCGTATTGGTTGAATAGCACGGGCACGTCGAGCGAATAGCGCGATGCGAAGGGGAAGTATCCACCGAAGACCGTCACCTCGGTGGGCGACGCCATCGAGTCGTCGTCCGATTGCACCGCGTCGATTGTGCCCCCCTGCATGGAGCGGAAGAGCTCGCCCGTGGGCACGATCTGGTCAGAGAAGAACAGCTCGATCTGCATCCGCTCGCCCGCGATCTTGTTGAACATATCGATCGCGGGTTTCACCACGTGCGCGGCCAAGGCGGGACCGGCGTAGGTTTGCATGCGCCAGGTGATTTGGGCCTGCGCGACTGCGGGCGTCGTCAGCGCGCCGGCAGCGACAACGGCAGGCGCGGCGGCAGCGGCCTTGAGAAGATTACGCCGTGTTGTCATGAGTTTTCTCCTTTCGGGTTGATGCTGAGGTGAACCCAGCTATGGATCAGTTGCCGTAAACGTGCGCCGGAAACCACAGCGCGATTTCCGGGAAAATCATGATGATCGTGAGTGCCAAGATCATCACGCCGACAAATGGGATGATCGAGCGGTAAATGTCGTGCAAGGTAATTTCGGGTGGGGCCATGGCCCGCATGAGGAAGAGGTTGTAGCCGAAGGGCGGCGTCATGTACGCGATCTGCGTGGTAATCGTATAGAGCACGCCGTACCAGATCAGGTTAAATCCCAGGGCGTCGACCAGCGGCACATAGAGGGGCGCCACGATCACCAGCATCGCGGTGTCGTCAAGAAACGTTCCCATCACGAGGAACGACAACTGCATGAGGACAAGCACCATCCACGGCGAAAGTCCCATTTGTTCGGTGAACACATCCTCGATCGCGTGCGCCGCGCCGAGCCCATCGAACACCGAGCCGAAGGCCAGCGCCGCCAGGATGATCCACATGAACATGCAGCTGATGCGGAGCGTGTTGCGCACCGTGTTCTCGAGCACCTGCCGGGTCATGCGCCGCCTGACCACAGCGGCAAGGAAGGCTGCGAGAGCGCCGATGGCCGAGGATTCCACGAGCGAGGTCGATCCGCTGATGAAGGGCACGATCATCACCGCGTAGATGAAGAGCGGCAGCAGGCCGGCGCGGAGAAGCTTGATCTTTTCGGCCCTGGGCACATCGCGTTCGGCCTTGGGAAGCACGGGGCCGAGGCTGGGCGTGATCGCACAGCGCACGCCGATATAGAGGACGAAGAGCCCGGCCATCATGAGACCGGGGAAAATCCCCGCGAGCCAGAGTTGCCCCACAGGCTGACGCGCAATCATCGCGTAGAGGACGAGCACCACCGAGGGAGGTACGAGGATACCGAGCGAGCTTCCGGCTTGAATGACGCCGGTCACCATGCGCTTGTCGTAGTTGCGCTTGAGCAGTTCCGGCAGCGCGATGGTCGCGCCGATGGCCATGCCCGCAACGCTCAGCCCGTTCATCGCCGACACCAGCACCATGAGGCCGATCGTGCCCATGGCGAGCCCGCCGGCCATCCCGCCCGTCCACACGTGGAACATGCGGTAGAGGTCGTCGGCGATCCTCGATTCCGAGAGCACATAACCCATGAAGATGAACATCGGCAGCGTGAGCAGCGGATACCATTTCATGAGCTTCATGGCGGCGGCGAAGCCCAGGTCGTAGCCACCCCGATCGCCCCAAAGGAGGAGCGCAGAAAGCACGGCGACGAAGCCAATGGCCGCGAAGACTCGCTGGCCGGTGGCCAACATAAGCATCATTAGCGCGAACATCAGAATGGTGATTAGCTCGTAGGACATCAGATTGCCTCGCCGCGAAGCTGCAGGATGTCCTTGAAAAACTCTGAGATCGCCTGAAAGATCATCAATGCAATGCCGACGACCATGGTGACCTTGATCGGCCAAAGATAAGGCCGCCAGGCGGTCGGGCTTCGCTCGCCCCCATACTTAAAACTGTAAATCGTGGAATCGATTCCACCCCATAGGAGAACCGCAAGATAGAACAAGAGAAAGAATACCGTAACTGAGTCGATCCATGCCTTTCTGCGGACGGACCAGGATCCGTAAAACAGGTCCATCCGCACGTTTGCGTCCGTCTGAACAGCGTAGGGGCCACCCAAGATGTAATAGGCCACCATCGCGAACTGCGCCATTTCCAGCGTCCAAAGCGAGGGGTTGAAGAACGTCTTGGACAGCGACGACCAGAGCAGAATGCCCATGATCACGAACAGGCCGTACATGATGACCCGCCCAACGCGGCGGTTGATCAAGTCGACTACGAAAATGTATCCGCGCATCGCGCGGGTCACGGCCGCGCTCCCCTCACTGCGGCGCCGCGCGACCCAAGCGGCGGGGGAAGGTTGCATGGAAGGGCGGCGACAATAGGTACGTGGATCTTCGCGCCCCTCGGAAGGTCTTTCCTACCCTCGATCACAAGGGGCCGGAGACTGCAGTCGTCTCCGCCAAGAAGAGGGGCCGAGGCGACGGTGCTTCCCCGCCCGAAGGGGGCGCCTGTTGCAGGCTTACCAGACGGTCCGTTCCCGTACGCACCCTGCTGCACCACCCTATCCCCGGAACCTGTTCACCAGTCGCCGCATTTTCCCCGGTGGCACTATGAACAAAACTTCGCCTGCGACGCAATCCAATCTCCTTGAAGAGCACGCGTGGGCGGCAGAAGCGAAAAACGGCATCGGAGTTTCCGCCCCCTCGTGCGTGGTCGCTGCGCTTGATTGAGTGTGAACCATAGTTTACATATTGCCTGTGCCCGAGATCGTTGAGAGCGCCACGTTCAAGCGCTGGATCCGAGGTTTGCGCGACAGGAGCGCCATTGCACGTATCAACGCGCGTCTGCGGAACGTGTCGCTGGGCAATGTCGGGGATGCGAGGCCGGTGGGCGGCGGTCTGTTTGAGATGCGCGTGCATCACGGACCCGGCTACCGCATCTACTTCCTGCGTGAGGATGCGAGGGTCGTCTTGCTCTGTGGCGGCGACAAGGGCAGCCAGCAACGTGACATCGAACGCGCCGGCAAGCTCGCGAATGATTGGAGGCGGAGATGAGTGAAGCGTTTACAAGGTGGGACGTTACCGAGCACCTTCGCACCCGCGAAGACGCGCGCCTCTATCTGGAAGCCTGTGCGGAGGAGGACCCGGGCGATGGCAGTCTGATCCGCGCCGCCCTGAACGATATCGCACGGGCGGGCAATATGAGCCAGCTGGCGCGCGACGTGGGAATGAGCCGCGAGGGCCTTTACAAGGCGTTGTCGGAGGACGGGAATCCAAGTTTCGCGACAGTGATGCGGATTGCGCGGGCGTTGGGGATGCAAGTTCGGATTACGGTGTAGCTGGCTGCTCCCGGTCATCAACGCCTGCGGCGTTCGTAGACGTTGGCGCGGGGGGTGGCGCCGATGCGCCTTGCGGTGGCCTTCCACTTGGGGCCGTGGCGGGCCTCGGGGCCGGCGAGGGCGTGGGCGATCTCGTGCAGTATGGTGTCCCTGATCTCGGCCTCGCTGGCGTCGAGCGCGTGCGCCCGGCCGATGCGGATCACGCGGTCCTGGAAGTGGCAGTCGCCGAGGCGCCTCTCGGCTTCGAGGAAGGCGAAGGTCCACTCGCCAAGGCCGTGCTCGTCCATCAACTCCCGCGCCATCGCGGCGATGTTGGCGAGGCGTTCCGCGCCGTTGCGCGCCTTTTTTTGCCGCCCTGGGCCATCCATGCCGCTCAGCCCGCCGTAGGGGACGTTCCAAAGGGTCCCGCCCGCGCGCACCCTGGCTTGCGTCGGGTTGAGCTTCACGATCTTGCCGCTCCGCGGCGTCCCGTCGGGGCCCGCGAACGCCACCCTGTCGCCCACCCGCCACTGGGCGCGCGCCGTATCGTCGCCCGTCACCATCGTGGCGCGGCGGGGGAGGCCCGAGGGCGTCAGCGCCGCCTCCGACACCTTCCAGAGCCGGTCCGCGTCATCGATCACCGTGGCGAGAGTCCGCCGTCTTTGCCGGCGGAGGAGGTGGCCGTGGATCGTCTTCCCCCGATGGGTGAAGCGCACGGCGTCGCCGATGGAGAGCGCCCGAACGTCCCGGCCATCGGCCATTCGATGTATCCCCCCAACCTCGTCCCGCCTGCTGCGCGCCGCCTGGGAACAGACCCGCGACTCGACAAACGGCGCGTGAAGAATTGTACAAAAACGACGCCTCGTGGTGTGCGTCATCGGCAGAATCGCGCCAAGTTGAGGAACGATCTGCCCCGGCCGCCGTGTACATCGATGCGTCCACTTTGCCTAGTGTTGCGGCCATTTTCGCCGCATTCGCCCCCTGCTTGCGAGTTCTCCCTTCGACGACATTTCGTGCACTGAAGTATTGACAAAGGATTTCCGAGGGTTACAAGCCCGGCCGTCATGTTCAGCGCTAGGTGGATTCGCGAGAACGGCGCCGCGTTCGACGCAGGCCTCACCCGGCGCGGTGTGGAAACCCATGCGGCCCAAGTGCAAGAACTCGATGCGCAACGGCGCGCGGTTCAGACCGAGTTCCAGGATTGCCAGAGGAAGCGCAACCGGAAGTCCAAGGGAATCGGCGCCGCCCGCGCCCAGGGTGAGGATGTATCTGACCTTCTCGCCGAGGTCACGGGGCTGAAGGACGCGGCCCAGGCGCTGGAGCGGGAGGAAAAGTCGCTCGCCGCCGAGCTCGACGGGCTGCTGGCGGGCCTTCCCAACCTGCCGGATGACGACGTGCCTGACGGTGCCGATGAGAGCGCCAATGTCGAAATCAGGCGTTGGGGCGAGCAGGCGCACGTCGAGGGCGGCGCGAAGCAGCACTTCGAGATCGGCGAGGCGCTCGGCCTGATGGATTTCGAGCGGGCGGCCGAGCTCTCCGGCTCCCGCTTCGTCGTACTCTCCGGCGCGCTGGCGCGGCTGGAACGCGCGCTCGGGGCCTTCATGCTTGACATGCACACGACCGAGTACGACTACACCGAGATCTCGCCGCCGCTGCTGGTGCGCAACAACGCCGCCTACGGCACCGGCAACCTGCCGAAGTTCCGGGAAGACCTGTTCGAAACGACCGACGGCCGTTGGCTGATTCCCACCGCCGAGATGCCGCTGACCAACCTAGTGGCCGGCGAAATCCTCGAAGAGGACACGCTGCCGCTGCGCTTCACGGCCTATACCCCCTGCTTCCGCGCCGAGGCCGGGGCCGCGGGCAAGGACACCAGAGGCATGCTGCGCCAGCATCAGTTCTCCAAGGTCGAGTTGGTGAGTGTGACCCGGCCGGAGGACTCCGAGGCGGAGCACGAGCGCATGACCGCCTGCGCCGAGGAGGTGCTGAAGCGCCTCGGCCTCGCCTACCGGGTGGTCGTGCTGAGCACCGGCGACATGGGTTTCGCGGCGCGCAAGACTTACGACATCGAGGTCTGGCTGCCGGGCCAGGGGCGCTATCGCGAAATCTCAAGCTGCTCCAATTGCGGGGACTTCCAGGCGCGGCGGATGAACGCCCGCTATCGCAGGGCGGGCGAAAGGCAGACGCACTTCGTCCACACCCTTAACGGCTCGGCGCTGGCGGTCGGCCGCACCCTGGTCGCCGTGCTCGAAAACTACCAGCAGGAGGGAGGCGGCGTGACCGTACCCGAAGCGCTCCGCCCCTATTTCGGCGGCACGGAGGCGATCGGCTGATGCGCATCCTCGTCTGCAACGACGACGGCATCGACACACCAGGCATCAAGGTGCTGGAGCGTGTGGCGCGCGGCCTCTCCAAGGACGTGTGGGTTGTGGCACCCGAGACCCAGCAGAGCGCGGCCTCCCATTCGCTCACGCTGCACCGTCCGCTGCGTCTCCGCAAAATTTCCCGACGCCGCTATGCCGTCAACGGCACGCCCACTGATTGCGTCTTCCTCGCCTTCAACAAGATCCTGGCCGACGGCCTGCCTGACCTGGTGCTCTCCGGCGTCAACGACGGCCCCAATGTCGGCGAGGATGTCACCTATTCCGGGACCATCGCCGCGGCGATGGAGGCGACTCTGTTCGGCGCGCCGGCGGTTGCGTTCAGCCAGGCATACGGGGACGGCCGCAAGCACCAATGGGCGACCGCCGAGCAATGGGCTGGCCGCCTCTTGCCGATGCTGATCGAGCGCGGATGGCCCGCGCGCGTCCTCATCAACGTCAACTTTCCCGATTTGGCGGCTGCCGACGTGCGCGGGATCAGGGTCGTGCGTCAGGGGCTGCACGCGCTCGACGACACGCTCGAGGAGCGGATCGACCCGCGCGGCGCGCCCTACTACTGGATCGGGGCGCAATTGCCTGCGACCGGCAGCGGGCAGCGCGGCACGGACATGAGTGCGATCGACGAGGGCTACGTCTCGGTGACGCCCCTCCATATGGATCTCACTCACCGACGAACCCTGACATGGCTGCGCGAGGTCATCGAATGATCGGCAGCATGCGAGAGACCAACCTGATCGCGCCCCTTGTGGGCGGCACCCTTATGGCGACCGTGCTCTTGGGCGTAAGTGCCTGCGCTGCACTCCCGTTCAGCCTCGGACCGCAAGAGGACGACGAGACCTTTGAGGCCAATTCGGCGCCAGCGGTGCCGCAGTTCGTCGCCGCGCCGCAGGAGAGGATGCCGCCGCCCTTCGAGGTGTCGGAGTCCCGACCGGCGTTGCCGATGCCGCGGGACAAGCCGGCGCTGCTGCTGACAGTAGCGGCAGGCGATACCCTCAATGGCATCGCTCACCGCCACGGTGTGCCCGCGCGTACCGTCATCGCTCTGAATGACCTGACTCACCCCTATTGGCTGCTGACCGAGCAGCGGCTCGTGCTTCCCGGCGAGACCCTCTCCGCCGCTCGGCGCGGCGAGCCGCCGGTGGAAACACCGCGCCTCGACCGGGACGACGCGGGCACAACGACCGAGATCGCAGCGCCGGTCCACGAGGTCCGCGTAACGGTTGTCGAGACCGCAGCGCCAACCCGCGAACAGAGCGAGGCGCCTGGTCCTCAGGGTCCGAACGACCTGCGTGTGGCCCATGCGGAACCGGCGCCCAGGCCGCCTGTATCGCCCGGTCCTCGCCTGGCCCTCGCGGACTCGACGCAATCGTCGCCATCCTCGCTCTCGGTGCTGGCACGGCACGCCGATGCGACCCACGTGCCGCTGCCGCCCACGCGCAACACATTCCTCTGGCCGATCGAGGGCCGCGTGATCTCCCGCTTCGGCTCGAAGCCCGGCGGCAAGCACAATGACGGGATCAACATCGCCGTGCCCGTGGGCAGCGAGGTACGTGCCGCGCAGAACGGTGAGGTGGCTTATGCCGGCAACGAGCTCAGAGGGTACGGGAACCTCGTGCTCATCCGGCACAAGGGCGGCTGGATGACGGCGTACGCCCACAACGACTCCCTTCTGGTGGGCAAGGGCGACGTGGTGCGGCGGGGCCAGGTAATCTCGCGCTCGGGCAAGTCGGGCCGTGTCTCGCGGCCGCAGGCCCACTTCGAGATCCGTCGCAACGGCGAGCCGCAGGATCCGCTGCGTCTCCTCAGCCGCAGGTAAGAAAGTTTAGCCCGAACGCCCGTCGGCCGGCGAGAGCCCGACACCAAGACGACCGGCGAGATCCTGCACGTATTGCCAGGCCACCCGGCCCGAGCGGGCACCGCGGGTCATGCTCCACTCGATGGCCTCGGCGCGCAGCGTCTCGCGGTCGATGGCGAGGCCGAAATGGTCGGCGTAACCCTCCACCATGGCGAAGAAGGTCGCCTGATCGCAGGGGTGGAAGCCGAGCCAGAGTCCGAAACGATCCGAAAGCGAGACCGACTCCTCCACCGCTTCGCCGGGGTGGATGGCGGTCGAGCGCTCGTTGTCGATCATGTCGCGCGGCATCAGATGGCGCCGGTTCGAGGTCGCATAGAACAAGACGTTGTCCGGCCGGCCGCTGATCCCGCCTTCCAGCGCCGCCTTCAGGGACTTGTAGGTCGTGTCCTCGGACTCGAAGGAGAGGTCGTCGCAGAAGAGGAGGCACTGACTGCCGCAACTACGCAGACGCCCAAGCAGGATCGGCAGGGACGCGATCTCTTCCCGGTGAATCTCTATCAGCTTCAGGTCACTCGGGTTCTCTGCCGCCACGACTCCGTGCACCGCCTTGATGAGCGAGCTCTTGCCCATTCCTCGGGCACCCCACAGCAGGGAATTGTTGGCCGGCAAGCCGCGGGCGAAGCGCCGCGTGTTGTCGAGCAGGATGTCGCGGACCCTGTCGATGCCCTTGAGCAGCGAGAGCTCCAGCCGATTGATTTGGGGCACGGCCTCAAGCCGCGCGCCATCGGCGTGCCAGACAAATCCATCTGCCGACTCAAGCGCCGCATCGTCCGGCCCGGCGGGCGAGAGACGCTCCAGCGCTTCCGCGACGCGCTTGAGGAGTGGCGTCAACTCCGAGTCCGACATGCGTGTACCGGCTGGTTGGAAAGCGCGCGGAACCTAGCCCGGATGTCTCGTCACTGTCACGGCCTGCGTCGCGGCGCCTCTAGCTCTCCGGCCCGACGAATGTGCGGGTGATCTCGATCGCCTCGGCAAGGCCGACGCGCTCCACCTCGACGCCCTGCGGGAAGGCGCCGGCGAGCCGGCTCGGCAGTGCGGAATCGAGAAGGACGAACACGCCGCGGTCGTCCGCCCTTCGCACGAGCCGCCCGTAAGCCTGTCGGAGACGGCCGCGCGTGAGCCGGTCGTCGTAGCGCCCGCCGCCGAAGACCCTGCGGCGGGCCTTGTGGAGGATGTCCGGGCGAGGCCAGGGCACGCGGTCGAAGACGATCAGACGCAGGCTCTTGCCCGGCACGTCGATACCGTCCCGCACCGCGTCGGTGCCCAGCAGGCAGGCATCGGTCTCGCTGCGGAAGATATCCACCAGCGTCGTTGTATCGAGCGGATCGACGTGCTGGGCCCAAAGCGGGATCCCGGCATCGTCGATTGCGCCGGCAATCCGCTCGTGGACCAATCGCAGCCGGGCGATGGCGGTGAAGAGACCGAGGGCGCCGCCGCCGGCAGCGACGAAAAGCGCGCGGTAAGCTGCCGCGACCTGATCCGGCGCGCCTCGCCGCACGTCGGTAACGACGAGCACGCGGGTTTGCGCGCCGTAGTCGAAGGGGGAGGAGAGCGCAGCGCGGATCGCCGGCGCCTTCAGGTGGCGCCCGCCCGTCGCCGCCTCCGCCGCGGCCCAGTCCTGCTCCTCCTCGCCGGTGCCATCGCGCAGCGTCGCCGAGGTGATGAGCGCGCCGTGGGCGCGGCCCATGACGAACTCTGCAAACGCAATCGTGGGGTCCACATAGTGACGGTGCATGCCGACATCGACATCTCGCCCTTCGATGCGGGAGATCGCGACCCAATCGACGAATCCCGCGGGGTCGGCGGCGCCATCCTCGTCCTGCGCCAGCTCGTCGTCGTCAATCGGAACAGCCGTCATGTCTTCCAGCATGGAGCGCCAGGCGCCGAGCTGCTCACTGACCCGGCGCTCGATCCCGCGCACGACCGCCTCGATCCGCTGGCGCTCGGCGCTCTCCAGACTGTCGGCTTCTTGGTCGAGAAGCGCCGCGAGCGCAGCCGCGAGCTGGCCGAGCGGCCGGGCGATGCCGGCCAGCGCTGATTCAAGAGCGGCGGCGGCCTCCGCCAGGCCGGGAATGAGCGGGTCCACCGGCGCCTCGATGCTGTAGCCGCTCCGCGGCTCCGGTGCCCGCGCCAGGACCTGGTCTCGCACCAGCGCCAGGAATCGCTCGCACGGTCCGTGCGCCGATCCCGCCGCGAGCCGTTGGTGCCAGTCGTTGCCCGGCAGCGCACGGGCCGCGGTCAATGCCGTGTCGAGGGACTCGCGTGCAGCTTGCCTGCCCTCGGTCAGGTCGCCGATCCGGCTGCTGAGCCCCCGCGCTCGGCCGGAGTCGCTGCGGCCGCGGGATTCCGGCCCAAGCAACCAGCGTCTGAGCTCCCGTGCTTCGCTGCCGGTGAGGTGCGCGGAGAAGGCGCTGTCCGCCGCGTCGAAGATATGGTGCCCCTCGTCGAGCACATAGCGGGTCGGCACGCCCCGCTCCTCGCCCGTGCCGAAGGCCGCGCGCGCCGCCTGCACCATGAGCAGCGCGTGATTGGCGATCACCATGTCGGCGCGGCGGGCCTTTCGCTGGCTCTTCTCGATGAAGCAGCGGCGGTAATGCGTGCAGGCGCCGTGGATGCACTCGCCGCGCCGGTCCGCGAGCCCCAGGGTGCGGCCGAAGCCGAGCAGGTCGGCGAGCCAGGCGGGCAGGTCGCCGCCGGTCATGTCGCCATCGCGCGTGGCGGCCGCCCAGCGCGCCATCAAGCCGAGGGCGATGCGCTCCGAGGGCACCAGCGCGCTACGGCCGACCGCTTCCTCCATGTTGAGCAGGCAAAAATAGTTCTCGCGCCCCTTGCGCAGCACGACCTTCTCCGCCTTCGCCTTGGGCTCCGGGTAGAGCCGGTCGAGCTCCTGGTCGATCTGGCGTTGGAGGTTGCGCGTGTACGTGGAGAGCCAGACCGTGCCCTCGTTGCGCTCGGCCCAGAGACTCGCCGGCGCGATATAGCCGAGGGTCTTGCCGACGCCAGTGCCGGCTTCCGCCAACACCACGTGGGGTTGCTCTTCCGTCTCCATTGGGTCGAAGGCCGCGCATGCCGCAGAGGCGAAGTCCGCCTGCTCGGGCCTGGGCTCCGCACCGTCGCCGAGCAGGTGGGCGAGGCGCCGGCGCGCGGCCGCAGGAGCCACCGGGTCATGCCCCGGCGCTGCAGGCGGCGCGCTCTCCTGCCATTCCTTCAGCCGGGTCCAGACGGCAAGCGGGCCCGGGTCGCCGGCCCGGCCAGAGCTTGGCGGCGTGCGGCCGCCGGCCTTCAGCGCGGCCACCACCGCATCGCCCCAGGGCCAACCGGCGCGGGCCATCGTGCGCGCAATTGCCGGTGCGTCCTGCGCCCCCGCGAGGCCGGGCGCCGCGAGCGCGCCGAGAAGCCGACCGGCCGCCTCCTGCAAGGTGGATGCCTCGTCCTCGGTGCTCCCGGGTAGGGTCAGCCCGAGCGCCCGCGCGAGCCCGCGCACCGTCGGCACGGTGAGGCGCGCCGGATGGACGAAGGCAAAGAGTTCGAGCACATCCAGAGCCACCAGGTCGGAGAGGCCGAGTCGGCGGACGATTGCCTTCGCGTGGCAGACGTAGGGCGCGGGACCCGCGGCAGCCAGGCGCTCGCGCGCGGCCTGGTGGGAGAGACGGGCGAGCACGCCATCCTCATCCAGCCAAACCGCATGCCGCGGTGCCACCACGAGCACCGGTGCGCGCGGCAGCGGCAGCGCGGATGGCGGTGGGGAGGGCTCGCGTGACTCTACAGGTGCCGGCATCGCGCCGGAGTATAGCGGTTGACGCGCGCCGGCGGCCCGGCGCATGTTCCGCCGAATCCCGGACCCGGACGATGAACGACACGGCACACGACCTTCGGGCACTCGCCCAGGGCGCCAAGGCTTGGCCCTTCAAGGAGGCCGCGGCGCTGCTCAAGCGCCTTGGCGGCGAGACGCCGGCGAAGGGGTATGCGCTCTTCGAGACCGGCTATGGCCCTTCGGGCCTGCCCCACATCGGCACCTTCGGCGAGGTCGCGCGCACGACCATGGTGCGCCGCGCCTTCGCCGTGCTCAGCGACATGCCGACGCGCCTCGTGGCTTTCTCGGACGACATGGACGCGCTGCGCAAGGTGCCCGAAAACATTCCCGCGCGGGCCATGGTCGAGGAGCACCTCGGCAAGCCGCTCACCCAGATTCCTGACCCCTTCGGCACCCACGAGAGTTTTGGGGCCCACAACAACGCCAGGCTGCGCGCCTTCCTCGACGACTTCGGCTTCGATTACACGTTCAAGAGCGCGAGCGAGGTCTACCGCTCGGGCGGGTTCGACGGTGCGCTGATGGACGCGCTGCATCACTACGACGAGATCATGCGGATCATCCTGCCGACACTGGGTGCGGAGCGGCAGGCGACCTACAGCCCCTTTCTGCCGCTCTGCCCCAAGACCGGCCAAGTGCTGCAGGTCCCCATCACGGGCCGTGACGAGGCGGCGGGCACAGTGACCTACGTGGACGAGGACGGCGAGACGATGACCGTCCCGGTCACGGGCGGTCATTGCAAGCTGCAGTGGAAGGCCGACTGGGCCATGCGCTGGCATTCGCTCGGCGTCGACTACGAGATGGCGGGGAAGGACCTGATCAGCTCTGTCGAAGTCTCAGGGAAGATCTGCCGGGCGCTGGGTTCGACGCCACCCGCCGGTTTCATCTACGAGCTCTTCCTCGACGAGAACAGCGAGAAGATTTCCAAGTCGCGCGGCAACGGCCTCGCCATCGATGAATGGCTCGCCTACGGCTCACGCGATTCGCTCTCGCTCTACATGTACACCACGCCGAGGCGCGCCAAGCGGCTCTACTTCGACGTGATTCCCCGCCACGTCGACGATCACCTGACCCATCTCGCGAAGTATCCCGAGCAGGGGCCGGCCGAGCGGCTCGAGAGCCCGGCCTGGCATATTCACGCAGGCCACCCGCCCGCGCCGGAAACCGGCCTGAGTTACGGCGTCCTCCTCAACCTGGCGAGCGTCTGCAATACGGAGGACTCGACCGTGCTCTGGGGCTTCATCAGCCGCTACGTGCCGGGTGCCGCGCCGGAGACCGCACCCATCCTCGCCGAGCTCGTGGGTCACGCGCTCACCTACTACCGCGACGTGGTGAAGCCGACGAAGGCCTACCGCGCGCCGCTGCCGGAGGAGCGGGCGGCGCTCGACGACCTGCGCGCCGTGCTCGCGGCGATGCCGGCGGACACGGACGCCGAGGCGATCCAGACGGAGGTCTACGAGGTCGGCAAGCGCCATCCTTTCGAATCGCTTCGCGACTGGTTCCGCGCGCTCTACGAGATTCTTCTGGGCCAGAGCCAGGGGCCCCGCGTGGGCTCCTTCATCGCGCTCTATGGTTTGTCTGAGACGGTCGCGCTAATCGACCGCGCGCTCGCCGGGGAAGATCTGGCGGCATGAGCGGCCGGCGGGCTCTCCGGCCTCATCTCAATAGAGATGCTAGTTTGGCCAACTAGTGTATTACTTAAACAGGGAACCCATTATGTGCTTTCGTTATAATGACTGCTCGATAACTTGACACGGCGCACAATATCGTGTTTCCGTATTCGCGATGAAACAATCCACTAACGGAACGGCATTTCTGCTTGCGTTGGAGCATGCACACGAGGAGGCACGGCCTTTTCGCCACTGGGTGCTCCACGACATCCTCGATCCTGACACGCTCGCGGGCCTCAAGGCGTGGCCGCATGCGGCGCCCAGTGTCCGCTACGCCCTCGGTCGAAGGGAGGAGAACAACTCCACGCGGCGCTATGTGGATGCGGACGCGATCGAAAGCTACTTGCCTGCCAAGGCTCTCGCCGAGTTATTTCAGGATTCCCGTATCGTCTCCGCCATCGAGGCCCAATGCGGCGCCAGCCTCGCCGGCACCAACCTCCGGATCGAATATGCCCAAGACGTCGAGGGGTTCTGGCTGGAGCCGCATACCGATATCGGCGTCAAGGCTTTCACCATGTTCGTCTACCTGGACGACGCAGGGGAGCACCGCGATTGGGGGACAGATTTCTTTTCCGACGGTTCGACGCACGCAAGACGGCTGCCGTTCATCGATAATGCGGGCGTTATTTTCGTACCGAGCGACAACACCTGGCACGGTTTTCTGCCGCGTAAGATAGACGGCGTACGCCGGTCTCTGATCGTTAATTTTGTGACGAGCGAATGGCGTAACCGTCACGAACTTGCCTACCCCGACAAGCCGGTTGGTTAGCGAAGTCTGGGTCGTCACCACCGGCGAGGCCGGCATGCGCTCTCAGGCGGAGGGCCTGGCCGAGGCGCTCCATTGGCCGTTCGAGAGCATCTCCGTCCGGCTACGCAGACCCTGGTCCTGGCTGCCGGCCCATCGACAGCCGCCCGGCTTCCTGCGCTACGGGCTGCAGGAGCGGCTGCCGCAGCCCTGGCCCGACCTTCTGATCAGCTGCGGCCGGCGCAGTGCCTCGGTCTCGGCTGCGGTCCGGCGCGCCGCCGGCGGCAGGACCTTCACCGTGCACATACAGAACCCGCGCGCGCCCACCCATATTTTCGACCTGGTCGTTCCGCCGACACATGACGGGCTCGCAGGGCCCAACGTGGTGGCGACGCGGGCCGCCCTGCATCGTGTAACGCCGGACAAACTCGCTGCCGCTAGCGCGGAGTGGCAAGACAGCCTCGGTCGGCTCAACGTCGCCGTGATGCTCGGCGGCAGCACGCGGGCACACCGCTTCACGCGGGAGACCGTGGACAAACTTGCGAGCGGACTGGCGGGTCTCGACGGGGAAATCGCGGTCACAGCGTCGAGACGAACCGAAGCCAGCGTCGTCGACGCGCTCAAGGCCAGGCTGCCCGGCGCCTGGTTCTGGGACGGCACCGGCCCCAACCCCTATCTCGGCATGTTGGCGTTGGCCCGGCACATCGTGGTCACGGAGGATTCGGTGTCGATGATTAGCGAGGCCGTATCGACCGGAAAGCCCGTCCATGTCGCCAAGATGGGAGGCAGAAACCGGCGGCACGCGCAATTCCACGCATCGCTCAGGGAAGACGGCATCGCTCGTCCCTTCGACGGCCAGCTCGCCGATTGGCGTTATGAGCCGGTCAACGAGACGCCACGCATCGCCGCCGAAGTGCGCAGGCGTATGGAAGCCGCACAGGCCGCTGAAGGTTCTTAAGCTGCGGCCCTTCCCGTCGCTGCAACTCGCTTCTCTCGCCGGGGCGGGGAAGGTTTGCTAGTGTCAGATTAACAATCGCCAATTGCGATCAACGCGAGAGGAGGCAGGTCGATGACACATGAGAGCCACAGGACGAAAGGCGCCGGGCGCACCCGTCGGGAAATCCTGAAAGTCGGCGCCGCCGGCGCCGTAGGAACGGCCGCGCTCAGTGCAGGCTTCCCCTCCATCGTCCGCGCTGCGGACACGGTGAGGATCGGCTATGTCAGCCCCAAGACCGGCCCGCTCGCACCGTTCGCGGATGCCGACGAGTTCAACGTCGCCTCGGTGCTGGAGGCGATCGGCGGCAAGGTCCAGTCCGGCGGCAATAGCCTCGATGTCGAGATCATCGTCAAGGACAGCCAGTCGAACCCGAACCGCGCGGCCGAGGTCGCGAGCCAGCTGATCCTCTCCGACGAGGTGCACCTGCTCTGCGCCGGCAACACGCCGGAGACCACCAACCCGGTCGCCGACCAGGCCGAGATCAACGAGGTCCCCTGCGTCACGACGCTCTGCCCGTGGCAGCCCTACTTCTTCGGCCGCGGCGGCGATCCGGCGACGGGCTTCCAGTGGACCTACCACTATTTCTGGGGGCTGGAGGACGTGATCGGCGTGTTCCTCAACCTCTGGGGCAAGCTGGAGACCAATAAGGTGGTCGGCGGCCTCTTCCCCAACGACGGCGACGGCAACGCCTGGGGCCACCCCGAGCTCGGTTTCCCCAAGCCTCTCGCCGGCGCCGGCTACACCCTGATCGACCCGGGCCGTTATCAGAACCTGTCGAACGATTTTTCGGCCCATATCTCCGAGTTCAAGGACAAGGGCGTCGAGATCGTCACCGGCGTCGTCCTGCCGCCGGACTTCACCACCTTCTGGACCCAGGCCGCGCAGCAGGGCTTCCGGCCCAAGGCGGCGACGGTGGGCAAGGCGCTGCTCTTCCCCGGTGCGGTCGAGGCGCTGGGCGATGCCGGGCACAACATGAGCTCGGAAATCTGGTGGAGCCCCTCGCACCCCTTCACCTCGAGCATCACCGGCCAGACCTGCGGCGAGCTTGCCGCCGCTTTCACCGCCGCCACCGGCAAGCAGTGGAGCCAGCCGGTGGGCTACGGCCATTCAATATTCGAAGTCGCCCTCGATGTGGTGAGCCGGGCGGAGGACGTCAACGACCCCCAGGCGATGCTCGCGTCCATCGTCGCGACCAACATCTCGACGGTGGCTGGGCCTGTGTCATGGGGCTCGGGCCCGGTGAAGAACGTCGCCAAGATGCCGCTGGTCGGCGGCCAGTGGCGGCGCACGCCGGACGGCCCCTTCGCTTACGACCTCGCCATCACGTCCAACGAGACGGCGCCGAATATCCCCGTCGGCGCCGACATGGAGCCGATCGGCTAGAGACCTAGACCTGCGGACGGTGCCCCCGGCGCCGCTCCGCAGGCGCGTGCCGGCATGGCGGCGCTGATCGCGCTGGAGGGCGTCTCCAAGAGCTTCGGCTCAGTCAGGGCGACCGACCAGTTCAGCATGGAGCTCGCCGAGGGCGAGGCGCTCGGCGTCATCGGCCCCAACGGTGCCGGCAAGAGCACCATGTTCAATATCATCACCGGCGGGGTGCGGCCGAGCGAGGGGCGCGTGCTCTTCGCCGGCCGCGACATCACGCGGACGCCGGCGCACGAGCGCTGCCTCATGGGGATCGGGCGCTCGTATCAGATCCCCCATCCCTTCGCCAACATGACCGTGTTCGAGAACCTGCTGGTCGGTGCGGCCTTCGGCGGCAGCCGCTCTGAGGCCGCCTGCTATGAGGATTGCTGCGAGATCCTGGAGCGCACCCACCTGTTGGAAAAGGCGAATGCGCTGGCCGGTGCGCTCACTCTGCTGGAGCGCAAGAGGCTGGAGATGGCGCGCGCGTTGGCGACCCGGCCGCGCGTGCTGCTGCTGGACGAAATTGCCGGTGGGCTGACCGAGCATGAGTGCGGTGCGCTGGTCGAGACCATAAAGACGATCCACCGCACCGGCGTCTCGATCGTCTGGATCGAGCATGTGGTGCACGCGGTGCTCTCGGTCGTCAGCCGGCTGATCGTCATCAACTTCGGTCGGAAGCTCGCCGAAGGGGATCCGCAGCGGGTGATGGCGAGCGCTGAGGTGCAGGAGGTCTACATGGGAATCAGCGCCGAATGAGCGCGGCACCAGAGGCGGTGCTCGCGACCGAGAACCTCACCGCCTTCTACGGCGACTTTCAGGCGCTCTTCGGCATCGACGTCCATGTCGGACGCGGCGAGACGGTCGCCATCATCGGGGCCAACGGCGCCGGCAAGTCGACCTTTCTCAAGAGCGTGGTCGGGCAGCTGCCGTCGGCGCCGGAGCAGGTCGCGTTCGAGGGCGAGCCCATCGGCCACCTGCCGGCCCACGAGGTCGTGCGCCGCGGCGTCGCCCTCGTGCCCGAGGGGCGTCTCCTCTTCCCGTCGCTCTCGGTTGAAGAGAACCTGCGTCTCGGCGCCTTCGGCAAGCGCCCAGGGCCCTGGCGGATCGAGCGAGTCCACGAGCTCTTCCCGGTCCTCAGGGAGCGGCGGGCGACGCCGGGCACCGCGCTCAGCGGAGGCGAGCAGCAGATGTGCGCCATCGGCCGCGCGCTGATGAGCAACCCGACGCTCTTGCTCTGCGACGAGCTCAGCCTGGGTTTAGCCCCGGTCATCATCCGGCAACTCTACGCCGTCCTGCCGGTGATCGTCTCCGAGGGAACCACCGTTGTCGTGGTCGAGCAGGACATCAACCAGGCACTTTCCGTCGCCGACCGCGTCTATTGCTTCCAGGAAGGCCGCGTCTCGCTCCAGGGCAGGCCAGACGACCTCTCCCGCGAAGACGTTGCCACGGCCTATTTCGGGATTTAGGGCGGCGCTGCCCGAACATACCCGAGCAACATCCCGTATCATGCCGGCCATGACCCGCGTCCCAGCACGAGCCGCTTGACCCGCGATGGGGTGGCTCGACGCCATCATCCAAGGCGTGCTGCTGGGCGGGCTCTACGCGCTGTTCGCGACCGGCCTCTCGCTGATCTTCGGCGTGATGCGGCTGGTCAACATCGCCCACGGCGATCTGATCGTGCTCGCCGCCTTCCTCGGCCTCGCCATGGTCAACGGCACCGGCGTGCACCCATTCTTGAGCCTGATCGTCACCGTGCCGGTGATGGCGGGGATCGGCTACGCACTCCAGCGCGGCATCCTCAACCTCACGCTGGGCGGCGACATCCTGCCGCCGCTGCTGGTGACCTTCGGCCTTTCCATCATCATTCAGAACGTGCTGCTCGAGGTGTTCTCCGCCGACACGCAGCGGCTAAAGGCCGGCGCGCTGGAGACGGCGAGCATCGCCATCGGCGATCAGATCGCCATCGGCTGGTTCCCGCTCATCGTCTTCCTGTCGGCGCTCGGGGTAATCGCGGGCCTGCAGCTTCTGCTCTTCCGCACCCGGCTCGGCGTGGCCTTCCGCGCGACTTCGGACGACCATGAGACGGCGGCGTTGATGGGCATCGACAACCGCCATGTCTTCGCGCTCGCCATGGCACTGGCGCTCGCGGTGGTGGCGCTCGCCGGCACCTTCATGGCGATCCGCACCAACTTCTCGCCGGCTATTGGGCCGGCACGGCTGCTCTACGCCTTCGAGGCGGTGATCATCGGCGGGCTCGGGAGTCTGTGGGGGACGCTGGCCGGCGGCGTGATCCTGGGCGTCGCTCAGGCGATCGGCGCGAAGTTTCACCCCGGCGGGCAGATCCTTGCGGGCCACGTGGCCTTCCTGATCGTGCTCGTGCTTCGGCCCAACGGGCTCTTCCCGCGGACGAGGGACCGGTGAGCGAGGGCGCCGCCGCCTACCGGGTAGAGCGCGGCACCCGCGCGAGCCGCTATGGCGCGCTGATCGCGGTCCTGGGGCTCGTCGTGCTGATCTCGCTCCCCTTCTGGGGCGGGCGCGCGGACATGCGGACGATCGTCGAGATCGCCTATTACCTCGCCCTCGCGCAGCTCTGGAACCTGCTTGCGGGCTACGCCGGGCTGGTCTCGGTCGGGCAGCAGGCGTTCTTGGGGCTCGGCGGCTATGCCCTCTTCGTGTTCGCGATGAATGCGGGCGTCCACCCCATCGCCGCGATTCCGCTCGCGGGTATTGCGGCGGCGCTCTTCGCCGTGCCGACGGCGTTCATCGTGTTCCGCTTGAGGGGCGCTTATTTCGCCATCGGCACCTGGGTCGTGGCCGAGGTGTACATGCTCTCCTTCGCTCAGGTCTCCGCGCTCGGCGGCGGCTCCGGCATGAGCCTGCCGGCGGCGGTGGTTAAGGGCATCGCCACAGGCCGCATGTGGCGGGAATCGGCGATTTACTGGACCGGGCTCGCGATCGCCGTTGGTGCCATCGCGTTGGTCTACCTGCTGCTCCGCTCGCGCCACGGTCTCGCGCTGACGGCGATCCGGGATTCGGAGGCGGCATCCGGCAGCCTCGGCGTCGATAATTTCCGGACCAAGCTGTGGGTTTATATCGTCGCCGCCTTCGGCACCGGCATGGTCGGTGCGCTGGTGTTTCTCACCAAGCTCCGCATCTCGCCCGAGGCCGGCTTCAACGTCGTTGACTGGACCGCCAACGTCATTTTCATCGTCGTGATCGGCGGCATCGGCACGATCGAAGGGCCGATCATCGGCGTCATCGTCTTCTTCGTGCTGCGCGAGTTGCTCGCGGACTTCGGAAGCTGGTATCTGATTGTGCTCGGCGCGGCCGCGGTGCTGATGATGCTGCGCGCGCCGCAGGGCGTTTGGGGCCTGATCGCCGAGCGCTTCGATCTCCGGTTCTTCCCGGTGCAGCGGCGTCTCGTGTTCGATCCCGCATCCTTCAGCTTCGTCGCGGACACTCAGGAGGAGGGTAAACGCAAGCCATGACCGAGGCCTTCATCTGCGACGGACAGAGGACTCCCATCGGACGTTTCGGCGGCGCGCTTGCCGCTGTCCGGCCCGACGATCTCGGCGCGGTGCCGATTGCCGCGCTGATGGCGCGCAACACGGGCGTGGACTGGGCGAGGGTGGACGACGTCCAGTTCGGCTGCGCCAACCAGGCGGGGGAGGACAACCGCAACGTCGCCCGCATGGCGTCGCTGCTCGCGGGCCTGCCTGAGACGGTACCGGGCGTCACGATCAACCGGCTCTGCGGCTCCGGCATGGAGGCGGTCGGCAGCGCGGCTCGTGCGATCAAGACGGGCGAGGCGGAACTCGCCATCGCCGGCGGCGTCGAGAGCATGACCCGCGCGCCCTTCGTCATGGCCAAGGCCGAGACCGCGTACTCCCGCGCGGCCAAGATCGAGGACACCACGCTCGGCTGGCGTTTCGTCAACAAGCTGATGAAGGCGAAGCACGGGATCGATTCGATGCCGGAGACGGCCGAGAACGTTGCCGAGGAATACCAGATCGAGCGACGCGATCAGGATGCCTACGCCTACCGCAGCCAGCGCCGCGCGGCCCAGGCTGTCGAGGAGGGCCGGCTGGAGAGCGAGATCACCCCGGTCATGGTGCCGCAACGCAAGAACGACCCGGTCGCAGTCGAGCGCGACGAGCATCCGCGCCCACAGACGACGCTCGAAGGTCTCGCCAAACTGCCGACGCCGTTCCGGGAGGGCGGCACCGTGACCGCCGGCAATGCATCGGGCCTCAACGACGGCGCCTGCGCGCTGCTCCTGGCCTCGGAGGACGGTGCCAAGCGCCACGGCCTCACGCCGCGCGCCCGCGTCATCGCGATGGCGAGCGCCGGCGTCGCACCCCGCATCATGGGCGTGGGCCCCGCGCCGGCTTCACGCAAGGTGCTCGCCAACGCGGGCCTCGATCTCGACTGCATGGACGTGATCGAGCTCAACGAGGCCTTCGCGGCGCAGGTGCTGGCGGTCACCCGCGAACTCGGGCTGCCGGACGACGCCGAGCACGTGAACCCGAACGGCGGCGCCATCGCCTTCGGCCATCCACTGGGCATGAGCGGCGCGAGGCTCGTGCTGACTGCCGTCCGCGAGCTGGAGCGCCGCGGCGGCCGTTACGCGCTCTGCACCATGTGCATCGGCGTCGGCCAGGGCATCGCCATGATCCTGGAGCGGGTGTGACCGCGCCTGCGTAACGGCCGGGCCGTGCCCGGCACCGTCGCCTAATCCGAGAGCACGACGCCCCAGGGCAGGAC
Source organism: Alphaproteobacteria bacterium (assembly GCA_965262755.1). GTDB lineage: Bacteria > Pseudomonadota > Alphaproteobacteria > UBA828 > UBA828 > WTGU01. The sequence continues at coordinate 4,310,966 of OZ253557.1, read as the reverse complement.
CTGATTGCCGGAGACGAGGCTCGCGCCGAGGATGCGCTTGGGCCTCAGCAGGTGCGTGGGGTCGTCCTCGCTCGGCTCGAAGCGTACCGTGCCCTCGCCCCAGACGGTCTCCGTGATCTCGGTCTCAGCCGGCAGCTGCACGACCTGACGCTTCACCGCATCTGCGCGGTCAGCCTCCGGCAGCGCCTTTACGAAGAGGCGCGGGAAGGTCTTGAGGGGGTCGAAAGCGCGGCCCGTGGGCCGCATGTCGATCTCGATCACGCGCCGGCCCAGGCGCTCGGTGAAACCCCAGATCCGGTTCGTGTCGGCGTGAAGTTCCATGAACGCGAGCTTCATACGAAAGCCCCAGAGCTCGCGGGTGCCCGCGCATACCTGGTCGGTGCTGGTGAAGGCATGCACCCAGTGCCCGCCGGTCTCTCCGCCATAGCGCACCTGGGCAATGACGGCGCTGTCGTAGTAGGGCCGCGTCGGCACCGTGCTCTCGAAGTGCATGACGGTGATCTGCACGACGCTGGATGCAAGCTCCAGCGGCGCCGGCACGCGGGGCAGAAGCGCCGCCTCGTCGACCTCACAGAAGATGCTGAGCGTGCGGAAGCGATGCTTCCACGGGGGCAGGGGGTAAGGCAGGAGCTCGGTGTCGAGCTGCTTCTCGTTCATGGGGCGGTCTCGTCGAGGGGTTGTCGATAGCGGGTGCGGCCAGGAGATCGCCTCGCCGGCGCCAGCGGGCGGCATGGGAACACATCCCGGAGAGCGGAATCAAATCGCAGGCGGCCCTCGCCGTTTCCGACGGTAACGTGCCCGAAACGCGCGCCGTCCGAAGCCCTGCCTTCGTGTCTTTCCTTGAACCGGACGGGCTCCGGCGGTAATCCGTCTATAAGCACGGCACAGGGAGGGCCTGACGATGGCAATGGATGTGAGGGTCGTGACCCCGATCACGACCTGGGGGTTTCGCGACAAGTCCGAGTTCCGCGCTCTGGAGCGGCCGGATCTGACGATCAGCCATATCGAGATCGAGACCGGGCCGGCCTCGATCGAGTGCGAGTATGACGAGGCCCTCGCCGTACCCGGGACGATCGCCAAGATCGTCGAGGCCGAGCGCGACGGCTGCGACGCGGTGGTGATCGACTGCATGGGCGATCCCGGCATGTTGCCGGGGCGCGAGTGCGTGTCCATCCCTGTGGTCGGGCCGTGCGAAGCGGCGATGCACGTAGCCTCGATGCTGGGGCACACCTTCAGCGTCGTGACCGTGCTCAAGCGCCTGCGTCCGCAGTTCGAGCATCAGGCGCAGATCTACGGCGTGCGTGAGAAGCTCGCTTCGGTCCGTTCGGTCTCGATCCCGGTGCTGGAGCTGGAGCAGGACCTCGAACGCACCAAGGCAGCGCTCGCCGAAGAGGCCGTCCGCGCGGTCGAGGACGACGGGGCCGATGCGATCATCTTCGGTTGCACGGGCATGCTGGGGTGCGCCGATGCCGTGCGCCAGGGGCTGCTTGCCAGGGGCTACGACGTTCCCGTGATCGATCCGATCCCGTGGGCGATCAAGACGGCCGCAAGCCTGGTGGACGCCGGGCTGAGCCACAGCAAGATCACCTACGAGCAGCCGCCTGCCAAGCCCGTGGTCGGCTACGAGCCGCTGCCGGTGGCGAGCCTCGCGCGCGACGCCGCGGAGTAGCTCCCGACGCGACCGGGAATCAGGCGAGGTCCAGCCTCGCCCGGTTCTCGCGGATGCTGGCGGTGATACGGTGCGCCACCTCGAGCGAGCGCACCCCGTCGGCGCCGGTCACCACAGGCGTCCCGCCTGATCGCACCGTCTGCGCGAACGATTCGATCTCGCGCTGGAGCGGGTCGCCCTGCTCGAAGTTCAGGCGCTCCAGCGCCACGCTGTCGAGCCCCGCAGGCTCCGCGTCCTCCTTCTTGCGAGCGACCATGACGCTTCGGTCGCCGTGGTCCACCTTGATGTAGACGTCGGGCTGGAAGATGCGGAGCGTGCGCTCCGTCTTGAGGCTGACTCGGCTCGCGGTGACGTTGGCGACGCAGCCGTTGGCAAACTTGAGCCTGGCGTTGGCGATATCCTCGTTCGCCGAGAACACGGGCGCGCCAACGGCGTCGACGTCGGCGACCGGCGCATCGACCAGCGCCAGGATGATGTCGATATCGTGGATCATGAGGTCGAGGACGACGCTCACGTCCGTGCCCCGCTGCGAGAACGGCGCGATTCGGACCGATTCGATATAGACCGGCCGGGTGATGCGCGGCGCGACGGTGCGGAAGGCGTCGGAGAAACGCTCGATCAGGCCGACCTGAAGCACCAGCCCCTTGGCCTCAGCCAGCGCCGTGAGCGCTTGGGCAGTGTCCACGGCCTTGGTGAAGGGTTTTTCGACCAGCACATGAATCCCGGCGTCGAGGAAGTCCCGCACGACTTCGTAGTGCGCGGCGGCAGGCACGGCGACCGAGACGGCGTCGACACGGCCGATGAGCGCGCGGTGATCGGGCGCGGCCTCGGTCCCGAGGCGGGTTGCTACTTCGGTGGCGCGCCCCTCGTCGCTGTCGGCGACTGCGACCAGATGGGCGCCGTCGAGCGCGGCCATCTTCTCGGCGTGGTAGCGGCCGAAATGACCGACGCCGACCACGCCCAGCCTGAGCGCGCTGGCGGTCTCGTCCTCCCGCGCCGTCTCTTCCCGCGTCGCGGTGCTTGGCGCCACAGCCGCCTCAGGCCGCCTCGTCGACGAAGAGTTCCGCCAGCTCGAAGCGATCCTGGGTCATGTAGGCGAGGCCATTCGTGATGACCGTGTCGACGGGCGTATAGCCCATGGCCACGTCGATCATCGCTTCCCGCTGAAGCTCCATGATCTCCCCCGGTATGGCTCGGTGACGGGCCGGCACCGTAGTCGGACTTGTTCGGCCCTTCAAGCCGGCGGGACCGACCTTACGCCGGGCCACCGGACTCCCATTTTGCGCGGGGCATCAACTGGCAGCCCTCGGGCTTGAGCGGCCAATCGGAGCGTGCAATTGACGGTCACTTACCGCCGTTGACGCTCAGCGTCGCCGATACGGCCGCGCCGCGCGTCGACGATCGCCTCCGCATTCGGCTTGACCCACGCCGTACTTTTGTGTTCCCTGCGATACAGGACCTGTAGGCGGCAAGGCTGCGGGACCGGAACCGCGCGGCGGACGGTACGCCCGCGACCGGCCGCAGCGACTGCTGCTGTCGTTAGACTGGAGCCGTGTCATGGGTATCTCTATCTGGCAAATCCTTCTGATCGTCCTGGTGGTCGTGGTGCTGTTCGGCGCCGGCAAGCTGCCGCGCCTGATGGGCGACTTCGCCAAGGGCATCAAGAGCTTCAAGACCGGTATGCGCGAAGGCGAAGCGCCGCCGTCGCCACAGAGCGCGGCCGCAACGGCCGATGCTCCGCAGGAGCCCAAGGTGATCGAGAGCGAGGCCGCCCCGATCGAGGCCAGCGCCGTCAAGAAGGACGAAGCCGTCAAGAGCTAGACTTAGACGCCGGACGGCCGCAGAGAAACAGGGAGATCGCCCGCTTCCACAGCGGGAACAAGAATGTTCGACATCGGCTGGCAAGAACTCATCATCCTGATGTTGATCGCCCTGATCGTCGTCGGGCCGAAGGATTTGCCGCGCATCGTCAAAACGGCGGGCCAGTGGATGGGCAAGGCGCGTGGTTATGCCCGCGACTTCCAGAGGACCATCGAGGAGGCCGCCGACGCGACCGAGATCGACGCGGTCAAGAAGGAGATCGACGAGGCGAACCGCGAGCTCACCACCGCCCACCGCGATGTGGCGGAGGGCGCGGACGCGATAAAGCGAGATGTGGCCGAGAGTACCGACTCGATGAACAAAATGCTCAGCGAGGACGCCATGTCGCCGGCCAAGACGGCGGCCGCGAAGCCCAACGGCGGAGAACCGCCGAGCGGCCAGGCGGCGGAGGCGGACGGCGGCCAAGCGGAGTCTGCGGCCGCCGCGGCAGAGCCAGAACCCGCCGCCGCGCAGCCGGCTCCGGCGGCATCGCCGACAGAGACGCAAGGCGACGGGGCGGACGGTTCCCCCGCGCGCGGTACGAGCGCCTAGGCGCCCCGCCCGGTCCATTTTGCGGGATGTCGCGGCAGCACCAGTCTGGCACGTCAGTGTCACTTAAGCTTAATCAAGGGGCGGCCCGCCCCCCAGCCAGCGCCGCGACGGTTCCGGGCGTTGCCACAGTGAGTGCCTAGCCGGTGGTCGACAACATCGAGCTAACGCGCGCGCCGCTGATCGAGCATCTGATCGAGCTCAGGCGCCGTCTCGCCTTTGCGGCCATCGGTCTCGTGATCGCCTTTCTCGGCTGCTGGTACGTGGCCCAGGATATCTTCGCCTTCCTGGTCGAGCCGCTGCGCGAGGTGCTGGCCGACGGAGGGCACGACACCAACCTGATCTATACCCATCTGCTGGAGGCGTTCTTCACCGAGCTGAAGATCGCCTTCTGGGGCGCATTCTTCGTCTCCTTCCCGCTGATCGCGATGCAGTTCTGGATGTTCGTGGCGCCGGGGCTTTACAAGAAGGAGAAGATGGCTGTCCTGCCCTTCCTGTTCATTACGCCGATCCTGTTTTTCTCAGGCGGCGCATTGGTTTACTACTTTATCTTCCCGCAAGCCTTCGATTTCTTCATCTCCTACCAGGACACAGCCACGGACGAACGTCTCGGCCTCGAACTGTTGCCGAAGATTGGCGAGTACTTGTCGCTGGTGATGAAGCTGATATTCGCCTTCGGCATCGCCTTCCAGTTACCGGTCATGCTGACGCTGATGGGCCGCGCCGGCCTCGCCACGTCGGCCGGGCTCAGGCGCAAGCGCAAGTACGCCATCGTCATCGTGTTCATTGCGGCGGCGATCCTCACACCGCCCGATCTGTTCAGCCAGATCGGCCTCGGCATTCCGCTGATCGCGCTCTACGAGATATCGATCATCTCGGTCGGCTTCGTCGAGAAGAAGCGCCGCAAGAAGCAGGAAGAGGAAGAGGCGGCCTACGCCGAGATGGACGAGCTGCTCGCCGAGTACGAGGACAGCGAAGAGACCGATTTCAACTACGATCGCTGAGGATCGCTCAGCAATTGCCGTGACGCTCGCGCGTCGATTCCATTTGCATAGACTATTGGCGGAATAAGGAAAATTGCGTTCGATAGGCAACGCATTACGCATATGCTCGTCTTATCGGACTAACGCCGCACACGGCACGCCGGCGTGAGTCCCGAGGGGAGGGCATCGGAATGAACGCGACACATTTCTCTGCTCCGGCACACCGATCGACCCGTAAGGAGCGAGGCCCTGCGATGCCGCGGGCAATCGCGGTCTTGGCCATGGCGGCGGCACTCGCGACGTTCCCGGCCTACGACGCGGCGGCGGACGAGGGACGCTCCGTTGCCAGCCACATCCAGGAAGCGGAGGAGACTGTGCGCCCCGTGGCCGTGATCGAGCGCGAGGATATCGCGTTCTCCGGCATGCGTACCGTCTCGGACCTGCTGTTGAGCCGGCTCACCTACAACAGCTTCGGCCTCCATCGCCCGTTGGTGCTCGGCACCGGTCGGGCCGCGGTCCTCATCAATGGTCGCCGCATATCCGATTCGACCCTCGATCTCGCCACCCTGCCGACATCGGCGGTGGAGCGCGTGGAGATCTTCAACGGGGCCGCGTCTACCCTTCACGGTGGGCACGCGATCGCCGGTGCGATCAACATTGTGCTCAGGCGCGGGTATGAGGGAGCCGAGGTCTCCGTCTTCGCCGGCCGTCCGACGGACACAGGCGGCGATTATGAGCAGGGAAGCGCGCTCTGGGGCGGCGCTGTCGGCGATGGACACTTGACCATCGGTGTGGACGTTTTCCAACGCGAGGAGATACCAGACGCGGCGCGGGAGCACAGCCGCGCCAAATGGACACCCGGCGGCTTGTTCGCCGATGCCTCCGGCGTTTCCATCGGCGGCAACACCGTCTTCATCGCGACCAAGAGCTACGACGAGAACGGCGACGTCATCGCGACCCACGTTCCCGGCGTCGATGCGCGATCGATCGGGCGACCCTTGGGCGGCTGCCCCGGCAACATCTACACCGGTGAACTCGGCAAACCCCGCGACGTCGAGGGCACGGGATGCGGCTTCCCCTACGCCGATGTCTCATGGAACAGGGCACGTTACGAGCGAGAGAGCCTGTTTCTCAGCTTCGATCAACCGCTGGACGACGCCACTGACGCCTACTTCGATTACCGTCTGGCGACCGACGAAACGCTGGAGCGTTTTGCCCCCTCGGTCGGCACCTTCTCAGTGCCGTCGGCGACGCTCGAAGCTCACTTGCTGCCCGATCCCCAGATCGACAGCCTCCCAAAGACCGTTCTGGTCGCCCATCGCTTCATCGGTCACGGCAATCGTGAGTGGCGCACGACGCTGGATGAGCACGACCTCACACTCGGTGTGGAAGGGCAGTTCGCGGACGACTTGGCCTACGACGCCCACCTGCGCTTCTACCGCTACGATTCCACCGTCGACGGCAATACCTTCATAAGCGAGACCGCTGCTCGAGACGTTATCCGCGACGGCGGTTATGACCTTGCGAACCCGCTCTCTCCGTCTAACCGCAAGGCGATTCGCGAGACCTCGTTGCGGTTGACCCGCGATCAGGTGACGGAGCACAGGACGGTCCGTGCGTCTCTGCACGGCCCGATGTTCGCGCTCGACGGCGGTGAGGCACGGTGGGCGGCGGGCACCGAAGTCGCCGCCGAGGACTGGAAGGACGTGCACGCCTATCGTGACCGTTCCGGCCAATCTTACGACGCGGCGGACGTGTTGGGTGCCGGCGGAGTCCAAGCGGAAGGCGAAAGGCGGCGCTGGTCAGGGTTCGCTGAGGCGCTGCTGCCGGTGCGCCACAATTGGGACGTCACACTGGCCGGACGCCATGACGGCCACGACGATGTCGGTACGACGTTTTCCCACCAAGTGGCGAGCAGCATCCGAGTACACGACGCCGTGACGCTTCGGGGCTCCTGGGACAGAGGCTCCAGCCCGCCGAGCCTGTACCAGCTTCATCTGCGCAGCTCGAACGACTTCCCCTGGGTCTGCGATCGGACGACTCACACGGGGCCTTTGAGCGCGTGCCCGGTTGAGCAGGTCGTGCGCGTCAGCAGCGGCAACCCGGCCCTCGAGCCGGACGACGCGGAGAGCTTCAGCGTCGGCGCCGTGACCGGCATGGGGCCGGTTTCTCTGAGCGTCGATTGGTTCCAGATCGCGCTTTCAAATGTGCCTTCCCAATTGTCTGCGCAGTCCATCATGGACCTCGAGGCCGAAGGAGCGTTGCCGCCCGGCGTGGCGGTGAGACGCGACTCGCGAGGTCTCATCGATCAGATCGAGAGCCCGTTGGTGAATAGCCGCGAGACCGATCTATCGGGTATCGACGTGCGGGCGCGGATCGGCTGGGACGCCGAGTTGGCAGATATGGTCTTCGATGTCCGCTGGCTGCATGTGAGCCGGAACGAGACCCACGTGGCGGGAGAGCGGCAGCCGGGCGACTTTCCGCGCAACCGCGTTCACGGTTCGCTTCGCGCGAGCTGGGGCGACGTGACCGCGAGCTGGAACGTTCACGCGGTCTCGAGCTTCTGGAACGCACGCCGGACCGGCCAGTTCGACGGGTGGGTGGGCCACGACATCACGCTGCGCTGGAGCAACCCACTAGGGCTGACCGGAATGGACCTCACCGGCGGAATTTTCAACGTCACCGACCGCGGACCGAGTATCGATCCCACGGACCCGGATGCTGTGTTCGCAACGCAGGATTCGATCAGGGGCCGGACGTTCTTCCTGAACGCGACGATGGTGTGGTGAGAAGTCGGGGCTAATCTCCGGCCCCGCCATCGACCGAAGGCAGGCTCTCGACCGCCTCGACCGGGGTCGCCTGAGCCTCGGCAGCCTGCGCCTCGGCCGCTTGTGCCTCAGCCTGGGCTGCCCGGGCCCGGGCTTGACCATCCCGATAAAGGGCGAGGAAGTCGATCGGCGCGAGCAGAAGCGGCGGGAAGCCGCCGTCGCGGGTGACATCAGCGACGATGCGGCGCGCGAAGGGGAAGAGCAGCCGCGGGCACTCGACCAGAAGCGCGGGCTCCAGCGCCTCCTGCGGGATGCCGATGAGCGTGAACACCCCGGCGTAGGTCAGCTCCACGAGGAAGACGGGCTTTTCCTCATGCCGCGCATTGGCGGTAATCTGCAGATTGACCTCGAAGGTCGTCTCGTCGAGCCTGCGCACCTCGACCTGCACATTGACCGTGATATCGGGCGAGCGCTCGGCCTCGGGCGGCCGGTTGGGCGCCGACGGGTTCTCGAACGAGAGGTCCTTGACGTACTGGGTCCTGATCCCGAGTTGCGGGCGCGTTTCCTGGGTACTTTGGGCGGCGCCCTGGGCCTCGGGGGCGGCCTGGGTAGTGCCGTCGCCCGGGGCGCCGGATGGCGCCGGTGCGGGTGTCTCTGTGCCGTTCTCGTCAGCCGTCATCGTTCTCCTCCGTGGGGCCGCGCACTTGGGGGGCCGGGCTCGGGCGCGTCGTCGAGCACTGTATACTCGCCGTCGATGACCCGCGCACCGTCGGCGGCCGATTCCGGGCCGCCAGCGGAGCCCGCATGACGGGCGTCAGGCGCGAAGCGGGCCAGCAAGCGGCGCAATATGCTGCGGCGAAGCGGCGGCAGCAGGAGCAGGGTCCCCAACGCGTCGGTGAAGAAGCCCGGGGTCAGTAGCAGCACCGCCGCCACCGCCAGCGCCGCGCCCTCGGCCATCTCCGCCACCGGAAGCCGGTTCGCAGCCAGCTGCTGGCGCGCCCGCGCCAGTGTCTGGAGACCCTGCCAGCGCAAGATCACGCCGCCGACCACGGCGGTGCCGACGATCAGCCCGATGGTCGGCCATGTTCCGATGACGCTCCCGACTTCGAGGAAAATAAAGACCTCGCCGACGGGAATCGCCAACAAGAGCAGGAGAAAGGGCATAAAGGCGGTGTGCTCCGTGCTTGCGCTTGCGCGGCGCTCTACCTATCTTGAGCCATGTCGGCTCCCCGCGCCGGGCTTCGGCAGGAATGGCGCCGGGGTCGCCGGCGAGCGCAGACGGGGGCCCAGGATTCGGTGGCTGTATTCAGTGGCCATTGTGCGACGGAACGCCGCCTGCCCACAAGGTTCGGGACATGTCCGACGGATTTCAGTTCTACGACATCATTTTCTTCGCGCTGATCGCGATCTTCATCATTCTGAGATTGCGCGGCGTTCTCGGGCGGCGGACCGGCCAGCACCGCCAGCGCCATCCCGATCGTTTCACCCGGACGGAGACGGAAAAGGCCCCGGAAGAGAGCCAGGGCCAGGTCCAGGGCGAGATCGTCCACCTGCCGGACCGCAGCCGGCCGGCGCCCGAGGCGCCCCAGGACGTGACGCCGGAGGATGTGTTGGCAGAGGATATGGCGTCGGAGTCCGCTGCGCCGCGCCCGATACGCGCTGCGCGGAAGGAGGCGGCGCCAGACCAGGACGATGCGATGGGCGGGCTCAGGGCCGGCCTCGAGCAGATCAGGCGGGCGGATCACGAGTTCTCGCCGCGTCGCTTCATCACAGGCTCACAGGCGGCCTTCGAAATGGTGGTGGAGGCCTTCGCCAATGGCGATACGGCAACGCTCCGGCCCCTGCTGGGCGACGATGTTTATGACGAGTTCGCGGCGGCCATCCGCGACCGCTTGGCCGAGGGCCACGCGCAGGAGACGACCATCGTGGCTCTCGATGCAGCCGAGATCATCAGTGCCGAGATGCGCGCCAGCACCGCGCGGGTGACGATGAAGTTCGTGAGCCAGCAGATCAACGTGGTGCGGGACAAGGATGGCGAGGAGGTCGGCGGCGACCCCAGCTTAACCGAGCGGGTTACCGATATCTGGACCTTCGCCCGCAACACCCGCTCGTCCGACCCCAACTGGGCGCTGATAGAGACCAGCATCCCCAATTGAGGGCGGTAATCCGGCGCGGGTCATGGGTGCTGGCGGCCGTCGTGATCCTCATGCAGGGCTGCGCACCCCAACCTGAACGAGCCGAACCGGATCGGCTGGTGCTGCGGCCCGCCTCATTTCAGGACCTGCCGGGTTGGGAGGCCGACGACCAGAGCGCGGCGTTGCATGCGTTGTTGCGCTCGTGCGCGGCGCTTGAGGAACGCGCCGACGACGAGCCGCTCGATATCGCAACTCTGGGCGGTCGCGTGGGCGATTGGCGCGGCGTCTGCGCCGAGGCTGCGGGGCTGGAGGGCGCCGACCAAGCGCGCGGCTATTTCGAATCGCGCTTCACACCCTATGAGGCGCGCAACAACGCGCAGGTCCAGGGCCTCTTCACCGGCTATTTCGAGCCCGAGCTGCGGGGTGCCTTGCGGGCGGACGGGCGCTACCGCGTTCCCCTCTATCGCCGCCCACAGGACTTGGTATCGGTGGATCTCGGCCTGTTTCGGCCTGAGTTCGCCGGCGAGAGGATCGCCGGGCGGGTCGCGGGCGGCGTGCTGGAGCCCTACGCGACGCGAACCGAGATCGACACAGGCGCGCTGGCGGAGCAGGGGCTGGAGCTCGCCTGGGTCGACGATCCCATCGACGCGTTCTTCCTGCACATTCAGGGCTCGGGCCGCATCGCCTTCGAGGATGGGACGGCGCGTCGCGTCGCCTACGCCGCCACCAACGGCCACAACTATTTCGCGATCGGCCGCCGGCTGGTCGCGCTCGGCGCATTCAGCCCCGAGGAGGTGTCGATGCCGACGATCCGAGGGTGGCTGGAGGCGAACCCCGACAAGGCGTCGGAGATCATGCGCGAGAATGCGTCCTACGTGTTCTTCCGCTGGCTCGGCGACGGGCAGGCGGCCGAGGGCCCGGTCGGCGCCCAGGGGGTGACGCTGACCGCCGGGCGTTCGCTCGCCGTGGACCGCCGCTTCGTGCCCCTCTCGGTGCCGATCTGGCTCGACAGCGCGGCTCCCGAGCCCGATCCCGCCAAGGAGGATCGCACGCTCCGGCGCCTCATGGTGGCGCAGGACGCCGGCAGCGCGATCCGCGGCCCGGTCCGCGGTGATGTCTATTGGGGTACGGGCGACGAAGCCGGTGCGGTCGCCGGCCGCATGAAGCATGAGGGCCGCTACTGGCTGCTCCTGCCGCGCGGTCTCGACGTGACGGCGCACCTCGACTAATCTCTCGATCCCTTTTCCCAAGTCATCGAGCCGTCGATGCCCGCATCACCCCGCCGGGTCGGCCTCTTCGTAACATGCCTCGTCGACCTTTTCCGGCCGACCGTGGGCTTTGCCGCGGCAGCGTTGCTGGAGCGCGCCGGCTGCGAGGTGGTCGTGCCGGCGGCGCAAGTCTGCTGCGGCCAGCCCGCCTACAACTCAGGCGACCGCCCTGATGCGACGGCGATCGCCCGCGACGTGATCGCCGCGTTCGAGCCCTTCGATGCGACGGTGGCGCCGTCGGGCTCCTGCGCCGGCATGATCAAGCACCACTACCCGTCGCTCTTCGCCGGCGACGCGGTCTGGGAGCCGCGGGCACAGCGCCTCGCCGAGCGCACCTTCGAGCTGGTGTCGTTCCTCACCGATCAGTGCGGTGTCGAAAGGGTGGACGCGCGTCACCAAGGGCGGGTCACCTACCACGATTCCTGTTCGAGCCTGCGCGAGCTCGGGGTCCGGGAGCAGCCGCGGCGCCTGCTCGGCAGCGTCGACGGGCTGGAGCTTGCCGAGCTTTCGGCTCCGGATGTCTGCTGCGGCTTTGGGGGCACGTTCTGCGTCAAGTATCCCGACATCTCGGGCCGCATGGTGGCGGACAAGGCCAAGGACATCGCCGCCACCGGCGCGGATACCGTGCTGGCCGGCGACATGGGCTGCCTGCTCAACATCGCGGGCCGCTTGTCGCGCGAGGGCTCGGCCGTGCGCGTGCGCCATGTCGCCGAGGTGCTCGCGGGCATGAACGATCGCCCGGCGATCGGCGAGCCGGCGCGGGGCCGCTGAGGGCCACGCAGGAGCATCGGGTGGTGGATGCGACCAGCCGCTACTTCGTCGCCAACGCGCGGGCCGGGCTGCAGGACGCCGCGCTGCAGACGTCGCTCGCCCGCTTCCAGGACGGCTTTCAGGTCAAGCGGGCCGAGGCCGCGAAGCGCCTGCCGGAGTTCGAGGCGCTGCGCGACCAGGCGTGCGCCATCAAGGACCACACGCTCGCACATCTCGACCACTACCTGGAGCGCTACGAGGCGCAGGTGACGGCGGCCGGCGGAACCGTGCACTGGTGCCAGACGCCGGAAGAGGCGCGCCGGGTCATCCTCTCACTCTGCCAGGCGGTCGACGCCAAGACGGTGACCAAGAGCAAGTCCATGATCGCCGAGGAGTTGGAGCTCAACCCGTTCCTCGAAGAGCATGGCATCGAGCCGGTGGAGACCGATCTCGGCGAATACGTCGTGCAGCTCGCCGACGAGCGGCCGAGCCACATCATCGCGCCGGCGGTGCACAAGACCAAGGATCAGGTCGCCGACCTCTTTCATGAGAAGCACACGCCGCTCGGCCGCACCCGCCGGCTCGACCGGGTCGAGGAGCTGGTGGAGGAGGCCCGGGAGGTACTGCGCCCGCGTTATCTCGCGGCCGATGTCGGGATCACGGGCGCGAACTTCCTGATCGCGGAGACCGGATCCAGCGCGGTCGTGACCAACGAGGGCAACGCGGACCTCACCCAGATCCTGCCGCGCGTCCACATCGTGATCGCGACGCTGGAGAAGGTGGTGCCGACACTGGAGGACGCGACCACGATCATGCGCGTGCTCGCACGCTCGGCGACCGGGCAGGAGTTCTCCACCTACACGACGGTCTCGACCGGCCCGCGCCGGCCGGGCGATGCCGACGGCCCCGACGCCTATCACGTGATGCTGCTCGACAACGGCCGCTCGCGGATGCTGGGCTCCGAGTTCCGCGAGGTGCTGCGGTGCATCAAGTGCGGCGCCTGCATGAACCACTGCCCGGTGTACGGCACGGTGGGCGGCCACGCCTACGGCTGGGTTTATCCGGGTCCGGTGGGCGCGGTGCTGACGCCGAACCTGATCGGCCTCGAAGAGGCACGCCACCTCCCCAACGCATCGAGCTTCTGCGGCCGCTGCGAGGAGGTCTGCCCGATGCGCATTCCCTTGCCGGCGCTAATGCGCACGCTGAGGGAGCAGGAGTTCAGGAGCCGGCTCGGGCCGGCCAGCGTCCGCGCCGGGATCGGCGCCTGGGCCTGGCTCGCCCGGCGGCCGGCGCTCTACCGGCTCGTCACGGGCGTTGCCATCCGCGTGCTGGGCATGCTCGGCCGCCGCCGCGGGCGCTTCACGCAGCTGCCGCTCGCAGGCGGCTGGACCGCCGCGCGCGATTTGCCGGCACCCGAGGGGGCGACCTTCCACGCGCTCTGGCGCAAGGGGCGGCGGGCATGAGCGGGACGGGCGGGCGCGACGCCATCCTCGGCTCGATCCGCCGCTCGCTCGGCCGCGGGCCCCTCGACGAGGCGGCGCGCGCCACGCTCGACGAGCGCCTGGCCAAGCCCGCGCCCAACCTCGTGCCGGCGCGTACCGACATTTCGGGGGACGAGAGGATTGCGCTCTTCGCCTCAATGGCCGAGAGCGTGTTCGCAACTGTGGAGCGCGTCTCCAGACCCGACGCGGTGCCTGGGGCCGTCGCCAACTATCTGGCGGGCCAGAACCTGCCGCCGTCGCTGGTGATGGCGCCCGATCCGGCGCTCGACGCCTATCCGTGGGCAGACCGCCCCATGCTTGCCATCCGCCGGGGCGCGGCGGAGGAGGCCGATCGCGTCTCCGTGACCGGCGCCCTCATGGGCTTCGCCGAGACCGGGACCCTGATGATGGCCTCCGGCCCAGACCATCCCTCCACGCTCAACTTCCTGCCGGAGACCCACATCGTGGTGCTGCCGGCGGAGCGGATCGGCGGCGCCTACGAGGAGGGCTGGGCACACTTGCGGGCCGAAGGGGAGGGCGCCACGGGCGGCGGCTTCATGCCGCGCACGGTCAACCTCATCACCGGCCCGTCGCGCACTGCCGACATCGAGCAGACCATCACGCTCGGCGCTCACGGGCCGCGCCGGCTACACATCGTCATCGTGGAAGGCGGCGCACCGTGAGCGTCGGCGGCAGACGCGTGCGGGACGAGGAGGCGGCACTCTGGCAGCGCATCGCGCGCGACGTGACTCCGCTCCCCCGCGCAGCCTTGGCGCTGGAAGAGGACGAGCCAGAGGAGGAGATACCGCCGCCGCCACCGAAGAAGATCAAGGCGCCTCGTCGCGCGGCGCCTGCGGCGGCCCCGTCGCCGCCCCGCCCACCGGCGCTCCCCGACCTCAACCCGGTGACGCCCGCGGGCCTCGACCGGCGCACCGCGCGGCGCCTGAAGCGCGGGCAGCTCGCCGTCGAGGCGCGGCTCGACCTCCACGGCAGGACGCAGGACCAGGCGCACGACGCGCTCATAAGCTTCATCCAGGAGAGCCGCATGGCGCGCCGCCGCTGCGTGCTGGTCATCACCGGCAAGGGCTCGGTCGCGAGTGGCAAGGGCGGCGTGCTGCGCCAGATGGCGCCGCGCTGGCTCAACGAACCGGCGCTGCGCCGGCACATCATCGCCATCACCAACGCGCCCGAGAGCAGCGGCGGCGCCGGCGCGCTCTACGTGCTGCTCAAGATCCGGGAGCCCTTCGACCCCGACCGTGGCGCCGGTTGAGCCGAAATCCCCGGCCGTTGGGGAGGGGCTCATCGCCTTCCTCGACCGGTTGGCGCGGCGGCTTGCGGTCGAAGTCCACACGCTCTGGCTGGTGTTTCGCCACCGCGAGACGCCTTGGCCGGTCAAGGCGGTCTTGATCCTGCTCCTCGCTTATCTCGCAAGCCCCATCGACCTCATCCCCGATGTCATCCCCGTGCTCGGGATGCTCGACGACCTCGCGGTGGCGGCGGTCGCGCTCTGGTTCGCCTATCGGCTGACGCCACCCCACGTGATGGAGGAATGCCGCGCCAAGGCCAGCGAGGCGGCTGCGGGGCGGGAGGGCTGGGTTTCGCGGCTCTGGCGCAAGCTTACCGGCCAAGATCGGCCCGATGGCGGAAGCTGACGGCTGCCGCCGCCGGCCGCGAAAATCACAAAAGAGTCATACCAATAGCCGCCCTTGTCATCACCCAACCCATCGGGCAGATTGCCGCCGATTCCGTCGGCCGCACCCTTTAGCGGCTGAGGGAGCGGCGGGACGCGCGTTAGGGAGGAAAGGATGCGACCGAATATCCCCGAGGAAACCGGCATTCAGCTCGACCAGGGCAGAGCCTCGACCGATGACTTCATCACCCGCACCTATGTGCTGCCGCTGCTCGCCGACCCGGCGACGCGCGAGCGGCTGGTCGAGGAGCACCGCAACAACCCGGTCGGCAAGCCCGGCAAGGCCGGCAAGGCCGGTGTCGGCCACAGCCCCGATCTGATCACGGTGATCGACAAGCTGCGCCGCGCACCCATGACGGGCAAGTATGTGCGGATCTGCACCAAGCCGCATGAGGAATACCGCATCGGCATCACCTCCGGCGTGCGCGGGGAGCCTGTCAAGATCCTGGAGGACGAGACATATCCGAGCGAGGACGCGTGCGAGCACGCGATATTCGTCAAGCGCGTTCACGACCTCCTGGCGCTCTACGGCTACGGCGCGTAGACGCCCGCTCTTAGTTCGACGAACACACGGTTGGGAGACACGACATGCTTCGGATCACCGGATACAGCGACTGTTACTCGATCCGTCCGGGCGATGGCATCACGTTCTATGTGAACTCCGAGAACGGCGAAGACTACGAGGCCAAGCTCGTCCGCCTCATTCACGGCGACACCAACCCCGACGGGCCGGGCTACAAGGAAGAGGAGATCGACGCGCCGTTCGACGGCACCTGCACGGGACGCAACCAGAAGATCCACGGCGGCTCCTACGTGATCGTGCCGCACGACGAGCGCATGTCCGTGTCGAGCTTCACCATCCAGGCTTTCATCTTCCCGACCACGCCGACCAAGGGCCGCCAGGGCATCCTGACCAAGTGGGTGAACGACACCGGTTATGGCCTCTTCGTCGACGACGACGGCAGCCTCGCGTTCTGCATCGGCGACGGCACCACGGTCCGCAAGATCTCCAGCGGCAAGCCGCTGCTGCGCAAAGTCTGGTATCTCGTCGCCGCCTCCTACGACGCCGAGAGCGGCGCGGTGCAACTCTATCAGGAGCCGGTCGTGACGTCGGCTAACGGTGGCCTCGGCATGGCGCTGCTGCATCCGGCCGAGGAGACCACAGCCGAGGTCTCGGGCAGCTGCGACGTGGCGCCCGGCGCCAATGACGCGCCCTTCCTCATGGCCGCGGCGACCAAGGTCTCCGATTCCGGCCGCTCGATCTGCGGTGCGCACTACAAGGAGGCGTTGATCCCGGTGGCGCTGCCCGAGCAGTGCGACACCTACAACGGCAAGATCGACCGCCCGCGGCTCACCGCTGCCGCGCTCGACAAGCATTCGATCGATGCGCTGGCGCGTGGCTTCAAGGGCTGCCCGGCCGATCTGCGGCGCATCGTGATCGGCGCCTGGGACTTCCAGGCCAACATCACCAAGAACATCGCGTCCACCTACATCATCGACACCTCGCCGAACGTGCTGAACGGCCACGCCATCAACCTGCCTGCGCGCGGCATGACCGGCTACAACTGGACGGCGGACGAGATCGTCTACCACCACGCGCCGGAGGAATACGGCGCGATCCACTTCCACGACGACGATATCGACGATGCGAGGTGGGATGCGGACTTCAGCTTCACCGCGCCCGAGGGGCTGAAGAGCGGCTTCTATGCCGCGAGGCTCAGGATCGGCGGCGAGGAATCGGCGGCGACCGAGGACTACATCCCCTTCGTCGTGCGCCCGCCCAAGGATCAGCCCTCGGCGCGGGTCGCGGTCATCATCCCGACCAACAGCTACCTCGCGTACTCCAACGACAATCTCGCAACCAACTCGGTGGTGGCGCAGCTGCTCGCGGGCAAGGTGCCGCTGATGCAGGCCTCCGACCTCTACCTCAACGAGCATCGTGAGTACGGGCTTTCCACCTACTCGCTGCATTCGGACGGCAGCGGCGTCTGCTATTCGTCGCGGCTGCGCCCGATCCTCAACATGCGGCCCAAGTACCGGCACTGGCTCTCGCCCTCGCTCTGGCAGCTCAACGGCGACCTCCACCTCACCGACTGGCTGGAGGCCGTCGGCTTCGACTACGACCTGCACACCGACGAGGACCTCGACCGCGAGGGCGTGGCGCTGCTCAACCAGTACCGCGTCGTGCTCACCGGCTCGCATCCCGAGTACTCGTCCGAGGCGATGATCGACGCCTACGAGGCCTATCAGCAGCAGGGTGGACGCTGGCTCTATCTCGGCGCCGACGGGTTCTACTGGTGCAGCCAGTATCACCCCGACAACGGCAACATCATCGAGGTCCGCAAGGGCGAGGCGGGCACCCGCGCCTGGACCGCCAATCCGGGCGAGTACAACAACGCCTTCGACGGCAAGTTCGGCGGCATGTGGCGGGCACGGGGGCGGATTCCGAGCAAGGTCTGCGGCCTCACCTTCACCGCCTACGGCTTCGACGTCTCGTCCTATTACCGGCGCGAGGCCGACAGCTTCCGCTCCGAGTGCGAATGGATCTTCGAGAGCATCGGCGATGACGAGATCATCGGCGACTTCGGGCTCGTCGGCGGCGGCGCTGCGGGGCTGGAGCTCGACCGTTACGACCTCGAGTTCGGCACCCCGCACAACGGCTATCTCCTGGCCCGCTCCGAGGGCCATACCGACCTGATGCTCCAGGTCAACGAGGAGATCCACTTCGCCTGCCGCGGTTACTACGGCGGCGGTCACGAGAACCCGCAGATCAGGGCCGACATGATCTACTACAAGACGCCCAACGAGGGCGCGGTGTTCGGGCCGGGCTCGCTGGTCTGGTGCGGCAGCCTTTCGCACAACGACTACGACAACAACGTCTCCAAGATCATGGAGAACGTGATCAACGGCTTCCTCAAGGACGGGCCGCTGCCCTGACGTTGAGGAACCAGCACGTCCAGCGGCAGCGTAACGCCGCGTCAGCCTGGGCGGGGAGAGTCTGCGGATGAGCATTCCCGACAAGAGCCGCAGCTCTCTCATGCCCATGATCATGCCGCCGCCGGGCAAGAAGATGCTGCCAACCCGCGCCCAGGCGACCGCGCTGGAGGAAGCGCTGCTCGGCGGACTCGACCCAGACAAGCTCAACGACCTCTCCGAGGTGCTGTTCGCGCTGAATGCCCACAAGCTCGGCCCGATCCCCGGCTTCTACGTCGTGGTCTGCACCAAGCCGGACGAAGAGTGGTGCGTCGGCCAGCTTGCGGCGGATCGCGCCAAGCCTCTGATCATGTTCGAGGACATGCGCTTCGATAAGCCGGAGACGGCGCTCGCTGCCGCCGAGAAGCTCAAGGCCGAGGACGACGCCGCGGGCAGAAGCCCCATCGTCACCGGCTGATGCAAAGCGGCCCGGCCCAAGCGCCCGACAGACGATGACCACCGAGACGCGCCTCGCCAGTCTGCCGATGTACTGTGAAGCCGAGGTTCGTCCCGTCACGGAGCGCTGGTGGTCGGGCCTCGCCCGTCATCTGCGCGATCGCGGCGTGTCAGGCGTTCCCGACACGCTGACCTGGCCGGACGACTATCATGGCCATTGGCGCTCGCCCGCGCTCCTGTTCAGCCAGACCTGCGGCTATCCCTTCGTGAACCTCATCGCGCCGGCGGTGAAGCTTGTCGCGACGCCTCGCTACGATGCGCCCGGGTGCGAAGGCCCGCGCTATGGGGCACACGTCATCGTCCGGGAGACTGCGCGCGCGCGGTCCGTTGCCGACCTGCGGGGCTGCCGGCTGGCCACCAACGGCACGGGCTCCTATTCGGGCTATCACGTCTGGCGGCACATGCTGCCCGCCGGCGATGACCCGCCGTCCTTCTTCGGAGAAATCATTGCAACCGGCGCCCATCGTGCCAGTCTCCGCTGCGTCGCGGCGGGAGACGCGGACGCGTGCGCGGTCGATTGCGTCACCCACGCATTGCTCTCCGACCATGCACCGGAGGAACTGCGCGGCACCCGGATCCTGGCGTCGTCGCCGACCGCGCCGGGGATGCCCTTCGTCACCGGCGCCGCGACATCGGCCGAGGACATCGAGAAGATGCGCGAGGGTCTCCTTGCTGCGCTAGCCGATCCGTCGCTTTCATCCGCGCGCAAAGAACTTCGCCTCACCGGCGCGAGCGTTCTGACCGACGAAGACTACCGGAGTGCGTTCCGGGATTAGCGTCGGTCGGGGGCGTCGTCAGCGCAGGGCGCGGCCGCTCGCCGGGCGCTCGCGCATGTGGCCTGACAGGCGATGCTCGATGAAGCGCGAGAGCAGGATGAAGAAATAGCTCATCGCCAAGTATATGAGCCCGGCCGTGATGTAGAGCTTGTAGGGCTCGAAGCTGCGGGCGACGATGATGCGGGCGACGCCGGTGAGGTCCAGCAGCGTGATGATCGAGATCAGCGAGGTCGCCTGCAGCAGGAACACGACCTCGTTGGTGTAGGCCGGCAGCGCAATCCGGAAGGCCTTGGGCAGTACGATGCGCCGGTAGAGCAGGGTGCCCGACATGCCGAGCGCGCGGGCGGCCTCGATATCGCCGCGCGGCACGCCCTGGATCGCCCCCCGCAAAATCTCGGCTGTGTAGGCGGCGGTGTTGAGGGTGAGCGTGAGCACGGCGCAGAAGTAGGCCTCGCGGAACAGCACCCAGAGGCCGATCTGGTCGAGGAAAGGCCGGAACTGGCCGGAGCCGTAATAGACCAGGAAGAGCTGCACCAGCAGAGGCGTCCCGCGGAAGTAGAGGATATAGCCGTAGACCGGCATCCACAGCACCGGGTTGGGAGAGAGCCGCATGATCGCGAGCGGGACCGCGAGCGCGAGCCCCACGACCAGGCTGATGACCGTGATCTCCAGCGTGAGCGTGGCACCGTCCAGCAGGCGGGGCAGGCTCTCCCATATGATCGCGAGGTCCATGGCCGTACTCAGGCGCGCCGCACGCCGCGGTTGGCCCACGCCTCGGCACGCCGCTGCACCACCATCGAGACGATGGTGATGCCGAGATAGAAGAGCGAGGCGACGAAAAAGAAGGTGAACGGCAGCTTGGTCGCGCGCGCCGCGATGTCGGCGTTGCGCATGAGCTCCTCGAGCTGGATCACCGAGATCAGCGCCGTGGCCTTGATCAGCACCATCCAGACATTGCCGAGGCCGGGGAGCGCGAAGCGCCACATCTGCGGCATGACGATGCGGCGGAAGGTGAGCGCGCGGCCCATGCCGATTGCCCGCGCCGCCTCGATCTGCCCGCGCGGCACGGCGAGAAAGGCGCCGCGAAAGACCTCGGTCGCGAAGGCGCCGTAGATGAAGCCGATGGTGATGACGCCGGCGATGAAGGGATTGATGTCGATGACGATGTCGTGGCCGGCGTCTTCGGCAATGTCCTGGATCAGCGTGGGTACGCCGTAATAGACGAGCAGGATGAGCAGAAGCTCCGGCACCCCGCGGATTACGGTGGTGTAGGTGCCGGCAACCCAGCGGCCGGTGCGCCCGCGCGCGAGCTTGCCCCAGGCGCCGAGCAGGCCAAGGACTAAGGCGAGCGCCATGGCCCCGAGCCCGACCAGAATGGTGAGCTCGAGGCCCTGCCACAGCATCCAGCCGTAGCCCCTGAGATCGAGCATCGGCCCGACCCCTTACCCGCAGATGAGCGGACGGGAGGGGAGTGCCGCCCGTCCGCCCGCCGCTACGCGACGCTCAGTCGCCGTAGACGTCGAAATCGAAATAGGTGTCGTTGATCGTCTTGTAGGTACCGTCGGCGCGGATGGCCGCGATGGCGCCGTTAAGCGCGTCGAGAAGCTCGGTTTCGCCCTTGCGCATTGCGATCCCGGCGCCGTCGCCGAACCATTGCGGATCGGTGAAGTCGGGGCCCACGAACTCCGCGCCTTCGCCGTCGGGCGTGTCGAGGAAGCCCCCCTGCAGGGCCATCGAATCCGCCAGCAGCAGGTCAACGCGGCCTGCGACGAAGTCGAGGTTGGCTTCGTCCTGAGTGGCGTAGGCCTTGATGGTGACGATGTCGCCGTAATTGTCGCGCAGGAAATTCTCGTGGATGGTCGCGCGCTGCACGCCGACGGCCTTGCCTTCCAGGCCCTCGTCGGAAATCTCGATGCCCGAGCCCTTCATGCGCACGAACTTGGCGGGCGTGGTGTAGTACTTGCCGGTGAAGTCGACCTTCTTCTTGCGCTCCTCGGTGATCGACATCGAGGCAATGATGGCGTCGTACTTCTTGGCGAGCAGGCCGGGGATGATGCCGTCCCAATCCTGCACCGCCCAGGTGCAGTCGAGCTTCGCCGCCGCGCAGAGCGCGTTGCCGATGTCGATGTCGAAGCCCTGGAGCTCGCCGTTCTCGTCAATCCAGTTGAAGGGCGGGTAGGCGCCTTCGGTGCCTAACGTCACCTTCTTCATGTCGGCCGCGGCGGTGCCGGCCGCGAGCGCGAGTGCCGCGAACATCGCCAGGAATGTGAATTTCCTCATCTCTCCGTTCTCCCTCGTTGGTGGTGGGTCGCTTGCATTGCCAGGCGTTGCGGCTAAGCGTCGCCGCGCTCGCCCGAGAGGAACCGCCTGAGCCTCGGCGATTGCGGGTCGTCGAGCAACGCCCGCGACGGGCCTTCCACCTCGATCTGGCCCTCGTGCAGGAACACGGTCCTGGACGAGACGTCGCGGGCGAAGCCGATCTCGTGGGTGACGATCAGCATGGTCCGGCCTTCCTCGGCGAGGTCGCGGATGACCTTCAGCACCTCGCCGACGAGCTCGGGATCGAGTGCGGAGGTGGGCTCGTCGAACAGCATGACGTCGGGCTCCATCGCGAGCGCACGGGCGATCGCCGCCCGCTGCTCCTGCCCGCCGGAGAGGTGGGCCGGGAAGTAGTCGTGCTTGTCCGTTAGCCCGACCTTGTCCAACAGCGCGTGGGCACGGTCCACCGCCTCGCGCCGGGGCAGCTTGAGCACGTGGATGGGCGCCTCGATGACGTTCTGTATTACGGTCAAATGGGACCACAGGTTGAACTGCTGGAACACCATGCCGAGCCGGGCGCGGATGCGATCGACCTGACGGCGGTCCGCCGGTGTCACCCGGCCGCGCCGGTCGGTCCTCATGCGGATCAGCTCTCCGCCGACGTGGACCTCGCCTGCGTCGGGAACCTCCAGCAGGTTGATGCAGCGGAGCAGCGTGCTCTTGCCGGAGCCGCTGGCGCCCAGGATGGCGATCACGTCGTGCTCGTGCGCGGTCAGCGAGACGCCCTTCAGCACCTCCAGGTCGCCGAAGCGCTTGTAGAGGTCGTCCACGCGGAGCGCGGTGCCGGGCTCTGCCCGCGCTTCGCGCTGCACCGGGATGGCGGCTCCGGGCGCCTGCGCCACCCGATCCATCCCGCTAGCGGCTATGACGTATAGGTACGCCGTTTGACCAGCTTGCCGCGGCCGGGCTCGGCATTCACCTTGCCGTTCTCCACGATGATATCGCCGCGGGAGATCGTCATGGTGGGCCAGCCGGTGACCTCGAAGCCCTCGTGCAGCTCCCAGTCCTGATTGGAGTGCATGTCGCTTTGCCGGATGGTGACGGGCTTCTCCGTGTCGAACACCATGATGTCGGCGTCGGAGCCCACCGCGATCGTTCCCTTCTGCGGATACATGCCCATGAGCTTGGCCGGCTTGGTGGCGCTCACGTCGACGAAGCGGTTGGGCGAGAGCCGGCCCGTGCGCACGCCCTCGGAATAGAGCATGGGCAACACCGTCTCCAGGTTCGACATGCCGGGCAGCAGCTCGTCCACGGTGACGCTGGCCTTCTTCTGCTTCATGTTCCAGCCGACATGGTCGGTGGCGACCGTCTGGAGCACGCCGCTGTCCAGCGCCTGCCACATCACCTCCATCTGGTCGGCCTCGCGCAGCGGCGGCCAGCCGACATAGCGCTCGGGGTCGACCTCCTCGTTGAAGCGCTCGCGCGAGAGGTGGAGGTAGATCGGCCGGGTCTCGCCGTAGCAGGTCTGGCCTCGGCCGCGCGCGTCGTTCAGCGCATCCAGCCCCTCCTGGCACGAGAGGTGGACGAGATAGGCGGGCACATCGGCCATGTGGGCCATCCAGAGCGCGCGGCGGGCGGCCAGCCCCTCCGAGATGCGCGGCCTGGAATCGGGGAAGGTGCGGACGTTGGAGTTGTTCTCCTCCTCGAGCTTTTGGGTCATGTAGGAGATGCAGCACTGGTCCTCGCAATGGATGTTAACCATCGCGCCGAGCTTGCCGGCCTCCTCCATGCAGCGCAGGTACTGGGGCGCATACTTGTCGAACTCGGAGAAGCCGATCATGAAGATCTTGAAGCTGGTATAGCCGTCGGCGACGCAGTCCCGCATCTCGCTGAGCGTATGCTCGCCGGGCTGGAAGATCGTCGGGTGAAGGCCGAAGTCGATTACCGACTTCTCGCCGCGCTGGTTCCAGCGGACGAGGGCGTCCTGGAGTGACTGGCCGGGCTCCGGGAAGGCGTAGTCGCAGATCGTCGTGATGCCGCCGCAGGCGGCGGCCACGGTGGAGGAGTGGAAATTGTCGGCGGTCTCCTGACCCATGAGCTCGAACTCGACGTGGGTGTGCACGTCGACACCACCGGGGAACAGGATTTTGCCGCTGCAATCGACGGTGCGTCCGGCCGGCCCGAGGCCATGGCCGATCTGCTTGATGACGCCCCCTTCGATTCCGATATCGGCGTCATAGCTCTCGTGGGCGGTCACGATTGTGCCGTTCGCCAGGATCATGTCCATCTTCCCCTCCCCACAATTCGTTGATCTCTTGTCCCTAGCCTCGAAGTATGAGCGCGATCATACCAAGGGGTCCAGCGTCCCGTTGCCCTTGGTGCCTCGCTTCTCGGCGAGCGGCACATGGTTGGTCGCGCTCGCGGGGCGGGGTATAAACCCGGCAGGACACGGACGGCGAAGGAGGCCATGCCATGAGACACGGCGATATTGTCAGCAGCCCGGATACGGTGGGTTGCGCGGTTTTCCAGTACAAAATGCCGCGCCTTCACACGCGCCATGAGGTCATCGACAACGCGAAGAAGATCGCCGACATGATCGTCGGCGCAAAGACCGGGCTGCCGGGAATGGATCTCGCGATCTTCCCGGAATACAGCACGCACGGGATCATGTACGACCGCAAGGAAATGTTCGACACGGCGTCAGAGATCCCGGGGCCGGAGACCGAGATTTTCGCCGAGGCCTGCCGCAAGGCCGACACCTGGGGCGTCTTCTCGCTTACCGGCGAGGTGCACGAGGATCATCCCAACAAGAACCCGTACAACACCCTCATCCTGATGAACAATGAGGGCGATATCGTCCAGAAGTACCGCAAGATTTTGCCCTGGTGCCCGATCGAGGGCTGGTATCCCGGCAACAACACCTATGTGAGCACCGGGCCCAAGGGAATGAAGATCAGCCTCATCATCTGCGACGACGGCAACTATCCCGAGATCTGGCGCGACTGCGCGGTCAAGGGCGCCGAGCTGATCGTCCGCTGCCAGGGCTACATGTACCCGGCGAAGGACCAGCAGATCATGATGGCGAAGGCGATGGCCTGGTCCAACTGCTGCTATGTGGCGGTCGCCAACGCCGCCGGCAACGACGGCGTCTACACTTACTTCGGTCACTCGGCGATCGTCGGCTTCGACGGCCGCACCCTCGGCGAGTGCGGCGAGGAGGAGTACGGCATCCAGTACGCCCAGCTCTCGGTCTCGCAGATCCGCGATTCCCGTGCCAACGACCAGGCGCAGAACCACCTCTTCAAGCTGATGCACCGGGGCTACACGGGCGTGTATGCGTCGGGCGACGGCGACAAGGGCGTGGCCGAATGCCCGTTCGACTTCTACCGCACCTGGGTCGAGGACCCGCGCCGGGCGCAGCAGATGGTCGAGGCCATCACGCGGGATTCGATCGGCGTGACGGGCTGCCCCGTCGATGGCATCCCCCAGCCGCAGAAGATGGCGGCGGAGTAGGGGCCAAACCTGCTTCGAGAATTCTCAAGTCAATCAGGACCCCGGCACCCCGCCGGGGTCCGCTTTTTGGAGGCGCCCGAGGCGGCGCCGGTCAGACGACAATGTCTGGGTCCGCGATCAGGGACTCCTGTTCGGCGAGGATCGCCACCGCGTCCTCGTGGGAAACACGGACGAAACGGGCCTCCTCGAAGGGGCGGATCTGACCGACGCGCGCCATGTCGGTGGAGATCGCGATGGCGATCCGCGCGTAGCCGCCGATGCTCGGTGAATCGACGCAAAGCACGATCGGCTCGACGCCAGAGGGGACCTGCACGGTGCCGACCGGCGCGCCGGGGTCGATGACGATGTTGGAGGGGTCTACGCCGGCATCCTCGTTCAGGTAGCGTGGCCGCCCCGGCTTGAAGGAGAGTTCTGGGCCGATGAAACGCATCCCCGTCCGGTCCGCCTTCGGGTTGAGCTTCCACGCCGTCGCGTAGAAGGCCTCGACGCTCTCTTCGGTGAAGCGATGTGCCTCCGGCCCGGCCACGACGCGCACCTGCATGGGCGGCGCGTAACGGGGCACCAAATCGGGCCGCAGCCGGCGCCCGGCGAGTTCCATGACTGGGGCCTTCGCCGCGTCCACCGGCAGGCGGTCGCCTTGCGCGAGCGGCCGACCCTCCAGCCCGCCGAAGCCGCCGCTGACATGGGTGGCGCGGCTGCCCCGGTAGAGTGGCACGTCGATCCCGCCATGGACCGCGAGATAGGCCCGCGCGCCGCTCATCGCGAGACCGCAGGCGAGCGTCTGGCCCTCACACAAGACGAATGACGACCAGCACTGCACCGCCTCACCATCCAGAGTCGCGCCCGTGTCGGCGCCGGTGAGCGCCAGTACGTGGTCCTGTAGCGCCCTGAGCGTCAATCGGCCGAGGGTCATCTCAAGGCCGGCCGCGCCCGGGTCCTCGCGCACCACGAGCGGGCCTCCCGGCGGGTTGCCGACGAGCAGATTGGCGATCCTGAGCGCAAATCCGTCCTGCGCGCCCGAGGGAGGAATACCCAAGGCCTGCCCGCCGCGCCGGCCCATGTCCTGGACCGTGGTGCGCAGGCCGCCATGGATCACTTCGAGCATCAGGCCGGCCCCCACGTGCTCTCGGGGTCGCGCTTCTCCTCGGGCTCCCCGATCTCCGCAAGCCAGTCCACATAGCCCGCGCAATCGAAGGTGCCCTCCTCGACCCGGTACGCGTAGGTGCCGGACTCCACCTGCGCCCGAATCTCGTCGTATTCCTCGCGCGCGATCGATTCGTAGCGGTGTCGGTCGCCGGCGCGGGCGAGCACCGGGCCGTCGGCGAAGGCGGAGCTCAACTCCCTCGGGTCGAATATCTCGATGGGGGTGCGGCCGAAGAGCTGGCCGCCGCCCGGCACGCGGATCGGATAGATGGTGGACGTGAGGCCTCCGAAATTGAGCAGCCTGGCGTGGGTCCACGTGCGGGGTGTGCGGTAGAGCGGTGCGCCGAATCGCTTCCCCGGGTCCATGGCGTAAGACATGAAGGCGCCGGGAACGAAGCCCACGCCGGTGACCCAGTAGTCGCAGCCCGTATGGGTCTCGATCACCTGGGCGACCGTCATGTCGTTGAACTCGGCGATGTATTCGATGTTGTTGCGCACGCCGAAGGCCTCGGCGCACTCGCGCGACCAGGGGTCGTCATAGAACGCCGGGATGATCACCCGCCGGCTCGGCAGGGTCGAGACCGCGTCTTGGGCGGCGATCAGTTCCTTCACATGGGCGACGATGCGCGCGCGAGTGGTCGCGAGCGGGTCGAAGACGAGGCCGAGGGTGCGCACCTGCGGATTGGTCTCGACAAGCCCCTTGGGCGCGTGCTCGCGCAGC
The DNA here is from genome assembly GCA_965262755.1 of Alphaproteobacteria bacterium. Lineage (GTDB taxonomy): Bacteria > Pseudomonadota > Alphaproteobacteria > UBA828 > UBA828 > WTGU01. Next base: position 4,283,972 of record OZ253557.1, on the reverse strand, counting down.
GCGAAGTTGAGCGCCAGGATGCGGAAATTGAGCGGGATGCTCGTCTCGTCGCCGAACTCGACGTTGATCGCGGTGTCGCCCAGCGTCTTGAACAGCGGTTCGTCGTAGATCATGCCGCCCCCGCTCGGTCTAGCTTGGCATCATGGGCACACGGCCGCCGCCGTCAATCTGCCCGCACCGGCGGATGGTCATTCAAGTTCCACTTGTGGGATGACCAACTCGATTGTACATATTCTCAAGGAATGTCGAGCGCAGTGTTCGTGGCCGACGTAGACATGGGGATTGGACCATGCCGACCAAGATCTTCAAGGTGGCCGAAGCCCGTGCCAGCTTCTCGAGCCTCTTGGCGCGCGCCAAAGAGGGTGAGGAAATTATGATTACAAAGGGCAGCGAACCGCAGGCGCGCATCGTCCCGCCGGCCGAGACCGTGCAGCGCGAAGCCGCGCCGCTCAAGCACCTCAACCTGCCCGACGACCTCTTCGACCGCGAGGATCAGGAGCAGGCCATGATCGACGCCGGCGACTATGGCGATTCCCTCGGCATCTGGCGCGGCCCGCCGAAGGTTTCGTGAGACTGCTTCTCGACAGCCATGCCGTCTACTGGTGGGTCGCTGGCAGCCGGAGACTGTCGGCGACCGCAAGGGAGCTGATCCTCGATCGCGAGAACGCCCTGCTGGTCAGCGCGGTCTCGATCTATGAGCTTGAGTGGAAGGCGCAGCGCAGCCGCATCGCCCTGCCGCCGCAGGAGCTGCGAGCTGCGCTCAGGCGCAATGACGTCGAGGACCTCGCCATCACCCATGACCATGCCGACTATGCGGCCCAGCTCGATTGGGACCACCGCGATCCGTGGGATCGCCTTCTGGCCGCCCAGGCAAGACTGGAGAACTGTTCCCTCGTTTCGGTCGACGAGGTTTTTGACGCCATCGGCGTCAACCGACAGTGGTGATCACCGCCGCCGCCGCCAGTCTACGCGCTATCCATATCCGACAACACGGGGACAGGCGCTGCGCGCGGCTTGAACATGACCAGCAAGATCATCCATAAGCGAACCATGATTCGAGTCAATGTGGCTGACGCCCGGGCCCACCTCTCGCGTTATCTTGAGCGCGTCGAGCGGGGCGAAACGGTCGTTCTGTGTCGGCGCAACGTGCCGATCGCCGAGATACGCGCTCTCCCCAGGCCGACACGCGAGCCGCGCCCGGTCGGCATAGACCGCGGCATGACCATCCCCGCCGCCTTCTTCGAGCCGCTTCCCGATGAACTGCTGGCGGCGTTCGAAGGGGGAGGCGAGGCTACGTGAGGCTTCATCTCGATACCTGCACAATTCTTCTGGCTGGCGGCTGAGGCCTCTCATCTGACCTGTCCCGCCCGCGGTCAGGCTTGGTCGGGATCGGTGGACGGAGGCACGGTCTCGGCGTCGATCCAGGCCAGATAGTCCGCGTTGCCGCCTGCGATCGGGAGCGCGATGACGCAGGGGCAATCGTAGCTGTGCATTGCCTTAACCATGGCCGTGAGAGGCTCGACCAGATCGGCGCGGGTCTTCGCCCAGAGCATGGCTTCGTCGGCTTCACGCACTGCGCCGTCCCACCAGTAGACGGACGAGACGCCCGGCACGATATTGACCGACGCCGCAAGGCGCGCCTCTGTCAAGGCGCGGCCGATGGCCTTGGCCTCGGCGTGGCTCGGGGCGGTCACGCAGACGGCGACGTGCGCCATCCCTTGGCCCTCCCAGTCGTTGCGGCATGCTGGTCCGACGATACAACAACTCGGGCCGGCGGTGTGGCGAGGAAGGCGTGTGTGTCGAGAACATTCTGAGTTGACCGGTTTATGTACCAGATGAGTTGACCGCTTCGGTTGGTGTTGTTGGGCCTGTGGGGAAGTGGTCAGGCGCGGAGCGGCTGTCCACTTGTCCACAGGGCTTCGGCCGGTCGCGTCGAAGCGGATCACGCGGCCTGCCGGGTTGGGGTGTCGATGGGCTCGCCGTCGGTTTGGTATCGCGCCAGGCATCGGGGCCCGTGGAAGACGGCGAGCGTGCCGTCGGGATACTCGTGCACCCGGACCGTGGCCTTGACGTAGTGGCGGCGGTGGCGGTCGGCGGGGAGCTGGAGCACCCGGCGCTTGTAGCGCACGGTGTTGTCGTTCGAGACGGTGCGCTCCTCCTGGACGCAGAGGATATCGTCGAGCGCGCCGGCGAAGGAGACGAAGGCTGAGCCTTCGACCTCGGCCGGGAGCGCGAAGCGGGCGTTGTGTTGGGGCAGATAGACCTCCTTGAGGAAGCGGTTGGCCTCATCGATCTCGGTGATGCCGGCGAGCCGGAGTTCCTGCGGCAGGCGCTTCTGCAAGGTGCCGAACATGCGCTCGGACCGCCCCCTGGCTTCGGGCGAATAGGCCGGGATCAGCTCGATGCCGAGGCGCTGAAGCGCGCGCCCCACCTGGGTCAGATTGTCCCTGTCCACCTTGCCGCCGGCCTCGGGCGTGTGCCAGTAGTGGCTGGCCCGGTCGGCATAGAGCGAGCAGAACAGCCCGCGCTCCCCGATCACCTCGAAAAGCGCCCGGAAGCTCGACATCGTGCCCTCTTCGTCGACGAAGAAGGCCGAGTAGATTTCGCTCGTGGCGTCGTCCATGGTGACGATCAGGTCGAGCGGCGGCTGGCCGGGGAGCCACTCATGGCGCGAGCCGTCCTGGTGCACCATCATGCCGGGGAGCGCGCGACGGGGGCGCTTGCGCCGGTGCGCGCCGCGCCTGGGCGCCGCTCGCCTGCGCCCATAAGCCTGCAAGGTCAACCGCACCCAGTTGTAGCTGCGCTCGCAGCCGTGCTCCGCCACCAGCTTCTCGTGGAAGTGCTTGGCGGTGAAGTCCCAGTAGCGGGTGTCGAACAGCTCAAGCACCCGCGCCACTTCGTCCACCGGCGCGCGACGTGCCGAGACCCGGTCCAGACGGCGGTCGTAGAGGCCCTCCGCACCGTCGGCCTCAAAGCGATCCCGCCAGCGCCGGAAGGTGCGTTCCGAGACGCCCAGTATCTCCGCCGCCTCCGCCTGGCTCAGCACACCGCAACGGGTGCGCCCGTAAACCTCTTCGAACTTCATCAGTCTCAGCCCCTGTGCCTGCTCCGTCCGACGCATCCAAACCCTCCATGGCTTGGAAGCCTTCTAAAGCCGGACAGATCATCTGGTACATGGACCGGACATATCCTGTGTTACCGACAGGCGAGGAAGGCGTGTGTTGCCGGCTCAGCGCGTCTGCGATAGGGTGTGACGGTGGCTCCGGGCGCGGAGTCGATGGTCCCGCCCCGAGTAACCCCAGGATGGAGCAAGGGCCTAACGTGGGCGACAACGGCAGCATGCAGGTCATCCTGGCGGAGCCCCGCGGATTCTGCGCAGGCGTCGAGCGGGCGATCGAGATCGTGGAGCGCGCCCTCGAAGTCTTCGGCCCGCCGGTCTACGTCCGTCATGAGATCGTGCACAACAAGCGTGTGGTGGATGACCTGCGGAAGAAGGGCGCGGTCTTCGTCGAGGAGATCGACGAGGTGCCGGAAGGCGCGGTCACCATCTTCAGTGCCCACGGTGTCTCCGAGAAGGTGGAGAGCGAAGCCGGGCGCCGGAACCTGCCGGTGATCGACGCGACCTGCCCGCTGGTGGCGAAGGTCCATATCGAGGCGCGGCGCTACGAGGGCGAGGGGCGCGAGATCATTCTCATCGGCCACGACGGGCATCCCGAGGTCGAGGGCACCAGCGGCCGCGTGAAGAACGGCGTCCACATCGTTGCCACGCCGGCCGACGTCGCCGGGCTCGAGGTGGCCAACCCGGACAAGGTCGCCTACGTCACCCAGACCACGCTCAGCGTCGACGATACCCGCGACGTGATCGACGCGCTCACGTCGCGCTTCCCGAGCATCTCCGGCCCTGACGTGAAAGACATCTGCTACGCGACCCAGAACCGCCAGGCCTCGGTGCGCAAGCTCGCCGAGGAAGTCGAGCTGATCCTCGTGGTGGGCGCGCGCAACAGTTCCAACTCCAACCGCTTGCGGGAGATCGGAGAGGAGATGGGCGTGCCGACCCACCTGATCGACGACGCCCGCGACCTCGACCCGACGTGGTTCGACGGCGTGCGCCGGGTGGGCGTGACCGCCGGCGCGTCCGCGCCCGAAGAACTGGTGCAGGACCTGGTCGCCCGGCTGCGGGAGATTAACACGGTGGAGCTTCAGATCCAGGACGGGATCCAGGAGCGGGTGCGGTTCAAACTGCCGGCCGAACTGGTCGAGGCCAGCGGCAACGGCAAGGCGCAGAAGCCTGCCGCCGGTGCGCCCGGTGGCTGAGCGTACTGCGCCGGCATGATGCTCACGAGCGGTCCGCCATGTCCGTCCCTCTGATCCAGAAAGTACGCGTCGGCGCCTATATCGTGAGCAAGAAGCTCAGGGGCGAGAAGCGCTATCCCCTGGTGCTGATGCTCGAGCCGCTGTTTCGCTGCAACCTCGCGTGCCCCGGCTGCGGCAAGATCGACTACCCGCCCGAGATCCTGAACCAGCGCCTCAGCGTCGACGAGTGCCTGCAGTCGGTGGACGAGTGCGGCGCGCCGATGGTTTCGATCCCGGGTGGCGAACCGCTGATTCACCCGGAGATTGGGGAGATCGTCGCCGGCATCATCGCGCGCAAGAAGTTCGTCTATCTCTGTACGAACGCGCTGCTGCTCAAGAAGAAGCTCGATCTCTTCACCCCGACGAAATATCTGACCTTTTCCGTCCACCTCGACGGGCTGGAAGAGGAGCACGACCACGCGGTGGATCAGCCCGGCACCTTCAAGCGCGCAGTGGCGGCGATCAAGGAGGCCCGGCGCCGGGGCTTCCGCGTCAACGTCAACGCCACCGTGTTCGACGGCCACCCGGCGGAGCGGCTTGCCGCCTTCTTCGACTTCGTTACCGACGAGCTCGGCGCCGACGCGATCACCGTCTCTCCCGGCTATTCCTACGAGCGGGCGCCCGATCAGCAGCACTTCCTCAACCGCAGCAAGACCAAGGAGCTGTTCCGCGAGATCTTCGCGCTCGGCGCCGGTAAGAAGTGGCGCTTCAGCCAGTCGAGCCTGTTCCTGGATTTCTTGGCGGGCAATCAGAGCTTCCAATGCACGCCCTGGGGCAATCCCACCCGCAACGTCTTCGGCTGGCAGAAGCCCTGCTACCTGATCGGCGAGGGTTACACCGGGAGCTTCCGCGCCCTGATGGAGGAAACCGACTGGGATTCCTACGGGACCGGGCGCTACGAAAAGTGCGCCGACTGCATGGTCCACTGCGGCTATGAGCCGACGGCGGCTGAGCACTCGCTGTCGCGACCCTGGGCGGCGCTGATGGTCAAGCTGCGCGGGATCAGGACAACGGGGCCGATGGCGCCCGAGATCGACCTGAGTCAGGCGCGGCCCGCCGAGTACATATTCGACCGGCACGTGCAGGAGAAGCTGCGCGACATTCGCCTGGCCGAGGAAGCGGCGTCACAGACTCAAGAGAAGGGACGCCGCCCGGCGACCAACGCGGCGTAGCCGGTGCATCGCCTGCGCCCCGTCGAGCGCAAGCGTCAGCATATCGAGACATTCCCATGGCCGTCGCAGCAGCGCGACGGCCATTGCCGTGCCGTCGACGCGGCCCTCCTCGGTAATCCCGGCGAGGGCAGCTTGCGGGAGCGCGCGGTTGCTCGGATCGCTGACGACACGGAGCACCACGAACGGTACGCCCGCCGCTGACGCCGCGCGGGCGACGACGTGGCTCTCCATATCTGCGGCTCCGGCGCGGGTTTGCGCGAAGAGAGAGAGCTTCTGATCGCCGTACATCAGCGGGTGGTCGACGCCGGCGATGGCGCCGCCTTCGACCCGCTCTCCGAGACCCTGGCTCAGCAGCTCGCGCACGCGCCCATCCACCCCCAGGTAGCTCTCGGCCGGCGGCGGCTCCGGCGGCCCCCGCCCCTCGTCACGCTTGAAGGACGTCATCCGCTGGAGCTGGTCGCGCACACCGCCGCGATCGGGCGTTTCGACCTCCCCCTCGTGGGCAATCACCGTTTCGGGAAGCAGCAGGGCACCCGGGCCGAAACGCGGGTCGAGCCCGGCGGCCAAGCCGTAGCTCACCAGCAGCGTTACACCGCCAGCGATCATGGCGTCGGCCGCCTGCGCAGCCTGCGCCGGATTGGCGGCCGAGACCGCGATCCAGAAGTCGTCTTCGGGAAGGGTTGCCGCTTCCGCCGCGAGGCCCGTGATGACGCCGATGCGGGACCGGTCAGCCATGGTGCCCCGGTCCTCAACCTTCTTGCTACATGCCGTAGTGCGGGCGGCGCTCGCTACTGCCCACGAGGGCGCGGTAGCGCGCCAACGCCCAGAGCGGGAAATAGGCACTGTAGCCGTGGTAGCGGAGGTAGAAGACGCGCGGGAAGCCGACTGCGGTGTATTCGTCCTCCCGCCACATGGCACCCTGCCGCTCCGCGCGGCAGAGATAGGCGATACCCCGCCGCACTGCGTCGCTCCCGACCTCGCCCACGGCCATCAGCGCGAGCAGCGCCCATGCCGTCTGCGATGGCGTGGAGATCATCTCGAAGGAGCGCTCGATCCGCTCGGCATAGTAGCTGTCCCCCGTCTCGCCCCAGCCGCCGTCGGCACGCTGCTTGGCTTCGAGCCAGGCGACCGCTTTGCGGATGGCGGGCGATGCCGGGTCTTCGCCGGCGGCGTTCAATGCGCAGAGCACCGACCAGGTGCCGTAGATGTAATTGGTCCCCCAGCGGCCGAACCAGGAGCCGTTCTCTTCCTGGTCGGCGAGCAGATAGTCGATGCCCTTGGCAACGATGTCATGCTCGCGCGCATAGCCGATCTGACAGAGGAAACTCACGCAGCGCGCGCTGACATCGGCAGTAGCCGGGTCGAGGAGAGCCCCGTGGTCGGCGAAGGGGATGCGGTTGAGATGATAGTGCTCGTTCCCGGCGTCGAAGGAGCCCCAGCCGCCGTTCTCGTTCTGCATGGCGACGATCCACGCGGCCGACCGCTCGATCGCCTCGCTGTGCGCCTCGGGATCGGCCCGGTGGAGCGCCATGCCCACGACCGCCGTGTCGTCCACGTCCGGGTAGTAGTCATTGCGGTACTGAAAGGCCCAGCCTCCCGGCGGCGCATCGGGCCGAGTCTCCGCCCAATCGCCTTCGACATCGAGGATTTGAAGGTCGGTGAGCCAGGGGAGGGAGTCGAGGGCCGCGCGCTGCTCGGCCTCGCCGCCGCATTCCATAAGGCTCTGCGCTGCGAGCGCCGTGTCCCATATCGGCGAGACGCAGGGCTGAACGTACTGGCTATCGCCGACCGGCTCGGTCGCCAGCAAATCGATCGCGCGGCGGGCGGTGCGGCGCGCCGGGTGGTCCGGTGGGTAGCCCAGCGTGTCGAAGGCCATCAGGACGTTGGCCATCGGCGGAAAGATCCCGCCGAGGCCGTCCTCGCCGTTGAGCCGCGTCATGCACCAGTCGAGCGCTTTGTCGATGGCGCGCCGTCGCAACGCTCGCGGCGTCGACCGCTCGCCGAGCGCGATCACGCGGTCGAGGGTCAGGAAGAACCATTCGGTGGCGGTCCGCCTCGGGAAATAGTGCCATTCCCGCTCCGGCGGGGTGGCGAACAGCTCCGCGATCCCGATGCCCCGCGGGTTTCTAGCCCTGGGCTTGAGTGCGAGCAGGATCGTGAGCGGCACGATGGTGGTGCGCGACCAGTAGGAGACCTTGCTCAGGTGGAAGGGAAACCACCGCGGCAGGAGCATGATTTCCACCGGCATCGCCGGCGCGGCCCGCCAGGGCACCTGGCCGAAGAGTGCGAGGGTGATCCGCGTGAACACGTTGCACCGCGCCGCGCCGCCGGCGGCGAGCACGGCCTTGCGCGCGCGGGCCATGTGCGGCGCTTCCGGGTCGTCGCCGATCAGCTTGAGCGCGAAGTAGGCCTTGACGGTGCAGCTTATGTCGAGCGCGCCGCCAGGAAAGAGCGGCCAGCCGCCGTGATCGCCTTGCCGGGCGCGGATATAGGTGCCGAGCCGCGCCTCGGTCTCGGGATCGATCTCATCCAGGAAGTGATTGAGGAGGATGTATTCGGCGGGAATGGTCGCGTCCGCTTCGAGCTCGAACACCCAATGGCCGTCGTCGCGCTGGAGGCCGCGCAAGCCGGCAGCCGCCTCGCCGATGATCTGTTCGATGCCGGGGGCGGGAATAGTGCCGTCTGGGCTGTCCGACGGCGGACGGACGATGGTCTCACTTCGCCGGTCTGGCCCGGCGCGTGCAACCTCCATGGGCGCGTCAGGCGCGGCGCGGCATGGTGGCCGAGTTGCTGCCGAGGGCAGAGAGCGCCATGTCGACAATGTGGCTGGCGGTCAGCCCCGCGTCCTCGTACATGCCGGCCGGCGTGCCGTGCGCAACGAAGCGGTCCGGCAGCAGCATCGGCCTGATCTTGAGGCCGGCGTCCATGAAGCCGGCCATGGCCAGGAACTGCATGACGTGGGCGCCGAAGCCGCCGATCGATCCTTCCTCGATCGTGATCAGCACCTCATGCTCCCGCGCCAACAGGCGGATCAGGTCCTCGTCCAGCGGCTTGGCGAAGCGGGCGTCGGCGACCGTGGTGGAGAGACCCCGCGCCTGCAGCTCGTCCGCCGCGCCGAGCGCTTCCTGCAACCGACCGCCGAGGGAGAGGATCGCGATCGTCGTTCCCTCGCGGACGATCCGCCCCTTGCCGATCTCCAGCATTTTCGGATGCTCCGGCAGCGGCACGCCGGTGCCTTCGCCGCGCGGGTAGCGGAAGGCGCTGGGGCGGTCGTCGATCTTCGCCGCCGTGTGAACCATGTGGACGAGCTCCGCCTCGTCCGCCGCGGCCATGACGACGAAACCCGGCAGCGTCGCGAGATAGGTGATGTCGAAGCTGCCCGCATGGGTGGGCCCGTCGGCGCCCACGAGGCCGGCGCGGTCGATCGCGAAGCGGACCGGAAGCTTCTGGATCGCCACGTCGTGCACAATCTGGTCGTAGGCACGCTGGAGGAAGGTCGAGTAGATCGCCGCGAACGGCTTCAACCCCTCCGTCGCCAGCCCCGCCGCGAAGGTGACGCAGTGCTGCTCCGCAATGCCCACATCGAAGCAGCGCGTGGGGTGCGCCTTGGCGAATTTATCGAGCCCGGTGCCGGACGGCATGGCGGCGGTCAGCGCCACGATCTTCTCGTCGCGGTCGGCCTCCTTGATCAGGCTCTGGGCGAACACGTTGGTATAGCTCGGCGCCTTGGGCTTGCTCTTCTTCTGCTCGCCCGTCACCACGTCGAACTTGCCGAGCGCATGGCCGCGGTCCGGCGCGTTCTCGGCGGGCTCATAGCCCTTGCCCTTGCTGGTGACGACGTGCAGCAGCACGGGCCCCGGCGTCTCGTCCCTGCGCACGTTGCGGAGCACCGGGATCAAGTGCTCGAGATTGTGGCCGTCAATCGGCCCGATATAGAAGAAGCCCAGCTCCTCGAAGAGGGTGCCGCCGGTGACCATGCCGCGGGAATACTCCTCGGCCCGCATCGCGGCATCGCCCATTGCCTTGGGCAGCCTACGCGCCCACTGCTTGCCGAGCTCGCGCAGGCTGCGGAACTGGTGGCTGGAAAGCAGCCGCGAGAGATACGCGTTGAGCGCGCCCACCGCCGGCGCGATCGACATCTCGTTGTCATTGAGGATGACGATGAGGCGCGGAGGCATGGAGCCCGCATTGTTCATCGCCTCGTAGGCCATGCCGCCCGACATGGCACCGTCGCCGATGACGCAGACGACGTTGCGCGCTTCGCCCTTGAGGCTGCTCGCCACCGCCATGCCGAGCCCGGCCGAGATCGACGTGGACGAATGCGCCGCGCCGAAGGGGTCGTATTCGCTCTCGGTCCGTTTGGTAAAGCCGTAGAGCCCGCCAGGTTGGCGGATGGTGCGAATCTGGTCGCGCCGGCCGGTAATGATCTTGTGCGGGTAGGACTGATGCCCCACGTCCCAGATCAAGCGGTCGCGGGGCGTGTCGAACACGTGGTGGAGGGCAATCGTCAGCTCGACCACGCCAAGCCCGGCACCCAGATGGCCGCCGGTCTCCGAAACCGCGTCAACGGTCTCGGCCCGCAGCTCCTCGGCAACCTTCTTCAGGTCCTTGATCGAGAGGTTGCGCAAGTCTTCGGGGCTCTTCACGCGATCCAGATGCGGCGTCTCCGGCATGGCTCCCTCTCCGTGGCGGCTCACCGTTCGGCCCGTCGCGCGGCCTGATTCTCACGAGACCAGCATGACCAAACTACTACAAAGGGCATGCGCGTCAAACGACCTGTCATGCACCGCCGTCATAAGCGCGTGAGCGCGAATCGGGCCAGCCTCGTGTGCCATAATTGCACCATGCACCGCCTTGGGGAAGTCGGTTTGCCAATGTATTCTGAGGCCCCGTCCAAGGCCTTGAGCGGGCCTAGAAAATGCGAAATCTCGACGACGATCCTCCGATCATCACGCTCAGCGCAGGGCCGGTCGATGCGTACCCCGTGGTCCTGCGCGCACTCTCGCGGCCCGTCACCTACGATTTCGATCCCTCCTTCCAGAATTTCTACGAGTTGACCGTCCGCAAGACCGCCGAGTCGCTGGGCACGGCGCTGCCGCCGGTGATCCTGCAGGGCGAGCCGGTGTTGGGCCTCGAAGCCGCGGCCGCCGCCCTGATCGGCGCCGACGACGTGGTCCTGAACCTTGCGTCCGGCGAATACGGCAAGGGCTTCGGCTTCTGGGCGGCACGGTATTGCCGGGAGCTGGTCGAGATCGAAGTCTCCTACGACGACGCCATCGATCCCGAGGCCGTCAGCGACATGCTGAAGGCCCGGCCGGACATCCGCATTCTCTCCGTCTGCCACCACGATACGCCGTCGGGGACGGTAAACCCGGTGCGCGAGATCGGCGCGATCTGCCGCGCGCACGACGTACTGACCATCGTGGACGCGGTCTCCTCCTTCGGCGGCATGGACGTTCATCCGGAGGATGTGAACGCTGACATATTCGTGACCAGCCCCAGCAAGTGCCTGGGCGGGAGCACGGGTCTTTGCATCGTCCACGTCAGCGAGCGCGCCTGGGCGAAAATCGACGCCAACCCCGCCGCGCCCACGGGCTCCGTGCTCAGCCTCAAGGACTGGCGGGACGCCTGGCGTCCGGACGTCCTGTTCCCGTTCACGCCGTCGGTCTCCGAGATCCATGCGCTGGACGCTGCCGTGCAGAACTACCTCGACGAGGGGCCGGAGGCGGTGTGGGCGCGTCACGCGCTGACGGCGCGCGCCTGCCGCGCCGGAGTCCGAGCCATGGGGCTCGACCTATGGCCCGTGCGCGAATCCATTTGCGCCGATACCGCGACCACGGTGCGGGTGCCCGCTGGCCTGGAGGATGCGGCAATCCGGCACGAGGCGCGCCGGCGCTACGGCGTGGTCTTCTCCGCCGGCCGGGGCTCGCTGCTCGGCAAGCTCGTGCGAATCGGCCACATGGGGCCGGTCGCGCGGCCGATCTATGCGGTTGTTGCTGTCACCGCGCTCGGCGGTGCCATTGCGGCGCTGTGCGGGCGGGCCGACGTGGGGGCGGGCGTCGAGGCGGTGCTCGCGGTGATCGACGGCGCCGGGTAAGGCGTCGATGCCGGGTCAGAGCCCCGGAAGCACCTCACGCCCGAATATTTCAAGCTGCTCCGGAAGCTCCTCCGAAGGCACGACGCAGAGCACGACCTTGGTCGCGCCTGCGTCGAAGAGTGCCTCGATGCCGGCGCGGCAGTCCTCCGGGCGGCCGGCAACCGCGAGCCAGTCGAGCCATTCGTCCGGCATGTCGGCTTCGACCGCCGCAGCCCCGCCCGCATCTATCATCCGGACCAGAGCCTCGTTGGCGTCGTAGACGCCCGTGATCAGCGTCGGGCCCATGGCTTCCAGATAGAAGGCGGTCACGGGGCGAACCTTGGCGCGGGCGGCGGCCGGGTCCTCGCCCACGCTGGCGAGCGCGTAGACCACCATCGCGAATTCCTCGGGCAGCCCCTGCGCACGCCGGACCCGCGCGATCCGTTCTCTGATCGTCGCAACGTAGTCCGGCCCTGCGAGCACCGAGATGACCATGCCGTCCGCAATCTCGGCGCAAAGATCGACCGACTTCGGCCCGACTGCCGCACCCAACACCTTGAGGTCGGGCGCGGGGTGCGTGAGTGCGACGTGATCATAGCCATAGTAGGCGCCGGCCTGGGTCAGGCTCTCGCCCGCGAGCAGGCGCTTCACGTCCGTGATCGCTTCGCGCATGGAGCCCAGCACCGATTGGGGGGTGAGGTGCATTTGCGCAACCCAGGCGGGAACGCCGTGGCCGATGCCGAGGGTGAAACGGCCGGGATAGGCGTTGGCCAGCGTCGACGCCTCCATGGCGGTGACGGCCGGATGGCGCACCCGGTTGGAGACCGCGCCGATCCCCACATCGATCGCCTCCGTGGCCTGCAGCGCAATCCCCGCGCTCGCGAAGCCAGAGAGCATGAAATAGTCCTCGGCGAACCAGAGGTCGGAGAAGCCGCAACGCTCGATCTGCTGGCTCAGCCCGACGACATTACCCGGCGCCACATCGCCGAGAATGAAGACGCCTACAGGGCGGGAGGCGGTGGGCATCGGCGTCGTTCCTTACCAATTCATGTAGGCCTGGACGGCCTCATCGGGGACCAGGCCAGCCGCGACGTCGCCGAGGGCCCTGTCGATAATCGCGAGGCCTTCCTCGCATTCCGCATCGCTCAAGACGAGCGGCGGCGTGATCTCCAGAACGTTCGCCGCGAGCCCCACATAGATGAAGCTCGCGCCGAGCTCGTAGGCGCGCACGATCACCTTGGCCGTCGTGGTCGCCGGGACCGGCGCGCGGCTCTCGCGGTCCGTCACCAGATCGACCCCGATCGCGAGGCCGCGGCCGCGCACGTCGCCGATCATCTCGTGCCGCTCGGCGAGCTGCCTGAGACCCTCCATCAGCGCCCCGCCCACCTGCGCGGCGCGGCGCGGGAGATCCTCGTCGAGCACGGTGCGGAGCACGGCGAGCCCCGCGGCGGTGCAGACCGGATTGCCGCCCGTGGTCTGGATCGCGAAGGCGGGGCGGTGGTCCATGATCGCCGCCGGCCCGATCAGCGCAGACAGCGGCAACCCGCCGCCGAGACCCTTGCCGAGGACGACCATGTCGGGCTCCATTCCTTCGTGGCTGAAAGCGTGGAGCGCCCCGCTGCGCCCCAGGCCCACCTTGACCTCGTCGAGGACGGTGAGGATGCCGTGCCTGCGGCAGCGTTCCTCCAGCGCCTTGAGGAAGCCTGCGGGCGGCACGATCAAGCCGCCGTCCGACATGATCGGCTCGATGAAGACCGCCGCCACCTGCTCCGGCGGGCAGGTCGTCTCGAACTGATAGTCGAGCATGTCGAGCACGGCCTCGGCCGGAAACCGCGGCCGGTAGGGGTCGGGGTAGGGCAGCAGCACCAGGCCGGGCCGGGGCAACGTGTGGGTCATCGCCGTGTGGCCCGAGATGCTAATCGAGCCCGCCACGCCGCCGTGGTAGGAGCCGATGAAGGAGATGAAGCGGGGGCGGCCGGTCGCGGCCTCCAGCACACGGGCGGCAGCATCGTTGGCGTCGGAGCCCGAATGGCCGTACCAGACGCGTCGCTCGGCGTCTCCCGACATCGTCTCCAGCAGCGCCTCGGCGAGGGCCGCCGCCGGCTCGTTCGGATACATGAGCAGGCTCGCGCCCGCCATGTCGGCCATCGCCTTGGTCACAGCCTCGATCACGGCGGGATGGCCATAGCCGAGGCTTGCCGCCGTCGCCGAGGCGGAGAGGTCGAGGATGGCGCGGCCGTCGTCGGCCGTGAGGTAGGATCCGCGCCCACCGCGCGCGGCGAGCGGGTTGAAGCGCAGCTTCTGGATGCCAGCGATCGCGGCGGCGTCACGCTCGCCGAGCGTCGCGTTCGAAGTCGCCATGCCGTTGCCTCCGTCGTACCGGTGCCGCCATGCGCCTCATGGCGATCGCCGGCGGTGGACAGCCAATCACGTCATATGAGGTGTAAGCGCCTCCCGCAGCACCGGCGCGACCGCATCGATCCCGGGCGTGTCGGAATGGATGCACACCGTCTCGACACGGATCGGAACATCGACGCCATCGACCGATGTCACCGTGCCCTCCTCGATCGCGCGGAGCGTGCGCTTGGCGGCAGCGGCCGGGTCGTAGGGCTCGTGCTCGCGCGTGATGATGAGGTTGCAGTCCCGGTCGTATTCCAGATCGGCATAGAACTCGGGCCACCAGGGCAGGCCGCGTCGCGAGTAGACGGTGTCGTGCATGGTGCCGGCCTGTCCGATCAAGGGCACACCGAAGACCTCCGCCACATCGGCCGCAGCCTCGGCGCAGTGTTCGTACTTCGAGGTCATGCCGAAGAGCGCGCCGTGCGGCTTGATGTGGTTGAGGGGCGCGCCGGCCGCTTCCAGGAAGCCCTTGAGCGCACCGACCTGGTAGAGCAGGAGATCGCGCAGCTCATCGCGCTCCATCTGCATCTCGCGGCGCCCAAAACCCTGCCGGTCGGGCAGCGACGGGTGTGCGCCGACCTTCACGCCGTGCGCCAGCGCGAGGCCGACGGTCGCGTGCATGACCGACGGGTCCGACGCGTGAAAGCCGCAGGCGACATTGGCGATGCTGATGAAGGGCATGATCCGCTCATCGTTGCCGAAGGTGTAGAGGCTGTAGCCCTCGCCGATGTCGCAATTGATGGTGATCGCCTATGGCTCGCTCCCCGCTCCCCGCTGGCGTGAAACACTGCACGGGCGGCACCGGCCAGTCAAAGCGGTTCAGACGTCCCGCGTGGTGATGGGGTCGACGATGTTGAGGCGGGTGATGAAGCGCTGGAAGACGAGGGCCAACACCAGCGGCGGAACGATCGAGAGCGTGCTGGCCGCTGCAAAGAGAACCATGGGCGTGGCCCCTATGGAGCCGAGTGGCGAGATGGCGAGCAGAGCCGGCGAGAGGGTCTGGGCGTTGGTGCCGCCGACGAGGATGATCCCGAACAGAAGCTCGTTCCAGCAGAACAGGAAGGCGATGATGAAGGCGGCGCTGATGCCGGGCAGCGCCATCGGGCGCGGAACCGACGTACGAGGCTCACGACGCCACCCCCGCCGCTAATCGCGGACGGTGACCGGATCGACGATATTGAGGCGGGTGATGTAGCGTTGGAAGATCAAGGCCATGATCACCGGCGGGATGATTGAGAGTGTGCTCGCGGCGGCGAACACCACCATCGGCGTAATCCCGAGCGCACCGATCGGCGACACCCCGATCAGCGCCGGCGACAGGGTTTGCCACTTGCCGCCGCCGGTCAGGATGATGGCGAACAGAAGCTCGTTCCAGGCGAACAGGAAAGCGATGATGAAAGCGGCGCTGATGCCGGGCGCCGCCATTGGCAGCATGACGTACCACAGCACCTTCAGTCTGCTGCAACCATCCAATCGGGCAGCGCGCTCGACCTCGATCGGCAGGGTCGCGAAGTACCCCATCAGCACCCATGCCAGGAGCGGGATGATGGCAGTCAGATAGGTGACGATCAGCGAGATCGGATTGCCGATCATGCCGACTTGCCTGAACAGCGTGAAGTAAGGGATGAGGATCGCGACCGGCGGCAGGACGCGGGTCAGCAGCAACGCGAACAGGAAGCCGGTCTTACCGCGAAACTCAAACCGGCCGAACGCGTAGCCGGCCAGCGTCGCGATAGCCGTCGCTATGACCGCCGTCGGTACCGCCACAAGTAGGCTGTTGATGAAGCCATTGCCTACCGCCCTGGTCTGGGCGCCGAAGATCGCGTCGTACCCCTCATCGTCCCCGGCCAGCCCGAAGACGCGACGATAGTTTTGCAGCGTCGGATCCTCGAGCCACTTGACAATGCCCTGGTTCAGTTCGGACGTCTGCATGAACGAGGCCCACAACAGCCAGAAGAATGGGCCGATCGTCCAGATGCCGACGACGACCGCAGCGATGATGATCAAGCGCTTCTGGCGACCGTAGTCCATGCCGGATTCAGGCGGCGGGTGCCGCCTTGACCTCATCCACGGCGCGAGTCACGTGGCGGCGCCGCGACAGCAGGAAGAAGTATGCACACGCGAGAACGGTCGCGATGATGATGAGAATGAACGAGGTCGCGGAGGCATACCCGTATTGCGAGAAGTTGAAGTTGATACGGTAGATCTGCATGGGCAGCACCAGGGTCACGGTCCCCGGCCCGCCGGCGGTGAAGGCGAATACCAGATCGAACTGGCGGAAGGCATCAACGGTCATCACCACCAGAACGATGAGCACCGCGTACCGGATGTGCGGCAAGGTCACGTACCGGAAGCGTGCGACCGGGCCCGCGCCGTCGATGCGGGCCGCCCCGTAGAGCGCTTTCGGAATGCTCTGCAGCGCTGCCAGGAAGAAGAAAGCGCCCAGCGGTGCTATGTGCCAAACGAAGGCGACGGCGACCCAGAACAGCGCCCAGTCCTGGTTGAGCCAAACGAAGCCCTCATCGACGATGCCGAGCGGCACAAGGATGCCGTTGAACACACCCCAACCAGGATCGATCATCATCGTCCACAGCCCGGCGGTCACGATCTCCGAGATCGCCCATGGCATCAGCACCAGGGCCCGCAACAGCCCGCGCATCGGAAATTCCATGTCGAGGACCAGCGCAATCGCGAGCGAGAGCACGAACGACAACACCGTCACCATCGCTGCGAACCACAGGCTGCGCCACGTGGCGTCGATTACGTTCTCGTCCTCGAGCGCCTGCTGCCACAGATCGAAACCGACGTATTCCTGAGACCGCAGGATGACGTTGGTCTCGTGCAGGCTGAGGAAGAACGAATAGGCCAGCGGCACGCCGATGATCAGGAGGTGGAAGGCCAGCACCGCCGCCACGATGGCGAACGCGAACTGGGCATCGCTCATGTAGCCGCCGCGCAGCGTCATCTGCCTAATAGAGGCCAATGCTTGCTACCTACTGCGGATAAACCCGCCGACCGCCTGAATCGAACAGGTAGATCTTCTCCGCAGGCAGAACGAGCGGGATTGTTTCGCCGACCTTGACAACCCGGTCGGGCCGGGTCCGGACCTTGAACAGCCGCCGTGATTCCCCGCCGGACTGATCGAACGAAATATCGAGAAACAGATCCGAGCCCACCGGCTCGGTTGCGAACACGATACCGTTGACCGCGCCATCGCCGCTCGGCGCCTCGCTTTTCACGTTCTCCGCCCGGATGCCGAGGGTGACGACCGGTTCCGAGACCGCGTTGCAGAGGGACTCGGGCAGCGGCAAAAAGAACTCGGGAGCTTCGAACCCGTGGGCGCCATTGCGCTCGGCCATTCGGCCCGCGACGAAGTTCATGCCGGGATCGCCAAGGAAGTTCGCCACCATCTTGTTGGACGGGCGGCGGTAGACGTCATCGGGCGAGCCGTATTGCTGGATGCGCCCTGCGTCCATGACGGCGATGCGATCCGCCATCGTCAGCGCCTCGACTTGATCGTGGGTCACATAGATGAAGGTGGCGCCGAGCCGCTCGTGCAACTTCTTCAGTTCGACGCGCATCTCGACCCTGAGCTTGGCATCAAGGCTCGACAGCGGCTCATCGAACAAGAACACCGCCGGGTCGCGAATGACGGCCCGTCCCAGCGCGATGCGCTGGCGCTGGCCGCCCGAGAGCTCGTGGACACGTCGGTGCAACAACTCACCGACATGCAGCAGATTGCTCACCTCCTGCACGCGTCGATTGATCTCCGGCCGTGCCACCCGCGCCATCTTGAGCGGGAAACCGATATTCTGCGCGACCGACATGTGGGGATAGAGCGCAATGCTTTGAAAAACCATCGCGATGTCGCGCTTGTCGGGCGGCACCCGTTCGACCGCCCGCTGGGCGATGCGGATGGATCCCGCCGTCGGCACCTCCAGTCCCGCGATCATGTTGAGCGTCGTGGTCTTGCCGCAACCCGAAGGCCCCAGCAAGACCACGAATTCGCCGTCTCCGACGCTCAGGTCGATGTTGTCGACGGCGAGGGTGCTACCAAACCGTTTGGTGACACCCCCAAGCTCTACTCCCGCCATTGCCGATCGCTGCGGCGGCTCAGGTGTACTTGCTTTGCAGTTTATCCCAGAGCTTGCGCAGCTTACGCGCAATCTCTTTTGGCGTGGCGTCGCCCGTCAGCAGGAGATCGTTCGAGATCATGTCATGCATCGGCAACATCCACTCCTCGAACCACGCTGCCTTCAGCATATTGCAGGACATGGCCCGCGACCGGCCCTCGTTCTGCCACTTGTACTGTTGCTCGCCGAGATCGGGGTGCATCCATTTCATGACGGCCGCCTTGGCCTCCGGATCCTCATAAATGGACTCGAACGGCACCTGGAGGTTGGCCTTCATCACCCACTTCTTGTGGGTATGGTACTCACCCTCATGGTTCTTGTAGCCGAAGAACTGCGCCAGCTTCCACACCCGCAACAGGTCCTCCTCGCTGCGCTCGCGATTGCGAATGGCAACGAAGGCATGCCCGACTAGCACAGTATCTTGGGTAGCACCGGGCATGACCGGGTTCATGTTGTTGTAGGGGCCGACGGCGCCCGACTTGTCGCCGTAGGAGAACACCTGATAGTCCTGGAACGGATGGAATGCGTGTTTGCCCGAGACCCAGGCATCATTCATCGGGCCTTCCTGCATGGTCAGGATGCCGCGCGGCACCAGACCCTCGTCCCACCACTGCTTCCAGTCCGTCATGACCTTCACGAACATCGAGTTCTCGTCGAAGGTGGCGTTCAACCCCTCGTCGACCAAGTACTCACCCTCGGAATAGCAGTGTGAGAACAGATTCCAGGGGATGCCGCCCCAGGCATTGTTCCAGTTCATCAACAGCGGTGCCTCGCTGATCCCCCTCTTCTTGAGGTCGCGGCAGATATCGGCGACCTCTTCCCACGTCTGAGGATAGTCGCTGGCGTTCATGGTGCCGCCATAGCCGCCGGCGGCCAGCACCTTCTCGTTGCGAAAGAGGCAGCACGGCCCGCCGTTGTAATAGGTGAGCGCCATGAACTTGCCGTCTGGCGCGCGCGAATCGTCCGCAACGCCTTTCTGCATCTCGGATTCGATCTGATCGAAACCGGGCAGATCATCGATCGGCTGGATCCAGCCTGCGGCGTACCACCGCGAGGCCTGACCGCGCCCGGTATAGAACATGTCGACGTGGGCGTTCGAAGCGAGCTGGGTCTCGACCACCGCCGGATAATCGCCGGTGATGACCCGTGCATCGACGTCCTCGCCGTAGGCCGCATTGAAGGCCTCGACGTTGCCAAGCACGATCTCGCTGCCGAACGGCCAGAACAGGAAAACCAGCGGATCGCGGGCACGGGCGCGCCGGATGAACGGTCCGGTGGACGCGGTGACCGCCGCCAACCCCGCGGCGCCTTTGAGAATACTGCGACGGGTCTTGCCAGCTGTCAGAATTTTGGTCTTGGGTTGTATAATCGTCATCTTAGAGCCCTCCCAGTTGCGCAGTATCCGGTGCGGTTTCCACGCACTTCCCGAAGCTCTTCATGGCCTTGCGCTGCGACTTGTGAAAAACCCTGCTCCCTTCGACTCGGGTTGTCAACGTCTGTCAATTTGCTCGCTTAGGATGCCGTTACGCTGGGGCCGATATGGTTTTTGCGCTCGTGCGAGGCCGAATTGTGGGGTCATCGGGTACATTGGTGGCAGTGGTTGGGAGGAATGATGAATGCCGCGCATCGTGCGATTCTCCAGACATGGCGGTCCGGAGGTCCTTGAGGTTCGCGACGAGCCGCTCGAAGAGCCGGGAGAGGGGGAAGTTCGCCTCAAGATCGAGGCGTTCGGCCTCAACCGGGGGGAGATCATGTTCCGCGCCGGCGCATATGTTGCGTCACCCAAGTTCCCGTCTCGCATCGGGCTTGAGGCGAGCGGCGTAATCGATGCAGTCGGGCCAGGCGTGACGGACTTCGCGATCGGCGACCAGGCCGCCACCGTGCCCTACCTCTCCTGGGACAAATGGGGCAACTGGACGCCCGAGTCGGCCATCAAGTACGGCGTCTATGGCGAGAGCGCGGTGGTGCCGGCATTTTGCGTCGCCCGCAGCCCGGAGGGGATTTCAGCCGTAGAGCGCGGGGCGATCTGGAGCCAGTACGCGACCGCTTGGGGCGGGCTCGTGGATTGCGCCGGCGTATCGTCCGACGACATCGTGCTGGTCACGGCGGCGAGCAGCAGCGCCGCGCTCGGCGGGTTGCAGATCGCGAAGAACGCCGGCGCCATGGTCATCGCTGCGACACGCAGGTCGGACAAGGCGGATTTCCTGCGGGGCGCCGGCGCCGATCACGTCATTGCTATCGAGGAGGAGGACCTCGAGTCCCGTGTGAAGGAGATCACCGGCGGCCAGGGTTTCACCATCGCCTACGATCCGGTGGGCGGCGCCTTCATCGGCGATCTCGTCGCGGCGGCGCAGCCCTGCGGCCTCATCGTCAGCTACGGCAACCTCCGCACCGAGCCCATCGACATCCCCATCCTGCCGATGCTGGCGAAGCGCCTCGACATCAAGTTCCACAGCGTGTTCGACACGGTTCGGCTGCCCGAAAAGCGCGCCGCCTGCGTTGCCTTCGTGCACGATCAGGTGGCCGCCGGAGCGCTGAAGGTGATCGTCGACCGGACCTTCCCCCTCGAGGAAATCGTGGACGCGCACCGCTACATGGAATCCAACGTGCAGCGGGGGAAGATCGTCGTCACGACCTGACGCGAGCCGGACGTGACGCCTCCCAGGCTAGGCGCCGTTGGTACGCCCGTAGCGGCGGGATAGACTGCCGCCAGCGGACGGGGAGGGGAGGCGACACATGGGCGACGGTTTCATTCATCCTTACGTGCCGAACGCGGCACCTGCGCCGAGACGGAAGCTGCTGGAGGCGATCGGCGCCGGCGACGTGACCGATCTCTATGCCGCAATCCCGGAGGCGCTCAAGGTCAAGGGATTGCTCGACCTGCCGCCGGCGCTCCCCGGCGAGCAGGACCTGCGACGGCATCTCGAGGAGATCGTCGCCCGCAACCAGCCCTGTACCGGGACTTGGCTCAACTTTTGCGGCGCCGGCTGCGCGCAGCACTACGTGCCGGCGATCGTGGACGAGATCGTCCATCGCGGCGAGCTCCTCACCGCCTACGGCGGCGGCACCTATTCCGACCACGGCAAGAACCAGGCGCTCTTCGAGTTTCAAAGCCTGATGGGCGAGCTGGTGGGGATGGAGGTGGTCTCGACCCCCACCTACGACGCCGGTGCGGCGACCGGCAGCGCCGCGACGATGGCCTGCCGCATCACCGGCCGGCGCGGTGTCCTCGTGCCGGAGACCATGAGCGCCGACCGGCGCTCGCAGCTGCAGGGCTTCACCAAGCCGTTCGCGACGGTGGAGACCGTTGCCCGCGATCCCGAGACCGGGTGCACGGACCTTGCCGACCTCCGCGCCAAGGTCTCGGGCGAGACCGCCGCGGTGGTAATCGAGAGCCCCGGCTATCTCGGCCTCATCGAGACCGAGGCGGCGACCATCGCCGACATCGCCCATGACGCCGGCGCCATGCTGATCGTGGGCGTCGACCCGATCTCCCTCGGCGTGCTGGCGACGCCCGCCGACTACGGCGCCGACCTTGTCGTCGGCGATCTGCAGCCGCTCGGCATCCACATGTATGCCGGCGGCGGCAACGGCGGCTTCATCGCGAGCCGGGACGAGGCGCGCTTCGTCGCCGAGTATCCTTCCATCCTCTTCAGTATCGCGCCGGCGGCGGAGGGCGAGGGCTTTGGCTTCGCCTGGTCCACCATGGAGCGCACCTCCTACGACACCCGCCACGATGCCACCGACTACACCGGCACGACCCAGTGGATCTGGGGCATCGGGGCTGCGGTCTATCTCTCGCTCATGGGGCCCGAAGGCATGGCCGAGCTCGGCCGCGGCATCATGCAGCGCACCTGCTACGCGGCGGAGCGGATCGCAGCGCTCCCCGGCGTCTCGGTGCCGCATCTGGAGCAACCATTCTTCAAGGAGTTCGTGGTCGATTTCTCCGGCACAGGCACCACGGTCGCGGCCATCAATGCGGCGCTGCGCGGCGCAGAGATTCACGGCGGCAAGGATTTGAGCGGCGAGTTCCCGGCGCTCGGGCAGTCGGCCCTCTATTGCGTGACCGAGCTGCACGGAGCGGCCGAGATCGACAGACTGGTCTCTGCGCTCGGGGAGGCGATCCGATGAGCGAGCGCACGGGAAGCGGCTTCCACGCCGCACGCTGGGACGAGCCCCTGATCGACGAGATCGGCGGAGAAGGCGGGCGCGGCCTGCTGCCGCCGGCGGTGGACGACGCGATCGTCGAGGCCGTTGGCGACGTCGTCGCAGCGCTGCCCGAGGGGGTGGGGCGCGCCGCGCCTCCGGCATTGCCCGCACTGCCGCAGCACCGCGTGCTCCGGCACTTCCTCAGGCTCTCGCAAATGTCCATGGGCTTCGACGTGACCGCCGACATGATGGGCACCTGCACCATGAAGTACAGTCCCAAGGTGCACGAATACGTCGCGCGCATGCCGGGCTTCGCCGATGTCCACCCCTTGCAGGACCCGGAGACGCTGCAGGGCACGCTGGAGATCCTCTACCGCTTCAACCGCATGATGTGCCAGGTCGCGGGCATGGACGCGTTCACTTTCCAGCCGGCGAGCGGGGCGCAGGGCATCTACACCAACGCGTGCCTGATCCGCGCCTATCACGCCTCGCGCGGCGAGGGCGGGCAGCGCGACGAGATCATCACGACCGCCTTCTCGCACCCGGCCGACGCGGCGACCCCGGCGGTGGCCGGATTCAAGGTCATCACCCTCATGCCAGGCGAGATGGGCTTCGCCGAAGTGGACGCGCTCAAGGCCGCGGTGTCGGAACGCACCGCCGGCCTGATGCTGACGAACCCCGAGGACACCGGGCTGTACAACCCGAACATCCGCGAGTTCGTGGACATCGTGCACGAGGCCGGCGGGCTTTGCGCCTACGACCAGGCCAACGGCAACCCGCTGCTGGGCATTGTCCGCGCCGGCGATACCGGCTTCGATATGTGCCAGTTCAACCTTCACAAGACCTTCTCCGCGCCCCACGGGGCCATCGGCTTGGGCTGCGCTGCGGTCGGGGTCAAGGCGCATCTGGAGCGCTTTCTGCCGCGCCCAATCGTGACGTGGGACGGCGAGCGCTACGGCCTCGACCACGATCCAGGGGAGGGGATCGAGAAGATCCGCGCCTTCATCGGCAACGTGCACGCGGTGCTGAAGGCCTATGCCTGGGTGCGCAGCCTCGGCGCTGAGGGCCTGCGCGCCGTCGCCGAGACCTCGGTGCTCAACAACAACTACATGCTGCACCGCATCAGGCAGATCGAGGGCACGTCGATCCCGTGGCCCAAGAACACCTATCCCAAGCTGGAACAGGTCCGCTACAGTTGGGAGCCGCTCTATGAAGAGACAGGCGTCGCCAGCCACGATGTGATGAACCGCATGGTCGATTTCGGCGTGCAGCACTACATGGAGAGCCATTTGCCGATGCTGGTGCCGCAGCCCTTCACCCTGGAGCCGGGCGAATCCCTCACCATCGAGGAGATGGACCATGTGATTGATGCGCTGCGCCGGATCGCCGAGGAGGCCCGCACCGCGCCGGAGCATGTGAAGGCGGCTCCCCACTGCGCCGCTACCCAGGCCGTCGACGGCGACGTGGCAGAAGATCCCGACTGCTGGGCCTTCACGGGGCGTGCCTATCGGCGCAAGCGGGGGAATTGGGCCAACGTCAAGCGCGGCCTGGGCGATCACGGCGGCGGCGGTTACGGCTGATCGGCCTACCTTGGGCCGGCCTACGCTCGGCCTCATCGTCAACCCCATCGCCGGCATGGGCGGGAGCGTCGGGCTCAAGGGCACCGACACGGCGGCGATCCTAAGCGAAGCCCGCGCCCGTGGCGCGGAACCGCAGTCGGGACGGCGAGCGAGAGTGGTGCTCAATGCGCTCGCCAGTGCGCGGCCCGGCCTGGAGCTTCTCTGCGCCCCCGGTGAGATGGGCGAGCGCATTGCCCGAGACGCTGGCCTTCGCCCAACCGTTGTCGGCGCTCCGGCCGAGGGCGAGACCGGCGCGGCGGATACGCGCGCCGCGGCCGAGGCCATGGCGGTCGCCGGCGCGCGGCTGATCCTCTTCGCCGGCGGCGACGGCACCGCGCGCGACATGGCGGCCGCTCTCGATGACCGCGACCGGGTGCCCGTGATCGGCGTGCCGGCAGGCGTGAAGATGCACTCGGCGGTCTATGCCACCAGCCCGCGCGCCGCCGCCGACCTCGCGCTCCGCGCACTGACCCAGGATATCGAGGCGCGGCCGCGGGAGGTCATGGATATCGACGAGGAGGCCTTTCGCGCTGGCGCAGTATCGGCCAGGCTTTATGACTATCTTCCAGTGCCCTATGCCCCCGATCTCACCCAGAACATGAAGGCGGGTGGGGTGAGCGGCGACCGCGAAGCGCTCTGCAGTATCGCCGCCGAGATCGCCGGCCGGATGAAGCCGGGGCGGCTCTACATCCTGGGGCCGGGCACCACCACGCGGGCGGTCGCCGACGCGCTCGGTCTGCCAAAGACGCTGCTCGGCGTCGACCTGGTGCGGGACGGGGCGTTGCTCGCCGCCGACGCGACCGAGAACGATATCCTGCGGGCGCTGGCCGGTGGCCGACCCGGCGCAATCGTCGTCACCCCCATTGGCGGCCAGGGGCACTTCCTTGGGCGCGGCAACCAGCAGATCGGCGCCCGCGTGGTACGGGCGGTGGGCCTCGACCGGCTCGTTGTCGCCGCGACGCCGGAGAAGCTCGCGTCCTTGCGCGACGGCACCCTTCATGTCGATACCGGCGATCCTGCGCTCGACCGTGCGCTCGCCGGCTGGCGCCGCGTGATCACCGGCTTCGGCAGCGAGGCGGTGTGCCGGGTAGCGGCATGAGCAGCGACAGCAGAGGCTCTGCCCCGCCTCTATCCCTTGAGCCTGGACCGGGCTTCCCGCAGGATGGCGCCGCGCCTGCCGGCGCGCGGGAGGGGATATGACGACGCTATCCTGGGGCGTGCTCGGCGCCTCGCTCTTCGCCATCGAGCACATGATACCGGCGCTGCAACAGGCCGCCGGGGTCCGCGTCCACGGCATCGCGAGCCGTGAGCTGGCCAAGGCGGAGGCGGTGGTGGAGCGTTTCGGCTTGGCCCAGGCCTACGGCGACTACGACTCCCTGCTCGCCGATCCCGCGATCGACGTGGTCTACAACCCGCTGCCCAACCATCTCCATGTCCCTTGGACAGTGAAGGCGGCGCGCGCCGGCAAGCACGTGCTGTGCGAGAAGCCAATCGCGCTCGACGCCGCCGAGGCCGCCAGCCTGATCCCCGTTCGCGACGAGACCGGCCTGCAGATTCAGGAGGCCTACGTCGTGCTGCACCACCCGCAGTGGCAGCGGGTGAGGGCGCTCGTGCGTGAGGGCCGCATCGGCCGGCTGCGGGCGATTCAGGGCTGGTTCAGCTACCGGCTGGAAGACCCCGACAACATCCGCAACAAGCGGGAGATGGGCGGCGGCGGGCTGCTCGACATCGGTGTCTATCCGCTGCTCACCGCGCGCTACGTCTTCGGCGCCGAGCCGGTGCGTGTCTTCGCCGCTATCGAGCGGCACTCCACATGGGACGTGGACGTGCTGACCAGCGCGGTGCTGGCCTTCCCCGACGGCATCCTGAACTTCACCTGCAGCACGCTGCTTGCCGGCCACCAGCACATGGTTGTCCACGGCGACGAAGGGCGGATCGAGCTGCCCGATCCCTTCGCCCAGTCGCCGAGCCGCGAGGCCCAAATCAAGATCTTCGGTTCGGGCGAGATTTGGGAGCCGGACGACGCGGACGTCGAGACGCTGGCGAAGGTCAATCAGTACGTGCTGCAGGCCGAGGCGTTCTGCGCGGCCGTGCGGGGCGAGGCGCCGCCGGCCTTCCCGCTGGAGGAGTCGATCAAGATGCTGCGCATCCTCGACGCGCTCGCGCGGTCGGGCGAGAGCGGCCGGTGGGAGGAGGTCGGCGCCTGAGCACCGGATGTTACGGGCTGCGCGCGCTGCTATAACTGGCCGGAGCAGGCCGGGGCGGGGACGGGGACATGACGACGGCACCGACAGAGGCGCTGAAGCTTTACGGCACTGAGCAAGAGGCGCCGGCGGCGCGGACGCTCAGCGCCGGCGCGCTTTCGGCCGAACTTGAGGCCGGCAAGCTGCGCTGGATCCGCTATGGGGGTAAGGAAGCGCTGCGCGGGATCGCCTTCGTCGTGCGCGGCTCGGGCTGGGAGACCTACGCGCCCGAGATCGCCAACCTGGAGATCGAGGAGGGAGGCGGACGCTTCCGCGTGGGCTACGACGCGCGCATCGAATCCGCCGACGGGGTGCTCGCCTTCCGCGCCGACATCGTAGCGGAGAACGAGCGGAGGCTGGTTTTCACGGTCGAGTTTCGGCCCGAAACCGAGTTCAGGACCAACCGCACGAGCTTCGTCGCGCTGCACGCGATCGAGGGCGTCGCAGGGGAAGCCTGCGCCATCACCCACAGCGACGGCACGGTGGAGGAGACCGAATTCCCCGGCCTGATCATGCCGTTGCAGCCCTTCTTCGATATCGCCGCCATGCGCCACCAGGTCTCGCCGGGGGTCTGGCTCACCTGCCGCTTCGAGGGCGCCGACCCCTGGGAGACCGAGGATCAGCGCAACTGGACCGACGCGTCGTACAAGACCTATTACCGCCCGCTGGCGCTGCCCTATCCCTACACGCTCGCGGCCGGGGAGATGCTGCGCCAGACCGCGACGCTCACCGTCGAGGGGGGCTCTGCGGTGGTCGCAACGGCGGCCGGCGGCGATGACGGGGCGGTCGAGATCGCCGTTGGCGGCGAGACCGGGCAGCACATGCCGGAGATCGGGCTCGGCGTTGCTGCCTCGGAGTGCGGCCACCTCGACCACGGGCTCGACCTGCTCCGAGCGCTCGGGCCCGGTCACCTCGTTTGCGAATGCGACCCGCGGGACGACTGTTCGGTCGAGACGCTGGCCGCGTGTCGCGAGCTTGCCCAGGCGCTCGACGCCGAGGTCGTGCTGGAGATCGTGGTGCCTTGCGAGCGGCCGGTGGCGGATGAGCTCGCGGCGGCGGCCGAGATCGCAGGCCGGGCCGGGCTTTCGCCTGCCGCCATCGTGCCCGAGCAGGCCCGGCTCCTGAAGTTCACCCTGGAGAAGATCCCAGCCCTCGGCATCCCCGACTTCGACGAGGTCTATGGCGCGGCGCGGGCGGTGTTCCCCGGCGTGCGCTTGGGTGGCGGCGTCTTCACCAACTTCACCGAGCTCAACCGCAATTGCGCGGCGCCGGAGCTCTTCGACTTCCTGACGCATGCCACCTGTGCCGTGGTGCACGAGCCGGACGACCGCTCGGTGATGGAGACGCTGCAGACGCTGCCCGACATCGTCGCCTCGGCCAAGGCGTGGGCCGGCGGGAAGCCTTACCGGATCGCGCCGAGCGCCATCGGCATGCGCTTCAACTCCTATGGGCCCGATGTCCACCACAACAGCGACAACGGGCGCTACTCCTTCAGCCGCCAGGACCCGCGCCATCGCGCGCTTCTCGGCGCCGCCTTCACGCTCGGCTATGCCGCGCGGGTGGCGCCGCTTGGAGTGGAGGCGCTGGCCCTGGGCGCGCCCTCCGGTGCGCTCGGCATGGCCTACCGCAGGACCGAGCACCCGCAGCCCTGGTTCGACGATTTGGAAGGGCCGGCGGTGCTGCCGCTCTACCACATCGTGGCGGCGCTGGCGGCGGCGAAGGGGGCGGCAATTCGCAATGTGGCGAGCGGCGATGCGACCCGCGTGCTGGGCCTCGCCTACGAGAGCGGTGGCGGCACGCTGCTTTGGCTCGCCAATCTCTCGCCGGAGACGCAGGCCGTGACGGTCTCGGGCATCGACGGGGGAACGGCGACCATCGGCCGGCTGGACTCGGGCAATTTCGTGGAGGCAGTGACGGACCCGGCCGGCTTCGCCGCAGCCCCAGGCCAGCCGGGCGACCCCGGCCGCCTTGAGCTCGCGCCGTTCGCGGTCGCGCGTATCGAAATCGCCGCCTAGCCAATACAGCATTCCAACGGATCGAAAAGGATTAGCGGACATGACAGAACACGCCCTCAAGGAGATGTCCCGCCACGGCCGGCTCAAGGTCGGCACCTTTGTGGTCGAGTTCAGCACGCCGGGGATCGGCCAGCTTCTGAAGGCCGCCGGCTGCGAATTCGTGCTGCTCGACATGGAGCATTCCGGCTTCGGCTTCGACACGGTGAAGCAGATGCTGCGCTACATGCAGGCGGGCGACATGCCGGCGATCGTCCGCGTGCCGTCGCGCGAGTATCACCACGCGGCGCGTGCCATGGACATGGGGGCCGAGGGCATCATGCTGCCGATGGTGGGCTCAGCGGCGGCCGCGCGGGAGCTGCTCAGCTATGTGAAGTACGCGCCGGACGGCGAGCGCGGCGTCGCGCTGCAGATCGCCCACGATCGCTACGCACCCGGCCCCGTGCAGAAGAAGCTCCGCGACGCCAACGAGCGCTGCACCTTCGTCGCTCTGATCGAGACCGCCGAGGGCGTCGAGAACGCCGAGGAGATC
Organism: Alphaproteobacteria bacterium; assembly: GCA_965262755.1. GTDB lineage: Bacteria > Pseudomonadota > Alphaproteobacteria > UBA828 > UBA828 > WTGU01. The sequence continues at coordinate 4,255,283 of OZ253557.1, read as the reverse complement.
GCGGCGATCGAGGATGTCGACATCCTCTGGATCGGCCACTTCGACCTCTCGGTCTCCATGGGCATCGCCGGCCAGTTCGACCATCCCGACTTCAAGGCGGCGGTGGCGCGTGTTGTGCGCGCCGCGAAGAAGCACAACAAGTCGCTGGGCCGGCTGGTGCCGAACGTGGATGCAGGCGCGGCCCTGTTCAAGGAAGGCTTCGACTTCATCTGCTACTCGGGCGATGTCTGGCTGCTGCAGCAGGCGATGCGCGAGGGCGTCGAGGGCTTACGCGCCCAATGCAAGCGCGGCAGGCGACGGGCAAAGAAATAAGGGAGTTCAACAGGTTATGGCCGATAAATTCAGAGTCGCTCTGAGCAGAGATTTCTTGACGGCGGAGGGCGAGCCGCTCTTCCCCATGTTCGACCGCACGCCGCTGGACGAAGACCCCGATATCGAGTGGCACTACCTGGAGAACGCCAACGGGCCGGTGGACGCGGGGGAGCTCACCGGCCACGACGCACTCATCCTGCTGGCCCAGCGTTTCGACCGCTCCAGCGTGCCGGGCGACGGCAGGCTGGCCATGGTCGCGCGCTTCGGCGTGGGCTACGACAGCGTGGACGTGCCAGCCTGCTCCGACAACGGCATCGCGCTGGTGATCACGCCCAACGGCGTGCGGCGGCCGGTGGCCGTCGCCATCATCGCGCTGATCCTCGCCGTCATGGGCAAGCTGCTACTCAAGGACCAGCTCACGCGTGAGGGCCCGCCCGGCTTCGCCCGCAAGGGGGCCCACATGGGGGTCGGCCTCGTCGGCAAGACGCTGGGCTCCGTCGGCATCGGCAACATCGGGGCCGAGATGTTCCGCCTGGCCGCCCCCTTCGACATGAACTTCATGGCCTGCGACCCCTATGCCGACCCGTCGGTGGCGGCGGAGCTTGGTGTGCAGATGGTCGATCTCGACACGCTCTGCCGGGAGTCGGACATCCTGGCCGTCAACTGCCCGCTGAGCGACGCGACCCACCATATCGTCGATGCGCGTCTCATCGCCTCCATGAAGCCGACGGCCTATCTGGTGAACACCTCCCGCGGCGGCACGGTCGACCAGAAGGCGCTGACCGCGGCACTGCAGGAGGGGCGGATTGCGGGCGCCGGGCTCGACGTGCTCGACCCGGAGCCGCCGGAGCCCGACGACCCCATCCTCAAGCTCGACAACGTGGTGTTCGCGCCCCACGCGCTGGCCTGGACCGACCAGTGCTTCGCCGGCCTCGGCGCCGACGACATCGTCGCCTGCAAGGCGTTGGTGCGAGGCGAGGAGCCGCAAGGCATCGTCAACGGCGATATCAGGGAGAACGAGGCGTGGCGCGCCAAGCTCGCGCGCTACGGCCAGACCTTCGGCCGCTGATCGATTGCCGTTAGAACCGGATGCCGCTGGCCGCAACTGCCCGGCCCGCTCGACGCTTCGGACAATGGTGCGGTCCACGGCGCGTGCAGCCCGCGGCAACCTCGCGCCATGAAGCGCAAGCACGAGCAGACCACATCATACGCAGGCACGATAAGCGGGCGCTCATCGGCAAGTCGGCTGACGCCGGCAGTTCGCGCCATCGCGGCCGCCAATCCCGCGGAATCCCACTTATCCCACTTAATCCCACTTAATCCCGGCGAATCCCGCTTTGAAATTAGTGTTGCGCGCGTCCCGCGGGGCGGGGTTCAGGCCACAACCCCGGTGAAATAGGGGGCTACCCGCGCGCCGTGACAGGATTCGATTTCCCGCCGCCCGAGATGCCGCCAGGCGTGGACGCGCTGCGTGCTGAGGTCCGCGCCTTCGTCGCGGAATCGCAGGCGGCAGAGGGCTGGCGGCCGGATTCTGACTTCGGCTCGGACTGGTCGGCCTCCTTCAGCCGAGCGTTGGGCGCGCGCGGCTGGATCGGCATGACCTGGCCCACGCGCTACGGCGGGCACGAGCGCTCGGCGCTGGAGCGCTACGTCGTGATCGAGGAGCTGTTGGCGGCCGGCGCGCCGGTCTACGCGCACTGGGTGGCGGACCGGCAGAGCGGCCCGCTGCTGCTGCGCTTCGGCAGCGAGGAGCAGCGCCAGACAATCCTCCCCAGGATCGCCGCCGGCGAATGCTACTTCGCCATCGGCATGAGCGAGCCCGATTCCGGCTCCGACCTCGCCTCGGTGCGCACCCGCGCCGAGCGGACGAACGACGGCTGGCGCATCGACGGCACCAAGGTGTGGACCAGCAACGCCCACCGCTCGCACTACATGATCGCCCTGTGTTGCACAGGCCCGCCCGGCGAGGACCGGCACGGCGGGCTCAGCCAGTTCCTGATCGACCTCGAAAGCGACGGCGTGCGGGTCAACCCCATCGTCAATCTCGCCGGCAAGCACGACTTCAACGAGTGCGTCTTCGAGGATGTGATCATTCCCGCCGACCGCCTGATCGGGCAGGACGGCGACGGCTGGCGCCAGGTCACGGGCGAGCTTGCGCTGGAGCGGAGCGGGCCCGAGCGCATCCTCAGCACCTTCCATCTCTTCGCCGCGCTGGTCGAGGCGTCGGGGCCGGAGCCCGAGCCGAGGCATGCCGAGGCGATCGGGCGCCTCGCGGCGGAGCTCTACGCGCTGCGCGCCATGTCGCTCGCCGTCGCCGGGCAGCTCGAGAACGGGGATTTCCCGGAGATCGAGGCGGCCATTGTTAAGGACATGGGCACCCGCTTCGAGTTTGAGGTTGCCGAGACGCTGCGCCGTGCCGCGCCGGTGGAACCTGTCGCCGGCAATGATGGCGCTGCCAACGCGCCGACACTCGCGTCTGCGCTGGGTGCCTCGGTGCTGGGGCTGCCGTCGTTCACCCTGCGCGGCGGCACCAACGAAATCCTGCGCTCGATCATCGCCCGCGGCCTCGGGGTCAGGTGAGGGGCCTATGAGCGACGAGACGGCGCGCTTGATCGAGCAGACTGCCGACGATTTGTTCGCCGCGGAAGGCGAGGCCGCGCGCGCCGCGCTCGCAGGCGGCGCATGGCCCGAGCATCTGTGGCAGACCTTCGCCGAGACCGGGCTTTCGCAGACGGCACTGCCGGAGGCGGCAGGGGGCGCCGGCCTCGCGGCGGGCCTCGCCGTGCTGCGCGCCGCGGGCCGCCATGCCGCGCCGGTCCCGGTGGCGGAGACTCTGATCGGAACCCTTCTCTGCCACGCCGCCGGGATCGAGGCACCGGCTGGCCCGGTTGCCCTCCACGCATCGCCGGTAAGAGGCGACCCCGACGTTGCCACCCTTCAGCGGGTCCCGTGGGGGCGATTTGCCACCGCGATCGTGGTGGTCATGCCCGGCATGGGTTTAGCCCTCTGCAAACCGGCCGATCTGATAGAGGGTGCCAACCTGGCGGGCGAGCCGCGCGACGATGTCACCCTGGCCGGTCCGCCGGAATATAGCCACACGTTACCGCCGGAGGCAGATGGGTACGCACTGATGGCGCTCGCCCGCGCCGCCCAGTTGCGCGGCGCGATGGAGCAGGTGCTCGCCATGAGCCTGCGGTACGCGCGGGAGCGCGAGCAGTTCGGCCGGCCGCTGGCCCGGTTCCAGGCGATCCAGCACCATCTCGCCGAAATCGCGGGCGAGGCCGCCGCCACCGGGGCTGCGGTCGATGCGGCGGCGCAAGCGGGCACGCCCTTCGCCTTCGCTGCCGCCAAGGCGCGGGCGAGCCAGGCGGTAGGCACGGTCGCCCGCCTCGCGCATCAGGTGCACGGCGCCATGGGCTACACGGTGGAGCACGACCTGCACCTTTGGACCACGCGGCTCTGGGCCTGGCGCGACGAGTTCGGTAACGAGGCCCATTGGTGGCGGGTGCTCGGCGCGCAAGCCGCGCGCGGCGGCAGTGCGTCGCTCTGGCCGACGATGGTGACCGCCGGCCCAAACATGGCGGCAGAAGGGAGAGAAGGCGCGTGAGCGAGGAGATTCGTCTGGAGGTCGCCGACAGGATCGCGACCATTATTCTGAACCGGCCCGAGCGGCGCAACGCCTTCACCCGCTCCATGATCGACGCCTGGGCCCAAGCCCTTGCCGACTGCCGGGACCGCGAGGACGTGCACGTGGTGGTAGTGACCGGGGCAGGCAAGGCCTTTTGCAGCGGCGGCGATATCCAGGAGCTGATGGGGGAGGGGCTGGAGCGCAGCGCCGCCGAGCAGCGGGCGCTGATCGGCGAGCATGTTCATCGCATTCCGCTCACCCTCGCCGATATGGACAAGCCGGTGATCGCGGCGATCAACGGCGCGGCCATCGGTGCCGGTCTCGATCTCGCTCTCGCCATGGACCTGCGCTTCGCCGCAGTCTCGGCCAAGTTCGCTGAAACGTACGTCAAGGTCGGGCTTGCGCCTGGCGCCGGCGGTGCGCATTGGCTGCCGCGGCTCGTGGGCACGGCGCGGGCGCTGGAGCTCCTGTGGACGGGCGATCCCATCGACGCGGCGGAGGCCGAGCGCATCGGTCTCGTCAACCGGGTCTGGGCGGACGACGAGCTGATGCCGCACACCATGGCACTTGCGCGGCGCCTCGCAGACGGCCCGACGCTCGCCATCCGCGCCATCAAGCGGCTGGTGCGGGACGGTGTCGGCGGCGACCTGCGCGCCGGGCTCGACCGCGCCTCCGCCACTTATGGCGTGCTCGGCGGCAGCGCCGACCACCGCGAGGCTGTGGAGGCGTTCATCGCGAAGCGCCCGCCGCGCTTCCGCGGGGAGTAGAGGCGGGTGGCCCAAGAGAACCTGGCCCCGCCCGATCTCGCCGCGATCGAGGAGGCCCGCGCGTCGCTCGGCGATCTGATCAACGAGACCCCGGTGCACCACTGGCGGGCTGCTGCGGTCTCGGACGCACTCGGGGCGGACAGCGCGATCTTCCTCAAGTTGGAGCTCTTCCAGCGCACCGGCACGTTCAAGGCGCGGGGCGCGCTGCTCAGCGCGCTCGCTCTCGACGATGCGGCGCGGGCGCGGGGCGTCACTGCGGTGAGCGCCGGCAACCACGCCATCGCCGTGGCCTTTGCCGCGCACAGCGTCGGCACCTCTGCCAAGGTGGTGATGATGGAAGGCGCCGACCCCTTCCGCGTCGCCCAGGTGCGCCGTTATGGCGCGGAGCTTGTGCTGGTGCCGGACGTGCACGCTGCCTTCGAGACCGTGCGGGCCATCGAGGCCGACGAAGGACGCACCCTGATCCATCCCTTCGAAGGACGGACGATCGCGCTCGGCACTGCGACAGTCGGCCTGGAGCTCGCACGCCAGGTGCCGGCGTTGGACGCGGTGATCGTCCCCATCGGCGGTGGCGGCCTCTGCGCGGGCGTTTCCTGCGCCATCAAGACCGCGCAGCCCGGCTGCAAGGTCTATGGCGTCGAGCCGGAAGGCGCCGACACCATGCACAGGAGCTTCGCGGCAGGCTCGCCCCAGGCGATCGAGCGGGTGACCACCATCGCTGACAGCCTCGGCGCGCCCTTTGCCCGGCCCTATTCCTTCGGACTCTGCCGGCGCTACGTGGACGAGCTGGTGAAGATCGACGACGAGGCCATGCGCCGCGCCATGGGGCTGCTTTTCGCCGAGATGAAGCTCGCCGTCGAGCCGGCGGGTGCCGCGGCGACGGCGGCGCTGCTCGGCCCGTGCGCCGAACGCCTGCGCGGGCGGCGCACAGCGGTCATCGTCTGCGGCACCAACATCGACGCGCCGAAGTTCATGGCCCAGGCGCTGTTCGCTTGAGCCGCTCTCGGCAAAGTGGCTACCAGCTGTTCCGGAGCTCGCGGAGCTTCAGGAAGACCTCGCGCGGGCTCGGATCGTCCGGCAGGTCGGGGAAGGCTTCGCGCAGCCGCGCAATGACGCTCGGACTGTGGAGGCGGAAGAAGGTGTTGATCTCCTTCTCCAGCGCCAGTGTCGAGACAAGGGCGTCGTCGGGGTTCTGCGGCTCGATCTCGGTCAGAAGAAACTTCGCCCGCTCGTTGTCGGGCTCCCGGTCGAGAGTGAATTGCAGATTATTCTCGATGTAGTCGTGGCCGGGGTAGATCAGGGTCTCGTCGGGGAGCCGTGCGAGCTGGCCGGCGAAGGTCTCGTAGAGCTCGGCGGGATGGCCGCCGGAATGGCAGTTGCCCGCGCCGGCGTTGAAGAGCGTATCGCCGCAGAAGAGCGCAGGCGTGTCGGTGCGCGAGAGCAGGCACACGTGGCTCATCGTGTGGCCGGGGGTATCCAGCGCCTCGAGCTCCACCGTGGCCCCCACCTTGATCACGTCGCCCGCGCCGAGCCCCCGGTCGACATCGGGGATCTTGCCCTTGGCGTTGGCATGGGCGAGCAGGGCGGCGCCGGTTGCCTTGACCATCGCCTTGTTGCCGCCGGTGTGATCGCCATGCTCGTGGGTGTTGAGAATCTGGGTGATCTGCCAGCCCTGGTCCTTGGCGGCCGCCAAACAACGTTTGTGGTCCAGCGGATCGACGGCGAGCGCCTCGCCGGTCTCGGGGCAGGCGATGAGATAGTTGAAGTTGCGGTAGGCGTTGTCCGTCCAGATCTGCTCGACGAGCATCTGTACTCTCCCGGTTCGGCGCGGTTAATCGGGGTCCAATTCGGAGTCCCAATAGAGGTAGTCGCCCCAGCTCTCGTGCAGGTAGCGGGGCGGGAAGCGCCTGCCGCTCTCGTGCAGGTCGTGAGCACTCGGCGCCCTGGGCTTGCGCTGAGGCCGCATGCCGCATTCGCGCGGCAGCCGGTTGCCCTTGGAGAGGTTGCAGGCGCTACAGGCGGTGATGACGTTCTCCCAGGTGGTGCGCCCTCCGCGCGAGCGCGGCACCAGGTGGTCGAAGGTGAGGTCCTCCACCGGGAAGTGCGCGACGCAGTATTGGCACGTGAAGGAATCGCGGAGGAAGACATTGAAGCGGGTAAAGGCGGGCCGGCGGGCGAGCGGTCGGTAGCGCTTGAGCGCGACGACGCTCGGCAGCTTGATCGCCGTGCTCGGCGAGCGGATCGCCCGGTCGTACTCGGAGAGGATCGTCACCCGGTCGAGGAACGCCGCCTTGACCGCGTCCTGCCAGCCCCAGACCGAGAGCGGGAAGTAGCTGAGCGGACGATAGTCGGCGTTCAGCACCAGGGCGGGGCAGCTCTCCAGCGATGCGTGCACGGTTCCAAGCCCCTTCAACGCGGTGCCGGTACTCCCACCGGCGGCCCATTCCCCGCCAGCGCACCAGAATCGGACGCCGCATCATGCCAAAGAGCGGGCGCAGGGCAAAGCCGCAGCGGGGCGGCCGGAGCGGACGCCGGATCACCCGCACGGCCCGGCGGCGCCTATTCGGCCACGAACGTCGGGGAGAAGTCGGCGGGCGCGAGCGAAAGGCGCGTGCTGAAGGTGTCGAGATTGCCTTGTTCGACGATGTGGATCAGCGGCCCCGCATGCGGATGTTCGAGCTTGCCTTCAAGGAGCCGCACGGCCATTTCGATGCCCATCCGGCCCTGCAGGGCGGGGAAATCTGTGGGCGCCGCGAGGATTTTGCCGCGCTTGATTCCGCGATAGACCGCATGGGTGAAATAGTCCGCCAGCACACGAATCTGGCCGGTGAGGCCGCGCGCCCTGAGGAGGCTGACCGCCGCGCCCGCAGTGACGGCGCTGCCCACGATGTAGTCCACATCCGGTCGTTCCTCCAGCGCCTCCTCGACCAGGATCAGTTGAATCTCGCGCCCGGTGTCGCCCCACTTCCGCACGACGATCTCGACGGCGCTGCCTGCAAGCGCCTCGGTGAACCCCTCCTCCACGAAGTGGGCCCACTGCGATTCCCGCGGGCCGGGGAACCACGCAACCTTGACGGGCGGTGTGCCCGCCGGGTGGAGGCTGGCGAGGTAGGCGCCAGTCACTTCCCCCATCGTGACCCAGGAGACGGCGGCCTTGGCGCTGATGCCGGGGTCGGCGATATCGTTGACCACGGCGATCACCGGGATCTCCTCGCTAATCGTGAGGACCGCTTCCGTCAAGCCGTCGAAGCTCACCGCCCCCAGTGCCAGGATGTCCGCGTCACGCGCGCACTCGGTAATCTGGTCGATCTGGCGTTCAAGGTTCGGATAGCCGCCGGCTTCGACGACGCGGAGCGCGACGCCAAGCCGCTTCGCCTCCTCGACCATGCCGTAGTTGACGCTCAGCCAATACGAATCCTTGAGGTGAGGGTACGAGGCGCAGATGCGCCACTTCTGGGACGCGCGAGCGAGTGGCCGATAGGTGATGGTCTTCTTCGGGCTGCGGAAATCGAGAGGCGGCGACCAGACTTCGAGCGCCCATGTCGTCGGTGACGCAGGGTCCTGCGCCGCTTCCTGCGCCGGCCCCTGCGCCGGGCCTGCGGCCAACGCCAAGCCTGCGAGGAGGCCGAGAGCCAGCCTTGGCAGGCGTCCCGATTTCATGGCAGGCATTCTGAGGCCATTTGCCTTTCGATTCCAACAAGTGTTCTTATTTGGCGATGTTCGGCCGCTTCGGTATCGCGAGCCGCCTGTTCGCTGCCTTCGCCGGCGTCGCGGCTCTCTCTATCGCAGCCGGGGTTATCGGCTGGGTCGTCTTGCGCAACGTCGATACTGCCCAGACGACCATCGTCGACCAGGCCATGCCGGCAATCTCCGAAGGCCGGATCATCGCCGAGACTTCGACTCAGATTGCCGCGCACGGCGCCCAGCTCGCCACTGCCGAGAGCCAGGCCGAGCGACGGGCCGAGGCCGACATTCTCCGCTCCACGACCGATCTGCTCTCCGCCCGTCTCGATGCGCTGGAGGGGTACGGCTTCCCCGAACGGGAAGTCGCCGAAATCCGCCGCGTGGTATCGGCGCTGGCGGCTAACCTGGAGAGACAGGACGAGATCGTCGCGGCGCGTATCGAGATTAATGCCGTCCTGGCAGCCTCGGTCGCACGCTCGCTGGACGCGGCCGGCGAACTCTCCGCGCTTTCCGAGACGCTCACGTCCAACGCGGCGTCCGGTGCGACTGTCGTCATCTCCAACCTCTACGAGCTTGTCGAGGACCCGGCACGCCTGCCGGCCACGCTGGACGCCTTCGACAGGCTGGTCGAGGCCGATCTCTTCCTGCTGGAGCGGATGTTCGAGCTCAGGATGCGTGCTTCTGAGCAGGGGCTGCTGCTCAACCAACTCAGCCGAGCCCGCGATGCGGACGAGATCGCATGGATCGAGGAGCGCTACAGCGGCAACATCCGCATCCTCCCTCGCCGCGTGGCCTTGATCAACGACCCGATCCGCCGCGAGCAGGCGGGGACGCTGGTAGCCGCGCTCGCCTCGGACGGGCCTCCCGGCACCCTGGGTTTGTTCGATATGCGCCGCCGGACCCTGTCTCTCGATGCGGCGCTCGCGGCCCTCTCCGACGACAATCGCGCGTTGACCGATCGGATGAACGAGGGCGTCGCCGCGGTCGTTTCCCGCTCTCAGCTAATCGCTGCCAATGCATCCGAGGCGGCGGACAGTGCCGTCGAATTCGGCGGTCTCACCGTCCTGCTCCAGATCGTGCTCTTCATCGCCATCGCGGGCGCCATCGCCTGGCTATACGTACATCGCAATCTCGTCCACCGGCTGACGGCGCTCCACCGGGTCATGCAGAGCCTCGCAGCCGGGCGCCTGGACGTGGCGGTTCCGACCGGAGGTAGCGACGAGCTCTCCGACATGGCCGACACGGTCCGCGTGTTCCGCGACCAGGGGATCGTCAAGCGGCAACTCGAGGAGGAACGCGAGCAGACCAATGCCGAGCTTCGGCAGCATAAGGAGGATCTGGAGAGACTGGTCAAGGAGCGCACGGCTCAGTTGACGGAGGCCAATGTCCGGCTGGTCGAGGAGGTCCAGAACCACGATCGTGCCCGCGACCGCGCCGAACAGGCCAGCCGCGCCAAGTCGGAGTTCCTCGCCACGATGAGTCACGAAATCCGCACCCCGATGAATGGGGTCCTCGGCATGTTGCGGCTCATGTCCGACGGCCCGCTGAACGAGCGGCAGCAGCAGCAGGTCAGGGTCATGCGTTCGTCGAGCGAGATACTGCTCGGAATTCTCAACGACATCCTCGACTACTCGCGAGTCGAATCCGGCGAGATTGAAGTCGACAACGCCGTCTTCGACCTGCACGAACTGGTCGAAGACATCGTGGTGCTCATGCAGGGCCGCGCCAGGGAGAAAGACCTCGCCCTCGACTTGACGATTGACGAGGGCGTGCCTGCGGCGGTGACAGGCGATCGCCAGAAACTGAGCCAGGTGCTCCTCAACCTGCTCGGCAACGGCATCAAGTTCACGGACCGGGGCGGCGTGACGCTCGCGCTCTCGAGCGGCCCGGACCCCGACAATGTTTGCCTCTCTGTGCTGGACAGCGGTCTTGGCATCGCCGAGCCTGACGTCGCCCACCTCTTCGAGCCCTTCTATCAGGCGGCATCGTCGCGCCGACGAGGACAGCAGACAGGCACCGGGCTTGGCCTCGCTATTTCCAAGCGGCTGGTCACGGCGATGGGGGGCCTCATCGCGGTGGAGACGGAGCCGGGGAGCGGCAGTTGCTTCTCTGTCACGCTACCGCTGCCGCAGAGCGAAGCCGCAGCCCAGCCGCCCGTCGAAGCAGTGCCGCACTGGGTGACTGGGCCCGACAGGGCGCTGAGCGTCCTCATCGTCGAAGACAACGTGGTCAACGCGATGGTCGTCGAAGCCTTTGTCGCCAGGATGGGGCACGAGCCGCTCGTCGCGCCGACCGCCGAGGAGGGGCTCGAGCTCCTAGAGAATCAGACGTTCGATCTCGTCCTCATGGATATCAGCCTGCCGGGTATCGACGGCATCGAGGCGACGCAGCGCATCCGTGCCCACACCGACCCCGCGATCCGCTCGCTCCCCGTCATCGCCATGTCGGCCCATGTGTTCGACAGCGAAGTCGCCCAGCACTTGCAGTCCGGGATGGATGCCTTCATCGGCAAGCCTATCGCGCCCGACAGCCTGGCGGAGACCATCGTGCGCGTCTTCGGTCGTGGGGGCGGCGGGCGCGATGCCGGGAGCAGCGACCGGGAGAGCGCCGACGACGGATCGATCATCGATCCGACTGTGCTGGCGGAGGATCGCGCGGTCCTCGGGGCCGAGCGCGGCGCCCTGATGATCAATACGTTCGTCGAGACGGCGCCGGTCCAGATCGACGGCATCAGGCATGCGCTGGCCGAGGGGCGGGTCGAGCGGGCGGCGGACCTTGCTCATGCGCTCAGGGGGGCTGCCGGCAGTCTCGGGCTGCGGCGGCTGGCGGACCGCTGCGGCGTGCTCGAAGCGCGCGCCCGCACACCGGAAGCGGCGGCACTCGCCGAGGACTTGGCCGGGCTGTTCGACGAATCGCGGGAGGCGCTGGTGACGCTCTGGGCCGGGTTCGAGCCGGCCCAACGCGAGAGTCAGGTGGTTACCGCCGGGGTGAACACATAACCCTCACCGTGCGCGGTCACGATGAGCTCAGGGGTCCTGGGGTTCTGCTCGATCTTCCGCCGCAGCCGCCGGATCAGGACGTCGATGGTCCGGTCGCCCGGCTCCCAAGACCGGTGGGTGATCAGCGCGAGCAGGCGCTCCCGCGTGAGGACCTGGCCCGGATGGCCCACCAGGGCGGTGAGCAGCTCGTGTTCGGCGCGTGTCAGCTGGACGGTCTCGCCCTGCGGCGAGACCAGCTTGCGGGCCGATACCGAGAACTCCCAACCGGCGAAGCGGCGTCCCGCCATGGGCTCCCGGATTCCTTCCTTGGCGCGGCGCAGGACACTCTTGACCCGCGCGAGCAGCTCCCGCGGGTTGAATGGTTTGGTAATGTAATCGTCGGCGCCGATCTCGAGGCCGACAATCCGATCAACCTCCTCGTCCCGCACCGTGACGAGGATGATGCCGACGTTGCTTTGCGCCCGGAGCTTGCGGGTCAAGTCGAGGCCGTCTTCGCGCGGCAGGTTTATGTCGAGCAGGATCAAGTCGGCGGCATCCCGTTCGAGGATGCGCCACATGCCGTCGCCGTCTTCCGCCTCGCTCACCCGATGGCCCGCGGTCTGCGCGTAGCCGGCGAGCTTGGTGCGGGTCACGGCGTCGTCTTCCACGACGACGATATGATAAGGGTCCGTCATTCCCGAGCCCCGCGCATCAACCAATTCCCATTTTCACATCTTTCATCATCTTTTACAGGCTGTTTATGGCAATGGTCTGTCTTGTTCACAACGCCTCTCTACTCTGATGCTTAGCTGCGCGGAGGTCTGCGCATGCCAAAGAGTGCACGCAAGGAACACGGAGGAGGCGACTATGGTGGGAACGAATATGAGGCGATGGGCGATTGCTCTCGTCGCCGGGACCGCGATCGGCCTGTCGGGTGTTGGGTCCGGCGTGGCTCAGGCCGCGGACTCCGACGACCCGATCAAGATCCCGATCCACAACTGGTCAAGTCAAATCGTGGGTGCCAGCGTTCTGGGCAAGATTCTCAATGGCCAGGGTTTTGCGACGGAGTTCATCCCCGCTGATAGCCAGGTGGTGTACACCTCCATGTGCGAGGGCGACATCGACGTGGTCCACGAGGTCTGGCAGGGCGCGTTCGGCGTGGCGTTCGAGAAGGTGGTGGGCGAAGGTTGTGTGATCGACACCGGGACTCACGACGCCAAGACCCGCGAGGAGTGGTGGTATCCCAGTTATGTCGAGGAGCAGTGTCCGGGCCTGCCCGACTGGCAGGCGCTGAATGCCTGCGCGGAGATGTTCTCGACCCCCGAGACGGCCCCGAAGGGTCGCTTCCTCGGCGGCCCTGTCGACTGGTTGAAGCACGACGCCGAGCGTGTCGCGGGCCTCGGCATGGACTTCGACGTGGTGAACGCAGGCTCGGCAGCGGCGATATGGGCGGAGCTCGCATCGGCGTTCGAGCGCAAGGCGCCCATCGTGCACTTCAACTGGACGCCCAACTTCATCGAGGCGATCTACGACGGCAAGTTCGTCGAGTTCCCGGAGTATGGCGAGGGCTGCAAAGATGACCCGGCCTGGGGTCCCAACCCCGAGATGACCTATGACTGCGGCAACCCGAAGGACGGCTATCTCAAGATCGGCGTCTGGAACGGTATGCCCGATAAGTGGCCGACGGCCTATGCGATCATCCAGAAGATGAACCTGAGCAACCTGGATATCGCGGTGATGTCGAAGCTGGTCGACATCGACGGCATGGAAGTCGAAGAGGCGGCCGACAAGTGGCTCGCCGACAACGAAGCCAAGTGGAAGTCCTGGCTGAACTAGCCTAGGAGCTGCTGGCGACGAGGGCGCCGCCCTTCTCCCTGTGGCGGCGCCCTCGCTTTTCTTTAGCGCACATAGTACCGACACATGGTAGTCGCTCTCCGCGCCACCGGCGATGGGGGCCATGTGTCGCCAGGCGGAGCAACAACATTCGCTCCGCCGGGGCGGGGAGGTGCCTTTTGGCCGAGCCCATTCTCACGTGCACCAACGTCTGGAAGCTGTTCGGCCCCAAGCCCCGGTCGTTCCTGAACAAGCACGGCGGCGCGCCCGGCCTCGCCGCCATTCTGGAAGAGGGCTACATCCCGGCCGTGTGCGACGCCTCGCTCGAGGTCAACGCCGGCGAGATCCTGGTGATCATGGGGCTCTCGGGCTCGGGCAAATCCACGCTTCTCCGCTGCCTCGCACGCCTGATCGAGCCCACCGCGGGCGAGATCATGTTCGAGGGCCAAGACCTGCTCAAGGCGAGCAACCGGGAGCTCACGCAGCTCCGCCGCCACAAGATGGGCATGGTATTCCAGCACTTTGCGCTGCTGCCCCACCGCACGGTGCTGCAGAACGTCGCTTTTCCGCTCGAGGTGCAGGGCATCGACCGCCGCACACGAGAGGCCCGCGCCGGGGAGATGATCCAGCTCGTGGGCCTCGACGGGCGCGAGCGCTACTACCCGCGCGAGCTTTCAGGCGGCCAGCAGCAGCGAGTGGGCATTGCCCGCTCGCTCGCGGTAGGGCCCGAGCTCTGGTTCCTCGACGAGCCGTTCTCCGCCCTCGACCCGCTCATCCGGCGCGAGATGCAGAACGAGTTTCTGCGCCTGCAGAACTTGCTGCAAAAGACGATCCTGTTCATCACCCACGACTTCGACGAGGCGATCAGGCTCGCCGACCGGATCATCATCATGAAGGACGGCGTCATCGAGCAGTCCGGCACCGCCACCGAGCTGATCGAGAATCCGCTGACCGACTATGTGCGCGAGTTCACCAAGGACGTAGCGCGGGACCGCCTGCTCACCGTGGCGACGGCGATGCGCGCTGCTGCGGCGGGCGAGGCCACGCGGGGCGAGATAAAGGCGGATGCCACTTTGGCGGACGTCGCGCCACAGGTCATCGAGGGGGAGCACCCAGTGGCCGTCGTCGACGAGAAGGGCGAGACGGTCGGCGTGCTCGACCGCTACGGCCTCGTCGACGCGATGTACGCCGGCCGCTCCTAGAGCCATGGTAGACGCGCGCACCGTCGGAGTGTCGATTGGGGCCGCCGGCCGCGTCATGCGTGCGCCAGGCGTGGGCCCGATCCTCGTGCTGGTGCCGTTCGTCGTGCTGCTCGCGCTCAAGCCCATCCTGCCGGCAGAGGGGATCGTCTGGCCAATGGCCATCGCGGTTCCCTTCATCGACTGGATCAACGTCGTCGTCGACGTCTTCCACAAGCACGAAATTCTTGGCGTCTTCACGGTCAAGGACGCGACGCGGGCGATCGCACGGGTGATCGAGTGGCCGCTCGACATCATGCACGGCCTGCTCGCCGGGGGCTTCAAGTCGATCGGCATCCCCGCCATTCCGTGGGTGATGATCGCCGGCCTCGCCGCCGTCTTCGGCTGGTGGCTGAAGGGCTGGCGGCTCGCACTGCTTGCCGGCGGCTGCATCGTCTACTTCGCCATCTTTGGCAAATGGTCGCTTTCGATGACGACGCTCTCTGTCATCCTGGTCGCGGCGCCGATTGCGGCTGCCGTCGGCGCCGCCCTGGGCGTGGTGGGGGCGAAATCGCCGCCCTTCGAGCGGGTGCTCTGGCCGATCCTCAACGTCATGCAGTCGCTACCGCATTTCTCCTATCTGATCCCGGTTGCGCTGTTCATCGGGGTGTCGCACCGGGCGGGGGCGATCGCCACTATCCTCTTCGCCATCCCGCCGATGACGCGGCTCACGGTGCTCGGACTCAAGGGCGTTGCCGAGGAAGTGCGCGAAGCAGGCCGCATGGCCGGTTGCACCCGCTGGCAGATGCTCTTCAATGTGGAGATACCGGCCGCGCGCGATTCGCTCATGCTGGGCGTCAATCAGGTCATCATGCAGTGCTTGGCGATGGTCGTGATCGCGTCCTTCGTCGGCGCCAAGGGCCTTGGCCAGGACCTGCTCTTCCGGCTTCAGAGCCTGCGCCTCGGGCAGGCGCTGGAGAACGGCGTCGCCGTGGTGCTGATGGCGGTGATGCTCGACCGGCTCAGCCGAGCGCTGTCCGAGAAGCAGCCCGAGCGCCGCCCGGAGGGGCTGTTCTGGCGGGTGCACCCGTATCTGATGGCCGCGGGCGTCGTCATCGTCGCCTCGATTGTCGCGGCACTGCTGACGCCCCACGCCCAGGCGCTGCCCAGGTCCGCCACCATCACCACCGCGCCCTTCTGGGACTCCGTCGTCGACTTCATCACCATCACGCTCTACGACCCGCTCTCTTTCATCCGCGACGGCCTCCTCATTTACGTGCTGATCCCACTTCGCACGGGCTTCCAATGGATGCCGTGGATCGCGGTCGCGGCGCTGGCTGGCGCCATCGGCTGGCGGCTCGCAGGGCCGCGGCTGGCCGCGACGGTGACGGGCTTCGTCTGCTTCATCGCGCTCACCGGCTTCTGGGAGCGCGCATCGATAACCGCCTACATGGTTTTCTTCGCGCTGATCGTCTGCCTGATCTTCGGGCTGCCACTCGGCATATGGGCGTCGAAGACGGCGCGCCGCACCCGGTTCGTGCAGCTCCTCTGCGACACCTTCCAGACCTTTCCCTCGTTCATCTACCTGATCCCGGTGATCATGCTGTTCCGGGTGGGCGACGTGGCGGCAATCACGGCCATCGTGATCTACGCCGCGATCCCGATCGTTCGCTACACGATCTTCGGCCTGCGCGGCGTGCCCAATGAAACGATCGAGGCGGCGATCACCGCAGGCTGCACGCCGCGGCAGATCCTGTGGAAGGTGCGGATGCCGCTGGCCTTGCCCGAGATCATGCTGGGGGTCAACCAGACCATCATGTTCGGGCTCTTCATGGTGATCATCGCCGCTTTCATTGGAACGACGGACCTCGGGCAAGAGATCTTCCGGGCGCTCACCTTTGCCGATGCAGGCAAGGGCCTCGTGATCGGCCTCTGTGTCGCGTTCATCGGGCTTACGGTCGATCGCCTGGTCACGGAATGGTCGGCGCAGCGGCGGCGCCAGTTGGGGTTGGCCTGACCTGTTGCGTCGGGAGGCATTGGAGATGGAAATCGTTTCAACCGGTGCGGCCCGCCCGATACGCGGCGTGCGGCGGCCGGGCCTGCTCTCGCTCGCTCCGGGGGTCGAGCGCTACGTCGTGCCGGGGCGGAGCGCGCGGGCCATACGGATCGCGGGCGGCGACATCATCCGCCTCGTCAATCCTGAAGGCGGGCAGCCCTGCGAGCTAGTCTGCGTGGTGGACAACAGGTGTTCTGTTTCGGACCTGCTGGGTGAGAGAGCAGAGGGAAGCGCTACCGGTCTCCGCCGCCTGATCGCCGACGGTGCCGCACGTATAGACCGCGACCTCACTGATGCCTCGTCCCTCTACTTGTTCGGGCCGGAGAGCCGCGCCGGCGAGGAGGTGTCATTCACTGCGACCGGTGCCGGCACGGTGATTGTGGCGGCGCCTGGCCTGCCGATGGCCGTCGACGGGCAGGACCCGCCCACGCCCATCGTCGTGTTCGTCGAACGCGTCGCTGGCGCACCTCCGGCGGGCGAGGCGATCCTTCCCGAGCCACTGGCGGACCCGCGTCACGATCAGCGGATCGATCGACGCACGGCGGCCAGTTACGAGGTGCGCGCCGGCGAGTGGATTCAGATCATCGACGTCGAGGGGCGGCAGTGCACGGACTTCCAAGCCTTTCATCGGGCACGGCTCGATGAGGGCGTCGAGCGCTGTCTGGACGTGACGACCACTCGCACACTCATGGGTCTCGGCTATCCCCATCCGGGGCAGCGGGCGAAGTATCTTGATCAGGACTTCGTGGCGCTGGTCGAGGTGGTGCAGGACACATGCATGCGCCACGACGCCTTCGGCCTCGCCTGTGCCGCCAAGTACTACGAGGATCAGGGCTACCCCGGCCACGCGAATTGCTCGGACAATTTCAACGTTGCCCTGGAGGCGTATGCGATTCAGCCGAGGCGCGGCTGGATGGCCATGAACTTCTTCTACAATACCGAGGTCGACGGCCAGAACATGTTCGTCCTCGACGAGCCGTGGTCGCGACCCGGGGACTACGTTCTTCTGCGGGCACTGACCGACTTGGTCTGCGTGTCGTCCGCCTGCCCGGACGATATCGACGCGGTCAACGGCTGGAACCCCACCGACATTCACATGCGCGTCTATCCGGCGACGGAGTCGTTCAAACGCGCCGTCGGCCATCGCAAACAACCGGATGCGGACGTGACCATGACCAAGGAAACCGGCTTCCACGCCCGTACCAGCGGCCACACACGCGACTTCGTCGAATACAACGGCTACTGGCTCCCCAACAGCTACACGGGCGTCGGGCCGATTGCCGAATACTGGGCCTGTCGGGAACGCGTTGCCGCCATCGACCTCTCGCCGCTCCGAAAGTTCGAGGTGTTGGGACCGGGAGCCGAAGCGCTGCTGCAGCGCTGCCTGACCCGCAATGTACGTAAGCTCGCTGCGGGCCAGGTCGTCTACACCGCCATGTGCTACGACACCGGCACGATGCTCGACGACGGAACCCTGTTCCGGCTGGGCCGGGACAACTTCCGTTGGATCGGCGGTTCAGACCAGGGCGGCGACTGGCTGCGCGAGCAGGCCGAGGCGCTCGGCCTCGACGTCTGGGTCCGCTCGTCCACCGACCAGCTTCACAACCTCTCCGTTCAGGGGCCGAGCAGCCGGAAGGTGGTGGGCGAAATCGTCTGGACCCCGCCGGCCCAGCCAACCGTTCAGGAACTTGGATGGTTTCGCTTCTCCATCGGCCGGCTGGGCGACCCGGACGGCGCGGCCGTGCTGGTCTCGCGTACGGGCTACACGGGTGAGCTCGGCTACGAGATTTTCTGCCACCCAAGCGATGGCGAGGCGGTGTGGGATGCGGTCTGGGCGGCTGGCGAGCCCCACGGGCTCAGCCCGCTAGGCCTGGAGGCGCTCGATATCCTTCGGATCGAGGCCGGCCTGATCTTTTCAGGCTACGAGTTCGACGATCAGACGGATCCCTTCGAGGCCGGGATCGGCTTTACCGTGCCGCTCAAGTCGAAGGAGGACGACTTCATCGGCAAGGCGGCGCTGGTCAAGCGCAAGGCGAGTCCTCAGCGCGCCCTGGTGGGCCTCGAACTCGCGAGCGACGAGGTCGCGAGCCACGGCGATTGCGTGTTCGTCGGCCGCCACCGGGTGGGCGTCGTCACGTCGGGCACCCGCTCGCCGATGACGGGAAAATCCCTCGCGCTCTCACGCGTGGCGGTGGAACACGCAGGCCACGGAACCGCCGTCGAGGTCGGCAAGCTCGACGGCGTGCGGAAGCGCCTTGAAGCGACCGTCGTCCCGTTTCCCTTCTACGATCCCGAGAAGTCGCGAGTCAGGATTTAGCCCGCCTTTCTCACCAAGGTCACGGCCTGCGTCGCGCCCAGGCGTTCGATCCGCCAGGAGCGGGCCGAAAAGCGTATCGGTGCATACGGTTGAGGCTCGCGACGCCGCGGGCGGGCGCCTGGGCGCGACCCGAAGGGCGGCGCTGTCCGGCCGACAGTGTGCGTCACGCCGCTTGCCCGATGCCCCAGCATCGCGCTGCGCGCCGTTCCTGCCCTGTCGGCCGGACAGCGCCGCGCAGACCATGACCTTGGTGAGAAAGGCGGGCTGCAGTCCACGCGGGTCTGCGGGCGATCCAGGGCCGCGCCTCTTCGAGTTGGGCGGCGAGGCGGAACAGCGTGGCCTCGTCCCCGTATCGGGCGATAGCCTGCACCGCGACAGGGAAGCCGCTCTCCGTCACGCTGAGCGGGATCATCATCGCCGGCTGGCCGGTGAGATTGAACCACACCGTGAACGGGCTGAAGCTGAACACCCTCCGCCAATACTCCTCGAGATCGTCCATCATCATGTCGAGCCAGCCGAGCTTTGGCGGCAGTGTGCCGAGGCCGGGCGTGAGCAGAACGTCCCAGTCCTGGTGGAACGCCGCCATCTGGCGACCGATCCGGTGGGCGGTGTGGACCGCCGCCATATAGGTCTCGCCGTCGATCCCCTCGGCAAGCTTGGCCGTGTCAGCAACCACGGTCTCGAGCTCGCCCGGTTGGGGGGTGCGGCCGCCGGGATAAGCACGCACCAAATAGAGAATTTGAATTGCGCTGATGGTGCGGAAGGTGGGCACCACATCCGCCCCGTCGATCGCGGGATCGACCTCGTCCACCCGATGGCCGAGGTCGGCACAGAGCGACGCCGTCTCCCGCAGGACTCGGAGCGGGTCGGCCTCCACCGGCGCTCCGTTCGGTGCCTTGCTCGTCATCGCGATACGCAACGTGCCGGGATCGGCGCCGACCTCATCGAGAAACGGACGGGCCGGCGGCGGCGCGATGTAGGGATCGCCCGGGGCGGGCCCTGCGGTCGCATCGAGGAGCGCCGCACTGTCGCGCACCGTGAGCGATACCGCGTGCTCGATGGCCAGCCCCGCGAGCGATTCGCCGAAATAGGGCGCCATGGTGTTGCGCGCCCGTGTCGGGCGCAGGCCAACCAGGCCGCAGGATGCCGCCGGCGCGCGGATCGAACCGAAGCCATCCGAGGCATGGGCGATGGGCAGCATGCGCGCGGCCACCGCCGCCGCAGCGCCGCCGCTCGAGCCCGCCGGCGTCCGCTCCAGGTCCCAGGGATTGCGCGAGGGGCCATAGAGCTGGGGCTCACAGGTGAGGCTTAGGCCGAGCTCGCAGCTGCTCGTCTTGCCGTAGATCACCATGCCGGCCCGTTTGAGCCGGGTGACATGGAGGCTGTCCTCGGTTGCAGGCGGAAGGTCGGCGAAGAAGCGGCTGCCCCGCGCGGTCCTGGCGCCGGCGAGCGCCGAGCCGAGATCCTTGAGCAGGAATGGCACGCCTGTGAACGGCCCATCCGGCAGGCCCGCCGCAATGGCCTGCGCAGCGAGGTCGTAGAGCTCCATCACGAGCGCATTGATGGCGGGGTTGCGCGCTTCGACACGTGCAATGGCGGCTTCCAGCACCTCCGTCGCGCTCACCTCGCCCGCCTTCACCAGCGCCGCGAGACCCAGCGCATCGTATGACTCGTACTCCGCGAAGCCGCCCATTGTCCGCCCCCTCCGCTCTTCAGGCTCCCAGACTCTGAACCATAACGCGTTGCGGCCCCGGTTGCCGAGGGGCAGACCTGCGGGCGGTGCAGTGGCCTATGCGCTCAGGATTTTCGGCTCGTGAATGACGGGGAAGCTGACTGAGCGGGCGACGAAGCAATTGGCGTTGGCCGTCTCGTGCAGATGGGCTGCTTTCTCGACATCTCTTTGGGCCGTGATCGTCACGCGGGGCCTGAGGGTGACCCGCGTGAATTCGCCGGCACCGTCGGGAGGGTGGGTCTGCATGACGCCCTCGGCCGCATCTTCATACGCCGTGACCACCACGCCGGCGGCCGAGCAAAGGTGCAGATACCAGAGCATGTGACAGGCCGAGAGCGCCGCCACCAGCATGTCCTCTGGATTGTGCCGACCCGCATCGCCCCGATAGGCCGGATCGGCCGACCCCCGAATTACCGGCTTTCCAGGGCAGGCGATGTCGTGGTCGCGCGCGTACGCCTTGTACCCCGACGTCCCGTCGCCGCAATTCCCGGTCCAGGTCACCGTTGCGCTGTAGGTGTGCTTCTGTGTCATGGCCTACTCCCTCAGTCCCGAACGTGCGGCGCCGGCCGGTGTAGTTTCACGACCGGCCGGCGCCCAACAAGCGCTGAGGAACTCTACTTCGCGCTGACTTGCACGGTCGCGACTGCTTCAGCGACGGGCTCGATGGTCTTGCGACCTTCATCGTAGCCGATGTCGAAGCGATCGAGCGCGACAGACATGGGCTCGCCGTTCAGCGAAACGACCGCCGTCACGTAGTGGTCCTCGTACATGGTGGGTGCCACCATCGCCAGCACGCGGACCTTCGGCGCGTGGCTCGAAATTGCGAAGGTGACCGACTTTCCCGGAGCGAGAAGAACGCCGGGCGGGCCGTCCATGCCGTGCCCGACCGAGGCTTCGTCGCCGACCGCTGCCGCGAGCATTCCGGGATCCCCGGTCAGGATCTGGTGCTCGGCTTCCTTCGAAACGTAATTGCCGACGAAGATCTTGCCGTCTTCCGACACCGGCGCCACCAGCATCGGCGCGAGAAGTTCTTCGTCCATATTGTTCGTTACAGTGACCTCGTAGGGCGTATGCTCGGACGCAACGCTTGCGCTGGTCATTAGACCGACGGCTGCAGCAATTGCCGTCAAACCCAAGAGATATTTCATGCGCGTTTTCTCCTTCGCATGGGAGGCATTGCGCGAGCCCTCGACCGCAAGGATCAGGGGCGGCGCGATCCCCATTTCGCCTGCGGAATGCTCTTCCCGGGGCCGAAGTCCGCTGCGCATTCCGATCTTTCAGAGGTAGGTATGGCCTAACTCCGTTACAACAGGGCGCGAGCCTTCACAGGCTCTGTGTGCGTGCGCCCCCCTCACGTAGCGCGCTGAAGAGCTCGCAATTTGCGAACCGTAGCTCGGCCGGGCAGACTCCGATCGGCAACGCGCAGACGCGCGGGGCACCGTCGCCGCCAACCCCACCTGAACGATCGCGGAGCGCGCGGAATGGTAGAGGCAACAGCAGCAAAGCCCAACGAGCCCATCGTCTACCTCAACGGAGACTTCGTGCCGCTCGGCGAGGCCAAGATCTCCGTGCTCGACCAGGGATTCCTCCTCGGCGATGGAGTCTTCGACGTGGTCTCGGCCTGGCGCGGTTCGATCTTCAAGCTCGATCAGCATATCGATCGCTTCTTCGATTCGCTGCGCGCGACGCGTCTGGAAACGACGATGACCCGCGATAACTGGCGCGCCGCGATCGTTCAGACCTGCCGGCGCAACGGTCTGCGCGATGCCAGCATCCGCTTCATCGTGACTCGCGGCACGCCCAACGCCGTCGTCGCCGACCCGCGCGACTTCGAACCCACACGTATTGTCTGGGCCGCGCCTTACATCTTCCTCGCCGGCGATGCGACGCGGCGCACGGGCATTCGCCTCCACATCACCCATCTGCGGGCGTTCTCTCCCGATACGCTCGACGCCCGCTACAAATGCCTCGACAGACTGCATTCGCAGATGGCGCGGATCGAGGCGTTGGAAGCAGGCTATGATGACGTGATCTGGCTCGACCAGGCGGGCTATGCATGCGAGGGGCCGGCGTCCAACATCTTTGCCGTCAAGGACGGCGTGGTGCGCACGCCAGGGCGCAACGTGCTGCGCGGCATCACGCGCCAGACCTTCATCGAACTCGCCAAGGACGCAGGCCTGCCGCTCGTCGAATGTGACTTGACCGCCTTCGATCTCTACGCCGCCGACGAGGTCTTCACGTGCAGCACCGCCGGCGGTGCCTTGGCGGTGCGGGAGATCGCCGGCCGCCGGCTCCCCCAGCCCTGCCCCGGCCCGATCACCGAGCGCCTCGACCGGCTCTATTGGACGCTGCGGGATTCAGGCGCCCACGGCACCCCGGTGTTCGACTGACCGTTTGCAATCGGGATCGGGCTGCTTCCTATCGAGTCGGCCCCGAATAGGGCTCCCGGTCGTCATAGAGCGCTGCTTCGAACGCCCGCAGACGCTTGTAGACGGAGATCAGTTCGACGATGACTGTCCAACTGTGCACGAGGAACTGGAAGGCGGACTCGACACGCCCGAAGGCGCGGACGATTTGCTGCATCACGCCGAGGGTGATGGCGCCGGCGACGATGGTCGGAGCCAGCGCGATATAGGGGACCAGGACGGCGAATTGAAGATAGGACCATTTCGCAATATCGAAGTACATGTAATGGAAGAAAAGTCGGAAATAGTTTCGCCGAACGCTGAAAAACAGTTCGCGTACCGTCGGCGGATCCGCCCGCTCCTCGTGGTCTTCGCCGTAAACAAGCTCCTTTCGGTACGCGGCTTCGACCATTTGGTTCTTGAACTCTAATCCCGGCAACTTGATGCCGATGGCGGCGAGCACCGCCGTGCCGAACAGCGCCAGGATGATGGCGGCATAGACCAGCGCATGGTCCAGCGGGCCGATTACCGGCACTACCTTGATCGCTTTCGACAGCTCCCAGAGGATCGGCAGGAAGGCGAACAACGTCATGATGGCATCGAGGAGCCGGCTACCCAGCGATTCCATGATGAGGGCGAAACGGCGGGTATCTTCCTGGATGCGCTGGCTTGCGCCTTCGATATGGCGCAGGCGCGCCCACCGGGCCATATAAAAGTCGTTCATGGCGTGGCGCCAGCGGAAGACCCAATGCTTCGTGAAAAAGCTCAGCAGAACGGCGATGACGACGTAAATTCCTGCGATGCGCGCGAAGGTGAATATCAGCGCATAGAACTCTTCAATGGTCATGCTGCCCGGTTCGCCCAGTGCTTTCTGGACAGCGTCGTAGAACTCGCCGAACCACTCGTTGATTTGAACGTCGATCTGAACTTGATACCAGGTGCCGCCAACGATGATAGCCATGCCACCCCAGGCCCACAGCGCCCACTCGCGGGAAAGAAAGAAAGACCGGAACATGAAACCTCCCTTGAACCCATATCGGCCGTGAAGGATCTGAATGTCAAATTAACACTTCGTAATACAATGCCAGTTGGTGGTGCAAGAATGTGTATTAGCGCTACTTGGTGAACAAGAATACTTGTGTGTCCATGAGAACCGAGTGATTCGCCTTCTTCGCTTCCAATTCACGAAAACGTGTGAGGGAAACTTCCGCAAGAACGCGCAAGGTATTGCTGGGTTGTCGGCGCCTCTCAACCCCAATAGCGGCCAGTGGTGGCGATTACCAGGGTCACGATCCCCAGCGCCAGATTGACGGCGATGGTCCAGCGAATTCGCTCGATCGCGCGGCCGGCCGCCGGCAGGGCGCCTGCGTCGAGCGCCTTGAGAAACGCGCGATAAGGTCCCACCAGGAGCGCCAGGTAGATCAACGCCATGAGCACGCCGGTGCCCTGCATCAGATGCACGGAGAGCCCGACCCCGGCGAAGCCGCCGAGCTCGACGAGGATCATCGCGTGGCCGGTGGCAAGCAGCGCGAGCACAGAGATGCCCACGGCCGGGAAAAAACGCGCAAACACCCGGCGCCATAGCGCGAGCCGCACCGCAGGCTCCAACGGGCCTGCCGCCGGCCGCAGCACGATGAGGGCGAAAAACATCCCGCCGACCCAGACAACCGCGCTCAAGATATGGATGGCGCTGAGATAGGCCATGGCTCACACTCTTATGGCTCCCAGCGGGCTCGTACCACGGCGCCGCGGCGGAGGCCACGGTGTGTGAATCCGCCTCCGTCAATTGACAAGCCCTTCGGCAGCACTATCTAATCACTAGCAGGTCGCACGCAGGATCACCTATCGCCATGGCACGCTCATTCGACGCAATGGAATCTCTCGCCGCCGGGGAGGGGGAGATCACGCTCTCCGCCCGCGCCGCCCGACGGATCGCGATGCTGATTGCCAGCGAGGCCGATTCGGGGACGATGCTCCGGGTCAGCGTTTCCGGTGGCGGGTGCTCCGGCTTCCAATACGGCTTCGGTTTCGAGACCGAACAACGGCCGGATGACATCGCCATCGAGCGGGACGGCATCGTGGCGCTCGTGGACCGGGTCTCGGCCGGCTACATGGCGGGCTCGGAGATCGATTATGTGGAGGACCTGATCGGCGCCGCATTTCAGGTGAAGAACCCGAACGCGGTCTCCGGCTGCGGCTGCGGCACGTCCTTCTCCCTCGTCTGAGTCCGTGCTCAAGATCGCGACCTGGAACGTCAACTCGATCAAGGTCCGTCTGCCCGCGCTGCTGGATTGGCTGGGCAGCGCGCAGCCGGACGTGGTGCTGCTGCAGGAAACCAAGTCCCTCGACGAGGCCTTCCCGCGCCTCGAGATCGAAGATTGCGGCTACAACCTCGCCGTCCACGGGCAGAAGACCTACAACGGCGTCGCGATCCTGAGCAAACGGCCGTTGGAAGATGTCTTCGTCGGCCTCCCCGGCGACGAGGACGATCACCAAGCCCGCTATGTCGAGGCCGTGACCGGCGGCGTCCGGGTCGCCTCGATCTATCTGCCCAACGGCAATCCGGTCGCGACCGAGAAGTTCCCCTACAAGCTTGGGTGGATGGACCGGCTTGCCGCCCGCGCTGAGATCCTGCACGGCTACGAGGAAGCGGTCGTGCTCGGCGGCGACTACAACGTCCTCCCGGCCGATCTCGATTGCTACGACCCGCAAGCCTGGCGCGACGACGCGCTCTGCCGCACGGAATCGCGCGCCCGCTTCCGTACCCTGCTCCACAGCGGCTACGTGGAGGCGTTCCGAACGCTCCACTCGAACCGGCGGGCCTATACGTTCTGGGACTATCAGGCGGGCCGCTGGCAGAGGGGCGAGGGGCTGCGGATCGACCACCTGCTGCTCTCGCCCGAGGCGGCCGACCGCCTGGACGCCTGCGAGATCGACACGGGCCCGCGCGGCGGCGTGAAGGCCTCGGACCACACGCCGATCTGGTGCACACTGCGCGAATGAGCGACGCACCTGCGCTTGAGGGCGGCTGCCGCTGCGGCGCCGTGCGCTACAGGGCCAAGGGCGGGTCGCTCTGGGTGACCCACTGCCACTGCGAGGAGTGCCGGCGCTCATCCGGCGCGCCAGTTTCGACCTTCGTCGGCGTCCGCTCCGACGGGTTCGCCTTCGTGGCCGGCACACCCGGCGCCTACGAAAGCTCACCGCAGGTGCTGCGCAAATTCTGCGGCGCCTGCGGAACCCCGCTTATTTACGAGGCAGCGGTCTACCCCGGCGAGGTCCACATCATGGCTGGCACGCTCGACACGGCGGGTAGTCTCGTCCCCGAGCGGCACGTCTTCGTCCGTGAGCGTATGCCGTGGCTGCGACTCGGGGACGACCTGCCCCGCCACGATACCTTGCCCGCCGGAGTCCCACGCGTCCCGCGGTCTTGAGTCCGGCCGCCTCAGGCAGCGGCGGCGAAGCGGCCGAATTCGTAGAGCTTCCGCTTGGTCGGGCCCTTGCTGCCCTCGGGCTCGTTTTCCGCTTCGAAGTTGAGCTCGATGACCACGCCGCTCGGGTCGAGGACGAAGAGCTGCCAGAGCTTGAAGTCGGGGATGTTCATCTGGCGCCACTCGCAGCGCTTCTTGATGAACGTCTGCTTCATCTCGTCGAAGCCCTGCGCCCTGAGCGCAATATGGTCCACCGGCGAGGTGCGCTGGTTGTACCTGTAGTTCCCGTTGTGGGTCTTGGCGGCGTCGCCGCCATAGATGTGGAACATGGTTTCGCCCATCTGGAGCCAGGCGCCGGGGAACGGGAAGTCCGGCCGTTCGACCTGCTCCATGCCGAGCACGTCCGTATAGAACGCCACAGTATCTTCGAGGTTTTTCGACTTGATGGCCACGTGGTGCAGGTCCAGCAGGGGCATGGCATCTCTCCTTCGCGCGCGCAGAGCGTCGACGTATCTTAGCCGCTCCGCCCGTCGAGACAACGGGCTTCCGCTGGGCGAGGCACATTTGAAGGGGGAGTCACCATGAGCACGCTGCACGAAGACCTGATCGTCATCGATGGGCTCATCGTTTCCAACTGGTCGGCGGAAGTTTTCGGCGACATGCGCAAGGGCGGCCTCACCGCCGCAAACTGCACCTGCTGCGTGTGGGAGGGGTTCGCCGAAACCATGGACAACATCGCCCGCTGGAACGGCTGGTTCCGCGACCATGACGACCTGATCGTCAAGGCGCGCACCGCAGCCGACATCCGCCGGGCCAAGGAGGAGGGACGCACCGCGATCATCCTCGGCTTCCAGAACACGTCCGCCTTCGAGGACAAGCTGGGCGCGGTCCAGCTCTTCAAGGACGTGGGCGTCGGCATCGCACAGCTCACCTACAACACCCAGAACTTCGCCGGCTCCGGCTGCTACGAGAGCAGCGATTCCGGCCTGAGCGATTGGGGCCGCGAACTGGTGGCCGAGATGAACCGGGTGGGGATGCTCATCGACCTCAGCCACGTGGGCTCCCGCACCTCGGAGGAGACGATTCGCGAATCCGCGAAGCCGGTTGCCTACACGCACTGCCTGCCGTCCGCCCTCAAGCCGCTCCCCCGCAACAAGGGCGACGGGGAGCTCCGCTTCATCGCCGAGCAGGGCGGCATGATCGGGGTCACCATGTTCCCGGCGTTCCTCAAGCGCGGCGAGGACTCGACGGTGGACGACTATGTGGAGGCCATGGAGCATGTCATCTCGGCTGCCGGTGAGGACCACGTCGCCTTCGGCACCGATTTCACCCAGGGCCACGGCCAGGCGTTCTTCGACTGGATCACCAACGACAAGGGCAACGCCCGCTCGCTCATCAAATTCAGTCCCATGTCGAATCCGAAGGGCGTGGAAACCATCGGGCAGCTCCCCAACCTCACCACCGCCATGGAACGCGCCGGCTGGTCGGAGGGCCGCATCCGCAAGGTGATGGGCGAGAATTGGCTGCGCTTCCTCGCCGAAGTTTGGGGGGAGTAAAAGGGGAGGGAGCAAAACTCAGTCACGACTTCGTAGTGCATAGAGAGCGAATGCAGTGCGGCGTTTCTTCCGATTAAACAAAAACGTTACTCGAAACCACATGAAGAAAAATATAGTTGCAAATAGATATGTGATAAAACTAACCAATGCTATTCCAGCTGTTTCTTCAGATCGATCTCGCGCTGATATTTTTCCAGCCTTTATGCCAGGTAATTCAAGTATATCAGCGTGACGATCCGCTTCGAAGACCTCAACATACTCAACGCCGGTTGAGTCGTCATGCAGCTCTAGTTTGACATTGTTTGAACTATCAATAGACACCCCGACTGCTAACACGTCCCCTGCGACCTCCCTAACAATCTCCGTTCTTGCAGATAGAAATCCATCGCCAAAAAAGCTATCCAAATCAAAGGGGAAAAAGACTCTCATCCATACTAATGAAATGATTGTAGCCATGACTAGGGAACCGAGTATCTTGGGGACTAAATATCTCTTCCTCGGAATCAGCGGATTATACTTCTCGCCTAGATGTGAAATAGGCACAATAGCGTCGGTCCGTATGTTTTCGATACGAGAGTTGGGTTGGATCATTTCTGCAAACGAACTCCCAGCCCATTTCTCCCTCGTTTCTGCAAGCGGACATTCTATAAGAGAGTCAAAGTATACGTATTCTCCGCTTCTTAGAAGCGCCCAATCGAATTCTGCCATCCTTCCATCAATAACGGCGCATTTGCAATCAACACCACTTGAGGAGTGGTCGATATCCACACGTATCCAAGACATTGTTTCTAAGAGTTCCAGTCTCAAGGGACTCTCTACCATTCTGGCACTAATATCTAGAGTTCCGGAATTAATTATCCAACCGGTGATCCATGCGACTTGTTCCGTTGCTGGCTCGCCGTCGATGGATATGGAAAAGTTCTTTAAGTCTCTAGCGAGTTGGTTGACCAGGAATACTTCCTTGTCTAAGACGATATCCAGTTGAGGTCCCGTTTGACGACGAAGTAAAAGAATGATAAGCGGAATAAAAATCGCTGCAAAAGTTCCCGCTGCGCTAAGTATTAGGGTTAGATCAAGACCATTTGTCATCAGATGATCCCAATTTCAACGCCCCCAAAGACGTCTCGGGTTGGAGAGGTTCTAGGTGATGGAGACTTGGTCTCGAAATGGATTCAGTGTCTGCAATGAGCCGGAGGTGGAGTTCAGAGGGAGTATAATGATGCTTATGGATTGTCGAGTCGTCAATAAGAGAAGTGTGGAAAGAGGGTACGGACTCATTCGGACAAATGCGGGTGTCCTCTTGAACGGAGTTGCATTGGTGCAGCATGAATTGGAGAGAACAATAACTTGGTCTATGGCCGCAACGTCAGCGTGCCGCCCCGGACCTCGTAACCCCCCAGGCGCTCGAGCGCGCTGATGCCGAGCAGGGAGTGCGGCAACCGCTCTCCATTGACGACGGCCCGCACGTTGGTCAAGCGAATGTCGCCGAGCTCGAGTGTGCGGATGACGACCGGCGCGGCGCGCACAATACCGCCGGCGGTGTGCAGGCGCTGTGAGAAGTTGAGGCGCGTGCGGTCGAAGCCGATTCGCTCGGCGTCATCCGGGCTCAGTGCCACAACGCTCGCACCGGTATCGACCAGGAATCTGACGACCTGTCCGTTGACGCGGGAGTCGATATAGAAGTGGCCGTCGCGGTGGGCGCGCACGCGCACGGCGCCGTCCTCGGTCGTCACCGCCGCGTAGGGGACGATCTCGCCGCCCAGCCGGTCGACGAGGTCGGTGAGCTCGAAGCGGTAGCTGTAGCCGATCGCAAGCACTGCGGCGAGGGCCAGCCACACGGCGGCATGGCGCAACCTGCGGACCCACGCATGGGGCGCCCATCTTCGTGGCGGTCGCGGCGGTGGCGGGGATGGCGGCAGCGACCCAAGCCGGTGCCATCCAGCCTCGCGGCGCAGGCGGCTCCAGGGTCCACGCTCGGAAGTCATGGCCGGTCCATCCGATCCGCTCGCGATCGGCGCCGTCGCGCGCTGGGCCTTCGCATCGCCTCCCTGTCCTGCCTCACCGGGCCTCGCAACGCCATGTGGGCGGGGCACTCGGGAGGCATAAGCCCGACTGGATCGACGTCTCCCATATGAATCGATTTGGTGTCGCATCCCTGAGATTACCAGCGGCAACGGTCGATCCGCGGTCAGTCGCGTCGCTGCCCGCGATCGGCCGGCTGGCTTCGTTCGATTGTCGGCTGTCCATTAGAGTTTCTTATAGCAGCAGTAGGGATATTATATTTGTTGTAATGGCTATGCCGATTACGTGAGTCCTCAGCAGATGCTCTTCGGACGCTTCCTGGAGGGAAAGGCGAGGACTCCGGATCATGGCCGCTCACACCGCGAGCACTCAGTCCACCGATCACACCGTCGCGGCCGAGCCCGCTCCCGCAGAGCCGGCACCCGTGCAATGCTCGCGCACCGACCCGGCGGTCCGCAGGGCGACCGGGCGCACGCCAGGCCCCACGCCGAGGAGGCTTGAAGGCGTCAGGGCGGCCGCCTCCGTCATGGGATGGATGCTGTGGATTCTCCTGGCCCTCATGACAGCGGCGTTTCTGGCCTTCGCACCTTCGATGCTCTAGTTCACTCACCCCCGATCTTGAGTGTTTCCGTCTCACGTGGAATCGCTCGAGTGGGGAGCGGCCGTTCCGGTCTCTTTCGCGGTCTTCGCCAGCAGGTGCGCGCCGGAGGTCGTGGGCGCGTAGCGCGGCGGATCGTCCGGGTGCCGGCAGGTCGGGAGGCACTCGATCAGAGCGTCGTGATTCGGCTGGTGGAAGAAGGCGATCGATGCGCGCCGGCTGCCCGCCCTCCGATCCGGCGGCGGATTGACCACGCGGTGAAGCGTCGAGACCCAGCGGTCGTTGGTCCACTGCGCCATGAGGTCGCCGAGGTTGACAATGAAGGTATCGGGCACAGGCTCGACATCGATCCACGCCCCGTCTTCACGGCGCACCTGCAGGCCGCCGGCGCCCGCCGTCGCCAGAAGGATCGTGAGGCTGCCGTAATCGCTGTGCGCGCCCGCCCGCAATTGTTCCGGCAGGGGAGGGCGCGTCGCCTCGGCATAGTGGTTGAGGCGCATGGCTGTGATGTGGCGGTCGATCTTGTCGGCGAAGAATTTTTCGGGCATTCCGAGCGCCAGCGCGAAGATGCGCATGAGGGTCTCGGCGAGGCGCTCCATCGCGCGGTAGTAGGCGCAGAGCGTTTCCTGAAAGCCGGGCGGCCGGCTTGGCCAGATGTTGGGCTCGAACCAGGTCTCGCGGTGCGCCGCGTAGTAGGGCTCCTCCGGCAGGCCGAAGCGCCCGAAGGTGAAGGCCTCGATCAAATCGGGTGGTGACTCCCCGCCCAACGTGTAGGCCAATGCGTTGCCGCCGACCGGCATGTAGCCGCGTCGGAAATCGCCCTTCGGCGACATCCACTGGCGCTTCTCGGCGTCGCCCTGGTCGAAGAACGCCCAGGTTGCCGCCAGGGCGTCATCGATCACCGGGCGAGGAACGCCGTGACCGGCGACGATCAGGAAGCCGATGCGCCGGCAGGCCTCATCGACGGCCTGCGCCACTGCAGCTTTTCGAGCAACGTCGCCGCTCAGGAACGGCGCAATGTCGACGACGGGGACGGCGCTTTCGCTCATGGCGGGGTCATGGTGTCACGGCGGCTGGGACGGGACCACACCTGCCAGCGTCCGCACGGCTTGCCGGCCGCGCCGCGATCAGGCAAACAGCCGCAGCGGAAGGGTAACGTTATCGCCCCGCGGAGAGGAAGAATACAGGGGCCGTGAAGCGCATCGTCCTGGTGACCCATTCAGAGCGCGCCAATCCCGGCAAGGTGCGCGAGGCGCTGCACGCGCGCGGCTGCACGACCGAGGTCTGCCACACGGCCGCCGGCGCGGCCCTGCCACCCATGAACGGCGGCCGCCTTGAGGGATACGATGCGGCCGTGGTGTTCGGCGGCGCGATGAGCGCGCGCGATGCCGACGACCTTCCGTTCCTGCGTGCAGAGACCGCATGGGTCGGTGAGCAGCTCGCGGCCGACGCGCCTATTCTCGGCATCTGCCTCGGCGCCCAGATCATCGCGCGCGTCCTTGGCGGGCGCGTCTTTCTCCATCCCGACGATCTGTGCGAGGTCGGCTATCAGCCGCTCCATCCCGCCCGTCCGGATTGCCCGCTGTTCCCGTCTCCCTTTCACGTCTTTCACTGGCATCGCGAAGGCTTCGACCTGCCGCCGGGAGCGGAGCTGCTGGCGCGGGGTGTGATCTTCGAGAATCAGGCGTTCAGCCATGGCACGCGCGCGTTCGGCGTGCAGTTCCACCCGGAGATGATGCCGGCAACGCTCGAACGCTGGCTCAACAACGAGAAGGCCCAAAAATATTTCACACGGCCGGAGGTGCCGCCCCCGGACCGTCAGCGCGCCGATGCCCCGCGCTACGACCCGGTGGTGCACCGCTGGCTCGACCGCTTTCTCGATCTCTGGCTGGAGCGCTTCTAGCCCGCAATTCTCACCATGTTCGCGGTCCGATTCCGCGTCCCACCTCGGGCGACATTTAATTTTCATGCGGGATTCGCCGGGATTAAGTGGGATTAAGTGGGATAAGTGGGATTCCGCGGGACAGGCGGCGGCCAACTTCGACAATGTCGGCTGTGACGGCGCGGGCTGCATGCGTCAGCGGCCCGGATGGAGAGCGCCGACTCATCTTGCCTCCGCCAGCCGCGCCTTGTTCGCTTTAGCGTTGTGTCGCGCGGATACGCGCGCGGCAACAAGATTGGCCACGCGCGTGGGAGCATGATCGGCGCATAGCCGCGATACTGGCGCAGGCCTCGCGCGTTATGCACCCCACCATGGTCCGGGGGGTTGCTCCGCCTGACTTAACGGAAATGGGGCGGCAAGGGACCGCTGGGCCCCCGCCGCCCCCGTCGTCCGCAGTATTATGCGGATTCGAGTTGATCGCCGATCGGCAGCCTGCGAATGCGCTTGCCGGTGGCGTTGTAGATCGCGTTGACCAGCGCCGGCGTATAAGGCGGCACGCCGGGCTCGCCCACCCCGCACGGGCGCAGATGCGTGAAGTCCTCGACGATGTGCACGCGCACATCGAGAGGCGCATCGTCCATGCGGGTCACCGGGTAGTCATGGAAGTTGCTCTGGTCGACCGCCCCCTGGGTGGTGGTGATCTGCCCTTGCATCGCGACCGTGTTGCCGTAGATGGCCGCGCCTTCCATTTGCTTCCGCACCCCTTCGGGATTGACGTAGCGGCCACAGTCGATCGCCATGTCGACCTGGGGGATGTGGAGCGAGCCGTCATCCCGCACGACGACGTGCACGGCCGTCCCCACGTAGCTGTGGAAGCTGCGGTGGCACGCGAGGCCTAAGCCGTGGCCAGCCGGCAGCGTCTTGCCGTAACCCGACTTCTCGGCCACCACGCGGAGCACGTTGGAGAGCCGCTTCGGCATGATCGGCCAGTCCTCGATCGCATCGCCGTAGTTCCAGTGGCCCTCCACGCCGTCCATGGTGAGGTCCATGACGTCCGCATCGCCGATGAGCTCCAGCAGGAACTCGACCGGGTCGCGGCCGGCGGCCTCAGCCAGCTCGTTCGCGAAACAGTTCATCGCAAACGCGTGCTGGATGTTGTTGACCGAGCGGTACCAGCCGACCCGGATCATGGCGTCGGCCTCGCCGTTCTCGATGCGCAGGTTCGGCACCTCGTTATAGGGCGTGTCGATGAGACCGAGCCCGTACTCGATGGCGTGGCCGGTCCGCAATGCCGGTGCCCAGAGCGCGATGAGCGTCGGCCACGCGCCCGAGTGATGCCACGCCGTGACCTTGCCGGAGTCGTCCACCCCCGCCTTCATGCGATGGGCGCTCGCGGCGTGGTAGAAGCCGTGCCGGATCTCGTCCTCGCGCGTCCACTGCACCCGGACCGGAGCGCCGATCTTGGCGGAGAGAATCGCCGCCTCGCAGGCGAAGTCGGGCTTGGACTTGCGGCCGAAGCCGCCGCCCAGCAGCGTCACCTCACACTCCACGTCGGTCTGCTCGAGACCGAGCGCTTCTGCCACGTACTGCCGGACCGAGTTGGGCGCCTGGGTGGAGGTCACGACCTTGACCGGCATCTGGGTGGCGTCGACCAACGCGACCGGCGGCTCCATCGGCGTGTGGATGAAGTAGGGCACGAAGTAATCGGCCTCGAGCACTTGCGCCGCCGTCCCGAGAGCCTCGTCGACGTTGCCCCGGTCACGGATGACGTGGCCGCCGGTACGCGCCGAGGCCACGAGCTCGTCGTTGTACGTGCTCGAGTCGTGCTTGACGTTGGGGCCGTCCTCCCACTCGATGACGAGTCTGTCACGTCCCTCCATCACCGACCACGTGTTGGTGCCGATCACCGCCACGCCGCCCAGCGCGCGGAACTCGGCCGGCTTGTCGTCAGCCAGTGCGGGAATCTCGATCACCTGCTCGACGCCCTGAACCTTGAGCGCCGCGCTGGCGTCGAACGACTTCACCTTGCCGCGGTAGACCGGCGGACGCGCCACGACGGCGATCTTCATGCCGGGGACGCTGATATCGGCGCCGTAGGTCGCGCCGCCGGTGCTCATGTCGTAGTTGTCGACCACCGGCATGTCGCGGCCGATGTACTTCCACTGCGACTCGTCCTTGAGCTTCGGCGCAGCGTCGCCGGTCGGCACGACGATGTCGGCCGCCGCGTCGACCACCTCGCCGAAATCGAACCACTGTCCCGTGCCAGTGTGGTAGAGGCGGTGGTCCTTCGCATACACCTCGCTGGGATCGACGCCCCACTTCTTGGCCGCCGCATGTTCCAGCACATAGCGGCCGGCTGCACCCAATTGGCGCATGATCTCGAAGTGGTGGCGGGTGCTGCGCGAGCCGTCGGTGTTCTGCTGGTCCTTTCCGGCCGGGTCGAACTTCGTCTCGTCGCCCGGCGCCTGCCAGATCTTGACCCGCTGCCAATCGGCTTCGAGCTCGTCGGCCAGGATCATCGGGATGCCGGTGCGCACGCCCTGACCCATCTCGGAGCGGCTGCACGTGAGCGTGACCGTTCCGTCGTCGGCGATGCTGACGAAGAGGTTGGGCTGCACCGACGTGCCGTTGCTCTGAGCGCGAGCGGTCGAGATCAGCGAGCCTGGAGCCACGTTGGCGCCGAGCACGACGGCGCCGGTGACGCCGGCGGACTTCAGGAAGGTGCGCCGGCTGATGTTCTGCACGCCTAGCATGATCAGACCTCCTGCGCCGCTGTGCGGACCGCAGCGAAAATCCGCTGGTAGGTGCCACAGCGACAGATGTTGCCGGACATGCCGTCGACGATCTCTTCGTCGCTGGGGTCGGGGTTCTCGTTGAGCAGCGCCGCCGCCGACATGATCTGACCGGACTGGCAGTAGCCGCACTGCGGCACGTTGTGCGCACGCCACGCCCGTTGCACGGGATGGTTGCCGTCTGCGTCGAGACCCTCGATGGTGGTCACGTCCTTCCCGTCCGCCTCCGATGCCGGGGTGACGCAGGCGCGGACGGCGCTGCCGTCGACGTGCATCGTGCACGCACCGCAGAGCGCCGCGCCGCAGCCGAACTTGCTCCCTGTCAGTCCGAGCTCGTCTCGGACATACCAGAGAAGCGGCATCTCGGGATCGCCGTGAAACTGGCGGCTGATCCCGTTGATCTTCATCGAAATCATGGACCGTCTCCCATGGTCGCTGGTCCGACCCCGCCGGGTCGTCTGGCTTGAATACTAGTCGATGCCCGATACCGCCTCCAGCGAGATCGGACCGTCCCGCCAGTCACGCGCCCGAATTTGATCAGAGCCCGTAGCGGGACCACCAGAAGCGGGCTTCGATCGCGCCGAGGAGGTCGCCGGCAAACGAGCCGGTATCCTCCTCACCGCCGCCCGCGAGGAGGATGCCGGGGCCCAGTCGGCGCGCGAGCCAGCCTCGGCGGCGGCCGATCCGGCGCATGGCCACCTTGCGCCCGTAGCGTTCGCGCAACACGGCTCGGATATCGCCGGTGCCGTCTGCGAGCCCCAGCCCGATCGCCTTGCGGCCCAGCCAGAACTCGCCGCTGAAGAGGTCGGGATCGCTCTCGCCCAGCCGGGCGCCGCGCCGCTCGCGGATCAGATCCTTGAAGTTGTCGTGGATGCCCTCCTGAACCCGGTGCAGGCGATCGAGGTCATCGGGGTTCACGGCGAGGAACGGATCCAGCAACGATTTCTTCTCGCCGGCGGTATAGAGCCGCCGCTCGACGCCGAGCTTCGCAAGAGCCTCCTGGAAGCCGAAGCCGGAATAGATCACGCCGATACTGCCCACGATCGAATTGTCGTCCACGAAGATCTCGTCCGCCGCCGCCGCGAGCCAATACCCGCCGGACGCGGCGACATCCTCGACGAACGCCATCACCGGCACGTCGCGCTCGGCGGCGAGCGCGCGAATGCGGTTATGAATCAGTGCCGACTGCGTTGCAGAGCCCCCCGGCGAGTTGATCTCGAGCGCCACGGCCTTCAGCCCCGGCTGGCGGAAGGCGCGTAGCAGTAGGGGACCGACGGTCTCCAGGTTGATGCGCGGGCCGAACGTGCCGGACCGCCCGATTACGCCGGCAAGGCGTACGACCGCGACCACCGGCGGCGGTCGCCGAAAGGTCACACGCATCAGCACGCGGCTCAGCAAGACGGCTCTTCCAACAGTGCAAGCGCGCCGCCGCCGCGCAAGACACGGTCCGCCGTGTGGGGGTAAGTGCCGTCGGCGTCGTGCAGGATCATGCCGCTCGCCAGCTGCAGAGGTCCGCCATGCTCGGCGGTCGCCTGCACGATGATTCGATTCGCGGTCTTCTTGGCGCGCGTCCCGCTGAACGGATCATGAGACCAAAGCGGATAGACGACGATGGCGCCGGCGCGGGCTTGAGACAGGCTGCCGAGAATCTGGGCCAGACGCTCCGGCCGGTGGATGATGGTGATCGAACCGCCCGGACGGACCATCCTGGCGCAGAATTCGAGCCAGACTTCCAGTCCCGCCGCGCCCTCCATCGTTGCCTGCGCACGGGTGCGGGAGGCCGGCGATTGGTGCGAGCCATCCTCGAAGAAGGGCGGGTTCGCGAAGACATGATCGAAGCTCTTCGGCGACAGTTTCGGCGGCGGCCGCTTGAAATCGCTCACCAGGATGTCGAGGCGCTCTTCGAGTCCGTTGAGCTCGGCGTTCTCCTTGGCGAGTTGCGCGAAGGAGCGGTCCACCTCGATCCCGGTGACGTGCAGGCCGGTCACGCGGCTCGCGAGGCAGAGCGCCCCTGCGCCAACGCCGCAGCCGACATCGAGGGCACGCTCCCCGTCCGACGCCGGCACCGCAGCGGCCAGCAAGACCGGATCGATGGCGACCCGATAGCCCGCCGCCGGCTGCTGCAGCGCGACCCTGCCGCCGAGCAACGTGTCGCTCGTCACCCGCGCGGATTCGGTCTCAGTCATCGAGCTCGCCCACCTCGCGCAAAATGCGCCGCGCCGCGTTCGCGTCCTCGTCGCTGACCATGAGGCGGCGCGGGATCGCCCCGGCGCTCCCCTCCAGCACGCTCATGTGCTGATCGAGCACGATGGTCTCGATGCCGCCGTCCCTCAACACCGCGCCGAGGAACGAAAGCTTGACCAGATCGTTCGTGCGCAGGAGCTCGACCATCGTTTCCCGATCCCCATGGCCGGTCGACTCGTTCGGTGTCGAGCCGCACGCCAAATGTTAGTGTAGAGGCGGCGTCACTGCGCATGGATGCCCTTGCGCGTGCGCGCCGTCAAGCGAGAGGGTCGATGGCAGAAACGGTCGTTCCGTTCGAAGGGCGGGCCGCCGCACGGCGCAAGGCGGCGGGCGGCGCCTCGCTGGATCATCTTCACGGTCTGGTCGCGGAAGATTTGCGCGCCGTCAACGGCGTCATTCTCGACAACATGCAAAGCTCGGTGATGCTCATTTCGGAGCTTGCCGCACACATTATCGCGGCCGGCGGCAAGCGCCTCAGGCCGATGCTGACGCTCGGCGCCGCCCGGCTCTGCGGCTACACCGGCAAGCGGCACATCGACCTCGCCGCTTGCATCGAGTTCATTCACACCGCGACGCTGCTCCACGACGATGTCGTCGACGACAGCGCGCTGCGGCGGGGCACGGCAACGGCGAACGCGGTCTGGGGCAACAAGCCGAGTGTGTTGGTCGGCGACTTTCTGTTCAGCCGCGCCTTTCAAATCTCCGTCGCGGACGGCTCGCTCCGCGTGCTCGGCATCCTTGCCGATACCGCCGCGACCCTCGCCGAGGGCGAGGTGATGCAGCTCACCACCTCCAACGACACCGAGACGAGCGAAGCCGCCTATCTCAATGTGATTACCGCGAAGACTGCGGCGCTCTTCGCCGCCGCTTGCCAGCTCGGCGCAGTGGTGGCCGAGCGCCCCGCCGCCGAGGAAGAGGCGCTTAAAAGCCTCGGCCTCAACCTCGGCATCGCCTATCAGCTGGTGGATGATGCCCTGGACTACGACGCCCGCGAGTCGGTCCTGGGCAAATCGGTCGGCGACGACTTCCGCGACGGCAAGATCACCCTGCCCGTGGTTCTGGCGTTTCGCCGGGGCGACGAAGAGGAGCGCGCCTTCTGGCGCCGGACCATGGAGGAGGAGGAGCAGGAGGACGGCGACTTCGCGCGAGCGATGACCCTCCTCACACGCCACGGTGCGATCGACGATACGGTCGAGCGGGCCCGTCACTACAGCGCGATGGCGCGGGACGCGCTCGGCCTCTTCCCTGCGTCCGAGGCGAAAGACGCGTTTCTCGGCGTGGTCGACTTCTGCACCCACCGGGTGCACTGACGACCGGTCCCGCCGGGGTGCGCCAGGGCTAGCCTAGTTCCTTCGCTATCTTGTAGTCGACGAGGCGGGCGCTTTCGGCTCTGAATGCGGCCCAGCTATCGATGCCGGTCTCGAATATGGCAAGCGCCGCCGTCGGAAAGCGCGTGGAGAGCCGCGCCAAGGTCGGCCCCGGTCCGCGCCGGCCGAGTGCGAGGGCGAGTGCATGCAGGCCGGGATTGTGGCCGATGACGAGGACGCCGGCCTTGCTGCCGCCGGCCTCGGCCACGGCATAAAGCAAGCCCTCCGGGCTCCCCATGTAAATGCTGTCGGTCACGCGTTGCGGCAGGCTCTCGCCGAAGCCTTCGCAGAACGACTCGCAGGTCTCCATGGTGCGCCGCGCGGGAGAGCAGAGAATCAGCGTCGGCGGCTGGGCCTGATCGCGGCAGAAGGCGCCCATGCGCCGGCTTTCGCGCCGTCCCCGTGCAACGAGCGAGCGCTCGCGGTCGCCCCCGCCGGGCGGCATGCCGGCCTCAGCCTTGCCGTGGCGCATCAGGTAGAGCCGCCGCACCCTGCCTCCTCGGCTGCGCTCGCCCGTCCGGCGTTATTCGCCGTTTGCATTCGTCGTGGGGCACGACCAGAATCGCGCGCCAATTCGACGATTGGGAGATCATGATGGGCGGGAAGCGCGCCGACAAGAGCCCGCAGGAGGCAGGGCTCGAGCGCAACGACGCGAACTACGTTCCTCTGACTCCGCTCTCGTTCCTGCGCCGCGCCGCGGCGGTATTTCCCGAGCGGACGGCATGGATCCACGGCAGCCGCCGCGCGAGCTATGCCGAATTCTACGAGCGCAGCCGGCGCCTCGCCTCGGCGCTGGCCAAGCGCGGCATCGCCAAGGGCGACACCGTGGCGATTATATCTCCCAACACCCCGGCGATGCTGGAAGCGCACCACGGC
Organism: Alphaproteobacteria bacterium; assembly: GCA_965262755.1. Classification (GTDB taxonomy): domain Bacteria; phylum Pseudomonadota; class Alphaproteobacteria; order UBA828; family UBA828; genus WTGU01. The sequence goes on along the minus strand of OZ253557.1, from coordinate 4,215,628 downwards.
GTTCCCATGTGCGGCGCCATCCTCAACGCCCTCAACTATCGGCTCGACGCTGCGTCGCTGGCCTTCATCCTCGACCATGCCGGCGCCAAAGTGCTGCTCACCGACCGGTCGTTTTCGCCGGCGATCACGGACGCCCTCTCGCAGGCGAAGTTGGCGCCGCTCGTCATCGACATCGACGATACGCCGGAGGAAGGCGGCGATCTGATCGGGGAGGTCGAGTACGAGGCGCTGCTGGCCGACGGCGACCCCGACTACGACTGGCCCTGGCCCGAGAACGAGTGGGACGCGATCTCGCTCAACTACACCTCCGGCACCACGGGCAATCCCAAGGGCGTCCTCTACCACCACCGCGGCGCGTACCTGAATTCGCTCGGCGACGGCATTACCTGGGCCATGCCTCACGGGCCGGTCTATCTCTGGACCCTGCCCATGTTCCACTGCAACGGCTGGTGCTTCACGTGGGCAATCAGCGCCTACGCGGGGACCCATGTGTGCCTGCGCAAGGTCGAGGCCGGGCCTGTCTTTCAGGCAATCGCGGAGCACAAGGTCACGCATTTCTGCGGGGCACCCATCGTCCTCAACCTTCTCAACAACGCGAGCGCCGACGAGCGCGTTGCCTTCGACCATCGGGTCGAGGTGATGACCGCCGCAGCCCCGCCGCCCGCCGCCGTCATCGCGCGGATGGAGCAGGCCGGCTTCCGCGTTACCCACGTCTACGGGCTCACCGAGGTCTATGGGCCGGTCACCGTGTGCGACTGGCACGACGAGTGGAATGCGCTGCCGCTCGACGAGCAGGCGACGCTCAAGGCGCGCCAGGGCGTCGCCTACGCCACTCTGGACGGGCTGATGGTAGCCGACTCCAAGACACTCGAGCCGGTGCCGCCCGACGGCGAGACCATGGGCGAGGTCTTCATGCGCGGCAACACGGTGATGAAGGGCTATCTCCACAATCCGCAGGCGACGGAGGAGGCCTTCTCCGGCGGCTGGTTCCACACCGGCGACCTCGGTGTCGTCCACGCCGACGGCTACATTGAGCTCAAGGACCGCGCCAAGGACATCATCATCTCGGGCGGCGAGAACATCTCCACCATCGAGGTCGAAGGCGCGCTTTATCGCCACCCGGCGGTGCTGGAGGCAGCCGTGGTCGCGCGGCCCGACGAGACCTGGGGCGAGACTCCCTGCGCCTTCGTCACGCTGAAGGATGGCCAAGAGATCGACGAGGCCGGGCTGATCGACTTCTGCCGCGGCGAGCTCGCCCACTTCAAGTGCCCCAGGACCGTGGTGTTCGGCGCGCTGCCCAAGACCTCGACCGGCAAGGTCCGCAAATACGTTCTCAGGGAGCGCGCCGCCGCGCTCTATAGCGGAGTCCTATGACTGGAACGGGCACCCACCTCCCCCTGTCCCCCTCCGCCCTCAAGGGCAGAGGGGGAACGCAGACGGCACCGCCCGAGGCGTTCGATATGGGGAGGCCGGTCCGCGCAGCGGGCCGGAGCGCGCGACCGCGCGCCGCGCCGAAGGCGCGTAGCCAAGCGAGCGGAGCGAGCGCCCGGCGATTGAGGGAAGTGATCGAGTCGAGGGCCGGGGAGAGGTGGGGGTGTTCTCTGTTATCTGTGTCTGGTCTGTTCGGAGCCGCCTTATCCGCAGTTCTGCTCGCCGGGTTGTTGCACGTCACCACTGCCACCGCCGCTGACGATCCGTTTGCCGAGGAGCGGGCCGCAATGGTGCGTGCCGTTGCCGAGAGCACGGATGAGACCGCCGAGTGGATCGGCAAGACGGAGCTGTCACCCGGGGTGATGGAGGCGATGGGCCGCGTGCCGCGCCATCTCTTCGTGCCGCCGGATTTGCAGGACATGGCGTACTTGAACAGGCCGCTCCCCATCGGCTACGGGCAGACCATCTCGCAGCCCTATATCGTCGCGCTGATGACCGATCTGCTGGCGCCGGAGCCCGACGACGTGGCGTTCGAGCTCGGCACCGGGTCGAGCTATCAGGCGGCGGTGCTCGCCGAGCTGGTGGCCGAGGTCTACACGGTCGAGATCGTGCCGCCTCTCGCTGCGAGCGCCACCGAACGGCTCGAGATGCTCGGCTACGACAACGTGACCGTGCGGGCAGGCGACGGCTACCACGGCTGGCCGGAGCACGCGCCCTTCGACATCGTCGTGGTGACCGCTGCGGCGAGCCACGTGCCGCCGCCTCTCATCGCCCAGCTCAAGCCGGGCGGGCGCATGGTGATCCCGGTGGGCAGCCCCTTCCTCACCCAGCATCTGTTGCTGATCGAGAAGGGGGAAGACGGCTCCGTCGCCAGCCGCCAAATTCTGCCGGTCATTTTCGTCCCGCTGACCGGCGGGCACTGACGGACGGTGGTGGGGGAGGGGGCGCACATTCCGTCCCGTCCCGGCGTCTTCATTGCCGTGGCTCTGCTCTCGGCCGGCGTGCTGGGCTACGAAATCCTCCTCGCGCGCCTGCTGGCGATCGTGCACTGGCATCACTTCGCCTACATGATCATCGCCGTCGCGCTGCTCGGCTTCGGCGCGGCGGGAAGTTTGGTGGCGGTACTGCAGCGGCCGCTCCTCAGGCATTTCCGGTGGACCTTCGGCGGCGCTGCGCTGGGCTTCGGTGCCGGCGCGCCCCTGGCCTTCGCTCTCGCGCAGTCGCTCCCGTTCAACGCGCTGGAGATCGCGTGGGATCGCGCGCAGCTTGCCTGGCTCTTCGCCCTCTATCTCGTGCTTTCGCTGCCGTTCCTCTCGGCGGCGCTGGCGCTGGCGCTGGCCTTCCGGGCGAACGCCGCGCGGGCCGGTGCGCTCTACCGTATGGACCTGATGGGTGCGGGCCTCGGGGCCCTCGGCATGGTCTTCTTGCTCGACGCCCTGCCGCTCGCCGATGCACTGAGGATTGTTGGAATCCTGGGTGCCGCCTCCGGTGGGATTGTCCTGCTGTGGAGGAGGGCACGACGACTCGCGCGGGGCGGCGCGTTGCTGGCGGTGGCCGCCGGGATCGCCCTGCCCGCAGCGCTCCCCGATCACTGGCTGCGCCCGCATCCCTCGCCCTACAAGGGGTTGAGCCTCGCGCTCACAGCACCCGACGCCAGGATCATAGCGGAGCGCCACGGCCCGCTCGGCTGGATCGCTGCGGTGGAGAGTCCGACCGTGCCGTTCCGCCACGCGCCGGGCCTCAGCTTGATGGCGCCCGTCGGCCCGCCGGCGCAGATCGGGCTCTTCACCGACGGTGGCGCCCCCACCGCGATCACCCGTGCCAACGCCGACCTGCGCTATCTGGAGGCCGAGACCGCCGCGCTCCCTTACCACATGTTGGATAGCCCCCCGCGGGTGCTGGTGCTGGGCGCCGGCGGCGGGGCGGAGGTGCTGCGGGCGCTGCACCACGGCGCACGCGCAGTCGATGCGGTGGAGCTGAACCCGGACGTGCTCGCCATCGTGCGTGAGGTGCTCGCAGGGAGACCGGATGCCGCGTGGGAGGGCGAGAATGTCCGCATGCATGTGGCGGACGCACGCAGCTTCGCCGCGCGCTCGTCCGAACAGTGGGATCTGATTCAGATCGCGCTGGTCGATTCCTTCAGCGCGGCGGCGGCGGGCGTGCACGCGCTCGACGAATCGTTGCTCTACACGGTCGAAGCGCTCGGAACTTTCCTCGATCGGCTTGCGCCGGATGGTGTGCTCGCCGTCACCCGCTGGCTCAAGCTGCCGCCGCGCGACGCGCTGAAGTTGCTTTGGACCGCGCGGGCTGCACTCGAAGAGCAAGGCGTCGCCGATCCCGCATCCCGGCTCGTCATGATTCGCGGTTGGAAGACCACGACGCTGGTCATCGGAGACCGACCGTTCGACCCGCGTGCAATCGCAGGGTTACGAGCCTTCTCGGACGACTATGCGTTCGACCTGGTCTGGCACCCGGGGATCGCGGAGGGCGACGCCAACCGCCACAACAGGCTCGCCGAGCCGGAATTCTATCGAGGCGCTACCGCCATTCTCGGCCCCGACCTCGAAGACTTCGCCGCCCGCTACAAGTTCGCGCTCCGGCCCGCGACCGACGACCGCCCGTTCTTCTTCCACAGCCTGAAGTGGGCGACGCTCCCCGAGCTGCTCGCACTGCGCGCACAGGGCGGCCTGCCCCTGGTGGAATGGGGCTTCGTCATCCTGGTCGCTACCCTGGTTCAGGGCGCCATCGCGGCCGCGCTTCTGATCCTCTTGCCGCTATTCGCGCTCCGCACCCCGCGCTCGCCGGGCGTGCCTCCGCAGGCCCCCGCCCGCTGGCGTGTTGCGGTGTTCTTCGCGAGCCTCGGCTTGGCCTTCCTCTTCATCGAGATCGCTTTCATGCAGCGCTTCGCGGTCTTCCTCGGGCATCCGCTTTACGCCATCGCGGTGGTGCTTGCCGGCCTTCTGGTCTTCGCCGGTCTTGGCGCCGGCGCGATTGACTGGCTCGCTCGTCTGGCAGGGCGCAGGCCGCCAATCGCCCTCGCCGCGGCCGGCATCATCGCCGTCGGCGGCGCCTATCTGGGGCTCCTGCCCTGGGTCTTCGAGGCCGCACAGGGGTGGCCGACGGCGGCGCGGCTCGCGGTCGCGCTCGCGCTGCTCGGGCCAATCGGCTTTCTCTTGGGCATGCCCTTCCCACTCGGACTCAAGGCGCTCGGCGACCGCGCGCCGCTGCTCGTACCCTGGGCCTGGGGAATCAACGCCTGCGCGTCGGTGGTCAGTGCGTCTCTTGCGACCCTCATTGCGTTGCACGTCGGCTTCACGCCCGTGCTCGGCTGTGCTTTGGTGCTCTATGCCCTCGCTGCCGCCGTCCCACTGCAGGCGGCAGCGGATGCGGCGCGATAGCCTCGCACCCTGGAGAGGCCGGCGATGAAATTCCTCGTGCTTCAGCACATCGACATCGAGCATCCCGGCATTTTCCGCGACTTCATGCGCGCCGACGGAATCGCCTGGGACACGGTCGAGCTCGACGAGGGCGAGGCGATCCCGCCTCTCGATCCCTACGACGCGCTGATCTCCATGGGCGGGCCGATGGATGTCTTCGAGGAGGATGCCCACCCCTGGCTCGCCGACGAGAAGGTGACGATTCGCGAGGCAGTCGCCGGGCGCGACATGCCCTTCCTCGGCGTCTGCCTCGGCCATCAGCTCCTCGCCGAAGCGCTCGGCGGCCGGGTCGAGACGATGGCCGAGCCCGAGGTCGGCATCATGACCGTCGACTTCACCCAGGACGGCCGCGCCGACCCTCTGCTCGCCGGGCTCGATCCGACCGTGACCTGCCTGCAATGGCACGGCTGCGCGGTGGCCGCGATGCCCGAGGGCGCCGTCAGCCTGGCCAAGTCCTCGCTCTGCGCGGTCCAGGCGCTCCGCGTCGGCCGCCACGCCTATGGGCTGCAGTATCACGTCGAGCTCACGCCCACGACGGTCGCCGATTGGGGCGCCGTGCCCGCCTACCAGGATTCGCTGGAACGGGCGCTGGGTCCCGACGGTCTCGCGCCGTTCGAAGCCGAAGCCGCCCGCAACATGCCGTCCTTCAACCGCGACGCCCGCATCCTCTATGACAATTTCATTGGCGTGGTTCGCGGCGCTTAGGGAGCGCCCCCTGCGGCGGTACCGGCGGCCAGTCGGGGAGGGGCCGCGATGCGTCGAGGGGTGCAAGCCAGGTGACGTGGCCCATCTTGCGGCCGGCTCGGGTCTCGCTCTTGCCGTAGAGGTGGAGGTGCGCAGCCGGGTCAGCGGCGAGTGTCTGCCAATGCTCGACATCGGCGCCGATCAGGTTCTTCATGGCGGCATTGGCCCGTCTCGCGGTGGAGCCCAGCGGCAGGCCGCAGACGGCGCGGATGTGCTGTGCGAACTGGCTGGTCTCGCACCCTTCGATGGTCCAGTGGCCGGAATTGTGGACGCGGGGGGCGATCTCGTTGACCAGCAGTTGGCCGCTTTGGGTGACGAACAGTTCGACGCAAAGAGCTCCGACGTGGTCAAGCGCCTGGGCGATGCGCTCGGCGCCGTCCCGCGCGGCCGCTGCGAGAGCGGGGGAGACGTCGGCCGGTGCCAGCGTCAGGTCGAGGATGCCGTTCACGTGGCGGTTCTCGACCGGATCGAAGCTCGCCACCCGCCCGTTCGGCGCGCGGGCAACGACCACCGAGACCTCGCGCTCGATGGGAGCCAGCGCTTCCAGGATCGCCGGACGGCCGTCGAGCGTGCCGTACCAGGCGTCGCGCAGGTCGTCGCCCGCCGCCAGCACGACCTGGCCCTTTCCGTCATAGCCGAGGGTCTGGGTCTTGAGCACGGCGGGACGGCCGATCAGCGGGTCCGCTGCATCGGCATCGGCGTCTTCCTCGACCGGCGCATAAGGCGTCGTCTCCAACCCGAGGCCGCGCACGAAATCCTTTTCGGAGACGCGGTTCTGCGCAACTTGGAGTGAGCGGGCGCCCGGCCGGACCGGAACCCGGTCGCTGAGCCGTTCCAGCGCCGATGCCGGCACGTTCTCGAACTCGACGGTGACGACATCCACCGCCGGGCCAAAGGCATCCAGCGCGGTGCGGTCGTCGTAGGCCGCCACGGTCTCGGCGGCCGAGACCTGCGCGGCGGGACCGCCGGGCTCCGGCGAGAAGATATGGCAGCGATAGCCGAGAGGCGCGGCGGCGATCGCCAGCATCCGGCCGAGCTGGCCGCCGCCGAGAATGCCAATGGTCCCGCCAGGCGCGATCACGACGTGGGGGTTTCGGCGACTGCAGCGGTCTGATTCGCCCGCCATTCGTCGAGCGCGGCGGCCACCCGCTCATCTCCGAGCGCCACGATGGCGGCGGCAAGCAAAGCCGCATTGACCGCGCCGGCGCGCCCGATGGCGACCGTGCCGACGGGCACACCGGCCGGCATCTGGACGATGGAGAGCAGGCTGTCCATCCCCTTCAGGCTCTTGCTCTCGACCGGCACGCCGATCACCGGAAGGGGAGTCATCGAGGCGGTCATGCCCGGCAGGTGCGCAGCGCCGCCCGCGCCGGCGACGATCACCTTGAGCCCGCGTTCACGCGCTTCCTCGGCGTACGCATAGAGCCGCCGGGGTGTGCGGTGGGCGGAGACGATGCGTGTCTCGAACGGGACACCCAGCGTCTCCAGCGTCTCGGCGGCATGGCGCATGGTTTCCCAGTCGGACTGGCTCCCCATGATGATTCCGACCGCGGCGGTGGTCTCCGTCATGGTGTTCTTCCTTTCCCGCTCACGGGTTGGGGCGCCGCGTGCTATTCTACTGCTGGTGTGCGGCCGCAAGCAGTGTGCTTGCCGCCTTCACAGCCTTGGCGCCGCGTGCTATAGAGCCGCGCGCGACGCAATGAAACCCGAAATCGTGCGAAGGGAACCAGACATTTGGTCCATGTAGTCGTACGCGAAAACAATGTCGATCAGGCGCTGAAAGCACTTAAGAAAAAGATGCAGCGCGAAGGAATCTTCCGGGAGATGAAGATGCGCCGCCACTACGAGAAACCCTCGGAACGGCGGGCGCGGGAGAAGGCAGAGGCGATCCGGCGTGCCCGGAAACTCGCCCGCAAACGCGCGCAGCGCGAGGAATAGAATCCGCCCCAGAGTGGGCGGCGCCGTTTCCTGACAATTTCCCGTTTCGTGCGTATGACGCGCCGCTATGTCGCGGGTTGGCGTAATTCTGCAAGGAGACCCCGGGTCAAAGGGACTTCACGATCTCCTCGACCATCTTCTTGGCGTCGCCGAAAAGCATCATCGTGTTGTCCCGGTAGAACACCGGATTGTCGATACCAGCGTAGCCGGGCGCCAGAGAGCGTTTGACGAACAGCACAGTCTTGCAAAGCTCCACATCGAGGATCGGCATGCCCGCGATCGGGCTCTGCGGATCGGTCTTCGCCACCGAATTGACCACGTCGTTAGCGCCGATCACGAAGGCGACGTCGGTATTGGGCATGTCGCTGTTGATGTCCTCGAGCGCAAAAACCTCGTCATAGGGGACGTTGGCCTCGGCCAGCAGCACGTTCATGTGGCCCGGCATGCGGCCGGCGACGGGGTGAATGGCGTAGCGGACGTTGACCCCTTCCTTCTGGAGTAGACCGGCCATCTCGCGCACGGCATGCTGGGCCTGGGCGACAGCGAGGCCGTAGCCCGGCACGATCACCACGGTACCTGCGTTGCGCATGATGAAGGCGGCGTCGTCGGCACTGCCCGCCTTGTGGGTGCGGTCGGCCGCCGTGGCCGGCCGCGAGGAATCGGTGCCGAAGCCGCCCAGGATCACGCTGATGAAGGAGCGGTTCATCGCGTGGCACATGATGTAACTCAGGATCGCGCCGGCCGAGCCCACCAGGGCGCCGACCACGATGAGCACGGTGTTCTCGAGGGTGAAGCCGATACCCGCCGCTGCCCATCCCGAATAGGAGTTCAGCATCGAGATCACCACCGGCATGTCCGCACCGCCGATGGGGACGATCAACAGCACGCCCAAGAGCAGCGCGAGGCCTGTCATGGCCCAGAACACGCTCTCTTGCTGCTCGATGGAAAATATTCCGCCGAGCGCAACAATCGCGATGATGAGCGCAAGGTTGAGCAAATGCTGGCCGCGGAAGACCAGCGGCGCGCCGGTCATCAGCTCCTGAAGCTTGGCGAAGGCGACGACCGAGCCGGTAAAGGTGAGGGCGCCGATCACCACGCCGAAGCACATCTCGATCCGGCTCACCAGCCTGATGTCGCCCGGCGTACCGATGTGGAACGTTTCCGGCGCATAGAGTGCGGCGCCGGCGACAAGCACCGCGGCGAGCCCCACCAGGCTGTGGAATGCCGCTACCAGCTGCGGCATTGCGGTCATGCGGATGCGGAGAGCGATCACCGTGCCGATCAATCCGCCGACGGCGATGCCGACGCCGATCCACAAGTAGTCCTCGACCCCCGGCTGGCCGAGGGTCGTACCGATGGCGATCACCATGCCGGCGATGCCAAAGATATTGCCGCTGCGCGCGGTCGCGGGCGACGAGAGGCCCCGCAGGGCCATGATGAAACAGACGCCGGCGATCAGATAGAGAATCGCCGCCAAATTGGAGGTCATGGGGAGCGCCGCCTACTTCTTCTTGAACATTGAGAGCATGCGTTGGGTGACTGTGAATCCTCCGAAAATGTTAACTGCGGCAAGGCCGACGGCGACTCCGCCCAAAATCTTGGCCACAACGCTGCCCTCGGTCGGCGTTGCGGCCAGCAGCGCGCCCACGATGATCACGCTCGAAATGGCGTTCGTGACCGACATGAGCGGCGTGTGCAGCGCCGGTGTGACGCTCCACACCACGTAGTATCCGATGAAAACCGCGAGCACGAAGATCGTGACAGCGATGACCAGCGGATGAAGCTCGAGCACGTGCTCCACGGCTAGACTTCCCCGCCCTGGAGCGCCGGATTCACCACTTCGCCGCCCTTCGTCAGCAAGGCCCCCCGTATCACCTCGTCGTCCCAATCGATCTCGAGGGTGCGGCTCTCCCGATTGATCATCGGTTCGATGAAGTTGAAGAGGTTGCGCGCATAGAGCGTGCTGGTATCGACCGGGACCCGCGCCGGGTAGTTGGCGTGGCCGATGATGGTGACGCCGTGGCGCACCACCACCTGGTCGTAGGCGCTCAACGCGCAATTACCGCCACCCTCGATAGCCAGATCGACGATCACCGAGCCGGGCTTCATGTCCTTGACCATCGCCTCCGTGATCAGGACCGGGGCGGGCTTGCCCGGGATCTGCGCCGTGGTGATGCATATATCCTGCTTCGTCAGCGTATTGTGGATGAGCGCGGCCTGGCGGTCCTTGTACTGATCGTTCATCTCCCTGGCATAGCCCCCTGCGGTCTCGGCATTGCCGGCGTCGGCATCCACGGAGATGAACTTGGCGCCGAGGCTCTCGACCTGTTCCTTGACGGCGGGGCGCACGTCGAAGGCCGAGACCAGCGCGCCGAGGCGCTTGGCCGTCGCGATCGCCTGAAGCCCGGCGACGCCTGCGCCGAGCACGACCGTGCGTGCCGGCGCGATAGTGCCGGCTGCGGTCATCATCATCGGCAGGATGCGTCCGAAGTGATCGGCTGCGTCGATCACCGCCTTGTAGCCGGCAATGTTGCTCTGTGATGAGAGCGCATCCATCGACTGCGCGCGGCTTATGCGCGGGATCAGCTCCATCGCAAAGGAGGTGATCCCGTGGGCGGCGAATCGGGCAACCTGTTCACGCTGTTGCAGGGGCGCGAGCAGTCCCACCAGGATCGCGTCCGGGTTCACCAGAGAGAGCTCGTCGGCCACATTTCCGTCGCAGAGCGGGGCGCGGACCTTGGCCACGAGGTCGGAGTCGCCGTAAGTCGTCTGTGCGTCGACGACAATGCGCGCGCCTGCTTCGGCCAACACCTCGTCGGACATCTGGGCGCCGGCGCCTGCGCCGCTTTCCACCAGCACCTCGACGCCGAGGGCTGCAAATTTCTTGATGGAATCCGGGGAGGCGGCGACTCGGGTTTCGCCCGGCACGATCTCCTTCGGAACCCCGATTCTCATGCCCGCATCGACTCCGCCTGCCCGGGAGCGGCGCCACAATGCCCCGCCCGATGCGGTTTGCCAAGGCCCGTCTCCGGCTTGCGGGATGGGCCCGGATGGCGCGTCCGAACCGGGCTGTGACAGGACATCAAGCGGCCTCAGGCACGCCGCAAAGGTCGAGCGCGGCGACCTGCCGGCGGGTCAATTGAGCGGCGTCGAAGTCCTCTATGAGCGCTTCGATGAGGCGATGCCAGTTGAGCTCCGCCCTCAGATGAAGAAAGACCGAGCCGAGGCCGATCGCCGAGCGGTCCATCAGGACGAACTCGCGGGGCGGGGTTACGCCACCAAGGCGCCGGATCTCCCGATGCACCTTGGCCGCGACTGCTCCGCCAAAGCGGCCGCTCCCCGATTCGTCGATCAGCCGGGTCCGGTCGTCGATCAGGGGCCCGTAAATGTAGTCGGCCCAGATGTTGAGCGCGTCGACCATCTCGTTGGACAGATCGGTGAAGCCCCAGGTTTCGTACGCGTGAATCGCGAGGTCGCGATCATCGTTCTTGACTGCGTGATAGAGGTCGATCACGCCCTGGATGAAGCGGCTTCCGAATACGCGGATGCACCCGTAGTCGAGAAGATTGACCTCGCCGTCGGGACGAACCGTGTAGTTGCCTAAGTGTGGATCGCCGTGGAGAACGCCATAGCGGTAGAACGGCAGGTACCAGGCGTTGAACATATGCTGCGCGATGTCGTTGCGCCGCTCGACCGGAGCCTCCTTGAAGTCGAGGAGAGGAGCACCATCGAGCCAGCTCATGGTAAGCAACCGCTTGGTCGAGAGGGCGCTCTCGACCACTGGCACGTGAACGCCCGGATTGTCGCTCAGTATCTCGCCGTAGAGGGCCATGTGGCAGGCCTCGCGCTCATAGTCGAGCTCCTCGCGAAGCCGGGCTGCGATCTCGGCGTGGATCTCGCCGGTATCGATGGCCCGATCGTAGCGGGCATAGACCGCGAAGATGAGCTTGAGCTGACGGATGTCGGCCGCCACCGCCGACGCCATGTCCGGGTATTGCAGTTTGCAGGCGAGCGCTGCGCCGTCGTGTCCCGTGGCGCGGTGCACTTGGCCGAGAGAGGCTGCGGCTGCAGCCTCCATCTCGAAATCTGCGAAGGCAGAGCGCCAGTCGGGTCCGAGCTCGGCAGACATGCGCCGCTTGACGAATCCCCAGCCCATCGCCGGTGCTCGCGACTGGAGGGCGCCGAGCGCCTCGGAATACTCGTCCGGAAGGCCGCCGGGGACCGTCGCGAGCAGCTGCGCGACCTTCATCAACGGCCCCTTGAGGCCGCCGAGCGCGCGCCTGAGCTCGGCGGCGTTCCGCTCCCGATCCGCGGGCAGGCCGAGATAGCGCTGCCCCGCCATGCGCGCGGCGATTCCGCCCATGGAGGTTCCGACCCGCGCGTAACGGCGTACACGCCCGCTCAGCCTGTCGCCCTCCCGATCCGGCATGTCTACGCCTGTTCTCTCAAAGGCCTGAGCCCGCGCCGAACTGTCATTTGGGTGCCCGTCATGCCGCGTGGCCAGCATAGTCGATTCCTACCCTCGGGGAACGGTACCGCTCTGAATGGACTTGGGGCCGCGCGTGCCGTGCCACCGGGTCAAGCATGATCACGTTACCGCGATAACAGCGCCGCGCCACTTCCCGCCGATGCCCGCTTGTCCCATTATGAGAGCTGGTTCCGCTTGGACCGCCTGGGCAGGCGATCGCGCGCAGCCAATAACCAAAATCTGCGAGGAGAGGCTACCGATGATCAAAGAAACCGTCATTGCAGTGAGCGTAATCACGATGGCGGCGGGCGCCGCGCTTGCACCCACGGCCGCCTCGGCCGGGGAGCAGCCGCTCGTCGTCGCGGACTCGCACGATGCGTGCAACCCCTGCAACCCGTGCGCCGGGTGCAACCCCTGTGCGGTCGATGAAGACGACCCGTGCAATCCTTGTGGCGGGTGCAACCCGTGCGCAAGCAGCTAGTTATCTGACACACGATTCTCCCGGAGAACGCCGCCCCTGACGGGGCGGCGTTCTTTTCTTGCTGACTTTCGGTCGTGCGCTTCCAGCGGTGGACGAAGCAAGGCCGGTTGTGTTGGGATGGTGCCGCGGTGATCGCCGTCCCTCGTGCCATGCGCATGGGGACGATCGGCGCCGCGCTTGATGGAGGGCAATTGGCGCCTCACACGAGCGGGAGGATCGGATGCTGGACAAATTCGAACGCTATCCGCTGACCTTCGGCCCGACGCCCATCGAGAAACTGGATCGGCTGTCCGAGCATCTCGGCGGTGCGGTCGACCTCTATGCCAAGCGTGAGGACTGCAATTCGGGCCTCGCCTTCGGCGGCAACAAGATCCGCAAGCTCGAATACATCGTCCCGGACGCCATCGCATCGAACGCCGATACGCTCGTCACTATCGGCGGCGTGCAGTCCAACCACACGCGGCAGGTCGCGGCGGTCGCCGCCAAGCTCGGCATGAAATGCCGCCTGGTCCAGGAGAGTTGGGTGCCGTTCGAAGACGCCGTCTACGACCGGGTCGGGAACATCCTGATGAGCCGCGTTATGGGAGCAGAGATTGAACTGGTCAGCGACGGCTTTGACATCGGCATTCGTGAGAGCTGGGTGCGGGCCATCGAAGACGTGAAGGCGAAGGGAGGGAACCCCTATCCCATCCCGGCCGGCGCTTCGGTTCACAAGTTCGGCGGTCTGGGCTATGTCGGCTTCGCTGAAGAAGTGCGGGCGCAGGAGCAAGAACTCGGTGTCACATTCGATTACATCGTGGTCTGCACCGTCACCGGCTCGACCCACGCCGGCATGGTCGTCGGCTTCGCCGAGGATGGGCGCGCCGACAGAGTCATCGGAATCGACGCGTCGGGGACTCCGGCACAGACCCGCGCCCAAGTCATGGATATTGCTCAGAACACGGCGGATCTCGTGGAACTGGGTCGCGCCATCACCGACGACGATCTCGTTCTGTTCGAGGACTACGCCTATCCCAACTACGGCGTGCCCTCGGCGGAGACGAACGAGGCGATCCGCCTCGCCGCCCGCTTGGAAGGGATGATGACCGATCCCGTCTACGAGGGGAAATCCATGCAGGGGATGATCGACCTCGTGAGGAAGGGCTATTTCCCGGCAGGGTCGCGCGTTCTCTACGCCCACCTGGGTGGCGTGCCGGCCATCAACGCTTACAGCTACATTTATCGCAGCGGCTAGCTGCAAGCGGCAGCGCCGCCGATCGGTCTTATGCAGGAGGGTGTCATGGCCGCTCAACGCATCGGTGCCTACTTCGAGGTCGCGCCAGGCGTCGACATCTACTACGAGGACGAGGGGGAGGGGCCTCCGTTGGTCCTCATACCCGGCTGGACCTTCACGACCAGAGTCTTCGACCACCAATTCGCCGCGTTCGCCGACTCCTATCGGGTCATCTCGTTCGACCCCCGCAGCCACGGTCGTTCCACCGTGACCAGCGACGGCAACAACTACGCCACTCAGGCTGCCGATCTGGCCGCGCTTCTCGACCATCTGTCCGTGGAAAATCCGGTCCTCGCGGGCTGGTCCGCAGGATCGCTGACCGCCTGGCACCACGTCCGCAATCGCGGCACGGACGGAATTCGCGCGCTCGTCTCCATCGACATGCCGCCGCTCGGATTGAGCTACGACCGGAGCGATTGGGTCGAGGGGGCGATTCCCGATCTCGCCGGGTTCTTCCAGGGGGTGCAGACCGCGCAGGGGCAGCGCGGCGTCGTCACCTGGTACGCGGACAACGTCATGATCGAAGGGGAGTTGACGCCCCAGGTGACGGCATGGGTGGTCGAGCAGTCGCTCGCGACGCCGCCGCTCATCGCCGCCAATCTCATCGCCGACGTGTGCTTCGCCAACTATCTGGACGAGGCGAAGCAGGCGGACGCGGCCATTCCGTCGCTCTTCTTCGTCGCCGACCATTGGGCCGAGACCGCCAAGCCCTTCCTGGCCAAGCACTGTCCCAATTCGCGCGTGGAGGCGTTCGGCGGCCACATGATGTTCTGGGAGTATCCCGAGCGGTTCAACGGGGTCCTTGCGGAGTTTCTTTCCGCCCTCTGATCCAATCGGCGTATCCGTCAGCCCTCGACGATGGTGACGTTGGAGATCCAGCGCTGCTTGCGCCGGTCCAGCCGGCCGGGGACATCCTCGGCCTCGTAATCCGCGATGGGGACGGAGGCCCGGTCCACGGCGAGGAGCGGCGAGAGCAGGTTCGCGTTCAGGACCGCGTAGAGGCGCCCCTCCATCTCGCATACGGCTGCGGCCTCCACGCCGCAGCGGCTGCAGATGAGAAATGTCGCGGTCTTGTGACCGAAGGCATAGCGGCTCACACGATCGGGCTCGGTAAGCGTGATCGTGAGGCGGCCCGACGGCGCGGAGACGTAGAGACTGCCATGCTTCTGGCAGAAGCTGCAGCCGCAGTGGCGCGGGGAAAGCGCAGTATCGTCCTCGATCTCGAGCGCGACTCCCATCGCGCCGCAATGGCAGGCACCTTCGAGACTCTTTGCCAACCGTTGGTCTCCTCCTGCCGGGCCGACGCTTTCCAATCGACGCGCCATGCTGCCACGGCGCGGTATCGCGCGCCATCGCCCACCCTCTCGTCATGCTGCCCCAGGGCAGTCCGCGCCGACCATGTTGAGGAGCCATCGATGAGCCGCGACGAAACCACAAACGCGTCCACGCCCACCTACACAATGGGCTACGGCCCCGATTCCGAAAAACGCTGGAGCGGCGAAACGCTGCCGACTGTGCCGCGCACCTGCTGCCACACCTCAAATCCGGCATGCGCCTGCTCGACCTCGGCTGCGGCCCCGGAACGATTTCGGTGGAGCTCGCTGAGGTCGTAGTCTCACCCGACGCGGCTATTTCAGCGTCACCCGGTAGTTGCCGAGCGCGTCGATGACGGCAGTCGCGTTCTCGGGCACGAGGACGGTGGTCGTCGCTTCCTCGACGATGGCGGGGCCGGCGATCTGGGCGCCGGGCAAAAGGTCGTTGCCGCGATAGACCGAAACCGTCTCCGGGGCGTCGCGGCTGGGCAGGTGAACCCGGCGCGAGCCGTGAGGGCGTGCTTCGTGCGCGGCCGCTGCGGCTCCCGCAGGCGCGAGGTCGGCGGCAGCGGGCCCGATGGCGCGCACTTTCCACGTGGTGAACTCGACGAGATCGTCCTCGTTCTTGATCGTGTAGATGCGCTCGTGCATCCGGTGGAAGCCATCGGCGAGCCCGGCCACGTCGCCGGTGGCAAGGGCGCCGTCACGCGCGCTATTCTCCCGCGCGCCGTCCCGCGCGACGAACGGCACCTCGATCTCCCACGACTGGTACTGGTAGCGGCCGAGATAGGCGTACTCGAAGCGCTGGTCGGGCTCGGCGATGCCCGCGCGCGCAAGGAAAGCGCGGCCCCGCTCCTCCAGTTCGGTGAGCACCCCATTGACACCTTCGAGATCGAAGCGGGCGGCGTCGGTGACGAGCGTCGCCGTCTCCTCCCACACGATATCGGAGATGAGGCCGCCGAAGGCGCTGAGGCCCGCTGAGAACTTGGGCACCATGTAGCCCTTGATGTCGAGCACCCGCGCCATCTGCCCCATGTGCATGGCGGTGGCGCCGCCGCCGGCGACGAAGTAGCTCTCGCGCGGGTCGATCCCCTCCTGCACGGTGATGTCCTCGATGGCGGCGATCATGGTGTGATCCACCGTGCTCGCGATGACGCGGGCCGCGGCGGCAAGCTCGATGCCGAGCGCATCGGCGATGGTGCCGACGGCCTTCTCCGCCGCGCCTTTGTCGAGGTGCATCCTGCCGCCAAGGAAGTAGTCGGGGTCGATGATGCCGAGGACCACGTCGGCATCGGTGACGGTTGGCCGCATACCGCCGAGGCCGTAGCAGGCGGGGCCGGGGTCGGCGCCGGCGCTCTCCGGCCCCACGCGGAGCAGCCCGCCCGCATCGACGTGGGCGATGGAGCCGCCGCCGGCTCCCACCGAGCGCACGTCCACCTTGGGGATGCCCAACATGTCGAACTCGGTCAGCATCGCCTCCGGCGAGATGACGAGCTGGCCGTCGCGCACTGCGGAGACGTCGAACGAGGTGCCGCCCATGTCGACCACCACGAGATCGGGCGCATCCGTGAGCCGTCTGGCGGCGACCGGCGCCAGCGTCGGCCCCGACATCACGCTGTAGATCGGCCGCTCGGCGATCTCGTCAGGCGGCATCATGCCGCCCAGGCAGTTCGCGATCATCAGCTCGTTGCCGTAGCCGCTCTCCCGCAGGCTCCGGTCGAGCGCGTGGACATAGGCGCTCACCACCGGCCTGAGCGCTGCGTCGATGGCGGCAGAGACCGCACGGCGATACTCGCGGGCGATCGGGTTGAGCCGGTGGCTGAGCGTCACCGGGACCTCGGGCCAGGCGCCCTTGACGATCTCGCCCACGCGCCGCTCGTGGCTGCCGTTCACCACCGACCACAGCAGGCAAACCGCGACCGCCTCCACGCCC
Organism: Alphaproteobacteria bacterium; assembly: GCA_965262755.1. GTDB lineage: Bacteria > Pseudomonadota > Alphaproteobacteria > UBA828 > UBA828 > WTGU01. The sequence continues at coordinate 4,198,610 of OZ253557.1, read as the reverse complement.
AGCTTCCGAAAATCCTCGACCGCCGCGAGAACGTCGTCCTCCTCCAGCGGCGTATGCTCTGCGCCGGTGGCGTCGATCCGCCCGCGCACGCCGCGCGTCCTGATCCGGGGCACGAAGGGCTCGGGATAGGTGAGGCGCCACTGAAACGGCGGCTTTCTGGGCGCTTCGCGCAGCGTGAGGATGTCGCGGAATCCGTGGGTGCAGATCAGCCCGACGGTCGCGTGCTTGCCCTCCAGCAGCGCGTTGGTCGACACCGTCGTGCCGTGGACGATGCGCTCTACCCGCGCCATGAAGTCCGGGAGCGCCCGCCCGTAGCCGTCGGCCGCCAGCTTCAGCGCATTCATGAAGCCAAGCTCGAACGCGGCGGGCGTGGACGGCGTCTTGAAGATGCTTAAGTGCTGGCCAGCGTCCGAGACGACGCAGTCGGTAAAGGTGCCGCCGATATCGATACAGACCCGGTAATCCCCGGGCGGGGAAGAAGCGGCCATCTAGTCGCCGGTCCCGCCGTTCCGCGCCTGCCTCAGCCGCGCCGTCTCGTCCACGTCCACCACATGCTGGATGCCGTCGGCGGCGCGGCGGAGGGCGACGGCATAAACCGCCGCGGCCTTCTCCGGGCTAAGCCAGCCATTGTCGACCGCACGTGCGACCGCCACCGGATCGCGCCGTGCGGGGTCGCCGTAGCCGCCGCCGGCGGTGGTGACGAAGCGGAACATTTCGCCGGGCGCGCAACGCTCCTCGTGGAAGGAGGGGAGGGTGACGAGGGTGCCGCCGGCGGTGCGCTTCTGGTTGATCGAGGGCGCGCCGTTACTCCCGCCGCGCACGCCCTTCGACGGATAGGTATCGCCGTCGCTGCAATAGACCGCGGTCATTTCGCCCGCGACGGGGCCGTAGACGGCGAGCGTGCCCGGCGCGCCGTCCCACTCGCCGTGGCCCAGCGTGTCGATGGCGAGCTCCCGGCACTCGAAGTGGATGGGGAACATGCTCTCGTCCACCTCGGTGGGGGAGAGGATTTGCATGCCGCCGTCCACCGGCCCGCCGTAGGTAACCCAGCCGTCGTGCCCCGGCAGCCCCGGCCCGCCGCCAAAGCCGATGAACATCTGGTTGACGTAGGTCTGGCCGTCCCGCCTGGGGTCTTCGCCCGAGATCACGGCGAGACCCAGCGCCTGCTGATAGCCGCCCTCGGCCATGCCATGGGTGGGCCCGATCTGCGCGAAGCAGCAGGAGACCGCGTTCACCAGCCGGTCGGTGACGTTGGTGGTGGCGACCGAGGTGCCGACCGGGTAGCGCGGCCGGCCGACGATGCAGTTGTCGCGCAGCAGCACCCGGATGCGCCGCGCGCTGCCCTCGTTATGGGGGATGGTATGGTCGATGTTGTAGAAGACACCGGCGCGGCAGGCGGCGATCGAGCAGGTCTCGCTCAGGTTCAGTCCGCTGGGGATGCAATCGATATTGTCGCGCACATCGACGGTGATCGTCGCCTCGTCGGGATCGACGGTCACGGAAGCCCGCACCGGAATTCCCTCGTCGGCGACGCCCGGCAGCGGATCGTGCCGGTTCTCGTAAGACCAGGTGCCGGCCGGCAGCGTCCTGATGGCGGCGGCGGCGCGGCGCTCGCCATAGGCCATCCAGGCCTCGACGAACGCGGCGATGGTCTCCGGCCCGTATTTTTCCACCAGCTCCTTGATCCGGCGCTCCGCCGTGCGGCAGGCGCCCACCTGGGCGAGGTAGTCGCCGTACCAGAGATCGGGCACCCGCACCTTGATCCTGGCCATGCGGATGATGTCGCGGAGTTCCTTGTAGCCCCGCTCCACACGGACGCAGGGGAAATGCAGACCCTCCTCATAAATCGTCTTGGCGTAGGGCAGGTAGGTCGACGGGATCGGCGCGCCGACATCGGCATGGTGGGCGCGCGAGACGGTCCAGAAGAGCGGCTTGCCGTTGAAGTACACGGGCACGCAGAGCGTGAGGTCCGCGTGGTGCGTAACGCCCGTGTAGGGGCAGTTGTTGAGGAAGGCGTCGCCCTCTTCGATATCGTCGAAGAGCTCGGTGAGCGGCCGGGTCGTGAGGTCGATGGCCGCCGCGTGCACCGGGATGCACTCCTCGATGCAGACCAGCCGGTGATCGTAGGTGAGGATGGCGCAAGACATGTCGCGCGCGATCTTGATGACGCCCGACTTGCTGGCGCGCAGCACGCAGTTGCTCATCTCGCGCAGGATGGCGCCGAAGCGGCTGGAGAGAACCGAGAGCAGCATCGGATCGAAGTCCGGCGCTGCCGCCGTCATCGCGCCGCCGCCGACGGTGATCGTATCGAATTCGGAGAGGGGCTGGTCTTCCATGGCGGTCATTCCTAACGATCCGCGGCGCAGCCACCGAGTGTGCCACAGTCTGTTCTGAGACGGTATTCGCCCTCGTCAGTTCATCCTGCGCTGCTCCCCGGCTCCGCTGCGCCGACCAGCCAGCTTGGCCGAGAAACCGTCAATGCACTGGGAATTATATCGGATAGTGCCGAAAGGGGGTTGCCGTGCGCGCAGTGCCGAAGAGGGGAGCGGGCTGCTGAGCGCACCTCGCTGCTCTGCGCTCCACCGACACTAGCGGCGGGGCCCCAGCCCCAGCGGATGCCCGTGTGGGGGAGTTTCCTTTTGTTGACGGGATGTGTGAGTATGCGTATCTACTCACTATACCCATCGTGTGGACACAGCTTCACGGAGCAAGGCGATGGCAGACCAAGACCTAAAGGCCACTGACCCTGCCGCCTACCAGCCGACCAAAGCCGACATGTGAAGCCGACGTGGGCATCGACGCCGCGCCAGAGGCGCTGGCATGGGCCGTCACGCGTGGCGGGGCCGAGCGACGAGACCCAGATCATGAGGGGGCCGACGCCCCAACACAACGGCAACCAAACCAATTGACCATCAGGGAGGAATAACATGAAACATAGCGTGTCCACAGAAATCTGCGTGCGGTATCTCGCTCGTGATGAATGGCACGTGTTCACTTGTGAAGAATTGCCGGGGCTGTTTGTCGCAAGCCAGGACCGGAAGCTGGCGTTCTCGGATTTGCCAGATGCCATCCGCATGCTTTTGAAGCTAGATTTCAAGAGAGATTATGTAATCTCCCACAAGCTAACATATGAGGAATTTGTCCAGCGTGATTGGCTTTCTCGACGTGCACAGTCAGCGGTCAACAGTAGAACAGAGCAACTCGTCAGCGAAGGGGCCGATGTTATTTCCTTCATAATTGAGCCATCCCGCGAAAGCGCGACGGCGGGTCGATGATCGCACAACGGGTTTCGTCTGAGGCAGAAGTACACGAAATCCTAAAGGGGATGGAGTTCTCAAGAACCGAACATAGCACAGCCACCGGTACATTCTGGCGGCACCGAAAAACGAAACGGCACCTTTTGGTGCCGTTTTCTGTGCAAGGGTACTATCCCGAGCCGCTTGCAAAATTCTGATCGATTCGGAGCGGCGCAAGAACACCCAAGCTAGCAACGACGTCCGCGCACGGCAATTGGTGCGATTTTGATGGCGACCATGGTCGGATCGGCGTTGGCACAGCCTCCGATTCGGTATTTTCGTCGAACTTCGGGCGCGTTTGGCCGCACCGTCTTTCGAGAAGTGCGGCCACCGTGATGGCGAAGGAGACGAGCCGGACTAGATCGGCGGAACGATGAGGCGCATCAGCTGGCTGGCCGTCAGCACGGTCATGCCGAACATGAGGTGGGCGAGAACCTTGTCGTACCCGCGCACGCGGACATGGCGGCCGCCGAACTCATCCTTGAGCCGCCCATTGATCCGCTCGGACCCCGAGCGCACGACGTAGCGACGCTCCTCGGGAAAGACGAGACCGAGCGTGCGCCGCGCCTTCTTCTCCTGCTTCAACGCCTCTTTCATGTCGACCGAGCGGCGGGGGTTCACGTCGATGATCGGCTTGTGGCCCAGCAAGATGCTGTGCGCCCAGATCTCGATGGAATCATAGGCCGCGTCCATAAGGTCGTAGAGGTTCTCGACCCGCCCGGCCGTCAGGGTCCCCAACGGAATCGCCACCTGGGAGTCATGCGTCGACGCAGACGTCATGATGCAGCTGACGGGGATCCCGCCATCGGCGGTATCGACGTGCAGCTTGTACCCGATCCAGGAGGTGGTATGGCCCTTGGCGTTGCGCTTGCTGCCGACATCGCAGGCCCTCGGCAGGTCCGCCAGCATCTGCGGAAGGCTCATCGTCAGTTGCCGTTCCAGCCGGCTCGGCTCCTTCGCCCGCGCCTCTCCCTTGCGGGGCCGCCCCCGCTTGCGCCGCCGCTTCGGCTTCGCTGCCTTCGGCTTCGCCGCCGGCTTCTCCCGCGCTTCAATCGCCGTCGCATCCCGCGAGATGTGCTCCACCAGATGGCCATCCATCGTCCGCGCAATCAGCGTCTCATGCAGACGGCTGGCCAGACCGCTCTCGGCAAACTCGGAAAAGGCCCGCGAAAACGTCGCCTCGCTCGGAAGCCGGCCGGCACCGCTCCAGCCGCACAGCCGCCATAGCCTGCCGTCAACCTCAAGACGCTCGATCAGGCCGCGCGTCGTCGGAACGTCGAACACGGCCTTGGCTATGAAGGCGCGCGCCAGCGCCGCGCGGTCCTCCTCCGGACGCCCTACCTGGCCGCGGAAGTAGGGCAGAAGAGCCTCGACCCGCACCAGTTCCAGAACCGCGACGAACAGCTCGTAGCGCTCGCCCATCGGGCCAAGCTCGCTCTCGAGCCTCGGGAACAACTCTTGTTGAAAGGCGTACCAGTAATCCGATAGCATCTCGCGCAGGGACACGGCTCCACTCCTCCGTGGGCATCATGCGGTGTTTTGCGGCAGCACATGATACTCACGAGGGTGGGCCGGTCCCACCGCAAAGGCCTTCACTCAGGCAGAAAAGCCGCTCGCCTCAGCTGTTTTGCAAGAGGCTCTCCCGACTGGCTATTGTGGGAATTCCTCTCAAATGCCACCGATATTTCTGGAGAGCCGCCGAAAATGAGGCCGTAAAGTTTCTCGTAGTGGTGATGCTGAAGGGGGCGCCTCCCTAGTCGGAAATCAGGTCGCGGTACATCAGCCGCCGACCGATCATGCCAGCAACCGCGCCTCGCATCATGTCAACGGTGTCATCGTTCCGGGCATTGTGCCGTCCGGCGAACTCCGTGACGTACCGATCAAGGTGCTTTTCGCTGAAGTGGTGGAAGGTGCCTTGATAGCCGCGCTTCAACATGGCCCAGAAAGACTCGATGCCGTTCGTGTGGGCCATGCCCCGAACATACTCACCGATATTGTGGTTGACCTGTTCATGATCGAAGCCGGTCATGCCGTGGTACCCACCGGCCGTATCGGTGAAGACCTTCGCGCCGGGCGATGCCGCCCGCAATCCTTGCCTTGCCAAACTGAAACGCGGAGAACCCAACGATGAAATCACGATCCGCCATCATGACCGCTCCCGGCGAGCCGCTGCTTATCGACGAAATCGATGTTCCGGATCCGGGCCCCAATCAAGTCATCGTCAAACAGACGGCCACCGGCATCTGTGCCTCGCAGATTCACGAACTGACCAAGATTCCTGAGGAGAGTTGTCCCTGCGTGCTCGGCCACGAGGGCGTCGGTGTGGTCACCCACGTCGGGAAAGACGTCACACACCTGCAGGAAGGCGACTGGGCGATCACGACCTGGGTTCCCCGCGGGGGCTTCCCGGGCAGGGATTTCATCGAAGGTCTTGCTCCTATCGGGACGACGTTTCAGGACAAGCCGCTCGGCGGCCCGATCGGCACGTTTACCGAGCATTGTCTGGCCAGCGACCAGCTGGCGGTCAAGATTGCGCCCGAACACGCCAGCCCGGAGAGCAGCATCATCGGCTGCGCTGTCCTGACCGGCGCCGGCGCCGTACTGCACACCGCCGGGGTGCGGGCCGAGGAATCCGTGGTGGTGGTCGGCGCCGGCGGTATCGGTTTATCCGCCCTCAAGATGGCATCGCTGGTGCAGGCCTACCCGGTTATTGCCGTCGACCTGGCTGACGAAAAGCTCGATTTCGCCAGGCAATGGGGCGCGACCCACACGATCAACGCCAGCCGAGACGATCCGGTCGCGGCGGTGTGGGACATCACCGGCAAGGGCGCCGACTATGCGTTCGATGCGGTGGGTACGGTGTCCACCCACGAGTCCATTATCGAGATGGTGCGCAGCGGCGGCCCGGGCGCCGACAACACCGGCGGTATGGCGGTTCTCATCGGCTGGCCACAGACCGAGTTCAAACTCAACGGCGAGCATTTTGTCTTTCACCAGCGCCAGTACCGGGGCAGCCACGGTTCGTCCATACCGGATAAGGATTTTCCCATGTACTTGCGTCTCTCCAGCGAGGCCAAATTTCCCGTGGATAAGCTGGTAACGCGCAGCTACACCATCGAGCAAGTCAACGACGCCCTTACCGACCTCAGGGAAGGCCGTATTCTCGGGCGCTCCATCATCCGCTTCTAGCCCGCATGTCTCAGCAGGGTCACGGCCTGCGTCGCGCGGGACGCGCGCGGCGCGCACGATCTTGATGTCGCTCGACTTGCTGGCGCGGAGCACGCCGTTGCTCAATCGCGCAGCATGGCGCCGAAGCGGCTGGAGAGCACCGAGAGCAGCATCGGATCGAAGTCCGGCGCTGCGACAGTCATCGCGCCGCCGCCCGTAATCGTGTCGGATAGGGTCTGCGGCTTGTCTTCCGCCGCGGCTACACCAGGTTACGGAGCGAGGCGAGGTCGAAGGCGTCGTCCACGTCGAGCCAGTGGCCGGTGACGTAGAGCACGTCGATGGCGACGCCCTGGCGGACGATGTAAGCGAGGACGTCGGGCAGGTCGGCGCGGTCGAGGGTGCCGTCCTTGGTCAGCGCGTCGAGTGCGCCTCGCACCAGCGCAGCACCGTCTTCGCTCAGCTTGACGAGGCCGATGAACTCGCCGTGAGCGCCGTCGGCCCCGGCTGCATCGCTCCCGATCGCTTCCAGCGTCACGCGGTCGTCGTCGAGATAGCCGCCGGTGAAGGGCCGGGAGCAGCGCACCCAGTCGACCGCGCGGTCAGGCGCGCGCGAGGAGTCGGGCAGGCGCCGCGCGTCCACCACCGCAACGATGTCGCCGTCGGCGGCGAGGAGCCCCTCCAGCACATGCCGGCGGAACAGGATATCGCCGTAAGAGACCAGGCACGGCCCGTAGAGCCGGTTGTAGGCGCAGGCGAGGGAGGCGGCCTCGCCAGTCTCGTCGAAGCGATCGTTGTCCACCGCCTCGATGCCGGCGAGATCGATCGCCTCCTTGCGGTAGCCGCGCACTACCGTCACGTCGCGCAGGCCGCTCTCGTTGAGCGTTCGGACGAGGCGCTGGAGCAGGGGCTCGCCGCGCACATCGATCATGCACTTCGGGCGCCGCTCGGTAAGCGGGCCGAGCTTCTCGCCACGCGAGGCGGCAAGCAGGATCGCGCGCTGTCCGCCGCCCGCGGCGAGATAGCGCGCCTCGGCGGCAGCGAGCTCTGCCTGGCCCGTGAGTGAAAAGACCTCCCGTACGGGCGTGATCTCCTCCTCGACGGCGACAAGGGATTCGCTCTCCCTGATCGCCTTGCTCACCTGGCGCATCGCGGACACCGCAGCCCGCATGTTGTGGTTCGCCCAGATCACCATGGAGACCCCGGCGTCCCGGAACGTCTGCGTCGGCGTGCGGTGATACATGGTCGGCACGATCACCACCGGCGCCCGGCCGCCCCAGGACTCGCAGAAGCCGGTGATCTCGTCGGCGGTTTCCTTCTTGGAGTGGATCAGCACCGCGTCGGCGCCGGCCCGGTGATAGGCCTCCGCCCGGCGCAGCGCCTCGTCCATGCCCCAGCCGGCGATCAGCGCCTCGACGCGCGCCACGATCTGAAAGTCGTCGTCGCTCTGGCTGTCCTTGCCCGCCTTGATGCGGCCGCAGAACTCGTCCACGTCCGCCAGCGGCTGGTTCTCGCCGATGAAGGAGTTGGTCTTGGGGAAGAGCTTGTCCTCGATGCAGACCCCCCCAATGCCGCGTTGGCAAAGCTTCCTCACCAGGCGCCGCACATTGTTGAAATTGCCATAGCCGGTGTCGCCATCCACGAGGATGGGGATCGTGGTGGCGTCGGCCATGAACTCCAGCATTTCGAGGACCTGGGTCCAGGAGGCCTCGTTGTTGTCGCGCACGCCGAGCGCGGCCGACATCGAGAGGCCCGAGGCCCAGATGCCCTCGAACCCGGCCTCTTCCACGATCTTGGCGGAGAGCCCGTTGTGCGCCTCCATGATGAAGGAGAGGGCAGGGGCGTGGAGCAGGCCGCGCAGCCGCGCGGCCTTGGACATCGTGGCAGCCTGCGCGTCCGCGCCGCCGATAGGAAGCCTTGTCGCCATGGGGAATCGCCGGTTCGTCGCCCGTTCGTCCATGAACCTGACGTATCGCGGTGATATAAAAGGTTAACGACAAGCCGGCGCCGATGCAATGCGGCGCACCGGATTCTTCCCCACCGGGTGCGTGAAACGTGACAGCGCCGCGCGATGACGTGACGGCGCCGGCACCGCGACGTCTCCCGGCGCGACCTATATATGTAGTTGGAAACGCATGTCACCGACCGACCGAGACACCAACCTCGACCCCGTCCCATTCATCGACCTCGGCGCGCAGTACCGGCGCCTCAAGGCCGATATCGACGCCGCCATCGCCGGTGTCCTGGAGGATGGCCGCTTCGTCTTGGGGCCGGCGGTGGCCGAGCTCGAGGCGGCGCTCGCCGCGCGGGCCGGTGCCGCCCACGCAGTCACCTGCGCGAGCGGCACGGATGCCCTGCTGATAGCATTGATGGCCGAGGGGATCGGCCCGGGCGATGCAGTCTTCGTGCCCGGTTTCACCTTTCCCGCGACAGCCGGCGTCGTGGCGCTGGTGGGGGCTGCGCCGGTCTTCGTCGATGTGGCGGAAGAGAGCTGCATGATGGACCCCGCCGACCTCGCGGTGCGGGCCGCCCGTGTGGCGGACGAGGGACGTCTCGTGCCGCGCGCCGTGATTGCGGCGGACCTCTTCGGCCAGGCGGCGGACTATGACGCGCTCGCGCCGATCGCGGCGGAGCGGGGGATGCTGTTGATCGACGATGCGGCCCAGAGCTTCGGCGGAGCGAGCGGCGGCAGGCCCGTCGGGGCGCTCGCGCCGGTCACCGCCAGCAGCTTCTACCCGGCCAAGCCGCTCGGCGGCTATGGGGACGGTGGCGCGCTCTTCACCGACGATGCGGCGCAGGCCGCGCGCTGGCGCTCGATACGCCAGCACGGCCAGGGCGACGGCAAGTACGACATCGTTCGAGTCGGCCTCAACAGCCGTCTCGATACCCTCCAGGCTGCGGTTCTGCTGGTCAAACTGCCCGCCTTCGATGCCGAGATCGACGCCCGCGAACGGGTGGCGGCGCTCTATGATTCGGTGCTTGCCGGGGCTGTTGGGCTGCCGGGTCGGCTGCCCGAGCGTCGCTGCACCTGGGCGCAGTACACGATCCGGCTGGATCGGCGCGACGAGGTCCAGGCGGCGCTGACAGGGCAGGGAATTCCGACCGCGATCCACTATCCGGTGCCGATGCACCTGCAGCCGGCCTACCGCGGCTGGGGCGAGGGGCCGGGCTCGCTGCCGGTCAGCGAGCGGCTGAGTCGCCAGGTGCTGTGCCTGCCCATGCACGCCGACCTCGACGAGCCGACGGCCATGCGAATCGCCCGCGCCGTGCGGGACGCGGTCGACGGCTGACGGCGCGCCGATGGGAGGCGAAGGGCCGCACGCCGTGGTCTTCGGTGCGTCCAGCATGATCGGCCGCCACCTCGTCCGGAGCCTCACGGAGCGCGGGGTCACGGGGCAATGTCTGAGCCGGCGCTCTACGCCTGCGCCGCGGGAAGAAGCGCGGGGATTCTCCTGGCGCGCTCTCTCGGCGGAAGGGGAGTTGCGCGTTGGCGACGCTGCGGACATGTTCTCTCTCGTGCCCATCGCCGCGCTGCCGCCACTGATCGCACGGATGACGGGAGGTAGAAGGCTGGTCGCTTTGAGCACGGCCAGCGTGATATACGCGACGAGCAGTTCCGACCCCGCCGAGCGCGCCAGGTCGGAAGATGTCCGGCAAGCCGAGGAAGACGTGGGGCGGCTTTGCCGGGAGAGGGGGATCGCCTGGACGATCTTGAGGCCGACCCTGATTTACGATCCGGGGCGGGACCGCAATGTCAGCGCTATTGCCGCCGTGGCGCGGCGCTTCGGGTTCGTGCCCGTCGCGTGGCCCGCCACCGGGCGCCGCCAGCCGATCCACGCCGATGACGTGGCGCTGGCCATGGTCGCCGCCCTCGACGCGCCCGGTGCTGCCGATGCGATTTTGGGCCTGCCCGGCGGCGAGACGCTGACTTACCGGGATATGGTTCGCCGGATTTTCCAGTCCCTGGGGCGGCGCCCCCTCCTGCTTTACCTGCCGCTCGGGCCCGCGCGGTTGGCCTTCCGCGTATGGCTTCTGCTGACGGGTGCAGGCTACAGTGCCGCGAGCCTCGAGCGGATGAATATGGATCTGACGCTCGATCCGGGTCCAGCGCGGGAGGTGCTCGGAATGACGTTCCAGGCGTTCCGCCCCGAGTTTTCCGAATGACCGATCGTCCCAGGCGCGAACGCCGGCAGCAACGAGGCCGACGCGCACCGTGAGCCGGGAACCGGCATCCGCGACAGTCACTCGATGGGACATCGTGCTGATGGCCCTCGGCGCCGGAATCCTCGCCGGCTTTCAAGTCGGCAAGGTGCCGCCGGCACTGCCGGTGCTGCGCGAAAGCCTCGGGCTCGATTTCGTCACCGCGGGGTGGCTCACCTCGATCTACTACGCGATCGGCGCGGCCCTCGGCGTCGCCGTCGGGCTGCTTTCCGACCGCGCCGGCCCGCGTCGCCTGATGCTCTTAGGCGTGGCCTTTCTCGGCGCGGGCAGCCTGATGGGCGGGCTGGTGAGCGGCAGCACCTGGCTCTTGATCGCGCGCTTTATCGAAGGGTTCGGCTTCGTCGGCATTACGGTGACGGCGCCCAAGCTGATCGCCACCGCGGCGCGTCCCCGCGATTACGGCCTCGCCTTCGGCATCTGGGGCGCCTACATGCCTATCGGCATGGCAATCGCCATGCTGATCGCGCCGGCGCTGCTCGAAGCCGTCGGCTGGCGCGGCTTCTGGCTCGTCAGTGCGGCATTGGCGGCCCTCTTCATGGTGGCGCTGGGCTGGAGCCTGCATCCGCGGCGCTGGCCGGCCACCTTCGACGCCGAGGCGCTCGATTGGTCCGGCGTGCGCACGACCCTGATTCGGGCGGCGCTCTGGCTCTTCGGTCTCTCGTTCGCGCTCTACACGCTGCAGTGGTTCGCCATCATGACGTGGCTGCCGACCTTCCTGATCGAGACTCAAGGGCGCAGCGCGGCCGGCGCGGCCGTCTGGGGCGCGATGGTGGTGGCGAGCAACGCCCTCGGCAATTTTGCCGCCGCTTGGCTGATGCACCGTCGCGTGCGGCGCTGGGTGCTGATCGGGATCGCCTTCTGCGCGATGGGCGGGTCCTCCGCCGGCATCTTCCTGACCGGAACGCCGGCCGACCTCAAGATCGTGCTTGCCTTCGTGTTCAGTGCTGTCGGCGGCCTGCTGCCGGCGGCGGCGATCGCCGGTGCGGCCGCTCATGCGCCACGGGCTGCCTTCGTCGCCATGGCCAGCGGCTTCGTGGTGCAGGGGGCCGCGCTCGGCAGCCTTCTCGGGCCACCGGTGATGGCCACCGCGGTCGAAGGCCTCGGCGGTTGGGCCGCGTCCTGGTGGGTGATGCTCGCGGTCTCGGGCGTCGGCCTCGGGCTCGTGGCCGGCCTCATCGCAGCCGAGCGCCCCTCCCGCATATGACGCCGATCGTTCCGGCCGATGTCGCCACGCTGGTGACTGTCAGCCGGTTTCGGGAGGAATGCGTGCTGCCGCCTGCCCGTGCCGATTCCTGCGTGATACCATGACCCCGCTGCTTCCAACCGGTGCGATTGAGTTATGAACCAGAGTAGTGGATTGCTTGCCGGCAGGCGGGCCCTCGTCACGGGTGCGGCCACCGGCATCGGACGCGCCATTGCAGAGGCCTTCGCTCGCGAGGGCGCGCTGGTCGCCGTCAGCGACATCAGCCTCGACGGGGCCCGCGATGTCGCCGAACGCCTCGGCGAAGCAACACGCGCCTACAGGCTTGACGTCACCGACGCGGCGGAGACTGCGAGTGTCTTCCGCAGCGCCGCCGACTGGATAGGGGGTCTCGATCTACTGGCCGCCAACGCGGGCATTTCGACGATGAACCCCGTGGCCGACCTCACCGAGGAGGAATGGGATTCCAACATGGCGGTGAATGCCAAGGGCGTGTTCCTGTCCAACCGGGAGGCCGTCCGTCACTTCCTCGCCGCCGGCGAGAAGGGCGCGATCGTCAACACGGCTTCGCTTGCGGGCAAGATCGGCGCGCCCTTGCTCGCGCACTACGCGGCCAGCAAGTTTGCCGTGATCGGATTCACGCAGTCGCTGGCGCGGGAGGTCGGCGAGCACGGCATTCGCGTCAATGCGGTTTGTCCCGGCTATGTGCGCACGTCCATGCAGGAGCGCGAAGTCGTGTGGGAGGGCAAGCTGCGCAACATGACCGCGCAGGCCGTCCGCGACGAGTATATCGCGGCAACACCCCTGGGCCGGCTCGAGGAGCCCGAGGACGTTGCGGCGATTGCCGTCTTTCTGGCGAGCGATCTTTCCGGTTTTCTGACCGGGGAGGCGATCAACGCCAGCGGCGGCGTCCTGATGGACTAACGACCGGCAAAACAGGGACGTCATGACCTGGCTGAAGGATTGTACGGGCACGGGCAACCCCGTCATCGCGATGGCCCATCTCTTGCCGTTGCCTGGGGCTCCGCTCTACGACGCCGGTGGCGGCATGCAGGCCATCATCGACCATGTCGCACGTGATCTCGAAGCTCTCCAGGCCGGCGGCGTCGATGCCGTCATGTTCGGCAACGAAGGCGACCGGCCTTACCTGCTGGAGGCCTCGCCGGAGAGCCTCGCGGCCATGGCGGCCGTCATCGCGGCGGTCAAGGGTGCGCTGCGCGTTCCCTACGGTGTCAACTATCTCTGGGACCCGGTGGCGACCGTGGCGCTGGCTGTCGCCACGGATGCGGTCTTCGCGCGCGAAATCTTCACCGGGGTCTACGATTCCGACATGGGTCTGTGGCAGCCCTCCGCTGCCCGCGCACTTCGCATGCGTCACGACCTCCGCCGCGACGATTTGAAGCTCATGTTCAACATCAACGCCGAGTTCGCCGCGCCGCTGGGAGCCCGTTCCGTTGAGGCGCGGGCCGGAAGCGCCGTCTTTTCGTCGCTCGCCGACGCCGTTCTCGTCTCGGGTCCAATGACCGGCCAGGCGGTGGACCAGGCGAGCCTCGAGCGTGTTGCGCGCGCCGTCCCCGGCACGCCGGTCCTCGCCAACACCGGCTGCACCGTCGACAACATCGCCGATATTCTGAAGGTGGCCGATGGCTGCATCGTCGGCACTCATTTCAAGATCGATGGCGATACCTGGAACGCGGTCGACCGGGACCGCGTCGCGCGCTTCATGGAGGTCGTCTCGAAGGTTCGCGGGTGATGAGCTGTCTGCTCGGCCTCGATATCGGGACGACATCGACAATCGGTATTCTGATCGATACCGAGGGCGGTGTCCTCGCCACGGCGTCGCGGCCCAGCGCACTCGTCTCGCGCCACGCCAACTGGGCCGAAGAGGATACCGAGCTCTGGTGGTCCAACGTCTGCGACCTCGTGCCGGACCTGCTGCGGACCGCCAGACTAGATGCAGGCGCGATCACGGCGGTCGCTGTGACCGGGATGGTGCCCACGGTGATCCTTCTCGACGGAGCGGGCCGGCCGCTGCGCCCGTCGATCCAGCAGAACGACGCCCGCGCCGTCGATGAAATCGAGGAGCTGAAGCGGCGCGTCGACGGCGACGACTGGTTCCGGCGCACCGGGGGCAGCATCAATCAGCAGGTCGTGGCGCCCAAGCTTCTCTGGCTCGCGCGTCACGAGCCCGAATGCTTCCGCCAGGCGAAGACCGTGATGGGGTCCTACGACTACATCACGTTCCGGCTGACCGGAACCGTCTCTATCGAAGGGAACTGGGCGCTCGAGGCGGGGTTCTACAACCTCGCGGGGGACGGCCTCGACGAAGACCTGGTTCGCCTCGGCGGAATATCGCTCGACCGGTTGCCACCGCTGCGGGCCTCCGGCGAACCCGCAGGCGCCGTCACGCGGCAGGCGGCGGAGGAGACCGGCCTCGTTCCCGGGACACCGGTGGTGACCGGTTGCGCCGATCACATCGCATCGGCGTTCGTCGCCGGTGCCTGCGATCAAGGCGATCTGGTGGTCAAGTTCGGGGGTGCCGGGGACATCATGCTCACATGTCAGCGTCCGGTGACTGACCCGCGCATGTTCATCGACTTCCACATCGTGCCGGGGCTCTACGTCAGCAACGGCTGCATGGCCGCGAGCGGAAGCGTGCTGAACTGGATCGTGGCGCAGCTCGGGCAGGCGGACTCCGAAGCCGCGCGGGCCGCCGGGCAGACGCCACATGCCTGGCTGGATGACCAGGCACATGACCTGCCGCCGGGGGCCGGTGGCCTCGTGCTGCTGCCGTACTTCCTCGGGGAGAAGACGCCCCTGCACGATCCCCGCGCGAAGGGCACGCTGGTCGGCCTCGGGCTCCACCACGAGTTGCGCCATATCTGGCGTGCCGCCCTCGAATCGGTGGCGTTCGGCTTCCGTCACCACATGGATGTTTTCGAGGAGATGGACTGCGGCGTCGGCCGGGTTCTGGCGTGCGACGGCGGTGCGGTCAGCGATCTCTGGATGCAGATTACGGCCGACATCCTCGAAAGACCGGTGGAGCGGCTGCTCGAACATCCCGGCTCCAGCCTCGGTGCGGCCTTCGTGGCAGGCATGGGCACGGGCGCGCTCGACGATTGGTCGGAGATCGGTCGCTACGCCCGGTGCGATCGCATCTTCGAACCCGACGTCAGCCGGACCGAAGCCTACCGCAACGCCTACGGCATCTATCGCGATCTCTACCGCCGGCTGGAGACGCTCTACCCGTCACTTGCCGACTTGCCCGCCGCCTGACCGTGTAGAGAATCCGCGTTACGTCACGGCGCGTCCCGTGTCGGCGTCGAAGAAGTGCAGGCGTTCGAGATCTGCATGGAGCTCGACTTCGGAGCCTGCCGGCGCTGCGAAGTCGGCTTCGAGCCGGGCCGAGATTTCCTGACCGCCGGGGAGCGCCCCCACCAGGATCACTTCCGGCCCGAGCGCCTCCACCGCCACCACAGTGACAATCATCGCGCCATGGTGGGCGGCGGAGGGATGGACGTCGAGATCCTCGGCCCGGATGCCCAGCGTGATCGTGCCCCCGGCCCGGCCCCGTAACGCCTCCTGGTGTTCCGTAAGCAAGGGCAGGCTGATCGGCGGCAGTTCGACGGAATCCAGGCCCGTCGGGCCGCCGAACCGGGCATCGAGCAGGTTCATCGGCGGGCTCGCGAGAAAGCCTGCAACGAAGGTATCGGCCGGGTTGCGGTAGACCTGCAGCGGCGGCCCGACCTGGACGATCCGGCCATCGCGCATGATGCAGATCCTCTCGCCCATCGTCATCGCCTCGACCTGGTCATGCGTGACATGCACGATGGTCTTGCCCAGCATGCGGTGAAGCTTGATCAGTTCCGTGCGCATCGCGGCGCGCAGCTTGGCATCCAGATTGGAGAGCGGCTCGTCGAACAGGAACGCCGCGGGATCGCGGACCAGGGCGCGGCCCAGCGCCACCCGCTGCTGCTGACCGCCGCTCAGTTGCCGCGGACGGCGTTTCAGCAGGTCCCCGATCCCGAGGATCTCTGCCGTCGTCGCGATGCGGCGATCGATTTCGTCGCGTGGCATCTTGCGTAGCCGGAGGCCGAAGGAGAGGTTTCCCGCGACGCTCATATGCGGGTAAAGCGCATAGTTTTGGAAGACGACGGCGAGGTCGCGCTCCGCCGGATCGACATCGTTGACGACGGCGCCGTCGATCATGATCTCTCCCGAGGTGATCGCCTCGAGGCCGGCGATCATTCTCAGAGTCGTGGACTTTCCACACCCTGACGGCCCCAGAAGAACCATGAACTCGCCGTCCCGGACGTCGAGGTCGATCCTGTCGACGGCAGTGACATCCTGTCCGTAAACCTTGGTGAGGTTCCGCAGCCCGATCTCGGCCACCTCCCATCCCTCCTACGTCAGCGACCGCATGTAGCGATACAGAAAAACCGTCAGCACGATGATGATGATGAGCAATCCCACCGCCATCGCCGATGCGCGTCCGATATCGAGACCGAAAAAGGCTGCGCGATAAATGAAATAGCTGATGAAATCGGTGGCGGTGCCGGGGCCGCCCTTGGTCATGATGAAGACGATATCGAACGTCTTGATCGCGAAGATCATGCGCAGAAGGAGCGCAACGGCGATGACCGGCTGCATCAGCGGCAAGGTGATGTAGATGAAGCAGCGCAACGGCGACGCACCGTCCATGCGCGCTGCTTCATAGGGCTCGCGGGGCAGGGCCGAGAGGCCGGCCAGAAGCAGGATCGCCATGAACGAGACCTGATGCCATATGTCGGTGAGCACCACGGTCCAAAATGCCGTCGTGGGATCGCCGAGCCAGCTCACCGGGCCGATTCCGACGAGGCCGATGGCGTAGTTGACGATGCCGAGTTCGGAATGGAGCAGCATGCGCCACAACAGCCCGACCACCACGGGGTTGATGAGCAGCGGCGCAAGCAGGATCAGGTAGTAGACCGTCTTGAACCGGTCGATGGCGTTGAGCGAGAGCGCCACGACGAAGCCGATGATGAATTCGATAACAACCGAGGCCAGGACGAACTTCGTCGTCACCCACAGCGAGCCCGGAAGGTACTCCTCCTCGGCTGCCTCCTGATACTTTTCTCCGCCGACGAACGTGTCGTGATTGGGGGTGAGCAGGGTGTAGTCGTAAAAGCTCGTGAAGATAGTGAAAATCAGCGGGAAGGTGATGACGACCAGCAACACAGCGAGACCGGGCGCAGTGAGAAGATACCCAAAGCGCCGGTCCCGCTGTGTCAGCGTCAAATTGCCACCCGTTACAGGTGACATGTGCGTGCGGCTGGCCCGCTATTCGGCGATCTTGCCGTCCTTGATGAGCAGGTCGCGAAGCTCCCTCTGGGCATCGGCCATGGCCTCGGGAATCGGCTTCTCGCCGATCGCGGCCAGGTTCAGCTCGCGGCCCACTTCTTCGACAAACTCGGTCGTGTAGGTGAAGACCGGGAAGTCCTGTGTGCCGGCAAGGATCTCGCCGAGGATCGGGTAGTAGGGACGCGCCGCCACCACATCGGGATCCGTGAAGATCGGCGCCTGTGTCGGAGCCCCGCCGAGCAGAGCGCGCCGCTTGGCGATCTCAGCCGATTCGGCCCACTTGATGAAGGTCCACGCGGCTTCCACGTTCGGGCTCGAATTGGGAATGGCCCAGCCCCAGCCGCCGTTCAGGCCACCGCCCGGATTGGGCGCGATGCCGACCTTTCCGGCCACCGTCGAGGATTCCGGATCCTCGAAACCGGCATAGAGGATGTTGAAGGTGACGAAGCTGTAGGCCCTGCCCTGCGCCATGACGTTGAAGGCCTCGTCGAAGCAGTAGGCCTCCGAACCGGCCGGGCTGTAGTTCACCACGGCGTCGCGGTAGTACTCCATGGCCCGAATGGCCTCGGGGCTGTCCAGCAGAGGATTCCAGTTCTCGTCGTGATAGCGGCCCCCCTGGGAATAGAGATAGTTGGCCCACTGCATCGAGATGCAGTCGCCGCGCTGCCCCTGAATGACGGTTCCGTAAAAGTCGCGCTGGCCGTCGCCGTCGTTGTCGCGCGTGAAGAATTGGACCTGCTTCCAGTATTCGTCCCAGGTCTCGGGGACCCTGAGATCGATTCCGTATTTCTCCTTGAAGGCTGCCTGTTCCGCGGGATCGTCGATCAGGTCCTGGCGATAGATCACGGCCATCGAATAGTTGTAGAACGGCAGCATGAAGAGCGTGCCGTCGACACGCCCGACCAGATCCATGAGCTTGGGGACATACACGTCGACATCGACCCCGTCGCGGGTGGCGAGATCATCCAGCGGCATCAGCCAGCCCGCCTTGGTGAATTCACCGACCCAGTAGAAGTCGACGACGATCAGGTCGTAGCTTCCCTGGGGTGAGATAAGCTGCGGCACCAGCTTCGAGTGCATGTCGATATAGCTGATGGCCTCGATCTCCACATCGATGCCCGATGCTTCCTCGAATTCCGGCAGCAGTTCCTGGATGTAGCGGGTGTCCGGCACCGTTTCCATCAGAATGCGAATGGTTTCCGCCTTTGCCACGCTCGCAAAGAGCATGGTTGCGGCAGTAAACGCGATCAGCAACCTCATGTTGATCCTCCCTTGATGTGGAGCCGTGCTCCTCCGGTTGTTGCTCCGGGCCAGCGGCTCCGGAGCGCGGGGTGCCGTGTCATTTGAGTGCACCCAGTGAAAGTCCCTTGATCAGATACCGCTTCATGAAGGGCAGCAGAACGAAGACCGGCAGGATCGCGCAAATTGTCGCCGCCGACAAAAGGGAGATGTCGACGCCGCGGTGTGTCTGGAAGGACGACAGCCCGACAGGAAGGGTATTGGTCTGCGGACCGCTGAGGATCAGCGCGAACAGGAATTCGTTCCAGCTCAGGATGAAGGAGAGAAGGCCGGCGGCCAGAATCCCGGGTGCCGCCACCGGCAGCGTGATGCGCAAGAACGCTTGAAGGCGCGTCGCGCCGTCGACACGTGCCGCCTGCTCCACGAGGGCGATGTTCGTGTCGAAGAACGCCACCAGCAGCCAGGCCAAGAACGGCAGGCTGATGGTCAGGTGCGCGACGATGAGGCCGGGCAAGCTGTTGAGCAGCGAGGCCTTGAGGAACAGCGTGAACAGCGGCAGGACCAGAATGACCGGAGGCAGCATCTGGCTCGAAAGCACAATCAGGCGCAGGGTCATTCCGCCGGTGTTGTACCGTGCGAAGGCATAGGCGATTGCGGCGGCGAGCGGCAGAGCGACGACGGTCGCGCCGAAGGCCACTGTCACACTGTTGAGGAAATAGTTGAAGAAGGGATATCCGGTAAAGATCTCGACAAAGTTTCCGATACTTGCTTGGCCCCATTCCGGTGGAATCTTGTACGCCGTCTTCTTGTCGGTGAGCGCCACGCGGAGCAGCCACAGCAGCGGCAGAAGGATGGCTGCGCTGAACGCGATGAGAACGGCATGCGGCAGGAACCGGGCGATCAAGCGTTTGAGTCGCCGCGACGCCGCGCGCTGACGACGCATCAACGGCACCGTCCTTCCGCGGCCTTCGGGCGAGAGCTGTCCGGCGGTCCCTTCATCCTCCCCTACGACCATCGCCCACTAGCGGCCTGGGATTCCGCCGACGGGGCAACCGCGCCAGTCTCGCCAGTTAACAGAATTCGTAATGCCATATCCAGCGGCAATCAACGGCCTGGTGCCCTTGTCGATGGCGGAGCGGTCGTGCGCCGCGCGCGTCGGTCGGGTGATCCGGTCGCGGCGGCGCGCTGAACCCGGTCGACCGCGTTCGCAGGGGACCCTAGAGCGACGCAGGCCGTGACCCAGATCAGAATTTCGCGTTAGGCTGTTGGTGACAATCTTGCAGGACCGCGGCCCATGCTGACCTTCACCGAGGAAATTCTTCTCCTGTTGCTGGACGACAAGGACGGCTCGTTCGTGCCGATCCCGAAGGTCAATCTGGGGTGTGCCATCGCCGGCGCCGTGCTGATGGATCTGGCCTTCGCCTATCGGATCGACACCGACCCTGAATCGCTTGTGGTCAACGACCGGACACCCACCGGGAATCCCATACTCGACCCCACCCTGGCGAAAATCGCGGCGCAAGAGCAGCCGACGAACACAAGGATCTGGATCAGGGAGCTCTCCGTTGAAGATGCGCCTGCCATCCGCGAGCAAGCGCTGCAAAGCCTTGTGGCGCGTGGCATTGTCGTGCAGCGCGAGGCGAGGGTGATGTGGGCCTTCCGCGCCCGCCGCTATCCCACCATCGACGGCAACGCGGAGCAGGAGGTCAAGCTGCGGATCGGGGACGTCCTGCTCTCCGAAGATATTCCCGACCCCCGGGATGTCGCCCTGATCGGCCTGGTGGATGCGTGCGACATTCTCCGCGAAGTCTTCCCCGACAGGGACATGGAGAAGTGCCGCCCGCGCATCGACCAACTGCGCAAGATGGACCTGATCGGCCGGGAGCTGGCTCAAGCGATCGCCGATATCGAGCGCACCGTCATGATGTCCCTCTCGGGAGCGCCGTACTGAGGAAGATCGGCCATGATCCTGCTGACCGGAGCGACAGGGACGACCGGGTCCCCCACCGTCGCCCAACTGCGCGCGATGAACCGGCCCTTCCGCATCATGAGCCGCGACGTGGCGCGCGCCAGGCGGCAATTCGGCGAGGACCTCGACTATGTCGAGGGGGACTTCGCGAGGCCCGAAACCCTCGACGCCGCGTTCGAGGGGATCACCTGCCTCTCGCTCCTCTGCGCCTTCTCCGAAGCGATGGTCGAACTCGAGTTGGGCGCGGTCGAGGCGGCCAAGCGGGCAGGCGTCCGTCGCATCGTCAAGATGTCGGCGATCAAGGCCGCGCCCGACGCGCCGACCACGATCCGCCGCTGGCACGGGGAGATCGAGCAGCGCATCAACCAATCGGGCATCGCCTACACCCACCTCTGGCCCAATGCGTTCATGCAAAATTTCAGGCGCTTCGCGCCCCTCATCAGGGAACGGGGCGAGTTCTACGCGCCGGTGGGCGACGCCAGGATATCGCTGGTGGAGATCGAGGACGTGGCCGCGGTGACGGTCGCGGCGTTGATCGAGGACGGGCACGAGGGCGAGACCTACGAGATCACGGGGCCGGAGGCGATCTCCTATGCCGAGTGCGCGGCGATCCTTTCCGAAGAGCTGGGCAAGCCCGTGCGCTATGTCTCCGTCAGCGACGAGGAGGCGCGGGCCGCTCTCGTCGAAGCGGGCATCGGGCCCGAGGCGGCGCAGGCGCTGGTCGAGATCGACGGCCTGTTCCGCGAGGGATTCGGCGCGCCGGTGACCGACGTGGTCGAGCGGGTGACCGGGCGGGCACCCCGCGATTTCCGCACCTTCGCCCGCGAGAACGCGGCGCTCTTCCAGTAGGGCGGCAACACCGATGAGCGACACCCCCTATCCCCGCGACATGGTGGGCTACGGGCGCGACCGGCCGCACCCGCATTGGCCGGGCGACGCGCGCATCGCCGTGCAGTTCGTCATCAACTACGAGGAGGGTGCGGAGAACAGCGTGCTCCACGGCGATGCCGGCTCGGAGACGCTGCTCACGGAGTTCGGCTTCGTGGAGCCGCGCGTCGGCGAACGCGCGCTGCCCATCGAATCGATGTACGAGTTCGGCAGCCGCGTCGGCTTCTGGCGCCTCCATCGCCTGTTCACCGAGCGCGCAGTGCCGGTCACGATCTTCGGCGTCGCCATGGCGCTCCAACGCAATCCCGACGCGGTCGCAGCGATGGTGGAGGCGGAGTGGGAAATCGCCAGCCACGGCTATCGCTGGATCGACTATCACACCGTGCCCGAGGCCGACGAGCGCGCCCATATCGAAAAGGTGATCGCGATCCAGACCGCGCTCACGGGCACGCGCCCGCTCGGCTACTTCCTCGGCCGGCGCAGCCCGAACACAGTGCGCCTCGTGGCGGAGGAAGAGGGCTTCCTTTACAGCCAGGATTCCTACGCCGACGAGCTGCCCTACTGGGTGGAGGAGGCCGGCCGCCGCCTGCTGATGATCCCCTACACGGCGGACCACAACGACCACCGCTTCGCCACCGCGCCCGGCTTCGACTGGGGCGAGCCCTTCTTCGCCTACCTGCGGGACGCCTTCGACGTGCTCTACGAGGAGGGCGCTTCGCTGCCCGGCATGATGAGCATCGGCCTGCACAGCCGCCTTGTCGGCCGGCCCGGCCGCTTCGCCGCGCTCAGGCGCTTCGTCGACCACGTGCTCGCCCACGACCGGGTCTGGCTCTGCCGCGGCATCGATATCGCCCGCCACTGGCGGGGGCGGGGGGACGCGCCTTAGGGTACTCGCTCCGGACCATGGTGCGGTGCACGGCGAGCGGCGGTTGCGTCAGCATCGCGCCATGCGGTGCATCGGATTTCGGACCGCAGCTGGAGGGGGGCCGGAGAGCCCGATGCCTCCATTGCGTCATGGCCGGACTTGTTCCGGCCATCCACGTCGCGCACGCCCGAAGGGTCGTGCGCGTGGAATGTAGCCAGCCACCCACAGGCGGAGCCTGAAGAGAAAGATGCCCGGAACAAGTCCGGGCATGACGGCGTGAGAGAATGACTGGCGCAGAAGGAGCGTGGACCGACCCTATTCGCGCAGCCACGATTCTGTACCGCCCGCGAGATCGCTCATGCGCCCACGACCTTGTCTACCGCCCGCAGAACCTTATTGCCGCGCCCTCGACCTTTCAGGCGCGGGCGACACGCGCGTGCAGGACATCCCGCTTATCCCGCTTAATCCCACTTTGTCCCGCTTTATCCCGCCGAATCCCAGAAGACATTGAGGCCACCGGTCCCACCGCGTCCGCGCGCGTCGGCGGAAGGCGTGCAGGTCGTGGTCGCGGCGAGAGTTCCGCGCTAGGATCGCGCGCTTCGATGCCAACCACGAGCCCAGGTGCGCGCTCCATGACCCTCGACGACATCAACTATCCCGAGAAGCCCAACGATCTCGAAGCCTTCTGGATGCCGTTCACGGCAAACAAGGGCTTCAAGCAGAAGCCGCGCCTGCTGACGCGCGCCAAGGGCATGCATTACATGACGCCCGGTGGCCGCGAGATCCTGGACGGGACCGCGGGGCTCTGGTGCTGCAACGCCGGCCACGGGCACGAGAAGATCGTGGCGGCGATCAAGGCGCAGGCCGAGCGCATGGATTTTGCGCCGACCTTCCAGCTGGGCCACCCGGCCGCCTTCGAGCTCGCCAACCGGCTGGTCGATCTCGCACCCGGCGATCTCGACCACGTGTTCTTCACCAACTCGGGCTCGGAATCGGCCGACACTGCGCTCAAGATCGCGCTCGGCTATCACTACGTGCGGGGCAAGGGCTCGAAGACCCGCCTGATCGGGCGCGAGCGCGGCTACCACGGCACCAATTTCGGCGGCACGTCGGTGGGCGGCATCGTTAAGAACCGCATGTTCTACGGCGGGCTGCTGGCCGGCGTGGATCATATCCGCCACACCCACGACCTGGAGCACCAGGCCTTCAGCCGCGGCGAGCCCGAGTGGGGCGCGCATCTGGCGGACGACCTGGAGCGGCTGGCGGCGCTGCATGACCCCTCCACCATCGCCGCGGCGATCGTGGAACCCGTGGCGGGCTCCACCGGCGTCCTCGTGCCGCCCAAGGGCTACCTGCGTCGGCTCCGGGAAATCTGCGACAGGCACGACATCCTGCTCATCTTCGATGAGGTGATCACCGGCTTCGGTCGCCTCGGCGCGAACTTCGCGGCCGACTATTTCGACGTGCAGCCGGACATCCTGACCACCGCCAAGGCGCTCACCAACGCGACCGTCCCCATGGGTGCGGTGTTCTGCCGGGCAAGATCTACGACGCCTTCCTCGAGAACACGGCGCAGGGGATCGAGCTCTTCCACGGCTACACCTATTCCGACCATCCGCTGGCGTCGGCGGCTGGCATCGCGACGCTCGATGTCTACCGCGAGGAGGGGTTGTTCGAGCGCGCGGCGGAGCTCGCACCCTATTGGGAGGATGCGCTCTGGTCGCTCAAGGGCGGCCACCACGTGATCGACCTGCGCAACCTCGGGATCGTTGCCGGCATCGAGCTGGAGCCCCGGCCCGGTGCGCCCACCGCGCGCGCGATCGAGGCCTTCCACAAGTGCTTCGACGAGGGCGTGCTCATCAGGGTCACGGCCGATACCATCGCGCTCTCGCCGCCGCTCATCGTCGAGAAGAACCAAATCGACCGGATCTTCGATACCATCGACAGCGTGCTGAAGACGGTGGACTGAGCCCATAGGCGGAACACGCGGGGGAAGCAGAATGGCGCAGGCGAAGGCCTATATCGTCGGTACCCTCGACACCAAAGGCGAGGAGCTTCTCTATATCCGCGATCTGCTTGCGGCGGACGGAGTGCAGTCTTGCGTCGTGGATGTGGGAACCGGCGGCGGGGCGCGGCCGCCCGGCGTGGACGTGAGCGCGGCCGAGGTCGCCGCCCGCCATCCAGATGGCGCCGATGCCGTGCTCACCCTCGAGGATCGCGGCCAGGCGGTCGCTACTATGGGCGAGGCGCTGGCGCGCTTCCTGCCGACACGCGATGACATCGGCGGCGTGATCGGGGCAGGGGGGTCCGGCAACACCGCGCTCGTCGCCCAGGGGATGCGGTCGCTCCCCATCGGCGTGCCGAGGGTGCTGGTCTCCACCGTCGCGTCGGGCGACGTCGCCCCCTATGTCGGGCCCAACGACATCACCATGATGTACTCGGTGGTGGACGTCGCCGGCCTCAATCGCATCTCCCGCGTCGTGCTCGCCAACGCGGCCCATGCGCTCGCCGGCATGATGCAGGGAGAGGCGCCAGCGGCCGAGGACAAGCCCGCCATCGGCTTGACCATGTTCGGCGTCACCACGCCCTGCGTCGATCAGGTGCGCGCAGAGCTTGAGGCACGCTACGACTGTCTGGTCTTCCACGCGACCGGCACCGGCGGCCGCTCGATGGAGAAGCTGGTGGATTCCGGCATGGTGCTGGGCTGCATCGACAGCACCACCACCGAGGTGTGCGACCACCTCATGGGTGGCGTCTTCAGCGCCGGCGAGGACCGGCTCGGCGCCTTCGCCCGCATGGGTCTGCCCTATGTGGGCTCGTGCGGGGCGCTCGACATGGTGAACTTCGGCGCGCGCGAGACCGTGCCGGCGCAGTTCCAAGACCGGACCTTCCACGTGCACAATCCCAATGTCACGCTCATGCGAACCACGCCGGACGAGAACCGGGCGATGGGCGAGTGGATCGGGGCCAAGCTCAACGCCTGCCAGGGGCCGGTGCGCTTCCTGATCCCGGAGAAGGGGGTCTCTCTCATCGACGCGCCGGGGATGCCGTTCCACGACCCGGACGCCGACGCGGCCCTCTTCGAGGCGCTCGACCGGACGGTCGAGCAGACCCCCGCAAGGCGCCTGATCCGCCTGCCGCTCCATATCAACGACGCCGATTTCGCCCAGGCTCTCGTGGAGAGCTGGAACGAGATCGCCGCCTGATCCAAACCGAGGGAGACCGCCGGTGCCGGGCATCGACCGCCGAGCGCTATTGGACAAGTTTCACGGCATGGTCGCCCGCCGCCAGCCGATCATCGGCGGCGGCGCGGGCACCGGGCTCTCGGCCAAGTGCGAGGAAGCCGGCGGCATCGACCTCATCGTGATCTACAACTCGGGCCGCTACCGCATGGCCGGCCGGGGCTCGCTCGCCGGCCTGCTGGCCTACGGCAACGCCAACGAGATCGTGAAGGAGATGGCGCACGAGGTGATCCCCGTGGTCAGCCACACGCCGGTGCTCGCCGGCGTCAACGGGACCGATCCCTTCATGGTGCTCGACCGCTTCTTGGGCGAGCTCAAGTCGCTGGGCTTCTCAGGCGTGCAGAACTTCCCGACCGTGGGCCTGATCGACGGCGTCTTCCGCGCCAACCTGGAAGAGACGGGCATGGGCTACGGCCTGGAGGTCGACATGATCCGGGCGGCGCACGAGGCCGACCTGCTCACCACGCCCTATGTCTTCTCCGAGGCCGACGCGGTCGCCATGGCACACGCCGGCGCCGACATCATCGTTTGCCACATGGGGCTCACGACCAGCGGCAGCATCGGCGCGCAGACCGCGAAGTCGCTGGAGGAGTGTGTACCGCTCATCGACGCGTGGGCGATGGCGGCCAAGTGGGTGCGCGAGGACGTGATCGTGCTCTGCCACGGCGGGCCCATCGCCTCGCCGGATGATGCGACCTATGTCCTGAAGAACGCCCGGCACGTGCACGGCTTCTACGGCGCGAGCAGCATGGAGCGCCTGCCCACCGAGCTCGCCATGACCGCGCAGACGAAGGCCTTCAAGGCGATCAGCTTCTAATACGCCTGCACGGCGCGCCCTCAGACCCCCAGGTATCGGTCCGTGAGTGCTGGCGTGAGGTCCGCGCTGGCGCCGGACCAGCAGGTGGCCCCTTTCTCCAGAATGACGCAGCGCTCGGCGACGGCCGTGAGTTCCTTGAGCGACTTGTCGACGACGAGGATGGAGAGGCCGGCGTCCTTGAGCCTGGCAATCACCGACCAGATTTCGCGCCGCACGAGGGGGCCGAGCCCTTCCGTCGCCTCGTCCAGAATCAAGAGCTTGGGGTTGGTCATCAGCGCCCGGCCGATGGCGAGCATCTGCTGCTCGCCGCCTGACAGCGTGTTCGCCTTCTGATTGCGGCGCCCCGCAAGCTGCGGGAAGAGCGCCACGACGCGGTCCGCGTTCCAGTGGCCGGCACGGGCGGCGGCAATGAGGTTCTCGCGTACCGTCAGCGTCGGGAAGCAGCGCCGGCCTTCCGGCACCAGCCCGAGACCCAGCCATGCCGCCTTGTGCGAGGGCAGCCGCGCGAGGTCGTGGCCGGCGAAGGCGATGCGGCCGTCGCGGTGGGGCATCATGCGGCAGATCGTCCTGATGGTGGTCGTCTTGCCCATGCCGTTCCGGCCCATCAGCGCCACCGCCTCGCCTTCCGCGACGGCCAGATCGACGCCGAAGAGCGCCTGCGACGCGCCGTAGAAGGCGGTGACGCCGGCGACCTCAAGCAGCGCCGTCATGCTCCCCTCCATGCGCTTCATCCCCGAGGTAGGCGCGCCGCACCTCCTCGTTGGCGCGAATGTCGTTCGGAGTGCCGCTCGCGATGATGCGGCCGTAGACGATGACGGAGATGCGGTCCGCAAGCGCGAAGACCGCATCCATGTCGTGCTCGACGAGCAGGATCGGGGCTTCGGCCCGCAGCCCGTCCAGAATTTCAACCAGCTTCTCCGTGTTCTCCGGCCCCATGCCCGCCATGGGCTCGTCGAGCAGGAAGGCTTTGGGCTTGAGCGCAAGCGCTATGGCGATTTCGAGCGCCCGCCGCTCGCCGTGCGAAAGGTTGGCTGCCGGAACATCGGCCCGGTCGTCCAGCAGGAGGCGCACGAGATAGGACATCGCCGGCTCGACCAGCGAGGCGTCGCGCAGCGCGGGCTTGACGAAGCGGAAGGTCTTCCGCTCGACCGACTGGACCGCCAGCATGACATTCTGCAGGGTGGAGAACTCCGGCGCGACGGACGACACCTGAAACGTTCGCGCCAGCCCCAGCTGCGCCCGTGCCACCACATCGAGACGGCCGATGTCGCGGCCGGCAAAGCGGATCGATCCCTTGTCTTGCCGGACTTCGCCTGCGATCTGCTTGATGACCGTGGACTTGCCGGCGCCGTTGGGCCCGATCAGCGCATGGATCTCGCCGGGCACGAGGTCGAGCGTGACCTCGTCGCTCGCGACCACCGCGCCGAAGCGCTTGGAGAGGCCCTCAAGCTCCAGGATGGGCTCAGGCATGACGGGGCTCCCCCGCCAGAATGCCGATGATGCCGCCGCGCGCGAACAGCACCAGCCCGACCAGGAGCGCGCCCAGCAGCAGCAGCCAGTGCTCGCTTACGTCGCCCAGCGTGTGCTCCAGCACAATGTAGAGTGCGGCGCCCGCGGCGGGGCCGAACAGCCGTCTCGTGCCGCCCAGGATCACGAACACCATGATCTCGCCCGAGGTATGCCAGGAGAGCATCGAGGGGCTGACAAAGCGGTTGAGGTCGGCGTAGAGCGCGCCGGCGAGCCCCGCCATCATGCCCGAGATCACGAAGGCGGTGAGCTTCACGCGGAAGGGGCTGATGCCGACGGTGGCGAGCCGCTGCGTGTTCTGCCGCGCGCCGCTGAGCGCGAGCCCGAAGCGCGAGTGCGAAAGCAGGAATGAGAAGCCGATCGCAAGGCCGAGCAGCACGTAGCAGATGGCGAAGAAGCTCAAGGGATCGAGCGTGTTGAGCCCCGGAAACTCGTTCCTGATATAGATCGGGAGTCCGTCCTCGCCGCCGTAGGCCGGCCACGAGATAGCGAAGTAGTAGACCATCTGGGCGAAGGCCAACGTGATCATGATGAAGAAGACGCCGCTCGTGCGCAGGCTGAGCGCGCCGATCATCAGCGCCGCGACCCCGCTGATGACGATGGCGACCGGCCAGATAATCAGCATCTGCGTCGTGCCTTCGATCAGCAGCGGCGCGGTGAAGAGGGGTTCGTAGTTGAGCGCGTGACTCGCAAGGATGCCGGCCGCGTAGCCGCCCAGGCCGAAGAACGCCGCGTGCCCGAGCGAGACCATCCCGCCAAAGCCGAGCGCGAGGTTGAGCCCGGTGCCGGCGAGCCCCAGGATCGCCACCTTCGTCGCCAGCGTGATGACGAAGGGCTCGTCGAAGGCGATGCCGAGCAGCGGCGCGGCAAGCAGCCCCGCCGCGATCATGAGACTGATGGCCGCCTCGCGACTCATCAGTGCGTCCTGGTGCCGAACAGGCCGGTCGGGCGCAGGAACAGCACCAGCGCCATCAGGATATAGATGAGCATGGACGCGAGCGCCGAGCCGACGTTGTTGGCGCTCGACGAGTCCATGAACGTGTCGAAGAGGGCCGGCAGCAGGAAGCGCCCGAGCGTGTCGGCGAGTCCCACCAGAAGCGCGCCCACCAGCGCGCCCCCGATAGAGCCGAGCCCGCCGATGATGATGACGACGAAGGCGAGGATCAGCACGGGCTCGCCCATGCCCACTTGCACCGACTGGATCGTGCCCACCAGGGCGCCGGCGAAGCCCGCCAGCGCCGCGCCGAGCGCGAACACCGTGGTGTAGAGCTTCCTGATGTCGACCCCGAGGGCGGCGATCATCTCCCGGTCGGATTCGCCGGCCCGGATGCGGATGCCGAGGCGCGTCCGCGCGATCAGGAGAAAGAGCCCGGCGGCGATCAGCAGCCCGATCAGGATGATCGCAAAGCGGAAGAGGGGGTAGTCGATGCCGCCGGGGAGCGCGACCGGGCCTGAGAAAACTTCGGGCACGGTGAGATAGAGCGGAAAGGAGCCGAACACCCAGCGGGTGCCCTCCGAGAAGACCAGGATCAGCGCGAATGTCGCGAGCACCTGATCGAGATGGTCGCGGCGGTAGAGGCGGCGGATGACGGCGATCTCAACGATGGCGCCCGCTGCGGCGGCGGCGGCGAGGCTCGCCGCGAGCCCCACCCAGTAGGAGCCGGTCGCGGCGGCGACGGTGGCGCAGACGAAGGCGCCGATCATGTAGAACGAACCGTGGGCGAGGTTGATGAGGCCCATGACGCCGAAGATCAGCGTCAACCCGGCCGCCATCAGAAACAGCATGACGCCGAACTGCAGGCCGTTCAGCAGCTGCTCGACGATGAGCGAGACCGTCAAATCCTAGTCGCCCGGATGCAAAGAGGGCGGGCCGCGCTCGGCGGCCCGCCCTGCCTGTTCGGCAGGCTACATCTTGCAGACGTCGATATAGGCGTTGGCGTGGTCGGTCATGGCCACGCCAACGATCTTGTTGGTGAAGATGTCGCCTTCCTTGATCACTTCGCGGACGTAAATGTCCTGGATCGGATGGTGGTTCGACGCGAACGCGAAGTCGCCCCGGGTGGACTTGAAATCGGCCGCCCTGAGCGCCTCGCGGAACGCATCGGCATCCGTCACGCTCGCTTTGGCGGCGGCGGAGATCAGCAGGTTCGCGGTGTCGAAGCCCTGGCTCGCATAGAGCGAAGGCAGGCGGCCGTATTCGGCCTGGAAGCTCTCGACGAAGGCCTTATTGGTCGGATTGTCGATGTCCTTCGACCACTGCGAGGTGTTCTTCACACCCAGCGCCGCCTCGCCGACCGCTTGCAGGATGCCCTGATCGAAGGAGAAGGCCGGCCCGATGAGCGGAATGTCGAGGCCGGATTGGGCATACTGCTTGAGGAAGGCGATGCCCATGCCGCCGGGCAGGAAGAAGTACACGCTGTCGGCGCCCGAGGCCCGGATCTGCGCGATCTCCGGCGCGTACTCGTTCGCGCCCAGCTTGGTGTAGACCTCGTCGGCGACCGCGCCCTTATAGAAGCGCTTGTAGCCGGTGAGCATGTCCCGGCCGGCGGGATAGTTGGGCGCGAGGATGAAGCTGTTGGTGTAGCCGGCGTCATTCGCGTAGCTGCCGGCTGCCTCGGCAAGATTGTCGTTCTGCCAGGCGACGTTGAAGTAGTTCTCGTGGCAGCGTTCGCTAGCTAGGAGCGACGGTCCCGCATTGGGCGAAAGGTAGAACTTGCCCTGCTGCACCGCCGCGGGCACGACCGCGATGGCGAGGTTCGACCAGATGATGCCGGTCAGCACGTCCACCTTGTCGCTCTGAATCAATTTGTCGGCGAGCTGCACGGCGATGTCCGGCTTGCGCTGGTCGTCGTCCACAACCACCTCGATATCGGCGCCCGCCTGCTTGATGGCGAGCATGAAGCCGTCGCGCACGTCGATCCCAAGGGCGGCGCCGCCGCCGGAAAGGGTTGTGATCATGCCGACCTTGAGCGTTTCGGCATGGGCGGCCGTTGCCAGCGCCATCGCCGCAACAGCTGCAGTCAAAAGGCTGAGTGGCTTTCTCATGGGTCTTGGCCTCCTCTGGTGTCGCTTCGTCTTATCAGTCGAGAAGAGCAGTCACGCACCCGCGTTGACCGGCGGGATGCGGTCGGCCCAGGGCTGCGCCTGCTCCAGCTGGCCGGCGAGGCGGAACAGCAGCGCCTCGTCGAGGTCACGCCCGACCAGCTGCGAGCCCACCGGCACGCCGTCTGCTGTCCAGTGCAGTGGCAGCGAGATGCCGGGAGCCCCCGTCGCGTTGAAGGGCTGGGTGAAGGGGCAGTCCGGCCCCATGATGTTCGCGTTGTAGTCGTCGCAATCGCGCGACATATCGTAGTAGCCGATCTTGCGCGCCACCATCGGCACCACCGGCATCAGCCACGCATCGTAGGCGGCCATGCGGCCCACGATGTCGCGGCACACGGCGCGGAGTTGCGCGATGTCGTTGTGGTGATCGACGGCCGATATGCCGCGGCCGTGCTGAATTGTCGTCCAATAGAGGTTCTCGGTCTCGTCTTGCCTGAGGGCGTGGCCGACGAGCCCGGCGGAGCCGTCGAACCAGGCTGCGGTGACCACGGCGCCGATCCGCATATAGGTGTCGTAGAGCGGCCAGAAGTCATAGGGCGCGACCTCGGGTGTGACGCGGTGGCCGAGGCTCTCCAGCAGCTTGCCGGTGTTCTCGATCCCCTCTCGCACCTCCGCATCCACCGGGGTGCAGCCATCGGGAGACGCCGTGACCATGGCGATCGAGAGGCTGCCCGAATCCTTGCCGATCTCATCGAGGTAGGGGGTGTCCGGCATGACCGCGTAGTAGGGATCACCGGGCAGGGGGCCGCCGACGGCATCGAAATAGGCGGCCGTATCGCGCACGCTGCGCGAGACGCAGAGGAAGGTCACGCCGCCGTACCAAAAGTCGGCACCCGGCGCCATCGTGATGCGCCCGCGTGCGGGCTTGAGGCCGACGAGGCCGGAATGGCACGCCGGCGTGCGGATGGAGCCGCCGCCGTCGCTCGCTTCGGCCAGCGGCAGCACGCGGGCCGCCACAGCCGCAGCCGAGCCGCCGGAGGAGCCGCCCGGTGTGCGCGTCGTATCCCAGGGATTGACGGTCGGGCCATACATCTTGGGCTCGGTGGAGAGCGCCCAACCGGCCTCCGGCGAGTTGGACTTGCCGAGCAGCACGAAGCCCGCCTTCTTGACGCGCTTCACCTGCTCGTTGTCGCTCGTCGAGACGACGTCCTTGAAGTAGGGGCAGGCGTTGGTGTTCTGCAGTCCCTCCCAATCGGTCGCGATCTCCTTCACCAGCCAGGGCACGCCGCGGAAGGGGCCATCGGGGAGCGCAGGGTCGGCCGCCATCTTGCGGCCTTCCTCGTAGGCCTTGTAGGTGAGGAAGTTGAGCGTCCCGTTGACCGCCTCGGCGCGGCGGATCGCCTCCTCCAGCACCTCGCTCGGCGAGACTTCTCCCTTCTTGACGAGAGCGGCCAGCCCCATTCCGTCAAGCTTGCCGTAAACCTCGGAAATCCCGCCCGTCATGCGTCCTCTCCCTGCGTCATAGGATGGCGTGAAGGTTTCGGCCCGTTATCGCACGGCGGCTGCGGGCGGGATAGCCTCTGCCCGCCGCAGGTGAGCGCCGTCTGGGCCTTACGCCGGCGCAGGCTGGCGCGCCGCGCCGGAGCGCGCCGCCCTCAGCCGGCGGGTCGCGTCCTCATCGAGCCGCATTGGCTCTGGCTCGATCACGACGCCGTAGTCGTCCCGCGCACGCTCGATCGTGGTGAAGCCGTCGAACACGTCGGAGAGAACGAGCACCGGATCGCGCTCCAGCGGGTCGCCGTAGCCACCCGAATTGGGAACCGTGATCTCGATGCTGTCACCGGCGGCGAGCCGGAAGCCCGTGAATTTCGACGGCCACGCCTCTTCGTCCGCGCCGCCCCGGTTGCGGACCACGGAGGCATTCAGCCCCGCCATGCCGCCGAAGATCCCCCAGGGCTCGTCGGATTCGTGCCGCTCCCCCTCGCAGGTGACGATGGTATCCTCCAGCATCTTGTTGACCCGCACCATGCCGATGCCGCCCCGCCACTTGCCGGCGGCGCAGGAGTCGTTGCGCAGCTCATAACGCTCGGTGCGGATCGGGAAGCGCCACTCCAGCTCCTCGATCGGATTGTTGCGGGTATTGGCGATCAGGCAATCCACGGCATCGAGGCCGTCCCGGTCCGGGCGCCCACCGTAGGAGCCTTCGTCGACCTCGAGATAGACCCAGTACTCACCCTGCTCGGTGTCGAAGCCCGAGTACGAGATGAAGTGCAGGTGCGCCGAATTGCCGGCGGTCACCCGCTCCGGCATCACCGGAGCAAGCGCGCGCAACACCAGGTCGACGGCGCGTTGCACCTGGCAGAAGCGGGCGACACATGCGCGCGGGAAGTTGGGATTGAAGATCGAGCCCTTGGGCGCGATGACATTGATAGGCCGCGTCATGCCCTCGTTCTGCGGCACGTAGACCGGGTGGGTCACGGTATCGAGGAAGATCATCCGCGTGATGAACGACATGGCGGAGCAGGTCGTGCCCTCGAAGGGCACGTTGAAGCCGGTTGGCACCTCGTCGCTGGAGCCGGTGAGGTCGTAGGTGATCTCGTCGCCCTCGATGATTACCTTGACCTTGACCGGCAACTTGCGGCCACGGTTGACCCCGTCGTCGTCGAGATAGCCGAGTCCCGTCTCGTATACGCCGTCGGGAACCTTGGCGATTTCCCGCCGGAGCATTTGCTCGGAATAGGTCATCCAGTGCTGGCCGGCCGCCTCGACGGTACCCAGCCCATAGCGCTCGATCAGGTCGAGGTAGCGCCGCTTGGCGAGCTCGCAGGCCGCGATCATCGCCTGGATGTCGCCCTCGTTGGGCGTGGGAGTGCGCATGTTCTCCAGGATGTGTCGCCACAGCCCGTCTTGCCGCACGCCTTTCACCGCGAGCTTCATGGCGCGGTAGATGTTGCCTTCGGCGTAGATATCGACCGCGTCGATGTTGAACCCCGGATAGGCGCCGCCGATGTCGAGCAGGTGGGCGGACGCGCCCGCGAACCCCACAATTTCGTCCCGGTGGTAGATCGGCATGATGATCGCGCAGTCGGGCGAGTGGGTGGCGCCATAATAAGGGTCGTTGTGGAAGATGATGTCGCCTTCGTCGATGTCCCCGTCGAGCAGCTTGATGACGTTCTGCACGATGCGCGGCATCGCGCCCATGAACATCGGCGTCGATTCCGATTCCGCCAGCATGAGGCCGTCGCGATCGAAGATGCCGGCGCCGAGATCTTCGGATTCGCGGATGATCGACGAATAGGACATGCGGTAGAGCACGCCCGCCATCTCCTGAGCGATGGCGGTAAACGCGCCGCCGATGACGCGCTGCATGATCGGCGTTGCGAGATCGTGCCCGTGCTGCGCCACCGCGACCGCGCAGTCGATCACGATATTGCCGCGTCGGTCGATGGTCGCCTCGCAGCGGGGCGGGATCACCACGGTCGTATCGTACTGCTCGACGACGGCGGGGCCCGCGATCCGGTTGCCCGCGCGGAGCGCAGCGCGGTCGTAGAACGGGGTCTCGTGAGTCTCGCCCTTGCCCTCGACCTCGAAGACGACCGGCTGGCGCAGCAACGGCGTCGCTTCGCCGCCACCGCCTTCGATCTCCGGCCAGTCGAGGTCCGGGATGCGGCCGATGGCCACCGCCCGGATGTTGATGATCTCGATCGGTGCATCGAAGCGGTGGCCGTATTCGGCTTCGTGCGCACGGTGGAAGCGGTCGGCCAGTTCTTCGATCCAGGTGTCGTCGATCTCGCCCGCCGGCGCGTCGAAGCGGACCTCGTAGCCCTGGCCGGCATAGCGGCAGTCGGCAAGGCGGCGGATCAGGCAGTCGCCCTCCGGCACGCCGTCCGCCTCCAGTCTTGTCAGCGCCTGAGACGTCAATTTTTCGAAGCGCGCCGCGAGATGGGCACGGTCGAGGGTGGCGAGCGGCTGGCGCTCGGTGGTGACGAACTCGTGCTGCATGTCGGTCGCCAGCAACCCGGTGGCCGAGAGAATGCCGGGATGTGGCGGCACCAGGACCCGCGGGATTTCGAGCTCCACCGCGATATCGCAGGCGAAGAGCGGGCCGGCGCCGCCGGCAGCGACGAGCGTGAAGTCGCGCGGGTCGTAGCCGCGCCGCACGCTGTTGAGCTCGATGGCCTGCACCATGCTGAACTTCTGGATCTGCAGCGCGCCGAGCGCGGTCTCCTCAAGCGACATGTCGAGCGTGCCGGCGAGACTCTGGACGGCCCCTAGGGCGAGGTCCGCGTGCAGCGTCATCTGCCCGCCGACCAGGCCGCGATCGGTGCGGAGCCGGCCGAGCACCACCTGAGCGTCGGTCGATGTGGGCTCGCTGCCGCCGCGGCCGTAGCAAGCCGGCCCCGGGTCGGCCCCGGCCGATTGCGGGCCGACGCGGTAGATGCCGCCGTCGTCGACATAGGCGATGGAGCCGCCGCCCGCGCCGATGGTGTCGATATCGACCATCGGGATCATGGCCTGATAGTCGCCGATCTTGGTATCGAGCAGGTGGCGCATCCTGAGCGCGCCGCCAGCGGCGACCCCGATGTCCGCCGACGTGCCGCCGATATCGAGCGTGAACACGTTGTCGTAGCCGGCCATCTTGCCGGCCCAGATGCCGCCGATCAGCCCTGCGACCGGCCCCGACATCATGAGGTTGACCGGGCCGCCGATGGCGCTGTCCGCGGTCGTCATGCCGCCCGAGGACTGCATGAGTCGAACGCCGCGCGGAAGACCGGCATCGCGCAAGCCCGACTCCAGCCGGCCGATATAGCTCGCGACACGCGGGCCCACGTAGGCGTTGAGACAGGTGGTCGAGAAGCGCTCGAACTCGCGGTAGAGGGGCAGCACCTCGCTGGAGACCGAGAGGTACGCGTCGGGACATTCCTCCTGAAGGATCTGCTTGATGCGCTGCTCATGAGCCGGGTTGAGGTAGGCGTGCAGCAGGCAGACGGCGATGGCGTCGACCCCCGCCTCCCGCAGCGCCCGCGCACGCTCGCGCACCTCCGCCTCGTCCAGCGGCACGATGATCTCGCCCTTGGGCGCCGTGACCCTTTCGCGCACCGTGAGCCGGTGGCGCCGCCTCACCAGTGGGCGCGACTGCCACGGCAGCTCCTGCTGGAGCGAGAAGTTGTGCGGCTTCTTGTGGCGCGCGATGTGCAGGATGTCTCGAAAACCCTCGGTCGTGATCAGGCCGACCTCGGCGCCCTTGTGTTCGAGCGTGATGTTGGTCGCCACAGTGGTGCCGTGCAGCAGCAGGTCGACCGCCTCCAAGCTCACGCCGGCCTTGCCGCAGAGGGCTTCGACGCCCGTCATCACCGCCCGTGCCGGATCGTCCGGCGTGGACGGCACCTTGTCGACCGTGATCGCGCCTGCCGCCTCGTCGACCAGAATCAAGTCCGTGAACGTGCCGCCGACATCTACGCCGATGCGCCGCATGGTTCTCCTCCTGCGTCCGCCCACGCGCCGCATGACCGTGGCGAGACGCTTACTTCGCGCCGACGCGCCTGCGAGGGGCCAGTCTCGGCTCCCTCAGACGCCGGCATCGCCCCATCTTCGCCGACACCCGGCCGCGCGACAATTGTTATGCGAGCCGATCGATGCAGGGGAGGGTAGGGCGATAAATGCGTCTCCGGCATGAATTCGGTGTCTTGTAACGGGCCGCTGCGGTCGCTACCTGACGGTTGTGGGTCGCCTTCAAGCCAGCGAGGCCCCAACAATCGGCGAGCATCGTCATGATGTTCCTTAGCGTCTTCGATATCTTCAAGGTCGGCATCGGCCCGTCATCGTCCCACACCATGGGGCCGATGGCGGCGGCCGGGGCCTTCCTCCGCCTGCTTGTGGAGAAGGCCGACGCGGACCCACCGCCTGACGCATGGTTGCGCATACACGTCTCGCTCCATGGCTCCTTGGCCTTCACCGGCAGGGGCCATGCGACGGACCGGGCGGTCACGCTGGGCCTGCTCGGCCATCGCGCCGGCAACCTCGATATCGACAAGGCCGAGGCTGACTTGGCGGTTCTCAGGGGGAGCAGACACCTGCCTTCGCTCGGCGGCATCACGATCGTGTTCGATCCGCATCACCACATCTTCTTTGACTATGGCCCGCCGCTCCCGGGCCATCCCAATGGCATGGAGTTCCATGCCACCGACGCCGAGGGGGTGGGCTACCTGAGCCAAATTTACTATTCGATCGGCGGCGGCTTCATCGTGACGGCCGAGGAACTCGAGGGCGGTGAGGCGGGCGGCGGCGACGATTCGGACGCGCAGGTCCCGTTCCCGTTCGAGAACGCCGCCTCCATGCTGCGAATGGCAGAGGAGAGTGGCAACTCCATCGCCCAGATGATGCTGGCAAACGAGCGAACCGCCCGCTCCGACGCCGAGGTCGATGCCGGGCTCGCTGCGCTCTGGCGTGCGATGAAAAGCTGCATCGATCGCGGGCTCACGCGACAGGGCGAGCTCCCCGGCGGGCTGCGAGTAAAGCGGCGGGCCGGCGCGCTCTTCGAGCAGCTTTGCGACGAGCAGGGCTCCAACAGCGCGCAGCCCCACGTCTTTGCCGATTGGCTGACCGTCTATGCCATGGCGGTCAACGAAGAAAACGCCGGCGGAGGCAAGGTCGTCACGGCACCCACCAACGGCGCCGCCGGGGTGATACCGGCCGTGCTTCGCTACTACCTCGACCATTGCTTTGGCGCCGAGAAAGAGCGGGTTGGGGAATTCCTGCTCACCGCCGCGGCGATCGGCGGCCTCATCAAGTCAAACGCGTCGATCTCCGGTGCCGACGCCGGCTGCCAGGCGGAGGTAGGCTCCGCCGCCGCCATGGCTGCGGCCGGCCTCTGCGCGGTCCTCGACGGGACGCCGGCTCAGGTGGAAAACGCAGCCGAGATCGCGCTGGAGCACCATCTCGGCATGACTTGCGACCCGGTGGCCGGTCTCGTCCAGGTGCCGTGCATCGAGCGCAACGGCATCGGCGCGACGAAGGCCGTAGCCGCCGCTTCGCTCGCCTTGCGGGGCGACGGCACCCATTTCATGCCACTCGACAACTGCATCGAGGCGATGCGGGAGACCGGGCGGGAAATGAGCGCCAAGTTCAAGGAAACTAGTTTAGGCGGCCTCGCGGTAAACATGCCGGAGTGCTGAGGCTGTTCGCGCCGTCGGCCAAACGATCGCTCGCCCGGCGTTACTCCGCCGCTTCCTCGGTTCGGCGCTCGATCAATTCCTCGGCCTGAGGCTTGCGGGGGTCGAGCTCGATCGGCTCCAGCGGCGGAATCGTCGATCCGGCGGGAGCGACGCCGAGCGATTCGAATTTTCGAGCCGCCGGGAGCACACGCCGCTCCAGCGAGCCGACCCCCCTGTTGTAGCGCTCGACGGTCTGTTGCAACGCTCGCCCGAGATCGCCCATGTGCCCGCCGAAGGTCTTGATGCGCTCGTAGAGGTCGCGGCCCTGGTTAGCCACGGCTTGCGCGTTCTCGGCCAGCTTCTCCTGCTGCCAGCCGTAGGCAATCGTCTTCACCAACGCGATGAGTGTAGTCGGCGTGCTGATGAGGACGCGCTGGCGCGCGGCGCTCTCGAACAGCGCGGGATCGCTCTCGACGGCCGCTGCGAAGAAGGATTCGCCGGGGACGAACATCACGACGAACTCGGGCGTCTCGGGCAGGGCCTTCCAGTAGTCCCGCGAGGACAGCGCCCGCACATGGTCGCGGACCTGGCGCGCATGGTCGGCGATGAAGCGCTCGCGCGCCCCTTCGTCGGGCGCCTCCACGGCATTGAGGTAGGCGTCGAGCGGAGTCTTGGCATCGACGATGATCGACTTGCCGCCGGGCACACGGATGATCACGTCCGGCCGCAGCCGGCCTTCGTCGCCTTCGATGGTCGACTGCTCGACGAAGTCCACGTGCTCGGTCATGCCGGCCATCTCGAGCACGTTCTTGAGCTGATACTCGCCCCAACGGCCGCGTGTCTGGGGCCGCCGGAGCGCCTGCACGAGGCGGCTGGTCTCCGAGCGGAGGCCGGTCTGCCCCTCCGCCAGGCTCTTCACCTGCTCAGTGATCGCCCGGTAGGCGCCTTCGCGCGCCTTCTCGATTGCGTCCACCTTGCTCTCGAACTTGGTGAGGCTCTCGCCGAGCGGCTTGACCAGCGTCTCGATCGCCGTGCGGCGCTTCTCCAGGTCTTCGCTCGCCGTCTGCCGGTGTTTGTCGAAGCGCTCGCTCACGAGTTTGAGAAAACTCTCGCTGTTCTTTCCGAGCGCCTCCGATGCGAGGCCCATGAACTTGCGCTCCAGCTCGGCCCCCATGCGTGTCAGCTCCTGGACACGGGCCTCGTGGCTCTTGCGCTCGGAGGCCCGAGACGCTTCGAGCGCCGCGTTTGTTTTCTCCGCCGCCTCGAGCCGGCCTCGGAGCGCGGCGTTCTCCTCTTCGAGCCGAGGCACGCGGTCGGCTGCAACGGCAAGCCGGGCGTTCTCGGTCGCACGCTCCTCGCGTTCCCCAGCGGCCTTCCGCGCCGCCCGGAGCGCAAGGACGGCGTAAGAGACCGCCGCGCCCGCGAGCGCTGCCAGCACGATGACGATGATCGTCAGCCCGAGGCCCATGTCGTCGATCCGCCGTCCTCTCGTCGCCGGTCAGGGTACGCCGCTGAAGGCGCGCAGTCGTCAGAAGCTCAGGCGCTTGAGGTCGATGAGCGGCGCACGCGCATGGAGCTTGGCGAGCACATCGTCCGCAACCGCCGAATCGACGCCGATAAGGCCGACGGCGGCGCCGCCCGGTTCCCTGCGCCCCAGACTGAACGTGGCGATGTTGACCCCGGCTTCGCCGAGAACCGTGGCAACCGCGCCGATCAGGCCCGGCTTGTCTTCGTTGGTGAAGTAAAGCATGTGCGGGCCGAGCTCGGCCTCGACCTCGATTCCTTCGACTTCCACGATCCGCCGCCCACCGCGGCCGATGAGCGTACCCGCCACGGCTTGCGCGTGATCCTGCGACAGCACTTCGACGCGCATGAGAGTTTGATAGTCAGCCGTCGTTGCGCTCTTGACCTCGCGCACGGCGATGCCGCGCTCGCGGGCGATGAAGGGGGCGTTGACGATGTTGATATCGTCGAGGCGTGGGCCGAGCAGACCTTGCAGAGCCGCCGCCGTGAGAAGCCGCGTATCGAGCGCGCTGGCCTGGCCTTCGTAGACGATCGTCACGCCGCGGATACGACCTTCTGCAATCTGGCCGGCAAAGCTCCCGATCTGCTGGGCGAGGGTCAGGTAAGGGCCGAGCTTCGCCATGTCCTCCGGCGCGACCGAGGGCGTGTTGACCGCGTTGAGCACCGTGCCGGTCAGCAGATACTCGGCCATCTGCTGCGCGATCTGGTGCGCCACGTTCTCCTGCGCCTCGACCGTGGAGGCCCCAAGGTGGGGCGTCGCAATGACCTCGTCCAAGGCGAAGAGCGGATTGTTCCGCGCCGGCTCCTCCTCGAACACGTCGAGCGCGGCACCGGCCACGTGGCCGGTCTCGATGGCGACCTTGAGGTCCGCCTCCACGACCAGCCCGCCGCGCGCGCAGTTCACGATGCGCACGCCCGGCTTGGTCTTGGCGAGCGCATCGGCGTCGATGGTCCCCCGCGTCTCGTCCGTGAGCGGCACGTGCAAGGTGATGACGTCGGCATCGCCGAGCAGCTCGTCCATCGTCACCAGCGTCACGCCGAGGGAGGACGCGCGCTCCGGCGCCAGATAGGGATCGCAGGCGATGACCCGCATCCTGAGCCCCTGGGCGAGGGCGGCGACAATGGCGCCGATCGTGCCGCAGCCGATGATGCCGAGGGTTTTGTCGCGAAGCTCGACGCCCATGAAGCGGCCGCGCTCCCACCCGCCCTTGCGGGTGGATCGGTCGGCCTGCGGGATGCGCCGCGCAAGCGCGCACATCATCGCGATGGTGTGCTCGGCTGCGGTCACGGAGTTTCCGTGGGGCGTGTTCATGACCACGATGCCGCGCTTGGTCGCCGCATCCATATCGACGTTGTCGACTCCGGTGCCGGCGCGGCCGACGACCTTGAGCCGGGTCGCCCGTTCCAGCAGCTCCGGCGTCACTTTGGTCGCTGAGCGGACGACGAGGCCCTCATAGCCGCCGATGATCTCGGCCAACGCTTCGGGTGCGAGCCCCGGATGAACGCCGACATCGATGCCGCGCTCTGCGAACGCCTGCGCGGCCACGTCGCTCATCTCGTCTGCAATCAGGACTTTCGGCATCGCTCCCGGCACCTGCGGCTTGGCGGCCTAGTCCGCCCCCTGCCGGCGCACCTCATTCCAGGCCCAGTCGAGCCACGGGGTCAGTGCTTCGAGGTCGTGGCGCTGCACCGTGCCGCCGCACCAGATACGAAGCCCCGGCGGGGCGGCCCGGTGGGTCTTGATATCATATGCGGCGCCTTCCGCCTCCAGCATGGCGGTCATCCGCTTGATTACGGTCCATTGATCGTCCGTCTCAAGCCCGCTGAACCAAGGATCGACGATACTGAGGCATACCGATGTGTGGGAGCGCGTCTCCGGCACTTGGGCGAGGAAGTCGATCCAGTCGCGCGCCGCCACCCACGACTCGATGACGCCGAAATTGGCGCGTGCCCGCGCAATCATCCCGGTCTGGCCACCGATCGATTCGATCCAGCGGAGCGCGTCGAGCGTGTCTTCGATCGCCATCATCGAGACCGTGTTGATGGTCTCGCCGCGGAAGATGCCCTCGTTGAGCTTGCCGTCGCCGGTGGTGAGGCGGAAGACTCTGGGCACCGGCCAGGGCGGCGTCTCGCTCTCCAGCCGCGCCACCGCGCGCGGGCCGAGGATCAGCATGCCGAACCCAGCCTCGCCGCCCAAGACCTTCTGCCAGGAGTAGCTGGTCGCATCGAGCCTGGTCCAGTCCATCGGATAGGCGAGGACGGCGGAGGTGGCGTCGCAGAGCGTGAGCCCGGCGCGATCGGCGGCGATCCACTCCGCGTCGGGGACCCGCACGCCCGAGGTGGTGCCGTTCCAGACGAATACCGTGTCGCGGTCGGGATCGACCTGCGCGAGATCGGGCAGGCGGCCGTATGGCGCGTCGAGCACGCGCGAGTCCAGAGGGCGCAGCTCGCGCGCGCCGTCGTGCGCCCATAGCGCGCCGAAATTGTCCCAGCTCAGGAAGTCCACCCCGCGCGGGCCGAGCAGCGACCACATGGCCATCTCGATGGCGCCGGTGTCGGAGCCCGGAACGATTCCGATTCGCCACTCGTCCGGCAGGCCGAGAAGCGCGCGCGATCGCTCCAGCAGCTCCTGAATGCGCGCCAGCGGCTCGCGCGCCCGATGGGACCTGCCGAGCAGCGCTCCCGAGAGGACGTCGACCGACCATCCGGGCCGCTTGGGGCACGGCCCGGAGGAGAAGAGTGGGGTGTCGGGACGGACGGCGGGCTTCATGCGCGGTACGGCCGGTGCAGGCCTCTCGGGCTCAAACCGTGATTGTCCCTTCGAGGTACTGAACGGCGCGTCCGGCAAGCCGCACACGCTCGCCGGCGACCGTGCAGTGCACCACCCCGCCGC
Source organism: Alphaproteobacteria bacterium (assembly GCA_965262755.1). Classification (GTDB taxonomy): domain Bacteria; phylum Pseudomonadota; class Alphaproteobacteria; order UBA828; family UBA828; genus WTGU01. Next base: position 4,156,227 of record OZ253557.1, on the reverse strand, counting down.
GTGCCGAAACCTGGTGGGCGTGCATGGTGGTCTTGCCCAGGCGCTCGGCCCAGAAGGGAGCGAGCATGCAATGGGCGGACCCCGTTACCGGGTCTTCGGGGACCCCGAGTCGGGGGCAGAAGAACCGTGAGACGAAGTCCGCGCTCTCGCCCGGCGCGGTCACGATGACCCCGCGCCGCTCGTCGAGCCGCGCCAGCACCGCCATATCGGACGTGATCGCCCTGATCTGGGCTTCGGTCTCGAAAAGCGCGAGGTAGTCCATGTCGGCGAAGACGGCCACGGGTGCCGCGCCGAGGCCTGCGGAGAGATCGGCCGGCGTTTCCACGGGGTCCGCCGCGAGCGCCGGGAAATCCATGGTCAGGCCGTCCTCGTCGCGGGCCACATCGAGCCGCCCGCTCCTGGTATCGAAAGCGACCGAATCGGCATCCGGCCGCAAATGATGAAACACGACGTGGGCGCTGGCGAGGGTCGCATGGCCGCACAGATCGACCTCGGCCAGCGGCGTGAACCAGCGCAAGGCGTAGGCGCCGTTGGCGGGCACGAAGAACGCGGTCTCCGACAGGTTGTTCTCGTACGCGATGGCCTGCAGCGTGGGGTCGTCGAGCCAGGAATCCAACGGGCAGACGGCAGCGGGATTGCCGCCGAACACCGTATCGGTGAACGCATCGACCTGGAATATTTGCAGCCGCATGCAACAGTTTATTGACGATCGCGTACAGGCATGCAAGGTGAGGCAGGGGCTGCGGCGCCGCGCGCCGCGCCGCAACGATCGGGTTCCGCCGACGGCATGAACCGCGTCTCCTTGCGAGAGTTCCGGGTGACCGCGTTTGCTGCCACAGTGGGTGCGGCGGCGCTTTGCACGGCCGCTCTCGCCGCGCCGCAGGCAAAGGGCGCTGACTTCTTCGAGGCCTACGAGGCGTTTCAACGTGGCGACTACGACGAGGCGCGCGCGGCCTGGTCCAAGCTCGCCCACGCCGGCGATGTCGACGCGCAGTTCAATCTCGGCACACTCTACGAGAACGGATTAGGCGTGTCGGAAGACGCCGAGAAGGCGGCGCGCTGGTACCGGGTTGCGGCGGCCCGCCGCCTCGACCTCGCCCGGCTCGCATTGGCGCGGCTGCAGCGCATCGGTGCGCTCGAGCCCGACCCGGACGAGGACCAGATCAAGCTCCTGGAAACCGCCGCGCGCCGCGGCCTGGCCGAGGCCCAGTTCGAGCTCGGCGTAGCCTATGACCTCGGGCTCGGCGTTACCCAGAATCACGCGACCGCGGCGGGCTGGTATCAGCGCGCGGCCGAGCAGGGCCTGACCGACGCCCAGTACAACCTGGCGACGCTCTACGACGAAGGGTTGGGGACGCCGCGCGATATCGAGCGGGCGCAAGACTGGTACATGCGTGCTGCCGACGCCGGCGAGGCCCGGGCCATGAACAATCTCGGGTATATCTACGAGAAGGGCCTGACGGGGGTGAGGGATTACGGCAAGGCGGTCGTCTGGTATCGCCGCGCCGCACGCAAGGGCCTCGCGATCGCGCAGAGCAATCTGGCGGCGCTTCACTATCTCGGCCGCGGCGTAACGCGCGACTTCGAGCAGTCCTATCGCTGGTACAAGGCGGCCGCCGAACAGGGCGATGCGGTAGGTCGGAACGGCCTCGGCTTGCTCTATGCGAACGGCCTCGGCGTCGAGCGCAATCTCGCCCAGGCAATGGCCTGGTTCAACCTCGCTGCCCATGCGAAAGGCTCGGCCGGTGCAGATGCGATGACCTACCGCGATCGGCTCTCGCGCCTCATGTTGCCGGCTGAGCGCGCCGAGGCCGAAGCATTGAGCATCGAGATCGCGGCCCGGGCCTATGCCGAAAACGTGCCCAATATACCTGCTTTCGGCGTCGCTATGCCGAGGCCGGCGAACGGCTTCGGGGATTCCGCCATCTACGCGCAGAGGCTTCTCAAGTCGCTGGGATACTATGATGCGGCGGTCGATGGAGTCGCCGGCGAGCTTACCATCAAGGCGACACGGCAGTTCTTGCGGGAGAATGGGCTGTCCATGGCCCCGCAGATCACGCGGGATCTGGTAGCAGTGCTGGAGGAGGAACGGGTGGAGCGGATCGCGGCTGCCGCCGCCGCTGCTGCCGCCGAGGAGGCCGCGGGGCAGGAACGCATCGATGAGCTGCCCGAACAGGCGGCTGAGCTTAACGGGCAGGACCAGTCATGAAGCGTACGCTTTCCACAATTCCCACCGCGCCGGTGGCGCTGGCCGCAGCAGTTGGGCTGGTGTTGGTGCTGCTCGCTGGATGCGCGCCGGGCGAAGAGCCCTATGTCGAGCGTCCGGTCGAGGAGCTCTACAACGAGGCGATGGACAGCCTGTTGGATGAAGACTTCGAGGCTGCGGTGGCCGACTTCGCCGAGGTGGAGCGCCAGCACCCCTATTCGGTGTGGGCGACGCGGGCGCAGATCATGTCGGCGTTCGTCTACTATCAGAGCAACCGCTACGACGACGCCATCGCCGCGGCGGGCCGGTTCATCGAGCTGCATCCCGGAAATCGCGACGCCGCCTACGGTTACTTCCTGATCGCCATGTCCTATTACGAGCAGATCTCCGACGTGGGCCGCGATCAGAGGACGACGGCACTTGCGCTGCAGGCGCTTGAGGAGGTGGTGCGCCGCTTCCCCGGCAGCACATATGCGCGCGATGCCCGCCTCAAGATCGATCTGACGCGCGATCATCTCGCCGGAAAGGAGATGACTGTCGGACGCTACTACCTCCGGCACGGAAACCCCGTCGCGGCGATCGGACGCTTTCGCAAGGTCGTCGAGCTCTACCAGACCACGAGCCACGCGGCGGAGGCGCTGCATCGCCTGACCGAAGCGTACCTGGCGCTAGGGGTCTCGGGCGAGGCGCAGACTGCGGCCGCGGTTCTCGGCCACAATTACCCGGGCAGCCGCTGGTACCAGCACAGTTACGCCCTGCTCGTCGATGCCGACCTGAAGCCCGAGGCGGACGAAGAATCCTGGATAAGCCGCGTCTTCGGCGATCTGCTCTGACGCGGGGCAGATGCTTCGACGCCTCTCGATCCGCAATTACGTTCTGATAAGCAGCCTGGATATCGATCTCGGCGCGGGCATGGCAGTCTTCACCGGCGAGACCGGTGCCGGTAAATCCATCCTGCTGGATGCACTCGGACTCGCGCTGGGCGAACGCGCTGCGTCCGGTGTCGTGGCGCGGGGTAGCGACCGCGCCAGCGTTGCTGCTGTCTTCGACATCGGGCAAGCCGACGCGGTTCGGACTTTGCTGGCCGAGCACGATCTCGACCATGCTGCCGAGCTCTTGCTGCGCCGCGTTGTCGGTTCCGATGGGCGCAGCCGCGCCTTCGTCAACGACACACCGACCGGCGTCGCCCTGCTCAGGCGCATCGGCAACCTGCTGGTGGAGATCGAAGGCCAGACGGATCAGGGCGGGTTGCTGGACCAGGCGAGGCACCTCACCATGCTGGATGAGTTTGCCGGTCACGGGACCGAGCGGGAGAGCTTGGCGGCTTGCTACGTGGCATGGCGTGCCGCCCAATCCGCCCAGCAGGAGGCGGAGGCCGCACACGAAGCGTCGCGCAAGGAGGAGGATTACTTGCGGCACGCGGTCTCCGAGTTGGAGGCGCTCGCGCCGGAAAGCGGCGAGGCCGCACGCCGCGCCGCCGAACGCGCGACCTTGCAAAACAGCGAGAAGCTCGGCGAGGCACTGAACGCGGCGTCGAGCGAGATCGCCGCCGACGGTGGCGTCGGCGCGCGCCTCAGATCGGCCCGGCGTACGATCGAGCGCGCGGCGCCGCTCGCCGGCGGCGCACTGGATTCGCTATTGGAGGCCCTGGATCGTGCGGCGATCGAGGCGGAGGAGGCAGAGGGCGCGTTGAGCGCGGCGCAGGATGCTCTCGATACCGGGCCAAGCCGGCTCGAAGCGGTCGAGGAGCGCCTCTTCTCGCTCCGCGCTGCTGCGCGCAAGCATCGTACCGACCCCGATTCTCTGATCTCGTTGCTCACGAAGCTGCGCGGCGAGCTCGACCTGATCGAAGGCGGTGCCGACCGTCTCACCGCACGCGCAGCGGCGACCGAGGCATCGCGACAAGCTTATCTCGACAAGGCTCAGGAATTGAGCCGCGCCCGCCAACGCGCGGCGCGCAAGCTGGATGAAGCAGTGGCCGCAGAGCTCCGCCCGCTGAAATTCGGCCGCGCGCGCTTCAGCACGGCGCTCGACCCGGCAGCGGAGGGGGCGGAGAGCAGAACGGGCATCGACCGTTGCCGCTTCATGCTGGCCACCGACCCCGGCTCGGATTCGCTACCGCTCGCGAAGGTCGCCTCCGGCGGTGAGAGGGCGCGGCTGTTGCTCGCGCTCAGGGTCTGCCTCGCGCGCGCCGCCGGCCTTTCGACCCTGGTCTTCGACGAGATCGACCGCGGCATCGGCGGTGCCGTTGCCGACGCCGTCGGCGAGCGTCTGGCGCGGCTCGCGCGGGACGTTCAGGTCCTGGTGGTGACCCATTCGCCCCAGGTCGCCGCCCGCGGCGATCGTCACTATCGCGTTGCCAAGAGCGAGGGAGAGCAGGGGGCTACCGCTCGCGTGCGGTTGCTGACCGACGACCAGCGGCGGGAAGAGATCGCGCGGATGCTCTCCGGCGCGAAGGTCACGGAGGAAGCGCGGGCGGCTGCCGACAGCCTGCTCGCGCGAGGTACTGGATGAGCGACGACGCCACGCCGCCGGAAGCGCTCGCGCGCGATGCGGCGGAACGCGAGCTGGCGCGTCTGGCGCAGGAAATCAGGCGCCACGACGAGCTCTACTACACCCGCTCCGCGCCCGAGCTGAGCGATGCCGAGTACGACGTGCTGCGGCGCCGCAACGAGGCCATCGAAGCGCGCTTCCCCGACCTGAAGCGCGCCGACAGCCCGAGCGACCGCGTGGGCGCGCCGCCGGCTTCCAGCTTCGCCAAGGTCCGCCACACCCGGCCCATGCTCTCGCTCGGCAACGCTCTCAATGACGACGACCTCGCCGAGTTCGAGGGCCGGGTCCGGCGCTTCCTCAATCTGGATGAGGAGGAGCCGGTGGTGCTCTACGGCGAGCCCAAGATCGACGGCCTCTCGGCGACGCTGCATTACCACGAGGGCAAGCTCGCCCTCGGCGCCACCAGGGGTGACGGCGAGACCGGGGAGGACGTGACAGAGAATCTGCGCACGCTGCGCGACCTGCCTCACACCCTGACGGGCGCCGACGTGCCGGAGCGGTCGGAAGTCCGGGGCGAGGTCTACATAGGGCTCGCCGATTTCGCGGCGCTGAACCGGGAACGGGAGGCGGAAGGCGAGGAAGCATTCGTCAATCCGCGCAACACCGCCTCCGGCGGCCTGCGGCAGATCGACACGGCGCTTACGGCGAAACGCCGGCTGCGCTTCTTCGCCCACGGCTGGGGCGAGGTGAGCGAGCCGCTGGGGGAGCGGCAGGGCGATGTCCTCGCGCGGCTCGCGGCGTGGGGGTTCGCGCTCGCCCCACACGCCCGGCGCTGCGCCGGCCTCGACGAGGCGCGCGCGCTCCATCGGAAGATCGAGGCTGAGCGGCCCTCGCTCGACTTCGAGATCGACGGTGTCGTCTTCAAGGTCGACCGCCTCGACTGGCAGGAGCGTTTGGGCGCCGCCGGCCGAGCGCCGCGTTGGGCCATCGCTTACAAATTCCCGGCCGAGCAGGCCGAGACCGTGCTGCACCGCATCTCGATCTCGGTCGGGCGCACCGGCGCGCTCACGCCGGTGGCCGAGCTGGAGCCTGTGCATGTCGGCGGCGTCACCGTCTCCCGCGCGACGCTCCATAACGAGGACGTGATCGCCGAACGGGGCATCCGCGCCGGCGATACGGTCGTCGTCCAGCGCGCCGGCGACGTAATCCCGCAAGTCGTCCGGGCGATCGAAGAAAAGCGGCCGGCCGGGAGCGAGCCCTTCGTTCCGCCTGCCGTCTGCCCGGAATGCGGCAGCCACGCGGTGCGGGAGGAGGGCGAAGCGGTGCGCCGCTGCACCGGCGGTCTGATCTGCCCGGCCCAGGCGCTGGAGCGGCTGCGCCATTTCGTCGCCCGCGACGCCTTCGACATCGAGGGCCTCGGCGCCAAGCAGATCGAGGCGTTCTGGGCCGAGGATCGCGTGAAGAGCCCGGCGGACATCTTCGATCTAGAAGAGAAGGACGGCGATCCACACACACCGCTCGCCGAGCGCGAGGGCTGGGGCGAGACCTCCGCCGCCAATCTCTTCCGCGCCATCCGCGACCGGCGGCGCATCTCGCTCGACCGTTTCATCCATGCATTGGGCATCCGCCACGTCGGTCAAACGACGGCGCGTCTGCTCGCGCGCCGCTATCGCACCGTCGACGACTGGCGGGAGGCAATGGAGGCCGCCGCCGCGCCGGAAGGCGAGTGTCTTGAGGCGTTGACCGATATCGACGGGATCGGCCCGGTGGTTGCCCAGGCGATCGTCGAATTCGTCTCGGAACCCCGCAACGGCGCGATCCTCGACGCCCTCTGCGAACGCCTCGATATCGAGCCCTTCGAGGCGCCCACGGCCGACTCGCCGGTCGCCGGTAAGACGGTCGTTTTCACCGGCAAGCTGCAGCACATGACACGGCAAGAGGCGAAGGCCCGCGCCGAGGCGCTGGGTGCCCAGGTGGCGGGATCGGTCTCGCGGGCGACCGATTACGTGGTAGCGGGCGAGGAAGCGGGGTCCAAGCTGAAGCGCGCCGAAGCGCTCGGCGTCGCCGTGCTCACCGAGGACGAATGGCTCGCCGTCGCGTCGGGCGAAGCACCGCCGCCGGCAGCGGAGCCCGGCGGCGAAGAGGGGAGCGATGGCACCGCCTAGCCCCGCGTGCAGCCACACTGGCGCCGCCGCCCGGCACGCGGTCGAATGGTCGGTGGCGCCGGAACCGGTGCTCTATCCCGATGCCGTCGCGGCGATGGAAGAGCGGGTCGCTGCGATTCTTGCGCGCCAGGCGCCGGAGCAGGTGTGGCTGCTGGAGCACCCGCCGCTCTATACCGCCGGCACGAGCGCGAGAGCCGACGACCTGCTCGATCCGCTGGGCCTCCCGGTCTATCGCTCGGGCCGCGGCGGCCAGTACACCTATCACGGCCCCGGTCAGCGGGTGGCCTACGTCATGCTCGACCTCGCGGCGCGCGGGCGCATGGACCTGCGCTGCTTCGTCGGCGACCTCGAACAATGGCTGATCGACACGCTCGCCGCGTTCGGCATCGTCGGCCTGCGGCGCGAGGGCCGCGTCGGCATCTGGGTCGCGGCCGACGGCGGCGAGGCCAAGATCGCGGCGATCGGGGTGCGCGTCCGCCGCTGGGTCACCTTCCACGGTGTCTCGCTCAACGTGGCCCCCGACCTCGCCCACTACCGGGGCATCGTCGCCTGCGGCATTCGCGAGCATGGCGTCACCTCGCTCGCAGCCCTCGGGGTCGATGCCACGATGGACGACGTCGATCGTGCGTTGCAGCGCAGCTTCGAGGCCGTGTTCGGCGTCTAACCCGCTTTTCTCGCCGAGGTCCGCGGCTCTCTGTACCGCGCACACGACCCCTCAGGCGTGCGCGACCTCCCCGGATCATGGTGCGATGCAAAGTGCGCGGCTTCTGCGCCAGGATCGCGCCATGCAGCAATCATGCTCCCGCGCGCGTATTCGCGAGACGCAGCGCGAGAGCGAGCAGGCCACGGCGGGCGGAGCGCGCGGGCACGCGCGAAGCTATGCCGCGCGCCAGACAGCGTCGGGCGCGCGGCTCTGTCCTGCGGAATCCCACTTATCCCACTTAATCCCGCCGAATCCCGCTTCAAGATTAAGTTCAGCCCGAGGCGGTCGGCGGAACCGAGCCGCGACCGTGGCGAGAAATCCGGGCTACTGGACGCCGCGCGATATGTTGAGCCCGACCACCCCGATGATGATGAGGGCGATGGAGCCGATCCTGAGCGGCCCCATCGGCTCCTTGAACCAGATGTAGCCGATCATGGCGATCGCCGCGGTCCCGATGCCGGCCCAAATCGCGTACGACAGGCCGAGATCGATCTTCTTGAGCGCGAGCGCGAACAACACGAAGCTGATCCCGTACAGAACGAAGATCAGCGCCGCGAAGATCGGCTTGGTCAGACCCTCGCTCAGCTTCATGCAGGTCGTGCCGCCCACCTCGAACACAATGGCGAGAGCGAGATATAACCAGTGCATGGGGCGACTCCCTGCGCTTGCCGACCGAGGCTCGTCCTTCTGTGATGAGCCCCTATAAGTCAAGGCATGGGGAGACGGGATGGAGGAGTCGTAGATCGGCTGGGGGGCCGGGGAGAGCAGGAGAGTGAAGCCGATTGCGGCGCGGAGCCGAGGACTCGCGGAGCCGAGGACTCGCGGTTGCCTCATGGCCGGTCTCCCAATAACATCCTGCCGCCCGGAGTCATCGGGAGGCCGGGCCACAATCGAATGGGCGAGCCGCCGGGTCCGCGAGGTTGGCGCTCGTCCTAACGTGCGGGAGAGTGGTGTTGGCAGATTATCTGGTCGGTATCGACGTTGGCGGCACGTTCACGGATTTCGTGAGCTACAATTCGAAGACCAGGGCGATCGACGTGTGGAAGATTCTGTCCACGCCGCACGACCCCAACGAAGGCGTCCTCGGCGGTCTCGGGCACTTCGAGGCACCGTCGGACATCCGCAACATCAGGCTCGGGACCACGGTGGCGACCAACGCGATCCTGGAACGCAAGGGCGCCACGGTGGCCTACGTGACGACCGAGGGGTTTCGCGACATCCCCTTCATCCAGCGGGGCAACCGGCGCAGCCACTACGACATCACCTGGATCAAGCCGAAGCCGCTGGTCAAGCGGCGGCATTGCTACGAGGTCAACGAGAGGATCATGGCCGACGGCACGGTCCACGTGCCGCTCGACGAGGACGGGGTCCGCACCATCGCGCAGCAGATCAGGGAGGACGGCTCCATCGAGGCGGTGGCCCTCAACTTCCTGTTCTCATACGTGACCCCGGACCACGAACGGCGCGCCAAGGAGATCCTGGAGGAGGAGCTGCCGGATATTCCGATCTCCATCTCCTACGACGTGCTGCCCAAGTGGAAGGAGTACGAGCGCGCGTCGACCACCATCGCGGACGCCTATGTGAAGCCCGTGGTGAACAGCCAGATCGCAAACCTGCGCGAGCGCTTCAAGGCGAGCGGGATTACCGATCAGGCCGTCGTCATCAAGTCCAACGGCGGCGAGATGACGCTCGAGGCGGCGCAGCGCACGCCAATCCAGATGACCGTCTCCGGCCCCACGGGCGGGGTGATCGCAGGCAAGCACGTCGCCAAGCTGAGCGGGATCAGCCATCTTGTCACCCTCGACATGGGCGGCACGTCGACCGACACCTCCACGATTGTGGGCGGGAAGGAGAACTTCACCACCGACTATGAAGTGGAGTTCGGTGTCCCCATCCAGATCCCGATGATCGACATCCGCACCATCGGTGCGGGCGGCGGCTCCATCGCCTGGATCGACAAGGGCGGCATGCTGCGCGTGGGACCAGAGAGCGCGGGCGCGAACCCCGGCCCCGCCTGCTACGGCACCGGCGGCGAGCGCCCGGCGGTCACCGACGCCAACCTGTTGCTCGGCCGGATCAACCCGGAGAACTTCCTCGGCGGTGAAATGGCCCTCGATATGCAGGCAGCGGAGAAAGCGCTCGCCAGCGTCGCCGGGCCGCTCGGGCGCACCGCGGAGGAGACCGCACTCGCCATCGTGCAGATCGCCAACAACAACATGGTGGGCGCGCTGCGCTCGGTGCTGATCGAGCGCGGTCTCGACCCGCGCGATTTCGCACTACTCGCCTTCGGCGGCGCCGGCCCGCTGCATGCGGCCGACCTGATGAACGATGCCGGCATCCCGTCGGGCGTCATTCCCAACTACCCCGGCCACTTCTCGGCCTTCGGCTTCATCCTCACCGACGCGCGCGTCGATGTGCAGCGCACGGTGCAGATGACGTCGAAGCGCTTCGATCAGGACCGGGCGTCCGAGGTGATGGCCGCGCTGATCGAGACCGGCATCGCCGAGCTGAAGGCGCAGGGCTACGTCAAGAACATCGAAGTCTACCGCTCGCTGGAGATGCGCTATCTCGGGCAGAACTACGAGCTGGAGATCCCGATCGCCTTCGATTCCTTCACCGACGAGACGACACCCAAGGTCTGGCAGGCGTTCCATGACATGCACCTGGCGCGATTCGGCTTCAACATCCCGCGCGAGGTGATCGAGGTCATCACCGTCAAGGCGACCGTCGTCTCGCTCACCGAGAAGCCCGACCTCGCCACCATCGGCAAGGCGGACGGCGGGCTTGAGGCCGTGGCCACACGCTCTGTCGTGTTCGACGACGGCCGCCACGACACGCCGATTTACGACCGCGCCCAGCTGCGCGACGGCCACACAATCACCGGCCCGGCAGTCATCGAGGAGCCGGTCTCGGTGACCGTGCTGCGCCCCGGCCAACCCATGAAGGTGGATCAGTACGGCAATCTTCTGATCGGCCGCATCGCCGAGGAGGCCTGACCATGACCCAGAAGCCCGACGTCGACATGGTCACCATGTCGATCATCGATTCCACCATGACCGCGGTCTGCCGCGAGATGGGCATCGTGCTGATGAAGACGTCGTATTCGACGATCTTCAACGAGGCGCTGGACTTCACTTGCGCGCTCGCGAGCCCCGAGGGCGAGATGATCGCGCAGGCGGAATACTGTCCGTCGATGATCGGCGGGGTGCCTCTGCTGGTGCGAAGCTGCGTCAAGGAGATCCCGCTGGAGACCCTCGAGCCCGGCGACGTGATCTGCCACAACGACCCCTACCGCGGTGGCCTGCATTGCCCCGAGCACACGCTGATCAAGCCGGTCTTCGTCGATGACGAAATCATGGGCTTCGCCATGACCATCGGCCATCTGCAGGAGATCGGCGGCATGGTGCCGGGCGCCTTCGCGGGTGAGGCGACCGAGATTTTCCACGAAGGAATGCGTGTACCCCCGGTCAAAATCATGAGCCGCGGCGAGGACGTGGAGGAGGTGTGGAAGCTGCTCCTCGCGAACGTCCGCACCCCCCGCTACAACTACGGCGACCTGCGGGCGCTGATCGCGGGCGTGGACGTGGGCGAGCGCGGCCTCGCGAAGATGATCCGCAAGTATGGCAAGGAGCAGTTCCGCCGCAACGTGCACGACCTGATGGATTACTCCGAGAGCCGCATGCGCGCGGAAATCGGCGCCATCACGGACGGCGTCTACCGCTTCCAGGACGAGGTCGAGGACGACGGTATCGAGAACAAGCCCTATACGATCAAGGTGGCCGTCCACATTCAGGGCGACGAGGTGGTCATCGACTATTCCGGCACCTCGCCGCAGGCGCTCGGGCCGATCAACGCGACCCTCGGCGTATCGTACTCTGCCGCCTACAACGGCATCCTGCAGGTCACCGACGAGACCATCCCGAAGAACTCGGGCTGTTTCCGCCCGATCCGCGTGGTCTCGCCGCCCGGCACCTTGCTCAACGTCGACTATCCGGGGCCCGAGGTCGGCGGCAACACCGAGACCCACTGCAAGATCGCGGGCGCCGTGATCGGCGCGCTCTCGCCAGTGTTGCCGGATCGCACGATGGCGGCCGAGGGCGCGACGCACACCAACTTCGTCTTCGGCGGCACCGATCCCGATTCCGGCGAGCAATTCGTCTGCTACGCCATCGAGCTTTCGGGCTGGGGCGGGCGCAACTTCGCCGACGGTAACGACGCCACCGATTCGATCAACGGCAACTGCCGCGTCGTGCCGGTCGAGGTGTTCGAGACCCGCTTCCCGTTCCGCACCGAGTCCTACATCCTGGTTCAGGATTCCGGCGGCGCCGGCGAGAATCGCGGCGGGCTCAGCACGCAGCGCACGCTCAAGAGCCTGGACCTCGAGATCACGGGCAGCCAGATGTCGGACCGCCACCGCAACCGGCCCTGGGGGCTTTATGGTGGCCAGCCCGGCGGCCTCGCCGGCACCTGGCACCAGTCCGCCAACACCACCACCTGGCTCATGATGGACGAAGCTTTCGGCAAGGCCAGTCCCAGCAAGTGGAGCAATGTCCGCATCCGCCCGGGCGATTCGATCCGTTTCCAGACGCCCGGCGGCGGCGGCTGGGGCGACCCGCGCAAGCGCACGCGGGAGCAGGTGATCGAAGACCTCGCCGAGGGCTATATCTCCCCCGCCTCGGCGCGGGAGCACTACGGCCTCGCCGGCGCCGCCGAAGCAGCGGAGTAGGGGAGGGCAGCTACCCTCCTCGGCTCTCCGCAACGAAGGCGTCGAGCCTTTCGAGTAGGGCCGCGCGGTCGGGCGCGAAGTCGCGCTCGGTCCACCAGCCTTCTACGGCGGCGAGCAGATCGCCGACTTCAGGCCCCTGCGGAATACCGCGCGCCAGCACGTCCGCGCCGGTGACGGGAAACGTCGGCACCTCCCACTGCTCCGCCGTTTTCAACATCGCGCGCCAGACTTCCTCATATTCGTCCCCGTCCTCGGCGGACCAAGCGTACAACACTTTCTCGCGAAAGCGCTCCCTACCGAGCTCATAGACGAGACGACGTTGAGCTCGACGGTCGAGAGCGGGGGCAATGGGTGCGGCGCGGTGAGTGACCTCGACGGGCGGGATGTCAAAGCGAAAGGTAGCGGGGGACGCGTCGACGGCGGCGGCGAGGCGCGCAGCATCTGCGCCGGCGAGCCGCCAGCGGGCGGCGACATCGTGTGCAGCTTCGGCGTCAGCGATGAGAGCGCCGAGCCTCCGTATCGGATCGCCGTCGCCGACACTGCCCTCGATCGCGAGCAGGCGGGCAAGGCGCTTGGCATCCGATGCCTCCGACAGTAGTTGGGCGAGCACGCCGGCGTCCCGCATCGCGGCCAGTGGCGCTAAAGGATCGGGAGCGGCGAGCAGCTTCAGCATCTCACCCTGCACGCGCTCGCCCGAGAGTGATGGGATCGTGTGCGCCGCTGCTTTGCACGCATCCAGCGCGGCTGCATCCGGTTCGCCCTTTCCGTACCACGCGTAGAAGCGGAAAAAGCGGAGCAGCCGCAGGTGGTCCTCGGCGATGCGCATTGCGGGGTTGCCGACAAAGCGCACGCGCCCGGCTGCGAGGTCCGCCTGACCGCCGAAATAGTCATGCAACACGCCGTCCGGTGTGACGCTCATGGCATTGATGGTGAAGTCGCGGCGCGCCGCGTCTTGCTCCCAGTCGTCGGTAAACGCAACCTCGGCATGGCGGCCGTCGGTCCGCTCGTCGCGTCGGAGCGTCGTGATCTCGTAACGGTTGCCGCCGGCAATCGCGGTGACGGTGCCGTGTGCGATCCCACGCGGGACCGTGCGGGTCTCGATGCCGGCGCCTTCGAGCAGCCCCATCACCCGCTCGGGCGGGTCGGGGGTGCCGATGTCGATATCGGCGCTCTCGCGCCCGAGCAGCGCATCGCGCACACAGCCGCCGACGAAGCGGACATCTGCGCCGTCGGCAGTGAGAGCCTTCACCACCGCGCGGGTGACCGGCGCCGTCATCCAAGGTGCGTGTACGGTTCCTTCCCCCCAACGGGTGCTCAGTCAACAACCTCACCGGGCACGATCTCGCCTTCCACGATGCTTGCCGGCACATAAGTGCCCTCGGGGTCGCTGCCGCCGATCATCGCGAGCGCCACCAGGCTCGCCGCCCCCAGCACGAGGCCGCTGCCGAGCAGCCTGACCCACGGCATCTTGCGCAACTGTGCCGCCGCACTGCTGCGGCTCAGCTGAATCCGCCGTGTCAGGATGAGAAAGGCGATGTAGAGGATCGTCGGCGCGAGCAGGATCAGGATGTGGACGAGGGTGGTTTTCAACATGATGCGCGCACCACATCCCTGAAGTTGACGAGGATCGCCGCCGTAGCGCCCCAGATATAATACGCGCCATAGGGCAGGACGTAAAAACGGCGCTCGACACCGCCAATCGTCACCTTGTCGCGCCGGTAGTTGGAGGGCTCCAGGACGAAGGTCAACGGCACCTCGAAGACCTCGGCGACCTCCTGGGAATCCGCCTCGAAGACGGGCGGCGCCGCGACGAAACCGACCACCGGCGTGATGCGGTAGCCGGTGCCCACCAGATAATCGTCCAGACGGCCGACAATCTGGACGCTGGCTTGGAGTAGGCCGATTTCCTCTTCGGCTTCCCGGAGCGCCGTCTTCAGCGGGGTCCTATCGCCGGGGTCGGCGCGGCCGCCGGGAAAGCTGATCTGGCCTGCGTGGCGCGCGAGCCGCTCGGCCCGTCTGGTGAGGAGCACCGAGAACGAGCCCTCCCGCTCGATGACGGCGACGAGCACGGCGGCGGGCGTAATGGTTTCCGAAGGCGGAAGCGTGCGGGCGGCTTCGCGAATATGCCGGAGCGAGCCCGGCACGCGGGCCGCGGGCGCCCGCTCCGCCGCCGCGATGACCGCGTCCCACGGCTGATCCGGTGCGCCCGGCGCCTGCTGCGCCACGCCGCGCAGAATGTCGGTATGCATCGGTCGTTACTTACGCCGCATCGTCGAAGGGGAAGAACACGCCGTCGCTCCAGACGCCGAGCACCGCGCGGCCCTCGAGCTCCCGCTCGACGCAGAGTTCAACCAGCGGATAGAAGGCCGCGCGCGCCACGCGCGCCTCCAGGCCGTCGCGAACGGTGAGATAGGGCGCCTTCTCATCGGATTCCGGCAAGGAGCGAAAGGCGAGGGGGTGCGCGGCGCCTGCGCTCACCCACTCGTCCAGGTTGGTGCGGAAGCGCACGCATTGCGCCTGGCCTTCGCCTTTGGCCTCCATCTCTACGGCGATGAAGGGGACATCATCCACAGTGATGCGTGCCTTCTCCACCGGGGTGACGAGCCAGTAGTCGTCGTCCTCGCGCCTGAGCACGCTCGCGAAGAGTTTGACCAGGGGCAGGCGGCCGATGGGGCAGCCTTCATGGAACCAGGTGCCGTCGCCCGCAATCCGGATGTCGATGTCGCCGCAGAAGAGCTGCGGCGGCCGTCCGGCGGCCGGTGCCTGCGATTCGCCCATGGGCGCAGTATAGCCAAGCGGTTTCACGAGGGCGTCATGGTGAATGCCGATAGAGAGCGGGCCGCGCCCGCAATTACGGACGCGGCCCACGAAACGAACAGGATGCCGCGAATCGTCAGCTGACGTGTTTGTCGATCAGGCGGTTCACCTCGGTGGCGGCTTCCATCTGTACCATGTGGCCCTGGCCGTCCAGCACCGTGCAGTCGACGCCGTCCGGCAGGCCCTCGGCGTGGGAGGCAGGAATAATCTGGTCCCCGGCACCCCAGAGGACGAGCGTCGGCACGCTGCCGGCCACATCGCGCATTACTTCGGCTTGCGCACCGCCGGGTGCGAAGGCATCCCGGATGGTGCCGAGCGCAGCGGTAACGCCATCGATCCGCTTGAAGGCGAGCAGGTCGTTGATCAACTGGCGGGTGACGAGTGCCGGATCGCTGAACAGCTTCTCGACGTGGGGCTTGAGGCCCTTCCGCCGCTCGGCCGAGATGAAGCCCTCCAGATAGTCCCCGTCAATTTCGCTGCCTAGACCGGCGCTGCCGATCAAGGTGATGGAGGCAACGCGCGCCGGCGCCGACCGCGCCACGGCAAGGGCGATGGCGCCGCCCATGGAGTGGCCGACGAGATGGGCCTGCTCGATCCCCAAGGCATCGGCGAAGCCGGTGACGATTCCGGCGAAGAAGCCGATCGAGCCGTCGCCCGCATCCTTGCTGGAGCTGCCGTGCCCCGGCAGGTCGAGAGCGTGGACCGTCCGCGTCGCGGCGAGCGCCTCATGGTTGAACAACCAGTTGTTGAGGTCGCCGCCGAAGCCGTGGATCAGGATGACCGGCGTGCCGCCTTCGCCCCGTGTGAGGTAACGAATCTGCCGCCCGTCGATCTCCACCGTCTCGGTGGCGGGGCCGCTGTCCTCGTCATCGTCTTCGGGCGGCACGAAGTTGGCCTGGAAGTCGGTGACGAAGGCGTCGATGTCGGCGTCGGCAACGCTCTCATCGGCGACGATGCCGAGCAGGCCGCCGACCGGCAGCACGTCGCCCTCCTGGGCGACGCAGCGCCTGAGCACGCCGGCGTCCGCCGCCTCGATCGCGCTGGAGATCTTCTCGGTCTCGATATCGATGACCTCATCGCCCGGCGTGAGCGAATCGCCTTCGCCCACAAGCCATCCGGCGACCTTCCCCTCCTTCATGGAGAGGCCCCATTTGGGCATGCAAATGGGGCGGATGCCTTCGCTCATTTGCTGGACTCCATGACCGCCTTCACGGCCTTCTGCACCGCCGCCGCATTGGGGATGTAGAGATCCTCGAGCGTGTCCGCGAAGGGAACCGGCGTGTGCGGCGCGGTCACCTGCTTGATCGGCCCCTTCAGCGAATGGAAGCCTTTCTCACAGACCAGCGCCGCGATATCGGTGGCCATGTTGCAGCGCGGGTGCGCCTCGTCGAGTACCACAAGGCGCCCTGTGTTCTCCACCGACTCGAGCACGGTCTCCTCATCCAGCGGCGAGGTCGTGCGCAGGTCGACGACCTCGCACTCGATCCCGTCGCCCGCGAGCGCGTTTGCCGCCTCGATCGCGACGTGGACCATGCGGCCGAGGGTCACGATGGAGACATCGTCGCCTTCGCGCACGATGTTGGCTTCACCGAAGGGGAGCGCGTAGGGCTCCTCCGGCACATCGCCTTCGAGGGTGTAGAGCGCCTTGTGCTCGCAGAAGATCACCGGGTCGTTGTCGCGGATCGCCTGGATCAGCAGCCCCTTGGCGTCATAGGGCGTCGCCGGGGTCACGACCTTGAGCCCGGGGATGTGGGTGAAGACCGGATAGAGGCACTGCGAATGCTGGGCCGCTGCACGCAGCCCGGCACCGTACATGGTGCGGATCACCACCGGCGTTTCGGCCTTGCCGCCGAACATGTAACGGAACTTCGCCGCCTGGTTGAAGATTTGGTCGAAGCAGACGCCCATGAAATCGATGAACATCAGCTCCGCGACCGGGCGGAGACCTGCGGTTGCTGCGCCGACCGCGGCGCCGATGAAGGCGGACTCGCTGATCGGGGTGTCCATGACCCGATCGCCGAACTTGCCGTAAAGCCCCTTGGTGATGCCGAGCGGTCCGCCCCAGGCGTCGCGCTCGCCATCCGTGCCGAGGCCGCCGGCCACGTCTTCGCCCATGATGATGACGGTCTCGTCGCGCTCCATCTCCTGGGCGAGGGCCTCGTTGATTGCCTGTTGATATGTCGCTGTGCGTGCCATTGGTGCCTCCCTCGCTCAGTAGGAAACGTAGACGTCGGTAAGAAGATCGGCGGCGTTCGGCGGCGGCGCCACCTTGGCCTTGGCGACCGCGCCGTCGACCTGGGCCTCGGACTCGCTGTCGATCGCGTCGAGCGCCGCGTCATCGAGCAGGCCGGCCCCGGTCACCTTCTCGCGGAACATCGCCAGGCAGTCCCGCGTCTCGCGCAGCTTCTTCACCTCGTCCGGGCCGCGATAGGTCTGCGCATCGCCCTCGAAGTGTCCGTAGTAGCGGTTGAGCTTGCATTCCAGCAGGCTCGGACCGCCGCCCTCGCGGGCCCGCTTGATGGCTTCGCCGGCGACTTCGTGGACCGCAAAGAAGTCGTGCCCGTCGACCACGACACCCGGCATGTTGAAGCCACTGGCCCGGTCGGCGGCGTCGTCGCAGGCGATCGACCACTTCGACCCGGTGGATTCCGCATAGCCGTTGTTCTCGACCACGAAGATGCAGGGCAGGTTCCAGACCGAGGCGAGATTGAGGCTCTCGAAGGTGGTGCCCTGATTGAAGCCGCCGTCGCCGACGAAGGCGATGGCGACGCCGCCGGTGCGGAGCTGCTTCGCGGCAAGGCCCGCACCGCAGATCAGCGGCGGGCCGCCGCCCACGATGCCGTTCGCGCCCATCATGCCCTTGTCCAGGTCGGCGATGTGCATGGAGCCGCCCTTGCCGCCGCAGAGGCCGTCCTTGCGGCCGTATATCTCCGCCATCATGCCGTCCATGTCGCAGCCCTTGGCGATGCAGTGGCCGTGGCCGCGGTGGGTGCTGGCGATGCGGTCGCGGTCGTCGAGGTGCATGCAGACGCCGACGCCGCTCGCCTCCTCACCGGCGTAGAGATGCACGAAACCCGGGATATCGCCCGTCGCGAATTCGATGTGGAGGCGTTCCTCGAACTCCCGAATCCTCCGCATGGTTCGATAGGCCGTCAACAAGTCGTCTTTGCTGAGCTGCATACGAGTGCTCCTCTCTGCCTGCGTGGTGGCGCTCGGTCCTACAAGTAGGCGACGCCGGTGTTTATGTCGAAGACGTGCAACTTGTCCACATCGAAGCCGATGCGGCAGGGATCGCCGGGCCCGCCCATGGGCCCGATCTTGGTCTTCACCATCACCCGTTCGCCGCCGATGGTGACTTCGACGATCATGTCGCCGCCGAGCGGCTCGACCACGAAGATCTCGCCCGGCACGTCCAGCGCGCCGTCGGCGCCGGGCTCGATCGCCAGATTGTCGGGGCGGATGCCGATGCGCACATCCGCCTCCGCTCCACCGGCCGTGAGCAGGCTGGCCTGGTGCTCGGAGAGCGCGAGCCGGAAGCCCGAGTGCACGACGGTGAGGCCGACGTTCGTCCGCTCCAGGGAGCAGTCGAGGAAGTTCATCGGCGGCTCGCCCACGAAGCCCGCCACGAACTCGTTGGTCGGCTGATTGTAAATCTCCTCGGGCGTGCCGAGCTGCTGCAGCACGCCTTCGTGCATCACCGCGATGCGATCCGCCATCGACATGCCCTCGAGCTGGTCGTGGGTGACGTAGACGGTGGTGGTCTCCAGGTCGCGTTGCAGGTGCTTGAGCTCGCCTCGCATGTGGGAGCGCAGCTTGGCGTCGAGGTGGGCGATCGGCTCGTCGAAGAGGAACACCTTGGGTTCGCGCACGATGGCGCGACCGATGGCGGTGCGCTGCTTCTGCCCGCCGCTGAGCTCTACAGGCTTGCGGTGGAGTAGGGGGTCGATCTCCAGAATCTCGGCGGCGCGTCGCACGCGACGCTCGATTTCCTGCTTTGACGTCCGCCGCAATTTCAGCGGGTTTGCCATGTTCTCGTAGACGGTCTTGTGGGGGTAGAGGGCGTAGTTCTCGAACACCATGGCGATGTCGCGGTCGCGCGGCGGCAGGTCGTTCACCCGCACGTCGTCGAAGTAAATCTCGCCGGAGGAGATGAACTCAAGCCCGGCGAGCATGCGAAGCGTCGACGACTTTCCGCAGCCCGAGGGGCCGAGGATGCACATGAACTCGTTGTTCCTGATCTCGAGATTGAGCTCTTTCACGGCAACGGTCTTGCCGTAATACTTCCACACATCCGAGATCGTAACCGTAGCCATCAGTACCCCCAGACAGGCATTTGCCCGGCTCTTCGGGTCTATTCCCTGACCGCGCCCATGGTGAGCCCGGCAACGAGATAGCGCCGGATCAGAAGACCGAGAAACATCATCGGCACCGTCGTTACGACGCCTGCGGCCATGATCATGCCCCACTGAATCTTGACGGGCTGGACGAGCTCGGCCGTCGCCACCGGCAGGGTCTTGGCACCGCCCGAGCCGATGATCGACGCGAACAGAAAGTCGTTCCAGCCGAAAAGCACGCAGAGCACGATGAACGCGCCGATCCCCGGCGCCACCAACGGAATGATCAGCCTGAACGCCTGCCAACGGGTGCAGCCGTCGCACTGCGCCGCCTCTTCGATCGCGTAAGGAACATTGTCGAAGAAGCCTTTGAGAATCCAGATGGCGAAGGGGAGGTTGAAGGTGGTGTAGGCGAGGATGAGGCCGGGCAGGGTGCCGACCAGACCCGACGAGCGGAAGATCACATAGAGCGGCACCATGACCGCCACGACCGGCGCCATGCGGGTTGAGATGATCCAGAAGAGGAGGTCCCTCTTGCCGCGAAACGTCGCTCTGGAGAGTGCGTAGGCCGCCATCGAGCCGAGCGACACCGAGACCGCCGCCGACCCGAACGACGCGATCAGGCTGTTGCGCAGGTAGACGCCGAAGTGCTTTTCGGTGAAGAGTTCGACGTAGTGCGTGCCGGTCGGCTTGAAGTCGAACATCACGCCGACCCCGCCGAAATCGCCGACCGCCGGCAGCTTGAACGCGTCCAGCAGGTCCTTGAAGGACGAAACCACCATGATCAACAGCGGCAGCGTGGTCCAGACGAAGAAGAAGACCAGAAAAACGATCGCGAGCGCCTTCAGCGCGGTGCGCAGCGGCGACCGATAGGTGACGATCTCGCGCGATGCCATCAGTCCTTGCCCTGCGTCCTGATCTTGCGGGTCGGGTCCTCGAACACCATGGTCAGCACGAGGCCCAGCAGGATCGTCAGCAGCAGCAGGGTGAAGGCGATCGCAGCACCCCGGCCGAGCTCGAAGAACTTGAACGACACGTCGAACAGGTAGGTCGGCAGGATCTTGGTCGCGTTGGCGGGGCCGCCGCCGGTCATGATCAGGATCGTGTCGATGAACCTGAAGTTGTCCATGAAGCGGAGCAGGATCGCGATCAGCAGGAAGGGGTAGAGATTGGGCAGGGCGACGCTGAAGAAGTTGCGGAAGAGCCCGGCGCCATCCACCATGTGGGCCTCGAGCTGCTCCTGCGGGACGCGTTTGAGGCCGGCGAGCGTGATGAGCGCGATGAGCGGCGTCCACTGCCAGACATCGGTCGCGACGACCGCGAACATCGCCCAGAACTTGTTGCCGAGGATCGAGCCGCCTTCGAGCAGGCCAATGCTCTGCAACAGCCAGAAGTACCAGCCGAAGGTTCCGTTATAGAGAAACACGAAAAGGAAGCCGGCGATGACGGGCGCCATCATCATCGGCATCAGGAAAATAGTGACGAGTATTTTCTCAAAGCGGTTGTTGTGAAGGATAACGGCTACCAAGACGCCGAGTGCGATCTCGGCCGTGAGGCAGAGCGCGCTGTACTTGAAGAGCGTGAGCCAGCCCCTGGCGAAATTCTTGTCTCTCGCGAGCCGCGAGAAATTGTCGATGCCGGCCCACACGTCCGACTTGCCCGGCGCGAGCTGCACCTCGTGCAGGGACATGTAGATCAGCCAGACGAAGGGGTAGAGGGAGATCGCCGCCAGCAGCAGGATCGCCGGCAGCATCAGCCACAGCAGGTAGTAGCGCGGCGGCCGCTGGTTGAAGCCCGGCGGCAGGTGGTCGATCGTCCGCGCACCGCGCACGGCTTCGCCCGCGACATCGATATCCGCGATGTTGGACGCCATGCGCCGGGTCTCCGCGCCGTTTCTCCGCCCGCGGCCAGCCGCCGCCGGTCGCGGTCAACAAGAGCCGCCGACCGCCCGGGGTGCGCCGAAGCGTCCCCCGGGCGACGGGGTACCGATCAGACGCCGTGAATGGCGTTCAGCTCGTCCCGGATGGATTCGCACGCTTCCTGGGCCGAGAGCTCGTCGGAAATACACTGCTGGGTGCCGACCCGAACGATCTCGTGGTACTCGTTCGACTTCGGCAGCTTCGGCCCGAGCACCATGTTCGGCGAGCGGATGCCCTTGTCGTAGACCGCCTCGAAGGTAAGCGCGTTCGGCATGGAGGTCGGCCGATTGCGCGCCTCCTTGACCTCCGGCACCTCGAGGACGGACTTGCGGGTCGGCGTGCCGCCGACGCCCTGCAGGACCATGAGCTGCGTTTCGTGGCTGCAGGCCCAGCTGGCGAAGATGAACGCCGCGCGCTGCAGGTCCATCGACGCGCCGGCGTTGATCCCAATGCCGCCGATGCCGCAGTTGGTGGCGTTGACGACGTTGTCGGTGCCGCCGGTGTTCCACGAAACCTCGCCCTTCGGCCCCATTGCGTAGCCGGTCTTACCGCCGGCCGCGACGGACTGCTCGGGGTCCTCCACCGAGGCCGCGAACTCGTGGTACTGGATCTGCATGGCGACGCCGCCGGCGGCGTAGACCGTGTTCAGCTCCAGCGTCCCGTTGGTCAGGTTGTCGGGATGGGAGACATCGGCGAGCGCCTTGTAGCCTTCCATCGCGCTGACCGACTGGGCGTCGCCCCAGTTGGTCGGGCCGGGGTTCTTCGAGCCCAGCGTGTCGTCGACCGCGAAGTCGAGCCACTGGTTCTGCGCATACATGTGCCGCTGGATGTCGAGCTGCGTCGTCCAGCCGAACGAGCCATGATGCTGCGCATAGCCATAGGGGATGGACGCATCGCGTTCGTGCATCTTCCTGAAGAACTCGGCGATATCGACCATATTCTTGTAGGTCGTATCGTCGGTGAACTCGAGCCGGTAGCCATAATCGGCCTCGAAGTCCTTGGTCAGTTGTTCGAAGAGGTCCTGCCGGTAGAAGGTGCAGGACACCGCGCAGTCATAGGGGAAGGCGCGGATCGGGCCGCGCTCGTAGTAGACGCCACAGGCATCCAGGTAATTCTCGAACCAGACATCGTCGCCGTAGCCCTGCGGGTCGAGCGGCAGCGTGTCGTCGACCGAGAACTGGTTGAGGTCGGCATAGAAGTCGGCGAAGGGCGAGCCGATCGGCTTGTCCTGCACGTAGTTGAGGTGATAGTCGGCCTGGCCGCTACGCAGGTCGATACCGACCTTCTGCTGCACGGTCGGCAAGCCGTCGGTGAGGATCTCCACCTCGATGCCGGTGAGGTCGTAGAACGCCTGGATGTTGTCGCGAATGGCGAAGGAGGGCGGCGTGTTCTCGGACATGAAGACGAGCTTCGAGCCCTCGTATTGGCGCCACTTGGCTTCGTCGGACGAATAGGCGTAGACCGGCCGGCGTGTGATCACCGAGTTCATGCCGACCGCGAGCGAGCCGACGCCGAGCGCTGTCGCGACGCCGCCCCCGAGCTCGAGGAACTTGCGGCGGCTGATCGGCTTGAACAGCGCCTTCTTGGGTGTATGGAACATGCTGCTTCTCCCTGCGGATGTCGGATGATCGTGTGATACGAAGTGGGCGGGGTGCGAAGAGGCGGCGCGCCCAATGGCGTCCGCGGCGCTCTCCCCCCGCTGGCGGGGCGCAAAGTGAACGTTCGTTCGATTGGAGTCAATGGTCGCGCCACTACGGGCACCGGCGCCGCTGCCGCTGCCCGTAGTGGCGCTAAGATTGGAGGGCCGGAAGGTCCTCGAACAGCGCCAGCGCCTCCGGGTTCGCCAGCGCCTCGCGGTTCTTGACCGTGCGGCCGTGGATCACGTCGCGGACCGCGAGTTCGGTGATCTTGCCGGAGCGGGTGCGCGGGATATCGGCGATCTGGATCACCTTCGCCGGCACGTGACGCGGCGTGCACTCGCGGCGGATGCGCGTCTTGATCCGGTCGCTGAGCGCGTCGCCCAGAACGATGCCCTCGCGCAGACGGACGAAGAGCACGATGCGCTGGTCGCTCTCCCAGTCCTGGCCGATGCAGATGGCCTCCAGCACTTCGTCGCACTGCTCGACCTGGCGATAGACCTCGGCGGTGCCGATGCGCACGCCGCCGGGGTTCAGCACCGCGTCGGAGCGGCCGTGGATGACCAGCCCGTCGTGGTCGGTCCGCGTCACCCAGTCGCCGTGGCACCAGACGTTCGCGAAGCGGTCGAAATAGGCGCCGTGGTACTTGGCGCCGTCTGGGTCGTTCCAGAACGAGACCGGCATGGAGGGGAAGGGCCGCGTGCACACCAGCTCGCCCGGCTCGCCGCGCACGGGCCTGCCGGCGTCGTCGAACACGTCGACCGCCATGCCGAGGCCCAGCGCCTGCAGCTCGCCGCGCCGGACGGAGCCCGACGGGTTGCCGAGGGCGAAGCAGGAGATAATGTCCGTGCCACCCGAGATCGAAGCCAGATGCAGGTCGTCCTTGATGGCGCGGTAGACGTACTCGAAACCTTCCGGCGCGAGCGGCGAGCCGGTGGACGTCATGGTGCGGAGCGTGCCGAGGTCGTGGGTACTCTTGGGCTGGAGCCCGGCCTTGGCTGCGGCGTCGAGATACTTGGCGGAGGTGCCGAAGAGCGTCATGCCCTCCGCGTCGGCATAATCGAACAGGGCATTGCCGTCGGGATGGAAGGGCGAGCCGTCATAGAGCAGCAGCGTCGCCCCGGAGGCCAGCGCACTGACCAGCCAGTTCCACATCATCCAGCCGCACGTGGTGGCGTAGAACACCCGGTCGCCAGGCCCGATATCGCTGTGCAGCGCATGCTCCTTCATGTGCTGCAGCAGCGTGCCGCCGGTGCCGTGGACGATGCACTTTGGCGCGCCGGTGGTGCCGGAGGAAAACATGATCACCAATGGGTGGTCGAAGGGCACACGCACGAAGTCGATCGGCCCGCCTTGTTCCGCTGCGAGTGCCGCGCCGTAGAGGACGGCGTCACGCACGCCGTCGAGCGCAGGCGCCTCTTCCACGTATGGCACAACAATCACATGCTCGACGGTGGGAAGCTCGGCCAGGATCTCCTGCACCTGCGGCCGGCGGTCGAAGGTCTTGCCGCCATAGAAGTAGCCATCGGCGGCGATCAGCACCTTGGGTTCGATTTGCCCGAAGCGGTCGAGGACACCGCGCGTGCCGAAATCCGACGAGCACGACGACCAGACGGCGCCGAGGCTCGCGGCAGCCAACGCGGAGACGATGGTTTCCGGCATGTTCGGCAGGTAGCCCGCAACCCGGTCCCCCTGACGGACCCCGCGTGCTGCCAGCGCCCGGGCCATGCGCGAGACCTGTTCGTAGAGGCCGGTGAAGCTGAGACGCTTCCTGACCCGGTCCTCGCCCCAGAAGACCAGCGCGTCCGCCTCGTCCCGCCGGCGCAGCAGGTTCTCGGCGTAGTTGAGCCTGGCATCGGGGAACCAGCGGGCGCCCGGCATGCGGTCGCCGTCGACCAGGATGCGCTGGCCCGGCCCGTCGCCGACGATGCCGGCGAAGTCCCACATGGAGCGCCAGAACTGCGCCGGCTCGGCCACCGACCAGGCGTGCAGGGCGGCATAATCGGCCGCATCGACGCCCCACGCGGCGCGTACCTCGGCCATGAAGCGGCTCAGATGCGCGCGCTTCATTCGCTCCGCCGACGGTGTCCAGAGAGGCTGGTTCATGGCTCCTCCGCTCCTGCGGCGCTCTCATAGCAGGCTCCCGCGCCGAACGGGAGACCCGATGCGTCGTGCCATGAAACATCGGTTTCAGCGCGGGCATTTGCCAGCACGTCCTGTAAACTTGTATGTGCTTCGTTTCTGAAATGCCTTGCGAGACGGGAGAGGCACCCATGATCGCCGTCGTCGCCGAGCGCACCGCCGAGATTGAGCGGCTTTGCGGTCGATATCACGTGCAAAGACTTGCGTTGTTCGGCTCGGCAGCGAGCGGCACGCACAGCCCCGGCAAGAGCGATTTCGACTTCGTCGTAGAGTTTCCGTCCTTACCGGCCGGCGCTTACGCGGACAGCTATTTCGGCTTGCTGGAGGATTTGGAGCGACTGCTCGGTGGACCGGTGGAACTGGTCGTGGGCTCGGCCATCAAGAATCCCTTCTTTCTGCAGTCAGTCGAGCAGACCAGCGCGCTGCTCTATGAAGCCTGAGGCTCAGAAATACCTGCACGACATTTGGCGCGCGGTGGAATTGCTCACCGATTTCACCGCCGGCAAGACGTTCGCAGATTACGAGCTCGACGCCATGCTTCGCGCAGCGGTAGAGCGCCAATTCGAGATAATCGGAGAAGCCACGGCGAAGCTTGCAAGACACGACGAGGCGCTTGTCACCCGCATCGACGACTATCGCCGCATTGTCGCCTTCCGCAATATCCTCATTCACGGCTACGCAGACGTGGACGAGCGCTTGGTCTGGGATGTCGTCGAAGCCAAGCTCCCCATCCTACGCCGCGATGTCGAAGCGCTCTTGGGGGAGGCGGGCGGCGAGAATTCTTGATCGAGGCGATCCGCTCCCAACGCATGTTTAGCGTTCCCGCCAATTGACATCTCGGCAATATTCCTATTGAAAGCGGACCGAATTCGTCCTATATGCCTTCCACGCACGTCCGGGCGTGGGCGAGGCGATAGCGAAAGGGGAGCAAGCATGATCCGTGTCAGCCGCATGGCCGACTATGGCGTCGTGGCCATGACCCACATCGCGCGCGATCCCCGCGCAAGGCACACGGCGGCGAGCATCGCGGCGCAGACCGGCGTGCCCCAGCCGAGCGCGAGCAAACTTATGAAATTGCTGGCAAAGGCCGGAATTCTGACTTCGCACCGGGGGGCCAAGGGCGGCTACGTGCTGACGCACGCGCCCGAGCAGGTTTCGGTGGCAGACCTGGTCGCTGCCGTGGACGGGCCGATCTCGCTTGCCGACTGCCTCGACGGCCCCTCCGGTATCTGCGAACTGGAGAGCTTCTGCTCGGTGCGCGGCCCCTGGCAGAAGATCAGCGACGCGATCCGCGTCGCGCTGGAGGAAGTGACCCTCGCCGACATGGCCCAGGCGGCGGCGGGCGCAGGCAGCGTGCCCGCGCGGGCGCAGACCGCAGGGCGGGAGCACGCGTCATGAGCGCACAGCAAGAGGCCGCACAGGCCGTCGAATCCTACGCGGGCGAGCGCTACAAGTACGGCTTCGTCACCGATGTCGAGGTCGACTCCGCGCCTCCCGGACTCGATCACAACACCATCCGATTCATCTCCGCCAAAAAGGGCGAGCCCGAATGGCTATTGGCGTGGCGTCTCAAAGCCTTCGAGCGTTGGCTTCAGATGGAGGACGAGGAGCCGACGTGGGCGAAAATTCACTACCCGCCCATCAACTATCAGGACGCCTGCTACTACTCCGCGCCCAAGTCCGACTCCGACCGGCCGAAGAGCCTGGACGAGATCGACCCGGAGCTTCTGAAGACCTACGAGAAGCTCGGCATCCCACTCCAGGAGCAGGAGATGCTGGCGGGTGTCGCGGTCGATGCGGTGTTCGACAGCGTCTCGGTCGCGACCACGTTCAAGGACAAACTCGGCGAGATGGGCATCATCTTCTGCTCGATCTCGGATGCGGTGAAGGAGCATCCGGACCTGGTGCAGCGCTACCTCGGCTCCGTGGTGCCCTATTCGGACAACTTCTTCGCGACCCTGAACTCGGCGGTGTTCACCGACGGCTCCTTCGTCTACGTGCCGAAGGGCGTGCGCTGCCCGATGGAGCTTTCCACCTACTTCCGCATCAACGCCGCCAACACCGGCCAGTTCGAGCGCACGCTCATCATCGCCGACGAGGGCTCCTACGTGAGCTATCTCGAAGGCTGTACGGCGCCCATGCGCGACGAGAACCAGCTCCATGCCGCCGTGGTGGAGCTGATCGCGCTCGATGATGCCGAGATCAAGTACTCCACGGTGCAGAACTGGTATCCGGGCGACGCCGAGGGCAAGGGCGGGATCTACAACTTCGTCACCAAGCGCGGCGCCTGCCGCGGCGCCAACGCCAAGATCTCGTGGACGCAGGTGGAAACCGGCTCGGCGATCACCTGGAAGTATCCGAGCTGCATCCTCCAGGGCGACAACTCGGTGGGTGAGTTCTACTCGATCGCCATCACCAACAACCGCCAGCAGGCGGATACCGGCACCAAGATGATCCACATCGGCCGCAACACGAAGAGCCGGATCGTCTCCAAGGGCATCGCCGCCGGGCGTTCGGACAGCACCTATCGCGGCCTCGTTCGAATCCAGCCCAAGGCCGAGGGCGCGCGCAATCACACCCAATGCGATTCGCTGCTGATCGGCGATAAATGCGGCGCCCACACCGTGCCGTACATCGAATCGCGCAACCCGAGAGCGCGTGTCGAGCACGAGGCGACAACCTCCAAGATCAGCGAGGACCAGCTCTTCTACTGCCGCCAGCGCGGCATCGACGAGGAGGACGCCGTCGCGCTCATCGTCAACGGCTTCTGCCGCGAGGTGCTGCAGGAGCTGCCGATGGAGTTCGCCGTCGAGGCCCAAAAACTGGTGGCGATCAGCCTGGAAGGCAGCGTCGGCTAGGACGACACCGCGTACCCCGTTTCAACCTCCTGTTCGAAGAGCAAGCCGAAAGCCATGCTGACGATTGAGAACCTACACGCGACCGCCGATGGCAAGCCGATCCTGACCGGCCTCGACCTCGAGGTGAACGCGGGCGAGGTGCATGCGGTCATGGGGCCTAACGGCTCCGGCAAGAGCACGCTCTCCTACGTCATCGCGGGCCGCGAGGGCTACGAGGTGACCGGAGGCTCGATCACTTACCAGGGCCACGATCTGCTTGCCATGAGCGTGGAAGAGCGCGCGCTGAACGGCGTCTTTCTCGCCTTCCAGTACCCGGTCGAGATCCCGGGCGTGGGCAGCGCCACCTTTTTCAAGACGGCGGTCAATGCCAGCCGCAAGCATCGCGGGGAGAAAGAATACGACGCGATGGAGTTCCTCAAGGTGCTCAAGGCGAATCGCGCGGACCTCGGGATCGACGACAGCATGATTCGACGCGCCCTCAACGTGGGGTTTTCGGGCGGCGAAAAGAAGCGGAACGAGATGCTCCAGATGGTACTGCTGGAGCCCACCCTCGCCATCCTCGACGAGACCGATTCGGGGCTCGACATCGACGCGCTGAAAATCGTCGCCGGCGGTATCAACGCGATGCGTACGCCCGAGCGTGCCATGGTGGTCATCACCCACTACCAGCGGCTTCTCGACCACGTCGTGCCGGACAAGGTGCACGTGCTCTCGGGCGGCCGCATCGTCAACTCCGGCGGCAGAGAGCTTGCGCTTGAGCTCGAGAGGAGCGGCTATGCCGGCTTCGGGCTCGAACCGAGCGCGGCGGCCTGAGCGGAGGTTCCGGGCCATGGCCAGCCGGCGGACCATTCCCTTCGATTATCCCGCATCCGGCGCCATGGCGGCGGCGCTGCCGGGCGAGGGCCTGCCATGGCTCGATGCGCTTCGGGCCGAGGCGCGCCGCCTGAGCGCGGACGGGCTGCCCGGCACCCGCATGGAGGCGTGGAAGTACACCAATTTAGCGCCGCTCGCGGCGCTGGACTTTCTGGCCCCGGCTTCTGCGGAGGAGGCGCTTACGGAGGCCGATTTGGGCTCCGACGCCCTCGACGCGGTAGACGGGCCGTCGCTGGTATTCGTCAACGGCCGGTTCTCCGAGCGTCATTCGCGGGTCGATGCCCTGCCTCAGGGCGTGCGTATCGTCGGGCTGGCGCAGGGACTGGCGGACGATCCGGAATCGGTCGAGGTGCGGATCGGCGAGGCTGCGCCGCTGAATGGCGATCTCATGGCCGCCTTCAATGCGGCGTTTGTCGCCGACGGCTGCATCGTCGAGACCGAACCCGGTGTGGCGGTGGAGCAGCCGGTGCGGCTGCGCTTCGTGGCGGTGCCCGGCAGCGGGCCGCTCGCGTACCATCCGCGTGTGATCGTGCGCCTTGGCGCGGGCAGCCGGCTCACCCTGGTCGAGTGCCACGAGGGGCCGGCAGGCGCGGCAACCTGGTCCAACCCGCTCGTGGACGTTCAGGTCGGCGAGCGGGCGACGCTCAGCCACGTCAAGCTCCAGATCGAGGGTGACGGCGCCTATCACACCGCGCTGACCAAGGCGGTGCTGGCGGGCGGGTCGAGGTACGAGAGCCACCTGCTGGCGCTCGGCGCGCG
Organism: Alphaproteobacteria bacterium; assembly: GCA_965262755.1. GTDB lineage: Bacteria > Pseudomonadota > Alphaproteobacteria > UBA828 > UBA828 > WTGU01. The sequence goes on along the minus strand of OZ253557.1, from coordinate 4,126,595 downwards.
CCTTTCGCGCCACGAAATCCACGTCCGCTTCGACGGCGAGGGAGCCCGGTGCCTGCTCGGCGGCGGCTACATGGCGCGTGGCAACCAACACGTGGACAACACGACCGTGATCGACCACCGGGTGCCTGCCTGCGAAAGCCGCGAGGTCTACAAGGGCGTGCTCGACGATACGGCGCGCGGGGTCTTTCAGGGCAAGATCATCGTGCGCCAGGACGCGCAGAAGACCGACGGCCACCAGCTCAACCGCACGCTGTTGCTCTCGCCCAAGGCGGAGATCGACTCCAAGCCCGAGCTGGAAATCTACGCCGACGACGTCAAGTGCAGCCACGGGGCGACGGCTGGCGAGCCGGAGGCCGACCAGCTCTTCTACATGCGCTCGCGTGGCCTCGATCACAGGACCGCGCTGGCACTGATCGTCGAGGGTTTCATGGGCGAGCTGCTGGAAGGGATCGGTCACGAGCCGGTTCGGGTGGCGCTGGCCGCGCGCCTCGCGGACTGGATCGGGAAGGTCGACGAGGCATGAGCACCGCTCCCGCCCGACGCCTCGATCGACCGGCGGTCGTTGCGGCCGCTGCGGCGCCGTTCGACGTGGAGAGTGTGCGCGCGGATTTCCCGATCCTCTCGCGCACCGTTCACGGCAAGCCTCTGGTCTTCCTGGATAGCGGCGCGAGCGCCCAGAAGCCGCGAGCGGTGATCGACGCCATCTCACGGTGCTACGAGGCCGAGTACGCCAACATCCACCGCGGCGTCTACGAGCTGAGCGCCAAGGCGACCGAAGCATACGAAGGCGCCCGCGCGCGGGTGCAGCGCTTCGTGAATGCTCGCTCGGCCAGCGAGATCGTGTTCACCAAGGGCGCGACGGAGGCGATCAACCTGGTCGCCACGAGCTGGGGCGGCGCCTTCCTGGGCGCAGGCGATGAGGTGGTGCTCTCGGTGCTTGAGCACCACGCCAACATCGTGCCGTGGCAGCTGCTGCGCGAGCGGACGGGCATCGTGCTCAAGGTGGTGCCGACCGACGAGCGCGGCGACTTCCCGCTCGATGCTTACGAGGCGCTGGTCGGGCCGCGCACCAAGCTGGTGGCGCTCACGCACGTCTCCAACGCGCTCGGCACCGTGACGCCTGCGGACGAGATCGTGCGCATTGCGCGCGACCGAGGCGCTCTGGTTCTGATCGACGGCGCGCAGGGCATCGTTCACTGCCCCGTCGACGTGCAGGCGATGGACGTGGATTTCTACTGCTTCTCGGGCCACAAGCTCTATGGGCCGAGCGGTATCGGCGTGCTCTACGGCAAGGAGGCGCTGCTCGCGGCCATGCCGCCCTATCAGGGCGGCGGCGACATGATCGAGCGCGTCACTTTCGAGCGCACGACTTTTGCCCCGCCGCCGGCACGCTTCGAGGCAGGCACGCCGCCGATCGCGGGAGCCGTCGGCCTACATGCCGCAATCGATTATGTCGCATCCTTCGATCCCTCCGCCGTCGCCGCCCACGAGCATGACCTGTTGACCTACGCGACCGAGAGGCTCGGCGCTCTCAATAATATCTGCCTCTACGGGACCGCACCCGGCAAGGCCGCCATCGTCTCCTTCACGATGGACCACGTGCATTCCCACGATGTCGGAACAATTCTCGACCGGGCCGGCGTGGCGGTGCGTGTCGGCCATCATTGCGCGCAGCCGCTGATGGATCACTTCGGCATCGCGGGCACCGTGCGTGCGTCCTTCGGCCTCTACAATTCGCGGGCCGATATCGACCGCATGATCGACGGGCTCGGCGAAGTGCGGGAGATCTTCGGCTGATGTCCGAGCTCCGCGAGCTCTATCAGGAGGTGATCCTCGACCACGGCAAGTCGCCGCGCAATTTCGGCCGACCGCCGTCGGTGACGGGAGAATCCCACGGCCACAATCCGCTCTGCGGGGATACGGTGACCATCTATCTCGCCGTCGCCGACGGTGTGGTTACGGATATCGGCTTCGAGGGCAGGGGCTGCGCCATCTCGATGGCCTCGGCCTCGATGATGACCGAGATGCTGCACGGCAAGTCGCTCGAAGAGGTGCAGGCGATGTTCTCGGGCTTCCACTCCCTGGTGGCGTCGTCGGATCCGGCCTGCGAGCCCGGCTTCGAGATGCCCGATCTGGACAAGCTGATCGTGCTTGCGGGCGTGCGGGAGTTCCCGATGCGGGTCAAGTGTGCGACGCTTCCCTGGCACACGATGAAGGCGGCGCTCGAGAGCGAGGGCGAGAGCGAGGAGATCACAACGGAATGATGAACCTGTTCCGCAAGAAGCGCCCGGCCGAGCAGCAGCCCGAGCCGGCCAGCCCACCCAAGGCGGTCGAGCCGCCCTCCGCGTCCCCCCCTGCGCCGGCAGCCCCGCCGCCGAGCTACGAGCCGTGGTCGCCGGAAGGGCCGCCAGGTGCCATCGGCGGTGGCGAGCTCGCGCCGCAACTGATCGAGGCCGCGCCCGAAGCCGCCGACACCCTGCCGACCCCGCCGGGCCTGAGCCCCGACCATCCGCTTGCGGGGCAGATCGCGCGGGCCTTGAGCTCGGTCTACGACCCTGAGATTCCGGTGGACATCTATCAGCTCGGCCTCGTCTACGGCGTGACCTTGAACGAGGCCAACGACGCCCGCATATGCATGACACTGACGACGCCCGGCTGCCCGGTTGCCGGCAGCATGCCCGGCATGGTCGAGCACGCGGTCGCGACCATGGTGGAGGGGATCGGCGACGTCGGAGTCGAGCTGGTGTGGGATCCGCCCTGGAACCCCGACATGATGTCGGAGGCCGCCCAGCTCGAACTCGGCTTCATGTAGCCGCCATCAGCCACGTGGGATTTGCGATGAAGGACATACTCACCATCAGCGAACGCGCCGCAGAGCGCATCAACCACCTGATGTCGCTCAGGCCCTCCGATGCCGAGACCGCCCTCGGCATCAAGATCGGGATCAGGAACGCCGGCTGCTCCGGCATGTCCTACACCATGGACTATGCGGAGGAAGTATCTCCCGGCGCCGAAGTGATCTCGCAGCGCGGGGTCACGGTGGTGGTGGACCCGGCCGCGGTGATGTTCCTGATCGGCACCGAGCTCGACTTCAGCGAAGAAAAGCTCAGCGCCACCTTCGTCTTCAACAATCCCAACGTCACCAGCACCTGCGGCTGCGGCGAGAGCTTCGGCGTGGGCTGAGCGCGGGCCGCCGAAACACGAAATTACAAAACGAACCCAAATTCGTGTAACCAGCTGTATTAGAAGTCAATTCCTGACGTACCGCGGGGCCCGTGTCGGGCTCGCGCGCTGGTCGGGGTGGCCGGATTTGAACCGGCGACCCTCTGCTCCCAAAGCAGATGCGCTACCTGGCTGCGCCACACCCCGTACCGCCGCGACTCCTCCAGCGAGTCATAAGAGCCTCATGACCCCGCCGCAAGCGCAGGGTTAACACCCCGGACAGTGGTGCGGTGCACGGCGTGCACTGCCTGCGTCAGCTTGGCGCCATGCTGTATGGGAACGAGCGGGCCATAGCGCACAGGTTGAGCGGGCGTAGTCTCGGCGGGAGATTGGTGTCCACGATCCGTGCCGCCGCCAGTCCCACGGAATCCCACTTAATCCCACTTAATCCCGGCGAATCCCGCTTCAACTTTAATGCTTGCCCGAGGTGGAGCGGGGAGCCGGATCGCGACCCCGATGAGAATTGCAGGCTAGGCGTCGGGTCGCTCGGCCACGGGCGCGCGGTTCTCGTCCTCTGCTTCGGCCTCGGGTTGGGCTCTGGCTCCGGGCTTGGCATCCGGCGGGCTGACGATGCCGCCGGAGATCACGAGCTTGACGCCCTCTTCCACGGTCATATCCAGCGGGATGCAGTCCTTTCGGGGCACGAACAGGAGAAAGCCCGAGGTCGGATTGGGTGTGGTGGGAAGGAACACATTGACCATCTCGTCCTCCGTGACCCGTTGCACCTCGCCCCGCGTTGGGCTGGTGACGAAGCCGATGACCCATATGCCGCGGCGCGGATACTCGATCAGCACCACTTCGCGAAAGGCGTTGGCCGACTGCGCCAGCACCGCGTCGAAAATCTGCTTGAGTACGCCATAGACCGTGCGCACCACCGGCACGCGGGCGACCAAGCCTTCACCGAAGCGGACCAGGAAGCGCCCGGCGACGTTGGCGAACAGGGCGCCGACCGTTGTGACCAGGATGAGCGCGATCACGATGCCGACACCGGGCACGTTCCTGCCCAGAAGGTCGGCGGGGTTGTAGGCGTCGGGGATGAGCGGGACCACGGCCCGGTCGAAGAGATCGACTACCAGCCAGAGCAGCCATACCGTGATGCCGATCGGCGCGGTGACGACGACGCCGGTGAAGAAGTATGTCCTGAGGCGCGCGAGGAGGCCGCGCCTGCGCGGCGGCTGAATGAGACGCGGCGGGGACGCGTCCTCCTTCATCTCGGGGAAAGGCGCCGGTGCCCCGGCTCCCCGGGGTGATTGACCGTCCTCCTCATCGTCCCGCGATCCCGCTTGTGGTCAGCCTTGTGTACCTGCCGCGTTGCGTCGCCGCCAGAATATTCGCTTCAGGGAAACGGCAACATCGAGCAGAGATTTGGGTCTCTCCGCCGGCGGCATCTTGGCGGGGTGCGGCGCGGCACCTATCATGGCGCCTGACGGCGCGCCTTCGCCCAGCAACCGGCACGATGCAGGCTCCGGGCCGGCTGGAACGGCGCGCCGCACCGAGGGAGGAGCCGATGTCGAGGCAGTTCACCGTTGCTGCGGCGCAGATGGGGCCGGTCGCCCGCGCCGATACGCGCTCGCAAGTGATCGACCGGCTGATCGCGATGCTGCACACCGCAAACCAGGCGGGCGCCACGCTCGTGGTGTTTCCGGAACTGGCGCTCACCACCTTCTTTCCGCGTTGGGTCATCGACGATCCCGAGGAGCTGGACAGCTATTTCGAAGCTGAGATGCCGAACAACGAGACCCAGCCGCTCTTCGCCGCGGCGGCGGAGCTGGGTATCGGATTCCACCTCGGCTACGCTGAGATGGTCATCGAAGATGACGGTTCAAAGCGCTATTTCAATACGGCCATCATTGTCGATCGCGACGGGCAGATCTCCGGGAAATACCGCAAGGTTCATATCCCCGGCCATGCCGAGCCGCAGCCCGGCCAAACACACCAGCATCTGGAGAAGCGCTATTTCGCGCCCGGCGATCTGGGCTTCCCTGTGTTCCGCTCCATGGACGGCGTGATGGGGATGTGCATCTGCAACGACCGGCGCTGGCCCGAGACGTATCGGGTCATGGGCCTTCAGGGCGTGGAGCTTGTCATGCTCGGCTACAACACGCCGAGCACCAATCCATTCGCGAAGGGTGAGGAGGCGCCTCATCTCGGCATGTTCCACAACCACCTTTCCATGCAGGCCGGCGCCTATCAGAACGGCACCTGGGTGGTCGCCTCGGCCAAGGCCGGCATGGAGGAAGGCATTCACCACATGGGCGGAAGCTGCATCATCTCGCCGACCGGGGAGATCGTGGCCCAGGCCCAGACCGAGGGCGACGAGGTGGTGAGCGCGCCGATCGATCTGGGTCGGGGGGTCTATATCCGCGAGACCATATTCAACTTCGCCGCGCACCGGCGGATCGAGCACTACGGCCTTATTTCCAGCCGGACCGGGGCGGAGCCGCCACCCGCGTAAGAGTCGCCCCCGCCCGTCCGGCGGGCCGTCTCAGACGGTGAGAACGATCTTGCCGAAATGAGCGTTGGCTCGCATGTGAGCCTGCGCCTCCGCTGCCTTATCCAGGGGGAAGGTGCGGTCGATGGGCAGGCTCAGCGTACCGTTCTCCACCGCATCCCAAATGTCAGCGCGCATGGCGGCATTGATGGCGCGCACTTCGTCGACCGTGCGTGTGCGGAAGGTCACACCGATATAATCGATGCGCTTCAGCGCATGCAGATCGAAGTCGAATTCGCCGGTGAAGCCGCCGAGGCGGCCTACGTTGACGATGCGGCCCAGCACCGCCGCCGCCTGCATCGTCTGATTGGCGAGCCCACCCGAGACCTGATCGATGGTGAGGTCAACGCCTTTGCCGCCGGTCGCTTCGCGCGCCTGCTCCACCCAGCCTGGATCGCCGGGATCAAGGGCGAGGTCGGCGCCGAACTCGGTGAGGCGGGCGCGCCGGCCGGCATCGCGCGAGGTGGCAAGCACCGCGCCGGCGCCCTTCAGGCGGGCGATCTGGATTGCCATGAGCCCTACACCCGAGCTCGCGCCCTGGATCAGCACGGACTCGCCTGCGGCGAGCCGGCCGTTGGTGACCAGCGCGTCGTGCATGGTCTGAAGCGCGATGGGCAGCGTCGCCGCCTCGACAGGCCCGGCTACGGCCTTGGGCACGGGGCACACCCGGCCCCAGTCGGTGACGGCGTACTCGGCATAGCCGCCGGCGCCCGAGCACATGACCTGATCGCCGGGCCGGAACTCGGGCACTTCGGCGCCGACGGCGGCAACCTCGCCGGCCCATTCGAGGCCTGCGATCGCTCCAGCACCGCCGAGCGCCCCGTGTGGCCTCCCGGCCGCCATGATCAGGTCCGCCCGGTTCAACCCGCTGGCGGCGACCTTGACCAAGACCTCGTTTGGCTTCGGCTCGGGCGCCGGCACCTCGCGAAGCGCCAGACCCTCTTCGGTAAGCACCACTGCCTTCATTCGCTATCTCCCATGAGGTGCCCCCACCATTGCCCACTTGATACTCTGTGTCGCCCTGATTCGCTCGGGTTGGTCCCGCTCCGCGCGAGACCATTTATGTCTGCACAGGAACGCTGCCGTCAGGCGTGCGAGGCCCGACCCACATAACAACTTGAACATATGCATTACATCTATGTGATAAGCTTCCTGCCGTGCTGGCTTTCGGCGCGCGCGAGCCACATTCGGCGGGTGGCGACTGGATGGTGACGGGACCCGTGGATCGACGACCGGTGCGAATGATAGGGGCCGTGGTCCTGCTGCTGGCAGCGGCCGCGCTCATCGAGGCTTGCGGCGGCGGAAGCGGCGGTTCCGGGCCGCAAACAACGATGCCGTCCGCGCCGCCGCCGGTCGAGCCGGAACCGCCGGTCGAGCCGGAGCCGCCGGTCGAGCCGGAACCACCGGTCGAGCCCGAGCCGCCGGTCGAGCCGCCACCGCCGCCACCACCACCGCCGCCACCACCGCTGCCGCCACCGCCACCGACGCCACCGACGCCACCGACGCCACCGACGCCACCGACGCCACCGACGCCACCGACGCCACCGACGCCCGACTGCATAGAGACAGTCCTGGGTTGCCTCACGGAGATGCAGTACGACGCGCAGCGAGCGCAGATCGAGCTCACGCACAACGGGGAAGAGGACTTCAAGAATCAATGGGGTCTGACGGCGATTCGAGCGGACCGGGCCTGGGCGATACTGGAGCTGGAGCGTGGAATCGGCACGGCGCCGGGCAGCGGCCAGACGGTCGGTGTCATCGATACGGGGATCGATGAGGGACACCCGCTGTTCGGCGGCAAGACGCTGCACGAGAGCCTGCTCCTTGGGGCAAGCCAGGAGACCGGCGACAGGACATCGCACGGCACCGCGGTTGCGAGCGTGATCGCGGCGCGGTCGCCGAGCGAGACATACACCGACGGAGTGACTGCCCCGCGCGGCGTCGCCTGGGGTGCCGATGTTGCGATGTTCGCCGTTCCCGCCGGGTCGGGAGGCGGCACCTATCGACCCGTATCGCTGGCCGTATTCGACAGGAACGACGACCTATGGGCGTCTCTATTCACCGACGTGGTCGACTGGTCGAGCGGCGGGCGCACCCTCGATTTCGTCAACGTGAGTCTCGGCTACCCGGGCATCATCGAGCAGTACAGCAAACCGCAGCTTCGCGACAATTTCGAGGCCACGATCACCGCCCTGGCGCAGTCAGGCGAGAGTGACAAGACCGTCTTCATCATCGCTGCCGGCAACGCCCACGGAGACCCCTGCGACCCGGCGGACTTTACGAACAACCCGGACCTCTGCGAGTCGTACCTCGACAGCAACAATCAGACGAAGTATCGGGTCAACGCCAGGTCGGCCGATGTCTGGTCGGGGCTCCCGGCCCGAATTACCAGGTTGCGTGGGCATGTGATCGCCGCCGTGGCCGTCTCCCCCGACAGCGACGATGACGGGGATTGCGAGATCGCGTCCTACTCCAACCGCTGCGGCATCGCCGCCCGATGGTGCATCGCCGCTCCCGGATCGGCGATCAGAGTGGCCTATTTCGGACCTCACCCCAGCGACGGCACGCCGGGCGCACGGGGGGCCTTTACCAGGAGCGGAACGTCCTTTGCCGCGCCCATGGTGACGGGCGCGCTGGTGGTGATGAAGGATTACTTTCGTGCCGAGCTACTGAATACGGATCTGGTCGCGCGGCTCCTGGCGACGACCGACAAGAGCGGCATCTATGCCGACGCAGATGTTTGCGGCCAGGGCCTGCTGGACCTGGCTGCCGCAACCTCGCCCGTGGGCTCGCCCCGCATTGCTATCGACCAGCGGGTGGAGGGTGCCGCCGTCGATCTGACGGCCACCGGTCTCGGATTGGGCGACGCGCTCGGCGACGGGCTGACGCAGGCCCTTGCCGGGCACGAGATCGCAGCCTTCGACAACCTGGGCGCGCCGTTCTGGTACGTGCTCAGCTCCTTCACCGATGCCGCAGACGGCCCCGCGGCGCGTACGCGGCTGCGGGGCTTCATGGCGCAACCCCAGTCAGAGTGGGAGACCCCGTCGTGGCGTCCCTCTCTCGGTGCGGTGCAAAGCGTCGATGGCACCGGCAGCGGCGCCCCGCTCCGGTTCGGCATGCTGGATGCGTCCCCGCTGGGCGAGGAAGCCGGGCACCTCTCGCTCGCCGGGCGGGCGCTGACTCTGAGCACGGCAGGGCAGGGCTGTCTCAGCGCCGCCGCCTTCTCCACCGAAGGCTTGGACGGGCAGGCACCGGCGACGGGGGTAACACTCGACTGGTGGCCGAAAGGCGCGCTGCTCGGTGTGCACGGCGGCTGGGTGGGTGAGCGCGAGGCGCTTCTCGGCAGCAGGGCGGCCGGCGCGTTCGGGCGGATGACGGCGGATTCTGCGTTCGCCGGCATCGAGGCGCGCGCGGATCGGCGCCTGGCGGCTCGGCGCCGGCGCTGAGATCGGGACCGTCAGCACGTCGGTGCGGGGCGGGTTGGTCGCCGGCGTCTCGCCGCTCACCACGAGCGCCTTCGCGCTCCAGGCGGTACGACCGTTGAATGACGGGGATACGTTCACACTCTCGCTGTCGCAGCCCCTTCGCGTCGAGGTCGGCCACGCCAGCCTTTCCGTTCCGGTCGGCCGTACAAAGGATGGCCTGGTGCGCCGGCGCCCGGTGACCGCCGATCTCGTGCCCACGGGCCGGCAGATCGAGGTTACGGCTCAGTGGCGACGGATGCTCTCGACCGGCGGTGAGCTGCGCCTGGGCGCCGCTTGGACCCGTCATCCTGGACACGCAGCCGCGGCGGAGCCCGATCTCACCCTGCTTGCCGGCTGGCGCCATGCCTTTTGACGCTGATCCGAGCGGCTCGGATTGGCGCCGGCCGGGCATGCGCATCGCCGTTCAAGACGAGCGGGAAATTCGAGCAGATGCAACCACAAGCACTCAACCGCGGCCCGGCTATGTCGGCGCCGACATAAAGTTACCTGCTTATCCCTGAAAGTCATCCGGCGATGAGGAGGCGATAGGGCATCGGGTCGGTTCGTGCGGCGCTATGGACGAAACGCGGGATCATTGTCTGGAGTTGATAGCGCCGGTTGTAGCGCCAGGCGAAGCTGGCGAGATAGCGTCCGGCATGGTCGGGGCCGAGCTTGCGATAAGTCCCGGTGATCGCGCTCTTGATGTTGCCGAGCGTCGTGTTCACCCATTTGAACGATGCCATGCGGGCCGCCTGTCGGCCCGACCCGGTACGGATCGCCTGATGGCTGCAGGCGGCCTCGTCGAGTGCGCTCCAGCAGCCCAGGCCGTCCGTCACAACCGCCGCGCCGGGGGCCAGCCAGTGCTTGGCGCCGCGCGCGATCTCGCGCTTGCGGAAGCCCTTGACCGGCGCCAGCTTCAGCTTGCGCGGGCGCCCCTCGGGACTGGTCGAGACCGCCGCCACGAAGGGCGTCTTGCCCGCCGCGCCGCGGCCCCGCTTGCCGCCGGAGCGCACGCCGCCGAGATAGGCGTCGTCCATCTCCACCCGCCCCGTAAGCCGTGTCTCCCCCTCGCGCCGCGCCATCACTGCCATGATCTTGTGCTTCACGGTCCAGGCCGTCGGCTGCTTGACCCCGAGACGGCGGCCGAGTTCCACCGACGAGATGCCGTTCTTCGCCGTCACGATCAGGTGGATGGCGGCGAACCAGAGCGTCAGCGGCAGCTTGGTCGCATGGAAGATCGTGCCCGCCGTGGGCGATGTCTGCTTCTTGCACCGGTTGCATTGATAGAGACCCCGACCCGCCAGCACGCAATGCCCGCGATGGCCGCAGCAGGGGCAGAGGAAGCCGTCCGGCCAGCGCAGCCGGAGCAGCGCCGCGCGGCACTGCTCCTCGGTGCCGAAGGCCTCGCGAAACGCCTCGTCGCTCAGACCGCGCACGCGCGATGCAACCTTGAACCCCATAACCGTGACCCCCTCATGCAGAACACATTGAGAACATACGTCCCCACAGGCGGAGTGTCACGGATAAGCAGGTAAAGTTATAGCTGGTCGAAACCGTTGACGCCTTGCATCGTCGCGCCCACACTTTCGCGGTCGAGTCGGTATTCGCGAACGTCCGTATCCTTCCACCGAGAGCGAAATGGGAGCGAGCAATGAACAAAGCTGAGCTGATCAAGGCAGTCGCGAGCGGCGCGGACATCTCCAGCGCCGACGCTGCACGCGCGGTGGACAGCGTGTTCGGCGCCATTACTGAAACGCTTCAGAGCGGCTCCGACGTCAGACTGGCGGGATTCGGGTCGTTCAGTGTCGTCGAGAGGAAGGCTACAAGCGGGCGCAATCCGCGTACCGGCGAATCGATTTCGATTCCCGCTTCCAAGCAGCCGAAGTTCAAAGCCGGCAAAACGCTCAAGGACGCGGTCAACACCTGATCGCAGCCCCGCCGGTTAGCGCGGGCGGTTAGCTCAGCTGGGAGAGCGCTTGGTTTACACCCAAGAGGTCGGCGGTTCGAGCCCGTCACCGCCCACCAAGCGCTGGCTGCACCCGTAATGCAAGCGTCCGAGGCTCTCCGCCGGAGGAGCAGCCTCGGAGCGTGCAACCCTCGCCAATCAAAGCCGTGGCCAAGCGGCTTGACCCCGCCGGACCCCTGCTCTACATGGGGACGGCCGGCGCGGCGATGGCTTGCCGCCGGATCCGTCGGGGGTGTAGCTCAGCTTGGTTTAGAGCGCCGGCCTGTCACGCCGGAGGTCGCGGGTTCGAGTCCCGTCACTCCCGCCATATCCTTGGGGGCGCCGCTTCTGTAGCGCCGGGACGGGAAGGGCTGCAACGGGGTGCCGTTTTGATGCAGGCTTCGGGATTCGGGGGCGGTCGAGGGTGGCCGCGGCGCGAATGCCGTAGGGGTTCCGGGCGTGGCCTGTCAGGCGCACCGGGCTGGTTGGCGGGAAGTAACCGATGACCGCGTCGACCGAACTCCTCCTCGAATATCTGCCAATCGTAATCTTTCTCGGCATTGCCGGCGTGATGGCCATCGCCGCCATCGCTGGCTCTTACGTGCTTGCTCCTCAGCGGCCCGATCGTGACAAGATTGCCGCCTATGAGTGCGGCTTCGACGCCTTCGAAGATGCCCGCGGCCGCTTTGACGTCCGCTTCTATCTTGTGGCGATCCTCTTCATCATCTTCGATCTCGAGGTCGCCTTTCTCTTCCCGTGGGCCGTCTCGTTCAGCGAGATCGGGCTTTACGGGTTCTGGTCGATGATCGTCTTCCTCGGACTGCTAACGATCGGCTTCGTCTACGAATGGAAGAAGGGCGCGCTCGAATGGGAGTAGGGACCACGACCGTCGGCCTGCCGGGTCAGCCGTTGCCGGCAGGGTCGGCCCAGGACCAGGCGCTCGCGCTGGTCAGCGACGAGCTGAATGACAAGGGCTTCGTCGTCGCCAAGCTAGACAACATCATCAATTGGGCGCGCACCGGCTCGCTTTGGCCGATGACCTTCGGGCTTGCCTGCTGCGCGGTCGAGTTCATGCAGACCATCGCCTCCCGCTACGATATCGACCGCATCGGCATGGTACCGCGGGCGAGCCCGCGGCAATCGGACGTAATGATCGTCGCCGGCACCCTCTGCAACAAGATGGCGCCCGCGTTCCGGCGGGTCTATGACCAGATGCCGGAGCCCCGCTACGTCATCTCGATGGGAAGCTGCGCCAACGGCGGCGGCTACTATCACTATTCCTATTCGGTGGTGCGGGGCTGCGACCGTGTCGTCCCGGTCGATATTTATGTCCCCGGCTGTCCGCCGACGGCCGAAGCGCTGCTTTACGGCATCATGCAACTGCAGCGGAAGATCAGGCGAACGGGGACTATCGCGCGCTAGCGCGCGACCGGAGCGGGCGAGGGGATGGACACGGCCGGCCTACGCGACCTCGGCGAGTATGTCGCGACCAGTCTGAGCGACTATGTGCGCGCGGCGGACGTCGTGCGCGACGAGCTCGTGGTCGATGTGCGCGCGGACCAGGTCGTACGTGTCCTCAAGTTCCTGAAGGACGATTCGCGCTGCCGTTTTGAGCAGCTTACCGATCTTTGCGGCGTCGATTACCCAGAGCGCGACCCGCGTTTCGATGTCGTCTATCACTTGCTCAGTATGAGCCACAATCGACGACTGCGCCTCAGGATCGGCGTCAACGAGGACGAGCCCGTGCCGTCGGCGACGGGGGTGTACGCGTCCGCCGGATGGTGGGAGCGCGAGGCCTGGGACCTTTACGGCATCTACTTCGCCGGCAATCCGGACCTGCGCCGGCTGCTCACCGACTACGGGTTCGACGGCCATCCGCTGCGCAAGGACTTTCCGCTTACCGGTTATGTCGAGCTTCGCTACGACAGCGAGCAGAAGCGGGTCGTGTACGAGCCGGTGAAGCTCACCCAGGAATATCGCCGCTTCGACTTCCTGAGCCCCTGGGAAGGGGCGTCATACCCATTGCCGGGCGATGAGAAGGCGGAGCCGGAAGCCGACGAAGACGGGCGCGAGTCTTGAGCGAGCGCCAGATCCGCAACATGACCCTGAATTTCGGGCCGCAGCATCCGGCGGCGCACGGCGTGCTGCGCCTGGTGCTGGAGATGGACGGCGAGGTGGTCGAGCGCGCGGACCCGCACATCGGTCTGCTGCACCGCGGCACCGAGAAGCTGATCGAGTACAAAACCTACCTGCAGGCGGTGCCCTACTTCGACCGGCTCGACTATGTCGCGCCAATGAACCAGGAGCACGCCTACGCACTCGCCGTGGAGGCTCTGCTCGAGCTCGAAATCCCGGAGCGCGCGCAATACATCCGCGTCCTCTACAGCGAGATTTCGCGCATCGCCAACCATCTGATGAACATCTGCACCATGGCGCTCGACGTCGGCGCGATGACTCCCTTCTTCTGGGGATTCGAGGAACGCGAGCGCACCATGGAGTTCTACGAGCGGGCCTCGGGCTCCCGCCTCCATGCCGCCTACTTCCGCCCCGGTGGCGTCGCCTACGATCTTGCCCCGGAGCTACTTTCCGATATCGGCGCGTGGAACGAGGCCTTCCCCAAGGTCATCGACGACATCGAGAACGTGCTGACCGAAAACCGCATCTTCAAGCAGCGGACGGTCGATATCGGAATCCTGAGCGCTCAAGAGGCCTTCGACTGGGCGCTCACCGGGCCCGTGCTGCGCGCCTCCGGGGTTTCCTGGGACCTGCGCCGCAACCAGCCCTACGAGGTCTACAGCGAGCTCGATTTCGGGGTGCCCATCGGCACCAACGGCGATTGCTACGAGCGCTATCTCGTCCGCGTGGAGGAGATGAGGCAATGCGTCAAGATTATCGCTCAATGCCTTGAAAAGATGCCGGAAGGGCGGGTCAAGGTCCAGGACAACAAGATCACGCCGCCGTCCAGGGCCGAGATGAAGGAGTCGATGGAGGCCCTGATCCATCACTTCAAGCTCTACACCGAGGGCTATCACGTGCCGGCGGGCGAGGCCTATCGCGCGGTGGAGGCGCCGAAGGGCGAGTTCGGGGTCTATCTCGTTGCCGACGGCACGAACCGGCCCTACCGCTGCAAGATCCGGGCGCCCGGCTTCGCCCACCTCCAAGTCCTCGACCACATGAGCAAGGGCCACATGCTGGCGGACGCGGTGGCCAATCTTGCAAGCATGGACATCGTGTTCGGGGAGATCGACCGGTGACGGCTGAGACGGTCTCCAGCGTCGAGGCTTTCGCCTTTACGCCCGAGAATCAGGCCAACGCGGATGCCGTGATCGCCAAGTACCCGGCGGGTTGTCAGGCGAGCGCGGTGCTGCCTCTGCTCGACCTCGCGCAGCGCCAGAACGGTGGCTGGATCTCCCAGGCGGTGATGGAGTATGTCGCCGCGCTGCTCGACATGGCGTCGATCCGGGTCTACGAGGTCGCAACCTTCTACACAATGCTGAACCTTGAGCCGGTCGGCCGCTATCACGTGCAGCTCTGCCGCACGACGCCCTGCTGGCTGCGTGGCTCGGATGCGCTCCGCGATGCTTGCCGCGACGAGCTCGGCATCGGCCTGGGCGAAACCACGGAGGACGGTCACTTTACGCTGACCGAGGTCGAGTGCCTCGGCGCCTGCGTCAACGCCCCCATGGTGCAGATCAACGATCATTTCTACGAGGATCTCGACCCGGCGCGCATGAAAGATATCCTGCGCGCCTTCAAGACCGGCGACTTGCCTACGCCAGGCCCGCAGACCGGCCGCCAGACCTCGGCACCCGCCGCCGGCCCGACGACACTGACCGAGCTTTGAGCATGCTCCGCGATTCAGACCGCATCTTCACCAACCTTTACGGCGCCCAGGACTGGGGCTTGGCCGGCGCCCGTGCGCGGGGCGATTGGGACGGCACGGCGGGCCTGATGGCCAAGGGCCAAGTCTGGATCATCGATCAGGTCAAGGAGTCGGGTCTGCGCGGGCGCGGCGGCGCCGGCTTCCCGACGGGGCTCAAGTGGTCCTTCATGCCGAAGGAGGAGGCCCCCGGCCGGCCCTACTACCTCGTGGTCAATGCCGACGAGAGCGAGCCCGGCACCTGCAAGGACCGGGACATGATGCGCCACGATCCGCATAAACTCATCGAGGGGTGCCTGCTCTCCGGCTTCGCCATGCGGGCGCACGCCGCCTACATCTACATCCGCGGCGAGTTCTACGACGAGGCGGTCGCGCTCCAGGCGGCGATCGACGAAGCCTACGACGCGGGCCTGATCGGCAAGAACCCGTGCGGCACCGACTGGCCTTTCGACGTCTACCTGCACCGCGGCGCCGGTGCCTACATCTGCGGCGAAGAGACCGGGCTGCTGGAGAGCCTCGAAGGCAAGCCGGGCAAGCCCCGCCTCAAGCCGCCGTTCCCAGCGGCGGTCGGGCTCTACGGGTGCCCGTCGACGGTTAACAATGTCGAGACGATTGCCGTCGTGCCGACGATCTTGCGGCGCGGCGCGGAATGGTTCGCCGGCATCGGCCGGCCCAAGAACACCGGCACCAAGGTCTTTTGCATCTCCGGCCACGTCAATCAGCCGTGCAACGTGGAAGAGGAGATGGGCATCCCCATGCGCGAGCTGATCGAGAAGCACGCGGGCGGGGTGCGCGGCGGCTGGGATAATCTGCAGGCAGTGATTCCCGGCGGGGCCTCGGTGCCGCTGCTGCCGAAGTCGATCTGCGACGAGGTGCTGATGGACTTCGATTCGCTGATGGGCGTGAAATCCGGCCTCGGCACGGCGGCGGTGATCGTGATGGACAAGTCGGCCGACGTGGTCGAGGCCATCGCCCGGCTCTCCCACTTCTACATGCACGAGAGCTGCGGCCAGTGTACCCCCTGTCGCGAAGGCACGGGCTGGGTCTACCGCGTCATGCTGCGCCTCATCAGGGGCGAGGCGTCGGTCGGAGAGATCGACCTGCTGTGGGACGTGGTAGGCCAGATCGAGGGACACACCATCTGCGCGCTCGGCGACGCGGCCGCCTGGCCGGTGCAGGGGCTGATCCGCCACTTCCGGCCCGAGCTGGAGCGGCGGATCCTCGCCGCGAAGGTGAGCGGCGGTGACGCTGCCGCTACCGCCGCAGCCGCGGCCTGAGGACGCAGCCGATGACGACGCTCACTATCGACGGCGCCGAGATCACGGTCGAGCCCGGCTCGACGGTGATGCAGGCCTGCGTGCAGGCCGGCAAGGAAATCCCTCACTTCTGCTATCACGACCGGCTCTCCATCGCCGGCAACTGCCGCATGTGCCTGGTGGAGATGGAGCGCTCGCCGAAGCCGATCGCCTCCTGCGCGATGCCCGCCGCCGACGGCATGGTTATCCGCACCGACACGCCCGAGGTGAAGAAGGCGCGGGAAGGGGTGATGGAGTTCCTGCTCATCAATCACCCGCTCGACTGCCCCATCTGCGATCAGGGCGGCGAGTGCGACCTGCAGGACCAGGCCATGGCCTACGGCCGCCATTTCAGCCGCTTCGATGAGGGCAAGCGCGCCGTGCGCGACAAGGATGTCGGGCCGCTGATCGAGACCATCATGACGCGCTGCATTCATTGCACGCGCTGTATCCGCTTTGCCGACGAGATTGCCGGTGTCGAGGAGTTCGGCGCGGTCTTCCGCGGCGAGCACATGGAAATCGGAACCTATGTCGAGAAGGCGGTGACCTCCGAACTCAGCGGCAACATGATCGACCTCTGCCCGGTCGGTGCGCTGACCTCAAAGCCTTACGCTTTCGTCGCTCGGTCGTGGGAGCTCAGAACCACCGAGACCGTCGACGTGCTCGACGCTGTCGGCTCCAACATTCGGGTCGATACGCGGGGCACCGAGGTGCTGCGGGTCGTGCCGCGCCTGCACGACGATGTGAACGAGGAGTGGATCTCCGACAAGAGCCGCTTCGCCTGCGACGGGTTGCGCCGGCGCCGCCTCGACCGCTGCTACGTGCGCCGCGACGGCAGGCTTGAAGCGGCGAGCTGGGCCGAGGCGTTCGACGCGATCGCGGCGGCGGCAGAAGGCCTGGAGGGCGGCCAGATCGCCGCACTCGCGGGCGATAGCGCCGATTGTGAGGCGATGACGGCGCTCGCCGATCTGATGGCGGCGCTGGGCTCGCCCCATCTCGACTGCCGGCAGGACGGCGCGAAGCTCGATCCGGCGAGCCGTGTCTCCTATCTCTTCAACACGACCATCGCCGGAATCGAGGATACCGACGCCATCCTCCTGATTGGCACCAATCCGCGCTGGGAGGCGGCGCTGGCCAACGCGCGCATCCGCAAGCGCTGGCGCCGGGGCGGCCTCAAGGTGGGGGCTATCGGACCTGAGACGGATCTCACATTCCCGTACGAGCATCTGGGCGATGGGCCGGAGAGCCTCGCCGCGCTCGCGGCGGGCGAGCACCCATTCGCTGACGTCCTGAAGGCGGCTGAGCGGCCGATGATGATCGTCGGCATGGGGGCGCTCACGCGGCCGGACGGTGCGGCCGTCCTGGCTCAGGCGAGGGCGCTGGCCGAGGCGTTCGGCATGATCGTCGACGGATGGAACGGCTTCAACGTGCTGCACACGGCGGCGGCGCGCGTCGGCGGGCTCGACCTCGGCTTCGTGCCGGGCGAGGGCGGGCGCGATACGGCGGCGATCTGCGAGGGCGCCGGCAGCGGCGCGATCCGCCTGCTCTACCTGCTGGGTGCGGACGAGCTTGGCCTCGCGCGGCCTGAGAACTGCTTCGTCGTCTACCAGGGCCACCACGGAGATTCCGGCGCGCGCAGCGCCGACGTGATCCTGCCGGGCGCCGCCTATACCGAAAAGCCCGGAACCTACGTCAACCTGGAAGGCCGGCCGCAGCGGGCCTACGCGGCGACGGCGCCGCTCGGCGATGCCAGGGAAGACTGGCGCATCCTGCGCGCGCTCTCGGCCCATCTCGGCAAGCCGCTCGCCTACGATACGCTGGACGAGCTTCGCGCCCGCATGGTGGAGCGGGCGCCGACGCTGGCCGCGATCGACCGGCTCAGCCCGGCGACGTGGGGTGAGTTCGGCGCTGCCGGCACCATGAGCGATGCGCCCTTCACTTGCCCCATCGGCGACTTCTATCTGACCGATCCGATCACGCGCGCGTCCCAGACCATGACCGAGTGCAGCGCGGCGTTCGTCGCGGTGGCGGAGGGAACCGCCAGCCATGGCTGAGGCGGGCGTCTGGAGTACCTATTTATACCCGTTGTTCCTGACCGTCGGGTACATCCTCGCGATCGTGGTGCCGCTGCTGCTGGCGCTCGCCTTCATCACCTATTTCGAGCGCAAGGTCTGGGCGGCGATCCAGCTCCGCAAGGGGCCCAACGTCGTGGGCCCCTTCGGCCTGCTGCAGCCGGTGGCGGACGGGATCAAGTGCCTGTTCAAGGAGACCATCGTTCCCGCCGGCGCCAACCGCATGCTCTTCGTGTTGGCGCCGATGGTGACCTTCAGTCTTGGCCTCATCGGCTGGTCGGTGATCCCATTCGACAAGCATCTCGTACTCGCCGACCTGAACGTCGGGCTTCTCTACCTGTTTGCGGTCTCCTCGCTCGGCGTCTATGGCATCATCATTGCGGGCTGGGCCAGCAACTCGAAGTATGCCTTTCTCGGCGCGCTGCGCTCGGCGGCGCAGATGGTCTCCTACGAGGTTTCGATCGGCTTCGTCTTGGTGACCGTGCTGCTCTGCGTCGGCTCGCTCAATCTCAACGACATCGTCGAGGCGCAGAGGGGACTCTGGTTCTTCATCCCGCTGTTCCCGATGTTCGTGATCTACCTGGTCTCGGCGCTGGCCGAAACCAACCGCACGCCCTTCGACCTGCCGGAGGCCGAGGGCGAGCTGGTTGCCGGCTACCAGGTGGAATACTCGTCGATGACCTGGCTGCTCTTCATGATGGGAGAGTACGCCAACATCGTCCTCTTGAGCGCGCTCAGCGTGATCCTGTTCCTCGGCGGCTGGCTGCCGCCCTTCCACGTCGAGCCGCTGACCGCGGTCCCCGGTGTGGTCTGGTTCCTGCTGAAGACGGCGGTCGTCGTCTTCTTCTTTACGTGGACGCGCGCGACGCTGCCGCGCTACCGCTACGATCAGCTCATGCGCCTCGGTTGGAAGGTGTTTCTGCCGGCCTCGCTCGCCATGGTCGTGATCGTCGCGGGTGCGCTGCACGCGTTCGACTGGTTGCCGAGGTGAGTGTCACCCTGGCGACGGTAGGCGGCCTGTGCTGTGGCCGCGCCCGGCGCCGAGAAGGAGGTCGCCATGCCAGCGATTGAGCAGACGGTTCGATCCTTGCTCCTGACCGAGCTGGCGGTCGGGCTTGGCGTAACCTTCAAGCAGATTTTCAAGCGCAAGGCGACGCTCAACTACCCGTACGAGAAGGGCATGCTGAGTCCGCGCTTCCGCGGCGAGCATGCGCTGCGCCGCTACCCCAACGGCGAGGAGCGCTGCATCGCTTGTAAGCTGTGCGAGGCGATCTGTCCTGCGCAGGCAATCACCATCGAGGCCGAGCCGCGGGAGGACGGCAGCCGGCGCACGACCCGCTACGACATCGACATGGTGAAGTGCATCTACTGCGGTTTCTGCGAGGAGGCCTGCCCCGTCGATGCCATCGTCGAGGGACCCAATTTCGAGTTCGCCGCCGAGACCCGCGAGGAGCTGCTCTACAACAAGGAGAAGCTGCTCGATAACGGCGACCGCTGGGAGCGGGAGATCGCCGCCAACCTGAGCGCGGAGGCACCCTACCGCTGAGCCGGAATCGGCAGGGGCGGAACGGTAAGCCAAGCGGGGCCACGGCACGATGATCATTCAGACGATCATGTTCTACGTCCTTGCCGTGGGGACGGTGGGGGCGGGCGTCATGGTGATCGCCTCGCGCAACCCGGTTCACTCCGTGCTCTTCTTGATCCTGGCGTTCTTCAACTCGGCCGGGCTCTTCGTGATGATGGGCGCCGAGTTCCTGGCGATGATCCTCATCATCGTCTACGTCGGTGCCGTCGCCGTGCTCTTCCTCTTTGTCGTGATGATGCTCGACATCAATTTCGCCGAGCTGCGCGCGGGCTTCCTCCAATACCTGCCCATCGGCGGCGTCATCGGAATCATCCTTCTCGCCGAGCTGGTGATGGTCTTCGCCTCTGGCGCCATCGAGATCGAGGTGCCGACGAATGTTGCATCGCCAATGCCACCGCCAGACGAAGTGACCAATACCCAAGCCTTGGGCGACGTGCTCTATACCCGCTACGCCTACCTGTTCCAGGGCGCGGGCTTCATCCTATTGATCGCGATGGTGGGCGCTATCGTGCTCACCCATCGGCGTCGTACCGACGTCCGGCGCCAGCGCATCGCCGATCAGGTGGCGCGCGATCCGAAGGCTGCCGTTCGCCTCACCGACATCGAGCCGGGCGCGGAGGGAACATGGAAATCGGACTGACCCATTATCTCACCGTGGCCGCGGTCCTCTTCACCCTCGGCGTCGTCGGCATCTTCCTCAACCGCAAGAACGTCATCATCATCCTGATGGCGATTGAGCTGATGCTTCTCGCCGTCAACATCAACCTGGTCGCCTTCTCGACCTTCCTCAACGACATGGTGGGCCAGGTCTTCGCCATGCTCGTGCTCACGGTCGCAGCCGCCGAGGCGGCGATCGGTCTCGCCATCCTGGTCGTCTACTTCCGCAATCGCGGCAGCATCGCCGTCGAGGACGTCAACGTGATGAAGGGCTGAGGGCCGGTGCTCTACTACGCCGCGCCCATTTTCTTGCCGCTCTTCGGAGCGGTGATCGCCGGCCTGTTCGGACGGGTGCTTGGCGCGCGCGGTGCCCAGCTTGTCACCTGCGGCGCGATGGGCGTCGCCGCGGTGATGGCGATCGTGGTCTTCACCGAGGTCGTGCTCCAGGGCGAAACCGCGACGATCGTCCTCTTCGACTGGTTCAGCTCCGGCGATCTCGACGTCGACTGGCTCCTCAGATTCGACGAGCTGACCGGCGTGATGGTCTTCGTCGTCTGCGTGGTCTCGTTCCTTATCCACGTCTATTCCATCGGCTACATGGCGCACGATCCCCATGTGCCGCGCTTCTTCGCTTATCTCTCACTCTTCACCTTCTTCATGCTGGCGCTGGTCAGCGCCGACAACTTCCTCCAGATGTTCTTCGGCTGGGAGGGGGTCGGCCTCCTTTCCTATCTTCTGATCGGATTCTGGTACAAGCGGCCGGCGGCCAACGCCGCAGCGATCAAGGCCTTCATCGTCAACCGGGTGGGCGACTTCGGCTTCGCCCTCGGCATCCTCGCGATCTTCCTCATGTTCGACACCGTCTCGTTCGACGCCGTGTTCGCAGGCGTGCCCGGGATGGTGGATGCGGAGCTCACCTTCCTCGGCCACTCCTTCGACTTCCTGGAAGTCGCCTGCATCCTGTTCTTCGTCGGCGCCATGGGTAAGTCTGCGCAGTTCCTGCTGCACACGTGGCTGCCGGATGCGATGGAAGGGCCGACGCCGGTCTCGGCGCTGATCCACGCCGCGACCATGGTGACCGCCGGCGTCTTCATGGTGGCGCGGCTCTCGCCGATCTTCGAATACGCGCCCATCGCCCTTTCGGTGGTGACCTTCTTCGGCGCGACGACGGCGATCTTCGCGGCGACCATTGCGATCACCCAGAACGACATCAAGCGGGTGATCGCCTATTCGACCTGCAGCCAGCTCGGCTACATGTTCTTCGCCTGCGGCGTCTCGGCCTATGGCGCGGGCATCTTCCACCTCACCACACACGCGTTCTTCAAGGCGTTGCTCTTCCTCGGCGCCGGCGCGGTGATCCACGCCATGTCGGACGAGCAGGACATGCGCAAGATGGGCGGCATCTGGCGCATGGTCCCGGTGACCTACGTGCTCATGTGGATCGGCAATCTGGCGCTCGCCGGGATCTTCCCGTTCTCGGGCTTCTTCTCGAAGGACATCATCCTGGAATCGGCTTTTGCCTCGCACACCGGGCTCGGTATGTACGCCTTCGGGCTCGGCATCCTGGCCGCGTTCCTGACCGCGCTCTATTCCTGGCGACTGCTATTCCTGACCTTCCACGGCAAGCCGCGCGCCGACGAGAAGGTGATGGCCCACGTCCACGAGGCGCCGGCGATCATGTGGGTGCCGCTCGTCGGGCTTGCCATCGGCGCCATCGTGATCGGCTACCTGATGCTGCCGATGGTGGCGACCGATATTGACTTCTGGGGCACGTCGATCCTCGTCCTGCCCATCCACAACGCGCTGGAGGAGGCGCACCACGTCGACTTCTGGGTCAAGGCGCTGCCGATGGCGGTGGGCGTGCTCGGGATCGGCAGCGCTTTCCTCTTCTATGTGCTGAAGCCGGAGCTGCCCGGCTTGCTCGCCACCCGCGCGCGGCCGGTCTACCTCTTCCTGCTCAACAAGTGGTACTTCGACGAGCTCTACGATTTCCTCTTCGTGCGCTCCGCCAAGTATCTCGGCCACAACCTCTGGAAGCATGGCGACGGTGCCGTGATCGACGGCATCGGCCCGGATGGCATCGCCGCCGCGACGCTCTCCGTCGCGCGCCGCGCCGTGAAGCTCCAATCAGGCTATGTCTATCACTACGCCTTCGCGATGTTGCTCGGGCTTGCGGCCATCGTGACTTGGTATCTGATCGCGGGCAGGTAACGGCATGACCGACTGGCCGATCCTGTCCACCGTCACGTTCCTGCCGCTGGTCGGAGTCTTCTTCATCCTGTTGGTCCGGGGCGACGAACAGCAGATCGCGGCCAATTCGCGTCACGTGGCGCTCTGGACCTCGGTGGTCACCTTCGCGCTCTCGATCCTGCTCGTCGCCGATTTCGACACCTCGACCGCCGAATTCCAGTTCGTCGAGTTGGTGCCGTGGCTGCCCGAGCACAACATCGGCTACCACCTGGGCGTGGACGGGATCTCGATCTTCTTCCTGATCCTCACTACCTTCCTGATCCCGATCTGCATCCTTGCCTCGTGGGAGGCGATCGCGACGCGCGTGCGCGAGTTCATGATCGCATTCCTGGTCATGGAGACGCTGATCGTCGGTGTCTTCTGCTCCCTCGACTTGGTGATGTTCTACATCTTCTTCGAGGGCCAGCTGATCCCGATGTTCCTGATCATCGGCATCTGGGGCGGCGCGCGGCGGGTCTACTCGGCGTTCAAGTTCTTCCTCTACACGCTGGTGGGCTCGGTGCTGTTCCTGCTGGCGATCCTCTTCATGTACCTCGACGCCGGCACCACCGATATCCCGACGCTCCTCGTCCACGACTTCGCGCCGGCGGTGCAGACCTGGCTCTGGCTCGCGCTATTCGCCTCCTTCGCCGTCAAGTTGCCGATGTGGCCGTTCCACACCTGGCTCCCTGACGCGCACGTGGAGGCGCCGACGGCGGGTTCGGTGATCCTCGCCGGTATTCTGCTGAAGATGGGCGGCTACGGCTTCCTCCGCTTCTCGCTGCCCATGCTGCCGGACGCGAGCGCCTTCTTCGTGCCCTTCATCTATTCGCTGAGCATTGTCGCGATCATCTACACCTCGCTGGTCGCGCTCATGCAGCAGGACATGAAGAAGCTGATCGCCTATTCCTCAGTCGCCCACATGGGGATCGTCACCATCGGCATCTTCACCTTCACCGGCCAGGGAATCGAAGGCGGCATCATTCAGATGCTGAGCCACGGCATCGTCTCGGCGGCGCTCTTCCTCTGCGTCGGCGTGGTCTACGACCGCACCCACACCCGCGAGATCGCGGACTATGGCGGGCTGGTGCACCGCATGCCGATCTACGCCTTCGTGCTTATGGTGTTCACGCTGGCCGCGATCGGACTGCCGGGGACCAGCGGCTTCGTCGGCGAGTTCATGGTGCTGGTGGGCGCCTTCCAGTCGAACACCTGGGTCGCCATGCTGGCGCTGACCGGCGTGGTTCTTGGCGCCGCCTACATGCTCTGGCTTTACCGGCGCGTGATCTTCGGCGAGCTCACCAAGGAGAACCTCAAGTCGATTACCGACCTCAACTGGCGCGAAGTGGGCATCTTCGCGCCACTGGTTTCGCTGGCACTGGTGCTCGGGCTTTATCCGGAGCCCTTCCTGGACGTCCTCCACGTCTCGGTCGAGAACCTGATCGCGCAGACGAACGGCGCGCCGCCGCTGCCGATCGCCGAGCCAGGGAGCGTGCCGGTGCCCGCGCTCGCGGCTCTGCAATAGGGGTTTGACGATGCAACCCTTCGTCGAGCCCGACTACCTGCCCGCGCTGCCCGAGCTCTTCCTCGCCGGTGCCTCGGTCACCCTGCTGATGGCCGGCGTGTTCATCGGCGATCGCTCGACCCGCCTCATGACCTGGCTTGCCTGCGTCGCCATGGCGGTCGCCTTCGTCATGGTGCTGGCGCTCCCCGACGAGCGGACGACGACCTTCTTCGGCCTTTTCGTGGTCGATCGCTTCGCCGCGTTCATGAAATGCCTGGTGCTGGTCGGCGCAGCGGTCACGCTCATCATCGGAATCGGCTACGTGCGGCGCGAGGGAATGAACCGCTTTGAATTCCCGGTGCTGATCGTCTTCGCCACCCTCGGCATGTTGCTGATGATTTCGGCGAACGACCTGATCGCACTCTATGTCGGGCTCGAGCTGCAGAGCCTCTCGCTTTACATCGTCGCCGCGTTCCACCGCGACTCGGTGCGCTCGACCGAGGCTGGCCTCAAATATTTCGTGCTGGGCGCAATCTCCTCCGGCCTTCTGCTCTACGGCTGCTCCATGGTTTACGGCTTCACCGGCGTGACCGGCTTCGAGGGGATTGCCGAAGCGCTGACCACCACCGTGCCGGGCAACGCGGCGGCCGAGACGGGCGTCCTGATCGGGCTCGTGTTCATCGCCGCGGCATTGGCCTTCAAAGTCTCGGCGGTGCCCTTCCACATGTGGACGCCGGATGTCTACGAGGGTGCACCCACTCCGGTCACCGCATTCTTCGCCGCAGCGCCCAAGGTCGCCGCCATGGCGCTGCTGCTCAGGGTTTTCCTCGGCCCCTTCCACGAGCTCGCCGACCAGTGGGACCAGATAGTAATCTTCGTCTCGGTGGCTTCCATGGGGCTCGGCGCCTTCGCCGCCATCGGCCAGAAGAACATCAAGCGGCTGATGGCCTACAGCTCCATCGGCCATGTCGGCTATGCGCTCGTCGGGCTCTCGGCCGGCACGCCGGAGGGGATCCGGGGCGTGATCATCTACATGGCGATCTACATGGTAATGACGCTCGGCGGCTTCGCCTGCATCCTCGCCATGCGCCGGCGCGGCCAGATGGTCGAGGAGATCAGCGACCTCTCCGGCCTTTCCAAGACCAACCCACCGCTCGCGCTTGCGCTCGCCATCTTCATGTTCTCGATGGCGGGAATCCCGCCGCTCGCCGGCTTCTTCGGCAAGCTGTACGTCTTCCTGGCGGCGGTAGACGATGGGCTTTACGGCCTCGCCATCTTCGGGGTGCTGGCGAGCGTCGTCGGCGCCTACTACTACATCCGGATCGTCAAGGTGATGTACTTCGACGAGCCGACCGACGGGTTCGACCGCCCGGTCGGCGTGGAGCTTTCCGCCGTGCTCGTGGGCACGGGCATCATTACACTTCTCTTCTTCGCCTATCCGGCACCCCTCCTGGCCGGAGCGGAAGCCGCCGCCGCGGCGCTCATGCCCTGACGACGAGATCTCTCCTCATGCCGCTGACGGCGCTGCCACAAGGCTATGCACTGATCGCCCTCGACGAGGCCGACAGCACCAATGACGAGGCGAAGGACCGCGCGGTGGCGGGCGCGCCGGAAGGCACGGTCATCTGGGCTCGGCAGCAGCGGGCCGGGCGCGGCCGCCGGGGGCGCGCTTGGGTCTCGCCGCCGGGCAATCTCTATCTCTCGGTGATCCTCCGCCCTGCTTGCGAGGCACGGAGTGTCGCGCAGCTCTCCTTCGTCGCGGCGCTCGCCGTCCTCGACCTCGTGGATGGGCCTTTGCCCGGCCGCGCACGCTGCAAGTGGCCGAACGATATCCTCGTGGACGGCGGCAAGATCGCCGGTATCCTGTTGGAATCGGCGCTGAGGCCCGAGGGGCGTGTAGACTGGGTGGTGCTCGGGATCGGCGTGAACCTCGCGAGCCACCCACGGCTCAAGGGGCCCACTCCGCCGACGAGCTTCGTCGACGCCGGCGCTCAACCGCTCGCGCCGGAGGATGCGCTACCGTCGCTGCTTGCGGCGCTCGCCCGGCGGCGACGGGACTGGGAGACGCAGGGCTTTGCGGCGGTTCGACGCGCGTGGCTCGCCCGCGCCCACGGACTCGGCGGCTCGGTTACGGTCGCCAACGGCAACCGGCAGCTCGTCGGAATATTCGAAGGTCTCGATGCGGAGGGGGCGCTGGTGCTCTTGCAGGCGGACTCGGTACGGATTTCGATCGCGGCCGGCGATGTCTTCTTCGGCGATGCGGAGACGGTGCATGCTGCTCGCGGTTGACGCCGGCAACACCAACACCGTCTTCGCCGTATTCGACGACGGCGGGGAAGAAGACGAGGCGCCACTCGGCCAGTGGCGCGCCATGACCGACGCACGCCGCACGAGCGACGAATACGCGGTCTGGCTGGGGCAACTCTTGGCGCAGGCGGGCCTCAGCCTCGCCGACATCGATCAGGCGATCGTCTCAAGCGTGGTGCCGCAAGGGATCGGCGCGTTCAAATCCCTCTGCGCCGATCATTGCGGCTGCATGGCGCAGGTCATCGGCGAACCAGAGGTGGCGCTGGGCATCGACGTCAACGTGCCCCGGCCCGAAGAGGTGGGAGCCGATCGGCTGGTCAACACGGTCGGCGCCCATATCAGCCATTCAGGCGCACTGATCGTCCTCGACTTCGGCACCGCGACCACCTTCGACTCGGTGAGTGCCGAGGGCGCCTACGAAGGCGGAATCATTGCTCCCGGCATCGGGCTTTCGCTGGAGGCACTGCATCAGGCGGCCGCACAGCTGCCGCTTATCGCCGTCAAGCGCCCCGAGAAAGTGATTGCCCAGGCGACGGTGCCGGCCATGCAATCCGGCATCTATTGGGGCTATGTGGGGCTTATCGAGGGTATCGTCGCGCGCATGAAGGCGGAGATCGATGCGCCCGTGACGACGGTTGCGACCGGGGGGCTGGCCGGCCTCTTCGGCGACGCCACATCCGTCATCGACGCGGTCGATCCGGACCTGACGATCCGGGGTCTCCGCGAGGTCCACCGGCGTAACCGGGAGAAACAATGAACATGCCCCCGCCGTCGGCAGCACCCAGCGTCCAGCGCGACGCGCTGCACTTCCTGCCCCTCGGCGGGGCAGGGGAGATCGGCATGAACCTCAACCTCTATGCCTGCCAGGGCACGTGGTTGATGGTCGATCTCGGCATCACCTTCGCGGGCGACACGCTGCCCGGGATCGACGTGATCATGCCGGACCCGGCCTTCATCGAGGAGCGCAGGGAGGACCTGCTCGCCATCGTGCTGACCCATGCACACGAGGATCACTTGGGCGCGGTGGCCTATCTCTGGCCGAGACTCCGCTGCCCTGTGTACGCGACCCCGTTTGCCGCCGCGATCCTGCGCGAGAAGCTGCTGGACGCGAAACTGCTCTCGGAAGTGCCGCTCAACGAGGTGGCGCTTTCGAGCCGTCTCGAACTCGGGCCGTTCGCGCTCACCTTCATTTCGCTCACTCATTCGATCCCGGAGCCTAACGCGCTGCTGATCGAGACGCCTTACGGGCGTGTCATGCACACAGGCGACTGGAAGATCGATCCCGACCCGCTGGTGGGCGATCCCCTGGATGAGGCTGCATTGCGGCAGGCGGGCGAGGCCGGCGTGCTGGCGCTGGTCGGCGACTCCACCAACGCGACGGTCGAAGGCGAATCGGGCTCGGAAGGCGAGGTGCGCGAAACGCTCGCGCGCCTGGTCGCCGAGCGCGAGAACGGCCTGGCCGTGACCCTCTTTGCCTCCAATGTCGCCCGTCTGGAATCGGTCGCGCTCGCCGCGCGGGATGCGGGGCGGGAGCCGGTGCTCGTCGGGCGCTCGCTGCATCGCTATGTGCGCGCGGCGCGCGCGTGCGGCTATCTCGAAGACGTCCGGCTGCTCACCGAGGACGAGGGCGCGCAGCTTCACAACAGCCAGGTGCTCTATCTCTGCACCGGTTGTCAGGGCGAGCCGCGCGCCGCGATGTCCAGGATCGCCAGCGACAGTCATCCGCGCGTAAGTCTTTTCGACGGCGACACGGTGATCTTCTCGTCGAAGATCATTCCCGGGAACGAACGGACCATCGCCGACCTTCACAACAGGCTGTTGCGGCGCGGCATCGAGGTCGTCACGGAGAAGGACGCGGGCGTCCACGTCTCAGGCCATCCGTGCCGGGGCGAGCTGCGCCAGATGTACCAGTGGATCCGGCCGCAGATCGCGGTGCCGGTGCATGGCGAGGCACGTCACATGCAGGCCCACGGTGCGCTGGCCCGCGCGCTCCAGGTGCCGGAGCCGGTCTTGGTCGAGAACGGCGACCTGTTGCGGCTCGCGCCCGGGCCCGCTGCGGTAATCGGCCGCGCGCCATCCGGCCGGCTCGCGCTGGATGGTGAGAATATCGTCGCGACCGATCACGTCTCGATCGGTGCGCGACGCAAGCTGATGCACAATGGAGCGATTTTCGTCTCGGTCGTTGTCGACCGTAGCGGGCGGACCCTCGTGTCGCCCCTCGTTTCGGGCCGGGGGGTCCTGGACGCGGACGACCAGCAGGCGGCGCGGGAGGCGATTGCGGCGGACGTGGCGGACGCGGTGGACTCGCTGACGCGGGCGCAGGCGCGCGACGAGCGCGCGATCGAAGAGGCGGCGCGGCGTGCCATCCGGCGCGCGCTGCGGGAGCGCAACGGCAAGCGCCCGGTAATCGACGTGCAGATCGCGCGCGTGCCGGGATGAGCGGGGAGGCGATGCGAGGAGCCGGGCCATGATCGGACGCTTGAACCACGTCGCCATCGCCGTTCCGGACCTCGCGGCGGCAAGCGCGCTTTACCGGGAGACCCTGGGTGCCACCGTTTCGGAACCGCTCGACCTGCCGGAACACGGGGTGACGACGGTCTTCGTCATGCTGCCGAACACCAAGCTGGAGCTCCTGCACCCGCTCGGCGAGGGCTCGCCCATCGCGGGCTTTCTTGCCAGGAACCCGGCGGGCGGTATCCATCATCTCTGCTACGAAGTGGACGCCATCGGCGCGGCGCGCGACCGGTTGGTTGCGGAGGACGCGCGGGTTCTGGGGGACGGCGAGCCGCGCACGGGTGCCCACGGCAAGCCCGTGATCTTCCTCCATCCCAAGGATTTCTGCGGCACGCTGATCGAGCTGGAGCAGGTGTGAGGGCATCGCCGTGGACGCCTTCGGTATCATCGTCGTCTTCGTGATCGCCTGGTGGCTCTCCTTCTTTGTCGCGTTGCCGTTCGGGATCAAGGCGATCGAGAACCCGGAGCCCGGCCACGCGCCGGGCGCCCCTCAACGCCCGCGACTCTGGCGCAAGGCGGCGATTGCGACCGTGGCCGGCGGCCTGATCACCGGCGCCATCGTCGGCGTCGTCGATGCCGGCTGGCTCTCGATGGAAACCTTCGCGGAATAGGGGCTGAGCAAGGCGCGGTGACGAGCTATTGCGACATCGCCCCTGGCCACCCGTACCACGGGCCCTATCACAATCGGGAATACGGCTTTCCGGTGCGGGACGACGACCGCCTGTTCGAGCGTCTCGTGCTGGAGATCAACCAGGCCGGTCTTTCCTGGCTCACAATATTGAAGAAACGCGAGGCCTTCTTGGCGGCCTTCAACGGGTTCGAGATCGCGCGGGTTGCGGCTTACGACGACGTGGCGCGGTCACGCCTGCTCGCCGATGCGGGCATCATCCGCAACCGTCTCAAGGTCGATGCCGCGATCGAGAATGCCCGGCGCATTCAGGCGTTGCAGGCGTCACATGGCTCCTTCGCCGACTGGCTCGACGCCCATCATCCCCGGCCCCATGCCGAGTGGGTGAAGCTCTTCAAGGCGCACTTCAAGTTCACGGGCGGCGAGATCTGCCGCGAATTCCTGCTCTCCACCGGCTATCTCGAAGGCTCTCACCGGCCGGAATGTCCAGTTTATGCCGAGATCCTGAAGCAAGAGCCGCCCTGGCTGCGTGCCTCCAGCCGATAGCGCGACCGCGAAGCCGGTCAATGGAGGCTGGCGAGGTCCTCCTCGATCTCCTCCTCGATCCGCTTGCCAAGGATGATCATGCCGAGCACCTGATCCTTTGTGACATCCTGCGTTCGCACCGTGTCCACCACCTGACCGCCGTTGAGCACGGTAATGCGGTCGGAGATCCGCGGGCGTTCCCTCGGCAAGGGCAATGGCAACGTCCACGTCGGCGCGGCCTAGGTCGCAGGCGTTTTTCCACGCGCTCACCGTCTGGTAGCCCTTGGCGATCCGGTCGAGCGCCGCGATGTCGCCGTCCTGCCCAGAGACCGGAATGTTGCCGGCAAGCCCCTGCGAGGCGAGCGCCGCCACCACGCCGCCGGCGGTGCCGTCGTTGGAGGCGACCACCGCGTCGACGTTGTTGTCATTGGCGGTCAGGCACTGCTCCATGTTGATCTGCGCGTTCTCGGGCAGCCAGCCGTCGGAATAGAGCTCGCAGACGATCTCGATATCGCCCTTCTCAATGTAGGGAGTTGAGGATCTCGACCTGTCCGCCCCACACGAATTCGGTAATCTCCATGGTCGGGCTGCCCTTGATGTAGGCGAAGCGGCCCTTGTTCACGATATCGACCACGCCTCGTGCCTGAATGCGGCCGACCTCAGCATTGTCGAAGCTGAGGTAGAAGATCCCCGGCTCCTCGATCTGGATGTCATAGCCAACCGTCGGAATATCGTTCGCGAGCGCTATCTGGGCTGCCGGCTTCACCGCGTCCGTCGAATAGGGAACGATGAGAAGGGCGTTTATGTCGCGGCTGATCAGCGTCTCGATGTCGACTTTCTACTTCTCAGCAGACGCGTTTGCATCCGTGGAGATGTAATCCCAATCGGGATACTTCTTGAGCTGATCCAGCATGCAGGCTTCGTCGTACTTCTTCCAGCGCTCCTCGCGGAAGTGCTACCAGCTCACGCCCAGGAGCTTGTCGGCGGCAAGGGCCGGTCCGGCCGTCGCCCCGATGATCGCACTGATGCCAAGCACCAGTGCGCCGGCCGCGAGCATGGATACCTTCGTCTGAAAGATCTCCACTCGTGGTTGATGTGACTCACGATCGTTCTCGATACTCCGTTCCCTGTCGCCCTTCGCCGCCCATGACGATTTCGGAGAGCGGTACGCTCGACGTGTGGTCCGGATCTAGACGGCGATCTCGCTCACCTTCACCCAGCGCCGCTCGGCGTCGGAAAGGATGCAGGCGTCGATCACGCGCTGGACCTCCGCCGCCCATCTGAAATCGGGATAGGCCGGCCTTCCGGCGGCAACCGCCTCGATGAGGTCTTGAACCTCCATCACCTTGTAGTCGTTGTAGCCGGCGCCGATACCCGGCACCGGGAAGAACGCGGCATAGCGCGGGTCGGTGGGGCCCATCGAGATGTGCTTGAAACCCCTCATATCTTGCGCGCCGTCCTCTTTATAGAACTGCAAATCGTTGATGCGGTCGTAAAAGTAGCGAAGCCCGCCCTGCGTGCCGGTCAGCTCGTAGCCGATATCCATGCGCTTGCCGAGCGAGACCCGGCTCATCTCCATGTGCCCGGTCAGGCCGCCCGCGGTCCGAAACATTGCGGTCGCGACGTCGTCCGTATCGACCTGCACCATCTGCCCCGTGCCGCCGGCGTCCTGGCTAAAGCCGCCGTGCTCCGCCGGTGCCGGGCGTTCGGGGATGACGATCTTGAGATCGCAGACCACCTCCGCGACCGGCTGATCGACGAGATGCCGCAGATAGGCGAAGCAATGGGCGCCGATATCGCCGATCACACCGGAGCCGGCCTTCGCCTTGTCGTTACGCCAGGAGAAGGGGATCTCCGGTCGGCCCAAAAAGTCCGCGCTGAAGGAGCCGCGGTAATAGCTCGGTTCGCCGATCTCGCCGTCCGCAACCAGCCGCCGGGCGAGAGACTGGACGGGGTTCTTGATGTAGTTGAAGCCCACCATCGTGATGACGCCCGCCTTCTCGGCGGCCTCCGCCATCGTGAACGCAGTCTTCGCGTCGTTGGCGAGGGGCTTCTCGCAATAGACGTGCTTGCCGGCGGCAATCGCGGCCATTGCGATGTCGAAGTGGAGATCGTTCGGGGTGTTGATGTCGACAATGTCGATGGTCGGATCGTCGACGATCTCCCGCCAGTCCGCCGTGTGGCGGCGGAAGCCGAACTCCCGGGCCGCGCGGCTCGCGATCTCGTCGTTCACGTCGGCGAGGACCTCGAGCACGGGAACCGCCGGCTGTCCGCCGAATGCGAGTGGCTGGGCGCGGTAGCACATGGCATGGGCCTTGCCCATCCAGCCGGCACCCACGAGTCCGATCTTCAACTCCGGCATATGGTGCTCCAACTCACGATTGATCTTCCCTGGCCAGCCGAACCAGAACGACCGTGGCCTCAAGATTGGACGCCGCGCTGCGACCGCCGCGCGACGTCCGTGCATCGCCTGTATCCTACCGAGCACCCTGACTCTGTGCCAGACTCGCCGGGCGACGAATCGAGTGATTTCCAGACTAGGGCGGCGCTCACCGCTGCGTTGGGCGCTTCCTCCCGCGCTGGCCGCCGCTCTGCTGGCCATCGGCTGCGCTCCTCCCACGACGCCCTCGGCAACGACGGAGCCCGACACCCCGCCCTTCGTCGAGGCGGCCGCCGCGGCTGGGGTGTCGCACACCTACACCGGTGACTGGACGTATTTCGTCGGCGGCGGTGTGGCGACGTTCGACTGCGATGCCGACGGCGATGCCGACCTTTTCCTCGCCGGCGGTGCCGACCCGTCCGCGCTTTTCCGCAACGAGACCTCAGGCTTGCTCGCGTTCGAGCCGGTGGATTCGCCCACGGTGCAGATCGACGCCGTGACGGGTGCCTATCCGCTCGATATCGATGCCGATGGCGTGATGGATCTCGTCGTGTTGCGCGCCGGCGAGAATCTGCTCCTGCATGGGCAGGGGGGATTGCGCGTTCAGGGTCGCCAATGCTGAATTCAGCCTCGACGGCGGCGACAGTTAGACAACGGCGTTCAACGCCACTTGGGAGGACGACAATCGACTTCCCACGCTCGCCTTCGGGAACTACGTGGATCGCGACGACCCCGACGGTCCGTTCAATGCCTGCGACGACACCGTGCAATGGCCGGATGGTTACACCGCGCGCTTCGAAGACGTGCAGCCAAATACATTCGTGACGCTCGCCCGCTAAGGCAGCCCGCCGCCGGCGAACGGGCGCTGGCCTTGGCACTTGCCATCGGTCACCATATCGCGCAACTAGGGTCCCGGCAGAGCTGGCGGAATTCGCACGCTCCGGGATTGGGAAATGATGCGCCGCGGGCTCCGCGCTGCACCGAAGAAGAGGGGGTGACTCATGGATCTCGGCTTGAAGGGCAGGAAGTCGCTGGTGACGGGCGGCACCAAGGGAATCGGCCGGGCGATCGCGAACGAGCTCGCGGCGGAGGGCGCCGATGTCGCGATCTGCGCGCGCACCGAGGCCGATGTGGAAGCGGCGGTCGCTGCGCTCAGCGAGACCGGCGTGCGCGTCTCGGGACGGACGCTCGATGTCGGCGATGGGCCGGCGGTGCGCCAGTGGGTCGATGACGTCGCCGAGGAGTTCGGCGGGCTCGATATCGTCGTCCCCAACGTCAGCGCACTGGCCGCGACGCCTGCGCTGGAGTCATGGCAGCAGGAATTCAACGTCGACTTGATGCACACCGTCCATACGGTGGAGGCGGCGATGCCTCATCTCGAGAAGTCGGACGCGGGCTCCATCGTGGTCATCTCGAGTGTCTCCGGCATCGAGATCGACTTCGCCGCCGGCCCCTACGGCGTTTTCAAGGCGGCGCTGATCCACTATGCCGCCGGGCTCAGTCGGCAGCTCGCGTCCAAGGGTATCCGCGCCAACTCGGTCTCGCCCGGCAACACCTATTTCGACGGCGGCTTCTGGCAGGACATCGAAAAAGGCAACCCGGACCTGTTCAATCTGGCGTTGAGCCTCAACAAGACCGGGCGCATGGCGACCGCCGAGGAAGTCGCTAACGCGACGGTGTTCCTGGCCAGCCCGCGCGCGAGCTTCATCACCGGCACCAACATCAAGGTGGACGGCGCGCTCACCAACAGCGTGCAGTATTGACCCTGCCTGCCGGGATTGCGGGGGCAGCGATGGCGGAAGCGGGGTGGACTGTCTACCTCTCTGGCGAGATACACACCGACTGGCGGGATCAAATTCGCGCCGGTGCCGACGCAGCGGGTCTCGACGTGGCGTTCGTCTCTCCGGTCACCGACCACGCGGCGAGCGACGATTGCGGTGTCGTCATCCTGGGCACCGAGGAGCGGCCGTTCTGGAAGGACCACAAGGGTGCGCGGGTCAACGCGATCCGCAACCGCACCCTGATCCGGCGCGCGGATATCGTCGTCGTCCGCTTCGGCGACAAGTACCGGCAGTGGAATGCGGCCTTCGATGCGGGCTACGCCGCCGCGCTCGACAAGCCGATCATCACGCTCCGTGACCCGGCGCTCACCCACGCGTTGAAAGAGGTGGACGGCGCCGCGCTCGCCGTCGCCGAGACGCCCGAGCAGGTGGTCGAGCTGTTGCGTTATGCGATGACCGGCGCCCTGCACTCCGCCGCGTAGGGGGCCTTGGCATGCCGAAGATCGACATCGACCGGGTGCCGGTGAAGACCGGCTCAATCTATCCGGCGCCGTTCAAGGCGATGGCTGATGCGCGCGCCCGCCAGGCGTTGGGGGATGCGGCCGGGCTGACCCTGTTCGGGGTCAACCTGACGCGCCTGCCGCCGGGTGCCGCGACCGCGCAGCGCCACTGGCACGAAGCCGAGGACGAACTGGCCTTCGTCGTTTCGGGCGAGCTGGTCCTGATTGAAGATGCCGGCGAAACGCTGCTCCGGGCAGGCGAGGCGGCGGCCTTCAAGGCCGGTCACGCCGACGGCCACCACCTCGTGAACCGCTCGGGAGAGGATGCGGTGGTGCTTGAGATCGGCACCCGCGCCGGTGAGGAACGCGCCCACTATCCGGACGTTGATCTCGTCTACGAGAAGCGTGGGGGCAAAATTCGCTTTACCAACAAGGCGGGCGAAGCCTACGACTGATCCGCGCGGATTGGCCGGAGCCGCCTACTCACTCATGGCCGGCCGGTAAGTGCCGAAATTCCAGAGGTGGCCTTCGGGGTCGCGTGCGGAGTAGTCGCGCGAGCCGTAGGGCGTGTCCTGCAGCTCACGCACGATCTCGGCGCCGGCCGCGGCGGCACGGTCGTGGTGGGCGTCGGCGTCCTCGACCACGATATAGATCGACTGCGTGACGCCGCCGAGGTCGCACGGAATTCTCATCGCGAGTTCGTCGTCCCTCTGCGAGCCCACCATGATCAGGCCGGAGCTAAATGCAAGTTGCGCATGGGCGATTGTGCCGTCCGGCCCCGGCACGATCATGTTTTCGGTGAAGCCGAAGGCCTCCTTGAGCCAGGCGATTGCGGCAGGCGCGTCGCGGTAGCTGAGGCATGGAACGATGGCTGGGCCTGTCTCGGTCATAGCGGGTTCCGTCTTGAGCGTTAGCAGGAGATGGTGTCGAAGTGTATCGGCCGGGTCCTCACGCGTCTCAACGTCCTCGTCTGCCTCCGGCGTTGGCTCTTCGGCGGGCGCCTCTACGGCAATCTCGGTTTCCGATGGCGACGGTTGCGTCTCGGCCTCGGGCAGAGCGTGTTCGGGGCAAAGGGTATTCGCTCGGCTGGGCGGGCCGAGGGCGAGGAATGCGTCGCGCGGGAGGCCGAGCGTTTGTTCCACGTCGGGGACCGTATGGACAGTCTTCTGCGTAAGGGAGCCGCCCGCCGCCTCGACGACTTCCACGATGAACGTGCTGGTCACGGCCTGGCGGTTTGCGTCGAGTTCGACCGGGCCGCCGAACGGGGTATCGAAGCTTAGCTCGGCGAGAGCTCCGCGCAGACGTTCGTGCCCGTCGCCGAGGTCGCTGTCGATCTCGTCGAGGGCGAGAAGCAGTGCCTTGGTATTCACGTAGTAGCTGAGGGCGAACAGGCTTGGAGAAGGTCCTGCATCCGGAAAGCGCTCGCGGTAGCGCTCAGTGAACTCGGTCCAGGCTTCATTGTCGTCGCTCTCCGAGATCGGCAGCGCCGAAATCGCCCCCTTCAGCAGAGGGCGGATAGCGCTTGCTTTGAGAAGGCTGCCGCTCAGGGTCGTGGCGCCCGTCACAATGGCAGCCTGCCCGCCGGCCTCGGCATAGGCTTTGAGAAACCTCTTGGCCGCACGGGGCTCCAAAGCCAGGAACAGCGCGTCGGTCTCCGTACCGGACACTGTCTCGGCAATGCGCGCGGCGTCGCCCGCACCGGTGGAGATCCAGTGCCGCGCCAGTACTTGGCCGCCAAGGGCGCAGTAGTCCAGCATGAAGCCCATGAGCTGCGTGTAGGGAAGGGAATAGTCCTCGGCGACCGAGACGATCGTGCGGATGTCTTTCTCCTCGTAGGCATAACGCCCGAGCCCCGCGATCCACTGCATGCTGTCGGGATTGAAGCGGAAAAAGTTGTCCGCCGGCGCACGCAAGGTGGCGTCCTGCGCTGCCGAGGCGCCGTTGATGAACGTCACCTCGGGCACGCCCTTGGCGAATTCGCGGATTGCGATGCCCTCGATTCCTGCAAGGGGACCGATGAGGATGTTGGCACCGCGGTCGATCAGCATGCGCGCCTTCGCGATCACCGAGTCCGGGGTCCCGTCGGTCGATTCGACGAATGCTTCGATGGGTCGCTCGCCGGCGCGTTCCTCGTGCTCGCTCAAGGCCAGCTCGTAACCGCGCACGGCGTCCATTCCAAGGGGCTTAAACGCCCCTTCGAGAGGGGCGAGCACGCCGATCTTCAGGCTGTGCGTGTCGGCCTTCGCCGGAACGACGATCATCGTTAGCGCGGCGACGATAATTGACCACGCCATGAGGCGATGGGCGCGTGCCGCAAGAATGCGGGCTCGTCCGCGACGCCGGTTTCCCGGAGGTGGCGGCGACTTAGTCACGCTATGTCGATCATGTTAAGTTGCTAGTAAATCAGGGCATTGAGACAATTGTCGTGCGTACGGTCGCTCGCTCGACATTGCCGCCAGACCTTATAGCGGCCCGTATCGGCCATTGCCATGCGCACGTCGCGTGGGCTGAGCCGCCGGCCGCACCACATGAAGCCGCGACCCTCTTGCGCCCGGCGAATGTCGCGCGGGCCATGACATTGGTGAGAATTCCGGGCTAGGCTAGGCACAGCGGGTTGTCGGCGCACGGCGCAACGCGCCCTGGCTGACGCCCAACCCAGGGAGGAGGCAATCATGGTAAAGACCACGGAGCATCGGAGGCAGGGACCGAGCCGACGCACAATTCTCAAGGGCGCCGCGGCGATCGCCGGCGTCGCGGCCGGCACCAAGGCTCTTGGCGGATTTCCAACCGTCTGGGCGCAGGACACGAAAGACATCGTGATCAACCATTCCGGCATGTCCTATTCGACGATCATCCAGATCGCCGAGCAGGCGACGGTGGATCTGCCGTTCTCGGTGGAGATGGCCGTCACCGATCACGCCGGGATGCTCAACCGGCTGACCACGCAGTCCGATTCGATCGATGTCGCCGACATCGAGCTGTGGATGCGGGTCATCACCGTGCCGCGCGGCATCTACCAGGCGGTCGATCCCGCCAAGATCGCGCATTGGGACAAGACCACGTCGCTCTATCGGGACGGCGAGTTCGACGGCAAGCAGGTCTCGCGCCAGGGGGTCTCGCCCCATGAGGTGATGTACTTCACCGATGGCGACGCCAATGCGCTTGCCGACGGCACCACCGATTACGCGACGATGACCCCCGGCGTGTTCAATGCCGATACGCTCGGCATCCAGCCGGTCGAGATCGGCCGCCCGATCAACAATTGGCACGAGCTCTTCAACGAAGAGTTCAGCGGCCGGGCGGCGGGCATGGATATCCCGCCGATCATGATCATGGACGCTGCGCTCGCGATCGAATCGACCGGCGAATACACCTATGCCGACAAAGGCAACATGACCAAGGAAGAGATCACGATGACCGTGGACCGGCTCATCGATCTCAAGCAGAAGGGCCATTGGCGGTCGATGTGGGGCACCTTCGACCAGTCGGTGCAGCTGATGACGTCGGGCGAGGTGGTGATCCAGTCGATGTGGTCGCCGGCTGTGACGGCCGTGCGCGCAGCAGGCGTGCCCTGCATCTACCAGCCGCTCGCCGAGGGCTATCGCGGCTGGGGCAACGGGCTCAGCCTGATGAGCCACCTCGAGGGCAAGAGGCTCGGCGCGGCCTATGACTATCTCAACTGGTACTATGACGGCTGGATGGGCGCCTTCATTGCCAAGCAGGGCTACTATCTCGGCGTCTCGGAGACCGCCAAGAACTTCATGCAGCCCTTCGAGTGGGATTACTGGTACGAGGGCAAGCCGGCGGCCGACACCATCAAGGACCCCTACGGCAACCCGATGGAGAAGGCGGGGCACGTCCGCGACGGCGGCTCGTTCTCCAATCGTTTCGGCAACATGGCGTGCTGGAACACGCTGATGGATAACCAGCAGTTCCTGCTCAAGAAGTGGACGGAGTTGCAGACGGCCTGAACGGCCTTATCCCTGCGGGCGGGGCCGGCGTACCGGCCCCGCCCCGTTCTTTCACTCGATTGGATTCGGTCTCGCGATGAGCAACGGCACCGGCAGGGAGCGGCGGCCGTTCGTGCGGGTGGCCCCGCTCGGCCTCGCGCTGGCGGTTTTCTTCGTGGTGCCGCTGGGCGTTCTGGTGGTGGTCAGCTTCTTCGAGAGCGACATGATCTTCGGCATGAGGCCCGCGCTCACGCCGGAGAGCTATGTCGAGTTGTTCACCACCATGAACACCCTCTGGCTCTATTTGAGCACCCTCAAGTTCGCGGCGATCGTCTGGGCAGTCACGCTGCTCATCGGTTTCACCATCGCCTACTTCCTGGTGTTCCACGTCCGCTCCCTGCTGATCGCGATCGGGCTCTTCCTGCTCTGCACCGTGCCGTTCTGGACCTCGAACATCATCAGGATGATCTCGTGGATCCCGCTGCTGGGGAAGCAGGGGCTGGTCAATCAGGCGCTGATGGGCCTCGGCATCGTCGACGAGCCGATGGAGTGGCTGCTGTTCTCCGACTTCTCGGTGGTGGTGAGCTACGTCCACCTCTTCACGCTGTTCATGATCGTCCCGATCTTCAACTCGATGGCGCGCATCGACAAATCGCTGATCGAGGCGGCGCGGGACGCGGGCGCAAGCTCTCTTCGCATCATGTGGGAGGTCATTATTCCGCTCTCGCGCAGCGGCATCGCGCTCGGCTCGATCTTCGTCATCGTGCTGGTAATGGGCGATTTCTTCATCATCAAGGTGATGAGCGGCGGGCAGAGCGCCTCCGTCGTCTCCGCCATCTTCGAGGACATCAACGTCTTGCTCTATCCGTCTGCCTCGGCGAGCGCGGTGGTGCTGCTGATCGTCGTGGTGATGATGGTGATGGGCGTGCTGCGGGTGGTTAACATCCGCAGGGAGCTGGCGGGCAGCACGTAGGAGAGGGGGCATGGCGCAATCATCGAAGACCCATAAGCCTCGACCCTGGACCTTCTATCCGCTGGCGGCGTTCTTCGGAATTTTCGTGCTCTTCCTCTACGGCCCGATGTTCTGCATCTACATTCTCTCGTTTCAGGGGCCGAACGCCTCGCTGGTGTTCCCCATGCAGGGCGTCTCGATCCACTGGTTCGAGGCGCTGTTCGGCCAGGCGCGGACCGGCGATGTGGGCGGCGCGTTCGCGCGCTCGCTGCCGCTCTCACTCATCATCCTTTCCGTCACCGTGCTCTTCTCGGTGGCGGCGGGGCTGGCCTTCCGCAGCCGGTTCTTCGGCAACTCGGTCATCTTCTACACGGCGATCGGGAGCCTCGTGGTGCCGGGCCTGGTGCTCGGCGTCGGCATCACGCTGCTTCTCCAGCTGCTGGGCTGGAACGCGCACTGGTATTCGTCGGCGCTCGGCGCGCACCTCACCTGGACGCTGCCCTTCGGGCTGCTCATCATGTTCGCCGTGCTGAGCCGCTTCGACCCGCGCGTGGAGGAGGCGGCGCGCGATCTCGGCGCGAGCAACCTGCAGTCCTTGCGCTACGTGGTGATCCCCATCCTGCTGCCCGGCATCATCGCGGTGGCGCTGTTCGGCTTCACCCTCTCCTACGACGAGTTCCCGCGCAGCACCTTCACCGTCGGCGCGCGCAACACGCTGCCGCTCGAAATCTGGAGCATGACCACCAACGTCACGTCGCCGGCGCTCTACGCGCTGGGCACGGTGACGACGGCAATCTCCTTCTTCATCATCGTCATCTCGTTGACCGCGATAGGCGTGATCCAGGCACGCCGCCAGCGCGCCCGGAAGCGAGCGGGGCCGTAGACGCTTGCCGCAGAGGGCGTCGCGTCAACTCCGACGGCGGTCACCATTCTCTTGGTCCCCTCGTAGCGGAGGCTCTTGCAGAGGCGGGCGAAGCCGTCGAGGTTCTCGACGATCCGTGCGAAGATGCAGCCTTGGTTTGGGTGCGGCGTGTCGCCGTACCAGAGCGTGGTGGGGAAGCGCATCCCGGCGTGGCGGCCGTAGGCGAAGGTCACCTCCTTGAGCCAGGGATCCCAGATGAAGTCGCCGGGGGCCATCCTGGTCTGCCGGTTCTCCAGCTCGTAACCGAGCGCAGGCACCATATCGACCCGGTCGAGGTAGAAGGCGGCGTGACCGAAGAAGGCGCAATGGATGATGTGAGCGTCGATCGGCATCATCTGCCAGAAGGCTTCGCAGGTCTTGGGTGCGGCGGTTTCCAGCAGCGCGCCGACACAGACCTCGCCGTCGATCTCGATCTCGAAGCGGCGGAAACTGTCGGGGATATCGTTCGGGATCTCGAACTGGTCGTACCACCATTCATCCCACATCTCGCGCTGGGCAACCGTATCGACCGGCTTGTCCGCCATGAATGCCTCCGTCGTTTTGGCGCCTGCGTGCGGCGCGCCGGCGACTATAATAGCGCCCCATGAACCTTCATCGGATGCTCGCGGATCGCGAACGGGACGGAAACCCCGTGCGCGTCGGACTGATCGGCGCCGGCAAGTTCGGCACCATGTTCCTCGCCCAGGCGCGGCGCACACCCGGCCTCCACGTGATGGCGGTGGCCGATCTCGATCCTGCCCGGGCCGAGGCCGCGCTGGCGCGTGCCGGTTGGCAGGAGGACGAGCGCCGTACGCGCTCCTTCACCGCAGCGCTGAAGAGCGGCGGCACCCACATTTGCGACGATGCGTTTGCGTTGATCGCGGCCGACGGCCTCGACGTGGCGATCGACGCGACCGGCCATCCCGCCGCCGGCATCGCCCATGCCCGCGCCTGCTTTGCCGCCGGGCGCCATGTGGTGATGGTCAACGTCGAGGCCGACGCCCTCGCCGGGCCCTTGCTCGCAAAGGAGGCGGCGGCGGCCGGCGTGGTCTATTCGCTCGCCTACGGCGACCAGCCGGCGCTGATCGCGGAGATGGTCGACTGGGCGCGCGCGTCGGGCCTCGATGTCGTCGCCGCCGGCAAGGGCACCCGTTATCAGCCGGGCTTCCATCATGTCACGCCCGACGATGTCTGGACCCACTACGGGCTGACGCCGGCGGAGGCGGAAGCCGGCGGTATGAACCCGCAGATGTTCAACTCCTTCCTCGACGGCACCAAGTCGGCGATCGAGATGACCGCCGTCGCCAACGCCACGGGGCTCACACCGGCGCCGGAGGGGCTCAGCTTCCCGCCCTGCGGGGTCGACGACTTGCCGACAGTGCTCAGGCCGCGCGAAGATGGCGGTACCCTGCATCACAAGGGCCAGGTCGAGGTGATCGCGAGCGAGGCACGGGACGGCAGCGCGCTCAACGGGCACCTGCGCTGGGGGGTGTATGCGGTGTTCGAGGCCGGCACCCACTACGTCGCCAATTGCTTCCGCGAGTACGGGCTCTGCACCGATTCCACGGGGCGCTATGCATCGATGTACAAGCCTTATCACCTGATCGGGCTGGAACTCGGTATCTCGGTGGCTTCCGTCGCGCTGCGTGGCGAACCGACTGGCGCGCCCACCGGGTTCCGCGCCGATGCGGTGGCCTGCGCCAAGGCGCATCTGCAGGCCGGCACGCGGCTCGATGGGGAAGGGGGCTACACCGTCTACGGCCGGCTGATGCCGGCGGCGGCGAGCCTTGCCGGCGGCCACCTTCCCATCGGCCTCGCCCACGGTGTCAGGCTCACGCGTGCCGTCGAGCCCGACACGCCGCTGACCTGGGCCGATGTGACTGCCGACGAGGACGATGCAGCGGCAGAAGCGATACGCGCTCGACGCGCCATGGAAAAGGCGTTCGCCCCGGAGGAGCCTGCGTCGGCGGCGATCGCCTGAGAGAGGAGACCATGCCCAAGCATCTTTCTGCGGAGGCCGTTGAACGCTTCGAGCGCGACGGCTTCTACTTCCCGATTCAGGTGATTTCACCGGCAGAGGCGAGGGCGATCCGCGCCGATGTCGAGGTTGCCGAGCGGTACTTTGCCGAACAGGGGGAGCGGATACGGCACCGGCCTCATCTGCTGGTGACGGCGCTCGACCGCCTGATCCGCAACGAGACGGTGCTGGACGCAGTCGAGGACCTGATCGGCCCCAACATCCTCTGCTGGACCTCGCTCTTCTTCACCAAGGACGCGCACGACCCGGCCTTTGTTTCCTGGCATCAGGATTCCACCTATTGGGGCCTCAGTACTGCCGAGGTGGTGACCGCCTGGATCGCGCTCTCGCCCAGCACGGTGGAATCGGGGGCCATGCGGTTTGCGCCCGCCACCCACAAGCTGGACCAGATCGCGCACCGCGACACCTTCGACGAGCACAACATGCTCACGCGTGGCCAGATCGTCGAGCATGAGGTGGACGAGGCCGAGGCGGTCGATGTCGTGCTACAGCCCGGCGAGGCCTCGCTACACCACGTGCGCCTGATCCACGGCTCCGGTCCCAACAACTCCGACGATCGGCGCATCGGCTTCGCCACCCGCTACATTCCGACCCATGTGCGCAACGTCGTCGGCCGCGACTACGCGGCGCTTGTGCGCGGTGTCGACGAGTACGGCTACTTCGATAGCGAGCGCCGGCCCGCGCGCGATCTGGAGCCCGAGGCGCTGGCCGCTTACGAGGCTGAGAACGCGAGCCACAACGCGGTGCTCTACGCGGGCGCGGCCCAGATGCGGGGCTGATCTGCGATCCACCTCAGCCCGTCCTT
The DNA here is from genome assembly GCA_965262755.1 of Alphaproteobacteria bacterium. GTDB lineage: Bacteria > Pseudomonadota > Alphaproteobacteria > UBA828 > UBA828 > WTGU01. The sequence goes on along the minus strand of OZ253557.1, from coordinate 4,082,970 downwards.
CTCAGCGGAGCATGGTGCGGTGCACGGCGCGCGGCACTCGAGCCAAAGTTGCGCTATGGAACGAGAGAGTGCGCGGAGTACGGCAAGTGGCGGAGGCAGGTTGAGGGGGCGAGTGTCGGCGGCGTGGCTGCCGCCTGTCCCGAAGAATCCCACTTAATCCCACTTAATCCCGCTAAGGAATTGAGTCTCGGCGGGTTGGAGGGGGGCGAGACGACGGCAGGCGAAGCCGCGCCGCATTGCGCTTTGTCGCAGCCTTGGGCATAAACGCGGCGCGGTCGATCGGTGCGAGGCTTTGGTTATGCGGCGTTCACGTTACTTCTTGCCGACCCTGAGAGAGAACCCGGCCGAGGCGCAGATCGTCTCACACCGGCTCATGCTGCGCGCCGGCATGATCCGGCAGTCGAGCGCCGGCATCTACAGTTGGTTGCCGCTGGGCCATCGGGTGCTTCGCAAGATCGAGCAGGTGGTGCGCGAGGAAATGAACGCCGCCGGCTGCCAGGAGATCCTCATGCCGGCGGTGCAGCCGGCCGAGCTTTGGGAGGAGAGCGGCCGCTACCAGGACTACGGCAAGGAGATGCTGCGCTTCACCGACAGGCACGACCGGCCGATGCTCTTCGGCCCGACTCATGAGGAGGTCGTGACCGATATCTTCCGGCAGTCGGTGCGCAGCTATCGCGACCTGCCGCAGAACCTCTACCAGATCCAGTGGAAGTTTCGCGACGAACTGCGCCCGCGCTTCGGGATCATGCGCGGACGCGAGTTCTACATGAAGGACAACTACTCCTTCGACATCGACCGTGCGGCTGCCGTGCGCTCCTACAACAAGATGTTCGTCGCCTATCTACGCACCTTCGCCCGGCTCGGGCTTACATCGATCCCGATGCAGGCGGAGAGCGGGGCCATCGGCGGCGACTACAGCCACGAGTTCATCGTGCTGGCGGACACGGGCGAGAGCGCCGTCTATTGCGACCGCGCCTGGCTCGATACCGACCCGCTGGCAATGGGGATCGATTACGAGGCCGACCTTCAGCCGATCGTGGATGAGTGGACCCGGCTCTACGCCGCCACCGACGACAAACACGACCCCGCCGCTTGTCCGGTGCCCGAGGACGCGCTCTACCAGGGCCGCGGGATCGAGGTGGGCCACATCTTCTACTTTGGCACCAAGTACTCGAAGGCCATGGGCGCCACGGTGACCGATCCGGATGGCGCCGAGGTCGCGGTCGAGATGGGCTCTTACGGGATCGGCGTCTCCCGCCTCGCGGGCGCAATCATCGAGGCGAGCCACGACGAGGCGGGCATCATCTGGCCGGAGGTCGCGGCGCCCTTCAAGGTGGGCCTCATCAACGTGCGCGCCGGCGATCCGGCGTGCGACGAGGCGTGCGAATCGCTCTACGAGCGTCTCGTCCGGGCGGGCGTCGAGGTCCTCTACGACGACCGGGACGAACGCGCAGGCGTCAAGTTCGCGGAGATGGAGCTGATCGGGCTGCCCTGGCAGGTCGCGATCGGCCCGCGCGGCGTCAAGTCGGGTACGGCGGAGTTGAAGGCGCGGGCCGGCGGCGAGGCCGAAGCGCTCTCCTTCGAGTCGGTCTCCGCACGTCTGATCGGGGACTAGCGGCCCCCGCACATGTTCTCGGCTTTCGAACGCCTCGTCGCGTTTCGCTATCTGCGCGCCCGCCGACAGGAAGGCCTCGTCTCGGTCATCGCGGCGTTTTCGCTCATCGGCATCTTCCTCGGTGTCGCCACGCTCATCATCGTCATGTCGGTGATGAACGGATTTCGCGAGGAGTTGCTTACCCGCATTCTCGGGCTCAACGGCCACATGACCACCTATGCCTACCAGGACGGCTTTACCGATTTCGATCCGCTCACGGCGCGCATCAAGGCGGTGGATGGCGTCGTCACCGTCTCGCCCACCGTCACGGGACAGGTGATCGCGGCGGCGCACGGCAAGGCCACCTTCGGCCAGGTGCGCGGCGTGCGCGACAGCTACCTGCAGGCGCGGCCGCTGCTGGCCCAGAACATCGTCGCGGGCCGGCTCGAAGACTTCTTCGCCGGCGACGGGGTCCTGATCGGCGACCGCATGGCGCGCAGGCTCGGCGTAGGAGTCGGCGATTCTATAACGCTGCTCTCGCCGGAAGGTCGATCGACGCTAATGGGTACAGTGCCCCGCTCGCGCGCCTACCCTGTAGTAGCGACGTTCGATATCGGCATGTTCGAGTACGACTCCACGTACGTCTTCATGCCGCTTGACCTCGCCCAGGTCTACTTCAGGAAACAAGGCGAGGTCACCGCCATCGAGCTGACGGTCGCCGATCCCGATCGCATACGGGAGGTCGAGGCCGGTGTGAAGGGGGTCATCGGCGACCTGGGGTGGATTGTCGACTGGCGGCGGGCCAATGCGCAGTTCGTCAACGCGCTTGAGGTCGAACGCAACGTCATGTTCGTGATCCTGACCTTGATCGTGCTGGTAGCCGCCTTCAACATCATCGCTGGGTTGATCATGGTCGTGAAGGACAAGGGCCGCGACATCGCCATCTTGCGGACGATGGGGGCGACGCGCGGACAGATCTTGCGAATCTTTTTCATGAACGGCGCGGCGATCGGGTTGGCAGGCACCGTTCTCGGCGTTGCGGGCGGTATCGCCTTCGCCGCCAATATCGACAGCATCCGGGTGTGGCTCGAGAGCATGACCGACACTGCGCTGTTCCCGGCCGAGATCCGATTCCTCTCGCAGCTCCCGTCGCGAATCGATCCGGTCGAGGTGGTGATCGTGGCGGCAATGGCGATCGGACTCTCGTTCCTGGCGACGATTTACCCCGCCTGGCGGGCGGCGCGGCTCGATCCGGTGGAGGCGCTGCGCTATGAGTAGCGTGCCTACTCTCGAGCTCCGCCAGGTGGTGCAGACCTTCTATCAGGCAGGCAACGCTATCGAGGTGCTGAAGGGTGCCTCACTCTCGGTCCTGCCTGGGGAGATGGTCGCCCTGGTCGGGCCATCGGGGGCGGGCAAGTCGACCCTGCTCCAGATCGCCGGGCTGCTGGAGCGCCCGCGCGCCGGCGAGGTTGCCATCGCGGGCGAGCGCTGCGAGCGATTGCCGGACCGGCGCAGGACCAGGCTACGCCGCGAGCGGCTCGGCTTCATCTATCAGTTCCATCACCTGCTGGCCGAGTTCTCGGCGCTGGAGAACGTGGTCCTGCCGCAGATGATCGCGGGCCGCTCCAGGCGTGCGGCGCGGGAGCGGGCGCGTGAGCTGCTGGCCCGTCTCGGGCTCGATGCTCGCGAGAGCCACCGGCCTTCACGCCTCTCAGGCGGCGAGCAACAGCGCGTCGCCATCGCGCGCGCCATTGCTAACGCGCCCACCGTGCTGCTCGCGGACGAGCCCACCGGCAACCTTGACCACGAAACCGCAGACTCGGTATTTGCATCGCTGCTCGATATCGTCCGCACGACCGGGCTCGCCGCGCTCGTCGCCACACACAACGTGCCGCTTGCAGAGCGCATGGACAGGCGGCTTGCGCTTGAGAACGGCGTTCTCGTCTCGCTTTGAACGTCTCAGGCATGAGCAGATGAGCCCCGACCCGTCAGCTGCACCCGTGCTGCTCGTGACGCACGTTACGGCCGTCGATGCGGGCGCAGTCCCGGATTTGCTCGCCGGCCTGGGACGGCGGTCCCGCATCATCAGGGCAAACAAGGGGGAACCGTTTCCGGAGGACGTCGAAACGCTCGGAGGTGTCGTCAGCTTCGGCGGGCCGCAGAGCGCCAACGACGATCACGTCGACTACGTCCGGGTGGAGTTGGACTGGATACCCCGCGTGATGGCGGCCGGTGTGCCGCTGCTCGGCATTTGCCTGGGAAGCCAGATGGTGGCACGCACCCTCGGCGCCACGGTGGGCCCCGACCCGAACGGGCTTTATGAGTTTGGCTACTACCCGATCGAGCCACTCCAAGGCGCAGCCCAAGACCTGGCCCTCGACGCGACTCTCAACGTGGCGCACCGCCACGGCGAGGCGTTCACGATGCCTGCCGGCGCCCGTCGACTTGCGCGGCGCGACGTGTTCGAGAATCAGGCGTTTCGCTACGGGGCGACGACCTGGGCTCTGCAATTCCATCCAGAAGTCAACGACCCTGTGCTGGCGCGCTGGGTCGGCAGCGACCCACCCGCCGAGGATTTGTGGCGGACCGGCGCGCAGACGCCGGCGGAACAGCGCGCAAACCATGCTCGCTATCACGCGACCGTGCATGAGTGGCTCGGGCGATTCCTTGCGCTCTGGCTCGCCAGCGCGGAGCAGTGACAGCGGCGCGGGCCTGAGGGGACGGAACGGCACGATGGTCAACAACCTGATCGTCGGCATTACCGGCGCGAGCGGCGCGGTCTACGGCGTGCGGCTGCTCGAAGTGCTGAGGGAGACCCCGGTCGAGACGCATCTCGTCGTCAGCAAGTGGGGCCAGAGGACGCTGGAGCACGAGACCGGCAAGAAGCTCGACGATCTTCGTGCGCTCGCGGATCATCACTACGGGGCAGGGGACATGGCCGCCCTGATGTCGTCGGGCTCGGCTGCGATCGACGGCATGGCGATCGCGCCCTGCTCGGCACGAAGCCTAGCGGCGATCGCCTGTGGGCTCAGCGAGAACCTGATCCACCGCGCGGCCGACGTCATGATCAAGGAGCGTCGGCCGCTCGTCCTGATGGTTCGCGAGACGCCGCTCAGCGCCATCCACCTCGAGAACATGCTGAAGCTGGCGCGGCTCGGCGTGACGATCTTTCCTCCCGTTCCGGCCTTCTACAACGAGCCCGGATCGATCGACGAGATGGTCGACTACACCGTGGCCAGGGCGTTGGACCAGTTCGGCCTGAAGGTCGACCTGGGCATGCGCTGGCGTGGCGGGCTCACCCGCCGCGTTGCATCGTCGGAGCGCTAAGGCTGAATTGGGCCGGCCCCCGAACTAGAACGTGTGCGCCGCCGCGATTGCGATTGCGCGTTCGATATCGGCGATCGCGCCGGCCATCTCGCGGCCGATCAGGTCCATCTTGCGGAGCTGCTCGATGCGCCGCTCAGCACGGTCGATTTCCCTCTTCGAGAAGATCGTCGGCAGGATGTTGCAGCTGTCGACGAGGCAGATGAGCGCCACGTCCTTGGGGTCGGGAATGTCTTCCGTGAACAGCACATCCGCGATGCGCTTTTTCGCCTCCTGCTCGACCTTGCCGTCGATGGTCGGGTAGCGGCGGGAGCGAAAGACCCACAGGAACTTCTCTTCCCGCCGCTCCAGAACGCCACGCTCCACGAGTTTGTCGAGCGCGGTCGCCCGAATTGTCACCGAGCGCCCTACCGATGCCTCCTCGGCAGACAGCGTCTCGATCCACGTTCTGCTGTTGGCGGTGGCTTTCTCGCCCGCAATCCGCGCCAGGGTGCGGTCGAGCAGTGCATCGCCCGTTGGGGTGGAATCGATCACCACCAGCCGCTCGGGGTCGGTATCGATCCGGTTGGCAAATGTGAGGTCCATGAGGACCGCGCCCGTGAGCGCACGGTTGAGGGTATGCTCGCTGACCGGCAGGAAGGTGCCGTTCTCGTCATGGAGAAGGAGCACCATGATCTCTTCGTAGAATGTCAGCATGAAACCGATTCCCGAGGTCAGGAGCAGGGTCGGAGGCTGTGGGAGCGGCGTCTCAAGCGACTGCGGCGAGCGCAGCCTCGTTTGTTTCGTGGCACTCGATGATCGACAGGAAGCCGCTCATTTCCATGACCGACCGACACTCGGGTTGCAGGGCTGCGATGGCCAGCTTCCCACCCCCTTGCTGGCATTTTCTGGCGCTGATGAGCAAGACACGCAGGCCGGCGCTGCTGACATAGGCCATCTGGCCACACTCCAGCACCACGCGCACGTCGCCACGCTCGACGATCGCGGCAATCCTGGCCTCCAGGTCCGGCCCGCTCGCTCCGTCAAGCCGACCGCTCAGGGAGACGACGACTGCCGTTCCCTCTGTCCGTTCCTCGATCTCCACCGCGGCCTCGCCTTCCGCTTTGGGGCCTCCCGCGCTCGTCCGCGAGCGTGGCCACCATACGCCGTTCGCATTGCTTTCTGCAATGGTTACGGGCCACCGCCGTCGCGCCAAAGTCGCGGCCAGCGGAGGCCGAGCAGGAAGGCGGCGACCAGGCCCTCCGCCGCGACGATGCGCACCGCGTTGGCACCGCCGAAGAGCTCGCCCATGAGGCCAATATTGGTGAAGCCGATCACGCCCGCGCCGATTGTGAGGGAGAGGATTCCGAGCAGGCGGCCCCGCATCTCCGGGGGCGCGATCCCGTAGATCAGCGTGGTCTGCATGGTTGAAAACCCGGCCGCGCCCAAACCGGCCATGAAGATGACCACGGCCATCGGCGCGGTTTCCGTCATCCAGCCGACGACGAAGGCGAACGCGGAGTAGCTGGCGGTCCCGAAGAAGTAGAGGCGTCGGTACCATCCCGGCCGTGGGCCGAAGGTGGCGATCAGCAGCGCGCCGGCGAAAGCGCCGCCGCCTTCCAGCGCGGCGAGGCCGCCGATGGCAGCAGCGCTCAGGCCAAGCTTCTCCGTGCCGATGACCGGGATCATCGAGACAAAGGGGAAGCCCCAAATGTTGAAGATCACCGTGACGTACAGGATGCGACGGACCTCCGCTTCCCGGGCCAGGTAGCGGAAGCCATCGCCGAATTCGCCCAGGAGTCTCGCGGAGCGCTGGCCGACGCCAGAGGCGAGGAACGCCTTGGGCACTCCCGGCGTTATGATCAGACATATCGCGTAGAGGGCTGCCGCCAGGCCGAAGGCCCCGCCGAGGCCGAGCCACTGGTAGAGCAACCCGCCGAAGAGCGGGCCGATCAAGCGCGTCGCATTGCTCGTGGCGCTGTCCAGGCTCATGCCGGCGGCGATCCGCTCGGGCCCGGCGACATCGCCGATCAGACGCCGCCTGACCGGCATGTCCGTGGTCCAAACCACGCCGGAGAGGAAGGTCGCAAGCGCTATGTGCCAATAGGCGACCATGCCCGAGAGCGCGAGGCCGAGAACGACGAGCGAGACCAGCGTCGCCGTTACGAGCGAGGCGTAAAGCAGGGAGCGCGGCGCCACGCGGTCGGCGAAGGTTCCGACGATGGAGCCGAACACGGCGAGCGGCAGCATGCGCAGGATGACGAGCAACGCCACCAGCACGGGCGATCCCGTCGTCTCAAACGCGAAGATGCCCACCACAAGCATCTCCAGCCAGCGGGAGCCCATGCTGAAGAGGCCGATGAGCCAGAGGCGCAAAAAGTGGGGATCGCCCAGAAGCTCGGTCAACCGGCGCGGCAGGATCATCGATGGCGACTCAAATCACGCGATGCTGTCGAGAGGGCAGAGAGCCGGACGGAGGCCGGGGCGGATAACAGGTGGCACGGCTCCGAGGGTGCCGGCACGGCGCCACTATGGCACGAACCGGGGCGAATCCCGGCTCATCAAATTGGTGTCGGCGCAGCCTCTGCGGCTTGCTATGGTGCTTTGGTAGCCGTCGGCGAGCAGACGAGGTGTGCGATGGGCGAGGGCGATCGCGGTAACGTCAAGGAGGGGTGGAGCGCCTGGTGGAGCTTCGCGCGCATCCCCGAGTTCCCGGTCGAGGCAGACAAGACCGCGCTCATCGTGATCGACATGACCTACCAGCAGGCCCACCGCGACTATGGCCTCTGCAAGCGGATCATCGAGGCGGGCCTCGAAGACGACCTCTCCTACTACCTCGACAGGATCGACCGCGTGGTGGTGCCCAATCTGGTGCAACTCATCGCGGCGTTCCGGGCGCATGGGGCGCCGGTGATCTACACGCGCTGCGCCTCGCTGGTGGGCGACGGCTCGGACCAGACCTGGCGCCACCGTCATTTCGGTGTCGTCACGACTGTCGACTCGAAGGACGCACAGATCCTTGCGCCGCTCGTGCCGCAAGAGGGCGACATCATGCTGACCAAGAGCGGCTCGGCGGTCTTCCCCTCGACCAATTGCGAGCATCTGCTGCGTGTGAAGGGGATCACCACCATCGTGGTGAGCGGGATCTTCACCAACAGCTGCGTCGAAGGCACGATCAGGCTCGCCGGCGACCTCGACTTCCGCTGCCTGATGCCCGAAGACTCCTGCGCCGCGATGTCGCCGAGCGGCCACGCCAACGCGGTCGAATATCTCGACGGCAACTTTTGTCATGTAAGGCCTACGGCGGAGATTATCCGCCTGCTGGGTGAGGGGCAGGGCGCGGCCGCCGCTTAGAATCACGCCGACTGCCGGATGACGCCGTCGCGGACGAGCGCCCTGCATTCGGCTTCGTCGTAGCCGCTCTCGCGCAGGATCGCGGTGCTGTGCTGGCCGAGGGCAGGCGTCTCATGCGCGATCCTTCCGGGTTCCTCCCGAAACTTGATCGGGATGCCGAGGTGGGAGGCGCCATCGCTGTCCCGTTCGCGCATGCCGCGCGCGGCGAGGTGGGGATCGTCGAAGGCTTCCTTGAGGTCGAGGACCGGCGCAAAGCAGATGTCGCGGCCGGCGAACCAGGCGACCCACTCGGCCTGGGTCCGCTGGGCAAAGGTTTCTTCGAGGAAGGCGTGGAGCAGCGCTTGCGCCGGGCCGGCGGGCTCGCGGCCGAGGGGGATCAGATCGGGCCGCCCCACGGCTTCGAGGAAGTTGGCGACGAATTTCATCTCGCCGCCGCCGAGGGTGATGTAGCGGCCGTCCTTGGTGCGGTAGGGGCGGTAGAACGCGGCCCCGCCCTGGGTGCGCTCGGCTGCAGGATCCGGCGCGCAGCCGTCGGCGAACACGCGGCCGGCCACATGCGCCGTCCATGACACCACCGTGTCGAACATGGAAAGGTCCAGGTAGTCGCCGCGCCCGGTGGTCTGGCGGCGCAGCAGGGCCATGAGAATTCCCGCCAGCGCCATGAGCGAGCCCCCCATGTCGGACGGCGGCAGGCACGCCATGGCCGGCTTCCCGTCGCCATCGACGCTGAGGCTGGCGATGCCGGCGAGCGCATTGACGCTGAGGTCGTGGGCCGGGCGGTCGCGGTAGGGTCCCGACTGGCCGAAGGCGGAGATGGAGGCGTAGACGATCTTCGGTGCGCGGGCGCGCACGGCCTCGTAACCGATCCCGAGGCGGTCGACCACGCCGGGACGGAACGTCTCGAGGATCACGTCGGCGGTCTCGGCCAGGCGCATGAAAGCCTCGCGCCCAGCCTCGCTCTTGAGATCGACCGCGAGGCTCCGCTTGCCCCGGTTTGCATTGCGGAAATAGACCGTGTGGCCGCCTTCGGCAGGCCCGATCACGCGCGCGGGATCGCCGCTCTTCGTATCCTCGATCTTGATTACGTCCGCGCCGTGATCGGCCATCATCATCGCCAGATGCGGACCCGGCAGAAACCGGGAGAGATCCAGCACTCTGATCCCTTCAAGCTTCATGGAGTGCCTCCGCGCTCTCGTTCGATTTCGGTAGGCGCCGACATACCCCGTGGCCGCCGCCCGCGCCATAGCGCCGGAGCCCATTTCCAGGCACTCGCGCGCAAGTGGGGGCATGTCATTGGCCGGGCGCGGAACGTGCCGGTATGGTCTGCCCCGATCGCGCACCGAGTCGCCTGGGGGACGTCGTGCATGGACTCGCGGATTCGCTCGCCGTCTATTTCGAGCGGCGGATGGCCCGCATCCTCCTTCTCGGGATCATCAGCGGCTTCCCCTGGGTGCTCATCGGGAGCAGCCTCACCCTCTGGCTGACGGAGGACGGCCTCAGCCGCAGCACGATCGGCTGGGCCGGCCTCATTTTCGGCGTCTATGCGTTCAACTTTCTCTGGGCCCCGCTCATCGATCGTGTCCGGCTGCCGTGGCTTTCGCAGCGACTCGGCCAGCGGCGTGCCTGGATCTTGATCCTTCAGGCCGCAGTGCTGGTGTGTCTCGTCCTGTGGAGCGCGTTGGACCCTTCCGAAAGCCTCGGTTCCGTAATTGCCGTCGGCCTCGCCATCGCCGTTGCCTCCGCAACCCAGGACATCGCTATCGACGCGCTCCGAATCGAGCAGATCGGGAAGACGGAGAGCGAGGCGATGGCCGCCGGTGCTGCCGTTGCGGTCGTAGGCTGGTGGAGCGGCTTCAAGCTCGGCGGCATCGTTGCTCTGGAAGCGGCCGAGGGGTTCCAGAACGCAGGCATCGAGAACTACTGGCAGGCGACGTTCCTCGTGCTGGGCATCGTGGTCGTCCTCTGCAACGTCGGCCTCCTGTTCGTCCGCGAGGCCGCCGCGACGGAGCGCATCGCCGCTCAGACCGAGGACGAGAAGCGAATCGCCTCCCGCCTGCGCATGTCCGGCCCGCTCGGACGTGCCGCCGCCTGGCTCGGCGGCACGGCCGTGGCCCCCCTGATGCGCTTCTTCGTGAAGAACGGGGTCGCGATTGCCGCCGCGGTGCTGGGCTTCGTCTTCCTGTTCAAGATCGGCGAAGCTTTCATGGGGCGCATGTCGCTCGTCTTCTACACGGAGATAGGCTTCACCAAGTCCGACATCGCGCTCTACTCCAAGGGCCTCGGCTGGATCGTCACTGTGGGCTTCACGGTGCTGGGCGGCCTCGTCGCGATCCGGATCGGCCTCGTCCGTGCGATGTTCGTCTCCGGGATCGCCATGGCGCTCACCAATCTCATGTTCGCCCTGCTGGCGTGGTCCGGAAAGTCGGAGGTGCTGTTCGCGGCAGCGGTCGTGATGGACGACCTCACGAGCGCGTTCGCAACGGTCACTTTCGTCGCCTTCATCTCGATGCTGGTGGACAGGACCTATACCGCCACCCAGTACGCGCTGCTCGCATCGCTCGGCACGGCAGGACGGACGCTCCTCGCCGCCTCCTCCGGCGAGTTGGTGGACTGGCTGGAGGGCGATTGGGGAACCTTCTTCGTGATCACCGCGCTGATGGTGTTGCCCTCTCTGGTGTGCCTCTGGGCGATCCGCGCGAAGCTCCGCGACCTGCTGGCCGGCGCGCGGGTACGGCTGATGGGAAAGGACGCGGAGGACGCGCCCGGCTAGCCCGAACGTCTCGGCACTGCCGCCGTCCGGTTCTGCGTCCCACCTCAGGCTAAGGTTAATTCTTGTGCGGGATTCGCTGGGATTAAGTGGGATTAAGTGGGATTCCGCGGGACAAGCGGCGGCAAAGACGTGGGGTGCGGGCGGTTCGCTCGTGCACTGCATGGCGCAATCCTGACGCGCCCGCCGCGCGCTGCGCACCGCACCATGGTCCGGAGTATTGGGAGACCCGGACCTTGCCAAGAATTCTGGGCCGGCGGTGCGTTCGGAGCCGTTGCCCGCGGTTCGGCATTGCGACAGACTCAGTTCATGCGCCCCCTTGGCAGACGCTCTCGATCGAGGACGGCAGGCGGACGAATCGGGATGGAAACAGGGCTGAACTCCTCAGACCCTGTTCCGTTGCCATGAGGCGCTCGGCGCTCGTTCTGTTTGCCTTCTTGCTGGTTGCGGTACCGGCGCACGCCGAGCCGCTTGTGCTGGAATGGCCATCGCCTGGCGACAGCGGGGACTGGGAGATCGAGGAATTCGAGGGCGAGACCCAATACCGCGTCGTCGAGCTCGACGGGCGGCGCGTGCTCGAGGCCGACAGTGCTTCCACGGCGTCGAGCCTCTTTCTCGAGCGGGAGATCGATCTCGCGGCGACGCCGATCCTGGAATGGAGCTGGCGCATCGAGAAGCCCCTCGCGGTCGGGGACGAGCGGATCAAGGACGGCGACGACTTCGCCGCCCGGGTCTATGTCGTCGCGCCCGGAGAGGGAATGTTCGGATTGCCGCGAGCGGTCAACTATGTCTGGGCAAATCGATCGGAGATCGGCGACGCCTGGCCCAACCCGTTCACCTCCAAAGTCATGATGGTCGCGGTCGATTCCGGCAATGGAGACGCCGGCACCTGGCGCACCCACAGACGGGATGTTCGCGCCGACTTCCGCCGCCTGTTCGGGATGGAGGTGGGGGAACTGGAAGGCATTGCGGTCATGACGGATTCGGACAACTGCGGGCAGAGCGCCCGCGCCTGGTACGGCGAGATCGCCTTTCACCCCGAATAGGCCGAACCGGCTCAATCAGGGCGTGGGCGCGCGACCGCTACCATCTGTGGTCATGACGATGCTGGTGCCGTTGAGGATGCACGTACCGGGGCTGCTGATGAACCCGCTGGCTGTGCTTCTGGCGATGCTGGTGTCGTTGAGGATGCACGTACCGGGGCTGCTCATGAAACCGCTGGCCGTGCCACTGGCGTTGCTGGTGCCGTTGAGGATGCACATACCAGGGCCGCTGGTGAACCCGCTGGTGCCACTGGCGTTCATGGTACCGCTGAGGGTGCACGTACCAGGGCTGCTGGCGAACCCGCTGGCCCTGCCACTGGCGTCGATGGTGCGACGGGCGGTGATACCATCCCGCGTGGCGATGATGGGTGGTGAACTGACCGCCGTAGAGGGTTCCCAGCACCGCGGCGATGCTGACCGCGGCCAAGCGGTCGTGCCTCTTGCCGGTTGTCGAACCGATCAATCCGCCGATGACGCCACCCACGACCGCTCCCTCCCACGACCGTGCGTGATCGGCCCGAACGGATGTCGCCGCCATGGTCGAGCCCAGCACGATGGCAGTCGTGAGCGCAATTCCTCCGACGAGGCGCTGTTTCCAACTCTGAATCATCGCCATCCTCCGATCTTGATTGCCAGCCTGCGTAGCGGCGCCCCATCGTATTGAGGTCGTCAGACAAGCTGTCTTTAGACATCGTTCGCAAGTCGAGATATAAGATCAAGAGATATGTCGTTTCGACGACGTAAAGAATTGTAAAGAATTGTGTTTCATAACGGATACTCACTGTCTTTGGTTTTCCCACTATCAAGACAGGAAAAACTCTGGCGACGCAGATTGCTGCGATGATCGAGACTCTGCCGATAGATTTCCGTAGCGCCGGCCTGCGGGAAGATGCCGGCGCTCTCCTCGACCGAATCACTCGCCACGTCTGTAGTCTGAAGACGAATTCCCAGAGCAGCTGACTTGAGCAGGGTCGATCCTGCCGCTGGTGCCGGTCGGCTTGATCGGGGCGGAGGGCTGTGGTTGTTTGGCCGCAGTGTCCCCGGAGTTCCCATGCAACTGCACCGTACCTATCTGTTCGCCCCCGGAAACCACCCGCGCAAGGTCGCCAAGGTCTTTGGCGCCGGCGCCGATGCCGTGATCCTCGACTTGGAAGACGCCGTCGCGGTGGCTGAGAAGGAAGCCACCCGCGCGGTCGTCGTCGAGGCGCTGCAGGCACCTCGCGCCTGCCTCGGCTACGTGCGCGTGAACGGGCTCGATACCGACTATTGCTATGGTGACCTCCTGGCTGTCGTGACGGCCGGCGTGGACGGCGTCATGCTGCCCAAGGTCGAAGCGCCGAGCCAGCTGGAGACGGTGGACTGGCTGCTCCGCCAACTGGAGCGCGAACGGGGGCTGGAACAGGGCACGATCGAACTGGTGCCGATCATCGAAACCGGCCAGGGTGTTGCCGCCGTTCAGGCAATTGCCGGTGCGAATACGCGGGTCCGGCGGCTCTCCTTCGGCGCCGGCGACTACACCCGCGACATGGGGATGGTCTGGACCGGGGCCGAGGCCGAGCTTGCCCACGCCCGCGCATGCATCGTGCTCGCCTCTCGCGTCGGTGGGTTGGAAGCACCCATCGACACGGTCTTCATCGACATCGCGGACGCAGACAACCTGGAGCGTTCGGCCCAGACGGCACTCAGCTTCGGCTTCCAGGGCAAGCTCTGTATCCACCCCAAGCAGGTGGAGCCGGTAAACCGTGTGTTCACGCCGAGCGCCGACGCCGTGGCCCAGGCAGAGAAGCATGTCGCCGCCTTCAAGGAGGCAGAGGCTGCGGGTTCGGCGTCGATCCAGGTCGATGGCTACTTTGTTGACTATCCGATCTACGAGAAGGCCGAGCGCGTGCTGCGGATCGCCGAGGCGGTCCGGCAGCGGGAAGCGCAGGCCGGCTGACCGGAGGACGCGGTATGTTGATGTCCGGCGAGGAATACCGGGAGTCGCTGAGGCGCCTCGCGCCGCGCGTCTATGTCGATGGCGATGAAGTCGCGTCCGTCGCCGACGAGCCGCGCTTCGGGCCGGGCGTGGCTGCGCTCGGGCTCACCTACGATTTCGCGCGCGACGAGCGCCACCGGCATACGATGACGGCGATCGAGGAGAGCACCGGCGCCGAGGTCAACCGCTTCCTCCACATCAACCGCTCGACCACCGACCAGCTCCACAAGCTGGAGGCGGTGCGCCTCGTCTGCCAGTACACCGGCTGTGCCCAGCGCTACCTGACTCAGGATGGGCTCAACGCCATTTATCAGACGACGTGGCGCATCGATCAGGAGACGGGCAGCGCCCTGCACGAGCGCTTCCTCGCCTATCTCCACCGCGTGCAGGCGGAGGATCTCACCCTCGGCGTCGCCATGACCGACGGCAAGGGCGACCGCTCGCGCCGCCCCCATGCCCAGGCCGTGCGCGATTCGTACGTGCATATCACGCGCCGCCGGCCCGACGGCATCGTCATCCGGGGAGCGAAGGCGATCGTCACCGCCGCGCCCTATGTCCACGAGTATCTGGTCATGCCGTGCCGCAACATGACCGAGGACGACCGCGACTTCGCGCTCTGCTGCGCGGTGCCGGTGGATGCCGACGGCATCACTATCGTCGCGCGCCCGGCGGGCCGCCCGGGGGAGAAGGCGGCCAAGTTCAGCGCCCGCTACGGCCAGTCCACCGGCGTGGTGATCTTCGACGACGTGTTCGTCCCGTGGGAGCGCGTGTTCCTCGCCGGCGAGTGGGAACATTCGCAGTTCCTGACCCAGGCCTATGCGACCCATCACCGGCATTCTTGCATTGGCGCGCGCGCGGGGTTCGGCGACCTCTTGATCGGCGCCGGCGTGCTGATGGCCGAGGCCAACGGCCTCGAAGTCGAGAGCACGTCGCACCTGCGCGACCGCATGGTGGAGCTGATCAAGATTGTCGAGGGCTTTTACGCCTGCGGCGTCGCAAGCTCTGTTTATGCAACGGCGGATGGCTCGGGCTGCGTCGAGCCCGACCGCGTCTTCGCCAACATCGGCAAGCTGCTGCTGTCCACACAGATCTACGACATGCACCGTATCGCCCACGAGGTCTCGGGCGGGTTGGTGGTGGCTCTGCCGGGGCCGGATGAGGACCATAATCCGGCGACCGCAGGCTCGCTCACCGAGATGCTGAAGGGGCGGGAGGACTTGCCCTATGGCGAGCGCATGGAGGTCGCACGCCTGATCGAAGATCTCACCGCCTCCGGCACCGCCGGCTGGTACTCGGTCATCAGCCTGCACGGCGGCGGCTCGCCGCAGGCTACGGGGCTCGAAATCTTCCGCAGCTATCCGATTGGGGACAAGGTGGCGCTGGTGGAGAAGCTGCTCGACCGGGGCGTGCTCGCCGACGAAAGCGGCGCCGAGAGCCGCGACCGCCAGCCGGGACGGTGCTGTCCCGTCGGTTGCAAGGAGCCGGAAGAGGTGCCGGCGCCGGCGAAACGCATCGTAAACTGAACCGACAACACGCTAAGGCCAGATCACGACGAAAGGGGAATTGAGTATGTCCGTCGAGCAACGTCTTCAGCGCCTTGAGGATATCGAGGCGATCAAGCAGCTTATCGCACGCTACGCCACGGCAGCGGACCACAATGCCGATCCGGCGATGATGGCGCCGTGCTTCACCGAGGACGCGGTCTGGAACTGCGAGGGGATCGGCCGTTGGGAGGGGCGTGATTCCATCGTCTCGGGCCTGCGCGAGGTCTCCACCACGCAGCTCTCTTGGGCGTTGCACTACATGACCCAGCCGATCATCGAGGTGGCGGACGACGGCCAGAGCGCCACGGGCGAATACTATCTGTGGGAGCTCGCGAAGGCGGTGCAGGAGGATGGCGGGCCGGATCAGGACACCTGGATCGGCGGCTGGTACGAGTCCAAGTTCCGCAAGGAAGGCGGTGACTGGAAGTTCTGCCACATCGAGCTGATCCTCAAGCTGCTCAGCCCCGCCAACGCGCCTTCGTGGGAGACGCCGATCCCGCCCTGGAAGGGGTAGCACTGCGGAGGAGCGTGCAATTGGATATCGCGGAGCGGCTCCAGCGCCTCGAGGATATCGAGGAGATCCAGCAGCTCATCGCGCGCTACGCCAAGGCCGTGGATCATAACGGCGACCCGGCGCTCGTCGCGCCGCTCTTCACCGAGGATGCGGTGTGGCATTGCGAGGGCATCGGCCATTGGGAGACGCGGGACGGCATCGTGCGCGCCATACGCCCCAACTGCACCACCTTCATGCCCTGGGCCATCCACTACATGACCCAGCCGATCGTCGAGGTGGCGGCTGATGGCCTGAGCGCCACCGCGAACCACTATCTGTGGGAGCTTGGCAAGGTCACGCCGGCGGAGGGCGGCCCGACCCGGGACACCTGGATCGGCGGCTGGTACGACTCCCGGTGCCGCAAGGAAGGCGGCGCCTGGAAGTTCGCCCGCATCGACCTCACTCTCAAGCTCTTTAGCCCGGCGGACAGCCCTTCCTGGCAGACCCGGATCGCGCCCTGGTCTCCTGAATAGCGGGCGGCCTGTCCGCTACTTCGGACCCATGCGGAGCGCGCCGTCGAAGCGGATCACCGAGCCGTTCATGAAAGTGTTCTCCGCGATGTGCACGGCGAGCGCCGCATACTCGTGGGCACCGCCGAGGCGCTTGGGGTAGACCGTCGTCTCCAGCAGCGATTGCTTCACCGGGTCGGAGAGGCCCGCCATCATCGGCGTGTCCATCAGCCCCGGCGCGATGCAGTTCACGCGAATGCCGTCGCGGGCAAGCTCGCGTGCCAGCGGTATCGTCATCGCCGCGACGCCGCCCTTGGAGGCCGCGTAGTCGAGCTGGCCGATCTGGCCCTCGAAGGCGGCGACCGAGGCGGTGGTGACGATGCAGCCGCGCTCGTTGTCGTCCATCGGGTCCATCGCAGCCATGTCGGCGGCGGCGAGGCGGCATGAGTTGATCGTGCCGATCAGGTTGACGTGGATCGCACGGGTGAGTTTTTCGAGCGGGCTTGCGTTGCCGTCGCGGCCCACCAGCTTGGCGCCGGGCGCGATGCCGGCGCAGGCGATCATGATGCGCGCGGGCCCGAGCGCCTCGCGCACCGATGCCACGGCGGCTTCGTGACTGGCCGGATCGACCACGTCGCATACCGCGGCTGCGCCACCGATTTCGGCCGCAACTTTCTGCGCCAGGTCCTCGTTCATGTCGAGGATGCCGACCTTGGCCCCGGCGGCCGCGAGCGCGCGCGCCGTCGCCTCGCCGAGCCCTGACGCGCCGCCGGTGACGATCGCCGTTTGCCCGCTGATGTTCATGCCTTACTCCTTCGCTGAAGTGCGCGCCTACATAGCAAACCGGCGGTGCACGCAAAAGTCGCAGGGCGGAGCGACGCCTACGGGACTATGGCGCCGGGTCGGCGTTTCCCGAGGAGCGCTTCGCGGCGGGCGATGTAGACGGCGCTGGCCACGATGAAGACCGCGCCGACCCAGGTCCAGATGTCCGGAAACTCGGCGAACGCGAACCAGCCGATCAAGACCGCGAAGGGGAGGCGGGTGAAGTCGAGCGGCACGATCGCCGTCGCCTCCATGATCGAGAGTGCGCGCGCCATCGAGAAATGCGCGATCGTGAGGATGCAGCCGATGCCGAGCAGCCAGCCGAGTTGCTCCAGCGTCGGCATCTCCCACCACCAGAGCGCCGGGCCCAGCGAGATCGGCGTCATGATCAGGTTCATGTAGAAGACGATAGCGAGCGGCGATTCGCTGCGCGCCAACAGGCGGACCAGGGCCATGGAGATGGCGAAGAGCAGCGCGGCGAAGATCGCCAGCAGGCCGCCGGCGGAAAGGGTCTCCGCGCCCGGCTGCAGCACGATCAGAACACCGGCGAAGCCCACGATCGTGGCGATCCAGCGGCGCGGGCCGACCCGTTCGCCCAGCATCAGGATGGCGACCGGGATCATCCAGAGCGAGACCGTGAAGTTCAGAGTGATGGCTTCTGCGAGCGGCGTAATCTGCAGCGCCGAGTACCAGGCCCACATGGCGAAGACGCCCATCCCGGCGCGGACCGCGAAGAGGCGGAATCGGCCCAGGTTGAACGAGCCGAACCCGATCCTGAACATGAAGGGCACCAGGATCAGAGTGCCGATGGCGTTGCGGATGAAGGCGATCTGAAACACCGAGATTTCCGCCGAGATGTGGCGGATCGCCGCCGACATTCCCGCGAAGCAGGCGCAGGTGAAGACCATCAGGAGCACACCTTCCCAGGTGCGCCCGATGGCGAGGCCGCCTGCCCGTTCCGTCGCCTGCGTGCTCATGGCGGGCGGCCTGCTCCCTTGCGCCGTCCGCTCGGCGCCCCTCTGGTGAGCGACTAACTATGTGAACAGGCGGCGGATGCGTTCCACCATGCCACATCCGCCGGGCGGCCACAGCCTGGCCGGCGCGCGAGGATCAGTCGGACTTTCTCGTAGACCTGACCGTCAACATTGTCTCGTCGCTTCGTTGCTCGATGACCGATTGGAACGGATAGCCGAGACCCCATGACGGGGTGTCGATCGTCCACGACAGGCGACGGCCCGCTTCCGTGGGCTCGGAAACCACCCGGCCGCTCGCGACCGGCTCCTCGGGATCCATCAGGATGGAAAATCGGCTGGTCGCTTCGGCTGCCGATCCGGTGAGCGGCAGGGGCTCGTCCAGCGAGATGACCATGCGGTGGGAGCCCACATCGTGGCGGTATCGTTCTAGCGCGCCATCAGCATCCAACTCGATGGTTATGCGGTCGCGATAACCCGGCAGGTTTGCGACGAGGGCGACACCCCCGGTGCGCACCTCGACGTCGAAGGAGAGGCCGGCCGTGTCGTCCCTGAGGCGAGCCTCGTCCACCGAGAAAGTCCACTGCCCGAAGGGAAAGACCACGATCTGAATCCCGGCGCTGTAAACCGCCACGAACCGGTGCTTGCCCTCGGAGTCGTCTCCGGCACGAAAGGTAAAATCACGACCGTCGATTGCCACCCGGTTGCGCTCAGTCAGCACATTCCGCTCCCGATGAAAGAGCATGACCACTGTCTCGGCCCCGTGACTGGACTGATCCGTCAGGCCGGCGCCGACCCTTCCGAGCGGCATGCCCTCGGCATCGATCGCGATCTCGACGCGGGCGCCGTCGAGATCGGCGAACGATGCATATACGCTCTGTCCTTCCCCAGCCTCGCCGGCGCGTCGATAGTCGATCTCGCGGTAATGGAAGTCGTCGACGTATTCGGTGATCCGGCGGTCGTCGATGAAGTGGTGCTGGCGCTTCTCCCCGTCACGCTCGGTGAAGATGACCCAGACGAGCTTGTACGGATTGTGAGGCGCGTCGACAGACATGACTTCGACCGCTTCGTATGTCGGATGGCGGGGGAGCCACACGTACCACTGATGGTCGAAATAGTGGTGGTAGCTGACCAGGGGCAAGGAGGGCGCGAACGCGGACGAGCCACGGCCGGTGGTCGTGAAGGCCATGCAGGCGAGGACCAGCGCTGCGCCGATCAGCAGCCGAGAAAGACCATGACGCGTCATTGCTTCAATCACTCCCCAGTTGAATGAGACTGCGTGCAGGTGCGCCCCGTTCGCCGCCGCCTCATCACTCGTAACAGCCGAAACAGGTGAGCTCGGCGGGCGTGTGTGGATCGTCGAGCTGTCGTTGCGCCATGAGCGCGTACCTGGACTCCGGCAGCTCGGCGATCATGCGGTGCAGATACACCTTGGCGGCGTCGTGCCTCTCCAACCGCCAGAGGACTTCCGCGAGCCCGCCGAGAAGTTCGCCCCGGCTGTGCACCGTGAGGGAGTCGAACTCGGGCGTGCGCAGCTCGAGGATTCTCGTGTAGTCCTCGACCGCGGTCTCCAGGTAACGGTTGCGCGACGCAGCATCCTCTGTGTGTCGTGCGACCGACAGGAGCACGGAGGCTCGCGGGATCCGCGTCTGCAGGCTGTCCGGCGCAAGCGAGACGGCACGGTCGAACTGGGCGAGGCTCTTGTCGAACAGCGCCTGCCCCGTATTCCAGTCGCCCCGTGCGAAGGCCATGCCTGACTGGAAGCTCCAGCCCGTTGCCTGCCAGACCAGGGCGCCAGGATGGTCCGGATCCGCCTCCAGCGTCTCGTCCACGTACGCCATGCCGCGCTCCAGCGCCTCGTCGTTGCCGGCGAAGCCCGCGGAGAAGAGTTCCCGGACCGTCTCGTTGAAGCGCTCCGGCTCATTGGCCATGGTTGGAGCGGCCAGCAGGAGGCCCAGCAACAGCGCAACGAGGCCTAGAATGCGCGCGTTCCGGCGCTGATACGTCTTCGATGATCCCATGTCTTTCTCCCTTTCGTTCAGGCGCCGGCGCCTTCGCCCTCCAGAATGTCGCGCAGATAGGCCACATGGTTCTGGAAAGCGCGCCGTCCCGGCGCGGTGATGCGGACTCGCGTTCGCGGCCGCTTGCCTACAAAATCCTTCACGACGGTCACGTAACCCGTCTTCTCCAGTGTCGTGAGGTGAGATCCGAGGTTGCCGTCGGTGGCGCCGGTGATCGCCTTCAGCCGAACGAATTCCAGCATTTCGCGGCGTGGCAGGGCGTTCAGCGCCGACATGATCTTGAGCCGCGTCGATTGGTGGACGATCTCGTCGGGTGCGCTCATCAGGCACGCCGCATCCAGAGGCCGCCGAGAATGAGGGCACCGCCGCCCGCGAACGGAACGATCAGGTGCAAATACGACGGCGCGAGGAGGAAAAATCCGACGGCGAGACCGCCCAATGCCACGCCCACGACCGCATAGCGCAGGCCCGCCCAGCACCCGCTGATAGAAAAGCCTGCCGCGACGAGCAGGGTGAAGAGCATAAGGACCTCGACACCGGTGACCGGCGCGAAGACCATCAGCGTCAGCCCGATGAACGCCGCGAGCACCGCAGCCGTCCCCACATAGCGGAGGAGACGCACACGGTCGCCGCGCTCGCCGCAGCGCCGCACATGTCTAACGATCAGGTAGGCGTTGCCCAGAAGGCCGACGATATCGACGGCGGACCAGCCGATGCCGGCATTCGCAGGTGAGATTGCGCCGACGGTACCGGCGATCATCCACAGCACGCCCCACAGCAGGAGGTAGGGGCTCGCCAGACCGTACCCAAACAGTGTCTGGCTGCGGCGTTCTGCTGTCTCGACGTCGTGCAGCGCCGACTGGGCTTCGTCCTTGCTCACGCTCATGGCTCGCTCCGCGCTTTCGGGTATGCGCTAAGCAGGAGCATAGCCGGAATTTACTCTGCAATACAGAGTAATCTGTAAGCCAAAACGGCTTGATTCGCGCCTCCGCTATTCCCACATAGAAGGGGTAAGCGTGGCCGGCGACATAGCGGTTGCCGCAATCGATCGCAGCAGGGTGTGCGCTGCCACCGGGCGCACCCGCCGACACTGGCTCGATGGAGGAGGGCTGGGCGATGGCACGAATGTCACCTTTCAGCAGCCCCCTTCTGCTCGGCTTCGATCGCCTGGAAGAAGTGGTCGACCGGCTGACGCGCTCTTCGACCGAGGGCTATCCCCCGTACAATGTCCTGCAAGTTGCGGATGATCGGTTGCGCATCAGCCTCGCCGTAGCCGGATTCGACGAAGACGGTCTCGACATCACGGTCGAGCGCAACGAGCTGCATATCAGAGGCCGGCAGGCCGAAGACAACGGCGCCGTCTACCTCTATCGCGGCATCGCCGCGCGCCAGTTCCATCGCACGTTCGTGCTTGCCGACGGGATCGAGGTCGACGGCGCGCACCTCGATAGCGGGTTGCTTCACATCGACCTTACCCGCCCCGCCAGGCCCGAGATCGTGAAGACCGTTCCGGTCAAGGGCGCCGGTGGGGAAGGAAATTAGTGGATGTGCGTTTTGTGTGAGTGGGCGCGGCGGACGCTGCTGCGGCTTCCGCGCCAGGGTTGAAGGAGGATGGTCATGAATGACGGCGATCGGGCGACTGCCGGCGAGCAGAGGGACTACGTCCACTTCCTCACCGGCAACGAAGCCTACATCCGGGAAGTCTTGGTGGACGGCTCCGCCGTCTATGGCATCCACGCGCCGGACGGCCGCCTCCTCGGTGTCGCGCCGGACCGCGATATCGCGTTCGCCGCCGCCCGCCAGCACCAGCTCGAGCCGCTCAGCGTTCACTGAGGGGGGCGGCCTGCACTCAGTCGGAGTCGGCCTTCCGGACGGAGTCCGCAGCGGGAAGCTCCAGACGAAAACTCGCGCCGAGGACGACGCCCGCCGGATCGTAGCGGTTGGCGCAGATCAGTCGACCGCCATGTGCTTCGGCGATCTGGTGCGAGATACTGAGCCCAAGACCCGAATGGGTGCCGAACGTCTCGCCCTCGGGGCGGAGTGTGTAGAAGCGCCGGAAGATTGCCTCTTCCATCCCGACCGGCACGCCGGGGCCCTCATCGTCGACGCTGACAACGACTCCGGCGCCGTCCCGGCGGAGCCCGAGCGCGATCGACCCGCCTAGCGGGCTGAACGAGCGGGCGTTGCTGACGAGATTCTGGAGCACCTGGGCGAGGCGATCCTCGACGCCCTGCACCACGAACGGACCGTCGCCTTCGATCTCGACCCGGATGGCCTCGGGAACTTCACTCACTGTTGAGGCGGCGCCTTGCATCTCCGCGAGCGTCGTCAGCATAGCACGAAGATCGACGGGCTCCAGTTGAGCGCGGGCCAGCTCGGTATCGATCTTGGAGGCATCGGCGATCTGGCTCAGCAGCCGGTCCAGCCTCTTCACGTCCTCGCCCACGAGCGCGAGCAGCTTCGCGCGCTTCTCTTCGTCGGTGACGCGCCGAGCGGTATCGACGGCGCTGAGCACGGAGCTGAGCGGGTTCTTCAACTCGTGCGCCACGTCGGCGACGAACCGCTCGATCGCGTCCATCCGAACCCACAGGGCTTCGGTCATTTCGCGCAGCGCCGCAGAGAGGCGCCCGATCTCGTCGTTCCGCGCCGTGAAATCCGGGATCGCCACCTTGCGCCCGCCGCCGGCACGCACCCGTTCCGCCGCGCGCGCAAGCCGGCGCACCGGGCGGGTGATCGTGCCTGCGAAGAAGAGGCTGAGGACAATGGTAATCCCGAGCGCAATGCTGAACGCCTGAAGAATGGTAAAGCGGGCGTTGCGGACGCTTTCCAGCACGTCGCTGGCATCCGCCACCAAGAGTAGGGCGCCCTGAACCCGGCGGAACGGCTGGATCGGCGCGGCCACGACGGCGACCAGCCGGGCATCCTGCGTTCTGTGCATGGCGCGCCCGGCGCTACCCTGCAGTGCGCTCAGCACCTTGGGGTGGTCGGCCGCGCGCGGTTCGCTGGGCTCGATATAGAGGGGGACCGTCGTGCGGGGCGGCAAGCGCGCGGTGATCCACTCATAGGCAGCGTTCGCCGCCCGACCGAGGACACCGCGGCCCTCCTCCTGAGGCGGTAATTCCGTCGTCTGAACAGGCACCATGGGCAGCCGCCACGAGTCGACCGCGAGAGTCCCATCGGCGTTGAAGAGAAGCGCGCGTGTATCGACCGGCAGGTTCAGCCGGTGGACGAGGGTTGCAGCATCCGTCGGGTCAAGGCCGGCCTCGGACGTGCTGGCGGTGCCGACCGCGCCCTCGCCGAGCGCCGCGGCCAGCAAGGTGGCTTCGCGAGAGAGCGAGTCGAGCTTGGCATCCATCAGGTCGCGTTGGAGTTGGTCGAGATAGAAGAAGCCCGCCACCAGGACCCCCAAGGCCATGACGTTGATGGCGAGAATTCGAGCCGTGAGCGGAAAGGCGAGGCGCGGCCTGAGGCCACGCCTGCTCTTCGCCTGAGGAGCGTTCGGCGCCGCTTTCAGATCGTGCTCGATCGGATCACGGCGATGTGTATCGGTAGCCGACACCGTAGAGCGTCTCGATCTGCGAGAAGGCCGGATCGATGGCCTTGAACTTCTTGCGAATGCGCTTGACGTGGCTGTCGATGGTCCGGTCCTCGACATAAATCTGGTCGCCGTAGGCGGCATCCATCAATTGGTTCCGGCTCTTCACGTGACCGGGGTGCTGGGCCAGCGCCTTCAACAGCAGGAACTCGGTCACCGTGAGGGAGAGCGCTTCTCCCCGCCACGTGCAGAGATGACGGTCCTCGTCCAGCACGAGCGGGCCGCGCACCAGGAGCATACGTTCCGAGTCGGCGTTCTTGACCGGCTCGGCGCGCCGCAGGATCGCCCGGATCCTTTCGATCAAGAGGCGGATCGAGAAGGGCTTGGTGATGTAATCGTCCGCCCCCTGGCTCAGACCGTAGAGTTGATCGTCCTCGGCATCCTTCGAGGTCAGAAACACCACTGGCACCGCCGAATGCTTCCGCAACTGGGTGAGCAGTTCCAAGCCGTCCATCTGCGGCATCTTGATATCGAGTACCGCGAGATCGACCGGCCGGCTCAGCAGGTCCTGTAGTGCCTTCAACGGGTCGCTGTGGGGCCGGACGACAAAGCCTTCCGCCTCGAGCGCCATGGTGACCGAGGTCAGCAGATGTTGGTCGTCGTCCACGAGCGCGATGGTCGAAGGCACCGTTTGTCACTCCTCCTCATGGATTGCCCCGACTATGGGCCGACTGTGGCCATTTTGGGGCGCCAATCCGGCCGCTCGCGCTGGCACAGGCTCCTCAATAGCGGGCGATCGGCCGCCGGGCCACGGCGAGGAAGCGGCCCGAGAGGAAAATACTGGCGGAGAGCGCGCCCGCCAGAATGCCCCACATCAGACCGTCGACGCCGATCCCGACCTCGAAAGCCAGCACGTAGCCGATCGGCACCGAGATGCCCCACCAAGAGATGAGCTGCAGCCCCGGCGGCACCCATACGTCGGCGACGCCGCGCAGTGCACCCATCAGGACCGCCTGCATCCCGTCGAACACCAGAATGATACCGCAAATGCCGATGAGCGACGCGGCTAACGGCAGAACGGCCGGGTCTTCGGTGTAGAGGTTTGCGAGCGGCTGGCCGAGGCCGAGGAACGGCCCCGCAAAGCAGGCCATGAGGCCGGCGATAAGCAGGACACCCGCCCATCCGGCGCGCGTGATATCGGTCGGGTTGCGGCGGCCCACCGCATTGCCGACCCGGATCATGCTCGCCGCTGCGGTCCCGATCGCGACCATGAAGACGAGTCCGATCAGGTTGTAGCCGATCTGGTAGGCGGCCAGCGAGGTCGTGCCCAGATGGCCGGCCAGCATTACCAGAGCCCCGAACGCCGCCGTCTCGAGACCCCGTGCGGCGCCCAACGGATAGCCGATCCGCCTGAGCCGCTTCGAGATCGCCCAGAAATCCGAGACCGGCTGGTGCATACCGAGCGCGCGGGCATCGGGCAGGCGCAACACGACGACCAAGAGCGCTCCGAACATGACCCAGCGCACCAGCGAGGTCGCGATGGCGGCACCTTCCGCCCCCATCTCGGGGCCGCCCCAGTTGCCGAAGATGAAGATCCAGTTGAGCAATGCGTTGAGAAGCACCGCGGCGAACATGACCAGCATGCCGGGGATCGGCCGGCTGAGGCCCTCCAGGAAGTGCGTGCACACCACCCACATCATCAGCGCCGGCGAGCCCCAGGCGATCATATCGAGCACGCGGCCGCCGCCGATGACGACCTCCGGCTCCTGCCCCGTCGCCTCCAATGTCCAGCGCCCGAGCAGGCAGAGGAGAGCCATGACCACGCCGAGGACGGCGCCGTGGACGAAGCTCACGCGCCAGTAGGCGCCGCAGGCGGCGCTCTCGCGCGCGCCGTGCGCCTGGGCGACGAGGATAACCGTGCCCTGGAGCAGCCCGACGCCGATCAGGATCATCACCACCTGTGCTGCATTCGCCGCCGCGTAGTAGGCGAGGGACTCGGTGCCGTAATGACCCAGCATCGCGGAATCGATGGCGACCATAACGAGGAGGCCGGCGCGTGCGAAAATCACCGGGCCGGCGAGCCGGAGCGTGCGCTTCAGGTGGCGCTCGAACGGCATGGCCGTGCTCACCGGCCGGTCGGGCGCGACTGTGACTCCCTTTGTCATGGCGCCGGACCCTAACCGATTTGCCGGGGCAGGAGACAGGATAGTGCGCTGGAGAGTCGGGAATTCGCCCACACTCGACGGATCGAAAGCGCCGTAACGGGCCTCGCTTGACTAAGCCCGATAGGGGGGGCATGAGTTGGCCGCGAGACGATTGGCGCGGCCGGCCGGCTGCGGACGAGGAGAGGGGCTGTGATCTACCGGTATCGGCCGGCGACGATCGCGTCATCGGGCATGCACCCACGGCCTCGCCCTTGGGGCAGCATCGACGCAAGGCCGATCGGCGCTGTGGACGTGCGAACCGAGTACTGACGCGTGTCCGTGACCACGGGTGAGCGCGCGGCCGGAGGCGAGCGGCCGACGCGCGGCGGCTCCGCCTACACGGTATCCGCCGCCACAATTCGCCACTGGCAGGACGACGAGCTTCCCGAATGGTTCAAGAAGAAGCGCGGTAGCGCACGCTCGCTGATCGTCAACCGCTGGGTGCCGCGGGTCATGGTCGGCCTGCCGATTGCGGTGCTCCTCTTCATCGTCGCCTATCCCACCGTGCAGATGGCGTACTACGCCTTCCACGACATCAATATGGTGAGCCTCTTCAAGGGCGACTACGAGCTGGTCGGCTTCACCAACTTCGAGCGGGTGCTGACCTCCGACCGCTTCCACGGCTCCGTAATTAATCTCATTCAGTACCTGTTTTTCGGCGCGGTGCTTCAGGTGATCATCGGCACCGCGCTCGCGCTCATCCTTCACCACTGCGTGCGCAACAACGCCGCCCGGCTCGTCATTTTGGTCATCCTCGTGATGCCCATGATGCTGCCGCCTTCGATCGTGGGCGTGCTGTGGCGCTTCCTCTTCAATCCGTCAAACGGCGCGATCAACCAGGCGCTGCTCGATATCGGCCTGATTAAGGCGCATATCGAGTGGTTCCAGATCGGCATCTCGCTCTGGACCATAACCATTGCCGACATATGGGAATGGACGTCGCTGCCCTTCCTCATTGTCTTCAGCGGCCGACTGGGGCTGCCGCCTTCGATCTACGAAGCGGCGAGGGTGGACGGCGCCTCGCCCTCCCTCACGCTGCGGCGGATCACGCTGCCGATGCTGAAGGAGGTCATCGCCATCGCCTTCATCATCCGCTTCATGGATGCGTACAAGTTCGTCGACAAGGTCTACGTCATGACCTCGGGTGGGCCGGCGCAGTCGTCGGAGTTGCCCGCCTACATCGCCTATCAGCGGGGCGTCAGGGAATTCGAGATCGGCGAGGCGGCGGCCTACGCGTGGATCATCTTTCTCTTTGCCATAATTCTGATCACGCTGTTTCTGCGCTACCTGAAGCGCGTGCTGCGCGCTCAGGCAATCGCGTGAGACCGCCGGCATGAGCCAAAAGAACTACAGGGTGGTCCGGCTCCTGCTGCTCATGTTCCTCGGCCTGTGGCTGGTGCTGATCATGTTTCCCTTCTACTTCCAGATCATCACCTCGCTGAAGGACGTGGCTGAGGTGAACCGCATCGCGCCCACGTTCTGGCCCGAAGTGTTCGTGTTCCGAAACTATTCCGCGATCTGGAACGAGCCGGGCAATTTCAAGTCGCTGATCGACAGCTTCATCATCGCCACCGGCAACACGATCTTGTCGCTGTTTTTCGGCACGTTGGCGGGCTACGCGCTGGCGCGCTTCCCGCGCCAATCGGGCGGCGAAAACGTGGCGATGTGGATCCTGTCGAACCGCATGTTCCCGCCGGTGGCGGTCCTGCTGCCGATGTTCTTCCTGTTCGAGGAGCTGTTCGGCACCACTGACACGCACATGGCGCTGATCATTCTCTATCTGGTGTTCAACATGCCGCTCGCGGTGTGGCTGATGATGGTGTTCTTCCGCGACGTGCCGCGCGAGCTGGAGGAGGCGGCTTACGTGGACGGCCACAATCCGTTCAAGGTGTTCTTCACGATCACGCTGCCGCTGGTGGGGCCCGGCATGATCGCGGTCGCCATGCTTTGCTGGATCTTCGCGTGGAACGAGTATCTGTTCGCCAACATGTTCATCGGCACGGACGTGAAGACCTTCCCGGTCATCATCCCGAGCTTCACGAGCGGCAGCCAGACGCTGTGGAATCTAGTCATGGCCTTCAGCCTCGTCGCGATGATCCCGCCCGTGGTGCTCTTCATCATTCTGCGCCGCTACATGGTGCGGGGTCTCTCGCTCGGCGTGGTGAAGGGCTGAGATGTCGCGGCTGGAACTCCAGGGCATCTGCAAGGGATGGGACTATCCCATCCTGGACGAGCTCGACCTGACCATCGAGGACGGCGAGTTCTTCTGCATCCTCGGGCCGTCGGGCATCAGCAAGACGACGCTCCTGCGTATCGTCGCCGGGCTCGAATCGCCGGATGCCGGGCGGGTCATCCTGGGCGGCAAGGACATCACCGACGTGCCGCCCTATCACCGGCCCGTAGCGCTCACCTTCGAGAGCTACGCGCTCTATCCCCACCGCAGCGTCTTCGACAACATCGCGAGCCCGCTCAGAGCGCAGAGGCTGCCGCGCAGCGAGATCGAGGCGCGCGTTGTCGAGGTGGCGCGGATCCTGCGCATCGAAGAGCTGCTGCCACGCCGGCCGAACGAAGCTTCGGGCGGCCAGATGCAGCGAATCTCGCTCGCGCGCACCCTAGTCAAGCGGCCCGAGGTCTTCCTCCTCGATGAGCCGATCAGCCATCTCGATGCGCGCATCCGCCATGAGCTGCGTCAGCAGTTCCATCGTCTGCAAGCGCTTCGTGCCGTCGCAACCATCTATGTGACTCACGACTATACGGAAGCGCTCTCGTTGGGCGACCGAGTGGGTATCATGGGGCGCGCGGGCCTCGTGCAGACCGGCCTGCCGCGGGACATCTTCGAGCGGCCGAACTCGCTCTTCGTCGCTCAGCATGTGGGCCAACCGCCCATCAATCTGATCGACTGCGAGCTCCGGCGCGTGGACGGCGCGCTGCGCGTGGAGAGTCAGGAAACGCAGCTTTCCTTCCCCGTCGCCGCCGACCATGTCGCCACCCTGGAGGCGCGCAACGAGCCGGCACTGGTCGCCGGCATCAGGCCGCAGCATCTTGAGGCGTTGGATGACGATGCGGATGCGGGCGACCGGCAGATGCTCGAAGGCCGCGCCGAGATTTACGAGGCGCTGGGCTCGATGGGTGTGCTTGTCGCCGATGTCGGCGGCGCGAAGCTCACCCTCATCACGGCGCCCCATGCGAATCTGGAGCCGGGTCAGCCGCTCCGGATCGCGCTCAGAACCGAGTGCGTGCACTATTTCGACATGCAGAATGGCGTTTCCCTGTTCAACGGGTGACGGCGATGGCGGAAGTTAGACTCAGCGAGGTCAACAAGGTCTATGAAGGTCGCGGCCAGCAGGTTCACGCGGTGCGCGACCTCGATCTCGTGGTGGAGGACGGCGAGTTTGTCTCGATCGTCGGGCCGTCGGGTTGCGGCAAGTCCACGACGCTGCGCATGATCGTCGGCCTGGAGAAGGCGACCTCCGGCCAGATCATGTTCGACGGTGCCATGGTCAACGACCTCGATCCGCAGGCGCGGAACGTCGCAATGGCGTTCGAGAACTACGCGCTCTACCCCAACTTCGACGCCGAGGAGAACATCGGGTTCCCGCTGGAGGCGAGGGGGGTGCCCAAGCAGGAGCGCCGGCGCCGAGTCCGCGCACTGGCGGAACTCCTCCAGATCGAGAACATCCTGCACCAGCGGCCCAACACGCTTTCCGGCGGTCAGAAGCAGCGCGTATCGCTAGCGCGTGCGCTCATCCGCGAGCCCGCGGCGTTCATACTCGACGAGGTGCTGGGCCATGTGGACGGGCACCTGCGCTTCCAGATGCTGTTCGACCTCAAGCGCCTCCACCAGTCGCTCGAGAGCACGATGATCTTCGTCACCCACGATCAAATGGAGGCGATCGCGCTTTCCGACCGGATCGCCGTGCTCCATCAGGGCCGACTCGTGCAGAGCGGCACGCGCGACGAGCTCTATGACACCCCCGCGACAAGGTTCGTCGCCGACTTTGTCGGCGAGCCCCCGACCAACTTCTTCGACGCCCGATTCGCCGAGGAAGGAGGGGAGGGAATCCTGCATGCGGACGATCTCGCCCTGCGTCCGACGCCCGAAACTGCAGCCCGTCTGCGCTCTCGCGGCGATGAGCGCTATGTCGTTGGCATCCGTCCGCAAAACCTGTTATGCACGCCACGAGCGGGCACGACCAGTTTCGATGCCACGATCGACATCCATGAATATCTGGGGGAGCGCTCCATCCTCACCCTGCGCCGGGGCGGACACAGTTTCCAGGCCCTCGCGTCGGCCGAGGGAGCGTGGACTGAGGGCGACCCACTTACGCTCTACTACAGGCCCGACGACATCATGGTGTTCGACGCGGAGTCGGAGGCCCTGATCGCCTGAGCGCGACCGGGCGGAATACCGAGCGGCAATGTTGGTGAGTTGAAAGCACGAAGGAGACACGCAATGGGTATGTTTAGCCACATCACGCGGCGGAAGTTCCTGAAGGGCGCAGCGGCCGGTGCGGCGGCTCTCGGTGCCTCGGGTGTTGCGGCGCCGCGTCTCGGGCGTGCAGCCCAGGCGGTGCCGCCCGGCAAGAAGCTCTTCAACGACATCGAACTCACCTACTTTCAGGATTCTAATTGGCTCCATGCGCCGCTCTGGCTTTCCGACCATTTGATGGCGGAGGCGGGCGTCGGCATCAAGAGCCGGGAGCAGTACGACGGTGGCGATGCGGTCGCCAAGATTCTGCCGCAGCTCCTCTCGCGCAACCCGCGCTTCGACTGGTTCCAGTTCCCGAGCCTGTTCTTCGGCGCATTCGCCGAAACCGGCCAGCTCGAGCCGCTGGATAAGTATCTGGAGAAGTACGAGGGCACGTCGGAGTATCTGGACTGGGTCATGCCCGCCTACAGCGAGTTCTATACGAAGTGGGCCGGCCAGACCTACGGCATCATGCTCGATGGCGATATCCACATCCTCCACTACCGCAAGTCCTTCTTCGAGCGGCCGGAGCTTCAAAAGAAGTTCTCGAAGCGCTTCCAGCGCGACCTCGCCGTGCCGAAGACTTGGTTCGAGTTCCTCGATGCAACGCAGTTCTTCACCGAGGAGCTTAGCGAATCCGAGGGCGTGTACGGCTCCTCCATGGTGATCAACCCGCCGAACTTCGGCTGGGGCTTCTGGATGGATGTGGCTGCGGGCAACGGGGTCAACTATTTCGACGAGAACATGAACCCCACGATCAACACCTCGAATGCCGTCGAAGCGCTCGACCTCTTCAAGGAGATCGTCCAGTTCGGCCCTCCGGGCAAGGAGTCCCTGGGTCTCTCCACCAGCATCCAGCGCTGGCAGTCGGGCGGCGACGTGATGTCGATCTGGTGGATCGACCTCGCCGAGTTCACGGTGCAGCAGCAGGGCATGGAGCGCGCCGAGGATCAGCGCGGCGACATCGTTCCCGGCTGGCCGCAAGAAGACGGCTCCATCAACCACCGCGCGATCTCGCTCTGGTGTCGCACCGGCGCCATTCCGAAGAACGCACCGGAGGACGTGAAGGAAGCCGCGTTCTACTTCCTCTACCGGATGTCGCATCCGGACTACTCGGATGACATCGTGGCGGACGAGTATTGCGGCTCCGATCCGTTCGGTCTGAGCCACTACACCGACGCCGCAGCGCAGAAGTATCTGGAGCCCAATCCGCAGCGTGGGAGCACCGACCTCTGGGCCACGAACTCGGGTATCTTCCAGAACTTCGATACGGCGCGGAACCATCTCGATGCGGGCCTGAAAAACGTCGAGGTCGGCTATCCTCAGTTCTTCTGGGAGGGTGCGTCCGAGTACGGCGATGCTCTTGGCCGGAATATCCAGAAGGCAATCGCCGGCCGGCTCACCAGCCAGCAGGCGCTCGACGAGGCGGCCGAGGAATGGGTCCAGATCGTGCAGAAGCTGGGCATCGATAGTCAGATGGCCCAATACGCCAACTTTGTGCAGGGCGCTCGTTCGCTCGGCTACAAGATCTGACGAAACACCAGGTGGCCGCGGTGCCGTGCCTTTCGGGCGCGATGCCGCGGCCCTTTGTTTGGCGCGTTGCGGGCCACCGGAGGTTTGGAAGCGGGGCTAAAGGACCGTTCCCCCCTTCCTGAGAGCAGCCGATGAATCAGCGAGGACCCCACATCAGTCGTCACGGACTGGACCGACACGGCATCGGCAACGTCGCCGCGGCCCACTGGAATTATCGCAGACCCGCCCTCTACGAAGAATCGGTGCGCCGCGGCGAGGCGCAGATCGCCGAGGGCGGCGCCCTTATCGCGATGACCGGCGCCCACACGGGGCGTTCGCCCAACGACAAGTACATCGTGCGCGAGTCGTCCTCCGAGCACGACATCTGGTGGGGCGACGTCAATCGCCCGATCTCGAGGGACGCCTTCAACGACATCCATGGCCGCGTGGCGGCCTATCTTCAGGGCAAGGAGGTCTTCGTCCAGGACTGCCATGCCGGCGCCGCTCAGGGCTACCGGCTGCCGATCCGCGTCGTCTCAGAGCTGGCGTGGCACAGCCTGTTCGCGCGTAATCTGTTCATAACGCCGGCAGACGAGGATTTGGCGGATCACGAACCGCAGTTCACCATCCTTCAGGTGCCGGGCTTCAAGGCGCGTCCCGAGACCGACGGGACCAACTCCGAGACCGTGGTGCTGCTGGATTTCGCCCGGCGCCTGGTGCTCATCGGCGGCACCGCCTACGCCGGCGAGTGCAAGAAGTCGGTCTTCACCATCATGAACTACCTCATGCCGGCACGCGACGTGCTGCCCATGCACTGCTCCGTCAGTGTCGGGGAGGACGGCACCCCTGCGGTCTTCTTCGGTCTCTCCGGCACCGGGAAGACCACGCTCTCCGCTGACCCGCACAGGATGCTTCTCGGCGACGACGAGCACGGCTGGAGCCAGGATGGCCTCTTCAACTTCGAAGGCGGCTGCTACGCCAAGGTGATCCACCTCTCAGCAAGCGCCGAGCCCGCGATCCACGCCACCACACGGATGTTCGGCACCGTGCTCGAGAACGTCGTGATGGATCCCGACACGCACATCCTCGATCTCGACGACGGTAGCCATACCGAGAACACCAGGGGCGCCTATCCGCTGGCATCGATCCCGAACGCGAGTTCTACCGGCGTCTCCGATCACCCGACCAACATTGTCATGTTGACTGCGGACGCCTTCGGTGTCCTGCCGCCCATTGCCCGACTCTCCCCGGAACAGGCGATCTATCACTTCCTTTCCGGCTATACGGCAAAGGTTGCGGGGACGGAGCGGGGTCTCGGGCGGGAGCCGCAGGCGACCTTCTCCACCTGTTTCGGGGCCCCCTTCATGCCGCGCCGGCCAACGACCTATGCGCGCCTGCTGCGCGAGCGGATCGAGATGACCGGCGCCGCATGCTGGCTGGTTAATACCGGGTGGACCGGCGGCCCCTACGGCACCGGCGAGCGCATGGAAATCGCACACACACGTGCCCTGCTCAGCGCGGCGCTGGAAGGCGCGCTCGACGGTGTGTCCTGCTCGACCGACAACCCGTTCGGCCTGGCCGTGCCCAGGCACTGCCCGGGAGTGCCGGATACGGTGCTCGACGCTCGCGGCACCTGGGCGGACAAGAATGCCTATGACGAGCAGGCCCGCGATCTGGTGGGCCGCTTCCACGCCAACTTCACCCAGTTTGCCCGCGAGGTCGACAAAGGGGTCCAGGCGGCCGCGCCGATGGCCGCGTGACTCAGGCGGTCTTGTCTCTCTTCACATGAAGAGCCACGTTAGTTATAGGGTGCGTTCGCAGACCGTAAGGCCGGTGCAGGCATCGTCAGGATGGATGACCCCATGAAGATTGCATTTTCCGAGATTTCGACGCCATCCAAGGGCGTCGTGGCCGTTGGCGTAACGGAGGATCGCACCCTGGGCGCCACCGGGCGCGCGCTCGACGAGCAGAGCATCGGCGTGCTTGGCCGTGCGCTTGCCGCCGGCCGCTTCACCGGTAAGATGGGGACGTCCACCACGATCGTTGCGCCTCATGGGCTAGAGGTCGATGCCGTGATCCTGGTCGGCCTCGGTCAACCGGGGAAGATCGACGGCCGCCAGCTGCGGGCGCTCGGCGGTGCGGTCGTCGGCAAGATGAACGCCGCAGGCGCGAAGACGGGCGCCATCGCTGTGGACGCGGTCGACGGCGCGGCCATGACGGCTCCCGCAATGGCGGCGGACATCGCCCTCGGCGCGCGTCTCGGCAGCTACAGCTTCGACAAGTATCACACCAAGAGGAAGGAAGAGGGCAAGAAGTCCCTCGGCCAGTTGACCGTGATGCTCGACGAGCCGGCGGCAGCGGAAGGCGCCTTCGCGCCCAACGATAGCCTTGCCACCGGCGTCTTCGTCACGCGCGATCTGGTCTCCGAGCCAAGCAACGTCAAGTATCCCAAGACCATCGCCAAGGATATCGAGGCCCTGGTCGAGGACGGGATCGAAGTGGAACTCTTCGACCGAGAGAGGATGGCGTCGCTAGGCATGGGCTCGCTTCTCGGAGTCGCCCAGGGCAGCGAGCACGAACCCTACCTCGCCATAATGCGTTGGAACGGTGCGCCCGAGGGACCCGACGCGCAGCCTGTCGCCTTCGTCGGCAAGGGGGTGACCTTCGATACCGGCGGCATCTCCATCAAGCCGCGCCAGGGTATGGAGGAGATGAAATACGACATGGCCGGCGCGGCGACCGTGATCGGTCTGATGAAGTGCCTGGCCGGCCGCACGGCACGGGTCAACGTGATCGGAGTCGTGGGACTGGTCGAGAACATGCCGGATGGCAAGGCGCAGCGTCCCGGCGACGTCGTCACTTCAATGTCAGGTCAGACCATCGAGGTCATCAACACCGATGCCGAGGGGCGCCTCGTGCTCGCGGATGCGCTCTGGTACACCCAGGTGACCTTCAAGCCGAAGTTCATTGTCGATCTCGCGACGTTGACCGGCGCCGTCATCATCAGCCTCGGCACCTATCAGGCGGGCCTCTTCAGCAACGACGACGAGTTGTCGGAGCGGCTGATTGCGGCGGGCAAGGAGAGCGGCGAGGAGGTCTGGCGCCTGCCGCTCGGCGAGCGCTACGACAAGGACATCGATTCGGCCATTGCGGACATGAAGAACGTCGGCAAGGGGCGGGAAGCCGGCGGCGTGGCCGGCGCGCAGTTCCTGCAACGCTTCGTCAACGATGTGCCTTGGGCCCATCTCGATATCGCGGGCATGGCATGGATGAAGCGCGGCGACGATCCGACCGTGCCGAAGGGCGCGTCCGGCTACGGCGTGCGGCTTCTCGATCAATTGGTCCGCGCGCACTACGAGGCCTGAAGCCTGGCAATGGTCGAGATCGCCTTCTACCAGCTTCGCCGCACGCCGCTGGAGAAAGCGCTCCCGAAACTCTTGGAAAAAGTGCTGGAGAGCGGCCGCCGCGCCGTGGTGCTCGCTGCGTCGGAGGAGCGCGCGGAAGCGCTGAACGCAGCGCTCTGGACCTACGATCAGGGCTCGTTCCTGCCCCACGGCACGGCGCAGGACGGCCGGCCCGAGCGCCAGCCGATCTTCCTTGCGACCGACGACATCAATCCCAATGGCGCCCAGGTTGCCGTCATGGTCGACGGTGTCGCCCCAGCCGATCCCAGCCGTTTCGAGCGCTGCCTCGATATGTTCGACGGGACCGATCCGGCGGCGCTCGAGGCGGCCCGCGGCAGGTGGCGGGCGCACAAGGACAGCGGCGATACAGTCACCTATTGGGAGCAAACCCAGGGCGGGGCATGGGAGCGGCGGGCGTAGACCGGTCGAGGACTGTGACCGGCAAAATCAGAGCAGATCTCTGCGTGATCGGGGCCGGATCGGGCGGGCTTTCGATTGCTGCCGGCGCCGTCCAGATGGGCGCTTCAGTGATCCTGATCGAGCAGTCCCGGATGGGCGGGGAGTGCCTGAACACGGGATGCGTTCCCTCCAAGGCTTTGCTGGCCGCCGCCGCGCGGGGCGACGATTTCGCTGCCGCCTACGACCACATGCGCCACGTGATCGCAACCATCGAGCCTCATGACTCGGCCGAGCGCTTCCGCGGTCTCGGCGCCCACGTGGTATTCGGCAAGGCCCAGTTCGTCGCGCGGCGATTCCTGGAGGTCGGCGATACCAGCGTCACCGCGCGGCGCTTCATCGTCGCCACCGGGTCCGCGCCCGTTATCCCCTCGATACCGGGTCTCGATTCGGTCCCCTATTTCACCAATGAGACACTGTTCGATTCGGCGCCTGAGCCGAGCCACCTGCTGGTGTTGGGCGGCGGCCCGGTTGGGGTTGAGATGGCCCAGGCCTACCGCCGGCTCGGCGCCGAGGTCACGCTGGTCGAGAGGAAACGGCTGCTCGGGCGCGACGATCCGGAGCTCGTGCCCATCGTGCGCGCGCAGCTGATCGAGGACGGCGTGACGATCCACGAGGAGACTCCGGTCACGGCCGTCGAGGCGGACGGCGCCGGCGTCGCGCTCACCTGCGGCTCGGGCGATGCGAGCCTGCGACTCTCCGGCTCTCATTTGCTCGTGGCGGCGGGCCGGCGGCCGAAGATTGAGGGTCTCGGGCTGGAGGACGCCGGCGTTGCGCTCAACGACGGCGTGCCCCTGATCGACGCCCGCCTGCGAACGACGAACAAGCGAATCTTCGCGATTGGCGATGTCGTCGGCCCGTACCGTTTCACCCATACGGCGAGCTACCAGGCGCGAATCGTGATCACGAACGCGCTCTTCCGGCTTCCGGCGCGGGTCCGCTACGACGCGGTTCCGTGGGTCACCTATACCGATCCCGAGCTCGCCCATGTCGGCCTGAGCGAGGCGGAGGCACGCGCCAAGGGCAACGAGGTGCGCATCCTGCGCTTCCCGTTCGAGGAGAACGACCGCGCCATCGCCGAGGGTGCGACGCGGGGGCTGGTCAAGGTCGTGGCGACACGGCGCGGCCGGGTGCTCGGCGCCTCCATCGTCGGCGCCCATGCCGGCGAGCTGATCCTCCCTTGGGTCCTGGCCGTGAAGTACCGGCTTGGAGTCGGCAAGCTGGCGCAGGCGATCGTGCCTTACCCGACGCTAAGCGAGGCAAGCGCGCGCGCCGCCGGGAGCTTCCATGCGCCGATGCTGTTCGGCCCGCGCACCAAGCGTCTGGTCCGTATGCTCGCCCGCCTGGGGTAATTGCCCGCGGTCGGCGTGGCGCCCGCCAGTCGCCGGCTCTATAGTCGAGCAGGCGAAGCAACGGGCGATCGCTCCAGAACGCCGTGATTGGGTTTTCCTTTTCGGTCCTGTCGCGGGCCGCCAGTGGCCTCTCGGCGCGGCTACTGGTGCTCACGGTGCTCTTCGTCCTCTTGGGCGAAATCTTCATTTACGTCCCGTCGATCGCGCGTCACCGGTTGGTTTTTCTCGAAGAGCGGATCGATGCAGCCCGGATCGCGGCCCTGGCGGTCGAGGCATCGCCGGATGGCATGGTGACCGAGGAGCTCCGCGCCGCCCTCCTGGCCCGCGCAGGCGTGACGACAGTCTCCCTCAAGCGGCCAGGCTCGCGCCGGCTCGTGCTTGCCGGCGACATGCCAGTGACCATCGATGCGAGCTTCGATTTGCGCGAAGCCACGCCGATGCGCCTGATCGGGCAGGCCGCCGATGCGCTGCGCCACGGCGGCGAGCGGACGATCCGGGTGATGGGCGTAGCACCCGGCGATCCATCCGACACGGTGGTCGACATCGTGCTGCCGGAAGCCCCGATGTTCGCGTCGATGCTCGACTATTCGGGGCGGATCCTGTTGCTCTCCATCATCCTCGCCTTCGTTGTTGCGGGTCTGGTCTATCTCTCGCTGCACTGGCTCATGGTTCTGCCGCTCGGTCGCATTACCGACAGCCTGGTCTCGTTCCGCCGCGCGCCGGAGGACGCCGCTGCGACGGTCAGGGTCAGCGGCCGGCGCGACGAAATCGGCCTCGCGCAGCGGGAGCTTCAGGTCATGCAGCGGCGTGTGCGCGCGGCGCTCCGGCAGCGGGCGCGGCTCGCCGCCGTCGGCGCCGGCGTCGCCAAGATCAACCATGATCTTCGCAACATGCTGGCCACAGCCGCCGTATTGACCGACCGCCTGGCGGCGGCGCGCAACCCGGAGGTGCAGAAGCTCGCGCACCCTCTCGTCGCGGCGATCGACCGGGCCATCGCGCTTTGCACCCATACGCTCAGCTTCGCAACAGGTCGCCTGCCGGCGCCCCGTCGCACGTCGTTCGCGCTCGCGCCCCTGGTCGACGACGTGCGGGCGGCACTTCCCATCGGCGATGGCGACCCGGTCTCTTGGCAGAACGAAGTATCCTCGGAGCTGATTGTCACTGCCGACCGCGACCAGCTCTACCGGGTCATCATCAATTTGGCACAGAACGCAGTGCAGGCGCTGGCTTGCGTTGACGGGGGCGGGACGGTGCGCGTGAGCGGCTGGCGCGATGCAGGCGGTACGGTCTTTGAGATTGCCGATACGGGTCCTGGTATTCCCACATCTGTGCGCGACCGCATATTCGAAGCCTTCGTCGACGGCGGCCGTAGCGAAGGCACGGGCCTCGGCCTAGCCATCGCGCGCGACCTCATGCGCAACCATGGCGGCGATATTCACCTCGAACGGTCAGATCCTTCAGGCACCGTCTTCAGGCTGCGCATTCCCGATACTCCGGATCAGGACGTCGCCGAGAATTCCGACGGATGAGGGGATAGCGGCTCTCGGGCGTTGGTTCAGTGGCCGAGCGCAACCCCTTCGCGGCGGGGGTCGGCTCCCCCCTCGAGCCCGCCGCCGACGCGGCGTATGGCGTGCAGGCCGCTCACCAGCGGCCGGATGCGCACCTCGTGCCCCAGCGCCTCCAGGGAACGGGCGATTCGCTCGAGCGCGGTGTTTGCCTCCAGCTCGGTCGCGCCGTTCCGGTTGACGTGCCGGGGCAGGCTGAGCGCCGCCTGAGCGTCGAGTCCCCAATCGAGGAGGGCGATGACCGACTGCGCGACGAAACCGATGATGCGCGAGCCGCCGGGGGAGCCGAGCGTCGCGACGAGATTGCCGTCTTCATCGAAGATCAGCGTCGGCGTCATGGATGAGCGGGGCCGCTTGCCCGGTTGCACCCGATTCGCGACCGCACCGTTTGCATCCTCGGGCGCGAAGGAGAAGTCGGTGAGCTGATTGTTCAGGATGAATCCCGCAACCATGAGTCGCG
Organism: Alphaproteobacteria bacterium; assembly: GCA_965262755.1. Taxonomy (GTDB): domain Bacteria; phylum Pseudomonadota; class Alphaproteobacteria; order UBA828; family UBA828; genus WTGU01. The sequence goes on along the minus strand of OZ253557.1, from coordinate 4,043,618 downwards.
AGCCGAATGCGCGCTCGACGCTGGTGGTGAATGAGACGGCGTTGCCGCGCGAATCGACGACCGAGAGGTGACTCGTGGAGGCGAGTTCCGGCGACGCGCTATCGGCGCGATCGAGGTCTTCGGAGCCCGGCGGCACGCCCGGCACCGCCTCGCCCATTGCACGGTCGGGGTCGATCAAGAGAGCCCGTTGGTGCAGATAGTCTGGGTCCAGCAGCCCGTCGATCGGAACCGTCACGAAATCCGCGTCCGCCAGGTAGCGATTGCGGTCGGCGAAGGCGAGGCGGCTCGCCTCGCTGATGAGGTGGACAGCTTCCGCGGAGTTGGGGGCGAAAGAGGCGAGGTCGAAACGCTCCAGCAAACCGAGGATCTGCAGCATCGTCACCCCGCCGGAGCTGGGTGGCCCCATGCTGCAAACCCGGTGGCGTCGATAGTCGAGACACACGGGCGGCCGTACATGGGCGCGGTAAGAGGCGAGATCGGCGCGCGCAAGAGATCCCGGATTCACGGGATCGTCCCGCACGGCGGCGACGATTTCGGCCGCGATCCGTCCCCGGTGGAGGGCGTCCGCGCCGTCGCGGGCGATGGCCCTCATCGTCTCGGCGTAGGCGGGATTGACCAGTGTTTCGCCGGCGCGCTTCGAACTTCCGTTCGCGTGAAAGAAGTAGGCTCGGGCGGCAGAGAAGCGGGCAAGTCCGGGGTTCTCCTTGATCATATGCGCCAGCCGCGGCGAAATGCCGAAGCCACGCTCGGCGATTGTCGCAGCGGGCTCGAAGAGCCGTGCCCAAGGCGTGCGACCATGGGCGCGGTGCGCACGTTCGAGCATCCGGACGACGCCTGGCACTCCGACCGGAAGACCGCCGACAGCGACTGCCTGCCAAGGGCGCGGTGTGCCGTCCGCATCCAGAAAAAGCCGTTCATCGGCGGCGGCCGGTGCAGTCTCGCGCCCGTCGTAGGTCTCTACGACCCCTCGCGCCGCATCGTAGTAGAGCAGAAAGCCGCCGCCGCCGACGCCGGAGGACTGCGGTTCGACGAGGCCCAGCACCATTTGCGCCGCGATCGCCGCATCGATAGCGTCGCCGCCTGTTTCGAGGATGTGGGCGCCCGCCTCTGCGGCAGCAGGGTGAGCCGCCGCGATCATCGCGTGCTCCGCGCGGACCGGGGCGTCGTCCGCGCCGGCACCGACGGACATCAATAGAGACAACAACGCAAGAAGAAGCAGCGCCGTGACTCTCGCGCGCAACCCGCACCATTGCCTGATTGAATTCGCCCGCATGGCCGACCTTCGCTTGACGTGGCACCGGGGCTTCACTAAGTGAAGCCGGCAGCGGCGAGTGTAGCTCAGTTGGTTAGAGCACCGGATTGTGGTTCCGGGGGTCGTGGGTTCAAATCCCATCACTCGCCCCATCTCTTGCCCCGGGTTTGCAGTGCTTCTGGCGGCGTAGCCTTCGGGCCGATCACATGACAGCAAGAACGTGTGCTTGCCAAGCGAGGGCAGGTATAGCAGCGTGTCGCATCGGTCGCTGGCACATCCGCGCCTCGGATTCCAGCGGCGGGCGCCGGACTGGCCACGGCGCTGGAGGTTGCGCGGGAGCGGCTGCGGCCAACGCGACGGTACCGCCCGCAAGGCCTCCTATCGAGCGAGGACCGAAGAGTGGGCGCGAACCTTACCCTCAATATGGAAGCGAGGCTCGACGAGATCGACCGCATTCACGCGGCGGTCGAAATATTGGCGGCGGCCGAGGGCTGGGAGCCCGATCTTGTGTTTCAGATCAAGCTCGTGATCGAGGAAATCGGCACCAACATCGTGAAATACGGATACGATGACGAGGGAGACTCGGATATTCGGATCACGCTGACCTCGGAAAGCGATGCCCTCACCATGGAAATCGTCGACGGCGGCAAGCCGTTCGATCCGTTCGCCGAGGCGCCGCCGCCCGACCTCGACTCGCCGATCCCGGATCGCCCCATCGGCGGGCTCGGTGTCTATCTCGTGCAAAAGCTGATGGACGAATCTCAATACCGGCGCGAGAACGGCAAGAACAAGGTGACCCTGATCAAGCGTCGGAAGCCATGACACGCTGGCGTTCCGCTCTCGCTGCCCCGTTGTTCGCGGCGATTGCCGTGGTGGCGCCATCCTGTTAAGCCGGCGCTGAAGGACGGCGCGCGGTCCTCATCGATGGACGGCATGGCGATGCTCTGGAGCGGCCTCGCTGCGGCAGGCGCCGTCATTTGGCTCTGCATCCTCGTGCTTCCATGGCAGCCCTGGCGTGTGCGGGAGCGGCTTGAGCCGGAGATCGCGGACGATGCAGCGGAGATCGGCCTCGAAGACGTAACGATCCTTATCCCCGCCCGTGACGAGGCGGCAGTCATTGGCGAGACCCTCGCGGCACTTGGGGATCAAGGGCGGGGCCTGCGAGTTGTCCTGGTTGACGACCGCTCGGGCGACGACACGGCTGAGGTCGCGCAGCAGGCTGCACCTTCCTCTCTGACCCTCGAAGTCTTTCGGGGCGCTCCGCTCGCAGATGGATGGACCGGCAAGCTGTGGTCTCTTGAGCAAGGTCGGCGGCGGATCGAGACGCCGCTCACTCTGTTGCTCGATGCCGATATCACGCTCCGGCCGGGGATGATCCGTGCGCTGCTCGCCAAGAAGGAAGAGAGCGGCGCGGCGCTCGTCTCGGTGATGGCGGCGCTCAGGATGCAGGGGGGATGGGAGAGGCTCCTGCTCCCAGCCTTCATCTTCTTCTTCCGCCTGCTCTACCCGTTCCATCTGGCGAACAAGCCGGGCCGATGGGTTGCCGCCGCTGCCGGCGGCTGTGTCCTGGTGGAAACCTCGGCGCTCGCCACAATCGGTGGCTTCGGTGCGATCCGGGGCGCGCTCATCGACGATTGCGCGCTGGCGCGGGCGGTCAAGGACTCAGGGCTCCGGACTTGGGTGGGCGTGACCAGTGGGGCGATAAGCCACCGGGCCTATCCGACCCTCGGGGTGGTGTGGCGCATGGTGGCCCGTACCGCTTACACCCAACTCCGCTATTCGCCAGCGCTGTTGCTCCTATGCACGCTGCTCATGGCGCTTTCGTTCTGGGCGCCGATTGCGGGCCTCGCCGGGCCTCTCGCGGCCCAGATCGCCGCAGCTGTCGGACTCGTCGCCATGGCGGTCTGCTATCTGCCGACTCTCCTCTATTACCGTCTCTCGCCCGGCTGGACACTCACGATGCCGCTCATCGGTACGCTGTTCCTTGCCATGACCTGGCACTCGGCACTCCGCGACTGGAGTGGCAGGCGGAGCGAGTGGAAGGGCCGTGTCTACGGGCGGGAATCGGAAGGCCGCCGGGCGGCGTGAGAGGTAGCGGCTCTCGCCTTGCTTGACGGGCGCAGGGCGCCGTGTCAGCACGGGCTCATGTCGCAACGAACCGAGCAGCAACCGGGCGCGGGATGCCGCCTCGTGCGTCTGGCCGAGACCGACCGGCCGGGAGTTACGATATTTCACGGTGAGCGAACGCTTGACGCGCTCGCCGGCGACACGCTGTTGACCGCGCTTCTCTGCAACGGCGTCGCGCTTCGCCGAAACGAGTTCGACGGCGACCTGCGGGCGGGCTTCTGCAACATGGGCGCGTGTCAGGACTGCTGGGTCGTGCTCGAGGACGGGAGCCGCACCCGCGCGTGCACGACAGAGGTATGGGCCGGCATGCGCGTGCGTGCGCCGGACGACGAGTCGCGCACGCCGGGCACCGTGTCGTGAGCGGCGACAAACCCACGGTGCTGATCGTCGGCGCCGGCCCGGCGGGAACGCGGGCGGCCGAGACGCTCGTCGGCCACGGCGTTGCGCCGATCGTGGTCGACGAAGGCGCGCGAAGTGGCGGCCAGATCTATCGACGGCCGCCACAGGGTTTCAAGCGGCCGGCCGCCGCGCTTTACGGCTTCGAGGCGGGCAAGGCGCAAGCCGTGCACGCGGCTCTCGACGCCATGCAGGAGCGCGTCGACTATCGCCCCAATACCCTGATCTGGAACGTCGAGTCGGGCGTCGCCCACGCGCTCGGCCCCGCTGGGATCGAGCGGATTGCGTTCAAGGCGATCATCCTGGCCACTGGCGCGATGGATCGGGTCATCCCGTTTCCGGGTTGGACACTCCCCGGCGTGTTCACCATGGGCGGATCTCAGGTCGCGTTGAAGGCGCAGGGCTGCGCTATCGGCGACCCGGTCGTCTTCATGGGCACCGGGCCGCTGCTCTATCTCGTTGCCTATCAGTATGCCCATGCGGGCGCGCGGGTGGCGGCGGTGCTGGATACGTCCCGCGCAGGCCAGGCGATACCGGTGCTTCCCGGCCTGCTGTGGGGCGGGCGGACCTTCGCCAAGGGCATCTGGTACATGACCTGGCTCAGGGCAGCCAGAATACCGGTGCGCGCGGGTATCACGCCGGTCGCTGCCGAGGGAGAGTCGGCCCTTGAGGCCGTGCGCTATCGAGACCGCCGCGGACACGAGCACCGCATCGCCTGCACCGGCCTGGGTATCGGTTACAGCGTCAAGTCCGAGGTGCAACTTGCCGAGCTCGCCGGCTGCGAGATGGCGTTCGATCCGCTCGCACAGCAATGGCTGCCGCAGACCGATGACGACGGCCGCGCGCTTAAGGGCTCCGTCTATCTCGCGGGCGACGGGGCCGGTGTTGCCGGTGCCGACGCGGCAGAGCTGCGCGGCCGTCTCGCGGCTCTCGCCTTGCTCGCCGACAACGGCATCGCGACGGAACAAGCGCTTCAGGCGAGGCTGCGGGCGAAGCTCCGGCGCATCATGCGCTTCCGCAACGCGCTGGAGCGGGCCCTTCCGGCTCCCTTCCACCTGGCACGGTCGCTCCCCGACGAGACCGTCATCTGCCGTTGCGAGGCGATCACCGCCGGCGACATCCGCCAGGGCCGAGCCCTCGAGCCGGCGGAGATGAATCGGGCAAAGGCCTTCACGCGTGTCGGCATGGGGCGCTGCCAGGGCCGCGTGTGCGGTCCTGCCGCCGCCCAGATCCTCGCCGCCGCGCGCGGCTGCAACGTGGCGGAGGTCGGTCGCCTGCGCGGTCAGGCCCCAGTCAAGCCGCTTTCCATTCGCGCGGGCGCCGAAGCCGCGGTCGAGGAGCGCTCAAGGGCGGCCTCGATATGAGCGATCTGCGGGCCGATGTGGTCATCGTCGGCGGCGGCCTGGTCGGATGCGCCGCGGCGCTACACCTGCGCGAACGCGGCGCGAGCGTCGCGGTGGTGGAGAAAAACCAGCTCGGAGCGGCGGCGAGCGGAGTCAATTTCGGCGGAGTCCGTCGCAACGGGCGCAAGCTCGCGGAGTTGGGCATTGCCACCCGCGCGCTCGGGATTTGGAAGCGCCTGCCGGAGCTGGTCGGCAGCGACTGCGAGTACGAAATTACGGGCAACATCAAGGTCGCGCGCAGCGACGAGGATTTGAACCAGATCGCGGTCCACGCAGAGGCCCAGGCCAAATACGGGGTCGAGGTTCAGATGCTGGGCCGCAACACACTGTTCGACCGTTACCCGTGGCTCGGCCCGAGCGCCGTGGGCGCTGCTTATTGCACAAGCGACGGGCAGGCCAACCCGCGCCTCGTCGGCCCCGCCTTCGCGCGGGCGGCACGGGCGGCGGGTGCCACCTTGATCGAGCACGACGGCGCGCAGCATGTCGAGCGCGACGGCAGCGGCTTCGTCGTCGAGACCGAGACCGGCCGCACGCTGCGCGGGGGCACGCTCATCAACAGTTCCGGCGCCTGGGGTGGGCGGCTCGCGGCGCGGTTCGGCGAGCCGGTCGATATCTGGCCAATGGAGCCGCAGATGATCGTCACCGAGCCCGCGCCCTATTTCATGGAGCCCGTGCTCGCCGTGATGGGCGGCGACGTCTATGCACGCCAGATTCCGCGCGGCAATGTCATCTTCGGCGGGCGCAGCGACACCGCCGACCTCGATGTCGGCTTCGGTAAGGTCAACGCAGAGGAGAGCCTGACCACGCTGGCGCGAACGGTGGAGATCATTCCCTGCATCGCCGATCTTGCCGTGATCCGCTTCTGGAGCGGGGTGGAGGGCTGCACGCAGGACCACCTGCCGGTGCTCTGCCCAAGCCGGACCACGCCCGGCTTGGTCCACGCCTTTGGCTTCAGCGGCCACGGCTTTTGCCTGGGCCCCGCCTCGGGCGCGGTGGCGGCGGAACTTGCTCTCGACGGCCGCACCGAGACGCCGATCGAGGGCTTCGATATCGGCCGCTTCACCGAAGCGCAGCCGGCGCCGACGCCGTAACGCTTCTACTGCTGGCTCGCCTCCAGGCGATCGCCGAGCGCCGCCATTGCATCGCCGTCGATGTTGGCGAGGGCGAAGCGCAGATAGTTCTCTTGTTCCGGGCCGAAGGCGCTGCCAGGCAGGCAGAGCACGTTCTCCTCCAGCACGAGCTTGTGGGCGACATCGACGGCAGGCGTGCCGGCGAAGGGATGGCGCACGTAGGCGAAGAACGCACCGGCGGAGATCAGCTCGTAGGCGAGGCTCTCGCGCTCGAACACCGCGCGGAAACGGGCGACGCGCTCCAGCACGAGGCGCCGCTTCTCGGCACGGAAGTTCGCGAGGTTGCGAAGGCCGTAGAATGCCGCCTCCTGGGCGATGGCGGGTGCACAGATCGCGACGCAATCGGCAGCCTTGGCCACCTCGGCGAGCAGCCCGCCGCCCGCGACCAACGCACCGACCCGGTAGCCGGTGAGGCTGTAGACCTTGGAGAAGCTGTAGAGGTGGACCAGCGTTTCGTCCCAGTCCGGGCGCGCGAACAGGCCGTGTGGCGGCCCGTCGCCCGGCAGGAAGTCGCGATAGGTCTCGTCGAGCACCAGTGCCAGCCCGGCCTCCCGCGCCAGACGATGGAAGCCCTCGATGGCCTCCGGCGGGTAGATGGCGCCGGTGGGGTTGTTCGGTGTCACCAGCACGATGGCACGGGTGCGGGAAGTGATCCGCGCCGCGGCATCTGCTGGGTCCGGCACGCCGCCGCGCTCAGGCCGGAAGGGGAGATAGACGGGCGAGATGCCCAGCATCTCCAGCCACATCTGGTAGTTGAAGTAGGAGGGCGCGGCCAGGATCGTCTCGTCTCCCGGCCCGGCGAGAGCCATGAGCGCGAGACAGAAGGCTTGGTTGCAGCCTGCCGTGATCGCCACGTGATCGCGCGTTACCCGGCCCCGATAGGCGTCCGAAAGCGCGTCCGCCAGCGCACTACGCAGGTCGTCACGACCGACGATCGGGGTGTAGCGCGCCATCTCCGGTTGCCGCACCGCGCTCGCGAGATGGGCGGTGAGGGCGTCCGCCGGCGGGTAGGCCGGCACCGCCTGGGCGAGATCGAGCAGCGGCTTCTCCGGCGGAAAAACCCGTCCTCTCGTCAACGCCGCAATCTCGGCGATGGGCGGCGGGATGACGGCGTGGAGAGTCGGGTTGAGGCGGTAGGCGATGCCGACGCGCGGGGCTTTGCTGTTCCCGCTCGTTACCTTCGCGCTAATAGGCGTATTCCTCGAAGAGCGGCTCGATGCTGCCGCCCCAGCGGCCCTCGTAGGCCTCGAGCATGTCGTCGGCGGCGGTCCGCCCGCTCTCCGCGATCTGCCGCAGATAGGTGAGGTAGGAGCGCTCGTCGGAGTCGAGATTGCCGGCGACGGCGCGCCGCATGAGGCCGCCGGCAGCGATCTCCACCGCATCGCGGGCCACTTCCTGCACCGTCCGCCCGCCGACCGTGGCACGGAGCGCCTCCCGCGGCACGGCACCGAGCAACGCCGCAACATCGGCGGCCGTCCATGAGGCGACCAGCGCCTCGGCCTCGTTCAGCGCCGTCGAATCGTAGAGCAGGCCGACCCAGAGCGCCGGCAGGGCACACACCTTGCCCCACGGGCCGCTGTCGGCGCCGCGCATCTCGATGAACGTCTTGAGCCGCACCTCGGGGAACACCGTGGTCAGATGATCCTCCCAGTCCTTCAGCGTCGGCCGCTCGCCGGGGAGCTGGGGCAGGGCGCCTCGAAGGAAGTCGCGGAACGATTCGCCCGCCACGTCGATGTAGCCGCCGTCCCGCGCCACGAAATACATGGGGGCATCCAGCACGTAGTCGGCATAGCGCTCGAACCCCATGCCGGGTTCGAAGACGAAGGCGAGCAGGCCGCAGCGATCGGGATCGGTATCGGTCCAGACATGGCTGCGATAGCTGCGGAAGCCGCTGGGTTTGCCCTCGACGAAGGGCGAGATGGCGAAGAGCGCGGTGGCAACCGGCTGCAGGGCCATGGCGACGCGCATCTTGCGGACCATGTCGGTTTCCGAGTCGAAATCCAGATTGACCTGCACGGTGCAGGTGCGGGTCATCATGTCGAGGCCGAGGCTGCCGCGCGTCGGCATATAGCGGCGCATGATCGCGTAGCGGCCCTTGGGCATCCAGGGGATCGCCTCGCGCGGTGCATCGGGACGGAAACCCACGCCGTAGAACCCGATCCCGAGCTCTTCGGAAATCGTCCGCACCTGATCCAGATGCGCGTGCACCTCGTCGCAGGTGCGGTGCAGGTTATGGAGCGGGGCGCCCGAGAGCTCGAGCTGGCCGCCCGGCTCCAGCGTCACCGATTGGCCGTCCTTGAGCAGAGCGATGGGGTTGCCGATCTCCAGGTAGGGAGTCCAGCCGTAGCGCTGAAGCCCTTCAAGCAGGGCGCGGATGCCCCACGGCCCCTCGTAGGGGAGCGGCGCGTGATCGGCGAGGCGATGGCCGAATTTCTCGTGCTCCGTGCCGATCCGCCACGCCTGGCGCGGCTTGCAGCCGGATTCGAGGTAGGCGATCAGGTCGCGGCGGGTGAGCGCCTCGTCTTGCCTGGTGGCGCTATCGTTCACGTACCCTCCCAGCGGTCGCGTCGAACCAGTGCGGGGTTTCCCCGATTCGAGCGAGCCTGTCCAGCATATCCCGTCGCTTGCCCGACATGACAGGCCTGCGTCCCGCGCAGCACGGCCTCACCGCCAGTCGCCCGCGAGGGCCTGCCAACAGGCCAATGCTGCCGCCACGGCAGTCTCCGCGCGCAGCGTGCGCGGGCCGAGGCGGGCGCGCACGGCCGCCGGATGATCGGCGAGCAGACGCCGCTCGGAGGGCGTAAATCCGCCTTCCGGCCCCACCAGGATCGCCCAGGGTACGCCTGCGCCACCCGACAGCGCGTCGGCGACTGTCGGCTCGGCCTCGTCGGGATCGCAAACGAGCAGCCGGCGGTCGGGCGGCCAGCCGGCGAGCGCGTCGGCGAGGGAGCAGGGGGGTGCAATCGGCGGCACGTCGAGGCGGCCGCACTGCTCCGCCGCTTCGATCGCATGCGCACGGAGCCGCTCGACGTTGACGCGCGCGGTCTGGCCATGCCGGGTGAGCACCGGCTGGATGGTGCCGACCCCGAGCTCGGTCGCCTTCTCGATCACGAAGCGGGTGCGGGTCGCCTTGAGCGGCGCGAACAGGAGGTGCAATTCGGGCGCCGGCGTCTGCTCCGCGGTCCGCGTGGCGAGGCGAATGGCCGCGCGGTGGGGCGCGATGGTCTCGATGGTGCCCGCCCACTCCCCATCGCGCCCGTTGAAGAGATGAATCCGGTCGCCCGGCGCCTGGCGCATCACGTTGCGAAGGTAATGGGCCTGGCCGGGTGCCAGCGCGATCGCGGCGCCGGCTTCGAGCGCGGTCTCGACGAAGAGCCGGATCGTGCTCCGGCCGTCATCACGCTCCCGCTCCGGCCCGTCCATGGGCGGCTCTCCGCTTGTCACTGCCAGAACGCCACGATACACCAGCAGCCATGGTCGAGCGTCTGGACAACGGGGCCTCGGCGCCCTCTGGTCCCGGGCCTGGGCCGGTCGAGCGGGCGATGCCGCCTTTCGCGCGCCCCTTCGTTGCGCTGGCCCGATTGGATCAGCCGGTCGGCGTGTGGCTCCTGCTCTGGCCGTGTCTCTGGGCCATCGGGCTTGCCTCTGACGGTCTGCCGGATCTGAAGTTGCTGGTGCTCTTCACCGCCGGCGCGTTCGTGATGCGGGCCGCCGGCTGCACACTCAACGACATCTTCGACCGCGACTTCGACGCTCGCGTCGAGCGCACCCGCCGGCGTCCGCTGCCTTCCGGCGCCATCGGGGTGAAGGGGGCCGTCGCCTTCATGGCGGTGCTGTTGGGCGCGGGCCTCGCCATTCTGCTGCAGCTCAATCTGTTCGCAATCTTGCTTGGAGTGGGCTCGCTGCTGCTGGTGGTCCTCTACCCCCAGATGAAGCGCATCACCTACTGGCCGCAGGCCTTCCTCGGCCTCACCTTCAACTACGGTGCGCTGCTGGGTTGGGCTGCGGTCGAGGGCGGCATCGGCTGGCCGGCGGGGCTGCTCTATGTCGCCGGCATCGCCTGGACGCTGGGCTACGACACGATCTACGCCCATCAGGACAAGGAGGACGACCTCCTGATCGGGGTGAAGTCCAGCGCCATCGCGCTCGGCCAGCGGACGCGGCCGTTCCTGATCGCATTCTATGTGATCGCCGTGGCGGGCTTCGCCGGGGCCGGCGTCGCCGCGCAGGTCGCCTGGCCCTACTACGTGGGTGTGGCGGTGGCAGCGCTGCTGCTCGCCTGGCAGGCGCTCCGCGTGCGGATCGAGAGCCCCGCCGACTGCCTCGCCAAGTTCAAGAACAACAGTCTGGTCGGCCTCGCGCTCTTCGCCGGTATCGTCGCCGCGCAGGCGCTCGGCTGACGGTCACGGCGCCGTCGGCGCAAAATCGCTGTAGGAGAAGGGCTGCGCCTGCGCCCTGAGTAGCGCGGTGCGCTGGCGCCTGACCGCATCGTCGTCGATCGCTTCCTGGATGAACGAGTCCAGCGGGCCTGGGACACCGAGCATGGCCTGGATCGTCCGCAGCGCCTCCGTTTGCGAGCAGGTGCGGAAGCGTCGGCCTTCGGCCCGGATGGCGGCGAGCGCAAGAGGCTTCCCCTCCGGCGCGATGTGCCCGAAACCGCCGACATAGCTGCTCACCATATCCATGGCCGGCAGCAGGTCGGGCTCCAGCCGGACGTTGTTCAGCTGGCCGAAGAGGTAAGTGTGCCGGCGGAACTCGGTCTCGTGCATACGTGCGAGTTCGCGCTCGTCCAGGCAGGTCACGGCGATGTCGCAGACGGTGCCGGGGGAGCGCTCGATGGTCGCCGGCACTGCGCCGTAGCTCGAGATATGGGCGGCGTGGACGACGTCGAAATCATGGAGCCTCGCATTGAGGACCGGAAAGACCGTCTGCCCGATGGGGGCGAACTTTCGCCGCAGACGCTCGGGCGCGGCGTTGGCGCCATAGGCCAATACTGGTGTGCGCTGGGCGAGCGGTGCCGGCAGAGCGATCCCGCGTTCCCGCAACAGGATTCCGGCCGGCACCGCTCGTCCGTCGACTTCAATCTCGGATTCCTCCAGCGACTCGCTGAGGGAGAGGAGGGGCAGCGCCTCGCCGTCCACGAAGAGAAAGGAATAGCCCGGCCGCGGGAAGGGATAGCGTTTTGCGGTCTCGACCGTCTCGGCGCGGGGCGGGGTCACGGGCAGCAGGGCTCCGGCTGCATCCCTAGGTGCGCCATCGCCGCCCGCCTGCGCGGGCTTGACGAGGGCCGGCGCGTGCCCATGAATGCCCGCAACCCGCCGAGGTGCCCATGGCCTATCGTTCGTTGCGCGACTTCATCGCCCGCCTGGAAAGTACGGGCCGCCTGAACCGGGTCCAGGCGCCGGTCTCGCCCTATCTGGAGATGACCGAGATCCAGACCCGCCTCATCGCTGAGCAGGGGCCGGCGGTGCTCTTCGAGAACGTCGTGGGCGACGAGGGCACGCGCTACGACATGCCGGTGCTGGTCAACCTCTTCGGCACCGTGGAGCGCGTCGCCTGGGGCATGAACCGGGAGCCCGACCAGCTTCGCGAGGTAGGCGAGACGCTGGCCTTCCTGCGCCAGCCCGAGCCGCCGAGCGGCTGGCGCGAGGCGATCGAAATGCTGCCGCTCCTCAACACGGTCCGCGCGATGAAGCCCCGCACCATCGGCGCCGGGCCGGTGCAGGAGGTGGTACTCATGGGCGACGACATCGATCTCGGCCGGCTCCCGATCCAGACCTGCTGGCCGGGCGAGCCGGCACCGCTGATCACCTGGCCCCTCGTCGTCACCAAGGGCCCGAGCCGCTCGCGCATCGACAACTACAACCTCGGCATCTACCGGATGCAGGTGGTGGGGCGGGACAAGACGTTGATGCGCTGGCTGGCGCATCGCGGCGGTGCCCAGCAGCATCGGCGCTGGGCGGAGGAAAAGCACGAGCCCCTGCCGGCCGCGGCGGTGATCGGCGCCGATCCAGGCACCATTCTTGCCGCGGTGACGCCGGTGCCGGATACGCTCTCGGAATATCAGTTCGCGGGCCTCCTGCGTGGCCAGAAGGTCGAGCTCGTGCGGGCCAAGACGGTGCCGCTCGAAGTGCCGGCCGAAGCCGAGATCGTCATCGAAGGCCATGTCAGCCTCGACGACTATCAGGACGAAGGCCCCTTCGGCGATCATACAGGCTACTACAACGCGGTCGAGCCGTTCCCCGTGTTCACCGTCTCCGCCATCACCATGCGGCGCGACCCCATCTATCTTTCGACCTATACGGGGCGCCCGCCCGACGAGCCGAGCATCCTCGGTGAGGCGCTCAATGAAGTCTTCATCCCGCTCCTCGTCCAGCAGTTCCCAGAGATCGTCGATTTCTGGTTGCCGCCAGAGGGCTGCAGCTACCGGATCGCGGTGGTCTCCATCAAGAAATCGTACGCGGGCCACGCCAAGCGCGTGATGATGGCCGTCTGGTCCTATCTGCGGCAGTTCATGTATACGAAATGGGTGATCGTGGTGGACGACGACATCGATGCGCGCGACTGGAAGGACGTGATGTGGGCGGTCTCCACGCGCATGGACCCGGCGCGCGACATCACGATCGTCGAGAACACGCCGATCGACTATCTCGACTTCGCGAGCCCAGAGCCGGGGCTGGGTGCCAAGATCGGCCTCGATGCGACCACAAAGATCGGGCCCGAGACCAGCCGGTCTTGGGGGCGGCGCATCCGCATGGCGGACGAAATCGTGGAGCGGGTGACGGGCAAGTGGGACTCCTACGGCCTGCCCGGTTCCGGCAAGCCGATCTGGCGGTGAGCCGCACACACGCGAGGAATTCGACATGACAGGCAAGACTGCATTCGTCACCGGCGCATCGGGCTTCATCGGGGTCAATCTGGTGAAGCAACTGGGCGAGGCTGGTTGGTCGGTGATCGCGATGCACCGCGAAACCTCGGACCTCACGTATCTGCGGCAGTTCCCGGCGACCCGGGTGGTGGGCGACATCGTGGATCGGGAGTTTCTTGAAGGCGCGATCCCGGAAGGCGTCGATGCCGTCTTCCACGTCGCTGGCAACGTGAGCTTCGATTCGTCCGGGGACGAAGCCCAGACTCACGCCAACGTGTCGGGCACCCGCGCCGTGGTCGAGGTGGCCAAGGCCAGGAACGTCGGGCGCTTCATCCACACCTCCACGGGCGCGGTGTTCGGCCTCCATGACGGTGTGCCGATCGACGAAACCGCGCCGTCCAACGCCGACGAGATTGGGGTCAATTACTACAGCTCCAAGAAGGCGGCCGAGGACATCGTGCTGGAGGCCGCGGCTGGTGGCCTCGATGCGGTGTGCGTCAACCCCGGCAACGTAGTCGGTCCCTACGACCGGGTAATCTGGGGCCCCTTCGTCCAGGCCATCGCGAGCGGCGCCATGAGGACGGTCGGCACGGGCGGCGGCGCCTTCTGCCATATCGACGAGACCGCGAAGGCGCACATCGGCGCCTACGAGCGGGGCAGGCAAGGGGAGCGCTACATCCTCGCCGGCGCCAACGAGAATTTCGCCACTGCCGCCCGCATCGTGGCCGAACTCGTCGGAGTCGAACCGCCGGAGCCGACGAGCGAACGCAACCCCGACGTGAGCGACGAGATTCACTTCGTCACCAACCGGACTCAGATCATGCTGTGCGACAAGGCAGTGCGAGAGCTCGGCTTCAAGCCGGTGCCGCTCCGCACCATGTTGGAAGATTTGTGCGCCTGGATGCGGGCGGAGGGGCTGCTGCCCGCCTCCGCACCCGCCTCTTGAATTGTTCTACGGAACGATTCCGCCTGCCGAGAGGCCGGCGAGGACGCCGATAATGAGGACGACGAGGCCGAGCCCCGCCACATAAGGGATTCGTGCCCGCGTCAGCTCCTCGAGCGAGGGGCCGTGTTCGTCGCTCATCGACGCATACTCCTCTCGTTAGACTCGCCGCGACTCATTAAACCGCGACGCCGGAACATGCCTCAACCGGCGCCGCGATGCCAGCCCTCCTGAGCTACTCGGCGGCTTGGTGCCGTATTGTCGGCGCGGGCTCCAGCGGCTGCAGCGCGTAGCCGCGCTCGGTGAGCGTCGCGCCGATGGTTGTGGCGAGATCGACCGCATTAGGTCCGTCGCCGTGCAGGCAGATGCTGCGGGCCGAGATCGGCACACGCGTACCGTTGATGCTGAGGGTATTCCCGGTATCCAGGAAGAGGCACAGCTTCTGCCGGGTCTCGTCGAGGTCCGCGCCCTCGTTGGAGCGCTTCAGCGCGAGGGAGCCATCATCCTCGTAGGGAAGATCGAAATAGAGCTCGGGCACCACATCGATGCCCATCTCCGCCGCGATCTTCGTCACCGCGTGACGCTTGACCGGCGCCGGGTAATAGATCATCGGCGCCGGACAGAGATCGATCACCGCGCGGGCGAAGGCCTCCCCCAGCGCTTCGTCGTCGTTCAGCATGCGATAGAGGGCGCCGTGCGGCTTGACGTGATGGAGAGCCATGCCGTTGGCCTCTAGCGCCGCCCTGAGCGCGCCGGTCTGGTAGACCACATAGGCGTAGAGCTCGTCCGGCGTGATCGCCATGACCCGGCGTCCGAAGCCCATGAGGTCCGGCAGACCCGGATGGGAGCCCACGGCCACGCCGTTCTCCTTGGCGAGCGCGATGGTCTTCATCATGGTCACGGGGTCGCCGGCATGGAAGCCGCAGGCGACGTTCGCGGTGGTGACATGCGGCATGAGCGCCTCGTCCGCCCCCATGACCCAATTGCCGAAGCTCTCGCCGCAATCGATGTTGATGTCGAAGGTTCCGGCCATGCCGCGATCTCCTCGTCTGCACAATCTCGCGCCATCATGCCCCGGTATGCCGGCCGCGGGAAGCCCGAAGCGGCGAACCCCGGCCGTCACGATAGCGACCACGATAGTGATCGGTCACGCGTCCGACGGTGGTGTGCGAACGGCGCCGTATGGCGTTGCCAGGGGTACGCGACAGTTAGCAGGACAACGGTTAAGGGAGGACGCGAAATTGTGGGTCGCGGCTGTCAATTGATATTATTTCTTATATAAACCGCACAACACGTTGATATAAATCTATTTTATCTCCAAACTGAGTCTGTACAGCACGATCCGGTTGTTGCCGGTATCCGAGACCCAAAGCCGCTGCCCTTGGATTTCCGCCCCCTCCGGGTGATCGAGCGCGCCGGACCCGCCCTCGGCCCGCCTCCCTCCCAAGACACCCCGGATGCGGTAATCCCGGTCGAGAATGACGACGCGGTCGTTGTATTCGTCGGCGAGATAGATCCACCCCCGTGTGTCGATCGTGAAGTATTTCGGCTCATTGAACCCGTAAGCGGGGCCGCCGACGGTGCGAAGGAAGCCGAGGTCCGCATCGAGAATTTGCAGCCGGTCGTTGCCGGGGTCGGCGACCACGACGCGGCCGTCGGGCGCCACCTCGATATCGTGGGGCCGGGAATACCGATTGTCGTCGCTGCCACCCCCGCCGACTTTGCCGACGACCGCGCCGTCGCGAATTTTCGTCACGGTGTGACGCGAGGCGCTGGTGACGTAGATCGTGCCGTCGGCGGCGACATCGACGCCCTCCGGCTTGCGCAAGGGATCGCCAATTGCGCCGACGAACACGCCCGAGGCGCCGTCCACCTCGTAAATTGCGATGCGATGGTTATGGGTGTCGGCGACCAGCAGGCGCCCCTGCCGGTCGAAGGCCACGTCGTGCGGGCCCGACAGCTGGCCCGCGGCGAACGTGCCGAGGGTGGCCAGTGTGGTTGGATCGAGCACTTTGATACGGTCGTTGCCGACATCCGCGACATAGAGGAAGTCGCCGTCGGGCGATAGCACCAAATCGTGCGGCTGCGAGAAGTCCCGATCGGATACCGCGACGATGGTGCCGCTGACCTCTACCTCTGCCGCCGCCGCGCTGGCCAACAGGCAGATCGCACCCGCCAGCGCACCCCCCAGTCGTAACCTCATCGCTGCTCTCCCGCCAATCACCAGTGACCCAGAATAGCCGACCGTGCGATTAGCGCAGAGTCGCCTCCACGAATTGTGACCAATCGCAATCGGGCCGTCCGCATGGTCGAGGCTGGCAGCCAGCCGTGGTTCTTGCTACAAGGGCGCCGCTCCCCCCGGGATATCGGTTTGCGGCATGAGCGAGCCCACGCGCACGGCCCGCGTCGAGCGGGTTACCAAGGAGACGAATGTTGCCGTCACCGTCGATCTCGACGGCCGCGGCCGCTCGCAGATTGCGACCGGAATCGGCTTTCTCGATCACATGCTCGAGCAGCTCTCGCGGCACAGCCTGATCGATATCGACTGCAGGGCCGAGGGCGACATCGACGTGACGTTGCATCACACCGTCGAGGACACCGGAATCAGCATCGGCGAGGCCGTGAGTCAGGCCCTCGGCGAGAGGCGCGGAATCCGCCGCTATGGTAGCGCCGTGATTCCCATGGACGAGGCGTGCGCGCGCGTCTCTCTCGATGCGAGCAACCGGCCCTATCTGATCTGGCGGGTCCAGTTCGAGAAGCCGCGCCTCGACGGCATGGACACCGAGCACTTCAAGGAGTGGTTCCAGGCTTTCGCGCAGGCGGCGGGGCTAACGCTCCATGTCGAGGTTATGTACGGCGAGAACAGCCATCACATGATCGAGGCCTGCTACAAGGGCCTCGCGCGGGCGTTGCGCCAGGCGATCGAGCCCGATCCACGCATGGCCGGCGAGGTTCCCTCCACCAAGGGCGTGCTCGGCGGCAGCCTGGAGGCCTGATCCGGTGCGCTTCTACACGATTCACCTCCCGGGCAGCGATGTGGGCGCGGAGGATGGCACGCTGGGTCGCGCCATCCTCGTGCGCGAGGGGTTCAATTGGCTCGCGTTCTTCTTTGCGCCGTTCTGGGCGCTGGCGGAAGGGCTGTGGCTTGCGGCTGTGCCTCTGATCGCTGCTCTGGCGGCGATCGTCGCCGTGCCCCAGGTGCTGGGTCTCGGGCCGCTCCTGCCGGTGGTACTCGGCCTCGGCTACGGCGTGCTCGCCGGCATGTCGGCGAACGACTTGCGCCGGGCTGGCCTCGCCGCGCGCGGTTATCGCCTGGTGGAAGTGGTGGCGGCGCCGAGCCGTGCGCAGGCCCTCATCCGCTACGCCGAAGCCATGACACCGGCACCGATTTCGCGGCCGGCGCCGTCGACCGCTACGGCTCGGGCACCCGGCACACTCGGTCTGCACCCCAATCCCGGCTTCTGGAGCTGACGCGCCGTGACCACTGCGATCATCGACTATGGCTCGGGCAATCTGCGCTCTGCCGCCAAGGCCTTCGAGCGCGCCGCGGCCGACACCGCGCCGGCGACGCCGGTGCTGGTGACCGACGATCCCGACCGGGTAGGGCGCGCGGAGCGGATCGTGCTTCCCGGCGTTGGCGCCTTCGCCGACTGCAAGGCCGGCCTGGCTGCCCGAGACGGCATGATCGAGGCGCTGGAGGATGCGGTGCTGCGCCGGGGTGTGCCCTTCCTCGGGATCTGCGTCGGCATGCAGCTCATGGCGCGGGTCGGGCACGAGCATGGCGAGCACGAGGGGCTCGGCTGGATCGACGGCGAGGTCGCGCCGCTCGAGCCCGGTGACGAGACGCTCAAGGTTCCCCATATGGGGTGGAACGACCTCGCCCTCGCGGGCGAGCCGCATCCGATCCTGAAGGGTTTGCCCGGCGACGCCCATGCCTATTTCGTCCACAGCTACGGGCTCATGTGCCGCCGGGACGACGAGGTCTTCGCGACCGTCGATTATGGTGGCACCGTCACCGCTGTCGCAGGCCGAGACAACATGGTCGGCACGCAGTTTCACCCAGAGAAGAGCCAGGAGGTCGGCTTGACTGTGATCGGTAATTTCCTTCGGTGGCAGCCATGAGTCAGCTCGCAACCATAGGCCCCCGGATCGAGGTCGGTGTCGTCGAGCGGCTGCGGAAGCGTGAGCTTGCCGAGCTTTGCGATGCCGCCGCCGCTGCGATCAACGACGGCGCCGGATTCGGCTGGGTGCGTCCGCCTGAGCCTGCCGCCTTCGAGCGCTACTGGCGGGGCGTGACCGTGGTGCCTGAGCGGCTGCTCTTCGTCGGCCGCATGGATGGGGTGGTGGCGGGATCAGTCCAGCTCGTGTCGGCGCCGCCGCAGAAGGAGGCGTGGCGCCTCTCCTGCCTCATCGACACGCACTTTGTGGCGCCGTGGGCGCGCGGACACGGCCTGGCCCGGAGACTGCTGGAGGCGGCCGAGGAAGAAGCCCTCGCGCGCGGCTTCAAGGTGATGAATCTGAGCGTGCGCGAGACCCAGGACGCCGCCATCGCGCTTTACGAGTCTCTCGGATTCGAGCACTGGGGCACGCATCCCAAGTACGCGTTCGTGGACGGCCAGTCGATCGCCGGCCACTACTACTGCAAGGACCTGACGGACCGGCCGCCGGACGCGGCGCCGTGATCCTCTTTCCCGCGATCGATCTCAAGGACGGTGCGTGTGTGCGCCTCGTGCAAGGAGACATGGCGCGGGCGACGGTCTTCTCTGACGACCCCCCGGCGCAGGCACGGGCTTTCGCGGCGGCGGACTTCGCTTGGCTCCACGTCGTCGATCTCGACGGCGCTTTTGCCGGCAAGCCGATCAACGCCGACGCGGTGGGCGCGATTCTCGACGCGGTCGATCTCCCGGTTCAGCTCGGTGGGGGCATTCGGGACATGGCCACGATCGAGGCCTGGCTCGGGCGGGGCGTGCACCGGGTAATCCTCGGCACTGTGGCGGTTCGCGACCCCGATCTCGTTCGTTCCGCCTGCCACGCCTTCCCCGGCCGGATCGCGGTCGGTATCGACGCGCGCGACGGCCGGGTCGCGGTGGAAGGCTGGGCCGAGACGGTCGACGTGGAGGCGTTGGAATTGGCACGCCGATTCGAGGATGCCGGCGCCGCGGCAATTATCCACACCGACATTGCCCGTGACGGTGCGCTCGAGGGCGTCGCCGCAGCCGCGACGGGCGCGCTCGCGCGGGCGCTCTCCACGCCGGTCATCGCGTCGGGCGGCGTCGCCTCCCACGACGATCTCGAAGCGCTCAAGGCGTATGAGGGGGACGGTGTCTGCGGCGTGATCTGCGGCCGCGCCCTCTACGACGGCCGCATCGACCCGGCCCAGGCGTTGGCGCTACTCGCCGCCTGAACGCGCAGGACCCACGTCGTGCTGAAGATGCGTGTCATCCCGTGCCTCGACGTCCACGCCGGGCGGGTGGTCAAGGGAGTGAACTTCGTCGACCTGGTGGACGCGGGCGACCCGGTCGAGCAGGCCCGGGTCTACGACGAGCAAGGGGCGGACGAGCTCTGCTTCCTCGACATCACCGCCTCCCACGAGCAGCGCGACACCATCTACGACGTCGTCGCCGGCACCGCCGAAGTCTGTTTCATGCCGCTTACCGTGGGTGGCGGGGTGCGCACCATTGAGGATGTCCGCGCGCTCCTGCTGGCTGGTGCGGACAAGGTCTCAATCAACACAGCAGCCGTAGTGAACCCCGCGTTCGTCGCCGAGGCGGCGGAAAAATTCGGGACCCAGTGCATCGTCGTCGCCATCGATGCCAAGCGGGGTGCGGCCGGCGGCTTCGAGATATTCACCCACGGCGGGCGCACGCCCACCGGGATCGATGCCATCGCATGGGCCCGGTGCATGGCAGACGCAGGCGCCGGCGAGATTCTCCTGACCTCGATGGATCGGGACGGCACCCGCGTCGGATTCGACTTGGAGCTGACGCGCGCCGTCGCGGACGCGGTCACGATCCCGGTTATCGCCTCCGGCGGAGTCGGCACGTTGGATCACCTGGTCGAGGGCATCCGCGACGGCCACGCGACGGCGGTGCTGGCGGCCTCGATCTTCCATTTCGGCACGCATTCCATCGGCGAGGCGAAGGCGCATATGCGCGCCGCCGGCATCCCAGTGCGGCCATGACGGCGCGTGCAAATTTTGGTACCCAAGCTCACTGAGGGGAGCGGGCGGCAATATGAAGCGCGACCAGGCCGGCAACATCATCGACGAGCTGTTCGGCGTCATCGAGAAACGCAAGGGCGGCGACCCGGAGACCTCCTACGTCGCACGCACCTTTTCGCGCGGCCGCGAGCATGTGGCGAAGAAGGTGGGCGAGGAGGGCGTCGAGGTGGCACTCGCGGGAGCCCTCGGCGACAAGAAGGCGGTCGTCTCCGAGAGCGCCGACCTGCTGTTTCACCTTCTAATTCTGTGGTCGGACACGGGCGTCGCACCGGCGGAGGTACTCGACGAACTCTCGAAAAGGCGCGGCGTCTCCGGACTCGCGCGTGAAGCCCGCAAGCGCAAGGCCGGGGACAAGCGATGAGCTACGACGATAGCAATATCTTCGCCAAGATTCTGCGTGGCGAGATTCCAAACGACACCGTCTACGAGGATGACGCGGTGCTCGCCTTTCGCGACATCGCGCCACAAGCGCCGGTGCATGTGCTGGTGATTCCGAAGAGCGCCTATGTCTCGCTCGACGACTTCACCCGCAATGCTTCGGCGGAGGAAGTCGGGCACTTCTTCAAGACGGTGGGCGAGATCGCCCGCACGCTGGGGCTTGAGCAGAAGGGCTTCCGCACAATCGCCAACACCGGCGTCAACGGCGGCCAGGAAGTGCCTCACTTCCACGTCCACCTCTGCGGTGGACGCCGCCTGGGGCGCATGATCCCGCAGGCTTGACCACTCCCGAGGGCTGCCACACCCGCGGCTGTCAGCTATCCGTAAGGTCCGATACGGCGGTAGGAGAGCGCCTCCGCGATATGCCGTCGCGCGACGCTCTCCGCCCCGGCCAGGTCGGCGATCGTTCGCGCGACCTTGAGCACGCGGTGATGGCCGCGCGCAGATAGTCTCAGCCGGTCGGTCGCTTCGGCGAGCAGCGCGCGGCCTCCCTCATCCGGCGTCGCAATTCGGGTCAACGTCTCGCCATCGGCCTCGGCATTGGTGCGCACGTCGTGCGCCGCGCCCATCGCCTTGAAGCGCGCCCGCTGGAGCGCGCGGGCGGCCGCCACCCGCGCTGCGACCTCGGCCGAGCCCTCCGCAGGCGGCGGCAACGTCAGATCGGCGGCGGAAAGCTCCGGCACATCCACGTGCAGGTCGATCCTGTCGTAGAGCGGGCCGGAGATGCGTACCTGGTAGTCCCGCGCGCAGTGGGGCGCGCGTGAGCAGGCCCGCGCGGGGTCCGACAGGTAGCCGCAGCGGCACGGATTCATCGCCGCGATAAGCTGAAAGCGCGCGGGATAGCGCACGTGGGCGTTGGCGCGGGCGACTGCCACGGCGCCGCTCTCAATGGGCTGACGGAGCGCGTCGAGCACGGGGCGGGGAAACTCGGGCAGCTCGTCCAGGAACAGAACCCCGAGATGAGCGAGTGAAACCTCGCCCGGGCGAGCGCGGACACCGCCACCGACCATCGCCGCCATCGAGGCCGAATGGTGCGGGTCGCGGAACGGCCGGTCGCGGGTCAGCCCGTTGTGCCCGAGGTGGCCCGCGACCGAAGCAATCATGCTGACGCTCAGCGCCTCCTCAGGAGCCAGCGGCGGCAGGATGCCGGGGAGGCGCGACGCCAGCATCGACTTGCCCGTGCCCGGCGGGCCGATCATCAGCAAGTTGTGGCTGCCTGCAGCAGCGAGTTCGAGGGCGCGCTTGGCCGACTCCTGCCCCTTGATGTCGCGGAGGTCGGGATAGTGCGGGGGTGCTGCAAGCGTTGCCGCCACTGGCGGCGCTTGAAGCTGCGTACCCTTAAAATGATTGATGAGCGCAAGCAGGTCGGTGGGTGCCACGACCTCGCCGCCGCCGGCCCAGGCGGCCTCTGAACCGTTGGCCGCCGGGCAGATCAGGCCACGCTCCCGCGCGTTGGCACCGATGGCGGCCGGTAGTACGCCCCTCACCGGTATCAGCGCGCCGTCGAGGCCAAGCTCGCCGAGCGCGACATAGGTCGCGAGATCGTCCGTCGCCAGCACGTCCATCGCCACCAGGAGTCCGAGCGCGATGGGGAGGTCGAAGTGGCTACCCTCCTTCTGCATGTCGGCGGGCGCCAAATTCACGATGATTCGTTTCGCGGGCAGGGACAGTCCAAGACCGGCGAGTGCACCGCGCACCCGCTCGCGGCTCTCGGCCACCGCCTTGTCGGGAAGGCCTACGACCAAGAACGCCGGTAGGCCCGCGCCGATATGCACCTGCACATCGACCGGCAACGCCTCGATACCCTGGAACGCGACGGTCTCGATATGGGCAACCATGCGGCGACTCCGGCCGGTCCGGCGCGCGCCCACCATCGACCGAGCGCACGCATTCACGTCATGTCATATCGTATTCGGTATGATCACGCAGCCCGTCACAGCGGCGTCCGCGGGTCGAGGCTGGCCCGCAGGTGGGGTGAGCGCTATTCTCGCGCCATGCCTGGAATCGTCGAACACTGGGGAGAGAGCACCGATCTCGCGGTGCTGGACCGCCTGGTGCAGGTTGGCGGGCGCTCGCTCATCGATGTCGGCTGCGGTGGCGGCGCTCTTGCGCGCGCGCTCGTCGAACGCGGCGCCACTGTGCTCGGGGTCGAGCCGGACTCGGTCCAGGCCGCGCGCAATCGCGAGGCGTCGGAGACTCCCGGTGTGAGCTTCGCCGAGGGCCGAGCGGAGGCGCTCCCGGTCGGTGATGACGCGGCCGATGGGGTGATCTTCGGCCGCTCCCTTCACCACGTGCCGCGGGCCGCCATGCGACCCGCGCTCAAGGAAGCGCGGCGGGTGCTCCGCTCCGGCGGTTTCCTATACGTGCTGGAGCCGGTGATGGAGGGAGCGTTCTCGGCCGTCATGAAGCCATTTCACGACGAGACAGAGGTCCGCCGGCAGGCGCGCGAAGCGCTGACGGACTCGGCGCCGCTCTTCGCCCGTGCGAGGGAGATCCACTACGAGGTCGAAAGGCGGTTCGAGAGTCACGAGGCCTTCGTCGATCTCTTCTCCGGCCTCACCTATAACAGCTACGGTGCCAATGCGGTGCGGAGCGAGACCGTGAAGCGCCTCTTCGAAGCCGGGCGTACGGACTCGGGCGACTACGCCTTCGTGCAGCCCATGCGGGTCGATCTGTTTTGCGCTGATCGCGAATGAGCGACGCCGACGCTCTCGCCCTCTTTTCCGTCGCCGAGATGTATGCGGCCGATGCGGCGGCCGCGAAGGCCGGGACTCCGGGTCTGACGTTGATGGAGAACGCCGGCCGCGCGGTCGCGCAGGCGATCGTGCAGCGCTGGGCGCCCCGGCCGGTCGCGGTACTCTGCGGACCCGGCAACAACGGGGGCGACGGCTTCGTCGCAGCCCGACTGCTTGCGGAGGCCGGCTGGCCCATGCGGCTCGGGCTGCTCGGCACCCGCGAGCGCTTGAAGGGCGATGCCGCGGCCATGGCCGATCGGTGGGAGCACCCGGTCGAGCCGCTCTCGTCGTCGCTGCTCGACGGCGAGCCGCTGGTCGTCGACGCGTTGTTCGGCGCGGGCCTCGCGCGGCCGCTAGAGAGCGTGGCACTGGAACTCGCCGAGGCCAGTGCCGAGCGTGATCCTCCCTGCGTTGCGGTCGATATTCCGAGCGGTATCCATGGCGACACCGGCGAAGCCCTCGGCGGTGCCTTCAGGGCGGCGGTGACCGTGACCTTCGGCCGGCGCAAATACGGCCACATGCTGTTGCCGGGGCGCGAGCATGCCGGTGACGTGGTGGTCGCCGACATCGGCATTCCGGCGGCGGCGATCGATTCGCTGGCGCTTCGGGTGCACGAGAACGCGCCGGCGCTCTGGCAGGCGTTGCTGCCCGGCCCGGCCCCCGCCGATCACAAGTACAGCCGCGGCCATGCGCTAGTCGTTGGCGGCGACGGCGCGCGTTCCGGGGCGGCCCGGCTCGCGGCCCGCGCGGCGCTCCGGGTTGGTGCCGGGTTGGTCACCGTTCACGCGCCCGAAGACGCGCTTCCCGTCTATGCCTCTCAGCTCACTGCCGTCATGGTTGCATCCGTAGCGGATCTGGATGCGGCGCTCGCCGATGAGCGCCGCAACGCGCTGCTGATCGGCCCCGGCTGCGGCGTGAGCCCGACGACTCGCGCGCGGGCGCTCCAAGCGCTGCGCGCGGGGAAGCGCTGTGTCCTCGATGCCGACGCGCTCACCGCTTTCCGCAACGAACCGCGCACGCTGTTTGATGCACTCACACCCGAGGCGGTGTTGACCCCGCACGAGGGGGAGTACCGGCGCCTGTTCGCCCACGAAGGCGACAAGCTCTCCCGCGCCCGCGCCGCGGCCGCCGAGTGCGGGGCCGTGGTGGTGCTGAAAGGTGCTGACAGCGTGATCGCGGCCCCCGACGGCCGTGCGGCGATCAACGCCAATGCACCGCCGACGCTGGCGACAGCGGGCTCAGGCGACGTCCTGGCCGGCTTCATTCTCGGCCTGCTGGCGCAGGGAATGCCGGCGTTCGAAGCGGCGGCGGCGGGAGTCTGGCTGCACGGTGCTGCGGCTGCGGCCTTCGGTCACGGGCTGATCGCGGAGGACCTTACGGAGACCTTGCCCTCCGTTCTCCGCACCTTGACCAGGTAAAGACATCCATCGGCGACAACGGCTCATGCCGGGGCGTGCTGCGTCAAGCGGTCACCGGAGGTCAAACGCGATAGGAATTATGAGATCAAGCGATATAACGAACGTGTTCGGTCCATATCAGAACGCTCCGATTGACAGTGCATTCGAAGATGATCAAGGTCCAAAAAATTCTGAACCGAGGGCAGGGATTGGACAATGCGGCGAGGCTTGAGAACTACGCGTGAAATGCTGCCGGGCCTCTCGCGCCTAAGCTTAGCGCCCTTCGGCTTCGCCGCTCGGTCCCGATGGAGGACCGTTGCTCTGGTCCTCATGTTCACCGTGTCCCTGGTCTTTGTCGTGCCGCAGGCATATGCCGCGGTCACCGCCGAGACGCAGTTCATCCTCAACAGCTTCTCGTTCCTCATCTGGGGAGCGCTGGTTATGTGGATGTGCGCCGGATTCACCATGCTGGAAGCTGGCTCGGTGCGTACCAAGAACGCGTCGGTCATCTGCCTGAAGAACATCGGCCTCTATTCCATCGCCGGCCTCACCTACTACCTGGTCGGCTACAACCTGATGTACGTCGATGTCGGGAGCTGGGTCGGTTCGTTCGCGCTGCCGTACTCGACGACGGGCGACGAGATCGCCCTGCTGGAGGCCGTCGCAGCCGGGGCCGGGGACGGCGTCATCGCCGCCGCCGCAGCCACCGTCGTGGAGGGCAGCGGCTACGCCACGATGTCCGACTGGTTCTTCCAGATGGTGTTCGTGGCGACGACCGCCTCGATCGTCTCCGGCGCGCTGGCGGAGCGGGTGAAGCTCTGGTCCTTCTTCGTCTTCATCACGCTGCTGACCGCCTTCATCTATCCGGTGATCGGCTCCTGGACGTGGGGTGAAGGGTGGCTGTATCAGATGGGCTTCCAGGATTTCGCCGGCGCCACGATCGTGCATTCGACCGGGGGCTGGGCGGCGCTCGCCGGCGCTATCGTCGTCGGCGCGCGGAAGGGCAAGTTCCGTGCCGATGGCAGCGTAAAGGTGACTTCGCCATCCAACGTGCCGGCGGTGACTCTCGGCGTATTCATCCTCTGGCTCGGCTGGTTCGGGTTCAACGGCGGCTCGCAACTTGCGTTGAGCGGCGCGGCCGATGCCGTGGCATTGAGCAATATCCTGGCCAATACCAACTTGGCGGCGGCCGCCGGCGTGCTCGCAGCGATTGTCTTGTCGCGGCCGATCATGGGCCGTGTCGACCTGGTCACCAGCCTGAACGGCGCCATCGCCGGCCTGGTGGCGATCACGGCGGGGCCCGACATCGTCGATCATTACTTCGCCATCATCATCGGGGCGATCGGCGGTGCCATCGTCGTCCTCGGCGTGAAGTTTCTCGAGATGGTCAAGGTGGACGATGTGGTCGGTGCGGTTCCGGCCCACCTCTTTGCCGGGGTGTGGGGGACTTTGGCCGTCTGCATCGCGGCCGGCGGCGACCCCGGTGTACAGATCATCGGCATCCTCGCTATCGGAGCCTTCGTGTTCGGCACCTCGTTCCTGGCGTGGTTCATCATCGACAAGACGCTCGGGGCGCGGATCCCGGCCGTGCACGAGGAGCTTGGCCAGGATGCGGCGGAACTAGGAATTGAGTCCTACCCCGAATTCGTGCTAATGCCCGAAATAGACGACTAACCACACTTCATCAGCGGTTATCGATGCGCTGCATCCGCCGAGCGGCTGAAGGCGCATCAAGAGGGGTGTGTCGTTCCTCGAACACGCTGAATGATCTGACGCGGCACGGAGACAGGAGGCCACGGCAATGGAGTTGACGATCGAACGCGACGATAACGCCCTGACTGCCAGGGTGAACGGGCGTATCGACAGCACCAATGCCCGCGATTTCGAGGAGGCGATCCGAACCAAGATCGAAGACGGCGACCGCGCCGTGATCATGGACTTCGAGAATCTCTCCTACATCAGCAGTGCGGGTCTCCGCGCCGTGCTGATGACCGCCAAGACCTTGTGGAAGCGGGATGCCAAGTTCGCGCTCTGCTCGCTCTCCGGGCCGGTCAAGGAAGTGTTCGAGATCAGCGGCTTCGACAAGATCATCCCGATCCACGCTTCCCGGGAAGGGGCGCTGAGCTCACTCGACGGCTAGCGCCATCCGCAGGCGGGCCATCAGCCCATCTGCCGTCACGATACCAGAGGAAGAGAGGGCGACGCCGCCGGCACGCAGCATGCGCGCCGTCCACGTATTGCACGTGTTGAAGAGGTGGAACTCACCCAAGGCGTTGTAGAAGCGGCTGTCGGGGTAGAGGCCGCGGGAGATGGCTTCGGCGCGTCCACCTGCGGGGCGTTCGAACCCGGCCGCAAGCGCCTCGACCAGATTGAGAAAGCCCGCCTCGGTGAGCGCCACCGACACGACCTCCAGGCCCGTGCCGCGATCCTCTGGCGCGGCCGCGAGACCTGCCATGTGCATGACCGCCGGTGTCGGGGCGAGAGCGGCCGCGAGCGTCATTCCGAGCGTCTTTTCCTTCGCCGGATAGTAGACGCGGTCACCCCAACCGAATTCGAGAAATGCAGCGTCGGGGAAGTCCGCGGTCTCCGGCAGCAGGCCGGAGGCGGCGAGGGCAGGGGCGGGCGCGACGATCGCCGTATGCCAGCCGTTGCTGGCCACCTGAACGAATAGGGTGCGCGGTCCGTCATCGCCTGAGGGCGGGGGTGGCGCGGTCTCGCAGGTGGCGAGCCAGGCGGCGCAGAGCGCAAGTACCGGCCCGAGCAGCCAGCGCCTCACGGTGCCTCTCCCGCACCGCCTCCCACCGGGGCCGTTGCTAGAGCAACTCCTCTGCGAGGAAACGGATTTCCTCCCGCCCGGCGCCGGCAAGCAAGAGCGCCGTTACAGACCCCTCTGCCGCCGCCGTCTTCCACGCCGCAAGACGCTCCCTGATATGCGCCTTCGGCCCGACCAGGGCGATGCCGTCGGCGAACTCGTCGGGCACGGCCATCACCGCGCCCTGCTTGTCGCCGGAAAGGAACAAATCCTGGATCGTCTCAGCAGCCTCACCAAAGCCGAGCCGCTTCGCGTAGTCATTGTAGAAGTTGCGCCCGCGCGCGCCCATGCCGCCGACATAGAGCGCGAGCGATTGTTTGACCTTGAGCAGCGCACGCGCGTGATCCTCGTCGATCTTCACATCGACGAAGGGGGCGATGGCGAAGCCCTCGCGCGTCTCGCCGTGGCCGCCCCGGCGAAAGCCCTCAACGAGTGGGTCACGGTAGACGTGGGCGCGCTCGGGCATCATGAAGAGCGGGAACAGGCCGTCGGTGATCTCGCCGGCCAGCCTGAGACCGGCAGGCGAGACCGAGCCGGTATAGATCGGCAGCGGGTGGCGGGCGTGGATGATGCTCTTCAGCGGCTTGCCGAGCCCGGTGGCGTCCGGCCCGCGGTAGGGGAGCGCATAGTGCATGCCCTCGTGGACGACCGGCTTCTTGCGCGCCACGATTCGGCGCACGATTGAAACGTATTCGCGCAGCCGCTCATGGGGTTTGCCATAGGCGACTCCATGCCAGCCTTCGATCACCTGCGGACCCGACGGACCGACGCCGAGGATGAAGCGGCCGCCGGAGAGCGCCTGGAGCGTCATCGCCGTCATCGCGGCACAGGCCGGTGTGCGCGCTGGCATCTGCATGAGCGCGGTGCCGACTGTCATCCGCTCGGTCTGGGCGAGAATCCAGGCGGCTGGCGTCACCGCGTCCGAGCCATAGGCCTCGGAGGTCCAGATCGATCGGTAGCCGAGCGCCTCAGCCTCTTGGATCAGGTCGATGTCGATGGTGAAATCCCGGCCCGAATAGCCGAGCACGAGCCCGAGTTGCAGCACTGATCTTCTCCTGTTGCGACCGGCGCGTCGATAAATTGGGAGATAGGCCAGTTCTGCTACAATGACCAGGGATCAAAGTAGGGAGGAGAGAATGCGTACCATGTGGAACAGCGACCCGCGCGGTTGGCGCCTGTCGCGGCGCGGCTTCATGAAGGGGGCGACAGCCCTTGCCGGCACTGCAGCGCTATCGAGCACCTTTGCCGGCCGAAACGCAGGGGCGCAGGAGCAGACGCTCACCTATCTGAGCTGGCCGGGGCACGCCGACCCGTTCGTCGTCGAGCCTTTCGAGCAGGAGCACGGCGTCAAGATCGAAAGCAAGGAATATGTCGGCGGCGAGCAGATGCTTGCACTCGTCAACCAATCGCCGCCCGGCACCTACGACGTGATTCTCTCGGACCGCGAATACATCGTGCAGCTGCGCGATGCGGGCTTCATCGACAAGATGGATCCAGCCGACTATCCCTTCGACGACTTCTGGCCCGAGTTCCAGAACCTCGATGGCCACTGGCTGGACGGCGACCTCTACTCGGTGATGCTGGACTTCGGCTATCTCGGGCTGGTCCACAACACCGACCACCTCAGCGAGGCGGACTGCAGCAGCTACGGCGTGATGTGGGAGGAACGGGTGACTGGAAAGGTCGGCCATTTCGACTGGTATCTGCCGACCATGGGCTGCCTCAGCCTCTATGACGGCAACAAGGACCCGTTCAACATCGACGACGCGGCGTTCGGCAAGCTGCGCGAGACCACTTTCTCGCTCAAGCCGCAGCTCGCGGGCTTCTACAGCATGGCCGACGTGTTCTCGTCGATGACCAACGGCCAGGCCTGGGTCATGCCCGGCATCGGCGAGTGGATTTCGATCCTCCTGCACAAGGGCGGTTTGCCGGTGACCACCACCATTCCGGACGAGGGCGGCATCCAGTGGACCGAATCGGTCTCGATCGGCACCGGCTCCGAGAAGCAGGATCTGGCCAAGAAGTTCATTCAGTATCTGACCGGCCCCGAAGGGCAGTGGCGTGTGGCCACCAAGCCGTCCTACAACGGCTCGATCCCCAACAAGAAGGGCTGGGACGCGCTCAACGCGAACGACCCGGAATCGGCCGAACTGATGCGGCACCGGTTCGACAAGCGGAACGTCATGGACGAGTACAAGGACGGCAAGATCCAACTGCGTCAGACCCCGATCCAGCAGTCGATCGACGACTGGACCGAGGTCTGGAACGAGTACAAGAACATCTAGCGCAAGGCGGGGGCCGTGCTCGGGCGGCCCCCGACCCTCCGTTCGCCCGAACCTGCCTCATCCATGGCCGCCGCTGCCGATGAAGGGGTGACGGCCGCCGCCCGCCGCGGCGCCCGCCCCGACGCCTACGCGCTTTTCTGGGGCCTGCCGCTCGCCCTCTGGCAGGGCGCGTTCTTCCTGGCGCCGCTCGCCTTCCTCGTCGTGATGACCTTCTGGTCGGTGAAGAACTTCCGGATCGATCCCGGTTTCGACACCGTCAACTGGGTCAACATGTGGAGCAAGGGCTATGTCGTTGACACGTATCTGCGCACCCTCGGCTACGGCGCGCTTGCGGCCGCGGTGTGCAGCGTAGTGGCCTTTCCCGCGGCCTACGCGCTCGCCTTCAAGGTGTCGCCCGCGACTCGCCGCCTCGGGGTCTTCCTGCTCATCACGCCGTTCTTCACAAGCTACATCGTGCGCATCTATTCCTGGCAGCCGGTGCTCTCGGAGAGCGGCATCCTGAATACCATTTTCGCTCACCTCGGCTTCGGCCCGGTGGCGATGCTGAACACGCTGTTCGGCACCCTCATCGGCTATCTGACGCTCTGCCTGCCTCTGGTGATCCTGCTTCAGCTCTTCAGCCTCGCGAATGTCGACCGCAGCCTGATCGAAGCGGCCCACAATCTCGGCTGCGGGCGGATCAGGACCATATTCCTGGTGATTATCCCCTCGGCGAAGGTTGGCCTGATCCTGGCGGCGACCTTTACCTTCATTCTGTGCTTCGGCGATTTCGTGAGTCCCGTGAGCCTCGGCGGAAGCAAACCGCCGACGCTGAGCATCCTGATCGTGGACACGGTGAAGCAGGGCAATCACTGGCCGCGCGCGGCGGTGGTCGCGGTCACCATGGTGGTCACGCTGATCGTGGTCGCCTTCACCGCGCTCTATTTCGCCTACGTCCACGGGCGGGCGCGTCGATGAACCGCGACCGCCTCATCCGCGGCAGCCTTCTGGGCTATGTGGGCATCGCGCTCGGTTTCATTTTCGTGCCTATCGTGATCAGCTTCATCTTCTCCTTCAACGAGGGCCGCTTCCCCATCCTGCCGATCGAGAACTTCTCGACGGTCTGGTACGAAGCGATCTGGAACGAGGCGCCGGTGCCTCGCGCCTTTCGCTACAGCGTCATCGTCGGCCTTTCGGTGGCCGCGATCTCGACCTTCATCGGCTTCGCCACTGCCTACACCGACTTCCGCTACCGCTTCTTCGGCAAGAACGTCTACCTCGCCTTGGCCCTGTTGCCGCCCACGATCCCGGTGCTGATCCTCGGGCTCGTCATGCTGATGTTCTTGGGCCGAGTGAGTCTGGTCGGTGAGCTCCATTCGGTGATCTTCGCCCACGTCGTTTACTGCACACCCTTCGCCATGGCGTTGATCCGGCTCCGCCTCTCGCAGATGGACCCGGACCTGGAGTGCGCCGCGTGGAATCTCGGCGCCGATAACTGGCGGGGGATGCTCTACGTCATCCTGCCCTTCACCATGCCTGCGATCTTCGCCGCACTCTTCCTCACTGCGGCCGTCTCGTTCGACGAGTTCATGATCGCGTTCTTCGTCGGCGGTGTGAACGAGACGCTGCCCGTGCGCGTGCTCAACATGATGCAGGGGCAGGTGAGCCCTCGGATCAACGCCGTCGGCAGCGTCGTCTTCGCGGTGTCCATCACGCTCGTTATCCTGGCGCAGGTCTTTCTGCTGACCCGCCGCGGCACCGGCCGCCTCACGGTACCGGTGTAGGAGCAACGCGCGATGGCTGAACCCCTGCTGGTTCTCGACGGGCTGAGCAAGCGCTTCGGTGAGCAGGAAGCCGTGCGCGGGATCGACCTGGAGATCGCCGAGGGCGAATTCATCGCGCTCATGGGGCCGTCCGGCTGCGGCAAGACCACCACGTTGCGCATGATCGCGGGCCTCGAAGAGCCTACCAGCGGCGAAGTGCGCCTCGACGGCGAGCGGATCAACGAACGCAAGCCCTGGAAGCGCGACACGCCCATGGTGTGGCAGAGCCTCGCGCTCTTTCCCTATCTGAGCGTGCGCGGGAACGTCGAATTCGGCCTCAAGATGCGCGGCTTGCGAGCCAAGGAACGGCGCGCAAGGGCGCTCAAATGGCTGGAGCAGGTGGGCATCGCTGACTTCGCGAACCGGAACATCGCGCAGCTCTCGGGCGGCGAGCGTCAGCGTGTGGCGCTCGCCCGTGCACTGGTGACCGAGCCGCGAATTCTCTTGCTGGACGAGCCGTTGAGCGCGCTCGACGCCCACCTCAGGGTCCGCATGCAGGCCGAAATCACCCAGCTTCAGCGGCGGCTCGGCATCACCTTCGTCTACGTGACCCACAACCAATCCGAGGCCTTCGCCTTGGCGAGCCGTGTCGTCATCATGGATCACGGCCTAATCCAGCAGATCGGCGCGCCGCGCGAAGTCTACCGCGCACCCGCTAACCGCTTCGTCGCGGAGTTCGTGGGCACCAACAACATCATCGAGGGGAGCGTGCGCGCTGTCGAGGGCGCGCGTATCGGTGTTGAGACGGCGCATGGCAGAATCGAGGCTGCGATGCCGACGGAGCGCGCGCTGGCCGTGGGCGATTCGGTCAATCTCGTCGTGAGCGGCGACCGCATCGCCCTGCCGGCGCAGACAGAGGCGCACAGCAACGCCGTCACCGGCACCCTGATCAGCGAGGAGTTCATCGGCTCGGTGGTGACGCTGCACCTCGATATCGGCGGTGGCGCGGTATTTCGCGTCCAGAAGCAGGCGCACGAACTCGACACCATCGACATTACGCCGGGGCAGACGTTTCACGCGTCGTGGCGGGCGGAAGACACTTATGTGCTGCCGACGTAACCGAGTTGCGGCGGACGTAGGGGAGGGTTGAGAGCATGTCGATACTGATCGAGGGTGCCACCATCGTCTCGATGGACCCGGAGCGCGGGAGCGAGCCGTTTCAGGGCAACATCCTGATCGAGGGGGAGCGCATCGCCGCCATCGGCGAGACTGGCACCGACGTTGAGGCCGATCACGTGATCTCGGGCCGGGGCAAGCTGGTGATCCCGGGCCTCATCAATGGCCACATCCACACGCCGGAGGCCTTCGCCAAGGGACGCTACGACAACATGCCGCTGGAGCTGTGGATGACGCTCGCCTACGGCATCCTCGGGGCCGCCGAGCTCACCCCGCGCATGATCTATCTGCGCTCTGCGCTCTGCGCCATGGACGCGATCAAGACGGGCGTCACGTTTTTCTCCGACGACATTTTGGAATTCCCGCTCCAATCCATGGAGACAATCGGCGCGGTCTTCCAGGCCTACGAGGATGTGGGCCTGCGCGCTTCGATCTCCGGCCACGTGATCGATCGCAAGCTTCCCGACACGATCGTCTATCTGAACGACCATCTGCCGGGCGATCTGAAGAGCGAAATCGACGAGATGGTGCCGCCGAGCGCGGACGAGTTCACCGCCTTCTGCGAGGAGGCGCTCTCCCTCTATCACAACCGCGCCGGCAGGCTCCGCTTCATGCCGGCGCCCTCCGGCCCCCAGCGCTGCACCGTGCCCTTGATGCGCGCGGCCGACGAATTCGCCCAGGCGAACCGGTTGCCCTTCCATACCCACATCCTCGAATCGAAGGTGCAGGCGGTCACCGGCCGCGAGCTCTACGGCAAGACGCTGATTCGCTACATGCACGATCTCGGCCTGCTCACCCGCAACACCACCATCGCCCACGGCATCTGGCTCACCGACGAAGACATCGCGCTGATGGGCGAGGCGCGCTGCTCGGTGGTGCACAACGCGCTCTCCAACCTCAAGCTGGGCTCGGGCATTTGCCCCGTGCGCCGCTTGTTGGATTCCGGTGTCAATCTGGCGCTGGGCTCCGACGGGATTTCCACCAGCGACACGCCGCGTATGTTCAGCGTGATGCAGTGCGCGGGCCTGATGCACAACATCTCCTCACCGGATAGCGCCTATTGGCTCGACGCCCAAGAGGTGCTCCGCGCGGCGACCCTCGGCGGTGCCTACAGCGTGCTCATGGAGGACGAGATCGGCTCGCTGGAGCCCGGCAAGCGCGCGGATATGGCGATCCTCGACATGCGGACGGCCAACTTCACGCCGCTCAACGACGTGCGCAACCACCTCGTCTATTGCGAGAACGGCTCCTCTGTCGAGACGGTGATCGTCAATGGCGAGATCATGGTGGAGGACGGCACGCTCACGCGGGTCGACGAGGTCGCGCTGATGGACGAGCTGCGCGACATGATGCCGATAATCAAGGCCGATCAGGAGCGTCTGGAGGCCAAGAACAAGGCGTTCATCCCGCCGCTTGCGGAGGTATGGCGCCGCTGCGCCCAGACCGATATCGGCATCAACCGCTGGGGCAGCGACAATCAGCCGCGCTGGCCGACCAACCGCTAGAGCGGCCGGCCAAGCGGGAAGAGGAGGCGTCATGACCCGCCCCGTGCGCATCGCGGAGATCAACTGGACCGAGTACGATCGGCGGGTGCGGGAGGAACAGCCGGTGGTGATCCTCCCGGTCGGCTCGCTGGAGCAGCACGGGCCACACCTGCCCATGAACTGCGATGCGGTGATCCCCACCGCGCTTGCCGAGCGGGTCGCGGCACGCACGGGCGATCTGGTCGCACCCACCTTCTGTTACGGCTACAAGTCGCAGCCCAAGTCCGGCGGCGGCAACCACTTCCCCGGCACCACCAGCCTCGACGGCGAGACTCTGATCCGCATGACGCGCGACATCGTTTGCGAGTTCGCCCGCCACGGCGTGCGCCGCATGACGGTGGTCGACGGCCACTATGAGAACAACATGTTCCTGGTGGAAGGCATCGATCTTGCTCTGCGTGGGCTAAGGCGCGATGGCGTCCACGACATGCGGATCGCCAAGATTCCTTACTGGGAATATGTCAGCGAGGAGACGATGCAGGCTGCCTGGCCCGATGGTTTCCCCGGATGGCCGCTCGAACATGCCGGCTTGATGGAAACCTCGGTCATGCTCCACCTGCACCCTGCGCTGGTCGACATGACGCAGGCGCCCAACCATCCGCCGGCCGACTTCCCGCTCTACGACATCTACCCGACGGACACCTCCCAGGTGCCCTGGACCGGTGCGCTCTCGCCCTCCGTCGCCGCGACGGTGGAGAAAGGCGAGCGCTTCGTGGCCGACTACGTGGACGGCATGACCGACGCAATAGTCGAGATTTTCGGGTCGAGACGCCAGGACATCGCAGCCGAATAGGGGAGGGAAAATCAGCCATGAGCGAGGGCTTCTACGAGCCGGTGAGCGGCATGGATATGCCGCGCTTCAGCGCAATGCCGACCTTCATGCGGTTGCCGCACGTGACCGATTTCTCGGCCGTGGACATCGCGCTGGTCGGCGTGCCCTGGGACAACGGCACCACCAACCGCGCCGGCGCCCGCCACGGCCCGCGCGAGATCCGCAACATGTCGAGCCTGATGCGGCGCACCCATCACACGCTCGGCATCTGCCCCTACGAGCTTTGCCGGGTCGCCGACTGCGGCGATGCGAGCGTCAACCCGATCGATCTGAACGACACGATCGGTCGCGTCGAGCGCTTCTTCACCGCGCTGCACGAGGCCGGCGCGGTTCCGCTCTCGGCCGGCGGCGACCACCTCGTCACGCTCCCGGTCATGCGAGCCATCGCCAGGGACCGACCCCTCGGCCTTATCCATTTCGATGCTCACTCAGACACGTGGGACAGCTATTTCGGCGGCTTCAAGATCACGCATGGCACGCTCTTCCGCCGCGCCGTCGAGGAGGGGCTGCTCGACCCGAAGCGGACCATCCAGATCGGCATTCGCGGTTCGGTCTACGACCTCCACGACATGGACTTCGCGCACGACTCGGGGATGCGCGTCATCACCATCGAGGAGTATTTCGATCTCGGCTGGGAGAAGGTGGTGGCCGAGGCCCGCGCCGTCGTCGGCGACGGCCCAACCTACATCAGCTTCGACGTGGACGGGCTCGATCCGGTCTACGCGCCGGGCACCGGTACACCCGAGATCGGCGGCTTCTCGACCTACGAGGCGCAGCGCATGTTGCGCGGCGCGCGCGGCCTGAACCTGGTCGGCGGCGACGTGGTGGAGGTGGCGCCGCCCTTCGACCCCAGCGGCAATACGGCGCTGGTGGGAGCCACCATGATGTTCGAAATCCTGTGCGTGCTGGCGGAGGCGGTCGCGGGCCGCAAGAAGCGCTGACGAGGGAGGGGACGATGAACGACGAAGCCTACATGCGGCGTGCGATCGCGCTCTGCGAAAAGAAGATGGCGGCTGGCGAAGGCGGCTACTGCGCGACGATCATCGTGCGCGACGGCGAGGTGATCGGCGAGGGCTGGAACAATGTGGCCGAGACCCACGACGCCACCGGCCATTGCGAGATCAACGCCATCCGGGACGCGGGCGCACGCACGGGGAACTGGGACCTCTCGGGCTCCGTGCTCTACACGACGTGGGAGCCTTGCGTCATGTGCGCCGCGGCGATCTGGTGGGCGCGGATCGATCGGGTGTTCTACGGCAATCTCCTCTCCCAAGCAGCCGACCTCGGTATCGACATCAGCGAGCTGGAGACCGAGGTCGCGACTTCGAGCGAGCAGCGCAGCCGCCCCTACCGGCGACTGCTGGGCGATGAAGCCTTCGCCATGTTCAAGGCATGGTGGGACAGCGGGGACCGCACCACGATCTAATGGCGCTTGCACCGCTGAGGCGAGCGCGCCATATACGAAATGTCGTCAACAACGAAAGGAGGTGATCCAATGTGTGACAGTCGTAAACCGCGATCGGCGGTCACCGTGATCTGGGTCTCCCCCTGCGATGGGGCCCACGGCTGACGGTGACGACGCGATCTGCGGATCGCGGATTGACGGGGAAGGGCCGCCCGATGCGGGCGGCCCTTCCAACGTTACGGGTGCCCGTACAAGGCAGCAGCCCTGGCGGCTGGCATGATCGACGGGGCGCCCGAGATTGCCGCGACGGGCGTCATCCCCGCTGGATTCTGGCGGCGCGTTGCGGCGTGGGTCATCGACGGCATCCTTGTGATGGTGAGTTTCTTCATTGTTGGGATTTACCTCTGGCCCGATCTGGTGGAGACCACGACGCTCGTCTCCCAGGTCGAGGGTGCGCGGTTGGAAACCGTGCGCTACGCACCGACCATGCTGGGCACTGCGGTTCTCGGCATCGCCTTCTGGGCCTACGTGGCGCTCCAGGAATGCGGGCCGGCACAGGCGACACTCGGTAAACGGATGCTGCGGCTGCGGGTCACGGGGCTCGACGGCGCGCGCGTCTCGCTGCTCACGGCAAGCTTCCGCAGCTGGCCGCGCTGGCTGCCGGGGATTCTCGGGGTCATCGGCATTCTCGATGCCATCGGAGGCCTTGCCGCCCTTGCCGCTTGTATCGCTGTCGCCTTCACCCGACGAAAACAGGGGCTGCACGACATGATGGCACGGTGCCTGGTGGTGCGCCGGCCGCCGCCTGTCCTATGAGGAGCGCGCGGAGGGTACTCGCGCCGGCCGGAGTTTTGCGCCATGATCCCGCGCCAGCGGGCAGGGAAGTCGGCAGAGGCAGGAGGCGAAGAGATGGCCGCTGAGCGCGCGAACGAGCGGGTCTGCTACTTCAACGGTGAGATCGTGCCGGAGAGCCGGGCCCTGGTCTCCTTCCGCGACAGGAGCTTTCGCTACGGCGATGGGGCCTTCGATACGACCCGCACCTTCGGGCACCGCATCTTCAAGCTCGAAGAGCATATCGTGCGTTTCTACAAGACCCTTCGCTATCTGCGGATCGACCCCGGAATGGCGCCGTCGGAGATGAAGCTCCACACGGAGGAGGTGCTCGCCCGCAATCTCCACCTGCTCGGGCCGGACGAGGATTATTGGGTCTTCCAGCGCATCTCTCGCGGCCTGGAGCCTGCGGGCGGCGATGTCCACGGCGCGACCGACCCGGTGCTCATCATCGATTGCACACCGCTTCCGATCGCCCAGCGCGCCCACTATTTCCGCGACGGAATTCCGCTGCTGGTTCCCTCGTCCCGCCGTGCGGCACCGGATTCGCTTTCCCCCAGGGCGAAGACCCACAACTATCTCAACCTGTTCGTGGGCAACGACGAGGTTCGCCGCCGCGA
Organism: Alphaproteobacteria bacterium; assembly: GCA_965262755.1. Taxonomy (GTDB): domain Bacteria; phylum Pseudomonadota; class Alphaproteobacteria; order UBA828; family UBA828; genus WTGU01. The sequence continues at coordinate 4,005,462 of OZ253557.1, read as the reverse complement.
CCCCAATGCCTGGGCGCTGTTCCTCGACCACAACGGCAGTCTCTGTGAGGGCGTCGGCTCCAATATCTTCCTCATCACCGACGGCGTGCTCTACACGCCGCAGGACCGCTACGTGCTCAACGGCATCAGTCGCGAGACCGTGCTGGAGCTTGCGGCGGAAGCGGACATCGAGGTGGTGAAGTGCGACCTCGACCTCTTCGATGCCCACGGCGCCGACGAAGCCTTCATCACCTCCACGAGCTTCTGCGTCTGTCCGGTCGCGACCATCAACGATGTGCCCTTCGGCGAACGGGGGATCCCCGGTCCGGTGACGGAGCGGCTGATGAGGCTCTACTGCGAGCTCATCGGCTTCGATTTCGTGGCCCAATACCTCAAGCACCTGCACTAGGAGACCGCCCTCATGCTTGAGATCGTCAAGCCGGGCCTTGAGACCAGCATCCAGGATTTCCCCGGTCGCATTGGCTATTGGAACCAGGGCTTCCCGCCTTCGGGCCCGATGGACATGTGGTCCTTCCGCCTCGCCAATCTTGCGGTCGGCAACGACGAGGGCGCGCCGGGGCTGGAGGCCCAGTTCATGGGGCCGACGATCCGCTTCGAGCGCAGCGGCGTGATCGCGATGACCGGGGCCAACATGCGCCCGATCCTCGACGGTCAGCCGCTGCCGATGTGGGAGAGTGTCGCGGTGGACGCAGGGCAAACGCTCGTGATGGGACCGGCCGTCGCCGGCGCCCGCGGTTATCTGGCGGTGGCCGGTGGCATCGATGCGCCGGAATGGCTCGGCTCTGCCTCGACTTTCCACAAGGCCGGCGTCGGCGGGTTGGACGGCCACGCGGTGCAGGCGGGGCAGGTGCTCTCGGTGAAGGAGGCCGCAGGCACGCCGGGCCGGCGGGTCGCGGAGCGCGCGCGGCCGACGTTCCCGGGGGGCAAGACCTGGGAAGTCGAGGCGGTACGGGGGCCCAACGACGACTGGGTCGACGACGCCGGCCACGAGCGCTTTACCGAGACGGCGTGGCTGCTCGAGGCGCGGAGCGACCGCACCGGCTATCGGCTCAGGGGGCCGGACTGGACCTTCACCGAGAAGGCCACCGACAAGCTACCGGAGCACGGCGACTTCCCGTCCAACATCATCGACCAGGGCTATCCGCTGGGTGCGGTCAACCTGGGAGGCCAGACCCCCATCATCCTGATGAACGACGGTCCCAGCATGGGCGGCTTCATCTGCCCCTACACGGTGCCGTCCGCCGCCTTCTGGAAGCTCGGTCAGATGAAGCCAAACGAGTCCATCAAGTTCCGCGAGGTTTCGGTGGGGGAGGCGCAGGAGTTGCGTCTTACCCTCGACGAGGCCTGCACGCGGAGCAGCATCGAATAAGGGAGGCCAGTTCATGGCGGAGGAGATTCTGACCCAGGCGCCGGGCAACGTGTGGAAGGTCCTGGTGAAAGAGGGCGATTCGGTCAAGGCAGGCGATACGCTGTTCATCCTGGAAGTGATGAAGACCGAGGTGCCTCACGACGCCGAAAGCAGCGGCGTGGTCAAGACGCTCCACGTTAAGGAGGAAGACGCCGTCGACGTGGGCCAACTCGCGGTGGAGATCGAGTAGACCGCGCACGTCAGACGCCGGCGGCAGGGGGCGGGCAATGCGCGTCCTGGTGCTCGGCGCCGGGGTCGTCGGTACGGCGGCCGCCTACTTCCTGAACGAGGCCGGCCACGACGTCACTGTGGTGGAGCGGCAAGCCGGCGCCGGCCTGGAGACCAGCTTCGCCAACGGCGGGATCGTGGGGGCATACAGCTCCCGACCCTGGGCGCACCCCGAAGTGCCCCGCATGTTGATCAAGTGGTTCGGGCGCGAGGATGCGCCCTACCTGTTTCGTCTTCGCCCCGACCTCGCCCAGTGGCGCTGGGCCGTGAACTTTCTGCGCCATTGCACGCGGGCGCATTTCGAGCGTTCCCAGCAGGTCTCCCTCAGGCTTTCGACGTACAGCTACGACTGCCTCAAGGCGCTGCGCGAGAAGGAGGGGCTCGCCTACGACCAGCGTGCCGAGGGGGTTCTGCACCTTTACCGCGATTCCGCGTCGCTGGATGCGTCCTACAAGTACGAGACGCGGATGGCGGACACCCGCTTTCATCCCGAGCGCCTCGATCGGGACGCGATGCTCGAGGCCGAGCCTGCGCTGCAGCAGACGGCGGATGAGTTCGCGGGCGCGATCTTCTTTGCGAACGACGAATCGGGCGATGCGTACAAGTTCACAGCGGCCCTTGCTGCGGCCGCGGCCGCGAACGGCGTGACCTTCCGCTATGGCGAGACGGTGCGGTGGCTGACCGGCGATCGCCGGCGCGTGACCGGCGTGGAGACCGACAAGGGCGCCATCGAGGCCGATGCGGTGGTGATGAGCCTCGCGAGCTACAGCGCGCGCTTTCTCAAGCGTCTTGGTGTGCGGGCGCCGATCTATCCGCTCAAGGGCTATTCGGTGACCATCCCCACCGCGGGCTACAACGGCACGCCGACCCGGGCCATCCACGACGGCCACCGGCGCATCGTGATGAGCCGACTCGGCGACCGGCTCCGCTGTGCCGGCACCGCCGAGCTCGACGGCCACAACGCGACCATCCGCGCCGATCGTGCAACCGCGACGCTGGACGCGGCGATGGCGGTGTTCCCGAGCTGCGGCGATCGAACCAAGGCCGAGCGCTGGATCGGCTTCAGGCCGATGACGCCCGATTGCCTGCCGATCATCGGTAAGACCCGGATCCCCGGGCTTTATATGGACACCGGCCACGGCAGCACCGGCTGGACCTACTCGTCCGGCTCCGGGCGCCTCATCGCCGACATCGTCTCGGGCCGCGAGCCCGAGATCGACATGGCGGGCCTCTCTCCGGACCGCTTCTAGCGGCTTCGCGTCCGGTGCGCTGGCCGTGCCATCCGGCGCGAGTCAGGCCCTGCCGTTGCCCAGCAGGCGATCGAAGTGGCTCGCGGTGCGGGCCGTCGTCTCGCGCATCGCCTCCTTGAGCGAATCGATGCCGCTCATGTCGCAGGCGCGCTCGATCACGGCGAGCAATGCCGGTGGCGCCGTCGCCTCGACGAAGCGTTCCTCCACCGTCAGGCTCAGGATGCCGTGCAGGTTGTTCCACAGCGTGGCCGCGTCGGCGAGCTCCCGCGCCGTCTCCGCTTCGATCAGGTTATGGCTGGCCGCAGCCTCGAAGACGGAGACCGAGTCGCCGACGATAATGTCCTCGGTCTCTGCAGCATGCAGCAGTTGCAGGTACTGCGCGATGTACTCGACGTCGATCAAACCGCCGCGCTTCTGCTCAATCGCCCAGATCTCCTCGCCGGGGTCATCGTCACGCCGATCCTCACGCAAACCGACGAGTTGGGCGGCGAGGTCGTCGCGCTCACGCGCTTGCCTGAGGGTGGCACGGCGCGCCTCCTCGAAACGCTCGCCCAGATCGCCCTCCGCCCAGACCACCCGTGCGCGGGTAAGCGCCTGATGCTGCCAGGCCGGGACGCCTGCGCGAAAATGCTCGATGAAAGACTCGAGCGAGGTGACGATCGGCCCGGCGTTGCCCGAGGGGCGCGGGCGCATGTCCACGTCGTAGAGCGTGCCCTCCGCCGTCGCCGCCCGGATCGCGGCGATGAAGCGCCGGCTGAGCTGCCCGTAGTAGCGATCGGGCCTGAGTGCCTTGCGTCCGTCGGATTCGTGGGCGTTGGGCGGATGATCGTAGACGAGGATGAGGTCGAGCGGCGCGGTCACCGTCATCTGCCGGCTGCCAAGGCGGCCGAGCGCGACCACGGCAAAGCGGCCGCCGGGGATATGGCCGTGCGTGGCGGCGATGGCCTCGGCGACAACGGGCAGTGCGGCGCCGAGGCAGGCATCGGCGATATCGGAGAGCGTGATCGCGGCCTCGACCGGGAAGAGAAGCCCGCGCAGCATGTGCACGCCGATGTGGAAGATCTTGTCGTTGGCCCAGCGCCTCTCGGCATCGAGGAAGTCCTGCAGATCCCGTGCGTGAAGCGCCACGTCGGCGAGCTCGGCCTTCATTTCTTCCGCGCCGAACTCTCGCTGGTAGAACACGCGTACGAGCCCTCGGCGCGCAATGGTTGCGAACTCGGGCCCCAGTTCGTCGGCGTCCGGCACGTCGAGGTCGGAGAACTCGCGGCTGAGCACGCTGTCGAGCAGCATCGGCCGGTGTTCCAGCCAGTTGGCGAGGCGGGGCGCCGAACCCATGATCTCTGTAATCAGGTCGAACAGCTCGGGGTGAGCCGCGAACATGGAAAAGAGGTGAGAGCCTGCCGGTAGGCGGGCGAGAAAGCCGTCGAAGAGTGCGAGCGCAGAATCGGGGTCCGGCCAGGCGGCGAAGACGTCCAGGATCGTCGGCAGCAATTCGGCCAGTCGTTCGCGCGCTTCCTCGCTGCGCACAGCGCGGTAGCGGCCCTCGTGCCAGGCCCGCAGCGTCTCGAAGGCGCGCTCCGGGTGCGCATAGCCCATAGCCGCGAGGGTCTCCAGCGTCGCATCGCCGTCGCCCCCGGCGCTGATATCGAGGATGCCTTCCGTCGTCAGTGCTGGCTCGTCCTCGAAGAGGGAGGTGTAGTGGCGCTCCACCGTCCGCAGATGGCCGAGCAGCACGTCGGAGAACGCATCGACCGTGTCGAAGCCGAGGAAGGTGGCAACCTGCGCCACGCCCTCGTCGTCGTTCGGCATGCTGTGGGTCTGGCGGTCGTCCGCCATTTGCAACCGGTGCTCAACGGTGCGGTGGAAGGTGTAGGCCTCCATCAGCTCGTCCACCGCCTGGCGGCGCACATGGCTGGCGGCGACGAGCCCGTCGAAGGCTTCTCGCGTGCCGCGCACGCGCAGCGTAGGGTCGCGCCCACCCCAGATGAGCTGCTGAGTCTGCGCGAGGAATTCGATCTCGCGGATACCGCCGCGTCCGAGCTTGATGTTGTGCCCGGCGACGGCGACCTGGCCGCCGCCGCGATGGGCGTCGATCTGGCGTTTGATCGCGCGGATGTTCTGGATGGCGGCAAAGTCGAGATGGCGGCGCCAGATGAAGGGTTGCAGCCGGTCCAGGAAGCCCGCTCCGGCCTCGATATCGCCGGCCACGGGCTTCGCCTTGATCATGGCGGCGCGTTCCCAGTTCTCGCCGGTGGTCGCGTAATAGGCCTCGGCAGCGCGGACCGAGAGGGCAGCCGCGGTCGAGCCGGGGTCCGGGCGCAGCCGCAGGTCGGTGCGGAACACGTAACCGTCTGCCGTCCGCTCGTCCATAATCGTGACCAGGTTGCGGGCGAGCCGGGCGAAGATCTGCTGCAGCCCGTCGCCGCTCGGGTCGGCCGCAATTTCCTCATCGAAGAGGACGATGATGTCGACGTCGCTGGAATAGTTGAGCTCGCCGGCGCCGAGTTTGCCCATGCCGAGGATGATGAGGCCCGAGCCCTGTTCCGGGGCCTCCGGGTCGGACAGGGCGAGCTTGCCCCGATCGTGCAGAGCGCGGAGCAGGTGGGCACAGACGGCGCTCAGCGTCACGCAAGCGATATCCGAGAGCGCGCCGGTCACGCGCTCCAACGGCCATACAGAAGCGATGTCGGCCATGCCGATGGCGAGACTGGCGCGGCGCTTCGCCACGCGAAGGCGCTTCATCGCCTGCTGCCGCGATTCGTCGCCTAAGACGCTGGTATCCGCCGCCATTGCGCGGGCGGCATCATAGGCGACCTCCGGCCCCTTCTCGATCAACAGGTGCGCGAAATCCTGGTCGGCGGTGAGGCAATGACTGAGGTAGCGGCTGTTACCGAAGAGCGCGCTCAACAGCGCGTTGGTGGATGTATCGCTCCCACACGCCTCGGCAAAGGCGATGAGGTCGTCGTCTTCGCTCCGGGCCGCATTCTCGCGCCAGCGCTCCCAGCAAAGCGCCAGTGCCGCCTCGTCAGCGGGCAGGGGAGGCCGCGCCGCCTCCCTCCATTCCGGCGCTAGGTTCATGAGCGATCCCGGTCCATCATGCGCCGTGGCCCTCGGGCGCACGTCGGCCGGCACAGCCGGCAAAGCGCCGGATGGTGGGGGCAGATGATCGGGAGGAACTCGTCATGCCTAAGGCCAACGCCAATGGAATCAATATCTACTACGAGCTGATGGGCAAAGGCGACCCACTGGCGCTGATCGGTGGCTCTCTCTTCGGGCGCCAGAACTTCGCGATGGTGTGGGAGGGCCTCGCCGAATCGTTCCAGCTCATCAGCTACGACCAGCGCGGCTACGGGCAGACCGACCGCCCCTTGATGTGCTACGACCTCGATATCTGGGCGGACGACCTGGCGGCGCTGCTCGATGCCCTTGAGATCGAACGGGCGCACGTGATGGGCACTTCCGCCGGCGGCATGATCGCCCTGAAGTTCGCGGCAAAGTATCCCGATCGCTGCATCGGCGTGGTGAGCGACTGCGCGTTTGCGAAGTGCGACACCATGCGGCGCATCATGTTCCGCACCTGGCGCCATATGGCGCAGACTTGGGGCTGCGGCCCGGAATTCGCCGATCACGTGGTGACCCAGGCCGTGGGTGCCGACTTTCTCGATGGCCCCAACGGCCAGCCGCTGATCGAGATGGTGCGCACCATCGTCGGGCTCAACGCGGTCGAGACCGTGGTCCAGGCCTGCATCGCCATGGAGGAGATGGACCTGCGTGAGGATTGCAAGAAGATCAAGAGCCCGACGCTGGTCATCACCGCCGCCAAGGACATGCTGACTCCCATGCTGACAGGGCCGGACGGCGCCGGCGCCCAATGGGTGTTGGACAACGTGCCGGGTTGCGAGGCGATCGTATACGAGGATATCGGCCACGCCGACCTTGTCGAATGCCCGGAGAAGACCATCGCGTCCGCCACCGCCTTCCTTCACCGTGCGAAAGAGAAGGTGCTGGGGTAGGCGCGGTGGCCGGTCCGCGTGGGCTGTGGTAGACAGCGGCCGATGACATTCCCGGCCGGCTGAGGGAGCGACGATGGCGACGAACGGCTCCGGTGAGGGACGGCGCGAGAGCGTCGGCGTGCGGGTCGGCACGGTCACGATCGGCGGCGGTGCGCCGATCGTCGTCCAGTCGATGACCAATACCGATACCGAGGACGCCCGCGCCACGGCGGATCAGGTCAAGGCGCTGGCCGACGCGGGCTCGGAGATCGTGCGCATCACGGTCAACACGCCCGGGGCCGCTGCCGCGGTGCCGGCGATTCGCGAGCGGCTGGAGGCGACCGGCTGCCACGTGCCGCTCGTCGGCGACTTCCACTACAACGGCCACCGGCTGCTCACCGAGTATCCGGCCTGCGCCGAGGCGCTTGGCAAGTACCGGATCAATCCGGGCAATGTTGGCTTTCGCGAGAAGCGCGACCGTCAGTTCCAGACCATGATCGAGGTCGCGCTCAAGTACGACCGGCCCGTGCGCATCGGCGTCAACTGGGGCAGCCTCGACCAGGACCTGCTCGCCCAGCTCATGGACGAGAATGCGGCCCGGCCCGAGCCCAAGGACGCAGCGGGAGTTATGCGCGAAGCGCTGGTGGAGTCGGGGCTGCGCAGCGCTGCCCTCGCCGAGGACATCGGGCTCGCGCGGGACAAGATCGTGATATCGGCCAAGGTCTCGCAAGTGCAGGACCTGATCGCCGTCTACAGCGAGCTCGGCGACCGCAGCGACTACGCGCTGCATCTCGGGCTCACCGAAGCGGGCATGGGTTCCAAGGGCATCGTGGCGTCGACCGCCGCGCTCTCGGTGCTGCTCCAGCAGGGCATCGGCGACACCATCCGCATCTCGCTTACGCCCGAGCCTGGCGGCGATCGCACCCAGGAGGTCATCGTCGCGCAAGAGATCCTTCAGACCATGGGGTTCCGCTCGTTCGTGCCTCTGGTGGCGGCCTGCCCCGGTTGCGGGCGCACGACGAGCACGATGTTCCAGGAGCTCGCCGAGAGCATCCAGGACTACGTCAGACGGCAGATGCCGATCTGGCGCGAGACCTACGACGGGGTCGAGACCATGCAGCTTGCCGTCATGGGCTGCATCGTCAACGGCCCCGGCGAGAGCAAGCACGCCGATATCGGCATCAGCCTGCCGGGGACGGGCGAGGCGCCCGCGGCGCCGGTCTTCATCGACGGCAAGAAGGCGGTGACGCTGCGGGGCGCCGGCATCGCCGAGGAATTCCAGGAGATCGTCGCCGACTACGTGGCAAGCCGCTATCCGCGACGCGACGGTGCAGGCGACGCGGAAGGGGCAGGGGATATCGCTCCACCCGCCCGGCACGCCGGCGGCTAGCGCGCGCCGCCTACGCCGGCTCCGCTCCGACGCAAGCGTGGACGCTGCGGCCCTCCGGCCCGCCCGGCGCGGCGGCATCGCACCTGAGAGGGTCGCGCACAACCGCCGCACCATCGCCTATTGGCTGCTCGTGCTCGCGGGTCTCGTGCTGGCGATGGTCGTGCTCGGCGGGATCACGCGTCTCAACCACGCCGGCCTTTCGATTGTGGACTGGCGCCCGCTGGTCGGCGTCCTGCCGCCATTCGGTGAGGAGGCGTGGCAGGCGCTGTTCGCCGACTACAAGCGCTTCCCCGAATATCAGGAACTCAATCGGGGCATGGCCCTCGAGGAGTTCAAGGAAATCTTCTGGCTCGAATATGCACACCGCCTGCTCGGCCGGATAGTGGGCGTTGCCTACGCACTACCCTTCATCTGGTTCCTGATCCGGCGCGCGTTCGACCGCCCTCTCGCAGTGAAAGTGCTCGCCATCGGCGTCCTCGGCGGGCTTCAAGGGCTGCTTGGCTGGTACATGGTAAAGAGCGGGCTGGTGGATCGGCCCGATGTGAGCCCCTATAGGCTCGCCGCCCACCTCGGCCTTGCGGTGGCGATCTATGGCTGCCTGATATGGGTCTCGCTCGGCCTCTTGACGGGAGGTTCGGATGAGCGCGTCCGTCGGGCAGGCCGATGGCGCGGCGCGATTTGGGGGGCGACAGCCCTAGTGTTTCTGACGATTCTTTCCGGCTCGTTCGTCGCGGGAAACGACGCGGGCCTCGCCTACAATACCTTTCCCCTGATGGCTGATACCATCGTGCCGCCAGATATTTTTCTGATCGAGCCGGTGTGGAAGAACTTCTTCGAGAACGTGCCTCTGGTGCAGCTCGACCACCGGCTGCTGGCGATGCTGACCGCGCTGGTCGTGATCCTTATCTGGGCCGCTGCGCTACGCTGGCTAGGACCAGCGCCGGCGTGGGTTGCGCTTCACGCGGCGGCGGCTGCGGTGCTCGTTCAGTTCGCTCTCGGAATCGCCACCTTGCTCACCTTCGTGCCGGTGCCGCTGGGTGCGGCGCATCAGGCCGGCGCAATGGTGGTGTTCACGGCGATCCTGGCCGCCCTTCGCCTGCTGTATCCGCCCCCGGGTCCGTTTGCTCCGCCTGCTCCTGCGCCGCCTTGCGGCCCTTCATGAAGCGCTTGATGAGGCGGGGCATGAAACCGATCAGGCCGAGGACCGCGAGGCCGAGCAGAGCGTTCTGAACCAGGTCCCCGTCCCCGGTCGCGAGCGAGCGCCCGGCATGGCCGAGATAGGCGTAGGCCGCAGCACCCGGCGCCATGAAGACGACCGATGCGGCAACGTAGGACACGAGGCGGATACGCGTGAGCCCCAGCGCGTAGTTGAGCGCGTTGAAGGGGATGAAGGGAATCAGCCGGGTCATGGCGACGAAGCGCCACCCCTCGTCCTCGACTCCCTCGATCACCCGCTGCACCCGCGCCGGCGTACGCGCGGAAATCCAGCCGGCCAGCACGTAGCGCGCTATGAGGAAGGCGATGGTCGCGCCCACTGTCGCGCCGATCAGCGCGATGAGCGTGCCCATATAGGGACCGAAGAGTGCACCGGCCGCGAGCGTGAACAGCAGGCCCGGCAGGAAGAGCACTGTGGCGAGCACGTAGGCGCAGAAGAAGACGACCGGCGCCCACGGGCCGAACTGGGTGATCCAGGCCTCGAGCGCCGTCGAATCGATGCTCTCGCGATAGAGCACGGCGACGACGATGCCGGCCACGACCGCGGCCAGCAGCAGGAGGCGCGGCAGCGCCTTGCGAACGCGCTGAAGGCGAGGGGTGTCAGGGGGCGTGCTCACGGTCGAGGTCATGCGCGGGCTCCTTCTGCGGCTGGTGCCGCAGCACTATCGAGGCCGAACAGGGGGCGGAGGCGCGCGCCGAGCGCTGCGCCGGGGAGGGCGGCGAACAGCCAAAGCCAGCCGTGCACGCTGCCGGACGCGATGCCGCTGAAAAGGGCGCCGATATTGCAGCCGAAGGCCAATCGTGCACCGTAGCCGAGCAGGAGGCCTCCAACTATGGCGCTCGCCACCTGACCGGCGGTAAGCCGGCGCCGGGGCGCGAAGCGTCCGGCGAGCGCGGCACCCAGTAACGCGCCCAGGATTAGGCCGACGTTCATCACCGACACCGTGTCGTGCGTGACCCCGGCGGCGAGCTTCCGCGCCGGGCCCGGCCATTGCCAGAAGGTCCAGTCGGCGATGCCGAAGCCGAGCGCATCGGCCAGCGAGGCGCCCCAGAGCGCGAAACCCCAGGTGACGCTCCACGGATGACCGGCGATCAGCAGCGTCGCGAGGTTGAGGAGGGCGAGCGCCAGCGCTCCCCAGGCGAGCGGCCAGCCGCCGTGCAGCAGCCGCTTTCTCCAACCGCCGCCTGCGCCCCAGGCAAGCGGCTCGTGGGCACCGTGGCGCCGCCGCTCCAGTGCGAGCGCGCCCAGCACGAGCAAGCCGATGGCGGCAAGCTGCACCGCGAGGCCGGCCGGCCAGCCCAGCGTGTTCGGGATCGAAAGCGGGGCGATGCGCGGCTGATCGAGCCACCAGGGCAGGTGGGCGGTGCCGATCACTGAGCCCGCGATGAAGGCGGCCAGAGTAATGGCCATGCGGACGCTGCCGGCACCGGCCCCGCTGAGCGTGCCGGAGGCGCAGCCGCCCCCAAGCTGCATGCCGATGCCGAACAGGAACGCGCCGAGCGCAACCGACACGCCAACGGGGGCAAGCGCGCCGCCAAGCCCCTGGCCGAACGCGCTGCCACCGGCGAGTAGCGGCACAAACGCGACGCTTGCTGCAGCGATCATCAAGAGTTGTGCCCGGACACCGGCACCGCGGCGATCCACGAGGAAGCGCCGGGTGGATGAGGCGAAGCCGAAGAGCGCGTGGTGGAGAGCCAATCCGGCCAACCCGCCGACAACGAGCAACGCCGCCAGCCGGCCGTCCACTGCGATCGCGAGCGCCACTACGCCGGCCGCGATCAACACCCCGGCCACACTCGCGACCGCCACCTGCGGGCGCGCTGTCGGCATCGGTACGGCCGTTGGCATGGCAGTGCTCATAGGAAGGACTATTGGGCGCTCATCGGGCGGGCGCCAATAACATTTACTTGAGGGTGCTATTACCAAACGAATGTGGCGAGCGCGGCGCTGGGCCGAGCTCCCGCGGCCCGGCATGCCTCATCGAGTGCCTGCGCATTCGGCGCCGCGCCCGGAGCGAGGTCGAGCGCATCGGCGAGCAGGCCGCCTGTAATCAGGAGCGAATCCAAGCCGGCGGCGTTTGCGCCGGCGATATCGGTGCCAAGGCCATCGCCGACCGCGAGCACGCGCGACGGCGCGAGGCCCAGCGCGGCCAGCGCGAGGTCATAGACGTCCGGGTGGGGCTTGCCGTAGTAGCGCACGCGGCCCCCGATCGCCTCGTAACGCGCGGCGAGCGCGCCGGCGCAGGGTTCCTGGACGCCGAGCCGGATCACGAGCAGGTCAGGATTGACGCAGATCATGGGCAAGTCGCGGGTAGCCGCCGCTTGAAGGATCTTCTCATGGGCCTCGACGGTGTTCCGGCCATCGTCGAGGCCGATGCCGAGCAAGAAATTCGCCTCCGCAATGTCGGCAGCGGTATAGCCCAGCCCACCGAGCACGTCGTCGGATCCGGGCGGCCCGAGCAGGTGGTAGCGTGTCCCGAGCCCATCGAACGGAGGGCGAGCACGGTCGGCGAGCGCCTGTCGCGCCGCGTCGCCGGAGGCGACCACGGCGTCGTAAAGCGTCGCATTCACCCCCTTGCCATTGAGGACCGCTTCGACCTGGAAGGCGCGGCGCGGCGCGTTGGAGAGGAATACCACGCGCTTGCCGGCCTCGCGCAGCCGGCGTACGCACGCGATTGCCTCAGGGTACGCTGGGCCTCCCTGATGCATGACACCCCAGACATCGAGGATGTAGCCGTCATAGTCCGCCTTGAGTGCGGCCACGCCGGGAACCATGGGAATCGTCATGGGCGCCCTTGTCCCATCCGGTGTGTGGATTTGCAAAGCGCGTGGGCCAGACGGCGATGGTCGAGACGTTCTTCGCGATCCTGCGGAGCACCGCGAACCGGCGCTCATCGTTCATTGCCCGCTATTTCACACGCGGCGGGGCGGCGCCTGAGGAATGCGGCAGGCGCATAGTTGGCCTGCGGTCGAGGCAGGTTTCCTTGGACAGGGAACCTCTCTAGAGTGTCATGCGCGCGAAGCCAATGACACGAATGGGAGGGTCGTTATGAGAGTCCGTCACCTGTTGATCGGAGCCGCCGCGGCGGCGGTGGCCGTCTGGTCGCTTACCACGGCAGCGCCTGCTGCCGACCCCATCAAGGTTGGCTATATCGGCTCGTTCGATACCGATACCGGCAAGAGCACGATCCGGGGCACCGAGATCGCCGTCGAGGAGCTCAACGCCGCCGGCGGCGTACTTGGCGGGCGCATGATCGAGCTCGTCATGGCCGACACGCGCGAGGACGTGCAGGAGGGCATCCGGGCTTACGAATATCTCAATGAAGTCGAGAACGTGGACTTCATCATTTCGGGCTGCATCGACGACGTGTCGCTGGGCTGGCTCGAGCGTATGGCGGAATTCCGGACGCCGACCCTCGACACCTGGACCTCTTATGTCGGCATCATCGACAAGGTCGTCGAGGAATACGACAAGTACAAAATGTACTTCATGAATGTGTCCAACGACTACGCACTGGCCATACTCTATGTCGACTTCGGCAAGGACGTGCTCTCCAAGCAAATGGGCTGGAAGACAGTGTACGTGCTGCAGGAGGACACCGCGTTCGGCGGCGGCGTCTACGAGCTGATCGAGCAGGTTCTCTCGCCGGAAGCCGGTATCGAGATCGTCGGTCACACCGTCTACGACACCAACACGGTCGACTTCGGCCCGATCTACAACAAGGCGGCGGCGGCGGAACCCGACTTCATCTACCTGATCGCGGCGGTGCGCAGCCAGGTGCCCGCCTCGCAGTACGTGAAGCTGGAGGTGCCGGTGCCGATGACCGGGATCAACGTCTCTGCCTTCGCCCTGGAGTTCTGGGACGACACCGGCGGCCTGGGCGGCGGCATCTCGACGCTGAGCCCGGTGCCCTCGATCGGCTCCGACATCGACCCTCGCACGGCGGAATTCCTCGAACGCTATACCGCCAAGTACGGCGATTCGCGGCCGGTCTTCCCGCACTTCAACGGCTTCAACGCCTACTACGGGATGCTCAATGCCTTCTCCGCGGCCGAGCGCGCCGGCGGTTTCGCACCGCTCGACGACTGGGTCCGCGAGATGGAGAACGAGGACATCGTCATCGAGAAGGACGGCGAGATCTGGCTCCGCTACGCCTTCTGGAAGCCGGGCGAGATCGAGCCCCGGACCCAACGGGAGTACACCCACAACATCAAGTTCGACATCGATCCGCCCTATGACGAAGGGGCGCCGTCGATGGTGGTTATCCAGTGGTACTCGGATGGTTCGACCAAGGTCGTCTATCCGCCCAAGTACGCCAACGGCGAGTTCGAGGTGCCGGACTGGCTGAAATAGGCAAGGTCTTTATCGGGCGCGGTCCTCGGGTCCGCGCCCGACATCCCTTGTTTCAAGCCGGCTGGGGCAGCCCGTGATCGCAGCGCTCCGGCCTTTGCACGAACGCTGATGCGACGGCGGGTAGGCGAGCCGGCCTGATGGCGCTCCAGATCCTGATCCAGGGGTTTGTGCTCAGCGGCCTCTACGCACTGATCGCCGTCGGCTTCACCATGATCTTCAGCGTGGGCCGGGTGCTGAACCTGGCCTACGGCGTCTATATCATGCTCGGCGGCTATATCTACTACGCGGCCCTCCAGGGGGCGGGGCTGCCGGTCTTCGCGAGCTTCATCCTGGCGATACTGGCGGGCGTGATCTTCGGCCTGCTCACCTATCTTCTCCTGGTCCGTCGGTTGGAAGACAACCCGATCGCGGTCGAGATCTCGACGCTGATTCTCGCCGTCGTCATGCAGGCGCTGATCGTGGTGATCTTCGGCGCCGCGCCCAAGACCATGTGGCCGGTGATCCGCGGCGTTCTCCGTTTCGAGGGCATCTCGGTCACCATGAACATCCTGCTCGCCACGGGCGTGAGCTGGGTGGTGCTCGCCGGCCTCATGCTCTTCATTCGACGAACCCATATCGGTCGCGCCATCCGCGCGGTTTCCATGGACCGTAAGGGCGCGGTGATCTCGGGTATCGAACCCAGCATCATCAGCATGGTGACCTGGGCGCTCTCCGGCGCCTTCGGCGCCATCGCCGGGGTCTTCTTCGCCACCTTCACCCAGCTCGACTCGCACATGTGGGTGTTCCCGCTCATCATCTCGGTTGCCGTGGTGATCGTCGGCGGCATCGGCAGTATCGTGGGTAGCCTGATCGCTGCCCACATCATCGGCTTCGTGGAGACCATCACGACCACGATCATCGCGGCCGAGTTGCGCGGCGTTTCCACCATGCTGCTCATCATCCTGGTGCTGCTGGTGCGGCCCAAGGGCCTCTTCGGCAAGGCGGAGCTCTGAGCCGTGAGCATCGACCGCGAGACCCTGCGTTATCTCGGCTGGTGGCTCGCCTTCGGCGTGCTCATGTGCCTGCTGCCGCTCGTGGTCGGCACCGGCACGCTGCGCATCCTGATCTTCGCGCACTTCCTGGCGATGTTCGCCATGAGCTGGGATTTCCTCTCGGGCAGGACCGGCTACATCAGCTTCGGCCATCCCTTCCTGATCGGCATCGCCGGCTACACGACGGCGATCCTGAGCTTCCGATACGGGGTGCCGATCTATTACAGCATTCCGGCGGCAGTGGTCGCTACGATGGTCGGCGGCACGCTTTTCTTCCTGCCGGCGCTACGCATCCGCGGCACGTATTTCGCGCTGGTGACGCTCGCTTTCATGGAGATCCTCTACCAGCTCACCAAGGTGGTGGCGCCCAAGGTAACGGGCGGCACGCGAGGCATCTCGGGCCTCGAGAGCATCGTCACCGGCGCCGTGAACAACTACTACCTCAGCTTCGGTATCATGTTCGTGATCGGCGTCGTGCTCTGGCTCCTCATCCGCACGCGCCTCGGCGTCGCTCTGAGCGCCATCAGGATGAACGAGGAGGCGGTCCGCAGTACCGGGCATAGCACCACCAAGCTCAAGCTCTTCGCCTTCACCGTGAGCGCGACGGTCTCCGGCATCGGCGGCGCCTTCTACGTCCACTATCTCGGCTCGATCGCGCCGCGCGGCATGTTCGAGATCAACTTCCTCTTCACCATTCTGGTCGCGGCGCTGCTCGGCGGTGCGGAGACCATCATCGGCCCGATCATGGGCGCCTACTTCCTCACCGTCCTGCTCGAGTATCTCAGGCCGGTGATGCCCGGCATGGAGCGCTATCTCCTCTATGGTGTAATCGCGCTGGTGCTCTACGTCGTCCGGCCCGAGGGCATCTACAGCCTGATCGCCGATGCCGGGCGCAAGGTGCAGGAGTGGCGGCGATGACGGCGGAGACGGTGGTCCCGTTGCTGGAGGTGCGCGACCTCCACATGAGCTTCGGCGGAATCCGCGCCGTGCAGGGGATCTCCTTCCAGGTAGGGGAGGGCGAGACCCTCGGCCTGATCGGCCCCAACGGCGCCGGCAAGACCACCGTCTTCAACGTGATCATGGCGGAGCTCAAACCCACCAGCGGCGAGATCTGGTTCGAGGGCCAGAACATCACGCGCGTGCCCACCCACAAGCGGGTCAAGCGCGGCATCGCGCGCACCTATCAGGTGCCCCAGCCCTTCGGCGAGATGTCGGTCGGCGCCAATATCCGCGTCGGCATGGCGCCCGACGATATCTGGAAGCTCATCGCCGAGGGAGCGGACCCTGCAGCCGAGGCGGAGATAGGCCGCAGCGTCGGTTTCTCCGACGAGCAGATCGACGCGTTGCCGAGCGAGCTCGCCATGGGCGACTTGCGCCGGTTGGAGATGGCGCGGAACGTCGCCGTCTCGCCCAAGCTGCTGCTCCTCGACGAGGTCTTCGCCGGCCTCACGCTCAGGGAGATCGCTCAGATCTCCGAACTGCTGGTCGAGAAGAAGCGTAAAGACGGGCTCACGTACATCATCGTGAGCCACGACCTGCGCGCGCTCGCACCGCTGGTGGACCGGGTCATCGTGATGTCCTTCGGTGCCGCTATCGCCGAGGGGACCTTCGACGAAGTGGTGCGCGATGCGGCCGTCCGCGATGCCTACCTCGGGCAATAGGCGAGGGCAGGGGAGACGGCCGTGGCGATCCTGAGTATCAGCGACCTCGACGTCTTCTATGGCCGCGCGCAGGCGCTCCACGGCGTCTCGCTCGACGTAAACGCGGGCCAGATTGTCGCCGTCATCGGCCCCAACGGTGCCGGCAAATCGACGCTCCTCGACTCAATCATCGGCCTCACCCGGCGGCGCGGACAAATCCAATTCGAAGGCCGCGACATCAGCCGAATGGCGCCTGCGCGAATCGTCCGGCTCGGGATCGGCTATGCACCCGAACGCGGCAACCTCTTCCCCTTCATGGGAGTGAAGGAGAACCTGCTCGTCGGCGCCTACCGCAAGCGCGACGCGATTGAGGAGAACCTGAGGACCGTCTTCGACCTCTTCCCCCGCCTGGAAGAGCGGCAGAACCAGGAGACCGCCACCCAGTCGGGGGGTGAGCGCCAGATGGCCTCGCTCGGCCGGGCGTTGATGTCGAGCCCCAAGCTCTTGATGGTGGACGAGCCGACTCTGGGTCTCGCGCCGCGTGTGTGCCTGGAGATCGCCGCCGTGCTCAAGGATCTCAACGAACGGCTCGGCCTCACCATCGTGATCACCGAGCAGAACGCGAACTTCGCCATGAGCCTCGCGCAGGAGGTCTATCTGCTCGAGACCGGCCGCATCGGCGACAAGAGGACACCGGAGGAGCTTCGCGAGTCGGCCGACATCGCAAGCGCTTATTTCGGCGACTGAGTTCGCCTAACGACGGCCGAACAGGCGCTCGATATCGGCGAGCTTCAGTTCGACGTAGGTCGGCCGGCCGTGATTGCACTGGCCGGCGTGGGGGGTCGTCTCCATCTGGCGCAACAACGCGTTCATCTCGTCGGCGTTGAGCCTGCGGCCGGCACGGACGCTGCCGTGGCAAGCGAGCGTGCTGCACACGTCCGCGAGCCGCTGGCGCAGAGTCGAGGAATTGTCCCATTCGGCCAGCTCGTCGGCGAGGTCGCGCACCAGGCCCTGCGTGTCGCCGTTGCCGATGAGCGCTGGCACCTCGCGCACCACCACGGCGCCCGCGCCGAAGCGCTCCAACACCAGGCCGAGATCGGCCAACTCGCCGGCCCGTGACTCCAGCCTGCCGACCGCCGCCTCGTCCAGCTCGACCACTTCCGGGATCAGCAGCATCTGACGCTGGATGCCGGACTCGGCGAGAGCCGCCTTCATCCGCTCGTAGACGATGCGCTCGTGGGCGGCGTGCTGATCGACGATGACGATGCCGTCTTCGGTCTGGGCCACGACGTAGGTGCCGTGTACCTGCCCGCGGGCGACTCCCAAGGGATAGGCCGCAGGCGGTCGTTCCTCGATCTCCACCGCCGGTGCCGTAGCCGCGGCATCCGGTGGCGGACTCTCGATCCGGGCGGAGGGCGAATCCAGCGGCGCCTGAAAGCGGGCATGGGCTTCGGCCAGCAGCGGTGCCCGGGATGGCGGCGTGAGGCCGTAGCCCCGATCGGCGGCGCCACCGCGATCGCCGCCGATCGCTCCTGAATGCGGTCTGAGCGCAGCAAGGGCGTCGTCGGCAACAGTCGTCGCCGCATGATGCCCGGCGGCGGCGAGCGCGCGCTTGAGTGCGCCGACGATGAGGCCGCGCACCAGGGCCGTATCGCGAAAGCGCACCTCGGCCTTCGTCGGGTGAACGTTCACGTCCACCAAGTCGGGTGCGAGGTCGACGAAGAGCGCCGCCATGGGATGGCGGCCGCGATGGAGGAAGTCGGCATAGGCCGCGCGCACGGCGCCGTGCAGCAGGCGGTCGCGCACCGGCCGGCCGTTGACGAAGAGATATTGATGCTGCGCACTCGCGCGGTTGAGGGTGGGGAGCGCGGCATAGCCGGTGAGGTGCACGCCGTCGCGCTCGGCGTCGATGGGGAGCGCGTTGTTCGCGAAGTCGCGGCCCATGACCAGCGCGAGCCGGGCGAGCCTTCCAACCGGTGCGTCCTCGTGTGGCCCGTCGCGCAGCACGGTGCGGCCGTCGTCGACCAGGGTGAAGCCGATGGCCGGATGGCACATGGCAAGGCGGTTGACGGTATCCGCGGCATGGCCCGATTCGGTGCGTGGCGCCTTGAGGAACTTGAGCCGTGCTGGCGTGGCATAGAAGAGGTCCGCCACAGCGACGGTGGTCCCCTGCGGGCGGGCGGCGGGCGTACACGCGGCGGGGGCGCCGCCGGCGGCTTCGATCGACCAGGCGTTGTCGGACCCGGCCCGGCGGCTGGTGAGCGTGAGCCGGCTGACGGCGGCAATGGAGGGAAGCGCCTCGCCGCGGAAGCCGAGGGTCTTGATCGACCAAAGATCGTCGTCCTCGGTGAGTTTGGAGGTGGCGTGGCGGGCCAGCGCAAGCGGCAGCTCGTCGCGGTCCATGCCGCGGCCGTCGTCGGCGACCCGAATGAGGCGGCGGCCGCTCTCCTCCAGCGTAATCTCGATGGAGCGCGCGCCTGCATCGATGGCGTTCTCGACCAGTTCCTTGACCACCGATGCCGGCCGCTCGATTACCTCTCCCGCCGCGATTCGATTGACCACGCCCTCCGGCAGAAGACGAATTCTCATGGCTCGGCCTCCCGGTAGCGGCGCACCAGCCCCTTGCCCCGCTCCACCGCCGGCTGATCGTAGGGGTCGACGCCCAGCAGATGTGCGGCCATCACGGTCTCTAGCATGAAGTGCACCATCAGCGCACCGACGGCGCGGGCATCGGCTGCCGCGACGCTGAGCCGGCGCACCGGGCGGCGAGCATCTGTCAGCGTGGCGGCCGTGGCGCGCGCAATACCACTGGGTCCGACAGCCTCGGCGAGGCAGACGCCTGCATCCTGCTTCACGGCCGGTAGTGTATTGATGGATAGGGGGTCGGTCAGGGCGCGGCCTCGCCGCGTAAACTCAGAAGATTCCTTCGAGAGGCGCCTTCTCGCGCCGCTTGATCGTCGGCGTCTCGCCCGCCGTCACGGGTTTGCCTGCCTCGGCGTTCTCACGCAGCCGCTCGGCCTCGGCCGCCGCGTCGACCACTTCGCCCGGCAGTTGCTCTTCCTGCCAAAACAGGAGCGAGTCGATGAAGCTCTCGTCCTCCGAGGCGTAGCCCGAAAACTCGCGATCCAAGATATGGCGAATATTCGGGTCCACATCGGCCGCACCGGCCCGCTCGATGAATGCAGCTTCGCCCTGCGTCGCCGCCGCCGCCGAGGAGTCATCGATGGCGAGGGCGCCGGCCTCGTTGAACAGGGTGACCTTCGCCTGTTCACGGACCGATTCCTCATTGGGACGTGCTTCACCCGGCCGGGGCGGACGCAACGTGAAGTCCGGCGGTAGCGTAAGCGGCGCGCTTCGCACAACCGCGAACTCGTCCGGCGCATTCTTGCCGAGGCCGAGGGCATCGCCGATACCCCCCTCACACGCAGAAAGAGTCGCCGCCAGCGCCAGTGCGCCGAGGCCCAGTGCCAAGCCGCGACCGATCCTTGGGCAGCAAATCGACCGATGTGCCTCCTGCTTCATGATTCTTTTCTAGGCTCTTTGTGCGGCTTCATCAAGAAGCTGTGCACCAACAGCATGACCACGCCCACGCTGATTGCCGCATCGGCGATGTTGAACGCGGGCCAATGGTAGCCGCCGCCATGGAAATCGAGGAAGTCGATGACCCAGCCGAAGCGCACGCGGTCGATGACGTTGCCGATCGCGCCGCCGATGACGAGACCAAGGGCGGAGGCCGGCCAGCGCAGCCGGGTCCGGCTCAGCCAGACGCCAAGCCCGGCCGAAATCGCGAGCGCGAGGCCGACGATCAACCACATGCCGGCACCCTCGCTCTGAAAAAGCCCGAAGCTGACGCCCTTGTTCTGGACCGGGACGAGATTGAAGAACGAGGTCACCTCGATGCGCCGGAGCGGATCCCAGAGCGCATCGCGCACGGCCCATTTGCTGATCTGGTCCGCAGCGATGATGGCCGCCGCAACTGGGAGGCCCAGGCGGAGCACGATCGTCGTTCCCGACCCCGGTTCCGCGCGGCCTGCTAGGCGGCCGCCTTGCGGGCAGCGTCGACGGCGCTCACGCAGCGGTCGCAGAGATCGGGATGGCGCTCATCGCTGCCGACCTCGGGCAGGAGTCGCCAGCAGCGCGCGCACTTCTCGTCCGTCGCCCGGGCGAACAACACTGCTACCTCGGGCACGTCCGGCAAAGTCACGACAGTGCAGTCGTCAGGCGATTCGCTCAACGGAGCGATGCGCGCATCAGAGGTAATAAAGAGCGTCGCGCAATCGTCGTCCTCGTAGCCGAGGGCGTCACGGTAGCGCTCATGGACGAATACGGTGGGTGCCGCCTCCAGCGACGAGCCGATATCTTTCGCGGCGCGGGCCTGCTCCAGCGCCTTGGTGACGACGCGGCGCGCCGCGCGCATGCGCTCGATCCGCTCGGCCAGCGCGTCATCCTGCCACTTCGCCGGCAGCGTGGGGAACACGCGCAGATGCACGCTCTCGTCGTCGGGATAGCGCGTGAGCCAGGCCTCCTCGGCAGTGAAGCAGATGAAGGGCGCGAGCCAGGCGGTCAGGCAATCGAACAGCGTGTCGAGCACGGTGCGGACGGCGCGCCGGCGCATCGAATCGTCCGGGTCGCAATAGAGCGAATCCTTGCGGATGTCGAAATAGAAGGCCGAGAGATCGACCGCGCAAAAATGGTGCAGCGCCATGAACATCTCGTGGAACGCAAACGCCTCGCACCAGCGCCGGACATCGCGGTCGAGGCCGTGGAGCCGGTGCAGCACCCAGCGTTCCAGCGCTGGCATCGCATCTGCCGGCAGTCGCTCGCCTGCGTTGAAATCGGCCAGGTTCCCCAGCAGGTAGCGGAGCGTATTGCGCAAACGGCGGTAGGAATCGACCTGGTGACGCAGGATTTCGTCGCTGATCCTGAGGTCTTCGGCGTAATCAGTGCTGACCACCCAGAGGCGGAGGATGTCGGCGCCGTAGCGCTCGTTCACCTGCTCCGGGGCGATGACGTTGCCGAGCGACTTCGACATCTTGCGCCCCTCGCCGTCGACAACGAAGCCATGGGTGAGCACGGCGTCGTAAGGCGCACGGCCGCGTGTGCCGCAGGATTCGAGGAGCGAGCTGTGGAACCAGCCCCGGTGCTGGTCCGACCCTTCGAGGTAGAGGGACGCCGGCCACATCAGCTCCGGCCGCTTCTCGAGTACGAAGCTGTGGGTCGTGCCGCTCTCGAACCAGACGTCGAGAATGTCGGTGACCTTGTCGTACGCATCCGGGTCGTAATTCGGCGCAAGGAAGCGCGCCTTGTCGCTGGTGAACCAAGCGTCGGCCCCTTCGGCCTCGACGACGGCGGCGATGCGCTCGACCACGTCGGGGTCGCGCAGCGGTGTGCCGTCCTCGCGCGAGACGAAGACCGCGATCGGCACGCCCCAGACGCGCTGGCGCGAAAGCACCCAGTCCGGCCGGGTCTCGATCATCGAGCGAATGCGTGCGCGGCCGCTCGGCGGCACCCAGCGTACCTGGTCGATGGCATCGAGCGCGGTGGCGCGGAGGCCGGTCGTCTCCATGCTGATGAACCATTGGAGCGTGTTGCGGAAGATCAGCGGCGCCTTGGAGCGCCAGGAGTGAGGGTATGAATGGACCAGCTTGCCGCGCGCGAGCAGGCGGTCGGCGGCGGCCAGCGCGTCGGCGATCTCGTCGTTCACCTTGTAGACGTGCTTGCCGGCAAAGCCCGGCACGTGATCGTAGAAGCAGCCGTCGTCGTCCACCGTCGCTGGAGTCTCGATGGGCCTCCGTTCACCGCCGTTTGCGGCCAGGCCGGCGTTGTAGCGCGTGACCGCCTCGAAGTCCTCGGCGCCATGACCCGGTGCGATATGGACGAAGCCGGTGCCTTGCTCGGTGGTCACGTGATCCGCCGGGATGAGCGGCACGGGAAAGTCGTAGCCGCGATCGCGCAGGGGGTGGGCGCAGACGGTTCCGGCGAAGGCGGTGCCGGGGAGCCCTGAAGCGATCACCCGGTGGCCGGTCACGCCGGTCTCCGCGCAGAGGGTAGGCGCGAGTTCTTCGGCAGCGGCGATCCGCAAGCCGGGGGTCACCGCGGCGCCCTCCGCGACCTCTGTCACTTCTAGCACCAGATAGCGCACCGCCTCGCCGTAGGCGATGCAGCGGTTGCCGGGGATGGTCCAGGGCGTCGTCGTCCAGATGACGATGGCGGCGCCGCGGACGGCCTCAAGCGGGCTCTCGATCACCGGGAAGGCGACGGTGATCACCACGGACGTGTGGTCGTGGTACTCGATTTCGGCCTCGGCAAGCGCCGTTTTCTCCACCGGCGACCACATCACCGGCCGGGCTCCGCGATAGAGGCTGCCGTCGACGAGAAAGCGGCCGAGCTCGCGCACGATTTGCGCCTCGGCCTCGAAGCTCATGGTGGTATAGGGATCGTCCCAGTCGCCGATCACCCCGAGCCGCTTGAACTCGTCGCGCTGCACGTCGATCCAGTGTTCGGCGAAGGCACGGCAATCGGCGCGGAAGCGGCTGACCGGGACGGAATCTTTGTCGCGGCCTTCCTTACGGTAGGCCTGCTCGACCTGCCACTCGATCGGCAGCCCGTGGCAATCCCAGCCCGGCACGTAGACCGAATCCTTGCCCAGCATTTGCTGGGAGCGCACGACGACATCCTTGAGAATCTTGTTCAGCGCGGTGCCTAGGTGGAGATGGCCGTTGGCGTAGGGCGGGCCGTCGTGAAGGATGAACTTGGGCCGGCCGGCGGAGGCCTCTCTCAGGCGCCGGTAGAGACCGATCTCTTCCCAGCGTGCGGCCATCGCCGGCTCGCGTTCCGGCAGCCGTGCCTTCATGGGGAAGGCGGTGCGCGGCATGAGGACGGTATCGCGGTAATCGGCGGTCATGAGCGCACCTGGCGGCGGGGCAGGACGTCGGACTCTTCGGCGTCCGGCGCCGGCATGCTAGCGAGGATGGCACGGGCGATGTCGCAGTCCGTGGCGATCTGCGCTTTCAGGGCCTCGATACCGTCGAAGCGGCGCTCGGGCCGAACCCGGTCTGCGAAGGCGGCGCGCAGGCGCTTGCCATAAAGATCACCGGCATAGTCGAAGATATGCACTTCGAGCAGGTCCTCCGTCTTGTCGAACGTCGGCCGGCGGCCGAGATTGGCCACCGCCGGGTGCCAGCGTCCATCGTCGCTGTCGCCGAAGGGCTGGGCCCACAGGGCATAGACGCCACGCGCCGGATGGAGAATCCCGGCGGTGCGCAGATTGGCTGTCGGGAAGCCGATAGTTCGGCCACGGCGATCGCCCGTGACCACGTGGCCATCGATTTCCCAATAGCGGCCGAGAACCGCAGGCAGCGCTGCAACGTCGCCGTCCGCCAGCAACCGGCGCGCCCGGCTCGCCGAATGGACTTCCGTGCCTGTGCCAGCCGCTTCGATACTTGTCACGCCGATCCCGAGCGATGCGCCGATCTCTGAAAGCAGGGCGACGGTGCCGGCGCGCCCTCGACCGAAAGCGAAGTCGTGACCGACCACGACGTGGCGGGCGCCAATCCCCGCCGCTACTACGTCTGCGACGAAAGATGCAGGCTCGCGGGCGGCGAAGGTGCGATCGAACCGTGCGACATAAAGGATCTCGATACCTAGACCGGCAAGATGACGTGCCTTGACCCGGAAAGGCGTGAGCCGGAAGGGTTCATCGGGAGCCGCAAGCACCTGGCGCGGGTGCGGCTCGAAGGTGAGCACGGCGAGCGGTGCCCCGAGGGCGCGGGCGATTCGCCGGCCTTTCTCCACGACAGCGCGGTGGCCCAGATGGACGCCGTCGAAATTGCCGATGGCGACCACCGCGGCGCGCGCGTCTGCAGGCGTTGACTGCCAGTGCCGAACGATGCGCATAGGCGCGATTTCTCCGAAGCCGAGCGCGCGGGAGAATAGGCTTTCGACCCTGCCTTGGCCAGCGCTGCGCGGGCCCGTCGGCGCTGATTTTTCAGAGCGTGGGGAGAGGCCTTGTGAGCGACATATGGTCACTCACGGTCGCCATGCTCATCAACTCGTGGGGCGGAGCTTGCGGCTCACCACATGCGCAAGCCGACCAGGAGGACATGTTGAGTGACCTCGCCGTAATCGTTGAGGTCGCCGGTTTTCAGGTATCGGTATCCGACGTGCCACCCTTGGAAGTGAACACCCAGTCCAATTTGATACGCGAATTCCGTGTCTGTGTCGTCGCCACTACCTTGGAGCGCATTTTGCGCTCTATCCACAATTCGGTGGCTCGTCTTGGCGAACAGCATTCCGGCGCCGCCACCGAGATAGACGCCCCACGCGCTATCGGCCCCGATGTCGACCCAGGAGTTGAGCATCACCCCATAGGTGCGGACATCGCCGGAGACCGAGGCGGTCAGTCCCTGCGCCTGCTGCTCGCTTCCCGATGCCGTGTCTATGTCAAAGAAGACCTCGGCCTCGGCGCGAACCATCTCGGTGAGGCCCATTCCCACGACACCGCCTACGCGAAAACTGGTGTCGTCATAGCTGGGAGACGCGATGTCGCCGCAGCCGTCGTCACTGCAGCCCAGGAACTCCGAAGCCTTCCCCGGCAAGTCAAAATCGTACAAGCCGACGTCGAAGCCGAAATAAAGGCCGCCCTGTTCGGCGTGGCTCGCGGTGGTCATCATTGCCGGGACCGCGAACGCGATTCCGGCCAAGGCTGACAGAAGCGCCCTCATCCCGATTCCCCCCATGCAGCGGGCCAAGCGACTCCGACTCGGCGGAAGACAGCGCCCTGACGTTCCACGTGCAGGGCGCGCGCGTCAATATCGGCGTCTGCCGAGCTTTCGGTGGGGGAGGGGAAAGAGGGGGAGGGGGCGCCCGCTGCGCCCCCTCCGATAGTCCGGCTCAGTCGCCCGGATAGGCCGCCGGCTTCGAGGCCCACTGCATATAGGCCTCGCGCTGCGCGTCGACGCCCACCTTCTCGGTGAGTTCGTCCCAGGCATCGGCAACGCCGTCGAGCTCCGACTGCGGGTCGGCTCCGCCCATTACCGCCTGAAGCCCGATCGCCAACGCATCCTCGTAGGCGAAGGTGTTGATGATCGAGAGATCGAGCAGGCCGGAGACCGCGCCCGCCTGCAACGCATCGAGATACTCCTTCGCATCCGGCCAGAGCGACTGGTACTCCGGAGACGAGAAGTGCGACTTGCGGAAGGGATCGCGCAGCGTGTAGGGCAGCTGCACCCGCTGGCCGCTGATGTCGATGCTGTTGATCCACTGGATGTAGAGGTAAGCCGCGTCCTTGTTGTTGCTGTCGGACGAGACTGCCATCGAGAAACCGGCGGCGAGCTGGGGATGGCCGCCCGGCGGCAGCGCATAGCCCACGTTGCCCGAGACCACCGACGGCGGCACCCACTGCATGGCGATGTCATCGGTGCCATAGCCCGCCGACCAGCGGCCGACCGGCGGCCACCACTGAGTCATGGCGATCTGGCCGGCGTTGAAGGCGGCCAGCGACTCGATCGCGCCCCACTGCTCGATGCCTGGCGGCATGGTGGTGTTGTCCTTCACCATGCCGGCGAGCGCCTTGACGCAGCCGGGGCCGTTAACCGTTGCCTTCATGGACTCGGAATCGAAGAACTTGCAGCCCTCGTTCCGTGCCCGCTCCTGATAGAAGTAGTGCAGGAGGCCGCGCACCCGCATGAAGCCGGCTCCGTAAACCTCCGGCGCTTTTGCGTCGGTGATCGCCTTGCTGACCTCGTAGAACTCGTCCCACGTGGTGGGCACCGAGAGGCCCATCTCCTCGAAGATGTCCTTCCGGTAATAGAGAATCAGCACGTCGCCATCATCCGGGAAGCCGTAGATGGTGTCGCCGACCCTCATCTGGTTCTCGCGGTAGACGTCGCCGATATCCTCGAGCTCATCGCGATAGCCGTACTTGTCGACGTATTCGTCGAGCGGCTCGACGGCGCCGGCACGCACCATGTCGCCCATCCAGGCAGGCACCACGCTCAGCACATCATAGGCGCCCGTTCCCGCCCGATGCTCCTGAAGCATCTTGGGAAACATCTCGTTGACCTGGGATTCGATCACGTTGACCTTGATCCCCGTGAGCTCTTCCCACTTCGGACCGGAGAAGTTCTGCGGGCCCAGCGACTGGAGCCCGGCCTCCCAGATCACGTTGATCTCGGTTCCGGCATACTTCTTGGCCTCGCGCACCGCGATTTCTGCGGCGCTCTCGGCCCAGGCGGCGCTTGATCCCGCCCCAAGCAGCGCGAGCGCGGCGACCCCGCCGATCATTGACCGCATCGTTCCGATTGCCATTGATGGTCTCCCCTCGTTCGGCGCGACGGCGCCGCGCACTCCTCTAAACTATCGCCCGCCGGCGGCGCCCATGCGCGGGCCACGGCACGCCTTTCGCAGCGCGGCGATGCCCTCCGCGACACCGCGCTGCACCAGCCAAGCATCCCCAGAATAGCATAGGAAGTCGACGCCGATGTCATGCAGTGCCACCCCGGTCTCGGTGTCTTCGTAAATGCGGCCGAGCGACTTGCCGTACTGCGTGCAGGCTGCGCCCACGCGCTGCATCGCCGCCTGGAACCTCGGATGATCGAACTTCGCCGGAATCCCCATGGCGACCGAAAGGTCGAAGTGGCCGATCCAGATGCCGTCCACGCCATCGAGCGCGGCGATCGCCTCGATTTCCTCGATCCCTTCGGGCGTCTCGATCTTGGGGAAGAACACCACGTCCCTGTTGGCGGCGCGGAGCGCGGGCGCCGCAGGGCGCTGCCGGTAGCGGTCGTGGGCTATACCGAGTGCGACTCCACGCGCGCCCTTCGGGGCATAGCGGACGTGATCGAGGATGGCGCGCGCTTCCTCGGCGCTACCGACCTTCGCCGGCTGAATGCCGTCCGCCCCCATGTCGAGCGCACGGGCGACCATGTCGTAGTCGCCGCCGACGGTGGAGACGATCACCGGCAGATCGGCCGCCTGGTAGAAGCGCAGCATCCGCTTGAGCTGATCGTAGCCGAAGCCGGAATGCTCCATGTCGAGCAGAGCGTACTCGCAGCCGGCGGCCTTGAGGATCTGCCCCACTCCGGGGCTGTCGAATTCGATCACGAACGAGCCGAATTTGGGCTGCCTCGTGCCCATCATCGCGCGTAAGGCGCCGCTCGGCATCCCTGCCTATCCCTTCCGCCGGCCGCCGAGCGCGGCCTTCAGGTCGCCGATGCCGCGGGCGAGAGTCTCCCGCAGCAGCCACACGTCCCCGGAATAGCAAATCATGTCGAAACCCGCGTGGTAGGCGGTGATACCCCTCTCAACATTCATGACGAGGCAGCCGAAGGACTTCTTGTGCCTGGCGCAGGCGCGCGCGACACGGTCCTCCGCTGCAATGAGATCGGGGTGGTCGAATTGGCCGGGGATGCCGAGCGACGTGCTGAGGTCGAAATGCCCGATCCAGATTCCGTCGATCCCCTCGACCGCGGCGATCTCGTCGACGTTCTCGACTCCCTCAAGGGTCTCCACCAGGAGAAACACAGCGACCCGCTTGTTGGCGGCGCGCATCTTGGTCACCGGAGAACCTGGCGCGTAACGGTCGTGGGCAACGCCGAGCGCGACACCGCGGTGGCCCAAGGGCGGATACTTCGCGTGCGCCGCGATGCGGGCTGCTTCCTCCACCGTGCCCACCATGGGCGTCATGATCCCCTCGGCACCCATGTCCAGGGCCCGGGCGATGTGGTGGTAGTGGCGGGACGGCACGCGCACGATCGCCGGCAACGCCGCCGCCTCCATGTAACGCAGGAGCTGCTTCACCGTGTCGAAGCCGAAGCCGGAATGTTCCATGTCGAGGAAGACGAACTGGGCGCCGCCGGCCTTGAGGATGTAGCCGATACCGGGCGAGGCGAGCTCGATCACGAGCGTGCCGAACTTGGCTCGTCGTGTTCCCGCCATCTCCTTCAACGTGGTCAACGCCACTCGCGCTCTCCCGCTCGGTCCCCCGCGCCTGGACGGCTGACAAGCAACTCCGTCAGTGCGTGCTGGATGCTAGCAGCATTGGCGCGCACCGCCCAATCGGGTTGTGCGGGTCGGTCTCTCCGGCGTTCCTTGTCGCTGGAAGGAGAAACGCTACCCGGCTTCAAGGGCGGCCAGGGCCTCATCCGCCGTCATCACGTCGCCGAACTGCTGGATGATGGTTTCCAGTGCGTTGCGGTGCTCCTCGTCGGAGAGCGCGGCGCAGCAGTCGGCGAGCATCACGGTCTTGAAGTCGAGCATCATGGCGTCGCGCGCGGTCGATTCGCAGCAGACGTCGGTCTTGGTGCCGCCGATGAGCAGCGTGTCGATGCCGCGGCCGCGCGCCATCGTCTCCAGCGACGAGGAGCCCGCGATCAGCGCGCTGTAGCGGTTCTTGAAGAGGATCGTATCGTCCTCGGCGACTTCTAATTCGGGCCAGAGCTTCTGCCCATCCGCACCGGGGGCGAGCCCGGCGATGGTGCGCTCGCGCGCCTCGTCGGAGACGAAGTGATCGAAGAAGCCCGGCCAGTCCGATGCGCCTTCGCGGCTCGTATTGGCGTGGGCGATCCAGTAGATGCGCACCCCGAGCGCCCTGAGGCGCGCGTTGAGCGCGTTGATCTGCGGCACGATGGCGCGCGCCATTGGCACCTCCACCGGCGCGCCGGGCGCCAGGAAGGTCACCTGCATGTCGATGTAGACCGCCGCCGTGCGGGCCGGATCGAGCCGCTCGAAGAGGCGCATCCGCCCGCGCCGCTTTACGACCCGGTCGATGATCTCTTGCCGGATGGCGATCTCGTGCACGAGGCTTCCCTACACCCGCACGATGTCGGTGAGGAAGGGATCGCCCGCGAGCGCCGATTCCGAATCCAGCAGGGTGCCGCAGCCGGGGCAGAAGAAGCGCCGCAGCAGGACCCGCTCGGCATTGCTGTAGGGCGCGCCGCCGGCGCCCTGCATCGACTGCTCGTCGAGCCGGGCGGCCTCCTTCCAGGGCTCCCCGGCGGGGCCGAGAGCGTGGCCGCAGGCCACGCAGGCGATGGCGCGGTTTTCGTTCACCACAAGCGTGGCCGATATGCGGGTGCCGTTCATTCGGCCGCCATCGGCGTCGCCAGCCGGGCTGTGCGGAGTGCCGCACGGCGGACGCGGGTCGCGTCCTCGTCGACCTTGCCGGCCGCCGTCACCACGCCGTAGACCCGTGCCGCTACGTCCGCCGACACCATGCCGGCCTCGATATCGGCCTGCACCCGCCCTGACTCCCGCTCCAGCGGGTCGCCGAAGCCCCCGCCGCCGTCTGAGCGAACATAGAGCGCGTCCTCTCCCTTGAGCGGGAAGACGCCCCAGGAAATGGTCTCGGCCTTGCCTGTCATCTCGTCGAGCGAGGTGGGGAAGGGATTGACGTTGCGTCCGGTCTCGCTGGCCTCGTTGTTGTGCACCCAGCGATAAGCGCAAGGCGCGCCGGCATAGCCGCCACCCAGCCCCTCGCTCATGGAAAACTCGGTGCCCTTGCCGGAGACCACGTAGTTGATGCCGCCCTCGGGCGAATCGTGCTGCACCAGGGCGAACTCGATCGCGTTGCCGCCGCGCCAGCGGCCGGGCCCACCGGTATCCGGGCGCGCCCGGCGGAACAGATAGCGCACCGGGAATGTCGCCTCGGTGGTCTCGACGTTGGCCATGCGGCCGATAGGATTGGGAATCTCGCCGCCGACATCGATGCCGTCGGCGAAGGTGCGCGCCCCGCCGGCGCCACCGAAGGTCTCGGTCAGGATGCCGATGGCCTCCTGACGCCGCTGGTTGAGGCCGAACATGAAGATGGCGAAATGGCTCCCGTGCCAGACCGCCGTTGCTTCCTTCGCGTATTTCTCGCTCGCCGACAGCATCTTGGCGATGCAGGTACAGGCGGCGTTGTTGACCGACTGGATCGCGCCCACGGTCGCGAGCGAGACTGGCGCCGGCCGAGTGCAGTTCACCACCGAGCCCTCCGGCGCGATCATCCTGATCGGTCTGAGAACGCCGTCGTTCCAGGTGATGTCGTAGCAGAGCAACGGGAAGAGCGGGGCGAAGAAGCCGCCCCAGGAGGCCCAGTAGGTGCAGTTGATGCCGTAGTGGGACTGCGGGCTCGAGCCGGTGAAGTCGAAGGTGAGTTCGTCGCCCTCCTTGGTCATCGCCAGCAGCACCCGGTAGGTCTCGCCCTCGATGTCGAAATACTGCCGCGCCTCCCAGCGGCCATCGGGAAGCTCGCGAAGTCGCTTGCGGAAGAGCGTCTCCGACTGCTCGACCAGCGTCGCACAGGCCTCGTCCACCGGCCCGGCGCCATATTTGTCGATCAACGCGACCATCCGCTCCCGCGCCACATTGTTGGCCGCGATCATGGAGGAGAGGTCGAGCGCCACCATCTCCGGCGCGCGCACCATGTTGAGCACCGTATCCATCACATCGCGACGCATCTCCCCGCCCTCGACCAGCTTGATACCGGGTGAGCTGAAGCCTTCGGTGAAGATATCGCGCGAATCTGGGCTGAAGCCACCGGGCACCATGGCGCCGATGTCGTAGACATGGACGAAGCAGGCGCTCCACGCGACCAGCCGCCCGCCGTGGTGGATCGGCGCCACCAGATAGATGTCCGAGGTGTGGAGCGCCGCAGTGTAGGGGCAGTTGGTGAGGAACACGTCGCCCTCGCCGATATCGCCCTCGAAGCGGCGGATGATCGCCTTGCAGGCCTCGGCGGCGCTGGTCAGATGGTGCAGGAAGCCGACGCCGCCCATGAGCAGCGAGCCGTCCGCGCGGTATAGGGAGACCATGAGGTCGTGGCCCTCGTTGGTGATCGCACTGCCCGAGACCTGCTTCAGCGTGATCACCGCCTCGTCGATGACGCGGAAGAGCCGATGGCGGATGATGGAGAAGGTGATCGGGTCCATGG
The DNA here is from genome assembly GCA_965262755.1 of Alphaproteobacteria bacterium. Lineage (GTDB taxonomy): Bacteria > Pseudomonadota > Alphaproteobacteria > UBA828 > UBA828 > WTGU01. The sequence continues at coordinate 3,974,043 of OZ253557.1, read as the reverse complement.
CGGGCCTCAATCGAGTTCGATGATGGTGTTGCGGTAGGCGTCAACTCGGCCGGTTTGGCCGGATTGTACGACGATCGTCGTGATCGGGGTGTGAATCACCGCCGGGCCGTTGACGACGTTGCCGGGCACGAGCCGCTCGAAATCGTAGATGTCCGCCGGTGCGAGCCCACCGGCAGCCTCCACGAAGATGTCGCGCCGGCCGATCAACGCTGGCTCCGGGTCGGCGCCGTTGAGCGCGGCCGTCTCGACCGGCGGTGTTTCCACCAGGCCGCGCGCGGTGAGGCGGAACATCGTCATCTCTATTCCGGCGGCGCGGTAGGCAGAGCCCTGGCCGAACTTACGCTCGTAGAGGGCCTCGAAGTTCGCCGAGAGGCGGCCCACGGCATCGTCGTCCAAGGGTCCGCCGCCCGCGACCGGCGTCGTCACCTCGTGCACCTGCCGGCCGTATCGCAGGTCGATGGACCAGTCGAGGGCGATGGTATCGCCCGCGAACCCCTCGGACGTAAGCTGTGCGCGGGCGCGGGCCACCATCGGCGCATAGATATCGTTGATCTCGTCGGCCGGGCTCGGTACGGGCAGCGTCTTGGTCACGCTGTACTCGTGGACGATATCGGCCGAAAGGAGGCCGAAGGCGGCGTTCACCGAGGCGGTGTAGGGAACCACGATGCGCTTCACCCCAAGCTCGGCGCCGAACACGCCGCAGAGCAGGCCGCAGGTGCCGCCGAAGGCATGCAGCACGAAATCGCGCGGATCGAGGCCTCGCTCGACCGTAATCTCATGGATGAGGTCTGCGATCTGCGCTGCGGCGATGCGGTAGATGCCGATGGCGGCGTCCTCCACGCTCATGCCGAGCGGCGAGGCGATCTTCTCGGTAAAGACCTGCCGCGCCTTCTCGGCATCGAGCGTAATCGTGCCGCCGAGGAAGGTGCCGGGGTCCATGTAGCCCACGAGAAGCATGACATCGGTGAGAGTCGGCTCGCTGCCGCCAAGCCCGTAACAGACCGGCCCCGGCCGCGCGCCGGCGCTTGCCGGCCCCACGCCCGGCACGCCGGTTGCGGGGTCGAGCGCGACGATGCTGCCGCCGCCGGCGCCGATGGAGACCACCTCGATCTTCGGCGCCACATAGTGATAGCGGTCGACCATCGGCTCGCGGGCATAGTCGATGGCGCCGCCCTGGATCACGCCCACCTTGAAGGTCGTGCCTCCCATGTCGCAGGCGATGATGTCCTCGTCTTCCATCAGCCGGCCGAGATGGCGGCTGCCGATGACGCCTGCGGCGGGGCCGCATTCGAGCATGCCCACCGCCCGCGCGGCGGCTTCCTCGGCCGGAAGCAGGCCGCCATAACCCTGCATCACGAGGAGCGGCCCGTCATACCCGCGCCCCCGTAGCAGCGCCTGCAGGCTGGTGATGTACTCGCTGGCGATTTGCCCCGCATAAGCATTGATGACCGTGGTGGAGGCGCGCTCGTATTCGCCCGGCACCGGCGCGATCTCGCTCGACAGCGTCACGTAAACACCGGGCGCAATCTCGCGGATCAGGTCGCCGACGCGCCGTTCGTGGCTATCGTTGTAGAAGGACCAGAGGAAGGAGACCGCAAGCGCCTCGACCTCATCGTCGTCCACCAGCGAGCGAACCGCCTGGCGCACCGCCTCTTCGTCCAGCTCGCGCAGCACCGCGCCCTTGTAGTCCATCCGCTCCGGCACGCCCCGGGTGCGCGAGCCCGGCACCAGCGGCGGGGCCCTGTCGGTCGCCACCGGATGCTTGATGCCATCCTCGGTAAGCCCGGCCCAGCGGCCGTAGGCGCCGCGGGTGATGGTCAGCGTGTCCTCGAAACCTTCGGTGGTGATCAGGCCGGTCCTGGCGCCGGTGCGGGTGACCAGCGTGTTGTCCACGACCGTCGAGCCGTGCATGAAGAGCGCCGTCTGCGCCAGCAGCGTGTCCGTGGCGATGCCGACGCCCTCTGCCGCAGCGCCAACGGCAGCAAGCACGCCGTCAGCAAAGTCGGGCGGGGTGGAGAGCGCCTTGCCGAGGCGCACCGGCTCGCCGGCGGCGAACAGCACCGCGTCCGTGCAGGTGCCGCCGACGTCGGTCGCGACCACGTAGCGGGCATCGCCCTGTTTGCTCATCTCCTGCCTTTCGTCTGACCGGCGTCATCTTGCCGGGCGGGCACGCGAAATCAAGCAACCGTCCGAGCGAACCGGTCGGCGACGGCACTCTCTCCGGTTACGCGGTGGCCAACGAAGCGGGACGGTTCGAGCTTCGCCCAGGCTCTCAGGGCTCCGGCGACGCTGCCACGCCGCACGTCTCCCTGACGATGAGCTCCGTTTTTAGGACGATACGCTGCGCCGGGGCGTCAGGATTGTCGATCCGCTCGATCAGCGTTGCCGCGGCTTGCCTGCCCATCTCCTTCCGCGATACCCGCGTGACGCTCAAGGAAGGGCTGACGAGGCTCGAATCCTCCACATCCTCGTGGCCGATCAGCGCGAAGTTCTTGCCGGGGAACAGACCTTCCTTCGCCAGGCCGTAGAACAGCCCGAGCGCGATCGAATCGTTGTAGCTGATCGCGGCAGTCGGCTGAGGGTCGACCCCGGCTAGCCAGCGCGCCGCTCTGAAGCCTTCGACACGAGTCGGCACCGACGGCCAGACGAGCGCATCGTCAAAAGCGACCGATTCCCGCTTGAGTGCTGCCCGATGGCCGCGCAAACGCTCGCCGAAGGGGCTTGCGCTCGGGTGACCGCCAACAACCGCGATCCGGCGATGGCCGAGATTCAGCAATCGCTCCGTCGCCAGCCGGCCTGCTTCACGATCGTCGCTTACGACGTAGTCAAAGCCCGAATCCAGCATGGCCCGCGACACGAAGACGAGCGGCGGCACGGGAACATGTCGAGGAGCAAACTGCTCCTTCGTGGAGGCGATCGCCGGAGACACGATGATGCCGTCGGCGTTGTATTCCGCCATCGTCCTGATGAAATCGGCCTGTCGCTCGCAGGACTCGTTGGTGTTGCACAGAAAAACGGTCCGGCCGGTCTTCGCCAGCTCCTCTTCCAACGATGCGAGCAAGGAACTGAAGAACGGATCGGAGACATTGTTGAGGATAACGCCAACGGTGTGGGTCTTGGCCGTGCGAAGGCTCGCTGCGCTGCGGGCGTAGATGTATCCATTTTCCGCCAGGGCGGCCTTGACGCGATTTCGCGTGTTCAGCGAGATCCTCTCGTTGCCGCGCATGGCGAGCGACACGGTGGCCGTGGAGACACCAAGCTGCTCGGCGATGTGACGGAGAGTGGGTCTGGTCAATCCTGTCGGCTCGGCGGCCCGGTATGTTTACACTCTAGCAGTCAGCGCCACGCTCGCCCCGAGGGAGCTGAAGCAAGTGCCGGCTCACACGCCCGGCACATGCCACGCGCGGCTCTTTACGTGGCGATCCGCCGTCCATACGGCGAAGCGCTCCGAGTGGCGGATCGTCTGGAATCGGTCAGGGCTCAACAGTGTTCGCATTCCGCGGCGGAGACAAGCGCGAATGCAGTTCACGGGTCGCCTGCAGGTCTTGGCGAGGGTGCGGCGCAGGCCGCGAGGCCGGCGAGCAGGGCCGCAAGCACCACCCAACCCTGCCAGGCCCCCATCGTGATGAGGGTGAGTGCGGAGACCGCAAGCCACAGCGCCGGTACGACACATAAGAGGGCCATCCACCGGCTGCGCGTCGCGAGCGCAAGCAGGGCGAGCGTGGCGGCGGCGGTCGGATCGGGCGCGACTGCAAAGACTTCCGCCTCGCGCCAGGTTCGTCCGTCGAGTGGCGCGAGAATCGGCCAGGCCAGTAGCGCCGCCGCCAGAAGCCCGATGGCGGCCTGAGCCCGTCTCCCGCGCCCGGCGATGAGCAGCCGGCCCGAGAGGCCGAGCGCCGCCAGGAGCGCGGCCTCAGCATAGAACCCCCAGGCGAGCGCTGGCGCGACCCAATTGACCGTCCCGTATCGCAGCGCCACGAACTGCCATCCGGCTCAGAGCCATGCCGCCGCGAGCGCAGGGCCGAGCCAATGCGCGGATGGCCGCCACCCCGGCAGCAGGCAGAACGCAAGCAGCGCGCCTGCCGCCAGCAGCAGCGGCTGCGCCGGCCAGACCGCCTCGTTCTCCAGCGCGAAGAGCCGCCAATAGACCCGCGGCTCGAACGGCAGGAGATCTTCCAGCCCTGCCATCGCGGTCCTCTATGCCGTCCCCGCCTTCCGCGAATCTCCAGGCCCGAAGGGCACGGTCCTACAGGCTCTGCACATGCTCCGCCATGCGCTGGCGCATGGCTGCGTCCGGTACGGGGCCGAAGGCGGCGGACTTGTTCTCGCGCAAATGGTCGACACGCCGGGTTGCGGGGATAGCGACCGTGACCGCGGGATGCGAGAGAATGAACTTCAGCAGGAATTGCGGCCAGGTGGTCACCTCGATTTCCTGCGCCCAGCCAGGCATCGGGCGGCCCGCAAGCCAGTCCGGCAGGCGGCCGCGCTGGAACGGCCGGTTGCAGATGACGGCGATCCCGCGCTCGAGGGCGAGCGGCAGCAGGCGCCGTTCCGCCTCCCGATCCACGATGTTGTAGGTGAGTTGGACGAAATCGGGCGGCCGGCGCCGCATGACCTCCTCAAGCTCGTCGTGCCGGCGTCCATGCGAGGTGGTGACGCCGGTATAGCGCAGCCGGCCGGTCTCCTTCATGGCGTCGAGGGTGTCGAGATTCTTCTCCCAGTCCAACAGGTTGTGGACCTGCAACAGGTCGAAGCGCGGCACGCCCCAACGCCGGGTCGTCTCCGCAATCTGCGCGGGGCCTCCGCCGGCGCGGGTCCAGACCTTGTCGGCGGAGAACAGGCCCGGCGGACGGCCCAGCGCCTTCAGCGCGTCGCCGATCACCTCCTGCGAGCAGCCGTACATGGGCGAGGAATCGACGATGCCCCCGCCCGCCTCGAAGAAGGCGGCCATGACGGCGCGGCATTCGGCGCGCAGCAGCGGATCGTCGCCCACATTGAAGGTGATCCAGCTTCCGATCCCGACCGCAGGCACCGGCTCTCCGGTCACCGGAATGCGTTTCGAGAGCGTCTCTCCGGCCGAGAGTTCGAGCCCCGGCGCCGCAAGCGCCGCGGCCGCTCCAGCCAGCACCGCCCGGCGTGTCACGCGCATGAGGAGTCTCCCTTCCTGCCTTCAGCAAGATTAGAGTGTTGCCCCACCTGAGTGAATCGCTTGTTCAGGACAGTTCCCGGTCGCGGCTCGGCAATTGGCGATAGCGGCGGGGAGCGGGGAGGGGTAGCATTCCAGCAGGCATTTGGGCCCGCAATGCACGGGCAAGGGGGGCAAGCGATGAAGAGACGCGCATGGATAGCGGGCGTGGCGGCGCTGGCGATGGCGCTGGCCGTATTCACCGGATCGGGCATGGCGAGCGCTCAGGAGGACCACTCGGGCGCGGTCAAGGCGCGCCAAGCCTATATGCAGCTCAACGGCTTCTACATGGGCCAGCTCGCAGCGGTCGCGAAGGGCCAGGTTCCCTACGACGCGGCCCAGGCGACCGGGATCGCCAACAGCCTGCTCGCTCTCGCCAGCATGGACGTGGGCGCGATGTGGCCGCCAGGGTCCGGCAACGACAACCCGGCGCTCGCCGGCAAGACCCGGGCCTTGCCCGAGATCTGGACCACCTTCCCGGCGGTGGTCGAAAAGGCCGACGCGCTGAGCAAGGCGCTGGAGGCGATGGTGGTGGCGGCGGGAACCGACCTCGCCAGCCTTCAGGGTGCCTTCGGCGCCGTCGGTGCCGGCTGCGGCGGCTGCCATCGCAGCTTCCGCGCCGAGAAGTTCTGACGCGGGGTTATTTCTTACCCCTCAGGCGCCGGGCGCTCGCTCCGCTCGCTTGGCTACGCGCCAAAGGCGCGGCGCGCGTTCGCGCGCTCCGGGCCGCTTTGCGGCCCGGCCCTCAGGTGCCAGGGGCTAAGCGCCCGCCGGCCAGACGAGCGGGAACTCGGGATCGTCCAGGGGATCGCCGTCGCGTAGCCGTTGGTGCGCCTCGGGGAACGGCGGCGAGACCTCGCCGGGGCGCACCTTGAAGCGCACGTCGTCGCCCACCCAGCGGTGGACGAAGGCGCGGCGCCGCGCAGACGCCGATGCGTTGCCGGGCGCGCCGTGGACGGTCAGGAAGTGGAAGGCAATGGCGTCGCCGGGCGCCATGTCGAACGAGACGATCTCGAACTCGTCGCGGCGTGCATCGATGTCGGGCATGGTGTCCAGCGCCTCACCCTCGCGCTGATAGTCGACGCCCACGAACTTCTTGGGCATGAACGACTTACCCCACCGGTGCGAGCCCGCGACAAGCTCCAGGCAGATCGCGCGCGGGACGGGGTCGAGCGCGGTCCAGAAGCTCACCGTGTGCGTCCCGTCGATGCAATAGTAGGGGAGGTCGTGGTGCCAGGGCGTGCGTGACTCGGTCCGCGGTTCCTTGACCAGCACATGCTCGTGGAAGAAGCGCGCCGAGCTCGATTCCATGAGCCGGGCGGCCAGCGCCGCCGCGTGCGAGTGAAGCACGAAGTCTCGATATTCGGGGATGCACGCCCAGTTGCAGTAATCGCCGAAGAAGTAGCCTTTCGAACCCTCCGGCTCGTATTCCCTCTTGTAGACGCCGGGCGCGCGCATGTTGCGCTCGACGCCGGCGCGGAGGACATCGAGCCAGTCGGTAAAGGCGCCTGCGAGGTGGACGACGCCGTCGCGCTGGAACCTCTGGGCAGTCGCGCCGTCTTCGATTGCGTATCCGGTGTCTGTCAGCGTCATGCGCGCCTCCGGCACCCGTCCAGACGCGTGCGCCGCGCGGAGGTCAGAAGTTGACCTGATCGCCGCCCTTGAGGCCGAGCATTTCGCGCGCTTCGGCAGGGGTTGCGACTTCGAGGGAGAGCTCCTCGACGATACGCCTGGCCTTGGCCACCTGGGCCGCGTTGGAGGGCGCGAGCTCCCCCTTGCCGATAAAGAGGCTGTCCTCCAGCCCGACGCGGATGTTGCCGCCCATCATCGCGCCCATGGTGACGAAGCTCATCTGGTGGCGGCCGGCGGCCAGGATCGACCAGCGGTAGTCGTCGCCGAAGAGCTTGTTGGCGATGCGCCGCATGTGCATCAGGTTCTCGTGGTCGGCGCCGATGCCGCCCAGGATGCCAAAGATGGTCTGCACGAAGAGCGGCGGCTTGACCAGGCCGCGGTCGACGAAATGGGCCAGATTGTAGAGGTGGCCGATGTCGTAGCACTCGAACTCGAAGCGCACGCCGTGACCTTCACCTAGATCCTTCATAATGTATTCGATATCTTTGAATGTATTCCTGAAAATGAAGTCCTTTGTGCCCTCCAGATGGGGTTTCTCCCAGTCGTACTTGAAGCTCTTGTAGCGGTTCAGCATCGGGTAGATACCGAAGTTCATGGAGCCCATATTGAGCGAGGTCATCTCCGGGCTCGCCCGGCGCGGCGCGGCGAGGCGCTCGTCGAGGGTCATGCCGAGCCCGCCGCCGGTGGTGATGTTGATGACCGCGTCCGACTGCTGCTTGATGCGGGGCAGGAAGGCCATGAAGACGTCGGGGTCGGGCGTCGGCCGGCCGTCGTTCGGGTCGCGCGCATGCAGGTGGAGGATCGAGGCGCCGGCCTCGGCGGCCGCCACGCCGTCGGCCGCGATCTCGTCTGGCGTAATCGGCAGGTGCGGCGACATGGTGGGGGTATGGATCGCCCCCGTGACCGCGCAGGTGATGATGACTTTGCTCATGGCCCGTGGCCTCCCGCTCGTGCTCGACGCGCGCCCTACCGGCGGCTGCGACGGTTCTACCCGCCCGCCACCGGCCTCGACAAGCGTCGCGGCCCTGGCGGGGTGGAGACTCTTGGCCGGGCCAGTCGAAGCGTAGCCCGTTCAGGAACGTGCAGGGGGCCTCAGCGCATTACCTGATCGCCGCGTGTCGGCGATCGTCAATTTGTTGGGGCGTGCCCGACGTCGCCGGACACGCCCCCACCATCAACTCTTATTCACATGTTGCGAACGCAGCTCAGCGGATGCCCGCCTCGATCTCCGGGATGAGCTGGTCGATGTTGCCCGGTGTCACCAGGCCGATGCCTGTATCGATGTCGAGACCCGGAATGGCGTAGGTCGAGGACAGGACGCACTGAACCACCGGCAGGAAGCCCTGCAGAAAGAGGTTCTGGTCGAACAGGACTTGGACGTAGCCCTCCTGCACGGCCTCGACGGCGGCGGGCACGATGTCGTAACCCGCACCGAAGACCTCGCCCGGCTCCTTGCCGGCCTCTTTCAGGGCCTTGCCCAGGAATCCGGTGACCGTGCCGTGCGAGGTGATGATCGCCTTCACATCGGGATTGCGCTCGATATAGGCCACGAGGATCGGCACGGCGAGCGACGGATCGCCGTTCACCTCGGGGCTGATCTCGAGGTAATCGATCGTCATGTTGTTTTCTTCGTAAACGTCGAGCGCGCCCCGTTCGAGCTTGCCGCGCTCGTCCTGCGAAAGCAGACCGTACACCATGACGCGGTCGCCCTCCTTGAGACCCGCGTTCTTGATCGTTGCGCCCGCGACGAGCCTGCCCGAGCGGTAGTTGTCCATGCCGACGAAGCCGAACCCGGATTGACGGTGCGCGTCGAAGAGCTCGCTGAGCTGGGAGTTGCCACTCGTGAGCACGATGCCGCGCTCGCGGGCGTCGGCCGCCAGATCGAAGAAGGCGTCGTTGCCCGGGTGCCCCATGATCTCGACGCAGTCCGGACTGGCCGCCAAGGCTTCCTTGAACTGGTCGATCATCTTGTCGGGCTGCCAGGCGGAATACTGCTCTCGCAGGTCGACGCCGAACGCTTCCGCCGCGGCGCGCGCGCCGTTGGTCCGCGCCAGCGTGGCGCCGCCGCCGGGGTTCCCGCCCATCTGGAAATACATCACCAGGCCCTCGCCGATGGCGGCGGCCTGACTCTGCGTTGCGGCACCGGCCGCGAACAACGCGCACGCCGCGACGGCGACGGCGCCTAGATACTTGCGTGATCTGGTCATTCTCATCTCCCTGGTTGCAATTTGAACGATATCGCCGCGCTTGAACGTGCGACAGCGCCGGCGCGGAGCGGCCCGGTCGCGTTGCAGCCCTGGCGTTGCTCAGGGCGGCCTTGTGTTCCGTGGTGGTCGGTTGCCTTCCGTGGCGCCGAGGCCGCCCATCCCGACGATCCGCCTGATCCCGGCCAGTCCCTTCGGCTTCTCCACGGCAAGGTGGAACGTGACGGCCGCCAGGAACACGAGACCGACGACGAGGCGCGTCCAGAAGCCGCTGATTCCGCTGCCTACGACCCCCGCCTCCACGGACCCGACGATGAGGCAGCCGAAGACCGTGCCCACGATGCTGCCCCTGCCGCCGCTGATCGAGGTCCCGCCGATGAACACGGCGGCGAGCGCGACCAGCAGCAAGCCTGTGCCCTGGGTCGTAAAGAAATTCTTGTTTTCCAGGGTCAGTATGACGCCCGACAAGGCGCCGAGCACGCCCATCAACGTGAACAACTTGATCCGTTCCCAGTCGACTTTGACGCCGACCACGCGTGCCACGTTGGCGTTGTCACCGATGAACAGCAGGTGTTCACCGAAGCGGTGGCGGTTCAGGATGAACCACATCAACACGGCCAGCCCGATGGCCCAGAAGAATTGAACCGGCACCGCGCCGACCCGGCCCGTCAGGACATCGTAGATGACGTAGTCCTTGATGCCGCGGATGTTGTGGCTCAACCCGCCCGAGGAGACGACCGTCGCGCCCTCCCAGACAAAGAGGGTCGCAAGTGTCGCGATGATCGAGGGTATGCCGATGCGCACCACGAGGAGACCGTTCACGAATCCGATCAGGCCGCCGACGAAGATCGCCGCGAAGAAGGCGCCCCACACCAGAAGGTCATGCTTGTCGGCCATGTCTTCATCGAGCGGGAAGACACCGAACTTGGTGATCATCACGAATATCAGGCCGGAAACCTTCAGAACGGAGGGGAAGGAGAGGTCGATTTCGCCGGCGGCGATGACAAAAGTGAGACCCAGGCCGAGAATGAGCGGTGGCACGACCGTGCTGGCGAGCGTCGTGTACATGCGATAGCCGAGGAAGCTCTCGGGTGCTGAAATCATGAAGGCGCCGATCACGGCGGCGAACGCCATGATGACCGGCAGGCCTTCGAATCGCGTCCATACCGTCTGATGGCTCTTCAGCTCAGTTCTCGGCATGTTCGCGCTCGGTCTGAAGCTCGATGAGGAAGGACGTCAGATCGGCGACCGACATGTCTCCCCGTTGAACCTCGTTAACGATGGTGCCGCGGTCCATGATGACGATGCGGTCGGCGACGGCGTGCACGTGGGCGAGGTTGTGCTCGATGTAGAGGCAGGCGCGCCCGGAGGTCTTGATGTCATCGACGAACTCCAGGACCTTGCGTACCTCCTTCACACCAAGCGCTGCCGTCGGCTCGTCGAGCAGAATGAGGTCGGCGTTGAAGTGCATGGCGCGGCCGATGGCGATGCCCTGCCTCTCCCCGCCCGAAAGGTCGCCGACGGTGGTGTCAACCGTGATGCCGGCACCGCGGAATCCGATCGACTTGAGAAGAATCTCCTGAGCGAGTTCCTTCTGCTTGCGGACGTCGATGAAGCCGAGGCGATTGGTGATCTGACGGCCGACGAAGAAGTTGCGCCACAGCGGCTGCTTCTCGCATAGCGACCGTTCCTGATGGACGGTCTCGATACCGTACTGATGCGCCCTGAAGACCGAGTAGTCCTGCAGGCCGACCTCCCGGTCGCGGATGTAGAGGCTGCCCGCGCTCGGTCTCAACACGCCGGTTATGATCTTGATGAGCGTCGATTTGCCGGCGCCGTTGTCGCCGATCAGTCCCACGATCTCGTTGCGGCCGACGCTCAGGTCCACGCCGGTGAGCGCACCGACATTACCGAACCACATCTCGATGCCTTCGGCACGGAGGGCGTTCTCGAAGTCTTGACCGCCTCTGTCCACCGGCACCTTTGCTTTCTTTGGCTTTGCCGAATACCCGGGGGCGCGAGTAGACCATGTGTTGTCGACGAAGCAAAGTTGGCGGGGATGGAGGGGGACCGGACGCACGCGGTGTCCGGGGACACTCAGAGCAGGGTGTTGAGCAGCGTGTGGAGCGAGGCCTTGCGCTCGAAGCCCGCGCCGGGCGCGTCGCCGAGCCGGACCCGGCCGTCCTCCACCGGGGTGTCGTCGGCGAAACCACCAAATGGCTGAAAGACGCCCGGATACGACTCGCAACCGCCGAGTGAGAGGCCGCCAGCCGTACTGAGCGCCAGCAGGTTGCCGCCATGGGGCAGGAAACGCCGCGGCGACCAGCCTTCCGCCGCCATCATGGCGACGATATCGATGGTCTCGCTTACGCCGTACGCGAGCGCCGGGTCAAACTGCACATAGTCCAGTTCCCGGCGCATGCCGCCGAAGCGCAGCAGGTTGCGCGCATCCTGGAGCGAAAGCAGGTTCTCACCGGTCGCGATCGCGCCGGGATAGGCCGCGGCCACGGCCGCATTGAGAGAAAAATCGAGCGGGTCGCCCGGCTCCTCGTACCAGGCGAGGCCGTAAGCGCTCATCGCGTCTGCGTAGCGGAGCGCGGTCTCCTCATCGAAGCGGCCATTCGCGTCCACCGCGAGCCGCCCGCCGTCGCCCCCGAGCAACGCCAGAACCGCCTCGATCCTTGCGAGGTCCTCCTCGAGAGAAGCACCGCCGATCTTCATCTTGACCTGCGTGTAGCCCTCGTCGAGATAGCGCCGCATCTCAGCGACGAGGCCGTCCGTGCCCTTCTCGGGGTCGTAGTAGCCGCCGGCGGCATAGACCGGGATGTGCCGCTCCGGCGCGGAATTGCCGGCGTCCTCGGCGATCATCGCCCAGAGCGGCATGTCGCGGATCTTGGCCGCGGCATCCCAGGCGGCGATCTCAAGCGCCGCCACCGCCACCGCGCGCTCGCCGTGGCCGCCGGGTTTTTCGTTCCGCATCATCAGGCGGCGGATGGCGCCGGGGTCGAGCGAGATGCCGTCCGCCGTCGCGTGGCTCTCCGGCGCCTCCAGCACCCGCGGCGCGAGCCGCTCGCGGATCACGGCGCTCTGGGCGTAGCGGCCATTGGCGTTGAAGCCGAAGCCCACCACCGGTTCTCCGCCGCGCACGACGTCCGTGACGACCGCGACCGCGCTCACGGTCATCTTGCTGAAGTCGATGACGGCGTTACGCATCGGCGCGCCCATGGGCACGGCGATGTCGCGAATCTCGACGATCCTCATGACTGCGATGTGTCCAGCCCGGGCGGGACCAGGGAGCCCTCGGTGCAGAGCGCGGCGATCCGCCGCCGCTCGGCTTGGGCCTCGCTCACCGAGATCTGACGGAAGCGATAGGTCTCGTTGGGCCGCGACTGGCCGAGCTTCCACCAGGCGCAGGTGGGCACCGTGTAGGGGTTGATGAATCCGCCCAACGTCAACGTGTCCACCATCAGGATGATGGGCGTCTGGCCGCAGAGGTTGATCGCGCCGATGGGATAACCGTGGTCGATCACGTTAGAAGGATGCTCGCCGTTCTCCGGCGCTTTGTCCGTCGCCTTCTCGGTGAAGCTCCAGTCCGGCCCTTCGAGGCGGAAGCCGACGCGGTTGCTCTTGGGGGACAGGCGCCAATCGCTCGTGAGGAAGCGCTGTTGGCCGGCTTCGTCGATCCAGTCGTCATTGGGGCCGGCGACGACCTCGATCTCCCACACTCCGCCGGCGGGGGCAGGCGGGCGGGCGCCCACCTTCAGTCTGCGGCTGGGCACAGCCTCTGCCGGAGTGAGCGGGATGGTCTGCCCTTCCTTGAGCGCCGCCCCGTCCAGGCCGCCGCAGGCACCGATGACGAAGGTCGCGCGCGAACCGAGGAAGGGCGCGACATCGATGCCGCCGACGAAGGCGATGTAGGTGCGCGCGCCGGTGACGGCAGACCCTAGTGCCAGCGTCTGCCCGGTGCGCACACGTACGCTTTCCCAGAGCGGCACGGCGTCCCCGTCCAGAGTGGCCTTCATGTCGGCGCCCGTGAGCGCGATGACCGTATCCCGCTCGAAGCGCAGCACCGGCCCGATGAAGGCGCATTCGAGCGCGGCTGCGCCCGGCGCATTGCCAACCAGGATATTGGCCAGGCGGAACGACCAGTGATCGATGGGTCCTGACGGCGGAAAGCCCATGCCGAAGGCGCCCTTGCGGCCGGGATAGTCCTGCACGGTGGTCTCGAGACCGCCCTTGATAACGGTAACAGCCATCTTCAGAACCGCTCGCTCGCATCGAGGGAGGCGGCCCAGGCCTTGTATTGGCGGACCGAGAAGCGCTGGTAGCCGGTCACGTTGAAGGCATAGGTGCCGTCGGCCACCCGGCGCTCGATGTACTCGAACTCCTCCAGCTCGATGGGCACGAACTTGACCCGGTCGGCGGCGTCCAGCAGCACCACGCGGTCGCGGTAGGCGGCGAGTCTGGCCTGTGTGTCCCAGAGCGGCACGGGAGTGCGGCCGATCAGGTTGTAACCGCCCGGCCCCGGCGTCGTGTAGATCGAGGTGGAGAGCCCGCCGACACCGATCGCGCCCAAGGTGGTCCAGGTGCGCGGCGGGTTGTACTTGGGCGAGGTAATGGCGCAGCGGGGGTCCAGCGCGACCATCAGCGGCAGGCCCGGCGTGGAGCAGACGGCGACCACCCAATGCTCGGTTCCGGAATGGACACGCACGAGCTGAGAAGAATCTTCCAACCCGTTGATGCGGGCTACGAATTCCGGGTCGTCGTCGCGCGGTGCGATGCGCTGGGCGTAGTCCTCGACGCAAGCCTTGGTCCAGGGATCGCGATACATGACCGGGAGGTACGCGAGCCTGCTTTCGAGCTCCAGATCCTCGACCGAGCCGAGGCCCTCGATCAGGCGCCGAAGCTCCCGCTCCAGATCGTCCAGGCCGATCCGGTCCGGGTCGTACTCGACCACCACGGAGTTGTAGGAGGGGTTGGTGTCGATCACGCCCGCGGTGCGGTCCTCGCACAATGCCGACGTGAGCCCGAGCGCCATGAAGTTGAGGTCGATCCGCGCATCGTCGCCGAACTGCACCAGCATGAAGGTATCGCCGCCGGGCAGGAAGCGCGGCTCGTCGTAGATCACCGGGCGTCTTCCAGGCTGGACTCGGCACAGAGCGCGTCGATGGCGCGCCGGGCCGCCTGCGCGTCTGCGACCGAGACGAGGTGGAAGCGGTAGGTGTCGTTCGGTTTCGACTGGGCGAGCTTCCAGAAGGCCGCCGACGGCACCGTGTAGGGGTTGATGAAACCGCCGGCCGACGGCCCGTCATTGACCAGGATGATCGGCGTCTGGCCGCAAAGGTTCACGGCGCCCACGGGATAGCCGTGGTCCAGGATGTTGGAGGGGTGCTCGCCGTGCTCCGGCCCCTTGTCGGTGGCGCGAGCGGCAAAGGTCCACTCCGGGCCGGAGAGGCGGTAGCCCGTGCGGTTGCTGCGGGCCTGGAGCGTCCAGTCACTCTCAAGGAACATGCGCTGCCCTGCCTCGTCGATCCAGTCGTCGTTGGGGCCGGCGACGACTTCTATCTGCCAGCCATTCTCCGAGGGGATGGATGGTCGGCAGTCCAGGCGCACACGGCGGCCGGGCGTGCCGTCACCGGCGCTGAGCGGCAGGCGCTGACCCTCCTTCACCGCGTGGCCTTCCATGCCGCCCACGCCGGCCATGTGGAAGGTCGAGCGCGAGCCCAGCACCGGTGCCGTGTCGATGCCGCCACTTGCGGCCAGATAGGCGCGGGCGCCCATGCGGGCGAACCCTGTCTCCAGCACTGCACCGGCGGGGACCGCGACGCTCTCCCACTGCGGTATAGGAACGCCATCGAGCTTCGGCGCCATCGTGGCGCCGGTGAGCGCGATCACCGCCGCGCGTTCGAATCGGAGCGTGGGCCCGAGGAACTGGATCTCCAGCCCCGCGGCTTCTTGCGCATTGCCGACTAGCAGGTTGGCCAGGCGGAAGGACCACATGTCGAAGGGTCCAGACGGCGGAAAACCCTGCTCCCAGAAGCCGTAGCGGCCGGGGAAATCCTGCACGCAGGTCTCCAGCCCGGCCTTGATCACCTCGATCATGGCTGCCGTCCCCCGCTCTGAGTATGAGCCGGCCACATCAGAACCGCACGCTCATGTCGAGGGTCTCGAGCCAGGCGTGATAGGCGCGGATCGAGAAGTTGGCGTAGGCCGCGACCTGATGCTCGTAGTCGCCGCTCTCCACCTGGGCGGTGACATGGTCGTATTCCTCGCGGCCCACGGGCACGAAGCGCACGCGGTCGCCCGGCCTGAGCAGGGCGAGGCGATCGCGGAAGGCACGGAGCCGCTGCTCCAGGTCGAACACCGGCACCGGCGAATGGCCGATGATCTGGTAGCCGCCGGGGGTGCGGGCCGGATAGAGGCAGGTGACCGAGCCGCCGTAGCCGAGGGTGCCTTTGGGCGTCCAGGTGCGGGGCGGGTTGTATTTCGGTGCCGTGAGGCGGCAGCGCGGGTCGAGGGAGATCAGCGAGGCGAGGCCCGGATAGAAACCCAGTGCCGCCACCCAGTATTCCGTGCCCGAATGGATGCGCGCCAGCTGTTCACGGCTCTCCAGGTTATTGAGCCGCACCATGAGGTCGGGGTCGTACTCCTTTTCGACGATGCGGGCGCAGTAGTCCTCCCAGCAGGCGCGGGTGACGTGGTCGAAATAGAGCACGGGGAAGGTGTAGAGCGGGCTAGGGAGCTCCACGTCCTCGAGCGAGCCGAGAGAGGCGCAGATCCCGCTGATCTCGCGCACAACGTCGTCATAGCCGATCCGATCCGGATCGTAGCTGATGACGATCGAGGCCATGTTGGGCAAGAGCTCGATGATGCCGTCGAAATCCGCCTCGCGGACCCG
Source organism: Alphaproteobacteria bacterium (assembly GCA_965262755.1). Lineage (GTDB taxonomy): Bacteria > Pseudomonadota > Alphaproteobacteria > UBA828 > UBA828 > WTGU01. The sequence goes on along the minus strand of OZ253557.1, from coordinate 3,958,124 downwards.
CGCGGTCAGCGCGTGAACCAGGAAGTTGAGGTCGAAATTGAGCTCGTCCCCCAACTCCATCTCGATGAAGCGGTCGCCGCCCGGCGTGAATCGCGGCTCGTCGTAGATCATCTTGCGCGCCGGCCTCCGCCGCGTGTGCCCCGGCCGAGAAGCCGGTGCGTTGAGCCGGTTCTAGCGCGATCTGCGGTCCAGCGCCAAGCGCGGCGCCTCTCCCGCCCGGCTCGCCGGCTCTGCTATAAGGGGCCAGGCACGCCGGAGCGGGCAGGGGAGAGCACCATGCCGACGATGGAACCGTTGATCTCCGAGACTCCTTGGCATCGTCTTGCCGCTGACGAGGACGACTGGCGGGACGAGGACCCGCAGGTCCTGGCCTATCTGCTCGAGCAGCTCCTCCTCATCCGCCGCTTCGAGGAGCGCATCCTGGCGCTCTTCAAGGCGGGCTGCGTACACGGGCCGGCGCACGCGAGCATCGGGCAGGAAGGGGGCGCGGTCGGTGCCATGTCGACACTGACGGACGCCGACAAGATCAACGCGACCCACCGCGCCCATCACCAGTTTCTCGCCAAGTTTCTGAACCACGTGGCGCCGGCGGACTACGACCCCCGCGCGGACGAATGGCCCGAGGCCATGCAGGAAGTCGTCCACCGCTCCATGGCCGAGATCATGGGGCTCTCGCCCGGCTATTGCGGCGGGCGCGGCGGCTCGATGCACATGCGCTGGGACGAGGCCGGCGTGCTCGGCACCAACGCCATCGTCGGCGGCAATCCGCCGCAGGCGGTGGGCTACGCACTTGCCGAAAAGCTGAAGCGCAGCGGCAACCTGACCGTCACCTTCTTCGGCGACGGTGCGATGCAGAACGGCTCGGCCTACGAATCGCTCAACATGGCAGCGCTCTACGACCTGCCGATCGTCTTCTTCGTCGAGAACAACCTCTACGGCGTCTCCACCCATGTCTCCGAGACCACGCGCGAGACCCGGCTATCGGCGCGGGGGCAGGGGCTCGCGGTGCCCTCGGTCGAGGTCGACGGCATGGACGTGATGGCCGTGCGCAAGGCGATGCAGTGGGCGCGCGGCCAGATCGAGGCCGAGAAGGGGCCGGCACTGGTCGAATCGCTCACCTACCGCTACTTCCACCAGCATGGGCCGATGCGGGGCAGCGCCTTCGGCTACCGCGACAAGGACGAGGAGGAGGCCTGGCACGCCCGCGACCCGGCGACGACCATGCCGGAGCGCCTGATCGACCTCGGTATCTTGGACGAGGCCGGGGTCGCGGCGCTGGAAGAGCGGGCGCACGCGGCCGTGGAGAGCGCCGCCCAGGCGCTGACCGAGACAGAGCCGGGCTCCAATCGCCTGCGCGTCGTGCCGGCGCTCTGGCCCGATACGGCGGAGATCGAAATCGGCATCCGCGGCGACCTCTCTGAGCTGGACGACGTGCGGAGCATGGAGCTGGAGGACGTCGATCCCGCCTCGGCGCGCGAGATGACCTACATCGAATCGATCGCCGCCGCCCAGTTCCACGCGATGGAGCGGGACGAAAGCGTGATCGTGCTGGGCGAGGACGTGCACCGGCTCAAGGGCGGCACGGTGGGCGCCACCAAGGGGATCGGCGAGGCGTACCCTGAACGCCTGATCGGGACGCCGATCGCGGAAAACGGTTTTTGCGGCATGGGCCTCGGCGCAGCAGTCAACGGGCTGCGGCCCATCGTCGAGATCATGTATGCGGACTTCTGCTTGGTGGCGGCGGACCAGCTCTTCAACCAGGCCGCCAAGGTGCGCCACATGTTCGGCGGCGGCCACGATGCGCCGCTGATCCTGCGCGCCCGCGTCGCGGCGGGCGGGGGCTACGGCTCGCAGCATTCGATGGACCCGTCGGGCGTCTTCGCGCTTTGGCCGGGATGGCGCATCGTCGCGCCGACCACGCCCTTCGACTACGTGGGGCTCTTCAACAGCGCCGTCCGCTGCAACGACCCGGTGGCGATCATCGAGTGCCAGGCGCTCTATCAGGGCTCAGGCTTGGTGCCCGACGACCTCGACTACTGCATTCCCTTCGGCAAGGCGCGCATCGTCCGCCCCGGCAGCGCGTGCACGGTGGTGACCTGCGCCAATATGGTGCCCGTGAGCGTCGCCGCGGCCGAGGAAGCCGGCATCGACGCCGAGGTGATCGACTTGCGCACCCTCGACCCCCTCGGCATGGACTGGGAGACCATCGGCGCGAGCGTCAAGCGCACCAACCGCCTGCTGATCGTGGAGCAGACCGCGCGCGGCCCCTCGCTCGGTGCCCGCATCGCCCAGGAGGCGCAGGAACGGCTTTTCGATTGGCTCGACCACGAGATCCTGCGGGTTTCGGGTTCGCAGGCCGCACCGGTGGTCTCCAAGGTGCTGGAGACCGCGGCCCTCGCCCAGCAGGAGGACGTGATCGCGGGCTTACGTGCGGTGACCGCCGCACCGCCGCTACCGGAAGCGGCGGAGTAGTCTGAGCAGGAAGCGGACGGGAGTTATCGCCCCCACCTTGTATCTCGTCTGATCGCCGTCGGCGTTGTTCTGACGGCGGTGGAAGCGGACGGGAGACCGAACCACGTCCGGTGCGCCGACATCACTTCTTATATCCCGGTGCATCGCGGCTTCCTTTACCTGATAGCGATCATGGACTGGGCGAGCCGGTACGTCCTGGCCTGGCGGCCTGAAGAACGACAACCGGAATACACCATGAAATCAGCCGCCAAGCTGTCCGAAAGGGCGAGGTCACTTCGCTGGCGAGTGGCGTGTGCTTCGATGGCGCGTGCTCCGGTTGACAGTCCGGGAAGCGAGGCCCTACTTTCCGCGCCATCGTCTTCTGCTCTCCCGGCGCACGGGGCGACGGCAGGCACGGGGCGACCTTCTTCGGGGAGAGGTGACAAATGAGAGTGGACGTCTTCAATCGACTCATGCACGCCCAGACGAGCAGGCGCAGGATGCTGAAGGGCATGGCCGGCGCCGGTGCGATGGCGGCAGTTGCGGGAAGCGGGATCGGCGGCTTCGCGGGCTCGTCCTCGGCCCAGGACAATGTGCGGGCTGAGATCCTCAAGATTCCGGGCGTCGGCGTCGGCTCTCCCATGGATTCCGACTGGCAGAAGGTGGGGGCAATGTGCCTCGAGCCGGCCAAGGCCCATGTTTCCGAAGGCGAGTTCGAGGGTGTCGAGCTCACCTTCCTCGGCCTCAACAACCAGAACCTCCACAACTTCCTCTTCCGCGGCTTCCTGAAGCCGTGGGAGGCCTATACCGGGGCTACGATCAACTGGATCGACCTCGCCCAGGCCGACTACAACGCGCGCCTTCAGCAATCGATCGCCACCGGAACGGTCGATTTCGACATCATCGAAATGGGCGCTCCCTTCGAAGGCGACGTCTGCGGCAAGGGCCTCGCCTCGGTCATGCCCGACTGGGTGAAGAGCCAGATCGACATGGACGACTATGTCGGCTACCTCAAGGCGCCGGTCGGTACCTGGGACGGCAAGACCTACCGTATCTCGATCGACGGCGACTGCCACAACTTCAACTACAGGACCGACTATTTCGAGGACGCCGATCTCGCGGCGGCCTGGGAGGCCGAAGGCCACGAGGGCGCCTGGGAGGTGCCCACGACCTGGCAGAAGGTCCAGGAGGTCACGAAGTTCCTCAAGGGCAAGAAGGTCGGCGGTTTCGATGCCTACGGCTATCTCGACCCGTTGAAGGGCTGGGGCGGTTTCGCCTTCTATTTCCTCGGCTCGCGCGCGACCGCCTACGCCAAGCACCCGGACGATCCGGCCTGGCTGTTCGATGCCGACACGATGAAGCCGCGCGTCAACAACCCGGCCTGGGTGCGGGCCATTCAGGATGTGCTCGACACTCTCGATTCCCAGCCGGCGGACCAGATCAACGCGGATCCGGGGACCACGGGATTCCAGCAGTTCCTGGCGGGCACCGGCTCGATGTTGAGCTGGTGGGGCGACATCGGCTCCAACGCCAAGACTTCCGACACGTCGGTGGTGGGCGAGACGGTCGGCTTCTCGATCCTCCCCGGCTCGGACGATGTGTACAACGCCGGGACCGGCCAGTGGGAGACGCTGGCGTCGGGGCCGAACTACTCGCCCAACATGGCCTATATCGGCTGGGGCGTTTATGTCATGTCCCGGGTCGACGGCGACGCGGCGCGGCACAAGGCGGCTTGGTCTGCCGCCGCTCATCTCGGCGGCAAGGATCTCTCGCTCTGGTGCGCCGCCTATCCGTCGGGCTTCCAGCCCTATCGGAACTCCCACTTCGACATTCCCGAGTGGGTGGGCGCCGGCTACGACGAGGCCTTCATCGCCGACTACCTCGCGTCCGAGGCGGATTCCTACAACCATCCGAACGCGGCGATCGAGCCGCGCATTCCGGGGATCTTCCAGTACTACTCAGTCGCCGAGGATGAGCTCGCGAAGATCTATGCCGGCCAGTTCGGCGCCCAGGAAGGCGCGGACCGCATCGCGGCCGCGTGGGAGAAGATCACCGACCAGATCGGGCGCGAGAGCCAGATCGCACTTTATCAAGCGTCGCTGGGCCTCTGATCGCCTGGCGTTGTTGCTCGTGTTATCCGGATTGGCGGCCGCAAGGCCGCCAATCTCGTCCAGGCGGGCAGGTTCGTGAGCACCCCTGCGCAACTCGAGGGCAACCAGCTCTACGTCGTCACCTCCGATCACATGTCGCGCGGCCGTATTCTCGCCGGGCGCGCGCTGATGTGGGGAGCGGCGCTCGTCCTCGTCCTCATGGTGGTGATCCAGGCGCTCCATGAGGACGAGAGCATTTCCTTCGGCTTCGAGACCTGGCGCCCGGTGCTCTATGCCTATGCGTTCTGGGCGGTCTCGCTCTGCATCGGGCAGGTTCTGACGCGCGGCGAGCAGGGCAAGCGCGCGCTCTTCGTTCTGCCCGGCGTGCTGTTCGTCGTCTCGATGGTGATCTTCCCGATCCTGTTCGGGATCTACATCTCGCTCACGGACTGGAACCTCTCCTCCCTCACCGGGCGGAAGTTCAACGGCATCGACAATTTCGTGCAGATGGCGGGCGATCCGTTCTACTGGAACGCGCTCAAGAACATGGCCTACTACGTGCTCGCGATCAGCGTGGAATACGCGATCGCGTTCGGCCTCGCCCTCCTCCTCAACGCCCAGATCCGCGCGCGAAAGTTCTTCCGCGTGGCGTTCCTCCTTCCCCTCATGCTCTCACCCGTGGCGGTGAGCTGGATGGTGGGGAAGTCCATGATGGAAATCCGCTTCGGCCCGCTCGCGAATCTCGGGCGCTTTCTGGGCTGGGAGACGCCATCCTTCTTCGGGACGGCCGAAGTCGCGCGGCTCACCATGATGGTGATGGACGCGTGGACCTTCATTCCGTTCATGCTGATCATGCTGCTCGCGGGCCTCCAGGCTCTGCCCAAGGAGGTGGTGGAGGCGGCCAAGGTCGACGGCGCCTCGCGCTGGACGACCTTCTGGCAAGTGACCTTTCCGCTGATGCTGCCGGTCAGCATCACGGCCATCCTCATCCGCATCATCTTCAAGCTGAAGCTTGCGGACATCATCATCAACGTTACCTCCGGCGGCCCCGGCGGTGCCACAGACTCGGTCACGAGCTTCATCTTCCGCGAGTACCGTGACCGCTCCAACGTCGGCTACGGCACGCTCCTCGCCATGGTCTATCTGGTGCTGATCATCGTCTTCGTCACCTTGCTGCTGAAGGTGGCGAGGCGCTGGATGCGGCAGTCCTACTAGGCAAGGTGATGAGCGCCGAGACCGTCCAGATCTTCAAGGATGCCGCGCCGGATCTGAAGTTTCGGGCCAAGTGGTACACACGGCGGGTGCTCATCTACGGCATACTGCTCTTCTGGACCGTGATCTGCCTTTTCCCCATCTATTGGACCGCGACGACCTCGTTCAAGATCGCGCCCGACGTCATGCAGGGCCACATCGTCCCGTGGCTCGATTTCGATCCGCAATGGCGCGGCTGGCGTTCGCTCGGGCTCTCGCCGCAGACGATCTTCGAGACCTCGACCGTGCGCGAAGAGTTTCTCAAGCGGTTCACCAACAGCGTGATCACCTCGCTCTCCGCCTCGGCGCTGGCCGTCGTGCTGGGCTCGATGGCGGCCTATGGCCTAAGCCGGTTCAGCTACCGTCTTAAGTTCATCAAGAACCGTGACATCTCGTTCTTCTTCCTCAGCCAGCTGATCCTGCCGCCGGTGGTCCTCGCGCTCCCGTTCCTGGTGCTCTACAAGGAACTCGCGCTGCTCGACAGCCACATCGGGCTGATCCTGCTCTATACGCTCATGGTCCTGCCCATCGTCATCTGGATCATGCGCGATCAGTTCAGCGCCATTCCGGTCGAGTTGGAGGAGGCGGCGCTGGTCGACGGACTGTCGGTCTGGAAGGCGTTCCTGCAGATCGTGCTCCCGATAGCACTGCCCGGGATGATCGCCGCGTTCATCCTCTCGCTGGTGCTGTGCTGGAACGAGTATTTCTTCGCTGCGTTGCTCACCAGCACCGACGCGAAGACGCTGCCGGTCATGGTCGCGAGCCAGACCGGCAGCCAGGGCATCAACTGGTGGTCGATGGCGGCGTTGTCGTTCGCCGCGATCCTGCCGCTGGTGGTCATCGGCATCGTCCTCGAGCGCTTCATCATCAAGGGAATGGCGTCCGGCGCGGTGAAGTGACCGCGGGCGGGTGGACAGCTCACGCCGCCTCGGCTACCTCACCGGAGCCGACGGAAGGAAAGCGGGAGGCGAAACAGGACCATGGCTGAGGTCACCATTCGGCAGCTCCGCAAGTCGTTCGGGTCGGTCGAGGTCATTCGCGGCGTCGACATCGACATACCGGACGGCGAGTTCATGGTGCTGGTCGGACCCTCCGGCTGCGGCAAGTCCACGTTGCTGCGCATGATCGCGGGCCTCGAAGACGTGACCGGCGGTACCATCCGGATCGGCGCGCGCGTCGTGAACAACCTGCCACCGGCAGAGCGCGACATCGCCATGGTGTTCCAGAACTACGCGCTCTATCCGCACAAGACGGTCGCCGCCAATCTCGCCTTCTCGTTGAAGGTGCGAAAGACCGACCGCGCGATCGTGAAGGAGCGGGTGGACAAGGCAGCGGAAACGCTCGGCCTTACGCCCTACCTGCACCGCTATCCGCGCCAGCTTTCGGGCGGCCAGCGCCAGCGCGTCGCCATGGGCCGTGCGATCGTGCGCGACCCCCAGGTCTTCCTGTTCGACGAGCCGCTCTCGAACCTCGATGCCAAGCTCCGCATCCAGATGCGCACCGAGATCAAGGAGCTGTACCAGCGCCTCGGGACCACCACCGTCTTCGTCACCCACGATCAGATCGAGGCGATGACGATGGCCGACAAGATCGTGGTCATGCAGGACGGCATTATCGAACAAGTCGGCACGCCTCTCGACTTGTACGACCATCCCAAGAACGTGTTCGTGGCGACCTTCATCGGCTCGCCCGCCATGAACCTGATCCGCGGGACTATGCGCCGTGACGGCACACCCCAAGTCGAGGCGAACGGGCACTCTCTTCCGCTTAGGCCGGACTGCGAGACCCAGGACGGGCAATCGGTCGTCTACGGAATCCGGCCGGAGCATTTGGACCTCGCCGAAGACGGTTTTCCCGCGCGCGTCTCCGTGGTGGAGCCCACCGGCTCGGAGACGCTGGTGTTCCTGCGCTTCGGGGAGACCGAAGTCGTGGCGCTGTTCAGAGACCGCTACACCTTCAAGCCGGGCCAGACGGTTCATCTCCGCCCGCGCAGCGATCAGACGCACCTCTTCGACAGCACGACCGGCGCGAGTCTCTGACCCGAGTCCGCCCGAACGGCCCCCTTGAACGCCGACTAAGGATGAGAGAATGCGCGACGAGTCGCCGCCCGGCTACGCTGCCCGGTTGAACTCCTTCAAGGTCGGCGCCGAGGCTTATTGGCCGGGCAAGAACCGGGTGACGACAGCAGACCTGCTGGAGCGGGCGGCGACGGTGGACGGCCTCAATGCCGCCGATCTCAACTACCCGGATCACTTCGAGAACACCGGGCCAGGAGAACTCGCCGCCGTTCTCGACCGGCTCGGCATCGGCCTCAACGGCCTGGCGATGCGCTACTACTCGGACTCCGACTTCCGGCTGGGCGCGCTCACCAATCCCGACCCCACCCGGCGCCGGAAGGCCATCGACCTCAGCCGGCGCGGCCTCGACGCCCTGGCCGAAATGGGCGGAACGCTGATGACGCTCTGGCTCGGCCAGGACGGCTTCGACTATCCCTTCCAGGCCGATTACGGGCGGATGTGGGATGACACGATCGCAGCCATCGACGAGCTCGCCGGACACAATCCTGCGATCGATATCGCGCTCGAATACAAGCCGGACGAGCCTCGGAGCTATTCCCTCATGCGGGACGTGGGCACCACCCTGCTCGCAATCCGGGAGGTGGGAGCGGCGAACCTGGGAGTCACGCTCGACTTCGCGCACGTCCTCTACGCCGGCGAGATGCCGGCGCACACGGCCGTCCTCGTGAACCGACATTCCCGGCTGCTCGGCATCCAGCTCAACGACGGCTATGGCAAGCGAGACGACGGCCTGATGGCGGGGACGGTGCACCCCGTCCAGACCGTCGAGCTGCTGGTGGCGCTGCGCCGCTGCGGCTACGACCGGGCGATCTACTTCGACACCTTCCCCGATACCGGCGGGCTCAATCCGGTCGCGGAGTGCAGGGCCAACATCGAGACGATCAAACGTCTGCGGGAGATTGCCGCGGCGCTTGCGGAGGACGAACGCCTGGCGCAGGCGATCGCCCGGCATGACGCGACGATCAGTCAGCGGATCGTCGCCGCCGCACTCTACGGAACTGGCGGATGAACGGCGGAGTCGTCGTCGTCGGCTCCCTGCATCTGGACATCGTGGTCACCGCGCCGCGTCTGCCCGCCCTGGCCGAGACCCTCATGGGCGAGACGGTTGCGCTCGTCTGCGGCGGCAAGGGCGGCAATCAGGCAGTCGCCGCCAGCCGGCACGGCGCCCCGACCACCATGGTGGGGCGGGTCGGCGGCGACATCTTCGCGGCCTCGCTCGTCGAAAATCTCCGCGAGGCCGGCGTCGATACCTCTCTCATCCAGCGGGACGAGGAGGTCATGTCGGGCCTCAGCGTCGCAATTGTCGGCGCGGACGGGGAATACGGTGCGGTGGTTGTCTCTTCCGCCAATCGGGCACTCGGTTCGGATGGCTTCGTGTTCCCCGAAGGCGCCCGAGTCCTCGTCATGCAGAACGAGGTCCCCGAGGCGGTCAATCGAACGGTCGCGGCCGAGGCCCGTGACTGCGGTGCGACCGTGGTCCTTAATGCGGCGCCGATGCGCCCGATGGCGCCGGAGACGATGCGGCTGGTGGACCTTCTCATCGTCAACCGCATCGAGGCGGAGGGACTGTTCGCGATGCCGATAGGCACCGCCGAAGACGCGCTCAATGCGGCGGAACGGGCAGGCGCCGGTATCGCCGGGGAGTTGATCGTTACGCTCGGGAGCGACGGCCTCGTCCATCGCGACCGTGAGGGGAGGGTGCGACACCATGCAGTCTGCCCGGCGCCGGTCGTTTCCGCGCACGGCGCCGGCGACGTGTTCGTGGGCGCGCTCTGCGCTCGCATGGCCGCGCTCGCTGCGATGGAAGATGCCATTGCCTACGGCCAGGCCGCAGTCGCCCGGTTCGTGTCGACCCCTCTTGCGGAGCGCGAGATTTTGCGCGTTGACGAGGGATCAAAAGCCCGCGCTGAATGACAATCCTCGGTGCTCCCGATCGAGTCTGGCGCCGATGGTGAGCGACAGCGCGCCTCCGGCTTACGACGCCCGCCCGCAGCAAGCCGGATGCGTGGGTGATGGTCGGCGCTCTCAAGTGTGGCCGGCGGTCAGCCGGTTGAGCGTGGCCCCGATTGACGGGCGAATCGGACTGTCGCCTTGGCCCAGGGAAGGTCGACCCGGGCCTCGGCGGGCGCCATCGTCGAAATCACGCGGCCGCGGCGGACAACGGAGAGGCGGGGCGGGCGCAGGCGGATCGCCTCGACCGGGTTCTCGGCGTCGAGCACCACCATGTCTGCGTTGCAGCCGACCGCGATGCCGTAGCCCTCAAGGCCCATGATACGCGCGGGGTTCTCGGTGACGGCGCGGAAGCAGGCCTCCATCTCGTCATAGCCCGACAGATGCCCGACATGGACGGCCATGTGCGCGACGTCGAGCACGTCCCCACAGTTGAGCGGCCCGACCACGTCCATCACTGAATCCTGGGCCAGCGCGACGTTGATGCCGGCGGCCATCAGCTCCTTCACGCGGGTCATGCCGCGGCGCTTCGGGTAGGTGTCGTGGCGTCCCATCAGAAGCATGTTCGCGGTCGGGTTGGCGACAACCTGAAGATCGGCCTCGGCCATCAGCGGGATCAGCTTGCTTACATAGTAGTTGTCCATCGAGTGCATGGAGCAGAGATGCGATCCGGTTGTGCGCCCGTGGAGACCGAGTCGCACCGTCTCCGCAATCAGCGTCTCGACATGGCGCGATGTCGGATCGTCGGTCTCGTCGCAATGGAGATCCACCCTGAGGCCGCGTGCCGCCGCAATCTCACAGAGCGCGCGCACCGATTGCGCGCCTTCGGCCGCCGTCTGCTCGAAGTGGGGGATGCCGCCAACCACCTCGACGCCCATGTCCAGGGCGCGAGCCAGGTTCTCAACATAGCCGGGCCGGCGCAGATAACCGTCTTGCGGGAAGGCGACGAGCTGGATGTCGAGGCTCTCCTTCACCTTCTCCCTGACGTGAAGGAGCGCTTCCACGCCGACCAGCGCGGGGTCGGTGATGTCGACATGGGAGCGGATCGCGAGCAAGCCTTGCGCGATCGCCCAGGAGCAATATTCGAGTGCCCGCTCGACGTTCCACTCGAAGGTCAGTTCCGGCCTCAGCTCACCCCAAAGGGCGATCCCCTCGAGCAGCGTTCCGCTCCGGTTGTAACGCGGATAGCCATAGGTGAGCGTGGTGTCCATGTGGAAATGAGCGTCGACGAAAGGTGGCGTGACCAGCTTTCCGGTCGCGTCGATTTCTGTCGTGGCCGTGGCATCCAGCTTCGGCTCGACCGCCGCGATCATGCCGTCGCGCACCCCTATATCGATGCCCGTACGACCGTCAGGCAGCGTCGCGCCGCGCACAATCGAATCCATCCCTCTCCCTCTCGATCTGGCTGGCCTCTAGGCTGGATCGCCGCGCCCAAGCTGGATGACCCTTCACGAATCCGGTGTCCGAGATCATCGCGAAACCCGGTACCTCGTATAACGCAATCGAGCGCTGTTTGCCGCGAATTCGGATTCACGCCTTGGGTGATCGACGCAATAGCGCTGTTGGAACGCGAGCGAGATGTTCTGCCGGCATTAGATCCTCGACAGGAAATGCTTGGCCTACAGTGACGTAGAGAAGTGGTCGCTACGAACCCGCACCGTTTCGAGCGAGGCGCGACGCCCCACCGTCAGAACGACGCCAACGCGCTGGCGCAAGATCTCTCCGCCGTTGACACCGGGGTTTCCGAACGGCCCTTATACAGCGGGAGGAGAATGCGGTGTCGTTCGAGCTGTTCGTCAACGGTACGCTGATGCGGGGCCTCGAGCTCCACGGAAATCTCGAGGGGGCGGAGTTCCTGGGGGAAGCCCAGACGGCGCCGACCTATCGCGTCTATTCCATCGACGACCGCCATCCAGGCATGTTCGAGGTGGGCGCGGGCGGCGTATCGGTGAAGGGAGAGCTCTACCTGGTGGACGACGCGCTGTGGGCGCGCATCGAGGCTGGCGAGCCGCCTCACCTCTATCGCGGGGAGGCGACGCTTTCGGACGGCAGGCGCGTCCAGGCCGTCCTTTACCCGCGCGAGCTGGCCCAAGACGGGCATCGCGACATTTCCAAGTACGGCGGCTGGCGTACCTATTTGGAGCAGCGAAGCGGCGGCTGAGCGTCGCCTACTGAATGAGTTCCGGGATTTGGGTCGGACGCGGCGCCCGCGCGACGGCGGGGCGTTCGCAGGGCAGGAACTCTCCGTGCCCGGCGTCTGCGCAGAGCGCGCCGTCGCGCCACACCGGCCGCCCGCGCGAGAGCGTGAGGGCGGGCCATGCCCCAAGCGTCATCCCTTCGTACGGGGTGTAGTCGCAGTCGTGGTGCAGCCGGTCATTGGTGACGGTCACGGGCGTATCGGTGTCCCAAATTACCAGGTCGGCGTCGGCACCGATCGCGATCGTTCCCTTGCGCGGGTAAAGCCCGTAGAGCTTGGCGACGTTGGTCGACGTCATTCTGACGAACTGGTTGACGTCGATCCGGCCCTTCAGAACGCCTTCGGAAAACAGCAGCGGCATGCGCGTCTCGACCCCGGGGACGCCGTTCGGCACCTTGTGAAAGCCCGCGCTCGTTCCGGCGATCTGCTTGCCCTTGGGGTCGGAGAACCGGAACGGCGAGTGATCGGAGGAGACGATGTCGAAGGCATCGCGCGCGAGCGCTGCCCAGAGAGCCTGTTGGTCGTCGGCGGTGCGTGGCGGCGGCGTGCAGATGAACTTCGCCCCCTCGAACCCGTCTGCGTCATAGGCGTCCTCGGTCAACAGCAGATACTGGGGGCAGGTCTCGGCATGGATCGCGAGGCCTCTGGCACGGGCCCAGTCGATCTGCTCCACCACCTCGCGCGCGGACACGTGCACGAGGACGATTGGAACCCCCACGAGCTCTGACATGGACATGGCGCGGTGCGTGGCCTCGCGCTCGCCGATCACGGGGTGCGCCCTGGTGTGGTACTTCGGCGCAGTGAGGCCCTTGCCGACCAGCCGCTCGGTCAGCCATTCGATGAACTCGGTGTTCTCCGCATGCACCATGCTGATCGCCTGCTCCCTGCGCATCACGGTCAGCACGTCGAGCACTTGCCGGTCGGTAAGCTGCAGGCCCTCGTAGGTCATGTAGAGCTTGTAGGAGGTGTAGCCCTGGCGCACGAGCGAGGGCAGCTCCTGGTTGAGCACCTGCGCGGTGGGGTCGGTGATGATGGCGTGGAAGGCGTAGTCGATGAAGCAGCGCCCCTCGGCGCTCTCTCGGTAGTCGGCAAGCGCCTGGCTCAACGATGCGCCATGGTCCTGGAAGGCGAAGGGAATGATGGTCGTCGTGCCACCGCAGGCGGCCGACCGTGAACCGGTATAGAAGTTGTCGGCAATCTCGGCCCCGTCGGGCAGGCGCTGCTCCAGATGGATGTGACCGTCGATGCCGCCGGGGGTGATCGTCCGGCCGGCAGCGTCGATCTCCTCGCGCCCCCGGTCGAGGGAGGACGCGATGGCCTCGATCCTCCCGGACAGGATGCCGATGTCGCCTGTGAAGACGTCCGCCGGCGTCGCGATTGTCCCGTTGCGGATCACCAGATCGAATTCGGTCACGATACCCTCACCTCGCTTCGTTGCCGTCACTGGTGGTTCCGCGCGCGGCGCGATTGCCTCAACCGTGGGCGACCACGCGACCCGCCTGCGGTGTCCACTGCAGCAGCCATCTCGATAGCCGATCGAAGATGGCATAGCTGATCGAGGCATAGAACACGAAGATCAGCGCCACCACGAACATCCTGTCCAGATAGGCGAACTGTTCGGAGTAGATGATGATGTAGCCAAGCCCCGATTGTGCGCCCAGGTACTCCGCACCGAGCACCGCGGCCCATCCGATGCCGAGGCTAAGCAGGATGGTTCCCCGCAACTCGGGAAATATCGCCGGCAAAACGACGGTGCGGTAGATCTGAAGGCGCGAGGCGCCGAGCGTCCGGGCATTGTCGATGTAAATCTGCGGGACGTTCTTCACCGCATTGACCACGCCAGCGAAGAAGATGACGCCGACACCGTAGCCGACGAAGGCGATCTTGCCGACGAAGTCGATGCCGAACCAGAGCTGAAACATCGGCACCATGGCAAGCAACGGCAGAGTGCGCAAAAACTGAACCGGCAGATCGACGATCCGACGGGTCCACGGCGACCAGGACACCGCGATTCCAAGAAAAGAGCCGAAAACGGCGCCGATGAAGAGCCCGGTGTAGAGCCGCACGATGGTGTCGACCGAATGGTCCAGGATGGACAGAACGGCGGCGAGATAGCTCTGCGGCGCACCGGAGGCGACCGAAGGGACGCCCAGCCCTCCCTGCCAGTAGTCCGAGAGCGACAGCAGGGTGCGACTGAACACGATGTGCCACCCCGGCAGCATCGGCTCCCCCGGAACCGCCTCGGCGGTGAAGATCATCGACAGGATTTGCCAGAGTCCGGCCATCGCGAGCAGGACCAGGATCGAGACGCGACGGCGGCGGAATTGCGCGATCAGCCACTTCATGGGATCAGCCCGCACTCGCCGGCGCATCGGTGGCGCTCTTCACGTTTTCCAGCCCGAGGTGCGCGAGCAGGACATGCTTGTGCTGCACCATGGTGGGCTCCATGAGCCCGTCTGTCGTCCGCGGCCGCGGTGCTGTGACGGCGAGGTCGTCGACAAATCGGCCGCTGTGCATGACCAGAATCCGGTCCGCAAGGATCAGCGCTTCGTCCACGTCGTGGGTCACGAAGACGACGGTGCGCCGTTCGTTCGAGCCTGCCTCGGTCCACAACGCGAGCAGGACGTCGTGCAGGTTGCGCTTGGTCACGTAGTCGACGGCGCCGAAGGGCTCGTCGAGGAGCAGGACGTTCGCGCCGTTGGCGAATACCGTGGCCACGGCGACACGCTTCAGCATGCCTCCCGACAGCTCGCGCGGCCAAGCCTTCGCCACGTGCGAGAGACCAACGCGCTCCAGGTAGAACTCGGCGCTCTTGCGACGTTCGGCCCTGGCGATTCCCCGGCACTTCAGTCCGTATTCGACGTTGTCTATCACGCGCAGCCAGGGGAAGACGCTGTCCTGCTGGAAGACCATGCCGCGCTCCGGGCCGGGCCGGGTGACGCTCTCCCCTTCGACCTCGAGTATGCCGGCCGACGGAAGCATGAGCCCGGCGATGAGCTTGAGCAGCGTCGACTTTCCGCAGCCGGACGGCCCGACCAGACAAACGAACTGGCCCCGGCCGATCTGGAACGACACGTCGTCGACCGCCGTCACCGTCTGCCGGTCTGCGCGCCGGAAGGTGCGCGACAGGTTGTTGGCCACGATGACGTCCCGGCCCTCTACCGCCCTTGCCAATGGATCACCCTCCGCCGGTTCGGGCCTCGACGCTCCATGCCGAGACGTAGGAGAAGAATCGGGCAGTGAACGCATCGAAGACGACCGCCAGTGCACCGAGCACGAGGAGAGCGGCGAAGATGCCTTCCATATCCGTCGAGCCGGCGAGGACCTGGACGATCTTGCCGATGCCCTGCTGCGCGCCGAGCAGCTCGGCGATGGCCTCCAGACCCCAGGCCCCGGCAAGCGCGATCCGGATGCCGCCGAGGATCTGCGGCACGGTGCCCTTGATCAGGACGTCCCAGACAACGCGCCGACGGCTCGCGCCGAGCGTGTATGCGGCGTCCTCGTAGACGGGGTCCAGCGTGCTGGCGGCGCGCTGGGCGTAGATGTAGAGGATGACGGCCACGTAGATGGCCACCAGCAGCACCGCGCTGGTCCGGCCGGTGCCGAACCAGATCAGGAAGAACGGCGCCAGGACGAGGATGGGGATCGTGCCCAAGACCATGAGCACCGGATCGATGACCGAGCGGACGAGATCGAAGCGCGCCGTCACCAAGCCGCAGACGGTCCCGACACTGGCCCCGAGGGCGACCGCGATCAGGACGTTCCCGGTCGTGTAGAGCATGCTGTCGAGGAGGCCCGTCTTGGGCAGTCCGTAGTACAGCAGATAGTCCGCGATGATGAAGTCCTCGGCGATGCGCTCGGCCACATGCAGCGGATGCGGCAGCGAGATGAGCGGGATGGCCAGCGTCAGCAACTGCCAGACGGCCACCAAGAGCACGAGGCCGATCAGGCCGAGAGCGTCAAACCGCTTCGCCATTACCGAGAAACTGTCGGCTGCACTGTGGGCTATCCAGGCCGTGACGCCGCCCGCCTGGTGGCGGGCGGCGTTGCCGGTGTCGTGCCCGATGCCGCGCGCCGGCCGGGCGTATCAGCCTCCTCGAGGCCTTCGTCAGGTGAGGGCCAAACGCCCGGGCCTATGACGACGCGGCGGTTGCCAGACGGTAGGCATCCAGGAAGTTGAACCACTCAAAGTGCTGCTTCGCCCGGTCGAGCAGCGCCTGCTTCTCGGCGTCGAGGGACATACCTTCGAGATCCGCGATCATCGCCGCCGACTTCGCTTGGTAGTCCTTCATCTGGTTCCAGATCGCTGCCCCCCAAATGAACTCTTCGGCCGTGACAGCATCCTTGGGCAGCAGACCCTTCTCCGCCCAGTCCGCGATGATCGCCGGCCAGGCGTTCATGTAGTAGAGCAGGCTCGCCTCGTCGACGTAGTACTTCTCGTTATACTCGAACGATGAGTAGGGATGCAGGATGGCGACCGTCTCCTCCACTCCCTTGGCATCCAGATCGGTTCCCGCGACGCTGTTCAGATAGGGCGCCTGCAGCTCGTAGAGCGAGGAATCCTCGTCGACCGCGGCGAGCGTGCGCCACGCCACGGAGAGGAAGCGGAGGATCGTGTTCTGGTTCTCGTTGATGTAGTCGGAGTTCGAGGCGATGCCGACGATGGTCACCAGCTTCTGCATCGGCGAATCCAGGCCGCCGGGCCCGTGGTTGTAGAGGTCGCCGACATCGATGAGGTTGGTCCATCCCGCCTTCATCAGGGTGTAGACGATCGGCGCGCCTTCGGGATTGACGAAGTCGATGCGGCCGGCCTTGGCAAGCACGAGCGACTTGGCATCGTCCATCAGGTCGAGGTCCCAGGTCACGCCCGAGAACGCCGACACGGCCTCCTCGAACGGCCGCTTGCTCAGCACCGGCGATCCGACCAGGGTCTTGCCGTCCATCGGTGTCAACGCGGCCGTGATAGCCTCCTCGAAGCTCATGCCCTCGGCGATGTAGTCCTTGAAGCTCTTCAGCCCGAGTTCCGGGTTGGCCAGCAGGGCAGTGCCGAGGAAGTTGTCGGTAAACGCGATGCACTTCAGCTTGTTCGAGCTCTTGTAGGTCGGCAGCATCAACGGGCAGTACTGGCTCGATATGTCCAGCTGGCCGTTGAGAAGCAGCGCGGTGACATTGGTGTCGGTGACCTTCAGACCGAGCTCGCCCGGTCCGATCTTGATGCCGGCATCCTCGAACCAGCCCTTCTTCATCGCGATGACGTAGAAGGTGTTGTCGGCATAGGGGCGCATGCCGAAGTTGACCTCCGCCACGGGAATGTCGGTTCCGGGCTCGGGCGGGGCCGGCGTGTAGACATCGGCGGCAGACGCGGACGGCGACCCGGTCGTGAGTAATAGCGCCAGTGCGCCGGCGAACACCGCGGCGATGCTCGTGGACCGTTTCGCGAGCGTGAATCGTTGGATCATTTCTCGACCTCCCTCAGATGACCAATCGATGGCTGCCGGTACGGGTCGGGTGTTGACGGACCGCTGCGCGACAAGACATCGAAAATTGTTCTTCTTTTTGGTGGCTGCCGTCCGACCGGCGATGCGTATGAATCATGTTTGGCCCGCGAGTGAGTGTCAAGTGGAGCGGGCCCGGCCCTGTCGGTAACACAGGATATGTCCGGTCCATGTACCAGATGATCTGTCCGGCTTTAGAAGGCTTCCAAGCCATGGAGGGTTTGGATGCGTCGGACGGAGCAGGCACAGGGGCTGAGACTGATGAAGTTCGAAGAGGTTTACGGGCGCACCCGTTGCGGTGTGCTGAGCCAGGCGTAGGCGGCGGAGATACTGGGCGTCTCGGAACGCACCTTCCGGCGCTGGCGGGATCGCTTTGAGGCCGACGGTGCGGAGGGCCTCTACGACCGCCGTCTGGACCGGGTCTCGGCACGTCGCGCGCCGGTGGACGAAGTGGCGCGGGTGCTTGAGCTGTTCGACACCCGCTACTGGGACTTCACCGCCAAGCACTTCCACGAGAAGCTGGTGGCGGAGCACGGCTGCGAGCGCAGCTACAACTGGGTGCGGTTGACCTTGCAGGCTTATGGGCGCAGGCGAGCGGCGCCCAGGCGCGGCGCGCACCGGCGCAAGCGCCCCCGTCGCGCGCTCCCCGGCATGATGGTGCACCAGGACGGCTCGCGCCATGAGTGGCTCCCCGGCCAGCCGGCGCTCGACCTGATCGTCACCATGGACGACGCCACGAGCGAAATCTACTCGGCCTTCTTCGTCGACGAAGAGGGCACGATGTCGAGCTTCCGGGCGCTTTTCGAGGTGATCGGGGAGCGCGGGCTGTTCTGCTCGCTCTATGCCGACCGGGCCAGCCACTACTGGCACACGCCCGAGGCCGGCGGCAAGGTGGACAGGGACAATCTGACCCAGGTGGGGCGCGCGCTTCAGCGCCTCGGCATCGAGCTGATCCCGGCCTATTCGCCCGAAGCCAGGGGGCGGTCCGAGCGCATGTTCGGCACCTTGCAGAAGCGCCTGCCGCAGGAACTCCGGCTCGCCGGCATCACCGAGATCGATGAGGCCAACCGCTTCCTCAAGGAGGTCTATCTGCCCCAACACAACGCCCGCTTCGCGCTCCCGGCCGAGGTCGAAGGCTCGGCCTTCGTCTCCTTCGCAGGCGCGCTCGACGATATCCTCTGCGTCCAGGAGGAGCGCACCGTCTCGAACGACAACACCGTGCGCTACAAGCGCCGGGTGCTCCAGCTCCCCGCCGACCGCCACCGCCGCCACTACGTCAAGGCCACGGTCCGGGTGCACGAGTATCCCGACGGCACGCTCGCCGTCTTCCACGGGCCCCGATGCCTGGCGCGATACCAAACCGACGGCGAGCCCATCGACACCCCAACCCGGCAGGCCGCGTGATCCGCTTCGACGCGACCGGCCGAAGCCCTGTGGACAAGTGGACAGCCGCTCCGCGCCTGACCACTTCCCCACAGGCCCAACAACACCAACCGAAGCGGTCAACTCATCTGGTACATAAACCGGTCAACTCAGAATGTTCTCGACAGTGGAGCGGGCCCGGCCCGAGCTGTTGTTCGGCGCGCGGATTGGACGCCGATCGGCGTGGCGACGTGTTGATTCCCTTCGATTCCGAGGGGATCATCCGACTTTCCGTCGGCTACAGTCAGCTACACCCGATCTCCCACTCCGCCCTGGGGAGGAGAGGGCCGGGGTGAGGAGGGGGGTGCCGGCTGGTGGTCGGTCTCAGCCGTTGAAGGGCACGTGGGCGACGCTCTTCTCAACCTCGATGCCGAGCACGGCGCAGAAGCTGCCGAGCAGCTGGTAGTAGCCGACCATCACCACGAGATCGACGAGGCCCGCGTCGCCCAGCGACTCGCGCAACCCCGCCACCAATGAATCGTCCACGTCCTCACTGCTCGCCAGCAGGCGGCAGAGGCGGAGCGCCGGTCCCACCGGCGCGGGCTCCGCCTCGATCGAGAGCGTTCCCACGGCTTTGCGGAACCGCTCCGGCACCTTGTGGATGTGATGGTCCCATTCGTAGATGTTGCCGACCGCCTGGGCGACGGTGCAAATCACCATCTCGCGCAGATCGTTATCGAGCGCCGAGTGCCAGCGGACGTGCTCGCCCACGGCCGCGACGGCCCTGAGAGCCTCCGGGCTCTGCCCCATCACAGCGAACATGTTCGGCATGAAGGCGAGCTTGCGGGTCTCAACCACGTGGTTCCAAATCTCCGTCTGCGCGGCTGAAAAATCGCTGAGATTCGCGCGTGGCAGGCGTTGGGTCTCGGCATAACTCGTCATAAATCCATCCTTTTCGGTGCGGCGGCTCAGTCCGCGAACGCCTCGATCATCGCCTCGTGGTTGGCGAGGGATTCCGCGCGGTCGATGAAGGGCATCGGGCAGTAGAGCAGCACGGTCTCGAACAGCCCCTCGAAGCGGTCGAGCTGGCCGCGCACATCGTCCGGCGTGCCGGCCAGCACCAGGGCGTCCACCATGTCCTCGGTCACGAGGTCGGTCATGGCGGCAAGGTCCGCGCGCGCCCAGGCATCGCGGATCGCGAGCTTCTCGCGGGTGAAGCCGACAGGGTCGAGCACCTGGTCGAAATAGGGGAGGCACGAATAGAACGCGATCGGCCCTCGTGCGCGCCGGCGCGCACGCTGCCGGTCGCGGTCCACGGAGCAGACCTTGAGCGAGCATAGCTCGATATCGGCGCGCGTCCGGCCGGCCTTGCTGAGCCCCTTGTCGATGTTCGGGAGCACGATGTCGGTGAAGTAGCGCGGCGTGTTGAGGAGATTCGCCAACAGGCCGTCGGCGATCTCGCCGCTCAGCTGCAGCATCGCGGGCTGCACGGCGGCGAGGTAGATCGGCGGGGGCGCGCAGGGCGGCGCAAGGACGCGGCGGTAGTCGCGGATCGTGATGATCTCGCCCTCGTACTCGACCGGCGTAGTGGGGCTCGCGGTCCACATCAGGCGGATCGCCTCGACATACTCCCGCATGCGCCGCACCGGCCGGCGGTAGGGGAGGCCGTGCCAGTTCTCGTTCCACGCCGGCGGTGCGGTGCCGAGGCCGAGGACGAAGCGTCCGCCGGTGAGTTCCGCCATGGACATGGCGCTGATCTCGGTGAGCGCCGGTGGCCGGGCGAAGATGGCGACGCCGGTGCCGAGCCGGGCGCGCTTGCACACGGCCGCCATGCCGGCCAGCGGCACGAAGGCATCGCGGCCGAGCTCCGTGGTCCAGAGGCTCTCCGCGCCCGCATCTTCGGCCTTGGCCGCGAAGTCGATGGTCTCTTGCAGCGTCAGGTTGTCGCCGCTGAAGAGAACGCCCCATTTCCACTTGCGGGTCTTCCCGGCCATCGGTCCTCCCTGGGATCAGCGCAGCTGAGCGCGGAGCGCGGCGGTGGCGGCCTCGTCCACGACACCGTCGGCTGCGATGACGACGCCATAGTCGCTGCACGCGCGCTCGGCCGACAAATAGCCATCGACAACATCGGCCGCGACCGCCTCGGTTGGGCGGGTGAGGGGATCGCCGAAGCCGCCGCCGCCGCCGGTCACCACGGCGACGCGGTCGCCCTCCGCGAGCGCCTCATATGGAATTCGTGCCACCCGCTTGACGCTGCCATTGCTCTCGATCCGCATGTAGTTGTTGGAGCCTTCGCCGCCGCCCTCCAGGCCCCAGGGGCGCTCGATGGAGCGGCCGATGCTGCAATAGGTGTGGGCGTCTGGGCCCGCGACCTCGAATTCGCGGACCACGCCGAAGCCGCCCCGGTGGCGGCCCGCGCCGGCGCCGTCCTCCACATTGAGGGCGTAGCGGCGGATGGCGAGAGGGAACTTCGCCTCGAACAGCTCGACCGAATAGTTGTAGGTGTCGCCGTCGGTGGTGGCGATGAGCGCGCTGGTGCCGTCCCATGATGCGGTGGCGCCCCAGCCGCCGATGGCGGGCTCGATATGGACGTAGACCTCGCCGCTCTCCGGATCGCGGCCATAGAAATAGGTGGCGGCGAGGCTCATGTAGGAGCCCGCGCTGAAGCGCTCGGGCGCGACATGGGCCAGGGCCTTCCAGGCGAGCTCGGAGGCGTGGGCCGAGCCCTCGTAGTACCAGCCGGTGGGGGCCGGCTTTTCGGCCGTGAATACGGTGCCCGACGGGCAGACCAGGCTCACCGGGCGGAACCAGCCTTCGTTGGAGGGCGCCTGCGGGTCCACCAGCGACTTGAAGACGGTCTTGACCGCAGAATCGAGGGCGCCGAAGGCGCAGTTGATCGGCCCCTTGACCATGGGGCTGGTGCCGGTGAAGTCGAAGGTGATCGTGTCGTCGCGTATGCGCACGACGACCGCGACGTGGAAGCGCTCTTCGGAGATGCCGTCGCCGTCGATCCAGTCCTCCGCCTCGTAGTCGCCGTCAGGGAGTGCTGCCACCGCAGCCCGGCTCAGGCGCTCGCTGGTCTCCATGATATGGCCGAAGGTGCCCTTCACCGAGGCTTCGCCGTAGCGGGCGATGATCTCGCGGAGCCGCGTCTCGGCGATGCGGACGGCGGCGAGGCCTGCGTTGAAGTCGCCGAGGGATTGCACGGGCAAGCGCACGTTTTCGCGGATCAGCGCGATCACGTCGTCGATGGTCTCATCGTCCCGGCACACCCGGATGCCGGGGAAGCGCACGCCCTCCTGATAGATCTCGGTGGCCGTCGGCGAGATGCTGCCCGGCACCGCGCCGCCCACCTCGCTCCAATGCGCGACCGAGATGGCGAAGGCGAAGAGGCTGCCCTCTACGAAGATCGGCTTGATGAGCGCGATATCGCAGCTGTGGGTGCCGCCCTCGAAGGGGTCGTTGGTCATGAAGACGTCGCCCGGCCGCATGGTCTCGCCGTGCCGGCGCACGATGGAGCGCACCTGCGGTGCGAAGGTGCCGGTGAAGAGCGTGATGCCGTTGGTCTGCACGATGAGCTCGCCGTCGGCATCGCAGAGGCCGCAGGCGAAATCGAGGACCTCGTAGATGACGGGGCTCATCGAGGTCTTGGCGATGACGATCCCCATCTCGTCGGCAAGCGCCAGGAGCTTGCCGCGGATGATCTCGCGCGTGACCGGATCGGCGCCGGTTTCGGTCGCGGGTGCAGTCATTGCCCGTTCTGGCCTTCTCCCTGCGGGCGATTGTTCCCGAGGCGCCGGCACCGCGCAAGCGGGCGGGTCCGCTCGCCCCGTGCGTCGAAGACACCGCACCATGGTGCGGTTACCGTCCGCGTCGCCGCGGACGATGATGCTCCGTTTTCGTACGAACGCGGAAGGAGCCATCATGGCGACGCAGAGACAGATCGACGCCAACCGAGAGAATGCTGTGAAGAGCACCGGACCGAGGACCGAGGCCGGCAAGGCCGCGTCCTCGGCCAACGCGTTCAGCCACGGCCTTACAGCCGCCAGCACCGTGGTGCTGCCGGAGGAGGACACCGACGCGTTCGAGCGGCTCAGGCAGGGCGTGATCGCCGACCTCGAGCCGGCGGGCGCGCTGCAGGAGGCGCTGGCGCAGCGCGTCGCTGTGCTGCTCTGGCGCCTCGATCGCGCCACCCGGCTCGAAACCGAGCTCTTCGTCCACGGCCAGCTCGCCATGCTGCGCAGCAGGGCGGACCAGGCGTTGGATCCCGGCGCCCGCCTGCGCCGCCTCGCCGAGCTGCCGGGAGAATCGACGGAGGCGCGGGAAAAGATCAAGCAGTTCAGAGACCAGATCGACGTGGACATGTGTGCTCAGGCGCCCTTCGCCCAGATACTGGTGGAGCGAGTGGAGAGCGGGCGCACCTATGACCTGCTCGCGCGCCACGAGGCGACGCTGCAGCGGGCGCTCAACCGGACGCTGGAGGAGTTCCGCCGCCTGCGGGACGCGGCGAGCGCGGCAGCCAGGCCGAACGCGGCACCGCCGGCCACGCCGCCCGATCCCGACCCGGCTCCAGTCGCAACAGCCGATTCCGACCCGGTGCCATCCTGCACCGCCCGCCCGCCCGTGCCGCAGGGCCCGCGCACGCCCGCCGCCGGGGCCCATGCCGGGGCCGGGCACGACGGCGAAAAAGCGTTTTTGCAAAACGAAGCCAATTCCGAACAAACTTTTGAAGGAGCGTCCAATTCAGGGGACCAGGTGAATCCGCCGACGGCTCCGCCCGTCGCTTGATACTTAATTCTTATCCCTCAGGCGCCGGGCGCTCGCTCCGCTCGCTTGGCTACGCGCCAATGGCGCGCGGCGCGGTCGCGCCGTCCGGGCCGTCTTGCGGCCCGGGCGCAAGTTCACGCGCTGCCGCGCGGCGCATAAACACCCCTGCTCACCCCGCCCTCTCCTCCACGGCGGGGAGGAGAGGCAGAGAAAACCGGCGCCACCTACGTTCCCCCTCCGCCTCCGAGGGCACTGGTCCGTAGCGCGCGGATGTGCGCCGCGCCGTATGGGCCGCCTTGCGGCCCGGGCGCAAATGCTCACGCCCTGCCGCGCGGCGCTTGCGGCGGGTCCTGCGGCGGCATAGCTTCGGCGCGGCGGCATCGCAGCCGGCGGCTTAAGGGGGGAAAGCGATGGCCAAGATCGTCGAGGTTCGCGCGAGCGCTCATTCTTGCCCGTTCGAGACCAACCTGGTGCGCATGGGCCTCGGCACCAACACCAAGCGCGACATCGTGCTGGTGCGGATCACGGACGAGAGCGGCGCGGTCGGCCTCGGCGAGGCGCATCACGGCCAGAACCCCACGGCGATGGCCACGGTCATCCAGGACGGGCTCGGCTCGCTCATCATCGGTGCCGACCCCCTCGACAGCGAGGGCATCTGGCATCGGCTGGAGCGCCAGCAGATCGTCACCCACGGGCTGGGCGCGGGCAGCATCACGGCGCTCGCCGGCATCGACAACGCGCTCTGGGACCTCAAGGGCAAGCTGCTGGACCTGCCCATTTATCGGCTTCTGGGCGGGTCGAAGAAGCGTATTCGCGCCTATGCCGGCGGGTTAAGTCTAGGCTTCAAACCCCCGGAAGAGCTTGAGAAAGAGGTCGCGGCCCTGGTCGCCGAAGGCTACACGGCGATCAAGATGCGGGTGGGCGATCACCCGGCGCGGGACGCGATGCGCGTCGGCCACATCCGCAAGACCTTCGGCGACGATCTCGACATCGCGGTCGATGCCGCGACGCGCTACGACCTGCTCGATATCCCGGACGTGCTGCGCTACTGCGAGGAGAACCGGGTGTACTGGCTGGAGGAGCCGTTCACGCCGGACAACATCCCGGCCTATGCCGAGCTTCGCACACGCACCGCGATCCCCATCGCCGCCGGCGAGAACCACTATGCGAGGCCGGCATTCCGCGCGCTCTTCGAGGCGCGGGCGATCTCCATCTGCCAGGCCGATTTCTGCAAGTCGGGCGGCCTCAGCGAGCTCAAGAAGATTTCGGACATGGCCGCCGCCTGGCACATCCCCATGGCGCCGCACACGAGCCACAGCATCCTGAGCGCTGCCGGCAACGCGCATCTTCTCTCGGCAATTCCGAACGGGCTCATCTACGAGGCCGATGTGGCCGCGGTGAACCCCTTCCGCACCGACCTCGCCAAGGGTTATACGGGGGTCGTGGACGGCCATATCGAGCCGCCCGACGGACCCGGCCTGGGGATCGAGATCGACGAGGCGGTGCTGGAACGCTATCCGGCAATCCCGGGCCCCTGCTACATTCCGGGCTGGGCCGGGGGATAGAGAGGGTACGCCGACGCGAGGGGAGGGGGTAGTGACGCCTGAAATCACGCCGGCCGACGCCACCCTCGGCGCGGTCGTCAGCAACGTCCGGCTGAACGCGCTCGACGACGATGCCTTCGCGGCCATCGAGGTGGCGTGGCACGCCCATGCCGTCCTGATCTTCCCCGACCAGCACCTCTCGGAAGAGGAACAGGTCGCCTTCAGCCGCCGCTTCGGACCGCTGGAGCGCAGCCTCACCAAGACCCACACCCAAGGCGACCCGGCGATCATCCACCTCTCCAACGTCAAGAAGGACGGCGCGCTCTGGGGGACCGACAGCGATACGGGGAGGCTGCTCAAGGGCAACAACTACTGGCATACCGACAGCTCCTATAAGCGCATCCCCGCCAAGGCCTCGCTGCTGGCGGCCAAGATCGTGCCCAAGACCGGGGGCGAGACCGCCTTCGCCGACATGCGCGCGGCTTACGACTCCCTCGAGCCCGCGATGCGGGACTGGCTCGCCGACAAGATTGCCGTGCACAGCTACGCCTACAGCCAGGGCAAGGTCGGCGGCAGGGGCGGCATCACCCAGGACGAGTGGGACGCGCTGCCGCCGGTGGAGCAGCCCGTGATCCGCACCCATCCGGCGACGGGACGCCGCAACCTCTATATCGGCCGCCATGCGAGCCACATCGTGGGCGAGGACACCGACGAGAGCCGCGGCCTGCTGGAGCGGCTTTGCGCCGAGGCCTGCCGGCCGCCCCGCATCTGCATCCACAAATGGCAAGCGGGCGATTTGGCGATCTGGGACAATCGCTGCGTCCTGCACCGCGGCCTGGGCCATCCCCCGGATCAGCCGCGCCGTATGGTTCGAACTACAGTGGCCGGCGACAGCGACGACGCCAACGAATGGGTCGACTGAGCCGTTGGGGCACGGGACGGCGGCAGTCCATCCTCGCTGCCAACATTTGCGCTGGACGCGGCCCGGCGTGTTGACTATCCTCGTACATTGTCGAAAATCACAAGTTCATCGTTCGATATGCAACAATATATTGTGCGACCTTCGCTCCTGGCAGAAGTCGCTGGCGGCCTCTCCGAAGCCCCGGCGGTCGCCTTGCTTGGTGCCCGGCAGGTTGGCAAGACGACGCTGGCGCGGCGGCTCGCGGACGAGTGGCCGGGGCCAACCAGTCTCTTCGACCTGGAGGTTGCGGCGACGCGCGAGGCGCTGACCGGCACGCCAGAGAGGGTGCTCGGGAACGGCGAGGGGCTGGTCGTCATCGACGAAATCCAGCGCATGCCGGGGCTCTTCGAAGTGCTGCGCCCGATCTGCGACCAACCCGATCGGAAGGCGGTCTTTCTGCTGTTGGGCAGTGCCTCCTGGGACCTGATCAAGGGGGTTTCCGAGACCTTGGCGGGGCGGATCCTTTTCGTAGACGTGGGCGGCTTCTCGCTGGCCGAGGTGGGACCCGCCAATCAGGATCGGCTCTGGATGCGCGGCGGCTTTCCGCGCGCATGGCTGGCACCGTCTGCGGCGGCGTGGACACGCTGGATGCGCTCATTCACGAGGACGTTTCTGGAGCGGGACGTGCCGGGGCTGGGCTCCAGGGTTTCGCCCGACTCGCTGGGGCGTTTCTGGCGCATGCTGGCGCACTACCACGGACAGACCTGGAACGCGGCGGAATTGGCACGCTCGATGGACGTGAGCGTTTCAGCGGTGAACCGCTACCGCGACCTGCTGGCGGGCGCTTTCATGGTCAGGGTGCTGCCGCCGTGGTTCGAAAACCTCGGCAAGCGCATCGTCAAGTCCCCCAAGGTCTATCTGCGCGACAGCGGCGTGCTGCACTTTCTGCTGGGGCTCGAAAAGGAGACCGATCTGCCCGTGCATCCGCGCTACGGCGCCAGTTGGGAGGGGTTCGCGCTAGAGCAGACGCTGCTCGTGCACGGCGAGCACGAGGCTTACTTCTACGCCACCCAGCGGGGCGCCGAGCTCGATCTGCTGTTGCTGCGGCGGGGGCGGCGCTGGGGGTTCGAGTTCAAGTGTACCGACGCCCCACACACGTCGAAGTCCATGCATATCGTCATGGAGGACTTGGGCCTTGAGCATCTGTGGGTGCTCTATCCCGGGGATCGGACCTATCCGCTCACCGACGCTATCACGGCGATGCCCCTCAAGAACGTAGCAAGTATCAACCTGGAGCCGCACTCACGTGCGTAGGACCGTTGCCGAGGCGAGCGGTGGGGTGTGCTATCGTCCGGCGCCGCCTGTATGGTGGCTCCGCGATAGCGGGACCGAGAAGGAGGATCGAGATGGTGGAGTTGCCGGATCTGGCCAGGAGGCTGCTCGACGGCAAGAACTTCGCGACCGTGTCCACCCTCATGGGCGACGGCCGGCCCCAGGCGTCGGTTGTCTGGATCCATACCGATGGGCCCCACATCGTCTTCAACACGGCGGAAGGGCGGGTGAAGCCCCGCAACATGCGCCGCGACGCGCGGGTTGCGATCGCCGTGTTCGACCAGGAGAACCCCTATCAGCAGGCCATGATCCAGGGCCGCGTCGTCGCGATGGAGCATGAGGGCGCCGAGGAGCACATCGACGCGATGGCCAAGAAGTACATGGATCTCGACAGCTATCCCCACCGCAAGGAGGGCGAGCAGCGCGTGATCGTCAAGATCGCGCCCGAAAAAGTCGCACTCATGGAATAGACGCCGGCAACGGCAGAACGAGGGACGGCGAGCAATGAGGCTAGAGGGCAAACGGACACTGATCACGGGCGGGCTCGGCGGCATCGGCAGCAAGGTCGCCGAGCGCTTCGCCGCGGAAGGCGCGCAACTGGTGCTGGCCGACAAGGCCTCAGGCGAGAGCCCGGTCGCGGATGCGCGGTGCTACAAGGCCGACCTCAGCCGGGTCTCGGAATGCCGGCGCCTCGCCGCCGAGGTCGAGGCCGATCTCGGCCCGATCGACCTCTTGGTCAACTGCGTCGGTGTCTTCGAGCAGATACCCTTCGACGAGACCACCGAGGAGAATTGGGACCGCAACGTCGACATCAACCTGAAGGGCGTGTTCTTCCTCATCCAGGCGGTGGCACCGCAGATGCGCAAGCGCGGCGGCGGGAGCATCGTCAACATCACCTCGATCGCCGCGAGCCAGGGCTTCGCCTCCGCGCAGGCCTATTGCGCGTCGAAGGGGGGGCTCCTCAACCTCACACAGGCGTTGGCCATGGCGCTCGCGCCCGACGGCATCAACGTCAATTCGGTGGGACCCGGCTTCACTCGCACGCAGATGACCGAGCACCAGTGGACCAACGACGCCTTCAACGCCGGCCTCGCCCGCATGCTGGCCACCCGCAAGGGCTACATGGAGCCCGACAACATCGCTGCGGCCGTGCTCTTCCTCTGCTCCGACGATGCCGCCCATATCCACGGCACCAATCTGCGCGTGGACGACGGCTGGCTCTCCGGCATCTCAGGCGCCGCGTTCTCCTGAAGCCGCAGGCGGCCGGGACGACGGGGACGGCGCGATGAAGTTCGGTCTTCTCTTCGCACACCAAGTGCCGCCGGAGAGCGGCATCGCCAGCAGCGAGACCTATCGGGACATGCTGCGCTGCCTGCCGCGCGCCGAGGAGCTGGGTTATGTCTCCGCCTTCCAATGCTCCCACCATGTCCAGAAAGACGGCTTCTGCCCCAGCCCGCTGGTGGCGATGGCGGGGGCCGCGGCGGTCACCGAGCGGATGCGGATCGGCACGGCTGTCCTGCTGGTGCCGCTCTACGCGCCGCTCAAGCTCGCGGAAGACGTCGTGGTCATCGACAACCTCTCGGGCGGGCGCTTCGTCTTCGGCGTGGCACCGGGCTACGTGTCGCAGGAATTCATCGCCCACGGTGTGCCGCGGGAGGAGCGCGTCGGGCGTTTCGAAGAGGCGCTCGACCTGATGGTCCGCGCCTGGAGCGGGGAGCCGTTCTCTTTCGAGGGGCGCTATTACCAGGTGCCGGAGGGGCGGGTGACGCCGAAGCCGGTGCAGAGCCCTCATCCGCTCATCTGGTACGGGGTCTCGGCTCCGGGCTCGCTGCGCCGGGCGGCGGCGCGACGCTGCGTGCAGATTATGTCGCCGCGCCACGGGCTCGCCGAGTTGGAAGCCCATTACCAGCCCTACGAGGCGGCTGCGAAGGCTGCCGGCTGGGAAATTCCGGAACGGCCGATCATCCGCCAGGTGTTTGTCGCGGCGACGATGGCGGAGGCGGAGGCAAAGGCTGCGCCGGCGGTGGATTACCTCTACCGCGAGCTCTACGGCGCCGCTTCGGCGGCGGGCGATCGGGTGCTCAAGCGGGACGACGGCAGCGTGATCGAGGACCCCACCGAGGTCGCATTCACGACCTTCAAGGACCGTTACATCATCGGCGACCCGGAATTCGCGATAGGCCGCATCCGCGACTATCAGGCGGCAGTGAGCCCAAGCGAGATGATCTGCTGGATGCATATGCCCGGCGTTTCCGGCACCGACGCGCTGGCCTCGCTCGAACTATTCGCCAGCGAGGTCATGCCCCATTTCCGATAGCGCCTCGTTTCCCGACCCACCAGACACGGACGCACAATGTGGTCACACTGTGGTCTTGCGTGCGGGCACCCTGCGGCGTAGGGTCCGGCGATCGTCCAGGCCCTTGAAAGCTCCGGTCATGGAATACGCCTTACGTGATGCGAAAGCTCACCTTTCCAAGCTCGTCAGGGACGCCCAGAGCGGCGAGCGGGTCGTCATCACCAAGCACGGCGAGCCGGTCGTCGAGCTCGTTCGCTGCCACGAGCGCGGTGGAATCGATTTGGACAAGCTGGAAGCGGAGCGCCGGCGCCTTGGGATCGAGGACGCCTCCCCGGAAGAAGCCGAGGCGATGATCGCCGCCTTTCACGATCCGGCGCTGAGCCGACGCGTGCTCGGCCTCGAAGGCGACGAATAGTGGGCAAGCTGCGGTGCGCATCCTTCTCGATACGTCCTATCTCTACAAGCTCATGCGGGCACACGGCCGGATTTCGGAGCTGGAGCGTCGCTTCTTCGCCGAGTGGGAGGCACGGCTCTACGTGAGCGCCGTATCGATCTGGGAGATGCGGCTCAAGTATCGCGCTCTCTATCCGTCCGGCGAGCGCAAGAACCCGTACGATCCGAACGATGTGGTCGCCGCGCTCGAACGGCAGGGCGTGACGTTCCTGACGATGACCACGCGACACGCCGCGTGCGATCTCGAGACGCCGATCGCCCACAAGGATCCGTTCGACGAGCTGCTTCTCGTACAAGCCCAGGAAGAAGGGCTCAGGCTCCTCACCGCCGATCGACGACTCATCGGGCATCCCTTGGCCATCACGGCGTAGCATGAGCGGCGGCGACGATTTCATTCGGGCAGTAGTCCGGGCCGACCTTGCGGCCGGACGGCATGACGAGGTGGTCACGCGCTTCCCGCCCGAGCCCAACGGCTATCTCCACATCGGGCACGCCAAGTCGATCTGTCTCAACTTCGGCGTGCCGCAGGAGTTCGGCGGGCGCTGCCATATGCGTTTCGACGACACCAACCCGACCAAGGAGGAACACGAGTTCATCGAGGCGATCCAGAAAGATGTGCGCTGGCTCGGCTTCGACTGGGGCAAACACCTTTACTTCGCCTCCGACCACTTCGAGCGTCTCTACGAGTGGGCCGAGCACCTGATTGAAGCCGGCGACGCCTACGTGGACGACCTCTCGGCGGACGAAATCCGCGCCCACCGCGGCACACTGACCGAGCCAGGCCGTGACAGCCCCTGCCGGACCCGCCCGGCTGCGGAGAGCCTCGACCTCTTCCGGCGCATGCGGGCGGGCGAGTTCCCCGAAGGTGCGCGGGTGCTCCGGGCGAAGATCGACATGGCGTCGCCCAACATCAACATGCGCGACCCGGTGCTCTACCGCATCCTCCACGCTGCTCATCCGCGCACCGGGGAGGACTGGTGCATCTACCCCACCTACGACTTCGCCCACGGCCAGTCAGACGCGATCGAAGGCGTGACGCACTCGCTTTGCACGCTCGAATTCGAGGATCACCGCCCGCTTTACGACTGGCTGATCGAGCGGCTGCCGGTGCCGATGGTCCCCCGCCAGTACGAGTTCTCGCGCCTCAACTTGAGCCACACCGTGCTCTCCAAGCGCCGCCTTACGCAGCTCGTGGAGGAGGGCAGGGTGGAGGGCTGGGACGACCCCCGGATGCCGACGATCTGCGGGCTGCGCCGGCGCGGCGTGCCGGCCGCGGCGATCCGCGACTTCGTGGGCATGCTCGCGATATCGAAGACCAGTGACAACCTAGTGGAGCAGGCCATGCTCGACCACGCGGTGCGCCAACGGCTCAACAAGACCGCCCCCCGCCGCTTCGGGGTGCTGCGCCCGCTGAAGCTCACGATCGAGAACTATACCGAGGGCGAGAGCGAGTTCGTCGACGCCCTCAACAACCCCGAGGATCCAGACTCCGGCACCCGATCGATCCCCTTCGGCCGCACGCTCTACGTCGAAGCGGACGACTTTATGGAGAATCCGCCCAAGAAATTCTTCCGCCTTGCGCCGGGCCGCGAGGCGCGGCTGCGCTACGCTTACCTCGTGACCTGCCGGCAGGCGGTGAAGGACTCGTCCGGCGCCGTCATCGAGCTCCGCTGCACCTACGACCCCGAGACCCGGGGCGGCCAGGCGCCCGACGGGCGCAAGGTGAGAGGGGCATTGCACTGGGTCTCTGCGGCGGATTCGGTCGCGGCCGAGGTGCGGCTCTACGACTCCCTCTTCACGAAGCCGATTCCGGGTACGGACGGCGGTGCGCTCTGGGACGACCTCAATCCGGAGTCCCGCACCGTGCTTACCGGCTGTCGCCTCGAGCCCAGCCTTGCCGGCTCGCGGCCGGGCGAGACCGTTCAATTCGAGCGGCAGGGTTACTTTTGCCCCGACTTGGTCTCCACACTCGAACGGCCGGTGTTCAACCGCACCGTGGGCCTACGCGATTCCTGGAAACCGGTTCGGTGGCAGTTCGGCGTACCAGACGTACCAAAGGAGGGGGTTACGAAGAGGGAAGCACGTCCTCGGGCGAGTGGGTGAGGGCGACGGCGCCGAAGAGTTGTGCGGTCGCGGCCGGGTCCGGCTGGATCGCACGGTAGAACGCCGCAAGCGTCTCGGTCGGCTTGGCGAAGCGGGCGAGCTGGGCGGTGAAACGGTAGTAGGGCAGCAGCCAGTCGTCGCGCGCCCTCCGGTAGTCGGCGAGCGCCTCGTCGAGCGGGCGTCGGCCGCTGAGACCGTCGTCGGCGGCCTCGGCTACCATCTCGGCGCAGCGGAACGCGGTCGAGATGCCCTGCGCGGTCACCGGGTCTTTCTTCATCCCCGCATCGCCCACCAGCGCCCAGCCGGGGCCCATTGCCTCGCGCACGAAGGCCCGCGTGCAGCCGCCATGAAACTCCTCCACCCGCTTGGCACCAGGCAGCATCGCGCGGAGGTCGGGCGCGACCTCCTCGACTCGCGCCAGGAACGCCGACTCCCGGTCGCGTCGGGCGGCCACGAATTCGTCGTGCATCAGGTTGGCGGCGACCAGAACGGTGCCATCGCTCGCGGGGAAGGCGAAAGCGCCCTTCCTCTCTCGAATGTAGAGCCTGACATGGTCGAGCGCGATGCCCTCCCAATAGCTCCATATGTTGCTCTGCACGATGGGCTCGCACAGGGATTCTCGGGCGCCGGTACAGCGCGCGACGACCGAGTTCGGCCCATCCGCGCCGATCACGAGGCGGGCTCGTTCGACATGCCGCGCGCCGTTCTGGCCCGCGGCAACGATGCCGGCCACCCCGCCGCCATCCTCGACCAGATCGACGACGCGCACGCCGTCACGAAACTCCGCGCCGGCAGCCACCGCCGCCGCTGCGAGTACGCCGTCGAGCAGGTAGCGGCGAGGTCCGTAGGATTCGTTGCGGCCATTCACCGCCGGCGGCGGACCGCTCAGCACGGTGCCGTGCAGGTCAACCCGCCAGTCGGTAAAGGGCGCGGCGCGCACGACGATCTGCGGCAAGACTCCCCAATCGCGCAGATGGGCGACACCGAGCGGGTGGATCAGGTGCGTCGATTGCCCCATATCGCTGGGGAAGCGGTCGCGGTCGAGAAGCAGCACACGGTGGCCCTTGCGGGCCAGCAGCATGGCCGTTGGCGCGCCGGCGCAGCGGGCGCCGACGACGATCGCGTCGTAGATTGCGCGCCTCCCCGGGCGTCAACCCGGCTGGATCGGGGTGACCCAGCCGATGAAGGCGCCGGCGCTGTCCTTGACCACGGCGAAGCGGCCGGCATCGGGCACGTCGAAGGCCGGGCGACAGACCTCGCCGCCTGCCGCCGCGACGTCTGCGAGCCGGGCGTCGATATCGTCCACCGCGATGTAGGAGAACCAATGGTCCGGTACGTCGTCGAAGCCCGTGCCCGGCTTCATCTCGAAGATGCCGGCGGCCATGGCTTCTCCGGCCTTGCAGAGCGTGTAGGTGCCGCCGTCCGCCATCGGGTGCGACTCATACTGCCAGCCCAGGGTCTCCTGGTAGAACGCCTTGGCCTTATCGACGCTCCAGGTCATCAGCTCGTTCCAGAAGAATGTGCCGTGCGCCGTCATCGGCATTGCTTACGCCCTCCATCACTCATGCTTCCGGGGTACCGCCCGGCGACGCTCGCTCTGCGCGACGCCCGCGTGGGATTATAGGCTCGGAGCCCGCGTGTGCCAGTCGGTCGCGCTCTGGTAGGCGTGGCCGAGGCGGAAGAGCGTCGCCTCCGAGAATGGGCGCCCCATCAGCTGAAACGCGTTGGGCAGACCGCTCTCGGTAAAGCCGCAGGGCACGATCAGTGCGGGCCCGCCGAGATAGTTGGCGGCGCGGGTACACCAGCTCAGGCCGGCGACCATGTTCGCCATGCGCTCGCCCCCACCCACGTTCGTCTCTTCCCGCGTCGGGATGGGGAAGGGGATGCCCGGTGTATGCAGCGCGTCGACGTTGCTGAGCGCAGTATCCATGAATTCCCGTAGCAGCCCGGCGCGGGCGGCGAGGGCTTGGATGTACTTCACCGCCGGCACATGAAGGCCGGGTTCGTAGCGACTACGCACCTGGGCCTGATAGTCGTCGGGCCGGTTTGCGATCCAGGGCTCGTGGATCGCCGACGCCTCGCACGAGAGGATGATGTTGGAGAGGTGGTTGATGCGCTCGATGTCGGGCACCGTGACCTCGACGACCTTGGCACCAGCGGCGCGGAAGACGTCGAGGCTTTGCTCCATCAGCGTGCGCACTTCGTCGGTGGCGAGGTCGTAGAAGTAATCCGACGGCACGCCGATCCTGAGGCCCTCGGCGCCCTCGGCCAGCGCCGCCTCGTAGTCCGGAACGGCGCGGTCGCTGGAGGTCGGGTCGCACGGGTCATGGCCGGCGATCACACTCAAGATCCGCGCTGCATCGCGCACGGTCCGGGTGAGCGGGCCAACCGTGTCCAGAGTGTGGGAGAGCGGCATAATCCCGTAACGGCTGACCAAGCCGGCGGTCGTCTTGAGACCGACCACACCATTGCAGGTTGACGGCAAACGCACCGAGCCGCCGGTATCGGAGCCAAGCGCGCCGAAAACCACGCGGCCCGCGACCGACGCGCCAGAACCGCTCGACGAGCCGCCGGAGATATGCGCCTGGTTCCACGGGTTGCGGCAGTCGCCCCAATGTTCGTTGTGGCCGGTCGGGCCGGTGGCGAACTCCGCCATGTTGAGCCCGCCGAGATAGATCGCTCCGGCTCCATGAAGGCGGGCGAGGGCGGTGCTGTCGTGGTCCGGCACGAAGTCCTTGCGGATGCGCGAGCCGCAGGTGGTGACGTGGCCCGCACGGTAGAACATGTCCTTATGGGCGAGCGGCACGCCGTGCAACGGTCCTGGCGCATCGCCGCGTGCGAGCGCGGCATCGGCCGCCGCGGCGCTTTCCAGCGCCGCCTCCGCCTGCAGGGAAATGAAGCAGTTGAGGACCGGCTGAAGCCGCTCGGCGCGGGCGACGGAGGCCGTTATCACCTCGACGGCGGAGAGCTGCCGCGCGGCAATCGCGTCGGCCAGTTCGACCAGGCTCAGAAGGTGGATGTCGTCGCTCATGTCAGCGCGCCGCGGCCTCATCCATGGCGATCAGGATGTGCCCGGGTTCGGATTCAAAATCGAGATCGGCTGCCGCTTCGTCCGCCGCTTGCACCATCAGTTCGACCGCCTCGGCGAGGGCCTCGGCCCGCTCTTCGGTGGGCGGCCGTAGGCCTGCCGCCACGGCCTGGGCAGCGATAAGATCCTTTGTGATCCCGGCCATATGGGGCACCTCTGCGGCGCAGCGATGACGGATGGCCCTGTATACAGCACTCGGGCAGGGGTGCAATATGGGTGGGCGTAACCATATGGCCGGTGAGATCAGGAGAGCCCGCATCGAACCGGGAGCGCGATAATGGAGCCTTTGGCGGCCGATCGCGACCGCACACGCTTATTGGCGGAAGAGATGTCCGGCCTTGCCTGCGAGGCGCTCGCGCCCGAGGACGTGGAGCAGGTCAAGCGTCTCCTATTGGACCACGTCGGCATCGCCTGGCGTGGCTCGGACATGCCCTGGTCCCGGGCACTGGCCAGCTGGGCAGCGACGCTCGGCAACGGCAATGGCAACGGGAGCGGGAGCGCGATCGTCGGCACGCCCGCGCGCGCGGCGCCGAGCATCGCGGCCCTCGTCAATGCCGCCGCCGCCCACGGCATGGAGCTTGACGATACCCACGACGAATCGTTGAGCCATCCGGGCGCTCCGGTCATCGCCACGGCGCTCGCCGTGGGCACCGCCACCGGGGCCACCGGCGACGCGGTGATTGCGGCGATCGTGGCCGGTTATGAGGTGATGGCGCGGGCCGGCATGGCAGCAGGCGCGGC
Organism: Alphaproteobacteria bacterium; assembly: GCA_965262755.1. Classification (GTDB taxonomy): domain Bacteria; phylum Pseudomonadota; class Alphaproteobacteria; order UBA828; family UBA828; genus WTGU01. Next base: position 3,922,025 of record OZ253557.1, on the reverse strand, counting down.
GGACGTCATCGAGCACGGCTTTCATCCGACGGCGCTCTTCGGCGGCTTCGGTGCGGCAACCGCCGCTGCCAAGCTCTACGGACTGGATGCGGCCGAAATGGCGCAGGCGTGGGGACTGGTGTTGTCGGCTGCAGGCGGCTCCATGCAGTTCTCGCAGGACGCGAGCGGGACCACGGTCAAGCGGCTTCACGCCGGCTATGGCGCGCAGCACGGTACGATGGCCGCCGAGCACGCCCGTCTCGGAATCGCCGGTCCGGCGCAGGCCTTCGACGGTCGCTATGGCCTCTGTGCGCTGTTCGGCCTCAATCCGCAGCTCGAGCGCCTGGAGCGTGAGGCCGGAGCGCCGTTCCAGATCCACCGCATCAGCCTGAAACCCTATCCCTGCTGCCGGCTGTTCCATTCAACCATCGATGCGCTGCGCGACGTGACGGAGGACTTCACCACCCCGGAGGACGCAATTGCCGGGATCACGGTCGGCGGGCCGGAGATCCTGGTAACCCAGCACATGCTGCGCCGGCCGCGATCAGTCATGGCCGCCCAGTACAGCCTGCCCTACGCGCTGGGCGCGAGCATCGTCTGCGGGCCTGGCCGCTACGAGGGCTATGAGGAGGAGAGACTCGCCGATCCGCGCATCCTCTCGCTCGCCGACCGTGTCGATGCGGTTGCCGACGATGCGATGCAGGCGGCGTTCCCGGCTCATTTCGGCAGTTGGGTCGAGCTTGCCTCACCCGACGGCAAGCGCCGCCGTATTGAGGTATTGGATAGCCGCGGGACCCCCGCGCGCCCCCTGGCGGCTGATGCGATCGCCGACAAGATCGGGGGGCTCTTGGCCTCAATGGACGATGCGCCGGAGGTTGCCGATCTTGTCGATGCGGTATGGTCTCTCGATGAACGGGGCGATCTCACCCGCCTGACCGCGCTGCTTTGCGCTCGGGCGAACGCCTGAATCCGACGAAGCGAGTATCGGACGGGCAGACACGGGAGGAAGGCAGACAACGATGGCTGATAACAAACCCAAGGAGGTTGTCCGGCAGTTCTTGGCCGCCATCCAGGGCGGCGATGGCCAGACCATGATGAGTTTGCTGGCCGAAGACGCGGTGGTCGTCCTGCCGGGCTCGTTCAAGGTTGCCTGGGCTGGCCGCTGGCAGGGACGGGAGCCAATCAAGCAGTGCTTCCACGCGATCGGAGCACTGCTCGACATCCGTGACCACACGGTGCAGCTGATGTTCGGTGAAGGCGAGCACGTGATTGTGCTGATCGACGAGACATCGGCCGCCAAGAACACCGGCCGGATCCTCCACCAGGAGACGGCCTGGTATTTCCGTATCGAGGACGGGGCCATCGCTCATTGGCAGGCGTTCGAGGACACCGAGCAAATCGCATGGGTGTGGGACGAGGGTGGATGATCGGCTGCGCCGCCCGCAGAAAGCGCAAGAAGAGGAAGAAGACAGCATGAGCGAGCCACCGGCCGACGCGCCCGGCCAGATCACGCTGGCCCAAGCCGTGGCGGCCCTCGCCGAGACTCCCGCGGGCGGCAGGCCCTACGCCGAGCTGATCGCTCGAGGGACTCTCCGAGTCGGTCTCTACGCGCCGCGCGGTTCGGACACTCAGCAGCCGCACGATCAGGACGAGGTCTATGTGGTCATGAGCGGCCGGGGAACCTTTCGCAATGGCCCGGTGAGCCACCCCTTTCAGCCGGGCGACGTGCTGTTCGTGCCTGCCGGCGTCCGGCACGTCTTCGAAGACTTCAGCGACGATCTGTACGTTTGGGTCGTGTTCTACGGTCCGCCGAGCGGCGAGGCGCAGGCTGAGCCTGCTCATGGCTCGGCGGACGATGCAGTGAGAAGCGATGGCTGACGAAGCGCTCATCGGAACGGAGGCCGCCGGCAGGGTGGGGCCTCGTTCGACGGGAAGCGCCCTTCGCCAGCGCTTCGCTTCGTGGTCGCGACGACGCGACCTGCCGCGCTGGCTCGCCATCTGTCTTGCCTGCGCCGCAGTGACCTCAGGCGCGATCACCTACGCCACGATGAGCGGCTCGGCACCGTTTCCACCCGATCCGCAGACCATCCTGATCCTGCTCAACATCGACCTCGTGCTACTGCTCTCGCTCGGCGCGCTGGTCGCTTCGCAACTGGTAAAGCTCTTGATCGAGCGCCGCCGCGGGGCGGCCGGTGCACGTCTTCACACGCGGATGGCGGGACTCTTCAGTCTTGTCGCCTTGACGCCGACCATTGTCGTTGCCGTGTTCTCGGCGCTTTTCCTCCATTTCGGGATGCAATCCTGGTTCAGCGAGAAGGTCTCGAGCGCAATCAATCGATCGCAGATCGTCGCGCACACTTACGTGCAGGAACAAGGCAACAACATTCGAATCAGCACCCTGGCGGCAGCCATGGAGCTTAACGGCCAGGCCGTTCACCTCGTGCGCAGGCCACAACTTATGCCCCGACTGCTGAACCAGACCGCCGCCGCACTCTCTCTCACCGAAGCGGTCATGTTTCGCCGCAACGGGGACATCTTGGCGCGCAATGACCTGGCCTTCGCCGCGGAATTCGAGCCCGTGCCCGAATGGGCCATCAACTCGGCGACTGAAGGAAGGCTCGTGATCCTGCCGGGCGACGGCGACCGTATGCGGGCGCTGATAAAGCTCGCTGGCTTTGTCGACGTTTATCTTTATGTGGTGCGGTCCCTGCAACCGGAGGTGGTCGATCATACGCGCCAAATCCAGGCAGTCATTAGGGATTATCAACGCCTCGAGGATGAGCGATACGGAATTCAAATCACCTTTGTGATCATCTTTATCTTGGTGGCCCTGCTGGTCCTGCTGTCTGCGGTCTGGCTCGGACTCCAATTCGCCAACCGCATCGCCCACCCGATCAGAGAACTTATCGCCGCTGCCGACCGCGTCCGCGCCGGTGAACTGGAGGCACGGGTCGCCGAGCCCCCGCAAGATGACGAAATCGGTTCGCTCAGCCGGGCCTTTAATCGCATGACCGGCCAGATCCACACTCAGCAGCAGGCTTTGCAGGATGCCAACCTCGAGCTCGACGAGCGGCGGCGCTTCACCGAAGCGGTACTCGCCGGCGTCTCCGCCGGAGTCATCGGGCTGGATGCGGACGGGCGGATTACGCTACCCAACCCTTCAGCGCTCGCGCTGCTTGACGTGAGCATGAACGCCCTCACGGGCCGTGCGCTGGAGGACGCCATCCCCGAAATGGCCGACCTACTGGCCCAGGCCCGTGATCGATCGCAGCCGCTTGCAGAGGATCAGGTCGAGCTGGTTCGTGGCGAGCACCGCCGCACTCTGCTCGTCCGTATCGTGACCGAGCGGGCCGGCCAGCGGATCGACGGCTTTGTCGTGACTTTCGATGACATCACCGCGCTGCTATCGGCGCAGCGGCGGGCGGCCTGGGCCGACGTCGCCCAACGCATCGCCCACGAAATCAAGAACCCACTGACGCCGATCAAGCTTTCCGCCCAACGGCTCAAACGCAAGTATCTCAACGAAATCAGTACTCAGCCTGAAATATTCGAGGACTGCACCGATATCATCGTCCGTCAGGTCGGCGACATTCGTCAGATGATCGATGCATTCTCTTCCTTCGCGCGCATGCCGGCACCTGTGATGGAGCGGGCCGATTTGATCGACGTCGTCGAGCGTGCAGTCGTTCTGCACCGGCTGGCGAGCCCGGAAATCGCCTTCGAGATCGAGCGGCCCGATGGCGACGTTTATCTCGACTGCGACGCTCGACAGATCGGCCGGGCGCTCACCAATGTGCTGAAGAACGCCATCGAGGCAATCGAGAGTCGGGCTCCCGATGCCACGCCGGCCGGACGCATCGTTATCCGCGTGCGCGAGGACGACGGCCATTGGCGGGTTGAGGTCGAAGATAACGGGCCGGGCCTGCCCGACTCGTTGCGCGGTAGGTTGACGGAACCCTACGTCACGAACCGCGCGGGTGGCACGGGTCTCGGCCTCGCCATCGCCCGAACGATTGTGGAAGATCACGGCGGCCGCCTGGTACTCGAGAACGGGATCGAAGGCGGCGCGCGCGTCACGCTCGTCTTCGCCGCGACCGGAGCGGAGCGCGCCGCGCTAGCGGACGGTGAAACCTGATGGCCCGCGATATCCTGATCGTCGACGACGAACCCCTGATCCGCAAGACGGTCGCCGGAATCCTGGAGGACGGAGGCTATGCGCCCCGCGATGCGTCTGACGGCACCACCGCGATCGAAGCGATCGACTCAGGGCCTCCGCCGGCGCTGATCATTCTCGACGTCTGGCTGGAGGGAAGCCAGCTCGATGGCATGGACGTCCTGGAGGCGGTAACGCACCGTCACCCCGAGGTGCCCGTCATCATGATCAGCGGGCACGGAACGATCGACACCGCCGTCGCCGCCATCAAGAAGGGCGCCTACGAGTTCATCGAAAAGCCGCTGGATAGCGATCGCCTCTTGCTCTCCGTGACGCGCGCGCTCGAGGCCGCAGAGCTGAAACGCGAAGTCGCCGAATTGAAGTTGCGGGCTGGTGAAACAAGGGAACTGATTGGTACGTCGTCGGCGATCAAGCAAATCCGCGTGGCTGCCGAACGCGCCGCACCGACCGACCGACGAGTCTTCATCACTGGCCCCGCAGGGGCAGGAAAGGAAATCGTCGCGCGCCTTATTCACAGCCAGTCGCGACGGTCCAGGGGGCCATTTATTGTGGCCAACGCCGCCATGATGCGCCCCGACCACGTGGAGCTTGAGCTGTTTGGCAGCGAAGGCGACGGCCCCGGCGGCGCCCGTGCGCGCAAGATCGGGACCTTCGAACGCGCCCATGGTGGCACGCTCTTCTTCGACGAGATCGCCGACATGCCGCTTGAAACTCAAGGCAAGATCGCGCGCGCACTGCAGGCGAACACGTTCGAGCGCGAGGGTGGTACGCAACAGATCGAGGTCGACATCCGTGTCATGGCGGCGACGACGCGCGATATGGAGAGTGAAATAAAGCAAGGGCGCTTTCGCGAGGACCTTTACTACCGGTTACAGGTTACCCCCATCGTGGTGCCGGCGCTCCGCGAGCGTCGGGAAGATGTCCCTGAACTGGCGCGCTTCTTCATCCAGCGGGCGGCCGAAAGCGCCGGCTTGTCCCCGCGCGAAATCGGTACTGACGCGATGACGATGCTGCAGTCATTCGACTGGCCCGGCAATGTGCGCCAGCTCCGCAATTTCGTGGAATGGCTCCTTATCATGTCGCCGGCATCCGCCAACGGCCGAATTGGCGCCGACATGATTCAGTTGGCGCTCGGGTCGGCGACCGGGCAGCCGCAAACGCTCCGCGGCCCGGCCGATCTTATGACCATGCCGCTCCGCGATGCGCGCCGGCTATTCGAACGGGACTATCTCAATGCCCAGGTTGCGCGGTTCGGCGGCAACATCTCGCGCACTGCCCAGTTCGTCGGCATGGAGCGCTCGGCGCTTCACCGCAAGCTGCGCTCGCTCGGAATGCTTGAGCGCGAGCGCGACGGGCAAGGAACGGACGACGGTGACGCCGAGGGCGACGCGAATCCCGCCGACGTGAACAAGCTGAACGGCCCATGAAGATTATCGTCTGCGGCGCCGGACAAGTCGGCGCCAGCATCGCCCGTCAGCTTGCCAACGAGGCGAACGACGTGACGGTCATCGACAGCGACCGGGCTGTCGTGCAGCGGTTCTCCGACTCGGTTGACGCGAGGGCGATCGTCGGAAACGCATCGCTGCCCGACGTGCTTGAGGAAGCAGACGCCAAGAACGCTGAAATGATCGTCGCCGTGACCCACTCCGACGAAGTCAACATGGTAGCGTGTCAGGTCGCGCACTCGCTGTTCAACGTGCCCGAGAAAATCGCGCGGGTGCGCCATCAGAGCTATCTCAACCCGGCTTGGGCGGACCTCTTCAACCGCGACAACATGCCGATCGACCTGATTATCTCGCCTGAAATCGAGGTCGCTCGCGCCATCGAGCGACGGCTTCAGGTGCCGGGCGCCCTCGACATGCTGCCGTTCTGCGGCGGGCGCCTGCGGGTAATCGCCGTGCGCTGCGAGGAAGGCTGCCCTATCATTAACACGCCGCTCCGTCAGCTCACCGAGCTGTTTCCCGATCTCAACATCATGGTGGTCGCGATCAGTAGGGATTCGCGTCTCATCGTGCCGCGGGGCGACGACCAGATGCTGATCGGCGACGAGGTCTATTTCGCCGTCGACTCCGCACATGTTGCGCGCAGCATGGCTGTCTTCGGGCACGAAGAGCCGGAGGCCCGCCGGGTCGTCATCATCGGGGGCGGCAATATCGGCTATTTCCTGACACAGGAGCTGGAGCAAAGCCATCCGGGTCTCGACATTAAGGTTGTCGAGCTAAAGCCGGAACGCGCGCGCTTTCTGGCCGAGCGGCTTACCCACTCTACCGTGATCGGCGGCGATGCGCTGGATCCAGAGATCTTCATCGAGATCAATATCGGGCTTGCGCAAGCGGTGATTGCGGTCTCCAACGACGATGAGGTGAACATCCTGGCGGCGCTGCTGGCGAAGCGTGCCGGCTGCCGGACCGCCATCTCCCTGGTCAACAATTCGAGTTACGCGCCGCTGATGGGGAGCCTCGGTGTCGACGTCGCCGTGAGCCCTCGGGAATCGACGGTCTCGACGATCCTCCAGCGCATCAGGCGCGGCCGCATCCTGGCGGTGTATTCGATCCGCGACGGCGCCGCCGAAATCATTGAGGCCGAGGCGCTCGGAACCTCGCCCATTGTCGGCCGGCCGCTCATCGAGACCAAGCTGCCCACCGGAATCATCGTCGGCGCTGTCGTACGCGGGGACGAGGTCATCATTCCGCGCCCGCAGACGGTGATTCAGGAACATGACCGGGTCGTGATGCTGGCGGCGGCGCGTGCGGTGAAAAAGATCGAGCAGATGTTTGCCGTGAGCCCGGAGTTCTTCTGACCGGAGGCCACATGTCGCGCATCACCTACGTGAACGGCCGCTACCTGCGCCACGACCTTGCGCACGTCCATGTCGAGGACAGGGGCTACCAGTTCTCGGACGGGGTCTACGAAGTTGCCGCCGTCTTCAGCGGTCGCGTGATTGACGAGGAGCCGCACCTGGACCGGCTCGAGCGCTCGCTCCGCGAGCTGAGGATGGATCTGCCGATTCCGCGTAGCGCGCTCAAACTCGTGACCCGCGAAGTGCTGCGCCGCAACAGGGTCCGCGACGGTATGGTCTACCTGCAGGTCACGCGCGGCGCGGCGGCGCGGGACCATCCCTTTCCCGAGGACGCCGAGGGCGCGGTGGTCCTCACCGCCCGCCCGGTCCGTTGGCCCGACAATGCGGCTGAGGACCGCGGGGCCGAGGTCGTCTCGATTCCGGACGGGCGCTGGGGCCGCTGCGACGTCAAATCCGTCTCCCTGCTTCCCAACGTGCTGGCTAAGCAGGACGCCCGGGAGCAGGGAGCTTACGAGGCCTGGTTCATCGATCCCGAAGGCCGAGTCACCGAGGGCTCCTCGACCAACGCCTGGATCGTCGACGACGCCGGCCGTGTGGTGACCCGTGACCTCGAATCGAACATCCTCGGCGGCATAACGCGGCAGACGGTGATCCGGCTGGCCCGCGAGGCGGGGATCGAGGTTGTCGAGCGAGCGTTCACGCTGGCCGAAGCGCAAGCCGCGCCGGAAGCGTTCCTCACCAGCACGACGTCCTTCGTCCGCGCCATCGTCCGCATCGACGGCTGCCCGGTGGGCAACGGAGAGCCGGGCCCGGTGACCCTCCGCCTGCGCGATCTTTACCTCTCCTATTGCCGCGGTGGGCGCGCCAACCGGTGAGAAGGCCGCGCGCCGTCTTGTTCGACTGGGACAACACATTGGTCGTGAGCTGGGAGATTATCCACGAGAGCCTGCGGCTGACCTTTCTGGACCTGGGGCGCGAGCCCTGGAGATTCGACCAGACCAAGGCCTGGGTGCGGCGCTCGATGCGGAACTCGTTTCCCGACCTCTTCGGAGCCGATGCCGCCCGGGCCGAGCACCTGTTCTACCGGCATTATCGGGCCCATCATCTGAGCCGGCTAACTCCGCTCTCCGGCGCTGTGGAAACGTTGAGGGCCCTCCATCGTGATGGCCTGCCCCTTGGCGTGGTCAGTAGCAAGCAGGGTGACTTGGTGCGGGCGGAAGCCGCACACCTGGGCTGGAACGGCTTCTTCGGATGCATCGTTGGGGCCGGCGACGGGCCGGTGGACAAGCCTGCGCCGCAGGCCACGGCCCTGGCTCTGGAGGGAGTCGGAATCGTTGCCGGCCCGGACGTGTGGTATGTCGGCGACACGGGAATCGACGTCACGTGCGCCCGAAACGCCGGATGCGCTGCGGTGATCGTCAGCGCGGACCCGCCCCGCGACGGCGACTGCCCGCGCGTACCGGATCATCAAGTTGCCGATCACGCGGGGTTACACGGGTTCTTGCGGCAGCATGGAATCACCATATAGTCGATAATGGCATGCTCGCGCGGGTGTGCCCGGCGCGCGGCTCCGGGTACGCGGGGGCAGGCAAGGATAGAGGAACACATGACTGGCAAGGGATCCCACAGTCTCCAGGACGTCTTCCTCAATCACGTGCGCAAAGGAAAGATGCCGGTCACGATCTTTCTCGTGAACGGAGTCAAGCTCCAGGGAATCATTACCTGGTTCGATAATTTCTGCGTCCTGCTCAAACGCGATGACCATTCGCAGCTTGTGTACAAGCATGCGATTTCGACGGTCATGCCGGTTCAGCCGGTTCAGTTGTTCGACCAAGACGAAGCGCCGGCAGAGGAGGACGATACGTAAGTGGCGGGCGCGAGCGTTCCACGCGGCGCTAGTTCGCCATCGCGCACCTGTGTCCTGTATCCGGCGCTGGCGCACCAGCCGGCGGCGCACCGCGCGCGCGAGCCGGCGCGTGAGCCCGAGGGCCGCCTCGCCGAGGCGGTAAGCCTCGCCCGTGCGATCGACCTCGATGTCGTGTTTGCGGAGGTTGTGCGCCTGCAAAAGCCGCGGCCAGCGACCCTGTTCGGTCTCGGGCGGGTGGAAGCGGTCGCGGAGACAGCATCCGCGCACGACCTGGAACTGGTCATCGTGGATGGGGCGCTCACCCCGGTTCAGCAGCGCAATCTCGAACGCGCGTGGGGCTGCAAGGTCATCGACCGCACCGCGCTCATCCTCGAAATCTTCGGCGCTCGGGCGCGCACGAGGGAGGGCCGGCTCCAGGTCGAGCTCGCCGCTCTTCGCTACCAGCGCAGCCGCCTGGTGCGGTCCTGGACGCACCTTGAGCGCCAGCGCGGCGGCCTCGGTTTCGTAGGCGGGCCGGGCGAGACGCAGATCGAGGCCGACCGGCGCCAGATTCGCACCCGCATCGGCCGTCTCGAGCGCGCGCTGGACGCCGTCAAGCGCACCCGCAGCCTGCACCGCGCGGCGCGCCAGCGCGTCCCCTATCCGGTGATCGCCCTGGTCGGATACACGAATGCCGGGAAGACGACGCTCTTCAACCGGCTGACCGGAGCCTCTGCGGACGCGCGCGACCAGCTCTTCGCGACCCTCGATCCAACCATGCGCGGCGTCGTCCTGCCGTCGGGCCAGCGCGTCATCCTGTCCGACACCGTGGGCTTCGTCTCCGACCTGCCGCACGACCTGGTAGCGGCGTTCCGCGCGACCCTGGAGGAAGTGGTCGCTGCCGATCTCATCGTGCATGTCCGTGACTGCGCCCATGCGGAGAGTGCCGAGCAACGCACCGACGTGCTGCGGGTGCTGATCGAGCTCGGCATCGAAGATCGCCTCCAGACCGGCGTCGTCGAGGTGCTCAACAAGCTGGATCTGCTCGGTCCGCAGCAGCGCGCCTGCCTTGCGGAGCAGGGAAGGGGAGGGGGCAATGGGGCCAACGGGCCCACCGGTCACACAAGCGTGGTCGCCGCTTCGGCGTTTACCGGTGCCGGAATCGAGGAGCTGATTGGCGCGATCGACGCCCGGCTCACGGCGACTCGGCGAATCGTCGAAGTGCGGGTGCCCCATGCCGACGGTGCAACCCTCGCCTGGCTCTACCGCCACGGCGAGGTTCTGGAGCACGCCGACGACGATGGTGAGGCCTGCCTCAGGGTCGGCCTGACGCCGGCGGACGCAGGCCGCCTGGAGCGGCGGCCTGGCGTCTCGTTGGCCCTCGACTAACCGATGCTCGCGGCCACATCCACCCCCGACTTGCGCTCGAATTTTACATAATATAAAACCACAGAAATAATCTATAACATACTGTATGAGCGTATTTTTCCCCCCTTCTTCACCTGATCGTAGGCCAACGAGAGGGGACGAGCCGGGGCAGCTTGAAACCAAGACATTGCGAGCCTCCATCGGGCCCCAGGGGCCAAAGAGAGCGGCGGTTTTCGGACGGAATGAATAACGAACATTCCAAGAACCGACGCAGGGAGCCTCGGCCCGTCCGTGAGTCGGTCTCGCAGTTGACATCGGTGTGTGGTCTCCCTATTAAGTTGGCACTCGCCGCTCTAGAGCGCTAACAAGCGCCAAATGCGGCGCATATGCGTTGGACACGTTCAAGTCTCTGGAGGGCGGCATGAAGATCAGGCCTTTGCACGACCGCGTGCTGGTACGGCGGATCGAGCAGGATCAGAAAACGGCGGGCGGCATCATCATTCCCGACACCGCCCAGGAGAAGCCGCAGGAAGGCGAGGTCGTCGCAGCGGGCCCTGGCGCGCGCGGGGAGGATGGCAAGCTGACCCCCCTCGACGTGAAGGCGGGCGACCGCATCCTGTTTGGTAAGTGGTCGGGCTCGGAGGTCAAGGTCGATGGCGAAGAGCTGTTGATCATGAAGGAGTCCGACATCATGGGTGTGATTGAGTAACACCGCACCTGCTTGGGTTAGACAGCGAATCTGGAGCGATCGGCGATGGCCAAGAAGCGAATCCATCTAGCGGAGGAGGCCCGCGCGCGCCTCCTCGAGGGTGTCGATATCCTTACCGACGCCGTAGCGGTCACGCTCGGCCCGAAGGGCCGCATGGTGATCTATCAGACGGCGGGTGGAGACGGGCGGATCACCAAGGACGGCGTGACCGTCGCCAAGGAGATCGAGCTCGAGGACCGGCTCCAGAATGTCGGCGCCCGGCTCGTCCGCGAGGCCGCCACCCACACCGAGAAGGTCGCCGGCGACGGCACCACCACCGCGACCATCCTCGCCCGCGCGTTGGTCCGCGAGGGCTCCAAGGCGGTTGCGGCGGGCATGAACCCGATGGATGTGCGGCGTGGCATCGACCTCGCCGTCGCGGCGGTTGTCGAAGAGCTTGGTAAGCGTTCGAAGCGGGTGAAGACCCGCGAGGAGATCAGGCAGGTCGCGACCGTCGCCGCGAACAACGATCCCCAGGTGGGCGACATGATCTCGCGCGCCATGGAAGAGGTGGGCGAGCGCGGCGTCATCACGATCGAGGAAGCGGCCGGAATCGAGACCGAGCTCGATGTCGTCGAGGGCATGAATTTCGACAAGGGCTATGTCTCGCCCTATTTCGTGACCAATGCCGAGCGGATGACGGTCGAGCTCGATGACACCTACATCCTGCTGCATCAGGACAAGCTCTCCAGCATGCAGGGTCTACTGCCGGTGCTGGAGCAAGTCGGCCAGACCGGCAAGCCGCTGGTGATCATCGCCGAAGACGTCGACGGCGAGGCGCTGGCGACACTGGTGGTCAACCGGCTGCGCGGCGGCCTGAAGGCTGCAGCGACCAAGGCGCCGGCCTTCGGCGACCGGCGCAAGGCCATGCTCCAGGACATTGCCGTGCTCACCGGCGGCCAGGTGATCAACAGCGAGCTCGGCGTCAAGCTGGAGAACGTCTCGCTCGACATGCTGGGCACGGCCAAGCGCATCGAGATGAGCAAGGACGAGACCGTGATCGTCGGCGGCGGCGGCCGCAAGAAAGATATCGCTGCACGCTGCAAGCAGCTCCGCTTCGAGATCGAGACCACCGATTCCGAGTATGACCAGGAGCGCTTCGAGGAGCGGCTCGCCAAGCTGGTCGGCGGAGTCGCCATTCTGAGGATCGGCGGCGATTCCGAGATCGAGGTCAAGGAGAAGAAAGAGCTTGTCGACGACGCCATGCGCGCCACGCGCGCGGCGGTGGAGGAGGGGGTCGTTCCCGGCGGCGGCGTGGCGTTGCTGGCGGCCTCCCGCAAGCTCGACAAGCTGAAGGGCGCCAATTCCGACCAGGACCGTGGGATCGCCATCGTCAGGAGCGCGATCCGCACGCCGACCCGCTACATCGCGCAGAACGCGGGTGCCGACGGCTCGGTCGTGGTCGGAACGCTGCTCGAAAAGCGCGGCGCAAGCCAAGGCTATGACGCCCAGGAGGGTCGCTACTGCGACATGATCAAAGCCGGCATCCTGGATCCGGCGAAGGTCGTCCGCTCCGCTCTCCAGGACGCCGCCTCCATCGCCGGTCTCCTGATTACGACCGAGGTCGGAATCATCGAGATTCCCGAGAAGGCGCCCCCGATGCCGCCCGGCGGCATGGACGGAATGGGTGGTATGGGCGGCATGGGAGGTATGGGCGGAATGGGCATGTAGCCCCACCCGGTCATTTCGTCGTCTGGGAGGGGGCCACGAGGCCCCCTTTCTCGTATCTGACTCGGAATTTCCACCACGATCACGGGCTGCTTCGGGCGGGCGAAGAATCAACCCGGATTTCTCACCAATGTCATGGTCTGCGTCGCACCCAGACGTTCGATTCGCCAGGAGCGGGCCGAAAAGCGTATCGGGGAATACGGTTGAGGCCCGCGACGCCGCGCGGGACGCGCGCGGAGCGCACGGTGCGGGCGGGCGTCTGGGCGCGACCCGGAGGGCGGTGCTGTCCGGCCGACATAGTTCGTCACGCCGCTTGCCCGATGCCCCGCATCGCGCTGCGCGCCGTTCCTGCCCTGTCGGCCGGACAGCGCCGCGCAGACCATGACATTGGTGAGAATTCCGGGTTAAATTTACGCGGGATTCGCCGGGATTAAGTGGGATAAGTGGGATTCCGTGGGACAGGGTTGCGCACGCCCGAGTCGCCCGCGCCTGAGAAAGGTCGCGGGCGCGCCAGATAGACGGAATCGGGTCGCTCACGCCCGCTCATCCTTTCTGCCTTGGCCCGCTCGTTCGTGCACTGCAAGGCGCAAGCGCGGCGCGCACGCCGTGCACCGCACCATGATCCGGGTCGCGCGGGCCTGAAAGGTCCCGCGCGCGGAGAAGAGTTGCGCTGCCCCGGAGGGCAGCTTCTTTCCTTTCGGTACCGCCCGAAAGCACCGCGCCGACCACGACCGTGGTAAGATTTTCGGGCTGAAACACGAGCCGGGCGGGTATGTGCTCGTTTGCGGCGGATGCGGACCCGCCGGCCTCACCCCGGCCCGCTCCATTCCGAGGGGCAGAAGGGAGGGTCGGTCGGCCAGATTTGGCTCTCCACCTCCCGCCGTCTCAGCTCGGCATCCCGCGCCCTGTGCGCGTCCCACACATCCTGTGCCCCGTCGTCGTCGGCAGGTGACTCGGGCGTGGGGTCCGGCGGAGTGACGTGGGAGTCCGCGGGAGAGGCCGCGGCCCACTCGGAATTGGGCGGCGGCGGGTCCGCACGCCCAGGGAAGAAGTGCCCCTCAAGAGCCCGGCGGACGGTTTCGACCCGTTCGGCATGCGTCATACTGGCCGCGCGCGCGGCCGCTCCGTCGTGCGCGGCGGCGGCATCGGCTGCCGCCTGCTCGCGCTCGATGCGGAGCTTGTCGGCGCTTTCGATACGGTGGAGCGCGAGCGCGAGGCGGGCGAGGTCCTCCGTCGGCACCGGCTCCGCGCGCTTGCCGAGCTCGGCCATCGTAACCAGAGCCAGCGTCCGCAGGGTCTCGATTGCGACGAGCGCGCTACGGCCCTCGGCGCCGGGCTCCCGCGTGCGCACCCATTCCTCGGCGCAGCGATCGGCCTCGCGCTGCAGGCAAATCAGGCCGTCCATGCGCTCGGCCCAGCGGTCCTCGGCGGAAGGCGAACGGTCGCCGCCCAGCGCGCGGACGCGCTCGACGATCTCGTCCATGGTGGCGCCGTCTTCGATGGCTGCGGCAACGGCGTCCTGGATTTCGCCCGGCAGCGGCTCGTCCGATGAGCCCCCGCTCATCGCACCTGCCGTGCCCCGCGTGCTCTCGCACTGCATGCCGCGATCCTGGCGCAGATGCCGCGCGGCGTGCTCCGCACCATGGTTCGGGGTCGCGCGGGCCTGTAAGGTCCCGCACGCGGAGAAAAGTCCCGCACGCCCGCAGGCTCGTGCGCGCGGTGAGGGGCTGTAGCGTCCCGCTCTTCGTACCTATTGGGGTTCGTTCTTGTGCGTCACGCCTTCGGCAGGATCGGTTGTCCCCGAGACGGTCGATGAGCGGCGCTCGGCTTGCTTGGCCTCTTCCCACAGCCGGTCCAGCTCGGCGAGGCCGACCTCTCCCGCGTCGCGACCGGATTCCGCCAGCGCCCCCTCCACATGCTGGAAACGGGCCGTGAACTTGGCGTTGGCGGCGCGGAGCGCGGCCTCGGGCTCCACGCCGAGGTGGCGCGCCAGATTGACGCACGCGAACAGGAGGTCGCCAAGCTCCTCGGAGACCGTGGAGTCCGCCGACGTCGCCGAGTCTCTCGCCGCCGCAGCCTCCCGCAGCTCGGCCACCTCCTCGAGCACCTTGTCGAACACCGGGGCCGCCTCCGGCCAGTCGAAGCCCACGCGCGCGGCGCGCTTTTGCAGCTTCTCGGCGCGCAGCAGGGCAGGGAGGGCCAGCGCCACACCGTCCAGCACGCTGGGCGTGCGCCCTTCCGCCAGCGCCCTGGCGTCGCGCTCGGCCGCCTTTTGAGACTCCCAGGCCCGAGTCTGGCCCGGGGACGAGCCGCGGACATCGGTTTCTTCGCCGGCGAAGACGTGGGGATGGCGGCGAATCATCTTCTCGGCGATGCCGCGCGCGACCGCGTCGAAGTCGAAACTGCCGTCCTCGCGCGCCATCTGCGCGTGGAAGACGACCTGGAGGAGCAGGTCGCCGAGTTCGTCGCGGAGCGCCGCCCGGTCGTCCTGACGGATTGCCTCGGCCACCTCGTAGGCTTCCTCAATGGTGTAAGGCGCAATCGTCTCGAAGCTCTGTTCGAGGTCCCACGGGCAACCGCCGGCCGGATCGCGCAGCCGCGCCATCACGTCGAGCAATTGATCGATGCCTGGCCGCCGCGCGTCGGGCGCGTGGTCGTCCTTGCGGCTCGGCGGCGGCGTATCGCTCATCGTTCAGGTGCCGTCGTCACAATCGCGTGAAGAAGGGGACGGCTGCGCCCAGGGTCGGGGAGAACCGCAGACACCGCATTGTAGACCGGTCGGGATGCCTGCTGGGCCTGAGATGTAATTCGCATAAGATATATTATGGAAAATATTTGTCAAATCGCATAGTGTGCGGCGGTGCAATGGCTTACGGAATGCATTACAGCCGATCCGTCTCGATCGTGAGCCCGTCATGGCCCGGCACGACACCGGCCGGCAACGCGTCCCGCAGCGTCTCGTAGTCGAACTGATGCGACATGTGCGTCAGCACAGCGAGCCGCGGCCTTACCCGCGCGATCCATTCCAACGTGAGGTCCAAATGCGCGTGCGTCGGGTGTTCACGGTAGCCGAGGCAATCGACAATCCAGAGACGCACGCCGTCGAGCGCCGCGAAGGCCTCTTCCGGCAGCGCCTTCACGTCGGTCGAATAGGCCATGTCGCCGATCCGGTAGCCCGTGGTGATGCTGCGCCCGTGCTCCTGCGGAAATGGGATCACGTCGATCCCGCCGGCAGCAAACGGGCCGTCGATTTCGACCGCGTTGAGGCTGGGCTTGGCGCATCCGGCCGTGCCCATGGGCTCGAACGCGTAGGCGAAACGCCCCCTGATGGCCGCCAGCGTGGCAGACGAGCCGTAGGTATCGAGCGCCCGCCCCATATGAAAATTGATCGAGCGCAGGTCGTCGATGCCATGCACGTGATCGGCATGACCATGGGTGTAGAGCACGGCATCGAGGCGCGAGACTTCCGCATCCACCAGCTGTGCATGCAGGTCTGGCGGTGTGTCGATCAGGAGCCGGGCGTGACCCGAATCGACCAGCACCGAGACCCGGCGCCGGCGGTTGCGGGGGTCCGACGAGCGGCAGACCGCGCAGTCGCAGCCGATCATCGGGACTCCGCTCGAAGTACCGCAGCCGAGAACGGTTATTTTCATGCGATTTCAGCGGATTGAGAGATTGATTTAGAGAACAACGTGAAGAAATTGGCAGTCGTCATTTGGGCCAGCGCGGCATCGTCCATCCCCTTGAGCTCGGCGAGCCGCGCGGCGGTATGAACCACGTGGGCGGGCTCGTTGCGGCGGCCACGATGGGGCACCGGCGCGAGATAGGGCGCATCGGTCTCCACCAGCAGCCGGTCTACAGGCACGTCGCGGGCGACGGCGCGCACCTCCTCGGCGTTCTTGAACGTCAGGATGCCCGAAAACGAGACGTAGAGGCCGATCTCCAGCGCAGTCTCAGCGACCGCGCGGCCCGCGCTGAAGCAGTGGATGACGCCGGGGAAGGCCCCCTTCCCCGCCTCGTCGCGAAGGATGCGGCAGGTGTCCTCGTCCGCGGACCGCGTGTGCACGATGAGCGGCAGCCCGGTCTCCCGCGCCGCGGCGATATGCTGGCGAAAACTGGCCTCCTGCTGCGGCCTCGGGCTGTTGTCGTAGTGGAAATCCAGCCCGGTTTCGCCAATCCCGATCACCTTCGGATGCTCCGCCATCCGAACCAGGTGGTCGGCCGACACCTCCGGCTCCTCGGCGACGTGGTGCGGATGGATCCCGACCGAGCACCAAATCGCTTCATGGGCCTCGGCCAGGCCGCGGACCGTATCGAATTGGGTCACCCGCGTGCAGATGGTCTGCAGGGTGCCGACCCCGGCTTGCGCCGCGCGCGCAAGCACGCCATCGAGATCGTCGCCGAAGTCGGGGAAGTCGAGATGGCAGTGGCTGTCAACCAGCATCTGCACACTCGTCTATCGTCTCAAGAATCAACGCTATCCTCCACAAATCGCGGGAAAATTGGCGCGGGCTTGGGCAACGGCGTGCCCGGCGCGAGGCGCCCATCGGGACCGAGCGCCGCTAGATGACGCGCGTCTTCTGCCACCCCCAGCTGATCGAGCATGCGCCCGCTCGAAGCCGGCATGAACGGCTGGGTCAGCACCGCCAGATGACGCAGGGTCTCGACCACCACATAGAGCACCGTCGCCATGCGCGCCGGGTCCTCCTTGCGCAATACCCAGGGCGCCTGCTCGTCGACGTAGCGGTTGGCCTGACCGACGACCTCCCAGATGTGGATCAGCGCCCGGTGAAACGCCTGCTCGCTGAGGTCGGCCCGCACCGCGCCCACGAGCGCCTCGGCCGCGCCCAGCATCGCGTTGTCTGCCGCCGTGAAGGCGCCGGGCTCGGGCACGGCGGCGGCGCAGTTGCGGTTGATCATGGTCAGCACCCGCTGCGCCAGATTGCCGTAGTCGTTGGCCAGGTCGTCGTTCGTGCGGCCGACGATCGCCCGGTGCGAGAAGTCGCCGTCGCTGCCGAAGGGCAGCGCCCGCAGCAGGAAGTAGCGCACGGCGTCGATCCCATAGCGCGCCACGATGTGGTGCGGGTCGATGGCGTTGCCAAGGGATTTCGACATCTTCTCGCCCTCGATCGTCCACCAGCCGTGGGCGAAGACCCGTGTCGGCGGCTCGACGCCTGCCGCCATCAGGAAGGCGGGCCAGCAGACCGTGTGAAAGCGCAGAATATCCTTCCCCACCATGTGGAGATCGGCCGGCCAATACGTGCGGTAGAGATCGCTCTCCGTATCGGGGAACCCGACGCCGCTGATGTAGTTGGTCAGCGCGTCCAGCCACACGTACATCGTGTGGTCGGGATTGCCGGGCACGGGAATGCCCCATTTCAGGCTCGCGCGCGATACGGAGAGGTCGTTCAGCCCGCCGGAGACGAAGCTGATGACCTCGTTGCGCCTGCTCTCCGGCGCGACCGCTTGCGGGTTGTTCTCGTAGAATTCGAGCAACGGCTCCTGCCAGGCCGAGAGGCGGAAGAAATAGCTCGGCTCCTCCACCCATTCGACCGGCGAGCCGCCCGTCACCGTCACCTTGCCGCCGTCGGGTCCGGTCGTGACCTCCGATTCGGTGTAGAACGCCTCCTCCCTGACCGAGTACCAGCCCGAATAGTTGCTGAGGTAAATGTGACCGTTGGCCACGATTCGGCGCCACAGCTCCTGGCATGAGCGCGTGTGACGGTCCTCTGTAGTGCGGATGAAGTCGTCGTTGCTCAAGCCCATGATCTCGCCAAGGTCGCGAAAACGCTGTGAGACCTGGTCGACGAAGTCCTGCGGCTCCATGCCGGCGGCGGCGGCCGATTTCTGGACCTTCTGGCCGTGCTCGTCGGTTCCGGTAAGGAACAGCACGTCGCGGCCGTCGAGCCGCATGAAGCGGGCCAGCACGTCGCAGGCGAGCGAGGTGTAGGCGTGCCCGATATGGGGCGAATCGTTCACATAGTAGATCGGTGTGCTCAGGTAGTAGGCCGCTCGGGGCGCCATGGGCTCTCGCCTCCGGTCCTGCCGCTCAGGCCCGCGCGGCCTCCCGCAGCGCCGAGAACGCGCCGATCAGGACCTGCCGGGGGTCAAGGTTGAGCCCGTCCGCGTCTGCGAACGAACGGCCGAGGTTTTCCCACACGCCGACCCAGCGATCAAGCGCCGCACCGTCCATGAGGGCGGCGCTCGCCCTTTCGCCCGGCACGACCTCCTCCATCGTCTGCAGCTCGCCCCGCGCCGCCGCCCGGATCGAGCGGCCGAGCCACCAGAGGATCAGCTCGGCGAGCGTGCGCATCCGATCCACGCCGTCCCGGCCCGAGAGCCCGTCGGCCAGCTCGTGAAGCGGCCGCGTGTCGAGCGCTGGCAGCGTGCCGACGAGCCCGATGAGGCGCCGGTAGAGGGCGACTCCGCCCTGCTCGGCCAGCGCCGCCGCGCGGCCGGGGCTGCCTTCGGCAAGAAGTCCCAGCATGCGTCGCTCCGCCGCCGGCAGAGTAGGCATGGCCTCTGCGAGCAGCCCATCGAGCGCCGGCGCAGGCAACGGCGAGAGCGCAAGCACGCGACAGCGCGAGCGGAGCGTCGCCGGCACGCGGCTCGACGCATGGCTGACGAGAAGGAAGAGCACGCGACTCGGTGGCTCCTCCAGGCGTTTGAGCAGGGCGTTGGCGGCGTTCCGGTTCATCTCCTCCGCCGCATCGACGATCACCACCCGCCAGCCGCCCTCGCCCGCCGTGAGCGAGAGGAAGGCGTTGGCAGCCCGCACATCGTCCACCACGATCTCGGCGCGGAGCCGCCCCCGGTCGCCGAGGCCCCGTTCGACGACCGCGAGATCGCTGTGACCGCCGGCTGCGATTCTTCGGAAGACGGGATGGTCCGGTGGCATTGCCAGCCCGCCGCCGCCCCCCCCTTCCCCACCGGCGAGCACGAAACGCGCGAACCGGTAGGCCAATGTCGCCTTGCCGATGCCGCGGGGACCCGCGATCAGCCAGGCGTGGGCGAGTCGACCGCTCTGCCAAGCCTCCATGAAGGTGCTGGCAGCGCTCTGGTGCCCGACGAGATGCGGGTTCTCACGCGGTGCCGGCCAGGCAAAGGCCGAATCGGCGCCCTCACTCATCGAGCGAGACCGGGAGACGCGCCGCCACAATCCCCAGGATCGCGCGGCCGACCGTTTCGGGATCCGCTGTCGCATCCACCACCGCGAAGCGCGCCGGCTCGGCCCTGGCGCGGGCGATGAAGCCCTCTCGAACCCGCTCGTGAAAGTCTGTGCCCATGCGCTCGTAGCGGTTCGATCCCGCGCGCCATAGCCCCTCCACCACCGGGATATCCAGCAGCACCGTGAGGTCCGGCTTGAATCCTCCCAGAGAGAGGGCGTTGAGGCGTTCCAGTGCGGCAAGATCGGCGCCCTGGCCATAGCCCTGGTAGACGATCATCGAGTCGAAGAAGCGGTCTGAGATGACCCAGAGTCCGCGCGTCAGCGCCGGCTTGATGGTGTGCAGCACATGGTCGCGCCGCGCGGCCGCGTGGAGCATGGCCTCGGCCAGCGGCTCCCAGCGCTCGACGGGGCCTGACACGAGGAGGTGGCGGATTTCCTCGGCTCCGGGAGAGCCGCCGGGTTCGCGGGTTACTAGAGTCCCTATGCCACGTGCTTCCAACGCATCGCTAAGCCGGGCGGCCTGTAAGGTCTTGCCGGCACCGTCGCCGCCTTCCAGCGTGATGAAGCGTCCGCGCGTCATGCGGCGGCGCAGAGCCTCTACCCGCCCCGGCCCCAGATCAGCGCGTCGATTGCGGCCCCGATTCGTCCGAAGCCGGAGAGGCTGTCTACCGACGCGCCGGCTACCAGCGGCCATTGGCGTGTCTCTACCTCCGGCGCGCTCACCACCAGGGTGGCCACCCGGTCCCCCTTTTCAACCGGCGCCGCGACCGGGCCGTCGGCCAGGATTTTCACCACCATCTCCTTGCGGGACTTTCGCGGCATCATCAGCACGACGTCGCTTCCCACGACGAGGGGCAGCGCATCGGCCTCGCCGAGCCAGACGTCGAACTGGTCGACCACCTGGCCCGCGCGGAACAGGACGTAGGTCTTGAACGAACGAAAACCGTAGTTGAGCAGCCGTTCCGATTCCCGCGCCCGGACGTCGACGCCGTTGATCCCGTTCACGACCAGCACCAGGCGCTGCTCCCCGCGTTTCGCCGATGCTGCGAGGCCGTGGCCTGAGGCCTGTGTGTAGCCCGTCTTGAGGCCATCTGCTCCGTTGAAGCGGTAGAGCAGCGGGTTGCGGTTGCCCTGCTTGATGCCGTTGTAGGTGAAGCTCTTCTCGGCAAACAGCGGGTAGTACTCAGGGAAGTCCACAATGATACGCCGTGACAGCTCGGCCATGTCGCGAGCCGTGGTGATATGGTCGGGATCGGGCCAGCCGGTGGAGTTGACGAAGTGACTGTCGTCGAGCCCGAGGTCGGCGCCCGTCTCGTTCATCAAGTCGGCGAAAGCAGCTTCCGACCCGGCCAGGCCTTCGGCTATCACGATGCTGGCATCGTTGCCGGACTGCACCGCGATGCCTCGCAGCAACTCGCCTACGGTTACCTTCGAATTGACCTCAACAAACATGCGTGACCCTTTCATTCGCCACGCTTTTTTGCTCACCACAAAGGTGTCCTCCATAGAGAGCCGACCGTCTGCTAGGTGCTCGTAGGCGACATAGAGCGTCATGATCTTGCTCATGGACGCCGGATACATGGGCTCGTCGGAATTCTTCTCGGCGAGGACCATGCCGGTCCCTGCATCCATCAGGATGAACTGCTGCGCTTCGGTATCGACCGCGACGGCCGGCCGGGGCAGCGACGCGGCGATGAATGCGCCTCCCACCCACATGCACAGGGCACAGTAGAGAACGGCGAGCCCGACACGCCGGCTGATTATTGGGACTCCTCGATCGGCCATCTCGCTCCGGCTCCTCCTCATCGCATCGGTGTCTTCGGCAAGATGTACACCGTCGCCGGGGGCCGGGCCAAGCGTCAGGGCGTCTTCAGCGGTATCCCGCTACGATGATCTGCGACTCCGTGAGCCCGGCGCGATTGAGCTGGGCGAGAATGGTGGCCGCCTCGTCGTTCGAGGCGACCGGGCCGATGCGAACCGCATAGACCATACGCCCGCCGCGCCGTTCCGCCTCGACCGCGACAGAGCCAAGCGTGCGCACTATGGCGCCCAGACGGTCGGCGTCGTCGCGCCCCTCGAGGACCGCAGCTTCGACCAGGAGCCCGGGCGACCGACTGGCGCCGCTCGTACCTCTGGCTTCCGCCCGAGTCGGGCGTGCGGCAGCGGTGCGTACCGGCTTGACTGGCGGCAACACCACCGTAGCGGTTGATGGCTCCGGCTGGCGAGGCTTGACGGCGACGGCAGACGCCCCGTCAGCGAAGGCGATCTTGGGCGAATCGGCGGGCCACGGCACGTCAGGCTGGACGTGGTCCAGGCCGAGATACTCGACCCTGACCTCGGCCAGGCCCTTGCGATAGAAGCCGAGCAGCTGTGCGGCACGGCGAGAGACATCGATGAGGCGCCCGTCGATGAAGGGCCCCCGGTCGTTCACGCGCATAACCACCTGCCGCCCGTTCTCAAGGTTGGTCACGCGCACGCGGCTCGGCAGCGGCAGTGTCGGATGGGCAGCCGTCACCTCGTTCATGTCGTAGCGCTCGCCGTTCGCCGTCGGCCGGCCGTGGAACGGGTGACCGTACCAGGAGGCGATGCCGGTCCGGTTGTAGTTGGAATCGTAGCTCGGAAAATACCAGACGTGCTCGATCTCATAGGGCGTACCGAGCTTGTAACCGTCATCCTCCGCCGCTGCGGGCAGCGGCTGCGTCTCCTGCGTCTCAAGGCTTAACTTCTTGACGAGATGCAGGGCGAGCTTCACCTCGCTGCAGCCGGCCAGCGCGAGCAAGCCGAGCGCAATCGAGGCGAAGAAGAGCGGTTTCCGCGTCATCGGCCGGATCGGCCGGTCGTCACCGCCTTCCGATTCCGTCGGCAAGCAGACCGACAGATGTTGCGAAATAGAACGACCGGTTCCACCGCATTATCGTCCGGTAGTTGTTGTAGACGAGATAAGCAGGCCCCCCTTCCCCGCCGGGCAGGACCACCGAGCCGCTAATCGCGGCTTGCGGCAGGTCACCGCCATCGGCGCGCCGAAGACCCAGGGCCTGCCATTCGGCGAGGGTCTTCGTCACCTCCAAACCAGAGAGTGCGTGATCGAAGCCGGCTGGCAGCGCCACACGTCGGCCCCAGGTCTCGCCAGCGCGCCACCCGGCCCGGGCGAGATAGTTGGCCGCCGAGGCGAAGACATCGGTCTGTGTGCCCCAGATATCGCGCCTGCCGTCGCCGTCATAGTCCACGGCGTAGTTCACAAAGCTCGAGGGCATGAACTGGCTCTGCCCCATGGCGCCGGCCCAGCTTCCCACCATCGCCTCAGGCGTGATGTGGCCGTCCTCCAGAATGCGGAGCGCGTGCAGCAGCTCCTGACGGAAATAGGCGCTGCGCCTGCCGTCATGGGCGAGTGTCGCGAGCGCGCCGATCACCGAGAACCCGCCGAGATATTGGCCGAAGTTCGTCTCAATGCCCCAGAGCGCGACGATGAAGCGGGGCGGCACGCCGTACTCGCGTCCGATCGGCTCGAGTATGTCGCGGTGTGCGGCGAGCAGCTCCCGACCCTTCGCCATGCGCGATTCGGGCACCACGCGCTCCACATACTGGGCGAAGGTCAGGGTGACTTCAGGCTGGGAACGGTCCAGTTCAATGATGCGCGGAATCGGCTCGACGTCTGCAAAAGCCGCGTCGAATGTCGCGGCGCTAATCCCGAGGCCGAGGGCCTCGCTGCGCACGCCTTCGCGCCATTCTGCGAATGTTTGGGCGGCGTCTTCTTGCGCCAATGCACTGCCCGCCATCAGCGCGCCGGCAAGCGCTAAAATTGCTGCCATGCGCGCGGATCTTAACCCGATTTGCGATTCGCGCCGTTTCATAGCGGGCCCCTATGACACGCTTAGTATCC
Source organism: Alphaproteobacteria bacterium (assembly GCA_965262755.1). Taxonomy (GTDB): domain Bacteria; phylum Pseudomonadota; class Alphaproteobacteria; order UBA828; family UBA828; genus WTGU01. The sequence continues at coordinate 3,898,394 of OZ253557.1, read as the reverse complement.
GCGCGCCAACCCCCCAAGTGTCGCGGCGTCATTCAGACAGTCGTGATCGGGTTTCGGCCCGGCCACGCCGAGGGGCGTCTTATTCCAGGGCTTGGGGATTGATTACAAAGGAAGAATCGAGCCGGTCGTCGAGCGCATCGAGCACGTTCTGCGCACATCGGATCGCCATTCGGATAAATGCACCGCGGGACGAACCTCCCATATGCGGCATGAGTACGGTGGCCGGATGATGCAATAACGGATCGTCGAGTCGCGGCGGTTCTTCATCGAAAACGTCGAGGCCCGCGCCGGCCAGATGCCCCGATTCGAGCGCCTCATGGAGGGCCGTGCCGTCGACGATGGGCCCCCTGGCAGCGTTGACGAGGATCGCACCCGGTTTCATCAAGCCGAGTGCTGTCCGGTCGATCAAATGCCGCGTTTCGACGTTCAGCGGCACGTGCACGCTGACGTAGTCCGCCCTCGGCAACGCCTCGGCGAGACTCGCGACCGGCGTGCAGCCGGCATCGACGATGACCTGTTCCGGAATGTAGGGGTCGCAGCATTCGACCGTCATCTCGAAGGCACGGCAGCGCGCCGCGACTCGTCGCCCAATGCGCCCGAAGCCGATAATCAGCACGGTGCGCCCGTAGAGTTCGAGATGATCGGCGGCTTCGCGCACGAGAAAGTCGCCGCGCCGCACCGATTCGTCGTAGTGACGGCTCTTCTTGGCCGCCGCAAGCATGAAGAAGAGGGTGAGCTCGGCGACCGTGACGGCGTTGGCATCGCCGACCGTAGCGACGGGGACCTTCAACGCCGTCGCCTTCGCCAAGTCGATATTGTCGCAGCCGACGCCGTGCCGCGCGATCACCTTGAGCCGGGTCGATGCCGCGAGAGCCTCGGCGCCGAGCGGCAAATAGCGCAGGATGAGGCCGTCGGCGTCCGCAATCTCGCGGCGCAGGCTCTCTTCGTCGTCCCGCGCCACGGTGCAGATGTCCAGGTCGGTCCGGCGTGCAAGAAGATCGAGTCCCGCCTCGTCGATCGCATCGTGTATGATTACCTTCGACATGGTGGCCCCGCTGCTGGCGATCGAACGCGGCAGCCGGCGGAGCTTGCCGTCACCAACCGAACGGTACGAGGTCCCGAGCGATGGCGCTTAACTCCCCCGAGGCGCGCGATCTCGCGCATCATCTTCATTCCTTCACCCATCTTCCCAGCCTGGAGCGGGATGGTCCGCTCGTGCTGGAGCGAGGCGAAGGTATCTATGTCCACGACATCCATGGCAAGCGCTATCTCGAAAGCGTGTCCGGCCTGTGGAACATCGTCGCAGGCTTTAGCGAGCCGCGGCTGGTGCGGGCAGCCCATGAGGCGATGCAGCAGATGCCGGCCTATCACACCTTCTTCGGGCGCACCGCCCTACCCCCGATCGCGCTCGCCGAGAAGCTGGTCGAAATCGCGCCGATGGACGTGTCGCGGGTCTATTTCGTCAATTCGGGATCGGAGGCCAACGACAGCACGATCAAGATGCTGTGGATGATGGCGAGAGGCGCAGGCGAGCCCGAGCGGCGCAAGCTTATCTCGCGCTACATGGCCTATCACGGCACCACGGTTGCTTCGTGCAGCCTCAACGGCAAGCCCTACATCGGCGCCTTCGGGCTGCCAATGCCGGAGGTGCGCTATGTCGAGGCGCCCCACTACTGGCGCAACGCCCATCCTGGCGAGAGCGAGGAGTCCTACGCCGAACGCCTCGCGGGCGAGCTGGAGCGGCTGATCGAGTCCGAAGGCGCCGAGACCTTCGCCGGTTTCTTCGCCGAGCCCGTGATGGGCGCCGGCGGTGCGGTGCCGCCGCCAGCCGGTTATTTCCCGAAGATTCAGGCGGTGCTCAACCGCCACGGAATTCCCATGGTTGCCGACGAGGTGGTCACCGGTCTCGGCCGCACCGGGAACCTGTGGGGCGCCGAGACCTATGACTTCACGCCCGACATCGTGGTGACCTCGAAGGCGCTCACTTCCGGCTACCAAGCGATGGCGGCGGTGCTGCTCTCGCCGGAGATGGACCGCAGGCTGCACCGGGCGGCAGAGGAATTCGACGAATTTCCTCACGGCTTCACCACGGGCGGCAGCCCGGTCGCGGCAGCGGTCGCGCTGGAAACCATCGCGCTGATCACCGAGCCTGGTGGCCTGCTCGACAACGTCAGGGCAGTGGCGCCCACCCTTGAATCGGCGCTGCAGGACTTCGAGGACCACCCCCTCGTCGGCGAGGTGCGGCACGTGGGCCTCCTTGGCGCGCTCGAAATCGTGGCAGACAGGGCCGGCAAGCAACCCTTCGCGCCGGAGCATGAGATCGGCGAGCGTATCGTGCAGGCGGCCTACGCGCGCGGGCTCATCACGAGGCCGATCGGCGATGCGGTCATCGTCGCCCCGCCCTTCATGATCACCCACGAGCAGATCGGCGAGCTGATGGCGACCCTCCGGGAAGTGCTGGACGAGATCGCTGACACCGCCACACGCGAGGGCATGGGGCCGGTACCCCTCGCCGCTTCGGCAGAGTAGGGATCCGGCGCCGGTGGAGCGACCGTCGGGTGCCGCCGAGAGCCTTTCGGGTAGAAGATAAAAATACGATAATAACTATCTGATAATAATCCAATAATGTCGCGCATCGGGGGCAGCGTGGGGTGATTCATCCTGCGTCCCCCGGCGGCTCATCGGCATCCTAAACTCAGAGCACTCGGGCACGCTCGCGCAGCTTGTACTTCATGATCTTGCCCGTCGCCGTCTTCGGCAAGTCGCCGAAGACGACTGTGCGCGGCGCCTTGAATCGAGCCAGTCGCTCACGGCAATGCTCGATCAGCGCCGCCTCCGAGACCGCCTGCGCGTCAGGCTTCAGCGCGACGAAGGCGCATGGCGATTCCCCCCATCTCTCATCGGGGCGCGCGACGACCGCCGCTTCGAGCACGGCCTCGTGGCCGTAGAGGGCGTTCTCGACCTCGATGCTCGAAATGTTCTCGCCGCCGGAGATGATGATGTCCTTGGCGCGGTCGGTGATCTGGATGTAGCCGTCCGGGTGCGTCACCGCCAGGTCGCCGCTATGAAACCAGCCGCCCCTGAAGGCGTCGGCAGTGGCGCGGGCATCGTCGAGATAGCCCTTCATCACCGTGTTCCCGCGTAGCATGATCTCGCCCACCGTGGCGCCGTCGGCCGGCACTGGCGCCAGCGTCTCCGAATCCGCCACCATCGCGCCCCGGATCGCGTGATGGCGCACGCCCTGGCGTGCCATCAGCGCAGCGCGCTCGCCCAGCGGCAGCTCCTGCCAGCCCTCCTGCGGTGCCGCCACCAAAGCTGGCCCGTAAACCTCTGTCAGGCCGTAAAGATGGGTAACGTTGAAGTCCATGGTCTCCATGGCCGCAATCACCGGCGCAGGAGGCGCTGCGCCCCCGGTGACCACCTCGACGACATGGTCGAAGCGCCGCTTATCGCCCTCGGGCGCATTGATTAGCATGCCAAGCACGATCGGTGCGCCTGCGATGTGCGTCACCCTCTCCTCGTCGATCAGGCGAAAGACCTCTGCCGGCTCCAGCTTGCGCAGGCATACATGGGTGCCGGCAGCAGCAGTCACGGCCCAGGTGTGGGTCCAGCCGTTGCAGTGGAACATCGGAAGCGTCCAGAGATAGACCGACTCGCGATTGAATCCGTTCATGAGCACGTTGCTGAGCGCGTTCAGGTAGGCGCCGCGGTGGTGATACACGACCCCCTTCGGCCGGCCCGTCGTGCCTGATGTGTAATTGAGCGAGATCGCCTGCCACTCGTCATCGGGCCAGGGCCACTCGAAATCCGGCGCTCCGGCGGCGAGCAGCGCCTCGTAGCTCTCGTCGCCGAAGCCCCTCCCCTCCCCGTCGGCCTCCGCCGGATCGTCGATCGTCACCACGTGCGGCCGACGGTCGAGCTGCGCCAGCGCCTCCTCCACGATGCTCGCGAACGCGGCGTCGGCGATGAGAACGCGCGAGCGCGCGTGGTTCAGCATCCAGGCGACCGATGCGGCGTCCAGGCGGATATTGAGCGCGTTGAGCACGGCGCCCGCCATCGGTACGCCGAAATGGGCCTCCAGCATGGCCGGCACGTTGGGGGCCATGATCGAGACCGTGTCACCGAGGCCGACACCGCGCCCGAGGAGTGCGCCGGCCAGACGGCGGCAGCGATCGTAGGTCTCCGCATAGCTTCGCCTCAGCGCGCCATGCACCACGGCCGTCCGCGTGGGATAGATCGCGGCCGCCCGGGCCATGAAATCGCAGGGTGTCAGCGCGGTATGGTTGGCTGGTCCCCGTTCGAGCCCGTTCTCGTAGCGGTTGCTGTCGGGCACTTATCGACTCCCTCGGTGACGACACAGCCATCGTTGGCGCTCACTCGACGCGGCGTCAAGAACCAGCCCAAGTTTCTCGCCGCGGTCACGGCCTGCGGGGCATGCGCTCGCGCGACAGGTGGCCCGCGGCTATACTTGCACGATGCAGGTCGCTATCGTTTCCGACACCATTTGTCCTTGGTGCTACATCGGCAAGCGGCGCTTCGAGCGTGCTCGTGCCGGTCGGCCCGCCGAGCTCGGGGTCGAGTGGCGGCCGTTTCAGCTCAATCCCGACATGCCGGCCGACGGCGTGGATCGGCAGCGCTACATGGTGGCCAAGTTCGGCTCCGAAGAGCGGGTTGCCGAGATCTTCGGCGCCATCGAACAGGCCGGCGAGTCCGAGGGCATCCAATTCGTCTTCGATCGTATCGCGCGCACACCGAATACCGTGGATTCGCACCGGCTGATTGAGTTCGCCGGGCAGCGCGGCGCGCAGGACCAGGTGGTCGAGGCGCTGTTTCGGCGGTATTTCGAGCAGGGCGAGGACATCGGCGACCGCGCCGTTCTTGAGGCTGCCGCTGTGGATGGCGGCCTCGATGAGGGCGAAGTGCGGCGCTTCCTGGCTGGCTCTGACGGGGCCGAGCACGTGCGCAGGGAAAGCGAGGCCGCGAGCCGCGTGGGCATATCGGGCGTGCCCTGCTTCATTTTCGAGGGCCGCTATGCGGTCTCGGGCGCGCAGCCGCCGGACGTCTTCGAGCGGGTGTTCGAGCTTGCCGCCGCTGCCGCTGAGAATTCTGCCGATTCCCCGCCCCCGGCGACGTAGCCCCTTCCTCAACGCCCATCACCGCTCAGGCGCGTTCATTCGGCGTTCGCTTCGCCCGCCCCGAGGAACGGGAACAAGCCTCGGAGGAAGCCGGGTGCCAGGACGGAAAGCGGATTCACTGAAATATCCGGCTCCGCGGTCGTCCCGCCCACCCGGTAGGACGCTGCGAACAGCCCCTCGCCTTCGCCGCCGGTCAGCAAATTCCCAAGAATGGGTATGGCGTCGATGAGGGTATTCAGCGTGTAGGCTGGCACGATTGTGCCGCTCATATCCACTCGGCCCGTTTCGAGATCGACGGTCCCTTCGGCATTGACGCCGAGCGCGAAGCCCGATGTCCGCCCGTCCCGGATGGTGAGAATGCCCTCTGCGATGGAGAACGGCATGTCGAAGCGCGAGAAGGCGATACCCTTGTCCCCCTTCAGCTCGTTGAGGATGCCGGTCAGGGTCGCGATTGTAAGCAACTTCGCCAGAGTCGGCGCGTTGATCACGCGGTAGTCTTCAATCCTGACCCTACCGGTGACGGGAGCGCCCGGCAGGTCGTCGTGCACCACCGCCTCCATCATGAGGTCGCCGCCGCCGGCGTTGTCGTAGATGCCGAAGGTGCGGGCCACGGCGCCTGCGTCGCGCGAGCGCACGGTCACCAGCCGTTCGCCCTCGTGTGGTTCGAGGGAGACGTACATGGGCACTCCGGTCGCCAGCGTTCCCTCCATGAATCCGGCGTGTCGGCCCTCGGAGTCGGACTCGAAATGAGCGCGGAATTCCGTTAACTGCTGATCCTCGCTCGTCAGGAGGCGCTCGACTTCGAGATCGAGCACGAGCTTGCCGAATTCCGGAGCACCCTCTGTCGTGAGTCGACTGAGATAGGGCCGCGCATCGAGACTGGCGCCCCGGATTGAGACGTTGGTCGTGTCGGCATCGGTCTCGATCCTGCCAGCGATGTCCGTGGCTCCCTGCCGAAATTCTTCGATTGTGATCTGGCGAACCCCTCCGGTCCCGCGCGCAAGGGTGGCCTGACCGAGGCCGTAAAGCGTCTCCGTCTCGATCTCGACCCGGCTGAGCTCGACGGCGCCCTCCGGAGGAAGGCTGGCGAGCACGCGCACCGCCCCCGGCGAACCAGCGGGCTTGGCCCAGTGCAGCTCCGGGATCTCGAGCTTCGCCTGGGTCGTATCGAGCGCGAGTGTCGCGCGCGGCGGCTCGCCGCCCCCCGGATCGGTGTATTCCCCGTCGACGGCGAGGCTGCCCTCAACGTAGGGTGCGAGTTCCAGGCCCAGTGCGGTCTGGCCCTCAGGCGTCACCGTCGTCGCCACGTCGAACCGCCGCGCGAATGGAGCGCCATCGCTGAAATGCTCTTGCCACGCGATCGTCGCGGGCATGCCCTCAAGCATGGCGGTGCCGCGCAGATCCATGCTCGAATTGTTGGCGCCAAGGCGCAGTGTTCCCTCGGTCATGTCGACGACGCCGGCAATCTCCTCGATCCGGGCATCCCGTACCCGCGCGACGGCGGTCACGTCGATCCGCCGTGTCCCGGCCGCTCCGAGCAACGCAAGATCGAGTGCGAACAGGGTGTGCACCGTGCCGCCAGCCTGCGCCAGAGGCAGGTCGATCTTTTTCACCAGCCCGAGCCTCGGATGGTCCAGCAGGGCGAGGGCGTCCGACATGGGCCCCTCGGCCTCGACCATCACCGACATTCGGGGCTGCGCCGTGTGAATTTCGCTCAGCATGGCGGTTCCATAAGGCGCAGCGATTCCTTCGATGCGGCCACCGCTCATTGTGATGTCGAGCGAATCGCCGGTGAAGTGCGCGGTCCCGTCCACCCCCGCCACTGAGGGCATCGGCCGCAGGTAATGGATGCTGGCATCCTCGAATGCGAACGAACCAAGTGCCGAGGCTTCGCTGAAGCGTTTAGATTCATAGTCGCCCGGCTCGATATCGAGAACGGCGTTGAAGTGCGTGATCACGCCGTCGGCGACATTCTGCACGATCCATTCGCGACCGTTCGCGATGAACGTCTTCGGCCAGTACGTGCCGAGCGAATCGAACGGCATATCGCTCGCCTGGAATTGCCCCTTGAAACCGACACCGACACTCGACCGCCAGAGTTCGCCGTCCAGGTAAAAGCTGGGGCGGCCGGTATCGACGACGAAGGACTCGAGAACAATCCGCGACAGCTCGCCGTCGATCGAGCCTGCGGCGGTGAGCCCGCGGACAGGAACCGGGGCGGGAAAGACCCCGGGCAGGGCGACCTCCCCCTCCCCGCCCGCGATGTCGAAGACGACACCACCGAGAATGCCGCCCGGAGCCACGTCGAACCCGAGCGTGCCTGAGAGTGGAACGCGGAGTCCGGCCAAATCCTCCAGGTCGGGGGCGATGAAGGCGAGCTCCGCCAGGTTCAGCCCGGCGAAGCCGATGGCGGCGCTGCCCATCTTGCTCTCCCGGTGATGGAACAGCTCGACTTCGAGATGGATCTCCAGTTCCTTCACGTGCAATTCCATCGACAGATGACCGAGGATCGCAGCGTCGTCCAGATTGAGGGTGAGGTCGGCGTCGGGTGCCGTCCAGGTGAGATCGGCCACCTCGTCGCGCAGGACGAGGGCGGCATCGCGGAGACTGACCCGCTTGAGCTGCGACAACGGGTGATCTTCGCGCGGCGGGTCGAGCAGGTCGGCGACCAGGGCGTCGCTGGCGGCATCGTCCGTGCTGACGCCCTCTCCGCCTCCGGCGAGGTGCACGCTCCCGTCAGGCCTGCGGACGAGGCCGAGGCGCGGCTCGATCAGCTCGATCGATGTGGGCGCGATGGTGCCGCGCAACAGGGCCGCGCCGCTCAATCCCAGCGACGCCGCCGGCACCGCCGCCAGGGTATCGCCGTTCGTGTCGGCGATACGAAGTTCGGTCAATCGGATTTCGAGTGCCTCGCCCCAGCCGGCCCAGACGAGGACGGTGTCCTCGAACTCGAAGAGATAGGGAAGATCGTCGCCTTCCAGAGCCTCTTGGATATAGGGAGAGAGAAAGCCGAGCGAGAGGGGACCGCTCGACAATCGCCACGCGCCTAGGGCGAAGAGGACGGCGAGCACGCCGAACAGAGCGCCGAGTACCTGGAGAGCGATGCGGGCCGTCGATCTCATGTCGATCAACCGGAGACGGCTCCCCCTCCGCTCCCTTTGCCTATTCTTCGCGTCAATCCTTGTAATACAATCGGCGCGCGGTGTCGCTTCTGTCTTTCCTGCAAAACGATAAGATTTGTCCCGAGCCGGCCTCGGGCGAGCGCGCGCGCGCCGGCCGTGAGGCCTGGCGAGCGGAGGCGGTTGCACTCGGCGGCGCGGAAGAGTCGTTCGCCAACGCCCTCGTGGGCGACCGACGCGCCTGCGGCTTCCTCGACGGCATATTCGGCAACGCCCCCGCTCTCGGCCGGGCACTGACGCGCGAGCCGGCCCAGCTTCGCATGGTGGCCGAGCATGGCCCCGACGACGCGGTCGAGCGCGCGCTCGACGAGCTATCGATCGCGGCCTGCCGCACCGGTGACCGTCGCGCCCTCGCCCAGCGGCTCCGGGCGGCCAAGCGGCGGGCATTGCTCACCGCAGCGGTCGCCGACATCGCCGGCGCGTGGACGCCGGAAAAGGTGGCGGCGTCCCTCACCCGGAGTGCCGATGCCGCAATTGCCGGAGCGCTCGACCATTTACTTCAGGGAGCAGTCGCGCGCGGTACCCTTGCGCCGGCCGACCCCGATCAGCCCACATCTGCCTGCGGGCTGACAGTGTTCGGTGTCGGCGGGCTCGGCGCGGGCGAGCTTACTTATTCGAGCGCGCTCAGCCTGTTCGTTCTGTTCGACCCTGAGCGGGTGCAACACCGGGGGCGGGGCGAGCCCACGGAAACCTTGCACCGCCTCGTTCGCGACCTCGTCTCCCTGCTTGGGGACGGGACCGGCGAGAGCTGCGTGTATCAGACCGACCTCAAATTCAGGCCCAACATGGGCGGGACACCGCTCGCGCTCTCGACGGCTGCTGCGGAGCAATATTACGAGAGTCACGGGCAGAATTGGGAACGCGCCGCAATGATCAAGGCGCGTCCTATCGCCGGCGATGCGACGGTCGGCGCCGACATGATGGAACGGCTGCGGCCCTTCATCTGGCGCAAGTATCTCGATTTTGCGGCCATCCAGGATATCCAGTCGATCAAGCGCCAGATCGCCGCCGAGCGCGGTAGCAGCCGGATCGAAATCGCCGGCCACGACATCGAGCGGGGCCGTGGCGGTATTCGCCAGATCGAACTGTACGCGCAGACGCAGCAGCTGATCTGGGGCGGCCGGGATGCGTCATTGCGCTCGGGTGTGACCTGTGACGCCCTCAGGGCGCTCGCCGCCGCCGGGATTACGAATGAAGCGGCGGTGGATGAGCTGATCGAATCGTACCGCTTTCTCCGCAGGCTCGAGCATCGTCTGGAGATGATCGACGACGAGCCGACCCTGCAGATCCCCGACGACGATGACGACCGCGCCGCAATCGCCCGCCTCATGGGCTTCCGCGACGAGGCCGAATTCGTCGATGCGCTCCGCGCTCACACACGATCTGTCGAGGAGCACTACGCCGCTCTCTTCGAGGATGGACCGGCACTCGGCGGCGAGGGCGGCAATCTGGTGTTTACCGGTACCGCCGACGATCCCGACACACTGGCCAGCCTCCGGCGGATGGGGTTCGGCGATGCTGCCGCGGTCTCCGCGACGGTGCGCCACTGGCACCATGGCCGGATCATGGCGACCCGCAGCACCCGCGCCAGGGAGCTCCTGACCGAGCTCATGCCAGCGCTCCTTCGCGCGCTGGCCAGCACCGCCGACCCCGACTCGGCGTTCCGCAAGCTCAATGAGTTTCTCGGCGGATTGCCCTCTGGCGTTCAGCCCTTCCTGCTGCTTCACGACAATCCCGGCCTCCTCGCCCGGCTGGCCGAGATTCTGGGGAGCGCGCCGCGCATCGCCGAGCATCTGAGCCGCAGCCCCGATCTACTCGAAGGGCTCATCAGCGGTGATCTTCACCAGCGCTTGCCGAATCGGGACGAGCTCGACGATGACCTACACCGAGCCCTCGCGCCTGCCGACGAATTTCAAGCCGTGCTCGATGGGGTGAGGCGTTGGCAGCATGTGCGCGAGTTCCAGGTCGGGATGCAGATCCTCCGGGGCGATGTGGCCGCGGATAAGTTGTCCGGCGCTCTGTCGGACATCGCCGATACGGTAATCGCGGCGTTGTTGCCCCGGATGCAACAGGAATTCGCACGGCGGCACGGCACGGTACGGGGCGCGACCTTTGCGGTCCTGGGCCTGGGCAAGCTCGGCAGCCGCGAAATGACCTTCGACAGCGACCTCGACGTGGTCTTCGTCTATGGCGCCCAGGGCGGGGTGGATGTGCAGTCCGACGGTGCCCAGGGGCTTGCGGCGAGCCACTACTACGCACGCTTCAGCCAACGCCTGACGAATGCTCTCAGCGCGCACACCGCCGAGGGTCGGCTCTACCAGATCGATACCAGGCTGCGCCCCTCGGGCAGCGCGGGCCCGATTGCCACCGAAGCCGCCGCCTTTCGCCGCTACCATGAACAGGACGCCTGGACCTGGGAACACATGGCGCTGACGCGGGCGCGGCCGGTGGCCGGCGACCGTGAGCTCTGCGCGACGGTGATGGACGGGATTCGGGCGGTCCTCTGCGCGCCACGCGATGCCGATACGCTGCTCGCCGACGTCGCCTCGATGCGCGAGCGGGTCGACAACGAACGCCGGACCGAGAACAGGTGGCGCCTCAAGCATGTGCGGGGCGGCGTTCTCGATCTCGAATTCATCGCTCAGTACCACCTGCTGCGCCACGCCGCACGGCACCCGTCGATTCTCGTTCAGTCGACGCAGTCGGTCTATCGGCGGCTGGGAGAAGCCGGCATTCTCGACGCCGACGACGCGGGCGAGCTCGCTGACGCGGCTGCCTTTCTCAAGCGTCTCCAGGGCCTGCTCAGGCTCACCGTCGGCACCAACCGGGACGTGGAGCGCTTCACGGCGGGTGTGAGGGAGACACTGGCGCGGGCGATGGGGGTCGAGGATTTCGCCGCTCTTGAGGCCAGGGTCCATGCCGTTCAGGATCGCGCCCGCACCGCCTATCATCGCCTTATCGCGGCGCCTGCCGCAGAGCTCAATAGAGAGTGAGGGGAGAACGCACATGACGACGGTGATCGACGCCGGCAGCCAGGCGCCGGGGTTCACGGCGCCCACCAACGACGGCGGCTCGCTGAGCCTCGACGGCCTGCGCGGCAAGGCGGTGGTGCTCTACTTCTATCCGCGCGACGACACCCCCGGCTGCACGCGCGAAGCGCAGGAGTTCACCGAAGCCCTGGGCGAATTCGCGCGCGCCGGTGCGGAAATCGTCGGCGTCTCCAAGGACACGGCCGCCAAGCACGACAAGTTCCGTGCGAAGTACGGCCTCCCCTTCACCCTCGTCTCGGATACCGAGGGCGACATCTGCGAGCGTTACAGCGTCTGGGTCGAGAAGAAGAACTACGGCAAGACCTACATGGGTATCGAGCGCTCGACCTTCCTGATCGACGCGGACGGCACCGTCGGCAAGGTCTGGCGCAAGGTGAAGGTGGCCGGCCATGTCGATGCGGTGTTAGGGGCGGTAAAGGACTTGAATGCCGGTGATGGCTGACCGTCAGCGTTAGCGGTACCGTCGAACACGAAAGGAAACCCTTGCCGTGTCTGAAGCAATCAAGAGCAAGTGGGCCACCATCGGCACCGTTGCATGCGGTTATAGCGCGATCGGCCTCGTGTCGGCGGGGTTCTGGAACTCCATCGGGCTCGTCGCCGTCAGCCTCTTCAACGCCATGGGTCTGGTCTGCATCGCCCCCGGCAACGCCATGGGATTCGTTGCGATCGGCGGCGGCAACGCCATGGGAGTCGTCGCGATCGGCGGCGGCAACGCCATGGGGATCGTCGCATTGGCCGGCGGCACCGCCACAGGCGTCATCGCCGTCGCCGGCGGCAGCAGCCGAAGCGCGATACCGATCTAGCCCGGTCACTCCCCCACGCCGTCATGCCCGGACTCGTTCCGGGCATCTCCCTCCGCCGGGCCCAGTCGGTCGCTGAGCGAGTGCGTGGATGGCCGGAACGAGTCCGGCCATGACGCGGCGGGGGGTACCCTGCGACGTCGGATGCGGCGAGTCAGCCCCCCTTGAACGGCCGAAACAGGCTGATCGTATCGTCGGGGCTTAGCGGCGTTTCGGGCCACTGATCGCGGGGGACGGCCTCGCCGTTCACCATGGCGAGCAGGGCCGGGTCGCCGTCGACTCCGAGGCCGGACAGCGCGTCCGCGACGTTGGCGCCCTCCTCCAGATCGAGGCTGCGGCTTTTCCCACTGCTGAATTGGGGAAGCTCGATGGCGATGAGCTCCACCGTCACCTTCATCCGAGGCCGAGCCGTTGCTTCGTCTCCGAAGTCGGCCGCCCGTCCGCCGACCAGCCGCGCAAGTCGTAGTATTGCGGCAGCATGGTATCGAGCTCGCAGACCTTGCCCTTGCCCGAGCCGCTCTTCGCCGCCTCCTTGAGGATGCGCTGGGGCAGCGTGTCGTCGGCGGCGGTCATGCCGGCGTCGAGGTTGAACTGGCGCTCCATGTTCCAGATGCGCTCGCCGGTCTCGTTGAGCCGGTCCACGGTCCAGCTACCCTCGCAGGCGGCATCGACCAGGTTGGCGACCTCGTCGAGATCCCAGATCATCATCGGGAAGGCGCAGATGCCGACGGAATCAATGGCCGCGTTCGAATCCTGGCTGTCTTTCACGATCTTCGCCTTGCCGTCCAGCTTGCCGCCGGAGAAGTCGTCCTCGTAGGGGTCGGCGCGCAGGTGGCAGGCGCCTCGGTTGCTGGTGGCGTAGGCGAGGCCCATGCCCTGCATCGAGCGGCCGTCATAGCCCGGGAACTCCTGCCCCTTGGCGACCATGGCGAGCTCGGGGCGGCCGTACTTCTCGCAGAGCCGCTTGGAGCCGAGCCCGAGATCCTTGCCGAAGCCCGTACCCGTGCCGGCTTCCTCCGCCGCCCTGCAGAGCGCCTCGGCGGAGCCGAAGGTGTAGGCGACGCCGCCGGTCTCGGCGTCGGTGATGACGCCCTCTTCGTAGAGCTCCATCGCTGCGGCGACGGTGGCCCCGAAGGAGATCGGGTCCATCCCGTCCTCGTTGCAGACGAAGTTGGCGAAGGTCGCGGCCTCGATATCGTCGACACCCACCATGGGGCCGAGTGAATAGGCCGATTCGTACTCGAGCCCGCCGCTCACGTTCCTGTAGCGCTCCCTGCCTTCGCCCCTAGCTGCGAAATGGTTGGGATCCATCTTGGAGGCGCGCTGGCAGCCTATGGTGCAGGCGAAGCAGGCGCGGTTCGCGACCAGATTGGCGGAGCCGTCGGAGCGCCGCACCTTCGCCATCGCGTCGGGGCCGAGGTTGCCCGTGCCCTCGAACTGCACGTCCTGGTTGTTGCGGGTCGGCAGGCTGCCGAAGGCCTGGGTGACGTCGATCATCGAGAGCGTGCCGGTACGCGCGAGGTCGGCGCGGGTCTGACTCGCGGCGAGCAAGGCGGCGGCGTGCCCTACGGCCTCGGCGAAGGCCTCGTTGTCGTCCACCGCGACGCCCCGCGTGCCACGCACGGCGATCGCCTTCAGGTTCTTGGACCCCATCACGGCACCGACGCCGGAGCGCCCGGCGGCGCGGTCGAGGTCGTTCATCACGCAGGCGTAGCGGTTGAGGTTCTCGCCGGCACGGCCGATCGAGGCGATCTTGATGGCGCCGTCCTGGTGGCGCGCCTTGATCGCCGGCTCAGTATCCCAGACCGACTTGCCCCAAACGAAGCCTTCGGCGTCGATCAGTTCGGCGTGGTCGTCCTTGATATAGAGATAGACGGGGCGCGGCGAGCGGCCCTCGCAGATCACCATGTCCCAACCCGCGAGCTTCAACTCGGCGCCGAAGTAGCCGCCCGAGTTCGAGCAGGCGACGGCGTTGGTCAGCGCCCCCTTGGTGACGACCGTGTAGCGGCCTCCGGTCGGCGCCGTGGTCCCGGTCAGCGGGCCGGTCGCGAAGATCAGCTTGTTCTCGGGCGAGAGCGGATCCGCCTTCGGGTCCATCTCCTCCGCCAGGTACTTGGTGGCAAGGCCCCTGCTGCCCAGATAGGTCTGCGCCCACTCCATGTTGAGCGCCTCTTCCGTGCAGGTGCCGGCGGTGAGGTCAACACGCAACAATCTGCCTTGCCAAGCCATAACGTCCTCCGCGCTGTCAATCGGCCGAGCCGGGCCGCGTGATGGGAAACGTACTCTTGGATTCGCCGTTCGCCAAGGGGTGGCAGGCTTGACGGTGCGGAGAGGTGACGGGGTCTACGCAGCCGGGCGGTGGACGGGCACCACGTAGGGGCCTTCGGGGATCACGGCAACCCGCCGGTCGTCGTGCCGGGCAGCGCTTTCCGCCACCGATCCTGCGAGCGACTCGGTCATGTTGACGCCGGTGAGCGCGCGGTCTTCAGGCGCGAGGCCCTCGGTAAAGAGGTGCACCGTGCCGGCCCGCATGGGGCGAAGCTGCATCTCGGTCTGCCATTCGTCGATCGCGGCATGGGTCTTGCCGCTGATCTCGTCGAGGAAGTGTTCCGGCCCATTTTCCACCAGGCGGCGCTGGGCATCGGCGTAGTGAGCCGAGCCCAGGCCTTCGGAGCATGCCGACGCAACGATGAGATCGCCGCCCGGCGCCAGGATCTCCAGCGGGCCGACCATGCCCTTGACGGTCTGATAGTAGGTGGCATCGAGCGGATAGCCGGCGGCGCTGGTCAGCACGGTCTTGAACCGCTCGCCCACGGGAACGGTAGCGAACCCCTCGGCGAAGCGGACCGCCTCTTCGTGGCTCGCCACGACCTCGCCGTAGTTAAGGAAGGCCACATGGCGCTCGTCGTCGATGACGCTGTTGACGGCGCGGGCTCCGCCGATCATCGCCATAATCTCCAGCTGCTCCTCGTGCAGCGGATTGCCCTCCAGCACGCAGTTGGTGCAGTTGGGATGCTCCATGAAGCGCGCGCTGTGGAAGGTGGTGATGGTTTCGGCGTGTGCGACGCCGGGCGCGATCACCTTGCGCCCACCCGACCAGCCGGCCATGAAGTGCGGCTCCACCAAGCCGGTGGCGATCCGGAGATCGGCCTCGACGAAGCGCCGGTCGAGCCGCACCACCGTGCCACGCCGGGTCGTTCCGATCAGCACGTGGTCGGCGTCCTCCCGGGCAACGTGGTTCGCGACATCCACCGTCTCCAGCACCCAGGGATCGCCGACCAGAGCGGTAAGCTCCTCGCCCTCGTTGGGCCGGTGCAGCCCAGTCGCGATCAGCACCGTGATCTGCTCAGGCGCCAGCCCGGCGCCGAGCAGAGTGCGGATTAAGGGTGGCAGGATCACGCCGTTGGGTACCGGGCGCGTGAAATCGCAGATGAGAATGCAGACGCGCCGGGCACGCGCGGCCTCCTCCGCAAGCAGCGGGCAAGCCACGGGCCGGGCAAGCGCCTTCTCCATGGCCGCTGCCGGGTCGGCGAGCAATGGCATCGCCTTCTTGGCGATCACGGTGATGTCGAGCTCGTCGGGCAGATCGACCGCTCGGTGGCCCCGGCCATAGTTCAGATTAACGCGCATTCGCTCAGCCTATGCCATGGCGGGATGCAATGGCAGCTTTCGTCCCCTTACTGCGTTCCTGCGAGGGGGATACCGGTTGCTTGTGCGGTTGCGACGGTGAGTGCGCGGAGGTCTTCGGGTTCGACGTTCTGGAGGTTTGTCTTGCCGGTACACCGCGCCATCATCGAGGCTTCGGATGCGGTCGCCTTGATGATGTTGACGGTGCCCGTCGTGCGGTCCTCGTCGCTGCGGTCTGCCGAGAACGCGAGCTCGTGGGCGCCGGTGATCGCGCCGCCGGCGGCAAGCCCCACGGCCACACCCAGCACCACGGCGACAGTGCCGAGCGCGATCACCTTGGCCGCATCGGTGCCCGAGCGCACGCCGCCGAAGTAGACGAGGTCGATCTCCTCCTCGCGGTTGAGGCGGCGCAGGATCGCCACCGCATCCCGCAGGATCGTGAGATCGGGCGCTCCCCTGAGCTCCGCCCAGGGCGCGCCGAGCCCGGCGCTGCCGTCCAGCAGCAGCATGTCGAAGCCCGCATCGAGCGTATAGGGGATCGCCTCTTCCAGAACCTCTGGCGAGGAGACCGAAAGCCCCAGCACCTGGCCTTCGGCCGCGGCGGTCGCGTCGACGGGCGTGAAGCGGTGGCCGAGAGCGTAGATCAGCCCCGCCGCGTCCGCGCTCGGCGCGATCTGCCCCGGCAGCACGAGCTGGAACCAGCGCGCGCCTTCACCCACGGGCTGCACCCCGAGATAGCTCGCATCCGCCTCCGCGATGCCGCGCCCGACCGCAGCCCGCACTTCCGCCGGCGCGTCGTCGAAGCCCGTCACCATGAAGGGCAGCGCGAGATCGGTGCCGCCCACCGTGGTGCCGATCCGGCAGGCCTCGCGGTAGGGGTCGATCACAAGGCGCGAGAGGTTCGCGGGCAGGAAGGCGAGATCGTCCAGCACGCCGGGGAGCTCTTCCGGGAAGGGGTCGTCCCGCTCGCCCATGCGCTTCTCCAGCATCGCCTTCTGCCCCGCCGTATCGCCCGGCGTGGTGCGGGCCATCACGAAGATGTCCTCACGGTGCCCCACTGCATAGTCGGCGGAGCCGGTCTCGGCATCGCAGCGGTAGCACCGTGCCGCCTCCTTGCGCGCAGACTCCCAGCCATAGGTGGTCTCGATCTCGGGGAACGACACAGGGTCCTTGCCGAGGCCGAGGAAGTCGGGGTGCTGAACCGGCAGAAGCTCCCACTCCAGGTCCTGCGCCACCGGCACCCGCTGCGTGCGGTAAGGTGTCTTGTAAGGCAGCGGGTCGGCGCGGCCCTCCAGATACGCCTTCACGTAGTAGGCAACCCGCTGGCCGTGGTTCATCGCCATCACGATGGTCGACCCGCCGAAGGCCCCGTCGCCCGCCGCGAACACCATGGGATCGCTCGTGCGCATGCCCTCCCACTCGGTCCGCACCCGGTCCGTCTGCATCAATCCCCGCTGGTCGAGGTCGCCGCAGAGACCCTCCTGCCCCACCGAGGCGATCACCATGCCGCACGCGATGTCATGCTCCGTGCCCGGCACGTTCACCGGCGCGCGCCGGCCGGACTCGTCCGGGTCTCCCAGCGTGGTCTCAACGCAGCGCACCGCGAGCCCGTTGCCCTGCGGCACGATGGCGGTCTGCTGGGTGTGATAGATGAACTCGATCCCCTCCTCGATCGCGCCCTCGAGCTCGATCTTGCGCGCCGGGATCTCCGCCGGGCCCCGCCGGTAGATCACCTTGACGTGCTTGCAGCCCGGCAGGCGCCTCGCGACCCGGCAGGCGTCCATCGCGACGTCGCCGCCGCCGATCACCACAACCGTCTCCGGCATCTCGGGCCGCGCGCCCTCGTTCACGTCGCGCAGGAACTGCACGCCGTCGATCACACTGGCGCGGTCCTCGCCCGGAATGCCCATCTTCTTGCCCCACCACGCACCGATGGCGAGAACTACCGCGCCGTGCCGCTCCTTGAGATCGTCCAGCGTCACGTCCCGCCCGAGCGCGGTGTCGAGGTGAACCTCCATCCCGGGGCAGCGGCGAGCCATGCGGTCGATATCCTCCTGGATGATCCCGGGCGGCAGCCGGAACGCCGGGATGCCCCAGATCATCATGCCGCCGAGCCGGTCCGTCATCTCGTAGACGTGCACCTTGTAGCCCGCGACCGAGAGGTCTTGCGCCGCCGTCAGGCCCGCAGGGCCCGAGCCCACCACCGCAACGCTCTGCTCGAGGCGCACTGGCACCGGCGGCGGATCGTAGTCATGACCCACCTCGTCCATGACGAAGCGCTTGAGATTGCGGATCTGCACCGGGCCGTCGGAATCCGTCCGCCGGCACGCCGGCTCGCACGGCGCATCGCACACCCGCCCGCAGATCGAACTGAATGGATTGGTCGCCGTGATCGCCTCGAACGCCTCCTCGAAGCGCCGCTCCCAGATGTAGGCGATATAGGACGGCGCATCCGTCCCCACCGGGCAGGCGATCTGGCAGGGCGCCGGCACGAAGTGCGCGTCGTCCGTGTCGTCCGGCAGCTCCGCGAGCAGCTGACCGCCCGCCTCCATCTCCTCCAATATCGCCATCGCTCAGCCCATCCTGCTACGCAGCGCCTGCTCGCGCTCGCGGTATTCCGGCGCATACGGCAGGCCCGTCATCTCCGCCGCGTCCCGGGTCACCGCAACCAGGTCGTTCCGGTTCAGCCCGGTCGTGCTCCCATAACCCAAGGCCTGGGTCAGCGCCGCGATCTGCCAGCGCACGCCTTCCAGATAGCGGTGGATGTTGCGGGCCTCCGCCACAGGGTTGTAGCGGCGCTCGTGCTCGGGGTCCTGGGTCGCGATCCCCGTCACGCACTGCCCCACGTGGCATTGCATGCAGGCGATGCAGCCGCCGGCGATGATCACCGCCGTCCCCATCGCCACCGCATCGGCGCCGAGGCAGAGCCCCTTCACCGCGTCGATCCCGTCCCGGATGCCGCCCATGAGCACGAGCTGCATCTTGCCGAGGCCGTCGACCTCCCCCAGCGCCTCGATCGCCTGGGTGATGGCGGCAAGCGTGGGCACCCCCACGTGCTCCATCACCTCCGCACCGCCCGCACCCGTCGAGCCCTGCATCCCGTCGAGCTCGACGAAGTCGAAGCCGTCCTTGTAGGCGATCTTGATGTCGTCCCTGACCCGGCCCGCACCCAGCTTCACGCTCACCGGGATGCGGTAGCCTGTCGCCTCCCGGAACTCCTCCACCTTGATGACCAGATCGTCGGCGCCGAGGATGTCCGGGTGGCGCGAGGGCGAGCGCAGGTCGATGCCCTCCGGGATGCCGCGGATGGTGGCAAGCTCCTTCGTCACCTTCTTCGCCATGAGCTGGCCGCCGAATCCGGGCTTCGCCCCCTGGCTGATATAGATCTCAAGCCCGTCCGCCCGGTTCATGTCGTGGATGTTCCAGCCGAGCCGGCCGCCCAAACACTGGAAGACCAGTTGCTCCGCCGCGCCCCGCTGGGCGTCGCTCATGCCGCCTTCGCCGGTGTTCTCGGCGATCCCCGCCATGCTCGACGCCATGCCCACCGCCTGCTTGGTCGAGCGCGAGAGCGCGCCGTAGCTCATCGGCGCGACCATCACCGGCATGGAGAGCTTGAGCGCCTTCGCTCCGTTCAGACCCCCGATCTCCGTCCGCATCTCCACCGCCGTCACCGGGTCGCCTGCCGTGCCCGCGCCCGAGAGGTCGCGCTTGAACGCGAGGTCGGAGAGGTGCGGCAACGTGCGCGCCCCGCCATAGCCCCGCACCCGGTAGCGGCCGATCTGGGCCTTGACGTAGACGTCCTCCTGCACCTTCGGGTTCCAGTAGTCCGACGCGCCCGAGAAGGTGAAGAAGGGAATGCTGCGCACTTGCTGCTCGCTGGTCGCGTAGCGCAGCCGCTTGCCGGCGTTCACGATCTTCTGGAAGCCGCCCTTGTACGCGATCTCGTGACGGTCCAGGAACGCGCGGATGTCGTCGACCTCCGCCTCCTCGATATCGGTCAGCTGCGCGTCGGAGCCGAGAGAGCGCACCGCGCCGCCGACATAAATGTCGCCGGCCGCCATGTCCTCGCCCACACGCTCGCCGGATTCGCCCAGGATGATGATGCGCCCGCCGTACATCATGTAACCGGCCATGAAGTTGGCGTTGCCGACGCAGCAGAGCGTCCCCGCCTTCATCACCTGGCCCGCACGCGAGCCCACGTTGCCGTGCACCACGATCTCCACGCCACGGATCGCAACGCCCGCGATCGCGCCCGCGTTGCCGCGCACCGTCACCGTTCCGGCGTACATGTTGTCGCCGAGACCCCAGCCGGCATTGTTGTCGATCTCGAAGCGTGCCTTGTCCGCAAGTCCTGCGCAGAAGTAGCCCGCAGAGCCCCGGACATGCACCCGCACCGGGTGGATCAGTCCGACGCCGATATGATGGCGCGCGTCGGGGTTGAGGACCTCGATGTCCTCTCCCTTCGCTCCCCAGTCGCGGATTTTCTCGTTGGCGTCGCGGACGGAAACCTGTCCTAGGTCAATCTGGACCATGTGCCATAGCTCCCCGGCGGCGGTTCCCTCGTGTCAAGCGCGCGGCCCGGGAAGAGGCGGTTCAACGAAACCTCCTCCGAGGCAATCGCGATCAGGTCGTCGTTCTCGTACATGATCATGGGCTTCGCCGCGAGATTGTCCTTGGCGTAGCCGATCTCGTCCTTGGTCGAGACCAGGAACGAGAACGTGCCGTCGAGATCGTCGATCGAGGTCTTCAGCGCATTCTCGAGAGGAATCGCGTTGGCGAGCTTGTCAGCCAGATAGACCGCGATCAGCTCGCTGTCGTTGTCCGTATGGAACCCGAACCCGCGCCGCTCCAGCCGCCGGCGCATCTTCCAGTAGTTCGTAATCTGGCCGTTGTGCACGATCGCGATGTCGGTGAACCCCGTTGCCCAGAAGGGATGCGCCGCCTCGGGCTTCACCTCGGACTCGGTCGCAAGCCGCACATGGCCGAGCCCGTGGGTGCCCTGAGCCTCGCGCACGTGGAAGATCTCGTCCACATCGTGGGCGCTGCCCACGTCCTTGCGGATATCCAGGCTCTCCCCGATCGAGATCAGCGTCGCCGCGTGCTCCATGTCGTAGGTCAGCTTCTGCACGTCGCCGGCGAAGCGCACAACGACCCGGTAACTGTTGCCCACATGTTCGTCGTCCACGATCTCCGCGCCGTGCTCCTCAAGGGTGCTGCGAATGTCCGCGATCGCACCCTCGACGCCACTGTTATGGCCGACGCCATCGCCCGCGCCGTTCCCCTCCCCCACCAGGAAGCGCAGCCGGAGCTGGCCCGGCTCGGCATCCTCGTAGAGCGCGAACCCGGTCGAATCCGGGCCCCGGTGCTGGCAGCCGTCCAGCATGTCGATCAGCGCCTGACCCGCCGACAGCCCCGTGCCACCGTGCTTGAACATCACGCCCGCTATTCCGCACATGCGCGTCGTCCCGTTCTGTAGTCCCGAAGATGCCCGACCATACCACGAATCAAGGACTCGCGCGCCGACACTCCGCTATCATGCCCCCAGCCTGAGGAAGATCAGCCATGCCCCACACGCAGTCGCCGGACGGGACCAAGCTCTACTACGAAGAGGCCGGGACCGGCCATCCGGTGCTCTTCATCCACGAATTCGCCGGCGATCATCTGAGCTGGGAGCCGCAGCTCTGCCACTTCGCGCGGCGCTACCGTTGCATCGCCTACAACGCCCGCGGCTATCCCCCCTCGGACGTGCCGGAGGACGCAGACGCTTACAGCCAGGCCCATGCGGTGGCGGATGCGATCGCCGTCCTCGACCACCTGGACGTCGAGCGCGCCCATGTGGTGGGCTTGAGCATGGGCGGCTTCGCCACCCTTCATATCGGCCTCAAACACCCGGCCCGCGCCTCGGCACTCGTTGTCGCCGGCTGCGGCTACGGCGCGCCGAAGGACGCCCGCACCGGCTTCCAGCGCGAGACCCATGCGGTGGCCGACCGCTTGGAGCGCGAAGGCGCAGGCCCGGTCGGCGCCGACTATGCGCTCGGGCCCACCCGGGTGCAGTTTCAGACCAAGGACCCGCGCGGCTGGGCGACGTTCCGCGACCGCGTGGCGGATCATTCGGCGAAGGGCACGGCCAACACGCTGCGCGGCGTGCAGGCCCGCCGCCCCTCGCTCTACGATCTGGAGGACGGCCTCGCCGCGCTCACCGTGCCGACGCTGCTGATCACCGGGGACGAAGACGAGCCCTGCCTCGACGCGAACCTCTACCTCAAGCGCACGATCTCAACTGCCGGCCTGCTGGTGATCCCGAAGTCGGGCCACACGATCAACTTGGAGGAGCCGGACGCCTTCAACCAAGCCTGCGCGAATTTCTTCGCCCAGGTCGAGAACGGCCGTTGGGAGGCGCGTGATCCGCGCTCGCTCAGCGCCACGTCGATCATCCGGGCCGACGCGGACGAGCGGTCATGACGGGCGAGGAGCGCGCGCTCGCCGAGACGCTTCACAGCCTCCTGGCGGAGCTGATCGCGATACCCTCCGCCACGCCGCCGGGCGACACCAGGGCGATCTGCGAAGCCGGGGCCGAGCATCTCAAGGCGGCCGGCTATGAGGTCTCCATGCCGATGCGGACCCCGCCCATCGCCAACCTGGTCGCGCGGCTGGGCGAGGGCTCGCCCTGCGTGGTGTTCAACGCCCACATCGACACGGTTGGCACCGGCGACCGTGCTGCCTGGCGCACCGACCCCTTCGCCGCAACGATGGAGAAGGGCCGCATCTACGGTCTCGGCGCCAACAACTGCAAGGGCTCGGCAGCCGTGCATCTGTGGCTCGCGGGCGAAGTCGCTCGCCTGGGCGGCCCCGCGCGCGGGAGCCTGGTCTTGGTGCTCGCCGGCGACGAGGAACGCCTCGGCCCGGAGGGAACCGCCTTCCTGCGCGAGGAAGGGATCATCGAGCCCGATGCGCTGGTGCTCGGCGCGCCCACCGAAAACCAGATCATCATCGAGGAACGCGGCGTCCTCTGGCTCGAGATCGAAACCACCGGCCGCGCCGCCCACGGCGGCGATCCACCGGCAGGCGACAATGCCATCCTCCGCATGATGCGCCTGCTGGACAGCCTCCGCACCGAACTGGGGCCGGCACTCGCCACACGGCGACGTGGCGAAAAGGTCTCGACCATGAACGTCGGCACCATCCACGGCGGCGAGAACCCCAACGTGGTCCCCGACCGCTGCACGGCCCGCATCGACCGCCGCCTGCTGCCCGACGAAGCGGTCGAGGACGCCCAGGCCGAGATGGAGGCTGTGCTGGCCGGTGCGAGTGAGCCTGCGGGGTCCTATTCCGTTCGCCGTCTTGCAGGCACCGACGGATTCTCCGCGCCCCTCGACGGCCCCTATGTCTCGGCTCTGACGGCGGCCATCGAGGAACGCCTGGGGAGACCGCCGGCGGTGCTCAATGCATTGGCGGTCAGCGACGGGCGCTTCTTCGCTCGCGACGGCATCGAGATCGTCAATTTCGGCCCCGGCGACGGCGCCGTGAGCCACGCCGCCAACGAATTCGTAACGCTCGCAGAGATGGTGGATGCGGCCCTGATCCTCCGCGCCTTCGTCGAGCGCACCCTCGGCTTCAAGCGCTGACGCCGCGCCGCGCCGTTGCACCGGCGGCAGCGTGCGCCTAACCTTTCGCGGCGCGCGGTGGGACGCGCTCGACAAACAGCGAGAGAGGCTTGGATCCATGTTCGACAGCACTCGGAGAGGTTTTCTCAAGGGCACGGCGGGCACCGCCGCAACGCTGGTGGCGGCGGGTCTTGCGGCATCGCCCAAGGCTTATGCGGACGACGACGAGATCGTCATCGCCAGCATCTTCGACCAGTCCGGCGGTCTCGACATCTACGGCACGCCGATGACCCAGACCTGCGAGCTCGCGGTCGAGGAGATCAACGCGGCGGGCGGCCTGCTCGGCAAGAAGGTGCGGCTGATCAAGTACGACCCGCAGTCCAACATGGAGCTCTATGCCCAGTACGCCCAGGAAGCGGCGCTGAAGGAGCGCGTCGACCTGGTGCACGGCGGCATCACCAGTGCCTCGCGCGAGGTCATCCGGCCGATCCTCCGGCGCTTCAAGACCCTCCTCTGGTACAGCGTGATCTACGAGGGCGGCGTCTGTGACATCAACAACTTCGTCAGCGGCGTGACCGCCGTGCAGTGGGTGAAGCCGATGGCCGACTACGGCTTCAGGACCCACGGCAAGCGCTGCTACTACATCGGCGCCGACTACAACGCGCCCCAGATTATCGGCAAGTGGACCGAGTTCTTCTCGCGCGATCACGGCGCCGAGGTCCTCACCAAGGACTTCTTCCCGCTCGACGTGGCGGAGTTCGGCACGGCCATCGCCAAGATTCAGGAAGCCAAGCCCGACTGGCTCTCCACCTGCCTCGTGGGCGCGGCGCATACCGGCTTCTATCGCCAGTGGTACGCCGCCGGCATGTTGAACGAGATCCCGATCGTCTCGGTGACCTTCGGCGTCGGCAACGAGCACAAGCAGCTCAGCGCGGAGGAAGGCAACGGCATCGTCAGCGCCCAGCCCTACTTCGAGGAGCTGCAGCTCCCCGCCAATCTGGAGTTCGTGAAGCGCTATCAGGCGCGCTTCGGCGACGACGCCCAGTATCTGAATTCGGTGGGCGTCGGCGGCTATCTCGGCACCATGCTCTGGTCCCTTGGCGTCAAGGCGGCGGGCAGCCACGCGCGCGAGGACGTGATGGCGGCGCTGCGCAGCGGCGACATCGCCTGGGACGGCCCGGCCGGGCACATGGTGGTCGATCCGGTCACCAACCACGTCGTCCAGGACATGCACATGGCGGAGTGCCAGAACCAGTCCTGGAACATCTTCGAGAGCTTCTCGCAGCTCTACCCGAGCGATGTGATCGACCGCTGCGATCTGACCAAGACGCCCGACATGAACGCCCATCTGGAGCCGATCCTCTAGGCGTTCGGCAAGCCGCAGCGAAGCGAGAGCGACAACGCGCTTCACGACGGGCGCGCCGTGGATACAGCCGCGCTCCTGATCATCGAAGTGCTGAACGGTATCGCCAGCCTGGCGCTCGCCTGCGCCGGGCTGGCGATCATCTTCGGCATGATGCGGGTGATCAACTTCGCCCACGGCGAGTTCATGATGCTCGGCGCCTACACCACGGTCGTCTGCACCAAGACGCTGGGCATCAACATCTGGATCTCGATGCTGATCGTCTCGCCGATCGTGGTGGGGATCATCGGCATCATCGTCGAGCGGACCTTCATCCGCTTCTTTTACGGCCGCTTGATCGACACGTTGATCGCAACCTGGGGTCTCAGCCTGCTGCTCATCGGTATCGTCACGGCGATCTTCGGCAACATCATCGAAGGCGTTTCGGCGCCCATGGGCAGCTTCGAAGTGGGCATCTACAACGTCGCCCAGTACCGCATGGTCCTGATCGGCATCGTGATCCTGCTGTTCATCGGCATCTTCCTGGTGCTGACCCGCACCAAGCTCGGCCTCATCGCCCGCGGCACCATGCAGAATCCGGCCCAGGCGTCGGTGCTCGGCATCAGCCCGCAGCGCGTCTACATGGTGACCTTCGCGGTCGGCGCAGGGTTGACAGGGCTCGCGGGCGGACTGTTGGCGCCGATCTCCCAGGTCATCCCGACCGCAGGCGCGGCCTACGTCGCGCAGACCTTCATTACCGTGATCACCGGCGGCACCGGCGCCGTGACCGGCACCCTGGTCGCCTCGGGCGTCTTCGGCACCGTGCGCCAGCTCTTGAGCTACGAGTTCACGCCGGTCCTCGGCGGCGTGGGACTGCTCATCGTCGCCGTGGTGATGCTGCGGCTCCTGCCCCAGGGCATCACCGGCAAGATTTTCAGGCGCTCGCTGTGACGGTCCTCGGCGTCAACCTGCGAAGCATGGAGACATGCGGCACGATCCTGATCGTGCTGGCGCTGCTGGTGTTGCTGTTCGCCGGCCCGCAGATTTTCGACCTCTTCATGCTCTTCAAGGTGACTCTTTTTGTCGCCATGGCGATCCTGGCGCTCTCCATGGGCTTCATCTGGGGCTATGGCGGCATCCTCTGCTTCGGGCAATCGGCGTTCTACGGCCTCGGCGCCTACGCCTATGCCATCGCGGTGGGAAATATCGGCGAGAGCACGGCGCCCTTCTTCCTGGCGATCATCGTGCCCGCCGCCTTCGCCGCCCTGCTCGGCTACTTCATGTTCTACGGCCGCCTCAGCGACGTCTATCTCGCGGTGGTGACGCTCGCGGTCACGCTCATCCTTTACAACTTCATGCGCTCCACGGCGGGCGAGGAATATGCCATCGGCGCACAGCGGCTCATGGGCTTCAACGGCATCTCGTCGATCCAGCCCATCAACTGGCCGGGGGACGGCAACGCGCTCCTCTTCCCCGACGAGATATTCCATCTCTCGATGGGCTGCCTAATTCTGTGCTACGTCGGCTTGAAATTCCTCAACCGCTCGCATTTCGGGCGGGTCGCGGTCGCGATTCGGGAGAACGAGCTGCGCGCCGAGCTGCTCGGCTACGACGTCCGCCTGCACAAGCTGCAGACCTTCACCATCGGCGGCGGCATGGCCGGGCTCGCCGGGTGCCTCGGCGTCAATTTCAACTCCTTCGTCAATCCGGACGTGTTCGCCCTCAACTTCGCGGCCGAGATCATCATGTGGACGCTGATCGGCGGGCTCGGCACCCTGGTCGGGCCGATGATCGGCTGTATCGGGCTTCTGATGCTAAAGTTCGAGATCGGCCAGCAGCAGATCACCAACACCTACCTGATCTTCGGCGGGATCATTATGGTATTCGTGCTGTTGGTGCCGGCCGGGCTGCTGCCCACCGCGCGCCAGCTTGCGGATCGTTTCGTTCCTGGGATGCGCGACGGCAACGGGGCCGGTGAGAGAGCGCGGGAGGCGGCGCAGTGACAGAGGGAGCGAGCGACGCGGTGACCGATACGGCGGCGAACGCTATGCCCATCTTGGAGACGCACGGTCTGACAATGCGCTTCGGCGGCGTGGTCGCGGTCGACCATGTGGACTTCGCCATGGCCGAAGGCGAGCTCCGCTGCCTGATCGGCCCGAACGGCGCCGGCAAGAGCACCTTCTTCAAGTGCCTGACCCACCAGTACAAGGCGTCTGCCGGACGGGTCCGCTTCCGGGGCACCGACATCACCGGCTCCCACACCTACCAGATCGCGCGCCGCGGCATCGGCATCAAGACCCAGGTGCCGAGCGTCTTCGACGGGCTGAGCGTCCACGAGAACATCTGGGTCGCGGCGCGGCGCCATCACGGCCGCCGCGAGGCCAACCAAACCGTCGACGGAATTCTGGAGAGGCTCCGGCTCAGCGCCCTCGCCCGCCGGCTCGTGGGTCAGCTCGCCCACGGCGAGCGGCAGCGGGTCGAGCTCGGCACCGTGCTCACCAGCGAGCCCGAGCTGATTCTGCTCGACGAGCCGACGGCGGGCATGACCCACGAAGAGGTCAATCAGACCACCGATCTGATTCGCGAGATCCACAAGACCACGTCGATGATCGTCGTCGAGCACGACATGCAGTTCATCAAGGCGATCGCGAAGCGGGTCACCGTGTTCCATCAAGGAGCGATCCTGATCGAAGACACCATGGCGAACCTGGAGAAGAACCAGCAGGTGCGCGACATCTATCTCGGCAAGCAGCACGCGGCCTGAAACATGCTGAGCGCCGAAGGCATCCGCGCGAGTTACGGCAGGATCCCGATCCTGCACGGCATCGACCTCCAGGTCGCGGAGGGCGAGTTCGTCGGCATCCTGGGCCACAACGGGATGGGCAAGACGACGCTGCTCAAGACCCTGATCGGCCTGGTCAAGACCACCGACGGCACGATCACCTTCGAGGGCGAGGCAATCACGCGTGAGCCGCCGCACAAGCGCAGCCGGCGCGGAATCGGCTATGTGCCGCAGGGGCGCGAGATCTTTCCCAACGTGAGCGTGCGCGACAATCTGCGGCTCGGTTTCGCAGTGCAGAAGGTCGACGAGCAGGAGGTCCTAGAGGAGGTGCTGGAGGAGTTTCCCCGGCTGAAGCCCCTCCTCGACCGCGCCGGCCGCGTGCTTTCCGGCGGGGAGCAGCAGATCCTGGCGCTGGCGCGGTGCCTCTGCGGTCGCCCGCGTCTGATCCTCCTCGACGAGCCGACGGAAGGTATTCAGCCCTCGATCGTCGAAGAGATCGTGGAAATCCTCAAGACCCTGCAGGCCCGGCGCAAGCTCACGGTCGTCCTGGTCGAGCAGAACCTCGACTTCATCGCCGAGCTGTCGCAGCGCGTGCTGATCATCCAGCGCGGGCAGTTCACCAGCGAGGTCTCGCCGGCCCAGCTCTCCGACCCCGATCTCATCGGTGAGTTCGTCGGCATGGGCGGCTAGGCCCAGGATCGAGGTCGAGGTTATGCCCGCGCTCACCGACGCCCAACGCCACGAATTCGAAGACCACGGATACCTGGTGCTCCCCGCCCTCTTCTCGGAAGACGAGATGGCCGCCGTGCGTGCCGAGGTCGAGACTGTGGCCGCGCGAGAAGGCCCCGAGGTCGTTGCAGAGGCGGAGTCGGACGCCGTGCGGCTCGTCTACAGCGCGCATCGCTTCAACGAGGCGTTCCATCGCCTGTCGCGTCATCCGCGCTGGCTGGAGCCGGTGCAGCATCTGATGGGCGGGCCGGTCTACATCCACCAGTCGCGCCTCAACCCCAAGGCGGCATTCCACGGGGGCCCGTGGGACTGGCATCAGGACTACGCCACCTGGTCGAACCGCGACGGGCTCCGCGAACCCCGCGCCTTCATGGTTGCGATCCTGCTGGACGAGGCCAACGCCGCCAACGGTCCGCTCATGCTGGTGCCGGGCTCGCACCACTACGGGTTGATCGCCGAGGCCGCGGACAACCGCGAATCGCCCGGCTACACGCTGTTCGCCATCTCCGACGAGCATCTCACCCACATCGTGGACGCGGGCGGTATCGAGCCCGTCGTTGGCCCGGCCGGCTCGGTGCTGATCACCCACGCCAACATGGTCCACGGCTCGGCCGGCAACATCACCCCTTGGCCGCGCCGCATCTTCTATCTCAACGTCGCCGCGGTCGATAACCCGCCCACCAAGTTCGAGCGCGCCGAACACCACTGCACCCGCGACTGGTCGGCGATCGAGCCCCTTGACGACGATTGCCTCCTCGACCTGACGCCGGGGGCAGCAGCCGACTGAGGACCCCCATGAAGTACGGACTCTTTATCCGCGGCCAGTTCCGCCGCGGCGAGGACATGAACGCGCGCTTCGCGGACCTCTGCGCCCGGGCGAGACTCGCGGACGAGCTGGGCTTCGACATCCTCGCCACCGGCATGCACTACGCCGCCTACCCGCTGCAGCAGTATCAGCAGCTCCCGCTGCTGGCGCGGCTGATGGCCGAGGCACCCCGCTGCCGCCTGCTGCCGGGGATCATCCTGCTCTCGCTGCACAAGCCACTCGATATCGCCGAGCAGGTCGCCACGCTCGACGTGATGTCGGGCGGGCGCATGATCTTCGGCGCCGGCCTCGGCTACCGCGAGGTGGAGTTCAAGGGTTTCGGCACCACGCAGGCCGAGCGGGTGGCGCGGCTCGAAGAGAATCTCGAGGCCGTCGTCCGCCTCTGGACTGAGGACGGCGTGACCATGGCGGGCTCCCATTTCACGCTCGACGACGCGACCGTCTCGCTCAAGCCGATGCAGAAGCCGCATCCGCCGATCTGGCTCGGGGCCAACGCGGATGCCGCGGTCGAGCGCGCGGCCCGGCTCGCCGACACCTGGTTCATCAACCCACACCAGCGCATGGAGACCACCGAGCGCCAGCTTACGATCTACCGGCGCGCCCTCGATGAGGCGAACCGGCCCTTCCCCGAGGAACTGCCGCTGATGCGCGAGATCTTCGTCGCCCGAACCAGGACGGAGGCGGAACGGCTGGCCCGCCCCTACCTGGAAGAGAAGTACAAGACCTATCACCAATGGGGGCAGGACAAGGCCATGCCGGCCGGCGACGACGACCTCTCGCTCGACTTCGAGGAGCTGATGCGCGACCGCTTCCTCTTCGGCTCGCCCGACGAGGTGGCCGAGCAGATCGCCGGCTACGACCGCCGCCTGGGCATCACCACCTTCATCCTCGGCATGGACTGGCTCGGGATGCCGCACGCGCAAGTCACCGACAGCATGCGGCTCTTCGCCGACGAGGTGATGCCGCAGGTCGAAGGCAGCGCCTAGGAGCGTGCGCCGTAGAAAAATCCGCGCGGCGAAGTTGGTATTGGATGGGGTGTGGGTGGATTGGCGTCAGGGGGCAGTATGATGCGACACGCCAGTTGCGTTTGGGAACTGCCCGATGCCGACCACGTATCGTCCCTACCAGCCGGAGCAGCCCTTGCTTCTGCCGCCGGACTTGCAGGAGTGGGTTCCCCCAGGGCACCTGGCTCATCACGTCAGCGATGTGGTCGATGCACTGGACTTGACGGCGTTCTATGCGCCCTACGAGGGGGACGGTCGACGCAACGCCCCCTACGAGCCGTCGATGATGGTCAAGGTGCTGATCTATGCCTACGCGACGGGCACATTCTCCTCGCGTGCGGTGGCGAGAAAGCTGGAGGAGGATGTAGCGTTTCGGATGCTCGCGGCGGGCAACTTCCCGCAACATCGCACGGTATGTGAGTTCCGCCGCCGACATCTGGCGGAGTTCAGCGAGCTGTTTGTGGGGGTGGTGCAGGTGGCGCGCGAGATGGGACTGGCGCGGTTCGGCAAGCTCTCGGTCGACGGGACGAAGGTGCGAGCGAACGCGAGCAAGCGCAAGGCGATGAGCTATGAGCGGATGGGCAAAGAGGCGGCTCGCTTGCAGGCGGAGATCGAGGCGCTGCTGACGAAGGCGGGGATGGTGGACGCCGAAGAAGACGATCGTTGGGGCGAGGATTTCCGGGGCGACGAGTTGCCCGAGGAGTTGCAACGCAGGGAGAAGCGCCTGGCGGCGATCCAGGCAGCCAAAGCGCGTTTGGAGGCGGCGCAACGCGGGCGCGACGCTGAGCGCGGGCGCGAGCCTGGGCAGGACCGCAATCCCCGGGGCGGGCGGCCCTACAAGCGGGCCTACGGCGAGCCCGCGCCGAAGGCGCAGAGCAATTTCACCGATCCCGAGAGCCAGATCATGAAGACCAGCAGCGAGGGATTCCAGCAGTGCTACAACGCGCAGATGGCGGTCGATGGGGAGCACCAGATCATCGTCGCGACTCAGGTGGGGCCACAGGCCAGCGACCAGGGTCAGCTGGTGGGGATGCTCGACGAGATCAACGAGACGTTTGGGGTCGAGCCTGCGGTGGTACTGGCCGATGCGGGCTACTGCAACGAGCCGGATCTGTTGGAGCTGGAAGATCGCGGCATCGACGCGCACGTAGCGCTGGGGCGTGAAGGCAAGTCCCAGGTGGCGGTCGACCCGGCCCGGCTCCCTGCCACGCACCGCATGGGTGAGAAACTGGCGCGCCCCGCGGGCAAAGCCCGGTACGCGCAACGCAAGTGGCTCTCGGAGGCGCCGAACGGGTGGATCAAGGAGGTGCTCGGATTCCGACGATTCAGCCTGCGAGGCTTGGCGAAGGTGCGCGGCGAGTGGGACCTCGTGTGCTTGGCGTTGAACATCAAGCGGATGGGGACGGTGGCCACGTGCTGAGGCAGGTGCTGGCCTGCCAACGCACTTGCTCCGGGGCGCGCAGTGCCCATCGACCGCGTATGAAACGCGAATCTCTTCCGTTCCGGCCTTCCGGTCTGGGATTTCCATCCCAGAGTCGGGCGGGCCAGATGTCCACACTCGGGCCAAAATCCCGCCTCTCCGGCGGCCGCGCGCCAATCGCCCAGCATCAAAACTTCTACGGCGCACGCTCCTAGACCGGCCGCCCTCGCAAGCCATGGCCGAAAGCCTCCACCACGTCCACATCTTCGCCCGCGATATCGAGGCGACCATCGCATGGTGGCGCGACATGCTGGGCGGCGAGTTGGTCTATGACGGGGTGCTCGCCGGCTCCCGCAACGTCTTCATGCAGATCGGCAGCGGCGGGCTGCATCTCTACGACCAGCCGCCGCGCGATAGAGGACGCGGCGCGGTCCACCATATCGGCATACGCAGCGACGACCTGCGTGCCCTGGTCGCGCGCTTGAAGGCGCAGGGGGTGCCCTTTCGCAGCGAGATCCGCGAGTTCGGCACCTGGCGCTACATCATGTGCGCCGCGCCCGACGATGTGCTGCTGGAGCTCTTCGAGTTCGACCCCACGCATAAGCCCGTGCACGCGAGGCGGTGGCTGCGGGAGGAATAGGCGCTTTAAGAATTCACAATTCGGTGCCCTTAACCTTGGAGCGATAGATTCGCTTACGACTGGACACAGGAACCAATGAAATACCTCCGGCTAATAATGTTTAGTGCGCTCCTATTTATAACTTCTTTTTTCGTTTGCAGTAACCGTACGCAAGCAACAAGCTCCCCTTTGCATATTGACCTAACCTTGTCACTTGGGTTCATCGTGGCACAACAGCTTAGTTTGGAAATTATTACCGATAACTATCCATCGCTTTATCCCCGTGTTGAATTTGCACACTTTAAGTTCAACACCTCTTTTGGCGCCGCCGAAACAAACATGCGAATGGCACTAAAGGACATCCATAGAGACAACTACCGCGAAGTAATGTCAACAATCGAACGCTCAGTCAGAACCAAACTTCGCGATATGGAATCGAATCAGATCAGCCGAGAAATGGCTGTAAGTTATCTTGATGTAATAGAAGCCAGAGCGGAAGGAGCTATAGTCTCTCCAATATTCGAAACTCTGTTGCATTACCAATTCATGGACAATCCTGCCAAGGAGTTTGTTCGAGGCTTCAGAGATCCCTACAGGACTGCGGGGCACCCAAAATCCAAAGGGCTAGACTTTCAGTTGGAAGTTCCACAAAGTTGGAATTCAAAAGAGGGACAAAGGCCAAACGTTATCCAGTTCTTCGGCAGCAACAATGGAAGAGGTCCTGTCTATGCGTCCATGATGGTACGCGACTTCGTCGAAGAAGCAGGAATGGATCTAACTGACGAAGAAATCGGCCCTTTTATGTTACGGGAAGGGAGTGAGGAATTGGCCTCGGAAATGTTTTCCGATCATAATCTCAGAGTAATGGTGAGAGACATGGGCTTAATTAATGTTCGTAACATAGAAACGAAAAGAATAATATTGGATCGTTGGCCGGGTGCGTCGGTCTCTTTTTTTGGTGATGGAAGACAGTTGGATATGGTACTGACAGTATACAATCATATGTACTTGGTGATTTACAAGAATTACATGATATTTTTGCATTTTCATGTAGCGAAATTGCCCGGGATTGCGGACATTGAAATGGATAGAAAAATCTCCGATCATTTGCCTCTATTTCGTCTTATGGCGAATAGCTTGGTGATACAGAGTCAGTATTGATATAGTCTTATTGTTCGCCTGACGTCTTAGTTTGGCGGGGACGGACAGCTTCATATCAACAATGTTCCCGTCGAACCGAGGAAGGCGAGTAAGTCCAAGAGGTCGGTGGCTGTGGTGGGCAGAAATCTTGCCGCCACGCTACGGCCTGCCTCGCGCCCTTCAGTTGCCGAGCCGGATGGCGTTCGGAAGGAAGGTCACGACCTCGGGGACGAACGTGATCAGCAGCGCAAGTCCCACCATGATCAGGAAGAACGGAAGTGTCGCGCGGGCGATTCGCCCTATCCGCTCGCCAGTCATCCCCCGAATTACGAACAGGTTGAAGCCCACGGGTGGCGTGATCTGCGCCATCTCCACCACGATCACCAGGAACACGCCGAACAAGATCTTGTCGAACCCCCGCCGCCTGCACCAGCGGCAGCGTGATGGGCAAGGTCATGACGATGCTCGACATGCCCTCCAGCACGCAGCCGAGGATCGCGTAGAAGACGAGCAACAACACGATGAGCGCGATGGGTGAAAGATCGAGGGCCGCAATCTCGCCGGCGACCATGCGGGGCACACCGAGGAAGACGAGCGGCGTTTCGTCGATGGTGGCGGAGGTGCTGCCGCCCACCCATGACTTCCAAGCAAAGGCGGCCAGCGACCACGCGAGCACACCGGCGATCATGATGCCGGCCGTGGTGGCAGCAACGTCGAGCCAGTACGCCAGGCGGGGAGGAACGCTCTGCGAGAGCAGCATCACCCTGACATGCCCGCCCGTCCGCAATGCGAATGCCGCGGCGAGGAAGATCGAGACGGCGAAGCAGTACGCGGCGTACTCCCAGGCGAAGGAGAGACTGATGTTGAGGACGGTGCGGCAGAAGATCTCGGCGAGAATGAGCCCTGCGATCCCCAGCACCAGCACGGCCGCGAGGTAGCCGCAGGCGCACGACAGCGCATCTATTCCTGTGAGAATCCGCGCAAGAGCGGACAAGGCGCCGGCCTCCCTTGACTTCTCGCGGTTACCGGGACCCGGCGCTCACGGCTAGTCGCCGGACGCCGGAGCCGTACCCGCTAGCGGCCGATGTCCCGGAAGAAGCCGTCGATGATGGCCTGGCCCTCATCGCCGAGCTCGGCCAGCGCCTCGGCCAGCATCGGTTCGGTCGCGGCCTGCATGTCGGCCAGCATCGCCGCCGACACCTCGGCGATCGCCACCCCGCGCTCGTTCAGGATCTTCGATTTTGCCGCATCCTCGGCCTTGCTGACCTGCCAGAACACGGGCTCCAGCATCCGGGCCATCGCCTCGATGGCCTCCCGCTGGTCTTCGGTGAGAGAATTCCAGGCATCGAGATTCACGGAGACCATGTTCGACGACCAGACGTGGCTCGTCGGGTACATGTGCGTGAGGAACTCCCAGAACTTCCCATCCACTCCGGAGCTCGCCGAGGTCGTGACCGCATCGATGGTACCGGTGGCGAGCGACGGCACCACTTCGCCCCAGGGCAGCTGCACCGAGGTCATGCCGATGCGATTGAACATCTCGGTCGTCGTGCTGTTGTAAGTGCGGATCTTGATTCCGGCGAGGTCCGCGACGCCCTTGGCCTCCACCTTCGTGTACACGTACTGGCGCGGCCACGGCACGACGTAGAGAACCCTCTGGTTGTACTCCGCGGCCACTCTTTCGATGGCCGGGCGGAAATGCTCGTGAAAGACCGCGAGTTGATCGGGGTCCTCGATGAGGTACGGCTGTGTCTCCAGCCCGAGGATCTTGCGCTCTCCAACCTGCTGATTGAGGAGCATTTCGCCGATGGGCACGAGGCCATCGCCGACCGCGTTCAGCATCTCGGGTCCCTTGAAGCCCAGCGACCCGCCCGGGTGAATGTTGATGGTGACTTCGCCGCCAGTGACCTGTCCCACCACCTTGGCAAAAGTCTTGGCGTTCTCGACGTGGAAGTTGCCGTCGGGCCAGGCGAGGGGCAGGTCCCATTCGGTTTCGGCGAGAGCGGTGGTCGTTAAGGAGGCGGAGAGCAGCGCCGCAGAGACGACTGCGGCAGTGGAGAGTCGCGCAGCGTGCAACATGGCTCGATACCTCTTCGTGAATCCCGGTTCCCTGTCATGCGGGATTGTAGAAAGCGGAGCACGCGTCTGGATGCGAACGGCACCTCCATCAATTTATCAGCGGCCCTGCGGCCCTGCCAGCAACGGCGGGGGACGTCACCCCATGCGCCGCCGTCAGACCAGCAGCATCCCCGCGAGGCCGAGGAAGGCGAGGAAGCCCACGACATCGGTAACCGTGGTGAGCAGCACGCCTGCCGCCGTCGCCGGGTCGATCTTCAGACGCCACAGCGCAACCGGGATCACCAGGCCGAAGGAGCCGGCGACCAGCATGTTGATGATCATGGCGGCGCCGATCACGATGCCGAGCGCGATATTGTCGTACCAGGCCGCGGCGGCGACGCCGATGAGGAGGGCGAAGACGACGCCGTTGATCCCACCGACCAGCACCTCCTTCCAAAGCACCCTGAGCACGTTGGATGTCGTCAGGTCCTTGGTGGCGATGGCGCGCACCGCCACCGTCATGGTCTGCGTGCCGGCGTTGCCGCCCATGGAGGCGACGATCGGCATGAGGACCGCGAGCGCCACCATCTGATCGATCGTTCCATCGAACTGATAAATCACGAGCGACGCGAGGATCGCCGTGCCCAGATTCACCAGCAGCCAGGTGAAGCGGCCGGTCGCGGTGCGCAGCGCGGCGCGGTAGATGTCCGGCTCCTGCACGCCGCTGAGGCGCAGGATGTCCTCCTCCGCCTCCTCCTGGATGACGTCGACCACGTCGTCCACGGTGATGACGCCGATGAGGCGCCCTGACTCGCCGATCACCGGCGCCGATACGAGGTCGTACTGGTCGAAGACGTGGCCCACCTCCTCCTGATCGGTCTCGGCGGG
The DNA here is from genome assembly GCA_965262755.1 of Alphaproteobacteria bacterium. GTDB lineage: Bacteria > Pseudomonadota > Alphaproteobacteria > UBA828 > UBA828 > WTGU01. The sequence goes on along the minus strand of OZ253557.1, from coordinate 3,862,191 downwards.
GATCGCCTTGAGATCCGTCGCCATGATGTCGCGCAGCGGGACCGGCCGCCGGGTGCGGAGGAGCCTGTGTAGCGGGATCCGCCCGATGGGCCGATGGCGAGGGTCGATGACGTAGATCTCGTAGAAGTCGTCCGGCATGTCGCCGCCGGTCTCGCGCATGTGGTCGATGGTCTGTCCCACGGTCCAGAAGGCCGGCAGCGAGACCACCTCGCGCTGCATGAGGCGGCCGGCGCTGTCCTCAGGATAGGTCAGGCTTTCCGCGACACCGGCCCGCTCCTCGCTTGAGATCGCGTCGAGGATCTCCTTGCGCTGCGGGTCGTCGAGATCCTCCAGGACGGCGACGGCGTCGTCGCTCTCCATGTCCGCGATCGCCTCGGCCGCCCGCTCCGCGCCGATCTCCCCGATCAATTCCTCGCGGATCTCGTCCCCGACATGGGGAAGCACGTCGCCGCTCAGCACGTCGTGGGCGATGGCGATGAGGCGGCGGCGCTCGCCGGCACGGAACCTCTCGATCAGATCGGCAACGTCGGCCTCGTGCAGGGGCGCGACCAGGGCACGGACGCGGTCGCCGTCGGAATTCGCCAACGCCACGCGCACGGCGCTGACAAGCTCTGTCGTGAGGCCGTAGAGGCCCTCGCGTCCGCCCCTTTCGGCCGCGGCGCCGATCTCCGGCGGCAGATCGGGCCGCGCCACTGTGTCCTCGTTCAGCCCGCCGTGTCGACGGCGGTTGCCACGTCGCTCTCCCCTGCCCGGCTTTGCGCCTCGACGGCGGCGACCGCGGTCATGTTGAGCACGCCGCGGGTGGTGGCCGACCCATGCAGCACGTAGGCCGGCGCAGCCAGCCCGAGCAGGATCGGGCCGACGGAGATGCCGTCGGCCAGCACTTTGAGCATGCCGTAGGCGATGTTGGCCGAGGTCAGGTCGGGCAGGATCAGGGTGTTGGCCTGGCCCGTGAGCCGGGAGTTGGGGAACATCTCGGCGCGGATCGCCTCATCGAGCGCGGCGTCGGCGTTCATCTCGCCCTCGGCCTCCAGCTTGGGCGCCCTCTGGTGAAGCAGGTGCATCGCCTCGCGCATCTTCACCGACGCCGCGAGGTCGTTGCTGCCGAAGTTGGAGGCGGAGAGCAGCGCGATCTTCGGCGTCATGCCGAAGCGCCGGACCTGCTCGGCGACCAGCATGGTCGACTGGCAAAGTTGCGACGGAGTTGGGTCCTCGGTGATATCCGTGTCGGCGATGAAGAAGATGCCCTTGGTCAGGATCAGGACCCTGAGCGCCGCCGCAGTGGCGACACCGGCTCGGAGTCCGATCACGTCGAGCACGTGCAGAAGCTCCGCGCGGAACGGCGTCGCCGGGCCGGCCAACATCGCGTCGGCGTCGCCGCAACGCACCATCATCGAGGCGATCACCGTGGGTTGCGTGCGGAGCGCTCTGCGCGCCGCCGCCGGCGCGGCTCCGCGCCGCCCCATCAGCTCGTGATAGAGCCGGCAATAGGCGTCATATTTTTCGTAGTGCTCCGGATCGACGACCTCAACATCCGTGCCCGGCTGGATCCTGAGCGAAAGCCGTTCGATCCGCTCCTCGATGCGGGACGGCCGCCCGATCAGGATCGGCCGCGCGATGCCCTCGTCGATGGCCTGCTGGGCGGCGCGCAGCACGCGCTCGTTCTCGCCGGCGGCGTAGACCACCCTTTGCGGGTCCTGCTTGGCCTGGTCGAACACCACCTTCATCAAGTAGCCGGTGCGGAATACGAGGCCCGCGAGCTCTGCCCGATAGGCCGCGAAGTCGGCGATCGGCCGGCCCGCGACTCCGCTCGCCATCGCCGCCTCGATCACGGCGACCGGCACGGTCTCGATCAGGCGCGGATCGAAGGGCTTCGGGATGATGTAGTCGGGGCCGAATTTCTGCGACTGGTCGCCATAGGCCGCGGCCACGACATCGGAGGATTCGGCGGTCGCCAGGTCGGCAATCGCGCGCACGCAGGCGAGCTTCATCGCCGTGTTGATTTCGGTCGCTCCGCAATCGAGCGCGCCGCGGAAGATGAACGGGAAGCAGAGCACGTTGTTGACCTGGTTCGGATAGTCGGAGCGCCCGGTTGCGATAATCGCGTCGGGCCGTGCGGCGAGCGCATCCTCGGGCATGATCTCGGGCGTCGGGTTCGCGAGCGCGAGGATGATGGGCTTCGGGCCCATGCTCCGCACCATCGCCTGGCTCATGGTGCCGGGGCCTGAGAGGCCGAGGAAGATGTCGGCGCCCGCGATCGCGTCGTCGAGCGTGCGTGCGTCGGTGTCGAGCGCGTAGCGCTTCTTCTGCTCGTTCAGGTCCGTCCGGCCCGCGTGTACGACGCCTTTGCGGTCGCATACCGAGATGTTGTGTTGCGTAACGCCGAGCTCGCGCAGAAGGTCGAGGCAGGCGATCGCTGCGGCCCCTGCGCCCGAGCACACCAGCCGCACCGCATCTGGCGTCTTGCCGACGATCCGGAGCGCGTTGAGCGCGGCGGCTGCCACGCAGATCGCGGTGCCGTGCTGGTCGTCGTGGAACACCGGGATGTTGAGGCGCTCCTTGAGGCGCCGCTCGACCTCGAAGCACTCGGGGGCCTTGATGTCCTCGAGGTTGATTGCGCCGAAGGTCGGCTCCAGGCGGGCGATGGTCTCTACCAGCGCGTCGACGTCGCCTTCGTCGACCTCGATGTCGAAGACGTCGATGTTGGCGAACTTCTTGAAGAGGACCGCCTTGCCTTCCATGACCGGCTTCGAAGCGAGGGCGCCGATGGAGCCGAGGCCCAGCACCGCGCTGCCGTTGCTGATCACCGCGACCAGATTGGCTCGGACGGTGTAGTCCCAGGCCCGTGCCGGGTCCTTCGCGATCTCCTCGCAGGCCGCGGCCACGCCCGGGCTGTAGGCAAGCGCCAGGTCGCGCTGCGTGCTCATGCGCTTGGTGGCATGGATGCCGAGCTTGCCCGGCTTGGGCTTGCGGTGATAGTCGAGCGCCGCTTGACGCAGGTCTTCCGCCATGGCGTGCCCCTTCTTCGATTCCGCTGCGCCGTGCCGCCGGGACTTTGGTCGCAACGTTTCTCGATAGCAAACAGAATCGGTTGCCAGCCTGCATCATTCGCGCGCGCCGGTGTAAGATCGTTGGTTTACGGCACGCGACGCCGGCAAAGGGAGGCGGTCATGGCATTCACGGAGGTCAACGGCGCCAGGCTCTGGTACGAGGCGACGGGGGACGGCGCGCCCGTGGTTCACATCCACGGCGCAGGCTTCGGTCACTTCAACTTCGCCACCGCGACGCCGATCGCGTCGAAATACTTTCGCTGTATCGATTTCGATATGCGCGGCTACGGGCAGTCCGACAAACCTATCCAGTCATACGACATGGAAGTGTGGGCGGACGATGTGGCCGGACTCATGGATACGCTGAAGATCGAGCGCGCCCATATTCACGGCACCTCCATGGGCGGGATGATCGCGCAGGTCTTCGGTGCGAAGTATGCAGACCGGACGGACCGGCTTGTCATCAATTGCTCGGCCGCCAAGCTCGACCTGGCCGGCCGCCTTACCTTCCAGAACTGGATCGACATCTCGGAGGCCTATGGCTGCGGCAGCCGCACCCTGGCCGAGCTGATCGCGGTCCAGGCGCTGTCACGGAAATTCCTCGACGGGCCGGACGGCCTTGGCGCGATCGACATGATCCAGGACATCCTAGATCGCTCAAACCGCAGAGAGGTCTACCAGCGGGCCTGCCGCGCAATGATGGAGATGGACCTCAGGCCCTACGCCGCAGAGATCAAGGCGCCGACACTTGTGATCGGCGGCGACGAAGACATCATGACGCCGTGGGAGGTGGGCGAGACCGGCGCCGGGCAGACCTGGCTCGCCGAGAACATCCCGAACGCCATCAAGCACGTGATCCGGGGCTCGAACCACTCGACGCTCTTCGACAACACCGAGGAGAACATGCGGGTGGTGGTCAACTTCCTCAGCGGCCGCAACGACCTCCTCGCGTCTCTGGTGGACTGACGCCCCGACGCGTTTAGCCCCCCAGCGCTGCTTCGGCCTCGGCGCAGGTCACGCGCTCGGCGATGTTCTCCAGCGCGAAGTTGAGGCCGGCGTTGTGCCACTCGTCGTTGATGGTCGAGGTTCCGTCCGTGAGGACGATGGCGCGATAGCCCGCGTCGGCGCCGTGGCGGGCGGTGTGCTCGACCGAGAAGTTGGTCCACGCGCCGGAGATCACGATGGTGTCCACGCCGAGCCCCTTGAGGATCGTCTCGAGGTGGGTGTCGTGGAACGCGTTCATGCGCATCTTCTCGACCACCAGATCGCCGGCCTGGGGCTCGAGCCCGGCCACCGCCGCAGCCCCCCAGGTGCCGCGCACCAGCGCCTTGGCCTCGGCCACGCCCCGGAAGAGCGGCGCATTCAGCTTCAATCCCGGCGCCCCTTCCTCCACGATGTAGTGAACGTGGATGACCGCCATGCCGGCCTTGCGCGCGGCCTCGGCGAGGGATTTCACGTTCTCCGCCACGTTCTGCGACTGGGCGTGCGCCGGCGCGCCCGAATCAGCGAAGGCGCCGCCCTCCGCGATCACGTCGTTCTGCAGATCCTGGATGATGAGCGCGCTGCGCGCTGGGTCCAGTTCGAAGGCCATGGGTCCTCTCCTACATGTAACTCAGGCGATTGCCGGCGACCTTGAGCGCGAACCGATAGACCGAGGTCGAGCAGGTGCAGTAGAGCTCGTTCCACCCGCTGCCGCCCCAGTTGAGGTTGGCGGAGTGCTCCGGCATTCCGATGACGCCAAGATGTTCGCCGTCCGGCGCCAAGACCCAGATGCCGCGCGGGCCGGTGACGTAGACGTTGCCATGCTCGTCGCACTTCATGCCGTCGACCACGCCGTTCTCCAGCTCGCCGTCGCCGATATTCTCAGCGAACATGCGCCCGTTGGAGAGCGAGCCGTCGGCGCCCACGTCGAACACCCGGATGTGGGCGCGCGTGGTGTCGTTGACGTAGAGGATGCTCTCGTCGGGCGAGAAGCAGAGGCCGTTCGGCTGGTCGAAGTCATCGACCTCGCAGTGAAGCGCGCCGTCGGGCGCGATTCGGAAGATCGCCTGGAAACCGAGCTCCCGCTCGCGCTCCAGGCCGAAGACCGGCATGCGGCCATACCACGGATCGGAGAAATAGACCGAGCCGTCGGACTTCACGACCACGTCGTTGGGGCTGTTCAGCTCCTTGCCGTTGTAGTGCGAGGCGAGAACCTGGCGCTCGCCGGACGGCGTCTCGCGGATCAGCGCGCTCGTTACGTGCTCGCAGATATAAAGGTTGAGGTCGGCATCCAGCGTCATGCCGTTGCCCTTGTCGTTGGGATGGCGCACGTCGCTCGCACCATCCGCCGCGCTCCAGCGCCGGCGCGTATCCGCCGGGATGTCGCTGAAATAGAGGCATTGCTCGCGGGGGTGCCAGATCGGCCCCTCGGTGAACTGGAAGCCCGTGCAAACCTGGTCGACGGTTGCATCCTCGGCCACGAGATCCAGCAGCCGCGGTGAATTGACCTCGATCATCCCATTCTCTCCCTTTGCGACAACGCGCTTCGCTTACGCCCGGCGGCGGGGCGATCCTATCACGGTACGGGCCGGATGCTATGCGGCACCGGCACCGATGATCGCATCGGCATCGACCTCAACCAGCATCTCCGGCGAGACCAGCGCCGAGACCTCCACCAGCGTGGAGCACGGGAAGTTGCCGGTGAAGAACTCCCGCCGCGCCGCAAGGAATGCCGGGCGGTCGCGTTCCAAATTCGAAAGATACACCCGCATCCGCACCACGTCGGCGAGGCTGCCGCCGGCCGCTTCGAGGTAGTGCCGGATGCTGCGGAAGATGATGCGCGACTGCTCGCCCGGATCGCCCACCGCGAGCACGTTGAAGTCCGCGTCCACCGCCACGAGCCCCGCGACATAGACGTTGTTGCCGTGGCGCAGGCAGTTGGACCAGAGGCCGGGCGCCGGCTCGGCCACATGGGGCGTCAGTACGCGTTCGATTGCCATCGTCGCTCCTTCCCTATCTTGTCGTCTCGTCTCGGCGGGCGGCGCTGCGGGCCGGCTAGAGCCGGTACAGCCGCCGCGCGGTGCCGCCGAATATCGCCTCCTGCGCCGCCGGGCTCAAATGGGCCAGCGCGCGGCGGTAGGCTTGGATGAGGCTCGCATAGTCGGTCCACAGCTTCTCGATCGGGAAGTTGCTGCCCCAGAGGCAGCGCTCGGGCCCGAAGAGCGCGACGGTGTCCTGCACCGTGCGCTCGATATGGGCCTGGTCGAGCCGATGGATGAAGGTGCCGAGCCCCGACAGCTTGACGTGGACGCTGGGCACGGCGGCGAGCCTTTCCATTCCCTCACGCCAAGCACGCCACCCCCCCGGGGTCAGGTCCTCGGGCATCCCGCAGTGGGCGAGCACCATCGGCACGTTGGGGAACGCCTCGGCGAAGGCGGCGCCGTTCTCCATCTGCGCGGTGAAGACTTGAAGCTCGAAGACGAGACCGTGCTCCGCCAGCAGCGCGACATTTCGGCGCAGCGCCGCGTCGTTCATCACCGCAGGCCCGTCGGCGAAGCGATATTGCTCGTTCTCGTGCCAATGGAGCTGCATGCGGATGCCGCGCAGCAGCGGGTATTGGGCCTGGGTTTTGAGCACCTCGCCAACATCCGGGTCGCGCAGGTCGGCGTAACCGACGATGGCATGGGGATATCCCGTGCGGTCGGCCTCGGCCTGCACCCACGCCACCTCGTCGACGGCCCGTGCGGGCGCCCAGTTGGCCTGCACATAGATCGACTGCGCAATACCGCTGCCCTCAATGTCGCCCAGATATTCCTCGATGGCATAGTCCCGCCGGATCGGCTCATAGGGGCCGAAGATTCGCGGCAACATCGGCCCCTCGAGCCACGGCAAGTCCCGTTGGCGCCAGATGTGGTGGTGGGAGTCGACGATCCGGTCCATAGTGGCCCACATGGTGGCCCGAGACGTTCGCCGGCGCCAGAGCCGCGCTCGCAATCGGGCGAACGAATCCGAACAGTTATGGGGTTCTTTCCATGAACAGCATCGACCTGAACGGCCGGCGGGCCATCGTGACCGGCGGCGCCCAGGGGCTCGGGCGCGCGATCGGCGAGCGGCTCCAGGCCTCCGGCGCCGCCGTCTACGTCTGGGATTTCGACCCCGCCGCGATGGCGGAGGCAGAGGCGGACTGGCCGGACGGCGGCCCGGCGGGATGGGTCGAGGTCGATGTCTCGGATGCGGATGCGGTCGAAGCGGCGCTCCGCGAGACGCAGGCCAGCGCCGGCGGCATAGACATCCTGGTCAACAACGCCGGTATCTCCGGCCCCAACATGCCGACCTGGGAGTACCCGGTGGACGACTGGCGCCGGGTGATCGATATCGATCTCAACGGCCCCTACCTGGTGTGCCGCGCGGTGGTGCCGCTGATGAGGGACGCCGGCTGGGGGCGCATCGTCAACATCGCCTCGGTAGCCGGTAAGGAGGGCAACCCCAATGCGCCCGCCTACAGCGCGGCGAAAGGCGGCCTGATCGCGCTTACCAAGAGCCTCGGCAAGGAGCTCGCCGGCAGTGGCGTGCTCGTCAATTGTGTGACGCCAGCGGCCGTCGAAACACGCATTTTCGCCCAGATGACCCAAGCCCATATCGACATGATGAAGTCGAAAATCCCGCTCGGGCGCTTCGGCCTGCCGCAGGAGATCGCGGCCATGGTCGCCTGGCTTTGCTCCGAGGATTGTTCGTTCTCTACCGGGGGCGTGTTCGACCTTTCCGGCGGTCGCGCGACCTATTAACCGCGCGCGCCACGTCGCAGTGGTCGCGCGGCGTATTAACCGCGCGACTCACGCACCAGGATCAGGTTGACCGGCCCCACCGGCGCTCCCACACTCGCCACGCCGCGGGGGCGACCGCGCCCAACGACGAGAGGGAGACCATGAAGGAGCACGAGGAAGGCTATTCGATGCCGCTGGCGGCGCCGACGTTCACGAAGCCGCCGTTCTACGCGACGCCCGACAGTAAAATTTTGATGATGGCCTACCGCGCCGACCCCGACGCCGTCGCCTTCGAGGTGCCGGAGCCGCTGGAGCCGGTCGAGCCCAACCTGATGCTCGCATGGCTCGGCGACATGGGCCAGCCGACCCACTCGGTCGACCTCTATCACGAGTGCCTGACCGCCATCATGGTCCGCTTCAAGGAATGGACGGGCTGGTATATCAACTACATCTGGGTCGATAACGACATGGCGCTCACCTTCGAGCGCGAGATCTACGGCTGGCCGGCGAACATGTGCGAGACCACGCCGCTCACGTTCCATGGCAGCCAGGCGATCGGTCATTGCCATCGCGCCGGCGAATGCCTGATGCGGCTCAGCATGAACGTGACTAGCCCGCCCCCGATCCGCCGCGTCGACAGCGCCATCGAGGACCGCTTCGCCAAGCTGGTCGATGCCGACTTCCTGCAGATACGCAAGCTCCCCCACCCCGAGGAGGGCGGCAAGCCGATCAAGCAGGTGCTCCTGATCCGGCCGGAGGATTTTGCGCTACACGAGGTCTGGTCCGGCCCCGGCCTCCTGGAGCTCGGGCGCTCCGGCCTCTACCCGCACCTCCACAAGCTCGAGCCGGTCGAGGTGCTGGAGACCTGGTACCTCAAGGCCTCCTGGGTCGTGCCTTACCCGAAGGTGGTCTGGGACAACGGTTAGGCCGAATGCCTCATCTGGGTCGCGGCCTGGGGCCGAAAAAGAGAAATTACAAAACGAACCCAATTTCGCATAACCCCCTTATAAGACACTATAAATTGGAGAATAATGCTTGGCGGGCCCGCTAATCGCCGCCGGGTTGGAGTCAGGTCGAGATCATCTTCTTCTCGATGCCGACGCCGGCCTCGACGGCGCGCTGATATTCGAGCGGGACGGTCGCCGAATCCTGGATCGCGATCCCGGTCGAATCGAAGAGCGTGATCTCGGCGTCGTTCCGCCGGCCCTCAAGCCTGCCGCAGATGACGGCGCCGATCTCGCCGGCCACATCGTCGGCCGCGATGATGCCCTCCTTGATCGGCACGTTGATCTCGCCGTCGGGCACGCACTGCCTGATGTCGTCCACGAAGATGCGCGCCCGCGCCGCGATGGCGCTGTCCAGCTCCTGATTGCCGGCGAGGTCGGAGCCCAGCGCTGCGATGTGGGTGCCGTCTGCGATCCACGCGTCCTTGACCACGGGATCGGCGCCGGTGGTGGTGGTCACGACCGCATCGGCGCTACGCACCACCGCCTCCAGATCGGTGGAGAGCACAAGATTGAGGCCCGGATGGCGCGGCGCCTCGCTCTCCATGAAGTTATCGAGGGTGGCCTGGGTACGGCTCCAGACCCGGACCTCGGACCACTCGCGGACGGTGGCGCAGGTGCGGAGCGAGCCGATGCCGACGTCGCCCGCGCCTACCAGGGCGAGGACGGACGCATCCTTGCGCGCGAGCCAGCGGATGGAGACTGCGGCGGAAGCACCCGTGCGCATCATGGTGTGGTAGCTGCCGTCGACGATGGCGAGCGGAAAGCCGGTCTCGGGCTCGGTATAGACCAGGATCGAGAAGACCGTCGGCAGGTCGAATTTGGCGCGGTTGTGCTCGCGGATCGAGACCCACTTGCAAGCGGCGGCCTCGGTCACGCCGACGCCGGCCGGCTCCTCGATATAGGAAGGCATGACCTCCCACTCGCCCGGATACTTGTCCAGCACGATGTGGCCCTTGGGCTCCAGGTAGCAGCGCCCCTCGCCGTGCCGGCGGAACGCGGTCTCGACGCAATCGACGTACTCGCCGGGCTCCAGCAGGCCCATCATGTCGGTGCGGCTGAGGATCAGGGTCTTGCGGTTGCGCCAGCTCGTCATAATTCGTCGGTTCCTTCCTTTAGCTCGGAGGGCGATTGCTCGTGCAGGATGCGCCAGATCGCCTCGGGCGTGGCCGGCATCTCCACTGCGTCGTGGCCGCCATGATCGCGGAGCGCATCGGCCACCGCGTTCATCACCGCCGCCGGCGCCGCGATTGCGCCGGCCTCGCCACAACCCTTCACACCCAGCGCGTTGGTGAGGCACGGTATCACGGCGAAGTGTCCGTCGAAGAACGGCAGATCGTCGGCGCGTGGCAACGTGTAGTCCATGAACGAGCCGGCGAGGAGCTGCCCGCTCGCTGCGTCGTAGACCGCATGCTCGGTGAGTGCCTGTCCGATCCCTTGTGCGATGGCGCCGTGGCATTGCCCCTCCACCAGGAGCGGATTGAGGATGCGCCCGAAGTCGTCCACGGCGGTGTAGCGGACGATCCGCACGTCGCCCGTCGCCCGCTCGATCTCCACCTCGCACACGTGGCAGCCGTTGGAGAAGGTCACGGCGCGGGCCATGTGATGCACCTCGCAGTCGAGGCCGAGCGTCTCGGCCTCCGGGCGGAGCGCCGGGTCGAAGGAGGCGCGGACGACCTCGGCGAATCCGGCCGTGCGGTCGGTGCCGGCGATCCGGTAGCGCCCGTGTGTGAACTGCACGTCCTGCTCCCGCGCCTCCAGCAGGGCAGCGGCGACGGCGCGGCCATTTTCGCAGGCCTCCTCCGCCGCGCGGCGCACGGCATTGCCGCCGATGGGCAGGCTGCGCGAGCCGCTGGTGCCGCTCCCGTGCGGGACGAGGTCAGTGTCTCCCTGCTGCACGCGCACGTCTCGCACGGGAATGCCGAGGCGATCGGCGACGATCTGGGCGTAGGCCGTCTCATGCCCCTGCCCCGTCGATTGGCTGCCGATGAGCACCGTGGCCGCGCCTTCTTTATCGAAACGCAGTGCCGCCCACTGATCGCGGTTGCCGCCGCAGGGATCGACATAGAGCGCGAGCCCGATGCCGCACAGATGTGCCCCCTCCCCCGCACTGGCCTTTCGCCGGCGCGCGGCCTGCCAGCCGCCCGCTTGGCACGCCTTCTCCAGGACGGCAGCAAAATCGCCCGAGTCGTAGGTCTGCCCGAGCGGCGTGCGGTAGGGCATGGCGCTCTCGGGAACGAGGTTTCGGCGGCGCAGCTCGGCGGGGTCGAGGCCGAGGTCGTGCGCCGCCCGGTCGATCAGGCGCTCCAGCAGATAGACGTTCTCCGGCCTGCCGGCGCCGCGGTAGGCATCGGTCGGCGCTGTGTTGGTGTAGGCGGCGCGGACCCGCACGTGGAGCGCAGGTGTCCGGTAAGGGCCGATCAGCGCGCGGGTGCCACCGGCGGTCGGGATGAACGGCCCGAAGTTGGAGGGATAGGCGCCGAGGTTGGCGACGCTGTCGACGGCGAGCGCGAGAAACCGCCCGTCGCCGTCGAGCGCGAGAGTCGCCCGCGAACGCAGGTCGCGGCCCTGATGGTCGCTCGCCATGGCCTCGCCCCGCTCCGCCACCCACTTGACCGGACGGCCCAGCACGCGGGCGGCGAACAGCACGAGCGCATATTCGGGATAGACCCAGAGCTTGACCCCGAAGGCGCCGCCCACGTCGGGCGTCACCACGCGCACCTGCCGGGCGGGCACGTTCAGCACGTGGCGCGCCAGGATGTCCCGCACCAGGTGGACGCCCTGTGTGCCGGTGGTGAGCGTGTAGACGCCGCTCCCCGCATCGTAGTCACCGAGCGCGGCGCGGGGCTCCATGGGGCAGCCGATGACGCGCTGGTTGTGGGCCTCGATGCTCACCCGGTGGGCCGCCCTGCCGAGCGCGTCCTCCACCGCCGCGCGGTCGCCCAGCTCCCAGTCGACGCAGCGATTGCCCGGCGCCTCGGTGTGAAGCTGGGGCGCATCGGCCTGCAGCGCGGCGTCTGCTTCCGTGATTGCCGGGAGCGACCGATAGGCGACGGAAACGGCCTCGATCGCTGCCTGGGCCTCGGCGGCGCTCTCGGCAACCACGAAGGCAACCGGGTCGCCCACTACGCGCACCCGCCCGGCCGCGAGCACCGGGCGGGGCGGCAGGGCGGCGGCGCTACCGTCGGCACCTTTGGGCGCCATCACGCAGGGGATCGCCCCGATGCCGGCCTCGGCCAGATCGGTGGCGGTGAAGACGGCGCACACCCCCGGCATCGCTGCCGCAGCGCTTGCGTCGATCGGACCAAGCTCGGCATGGGCGTGGGGCGAGCGCACGACGCAGCCCCATGCCTGGCGGGGGAGCACGACATCGTCGATATAGCGCCCGCGGCCGGTGAGGAAGCGCTCGTCCTCCGCCCGCCTTTCCGCCGCGCCGAAGCCCTCTGCCATCCCGCCCCCGCATTGCCGTCCGTGGGCGCGCACGTTAGATAGCCGGGCGCCAGGCCGCAATCGGCGGGAGACACAAGGACGTGGGAGGCGGAGACGACGGCTACGACGTGATCGTGGCGGGCTGCGGCATCGCCGGTCTCTCGGCCGCCGTCAGCGCCCAGCAGGCCGGCGCCCGGGTGGCGCTGCTGGAGCGGGCGCCCAAGGAGGAGCGCGGCGGCAACACCCGGTACACCGAATCCTTCTGGCGCATGCGGAGCCATGACGAAGTCTCCGAGGATTTTTGGGACCGCTTCGCCGAGAACGCCGGCGGTCACCTCGACCCGGCGGTGATCGAGGAGAGCGTGAAACCCTACGACGAATGGCCGGGGCTCCTGCGCGGCCTTGGATTCGTCGATCCCGAGCTGGTCGCGACGCTCGCCGACAATGCCGGGCCCACGCTGCGCTGGCTCACCGGCTTCGGGGTCGCGTTTGACTTTCTGCCCAACTACTTCATTACCGAGAGCACGACGCGCATGGCACCTGCGGGAGGCGGCCTCGCCCTGCTCGAGGCCCTGGCCGCCCACGCCGAGACCGTCCCGGACCGGATCGAGATTCACTACGAGACGACGGCGCGGCGGCTCGTTCAGGACGACGAGGGCCGGGCGAACGGCGTCGAGGCCACCGGCGCCAACAATCGCACCACGCGCCTCCGGGCACACGCGGTCGTGCTGGCCTCCGGCGGCTTCGAGGGCAATCCCGAGATGCTGAGCCGTTACCTCGGCCCGCAGAGCCAGTTCATCCGCCCGGTCGCGCGCGGCGGCTACTACAACCGGGGCGAAGGCATCCGCATGGCGCTTGAAATCGGCGCTGCCCCCTGCGGCGACTACGGCAGCTTCCACGCTCAGCCCGTCGATCCGCGCTCCGGCCAGCACGAGCCGGTAGTGCTCAACTACCCCTACGGCATCCTGGTGAACCGCGAGGGCCGCCGCTTCGTCGACGAGGCGCCGGCGACGGTGGACGCGAGCTACGAGGCAGCCTCACGGCGGATGATGGCGCAGACCGAGGGCATCGCCTTCGCCATCACCGACGCGAGGCTCGACGACGTGCCCAACTGGCAGAAGTCGGTGCGCACCGACCAGCCGCCGGTGGAGGCGGAAACACCGGCCGCTCTGGCTCAAGCGCTCGGCATCGACGGCGACGGGCTCGCGCGCACGCTGGACGCCTTCAACGCCGCTTGCCGCAGCGATGACGGCTTCAAGCCGCTGGCGCTGGACGGGCTCGCGACGGAGGGCCTCACGCCCAGAAAATCCAACTGGGCGCGTCCTGTGGACCGGCCGCCGTTCAACGCTTGGCCGATCATCGCCGCCAACTGCTTCACCTTCGGCGGTCTCAAGATCAACCCGCAGGCTCAGGTGCTCAACACGGACGGTGAGAGGATCCCCGGCCTCTACGCGGCGGGCGAGACCGCCGGCCTCTATTACCGCACCTATACGGGCTCCACCTCGGTGATGCGGGGCGCGGTCTTCGGTCGGATCGCCGGCCTCGACGCGGCGGCGCGCAAGAACCGCCCACGCTGAGCGAGGTCGCGGTGAGCCAGATCGCGCTCCCCGCCGTCTTCCTGCGGGGCGGAACAAGCAAGGGCCTCTTCTTCCACCGCCGCGATCTGCCGGCGGACCGGGCGGCGTGGGACGCGCTCTTCCTCGCCGCCCTCGGCAGCCCCGACCCGCACGGGCGCCAGCTCGACGGCATGGGCGGCGGCATTTCGTCGCTCAGCAAGGTGGTGGTGGTGAGCCCGAGCACGCGGCCTGGCGTGGATATCGACTATCTCTTTGGCCAGGTCGCCGTCGATCGGGCACTCGTCGATTACCGCAGCAACTGCGGCAACCTCACAGCCGCGGTTGGACCTTTCGCCGTCGACGAAGGACTGGTTGACGTGGCGGACGGCGAGGCCGCTCTCACCCTTCACAACTGCAACCTGGATCAGAGGATCGAGGCGCGCTTCGAGGTCGCAGGTGGCCGCGCGGTGGTCGAGGGCGACACCGTGCTCGACGGCGTCGCCGGCCAGGGCGCGCCGATCCGGCTTTCTTTCCTGGACCCGGGCGGTGCCGTCACCGGTCGCCTGCTGCCAATAGGGCGTGCCCGCGACGTGCTCGACGTGCCGGGTGTCGGGGAGATCGAGGCGACGCTAATCGACGCGTCGACGGCGCTGGTCGTCGTTCGCGCCGACGCCCTGGGCCTGAGCGGAGTCGAACTACCGGATGCAATCGAGGCCGACCCCGCTCTTACCGACCGGCTGGAGGCGATCCGTCGCGCCGGCGCCGCTGCAATGGGGATCGCGCCGGAAACCGAGAGCGTGCCCAAGATCGGCTTCGTCGCCCCGTCCGCCGACGCGGCGACCCTGAGCGGCGCGCGCCTCTCGGCGGACGCGGTCGATCTCTCAGCGCGGGTGATCTCCATGGGCTGCCCGCACCGGGCGTTGCCGCTGACTGCGGCGCTAGCGCTCGCAGCGGCCGCACGCATTCGTGGCACCGTCGCCGACGAGGTCGCCCGCCCCGGCGCGGGTAGCGGCAGCCCCGTCCGGATCGGCCATCCCTCAGGCGTCGCCGAGATCACGGTTGACCTCGCCGCCGCCGACCCGCCTCACGTTACGCGCGTAACCGTCACCCGCACCGCACGCCGCCTGATGGAGGGCCGCGTGCTCATCCCCGCTCACCACCTTGCCGGCGCGTCGGACACCGACTAGGGCACACGCGGGCAGCAGCAGCGGGCCATGCACTAACCAGGAGAATATGGGATGCGGGTCGGATTCATCGGTCTCGGCACCATGGGCACCCATGCCGCCCGCAACATCCTGCGACGGGACTTCCCCCTGGTCGTCCACGACATCCGCGAAGAGGCCGCCCGGCCCTTGATCGACATGGGCGCGGAATGGGGAACCGATCCCGCCGACGTTCTCGCTCGCGTGGATGTGGTGGTAACGATGGTCTTCGGACCGAAGGAGGTCGAACAGGTCGCACGAGGCGGGAACGGGCTGTTCTCCGCCCCGTGCGAGGGCAAGACCTGGATCGACCTCACGACAAGCAGCCCTTCGCTCATGCGCGCGCTCGGGCAGGAATTCGCTGAACGTGGCGGCGACCCCATCGACGCGCCCGTCACGGGGGCGGTCGATGGCGCGATCCGGGGCGACATGCTGATGTTCGTCGGCGGCGACGATGCGGCGATCGAGCGTGTGCGCGCAGTGATCGAGGCCATGGGTGAAATCCGCCGCGTGGGCAAGCACGGTAACGCCTACGTCGCCAAGCTCGTCAACAACATGCTCTGGAAGGTCCACGCCGCGGCGATCGGCGAGGCCATCGTCGCGGCCAAGGTCGCAGGGCTGGAGCCCGAGGTGTGGTGGGAGGCGATGAAGGGCGGGGCGGCGGACAGCTACGTCATGCACCACGACGTGCCCGCTGTCTTCGCCGGCCACTACGACCCCTCCTTCCCCATCGCGCTCTGCCTCAAGGACCTGGACCTCATCGACGAGCTGATGCAGGAGACCGGCGTCCGCAATGACCTCATCAGTGCCACGCATGCCCGCTTCCGGGAGGCCGGCGAGCGCTATGGCCTGGACGCCGGCGACATGACCGTCTGCAAGCTCCTGGAGGACGACGCGGGGGTCGAGCTGCGCGTCCCGGGCGACTGGGTCGCGTCATGGGAAGTCCGGCACCCCGGCGACGAGTTCTGACCGGAGCCCCCTCCTCCACCATTGATCACAAGGCGTTCTGTCGCTATTGGATAGTCTCGTTCGGCGAGAGGACCCTGTGCGGCGCCGAGGCGCCGAGGCGCGGATGCGCGGGGTGAGGGAGTGTGCGCCATGCTGAAGCCCGCCGGGGGCGCGGCGACGGGCGAGAAGCCTGACCTCAACGAGATCGCACGGATACGCGCGGACCACGCGCGCTGGCTCGAGAGCGACGGCGCGGAGGGCGTGCGCGCGGACCTCTCAGGCATGGAACTCGCGGACGTGCGCTTCCCCGGCGCCGACCTGCGCCGGGCGGTCTTCGCCCATGCCAACCTCTTCCGCGCCGACTTCGCGGGCGCCGAGCTTTCCGAGGCCGACTTCACGGGCGCCAACATGAACCGCGCCGACCTGGCCGGCTCGACGCTTCAAGGCGCCGTGCTGGACGGGGCCGATCTCTCCGACGCGGCACTCGGCGATGCGCGCATGGAGGATGCGTCCTTGGTCGAGACTAGCCTGCAGCGCGCCTGGCTCGGCCGCGTGCATCTGGAGCGCGCAACGCTCACGCGCGCGGACCTGCACGGCGCCTGGGTCGGCCGTGCCAGCCTGGAGCAGGCGAACCTGGAAGGCGCGATGCTGGTGGGCGCCGAGTTCCCCGGCACGAGCTTTCGCAACGCAACGCTGAGGAGCGCCTATTTCGGTGGCGTGGCTTTGGTGGACGCCGATCTCTCCGGCGCCGACCTGGGCGAGGTGCGGAACCTGACGCATACACAGCTCGAGTCGGCGACCGTCGACGAGCGGACGATCCTGCCGCCGGAGCTCATCCCCGGTAGAGAGGCGCGGGCTGCGGGGTGAGGCCAAGGTTCAGGAAAACGACAGGCACGCGGCGCCGGTGCGGCGACGGTAACAAACAAAGCTGCGGGAGGGATTCGTGACGAAGCTGAGGGTAGCGGTCGATATCGGGGGCACGTTCACCGATATCTGCATTCTCGACGAGGACACCGGCGCGCTCAGGGTCGCGAAGACGGCATCGACGCCCGAGGACCCCCTGATCGGCGCCATGCGCGGGCTGAAAGAGGCGAAGATCGACCTCAAGGACGTGACGCTCTTCTCCCACGGTACGACCGTCGCCACCAACGCGCTCATCACCCGCCGGCTGCCGCCCGCCGCCATGATCTGCACCGAGGGCTACCGCGACGTCATCGAGATCAGGCGCTCCAACAAGGAAGACCTTTGGGATACCTACAAGGATGTCGCCCAGCCCTATATCAGGCGCCGCGACCGGCTGACCGTTCGGGAGCGCATCGACCACGGCGGCAAGGTGACGACCCCGCTCGACGAGGCCGACGCGCGCGAGAAGGCCCGCATCCTGCGCAAGCGCGGCGTCGACGCGGTCGCCGTCTGCTTCATGAACTCCTTCATCAACCCGGCGCACGAGACCCGGGTGAAGGAGATTCTGGAGGAGGAGCTGCCGGGTGTGGAGATCACCACGTCATCCGAGACCCTGCCCGAAATCTTCGAGCACGAGCGCTTCTCCACCACGGTGGTCAACGCAATCCTGAGCCCCGTTGTCGGCGGCTATGTGTCGCGGATGAACGACGCGCTGCAGGAGGGCGGCTACGAGAGCGACCTGTTGATGCTCCATTCCGGCGGGGGCGTCATGACACCGGCGACCGCCGGGCAGTTCGCGGGCCGCCTCGCCGGCTCCGGCATCGCCGCCGGCGCCATCGCAAGCCGCCACATCGCGATGCTCTGCGGCTACGAGAATTCCATCGGCCTCGACATGGGCGGCACGAGCTGCGACGTCTCGCTGGTCTTCGGCGGTGAATCGCGCGTCACCAAGGACTGGCACATCGAGTTCGGCTATCCGATCCGCTTCCCCAGCATCGAGGTGCTGACCATCGGCGCGGGCGGCGGCTCGCTCGCCTGGATCGACGACGCCGGCTCGCTGCACAACGGGCCGCAGTCGGCGGGTGCCGATCCGGGGCCGGCCTGCTACGGGCGGGGCAACACGACGCCCACCAACACCGATGCGAACCTGGCGCTGGGCCGGCTCGGGACGCAGCTTGCCGGCGGTCAGATCGTGCTCGACAAGGCGGCGTCCGAGACTGCGGTGCGCACCGGCGTTGCCGAGCCGCTGGGCATGGACCCTGTCACGGCGGCCAAGGCCATCGTGAGCGTCGCCAACGCCAACATGGCCGACGCGGTGCGGCTAATCTCCATCAGCCGCGGCTACGATCCGCGCGACTTCGCCCTCGTCGCCTTCGGCGGCGCCGGCGCGCTGCACGGCGTGGCGCTGGCCAAGGAGCTTTCGATCCCCACCGTGATCGTGCCGCCCAATCCGGGGGTGACCTCGGCACTGGGCTGCCTGCTCGTCGATGTGCGCCACGACATCTCGCACACCTATCTCGCGCTGGCGGCGGCGGCCGACCCGGCCGATATCGAGGCCCGCTTCGGCGAGATGGAGGCGGAGGCGCGGAGCCGGCTGGTGAGGGAAGGCGTGGCGGACGAGGACATGGTGCTGCAACGCAGCATCGACATGATGTATCAGGGCCAGTGGCGCTCGCTCCAGGTGCCGGTGGCCACGCCCTTCACCTCGGTGCCGGATGCCGTGAACGCCTTCCACGCCGACCATGACCGGGAATACGCCTTCCGCCGGGACGACACGCCGGTCGAGCTCTTCCGCCTCAACCTCGCGGCCATCGGCACGGTGGCCAAGGCCGAGCTGATGCGCCATGCGACGGACGGCGCCAAGGCGGTGGCCGACTCCTCGCGCATGGTCGACTTCGACGAGGTTGAGGGAGCGGTCGAGACCCCGATATACTCCCACGACGAGCTTCCGGCGGGCGCGGTGATCGAGGGGCCAGCAATTATCGAGCAGCTCGATTCGACAACGGTCATCCCGCCCGGCGTACGCGCAGAAGTGGACGAGTGGCTCAACGTCCGGATCCACGTAGCGGAGGCATAGAGATGAGCAAGCAAGGCACTGGCATCACGCTCGATCCGGTCACCTTCGAGGTCCTGAAGAACTCGTTCATCACGACCGTCGACCAGATGGCGGAGCAGATCCTGAGGACCTGCTATTCGTTCGTCATCTACAACCGCGACTTTTCGTCTGCCCTGAACGACGCCAACGGCGATTCCATCGCCCAGGGCAACATGGACATCGCCGTCCATGTCGGCACGCTCCACTACACCTGCAAGGCGGTCATCGACACGTTCAAGGACGACATGCGGCCGGGCGACGTGTTCATGATCAACGACCCCTACGCCGGCGGCACCCACTTCAACGACGTGCGGATCATCCGCCCGGTGTTCGTGGGCGACGAGATCATCGCCTTCGCCCAGTCCAACGGCCACTGGTCCGATGTCGGCGGCAGCACGCCCGGCTCCTTCGACGTGCTCGCCAAGGAGATGTTCCGCGAGGGCATCCGCATCACGCCGACGCGGCTGATCGACGAGGGCAAGTGGCGCCACGACTTCGCCAACATGATCGCCGCCAACACGCGCGACCCGGAATCGATCATCGGCGACATGAACGCGCAGGCCGAGGCCACCCGCGTCGCCGAGCGCGAGATGCTGCGGCTGGTGGAGAAGTACGGCAAGGACACCGTCCTCACCGGCTGCAAGGAGGTGCAGGACTATGTCGAGCTGGCGACGCGCCAGCGCATCGCCGCGCTCCCCGACGGCACCTGGGAGAACGTGGACTATATCGACCGGGATCCGGCGAGCGGCGAGGGGATGATCCCCATCAAGGTGAAGCTCACCATCAAGGGCGACGAGGTCACCTACGACTTCACCGGCAGCCACGGGACCATCAGCTCGCTCTACAACTCCGCCTTCGGCGGCACCTTCTCGGCCGTCGTCGCGGGCATGAAGACCTACTTCCCCGACCTGCCGCTCAACTCGGGCTTCTACCGGCCGATCAACGTGATCGCGCCCGAGAACTCCATCGTCGACGCCCGCTGGCCGGTCGCGGTGACGGGCTTCCTGATGCCGTTCGAAAAGATCATGAACTCGATCTACGAGATCTGGTCCGACATCATGCCCGAGCGTGCGATCGCGTGCGCCTTCAACCTGGAATACCTGCTCACCGGGGGCCGGGACCTGCGCACCGAGGACCGCAAGATCTTCATGTTCTACGACTGGCTGCCCGGCGGCTGGGGCGGGCGCAACGGCAAGGACGGCTGCAACGTCACCACGGCCTGCTTCGGCACGGGCCTCATGACCCAGCCCGTGGAGGGGCAGGAACGGCTCTGCCCGATCATCGCCAACGAGTACCAGATTCAGACCGATTCGCCCGGCCCCGGCAAGTGGCGGGGCGGCGCCGGCGTGGTCAAGACCAGCACCCTGCAGGATGCGGAGAGCACCGTCATCTCCTACATCTGCGACCGCGAGCGGGCGATCGTCTGGGGCATCAAGGGCGGGCTGCCGTCGATGCCGCACGGGCTCTACATTCAGCGCAAGGGCAAAAACGAGCGCGAATGGCTGGGGTCGGTCTTCTCCGACGTGCCGATCGAATCGGGCGACGTGTTCTCGCGGCCGACGGCGGGCGGCGGTGGTCTCGGCGATCCGCTCGAGCGCGACCCGGCGGCGGTGATGCTCGACGTCGAGGATGACTATGTGTCGCTCGAGCGCGCGCGCATGGACTACGGCGTCGTGCTCAAGGTGATCGATGCCGACCTCGCGAGCTACGAGGTCGACGTGGAGGCGACCCGGGCCGCGCGTGCCGACATTGCCAAGGCGCGGCGCGGCTGGCTGGAGGAGGATGGCGCCGCGGTTGCCGAGCGTTACCGCAGCGGCGAGCTCAATCAGTTCGACATGGTGCGCCGCTACGGCGTCATCGTGGACTGGGGCACGGGCGAGTACTTCCCCAAGACCACTGCCCAGTTCCGCACGATGATGAAGAAGCGCTCGGCCGCCCACTGGAATGACGCCATCGCCGAGCTTGACCAAGCCGCCGAATAGGGGCGCGCCCTGGTGAGAATCTCGGGCAAGCCTTTGACGTAGAAATCCCCGCCATCACATTGAGATGGCGGGGATTTCTCGATCTCTCAGGTGGCGCAGCAAGGTTTCGGCCCGCTGACGCTTCTCCTCGTCCGGATCGCGCTGCACGATGCGCAGCAGCGTGTCGCGCGCCGCGATATCGCCACTCTCCGCCATGTCGAACGCCATCCGGTCACGCCGTTCGTAATGGCTGCGGTCGAATGCCACGACGTTGGGAGAGAGAGCTTCCCAGTAGTATTTCTGATCGTCGGAGGACCAGCCCGCATAGACCTCTTCCCACGTTCCGCAGCCGGAATAGGGGCACATGTTGGTCTCGGCGACGGGTTGGCTCGCCGGCTGGTAGCGGGCATCGAAAGACTGCCGTATCTCGGTTGAACGATTGGGCAGCGCGCGATGCACCGCGGTATCCGAGAAAATCAGCACGTCGCCGGCCTCGAAGGAGCCGGTCACCCATTGGCCGGGGATCGGCACGCAGATGTCCATCCCGCCGGCACCGCTGCCGACCCTGGTGTCCAGCACGCCGGCCAGGTGCGAGCCGGCCGCCACCGCCAACGCCCCCTTCTCTCTCGGGCAGTCGCCCAGCGGGATCCACATTGCGTGACTGGTCGCGCCACCAATGTGGACCTTGTCCTGATGCGCGCCGGTGGTGAAATCGAAGCTCTCGCTTTGAGGGAAGATGTTGCGCTGGACGAACATCGGATGCGCCAGGGCGGGCTCGCCGAAGATCCCGTCGAAGAGCGCCAGCACGGCCGGGTGGGTCCTGAGCCGGTGCAGCGCCTCATCGGCCCAGATGCCGCGAAACACCGTCATGTAGCGTTCTTCGGGGTCCTTGCAGGACGCGGCAGGATTGGCGATGCCATCCTCGATCGGACGATCCGGGTCGAGCCAGCCCCCCGCCGCCGCCTTCTCCAGCAGACGCCGGCGAACCTCCAGCACGGCGTCGCGTGGCAACAGCCCGCGCAGAAACAGATAGCCGTCGCGTCGGAGCCGTCCGGCCAAGACCGGACCGTTGCCGATGAGATCGGTCGAATCGAGAAAGCTGCGCTCCACGTCCACCGCCGCTGCTCCTGTCCGCAATGATTGAGAGAGTGCGGGAGACGGAAGGGCGGCGTCAAGGCGGCCCCGGCCGACGGCCGACGTTCACATCTGCGGGTGCGGGTGCTGCGGGAGCACCTATTCGAGGATCAATTCCTCGATCATCACCGGAAGGCCCGCGGTCAGCCCACCGTCGACCACCAGGTTGGCGCCGTTGACGAAGGCCGCCTCGTCGGCCGCGACGAAGGCGACGGCGGCGGCGATGTCGTCAGGCCGGCCGACGCGGCCGACCGGATACCAGCGGGCGAGCTGCTCGAATATTTGAGGGTTCTTCTCACGCCGGATGCGCCAGGTCTCGATGTCGGTCTCAACCGTGCCGGGCGAGACCATGTTGGCGCGGATGCCCTTGGGCCCATATTCCACCGCGAGCGAGCGGGTGAAGCTGAGCAGCCCGGCCTTGGCAGCGCTGTAGGCCGGGTTGCCAAGCGCCATCAGGCCGTTGACCGAGCCGATGTTGACGATGGCGCCGGCGCCGCGCGCGACCATGCCGGGCAGGACCGCCTTGGCGCAGACGAACTGGCCGTCGAGGTCGATTGCGAGCTCTGCCTGCCAGTCGGCGAGTTCGGTGCTCTCCAGGTCGCCCTTGAGCGCCCAGGCCGCGTTGTTGACCAGCACATCGGGAGCGCCGATGGCATCCGTCATCGTCTCCAGCGCAGCGGAGACCGAGTCGGGGTCCGTGATCTCGGCCGTGAGCGCGATTCCGCGTGCGCCGGCGGCCTCGATCCGTTGAGCCGTATCTGCCGCCGCGTCGCCCCTCCGGTCGAGCACGCCAACCGCCGCACCCTCGAACGCCAGCCGCTCGGCAATCGCGCCGCCGATGCCGCCGCCCCCGCCGGTGACGAGTGCGGACCTTCCTAAGAAACGCATCATGGCGGCTCCTCCAGCGCGGCGAGCGCATCGCGAACCCGATCGAGGGCCGAGAGCGCGATGTGCCCGTAGTTGTAAAACGCGATGCCCGAAAGCCCGCTCGCCTGAAGCGCACGCGCGGCAGCAACGGTCTCCGCGCCATTCGCGAGATCGGGATAGGCTGGCCGCAAGATATAGGTGATCCGCGCGTCCGCGCCAGCGCGTCGACGCACGTCGCTGGCGTCGAGCGCAACCGCCGCCGCGCTCGCCTCGTAGGCCGGGACTTCGAGCGTATCCGCCACCTCGGCGAGCAGCCGCAGATCCGTGCCTTCCGACCACGCCGCCGCCGTCGGCCGCTGTACCGTCGGGATCACCGCGAGCTTGGTCTCCTTGGGCAGCGCCGCGCGAACCTCTGCCACCAGGTCGGCCACAAGCTGACAGCGCCAACTCAGGAAGATGGCCCATTCCGGGTCCGCGATCAGATCCGCGATCCACCACTCGGCAGCGATGTGGTCGGGCACCGGCTCCGGCCGGGCAAAGAACGCATCGAGCGCCGCGCAGGCCTGCCAGCGGAGCCGCTCCGCGTCGATGCCGCGCGCCTCCGCCGCGGCGATCGTGCCTTCGGAGAAGCAGAGACCGAGCAGCCTGCCGGCCCACCGGTTCATCGGTAGCAGGAAAAACTCATGGTGGAAGCCGTGATCAAAGGGCAGGAATCCGGGCGTTTCCAGTGCCAGCCCGTCGAGCTCGTAGCGCTCGGCCATGTCGGTGCAGAGCGTCACGACGTAGCGGCGCACCTCCTCGTAAGAAGGGCACAGGCTGTAGGGGTAAGAATCGCCGTAGCAGTTGCGCACCGTGAACTCGGGGTGGCGCAATCCGAGCGGCGTGTTGTGCAGACACACGGTCCAGGCGACGCGCCCCATATCGGGCGCCTCCGCCTTGAGCTCGGCGAACGTGTCCCGCTCAGTCGCGAGTTTGCTCTGGATCGGCTTGATGGCGCCGTAGCGGTCCATGCGCGGCCGCACATAGACGGTGCCATCTTCGGGAAAATAGACACGCCCCGCCGGTGCGTGTGGGCGCAGAAACTTGCCGGCATGGTAACTCGCTGCGAGCGTGACAGTGTTGATGCCGCATTCGCGCATGCGGCCCGTGGCGGTGCCGATCCCCTCGTCAACCAAGTCCCAAGGGTACGTGTACATGCCCTTGTACACAGATGCGCCTCCCGTGCCGCGCTAGCGACGCGGCCATCATGCTGACCGGCGCGCGGGTCAGTTGAGCCGGTCGCGGACTTCCTGGATCGACTCTTCGATCATGCGGTCGGCGCGGTCTTCGTCGATCGTTTCGCTCATGAGACGGCGCGCGGCCTCGATGGCCAGCACTGCGGCGGTCTGCCGCACTTCCCGCATCGCCTCTTCCTCGGCGCGGGCGATGCGCTGCTCGGCCAGCGCGGCGCGGCGCTTCATCGTCTCCTTGAGTGCAGCCCGAGCCTCCGCCGCGTGGCGCTCGGCCTCCGCCTTGGCATGCTCCACCATGAGGCGGGCCTCTTCCTCGGCCTCCTGGCGCTTGCGCTCGTGCTCCGCCAGCAGCGCCTGGGCCTCGGCGCGAAGCGTCGCCGCCTCGTCGAGCTCGTTCCGGATCCGATCTGCTCGCTTGTCGAGAACCTCGGTCGCCTTCTTGTAGGCGGCACGGCCGAAGGCGCCCAAGAAGGTGATGAAGGCGATGAGGATCCAGAAGTTGGCCGACTCGGTGATCTGGCTGCCGACGACGACGAAGACGCAGGCGGCGACGATCACCCAGAACTCGGGCTTGCGGACCATCTTCTTCATGGCTCAGCGCCCCTCGCCCATGCTCGCCTCCACCGCCGCGCGGGCGGCGGCCTCGGAGGGAGCGGTGCCGACCAGCCGTTGGGTCGCAGCCCGCGCCACATCGCCCGCCACGTCGCGCAGACTGGCGAGCGCCTGCGCCCGCGTCTCCTGAATACGCTCCTCCGCCTCCGCCGCCCTGGCGGCCAGATCGGCGTCGAGCTCAGCGCGCAGCGCATCCGCCTCCGCCGAGAGCTTGGCCTGGGTCTCGGCAAGCACGCCATGGGCCTTGGAGCGCGCGTCAGCCAGCGCCTCCTCATAGGCCTTGAGCGCGTCCTCGGCCTTGCCCTTGGCGCTCTCCGCGTCCGCCAGATCCTCGCTGATCTTGGATTCTCGCGCCTCAATGACGCGGCGGATCCGCGGCAGGCCCACGGACCACATGATCAGCATGAGCACGACGAAGGTGACGACCAGCCAGAAGATCTGGGGCGCGTAGTCCCCCATCTCGAGCTGTGGCATCGGGCGCCTCCTGCCTCCGACTCAAGCCGCCGGATGGCTGCCGATCAGGAGCCGAACAGGATGATGAAGGCCATGACGAGCGCGAACAGCGCGATCGCCTCGGTCAGCGCGAAGCCCAGCAGCACGTTACCGAACAGCTTCGGCGCCGCCGCCGGGTTGCGCCCTGCTGCAGAGACATAGCTGCCGAAGATGATGCCGATGCCGACACCGGAGCCCGCCACGCCGATCGTGGCGAGACCGCCGCCAATGAGCTGACCGAGCAGTTTCGCTGCATCTGCGTCCATGATCCTAATTCCCTCGGTTTGTTCGGAGATTTTGGCGTGGGGGACCCGCTTCCGACCGCTTAGTGATGCAACTCGATCGCGTCGCGGATGTAGAGGCAGGTCAGAATGGTGAAGACGTAAGCCTGGAGCACGGCGACGAGCAGCTCGAGCCCGTAGAGCGCGACGATGAACACGAAGGGCAGGACGCCGGCAAAGCTCAGGACGAAGACGAAGGCGCCGAACACGTGCAGGATCGAGTGTCCCGCCATCATGTTGGCGAAAAGCCGCACGGAGAGGCTGATCGGCCGCGCCATGTAGGAGACGACCTCGATCGGCACCAGCAGCGGCGCCATCCACATCGGCACGCCCGGCGGCAGGAAGTAGGTCAGGAAGCGGTGCTTGTGGATGACGATTGCGAGGATCGTCACGCCGACGAAGACCACCAGCGCGAACGCAAGCGTCACGATGATGTGGCTGGTGAAGGTGAAGGAGTAGGGAATCAGTCCGAGCACGTTGCCAAGCAGCAAGAACATGAACAGGCTGAAGACGAACGGGAAGAACTTCTGCGCGCCGCGGCCGCCCACGATGTCGCCCAGCATTCGGGCGATCATCTCGTAGCTCATCTCCACGATGGACTGCATGCGCCCGGGCACCAAGCGCCCGCGGCCCATGCCTACCGTGGTGAGCAGCGTGATGACGATCACGGTCACGCACATCATCAGCGCGGAATTGGTGAACGACGCGTCGAATCCGCCGAGGTCGATCTCGACGTAGCGGTTGATCGCAAACTGATCGAGCGGGCCGTGTTGCGCGTCGCCGTTATGACCGGCGCCACCGTTATCCGTCGTTGCCACTGGCCGTCCTACTCCTGGCTTCGCTCGTCCTGTTCTTCACCCCGCTCCCCCGCATCCGCGCGGGACAACGGCGTGGCCCCCATTCGTTGTGCCGCCCGAAACGCGTTCAGGATGCCGGCCGCGATCCCCACAAAGAGGAGGATCACGAACAGCCACGGCCTTGTACCGAGCCAATCGTCGAGCAACCAGCCGATGCCGCCGCCGACGGCCAGCGCGGCCGCCATTTCGATCGCGAGGTGCAACGCTTGCCCAAGACGCGTGCCGGGCAATCGGCCACGATTGCCCGACTCGTTCCCGCCTCGGGCTTTGCGCAGCCGGGAGCCCAAATCCTCCAGGGATGGCCGTGGTTTGTCGGTCATGCAAACCCGCTCGGCCAGGGCGCGCGCGTGCCCCGCAGTCGAAAAGCGCCCGCACCATAGGGGCTGCCCCGCCCCCTGTCAAGCCGGTGAAGCGGCGCAGAGAGACGCTCTAACGCATTGAAATAAGGTGAGAAAATTCGATTCCGGAATTCAGGCGGGCAGGCTCAGGCGCTCTCCCGCAAGCGCACGGCGCGCTCCAGATCGACCGAGACGAGTTCGGAGACCCCCCGCTCCACCATCGTGACACCGAACAGCCTGTCGACACGGGCCATCGTGATCCGATGGTGAGTGACAACGATGAAGCGGGTGTCGGTCTCGCTGGCCAGTTTCGTGATGAGCGTGCAGAAGCGCTCCACGTTGCTGTCGTCGAGCGGAGCATCGACTTCGTCGAGCACACAGATCGGCGCCGGGTTGGTGAGGAATGTGCCGAAGAGCAGCGCGATGGCCGTCAGTGCCTTCTCGCCGCCGGAGAGCAGCGAGAGTGATTGCGGTCGCTTGCCCGGCGGGCTCGCCACGACCTCCAGACCGGCCTCCAGGGGATCGTCGGAATCGACCAGCGCGAGATGGGCCTTGCCGCCGCCGAAGAGCTCCGTGAACAGCCGCCGGAAGTGCCCATCAATCGCGCCGAACGCTTCGAGCATCCGCTCCCGCCCCTCGCGGTTGAGGCTGGCGATGCCGCGTCGCAGGCGCGCGATCGCCTCCAGCAGGTCGGAGCGGGATTCCTGCATCTCCCGGATGCGCTCGTCGAGCTCGCTCGCTTCCGCCTCCGCCCGCAGGTTCACGGCGCCAATGTTCTCTCGTTCGCGGATCAGCCGCTGAAGCTTGACCTCCACCGCCTCGGCATCGGGAAGCGCACCCTCGGGGTCGAGGGCGGCAATCGAGTGCGCTTCTTCCGGCGCGACGCGGAGACGTTCCGTGATCTGGGCAGCGGCCAGGGTCTCCGCCTGCCCGGCCTCGGCCATGAGGCCCTCGAGACGGGCTGCGCCCTCGCGCGCTTCGCTCAGTGCCGCCTCGGCCTGCTTGAGCGTACCCGTCGCGGCCTTCGCTTCCTTTTCGGCGGCCGCCAGCGCATCGACGGCATCGCGGTGCTCGTTCCGCGCGCTCTCGATCGTGCCGAGAAATTGAGCGCGCCGCGCTTCGAGCTCAGCCGGTCGCGCGTCGAGAGCGGCGCGCGCGCTCTCGGCGGCGCCCCGACGTTCGGCCAATTCCTTCAAGCGCCGCCGCGCGTTCTCGGCGCGTGACGCCCAACTCTCGCTCTCTTGCGCCAGCTCGGCGATTCGGGCACCGCGCCCGGCCGCCGCCTGAGCCACCCGATGGTGGCGTTGAGAGCTCTCATCGTAGCGCGCCCGAAGCCCCGCAAGGTCAGCCCGCAGAGAGACGATCTCGTCCTCACTCCCGGCACCCTCCGTCGGCAGGGCATCGAGCGCAGCGCAGGCGAGGCGTTCTGTTTCCCCAGCCTCGGCGATCTCCTGCTCGAGCCGTGCCGCCGTCTCGCCGAGCGCGGAAAGGCGCGATCGCACCGCCGCCACCTCCGCAGACGCAGCCGCACGAGCCTCCCGCGCCGCACGCAGCGCCTCTGCCGTGTCGTCGGCGTGGGCACGGGCGCGAGACCAGGCAGCCTCCGCCTCCAGCCTGGCTGCCGCTGCCGCCGATACGTGTCCCTCAGCTCTGCGCTTCTCGTCTTCTGCCTGGGCGCACGTTTCGGCCAATGTAGCCAGCCGATTGCGCGCCTCCAGTCGGCGGGCCGCGGCCGTCGGTGCCTCGGCAGCAACTGTGTAGCCATCCCAACGCCACATCGAGCCGTCCCGGCTCACCAGACGCTGGCCGGCGCAGAGCGAAGGTTGCAAGCGGGCGCCGTCCGCTTCCGCCACCACGCCGATCTGTGCGAGGCGCGCCGCCAGCGCTTCAGGGGCGCGCACGGCGTCCGCCAGCGGCATGACGTCCGGCGGCAGCGCCGCAGAGTCGCTGCCCTGCGACAGCGTGCGCCAGTGCACAGGCGCGTCTTCGCTCGTGCTGGCCTGAAGATCGTCGCCCAGCGCCGCGCCCACCGCGGTCTCGAATCCGGGCTTGACGGTGACCCGGTCCCACATCGCGGAGCCGTTGCTGGCAATGGGATCGGCGAGCAATGCACCGAGGGCCGCACGCTCGGCCTCGTTGCCCGCAAGTGCGGCGTCGGCTTCGCGCAACGTCTCGCGAAGCGCGCGCTCGCGGCTCTCGGCCTCTGTCCGCGCCGCCTCCGCCTCGCGCAATGCCGCGCGCGCCTCCTCGAAGCGCGCGACCTGAGTGCGCTCCGCCTCGTCGGATTCCGCTAGACGGCTGCCGGCGGGCGCGCCCTGCTCCAGCGAAGCGCGTTCCTCTTTCGCCTGCGCAAAATCGTGTTCGAGCCGTGTGCGCCGGCTCCGTGCCTCGTTGATCCGCGTGTCGAGGGCCTCGCGCTCCGCCTCGGCTCTGGCGCGGGCCTGGGCGAGCGCGGCGAGGCGCTGCTCGACCGCCTCGACTTCGGCACGCGCCTCTTCCTGAGCGGCTCGTGCCGCCGCCTCGGCAGCGGCATCGCCCTCGGCCTCTCGGGCAAGTCCCGCGCGTGCTTCGTCCAGACGGCGCCTTGTATCCTCGGCGTCGGCGGCAAGCGCCTCCTCGCGCTCGATGTCGGCGGCGATCTGGGCGAGTCTGCCCGCAATCTGTTCGCGCGAGCGAGCGAGCTGCTGCTCCTCCTCGGCCAGCCGATCGTGCTCGATGCGCAGCCGTTGCAGGGCGGCGGCCCGTTCGGTTTCGTGTTGGCGCCGCTCGGGCAGCACCGCGGCAGTGTCCGCCTGCCGGCGCGCGGCATCCGCAGCATGCTCCGTCGCCTGTGCCACCCGGCGGGCGGCATCCTCCGCCTGGCGCGTCACCTCCTCAACGCGGGCGCGCGCTGCCATCCAGCGGACAAGGAGCAGCGCTGCCTCGGTCTCGCGGATTCTCTCCGAGAGACGCCGGTAGCGCTTGGCATGGCGCGCCTGGCGCTCGAGATCGCGCAGCTGCGCCTCCAGGGTGCCGATCACGTCCTGAAGGCGCTCCAGATTCGTCTCTGCCGCCCTGAGCTTAAGCTCGGCCTCGTGCCGGCGCGCGTGCAGGCCGGTGATGCCGGCGGCTTCTTCGAGCAAGGCCCGCCGCTGTGCAGGCTTTGCGCCGATGATGTCGCCGATCCGCCCCTGGCCCACCAATGCCGAGCTGTGTGCGCCGGTGGCGGCGTCCGCGAACAGGATATGCACGTCGCGGGCGCGGACCTCGTCGCCGTTGACGGTGTAGGCCGAACCCTCGCCACGCTCGATGCGGCGGGTTACCTCGATCTCGGCGGCATCCTCGAAGCCCGGCGGCGCGGTCCGGTCCGAATTGTCGAGACTGAGCGTGGCTTCGGCGATGGCGTGGGCCGGGCGGCGGGAGGTGCCGCCGAAGATCACGTCCTCCATGCCGCCGCCACGCACCTGGCGCGGCGCGGTCTCGCCCATCACCCAGCGCAGCGCTTCGACGAGGTTCGACTTGCCGCAGCCGTTGGGGCCGACGATCCCCGTCAGTCCACGCTCGATATGCAACTCCGTCGGCTCGACGAAGGACTTGAAGCCCGCGACCCTGAGCTTCGTTACGTGCACGGGTTCCCGCTCCGTCTAGGAGCCCGAGACAAGACGGTCGATATGCCTGGCGAGCGCCTCGAAGCTCATCTTGCCCTCGTATTTCTCGCCATTGACGATCACCGTCGGCGTGCTGCTCACGTCGTATTCGGCCTGGGCCGACGCCATCGACTGAAATATCGCGTTTTCGAGGCCCTTGTCCGCGAGGCAGGCTTCGAAACGGTCCCGGCTCACGCCGCCCAGCTCACCGATCTGCGCGAGCTTCTCCGTGTAGTCTCGTGAAGCGGCCCAGTCGTCGAAGGTCGTGAACAGGACGTCGATGAAGGCGAAATAGCGGTCCCGACCGGCACAATGGGCGAGGACTGCCGCCTGAAGCGCAGGCGCATTGAGCGGGAAGTCGCGCGCCACGAAGCGCACCTTCCCGGTGTCCATGTAGTCCGGCTTGAGGCGGTTGAAAACGTTCTGGTGGAAATGCCGGCAGGCGGGGCACGTGAGCGAGAAATACTCGATCACGGTCACCGGCGCGTCGGGGTCGCCTAGCGCCAGGTCGCCCGGCCTTTCGCCGATGCCGGCGGCGGCACTGGGTAGCGGCGCGAGTGCCGCAGCCGCCGGAACGGCCGCCAGTGCCCCGATGAAGAAACGACGCGAAATCATGGTGGTACCCTCATCCGTTGATATCGCACCCGAGGAAGGTGCGTCCCTTCTGTCTGCACGCCTCCATGACCGAAAACGAGCCCGCGGCGGGATCGATGATCACGTCGCCCGGGTTGCTGACCGCCTCGATCAGGGCGCTCTGGAGGCCCACCGGCTTGGGGTGGACGCGGTCGCGCTTGCCGACTTTCTCGCTCCACACGTCCGGGATGGTGTGGACTTTCCACACGCCCTTGGCCTTGCGCGGCGCCTTCTGCAGGACGATCAGATGCTCGCTCGCGCGCCTGGTGCGATAGCCCATGCCGATCCGCTGCTTGTGCCAGGTCACCATGTCCACGATTTCGAGGGATGTGCCGTCGAGCCAATCCCCGAAGCCTGTGCAAAGGTGATACTTGTCCGTCCACAGGAAGAGGTGACCGCTCGGCATCAGGCAGCGGTCGATTTCGCGGATGAACGACGGGATTTCATCGGTCATCTGCGGCAGGGCGGCCCGGCCGGCGCCACGGCTTACACCCTCGTTGCCGTAGGCGAGATGATCGAGCACGCCGCGATATTGCGGGTCCAGGAACGCGACGGGAACGGCGGACGAGGGCAGCATGCTAAGGAAACGCAGGCCCTCCATGCGGAGCCTTGTGTCGAAGGCCAAATCCGGCGGCAGTGCCAGCGGCGGCTGGTCCACTTGTCGGACGGACGAAAACACCGAGACACTTCCCGCACCCGGCGGGGTTTCCAGCGGTATGGCGGCCTCATTGACCATTCCGGGCCGGACTGTACGCACGCCGGTAACGAAAAGTATAGTTCCGGGAATCGAGGCGTTGGGCTTTCGCACCCGCAAACGATGAACCTTACTGTTTCAGCCAGAATATGTGGGCATTTTCAATGCGTTATGTCTTATGCGAGCGGGCGATGACCGCTCGGCCGAGAGCTCCAAGCGCTGTCTTCAGACGACCGTCCCGGGTAGAACCGACGGCGGATTCGACACGCTCGACCGACTCCGAGTCGATTTTGGGCGGCGTTTGGCGCTCCGCACCCGTCGTTGGTCGCGCCGACGGCGCACGGTTTACGTAGGCGATCCGCGTCACTGCGCGGTAGCCGTAATAGGCGGCAATTCGTTCGAGAATCTGGGGTTCGAGATGCTGAAGCTCGACCGCTACCGGCCCAGAGACGCATATCCTGAGTGTGCCATCCGGTCGCAAGCGGTCGGGCCACGAGTAGGCGGCGACAGTCTCGCCCACGATCGCGGGCCACTCGGCGGCGATCCCCGCTGCTGCGAGCCCGCGCGCCTCGAAGGACCCGGCGGTAATTCTTTGGATCAGCGTGGAGAGCGGCTGCGCCTGGCGGGCCTTGCGCATGTCCGGAGCCGAACGTCGGGGGTTCCAACCCAAGGTGTACGCCCAACGACGCCCGCTGTGAAGTGGCTGAGGCGCCGATGACAAGCGCCCCGATGGCGAAACCCGTTGCGCCGTCGCAGCTGGCCCGGATGTTGCTCGACTGGTACGACCGGCACCGTCGCCGCCTGCCATGGCGCGCCGCGCCCGGCGTACCGTCGGACCCATACCGGGTCTGGCTCAGCGAGATCATGCTGCAGCAGACCACCGTTCCGGTCGTCGTGGGCTACTTTCAACGGTTTCTGGCGCGCTGGCCGACCCTAGAGGCGCTGACCCAGGCCGAGCTCGACGACGTGCTCCACGCCTGGCAAGGGCTCGGCTACTACGCCCGCGCCCGCAACCTGCACGCCTGCGCGCAGCAGGTGCTGGCCGATCACGGCGGGCGCTTCCCGCCCGAAGAAAAGGCGTTGCGGGCGTTGCCGGGGATCGGGCGCTACACCGCTGCGGCGATCGCAGCCATTGCATTCGACCGGCCGGCGACCGTCGTCGACGGCAATATCGAGCGGGTGATGGCACGCCTGCGGGCGGTCGAGACTCCGCTTCCGACGGCGAAACCCAGGCTCTACACGCTTGCCGCCGAACTCACGCCCGAGACCCGGCCGGGCGACTACGCGCAAGCACTGATGGATCTCGGTGCGACCGTCTGCACCCCGCGTAATCCGGGCTGTCCCGCTTGCCCCTGGCGCGACGCCTGCGAAGGCCGCGCACGGGGCATGGCCGAGACCCTGCCGCACCGGGCGCCGCAGCGGCCGCGCCCGCTGCGTCACGGCGTCTCATTCTGGCTGATGCGCGCGGATGGAGCCGTACTTCTGAGGCGGCGGCCGGAGACGGGTTTGCTCGGCGGTATGATTGAGCTGCCTACCACCCCCTGGCGCGCGGAGCCGTGGACTCTGGCGGAGGCCAGAGCCCACGCGCCGGAGGAGCGCCAGTGGCAGGCGCTGCCCGAGCCAGTGCGCCACGGCTTCACCCATTTCGAGATCGAGCTTACGGTGGCCGCGGCCGAGACCGATGGCGACGGAGTCCCTGGCGATATCTGGTGCCCGCCCGCGCGCTTCTCGGACTATGCGCTGCCGACGCTGACCCGAAAGCTCGTGCGCTACGCGTCGTGCCACCGGCCCGGTCCGGCGGGGTATCGTCGGACGGCCGGCGGCTGAGCGCAGCATCGAACATGGTAGCATCGCCGCCATCACGCTTGGCGCACGGAGGAGTGGCGAGGTGACGGCAAGCGATCGCCGAGCGGGCGGCATCGAGGGCGCGCGGCTTTCGCCGACTCGCGTCCGCGAGTCGATGCGCCGCGCCGCGCTCTATGCGCGGACCGGGCGGCTCGCAGAGGCACGGGCGCTTTACCGCACGGTTCTGACCGCCCGGCCCGACCATCGGGATGCACTGAAGGCCGCAGCGCTCGTCGCCTTCCGGCTCGATGCCGTGGATGAGGCGGCGGCCCTCTTGCATCGAGCGGTCGCCCTCGACGCCGGAGACGCCGGCGCGCACAACGACCTCGGCAACGTGCTCCAGGCCGCCGGCCGTCTCGACGCCGCGCTCACAGCCTATCGGCGCGCTGTCGAACTCGACCCGGAAAGGGCCGAGACCCACGTCAATCTCGGCCAGGCGCTACGGGCCAAGGGGGACCTCGACGGGGCCACCGAGGCCTTAGGCCGGGCCGCCGTGCTCCGCCCCAACCATGCCGGCACTGTGCTCCGTATCGGACTGGTCCATCACGCCAAGGGCGATCTCGACGAGGCCGCAAGCGCCTTCCGCCAGGTGCTTGCCATCGAGCCCGAGAATGCCGAGGCGTGCTTCGCCCTCGGCAACGTCCTCTATGCCCAAGGTCGGCTCGACGAGGCCGTGGTGGCGTACGGGCAGGCGGCGACGCTCAGAGTGGACATTCTCGACGCCTCGTTCGAGGTGGGGAAACCGCGCCACGTTCATGCCTATTTCGACCGGGGGGAGCCACGCGCGGCGCTCAAGGCGTGCGACGATCTGCTGGCACGGCAGCCGGGCCAGAGCGGCGCGCTCGCGATGAAGGCCGTCGCCTTGTGGGAGGCAGGCGAGAAGGACCAAGCACGGTCGCTGCTCGACTTCGATCGTCTGCTTCGTCAGGAGCACTCCGCGCCGCCCGCGAACTTTGCCGATATAAGCGCCTTCAACGCGGCGCTGGCAGCGCATGTTCGGAATCACCCGACGCTGCAGGCAGCGCCCGAGAGCTACTCGATGGAGCGCGGCCAGAGCACCGGCGAGCTACTGCCAGGTCGTGGCCCGGCGGCGGCGTTCGGCGCGCTGGTGGCGCACGGGGTGGACCGCTATCGAGACGCAGTGTCGCAGGATCCGAGCCACCCCTTCCTCGCCAATATCCCGGATCGCATCAGATTCACTGCGTGGGGGGTCATCCTTGACGAAGGCGCCTATCAGGTGCCCCACATACACCCCTCGGCCTGGCTCAGCGGGGTCTATTACGTTGCCCTCCCCTCCTCCCTCGGCGCAGACGACGACGGGACGGCAGGGTGGATCGAGTTCGGCCGCCCCTACTGGGACTTTCAGATCAGGGCGGAGCCCGAGACCCGCCTGATCGAACCCAAGGAGGGGCTGATGCTGCTCTTCCCCTCCTACATGTTTCACCGCACCCTCCCTTTCACCGGCCCGGGCGAGCGCATCAGCATCGCCTTCGACGTACTGCGTGGAGAGTGACGGCGGCAGGCAACCACGGGAATATGAGGATGAACGAGCAGAGGAAACTTCCCCAGGAGGCGGGCTACAATCTGCGCCTGCGCCACCTGGACTTCGAAGAGTATTTGGCGGTGTGGGAGGCCGAGAGCGCGCGGGTCCGCGACTCTCTCGACTGCATCCTCGATGTCCGCTATGGCGCCGGCCCCAACATGACTGCCGACCTCTTCCCGGCACCTGCGAGCGGCGCCCCGATTCAGGTCTTCATCCACGGCGGCTATTGGCGTGCCATGGACAAGGATGTGCACTCGTTTCCCGCCGAAGGCTTCGTCGCCGCCGGTGGCGCGGCCGTCTCGCTCAACTACACGCTGGCGCCGGCGGTGACGCTCGACACGATCATCGAGCAATGCCGCGCGGCGCTCGAATGGATCGCCGACAATGCCGGCCGCCTCAACGGCGATCCGGACCGCATCTTCGTCTCCGGTCACTCCGCCGGCGGGCACCTCACCGCCATGATGCTTTGTACCGATTGGACAGCGCGCCGGCGTCCTGCCGATCTGGTGAAGGGCGGCACTGCGATCTCCGGCATCTTCGACCTGACGCCGCTCATGGAGACCAGCATCAACGACGATATCCGGCTCGACGCCGAGGCGGCGACGCGCAACAGCCCGATCCACAACCTGCCGCCGGCCGGCGCAGGCGGGCCACTCATCGCAGCCGTCGGCGCGGCGGAGACAGCGGCATTCGTCGCCCAGAACCGGGCCTTCGCCGAGGCCTGGCACGCCCGTGGCTTCGAGGCCACGGTCATGGAGATCGAGGGCCTTCACCA
The DNA here is from genome assembly GCA_965262755.1 of Alphaproteobacteria bacterium. Lineage (GTDB taxonomy): Bacteria > Pseudomonadota > Alphaproteobacteria > UBA828 > UBA828 > WTGU01. The sequence continues at coordinate 3,826,369 of OZ253557.1, read as the reverse complement.
CTACAACGTTGTGATGGAGATGGGCCGCCCTGGCAGTGCTCTCACGCAGGCGGCTCTCACCCAGATGGGTTTGTGAGGCACGAGTCCCCAATTCCGCGCTGCATTGTACCGCCGGGCGTTTAGACGACAGGCTTGCCGAACCGTTGCGGGAGGGGTAGGGCAAGCTCCGGCGGCCCGACCGGCCGCCGAACCCCAAGAGGTGCGCCATGACCGTAAGCCGCGGCCGCGAATTCCTAGCCCTTCCCGGCCCGACCACCGTTCCTCACAAAGTGCTGCAGGCCATGCACCGGCCGGCCGTCGACATCTATGGCGAGGAGCTGACCGCTGTCACCGACAGCTGCCTGGAGGATCTCCGGCGCGTCTTCCGCACGGAGCAAGGCCGCACCTACATCTATATTGCCAACGGCCATGGTGCCTGGGAGGCGGCGCTCTCAAACGTACTGTCGCGCGGCGACAAGGTGCTGGTGCTCGAGAGCGGTCGCTTCGCAGTCGGATGGGGCGAGATGGCGGAGGCGCTCGGCGTCGAGGTCGAGGTGCTGGCGGAACAGCCACAACGGGCGGTGTCACCCGAGGCGCTGGAAGCACGCCTTCGTGCCGATCGCGCAGGCGAGATCAAGGCCATCCTGGTCGTTCAGGTGGACACGGCTTCCGGCGTCGTGAACGACATCGCGGCACTGGGCAAGGCCATCGATACGAGCGGTCACGGTGCGCTCTTCATGGTCGATGTCATCGCGTCGCTCGGCTCGATGCCCTTCGAGATGGACGGCTGGGGCATCGATGTCGCAGTAGCCGGTGCGCAGAAGGGGCTCATGATGACGCCGGGCCTGAGCTTCATCGGGGCAAGTGCGGCCGCGCTCGCCGCCCATGCCGATGCCGGGCTGAGGACGCGCTATTGGGACTGGACCGCGCGAGAGGGCGAACTCCACTACATGAAGTACTGCGGCACGCCGCCGGTGCACCTGCTGTTCGGGCTGCGCAAGTCCCTCGACATGCTGTTCGAAGAAGGCCTGGAAAACGCCTTCCGTCGCCACGAGCTCCTGGCCGGTGCGACTCAGGCAGCGGTCGAGCGCTGGCGGGAGGCGGGGGTCCTCGAATTCAATATCCCCGAGCCGTCGGAGCGCTCGCCGACGGTGACCACAATTCTCATGGACGATCCCCACCTGAGCCAGCTGCTCGACTGGTGCTGGGAGGTCTGCAACGTGAGCCTCGGCATCGGACTCGGGCCGCTCGGTGGCCACGCCTTCCGTATCGCCCACATGGGACACGTGAACGCGCCCATGATGCTCGGCACGCTCGGCGCCATCGAAACCGGACTCACCGCGCTCGATATTCCGCATGGCAAGGGCGGCGTCTCGGCGGCCATCGACCATCTGGGCAGCCGTCTCAAAACGTGAGATGGGGCAGTGCTAGCGCTCAGGCGCCTCCCGGGCCGGTGTTTGGCCGGCGTCGAGCGGATCGTTGTCGGACGGCTTATTGATGGCCATGGCGAGCACAACCAGGACGGCACCCACGAACAGCGCGACGGCTGCATCCCTCAGGAAGCGCCGCACGTCAGGCGCTCCCCTCCTCGGGTGCCTCGGACCCACCCGACCGGTCGATCTCCGCCCGTTGCCGCGCGGCCGCCACGGCGGCCTCCAACGCCTCCTCGAAATGCCCGCTCACGATGGGCCCGAAGTGGCGGCGATAGTCGCGCATGATGTTCGCCTGCACCTCGGGCGTGATGTCTCGCGCGCGATCGAGCCGGCACTCGCATTCGTCGCAAACCAGCGCCAGATCGCCGACCACGGGCGTGCGCCACGCGTGCGGGCTGCATCGCTCCATCCCAATCCCTCTCTGCTCTCCGCTCAGGCGACGCCGGTGTCGGTGATGACTTGCATGATCTCCGTGCGCACGCCGTCGGATGCTACGAAGAAGACGATGCGGCGGCGCCCGAATTCGACCTCGATCTCCTGCGGCTCGAGGATAAAGGGGACGCCCGATTCGCGCAGTCAGACGACTTCGGCATCGAAATCGTCCACCTCGAACACGACGTGCAGGAATGCGAGAGGCAGCGGCTCGTCCAGCAGGTCTTCGTAGGGCGCCTTGGTGAACAGCAGCAGCCGCGTACCGCCGAGCCTGAGCTCCCAGTAGTCGCAGCCGAACACCCGGCCGGAGAGGCGGAGCTCGCCGCCCATGGTATCTGTGTAGGAGGCCGCCGCTGCGTAAAGATCCGCGACCTTGACCGCGTAGTTCCAGAGCCGCATTACGCTGCCCTCCCCGCCTTCAGGTCGGATTGGCGCAATCGGCGTAGCGGATGGCAAATTCCGGAAACTTCGCCTTCCAGGCATCGTCGAAGGCAGAACGGTCGCTGCCCGAACGCGCCTCGACGGCATACTCGGTGACGGACTTCATGTTCGCCGTAGTCGTGACGGAGTAGCCCAACGTTTCCAGTTCGGCGACACGGCGAGTCATATTCTGCTTGCTTCGGAAGACTCCGAGGGAAATTCCGTTCGCCTGGGGGCCGTTGGCGATGATCCAGATATCGCCGACGCCCTTATCGCCAAGCTCGCGCGCAACTGCGGTTGCCGCCTCGCGGCTTGAGGCCGGCGGCAAGTACACTTGGTAGTTCTTGATGACTTGCTGCTCCTCTTCGCCCACCTCGACCTCCTCCGCGCCGCGCGAGCGCATCCACGCCGCCGCCTCGTCGGCGGAAGCACGGTCCTTGAACCAGCCGACGTGTACACAGCCCTCACTTAGCGCCTGGGCGGGCACTGCCTCGGGCTCTTCCGGGATTTCGGGTTGCTGCGGTTCAGTGGGGGGCGCCTGCACGTCCTCCTTCATCGTCTCAACAGCGACAGGCTCGACAGGCGTTGCCTCCGGCTCCGACAATGCGACGGGCTCTTCGCTCTCCGCCGGCGCAGGATCATCGACAACGCGAAGCGCATGAGCGCGCTCGTACGCACGTTCCGCAAGCTTCATGTAAACATCGCCTAGATTGGCATAGACGACGGCATCCGGATTCAAGTCCACTGCCGCGACGAGCGCTTTGCGCGCATCGTCGAGCCGACCCAATTTCGCGTAGAGCACGGCGAGGTTATTGTGCGCCTCGAACATCGAGGGGTGATCGTTCCGAAGGCTCTCGAATACGGCGATTGCCGCGACGAAGTTTCCTTCGCGCGCATGCAGAACGCCAAACAGCAAACGCACACCGGGCGTGTCGGGCTCACGTTCCAACAGCGGCTCGAGCAACTCGCGCGCTTCCGCATAACGTTCCTGAGCGACCAGGGAGAGCGCGTCGTCGATCGGGCCAGCGGCGAGCGCGCCGGACCACACAATCGCCGCCAGCAACCCGCACGCAAGCGCTGCGCCCCGAAGCCAGGCCGTCGCCTTGGCCTGAGTTCGCTTGTCGCGGCTGGCAACCGCTGGGCTTGCCGGGAGCATCGTGCACGAGCGCCCTGGTCGTGGCGACGGTGTCTCCGACACTTTTGACTGGGCAGGTGTCGTGTTATCCACGACCACCAGCTTTGCGAATTCCATGCACTTTCACCATAGGCGGCAACCGTGCTGCAGTCCATCGCACCGCCCGGCTGGCGCCGACTGTATTCGGCATGAATGGACGTTGGAGCCTCTTGCAAAACAGCTGAGGCGAGCGGCTTTTCTGCCTGAGTGAAGGCCTTTGCGGTGGGACCGGCCCACCCTCGTGAGTATCATGTGCTGCCGCAAAACACCGCATGATGCCCACGGAGGAGTGGAGCCGTGTCCCTGCGCGAGATGCTATCGGATTACTGGTACGCCTTTCAACAAGAGTTGTTCCCGAGGCTCGAGAGCGAGCTTGGCCCGATGGGCGAGCGCTACGAGCTGTTCGTCGCGGTTCTGGAACTGGTGCGGGTCGAGGCTCTTCTGCCCTACTTCCGCGGCCAGGTAGGGCGTCCGGAGGAGGACCGCGCGGCGCTGGCGCGCGCCTTCATAGCCAAGGCCGTGTTCGACGTTCCGACGACGCGCGGCCTGATCGAGCGTCTTGAGGTTGACGGCAGGCTATGGCGGCTGTGCGGCTGGAGCGGTGCCGGCCGGCTTCCGAGCGAGGCGACGTTTTCGCGGGCCTTTTCCGAGTTTGCCGAGAGCGGTCTGGCCAGCCGTCTGCATGAGACGCTGATTGCGCGGACGATGGATGGCCATCTGGTGGAGCACATCTCGCGGGATGCGACGGCGATTGAAGCGCGGGAGAAGCCGGCGGCGAAGCCGAAGGCAGCGAAGCCGAAGCGGCGGCGCAAGCGGGGGCGGCCCCGCAAGGGAGAGGCGCGGGCGAAGGAGCCGAGCCGGCTGGAACGGCAACTGACGATGAGCCTTCCGCAGATGCTGGCGGACCTGCCGAGGGCCTGCGATGTCGGCAGCAAGCGCAACGCCAAGGGCCATACCACCTCCTGGATCGGGTACAAGCTGCACGTCGATACCGCCGATGGCGGGATCCCCGTCAGCTGCATCATGACGTCTGCGTCGACGCATGACTCCCAGGTGGCGATTCCGTTGGGGACCCTGACGGCCGGGCGGGTCGAGAACCTCTACGACCTTATGGACGCGGCCTATGATTCCATCGAGATCTGGGCGCACAGCATCTTGCTGGGCCACAAGCCGATCATCGACGTGAACCCCCGCCGCTCGGTCGACATGAAAGAGGCGTTGAAGCAGGAGAAGAAGGCGCGGCGCACGCTCGGTCTCGTCTTTCCCGAGGAGCGTCGCTACGTCGTGCGCTCGGGGTCCGAGCGGATCAATGGGCGGCTCAAGGATGAGTTCGGCGGCCGCCATGTCCGCGTGCGCGGGTACGACAAGGTTCTCGCCCACCTCATGTTCGGCATGACCGTGCTGACGGCCAGCCAGCTGATGCGCCTCATCGTTCCGCCGATCTAGTCCGGCTCGTCTCCTTCGCCATCACGGTGGCCGCACTTCTCGAAAGACGGTGCGGCCAAACGCGCCCGAAGTTCGACGAAAATACCGAATCGGAGGCTGTGCCAACGCCGATCCGACCATGGTCGCCATCAAAATCGCACCAATTGCCGTGCGCGGACGTCGTTGCTAGCTTGGGTGTTCTTGCGCCGCTCCGAATCGATCAGAATTTTGCAAGCGGCTCGTTGTAATGGTTCCGCCGTCCGCAGGCTCGCGAATGATCGACGTGCACCTTGACCGGGTCTAGAAAAGTGAAAGTACGGTCATGCTTCTTGACGACGTGTGCGATTTCTCGACGTGAGCCTCTGATGTGCGCTTCGCGCGACGGTGCCTCATGACCGAGCACATCCTGATCCTCGATTTCGGCTCGCAGGTGACCCAGCTGATCGCGCGTCGCATACGCGAGGCCGGGGTCTATTGTGAGATCAGGCCGTACTCGACGCCGGCTATCGAGATCGAACGCCTCGCGCCGCAGGGCGTCGTCCTCTCGGGTGGGCCGGCATCGCTCACCGAGACTGAGGCGCCACGCCCGGACGATGGCATCTACACGCTCGGCATTCCCCTACTCGGCATTTGCTACGGCCAGCAGGCGATGTGCGCGGCGCTGGGCGGCACTGTCGAGTCCACCGCCCAGCGCGAGTTCGGCCGGGCGCACCTCGACATCGTCGAGCCCTGCGCGCTCTTCGATGGCGTCTGGCAGGTGGGAGCGCGCGAGCAAGTGTGGATGAGCCACGGCGACGCGGTGGCGGAGGTCCCAAGCGGCTTTCGCGTGGTGGCGCGCACCGACTCAGCGCCCTTCGCCGCCATCGCCGACGATGCACGCCACTTCTACGGCATCCAGTTCCACCCCGAAGTGGTGCACACGCCCCACGGTGGGACGCTTCTGAAGAACTTCGCGCGCCGTGTCTCCGGTTGCGAAGGCATGTGGTCGATGGCCTCGTTCCGCACCAGCGCCATCGAGGCAATTCGCACGCAGGTCGGTGACGGGCGGGTGATTTGCGGCCTGTCGGGCGGCGTGGATTCGTCGGTGGCCGCGGTCCTGCTGCACGAGGCGATCGGGGCACAGCTCACCTGCGTGTTCGTCGACACCGGCCTCATGCGCCAGGGTGAGGCCGAGGAGGTCACGAGCCTCTTCCGCAGGCACTACAACATCCCGCTTGTCCATGAGGACGCGCGAGCCGTGTTCTTGAAAAGGCTCGCCGGCATCACGGAGCCCGAGGAGAAGCGCAAGATCATCGGCGCCACCTTCATCGACGTGTTCGAGCAGGCCGCGCGAAGCGCCGGCGATGCCGACTTTCTGGCCCAGGGAACGCTCTACCCGGACGTGATCGAGTCCGTCTCCGTCAGCGGTCCGAGCGCGGTCATCAAGTCCCACCACAACGTGGGCGGGCTGCCGGAGCGCATGAAGCTCAGCTTGGTCGAGCCGCTTCGCATGCTCTTCAAGGACGAGGTGCGGGCGCTCGGTCGCACTCTCGGGATGCCCGAGGAGCTCACCGGGCGCCATCCCTTCCCCGGACCCGGTCTCGCAATCCGTATTCCGGGCGGGGTGACGGAGGAGAAGGTCGCGATCCTGCAACAGGCCGATGCGATCCTGATCGCGGAAATTCGCAACGGCGGCCTTTACGACACCATCTGGCAGGCTTTCGCGGTGCTGCTGCCGGTACAGACGGTGGGCGTGATGGGCGATGCGCGCACTTACGAGAATGTATGCGCGCTCCGTGCCGTCACGTCGGCCGATGGCATGACCGCCGACTTCTACCATTTCGACATGAGCTTCCTCGGCGGCGTCGCGAACCGCATCGTCAACGAGGTGAAGGGCATCAACCGCGTGGTCTACGATGTGACCTCGAAACCACCGGGAACGATTGAATGGGAATGAACGGTCAGCCACGCCGCGATGTGCGGTGGACGCTATTCGCGCTCGCCGTCTCGCTCGCTCTCGCAGCGCTGGCGGCCGGCATTCGGCCCGTCGCCGCAGATTGGGAGACGGGTCAGTCCGCCTACGAGCGGGGCGACATGGCCGCTGCGCTCGAGGCGTGGCGGCCGCTCGCCGAAGCAGGTAACGCGCGCGCTCAGGCAGCCCTTGGCAGCCTCTACATCCGCGGCGAGGGCGTTGCGATCGACTATGCGGAAGCGCTGCGCTGGACCCGGAGCGCCGCCGAACAGGGCGACGTCACCGGCCAGTTCAACATGGGCACCATCCACGCCGGCGGCCTGGGTGTCGAGCGCGACTACGCGGTGGCAGCGAAGTGGTTCAGGCGTGCAGCCGAGCAGGACGATGCGGCCAGCCGCTTCAATCTCGGAGTCCTCTACGCACGCGGTCTCGGCGTGCCGAAGGACGATGAGGAGGCGCTCTTCCTGCTCAGCACGGCGACGATCATCGCCGGCGACCCGGAGGCGAACCTGCAGGAGATCGGCGCCGCCGCCGAGAACTACGCCTACGTCGTGATGATGACGATGGAAGAGCCGGAGCTTACGCAAGCGCTCGAGCGCACCCGCGCCTGGGAGAAGGAGTTCCTACGCCGCTATCTAACGCGGCGCCTGCGGCCCGCCGAGCCCAAGGGCAATCTGGACCGCCTCCCCTTCGAGTAAGCGCCTCGTCGCCCCGATGCTATCCGACGTCGCGCTCCAACCGTTGCGTTACCGGGAGTTCGAGCAGCGCGCGGATGTGGCCGGCGAGGTGCGCCGCCCAGGTCTCGACCGTCCCCGCCGTGCGAATCTCGCTGTTGCGGATTTCAATGAGTAGCGAGGGCAGCCCCCGACCCTCGGCGTGCACGGGCACGGTGTAATCAGTGAGCACGCCAAAATCGTAGGGCTCGTTGGCGCCGACCACGAGGCCGTCGGCCCGCAGCCGTTCGATCATGGGGTCCGCCATTCGCCAGTCCTTGTCCCAGCAGATGCCGATCTCCCACGGCCGTGGGTCGCCGCCGGCAAGCTGCGGGGTGAAGCTGTGGACCGCTACAAGCACCGGCACCTGGCCGACGGCTGCCATACGATCGAGGGCGGCGGCAATGGCGTCGTGATAGGGCATGAAAATCTCTGCAATCCGCGCGTCCACCGCCGCCTGGTCGAGGCCCGTGTTGCCGGGCACCGGGACAGAATCGCTCATCGCGGGAATCCGGTCCGGCGCCGCGGCGGGGCGATTGCAGTCGATCACCAGGCGGGAATAGCCCGCGAGAACCGCCGGCGCGTCGAGAAGCGCCGAGAGACGCCGGGCCACGGCAGCCGCCCCGATGTCCCAGCCGATATGCTCCGAGCGCTCGACCTGGCTCAGGCCAAGGGTGCCGAGCGCAGCCGGTATTCGGCAACTCGCGTGATCGCAGACGACCAGCGCCCGCGACGGGCCCCTCTCGTTAGGCGTTTCGAAGGGCGGCGGGTCGTCCGGCCCGAGCAACAGCGTACTCATCGGCGCGCCTAGACCCTGTAAATGCGCCGGGCGTTCTCGACGCCGATCAGGGACGCGATCCGCTCGGCCTCGGCAACCGTGCATTCGTCCTCTTCCACCCAGCGCCCGAGAGCACGGGTGAGAGCGGTGCGAAAGCGCCGTGCCCCCAGGTAGTAGAGCTCCGCGAGGCCGAAGGCGTCGGAGCTGTAGAGCTGCTTCGTAAAGGGCACGAGCTCGAGCGCCTCGTCCATGATCCGCTGGTAGCTCGGCCCCACCCAGTTCAACGCGAAGCCCACGTCGAAATAGACCTGCGGGAAGTTCTCCGCCATCAGGCCCGCCTCGCGGTGGAACGGGTAGCAGTGGAGCAACGTGATGGGGAAGCCCCAGGGCTCCACCGCCTTGATCCATGGTGTGAGATGGCTCGGGTCTACCCGGTGGAGCTCGATGTCGGGATCGCCGATGCCGATATGGAATTGGATTGGGAAGCCGCGTTCGCGTGCGATGTCAGCGCCGGTCCAGATCAGGTGCCGCTCGATCACCGGGTCGGTGAGGCGCACCGTGCCAATCTGCTCGATCTCGGCGAGCCAACGCCCGGCCGCGGCCTCAACCTCGGCGGGCGTCGGGCTTCCGTAGTCGATGCGGAGCGTCGCGCGATAGGCGAGAATCGACTTGAGGCCGACGACGTTCTCATCGTCGATGGCGTCGCGCACGGCTGTCTCGAAGGCCTGCGCGTAGCCCGCCGCCGAGACGCCGCCCTGCACGACACTCTCTGCGACCGATTCCATCCGCACGATTTCCCGCGCCGGCGCACCGGCGATCGCGCCGACGTCGGATACGCTGCAAAGCTCCTCCGGCCGGTTGCCGCTATCGACGATGTAGGTGCCGATCCCGGATCCGGCGAGGAAGCGCCGGTTTGCCTCAGCCGCACCGAGTGCACGGCGACGCTCGGCGTACTCCGCCGGCGGGCAGAGCGGGGGCAGGTCTAGAACCGGCGCGCACCAGCGCCGGACGCTGAGCGCGACCGGCTTGTCCCAGTGGCTCGTGCCGGGCGGTGCCGGCGCAAAGGCCTCGCTCAGCGAATCTGCTAGTCGCTCGTCGTCCAGGTCCGCGGGAAACAAGCCGTGGCAGTGATGGTCGACGAGTGGCAACGCGTCGGCAATGTCACTAATAGGCATCGAGATAGCTCCGAATCACTGCGTCGGGAGATTGCTCGGCCACCGCCGCGAGCTCGTGGCGCTTGAGCGAACCATAGGCCTGCCAGAGCGCATCTGGAAACCAGCCGCGCACCTCGTCGTCTGCTTCCGCCGCCGCCAGCGCTTCTTCGAGCGAACGCGGAAGCCAGCGGACGTCGAGCGCCTCTCGCTCCGCATCGGTGAGATCGGACGGATCGCGCTCGATCAGAGGCGGAGTCGGCAAGCCCTCGCGTAGGCCTTCGAGTCCGGCGTGGACCAGGACGGCCAGCGTGAGATGGGGCGAGGCTGCGGCATCGGCGGAGCGAAACTCGAAGTTGTACTGGCGCGCGTCGATGCCACCGGGCCCGTGCCGGCCCGCACAGATGCGGATCGCTGCCTCCCGGTTATCGGCGCCGAAGGCCGCGGCCCCGCCCGCCCAGTGGCCCGGTGCGAGCCGCAGGTAGGAGACCGGCGACGGTGCCGTGAACGCCGTGAGTGCCGGCAGGCGACGCATGATCCCCGCGACGAAGCTGCCGGCCTGCGCGGCGACGCCAGCCGGCTGCGACGGATCGTGCGAAACCGACGCGCCCGTTAGGTCTTGCAGGCTGAAGTGCACGTGGACGCCATTGCCGAAGCCCTGTGCCGCGATCATCGGCGTGAAGCTTGCGCGGTATCCCTCGCGCCCGGCGACGGCGCGCACGAGCTCGCGCACCATGAGTGCCCGGTCGGCGGCAGCGAGGCCGAGCGCCGGCCGGCAGTTCACTTCGTATTGGCCGGGCCCGCCTTCCGGCTCGAAGGTTTCCGGCTCGAGACCTGCCGCACGCAGCGCGGCAATCAGCACGGCGCCGAAGGACAACGCCTGCTCGTGGGCGATGATGCTGTAGTTGGGCCCGGGCCGCTCCAGCCCCTCCACCAGGTAGAACTCCTGTTCGAAGGCCACCATCAGCCGGAGCGCGAACGTGCGTTCTAAATCGGCCAGCGCCCGCCGTAGAAATGCCCTGAGGCACGCCTCCCAGGCCGTGCCGTCCGGGGCTATGCCATCGCAGATATAGGCGTGGAAAGGTGGCTGCTCCGGCCACAGATCGACGCGCGCGCCGGCACTCCTGTCGGGCGCCAGCCACACATCGCCGAGCGCGCCCCAAGGGCTCGGCGCGAGCGTGGAGAGAGGGCTGATCGCCTGCGCCACCGGCACCCAACCGATGCCCGTTTCGAGGCGCTGATCGAGGTCTGCGGCAGGGAACGCGCGCCCGCGCATGAGGCCGGCCAGATCGGGCCATCCGAAAAAGACCAGCTCTTCGCCCCTCATCCGCATCCTCGCTTCGCAGCGCCGTCACTCTAGCCCGGAATTCTCGCCACGGTCATGGCCCGCGCGATGCCGTCCGCCCGAGAGCATGAAAGGCGCGCAGCGCATCGTGCACCCCCGCGCGCGTTCCGCGCGACGCTCCGTGCTATCGTCCGCCCGCAACCGGCAGGAGGAGAGTATGGCGATTACGTTGCAGGGAAAGGCCGCGATCGTAACCGGGGCGGGCCGCGGCATCGGCAAGGGCATCGCGGCGGTGTTTGCGAAGGAAGGCGCAAGGGTGCTTGTGGTGAATCGAAGCGCCGACGCGGGTCAGGCCACGACGAAGGAGATTGTCGCGGCCGGCGGCGAAGCGTCGTTTCTCCAGGCCAACGTCAAGAATCGCGCCGACATGGAGCGAATGGCGGCAACCTGCATCGAGCGCTACGGCGCTATCGACATCCTCTGCGCCAACGCCGGCGTCTTCCCTACGTCCCATATCGTCGACATGACCGACCAGGTCTGGGACGACGTGCTCGACACCAATCTGAAGGGCGTTTTCTACGGCGTCCGGGCGTGCATACCGCAGATGAAGGCGCAGGCGCAGGGCCGCATCGTTGTCATCTCGTCGATCACCGGACCCAATGTGGGCTGGCCGGGGCTTTCCCACTACATGGCGTCCAAGGGGGGCGTGAACGCGTTCGTCATCGGCGCGGCGCTGGAGCTCGCCAAGCACAATATCACTGTGAACGCGATCTCCCCTGGTACCATCATGACGCAGGGCCTGATGGAGCTCGGCGGCGATCAAGTCAACGAAATCACGGCAATCATTCCGGCCGGCTATATCGGCGAGACCGAGGACATCGCCTATGCTGCGGTCTACCTCGCCAGCGATCAGGCGCGATACATCACCGGCCAGGCGCTGGTGCTCGACGGCGGACAGATCTTGCCGGAGAGCCCGGCCGCGCTCGCCGACGCGTAAGGGGGCCTTGACGGCAGTCGGGCCTGCCCGATTGACAAACGCTGCGCCCCCGCTATCGATGGAACGCGGAGCGCCCGTAGCTCAGCCGGATAGAGCACTTGATTCCTAATCAAGGGGTCGCAGGTTCGAGTCCTGCCGGGCGCGCCAACTAGATCAACAACTTAGAGAATTATCTGAGCGGCTATGACGCGAAGAAGCATCGACGTGTCACCATTATGTCACCTACAGAACGGCCAAACGCTAAACTCCAAAGCTGTCTGATATGAGCAAGACTTCCATTTCAATCTATTGGATCCGTTTCAGCTCGCAGCGGCGAACAGCAATCGAGACGGAGTGCGCCAGAGCCCTCAATGCCTGAACTGGTGTCGAATGGTCCGAGGGTCCCGGTCCACCTCATGAATGAGGTCGATAGCGGCAGCGTCGTTTTCTTTTGCGGCGCAGGCGTTTCGCGCGGTGACGGCTCCGGGCTTCCGAACTTCGCGGAACTCGTGGATCACGTTTACGAAGAAAACCATATGGAGCCAGATGAGGTCGAGCGGGAGGCCCTCCACCTCGATGAGCCGGAACCGGGTCTCCGGAGGCCTCAATTCGACAAGGCCCTAGGCCTCCTGGAGAGACCGGAACGCCTGGGAGCGTCCGTCCTGCGGCGCACCGTCATGGACCGTCTCTCGACACGGCCGACCGCTCCGCTCCGAGTCCACGAGGCGCTCATTGCGGTTTCGCGGACCGAACGGGGGGTTCGCTTAGTCACCACCAATTTCGACAACCGTTTCGTCGAAGCCGGACTCGAAGAACGATACGTCGACGCCGCACCGATGCTGCCGGTACCGAAGCGGCACAGCTGGTCGAGCCTCGTGCATCTGCACGGACGCATCGGCCCCGGCGACGACGGCTCCAACCTCGTTCTTACTGCGGCGGACTTCGGGCGTGGGTATCTCACCGAACGGTGGGCAGCACGGTTCGTCACCGAGCTGTTCCGCGAATTCACCGTCATCTTCGTCGGATACGGCGTGGCCGATCCTGTCATGGGGTACCTGGTCGATGCCCTTGCCGCGGAACGCGACAAGGGAGCACGGTTCGCGAACGCGTTCGCGTTCGCGCCCCACGACGGAACGCCCGTCGGACAGGACAAGGCACGCGACAGCTGGCTTGCGAAAAACGTCAAACCGATCCTGTATGACAGCCGGGAGGGTCACCGCCTCCTCGGCGACACGCTCATTGAGTGGGCCCGGATCCGAAGCGATCCCATTCAGCTTCGACCCCAGATCGCGCTCAACGGCATTAGCAAACTCCCGGCCGGGCCAAACGACCCGGTGGTCGAACGGGTCATATGGGCGTTGGATGACCCGGTAGCCTCTAGGGCGCTTGCCGAGGCGGCCCCCATCCTTGACGAAGACGACTTCCCGAAGGTCGGGAGCTGGCTTCAGGCATTCCAGCAAGAAGGGTTGCTGCGCTGCGCCGCAAACAAGGCAAACCCCGGCACGGGCGATCTGGACTCGGCGTTTGTGCGCCTGGTCGACAGCGGATTTCATGTGCACAACCCGCAAGCCCTCGACGTGACGAGGGCATACTTGGCGCGCTGGATTGCGCGTCATCTACACGTGCCCCAGGTCCTCGCCTGGGTATTGCAGAGCGGGGGGCGCATGCACCCGCGTCTCCGGGAACTGGTTCGGATGGAGCTCGGCGACGCGGATTCGGATATCCCGCCGCGACTGAGGCTTCTCTGGACCATCCTCGCAAACAGCGAACCGAAGGACGCCCATGGTTTCCTCTGGAGTCTTCAGCACTACCAGGCGGCGGGCTCGGATACCGAGCGCCGCCGCATCGAAGATGAGGCAATCGCGGGTATGGCGCCACGTCTGATCATGGTCCCAGGTCCCTCTTCCCGACTCGAGTTCGCGCGGTACTACGACGGGGAAACGGAACCAATCCCGCCCATCGATGCATGCGGGCATCCAAAGCTGGTGGTGGTCGACGAGGACTCCTGGTCTCACGTCGAGGGAATCCTGAAGAGCCCAGGCGTTCTCTCACGCCACGCGGAGACGCTGACAGGCCATCTGGAACACGCACTGGGACTCGGGCTGAAACACGAGGAGATCCCTTCGAACTCGTCTTTCTACCGGCCTTCAATCGCGGAGCACGACCAGAATCGGCATCACGGTAACGAAGGCTTCGGCCACCTCATCGACCTAGGAGCGTGCGCCGTAGAAAAATCCGCGCGGCGAAGTTGGTATTGGATGGGGTGTGGGTGGATTGGCGTCAGGGGGCAGTATGATGCGACACGCCAGTTGCGTTTGGGAACTGCCCGATGCCGACCACGTATCGTCCCTACCAGCCGGAGCAGCCCTTGCTTCTGCCGCCGGACTTGCAGGAGTGGGTTCCCCCAGGGCACCTGGCTCATCACGTCAGCGATGTGGTCGATGCACTGGACTTGACGGCGTTCTATGCGCCCTACGAGGGGGACGGTCGACGCAACGCCCCCTACGAGCCGTCGATGATGGTCAAGGTGCTGATCTATGCCTACGCGACGGGCACATTCTCCTCGCGTGCGGTGGCGAGAAAGCTGGAGGAGGATGTAGCGTTTCGGATGCTCGCGGCGGGCAACTTCCCGCAACATCGCACGGTATGTGAGTTCCGCCGCCGACATCTGGCGGAGTTCAGCGAGCTGTTTGTGGGGGTGGTGCAGGTGGCGCGCGAGATGGGACTGGCGCGGTTCGGCAAGCTCTCGGTCGACGGGACGAAGGTGCGAGCGAACGCGAGCAAGCGCAAGGCGATGAGCTATGAGCGGATGGGCAAAGAGGCGGCTCGCTTGCAGGCGGAGATCGAGGCGCTGCTGACGAAGGCGGGGATGGTGGACGCCGAAGAAGACGATCGTTGGGGCGAGGATTTCCGGGGCGACGAGTTGCCCGAGGAGTTGCAACGCAGGGAGAAGCGCCTGGCGGCGATCCAGGCAGCCAAAGCGCGTTTGGAGGCGGCGCAACGCGGGCGCGACGCTGAGCGCGGGCGCGAGCCTGGGCAGGACCGCAATCCCCGGGGCGGGCGGCCCTACAAGCGGGCCTACGGCGAGCCCGCGCCGAAGGCGCAGAGCAATTTCACCGATCCCGAGAGCCAGATCATGAAGACCAGCAGCGAGGGATTCCAGCAGTGCTACAACGCGCAGATGGCGGTCGATGGGGAGCACCAGATCATCGTCGCGACTCAGGTGGGGCCACAGGCCAGCGACCAGGGTCAGCTGGTGGGGATGCTCGACGAGATCAACGAGACGTTTGGGGTCGAGCCTGCGGTGGTACTGGCCGATGCGGGCTACTGCAACGAGCCGAATCTGTTGGAGCTGGAAGATCGCGGCATCGACGCGCACGTAGCGCTGGGGCGTGAAGGCAAGTCCCAGGTGGCGGTCGACCCGGCCCGGCTCCCTGCCACGCACCGCATGGGTGAGAAACTGGCGCGCCCCGCGGGCAAAGCCCGGTACGCGCAACGCAAGTGGCTCTCGGAGGCGCCGAACGGGTGGATCAAGGAGGTGCTCGGATTCCGACGATTCAGCCTGCGAGGCTTGGCGAAGGTGCGCGGCGAGTGGGACCTCGTGTGCTTGGCGTTGAACATCAAGCGGATGGGGACGGTGGCCACGTGCTGAGGCAGGTGCTGGCCTGCCAACGCACTTGCTCCGGGGCGCGCAGTGCCCATCGACCGCGTATGAAACGCGAATCTCTTCCGTTCCGGCCTTCCGGTCTGGGATTTCCATCCCAGAGTCGGGCGGGCCAGATGTCCACACTCGGGCCAAAATCCCGCCTCTCCGGCGGCCGCGCGCCAATCGCCCAGCATCAAAACTTCTACGGCGCACGCTCCTAGTTCGCGACAGCTATCTGGAACTCGCAATGAGAGACCGTGCTCGCGGGGACAACCTGGTCCGCCGCTGGGTGCTGTCGGGCCATTCGCTCTTCAGAAGGCTGGCGCTACACGCGCTGACCGAGAATCCGAAGTCCGACATCCGGTTGGCGAAGACTCTCCTGGTGTCGGGCCGGCGCCCGGGCGTTTGGGACTGGGAATTCCAACGGGAGGTGCTACGCTTCCTCCGGTTGGCGGGATCGAGAGTGCCGCGCGGCTTACGCGTGGAGATCATACGCGCCATTCATGCGGGGCCGAAGCCTAAACCGAGAAACCCGCCATCCCATTACCCCGTGTGGATCCGCCGGGAGAAGGCGCTGCGTCTCCACAAGCTTGCGGTCTCCGGGGCGCGACTCGACAAGCGGTCGAGGGAACTTGCCGCCGAGCTGGAACCGGGCGAGGACGCGGACGACGAGAGGGGCGAGTTCGCCAGGCGGCGAGTTGAGGTACGGAGGATCGGCGATGAGGACTTTGCGCCCCGGGACCTGCTAGACGGAACGGCTGCGGACGTCGCAACGGCAATCAATGACGAAGGCATCGATGCCGATCAATTCCGAGGGCTTGCTCGATTACAGCCCGACAAGGCGGCAGAAGCGTTGGAGCGGTTGGGAGCCGAGGACGAATGGCCCGCGATGTTCTGGCAGCATTTCTTGTGGTCCATGCCCGGTTCATCCGAACGGGAGGGCGAGGAAACGGCCTTGCAGCAACGCATCGCCGAATTGCTGGTCAGGGCTCCCGACGAACTCTTTGAGGAAATAGACGCCACGGCCGCGGACTTTGTGAAGGGACTCGCAAGCGCGTACGGAGCGGAGCGGGAACAAGAGGTCGAGACACTATGGGCAAGAGCATGGAGGGCCGTCGGCAGGCACATGCCCGTGGCGATCGATGTCTTGGAGGAACCGCTCGACGAAGCGCTGAACGACTCGGCGGGGAGACTGGCGGAAGCGGCGCTGGCTCGGCTATCGAAGCATAGATTAGGAGTCGGTGATAATCTGCCGGCACCGCTGCGCCCGTATTTCGAAGCAATCGCCGGGGAGCCAAACGGACACCTCGGGCGAGTGATGCTGGCGACGAGGTTGCACTATCTGTTTGCAGTCGATCCGGACTGGGTAGGCCAACGACTGATTCCCCTGTTCAGCCCGGGACAGCCCGAAGCGAGCAACCTCTGGTACGCTTATGGCTGGTCGCAAACCATCGGACCCGACCTTCTGGCGGCTCTCAAGGAATCCTTTCTCGAAGTCTTCCGAGAAGGCGAGATCAGCGCCGGTACCGAGCATAATCTCACTCTCCTGTTCATGGTTATCTGCTTGGAAGCTCCCAATGAGCTGACGGATGAAGAAGTGCACGGGGTGATGGGGGCGCTGTCGGAAGATGCCCTGAGGACAGTGCTCGCCAGCCTGAGAAATCGCCTGAGGGTGGATGCGGCGGAGCGCGCCCAAATCTGGCGCGAAATTTTGTATCCGTGGCTTGAGAAATATTGGCCGCGGCCGCTCGCTCGTAACACTCCTGGGACATCGACGTCCATCGTGGACTTACTTGCGGACTGTGGGGACGCATTCCCTGAAGCCACCGCCTGGGCCCTTGAGCACCTGCGACCCATCGAAGGAGGCCTATTTCATCTCCGGCAGAGAGGACAGGCGGGGCAGCATCCGGAAGCGACGCTTGAAATTTTGGTCAGGGTGGTCGGACTCAACGGGCTTCCACCTCAACACCGGTATACGCTTCGCGAAATTCTGGATGAGATGAGAGAAGCGATGCCCGAGATGGAACGCGACCCTCAGTTCCAAAGGTTGTATCGAGTCGCAACCCATTGATCCCGCATCAACGGACGGAGTCGGGCGGCTCCGAGGCTGTCTGCGTGCCCATAATCGATGGCAAGACATCCCGCAGCCGAATATTCCTAAAGGCTCTATGGCGGGGCCTGAGCGGCCTTGGAGGGGCGGATGGCGGGCGTGCTAGGGTGCGCCGCCCCGCCATACGGTAAGCATGCGGTAGTAGAGTAACGGATGTCGCGGAATCGTATCGAGGCGATGGCGCGAGCCCGCGTACCTGGGTTCCTCATCCCGCGTAAGCCTCCGGCGAAGGCCGCAGGTTATGCGGCCAAGGCCTGTTGCCGGTCGGCCGTCCAGGACCAGGGCAGGAGCTCGTGCAGACGGGTCTGCGGCAGGTCGGCGATACGGTTGAGGACATCGGCGAGCCAAGCTTGCGGATCGACGTCGTTGAGCTTCGCGGTGCCGATGAGCGTGTACATGACAGCGGCCCGCACGCCCCCGCGGTCGGAGCCGGCGAACAGCCACGATTTGCGTCCGAGACAGATGCCGCGCAGCGCTCGCTCGGCGGCGTTGTTCGTAAGGCAGATTCGGCTGTCGTCGAGGAAGCGGGCGAAGCTGCCCCAGCGCTTCAGCATATAATCCATGGCCTTGGCCACGGCGGCGTGACGCGAGAGCCCGGCGCGCTCCATGCGCATCCAGTCCTCAAGTTCCGCGACCAGCGGCGCGCTCCGCTCGCGGCGCACCGCATGCCGATGCCTGGCGGGCTTGCCGTTGATCTCGCGCTCGATGTCGAACAGCGCGTCGATCCGCTTCACCGCCTCCAGCGCCAGCGGTGAGATCGGCGGCGCGCGCTTGCCGCGCCTCTTGTTCGCCGCGATGTCGGCGAGCTCGTAGAACTTGCGCCGGCCGTGAGCCCAGCAGAGCGCCTCGGTGACAGGTCCCGGCGATCGGCCATGCGCATAGAGCCGCCTGTAGCCGGCATAGGCGTCGGCCTGCAGGATCCCGGCGAAGGTCCGAAGATGTTCGACCGGGTGATCGCCCGAACGATCCCGCGCGTAGCGGAACAGAGCGGCGGGTGGGTCCGGGCCGCCGAACGGCGCGTCGTCACGCACATAGACCCAGGCCCGCGCCGTGTCGGTCTTGCCCTTGGCCAGCACCGGTACAGGCGTGTCGTCACCGTGCAGACGTTCTGCCGCCAGCACATGGGCCGCGATCAGGTCATGCAGCGGCTTCAGCGCCACGGCGCACGCGCCCACCTGGTCGGCCAGCGTCGACAAGCTCAGATCGACGCCCTCTCTCGCGTAGCGGTCCCTCTGTCGGTTCAAAGGCTGATGCTGCCCGTACTTCTCGAACAGGATCGTCGCCAGAAGGTTCGGCCCCGCCCAGCCGCGTGGTGTCGCGTGGAAGGGCGCCGGCGGCTGCGATATCCGCTCGCAGTCCCGACAGGTGAACTTCTGCCGCACCGTTTGGATCACCTTCCACCGGCGCGGGATGACCTCCAGGGTCTCCGTCACGTCCTCGCCAACCTTCGACAGCCGGTCCGATCCGCAGCACGCGCAGGACGTGGGCCCCGGCACCACCACGCGTTCGCGCGGCAGGTGCTCGGGGAAGGGCTTGCGCGACGGCTTGCGGCGGACGAACCCGCTCACCTCGGTGGTCCGGGCCGCCGCCTTCTCGGCCGCCAGCTCGTCCTCGGTCGCGCTCGCAGTGAGCTCGTCGAGCGCAAGCTCCAGCTGGTCGAGAAGACGCTCCTTGCGCTCGGACCGCCGGCCGTACAGCGCGCGACGCAGCTTCTCGATCATCAGGGTCAAGGCGGCGACCCGGGCTTCCGCGTCTGACACCTTCGCCTCGGCCGCCGCCGCTCGTGCCTCGGACGCCACGAGCGCAGCCTTCAGCCCCTCAGTGTCGTGCGAATCGGCGGCGGCCATGATCAGCAGCGAATCACAGGCGCCGCCGCCCGGCAATTCCTGACCGGGTTCGCCCACGTCAGCCATGGTCAGGCGAAGCTCAACCGGCCCGCGACGGGCGCCAGGTCCGAACCGGGTTGCGCCAGTCGATCCCTTCCAACAAGTAGCCGAGCTGCGCCGCAGTGACCGACACCGCTCCGTCAGCCGGCGACGGCCAAAGGAACCATGCTCCAGGCGCTTGGCGTAGAGCGATATCCCCAAGCCGTCGTGCCATAGGATCTTGATCAGGTCGCCTCTGCGACCGCGGAACACATACAAATCCTCCGCATGGGGATCGCGTCCCAGGTCCTGCTGAACCTGAAGCGCCAGCGTGTTCATGCCGCGACGCATGTCCGTCACACCTGTCGCGAGCCACACCCGCACACCGCTCGGAACCGGGATCATCGCCGCTCCAGAACCGCGATCACACGCGCCAGCGCCGGACCGTCGACCGAGCGGTCGACAATCACCCGGCGCTCGCCCGGCAGCACGATCTCAATCCGGCCCGTCGCCGGCGCACCCTCCACCGCGACGTCCCCGGATGGTGGGCGCATTGCCCCCGCACCGGCCTCGGGGTCTGGTGCCGCCCTGACGACAACCGGCACGTACCGGCCCGTCCCGGCGGCGCGCTCAGGCTCGCGAAACAGACGCCGCCACCCGAATCTGATTGGCGTTCAGGTTGTAGCGCTGGGCAACCATCGGCACCGAGACCCCCGGCTCATGGGTCTCCGCCACGATCTGACGCTTCTGCGCCTTGCTCCACCGCCGGCGACGGCGACCAACCAACCCGCCGCGATCTCCGCCCGACTTCTCCTCGGCAACCGACATCGGCTAAGTGTCCACCAAGAAATAAGTGGACACTTACGAAGTGCCCACTCCCAGACCACCCAGCCTGCCCAATCTCACCCCATCCGAACAGGCGGCCTACGCCGGAGGCTTACCATCCCGCGTCGCCAGCACGCCATCAAGCGCATTGACGACATGACCCAAGCGGAACTCCGCGCACTGCTCGGAGAGGACGATGCGAACGGCCATTGTGCGGGCCGGTTCGAATGATGCGATGACGCCGAGCGAATTCATTACCAAGTGGCGCGCGTCCGAGTTGACAGTCTTGCACGGAGACGTCGCTGGTTCTGACGGCGCGCACGCGCTGTGGCACGGGGTCCGGTTCAGGCGTTGGTGTCTGGTTCACTGTCGTCGTCTCGGTGTTTATCCGCGCCGCAGGTGGTAGATTCATTGTGGACCCGCCTCCGGGGTGGCCGAATCCAACTGCAGGCGCGGTTAGATGAAATTGGAAACAGTGGTCAGATACACCGCGATCCGCAATCGGAAGGACCATGTCATGAGCGACATCGCGTATGCCCCACCCTCGTTTGACAACCCTGACGGAACGAAGGTGATATTTGTCGACTTTACCCATGCAAAGTACCGCCTAACATTCGATGTTTCAGCCCATACAGCCACCGTCTTCTCCGAAATTACATTCAAGGCTGACGATCACGGTCTGGCCGCCATTATCCTCAACCAGCCGGTCATCTCGGCCCGGCTCGACGGGATCGATATCGGACTGGTCCATCAAGAGTCTCCGGACGCGGAGGCTTCGTTCAAGGTTCTGTCGAAACCGGTCTCGCCAGGCGCTCACGTGCTTACCATCAAGAGCGTCATCACCGAGAAGGGTCCCTACGGCCATCCTATCACATGGATGAAGCCTGGCAGTCTGGAGTGCATCTTCAACATGTCGGACCTTTACGACGGCGGTGCGTATCTTGGAGCCTTCTTGCCATCCAACTATTGTTACGACCACTTCCGAATGTCATTCTCCGTAATGCTCGAAAATGCAATGGTACCCCATTCGGTTTTTTCTAATGGCGCGATTTCGGGTGACTCTCCCGGACCCTGGGAGGTCGAATTCCCGAGCTTCTTCACCAGCACTTGCCCCTGGTTTCATCTTGGCCCCGCGAAGCACTTCAAATTACGACGGGCCACGTTCAGATCGTCAGACGGTCGGGAGATTCCGATGTTCGTCTACACTAAAGCAGGCAAGAAGTCTGATGACCTTCTGAACCAGTTTGTCGAGAGCACCGAGCAATATATTAATGTTCTCGAGTCCAACTTCGGGCCGTTCCCACATGGCTCGGTAACCATTTTTGCTAAGCCGGGAGCAGGTAGAGGTGGTATGGAATACGCTGGCGCGACAGCGACCAAATTAGGATCTCTTCGCCACGAGCTCAATCACAGTTATTTTGCGAGGAGTGCCATGCCCGTCAATGGAAACGCGGGTTGGATTGACGAGGCTATCGCGGAATGGGAGGAAGTAGAATATGATCCATCGAAAGATCCGCCAAAAAGCCCGGCTAACCTGGGTAACCGCTCGGAGTACATCAGAACCACCCACGGCGATGCATACTCGGTAGGGCCCGCCTTTCTGGCGCACCTGGATTATGTTCTACGCCAACGCGGTGACCCGGACCACGGTCTCAAGGCGTTTCTCGCGGTGTACGCCCAGCAGAAGCGGCATCAATCGGTCACAGTCAAGGAGTTTCAGGAGCTTGTGGAGGACTTCCACGGCGAATCGCTGCAGCAGTTGTTCCAGGCTTATGTTTATTCAGAGCCGAAGAAGTCGGAGAAGTAGGAGGGCCGTCAGCGTACCTCAGCGCTGTCGTTTAACGGTTCCGACAGCTACGAAAGGCGCGCCCTCCAGATCCCCACCACCCCAGCCAGACACCACTACGTCAAGGCCACGGTCCGGGTCCATGAGTATCCAGACGGAACCCTCGCCCTCTTCCACGGGCCCCGATGTCTCGCCCGCTACACCACCCATGGCGAGCCCATCAAAACTCCAACCCGGCAGGCCGCGTGAGACGCTTCGACGCAACCCGCCGGCGCCCTGTGGACAAGTGGACAGCCGCTCCGCGCCGGACGCCAGGGCCGCACCGCAGACCAGCTCGTCCGACGCGACTTCGTCATCCTCGACGAGCTCGGCTACCTGCCCTTCGCCCAGGCCGGCGGGCAGCTGCTCTTCCACCTCATGAGCCGGCTCTACGAGCGAACCTCGATCGTCATCACCACCAACCTCGCCTTCGGCGAATGGCCCTCGGTCTTCGGCGACCCCAAGATGACCACCGCACTGCTCGACCGTCTCACCCACCATTGCGAGATCATCGAGACCGGCAACGAGAGCTGGCGCTTCAAGAACCGCTCCTGACCCGGCGCCGGCCGTGCCTGCGGCCCGGTTGCCCCGGTGGGCCAACAGGTACCCCCCACGCGGCTTCGCTCCGCGCAGCGCAAGGCGCTACACGAAGCCGCGCGGGTCCCCCTATTGACTACCGGGACAACCTCCGACTTGCCACTCAGGGGGGTCAATTTTGCACGCCGATTTGGAGTGGGCCCCTTGGGGCGGACAGTTTCAGGCGGCTGATTTGACCGGCTTGCAGGACTGTTGCTCCTCGAAGTGGATGGGGCTCAAGTAGCCGAGTGCCGCGGTCTTAGGTAGCAGATGCACCAGATGATCTTTAGGTATTTGATTTTGTTGATCTAACGGGGGTTAAGGCTCGGTATTGCGCGAGCTGCCGATTTAGAACATGATGAGAACATATTGGTTGCTTAATTGAGGATTGGATCGTGGCTCAGCACTTCTTGCTTTCGGCGGCCGCGCGAACGCTGTCGCTCAAGACGATTTACTCCGAAGGTGAGGATGCGGCGTATCGGCGGTTCCGCCGGCTGCGCTGGCCGGAAACCGATGGGGCGCCGGTCTGCCCGGTATGCGGCTGCCTTGACATCTATGACCTGACGACGCGGCGCCGCTTCAAATGCGCTGCCTGTCACCACCAGTTCAGCGTCACGTCGGGCACAATCCTTGCCTCGCGCAAGCTCTCCTTCGTCGACCTGCTCGGCGCGATCTGCCTGTTCGTGAACGCATCAAAGGGGCTCTCGGCGGTTCAACTCTCCCGTGACCTCGACGTCCAATACAAGACCGCCTTCGTGCTGATGCACAAACTGCGCGCTCGAGCCGGGGTTCGATGTTCACCGCATCAACCATTCCGACGCCTACAGCCGCGACGGCGTCCACACCAATCTGCGCACCTTCGGTTCTAACTATCTGAAACAGGGTCGTTTTTTCTCCTGACAATTGTTGCAGAGGAACGGATTCCGCAACCCTCCGTTCCCCGGCTGCAACTGCAACCGGGAGAAGACGAATGTCCAGAATCACTCTAACCGCCGCTCGCGTCACAGCGCTCCGGCCCCGCAAATCCGCATACGACACCCGCGACAGCAAGCTCACCGGCTTCGGCATCCGCGTCCTGCCCTCGGGCAGCAAGCGCTTCTTCATCCACTGCCAGCATCGCGGCGAACGTGTCTGGAGGGTCGTCGGAGATGCCAACTCCATGAGCGTCGGGGAGGCACGGTGTCGCGCAGACGAGATGCTGGCCGCGATCCGGCGAGGGGAGGATGCGCCTCCTCATCCCGGCGAGACCCTCTTCGAGACCGCCGCTGAGATCGTGTTCGAGCGCTACCAGAGGGTCTGGAAGGCGCGAACGCTCGAGGTGAACCGGGGCTACCTGCGCAACCAGATCCTGCCGTGCTTCTCGGGACGCCCGATCGCAGACATCGACAGCCGGGAGGTCCGCAACTGGTTCGCCTCACTGCGCGCTACCCCGGTCGCGGCCGATCGCTCCATGCCGGTGCTCTCCGTCATCATGAGGGAGGCGGAAGCGATGGGCCTTCGTCCCGAGGGCTCCAACCCCTGCCGGGGCATCCGGCGCTATCGCCGGAAAGGGAGGGAGCGCTTCCTGTCCGACGACGAGATTCGCCGCCTGTCCGCAGCACTGTCTGCCCATGCCGAACGAAAGCCGCTGCAAGTCGCGGCCATCCGTCTTCTCCTCATGACGGGGTGCCGCAAGAGCGAGATCCTGACGCTGCGCTGGTCCGACTACCGGGAAGGCCGTCTCTTCCTGCGCGACAGCAAGACGGGTCCCCGAACCGTCTGGCTATCCGACCCAGCACGGAAGATCCTCGACGGGATCGAGCGAACCGGCCGGTGGGTCTTCCCGGCGCCCCGGACCGGAGGGCCGTCGGGTAGAAGTTGGCTGGACCGTTTCTGGTCTGCGATCCGAGCCGAAGCGGAGCTGTGCGACGTCCGTCTTCACGATCTTCGTCATACCCATGCCAGCATCGCCTTGCGACAGGGCGAGACCGTACTCGCCATCGGCCGGCTGCTCGGGCACCGCAATGCGGAAACCACGCTCAAATACACCCATGCCGCCGACGCCATGGTGCTGGACGCCGCCGAGACCGTCGGCGCCATTCTGGAGCGCTGAGCCATGGCGGGCAGGAAACGCATGCGCCTCACCGACGCCGCCATCGCCCGCCTGCGTCCGCGCGAGCGGGAATATACCGTCTGGGACAGCCGCGTCC
This sequence comes from Alphaproteobacteria bacterium, assembly GCA_965262755.1. Lineage (GTDB taxonomy): Bacteria > Pseudomonadota > Alphaproteobacteria > UBA828 > UBA828 > WTGU01. Next base: position 3,801,616 of record OZ253557.1, on the reverse strand, counting down.
CGGGTCTCGGGGTCCGGGTACGGCCAACCGGAGCGCGGACCTTTATCATGTTGCGCGATGTCCGAGGCGAATCAAGGCGCGTCTCTCTCGGTCCCGTCTCAACGATGGGGATCGCCGAGGCCCGCAAGGAATGCCTCGCGCGGCAGGCCGTCCCCGAGCCCGACAGAGAGGCCGCGCCGAAACGCGCTGTTCCGCTGTTGCAGGAATTTATCGAGGGCGAGTGGAAGGAGGCCCACTTCGACCGGTACAAGCCGTCGACGAGAATGGGCGTCCACTACCTGCTCTCAAGCCGCATCCTGCCAGAATTCGGATCGAAGAAGCTCGACCGTATGACCGGTGCACAACTCTCGCGCTGGTTCGACGCCTTTAGCCGCACAGCTCCCGGCAACGCCAATCATGCCCTGGCGCTGCTCCGGCAGATCATGAACTTCGCGGTCGCTTGCGGCTACATCGAGAAGAACCCGACCCAGGGCATCAGGCCCAACCGCCGGCCCAGGCTTACCCGCTTCCTGTCGCGTGAGGAGATCGGTCGTCTGCACCGGGTTCTGGACGCACAGACCGGAGAGAACAATCGGCAGCAGGCGGATATCATTCGCCTTCTTCTGTTCACCGGATGCCGCAAGGGTGAGATCTTGCGCCTCCGCTGGTCCGAGGTCCATCGCGACGCGCTCTTCCTCGCAGACAGCAAGACGGGCGCGAGAAAGGTTCCCCTCAACAGCCAGGCCCGGAGCATCCTTGAACGGCAACCGCGAGACGCAAGTCCCTTCGTGTTTCCGTCGCCGCGCAATCCGGATCGGCCGTACAGCGATAATCTCGCACTGTGGTACCGGGTTCGCCGCGAGGCCGGTATCGAGGATGTCCGCCTTCACGACCTCCGTCATACCCATGCGAGCCACGCGGTCATGAATGGCGTCCCGGTGCCGGTCGTCTCACGGATGCTCGGTCACTCCAACGTCCGCATGACGCTGCGTTACGCCCATCTCGGCGACCGGGAAATCGAGGCCGCGGCTGAAAGGATCGGGCAAGCGGTCGCAGCCATCATGGACATGTAAGCGCTCAGTAGTGGCGCCTTCCAGAGCCGCAAAATTGCGCCTCGCGGTGACCGTGGTTCTCGAGGCGTTCGAGCACGTACATCCCGGTGCAGCGGGGCTTCCTTCACCTGGCCTCGATCATGGGCTGGGCGAGCCGGTATATCCTGACATGGCGACTGTCGAACACACTGCACGCGAGCTTCCGTACAGACGTACTCGACGAATCCCTGGCCCGGCATGGCGCGCCGGAGTGACACCCTGGCGCCATACGCCGGCCGAACAGGCGACTGTAGATTCCCGTTCGCGGAGATCTGCGAATACCCGCGGAGTCACAGTCGGCCCCATCCGCACAGTAACTACCCGGGATTCGCATCGCCATCGTGTCCCGTCCCCATGCGCCGAGTATCATCGCGCCCTGGCCCTGGCAGGGCAGCGGGCGGCGCTCAGTTTCCGGGCAGCCCCTGCGACATGACGGAGACCGCAGAACGGCATGACCCAGACAGCGAAATCCAGAGTCTTCGTGGACGGCAACAACGTCATGGGCTCGCGGCCGGACGGCTGGTGGCGCGACCGAGCCGGGGCCGCTCGAAGGCTCGTCGCCGAGATCATTCCGCTCGCCCTCGGCCACGGAGGCGTATGGACGATTGTGTTCGATGGGAAGGAGCCGCCGCGCATGCCGCCGTCGCCCGAGTGCCTTATCGCGGTACACACTGGGCATGGCCGCCGGGATGGAGCCGATGATCGAATCGTGGAACTGGTGCACGAACACTCAGATCGGGCGGCGTCGGTGGTCTACACCTCCGACGCGGCGCTGCGCACTCGGGTGAAAACGCTCGGCACCCAGGTCATGGGGTCCGGCACGTTGCTGAGCCAGATCGCGACGCTGCGTGCCACCATGGAGCCAACTGACAACGGACAGTCGCCCAATTCCGCCAACGGCTCCGGAAATGACAACCACGCAAACGAAGAGCTACCGACCATCTGCACCGCCGAAGCCAGGAATCGCGAGAATTCCAGTTGAACGGGCTCTGTTGCAAAGTCCGGCTGGTTGGTGACTTGTCTGCGTGATCTGGAGCGAGGGGTTGAGGCATGAGCGACTTCAAGGGACGGCACTTTCGGGGGGAGATCGTGCTTTGGGCCGTGCGCTGGTGAATGTCAGGCTAACTCTGACGTGGATAGCCGGTGAAAGTCCGGCGGGAGGAAAGGTGTAACGAGCCGCCTTCGCCGCGAGCCGTGCGCAGGGCATCGTGAGGTGTCATGTGAAGTGTCGGTAGCGGCGCGTGCGGGCAGGGCTATTGAGCGTCGAAACATGGTCATTCGGAGTGCCGAGGCTGTATCAGCGGCCGAAGGCAACACTGACCGCCCGCTTTCGTGAGGGCGCGAGGGCTCCGCGGCGTCTAAGAACCCAGGCACGCACGTACGTCCACGCAGGGGACCTGAGAGGGCTCCAATCCGCCCCGGTCGTCGTACCGGGGCCGCGGAAGAGAGGAGATAGTCCGAATCGATGATGAACGGGTTGGAGCAATCGGATCTGGCCATAGTACCGATGAGGGCGGCGAACAAAGGGACCTCGGTTCCGGCGGAGCCGACGGAGGGAAGGGCTGGAACCAAGGGGAATCCGCGAGGCCAAAGCACGCACCGGACACAGCGCCGGGCGCGCGTGACACAAGCGGCGGAGCGGATACGGCAAGCAGCAACGAGGAAGCCGAAGGAGAAGCTCACTGCGCTGTTGCACCACATCACGACGGAAGCGCTCGATGCGGCCTACTTTTCGTTGAAGAAGGAGGCAGCGGCAGGCGTGGATGGCGTGACGTGGCATGAATACGGGAAGGGTCTGGCCGAACGGCTGAGCGACCTGCATGACCGGGTTCAGAGCGGAGCGTACCGGGCGCGTCCGTCGCGGCGGGTAGAGATACCGAAGCCGGACGGGGGAACACGACCGCTGGGCATCGCCGCAGTGGAGGACAAGATTGTCCAGAAGGCGGTGGCGGAGACCATCCTTTTGCCGATATACGAGCCGGAGTTCCTCGGATTCAGCTATGGGTTCCGACCCGGACGTGGGGCGCATGATGCGCTCGACGCCCTGGCTTTCGGGATAGAACGGCGAGGGGTCAGATGGATTGTCGATGCGGACATCCGGTCGTACTTTGACCGAATCGACAGGGACTGGCTGGTCCGGTTTCTGGAGCACCGTATCGGCGACAGGCGGGTTATCCGCTTGATTGTCAAGTGGCTCAATGCTGGCGTCATGGAAGGGGGCGAATGGCGGGATGACCTTCGGGGCACTCCGCAGGGTGCGATTGTTTCGCCGATTCTGGCGAACGTCTATTTGCACTATGTCCTCGACCTGTGGTTCCACAAGAAGTGGCGCGCCCGAACAGCCGAAGGCAACACAATCATCGTGAGGTACGCCGATGATTTCGTGGTCGGGTTCCAGTACCAGCGGGATGCGGAGCGGTTTCTACACGACCTGAAGGAAAGGACGGCCTCGTTTTCACTGGAGCTACACCCTGACAAAACCCGTCTCATCGAGTTCGGGCGGTTTGCGCAAAAGAACCGCCGGGCACGAGGCGAGCGGCGTCCCGAAACCTTCGACTTTCTCGGGTTCACGCACTACTGCCGAACGACGAGGAACGGGAAGTTCGGGCTGGGGCGCAAGCCGGTGGGCAAGCGGGTCGACCGGACCCTACGGCGTATCGGTGCCGAGCTGCGTCGGCGGATGCACCATAACCCATATGAGGTGGCCAAATGGTTAGGGAAGATTCTGAATGGATGGCTGCACTACTACGCCGTCCCGACCAGTTCCCCGTCCCTCAAGCGGTTTGCATTTCGACTCCGACGAATGTGGCTGCGTGTCTTGAGACGCCGGTCGCAGATGGACCGGACCAAGCTGGACAAGCTGGGAAGGGTCGCGGCGGCTTTCTGGCCGCCGCTGCAAATCCTGCATCCATGGCCAGAACAGCGGTTTGCCGTCAAACACCCGAGGTAGGAGCCCCGTGCGTTAGCGCGCATGCGGGGATCTGCACGGGGGGCGTCGGGCAACCGGCGTTCCTACCGTAACACTGCCGGTATCCGATCAGCTACCGCGACCTCGAAGCGATGATGACCGAGCGCGGCGTCGCGGTCGACCACTCCACGATCTATCGTTGGGTGCAGCGTTTCGCGCCGGAGATGGAGAAACGTCTGCGCTGGCAGTGGCGCCGGCCGCAGTCGCGGAGTTGGCGCGTCGACGAGACCTACATCAAGGTCCGCGGCAAGTGGGCGTATCTGTACCGGGCGGTGGACAAGCTCGGGAACACGATCGATTTCTATCTCTCGGCGACCCGCAACACCAGGGCAGCGAAGCGATTCCTCGGCAAGGCGCTGAGAGGATTGAAGGAGTGGGAGCAGCCCGAGGTGCTCAACACCGACAAGGCGCCGGCCTATGCCGCTGCCATCGCGGAGCTGAAGGCCGAGGGCAAGTGCCCGAAGGACACGAGGCACAGGCAGGTGAAATACCTCAACAACGTCGTCGAGGCCGACCACGGCAAGCTCAAGCTGCTGATCCGGCCCGTGCGCGGGTTCAAGACGCTGAAGACGGCCTACGCCACGATCAAGGGCTTCGAGGTGATGCGCGCGCTGCGCAAGGGCCAGGCCGGGATGTTCGCCCTCCAGGGCGGCATTGTCGGCGAGGCCCGGATCGTCGAGCGCGCCTTCGGTCTCGGACCGTGCGCCCTGACCGAGGCCATGGCATGGCTACAGGACCGTCTGGCCAACGCAGAATCATAAGGTGAACAGGAAGCCCCCTGATTACGCATCGCCCCTTCGCCAAGCTTGCAACAGAGCCGCCGGGACGGAAAGCAAAGGCGGCGGCCCAGGCAGCGATGGCGGAAGAAGGGGGAGGCCCCTTCTAGGTAAGCAGAGGGAGAGTAGTTAGGCTCCACCGACGGAGGCGTCGCGAGAGCGTAAGCACACAAACATCGAGCTGGATGCGGCGGCGAAGGAGAGCGGACCAGAAAGAGCCGGTGATGGGAGCTAGAATGGTGCGGACAGGAAGCGCTGTGCCGCTGCACTCCGCATGCGGCGCAAGAGGGGAGAGAACCATGGCGGATACGAGCTGGCGCAATCGCAAGACCCTGATCCTGAGCCGCAGCGAAATGATCGGCTTGCTCGAGCCCGAGGAGTACGTCCGCTGCGTGGAAACCGCATTCCGCCGTATGGGGGAGGGCCGGGTCTTCATGGAGCCCAAGGGCCATATCGTGTTGGACAAGTATCCGGGCGAGTGGGAAATCATGCCGTCCTACATCGAGGAGCCGGAAGCCGCACCCGCCGCCGCTGCGTGCAAGTGGGTCTCCATCCGCTTCGAGAACCGCGCCAAGTTCAATCTCCCCACCGTGTTTTCGATCCTGATCTACACGGAGCCCGAAACGGGCTTCCCGCTCGCCATCGTGGACGGTACCCATCACACCCTGATGCGGACCGGCGCGTCCGGCGCGGTTTCGGCGAAATGGATGGCGCGGGAGGACTCCTCAGTTCTTGCGTTGGTGGGAGCCGGCGACGTCAACACCGGCGCATTCCGCACCTGCGTGGCGACGCACGACTGGAAGGAGGTTCGGGTCTGGAGCCGGACCCAGGCGACGCTGGATGCGTTCATGGCGGCCGAACAGCCGCAACACCCTAACATGGCGATCAAGCCCTCGACCGTGCTCGAAGATGTCGTGCCGGGCGCCGATGTCGTTGTCACCGGGACGACGGGCGAAACGCCGGTCCTCGGCAACGAATTGATCGAGGACGGCATGCATATCGCGGCCCTCGGTGGCGGTCTCGCGGGCACGCAGGAGCTCGATGTCGCGATCCTGCGCCGCTCGCGGATCATCGTCGACGACATGCGCCAGTGCGTTACCGACGGCGAGATCAACGTGCCGCTCAGCAAGGGCGAGCTTCAGGAGAGCGACGTGGCGGGTGACATCGGCGAGGTGATCACGGGCAAGATCCCCGGCCGAACGTCGGCGAGCGAGGTCACGCTGTTCGATTCGACGGGGATCGCGCTTCAGGACTCCGCGACTCTTCCGCTCGAATACGAGCGCGCCATCGCGGCGGGCGTCGGGGTCGAGAAGAAAATGATCTCGACGTAGCTTCAGATCGCACTTGTGCACCTGCCCTTACCGGCGTTGCGAATTTCCCGACGATTACAGTCAGAGGACGAGTCCCGGATCGTGGGGATAGACGTAGACAGGGTGGGCCCACGCGCAGCGGGGATCGGCGAACGCGAGAGGGGGGCGGGCCAGAGGCTCTTTGGGTGACCGGACCGATGCCCGGCGTTGCCTGTTGTTAAGCCTCCACCTGCGCGGCGCTCCGGCTCGGTCGCGGGAGTAACGGGGGCTTGTGTCTGCGACGGCTGGGGCTTGAACTGGCTGCGGGTGGGGTGAAGAGGCCGTTCGAGCACTGGCGTGCTGTAGCGGCACCCGATGTTAAGCCTCCACCTGCGCGGCGCTCCGGCTCGGTCGCGGGAGTAACGGGGGCTTGTGTCTGCGACGCCTCGGGCTTGAACTGGCTGCGGGTGGGGTGAAGAGGCCGTTCGAGCACTGGCGTGCTGTAGCGGCACCCGATGTTAAGCCTGGTCCGAACCATTTTGTCGCCTCGGTCACTGATGGCGCGGGTTTCCCGTGACCTCGTTCAAGAGAATGGGACTTCGAACATGGTTCCTCCCCACTCGCGACGGAGATGAAACCTGGGAGGATGTTCCATGGCGCGCAAGTCTCGAAGAACCCGGCGCCTCAGGGTGGTGAACCCGGACTGCGCAGGGATCGACATCGGCAAGGACCGGCATTTCGTGGCGGTCGACCCGGAACGCAGCGATGAGCCGGTGCGTTCGTTCGGCTCCTTTACCCGCGATCTGGAGGAGATGGCGGCGTGGCTGGCGTCGTGCGGGGTGACCAAGGTCGCGATGGAGTCGACCTCGGTCTACTGGATCCCGGTCTACGAGACGCTGGAGCGCGCGGGCTTCGAGGTGATGCTGGTGCCGCCGCGCATGACGAAGCAGATCGGCGGGCGCAAGAGCGACGTGCTGGACTGCCAGTGGATCTGGCAGCTGATGTCCTACGGCCTGCTGCGGGGAGCGTTCCGTCCGGGCGACGAGGTTTGCCCGCTGCGCTCCTACGCACGCCAGATGAGGCGGCTGACCAGGGACCGCTCCCGCTGCGTCCTGCACATGCAGAAGGCGCTGACCGAGATGAACGTCAAGCTCGACTCGGTGATCGCCAACATCACGGGACTGACCGGCCAGCGCATCCTGCGCGCGATCATCGACGGCGAGCGTGACCCAGAGCGCCTGGCGACGCTCCGCCACCGGGGCATCAAGGCCGACGCCGATACGATCGCCGCGAGCCTTCAGGGGACGTGGCGCGAGGAGCACCTCTTCGCCCTCGAACAGGCCATGCAGCGCTACGACTTCCTGACCCAGCAGATCGACGACTGCGAGGTCCGGGTGATGGCCGAGATCGAGCGCCTGGCACCGCCGGACGATCTCCCGGACGGCGGCGCGCCGGACCCTGCCCCCGGCACGACCTCCGAAACCGCGTCGAGCCGCTCTGCGAACGCCGCAAGCAACTACACCGGCAAGGAGGGCATCCAGGCCCTGGCGTTGCGCGGAATGATGGGCGTCGACCTCACCGCGATCCCCACCATCGGTCCCGGTACCGCACTGGTGATCGCCTCGGAGATCGGCCCGGACTTCTCCGCCTTCCCCTCCGCCCAGCACTTCTGCTCCTGGCTTGCGCTCGCGCCGGGAACCAGGATCAGCGGCGGCAAGAACCTCCCCGGCAAGTCGCCGAAGGCGGTCAACCCCGTCGGGCAGGCCCTGCGCATGGCGGCCATGGCCGCGCGCCGCAGCGAGACCTTCATCGGCGCCAAGCACCGCGCAAGGCTCGCCCGAATGGACACCCCCGTTGCGATCAAGGCGACCGCCCGCGAACTCGCCTGCCTGATCTACCTCATGGTGACCGAAGGCCAGAAATACGTCGAGCAGGGCATCGACGCCTACGAGAAGCGGCGCCTCAACAGAAAGTTCGCTCATCTCGACCGCCAAGCCCGAAAACTCGGGCTCCAACTCGTCCCGAAAATGCAAGGAGAGGAAAAACAGAACCCAATGCTGTCAATCGCTTAGGCACCTGTTACTCAAGAGCCTGGTCCGAACCATTTTGTCGCCTCGGTCACTGATGGCGCGGGTTTCCCGTGACCTCGTTCAAGAGAATGGGACTTCGAACATGGTTCCTCCCCGCTCGCGACGGAGATGAAACCTGGGAGGATGTTCCATGGCGCGCAAGTCTCGAAGAACCCGGCGCCTCAGGGTGGTGAACCCGGACTGCGCAGGGATCGACATCGGCAAGGACCGGCATTTCGTGGCGGTCGACCCGGAACGCAGCGAGGAGCCGGTGCGTTCGTTCAGCGCCTTTACCCGCGATCTGGAGGAGATGGCGGCGTGGCTGGCGTCGTGCGGGGTGAGGAAGGTGGCGATGGAATCGACCTCGGTCTACTGGATACCGGTCTACGAGACGCTGGAGCGCGCGGGCTTCGAGGTGATGCTCGTGCCGCCGCGCATGACGAAGCAGATCGGCGGGCGCAAGAGCGACGTGCTGGACTGCCAGTGGATCTGGCAGCTGATGTCCTACGGCCTGCTGCGGGGAGCGTTCCGTCCGGGCGACGAGGTTTGCCCGCTGCGCTCCTACGCACGCCAGATGAGGCGGCTGACCGGGGACCGCTCCCGCTGCGTCCTGCACATGCAGAAGGCGCTGAGCGAGATGAACGTCAAGCTCGACTCGGTGATCGCCAACATCACGGGACTGACCGGCCAGCGCATCCTGCGCGCGATCATCGGCGGCGAGCGTGACCCAGAGCGCCTGGCGACGCTCCGCCACCGGGGCATCAAGGCCGACGCCGATACGATCGCCGCGAGCCTTCAGGGGACGTGGCGCGAGGAGCATCTGTTCGCCCTCGAACAGGCCATGCAGCGCTACGACTTCCTGACCCAGCAGATCGACCACTGCGAGGCCCGGGTGATGGCCGAGATCGAGCGCCTGACACCGCCGGACGATCTCCCGGACGGCGGCGCGCCGGACCCTGCCCCCGGCACGACCTCCGAAACCGCGTCGGGCCGCTCTGCGAACGCCGCAAGCAACGACACCGGCAGGGAGGGCATCCAGCCCCTTGCGTTGCGCAAGATGATGGGCGTCGACCTCACCGCGATCCCCACCGTCGGTCCCGGTACCGCACTGGTGATCGCCTCGGAGATCGGCCCGGACTTCTCCGCCTTCCCCTCCGCCCAGCACTTCTGCTCCTGGCTTGCGCTCGCGCCGGGAACCAGGATCAGCGGCGGCAAGAACCTCCCCGGCAAGTCGCCGAAGGCGGTCAACCCCGTCGGGCAGGCCCTGCGCATGGCGGCCATGGCCGCGCGCCGCAGCGAGACCTTCATCGGCGCCAAGCACCGCGCAAGGCTCGCCCGAATGGACACCCCCGTTGCGATCAAGGCGACCGCCCGCGAACTCGCCTGCCTGATCTACCTCATGGTGACCGAAGGCCAGGAATACGTCGAGCAGGGCATCGACGCCTACGAGAAGCGGCGCCTCAACAGAAAGTTCGCTCATCTCGACCGCCAAGCCCGAAAACTCGGGCTCCAACTCGTCCCGAAAATGCAAGGAGAGGAAAAACAGAACCCAATGCTGTCAATCGCTTAGGCACCTGTTACTCAAGAGCACGCTTTGTTGACCCCCCGGAATCCAGCCAGATCAATGGATTACCGCGCCGATCGGCGCCGAATCCGCGCGCCGATCAACATCCCTTGTCGCGCGGGCGCCGGACCCGCGCCGGCAGGCCCTGGACGCCGTAATGTTCGAGCAGATCGGCGTAGGTCTCGTTCAGGACCGGCTCGTAGCGCGACGGCTGCGTCACCGCCGGCTTGATGTTGTCGGGCACCACCAGCTGCGGCGCCCAGCCCATGTCCTCGAAGCAGCGCACGTGCGAAGCGCACCAGTCCTCGATCTTCTGGGTCAGCGTCGCCTCGGCGTAGAGCCGCCCCGACCGGGATCCAGTAGACCGAGGTCGACTCCATCGCGACCTTGGTCACCCCGCACGACGCCAGCCACGCCGCCATCTCCTCCAGATCGCGGGTAAAGGAGCCGAACGAACGCACCGGCTCATCGCTGCGTTCCGGGTCGACCGCCACGAAATGCCGGTCCTTGCCGATGTCGATCCCTGCGCAGTCCGGGTTCACCACCCTGAGGCGCCGGGTTCTTCGAGACTTGCGCGCCATGGAACATCCTCCCAGGTTTCATCTCCGTCGCGAGTGGGGAGGAACCATGTTCGAAGTCCCATTCTCTTGAACGAGGTCACGGGAAACCCGCGCCATCAGTGACCGAGGCGACAAAATGGTTCGGACCAGGCTTAACATCGGGTGCCGCTACAGCACGCCAGTGCTCGAACGGCCTCTTCACCCCACCCGCAGCCAGTTCAAGCCCGAGGCGTCGCAGACACAAGCCCCCGTTACTCCCGCGACCGAGCCGGAGCGCCGCGCAGGTGGAGGCTTAACAACACTCAATGACCCACCGGTGAAGCGCGATCGAATATGCTCGGCGGCCCAAAGCACGAACCCCGGCGCCGAAAGTTCTATCCCTCTACCCGACGCCACCTGTAACCGCAGCGCTTCTTCGAGCTCAGAGAAAGTTTCAGGAGGAAGTGGATAACGATAAAGCGGACGACCATCGGGACGCTTCAGCTCGGTCTCGGAAACAATCCTTGAAAGAATGAGCCGCTTGCAAAATTCTGATCGATTCGGAGCGGCGCAAGAACACCCAAGCTAGCAACGACGTCCGCGCACGGCAATTGGTGCGATTTTGATGGCGACCATGGTCGGATCGGCGTTGGCACAGCCTCCGATTCGGTATTTTCGTCGAACTTCGGGCGCGTTTGGCCGCACCGTCTTTCGAGAAGTGCGGCCACCGTGATGGCGAAGGAGACGAGCCGGACTAGATCGGCGGAACGATGAGGCGCATCAGCTGGCTGGCCGTCAGCACGGTCATGCCGAACATGAGGTGGGCGAGAACCTTGTCGTACCCGCGCACGCGGACATGGCGGCCGCCGAACTCATCCTTGAGCCGCCCATTGATCCGCTCGGACCCCGAGCGCACGACGTAGCGACGCTCCTCGGGAAAGACGAGACCGAGCGTGCGCCGCGCCTTCTTCTCCTGCTTCAACGCCTCTTTCATGTCGACCGAGCGGCGGGGGTTCACGTCGATGATCGGCTTGTGGCCCAGCAAGATGCTGTGCGCCCAGATCTCGATGGAATCATAGGCCGCGTCCATAAGGTCGTAGAGGTTCTCGACCCGCCCGGCCGTCAGGGTCCCCAACGGAATCGCCACCTGGGAGTCATGCGTCGACGCAGACGTCATGATGCAGCTGACGGGGATCCCGCCATCGGCGGTATCGACGTGCAGCTTGTACCCGATCCAGGAGGTGGTATGGCCCTTGGCGTTGCGCTTGCTGCCGACATCGCAGGCCCTCGGCAGGTCCGCCAGCATCTGCGGAAGGCTCATCGTCAGTTGCCGTTCCAGCCGGCTCGGCTCCTTCGCCCGCGCCTCTCCCTTGCGGGGCCGCCCCCGCTTGCGCCGCCGCTTCGGCTTCGCTGCCTTCGGCTTCGCCGCCGGCTTCTCCCGCGCTTCAATCGCCGTCGCATCCCGCGAGATGTGCTCCACCAGATGGCCATCCATCGTCCGCGCAATCAGCGTCTCATGCAGACGGCTGGCCAGACCGCTCTCGGCAAACTCGGAAAAGGCCCGCGAAAACGTCGCCTCGCTCGGAAGCCGGCCGGCACCGCTCCAGCCGCACAGCCGCCATAGCCTGCCGTCAACCTCAAGACGCTCGATCAGGCCGCGCGTCGTCGGAACGTCGAACACGGCCTTGGCTATGAAGGCGCGCGCCAGCGCCGCGCGGTCCTCCTCCGGACGCCCTACCTGGCCGCGGAAGTAGGGCAGAAGAGCCTCGACCCGCACCAGTTCCAGAACCGCGACGAACAGCTCGTAGCGCTCGCCCATCGGGCCAAGCTCGCTCTCGAGCCTCGGGAACAACTCTTGTTGAAAGGCGTACCAGTAATCCGATAGCATCTCGCGCAGGGACACGGCTCCACTCCTCCGTGGGCATCATGCGGTGTTTTGCGGCAGCACATGATACTCACGAGGGTGGGCCGGTCCCACCGCAAAGGCCTTCACTCAGGCAGAAAAGCCGCTCGCCTCAGCTGTTTTGCAAGAGGCTCGAATGTTCATGAACAAATTTCGTGCCGTGGTCGGGCGGTAATCCTACGTCGCAATGCGCTGCACGCGCAGCCATACTCCCTATTCCACGTCACCGAATAGGTCGAGCCATCATGCTGGTCGCCAAGCCACAAGCGTTGCAGTTTCCGCCTTTTCGTGTTTCGAGACAATCGAGAGCATGCTGTCAACCCGGTCACGCTCCAACGCTCGACGACTGCGGCTCTCTTGCACACGATGAGTATCTAGTTAATTCTCCGCCGCCTTTAGTGTCGGGCCTTTCAAGACTTTTCGGTTTCGATTCTACCGCTCAGGGGCAGCTGAGCGAAGCCCTTGTCCCGAGGCCAATTCAGCCAGTCTGTCTTACGGGGTGGAGCCATCTCAGGTAACCTGCTGCTCGGCGCGCCGCCGCATAGGTTTCCGAAGGACAAGGACGAGGCGGCGGACGAGGCGGCCAAGGAATGTCGTGCAGCGGCGCTCGCCGAAAAGGACCGCCGGCCGTAGGCTCATGAAGCTCCAAGGCATGTGATCTGGATGCAGCCATTGGGATGCGTCCCACGCGGCCGCCGGTTCGAACGCCGCGGACGGGGCAGGTGGTGGCGTCGTTGAAGCCCACCGCCACCCTGACATTGGCATCGGTCGCGCACACACCGTTGGCCAACGCGTTGTCATTGCGACATGCATTTCGGGCATGGATTCGGTCGCAAACGGCATTTTCATTCTGTTAACGGCGGAGGAATAATGCTCCAGGCGAGGCGGCCGGGCGGTCCGGTCGCGGCGGCGCAAAATTGTGCCACTCATGGTCCCTTGTCGGTTGCGACGAGGGGCAGGAGATGTACGGCGTGGAGCTCTATGCGGCGGTTCGACTGGCGGTTGTCGACGAGGGTCTGAGCCATCACGAGGCGGGCCGGCGGTTCGGCATCGACCGCCGGACGGTGAAGAAGATGCTGAGCTATTCGGCGCCGCCGGGCTACCGCCGGACGAAGCCGGTCAGGCGGCCGAAGCTGGACGGGTTCACCGGCATCGTCGACGCGATCCTGGAGGCGGACACGGATCCGGACGTGCCGCGCAAGCAGCGTCACACGGCGCATCGGATCTTCGAGCGGCTACGGGACGAGCACGGGTTCACCGGCGGCTACACCATCCAGACTGTGTCAAAACGTCGGAGAATCGCTCGAAATGTGATTTCAGCCCATTGGTTGAATTGTCAGTGTTAATGAAATCAATGACTTAGCAGGCTGCACTTTTCAGAAATCAAGCAGACTCACTCGAAAATCTGAATTCAATGACGTTTTCACACGGTCTGCATCGTGAAGGACTATGTGCGTTCCCGGCGGCAATCGACGCGCGAGGCCTTCGTGCCGCTGCATCACCCGCCGGGCCATGCCCAGGTCGACTTCGGCGAGGCGGTGGTGGAGGTCGGGGGCAGGCGGGAGAAGGTCGCCTTCTTCTGCCTGATCCTGCCCCATTCCAACCTCTGGTTCGTCAAGGCGTATCCCCGGGAGACGACGGAGGCCTTCCTGGACGGCCATGTCAGCGCCTTCGCCTTCCTCGGCGGGGTTCCGCGCTCGGATCCTCTACGACAACACGACCCTGGCGGTGGCACGGATCCTGGGCGACGGCACGCGTCGGCGCACGCAGGCGTTCACGCATCTGCAATCGCACTACCTGTTCCGTGACCGCTTCGGCCGGCCCGGCAAGGGCAACGACAAGGGCAAGGTCGAGGCCCTGGTGAAGACGGCACGGCGCCGGTTCATGGTGCCGATCCCGAAGGTGCACGACCTGTCGGTCCTGAACGAGCGGCTGATGGCGCGCTGCCTGGAGCGGCTCGACGCGCTGGAGGCAGGCGACCGGGCGACGGCATTGTTGGGCGACCTCGACGCCTTGCGCGATCTTCCGGCTTCTCCCTTCGAGGCCTGCGAGCATGTGCCGGGCCAGATCTCGTCCACGGCCCTGGTGCGCTACCGGCTGGTGGACTACTCGGCGCCGACGGTGCACGCCCACAAGAAGGTCATGGTGAAGGGCTATGTCGACCGGGTCGAGATCGCGCTCGGCGCCGAGATCGTCGCCCGCCATCGGCGCTCCTATGTCCGCGGCGACGTCGTCTACGAGCCGCTGCACTATCTGTCGCTGCTGGAGAAGAAGCCGGGCGCCCTGGACCAGGCGGCGCCGCTGCGGGGATGGAAGCTCGATCCCGCCTTCGACACGCTGCGCCGCCTCCTCGAAGCGCGCTTCGGCCCGCGCGGCAAGCGCGAATACATCCAGGTGCTGCGCCTGCACGAAGACTTCCCGGCACGCCAAGTGGCGGCCGCGGTGCGCGATGCGGTGGCACGCCGCCTGATCGGCTTCGACGCCGTCAAGCACCTGCTGCTGGCCCGCATCGAGAGGCGGCCGGCGCATCTGGACCTCTCACGCTACCCGCACCTGCCCCAGCCCTTCGTCGCCGCCACTCAGGCCGCCGATTACGCCACCCTGCTGGCCGCCGGCCATGGCTGAGGCGCCCCGCATCCTGCTCGAGCATCACCTGAAGCGGCTGAAGCTGCCGACCTTTCTGCGGGAATACGAGAAACTGGCGCGCCAGTGCGCGGCCGAGGGCCTGGATCATGTGCAGTTCCTCGCCCGGCTGGTGGAGCTGGAGCTGATCGACCGCGAGCGCCGCCTCGTCGAGCGGCGTATCAAGCAGGCCCGCTTCCCCGTCGTCAAACAGCTCGAGAGCTTCGACTTCAAGGCGATCCCGGCGCTCAACAAGATGCTGGTGCTGGATCTCGCCCGCAGCGAGTACATCACGCGCCGCGAGAACGTAATCCTGCTCGGCCCAAGCGGTGTCGGGAAGACGCATGTCGCTCTCGCTCTCGCTCTCGGCCTCGCCGCCTGTCAGAAGGGCCTCTCCGTGCGCTTCGCCACAGCCTCCCATCTGGTCCACGAGCTGATCGAGGCACGCGACGAGAAGAGGCTGCTCCGCCTCCAGGCCCAGCTCGCCAGGGTCAATCTCCTGATCGTCGACGAGCTCGGCTACGTGCCCCTCTCGCAGACCGGAAGCGAGCTGCTGTTCGACGTCTTCAGCCGGCGCTACGAGAACGGTGTGGAAACGGCAGGCTGCGCAGAGCTCATCAAGGATATCGTCGCAAGAGTGCCCGGTGCACGTGCCGGGTCGGCCGTGTCCTGCGATGACCGCTTCGGAGCAAAGCGCATTCGGAACCTGCGACTACGCCCAGCGCGAGACACAGGAAGGCGGCACCGGCACCTGTCGGAACAAAGAGGAAGGCCCGGGATGATTGCTCGAACACGCGTGTTCTCGCGCATGGCGGCCGTGGCGGCGGTGCTACTAGCCGGTCTTGCAACCGCCGTCGCCGCATCGGCAGCCGAGATTCGGATCGAGGTCGAGGACGTGCTGGGAGACCGTGGGACCATCCTGGTCGCCCTGTGCGATTCCGAGACGTACCTGACGGGATCGTGTCCGTACGGAGGAACAGCCCCGGCCGAGGACGGCAAGGTCGTCCTGACGATCCCGGACGTCGCTCCGGGTCGTTACGCCGCCCTGGTCTTTCATGATGAAAACGACAACCGCGAGTTTGATACCGGGGCCAGCGGAATACCCGCCGAAGGGTACGGCTTCAGCAACGACGCTCTCGGGCAGTTCGGACCGCCCAGATACGAAGACGCGGAAGTGACGATTCACGAAGGAACGAACGTGGTCAGAATTCTTCTCGTCTACTGAGCGACCGAGGGGACCGGCTCGTGATTCTCGCAGCGGAGCAGCTGAGCAAGACTTACAGGAGGGGCGGCGAGGCCGTGGTCGCGGTCGACGATGCCACTTTCGGGCTCGAAGCGGGCTCTTTCACAGCGCTCGTGGGCCCCTCCGGCAGCGGCAAGAGCACCATCCTCAACTTGATCGCGGGCTTCGATTCCCCGGACCGCGGCCGCCTCCTGTTCGAGGGCGAGGACCTTGCGACTTACAGATCGGAGGAGTGGGACTACTTCCGCGGGACGACCATCGGCTTCGTCTTCCAGCAGTTCAATCTCATTCCGATCCTGAGCGCCCTCGAAAATGTCGAGATAGCGCTCTATTTCTCCGAGCTGGCCGCACCGGAGCGCCGGGAACGCGCGCGCGCCGCGCTGGTGGCGGTCGGGCTCGCCGACCGGATGGCCCACCGGCCCGACCAACTATCGGGTGGTCAACAGCAGCGGGTCGCGGTCGCGCGAGCCGTCGTCAGTCAGCCCCGGCTGATCCTTGCCGATGAGCCGACCGCCAACCTCGACGGCCGCACGGCAATCGATCTGATCCATCTCATGTATGAGCTGAGCCGGTCAGCAGGCACTGCGTTCCTGTTCGCGACACATGACACGCGGATCATTGAGCGCGCCGATGCCCGTCTCGGTCTCGTGGACGGGCGGCTGGTCGGCCAGACATGAAGTGGTTCTATATCGCCTGGCGCAATTTGTGGCGCGCCAAACGGCGCTCGCTGTTGACAGGTGGCACGGCGGCGGTCGGAACCTTCGCGATCGTCCTGGCGATCGGATTTGTCGTCGCTTCGCTGGCCGGCATCCGCGATGCGACCATTCGGGGCGGCGTTGGCCACGTTCATCTCGGACAGGCCGATGCGTTCGACGGTTACGCCGAGCGGCCGCTTCAGTACGGCCTCGCCCCGGAGGAGCAAGAGCGCATGGAGCGCGTGTTGCGCGACGATCCGCGCGTTCGCCTCCTGCTCCCCCGAGTGCTGTTCTCGGGACTGATTTCGAACGGGGAGCAAACGCTGACCTTCGTCGGGTCCGGGGTCGAAGCACGGCCGGAGCGAAGCGCCTTCGGTGCTTTCACGCAGATTGTCGAGGGATCGTCACTGGCCACCGCCGTGCGGGACGGCAAGACCTACAGCACACTTCTTGGCAGCGAGCTGGCGCACCGCCTTGGCGCGGAACCCGGCAGCTTCGTGACCGTGTTGAGTGTCACGGAGAGCGGAGCGATCAATGCAATCGACCTCGAGGTGGTCGGCATCACTCGCTCCGGAACGCCCGAGCTCGACCTGCGCTACTTGCAGATCCCGTTGGCTGCCGCCCAAGACTTGCTGCGCTCATCGAAGATTTCCCGCTACGTCCTCTTGCTGACCGGCAATGAGTTAACGGACGCCGTGGCGGCCGACTGGAATGGCGACGGTCTGGAAGCGCGAAAATGGACAGACATCGCCCCCACCTACGGGCAAGTGGCGCGGCTCTATCGAGACCAGTTCACCGTGCTCGGCGTCATCATCGTGATCGTGGTGTTCCTGACGCTGACCAACACCGTCTTGATGAACGTCATGGAGCGCGCGCGCGAAATCGGAACAATGAGGGCGCTGGGCATCCCGAAGGGAATCGTTCGATCCTGTTTCCTGATCGAGGGAATCTCCATCGGCGGGATCGGCGCGATCGTCGGCTCGCTGCTGGCCCTGGCTCTCACGGTCATCATCGAGGAGGGGGGCGTGATGATGCCGCCACCTCCGGGTCGCAGCGTCGGCTATCCGTTGAGGATCGCATGGGAGCTCCCGACGGTGCTTGCAGTGATCGCCGGAATTATCGTTGTGAGCGCCGCCGCTTCGTGGTTGGCGAGCCGGCGGGCCACCAAACTCGACATCGTCAAGGCGCTCGGGTCGACATGATCAAGCTGCTGGGCAGTCTAGGCTCTTTGATTCTCGGCTCGGCCGTCGGGCTGGGTCTCGGCGTCGCAGCGGCCGTCGCCGGTGACGATAATCCTTCGGCGACGGCGATCCTCGCTGCCGCCGACGAGGTGCGACTCCCGCACGTGGGGCTGGAGATGCGACTCGACATCACCCCGGTGCGCGACGGAGAGGCGGAGGAGACGTCGAGATACCAACTGTTTTGGCATTCCGAAGGCGATGCCCTGCTGCGAGCGCTCAATCGCGATCAGCGCGGACAGAAAATCCTGGCGACGAAGAAAGGCACGTGGTTCTTCGCGCCCCGCACGAAGAGGGCCATCCGAATCACGCCCCTGCAAGCGCTGCGCGGCGAGGCAAATATCGGCGATATTTTAAGGCAGCGATGGTCGGAAGACTACACTGCCGAATTTGCGGAGCGGCCTCAGGTCGAACTCGACGGCATACTGTGCTGGCAGCTGCTCCTGACGGCGCGCAGTTCCCATGCCACCTATGCCAAAGTCAGGCTGTACGCCGCGGTCGAGTCGCCGAGACCGGTGCGCGCCGAGCTCCACGTGGCCAGCGGCCGGCTCTTCAAGATCGTCCTGTTCGAAGCCCCGCAGCGGATGGAAGGACGCGACGCCGTCACGACCACCACGCTGATCGATGCAATCGATACCGGCAAGAATACGATCGTGTCCGTCAGCAGCATCGTGCCCCGGGACCTCCCCAAATCGAGCTTCACCGTCAGGGCCCTGACGGGAGATCCGTGATAAAGCGGCTCCTGATCGCCGCGGCCTTCTTCCTGTTCGCGACGCCCGCCGCCGGTTCCGAGCTTGAGCTTTGGGGTTACGGCCTCGACCTCCTCTCGGTGACCGAGCCGCGCGGCGGTCCGCTCAATCCGAACAACGCAGCGCGGATCGCGGCGATCAACAACGAAGCGGCTCTCGGCATCGAGGGGAGCTGGGAGCGCCTCTCGTTCCGCGTACGTGCCACCCTTCTCAAGGGGTGGAAGCCAGCGGACTCGGCGAATGGCGACTTCGCCGTTCAGGAGCTCAACAGGGTGTTCGCGATCGGGGACGATGTCCGTCTTTCGGTCGGAAAGAGATTACTCTCCTGGGACGTCGGTTTCGCGGCGCAGCCGCTCGGCTTTTTTCAGAAACGGCCAGTCCTGAGAGACATCACGGACGAGTTCGGGCGGAGCGAGGGCGTGCCGCTCGTCGCCGTGACCTGGCTGGGAGAGAGCGCCTGGACCACTCTTGTCTACAGCGACGACTTCGAGAACGAGGCCGACGGATTCAACCAGGGTCTGCGACAATGGGCCCTGAATGTCGGCTACGACTTTCCGAACCTCACGGTATCCGGCGTCCTCCAGCAGCCGTTGGATCAGCGCCTCGGGTTCGGCGGAAGCGTCTCGGGTGTCGTCAGCGATGAGATCGCCCTTCACGGTTCCTTCTTCACGCGCGAAGGCACGCGGCGTCCCATTCATCAGTCGATCGCAACGGGACGGATGCTGTTCTTCGAAGAGAACCCCTATGCCAGCTTTCGAGTGCGTGACCGGGGCCGCTATCCGCGATGGGTGATCGGGGGACGTTGGACTCCCGATGCGTTCACCGAGTTCCTCGTAGAATGGAGTCACGATGAGCGGGGTCTCAGCAGCGGCGAATGGCGCCGGTTTCAGGACCTCATCCGGATTCACCAAGACGGCGCCACCTTAGGGATTCCACAAGCCGTCATCGTGGGAAACTTGCTCTTCGATTCCCAAACGCTCATCCCGACAGGCGCGCGCCAGGACTATCTCTTCATCCGCGTCTCCCACCAACTGGAGGATATCGCCCTAGCGGGTTCCGGCTTCATCAATTTGGCCGATCGGAGCTTTGTTCCGGCAATCACGCTGGATTATCACGGTTGGAGAGATTGGTCCGCGCATCTTCGCGCGTCGGCGTTCGTGGGCAACAGCGCCTCTGAGTTCGGACTTTCCCCTCTTGAGTGGACGTTGAGCACCGGCCTCCGCTATGCCTTCTGACGGCGCCACCCGGAGATGCGGACTGAGTTTTGGCGTGGTCCCCGGGGTCGGACAGGCGGGTTGCTACATTTCTTGATCCAGCGAGCGCGACATACCTCGTCGGAAGGCGTCGAACCGACCCACCGGATGTCGTAAGTCCCGCCCCCGGTCAAAACCGCCGCATGAAACTGTCCGACCCTGGAGCATTTTATCCGCTACCACTGGGAGCGCGCGTCGATGGGCCAGATGTCGACCAGCGTGTCGCCGCGCACGCAGTGATAGACGTCGTAGTGGGTAAGCGTCTGGTAGCAGTGCGGCGCGATGCATTCCAGCGCGTCCCCCACCTGCGGCAGGCGCGCGCCTTCCGGCACCGTGACGCGGCCCATGTCGTCGCCAACCAGCTCGTAGAGCGAGTCCGGGTGCGCGCCCGCGGCAACGCGCGGCGGAAATTCCTCGCGCGCGAGCTCCTTGATCCCGGCATCGGTGATCGCGAAATCGTCCCGCGCGCTGATCACCGTGGTGCGGACGAAGAGCGACGTCTCGAAGGGATGCGGATTGTCGGGCTCGAAGGGCGTGTCGGCGTAGTTCACGTCCATGAAGATGTAGCTGCCGGCCTGGCATTCGGTGAAGACCCCGGCGCCCGCGTCGATCGCGTAGGTGCCGGTGCCGCCGCCGGAGACGATCTCCGGCGCGAGACCCGCCGCTGCGAGACGTTCGCACAGCGTGACCAGCGGCGCCGTGCAGCGCTCCTGCTCGGCGCGGCGGGCGGCGAAATCGGGCTCGCGCTGGAAGGAGCCGTTGTAGCCCTGGATACCGGCATAGACGGCACCCTCGGTCTCAGCGATGTGCCGTGCGAGCGCCACCGCATCCTCCACCGAGTCGAGGCCGGTGCGCCGGCCGCCGACCTCGAAATCCACCAGCATGCGGAGCGGCGTGCCGGCCGCCAGTGTCAACGGCGGCGGGATTATGCGCCAGAGCGGCGGAGTAAAAATGCACCGAGGTCTCGGCGGTAGCTTGTCCCCGTAGATCCTATGAGGCGACTCGGCGAGCGGCGCTACGGTGCCGCCGGCCAGGAATCCTCAACAGGAGACACGAGATGCCCCCAAGTAGCGACATCGTCGCGCCGGTCGGCGCGGAGCACAACACGCTGTACGTCGCGATCGAGATAAGCCGGAAGAGTTGGGTCATCGGGATCAAGAGCCCGGCGAGTGAGCGGATCGGCCTGCACTCGCTTGGGGCAGCGGACGTCGTAGGCCTCAAGGACCTGATCGAGCATCAGCAGACCAAGGCCGAACGCGCGCTCGGCCGTGAAGTGCGTGTTCTGTGCTGTTACGAAGCGGGCTACGAGGGGTTCTGGCTGGCGCGCTGGCTGGACCGAACGATGTCTGTCGAGACGGTCGTGCTCGATCCTGCGAGCCTTTTGGTGAACCGAAAGGCGAAGCAGCGCAAGACGGATCGGATCGACGCCAGGAAGATGGTGCGCGCGCTGCTTGCGCACGACCGGGGCGACGCGGCGGTGCTCAGCCGGGTGCGGATACCGAGCGTTGAGGAGGAAGACCGCAAGCGATTGCTCCGGGAGCGCCGGCGCCTGGTGAAGGAGCGGACATCGCTGACCAACGCGGTCAAAGGGCTCCTGAAGCTGCACGGCATCTTCGACCTGCAGCCCCGCGCCAAGGGCTTCGAGGCCCGGTTCGCCGAAGTGAGGACCGCATACGGATCGACGTTCCCGCCGCGGGCCCGGCAGGAGATCTTGCGCCTTGCGGAGCGGTTGTCCCTCGTGGAGCGCCAGATCGCGCAGGTCGAGGCCGAGCGCGACGCGATCGTCCGCCAAGGCGAGGCTCTCGCGGTGCCGGTGGCGCCCGAGGGAAGCGATGCGCAGGCGGCGGCGAGAATGGCGACGCTGACCCGGTTGAAGGGGATCGGCGAGAACGACGCAACGCTGCTGACACACGAGATCTTCTATCGCGGGTTCCGCAACCGCCGGGAGCTCGCGAGCTGGGTTGGCATAACGCCAACCCCCTGGGCGAGTGGCGCCACGGAACGGGACCAGGGGATCGGCCGGGACGGTCCTGCCTGGATCCGGGCGCTCCTCGTTCAAATGGCGTAGCGCTGGTTGCGCCATCAGCCAGACAGCGCGCTTAGCAAATGGTTCGAAGACCGAACCGCGGGAGGCCGGGGACGAATCCGTCGTGTGATGGTCGTAGCGCTCGCCCGCAAGCTGCTCATCGCTCTCTGGCGGTTCTGTGAGACCGGTCTCGTGCCGACAGGCGCCAGGCTCGCCTGATCCTGAGACCGCACTGTTCCAGTCCGGCCGGATGCGGCCGGCGCTGGGCCGGGTGGTGAGCGGCCGACCATGGACAGGGCTGAAAGACGCCGCCCCGTAGGGGATCAGCCGTGACGGTCCAGCCTGGATCCGGGCTCAGCTCGTTCAAAGGCTCTGTTGCAAACCTGACGTAGGGGTGAGTCAGATCAGGACGACAACCGTGCTTTCGTCATGTTTCTGCGTTGGCCAGACGGTCCTGTAGCAATGCCATCGCCTCGGTCAGAGCGCACGGTCCGAGAGCGAAGGCGCGCTCGACGATCCGGGCCTCGCCGACAATGCCGCCCTGGAGGGCGAACATCCCGGCCTGGCCCTTGCGCAGCGCGCGCATCACCTCGAAGCCCTTGATCGTGGCATAGGCCGTCTTCAGCGTCTTGAACCCGCGCACGGGCCGGATCAGCAGCTTGAGCTTGCCGTGGTCGGCCTCGATGACGTTGTTGAGGTATTTCACCTGCCTGTGCCTCGTGTCCTTCGGGCACTTGCCCTCGGCCTTCAGCTCTGCGATGGCAGCGGCATAGGCCGGCGCCTTGTCGGTGTTGAGCACCTCAGGCTGCTCCCACTCTTTCAATCCTCTCAGCGCCTTGCCGAGGAATCGCTTCGCTGCCTTGGTGTTGCGGGTCGCCGAGAGGTAGAAATCGATCGTGTTCCCGAGCTTGTCCACCGCCCGGTACAGATACGCCCACTTGCCGCGGACCTTGATGTAGGTCTCGTCGACGCGCCAACTCCGCGACTGCGGCCGGCGCCACTGCCAGCGCAGACGTTTCTCCATCTCCGGCGCGAAACGCTGCACCCAACGATAGATCGTGGAGTGGTCGACCGCGACGCCGCGCTCGGTCATCATCGCTTCGAGGTCGCGGTAGCTGATCGGATACCGGCAGTGTTACGGTAGGAACGCCGGTTGCCCGACGCCCCCCGTGCAGATCCCCGCATGCGCGCTAACGCACGGGGCTCCTACCTCGGGTGTTTGACGGCAAACCGCTGTTCTGGCCATGGATGCAGGATTTGCAGCGGCGGCCAGAAAGCCGCCGCGACCCTTCCCAGCTTGTCCAGCTTGGTCCGGTCCATCTGCGACCGGCGTCTCAAGACACGCAGCCACATTCGTCGGAGTCGAAATGCAAACCGCTTGAGGGACGGGGAACTGGTCGGGACGGCGTAGTAGTGCAGCCATCCATTCAGAATCTTCCCTAGGAGCGTGCGCCGTAGAAGTTTTGATGCTGGGCGATTGGCGCGCGGCCGCCGGAGAGGCGGGATTTTGGCCCGAGTGTGGACATCTGGCCCGCCCGACTCTGGGATGGAAATCCCAGACCGGAAGGCCGGAACGGAAGAGATTCGCGTTTCATACGCGGTCGATGGGCACTGCGCGCCCCGGAGCAAGTGCGTTGGCAGGCCAGCACCTGCCTCAGCACGTGGCCACCGTCCCCATCCGCTTGATGTTCAACGCCAAGCACACGAGGTCCCACTCGCCGCGCACCTTCGCCAAGCCTCGCAGGCTGAATCGTCGGAATCCGAGCACCTCCTTGATCCACCCGTTCGGCGCCTCCGAGAGCCACTTGCGTTGCGCGTACCGGGCTTTGCCCGCGGGGCGCGCCAGTTTCTCACCCGTGCGGTGCGTGGCAGGGAGCCGGGCCGGGTCGACCGCCACCTGGGACTTGCCTTCACGCCCCAGCGCTACGTGCGCGTCGATGCCGCGATCTTCCAGCTCCAACAGATTCGGCTCGTTGCAGTAGCCCGCATCGGCCAGTACCACCGCAGGCTCGACCCCAAACGTCTCGTTGATCTCGTCGAGCATCCCCACCAGCTGACCCTGGTCGCTGGCCTGTGGCCCCACCTGAGTCGCGACGATGATCTGGTGCTCCCCATCGACCGCCATCTGCGCGTTGTAGCACTGCTGGAATCCCTCGCTGCTGGTCTTCATGATCTGGCTCTCGGGATCGGTGAAATTGCTCTGCGCCTTCGGCGCGGGCTCGCCGTAGGCCCGCTTGTAGGGCCGCCCGCCCCGGGGATTGCGGTCCTGCCCAGGCTCGCGCCCGCGCTCAGCGTCGCGCCCGCGTTGCGCCGCCTCCAAACGCGCTTTGGCTGCCTGGATCGCCGCCAGGCGCTTCTCCCTGCGTTGCAACTCCTCGGGCAACTCGTCGCCCCGGAAATCCTCGCCCCAACGATCGTCTTCTTCGGCGTCCACCATCCCCGCCTTCGTCAGCAGCGCCTCGATCTCCGCCTGCAAGCGAGCCGCCTCTTTGCCCATCCGCTCATAGCTCATCGCCTTGCGCTTGCTCGCGTTCGCTCGCACCTTCGTCCCGTCGACCGAGAGCTTGCCGAACCGCGCCAGTCCCATCTCGCGCGCCACCTGCACCACCCCCACAAACAGCTCGCTGAACTCCGCCAGATGTCGGCGGCGGAACTCACATACCGTGCGATGTTGCGGGAAGTTGCCCGCCGCGAGCATCCGAAACGCTACATCCTCCTCCAGCTTTCTCGCCACCGCACGCGAGGAGAATGTGCCCGTCGCGTAGGCATAGATCAGCACCTTGACCATCATCGACGGCTCGTAGGGGGCGTTGCGTCGACCGTCCCCCTCGTAGGGCGCATAGAACGCCGTCAAGTCCAGTGCATCGACCACATCGCTGACGTGATGAGCCAGGTGCCCTGGGGGAACCCACTCCTGCAAGTCCGGCGGCAGAAGCAAGGGCTGCTCCGGCTGGTAGGGACGATACGTGGTCGGCATCGGGCAGTTCCCAAACGCAACTGGCGTGTCGCATCATACTGCCCCCTGACGCCAATCCACCCACACCCCATCCAATACCAACTTCGCCGCGCGGATTTTTCTACGGCGCACGCTCCTAGCCATTTGGCCACCTCATATGGGTTATGGTGCATCCGCCGACGCAGCTCGGCACCGATACGCCGTAGGGTCCGGTCGACCCGCTTGCCCACCGGCTTGCGCCCCAGCCCGAACTTCCCGTTCCTCGTCGTTCGGCAGTAGTGCGTGAACCCGAGAAAGTCGAAGGTTTCGGGACGCCGCTCGCCTCGTGCCCGGCGGTTCTTTTGCGCAAACCGCCCGAACTCGATGAGACGGGTTTTGTCAGGGTGTAGCTCCAGTGAAAACGAGGCCGTCCTTTCCTTCAGGTCGTGTAGAAACCGCTCCGCATCCCGCTGGTACTGGAACCCGACCACGAAATCATCGGCGTACCTCACGATGATTGTGTTGCCTTCGGCTGTTCGGGCGCGCCACTTCTTGTGGAACCACAGGTCGAGGACATAGTGCAAATAGACGTTCGCCAGAATCGGCGAAACAATCGCACCCTGCGGAGTGCCCCGAAGGTCATCCCGCCATTCGCCCCCTTCCATGACGCCAGCATTGAGCCACTTGACAATCAAGCGGATAACCCGCCTGTCGCCGATACGGTGCTCCAGAAACCGGACCAGCCAGTCCCTGTCGATTCGGTCAAAGTACGACCGGATGTCCGCATCGACAATCCATCTGACCCCTCGCCGTTCTATCCCGAAAGCCAGGGCGTCGAGCGCATCATGCGCCCCACGTCCGGGTCGGAACCCATAGCTGAATCCGAGGAACTCCGGCTCGTATATCGGCAAAAGGATGGTCTCCGCCACCGCCTTCTGGACAATCTTGTCCTCCACTGCGGCGATGCCCAGCGGTCGTGTTCCCCCGTCCGGCTTCGGTATCTCTACCCGCCGCGACGGACGCGCCCGGTACGCTCCGCTCTGAACCCGGTCATGCAGGTCGCTCAGCCGTTCGGCCAGACCCTTCCCGTATTCATGCCACGTCACGCCATCCACGCCTGCCGCTGCCTCCTTCTTCAACGAAAAGTAGGCCGCATCGAGCGCTTCCGTCGTGATGTGGTGCAACAGCGCAGTGAGCTTCTCCTTCGGCTTCCTCGTTGCTGCTTGCCGTATCCGCTCCGCCGCTTGTGTCACGCGCGCCCGGCGCTGTGTCCGGTGCGTGCTTTGGCCTCGCGGATTCCCCTTGGTTCCAGCCCTTCCCTCCGTCGGCTCCGCCGGAACCGAGGTCCCTTTGTTCGCCGCCCTCATCGGTACTATGGCCAGATCCGATTGCTCCAACCCGTTCATCATCGATTCGGACTATCTCCTCTCTTCCGCGGCCCCGGTACGACGACCGGGGCGGATTGGAGCCCTCTCAGGTCCCCTGCGTGGACGTACGTGCGTGCCTGGGTTCTTAGACGCCGCGGAGCCCTCGCGCCCTCACGAAAGCGGGCGGTCAGTGTTGCCTTCGGCCGCTGATACAGCCTCGGCACTCCGAATGACCATGTTTCGACGCTCAATAGCCCTGCCCGCACGCGCCGCTACCGACACTTCACATGACACCTCACGATGCCCTGCGCACGGCTCGCGGCGAAGGCGGCTCGTTACACCTTTCCTCCCGCCGGACTTTCACCGGCTATCCACGTCAGAGTTAGCCTGACATTCACCAGCGCACGGCCCAAAGCACGATCTCCCCCCGAAAGTGCCGTCCCTTGAAGTCGCTCATGCCTCAACCCCTCGCTCCAGATCACGCAGACAAGTCACCAACCAGCCGGACTTTGCAACAGAGCCGTCTGGAGCGCTGGGCATGACCGCGGTGCTGGGTTGCTGCGAGCGGGCGCGGCCTTGGAAGATCGGAAACATGCTGCGCGACCGGCTGTTGGAACCGGGTTGGACGAGCTAAGGGGATCTGGTTTCGACCGGTCTGGAAAATCAAGCATAGACAGAGCGGATAGGCTGGCGCGGTCGCCGGTTATGGCGGGCCGCAAACCGAATTTTGGAATGCGATTCGAGACGAGCAGGTGATGGCAGTGGCTGGCGCGACATGTCGCGTCAGGATATGGATTGAATTCGGTGACTATGTGATTACGGTCCGAAACTTCCAAACAATAAACTCAACAATAATAGATATTTAGAGCATTATGATGCACAAGAATGCCAGAAGTCATCTGGAGGTGAAGGTCGCCAAAGCCGCTGCCACGTGCGCCGGCTGAAGACCTGTCCAGGTAGCCCGTCGCGCCGATTCCGTTTCGTCGTTCTGCCCGCCCCCGCATAGCATTTTCCAATGAAGGCCATTGGAAAATCCTTCTGGTTGTGACGGACCCTATTCCCACCTGACTCGTTAGCCCGTCTTCATCGGACGTGCCCCGATGCAATACGCAGGGGAGTCGGACAATGACCGCGCAAACCATTCTCGGAAGGATTTTCCGCAGTGTGTGGGTCGAACGACCTCCAGGCCGCGGTGCGGTGAACTGCCGTCCCTCCCTTGCAACCGCAGACACGCCGCCGGAGCCCGACAGCGGCTTCCGAGGCCGGGCTCCCGACCCGGATGCAGCGCCGCGCATGGCCTCCCGTGCGCGGCGTATTCGTTTTCGGTGGAACCAACTCGTGACCGACGGTCACACCGTTGCCGCAGCGGCGCGGATCGCCGCCCCCGAAACACGAAGCCGGCGCCGGCACCCGGTCTTCAATCCTCCGGTCGTCGCTCTGCGACTCACCGTCCCGGCCCTGATTGCGGCGGCGATGCTCCTCGGTGCCGGCGCGCCGGTCCGCGCGTTCCCCGGACTCGACCGACCGAGTGTGAGCATCGCCGCGGAGCGCGGTTCTTACGGCTTCGGGATCGACGATGTCATCTTCAAGCTAAGACGCGCGGGTCCGGCGGACGACGCGATCTCGGTTCGGGTTTCGCTCGCCCAGGCCCACCTTTACTTGCCAACCGACCGGCTCAACGCGGTCGTGCGGTTCTGGGCGGGCAAGAGGGATGCGGAGCTCCGCATCCGGGCGCGGCAGTTCAACGGTCCGGCGACGCAATCGGGCGTGCTGAGCGCGACGCTGGTCGCCGCGTTCGGCTACACGGTGGGGCACCCGGACAGCGCGCGAACCCGCATGGTGGTCAAGGATCCGGCGATCACGGTCCGGACGGAGCAGGCTTCCTACACCGTCGACCCGGACCACGGGGCGGTGCGCGTGACCTTCGTGGCCCGCACCGCGGCCGGCCTGCCCCGGCCCGGCAAGGCGTTCTCGATGGCGGTTTCCTCGAAGGCGAAATCGGACGAGACGGCGGCGCGCGCCCGGGTCAGGGAAGCTTCGCGAAATATCGCCTTCAAACCGCGCGACTTCGCCGTCGAGGGCGGGGAATGGGAGGCGCGCAAGACGGTCTCCATCTCGATGGCCGATAGCGACGAAGGCATGGAGGTGAGGTTCCAGCGCGCGGCCTCGACGCCGGAGCGGATCCGCCCGCGCAATGCCGACGGCGGCCCCTGCACGGAGGATATCTGCACCGTGCCGATATTCATGCTCGCCGGCGACGAACCGACGCTCACCATCGCGGCGGGAAGCGACACCTACGGGTACGAAATCGACAACGTCGTCTTCACCGTGACCCGAGAGGGGATGAGCGGTTCGGAGATCAGCGGCAGCGTGACCCTGACGCAGGACGACACGTACCTGCCTGCGGGGAGTCTGAGCTGGACGTTCACGATCCCTCAGGACCAGACCGCCGTCACCCATACACTCTCGTGGTGGGCTTTCACCGGCGGGGCGACGCAGTCGGGCGAACTGACGGCAACGATCGATTCGGGAGACGGCTACACGGTGGGAACGCCGGGCTCGGCGACGGTCCGGATGGTCGTGGCGGACCCGGCGATCACGGTCCGGCCGGAACACGCCGCCTACAGCTTCGACGAAGACGATGCCGCGGCAACCGTGGTGTTCGTCGCCCGCACCGCGCCCCGCCTGCCGCGGCCCAACGCAGGCGTCGACTTCTCGGTCTCGTCGGTCGGCAGGGAGGACGGGGCGGGATCGCCTGGCGATTATGCGGCTGTTTCGACAGTGGTCGCCTTCGAGCCCGGCGACTTCACGGCCTCGGGCAGCGAATGGGAAGCACGCAAGGAGGTCGCGCTTTCGATCGTCGACGACGGCGAGACCGAAGGCGACGAGACCTTCGACCTGAAGCTGGAACGCGCGCCGGGACTGCCGACGCGGGTCAAGTTCCGCCAGGCGGACGGCAGCATCTGCCCGAACGACACCTGCGAGGTGCCGGTGACTCTCGCCGATCCCCCGGAGGATCCAATCCTGACCATCGCCGCACGGCAGGAGAGCTACGGTTTCGGGATCGACACTGTCGTCTTCACCGTCACACGCAGCGGAACGGCCGAAGGGGAGACAAGCGGCGCCGCGACGCTCGCGCAGGACGAACCCTTTCTGAGTACCTTTCTGGGGTGGAGCTTCACCATTTCCGCAGACGAGACGAGCACCGAGGTTGAAGTATTAAGATCGCTATTCAACGGGAACGCGACGCAGTCGGGCAACCTGACCGCAACGATCGAGGCGGGGGATGGATACACGGTAGGCATGCCCGGATCGGCGACCGTGCGGATGGTCGTGGCGGACCCGGCGGTCACGGTGCGGGCGGAGCGGGCCGCCTACCGCTTCGCCGAGGGCGTTGGCGAGGCAACCATCGCGGTCGTCGCGCGCACCGCGCCCGAAGTGCCCCCACCCGACGGCACGTTCCCGGTGCAGGTAGCGGCAACGCGCCCGTCGGTATCACCTCGCGACGGTTTGTGTGCGCGAGGAGGAACCCGGTGCCTGGTGCCCGGTGCGGCGGACCGACCCGGCGGGGCCAATGCGGGTCCGCGCGACGAGGGAGGCAGCAAGAATGGCCCAACGTCAGGACGATCGAAAAACCGGCGCGCTGACGCGCCGCGACATGCTCAAGACCGGCGCTGCGGCCGGGGTTTCCGTGGCGATCGCAGGCGGCCTGTCGGTCGGCATGACCCAGGTCGCCCACGCATCGAGCGAAACCATTCGCGGCTACGGCACAACGACCGTGCAACTCAAGGACTGGTCGCTCTTCAACAAGAGCACCGGGCTCATCATGGAGTTCACGCCGACAGACGCGAACATGGGCAACTTCATGCGGGATGTCACGGTCAACGAGGTCGGCGACACCCACGATCTCTTCTTCACCGACGGCGGCACCCAGTACAAGCTCGGGCCGGAGGGGTTCTACTTGGTGATAGACGAGAACCACCCCGACCTCGTGCTGTGGGAGCGCACTTCCGACAATTACAAGCGCGGCTACATCACGCAGACGCCGGACGGCACCCAGTACGGCGTGCCTATGGTCAACAACGCCGACAGCTTCGGTTACTGGCCGGAAGCGACCGGCGTCAACCCCGACGGCCTGGAAGAGGTCTCCTGGCAGAAGCTGTTCGAGAACGAGGAGACCAAGAACTGCGCCTCGATCGACCGCAACTGGCTGCTCACCATGCCGGAGGTCTCCTTCTACATGCAGTACTACGGCAAGGCTGAGATCGTGGACAACGCGAACCTCACACCGGAGGAGGCCAAGGCCGTCGCAGACTGGGCGATCGAGCGCAAACAGGCCGGGCAGTTCCGCACCTTCCGCACGGGCTTCGAGGAGCAGGTGCAGCTTCTCGGCAACAAGGAAGTCGACATCATCAACTGCTGGGAGCCGGCGACCAAGAACGTCAACGCCGAGGCCGGCGCGGACGTGGTGCGCTACGCCTACACGATCGAGGGCTACTTCAAGTGGGGCATTGGCGCCTACATCCCGACCCAGGCCGCGGAGCGCGACAATCTTGACAACATCTACAAGGCGCTGAACCACTTCCTCGACGGCGAGTATCGCGC
Organism: Alphaproteobacteria bacterium; assembly: GCA_965262755.1. Taxonomy (GTDB): domain Bacteria; phylum Pseudomonadota; class Alphaproteobacteria; order UBA828; family UBA828; genus WTGU01. The sequence goes on along the minus strand of OZ253557.1, from coordinate 3,770,705 downwards.
GTACCAGGCGATCGAGCGGGGCTATGGTGGCCCCAATCTCGATCTCGGCGTCGAGTACGCTGAGGAGCTCGGCTGGCCTGCCGAGCAGGTGGCGGCGGTCGATGCTGTCCAGAAGAAGGTGGACAAGAAGTACGAGAAGCCGTTCTGGGAGAATCTCAACCCCGACCACCAGGAGGCGATGGAGGAGGAGTGGCAGCGCTTCCTCAACGCCTGAACGCATGAGCGCCGGCGCTCCCCGGCACTTTGAGCCGGCGCGCGCGGGCCCCTGCCGATGGCGAACGCCTTGGTGAGCGGCGGCGTCAGAACCTGGTACACGCGCGCCGCGTCGGGCCGCTGGACCGTCCCGACCTTCATCATCGTCTGGACGGTCGTCGTCATCGTCCCGCTGTTTCTGCTTCTTCTCTATTCGTTTCTTGAGACGAAGGGGTTCAAGGTCGTCTGGGACCCGAGTTTCAAGACCTGGGACCGTTTCTTCGAGACCGGCCGCTGGACCGTGACGATTCGCACGCTCCGAATCGCCATCGGCATGACGGTGATCGAGCTCGTACTGGCCTTCCCCTTCGCGCTCTGGCTCGCCAAGGGCTGCCGGTCGCAGGGGCTCAAGGCGATCCTGCTCACGCTGCTGACGATCCCGTTCTTTCTCGATCTCTCGTCCCGCACGATCATCTGGCGGGCGCTGCTGGGCAGCAACGGCGTCGTCAATACGGTGCTGATGGAGCTGGGGATCACGTCCGAGCCCGTGGAGTGGCTCATCTTCACCGAGTTCTCGGTCTTCTTCGGGCTCGCCGCGCCTTATTTCGCGACCATGGTGTTCGCGATCTTCCTGGTCGCGACCCTCATCGACGACGAGTACCTCGACGCGAGCCGCGATCTCGGCGCCAATCCTCTGCAGACGCTCTTCCTGGTGATCGTCCCGCTCTGCCTGCCCGGCGTCATCGCCGGCGTGGTCTTCACCATGGTGCCGATGATGGGCGAGTGGGTGGTGCCGCAGCTGATGGGCGGCGGCAAGGTCAATATGATCGGCCGCTCCACCGAGGATGCGCTGTCCACGCTCAATTATCCGACCGCGGCCTCCCTCTCGGCCTTCGTGCTCGCGGTCCTGGTCGCACTGCTGGCGGCACTCACGCTGCTCACCCGGCGGCGGGGCGGTATCGCCGGCCTGTTCGAGGCGCTGAAGCTGTGAGCGCGGCGGACGCGCACGCGGGCGGCAGGACCAGGCGGGGCCCGCGCCTGCGCCTGTGGGAGCATGCGGTGTATGCGCCGATCTGGCGGCCGCTGGCCGTGTGGATCGGCCTCGTGCTCATCGTGCTCACCTATATCCCGCTGGTCTGGCTGGTCGTCATGTCGTTCAGCGACCGGCCGCTCTCAGGCATTCCCCATCCCCTGACGCTTCGCTGGTACGACCAGCTGTTCGCGACCTCCGCCTGGATCGAGCCGATGACCGACAGCCTGTGGCTCGCGCTCGCCGTCGGCGCCTGCTGCGTCCTCGTCTCGGTGCCTGTGGGCCGCGCGATCCCGCGGATGAAGCGGCGCGGCGGGGTGCTGCTGATCACGCTGCTGCCGCTGTTCGTGCCGGGGCTCACCATGGGGGCCGCGCTGTTCCTCTTCATCCGCTCCTACATGCACTTCAAGCTCGGCATGTGGTCGGTCTTCGTCGGCCACATGGTCTGGGCGCTGCCCTTCGCCTTTCTGCTGGTGATCGTGCTGGCCACGCGCTTCGACCACCGCCTGCTGGAGGCGGCGGAGGACCTCGGGGCCTCCGCCTGGAAGCGGTTCTGGCAGATCGAGTTCCCGATCATGCGCCCCGGCATCATCGGCGCCGGCCTGTTCGGCTTCATCCTCTCGTTCAACGAGCTCCTGCGCTCGATCTTCCTGCGCGGCACCGAGACGACGATGCCGATCTACACCTGGGCGCAGGCGTCCTCGCATCAGTCCAACGTGCCGATCATTTTCGGCCTGGCCTCGCTTATCTTTGGCGTCACGCTACCGATCATCGGCACTTTCTTCTGGATCCTGTTCAGCCGCACCGGCCAGGGGCGCTGAAACGGGCACCCCGCCGGCGCCGAGTGACGACACCACTATTTTGCCCTTAACTACGGGTTGGAGTGTCGGTTCCACGCTGATCGGCGCCCCAATCATTGGCCTTCTTCATGGAGGTCCTTACAGCGCACTCGACAACGGTTGCGAGGGCAGGATTTGAACCTGAGACCTTCAGGTTATGAGTTTGAACCGACTTCGTTGTCATAAGATGCACTGTCTTATCAATACGTTGATTTTGCGTTTTATTCCTCTTCCTTCGTCGCTCCGAAATAGCTAGACTTGCCGCTTAGTTACGTTTCTCAAGTACCTATAAGGTACCTGAGTATCCGAGGCGGGGGAAGACCAAAATGCCAAGGATCACCAAGCGAACCGTCGATGCCATCAAACCCGATGACCGCGAGCGCGTCGTCTGGGACGACGACCTGAAGGGCTTCGGTGTGCGCGTCCATCCCTCCGGGCGCAAGGTCTACATCGTCAAGACACGTTATCAGGGCCGGATCATTAAAATGACCATCGGCCCGCACGACGCCGTCTCCGCAACCTACGCCCGCGTCCGCGCTGCCGAGATCATCACCGATGCGAGGGCAGGCAAGAACCCCAAGGGCCGCAGATCCAACGCACCGACGATGTGGGCATTGGGAGAGCGCTTCCTCAAGGAGTATGTCCCCAACCATTGCAAGCCGAGCACGGCCGCCGAATACCGCCGCTCGGTGGAGCACTTCATCAATCCCCGCATCGGCAAGCTGCGCGTGCCGGACGTTCAGCGGAGCAATATCGCGGCGCTCCATCACGACCTGCGCGAGACGCCCTATCAGGCCAACCGCACGCTCGGCGTGCTGTCCAAGATGTTCTCTTTGGCCGATACATCTCTGTGTTCGGTTTCAGAAACATAATTTCTGTAGACAGAACAAATAGTTAGAAATTGTAGCGCTCTCCGAGAGTTTTCCCAAGTCGCTCTATCAACACTCACTCAACACATCAGGGCTTCGGTCGACATGCTGCCGGTGTGAGCATTCCGCCGACGGGTGACGAGGGTGAGAGCAGCCAATCGATCTCTCCGCTCAGCAGGCTGTTGTTTGGGGTCGGACGTTGACCCCTCCTATGCAAACGATTGCAACAGCATAGCGTGCCGATCGGCGTCAAACCCGCACGCCGAACAACACCCACAGGTGCTTCTACGCATCGGTGCCCAAGGACATTTCGACGGACGCGTTGACCCTGAAACGGGAGCCGGACCTGCTCGCACGCGCGAGCGGCCCCGATCGAAGGCGGGGTGGAGGAGAGGCGAAGCGTGACCCTGCGGAGGCATCGCGGGGCAGCCCTTTCAACGGGCAAAGGCATCGCGGATGGTTTCGGATCCTGCGCGGAGAACATCACCTGCATGACCTCACTGCAATAGCGGCACTGCCAGCATCTCCTGGCCGATGAGCTGACCCTGGCGGTTGCAGTCGGTGGCGGGTCAGACCCGTTCCGCCGTGCGCCGCGCCGCGCGGATGGCCCTCGGCCGCGAGCACCGTCCCGTGGCGCGAGCCGACGGCGGCGCGGACGTCCTTGGCCTGGCTGGACTTCTCGGCGATGACGATCCGGTCGGTCATGACGGGCAGGACGGTATCGATCCGGGTCCGTTGCCGGATACGCAGATTGCGAACATCGGCATGAGGCAAGGCGGCGGCCGCCGCCGACCCGTCAGCCGGCGTCGGACAGCGCGCTGTCGATGGCGGCCAGAAACGGCCATGCGAACTGCGCCAGCTTGGCTGCGCCGACGCCGTTGACCCGGCGGCGCCGGCCCCGGACATCCCCCGGGACATCGCTTGCAATGGCCGCGCTACGATGGCACCTCTCCCGCCGCAGCGGGAGACACCGAACCCGATCGCCGCCGCAGTGCAGAAGGCCCGCCCCCGTCATGCCCAGCCCCCTCGCCGGCATCGCCCGCTTCCCGCGGGTCCGGCTCGGCCACGCGCCGACGCCGCTCGATCCCGCCCCGAACCTGGGCGCGGCGCTCGGCGTCGATCTCCGGATCAAGCGGGACGACTGCACCGGGCTCGCCTTCGGCGGCAACAAGGTGCGCCAGCTCGAGTTCCACTTCGGCGAGGCCCGCGCCAGGGGCGCCGACACGGTGCTGGTCACCGGCGCGGTGCAGTCGAACCTGGTGCGCATCGCCGCCGCGGCCGCGCGCAAACTCGGGATGGCAGTCCACATCCAGCTCGAGGACCGGGTCGCGGACGGCGGCGAGACTTACCGCACCTCCGGCAACCTGCTGCTCGACCGGGTGCTGGGCGCAACCCTGCACGCCTTCCCCGAGGGCGAGGACGAGGCGGCGGCGGACGCGGCGATGGTGCGCCGCGCGGCGGCGCTCGCGGCCGAGGGCCGCAGGCCCTACGTGATCCACTCCGCCCCCGGCCATGCGCCGCTCGGTGGGCTCGGCTACGTGCTCGCCGCCCAGGAGATCGTGGAGCAGGCCGCCGGCACCGGCTTCGACGCCGTGGTCTGCGCTTCGGGCAGCGCGCTCACCCATGCCGGGTTGCTGGTGGGCCTGCGGGCGCTCGGCGAGCGGGCGCCGGTCCTCGGCATCTGCGTGCGCCGCGATGCCGCCAGCCAGGCCGCCCGGGTGGTGCGAGTGGCTGGAGCGCTTGCGGCGATGATCGAGCGCCCGGACGCGTTCGACGCGGGCGACGTCGACGTCTCCGACGCGGTGCTTGCGCCGGGCTACGGGCGGCTCAACGAGGCGGTGCGCGAGGCGATGGCGCTGGCGGCGGGCCATGAGGGGCTGCTGCTCGACCCGGTCTATACGGGAAAGGCGATGGCCGGTCTGATCGCCCATGTGCGTTCGGGGCGGATCGCTCCGGGCAGCCGGGTGCTGTTCGTCCACACCGGCGGCCAGCCGGCGCTCTTCGCCTATGCCGATAGCCTGGGGGCTTGGCTCTCGGAAACGCCGGCGGGCTGAGGGAACGCGGCGCCCCGGGTCAGGGGCTGGGGAAGCCGGGGGCGGCGGGCGGCGCTGCCCGCGCCTCTTCCAGGATCCAGTTCCGGAACGCCCGCAGCTCGGGCCGCTGCCGCGAGGCGGCGGTGGTGATCAGGCAGCACCGTTCCGGCGCCTCCTGCTGGCGGTCGAAGAGCGGCACCAGGATCCGCCGTTCGAGCTCGTGGGCGATCAGCATCGGGCGCCCGATGGCGGCGCCGAGCCCGCTCGCCGCAGCCTGGATCAGCATCGAGTAGAGGCGGAAGCCGGAGGCCCGCGAGAGGTCCGGGGTGGGCTGGCCCTGGCGGGCGAACCAGTAGGACCAGTCGGCGTCCCAGCCGAGATCGTAAAGCAGCGGCCAGTGGCGCAGCTGGGCCGGGCCGCGGGGCCGACCGCGGGCGGCGAGCAGCGCCGGGCTGCACACCGGCAGCAGCGCCTCCTCGTAGAGGGTCTCCTCCAGCAGCGTGTCCTCGCGCCGGGTCAGCGGGCGCGGTGCGGAGGTCTCCCCCGAATAGGCGAGCCAGGCGTCGAAGTCGCGCAGCGCCGGGTCGACGCTCCGGTGGTTGGTCTCGAGCTCGATGGCGATGTCGGGATGGGCCGCCTTGAACGAGGCGAGCCTCGGCAGCAGCCACTTCTCGGCCACCGCCTCGACCGAGACGATGCGCACCCGCCGGGGGGTGTCGCGCTGTTGCTCGGAGACGCCGTGGACCTCGGCCAGGATGCGCTGCACCTCCTTGAGATAGGCCCGGCCCTTGGCGTTGAGATGCACGCTCCGGCGCCGTCTCTCGAAGAGCTCGGCGTCCAGATGCTTCTCCAGGGTGCGGATGCGGTGGGCGACGGCGGCGGCGGTGACCTCGAGCTCCTTGCCGGCCAGCACGAAGCTCTGGTGGCGGGCGGCGGCCTCGAAGAAGCGCAGGCTGTCGAGCGGGGGCAAATGGAGCACGGCGAAGGTCCGGAGCGAGCCCGTTGGTAAAACGTGATTATGTCATCTCACATCCGCGGGTCGGAGGCAAGCGGCGGCGCCGCGGCGGAGCGGCCGGAGCACCGGCCCTAGCGGCCGCGAAACCGCCTGCCGTCGCCGTGAAGCTCGGTGGTCTCGTGGATGTCGAGGAGGATGCGCCGGACCTCCTCGTAATAGGCGCGGCCCCTGCGGTTGATGTACACGCCGCGGCGCCTCCGTCCGAAGAGCTCGGCGCCGAGATGGCTCTCCAGCATGCGGATGCGGTGGGCGACGGCGGGCGGGGTGACGCCGAGCTCCTCGGCGGCGCGGATGAAGCTCCGGTGCCGGGCGGCGGCTTCGAAGAAGCGCAGGCAGTCGAGGGGCGGCAGGGATATCACGGATTCGGGCGCCAGGAGCCGTCGGATTCGAGCCAGATAAATATACAATTCGTCTTTGCACAAATACACCTTTCTCAAAAGACCGCCCGGCAGAGCCTCGACGCAGTGCCGTGCTGCCCTTGTGGGCGTTCCTCGACGACCTTCAGACGCTTCATTCCATGTAAGGTGTCGAGCGCCACAATTCGATGCGGAACCGTCAGAAGCTTCTTGTCGGGCTGGAGGACTCGCTCGGAGAGCTGTGCGAGACCATGGCCGCCGGCGACGACCAGCCGGCTCTCGCTCAGTTCCGGATGACCATTTGCGAGAGCGTCGACGGCGTGTTGCTCTCGCTGGTGGATGGGATGGAGTCCGATGACCGGGTGAGCTGGGAGATCGCGAGACGCCTGACCGGGGATCGCGGTGAAATGATGCGCGAGATCCGGACGGAGTTCTTGAGAAGGGACCCGCCGTTGCAACACACGGAGTTCCTCGACGTCATGCGGATCGCCAATTCCGTAGAGGAGACATTCTTCCTGTTCTCCAAGATCGAGAAGGAGTTCAACCACGCCCCCATCGCGGAGGACCATGTCGCCCAGGCATGATCCCGGGAAGCAGGTCAGCGGCTTTCCGGGAAATCGCCCGAGCCGCCGAACCCCCGCCCCGGGGTGTCTCGGGGACGCCGCCGGGCCGGGCTGAACTTATTCGGGCCGTTCCGCGCCGCGAAGCGGCACAAGACGCCGGTGTCACGGCTTTCCCAAACCCGCATTCACCGGATGAATCCGAGGCTTTCGAGCTTCACGAAGATGCGGTGCGCGGCCAGATCCGGCAGGATGTCGGCGGTGTCGATCGCCATGTCGGGGGCCTCGGGCACCTCGTAGGGATCGTCGACTCCGGTGAATTCCTTGATGAGGCCCGCCCGCGCCTTCGCGTAGAGCCCCTTGCGGTCGCGCCCCTCGCAGACTTCCACGGGTGTCGAGACATGGATCTCGACGTACCCCCCGACCGCTTCGATGGCCTCTCGCATCTCCCCGCGGGCCGCCGCGTAGGGCGCGATCGGGGCGCAGACCGCGATCCCGCCATTGCGCGTGATCTCGGCCGCGACGAAGGCGATGCGCCGCAGGTTCATCTCCCGGTGCTCGCGCGAAAAGCCGAGCTCGCTGGAGAGGCGCTTGCGCACCGCATCCCCGTCGAGCAGCGTCACCCGCCGCTCCCCGCTCTCGCGCAGCATCGCCACGAGCGCATTCGCGAGCGTCGACTTGCCCGCCCCGGATAGCCCGGTGAACAGGACCGTGAAGCCCTGGAGGTGGCGCGGCGGCCAGGTGCGCCCAAGCTCGGCCGCGACCTCGGGGAAGGTGAACCACTCCGGGATCTCGAGCCCGAGCGCGAGCCGGCGCCTGAGCTCGGTGCCGCTCAGCCGGAGCACCCGGTCGTCCTCGCGGACACGGTCGAGCGGAAGGTGCCGGGACCGGTTCTCGACATAGACGACCTCCTGGAACGGCACCACGGCGATGCCGAGCTCCTGCTCATGCTCGGCCATGAGCGTCTGCGCATCGTAGGGGCCGTAGAAGGGCCGGCCATTGCGGTTGGGACCCGGGGCGGCGTGGTCGGGTCCGACGATGAAATGCGTGCACCCATGGTTCTTGCGGATGATCGCGTGCCACACGGCCTCGCGCGGCCCCGCCATGCGCATCGCGAGATTGAGCAGGCTCAAGACCGTGGTCCGGTCGGGAAAATGCGCCAGCGCGCGTTCGTAGCAGCGCACCCGGGTGAACCGGTCGACATCCCCCGCAAGGGTCTCTCCCACCACCGGATGCAGGAGCAGGCTCGCCTCGCACGCGCGCGCTGCCTGCAAGGTGAGCTCGACATGGGCGCGGTGAAGCGGGTTGCGCGTCTGGAAGGCGACGACGCGCCGCCAGCCGAGCTTGCGGAAGCGCTCGCGCAGCTCCGCCGGGGAGTCGCGAAGCGCCCGGTGGTCGTAATGCAGAATTGGCCCGAACCCGGTGACACGGCCGCACACATAGACCGCATGGGTGCGATGGAGGAGGTATGAGACGCCGGGATGCGCATCGTCGTCCGTGCCGTACACGGCGCGGGCCTCCTCGTCCTTCTCCGGCCGCCACATCTCGCCGACCTCCATGATGGCGGCGAGCAGCCCTTCGGCGTCGCGAAGCGCGATCGTGTCGCCGCGCTCCAGCCCGGCGGCGAAGGCCTCGCTCACGTCGAGCGTCACCGGCACCGGCCAGACCGCGCCCGAAGGGAGCCGCATGTCGCGCAGCACCCCTTCGTACTCGGCCGCGCTCATGAACCCGTCGAGCGGGGCGAAGGCGCCGTTCAGCAGGAGCTCCAGATCGCAGAGCTGGCGCGGGGTGAGGTCCCAGCTCTTCGCGTCGCGAGCCCGCCGCCGTGCTTCGCCGAGCGCCGCCTCGTCGAGATGGCGGCCTTCGAGCTTCCCGCCCTGCGCTTCCCTGGACATTTCCACTCCCAACTCCGGCAACCAACGCCAACGACCCGCCGTCCCGGCGCAGCCCCCGCCAATTCCGCCGCCGAGCGCGTCTCCGTCAAGGGCCTGCCGATAGCCCTGCCGGTCGCGCCTCGCCCGGCGGTGGCCATCCGCGTTGCCGGGCTCGACGTATTGTCCGGCAGATCCCCGGCGCGGGGCAGGTGCGGCATTGCGTTCGCGTCCACGGTCTTTCCCGCGTCCCGCCGATCGGTGGCGGAAAGGGATCGCCATAGGGGAACAACGTCTCTTCGGCGCCCCGGCGGTATCCGTTTTCCGCCGATCACGCGTTTCACGGGCGCCCGCGATCGCCTGCGTCATTCGCCTCCGCGAGGCGGGTACCGGGAAGCGGGCTTCGGTTTCGAGACACCGATAGGCGCGTCCGCGGCGGTCGAGGTGGACGCTGCGGCGCCGTCGCTCGAAGAGGTCGGCGTCGAGATGCCTCTCCCGGGTGCGGATGCGGTGGCCGGCGGCGGCGGTGACGCCGAGCTCCTTGCCGGCCGGCACGAAGCTTCGGTGGCGGGAGGCGGCCTCGAAGAAGCGCAGGCGGTCGAGGGGTTTTCAAGAGAAAGACAAACAAGTTCATTGATACAAGTAAATTTGTTCAACAGTCCAAAACATCAATACTTGCAACCGCTTGAAAGACCGATATGATTCGGTCCCGCCAGCGGTGCTGCCATGGACGCCGCTGAAGCCGAAACCTGTCCGGTCGGGCTGCGGAGCAGGGTGTCCGGCGCCCGGCGTTCCATCCGGCGGGCGCCGCGTCGCCGGTGATGGAAGGGGACGAATCGTGATTGGCCTGCGATCGGGGAAGTCCGTTCTCGTCACGGGCGGCGCCGGCTATGTCGGGAGCCACGTCGTGCTCGCCCTTCGCGAGGCCGGCTACGGGGTGACGGTCATCGACGATCTCTCCAGCGGCCGGCGCGACTCCGTGCCGGGGGATGTCGCTTTCGTTCGGGCCGATATCGGCGATGGGCAGGCGCTGCGATCGACCCTGAAGGAACACGCGATCGGAGCGGTCATGCATCTGGCCGCGCGCGTCGGGGTTGCGGAGTCTCTCTCGGAGCCGGGGGAGCACCATCGCGTCAACGGCGTGGCGACGGCGGGGTTGGTCGGTGCGGCGGTCGATTGCGGCGTGCGGTACGTGGTGTTTTCGTCGACGGCGGCGGTGTACGGGATGCCGCGGGGGGTGCCTGTGGGGGAGGATGCGCCGCTCACGCCGTTCACGCCCTACGGCGTTTCCAAGGCGGCGGCGGAAGGCGCGTTGCGCGACGCGGCGAACGGGCATGATTTCCGGTACGTGGCGTTGCGCCTGTTCAATGTCGCCGGCGCCGATCCGGCGCTGCGTGCGGGCCCGCCGCGAAGGGGCAGTCCGCGTCTGGTGGAAGTCGCGTGCGAAGCGGCCACCGGTTTGCGCGACGGCATCACGGTCTTCGGCACCGGATTCGCCACGCCCGACGGGACCTGCGTGAGGGACTACGTTCATGTGACGGACGTGGCCGAGGCCCATGTCGCCGCGTTGCGCAGTCTCGAACGGGGCGGACCGAGCCGTGTGCTCAACTGCGGCAGCGGGCGGGGGACTTCGGTTCGCGAGGTGCTCGCCGCGGTTGCGGCCCAGGCTGGAGCGGCCATCGAGAGCCGCGACGGTCCGCCGCGGCGGGGGGATCCGCCGGCGCTGGTTGCCGATACCGGGCGCATCCGGGAGGCGCTCGGCTGGTCGCCGCGTCATGGCGGCGTCGATGCGAGCGTCGCGACGACACTGCGCTGGCTACGCGAGCCCGGGCGGCGGAGTTGCGATGGCGGTGCGCCGTAATGATGGCGCCTCCGGCGACGCGCGATTGCGGTACCGCAGCCGCGCTCCCGGGGCCGGGGGCGGCCCGTGGCGATCCCGCCGCCGGACGGTGCCGAGGGGACGGCGGCCGGCATCGCCGGCGCCGGGGCTCACTGGCTCCGGGATGCCGGGCCACGGTCCAGGCGTTGGAGTATGACGCGCAGGAGTCGGCCGGTGGTTCCGAGTTCCGGGAACGGCAGGTGGTCGAGGAGCCAGGGCACGGACCGGGGGCGCGCGAAGGCCGGCGCGGCGTAGACGGCGGCGGCGGCCGCGGCGGCCCAGGCCGCGAGCCCGATGGCGAGCGTGGCCGCCGCGGGGAGCGCGGCCCGGTCGGCAAGCCCGGTGGCGACCCACAGCGCGGCGGCGGACCAGGCAGCCGCCCACAGGGGGGGCGCGTGGCATTGGAGCAGGCGCCGCCAGCGAAGGCCGAGCAGGGCGAGGGCGAGCTGCGTGAACAGGAGGTGCCGGAGGATGCGCGCGGCGACGATCGCGGCGGCGGCCCCGGCGAGCCCCCAGCGCATGCCCAGCCAGGCGCCGGACACCATGAGCAGGGCGAAGAGCGCCTCGCGCCATGCCTCGCGATAGACCGCTCCGAGGGCCCGTATCGGAGGTACGTTGATGACGTTGCAGGCATGGAAGACGGTGCCGGCGGCCATGACTTGCAGGACGGGAACGGCGGCGTCCCATTGCGGGCCGAACAGGACGGCGATGATTTCGGGGGCGCACAGCGCCATCGGGACGCTCGCGGGTATGGCCAGGAGCGACATGATCTCCATGCCGTGGAGATAGACGGGGCGGAGACGGTCGATTCGGTGCTGGCGTTCGGCCATCGCGGGAAACAGCACCCTCGGGAGGACGTTTCCGAGACGGTTCGGCGCCCCGGCCACGCGCCATGCCTGGGTGTAGTGTCCGAGGAGCGCCGCGCCGAGGCCGTTTGCAAGGACGAAGTGGGTGCCCCGCCCGGCGATCGCGACCATCAGGGCGGAGACGGAAAAGCCCGTGCCGAAGCGGAGCAGCTCGGCGGCTTCACGCCGGCCGAGGGTCGGGCGCAGGGGCGGCGGCCGGCAGGCGACGACCGCCGCCGTGAACAGCGCGTGCCGCGCGAGAAGGCCGCCCACCAGCGACCACGCGCCAAATCCATTGAGCGCGAGCGCGATCGAGACCAGCCCGTAGCCGGCCGCCTGCGAGAAGAGGGTGGCGATCATGAGCTGCCCGAAGCGGAGCCGGCGGCGGAGCAGGTGCTGGGAAACCTCGCCGAGGCCGGTGATGACGAAGACCGCTGACAGCGTCCCGAGAATCGCCGGCACCTCGGGGTCGGCGAAGAACCGGGCGATCGCGGGGGACGCCAGCCACACTGCCGCGCTCAGCACGGCACCGAGGGCCGTCGACAGGGTAAAGGCGGTCGCGACATGCCGCTCGGTCAGTCCGGGGCGCTGGACAATCGCCGGTCCGATGCCGAGCTTTCCGATGACCTGGATCACCCCGACGAAGATCAGGGCGATGGCGACCACCCCGAAGTCGCGCGGCGTGAGCAGGCGCGAGAGGGCCGCGAGGATGGCGAGCGAGAGCAGCGCCTGGCCGACGGCCGCGAACGCGGACCAGCGCAGCGCATGCACGGTCCGTCCGGTCAGGGACGGCGAGTGCGGCTCAGTCACTGCCGTGGGCGGCCCGGGGCCGTCCGGGTGCGCGGGCCGCCGGCTCCGGCGAGCGGTGGGAGAGGGCGTCGTCGGACGCCTCGTCATAGCCGCCGATCCGGAAGTCCTCGGCGTAGCGCCGTCTCAGCAAGGCGGCCGTAGCGGTGTCGGGCGGTTGCGCGGCGTGCACGCCGCGCGGGCCGGCGTTCAGCCGGGGGAGCTCGCGAAAGGGCAGCCCCAACCGTCCGGTCACCGCGCGCCAGTCGGCATCGAGGCGCTCCCAGTGTCCGAGGAAATCCGGCAGGCGGCCATCGGCGGTGCGGATCTGCCGGTGCTGGGAGAGCCAGTGCCGGTCGGCGAAGGCGTCGGATCCCCATGGCGTCTCGAGCCAGCTGCAGAACTCGGCGAACGTCATGCCGAGGCTCAGCCCGTGCCAGGGCTCGATGAACCAGCGCGCGGTCTTGCGGTCGCGCAGCGCCAGGGCGTGCTTGTCGGCATGGCAGGAACGGGTCCGGTCGAGGGGATGACGGATGAAGGCGAAGGTGAAATACCCGCGCGCCTCGGGGCGCCGCGCGAGCACCTCGTCGAGGGTACGGCCGCGGAACAGCTCGGCATCGGGGTCCGCCGTGCGCAGCGCGTCGATGATGCTGCGCGAGGCGGCCTTGGGGTTGCAGAGCCAGAGGAAGCGGTAGCGGCGCGAGACGATTTTCTCGGCGCGCAGGTCGGTCCGGCGCCCGGCGGTCGTGACGAGCGCCAGCGCGGCCGCGTGGTCCTGCGCCCCGATGGCGGCGGCCAGCGCCGCCGCCACGTCGCGGCGTTCGGGCGTCGGGGAATCGGCGAGCCGGCGGGCCAGGCGTTCGAGGAGGCGGTCAAGCGTCCGGTTGCGGACGGCGGCGCCGATTCCACGGGCAGCCCGGTCGGGCAGCAGGCCGCAGCGGCGGGCGAGCCCGAGGATGCGGCCGAGCAGGCGCGCCGCGTCGTGCGGATCGGGGCTCATGGTGTCCGTGACACTCTCGGGATCGTCGTGCATGGGCGGGCTCGGTGTCGTGACCTCCGGGGCCGGCCGGCTGGAGCCGGTACAGGAATCCCCCGCGGCGCGCAACCAATTCCGGCCGGAACGGCATACCGGCCGCGTGCGGCGCGGTCCGGGGCGAGGGCGGATTCCGGCGACCTGAAAGCGAGCGGAATGCCGCCGGTCTCGGTGATCGTCCCCGCGCGCGATGCCGCGGCGATGCTGGCGCGGGCGCTCGAATCGGTGCTGGCCCAGGACTACGCCGGCGGGTTCGAGGTGATCGTCGCGGACGGCTCGGAGGGCGCCGGGACGGGCGCGCTCGTGCGCCAGCGTTTTCCCGGGGTGCGGCTGGTTCCAAACCCCGGGCGCGAGATCGCCTGCGGATTGAACGTCGCGCTGCGGGCCGCCCGCCATTCGGTCATCGCGCGCTGCGATGCGCGGGCGGAGCTGCCGCAGGGGTACCTCACGCGCGCGGTAGCGACGCTGCTGCGCACCGGGGCGGCCAATGTGGGCGGGCGCGTCAACCCGGTGGGGTTCTCGTTCTTCGAACGCGCGGTGGCGCTGGCGACGAGCACGCCGCTCGGCGCGGGCGGCGCCCGCTATCGCATCGGCGGCGCCGAGGGTCCGGTCGATACGGTGTTCCCGGGCGTATTCCGGCGCGAAGCGGTGGACGCCGCGGGGGGCTTCGACGAGAGCCTCCTTCGCAACGAGGACTACGAGCTCAACTGGCGGCTGCGCGCGCGCGGCGGGACGGTGTGGTTCGACCCGGCGCTGGTGGTGGCCTACCGGCCGCGCGGGAGCCTTCGGGCGCTGGCGCGGCAGTACTTCGATTACGGCCGCTGGAAGCGGGTCGTGCTCGGGCGCCATCCCCGCTCGCTCAAGCTCCGGCAGGCGGCGGCGCCGCTGCTGCTGGTGGCGCTGGCGGCGTCGGCCGCGCTTGCCGTGGCCGGAGGAGCGGTCGCGGCCGGGGGGCTGGCCGGCGGGGCGGCGCCGGGGACCGGGACGTTGCTCATGGGCGCGGCGGCGCTCTGCCCCGCCGGCTACGGGCTGCTGCTCATCGGCGCGTCCGCGGCGATCGGGCTTCGCCGGCGCTGCGCCGAAGCGGTGCTGCTGCCGGTTGTGGCGGCAACCATCCATCTTGCCTGGGCGGCCGGGTTCTTCGCGGGGGCGCCGGGCGGTGCGGGCGCGAAGAGGCGGTGACGGTGCGGACGCCGGCATGGGAGGCGTGGTTGCGGTTCGGCGTTCTCGCCGGCATCGGGCTGCTGCTGCTGACCCCCTTCGTGGTGTCGCAGGGAACCATCTTCCCGTTTGTGGTCGGGAAGGCTGTGTGGTCGCGCTCGGTCATCGAGGTGGTGTTCGCGCTGTGGGCGGTGCTGGCGATCTCCAGTCCGGCCTGCCGCCCGCCGCGGTCCTGGGTGCTGGTGGCGCTCGCCGCCGGCCTCGCCGTCTCGCTGCTCGCGGCCTGTTTCGGGGCGAGCTTCCAGCGCAGCCTGTGGTCGAGCTACGAGCGCATGCAGGGGGTGGTGGACGGTGCGCACTGGATGGCGCTCGCGGTGGTGCTGGTGTCGGTGCTGCGAACCGGCGCGGCCTGGCGCCGGCTGCTGATGGCGAGCGCGGGCGCCGGGGCGGCGATGGCCTGCCTGGTCATCGCCCGGCACTACGAGATGGGCGTCCCGTTCTACGGTGCGATGGCCGAGCAGCACCTGCCGCGCATGAGCGGCCCGCTCGGCAATCCGATCTATCTGAGCGCCTACCTGCTTGCGAACCTGATGCTCGCGCTGGGGCTCGCCGTGCGGGCCTGGCTGATCCCCGCGCCTCCCGCAACGTCCGCCGCCGCCCCGACGGCGCGGGCGCGGCGCAGGCGAGGCGCGAGCACGCGCGGGAAGGCGTCCGCGAAACGCGGCGCGCGCCCGGCGCCGGGACGGCTGGCCGGGCTCGCCTGGGCCGTGGCGGCGGGGCTCCAACTCTGGGGGCTGGCGCTCGCCGGCTCGGTCGGCGGGTTCGCGGGCCTGTTCGCCGCCCTCGCGTTTGTCGCCGTCGCCGCGGCGTTCCTGGCACGAAGGCGTGCGCGCTGGATCGCGGCGGGCGCGCTGGCGGCGCTCGCGGTATTGGCCATCGGGGCCGGGATCCGTTTCGTCCACCCCGACCGCACGGCGCTACCCGGGTTCGAGCACGCGACCGCGCGCTACGTGGCCAGCGTACACATTCAGCGTCCCGGCGTTCAGAGCCGGTTCGCCGCCTGGGAGGCGGGTCTCGAGGGATTCGCCGCGCGCCCGGTGCTGGGGTGGGGGCCGGAGAACTTCGCGGCGGTCTTCGGCCGCTTCGCATCGGGCTACGGGGCCGTCACGGAGCCGCACGACCAGGCCCACGGCAAGCTGGTCGAGGTCGCCGCAACCACGGGGGCGGCGGGTGTCGCGGCGTATCTCGGGCTGTGGGTGCTGGCATTGCTGGCCGTTTGGCGGGCCGCGCGGGGGATGGGGGCCGGAGAACGGGCGCTCGCGCTGGGCGTGGGCGGGGCGCTGGCGGGCACGCTGACGCAGAGCCAGTTCCTGTTCGATACGACCGCGGGCTCGCTGCAGACCATCCTGCTGCTCGGCTTCGCCGCGGGGCTGGAGGCAAGGGCGTTTGCGGAGTCGCATCGTCCCCGGCTGCCCGCGCGGCTGTCAGCGCGGTGCGCGGCGCTGCTCGGGGGACGCCGCGCGCGGATCGCGCTCGGGGCGGCGGCGGTGGCGCTCGCGGTCGGCGGGCTGACGGTGCATCAAGGGATTCGCGCAGCCGCGGATGTACGGCATCTGCCGGCGAAGCAGGGGTCCTTGAGCGCCATGGCGGGCGGCATCGAGGGCTTCCGGCCGCTCGCCAACACCTGGCGCTGGGTGCTGTTCGACGCGCTCGGGCATCACTGGCCGCGGCTCCGGGCCGAGAACGGCCCCGGCGCCCGAGACCTGCTCGACTGGGCGTCGCGCGAGGCGGCGGAGGTGGTGCGCACGGAGCCGCGGAGCTGGCGCATCCAGCAGAGCCTGGCGCGGATGTACCGCGCCGCCGCCGCGACCGATCCGGAATACGCGGCGTCGGCACGGCGCTACCTCGAACGCGCGCGGGCGCTCGCTCCAAACCGCACGGTGTTTCCGGTCGCGCTGCGCCCGCCGGACGGCCTCGTATCGAGAAGGCTCGACGACGGCCGCCACGAGCTGCGCTGGGGGTGGCCCGAAGGCGTGGGATACCTCGCCGTGGAGGAGTCCCGCGGTGACCGCTCCTGGCGTTTCGTCCTCCACGTCTACGACCCGGCGCGGACCTCGTTCGTCCCGCCCGGGGGCCGGGCGCCCGGAGAGTGGCGCTACCGCATCAAGGCCTGCCGGTATCCCGGCCGATGCAGCGCTTTGGTCGAGTGGCCGGCGCCCGGGCCGCCGGCGGGCGAGAACGGCCTGGACGGCGCAGGGGAGCCGGCGCGGTGAAGCGGACGGAGGCGGCGAGCCCATGTACGTGCGACGGGGAAGCCGTCCGCCGGTCCGGCCGTCCACGCCCGTCCCGCGACCGGGTCGCCGCGGCGCCCGGCGGACCGGGCATGGCGCCGCCGGGCCGAAGGCCGGGCGGAAGCGCCGGTGACGGGCCGGTGAGCAGCCGCGAACGCTACAAGCGTCCGTTCGATGTCGCGCTGGTTTCGCTGGCGCTTGTGCTGGCGGGTCCGCTGTGGCTCGCGCTCGGGGGCGCAATCGCGCTGGCGATCCGCATCGAGGGCGGAGGTCCCGTGCTCTACCGCCAGGCGCGGCTGGGACGGGACGGACGGGTGTTCCGGATGTTCAAGTTCCGCACCATGGCCGAGGACGCCGAGGAGCGCACCGGACCGGTGTGGGCGGGGTGGCGCGATGCGCGCAGCACCGCGGTCGGACGGGTGCTGCGGCGGCACCATCTCGACGAGCTGCCGCAGGTCGTCAACGTGCTGAGGGGCGAGATGAGCCTGGTCGGGCCGCGACCCGAGCGTCCGGCGCTGGCCGCGCGGATCGGCCGGACGGTGCCGGGCTTCGAGAGCCGGCTGCGGGTGCGCCCGGGGATCGCGGGGCTTGCCCAGTGGCGGGGCGACTACCCCTTCCATGCGCGGCACAAGCTCCGCTACGACAACCTCTACATCGCACGGATGAGTCCGTGGCTGGACCTCAGGCTGTGTGCGGCCTGCTTGTGCAGGGCGCTGCGCCCGTCGGCCGGGCGCGCCGCCGCCCGCCGCGGCCGGAGGATGCGGCCCCGGCGGTCCGACGCATGGCAGGAAGCCTCCCGTGTCCGTGACGTCGAAACCGGTCAGTGAGGCCGCATCCGCCGCCCGGCCGGGGCCGGCCGCGGTGCGCGGCAACGACTGGCGCCGGGTCGCGGTGCCGGCGCCGGCGGCGTTCAGGCCCGCCCTCCCGATCAGCGTCATCGTGCCCTGCTTCGAGGCGCCGGGGGCGCTGGCGCTCACCCTCGCGGGACTCGAGGGGCAGGACTATCCGCGCGCGCTGTTCGAGGTCGTCGTCGTCGACGACGGCTCCCGCCCGCCGCTCCGCGTCCCCGCCTCGACGGCGCTCCCCGTGCGGGCGGTGCGCCAGGAGCGGCGCGGGTTCGGGCTTGCGCGGGCCAGGAACGCCGGGGCGCGCGCGGCGTTGCACGACATCCTCGTGTTTCTCGACGGCGACGTGATCGCGGAAGCCGGGCTGCTCACGGCCCATGCCCGCTGGCACCACGCGGTCTCGGACGCGCTGACGCTCGGCTTCTGCGCCTGTGTGTCGGTGGAAGGGGAGGATGCCGCGGCGGTCCGCGACCGGCCGGCGTCGCTCGCGGATCTGTTCGCCGGCCGGCCCTTCGACAGGCCCTGGCTGGAGCGGCACATGGCGCGGACCGCGGACCTGACCTCGGGGCACGACGACCTGTTCCGGGCCGTGACCGGCCACAATCTCGGGATCTCCAGGGCTTTCTTCGAGGAGGTGGGTGGGTTCGACGAGTCGTTCGCCCGCTATGGCGGGGAGGACACCGAGTTCGGCTACCGGGTGCAGATGCGGGGCGGGCTGCTGGTGCCGGCGCGCGACGCCTTCGGCTGGCACCAGGGGCGCTGGGCCGAGGGCCGGGCCGGCAAGGAAAGGGACCAGGAGCTTCAGCGCGCGAAGCTCGCGCACCTCGTCGCGGACCCCGGCTTTCGCCGCGCGGCGCCCGGGCGCAGCTACCCGGTGCCGCGGCACGTCGTCGCCATCGAGGCCGGCGATGTGCCGGTCGGGCGAGTGGTCGAGTCGGCCGAGGCGCTGCTCGCCGATCCGGAACGGGACCTCGCGGTCTGGATCGAGGCCCCGGCAGACCCGGACGCCCGGTGCGAGCTGGAGGAGGCGCTGGGACCGGACCCGCGAGTGCGCGTTGCGGCCGCGGGCGCCGCGCTCGACGCCTTCCCGGTCTCCCCCTTCCACATCGCCCTTCCCGCGGGCGCCGTGCCGCGCCGCGGGCTGCTGCGCGGGCTGCGTTCGGCGCTCGGCGGCGCCGCGACCGCGACCGCCGTCCTCGGCGACGGCGCGCAGGCGTCGATCGCGCGGGCATGGGCGCTCCACCGCGCCCGGCGCGCGGGCGGCAGCGCCGCCGACTACGGCGCGGCGCGCAGGATCGCGGCCGCGCGCCTCGCGCTCGGCTGCGCGCGCCCGGTCGTCCGGCGCGCCGGGCGGGCGCGAAGCCCCCGGGGCGTCCGCGCGGTGGCGGCGCGGGTGTGGGCGGAGGCGCGGCACGTGCGGGGGCTTCGCACCGGCTGGCGGTTTGCGCGGTGGCTCGCCTCGGGGCTTCGCTGGTGGCTGCGCCAGGGCGGGGGCGGAGCGGCGGCCCCGGCCGCGCCGGCGGCCCGGGCGACGGCGCAGGCCGACCCGCCGCTCGGGGCGGAGATCGCGGCGCTCGGCGCCCGCGCCCGGGCGGCGTTCGCGGCGTCGTCGCGGGTTGCCCACGACGTGGACGGCGGGCATGTCGACGCGGTGCTGGCCGACACGCCGGCGCAGGCGGCGGGCATCGAGGCGCCGGCCGTCATACTCTGCGAGGCGCCCGCGCTCGCGGTGCCGGCCCTGGATCCGGCGCTCGACAACCCGATCGGCTGGGTGCGCGAGGTCGAACATCGGATCGCGGCGCTCGGGCCGCGGCGCCTGCTGCCCCCCGGCGTGCGGGCGCATCGCGCGGTGACGGCCGGGGACCGCGACGCGCTCCGGCACTGCCACCACCTCGAGGACGTGGCGGCGTTCCACGCGGGCGCCGCCGAGCGCGCCGGCACGCTGGCCCGGCTTGCCGCCCGCGGGGTGCCGGTGCACCTCGCCGACCGCGACCCGGCGCTCCCGACGCTGCTCGGCGCGGAGCTTCACGGGCTCATGACGGAAGAGATGAGCGGCGCCGGCGCCGCGGCGCGCGAGGCGCTCAGCATAGCCATGCGGCGGGCGGCGCTGCGCACCCATTCGCTGCGCGCCCGTGCCCGGCAGGTGTGCGCGGGCGCGGGCGCCGAGGCGCCCGAGCTGCCGCGCATCTCGGTGCTGCTCGCGACCCGCCGCCCGGGGCATCTGGCGGCGGCGCTCGCCAGTGTCGCCCGGCAGCGCTATCCGCGCCTCGAGCTGGTGCTGGCGCTGCACGGGCCCGGATTCGCGCCGGACGCGGTGAAGCGTGCCATCGCCGGCTTCCCTCATCCGGTGAAGCTGCTGCGCGTCGACGGGAGCCGCCCCCTCGGCTCGGTGCTGGGCGCGGCGGCGGACGCGGCGAGCGGCGTCCTGCTCGCCAAGATGGACGACGACGACCTCTACGGCGCCGAGCATCTCTGGGACCTCGCGCTCGCCCGCGAGTATTCCGGCGCGGCACTGGTCGGGAAGTTCCCCGCCACCGTCTATCTCGCCCGCGGAGACCGCACCGTGCGCCGCCGCCGCGTGCCGAGCGAGACGTGGTCGTCCTCGATCACCGGCGGGACGATGCTGATCGGGCGTGCCGACCTCGAGCGCGTTGGCGGCTGGCGCCGGATCCCGAGCCATGAAGACGAGGCGCTGGTCCATGACGTGCTGCGCGCGGGCGGCGGCGTCTACCGCACCCACGATGCCGGCTACCTGATGATCCGCCACGGCGACCGGCATACCTGGGAGGCGGACGATACCGAGTTCCTGGTCGGGGCGGAGGCCGTGCATCGGGGCTGGCGCCCGGCGCTCGCCGGAATCGAGGATGCGCCGCGCCCGGACGGGCCCGACGCGGGGCGCAGCGATGCCTGACCGGGCAAGAGGCAAGCCCCCCAGGGTCAGCGTCGTCATTCCGACCCACAACCGCGCGGAATGGCTTCCGCGCGCCGTCGGCAGCGTCCTCGCCCAGAGCTGGACGGACTTCGAGCTGCTCATCGTCGACGATCATTCCACGGACGAGACGCCGGCGGCGATCGCCCGATTCGCCGACGCCCGCATTCGGTCGCTTCGCCACGAACGCAACTTCGGACAGTCGAAGGCGTTGAACACCGGGATCGAGCACGCCCGCGGCGAATATGTCGCCTTTCTGGACGACGACGACGCCTGGCTGCCGGCCAAGCTGGCGGCTCAGGTGGCGCTTCTCGACGCGGCCCTGCCCAGGGTCGGGCTCGTGTACTGCTGGTACGACCAGGTGGACGAAGCGAGCCGGGAGCGAATCGGGACCACGCAAATGACGCTGCGCGGAGACATCCTGGAGCACGTGCTGGCGCTGCACGTACCGACATCGCCGTCTTCGTGGCTGGTGCGCCGGTCGGCCGCCCATTCGGTCGGGGGATTCGATGAAGGACTCCAGCAGGCAAACGACGTGGACTTCATCAGCCGGATCTGCGCCCGGGGCTGGCACGTGGACTTCGTGGCGCAGGTCGCGCTGCTGACGTACCGGCATACCCGCGGGCAAATGACCGACCGGAATCCCGAGAACCTCGCCGCCTATGCCGGCATGGTCCGAGCGCATCTCGTCCGATTCGCGCGCGACCTCCGCGAACGGCCGGCCGCGCATGCCAGGGTGCATCTCTGGCTGGCCCGGTACGAGCTGCCGTACGGCAGCCGTCGCGCCGCACTTGCCTCGCTGGCGACCGCCTTCCGGCTGGACCCGATCGGCATGTGTCGGAGGTTCAGGTACTGGAGGCTCGCCACCGGCATGCTGGCCACGCTGATTCGCCGGCCGTAGCGAGGTGTCATGGCGCCTCGTCGGGAGCGGGCTGCGCCGCGAAACCGGCCGTCGTCCTTGCCCGCGGCAGGCGGCGTTCTCCGGGAATACCGATAGTGAGCGCAGAGGGACTGGAATGATCGAGGGGCAGAAGTACTTCCAGATCGGCTTCCGCAAGTGCGGCACCACCACGCTCTGGGATTTCTTCAATCGCAATGGAATACCGGCGGTCCACTGGGACGAAGGAGATCTCGCGCGCCGAATGCGGGACAATCTTGAAGCGGGACGACGGGTCCTGGATGGCTACGACGAGCGCTACGCTGCCTTCACGGACATGGAGTTCAACGATCCGGACGACTACTTCGAAGGCTTCAAGTGCTTTCGGGAGCTCCTGCGCGACTATCCCGGAGCGAAGTTCATTCTCAACACGCGCGATCGGGCGGCGTGGTTGCTGAGCATGCGACGCTGGGCACGCCGCAAGCGGCACAAGCGGCGCTGGCGGTACCTGAAGCACCGGTACGGGACCGCCAGTCTGGACGTGTTCTCCAGGAAGCTCGCCCAGGACCGGAAGGTGCACCACGATGCCGTCGTAGCGACGATTCCGCCGAAGCAATTGCTGGTGTTCGACATCGAGGCGGATGACCCCGAAAGGCTGTGCCTCTTCTGCGACTTGCCCGTTTCGGCCGCCGCGCTGTACGGGCACCGGAACCGGTCCGACGACGATGCGAGATACTATCTCGGCCGCCTGCTCGGGTGCCTGCCGGACCCGGTGCGGCGGATCGTGCAGCCGATCGTGCGGCTTGCCTGGCGGGTTGTCCGAAGATGGCTGCCGTCCGGCGCGGCCGGGAGGACGGTCGACCGGTCGCGATGATGCGCAGGAGGCCCGGTGGCTGTGGAGGCTGCCGCGGCACCCTTCGACATTCGCAAATGAACAGGGGCCGCATGGCGGGAATCCTTGCGAAGTACACACCGCAGGCGGTTCGCGTACCGGCCGGGGTGGGCGTGGAGCGGTCGTTCGCCGGATTCGAGATCGGCGACGAGATCCGCGCGCTCTGCGACAGGACGACGGTCTTCTGCGATGTCTTCCGAGTGCCGAACAGAGACGAGGTCGTCTGTATCGGTCCGCCGTTTTCCGACTTCGGGTACCCGCGCGCCGTCAGGCTTTCCGGTCGGCGAAGAAGGTTCGTTATCGAAGAGGCGCCCTGGGGTCCAGGGCGCATGTCCATCCTCCGCGTCATCGGCACGTCCGATGTCAACGCCGCGGGCAACCCGAATGTGAGCTTGCAGGTGGACTTCCCCGGATTCGGGATTGACGTCCGGGTCCGTCTGCCGGGAGCGGTACCGCCGCGGCCGCACGTGGCGTTGACGCTGGCCACCGTGCAGAAGGACAACGAACGGCAATGGCTGGATGACTGGTGCGCCTGGCACCACCGGGTGCACGGTGTCGGTCGGTTCGTGATCTACGACAACGCCAGTGCGGACCGGGACGATGTCTATGCGGAACTGGCATCGCGAGTGAAGGGCGCCGCGTTCATTGTCGTCGATTGGGACTACCTCTACGGCCCGCCGGCGCTGACCGGGCTGAAATTCGCCCAGACCGTTGCGCTCAATCACTGTCGGCTGCTTTTCGGTCCGTACACGCACTGGTGCATCAACCTCGACGTCGACGAGTATCTTTTCAACACCGGTTCCAGGCCGCTTGCGTCGTATCTGGGCCAAATGCGCAAGCCGCACGTCTACCTGCCCTCCTACATCGTCCCGATGACCGTCGACAACAGCCCGAGACGCTGCTTCGACTCGCCATTCCGATCCGGAAGCCTGGAGTTCGAGCGTGGACGCAAATACCTCTATCGACCGGCGCGAACGGCGTTCAACAATGTCCATGACGTCGTCCCGCGCAAAGGGTGGGTTTCGCGGTCGATCCGCACCGTCGCGAAGTCCGTGCTGCGTGTCTGCGGGGTTGACCCGGGACGCTTTCTGGCTGCCGCCCGGCGGATAGCAGCCCGGCTGACGCCGCGCCCACCGGGTCGGCCTGGACAAGGCGACGCCAATGGGAGCGACGAACCCACGCTGTTCTTCTTTCACTTTCGCGCGTTGAACACCGGCTGGAAGTACCCGCGCCGCGTTGTCTCCGTCGATCCCGATGAGCATGTCCGGGACGAGCGCATCTCGGCGATGAGCGCGATCGTTGACAGCCGGTGAACCCGGCGCTGTTGCCCTGCGGTATCCCCGCCGGCCCAGTGCATCCGGCGCCGACGGGAAGAACGGGACCGCGCGCCCGGCGCGCACCCACCCGAGATCGAGCCGCCGGCCGATCGCGGCGACGTCTCCATGGAGGCCGCCGCGAAAGAGAAAAGCCGGTGCGCACGGCCGCAGGATGGCCCCGGCATTGCGCGGCGGCTTCGCCAACGTCGATCCGGACGAGTCCGCGGCGCCGGGGCGGGCCACGACGGGAACGACGGCACGACGGGTGCGGCAATCGGTCGGCTGGGACGGTCGCCGCGGCCGCCGGACATGGCGCTGCCGTGGCGCCGGTCCGTGAATTGCCTCTGTCCTCTTGCAAAATGCCAGATTTTTCATTAGCCATTTTCATTACAAAATACAATGATTTACATGATGAACAGACGGGTCACGGCGGTACGGGACGACCAACCTCGACAGGTTGTCCGGGAGAGAAGCGTTTCGAATGAGAAGAGGAGCCCGAGCAAGGCAGGCTTGGGCTGAGCGCCGAGGCGCCGCGGGGGGTCGCGGAAGCTCTTCCGGGACAGCGACCATACCGGGTCGACAGGGGGCCGCATGGCGGAAGTCCTTACGAAATACACACCACAGGCGGTTTGCGTACCGACCGGGGTGGGCGTGGAGCGGTCGTTCGCCGGATATGAGATCGGCGACGAGCTCCGCGCACTCTGCGACAAGACGACGGTCTTCTGCGATGTCTTCCGAGTGCCGAACAGAGACGAGGTCGTCTGTATCGGTCCGCCGTTTCTCAACTTCGGGCACCCGCACACCGTCAGGCTTCTCGGTCGGCGAAGAAGGTTCGTTGTCGAGGACAAGCCCTGGGGTTCAAGGCGGGTGTCCATCCTCCGCATCATCGGCACGTCCGATGTCAACTCGGCGGATGACCCGAATGTGGACTTGCAGGTCCACTTCCCCGAATTCGAGATTGACGCCCAGGTCCGCCTGCCGAGGGGTGTGCCGCGGCCGCACGTGGCGTTGACGCTGGCCACCATACAGAAGGACAACGACCTGCAATGGCTGGACGACTGGTGTACCTGGCACCACCGGATGCACGGTGTCGGCCGGTTCGTGATCTACGACAACGGCAGTGCGGACCGGGATGATGTCTATGCGGAGCTGGCATCGCGTGCGGAGGGTGTTGCGCTCATTGTCGTCAATTGGGACTACCTGTTCGGCCCGCCGTGGCTGCATGAGTTGAAATTCGCCCACGCCGTTGTGTTGAATCACTGTCGGCTGCTTTTTGGCCCGTACACGCACTGGTGCATCAACCTCGACGTCGACGAGTATCTTTTCAACTCCGGTTCCAGGCCGCTTGCGTCGTATCTGGGCCAAATGCGCAAGCCGCACGTTTACCTGCCCTCGTACATCGTCCCGATGACCGTCGACAACAGCCCGAGACGCTGCTTCGACTCGCCATTCCGAACCGCGAGCGCGACGTTCGAACGACGCAAGTACATCTATAGAGTGGCGGGAACGGCGCTCGCCGAAGTCCATTACGTCGTCCCGCGCAAAGGGTGGATTTGGCGGTCGATCCGCACCGTCGCAAAGCCCGTGCTGCGTGTCTTCGGGGTAGACCCGGGACGCTCTCTGGCTGCCGTCCGGCGGATAGCAGCCTGGCTGACGCCGCGCCCACCGGGTCGGCCTGGACAAGGCGACGCCGATGGAAGCGAGGAGCCCACGCTGTTCTTCTTTCACTTTCGCGCGTTGAACACCGGCTGGAAATACCCGCGACGCGTTGTCCCCGTTCATCCCGACGGGCACGTCCACGACGAGCGCATCGCCGCGATGCGCGCGATCGTCGACAGCCGGCATCGCCAACCGGATCGGGATGCGGTCCCGTACCCGGCGCTCTCCGGAGACTCCGGGTCCAGCACGTAGCGCTGCGCAAGTCCCGGGCGTCCTGTTTCGGTCAGCGGATCGAACCCGGCTCCGTCCGCGTACCGCGCCACCGGATCGTCCGGCGACATCCGTCCTCTCGAGCCGGCCGCTGCCGCCATGACCTCCGAGAGGCGGCAGGGGTTTCACGGATTCGGGTGCGGCGAACGGTGGGGTGCGGACCGAATTCATACGTTCTTGTCACATGCAGAAATTCATCTTTCTCAAAAGAATTCTCACGAAAGTCCCGTCCGAGCCCGGTATCGCCCTTTCATGTGTGCATGGAGGGAGGTCCGAGAGGAAAACAGGAAGGGTCACTGATAAAATCATATTTGTTCTAATTTCAAAAACATCAATGGTGGCAACTGTTTAAAAGCCCGATATGATTCGACCCTGTCAGCGGTAGCTGCTTGGCGCCCGCTGGCAATAACGGGTGCGAACCGGGAGTGGCGCGGCAATGGGTACGAATTGTGCGAAGTGGTTGGAAGCTGTCTGTGCGACCCCGATCAAGAGCGCCGGGGCCATGACCGCGCCGCGGGCGCGGGAACAGAACCGCCCGCCATCGCCGCCTGACCGCCTGCCGCCCCGCCGGGGCGGCCGTCCCTCATCTCGGACTTGTTCCGCCGCCGGCCGGCCGGCGGGTCTCGCGCGCCTCGCCGGCGCGCGGCGCGGCCTCCTCCGCCCCGCCCGTGCGCTGGCGGCCGCGGCGCTGCTCGCGCTCACCGGCGCGCTCGCCCTCCCGGCGACGGCCGAGGCGCAGACCGCCACCACCCTGGTCAGCAACACCGGTCAGAGTGCAGACGATGCGGAGAGGCACTCAAGGAAGATTGCACAAGTATTCACCACCGGTTCGAACGAGGACGGGTATACCCTGACCGGCGTCGACATCGTCTCTGCCAGCAGCAGCAGTTTCACGGCGATGGTGTGCGAGACGGTCGCCCCCAACTCGTATCCCACATCGCCCTGCGAGGATCTCGATCCTCCTGGCAGCTTTGCGGCAGGAACGATGACCTTCACCCCCATGACGGGTAGCACGTTCTCGCTCGTGAAGGACACGATCTATGCGGTGGTGGTGGAAGCTGCCGAGGATCACGCCATGTACGGCAGGGTGCAGGGTTGGAGTACTACGAGCTCGGATAGCGAGGATATGGGGTTCGATGACGAGTGGAGTATTCGCAACAGCTATTATCGGAATTATGGCCCTGGTGCTACGGACTGGTCTAACGATGGCAAGGACGTCTCGCTCCTCATCGCCATCAAGGGCACGGCGGTGGGGGGGACGCTCTCGTCGGACGCGACGCTGAGCGGGCTGACGGTGACCGCCGGCGGCACGGACCTGGTGACCTTCGCGTCGGGCACCACCGACTACGCGGCGTCGGTGGCGAACGCCGTCGCCGAGGTGACGGTGACGGCGATGACGACCGATTCCGGGGCGACGATCGAATACCTGGACGGGGAGGACGCGACGCTCACCGACGCGGACACCGGGGTGACCGATCTCCAGGTGGCGCTGGCGGTGGGCGAGACCGTCATCAAGGTGAAGGTGACGGCCGAAGACGGCAACGCCACCCAGACCTACATGGTGACGGTGGACCGGGCGGCGGCCATGACCCCGACCTGCACGCTGAACGCCGGCGACCTCTGGTGCGGGGTCGTCACGGTGGGGGCGGTCGAAATATCCGGGCTGACCTTAGGATACGGATTCTCGCCTGCCGACGGTGCAGGTGCCCTGTCCAACACAGGGTTCAGTGTCGGATCGAACCCTTACACGATTGATATTGTCACGACAGGGGTAGGTACCAATGCCGGCGTGTTGAATTTCAGTCTGACCAGCGCCCTCACCGCAACCGATAAGGCCAAGCTGGTGCTGCATGTCGGCAGCGCCTCGTTCGCCTTCAGCGATCGGACTCCAAGTGATACCTATACCTACCAATGGAACAGCACCGGCCTGGACTGGTCGTCGACGAGCGAAGTCACGCTGCGGCTGCGCGAGGCGGCCTCGTCGGACGCGACGCTGAGCGATCTGGTCGTCAACGACGGCACCACCGACCTGACGCTGACGCCGACCTTCGAATCGGGCATGTACACCTACACGGCGTCGGTGGTGAGCACCGTCGCCGAGGTGACGGTGACGCCGACGAAGAACGATTCCGGGGCGTCGATCGAATACCTGGACGGGGACGACGCGACGCTCACCGACGCGGGCACGGATGCCGGCCACCAGGTGGCGGTGGCGGGGAGCGAGACCGTCATCAAGGTGAAGGTGACGGCCGAGGACGGCAACGCCACCCAGACCTACATGGTGACGGTGACCCGGGCGGCGGCGACCTGCACGGCGCCGGACCTCACCGGCCAGCAGCAGATCTGGACCGCCACGCTGACCGTGGGGACGAGCGCCACCAATTGGGGGTTTGACTCGACCAGCTCGCCCCCGATCGGTGCGCTGTCCGACACGGATTTCGATGTCGATCTTACCGGAGCGACCAACAGCTACACGTTCACGAAGATACGGCTTTCCGTGGCTGAAGTTCCCGGATTCGGACGAGCGTTGGGTCTTATCCTTGGCTCCAACCTTGCGGACGCCGACCTGGCCGGCCTGACGCTGCACGTCTGCGACTCAGACTTCACGCTCAGCTCGGCAACCCACAATGCCACACTTAACTCCTACAACTGGTGGGTGTCCGGCTCCGACTGGTCGACCTATGCGACCCGCACGCTGTATCTGAGTGTGCCCGCAGCCTCGTCGGACGCGACGCTGAGCGATCTGGTCGTCAACGACGGCACCACCGACCTGACGCTGACGCCGACCTTCGAATCGGGCATGTACACTTACACGGCGTCGGTGGTGAGCACCGTTGCCGAGGTGACGGTGACGCCGACGAAGAACGATTCCGGGGCGACGATCGAATATCTGGACGCGTCCGACACGACGCTCGACGACGCGGACACCACGGATACCGGCCATCAGGTGGCGGTGGCGGAGGGCGACACCGTCATCAAGGTGAAGGTGACGGCCGAGGACGGCAACGCCACCCAGACCTACATGGTGACGGTGACCCGGGCGGCGGCCGGTACGTGCACGGACAATGAGGTCAATCTCGCCTATGGATTGGACGATTCGGAAGGCAAAGTCCGGATCTGCCACAACGCCGAGTGGCGCGGGGTCTGCGACGACGGCTTCGACTCAGGCTCAACTGCCGCAATAGACAATGGCTCCGCATTTGCCGGGGTCGTATGCCGCCAGTTGGGCTATGCGACCGGTAAGGCAACGATACAGTCGACATTCGGCTCGAGTTTCGCAAGTTACTGGCTGGACGACGTGGTGTGCACCGGCACCGAAGCCAATCTCGGGGCCTGCGCGCACGCCGGCTGGGGAGTGGAGAACTGTTCCGCACCCGAGAACGCGGGCGTCCGGTGCACGGTGGCCGCATCGGGTCTGACGGCCACGCCCGGCGACGACCAGATGGCCCTTGCCTGGGACGCCCCGGGCAACGATGCCGGGATCACGCGCCACGAGGTCCGCCACAAGACGGCGGCCGGGAGCTATCCCGCGGCGTGGACGGCGATCCCCGACAGCGCGGCGAACGGGACGAACGAGGCGAGCTACACGGTGACCGGCCTGGCCAGCGGGACCGACTACACCTTCCAGGTCCGGATCGTGGGTGGAGGCAACGAGAGCGAACCGGACGAGGTGGCCGCGGCGACGACCGGGACCGCGGTTTCGACGGACGCGACGCTGAGCGATCTGGTCGTCAACGACGGCACCACCGACCTGACGCTGACGCCGACCTTCGCATCGGGCATGTACACCTACACGGCCTCGGTGGTGAGCACCGTCGCCGAGGTGACGGTGACGCCGACGAAGAACGATTCCGGGGCGACGATCGAATATCTGGACGGGGACGACGCAACGCTCACCGACGCGGGCACGGATGCCGGCCATCAGGTGGCGGTGGCGGAGGGCGACACCGTCATCAAGGTGAAGGTGACGGCCGAGGACGGCAACGCCACCCAGACCTACATGGTGACGGTGAAGCGGGCGGCGGCGGACGCCTCGACGGACGCGACGCTGAGCGATCTGGTCGTCAACGACGGCAACATGGACCTGACGCTGATGCCGGGTTTCGCATCGAGCACCATCGCCTACATGGCGTCGGTGGCGACCGCCGTCACCGAGGTGACGGTGACGGCGACGCCGAACGATTCCGGCGCGACGATCGAATATCTGGGAGCGTCGCCCATCGTGACGCTCGAGGACGCCGACACCGGGGTGACCGGCCATCAGGTGGCGGTGGCGGTGGGCGAGACCGTCATCCAGGTGAAGGTGACGGCCGAGGACGGCGTCACCACCCAGACCTACACGGTGACGGTGAACCGGGCGGCGGCCATGCCCCCGACCTGCACGCTGAAGACCGGCGACATCTGGTGCGGCGTGGTCGCGGTGGGGCAGACCGAGATTCCCGGTGTAGGAACGACTCGCTATGGATTCATTGGTGCGGTAGGTGACCTGTCGGACAATGACGGTGACAAGACGTTCACCATCGGAATGAATCCCTACACGATTGACAGGGTTACCGTTGCGACAGAAATCGGTGGCGGTGGGACACCAGGGTACTTGATTTTCGGTCTGACCAGCGCCCTAACCGCCACCGATAAGGAAAATCTGGTGCTGCATGTGGGCAGCGCCTCGTTCGCGCTCCGTGATGCGGCCGGTCCATCTGCTGCACATGACTATGGATTTGGGAACAGCACCCTGGACTGGTCGTCGGAAAGCACGGTCACGCTGCGGCTGCGCGAGGCGGACGCGACGCTGAGCGCTCTGGTCGTCAACGACGGTCGTAGGGACCTGACGCTGAGGCCGGGTTTCGCACCGGGCACCACCTCCTACAGGGTGTGGGTGGTGAACGATGTCGCCGAAGTGACGGTGATGGCGACGCCGAACAATGCCGGGGCGACGATCGAATATCTGGACGCGTCCGACATGACGCTCGCCGACGTCGACACCTCGGATACCGTCCAGCCGGTGACGCTGGCGGAGGGTGACAACGTCGTCAAGGTGAAGGTGACGGCCACGGACACCACCACCACCCGGACCTACACGGTGACGGTGACGCGCCGCGCCGTGGACGCTCCGGGCGTCGAGGGCGATCTGCGCTTGACGGACGAGGATCTGTACACGCACCCGGATGGGCATGTGGGGGTCGCGGGACGTGTGGAGATATTCCACAACGGGCACTGGGGCACGGTGTGCGACGACGGCTTCTCGCGGGAAACGACCTCCAGGTTCGTCCCGGACCTGGATGCGGACGACGAACCAACGGGCACCTTCACGGAAACTACACCCGACAACGAGGCGCCCGCCCTGGTCTGCGAGTCCATGGGCTACGACACCGGCGAATACGCGTCGGGCTACGGCCAGCCAGGGGACAGCCAAGAGTCCGAGCTGGCGTCCTACTCTCCGGTGGGCCGCCCCTATCCGCTGGACTGGCCCCCCGTCCCGATCTGGCTCGACGACCTGACGTGCGCGGCGGACGACGCCGATCAGGAGAGGCACCCGCTGCCGGCGCCGCTGGCCCACTGCGCGTACGCGGGCTGGGGGCTGCACAACTGCTCGCACCGCGAGGATGCGGGGGTACGCTGCTGGAACGTGGAAGACATCGCCCCGGCCGCCGTTGCGGAGCCGCTGACGGCGGCGTTCGAGGGGCTGCCGGAGGCGCACGACGGGGAGACCGCGTTCAGCTTCCGCCTCGCGTTCAGCGAGGCGGTCGCGGTCACGCCCGAGGCCATGCGTACGCGCGTCCTGACGGTGGCGGGCGGCGCGGCGACCGGCGCGGCCCGCGTCGACGGGGAGAGCGGCGTGTGGGAGATCACGGTCACGCCGGACAGCCGCGAGGATCTGTCGATCGCTCTGGCCCCGACGGAGGATTGCGAGGCGGAGGGCGCGGTCTGCACATCGGACGGCCGAGCCCTGTCGGTGGTGCCGGCGCACATCGTGCCCGGCCCGGGTCCCGAGACCGAGCCGGCGCTGACGGCGAGCTTCGAGGGCCTGCCGGAGGCGCATGACGGCGAGGAAGGGTTCCACTTCCGGGTGGCGTTCAGCGAGGACATCGGGATCGGCTTCCGGTCGATGCGCGACGATTCGTTCACGGTGGACGGGGGCGAGGTGACCAGGGCGCGCCGGGTGGACCGGCGCCACGACCTGTGGCGGATCACGGTCGAGCCCGACGGCGAGGGCGATGTGACGGTCACGCTGGCGGCGGGGCGCGAGTGCGCGGTCTCCGGGGCGATCTGCACCCGGGGCGGGGACCGCAGGCAGTTGACCAACACGGCGACGGCGACGGTGGCCGGCCCGGTGGACGAGGACGCGCCCGCGGTGCTGACGGCGAGTTTCGTGGAGGCACCCCATGAGCATGACGGGGAGACGGCGTTCAAGCTCAGGATCGCGTTCAGCGAGGGCATCTCGATCGGCTTCCGGACGTTCCGCGACCAGTCGTTGTCGGTGTCCGGCGGGAGCGTGACGAAGGCGAAGCGGGTGGACCGGCGCAGGGACCTGTGGGAGGTGACGGTCAAGCCGGGTTCGCTTGGCGACGTGACGGTGACGCTCGCGGGCGGGCGCGCCTGCGGCACCGCCGGGGCGGTGTGCACCGGCGACGGCCGGGCGCTGTCGGCGACGATCTCGACGACGGTGCTGGGACCGGTAGCGCTCTCGGTGGCGGACGCGCGGGTGCGCGAGGCGTCGGACGTGACGCTGGACTTCGCGGTGACCTTGAGCCGGGCGTCGCGCGCGCCGGTGGCGGTGGCCTATGCGACGGCCGACGGCAGCGCGACGGCGGGCTCGGACTACACGGCCACCAGCGGCACGCTGACCTTCGCCGCGGGCGAGACGGCGAAGACGGTCTCGGTGCCGGTGCTCGACGACGCCCATGACGAGGGCGAGGAGACGCTGACGCTGCGGCTCTCGGCGGCGACGGGTGCGGTGATCGCGGACGGGGTCGCGACGGGGACGATCGAGAACACGGACCACATGCCGGCGGCGTGGCTTGCGCGCTTCGGGCGCACGGTGACGGACCAGGTGCTGAGTGTGGTGGAGGCGCGGCTGGCCGCGCCGCGCACGGCGGGCGCGCGGGCGACGCTGGCGGGCCAGGCGCTGCCGTCCTGGGACGACGCCAACGACAACGCGAAGGCGGCTGCCGGCGACAACGCCGACGCTTCGGACCGGGCGCTCCGGGCCGATGCCCGGGACCGGGAGGCGATGACGGCGATCCGGGACTGGATGGCGCATGCCGGGGCCGATGGCGCATGGCGTGCTCCGGGCGAGGGTTCGCAGCGCGCGGACCTCGTGCAGTCGCGGGCGCTGACCGGGCGCGATTTCCTGACCGGGACGTCGTTTGCGCTGACCGGCGGCTCGGCCGAGGCCGGCGGCTACGCCGCGCTGTGGGGCCGGGGCGCGATCTCGCGCTTCGACGGCCGCGAGGGCGACCTCACGCTCGACGGCGAGGTCACCACGGCGCTGATGGGCGCGGACTGGGCGGCAGAGCGCTGGACGGCGGGGCTGGCGATCGGCCATGCCCGCGGCACGGGCGGCTACAGCGAGGGCGGCGGCTGCACGGCCGGCGCCGACGACAACGGGGCCAACGGCTGCGCGGGCGAGGTCGAGGCGACGCTGAGCGGTGTCTGGCCCTATGCCGGGCTGACGCTGACCGACCGGCTCTCGGCCTGGGCGGCGGCCGGCTACGGCGCGGGCTCGCTCACGCTGACGCCCGGGGGCGAGAGTCCCTTCACGGCCGACCTCACGATGGCCATGGGCGCGGCCGGGATGCGGGGCGAGGTGCTGACGCCGCCGCCCGAGGGAGGGCTGGCGCTGGTGCTGAAGGGCGATGCGCGCTTCACCCGCACCGCGTCGGAGGCAACGAAGGACGCCGAAGGCGTCGGCAATCTCGCGGCGGCGAGCGCCGACGTGTGGCTGATGCGCACCGGGATCGAGGGCTCGCGGCGCTTTGCGCCGGGCGGCGCTGCCGCGGGGCTGGTGCTGACGCCGTCGTTCGAGCTGGGCGTGCGGCTGGACGGCGGCGACGCCGAGACCGGGCTCGGCGTCGACCTCGGCGGCGGGCTCGCCTTCGCGGCGCCGAAGCAGGGTATCGCGCTCGACCTGAAGGCGCGCGGGCTGGTTGCGCACGAGGCGCCGGGCTTCCGCGAATGGGGCGCGAGCGCCTCCCTCGCCTGGGACCCGCGGCCGTCGACCGACCGGGGGCTCGCGCTGACGCTGCGCCAATCCTGGGGCGGCTCGCCGACCGGCGGCATGGACGCGCTGCTGGGCCGCGAGACCCTGGCCGGCCTCGCCGCCAACGAGAACGGCGACACGACCGCGAGCGCGGGCCGTCTGGAGGCGGAGCTGGGCTACGGCATCGCGATGTTCGAGGGCGGCTTCACCGGCACCCCGCATCTCGGCGTCGGGCTCTCGGACACCGGGCGCGACTACCGCCTCGGCTGGCGTCTGACTTCGGCGCGGCGCGGCGGCCCGGGCTTGGAGATCGGGCTCGCGGCGACGCGCAGCGAGACCGCCAACGACGACGAAGCGCCGCAACACGGCCTGATGCTCCGAGGCGCCATCCGCTGGTGAATGTCAGGCTAACTCTGACGTGGATAGCCGGTGAAAGTCCGGCGGGAGGAAAGGTGTAACGAGCCGCCTTCGCCGCGAGCCGTGCGCAGGGCATCGTGAGGTGTCATGTGAAGTGTCGGTAGCGGCGCGTGCGGGCAGGGCTATTGAGCGTCGAAACATGGTCATTCGGAGTGCCGAGGCTGTATCAGCGGCCGAAGGCAACACTGACCGCCCGCTTTCGTGAGGGCGCGAGGGCTCCGCGGCGTCTAAGAACCCAGGCACGCACGTACGTCCACGCAGGGGACCTGAGAGGGCTCCAATCCGCCCCGGTCGTCGTACCGGGGCCGCGGAAGAGAGGAGATAGTCCGAATCGATGATGAACGGGTTGGAGCAATCGGATCTGGCCATAGTACCGATGAGGGCGGCGAACAAAGGGACCTCGGTTCCGGCGGAGCCGACGGAGGGAAGGGCTGGAACCAAGGGGAATCCGCGAGGCCAAAGCACGCACCGGACACAGCGCCGGGCGCGCGTGACACAAGCGGCGGAGCGGATACGGCAAGCAGCAACGAGGAAGCCGAAGGAGAAGCTCACTGCGCTGTTGCACCACATCACGACGGAAGCGCTCGATGCGGCCTACTTTTCGTTGAAGAAGGAGGCAGCGGCAGGCGTGGATGGCGTGACGTGGCATGAATACGGGAAGGGTCTGGCCGAACGGCTGAGCGACCTGCATGACCGGGTTCAGAGCGGAGCGTACCGGGCGCGTCCGTCGCGGCGGGTAGAGATACCGAAGCCGGACGGGGGAACACGACCGCTGGGCATCGCCGCAGTGGAGGACAAGATTGTCCAGAAGGCGGTGGCGGAGACCATCCTTTTGCCGATATACGAGCCGGAGTTCCTCGGATTCAGCTATGGGTTCCGACCCGGACGTGGGGCGCATGATGCGCTCGACGCCCTGGCTTTCGGGATAGAACGGCGAGGGGTCAGATGGATTGTCGATGCGGACATCCGGTCGTACTTTGACCGAATCGACAGGGACTGGCTGGTCCGGTTTCTGGAGCACCGTATCGGCGACAGGCGGGTTATCCGCTTGATTGTCAAGTGGCTCAATGCTGGCGTCATGGAAGGGGGCGAATGGCGGGATGACCTTCGGGGCACTCCGCAGGGTGCGATTGTTTCGCCGATTCTGGCGAACGTCTATTTGCACTATGTCCTCGACCTGTGGTTCCACAAGAAGTGGCGCGCCCGAACAGCCGAAGGCAACACAATCATCGTGAGGTACGCCGATGATTTCGTGGTCGGGTTCCAGTACCAGCGGGATGCGGAGCGGTTTCTACACGACCTGAAGGAAAGGATGGCCTCGTTTTCACTGGAGCTACACCCTGACAAAACCCGTCTCATCGAGTTCGGGCGGTTTGCGCAAAAGAACCGCCGGGCACGAGGCGAGCGGCGTCCCGAAACCTTCGACTTTCTCGGGTTCACGCACTACTGCCGAACGACGAGGAACGGGAAGTTCGGGCTGGGGCGCAAGCCGGTGGGCAAGCGGGTCGACCGGACCCTACGGCGTATCGGTGCCGAGCTGCGTCGGCGGATGCACCATAACCCATATGAGGTGGCCAAATGGCTAGGGAAGATTCTGAATGGATGGCTGCACTACTACGCCGTCCCGACCAGTTCCCCGTCCCTCAAGCGGTTTGCATTTCGACTCCGACGAATGTGGCTGCGTGTCTTGAGACGCCGGTCGCAGATGGACCGGACCAAGCTGGACAAGCTGGGAAGGGTCGCGGCGGCTTTCTGGCCGCCGCTGCAAATCCTGCATCCATGGCCAGAACAGCGGTTTGCCGTCAAACACCCGAGGTAGGAGCCCCGTGCGTTAGCGCGCATGCGGGGATCTGCACGGGGGGCGTCGGGCAACCGGCGTTCCTACCGTAACAGCGTCCGGGGCAATCCCGGGCTAGCGGGCGCCAATTGCTACCGCCGCAGCGGCTTGCGCGGGTGTGTCCGCGCGCGTGCGGCAGGAGAAACGCCGATCCCTGGGCGCGCCCGGCGCCCTTACCCCCAATAGGGACTTCGCCGCCCCGGCGCTCCCTGTCCGATGACCCCGATCACGGCTGCATGCCGAACGGTCTGCCGGACCCCGGCAACGGCCCTCCCCGCGCGGAGGGCCGGCCGGGGTCCGTTGCGTGAGGAGGCAACGACAGAGGGAGCGGATCATGAGCAACACGGGAGGGGCGAGAGCCTGGCGGTTCCTGAAGCGGAACCCGCACTACATCGGGGCCCGGCGCAAGGCGCCGGGGGCGGCGCCGGACGAGACGGCGCCCTTTCCCATACGAGCGCGGACGGCGGCGGACCGCAAGGCGGCGGCGTGGGGTCTGATGGCCTGGGAAGATCCGGTTGCGGCAGACGGAGCGGCGTCGCTCTTCTGGACGGTGGCGCCGACGATGAGAGGCTTTCCGGTGCCGGGGGCGCCGCCGCTCACGGAGCTGCTGGAGGGGCCGGGCGTGCGGCTGTGGGGCCTGCGCCTGGAGACGGGCACGGCGATCGTCAGGATCGCGCAGGGCGATGCGGCCGTCCACTTGCGGATCGAGGACGGGGCGTCGTTCGATCCGGCGGGCGGGATCGTCTACGGGTTCGATAACGAGCTCGAGTTGGGCCTGCGTCTGCGCCGGGCCGCCGATCTTTGGCCCATCGCAGCGGCGGCGGAGAAAAAAACAGAAGCGCAAGACGTGCCCGGATCCCGGACGATGAGCTTCTCATGGTCCTCGACGCCAAGCTCGCCGGCAGGAGCCTGCGGCTGATCGCGATCGACCTGTACGGGGAGGCCAGGGTGGCCAGGGAGTGGTCTTCCGACGGCACGATGAGGGCGCGGGTGCGCTGGCGTGTCGACAAGTCGCTCGCGCTGATGAACGGCGGCTACAGGGCATTGCTCATGGAGTAGTGACGGCTTCGGCGGCTCGCGGCCGCGCTGCGCGCCGCGGATGACGCCGATCCGATCGAGGGCAGCGGACCGAACTCACGCCGGGTGACCGCCCTTCCAGGGTGCGCTCATGCCGGCAGGCGGCGGTCCCGGGTGCGGCGGGACGGGCCGTCGGCCCGCGTCACCGCGGGGCGCGGCAAGGCGCGGCTCGAGGGGGGAGATTCCGGCGTTGGCCGACTCCCTCCCTGCCCGGTCCCGGCGCGGGCCGCTTCAATGGGCTCCCTCTCATTTGCAGGAGCCCTGGCCATGGATGACGACGCCCCGCGCTATCTCGATAGCAGGCAAGCCGCCGGCTATCTCGGCATCGGCGCGAGCACGCTGAACAGGATGCGCGTGAGCGGCGAGGGCCCGCGCTACAGCAAGCTGGGGCGGCGGGTGGTCTACGACCCGGCCGACCTGGACAGGTGGGTGGAGGAGCGCAAGCGGCGCTTCACGGGCGAGTCGACGGATGCGTGAGCGTCCCGGGCGCGGGAATGGCGGGGCGGGCAAAATATATTTTCCGATGCCGGGAGATACCCGGTCGTTCCGGAGCTTGCCGGGGGTTGTCTGGAGTTTACTAACCCGTTGTAATCGTTGCTGTATCCCTGTTGACAGCCGCAGTTTCCAGGGTTCTCCTGCGCGCCTTCGATGGTCCGCTGGAGGTGCCGAGGCGATGCCGACAGGACGCAATTCCGCTCCCTCGCCGAGCGGATTCTTCCGCTTTATCCCCTTCGATCGTGGCCTCCGGCAGGGCGCCGCGAGGCTGGCGGCGGCGCTGGTCTGCGCCGCGCTGCTCGCGGGCTGCGGCGGCGGGCCGTGGCAGGAGGCGCGCACCGAGACCGAAGAGACGGCGCGGCGGGTGGAGGGGCTGCGTGAGGCGCCGCAGGGACCGCGCTTCTCGGCGATCCGCCTGGTCGAGCGCCGCCCGTATCTGGGGCTCGCGCATCGCGAAGCGGAGGAGACGCCCGGCCTTCCCGCGCAGCTGCTCACGGCCGATGCGGTGACGCTGCCGCTGGCCGGGATCGGCGAGACGGGGGTGCTGGCGCGGCGCATCGAGGCGGCCACGGGGCTCGCCGTGCGCTTCACCGGGGCGGCGTCCGGCGGCGGTAACGAGACCGGTGCCGGGTCGCTCGGCGGGATCGACCGGCTGTCGCCCGAGGGCGGCATCTGGACCGGCCCGCTCGACGCCCTGCTCGATGCCTGGACCGGCCCGGCCGGCTACGCCTGGCGCTACGACGACGGCGAGGGGGCAATCGAGATCGTGCGCCGGCAGGCGGTGGTGTTCCGCATCAACGCGCTGGCGGGCACGCAGCGCTATTCGGCCTCGTCCTCGACCGACGACGCCGCGTCGGCCGGCGGCGATACCGGCGAGGGCGGCGGGGTGTCGACCAGCCAGTCGATCTCGGCCGAGACCGAGTACGACCCCTGGCCCGAGATCGAGGCGCAGACGGCGGCGCTGGTGGGGCCGGGGACGGTGGTGGCGGCGGCGCCGTCGAGCGCCTCCCTGCTGGTCGTGGGCACGCCGGGCGACGTCGCCCGCGTGCGCTCGTTCCTGTCCCATCTCAACCGCGAGGTGCTGCGCCCGGTCACCCTCTCGGTGCACGTCTATTCGGTGAGCCGGGAGCGCGAGGCGGACTACGGGATCGGGCTCGCGGCGACGGTGGCGGAGCTGTTCGGCAGCTCGGCCGGGCTCGCGCTCTCGCCCGAGTCGGTGGCGGTGGTGCGGCCCTCTGCTTCGGTGGGCGACACGCTGTCGGCGACGGTCCGGGCGCTCTCGCGCACCGGCACGGTGTCGCGGGTTCTGTCGGCCGACATCCCCTCGCTCAACGGCAAGCCGGCGCAGTTCTTCGAGCTCTTCAAGGAGGCCTATATCAGGGAGAGCCGCACCACGGCGGGCGACGGCATCGCCCAGACGGAGCTGGTGCCGGGCACGGTCTCCTCGGGCTTCGCGGTGAGCTACATCCCGCGCATCACCGGGCCGGGCGAGGTGCTGGTGCGGCTGTTCGCGAGTCTCAGGGACCGTCCGGTGTTCCGCGAGGTGTCGGGCTCGGGCGTGACGATCCAGCTCCCGGCCTATGCCAGCCGGGCGGTGCAGGTGAGCCAGAGGATCGGCCGGGGCGAGACCCTGCTGGTGACCGGGTTCTCGGGGTCCCGCGCCGAGGCCGAGGGCTCGGGGACCTTCCACGAGGACTTCCCCCTCCCCGGCGGCGGCAGGCGGGCGGCGGTGGCGCGCTCCGAGCAGGTGCTGCTGGTGACGGCGTCGATCGGGGCGCCGCTCGGCATCGCCGAGAGCCCCGGAGAAGCGTTGTGAGCGCGATCGCGGTCGGCGGGCGGCGCTACGCGGCCGGGCTCTACTGGCTGGAGCGGGGCGGCCGCGGCTCCACCGCGCGGACGGCGCGGCGTCTCGGCCGGCCCTGGTGCGTCCATCGCGGCGAGCGCACCGGGTTTGCGGCCGATGACGCGGCCGACGACGCGGCGGGCGGCCTCGCGGGCGTTCCGGCTCTGGCTCTGGCGCTGCACGAACATGTCGACGGCGGGTTCTGGATGGCCCTGGTCGAGGGCGATGCCGGCGGCGCGGACGGCGGGTCCGGCGGCGACCGGGGCAGCTATGCGCTGGTGAAGGCGCGGGACGGCGCGGTGCTGGCGGACGGCGACGAGCTCTTCGAGAGCCGCGCCGCGGCGCTGGCGGCGTTCGAGCGCGCCCGCGGGCTCGGCTGGTCGCTGCATGCGACGCCGGGGCTCATGGCCGGGCTGGACGGCTCCGGGATCGCGGCGCTCGATCCGGCCGCGCTCGCCGATGCGGCGGCGCGGGCCGGCGCGGCGATCGCGCTGCGGCGGGCGGTGCCGGCGGGGCGCCCGGGACGGCGGCTGATCGCCGCCGTGCTCGGCGTCGCGGTGCTGGCCGGCATCGCCGGGACCTGGGCCGGGCGCGACGCGCTGCTGGCATGGCTGGCGGCGCCCGAGCCGGCGCCGGCGACGCTGGTGGCGCCATTAGAGCTGTCGGTGTCGGTCGACGGGGCGGCGCTGGTCGCGGCCTGCCGGCGGGCGCTGATCGAGAACCCCCCTTTCCTGCCGGCCTGGCGGATCGAGCGCATGGACTGCGCCGCGCGCTTCGCGGATGCGGAGTTGGCCGCGCTCCGCCCCGAGCTCGCGGGACGGCCGGTGCTGCTGGTGCGCTGGCGGCTGGGCTCCGGCCGTGCGGAAGCGATGCACCGGCGTCTGGCGGAGGCGCATCTGGCGCGCTGGCACGCGGCGCAGGTGACGGACGGGCGGGCCTGGGCGGCGGCGCCGCTGGCTGCGGTGCTGCGCGCGGGCGGGGCGCAGGCGTTGCCCTTCCTGGATCTGCGGAGGGCGGTGGACCGGGCCTTCGGCGCGCACGGCGCGCGGATCGGCTACGCCCGCGGCGCGCAGGGTTCGTGGACCGTGCGGATCGAGGATCCGGGGCCGCTCTCGCGGCTCGGTCCCCTGGTGGGCGGCATCGCCGGGCTGGAGATCGTCGGGCTCGCGGGCGGGCCGGACGGCGGCTGGCGCCTGGAGGGGCGTCCGGTCGCGCCCGAGAGGCTCACGGCGTCCGAGCTGCGGGCGCTCGGGGTCCGCGTCGAGGACCCGAGGGGAGCGGGCGACGCAATACGCGCGCCCCGCGATGGAACGCCGGGGACCGCCCCCGGACTGCAACCGGAGAGGGAGGATGATGGAACGCAAGGCCATGACGGTGCGTAGAGGGAGGATGCGCGGAGAGGGCGCGTTGAGGGCGTGGCTGCTGTCGGGGGCGAGCGCGGCGGTGCTGCTGGCGGCGTCGCCGGCATACGCGCAGGTGGCGGCGGACGAGCGGGTCTACCGCCAGGAGGCGCTCGCGCATGCCGGGGCGGTGGAGGCCGCGTGGCGGCGCCTCGAGACCTACATCCTGGACCAGTCGGCGGGACCGGCGGCATGGACCGGAGCGCGGCCCCCGGCCGCGGCGGGCTGGCGGGCCGAGTGGACCGTGCGCGGGCTGGAGGCGCGCTACTGCGGCGACACGCTGCTGGTCTACCTGGCGCCGGAGGAGCTGAAGGGCGTCGGCCCTGACCACCGCGCGGTGCACGCGGCGCCCCACGCCTACGGCGGCGGAGAGGACCCGGTCCTGCACTGGCTCGAGGGCGGCGTGGCCCGGGGCGGCGCCGGGCGCGCGACGGTGACGCTGCCCGCCTGCCTGTCCGAGACCGCGATGGGCGGCCCCCTGCCCTCGGGACGGGCGGCGCTCGCCGGCGGGGTGCCCGATCCCTACGGCCATACCACGGAGCGCGTGACCCGCGAGCGCCGCGAGGAGCCGTGCGCCGACGGCGAGCACGGCGAGGGCCGGACGCTCGTCCGCGAGGTGACGCAGACCTACAACGGGCGCGGCGATGCGGTCGGCGAGCCGGTCGAGGGCGGCTGGCAGGTCCTGATCGACGCCTGCCGGGGCGACTACAGCCAGTGGGAGCACTACACGCTGGTGTGCCACTGGGACGCCGGCCCGCCGCACGACCGGCGCATGGAGGGCCGCGAGGTCTGGCGGCGGCTGCGGACGGTGACGGCCGAAGGCGAGAGCCTGGGCGCGCCCGAGTTCGTCTCGACCAGCTGCTGGACCGGCGAGGCCCTGCCCCCGCCGCCCACGCCGGAGGTGAGCGAGACGCCGCGCGAGGAGACGCGGACGGGGGCCTGTCCGGCGGGCTACACCGGGAGCCTCGGGTACCGGCGCACGGTGACCCTGCGCTCGACGCGCTTCCCCTGGGACGAGGCGCCGGTGACGCAGACGATCTACGGGGACTGGACCGTCGAGAGCGACGATTGCCGGGAGGAGGTCCAGCCCGACTGGGACGGCCCCGGCCCCGGCGATCCGGACGGACCGGGCGGCGGCGGCACGGGCGGGCCGGGCGGCGACGCCTGCGGCGGCGATCCCGACGGCTCGGCCGCCTCGGCCGCCTCGGGCACCTGCAGCGCCGACGGCAGCGCCGGCGGGGGAGCCGGCGGCGGCGACGGAGGCGGCTGCTTCCTGACCACGGCGGTGGCCGAGCGCCGCGGCGAGGCCGACGACGGACCGACGCTGACGGCGCTGCGCCGCTTCCGCGACGGATACATGGCGCAGACGGCCGGGCGCCGCGCGCTGGTGGCCGAGTACTACGCCATCGCCCCCCTGATCGCGGCGGCGATCCCGGCGGACCATCCCGACTGGGACTGGATCGGGGCGCGGATCGACGACGCCCTGGCCTCGATCGCCCGGGACGGCGAGGACGAGGCGTTCCGCATCTACGTCGCCATGGTGCGCCGGCTGGAGGCGCGCTGGCGCGCCGGCGCCGGCAGTCTTGAGGGAGGCCGCTCGTGAGCCGGGTGGCGGCGGCGGTGCGCGGCGCCGCGGCGGCCGCGGCCCTCGGGGCGGTGTTCGCGGCCGCGGACGCCGCCTGGGGGCAGAGCGGCGGTCCGAACTACAGCTCCCATGCGGCGGGGTTCTTCGAGGAGCTGCTCGGGGGCCGGGTGTGGGTGCTGGAACGGCCGAACGCGGGGCTCGCCGCCGACCGCAATACCGTCTGGGCGCACTACCACGCCCCGGACGGGACGCTGCTCGCCTGTGCCCATCTCGGCGGCGGCTATGCCGGCGCGGAAGCGCGCTGGCGGGTGGTGACGTCGCGGACGTTCCGCGCGCTCTACAACTACTACGAGCCGGGCGCGGAGCCCGACCCCGGCAGGCGGCGGGGCCACGCGCCCCTCTTCTACGACCCCGCGACGGGGCGGCTCCACAACGAAGCCCTGTCGGGGCGGGACGGCCGCTGGGTCGTCGCCTCGCGCGGCTGGGTCCAGGAGAGCTGGCCGCGGGCGATGAAGGAGGCCTGTCCGGGCCTCGCGCTCCCGGCCGGGCTGCCGGTCAACGAGAGGCAGACCGCGACCGCCTATGAGGCGATGATGACGCAGGATCCGGACGCTGGGCTCCGCGATGCGCCGGGCGCGCATCTGCGCGGGCCGGGGGCTGTGGGCATCGCCCGCTCGGGCGGGCGGCCTGCGCTCCCGGCGGCGGCCCTCGGCCGCTTCCTCGCCCAAAACGACGGCTTCGTGCTGACCGACACGGCGGCTGCCCGCCACGTGCTGGTGCTGGGCGCGCAGGGCGACGAGCTCTGGCTGCTCGACGCCGGCGGCGCCGTGGCCGACACCGGGCTGCTGGTGCCGGCGGGCGGCGGGACGGAGATCGCGGTCCACTACGAGCGGCTGCCGCTGCGGCCTCGTTACCGCATCGGCGAGGCGCTCCCCTTCCTGCCGACCGGCGAGCGCTTCGCGGCGATGAGGATGACGGACCGGCTGGCGGCGGGCGGCACGCCCGTCGTGCTGCCCTTCCCGGGCCGGGCCGAGACCGTGGTGCGGCTGCGGGCCGACGGAACGCTGACGGCGGAAGGCGGCGCGGGGGGACCCGTCGAGGGCGCCTGGCGCTGGTCGCGCGGCGAACTCCTGGTGACCCTGGAAGGTTTGCCGGGGGAGGGCCGCTACCCCTGGCGGGTGCTGGCCGACCAGGGCGGGGGGACGGCGCAATGAGAATCGCGCCGAGATCGGCTGCCGGCGTGGCCGCCCTGGTCCTCGGGGCCGTCCTGGCTGCGGCGCCGGGCCTCGTGCCGGCCGCCGGTGAAATGGTGCCGCCGATGCCTGGAGCGGCGCCCGCCGCGGGAGCGGCGGCGGTCGGGGACGGCGCGCGAACGGGATCGCCGGGAGAGCGGGCGGAAGAGCATGCCGGGGCGTCCGGCGGCAGGCCGCTGCAAGACGATAACGGCGGCAGCGCGGAGGGCCGGGCGGCCGTGGGGGACGCGCCGGCGGGAGGCAGCCGCCTCCTGCGCGTGCTGTCCGAACCCCGCACGGCTGCCGGCGTTCCGGGCGACGATGCGGCTCCGGCCTTCGCGGCCGAAGGGTGCCCGCGTGCGGTGCTGCGCCG
The DNA here is from genome assembly GCA_965262755.1 of Alphaproteobacteria bacterium. Classification (GTDB taxonomy): domain Bacteria; phylum Pseudomonadota; class Alphaproteobacteria; order UBA828; family UBA828; genus WTGU01. The sequence continues at coordinate 3,726,698 of OZ253557.1, read as the reverse complement.
CCTGCTGGCGGGCGCGGTGGACGAGGCGGGCGCGCTGTCGGCGCTCGCGATCGAGCGCGAGCTTCTCGCGCTCTGCCGCGAGCGCCAGGAGATCGTGACCGGGCTGTTCGAGACGGAGGCGCGGCTGCGCGCGCTGCGTGCGCCCGCGGCGGCGCCGCCGTCCCCGGCGCGGGCGGACACGGCTGCGGCCGTTGCCGCGCCCGCCACCGCCGCACCGGCCCCGGCGCGGGCGGCCGCGGCACCCGCGAGCTCGCCGCCATCGCCGCTGCGGGCGGCGCTGGCGGGGGCGGAAGAGGCGCCGGTGGATGCGGAGCCGGCGACGCCGCGCTACGGCTGGTTCTCGATCATCGGCACCGCCGGGGCGCTGCGCGCGGGCGTCACCGACGGGAGCGGCGTGTGGTTCGTGCGCGAGGGCGATGCGCTGCCGGGCGGCGGCACCGTCGCCGCGATCGCCGGGCGCCCTCCGGGGGTCCGGCTGAGCGGGATCGCCGGAAGCGGCGATGAGACGGCGCTCAGCTGGCGGGCGCGGCCGGGAGGCGGCCCGTGAGCTGGCTCAGCCAGTGGCTCAGCCAGTGGCTCAGCCACCGGCGCGAGGGCCTGCGCGGCGCGCTGGCGCGGCTCGGTCCGCGGCGGGAGGGGTACAAAATTCCGCGGGCGCAAGGCGCGGCGGGGGACCTGCCGATGCGGTCGCCGGCGATGGACGCCCGCTTCCGCCGCCTGTGCGCCGTGTTCGCCGACGGGCGCTGCCTCATCGCCGAGGGCTACGAGCCGGACGACCGGCTCCGCCTCGACCTGCTGGCGCTGCGCCAGGACGGAACGATCCCGCCCGTGCTCGCAGAGGAGAGCGTGCCGCTGGAGGAGATCGCGGCGCTCTGGCGCGGGCTCGAGGCGGCGGGCGCGGCCGACGGCTCCGGCGCCGCGCGGCGTGTCGGGCGCCTGCTGGCGGACGCGGCGGCCGCGCGGGCGAGCGACGTGGTCTTCGAGCAGGGCCGCGACGCCTGCAAGGTCTTCGCCATCGTCAACGACCGCAAGCTGCCGCTGGCGTCGCCGCTGACGCCCGAGGAGGGGCGGCGCGTCATGGGCTTCCTCTTCCACTGCAAGGACGAGGGCTCGTCCCAGACCAGCTACCGCCGCGCCTCCTTCCAGGGCTTCTCGATCCGCGCCGGCGGCGCCGTGCCCCTGCCGGGCGGCATCTCGGCGCTGCGCTGCGAGCGCGGCCCCCACGACCCCGACGCCGACCACCTCTTCGCGCGCCTCTTCTACCGCGACCGGCTGGACGAGGACATGACGCTGGAGCGCCTCGGCTTCTCGGCAGAGGAGGCCGCGCTCTTCGCCGAGATACGGATGGGGATGCAGGGCGGCGTCTTCATCGGTGGGCGCGCCGGCGACGGCAAGTCCACGACCCTCGCCGTCAACCTCGCGCTGCAGATGGCCGAGATGGAGGGCCACCTCAACCTGGTCACGCTGGAGGACCCGGTCGAGTACCGGATTCCGGGCGCGATCCAGATCGCGGTGCCGACGGCGGGCGCCGGCGACACCCGCGCCGGCCACTTCAAGGAAGCGCTGATGCACTTCTGCCGGGTGCACCCGGCGTCGGGAATGGTCTCCGAGATCCGCGACGCCGACGCCGCACGCCAGGTGCTGCAATGCGTGGACACCGGGCATCAGATCTGGACCACCATCCACGTCCACAACGCCAATGCCATCCCTTTCCGGCTGATCGACATGGGGGTGGGCGCCTCCGAGGTGGCCAAGCCCGGCAACGTGGCGCTGCTGATGAAGCAGACCCTGCTGCCGCGGCTCTGCGGGGCCTGCGCGCTGGACCGGCCGGCGGGCGGCCGTGCGATACCGGAGGGGCTCGCGGCCCGCCTCGGCGGCCTGGAGGGCCTGCGCTTCCGCAACCCCGGGGGCTGCCCGGAATGCCGCCGCAAGGACGGCGGCGAGGTCTCGGCGCGGGCCTGGAACGGCTATCTCGGCCAGACCGCGCTCGCCGAGACCATCCGCCCCGACGCGGGCTACCTGGGCTTCGTGCGCCAGGGCGACCCCCTGGGCGCCTGGGCGCACTGGCGCAACGTATTGGGCGGGGTGCCCATCGGGGTGCGCATCCGCGCCATGGTGAGGCAGGGTTCCGTGGACCCCTTCGACGCGCTGCTGAAGGGCGGGGCGGGCGAGCACGAGGCGCAGGCCGACCCGGCGCCGGCCGATGGCGGAGGCTCGCCGTGATCGCCCGCCTCGCCGCGCCCTGGCTGCGCCTCCATGCCGCGCTCGTCATGGGCCGCAAGGCCCGTGTCGACTGCTTCCAGACCGTGGCCGACCTGCTCGACGCCGGCTTCGAGCTCGAGCGCGCGCTCGACGTGACCGCCCAGGCGCTCGGCGGCGGGGGCGCGCGCGCCCGCCTGATCGCGTCGTGGCGGAGGGCGCTCCCGGCGAGCCGGTTCGCGGAGGCGATGGCCGCCTGCGTGCCGCCCGCCGAGGCGATGATATTCGAGGCCTATGGAAGGGTCGATGCCGCGCGCCTCTTCGCCGCCGCGTCCCGGGTCGCGGAGCTCCGCGAGCGCCAGATGGCGGCGGTGAGGAAGGCGCTCGCCATGCCGGTCCTGCTCGGCATCGCCCTGGTGCTGATGCTGTGGGCGGCGGGCGGCTGGTTCGTGCCGGTGCTGGAGAGCGTAGTGCCGCCCGAGCGCTGGGGGCCGGCCGCCGGCCTGTTCCGGGCGGTCTCGGTCTGGCTCTTCGCCCAGCCTTTGGCCTTCGCCGCGCTCTGCGCCGGCGTCGCGGCCCCGGTGGGCATCGCCATGGTGCACTGGACCGGGCCGGGACGCGCCGCGCTCGACCGCATCGCCCCCTTCTCGCTCTACCGCACGGTCACCGGCTCGGCCTTCCTGTTCGTGGTGCTGGAGTTCCTGGGCGCCGGCCTCGACCTCAACGACCGCGCCTTCGAGGACCTCAAGCGCCGCGCCGGCCCCTACGCCCGCCACCGCATCGGCGCCATCCAGCGCCACATGGTGCGGGGCGCGGGGCTGGGGCGGGCGATGACGCTCGCAGGCCACGGTTTCCCCGACCCGGCGCTGGTGCCGGTGGTGGCCGCGCTCGACGGCGTGCCCGGCTGGGAGGCCAAGCTGTCGCGCTTCGTCGCGCGCTGGGTGGATCGCTCCGAGGATCTTCTCCGGACCCGCGCCGCCGGCCTCAACGCGGTGCTGCTGATCCTCGTCACGGTGGCCGTCGCCGCCGGCATCGACGCCATGTTCTCGATCCTGCAGCAGGCCGGACGGGCCTGACCCCGAAAGGAGACCCCATGAAAGAAAGCGCAGGTTCCAGTCCCGCCCTTCCCTTGCCCGCTTCTCCGGCCCGAGGGTCCGGCCCCGGCGTTCACGGCGTTGGGCGTATCCTGCGGCGCTATGGCGCCAGGCGCTACCGGCGCGGCTTCAGCCTGTTCGGCGTGCTGCTCGGGCTGGGGCTGGCGGCGGTGGTGATCGTCGGCGCCGTCGGCACCTACAACGCGGCGCGCGAGGCCGCCAACCGCTCGGCCGCGCTGACGCTGCTGAGCCAGCTCCGGGCGAATGTGGAGGCGGCCTTCGCGGGCGCGCCCAGCTACGGCAACAAGGCCGACCTGGTGCCCGCCATCGACCGGCGCGGCGGCATCCCGGGCGGCGCGCGGGCGGTGGCCGGGAACAAGGTCACGATCCGCCACCCCTTCGGCGGCGCGGTCGCGGTGACCGGCGGGCCGGGCGGGGTCACCAACCGCTTCCGCATCACCTTCGAGGACGTCGACGACGCGATCTGCGCGGCGCTTGGCGACGCCTTCGCCGGGCGCAGCCGGGCCCGTGCGGGCCTGGTCGAGATGGTGGTCAACGACAAGACGCTGGCATCGCCGGTCACCAACGCCCAGGTCACGACGAACTGCGCCGAGGGCGACGCCGGCAACTCCATCGGGTTCACTTTCGGATGAGTCCGCTTCGGATGAAACCCTCGGGCTGGAGACCCTCGGGCCGGGGACCCTCGGGCCGTACACCGAAGCGCCCGGGACCGCGGCCGATGAAGACGCGGCGGACGAAGCGCCGCCGGGGCGCCTTCCGGCGCATCCGCCTGCGGCTGATGACGCTGCGCCCCTTCCCCTGGCGCGGCCGCCATCGGCGGGGCGCGGGCGCGCTGCTGGGCGTGCTGCTGCTGACGGCGCTCGCCGGCGCCGCGCTCGCCGCGCACTACGAGGCCCGATCGGCGGAACGCCTGCTGGCGCTGGACCGGGCGGCCGGGCGCGTGTTCGCCGGCTGGGTGCAGGCGGCGCACCGCGCGACGCAGGCGCATGCGGACCTCTTCGAGACGGCGCTGGAGACGCAGGTCGGGGTCCTGCTGACGGTGTCCCGGCTGCGGGCGCTCGCCGCCGCGCCGCCTGACCTGCCGGAGCGGCCGGGCCGCGATGCGGCGATGACGCTGGGCGTGATCGCCGACGGCACCGCGCAAGGCGTACCAGGGCCAGGGCGTTCCCCTGTACCAGGGCGTTCCCCTGTGCCGATGGCCTTCGGGGTGCTGGAGCCCGCGACGCCGTCGCGCCCCTCGGCGCTGCGCGCCGGCGCGCTGGATGCGGGCCTCGCGGCGCTCGCGCCGGGCGGCGGCACGCTCATGGAGGCGCACCGGCCGGCGATCGAGGCCGCGCTCGGGCGCGCGCTGGCGCCGGACGCGCTCTACGTCACCGCCGACAACGGGCTGCGCTACCGGGACCGCGCGCTCCACCGCCGCGCCCAGCCGGGCCGGCCCTGGCTCAACCGCATGGAGACGACGCTTGCGATGGCGCCGCCGGGAGCGGCGGACCCCGCCGACCCGGCGCGCCGCCATATCGCCGGCGCAGGCGCGGTGAGCGCGGGGAAGGCGGAGATCGCGCTCGATGCGGCGGTCGGCGGCGACGCCGATATCGGGGGCGCCGCGCAGGCGGCGGGGATGAGGGCGGAGACGGTCGAGGCGGGAGAGCTCGCAGGCGCGCGCCTCGGCGTGAGCGCGGAGCTCGTGGTGGGCGCCGCCGTGACCGGCCGGCTCGCGGCGGCCACGGTCAAGGCGGCGGGGCGGCTGGAGGCCGGCGCGCTGCGCACGGCGGGCGTCCTGGACGCGGCGTCGCTGTCGGCGGCCGGCACCGCCGCCGTCGAAGGCACGGCCGCGGCGGACGCGCTCGCCGGCGAGACGCTGTCGGCGGCGGACCGGATCGGCGCCGGGCGCGGCGCGGCGGGCGGCGTCTTCGGCCCCGACGCCCACATCGCGGGCACCATGACGGTCGGCAGCTGCGCCGGCTGCGAGGGCGAGTGAGCCGGCGATGAGAGGATCGTTGCAATACCCGGCGGGATCGAGGCGCGGACCGGGCCGCCGGCCGTGCCGGGCGCCGAGGCGGAGTCCGGGCCGGGGGCTGAGCCGGGGGCTGAGCCGGGGACTGAGCCGGGGGCTGAGCCGGGGGCTGAGCCGGGGGCTGAGCCTCTTTGGGGCGCTGCTGGCGCTGGGGCTGCTGGGGATGCTGGTGCTGGGCGCCACGGTGTTCTTCGAGACCCGGGCGCTGGAGGCGCGCGGGCGGCTCGCCGCGGTGCAGCTTTCCGTGCTTGCCGAGGCTGCCGGGGGCTACGCCCACAGCAGCTTCCCGGCCCTACTCACGCAAGCCCAGGGCGGGCCCTCCGAGCTCACGCTCGCGGCGCTCAAGGCGGACGGCGCGCTCACCGACGAGTTCTCGCCCGTGGACGCGCTCGGGCGCGGCTACCGGGTGCTGGTGCTGGCCGCCGGGGGCAGCGCCTTCGACATTCTGGTGACCGAGACGGTGGCGGCGGGCGACACGGTGCGCCCCGGTGCGGCGCTGCTCGGGGCCGAGGGCCCCCGGATCGGACTCGCCGGCCCGGCCCGGCTTTCGGGGCCGACGGTGGACGCGGACATCGCGGCCTTCCGGGCCGCCTTCGCGGGCGCGCCGCGGGAAGGCGCGCTGGCGGCGCTGCGGCGCTTCGACCAGGGCAGCGTCTACGGCGATGCGCTCTACCGGGTCGCGATCCCGGGCTTCGCCGAGGCCAACCGGATGGAGGCCGACCTCGACATGGGCGGCAACGCCATCGAGGGCGCGGGAACGGTCGAGGCGGCGTCCCTGGAGGTGGAGGAGGACCTCGAGGCCGGCGGCGATCTCACGGTGACCGGCGATCTCCTGGTCGGCCGCGCGGTGCGGGTGGCCGGGGCGGTCGAGGCCGGGGGAGAGATGACGGCGGCGAGCGCGCGCATCGAGGGCTTGGTGACCAGCGCCGCGATGACCGCGAGGGGGGCGGTGCGGGCGGCGACGGTGGAGGCGTCGGGCCTGGTCGAAGCCGGCTCGATCGGCGCGGCCGGGGCGGTTGCCGCCGGCAGTGCCCGGCTCGGCGGCCTCGACGCCGCCGCCGTGACCGCGCGGACGGTGACGGCGGGCTCGGTCTCGGCCTCGTCGGCGACCGCCGCCCGCATGCGCTTCGGCGGACGGCTGGACGCCGACAGCGCCGGCTTCTCCCGCCTCACGGTCGGACGCTGCCAGGGATGCCGGTGATGAGAGACGCGGTCCCACGGTCCCGGATGCGGGCGCGGGTGTGCGCCCTGGCGATTCTGCTCGTCTCGATGGCGGCGCCGGCGATGGCCGGGGACGGGGAGAGCGAGGCCTGGGACAGCGAACGCGCCTTCGTCGAGCTGGAGCGCATGCGCGTGGAGATCGTGACGCTGCGGAGCCTCGCCGGCGCCCAGGCGGCGCTTCTGGACTGGAACCGCGAGCGCGCCGGGAGCGGCGCGGGACCCGAGGTCCTGCCGGCGCATCTCTGCGCCGAAGCGGCGCTCGCGCCCTGGTGCGCGGCGCTGCCCGCGACCTTCGGCGCCGGCGCGGGAGAGGGTCAAGCGCAAGCGGAGGAGGGAGAACGATGACCGATGCGATTCTCGCGGGCGCCGTGCTGGCCGCCATGGCCGCGCTCGCCGTCCACGACGCCCGCCGCGCCCTGGTCGATCCGCGCCTGGTGCTGGCGCTGCTCGGGGCGGCGGCGGCGTGGCGCTTCCTGGGCGCGGACGGGGCCGAGGGCGCCTGGGAGCGGCTCGCGGGCGGGGTGCTCGGGGCGGCGCTCGGCGTGGCCTCCGCGATGGTGCCGATCGCCGCCGCGTCGTGGCTCGGCCGGCGCTGGCCGCTCTATCCGGGCGACGCCATGATGCTGGGCGCGCTCGGCTTCCTGCTCGGCGTGCCGGGCCTCGCCTGGACCATGCTGCTGGGCTCGGGCTTCGCGCTGCTCTACCGCTTCTGTGTGCAGCACCGCCGGGGCCGCCCCTTCCGCAAGGGGCTGGTGCCGCTCGGACCGGGGATGTGCGCGGGCGCCGCCGTGGTGTTCGTCTGCGTCAATTGCGGCGTCGCGCTGGCGGGGGATGCGGGGGCGGCGCGGAACGATTCCGCCCCCCAGCCGAGCGTCACGGCGGCGCCGCTTGCGGGGCCGGACGCGCCGCGAGCGCCGCCGCTCCCGGCGACCGAGCTGGGCCCGGCCCTGGCCGGCCTGCCCGCCGCGCTGGCGGTCCGCGACGTCTCCATGGCCGGAGACGACACCCTGGCCTTCCCGGCGCTGATACGCCGTCTGTCGGCCGCCGCGGGCGTGGCGATGCGGATCGAGGAGCGCCCGGCGCGCATCGCGGGAGGCGGGATCGCGCTGGCCGATCCGCCGCCGCTGGCCGTGGTCTGGCGGGGGACGCTCGCCGGGCTGCTCGACCGGGTGGCGGCGCTGAGCGGCTACGACTGGTCCTGGGCGGACGGCGCGGTCGTGTTCAACCGCTATTGGGATGCGGAGCAGCGTGGACCCGGCGCCGGTTCCGAGCTCCCGGTGCCGGAGGACGGGGCGGGTGCCGGTAACGGTGCGGCGGCGGGGGCCGATGAAGGCTGGACCGTCGATCCGGAAGAGCACCGGACGCTCAAGGGCGTGCTGGAGAGCTGGGCCGGCCGAGCCGGCTGGACCGTGGTCTGGAAGGCCGCGCGTGACTACGCCCTCGGCGCGGCCGCCACCTTCCGGGGCGGCTTCCTGGAGGCGGCGGACCTGCTGCTGAGCGGCCCCCTGACGCGCCGGGCGCTGGATGTGCGGGCCTACGAGGCGAACCGCCACCTGGTGGTGGACGACGCCGGCGGAGGCGGATCGTGAGGCGCGTCATGCTGGCCCTCGTGGCCGTGCTCGTCTCGGGCTGCGTCCTGCGCGCGCCGGTACCGGAGGCAACGCCGTCGGCCGCTCCGGCCGGACCCGATTCAGCCGAGATACGCCTCATCGAAGCGGCCGAGCGGGCCGAGCGGGCGCTCGCGTCGCTTGCCCTTGCGCTTCCGGCACCGGACCCGGCTTCCGGCATGCCTTCCGCGAGCTCGCTTCCGGCTGCGCTGAAGCGTCGGGTCACGCTCGACTGGGTGGGCCCGCTGGAGACCCTCGCGGAAGACCTCGCGCGGCGTGCCGGCTACCGCTTCCTGGCGGCCGGACCGGCGCCGGCGCGGCCCGCGATCGTCGCCGTGCAGACGGAAAACGAGCTCCTGCTGGCGGTCCTGCGGGATGCGGGGCTGCAGGCGGGCGGCGCGGCTGTGCTCACCGTCGACGCGGCGCGGCAGACGGTGCTGCTCGACTGGACCGCGGGCGCATGGCCTGCGGGGGAGAACGGGCGATGAGGGGGTGCGTGCGGTTCGCCGTCGCGGTGATTGCAGCGGGCTTCGCGATCCCCTTCCCGTGGGGGCACGCGGCGGAGCCGCCGCCCGACCTGGCGGCGGTGCAGGCGATGGCGCCGGAGGCCGGACCGGAGGTGCCGTTCGCCGAGGAGAAGCGCGCGGACGCCGTGCGGCTCGCCGCGCTGGGGTTCGGGTCGCGCGCCGGGCTCGCCCGCCGCACCTGGGAGATTGCGGTCCTGCTGGAGCGGCACGCCGGGCGGCTCTCCGCGATCTACCGCTTCGGAGACCTGATGCTGAGCGAGGCGGGGTTTTCGGTGCTGCCGCCGGTGGTCGCGGAGACGCGCGACGCGTTCAGGCTGGAACGGGTGGGCACACGCGCCGCAAGCGCCGAGCGCGTGCTGAGGATCGTCGCGCCGGCGCGGCTGTTGAGCGCGGCGCCCCATTGGCGCGACTGGCTGGGCCGTTCCTGGCCGGACGCCGCACCGCCCGCCTCCGTCCTGTTCCCGCGCGACGCCGGCGAGCGCACGCGCTGGCGAACCCTGCTCGCCGAAGGCTTCGCGCAGGGGGCGGCGCTCGCCGACGATATCTTCTCCGCCGACCTCGACCGTCTCAACCTGAGCTTCGAGGGCGTGATCCTCTGGCACCGGCTCCACCGGGCGGCCATGGTCACCGCCCCCGGCATCGAGACCGCGCGCACGGGCGTCTCCGGCCACGAGCGGCTGATGCGCGTGCGCGCCGCCTCGGCCCGGCTCGCCCGGCCGGCGCGCTTCGAGCTCGACGCCGCGCGCTGGGCGCCGCCCGCCGGCAGGAGCGCCAGATGAGCGCCCCGGTCCAGGCCTGGTGGCCGGAAGCCGTGCATGCCTTCCCTGCGGAGCGCCTGGATGAGTTCCTGCTCTGGGCGGCGGACCGCGGCGCCTCCGACGTCGCCTTGCAGACCGGCTCCCCCGCCTTCGTCGAGATCGACGGCAGGCTCGTGCGCGCGACCGCGGCGGCGCTCGACGGCGTCGTCATGGGGCGGCTTTGCGAGCGCCTCTACGACGCCACCGGCGAGGGCATCCTGCGCTCGGGCCGGGCCATCGACTGCAGCCACGCGATCGTGCTCGGGCGCGGCCTCTCGCAGCGCTTCCGCTGCAACCTCGCCCCGGTCCAGGGGGCAGCAGGGTTCGCGGTCAACATCACGCTCCGCGTGCTGCCCGGCCGGCCGCCGAGTTTCGGCGAGCTCGGCATCGAGGACGAGATCGTCCAGGCCTGGGACCTCTGCAAGGGCCTCGTCCTGGTCACCGGCGTGCCGGGCTCCGGCAAGTCCACCCTGCTTGCCGCCGGCACCAGGCGTCTGCTGGAGCGCGGTGCGGGCCGCATCCAGTCCTACGAGGCGCCGATCGAGTACGTCTTCGACGCCATCGCCACCGACACCGCGCTGATGTCGTCGGCCGAGATCCCGCGCCACTTCCCGAGCTTCGCCGACGGACTGCGCTCCAGCCTGAGGCGCCGGCCTGCGGCGGTCGTGGTGGGCGAGGCGCGCGACCGCGAGACGGTCGAGGCGGTGGTGCGCGCCGCCGACTACGGCATCGCCGTGTTCTCGACGGCGCACACCATCGGCGTCGCCGCGACCGTGCGCCGCATGCTGGCGGAGTTCCCCGCCCATGAGCGGGCGGAACGGGGTGCCGCGCTGATCGACGCCATGACCCTCGTGGTGACCCAGGTGCTGCTGCCCAACCCGAAGGGAGGCCGCACCGCGCTGCGCGAGTGGCTCGCGTTCGATGCGGACCTCAAGGCCGCGCTGCTCGAAAGCGCGCAGGCGGCCTGGCCGGCGAGGATCGCGGCGGTGCTGGCGCGCACCGGCAACGATCTGGCTGCGGCTGCCGGACGTGCCTTCCGCGAGGGCCTGATCGAAGAGGACGGGCTGCGGCGGATCCTCGCGGGCAGCGAGGCCGCCGCTACGCCGGCCGGGAGTGACGGAACATGACGAGGAGAGACCCGATTGGACGCTTCCGAAGTGGCCTGGCGCGACTCGATGCGCCCGGTGCGGTTCTACGTCTTCGACGCCCGCCTGCTGATCCTGCTGGCGCCCTGGCTCTTCCTGCCCACCTGGTGGACGACGGCGGTGGCGATCGCCGCGATGCTGGCCTGCCGGGCGGCGGAGGCGCGGGGCTATCGCTTCCGCGCCGCGCTGCGGGCGCTGCGGCGCTTGAGCGCGGGCCGCCGCCGGGCGCTCCACGCCGCCCGCCTGCGCCGCTTCACGGACTTCGGGTGATGCGGGCCGCGCTCGCCGCCGTGCTGCTCGCGGTTTCTACCGCGCCCGCCTCGGCCGGGTTCCGCTACCTGCCGCCGGCCGTAGATGTCGTTGCTCCCGAGTCCGGGACAGAAGAGCTCGCCCCCGTCCGGACCGATCCTCCAGCCGCGCCGGTCGCCGCTCCCCCCGCCGATCCCGGTCCCGAGGTCTGGCGCGTCGTTGCCGGCGAGACGCTGCGCGCGGTGCTGGCGCGCTGGGGCGCACATGCGGGGGTCGAGGTCCTGTTCCTGACCGACCGGCGCTACCGGCTCGACGGGGCGGCGGCGTTCGAAGGCGGGTTCATGGATGCGGTGCAGACTCTCTTCCGGGGCCTGTCGCACCTCCCGCATGCGCCGGTGGCTGCCCGGTCCGAGGGGGGCACCACGCTCGTCGTGAGGCACCGGTCGCGACCTCCGCCGGAGAAGGGAGAGGATTCATGAGACCGATACGTTTCCTGCTCTCGGGACTGCTGACGCTGACGGCTGTCTCGATGGCTGCGGCGCCGCCGGCCAACGCGATCGAGGGCGGCTCGGACCTGATCGAGGCGCTCCGCGCCAACGGCGCGCGCATCGTCTCGCTCGGCGCTCGCGGCGGGCTTGACGGCTACCTCGTCACGCCGGCGGAGGGCGCAGGCTATAGCCTGTACCTCACCGGGGACGGCCACGCCGTCGCCGGCCTGCTCTACGGGCCGGACGGGACGGAGGTGACGGGCGCCCAGCTCGCGGCGGCCCACCCCGAGAGGCGTCCCGCAGGCGGGGTCGGTGCAGCACCGGCGGAGACGGCCGGCGCGGCGGCGGTCACCGCCCATGCGACGTCCGAAAGACCTGGCGCGGCGTCCTCGCTGCCTTCCCAGGGCGTTCCCCTGTCCCGGGCGGCCCTGTTCGAGCGCTCGGCATCGGCGTTCGGGTTCACGCTCGGCGAGCGCGGCCCCCTGGTCGTGCTCTTCGGCGACGCTGCGTGCCCGTGGTCCCGCTCGGCGGCGGCGCGGCTCGGCCGCGCGGCGCTGGCCGGGCGGCTGCAACTGCGCGTCGTGCCCGTTGCGATCCTCGGCGCGGAGGCGGCGCGGCGCGCCGCCGGGATCGCAGCACATCCCGACCCCGCGAGCGCGTGGTTCGGGGAAGCCCGGCACCCGGCGGACCGCCTCGGCGGAGAAAGAATCGCCCGCAACAACGCGCTGCTCGACGAATGGGGCGCGGCCGCCGTTCCCCTGATCGCCTGGCGCGGCAGCGGGGGCGAAGCGAGGCACCGCATCGGCGACGTCGACGACGTCGATGCCTGGCTCCGGGAGACCCTCGGGCCGGACACCCTCGGGCCGGAGACGGGCCTTGAGTAGCCGCCTGCAGGGGGTGCGCGCGGCAGCCCACAGATTCACGTTCCACCGCGACCAGCACCACGGCTGGCGCCGCGCCGCCGCCTGGCTGCTCGCCTGCAACCTGCTCACGGCGTGCGCCTTCGCCGGCTACGTCTGGTTCCACTCGACGGTCTACATCGCGGTCGCCGCGACGCCCGACGGGCGCCTGGTGCCGCTGACGCCGCTCGACGAGCCGATCATGTCCGACGCGGCGCTCCGCAACTGGACCGTCTCCGCCGTCACCGAGGCCTTCACCCTCGGCCACCACGACTGGAGGCTCCGGCTCTCCGGCATCCGCGAGCATTTTACCGACTCGGGCTACGAATCCTTCCTCAAGGGGCTCGACGAGAGCCTCTTCCTCGACCGGCTGCGCGACAACCTGCAGGTGGCCTCGGCGGTGGCCCAGGGGGCGCCGGTAATCGTGGACACGCGCTTCTTCGCGGGCCGCGTGGGCTGGGCGATCGAGTTCCCGATCCTGGTCACCTTTTCCGCCGGCACGCGGCGCGTCAGCCAGGCGCTGATCGCGCAGGTGCTGGTGATGCGCGTGGCGCTCGACGAGCGCCTCGCCGGCATCGCCATCGAGCAGCTCATCGCCGGCAAGGGAGGCGCCTCATGAGGACACGGCCACGCTCGCTGCTTCGATCGGTGTCGGCGTTGGCGGTCCTCGCGACCGTCTCGGCGGCGCCGGCTGCGGCGCAGGACGATGCGCCGTCGGCCCCGCTGGAGCGGCGGACCGACGCGTGGCCCGACCACGCGCTCGCGGACGAAGAGGCCGCGCGCCAGGGCCGGGCGGCGCTGCCCTTCACGCAGGACCAGATCGAGACCCTGGGGAAGCTCCTGCGCGAGACGCAGGAGGCAACGGCGCGCGGCGCCGGCGACCCGCCCAGGGGGCGTGTCCGCCGTGTCCGCCTCGACGGTGCGGGGGGCGCGATCCCGGAGATCGCGGTCCGGCGCGGCTACACCACCGTGCTCTCCTTCACCGACATGACCGGCGCTCCCTGGCCCATCGAGGAGGCGCTGGTCGACCGCCGCTTCCTGCCGCCGGGGGACGGCGGCGATGGCGAGCGCGGGTCCGGGAGCGGCCCTGTGGCGAGCCATCTGCTCTACCTCGCGCCGGCGGCGGCGTATCTGACCGGCAACGCGGTGGTGAAGCTCGCCGGCCTTGCCGAGCCGGTGGTGGCCTCGCTGCGCGGCACCGGCGGCGACGCCGACTTCCGGGTCGAGATCCGTCTCGGCGTGCCGGGGCCCAACGCCGATCCGGGCGCGCTCGCGCAACCCGCCGGCTTCCACGCCGGCGATCCCGTGCTGCTGGGCCTGCTCGGCGGCGCGGTTCCGCCGGACGCCGAGCGGCTCACGGTAGGCGGCGGCGAGGCGGGCGACCGGGCCTGGCGCAGAGGGGCCGACCTGCTGCTGCTCACCCGCGCCCACCTGCTCTCCCCCGGTCCCCTCGCGGCCGAGCGCGGCCCCGGCGGGCGCTGGGCCTACCGCCTGCCCGACACCCCGCTGGTGCTGGTGAGCGCGGGCGGCCGGGCGCGCCGGCTCTCGATGGCCGGGAGGGGAAGCGGCGCAGCATGGCCGGAGACCCTCGGGCCGGAGACGGACGATGAGAACTGACGTCATATATGCAGGTGTGCTGCTCGCCGTCCTCTGGGCGGCGGGCCTCGCGGCCCCGGCGCTCGCGCAGGTCCCGGACAACCGCGGCCCGAGACTGGATCCCGAGGACAGCGTGCCGCCGGCCTACCGGGACACGCTGGACGAGCGCGACCGCCAGCGCCTCGATGCGGCGCGGGCGGCGGGCGAGACCTTCATTCCGGTGATCCAGGGGCCGGGGACGGCGCCGGCGGCCGCCGCGGCGGCACCGGCGCCTGCGCGTGCCGCGCCCACACCGCCGCGGCCCGCCTACGAGGGCTACCGGCAGCCCGAGCCGGCCGCGCCGCGCGCCGCCGGCAACCTCCGGGCCGAGGGTCTGATCGGCGTACTGATCGAGAGCTGGACGCGTGCGCCCGAAATCGTGCGGCTGCGCTACAGGGGAACGCCCTGGTACCCGGCGGCCGCCCGCAGCTCCGAGCCGGACCTACCAGGAGGTAAGAATGTACAACCGGACGGCCGGGACGCACGGGTGACCGCGTCCATTCTACCGCACATCGCCGCCGGCCGCGGGCTCTACGCCCGCACCCTCTATGCCGTCGATTCCGATTATCCCGGCCCGGTGCTGCTGGAGCTGCTGGAGCCGCCGCTCGCGGGCGCCGTGGCGACGGGGCAGTTCTCGCTGGTCGGCGAGCGCCTGGTGCTGCGGCTCGCCCGCCTCGAATACCGCGGACGCAGCGTCCCCGTCGACGCCTGGGGCGTCGGCCTCGACTGCGCCTGCTACGGCGTCGACGGCGAGGTCGACAGCCACTGGTTCAGCCGCGTGCTGCTGCCTTCGGCCGTGCGCTTCGCCGAGGGGTTCCTGGGCGCCCTCTCGCGGCCGCGCGAGACCGTGATCGTGGGCGACGGCGTCCGCTACGAACGCCTCGAGTCCTCGACCCGCGAGGCGGTCCATGCCGGCCTCGCAGGCGCGGCGCGGACCGCCGGCGAGGTGCTGCTGGAGAACGCGCCGGACGGACCCACGGTCCGCATCCCCCGGGACACCGAGCTGGTGGTGGTGTTCGCCGCCCCGCCGGGGGAAGCGGAAGGACCCGGGCAGGACGGTCCCGATGGCTGAGTCGAACGATCTCGGCCAGGCCATGATCTCGCTGGTCCGCGACCTCGAGCCCGGCCTCCTGCTGCTGGTCTCGGCGCTCTGCTACCTGTTCGCGCTCTTCGCCTTCGCGCAGGGGCTGCTGCGGCTCTTCAAGACGTCGGAGGACAAGTTCCACGCCCCCTCCGGCGGCGGCACCGCGCTCAGCTTCATCATCTGCATCGTCATGGCGGCGCTGCCCTCCTTTCTGGGGGCCGCGAGCGAGAGCCTGTTCGGGACCGCCGCCCCGCCTGGCACCGCCAGCCTCGGCTACGGGGGACGCGGCGCGGACTACGACGCGCTGCTGGCCGCCGTCCTCACCCTGGTCGCGCTGGTCGGCCTCTTCGCCTTCATCCGGGGCGCCTTCGTGCTGCGCGCCGCGGCGGACGCGCGGCCCGGCGCCAGCGGTGGACGCGCCTTCGCCCACATGGCCGGCGGTATCGCCGCCTGGCACCTGCCCGCCGTGATCGACGCCCTCCAGACCAGCCTCGGCATCGAGGTGCTGAGCATCCGGTGAAAGGAGCGACTCCGATGAACCCGATACGTCTCGCAACCGCCGTCAGGCGGGCGCTCCTGGAGTTCAACCCCGGCACCCTGGCCGCGGCGCTGATCGGCGTCTGGTGGTCCTGGAGCGCCGGGCCCGCGTTCGCCGTCTCCCTCGGCGATATGGCTCAGGAGGCGGCCGGCGACCTGGAGACCGTGCCCGGCCTGATCGCGATCGCCTTCTACATCATCGGCGCCGCCATCGTCGGCTTCGGCCTCCTCAAGCTGAAGCGCCATGTCGACCACCCGCAGCAGACCACCATCGGCTCGGGGCTGATCGCCATCCTGATCGGCGTCGCGCTGATCGCAGCCCCCGCCGTCATCAACGCGCTCGGCGCCACCTTCGGCGTGGACGGCGGCAGTCACACCGTCCTCAAGCCGAGGCTGTAGGGACGCTCGCGTCATGCCCCTCTCCCTCGCAGCCGCCGTCGACGACCTGCAGCGCCTGACCTGGACGCTGCGGCGCAAGCCGCTCGAGAGTCTGCTCGCGCCCCAGGCGGCGGTGCCCCTCGAAGGGGGCGGCGGGGCGCTGGTCTGCCATGACGGCTCGCTGGTCTCGCTGATCCGCCTCGACGGCGCGCGCTCGATGATGGGGGCGGACGAGCTCGACCGCTTCGTGGGCGTCGCGGCGCAACGCCTCAACACCGCCCTCTCCGCTCCCGGCCATGCGCTCCACATCGTGTTCGAGCGCGCCCCCGACGAGGCGGGCGAGCTGGCCGAGGCCCACGCCGAGGCCGCGCGCCGCCAGGGCGAACGGCTGAGCCTGGACCTCGACGACCTTCTGGCCGAGCGGGCGCGGCGGCTCGCGCCCCTCATCGCGGCCGAGACCCTGGTGCTGGCGTGCTGGACGCGGCCTTCCGTGCTGCCGCGCGACCGGCTGGAGCGCGAGCGCAAGCGTCTCCGCAGACGCCTGCGCGACTGGCTCCCCGAGGCTGGCGGGGCGCAGTGCCCACATCTCGCCCTCGAGGGTCTCTGGCCCCGTCACGAGGCGCTGCTCGATACGGTGTGCGCGGTGCTCGCCGAGACCGGGATCGTGGGCGCCAGGCTGGGCGAGGACGAGGCGCTCCGCCTCATCCGCCGCATGGTGAACGGCACGGCCTCGACCGCGCCGGACTGGCGCCCGGTCACGGTCGCCAACGACGCGCCGGCGCGGCTCACCGAGCCGCCGGAGGACGGTGCGTTCCCGCCGCCGCTCAGCACCCAGATCCTTGTGCGGGAGCCCGAACGGGCCGGCGCCGGCATCCGCATCGGCGAACGCCTCTTCGGCGCCCTCGACATGAGCCTGGGCCCGCGGCGGGCGCGGCCCTTCGCGGAGCTGATGGCCGCCATGGCCGCCGCCGGCCTGCCCTGCCGGGTCTCGCTCCTGGCCGAGGGCGGCGGGCTGCACCGGCTCGACGCCGCCGTCGCCCGTGTCGCGTCGTCGTTCCTCGCCTTCTCGTCGTCGGACAGCCTGCTCGCGCGGAACGCGCTCCGCGATCTCGCGGCGCTCGGCGCCGACGCCCACGCAATTGTCCGGCTGCGCCTCGGTCTGCTCACCTGGGTCGGATTGCAAGACGGAGAGGCGGCGCTCGCCGCCCGCCTCAGCCGCCTGCAGCAGGTCGCCGAGGGCTGGGGCGAGGCGGTGTTCACCCCGTTGACGGGCGATCCCCTGGAGAGCGTCGCCGCCTCCGTCCCCGGCTTCTGCTGCGGCGCCACCGCCGAGCCTGCGCTGGCGCCGCTTACCGAGGCGCTCCGCCTCTTCCCGGTCAGCCGTCCGGCGCCGGTCTCGGGAGGGTCCGCGAGCGACAGCGGCGCCCATCTCTTCCGCTCGCCCGACGGCAAGCCCCTGCCGCTCGCCCCCGGCGCGGGCGGCGACTACGGCTTCGAGCTGATCTACGGCCTGCCGGGCCAGGGCAAGTCGGTGCTGATGAACGCCCTCGGACTCGCCTTCTGCCTCGCGCCAGGGCAGGCCAGGCTCCCCTTGTGCGCCGTCATCGACATCGGCCCGTCCTCGTCCGGGCTCATCTCGCTGGTGCGGGAAGCGCTGCCGCCGGAGCGCCGCCACGAGGCCGGCTGGTTCCCGCTCCGCATGACCGCGGCGCATGCGATCAACCCCTGCGACACCCAGCTCGGCTGCCGCGCGCCGCTGCCGGCCGAGCGCGCCTTCCTGGTCAACCTGCTGAGCCTGATGGTGACGCCCGCCGGCGCCCCTGGCGCGCCCGACGGCATGCGCGAGCTGATCGGCCCGGCGCTGACCGGCGCCTATGCGCTGCGCTCCGACAAGCAACCCGGCGGCGAGCCCCACGCCTACACCGCGCGCCGGGACGAAGAGGTCGATGCCGCCATCGCCGCGGCCGGCCTGCGCCTGCCCGAGCGCCCGCTCTGGTGGGAGGTGGTGGATGCGCTGTTCGAGGCGGGCGCGATCGAGGCGGCGGCAAGGGCGCAGCGCTACGCCGTGCCGGTGCTGGCGGACCTGCTCGCCTCGGTGCGCGAGCCGGCGGTGCAGGGGCTGGTGGGCGATGCGGCCTACGGCGCGGGCGGCGAGAGCGTCACCCAGGCCTTCATCCGCATCCTGACGGCGCTCTCCGGCGACTGGCCGGTGATGTTCGCGCCCACCGCCTTCGACGTCGGCGGCGCCCGGCTGGCGGCGATCGACCTCGCCGAGGTCGCGCCGCAGGGCTCGGCCGAGGCCGACCGCCAGGCGGGCGCCTTCTACCTGCTCGCGCGCCACGCGCTGACGCGTCACTGGTGGATCGCGGACGATGCGCTCGCCGCCATCCCCGAGCCCTACCGCGCCTGGCATGCCGACCGCCTGCGCGACATCCGCGAATCGCCCAAGCGGCTCTGCTACGACGAGTTCCACCGCACCGCCGGCGCGCCCGCCGTGCGCGCCCAGGTCGAGCGCGACGTGCGCGAGGCGCGCAAGCTCCGGGTGCGGCTCGCGCTCGCCTCGCAGCGCCTCGAGGATTTTGGCGGCGCGCTCGCCGAGCTCGCCAACCGCTACTGGATCCTGGGCGCCGGTGGCAAGGCGCGCGAGGCCGACGCGCTCGCCGCCATGTTCGCCCTCGGCGACACCCTCTCGGACGCCATCCGCTACCGCCTCACCGGTCCCGGCCGGGACGGGGCGCCGGCGCTGCTGATTGCCGCCGGCGCGGGCGGGCGCTTCGAGCAGCTGGTGGTGAACACGCCGGGCCCGGTGGAGCTCTGGGCGCTCACCACCAGCCCGGCGGACGTGGCGCTGCGCTCGCGCCTCTACCGGATGCTGGCGCCTGCCGCCGCACGCGCGGCGCTGGCCCGCGCCTTCCCGGCAGGCACCGCGCGGGGCCGCATCGAGAGCGAGGTCGCACGCCTCGATGCGCCCGGCAGCGGACACGCGGCGTCCGAGGAGGCCGTGCTCGACCGCCTCGCGGACGAGATCGCGCAGGCCAGCCCGAACGACCCGTTCGATCCACCCCTGCCGGCCCCGCACGGGCCGGCCCGACCCCACCGGAAGCCGAAAGGAGGCACGGAATGTTGAACATCAACCGGGTGACGCTGCTGGGCCATGCGGGACGCGATGCCGAGGGCCGCACCCTGCAGGACGGCGAGAGGACCGCCTCGTTCAACCTCGCCACCACGCGGCGGTGGAAGGGCCGGGAGGGCGAGGCTCTCAAGAAGACCGAGTGGCACCGGATCGTGGTCTACGGGGGCTCCGTCAAGCCGACCGAAGAGCTGGTGCGCAAGGGCGCCGCGGTGCTGGTCGAAGGCCGGCTCGCCACCCGCCAGTTCGACGACAAGCAGGGTCGCGCCAGGCAAGTCACCGAGGTCATCGTCGCCGGGCCGCAGGGCATGGTGAACGTCCTGTCCCGCAAGCCGGCGGGGGACGAAGAGGCTCGAACCGCTGCGCCGGAGGCGGGAGGCGGCGATGGCGCCGCGGGGGACGGCGATGAAGCCGCCTAGGGCCGTGCTCCTCGCGCTAGCCGGGCCGGCGCTCGCCCTCCTGCTCTGGGCGGCGCCGGCAGAGGCGCAGGCGCTGCTGACGGGCGGAAATGGGCCGGAGGCGGCCGACCCGCGCTGCGACCCGGCGGTGCGCGATGCGCTAGCCGACAGCGCGCGGGCCGGCGTCGAGGCGGACCTCGCCATCATCCGTAACCCGGACCAGGGGATCCGCGACCCGGACTCGATCCTCGACTTCTCCTGCATCGCCGACCTCTTCGACTACCGCGCCTTCGACATCCTGTTCGATCCTGCGGGCGCGCTGGACGACATCCTCGACCTCGCACGGCGGCGCATCTGCGCCGCCGCCCGCGACGCCTACCGCAGCTATCTCGGCCGCACCCTCGATCCCGCCATCTACACGGTCCCGGCCCGCCGCCTTCCCGGCCTCGATACCGACTGGCGCCGGCGGGACGTCTTCGACGACCTCGGTGCAAACGACGGCGCGAGCGACGGGGGCAGCGAGCTGTTCCGGGGCGTCGTGGAGGGCGGCCGATGAAGACCCGAAGGGTCCTGCAGCGCGTTGCCGTGCTCGGGACGGCCGGGGCTGTGCTGCTTGGGGCCGTGGCGTTGGCGCCGGCAGAGGCGCTGGCCCACAGGTGCGACCGCACCGACAACGACCGGCGTGAGGCGAGTCGCGTCATTGCAGACCTCACCCGCGAGATCGACGCCATGGAGCGGGCCATCATCGAGGCGCTTCGCCTCCAGACGGGCCAGCTCTCGGGCTACATCGCGCAGAGCGCCAAGGCCGTGACCGGGGCGCTCGACTCGCAGACGAAGCTGCAGGCGCAGATCGCCCGCGAGGTGGCCGAGACCGAGGCGATGCGGGCGCGCCGCCCGGGCGCGAGCGCCTGCGATGCGATCACGGGCCTCACCGGTCTCGCCGCGACGGGGCGCGCCGCCGAGAGCGCGCACGCCAGGGCCGCAAGAGCCGAGACCGGGCGCGTCATCGGCGACCGCGCCGTGGTGGACCGGCCGGGCGCGGCCGCCGGGGACGCCGCCCGCTTCGAGACGCTCACGCGCGAGTACTGCAACGCCGCGCGTGCCGGCGAGGACCCGGCGCTCTGCCGGGGAGACGACGCGCTGCACGGCGCCGACCTCCGCGCGGACTCGCTCTTCGACCGGCGCACCTTCGCGAGCGAGGCCGAGCTTCGCGCTGCCGTGGAGATCTCGCGCAACCTCGCCGCCCCGGTGGTGCACGACCCGCCGGCCCTCGCATCCGCCGACACCGACCGCGAGCGAAGGCGGGTGCTGCTCGCGCGCGCGGCCGATGCCCGGACGGGACTGGCCGCCGACTATCTCGCGCAGGCCCGCGCGCTCCGCGCGCCGGGCGCCGCCCTCGGCGGCTGGGCCGACGGGATCGCGCAGGGCACCGGCCGCGATCCGGCGACCCCGGTCAGCCGCTACGAGCTGCTCGAGCTGCTGGCGAGCCGCCGCTTCGAGGACCCCGACTGGTTCGTCGGCCTCCAGGCCATGTCGGCCGAGAACCTGCTGCGTGAGCTGGTCACCCTCCAGGCGGTTTCGCTCATGCTCGACTGGCAGCGCTACCGCACCGACGAGCGGCGGGGCGCCATCGATGCCGCGACGCTCGCGCTCGGCGTGGAGGAGATGCGCCGCCTGCCCGGCCTCGCCAACCCGGCCGCGGGGGCCAACTGAGGCCATGCGCCCGCTCCGCTTCCTGTTCGCACCCGAGCTGGGCCGCCCTCTCGCGGAGTCCGCGCGCAACGCCGCCCTCCTGATGCGGCGGATGGGAACGGTGCGGGAAAGGCGAAAGCGCGGGGAACGGGGCGCGATCGCATCGCGGGGTCTGGTCGTGCTGCTGCTGGTGCTGGCGCTCGCCGGCCTGGCCCTCGCCGCGGTCCCGCCGCCCGAGCCTGCGTTCGGCCAGTCCATCGACCGGGGCCTCTTCGCCGACACCGATAGCGCGACCCGCGACGTGCTCTCCTTCCTGGGCGGGCTGGGCCGGGACGGGCCGTCCGCCGTCGGCGACATGCTCTTCGCCTTCAACGCCGGGGTCCTGGTGCTGGCGGGCTTCCTGCTGGTCTGGCACGCCGCCGCCGGCACGGTCGATACCGCGCGCGAGGGGCGCTTCGGCTTCGGCGCCTGGGCGATCGTCCGCATCGTCACGGCCGTCGCCCTGATGGCGCCGCTGCCGGGCGGCATGAACGGCGCCCAGCACGCCGTGGTTGGATTGGCCCATCTCGGGGGCGACTTCGCCAACGCCGTCTGGAAGCCCTTCTCCGAGGAGGCGCTGGCCGAGAGCCGGCCGATCGTTCCGCGACCCCGTGAGGCGCTTTGGCGCGCCGCCATCTCGCGCACCCTGATCGCCGAGACTTGCGCCCACGCCGCCAACGAGAGCGCCGCCCTGGCGGGCGACGACCCCTACGTGGAGATCGACGAGGACGAGGACGACGGAACGCTGTCGTTCCACTACGACGGCGACGGGCGCGGCATGCCGGACGGCATGTGCGGCGCGATCCGCTTCTCAGGCCTGGAGGCGGACGGCGCGCCCGGCGTCGCCGCGCAAGGGCACCGCCGCGCGCTCACCGGGCTCCTGCCGGCCATCCGCGCCATCGCCGCCCGCCTTGCCGCCCACTACGTGCCCGGCACCCCCGTCTACGGCCGCCCGCTCCCGGACATCGACGCGCTGCTGGCCGGGCAGGACCTCGCCGGAGCGTATGCCCGCGTCCTCGACGAGGCGCTGACCCGTGCAGCCTCGGAGGAACGCCGGATGCTCGCGCAAGTGGTCGCCGAGGACGCGCGGGAAGCGTCATGGATGGCGGCCGCGAGCTTCTTCAACACCATCGCCCACCGGGTCGGCCTCTTCCAGGCCGCCGCCCACAACGTTCCTTCCGTGGCGCTGCCCACCCCCAGCCTCGACGAATGGGTGCCGGTGGCGGACGCCGCCGTGAAGGGGGTTGCGGCGCAGCTCGCGCGCTCGGCCCGGTACCATCCGATGCTGCTGTCGGCCGCCAATACCGGCGCCGGCGCACTGCCGGTGGCGGGGGACGGCGGCGGCGGCATGGTCTCCGGTCTCCTGGAGTTCATCGACCTCGACAGCGTCATCGTCGCCGACAGCGGCAACCCCATCGCCGACCTCGCCGCCCTCGGTCACGGGCTGCTGAACGCTGCGCTGGCCGCGATCGCCGCGCTCATGGGCGCGGCCACCGGCTCCGGGCTGCTGGAGTCGATCCCCTTCATCGGCAAGGGCCTCGACGTCTTCGAGTCCGTCTGGCAGGTCTCCGACGCCTTGGTCTCGACCCTGCTGGGCCTACTCATCGTCGCCGGCGCCGTGCTCGCCTATGTGCTGCCGGCGATCCCCTTCATCCGCTTCCTCTTCGGCATCCTCGGCTGGATCCTCAACGTGGCCGTGGCGGTGCTGGCGGTCACCGTGTTCGCCGCCGCCCACGTCACCCGCGAGGACGGCAACCGGCTCACCGTCCAGGCCACCCGCCAGGGCTGGCTGTTCCTGCCGGCACTGGTGCTGCGCCCCGCGCTGATGCTGCTCGGGCTGATCCTCGGCTACTTCGTGTTCCTCGCCGCCATGGGGCTCTTCAACCAGGTCTGGCTGCCGCAGATGCGCGACGCCGGCGCCTCCGGCGGCCTCGGCCCGGTCGGCTTCCTCGCCATGCTCGCGCTCTACGTGATCGTCGCCTACGGGCTGATGAACGCCGCCTTCAAGCTGATCGACCTGCTGCCTTCGGCCATCCTCGACTGGATCGGCGGGCGCGCGGGCGCGGGCGAGGACGGCAGCGAGCGCACCGGCGGCGCCGCGGTGGCCGGCATCTCGCGCATGGGCGCCGTCCGCATCGGCGCCCGGAGCCGGCGCGGCGGGGCCGGGAGCTGACCGTGCCCGCAATGCATTCCATGAACAGAAGGAAGGAATTGGCCATGAGAATCGTGGGACCGGGGCTCTGCGCCCTCCTGCTCGCGGCCGGCGGCGCCTGGTCGGCGTGGTCGGTCACCGGCTACCGGCCCGTGGATGTCTCCGCCGCCGGTCTCGGCCTTGCCGTGGTGTCGTCGTTCGCGGCCTACATGGCGACCGACCGCAAGGACGCCGCGCTGTGGCTGCGCTTCGGGCTCTACGGCGGGGCGCTCGCGGTGGCCGCCGCCTCGCTCTGGACCGGCGCCGTGCGGCCGCTTCAGGGCGCGCCCTCGCTCGGCGCCGTCATGGCCTGGCTCGGGGCGCTGGACGGTCTGTGGCTGGTCATGTTCGTCGTGCCGGGACCGGCCGTCGCCCTGCTCTGCGTGCTCTGGCTGGAGGTGGCGCTCGCCGGCCTCAGGCATCTGAAGAGCGGAGACCGGCGGAAGCGCGCCGAGTCCGACCTCCACGGCAGGGCGAGCCTGCTCGGCCGCCGCTTCCTGCGAAGACTGGCCAAACGCCGCGGTATCCTGCTCGGCCAGTGGGGCGCCGGTCGCAACGCAAGGCTCATCGGCTGGTCGCTCGAAGGCTCCGCCATCACCGTCGCCCCGCCCCGAAGCGGCAAGGGCGCGATCATCGCGCTCAACCTGCTGTCGCCCGGTTACCGGGGCTTCGACGGCTCGACCGTCACCATAGACCCGCGCGGCGAGCTCTGGTGCATCGCCGCCAGGCGGCGCCGCCAGATGGGACGCCGCGCCATCCTGCTCGATCCCTTCGGCGTGGTTGAGGGGCACAGGGCAGCGTTTCCGGAATGCCACCTGCCCGACGTCGCGAGCGCCACCTACAACCCGCTGCAGTTCATCCGCGAGGACGAGAACGAGGCCGTCAGCGACATCAACGTGCTGCTCGACGCCCTGCTCACCCCGCCCCGCCCAGGCGCCCACGACAACAGCCGGCATTTCTACGAATCCGCCCGCGCCATCGTCGCCGGCTACATGGCCTGGGTGCGGTTTCAGGAGACGCCGGCCCGCCGAACCCTGGCGCGCGTGCACGAGCTGCTCTCGCAGCCGCCCGACAGGCGCAAGGAGTTCGCCGCCCATGTCGCCGCGCTGGAGCGCTTCGCCGGCGGCCTCGCCCATATCGCCGTCGAACGCCAGGCCCAGGTCGGCGACGAGGAAGGCGGCTCCAACTTCACCACCATCGCCAACCAGCTCGCCTTCCTCACCTATCCCAGGCTGCTGGCCAACACCGCGACGTCGAGCTTCGACCCGCTCGACCTCGCCCAGGGCAACGTCGACCTGTTCGTGGTGGCGCCGGAGCGCGCCATCGAGCACGTCAAGGGCTGGCTCCGCCTCTGGGTCGCCATCCCCAACGCCGTCGCCGACCTGCGCCCGCTCAGGAAGGACATGCTGATCGTCATCGACGAGATGCCGCGGATCGGCTTCCTCAAGCCGGTCATGGACGGCTACACCATGGCCGCCGGCAAGGGCGTCCACTTCTGGTGCTTCGCCCAGTCCATCTCGGCCCTCGATTCCAGTTGGGGCAAGGAGCACCGCAGGACGCTGCTGCATCTCGCCGAGGTCGTCCAGGTGCTGGGCTTCCCCCGCACCGACGCCGAAGGCGCGGAGGAGCTCTCCAAGGCGATCGGCACCGCAACATTCGAGGGCCGGACCGAGAGCAAGTCAGGCACCGTCGCCGAGAGCCGCATCGTCACCGCCAACACCCAGTGGCAGGCAGGGGAGTCGACATCCCTGGTGCGCGAGCGCCTGGCGACGCCGGACGAGCTGATGACCCTTGGGCCGGACCGGCAATACGTCATAGCGGCGCCCAAGGACATGCCGCGCGATGCGTTCCACCTGCACCACGCCCGCTACTGGCGTCGCCCCGACGCCGAATTTCACGCCGATCCCAACCCATTCGTCCTCCGCAAGGAGCGCGCGGCCAGGGGATCGGACGGAGGGGATAGGAGATGGCCGGGGCTGCGCCCGCGGGCCGCACTGGCAAGGAGGACCACATGACGGCGAAGAAGACGCCGCCGGGCAGCGAAACGAGGGCCGGCGACCCGGCCGGGCAATCGGCGGGACCCCTGTTCACCGCCGAACAATCCGGCGGGGCCGGGAGCGATGCGGTGCAACCCGCCCCCGAGGCGGCAGTGGATGCGGACCCGGAGGCCGGGCAGGAGGGCGCGGTGGACCGGGGATCCGGTGCCGAAACCGCGCCCGTCCATGACCTGCCGCCGTCCGGGGAGATGGCCGATCCGGCGGCGGCGCCGCCCGCGGACGCCGGCGTCGATGCGCCCGGCGACTTGCGGCGGTTGAACGAGAACCTCGAGCAGCTGCTCGAAGAGATGGGCGGCCTCGGCGCGGACAGCGCGAAGACACGGTCGCTGCTGGAATCTCTGAACGACCTCGGCGTGGAGAAACCGCTAGCAGCGGAGGCCGCGCCTGCCCGGGAGATCGTCCCGGTCCCTGCCGCGGACATGCACCGCTGGATAGAAACCGACCGGCGCCGGCGGCGGCGCTGGTATGCCGTCGCGGTGGCGATCGCCGCGCCGGCCGCCCTCCTGCTCGGGCTGCTGGTCGAGCAGCAATTCCAGGTCATCCCCCTGCACGACCCGACGGGTGGCTGGCGCGGCCATATCTGGGACAACTACGGGCGCATCATCGTCGACTGCGCGGCCGAAGCGATGCGGACGAATGCCGGGGTGGACTGCCCGCTCGTGGTTCGACGGCCGTGACGCCGCCGGAGACGGCCCGGGATGCGCGGCCCGCGCATGTCCGGGTCCGGGACCCTGCTTCGCCGCACCGGCCCGGACGGACCTTCTAGGGACGCATGGAGCGCCGTCTGCCCTCAGGGCGAACCTCCTGGGCGGGCGGAAGCCGGTCGCCGGACCCTCGCCACCAATCCCTGTCGCCCCTGTCCGGCTGCGGCCGGACCGCTCCGCCGGATCGCTCGTCGAGGCTCCGGTCCTGCCGGCGGTCGGGCGCCGGAACGATGGAAGCGGCGATGCCGTCAAGCCGGCGCAACGCCTCGCGTGCGTCGAGCGCGGCGAGGTTGAGCACCGGGATCCGGTGATGCCGCGCGAGGCGGATCGCCATCCCGGTGCCGCCGGCGTCCTCCCCCTTCCTCGTCCAGCACAGCATCGCATGCACCGGCTGGCGCATGTCGATGCCGAGAACCACGGCGACGTTGCGGGCGTGCAGGTCCCGCACCCTGGCCGAGCAGCGTTCCCACGCGGGGTGGTGGGGCGCGGCGAGCGGGCTCATGGCGCGGATCTCCGCCTCGGTCAGCGCGCGGCACCCGGTCCCCTCCCAGCCGTTGTAGCCGCGCCAGGGTACGAAGACGCTCCGTTGTCCGGAAGGCACGGCCCGGGCGAAGGTGTCGTCGGCCCCCTGCGCGCCGCCGGTGCGCAGGTGCCAGCCGCGCGCGGCGAGGCGTGTCGCGAGATCCCTCATCCGAGAGAGCACGGCGTCCGGCGTCCGGCGGGCGCCGACGCCGGCATAGACCGGGACCGGCGCTGCGGGCGCCGCGATCGAACGGTTGCTGTCGGCCTCCAGCCTTGTCCGCGCCCAGGACGCGGCCCTCGCGAGGACGTCTCCGTGACAGGGCAGCGGATGGCACCAGCAGGCCAGCTGCTTGCCGTTCAACGCCGCGAGGTCCGCGAGCGGAACGTCGCCGCTCTCGATCCGCTGCCACAGCCAGGCGCGGTAGCGCTCGATGACCTCGGCCCTGTCGCCGTCCCGGCCGAGCCGGAACGGGTTTCCCCAGCGGGATTTGCGGTCGATCCGCACCGCGTCCCCGTGCTCGTCGGCGCCGTCCAGGAGGGCGCGGAGATCGGGCCGGTGCCTCATGTTGACCACGCTCGCCATGCCTCTCCTCCGTGCCGCTACAGGCTCCGCGTGGGCCCCCGGTCGCGGGACCGGGACTGCGTGCGCTGCGCCGACGAGAAACGCTCCATGCGGGACAGCGCGCTTCGCAGACCCTCCCCGCCGTCGTCGGCGCGGTCCAGGTGCGGGCCGTAGGTCGCGGGATCGTCGAGGATCGCCCGGCCGGCCCGGAGCAGGCGTTCGTTGCGCTCCAGCCAGCTCCGCCAGGACGGCGAGTCCTCGGGCCGCCGGTCGAGGGCACGGGCCCTGCGCACGATGCTCTCGTAGCGCCGCCAGTGCCGTTCAACGTCCCGCATATGGTCCCGCAGCCGGTCGCGCGCCCCGGCATGCGTGCCGTATTGCACGACGGTCTCCTCGAGACGCCTGCGCGGCTCGGCGGGCAGCCCCTCCCTGCCGGCGAAGGCGCCGATGCGTTCGACGAGCCCGGCGGCGCCGTCGAGGTCGAAGGGATGCACACCTTGCCTCTCCGCCTGGCGGAGATGCTCCTGCCACTCCCGCCGGAGCCGGCGATAGGCCGCCTGGGAAAGCTCCGGCGCCTGGATCCGGCCGCGGGCGGGCTCTCCGGCCGGCGGGCGAACGGAGGCGGCTTCCGCAGCGTCGATGCCCTTCTCGCGCGCCGGTTCGTGCTCCTGCGAGCGCTCCGCAACCCGCTCCCCCTGCCGGTCCTGCGCCGCTCTGCCGGCGGCGGAGCGCCGGTACCTGCCGGCCCGGGCATGCACCTCCCGCAGTTCCTCCAGATCGCGCTCGCCGATGCCGGCGCGATCGGCCAGCAGGCGCTGATAAGTCCGCGGGCGCGACCGGAACGATGCCGCCTGCTTCATCAGCGCGCCGTGGCGATCGAGGGTCTCGCGGAAGGCGGGGCTCAGCGCCACCGACTCGCCCTCGTCGCGGGTGCGGGCGCGGAGCTCGTCCCACGCCGCCAGCACTTCACTGCGCTCGGCCGCGAAGGCGTCCACGGTGGCGCCGTGACGCCAGCCGTTGACTGCATGTCGCATCTCCTGAGCGATGCGGACCAGCGCGTTGTCGTTCGCCGCCGCGCCGGCCTCGGCCGTCTCTTTCCGCGTCTCTCCGGCCTTGCGGCCATGATGCGGCGGCTCTTCGCGCGGGTCCCGCCACGCCCCTTCGGAGACGTAGTCGAGCGCCGCCTCCTTGGGCTGGGAGCGCGACCAGCGCTCGGCGAGATAAGCCCTCACGTCGCTGTCCGTGACCGGCATATCCGCCTGGTCCTCGAGCCGCCTGTCCGCGATGTCGACGACGATCGGCGCCCGGTTGACATAGATGTCGAGACCCTCCCGATGCCGCGTCGCCGCGGGATAGATGGTCTCCCGCGCGGGCCTGTCGTCGACCAGCAGGAAGGCCCGGTCCACGGTCAGACCCTGGGCCGACGCGATGGTCATCGCGTAGCCGTAGTCGAGCCGGATGTTGTCCTTGTAGTCGCGGATCTCGTCGTGGCGGAACGTGACCCGCCGGCCGTCGTCGGTGCGGGCGGTGATGAGCACGGAGGGCTGCTCCGGCTCGCGCGCCTTCGCTTCATCCCCGCTCCTCGTCCCGGTGGGCCGCGCGGCCCTGCCCTCGCCGTGCCGGACCTCCAGCTCCTCGACGGTGACCACGGTGCCGTTGAAGAGCTGCTTGTCCCACTGCGTTGCCCCGATGCGCAGACGGTCGCCGACGGCGATCTCGAGCGGCTCCGTCAGGCGCCCGTCCAGGTCCCGGCTCACCTCGATGACGGCGCGCTTGGCCTCGGGCGTGTGCGCAAGCACCCGCTGCCGCATCAGCCAGGACAAGGCGCGCGCCTCGGCACGCGTGCGCGCGAGCACCACCGTCGCGGCGTCCGGTTCCACGCGAACATGGCGCTCCCAGTCGTCCACCAGACGGGTCAGCGTCTTCTCCTCGTCGTGGCAGAGATGAAGCCGGCCCCTGAGCCGCCACGCCTCGATCGCGTGCTCCGCCTCGCCGTCCCTGAGCGCCTCCGAGACCGAGACCTGCCACGGCGTGAAGACCGGTTTGCGGTCCATCGCCTCGTAGTCCGCGAGGATGGAATCCCGCTCCTGCGGGTTGGTCAGCCCCGCCCGGAACCGCGCCTGCTCGGGCGTCTTCCCGTGCACATGAACCAGGATGTCTTCGAGGTCGGCTTTCTGGCGCCTGATGCGGTTGACGCGGACGCTGCCGGCGACGTCCCGGATCAGCCGCAGCCCCGGCCCCGCCTCCACCGGCTGCTGTTGCCTTGTGTCTCCCGCGAACACCACCTTCGCCCCGTGGCGTTCGGAGAGCTGAAGGATGTGGTGCGCCTGGCGGGTCGACAGCATTCCCGCCTCGTCCACCACGATCAGGGTGCGCCTGCCGATCTCGACCTGGCCCTTCGCGGCAAGCTTGAGGAGCTTGTCGACGCAGTAAGGACGCGCATTGCAGTCGTCGCCCAGCGCCACCGCCGTCCGCCATGCCACCGCCGTCGGCACGATCTCGTAGCCGTGCTCCCTGTGGAGGTCCGTGATGGGCCGCAATGTGGTGGTCTTGCCCGAGCCCGCCGCGCCCTCGATCACCGCCACCCGCCCGCCCCGCGCGGTGGCGTATCGGATCGCCAGGGACTGCTCCTGGCTCAGCGGATAGCCCTGGTCCAGAAGAGCGTGAACCTTCTCCTCGACCGCCTGGGCCGGCAGTCCGTGGCCGCTATCGGCGTCCATGGCCTCGGCCATGTCGCGGACCGCCTGTTCCAGTCCGAGATTGTGGCGGGTGGAATAGACTTCCGTGTGAACCATGCCGGCGCGGGCTTCGGCCGTCGGCTTCTTCGGCTCCAGCCGCTCGATCTCGGGGTTGCGGCGCAGCCGCTCGATCGTCGTCCCCACCGCGTCGCGGCCCATCAGACCCGCCGCCGCGTTCGCCGCTGCCTCCACCATGTCCGGGCGCCGGAACACAGCTTCCTCGCGGGCCAAATGGGCGGGGAGATCGTCCAGACGATCGGTGAGCTCCCGGATCGCCTCGCGCGGGATCTTCACGTCATGCCCGGTCACCGAGGCGATCAGGCTCTCGCGCTCGACGAAGGACGAAGACTCTTCCCGCCAGCGCCGGTGTCGCACCTCGGGGTCGTTGTCGTGGGACTTCCCCTCCCGCGTGAGCTTGTTCACGCCCGCCATGCGGGATGCGTTTCCCAGAGACGGGATGCCGAGCTCGCCGGCCATCGCGACGATGGCCTTGCGCCGCTTCGACCAGAAGGCCTTCAGATCGTCCGGCATGCCCGCGATGCGGGTGAACTCCGCGTTCGGGCCGTACTGCTCGATCCGCACGCCGAGCCCCTCTTGCAGCTCCCAGGCCATGTAGGCCCGGAACAGGGCTCCGGCCGCCTTCTTCCAGCTGTAGACGGGGTACTGGTGATGCGCCCGCCACTTGCCGTCCTCGCGCGTCCTGGCAAGGTTGAATATCGTGGAATGCACATGGAGCTGCGGGTCGTTCTCGCGGCTCGTGCCGTGGACGAAGGTGGCGCCGATCAGTTCCGCTTCCACCGGGCGCGTGACACCCTTCTCGGCGACACGGGTGTAGCTGCAATACTTGAGGACCGAGTCTTCCAGCGCCGCACGAGCGGCGGCCACCGCCATGGCCTCGATCCGCTCGCGCATCCCGGGCTCAGAAATCGCCCACAGAGCCGACACGCTCTTGTCCACGGAGAACGTCATGTCGACGCCCGGAGAACGGTCCGGGTTGCCGGCTCTCTGCACCAGCTTGTCCGACCCGTCGGGAGCGAAGCCGTTGTAAAGGCGCTGAAAGTGGCCGGCGTCCACCTTGACGCCGTCCTCCAGGCCGAACAGCCCCTTCGGGTTGAACCAGGTGCCGTCGGGCTCCTCGCCCGCCGTGTAGTACTCGTTGGGATGCCGGAAGGAGCGCTGGCTCTCCAGGTAGTACTCGGCCGACGCCATCTGGCCGATGGAGGCTACCACGGCGAGGGTGCCTCAACGCTACACGAGAGAGCGGTTATCGGCTTCCGGCATCGGCTTTGGAGGTTCGGCACTATCCGCCTCATGGGATCAGTGATAAGCACCTTGAAAACTCGGGACGTTATCTGCGTCCGGTTTGCGGTGTGGTCTCTCTTTGGCAGATTGTACGTCCCTGTGTTTGATCCCGCAAGCGCAAGCTTGCACAGGTGTGCAAAGGCTAACTACCACCTACGCGGTTTCCAACAAGGGGATTATCTGCATATCACAGGTTCCATGGCAGGGACAGACCGAAAAGGCATGGGATCGGGAGCGATGCTGGCTTCGTGCGGCGCCTCCATCGGTTCGGTAGCTGATGGCTTGATGGATGCGTGTCCGTGCGGACCTGCGATTGAAACAGAGGGAGCTGACCATGGTGGCACGGCGTTACAACGAATCGGACATCGATTTCGAGGCGATCGATGCCGATCTGGCGAAGCTCGTGCCTCCGAAGCTGGGGCTGAGGGACGTGCTCGACCGGCTGCGGAGTCGTCTGCTGGACCAACGGCCCAAGGGCGTAACGGTGACTCAGATGCACGAAGTGCTGAAGGAACGGGGTATCGAGATCGGCGAGCGAAGTCTGAAGGCGTTCCTGGATAAGGGAGAGCTGCCGGGACGGAAGGCGGTCAAGGTGGCTGCGCAGGCTGCGGGATCGGTGTTCGGAAACGATCCGTTCTGAGCGGACGAGAGCGCGAAGCGCTGAGCGAGAAACGGCGATAGCCGTTCCTGCTTATCCATGAAGCTCAGCAAGGCTGCCGAGACGCAACGTATGAGCCATCGCGGTTTCCAGTCGCTGTGCCATATCCGAGTCCGCACCGTGCAACTCCCGCCTACGTCGTTGTGACCTCGTCGGACTTAGACACGAGCAGGAACAAGGCATCGGTGAGCGGACTTTCATGGATAAGCAGGTAGCCGTTTGAGGAACGGGGAACCGTCGTCGGAATTCGAACCGGTCGAGAACGCGGGTTGGCGGAGTATGGGCGACAGAAGCACGAGCGGCCACGGCGCGAAGCGCCGCGTCGAGAAGCGCGGCGCGGAGGGTCGGAGAGCGGGCGGGTGAAGGGAGCGAAGCGACCGAGCCACGCTCGCGAACCGGGCGCGGTCTCGAAGCCTGCACCTGCAAGCGTAGCGCGCAGCGAGCGCGAGCGAGCGAAGGCACCAGGGATCGTCACCCGAAGGGCGAAGACCGCGTCAGCGGGCTTCGTGGAGCCGGGCGGGGCGAAGCCGCGCCCGGCGGAATAGAGCCCGGCGCCCGGTCCCTGGACCGGGCGGGCGTCCCGATCATGCCGGTCGGACAGAGGGCGATATCGGGTCGTCATCGGCCACGATTGCGAACGGGCTACGCCGGAAACAAGACTCGCCATATTGGAATGTCGGTGGCGTCGAATGCGGACCGCAGGGAGAAGGACTGGCGAGCGTCCGGCGACGGCGCGCAAGCGCCGAGCCGGACGCGAGGCCGCGCGGGCGGCGCGTTGCAGGAGGGCGGTGACGGGAGCGCGAGCGGCGCCGGCGCGAAGCGCCGCGCCGCGATGCGCGACACCGGGCACGGCGCATAAGAAAGGGCCAGTCCCTCGCCGAAGCGAAGGACCGGCCCTGATGGGTTGCGGGAGCGCCGCCGTCACGCGGCGACGCTGAAAACGGGGATGCCGAGCTGGCGGGCTTTGTCGACGAGGTTCCCGGTGATGCCCGAACCGGGGAACGCGATGACGCCCTTCGGGAGCAGGTTCAGCAGCTCGTCGTTGCGCCGGAATGGCGCGGCCTTGCCGTGGGCGTTCCAGTCCGGGCGGCAAATCACCTGGTCGACGCCGCGCGCGTCCGCCCAGCTCGCGGCGATCTTCTCGTAGCCGGGACCGCCGCCGTGCAGCAGAACCATGTCGCCGTACTTCTCGCGCGTGCGGTCGAGCGTGCTCCAGACGCCGTCCGCATCGGCGACCTGCTTGCCGCCGGTCACCGCAACCAGGGTGCCCTCCGGCAGGTGCGCGCGGGTCTCTCGGTCCTGGCGGGCGCGCCGGAAGTCGCGGGCGTCGATGGCGGCCGAGGTGAGCGAGCCGGTCCGCGAGGCGTGCGATCCGTGGCGCGGGCGCCAGACGCCGCCGGTGTGTACGCGGTACGCTTCGGCGGCGGTGTCGCGCATCTTCTCGAACGCGTCGCGGCGGTCGCCGAGGTTGTGCGCCCGGTTGGTCAGGGTCTCAAGCTCGACGGCCTTCACCTCGGTGCCGTCCTGGGCGCGTTCGAGGTCCCGCATCTCCGGGACGATGCGGTCGACGGCGCGGTCGAGGCGGGCGACCTGGGAATGGAAGCAGTTGACCATCCCCCAGAGCAAGCTCTCGCGCTCGTCGGCGAGCTGGGTCCCCTCGACGGTGACGCCCGTGACGATGATGCGGATGGCTTCGGCGAGCGCCTCGGTGGCGTCGTCCTGGTCCCAGACGTCGCGGCTGTCGAGCTCGCCGCGCTCGGGCGCCGCGCCGTAAAGCGCGAGGCTCTCGCAGACGGCTGCTCTTCAATAGAATCCAAATACAATACTGTTTTTGTTAGATCAACCCTCCTTGGAAGATGGTTTGACCATCGTATTACCCATCAATTTGCGCCGGAAGTCACGGCACCTTGCTGGTACAATCCGCCGCGACCAGAATGGCTAGAGCGGCCGGCCCT
This sequence comes from Alphaproteobacteria bacterium, assembly GCA_965262755.1. Lineage (GTDB taxonomy): Bacteria > Pseudomonadota > Alphaproteobacteria > UBA828 > UBA828 > WTGU01. The sequence goes on along the minus strand of OZ253557.1, from coordinate 3,692,855 downwards.
GCGAGAGACAATCGGATCATCCTCGACGTAACGCAGCTTCGGGGAGACGATGACCACCCATCGCTTTCGCCTCCGTTGGATGGCTGCGCCGCCCGCCAATCTTGGGCACCTTCGTACCACTTCACACGATCGGAACTTCAGAGAAGGTACGCGAGGCAGTGCCGGAAAAAAGGTGCCGCAGCCGAAGCAGGCATCGGTGGAAACGGACCTCCGGTTGCAGGACGCCCGGCTTGGCGTGGATGACGAGTGCCGTCGCGGTATGATCACACCGGACCGAGTTTCGCGGCCAGTTCGAGCAAGGGTTTCCGAAGTTCATTCGGCAGGTGGGCGTTGCTGAGAAGCGTGGTTATCAGTTCACGGCCGCGATACCAGTCGGAAGCGGGGGAGGCGCGGTCTCCCAAATGGATCAACAATTTCCCGACGGCCTCCGGAAAATCGTGCACGTGGTTACCGCGCCAGAGATCGTGAATCACGGAGCCGCCGGAAAGGGCTAAGGAAGGCATGCGCACACCCAGTTCGACGGCCGTGGGAAACAAACTCTCGAAGGTAGGGAGCCAGTTGAAGATGAGCCTGATTTCGCCTTCGTCAAGAGGCTCGGGGATACCGTCCAGCCGGCGCGTCCAGTAGGACTTGAGCCAGCGTTCCCACCATTCCCGCTGCTTCGAGTCATTCATCTGTCGAAGGTGACGCCCGATCTCGGAGGCGAAACGGTGCCGTGCCGTGTGGCCGGTATGCTGGAAGAACCTCGGAATCCATGTCCCGATGGGATCGTCGGACCGGTAGGCTAGCATCAGGGTCCAGGCATCAACGAAGCGGTCGCGTCTCCATCCGCCCGCGAAGTGAACAGGCATTAGGGAGACCGCTTCGAGAAACGCGACCTTCAGACATTCGCCGACGAGCGGCGAGAACCGACCATGGGTGAGGAAGCCGTCCCAAATGGCCTGATATTCCTCTGTGCCGGGCATTTGCGTGAACCGGGGTATGAGGTGTTCCCGGGCCCACTCCTCCTCGGTGTCAAGCAAGAACGCGAGCTGCCCGGCCAGGACGGCTCTTCCCTGCAGTCCGGGGACCGAGGGATCATGGACTACCGCGGTGAGCGCGGCGATTACGTCCGCAACGAGAAAATCGGGAAGCGAGTCCGGGCGGTCTCTCAGCAGGGAACGTTGCTGTAGCCAGTATTTTGCCAAGGTACCGGTAGGGTGTCTGATGGCAAGGGAGTGCCAAGAATCGCAGGGCTCGGGTGACGCTCCGCGGTCGATGAGCTGCCACACTTGGGCGGCGATTGCGTTGGCGTTCTGGAGCAACTCGCCGGTTTTCGGAGTGTCTGTCTCTTCCAGCCACGAGAGAAGAAGATCGGCGACACGTCCGGCGTAGGCTTTGGACAGGCGCGGCTCACGAAGGAATTCAAAGACTTCGTTAAGCCGGTCATGGTTGAGCCCGCCCTTGCGCCATGCACGTAACAGGGCGATCCAGAGATCGGAGTCACAGCGGTCGCGAGCTGCAAGCGCCGCAGCCAGATCGGCGCCCCAGCGGAATTCGCGCTCCACGGCAGCGGAGACGGCGGAGATGGCGTCCTGGCGATCCCGACGCAGCGGTCTGTCCGGGCTGAACAACAACAACTCCTCCAGCCAGTCGCGGGCCGGTCGCGACAGCAATTCCTCGACACTCCAGGGGTGGTCGGGGCCGACCCGGCTATGGCTCCAATGAAGAAAATCGGGATGATCCTGCGGCGCAAATTCCGGGTGCCGGTTGCGGATGTCGTCGAGCGCTGCCCTGGTGCTCTCGCAATCGGGGTCGGACTCGTGGAGCCAATGAAGCCATTCAAACCGGTGGAGGGCAGCGAGGCGTGCCCCCTGTTCCTCTTCGTCGTCGGGCCAACTGAAGGCGCGGATGATGTCGATCACCCGCTCACGCCGTTCTGGGTCGGCCTGCGGATAGAGTTCCCGCATAATTCGGAATACTTCGTGATGGGCGGCATAGTCGTGGAGATCGATATTCTCGAACAGCCAGTCGAGCTTTTGGCAGGCGGAGATATCGTTCCTCACCAACAGCGTATGCACGCCGAGACGGCGCAGTAGCGGAGTTTCGGAGCGGGCGAGCTGGCTGCACCATCCCGCTGCCTCCTCGGGACAGTTGTGAGCGAGCCATTCGAGACAATCGCGTGCGGCGTCGATCAGCACGTCGACATGGTCGTAACCGTGGTCTTGCTCGTGAGGCTCGATGGCGTGACGCGCGATACTCTCCGGATCCGACTCCCGATCTGCCTTCTGCCACAAGAGAAAGGTACGGTGCCGTGCGGCAAGGCGCGAAATGGCGATTGGCAGCACCCGCTCGGCAACGCTGTCGAGTCGTGGCGTGAGTTCCGTCTGCCAAAGTTTGCGGAGTACCCTGTCGTTCCCGTCCGGGGTCAATTCGACTTCGATGTCCTCTGCAGGAAGATCGGGGTGACCGGCGAATTCGTCATCGAGCCCAGGAAACGGTGGTCGGAGGAAGAGGCCGTGCCCCGCAATGGCATCGAATACTTCTACCAAGAGGACAACTAGACCGGCCCGGTTGCACTGCTGCGCTAGGTACAGGAGTTGGTGCGTGTCCCGCAGCGGCGAGGCGGTGGAGAGGAGACAGGAGACCCAACGAGATAGCAATTCGTTGCTCAGCCCACGATCGCTGGAGAATGTGATTACCTGTGCCAGCCGATGCCAGAGCTGCGGGTGAAGATTCATGTCGTGCCGGCCGACGAGTCGGAACAGCGCTTGCGGGTGATCGAAGGCAAACCTGTCGACCATCCATTCGGCGATCGGCAAGTGAGGGTCGGTGAGATCAGCGGCACCGAAAAGCGGGGCGAGGTGTCCGCGTCGGTCGAGCCAGTCGAGCCATTCGGGATGGGTCGCGGCGTCGGTGAAGAACTGCGCTTTGATCGCGTCGGCGAGGGCCTCATCGATAATCTCGGCTTCCCTCTCGTCGGGTGAGGGCGGGCGTCGCGCGATTTCCGTGATCTCGTGCCGCCAGTCGAGAAGACCGCACCCCGCGTAGTGGGCGAGGCCGCGAATTCCCTCGTTCAGGCTGCTGTGGTCGCCGTCCGATTCTTGGGGATAGGAAATCGGTTCGATGCCCAGCACCGGCCAATGATCGTCGTCGGATCTGTCTGTGAGCGCGAAGCGCCTTTCGGATTCGCGCGCCGGAAGAGCACGTGCGAGATACTTCATGACCGTGTCGTTGTGGCTGTAGCCGACGAACATGACGGTGGAGGAGCTGAAGAGTTCGACGAGGAAGCGCCGCGCCCATCCCCCGGTCAGATAGGCGCGACCGAAATCGGCGTCTGTGAGCACCATGTCGCGGGGCCGGTCGAGGCATCCGTGAACGTGAACGATGCCGTTGAAGTTCTGGCCCAGAGGCAGGGCGGGCGCCTTGAAAAGCTCGGGTTGCTTCGCAAATACCTCCCGCGCGGCATACGCGAAAAGGAGGTCGAAGTTGGTGGTGACGACGCGAACTGCCCCCGGTTCCGGATAGAGTCGCAATAGGTCGTGATGCAAGCTGGTCGGCTTGGGAACGTTGCCGAATCGATTCTTGCAAAGGAATTTCGCGGCAATGTCGTGAACGAGCACACCCCGGTGCTCGAGACGTCCGAGAAAGACGTCTTCGGATTCGTTGGCAAGACGAATTTGGCCGGTGTCTCGGACAATGGCTTCGGCCAGTGCACTGAAGTCGTGGATTGAGGCTGGCTGGCCAGCGGAGACTCCGGCGCCCGCAAATACCACTAGGCGGCCGTTGCGGATGGCCGAGAGAAGCGGCGCGGGAAACTGCACGTCCGAGATCTTCATCGCTTCACCAATGGCGGGCGGGCCATGTAAACTCGGCCCGGCGTAGTGTTGGGAACCGAACCCTGCGTCGGACGGGCGGCGGTGGCAACCTGTTGATTGTGCGGCGTCGGTGATGCAGAACCTGGGAGCTTCATGGAGCACTTGATGGATCGGCGAGGACGCGCTGGCGTCCATACCGGAACCATACCGGGACTGGCATCGGGAGCGCCTGCGCGACATCCACGAATCGCCATAGCGACTCTGCTACGACGAGTTCCATCGCACCGCCTGCGCGTCCGCTGTGCGCGCCCAGGTCGAGCGCGACGTGCGCGAGGCTCGCTAGCTCCGGGTGCGACACGCGCGCCAGTCGTGATCATCGGTATTTTGCACGAGCGTCGGGCATCGTCGGCAGTGCAGACGTCATCGACGTCGACGGCGGCACAGGCTTGCCTGGATGCCTGCCCAACTTTTCAGCGGATAGTTGTTGTCGATGGTGGGACGCAGCGCGCAAGGTGCGGTGGCGCACCAAGGTCTGACGCGAGTATCTTGGCACGTCTTAGATTGATCCGGGAGTGGGATTCGGAATCCTTAACAACACATTGTATTTGCTGCATAATTCGTCCTGTTATCCTTCCAGCCCCACGCTCAGCCCAACACGATCAACCGGGGCATGGCGGACTTCGCGAGACGTCGCCGCAGCGTATCACGATGGTGCCCGTGAATGAGCCCGCCGCGCCCGGGCCCGAGGAGAGATAGAGGGGTTGGACGCCATACCGCGCTGCCGTGCCGCACGCGTCTGCGATCAATTTGGAAGTGACCTTCCGGGTTGTAGAGATGGACGGGTTCAATCCCGCTTGGCGCGGTTTCCATTGTACGGGCACCGGCCCAGCCGCTCCTGATAATCGTGCGTTTGCCAATTCGCACGGAACAGCCACTGCTCCTCCGGCTGCCGTTCGGCGAGCGCCGGGTCGATTTCCACTTCGTCGAAGCCACTCCGCCTGGCCATGGCGTATTGATCGGCAAGTATGCGCCCGCAGGCGCGGAGTCGGCCCCGGTAGCCCAGCAGCCGCAAGTGGCAGGCCAGCGAGAATCCCCGGCCGTCCATGTGCGATGGGAATGCAATGCGAATGAGGGCGATCCGCTCGAAGGCGGGCACGATTTCCTCGGCTAGCGCGGCGTTCTCCACATCCAGCGCGGCTTGGGCCGGCTGGGCGGGAAGGGCGTCCTCTCCCATCCACCGGGTGAATTCGCCGGACCAGTCGTCCTCCTGGAACCCGCTGTCGCGGACGAGGATCCTGCGGCTCGGGTGTCCGTTGCCTAAGTCCGCGCACTCTTGCACCGACGCCGCCGGGGAGGGCGCGTCACGCTGCGCTTCGGGGGTCGCTTCGCTGCGGGCCACGCTCTAGCTTCCTCTGTCAGCGGCCGCGTCGGGATAGAGCGCCGCCTTGAAGGGCTGCATGCCGACGCGCCGGTATGTCGCGAGAAAGGCTTCGTCTTCGTCCGACCGGAGTTCGAGGTAGGTATCGATCAGCCGGTCCACAGCTGGGACGATGTCATCTGCGGGAACGCCCGGTCCCGTGCGTTCGCCGAGTGCAGCGGTTTCCGTTCCGTCGCCGCCGAGAGTGATCTGGTAGTTCTCAACACCGGCGCGATCGAGGCCGAGAATTCCGATGTGCCCGACATGGTGATGCCCGCACGCATTGATGCAGCCGGAAATCTTGATCTTGAGATCGCCGACGTGGCGCTCGTCTCCACGTTCCTTCATGCGGGTGGCGATGCCTTGGGCGATAGGGATGGAACGGGCGGTGGCCAGATTGCCGTAATCCATTCCCGGGCAGGCGATGATGTCCGATGCCAGCCCGACATTGGCGGTCGCGAGACCTGGCTCCCGCAGGGCCGTATGGACCGCCGGCACATCACGCCTGTGCACGTGGGGCAGAATGCAGTTCTGCTCATGGCTGATGCGGATCTCGTCGTGCCCGTAATGCTCCGCAAGGTCGGCGATGACACGCATCTGATCTGCCGTGGCATCGCCCGGCGTCGCGCCGTGGGCCTTGAGCGAGATGGTGACGATTGCGTAATCGGGATTCCGGTGCGGGTGCAGATTTGTATCGACGAATGCTCGGAACACCGGATCGCGCACGAGAGCCGCGCCGAAGGGTCCGGTCGACGCCTGAATGTATGCCGGCACCGCGAACATCGCGCGTATGCGCTTGAGGAGCGCCTGGTCCGCGCCCCCGAATGCCATCCGCTGAATCCGGAAGCGTTCCTCGACGCGGTCCCGAAAGGCCTCGATCCCGTGCTCGCGCACCGTGATCTTGATGCGCGCCTTGAACTTGTTATCGCGGCGCCCGATGGCGTTGTAGACCTGCAGGATGGACTCGACGTAAGGGAGAAGATCCGCCTCGGGCAGGAAGTCGCGGATGACCGTTCCGATCACCGGGGTACGCCCGAGCCCGCCGCCGACGGAGACCTCGCATCCAATCCCTCCGGCCCCATTGCGGACGATGCGGATACCGATATCGTGCGCGCGCGTCACAGCCCGGTCGACCGGAGAACCGCTCACCGCGATCTTGAACTTCCTCGGCAGGAACGCGAATTCCGGGTGATCCGTCGACCATTGCCGGAGCAACTCGGCGGTCGGGCGGGGATCGGCGATCTCGTCGGCGGCCGCGCCGGCGAAATGGTCTGCGGTGACGTTGCGGACACAATTCCCGGATGTCTGGATCGCATGCATCTCCACGTCGGCGAGAGCGTCGAGGATGTCCGGCACGTCCTTCAGCTTGGGCCAGTTGAACTGGACGTTCTGCCGTGTCGTGAAGTGGCCGTAACCCCTGTCCCAGCGCTCCGCGATATGGGCCAGCTGCCGCATCTGGCGGCTGTCGAGCGTTCCATAGGGGATGGCAACACGAAGCATGTAGGCGTGCAGCTGCAGGTAGAGTCCATTCATCAGCCGCAGCGGCTTGAACTCCTCCTCGGTCAGCGAGCCGTCGATCCGGCGCTCCACCTGCTGGCGGAACTGCGCGACCCGATTGCGCACGAATTCCCGGTCGAAGGTGTCGTATCGGTACACGCTTCAGCTCCCCGCCTGCTTGCCGTGGTGGTAGTTGGAGGGCCCGGTGGCACGAAACGCCTCCCGGAAGTGGACCGGCTCGGGCCCCTGACGTCCTCCGGGCGCGGCGTCCGCCAGATAGGGGCCGATGACGGCGTCCTCCTGCGTTTCGGCTTCCGCGAGACAGCGGTTTGCCTCCGCCTCGTCCTCGAACAGGTGCGCGGCACTCAGGCGCCGCGTCCAGGCGCCATCCGGATCGAGGTAGACCACATCGCCATCGAAGAGGTCGTTCGCGGTCAGAACGCAGGGCCTGAAGGCGCGGGCCATCACACAGCCTCCCGTCCGACCTCGACGCCCAGTTCTGCCTTCCGCATGGCGTCGCGCGGCAGGATGCCGAGCATCAGCACCACCGCCCCCGGAAAGTGCGCTTCGTCCAGCGCTTCGGGCAGCCGGAGCAGCGTCGTTGCAACGACCCGTTTGTCCGGGCGGGAGGCGTTCTCGACGACGGTGACCGGCGTCGACGGCGCGGCCCCGCGCATCAGCAGGCGCCCCCGCAGGAAGGCAGCCGCTCGCTTGCCCATGTAGATCGCGGCGACCGATCCCGGGCGGGCCAGGGCGGCCCAATCCTGCTCGGCGAACCCGTCAACGTCGCTGCCGGTGAGGATCCGAAGCTCAGAGTTCCGCCCGCGGCGCGTCAGCGAGACCCCCATGTCCGCGGCGGCACCGGCGGCGGCCGTGAGTCCCGGAACAACTTCCCAAGGGATGCCTTCGGCCTCCAGCGCCTCGATCTCTTCGTCCAGCCTGCCGAACACCGCCGGATCGCCGGACTTGAGGCGGACCACATGGCGACCCAAGCGGGCCTGGCGAACCATCAGCGTGTTGATGGATCCCTGCCGCCATGCAGAGCCGAAGCCCTTCTTGCCAGCGCAGACCCGCACTGCCTCGCGCCGCACGAGTTCAAGGACTTGCGGGGAGACGAGCCGGTCATGCACCACGATGTCCGCCTCGTGCAGACGGTTGCGGGCCTTGAGTGTCAGCAGCTCCGGGTCCCCCGGCCCGGCGCCGACAAGGGAGACCCAGCCGGCGGGGCGACCGCCCTCGGCAGTCTCGTCGAGAAGGGCGCTCAGGCAATCGCGCGCGCCCTTCTCGCCGTTTCGCGCAAAGGCGCAGGGGCCCTGCCGGGAGAAATACTCGGACCAGAAGGCGTGCCGCATCCGGGCCGGAAGGAGGCGCTCGGCCTGCGGCCGAAATGCCTGTGCGATCCGGGCCAACGCCCCGAGTGAGCCCGGCAGCTGGGCCTCGATTGCCGCCTTGAGGTGCCGCGCCAGCACCGGCGCCGTCCCTTCGGTTCCGATGGCCACCGTGAGAGGATCGCGGTCCACGATGGCCGGCGTGATGAAGTCGCTGTCTTCGAGATTGTCGACGATGTTGACCGGGATTCTGCGCTGCCGGGCCAGCGCGGCGGCACGCATGTCCTCTGTGGGATCGTCGCTCGCGCAATAGAGCAGCGCCGCACCCTCAAGGTCGGTGCCCTCTACGCGGCGCGCGTCGTGGCGCAATGCACCGTCGCGGTGCCACGACAGGATGTCCGGGTCCGGGTCGGGGCCGAATACGGCGATCCGCGCGTCGGTCTTCAGGAGCAGGCGCAGCTTGGCCGTTGCAGCCCGCCCCGCGCCGGAAACGACGACACGCCGGCCCGAGAGACGGAGGAAGATGGGGAAATGCTGCACGGCGACCACCTGCTGTTGACTACGCTTGGCGCAGGCGAATAGTACATAATTTCTAATATCGCGATAGGTTGCTCGACAAATACGGACAGCATCTATAAACTCGCACGTAGTACAGAACATACTTTCTGTCTGTGGCGGAGGAAGAGATGGCTGTCCAGCTCGACGGCGTCGATCGGAAAATCCTTGCGGCGATGCAGGAGGACGCCTCGCGCTCGCTGAACGACATCGCAGAGAGAGCCGGCGCCTCACGCACGCCCGTGTGGCATCGCATTCGCAAGCTCCGGGCTGCGGGGGTCATCCGACAGAACACGGTTCTTCTCGACCCCGACAAGCTGGGGCTGGAGGCGTGCTTCTTCGTGCTCATTCGGACATCCGAACATCAGAAGGAGTGGCAGGACCGGTTCCTGGAGACTCTGAAGGGACGCCCGGAGGTGATGGAGGCCCACCGTTTGGCGGGTGACGTCGATTACATCCTGAAAGTCCGCGTGAGGAACGCCAGGGCCTATGACGATTTCTACCAGGCGCTCATTTCGCAGGTGAAGATCTTCAACATCACCGCGCTGCTATCCATGGAGGAGATAAAGACAACCACCGAGCTGCCGCTCTGAGCGCAAGATGCCTGCAGGCGAACCCTGGCGCCCCACAGCACCGCGGCCGCCGTCGCGATCTCGCTGTAGAGGAGCGTGCGGGCGGCGATCTACCACAGGAATTCGCGGCTGTGCCGATCGGTCCGCGCCATTGTCAGCGCGCCGCCCGCCGTGGCGACGACCCCGCTCGATCCGCCCCCATCCTATCGATGCGGTCTCATCCTGACACTGTCTCATCCCGACTCTTGACGGGCCGATCCGCCATCTCTACATAACGTGCCATAGCGCCGATTTGAGCGACAGCTTGCGGGCGCTTTACAAATGCGGCTAAAGCGTTGGGGCCCGCCCGGCTTCAGCCGCGGCGGGTATTTTCGTGCGGCGGGCCACGGAGGCGGAGAGTGGCGGCAGCACGACGAGAGGTCCAACAGTCACGAGCCGCGCGGCATCGCCAAGACCGCTGTGCCGCGCTCGAATCAGCCGCGGCCCAGCGTGTCCTGGTGCTGGACGGGGCCATGGGCACCATGATTCAGCGCCACGCACTGGGCGAGACCGACTTCCGCAGCACGCTCTACGCCGATCACGACCGCGAGCTCGCCGGCAACAACGACCTCCTCTCCATCACCCGGCCGGAGATCATCCGCGACATCCACGCGGGCTTCCTCGCAGCGGGCGCCGACATCGTCACCACCAACACCTTCAACGCGAACCGGGTGTCCCAGGAGGACTACGGCCTCGGCGGCGCGGTGCGCGCCCTCAATCTCGCCAGCGCCCGGATCGCGCGCGAGGCAGCGGACACCGCAGCCACCTCCGAGCGGCCGCGCTTCGTCGCTGGCGCATTGGGGCCCACCAACAAGACCCTCTCGGTCTCGCCGGACGTGAACGATCCGGGCGCGCGGGGGATCGACTTTGCCACCCTCGGCGCCGCCTATCGCGAGGCGGCGGAGGCTTTGGTGGACGGCGGGGTCGATCTCATTCTCCTGGAGACGATCTTCGATTCGCTGAACGCCAAGGCGGCTCTGGTCGCGCTGGACGAGATGTTCGAAGCCACCGGGACCCAGCTGCCCATCCTCATCTCTGGCACCGTCACCGATCGCGCGGGCCGCATGCTCAACGGCCAGACCGTCGAGGCGTTCTGGCTCACCCTCGCTCATGCCGAACCGTTCAGCGTCGGGCTCAACTGCTCCTTCGGGGCAGCCGATATGCGCCCCCACATCGCCGACCTGGCGCGGATCGCCGAGACGCGGATCAGCGCCTACCCCAATGCCGGGCTCCCCAACGAGTTCGGCGGCTATGACGAGACACCGGAGGAGACCGCCGCGCAGTTGGGCGAGTGGGCGGAGGCGGGATTGGTCAACCTGGTCGGCGGCTGCTGCGGCACCACGCCCGCGCATATCGCCGCCATCGCCGACGCGGTCGCGGGCTATCCGCCGCGCGCAGTGCCGGAGAACACGCCCAGGCTCCGCCTTGCCGGGCTTGAGCCCTTCGAGAGCCGCGACGATGGCGGCACCTTCATTAACGTGGGCGAGCGGACCAACGTCACCGGCTCGGCCCGGTTCCGCAAGCTGATCACCGCCGGCGACTACCCTGCCGCGCTCGAGGTCGCGCGCCAGCAGGTCGAGAACGGCGCCCAGATCATCGACGTCAACATGGACGAGGGGATGCTGGACGGCGAGGCCGCCATGTCCCGCTTCCTCAGCCTCGTCGCGGCCGAGCCGGATATCGCGCGCGTGCCCGTGATGATCGATTCGTCCCACTGGCCTGCCATCGAGGCGGGCTTGCGGGCGGTCGCGGGCAAGCCGGTGGTCAATTCCATCAGCCTCAAGGAGGGGGAGGCGCCCTTCCTGGAACAGGCCCGGCTGGTGAAGCGCTACGGCGCGGCCGTGGTGGTCATGGCCTTCGACGAGCAGGGGCAGGCGGAAACACCTGAGCGCAAGCTCGCCATATGCGAGCGCGCCTATCGCCTGCTCACCGAACGGGTCGGGCTCGCCCCCGGCGACATCATCTTCGACCCCAACATCTTCGCCGTCGCCACCGGAATCGCGGAACACGACGACTACGCCCGCGCTTTCATCGAAGCTGCGCGCCGGATCAAGGCCAGGTGGCCGCACGTCCGTGTCTCCGGTGGGGTCTCCAACATCTCGTTCTCGTTCCGCGGCAACAACACCGTGCGTGAGGCGATGCACGCGGCGTTCCTCTATCACGCGACCGGGGCCGGCATGGACATGGGGATCGTCAATGCCGGCCAGCTCGCGATCTATGAGGATCTGCCGGAGGCGCTCAGGACCGCGGTCGAGGATGTGCTGCTCAACCGCCGGCCCGACGCCACCGAGCGCCTGCTCGAGATCGCCGAGCGTTACCGGGACGCAGGCGCCGGCGCCGAGCGGGAGGAGGAAGGCGACACCTGGCGCGAGCAGGATGTCGACGGCAGGCTCCGCTTCGCGCTCGTGCACGGCATCGCCGATCAGGTCATCGACGACACCGAGGAGGCGCGGCGCTCCGCCGACCGCGCGCTCGACGTGATCGAGGGGCCGCTGATGGACGGCATGAACGTGGTCGGCGACCTCTTCGGCGCCGGCAAGATGTTCCTGCCGCAGGTGGTCAAGAGCGCCCGCGTGATGAAGAAGGCGGTCGCCCATCTCGTGCCCTTCATCGAGGAGGAGAAGCGCGCGGGCGGGCGGGCGCCCGAAGCCTCCGGCAAGATCGTCACAGCCACGGTGAAGGGCGATGTGCACGACATCGGCAAGAACATCGTGGGTGTGGTGCTGCGCTGCAACAATTTCGAGGTGATCGACCTCGGCGTCATGGTGCCGGCGACGCAGATCCTCGATACCGCCCGGCGCGAGAAGGCCGACCTGATCGGGGTCTCGGGGCTGATCACACCCAGCCTCGACCAGATGTGCCGGCTCGCCGCCGAGATGGAGCGCCAGGGTCTCGACATCCCGTTGCTGATCGGCGGTGCCACCACCAGCCGCATGCACACCGCCGTCAAGATCGCTCCCGCCTACAGCGGCGTGGTGGTGCATGTGGCGGACGCGTCGAAGGCGGTGGGCGTGGTCGGCACCCTGATCAGCCGGGAACGGCGCCAGGCCTTCGCCGCCGAGGTGCGCGAGCGTTACGATGCGATGCGTGCGGCGCACAAGCGGGGGCAGGCGGGCAAGCGGCTGCTCACGCTGGCCGAGGCACGCGCCAACCGGGCACAGCCCGACTGGCGGCGCTACCGGGCGCCGGCGCCGCGCTTCACCGGCGCCCGCACCATCGCCGATGTCGGGGTCGCCGATCTCATCCCCTATATCGACTGGACACCCTTCTTCCGAAGCTGGGAGCTGGCCGGCAACTACCCGGCGATACTCGACGACGAGACGGTGGGCCCGGCCGCCAGTTCGCTCTTCGACGATGCGCGCGCCATGCTGGAGAGCATCGTTGCCGAGAGCGCATTCGCGCCGCGGGCCGCCGTCGGCTTCTGGCCCGCCTGGAGCGTGGATGACGATATCGCGCTGTTCGCGAACGGCGAACGCGAGCGCCCCATCGCCACGCTCCACACCCTTCGCCAGCAAATGTCACGCGCGCGCGAGCGCCCCAATCACGCGCTGGCGGATTTCGTGGCGCCGCAGGGCTCGGGCGTGGACGACCATGTGGGCGGGTTCGCGTTGACCATCGGCGAGGGCGTCGAGAGGTTGGCGGCGACGCACGAGCAGGCGCACGACGACTACAGCGCCATCATGGTCAAGGCCCTCGGCGACCGGCTGGCAGAGGCCTTCGCGGAGTTCTTGCACGAGCGCACGCGAAAGGACCTATGGGGCTACGCGCCGAACGAAGCGTTGGCGAGCGACGAGCTGATCGGGGAGCGCTATCGCGGGATCAGGCCCGCGCCCGGCTATCCCGCCTGCCCCGACCACAGCGAGAAACAGACTATTTTCGGGATGCTGGAGGCCGAGGCCCGCACCGGCCTGCGCCTCACCGAGAGCTGCGCCATGTGGCCGGCGTCCTCCGTTTGCGGCCTTTATTTCAGCCACCCGGAAAGCACATATTTCGGGGTCGGCAAGCTCGGCCGCGACCAGGTGGCGGACTATGCCAGGCGCAAGGGAGCCTCCGTCCAGGAGACCGAGACGTGGCTCGCGCCGAACCTCGCCTACGACCCGAGCGCCTCGCCTCAATCCGGGAGGGGAGAGTGACCCGATTGCGCGCGGTTTTCACCCGCCGCAACGTATTCATGACCGGCGCCGGCGGCCGCATGGAGCTACATGTCGCTCGCCCCCGGCACCGGCGTTGAAAGGACGTCCATGAGGATGCGAGGAAAATTCTGGAGTCTGCACGAAATTGCGTAAGTCGTTGTCGTATATCGTACTATTTATTTTCTAGTCTATCCTCGCCCACACCGGAACCGGGAACTCACGAAGCTCAATGGGGGTGGGAGTCGGCGCCTCCAATAACCCTTTGTGTCCGCGTCACTTTGTCGTTGGCCGCCCTGCCGGCCCCACACGCAGCCCAACAGGGCCAATCGGGCCTTAACATACTTCCCGGGTTGCCCCCGCACCGAATCGGGGCGGTGCCGTCACACGAGAGACGGCCATCGTGCTGGAATAGTGCCGCCGGAGGATGTGGGATCCGCACCCCAGATCCTTATCGGCCCCGATCACGGATGACCGATCTCTCCGTGCGCGACAGGTCTGCTGTCGGCCCACTCGTCTAGATCCACCACCCGCCATCTTACGGCACGCTTGCCGATCCTCACCGGTTCCGGGAAGCGCCCGGCCCGCATCTCGCAATAGATCCAACTGCGCGATACGCCAAACCGCTTCTCGACCTCCTCGCGGCGCAGAAGTTCGCGCGCCATGATCTCGGTCATCGCCAGCCTCCTGTTCCCTTGCCGCCGGGGCTCACTTCCCCACTCCAGTCTTTCCGCCGCCTTCACGGACGCCGCACCAGCAGCGGACAATCCACGTCCCTGTGCGTCCGCATCGCCTCGAGTTCGCAATCGACGATGGTGCGTCCGTAGGTATTCCAGATGTGGTCGCCCCACCCGCGAGTGGGATCATGCAGCGGTATGACCTGGAACTGCAGTTCGACCAGCAGGCCGAGAAGGAGGCAGGCGGGGAAGCCGGCGGACATCGCGAGACCTGCCCAGCGCCTGCGGCTTCGCTTTTCATTTTCGACCCACTGCGCGAAGTCCGCCTTGAACGTCCGCAGCGCCGTCGTCAGTTCCACCGCTACTCCCCTCCTCGAATCCTGCGGTTCTGGAGCTTTGTCCGATGATTGTTCTGGCTGCCCTCGCCTCTCGGCGGCACTCCCGCCGGGCGTTTCTACCGATTGAACCGTGTTCTCCGATGCCGCCCTCGGCAGCCTGCGACCAAGCCTTCCGTGTTCCTCGACCAGCCCCGAGAGATGGCGTGCGACAAGCAGAATATCGTTGATCGTCGGCGACTCTCCGCCGGCTTCGGCGCCGCGTTTCTGCGCCGCATCCGGACTCGCCTCGGCACCGGGCGCCGGTGGCTTGGCGTTGTCGGCCGCTGGTGTGTCGCCCGTACCCGCCGCCTCGACCGCGGCGGGACTGTCGCTGCCGGATCCGTCCCCGAGCTCCCCTTGCCGCTGCCCGTCCGCCGGCTGTGTCTCCGCGGGATTCGTTTCCCGGTCGACGCTATCCGGCATCGTGGGTCTCTTCTCCGTCATTTCGCACCTCCTCTCACGACCGACATCGGCCAGCTCGCCCGGCCGCTCGCACGGTCGTTCCTCGCCGCAGTTTGTTTGCGCAGCACGAACGGGTTGGGATCGGCCAAAAAGCGCGTGTCGCGCCTCTCCCAGTAGCGGGCGTGGTGGAGACGGAGCGCGTCGCGCCGTATGTCCTTGCCCGCCGCGATTACGTATTGCCGGTCCGGCCCCAGCGTCATCAGCTCGTCGGGCGTGACCAGCCGCTCGCGCACCAGCGACGTCGATTCGCCCGCCTGCCACTGGGTGTTGGCGGTGACGATGCGGCTCTCGGCGACTGTGCCCGAGCGGCTTTCGGTCCGGCCCTCGAAGGTGGCGGTGCCGATGGCCTTGGACACTTCCTCCGCGCCTTCGGCATCGGTGCGCGGGAAGCCGAGGACCTGGACGAGTTCGGCCAGGTCCAGCAGCATCTTGCGGTGCTCCCTGCCCCAGGTGGAATCGAGCGCCGAGATCGACTGGGCGAAGCACCAGAAGTGCACCCCCTTGCCGGCCGCCATGGAGTAGCCGTCCATGACCGGCTTGAGGTATCCGAGGCGCGGCATCTCGTCGATGACGATCAGCATGTCGCGCTCGAGCGGCCTGATGCCGGCGACGGCGTTCGGAATCGCGACCCAGAGGCGGAGCCAGCCCTTGACATGTTCGATGGTTTCCTCGGGCACGACGACGAAGAGGTCGGTGTCGCCGTCGGCCAGCACCAGGGGATCGAAGCTCGACGAGGCGGTGTTGGCGAGCAGCTCGGGGTAGTTGAGGAAGGCGAGCTGGTTCGCGATGGTGCTGAAGTTGGACCCCCCTTCCTCCTTTCCGACCTGGGCCTGCCGTTCGATCGCGATGTGGGCGAGCCCACCGGCGAACCGCTCCTCGTCCCGCACCAGCGCTGCGAACTCCTCCCGCTCGGCCGGTCCCATCGAGAGCATGCGGTATACGGTGCCCAGCGTCCGCATCTCCGGCGGCTCCCTGAAGCGCACCCAGGCCGTGTACCCTGCGATGATGGAGCGGGCGGACTCATAGAAGTGCCGGCTGTTCTCTTGGGCCCCGGGGCGCGGCGGCGTCAGCAGGGCGTCGAGCAGCACGTTGATGTCGCGGACGGCGAGGCCCTCGTCCTCGCGGATGAACGCGAGCGGGTTATAGGTGGCACTGATCACGTCCGGCAGGTGGCACGCCTCGTAATCCTCCCCGTGCTTCGCCGCCACCCCGAAGGGATCGAGCAGCACTGCCCGCCGGCCCAGTTCGCGGCGTCGCCGTGAGGCGACGCACCAGAGCTCGCCGCGCGGATCGATGGTGACGATGGACCCGTCGAACCCGCGTCCCTCGGGCGAGAGCAAGTTGAGCGCGATGGTGGCGCCCTTGCCGGTCCGAGGCGGCGCGACGGTGATGGCCGAGCCTTCGAGGGACCAGCCGATCAGCGGCGCGTTCCTTCGCGCCCCCCACTGGCCGAGCAGGATGCCCCGGCGCTTGGCCAGCAGGCGCATGGAGCGCCGGTCCAGGAACTCGGCCCTGCCGTGGAGATCGGACTCGGCACGCCGGCGACGCTCCTCGCCGACGAGATGCTTCATGCCGTAGAGCGCCGCCTCGCACCAGAGCACGGTCAACGCCATGACGGCGGGCGGCGGGACCGCGACCATGACCAGTGCATACCCGTCGAGACCCTGAAGCCAGACGATGGCGGCGCCGAGCGAGGGCGCGTCCTGCAAGGGCCGCACGACGCCGGTCCAGAGGGAAGCCGCCGAAACCGTCAGGCCAGCGCCGTAGAGCCCGAAGCGGATCCAGAGCCCCGAACTCTTGCGGTCGGTCGCAAAGTAGGCCGCGAACGACGCCGCGACCGCGAGCCCGAGACCGGCGGCGGCGATGTCGTCCGGGCGCATTCCGGCCGTGAGCCAGACCGCCCATCCTCCGCCTGCCGCGAGCAGGAGGGCGCAGATAGACAGTTGGATAGTCCTCATTTCATCCCGCTCCCTGTACTCGACCACCCCGCCGGCATGGCGCGGAGGCGGCTGCGAGCGGACGTGCGCTTCGGCAGGGCGCCGCCCTCGGCTCCCGCCGCCTCGCCGCCAAATGCGCGGCGCCCGCATACAAGAGTCCGGTGAACCGTCCGTTTGCATTGTCCTCGGTGTCCGCGCGTCCTCCGATCCGGTCGAGGACCGCCGAGGGCGACAGGTCGATCAGGCGGGGGGAGGCGCTCATCGGTCCGCGGGGAACGGTTCCCCAGAAGGCGGTTCCGACGTCCGGTCCAGTAGCTTGAACGGCGCAATCAACGGCTTCGGTTCGTCGGCGGATCCCGAGATCCACTCAAGCAGCGCATCCCGCTCCTCCCAGGCGAACCCGGCCGCGACCATCGCCACGATCCCGATCTCAACCAGCACAGCGAATCCCACCCCGACAGCGACGCGCCGCCAGTCCACGCACCGTCCGGGCATGGGTCGCGCCACAATGATCGCCGGCCCCGCCCTCGACGCCGCCTCGCCCAGCGCGTCCGGGTCCAGTACCGCGATATCAGCGTCCGGGCCTTCGCGCCGAGATACGAGTTCCGGCGTCGCGTACCCGGTCCAACCGGGCGCCTGCGTTCGCCCGAAGGCTTCGAGCGCCGCCGCCCGGTCATCGAAGACCTCTTCGCCGTGAGGCAACACAGCGGCACCGCCCGGTGCCTTCACCAGGGCGTACCGCAGTCCGCCGCTATCCGCATCGCCCTCGACCAGCGCCATCCAGGATTCGCCGCCGATGAGAGCCTGGAGTGCCAACGGCAGTGCCGGCAGACCATCGGGAGAGCCGCCAATGTCCAGGGCCACGAAGCCGGTGTGTCCGCCGTCACGCACGAACCAGTGCCGCTGCAGCCTCCTGGCCGCCCGTGCGGTGGCACGCCTGCCGCCCCGCTCCCGCCAGTGCAGGTTCGCGGCGTAGCGGCGGCGGCCGACGGAGATGACGCTCACGACGCCTCTCCCGGGGTCTCCGGGATGCCACGCGGCGTCCTCGCCTGCGACATTTCCGTCCTAGGCACGGTGCCGCGATTCGCGAGGGACACCGTACCCACCGGCGCCTGCATCGGTCCCAATTCGACTCCCCCGGCGCCGTGGAAAAGCGGTTCGGGGGTCTCGAACCGCATTGTCCGATGACCGGAAATTGGCTCCTTGAACATCGCTGCCGCACCTCCTGCCGGTTGTCGAAGGCACGCAGGGGAACGTATCGAATCGTGACTGTCAACCGGTATAGGTACGCGATATCAATAGGTTAGGTGTACTGTAGAGGTCTCCTGACCACTCCTGACCACTCAGGGCACCTCAGGGCCACAACGAATTTATTTTCGCCGGCGAGGGTTTCTCACTTGTCGCGGCCGCATTCCTCGTCCGACTCGTCCGTGAAGGGGCGCTTGCCCGCTTCGACCAGGCCCCGAGTCGCGTCCGCCCCAGATGGCCAGCGCTTGATCTGGACAAAGGAACTCGCCGCCTGGGCCGATGCAGTGAACGGCGCTTCGTCCGGTAAACCATCGAGAATGCACGCCAAGGCCACCTCACAAGGGCTCCGCACCGCCAACGGTCACCGGGCGGCGGCTCCATGAGCTGAAAAGGGCGAATCCATTGCATCTCCGGCCAAATTGGCCAGAATTGGCGCGGCCACATGCGGGGAGGCCCATGCAGACCCTGACCGCCAAGGACGCAAAGTACGATTTCGGACGGCTGATCGATCTCGCCCGTGCCGAGCCGGTCACGGTGGCCAAGCATGGGCGCCCGGTTGTCGTCGTGCTCTCGGTGGAGGAATACGAGCGATTGAAGTCGCTGGACGCGCCCGCAACATCCTCTTCGAGGGAGGAAGGGCAATGAGCGGCGAGGCGCCGGGAGGCCAGTGACCCTTATGGACAAGAAAGGCCTCTCGGAACGCGACATCTGCACCAAGTTCATCACGCCCGCCCTGCGCCGGGCAGGGTGGGACGAGATGCTGCAAATCCGCGAGGAGGTGAGCTTCACCAAGGGCCGCATCATCGTCCGCGGCAAGCTGGTCACGCGCGGGCAGGCCAGGCGCGCCGACTACATCCTCAATTACAAGCCCAACATTCCCCTCGCGGTCATCGAAGCCAAGGACAATACCCATGCCATCGGCGACGGCATGCAGCAGGCGCTCGACTACGCCGAGACGCTGAACGTCCCATTCGTGCTCTCGTCCAACGGGGACGGCTTCGTGTTCCACGACCGCACCGGCGCGAGCACGCTGCGGGAGACGAACCTCGCTCTGGACGAATTCCCGCCGCCCGCCGAACTATGGGAGCGCTATCGGGCCTGGAAGGGCCTGACCCCGGAAGCCGAGAAAATCGTCCTTCAGGACTATCACGATGACGGCGGCGGCAAAGCCCCACGGTATTACCAGACCAACGCCGTCAACGCCGCGATCGAGGCCATCGCGAAGGGGCAAGATCGTATCCTGCTCGTCATGGCCACCGGCACGGGCAAGACCTACACCGCCTTCCAGATCATCTGGCGGTTGTGGAAGGCGGGACACAGGAAGCGCATCCTGTTCCTCGCCGACCGCAACGTGCTGGTCGACCAAACGATGGTCAACGATTTCCGGCCCTTCGGCGGGGCGATGGCCAAGCTGTCCACGCAAGCCCGGACCATACAACACGACGGCGGCGCCGCTCTCCGCATCGATACGGCCTACGAGGTCTATCTCGGCCTCTATCAGGCGATCACCGGGCCGGAGGAGCATCAGAAAGTCTACCGCGAGCTCTCCCCCGGATTCTTCGACCTGATCGTCATCGACGAGTGCCACCGGGGCAGCGCCGCCGAGGACTCGGCCTGGCGCGAGATTCTCGAGTACTTCTCCTCCGCCACCCAGATCGGCCTCACCGCGACGCCGAAGGAGACGAAGTACGTATCCAACATCGCCTATTTCGGAGAGCCGGTGTTCTCCTACTCGTTGAAGCAGGGAATTCGCGACGGCTTCCTTGCGCCCTACAAGGTGGTCAAGATCCACATCGACCGCGACGTGGAGGGCTACCGCCCGGAAAGGGGTCAGCTCGACCGGGACAGCGAGGAAGTCGCGGACCGCATCTACGACGCCAGGGACTTCGACCGCATGCTGGTCATCGACGGGCGCACCAATCTGGTGGCGCAGAAGGTCACGCAATTCCTCAAGGAGAGCGGGGACCGCTTCCAGAAGGCCATCGTCTTCTGCGTCGATCAGGAACACGCAGCCCGTATGCGCCAGGCGCTGATCAACGAGAACGCCGACTTGCTGGAACGCAACCCCCGCTACGTCATGCGCATTACTGGCGGCGACGCGGAGGGGCAGGCCCATCTCGACCGCTTCATCGATCCAGATTCGAAATATCCCGTCCTTGTTACCACGTCGCGCCTGCTCTCCACCGGCGTCGACGTACAGACCTGCCGCCTGATCGTGCTCGACCGCGAAGTCGGGTCGATGACCGAGTTCAAGCAGATCGTCGGCCGCGGCACCCGCGTGCACGAGGACACGCGCAAGTTCTATTTCACGCTGATCGACTTCCGGGGCGCCACCAGCCATTTCGCGGATCCGGAGTTCGACGGCGAGCCCGTGCAGATCTACGAGCCTGGGGAAGGCGATCCCATCGATCCGCCCGATGCGCCGCCGGGCAATGACGGCGGCATTCCGCCACCCGTCGTTCCCGGCGATGACGAGACAGTCGTCTCCGATCCGGACTTTCCACCGCCGCCCGGGGGCGGTCCGAGCAAGAAGGTCTATGTCGACGGCATCAGCGCGGCCATCGTGGCCGAGCGCGTGGAGTATCTCGACGAGAACGGCAAGCTCGTCACCGAGTCGCTTCGCGACTTCACCAGGAAGGCCCTGCGCAAACGCTTCGTGAGCCTTGACGAGTTTCTGAGACGCTGGAATGCCGCGGAGCGCAAGCAGGCGATCGTCGAGGAAATGGCCGCAGAGGGCCTGCCGTTGGCCGTGCTGGTCGACGAGCTGGGCAAGGACCTCGATCCCTTCGACCTCATCTGTCACGTCGCCTTCGAGGTCAAACCGCTGACACGCCGCCAGCGCGCCGACAACGTCAAGAAGCGCGACGCGTTCAGGAAGTACGGCGATCAGGCCCGCGCCGTGCTCGGAGCGCTGCTCGACAAGTACGCCGACGAGGGATTGCTCAATCTCGACGACGCCAACGTGCTGAGGATTCCGCCGATGGACGGACTCGGCACACCGCTTGAACTGGTCCGCGCGTTCGGCGGCAGGCCGGGTTTCGAGCGGGCCGTGCTTGATATTCAATCCGCTCTCTACAGGGAAGCCGCCTGAGCATGACCGTCAGCACTCTCGTCAAGTCCATTCAGGACATCATGCGCCAGGACGTGGGCGTCGATGGGGACGCCCAGCGCATCAGCCAGCTGTGCTGGATGTTCTTCCTCAAGATCATCGACGATCAGGACCAGGAGCTCGAAGAGTTCAGGGACGGCTATCGCTCGCCCATCCCCGCCGGTCTGCAATGGCGCAACTGGGCCGCAAACCCGGAGGGCATCACCGGCGAGGAACTCCTCGAGTTCGTCAACGGCGATCTCTTTCCTGAGCTGAAGAGGCTGCCTTCGGGGAGCGTCCCTCGCGCGAACGTCGTGCGCGCCGTGTTCGAGGATGCCCACAACTACATGAAGTCCGGCCAGCTTATGCGGCAGGTCGTCAACAAGATCAACGGCATCGACTTCAACGACTTGGCCGAGCGCCGGCACTTCGGGGACATCTACGAGCAAGTCCTGAATGACTTGCAGTCGGCCGGCAACGCGGGCGAGTACTACACGCCGCGCGCCGTGACTTCCTTCATGACCCGGATGCTCGACCCTAAACCCGGCGAGATGCTGCTCGATCCGGCCTGCGGCACGGGCGGCTTTCTCACCTGCGCCATCCGCCACATGCGCGAACGCTACGTGAAGCGACCCGAAGACGAAGCCCGGATGCAGTCCTCGCTCCGCGCGGTGGAGAAGAAGCCGCTTCCCCACATGCTTGCTATGACCAACATGCTGCTCCACGGCATCGAGGACCCGTCCTTCCTTCGCCACGACAACACGCTGGCGCGTCCCTACATCTCGTGGGGGCGCGACGAGCGTGTGGAGATCGTTCTGACCAATCCGCCCTTCGGCGGGAAGGAGGAGGACGGCATCGAGTCCAACTTCCCGCAGCATTTCCGAACCCGCGAGACGGCGGACCTGTTCCTGGCGCTCATCATCCGGCTTCTCAAGCCGGGCGGCCGGGCCGCAGTGGTCCTTCCCGACGGCTCGCTGTTCGGCGAGGGCGTCAAGACAAGGCTCAAGGAACACCTGTTGGAGGAGTGCCACCTCCACACCATCGTGCGCCTGCCGAACTCCGTATTCCGTCCCTACGCCTCTATCGGAACGAACCTGCTGTTCTTCGAGAAGGGAGAGCCGACGAGGGACATCTGGTTCTGGGAGCATCTCGTGCCCGAAGGACAGAAGGCCTATTCGATGACTCGGCCCATCAAGCTGGAGCATCTGGCCGGCTGCGCCGCGTGGTGGGGCGGGCCTGACCGCAAGGGCCGCGAGGACGGAGGCCGTGCCTGGAAGGTTAGCGCCAAGGAAATCAAGGCGCGCGGCTACAACCTCGACGTCAAGAACCCGCATGCAGAGGGCGAAGACCACGGCGATCCAGAGACACTTCTTGAAGAACTGGACGCCGCCGAGGCAGAAGTGACATCGGTGCGCGACCGGTTGAAGGATGTCCTGGAAGGGACGCTGATACGATGACACCAAGGAAGGGCATCGATCGCCGCCTGATTGGGAGGGCTGCACATGCACGCCGCCATCGCTGACAAGAGGGAAGAACTGGCCGAACTTTGCCGGCGCTACGGCGTTGCCCGACTCGAAGTCTTCGGCTCGGCGGCGCGCACCACGGACTTCGATCCGCAAACCAGCGACGCCGACTTCCTCGTGGAATTCAGACCCGTCAACGGCCGGGCACCGCTTCGACAATTCTTGGACTTTGCCGAGGCATTGCGCCGGACCCTGGGTCGTTCCGTCGATCTTGTCGAAACGGGTGCGGTTCAGAATCCGTATCTGCGGGCGGCCATCGACAGCTCGCGCGAAGTTGTCTATGCGTCCTGACCCTCGCGTCCTGCTGGCGGATGTCGACCGAGCCGCCGCGGATATTGCGTACTTCACCGAAGACATGGACCGCGAGACCTACGTTGGCGACGCTCGGACACAGGCTGCGGTCGAGCGCAAGTTCGAAATCATCGGCGAGGCGCTGAACCGCCTGCATCAGACCCGTCCCGAGATTGCCGAACGTATTCCCACGCTGCGCGAGGTAGTCGACTTCCGCAACCTGTTGATCCATGGCTACGCCGTCGTGATCCCCGACCGCGTCTGGGATTATGCGGTGAACGACCTGCCGGAACTGCGCCGGATCGTGCAGGCTCTGCTTACCGCGATGGGACCGCCGGAGGGATGAACGCCGAACGCCTGCTGGCGCTCTACGACCGCGTGAGCGACGCGCCCGACGCTGTTCCCCGGCTGCGGCGTTTGGTGCTCGACCTCGCCGTGCGCGGGAAGCTGGTGTCGCAAGACCCGGCGGACGAACCAGCTTCTGAATTGCTGAAGCGGATTGCACTGGAAAAGGCTCGCTTGTTAAGAACCGGGGAGATTCGAAGGCCCAAGGCCCCCGTATCGCTTGACGGCAGTGAGTTTCCGTTCCTGCTGTCGCAGGGTTGGGCTTGGACGCAGATCGCCGAGCTTGGTGTGATAAGTCCTCGCAACAGTTTTCCTGACAATCACGTAGCATCGTTTGTCCCGATGCCAATGATTCCGGCAGAATATGGTGCTTCCAACACTCACGAGATTCGCCCGTGGGCGGAGATCAAGAAGGGTTATACTCATTTTGCCGAGGGCGACGTGGGCTTAGCAAAGATCACGCCGTGTTTTGAGAATGGTAAGTCCGTCGTCTTTCGTAATCTGACGGGCGGCATGGGAAGCGGCACCACAGAGCTTCATATCGTACGCCCTATCTTTGTCGACGCGGACTACATCGTACTGTTCCTAAAGAGCCGACTTTTCATTGAGACTGGTATTATGAGGCTGGCCGGCACAGCGGGACAAAAGCGCGTGCCGTCTGAGTACTTTGCACACTCACCGTTCCCTCTCCCGCCCCTCGAAGAGCAACAGCGCATCGTCGCTAAAGTAGACGAGCTGATGGCACTGTGCGACCGGCTGGAGGAAGCCCGCACCACCCGCGAGGAGACCCGCGACCGGCTGACCAACTCCAGCTATGCTCGCCTGCGCGCGGCCAATACGGACGACGGGTCATTTCGAACCCATGCGCGCTTCACCGTCGATGTCCTTCCCGCGCTCACAGAGCGTCCCGATCAGGTCAAACACCTGCGGCAGACTATCCTCGACCTCGCCGTGCGAGGAAAGTTGGTCGACCAGGATCCGGCGGACCAGCCCGCATCGGAATTGCTGGAGCGGATCGCAGCAGAAAAGGCCTGGCTGGTGAAAGCGGGCGTCATTAGGAAGGAGAAGTCCCAGCTAACCATGGCAGACGGCATAGTCTTGTTCGATCTACCGACTGGATGGGTATGGGTTTGCCTCGGCAATCTCAGTCAGTTTGTAACGAGTGGCTCTCGCGATTGGGCTAAGTATTATTCCCAAGAGGGGGCGATCTTTGTACGTATGGCGAACTTGTCCAAAGATCACTATCGCCTTCGCCTCGATCAAGTTCAAAGAGTGAAGCCGCCAACCAGTGGTGAAGGCACGCGGACCCGGCTAAGAGATAGCGATATCCTTATTTCCATTACAGGCGACGTGGGAATGCTTGGCCTAATTCCAGGAGGGTTTGGGGAAGCATACATAAACCAGCATACGGCAATGGTGCGGCCTATGAGAGAGATGAAGGGGCGTTATCTCGCGGAGCTGTTTCGCTCACCGTTCGGTCAAGAGCAGTTCAACGAACCCCAGAGAGGCATTAAAAATAGCTTTCGCTTGACCGATGTGACTCGATTTGCAGTACCGCTCCCACCGCTCGCCGAACAAAACCGCATTGTCGCGAAGGTTGATGAATTTATGACCCTCTGCGATCAGCTGGAAGCCAGTCTTGGTACTATGGACGCTGGCCGCCGTCGCCTTTTCGAATCTCTTACTTGGGCCTCCCTAGAGTCTGCCGGAAGCGAACATGACGTAGCTCAGTGGGCCCAACTTAAAAGCGGATTGCGTTAGCCCGCTTTCTCACCACCAACACGGTCAGGCGCGCCGTCGCGCATAACCATTTCATTTCAATAGGTTGGAACAAGACGCGAGCGTGTGCCCGACGGCGGGTCGAGCAAAATGATCACCCAGTAACCACCCCGAAGTAAACTCCAGAGCACTCCTGACACTGCATTCCCGCGAAAACCCCGAGAACGGGACCGCCGCCCCGCCCTCCGCAGCCGCGCCCGGCCCGGCCATGCCGTCGCCCATCCGGGCCTCGGCGACGCCGCAGGGCCGCCGGGCCCGACGGCGGGCGGCTCCCCGCCTTCAACCCGCATCCCCATCCTTGCTCCGCGCCGGCGCCCGCACGCCGGCAGGAGGGAGAGCCCGGCCTGAAGCGGGGCGCGGCGGGCGGCGTCCGGGAGAGGGCGTCCCCGCCGCTTCCACTCACAGGCCAGCGGGAGGCGGCACATGCATATCAACGGCACACTCCATGGCGACGCCCGAACCTACCTCACCCACCTGTTCGGGCAAGGGCTCGATGACCAGCGCTACGTGGTCGAGAGGTACCAGTCCGATTACGAGGGCCAGATCCAGCCCTGGCGGCCCGGCAAGGGATCGAAGGTCGGGCGCAAGCGGGCGCGTAAGGTGATGAGCCTGCGGGCCGTTCAGCGGCTGCGGCCCGAGCGCGACGAGATCATCATCTGCACGGGGATCAACCTGACGGACTCGGGCATGCAAATGTGGGGGAGCTGCGCGGCGGGCATTTTCGTCGACGCCCGGCGCCGCTGATCCACCGTCGACGGGGCGTCCGCTGCGGGCGCCCCGCCGCCTCTTCGTCTCCGAGCCCGACAGGGAGGATGCGGTGCCATACAAGAACCACGCCGATTACCGCGCCTGCGAAGGGCGCCGCTACCGCCGCTTGACCGAGCGGCGGCTCGCGGCCGGGCTGTGCCCGAGCTGCGGATACCGCCCGCCCGAGCCCGAGCACCGGATGTGCGCCGAATGCAACCGGAAGCGGCGCAAGGCGGACCGCGCCAGATACGCCCGGGCCAGGGCCGAGGGAACGCTCTACGGGGGCAAACGCGCCGAGGCCAAGCGCCGCAGCTCGCGCGCCGGCAGCAGGAGGCGCTACGAAGCCCGGCGCGAAGCGGGACTCTGTGTGCGCTGCGGCCGTCGGCCGCCCGCCGAAGGGAGCAGGCGCTGCGAGCCTTGCCGGTCTCGGCGAAACGCCGGCGACAAGCAGCGCTGGGCCGCGCGCCGCTCGCATGGCCGGTGTGGGGCGTGCGGCGATCCCGCGCCGCATGGCGCCGCGCGCTGCGACGCCTGCTCCACGCTCCAGGCCGGCAGGCCATCGCGCAAGACCTACGCGCGCAAGATGTACGCCAGAAAGCGCGCGCGTGGGAGTTGCACCGACTGCGGCACCTTCAGCGCCGGCGCCTCACGCTGCCCGGCGTGCGCGGCCCGCTCCTGGGCGCGCTCCGGCGAGCACCGGGGGCTGCCGGTCACGGCGCCCCGGTACACCGTCATCGAGCGTGCCACGGGAGAAGACCACGGCACCTTTGACTCGGCAGCCGAAGTGGCGGCCTGCCTGGCCTTCGCCAAGCTGGGTCCCGATGACGTCGAGATCGTCTCCGACATCTCCCCCATGGCCGCGCTGACCTCGTGGTAGCCGCCGGGCTTGCATTCCGGCGGCGGGCCATCGGCGAGAGCGCTGCCGATGGCGGGCTGGCCCGACACGGGCCGCCCGCGGCCGGGCGCACCAGGCACGAAGACATGCGCGGGAGCCGGCCGAAACAGGGATCACCGGCTCCCGCGCTCCCCCCGCAGACGCTCACAGGCCCGGCGGGGCGATACCACGCGGCCGGGCGCGGGCCCGGGGACTACGGCCGCGCGGGCTCGACGATGATCCTGCCGCGGCCCCGTCCGATGAGGTAGCCGCCGCGCGGGATCGACAGGGTGCCCTGCTGTACGAGCGGCCACAGCGTGTCGACGATCGCCGCCGCGTTCCCGTCCGCCTGCGCCGCCGATCCTTCCTGCGACGCCAGCCACGCGGCGAAGGTGCGCTCGCCAAGCTGCTCTCCCAAGGATTTGCGCAGCGCGTTGAGCTTCCTCGCCTGTCCCCTGGTCAACGCGCCCTCGTCGATCCCGCCCGATGATGTCACGTCCATAATCCTGTCCGCCGTCTGCCGACTCGAAGCTCCGCACATTATATAGCGTCCATCGCGCCGCCCGCCCCGGCCGGCCTATGCGCCGCCCATCGTCCTGTCGATCCGCTTCTTCAGTTTCGCCGAGGCCGTGAACGTCACCACCCGGCGCGGCTCGATCCGCGCCGGCTCGCCCGTCTTCGGATTGCGGCCCATGCGAAGTCCCTTGTCCCGCACGGTGAAGCTCCCGAATGACGAGATCTTCACCGCCTCGCCGGCCGACAGCCGCTCCGCGATCGCCTCGATCACCGTCTCCACCAGCTCCGCCGCCTCGCGGCGTGGCAGCCCGGTCTCCTTGTGAACGGCGTCGCTCAGATCGGCGCGCGTAACTGTTGCCATGGCGGATCGATCCCCCGATTTCCGCGCACCATAGCCGCGCCGCGCATTCGGTCAATTCGCGACGACGGCGCCGGGGACCCCACCGTCGAGGCTCACGCAGGCATCGCGCTCCACCCCGGTCCCACCGGTGGCGGTGCCCGCCACGCCGGTGCAGTCCGCGCCGCTTCTTCCCTCGATCCAGGCGCCGCGCTCCCCGGGCATCAGCGTCGGCAAGGTTCCCCGCGTGAAAGCCGCGCTGCCGTCCCGTGCGGTCCGCAGGCATTGCGCCCCCTGGCGATCGCCGGGGCAGGCGGCAGGCAAGAGGAAGAGGAGGGCTTCGCGAGGGGTGAGCGGGGAAGGGGTCGAGAGAGTTCCCGGCCCGCTCGTCACCCATCGTCATCAACCAGGAAGCAGAAGGAAACGAACAATGGCATTCGGACTCAATTCCGCGCAGATCATCGGGCGCCTAGGCGCCGACGTCGCCATCTCCAACCTCGCGTCCGGCGGGCGCGTGGCCAACATGTCGGTGGCGACCGATGAAAGTTTTGTCGATCGCAATTCCGGCGACCGGATGGACAGGACAGAGTGGCACCGCGTCGTTACGTTCCAGAGCGGCCTGATCGACATGCTGGAGCGGCACGCGAAGAAGGGCCGGTTGGTCTACGTCGCGGGCAAGCTGCAGACCCGCAAGTGGCGGAAGGACGGCGAGGACAGCGACCGTTACTCGACCGAGATCATCCTCGTGCCGGGCGGGCGGATCCAGTTCCTCGAGCGCCCTGCGACCGCCAACGGCAGCCCCGCCCCGGCGTCCAACGGCGAGGCGGCACAGCCCGCCGGGGCCGCTGACAACCCGCTGGCCAGCCAGAAGGTGCCGTTCTAGAGAGCGTTTCCTCCCGCGCTCTCATGGGCCGGTCCCACCCGCGCTACGGGTTCCGGGACCGGCCCTTCTCCATGTGTCAACGGCCGGGACGCGGCGCGCCCAAGGGCGCGGCCGCGTTCCCGTTCCCTCCGGGAGATCCGCCATGTCGAGCGCCAGCTTCTCGATCAACGACGTCAAGTTCCGCCGTTGCGGCGGCGATGAATGCCATATCACGGTCTTCGGCCAGACCGTCGGCACCGTCGCCAGGCGGCGCGATGTCGCCGACCCCGGCGGCGGATGGTTCTACGCCGCACATCTCTATGACGACCGGCGCGGGCCGAAGCTCATCGACCGCCGCGACGCGGTGCGCGGCACCATCGCGCGCATGCTCATCGAGCGCGACCTGGTGCCGTGGACGCCGCCGCCAGTACATCCCGAATTCATCGAGCGCCGGCAGCGGCACGCCTGATCCTTTCCCTCCCGCCCCTGGGGAGCAGTCATCCGTCACCCGTCGACGGGAGGCTGCTCCCCTTTTTCATGCAGCAAGGCCAGTGCCTCTTTCGCGCCTGCATCTCTCCCGCATCGCTCCGGGGCAGAGGCCGGCAACAACAAAAGAAGAAGGGGTGCCGTGCGTGGGGAGAGAAAACTCTTCCCGTCGTTGATCTCCGAGTCTGACACGCGTGCTCGCAACAGCAACCCTGCGGGTCCTCCAGTCGCTCCGCTCCTTCCGGCCTGGCCCAAGGAGGTCTAAGCGCGCGCCGTGAAAGTCGCCGACCGTGAAGTTCGCTCGCGAGAGACAACACACGCCTCGTCCGCGGCACGCCGGCCCCTGAAGCGCGGGGCCGGCGTGTCGGCCCGGCGCTAGCAGTCGTTGAGCAGGCCAACTCGAAACGCGGCCAATCGGCGAGGCAGCGCGCCGGGCCTCCCCAGACGGCGACAGCGCGAACTTCCGCACCTAATCGGCGACTTTCCGCACCAAATCGCGCGCAAGACCTCCTAGGGCCAGGTGCTGTCCCTGCGCGCGCGTGATCACAACAGAGATCACGACGGGGCACAGGGTCCCGGAGGTGAACAGAAGGGAGATCGTCATGATCGACACGCATAGAGATACCGCAACCGCTTCACAGACCGCCGCCATCTGCGAGAACCTCGCCCTCTACGGCGCGGCGCCTGAGCGCGGCGAGCTCGACAGCCGCGAGGTCTGGGACGAAGACGACGCCACCGAAGCACTGGGCGAGGCCATCCGCATCATGGTCGACGGCATCACCGTCGAGGGCACCCAGATGGCCGACGAGCGCGAGGCGCTGATCTGGAGCCTGGTCAACTGCTTCCATTCGCAGGTCGCCCGCCTCGACCGCGCCGTCGACCGCATCGTCCCCGGGATGAAGGACCTCGAAACCGCCCAGGACGGTACCGAGGTGAAGGCGCACGAACTCGAGATCCTGACCGACCGGGCGCGGAACCTCGGCGACAGGCGCGACGCCTTCGAAACGATGCGCGATGTCGCCGCCGAGGCGTACCGCGCAGCGACAGGCGATGTCTGGCGCCCGAGGCACGGCTCGCACGCCTCGCAGACCGGAGCGCTGACCTCGGCCGCAATCGATGCCCGCGACTTTCGGCGCGCACGCAAGGACCGCGAGACCCGCGCCCACCTGCCCAAGGGCACCCTGGTCGCGGTGACCGGCGGCAAGCAGGTCGCGGACCCGGACGCCGTCTGGACCACGCTGGACCGGACGAAGGCGAAGCACGGCGACATCGTTCTCCTTCACGGCGGCGGTCCCGGCCACGAGAAGATCGCGGCAAGCTGGGCGGAAGCGCGCGGCGTCGACCAGATCGTGTGCCGCCCCGACTGGAGCAAGCACGGAAAGGCAGCCCCCTTCAAGCGGAACGACGAGCTTCTGAACCTGCTGCCGAAGGGCGTCATCGCCTTCCCCGGCAGCGGCATCACCGGCAACCTGGTCGACAAGGCCCGCCGGATGGGCATCCCGGTGCTCAGCGTCACCGCATGAGGCGGCGCTCACTATTTCCGCCGGCGCCGGTCCGCACTGCGGTGTGGATCGGCGCCCCCTTTTTCGCCGCTCCCGGTGTAGCACATCGCGGCTCGGCGCTGACGCGCCATCGCCGCGCGCGCTCCCGCCGTCTGCCCTCGCCGGCCCAACCCGCCGCCGCTTCGCGCCCGGCTCGCCGCATGCGCGGCTCCGCCGACCGCTCGCTTGCTCTCCCAGTTGGAATTGCATCAAGCGCTCACCACGGCTCGCCTCTCTTCAATCGACATCGCCTGCTCGCGCTCGCCGCTACGCGTCTTCGCTCCCTCCCTTGGCCATCGTTCCGCTCACCCCGCCACGTCCGTCGCGCTTCACGACCCGGTGCTTCGCACCGTCGCCGAATGCCCGCAGCCTATCCCCGTCTCCAGCCGCACCAGGTCTCCGCCACGGCTCGCCGTCCTTCGGACGGCATCGCCCAGCCGCGCTCGGCGCTACGCGCCATCGCCCCTGTGGCCAGCATCGCTCCCTCCCTCATCGTGCCGCTCCTAGCGAAGCGTCGCTGCGCTCCACTGTCACCCGCGCTCCACGCTCGCCTTGGTGAACGCCTTCCAGGTCCGCCCCGTCACTGAGCCGTCAGGCGCCGATTATCGGCATGACGGCCCCGGCCATTTGCTCGAGCATGCGCTCTCGCAGCAAGCAGCGCTCGCCTTCGAGGCCCAGGAACGAACCAATTCCGCCCCGCCGCATCGTCCCCCATCGCCTTCCCTCCGAGATACGCTTCATCGAACGATTTCGCCGCAGAAACAAGGCGTTCGCGCCCGAACGGTCCGCCCGAGCCTCCCGCACTGACGACCCGTGCTTCCATGGCCCCTTCTGTCCCAGCCACATAGATGTCGCGCCCTCCCGTCACGGAGCTCCAACATGTTTCGTTTACCATGTGAATCGTGCTACGCAGCCAGTATGCGCAATGGAAACACGTCACTGAAATCACGACTTTGCACACCTATGCACTAAAGTGCGGATTGCCGAGAAGTAGAATGGATGGTACAGTCGGCAACTGACGAGCGCCACGACCCATTGGTTAACGACCTGGAAACCATGAGGATTCCCTCATTCGCTCCTGCGGCTGCTGCCCTGCGTGCATGCACGGTCGCCGCGTATCTTCCGGGTACGGACACCGCACCATGGTAGCCACCCTCGCCCAGGCCGCCTCGGCCTCGTACTACCTGGAGAGCCAGCGCTCGTTCCGCCATCCCAACGAGTACTACACGGCCGGCGAGGAGCCGGACGGCGTTTGGTTCAACCCCAAGGGCCTGCTCAGCCTAGAGAACGGCGGCAAGGTCGATAGCGGCGACTTCCATCGGCTCTATCACGGCTTCGCGCCGGACGGCTCTACCAAGCTCACCAGGAACGCGGGCAGCGACCAGCGCTCGTCGGGCGTGGACATGACCTTCTCGGCCGACAAGAGCGTGTCTGCGCTCTGGGCCGTCGCCGATCCTGCACTTCGGTCCCGGATCGCGGAAGCGCACAACGACGCCGCCCGGGTGGCGCTGGAAGAGACGGTGTTCCGCTACTGCGCGTATACGCGGA
Source organism: Alphaproteobacteria bacterium (assembly GCA_965262755.1). Taxonomy (GTDB): domain Bacteria; phylum Pseudomonadota; class Alphaproteobacteria; order UBA828; family UBA828; genus WTGU01. The sequence continues at coordinate 3,660,882 of OZ253557.1, read as the reverse complement.
TCCGGGACAGGGAGGGGCAGATCAGGGTCCTGCCTGCCGATATCTCGGTGGCGATGTTCCAGCACGGCACCAGCCGGGAGAACGACCCGCAGCTTCATACCCACTGCGTCATCTTCAATGCGGCCCGTACCCATGAGGACGGCAAGTGGCGGGCCATGCACCAGTACCCGGTCTACAGCTGGGCTAAGGCTGCGGGCGGTGTCTACCGCAACGCCCTGGCCTGGAACCTCCGCGAGCGCCTCGGCATCCGCATGGAGCAATACGGTCCCAATGCCGGGTTCACCCGCATCGTCGGCATGCCGGAGGACCTGCAGGTCTCCTGGTCCAAGCGGCGCAAGGCGATCGTCGCCAAGGCCGGAGAGCTGGGCATTCCGTCGCTCGGCAATGCCTCGCGCATGGCCGGGATCAACAAGCTGACGCGCGAGGGGAAATCGCACGACAACGATCCCGAGATACGCCACCGGCGATGGCGGCAGGAAGCGCAGGGCTTCGTCGAGCGCGAGGAGCTGATCGCCGCCGTTACCGGCAACAAGGTGGAGATCGGCCGCGAAGCGATCCGGGAGCTGACCGCCCGGCTTGACGATCTTCCCGCCCACCTGGCCCGGGAAGAGGCCGTATTCCGGCGCCCGGACATGGTGGAGGCGGCGGCGAATGCGGCGGCAGGCCTGATCGGCCCTGAAGCGTTGAGGACCGCCATCGAGCGGCTACGCCGCAACCCTGAGATCGAGCGGCTTGAGCCGAAGAAGCCGACGGCCGAATCCCGCGCCGGCATGGTGCACACCGAGGTCTATTCCACCCGGCACAACCTGGGTCTGGAACAGGCCGTGAAGGACATGGCGTCGTCCATGACCGCCGATACGGGCTATGGGCTCTCGGACCGGGCGGTGCGGCACAAGGTCGAGACTCTCCTGGCTGACGGCTATCCGCTGAGCCAGGAGCAGTCTCTGGCGATCCGGCACGCCACCATGAAGGGCGGCAGGGTGGCCGTCATCGAGGGCGCGGCGGGCTCGGGCAAGACCACGACGTTGCGACCCATCACGGATCTTCACAAGGAGCACGGCTACGAGATCGTGCCGACCGCCGTCGCGTGGCGTACGGCGGTGGCGCTGGGCGACGACTGCGACGCGCGCCCCTACTGCGTCGACAAGCTGTTGAAACTCGCCGCCAAGGGGCAGTTGGAGATCGGACGGAAGACGCTGATCGTGGTGGACGAAGCGGGGATGCTGTCGACCCGGCAGGCGCATCACATCCTGCAGCTCTCCGAGCGCCACGGGGCCAAGGTGGTGTTCGCCGGCGACACCCGCCAGCAGCAGCCGGTGGAGGCGGGACCGGGCTTGCGGCTGATCGACGACGTCACTGGCAGCGTCCGCGTGGACCGCATCCGGCGCCAGAAGGCGGACCTCGAGGACGTGCTCATTCATGTGCACGGCGAGACGCCGGAGCAGGCGCGGTTTCGGGCAGGCCTGACTTCTCGCGAGGAGCGCGATGCCATCCTCGCCGACTACGAGGCGATGGAGAGAAAGCCGCTGTTCACGCCCTGGCAGGTCGCGGTCTCGGAGGCACTGAGGGACGGGGAGGCTGAGCAGGCGATCGAGGCATGGCGGCTCCGTGGCCGGCTCCATCTCTGCTACGACGAGGAGAAGACGCTGACGCGTCTGGTGGACGACTGGGCGCGGCAGACGAAGGCCAAGCCAGAAAAAACCGCCGTGGTGCTGGCGCGCACGCGCGCCGAGACGAGGGCATTGTCGTGGTTGATGCGGGAGCGGGTGCTCGCCTGGACGCCCGACGCCAAGCGCGCCGTGATCGAGGTGAGCCGCGACCTGGACGGGCGGGTGACGGAGCCGCTGGAGATCGCGGTCGGCGACCGTCTCCGCATCGGCGCCACGCAGTGGGACAAGCAGCTCTTCAACGGCACCGTCGTCACCGTCGAAGATCTGGAGGTACGGCGTTCGAAAGACAGGGCGGTCACGCGCAAGGCTCGCAACAGGGAGGCCGCAGGGCGGGGACCGAAGACGCATAGCAGCAAGTCCGGGGCGGAGCAATCGAGGGACGAGTCCGGAGGCGAAGCGAGGGACGAGTTCTCTGTCCACATCGCCGCGCGTACCGACGATGGTCGGGTGGTCTCGTTCCGGCACGACGAGATCCGCGACTTCCACGACAACATCCGCCTCGACTACGGCTATGCCATGACCATAGCCTCTGCCCAGGGGCTCACTGTCGACCGGGCCTTCCTGCTGGTGGACGACCGCCCGGCGCGGGAGACCATCTATCCCGCCGCCACCCGGCACCGCGAAGGGATCGACGTCTACGTGAACCGCTCTCCCATCGTCTTCGACATCGCGGACAGCCGCCCCGAGGACGAGGCGGAGCGGCCGGTGCTGGACAGCGATATCCGTGGGTATCTGGCCGAGCGCTGGTCGCGGTCCCAACCCAAGGAGGCGGCGCTCGATTACGTCTCGGAGGGCATGTGGCGCGATGCCAGGGAGGATGCGCGGACCGGCATTGGAAATCGCCGCAGTCCGCCGCGGGAAGCAGGGCACGACAATCCCGGGAAACAGCATGGAGAAGCGGTCGAGGCACAGGCGGCGGCGAATGACAACGCGATCGTGCGCATCGCTCAAGAAATCCGACATGCGGTCAACGGCTGGCGCCACGGAGTCGCCGTGGACGCGTTCGCGACGGAGCACGCGCAACTGCTGGCCGCCTGGGACGAGCTGCGTGCGCGCACGCGTGTCGAGGGCGACGCGGTGGCGCTGAGCCCCGCATTCCGCGAGACTCTCGACCGGCACGGCGCGCTGATGAAGCAGGCCGCATCCTTCCGCCGTCGTCCGCAGGTGTTCGAGCGGCTGCTGGCCGAGCGCGCCTCGATCGGCGAAGGCGAGATCGAGGAGCTCGGAGAAGTGCATGCCCGTGCCGGCAGGTATCTCAGGTCCGTCAAGGCCAAGGCGTCGCACGCCGCACGGCAGAACGCGCCGCACGAAGAGCCGGGGGTCGTCGAGGCCATCGCAGCCGAAACCGCCGTTTCCGCCGCCGAGCGCGCTCCCGAACGGCACGCTCCGGCACGGACCGTAGAAGAGGTTGCCCCCGGACCGGACCGCGATGCCCTTCCCGACTGGCGCACGCTCTACAAGGAGCTGCAACGGGACTGGAACGACCTCGTCGCACGCTCCGAAGAACCGGACCTTCCGCTACTCTTGCTGGACGACTACGACGGCCTTATCCGCCGCGTCCGCGCGCTCGCCGATAATCCCGGCCTGTCCGGGCATGCGCGCAACGTGCTCGACAAGCTCCTCGACTACCATGACGAGGAGACCGCCGCGCAAGAGACTGCCGAGGGCTATCTGGCCGCGGCCGAACGTCATGTCGAGGCATACAAGGTCCTTGAGAGCCAGGCCGGCGAGCGGAGCCTTCCCGTTGTCCGCCTCGACGAATGGCCCGAATGGCGCGAGGCCGCCAGGATGCTGGCAGCCACCGGCAAAGCCGTCCTCTCCGACGATGAGAGGTACGGTGCCTACCTCGACGCGATGACGATCGGCAAGGCCCGTGCGCGACTTACGATCGAGCAGCTGCGCAGCCGGCTCCGCGAAAACCGCGCGCGCGCCTCGAAGCCGGAGATACGACAGCCTCGGCGCGAGTCCACGGCAAAGAAGGAGCAGGGCTTCGCTCATGTCCTCGACGAGCCCCGCAAGCCCGGGGAGCGGCCCGAGCGGACGGACGAACGGGAAGAGCAGGGTTTTGCCCACATTCTCGACGACCCCGAGAAGCTTCGGGAGCTGCGCGAGAAGGTCGAGCAGCGAGATCGCAAGCGCGGCAGGCACCTTCGCAGGAGCCGGGGGCTGAGCATTTAGGGTGTCAAGGGCAACGCTGGCACAGAACCATCGGGTCGACCACGCGGCCGCAAGCAACGTAAGCGGTATCGGGACCCCATACTTCCATCGAATCTGTTTTCGCGGCTGACTCTTCACCTTGGCAAGGAGCCTGAGGGGAGGCATCGCAGTGACGAATTTGGATTTGCTGCGTGGCCAAGAGATCGGCGCCGTCTCGGTTGAAGGGCAGGAAGGGATCGAACTTCGAACGCCGCCGCCGTCTCTCCTCCCGCGGCACCCCGGCCGCGGCTAGAACCCGGTCAATGGTTGAGTCATGAACCTCGAGCGCCTCGGCGATCGTGCCGATCTTCCACTTCTCGGCGTAGTGCAGGCGCAGGATCTCGGCGCGGGTCTTGTCGTCGATGGCCATCTCCCCCCTCTCACGCCGGACGGCGGGCCGGACGCAGCCCCGGATAGACCGCCTGACCGCAGAACCGGCCGCGGCGGTCGCATCGGAACAACCGGGCGGGCCGGTGCCGGGCCGGCCCGAAGGGTCGCGTGCCCGAGCGCCCCGCCGGCATCTCCGTCACAACACGGCGACGCCGTGCCGCGGTCAAAGGGTGATGCGTCACTTTCTGCCCACCGGGCCGCCTCTCCGGCGCCCGGCGCCGACGGCGTTCGCGGTAGCGCCGCTGGCGCTGCGCATGCTTGTGACGGCCCCGCCGGCTGTTCTGATAGCTTCGCGCGGCAAGGCGCTGAGCGCGACCGGGCTTTCAGCGGGGATCGGGGCCTGATCCGCTCGGATTAGTTGAGGTTTTGGGGTGGGTTCCCCCCGGCGAACTTGCAAGAAGTTCGCCGGGGGGGCTTTGTCTCGGTGACGGTTCAAATCTCCAGAGACGACCTCAATGTCGCACAACCTGTTTCGCCACTCCATGCTTTGCAACGCCTTGGTCTGGGCATGGCTGCGCGAGGTCGATGAGGCCGAGGCGTTGCGCTGCCGCGAGGCGGGCTGCCGACACTGCCCCGGCAAGCTGCACAGCGCGACGTATCCGCGCAAGCCGTTCGGTCTGGCGGCCGATCTGAGAGACGAGGTCACGCGGCGGTTCAGCTTTTGCTGCGCGGAGTGCCGCCTGCGAGCGACACCTGCGTCGGTGCGATTCTTCGGGCGCCGCTTCTATCTGGGCGCCCTGTTCGTTCTGGTGAGCGCGCTGGCGCTGAGAGGCGGCGTGCGATTGCAGACGATCAAGCGGAAGTGGGGGATTCCGGTGTCCACGCTGCGCCGCTGGCGGCAGTGGTGGCGAGAGGCTTTCCCGGCGACGGAGCCGTGGCGGGCGAAGCGGGGCGAGCTGGTGATGCCGTCCGAGGAGGCGCCGCTGCTCTTTGTGCTGCGGCAGATGCAGGGTGGACGCTTCGGTGAGCGTCTGCTGCGGAGCCTGATCTGGCTCATGCCGTGGACGGGCTATTGCGGGCTCGGCGATGGCCCGGTGCCGCCCGCAGAAGGTGTTTCTGTCACGGACGGATAGGGCGTTCTACATGGGCATCTCTCCGATGGAAGAGGGAGGGATGCCGGAATGGACAAGGACGACGGAGGCGCCGGGCGCGAGAGGTGGGCCCGGCTGCGCTTTGCGGTGGTGGGGCCGCTTCTGGCTTCGCCGCCGCCTGCAGGCCAGCTGGGGGCCGAGCTCGAGCGTCTGTCGCAGCGGGAGTGGCAGCACCCGTCGGGCAAGGGGCCGGTGCGCTTTGCGCTCTCCACGATCGAGCGCTGGTACTAGTGTGCCGTGGAAAGGCACTGTTCCTCAGCGGGTGCGAATCCCGCCCGGCAACTGTCGTTCCGGCCGGTAGCAATCGGAGCGGGTGATGGAGGCAACGACATGGCCTGAAGCACTTCGATGAAAAGGGTCGCCTTGGGCGACCCCGCGACCATGCGGGCCGCAATGCGAGTGAACGTCGAGCAGGCCCCGAAACGCTCAATGCGGAAGCCGACCCGCCTAGTACCCGGGGAAGGCTGTCACCGGCCGGGAAGCGAACGACAAATGCACAGGCCGGTTCCGCCGGGGTAGTGGCGGTGGCACGCATGGAAGAGGGGGACGGTAGCAACACGGGAAGCCCTGTCGGTGGTGTGCACACGCCAACCGGAACCCCGTGAGGGGCAGGCCGGGTCGGCGGGGTGGCGGATGGGCTTGTAATACCGCAGAGGCCGGGTAACGCCGGCGGAGGGAAGGAGCCCTGGTTCGAGAGCAATACGGGAAGGGAGCAAGGCGTGATCACTGGTGAAAGCCTAGCAGGATCAGAGAAGGTTCGGAAACTCCAGACCGTGTTACATGTGAAAGCTAAACGCCACCTGCGTCGTGGCCCTCGTCGACCGCCTCGTCCACAACGCCGAGATCATCGCCATCGACGGCGATTCCTATCGCCGCAAGGAGGCCGAGGAGCGCCAGAAGCAGCGCAGCGCAGAGCGCCGCCGCCGGCGTGAGGCAAAAGCGCGCCGAAGATCAGGCAAGGGCGGCCCGCAGGACACCGGGGACGCCTGAGACGGCGTAGCCGTGCGGCAGCTGCACCCATGGGATCGGCGGCTGCAGGCAGAGGGGCTGCGCGGCTGTCCCCTCGAAGACGTCGCCCGCGCCCTCGGCTACCGCCGCGATCCCGACGACGCCGCTCGCTGGAGGCGTCTCGGATCGGTCGTCACCATCAACCGCTTCATGTTCTACGACCATCTGCGCGGCGAGGGGGGCGCCGGTGCCGTCGACCTGGTGGTCCATGCCCAACGATGCACCGTGCCCGACGCCCTGGCCTTCCTCGCGAAACTGCCGGGCCGCGACCGGCGCCCCCCGGAGTGCCTCTGCCCACGGCTGCCGCATCCGCAGGAGCGGCACTGGCCCGCAGTGGAACGCTACCTCGTCCACGAGCGCGGCCTCTCGCCCGTGCTCCTCGCCTTGTGCCGCGACCTCGGGCTGGTCCACGCCGACCGCCACGGCAATGCCGTGTTCGTCTGTCGAGACGCCGCAGGGGTCGCGACCGGCGCCGAGATCGTCCCCACCGGCGTCCAGCGCAGAGCGGCTGCCGGCGCCGGCGAAGCTGCCCCATCCCCGCTCGCGCGCGGCGGCTTCTGGATATCGTGGGAGCTCGACTGGCCGCACTCCGTGCTCATCGCAAAGAGCGCCATCGACGCCCTGTCTGCCCTCTCCCTCCAGCTCATGCCGGCCGAGCGCAGGGAATGTGCCGTGGTCTCCATCGCCGCCGTCACGCCAAGCCTCCCCGCCTGGATCGAGGACTGGAACCCCCGCCGCATCTTCTGTGCCTACGACGCTACCCCCGGCGGCGATGACGCCGCCGAACGACTGTTCCGAAGGGACAGCAGGGTCGTCCGCGTGCGACCCGCCCTTGACGGTGACGACTGGAACGACATGCGCAGGCGCGACCTCGAAGGCAATTTGCTCGAGATCGACGATCGGCTCATCAGTTGAATAACAGCAGGAGCCCTCAGCCAAACCTGCAAGGCCGCTCTCGCACCACCGCGATCACGACGACCCACACCAAAAGCCTGACAGCGCTCAGCATTGCAGATCGGCGCTACGCCGATCGACGCTCCACCACGCCAAGCTGTCTAGATCAGCGAATACGCGCGCTTTTGCGTGATCGCCAACACCTGCCGGAGCCCAAAGCTCTCGTGGATGAAATCTTGGAAAGCCTTCGCTTTGCGCTGAGCAGTTTCGAGGGAGTCATTGGGAATCAGCCTCGCGCAACCCCGTACGGAATGGCGACGCTACGCGACGCGTTCCGACACACCGATGTATCAGGTTAGCGATGTTGGAGGAACGGGCTGCGGCGCGCGGAAAGCACTTCTGAGTTGCCATGCGATTGCCATCATGCGGGCTTTACGGTTTTGGGCACCTGGTTCGACATGTAGGTTCTGGCAAATGTCGGCGTGCAATTTGTTCTCGACGGTGCCTGAATCGTAAACGCAGAATAAACGTGTCTCACCTTCCAGCAACTCCCTCACGTCCTTGGTGCAAGTTGCGATGTACTGCAAATAGCCATTGTACCGCGCGTCGGTGCGTTTGTTGGATTTCAAGAGCTCGCGACCCATCAGTAGTACACGATCTACGGAGAAACCTCTGGCTTCAGGGTCGCGGCGAAAGTACGCGGGCTTCAAACGGCCATCCCGGTCGATATGCTGTTGTCTGAAAAGAGTTCGCACCAGGACTTCACTATCAGCCACTGGTCCGGGCGAGTGCTCACTGACCGAATCGTGCTCACACGCACAGTTGGGAAATCTCTCTCGGTAGCGAACGCACTTGCAGTCGCCCTGGCCATATTGGGTCTCCAACTCCAAACAGGTGCACGACATTGCGATAGCGGTCTCAGGCGGGATACTGCAATCGCAGGACTCGCAGTATGTCATCCGGCCACGGACCTGCCACATCCACGCCTTCATTGCCATACTTCTCCGCCACCGCTCCAGGCACCCCGCGAACGGCGAAGTATGCAAACGTACCGTCGCCTTCGAAGGTCACCTCAGCGAACACGTTTACATGCCTGAAGTCCCAGTAAACACCGACGTCTCCATCGGCGCCTTCCTCCGGATATGGCGGCGGAGTGTCGGTGGGCCTACCGTCTAGGAAGGTCAAGGCGTCGTTCACTGCCTCTTGTGATGGGGCCTTAGCGCCATCTCCATCCCAGTTGTCTTCCAACTGCGCGTATGAGAGAAGTTCTTGCCGTAGCTTGGACTCGACTTCTGAGGTCATCGCTGTCCAGCGGCTCGGCTCGCGGCTCTTTCGCGCACGGAGTGCTGTCGAGATGCTCGACAGATCATGCCATGGTGACGTCCGAGTTGACCGTCGTCGTTCAGTTCGGACGGTTGACTGGATGAGGGTCTTGCGGGATGGTTTTGCCCGAAAGTGATCGGATTCCTCCCGTGCAGTCCTGACCACGTACGTGCCAGGCGTCGTTTCTACCGGCATGGGCAACTCCCCGACTGCGGGGGGTAAAGACGATGTGGCAAGTGCATTAGGCAATGTAAGTTATCCTATTCGACTCTCGGACTCGTTTTGATCGAAGTGATCGCGGGTTCGCTTTCGCCAACATCGTTCTTGTGAGTCACCTTCACTTCGTATTCGCAATCGGGCTTGAGATCCACAAACGAGCACTTGTTGAAGGGTGTCTCAAACCCGGGACTCCACGCTTCCGTTCCCGACTCTCTGATGCGAACGACGGAAGTGACTGTCGGGTTCCATCTGGCTTCGAGGATCCCCCCGAGCTTGTCCGGTAGTGATACATAAATCATTTCGCCGTCCCACTTGAGTACGGGATCTTCCGTACGGCTCGACATCTGTTGGTCCATTGTCTTGTAATCCCGACCAAGCCTTGGCGCGATCTGGGACGCAAGAATACGGTCTAGGACGAGCATGGTTCTCAACGGAATGAATATGCGTATAGCAGACTCATGACTGGTGCCCGAGAGCGAATAATGGCTATCGTGCAGCATCCCGTTCGACTGCCAGTAGGCAAGCGTTGAGCGAAAATCCCGACCGCCGGACGGTAGCTCGTCTCTGGTCTCCTTCGGTAACGGGCCGGTGTTCATTTCCATCTCGAAGTCGTGAGCCCTCACTTCTTCATATACGTTGGACAGCGCATCACGTGTAGCCGTCGGAAGTGCGTCGAACAACTTTGCGAGATTAGGCTTAGCTGCGTTGGCCGGAAGCGCATCCTTGTTCTGGGTAAGAAAACTCAACAAACGGAACGAGTGCACGTACGCAAGACCCAGGTTCGTCGTCGCGGACAAACACGCGCCCACGTGACCGACGGCCACGCCGCTGGGGAGTTCCGCGAACTTGCGCGCAACATGGTCAGGCGCAACGGGCCTACCGTCGTGGTCAGCCTCCAGTTCCCGATAACCGTCGATCGCCTGCAGAACGGGATCGAGGGTTTCTCTGGCCGCCCCGAAAAACGAAATCACCATTTCGTATAGAAACGGCACATGCGGATGATAATTCTGAGTGTCAACTCCAGTCATGGCCGATTAGTTTCGCGGTTTCTCGGTATGAGCGCTGTAGCCTTCGATCGCATGCAAAGGCGCAGTGCGAGCAGAATTGAGCAGCCCGACTGTACCACGCACGTCACTTCTTCGGAAACGGAATGATATTCCCAACATCGCCGCTGGATTCCGTTTTGCACGTCAATCGGGACGGAGGGCCTTCGCCCGCTGCGTTCTTGTGCGTAACTTGGATCTCGTATTCCGTGTTGGGCTCAAGGCCGACGAAGCTGCAGCCGTTCAACGGTGTCTCGAAGCCAGGGCTCCAAGCTTCCGTATTGGCCTCCCGTATCCGGATCACGGCGGTCGTTCCTGGACGCCACTTGGCATCAACCGTACCGCGTTGAAGCGGAGCCGAAATCCTGAACTCCCCTTCGATCCATTCGACACTGGGTTCGGTCTCTCTGGATTGCTTAGCCATGTGATTTCTCCGCAAAGGCATCCCGGACGTGCCCTTCACCTTAGTCATGAACGTAACACAATCAACGGGCTAGAGCGCCACAGAAACCTGCTACCGCCGGCAGGGTAGCAAGACATTTCGTGCAATTCGAGACGTTCGTTCAGCCCCCGGGCGACGCCGGCACGACTGGCGTTCTCATGCCTGCCTCATTGTCTCCATCTGCCTGGTCGCCAGCGTACCCAACGCGACGTCATCGTCCGAGTCCGAACCCAGCGCCGCAGCATCGGCCTCGTGGCCTGTGGTGCCCCCCTCGACCACAACCGGTATGAACCGACCGGTCCCGGCAGCGGCCTCGGGCTGCGAAACAGCCACCGCCACTTGGACACCTAAGTTGGCGTTTAGGTTGTAGCGCTGCTCCACCATCGGCAGAGAGACCTCAGGTTCAAGGGTATTCGCAACGTTCTGCCGCTTCTGGGCCTCACTCCACCGACAACGCCCACAGCGAAGCAACACTCTATCGCCCTTCGCGCCTGGATTCCGGTAAGCAGAGGAACCGGCGCAAGCTGTCCGCGTGCAAAGGCGACCGCGCTGGCGAAGCTCTCTCTTGACTGTCAGGCACGGAGCTTCACCACCGTCGCCGTGCCGCCCGCCAGATACCTCGCCCATTCGGCCATCAGCGCCCGCCGCCGGTCGAGCAGGTCGGAACGGAAATAGGCCCCTTCAACGCCACCGACGGTATGCGCCAGCGCGGCCTCGGCAAGCTCGCGCGGCTTCCCGGTCTCGGCGCACCAGTCCCTGAAGCTCGACCGCAATCCGTGGATCGTGGTCTTCTCGACAAGCCCGGTCGAGCGGAGCAGCTTGCCCATTGTCGTCTCACAAAGCCTTGTCCCCGCCCGGGTCGGCGACGGGAACAGCAACCCGGACTCGCCGCGAAGCGGGCGAATCTGGTCCAGCACGGAGAGCGCGGCATCGCTCAGCGGCACGCGATGCTCGCCGCTGGCCTTCATTCGCTCGGCAGGGACGACCCACAGCCTTCCCGGTTCGTCGATTTCGGCCCAGGTCGCGCCCAACGCCTCGCCGCTGCGGCAGGCCGTCAGGATCACCCACCGCAGACACGCCTTCACCGCCAGACTGGCCCCTGAGGCTTCGATGGCGGCGAGCGCGGCCGGCACCTCCCGATAGTCCATTGCGCGATAGTGCTGGATCACTCGCGGAAGGGTAGGCAGTGCCCCGTCGATAGCCTCACCAGCGGCATTGTGCTCGACATAGCCATGCGCCATCGCCCATTTCAGCACGGCCCGGATGCGCTGACGGACGCGGCGCGCCGTCTCCGGCGTCGTGCTCCACATCGGGGTCAGAATGGCGAGAACGTCCTGCCGCTCGATCCGGTGAACCGGGAGCTTGCCGATTATCGGGTAGGCGTGCTGTTCGAGAGACACCAGCCATTGCGCCGCGTGCTTGGGGTTCCGCCAGCGCGGCAGGTTCGCCTTGTGGACGGCAACCGCCGCCTCCTCGAATGTGGGAACGTCGCCCCTGCGCTTCTCGCTCAACGGATCGCGGCCCCCGGCAATCGCCGCGCGGTTGGCTTCCGCGAGTTGGCGCGCATTGGCGAGCGACACCGTGGGATAGCCGCCCAGGCCGATATCGCGGCGGCGCCCGTCGACCGTTACTCTGTGTATCCAGCTCTTCGAACCACCTGCTGCTATGCGCAGATAGAGACCGCGCCCGTCATGGTGCATGCCGCGCCTTGCGAGCGCCTTGGCCCTTGCTGCGGTGAGTGCCGCCATGTCTTTCTGCCCATCGATTTACCCATCAACTTGAGCGGGAAGTTAGAGCATTTGGGCGGAACATGCAAGACCTCGAATGCAGTCAACGCTTTGTTTTATTTCACTTACTGGACAATCCTGGAATATGTAGGAACTAAGGGTCGCAGACGGCTGCGGTGGATGACTCTGTCGCGGTCTCGATGATGTCGCGCATGACGATCTCCTTTCGGTTCATCCTCCGAGGCGGTCTGCCCCGTCGTGATGTCCTTTTGGGACACGCGCGCGCAGCGGAAGCACCTGGCCCTAGAAGGTCTTAGGCGGGGGTTGGTGCGGAAAGTCGTCGATCTTGGTGCGGAAGTTGGGCGTCTTTCCGTCTGGGGAGGTCCGGCGCGGGGCCGCGGGAATGAGCCGCGTTTAGAGTAGGCATTCGAGGCGTGCGGCAGGCAGCACCCGCCCCGGTACGAGGCGCCGGGAGCGATTCACGATGGTGCATCCTGGCAGGGCTCCGGGTGCTGCCTGCCGTGCGCCGGGCCGTTTGGGAGCGCCGGGCCGACGCGCCGGCCCCGCGCTCAGGGGCCGGCGCGCCACACGCGAGGTCTAGGGGAGTTCGCGTAAGCCCAACTTCACGGTCGGCGACTTTCACGGCCCGCCTTAGACCTTCTTGGGCCAGGCCGGAGCGCAGCGGAGGACCCGGAGGGTTGCTGGAGTGAGCACGTGTGGCACAATCGGACTTCACGACGAGATGCCCCCCACACACGCGGGCTCTCTTTTTTCTGTTGTCGTCGCCAGCGGTGCGGCGGGAGAGACGGCGGCGTGAGGGGGCTCCGGCCTGGCTGCACAAAAATGGGGACGGCCGCCGTCGAAGGTTGACGGAGGACACGTCCCCGAGGCGGGCGGGAGGTTGAAGATCACGCGGGCCGGTGCCGGGCGAAGTCCGGATGGACCGGTGGCGGGGTCCAGGGCGCGAGATCGCGCTCGGCGATCATCGCGGCGGCGACCGGTCGGACCTGGTCACGGTGGTCGACCAGCCGAGGCCCACGAAAATCGTCCATCAGGTGGACGGCGTAGAAGAAGCCGCCATCGGGGTTCGCGATGTCTGGCCGTCGCATGACGGTGCCGACGGTCTGCCCGTGGATGACGATCGCGCATTCGTCGGCGCCGATCCTGCGAAACCGGATGTCGTGGATGCTGAAGCCGCAGCTGGACATGATCGATACCTCCCTAGGCATGGGACGCGGCGAGGGTCGTCGAAGCGGCCTGCCGCGTCCCCTTCGTTGACAGAGAAAAGGGCCGATCCCGAAGCCCAGGGGATGGGTGGGATCGGCCCAGGTCGACGGGCGGGAGGGACCCGTCAGAAGGGAATGTCGCTCGTGGGGTCGGGCTCGGCGGCGCCGCTCGCGGCGGGCTGGGCCGCCTCGCCGTTCGACGCCGGAGCGCCGTTGCCGTTGGCGCCGGCGGGGCGATCCAGGAACTGAACGCGCCCACCGGGGACGAGCAGGATCTCGGTCGAGTAGCGGTCGCTGTCCTCGCCGTCCTTGCGCCACTTGCGGGTCTGCATCTTGCCCGCGACGTAGACCAGACGGCCCTTCTTCGCATGCTTGCCCAGCATGTCGATCAGCCCGTCCTGGAAGGTGACGACCCGGTGCCACTCGGTCTTGTCGATCCGCTCGCCGCCGGCGTTCCTGTCGATGTAGCTCTCGTCGGTGGCGATGCTCAGGTTGGCCACGCGGCCCCCCGATGCGAGATGATTCACGGTCACATCGGCGCCGAGGCGGCCGATCACTTCCGCGCGATTCAATCCGAAGCTCATGATCGTCTCCTATGGTTCCTGGTTCTGACGATGGTTGCCGAGCGGGTCCGGGCTCTCTCGACCCCTTCCCCGCTCACCCTTCTCCAGGCCCTCCTCCAACTCTGGCCTGCCGTCCGCCTCGCCGTCTGCCGGATAGCCGCAGACCTCACGACCGTTCGCGCGGTCAATTCGGTCGCGGTGTGCGGCACGCCGGCGTCGGACGTCAGGAGCGCGGCGTCCGGATTGAAGCAACGGGTGGCGAGGGATCGCACCGGCGGGGCGCGAAGCGCCGGGCGTGGAAGCGGGGTGGGGCGCGATGCTCGCGCGGCAATCGAAGGTGGGGGCCCGGCCGTCGCGCGGCCCCGGCGGGCGAGGCGTGCACGCTCTAGGTCCATGCCGCGTATCGCGCCATCTCGGAGGTGTCCGACACGATCTCCACGTCGTCCGCCGCGAGCTTCGAGAAGGCGAGACAGCCGGCCACCTCGGCGGCGCTCTCGAACGTGCCCAGGTCCTCGCCCGTGGCGATCGCGATGACGGTGTAGCGCGCGGGCCACGCGGGCAGCCCCCTGTGCTCCGCCGAGCGGGCATGGGAGCGCCGGGCGCACTCCGGACACCGCGCCGCGCCGCCCGACCGGGCCCCGCAATCGGTGCAACGGTTTCGCGCGCGCCGCCGGGCGTAGATCTTGCGGCCGTATTCCTTCCTCGACGGGCGCCCGGTCTGCAATGCGGTGCAGGGGTCGCATCTCGCGCCCCCGTCGGGTGCCGGCGCACCGCAGGCGCCGCAGAGGCTCTCGCCCCGCCGCTCCGACCAGATGTCGCGCTCGCGGACGCGCCGCCGGTCGCGGCAACCCTTGCAAGCGACGCCGCCCTGAACCGGTTCGTGCCTGCCGCACCTGGTGCAGAGCCCGGCAGCGTGGCGGGCGTCGTAGCGGCGCTTCGTGTTGGCCCGCCCCGCCCGCCGCTTCGCCTCGGCGGCCTTTCCGCCGTAAAGCCTGCCCTCGGCCCTGGCGCGCGCGTAGCGGTCGCGGTCCGCCCTGCGACGCTGCTCGCCGCAATCGGCGCACAGCCGGCGGCCGGGCTCGGGCGGGCGGTGGCCGCAACTGGGGCAGAGTCCGAGGGCAACGCGCCCGGCGGTGACCCGCCGGTAGCGCCGCCGCCCCCAGGCGCGGTTCTCGTCGGGGTTCCTGAAAGGCATCCGGCATCCTCCCTGTCGGGGTTGGGGACGAACGAGCGGCGGGGCGCCCGGGTCGGACGCCCCGCCGAACAGCGCTCACCGGCGCCTGCTGTCCACGAAGAGCATGGTCGCGAGACTTCCCCACATCTGCATGCCGGAGTCCTTCAGGGTGACGCCGGTGCAGACGATGATCTCGTCGCGCCCGGGCCGCAGGCGCTGAACGGAGCGCAGGCTCATCACCTTGCGCGGCTGCTTCCGTCCGTGCTTAGCGCGCTCGGTGGCGCCGTAGGGGCGGATGTCTCCGTCGGCCGCCGAGTGGAACCTCTCGACGAGGTATCGCTCGTCGTCCAGGCCCCGCCCGAATACGTGGGTGAGATAAGTCCGGGCGTTTCCCTGGAGTGTGCCGTTGATCTGCATGAGCCGCCTCCCGCTGGCTGGTGAGTGGAAACGGCGGCGGCGCCCTCTCCCTGGACGCGCACCGCCGCCCTGCTCCCGGCCAGCCTCTCGCTCTCGCCGGCGTTCAGGCGCGCCCGCGCGGCGCAGCAAACCGATTGCGGCGGGACGCGGACGGCCGGGCGCCGGTGGGACGCTCCGGTCCCATGGAGATCGGAAGGCTTCGAGGGATGCCCGGCGTGGCGCGCCGGCGGGAGGCTAAGCCGCCGGCGACGCGGGCTCGGGCCGGTTCATCATCAGCGCCTCGATCCGGTCGGCGATGCGCTGAGCGGGCTCGCGCAACTGCGCGATGGTCCAGTCGGCTGCTGAGGCACAGCGACATGGAGACAACTGCGCGCTAGCGCCGGAAGACCAAGCTAGGATGATCGCCGATCTAAAGGCATTCACTGGCCAGAAATACAGCGTCGCTGTTTTCCAGGACCCGGAGGCGTTAGCGTTACTTCGGGTCCTTAATGCGATGTTGAAATCGGCCGGATGGCTTCAGGTGGATCCACCGTACCCAACCATCCTCATCAGTGTCGACGGAATCAAGGCTGCACCGTCATTCCACTCCGGCGTGATAGCGACAATCGGGCGGGATGGCGGCGCGTCGGCGGCCGCGCTGCGTGCTCTCAGCGATGGCCTTTCCCGCGCGGGAATACCTTGCCGACGCGGGGAGCGCTCTTCTGAGCTGCAAGACAAGTCCCCCAACACCATAGTGATCGATATCGGCAAGAAGCCATTACCGCGGGGACCGGGGAGAGGTCTTGGAGATTCCACCGCGCCGGCAGCAGACCCGGAAGCTGACCGCTGACCGGGAGGGACGATCCGCTATGGCGACGGTGACGAAACGCGATTTGGCGGAGGCCGTTTGCGACGAGGTGGGACTTGTGCACCGGGACGCGGCGGAACTCGTGGATGGGTTCATCGAGGCGATCGCAGAGCGGCTGTCGGCCAGGGAGGACGTGAAGATCTCGTCGTTCGGCAGTTTCACGGTGCGTGAAAAGGGGCTGCGTATGGGCCGCAATCCCAAGACGGGCGAGCCGGCGGCGATTCTGCCGCGCCGCGTCGTGGTGTTCCGGCCCTCGGGAAAACTGAAGGAGCGGATCAACGAGATGCCGGGCGACGCGGGGGAAGACGCGTAGGTCGGCCGGCGCCGACGCAGCTATAATCGGTTTGGAGTTCGGAACCGGCCAGCGGGGACAGGATCATGGACGGCGCATCATCCAAAGGGATCGACGAGGGCAGCCTGACGAAGGGCCAGTTGCGCAAGCTGCATGCGCTGAGAAAATCGGTAGGGGACGAGATCGGCGAGCGCACGTTCGCCATGTGGCTGGCGTCGCAGGGAACGGTCGACAGGAAGGAAGACGGGAACGCGGCAACGATCGTCGACACTCTGTGGCCCCTGGTCGAGGGGGGCGCTCTGGCGATCCCGCGCGGCGGCTACTTGCTGCGACGCGGCCGCGGCCGGATCGTCGTCGAGCCTGCGCGGCGCTAGGGCGGCCAAGGGTCGCCCGTCGGGTCCGAGCGCCGTCTTGCACCTGGGGAATCGTCGTCGGCGCGGACGCTTCGGAAGACAGCCGAGGGAGGCACCAGCCCTCCGGCAAATGCTTGCTTCAATCGGCCTTGCGCCTGGATGACGCCGGAACATCGCCGGCTAGGCTCGGTACATTGGGAATGGCGCCGAGCTTCCCGCATGTGAGTTGGATCATGAGAGCCATCGTCCTGACCCTGTTGCTCGGCGCCGCTCTCTTCGGCCCCGCCGCTGCAACGGGGGACGATCGCCTCGCCACCATCCATCTCCCGGAGGGCTTCGTCATCGAGGCCTTCGCGGAAGTGCCCAATGCACGGCAGATGGCCTGGGGCGAGAAAGGCACCCTCTTCGTCGGCACCCGCCGGGAAGGGCGCGTCTTCGCGGTGACCGACGAAGACGGCGACGGCCGCGGCGAGCGCGTGCGCGAGGTCGCATCGGGGCTGCGGATGCCGAGCGGGGTCGCGTTTCGCGACGGGGCCCTCTACGTGGCGGCCGTTAGCACCATCCTCCGCTTCGACGGCATCGAGTCGCGACTGGACGACCCGCCCGCTCCCGCGATCGTCACCGACCGGCTGCCGTCGGAGGGACATCACGGCTGGAAGGTGCTGGAGTTCGGACCGGACGGCCTTCTCTACTTCCCGGTGGGCGCGCCGTGCGATGTGTGCCGCACGGAGGGCTACCACGGCACCATCCTTCGGATGCATCCCGACGGCTCGGGCATCGAGATCTACGCGCGGGGCCTCCGGAACTCGGTGGGTCTCGCCTGGCACCCGGTGACGGGCGAGCTGTGGTTCACTGACAACGGCAGCGATCACCTGGGCCCCGACCAGCCGCCCGATGAGTTGAACAGGGCTCCAGGTCCAGGCCTCCATTACGGGTTCCCGTTCTGCCATGCCGGCACGCTGCCCGATCCCCGTTTCGGCGGCGACGGGCGCTGCGCCGATACCGAGCCGCCGTCCAAGGCCCTGGCGGCGCATGTGGCGCCGCTCGGCCTCGCCATTCATTCCGGGACCAACGTGCCCCAAGCCTATCGTGGCGCGGTGTTCATCGCCGAACACGGACCGGGGAACCGGAGCGGGACGATCGGCTACCGGGTATCGGTCGTGCGCCTCGCCGAGGACCACAGGACCGCGTTGGGCTACGCGGCATTTGCCCAGGGATGGTACGGCAACGGGCGGGCGTGGGGACGGCCGGCCGACATCCTGGAGGCACCCGACGGCTCTCTCATGGTCTCGGACGATCGGGCCGGGAGAATCTACCGGATCCGGTACGTGGGTAGATAAGCGGCCGCGTGTCCGGCCGCTTGCCCGACCGGGCCAGATAAGGTGGCTGCGCTTGCTGGACCTGAACTTGGCATCACCAAGTATTTAGTTTGATGGTGACTGTGGTCAGGAGATGGCCTGAGTAGTCAAGAGTTGAATCGTTCGTAGGTTGCTGTCCCTTCCCTTATTGGGCGTGGTCTGGAATTGTTTCCAGACGACCGCGTTCAAGTACCTATTGGGTACCTCTGACGATCGGCGAGCTTGTGGCCTATACGAAGATGTCGCCCACAGCAGGCTGCCCCACTTGGAAGGCCGATAATCCCGGTTCCGTCATCAGTGCGGGGGTGGCTGGCCAGCGGGATACGGGCACGACCGGAACTTGGTGGGTAATATGTTGGTCGCACGGGAAGAGGTCCAAAAGGTGGCGTACGGACCGCCCGCGCCGAAGATCTTCCACTGGCCGACCGCGTCAGCGCTGGAGGGCGTTCTGTTGGCCATCTCAAACATAGCATTGTCGGTACAGCTCAATTACAATTCGAACTGAACTACTCGAAAGGCAGACGTCAGCGGGTCCTGGTTTTGCCGCTCAATAGCTGTGCCTTAAAGTTGGAAGCCGCCAGACTGTCCGAATTGGCGGCGCCACCTCAGAACACTCGATAGATAACTGCAGCGGGTATCATTTACCAGTGGTCTCTACTGCACTCAGAGCAATCTCTGAATCATGCTTGGAAGAATTAGAGGCGGCTTGGCTGTGGTGGGCATAGGTGTCCCAAGTAATTTCGTAATTCTTGGCTTGATTTCCCCAACCGACCCAGTCTTGGCGCGTATCGCGAGCAAACATTTCGAGGAAGGGTCCTCTACTGCACGCCTCGATCACATCATAGAGTTCATCGGGTTTTCGGCTGTGCTCGCGTTTCTGAGTGCTGATCAGATTTACTTGTCGTCGACCTGGTGCGAGGGTCCTTGCGTTCTTACCGCGTACACCGAACAAGACGACCTCCGTTACGTTGCGAAAGTAGAAGCCAACTCCGCGTCCGTCAGACCCTCCGTCCTTGCGAATTTTGTGCCAAATAAGGTTGGACTTATATTCGAATCCCCATGCTCTTAGTACATCGAGGCCTCCAGGTAGCAGGGCGTTGGGCACCCAAAGGTAAAGGTGCGCAGGCTCCTCAACGATTTCAGCGACCGGCAGTTCTTTGATTTCCGGCAACTCCATGGTCGCGTATCGACTGAGTCGCCGATGCTCTGGCGCCATCTTGCCCGTGCGGTTCGCGAACCGCCAAGGGGGGTCAGCGAGAATCGTCTGGAATTTCCGACCGTTAGCCGTTTCGATCAGGTCTCGCGCCGAATCATGAACCATCCATCTACCCTCTCTATCCATCATATGGTAGCATGAGAACCTGCCTTACACAACATCTGGACATCTAGGGTTCGCCCATGGCCTATCCTCCTGGTAGCTTTTCAAAGAATTTCGCGTGGCATGGAACCGGTCTGCGGAAGCTGCATGGAGCCATCAGAGATGGATTCCATGACACGCTTTCAACCGTGGATCGGCAGAAGTTCCGGTCGGACGCTGGAGTTGAAGGCTCGATCGTCCTTATTCCTATTAACTTTTTTCTTCATAATCGCGATGGTCGATTGTCTCTTGATGAGCTTGTCTTCCAAGCGATTGAACGCGATCACTCAATACAGTTTGATCGACTAGCCCTTTTCGCCTTGCACCTGAGCCGTGTCGGTAGCGGACGGGATGTTAACAGTGGACGGGAAATCTCGTCACGCCCGGCAATGTGGGCAAACGAGTTCGTCCGAGAGCGACTTTGGTTAAGTGGAACATGGCAAAGAGACGCTCTGTTGGATGCTTCGCTCGACGGCTTTTTGACAGATCGAATGGATGGTCAAAAAAACGTTCGAGTGAAGTGTCGAAACAATTATCGGCACATGTTCGAACTGTGTCAGCTTTGGCCATCTGCTCTTACCGTGATCAATGCGGGGGCCGATCAGTGGATGTCCTCCGCACTGTTCCTTGCCTGGGATAGGCACATTCTTGATGGTGGCAAAAGAAAAAAATCAGACTTGCTTGCGTTGATAGACTCGGACGAACTCTACAAGTTGCTCGGTGTCCCTCGGAACTACGCACTCGCGCAAGCAGAACCTCTTGCTGAACTGTATCGAAGCATTGGTCGGTTGGACCGCTTCATAGAGGGAGCAAAGGCACCGTCGCCCGCAGTTTCTTCCCCTCCTGCACCTGTGCCAGAGGTGCCTGAAGAAACGGGCCTCGCATGGCTGGAGCAAGAGGAGTCGGACGGAGTAGTAGAGCGACATACGGTTGAAAAGAAAGTACAGAAACGCGATCGACGAAAAGCCGCCGCACTGAAGCTGCACTACAAGAATACCTGTCAGTTCTGCGGAGTCCGCTTGGAAGTAGGTAAAAATCACTTTTATTCGGAAGCAGCCCATATCAAAGGACTCGGAGAACCACACCACGGTCCCGATAAGGCGAGCAACATGCTCGTTCTGTGCCCGAACCATCACCTGCAATTTGATCGAGGTGTCTTGCGGCTGCGCAAGCGCGGTGCCAAGTATCAGATTCGTTCGAAGACAGTGGGCGATCCTTTGAATGGAAAGAAACTCACGCTGACACACTCTCTTGCCGACGACTGCGTTAAACATCATTTCAACTGGTTCAAGTGAGGAGGGAAGCATCAGAGAATCTTCTTTGATAAAGCAACTGTGTGACTCCGTACGTATGCGAGGTGTGGCCTGTCGTGATAGAAGCGGCAAAGGAGCTCTCTGTTAGTTCTCACACACTCAGCCACGCCGCCCTACCTCTAGCTTCCCCTCTAGCTTCCCCTCTAGCTTCCCCTCTAGCTTCCCCTCGACCTTCTTGGTCACTATGCAATACGGCTAGTGGCCATACGCGCGAGTGCGCTGCGATGACGAGTTATGAGTGCGGCGGTAAACCACGTTGGGACCAATTTCGATAAGCAAATATGCGCAGTAGCCATCCACCGAAAACCGCCGTTTATTGGGACCGTATGGACGAGCTCGGAAGTTAGATTTCAGCAATGCTCCGAGGTCGCGCTGAAAGGCGCATTCCATATGCAGGGGACAAGTTCGTTGAACCGGGTCTGCGGCGTTTTGGTGATACGGCCGAGAACGTCAGCAAGGCAACCAAAGCACCTCCTGGTCCAGTGCTTGGCCAGTGAATTGCAGGCGGGACGGCTGACGCGATTGGACTCGGCGCATCGTCTGATTTTTCGAGAAAACCGCGGTTGAAAACCGGCTTCAGCAATCCTTGCTTTCTTACCCCTAGAAACCGCTTATTAGTGTTGTTTCTTGTGCATGTAGGGATTTCTCATTGGCTTCCTACTCTCATAATTCAGGCCACTCAACTTCCGACATCATCCGGCGATAGAGGGCGGAAATGCCAGAGCTGCCCGGAATGTATTCATCCCGTGTAAGCTCCGCATCGGCGACGTTGATCTCGTTAAAAACCTCCTTACAAACTTCACTTGATAGTATCTCTCCCCTATCGCAGTGTCTCAGATAAACTTGTTTATAAAAGCGCATAAGCGCGGAGTATCCAGTGGTCCGATTAAGAATCAAGCCAGTACGCGCGTTAGTGTTATCCCAAGACTCGGGCCAGCGCAGTTTCACCGCATCAAAATAGTTCGTTAGGCAAAGGAAAAGCCCGCTATCGTCTTCTGCGTCATAGAATGGCTGGAAGATAAATTGCTTCCATGCACTAGGTTCCCGCCGTGATTTGAAGATACCACGATATCGCTTGTTTCTTTCCGCTTCAGGGTCCGAGGTAATATATTCAACAATCGGCTTTACCACCGTCGCTTGGGCGAGAGTTTGCACCATACCCTTGCCGGGGTCCGCCTTGCCCAATCTCTTTACTTTGTCGAAGAGCGGACCTTCTTCGTCTCTATTTAGAGCGAGCACGACTTCATGCGCAAACTTCACAGGACCCCGTTCTTCATAAAAGGAAGCCAAATCTACAACAAGGCTTTGGTTGACCTTTGTTTGAGCTTGGTTGACTCTCGCAAATATCTCAGCCTTGTCTGCGTCGGACGCGCCGATGAAGACCGAAACGTTCACATCAAATTCCCGGCCATCTTCCAGGCCCTCAAGCCCCGCGACACGGTGTTGTCCGTCGATGATGAACGCTATTTTCCCGAGTGGAATATGGTCATCATCATCCGGATTCCCGAAAGGAGACAGTTCGAGAAAATATAGGTCTTCTCTGTCCTCTAAATAAGGCCCGATTTCGGCGCACTCCGGTTCCACTGCTATGATAATAGAGGTCGGAAACGTAGCGTAATCAAGATTCACATACTTCTTGATCTCTTTGATACGGCGCTCCGATCGCTCTCTCTGGATGCCCGCGATTGTGTCCTGTGTTCCTTCCATGAAGCGCCGAATTTCGGTGTAAGAGATTGCGATAAGTCTCCTGGCATCTATCCGGCCTACGTAGAAATCGCCAATCGGCTGTGAAACCTTGGCGACCGGGAGTCTTATCGGAATTGCAATGTCTTCATACACGACCAACTGCTCCTACTTTGATCTTGTTGACCCGGCCTTCCTGTGCTTCTGCTGCCTCTTGTGCGGTAGGGACGGTGGGTTCCAATATGAGAATTAAGAACCATAGTAAATGAAGACCGAAGTAAAACAACCATAGCAACAATAGGTTCGAAGGGGTCAAGATATCAACCTGAAAACCAGGATTTAATCCGACGATGAAGGCAGTAGCAATGATGGGTCCGAATAAGAATACATAGAGAATTAGCGACATGAGTGAATGTAGGCGGCCATACCGTCTAAGTGCGATGAAGATTATTCCAGAAAGTGATAAGATCGGTAATCCGATTTGGCCACCGCGGAAGTATTCGATGAATGCAGAGGTTGTGGTCATATTATCGGACTGTTGGGAGACAACCAGAGCAATCAATAAAACAACTCCCAGAGTCCCGAGAATTGACGCAAGGACTATCGATAGAGCCCGTCCCCAATTCTTTATCAATACATCTTTCATCACGTATCCGAGTTGCTCAGCTTTCTCCAAAGGTGAAAGATGATTGGTGTGAAGTCAAGGCACGGCCGAGGAGGTCGGGAGTCGGGGTATCGATCAGCGTAGCTCATCTAGACTATCTGCTGGAAGGGATGAGTTGAAGGGAACAGCCAGGACCGTCGCGCCCCAGATACTCCTGGACCTGCAGCGCAAGCGTGTTCATTCCGCGCCGCATGTCCGTCAGACGGGTCGCCAGCTATCCGGGAGGACATGCGGCGGGAAGGGACGCGGACAGTCGACCTCCATGCGTTGAATTACAGCGTGGCGTCCGACCTTGCCGATCTCGGCCACGAACTCGCGGTGCCTGACCCCGGTCGAGCGCTGGTCGCCTGCCGGCCCGTGGAGCTGCGCCGTGCCCTCCGCAATCTGCTAGAGAACGTGGGCGCCCATGGCGTGCGCGCGACGGCGCGGATCGCACGCGACGATGGGGATCTGCGCGTCGTCATCGAGGACGAAGGACCCGGCATCCCCGAGGCCGATCTGGAGCGGGTGTTCGGCCCCTTCGTTCGGCTCGACGAGTCCCGGAGCCCGGCACGGGCGGCCATGTTATTGCGCGGACCATCATTCGCGGCCACGGTGGGAACATCCGGCTGGAGAACGGTGCCGAAGGCGGATGGAGGGCGACGATCGCCCTGCCCGGAGGCGGTGGCCCGTGAGCCCCCCCGGGACCCGCCGGTAGTCGTAGATAACGATGCGGAGCCAGGGAACCGTGAGTAAGCCGGAGACGAAGCCATCCTCTTACTTACGACTTCACATGCCCGAAAGACATGGCAAGGCACATGAGGCTCTACTCGGCGGGTTTGGATGGCCTGCTGTTGGCCGCCGTCAAACGCACGAGTTCAGATTCAACATCGATCGGCGCATAGTGCATTGTGATTGACGCGAGGGGTTGCCAATCGGGCGTGTGGCTGACCATCTTTCCGTCTTCTTGAAGGAAGTGATGAGCAGCACCGGGTACCAAGTCTGGATCGAGTGGAATTAGTGCCTTTGGGTTGTGGAAGACGTCGAGTCCCTCGGTCCAAGACTCTGAATAGTTAGGCGCATTAACAATATGACGAAAGATTTTGGGCGTGGCTGCGTTTGGGTCGTGGTCCACGCATGTTCCTTCCCGAATAAGTAGAACCCGTTTGGAGCCGAACTGACCGAGGATGCCCATTCGATTGAATTTGGCGAACCGCTTATGCACATGGCTCCGGTCGCGAGAGTTTGCCACCAGATGTTGAGGTTGAGGTTAGGGCGGGGGAAGGGGTAGAATGTTGCCCATACGTTCCTGCCGACGGAGCCACCACATGAAACAGGTCCCCGACAGCCTCCTCGCCTTCCAGCACATGTTCCCGGACGATGACGCCTGCGCCGCCTGGCTGATCGAAATGCGCTGGCCGGACGGCTTCGTCTGTCCTGCGTGCGGCCATGAAAAGGGCTGGGCGCTGCGCAGAAAAGCACACACCTTCGAGTGCGCCGGCTGCCGCCGGCAGACCTCGGTGACGGCCGGGACGATCCTGCACGCCAGCAAACTGCCGCTCACCGTCTGGTTCTGGGCCGCCTACCTGATGGCGACCCACTCCAACGGCATCTCTGCCCTGCAGCTCCAGAAACAGCTCGGTATCGGCTCTTACCGCAGCGCTTGGCTGCTCGCCCACAAGCTGCGCGCCAGCATGGTCGACCCCGAGCGCAACCCGTTGCCGGGCCTGGTGGAAATCGACGAGGCCAGCCTTCCATTCCGGACCAAAGACGATCCTCCCACCGGAGGGCAAGGACGCAGCCACGACGGCAAGATGCTCATCGTCGGCGCCATCGAACTCGGGGACGGAAACATCCCAGGCCGCCTGCGGCTGGCCGAAATCTCCTCCTACGGCGCCGCCGACCTCGGACACTTCGTCGAAACCGCCGCCGATCCCGACGCCATCGCGAAAACCGACGGCTGGTCCGGCTACGCTGCGCTCCCCGCCGATCGCCACAATGTCCATGTCGTCGGGAAGACCGCCGCTCACCTCGTCCTGCCGTGGATCCACCAAGTCTTCTCCAACCTCAAAGGATGGGCGCGAGGCGTCTACCACGGGCTGCGTCGCAAGCATCTGCAGGCCTATCTCGATGAGTTCGTCTTTCGCTTCAACCGCCGCAAAACCCGCCACGCTGCTTTCCGCTCGCTCTTCCGCATCGCCACCAATGCAGAACCCCTTACCTACAGCATGTTGATCGAACCGGAGCCATGTGCATAAGCGGTTTTGGCGATTGTTCCGCTGTTGCTGAAGAGGATGGCGCTGACGTTCTCAGATCCAGGTTGATCGAAGAAGCCGGAAGGAATTTCTTTGTCACCCCACGAGTGCGTTTCGATCTTCTGGGGCATGATGACTAGGCTACCGAGGGCGTCGAAGTGCCAGTCATGCTCATACCCGTAAACGTACCGTTCAAGAGCAGCCCGTGAATGAGTCATCGAAGCGGCTGAAGAAAAATCCTCGACCGCAAATAAGAGAGGCTTACCCGTTACATTAGGACGCTGCCAATAGGCCTTCTTGAGCTTGCTAAATAGGGCGCTGCCGAACTTGATCGGCATATAGTGTCGGAGGTAGGTCTCGATTTCCTCGGCCGTGGTCAGCGGAGGTGGGCCAACGACCTCTCCACCCTGTTGCGTCGGTCCGACTGTCACTGCTTCGACTGCAAGGGCTCCGTCCAGGCCGAAGCACAGGAAGTCAGGCACAGCGACATTACGATCGAGTTGGTAGCCCATCTCCGTGAAGGCCGCAAAGAGATAGAGTTCCCAGATCCTTTGATCGAATCCTGTCGTCTGGAACTGCTCGATGAAGTTTCCGTCTGCGTCCTCGTACCACCGCATCATCACCTCGATGATATGCCGAGCCGGGGAGTACGCCTCTAGGGTCGCCAGTTGGACGAAGTCAGGACTGAGCTGTTCCGCTTTCCGTGTGAAGTCGAAGAAATCGACCGCGCCGCCTGTTTCGTCTCCCTGGTGATGATCCTCAGGAGGGGCTAGCGCGGCTTTCTCCATCGCACGTCTCAGCGCAACCTCTGCCCTACGGATCGAAGGTTTGAATTCGGTGACGTTGACGGATCGGAATTTGAGCTTCGCGTCTCGGGCGAATACAACTCCCCCGTAATCGTTATCCGTCCTGTCTCGAATGACTGTCCCAACGACATCGCCGGAGGCCAGTTCAAACCAACTGACTTCCTCAGCTTGGACGCGGGCTAGCGGCTGCCGCGCATAGCCGGCGAGCGCATCGAACCGAATCAGCGAAATTCGTCTCATGAGACAGATATTTGCTCCATCGTCGAAATGGTGAGCACCAATGTTGGGATCGTCGGAGACGAAGGTCGGCTGGCGCAGGAGTAGAAGCCTGGCTGGCCGCGCGAAGGCGTTGTTCCCTATGGTCGCTGGATCTGAAGTCGTTGGTATTCGGCTGGATGAGGATGACGGGCTCGCGCAACCTTATATGGACGCCTGCCAATGGCAAGGCGCACCTCAGTGACGGGTCCCGGCGATCGGCAGGGATCACAGAGCCGCTTGTAGACCCTATGGGGTGACTTGGGCGACCGGCGCTACGGTAACGGTCGAAGACGGCCTGTGCGGTCTTCCGCATCACAGGCACGCGCACGCCCATAAACGGCATACTCGATTTCATGTACCGGTGCTGGCCGGCAGCCCTCCCGGGCTCGCGCACCAGGCGGAGCTCGTCATGAACCGCGCGGATCAACGTGCAGGACGCCTGTGTCCCGGGTGCGGCAATCGACTGGTTCTTCACAACACTTACGCTGGTTTACGGAACCGTGGCTATCCTGCCGCTCGGAGCGTCGGGGCGGCAACCGAATCCGGCGTTAGAAAATGGAACCTGAGTCTCGCGGAGCGCCAGCCAGCCGCGGTCACGCCACCCTGCCGAAGGCGGCGACAATCCACTGCCTGGATCGGCCGTTCTCCGATCGACGTCAGCTTCTCTCGGAAATGGAATGCCGCGCCGTCACCGCACGTCGAAACGGTCACCTCGATCTCGCATTCCCCGAGTGCCCGTTTGGTGGTCCGAGGATGCCTTGAGCTGCCCGGAGTTGTCCCAAATTCCGTTCCGAGGACATTCCGAAACCCATTTTGGAAGAGGTTTCCAAGAATCAGAAACTCCGCTAAGATGTTGTTTTAGCGGCGTTTGATTTGGTTGCGGGGCAGGATTTGAACCTGCGACCTTCAGGTTATGAGAAACCATATCGAGTCTGTGAGCCGATAGAAGCGTCTCTGGCAGGCTAACAGGGTTTGGTCGGCAGCCGCGAGAGACGAGCCCGCGCCGGCCTCATGTCGGGGGCGTCCGGTCCATGAGCGCCTCGATGCGGTCCGCGATGCGCTGGGCCGGCTCGCGCAATTGCTCGATGGTCCAGTCGGCCGCATAGCCCTCGGTCACGTCGTTGGGCGGAGCGTGGTTCACCAGCCGCCTGGTCAGCGCATGGGGCAGCAGCAGGTCGCGCTCGGCCACCGTGATGAACACATTGCGCAGACCGTGGTACCAGAAGCGCGCGCCGCCCGCCTCGCCGATCCGTCCATAGAGATGGCTGAGGTCCGCGATATGGCCGAGGGTGCCGGGCAGGAGGGACGGGAACACCCAGTCGCCGGGGCCGCCCGGCGTGGCCTCGCCGTCCGAACGGCGGCGCTCGAGGATGGCGGCCAGTTGCCGGGTGACGGGCAGTTCCAGCGGCGCGCCCGACTTGGTCTCGTCGACCCGGAAGACCAGCTGCGCCATGTCGACGCGGCGCCAGCAGAGCGGCAGAACCTCGCGCAGCCGCATGCCGGTGTAGAGGCCGAACCAGAAGGCGTCGCGGGTGCACGGCGTGGTCACCGCGGCCTCGATCCCCTTCTTCCAGCACGGCAGGACCTCGGCCGGGGTGGAGATCTTGCGCCGCCTGTTGCGGTGATACCTGCCGCCGCCGGCGAGCCACAGATCGACCGGGTTGCGCAGGCCGTCGTGATCGACGCACGGGCGGCGATAGATGGAGCGCAGCAGCGAGATCGCCCGGTTGGCCGGCGACCAGCCGCTGTCTTCCGTCAGGCGGCTAAAACGGGCTTCCACGTCGCGCCGGGCGATGGTGTCGAGCGGACGCTCGCGCCAGTCGGCGAAGTGGCGGGCGAACTCCTCGCGGTAGAGCTTGTCGGTGCGTGCGGCCCGCTTGGGATTGGAGGCCATGAAGTCTTCGAAGGCCCGCTCCAGGTCGGGCATGCGGCGCGCCTCGGCGCGTTCGCCGGCCGGATCCTCCCCGCGCGCCGCCTCGACCAGCATCTTCCGCGCCATCTGCCGCGCCCGCGCAACCGATATCTCCCCGTGACGGCCCAGCACAACACGCCTGTTGGGCGCCTTCCGCCCGCCGTCGCCGGCGCGGTAGTTGACGATGAAGGACTTGAACCCGCTGGGCTGCACGCGGACGCCGAACCCGGTCAGCCTGTCGTCCCAGGCGATCCGCGAGCGCGCGGCGGGCTTCAGCGCCTCGACGCTGCGCGCGGTCAGGGTCAGCTTGTCGCGCGCGACGCGCTTTGCGGCGGGCGCGGTCATTGCGCAGCCACCGGCACCGGGCCGCCGGTGGTGGATGGGGCCGGGCCCGCCGCGCTCCCGTCCAGCAGCGCCTCGAGGCGGTCGGCGATCTGCTGCGCGGGACCCCGCAGTTGCCCGATGGTCCAGTCGGCGGCGTAGCCCTCGGTGACGTCGCCGGGCCGGGAGTGGTTGACCAGACGCTTGGTCAGCGTCCGGGGCAACAGCAGGTCGCGCTCGGCGACGGTGATGAAGGCATTGCGCAGGCCGTGGTACCAGAACTTGGCGCCGCCCGCCGCGCCGATCCGCGCATAGAGATGACTCAGATTGGCGATGTGACCGGAAGAGCTGAGGGTGGACGGGAACACCCAGTCCCGAAGATCGCCGGGCAACGCTTCGCCCTCCGGCCGGCGGCGCTCCAGGATGGCGCCGAGCTGCCGGGTGATGGGTAGCTCAAGGGGCTCGCCCGTCTTGGTCTCCTCGACCCGGAAGGCGAGGCCGGCCATGTCGACGCGCTCCCAGCGGAGCGGCAGCACCTCGTTGATGCGCATGCCCGTGTAGAGCCCGAACAGGAACGCGTCGCGGGCCGCCGGGGTGACGACCACGGCCTCGATGCCCGCGCGCCAGCGCGGCAGCACCTCGGCCGGGGTGGAGATCTTGCGCCGCTTCGGGCGATGATACTCGCCGCCGCCGGCGAGCCACAGATCGACCGGGTTGCGCAAGCCGTCGAGGTCGACGCAGGGACGGCGATAGACCGAGCGCAGGAGCGCCATCGCCCGGTTGGCCCCCGCCCAGCCGTGATCGCGGGAGAGGCGGATGAAACGGTCCTCCACGTCGCGCCGCGAGATGGCGTCGAGGGGGCGCGTGCGCCAGTCGCCGAGGTAGTTGGCGAACTCGGCGCGGTACATCCTGTTGGAGCTGGCGGCGCGCTTGGGATTGACCTTCATGTACTCCTCGAAGGCCTGCTCCAGCAGGGGCATGGCGCGCGCCTTGGCGCGCTCGATCGCGGGGTCGTCGCCGCCGGCGGCCTTGCCGAGCGCCTGATGGGCGAGGCGCCGCGCGTCGTCGACCGACACTCTGCCGAAGCGGCCGAGGACGACGCGCTTGTTGGGCGCTTTCCTGCCGCCGCCGTCGGTGCGGTAGTTGACGAGGAAGGACTTGGCGCCGCTGGGGTGGACCTGGACGCCGAAGCCGGTGAGCTTGTCGTCCCAGGCGGTCCATGGCTTGTCGCCGGGCGTCATGGCCTGGACGGCGCGCTTGGTGAGGGTGAGCTTGTTGCGTGCGACGCGTTTGGCGGATTCGGGCATGGCGGGATTGTGGGAGATGGGGCGGTGCGTGTCAACACTTTACCCAACACCAGAAATCCAACTCGGGGTATGCTGCGATGACATGCGGCACGGCGTGGCGTCTGAGTATCGGTCCAACCCATTGCAAACAAGCATCTATCGATACGCCCAGACACGTTCCGGCATCAGGCGAGCATTGATATTACGAAGATGTTCAACCTCGCCGAGCTCTGGGAACTCCGCCCCGACGGGACCAACCCCTGTCGCCATGTGAAGCGTTTCAAGGAGGACAAGCGCGAGCGCTTTCTGTCCGACGCTGAGTATCGACGCCTGGGGTCCTCCCTGCGGGAGATCGAGCAGGACGGCTCAGAGACGGCCTCCGCGATCGCTGCGATCCGGCTCCTGATGCTGACGGGTTGCCGGCTTTCGGAGATCCAGAATCTGCGCTGGGAGCATGTCGACCTGGAGGTCGGCGAGCTCAGGCTGCCGGACACCAAGACCGGCGCCAAGGTGGTCCATCTAGGCGAACCCGCGATCGCCGTGCTGCGCGACATCCAGCGGCAGGACGACAACCTGTGGGTTATCGCCGGACGCAAGGAGGGCGGCCATCTGACCGACCTGCAGCATCCCTG
The DNA here is from genome assembly GCA_965262755.1 of Alphaproteobacteria bacterium. Classification (GTDB taxonomy): domain Bacteria; phylum Pseudomonadota; class Alphaproteobacteria; order UBA828; family UBA828; genus WTGU01. Next base: position 3,630,183 of record OZ253557.1, on the reverse strand, counting down.
GCGGCGCATCCGGGCACGCGCGGGGCTCGACGATGTACGCATCCACGATTTGCGGCACAGCTTCGCCAGCGGCGGTCTTCTGGTAGGCGAAGGCTTGCCCATGATCGGCAAACTCCTGGGGCACACCCAGGTGCAGACCACCGCCCGCTACGCCCACCTCGCCAACGATCCCGTCAAGTCGGCCGCAAACCGCATCGCGACCAGGATCGCCGAGGCGGCGGGATGATCCCACGCATCCATGTCCGTGAGCCGCCCGTTGCCAAGTTGCCGCTGCTGAGACCTACCGCGCCCCTCTCTTTCCTGCCCTATTCGACCACAGAGGACTTGAAGACACGACCTGCCAGGTTTCTGAAGACTTTCGTAAATAACCAAAGACGTGAGATGCAGAGGGGCGAACCTTTCGCGGCCAAGACGAAGAGGCTTGTAGCTGACCTGGAAACGCGGCAAGCTGAATGTGCGCGGCGCGGTGCCATACCGCCGACCTGAACGTGCTCGGGCTCGGCCCGCGACATAAAGCGAATTGATGACCGAAGGCGCCGAACCATGCCCAAAGTCCGCGATGCAATTCACTTGATCGAACAGGACGGCTGGACATTGGTTCGGATCAGAGGAAGTCATCGCCAATATCGCCATCCCGACAAACCCGGTACCGTGACCATTGCCGGCAGGCCGGGTGACGATCTTCCACGAGGGACATGGGCGAGTGTCATGAAGCAAGCCGGACTGAAGGAGTGAAGGAGAAGATGCAATACACCATCGTTATCGAGAGGGCGCCCGAGAACTACGCGGCCTACGTTCCCGACCTTCCCGGTTGCGTCGCCACCGGAGACACCAGAGAAGACACCGTACGGGAAATCCGACAGGCGATCAGCTACCACATCAAGAGCTTGCGCGAACATGGGGAGCCGGTGCCGGAACCGCAGTGTACGGCGACCGTTGTCGACGTTGCCGCCGCCGAGTGACCGGCCTGCAGCTTCTCGGGATCGTCGAGAATATCAGCCATCTGCGTATGGTCTCCTGCGCCGGGGCAGGACGCCGTCGGGTGCTGAGATCCACACCCGTCTGCTCATGCGGACCGGCTGCCGCCTCAACGAGATCCAGACGCTACGTTGGGAGGACGTCGACCTGGATTCGACCGAGCTGCGTCTTCGCGATTCCAAGATCGCCGCGCAGATGGTGCCGCTCTTTCACGCCGCTGTTTGCATCCTGCGAGCCCTTCCCCGTCCAGGTGACATTCCCTGGGTCATAGCCGGCAAGAAAATAGGCGCTCACTTGACCGACCTCCAGCACCCCTGGCGGCGCAATCCGTGCCCGCGCCGGGCTCGATGACCTCCGAATCCATGACCTTCGCGCCGCCTTTGCCTCGCGGGCGCTCGCGCTCGGCGAAGGCCTGCCGATCATCGGTCGGCTCCTCGGCCATCGCCGGGTCGTAACGACCGCGCGCTGCGCGCATCTTGCGCGCGACTCGGTCAGGGACTCCGCCGAGCGAATCGCCGTCAGCATCGCCGCCGACATCCTGTAGGCGTTGCAATTCCGAACGCTGATGCGCATTGACCTGCCATCAACACTTTGCCAGGACCTGCTCGACACAGAACCTAACTATGTGGTAACTGGCCGTCTTGAGTACCATCCACTATGATGGACACTTGCCCAGCGATAATTGCGTTTAGCGCCCACCTGTTGACAGCCACCTGTCCCGTTTACCGGCCTTCCCCAGCCGCCGTGGACCATCTTAGAGGAGAAATCTTAGTGTCTATTTCCGACAAGAAAGGCGCCGTTTGGAGCAAAGCTAAACCCATCCGAGGTAAAGACCAAGCCAAATACCGCCAAGACCCTTACGGCAACGAGATGCATTACGGTAGAGGGCTTATCCCTTTGAGCCCGGTTTGACGAGATGTTGAGTTTCTGGTGGGCGTCGGCAGGATGTTCGTGTAATGTTTCGTGATGGCCAGCCGCTGGAAATATGACCGCCCCATGTCCCGCGCCGCCTTCGAGGCGGGCTTTCCCGATGAAGCCTCCTGTGCCCGGCATCTCGCCGCCAGGCGCTGGCCCGACGGCTTCGTCTGCCCCGCCTGCGGCCATGACAGGGGCTGGGAACTGAAGCGGCGCCGGGCGAGCTGGGAATGTGCGGCCTGCGGGAAGGAGACCTCGGTGACCGCAGGCACGGTCATGCACCGCAGGCACGATCATGCACCGCAGCCACTTGCCCCTGAAGACCTGGTTCATGGCCGTTCACATCGTGACCAGCCACTCGAATGGTATCTCCGCCCTGCAACTCCAGGCCCAGCTCGGGCTCGGCAGTTACAAGAGTGCCTGGCTCCTGCTGCACAAGCTGCGCCGTGCCATGGTCGATCCGGATCGCAGCCTGCTTGAGGACCTGATCGAGATCGATGAGGCCACCCTCCCGTTCCGCACCGCAAAAGACCCGACCACAGGCGGGCAAGGTCGCAGCCCGCAAGGCAAGATGCGCATTGCCGGCGCGGTCGAGCTATCGCCCGAGGACGAGCCACGCCGCATCCGGCTGGCGCCGATCGGGGATTTCTCCGCGCGCAGCCTTCGTGCCTTCGTTGCCGGGACCTCGGCGCCGGGCGCGCGGGTGATTACCGATGGCTGGAGCGGCTATTGCGGCCTGCCCGACCACGACCACCAGCCCAAGGTCGTCGGTGCAACGCCCGCCCATCTCGTGCTGACGTGGATCCATCGTGTGTTCTCGAACCTGAAGCGCTGGGCGCTCGGAACCTTCCATGGCCTGCGCCGCGCCCATCTGCGCCGCTACCTCGACGAGTTCGTGTTCCGCTGGAACCGCCGCCGCCACACCGCAACGGCTTTCGACACCCTGCTCGGCATCGGCACGCGCCTGCGACCCGCCGACTACCGCGACATCGTCGGACAACACGTCTGATCCCGGCAGGCCGGGCGCCAGCCACCGCCCGCCCTCCGATCCGCCTCAATCGGAGCCGAATACCGGCCCTCCAGCCTGCCTGACAGCACTCGAAACCAACTTCCTCAAGTCCAAAAGCTCCCGCACATCCCCCGGCACGGTCCGAAAACCGTGCCTGGAACGTAGAAGGCCGATCAACATCTGGTGTGACCGGAAGCAAAGGGATAAGCCATGTCTTTTATTGCGAGTCTCCGGATTAGCTCTCCTGTGCAAGCTTCCCAGTGAGAGTCAGCGGCGATGTTATCTTTCTTTTCTTCTCGCTCCGTTGGAACATGAAGTCCGAAACCTTTTAACTTGGCATGGACAAGTTCTCGGGAGATGGCATTGTATTCACTATTTCTGTGACGAAGGAAACGGGTTGTAGGTGGCCCGCTCCATTTTTTCCACAATTCCTTCTCAAGACGCTTTCCGAAATCAGCGCCCACTTGGCTGGCCAAGAACGACAAGGGCACCAATACCACAGCGGCAGCGCCTGCTAAAGTCCTTCCCGCTTATCCATGAAGCTCAGCAAGGCTGCCGAGACGCAACGTATGAGCCATCGCGGTTTCCAGTCGCTGTGCCATATCCGAGTCCGCACCGTGCAACTCCCGCCCACGTCTTTGTGACCTCGTCGGACTTAGACACGAGCAGGAACAAGGTATCGGTGAGCGGACTTTCATGGATAAGCAGGAAGTCCTTTGGGCAGTAGCGCCGCCAGAGTGTTGTTCGGCGCGCGTGTTGGACGCCGATCGGCGTAGTAAGGCGTTGATTCGCTTCGATTCCGAGGGGTCAAACGACGACGCCGAACAACACGCCTTCTTCATGGACGACTTCGAAGCCTGCATCGCGCACCTGCGTATGCCGATCACCCACCGCCGCGCGATCCGCACAACGAATCTTCTCGAGCGTCTCTTCGTCGAGGAGCGCCGGCGGCTCAAGATCATCCCAAACGCCTTCGGCGAGAAGGCGGTCCTCAAGCTCATGTTCGGCGCGATGATCCGCGCCGCCGAACGCTGGCGGGCCATCCGGGTCAGCGAGCTCGAGCGCCGTCAGATGCGCGCTGTTAGAGAGGAGCTCGACCAGGAATACGAGGCCCCCAACGGTATTGCTGCAAAGACCTCAGCCCCCGAGCACCGCGCCAAAATATCCAGCACCGCTCGGACTTGACCACCGCTGGACTCTCGGGTCAGCGGCGGGGCAGCGCTTGAAATGTGGGCCATCGTAACGCAATCGGCTGGCTTCTAGGCCTGGACTGTGCATGGCGTCGTAAGTCTCGATCAATGGTGACTGGAGGCTTACGGGCATCGGGCCAAGGTCGACTTGGCTGTAGCCGGACATTTCTGTCTTCCGAGACCATCCGGGAATTTACTGGCCGTCCACCGCGGGGCTGGATGGGCCTCGGCCTCACCGAGACCTTCGAGACACCGGACTATCTCGCCGAGGCGGGCATCGAATATGTCGCCGACTACCCGATGGACGACCAGCCCTTCGACATCCGGGCCAAACACGGTACGCTCACATCCATCCCCTATACGGTGGAGCTGAACGACATCCCGATGATGCTCATCCAGCACCATAAGGCGGCGGAGTTCTACGACCAGTGCATGGACGCCTTGGAGCGCCTCGACCGGGAGGGGGAGCGGAACGCACGGGTGATGGCGATTGCGGTGCATCCCTACATTTCCGGTACGCCGTTTCGCATCAAGTATTTCGAGAAGGTGCTGGACGCGGTCTCGGGCGCCGGCAACGCCGTCCTCTGGACGGGAAGCGACATTCTGGACTGGTATCTGGCCGCGGCCGGCGGCGCGTCCGCGGCGGCGGCGGACGATTGAGCGGGTTGATTGGGGGCGCCGCGCGGCAAGAGGAGCCCTGAATGGCCCGCATGACAATCCGGCGCAATAGCGGGGGAACGCGCTCATGAAACCTGCCCCATTCGCCTATGTTAGGCCGGAAAGCCTCGAAGACGCCATCGGCGTGCTGGACGAGCGCGGGGAGGACGCGAGAGTCCTCGCTGGCGGCCAGAGCCTGATGGCCACCCTCAACATGCGGCTCTCCGCCCCCGAGACGCTGGTCGATATCGGCTGCGTGCCGGGCCTTGCGGGCATCAAGAAGGTCGGCGGCGGTCTTCGAATCGGCGCCATGACCCGCCATGCGGAGGTGGAGGCCTCGGACCTCGTCGGGTCCCAGGCGCCGCTCATCGCCAGCGCCATGCCGCATATCGCCCATCCAGCGGTTCGCAATCGCGGCACATTCGGCGGCTCCATCGCGTTCGCCGACCCGGCGGCCGAGCTCCCGGCCTGCGCGGTTGCCCTCGGCGCGCGGATGACGATTGCGGGGAAGGGCGGCACCCGAACCGTGGATGCGGACGCGTTCTTCCGGGGCCTTTACGAGACTGCCCTTGAGCCGGGCGAGGTGCTGACCGCAGTCGAAGTTCCGGGCATCGGAGCGGGCTGGAAGTCGGGCTTCATGGAACTGGCGCGGCGGCACGGCGACTACGCGATGATCGGACTCGCCGCCCATGTCGAGATGGAGGACGGCAGGTTCGGCCGCGGCCGCCTCGTATTCTTCGGGGTGGGCGAGCGGCCCGTCTCCGCTGTACGGAGCGCGGCGCTGCTCGAAGGCGAGAGATGGTCGGACGCCCTCGGCGCCCGGATCGCCGATGCGCTCAAGGAGGAGCTCGACCCGTTCGAGGACCTGAATGCGGATGCGGCGATGCGCCGGCATCTCGCCGGGGTACTCGCCAGGCGGGTGCTGGGTCCACTGGCGGCCTGAGGGAGGGGAGCGATGGACAGGACTGTCGAAATCGGCCTGCGGGTCAACGGTGAACAGGCGACCCGCCGCATCGAGGCGCGGATGAACCTGGTGGACTTCCTGCGCGAGGAGCTCGGCCTCACCGGTAGCCATGTCGGCTGCGAGCACGGCGTGTGCGGCGCCTGCACCGTGCGGGTGGACGGGCGCATCGTGCGCGGCTGCCTCATGCTGGCCGCGCAGGCGGACGGCGCTGATGTTTGGACCATCGAGGGGCTGAGCGACACGGGCGAGATCCGCGACCTCCAGGAGGCATTCGTCGAGCGCAACGCGCTCCAGTGCGGCTACTGCACCCCCGGCATGCTGCTGACCCTCGCCGAGCTAAGGGAACGCAATCCCGCCGCGAGCCGGCAGGAGATCCGCGAATTCATCTCTGGAAATTACTGCCGGTGTACGGGCTACGAGGCGATTGTGGATGCGTTCGAGATGGCCCGCGCGCGCGAAGGAGGCCCGTCATGACCGATCTCATCGCGGACCGCTGGATCCTCGATCGCCCGAACTCCTATATCGGCCGGTCCATTCCGCGCCCCAATGCGCCCCGCCTCGCGGAAGGGCGCGGCGCCTTCGTTGACGATATCGAGACCAGCGGGCGGGCGGGGCACGCGGCCTTCGTGCGCTCTCCCCACGCGCATGCCCGGATCAGGTCTATCGACGCGGAAGCGGCCAGGGCGGCACCGGGGGTGATCGCGGTCGTGAACGGACGGGAGCTCGCGGAGATACACTACCCCTGGGTCGGCGTGCTGACGCATCTCGAAGGCCTCAAGTCCGCGCCGCAATATGCGCTGCCGTTGGAAACGGCGACCTGGCAGGGCGAGGCGGTGGTCGCGGTGGTCGCCGAGAGCCGCGCCAAGGCCGAGGATGCGGCGGAGCTCGTGAAGATCGACTGGGAGGTGCTGCCGGCCGTCACCGAAGCCGAGACCGCGCTCGACCCCGCCACGACCGTCATCCACGAGAGCCTCGGCGACAACCTCGCCTGGCGGCGTAATGCGGATTTCGGCGATATCGAGGCAGCCTATGCGGAGGCCGACCATATCGTCGAGGAAACTTATGTCTTTGCCCGGCACACCGGGGTGTGCGTCGAACCACGCGCCATCCTCGCGGACTGGAACCCGGGAGAAGGACAGCTCACCGTGTGGCACAACAACCAGTGCCCGCACATGATCCAGAACATCCTCGCGACCCAATTCCGCCTGGACGAACACCGGGTCCGCGTAATCGCGCGCGATGTCGGCGGATCGTTCGGGATCAAGGTCCACACCTATGCGGACGAGATGGCGACCGTCGGGCTCTCGATCCTGCTCAAGCGGCCGGTCAAGTTCGTGGCGGATAGGCTGGAGAGCTTCCTGTCCGACATCCATGCGCGCGACCAGCGGGTCCTGGGGAAGGTCGCCGTCAGGGACGACGGCACCATTCTCGCGTTCGAGATCGACGCGCTCAGCGGGATCGGTCCCTATTCCATGTATCCGCGCACGAGCGCCATCGAGGCGAACCAGATCGTGAACCTGATGGGCGGCCCCTATGCGTTCGACCACTACCGGGCGCAGGCGACCGTCGTCTTCCAGAACAAGAACATGATGTGCCAGTACCGCGCGGTCGGACATCCGGTCAAATGCGCGGTGACTGAGGGGCTCGTGGATGCGGCGGCGCGTGCGACCGGCCTCGATCCGGCTGAGATTCGCCGGAGGAACCTGCGCGCGGACGACTCCTATCCCTGCCGGTCGGCGCAGGGGCTCCCGTTCGAGAACCTCTCGCACCAGGAAAGCCTCACGAAACTCTTGGACGCGATGGACTACGACGCCCTGAAGGCGGAGCGCGACGCCCTTCGCACCGAGGGGGTCTATCGCGGCATCGGTCTTGCAAGCTTCATCGAGGTAACGAACCCCTCCGCGATGTTCTACGGCGTGGGCGGCGCGCGCATATCCGCCCAGGACGGGGCGACGATGCGCCTCGACGCCAGGGGCAATGTGTTCGTCGCGACGGGCGCGACCGAGCAGGGCCAGGGCATGGAGGCGGTGATCTCGCAGGTCGCGGCGACGGCCGTCGGCGTTCCTCCCAAACGACTCAAGATCGTCACCGGCGACACAGAGCACACGCCCTATGGCGGCGGCACATGGGCCTCGCGCGCGGCCGGCATAGGCGGAGAGGCGGTGGCCCAGGCGGGTCGCGCCCTCCGGCAGCAGATCCTGCGCGCGGCGGCGGTCATGCTCCAGGAGGAGGCGGAGAACCTGGACATCCGCGACGGGGTCGTGGTGGACAGGGCGACCGGCGTGGAACGCATCGGCCTCGATGAAGTCGGGCGCATCTGCTACTACCGGCCCGATACCCTGCCGGACGGCTTCCAGTCGGAGCTGGTCGCGACCCGTCACTATGTCCCGCGCAAATACCCCTTCGCCTTTACCAACGGCGCGCAGGCTTCATATCTGGAGGTCGATGTCGAGACCGGCTTCATCTCCCTGCTGGATCACTGGTGCATCGAGGACTGCGGCACCGTCATCAACCCGCTGCTCGTGGACGAGCAGATCCGGGGCGGTATCGTGCAGGGGCTGGGCGCCGCGCTCTGGGAGGAGTGCGTGTACGACAGCGACGGGCAGATGCTGAACGCCAATATGGCGGACTATCTCGTGCCCATGGCGGCGGAGCTGCCCGACATGCGTTGCGGCCATGTGGTCTCGCCCACATTCGAGTCTGATCTCGGCGCCAAGGGGGTGGGCGAGGCCGGCACCTGCGGCGCGCCGGCCGCGGTGATGAATGCGCTCAATGACGCGCTCGCGCCCTTCGCCGCGCGGCTCACCGACATGCCTTTCACGCCCCAGAAGGTGCTGCGCGCGCTCGGCAAGATTTGAGCCGCGCCCGCCCGGGGCTACTCCGCCAGTTCGACGACGTTGCCCGCCTCGTCGCGGCTGAGGCCGGTCTCCTCCGCCCGCTTGAGCACCGACTCCGCTCAGCCGACTTTGCCCGCGTCCGTGCCGCTGAGCCCCCCTTAGGAACTGAAGCTCCAGGGCCTGCTTGTGTTCGGCGCGGGGGTTCGGCGCCGATCTGCACTGTAACCTATTGAGCAAGCTAGACTCTGGGGGGTCAAAATTCGACGCTCTTGAGTAACAGGTGCCTAAGCGATTGACAGCATTGGGTTCTGTTTTTCCTCTCCTTGCATTTTCGGGACGAGTTGGAGCCCGAGTTTTCGGGCTTGGCGGTCGAGATGAGCGAACTTTCTGTTGAGGCGCCGCTTCTCGTAGGCGTCGATGCCCTGCTCGACGTATTTCTGGCCTTCGGTCACCATGAGGTAGATCAGGCAGGCGAGTTCGCGGGCGGTCGCCTTGATCGCAACGGGGGTGTCCATTCGGGCGAGCCTTGCGCGGTGCTTGGCGCCGATGAAGGTCTCGCTGCGGCGCGCGGCCATGGCCGCCATGCGCAGGGCCTGCCCGACGGGGTTGACCGCCTTCGGCGACTTGCCGGGGAGGTTCTTGCCGCCGCTGATCCTGGTTCCCGGCGCGAGCGCAAGCCAGGAGCAGAAGTGCTGGGCGGAGGGGAAGGCGGAGAAGTCCGGGCCGATCTCCGAGGCGATCACCAGTGCGGTACCGGGACCGATGGTGGGGATCGCGGTGAGGTCGACGCCCATCATTCCGCGCAACGCCAGGGCCTGGATGCCCTCCTTGCCGGTGTAGTTGCTTGCGGCGTTCGCAGAGCGGCTCGACGCGGTTTCGGAGGTCGTGCCGGGGGCAGGGTCCGGCGCGCCGCCGTCCGGGAGATCGTCCGGCGGTGCCAGGCGCTCGATCTCGGCCATCACCCGGACCTCGCAGTCGTCGATCTGCTGGGTCAGGAAGTCGTAGCGCTGCATGGCCTGTTCGAGGGCGAAGAGGTGCTCCTCGCGCCACGTCCCCTGAAGGCTCGCGGCGATCGTATCGGCGTCGGCCTTGATGCCCCGGTGGCGGAGCGTCGCCAGGCGCTCTGGGTCACGCTCGCCGTCGATGATCGCGCGCAGGATGCGCTGGCCGGTCAGTCCCGTGATGTTGGCGATCACCGAGTCGAGCTTGACGTTCATCTCGGTCAGCGCCTTCTGCATGTGCAGGACGCAGCGGGAGCGGTCCCTGGTCAGCCGCCTCATCTGGCGTGCGTAGGAGCGCAGCGGGCAAACCTCGTCGCCCGGACGGAACGCTCCCCGCAGCAGGCCGTAGGACATCAGCTGCCAGATCCACTGGCAGTCCAGCACGTCGCTCTTGCGCCCGCCGATCTGCTTCGTCATGCGCGGCGGCACCAGCATCACCTCGAAGCCCGCGCGCTCCAGCGTCTCGTAGACCGGGATCCAGTAGACCGAGGTCGACTCCATCGCGACCTTGGTCACCCCGCACGACGCCAGCCACGCCGCCATCTCCTCCAGATCGCGGGTAAAGGAGCCGAACGAACGCACCGGCTCATCGCTGCGTTCCGGGTCGACCGCCACGAAATGCCGGTCCTTGCCGATGTCGATCCCTGCGCAGTCCGGGTTCACCACCCTGAGGCGCCGGGTTCTTCGAGACTTGCGCGCCATGGAACATCCTCCCAGGTTTCATCTCCGTCGCGAGTGGGGAGGAACCATGTTCGAAGTCCCATTCTCTTGAACGAGGTCACGGGAAACCCGCGCCATCAGTGACCGAGGCGACAAAATGGTTCGGACCAGGCTTAACATCGGGTGCCGCTACAGCACGCCAGTGCTCGAACGGCCTCTTCACCCCACCCGCAGCCAGTTCAAGCCCGAGGCGTCGCAGACACAAGCCCCCGTTACTCCCGCGACCGAGCCGGAGCGCCGCGCAGGTGGAGGCTTAACAACAGATACTCCGAGCCCTGGCTCTTGTGGACGGTCGCGGCATAGGCCGGTACCAGCGTGTCGAGCTCGCCGAAGCCATAGACCAGATCGCGTCCCTCGAACCGCGCGGTCAGTTCGCCGGCCTCGGGGTCCACGTCCGCCACAAGGCCGATGTCGCCGTTGTAGACCTCCTTGTCGTAGTCGTTCTCGATCTGCATCACCTTGTCGCCGGGCGCGAAGGTCCAGCCGAAGCGTTCGACCTTGCGTTCGCCGGCCGGGTTGAGGGCGGCCTGCAGCTCGATGTTGAGCGAGCGGGCGCCGGCGCCGCCCCGGTTCATCGGGCACAGCACCTGGATGTCCCGCATGGCATCGAAGCCGAAACGCTTCGGAATGCGGGTCTTCACCAGCTCGACGATCCGGGCTGCCGCCGTCTCGGGATCCTCGGCCGGCACGAAATAGAAGTCGCTGTCTCCCTCCGGCCGGGAGAGGTCGGGGATGACGCCCCGGTTGATGCCGTGAGCGGTGGTGACGATCCGGCTCTGCGCCGCCTGGCGGAACACCTCGGTCCACCGCACCACCCGCACCGCGCCGGAGGCGATGATGTCGGCCAGCACCTGGCCCGGCCCCACCGAGGGCAGCTGGTCGACGTCGCCCACGATCAGCAGCGCGGCCCCGTCGGAAACCGCCGCCAGTAACGCCCGCATCAGCATGACGTCCACCATCGACGTCTCGTCGACCACGAGCAGGCCGCAATCGAGCGGGTTGTCCGCGTCGCGCCTGAACCCACCGGTCCTGGGGTCGACCTCGAGCAGGCGGTGGATCGTCTTTGCCTCGAACCCGGTGGCCTCGCTCATCCGCTTGGCCGCGCGCCCGGTCGGCGCACACAGCAGGATATCGACGCCCTTGGCGGACAGGATGCGCAGGATCGCGTCGACGATCGTCGTCTTGCCGACGCCCGGCCCACCGGTGATGACCGCTACCTTCGAGGAGAGCGCCACCCGGACCGCATCGGCCTGACCCGGCGCCAGGGCGAGCCCGGTCTTCCCCTCCACCCAGGGCAGGGCCTTGTCCGTGTCGATATCAGGCCAGGGGAGCTTGCCAGCCGCAATCCGCAGGAGCCGCCCGGCGATCGCCCCCTCCGCCCGATGCAGGCCTCCGAGGAACACACAGGGGGTATTCTCCACCGTGTCCGCAACCACCGTGCCTTCGGCCAACTCCAGATCGAGCGCCGTTCGGATCAGATCGTCGGGGACCTCCAGGAGGCGGGTCGCCAGCGGTCCGAGCTCTTCTTCCGACAGGCCGCAATGACCCTCGTCCATCGCTTCGGTCAGGGCGTAGCCGATGCCCGCGCGCACGCGGACCATGGCCGTCTTCTCGATCCCGAGCTTCATCGCGATCGCGTCGGCGGTCCTGAACCCGATGCCGCGGATGTCCCGAGCGAGGCGGTACGGGTTCTCCGTCATGACCTCCACGGCGTCGGCGCCGTAGGTCCTGAATATCCGCACCGCCCGCGCCGTGCCCACGCCATGGCTGTGCAGGAACACCATGATCTCGCGGACCACCTTCTGCTCGGCCCAGGCGTCGGTGATCCGCTTCGCCCGCACCCGGCCGATGCCGGCCACCTCGCGCAGCCGTTCCGGCTCCGCCTCGATGACATCGAAGACCTTCTCGCCGAACGCCCGCACAAGCTTGCTGGCGTAGACCGGGCCGATCCCCCGGATCATGCCGGAGCCGAGATACTTCTCGATGCCCTCGACCGACGACGGCGCGGCGGTGCGGATGAACCGCGCCTTGAACTGCTGGCCGTGGGTGCGGTCGTTGACCCATTCGCCCGAGGCGGTGATCCACTCCCCGGGCGCCACCATGGCGGCGTGGCCGACCACGGTGACCAGGTCGCGATGCCCCCGCGCCCTGGTTCGCAGCACGCAGAAGCCATTCTCGGGATTGTGGAAGGTGACGCGCTCGACCAGCCCGGCCAGTACCTCCCGGTCCGAGCTCTCAGCCTGCCTGCCGGCGCCGGGTTTCACGACGTACCGGGGGCGGGAGCGGTCAGCAGACCCTTCTCCGGCCGGGCCCGACCGCCCGCCTCGGCAAGGTCCCGAAACCTGCCCGGGACAACACGGGGGAATGCCGACCCGCCGGCTTTGTGCCGCACCATCCGGCCCGCATACCGACCCCGGCCGGTCATCCGCCGCATCCCCGTTCGACAAGGTCCCTGCATGGCTGCCAACCGCAATCGCGCTCGCACGGCTCGCCTACCGGTCCGTAGGCATGGGCCGGGGCTGCCTCTTCGCGATCCGGAACTCGCGGACCGCGATAGGCTCGTCCGTTCCCTTATCGTTGGCGCCGGCGCCGTCGTCGCAGTTGACGGTCACCTGCGCCACCGTCACCGGCGAGGTCAGAGCCGTGCCGTTGATGGTGAGTGAGACGATCCCCGCGCGTGCGCGGCTGCGGCCGGCATAGGCATCCCCGAGTGCGGCGCAGACCTCGTCGTCCACGTCTCTGAAAACGATGCGGAACTGGTTCGTTTCTCCGCCCGGCCCGCCGACAATGGTCACCAGTCCGCCGAAGGGGTGCCGGATCTGCACCGTATTTCCGCTCACCACACGGGCGCTGTCGGGGATGCCGCCGCGCCGGTCGACGGTGGCGATCAGGTTGGTGCTGTTGCCATAGCTGGGCGCACCGGCGAAGACGCTCTCGACGTTGGCGCGGAGCTGGTTGAGCAGCGTCAGGGCCTGCGAGCGGTTGGCGGACTCGCGGGCGGCGTTGTAGAGGCTGACGGCCCCCACGATCGCCACCGCCGCAAGGGTCAGCCCCAGCAGCACCCCGAACAGGCTGAACCCCCGCCGGTAGCGCCGGCGCCGCAGCTGCCTCAGGGCCGCCGCTCCCCGTACCAGGGAGTTCCCCTGTGCCACGGCGTTCCCCTGTACCAGGGCGTTCCCCTGTACCAGGGCGTTCCCCTGTACCAGGGCGCTCCCCTGTTCCCGGGGGCCCCGCTCGCCGTCACCGGCCCTGTCATCCACAGTTCGATCCATGATCTCTCCTCCCGTTACCGTCCGGCGGCCAGCTCGAGGATCGAGAACATCGCGTCGATGCCCGATCCCATGACGCCCGCCACCACGATCAGCAGGGCCCCGTTCAGCGCCGCCGCGCGGGCGCACAGCAGCTCCTCCGAACGCCCCACCCAGCGCTCCACGAAACGCGCGAGCTTCTTCTCCCATCCCGGCGCCCCGTCGAGGGCCGCCACCACGGGCACCAGAGAGGGGTCGGGGAAGCCGTGCCCCGCGAGCACCATGCTCCGCCCGAGCCCGGTGCCGCGCGCCATGAACCCCTGGATCGACGCGATCCGGTGGCGGACGTAGGGCGAGGCCGACCGCTTCAGCGCCTCGAAGGCGCGGTCGTTCACGTCGATCCCGGCCGCCAGGAACTCCATCACCACGAACAGGAAGGCCGAGCCGGTCAGCGTGCGGTAGAGCGAGAATGGCGCGATGCGGTCAAGCTGGGTCCGGCCGGGGCCGGTCCAGGCCACCATCGCCCACGCCGTGAGGGCCGCGAGGCCCGCCAGCATCCCTCCGAACAGCAGGGTGTTGGCATGGAGCCAGGTCGACATGCTGCGGAAGAGGCGGGCGCCCGTGCTCCACTCCTCGGGCGGGCTCACGGTCTCGATCACCGGCACGAAGTAGCCGCCCGCCGCCCAGAGCAGCAGCACCAGGCCCACCGCCAGCACCAGCGGCATGGCCAGTGCCTTCCACACCGCCGAGAGCTGGCGGTCGCGCATCTCCGCCACCCGCGCGGCGGCCGCGAACAGCACCCCTGCGTCCACCCGCCCGTAGGCGTGGAAGATCATCGCCTCGGAGGCCGGCAGCGCGTCCGCCGCCGTCTCGGCGAAGCGGTCTTCGAGCAGCGCCCGGCGCCAGGACAGGAGCAGCTGCGCACGCGCGCGCTGTCCCTGGTCCTTCGCGACCTGCGCCGCGATGCCGAGCGCGCGTTCCAGCGAGAACCCCGCTTCGAGCAGGTCGGCGATCATGCGGAAGACGTCCGTGCGCGCCTTGCGCCCGAGCGCCAGCCCCGCCAAGAGCTTGTGGAAGAGCCGGGTCATTGCGTGTCGTCCCCGGCATCGGCGACCGCCAACGGATCGACCGACGCCGCCTGCTCGGTCCTGGCCCCCTTGCGGAGCGCATCGAAGGGGTCGGCCTTGCCCGTTGCCACCAGCACCCAGATACGCCCGCCGATGGGCCTGCCCCCATCGCCGTCACCCAGTGCTCCCAGGCGCCCCCCGGGTCGCGCTGGCGCACGAAGGAGAGGTAGGCGGCATCCGGGCGGATCGCCTCGGCGATCGCGATCTGGCGCACGTAGCCGTTCCAGGCCTTGCCGGCTACGGCGCTCCGGTTCTCCCGGTTGCACGTGGCGCATCCCTCCGGGTTGCGGAAGCGCACCAGGGGCCAGTTCCCGATATGCCGGTTCAGCCAGCCCGGCACCTCGCGCCCGCCTGCCGGTGCTTCCAGGGCGCACCCGTCGCAGAGGCGCGGCAGCAGGGTCTGCTTCATCAGCAGCTCGATGTTGCCGGGCTTGCACACCTCGGCGGTGCCCACTCCCATGTCGAGCAGGCGGAAGAGGATGGCGTTGGCGGAATGGACGTGGATCGTGGTCCACACCTGGTGGCCGGTATCGATGAACTGGAGCACCTGGCGGGCGGCGTCGGCGTCCCGGATCTCCGAGACCATCCCGGAGGCGGGATGGACCCGGCAGAAGTGCATCAGCGCGTCCCGAAAATGCTTTCCGCGCTCCTCGCCCGAGCCCGTGGTGGGCACCGCGCGATCTGCACCGCGCCCGGGATGGGGTATTCCACCGGGTCCTCGATGGTGACCACGTTGAGCTGGCCTTCCGCCTCCTCCATCTGCAGCGCGAGGTTGGTGGCCAAGGTGGTGGACTTGCCGTCGCCGGCGCTGCCGCCGAGGAAGATGCCGCCCCGGAGCGACATGCGGATCTCGGAGAAGACCTCGGCCTCTTCGTCTGAGAAGCCGAGGCTCTCCAGGGTCGTGCCGCGCTCGATGCGGTCGCGGTAGAAGAGGCGGGCGAAGAGGTGGTCGCCGTCGGGCTCGTGGGGGCCGCGCTGGCAGCGGAGCGCGGAGACGGTGGCGGGCAGCGGCACCTGGCCGCCGGCGCGAATGGAAAAACCCTGGAAGGCGCTCCGCTGGTAGGAGGTCTGGGCCGATCCCTCGTCCTTGCAGTGGAAGAGGAAGCCCATGACCTCGCGGCCCTCGTCGGCGGGAAGAGGTTCGGCGAGCTGGAGCTTGCGGTCGTTGACGATGCCGTGGAGCCGAACACGGTGCCCTGTTCCCGTGCCCACTGGTTCACAAGGCGCCGGAAGGCCAGGAAGTCGACGGAGCGGCCGTTGATGGCAGCCGGCATACCGCGCAGGAGGTGAAGCGGTGCGGCCAATGGAGCCTCCTCGAGGCAGCACCTGCGGGGGCACGAGGTCATCAAGCTGTCCTCGTCCCACGCGAGCGCCGCGCTGTGTTCGGCCTCGGTGTCTTCGCCGGCCCGGTCTGTCGGCGCCGCGCCGCCGTACGCGATGGAGAAGCCCGTTTTCAGCCGTGCTTCGTCTAGCTCGTTCCGCTTGGCCAGCGGCCCGGGCGGGGTACTGAACAGGTCGCCCTGGGGCGATTGCGGCATGTGCTCGTCGCCGCGTCCGAATGCGACGCTGACCTGGGGCTTCTGAATGGTGAAGAAGCCGCCGCCGTGGTCTTTCTTCAGCGCACCGCGGACGTCGAGATAGCGCGGCCCGTCGCAAGGAATGTTGCTGTAGGTCACGGGGCTGATGCACCGGCCGTTCACGAAGAGCGTCTTGCCCTCCACCTTGCCGATCGCGGCGGCGAAGTGGAGGACCTCGTATTTCTCCCTCGTGCTCCGGTCAAACTTGGCCTCGGTCCACGCCAACGTGATCGCTAGGCGGGGGTCGTCGCTCGTGCCGTAGAGCCAGCCGCCGCCGCTCTCGGCCGGCGGATATTTGCCGCCGCTGTCGTCGATTTCTCGTTGCCATGTGACAGCGAGGTGAATCTCGCCTTGCGGGTCGGCGGTGAGGGCCGGGTGCGGGCGCCGGCTTGGGCGCTGCCGCCGCCCGGCGCTCGCTCTCACGGACGCGCGCGATCGCGTCCGACAAGCGCCGCAGACGTGGCCAGCCCACCGCCTCGCAGAATGACCGGAGCGTGGTCGCAATCCGCGCCGCCACACCGGGGAGCCGTGACGCGGCCTCCGACCGCGCGGCGGCCATGACCGCCCACATGACGGCGGACTCGATCTCGGTCATCGCCAGCGCCTTGAGCCGGGCGATCTCGCCTTGGGCTTCGCCGGGGAGATCGATCGCGTCTACCGCGCCGATCAAGTCCGCCGCGCGGCGCTTGATTTCCGCGATCGTCTTGGAGCCGCTGGGGTTGATGTCGATTCCGACACGACTGTCGCCGAGGGTCGTGGTGCCTCCCGAATCGCAGCGTCGATCACCGCACGAATCGCGCGAAGCTAATACCCTGGAACGCGCAAGGCAACACAGTTAGATGGGAGGATTTTACCAAATTGGTAATAACCATCTTTGAGCCTCATTGTCTCCTATTGTTACCCAAATCGACTTCCTCACCATATTGCTCTCCCCTCGCGCTTTCGTCGATCTCGCGCTTTTGCCACCATGTGAGCCCGGTCTGAGACAGCGGGCCCGGCTCGTCGAGCCAGCACTTCCCGTTCAGCCACGTCGACGGATGCTTGATGTATTGAGAGTCCTTCCCCGCCATCTGGGCCGCGTAGTGCTTCGTCGCCTCGATCAGAATCTCAAGGCTCACGCCGCCGTCCACCCGCGCCTTGCCGAACGGGCCTTCGGCCGCGCCGCGCGAAACCTTCCTGGGGTAGTGCTGATACCAGTTTTCGAATTCTTCCCTAACCACCCTCTCTCTCATGCGCGCGCTCGCGCGCGTTGATGGATTCTTTTGGTGGTTCTTTACTAACGGTTTGGGCGACGTCACGCCGCCCCTGATTCGGATCAGATGCCGCCCCTAAAGGGACAGGATGCCGCCCCTGACCCTCTGAGGGGCGGCAAAATGCCGCCCCTAACTGATACTCGGCTGGGCCATGCCGCGTCGCCGTCCTGACCAGCAGGATCGCGCCCTCGCCTTCGAGCTGCCGGAGGTTCCGTTGCACGGTGCGTCGATCGCAGCGGGTCTTCTGCGCCAGGGTGTCCACGCTCGGGTAGACGTTGCCACCGTCATCGTGGGCGAAGTCGGCGAGCGCGAGCAGTAGAAGCAGCTTGCTTCCGTTGTGCTGTCCGCAGTCCCAAACATGTGTCATCACACGAATGCTCATGGCCCTGTCTCCTAGTCGCACAATAAGTCCCGATAGCTCATGGCTTCACCTACCCAACGAAGCGTGATTTTCATGGTCGGGCCGTGGCGGTTTTTCGCGACAAACACGTCGCCTTTATTCCGCGCCCTTGCCATCATTTCCTGCCACTATTTGTGCTTTATCACGTCATCTTCGGCTGGCTCTTCCTTCGCCAAATAGTACGCTTCGCGGAAGAGAACCAGGATCGTGTCAGCGTCCTGTTCGATGGAGCCCGAGTCCCGCAAGTCCACCAATTGCGGCACCTTGTTGTCGGTGCGCTCGCCCCCTCGGTTCAGTTGCGAGAGCAGGAGCACGGGGATGTCGAGCTCCTTGGCGAGCGCCTTCATGCGCATCGTGAAGTCGGTGATCTGGTGGACCCGCCCCTGCACCCTGGTCTCGCGCGGCGAGCGCATGAGCTGCAGGTGATCGACGATCAGAAGCTCAAGGCGACCCTGGCGGTGCAGCCGGCGGGCGCTGCGCTCGATGTAGTCGGGCGTCTGGCCCCCGGCATCGTCGATGAGGAGCGGCATGTCCTTGAGCCGCTGCGACGCCTTGTAGACCGCCTGGAAGTCGTGCTGCTCGATCTGGCCCTGCTGCAAGAGGTAGTGCGAGGTGCCGGTGAGGATCGAGAGCGCGCGCTTGCCGAGCTGCTCGGCCGACATTTCGAGGCTGGCGAAGAGGATGTGGTGGCCGGCCTCGGCCGCTGCCAGGGCAACCCCGAGCGCCATGCCGGTCTTGCCCATGCCCGGGCGCCCGCCGACCACGATCATGTCGGGCGCCTGGAGCCCGCCGAGGCGGTTCTCTACTGCCGTGATGCCCACAGGGAGCCCCAGGAGCGCGCCATCAGCCTTGTAGGCTTTCTCGATGCTGGCAGCGGCCCCGCTCGCGGCGTCGCCGATCGTGCGGCGCTCTGACTGCGTTCCTGGCGCGCCCTCGAGGAGTTCGTGCAGCTTGGCCTCCGCGCGCTCGACCTGTTCTCTCGGCGGCTGGTCGAGCGGCGCGTCGTAGGCGACGTCCCTCATGTCCTCGGCGACGCCGATGAGTCCCCGGCGCACATGTAGATCGTGGATGGTGCGGCCATAGTGCTCGGCGTTGATGACCGTCACGGACGAGCCGGCGAGCCGGGCGATATACTGTCCGCCGCCGGCCTCCTTCAGCGCCTCGTCGTTCTCGAAGAATGTCTTGAGCGTCACCGGGTTCGCGATCTCCCGGCGCCCGACCATGTGCAGCACGGCGGTGTAGATGCGGCCGTGCACCGGCAGGAAGAAGTGTTCCGGCTCGAGGAAGGTGGCGACCAGATGGATGGCTTCGTTGTTGACGAGAAGCGCCCCGAGACCGTACGCCTTGGCGACGCTGCGCATGGACTGGCCGGCCTCGACGGCCTCGACAATGGCCCTATCACGCTCGCGTGTCGCCGCGCGCCGCACCCGCCCAGACTTGAGCCCCCTGCGGCGTTGTGTCGCCGGGGTATGGTCCATGGGGCCACCGCCGGCCCAGGTCCAAGATGCGACCGACCAAGCGGGCCTATTGACCTCTCCTGCCGCGAGAGGGACAGGAAATCGCTCGTTGCCTTGGCTCGCGATCCTTTCCACCCGGTCTGCCCAGGCGTCCAGGTTGGGCGCCTTGTCTTGCGCGTAAGACTAAAATCGGACGCAATCGAATAGGGCATTGTTGCGCCCGCCCGGCAGCATTGTTGCCAAGTCGGGCAAATCATCCGGCGCCTTCACCCGAAAGACGCGCGGCGCCTCGACTGGGAGCATACGCGGCGCCTCAACACTCATCGCCTCGAATAAATCGTCGGGGAACGGCGCCGTACCGGATGGCGTGAGTCGCAAGGCGCTCGCCAGACGCTCCGCGCCGCCTTCGTAGAGCCGCAGGTATCCGCGCGCCGACCGGACCTCACCTCGGCACCCGAACGCCTGCCAGTGCTTGTTACCGCGTGGTGTGTTGTCCTGGTAGTACGCATGGGCGCCGCGCGGCGACGCAACGGTCACCAGGGGCGGCTTCGCCTCGATGAGTTCGCCTATGTCGCCATAGTCGATGTCGAGTGCTGACGCGCCAACGCTGTAGGGGATCAGACCGATCTCGCGCCCGTGCTTGAGAACCAACCCTAGACTTGGCCGTCGGCGTTGCCACCTCCACCAGATCGCCCGCTTGCCGTGGCACAAGACGAAATGCGCGCCCCTGTCGTGCAAGTATGCGACGGCTTCAAGCGGGCGCATTGGCCGGCTCGCGCCAAGGGTCGGTTCTCGCTTAGGCGGCCTTATCCTTGGGCTGAACCGTTCGGGTCGCCAGCCACCTGTTCAGTTCGCGGCCGCAGTAGGCGACTCGGCTGCCAATTTTCAAATAGGCCGGCCCCCGGCCCTCGGAGCGCCAATGCGACAATGTCGAATAGCTACCGAGCACCTTCAGTGCCGGATCGTCGGTGAGATAGAGCTTGTCGTCGTCAAACATGGTCCGCCCCTTTCATCAGGTGGCGGGACTTTGCGCGCGCTTATGATGAATCGCTACTCGGTTAAAATGCGGCGATTTTTTTCAGAGTTTAGCTCAGTCACAAGTGGCTTCCAGTCACTGACAATTTGGGCAACCGCATTTGGCTTTGTACGCATCCAACTCGCAACCGTCCTCTGGGCCTGGCCCACTGTGTAGCCCTTCCACTCGATCAGTATATTGTGGGCTGCGACTATAAGCATCTTTGCCACAATGCTTCGGGAGGGCCGACCTCGCGCCGGTTTCTCTTGTATTCGGCCAGACCGCTTATGCACATGGCTCCGGTCGCGAGAGTTTGCCACCAGATGTTGAGGTTGAGGTTAGGGCGGGGGAACGGGTAGAATGTTCGCTATACGTTCCTGCCGATGGAGCCACCACATGAAACAGGTCCCCGACAGCCTCCTCGCCTTCCAGCACATGTTCCCGGACGATGACGCCTGCGCCGCCTGGCTGATCGAAATGCGCTGGCCGGACGGCTTCGTCTGTCCCGCGTGCGGCCATGAAAAGGGATGGGCGCTGCGCAGAAAAGCACACACCTTCGAGTGCGCCGGCTGCCGCCGGCAGACCTCGGTGACGGCCGGGACGATCCTGCACGCCAGCAAGCTGCCGCTCACCGTCTGGTTCTGGGCCGTCTACCTGATGGCGACCCACTCCAACGGCATCTCTGCCCTGCAGCTCCAGAAACAGCTCGGTATCGGCTCTTACCGCAGCGCTTGGCTGCTCGCCCACAAGCTGCGCGCCAGCATGGTCGACCCCGAGCGCAACCCGTTGTCGGGCCTGGTGGAAATCGACGAGGCCAGCCTTCCATTCCGGACCAAAGACGATCCTCCCACCGGAGGGCAAGGACGCAGCCACGACGGCAAGATGCTCATCGTCGGCGCCATCGAACTCGGGGACGGAAACATCCCAGGCCGCCTGCGGCTGGCCGAAATCTCCTCCTACGGCGCCGCCGACCTCGGACACTTCGTCGAAACCGCCGCCGATCCCGACGCCATCGCGAAAACCGACGGCTGGTCCGGCTACGCTGCGGTCCCCGCCGATCGCCACAATGTCCATGTCGTCGGGAAGACCGCCGCTCACCTCGTCCTGCCGTGGATCCACCAAGTCTTCTCCAACCTCAAAGGATGGGCGCGAGGCGTCTACCACGGGCTGCGTCGCAAGCATCTGCAGGCCTATCTCGATGAGTTCGTCTTTCGCTTCAACCGCCGCAAAACCCGCCACGCTGCTTTCCGCTCGCTCTTCCGCCTCGCCACCAATGCAGAACCCCTTACCTACAGCATGTTGATCGAACCGGAGCCATGTGCATAAGCGGTTCGGCCAGTTTGAACCGTGCCTATCCGGTTAATGCAGACACACACTACATGTAGGATGCTTCCGCTCGCCATTTTACGTACACAATCTACCCCTAGTGGGTGTATGCGTAAAGCGGATAGGCACGGTTTGAACCTCCATAGAGAATTGGGCCAATCGCTTGGGGGGCATTTCGTCGCGCTCCAGAATTCGCTCGCTCAGTTCGTTCAAGACCGCCCATGCCAGTTGAGAGTCCAAGCTTCGGTTATGCCCTCGAGCAACCTCGATCCTGGTCCCGAGAAAGCGCTCCCTCTCGTCAGGAGACAGTTTTTCATATTTTTCAAACAGAGATATGGCGGCCTTGGGAATATCCAATGGTACTCCTTTGCGAATCGCCGCTTCCAGCTTGACCGGCAGCTTATCCACGTCAGGGCTCTGAGCGCGCCTCTCAACCATTGCGGCGCTCCATCGGCACAACTTCGCCGGCCTTGCCAGCCATCATGGCGGCCATTTCGGCGCCGACCCGTTCCCGAGCGTCGCGCACCGGATTACCGACGGCCCGGACGTATCGATCGGCCATCGCCGTCGTCTTGTGGCCCAGCAGGTCGCGCAGGACGTGAGTCCCCACCCCCGCCATCGCCGCCCGAGTCATGACGGTGCGGCGAAGGTCATGGAGCCTCACGTCTTGGAGGCCGGCCGCCTCGGCGACTCGGGCGAAGGTCTCTCGCACCCGCTTGTAGGTGGCGGGCGAAGTTCCGTTGTTAGTGAACGCCCAATCGCCAAGGCGCGGAGTGTCCGCCAGGAGTTCCGTCGCGGCGGTTGGCAGGTCATGCCAGCGTCGGCCCGTCTTGGTCTCCGGCAATAGAAGGCGGCCCGACTCGAAGTCGATATGCTCCCACTGGACGGCAAGCACTTCGCCGATCCGCAATCCCGTCACGGCCGCGAAGCGGATGGCGGCGACATTGGCGGGGCTCCGCGCTTCAGCCTCATTGAGCGCGCTCGCCAGTGCCGCCAGTTCCGCCGAAGAAAGCACGCGGTCGCGCGCTTCCTCGCGGGCGCGCTCTATCTTGCGGGTCGGATTCGTGCCGGGCGCTCGCAATTCCCATGTTTCCGCGAGCGTGAAGAGTCGAGACGCCAAGGCAAGGACGCGGTTGCGTGTCGGTCCGGGGAGTGACGCGACCATGTGCTCTATGTCGGCGCGCGTCACGTTGGCGACGCGGCGCGCGCCGATGGCCGGGAGGATGTGCGTACGAGATTGATAGCCATAGGTCTCCGCCGTGATCGGCTTCATGCGCCCGCGGGCGATCCGGGCCGGCACTTCGACGGCAAAGAACTGCTCGATGAACTGGGCCATCGTCGGCGCCTCGCGTGCATCGCGTCGCCGCTGCAACGGATCGGCTTCACCGGCGCGGATGCGGACAAGCTCCGCGCCGGCTCGCTCGCGAGCATCCTTTAATGAGATTTGGCCGGCGCGGGCGAGGATCGCCTGTCTCTTCTGGTCGCCCACCCGGTAGCGGATCACGTAGTTCTTGATGCCCGTCGGCGTGATCTGGAGGCCCAGGCCCATCACCTGCTTGTCCCAGATCGTCCTAGCTTTGCCGTCCGGTTTGGCGTCGCGAACCATGCGTTCCGTGAGGCTCATGTCACCACCCGTGTCACCGTCATGTCACCACTCAGACAGCATACGAGCGCAATGCGCCGCACACAAGCGCAACGAATGGGTGGAATGCATTCCACATTTCAATCAGTTAGGAAGCGCGCGGCAACGGTCGGCAATCGCTCGCAACGAGCTTGGGACTTACTTCCTAATCATGGGGTCGCAGGTTCGAGTCCTGCCGGGCGCGCCAGCATCATCCCCCTGCCGTGCCGCACCGTGCCGCACCGTGGCGCGTGCGGACTCCCACCGCCGGCTGGCAGATAAATGGTCGGAGCGGGCGGATTCGAACCGCCGACCCCTTGACCCCCAGTCAAGTGCGCTACCAGGCTGCGCCACGCTCCGACCGGCCCGCACGGGGCGGCACGCCGCCGCCGCCGGGCCGCGGGCACTATAGCGCCCGGCTTCAGGCACGGCCAACGTTCCATGTGGAGGGACGCGCCCGGAGAGGACTGCAGCGTATGAAAGGACCTCACTCAGGATCGGCAGATCCGCTCACCGATGCCGAGAAGCGGTTCTTCGTGCAGCAAGGATTCCTGCACGTAGCGTCTGCGGTTCCGACAAGTTTCGTCCGCCGCGCCATCAATCATTCTTTGGGGGCTGGTATCGACAAGCGCGGCGTCGCGCGCATGAACGCGCGGTCCTTCTGCGAAGAGCTCGTGGAGGACCCGCGGCTGCTTCGCCTTGCGACGAACCCGAGGGCCTGGTCGTATGTGCGCTCGCTGGTCGGGGATCGCCGCGTGGAGAGGCCCAGGGAGTGCCAGATCGCCCTGCGCTTTCCACGGCCCGAAGGAACGCCCCGCACGCTCGATGCTCCACACCTGGACGGCTACCACACGCCGTACAACGGCTTACCCGACGACGGTGTCGTGTACGGGTTCACGCTTCTGCTCGGCATCATGCTGAGCGACGTCGATGAGCCGCTGAGCGGAAACTTTACCGTTTGGCCCGGCACGCACCTGAAGCTCGAGCGGCATTTCCGGGATCACGGCGTCCATTCCCTCGAACGGGGCGACGTGACGACATCCGGGATTCGTCTTCCGCGCCCCATACCCATCACGGGGAGGTCGGGCGACATCGTCCTCGCCCACTACCAGCTCGCCCACGCCGCATCGCCGAACCTGTCCGGTGACATTCGCTACATGTGCTTTTTCCAGCTCTCGGTGCGCGGACTGGCCAATCACCGCGTCGTTTCGATGCTGGACATCTGGCGCGACTGGCCGGCGCTCGGCAAATTCGTTGGGCGCAGTTCAGACTGAACCACAGTTGGACAACCCAAAGCCTTGACGCGCGGGCTGCCGTGGTCTCTAGTTCACGAACGTGGCGATTTGAGCGACCAGCTTGCGGCCACGCTAAACAAGCGCGCTAAAAGGTCGAAGGGAGGGACCCCGGCCAGCGCGGCCGGGATTTTTGCATATGGGGCGGAAGGAACGCGAGCGGGCGTGGGCACCCGCGACCCAGTTGGTGCGTGGCGGGATCGACCGCTCGCATCACGGCGAGACCAACGAGGCGCTCTACTTGACCTCGGGCTTTGTCTACGACACGGCCGCGCAGGGCAACGCGCGCACGGCGGACGAAGAGGCGGGCTACGTCTACGGGCGCTTCGGCAATCCCACCATCACCATGTTCGAGGATCGCCTCGCGTTGATCGAGGGCGCGGACGCCTGCCAGGCGACGGCGAGCGGCATGGCGGCGGTCTTCGCGGCGCTCATGAGCCAACTCCACGTCGGCGATCACGTCGTGGCCTCCCAGGTCATGTTCGGCGCGTGCCACGTGGTGATCGACCAACTCCTGCCCCGCTACGGGATCGAGACCGACCTCGTTGACGGCACCGATCTCGACGCCTGGAAACGCGCGCTCAGGCCGGAGACCCGCTGCGTCTTCCTCGAAAGCCCCGGCAACCCGACCATGGCGATCGTCGACATTGCAGCGGTCTCGGCGCTGGCCCACCGCGTCGGCGCCCGTGTCATCGTGGACAATGTGCTCGGCATGCCGATAATCCAGCGTCCCCTCGCCCTCGGCGCCGACATCGTGGTCTATTCGACGACCAAGCACATCGACGGCCAGGGCCGCTGCCTCGGCGGTGCCATTCTGGGCCGCGACGACTTCTTCGCGAGCAATCTGGTGCCCTTCATACGCACCACAGGTCCGATCATGAGCCCATTCAATGCCTGGGTCATGCTCAAGGGGCTGGAGACGCTGGAGCTACGCATCGAGCGCATGTGTGAGACGGCCGCGCGACTGGCTGCGTTTCTTGAAAGCCATCCGGCGGTCTCCGCCGTCCACTACCCGGGGTTACCGAGCCATCCCCAGCACGCGCTCGCAGCGAGGCAGATGAGCCGGGGCGGCAGCGTGATCGCGTTCGATCTCGCGGGCGGGTGGGACGCCGCCTTCCGCTTTCTTGATTCGCTGGAGCTGATCGATATCTCGAACAACCTGGGCGATGCCAAGAGCCTCGCCACCCACCCCGCCAGCACCACGCATCAAAAGATCGGCGCCGATGCCCGTGCCAAGCTCGGGATCGGCGATGGCCTCGTGCGCTTCTCGGTCGGCCTCGAAGCCAAGCCCGACTTGCGAACGGATCTGGAGCACGCCCTGAGGGCGGCCGGAGGCCGCTGAGCGGTCCGACACATATCTTCGAACCGTGCCGCTCCTGTAGCGATCTTCTATGGCGCAGCGGGCGGCGCGGGTTTAGGCTTCCTCGCGTCACGATAGCGAGTCCGACCCACGGCGACGCCGATGAGCCTGCTTGAAGTTCGCGAATTGTCCCGGCACTTCGGCGGCCTTGCTGCCGTCAACAATCTCTCTTTCATCGTCGACGAAGGCGAGATCCACGGGCTGATCGGACCGAACGGCGCCGGCAAGACCACGACCTTCAATGTCATCAGCGGCTTTTACAAGCCGACCGCCGGCGAAATCCTCTTCGGCGGACGCAGAATCTCGGGGCTTCGCCCGAGCCGGATTGCGGCGCGGGGCGTGGTCCGCACTTTCCAGGCGACGACGCTCTTCCAGGAGCTCTCCGTCTTCGAGAATGTGCTGATCGGCTGCCACATGCAGTCACAGGTGGGGCCGTTCGGCGCGCTGCTGGGCACCAGCCGGCGCGCCGAACGAGCATCGGAAGTACGAGCTGCAGAAATTCTCGAGTTCATGGGCCTGGGCGACCGCCGCGACGACGAGACAGTCAACCTGCCGCACGGCCACCAACGGGCTCTCGGCATCGCGGTCGCGATCGCCGCCGAGCCCAAACTTATCCTGCTGGACGAACCCTTCACCGGCATGAACCCCGAAGAGACGCGGCAGATGATGGTGCTGGTAGAGCGCGTGCGTAGCCAGGGTGTCACCATTCTCCTCGTGGAGCACGACATGCAGGCGGTCATGGGCCTCTGCGACCGTATCACGGTGCTGAGCTTCGGCGAGTTGCTGGCGCAAGGAACGCCCATCGAGATCCGCTCCGACCCGGCGGTGATCGAAGCCTATCTGGGAACAGTCTGAATGCTGTTTCAGATCAAGTCTCTGACGGTCCACTACAACAAGGTAACGGCACTCCGCGCCGTCTCGATGGAGGTCGACGAGGGCGACATCGTGACCCTGATCGGGGCCAACGGCGCGGGAAAGAGCACGACGCTCCGCGCGGTCTCGGGCCTCGTGCGCGCAAGTCGGGGCGAGATCTGGTTCGATGGCGCGCGCATCGACACGCTGCCGGCCGACGCGGTGGTCAAGCGAGGCATCGCCCACGTGCCCGAGGGGCGGCGCGTCTTCCCTGAACTCACCGTCTACGAGAACCTGAACACAGGTGCCTTCCTCCGGCGAGACAAGGAGGGGATCAAGCAGGACCTCGAAAACGTCTACGAGCGCTTTCCGCGCCTCAAGGAGCGGCGCACCCAATACGGCAAGACGCTATCCGGCGGTGAGCAGCAGATGCTGGCGATCGGTCGTGCGCTCATGGCACGGCCCAGGCTGCTGCTGCTCGACGAGCCCTCCCTCGGCCTCTCGCCGGTGATGGTGCAGGAGATCGCGAAGATCATCGTCGATATCAACGCCCGCGGCGTGCCCGTGGTGCTTGTCGAACAGAATGCGGAACTTGCGCTCAAGCTCGCGCGCTACGCCTATGTGCTGGAAACCGGCCGCGTCGCGCTGGAAGGCGAGGCACAGCGGATCCGCAACGACCAGCACGTCCGCAAGGTGTATCTCGGCGGCTAGGACATAGCAGAGGCCGGGTGAGCCTGTGGAGACCCGCGAGCTCTTCTGGGAGATCACCTCCCTCGGCCACACGCTCTTCTTCGTGGTGGCGGGGGCTGCAATGGCCGTGTGCGCGGCCGGCGTCGCCTGGCACATCTTCCGTTACGCCCGTGCTCGCCGGAACCCGGTCCCTGTCCATCCGTGGCGCGGCTTCTGGCGCATGGTGTTCGACGTCTTCTCCCAGCGGACCGTGCGCCGGCGCGACCGCGCCGCAGGCCACGCTCACACGCCGATCATGTACGGCTTCCTCCTGCTGCTCGCCGCGACCAGCATCATCACGGTCGAGTACGACATCTCGGAGCCCTTCTTCGGCTTCACCTTCTGGCACGGCCCCTTCTATCTCGCCTTCAGCCTGATCGCCGACCTCGCTGGCCTCGGGCTGATCGTCGGCGTTGTCTACATGATGTGGCGCCGCTGGCAGGTGCGGCCTGCGAAGCTCGTCTACCGGCGGGAGTACCGCGGCGAGACCGAGGAGCGGCCGGGCGCGCGCGCTTGGCTGCGCGACGATGCGTTGTTCCTCTGGGCGCTGCTCCTGATCGGGGTGACCGGCTTCCTCCAGGAAGGGGTACGGCTCGCCATGGATCAACCGGCCTGGGGACCCTGGTCGCCGGTCGGCTGGGTGCTCGCCCAGATCTTTCTTGGCTTAGGCATGGACGAGGCGGGGGCTGCTGCCGTGCGCCGGGCCAACTGGTGGATTCACGGTGTCGCGGCATTGGCCTTCATCGCGGCGATTCCCTGGACCAAGGCGAAGCATTTGATCGCGGTGCTGGGTTCGCTGTCGACCCGCGACGCCCTCGCCCTCCGCCGCCTGCCCAGGCTTGCCGTCGCGGCCTCGGCGGAGGACGCAGAGCCCGACGTCGGGATCGGCAGCATCGGTCAATTCTCGTGGAAAGATCTGCTGAACTTCGACGCCTGCACCAAGTGCGGCCGCTGCCACGAGGCCTGCCCAGCCACCGCCAGTGGCGCGCCGCTCAGCCCGCGCGACCTGATCCTCGACCTGCGCGCCCATGCCGCGCGCAGCGCCTTCAGGCCGGGAGCGAATGGCCCGACGCTGATCGGCGACGTGATCGAGGCGGAAGCACTGTGGGCATGCCGCTCCTGCGGCGCCTGCATGGAGATCTGCCCGGTCGGTATCGAGCACCCACCGATGATCGTGCAAATGCGGCGCCAGCTCGTCGAGGAAGGCGCCATGGACCAGCAGCTCCGCGACACTCTCGACATGATCGCCAACCGCGGCAACAGCTTCGGCGAAAGCCCGCGCAGCCGCGGCGGATGGACCGCGGCGCTCGAGTTCCCGGTCAAGGACATCCGCGCCGAGCCGGCCGAGCATCTCTGGTTCGTCGGCGACTACGCCTCCTACGACCCGCGCAACCAGGACGTGTCGCGCACGGTCGCGCGACTGTTCCGCGCCGCCGGTCTCGACTTCGGCCTGCTCTACGAGAGCGAGAGGACCGCGGGCAACGACGT
The DNA here is from genome assembly GCA_965262755.1 of Alphaproteobacteria bacterium. GTDB lineage: Bacteria > Pseudomonadota > Alphaproteobacteria > UBA828 > UBA828 > WTGU01. The sequence continues at coordinate 3,601,167 of OZ253557.1, read as the reverse complement.
GCGCCGGGTCGGCGAGGAAGGGCTCTTCGAATCACTTGCCGAACACAATTTGACGGCGATGGGCGCGGCGCAACAGTTTGAAGCCATCGTGACTACCGATCCCCACAGCTACAACACCATCCGCAACGAGTATCCCGACTTCGGCGATGTCGCGCCGATCCGCCACTACACGAGCGTCCTCGCGGAGCTGTTGGAGAGCGGGCGCCTCACGGTCGCGAAGCCTCTCGGCATGCGGGTGACACTCCATGACCCCTGCCATCTCGGCAGGCTCAACGGCCACTACGACGAGCCGCGCCGGGTGCTGGAGCTCATCGGCTGCGAGTTGATCGACATGCCGCGCTGCCGCGACAACTCGTTCTGCTGCGGCGCCGGCGGCGGGCGCATCTGGATGCCCGATCCCGTTGGCAAGGAGCGGCCCTCCGAGAACCGAATGCACGAGGCGGCGTCTCTCGGTAATCTCGACGCCTTCGTCGTTTGCTGCCCCAAGGACATGACCATGTTCGAAGACGCCCGCAAGACCAGCGGCCACGAGGGCGACTTCGTGGTCCAGGACCTGGCGGAGCTGGTCGCGGAGGCGATCGATCTGAAGAGCATCGACCTCAAGGAGGTGCCGGCGCTCGTCGATCGCATCGCCGAGGCTGCGGCGGTCCGTATTGCCGATGCCGTGACGGATCGGCTGGCCGACCGCCTCGCCGACGCCGTGACCGAGCGCGTGCTGGGCGAGCTTGCCGACCGGGCGCCCACGGTTGCCGCCGGCGCGTCGCAACCTGTTGTCCAGCCTGCGATCGAGCAGCAGGAAACAGCACCGCCGGCCGGCCCGTGGCGCCCGGCGCCGGTCAGCGCGGCAACACTCCCCCCCTACGAAGTGCCGGAGAAAGATGGCCCCCGTGTACTTGTCGCGGTCAAGCGTGTCGGCGAGTTGAATGCGGACTTCGCCATCGACGAGGAGGCGCGCTCAATTGCGGACGAGCATTTCGAGCACGAGCTGAACGAGTGGGACGAGGCGGCACTGGAGGAAGCACTGCTGCTGACCGAACGGCTCGGCGCGGGCGAGGTGGTCGCCGTCACCATCGGTCCGGAGGATGCCGAGGTCACCCTGCGCCGCGCGCTAGCCAAGGGCGCCCACCGGGGGGTCAGGGTGTGGGACGAAACACTGCGCGACGCCGACCCGGTGACCATCGCCCGTGTGCTGGCCGGAGTCGCCGCGCAGGAGAGACCGGATATCGTGCTGACCGGCGCACAGTCGGCCGATCTCGGCCATGGTGCGACGGGCTCCGCGCTCGCCCGCATCCTCGGCTTGCCCCACGCTGCCGTCGTTCTCGGCGTCGAATGGGACGGCGGCGATGCGATGACCGTCACCCGCGAGCTCGAAGGCGGCATGCGCCAGCAGATCGCGCTGCCGGCGCCGGCGTTGCTCACCGTCCAGACCGGCGGCAACACGCCGCGTTACGCCACCATGCGCATGATCAAGCAGGCCAAGAAGAAGCCGATCGCCGCGGTGGATGGCGCGAGCGTGGGCCTCGATCAGGCCGGTGCCGTTGTGCGCCGCTTGTACGAGCCGCCCAAGTCCGGGCGCGCGGCGATGATCGAAGGTGATGCGGCCGCGATCGCCAAGGCCATCGCCGAGATCGTTCGTGAAAAGCGGGGAGACGTGTGATGACCGGCATCCTCGTCGTCGCCGAGCATTTCGATGGGCTCCTGCGCGATGTCACGCTGGAGATGATCGGCGCTGCCGCCGCGGTCAAGGATGGTCTCGGCGGGCCGTTGACCGTCCTGGTCATCGGTCGGGACGCCGACGCGCTCGCCGACGCCGCCAACCGGGAAGGGGTAGACGAGATCGTCACCGTGGCCTCTCCCGATTCGCATTTCGATCCCGCGCTCTATGAAGAGGCGGTCTGCACTGTCGCCGAGGCCAGGCAGGCGCGACTGGTGCTGATCGGCCATACCGCGGCCGGCATGGCCTTTGGGCCGGCAGTCGCCGCGCGCCTCGGCTCAGGCTTTGCATCCGATGTGTTCGGGCTCTCGCTCGAAGGCGCTGAGCCTATCGCGAGCCGCGGCGGCTACGGCGGCAAGGTCGCAATGGACCTTGCCTTTCCCAACAAGCCCGTGATCGTGCTGACGCTGCGGGGCGCGACGTTCAAGGCGCCGGAAGATGCCGGCAACGCGAGCATCGTTCCGTTCGCGGTCGAGCTGGACGCCGTACGGGGCGCCGGCCGTCACATCGACTATCTGCCGGCCCCGCCCGCCGACGTGGACATCGGCAAAGCGGAATTCATCCTCTCGGTCGGGCGCGCCGTCCAGGAAGACAAGAACCTGCCCCAGTTTGCGGCGCTCGCAGAACGGCTCGGGGCCACCCTCGGCTGCTCGCGCCCGGTCGCGGATTCGGGCTGGCTGCCGAAGGCCCACCAAGTCGGCCAGTCTGGCACGATCGCGAGCAACTGCTCGCTCTATCTGGCGCTCGGCATCTCGGGCGCGGTCCAGCACCTAGCCGGGATGAAGCACGTGGACACGATCATCGCGGTCAACACCGACCCGGAGGCGCCGATCTTCAATGTCGCGCACCACGGCGCCTGCGTGGATATCTTCGAGCTCGCCGAGGCCCTGGAGCGCGAGTTCAACTGATTGGCTTTGCTCTTATTGCGACGGCGCAGATCGCTCCAGGACGCGAATACGACTCAGCAGCTGGTCCCGGTCCACATAGCAGCCCTGCAGGTGCCGCCGGCCGGTTGAGGGATCGAACGCGGCGCGCCCGTGCAGCACCCGGCGGTTGTCGAACACCAATAGCTCGCCCGGACGCAGGCGATAGCGACATTCCAATGCCGGATCGCGAATCACTGCTGCGAAGGCGCGCAGCGCGCGGCAAAGCGCGCCCATCTGGCCCGCCGGGGCGTCGATCGCGTCCATCACCGCGAAATTGAACCGTACCTCGGTCACCGCACCGACCTCGTCCAGGCCGATGGTGGGGGCGCGGAAGCGAATGTCCGACTCCCTGTCCTCGAAACGAAAATCGATGGGGGACTGGCTTAGTAGTCGGAAAGCCGCCGGCTCCCGCAAGCGCAGCGTCTCGGCAGCGTGGAAGCCGTCCACCAGAATCGAAGCGCCACCGTCCGCGTCGTTCTCCAGGCAATGCAGCAACTGATAGTCGGGTGGCCGTTCCCAGTTGGGCAGATCGGTGTGGCACAGCAGCCCGAGCGCCGTATAGGCGTTGCTGTTGGGCTCGGGCTTCGAGGCGACATCGAAATGTTCGCCGAAGTTGGTGGCCCGTGCCGGGCCGATGAGACCCGCGAGGGCGAGGACGCTCAGCGGCTCGCGCGGGGTGCCGCGCAGGACGGCAACACCGGAATCGCGCAGGAGATGGAGCCAGCGCAGGAGTGCGCTGTCGCGGCCCGTGACCGCGTCGTAGTCCGCGCCCGGCATGGCTTTCGACAGCTCGGCACCCCATGTGGCCGGCACCGGCTCACAAGGCGAACCGTCGTCCTCCCCGTGGCAATGCGCCCTGAGCCAGTCCGGGTCGTAGTCGCTGACATGGCCTTCGGGGGACCAGTCGACACGGAGGCCGCCCGCGTCAGTGATCGAGACTGACGTGGCGTCAAGGTCTGCCGGCACCGTGAGGGGATCGAGGATGCGCTCCAGGGTATCCGGGTGCCGGCACTGCCGGCAGGCGCAATTGTCCCTCAGCCAGAGGTGGTGGAAGGTCGCGGCGGTGCCGTCGCCCCAGGTCACGCGGATGGAGCGCGACTGCCGCCTTACATTGCGGAGCCGACCGCCTCCCGCACCATTTGGTGAAAGTAGTGCACGCCGTTCTCGTGGCGCGGGCTGAGCGGGCCTCGATCGTACACGCCGGCCTCTAGGTTCTCCTGAATGATCGGCGTGATCCATTGGTCCTCCTCCGACACCTGGACGCCGTAGGCGATCGTCGCCTCGAAGTCCTCTTGGCTGACCGAGTCCGGCCGCCAGTAGTCGTAGACGAGGCGCGTCTGGCGCGGGCCGACCGGCTCCATCCGCATGAAGGAAAGCCCGTCGGGGTAAGAGTTGAACGCAAAATTGGGGAAACGCCAACCGAAAGCGCCGGGATGGGTCGAGCGATCCTTCGGCGGCCCGTCATGCAGGCTGCCGCCGTCGAAATTGATGACTTTGTAGCGCTTCCAGTCGAGATCACGGTTCAATCCCGGGTGCAGCGGGGGGATATGATACCCCTCCTGGTAATTGTCGACATAGGTCTTCCAATTGCAGTCGGCAACAAACACCAGCTCTCGCCCGAAACTGGCCTGCGCCGGTGCGGTCCGCTCGACGATGTCTTCGATCGGACCGAGCCATTCGATGAGTGGCGGTGCGTCCGGATCCAGGCACACGAAGAGGAGGCCACGCCAGACGTCGACGGAAATGGAGAACAGGGACAGCTTGTCCTTTGGAAAATCCGGGGCCTCGCCGAACAGCGGCACATGATCGAGGGCGCCGTCGGAACGATAACGCCAGCCGTGATAGGGGCACTCGATGGTGTCGCAGCGCCCGCTGGATTCCGTGAGCAGCTTGGAGGCCCTGTGTCGGCAGACATTGTGAAAGCCGTGCAACGCACCGTCCTCGCCGCGGCGCACGAAGAGAGGGAACCCTGCGGGGGCCGCCGTTATGTATTGACCTGGCTCGGCGAGTTCCGCCTCGTGGCCGATCCAGAGCCACTGGCGCGAGAAAATGTGACGTCGCTCGGCCTGGTAGATCTCGGGGTCGCTGTACCACCGGGCCGGCAGCGCCCACACGGTGGCCGCGTGCATCCGCTCGCTGATCGCACCGTCTAGGTCTTTGGCTGTTCGGCTTGCAGAGGACATTGCACCCCTCCCCTACCAACGGCAGAGGTTGTCGTCAGATGTCTATCCGATCAAGCGCTCTGCCTTCGGCATCGAAGCAGGCAGCGGTGAGGGTTCCGCCAAACCCCGCGCCGCCATCGACTGTCGCAACGTAGTCGTCCAGGCTGACTCCCCCCTGCGACGGATCGAAACCGCGGATGATCTTCTTGAAGTCGGCATAGGGCGGGGTCAGCGTCGCGAGCTGATCGCTCCCCCACCAGAAGGCGTCTCTCTGGGTGTCGATGGGGCGGGACGGGTCGAGTCCCGAATTCACGAACAGAAGAGCGCCATCATCGGTAAAGGCCGCCTGCCGCACGCTCGCGAGTAGTTCCTGATGTCCCGGATACTGCTGCATTCTGGCGCGCAGCTCGCTGAGCCAACGCGCGATCTCCTGGGAGCCGTTGCTGACTCGCCCCTGCGCCTCGGCTGGTCCCCAACCGTAGGCCGCGAGAGTCTGCTGCACGCCCCGATCCAACATCCAACGCAACACGCTTGACGGCTCGACGGAGAGGTGGAGGCGGAACAGCTTCTGCCACATCTCCTCCTGACTGCCGCGCAGATACGCCACGTCGCACACACCCATGTGCGGCACGGCAAGCAGCGCACCGCGGAAGGCCACCATCTCGTCGAGGGTGGCGGCAACATGGGTGCCGTGGCCGAGATAGTTGCCGAGGTAGACGATACGGTCGTCCGATTGGAACCGCTCTTCAATTGCGGCGTGCAACGCAGCGAGCCTTTCCGCTTCGCCGTGAATGGCGCCGACGGCCCAGATGCGTCCGCCGCTGCGGATCGTCACGAACCGTTGGTTGGTGGCGCAGCCCACTTGGTTGCAGGGAGGACGACCCCTACGCCGCGCGTAGGACGTCCTCTAGCTTGGTCGCGGCCTGCTCGGTATCGGTATTGTCCACCGCTGCGAACTCCCGCGCCAGACGATCCAGCGCTGCCTCGTACATCTGGCGCTCGCTGTAACTCTGATCCGGTTGGCCGACATTGCGATGGAGGTCCCGCACGACCTCGGCGATCGACACCGGATCGCCGGAGTTGAGCTTCGCCTCATACTCCTGGGCCCGCCTGCTCCACATGACCCGGCGTGTGCGCGCCCGCCCCCGCAGGGTCGTGATGGCCGCGTCCATGGTCTCGCGCGAGCTCAACCGGCGCATACCGGCCGAATCGACCTTATCGGTTGGCACCAGCAGGGTCATCTTGTCCTTCTCGAAGGCCACGACGAACATCTGCAGGGTCAGGTCTCCCACCGTCCGCTCGTCGATCCCGGTAATCCGGCCAACGCCGTGGGCCGGATAGACCACATGGTCACCCACGGTGAAGCCGTTGATCTCGGTCGGGGCCCTCTTCTTCCGCCGTGCCTCGGCGGAAGCGGTGCCTGGCTTGCCCGCGGCGCTGGTATTAGTAGCCCGCTTGGTCTTCGCCCCACCCCCAGCTTTGACCGTCTTGGCGGATTTTGCGGCCTTGGCGTCTTTCGCGCGCTTGGCCGCCGCCTGGGGCTTCACCGTGTCCCCCTCCTGGGACTCCGGCTGCTTCGATGCCCGCCGCGAAGAGCCGCGCCGAGCACTACCCGTCGTGCCGGTCGCCTTCGCCGCCGCCCGGGTGCGCGCCGACGCCGTCGACCGCGCTGCGGTACTCGGGGAGGCGGAGGTGCCTTTTCGGGTCTTGGCGGGGGACTGCTCTTTAGTGGAGGATTTCGATTTGGACGGCGCCTTGCTGCTCACTGTGTCCACAATTCCCTGTCCGATTGAGATACGGCCGTGCCCAAGGGGCCTTACGCCAACGGCGGCCGCTCGGCGGGTCGCCGCTTCGGGCCGGGCGCCGATCTCCCCGCCGCTGATGAGACCGATATAGCACAGCCGGGGCGCAATTTCCACCGCCCGGCCTGCTCGATTAGTCCCCTTCTCCGGGTTTATCGGAAAAATATTTGGAAAACTTGCCCTCTTCGTCCTTGTAGTCGTCAGCGTCGTCGGGCGGGTCGCCTTTTCGCGTGATATTGGGCCAGATCTCGGCGAATTTGCGGTTGATCTCCAACCACTTGTCCGAGTCGTCGTCGCCCGCAGTATCGGGGATAATCGCTTCGACCGGACATTCCGGCTCGCATACGCCGCAGTCGATGCACTCGTCCGGGTGGATCACCAGCATGTTCTCGCCTACATAGAAGCAATCCACCGGGCATACTTCGATGCAGTCCTGATACTTGCACCGAATGCAGGCATCGATCACCAGATAGGTCATTCGCTTTGTGCTCCGTGCTTCGCTCGCGAGTGCGCCGCTGCCGGCCCTTCAGCTGGCGGCCGATCGCTCCGTTCCGTGTCCGACCCGGGCGAGCACACGCTTGCGTGCTTCTCCCCGTTCCCGATCCGTAATGTGAAGCAAGCCGCCAACCCGGCGGATCAGATTGGCTTCATATGCGTGAAGCCGCCCATCAGCATAAACCACCTCCCACAGCATCTCCATCACTGCAAGACGATCCTCGTGGTCGAATCGGTCGTTGATGGTTCGCGTGAAGCGGTGAAGATCGGTCGCCTCGTGATGAGCGGCTTCGGCTTCATCGATCAGGGTGTGGGCTTCGGTATCGCTAAGCCCAAAATGCGCGCCCAAGGCTGCGCAAATGGCATCGCGCTCATCGCCGTCGAAATGTCCATCCATGCACGCCGCCTCGACCAGAAGCGCTGCCGCGGCGAGCTTCGGCGCCTCGGTTTCGACTGGACCGGCGCTGCCCGCGTCGGCACCGCGCAAGAGGGTCTTGATACGATCGATCACGGGCGCTGAGTATCATACCGACGGCGACCGACTCAAGAGCCACCCGGGTACGCTCCGCCCGGCCAAACGCGCCCTACTCCTGCTCGATTTCCTCGTAGAGTTGCCGCGCTTCGGGCGCAGATCCGCGCCGCTCGGCCACTTCCAGGATCCGTACGATTCTCACCATCCTCCCCTGCACGAAGGTCAGCACGTCGCCGGGACCGACTGTCCGGTGCGCCTTTGTGATGCGGCGGCCATTGACGCGAATGCGTCCGGCTTCGCAGGCCTTTTGCGCGAGCCCCCGCGTCTTGAAAAAGCGCGCATACCAGAGCCACTTGTCGAGCCGGCTCACCGGGAGAGCAGGCGCGTCCCGCGTCACGACGGGCGGGCGCCGCCGGTGGCAAGCACGCTGAGTTTCGCGAATGGAGAATCTGGGTCCACTCCCCTTCCCCCGCGGCGTCTCTTTTCCGCTGGCCTGTGCGGGCGCGGGCTGCTCCGGGCAAATCGCTGCAGGCCATCGGTGCCGATGCCGACCATCGTGTAGCCGAGAGCGCCGAGAATGTCGTCGAACTTGGCACGCTTGCACGCGGCCAACTTGAGCATTCCGGGGTCGATGGCGAACGGCTCCCGACGGGCTGCCCTGCGCAGGCGCGCGGCGAGGCGTTCTGCGATGTCCGCACGGACCACCTGGGTGTCCAGGGGAACCAGGCCGAGTGCCGCGTAGCACGCGTCGGGCACGCCCGGGTCGCGGTCCATCGAGACTGCGGAGCTGAGCATGGGAGGCGGCGTACCGGCGCCGCTCCAGGCCCACCATAGCAGGCCGGCACAACGCGACCGTGCCGGCTTCAGCATCGCGGGCATGAACACGGAGAGCGCGCCGAGCCGCACGCCAGCCTGGGCGAGCCCGTGCCGGCCCGCGTTGTCGAGCGCGGCGATTTGAGGAGCAAGCGCGCGCCGGGGCAGGCAACCGAGCGCCTCGGTCAACGCAAACGCGACGCCGCGGGCAGTGCCGTCCAGCGCCGCCTCGCGCAGCGACACTAAGGGGCCTGCGCCGCGCGAGAGACGGTGATCCAGCCAAGACTGAAGACGGCGCCGTACGCGCTCACGCTGCGCTGCGCTCAGATGGTCTTCGCCGACGAGCGCGATGGTCGGTCTGAGCGGCGTGTCGCCCCGACCGAGGCGAGCGATGCAGGCGCCGCCCCAGGCGATCTCGCCCCATCGCGGCGCGTCTTGCCGTCCTGGCTCGAGTCCGAGCGTGAACGCATCGTCGGCATCCGCCACCGCTGCGGCAACCCGCCGCGCCACTTCGCGCTCGACCACACGATTGGCCGCCGCGAGCACACCCCGGCTCCGCTCGGCCTCCGCATCGGGCCGGAAGCGAAAGCCGTCGAAGACCCCCGCCCTCTCGCCCTCCACCATGACCGCGCCGCTGTCGCCGACGATCGCGAAGAGCGTCTCGTCGATCCGCCCGCCGTTACGGGGCAGTCGCGCCCTGCGACTGACGAAGAGCTGGGTCAGCTGTGTGTGGAGTGCGTCGGAGAGCGCGTCCTCGAGCGACCGGGTGCGCTCCTGCCAGCCGCGCGCATCGTCCACCCAATCGGTGCGATGGGACACGTAGGTCCAGGTTCGAACATGGCTGATGCGGGCTGTCAGTGTATCGATATCGCCCTCGGTGGGTGCCAACCGCTCAATCGAGCGACCGACCCATTCCGGAGGCAGTCGGCCACTCTCGACCAGGGAGAGGAAAATCCGGCGCACGAGGCCGACGTGATCCTCCGTCATGGTCTTGCGGAAATCGGGGATTTGGCAGACCTCCCAGAGGAGCGCGACGCGATCGGCACCGGTCAGTGTCTCTGCGATTGCCGGGTCACGGGCGAGCGTGAGCAGCGTACGGTGGTCATCCGCATCGTGGGTTCGCTGGAGGCCAGGGAGCGGCGGCGACGCGGCCAGCGAATCGAGCAGCGCTGGCAGCGTCTCAAATGAAAGCGCGGCGTTGCGCCAGTAGGCCCTGCGGACCGGCGGGAACCGGTGATCCTCGACTGCCTGCACGAGGGACGAGTCGAAGGCCTCGACCCCGCCGGTCGTGCCGAAGCTGCCGTCCGTAAGGTGGCGGCCTGCGCGGCCGGCGATCTGAGCAATCTCAGCGGGCGTAAGCATCCGCGTCGAGCGGCCGTCGAACTTCTGGTAGGCCGAGAACGCGACATGATCCAGGTCCAAATTGAGCCCCATGCCAATGGCATCCGTCGCGACCAGGCTGTCCACCTCGCCTGCCTGGTAGAGACCGACCTGTGCATTGCGGGTGCGCGGGCTGAGCGCCCCCAACACCACGGCGCACCCTCCCCTCAGCCCGCGGATGCGCTCGGCAAGCGCGTAGACCGACTCGGTCGAGAAGGCGATGATGGCATTCCGGGGCTTGAGCCGGGCCAGCTTGCAATGCCCCTCGTGCGCGAGCGTTGAAAGCCGGGGGCGGCTCGTGAACCGCGCCTCGGGCACAAGCGTGCGGATCAGCGGGCGCATGGTGCCTGCACCGAGAAACATGGTCTCCGCCGTGCCCCGGGCGCGCAGCAGGCGATCGGTGAAGATGTGGCCGCGCTCGCGATCGCCTGCGAGTTGAATCTCGTCAACCGCGACGAACTCGACCTGCCTGTCCAGCGGCATCGATTCGACGGTGCAGACGAAATAGCGCGGCTGCTCGGGGATCCGCCGCTCCTCGCCCGTCACCAGAGCGACAGCGCCCTTACCCTTCGCCTCGACCACCCGATCGTAGACCTCGCGCGCGAGGAGGCGGAGCGGGAAGCCCATCATGCCGGTGCGGTGGGCCAACATGCGCTCGACCGCCAGATGGGTTTTGCCCGTGTTGGTCGGGCCGAGCAGCGCGGTGACGGCGGCGTTTTCGGCGTCGTGCCGAGCCATGGCGGGAGGATTGGCGCTCGCGACCGATTTAGCAACCCCGTTCACACCCCCTCTCACAGACGTGCCCGGGGTTGAACCGCCCGCGGGTTCGTCACATATAGCGCCCCGAGTCCCCAGCAGTCCGGGCGAATCGGAGGAAGTGATGGCGGAAACGAACGGGGAGCGCCACGCGTTCCAGGCCGAAGTCAGCAAGCTGCTCGGCCTCATGGCCAATTCGCTTTATCGCGACAAGGAGATTTTCCTGCGGGAGTTGATCTCCAATGCCTCGGACGCCTGCGACAAGCTGCGCTACGCGGCGATCACACAGCCCGCTCTGCTGGGCGACGACGCTGCGCTCGCGGTGACGATTACGCCCGATAGCAAGAGCGGCGTGCTGGTGGTGGCCGACAACGGCATCGGCATGAACCGCGAAGAGCTGATCGACAACCTCGGGACGATCGCACGCTCCGGCACCGAGGCGTTCGTCAAGCAAATGGCCGAGTCGCACGGCGGCGACGGACAGGACGAGCAGGACGGGCAGGATGGCTTCGCCGCCGGTCTCATCGGCCAATTCGGTGTGGGCTTCTATTCGTGCTTCATGGTTGCGAAGCGGGTCGAGGTGGTGACGCGCAAGCCCGACGAGGCCGAGGGCTGGCGCTGGCGGTCCGACGGAACCGGATCGTTCTCGATCGCGCCGGAGGCCGACGCCGCCCGCGGAACAAGGATCGAGCTTCACCTGCGCAAAGACGACCGCGAGTTCCTGGAACCGCTCCGCATCCGCACCGTCGTCAAGGCCTACTCCGACCATATCGGCCTCCCGATCTGGCTGGAAAACGATAGCGGCCAGAAGGAGATGGTCAACGAGGGCTCGGCCCTCTGGAGTCGGCCGAAGACCGACATCGACGAGGCCCAATACCGCGAGTTCTACCACCACATCGCCCACATGCAGGGCGATCCCTGGCACACCATCCACCTCCATGCCGAAGGGCGCATCGAATACACGGCGCTTCTCTTCGTGCCGGACTCCAGGCCCTTCGATTTGTTCGAACCGATGCGCCAGCACCGGGTTCGGCTCTATGTCAGGAGAGTTTTCATCACCGACGAGTGCGAGGGGCTGATCCCGCCCTATCTCCGCTTCGTCCGGGGCGTGGTGGATTCCAGCGATCTCGCGCTCAACGTGAGCCGCGAGACCCTTCAGAACGACCCGATTCTGGCGAAAATCAGGACCGGCCTGGTCAAGCGCGTCTTCTCCGAACTCGAGAAGCGCGCCAAGAAGACGCCAGAGGAGTATGCGTCATTTTGGGAGAATTTCGGGGCGGTGCTGAAGGAAGGGCTCTACGAGGATGCCGAGCAGAAGGACCGCCTGCTTCCCCTCGTCCGCTTCCGGTCCACGGGCGGCGGCGATCGCTGGCTCTCGCTCGACGAGTATGTGGACTCAATGCCCGACGAGCAGGAGGCGATCTACTACATCAGCGGGGAGGACCCCGATGCGCTGCGCCGCAGCCCGCAGGTCGAGGGTTTTCGTGCGCGCGGGATCGACGTGCTGCTCATGGCCGACCCGGTCGATCAGTTCTGGCTACCTGTGGTCGGCGCCTACAAGGAAAAGTCGTTCCGCTCCGTGACCCAGGGTGCCGCGGACCTCGACCGCTTCGCTGTGCGCGACGAGGACAAGCCGGATGAGACCGACGCACCCCCGCCAGGCGAGCTCGACAAGCTGATCGCCCTGGTCAAGCTGACGTTGGCCGACGCGGTGAAGGACGTGCGGACCTCCGAACGCCTGACCGACAGCCCTGTCTGCCTCGTCGCCGACGAGGGCGACCTCGACATGCACCTGGAGCGGCTCTTGCGCCAACATAAGCACGAGGTGCCGGCGCAGAAGCGTGTGCTCGAGATCAACCCGTCACACGATCTGACCCGCGCGCTGGCGCGCATGGTTGGGCAAAAGGGAGCGACGGAGGCGCTCGAGGACGCCGCCCATCTGTTGATGGATCAGGCACTCATCCTGGAGGGCGAGCCGGTCCCCGACCCTTCGGCCTTCACCAAGCGTCTTTCGGGGCTCATATCGCGCGCGCTAACGGAGTGACAGGCGCCCGCGCAGAGTGACAGAACTGGCCCAGCGTCCCAGGCAGCCGGAGCGACCCGTCAGCTCTCGGCGAGCCAGACCAGGTCCCCGCCCATGATGCGGCCTTTGCCGCGATTCTCCTGGACGAGGACGGCGCAGCCGTCGCCCATGCCTTCGGCCGCGCTTGACAGCTCGTCCGGCCCGAGCTCGAAGGTCATGGCGCCGCCGGTCCACCTCCCGATGGAGCGGTAATCGCGCACCACGTTATAATTGACCAATGTGCGCCCCCGGTTTTCGCCGGCATCGACCGTCGTCGTATGCTGCCGATCGACGGACACAAGCCAGACCGTGGCGTCCCCGTAGTAGCCATCGGAGTGGCCGATTTCGACCGTGAGGCGGTCGGACGCGCTTGATGTGAGCGCCACGGCTACCCGCCTCGCTTTCACGGCCTTCGACACGGCGATCGCGTCGGTCACAGCCTGCTTGTTGGACCCCACCGCATGGCGCGCCCCGTCGATCACGAGCTGGGGTGTGTAAACATAGGCGACGCCGAGAGCACGCGCATACTCCCTCTGCCGCGCCGTCGTCTCCGCCGTCGCGAACCGATCCTCCCAGCCGATGTAGTCCCAGTAATTGACGTGGAACGAGAGCGCGACCACATCGTCGCGGGTCTCCGCCAACTCCCCGAGGAATGCGTCAGCAGACGGACACGACGAGCAGCCCTGGGACGTGAACAGTTCAAGGACAACCTTCGGGCTGTCTGCCCGCACCGAGAGCGGCGCCACCGCGAGGGCCGCGGCGACAAGGATAACGCCAAGGTTCATTCTCTTAGTCATGGCAGCATCGTAGCACGCCCATGCCTGACGAATTCGCAACGCCAATCACATTCGGGTGAGGATAACGGTCGAGCCTCAGCCTACACGCTCGTCCGCCTCAGGCGGGTACAGCCACGCTTTGGGGCGGCCTTGGGACTTGCCGGCTTCCACCGCTTCGAGCCCCGGCGCGCGCTGCTTTGTCAGCTTCATCGTGATGTGATCGCCTGAGGTCGTACGACCGTAGCGCGCCGGATTGTCGGCACTGACGCAACTCGGCAGGCACTCGACCACCGCGTCGTAGTTGGGCTGATGAAAGAAGATCAGCGACAGCCGATCGAGATGCGCCTTGTCGCGGGGCGGATTGCCGATGCGGTGCATGGTCGAGCGCCAGCGGTCGTTGGTCCATTCGGCCATGAGATCGCCGAGGTTGACCGAGAAGCTGTCCGGGAACCAGGGCACGTCTTCCCACGCGCCGTCTTCCGTCTGAATCTGCAGGCCCCCCACGGCGGTGTCGCAATGCACCAGCGTGAGACTGCCGTAGTCGGTATGCGCGCCGCCGCGCAGCTGCTCCGGGAGCGGCGCCTCCGGCTGCGACGGATAGTAAATGGCGCTGAAATTGGTGATGTGCTCGTCGATCTTGGGCTGGAAGAAGTCCTCGGGCATCTCGAGCGCCACAGCGAAGATCCGCATCATGTCGGCGGAAAGCCGGCTCATTTCGCGGTAGTAGGCTTCCCAGACCCTGAGCATGTCGTCGGGCCGGTCCGGCCAGATGTTGGGGGCAAAATAGCGCGCGCCGGCCGGGCCGTAGTGATACTCGTCACAGGCGGCATCCACCGGCCCCATGCTGTAGCCCTCCTTCAGGTCTGGCGGGCCCTCCTCGTCGAGGCTGTAGGCTAGGCTCTCCGTTCCCGGCGGCGTGTAGCCGCGGTAGCGGTCAGCCGGCATCTTGTGCTTCATTTTTTCCCAGTGGGGCCGCGCGAAGAAGGCGCGCGAGACGGCGTGCATCTCTTCGATCAGCGCGTTCGGCACCCCGTGGCCCGTGACCACCAGCCATCCGAACTCGCGGCAGGCGTCGTTGAGCGCCTCGGCCGTGCGTACCTTGTCGGCCGCCGAGCCGTGGAGGAAGGGTTCGATGTCAATCAGCGGAATCATAAGCCCTCTATCCTCGTTGCCGTTTCGGCGCGATTCCTACACCGTTGCCAGGTGTTATGCACCCGCTGCGGGGGTGCGGGGTGCTTTGGCCGACTCAGTTGCGCGTACCAAGAATTTCGCGAGCCTCCGCAGGCGTCGCGGGTTCCGCCCCCAGCATCCGGATCAGGCTCACCGCCTGCTCCACCAACGCCGCGTTGGAGGGCGCGAGGGTGCCGCGCTCCAGATAAAGATTGTCCTCCAGCCCCGTGCGGACATGACCGCCGCTCAGCACCGAGAGGCCCGCGACGGGAAGCTGGTCGCGGGAGATGCCGAAGGCCGCCCAGTGGGCGCCGGCCGGCAGCAGGCTCTTCATGTAAGAGAGCGCCTCGGGCGTGGCCGGCGCGCCCCATTCGATGCCGAGGCAGAGCTGGAAGAAGCCGGGTGACTCGACGTGGCCCTTCTCGATCAGGTTCGCAGCAAGCCGCACATGGCCCACGTCGAAGACTTCGAGCTCCGGCACGACGCCCCACTCCCGCATGGCATCGGCCATATAGCGGAGCTGGGGCGGCGAGTTGATCATGACGCTGTCGTCGCGGACGCCGCCCGAGTTCATGGTCGCCACATCGAGGCTGCAAATCTCGGGCCGCAGTTCGCCGACATGGGCGATCCGCCGTGCCGGCGACGTGAAGGTGGTGCCGGGGCCGTAGTCGAAGGGATCGTCGACCCCGGGGCTGAGGCGGGCGCCGTATCCGGTGGTGAGGTTCAGCACGACGTCCGTTTCGCTCTGGCGGATGCGGCCGGCGGTCTCGCGGTAATGGTCGAGCTCCATGCTGGCCTTCCCGGATTCGGGATCGCGGACGTGAACGTGCACGATCGCAGCACCCGCCTTCGCCGCATCGAGCGCGGACTGCGCGATCTCGGTCGGCGTCACCGGCACCGCCGGGTTCCTTGCCACGGTGTCCGCCGAGCCCGTCACCGCACAGGTGATGATGACCTTGCGCCCCATGTCTCCCCTCTCTCGTACCGCACCGCCGGGGCGATATGCCCCTCGGGCGATGATGGCACGAATGCCAGCGGCCCGCGACCGCGTGGACCCTAGCCGGACATCTCACCACGGTCACGGCCTGCGTCGCGCCGTCCGCGATTCGCGCGGTGCGCAAGACTAATTTGTAAGTGGGATTTGGCGGGATAAAGCGGGACAAAGCGGGATATAGCGACACAGAGTGGCACATCGCGGCACAGGCGACGGCCGTGCTCGATAGCGGTGGCGACGACGGCCTCGCGCACGCCCAAGTCGCGCGTGTCTGAAAGGTCACGCGCGCGTCACATAGCCGCGCGTCACATAGCATCGTTCGCGCGGGATAGAGCCGCGTACGCATTTTCATCTCGCATGTCGGGGTCCATTCACTGTTGCACTGCATGACGCAGTGCTAACGCAGTCGGCGTGCGCCATGCATCGCACCATGGTCCGGGATATCGAGTGAGTCGGGCCAACAGGCCCGGACGGCGACTCCCCATGCTTGCCCGACGCCACGAACGAGAGTAAGTTACATGTAACTTTGCGAAGGACGATCCATGGCGAACACTCCTCAGAGATCAATGGCAGCGCGGGACAAGGTTCGCCGACACCGCGCCCGACTGCGGGAGCAAGGGCTTCGGCCGCTGCAAGTCTGGGTGCCCGACACCCGGGCGCCGGGCTTCCCGGAGGAAGCGCGCAGACAAGCGCTGGCGGTTGCCGTCAGCAGGCACGCCGAAGCCGATCAGGCCTTTATCGACGCCATCAGCGAGGTCGACGCCGGGTGAAGCGGGGCGAATTGTGGGTCGCGGCGGGCGGCGGCGACTATACCGGCAAGCCCCGCCCTGTCGTCATCGTGCAGGACGACCGTTTCGAGGCCACAGGTTCCGTGACCGTCTGCGCCCTGACCAGCGATCCGACCGATGCCCCGCTGTTTCGCATCCTGCTTTCGCCTGATTCAGAGAACGGCCTGCACGAAGACTCTCGTGTCATGGTCGACAAGATCACCACTGTCCGCCGGGAGCACCTGAGCCGGCTGATCGGCTCCCTCTCCGTCACCGACATGCGACGGATCGACCGGGCGATGCTTGTATTCTTGGGTATCGCCCGATAATGCGCGTCCGCTTGCCGAGAGGAGACGCAGGCCGTGACCGTGCCGAGAAGTCTGCGCTAACAGCGCGCCATCCCGGAGCAGGCCAAGGGCTTTGTCTCCTTCAATCGTCGAGAAGATTCACGGTCCGGAGCCCCGGATAGATCGAGAACCCGCGATCCAGAGTCACCCACTCGCAGCCGTGCTCGATAGCGAGCGCCGCGTGGTAGGCATCCGGAAGCCGATTGCCGGTGAGCCGGAGTGTGACGGCCATGCCGCGGAATATGCGCCAGTGGCCGTCGCCGGGTCGCAACGTCACGCTCCCCGGTTGAGCGAGCAGCGCATCCACGAATTCAACGGCCGCATCGTTGGGCGTAGGCGGGTGGAATACCCGGCCGTGGGTCAGTACCCGCAGCACGCCGCTGAGCACGAGTTCCGACAAGGCAACGCGTTCCCTGCCCGCCAAGGCATCGACCAGCCATCTGCGGCAGCGATCGTGATGGACCGCGTCCTCGCGGAACGCACTCACCAGGACGTTGACATCAGGGCTCTGCATCCATGAGGGCCTGGAGCGCCGCGTTGTCCGTCAGGTCCACGCCCGGTTGCACGCCATTGCCGCGAAACGTCGGAATGGGCGGTGCGTCGGTCCTGGCGCCGGACGGGCCAGTCAGATATTCGCGGAGCGCCTGCTCGAAGGTCTCCTTCAAGGTCATGTGCTCTTCCGCCGCACGCGACTTGACAGCCTTCAGCAGCGCGTCGTTGACATCGATGCTCGTTCTCATATGTGAACATGTATAGTCAAATATGTTTCCACACAATTCCATTCGGCAAGGATCGCACCAGGCCGCGACGGGAGCCGTTTCGGATTTTCGTATTCGAATGCAGCCTGCCTCGGTGTCTGCCCGGTTGCCGGACAAGAACGCGCCACATAGTCTAGGCGGCCCCAGAGAAGGCCGCCTCCGACGAGCGGCCAAGAGAGACGGCAGGCGAACATGAGCGAGGCGCAGCCGGCGGGGATCGAAACGGGCAATCGCGACGCGGCGCTCGCCGCTCTCTACGACGATGTCCACCGCGGCCACATGTTTCCCTTCTGGGCGACCACCACCGATGTCGCGCACGACGAGATCAAGCAGCTCATGGGGAGCCGCGGGCCCGTCCCCTATCTCTGGCGCTACGAGAGCGAGATCGAGCCCCTGCTCCGCCGCTCCGCGGAGCTCGTCTCGATGGCGGATTCCGAGCGTCGCTCGCTGATTCTGATCAACCCCGGCCTCGCGCCCACGCGGGCTACGGTCTCCACCATGTACAGCGCCTACCGGCTCAACGACCCGAACGAGGTGATGCCGCCCCATCGCCATTCGCCCAATGCCATTCGACTCGGGCTCACGGGCTCGATGAACTTCACCGGCGTCGAGGGCGAGGACATCGTGTTCGGCCCCGGCGACATGGTGCTGACGCCCCAAGACACCTGGCACAACCACGGCAACAAGGGCGACGAGCCGGCGGTGAACCTCTCCGTGCTCGACCTGCCGCTGGTCGAGGTGCTGAACGCCATCTATTTCGAGCACGACTACAAAGAGGAGCGCGATGGCCGCGAGGTCACCGCCAAGCAGCAGTCCGCCCGCTTCAGCGCCGACTATTCTGCCGAGGTCTACGGCAGCGGTGGGTTGATGCCCTGCTTCGTGCCGCACGGGCGGGGCAGCGGCACTGGATCGCCGATGTACGTCTATCGCTGGGAGCCGATGCGCGCGATGCTGGAGGCGCACCGCGACCGCGACGGCGACCCCTACGAGGCCCTGATGGTCGAGTATGTCGACCCGACCCGCGGCGGCCCGGTGTTCAGGACAATGACCTTCTTCGCGCAAATGCTGAGACCGAGGGAGAAGACGCAGCCGCTTCGACAGACCGCGAGCCTGCTCGTCTCCCCACTCGAAGGGTGCGGCCATAGCATCGTGGGCGAGACCCGCTTCGACTGGCGGCCCTTCGACACGTTGGCGGTGCCGGGCGGCGAATGGTGCCACCATGTCAATGAGTCGGAGACAGAGCCCGCCATCCTCTTCGTGGCGAGCGACCGGCCGGCGCTCACCGTGCTCGGTCACTTCAAGAAATGGGGCCGCGACGGCACCGGCGATACCGTCCGCCTCGTCTGAGGCAAGCAAGCCAGCGGCGGCGTCTACCAAAGGGAGATCAATAGACATGACCACAGCAGCGGTAATCGGCATGGGCACCATGGGGCCCGGCATGGCGGCGACTCTCGCGCGCGGCGGGCTCACGGTGCGCGCCTTCGACACGGAGGCGGCTCAGCTCGAGAAGGCGCCGGCACCGCCGGTATGGCGCTCGGCGTGCTGGAGAAGCTGGGTATGCCGGACCGCGGCGGGGCCGATGCGATCAGCTATCACGACACGCTGGCCGACGCCGTCGCCGGTTGTGATCTCGTGCTGGAGAGCGTGCCGGAGAAAGCCGATATCAAGCGCGCCGTGTTCGCGGACCTGGACAAGCTGGTATCGAAGGACTGCATCCTCGCCTCCAACACTTCGGGTATTCCGGTGACCACGCTGCAGGAGGGCAACTCGGCGCCAGACCGTGTCGTCGGCATGCATTGGTCGAACCCGCCCTTCATCATTCCCGTCATCGAGGTCATCGCGGGTGCCGAGACGTCGCAGGCCACGGTCGACCGGATGGTCCAGGCGATCAAGGACCTCAATCTGTTGCCCGTGGTGGTCAAGAAGGACGTGCCGGGCTTCGTCGAGAACCGCATCCTCTACGCGATCATGCGCGAGGCGTGCGACCTGGTGGAGAACGGCGTGATCGAGCCCGAGGGCCTCGATACCTGCGTCTCCTGGGGTATCGGCTACAAGCTCGCCGTGGTCGGGCCGATGTCGCTGCTCGATATGGCCGGCCTCGACATCTACCAGGCGGTGGGCAGCTACCTGAACGCGGATCTCTGCAACCGCGATGACGTGAGCGGTTACATCACGGAGCGGACCGAGAAGGGCGACCTCGGCATGAAGAGCGGGACCGGAATCTTCTCCTACACGCCGGACGACATCAAAGCCCTGCAGGGCAAGCGGGCCGGCCAACTCGTCGCCGTCCGCCGCGCGCTCGAAGGCCGCTCGTAGCCGGCGGCGCAACACCATGGCAGACGCCCACCGCACCCGCCGGCTCGCCCATATCGACTGCCCCGGCGGCGGACAGGTCTGGGTCGACGGAACAACCCTCTATATCGGCCACATGCGCTGGCCGTCGGGGACCACCATCGTCGACGTGGCCGATCCTTCGAACCCGCGCACGCTCGCCCGGATCGAGCTGCCGGAGGGATGGCACTCGCACAAGGTCCGCGCCGCAAACGGCGTCATGCTCGTCAATCACGAGCGCCTCGGCGGCGGCGGGAACGGCGCCGACGGGTTCGGCGGCGGGCTTGGCATCTACGATGTCTCGACCCCCGAGAAGCCGCGGCTCATCACCAAGTGGCGCACGGCCGGCAAGGGCGTGCACCGCTTCACCTTCGACGGGCGCTACGCCTACATCTCGCCGACGGTCGAGGGCTATGTCGGCAATATCGCGATGATTCTCGATCTCGCCGATCCGACGCAGCCCGAAGAGGTGGGCCGCTGGTGGATTCCCGGCCAGTGGCAGGCGGGCGGCGAGGAGTATCCCTGGGCTGACTGGGTGGCGCCCCGCTGCCATCATCCTCTCCGGCTCGGCGACCGGCTCTATGTGAGCTACTGGCACCACGGCCTCTTCATCCTCGACATCGAGGACATGACCCGGCCGAAACACATCGCAGGCGTCAACACCAGCCCGGCCTTCCCGCACCCGACCCACACCTGCCTGCCCTTCCCTCACAAGCTCAAGGGCCGCCACATCATGGTGGTGGCCGACGAGGACGTGGCGAAGCTCTGGCCCTCGCCGCCGGCCTTCGCCTGGGTCTACGACATCACCGACGAGCGCTGCCCGATCCCGATCAGCACGATCCACGTGGATGGTGTCGATCGGGATGGCAGCCCCCAGCCCGACATGACCGGCTGCCACCAGCCTTCGGACAGGTTCGTGGGCGACGTCGTGCCCTTCGCCTGGTTCGCGCAGGGCCTGCGCCTCGTGGATGTGTCCGACCCCTTCGCGCCGCGCGAGGTTGCGCGCTACGTCCCCGACCCGCCCGAGGGGTGCGAGCGCGCTTCCTCCAACGACGTGACGGTGGACGATCGCGGCCTCATCTACCTGATCGACCGCCAACGGGGCGTCGACATCATCGAGACGGACGCCCTCTGACCCGCCGTGGCGTCCAATACCGATTCGGGCTAGGGTCGCGCCCGCCCGGCGGCCGAAACCGCCGGGCGCAGCGGGGAGATGACACGGCGGGAGAGCCATGCGATTCGCGGTCGATACCGGGGGAACCTTCACCGACCTTGTCGTCGAGTCCGACGACGGGGGCTTGCGCATGTACAAGGCGCCGACCACGCCGTCGGACCCGGTCGCGGGCGTGCTGGAAACGCTGGCCGGCGCCGCCGACGACTTGGGCGAGAGCCGCGAGGCCCTGCTCGGCCGCGGCGAGATGCTGATCCACGGCACGACGCACGCGATCAACGCCATCGTCACCGGCAACACCGCGCGCACGGCCTTTCTCACCACCAAGGGCCATCCGGACGTGCTGGTGTTTCGCGAGGGCGGGCGGACCGAGCCCTTCAACTTCACCGTGCCTTACCCCGAGCCCTATGTGCCGCGCTCGCTCACCTTCGAGGTGCCGGAGCGCGTGGCCTATGACGGCAGCGTCACCGAGCCGCTCGACGAGGCGGGCGTCGTCGCGATCATCGAGGAGCTGAAGAGCCGGGAGATCGAGGCCGTCGGCGTCTGTCTGCTCTGGTCGATCGTGACCCCCGCGCATGAGCTTCGCGTCGGTGCGCTGCTGGAACGCCACCTGCCGGGCGTGCCCTATACGCTCTCGCACGTGCTCAACCCCTCGCTCCGCGAATACCGCCGTGCGTCGTCGACCTGCATCGATGCCTCTCTCAAGCCGCTCATGGGCGACTATCTCGGCGGCCTGGAGTCGCGCCTCAGTGACGCCGGCTTCGGCGGCCGGGTGCTGGTGGTCACCACACAGGGCGGCGCCATGGATGCGGCCGACATGGCGCACGCGCCGATCCACTCGATCAACTCGGGCCCGGCCATGGCACCCATCGCAGGCCGCGCCTATGCCGAGGCCGACACCGGCGCCGACACCGCCATCATCGCCGACACCGGGGGCACGACATTCGACGTGAGCCTGGTTCGCGGCGGGCGCATTCCGTGGACCCGGGAGACCTGGATCGGCCAGCCCTACCGTGGCCACATGACAGGCTTCCCGGCGGTGGACGTGAAGAGCATCGGCGCCGGCGGCGGCAGCATCGCCTGGGTCGACGAGGGCGGCCTGCTCCATGTCGGGCCGAAGAGCGCGGGCGCAGTCCCCGGCCCGGTCTGCTATGGCGCCGGCGGCACCGAGCCGACGGTGACCGACGCTTCGGTGATCCTCGGCTGGATCGACCCCGCCTACTTCCTAGGCGGCACCATGGCACTGGAGACCGAAGCCGCGGCGACCGCAATCGAGACCCATGTCGGGGGCAAGCTCGGCCTCTCGCTCCACGAGGCGGCGGCGGCCATGATGAGCGTCGCCACCGAGAACATGGTGCACGCCATCGAGGACATCACCGTCAACCAGGGTATCGACCCGCGCGAGGCTGCCATCGTCGGCGGCGGCGGCGCAGCCGGTCTCAACGCCGTCGCCATCGCGCGCCGGCTTGGCTGCGCGCAGGTAATCCTGCCCGAGGTCGCGGCCGCCCTCAGCGCCCACGGCGCCCTCATCTCGGAGCTCAGGGCCGAGTACAGCGGCACGCTCTACACATCCACCGGCGGCTTCGACTTCAACGGCGTGAACGCGCTGCTGGAGGAGCTGGAGGATAAGTGCCGGGTCTTCATCGAGGGGCCGGGCGCAGGCTCGCTGGAGCAGGTCGTGGAGTTCACCGCCGAGGCGCGCTATCCCAGCCAGATCTGGGAGATCGAGGTGCCGCTGCGCTCAGACCGGCTCGAGGACGAGCAGGCGCTTGCGGGCTTCATCGAGGACTTCCACAAGACCCACGAGGCGCTGTTCACGTTTGCAGATAGCGAATCGACCATCGAAACCGTCGGCTGGCGCGCCAACGTGCGCTGCCGGCTCAGGGACAGCATCAACCTGAGCGTGGAAAGTGCCGGCAGCGGCCCGGAGATCGCACACAGCCGCTCGGTCTATTTCCCGGACACGGGCTTCGTCGAGGCGCGCGTGGTGCACTTCGATGGCATGGGTCCGGGCGAGACCGTGGACGGGCCCGCGATCATCGAATCGTCCTTCACCACCGTTGTGATTGACCCGGGGGCCAAGGCCGAACGCCGGCCCTCCGGCAGTCTCTTGATAACGCCCTAATCGAGGGAGGCAAGCGATGGCTAGGAACACGCTGACTCTCAACGCCGACGGCACGCTCGACGGCGTGCAGATGGCGATCATCAACAAGCGGATGGAGGCCATCTGCGCCAAGATGGCCAACACGCTGCTGCGCACGGGGCGGTCGGGCGTGCTCAACAGCGCGCGCGACTTCTCCTGCTGCATCGTGACCGCGGAGAACCGGCTTCTAACGGTCAACGAGAGCCTGCCGATCCACGTTCTGCGCGGTGCCGACATGATGTGCGAGTCGATGCAGGAGTTTCACCCCGACCTCACGCGGGGCGACGCCTATCTCCACAACTCGCCCTATCACGGCTGCTCCCACCCCGCCGACCACACCACGCTGGTGCCGGTGGTGGACGACGAAGGCGTGCACCGCTTCACCATGGTCGCCAAGGCTCACCAGGCGGATTGCGGCAATTCCATCGCCACCACCTATCACGGCAGCGCGCGCGACGTGTACGAGGAAGGCGCGCTGATCTTCCCGGCCGTCCAGATCCAGCGGGACTACGAGGACATCGAGGACATCGTGCGCATGTGCCGCTTGCGCATCCGCGTGCCGGACCAGTGGTGGGGCGACTATCTGGCAGCGCTCGGCGCGGCGCGGATCGGCGAGCGCGAGACTATGTCTTTCGGCAACGAGATCGGCTGGGACACTCTCGCCCAGTTTGCCGAGCAGTGGTTCGATTACAGCGAGCAACTGATGATCGCTGCGGTGCGGAAGATGCCGGGCGGCCGGGCCGTGACCACGTCGATGCACGACCCCTTCCCCAATGCCGAGGATGGGATCCCGGTCAAGATCGTGGTCGATGTGGACCCCGAGGAGGCGATGATCGACATCGACCTCCGCGACAATCCTGACGCCATGCCCTGCGGCCTCAACCTGTCGCGGGCCTGCTGCGAGAGCACGCTGCTGCTCGGCGTCTTCAACAGCATCCCCGACGCGGTGCCGACCAACACCGGCTCCTTCCGCCGCGTGCGCATGCACCTGCGCGAAAACTGCGTCGCCGGCATCCCGAAGCACCCGACCAGCTGCTCGGTGGCGACGACCAATCTCGCCGACCGCGTGGGCAACGGGGTGAGCCGCGCCATCGCCGATCTCGGCGACGGCTACGGCATGGCCAGCACCGGCTCGATCATCCCGCCCTCCCTCGGCGTCATCTCCGGCACCAGCGAGAAGACCAAGGGTGCCTACGTCAATCAGATCTTCCTCGGCTGGGGCGGCGGGGCAGCGGGTGCCCATGCGGACGCGTGGCTCTCGATCGGCCATCTCGGCAACGCCGGCATGTCCTACCAGGATTCCATCGAGCTCGACGAGATGCGCTTCCCGCTCACGGTGCGCGGCCGTCACTTCATCACCGATTCGGGTGGCCACGGCCGCACGCGGGGCGGCGCCGGGGTCTATTGCGAGTTTGGGCCGACCGACGGCGATCTGGAGGTCGGCTATGTGAGCGACGGCAACGTCACGCCGCCCGAGGGCGCGCGCGGCGGCACTCCGGGCGGGCGGGCCGACCAGTTCCGGCGCGACGCCAACGGCGATCTCCATCATCTCGACCCCTGCGCCCAGGCGATCATCCCGGAGGGCCACACCATCGTCTCCTATTCCTGCGGCGGCGGCGGTTACGGCGCGCCCACGGAGCGGCCGGCGGCACAGGTGGCGATCGACGTGCGCGAGCGCTGGGTCTCGCCCGAGGCCGCTCGCGAGACCTACCGCGTGGTTCTCGACGACGCCGGTGTCCTCGTCGAGGACGCGACTGCCAAGCTGCGCAACGGCTGAACGCCGGGCGGGCCGATACCCGCCATAACCCCTCACGATAGGGTGGCGCGCAAGCGGATTCGCCATTGCGCCCCAGGGCGCTTGTTGAGACCATCCCGGGCAGGCAGGCTCGACTTGTCCACGAAAGCGAAATCCGTTCAGGAGGGAAAACTCAATGGTCGAACGCAAGGAACAGGAACATCTGCTGCGCCAAGCCGCGCGCCGGCAACTGCTGCGTGGCGAGATCGACAGGCGTCAGTTCATGACCCGCAGCGTGGCCGCCGGCCTCGGCCTGGCGGGCGCGAGCGTGGTGGCGAACTATGGCTCCGGTAGCGCGTTCGCACAGGAGCGGCCGCTCACGCCGACCTTCTATCAGTGGATCGAGGACCTGCATCCCTCGATTCCGCAGGTCAACGAGCAGTTCCCCGACGTCAACTACCAGATCGCGCCGGTCGAGGGCTTCGGCATCGAGCGCTTCGTCGCCGAGGCGAAGAACGGGGAGAGCACCTGGGACGTCTATGTCGGCCAGACCCCGTTCGTGGAAATGACGGCGATGATCGAGGCCGATGTCATCGAGCCCTGGGACCCCTACATCCCCGATGACGTGGTCGCCGACCTGATCCCGGCGATCCGCGACGAGTGCACCATCGACGGCAAGCTCTACGGCTGGCCCTTCCTGCTCGACGTCATCGGCATGGGCTGGCACTCGGGCATCACCGCCGAAGCCGGAATTGTCGGCGCGCCGCCCGCCACCTGGGACGAGTATCTCGCCAACGCCCAGATGGTGGTGGACAGCGGCGCTGCGCCCTTCGGCGCGACCTTCGACGCCCACGGCTGGCGTTCGCTCGCGCCCATGACCCACAGCCTGAACAGCGACGTTTACACCGAAGACGGCCTCTTCGACTTCACCCACGATGCGGCGGTTGAAGCGCTGATGCTCATGAAGAAGATCATGGCCGTGTCGCACCCCGACATCCTGCTCGCGGGCGCGACCGACGGCGGCGTCAACGGCACCCCAGACGAGGTCGCCTTTGCCGCTCAGCGCGTCGGCTATTACACCAAGTATTTCAACGCGCCGCTCCGTTTTGCTCAGTACTGGGATGAGCCGACGGATCTGAAGATGGCCGGGCTTCCGAAGTTCGCTGGCGGCGAGGGCTCGACCGTGTTCTGGACCACCGGCTGCGCGCTCTTCAAGCACGGCAAGAACAAGGAGCAAGTCGCCGAATACATCCGCGCGCTGACCTACGACCGGCAGATCTGGCAGGACTCGATCGCTGGAACGGAAACGGCGCATCCCGGGCAGCTGCCGCCCTACAAGTCGATCTACACCGAGTGGGAAGCCGACCGCCCTGAGTGGATGCCGGACTTCGTGGGGCTGGTGCGTGGGCAACTCGATCAGGCCAAGGCGATCACCAACCACCTGCTGGGCCTGCAGCAGTTCATCATCGGCCAATCGAGCTGGGAGACCTATCTCAAGGACGAGGAGCCCGATCCGCGCGTCGCCTTGCAGAACACCATGGATGCGGTGCGCGCCGAGCTGGACCGCGGCTAACGGCGTCGCCACCCCGGGGAAAGGAGCGCAGACACCGCTCCCTTCCCCGGCGCGTCGCGTACCGGCATTGACGCTCTTTTTCGTATCACCCGCGGCGCGCACGCGTCGCGGGCTCCCCTAGCATCGCGCGCAGGCCCATGGCGCAGCGGTACACGTCGGCCAAAGCGATGCAGGACCTCAACACCTGGGTCCTACTGGCCCCGGCGATCATTTTCTTCGTCGGATACCAGATCTACCCGATCATCCGGGTGGTCTGGATCAGCTTCACCGACTACGAGTTCCTGACCAACGAGCCGGCCAACTGGGTCGGCGTCGACAACTACATCGAGGCGTTCAACGACCCCTTGATGTGGACCAGCCTGTGGCGGGCGGCGCTGTTCACGATGATGTTCCTGCCGGGAACCATCATCTTCCCGCTGCTGCTCGCGATCCTGGTGGACCGTGTCAGGGAACCGGGGCTTGCGACTTTCTACCGCGTGGTGCTGCTGATTCCGGCGATCATCCCCAGCACGCTCGTCTTCGTGCTGTGGAAGTGGATGTACAACTACCAGGTCGGCCCCATCAATTTCCTCCTGGTGGAGGTGCTGGAGATATTCACTTTCCACAACGCGCCGCAGTGGCTGGGCGGCACCCCGCTCACGCTGCCGTCGATCGCGATCATGGAAATCTGGTGGGGCCTCGGTTACCACGCCATCTTCTTCCTCGCCGGCCTCGCCGTCATCCCCAAGGACCTCAACGAGGCGGCGCGGCTCGACGGCGCCAACGAGTGGCAGCTTTTCTGGCATGTGACGCTGCCGAGGCTCGCGCCCATCATGATGATCCTGGTGGTGCTGCGCTTCGGCACCTCGATGGCGGTGATCGACGAGTACCTGATCTTCGGCGGCTTCAACCGCGCCTCGCCGACCTACACCTGGACCGTCTTCATGTATGACCAGGCGTTCAAGATCGGCCTGTGGCGCCAGGGGTTTGCGGCGGCGATCGGCATGATCGGATCGGTGGTGATGATGTTCTTCGTCATCATCCTGATCTACATCTTCAAGCCGCGGGACTGAGGGCACCATGGCCACCCACGCCACCGCTCCCGCACCGCTCAGGCGACGACGCAGAAAGCCGTGGCTCCAGCGCAATCGCGCCGGGCTCATTCGGCACGGCGTGATCGGCGTGTTCTGCCTGATCATCCTGCTGCCGCTGGCCTGGGTGCTGATGCTCTCGATCAAGTCGCTGCCCGATTCCATGCGCGGGCAGATCTGGCCGCGGAAGTTCGACTTCTCTCACTACGGTTACGTGTTCGACAAGATCGAGACGCTGCCCACCAACCTCTTCAACAGCGTCTACGTGACCGGGGCGACGGTGCTGATCACCACTGCCTGCGCGGTGCTCGCGGGCTATGCGCTCGTCCACGTGAAGCCGCGCGGCACCGGGATCATCGTCACGGTGTTTCTCGTCTCACTCTATTTCCCAATCCGCGTAGTCTCGATCATCTCGATCTACGAGATTCAGAACGCGCTCGACCTGATCAACAGCACGAGCGGGCTGATCCTGCCCTACATCACGCTAAATTTGGCCATCAGCGTCCTCATCATGCGGGCGGTGTTCCAGCTCGTGCCGCACGAGCTGATCGAGGCGGCGCGGATGGATGGCGCAGGCCACTGGCGGACGCTCTGGCTGGTCTGCCTGCCGCTGGTGCGCAACGGCCTGGTCGTGGTCTTCATCGTCAACTTCGTCACCGCCTGGGGGGAGTTCCTGCTGGGCACCACGCTGACCAACGACCAGGAGGTCCGCACCATGCCGGTCGTCCTCGCCGCAGCCCAGGGGGGCATGGGGCAATGGGCCTGGCCGCGCATCGCGGCGGTCTACGTCGTGGTGGTAGCGCCCGGCATCATCGCCTTCACCTTCGCCCAGCGCCTCTTCTTCAAGGGCCTGATGGAGGGCGTGACGAAGGGCTGAAGCGCCGATTTGAAAGGGAAGGGAGGCGGGGGAGCGGACGCCGGATCGGCTCACATACCGCAACGGCTACCGGGGCCGGTCACTACCGCAGGTGCCTTGACCTTCTTTTCGTACTTCTATATTAGATCGATCCAAATCTCAAATCGCCCGTCACGCGCCGAGAGTCTCGACTATGTGGCCCCAGAAATTAGATCGATCTAGACGCTTACAGCGAAGCGACTGATGGGACCGGCACAGGGCATGCGCGAGGAGGTTCAGGGTCTGCGCCCGAAAACCCGACGGATCACAGTGACGGATCTAGCCCGCGCCGCCGGCGTGTCTCGATCGACCGTCTCGCTGGTGCTGCGCAACAGCCCGCTCGTCAAGCGCGAGACCGGCCGTCGGGTCGAGGACGCGATCGACCGTCTCGGCTACGTCTATAACCGCAACGCCGCCAATCTTCGTCGCAGAACCAGCGATATGGTCGCCATGGTCATCAACGACCTCACCAACCCCTTCTTCGCGGAGCTGGCGGTCGGGCTGGAAGAGGCGCTTCAAGCCGCCGGCTACGTCTCGCTGATGGCCAACACAGGCGAGGACCCGGCACGCCAGCGGCGGGTCATGGAGACCATGCGCGAGCATGGCGCGGCCGGCTTCATCCTCTGCCCGGCCATGGGCACCGACACCGGACAAGCGGCGGCCATGGCCGATTGGAACGTGCCGGTCATCCAGGTCATGCGCCGGCTGCCTGGCGCTCGGCTGGGTGCAGTCGTGCCCGACAATGTGCTGGGTGCACGCATGGCCGCCGAGCGGCTGTTGGCGCTCGGCCACCGGCGCATCGCCTTTCTCGGCGGCGGCGACGGCAACGTCGTCACGGCTGAGCGCGTCGCCGGCTACCGGCTAGCGCTCGATGCCGCCGGCATCGCAGAGGACACCGCGCTGACCGTGCCGGCACCGCTCAACCGCGGTGGTGGCGTCGAGGCGTTGCGGACCGTTCTCGCTCTCGATCGCCCGCCGACGGCGGCCCTCTGTTTCAGCGACGTCGTCGCATTCGGCGTTCTGGATGCCCTGGTGGCAGCGGGTCGGACAGTGGGGCGCGACTTCAGCGTGATCGGCTTCGACGATGTTGCCGGCGCTCGCCACACCCTGCCGCCACTGACCACCGTCGCGGTGTATCCGCGAGAGCTGGGTCGGCGTTCGGCCGCGGCGCTGTTGCGCCGGATCGCCGATCCGAGCGAGCCGCCGGAGGAAGAGATCCTGGCGTCCTCGCTGGTCGTGCGCGGCACCTGCGGTCCTGTGCCGACAGAGGCATGAAATCGTGGCCCGCTTCATCACAGCGGACGAAGCCGCGGCACTGATCCCGAACGACGCCGTCGTCACGGTCAGCTCCTCCAGCGGCCTCGGCTGCCCCGATCGCGTGCTTCGCGCCATCGGCGAGCGGTTCGAGAGCGCCGGCAGCCCGCGCGGACTGACGACGCTGCACCCCATCGCCGCGGGCGACATGTACGGGATCAAGGGGATCGATCATCTCGCCAAGCCCGGCCTTCTCGCCCGCGTGATCGCCGGATCCTTTCCTTCCGGCCCGTCATCCCTGCCGATGCCGGCCATTTGGCGCCTCATCGTGGATGACGAAATTCCGGCATACAACGTGCCGAGCGGGATTCTTTTCGACATGACTCGCGACGCCGCGGCCAAGCGCCCGGGTGTGCTCACCAAGGTGGGGCTCGGCACCTTCGTCGATCCGCAGCTCCAGGGCTGCGCCATGAACGACGCAGCCGCCGGCGAGCCGATCGTCCGCCGCACCGAGTTCGACGGCGACACCTGGCTCTATTTCCCGGCGATCGTGCCCGATGTCGCCATCATTCGCGGCACCACCGCCGACGATCGCGGCAATATTTCGTGGGAGCACGAGGGGGCCTACCTCGGCGCTCTGGACCAGGCGCTGGCGGCACGCAACAACGGCGGCATCGTCATCGCCCAGGTCAAGCGGCGCGCCGACACCGGCACACTGAAGCCGATGGCGGTACATGTACCCGGCGTGCTGGTCGATCATGTCGTCGTCGAGCCGGAGCAGTGGCAGACCACACAGACCGTGTTCGACCCCGCCATCTGCGGCGAGGCCGTGCAGCCCGAGGAAGCATTCACTGTCCCCGAGTTCGGGCCTGAGAAGGTCATCGCCCGCCGCGTCGCCATGGAGCTCACCTGCGGGATGGCGGCCAACATCGGCTTCGGCATCGCCGCCAACGTCCCCCGCATTCTGCTGGAGGAAGGCGAGCACGGCGCCGTCACCTGGGTCCTCGAACAGGGGGCGGTCGGCGGGGTTCCTCTGTTGGGGTTCGCATTCGGATGCGCGGCCAACGCCGAGGCCATCATCCCCTCCCCGCACCAGTTCACCTATCTGCAGGGCGGCGGCTTCGATGCCTCGCTGCTGTCGTTCCTCCAGATCGACCGGGAGGGCAACGTCAACGTGTCCAGGCTCGCCGCGCGCCCCCAGGTCACTGCCGGCGTCGGCGGCTTCGTGGACATCACCGCCAATGCGCCGCGCATCGTCTTCGCAGGCTACTTCACCGCTGGCGCCAAGCTGAACATCGCCGGCGGAGCATTGAGGATCGAGACCGAGGGACGGGTGCGGAAGCTGGTCCCGGAGGTCGAGCACGTCACCTTCAGCGGCCGGCGCGCCTGCGCCCAAGGGCAGGACATCCTGTATGTGACCGAGCGCTGCGTCATGCGCCTGGGCGAACGCGGGCCGGAGGTGATCGAGATCGCACCCGGCATCGACCTGGAACGGGATGTTCTGGCCCAGTCCGCGTTCCCGCTGGCTGTGGCCGACGATCTCAAGCCGATGCTGGCCGGCCTCTTCCAACCCGAGCCCATGGGCCTGGCTCTCACGGACCGCACGGCGTGAGCGACGGGCGCATAACCTTCGCGCTCGACGGTCAGGTCGCACGCATAACGCTGGACCGCCCGGACAAGCTCAACGCGCTGACGCCTGCAATGCTGACGGCGCTTGGCGATGCCGTCGGCCGCATCGACGGCGACGACGACATCCGCGTGGTCGTCCTGAGCGCGACCGGTCATCGCGCCTTCTGCGTGGGCGCCGATATCGACGCCTGGGCCGCCAACGGCCCGCTCGACATGTGGCGCCACTGGGTGCGCGACGGCCACGCCGTATTCGACCGCATGGCGCGGCTGCGGCCTCCCCTGATCGCCGCGATCGAGGGTTTGGCGCTGGGCGGTGGGCTCGAGCTCGCAGCGACGTGCGACCTGCGCATCGGCGGCGCAGACGCCGTATTCGGCCTGCCCGAAGCCGACGTGGGCGTGGTGCCGGGGTGGTCCGGCACGCAGCGTCTCGTCCGCGAGATCGGGCCCGCGCCGGTCAAGCTCATGGCGCTGGCGGGCGAACGGCTGGATGCCGCCGCCGCCGAACGCGCAGGATTGTTGCACCGCACCGTATCGGCAGGCACGGCGCTCGACGCGGCGCTCGACATGGCCGCGCGCATCGCCGCGCGCGGACCGATCGCTGTGCAGCTCACCAAGCAACTCGTCAATGCCGCCGTCGGAGAGGACGTGGCAGCGACGCTGGAAGCGCTGGCGTCGGGTATCGCCGGCGGCACGCAGGATATCCGCGAAGGTGTGGCGAGCTTCCGAGAGAAGCGTCCGCCGGCCTTCTCTAATCGATGAGCGGTAGCGCGACTATGGCGAATCACCGGATGAAGCACCCGTGCCCGCGCGCTGTCGCCACGGCAAGCGACGGTAGGCCTTGCCCACAGAATCGGACCGGCTCCCAACGGAATGCGCGGGACAGCCGGCCGAACCGAGTGTGAGAGGCGCATTCAAGCAACCG
The DNA here is from genome assembly GCA_965262755.1 of Alphaproteobacteria bacterium. GTDB lineage: Bacteria > Pseudomonadota > Alphaproteobacteria > UBA828 > UBA828 > WTGU01. The sequence continues at coordinate 3,569,050 of OZ253557.1, read as the reverse complement.
AAGGGAAACCTGACATGAAACTCAAATCTCTATTGACGGCGGGCGTCGCCGGCGCCGCGATGGCGTTAGCAGTGGGGCTGGCGCCCGCGGCACAGGCCGCCGAAGAAGTCGAAGTCTTGCATTGGTGGACCTCCGGAGGAGAAGCGGCCGCCCTCAACGTCCTCAAGCAGGACCTCGAAGGCCAGGGCGTCACCTGGCAGGACATGCCAATCGCCGGCGGCGGCGGCTCAGAGGCGATGACCGTGCTGCGTGCGCGCGTCACCGCCGGCAATCCGCCGACCGCTGTACAGATGCTTGGCTTCGACATTCAGGACTGGGCCGCCGAGGGCGTGCTCGCCGACCTCAATGCCGTCGCCGAGAGCGAGGGCTGGGACGGTGTCGTGCCGGCGGCGCTCCAGCGCTTCGCCAAGTATGACGGCAAGTGGATTTCGGCCCCGGTCAACGTGCACTCGACCAATTGGGTGTGGGCCAGCAAGGCGATCCTGGACGAGCTCGGCATTGCCGCGCCCACGACATGGGACGAGCTGGTCGCAGCCCTCGACAAGATCCAGGCCGCGGGCTACGTCGCGCTCGCCCACGGCGGCCAAGCCTGGCAGGAGGCCACGATCTTCGACGGCGTGCTGATGTCGACAGGCGGGCCCGAGTTCTATCAGACGTCCATGGTCGAGCTCGACCCGGCCGCGCTCGGCTCGGATACCATGAAGGCGGTGTTCGATCGCATGGCGACGCTGCGTTCCTACGTCGACGACAATTTCTCGGGCCGCGACTGGAACCTCGCCACCGCCATGGTCATCGAGGGCAAAGCCGGCATGCAGATGATGGGCGACTGGGCGAAGGGCGAGTTCCTCAACGCCGGCAAGACCCCAGGCGTCGATTTCGTCTGCTTCCGCCATCCCGGCACGCAGGGCAAGGTGACCTTCAACTCCGACCAGTTCGCCATGTTCGCGGTCGGTGAGGAGGGGCGCTCCGCCCAGGAGAAGCTGGCCTCGGCGATCATGTCGACCTCGTTCCAGTCGGCCTTCAACGTGGTCAAGGGGTCGGTGCCCGCGCGCACGGACGTCTCCGACGCGGCCTTCGACGACTGCGGCAAGAAGGGGATGAAGGACCTGGCGGAGGCGAACATCAACGGCACGCTCTACGGCTCGTTTGCCCATGGCCACGCGTCGCCGGCGTCGGTAAAGAATGCCATCTATGACGTCGTGACCGCCCACTTCAACGGCGAGTTCGATTCCTCGACCGCGGTCGAGGAACTGGTGAGCGCCGTCGAAGCGGCGATGTAGCAGACTAGGCCGACCGGCCCCCGGCCTGCATGCCGGGGCCGGTCGGTCGTACTCCCGGGGCAGCGGGGCATGCGGGTGTATCCTTCGTAATGGAATATGGCCGTTACCTTCGCGGCTGGACGCAACAGGCTCTGCCCCGGCTGGTCCTTGCGCCGAGTTTCGCGGCGATCGTTCTCTTCGTTTACGGCTTTATCGTTTTCACCGCCTACCTCTCATTTACCAACTCCCGCATGCTGCCCAAGTTCAACCTGATCGGCTTCGAGAACTACGAGAAGCTGTTCGGGCTGCGCCATTGGTCGACGGCGGTCGAGAACCTGCTGATCTTCGGTGGGCTATACATTGCCATCTGCACCGTGATCGGCCTGACGCTCGCGATCCTCCTCGACCAGAAGATCCGCAGCGAAGGCGTGCTGAGGCCGATCTACCTCTACCCCATGGCGCTGAGCTTCATCGTCACCGGCACGGCATGGAAGTGGTTCCTCGACCCAGGCATCGGGCTGGAGCAGACCATGCAAAGCTGGGGGTGGGAGAGCTTCGAGTTCGACTGGATCAAGAACCGCCAGATGGCGATCTATACCATCGTGATCGCCGCCGTCTGGCAGACGTCGGGCTTCGTCATGGCCATATTCCTGGCGGGCCTGCGCGGTATCGACAACGAGATCATCAAGGCGGCGCAGATCGACGGTGCGTCGAATTTCCGGCTCTATGCCCGGATCATCATCCCGCAGCTCAGGCCTGCATTCCTTTCGGCGTTCGTCGTTCTCGCCCACATGGCAATCAAGTCCTACGACTTGGTAGTGGCGCTGACCGGCGGCGGACCGGGGCGGGCGACCGAGATGCCGGCGACCTTCATGTACTCCTACACCTTCACCCGCAATCAGATGGGGATCGGCGCCAGCTCGGCGGTCATCATGCTCATGATGATCGCTGCAATCATCGTGCCCTATCTCTACGCCGAGCTGCGGGAGCGGCGCCATGGCGGCTAATGCCATCGAGACCGCGGTGCGCACGGGGCGCCTGACCCGGGCGTTGATCTACGCCGTGCTTCTGGTCTTCGTCGTCTACTACCTGCTGCCGCTCTTCGTCATGATGGTGAACTCGCTGAAGGAGCTCGACGAGATCCGCGGCGGCAACATGCTGGCGCTGCCCGAGCTCGTCACCATCGCGCCGTGGCTGAAGGCCTGGAATCAGGCTCAGATCGGCGTTCAGCCGACCGGGCTTGCGCCCTACTTCCTGAACTCGATCAAGATGGTCGTGCCGGCGGTCGTCATCTCGACCCTGCTCGGCGCACTCAACGGTTATGTCCTGACCAAGTGGCGCTTCCGGGGCGATACCCTCGTCTTCGCGCTGATGTTGTTTGCCTGTTTCATCCCGTTCCAGATCGTGCTCATCCCGATGGCGCGCGTTCTAGGTTTTCTCGGCATCGCCGGCACCACCGGGGGCCTGGTGCTGGTGCACGTGGTCTACGGCCTCGGCTTCACCACGCTCTTCTTCCGCAACTACTATGCTGCGTTCCCGACCGAGCTGGTGAAGGCGGCGCAGATCGACGGGGCCAACTTTCTGCGCATCTTCTATCGAATCCTCCTGCCGAGCTCGGGCCCCATCATCGTGGTCACCGTCATCTGGCAGTTCACCAACGTGTGGAACGATTTCCTGTTCGGCGCCTCGTTTGCGGACTTCGATTCGCAGCCGATGACGGTGGCGCTCAACAATCTGGTCAGCTCGTCGACTGGGGTGAAGGAATACAATGTGCACTTCGCAGGCGCGATCCTGGCGGCGATTCCGACACTGCTGGTCTATATCGTGGCCGGCCGATACTTCGTGCGCGGCCTGATGGCCGGCGCCGTCAAGGGTTAGGATCATGTCGTTCCTGGTGGTCAACGGCCTCGAAAAGCGCTTCGGCCCGGTCGAAGTGCTCAAGGGCATCGACATCAGCGTTCCGCAAGGCGGCTTCCTCGTGCTGGTCGGGCCGTCCGGCTGCGGCAAGTCGACGCTGCTCAATTCCATCGCCGGGCTGGAAACCGTGTCCGCCGGCGAGATCCTCATCGACGGCGTCCGGGTGAACGAGCTTCATCCCTCCAAGCGCGACATCGCCATGGTGTTCCAGTCCTACGCGCTCTACCCCAACATGAACGTCGCCAAGAACATGTCTTTCGGCATGGAGATGCGGAGCGTGCCCAAGGCCGAGCGCAAGCAAACCGTGGCCAGGGTGGCCAACATGCTGCAAATCGAGGACCTCCTCGACCGCAAGCCGGGCCAGCTCTCGGGCGGTCAGCGGCAGCGAGTCGCCATGGGCCGGGCGCTCGTGCGCGACCCCAAGATATTCCTGTTCGACGAGCCGCTCTCCAACCTCGACGCCAAGCTCCGCGTCGAGATGCGCACGGAGATTCAGAAGCTACACCAGCGGCTGGGGACGACCATCGTCTACGTAACCCACGACCAGATCGAGGCGATGACGCTGGCCACCGTGATCGCGGTGCTGAAGGACGGAATCCTGCAGCAGGTCGGCAGTCCGGCCGACATCTACAACACGCCCGCCAATATCTTCGTGGCGGACTTCATGGGCTCACCGTCGATGAACCTGGTGCCGGCGCGCCTCGACCGGGCCAACGGGGCGTTGGTCGCCAGCCTGAAGCGCGCCGACGGCTCGACGACGGTGCTTCCCCTCCACCGGCCGTCCGACGCCGCGAGCGCTTACGTGGACCGCGACGTGATCCTGGGTCTCAGACCGGAGAGCATCGACGATGCCACCGAACTCAACGCCGGCAGCGAGTATCACCATCCGCTCGAAGCGCATGTGGAGGTCACGCAGCCAACCGGCGCCGATACGCTGGCAATGATCAGGCTCGGCGGCAGAGAAGCCGTCGCCCGCCTGCGGGCCGAAACCGGCGCCCGCGCCGGGGAGCGCCGCACGTTCACCGTCGACATGTCCAAGGCGGTGCTCTTCGACCCAGAAACCGAAAGGAGACTCTGAGCCGGTGGCCGGCCGCTTCGATGTCGTCATCATCGGGTCCGGCGTGGGCGGTGGCTGTATCGCCCACGTCTTGGCCCCCACCGGCGCGCGCATCGTGATCCTGGAACGCGGGCGGCGGATGCCGCGCGAAGACCGCAACTGGGACCCCGAGGCGGTCTACGCCGATGCCGCCTACAAGTCCGACGAGCGTTGGACCGACGGAAGCGGCCGCTCGTTTCGGCCGGGGCAGTTCTACCATGTCGGCGGCCATACGAAGGTGTTCGGCGCCACGATGTTCCGCTTCCGGCGCGAGGATTTCTGCGCCATGGAGCACGCCGTTGGACTGTCGCCGGCGTGGCCCATCGAGTACGACACGCTCGAGCCCTACTACGCCCGCGCCGAACGCCTCTTCGGCGTACATGGCGAGGCCGGCGCCGACCCGACGGAGCCGCCGCGCTCGGGCCCCTACCCGTATCCGCCGCTCCGACACAATCCGGCGATCGCCGAGGTCGCCGAGCGATTGCGCGCCCAGGGCCTGCGCCCGTTCCCGATTCCGTCTTCCGTGCAGGACCATGCGGGCGGCGCGTGCGTACGCTGCAACACCTGCGACGGTTTCCCCTGCCGCCTGGGTGCCAAGGGCGACGCCGAGACGTGCCTCATCGACCCGGTGTTGCAGCACGGGAACGTCGCACTGCGAACGGAGGCCCTTGTTGTTCGCCTGCTCGCCGATGCGAGCGGCCGGCGCATCGAGGCCGCCGAGCTGGCCGACGGCACGCAAGTCCGGGGCGATCTCTTCGTACTGGCTGCGGGCGCCGTCAACAGTGCTGCGATCCTGCTTCGCTCCGTCCACGCGAAGCACCCGAGCGGCCTCGCCAATTCGTCCGGAATGGTCGGGCGCCACTACATGAACCACAACTGCACGGCGGTGATGGCGATACGGCCGCTCCGGGCCAACCGGGAACCGTTTCAGAAGACTCTGGCGCTCAACGACTTCTATCTCGGCGACGGCGAAGGCGGCCCGCCGCTCGGCAATCTGCAGCTCCTGGGCAAGATCATGGAGCCGATGCTGCGCGCCGAGATTCGTTCCGTGCCGCGCCCGGTGCGCGCCTGGCTCGCCGCTCACAGCGTCGACTGGTACGCCATGTCGGAGGACCTGCCGCATGCCGAGAGCCGGGTGAGGGTGCGCGGTGACGGGGCCGTCGTCCTCGACTGGCGGCGGTCGAACCTCGCCGCGCACAAGGCGCTGGTCGCCAAAGCGCGCCGGATGCTGCGTGCGGCGGGCTTCCCCATCGTGCTGACCAAGGCGTTCTCGAAGGACACTCCGTCGCACCAGTGCGGCACAGTGCGCTTCGGCCACGACCCGGCCGACGCGCCGCTCGACCCCTTCTGCAAGGCCTTCGACCACGAAAACCTCTACGTCGTCGACGCCTCGTTCTTTCCCTCATCGGCCGCCGTCAATCCCGCGCTCACCGTCGCCGCCCAGGCGCTGCGGGCCGGCGAGCACATCGCGGCGACCCAGTTGCACTAGCGGGGCCCCGTGACCGACACCCTGATTTCCTCGCTCGTCAGCCGCCCCGTCGCGCTAGTTACCGGCGGCCGGCGGGGCATCGGCGCGGCCATCGCCGTCGAGTTGGCCGCTACCGGCAGCGACGTCGCCTACACGGATCTTCTGCCGGAAGCGGCCGACGATCCGGTACGGGCCGGCATCGAAGCGGCCGGCGGCCGGGCGCTCTATGTCGAGAGCGATCTTGCCGACCTCTCCGGCCACGAACCGCTGATCGAGGCGGTGGTCGGCTGGGGCGGCGGGCTCGATGTGCTGGTCAACAATGCCGGGATCGGATCGCCCCGGCGCGGCGACCTGCTCTCGCTGACGCCACAGGATTTCGACCTGGTCATGGGAGTCAACCTCAGAGGAACGTTCTTTCTCAGCCAACGCGCTGCCGAGTGGATGGTGGCGCATCCGCGGGGCGATGGCTTCCGCCGCTCCATCGTCACCATCGGCTCCGTCAGCGCGGAGATGGCCTCGCCCGAGCGCGGTGCGTACTGCGTCTCCAAGGCCGGGCTGGCCATGGTCGCCAAGCTGCTGGCCCTACGCCTCGGCGACGAAGGGATATCCGTCTACGAGATTCGCCCTGGGATCGTCCGTAGCGAGATGACCGCCGGCGTCGCCGACCGCTACGACCGGATGATCGCCGAGGGGGTGAGCCCGATCCGGCGCTGGGGCAAACCCATCGATGTCGCGCGCGCCGCAGCGGCGCTGGTGCGCGGCGATTTCGCCTTCGCCACCGGCACCGTCGTCCACGTGGACGGCGGCCTTTCCATCCAGCGGTTCTGATCGTGCGCACCTACGACTACGTCATCGTGGGCGCCGGCCCCGCGGGCTGCTGTCTGGCGGCGCGGCTCACCGAAGACCCAGACGTCTCCGTCCTGCTACTGGAGGCCGGTGGCGCGGACCGGCACCCCTACATCCGCGTGCCCGCCGGTTTCGCCAAGCTGACCGGCACGTCCCACACCTGGGGCTATTCCACGGCGCCCCAGCGTGAGGTCGACCGGCGCGCGATGTGGTACCCGCAGGGCCGGGTGCTGGGCGGCGGCAGCTCGATCAACGCCATGGTCTACGCCCGCGGCAACGCCAAGGACTACGACGCCTGGGCGGATGCGGGCTGCACCGGCTGGTCCTATGCCGACGTGTTGCCCTACTTCAAGCGGCCGGAGGACAACGAGCGCTTCCACAACGACTACCACGGCTCCGGCGGTCCCCTCGGAGTCAGCGACCCTGTCCGTCCCTTGCCGATATCGGGCGCATTCCTGCGCGCGGCGCAGCAGGCGGGGCTGCCCTTCAACCCGGACTTCAACGGCGCGGCGCAGGACGGCTGCGGCTACTACCAGGTGACCAACCGCAACGCCCGGCGCTGCAGCGGCGTCGATGCCTTCCTGCGGCCTGCGATGGCGCGTCCGAACCTCACGGTGGAGACCCGTGCGATGGCCGCGCGTGTGGTTGTCGAGGGGGGACGCGCGACAGGCGTCGACTATGGTCGCCGCTCGCGGGCCCAACACGCGCGGGCAACTCGCGAGGTGCTGGTCTGCGCCGGGGCCATCGGCTCCCCCAGGCTCTTAATGCTCTCTGGCATTGGCCGCGGCGATGAGCTGAAGGCGCTCGGCATCGACGTTATCCACGACCTGCCCGGCGTCGGGCAGAACCTGCAGGACCACATGGACGTCTATGTGGTCAGCGAATGCCGCGGCGATTTCAGCTACGACAAGGTCGCCCGGCCCCACCGCACCCTCTGGGCCATCGTGCAGTACATCCTGTTCCGACAGGGCCCGATCGCCTCCACCCTGATCGATGCCGGCGGGTTCTGGTACGCCGACCCGGACGCGCGCTCGCCCGACATCCAGCTTCACTTCGTGCTCGGCGCGGGCCTGGAACACGGCCTCGCCAAGCTGAGAAATGCCGGCGTCACCCTCAACTCGGCGTTGCTGCGGCCACGGTCGCGCGGCACGGTGACGTTGCGGGATTCCGACCCGCGCTCGCCGCCCGTGATCGATCCCAACTACTGGGGTAACCCCTACGATCGCGAGATGTCGCTGCGCGGTTTCAAACTGGCACGCGAGATCATGGCGCAGGAGGCATTCCGGCCCTTCATCCTGTGCGAGCGGTATCCGGGTCCCGACGACGTACAGAGTGACGCCGAGATCGCCACCTACGCCCGCAAGACGGCCAAGACCGACTACCACCCGGTCGGCACCTGCAAGATGGGCGCCGACGACATGGCGGTGGTCGACCCGGCGCTGAAGGTACGCGGCCTCAAGGGCCTCCGCATCATCGATTCGTCCGCGATACCGTTCCTGACCAGCGGCAATACCAACGCGCCGACGATCATGGTGGCGGAGAAGGGCGCCGACCATGTCCGCGGCCTCATCTAAGCGTTTCGGCGCGTGACCCGATGACCTCCCTCGCCATAAATCTCCCCGGCTCGACCGGCCGCTTGGCCACCTACACGCTGAAGGCCAGGCCGATCGAGGCCCCGGCCGACCCGCACCGGTTCAACCGCACGGCCTTCGCGGCGGTGCACGTCGTGGCCGACCCGTTCGCTGCGCAGGAGCCGGGCCTCGGCCCGGCGATCGACTGGGACGCGACGCTGGACTTCCGTCGCCACATTCTGGATCTCGGCCTCGACATCGCGGAGGCGATGGACACGGCCCAGCGCGGCATGGGCCTCGACTGGCCCGCTGCCCGTTTTCTGATCGAACATTCGCTCGCGGCGGCGGCACCGGCCGAGCGGAAACGCATCGTCTGCGGCGTCGGCACCGACCACCTCGACCCGGCGGAAGCCGATTCGCTCGACGACATCGTTGCGGCCTACCTCGAACAACTCGCCGCCGTGCAAAAGGCGGGCGGGCGGGTCGTGCTGATGGCGAGCCGCGCGCTGGCCCGAATCGCGACAAGCTCTGCCGACTACGAGACCGTTTACGCCCGTGTGCTGGCGGAGACCGACGAGCCGGTGATCCTGCATTGGCTGGGTGAGATGTTCGACCCCGCGCTCGCCGGCTACTGGGGGGCGTCCGCGTTCCCGCCCGCGCTCGAGACCGCGCTGGCCGTCATCCATGCCGACGCCGCCAGGATCGATGGGATCAAGCTGTCCCTCCTGGACGACCGAAAGGAAGTCACCATGCGCCGACGCCTGCCGGACGGCGTCAGGATGTACACGGGCGACGATTTCAACTATCCGGCCCTGATCGAAGGCGACGATCAGGGGCACAGCCACGCGCTGCTCGGCATCTTCGATCCCATTGCGCCTGCAGCCTCGGCGGCCCTCTCGGCTCTGGCCGGCGGCGACCTGGCCGCCTACCACCGGCTACTGGAGCCGACCGTCCCGCTGTCGCGCCTGATCTTCCGCACGCCGACCCAGCACTACAAGACGGGCGTTGTGTTCCTGGCTTACCTCAACGGCTTCCAGGACCATTTCGTGATGATCGGCGGCGCGCAGGCGATGCGTCCCCTTCCCTACTTCACCGAACTGTTTCGCCTGGCCGACGGCGCAGGCCTGTTGCGCGACCCCGAACGCGCCGTTGCACGGATGCGTTCATTCCTCCGCCTTTACGGCGTCGAGGTGTAAGTCGGCGCAAAGGTTCGACGCCGATTGGCATGAAGACAAATTGATTTCGCGGGAAATTGCGGGAGCAGGCGAGAAGGAGAGCGGTGCCGCAGGAGAGACTCGAACTCCCGACCCATGCATTACGAATGCATTGCTCTACCGGCTGAGCTACTGCGGCCCGATCCTGCGCCGGACTATCCTCAAGGTACGCTGCGTTGTAAAGGCGCCAATGGCGGGCCGTGGGCTTTACACCTCCACCCGCGGTTAACCGGCGGCGGAACTGGCGGCAGCCGGCGCTGGGTGCACGTCGGCATCTTCCTCCGCCTCTGACAGAGAGGTATCCGCAGGCAGAGCGCTCGTCTCGGCCCGAGGCAGGGCGCGCCACTCGATCGAATCGAACGCACCGCATCGGTCGCAGACGATGAACCATGCGGGGCTCGCGTTGGCGCAGCGGGTGCAGAGCCAGCCTGGATCGGGCAACGCTTCGCTCGCCTGCTGGAGGCGCCGCCGGACCGCCTCCCCGTCCCCCGTCTCGGCCTCTTCGAGACGCGAGAGCAGGCGGTAGACGCCGGCCGTGGGGCGCTCGGCGGCGGCGCGCTCCAGGTGCCGGCGCGCCGTACCCCACTGCTTGGCGTCGAGCGCCTGGCACGCGAGCAGCATATGGCTTTCCGCGTGATTACTGTTGTCGGCGACGAGCTTCTCGACCCGCTTCAGCCGCTCTGCGGCGGTGCGGTCCGCGTGAAGCGCGAGGAAGAGCCGGCCGAGCGCCGGGTGTGGGCAGTGGCGCCAGGCCTCCGCGACCGCCCGCTGCGCCGCACTGTCCCGGCCCGCTTCCTTGGCGAGGCCGGCGCCCAGCAGCGCCGCAGGAAGGAAGGACACATCCGCCGCCCGCGCCTCGTCGGCGATGCGGAGCGCCTCCCTGACCTCGCCCTGCTCACGCAACGCCCGGGCGCGCTCGAACAGCAATCCGGCCTGACGGCGACGCCCCACCTCCTCGCTCACGGCGCTGTGGCGAATGGCCTGCTTGACCGTGCCCAGGGCATCCGACCAGCGACCCGCGCGAGTCTGCAGCTCCAACAACGCCGTCAACACCCAGGGCGTCTCGGGCCTGAGCGCGAAGGCGCGCTCCGCAAGCTCTAAAGCCCGCGCGGTGTCGCCGGTGCGCTCAGCCTGAACAAGCAGGCCGCGCAGCCCGAGAAACGCCGTCGCGGGTTGATCGAGCATGGCCTCGAAATAGCCGCGCGCGGCGTGGTCGTCGCCTTCGAGCTGCGCCGCCTGGGCGGAAAGCAGCAGCGTCAGCGGCGGCTCGTCCAACATCAGGTTGGCGCGCCGAGCGAGTCGGCGAGCGCGCTTGGGATCGCCCGCCGCCGCGGCGACGAGCCCTTGCGTCAACGCCCGATAGCCCAGACGCTCGCGGCGGCGGCGGCGCGCCAGCGCGACGCGGCGGGGGCCGATCCAGACGAAACGCACGACAGCGGCGATCACAAGGACAACGGCCGCGGCCACGGCAATCGCCGCCGCCAGGACACCGGGCGAGCTCTCGACCATATAGTCGCCCCAGGCGATCTCGACGCGGCCGGGCGGCTCCGAAATCCAGGTCGCGACCGCCGCGACGACAATCACCGCGACGACGAAGGCGATGATGCGAATCATGGCGCCACGCCGGTCGCGGCCCAGCGGGCGCCGATGCGCGCGTGAACAATGGCGACGAGGCCGGCAAGCGCGTCGTCGGCCTCGGCGCGCGCGCGGGCGTCGCGCAGCCAGGGCTTGGCGATTCCAGCCTCGGCGCCGGCGGGCATCAGCGCTCCGACGATGGCGATGGCGCGCCCTAGATCGCCAGCGTTGAGCGCCGTCTCGGCTTCCACCAGACGGCCGTCGAGGCTCTCGGCGTCGATCGCGCCGCCGGTGCGGCGAATCGTCACGAGCTGGCTCAGCTTGGTGACGGTCTCGTCGATCCAATCGGAATCTTCGGTCGCTGGCGTGGTCCGGACGATGGCGTTGGCGGCCTTGGGAAAGCGAGCGCTGAGCCCATCGAGCGTCGGCACACCCGTGGCGGCGAAGGGTGTGAGACGCACGAGCGCGCTTTCGATCTCCGGGTCTTCGCCGGCGATCCCGCGAAACGCATCGAGCGCCGGCGCGAAGGGGCGGGAGGAGCCGAGGGCGGCCGTGAGCTCGCCTGTCGCCAGTACCAGCGTCACCAGGCGCCCGTCGGCGGCGGCCTGCTGCGTTGCCTCTACCTCGAAACGCGCAAGCCGCGCGCTCACCTCGGCGAGTGCTGCCTCCAGCACGGCTCGTTGCTCTCCCCACGCCGCGAGCGCTTGGCCGAGGGGCTCGCGCGTCGGATCGTCCTCAAGCGCCCGGACCCGCTGTTCCAGGGCGATCACCGCGGCGCCAGCGTTGATAGCGCCACGGGACCCTGTCTCCAGGACGTCAAGCCGGGCGTTGAGTGCGCCAAGCGCGTCGTCTCCGATTCGGGCCGGGGCAGGCGATTGGGTGCGCGTTTCGGGGCCGGGAACCGCTTCGGCGGGCGCTTCGGCGGGCGCTTCGGCAGTCGTCACGGCTGAGGTGTCGGGCGCCGCCAGCACCTCGTCGCGAGCGGACTCCGCTGCCGGAGTCGTCTGCGGCTCGTCGGCGGCAATCGTTGGCGTTGGCGAAGGGGGATCGGCTGCCGGCAGCGGCGACTCGGGCTCAGGGCCTTCTTGTGGAGCGGTCTCGTCGCCCTGCGGGGCAGCGACGACCGGCGCCGTCTCCTCTACGAGGCCAGTCTCGACGCCCGCCTCGGCGTCCTCGCCAGTGTCGTCTTCTGCAGTGACGACTGGAGCGCTCTCGCCGGCGACCGGAGGAGACACAGACGCCTCTCCGCCCGTGGCGCCGGCGCCGGGCTGTTCTGCTGCGGAAGGGGTCGCCGAGGCGGAGGCGGCAGCGGCATCCGGTTCACCGCTTGTGCCCAAAATGTCGGACCCGAATTCGGACCAGGCGGCGTAGAGACCGACGCAGACGAGGGCTGCCACCAGGCCCCAGACGACTGGCAGCGGGACCCGGCGATCCTTCGGGCGATCCGCTTCGGCGTCGGGAGCGTCCGGAGCGTCCGTGCTCTCCGTCGTGCCCGCCGTCGCCGGCAACCGCCAAATAACTGCCCGCCGGCTGTCCGCCGGCGGCTCCTCGCCATTGTCCTTCCCCGCCGCCATTCGTCTCTCGTTGTGCTTTCTGCGGCCCGTTCGGCGTCCCTTGCCCACCCTCGCCGCCCGTCGCTTCAACGGCCCGGCACGAGCGCGCCGGTCACGCACGCGACGAGCGACTCCTGCCGCGGCGCGGCGGCCACGGAGACTCGCTGCCATGAAAAAATTGCTGCCGCCTCGGCCACCGCTTGGCTCAGGCAGAACGCGGTGAGTACCCGCACCGACGAGTCGAGTCCCGACTCGTGCACGAGCTTAGCAAAGAGGCGCGCCGTGCGGGGAGAGAATAGCGCAACGCCGGCGAGGGTTTGCGCCTCCAAGGCGCGGCGGGCCGGCGACGAGAGGGCAGGCACGGCGACCGCCTCGTAGAGGGGCACACGCTCCGTCTCGAATCCGGCATCTCGCAGCCGGGCTGCGAGATCGCCCGTGCTGACCCGGCCGGCCACGTGGACGAGACGTCCCGAGTCGGGGCGGAGGCGGGCGGTGGCGAGCGCCGCCAGTGCGTCCACGTCGCCGTCCGCAGCTGTTACCACGTCGAAGCCGGCGTCTCGGGCGGCGCACGCCGTCGCACAGCCCACCGCCAGGACCGGAAGTTGCCGCCCAGCCCGGTCGGGGTCCGCCGCCGCGAGCGCCCGCGCGCCGTTCGCGCTGGTGAGCAGGATCGCCTGCGCGCCTGACAGATCGAGCCGCGCGTCCTCATCGATCCGGATGGTCATCATGGGCTCGATCAGTGTCTCGACGCCATGACGCGCCAGAACGTGCGCAAAAGCGACGGAGTCCTCGCGCGGGCGGGTCAGCAGCACTCGGGCACCGCTCACGTATCGAACCAGTCCGGTCCGCCGGCCGCGCGCAGCGCAGCGCCGGCGTCGCGGCCGATGGCGAGGGCGTCCGCGATCGCGCCGGCACGCTCTGTCCGATGGCAGGCGCTGCCGTCGGGCCGCGCGATCAGGGCATCGAGGCGAAGCCCTCCGGCATCGTCGGTCACGGCAAGGCCGGCGATCGGCATGCGGCAGGAGCCGTCGAGCACCTCGAGAAGCGCCCGCTCGCATTGGACGGCGGCGGTCGTCGCCGAATCGACGATGGGCTGCAACATCTCCTGCACCTGCTCATCATCCGTCCGGCATTCGATGCCGAGTGCGCCTTGACCGACTGCCGGCAGCATGTCCTCGGGCGCGAGCACCGCCATCCCCACGACGTCCTCGCCGAGCCGCTTGAGGCCCGCGAGCGCCAGCAGCGTGGCGTCGGCCGCGCCATCGGCCACCTTGCGCAGCCGAGTCCCAACGTTGCCGCGCATGGGAACGACTGCGATGTCGGGTCGGCGCGCGAGGAGCTGCGCCTGACGGCGGAGCGATCCGGTCCCGACCCGCGCGCCCTGCGGCAGGTCGGCGAGTCCGGCGACGCCCTGCGCATCCCGCACGATCAGTACGTCGCGCGGGTCCTCGCGCTCCGGGATCGCGGCGATCTCCAGCCCCTCCGGCAGCCACGTCGGCACATCCTTCATTGAGTGCACGGCGAGATCGATGCGCCCGTCCAGGAGCGCCTCCTCGATCTCTTTCGTGAAGAGCCCCTTGCCGCCGATCTCGGCGAGCGGACGGTCGACGAAGCGATCGCCCGAGGTGGCGATGACGGTGGTGCGAAGCGCGCCGTCCTCGGCCAGCACGGGATGATCCGCCACGAGCCGGTCGCAGACGTGGCGGGTCTGAGCGATGGCGAGCGGGCTGCCCCGCGTACCGACGACTATTGGCAGGCGCACGTCCACAGCACCGAATTGGGGTGGCGCGCCCCTTCTACACAGCGGGCCTCCGCGATGCGAGCGATTTTCCGGCTGTTGCGGAAACACCGGCCGTTGCGATGGCGGCCCCCGCCCGTTATGTGCTCGACCCATGATCGTCCTCGGCATCGAGACGAGCTGCGACGAAACGGCGGCTGCGGTCGTGACCGGCGAGCGCAGCGTGTTGGCCGACCTCGTGCTCTCCCAATGCGCCGACCATGCGCCCTACGGCGGGGTGGTGCCGGAGATTGCGGCGCGCAGCCACGTCGAGCATCTCGACGGCCTCATCGCCCGCGCCATGGATGAGGCCGGCGTGGACTTTGCCGACTTGGACGGTGTGGCCGCCACCGCCGGCCCCGGCCTGATCGGCGCGGTCATGGTGGGCCTCATGACCGGCAAGGTGATTGCCGCCGTCCACGACAAGCCGCTGCTCGCCGTCAACCACCTGGAAGGGCACGCGCTCAGCGCCCGGCTGATCGCCGAGGATCTCGCGTTCCCCTATCTTCTGCTTCTGGTCTCGGGCGGGCATTGCCAGTTGCTCCTCGTCGAGGAGGTGGGCCGCTACCGGCGGCTGGGCACCACCATCGACGACGCGGTGGGCGAGGCCTTCGACAAGGCGGCGATGCTTCTGGAGCTCGGCTATCCGGGCGGGCCGGCCATCGAGCGCGCGGCACGGAATGGCGATCCGCGACGCGTCGCCCTGCCCCGGCCCCTGGCTGGCCGGCCCGGATGCGACTTCTCGTTCTCGGGGCTCAAGACGGCGCTACTCCACGCGGTCCAGGCGTTGAGCGCGCTGTCGGATCGCGACCGCGCCGACCTCGCCGCGTCGTTTCAGACGGCAGTCACCGACGTGCTAGTCGACCGCACGGCGAATGCCATCGCGATGCTCCGCGACTCGAATGTCGAGCCGGCGGCGCTGGTCGTGGCAGGTGGCGTCGCGGCCAACAGCGAGATCCGGCGCCGCATCGAGGCACTGGCGGAGAGCCGCGGCCTAGCCCTGCATATTCCGCCGCCCAGACTTTGCACCGACAATGCGGCGATGATCGCCTGGGCCGGAATCGAGCGGCTGACGCGAGGACTGGTCGATCCGCTCGACGCGTCGCCGCGCGCGCGCTGGCCCCTCGACGAGGACGCCGGGCTGGCCAAGGGCGCCGGCGTACCGGGGCGATTGGGGCGGCGGGCCTGACGCCTACGAGTCGCCGGCGCAGCGAAAGCCCACCATGTCGAGGCCAATATCGGGCGGGTTCTTGTGGCGGTAGCTCACCCGCAGACAGAACGGATTGTTGCCCCAGCCGCCGCCGCGGATCACGTACTTGCCGGTATCGCCGTCGGGTGACGCCGTCCACTCCCAGACGTTGCCGGCCATGTCGTGCAGACCGAAAGGCGAAACGCCGGCGGGATAGGAGCCGACGGGAGCGGTCTCGTGGTAGCCGTCGGTCATGTCCGCCCCGCAGCACGTGTTGATGCCGTAGTTCGCGCGCCGCGCGCCGCCTACGTCCGGCGCCGCCTCGCCCCAGGGGAAGATGCGACCATCGGTGCCGCGCGCGGCGAACTCCCATTCCTCCTCGCTCGGCAGGCGGAGCCCGTGATGCCGGCAGAAGGCGCTGGCGTCGCGCCAGCTCACCTGAACGACCGGGTGGTCGTTGAGGCCGATCGGGTCCGAGGCCGGCCCGCTGCGATGCCGCCAATCGGCGCCCGGCACCTTGATCCAGCGGCCGGGCCAGACATAGCCGAAGCCGCGGCGTTCGGGATCGGTGAGATGCCCCGTCTCGTCGACGAAGGCGGCGAACTGGGCGTTCGTCACCTCGAAGCGCATGAGCTGCAACGGCGCCACCGTCACCGGCCGGGGTGCTTCGTCCGGCCGGCCGTCGGGATCGCCCGCTTCGAAGCTGCCGGCCGGGATCGCGACCAACTCGAACGGGGCCTCAGCCTGGCCTGGCGAAATGGGCACCGCAATCACCAACAGTGCGACCGCTGCTACGAGCAAGCCCCCGTGTCGCGCTGCTCTTTCGACCATGCGTCCCTCCCCGCCCCTCGCCGCGATTGGCCGGACATGCGGCCGACTGTTCGCGCGTGCGCGCCAGCCGCCGTTCCAACATAGTATCGGCACCTGCGACAGGGCACGGAAGAGACGGTCGGCAGGGAGGACCTGGAGCCCGGTTGGCCGGATCCGCGGAGAAAAACGGCGGAAGGGAGTGAAGGGTGGTAAGCGTTCCGAT
This sequence comes from Alphaproteobacteria bacterium, assembly GCA_965262755.1. GTDB lineage: Bacteria > Pseudomonadota > Alphaproteobacteria > UBA828 > UBA828 > WTGU01. The sequence goes on along the minus strand of OZ253557.1, from coordinate 3,552,552 downwards.
CGTTGACGCCCACGTTCATCTCTACGACACGCGCCAGTTCCCCTATGCGTGGATGAACGGCGTGCCGAAGCTCAACAGGCCCCATTTGCCGGCCGACTTTCGTTCCGCCATCGGCAAGGCCCCCGTCGATCAAATCGTATTCGTGGAGGTCTGGGTCGATAAGCCGCATCAAATGGCCGAGGCGGAGTGGGTCTCCGGCCTGTTCGAGTCGGTTCCGCAATTGCGGGGCATCGTTGCGTCCGTGGCACTGGAGGAAGGCGTTCGGGCGGAAGCCGCATTGGCCCGGCTCGCGGCAATGGAACACGTGAAGGCGCTTCGCCGGCTGATCGAGTTCGAACCGGACGTCGATTTCTGCCTGCAACCGGGCTTCGTCGAAGGCGTGAATCTGCTCGCCAAGTACGACCTCAGTTTTGATATCTGCGTGAAGCATTTCAGCTGACCAACGCCGTCGAGCTGATGCGTCGCTGCCCCGATGTCCGCTTCGTGCTCGATCACATCGGCAAACCGCCGATCCGAGCGGGACAAATCGATCCCTGGCGCGATGATCTTCGCGCCCTCGCGGCCTTGCCCAATGTCTGCTGCAAGATTTCAGGCGTGGTGACCGAAGCAGATCACGACAATTGGACGCGCGAGCAGTTGCGGCCGTACCTGGATCACGCCATCGATGCGTTCGGAATCGATCGCGTGATGTTCGGCAGCGACTGGCCGGTTTCCGAGCTGACGCATCGTTACGAAGAGTGGGTCGATATCGTCGAGTGGGCGATGAGCGGCAGCTCAGAGGGCGAATTGCGAAAGCTGTTTCGCGACAACGCCATTACCTTCTACCGGTTGCCTCAGGAGCCTGAGTGAATAGCCGGGCGCTAAGTGGCGACGGTGCCGGCGTTTGTCGCGACGGCTTGCCCCGCGGCGCCGGCGTCCGCAACACTGAGCGCATGAGACACGGAGTCCCAGCGTCCGGTACGGGGCAATGAAGCGCATCGGCGTAATCGGCGGCGGCGCGTGGGGAACGGCGCTCGCGACGGTGGCGGCGCGCGCCGGCCGCGAGGTGACACTGTGGGCGCGCGAGACGGACGTCGTCACGGCCATCAACGAGCGTCACGAGAACCGGCGCTTCCTGCCCGGCGTCGCGCTCGACCCGTCAATTCGCGCGACGGACAATCTGAGCGATGCAGTGCACGCCGATCTCCTGCTCCTGGTGACGCCGGCGCAGAATCTTGCCGCCACCGCAGCGGAGATGGCTCAGACCGCGGAGCTTCTGCCGCCCGGTGTGGTCTGCGCCAAGGGAATCGAGCGACAGACCGGCGCGCTGATGAGCGACGCCGTGCGCCGCGTGGCCCCTGAGTTGCCGCTCGCCGTGCTATCCGGCCCGACCTTCGCGCGCGAGGTCGCCATGGGCCTCCCCGCTGCGGTCTCGCTCGCCTGCGAGGATGCCGGCCTGGGTGCGGCGGTGGTGGATGCGATCGGCGGACCGGCCTTCCGCCCCTATCTCACCGACGATCTAATCGGCGTGCAGATCGGCGGTGCGGTCAAGAATGTGATCGCCATCGCCGCCGGAATCTCCACAGGCCGGGGCCTCGGCGACAACGCGCGCGCCGCGATCATCGCGCGCGGCTTCGCCGAGCTTAAGCGGCTTGCGGGCGCCAAGGGTGCGCGGGCGGAGACGCTCGCCGGGCTCTCGGGCCTCGGCGATCTCGTGCTGACCTGCACCAGCGATCAATCGCGCAACTACACCTTCGGGTGCGCGCTCGGCCGTGGCGAGTCGCCGGCCACCGTTCTCGATGCCCGTGAAGCGGTGACCGAAGGCGTGACGAGCGCGCCGGCCATCGTGACGTTGGCGGCGACTCTCGGGGTCGAGATGCCGATTGCCGGCGCGGTGCACGCGGTGCTGCATCGGGGCGCGTCCATCGACGATGCGATCGGCGGCCTGCTCGCCCGCCCCTTCAAGCCCGAGGCCGGCGCGGGACGCGGCAACCGCTCTTAGGTCGTTGCCGATGGTGGCTTGACAAGGCAAGGCCTTACCCTGTTTTCTCCGCACCGCCTGCTCTTCGAGCATGGGTATCTCGCGGCTGTGGCGGAACTGGTAGACGCGCAGCGTTGAGGGCGCTGTGGGGGCGACCCCGTGGAGGTTCGAGTCCTCTCAGCCGCACCATCTGACCTGGCGGTCGTGGCGGAATTGGTAGACGCGCTAGCCTCAGGAGCTAGTGGGGGCAACCCCGTGGAGGTTCGAGTCCTCTCGACCGCACCAGATGGGCGGGCAACGGCGAGCGGTCAGCGCTTCGGCCGTTGCTCTCCCGAGAAGAAGGCGCCGAGCATCTTGCCCACCTCGCGCGCGGGGTCCTTGGCAGTCGCGACCTCCGCAACCTTGTCCGCGGCCTTGTCCATCTTCCGGTCGACGGTGAGAATCGCCTGCCCCGCCTTTTTCCGCACGCGCGGATTGGCGGCGGCGCGCTTGGCCAGCGACCAGAGTACTGTGCGAATGATAGCCATGGCGCCATTTTGCCTGCATTTCTCACCAGGGTCACGGCCTACGTCGCGCCCAGGCGTTCGATCCGCCAGGAGCGGGCCGAAAAGCGTAGCGGGGACTACGGTTGAGGCCCGCGACGCCACGGGCGGGCGCCTGGACGCGACCCGAAGGGCGACGCTCTCCGGCCGACAGTGTGCGTCACGCCGCTTGCCCGATGCCCCGCATCGCGCCGCGCGCCGTTCCTACCCTGTCGGCCGGACAGCGACGCGCAGGCCATGATCCTGGTGAGAATTGCGGGCTAGCGCGTCTACCCGCCCACGACTCAATTATCTCTCCCTCGACTCCGGCGCGCCGCTTGGGCACAAGGGGCGACCCCATAGAGAACCTGCGATGAAGCTGCCGTCGAAGATCGTCGACATCTCCCAGCCCCTCGACAACGAGACCGTCGTGGACCCGGACTTCATGCGGCCCTCGATCCGTTACGTGACGGGGAAGGAGAGCGCCGCGCTCATGTGCGAGCTGTTCCCCGGGCTTACCGAGGACCAGCTGCCGGGCGGCGAAGGCTGGGCGATCGAGTTCATCGAGCTCGCGACCCACAACGGCACCCACATGGACGCGCCCTACCACTACAACTCGCGCGATTCGAAGGGCAACCGGATGCCGACGATCGACGAAATGCCGCTCGACTGGTACTTCCGGCCGGGGGTGAAGCTCGACCTTCGCCATCTCGACGACGGCTATGTCGCGATGCCCGACGACGTGAAGGCCGAGCTCAAGCGGATCGGCTACGAGCTGCAGCCCATGGACATCGTGCTGGTCAACACGCGCGCTGGCGAGAGATACGGCCACGACGACTACATCCATTCCGGCTGCGGCGTCGGCCGCGAGGCGACCCACTATCTGACCGAGCGCGGCGTGCGTGTCACAGGCATCGACGGCTGGAGCTGGGACGCGCCCTTCTCGGCAACCCGCGAGCGCTGGCTCAAGTCGCGCGATCCCAAGATTATTTGGGAAGGGCACTACGCCGGGATCGACACGCCCTATTGCCACATGGAGAAGCTCAGGCACCTGGAGGAACTGCCGCCCTTCGGCTTCACGGTTGCCTGCTTCCCCTGCAAGATCAAGGCGGCATCCGGCGGCTGGACCAGGGCCGTCGCGCTCTTCGACTGACGCCGCCTCACCCGCGCTCCGAAAACGCCCCCAAGAGTACCAATGAGCACCTATCTCTGCGGCATCGACATCGGCGGCACCTTCACCGACTGCGTGGCGGTGGATGAAGCAGGCCGCGTCACCACAGGCAAGGCGCCCTCCACGCCGGCCGATTTCGGCGAGGGGCTGATCGCCGCTCTCGACATCGTCGCCGGCAAGCTCGATATGCGGCTGGATACGCTCTGCAGCGAGCTCGCGGTGCTGGCCCACGGCACCACGGTCGGCACCAACGCGATCATCCAGAAGAAGGGCGTCAAGGTCGGCCTCATCACCACCAAGGGCCACAACGACGTCATCCACATCATGCGGGGCTCGCGCGGGCTCACCGGCCGCGACATCCGCCTCGTCGTTCACTTTCCGGAGAGCAGCAAGCCCGACCCCATCGTGCCCAAGTATCTGATCGAAGGGGTGTCGGAGAGAGTCGATTGCTTCGGCAAGGTCGTCGTCGAGCTGAACGAGGAGGAGGCGGAGCAAGCGATCCGCAGGCTCGTCGCCGACGGCGTCGAGGCGCTGGCGATCTGCTTCCTCTGGTCCTTCCTCGCGCCTGAGCACGAGCAGCGGGTCAAGGCGATGGTCGAGCGTATCGCGCCCGGCCTGTTCGTCACCTGCTCGTCGGAATTGGTCCCCAAGTGGGGCGAGTACGAGCGCACCGCCGCGGTCGCGCTCAACGCCTATATCGGCCCCCTGGTCACCGGCTATCTCGCCCGAATGGACCGGCGGACGACCGATCTCGGCTACGACCATCCCCTGCAGATCACGCAGTGCGCGGGCGGCACGATCCCCGTCGCCAAGGCGATGGCGGCGCCGTTGCTGACCCTCGATTCCGGCCCGGTCGCCGGCGTCACCGGCTCGCGCTACGCCGGCGGCATCATGGGCTACGACAACGTCATCACCACCGACATGGGCGGCACCTCCTTCGATGTCGGCATTATCCACGGCGGCGAGCCGGCGTTCTCGTACCGGAGCCTGGTGCACCAGTACGAGTATTATCTTTCCAAGGTGGACATTCAGGTGATCGGTGCCGGCGGCGGCAGCATGGCGCGGATCGACGAGGCCACGGGCGTCTTCCGCGTGGGGCCGGAGAGCGCCGGCGCCGACCCCGGCCCGGTCTGCTACGGGCGGGGCGGCACCGTGCCGACAGTGACCGACGCCGACCTGGTGCTCGGCTATCTCGACCCCGACAATTTTGCCGGCGGCGCGATCGCCCTCGACCGCAAGGCTGCCGCGCAGGCGCTCAAGCCGATGGGCGAGCGACTGGGGCTCGGGCTCGACGAGACGGCGAGCGGCATCGCCCGCATCGTCGAGTTTCAGATGGCCGACCTGATCCGCAAGGTGACGATCCAGAAGGGCCACGATCCACGCGATTTCGTGATCTTCGCCTTCGGCGGCGCAGGCCCCACGCATGCCGGCGTGTTCGCACAGGAGCTCGGGGTCTCGAAGGTGATCGTCCCGCAGCGGGAGACTGCCTCGGTCTGGTGCGCATTCGGGGCGGCGGCGGCGGACCTTCTGCACGTGCACGAGCGCGTGAACATCATGCGCTCGCCCTTCGATGCCGGGACCATCAACGCGATGTTGGCTGAGCTGAAGGCGCGCGGCGCTGCCGATCTCGCGGCGGACGATGTCGCGCCGGCGGACCGCCAGTATCGTTTCACCCTCGACATGCGGCACAAGGGCCAGATCAACGAGGTCGAGATCGAGCTGGAGGGCGAGGCCGTCGCCGCCGATCAGGTCAGTGCGCTACACGAGGAGTTCCGCCGCCGCTACGAGGCGCTCTACGGGCGGGGAGCGGCGTTGCCTGACGCGCAGCTGGAGGTCGTGACCTTCCGCTGCCGTGCGTCCGGCGTCACGCGCAAGCCCCGCCTGACCGCGGCCGACGCGCTGCAGCCGGACCCTGCGCCCGAGGCTCGGCGCCCGTCCCGCTCGGTCTACTGGGCGGAGTGGAAACGCCGCACTGAGACGCCCATCTACGACGGCGCCCGCCTCGTACCGGGCAACCGGATCGAGGGGCCGGCGGTGATCGACACCGAGGTGACCACGGTCGTGGTCCATCCGGGGCAGACGTTGGCCGTCGACGTGTATGGTAATTTCGAGATCACCCTCGCCTCCGCCGCGAACGATGCGGGATGATGCGAGAGCGGAGACGGACGGGAGACGCGCCATGGATCTGATAGCCTTCGAACGCTCGCTTGAGGACACTGCGCCGCCGGAAGAGCTGAGCAAGCCGCTCCAGGCGCTGTGGCAGGAGGCGAAAGGCGCGTGGGACGAAGCCCATACGCTCGCCCAGGTGGACAAGGGGCCGGCGGGCGCCTGGGTCCACGCCTATCTCCACCGGGTCGAAGGCGACCTCCGCAACGCGGGCTACTGGTACCGGCGCGCAGGCCGTCCGGCGTCGGAAGAAGCGCTGCGCGACGAGTGGCGCGCGATCGCGACGGCGCTGCTTTCCGAGAATTAGAAACATTGGGATCGCGCACGGGGGTCCCGTTGACGGACCCCCAAGGGCTCCCTACATTCCAACCATTGCCGCCCCGGAGGAGTATCCATGAGCGTGACCCACGTCACCGACGCCGAGTTCGAAGAGAAGGTCCTCAATGCCGAAGGCCCCGTGCTGGTCGACTTCTGGGCCGATTGGTGCGGCCCGTGCAAGGCGATCGCGCCTGCCCTGGAGGAAATCGCCGGCGAAATGAGCGACTCGCTCTCGGTGGCCAAGCTGGACGTCGATTCGAACCCTTCGACGCCTGCGAAGTACGGAATCCGGGGAATTCCGACGCTGATCCTTTTTAAGGGCGGCGAGGTGGCCGATACCAAGGTGGGCGCGCTACCCAAGGCCAAGCTCTCCGAGTGGCTGCGCAGCGCGGTCTGAGACCCGGAAAAACATAAAATTACAAAACGAAGCCAATTTCACGTAACTTATTGTTTTACAACATAAAATTAGGAAAATCCGGCCTAAGCTGCCGGCACCCCCGCGGCGGCGAGCACGTCGCCGACAAGATGAAGCGAACCGCACACCAGGATGCGGCCGGGTTGTGACGCACCTGCGGAAAGCCGCGTAATGGCCTCGCCGACGTCAGCGTCCGTCTCACAGGAGATGCCGAGGGCGCACGCGGCCGCCTGGATGCCCTCGGGCGTCGCGCTCGCAGCCTGACCGAGGATCGGCACCGCCGCCATCCGACGCGCGAAGGGCGCGAGAGGCCGCAGAAAATCCTTGGGCGGCCTCGTGTTCAGCATGCCGACCACAAGATCGAGCGGCCGGTCGGCCCAGCCTTCTGCTACGCGGCCGAGCGCGATCGCAGCCGCCTCGTTGTGGCCGCCATCGACCCAGAGCTCCCAACCATCGTCCAGGCCGTGCCAGGCTATGCGCTGAAGCCGGCCCGGCCAGCGCGCCTGCACGAGTCCCTGGGCGATTGCGGCGCCTCCCACATCGAAGCCGGGGAGCAGCCGGGCGCAGACTGTCGCAAGCGCCGCGTTTTCCACCTGATGCGCGCCGGCGAGACCGGGCAGCGGGTAGCGCCCTTTACCGCGGGCGTCTTGCACGACCAGGTGCGAGGCGGAGCGATCGAACGACCACTCCCGGTCCAGCCGTGCGAGCGGCGCACCCACGTCGGCGGCGATACGCTCGATGACCCCACCGGCCTCCGTATGCTGGCGCCCGATCACGCCGGTCGCGCCCTGCTTCAGGATGCCGGCCTTCTCGGCGGCGATGAGCTCCAACGTCTCGCCCAGATAGTGCGTATGGTCGATGGAGACGGGGGCGATCACAGTCAGCGCGGGGCGCTCGATCACGTTGGTGGCGTCGAGCCGACCGCCAAGCCCCACCTCCAGCACCAGAACGTCCGAGGGCTCGTGCCTGAAGGTGTGGAACGCCGCCGCCGTGGTGATCTCGAAGAAGGTAATCGGCGCGCCGTCATTGACCGCCTCACAATGGGCGAGGCTCGCGCGCAACGAGTCTTCGGAGATCGGCACGCCACCCAGCCTGATCCGTTCGGCGAAGCGAACGAGGTGCGGCGAGACGTAACTGTTCACCCGATAGCCGGCCGCACGCAGCATCGCATCGAGAAAGGCGACGACGCTGCCCTTGCCGTTGGTTCCGGCGACGTGGATGACCGGCGGCATGGCGCGCTCCGGGTTGCCGAGCGCATCGAGCAGCCGGATCATGCGCCCGAGCGACAGATCGATGGCCTTGGGATGGAGGTCCAGCAGCCGGGCGAGGACCGCGTCGCTCTCGCGCGGCGCCGTCAGCTCAGGTCCCCCGTTCACGTTATCCGGCAAGACGAGGCAGAGGCGACAGGGCGCGCTTCAGTCGGCGCTGGCGGTTGCAGGCTGGTCCTTGCGCTCGCCCGTGCTGGGCGCGTTCCCATGCAGAGCGATGACCTCTGCCACGGGCGTCTTGTCGCGCAGCAGCGATAGCAGCATCGACAGGGTCTCGCGCAGCCTGCGGCGGTGCACGACCATGTCGACCATACCGTGATCGCGCAAGTACTCGGCACGCTGAAAGCCCTCGGGCAGCCTTTCCCGAATCGTCTCCTCGATCACGCGCGGGCCGGCAAATCCGATGACGGCCCCGGGCTCCGCGATGGCGATATCGCCGAGCATGGCGAAGGACGCCGTCACTCCCCCCGTGGTCGGGTTGGTGAGCAAGACGACATAGGGCACGCCCGCTTCCTTCAGCTCGTCAACCGCGATGGTGGTGCGCGCCATCTGCATCAGCGAGAGCACGCCCTCTTGCATTCGCGCTCCGCCCGACGACGGAATGACGATCAAGGGTGCTTCCTGCAGCACGGCGAGCCGCGCGGCAGCGAACAGGCTCTCGCCCACAGCGGTGCCCATCGAGCCGCCGAGGAAGCCGAAGTTGAACGCCGCAACGACCGCCGGGGCGCCCCCGATGCTGCCGTGGGCGACCACGATCGCATCGTCATGGCCAGTGCCGTTACGCGCCTCGCGAAGCCGGTCCACATAGCGCTTGCGATCGCGAAACCGAAGGGGATCCTCGGCCACCTTCGGCAGCTCTATGGTCTTATAGTCTTCGTTGTCGAAGAGCAGCGCGAGGCGCTTGTCGGCGCTGAGCCGCATGTGATGATCGCAGCGCGGACAGACCCGGAGATTGCTCTCAAGCTCGCGGTGAAAAATCATCTGTTCGCACTGGTCGCACTTCTCCCACAGGTCGTGCGGGATGTCGGGCTTGCGAAACAGACCACTCACCTTGGGGCGTGAGAACCGATCGAGCCAACTCACGATGCAGCCTCCTGCCGCGCCTCGCGCACGCCCTTGCCGAGCGCACGCACCAGCGCGAGCGCGTTATCGCGGCAGGCGGGCGTTGCCCCGCCGTCTGAGTCCAACCCCTCCTCGATCGCCGCGACGAGCGCTGAGCCGACAACCGCAGCGTCCGCCACCCTCGCGACCTCTGCCGCCTGGTCGGGCGTCTTGATGCCGAAGCCCACCGCGATGGGAAGCTTGGTGTGGCGTCGCAGCCGCTCGACGGCCTTCTGCGTCGCTCCGGAGGCCGCACCAGCCGCGCCGGTAATCCCGGTGATCGAGATGTAATAGACGAAGCCGCTGGTGTTGGTGAGAACGGCCGGCAGGCGGGCCTCATCGGTCGTCGGCGCTGTCAGTCGAACGAAGGAGAGCCCGGCGTCGAGCGCCGGTCGGCAAAGCTCGGCATCCTCTTCGGGCGGCAGATCGACCACGATCATGCCGTCGAGACCGACTTCCAGCGCGTCGGCGAGGAAGCGTTCCACGCCATAGATGTAGATCGGGTTGTAGTAGCCCATGAGGACCAGGGGCGTTTCGCCATCGCGCGCGCGGAAGCGCCGCACCAGGCCGAGCGTCTTGGTGAGCGTGATACCGGCCGCGAGCGCGCGCTGGCCCGCGCGCTGGATCACCGGCCCATCGGCCATCGGATCGGTAAAGGGCGAGCCGATCTCGATGACGTCGGCACCGGCGTCCGCGAGCCCCTCGAGGATCTCGTAGGAGGTCTCGATGTCCGGGTCGCCCATCATCGTGAAGGTGACGAGCCCGGCGCGGCCTTCCTCGGCGAGCGCCGCGAAGCGGCGGTCGATGCGCCCGCTCACAGCGACGTGCCCAGCGTGTCGGCGACGGTGAAGATGTCCTTGTCGCCGCGTCCGCACATGTTCATGACGAGAATATGGTCAGTCGGCAGGCCCGGCGCCAACTCCACGACATGAGCCACCGCGTGGGCGGGCTCGAGGGCGGGAATGATCCCCTCGAGCCGCGCACACAGGTGGAAGGCATCCAGCGCCTGTTCATCAGTGATCGCCACATAGGTTACCCGCCCTGAGTCGCGCAACCAGGCGTGTTCCGGCCCGATACCGGGATAGTCGAGACCGGCGGAAATCGAATGGGCCTCGATGATCTGGCCGTGCTCGTCCTGGAGCAGATAGGTGCGGTTGCCGTGCAGGACGCCTGGCCGACCGGCGCTCAGCGACGCCGCATGCTTGCCGCTCTCGATACCGTGACCGGCCGCCTCAACGCCGACCATGCTCACTCCCTCATCGTCGAGGAAGGGGTGGAACAGGCCGATTGCATTCGAGCCGCCGCCGACGCAGGCGACCAGCGTGTCCGGCAGCCGGCCCTCGGCTGCCATGATCTGCTCGCGGGTCTCGCGCCCGATCACCGACTGAAAGTCGCGCACCATGGCGGGATAAGGATGCGGGCCCGCGACAGTCCCGATCAGATAGAACGTCGACTCGACGTTGGTCACCCAGTCGCGCAACGCCTCGTTCATGGCGTCCTTCAGCGTCCGCGAACCGGAGTTCACGGGCACCACCTCGGCGCCCAACAGCTTCATGCGAAAGACGTTCGGCTGCTGGCGCGCGATATCGGTCTCGCCCATGTAGACCGTGCACGGCAGGCCGAAGAGCGCACAGACCGTCGCCGTCGCGACGCCATGTTGACCGGCCCCGGTCTCGGCGATGATGCGGGTCTTGCCCATGCGGCGCGCCAGCAGGATCTGACCGATGCAGTTATTGATCTTGTGCGCCCCGGTGTGGTTGAGCTCGTCCCTCTTGAAGTAGATGCGCGCGCCGCCGAGGTGGTCGCTGAGGCGCGTCGCGTGATAGAGCGGGCTGGGCCGGCCTACATAGTGAGTGAGCAAACGCTCGAACTCCTCGGCGAACTCGGGGTCGTTCTTGGCCACCTCGTAGGCCTCTTCGAGATCGAGGATCAGCGGCATCAGGGTCTCGGCGACGTAACGGCCGCCGTAGATGCCGAAATGGCCATCGGCGTCGGGGCCGGGCCGGTTGGCGCCGCGTGCGCTCATGCCGTCGCCTCACTTGGTATCGGGGCATCCGCAGCCGCCGCCACGGCGAGGAAGGCGCTGATCTTCCCGAGGTCCTTGCGCCCCGGTGCCGATTCTATACCCGACGAGACATCGACGGCCCGGGCGCGGGTGATCCTGATCGCCTCGCGGACGTTGTCCGCGTCCAACCCGCCGGAAAGAAGCCAGCCGGTGGATGGCGGCGGCGCGGACTCGAATAGCCGCCAGTCGAACGTCCGCGCGTTGCCGCCGGGGCGGGTGTCGTCGACCGTCGCCTTGGCGTCGAACAGAATCAAATCGGCGCTCTCGTCATAGTCTTCAGCACGCTTGATGTCAGACGCCTCGGACACGCTGATCGCCTTGATGATGCGGCAGCCGGTGCGCGCGCGAATCTCTCTCGCCCGCGCCGGGCTCTCGTTTCCGTGGAGCTGGATATAGTCGAGTCGCACCTCAGATAGAATACCGTCGAGCATGTCGTCATCCGGATTGACGACGACGCCTACGGTAGCCGCACCGTCGCGAAGGCCCGCACTCAGAGCCGCGGCCCGGCTGGGCGCAACGTGGCGTGGCGAGGGCGGGAAGAACACGAATCCCACGAATCGCGCGCCGCCGGCCAGCGCCGCATCGACGGCCGGTCGATCACTCAGTCCGCAGGTCTTTACGGCGACAGGCATGGCCTACCCTAACCGATCGCCGCCGCCATTTCCTCGGCGATTCGCGACGCCGCGTCGCGTGGATCGTCCGCCTGCGTGATCGGCCGGCCGACTACCAGATAGTCGGCGCCGCGGCGCAGTGCGTCGCCCGGCGTGATGATGTGCGTCCGGTCGTCGCTCTTGGACCAGACGGGGCGAACGCCCGACACGACCAACATAAAATCAGAGCCGAAGCGCGCCCTCAAGACAACAAGGTCATCGGCAGAGACCCAGGCACCGTCCACACCGCACCCGTGCGCAAGATCGGCGAGTCGGCACACCTGATCGCTGACCGGCCCGCTCATTCCGAGTGCGCCGACATCTTCATCGTCCGCGTCGATCGGAAGCGGCACCGCGAGAATGTTGAGCCGCTCCCTGCCGCCGGCGTCGGCTGCTCCGAGCGCTGCGGCCATGGCAGCCCGCATCATGCTGGCACCGCCGAGGGCGTGGACGGTCACCAGCACCGCCCCGCTCTCGCTCGCTGCGCGCACCACCTGCGCCACCTCGCGCGGGATTTCCAGCAACTTGAGGTCAAGCCAGACCGGCAGGCCGAGGCGCGCGATCGTTCCGACGCTTGTCAGACCGTTCTCCATGACGAAGGCCGCGCCGAGCTTTACGCCGCCGATGGCGCCATGGAGCCGTTCCACCAGAGAGCATGCGGAGTCGACGTTACCGGTATCGATGGCGCAGAACAGGCTGTCCATGCCGCGTGGCCGCTACGCGAGGTCCTTGGGCGCCAACGACACGGGCGTCGCCGCGGGGACCGTCGCCCGCTGGCCGCGCACGACTTCATCGAGCTGCTTTCGCGCCCCTGCCAGTTCCTGCTCGAGCGCACGCGCGCGTCGCCGGCCGCGGCGCGCCATGCGACGCAACTTGTGGTCGAGCAGCCAGCGCACCAGAGCGCCAGAGAGGAACCCTACCGCCAGCGCCCCCACCGCCAGCGCCCAGATCGGGATATCGAGCCGGTAAGGGAATGGCGCCACGCTGATGGCGACGGGGCCGCGATTCGCCACGGCGAAGGCGATGACGACTATCGCCACCGCCGCCGCGATCACCCAGGCGAGAATCCTCATGGATCGGTTCTTGTGCGCCGCGCCGCGCCGCCCGTCAACCGCGCGATCCAGCGGTCATGGTCCCGGACCGCCGCGCGCCGTTCAAGCCGTGTCGCTCATTCGCGGTTGATCCGCTCGCGCAGCTCCTTGCCGGTCTTGAAGAACGGCAGGAATTTCCTGTCCACCCGAACCGCAGCGCCGGTGCGCGGATTACGGCCGACCCGTGCCGCCCGGGGGCGGACCGAGAACGCACCGAAGCCGCGAAGCTCAACCCGGTCGCCCTGAGCGAGCGCATCGCTGATCTCCGTGAAGAGCCGGTTCACCAAACGCTGATAGTCGCGGTGGTAAAGGTGCTGGTCGGCGTGCTTTTCCGCCAGCAGCTGAATGAGTTCGGACTTGGTCATGCTGGAGATTCCCTGCCGGCCAGAGGCTCCCGGCTCGCGTGTTCAATCGCCGAGAACGTCGTCGTTTCAGTCCGATATCTCAGGGTGCCAAACGGCGATCAGACCGTCAAGGGCGAGCGTGCGCGCCGGCAGGGTGTACTCGAGCGCCGCATCGATAACGTCAAACAAGCCGCCGCCGCCCCCGCCTACCACGTCCGCGGCCGGAATGGTCTCGGGCACACCGTGCACCTGCGCGAGCCACGCGCGCGCCTCGTCTTCACCGCCGATGGCATCGACGAGGCCGACCTGAACCGCCTGACTGCCGGTGAACACGCGCCCGTCGGCCAGCGTCAGCGCCGTCTCGCGGTCGAGGGAGCGACGCTCCATCACGAGACGCAGGAACGAGTCGTAAATGTCCGCCACCACGCTCCGCATGGCGCGGCGGGTGGGATTGTCCAACTCCTCATAGGGCGTGGGCTTCGCCTTCAACGGCCCGCTGCGGATCGCTTCCGCCCGCACGCCGATCTCTTCCAGGAGCGCGGAGAACTCGGCGGTTTGGAACAGGACTCCGATCGAGCCCGTCAGCGTTGCTTCGCGGGCGAGCACATGGTCTGCGGCGAGCGCTGCCATGTATGCTGCCGAGGTCGCGGTGGTGCCGAAAACGGCGACGACCGGCTTGGCCTCGGCAAGGGAACGCAGGCTGAGATAAAGCGCTTCGCCGCCAACTGCCGTACCGCCTGCGGAGTCGAGTCGCAGCACGACCGCCTTGACCGCGTCGTCGTCGCGGAGATCGGCAATGACGCGGTCGCGGGCAGGATCGTCTTCGATCAGCCCGTTAACCCAGAGCCGGGCGACGCGATCGCCTCCCTCGAAGGCGAAGGGCGCTGCGGCGACCAGGGCGAGAGCCACCAGCGCGACGACAGCGAGGGCGCGCCATATGGCAACGCCCCGCTTGAGACGGCGGCGGTCGAGCAACCTGTCGGGATCCAGGCTCGCCATCTCCCTCCCGGATCACGGCCTGATGCGTTACGGCGCGCGCCTCAACTCTCGTCGGGCGCGTCCTTCTCTTCCGCCGCACGCGCGGCCTCTTCCTGGGTCTTGCGATCGAGCGCGGCGCCGAGGATGTCGCCGAGGCTGGCGCCACTGTCGGTCGAGCCGTACTCCTCCACCGCCTGCTTCTCTTCCTGCACTTCCAGAGCCTTGATGGAGAGCGAGACGCGGCGGTTGTTGCGGTCGATCTGCAACAGCTTGGCATCCACCTTGTCGCCCGGCGCGAAACGCGAGGGGCGCTGCTCGTCGCGGTCGCGGGCGAGATCGGAGCGCCTGATGTCGCCGGGGAGCGAGCCGAATATCTCGACCTCGACGCTGTGGTCGTTCACCGCCGTGACGGTGCATGTCACCGTCTGGCCGCGGCGGCCTTCCGCACCCTGGAATGGATCGTCGTCGAGCTGCTTCAGGCCGAGGCCGATCCGCTCCTTCTCGACGTCGATCGTCAGCACTTTGGCCTTGACTTCGTCGCCCTTACGGAACTTCTTCAAGGCCTCCTCGCCGGGCGTCAGCCAGGCCAGATCGGAGAGGTGCGCCATACCGTAGATCTCGCCGAGCAGCTCGACGAACAGGCCGAACTCGGTGATGTTCTTGATCTCGCCCTCGACGATCGTGCCCTCCGGATGGGAGGCGGCGAAGACGATCCAGGGGTTGTCCAGACACTGCTTGAGCCCGAGGCTCACGCGCCGCTTCTCAGGATCGACATCGAGCACCATCACCTCGACTTCCTGACTGGTCGAGATGATCTTGCCAGGGTGAACGTTCTTCTTGGTCCAGCTCATCTCGGAGACGTGGACCAGGCCTTCCACCCCCGGCTCGAGCTCCACGAACGCGCCGTAATCGGTGATGTTCGTCACCCGGCCGGTGAACTTCGTCCTGACCGGGTACTTCGCCTCGACGCCCTCCCACGGATCGGCCTCGAGTTGTTTCATGCCGAGCGAGATGCGCTGCGTCTCGGGGTTGAAGCGGATGACCTGGACGTTGACCGTCTGCCCGATCTGCAGGGCGTCGGCTGGATGGTTGACGCGCCGCCACGAGATGTCGGTGACGTGCAGCAATCCGTCGACTCCGCCCAGATCGACGAAGGCGCCGTAGTCGGTGATGTTCTTGACCACGCCTTCGAGCACCTGTCCCTCGTGCAGGTTGGCGATTAGCTCATTACGTTGCTCGGCACGGGTATCTTCCAGCACGGCACGGCGGGAGACGACGATATTGCCGCGTCGGCGATCCATCTTGAGGATCTGGAACGGCTGGTCCGTGCCCACCAGGGGCGCGATGTCGCGCACCGGCCGGATATCGACTTGGCTTCCGGGCAGGAACGCCACGGCCCCGTCGAGATCGACCGTGAAGCCGCCCTTGACCCGGCCGAAGATGACGCCGGTGACCCGCTCGCCGTCCTTGTAGGCCTGCTCGAGCTTTTCCCACGCTTCTTCACGGCGCGCGCGTTCGCGGCTGAGCGAGGCCTCGCCGCGCGCTGTCTCGAAGCGCTCGATATAGACCTCGACCTCGTCGCCGACCTTCACCTCGGCCGCTTGCCCGGGGGCGGCGAATTCCTTGAGCGGCACTCGGCCCTCGACCTTGAGCCCGACATCGATCAGAGCGGCGTCGTTCTCGATCGCGAGAACGGTGCCCTTGACGACGCCTCCCTCGAAGCGCGGCGTGTCGTCGAGGAACTTATTGAGCATGTCGGAGAATTTCTCCTTTGCGGGGGTCGCCTGCTCAGTCGCTTGTGTGATCTCGGCCGTCATCTGATCTCCAGCATTGTCGGTGGGCGCCTTGGCGCAAGGCTTGCTCGGCGCACGCCGCGGTCTGTGTTGGGTGAACGCGTCCCGCGGTGCGGGTCTCGATACTCGTTTCTACGCGGAAGAAAGACGCGCGTCGACGATGGCCACTGCCCTATCGAACACCTCATCGGGTCCCAGGGCACTGGTATCGATCCGACATGCGTCTGCCGCCGGTTTCAACGGTGCGGCGCTGCGCCGACGGTCGCGGGCGTCACGGGCGATTATTTCATCCAAAACGCTGGATTCTATACTCTCGACACCGCGTGACCGCAACTCACAAAGGCGGCGGGCGGCCCGCACTTCGGCGGTTGCCTCCAGATATAATTTCACTTGTGCATCCGGGCATACGACCGTGCCGATATCCCGCCCGTCGAGCACGGCGCCCGGCGGATGCGCTGCGAACGCACGTTGATAGTCGAGCAAGGCCCGGCGCACGGCACCGTGAGTGGCCACCAACGAGGCCGCCTGTCCAACCTCCTCGTCGCGGAGATCCGGGTCGCTGAGATCAGCGTCGGTGATCCCGTTTGCCGCGGCCGCGGCCTCCGCCTCCCCCGCCGGATCGCCGCCCGACCGCAACACCCGAAGTGCCGTCGCGCGGTAGAGCGAGCCGGTGTCGAGATGCCGGAGACCGTAGTGTGCCGCGAGGCGGCGTGCGAGGGTTCCCTTGCCAGCCGCCGCCGGCCCGTCCACCGCGATCACCAGCGACGCCGGCTCACTGGGTGGCAATCGAGGCTCCCAGGCCGTTCATGTCGGCGACGAAGCCCGGATAGCTCGTGCCGATCATGGAGCCGTCATCGACGCGCATCGGCCTCTCGCTCGCCATGCCGAGGGTAAGGAACGCCATGGCAATGCGGTGATCGAGCTCGGTCGCTACCAGTCCGCCGCCGGGCGGCGGGCCGCCGCGGCCCACGATATCGAGTCCGTCGTCCCGCTCCGTCACGCTCACCCCTGCCGCGCGAAGGCCGGCGGCGGTCGCGCCCAGTCTGTCGCTCTCCTTGACCCTGAGCTCGGCGAGGCCATTGAGCCGCGTGGTGCCCTCGGCACAAGCGGCGATGACGCTCAGAATCGGATATTCGTCGATCATGCGCGGCGCCCGCTCGGCCGGTACCTCGACCGCACGCAACGGGCCTGCCCGCACCGCGATATCGGCGACCGGCTCGCCTGCCTGCTCGCGTAGAGAGCCCATATCGATCATTGCGCCCATGTCACGCAGAGTCTCCAACAGGCCGATTCTGCCGGGATTGACGCCTACATTGCGGATCACGAGGTCGGAGCCCGGCACAATCAGCGCGGCGGCGAGCGGAAAGGCCGCAGCGCTCGGGTCACCCGGCACCGTGAGCGTGCAGGATTCAAGCTCCGGATAACCGGCAACGGAAATCGCGCTACCGCCGTCCGAGTCCGTCTCGACGCTGACCCGCGCGCCGAAGAGGCGCAGCATGCGCTCGGTGTGGTCGCGGCTCGGCGCGGGCTCGACCACACAGGTTTCCCCGGGCGCGTTAAGGCCGGCGAGCAGCACCGCCGACTTCACCTGCGCTGAGGGCATCGGCAGCCGATACTCGATCGGCAACGGTTGGTCAGCGCCGATCAGCGCGAACGGCAACCGGCGGCCACTGCGTGCCACAAACTGCGCGCCCATCCGCTCCAGCGGTTCGATGATCCGCCTCATCGGGCGCCGCCGCAGCGAGCGATCGCCGGTCATGAAGGTGGTGAACCCGTGGCTCGCGCAGACACCCGCAAGCAGGCGCACCGCCGTTCCCGAATTGCCGAGGTCGAGCGCCGCGTCGGGCTCGGCCAAACCGCCGACGCCGACGCCATGCACGCGCCAGCTGCCGTCACCCGCCCGTTCGATGATCGCCCCAAGGGCACGGAGCGCAGCCGCCGTCGCCGCCACGTCCTCGCCCTCCAGAAGCCCGCTGACGCGGGTCTCGCCCACCGCGAGTGCGCCAAGCATGAGCACGCGGTGAGAGATGGATTTGTCGCCGGGCACGGCGCACGTTCCTCTCAAGGGACCGGCAGCCGACGAGGTCAGGGGGTACGGCTCGTGCTCTCCGGCGCAATCCTCGCGGCGCGCGCGTGGCGTGAGCATGGCGTCGAACACGACCCGTCTCTAGCACAGCGGTGGGCAGCGTCAAGCGGCGCAAATTCGATCGAAAATTTGATTTTGACAGGGGGGCGCCAAACTGGCATTGGCGACGGCCACGATAGTCCCAAGAAGCAGGGAGGCACGGGCGTGGCAAAGCGGGAATGGGGCGCCAAGCACACGTGTATGAGTTGCGGCGGGAAATTCTACGACTTGCATCGAAATCCGATCACTTGCCCCAAGTGCGGCACCGAGGCCGAAGTGGAAACTGCGCGACCGAATCGGCGGCGTCCGTAGGCGCAGCCGGCACCGGCGCAACCCGCCAACGAGGAAGCCGTGATCGCGGTCGCCGCGGTCGAGACTGACGACGACGACACCGATGAGATGATCGACGACATAGACGATGACGACGATCCGGTTGAGGACATCGACGACGCGGAGCCGGCTCATCCCGAGCCTTGACCCAGGGCAGGCGGTCCCTAATTCTTGATTCACCTTGCGTCATGTGCGGCAGAGCGCCTAGGGTCTAGCCTGCCGCGTGGCGCGCCGGAATTGCGGGGCCATAGCTCAGTTGGGAGAGCGCTTGAATGGCATTCAAGAGGTCGGGGGTTCGACTCCCCCTGGCTCCACCATTCCGGCCGCAGAGGTAGCGAGACCGTGAGCGCGCAAAAAAGTATCCTGATCGTCGATGATGACCAGGCGTTGCGCCAGTCCCTTGCCGAACAGCTGCATATGTATGAGGAGTTCGCGGCGAGCGAGGCTGCGACCGGGCGCGCGGCCCTTGATGCCGTCAAGACCGGCCGCTTCGACCTCATCCTGCTGGACATCGGCCTGCCGGATATGGATGGCCGGGAGATCTGCAAGCTGCTGCGCCGGAGCGGAATCGCCGTACCGATCATCATGCTGACCGCCGCCGATAGCGAGGCGGACACCATCCTCGGCCTCGATTCGGGCGCCAACGATTACGTCACCAAGCCCTTCCGCCTCGGCGCGTTGCTCGCGCGCATCCGCGCCCAGCTCCGCCAGCACGAGCATAGCGAGGACGCGACCTTCACGATCGGGCAGTACACCTTCAAGCCTGCATCGAAGCTCCTGGTCCGGCCGAACGGTACCGGCAAGATTCGCCTGACGGAGAAGGAAGCGGCGATCCTCAAGTACCTCTATCGCGCGCGCGATCGGGTCATCTCCCGCGAGGTGCTGCTGAGCGAGGTGTGGGGCTACAACGCCAACGTCGCAACCCACACGCTGGAAACACACATCTACCGGTTGCGCCAGAAGATCGAACCCGAGCCCTCCGACCCCCACCTGCTGGTGACGGAGGGCGGCGGTTACCGACTGGTCTCGTAACCGCCACGCCACCGGCGGCAGCTATTGTGTATCGACGAGAAAATCCCTGAGCGCATCGAGGGTCTGGTCGGGCTCCTCGTCGAGCATGATATGACCGGCGCCCGGGATCACTACCGTGGTCGAATCGGTCAACATCCGGGCGAGTGCGTGTCCGCGCTTCGCCGGTGTCATCAGATCGCGCGAGCCGATGACCACCAATACCGGACACGCCACCGCTGCTGCAGCGGCCTCGCCGCCCTTGTAGCCGTTGGTCGCGACCAGATCGGTGTGCAGGACGCCGGGACTTGCGCGTTCGAGGGTGCGGAGCCCGCCCCCGGTCATCCAAAGCCCCGGCATGCGATGGCCGCCAAAGTGGGCGCGCCGGCCGTAGCCCCATCCGGTGAGCAACTCCAGCGCGTGGTGATCGTCCGCGGCCGCCTTACCGAGCAGCAGGTCGTTGACGGGGATCGCGGGGGCGGCGCCGAGCAGCGCGAGCTTACGGACACGCGCGCCGTGGCGCGCCGCGGCCTCCAACGCGACCAGAGCGCCCATGCTGTGGCCGACCAGGTTGGCCTGGTCGACCTCCACCGCATCCAGGAGCGCCACGAGCCAGTCCGCCATCTCCGGAATCGAGCCTCGCGGCGGCCCCTGCGAGAGGCCATGGCCGGGTAGGTCGACCGCCAGCACGCTGCCGCCATGCCAGGCGAAATAGCGCGCCTGGAGTTTCCAGACCGTGTGATCAAAGGCGGCGCCGTGCACGAAGACGGTGACCGGCAGGCTGGGATCGAACGCCCGGCCACCAGTGGCGGCGAAGACGCGCAAGCCGTCTACGCGAAACTCCACGGCTAGCGTCCTTTCGCCGCCCGCGTGGCCGCCCTGAGGCCGCGTTCGAGATCGGCGATCAGATCGTCCGGGTCTTCCAGCCCGATGGAGAGCCGCACCATGTCCTCGCCCACGCCCGCGGCCTCTAGCGCTGCGGCGTCCATCTGCTGATGGGTGGTGCTCGCGGGGTGGATCACGAGGCTCTTGGCGTCACCGACGTTGGCGAGGTGCGAGAGCAGTTCGACCGCCTCGATGAAGGCCCGCCCTGCCTCGCGGCCGCCCCTCACGCCGAAGCAGAAGATCGCGCCCGAGCCCTCCGGCAGTAGGGTCTTCGCGCGCTCATGATCGGGATGCGAGGGAAGCTCCGGGTAGCTCACCCACGAGACGCCGTCGTGGCCGTCGAGAAAGGCCACGATCTTGCGCGCATTTTCGACATGGCGCGCCATGCGGACCGGCAGGCTCTCCACGCCCTGGAGGATGTGGAAGGCATTGGTGGGGCTCATGCACGCGCCGAAGTCCCGCAGGCCCTCCGCGCGTGCGCGCGAGATGAACGCCGCGGGCCCGAACTCCTCGGCGAAGTCGATGCCGTGATAGCCGGCATAGGGCTCGGTCAGCGTCGGGAAAAGGCCGGAAGCCTCCCAGTCGAAGGTTCCGGCGTCGACGATCACGCCGCCGATGGCCACCCCGTGCCCGCCCAGGAACTTGGTCGCCGAATGCATGACGATGTCGCAGCCGAGCTCGAACGGGCGGCAGAGACAGGGAGTGGCGAAGGTGTTGTCGATCATCAGCGGAACGCCGGCCTCATGGGCGATGGCGGCAATCGCCGTCATATCCATGATTTCGAGGCCGGGATTGCCCAGCGTCTCGCCGAATACGAGGCGTGTTTCCGGGCGGATCGCCTGGCGAAATCCATCGGTGTCGCGGGGATCGACGAAGCTTGTCTCGATCCCGAAGCGGGGCAGGGTGTGAGTGAAGAGGTTGTGGCTGCCACCATAGATCGAGGCGGAGGAGACGATGTGCCCGCCCGCATCCATCAGTGTCGCCACCGCGAGATGGAGCGCCGCTTGCCCGCTCGCCGTGCAGACCGCGCCGACGCCCCCTTCCAGCGCCGCAATCCGTTCTTCCAGCACCGCGACCGTGGGGTTCGAAATGCGCGAGTAGATATGGCCGGCGCGTTCGAGGTTGAAGAGCGAGGCCGCCTGCTCGGTGTCGTCGAAGACGTAGGAGGTGGTCTGATAGATTGGCACCGCGCGCGCGCCGGTCGTCGGGTCCGGCTTCTGGCCAGCATGCAGGCTCAGCGTGTCGCGCTTGAAGGCCAGTGGGTCAGCCATCACCTCTCTCCCCGGCGCACCGATTCAGCACGGGGCGCATTGCGCCGCGAGGCTCCGCCATCCGTGTTACGATCGCAAGCGTCATGACGACCAAGCGTCGAAAGGGTGAGCCGGACGCGCCCGGCGCCGGCAAGCGCATGGACCGCGAAGGCCGCCTCGCCGCCGCCCTGCGGGAGAACCTGCGGCGGCGCAAGCGCCAGAAAAGCGCGCGTAAGGCCGCTGCGCCGTCGCCGGCAAGGGACGACGACGGCGCATAGGCTGGGCGCACAGTAGCGGCTGCACGCCACTCACAGCATGACGTCGCCCGAGTTGGGGCCGAGGGTCTGGCCGACGTAGATGGCCCCGCCGGGGCCGGCGAGGAAGGCCACGGTCTCGGCGATCTCCCACGCTTCGCCGAACCGCCCGAGAGGCAGTTCCGCGGCCTTCATTTCTTTCCACTCATCGGAGATGTCGTCGAGGATCGGAGTGTTGCAGGGACCGGGGCCGATGGCGTTGACGCGCACGCCGCGGCTCGAGACTTCCAGCGCGAGCGACTTGGTAAGCCCGATGACGCCGGCCTTCGCCGCTGCATAGTGAGCCATTTGGAAGGCTCCCTTGTGGCCGAGCTGCGAGGCGGTGTTGATGATCACGCCCTCGCCCTTCTCCAGCATCGGGCCGAGCGCCTCGCGGTCGCAGAGGAAGACGCCGCGCAGAAGCACCGCCACCATGCGATCGAAATCCTCCGTCTTCATCTCGACGAATGGGGACAGCCGGGCGTAGCCGGCATTGGCGAAGAGCAACGTGCAGTCGCCGAAGGCCTCGCGGCAGGCAGCGAACATGGCCTTCACGTCGGCCTCGTTGGAGACATCGCCGCCGATCGCCGCCGCCCTGCCGTTGCCTTCCCGCACTTTGTTTGCCGTACGCTGAGCGTTCTCCTCGTTGATGTCCTGGCAGAAGATCGGCATCCCCTCCCGCGCGAGCCTGAGCGCAGTGGCCTCTCCAAATCCGCTGCCGGCACCGGTGATTACGGCGATGTGGTCTTGCATCTCGATCATGACCGTCCACTTCCTTCTTTGTCGGTTGAGTCATCTGTCGAGCGCCCGAAGACGCGCTCGAAAATCGTATCGACGTGCTTGAGGTAAGGCTCGGGCGCAAACAGCGCGGCGAGCGCAGCGCGATCGAGCACCGCCGCGACCCGCTCGTCGGCCGCGAGGGCGGCTTCGAAATGGCCACCGCCTTCCCAAACCTCCAGCGCGATTTTCTGCACGGTGGCATAGGCGTCCTCACGGGACATCCCACGCTCGATCAGCGCCAGCAGGACCCGCTGGCTGTGCACGAGCCCTCCTCGGCTCTCGAGATTGCGCCGCATGGCCGCCTCGTCGACCACGAGGCCATCGACGACGCTGGCAAGCCTCGTCAGCGCAAAATCCAGCGCAACGGTCGCATCCGGTGCGAACACGCGCTCGACCGCCGAATGGCTGATGTCACGCTCGTGCCAGAGCGCGATGTTCTCCAGCGCCGGCACCACGGACGCCCGTACGATGCGGGCGAGGCCGGTCAGATTCTCGCTCAGGATGGGGTTCTTCTTGTGGGGCATGGCGGACGAGCCCTTCTGCCCCTTGCCGAAGGCCTCTGCCGCCTCCCCCACCTCGCTTCGCTGCAAGTGCCGAATCTCCACCGCCAACCGCTCGATCGCGCCGGCGATGACGCCGAGCACGGCGAAATACATGGCGTGGCGATCGCGCGGGATGACCTGGGTCGAGACCGGCTCCGGCGTGAGTCCCATCGCCTCCGCGACATGCGCCTCGACTGCCGGGTTGACGCTCGCGAAGGTACCGACCGGCCCCGATATGGCGCAGGTCGCGATCTCGCGGCGGACCGCCTTCAGCCGGTCTGCGGCGCGGGAGAACTCCGCATAGTGGCCGGCGAGTTTGAGCCCGAAGCTGGTTGGTTCGGCGTGGACGCCGTGACTCCGGCCGACGCAGAGCGTCCGCTTGTGCTCGAACGCGCGGCGCTTGAGCGCTGCCGTCACGGCGCTGACGCC
This sequence comes from Alphaproteobacteria bacterium, assembly GCA_965262755.1. Taxonomy (GTDB): domain Bacteria; phylum Pseudomonadota; class Alphaproteobacteria; order UBA828; family UBA828; genus WTGU01. The sequence continues at coordinate 3,529,069 of OZ253557.1, read as the reverse complement.
GCCCTCCAGCAAGGCGCCGGCCCGGTCGAGCTGCACCGCGAGGCAGGTGTCGAGAACATCCGACGAGGTGAGGCCCTGGTGGATGAAGCGCGCCTCCGGCCCCACATGATTCGCGAGGTTGGTGAGGAAGGCGATCACGTCGTGGCGGGTCTCGCGCTCGATCGCGTCGATTTTCTCAGGATCGACGAGCGCGTCCTGGTGCTTGCTGATGGCTCTGGCGAGCGCTTCCGCCGCCGCCTGCGGCGCCTGGCCGAGCGCGACTTGAGCGTCGAGCACATGGCGCTCGATCTCCAGCCAGATGGCGAAGCGGGTCTCCGGTGCCCAGACCGCGGCCATCTCCGGACGTGAATAACGCGGGATCATGGTATATCGCGGCGGGGGATCGACCCTCTCCTCACGTGCCGGCGGCAGGGCTTGGCTGGGGCGCCAGGATTCGAACCTGGGATCACGGGACCAAAACCCGTTGCCTTGCCGCTTGGCTACGCCCCAAGCGGGGCGGCTTTTAGCACGGCGCGAAGCGGCGCGGAAGCGAGCGGCTCAGCCTAGTTCCTCGTGGAAGAAGCGCAGACGGTTGGCGGCGATGCGGCCGAAACGGATCGCCTGCCTGCGGCGGAGCCCCGTGGCCATGGGCTCAAACGGCGCCTCCCGCCTGATCTCGGCGCCGAAACGGTCGGCAACGATCACGCCGACGCTTGCCGGCAACACGTCGAGCGGGAACTCGCTGCCCACGGCGAAGTAGAGTCGGTCGCAATGGCTGCGGTAGTCCTCCCACTTGGCATCGGCGCGAAAATCAGCGAGCCCGCTCTTGATCTCGACGATGGTAAAGCGGCCTTTGCCGTCTTGCCCCAACACGTCCGCCCGCCGGCCTGAGCCTAGCGGCACCTCGACGAGCGGGCACACGCCCATGGCGTCGAGCAGCCGGCAGACCCCGCGCGCCAGACCCTCGGCCCGACCCTCCGCGACGCAGGGGCGCGCGAGGTCGAGAGCAAGCTGAGCCGTCGTAGCCATCGGAGTGGAGACGGAGATGGACATGAACATCATGGTCTCTGTTAACCCGATGTTCCCAGTTTAGTCCAATTCGCCCTCTTCTGCCCATCTCAGATGGTGCTGGGAAAAGCGAAGGGTTCCGGATTCAGGAACCTCCTGAGCACGTTTGAGGTTATGACGGCCACATGATTGTTGTAGCCGTTCCAGGCCATGCTCCCGGCCCACGCAATCGAGCCCGTCGAGAACACGGCGCCGCCGCTGGCGGTCTCGAAGAACACCATGTCGCTGCGGATAATGTCTGCCTCGGTTCCACCCAGGCCCGGAACCGGATCGAGCATGTCTTCCGGCGTCATGAGATAGACATCGGTATATCGCTCCGACGACGCCAGAACGAGCACGTGCTCGGGCGTGCCGAGCGCGTGATCGACCGCGTCAAGCTCCAGGCCTGCGGCGCCACCTCCGCTCAAGCCGAAATCGCCGATAATCTCGTCCTCCACGCCTTCGAAAACGAAGGCAGCCCTGGGATCCCGGCTGGCCTGCATACGACGATAGGGAGCGGAAATGTCGAAACCCTGCGAGACCATGCCGATCCCGACCAATCGGTTGGGCGGCCGCCCGTTGCGGCGCCAAAGGCCCGTGTATTCGCCCGTGAAGCTCGCGAAGAATTCGCCGGGCAACGGCGAGAAAGCGCGAATGCCATCCTCGGATTTCCGGCACTCGATGACGCCGGGCAGCTCCGGATGGAACGAGACCCGCCAATAGAATCCATTCCCACCCAAATACATGAGCCGCCCGCCCCGATGGACGTAGGCTTGGAGCGCGTCAAGCATCGAGGCGCTGTGATACTCGGGATGAGAGCCGGTCAGCACGACCCGGTAGTCCTCGATCAGAGACAATCCTTCGCGGTGCAGATCCTCATCGGTAATGACGTCGAAGCGTTCGCCGCAGTGTTCGAGCCAACCCAGGATGTGCGTATCGGCGTTGAACTGCCATACGTTGGAACCGGCACCCCCCAGGGCCCCAACGATCTTGGGCTGCATGTCGACGACGGGCCGCAAGCGCGAGCTGTAGAATACGCCCGACCCGTCGTTGTGAACGTCGTAGAAGCAAAGGCCGAGTTCCGGGTGCTCCTGCATGAACAGGTCATGTTTCTTATGCTCCAGGAGCCTTCCGATCACGATCTCCGCTTCCGGTACGTCCAATGCGATGCGGTTGTTGGCGTACGCCATGTAGCTAGCTGTCGGCAGCAGGAAGGCAGCGGACGCCGTCGGCCCCTCTCGCGGCGGAAGCACCGCGAGAGGAACGTAGAACTCGTCCTCCGCCGCGTGAAGACGCACCGCGTACAAACCGCTGCGAATCCCGTTCGGAATCTCAAACGAAAAATCAGTGTCCCAGCCGGCGTCATAGAGATCATCGTCATGGAAGTGGACGGCTGCATAGCGTTCAGGCGTTTGAACCCAGCAGAACGCGTCCTCGCCTCCATGCCTACCGGTTATGCCACGTGTCGGGAGGTTGACCAGGACGCCATGCAGGTGCCGGGGCGAGACATCGACCATGCGATCGGTGGAAATGCCAATCGAGAAGTCCCACGCGGCGACCAGATCCACGTCACGCGCGCTCCCGGACTTTGCATCCAGCTTGGCGATCATGTCCTCGGGTTCTAGGACGGAAGCGTAAAGCGAAGGCCGTTCCAGCCGGCCGTTGAAGAGGCGTTCCGCCGGTCGATCCGTTGCCGGACGAGCGGCTACGGTCAGCGGCGCCGCGACGTCAGAGGGAACAGTGGAACACCGTTCCTCGCGGGTCACAATTGCTGCGTCTGCCGGCAGGGGATGCGGCGCGAGGCGGCGTTGCGTGACAATCATCCGCCCGTCCTCGGCGCACAGGCTCGCCGCCACCAGATACCATCGTTGCGCAAGCAGCGGTTCCTCGGTCGACACCGAGGACGCGCCTGCCCCGCCGCAAGCGACAGTAAATTCGAGGGCGCCGGCCTCGTTCAGAAAGAGTTCGAACCCTGCGCCCGTCACGGGATCGCGCCGCGCGAGGACCGTCTGCGGTCCGTCGCCCGGCATCGTCGGCCAGATCGCCGCGAACACCGTGAAGGCCGAAAGAGCTCGGAACGCCGCGTTGTCTTCGACGATACCGTAAGAACCGGGGTGAAGGGGCTGGAAACGTCCCTCGAAAGGACCTCCAAGGTCCAGATCGACAGCGTCCTCGCGATAGCCAGGACCCTGCGGATTAATATCTCCCTGAATGATGCGGACCAGTTCGGCTTCGTAGCGGTTCAGCCCCTCACAGCTCATCTTAATCTCTACTGCTTCGCCGGGTCTCCCGCTCAGCCGGTCGGCGTAGGCCAAAATCCTCACTCTCGCATCCCCCACCGCTGCCCTGCGCTCCCAAGCATCACCCGTCTCCAACCGGCATCCCGCGGTTCATGCGGGATTGGCCCGCAAGTCCGCTGCATCGGGCGCTAGAGCGACAGGGTCTCGCCGGTGTGTTCCTGCCAACGCAACTTGAACACCGTCCACTCCGCCTCCTTGAGGCTGCGAAACTGGCGGCCCGGAACGATTTCGATTGGGTCACCACGCTTGGCCGGCATCTTCCCGAGCCGCCAGCGTTGAAAGGGCTCGTCAACCACCAGCACGTATTTTCCAGGCCCAGGTCCGCCGCCCATCGCATTGAGAACCCGCTGCAACCCGGGGCTGTGAAACCAGTTGTCGGCTTCGAGATTGCGTTTGAATTCGGCGGCAAAAACCTCGTCCGCCTCGGTGATGCGGTATCGGTTCATGGCTCCTCGCTCACCACCGTGTTCGCACCCTGTCACGTATCGCGCCCTTGTTGAACGCGATGCGCCCGCAACATGGGGCCGGAGGCTATTCTCCCGCCCTGCCGCCCATGATACCGTGATTGCGTGCTGGGTATGAGCCATTGGAGTCATGAGCGACGTTGAACTCTCCTACCTCTCGGCAACGGAGGCGGCCGCTCTCATCCGCGACGGCTCGCTCTCGCCCGTCGCGTTGGTGACCAACGCGCTGGAGCGCATCGAGGAGGTCAACCCCAAGCTCAACTGCTTCTGCTTCACCTACCCGTCAGAGGCCATCGAGCAGGCACGAAAGGCGGAGCGGGCGATCGCGACGGGCGATGAGGTGGGCCCGCTGCACGGGGTGCCCATCGCCATCAAGGACCTCACACCCACCAAGGGGAAGACGACAACCTTCGGCTCCTATGCCTACAAGGATTGGGTGCCCGACTATGACGCGCTGGTGGTGCAGCGCCTATGCTCTGCGGGCGCCATCATGGTTGGTAAGACGACGACCCCGGAGTTCGCCTTTTCGAGCCTTACGGACAGCCCGTTGTGGGGCATCACCCGCAATCCGTGGAATCCGGATCATACGCCGGGCGGGTCGTCGGGCGGCTCCGCCGCCGCCGTGGTCGCCGAATGTGTCCCGCTCGCAGAAGGATCCGATGCTGGCGGCTCGGTGCGCATTCCTGCAGCGCATAGCGGTTGCGTGGGATTGAAGCCGAGCTCGGGTCGAATTCCGTTCGAATTCCTCCCGACTCAATACGATTACATGTGCTGCCACGGCCCTCTCTCGCGGACCGTGGCGGATGCCGCGTTGTTCCTGAAGCTCTGCCAGGGGCCGGACGAGCGTGATCTTAATTCCCTATCGCCGGCTCTCGCGGTCGACATTCCACCGCCGCCCGATGTTCGCGGCATGCGTCTCGCGCTCTCGATCGACCTTGGCTACTACCGTGTCGATCCCGATGTGGAGGCGAACACCCGCGCAGCGGCCGCTGCTCTGGAGCAGGCAGGGGCCGAGATCGAGCACGTCGAGGTCGGCTGGACCAGGGCGTTCAACGACGCATGGTGGGCCTACTGGGGCGTGTTCGGGGCCACGCATTTCGGTCACCATCTTGAGCGTTGGAAAGACAAGATGCACCCTTCCGTCGTCACGACGATTGAGGAAGCCCGGACTATGAGCGCGGTCGAGCTCATGAAGACTGAGACGGTCTACACCGAGGCCTGGAACGCGTTGCGCCCCATCCTCGATCGCTGCGACGCCCTGCTGTGCCCGACCGAATCGATTCCGGCGCCCACGGTGGACTTTGACGAGCTCGGCTCCATGACCGACGACGCCGACGGCCGTCATCTGGGCATGGACATGACCATGCAGTTCAACGCGCTCAAGCTGCCGGCGCTCTCGGTTCCTTCAGGATTCTCTTCGCAGGGGCTGCCCACGGGCCTGCAGATCGTCGGCCGCCGCTTCGATGACCTGACTGTGCTCCGCATCGGCGCCGCGCTCGAGGAGGCGCGGCCGTGGCGTCAACATCGCCCGACTCTGTGAAGAACGGAGAATCGTGCGCGCCGCGACACAGCACACTACGCACATCTGCGTGAAACCACAGACCGATAATCATTTTGGACGAGCCGGTATCGGCTCTCGATGTCTCCATCCGTGCCCAGATCCTGAACCTTCTGATCGAGCTTCAAGCCGAGTTCGGACTTACCTATGTGTTCATTTCCCACGATCTCTCGGTCGTCAAACGCATCTGCAATGTGACGGCCGTGCTCTATCTCGGAAAGATTGTGGAGATCGCCGCAAGCGCGCATCTGTATCGGGAACCATTGCACCCCTACACACAAGCGTTGATACAGGCGATACCGGTGGCGCAGCCGGGCGCCAAGTCCGTGATCGAGATGGGCGCTCTCCAGGGCGACGTACCCAGCCCGATCAACCCCCCACGGGGCTGCTCGTTCCACACGCGCTGTCCCCACGCCATGGAGCGCTGCCGGCAAGAGCAACCCCCTCTGCTCGGCGTGGGCTCCGGCCGCAAGGTTGCCTGCTTCCTGCACGACGCCTCTTGAGTGCAAAATCGACGATCCCTGCATGCACGGATTACCGGCGGCCTGATGGCTCCCTATCGGGCGGCGGCCCGGAGGCCAGACGCCGACGCTGCACCATGAAGAAGACGTAGCTCAGCAACGCCATCGATCCCATCGCGAGGAACGCGAACCCCCAGGCGGTCGCCCCGCCCAGCGGCGCGGCACAGTCGAGAACCACGCCCACCAGCGCCGGCGCGAACAGCGATCCGCCGAACCCCAGTGTCGAATGCACCGCAAGCGTTGCGCCGCGATGGCCCACCGGGGACGAGGCGACGGCTCCCGCGGTCAGCGCCGCCGAATCGGCCTGGATGGCGGCCGCATAGACCAGGCACAGGAACACCACGGCGGCGAAGGGCAGCGGCGAAGAAAAGCCGGTCACGGCGCTGAGCGCGAACGTCGCCAGCATCACCCACGTGATCAGGCGCGCGCGTCCGACGCGCAATGCCAGCTCCGCGCCGCCGATACTCGAAACCACTGCGATGAGCGAGGTCATGGTGGCAAAGAGCGTGGCGTTGAGTTCGAAGGCGCCGCCGCTGCCCAGGCAGAAGACGAGGAACGGCACGATCCAGGAGCGCATGGCGAACAGCTCGGCCCCGTGCCCGGCATAGGCAACGATGTAGCCCATCGTCTCCCGCGAGCGCAGGACCGGACGGAAGTCCAGCACGTGCCTGCGCTCCTCGGTGGCCGCCTCCGGCGCCCGCGGTGCCACCAGCGTCACGACGGCGACGACGCTGAGGACCGGACCGGCGGCCGCGAACAGGAAAGCGCCGCGCCACCCGAACCACTCCAGCGCACCGCCCGCGAGCGCGTAGGAGAGCGCAGTGCCTATGCTGAAGGAGGCCGTGTAGAAGGCGACCGCGCGCGCGTGCCGTGCCTCGGGCAGGCGGTCGGTGAGCACCTTGAGGCCCGGCATGTAGCATCCGGCGAGTCCGGCGCCGGCGATCACGCGCCACGGCAAGGCGGACCAGAATCCCGTCGCCAGGAAGGACATGCCGATCAAAGCCCCGGCGGAGAGCACCGCGCCCAGAATGAAGACGTGGCGGGCGTCGACCCGATCGGTCATTGCGGTGAGGAAAGGGACCGCGAGGACGTAGCCGCCGAAGAACGCGCCCGAGAGCCAGCCGGCCGTAGCGTTATTCATGTCCCAGGCCGGCTGAAGCACCGGCAGCAGCGACCAGTAGGTCGCAAAGCCGGTCATCGCGAACACTTCGGCCAGACACAGAGCGCCGATCAAGGCCCGAGGCCGCCGCAGTATGGCTTGGGCGATCACGGCGCCCGGTCCGTCATACTGCGCTGCGAAAGGGGCATCCAGGGCGAGCCGCGGGGCCGGAAACACGCGGCGAAGCTCTGTGAGAGCCGGTCAATCGTCCACAGGCTGAGACCCCGGTGCGAATTCCTGGCCAGCACGAATTTCTCGCCAGGGTCGGGGTCCGATTCCGCCTTCCACCTCCGGCAGAAATTAAATTGGAAGCGGGATTCGGTGGGATTAAGTGGGATAAGTGGGATTCCGCAGGACAGAGCCGCGCACGCCCGAGTCGCCCGCGCCTGAAAGGTCGCGGGCGCGCCAGACAGCGTCGTGCGCGCGGAATATGGGATCACGCGTGCGTCGCATAACGCCGTGCGGGAGGAACAGGTTCGCGCCCGCCCGCGCGCTCCACCTGCCGCGGCCCACTTGTTCTCGCGCTTCGTCGCGCGGATACGCGCGCGAAAGCAGGGTGCGCGGGTACGCGCGCGGAAGCAGGGTGCGCGGATACGCGCGCGGGAAGATGATCGACCCATCGCGCAATTCTGGCGCGCACGCAGCGCACCTTGCATCGCCATGGTCCGGGGATTCGGGATGGCAGAGGACCGGACCGTGATGAGACTGGCGGGTTGGCAGCTTCGCGGCGGTCCCCATAGCGATCCTATGTAGCTCAGCGCAATGGGCCGTCCGACCGCCCAGAGCCACGCACGACAGTCGCTGGCAGCGCACAGGGAGAAGCGCGCGAAACTTGTATTGCACCGCTTTTCAGCGTCGCTTGTCGGCCCTTGGCGGGCACTCGGGACCGGATTGCGTGAGTCCGCTCCGGAGCGGGAGGTCAGACCGCACGCGCGGCTTCGACGAGACGGCCGAGCTTGGCGCGCGCGCCCTCGGAGCCCAGCATGATGAGCCCACAATCGGGCGCAGCCATCAGCCGGTCGGTATCGATGTGGTCGAGCGCTGCCCTCAGGCGCGCGACGATCTCCTCCACCGTCTCGACCCGGCTCGAGGCGATCTTGACGACGCCGAGGATGACCGTGGTGCGGGCGAACGCGTCGAGCAGGGCAAGATCGTTGTGCCGGTGCGCGTCTTCGATGGAGACCGCGTCGATGATGCTCGCCTCCACCGCACCGGCGAGCCGCCGGTAGGCCTCGGGATCGGCCTTCACATAGTCGGTCTCGTCCAGCTTGTCGGGATAGCCGCAGCACATGTGCAAGGTTCGGGTCACGCCGTCGGGAACGCCGTGGAAGCACCGTTCCAGGTTCTCGATCCCGTAGTCGAGCGCCTCGTCCGGCAGGCGCGCGAAGAGCGGCTCGTCGATCTGGATGTGGCGGCATCCGGCCGCCGCCAGGCGCCTGATCTCCAGGTTGAGCGCATTGGCGAGATCGGCGCACCAGGAACGGCGGTCGGAATAGAAGGTATTGGCGGTCGAGTCCGCAATGGTGAGCGGCCCGGAAACGGTGATCTTGACGGGCCTCTCCGTCGCCGCCTGCGCAACCTCCCAGTCGCGCACCAGGAACGGTTCGCGCGCCGCGACCTTGCCCGTAAACGTGGGCATCTCGGCCGTCCAGGCGCCGTTGCGCATGGTGCACTCGGTTAACGTATCGAGTTCGAAGCCATCCAGATGACTGCAGTGGTAGTGGATGTAGTTCGCCCGCCGTATCTCGCCGTCGGTCGGGATGTCGATACCGATCGCGGCCTGCTCGGCCACGACCTCCCGCGTGGCACGATCGAAAGCGGCCCGCCGCTCCTCCGGCGTGAGCGTCCCGCCCTCGACCTCGCCGGCCTCGACGCCCTCGTCCATCCAGGCCATGCGCGGCACGTAGGGCGGCTTGGGATACGCGCCGATGCAGGTGGTCAGGAGCGGCATGGACGGCCTCGAAACCCCCGGTGGCGCCACGCCGTGCGCCGGGACTCACGCGTCGTCGAACTGTGCGGGCTTTTCCTTGCCCAAGCGAGTCCAATATTCCGCCGGAATCAGCTCGGGCTTCTTGTAAAAGTGCCAGCGGCAGGGCTTGGCGTGATCGGGGTCGAAGTCCGTAACCCAGAGCGGTGCGCCGCCCCACTCGATCGGCAGGATCTCGTTGAGCGCGCAGTGGACACAGTAATAGGGCACATCCTTGCGGCCCCAGCTCCACCAGTGCGCTTCCTGAGTCGAGCCGAAGTTATAGGGCGGGCCAAGGCGCGAGGGGGTCTTGTCCATGGGGTCGCCGCGGCGCATCCGACCGCCGCTGCCGCAGGGGTCCATGACGATGGTGTAGCGCTCTTCGTCCTCCAGCACGTCGATATCGCCCTCCTGCCGGGGCCCACAGCGGTGCGCGCGCATCATCTCGGCGGTGAGCGTGACCTGGCGCTCCACGGTCATCTTGCGGAACCCCCTCCAGGTCCGCTTCATCATCCAGGTCTCCTGGGTGGCGCGCAGCATGGCGTAGACCTCGCCCTCGCCGAACTTGCGCCCGATCTTGGTCAGCATGTCCCAGATCCAGTCGCAGTAGAGGTCGTGGAGGCCCTTCCACTCGTGGATCAGGTTGCGTGCGAGCGTCTTGGCCTCCTCCGTGCGGCCCGAGTCGATCGCCTCTTCGATCACCTTTCCGGTGGGCCGGCCCAGATCGTCGAGATCGTCCTCGCGCAGCACCCGGCCCGCGAAATCAGAAAGCCTGAGCATAACGCCTCCCCTTCCCTCTCGGTTACGCGTCCTGCGCGGGGCGGACGGCGCCCACGAGGCGGCCCGCCCAGTTGCGCAGGGGTTTGTCCAGCATGTCGGCCAGCGCCTCCCGGTCCCGGTCGTTGAGGACGCCCAGCCGGTCGAGCACGGCCGCAACAGCGGCATTGGCGGCGCGGGTCGCGCCGTCGCGCACCTTCAGTGCGAGGCCAAGGCCGCTCTCGTAGAGCGCGGCGAAGAACACCCCTTCGGCACCGAACTTGACCAGCACGCGTTCGCCTGCCGCCTCGATGATGCGCGTGCACGCGCGGCCGTCGCCGGCAACCAGGAAGGAATGGCCGGCGACCGCGCGGCGCACCCGCGAAATCGCGGCGCGCCGTTCGTCGTCGAGGCCGGCGGGGTCTGCGATGTTGGCCGCTGCGCGCGCAAGCGCTGAGAGCGGCAGGCCGATCGTGGGGATGCTGCACCCGTCGATCGCCCAGGGCGCCCGCGCAAGATCGTGGCCGGAGAGCGCGGCGATGGCGGCCGACACCCGCTGCTGCACCGGATGGTCGCGCGCGATATAGCCCTGCGTCGGCTCGCCCAGTGCGCGAGCCGTGACCAGGAAGGCGGCGTGCTTGCCCGAACACATGTTGTGGACCGCGAGCCCGCCGTCGCCGGCGCGCACGCAGGCATGGGCGGACGGCGTGTGGTAGGGCAAGTGGGGGCCGCATTCGAGGTCGTCCTCGCCAAGCCCGGCGCGCGCAAGCCAGCCGCGCACGACTTCCACATGGGCCGCCTGACCGTTGTGCGACGAGCAGGCAAGCGCGATCTCCTCGTCGCTCACCGCAAGACGCTCGGCAGCCCCGGTTTCGATCAGCGGCAGAACCTGAACCGACTTGATCGCCGAGCGCGGATAGACGACCGAGTCGGTCTCGCCCCAGCCCTGCACGAGCCGTCCGGCAGGGTCGACCACCGCGACATCCACCAGATGCCGGCTCTCGACCGCAGGCCCGCGGGTGCATTCGACCACCAGCGGCCCTCGCCGATCTGTCTCCATCGACACTCGCTCTACCTTCGTACGGCGCCGGGCGTGACCGTAGCACGCCGAAGTCCCGACTACGCGTCGCGCGCGGCCGTCAGCGCTTCGCTTGCTTCCCACAGGCGCCGCGCGGCCGCCGCATCCTGCGAGACGCGGGACGAGCGGACAGGCTTGCGTCGCACGAAATAGCGTCCGCTGACTCCGGCGACCTCTGGTGCGGTTGCGAGATAAAGCATCGTGTCCGCACCCTTCTCGGGGCTCCGCACGAGGGGGCTGGTAAACACCATGCGCATCCAGCCCGGCAGGTTGCGGAAGATGCCCGTCGCGACAACGCCGGGGTGCAGGCAGTTTGCGGTGACGCCGGTTCCCTCCAGTCGGCGCGAAAGCTCATGGGTGAAGAGTATGTTCGCGAGCTTCGAGCGGCTGTAGGCACCGAAGCCTGAATAGCGCTGCTCGCCCTGCAGGTCGTCGAAGTCGAGCGCGGAGTTCTTGTGCGCTGCGGAACTGACGGTCACGACGCGTGCAGGCGCGCTCGCTCTCAGCCGATCCAGCAGCAGATTGGTGAGGAGGAATGGCGCCAGGTGGTTCACCGCGAAGGTCGTCTCCAACCCGTCCTCGGTTGCGAGCCGGGTCCCCCAACCGGCGATGCCGGCATTGTTGATCAATACGTCGAGGCGGTCGAAGCGCTCCAGAAAGGCCGCCGCCACCTGACGGACCTGCCGCTGGGAGGAGAGATCGGCTGTGAGCAGGGTTGCATTGCCGCTCCCGCCACGCCGCTCGATCTCCTCCAGCACCGGGCCGCCGCGTTCTTCGTTGCGGCAGATGGGCACCACCGTGGCGCCCTGCTCCGCGAGGCCGAGCGCCGCCACCCTGCCGATCCCCGAGCTCGCGCCCGTGACGACGCAGACCTTGCCGTCCATATCGGCTTGCATCGGTGAGGCTACTGTGGCGGTGCCGAGGCGCTCACTGGCCTTCGGATGCCGCAGCGGAGGCAAGGACCTCGAGCGCGGGTTCGTGCAGCCGGGGATCGCCCACCGCCAGCACCCGGCCGTCGGCGCCGACCGGCCCACCGTCCCACGCGGTCACGAGGCCGCCCGCGCCTTCCACGATAGGGATCAGAGCTGCGATGTCCCAGAGATTCATGCTCGCCTCGACCACCAGATCGATGAAGCCGGCGGCGAGCATCCCGTAGGCGTAACAATCGGCACCGAAACGCCGCAGGCGGACGCGGGCCGCAAGGGAATCGAAGGCGGTCCGCTCGGACGGCGCAAACATGTCGGGCTCGGTCGCGTAAAGGACCGCTCCGCTCAGCTCGGGGCAAGCGCGCGTGGCGAGCCTGCGATCGTCCAGATAGGCACCCTCGCCGTGGCCTACGAACCGCTCGCCGAGGAAGGGCTGGTTCAGCACGCCGACGATGCCCTGTCCGCGGTCCTGCAGCGCGATCAACGTGCCCCACGTCGTCATGCCGGAAATGAACGCCTTGGTGCCGTCGATCGGGTCGATGACCCAGGTATAGCGAGCGTCAGGCCGCTCGTGCCCGTACTCCTCTCCGAGGATGCCGTGGCCGGGGCAGGCCTCTTCGATCAACGCGCGGATCGTGGCTTCGGCCTCGCGGTCGGCCACCGTTACCGGCGAGTAACCGGCGACGTGGTCCTTGTCCTCAATCGCCAGCGTCTGCCGGAAATGGCGCAGGATGACGGCACCCGACGCATCCGCAAGTTGATGTACCAGGGGGAGATATTCGCGCCACGTCTCCGCTTTCTCCACTCTCGGTACTCCCTCCCGCCATACGACTGCCGACGATCGACTGCGTGCTCCGCTACCCCGCGACCATAGCAGGCCCGCCCCGCCAACCGCCAATCGCACGAAGGCGCGGCGCTTGCGTGGGCGGCGCTCCTGGCCGACGCTTGAGCTGACTGCGGGCCCGGAGGATCGGACGCGAATATGGGCATGAGAGCGGGCAAGGAGCGTGTCCGCACAGGCAGAGTAGCGCAACAGATCGTGGCGTTGGCACTCGGTCTGGCGCTGTCTCTGGCCCTTGTCAGCGGCGCACCGGCGGCGCGCGAATGCGAGGGGTCGGGCATCAACCACCTGCCGGAGCCGGCAACCTCCGACGAGGTGCTCAGCGTCATCGCCTACAACGTCTATCTGCTGCCCTCGCACGTCCGCGCCATACCCTTCATGGGCGAGCGATTTGCTATCGCGCAGGAGGAGCGAGCGGAACTCATCGCGCCGTTTCTCGCCCCCTATGACGTGGTCATCCTGTCCGAAGCCTATGACGATGACGCACGCGCGATGCTGCTGGACGGGCTCAAGGCGCAAGGTTTTCGCTATTCCACCGGCATCCTCGGCAGCGCCTGCCGCGCCGCCTCAAGCTGCACGAAGGGCACGATATACGAACAGCCTCTCGCCGAAGGCGAGGCGCCGCGCGGCGGCGAGGGCGACTCCTGGTTCGGCGAGGACGGCGGCGTCCTGATTGCCAGCAAGCATCCGATCGGTGCTGCCAGCGAATGGGTCTACGCCGATTGCGTCGAACCCGATTGCAACGCCGCCAAGGGCTTCGTCTACGCGCGCATCGACAAGGGGAGCGCGCGCTATCATGTGATCGGCACCCACGCGCAATTCGGCTGGAACGCCGAGCAGCGCGAAGCAAAGGCCGCGCAGCTCAGCGCCATCCGGCAGTTCCTCGAGAACGAGTCGGGGATCCCGCGCTCGGAGCCGGTCATCGTCGGCGGCGACTTCAACGTCCTCCGTCACGAGTTCGACGGCCTGCTCAACGACGAGCCGCTCGGCATGCTGGCGCCTACCTTTCGCGGCCACCGCTACACACGCGAGACGCGCAGCGACTGGGCGCAGCGCGGCAACGGCTACGTCGATTACGTCCTCGCCAAGAAGGGCTGGCGCGCGCCCGGCTACAGCAGCAATTGCCCGATGGTCTTCCGCACGCGCTTCGACTTCGCGGACCGCACACTGTTCTCGGTCGTGAAAGGCGAAGACTATTGCGACCTCTCGGACCACTGGGCCGTCTGGGGCTATTTCGACTACCGCGACAATGCCGCCGAGCCGCCCGCTTGTCCGGTGCCTGAGTTCCCTTCGCCCTGAACGGAGCCAATTTGCATCTGTTCTGGACGCGAAGGGATGATCGCCTTAAGACGCATCGCGCTTAGAATTCCACTCTGTACGCAAAGACAACGGAGAAAGAAGTTGAAAGCAAGTCCACTTGTCACATTTCTCGAACTGGGTGATGCGACTTCGCAAAATCTTGAGTTTTCCCAGCGTGACAACGTGTCGGTCAGTTACGGAGAGGAGACTATAACAGAGACTAATCCCCTAGAAATTAGACGGCGGCACCCTGACCGCATCCATCTGTACACCTTCTCGAAAGCCGCCGAAGCCAAGACGGGTGCTGGCTGGGAGCGGCACATCGTCGGTGGAAGGCGGACCGCAAAGATGCGAGTTCAGGCAAAGCGTGTTCAGAGAAATAAGGTGTTGCGAGTAAAACATAAGATTGCAACGTCTGGCATTCAGCAGCGTGACCTCCTCATCAAAGACGCGGGCGCTGTGCGTATGAAACCAGTGTATTGCATTTATTGTACAGAGACACAACGCAACATTTGGACTCAACCAAAAGCGCCACCTGGGTACTTAAATCATCATACTGGATGCTTACTCGCCGATGCATTGGACGTGCCTTTGGCTACGAGAAATCTGGATGAAATCGAGGAAAAATGCATTCCGTGGCACTATCTCGTTGAAAGAGCTGTATTCGTGCACGAGAAGCGCGAGCGTATCAAAACGGATTATGTGGAATATATAGGCTATGCTTCTGTAGACCTCGACATGATGCCTATCGGGCTTGACGATGGGGAAACAGGCCCCAAATGGTACACAGGGTGGAATGCCCCTACTATTGAAGATCTAAACGAAGACACAGGCAGGGAGTTCGACTGGACCGGGGTTGAAAAGACTACAAGTGAGGACCTGAATAGGCTTCAAACAGAAACTAGTGAGGGGCGTCGCATAGCAGAATATGATCGAAGGCGCCTTCATGAATTGGGCATCAGCCGAATGCTGGTATTGGACGTCCGGGATGACCCGGATTCTGAACAGAAAGACGATTGGCCGCGGCTATGAGGAGCATGGAGTCCCATTTGGGGCCGCAGTCTCCAGAAAGGCTTTTGCCACTTGAAATTCCCGCTGAGATAGACATTTCGTGGCTGGAGACGGGCCGTTCTTTACTCCGCCGCGTCGAGGCGGCGCTCCTGCTGCATCCAGCGTGGCTTGCTGGTCGCGTGCTCGCGGACGAAGCTCTGGGTCGGCATCCGCGAATCCTCCCAGTAGAGCATGGGCTTTTCCCAGTTGTAGCGTGCGGGCTCGGGGATCGGCGCCTCGGTATCGACCACCGCGCCATCCTTCATCACGACATCGAGCCGGCTCCTGTCCTGAAGCACGGCGATGTCGGCGAGCGGGTCGCCGTCCACGACCAGGAGGTCGGCGAGCTTGCCTTCCTCCAGCGTGCCGATCTCGTCCTCCATGCCCAGCGTCAGCGCTGCGTTGGCGGTGCCCGCGCGGATCGCCTCCATGGCGCTCAAGCCCCCGTAGGTCATCAGGTGCTCCATCTCGCGGGCGTGCCACTCGCCGTAGGGGACCGAGCCCTGGCCGCTGTCGGTGCCGGCGATGATGGTGATCCCCTCGCCATGGGCGCGGGCGACGACGGCGGCGAGATGTTCGACCTCGTCCTTGTAGGCGTCGAGGACGAAGTCCGAGCAGCCGAGATCGGGGCCCCAATCCAGCGTGTTCACGAGCAGGGAGAAAGTCGGGATCAGCGGCGTCGGGTTGCGGAAGAGCACGCCCAGGTCATCGTCCGACATGTAGGAACCGTGGATGATCCAGTCGAAACCGGCGCGGATGGCATCGGCGGCGGCGCGGCCCGAGCGGGCATGGATGGTGCAGACCTTGCCGAGGCGGTGGGTGACCTCGGCGATGGCGCGCAGATCGTCGAGGCCGATGCTGCCGGCAAGCTCCGCCTCGCCGGTCAGCACGTCGCCATCGCCCGCGACCTTCACGATATCGACGCCCTCCTTAATCTCGCGGCGCGCCTCCGTGACCATCTCGTCCCGCGTGTTGCAGAGCACGGCGAACGACGATTTTGGGTGCTCCATCCACGTGGGCCAGGGCGAGCCGATCGCGTTGTAGGTGGTGATGTAGCGCCCGGCCGAGGCCATGCGCGGCCCCTCGATCAGGCCGGCGTTAATGGCGTCGCGAACGGCTACCGAGATGTTCCAGGTGGAGCCGGGGTCGGAGAACGCGGTGACGCCGGCGCGCAGCACCTTGCGCGCGTTGTTGGCGGCGCGCAGCGTCCGGTACTCCACGCCCGCGTAGAGGTCGAGCTCCTCGAACGACAGGATGTCGCCGTAGGAGATATGGCAGTGGCCGTCGATCATACCCGGCATGACCGTGCGGCCGGCGGCGTCGATGGTCCGGTAGCCGCCGAGAGTCTCGGCCGCGGCCGCGACCTCACGGTCGCGGCCGATCTTGCGAATGCGGTTGCCCTCCACCAGCACCGAGACGCCGTCCTGCGGTGCCGCGCCGGTCCCGTCGAGCAGCCGCCCGCCGGTGATCAGGTATCCGCCCATGTGCCAGACCTCCCTGCTCTCCCGCGCTCGTCCGACCCACGCCCAACGGCGGCGGCCGGCGCGTCGGGGCGGGTTTGGATTCGCCCCTCGCCCTCTGTACGATCGGCGGCATCTTGTGGCAACCGAATAGCCGGGGAGACAAGGGCATGAGCAGAGTCGGCGTCGCGTTCTCGGCGGGACTGAACGCATCCGAGATCGTCGAGTGCGCGCAACTCACCGAGTCGCTCGGTTACGATTCGGTGTGGATGGCGGAGGGGCACGGCGGCGATCAGTTCGCGGTGCTCTCTGCAGTCGCGGCGCAGACCGAAAGGGTCAAGCTCGGCACCTGCATTTCGAGCGTCTTCGTGCGCTCGGCGCCCACCATTGCGATCGCCGCGGCGGTGGTCGATCAGCTCTCCGGCGGCCGCTTCATTCTGGGCTTAGGCTCAAGCCACAAGGTCCAGGTCGAGCCGGAGCACGGCCTGCCCTATGCCAAGCCGGTGACGCGGGTGCGGGAAACCGCCGAGGTGGTCCGGCAGTTGTTGCGGGATGGCCGCGTCTCTTTTCGGGGCGAAACCGTCACGATCGAGAACTACGAGCTGTGGTTTCAGCCATTCCGCCCCAGCCTGCCCATCTATTTCGCTGCCGTCTTCCCCAAGATGATCGGGATCTGCGGGGAAGAGGCTGACGGCGTGATCCTGACCCGCAGCACACTCGATGTGGGAGCGGACGCGCGCCAGCACATTGCCGCCGGAGCCAAGGCGGCGGGACGTGACCCCGGCGCGGTCGACGTGACCTCCCTCCTCCCAACCGCGGCGGCCGACGATCCGGCCGACGCGTTCGATGCGCTGAGACCTGGCGTCGCCATGTATACGGGCTTCTTCCCCCGCTATAACCGGATGGCGGTGGACCAAGGATTCGGCGAAGAAGCAGCCGCGATTGCCGAGGCCTGGACGCGCGGCGACCGCGAGGCCGCGACGCAGGCGGTAAGCGATGAGCATATCGACTCGGTCTGTATCGTCGGCACGCCCGAGCGCTGCCGGGAGCGGATCGCGGCCTATCGCGCCTCCGGCGTCGACCTGCCGATGATCGCGCCGATGGCTGCCGGCCCCAACGCCAAGGCCGTGGTCGAGACCACGATCAGGGCCTGCGCGCCCCGCTGAACGCCTCCGCTACCAGCCGGCGAAGGCGGCAACGTCTTCGTCGGACACCTTGCCCGCCGCCACGTCCTCCAACGCCTGGTCGAGGATGGCGAGCCCCTCGTCGATCTCCTCCTCGGAGATGGTCAGCGGCGGGGTGAACTCGAGGACGTTAGACTCCATCCCGACGTAATAGAAGATCAGCCCGAGCTGGTGGGCGCGGAAAGCGACCTTCGCCGTCTCTGAGCTTGCGGGCTCCTTGCTCACCGGGTCGCGGACGAGCTCAACGCCTAAGGTCAGGCCGCGCCCGCGCACATGCCCGATCAGCGCGTGGCGCTGGGCGAGCCGGGCCAGCCCCGCCTGCATGTGCTCGCCCATCAGGGCGGCCCTGGTCATCAAGTCCTCTTCCTCCAAGGTGCGCAGCACGGCGCGGCCGGCGGCCGTGCAGACCGGGTTGCCAGCCGCCGTCATGATGGCAAAAGCAGGCTGAAGGTTCATCAGCTCCGCCGGGCCGACCACAGCCGAGATCGGCAGCCCGCCGCCCAGCCCCTTGCCGTAGACGACGATGTCGGGGCTGAGCCCCTCGGCCTCGAACGCATGGTAGAGGCCGGTCCGCCCCACCCCCACCTTGACCTCATCCACCACGATCAGGATGCCGTGCGCCCGACAGCGTTCCTCCAGACCCTTGAGGTATCCGGCAGGCGGCACGATAACGCCGCCGTCCGATTGGATCGGCTCGATGAAGACGGCGGCGATCTCGTCCGGCCGCAGCTCGCTCTCGAAGCGCCGGTCGAGGTCGGCCAGGGCGCCGGCGACCAGATCGGGCGCGAACTGAGGGCGGTAAGGATCGGGATAGGGCAACCGGGTCAGGCCAGGTCGCGCGGGCGCGTGTGTTTGGGAGCTGTGGCCAGACACCGACATCGAGGCGGCGCTGCCGCCGTGATAAGCGCCGACGAAGGAAAGGATGCCGCGGCGGGGCGACGCGGCCTCGAGCAGGCGTACCACGGCGTCGTTGGCGTCGGAGCCGGCGTGGCCGAACCAGACCCGCCGGTCGCGGCCGTCCGGAAAGTGCGCCAGCAGGTCCTCTGCAAGTGCGACGGCGTGGCCGACGGCGCAAGAGGCGAGGCTCACCGCCCCCATGTCGCTCGCGGCCTTGCTCACCGCCTCGGCCACCGCCGGGTGGCTGTAGCCGAGGCTCGCCGCACCCCACGAGGCGCTGAAATCGAGCACGCGCCGGCCGCCCTCCTCAACCACGTAGGAGCCCGCACCCCCCACGGCGGTTGCCGGAAAGAAGCGAAGCCGCTCGATATCGGCGATGGCACGCCCGTCGCGGGTCATCAGGTCCTGGGTCATGGCTTGATCCTGGCGTTGCATCTCACAGGCTCTCTTCGGCTCGCATTTCAAATCGGCGGGAGCACGTCCCGCCACGGACTGGCAGCTTCATAGGCCGCCGCGGCCTGGAAGACGCTCAGATCGTCGTAGGTCCGCCCGACGATCTGAATCCCGGTGGGCAGGCCGGCGTCAGTCAGGCCGCTCGGCACCGCGATCACCGGGCACTGGCTCACCATGTTGAAGGGGTAGCAGAGGTTCCAGCCCAGATAGGCATGAACCGGCTTGCCGTTGACGCGAAAATCCTCCGCGCCGCAGTCGTGCTCCGCGGCGACCGTCGGCACGGCGAGCGACGGGCAGACCAGCACGTTGCAGTCCTCGAGGATCGGGGCGAGCGAGCGGTACATCGCGCCGCGCACGATGTTGCAGCGGTAGAGAGTCTCCGCCGAGTGCGCCCGGCCGTTCTCGATGATACGGACCATGTAAGGGTCCATCTCGTCGCGCCACTCGTCGAGCATGCCGCCGAGGCTCGCCGCCGCCATGCCCTCCCAATAGCGAAGATAGGGATGGGGCAAATCGAACCCGGACCAGTCCGGCCGCACCTCGCGGACGGTGCAGCCGAGGCCGCGAAAGACCTCGACTGCCGCATGGGTGTTGCGGGCGACCTCGGGGTCGATCTCGAACATCCCCAGGTCCATCGAGAACCCGATCGTCCAACCCGCGATCGGCGGATAGCTCGCGGGCAGTTCCACCCCTTCCCTGAGCGAGCACATGTCGTCGCCGTGCGCGCCCGACATCACGTTCTGCATGAGCGCGGCGTCGCCGACGCTCCGCGCCATCGGCCCATAGTGGAGCAGCGATTCGATAGGATGATCGCGGTCCAGGGGGTTGCGCCCGAACGGCGGCTTGTAGCCGACGACGTGGCAGGCTGCCGCCGGAATGCGCACCGAGCCGCCCGCATCGGTGCCGTCGGCGAGCATCGTCATACCCGCTGCGAGCGCTGCGCCGGCGCCGCCCGACGAGCCGCCGGGGGCGTGGTCCAGGCTCCAGGGGTTGCGGGTGACGCCCCACAGCGGGCTCGCCGTGATCGGCGCGTAGGCGAACTCCGGCGTGGTCGTGCGCGCGTGCATGATGGCGCCGGCATCGAGCAGGCGGGCGACGGTGGGCGCGGTATGCGTGGGCCTGTTGTCGGCGAAGGCCTTCGAGCCGAAGGTCGTGAGCTCGCCCGCCACCGGGTGAAAGTCCTTGATGGCGACCGGAATGCCTTCCAGAGGCCGCGCGGTTCCGCGCCTGTAGGCATCCTCGGCCGCACGAGCCTGGTCGAGCGCACGCTCGCCATGGATCTCGGTGAACGCGTTGAGTACCGGGTTGACGGCATCGATCCGCGCCAACGTGGCTTCCATGAGCGCGACCGGCGACAGCGTCCCCGCCTTGAACGCGGCAACCGCCTCGGTGGCGGTCATGGTAAAGAGCTCTTGGGGGGTTAATGCCACTCTCATCGCCCGGCCATACCGTTCGGTCTCAGCCGGCCGTCTAGCCGCGAGCCCCGCCGTAGCGCCGCTCACGGCGCTGAAACTCGCCGATTGCCTCGTCGAGGTGCTCGAGCGTGAAGTCGGGCCAGAGCGTCGGCACGAACACAAGCTCCGTATAGGCCGACTGCCACAGCAGGAAGTTGCTGAGCCGCTGCTCGCCGCTGGTGCGGATCACCAGATCGAGGTCCGGCAGGTTGCGGGTCTGAAGGTGGCGCTGGAACGTCTCTTCCGAGATTTGGTCGGCATCGAGGTCGCCGTCGCGGACCTGCTCGGCGATCCGGCGGACCGTATCGACGATCTCCTGCCGCCCACCGTAGTTGACGGCAACCGTGAGGGTGAGCGTCGCGTTGTGCCGGGTGCTCTCCTCGGCCTCTGAGATAAGGGCGTTGATCTCCTTGCTCAGCCGCGAGGGGTCGCCGATGAAAGCGATTTGAACGCCGTTGCCGCGCAGGTCGGCGACCTCGCGCCGCAGGTAGAGGCGGAGAAGGCCCATGAGGTCCTCGACCTCGCCCACGGGCCGCTTCCAGTTCTCGGACGAGAACGCGTAGATGGTGAGATAGCGAATGCCGCGGCTCGAGCAGCCTTTGAGGATCTTTCGCACGACCTCGGCACCGCGCCGGTGGCCCGCCGTTCTCGGCAGGCCCCGTGCCCGCGCCCAGCGCCCGTTGCCATCGAGGATGATGCCGACGTGCAGGTAAGGGTCCTGCCGGTCGGCGAAAGACCGCGCGAGCGCCATGTCTAGACCTGCAAGATCTCGCGTTCCTTGGACTCGAACATCTCGGTCATTTTCTTGACGGTTCCGTCGGTCATCTCCTGTATCTCGGTCGCCCACAGCCGCGATTCGTCCTCGCCGAGGTCGCCCGCTTTTTCCATCTTCTTGAGCTGATCCATGCCGTCGCGCCGGACGTTGCGCGCCGCGACCTTCGCCTGCTCGGCGTACTTGGCGGCAACCTTGGCGAGCTCACGGCGGCGCTCCTCGTTCAACTCCGGAATCGGGATGCGGAGCGACTGACCGTCGACGATCGGATTGAGCCCGAGATCGGAGGAGCGGATCGCCCTCTCGACTGCCTTCACCTGAGTCTTGTCCCAGACCTGAACGGAGAGCATGCGCGGTTCGGGGATATTGATGCTCGCGACCTGGTTGAGCGGCATCTCGGTCTCGTAGGCCTCGACGACGATGGGCTCCAGCAGGCTCAACGACGCGCGCCCCGTTCGGAGCCCGCCCAACTCCTTCCGCAGGGCCTCGACGGCACCCTTCATCCGGCGTTCCAAGTCGTCAAGATCAGGATCGGCCATCGCGACAGCCCTGGTCCGATATGATGGTGAAGGGTCCGTTCCCGTCCAGTACGGCGGCAAGCCCGCCCTTCTTGCGAATGGAGAATACCACAATCGGAATGTCGTTTTCCCGCGCCAGCGAGATCGCCGACGCATCCATGGCCTTCAGGTCCTTCGACAGCACCTCCAGATAGGAGAGCCGCTCGAAGCGCTCCGCCCCGGCAACGATCTCGGGGTCGGCTGCATAGATGCCGTCGACCTTGGTGCCCTTGAGCAGCGCGTCGCACCCCATTTCCGCAGCCCGCAGCGCCGCGGCGGTATCGGTGGTGAAGAACGGATTGCCGGTGCCGCCCGCGAAGAGCACGATTCGTCCCTTTTCGAGGTGACGTTGGCCGCGCCGGCGGATATAGGGCTCGCAGACCGGGGCGATCGGGAGCGCGGAGAGAACCCGCGTCGCCTTGCCGAGCCGCTCCAGGGCATGCTGCATCGCGACCGCGTTCATCACCGTCGCCAGCATGCCGATATAGTCGGCGGTCGCCCGTTCCATGCCAGCAGCGGCGTCGGAGGAGCCTCGGAATATGTTGCCGCCGCCGACGACGGCGCAGACTTCCACGCCGCTCTCTTGAACCTCGGCGATCTCGCCGGCGAGCCGATCCACCGCCTCCCCGTCGATCCCGTAAGGCGCGTCTCCCCTCAGCGCCTCGCCGGATATCTTCAGGAGGATGCGCTTGTATCGGGGGGACGCGGTCATCGCGGGCTCAGGTGCATCAGGCAGACGCTCAGGACCCGAGTTGCGCGGCAACTTCAGCGGCGAAGTCCTTGCTCTCCCGCTCAATCCCTTCGCCCAGCTGGTAGCGGATGAAACCGCTCACCGCGACGGATTTGTCCAGCGTACCGGCAAGCGACTCCAGCACCGATTTCACTCGGGTTTCGCCGTCGATAACCCAGGTCTGCTCCAGGAGGACGACCTCCTCGAAGAACTTGCGCAGTCTGCCCTCGATCATCTTCTCGATGATGTTCTCGGGCTTGCCCTCGGCCCGCGCCTGCTCTGCGAGGACCCCGCGTTCGCGCTCGACCATTGTCTGATCCAGCGAGTCGCGCGAGACCGCCTGCGGGCTCGCGGCGGCGATGTGCATGGCGAGCTCATGGGCGGGGCGCTCAAGGCTTTCGGCGGGCGCTTCGGACTCCACGGCGACCAGCACGCCGAGCCGGCCCAGCCCCTCGGCGGTCGGCATATGAATGTAATCGCCGACGACGCCCGCCGGCGTGGAAAGAACGACAGTCCGCCGCAGCTGGACGTTCTCGCCGATGGTGCCGACGAGGTTGGTGATCTCTTCGCCAACGGTGCGGTCGGTCCCCGGATAGGACGCCGCCGACAAACGCTCAAGATCGCCCTCGCAGTCCAACGCGATCCCGGCAACCTCGCGCACCACCGCCTGGAAGTCGGCGTTGCGTGCAACGAAATCGGTCTCGGCGTTGATCTCGACCATCGCCGCCTTGCCCGGCGCCGTCGCCATCCCGATCAGCCCTTCCGCGGCAGTGCGCCCGGCCTTGCGCGCGGCCTGGGCGAGGCCGCTCTTGCGCAACCAGTCGACCGCGGCCTCCAGCTCTCCGTCGGTCTCTGTCAGCGCCTTCTTGCAGTCCATCATGCCGGCGCCGGTCTTGTCGCGCAGTTGCTTGACCAGCGCGGCCGAAATCTGAGCCATCGTCCTCTACTCCCCGGTCCGAGGCGCAATCATGCGCCCGCCGCCTGTTCTTCACCGCCGCCTTCAGGCGCCTCAGGCGCCGGTGGCGCCGCGCCGGTATCGGCGGTGGTATCGGCGGTGGTATCTGCGGGAGTATCGGGGGCCGCGGCGCCATCGGCCGGCGCCTCCTCGGCCGCCTCGGTCGCGCCGCCATCGGCCGGCGGCAGATCCTCAGCCAGCCCCTCTTCGGCAGCGCCGATATCGGCACCCGAGGCGGCGAGCTCCACCTGAAGACCGTCGATGACCGCGCGAGCGAACAGGTCGCAATAGAGGTTGATCGCACGGATCGCATCGTCGTTGCCGGGAATGGGATGGGTGATGAGGTCGGGATCGCAATTGCTGTCGATGATCGCAACGACCGGGATGCCCAACTTGCGCGCCTCCAGAATCGCGATGTCTTCCTTGTTCGTATCGATGACCACGAGCACGTCCGGCACGCCGCCCATGTCGCGAATACCGCCGAGCGCGAGGTCGAGTTTGTTGCGGCGGCGGACCAGTTGCAGCATCTCTTTCTTGGTCAGGCCGGCGGCTTCGTCGGCCAGCGTCGATTCGAGATCGGCGAGTGTCTTGATCGAGCCGGAAATCGCCTTCCAGTTCGTCAGCATCCCGCCCAGCCAGCGGTGGTTGACATAATACTGGCCGCATCGGCGGCCGGTCTCGGCGATCGGCTTGGAGGCCTGCCGCTTGGTGCCGACGAAGAGGATGCGCCCGCCCCCTGCGGCTACGTCGCGCAGTGCGACGAGCGCCTGATGCAGCAGGGGAACGGTCTGCTCCAGATCGATAACGTGAACGCCGTTTCGCACACCGAACAGATAGGAGCGCATCTTCGGGTTCCAGCGCCGCGTCTGGTGCCCGAAATGCACGCCGGCTTCGAGAAGCTGGCGCATGCTGAATTCTGGCAGAGCCATTGGCTGTCCTTTCTCCGGTTCCTCCTCCGCGGATCATGCCCCGGCTAGGCCGGGCACCGGACCGGCACGCAACTCTTGAGTGCCGTCTTCCGCGTGTGAATTCCTGCCCAAGGCAGGTGAGCGCTTGATAACGCCGGCGCCCCCGGCGCGCAAGGCCTGAGCTGGCCGTTAACCGGGCTGCGCCGCCGGGAGTTCGCGAACGGCGGAGACACCGCCAAGCGCGCCGATCTCGGCGCTGAGAGAAGGGCTGAGCGCATAGGCAGTGGGTAGCTCGATCTCGACCGTGCCGGCGTCGCCCGTCTCGACAAAGAGCGCGATGCGCCCGCTCCCCTCTTGCCGCTTCGCAAGAATCGCGCTCAGCGGCGCAAGTACGTCCGTATCGTGCACGTGCACCGCAAGGCCGGTCAGGTTTCGCGAAAGCCTCGCATCGAGATCATCGAAGCCTTGGGCGGAGAGCTTGACGTCTTCGCCCTCCATGCGGGCCAGCGCGGTCACCAGTACAGGCTTGCCGGGCTCCAGCACGCTGCATCCGTCGCCGTAGGTCTCGCGGAAGGCTGCCACCTCGTAACTGCCGCTCGGGTCGGAGAGCTGGATAAAAGCGTAGCGCCGCGAACCCGGCCCCCGCTCCCGCACCGAAAGCACCACGCCAGCCAGGCGGAAGCGCGTGACGCCCGACGCAAGCTGCTGTGCCACCTGAGCCGACGGCGTGACCGAGAGCCCTTTGAGCGCATCCACGTAGGAATCGAGCGGATGGCCGGAGAGATAGAAGCCCACCGCCTCTTGCTCAGCTGCCAGCCTCTCGTTCAGGTCCCAATCCTCCTGCTCCGGCAGGCTCGGCCGCGGCGCGAGAGTCGCATCGGCGCCGTCGAAGAGCGAAGCCTGCGTGCGCGAGAGCTGGGCCGCGCCGGAAAAAGCAAGGAGGACCTCGGCGCCGTCGGCTAACTGCCGTCGGTTTGACGTGAGGCTGTCGAAGGCGCCGGCCTTGGCCAGGTTCTCGATCTGGCGGCGGTTGATCTGGTGGGGATCGATGCGGCCGGCGAAATCGAAGGGATCGCGATACGGCCCGCTCTCGGCCCGCTCGTCCGCCAGTGCCGTCATCGCCTGAACGCCGACATTCCTGATCGCGCCGAGCGCGTAACGGATCGCCTTGGTCCCGTCGGTCAGCTGCTCAACCGAAAACGTCGCCCTGGACGCGTTGATGTCGGGCGGCAGCAGAGGAATCCCAAGCCGCTCGAGCTCCCGGCGGAACAATTCGAGCCGGTCGATATTGTTAATCTCCAGGCTCATCGAAGCCGCCAGGAACTCGACCGGGTGGTTGGCCTTGAGGTAGGCGGTCTGGTAGGCGACCAGCGCGTAAGCCGCGGCGTGGGACTTGTTGAAGCCGTAGCCTGCAAATTTCGCGACCAGTTCGAAGATGCGGCTGGCGTCGGCCCGTGAAACGTCGTTGGCGAGAGCGCCTTTGACGAAGGTCTCTCGCTGAGCGTCCATTTCCGCCTTGATCTTCTTGCCCATGGCGCGGCGCAGCAGATCTGCGCCACCCAGGCTGTAGCCGGCGAGAACCTTGGCAATCTCCATCACCTGCTCCTGGTAGATGATGACGCCGAAGGTCTCTTCGAGAATGCCGGTCAGCTTCGGGTGCAGATAGTCCGGCTTCTCGCGCCCGTGCTTGCAGGCGATGTAACGGGGAATGTTGTCCATCGGCCCGGGGCGATAGAGCGCGACGAGCGCGATAATGTCCTCGATACAGTCTGGCTTGAGGCTGCGGAGCGCGTCCCTCATGCCTGCGCTTTCCAGCTGGAAGACACCCATCGCAGTACCGCGGCTCAGCATCTCGTAGGTCGCCTCGTCGTCGAGCGGGACAGAGGCGAGGTCGATCTCGATCCCGGCCTCGCGCAGAATTTTGCTCGCATCGTCGAGCACGGTGAGCGTCTTGAGGCCCAGCAGGTCGAACTTCACGAGCCCGGACATCTCGGCGTACTTCATCGAGAACTGTGTCGCCGGCATCTCGGAGCGCGGATCGCGATAGAGGGGCACCAGCTCGCTGAGCGGCCGGTCGCCGATGACGATGCCCGCAGCATGGGTCGACGCATGGCGATACAGCCCTTCGAGCTGGAGCGATATCTCGATCAGGCGGGCGATTGTCGAATCGTTGTCGCGTTCGGTCGCGAGCCGGGGCTCGGTGTCGAGCGCTTGCTGTAGCGTCACCGGGTTGGCCGGATTGTAGGGAACCAGCTTGCACAGACGGTCGACGCGGCCGTAGCCGAGTCCGAGCACGCGGCCGACATCGCGGAGCACCGCACGGGCCTGAAGCTTACCGAAGGTGATGATCTGGGCGACACGGTCCTTGCCATAGCGCCGGCAGACATAGTCGATGACCTCGTCGCGGCGCTCCGGGCAGAAGTCGATGTCGAAGTCGGGCATCGACACTCGTTCGGGATTGAGGAAGCGCTCGAACAGCAGGCCGAAGCGGAGCGGGTCGAGATCGGTGACGGTCAGCGCCCACGCCACCACCGAGCCGGCGCCCGAACCCCGGCCCGGGCCGACCGGGATCCCCTCTCCCCGCGCCCAGCGCACGATGTCGGCGACGATGAGGAAGTAGCCCGCGAACTGCATCTCGATGATAACGCCGAGCTCATAGGCGAGCCGCTCCCGATAAGGCGTCGCCGCTTCCTCGCGGGCCGCGCTGTCCATATCGTCGCGGTAGACTTCGGCTTCGAGGCGGCGCTCCAATCCGTTCTCGGCCTCGGCCCGCAGCGTTTCGGCCTCGCTCGTGTCGCCGCCGGTGGTGAACGCCGGCAGGATCGGCTTCCTCACCGGCGCCATGACGGCGCAACGGCGGGCGATCACGACGGTGTTGTCCACGGCCTCCGGCACATCGGCGAAAAGCGCGCGCATCTCCTCTGCCGGGCGGAAGAAGTGCCGAGGGGTCAGGCGGCGCCGGTTCTCGTCCTCGACGTGGCTGTTCTGAGCCACGCAGAGCAAGGCGTCGTGGGCCTCGTGCATCTCGGAACGGAGGAAATAGACGTCGTTCGTCGCAACCAGCGGCAGATCGAGCTCGTCGGCAAGCTCGATCAGGTGCGCCTCGATCTGCTCCTCCTCCGCAAAGCCGTGGCGCATGAGCTCGACATAGAGCCGGTCCGGAAAGATCTCGCCGAGTCGCGCCAAGAGGGCGCGCGCGGCCTCGACCTGACCGTCCAGGAGGAGCCGCCCGACCGGGCCGGCAGGCCCGCCCGTGAGCGCCAGCAATCCCTCCGCCCGCGCGGCCACCTCGTCCAATGTGACGAGGGGCCGCCCGCCGGCGCCGTCTTGGATAAAGGCTTCGCTGGTCAGCGCCGTGAGGTTGCGATAGCCGGCTTCGTCCTGCGCGAGCAGCAGCAGCCACGATACCGCGCGGCTCTGTTGGCCGGGTTGGTCGGTGCGCGTGCCGATCGCGAGGTCGCAGCCGATGATGGGCTGCACGCCCCCACCGCTGCATGCCTCCGAGAATGCCAGCGCACCGAACATGTTGCCGCGATCGGCGATGGCGCAGGCTGGCATTCGCCAGTCACCGCACGTCTTGACGAGCTCGTCGAGCCTGACCGCACCCTCCAGCAGCGAATAGGCGGAGCGGATCCGAAGGTGGACGAAATCGGCGTGGGCCATGGCGATGCCAACTCGAATCGATGCAGGACGCGGACGGCCGATAGATGCCACACGCCAGCGCGGCCGTCACGCATCGCCGTGGCGAGCGCGGAACGCTATGAAACAAAGACGCAACGGAGATGGCTCTAAGAGCCGCGCTTTGCTAGGATCGGCGATCTGCCGATTGAATTGGGGCCCAGCGACATGGACGAGCACGGACAAGGACAGACTTATCGGGAAGAGACCGACTTGCGCGAGACCATGGGCGAAGCGATGGAGCTCGCAGAGAAGAAGTGCGTGTCCTCGCTGGACAAGCACTGCAAGGCGTTCATCGAGCGCTCGCCCTTCCTCTGCATCGGCACCAGCCGCTCTAGCGGCCGCGCCGACGTGTCGCCGCGCGGCGATCCGCCCGGTTTCGTCCAGATTCTGGACGACAACACCCTCTTCATTCCGGATCGGCCCGGCAACAACCGGCTCGATACGATGACCAACATTATCGAGAACCCGAATGTCGGCCTGCTCTTCCTGGTCCCCGGATTCGACGACACGCTGCGCGTGAACGGCAAGGCGACGATCATCCGGGACGATGCGTTGGCACAGGCCACCGCGGTCAACGGCAAGGAGCCGAAGGTAGGCATCAAGGTCGAAGTCCAGGAGGCATTCCTGCACTGCGCCAAGGCGTTCAAGCGCTCGCGGCTCTGGGACGAAGAGAGCAAGCAGGACCGCCGCGAATTGCCATCGCTTGGCCGGATAATCCTGGAGCAGATGGCGACGCCGGAAGAGCCGCCAACGGAAGAGACGCTCAAGGAGACCGACGAGTTCGTCGAGGAGAACTATCGCACCGAGCTCTATTAGCCCGGAACCGAGACTCCGGCCTCACCGGCGCCGCGCGGTGCACGCCAGCAGCAGGAGCTTCGTCATGATGGAACGGATCGACGTCACCCCCGAGTTTATGGAGAGCGAGCGAGTCGCGCGCTTCAAGGACCTGAAGTCGAGCGCTCATGCGTTCGTCGATGCGCTGATCCCGGGCTATGAGCGGGACATTTACAACATCATCGGCCGCGGCGTGGTCGAGGATAAGGAACTCAAGCCGCCGATCACCGACAACCGCGACTTCAATGTCGGCCTGATCAAGGCCGAGCCCGGTAAGGGCGCTTCGCTGCACATTCACGAGACCAACGAGGTGTTCATCCCGTTGACCGGCAAGTGGGGCATCTACTGGCAGAACAGCGACGGCCAGCGCCACGAGGTCGTGCTCGAGCCTTACGACACCGTATCGGTCCCCATCGGCGCGAGCCGGGGCTTCCGCAACGCGGGCGACGGGACGGCACTCATGCTCGCCGTGGTGGGCGGCACCGATCCGGGCAAGGTTCACTGGCCCGAGGAGACGATCGAGGAAGGGCAGCGCCACGGCATCGGCCTCGACGAAAACGGCGACCTCGTGCGGCTCGAAGAATCCTGACAGGGAGAACGATAGCCCGCTTGGCCGCAGACGAGGCATGGATTGTGTGAAGGGCTGGGCCGCAGGCCCAGAGCGCGCAACCGCGCGCCGCGCCGAATGGCGCGCAGCCAAGCGAGCGGAGCGAGCGCCCGGCGATTGAGGGATATGAAAATGTGCGGCGGGACGCCCCACGTTCCGCTGCCGCTTGACAGCCTGTAACCACGCGGTAATGTCGCCGCGTCCACGACACTAGCAAGAGCCGAGCGTATCCGATGGCCAAGGCCAACAGCATCATCATCAAGCTCGTCAGCTCGGCGGGTACGGGGTTCTACTACACGACGCGCAAGAACCCGCGCGGTCAGACCGAAAAGCTTTCGCTCCGTAAGTTCGACCCCGTGGCCCGCAAGCACGTGATCTTCAAGGAAGCGAAGATCAAGTAGAACCCGCAGGATCCGTCATGCCATACGGGCGGCAGCGCCGGCGCGCCGGCGTTGCAATCTCGGTCGCGTTAGCCGTGGGCCTGCTTCAATCGCTCGTCCTCGCACCGGCTGCGGCACGGGCGGATATGCAGGCCGGTTGGCAAGCGTACACGGCCGGCGACTACGAGGCGGCGATCAGGGAATGGCAGCCGCTCGCCGAAGACGGCGACTATCAGGCCGCGTACGCGCTCGGCATGGCGTTTCAGATAAAAGGGGAGCCCGCGAGCGCGGTGCCCTGGTACGAGCAGGCGGCCAGCGCCGGGCTGGCCGAGGCGCAGATCCTGCTCGGTACGATCTATGCGAGGGGCAACGATGTGCCCCGCGACCTCGTGCGCGCGTACGCCTGGCTCTACCGGGCAGTCGAGAAGAACAGCCCGAATGTCCAGCTCATCCTCGAGTCCGTCGCGGGCCTGATGACCCCTGAAGAGATCGAGGCGGCGAAGGCGCTCAGCGCGACGCTTTAGCGCTCGCCTTCCCTGCCGGTGCGGGCCCCTGACGGCTCCACCCCTTCCCCGCATTCACGCTTTGCGACGTCCTGAACGTGCTCGGCACTTGTGCGTTTTGGCAGCCGGTGGCCATCGATGTTATCCTGATTTGCGCCGACCGCATCGAGAGTTGACGGCGGTCGAGGCGCGGCGGAGAGGAAGAACGAGGCCATGTGCCGGACGGCGGCGACAATGCCGCCTGGGAGCACAAAGCATAGGAAGCGCGCACCCATCTCGAAGACGTCTCGCGCCGACGCGGCCAAGGCCTGCGCCGGTGCCCATAGAGGGGAGAAGACATGATGGCAGCGAAGTTGCACAGAATGGCGTTGTCGGCGCTCGTAGCGGTCGGCTTGGCCGCAGTCGTCACCGGCGCACAGGCGCAGGAGATCGACACGATCGCGGTGCTGGTGCCTGAGCAGGGCACCGACTACGGCTGGAACCAGCAGGGCGTCGATGCGGCCAGGGCGGTCGGCGAGGCCGTGGGGCTCGAGGTGATTGCGGCCGAGGGCCTCGGCTACGGCGACGTGCGCCCGACGCTGCGCGAGCTTGCGGCGGAAGGCGCCGACCTGATGATCGCCCATGCCAGCGGCTACAACTCCGCCGCGCCGGAAGTCGCAAACGAAACCAAGGTCGCGGTCGCGATCGTCGACGATCCCGGCGCCGCGACACCGGGCCTCGTCGCCGACTACACGGTGAGCGGGCATGAGGGCGCCTATCTCGCCGGCATGCTGGCGGCACAGCTCTCGCGCACGGGCACGCTCGGCATCGTCGTCTCCGGCGAGCCGCCGTCGTGGAACTCGCAGTCCGCCGGCTTCGCCATGGGGGCCCGGGCGGCCAATGCCGACGTGAATCTCGTCTACGCAGTGATCGGGCCGGCGGCCTATGCCGACGCGGCCGGCGGCAAGCGGGTCACGGAAGCAGTGATCGCCGCCGGCGCCGACATCGTCTTCGGCCAGGGCGACGGCTCCACCTTCGGCATGCTCCAGGCGGTCGAGACGGTGCCGGCCACAGACGGCGGCAAGGTGCTCTTCATCGACGTGATCGGCGACAAGACCGAGATCGACAAGGGGCATCTGCTCTCGTCGGTGGTTTGGAACCTGGTGCCGGTCTACACCGCGATGATCGAGGACCTGAAGAGCGGCGCGTTCGGCACAGTGAACTATGCCATCCAGCTCGCCGATGACTCGGTACAGCTGCTGCGCACCGCGCACATCTCAGGCGAGATGTGGAGTGGGCTGATGGATACCCGGGCCAAGATCGTCGCGGGCGAGATCGAGGTGCCCGCGATCTGGGAGGCCACGGACGTGCGCGCGATGATGTCGTCGGTCGAGGCGTCTGAGTAGCGCACATAGAGAGCGCGGGCGGCGCCCGACGGCGGAGAGGCTCCGCACGCCGGGCGTCCCTGCCTCGTTTCCCGCGGCCGCCGCGGCGCCGCCCTAGCTGACCGGGAGCACGTGGCCTGACCATGGCGTCCCGTCCTCTCGCGCGCGC
The DNA here is from genome assembly GCA_965262755.1 of Alphaproteobacteria bacterium. GTDB lineage: Bacteria > Pseudomonadota > Alphaproteobacteria > UBA828 > UBA828 > WTGU01. Next base: position 3,497,217 of record OZ253557.1, on the reverse strand, counting down.
CGCGGGCACGGCCGAGCCGATCGTGCTGCTGCGGGACATCACGAAACGCTTCCCCGGAGTCGTTGCCAACGACGAAATTTCGCTCGCCGTCTACCCGGGGGAGGTTCACGCGCTGCTCGGCGAGAACGGCGCGGGCAAGTCGACGCTGATCTCGATTCTCTCGGGCATGCAGCGCCCGGATACGGGCACGATTGAGATTCGCGGCCGCGAGACCCGAATCACGAGCCCGCGCACCGCGCTCGACCACGGCATCGGCACCGTCTATCAGCACCCGACACTGGTGCCGTCCTTGACCGTGCTCGAGAACCTGATGCTGGGCGCCTCGTGGCATGCCCCCATGAACCGGACGGCAACCCGCGCAAGACTGAGCGAGATCACCGCGTTGCTCGGCATCGCTCTGCCGGAGGACGCGCCGCTCGGCTCGCTCTCGCTCGGCCAGCAGCAGCTCGCCGAAATCGTCAAGGCGCTCTGGCGGGGCGAGAGCGTGCTGATCCTCGACGAGGCGACCTCGATGCTCACGCCCCAGGGCGTCGAGGATCTGGGCCGGGTCATCGGGCGGCTGCGTGACGCCGGAATTGCCGTCCTCTTCATCACCCACAAGCTGCACGAGGCGGTGAGCTTCGGCGATCGGGTGACGGTGCTCCGGCAGGGACGCAAAGTCGGCTCCCTCGCGCCGGAAACGCTCGCCGGGCTCGCGCCGCAGGAGGCGATCGACCATATCGTCGATCTCATGTTCGGCGCCGCGGCCGACGGGACTGTGCCGGAACGGAGCCGCGCAGGGCGGGAGGCCGCGCCGGGCAAACGTGTGGCGATCGAGGTGAACGGCCTCCGCCCGGCTGGCAGCCCGGCAGCGGCCGGCGATGGCGCTGTGAGCTTCGCGGTACGTGAAGGGGAAATCTTCGGGATCGCGGGCGTGGACGGCAACGGCCAGAAACAGCTTGCCGAGGCGATCGCCGGCCAGCGCCCCGCCGATGCAGGCAGCATCGTGCTCGACGGCGAGGCGATCGAGGGGCTGAGCGTGCGCCAGCGCCAGCACGCGGGGCTGCGCTACGTCACCGACGACCGGCTCGGCGAGGGCACGGTGTCCGCCTTCCCGGTCGGCCTCAACCTGCTGTTGAAGCGCATCGGCGACGCGCCGTTCTGGCGCCACGGGATCATCCGCAACGCCGAGGTTGAACGTCACGCGCGCGCGCTCATCGCCGAGCACGATGTCCGTGTGCCAGGGCCCGGAACCCCGCTCGGGCACCTCTCCGGCGGCAACGTGCAAAAGGCGCTGCTCGCCCGCGAGCTCGACAACCAGCCCATGGCCGTCATCTACAACAAGCCCACGTATGGGCTCGACCTGAACAATATCCGCCGCGCCCGGCTGGCGATCTGCGAGCGCGCCGACCTGGGGGTCGCGACGATCCTGATTTCGACGGACCTGGACGAGATCCTCGAGCTTGCGGACCGCATCGGCGTCATGCTCGACGGCTGCATGGTCGGCATCGTGGAGAATGACGGCGATGCGGCGCGGCGGGTCGGCGAGCTCATGATCGGGGTCGGCACCTAGCCCCGAAACCGCGATGACGCAGGCGCCGACGGCACATGAAGAGCGGCCCGCACCCGGCCCAACCGCGCTGCGTCGCTGGGCCGCGCCGGTCGCGGGGGCGTTGCTGCCGATCGTGCTTGCGCTTGGCGTGGGCGCGCTGATCCTGCTGATTCTCGGCGCCGATCCCGGTGCCTTCTACTACAACATCATCCGGCGCGGCCTGCTGAGCTGGATCGGTTTGCAGGACACGATCACCCGCTGCGCGCCGTTGCTCCTGCTCGGCGCGAGTCTGATCGTCGCCTTCCGCGCGGGCCTCTGGAACCTCGGTGTCGACGGGCAGTTCCTGCTCGCCGCCGTGTTCGCCGCCGCGCTCGCGCCGGCTCTCGTCACGGTGCTGCCGGTTTGGCTGGTGCTGCCCCTGGTGATGGTCGTGGCGATGGCCGTGGGTGCCGTCTGGTCTCTGGTGCCGGCGGTGCTCAAGGCCTACCACGGCGTCAACGAGATCGTGACCACGCTGATGATGAGCTTCTTGGGCATCAGCGCGGCGAACGTCCTCATCAAGCTGCCCTTCGACGATCCCACCACCACAGTGCCGCAGACCGAGACCCTCGCGACCGACGACCGGCTGCCGCGGCTTTTCGGCACCACCATCAATGTCGGGGTGATCGTCGGCCTTGCGGTAATCCTCTTCATCCACTGGCTGATGACGCGGACGGCATTCGGCCTGCGTCTGCGCGTCGTCGGCGCGAACCCGCGGGCGGCGGTGCACGTAGGGCTCCCGCTCGGCGCATTGATGGTTGCGGTGTTCGCGCTCAGCGCCGGCCTCGCGGGCCTCGCCGGTGCGGTCGAAATTCTCGGCGTCTGGGGCAATGTGCGGGCCGACTGGAACCCGGCCTACGGCCTGATGATCATCCCGCTCGTCTTCCTCGCCCGCTTCAACGGCATCGCCGTGATCGGCTTCGTCTTCTTCTTCGCGGTGCTCTCCATCGGCGGCGAGACGGCGTCGCGGAAGGCGGGGCTCCCCAACTATTTCATTCTGGTACTGGTCGCGCTCATGCTGATCTTCCTGGCGCTGACCGAGTGGCTGGGCCAGCGCCGCCAGATGGCAGCGCGGGACTGACCGGCCATGTCGCAGGGCCTGCTCAGCGACGCCTTCCTGATCTCGCTGATTGCGGGCGCGGTCGCGGCCGGTCTGCCGCTGCTGCTCGCGGGGCTCGGCGAGCAGGTCTCCGAGAAGGCGGGCGTCCTCAACATCGGCATCGAAGGGATGATGCTGTTCGGCGCCTATGCCGGCTTCGCCACCGCCTTCGTCACGAACTCGCTCTGGCTCGGCTTCCTCGCGGGCGCGGCGGCGGGCCTCGTGATGGCGATGCTGATGGCGCTCTTCTGCGTCCGCCTGGGGCTCAACCAGATCGTGATCGGGATCGCCCTCACCCTCGGCGCGGACGGCATCACCGCCCTCCTCCACCACGTGCAGTTCAGCCGCACCTATCCGCGCCTGCCGCGGGTCGAGACCCTGGACATTCCCGGGCTGAGCGAGATCCCGATCATCGGGCCCAGCCTCTTCTCCCGGCACCCGATGGTCTACGTCGCGGTCATTCTGGTCGTGGCGCTCGCCCTGCTTTTCCGCAGCACCAACGTGGGGCTCAACCTCCAGGCCGCCGGCGACAAGCCCGACGCGCTCGACGCGGCCGGGATCAGCGTGACCGCGACGCGCACGTGGTCGGTGCTCTTCACCGGCGCCATGGCGGGGATGGGCGGCGCCTACATGGCGATGATCGGGGCCGGAATCTTCGTGCCCTTCATGACCGGCGGCGCCGGCTTCATCGCCATCGTGCTGGCCATGCTGGCGCGGGGTCGGCCGATCTGGGTGTTGATCGGCGCCTTCCTCTTCGGCGCGAGCCTCTCGCTCACCACCGCGCTTCAGGTGGGAGGCGTCAACGTGCCGACCGACGTGGTGCAGATGCTGCCCTTCCTCATGGTCATGATCGTGCTGGTGATATTCGCCCGCCGCGCCAGCCTGCCGGCGGCGCTCGGCCTGCCCTACGTGCGCGGGCAGCGGTAAACTGGCCAGAGCAAGAGTGGGAGCGAGGCCATGAAAGAGACGCGAGTCTTCATTCTCGACGGCGGCACGCTGGTGATCGACGGCTTCCACATTTACTGGAACCGGGGGCCGGCGGGTGAGGTCCGCTTCCCCGTCTACAGCGTGCTGATCGACCATGCCGACGGGCTCTATCTCTTCGACACCGGCTTCGACTGCGACCATGTGAACGCGGTGCTGCCCTTCGAGAAGCCGCTGCAATCCGAGAAGCAGACCCTGCTCGGCGCGCTCGCGCTCGCCGGCTACCGGCCGCAGGACATCGACTACGTCGTCAACTCGCACTACCACTTCGACCATTGCGGCGGGAACCGCCATCTGCGCGAGGCCTGCACGGTCTGCCACGCGCTCGAATTCGCCCAGTGCAAGGCGCCCGCGCCCTTCGAGATGCTGGGCTACTCCGACATGAGCTTCCACGCCGACCTCTATCGTGAGCGATTGAGAAGCGAGGGACGCGACGTGCCGGAGGACCCGGAAAGCGACATCTGGACTCCGCGGGTCGAGCTCGTCAGCGGCGATCAGGAGATCGCCAGGGGCGTGCATCTGATCGAGACGCCGGGCCACACGGCGGGCCACTACAGCCTGCTGGTCGAGCTTTCCGGCCGGCGGCCGATGCTCTTCACCGCCGACGCCGCGTACACGCGCAAGGGATTGGAGCAGGAGATCATCCCGAGCTTCCACCTGGACCCGGTGAAGGCCGTCGCCTCGATGAAGCGTCTCAAGGACGTGGCAGTCGAGCGGGATGCCGAGATCTTCGTCGGCCATGATGGCGAGGATTTCGCCGGCTACGCCACCGCGCCCACCTACTACAGTTAGCCCGCATATCTCACCGGGATCATGGTCCAATTCCCTCCTCCGTCTCGGGCAGAGCAACAAATTTTAGAGCGGGATTCGCCGGGATTAAGTGGGATTAACTGGGATAAGTGGGATTAGGTGGGATTCCATGGGGCAAAGTCGCGCACGCCCGAGGCGCGCGCGCCTGTAGGTCACGCGTGCGTCACATAGGGTCGTGCGCGCGGAATGGGATCGCGCACACCCGCCCCTGATCCCGCCCGCGGCGGTCCGCTCGCACACGCTCTTCATCGCGTGATCCTGACGCAGAAGGGGCGCACCCTGCATCGCACCATGGTCCGGGGAATCGGGAATGGAGCGGCCGGGGCCGTCGTGAGAAGACGGGGCTAGAGGCTGCCGTCGATCAGCGCCCGGCCGAAGAAGTCGACGACACGCAGGTAATGCGTGTTCTGGGCTTCGGGTCGCAACACGTGACCCTCGCCCTTGTAGATGTGGACTTCCGGCCTACGCCCGGCAGCGCGCAGCCGCTTCGCAAGGCGCTGCGTGCGGTCGGCACCCCAAACGGCATCCTGCTCGCCGTGGCTGATGAACAAGGGGCCGTCGTACCGCTCGATCTCGATCTGTGAGCCAGGTGCGAGCGCGTCGGACTCGCCGCGCCAGCGCCATGCGCGTTCGGTCGGCTTCAGCGGCAAGACGATGCCCGTTCGGACTTTTCTGGCACTGAACGCCCCGACGATGGTGTCGGATGGGGCGTGGACGGCGACGGCATCCGGCAGCCCGATACTGCCATCGCGAGCCATGAGGCTGGTGACGAGAAGGGCGTGTTCGGCGCCCCTCGACGTCCCGTACAAACCGACCTGTCCGCTCGTGATGCCGCTCTCCCGCATCCAGATCAGCATGGATTCGGTTTGGTCGAGATCGACGTCGAGAATGTCGCCCGCGTGCCAGGCGTCCCCACCGCGACTGTACCCCGGCGCGATGGTGCAAAACCCGCTGCCGGCCATGAGAAGGGCTACCCACTGGGACCAGCCGGCGCGACTTCCCTCGCTGCCGTGAAGAACAACGATACCCGGACATATGGCGCCGATCGGGACATATAGTTGATGCCCCCTCGGACCCTGCTCAATTTCGATGTCGAATGCCACGCGGGGTGCTATTCAATAGAACCGATCCATCTCCGTTCGAGTTCGACGATAGCCCTAACACAGTTGGTTTACCATCGAATGCCGGCGCTTTCCTTGTTTACGAACAAGCATCGATATTGCTTTCCTAGTGTTCAGTTAGCCATCTGGTAGACTCGTCGGATGTTGAGGGAAGCCGGTTCGTGATCCGCAGCCTTGCTGCGGAACTGCGGGCCGACGCCGGCTCGGCCATGCTGCCGACTGCGCTCTCCACGGGCATCATCGCCGAGTGGGATCGGCAACATGCTGAAGCCGATGAGGCCCGGGAAGTGCTGTTCGGCCTTTCCGTCGATCACGCCATGCGCGAGCTGGACAGGCTGGCGCGGTTCGAGGCGCTGACTGAGCAGCTCGAGCCCTGGCTCGAGCACCGCGACCATGGGGCCGGCGAGACGATCGTCGTCCAAGGCGAACAGCAGGAAGGCATGCTGTTGATGACCGGGGGCCGGGCCGTCGTGCGCGAGGAGGAGGCCGGCGCGCGGGTTGCAGAATACGGCCCCGGCGACGTGCTGGCGGCCGAGGCGGCGTTCGCGCCCCATGTGCCGGCGATTTCCGTCGTGGCGGAGGCGGCCAGCCGAACGGCGCTGATGACGCCTGCCTCCCGCCGCTCGTTGGAGCGCGACGATCTCCCGCTCGCCGTCGAGCTCGACAGATACCTTATCGAGACGATGTCGGCGAATCGGCCAGAGCCATCGTCAAACAACGCCTGAAACCCGTCAGTCCGCCGGCGCGTCGCCCCTCACGGCGTCGGAAGTTCGTGATCCCGAAACATCTCGCGCAGGCGTGACTTTTGGACCTTGCCGGTGGCGGTCAGCGGCAACTCGTCGACCAGCACGACGTCGTCGGGCAGCCACCACTTCGCGACCTTGCCGGCGAGATAGGCGTTGATGGTGTCCTTGTCCGGACTGCGGCCGTCCCGCGGCACCACGACCATGAGCGGCCGCTCCTCCCACTTGGGATGGAAGACGCCGATGACGGCCGCCTGCTTCACGTCCGGGTGCCCCATCGCCGCGTTCTCTAGATCGATCGAGCTGATCCACTCGCCGCCCGACTTGATCACGTCCTTGTTGCGGTCGGTGATGCGCATGAAGCCGTGCTCGTCGAGGGTGGCGACGTCGCCGGTGGGGAACCAGCCGTCCTCGTCGAGCCGGTCGCCGCCCTCGCCCTTGAAGTAGCCGCTGGCCGCCCAGTTGCCGCGCACCCACATGTCGCCAAAAGTCTTGCCGTCGCGCGGGACACTCCCGCCGTCCTCGCCTGTGATCTTGAGCTCGAGGCCGAACTGCACGCGCCCCTGCTGGCTGAGCACCGCCTGACGCTCTTCGGCGGAGAGCGCGTCGATGGCGGGTGTCGCCGTCGCCAAGGTGCCGAGCGGCGAGGTCTCGGTCATGCCCCAAAGCTGGTGCACCGTCACCCCGTAGGGATCGGCCAGCCGCTCGATCATCGAGCGCGGCACCGCCGAGCCGCCGATGGCGACTCGCTCCAGGCTGTCCACCTTCTTACCGCTCTCATCCAGATGGTCGATCAGCATGGTGAACACAGTGGGCACGCCGAGAGCGAAGGTCACCCCCTCGTCTTCGATCAGCTCCTGCAGGCTCTGCCCGTCCAACTTCGTGCCGGGGAGCACCATGCCTGAGCCGGTGAGGCAGCCGAGATAGGGCAGAGACCAGGCGTTGCCGTGATACATCGGCGCGATCGGCATGATCACGTCGTGCGCCGAGATGCCCATGGCGCTGTTCTGGCAGGCGGCCATGGCGTGCAGCAGGGTCGAGCGGTGGCTGTAGAGCACGCCCTTGGGATTGCCCGTCGTGCCCGAGGTGTAGCAGAGCGAGGACGCGGCACGCTCGTCGAAGAGAGGCCACGCATAGTCCTCGCTCTCGCCCGCCAGCAGGGTCTCGTAGCAGAGGACGTTGGGCCGCGCGGTCGCCGGCATGTGCTCTTCGTCGGTCATCACCACCACATGCTCGACCGTGGTCAACTGGTCTGCGATCCGCTCCACCAGCTCGACGAAGGTGAGGTCGACGAACAGCACCCGGTCTTCGGCGTGGTTGATGATGTAGACGATCTGCTCGGTGAAGAGCCGGGGGTTCACGGTGTGCAGCACGGCCCCCATGCCCGAGACGCCGTAGAAGAGTTCCAGGTGGCGGTAACCGTTCCAGGCGAGCGTGCCGACCCGGTCGCCGTGCCCGATGCCGAGCCGTGCCATGACGTTGGCGAGGCGCCTCGCCCGGCGCTCGCATTCGGCGTAGCCATAGCGGTGGATCGGCCCCTCGACGGTCCGCGAGACCACCTGGCGGTCGCCGTGATATTCCGCCGCGTAGCGGATCAGCGACGAGATCATCAGCGGGATCTCCTGCATCAGGCCGTGCATGGCTCCTCCTCTCACTCCGTCGGCAGGGGCCGCGCGCCCACGCGCCATTATCGGCTGCGGCGGCGCCGGTCGAAAGACTTTCGCGTGTGCGGCTGATATTCTCGCCAACCGCGCTGGACGGAGCGTTCGTTCATGCTGTGGCGCGACAAATCGGAGAGGAGAGTATCGTGAGACTGGAGGGAAAGACTGCGCTTGTCACTGGAGGTTCCTCAGGCATCGGCGAGGCGATCGCGCTGAGATTCGCCGCCGAGGGAGCGCGCGTCGCCGTCGCCGGCTCCTCGAATCTGGCCAAGGCACAGGGCGTCGTGGAGAAAATTGAAGCGGCCGGCGGTGCGGCCCAGGCCTTTGTCGGCGACGTGCGCGATGTGAACGCGGTCAAGTCGCTGGTCGCCAACGTGAAGGCGGCCTTCGGGCGCATCGACATCCTGATCAACTCGGCCGGTATCTTCGAGCCCAATTTCATCGGCGAGACGACCGAGATCCAGTACGACGAGATGATGGACATCAACGTGAAGGGCTCCTTCTTCACTATCAACGAGGTCGCGCCCATCATGATCGAGCAGGGCGGCGGCAAGATCGTCAATCTATCGTCCGTCTGTGGCAACATGGGGTTCAAGACCTTCTCCGTCTATTGCGCGACGAAGGCGGCGATCAACCTTCTCACCCGCTCGCTGGCGCTGGAGCTCAGCCCGCACAACGTCGCGGTGAACGCGATCCTTCCCGGCAACACGGCGACGCCGATGAACGTGAAGATCCGCACCGAGCCGCAGTTCGAGGAGATGCTGGAGGGAATGTCCGCGGTGACGCCCAGCACCCGGACCTATTCCGACGCCGACGACATGGCCTCTGCCGCGCTCTTCCTCTGCTCCGAGGACGGCCGCGCCGCCCACGGCTCGCTCATGCTGCTCGACGAGGGCATTTCCTGCGGCCTCTGAGCGCCCGGCCGTGAATGCGCCTGGGGAGAAGGCCGTTCCGGCGGGCAAGCTGCGCTCGCTGGTGACCCATCTCGCGATGGAGGCGCCGCCCACGCAGGCGCTCCCTCCCCCGCCGGAGCCCGGCATCGCCATCGCCCGCCAGCAAGCCATGCCGGCCGCCGATTACCTGCGTCTCTACCACGCGATCGGCGATGACTGGCTCTGGTGGAGCCGGTTGACGATGGACGAGCCCACGCTCACCGTCCATCTCGCGGAGGACAAGACGGAGGTCTATGTAGCGGAGGCCGACGGCGAAGAGATCGGCCTCATCGAGCTGAACCTGCGGCCATCGCCGGATATCGAGCTGCGTTACCTGGGGGTCATCCCCTCCCGGATCGGAACCGGCCTCGGCGGTTGGCTGCTCGCCTATGCGATCGCCGCGGCCTCGCGCCACCGGCCGCGCCGCATGATCGTCAACACCTGCTCCCTGGACCACCCCGGTGCCCTCGCCTTCTATCGGCGACACGGCTTTGCCATCACGCATAGCGAAGTCGAGATCGTCGACGACCCCAGGCTCGTCGGTCTCCTGCCCCGCGACGCGGCACCCCATGTTCCCTTGGGGAGCCCCGCCGATGGCTGATTGGGCGTCCGAGCGCCGCTTGTCGCCCACAGCCTCCACTCGCTAGATTGGACCTATGACTGACACGAAGAGCGACGCGGCAGCACAGGCCATCTGGAAGGCCTGGAGCGGCCATCACCTGATCGACGGGCTGCCCGAGGCGTGCCGCCCGAGCACGGCCGCAGACGGCTACGCGGTGCAGGAGGCGCTTGCGCGCCTCGCCGGCGCGCAGCCGGTCGGCTGGAAGATCGCGGCCACGAGCGCGGCGGGCCAGAAGCATATCGGCGTTGACGGTCCCCTCGCCGGGCGCCTGTGGGAGAGCAAGCTCCACCAGAGCGGCACGAAGCTTCCGGCTGGCCACCTCCACATGGCGGTGGTCGAGGCGGAGTTCGCGTTCCGCCTAGGCCGGGACCTGCCGGGCGGCAACGGCGACTATTCCGTGGAGGCGGTGATGGACGCAGTGGCGGCGCTGCATCCGGCCATCGAGATTCCGGATTCGCGGTTCCGGGACTTCACCGTCGTGGGCGCCGCCCAGCTCATCGCCGACAACGGCTGTACCGAATACTGCGTGCTCGGGCCGGAGGCGCCGGCGGACTGGCGCGACATCGACCTCGCCGCCCATCCGGTCGTCGTCTCCATCGATGGCGAAGAAGCCGCCACCGGCAAGGGCGCGAATGCGCTCGGCGACCCGCGCATCGCGCTCACCTGGCTCACCAACGACCGTGTCCGCCACGGAGTGCCGCTCGCGGCCGGCGACGTCATCATCACCGGCACCTGCATCGTGCCCGCGCCGATCGCGCACAAAAAGCACGTGCGCGCCGACTTCGGGGCGCTCGGCTCAGTCGAGGTGGCGCTGGCCTCCTTCTAGCCGGAATCCGTGCCGGCGGGTGCCGGCCGGCGGGCGCCGACGAGCCAGCGGAACAAGAGCGCCGCCAAGGCGCGATCGTCCGTCATGCTCATGCTTCGATTGCTCCCGAATTACCGAAATACATTTGTGACGCCTGTGTTGCGATTGCGTGACAGCCCTTCCTCTCGCGCGTCCAGGACACCCGGTTTGACCCCCGCCCGCGGCGGTGAATAATCGGCGACGATCCAACCGGCAGGAGCATGCGGTGGGCCGACTGGCGACCGATATCGGCGGGACCTTTACCGACCTGGTGCACTTCGATGAGGAGACCGGCGCGCTCAGCGTCGCCAAGGCTCTCAGCACGCCGGACGATCTCACGCGGGGCGTGCTGGATACCATCGACCAGGCCGGGCTCGATGCGGACGCGGTGGACTATTTCGTCCATGGCGGGACGACGGTGATCAACGCGATCACCGAGCGGACAGGCGCGAAGACCGCGTTGGTCACCACCGAGGGCTTTCGGGATGTGCTGGAGATCGCGCGCGGCAATCGCCCCGATCTCTACAATCTGCGCTACCGCAAGGAAGTCCCCTTCGTTCCGCGCCGGCTGCGCTTCGAGGTGCGCGAGCGGGTCGACGCCAAGGGTCGGGTCCGCGTGCCGCTGCATCTCGAAGACCTGGACCGCGTGATCGAGGTATGCAGAGCCGAGGCGGTGGAGGCCATCGCCATCCAGTTCCTCCACTCCTACGCCGCGCCCGAACACGAGGAGAAAACCGCGGCCTATCTGCGGCAGCGACTCAATGGCGTCGCGGTCACCGCCTCCCACGAGATCACGCGCGAGTGGCGCGAGTACGAGCGTGCGAACACGGCCGTGCTCAACGCTTATGTGCAGCCCATCGTGCAACGCTACTTCGACACGCTGGAGGCCGGCCTCGACGCCCTCTCCCTCAACTGCCCGATGATGGCGATGCAGTCGAACGGCGGCACCACGAGCTTCGGCTGGGCCAGGGAGCACCCGATCACGCTGCTGGAATCGGGCCCGGCGGCAGGCGTCAACGGTGCCGCCCTGATCGGGCGCCTCTGCAACGAGCCCAACGTGATTTATCTCGACATCGGCGGCACGACAGCCAAGTGCTCCACCATCGAGGACGGCGAACCCAAGATCACCACCGACTACCGGCTCGAAGCGACGCGCATCCGCTACGGCTATCCGGTGCGGGTCCCGGTAATCGACATCGTTGAGATCGGCGCGGGCGGCGGCTCCATCGCCTGGTTCGACGAGGGCGGCACGCTCTGCGTCGGCCCCCGCAGCGCCGGTGCCGATCCCGGCCCCGCCTGCTACGGCCGTGGCGGCGGCGAGCCCACCGTGACCGACGCCAAGCTCATCACCGGCGTGCTGAATCCTGCGAACTTCGCGGGCGGTCGGCTCTCCCTCGACATCGACCGCGCGCGCACCGCCATGAGCAAGGTCGCGGACGGATTGGGTTGCAGCGTCGACGAGGCGGCAGTCGCGGTGATCCGCCTGGTCGATGCCAACATGATCAACGCGCTCAAGCTGGTGTCGATCCAGCGCGGCCACGACCCGCGCGACTTCGCGCTGATGGTGGGCGGCGGCGGTGGCGCCATGCACGGCGCGAGCCTCGGCCGCGAGCTCGGCGTGAAGGAGATCGCCGTGCCGCGCTTCCCCGGCCTCTTCTCGGCCTGGGGAATGCTGGCGACCGCGCCCCGTCGGGACTTCATGCTGACGGCTCTCCAGCGCGCCGAGTCTCTCAACATGGCGGACGTGCTCACCCTCTTCGCCGAGCTGCGCGAGGAGGCGGAACGCTATTTCCACTCCGAAGGCGGGCACGATACGTTCACCAGCGCCTGCCACATCGACATGCGCTATGCTGGCCAGGAGCACGCGGTGACGGTGCCGATCGACCTCGACCGGACGACCCGCCATACGCTGCTCGACGCGTTCCACGCTGCGCATGAACGCGCCTACACTTTCCGCCTCGCGGACACGCCGGTCGAGTTGGTCACGTTCCGTCTCACCGCCACCGCCGACGTCGCCCGGCCCGAGCTCACCCCGTGGACTGCGGAGGGCCGCTCCGCCGAAGCTGCGGCGCGCGGTATACGCGGGGTCGATTTCGGCGAGGACGGCCGGCACGAGACTCGTGTCTACGATCGCGACCTGCTGCCGCCGGGATTCGAGGCGGACGGTCCGGTCATCGTAGAGGAGCCGTCATCGACGACGCTGGTCTGCCCCGGCCAGCGCGTCCGCGTGGACGATCTGGGTTTCCTCAGAATCACCGAGGCATGAATTGCCAGTGACCGACCCTGCCGCCATGCGGGCCATGGTTTATCGCGGCGACGGCCGACCGCTTGCCTTGGAGGAGAGGCCTGTTCCCGAGCCCGGCGCCGGCGAAGTTCTGGTCCGGGTCTCGGTCTGCGGCGTCTGCCGCACCGATCTCCATGTGGTGGACGGCGACCTCACCGAGCCCCGGCTTCCGGTCGTGCCGGGGCACGAGGTCGTGGGGCGAGTTGCGGCCCTCGGCGCGGGCGTCGAGCACTTGTCCGAAGGGGAGCGCGTGGGCATCCCTTGGCTCGGCTGGACCTGCGGCACCTGCCGCTATTGCCGGAGCGGGCGGGAGAACCTGTGCCCCGACGCGCTCTTCACCGGCTACACGCGGGACGGCGGCTATGGCGACTACTGCATCGCCGACGAGCGCTACTGCCTGCCCGTGGGCGGCGACCGGAGCGACGCCGAGGCTGCACCTCTGCTCTGCGCCGGGCTCATCGGTTACCGCGCGCTCACGATGGCGGGCGATGCCGAGCGCCTCGGCCTCTACGGCTTCGGCGCGGCGGCCCACATCATCGCCCAGGTCGCGCGCACCCAAGGCCGGCGGGTGTTCGCCTTCGTCCGGCCGGGCGACCGGGCGGCCATCGACTTTGCGCTGGGCCTCGGCGCCGAATGGGCCGGCCCCTCCGACGAGACGCCGCCGGAAGAACTCGACGCGGCGCTGCTCTTCGCGCCCGTGGGCGCCTTGGTGCCGGCAGCGCTCCGCGCGATCGCGCCCGGCGGCACCGTGGTCTGCGCCGGCATCCACATGAGCGACATTCCTGCCTTCCCGTACGAGCTTCTCTGGCGGGAGCGAAGCATCGTCTCGGTCGCCAATCTCACGCGGCGCGACGGCGAAGAGTTCTTGGAACTCGCCGCGCGGACGGCGATCGAGATGCACGTCGAGCCCATGCCGCTTGCAGAAGCCAACACCGCCCTCGACCGCCTGCGCTCCGGCCGGCTCCAGGGCGCTGCCGTGCTCACGATGGACGAGCGCGTCTGAAGCTCAGAGAGCGACTCCCATTTGCGCCATTACCGCCCGCGTGAGGTCGCTCTGAGGCTCGCGCAGCTGGTCGGCCATGGTGAAGTGGTTGAAGCCGGGGAGCTCCAGCCGGCTGAGCGGATAACCCAACGCCTCCCAGACCGCGGCCATGGCATCGGCCTGGCGCTCGTATTCCTTCGACTCGATATCGCCGGACACCAGCATGAGCGGCGCGGGCACCGGGTAGCACTGTGCAACGGGGCTGTTCCGCCGCGCCTCTGCCTCGTCCATACCGACCTTGTCGTTGAGATAGCAGAGCCGAATGGGCTCCAGGTCGTAGATACCCGAGATCGAGATGGCGCTCTTGACGAGGCCGGCAGGCAAGTCGGCACCGAAGCCCGGCCAGTCGGTTGCCAGCAGCATGGCGGCGAGGTGCCCGCCTGCCGACTGGCCGAGCGCGTGGATGCGGGTGGGATCGCCGCCAAAGGACGCGGCGTTGCGCCAGACCCAGGCGGCAGCGGCGCGGTTCTGGCGCACGATCTCGTCCATCCGGTAGTCGGGGGCAAGGCCGTAGTTGATGACGACGGTCGCCACCCCGTGAGGCCGGCAGCCCTCCGCCACGAAACTGTCGTGATGCTTGTCGAGCGAGTACCAGTAGCCGCCGTGGATCATGATCAGGATCGGCGCTCCGGGCTGCTCCGCCGGAAAGATGTCGAGGGTCTCGACCGGGAGATCGCCGTAGGGGACGTCCCGCGCCCCCGGCAGCGCTGCGCGGGTCTCCGCGCTCCAGGCCAGCCAGCGGTCGAAATAGTCGACAAACTCGGGGATTCGCGCCCGGTTATTGTACTGCGCGTCGAGCGCCGCCCGATCATAGCCCCGATAGATCGCCTCTCCGCTCATGCCGACCTCCTGAATTCCGCGGGCACGGAGTGTACCCGGTTAGCGGCGAGGCCATCGACCGCGGCGGAGGGCCGCACTACATTAGGGACCAGGAGAGTCGAGCGATTGGAGCGCGTCCATGCAGCGTATAATCCGCACCGCGATCGCAGGCGCGGCCACCGCAGCGTTCGCCGTCTTCCTATGGATCGGGCCTTCGTCCGTACAGGCCGCGGCCATCGGCGGCCCCTTCCAACTCGTCGACCACACGGGGCAGACGGTCACCGAGGAAAGCTTCGACGACCGCTATCTGCTGGTCTATTTCGGCTACGCCTACTGCCCTGACATCTGCCCGACGGAACTGCTCATCATGGGGCAGGCAGTGGACGAACTCGGCGACCTCAGCGACGAGGTTCAGCCGCTCTTCATCACGGTCGACCCGGCACGCGATACTGTGGCGGCGCTTGCCGAGTATATGCCGGCGTTTCACCCCCGCCTGGTCGGCCTCACCGGCAGCGAGGAGCAAATTCACGACGCAGCCAAGGCCTACCGCGTCTATTACCGGCTAAACGAGCCGGACGAAGACGGCGCCTATCTGGTCGACCACACGTCCTACATCTATTTCATGGACCCGGACGGCGACTACTTGACCCACTTCGTCTTCGGCCAGGGGCCGGAGAAGATGGCAGAGGTCATGCGCAAGCACCTGGACTGAGCGGGCAGAGCTAGGCGGGGGAATGGCGGATTCGAGGGACAGCGCCGCCACCATCGCCGCGGCGCGGGAGCGCGAGAAGCGCCTGCGCTCGATAACCCGGACGGCACCGGACGCCATCGTCATCATCGACGAGACCGGCACCATCGATACGGTCAACCCGGCGGCGGAACGCCTCTTCGGCTATTCCGGCGCCGAGCTCGTCGGCCAGAATGTGAAGATCCTCATGCCCTCGCCCCATCGGGAAGCCCACGATTCCCACCTCGCCCGCTATCGCGAGACGGGCGAGAAGCGCGTCATCGGAATCGGCCGCGTCGTGGTCGGCAGGCGCAAGGACGGGACGACCTTCCCCGCGCGTCTCGCGATCGGAGAAATCGAGCTCGATCAGGGGCGGCTCTTCACCGGCTTCATCCACGACATCACCGAGCGGGAGACCATCCAGCGGCGCGCCGGCATCCTCCAGCAGGAGCTCATGCACGCCTCACGACTCTCCGCCATGGGCGAGATGGCGTCGGGGATCGCGCACGAGCTGAACCAGCCGCTGACGGCCGTCATGAACTACACGCGGGCGGCGCGGCGGCGGCTCGACCGTCCTGAAGCGGACCCCGCGCCCATCGCAGACCTCGTCGACAAGGCGGGGCGTCAAGCCGAGCGGGCGGCAGAGATCATCAAGCGGCTGCGGCGCTTCATCAAGAAGGACGACAGCGGCCGCCGCCCCGAGCCCATCAACGCAGTTGTCGAAGAAGCCGCGGCGCTGGCGCTGATCGGTGCGAGCGACCGGCACATCGAGTTGATCTTCTCCTTGGACGACGCGCTCCCGCCTGTCCTGATCGATCGCATTGAGGTGCAACAGGTCGTACTCAACATCCTGCGGAACGCCATTGAGGCGTTCGAGGGGTCAGGCGAGCGAAAGATCCGCATTTCGACCCAGGCGGTCGCACCCCAGCAGGTGCAGGTCGAAATTCGAGACAACGGCCCCGGCCTCGCACCGGGCATCGCGGACGACCCGTTCCGCCCGTTCCAGACCACCAAGGCAGACGGTATGGGCATCGGGCTTGCCATCAGCCGCACGATCATCGTCGCCCACGGCGGCCGGCTCTGGGCCGAGAGCCCGCCGGAGGGCGGCGCCGCCTTTTGCTTCTCTCTGCCGGTCGGAGGCAAATCCAATGGCTGACGGGGGCGTCGTGGTCGCGGTCATCGACGATGACGACGCCGTGCGAGATTCGCTCGGCGCGCTGCTGGAGGCGGAGGGTTACGACGTGGACACGTACGCCTCGGGCCCAGCTTTCCTGGAGGCCCTGCCGGACGCCCTGCCTGCCTGCGCTCTCGTCGATGTGCGGATGCCGGAAATGGATGGGCTGGAGTTGCAGCGGAGGCTGGCGGACGCCGCACCGGCGCTGCCGGTCATCATCATCACGGGTCACGGCGACATCGCGATGGCGGTCAGGGCGATCAAAGCCGGCACCGTCGATTTCGTCGAAAAGCCGTTCCCGGACCGCGCAATTTTGGACGGTATCGCGCAGGCGCTCGCCTCGCGCGAGGAAACGCTCAACCGCGAGACGCGGCGCCTCGACATCCACCGGCGACTCGACCGGCTGACTGCGCGGGAGCGCGAGGTCTTCGAACGGCTGGCTCGCGGAAGCTCGAACAAGGTCGTCGCCCGCGACCTGGGCATCAGTCCGCGCACTATCGAGGTGCACCGCGCGCGGATCATGGAGAAACTGCAGGCGCGCAATCTCGCGCATCTCGTGCGCATGGCGGTGATCGCGCAGGTGAACATGGGCGATATCTAACCGCGCCGCTGCGCCGATGGGCGCGGCGTCGCCGCCAGAAGCCATGCCTGCCGCTCCCTAAGGGAATTCCCTTACGCAACCGCCCTAATTGCGCGGCACGGCGAAAAACACGAAATACCCGTTCGGGAGGCCCGCAACGGTCGCGGGAAGGAAACTTACGATGAACGTCGTCGCCAACAATCGGGCGGTGTATCCGGCCAGCGCCGGAGAACCGTCCGCCGGATTCGACCGGCTCGACAGAATCGGCGCGATCAGACATCTCGCGCCGCACGAATCGCTCGCCTTTGAAGGCGACTCTGCCAACTGCTTCCATCGGGTGCTCAGCGGCACCATTGCCGGTTACAAGGCAACGGCGGATGGGCGCCGGCAGATCGTCGCGTTCTTCTTCCCGGGCGATCTGGTGGGTCTCACTACCGGCGAGCATTACGCTTACGGTGCCGAAGCGGTCGGCCGGGCAAGCGTCTGCTCGGTTCCCCGTGCCCGCATGCGAGAGCTCTCTCGGCAATCGCCGGCGTTGCATGAAGACCTGCTCCTGGCCCTCGATCGGGAGATTGCAGCAGCGCAAGAGCGATTGTTGTGGCTCGGGCGCAAGACGGCGCGGGAGCGGCTCGCGTGCTTTCTGCTGGAATGCGCTGATCGCACCGGTGAACCGGGAGAGGACGGCAGGCAATCCGTTCCGTTACCGATGAGCCAGCTTGAAATCGGCGATTATCTCGGCCTCGCTTCGGAGACCGTGAGCCGAGCCCTCGCCTCGCTCGCGCGCGACGGCGCCATCGATGTCTTGCGACCCTTTGCCGGGGTCGTCATCCGCGACCGACGGCGTATCGAAGCCACGACAGACGAAGGCGCTCACCCGCCCCGCGCCTGTTCGTAGCTTGGGCGGCCCAGCGGCTCGCTCGGGCCCCGCCCCGCCCCGCCCAGTGGTATGCTCCGCCGATGAACCGCCCGACGCTCCGGCTCGCCCGGCTGTTCTCGATCGCCGCGTGCCTGCTCATACCGGTTACGGCCTTAGCGGAGCCGGATACGTCTCCGATCGCTGCACGGGACATCGAACGCAGCGCCGCCATGGCCCATCGGCTCACGGCTACGCCCGGCTCCGGCGCGGAGGGCCGATCGATTCTGCTCAACATGGCGGTTCAGGGTCACGCATCGTCCCAATACCTGCTGGGGCTCATGCACCTCGAAGGAGTTGAACTACCTCTCGACCGGGCGGAGGCCATCAAGTGGCTGGAGCGCGCCGCGGCCCGGCGTCACGAGGGCGCGCGCGTTCATCTCGGGGAAATGGCCGAGCGCGGCGATGTGGCAGCTCATCTCGCCCTCGGCCTGATTGCGCGAGACGTTGCCATCGACAACACGGCAGCCGCGCGACATTTGCGCGCTGCGGCCTCGGCGGGCGATCCACAAGGGTTGCTCGCGCTCGGCGAACTCTACAGCGCAGGCGATGCAGTCGAGCGCGATGAGACTTATGCCGTCATTCTGTTCCGATCCGCCACGGCAGCCGCCATAACGGCGGTGCTGCACGCGCGCCAAGGTGCGGCGGCCGGCATTCTCGGCCCCGGCTCCGACGGGTGGCTGAACAACGCCGTCGGCCGCACGCGTTCCGCAAACGCCTCTCCGCCCGGTGACGACACGAGCCGGCCGGAACTCTTCGCCCGCTACTGGGTCGGTCTGACGCTTCTCGCCGGTGCCGGCACGGCGACCAACACGCCGCGCGGTCTCGCTCATCACCGCGCTGCTGCCGAGCGCGGCTTCGACCTCGCCGAATTCAGCGTGGGTCTCCTCTACGAGCGCGGCCACGGCCTGCCTCGCAGCCTCGATCTTGCACGCCAATGGTTTGAACGTGCTGCAGCCCACGGCCATCCGCTCGCCGCGGGTTGGCGCGGGTCGGACACTTGAGAGACGGGACGCATTTCGCCATTTATGTGAAGAAACAGCGATCTGAAAATCTGGCAATGCAACTGGTAATTTGCGAAAAGGCGTCCAGACCCTCACCGGCGAAATATTGGCCCTGAATTGTTGAGCACATATGAGAATAATCGATGACGTGGGCGCTCGGCCGTGAGGGTACGCGCGAAGTGGTCTCCGAGACCGATCGTCATGGCAAACCGCTGCGAACCATCATCTGTATGGAAACGGGACTAGTACGCAACGACCCCGTACCCAACGATGAAGAGTTGGCGCGGTTCTACGCCGACGACTATCGCATCGCCTACAAGGGTGCCGCGAAACCGCGTCGCCGCCAGGTCGTGCGCAATTTTCGGCGCGTGACAACGTATGTGCGCATGTTTCGGGACGTTTTGGATCCCGCGACGCACGTGCTGGATGTGGGGGCAGGCTCGGGTGAGTTCGCTTATCTGATGACGCGGCTCGGCAAGACCGTGAAGGGAATAGAACCGAATTCTCGTTACGCCGCGTATTGTCGTGAGACGCTCGGGTTAGATGTCCAAACGGTCCATCTGTCGCCTGATCTTTTTGCTCCAGGTCAATTCGATCTGATTCGCCTGAATCACGTGTTGGAGCATTTGAATAATCCAATAAAGTATCTCGGTCAGATCGCTTGCTGGCTCGCGCCAAGAGGCCTGCTTTATATTGAAGTTCCGAACATTGAAGCGTATTGCCGCGAAAAGTCACGCGGCCGCATGTTTCACTATGCACATATCTTTAATTTCAATCCGTGGACCCTGCGCACGTGCGCAGGTCTGGCTGGCCTGACCGAAGCACAGGAAACCGCTCAACGAACATCGAACACCACAGGCGCCTTCTTCAAACGCGATGTCTCGGCTGCTCAGTCGATCACGACCGAGAACCCGAGAAACGCACAACATGTGCACGCAATGATCGGCGCACACTACGCAGGCGCGTTCAGTCAGGGCCGCACGGGGAAGCCATTCGTCAAACTCGCCACGCGGTTCGAGGAAACGCTGACCGGGCTTGCCCTAGGTCCGCCCGCTGCCATCGGTGAGAGCGTGGCGCGCAGCCTTTGTTCGGAGACGAACGGCGCAAGATAGGGGGCGTGCCCGCCCTCGTGCCGACGTCTAACCCGGAATTCACACAAGGGCCATGAACTGTCCGGCTGCGGCTTAGTCGCCCTCGGGCGTGTCGGCCGTCAGCCGTCGCGATGGGTGCGCTCGTGTCGCTCGTGGCGCTCCTGCGCCTCGACGCTGAGGGTCGCGATGGGGCGGGCCTCGAGACGTCGGATGCTGATCGGCTCGGCAGTTTCCTCGCAGTAGCCGTAGGACCCGTCCTCTATCCGGTGCAGCGCCGCTTCGATCTTCGAGATGAGCTTGCGGGCGCGGTCCCGCGTGCGAAGCTGGACCGAGCGCTCCGACTCGACGGCAGCGCGATCCCCCAGGTCCGCCTCGTGCCCGGTATCGAGCCTGAGCTTCTCCAGGGTCGCGTCCGTCTCGTCGAGGATGTCCTGCCGCCACATGTCCAGCCTGCGCCGGAAATACTCCTGCATCCGCGGCGACATGAATTCTTCCCTGCTCGTCGGCCTGTACTTGGCCGGGAGCTCTACTCGCTTCTGCGCCACTGCCTTGCCGGATCCCACCTCGAAATGGGCGCGGAGTATAAAAATGCACTGACGCCTCGGCAAGTCATTCCGACGTATCGGCTGGACCATGCTGAAGACGTCCGCATGGTGTCAGTAATCTCACTATTTCAATGCACTAGAATAATTCTACCGGATGGAGTCACGCGCCGCCGCACCCTGAAATAGTCGACGGAGCGTTGCGCGGCTATCATGCAGGACCGCAGGCGGGACGCCGGGGCGTCCGATTAGAGAGAGAAAGGCGATGGTCGAGGGCCTCGCGCCAGGCGATTGGGTCAGGAACCCGCTGGCGCCGGAATGGGGCCTCGGGCAGGTGCAGTCCGTCATCGGCGACCGCGTTACGGCCAATTTCGAGAACGCGGGCAAACGCCTCATAAACGCCGCCGTGGTCAGCCTGACTCGGGTGAAGCCGCCTGCGCCGCCATCGGAGATGTGGCCCGAGTGAATCTGCCGCCGACTGGCGCAGTCGCTCGTCGAATCCGACGTTCAAACAAAGTCTCGACCGTCGACCGGCTAGGTGTTACGCATCGGAGCCCATTGATCGCATTGTTCGCCGATTTGGGCGAATTGGCATCGTCGGAGACCGCAGGTGGCTTTTTCGGGCGGAAATCAGAAACCCAGACACCCCGGTAGCGGGCGGCGCAAGGCGCGCTATACCGAGAAGGGCCGGCAAGTCGATCCCGCGGCGCGGGAGCAAATCCGCGACCTGCTGGGCGACGAGCCCAGGCGCCCCGACCTGCTGATCGAGCATCTGCACAAGATTCAGGACCACTTCGGCTGCCTCGCGGCCCGACATCTCGCAGCACTCGCGGCAGAAATGCGCCTCGCCATGGCGGAAGTCTATGAGGTCGCGACCTTCTATGCCCACTTCGACGTGGTGATGGAAAGCGAGAGCCCGCCGCCGCCGCTGACGGTCCGGGTCTGCGACAGCCTCACGTGCGAATGTTTCGGTGCGCCCGCGCTGTTGGGAGCACTCCCCGACGCCCTAGGCGACAACGTTCGGGTGGTGCGGGCGCCCTGCATGGGCCGCTGCGAGGAGGCGCCGGTGGTCGAGGTCGGCCATCGCCACGTGACCCAGGCGACCGTGGAATCGATCCTCGCCTGCATCAAGGGACCGGATCACTCTCCCGTCATTCCGGCCTACGTCGATTTCGACGCCTATGTCGCGGGCGGTGGCTACGAAACTCTCAAGGAGTGCCTGTCGGGCGCGCGGCAAGTCGACGACGTGATCGCCGCTCTGGAAGACAGCGGCCTCAAGGGCAAGGGCGGCGCGGGCTTCCCGACCGGGCGCAAGTGGCGCTTCGTCCGCGCCGAGACCGGCCCCCGGCTGATGGCCGTCAACGCGGACGAAGGTGAGCCCGGCACGATCAAGGATCGGGTCTATATGGAGCAGGACCCGCATCGCTTCCTCGAAGGCACGTTGATCGCCGGCTGGGCCGTCGAGGCCGCCGAATGTTACATCTACCTTCGCGACGAGTATCCGGGCATCCGCGAGGTGCTGCTGGAGGAGATCGCGAAGCTCAACGCCGCAGGCCTGACCGCGGAGACGGCGCTCATCCTGCGCCGCGGCGCAGGCGCCTACATCTGCGGCGAAGAGTCGGCGATGCTCGAAAGCATCGAGGGCAAGCGGGGCGAGCCCAGGCACAAGCCCCCCTTCCCCTCCCAGGTCGGGCTCTGGAGCCGGCCAACCCTCATCAACAACGTCGAGACCCTCCACTGGGTGCGAGACATCTTGGAGCGAGGCCCCGACTGGTTCTCTGGCGAGGGCCGCAACGGGCGCTCGGGCTTTCATAGCTTTTCGGTGTCGGGCCGGGTGAAGGAGCCGGGCGTCAAGCTCGCGCCGGCTGGCATCACCATGAACGAGTTGCTGGCGGAATATTGCGGTGGCATGGCCGACGGGCACACCTTCCGCGCCTACCTGCCGGGCGGCGCCTCCGGCGGAATCCTGCCCGCTTCGATGGCCGCCCTCCCGCTCGATTTCGGCACCCTCGAGTCTCACGGCTGCTTCATCGGCTCGGCCGCGGTCGTGGTGCTCTCCGACCAGGACGATCTTAAGGGTGCTGCGCTCAACCTGATGCGTTTCTTCGAGGACGAGAGCTGCGGGCAATGCACGCCCTGCCGCGTCGGCTGCGAGAAGGCGGCGGTCCTGATGAGCAAGGATCGTTGGGATGCGCCGCTATTGCGCGAGCTGAGCACTGCCATGGCCGACGCCTCGATCTGCGGTCTCGGGCAGGCGGCGCCGAATCCGCTGCTGTCCATCCTGCGCTATTTCCCGGAGGAGCTCGCATGAGCGACGTCATCCGCTTCACCCTCGACGGCCGCGCCGTGACCGCGGAGCCGGACGAGACCATCTGGCAGGTCGCCAAGCGGAACGGGATCGATATTCCCCACCTCTGCTACACGCCCGATCCGGGCTACCGGGCGGATGGCAACTGCCGAGCCTGCATGGTGGAAATCGAGGGCGAACGGGTGCTCGCGGCATCCTGTATCCGCAAGCCGGCCGAGGGAATGGAGGTCAGAGCCTCGGTGGAGCGCGCCGTGCGAGCCCGTGACATGGTGATGGAGCTGCTGATCGCCGATCAGCCTCCGCCCGAGTCCAGCCACGACCCGTCTTGCGAGCTGTGGGATTGGGCGGCGAGCATGGAGCGCACAACGAGCCGCTTCCCGGCACGGCAGTCCCCGGCTCCCGACCTCAGTCACACGGCGATGGCGGTCAACCTCGATGCCTGCATCCATTGCACGCGCTGCGTGCGCGCCTGCCGCGAGGTGCAGGTCAACGACGTGATCGGCATGGCAGGCCGCGGGGCGCGCAACAAGATCGTCTTCGACTTCGACGATCCCATGGGCGAGAGCACCTGCGTCGCCTGCGGCGAATGCGTGCAGGCGTGCCCGACCGGCGCCCTCATGCCGGCCAAGGAGGTCGGCAAGGAGACGCCGGCTAAGAAGGTGGAGAGCGTCTGCCCCTATTGCGGCGTCGGCTGCCAGCTCACCTTCAACGTCAAGGACAACAAGATCCTCTGGGTCGACGGCAAGGACGGCCCGGCCAATCACGGCAGGCTCTGCGTCAAGGGCCGCTTCGGCTTCGACTATGTAAACCATCCCCATCGGTTGACGACGCCGCTGATCCGCAGGGACGATGCACCCAAGTCGGCCGATATCGACATCGACCCGGCCAATCCCCTCACCCACTTCAGGGAAGCGAGTTGGGACGAAGCGCTCAACCGGGCCGCCGAGGGTCTCGGGCGGATCCGCGACCAGCACGGCGCCGGAACCCTCGCCGGTTTCGGCTCGGCCAAGGGCTCGAACGAGGAGGCCTACCTCTTCCAGAAGCTCGTGCGCACAGGCTTCGGCACCAACAATGTCGATCACTGTACGCGGCTCTGCCACGCCTCGTCGGTGGCAGCGCTGCTCGAATGCATCGGCTCCGGAGCCGTCACGGCAAGCTTCAACCAGGTCGAGCATTCAGACGTTATCATCGTCATCGGCGCGCAGCCCACCACGAACCATCCGGTGGCCGCGACCTTCTTCAAGAACGCGGCGAAACGCGGGGCGAAGCTGATCGTCATCGACCCACGCGGCTCGGCGCTCGCCCGCCACGC
The DNA here is from genome assembly GCA_965262755.1 of Alphaproteobacteria bacterium. Lineage (GTDB taxonomy): Bacteria > Pseudomonadota > Alphaproteobacteria > UBA828 > UBA828 > WTGU01. The sequence goes on along the minus strand of OZ253557.1, from coordinate 3,473,035 downwards.
GAGCCACTTCCTTCAGTTCGAGCCCGGCACGGACGTGGCGCTCCTCAACGCGCTGATGCACATCATCGTCGAGGAAGAGCTTTACGACCGGCAGTATGTCTCGGCCCACACGGAGGGCTTCGAGCAGCTTCGAAGCCATCTCAAGGATTACGCACCGGAGGAGATGGGGCCAGTCTGCGGCATCGAGCCCGATGTCCTGCGTGAGGTCGCGCGTCTCTACGGGCGTGCGGAAGCGGCGATCATCTTCTGGGGCATGGGCATTTCCCAGCACATTCACGGCACCGACAACGCGCGCTGCCTCATCTCGCTGGCGCTGATCGCCGGCCAGGTGGGCCGTCCGGGCACCGGCCTGCATCCCCTGCGCGGTCAGAACAACGTCCAGGGCGCTTCCGACGCCGGGCTCATCCCCATGATGTATCCGGACTACCAGCCGGTAACCGATCCCACCCGGCGCGAGAAGTTTTCGGATTTCTGGGGGGCCGAGCTCGACCCGAACGCGGGCCTCACCGTGGTCGAGGTGATGAACGCCGCCCATGAGGGTGCCATCAAGGGCATGTACATCATGGGCGAAAACCCGGCGATGTCGGACCCGAACCTGCGGCATGTGCGCGAAGCGCTCGCTTCGCTCGACCATCTCGTCGTGCAGGAGCTCTTCCTCACCGAGACCGCGTGCTACGCCGACGTGGTGCTGCCGGCCTCCGCCTGGCCCGAGAAGGACGGCACGGTCACCAACACCAACCGCCAGGTCCAGATGGGCCGCACTGCCCTCACAATGCCTGACGGCGCCAGGCAGGACTGGTGGATCATCCAGGAGATCGCTCGCCGCATCGGGCTCGACTGGAACTATGGCGGCCCGGCCGACGTCTTCGCCGAGATGGCAGGCTGCATGCCCTCGTTCGACAACATCAGTTGGGAGAGGCTTCGCCGGGAAAGCGCCGTCACCTACCCCTGTAGCGGCGAGGACGAGCCCGGCCACGACGTCATCTTCGAAGACGGCTATCCGACCCCGAGCAAGAGGGGCAAGCTCGTGCCCGCGGGAATCGTACCGCCGGACGAATCCCCCGACGACGAGTTCCCGATGGTGCTGACGACCGGCCGCATGCTCGAGCATTGGCACACCGGCGCGATGACCCGCCGTGCCTCCGTGCTCGACCATCTCGAGCCCGAAGCCGTCGCCCATCTCGCGCCGGCCGAGCTCGAGCGCATGCACATCGACCCGGGAGCGCCGATCACGGTCGAGACCCGGCGCGGCGCCATCGGGCTTCGTGCCCGCGCCGACGCCGGCGTTCCCGCAGGCGTCGTCTTCATCCCGTTCTGCTTTGCCGAAGCTGCCAGCAACATGCTGACCAATCCGGCCCTCGATCCCGTCGGCAAGATTCCGGAATTCAAGTACTGCGCCGCGCGCGTCACCCCGGCGGAAGTCCCTGCCGAAGCGGCTGAGTAGAGCTGGTTGGGGCGGGGCGCACCCCCGCCGGCGGTGTCAGGCTAAGCGGTGCTGCCGCGGCCGGAGAGCGTCACCACCGTCGTTGACGCTGCTTCGGCGGACTCACTCTCCTCGGGCTCTCCGGCAAAGTCCGGCGCGCCCCCGCCATCATCCTCGAGCGGCAGCCGGGTGAGCGCCTCGCCTGTCTCCCCGGCCTGTGGACCGGCGCTTTCCAGGAGACCGGCAGCCTCCAGTTCGTCGACGCCGGGGAGGTCGTCGAGACTCTCCAGGCCGAAGTGCTCCATGAACGCCGGCGTGGTGACCCACGTCACGGGCCGGCCCGGCGTGCGCCGGCGCCCCTTCGGCGCGATCCAGCCCGCCTCCAGCAACAGGTCGAGCGTGCCCCGCCCCAGGTGGACGCCGCGAATCTCCTCAACCTCCGCCCGCGTCACCGGCTGGTGGTAGGCGATAATGGCGAGCGTCTCCAGCGCTGCACGCGAGAGGCGCCGGCGGACGACGCGATGCACGGTCAGGTGCTCCGCCAGATCGGGAGCGGTGCGAAATGTCCAGCCGCCCGCGACCTTCACCAAGTGGACTCCGCGGTGCTGGTAATGCGCCGCGAGCCTGGCAAGTCCTGCTTCGACATCGGTGCCTTCCGGCAACTGCGCCGCCAAAGTCGCGGCATCGACGGGCCGGCCCGCGGCGAAGATCACGGCCTCCATAATGCGGGAGGCGCGGGCCGCGCGCTCGTCGTCCTCGGTGGGTTCCACAGAGGGCGAAGTCTCTAGCGGATCGGTGGTCATGGTTCTTCTCGCCTCCGGCGAAGATAGATCGGGCCGAACGGCTCCAATTGGCGAATCTGCAGGCGGCCCTCGCGCGCGAGCTCCAGAGATGCAGCCAGTGTGCTCGCCACGCCGGAGCGGGCCATCGCGTCGCTTTCGGCAGCAGTGCCGCGGGGCAAGAAGCGCGCCAGGGTCTCCCAATCCGGCGTGCTTCCCAGCAACTGCGACATGCGCTGGTACGCGTCTTCCATAGCGTGATAGGCGCTGAGCTCGATCAGCAGGCGTCGGGGTTCGCGTCGGATGCGGTGGGCGGCATAGGCTCGCAGCAGCTCGTGGAGCGTACTTTCGTGAAGCGCCTCCTCGTGCACCGGCAGGCCCTCGGCCCTGCCGGCGGCGAACACATCCTGGCCGAGTTGCGGGCGGTCCATCAGGGTCGCTGCGGCATCGCGCATCGCTGCCAGTCGCCGCAGCCTGCGGGCGAGCGCCGCCGCCATCTCGGTGCTGCTCGGCTCCTCGGCGTCGGGTTCCTCGTCGGGCAAGAGCAGCCGCGACTTAAGGTAGGCGAGCCACGCCGCCATGACCAGATAGCCGGCCGCGAGTTCGATGCGGAGCCGCCGGGCCTGTGTGACATAGGCCAGATACTGCTCGGCCAGCGCCAGTATGGAGATGCGCCCGAGGTCGACCTTCTGCGTGCGGGCGAGCGAAAGCAGAAGATCGAGCGGACCCTCGAAGCCGTCGAGATTGACGATCAGCTGAGACTCATCCTCGGCTGCACCGGGACGGGGCGTAGCTGTACCCCGCCGGCCGGCGTCGTCTTCTAGCGGCGTCAGATAGGCCATGACACCAGTGCCTCCACGCCGAACAACTCGACGATCAGTTCGAAGCCCGCTGCCATCGGCGGCAGCACAATTTCGGCCAACGGGTTGAACGCGCTGCCGAACTCCGCCGCAATCAACGGCACGACAAAGAATCCGACCAGCACCACAATAATACCAAAGCGCTCGAGTCGCGCGAAACGTTCGGCTGAGCGCGGTGGGAGCAGCCCGTGTAACACGCGGCCGCCGTCCAGCGGCGGCACCGGCAACATGTTGAAAATGGCCAGCACCAGATTAATGGCGATGCCGAGGGTGAACGTCGCCCGCCACCACTCCGCGAACACCGGCGGAAAGACGGCCGCAGCGTGGAGCAGCAGCGCCGAGAGGCAGGCCAGAAGGATGTTCATCCCCGGCCCGGCCAGCGCCACCAGGACCATGCCGCCCCGCGGGTTGCGAAGCCTCGCCGGGTTGACCGGCACGGGTTTCGCAAAGCCGAATACGAACGGCGCGCCAAGCGCAATCAGGGCACCGGGCAACAGGACCGTGCCCACCGGATGAACATGCTTGAGCGGATTGAGGGTAATCCGCCCGAGCCTCGCCGCCGTGTCGTCGCCCAGCTTGAGCGCCGCCCAGCCATGCGCGGCCTCGTGCAGCGTGATTGCAAACAGCACCGGTATCACCCAAACCGATGCGGCGAGGAGCCATGCCTCGATCACTGCGGCGTCACCTGGGCGAGCAAGGCATCCAACTCGCGAAGGCCCTCGGCTTCGTCGAACGTGTCGGGTGCGCTCCGCGTCGCGAGCATGCGGTCGAACCGCTCCCGCGCACGGCCGGCGAGCTTCGGCGTCGCCGCCGCGACCTCCTCCATTTCGTCACGTATGCCGTTGCAGTGAAGGGCCAAGTCGCAGCCGGCGGCGAGCGCGGCGGATGCGCGCTGGCCGACCGATCCGGTCAACGCTCCCATGGACAGATCGTCAGTGACCAACAAGCCGTCGAACCCGATGGCGCCCCGCACCGCCTCTCCTATCACCTTAGGTGAGAGCGTGCCCGGCCTCTCGGGATCGAGCGCGGCGTAGCAGACATGCGCCGTCAAGCCCACGGGCGCGTCGCGGAGCGCGCGAAACGGCACAAAGTCACGGGCCCGCAACGCCTTGAGCGGCGCGTCCACTCGGGGTAGCACCGCGTGGCTGTCGCCAGTCGCTCGGCCGTGGCCGGGTAGATGCTTTACGGCAGGGACGATTCCGCCGGCGCGCAAACCGTCCGCGACTGCGCGGCCGAGTCTCGCCACCAATTGCGGGTGGGCACCGAACGAGCGGTCGCCGACGACCTTGCTCGCGCCAGCGAAACGCAGGTCCAGCACCGGCACGCAGTTGACGGTAAATCCGAGCGCGAGCAGATCCACCGCGACCAGGCGCGCATTGAGCCAGGCAGCGCGAACGCCAGCATCCCCGTCGACTTCTGCCAACGCGCCGAGCAGCGCCGGCGCCGGCGGAGAGCGCCAGTGGGGAGGACCGAGCCGGACCACGCGGCCGCCCTCCTGATCGATCAACACCGGCGCGTCGGTCCGGCCTACCGCCTCGCGGAGCGCCCCGACCAACGCTTGCGTCTGTGCCGGGCTCTCGCAGTTTCGCTTGAACAATATGAAGCCCGCCGGATCGACGTCAGCCAGAAAGCGGCGTTCGCCATCGTCGAGCGCCTCGCCCGCACAACCGAGTACCATCGCCCGCGGCGCGGCACGCGCCGTCACGCCGGCCTCAATCCCGCGGCACGAAGCACGCGAGCCCGCGCGCCTTGAGTTGCGCGCAGACCTGCTGCGCCGCACCCGCGTCGCTGAGAGGGCCGGCGCGCAGCCGGTAGGTAATACCGCTGTCGCCGCTATCCACCGGCATGATCAGCGGGCTGAGGCCGACGAGCACGTCATTGTGACGGCGGCGCAGCATCTCCCAGTGGCCTTCCAGCGAGCTCCTGGAGTTGGCGGCGCCGAGCTGGACGTAGCGCCACGTGCGGGAAGAATCCGACTGCACTGGCTCAGGCGCAGCTTCCCGCGCATTCGAAGCGACATCGTCAACCGGCCGCTCGGCCGGCGCGGTCCGCGCGAGGCTGACCGGCTTGTAGAGGGGGAGCGGCACCGAGCCTACGTACTCCTGCCGAGCGTACTCCTCCTGTGCATGGGCTGAAGATGTCTCAGCCTCTCGCTGCAAAATTTCCTCGACCAGGGCCAGCGTCTCCGGATCCAGCTGCGGTATTTCTTCGACTGTGGTCGGTGTCTCAGGCTCATGCGGCGGCGCTTCTTCGACCATGCCCGGCTCATCGAGATCCGGCAGAGGCGTTACATCGATCCGAATAGCGGCCAGCGTTCCGGGTTTCGGTGGATGCGGCCTCACGACCGCCTCAACCATCGGCGCTTCGAGTTCCGTCGCTTGGGGCTCAATTACCTCTGATTCCGGTGTTGCTTCAGGTGCCGGTGTCGGCGCCTCCTCGATCGGGGCGGCTGCCGGCTCGTCGACGCCGCCTGCGTCCGGTTGCAGCGCGGCGGGGTCTCTCTCTACCCCCGATGCTGCGACCGCCAGCTCTTCGGCGCGGTCTGCTTCAGGTTGCGGTGGGCTCATGGGTTCTTCCGGCGGCGGCAGGACCCGCTCGGGTGCTTCCTCGGGATCGGCCGTCGCGAGCGTCTCGTAGATCAACGTGCCCTGGTTCGGGATTTCCATTCCGCCCGGATCGGCGGGACGGACCTTCCAGGGCTCGGCCGACGCGGTGATGAGCCGCACCGAGGCCTCGTCAGGAGGCGGCCCGCTCCCCATGTGCTCGGTCACCGCCCAAGCGCCACCCGAGAGCGCGGCGGCGCCGAGAAGAATCCACACTGGAAGCAGCCGGGGGCGCCCGCTTTCCGCCGCTTCCCTGACGGCAGGCTCCGTCGGTTCCTGCGGCGGCTCCGGGCTCGGCGACTCGGGCGCCGACGGAGTCTCGGGTCCGTCTTCGCCGACGCTCATCGCATCTCCTGCACCGGCTCGACTCCGAACAATACCAGCCCCTCCGCAATAACGATCTTGAGGGCGCTTATCAATGCGAGCCGGGCGCGTGTCTCCGCAAGTCGCTCGCCATCGACGATGCGAAGCCGCGGGTCGTCCTTGCCCCTGGTCCAGAGCAGATGAAATGCACCCGCAAGGTCATGCAAATAAAAGGCGATCCGGTGCGGCTCGTGGGTGAGCGCCGCGCCGGCCAGCACCCGCGGCCATTGGCAGAGCAGGCGGATCAGGTCGAGTTCGGCCGGATCGCCCAGGCACGTGAGGTCGACGCGGGCGAGAGCGGCAAGCGCAAGCTCGGGCTCGGGCACGATCTCCGCCCCGCGGCGCAGCGCCGAGCACGCCCTGGCATGGGCATACTGAACGTAGAAGACAGGATTGTCCCGCGACTGCTCGGTAACCCGGTTGAGATCGAATTCGAGCGGCGCATCGTTGCGGCGGGTCAGCATGATAAATCGGACGACGTCGCGCCCGACCTCATCGACGACATCGCGCAGGGTAACGAAGCGCCCGGCCCGCTTCGACATCGCCACCGGCTCGCCGCCGTCGAGCAACTTCACCATCTGACAGATCTTCACGTCGAGGCTCGCCGAATCGCCGGAAAGCGCTGATACAGCAGCCTTCATTCGCTTGAGGTAGCCGCCGTGGTCGGCGCCCCAGACGTCGATCAGGTCGGTGAAGCCGCGCTCGATCTTGTCGCGGTGATAGGCAATATCGGTGGCGAAGTAGGTCCAGGTGCCGTCCGATTTCCTGAGCGGCCGGTCCGTATCGTCGCCGAAGGCGGTGGCGCGGAAGAGACTCTGTTCGCGCGGCTCCCAGTCCTCATCGCGCTTGCCCTTGGGCGGCTCCAGTACGCCGCGGTAAATGAGATCGGATCCCTCCAGCGCCGCATACGCGTCATCGACGCGGCCCTCGCCGACCAGCGCGCGCTCCGAGCGAAACAGATCGTGGCGCACACCCAGCGCTTCGAGATCGGCGCGCACGAGGTCCATCATGGCGTCGGTGGCAAAGTCGCGGATCTCGGGCAGCCAGATCGATTCAGGCTCTTCGAGCCAACGGCGGCCGTCGCGGGCCGCAAGCGCCTCGCCGACGGGCACCAGATAGTCTCCCGGATAGAGCCCCTCGGGGATGGCACCGATCGTCTCGCCGCACGCCTCGCGGTAGCGGGCGTGGACCGAGCGGGCCAGCGTATCGACCTGCGCGCCGGCGTCGTTCACGTAATATTCGCGCGTCACCGCGTAACCCATATGCGAGAGCAGGTTGGCGAGGGCATCGCCCACCACCGCGCCCCTGGCGTGCCCGACATGGAGCGGCCCCGTCGGGTTGGCCGAGACGTATTCGACATTGACCGCCCGGCCGCGGCCGAGGTCTGTGGCGCCGTACCCTGGGCCGGTCTGGAGCAGCTCCGCCAGCCGCGCCCACCAGAACTCGTCCGTGAGCCTGAGGTTGACGAAGCCGGGGCCGGCCACTTCGACGGCACGAATGTCTGCGCGCCCCTGCAGCCGCTCAGCCAAATTCTGGGCGAATTCGCGCGGCTTGCGTCGCGCCTGCTTGGCGAGGACCAGTGCCGCATTGCACGCCGCATCGCCGTGCTCCGCCTCGCGCGGAGGCTCGACCGAGACAGCCGAGAGATCGAGCCCGCGAGGCAGCAGGCCAGCCCCGCTCATCGCCTCAATCTCGACCTGAACAACATCAGACAAATAGCTGAAAACATTCATCTCCACAGCACCGTATCGAAGAGATTGCGATGTTCCTGGATGGCGAAGCGATCCGTCATTCCGGCAACGTAATCGGCAACGACGCGCGCCGTCGTCACTGTCCGCACGCCGTCGCACCGGCCCCACCACTCCTCGGGCAGGCATTGGGGCTCGTCGATGAAAAGCTCGAAGAGCTCGCGCACGGTCCGGCGTGCCTTGCTGGCCATCCGGTTGACCTTGTGATGACGATACATGCGCTCGTGCAGGAATGCCTTCAAGGCCTCTCCCTGGGCCTGCATGGTCGCCGAGAAAGCGATCAGCGGCGCACCATTCCCGCGCACGGCCTCCGCGTCCCCGGGCCTCGCCTCCTCCAGGCGCTGCCGGCTCGTATCGATCACGTCCTCGACCATGGCTCCGATCATGCGGCGGACGGTCTCGTGAATGAGGCGGCCTTCGTCGCCACCCGGATGGTCAGCGGTTGCGTCATCGAGAATCGCGCCCACGAGAGGGACGTCCCGCACGTCGTCGACGGTGAAGAGGCCGGCGCGCAGCCCGTCATCCACGTCGTGGTTGTTATAGGCGATATCGTCTGCCAGCGCCGCGATCTGGGCCTCTGGGCCGGCATGGGTGTGAAGTTCCAGATCGTGCCGGGCCGAATAAGATTCGATGTCGCCCGGCACGGCATCCGTTGGACGGGGCCCATTGTGCTTCGCCACCCCTTCCAGGGTCTCCCAGGTCAGATTTAGGCCGTCGAAGCCGTTATAGCGGTGCTCCAGGGACGTCAGGATGCGTACGGTCTGGGCGTTATGGTCGAAGCCGCCGTATGGCGCCATCGCTTGATCGAGCGCCGCCTCCCCGGCGTGACCGAAAGGCGGGTGCCCAAGATCGTGGGCCAACGCAAGCGCCTCGGCGAGGTCTTCGTTCACACCGAGGACGCGGCTGATCGAGCGCGCGATCTGCGCCACCTCCAGGCTGTGGGTCAGCCGGGTGCGGTAGTGATCCCCCTCGTGATAGACGAAGACCTGGGTCTTGTGCTGCAGACGCCGAAACGCCGCGCAGTGGATGATCCGGTCGCGGTCGCGCTGAAAGGCCGTCCGAGTGCGGCTTTCCGGCTCCGGATAGAGGCGCCCGCGGCTCTGCTCGGGGAGTGAAGCATAGGGCGCTGCGGCGCGCCTCGTCGCTGGCGCATCCTCGATCGCCTCACTGGCGCTCGCGTCGCTCACGGTCACATCTCGCCTGCGGGCCCGCGGATCGCGTGGAGCCGCTTCGTCGGCAGCATGATCGGCGGTGGCACCGCGTAGAACGTGTGGACTTCCGGCGTCTCCTCCTCGGACTCGGCTGAATCGTCGCCCGGTTCGGTCGAGCGGATTACCACGTCGTGGCCCGAACGCCGCGTCTCGCGCATGACCGACTGAAGCCGCTGGGCGGCTGCCTGATCCCAGGGCAACGCGTAGAATCGCGGCGTTCCCTCGACGGAAAGCCAGAGATAGATGGCTTCGTCCTCGCGCAGTGCGGCCGAGAGCACTCGTGCGCCAGCCACATCGTCCAATTCGGGGGAGAGCATCTTCGGCCGCGAGAGCAGCATGGAATAGCTGAAATAGCCGACCACGACGAGGGCAGCGAGCAAACCCACGGCGGCGGCCTTCCAGAGAGCCCGCCGCCGGGACCAGACCGCAATACTCGCGAGCGCGGCGCCTACCAGCGCAAGGGCGACATAGAGGTAGGCGAAGCTATCCACCCGGCCGCACCTCACGGGAGCGCAGCTGAGACTGGGCGTATTCCCGTATCAGCGAGAGCCTGACGTCGTTGACGCTGCCGTGCACGAGCGCGCCCTTGCCGGTCAACGCGAAGCGAAACACGGTCGTCTCGTGGCGCGGATAGCGCAACTCGACCTCCTTTTCCAGGATCGGCGTCGGCCTGTTCTCGCCCTCGCGCTTGACGCTGACCACCACCTGGGCCTGTACCGGAACCGGCTGGATCGGATCCTCCAGGCGGTAGGCCTGGACATTGACGATCCATTCGCCAGGCACGATGCCCCGACTGTAGACAATCTCGTAATTGATGTCGGTAAGGTCTTGAAACAAGCCGAGATCGTCGCGCAATAGGTTGACCACCTCGTTGCCCTTGTTGGGAAAGCCGACCGGCAACCTGTCCGGCGCCTTGACCCAGAGATCGATATCGGCGTCGCGATCGGCCGCCCACACAAGCTCGATGATCACATTGCCGGGATCGCTGATCCCTTCGGCCTCGCTCTCGGCTTCGGCACCCGGATTAAGGAACGGCAACAGCATGAGTACCATCGCGACAAAGGCTGCGAGCGCCAACAGAGTGACATCGCGGAAAATCGTGCCGCTGTCGTCGTCAAACTCGTCCATCGGCCGCGAGGAGCTCGCTGTAGAGGGTGGCGGTGCCGGTCGCCAGCATACGGTAGTTGACGGTGAGCCACAGGCCCAGCACGGCGCCCTCCAGGGTCGTGTAAAGCGCGACCGACATGCCGCTGATGAGGGTCGAAATCATCGGCTGTACGGCAGCGAGCGTGCCCGCATCCTCCGCCGAAACCCCGGAGAGCGCGATGATGAAACCGGTCACGGTGCCGATCAGACCGAGCACGACGAGCGCGGAGGCGATCTGCCGCACCACCGCGATGCGGCTGAAGAGGCGTGCCTTGAGCGCCTCGGCCTTGAATTCCGGGCGGATGGGCGTACGGGTCCAGGCGGCGGGAAGGTCTGCCGTTTCGCCCTCTTCCAGCTTGTTGAGGGCCGCGCTCGTCTTGAACAAACGGTATCCGCAGAGCGCGAGGCCCACCGCAAAGACACCGAAGATGACGAAGACGAGGCCGGTGGGATCCGCCTCTACGAGCCGGGCAAGCCAGCCCTGTGCGCCCGCGAGCCCGAGCAGGGCTGCGCCCACGATATTGACGATAAGGAACCGGTAGAGGAGCAGGTAGCGGCGCAACCGGTCGACTCCTGCGTCGTGACGGCGGCCCGGCCCGCGCGGGCGCACCACGCCCGGAGCCTGTTTCGGACGGTCTATCGAACGCAGGCCCCTGTCAATGGCCGTGTCCCACGCCAACGAACCGGGGGAATAGCGGAAGCTCCGCCGTCAGGCCGCTGCAAAGCTCTCGACTGAAATCTCCCGCGCGCGTTCGCGCGCCTGCCACAAATCATAGGCCATTTGCATTCCGAGCCAGGTCTCGGGCGTCGAGCCAAAGGCCTTCGAGAGCCGTATCGCCATTTCGACTGAAACTCCCGTACGCTCGTTCACGAGCTCGGAGAGCGCCTGACGCGTGACACCGAGACCTTGCGCAGCCCGAGTCACAGTCAGCCCCAGGGGTTCCAGACATTGCCGTCTCACAATTCCACCCGGATGCGGAGGATTGTGCATCGCCATGACCGGCCTCCTCAGTGATAGTCGACGTAATCGACATCGACCGCCGATCCGTCCTCGAAGCGAAAGGTCACGCGCCAGTTGGCGGAGACCGAAACCGCATAGTGGCCCTTCAACCGGCCCTTCAATTCATGCAAGCGGAACCCCGGCAGGTTCATGCCTTCCGGCCCACGACTGCCATCGAGTGCCGCCAGAATGTCTCTCAACCGTTGAACGTGCTCCGGAGCCACCCATCGGGCCGTCCTGCCATCGTACAAAGCCTTCAGGCCCCGATGTCTGAACGACTCAATCATCGCGAGACAGTATTTTGTCGCCTGTCAAATGACAAGTGACGTTGCTTCGAACCCGACAGTCTGAATTGCCAACCAATGCCTCCAGACAGCGTGCGGGTTTATCATGCCCGCAATCTCCCACGTCCAAAGGCATATGAATGATCGCGGCCGACGCCTTCCTGGAACCGGCGCAGGAACGGGGGTTCTCGTTCTACGCCGGCGTCCCATGCTCCTTCCTGACCCCGCTGATCAACCGGGTGATCTCCGACCCCGCGCTCAACTACGTCGGCGCGGCGAGCGAGGGCGAGGCCGTGGCGGTGGCGGCGGGCGCCTGGCTCGCGGGGCGGCGCACGGTCGTGATGTGCCAGAACTCCGGTCTCGGCAATACCGTCAACCCGCTGACCTCCCTCAATCACCCCTTCCGCATCCCGACGCTCCTGATCGTCACCTGGCGCGGCCAGCCGGGGCTCAAGGACGAGCCGCAACACGAGCTGATGGGCGAAGTGATGGGATCGCTCCTCGACACGATCGCCATCGGTCGCGCCGGCTTCCCCAAGGAGGTTGACGCCGTGGCGGCGGCGCTCGACCGAGCCGAGCGGGCCATGGCGGCGGATGAGTTGCCGTTCGCGCTGATCATGGAGAAGGGCAGCGTACGCGACGACGGGCTCGACCAACCGGATCAACCGATCCGCCCACGCGGCGAGGTCTCGGACCTGCGCCAGGGAGGCGAACGGCCAGCCCGGATTGATCTGCTGCGCTGCGTTCAGGCACTTGTGCCAGCGGCGGCCGCTGTCGTGGCGACCACCGGCAAGACCGGGCGCGAGCTCTTCACCTGCGAGGACCGTCCGCAGCAGCTCTATCAGGTGGGCTCCATGGGCTGCGCATCGGCGATGGGCCTCGGCATTGCCCTCAGCACAGAGCGCCCCGTGGTGGTGCTGGACGGCGACGGCGCGGCGCTGATGAAGCTCGGTACCGTGGCGACGATCGGCGCCTACGCGCCTGACAATCTGATCCATGTCGTGCTCGACAACGGCGTGCACGATTCGACCGGCGGTCAGGCGACCGTCTCGCCCAATGTGGATTTCGCCGCCGTCGCCCAAGCCTGCGGCTATCCGCGCAGCTTTCGCTGCGACAGCGAAGCAGGCTTCGCCCGCGCGCTGGAGGCCGCCTTCGACGAAGGACCGAGGCCGGTGCTGATTCATGCGCTGATCTCGCCCGGCTCCCTCGCAGAGCTGGGCCGCCCCACGATCGCGCCCCGCGACGTGGCACGGCGCTTCCGTTCCTTCTTGGCGGGATGACCCGGTTCGGCCCGAGCGGGGGAGCGCCAGACTCCCGTCGCCGAGGCGCGCCGGTACGCGGGCGGAACGGGCGAGACCCTCGCGCCGAGTGCAGCGTCGAGAGTCCCGCTGAGAATCGTTAGCATGTATCCAGACCGCATTGACGTGTATTGTTTCGACACCGAAATCGCAGGGAGGACAAATCATGAAGCTACTGAGACTCACGACGTGCGCGCTGGCCGCGGTGGCCCTCATGGGCCTGACCCTCGGCACCGCCGGCGAGGCGAGCGCGCAGGAGAAGAGGTTTATCTCCATCGGTACCGGCGGCCCGACCGGCGTCTATTTCGTGGTCGGCAACTCGGTCTGCCGCATGGTCCACAAGGAGGCCGCGGAGGGCCGCAAGTCGGGCCGCAAGCACGGCATCCGCTGCGCTGCGCCGTCCACCGGCGGCTCGACCTACAACATCGGCCAGATCTGTCAGGGCGAGCTCGACTTCGGCGTCGCCCAGTCCGACTGGCAGTTCCATGCGGTCAACGGCAGCTCCGAGAAGGTCACGAACTGCCCGGGCCTGCGCGCGGTCTTCTCTGTGCACGGCGAGCCCTTCCATCTGATCGCCGCCGACGGGTCGGAGATCGGTTCCTTCACCGAAACCAAGGGCAAGCGTGTCAACATCGGCAACCCCGGCTCGGGCCAGCGCGGCACGACCGAGGTGCTGATGGAAGGCTACGGCATCACTGCCGACGACTTCGCTGTGGCGACCGAGCTGACCTCGACCGAGCAGTCCCAGGCGCTCTGCGACGGCAAGATCGACGCCTATGGCTACACCGTCGGCGTGCCGAATGCCGGCGTGTCCGTGGCGACGGACGGCTGCAGCGCCTACATCGTCAACCTCACCGGCGAGGTCGAACAGAAGCTGGTGGCGGACAATCCCTACTACGCCTTCACCACCATCCCCGCCGGCACCTACAAGACCACCGAGGCGGACGTGACGACCTTCGGCGTGATGGCGACCTTCGTCAGCCACGAGAACGTGCCCGAGGATGTGGTCTACGAGGTCACCCGTGCGGTGATGGAGAACCTGGAGGACTTCCAGAATCTGCATCCCGCCTTCGCCAACCTTGATCCGGCGAACATGATCAAGAACGGCCTCTCGGCACCGCTCCATCCGGGTGCGGCGAAGTACTACACGGAACAGGGCTGGATGTAGCCCTCCGGTCCTGGCGGCCGGCATCCCGCAACGGGTGCCGGCCGTTAGCTTTCTGACTGTCCCGAGGCGGGCGGCGCGAGGGGACGAACGCGCCGGAATGGGGCGCCCGTGACGAATAGCGATCCCAGCGCGGCGGCCACAGCTGCGGATGTCGACAAGACCCTGGAGAAGGTCGAGTACCAGGGGCGTCGGCAGGGACCGCGGCTGGCCATTGTCGTCAGCCTGCTCTGCTTCCTGTGGTCGATCTATCAGCTCTGGATCGCCTCTCCCCTCCCCTTCATGCTCGATTTCGCCATCATCGGCGATGTCCGCGCGCGCGGGATTCACCTCGCGTTCGCGCTGCTGCTCTGCTTCCTGATGTATCCGCTCTCGCGCCGCTGGGGCGAGCGGGGCCTGCCGCCCTGGGACATCGCCTGCGCCGCTGTCGGCTGCCTCGCCGCCTTCTACCTGTTCATCGGCTGGGACGGCCTGGTCTCGCGCCACGGCATCCTCTACGTCTGGAACGGCATTCCGGTGGAAGCCATCCTCGGCGGCGTCGGCATGCTGCTGCTGCTCGACGCCACGCGGCGGGCGATCGGCATTCCGCTGGTCGCCGTCTGTGCGGTCTTCCTGGTCTATTCGATCTTCGGCCAGTCGATGCCGGATATCGTGTCCCACAAGGGGCTGAGCCTGAACCGGCTGATCGGCTACCAATGGCTGACCGGTGAAGCGGTCTTCGGCATCCCCATCAGCGTCTCGGTCAGCTTCGTGTTCCTGTTCGTGCTGTTCGGCGCCCTGCTCGACAAGGCCGGCGCCGGGAAATATTTCCTCGCCCTCTCCTTCGCCATGGTGGGGCGTTACAGCGGCGGGCCGGCCAAGGCGGCGATCCTGGCGTCCGGCATGACGGGCATGATCTCCGGCTCCTCGATCGCCAATGTCGTCACCACCGGCACCTTCACGATCCCCGTCATGCGGCGGATCGGCATGCCTGCGGTGAAGGCTGGCGCCATCGAGGTCGCGGCCTCGACCAACGGCCAGCTCATGCCGCCGATCATGGGAGCCGCCGCCTTCATCATCGCCGAGTTCATCGGCATCTCGTATTTCGAGGTGGTCGCGGCCGCGGCGATCCCCGCCGCGCTCAGCTATATCGCGCTGCTCTACATCTCCCATCTGGAGGCGAAGAAGCTCGGCCTCTCCGGCCTGCCCCGCGCGGAGATCCCGCCGCTGCGCACGACCTTCCTCAGCGGCGCGCACCACCTGATCCCCATCGTCATCCTGGTCTATCTGTTGATGGTCGAACGCTGGAGCGCGCACAGCGCGGTCTTCTACTCGATCCTCTCGGTGATGGCGATCATCGTCGCCCGGCGGATCGTCTCGTCCGTCCGCAGCGGCGGCCAGCCGATGGGCGAAGCGGTACGCGACGGCCTCACCGAAATCTATATCGGCATGGTGGCCGGCGCGCGCAACATGGTGGGCATCGCCGTCGCCGTGGCCGCCGCCGGCATCATCGTCGGCGCCGTCTCCTCGACCGGCCTCAACAACGCCATGGTCGGCGTGGTCGAGGCGATCGCCGGCGGCAACGTCTACATCCTGCTGGGGCTGACCGCGATCCTCTGCATCGTCCTCGGCATGGGCCTGCCGACCACCGCCAACTACCTGGTGGTCGCCTCCCTGCTGGCGGGCGTGCTGGTCGAGCTGGGCAACGCATCGGGACTGGTCCTGCCGCTGATCGCCGTCCACCTCTACGTCTTCTATTACGGCCTGCTGGCGGATTCGACGCCACCCGTCTGCCTTGCCGCCTTCGCGGCCTCGGCCATATCCAGGGCCGACCCGCTGAAGACCGGCGTGCAGTCCTTCATGTACGACATCCGCACGGCCATCCTCCCGCTGGTCTTCCTGTTCAACACGGAGCTGCTGCTGATCGGCATCGAGAGCATCTGGCAAGGCGCCCTGGTGGTTGTCATGTCGCTGCTCGCGATCCTCGCCTTCAGCTCGCTCACCCAGGGATGGATGTTCGTCAAGGTGCGCTGGTACGAGGCGGTGCTGCTCGCGGCGGCCTGCTTCATGCTGTTCCGCCCCGGCTTCTTCATGGACGAGATCGCCCCACCCTTCCAGCCGATCGCATTCGAAGCCTTCGCCTCCGGCGAATTCACGCCAGAGCCCGGCCGCTCCGTCCGCCTGCACGTGACGCGCGAGACCAACTACGGCGAGCGCTTCAAGCTGTTCGTGCTGGAGACCCCGGCGGCGCAGGCGGCAACGCCGGCGGCGACCTTCGGGGTCGGGCTCGCGCGCGAGGACGACGGCCGCTATGCGGTGGTGGACATCGCCTTCGAGGGGTTGGGGGAGAAGGCGGGCATCGACTGGGGCGACTATGTCACCGGCGTCGACGTGGAGCAGGTCGACCTGCCGCCCAAGGAGCTCATCTATCCCGCCGGCCTGGCGGTGCTGGGCCTGGCCTTCTTCTCGCAGCTCATGCGCGGCCGGCGCGCGGCCCGCGCGTCGCCGCAACAGGCGTCTGCGCCCTGACACCTACAGCGTACGGCACAGGCGGAACGCGTCGAGCACCGCGGCATATATGTTGCGGCTGGAGACCGCGTCCCCGATGCGGAAAAGCCGGAAGCCATCATCCGCCGTCTCCGGTTGCGGCGCGCCCGCGAGCAGAGCCTGCTGATCGACGGCACCGCGGTTCGAGGAGCGATCCACGAAGCCGTGAAAGAGCGCGTCGGCGGGGCGGGTCCCGTGCTCGACGACGATCCGGCCGGTTTCGTGCTCCTCCGCCTCGTCGGTAAGCTCGTTGCGGAACGTCACGCGCAGCCGGTTCCCCTCGCGCGCTACACGTTCCAGGCGCCGGTCGAGCCTGGGCTCGATGCCGATCTCGTAGGTTCGCCGCCGCCAGACGACCTGCTCTGCGTAGGACATCTCCATCGCGAGATGCCCGTCGAGGCCGAAGAACTCGACCCCTCCGCCCGCCTGCCTGATCGCCTCCGCCGCCGTGAGCGCCGCGTGGCGGCCGGTCCCGTCGTAGACGATCGAGTCTTCGCCCGCGCTCACCGCGCCCGTTAGGACCTCCCAGACGCTCGTGCAGTGCGCGGCGCCCTCGATCCAGTCGAGGTCGGGGACTCCGCCGGTCGCGACGATGACGACATCGGCCTGCTCCGCGCCGATTGAGTCGGGCTCAACGGGCGAACTAAGGCTGACCTCCACCCCGAGCCGCTCCAGCTCACGGCTGCGCCACTGGACGATGCCCGTGAGCTCGCTCCGCCAGCTTGCCTGCGCGGCCAGCAGCACCTGCCCGCCGAGCCTTTTTGACGCTTCGCAAAGTTGCACGTCGTGGCCGCGCTCGGCGCACACCCGCGCGGCTTCGAGCCCGGCCGGCCCGCCGCCCGCGACAAGCACGCGGCGCTTCTTGCCGGCGCGCTCGATCGCATGCGGCAACGCCGCCTCGTGGCCGGTGGACGGATTGTGAATGCAGGTCGGGCGCAACGGGCTCATGCAATGGGTCGCCCCCACGCAGGGGCGCACGCGCTCTTCCTCCCCGCGCTTAAGCTTGGTGACCAACTCGGGGTCCGCGATGTGCGCGCGGGTCATCGCCACCATGTCGAGCAAGCCCTCGCGGATCGCGTGCCGTGCCGTCTCCAGCGACGTGATGCGCGTCGCGTGAAAGACGGGCAGCCCCACCGCCTGCTTGAAGGCCCCGGCGCGGGCGAGGAACGGCGCCTCGGCTGAGGCCATGCCCGGCATGCAGTCCACGGCGAGCTTCAGCTCCGTGTCGATGCGGCCATAGATCGCGTTGAAGAAGTCGATGGTGCCCGATGCCTCGAAGATGGCGGCAATCTTCAGGCCGTCCTCGAAGGTGATGTGGTGCGGGCCGGCCTCATCGATGAGGAAGCGCATGCCGACGATGAAGTCCTCGCCCACGCGCTTGCGGATCGCCTCGTGCACCATCAGCCCGAAACGGCAGCGGTTCTCGACCGAGCCGCCGAACTTGTCGCTGCGGCGATTGGTCGCCGGCGAGAGGAACTGGCCGATAAGGTGCGCGCCGGCGAAGGTCTCGATGCCGTCGAGCCCGCCCTCCTTGCACCGCGCCGCCGCCTCGGCGAAGTCGGCGACGACCCGCGCGATGTCGCGCTCGTCCATTTCCCTCGCGAAAGCCCGGTGCAATGTCTCGCGCACCGGCGACGGACCGATGGGCGCGAGCGCCGCGCCCGCGTAGGGCTCGCCCCGCCCGCCGACATGGCTTACCTGGCACATCAGGGCAGTGCCGTGGTCGTGGATGCGCCGCGAGAACCGCTGGAAGTGCTCGACGACGCGCTCGTCGTAGAGGTTGATCTGCGGCAGTTGCCACGCGGACTCGGGCGAGACGTTGGACGAGCCGCCGAACATGGTGAGCGCAATCCCGCCCTTCGCCTTCGTCTCGTGATAGCGCTGGTAGCGCTCGCTCGGCATGCCGCCGGCGGCGAGGCCGCAGGCGTGGCTCGTGCTCATGATGCGGTTCTTGAGGGTCAGGTGCTTCAGCCTGAAGGGCTGGAGCAGCGGATCGCTCACGGCTTGACGAGATGAAGTCTCGCTCTGGGGCACGCGTCTTGCCTCCGGCAACAGGGGCGACCGGCGCGGGTTCATCCGTTCCGATCAGCAGACAGGATAGTGGTGCGGCGAACGAATTGCAGCCGGCGGGTCTCGCCCGAATTTCTCACGCGGGTCGCGATCCGATTTCGTCTTCCACTTGGGACAGAACTTAATTTTGAAGCGGGATTCGGTGGGATTAAGTGGGATAAGTGGGATTCGGCGGCACAGGTGGCTGCCTTGCGGCACGCGACCCTGGTGAGAGTTGCGGGCTATCGCCCCTGCCGTGGCTTGTTCGGGTCGTGCGCTGCATGGCGCGATGCTGGCGCTGATGGCGGGCGCGGTGCATCGCACCATGGTCCGCGGCGTCAGCCCGATTTCGCCTGCGATTGTTGCGGCGGGGCCACGGCGTTACACTGCGCCTCGCGACCGGGGTGCATCCGGCGCATTCGGTGCAATCGGCTGGCAGGCGCGGCTTTGTGTGCTCGGCCCGCATAGCGATGCGAGCGAGACGGGGCGGCGGCAAGAACAAGGACAAGACGAGCCGTGTGTTCGCCGCGTGCCGCCGGCCGATTGGGCGAGAGGGGGCGACCATGACGCAGACGCTGTTCACCAACATCATGATCTTCGACGGCTCCAGCAAGAAGTCGTACCGGGGCGAGGTTCTGGTCCAGGGCAACCGCATCAAGAAGGTGGCCAAGGGCAAGAAGCGGATCGAACGGAACGGCGCGGAGGTGGTCGACGGCGGCGGGGCGACGCTCATGCCCGGCCTCATCAACGGTCACTCCCACATCGGCTATTCCGAGGAGGGGACGAACCTCTACTCGCTCGGCGACACGCCGCCCGAGGAGAACACGCTCATCACCATGCGCCATGCCCAGATCCTGTACGACCACGGCTTCACCGCCCTGGTCTGCGCCGCGACGGGCAGGGCCCGCATGGACATCGTGATCCGCAACGAGATCGCCGCCGGCAGGATCACGGGCCCGCGCGTGTTGGCCGCCTCGCCGGAGCTGACGGTCACCGGCGGCCTCGGCGATGCGCGCCAGCTTCACATGCATCACGGGGCATTCTCGATCATCTGCGACGGCGCGGAGCAGTTCCGTCAGACGGCGCGGATGCTGTGCCGTGAGGGCGTGGATATCCTCAAGATCATGCCGTCGGGCGACGAGTTCATTTACCCCTACGGCGGGGGCGACACGACCGTCATGACGGAAGACGAGGTGGCGGCGGTCTGCGAGGTCGCCAGGCAGCGGAACCGGCGCGTCGGCGCCCACGCGCGGACTTCGGAGTCGGTCAGGCTCTGCCTGAAGTACGGGATCAATATCATTCACCACGCGACCTACGCCGATGACGAGACCATCGACATGCTGGTGGAGGCCAAGGACGAAGTCTTCGTCGTGCCGGCGATCGGCATCACCCACAACACGGCCTACGAGTCCGCGGAATTCGGTATGCCGCCGGAGAGCGAGATCGCGCTCAGGCACCACCGCGAGCTCGCCATCGTCAGCGAGACGATCAAGAAGCTGCACGGGCGCGGCGTGCGCGTCCTGCCATTCGGCGACTATGCCTTCGCCTGGGTGCCGCACGGGACGGACGCGCGGGACTTCGAGCACTTCGTCAACTACTTCGACTTCACCCCGGCCGAGGTGTTGCACGCCGCCACAAAGCTCGGCGGCGAGCTTTACGCCTACGCCAACGCGCAAGGGCCCGGCATTCCCGACATGGGCGAGGTCAAGGAAGGCTATCTCGCCGATCTCATCATGATCGACGGCGATCCGCTGGCGGATCTCTCGCTGTTCCAGGACCCGGACAACATCCTCATGGTCATGAAGGACGGCGGGTACCACAAGACGCTCCAGCGCCGCCGCCGGGTGGCCGCCGCCGCGGAATAGTCCCCGAACGGACGCAGGCGAGGCGCAAGGCTGCCACCGCGCCTCACCCCCTCTCGTCGGTCAGTTCCCGAAGCACGGCCATCGCCGGGCGGCGATGGACTGCGCCCGTTCTCCTCGCGCCTGCTGATTGCCGCTGTGTAAGATGCGCTGCGCATGCAGGGAACGACCGGCATGGACGGATATCTTCCGAGCCTCGGAGCCGCCGCCTTTCGGGACGTGCCGGCGTTCGGCCACTACGACGTGGTTGTCGTTGGCGGCGGCCCGGCCGGCATCGCCGCGTCGACCACCGCCGCCGAGCTGGGGCACAAGACCCTTCTGATTGAGCGGCTGGGCTATTGCGGCGGCGCCGCGGTCTCCGGCATGTCGGGCACAATCTGCGGGCTCTACCTGACGGTCGAAGAGCCGCGCAGGACACAGCCTCAACAGGTCATCTTCGGCTTCGCAGAGCGCTTTCGCTCCGCGCTCGAGGCGGCAGGTGGCGTCACCCGGCCCCAGATTTACGGTAAGAGTTGGGTGGTGACGCACGACTGCGCCACGTACAAGAGAGTCGCCACCGATCTCGTGCGCCATGCCGGCGTCGATGCCCTCTACCACACCCAGGTGATCGATGTCGTCGCGGAGGACGACGCGCCTCGCGCACTCGTGCTCCACACCAAGTCGGGCTTCGCCAAGGTGAGCGGGACGCGGATCATCGACGCCAGCGGCGATGCGGACGTTGTCTTCAAGTCCGGACTGCGCACGACCAAGGGGAACAACGGCGTCGTTCAGAACCCGACGATGATGTTCAAGGTCGGCAATGTCGATGTCGCACGCTATCTCGACTACTGGGGCGAGGATACGATTTCCCCGCCCAAGGTCATCTCCATGCTGGAAGCGCGCGACGAGCTTGTTCGCAAGAAGGTATGGCTGTTCCCCACCGTGAATCCGCGCGAAATCCTGGTCAACGCGACCAAAATAACCGGCTTCGATGGACGCGCGCTCGACGTAACCGATCCGGTCGATCACACCGAGGCGGAGCAGTTCTCCATCTATCAGGCCCGCGCCTTCTTTCAATTCCTGAAAGATAATATTCCGGGCTGCGAGAACGCCTATTTCATCGACTATGGGGCCGAGGTCGGCGTGCGCCAGACCCGTTCCATCGAGGGAATGGAACGGCTCATGAATGCGGACGTCGTGGGCACGCGCAAACGACCCAACTGCATCGCCCGCTCAAGCTGGCCGATCGAGCTTCATTACGGCGCCAAACCGAAGACGGAGTGGCTGATCGACGACTATTACGAAGTGCCCTTCGGCACCCTCGTGCCCAAGGAAGGGCGCAACATCATCGTCGCCGGCCGTTGCCTCAGCGCCGAACACGAGGCGCTGGCGAGCTGCCGCGTCACCGCGCAGTGTTTCGAGTATGGCCGCGCGGCCGCGCTCGCGACCGACATGTCGATCAGGGAAGACGTGCCCTATCAGGAGATCGAGGGCGTCGCCATCGCGGAGCGAATGAAGACGCAGGGCGGCTCGGGCTGACGGGCGGGCAACGCCACGCGCCCCAATTCAGGCCAAAGTATAATCGCGTAATTACAGTGTTTTGTGCGAATACTCTAAACTAGATAATGGGATAATGAATGGGTGCCGTCACCGTCGACAGAATCGAGCTGCTGGCGATCGGTCCCGATGGTGAGAAGGTCACGTGGTCCTCTCATCTCGGCGCCATGCACCAGGCGTTGGTCGTTGCGCGGCTGTTCCTCTCCAACGGCATCGAGGCCATTGCCGGAACCACCACCTATACCGAGCATGAGTTCGACAGGACGGTGTTTTCTGCCGCGTGCCTCATGGCGCCGTTCGTGCTGGGGCGCGATGCTTTCGACATCCGCGCGGCCTATGCGGACATGCGGAAGCGCTACGTGCCGCTCGGGCATATCGCGACATCGCTCTTCGACATCGCGTTGCATGACGGCAAGGCGAAGACCTCAGGTCAGCCGATTTACAGAATGCTCGGCGCATCGCGGGAAGAAATCCGCGCCTACGCGTCGAGCCCGTTGTTGCGGACAGATCAACTCTACGTCGACTACTGTTGGCAGATGTACGAGCAAGGCTTTCGCGCAATCAAGATACATCCCTATTGCGTATTCGACGCCGACATGCGTCTGGTCCGCACTCTCGTCGAAACATTCGCCGAAAGAAGCATTGGTTGGAGTTTGGATATCGACGGAATGTACACGTTCGATCAGGCGCTTCGTATGGGACGTGTCCTGGATGACGCCGGTTGGGAATTCTTCGAGGCGCCGCTCCCCGATGCGGATTTACGCGGCTACAAGGCGCTCGCCGAGGCACTTGATCTCGACGTGATCTGCGGCGGAAACAGCCTCCCCAACCCGCAGCTGATTGAGTTCGCGCTGCAGATGGGCGCGTGGGATCGAAGCCGCTTCGATGTGACCGGCATCGGCGGTTTCACCGGTGCGGGCGAGGTCGTTGCGGCCACCCAAGCCCACGGCAAGACCTGCGAAGTGCAGAGCTGGGGATATACCCTCACGCAGGCGGCGAACCTGCACCTGATGCTCGCTCATTCGATCTGCCGCGGCTTCGAGCAGGCCACACCCGTCGAGATCTACGAATTCGGCGCAAAGCAGGTCATACGCCCGGACGCGGACGGCTTCGTCCGTCCGAGCGGCCTGCCCGGGCTGGGTATCGAGATGGGCTGGGACCGTGTCGAGCCCAGCGTCTACGCGCGGCGCACCTTCCCGACATGACGGTCAGGATCGAGCGGGTGGAGGTGGTGTGCCTCCAAGACCCGCAGGCCCCCTACTACCGCTTAGAGGGCAGCTATCGGAACGTCGTCGTTATCGCCCAGGGCGACAACGGCCTCACGGGCATTGGCGAAAGCGACGCACCGCCCGAGATCGTCAAGGCGGCGATCGAGATGGCGCCTTACAACAATCTGGCCGAGGGGCTTGGCGCCATCGTGACCGGGCAGGCGGTGGACGACCCGCCTCGCCTGTGGGACGAGATGTATTCCCGGACACAATGGTTCGGCCGTCGGGGCGCGGCAATCTGCGCGATCAGCGCGCTCGACATCGCCATCTGGGATCTATTCGCCCAATCGAAGGGCGTCCCGGTCGGTGAGGCGCTGGGCGGAGCGCGTCACGCCCGCCTGCCCGCCTACGCGACCATCTATCCTCTGGAATCGGAACTCGAGCGCATCGACGCGCAGGTCGCGCCGCTTCTGGAGCAGGGCTTCCGCCACCTCAAGGTCTGCGTGGAGCCTTGGTGGGCGGAGCCCGCTCGGGTGCGGCGAAACCTGACTCACCTGCGCGACCTTGTGGGGCAGGATCGCCACCTGATGCTCGATGTCGCGCAGGAGTACACGCGCCTCGAACAGTTGGCACCCTATCTCGACCTGCTGGCCGATCTGGATTTCGCCTGGATCGAGGCGCCATTCCCGCTCGACGATGTGGAGGAGCACGCGCGGCTTCGTGCCGCGGCGCGCATTCCCATCGGCGTCGGCGACCTGGGTCTCACCACCTGCAAGGAGTTCGAGCCCTTTCTCGCGGCCGACGCCTTCGACATCGCGCAGCCCGATCTCACAATGTTTGGCGGCTTCACCGAGGCGCTGCGGCTCGTGCAGATGTTGGAAGGCACCGGCCGGCGCATCGTGCCCCACGCCTACAACACCGACATCACGATCGCGGCCAATCTTCACTTTTTGGCCACGCAGCAAGAGGTGGGCCTGGTCGAGTATTCGACGAGCCCGTCCCGTCTGCGGCGGGGCCTCGTTCGCGGCCTCCCGCCGGTCGGAGAGGATGGGATGATCCCGGTGCCCACCGGCCCCGGGCTCGGCGTCACCTTGAACGCCGACGCGGTCGCGGAATTCGCGATCAGTCGCGCCGCTGAAGCATCCCGTTGATCGTGAGCCCCACCGCCAGGATGATGCCGCCCAGCACGACCGTGATGAGCCCGACTGCCGGCACCATCGGCGTGTAGCCGCCGATCATCTTGCCGTAGAGCCATTCGGGCACGGTGACGTCGGCGCCGCTGGTGAAGTAGGAGAGCGGGAAGTTGCCCCAGGACAAGAGCACCGCGAAGAGGAAGCCGGCGAAGATGCCGGGCCCGAGCAGGGGCAGTGTGATGGTTCGGAAGATCTGCCAGCGCGAGGCGCCGAGGTCGTAGGCCGCCTCCTCCACCGCCGAATCGTAGCCGTAGGCCTGAATCGCGACCACGAGCGTGACGATCGGCACGATCCAGACGAGCTGGGCGAACACCGTCGACTGCCAGGACATCTGGATGCCCATGGAGTTGAACCAGAGCTGGAGCGCGAGTCCCAGCACCGCCTGGGGGAAGAAGACCGGGATCAGCAGCACCTGCTGGAAGAGCCTGCGCCCGCGCCAGTCGTAGCGGGCATAGGCAAGCGCGCCGAAGAAGGCCAGGATCACCGAGATCAGCGCCACGCAGACGGCGACCGTGAGCGACGTGAGGAAGCTCTCGTGTATCTGCAGCGAGTCCCACGTCATCTCGTACCACTTCGACGAGGTTCGCCGCATGGGGAAGAGGAAGAAGCGCGACTTGGAGATCGACGCGAGCCCGACGACCAGCATCGGGATGTACATGATCACCAGGATGACGGCGATGTAGGCGGCCAGCAGCCGCCGAGTCAGCGGCCGGTCGATGGTGCCCACGGCCTAGCGTTTTCCCAGCATGCGGTCGAGGTTTACCCGTCGCATCGCAAGCCACACGGCAGACCCCGCCAGCACGATCATCAGCACCGAGAGCGCGGAGCCGCGCGGCCAGTTCTGCCCGAAGGTGAAGGCGGATTCGATGTCCTGCGCGATGGTGACGATTACGCCCTTGCCGAGGAACTTGGCCTCGTTGAAGGCGCCGAGCGAGATCACGAAGCAGAGCAGCGAGCCGATCAGAAGTCCGGGCATCGCCAGCGGCAGCTCGATGTCGCGGAACACACGCCAGCGCGACCCGCCGAGGTCATAGGCCGCTTCGCGCGCCTCTGTCGGCACGTTGCCGAGCCCAAGCAGGATCGGGAACAGCATGAAGGGCAGGTAGATGTAGCAAATGCCGAAGACGATGGCCGGCACGTTGTTGACCAGGCTCCCGGTCTCGAGGCCCGTCACCACCTTGAGCGCGCCGTCGAGGAAGCCGCTCTTGTCGAAGAAGAGCACCCAGCCCTGCAGCCGGATGTTCTCGGCGACGAAGAGCGGCGCCACGATCAGCAGCGTGAGCAGGTGGGACCGGCGTCCCTTGATCCGCCTCAGCGCGATCGCCAGCGGATAGCAGACGATCAGCAGGATCACGACGCTGATGAATGCGAGGAAGAGCGACCAGCCGAAGGAGATGTAGAAATTCTGCTCGACGATATCGACATAGTTCTCCAGTGACGGCGTCTCCGTGACGGAAAAGCTGCCGCGCGGCATGAAGCTGTAGACCAACACCAGCACCATCGGCCCGGCGAAGCCGATGATAAGCAGGATGATGATGGGCAGCGCGGCGACGAAACCCTCGGAAATCTTCCACGGCATGATCTTGCGCCGCGGGCGCTCCGGCATCTCCGTGAGCGTCTCGACCGCCTCGGTCATTCCGGGAAGACCATCGAATCGCCCGGTTGCCAGGAGAGCGTCACCTTGTCGCCCGGCAGGCGCGTGACGGCGTCGGCGCGCAGCTCCTCGATGAGGAAGACCATCGCGCCGCTCCGCACCTGGTACTGGATGCGGGAGCCGAGCAGATATTCGTTGAAGAGCTCGCCCCGGATCGCTTTGTCGCCCGCCTCCGTCGCCGCGCCATCGGAGATCGCGACGTTCTCCGGACGCACGATCAGAACGCCGCGGCTGAAGCCCGGCGGCATCCCGGCAGGCGGCTCGAAGCTGGCGTCGAGCGTCTCGCAGTGGAGCCGCCCGTCACCGGCGAGCTGCACCGGGAGCGAATTCACCTCGCCCATGAACTCGGTGACGAAGCGGTTCTCAGGCTGGGTGTAGATCGTCGCGGGGCTGCCGACCTGCGCAAGCTTGCCCTCGCGCATCACGCCGATGCGGTCGGACATCACCATCGCCTCCTCGAGGCTGTGGGTGATGTAGACGAAGGTCTTGCCCGTCTCGCGCTGGATGTCCTTGAGCTCCTTCTCCAGCGTCTTGCGCAGGCGATAGTCGATCGCCGACAGCGGCTCGTCGAAGAACAGGATCTCCGGGTTGAAGGCCAATGCTCTGGCCAGCGCCACGCGCTGGCGCTCGCCGCCCGAGCACTGGGTCACGGCCTTGTCGTAGTAGCTCTGCGGCAGATGGGAGAGCTTCAGGCACTCGGCGGCCCGCTGCCGGCGTTCCTTCTTGCCGATGCCCTTGCACTTGGCCGAGTACTCGACGTTCTCGCCCACACTCATGTGCGGAAAGAGCGCCAGCGACTGGAAGACCATGCAGGTTGGGCGCTTGTTGGCGGGGACGTCGTTGATCCGCTTGCCCCTGAGCAGGATGTCGCCGGATGTCGGCGCATCCATCCCGACAAGTAAGCGGATGAGCGTCGTCTTGCCCGAGCCCGAGGGGCCGACGATGGTGAAGAGCTCGCCCTCCTCGATATCGAGGCTGACGCCGTCGACGGCGTTCAGGCTGCCGAAGCTCTTTACGATGTTTCTGAGTTGCAATATGGGCGTGGCTGAGGCCATCGCACACCGTGCTCCCGCCATGCGTGCGTGTCGGCGCGGGCGGCGTACCGCCCGCGCCGACGACCAAGGATCAGGCGCCGCGGCTGCGCTTCGCCTGAGTGTAGAGGTCGTGCATCGCGTCGTAGTCGGGATTGATGTCGAAGTCGACGCAGCGATCGACCAGCAAGGCCAGCCAGCTGCCGTCCTCGCCCCAGTGCACGGCGTCGAGCTCGTCCTGGGAGAACTGGCTCAGCACCTCCGGCGCCCCCATCTGCACCACCGGGTTGAGCGTGCCCGGCGCCTTGGCCGCCACCTTGTAGGCGGCCTCGGGCGTGTGGCAGTAAATAAGGAACGCCTCGGCCAGCGGCGTCGGGTCGGGGTTGTTGACCAGCGAGGTGACCTCGATCCAGACGATGCCGCCCTGGCCCATCGGCCGCTCGACAGTCTTGGTCTCCTCCGGGCCTTCCGCCGGCACGACGTTCACCAGCTGGGTCTCGCCTTCGAGCCTCGCGGCCGAGACCGTGTAGACCGAGCCGGGGTAGGTCCCGATGATCTCGCCGGTGATCATGTCGCGGGCCAGCGCCGCCTGGTCGTCCGAGACCTTCTTGGCGTTCTCGAAGAGCTTGAAGATGTTCTCCTCGAACGCCGCCATCTCATCGGCGGTGTGCTCGCGGAAGGGGATGAAGCCCGACGCGATGCAGGTGTGCATGATCACCCAGTTCTCGTAGTCGAGGATGCCGTACTGGCCCTTGGCGCCCTCGATCATCTCCATGTAGCCGCCGCTCTCCATCGTCTGCGGATCGACCAGATCAGTATTGACCGCCAGGCCGGCGGGGCCATAGCGCTGGAGCATGCCGAGCAGGTGCTCGCCGCTCTCGTCGAGCGCCCAGTGATAGGGCCACTCGAAGCCTCCCACGTTCATGTCGTAGAGCGGCGCGAACTTGTCCTTGTCGAGGGGCACGATCAGTCCCTCGGGGAAAAGCTGGTTGCGCTGCCAGGAGTTGTTGAGGTTGATCACGTCCCAGGTAGACGTGCCGCCGCCGCGCAGGTTGTTCACGGCTGCGGGGTCGGAGATCAGCATCTGCGGGTTGACGTTCGCCCCGGTCTGGCGGCTGAAGGGGTCGAGCACCGGCTCTTCGGTGTAGCCCTCCCACGAGTGCAGGTTGAGGTCCATGCGGATATCGCTCATGCCGGCGAGCTCGGCCTTGGTCTTTTCCCAGAGCTCGTTCGCATAGGCCGAGCCGGTCGCCGCGTTCGCGCTGCCTGCGCCCGCCCCGAGAACCGCCGGCGCCACGCCGACCGCTGCAGCCAGCGCCGCCGACTGCTTCAGGAATTGCCGGCGCGAGGAGCTGAAGCTCCTGAAAATGTTTCCACTGTTCATGTCGTCCTCCCGGTTTGCCGTACCGTCTTGCGCAATGTGGTCCGCATCGCATGCTAGTTGATGCCAGGGACCGTCTCCAGTACGTTCGCGTCGGTTCCGCAAGCCCAGCCAACCGAGGCCGTCGACGGTCTGCGACGGGGCCGCCGCAGGGGTGACGCAGTACTCAGAATGGTCGGCATTCCGGCACGCCGCCAACGCTGCCCCGATCACGAAAATTTGACGCTGACAGAGCCCGCGATTCATAGTAGTCGCAGCGATTAACGCTAGGAGCGTGCGCCGTAGAAAAATCCGCGCGGCGAAGTTGGTATTGGATGGGGTGTGGGTGGATTGGCGTCAGGGGGCAGTATGATGCGACACGCCAGTTGCGTTTGGGAACTGCCCGATGCCGACCACGTATCGTCCCTACCAGCCGGAGCAGCCCTTGCTTCTGCCGCCGGACTTGCAGGAGTGGGTTCCCCCAGGGCACCTGGCTCATCACGTCAGCGATGTGGTCGATGCACTGGACTTGACGGCGTTCTATGCGCCCTACGAGGGGGACGGTCGACGCAACGCCCCCTACGAGCCGTCGATGATGGTCAAGGTGCTGATCTATGCCTACGCGACGGGCACATTCTCCTCGCGTGCGGTGGCGAGAAAGCTGGAGGAGGATGTAGCGTTTCGGATGCTCGCGGCGGGCAACTTCCCGCAACATCGCACGGTATGTGAGTTCCGCCGCCGACATCTGGCGGAGTTCAGCGAGCTGTTTGTGGGGGTGGTGCAGGTGGCGCGCGAGATGGGACTGGCGCGGTTCGGCAAGCTCTCGGTCGACGGGACGAAGGTGCGAGCGAACGCGAGCAAGCGCAAGGCGATGAGCTATGAGCGGATGGGCAAAGAGGCGGCTCGCTTGCAGGCGGAGATCGAGGCGCTGCTGACGAAGGCGGGGATGGTGGACGCCGAAGAAGACGATCGTTGGGGCGAGGATTTCCGGGGCGACGAGTTGCCCGAGGAGTTGCAACGCAGGGAGAAGCGCCTGGCGGCGATCCAGGCAGCCAAAGCGCGTTTGGAGGCGGCGCAACGCGGGCGCGACGCTGAGCGCGGGCGCGAGCCTGGGCAGGACCGCAATCCCCGGGGCGGGCGGCCCTACAAGCGGGCCTACGGCGAGCCCGCGCCGAAGGCGCAGAGCAATTTCACCGATCCCGAGAGCCAGATCATGAAGACCAGCAGCGAGGGATTCCAGCAGTGCTACAACGCGCAGATGGCGGTCGATGGGGAGCACCAGATCATCGTCGCGACTCAGGTGGGGCCACAGGCCAGCGACCAGGGTCAGCTGGTGGGGATGCTCGACGAGATCAACGAGACGTTTGGGGTCGAGCCTGCGGTGGTACTGGCCGATGCGGGCTACTGCAACGAGCCGGATCTGTTGGAGCTGGAAGATCGCGGCATCGACGCGCACGTAGCGCTGGGGCGTGAAGGCAAGTCCCAGGTGGCGGTCGACCCGGCCCGGCTCCCTGCCACGCACCGCATGGGTGAGAAACTGGCGCGCCCCGCGGGCAAAGCCCGGTACGCGCAACGCAAGTGGCTCTCGGAGGCGCCGAACGGGTGGATCAAGGAGGTGCTCGGATTCCGACGATTCAGCCTGCGAGGCTTGGCGAAGGTGCGCGGCGAGTGGGACCTCGTGTGCTTGGCGTTGAACATCAAGCGGATGGGGACGGTGGCCACGTGCTGAGGCAGGTGCTGGCCTGCCAACGCACTTGCTCCGGGGCGCGCAGTGCCCATCGACCGCGTATGAAACGCGAATCTCTTCCGTTCCGGCCTTCCGGTCTGGGATTTCCATCCCAGAGTCGGGCGGGCCAGATGTCCACACT
The DNA here is from genome assembly GCA_965262755.1 of Alphaproteobacteria bacterium. Taxonomy (GTDB): domain Bacteria; phylum Pseudomonadota; class Alphaproteobacteria; order UBA828; family UBA828; genus WTGU01. Next base: position 3,442,868 of record OZ253557.1, on the reverse strand, counting down.
CGGGCCAAAATCCCGCCTCTCCGGCGGCCGCGCGCCAATCGCCCAGCATCAAAACTTCTACGGCGCACGCTCCTAGTTCGCAGTGACGTGAATTCACGGCCTTGAGAGGCTCCCGGCTTTTGGAGAACGCAGCCATGACAGATCGCTGGTGGGAGAGCCGGTCGGGCGTGAGCACCACACTGGCGAACGTGATGCGCCCGATCGAGGAGTGGGCGAGCGGGCTGCCCAACGAGGCCTATGTGTCGGACGCCTTCGCGGAGTGGGAGCAGGATGTGCTCCTGGCCCGCACCTGGGCCTGCATCGGCACAGGCAGGCGCGTTCCTGAGGTGGGCGATGCCATGCCGCTCGAATTCGCCGGCCTGCCGCTCTTCATGCTGCGCGGGCGTGACGGCGAGGTACGCGTCTTCCACAACGTGTGCAGCCATCGGGGCATGATGCTGATGGACAAGCCCACGCGGACGCGCGGCGCGATCCGCTGCCCCTACCATTCCTGGACCTACGACCTGGACGGCTCGCTTCGCTCCACGCCGATGATCGGCGGCACCGACAGCCACACGTGCGAAGGCTTCGAGCGGGCGAAGCATGGCCTGAAGCCGGTGCGGACCGCCACATGGTTCGACGCCGTATTCGTCAACCTGAGCGGCGACGCAGAGCCCTTCGAGACCTTCATCGCGCCGGTGGCCAAGCGCTGGAAGGATTTTGACGGCGCCGACCTATGCTATGAAGAAAGCGACTCCTCCTTCACCCTGGACGTCGCCTGCAACTGGAAGCTGGCGGTGGAGAACTTCTGCGAGGCCTATCACCTGCCCTGGATCCACCCCAGCCTCAACAGCTATTCCAGGCTCGAGGATCACTACCAGATCGCGGAGGAGGAGGACGGCTACGCCGGCCAGGGCAGCACCGCCTACCGGCCGCAGCTCGCGGAAAACAGCAACGGCTTTCCGACCATGCCGGGCCTGCCGGCGCGCTGGCAGGGGACCGCAGAATACGTCGCGCTGTTCCCGACCGCGCTCTTCGGCGTCCACGCCGATCATTGCTTCGTCGGCACGCTGATGCCGGCGGGCACCGGGCGCACCATCGAGCATCTCGACATCTACTACTTCGCCGACGAAGCCATGGGCGAGGGCTGCGCCGAGCTCAGGGAGGCCAACACGCAACAGTGGCGGGGCATCTTCGAGGAAGACCGCTTCGTCGTCGAAGGGATGCAGCGTGGACGCGCCTCGCCGGCCTACAAGGGCGGCGTACTCTCCCCCGTGCTGGAGCGCACCACCCACTGCTTCTACCGCTGGGTGGCGCGGCAGATGATGGAGGCGGCGGAGACCAACGGCGCTCCGTGAGCGGCAGCGCTTCCGGTCAAATCTCGCAAGCGTCGCCGTTGCAGCCCTGCTTGTCGCGTCCGAACAGGGCGCGCACGGGCGGCAGGTAGAGCGCGAGCCCATAGAGAAAAAACAAGGGAACCTGCAGGCATACCTTGCGCGTGGCGTAGACACCGGTGAACGCCTTGCTGCTTTGCTTCTCCACCACGACGATCTCACCGACGGGAACCGGACCCAGCGGTGACCCGTCCGTCCGCAGCTCGACGCGGCCGAGCCAGTCCATGCGCGCCGTGAGGCTCGCCTGACGCACGCAGTCGGGGCAGCGCGGATTGTAGAAGAGCGATACGGTCATCTCGTGCGGCTACACCTCGGCGCCCACGGGGCCGGTGCGGCCGTAGAACCCCAAACGCTCCGTATCGCTGAAGGCGACGTCGGGCCTCTCGTAATAGGAAAAGACGGCGATGATCCTTGCGCGCTCGCCTTCGACCGGCGTCACCCGATGCGCCGTGTTCTTGCCCTTGAAGACGTTGAGCGTGCCGGGTGCGAGCGGCAGGGTCTGCACGCGTTCGTCATGGCCGGTCAGAAGACGGGCGACGCCTTCGTAGTTCGGATCCGAGTCACTTCTGAGCCGGCTGCGGTACCGAAACTCCCCGCCCGAGAGCGGCGCCTGCAAGAGGATGGTGATGGTGAATTCGGCCCGGTCGAAGTGCCAGTTGAGCCGCTCGCCAGCCCCATAGGCCATGACGTTGATCCGGCCGAGGGGATCGGCCATCGGGTAGAGCCGCGGCTTCTCCAGCGCCGCCGCCAGGAAGTCGATAAGCGGCTCCCACTCGTAAACCTGCGCGATCGTGCTGGCCGGAATCTGGTCGCCGCAGATCGTGTGATTGACGGTCGTGTGTCGGCTCAGCGCCGGGTGGCCGACCTCAAGGCCCTCGATCTCGTCATCGAAGTAGATGTTGTGATCCCGGGCATGGGTGAAGGACGCCGTGTCGATGAGCGGCTCGACCTCGTCGATCGCAGCCCGAAGGGCCTGGGGCCGGACGAGCCCCTCGAGACTGAACATGCCGGCGTCCCGCAGCTCGCCCCCGCAGCGGGCGACCAATGCCTGCCCGCGCGCGCTGTCGAGCGCGTCCACCGGCCAGCGATCGAGGTCCAGGATCGATTGCATGACGGCGCTCTTGGGTCCGGGGCTCGCCTCCCCCTCCTCTACAGCCAGTCCTCTTCCAGCGGATAGGAGGAGAGTTGCTCGTAGCCGTCTGCAGTGATCAACACCTGCTCCTCGAGCTTGACCGCCTCGCGGCCACCGGCGGGCGCGGCGAGCGCCTCCACGCACATCACCATCCCCTCCTGCAGCACCCCGTCGTCTCCGGGCTCATAGTCCTGCGGGTAGGGAATGGCCGGGTATTCGTCGCAGAGCCCGACCCCGTGCATCGCCACTGAATAGCGGCCGTCCAAGAACTCGTCGCCGAGGGGGCGCGAGCGCTCGGTCAGTTCGCGGAATGTCACGCCGGGCTTCAGCAGCGCCTTATCGTGCAGTATGTGAGTGTAGGCCTCGGCATAGATGCGCCGCTGCTCGTCGCTCGGGCGCGCATCGCACACCCAGGTTCGCGATATATCGGCGCAGTAGCCGTAGGGTCCGACAAGGTCGGTGTCGAAGGCCACGATGTCGCCCCGCTCGATAACCCGCATCGAGGATTCGCGGAACCACGGATTGGTGCGCGGCCCGGAGGCCAGCAGGCGGCACTCGATCCACTCGCCACCGCCCGCGATGTTGCCGCGGTGGAGCTCGGCCCAGAGCGCGTTTTCCGTGATGCCGGGCTGCAATGCCTCGCGCATCTGCGCGATCGCCTGCTCACACACGGCTATGGCGTGGCGCATCAAGATGATCTCGCCGTCCGACTTGATCTTGCGGGCGTTCTCCATCACTTCGAAGCCGTCGTGAATTTCATACCCGAGGCGCTGCATCTCAATCATGCCCACCGGCCCGACGCGATCAATGGCGATCCGCGGGTTGCCGCCGCCCCGCTCGCGAATCACCGAGTCCAGCTCGGCCGCCCAGGCTCGCGCGTTGTCAGCCTGCCGCCCGCCGGCAATGAAATAGAGCACGTAGGTCGCGCCGCGGACCTCGTCGATTGTGGGAAGTCCCGCGTTAATCAGGTCGCTGCCCCCGCCGAATTCGAAGAGAGTGACCGGACCTTCGGTCGGCACGTAGAGGTATCGCGCCTCGTTGTGGGCACACCAGACCTGCATATTGGATGCATCTGTGGCGTAGCGGATGTTCACCGGGTCGTAGAGGATGATGCCGGCGAGGTCGCGCGCGGCCAGGGCCTCGCGCACCCGCGCGAGCCGGTAGCGGCGGACCTCGTCGAGATCGCACGGCGGGATTGTGTGCTCCATCGCACCGTGCTGGCGCGCGGAATTGGTGCGGTCGGTGCCGTCAGTCATGGGGCAATTCCTATCGGGACGGGGAAGCGCGACTGGAGCGTACTACGGTCCGGGCCTCGATGCGTCCGGTCGTCGATCGACGTGGCTACAGCCTGTCCGCTTCTATCCATAGACGCTCCCTTCCCATCGCTTTGAACTCGCCCCGGGAATGAGGCGCAATACGATCAGTGGAATCAGTATGCGCCCGCGCATCGGACCTCGCCGTCGAACGGCCTCATCCTGCCAGCTTTCGCACCTCTCCAGGCGCCGGCGTCCCCTCAGCTTCGAACCCCCAACCCGTCCAATTGGGATTCGCCAAGCCGAGCCCGTCCGGCTCGCGCGCGAACAGCTCCATCTTGCGGAGAAGAGGGAACATTTTGTCTATTCGCAGCCGCACCTCGTCCGGCTTTTGCGAGTGTGCTTCACGCTTGGCCGTGACAAGCTGGCGGACGTTCCTGGCGCCGCGCGGGGACGGAATCTTACCCTTCTTGAACACGAGACAGAGCTCGCATTGGCTCATGGTATAGAAGCCGGGGTTTACCCTCACCTTGTCCCACACGAAGGCGACCGTGGCCCAGGCGAACCCCCATGCCTTGCCCAGGTCGATCGCCTGATCCAGGTGCGGATTGGTCGCCCACATGAACAAGAGGCAGTCTCGCGCCGAAATTCTTGGGACGTCCAAGGTCTTGAGATCGTCGAGGGTCACGGTCGGATAGTGCCTGACGGCGCCGCCTGTGTCCTGGCTGCCCTCGCCGGCGTGTTGAAGTTGCCCTTTGTAATCCCACGGCGGGTCGGCATAGATGATGTCGAATTGGCCAGACGGCAGCGGCGGAAACGGCATCCCCATCGTCACACCTCGTGGCCAAGCAGCCTCTCGTCCAACGGGAACTTGCTCATCAGCTCGATCCCCGTCTCGGTGACCAGAACCTGCTCTTCGAGCTTCACCCCCTCACCGCCCTCTTCGTGGCCGATGAAGCTCTCCACGCAGAGCGTCATATTGGGTTCGACGACGCCGTCATAGTCTTGCCCGCCGTCATAGTCGGCCTCGTAGATCACGTACGGATATTCGCCGGTGGCACCAATGCCGTGAATCATCACGAAGTACCGCCTTGCGTAGTACGGGGCGGGAATCGTCCAGGCCGCCTCCGTGATCTCCCGGAACGACCGCCCCGGCTCGATCAGCGCCATGTTGTGCTGGATCTGCTCATGGGCGAGGCGATAGAGCGTTTGCTGCGCCGGCGACGGCTTGCCGCCGCCGCAGAGGAAGGTGCGCGAGAAGTCGGCGTAATAGCCGTGCGGGCCGACGACATCGGTATCGTGGGCAATCAGCTCGCCGGCTTGGATCGCGCGGGTGCCGGTCTCCTGAAACCAGGGGTTGGTTCTCTCGCCCGAGCTGAGCAGTCTGGTCTCCACGTAATCCCCGTCGTTGGCGATTACGTGACGATGGAACTCCCCCCACAGCGCGTTCTCGGTGATCCCCGGCCTCGCGGCATCCTGCAGTGCCTGCTCCGCCGCCATGACGCACGCCATCGAACGCTTCGAGCAGACGATTTCCTCCGGTGTCTTGATCGAGCGCGCCCTTTCGGCCGGCGCCTGAGCGTCGAGGATGGTGAAGCCCGCGTCGGCGAGATAGCCGACAGCGCGCGCATCGAGGCGCTCCAGGCCGATCCGTGTCTCGCCCGGGCAGTGCTGGCGCATCAGCGCGGCGATCTCCCCCGCCCAAACCCTTGCCGTCTCATCCAGCAGCGGTCCGCGCGCCACGTAGGAGACCGTCGTTGAAGCGCGAATCTCGTCGATCGCTGGATTGTCCCGTTCCAGGTGCTCGCAACCCGCGAACTCGAACAAGACGACCGGCCCTTCCAAGGGCACGAACACATAACGGGCCGGATTGCGCAGGACGAAGGGCATCATGTTCCGCGCGCCGGTCGCGTAGCGCACATTGTGCGGGTCGGTCAGCACCAGTGCCGCGAATTCGAACCGCGCCATCTCGGCGCGCAGCCGCGCCAGCCGGCCCAGCCGAAGGGCCGTCTCGTCCGGCGCCGGCGGCAACTCGCTCACAGGGTCACTGCGAGCCGTGTTGGTCCCGGTCGGGAATGGAGATCACGGGCTCGACCTCGCGCAGCTCTTCGAGCGGGATATGGCAGGCAATCACGTGACGGTCGGCGTTGGTTCTGAGCGGGGGCGGCTCGGTCTCGCAGATTTCGCCGAGCTTGCGCGGGCAACGCGTCGAGAACGGGCACCCCTTGGGCGGGTTGAGCGGGCTCGGCAGCGAGCCTTGCAGGACAATACGCCGCCTCTCGACCTCGGGGTCGGCAATCGGCACCGCAGAGAGCAACGCCTCGGTGTAGGGGTGATAGGGCGGCGAGAAGACTTCTTCCGTCGAGCCGCGCTCCATGATCTGCCCGAGGTACATCACCACCACGCGGTCGGCGAGATAGCGGACCGCCGAAAGATCGTGGCTGATGAAGAGCAGCGTGGTGCGGTGCTCGCGCTGAATGTCCATCAGCAGCTCCGTCACCGCGGCGGCAACCGAGACGTCGAGCGCCGAGATCGGCTCGTCCGCAATCACCGTCTTGGGGTTGCCGGCGAAGGCGCGGGCGATGCCCACCCGCTGCTTCTGGCCGCCCGAGAGTTGACGCGGCTTTCGCGAAACAAAGGTGCGCGGCAGCTTCACCGTATCCAACAGCTCCTGCACCCGCTCCAGCCGCTTGACCGAATTGCGTTCGATGCCGAAGCGCTTGATCACCCGGCCGATCTGGTAGCCGACCGAGTGGGACGGGTTGAGCGTGTCGTTCGGGTTCTGGAACACCATCTGCAGCGAAGAGAGCTGCGCCGCCGTACGCTTGTTGACCGGAATGGCGCCGAGGTCGGTCCCGTCGAGCCGGACCTCGCCGTCGGTCGCGGTCTCCAGCCCCATCAGCACCTTGGCGAAGGTGGACTTGCCGCAGCCCGATTCACCGACGATGGCAACCGTCTCGCCCTCACCCGCGCGGAAGCTGATGCTCTCGTTCGCCTTGACCTCGCGCACCGCACCGCCGGACAACAAAGCCGCAAACGAACGATCGCGCACCTTGTAGTACTTGCGCATGTTGGTGACTTCGAGGACGGTCTCGCCGACGTCGATCGGCTCACGGCTCTCCTCCACGCGCACCACTTCGGTAACGTCGATCTCGTTCCAGCGCGTACATCGGACCCTGTGAGCGGGATCGTCGTCGGTGTGCACCTTCTCCATCGGGATCAGGCCCGTGTCGCACCGGCCGCCCGCAAAGAAGCCGCAGCGCGGGCCGAAATTACAGCCCTCGGGCCGCTGGTGGGGGAGCGGAAGCTGGCCCTTGATCGAGACCAGCGGGCGCGCGTTCTTGTCGGCATGGGGCAGCGGAATGCAGCCGAAGAGCCCTTGCGTGTAGGGGTGCTTGGGCCAGGAGAAGATGGAATCGATCGTTCCTTCCTCCACGACCTCGCCCGAATACATGACGCAGATACGGTCACAGACCTCCAGCATCAGACCGAGGTTGTGGGAGATGTAGAGCAGCGACGAGCCGGTCTTGCGGCTGAGCTCGGCGATCAGATCGACGATCCCCGCCTCCACCGTCACGTCGAGCGCCGTCGTGGGCTCGTCAAGAAGCAGAAGCGCCGGTTGCGAGAGCAGCGCCATGGCAATCACCACGCGCTGCTGCTGGCCGCCGGAGACCTGGTGCGGATAGGAGATCATCAGGCGCTTCGGGTCCGGGATGTCTACCGCCGCCAGCATGTCGTAAGCGCGCTGGAAGGCCTCGGCCCGGCTCACACCCTCGTGGATTATCGGCACTTCCATGAGCTGGGCGCCGAGGGTCAGGCTCGGATTAAGCGATGCCATCGGCTCCTGATAGATCATGGCGATGTCCTTGCCGCGCACGCGGCGGATTTCCTCCTCGGACATCTCGGCCATGTCCCGGCCCTTGAACTTGATGGTGCCGCCGACGATGTCGCCGTTGTGTCCCATGTAACGCATGATGCCGTTGGCCACGGTGGACTTGCCGCAGCCGGATTCGCCGACAAGCCCGACCGATTCGCCCTTGGCCACGGTGAGATCGAAGTCGTAGACCGCCGGCACCTCGCCGGCCCGTGTGTGGTAGCTGAGGCAGAGGCCGGTTATCTCGAGGACCGGCGGCTCGTGGCTATCGTCCGACATACCGCCTCCTAATCCCTGAGCGACACTTCGCGCAGGCCGTCAGCCAGCAGGTTGAAGCCGAGCACCAGCAGTGACACCGCACAGGCGGGCAGGATCGCCATGTGGGGGAAGCCGCCGGAGACGAAGGCGCGGGTCTCGGTGATCATCCCGCCCCAGTCCGGGTCAGGCGGCGGCAGGCCGAGACCGAGGAAGCCCAGCGCGCCGATGGTGATCGTCGTGTAGCCCATGCGCAGGCAGAAATCGACGATCAGCGGCCCGCGCGCGTTGGGCAGGATCTCCACCAACATGATGTACCAGGGTCCCTCGCCCCGGGTCTGGGCCGCGGCGATGTAATCGCGGGTGGCGATGTCCATCGTGACACCGCGTACGATGCGCATGACGCCGGGCGACGACGCGAAGACGACCGCGAAGATGATGTTGATCCCCGACGCGCCGACCTTTGCGATGATCAGCACGTAGAGCACCATGATGGGGAAGGAGAGAATGACGTTGGCGACGAACGAGAGAAGCTCGTCCAGGTAGCCCCGGAAGTAGCCGGCCGCGAGGCCCATGAGGATGCCCACGACGTAGGCGCAGGCCGTGGCCGCAGTGGCGTAGAAGAGGACCCGCTGACCGCCGAAGATGATCCGCGACAGGATGTCCCGGCCCAGGTGATCCGTGCCCAGCAGGAAGACGCGCCCGTCCGGCCCCTCCGCGCCCGGATAGACGAAGGGCACCATCGTCGCATTGGGGTCGAAGGGCGCGATGAACTCGGCGAAGATCGCCAGGATTACGAACATCAGGACGATGGCGCCGCCGATCATGCCGACCGGACTCTCCCGAAGCAGCATGACCGGCCGGAGCGCCGATGCGATATTCGTGCCCAGCCTGGCAGCCGGCTCGCGGGCGACACTCATGCGGAGCGGCTCATTTGAACCGGATCCTCGGGTTCAGGTAGGTGTAGCCGAGGTCGCCCACGGTTTGCGTAAAAACGGCAACGAAGACTGCCGCCGCGCCGCAGGCCTCGATGACGAAGATATCGCGCCGGAGTGCCGCCTCCAGCAGCAGCGCGCCGAATCCCTTGTAGCCGAACGCGAACTCGGTCACGACCACGCCCGAGAGCAGCCAGTTGATCTGCAGCATGATCACCGTAAACGGCGCGATCAGCGCGTTCCGGAGCGCGTGCTTCATGATGATACGCCGGTAGGGCAGGCCCTTGAGCACCGCGGTTCGGATGTAGGGCGTGGTCATGACCTCGGCCATCGACGCCCGGGTCATCCGCGCGATGTAGCCGAAACCGTAGAGGGTGAGCACGAACACCGGCAGAATCATCTGGACCGGGTCGAAGCCGGAGGTCATCGACGAGGTTCCCGGCAGCCAGCCCAGCCAGAAGACGAAGATCCCGACGAGGAAGACTGCGCTCGCGTATTCCGGGATCGAGGTGGTGATGATGGAGAAGACCGAGATCGCCCGATCCTGCGTCGAGCCTTCCTTCATGCCCGCCAGCACGCCGAGGGTGAGCCCGATCAGGACCATGATGACGAAGGTGACGCCGGCCAGGATGCCGGTATTGCCGAGGCGGTCCCAGAAAATCTCGTTTACGGGCCGCTTGTAGATGACTGATTGGCCCAGGTCGCCGCCAAGCATCCGGCCGATCCACTCGAAATAGCGGATGAAAATGGAGCGGTCGTAGCCGTTCTCGACGACCCAGGCGTCAAGCTGCTGGACCTGCGCGTAGGGGCCGAGAACGCTGCGGGCGATGAGCCGCGGATCGCCCTCGTTGATGAGGAACAGCAGCAGCGCGACGACCAGCATGATGAGAACCATCATGCCGACCCGCCTTACGATCAGTTGGACCATGTCGGTCTCCGACCGTCAGACAGTACCCACACGCGCGCAGCTCCCCGCGGCGAAAAACGCGGCGCGGGAGCCCGGAGCCTCCCGCGCCGCTCGTTGCTTACGCGTCGTCCAACCACACGTTGTGGAACTGATGATACAGCGTCGGATGGGTCTGGTGGCCTTTGACCCGCTTGTTCGACGCCTTGTAGACCGAGCGCCAGAAGGGCTGCGGGACGATCGCGTCGTCCTGAATGATCTGCTGGCAGACCTCCATCTTCGTCCTGCGCTCCTCAACGTCGAGGGTGCCCTCGGCATCGTCGAGCGCCGCATCGAAGACCGGGTTGTTGTAGGCGCATTCGTTCCACGGCACGCCGGCCCGGTATGCAAGGCCGAGCACCATGGTGCCGAGCGGCCGATGCGTCCACGCCGTATAACCCCACGGTGCCTTGTCCCACAGCTCCCAATACTGGTTGGCCGGCATCTTGTTGATGTTGATGTCGATGCCCGCCGGCGCCGCCTGGTTCTTGAAGATCGCGCAGGCGTCCGTCATCCACGGGCCTTCAGTATCGCCGTTGGCGATCTCGAGCGTGATCCCGTCAGGATAGCCGGCCTCCGCCAGCAACGCCTTCGCCTTCTCGATATCCCGCTTGAGCGGCGGCAGCGCCGCATATTCGGGATGGATCGGGCAAACATGGTGATTCTCGGCAATCTGACCTCGGCCCTGGAACGCCTTGTCCAGGATCTCCTGGTGGTCCATGCAGGCCGCGACCGCCTGGCGAAGCTTGAGATTGTCGAAAGGCGCCTCGCTGATGCGGAAGCGCATGACAGCGGTCTGCGCCGTCGTCACCGGGTGAATATCCACGAAGGGCAGAGCCTGCGCCGCGTCGATGAGGTTGTTCGGCAGACGGAAGACCATGTCCACCTGCTGCGAGGCAAGCGCCGCAATCGAGGCGTTGGTGTCCTCGCCATGGTCGAAATAGTGGATCTCATCCAGGTGGAACGGGCCGGCCCACCAGTCCCGCGCCTTCCGCATGATGGCCCTTTCGCCGAGCGCGTACTCGGCGAGCTCAAACGGGCCGGTGCCGATGGGATTTGCCGAGAGATCGGCATCGTAATCCACACCGAAGCCCCGGTGCACGATGGCGGTCGGGTAGTTGTAGAAGTTCTCCGGCATGGCCAGAGCGGCCTGCTTCAGGTTGAACTGGATGGTGTGATCGTCGATCACCTCCACCGCGCCCGCGATGCCCCGCGGCTGGCCGTCCTCGCCCTCCTCGACCATGGCGCCGAAGAGGCCAAGGTTCGATGAACCAACCGCCGGGTCGAGCCAGCGGTTGACCGTGTGGGCGACGTCGGCCGAGGTGAAGGCGTCGCCGTTCGACCAGGTGATGCCTTCGTTCAAGTGGAACACCCAGGTCGCGAGATCGTCGGAGGCCTCCCAACTCTTGGCGAGATAGGGGACCGTGACGTTGTCGGATCTTGTCCTGGTCAGATACTCCACCATGAGGCGCGAGACGTTCGACCTCTCCGTCCAGGGGAAGGTTGCCGGGTCGGTCATCTCCTGCACACGCATGGAAACCCTGAGCGTGCCGCCTGCCTTTGGCATCTCGTCCGCCATTGCGGAACCGATGACGCCGCCGCCGAGCTTGTCGGCCATGGCGTAGACCGTGCCGGTCGCCACGCCGAACAGCGCCGCCTGGCGCAGGAAGTCGCGCCGGCTGATCCTGCCCGTCTGAAGCTGGTCGCAGAGCTCTGGCATATAGGAGTGAGTCTCGGCGCCCAACGCGCGCTCCGACGGCAGCGTGTACCGCCGCGGGTCACGGCTTAACACTTTCTTGTCTTTCATGAGTCTGTCCTCCGATTGTTGCTCCGTGCCGGCACCGCTCGATCCCGATGCAAACAGTGCACCGATCTTGGTAGAGGTGCGCGCGGCCCCATTCTCCCTGCCTTAATCGCCAAGCCTAACCCATAGCCGACCGTCTGTCGCCCTCGGCCCCGACGAGGGGCAGGTGCGCCGTCGCACCGGGCCGTAATGAGTGGTGAGGGAGGACGAGTACAGAGACATATCAGTTCCGCATCCGCCCGCCGTTAGGATCGTAGAGCGGCGTGGTCTGAACGCGTGCCGGGAACATCTCCCCCAGGATCTCGACGTCGAAGCGCTCGTCGGTCGTTGCGATCTCGGTCGGTACGTAGCCCAAAGCCATGGACTGCCCGACGTGATGCGCGTAGCCGCCGGAGGAGACATAGCCGACCGCAGCACCATCCCGCAGAATTGCCTCGTCGTTCGAGACGTCGATGGGCTCGCCGTCGATCATGGGCGAGTCGATGACAAGCGGCACCAGGCGCTTCGCGGGCCCCGCCCGGCGCTCCGCCTCGGCCGCCGCCTTGCCGACGAATTCCTTGTCCCACAGGATGAAGGCGTCGAGGCCGCTCTCGGCGGCCGTGAAGTCGGGGCGATAGTCGAGGGTCCAGACTCCCCAGGCCTTCTCCAGCCTGAGCGACATCAGCGCGCGCGCACCGTACCAACGGAGGCCGAGATCCGCGCCCGCCCCCTCGATCGCCTCCGCCAAAGCAATCTGGTACTGCGGCGCGACATAGATCTCGTAGCCGAGCTCGCCCGAGAAGCTGAGCCGCGAGACGATGGCCGGCACGCCGCCGACGAACATCTGGCGGATATCGCGAAAGCGGAACGCCTCAGCGGACACGTCGGCCCGGGTGATCCGGGCCAGCAGATCGCGCGAGTTCGGCCCTGAGAGCCCGATGCCGTGCAGGTCATCCGAACGGTTGCGGTAGTCGACGCCCGTTCCGAGGCGTTGCTCGAACCAGCGCCGGTGCGCCTCCTGCATCGCGCCTGAGCCGAACACCATGAAATCGTCTTCGGACAAGCACGCGACGGTGAGGTCGCCATAGAGCTTGCCATTCTCCGTCAGCATCGGGGTGAGCGCGAGGCGGCCCGGCTTCGGCACGCGACCGGCCAGCACACGATTCAGGAAGGCGCGGGCGCCGGGGCCGGTAAACGCATGCTTGGAGTAGTTGGCGATCTCGATGCAGCCCACGGCCTCGCGAACCGCCTTCACCTCCTGCGCCACGTAGTCATGCGCGCGGGAGCGTCGGAAGGACGGATCCTCATGGGCGTCCCCGGGACCGTCGGCGAACCAGAGCGCGTGCTCCAGCCCGAATCCCTGGTCCATGACCGCGCCCTTCGCGACCAGCCGGTCGTAGAGCGCGGTGGTCTTCTGGCGCCGGCCCTTCGGCAGGGTTTCGTTGGGGAAGGTCATCACGAAGCGGCGTTCGTAGTTCTCCGACGACTTGACCGTGCCCCATTCGGGTGTCGCGAACTCGCCGAAGCGGGCGATGTCCATCGCCCACACGTCGATTGAAGGCTCGCCGTCGATCATCCACTCGGCGATGCTGCGCCCGACGCCGCCGCCCTGGCAGAATCCCGCCATGACGCCCACCGCGACCCAGTAGTTCCGCATCCCCGGCACTGGGCCGATCAGGGGATTGCCGTCGGGGCCGAAGGTGAAGGGGCCGCAGATGATGTCCTTGATCCCCGCCTCGCCGAGCGTCGGGATACGCTCGAACGACATCTCCAGCCGGTCGGCGATGCGGTCGAGATCGGGCGGCAGCAACTCCTGACCGAAGTCGAGCGGCGTGCCGGAGACGTTCCACGGGGTCGACTTCGGCTCGTAGGTCCCGAGCAGGACGCCCTGGCGTTCCTGCCGGAAATAGATGTTGGCCTCGTAGTCGATGCCGCCCGGCAGGCGGCCGGCACCCCCCTCCCCCATCCGCTCGACGATCGCCGGGATCGGCTCGGTGATGAGGTAATGGTGCTCCATCGGCTGAACGGGGAGCGCGGCTCCCGCCATCTCCCCCACCTCGCGCGCCCACAACCCGCCGCAGTTCACGACGTACTCGGCATGGACCGTGCCGCGCGGCGTGACCACGTCCCACGAGCCGTCCGGCCGCTGGTTCGTCTCCACCACCGGGGTGTGCGTGAAATACTGCGCGCCGTGCACGCGGGCCGACTTGGCGAAGGCGTAGGTCGCGCCGGAGGGGTCGAGATCGCCGTCGAGCTCGTCCCAGAGCGCCGCGTAATAGTGCTTCGGGTCGATCAGCGGATGGCGCTCCGCCACCTCCCTGGGCGAGATGAACTCCTGGTCTAGCCCCATGTAGCGCGCCTTGGAGCGCTCGCGCTTCAGATAGTCGTACCAGTCTCGCGTCGAGGCGAGATAGAAGCCGCCGGTGTTGTTCAAGCCGACGGACTGACCCGAGGTCTCCTCGATCTCCTTGTAGAGGTTGATCGTGTAGCCCTGCAGGCGGGAGATATTGGGATCCGACGAAAGCGTGTGGATCATCCCGGCCGCGTGCCACGACGATCCGGCCGTAAGCTCGTGCCGCTCAAGCAGGATGACATCCTTCCACCCGAATTTCGCCAGGTGGAAGAGGATTGAGCAACCGACCACGCCGCCGCCGATGACGGCGACTCTGGTATGACTGGGAAGCGGCTTGCCGGCGGTGCCAGCGCTTTCGTCCCGTCGAATTTCAGGCATGTCGGCGCTCTCCCGGTTTCAGAACGGCCGGCGCACGAATCGCGAATGGGCTGCCACACTTCCCCCACTCTCATACCATCGGAGGGCGTGCGGCCGTTGGCTTCTATGAGACGTGTTCTCGTCGGATTCCGGCAGGCTCACTCGATCGACCCGCCGCTGGCGGCGCGCCAATAGGGAATAGCGGCGACGAAGGTGCGCCAATCCTCGGCGGTCTGGTCCCGGGTCTCCTTGCGTACGCGGGCGTGCCAGCCAATCACCTGCCCGGCGCCCACCCCGATCGCAACGAAATCGACGCTTTCCCGGTGGGTGGCGAGCAACTCCTTCAAACAACGCTCAGCGACGGCAGCGTCGTTGAGTCGGCCGAGGTCGTCCTGAAGCCTGCGCAAAGCGTTGATATAGGGGCGCGGCTTACCGTCGGGGAATTGAGCGGCGAAAAACTCGCCCGCGTAACGCAACTTCTTGAGCGCGATCCTGAGCCTGTGAAGACGGTCGTCCGAGAGTCGCGCGAAATTGCGTCCGCGCTTAAGCACCCGCTCGTGCCGCCTGTCGAGCAGGGCCCCCCCGAGACTCGCGAGCGGCTGGTCGAGTAAGGCGCCGTTTGCCTCGCCCCGCCAACCCGCGATCTCAATCCACCGGCCAAAGCGGAGCAAGAATGACGTGTGTTCTGGCGCGCGCAACGCCTCCGCCTGCTCGTAGGCGCGTGCCCGTTCCGCCTCGGCCGCAACTGCGAGACACGCGAGAGTGGTGTCGTCCGGCCGGGCGTCCCGGACCGCGGCGAGCGTCTCGGTGATAAACACGTCCCAGTCGCGCGCCGGGCCAAGCAGTTCGATAAGACGGCAGGCCTCCCGCTCCAACCAGGCGGCGTCCTCGGCCGGGAGAACAGTCTTGAAGACCACGAGGGCCGAGCGCATCCGGCGCAGAGCGACGCGAAACTGGTGCACGCCTTCAGGATCGCTGCGGTCCAGCACCGCATCGTGGTTCGCGGCGCATTGATTGGCGCAGGTGCGAAAAATCTTGCCGAGGGCCTCATCCACGGAGATGCCTTCCGCGAGCGCGAGGGCCGGCGCCTTGTAGCCGGCATAACTCTCCCCGCCGGCGAGGACGTAGCCGCGCTTCGCCTTGCTCGCCGTCTGTATGCTGAGCGGCGCCGAGGCTTGCAGCGTCATGGCGAGCTCGTAGAGAGCGCTCGCCGGCCCCTCGATCAGTTCGAGCTCCAACTCGGCGATGGTGTCGACTCTGTTCCGCGCCCTGATCTCCCCGCTATCGAGCGCGAGCTCGACCAGGGCCGTGCCATGATCGGGCGCTGTGACCTCGACCACGGCGGTGCGACGCATGACGTCGGTGGAGAACGCGGGCGCCAGCTCCGCCGCTTGCAGTGGCCCAATAGCGTCGCGGATCGCCGGGTCGGATGCGACGGGAAGGCTCGGCACCGGCGCCTCGACTGGTTTCGACCATTCGTTGCGCTTGAGTACGGCGCCGGCTGACGACGGACCGTCCGACTTCAGGGTCTGGACCAGCCGTTCCCCGTCCTCGCGGATGCGCAGCGTGAAGCCACGTCGGCGCAGGCGGAAATCGCCGGTATCGAAATAGGTGCTGCGCAGCCGCCGCGATGTGCTGCCTCCGCCCGCGGGGACAGCCGCGCGCCAGCCGCGGTCGAGGGCAGCGGGATCGCCGCTGAGCGTTAGCTCGATCTCGAGCACGGAATCGCCTCCCGCGGCGTCCGCTCCCGCCTCGCCGTTTGCCTTGCCCATCAATCGCTGCCTGGTGTCGGCCGGGAACCCTGCTTTCGCCCGCGTGTTCTGGCGCGCGTTCGCTTGCGATAGTCGCGAACCGCACATGAGCCGGTAACCATAGTCCAATCGGCTCGTTACCTGGAAGCGCCAACGGCAGAGGCCGCCCGGAAAACGCTGCACCGACGTTTTGAGTTGATGGCACGGCACGCATCCCCTATTCAGGAACGCAGGGCGACACGCCGAACGGCGGCGCGAGCCAACGCGCGTTACGAGGAGGAATAGATCGATGACCGACCGTGGAAACTCTTGGTCGAGCAACCCGCTCTCGCGGCGGACTTTTCTGAAGGGTACGGCGGCAGGGGCGGCCGCGCTCTCCGCCGCCGGCACCGGCACCTTTGCGAGCCAGGCGCGCGCGTCGGACTGGTCCGGTGAGACCCTGCGCTTCATGATCATCAACCCGCACGCAGGCTCGATCAAACCGCTGTCCGCGGGATTCACCGAGCTCACCGGCGCCGCGGTCGAAGGAGTGAAGGTCCCCTACGACCAGATCACGGCACAATCGACGCTGGACGTGATGTCCGGCATCAACGAAATCGACGTCTTCCAGTATTGGTATGTCGACAAGGAAGCGCTGGTGCGGGACGGCGTGCTCGCCGACATCACCGACCGCATCACGGCGGAGGAGACCGATATCGACCCCGCCGACTTCCTGGGCGCGCTCTACGACGCCTATACCCTGGTGGACGGGCGCCGCTACGGCCTGCCCTACGACGGCGACACGCACGTTCTCTTCTATAATAGGGAAATCCTCGACCGGAACGGCCTGCAGCCGCCGGCCACGTGGGACGAGTACAACGCGGTCGCCAAGGCGGTGACGGATGCGGAATCCGCCAACGGCGTCTACGGCGCCCTGCTGATGTGCAAGCAGTTTCCGATCATCCTCTGCTCGACCTACGCGAACCGGCTGGGTGGTTACGGCGGCGACTTCCTCGACGCCAACGGCGCGCCTGCGCTCACCAGCGATGCCGCGATCGGCGCTGCGCGGACGATGCTTGAGGCCGGCCCCTCTGCGGTGCCGACGCCGCTGGAGACCGAGTTCGGCAACTCGATCCCCGTGTTCCTGAGCGGGGGCGCTGCCATGATCGAGTTCTGGACCGACCTCGGCACCTGGGCGCAGGACGCCAACCAGAGTCAGATCGTCGACAAGTGGGGCGTCGTGCCCATGCCTGTCGCCGGCAGCAACACGGTCAACCGGCCGGCGATGAACGCGGGCTGGTCCTTCGGTGTCTCGTCGGGATCGCACAACCCCGAGATGGCCTGGGAGTTCGTGCGCATGTCGTCGAGCAAGGACTTCCACATCCGCGTGCTCACCGACAACACCACCGGCGTGGACCCGACCCGGCGCTCGGCCATGCCCGCCTATCGCGAGTTCGCGCCGCTGCAGGCGGACGCCGTCGAGCAGGCCATTGACGACGCCTTCGCCTGGCCGACGAAGCCGGAATCGCCCAAGCTCATGCAGTCGCTCACGGACGAGCTTGGCCTGATGATGGCCGGCGACAAGACCGTCGAGCAAGCCATGGCCGATGCCCAGGCCTCCTGGGAGGATATCCTGGGCTAAGCATCGGTTCGCTCAGTAGCGAGACGCCGACAGGCGCGGAGAAACGCCCGGACACGGCGGATGGTCGACACGATCCGAGATCGTCTGACCGAGTCCGGGCGCTGACAATACCGTGTGCCAGGCGGCCGCCGGCGTTGAGCATCCTCTAGCGGCGGCCGCCTCGATTCCCAGACATGGCTGAGTCGCAAACTGCGCCTCGGGACGCGCGAGCCGGATCGCATGTGAGGGGGCGCCGGGCCGGCTTGCTCACCCTTGACCGACGCAGGTTGATCGGCTGGGCGGTGGTCATGCCGCTTATCGGCGGCTTGGTCGTCTTCGCCGTCTACCCCTTCATCTACCTGATCTTCCTTTCCTTCTCCGATTCCAATCTCGGCACCCTCTTCCGCGGTTGGGTCGGCGTCGAGAACTACACGGACGCCATCGGGCAGTCGAAGTTCACCAAGTCCCTGCTTCGCTCCGCCATATTCGCGCTGATGACGACGCTGGCGTCGTTCGTCCTTGGCGTGGTCGTCGCCCTTCTCCTCGATCGCGCGGTGAAGGGCCGGCAGATCCTGCGCACGCTCATCCTCCTGCCGCTGATGACGCCGCCGATCACCGTCGCCGTCATGTGGCAGCTCTTGCTCATGCCCAAGGGGGGCTGGCTCAACAGCTTCCTCATGGACATGGCGCTCTTCAGCCAGCCCGTGAGTTTTTTGGGCTCGCCCACCATGGCGTTCCCCTTCGTGTGTCTGGCGGACGTGTGGCAGTGGACGCCGTTCATCGCGCTGATGACTTATGCCGCCCTCCAGACCCTGCCGGAGGATATCTACGAGGCGGCCAAGCTCGACGGCGCGTCAGGGCCCGCGATGTTCTGGAGCATCACGCTGCCGATGCTGGCGCCCGCGCTGCTCGCCATTGCCGTGCTCAAGCTCGTCATCGGCTTCAAGGTCTTCGACCTCGTCTTCGTGCTGACCGCCGGCGGGCCGGGCCAGGCGACGACCGTCTCGAGTTTCTACATCTACCGGGTCGCGATCCAGCAGTTCGACATCGGCGCGGCCGCGGCACAGACACTCATGTTCGCCGTGGTCGTGGGCCTCGTCACCATCCCCTTCACCACCGCCCACGACTTCGCCGAGAAGAGGCTGTCGTGAGAGCCGCCGGCACCAAGAATATCGACGGCGGCACCTGGCTCTCGGACTCGCCGGTCGATCTTTGGACCATTGCGCGGTGGGCGGGAACTGCGGCGGTCGTGCTCTTCTTCGTCTTCCCCATGATTTTCATGTTCATGGTCTCGTTCAAGGCGCAGCCCGATATCGCGAGCGGCGGCTTCATACCGCAGGAGTGGTTCTGGCAGAACTACCCGGACGCGTGGAACTCGGTCGCCGTCGGAACCTACCTGCGCAATTCGATCGTCGTCGCCGCGTGCGGCGCGCTGGTGACGCTCGTCATCGCGGTGCCCGCGACCCATGCCATCGTGCGCTATCGCATCGGCGGCAAGTTCCTGCCGGCGTTCATCCTTGCCACCTACGTGGCACCCCCGATCGTGGCGCTCTTCCCCCTCTTCTTCCTGCTTCGCTCGATCGGGCTGTTGAACTCGCTGGCCGGCATGGCCCTCGTCTACGGCGTGATGAACCTGCCCGTCGCCTTCTGGCTCTTGTCGAGCTTCGTGCGCCGCCTGCCGGAGGAGCTTGAGGATGCCGCGCGCATCGACGGCGCGGGCTATGGCTCCGTGCTGTTCCGCATCACGGTGCCCCTGCTCATGCCGGGCATCATCAGCACCGGGATCATTTGCCTGATCCTGGCCTACAACGAATTCCTGCTGGCTTCCTTCCTCACGCGGAGCGAAAGCACGCAGACCCTGCCGGTTGGCCTCTCGCTCTATCAGGGGGACCGGCAGCTTCGCTACGGGCAGATGTCGGTCGCGTCGCTCATCGGCATCGTGCCGGTCTACCTGTTGGCGATGTTCTTCCAGCGTTGGCTCATCCGCGGCTTGACGGCGGGGAGCACGAAATAGCCGTGGCGATGAACTGGATAACCGGGAGCGGCCGGCGATGACCGAACCCGCGACGACGCCCGCGGTGATCGCGACGATGCTCAAGGAGCTGGTGGACGTTCTGCTGCCGGGCGACGGGCGATTCCCGGCCGCGAGCGACGCCGGCACCCATGGCCTGGTGGCGGATCGATTGATGGCGCAAACGGGCGAGTCGGCGCTGGACGATCTGGCGCAGACGGTCGCTGACTGCGGCGGGCCGCTCTCGCCGCTCAGCCGGGAGGAGCGGCAGGCGGTCGTCCGCCGCATGGAGGAGACGCAGCCGGAGCAGTTCGAGACGCTCCGCATGGTGAGCTATCTGGCCTATTACGAAAGCCCCGCGGTGGTGCGCGCCGTGCGCGCGCTCGGCCATGTCTACAACGATGCGCCGCAGCCTGCGGGCTACGTCATGTCCCCCTTCGACGAGAGCGATCCGCTGCAGGCGCCCGCGCACCGGCGGGGCCACTATGTGGGGACGGAGGACGTGACGCGCCTCGATCTCGCGCCGCTGCCGCCCCATCCGCTGGCATCCGAGACCGTGACGGAGGACGACGCGGTGGCGAGCGGCCGCGGCGGCATCGCCAAGGGCGCGGCCGGCAAGCCCGCAGGCCGGGCGGGCGCTGGCCCAGCGGACGGCCGGACATAGGGGCAGGTCATGGCCAGCGTTGAAATCAGAAACATCTACAAATCCTTCGGACCCGTCGAAGTGATCCACGGCATCGACGTCGAGATTGCCGACAAGGAATTGGTCGTGCTCGTTGGACCGTCGGGATGCGGCAAGTCGACTCTGCTCCGCATGATCGCGGGCCTGGAAGACATCACCGCCGGCGAGATCGCCATTGACGACAATGTCGTCAACCGCGTCGCCGCCAAGGACCGGAACATCGCCATGGTCTTCCAGTCCTACGCGCTCTATCCGCACATGACCGTCTACCGGAACATGTCGTTCGGCCTCAGGATGCGAAAAATTCCGCGGGACGAACAGGACCGCCGCATCAAGTGGGCGGCGGAGACCCTGGAGCTCACCGACTACCTCAAGCGCTATCCGCGCCAGCTCTCGGGCGGGCAGCGCCAGCGCGTCGCCATGGGCCGCGCTCTGGTGCGGGAGCCCATCGTCTTCCTCTTCGACGAGCCGCTCTCCAACCTCGACGCGCAGCTACGCGTTCAGATGCGGACCGAGATCCGCGAGCTGCACCAGCGGCTGCAGACGACCATGATCTACGTCACCCACGATCAGGTGGAGGCGATGACGCTCGCCGATCGCATCGTCGTCATGCGCGACGGCTATATCGAGCAGACCGGCGCGCCGGAGCATGTCTACGACCGGCCGGCCAACACCTTCGTCGCGGGCTTCATCGGCTCGCCGACGATGAACATGCTGCCCGGCACGCTGGGGCCGGAC
Source organism: Alphaproteobacteria bacterium (assembly GCA_965262755.1). Taxonomy (GTDB): domain Bacteria; phylum Pseudomonadota; class Alphaproteobacteria; order UBA828; family UBA828; genus WTGU01. Next base: position 3,421,828 of record OZ253557.1, on the reverse strand, counting down.
GGCACGATCGCGCTGGAAGGCGGCGTCACGGTCCGGCACGACCAGGACCTGGCGGCGCAGACGGGCCACAGCGTCCTCTATGGTATTCGGCCGGAGGATCTCCGCCTCGTCGGCGAAGGCGAAGGCTTCCCGCTCACCATCGACGTGGTCGAGACGACCGGCCGCGAGATCGAGCTGTTCGGCACGCTCGGCGCGCGGCGGATCTGCGTGCTGCTTCAGGCGCGCGCGTCTGTTCGCCCCGGCGAGACCGTGTGGGTCAATCCGGCGCCTGAGCGCGCGCATGTCTTCGATGCGGAGAGCGGCGCCCGCCTCGACGATACCCGCCAAGCCTGAGTCGAGCGCCATGACAGATCGCACGACGCACGATCACGCCGGCGTCGTCATCGTCGGCTCGGGCCCCGGCGGCGTCATCCCGGCCACCGTATTGGCCCGGAAGGGCATCAAGGTGGTCTGCCTGGAGCAGGGCTCATGGTTCCCGCCAGCCGAGCGCCCCCATCATGGCCGGGACTGGGAATGGCGGCGCGCCACCGACTGGTCGATCGCCGTCAACGTGCGCGGTCAGGCGCACGACTATCCGGTGGACACCACGGACGAGACGACGCTGATGTGGAACGGCGTCGGCGGCTCCACCGGCGTCTATACCGCCACTTGGCCACGCTATCGCCCCTCGGATTTCCGCAAGGGCGCCGAGCACGGCCTGGCACCGGACTGGCCGATCTCCTACGAAGACCTCGCGCCCTACTTCGAGATCGCGGATGCCGCCTGTGGCATCTCCGGCTGGGCGGGCGATCCGGCCATGCCGCCTCGCGGCCCCTTCCAGACGTGCCCTGGACCGCCTGGCGCCATGGGCGAGGCCGTCGTGCGCGGTTTCGATGCGCTCGGCTGGCATTGGTGGCCCATGCCATGCGCCATTCTGGCGGAGGGTTACGACGGCCGCCTCGCCTGCAACAACTGCGGCGCCTGCCAGAGCGGCTGCCCGCGCGGCTCGCTCAACGACATGGCCGTGACCCACTGGCCGAAGGCCCTTGCGGCCGGCGTCGAGCTCAGGACCGACAGCCGTGTCGAGCGCATCGAAACCGATGCCTCGGGGCGCGCCACCGGGGTCGTCTACGTGGAGCGCAACACCGGCGTTCGCCACATCCAAACGGCGGACATCGTGATCCTCGCCGCCAACGGCGTCGGCACGCCGCGTCTGCTGCTGCTGTCGGAGAGCGCGGCGCATCCGCAGGGGCTCGCGAACCGGTCCGATCAGGTCGGCCGCAATCTGATACACCACACCCTCGGCATGGTGGAGTGCTGGGTCGACGCACCCACCGAATCGCACAAGGGTCTGATCTCGGCTATCGCGATTTGCGAGGAGTTCGCGGAGAGCGACACGTCGCGGGGTTTCGTCAACGGCTTCACCCTCCACATCGTGCGGCAGAACGGTGCGGGCTATCAGGCGCTCGGCTCCCACTCCGGCAACGTCGCGCCGTGGGGCGCGGATCATCACGCGTGGTTCGCCAGGCACTTCGGGCACGGCATGGGCATCCTCATCGTGGGCGACGACCTGCCGCGGCCCGGTAACCGCGTGACGCTCTCCGACACCGTGGTCGATTCGTCTGGACTGCCGGCCCCCCGCATCGCCTATGGCATGTGCGAGAACGATGCGCGGCTTGCGCGCTTCGGCATCGACCGGGCCATCGAGCTCGCGGGCGCGATGGATGCGTGGGACGTCAAGGTCAATCCCTTCCGCGACGCGAACGGCGTCTACGCGCCGCCCGCGTGGCACCTGCTCGGCACCGCGCGCATGGGCGCCGAGCCTGAGACCTCCGTCGTCACGAAATGGCACCAGGCCTGGGATTGCCCCAATCTCTACATCACCGATGGCAGCGTCATGGCGACCGGCGCGGCCATCAACCCGACGAGCACGATTTCGGCGCTGGCCTACCGCGCGGCCCACCATCTCGCCGACAATTTCGTAGAAGCCAGGCGCGCCGACCGTCCCTTGCTCGACGATTGAGGGGCCGCCGCGCCGACGGGCGACTCCCTGCGAAGACATGCCCGGTCTAAGATGCACACGCGTCGGCACCGGGCGGAGGGAACGATGGCCGGCTACACGAACGCAGAGTTGCAAGAGATGGTGCAGCCCGACCGGGTGCACCGCGCCATCTATACCGACCCGGCGATCTTCGAGATCGAGATGGAGAAGATCTTCCGCCGGGTGTGGCTCTACGTCGGCCACGAGAGCCTGGTACCGAACCCCGGCGACTACTACTGCACCCACCTCGCGCGGCAGTCGGTGGTGCTGAGCCGGCATAAGGCCGACGGCATCTGCGTGCTGTTCAACCGCTGCGGCCACCGTGGCGCCAAGGTGCTCAACTGCGAGCGCGGCAACGCCAAGGTCTTCACCTGCATGTATCACGGCTGGAGTTTTCGGCCGAACGGCGCGCTCGCCGGCGTGCCCATGCGCGCGGACTTCCCGGAGGAGTCGCTCAAGGCCGCGCAGTTCGGCATGGCGCGGCTGCCGCGAGTGGAGAGCTACCGCGGTTTCGTCTTCGCCTCCTTCAAGGCGGACGCCGAGCCCTTGCTGGACTATCTTGCCGCGGCGCGGCGCGGCATCGACGAGCTGGTCGACCGTTCGCCGGAGGGCGAGGTGGCGCTCTCCGCCGGCTGCCATCGCTACCACTACCGCGGCAACTGGAAGCTCCAGCTCGAGAACCTGGCGGACATGTACCACCCCGCCGCCTGCCACGCGTCCACCGTCGGCCCCGACGGCAGGCAGTTCAAGCGCCGCGCCGGCGCCGAAGGCGGCGATGCGGCATTCTTCGCCTCCAACGGCGAAGCCATCGTCGCCCAGACCGGCGTGCGCGGCCTCAACAACCGGCACAGCTCCGAGGCGTCGCTCTTCGACAAGGAGCAGTCGGGCGGCCACTGGGACGACTATCGGGCGATCATGGTGGCGCGCCACGGCGAGGAGCGCACCGCCGACATCCTGAAGAACCGCCGCCACAGCATGACCTTCTTCCCCAGCTCCGACATTCTGCTCGCGCAGACCTCGGTGCGGGTGATCCGGCCCGTGGCGGTGGACTTCACCGAGGTGGAGGTCTGGCCGGTCCGCCTCAAGGGCGCTCCCGGCAGCATCTCGGACGACCTCGTGCGCTTCGTGAACATGACGCATGCGGCCGCCTCCTTCATCCAGTCCGACGACATGGAGGCCTTCGAGCGCTGCCAGGAGGGGCTCTCAACTCAGGGCACCGACTGGGTCCTCGTCGCCCGCGGCCTCGGCGCCGAGATCGACGAGGGCGACGGCGTGCTCTTCGGGCCGCGCTCCAGCGAGGTCGGCCAGCGCGCCCAGCACGAGGCGTGGCGCGACCTGATGGGCGCATGAGCGTCACCGCCGAAGCCCGCGCCGCCGCCGGGTCGAACGCCCTCGCGCTCGACGAGCTGCGCCGCTTCCTCGAGCACGAGGCGGACCTGCTCGACGACCGGCGCTTCGACGAATGGTGCGATCTCTACACGGAGGACGCCGTCTATTGGGTGCCCGCCGCGCCTGAGCAGGAGAACTGGCACGACCACGTGTCGCTCTTCTACGACGATAAGGCGACGATGCGGGTCCGCGTCCAGCGGCTTAATCATCCCCGCATCCACTGTCAGAGCCCGCCGTCCCACTGCGTGCGCGTGGTCTCGGGCGTACGACTCGAAGAGGTAACGGCGGACGGCGCCTGGCTGGTGCGCTCCAAGTTCGTGATGGTCGAGGACCGCCCCGGCGCCGAACAGCGCGTCTTCGGCGGCCGCTATTCCCACACCATCGTTCAGGAGGACGGCCGGCTGCGTATCCGGCTGAAGCGCGTCGACCTCACGAACTGCGATCAGAGCTTTCCGATGCTCACCCAGCCGTTCTGACCCGCGTCCGAACCCGGACTGAACATAGCGATCCCTGACAAGCGGCTGTTTCCCGACCGTCGCGCCGGGATAGTGTGAGGCATGGGACAGGAGACTCCGCAGGCACCATCGCAGCCAGGCGGGTCCGCGCGCACGGGCCAGGCGCACGCGCACGCGCTCGCCTTCCTGATAATCGTCATCATTTCCACGTCCTTTCCCCTGGGCGAGCACATCACCCACGGCCTCGACCCGGCGGTGTTGATGTGCATCCGCTTCGTGCTCGCCGCGCTGCTCATGGCGCCCATCGTGGCTTGGCGCGAAGGGCTGGAGCTGCCGACGGCCCGCGCGTGCGTGCGCTATCTCGCGCTCGGCGCGCCGTTGGCCTTCTTCTTCTGGTGCATGTTCGAGGCGCTGCGGTACACCAGCGGCCTCAACACCAGCGCGATCTTCACCATCGTGCCTGGCCTCTCCGCGCTGTTCGGCGCGGTGCTGGTGGGCGAGCGGCTCGGCCTCCATCGCCTGGCCGCCCTCGTCCTCGGCATGATCGGCGCGGTCTGGATCATCTTCCGGGGCGATCCCGCACGCCTCTTCAATCTCGAGGTCAACATCGGCGACGGGATCTTCCTCGCCGGCTGTCTCGGCTACGCCGTCTACGGCTCGCTCATCAAACGCCTGCACCGGGGCGAGCCGATCCTGGTGCAGACCTTCTGGACGCTGGTGGCGGCGGGGCTCTGGCTGCTTGCGGCGAGCAACGTCAAGCTCTGGCGTACCGATTGGTCGGAGGTCGAGGCGGTGGTGCTGGGCGGCATCGTCTATCTCGCGGTCCTGCCGACCTTCGTCTCCTTCTTCCTCACCCAGTACACAACGCTCCGCATCGGCCCGACGCGGGTGCAGGCCTACGGCTACGCGCTGCCGGCGATCGTGCTGCTGCTCGACCTCGCCCTGGGCAAGCCTGCGCCGCCGCTGATGACCGTGCCCGGTCTCGCCATCGTGCTGCTCGCGAGCCTGGTGGTGCAGCTCGGCGCGATCCGCGAGTTCCGCCCCGAATCGACTTAGGGCGTGCGAAGCCGGTCGAGCGCGCCCTGCAGGATGTAGGCCGCGGCCACCCGATCGACGACCCGCGCCCGTTTGCGGCGCGAAAGATCGGCGTCGAGCAAGGGGCGCTCGGCCGCGACGGTGGACAAGCGCTCGTCCCAGAAGGCGACAGGCAGTGCCAGCGCCTCCGCCAGCCGCGCCGCTATGTCGCGTGTGGACTGCGCGCGCGGCCCCTCGCTCCCGTCCATGTTGACCGGGAGCCCGACCACGATGCCGCCGATCCCTTCCGCCGCGATCATCGCGCGCAGGGCCTCGATGTCGCGCGTGAGCTTGGTGCGCCGGAGCGTCGTGCGCGCCGTCGCGATCGTGCGGGTCACGTCGGAGACCGCGACACCCATGGTCTTGGCGCCGAGATCGAGCCCCATCAGACGCGCGTCCGGCCCCAGCAGGCCGTTCATCTCGATCAGATCGCAGATCGCCATGGCCGCGCGCCTTACGTGCTCGCCGTACCGGCCGCGAGCGCCCGCGCCGTGTCTGTGATGCGCGCCCAGGTCCCCTCGACATGCTGGCGGCGGGTCGCAAGAGCGCCGATCGCGAGGCGGAGGACGAGCCGGTCGTCGAGTATTGTGTGGGTGAGATAGAGCGCGCCCGACCGGTTCAGCCGGTTCATCAGGGTTTCGGTGAACGCATCGCCCGCGCTGTGGCGGAAGCACACGAGGCCGACCGAAACCGGCGCGGCGAGCTCGAAGTCCTCGCTCGCCTCTACCTGAGCCGCAAACCATTCGGCGAGCGTGATGCAGTGCCGGACGTGAGCGCGCAAGCCCTCGGCACCGTAGTGGCGGATGACGAACCAGAGCTTGAGCGCGCGGAAGCGGCGGCCGAGCGGCACCTGCCAGTCGCGGTAATCGATGACCCCGGCCAATTCCGTCGCACGGTTGCGCAGATACTCGGGCAGGACGCTCAGCGCCTCGATCAGCGCAGTGCGGTCGGCAACCCAGAAGCAGCTGCAATCGAAGTTGGTGAGCAGCCACTTGTGCGGGTTGAAGGTGTAGCTGTCCGCCAGCTCCAACCCGTCGATGAGGCCCCGGTGCTCGGGGCAGACGGTGGCGCTGCCCGCGTGCGCGGCATCGACGTGAAGCCAGACGTTCTCGCGGCGGCAGACCTCGCCGATGGCACGCACGGGATCCACGGCGCAGGACGACGTCGTGCCGACGGTGGCGCAGACCATCGCGGGCACGGCCCCGGCCGCGCGATCGGCGGCGATCGCCGCCTCCAGCGCATCGACGCGCATCGCATACCGCTCATCGGCGTCGACGAGCCGCAGGTTGTCGCGCCCGAGCCCCGCAATCTTCACCCCCTTCTCGATCGAGGAGTGGGCGTGGCGCGAGGTGTAAACGATGAGCCGCTGACTTGGGACGCCTGTCGAGCCGTGGCCGACACCATGCCGATTGGTCGCGCCGGCGCTCGCGCGCTCGCGCGCGGCGATGAGCGCGGTCAGCGTGCTGCTCGACGCACTGTCCTGAATGACGCCACCGCCGGCCGTGCTCGAGCGGAAGCCCTCCGGCAGCCCGAGCAGGTCGACCAGCCAGTCGAGCACGTGGGTCTCGAGCTCGGTGCAGGCGGGGCTCGTCGCCCAGAGCATGCCCTGCACCCCGAACCCGGAGGAGAGCAGATCGCCGAGGATCGAGGGGCCGGAGGCATTGGCCGGGAAGAACGCATAGAAGTTGGGCGACTGCCAGTGCGTGAGGCCGGGAACGATGATCTCGTCGACATCGCGCAGAAGGTCCTCGAAGGGCTCGCCCTGCTCGGGCGCGGCCACCGGCAGGCGCGCGCGGACCGATCCGGGCTCCGCTTGGCTGAGCACCGGGTAGCGCTCGACCTCTTCCATGTAGCGGGCGATCCGCTCGATGATCGCATGGCCTGAGCGCCGGAACTCGTCCGGCGTCATGTGCCTGGCAACGTCCATGGGTGAGTCCTTCGCGTTGATTGCCGTCAGGGGGGGCCTGCTAAGCGGCAATGATGGCCGCATCATGGCCATTTGTGCAGGGCCGTTAGTGTCCCATTTGAGAATTTCCTACGCATTTACAAGGTGTCCCCTCCTCGTCATGGCCGGGCTTGTCCCGGCCATCCACGCCCCTCCGTCGCGCCTGGCCGATGGAGATGCCCGGAACGAGTCCGGGCATGACGGAGTGAGGGAGTGAGGTCGAAGAGAACTCGTACAGGGTCGAAAGCGTAAGAACTTCGGAAGCGCGGCACCGGCCCCGATATCTCGCCCCGGTAGCGGTTCGGTTCCGCCGCCCACTTCGGCCACATGTTAATTCTTAAGCGGGATTTGCCGGGATTAAGTGGGATTAAGTGGGATAAGTGAGATTCGGTGGGATGGGCGGTGGCCGGCACAGGCCGAAGCCACTCGACAAAGAAGGACCCTCTCGCCGCAACCGGCGCGCCCTTTCTACCCTCGTGCTGCATCGCGTGACGATGACGCGCTCGCCCCGCGCCGTGCAGGGCACCATGGACCGGGTCGTCGCGCGAGCCCAGGCAGCACTTGCTGTTTTCCGTCAACGCGGGCAAAGACACCCCCACCTCTCCCCAGCCCTCTCCGCCCCCAGGGGCGGAGAGGGAGAACGGGCGGCGCCACCTGCGTTCCCCCTCCGCCTTTGGGGGAGGGGGACAGGGGGAGGTGGTTTTTTGGGAGCGCTGCCTGGCGATGGCGGCGAGAGGGAGACATGTCATGCGCTTGGACGGCAAGGTCGCGATCGTCACCGGGGGCTCACGCGGGATCGGCGCCGCCATCGCGCGCCGCCTTGGCGCGGAGGGGGCGACGGTCGCCGTGGTCGCGCACACGGCGCACGCGAAAGCGGAGGCCGTGGTGAAGGAGATCGAGGACGCGGGCGGCCGCGCCGCGCCGTTCCAGGCGGACGTCTCCAAGGTCGCCGATTGCGAGCGGCTGGCGGCGGAGGTCGCGGAGGCCTTCGGCACCATCGACATCCTCATCAACAACGCCGGCGTCTACCACCCGCTGCCCATGGAGGAGACCACCGAGGCCCTCTGGGACGCCCAGATCGACATCAACCTCAAGGGCAGCTTCTTCATGGTCAAGGCGGTGGCGCCGGTGATGAAGGCGAAGGGCGCGGGCAAGATCGTCAACATCGCGTCCACGCTCGGCGTCGTCGGCTCGAGCGCCGGCGCCGCCTATTGCGCGTCGAAGGGCGGCCAGATGCTGCTGACCAAGGCGCTCTGCCTGGAGCTCGGGCCACACGGGATCAACGTCAACGCGGTGGCGCCCGGTTCGACGATCACCGACATGAACGCGGCGATCCGCGCCCAGCCCGGCAAGGAGGCGCAAATGGAGGCCCTCGCGCCGACCGGCCGCTACTGGATGGAGGCCGATGATGTCTCGGGCGCCGTGGCCTATCTCGTGTCTGCGGAGGCGAACGCCGTGCACGGCGCCCACCTCATGATCGACCTGGGCTGGACCGCCTGGTAGGGCGCTCCGGCATCACGCGCACGCAGCCCCGATCATGTGCGGGCGATTCACGCAGCGGCTTTCGTGGCGCGAGCTGCACGAGCTGTTGGGCCTTATCGGCCCGGCCCTAAACGTGAGGCCGCGCTACAACGTGGCGCCGGCGCAGACCATCGCCGCGGTCCGCCTGAGCGACGGCGGCCGCCGCCTCTCCATGCTCCGCTGGGGGCTGATCCCCGCGTGGGCCAAGGAACCCAACATCGGCTACAAGCTCATCAACGCGCGCGCCGAGACCGCGCACGCAAAACCCTCGTTCCGCGCCGCCTTCCGCGCGCGCCGCTGCCTGATCCCGGCCGACGGCTTCTACGAGTGGGCGCGGGCAGGCAAGGGCAAGGCCAAGCAGCCCTGGCTCTTCGGGATGAAGGGCGGAGGCGGCTTCGCCTTCGCCGGGCTGTGGGAGAGCTGGACGGTGCGCGAGGGCCTCGCCCTCACCGGCTCCCTTGCCGAGCTTGCGCCGGGCGACACGCTGGAGACCTGCACCATCCTCACCACCGAGGCCAACGAGACCGTTGCCCCGGTCCACCCCCGCATGCCGGTGATCCTGCCGGCGGAAGCGTTCGACCCCTGGCTCGCGGGCGAAGCCGTCCCCCTCGCCCCCTACCCCGCCGAGGCCATGACCGCGCACCCCGTGAGCACCCTGGTGAACAAGCCTGCGAACGATGATGAGCGGTGCGTGGAGGCTGTTGGAGTCGATGCGCGAAATTGCGATCCCGGAGCCCTGAAGCCACAGTGATTGGAACATTAACATGTCCCTCTTTGGACAGCACACCCAACTCTTCCGGATGTGCCTTACGTAAAATCACCTCTCCCTGGCAATGCGCTTAGTAAAGCGTTTCCCAACCAACAAAGCGTTACCAACGCCCAAGAGAATTCCCCCGTCCCCCGCCGGAGCAGAGCCATGCGACTAACGGACGCTTCGATTCAGCGCTTCAAAAGTGTTGAAGCGAGCCACTTCCGGGTTGACGCCATGAACGTCCTGGTCGGCCCTAACAACTGCGGAAAATCATCAATCATTCAAGCAATGCATTTTGCCTTCACTACCATGCAATCGCTCAATATTTCGAACAAATGGCCAGGCGCAAACAAAAAGAGCGTCACCATTAGTCCAAACGAGCTAGTGTACTTGCCCTCTAACGATCCCTATTTCTTGGGTATGGGTGGCCAACTTCGAGAAGATCGCGAACGGGCTATAGATATTGGCTTTACCTTTGAAGATGGCCAAGAAGCTACTATGGTTTTTCGAAAAGGGCGAATTACCAATGTTCTGGTGGAGCCAACAAATGCCGACTATGCAAGAACGCTGTCGACATTAAAAACTCCCTACTCAGTTTATTCGCCAGGTTTGGCCGGAATTGCCCGAAGCGAACACTATGTTTCCGACGGCATACTACTACGCGCTCTCGCAAGGGGAGACGCCAATGCGTTTCTGCGAAACATTCTATATCGCTTACTACAGGAACCTCGGAAATGGTCAAATTTCGAAAGCGATCTCTCCAGTATTTTCCCAGAAACCGAAATAAAAGTTACTTATGATGACAATATAGACGAATACATCGACGTGCAAGTCACGCAGAATGCGTACGCCATTCCCTTAGATTTGTCGGGCACGGGACTACTTCAGGGAATTCATATATTATCATACTACCATCTCTTTCTCCCCAAACTTATTCTACTTGATGAGCCTGATTCTCACCTTCATCCGAACAATCAGCGGCTCTTGTGCTCATTGCTAAGCTCGCTGTCAGCTAACCATGACGTAAGCATTGTGATGACTACACATTCCCGACATGTAATCGACGCATTGACCGACGAGGCGTCCTTCTATTGGGTAGAATCTGGAAACGCCACTCCTGTGGCCCAGGACGAACAGCTCAGTCTGTTGTTGGACTTGGGCGCACTTGACATTAGAGAGCGCATAAGGGCTCCAAATACAAGGGCAATCGTTCTAACAGAGGACAAGAAAGCGCGGTCTTTAGAAGTAGTTCTCGAGAAGTCAAATTTCAACGTAGAGGAAACTCTAATTCTTTCCTACAAGGGAGTTACAAGTGTTCATTTGCTTGAGCCACTAATTCGCCAAATACAATCGCACTCCGATGCAACAATAATAGTCCATCGTGATCGAGATTTTTTGGACCCCGATGAAGTTGAAACATGGAAGGTGCAAGTCCGCGCTCTCAATGCCGCCCCCTTCGTGACACAGTTCACGGACGTTGACGAGTATTTCGTAAGTGAGAGCGTCCTTACTAACTTGCGAATGCCAGTTCCTGGCTTTGACTACAACTCATCAACTCAAAATATGGTGGAGCACTTTCGTGAAGAGGCAGTGCGAGATTTTGTAAATGGTCGAATAGATATTGAAAGGAAGAAAGGCAACGCCGCCCGAATCGATCATGGCCAACTTGCTGTAAGAGCCAACCAAATGTTTCGAGAGCGGTCTACAGAACTCATAAAAGGAAAGAAAAAGCGAAGTTGGTACCGTCAGCACTTTCAGGAGCAATATGATACTAGATTAGAAGACGTGATCAATAACTCACTTGTTCGGGATGAAGAATTATCCATCGTTGGCCGCAGAATATTTGGAAACTTGGCACAAGACCACTAGTTGAATAGTTTTTCGTATTCCTGCGGAGCATCAGGCCCCTCGGGAATGGCTGCCCGTGTTGCAGTGTCAGGCGTCTGTTGTGATGTGAGCGCGAGTCGTGAAATCCAGCCTGAGTTACTCAGACCTGCTGCGAAGACGTGCGGCTCGTGACAGCCCTCGCCCTAGCAGTGGCCAGCTCACATTGGATCCGCCGCTGGGAAGCACACCCCTCCGCCGGGGCGCGCGGGGATTACTTCGCGCCGGCAGCTCTCCGGAGTTGGGCCGCGGGCCGGAATCTGAGGGCCTTGGAGGCCCTGATGCGGATCGCCTCGCCGGTCTGCGGATTGCGGCCCTTGCGCCCTTTGCGCTTGACGATGCTGAAGGTGCCGAAGTTGCCGATGGTGTAGCGACCTGCCTTCTTCGACTTCTTGAGCCCGGCCTCGATCTCGCCCAGCACCAAGTCCACGGTGCGCTTGGCCTCGGCCTTGCTCAACTTGCCCTTCTTGGCGACGTTCTCGATGAATATGGCTCTGCTCATGGTCGGAAGCCCCTCTATCGTTCCTTATAGCGACTCGAGTGTGACTAAACCGCTACATATAGCGGCTTCCGAGCGATGTACACCCACAAATATGAGAAATCGGGGCGCAGGGCCCACCTCACCCCGGCCCTCTCCTCCACTCATTCGTTTCCCTCAATCGCCGGGCGCTCGCTCCGCGAGCTTGGCTTTCGCGCCTTGCGGCGCTCGGGGGAGGAGAGGGAGAACAAGCGGAGCCGCTTACGTTTTCCCTCCAACCCCCGGACCGCAGGTCCGGAGCGCGCGACTGCGCGTCGCACGTCCACGTGCGCGGGCGCACGATGCGCCGAATGGCGCGTAGGCAAGCGAGCGGAGCGAGCGCCCGCCGTTGAGGGATATGGATAAATCGAGAGGTGGGCCCGCGCTGCGACGCGCCGGGGGCTTATCGGAATCCCTCGGGCAGCGGCCGCTAGAGCGTTTCCGTTTTACACGGAAACGCTCTGATTCCTTGTCGCTCACGGCAGCCGGCCTGCGGCCGGCGCCTGCGCGGGCGCGCCGCATTCGCGGCGGGCCGCGGTCGCGGCCTGTCGCGTGTCCGTCAAAGACGAACACGCTCTATCGGCGATCCACGGTGGAGCGCCCCTCCTCGATCCATGCCGAGATGCCATCCTGCACAGTGTAGACGTGGCGGTATCCGAGCTGCTCGTCCAGCAGGCGAGCGACCCTGCCGCTGCGCTTTCCGCTATGGCAGATGAGCGCAACGGGTTGGCCGGACTCCGCGATCGCAGCGAGCGCCGGCAGCCACCGGTCCAAGTCGTAGCGCCCCTTCGCGTCGAAGAAGGTCAGCAAGTGGCTGCCTTCGATGATGCCGGTCTTGCTCCACTCCTCCGCCCTCCGGACGTCGATGACGGTGACGCCCTCTGTCCGCAGCCGCTGCAGTCCGGCGCTGTCCACGTGAATGACGTCCGCATGAAGCGGCATGCCGCCAACGACCAGCATGGCGCAGAAAACGACAAACCTCAGCATTGCCTCAGCCCCCCGTAGGTCGTCTCCCTACAGATGAACCGACATGTCCCCGTTGGCAACGGATATCGCCTGCGCGGCCCCTGCGCCGCACCCTCCCCCCACACGTCATGGCCGGGCTTGTCCCGGCCATCCACGTGTTTGCACACTGCTCCAGCGGACCCGGCTGAAAAAGATGGATGCCCGGATCAAGTCCGGGCATGACGACGATTGGGAGCGGCATGGTCGGCGCGACGCGCGGTCGCGCGCTCCGGGCCTTTCGGCCCGGTCCTCCCCTTAGCGTAAGTCCTGCGATCTCGGGCTACGCCCTCAGTCCACGCGGCAGGTGATGCGCCAGTCGATGGCGCCGGCCTTGTCGCGGCGTTCGTAGCTCACGCGGGACTTCTTGAGCTCGGCACGCGCGATCTCGACCAGGCCGTCCTTGAGCGAGGGTGGAAGCGCGTCGAGGTCGAGGGTGACGGTGACGGGCTCCCGGCGCTTGCGCGCCTTTGCCGGCCGCCCTGCGTGCGCCGCCTGGCGCTGCCGGGGCGCCTCGTCTTCCTCTTCGCCGTTCGTCCCGTTTCGGTTGCCCCAGATCGAGTCCCAGCCGCTGCGGTACTCGGGCGTCCTCACGCTCGAGAAGTAGCCGTAGTGAGCGTCTGACTTGCCGCCGATGGATTCGCGCGCGGACTTGCCGGCGTCATTGCCGGCGTCCTTGGCTCCGTCCGACGACTTCGTGTCGGTGGAAGACGACTCCGGCGGCGTGCTCGTGGCGTCGTCCTTGGCCTTGGGCGTGGCATCGGCGCTCTCGCTCTTGGCCTCGGTCTTGGGCGCCGATTCGGTCTTGGGCGCCGATTCGGCCTTAGGCGCCGATTCGGTCTTGGCCTTCGATCGCTTCTTGCTGCTCTTGGCTTCGCTCATCTCTCTCGCTCGACGACAGCTTCCATACACGGGCCCTGAGGGGCGTAAGGGCTGGGATATACGAGCAAGACCGGCCTGCCAAGCCCCCCTGTATGCCAACGCGGGACTGCCTCCCCGCCGCGCGCCGCCGGCCCGGCTTGGAGGCGCATTGCAAATGTGGAATATTCCGCCGCGCCACATGGGGAGGGAGACGCAGGCCATGATGGACGATCGCGCGCCGGACGAGACCATCAACGTCACCGTGGACGGCTACAACGTCGTCGCCTACAGCTTCGGCTCGGGCGACGAGGTGCTGTTCTGTGTCAACGGGGGGCCGGGGCTCCCCTGCGACTACCTGCGCGACAGCCATTCCTGGCTCGCGGACAAGGGCTACCGGGTCGTGTCCTTCGACCAGCTCGGCACCGGCAAGTCGGACCGGCCCGACGACGAGGCGCTCTGGACCATCGAGCGCTATGTCGAGGAGACGGAGACCGTGCGCACCGCGCTTGGGCTCGGCCCCGTCCATTATCTGGGTCAGTCCTGGGGGACGTGGCTCGGCCAGGAATGGGCGCTGGCCTACCCTGAGAGCTTCAAGACCATCACGCTGGCCGACGGGGCCGGCGACATTCCGCACCTCGTGAGCGAGCTGCACCGGCTTCGTCAGGCGCTCGGGCCCGAGACCGAGGCGATGATGCAGCGCCACGAGGCGGAGGGCACCCTCGAGCACCCCACCTACCAGGCGGCCATCACCATCCTCAACTACCGCCATGTGTGCCGGCTCGACGAGTGGCCCGCCCCGGTCATGCGGTCCCTCGGCGACTGGAACATGGGGCCCTACATGGCGATCCAGGGACCCAACGAGTTCTGCTACACCGGCAGCATCAAGGACAAGAACTGGCTCCCCGATTTGCACCGGGTGCATCAGCCGGCGCTGGTGCTCTGCGGCCAGTACGATGAGCTGACGCCGGCGTGCTCCATGAAGATCGCCGCCGCGCTCCCCAACGCCCGGATCAAGGTGTTCCCGAACTCGTCCCACCTGCCGATGTTCGAGGAGCCGGAGGCCTACTTCGAGACCCTGCTGAGTTTCTTGGACGCCCATCGCGGCTAGCGCCTACCGGTGGAGAGAAAAATGGACGTCAAACTAGCTGTTGCAATAGCGAAGGAACACATCACAGAGTTGTTTGGAGAGGAAGAAATATTGAACTTAGGCCTCGAAGAAGTGGAATTGGATGATGAAGAATTTTGGCGGATAACTATTGGTTTTTCTCGACCCTGGAATAGGAACGTCGGCTCTGTCCTTAGCGGCGAGAATTCGCGCTCGTACAAGATAGTACTTCTCAGCAACAAAGACGGTCACGTATTATCAGTGAAAGACTGGAACATTTCCAAAGGACTGTGAATACATGCTTCCCTCAAAGATATTTGTCGATGCCAACCTTCTCGTTCTTCTTGTCGTGGGTGCAACCGATAGAAAGCTGATTGTCAAGCATCGCCGGTTAAGGACATTTGACGAAGATGACTACGAAAGACTGGTCACGCTGGTAAATCAAGTTGATCAGATACTTGTAACGCCCAATACACTTACCGAGGCGTCCAACTTGCTTGCCCAACATGGAGAACCTGAACGATCCAGTTTTTTCGAAGTGCTGCGAATACTTATCGAAGAACACGAAGAGATCGTCGTTACGAGCAAGACAGCCAGTCAAAATTCCGAATTCACAAGACTCGGCCTTACGGATGCCGCTCTCCTTGAAGTCGTTTCGAATGCGAATCCCTTGATCACCGTCGACCTCGCCCTTTATCTCGCAGCCATCAGGAAAGAAGGACAATCGGCATTCAACTTTAGACATTACCAGTCATTGGCATGAACTGCGCCAACGATCCTGCCCCAGACGGAGGAACACGACCATGAATGCGAGCGAGAAGCGCGCCGCGCTCGCCGGCGCGATCAGGAACGGCCAGTTCGTCGTGGCGCCTGGCGTCTACGACATGATTTCTGCCAAGGTCGCCGACGGCATGGGCTTCGGCGCGCTCTACATGACCGGCTACGGCGTCGCAGCCTCCCACCTCGGCCTGCCGGACGCGGGGGTCGCCAGCTACGCCGACGTCGTGAGCCGGGTGCGCACCATCGCGGGCGGCACGGCCTCGCCGCTGATCTGCGACGCGGATACCGGCTTCGGCGGCCTCCTCAACGTCCGCCACACGGTGCAGGGCTACGAAGACGCAGGCTGCAGCGCGATCCAGCTCGAAGACCAGGAGATGCCCAAGAAGTGCGGGCATACGCCGGGGCGCCGCGTCGTCCCCATCGAGGACATGGTGGAGAAGATCAGGGTCGCCGCGGAGGCGCGCAGCGATCCCAACTTCCTGATCATCGCGCGCACCGATGCGCGCACGAGCCTCGGCCTCGATGAGGCGCTCGCCCGGGGCCATGCCTTTGCCGAGGCCGGTGCCGACGTGATCTTCATCGAGGCGCCGGAGAGCGAGGCCGAGATCGCACGCATCGGCGAGACCTTCGACAAGCCGTTGCTGGCCAACATGGTGGACAGCGGCAAGACCCCCATCGTGCCGGCGGACCGCCTTGCGGCGCTTGGCTTCAACATCGCCATCTATCCCGCCATCGGCATGCTGCCGGCGGCCGGTTCCATGAAGCGCGCGTTCGAGGCCTTGCTGCGCGACGGCTCGACCGCCAATGTCGACGCGCCGATGATCTCGCTGCCCGAGATGCACACGCTCATGGGCTTCGAAGATGTCTGGGCCTTCGAGCGCCGCTGGGCCCGGTCCGAGGCCGAGGCGGCGGAATAGGCGAAGGCCCCGCCGTCACAGGCAGGGCCTTCGGGAAGCAGTCCGACAATAGCGGTCACTGTTGCCGTGCGCTGGAGGAGCAGGCGACGCCTGCTTCTCTCGGTTTCGAGCTGTGGCGGGGCGCCTTACTCCGCCGCCGCGCCTGCCGCCGCGGCCTTGGCTTCGCGCTCCTGTAGGAAGCGCAGCACCCGGCGGTTGAACTCCGGCGGCTTGGGCGGAGTGAGCTCGGTCTCTTCCAGGCAGCGCTCCCGCAGCTCCTCGACGGTGCCGCCCCGGTCGAACAGCTTTACCTCGCCCCGCGCGGCGCGGAGCTTGTCGCGCAACGCAGCCATCGCCTCTTCGTCGACCATCAGATCGTCCCGCAGCACCACGCCGTAGCGCTCGGCGCCGGCGCGCGTGACCAGCCCGCGCTCGACCTCCAGCGCCACCAGTGCGGCATCGCGCTCGTATGGATCGCCCCAGCCGCCGCCACCCCAGGTCTTGAAGAGAAGCAGATCGCCGGCCTCGACCTTCACGTGGTCGCACTTGGAGCGCAGCACTTCGAACGAGCCGTCGGCGCGGTGAATCTCCTTGCGGCTCCGCCCACCCGGCAGGCCGCCGTTGACGCCCCACGGGTAGGTGAGCCAGCGGTCGTCGTGCAGCGACATCTCGCCGGGCTCCAGCGCCCGGTAGCCGATGGTGACGCCGTTGCCGCCGCGATGGAGGCCGGGCCCGCCGGAATCCGGGATCGTCTCGTAGACCTCGATGCGGAGCGGGAAGTACGCCTCCAGGAACTCGTTGGGGACGTTGGTGAACGAGGGCCAGAGCGAGTGCCCGTCGGGGCCGTCGCCCGCCGGCCGGCCGGGGATGCCGCCGAAGCCGATCTGGTAGAGCTGGTACCACTCGCCTTCGCTGGAATAGCCCGAATACATGAAATGCGGGCTGTCGGAGAAGCCGGCCGCCACCATGAGGTTCGGCGCGCGCTGGCCGAGCAGGCCGCCGAGCACGTCGAAGATCCGGCCTAACGCATGGGTCCGCGAGGAGAGCGCCGCCGGCTTCAGCGGCTTGAGCAGCGTGCCCGGCGGAATCCGTACATCCACGTGGTCGTAGAAGCCGTCGTTGAACATGATCTGTGGATCGAAGACGTTGATCATGTAAACGCCGACGAACATCTTGAACATTTCTTCGTTGAGGAAGAAGTTGATCGAGCTTTCCGACTGCGGATCGGTGCCTTCGAAATCGAAGACCAGGACGTCGCCGTCGCGCCACATGTTGCAGGCCATCTTGTAGGGGCCCATGCCGAGGCCGTCGTCGCAGATATAGTCCTCGAAGTAGAGCGTCTCGTCCTCGCCGACGGTGTTGCGGATCAGGTGCAGCATCGCGCGGCGATTGCGCTCCAGCAGCTCGCCCATCGCGCCGATCAGGGTATCGACTCCGAAACGATCGCAGAGCTCATGAATGCGCTTCTCGGCGAGGCGCACAGCGGCGACCAGCGCGTTGAAGTCGCTCCGGTTCCACTGCGGCATCCGGCACTGATGCAGGATCACCCTGAGCACGTCTTCCTGCAGCTCGTCGTTCTTGTAGATCTTGACGACGGGGATGACGACGCCTTCCTCGTAGATCTGGTTGGCGTCGGTGGGGAGGCTGCCGGGCACCTTGCCGCCGACATCCGTCATGTGGCCGAACATCGAGGCGTAGGCGATGAGCCGGCCGTCGCGGTAAACCGGGCGCAGGATCAGCCAGTCCGGCGCGTGGCTGATCGCGCCGGCGCAGCTGTAGGGATCGGAGGTGAGGAAGACGTCCCCCTCCTCGATCGTGCCGTCGTATTCGCGCTTGAAGCCGTGGATGAACGAGCCGAACTGCCCGACCACCATCTTGCCGTCGGGGTTGGCGATCATCGGGAACTCGTCGTGCTGCTCGCGGATTCCCGGCGACATGGCGGTGCGGTAGAGCACGGCGTCCATCTCGTAGCGGGCGCTGCGCAGCGCGCTCTCGATAATATCGAGTGTTATCGGGTCGATGTCGACCGGCTCGAAGGGTGTGTCGTTGGTCTGGACGATAGTGACTGGCATGTCGCTCCTCCCCCGACTCAGTGGCCGATCGGGTTGATGATGATGTTGCCGTATCCGTCGACCACGCCGATGTGGCCCGGCAGGATGAGAGTGGTTGAATCCATCTCGGTCACGATCGCGGGCCCCTCGATCCGGTTGCCGGCCTCAAGCTTCGCGCGATCATAGATCGCAGCGTCCTGATCGCGATTGTCGACGTAAACCGTGCCGCTCGCAACCTTGGCCGCAGACGGGTCGGCGCCACCCTGCGGAACGGTGGGCGCTTCGATGAAGGTCTCGGCACCGCGCACGATCGCACGCAGCGTCACGATCTCGTGCTCCGCATCGAGGGCGAACGTGAAGAGCTGAGTGTGCTCGTCGTCGAACTGCTGCGCCATCCCACCGAGCCCGTCCCGCTCGAATTCCTCGGCGGTGATGCTCACCGGGAGCTGCAGCCCCTGGCCGTGGTAGCGGAGGTCCACCTCGTAGTGCACGGACTGGTCTTCGCGCGCGATGCCCTCGGCATCGAGCTCCTGCCGGGCGCGGGTCTCGAGATCGTCGAGGATGCCGCGAACCTCGGCTTCCGAGGTTTCGGAGAAGCGCCGCACGAAGCTCATCGAGGCCTCGTCGGTGACCCGCGTCGTGGCGTCGCCGTAGGCGCAAAGCACGCCCGGTGAGGGTGGGATCATGACCGGCCACGAGTTCATCAGCCTGGCAAGCGCATTGGCGTGCAGCGGACCTGCCCCACCGAAGGCGATGAGCGCGAAGTCGCGCGGATCGAAGCCCTGCTGCACCGAGACCAGCCTGAGCGCGCCGAACATGTTCTCGTTGACGATGTCGATGATCCCGGCGGCGGCCCGCTTGAGATCGAGGCCGAGCGCCGTGGCAACCGTCTGCACTGCAGTGACGGCGGCATCGACATCGAGCTTCATCTCGCCGCCGATCAGCTCGCTCGGCAGGTAGCCGAGCACCACGTTGGCATCGGCGACGGTGGGCTGGTCGCCGCCCTGCCCGTAGGCCGCAGGCCCCGGATCGGCGCCCGCGCTCTGCGGCCCGACCCGGAGCGCGCGGGTGATCTCGGGAACGTGGGCGATCGAGCCGCCGCCCGCGCCCACGGTGCGGACGTCGAGGGACGGCGCGCGCACGGTGACGTCGCCCACGGTGGTCTCGCGCCGCTTGCGCGGCACGCCGTCGAGGATCAGCGCGACATCGGTGGACGTGCCGCCCATGTCGAGCGTAAGCAGGTTCTGGTAGCCGGCCTGCCTGGCGATCCAGAGCGCGCCGGCGACGCCGCCGGCAGGGCCGCTCATCAGCACGTTCACCGGTGAGTTCCGGCTTGCGTCGACCGAGGCGAGACCGCCGTCCGAGCGCAGGATGTGGAGATGGGCGTCGATCTTTCGCTGCTCCAGCTCCCGCTCCATGTTGCTGATATAGCCCTGGACCACCGGCGCGACGTAGGAATTGGCGACCGTGGTGATGGCGCGCTCGTATTCGTACATCTCCGGCAGGACCTCGGACGAGAGCGAGACCGGCACGCCAGGGAGCACCTGGTTCGCAACTACGCGGATCTGCTCCTCATGCACGCCACCCGCGTAGGCGTTCATCAGGCAGACGGTCAGCGCCTCGATCCCTTTCGCCTTGAGGTGGCCGAGCTTCTCGCGCAGATCGTCCTCGTTCAGCTCGCGAACGACCTCGCCGCGGGCGCTGGTGCGCTCCTTCGCCTCGACAGTGAGCTCCAGCGGCGCCAGCGGCTCGGGCTTGGGCCAGATGATCCAGCCGGCGAGGATGCCGGGCACGAAGGAGCGGGCGATCTGCAGCATCTGCCCGTAGCCCTCCGTGGTGACGATGCCGACCCGGGCGCCCTTGCCCTCAAGGATGGTGTTGGTGGCGACCGTCGTGCCGTGCATCACGTGGGTGATCTGGGCCGGCTCGACGCCGGCGTTATCGCACACCCGCTCGATGCCGTTGAGCACGCCGATCGAGGAATCGTGCGGGGTGGAGGGCACCTTCGCGCGGAAGGTGCCGCCGCTCGATTCGTCGATCAGCAGGAGATCGGTGAACGTGCCGCCGACATCGACACCTAAGCGAAAAGCCATGCTTCCTCCTTCAGATCACCGGATTCGCGTTCGGTCGCAGCCTAACGAGCATGCCGCAGCGGCCGGCATCCCTTAGGGGTCGGAGCCGGCCTCAGCGCGATGGCCGCCCGGCCTAGCCGTCCGACGCCTTCTCGGCCTTCCTTGCGATATTGAACCCGGCGCCGGTCCGCCGTTTCTGGATGAAGTAGACGGCGGCGAAGCTCACGAAAATCACCACGAGCGAGAACACCGTCGTTATGGTTCCGATGGCATAGATCGCCGGCGTCGCCGCCAGCGTGAGCGTGTTCACGAGCTCGACCGGGAGCGTGTTGAACTCGCCCGCCACGCTCGATGTGCGCGGGAATTCGTCATAGGAGAGGGTGAATCCGAAGAGCGCGACGCCGATCAGCCCCGGCAGCGTGATCGGTATGATCACATTGCGCAGCGTCTGCCATTGGGTCGCGCCCTGGTCCTTGGCCGCCTCCTCGAGCTGCGGGTCGAGCCGGCTGAAGACCGCCAGCATGATGAGAACGCCGAATGGCAGCGTCCAGCTCAGATGCGCGCCGAGGGCGCCGGACCACCACTGGCTGGTCATGCCCAAATTGGAGAAGCCGAGCCCGATGCCCAGGCTGATGAGGATCGACGGGCAGATCAGACTGGCGACGACCAGATAGAAGACGATGATGTTGCCGGTGAAGTTCTTGCGGAACGCGAGACCGGCAAGGAAGGAGATGCCCATGGTCAGGAACATCACGATGAGGCCCAGGATCAGCGAGCGCCCGAACGGCCAGCGGAAGTCGCCGATATAGGTCGGATCGATCACCTCCTTGAACCAGAACAACGAGAACCCCTGCATCGGGAAGGAGAGCGAGGCGCCGGGGCCCTGAAACGACAGCATCACGATGATCAAGATCGGCCCGTACAGGAACAGGAGGTACAGGAAGAAGACCGCTGCACGCGGCCAGTAGCCCGGCGCTCGTCTGGTTTCCTTCGCCATGGCTAGAGCTGCTTCCGCACGTCGACGAGTCGCATGATGATGCCGACGATCAGCAATACGGCCAGCAGCAGAATGATGGCCGAGGCGGACGCCGGCGGGTATTGGACATTGTAGATCTGGTTGGTCATCGAGGCCATCACCGTGCCGACGCGCGCGCCGCTGAGAATGCGGATCGCCGTGAAATCGCTCGCCACCAGCGCGGTGACGAAGATCGCCCCGATGGCAAGGCCCGGCTTGCAGAGCGGGATGATCACGTGGAGCAGGATCTGGATGCCCGACGCGCCGTTATCCTTTGCTGCCTCGATCAGGTCGCGGTTGATTCGCGCCATGACGTTGAACAGCGGCGCCATCATGAACAGCGTGAATATCTGTATGTAAGACAGAAAGACGGCGAATTCCGAGAATAAGAGAAATTGGAGCGGCGTGTCCGATATGCCGACGACCATTATCGCCTGATTGATGATGCCCTCTTTGCCCAGGAACGGCAGCCAAGCCACCATGCGGATAACGCCGGAGGTCCAGAACGGCACGACGCAGAGCAGGAACAGGAGCAGCTTCGTTCTCAACAGGATAAGGTCGAAAACAAGAAAATAGGCGAGCGTAAAGCCGAGAACCGTCGTGATGGCCAGCGTAATCGCCAGCATTTTCAACGTCTGCAAGTAATTGTCGAGAGTCAGGTGCTTGGAAAATAATTTAATGTAATTGGAGAACCTCCAATCGCCCTCCACCATCATGAAGCCGTTGAAATGCCACAGGCTGATGATCAGGATCACGATCATCGGCCCGATCAGGAAGAACAGCAGCGTAATCAGCAGCGGCGAGATTTGCAGCGCCGTCGCGTAGCGATTGAAGATCGCGTTTACCGCTGCCATCACCAGTGACTCTTCGACAATTCGAGCCTGCGGAAATCGGAAAAGGAAGCGGGGGTGCGGAGCGGCACGCCGCCCAGCACCCCCAAATGCATTCGCCCCTTACGCGGCGATGAACTCGTTCCAACGGTCGGTGAGGTACTCGTTCTCGTCCATGACCGAGTTCCACACCGCGACGCGGCCCATGCGGTTCTTGTAGGAGCCGCCGTCGCGCACCGCGCCCGGCTTCTCCATGAGATCGCCGAACGGGCTGTAGATGTCGACCGTGGCGGGCTTGCCCTCGTACCAGAAGTCCCACTCCGCCTCGGGCAGGTGCTTCCGGGTGTTGTCGGGCGTTACCACGTAGTAGCCCTGGCGAGCGAAGAACGCCCCGGCCGGCCCCGAGTGGTACCAGGTCACGTAGTCGTAGACCGCGCCGAGCTTCTTGCCCTCGACGTGCCTCGGCATCAGATGCCCCAGGGTCCAGGAGCGATAGCCTTCCTTGAGATCCTGGTAGATGCACGGCACGCCCTGCGAACGAACGGCTGTCACTGCCGGCGACCACATGGACTGGATGACGACCTCGCCCTCGACCATGAGCTGGACCGACTCATTGAAGGTCGACCAGAGAGCGCGCCAATGACCGTCGTCCTTGAGCTGGATGAGGCGATCGATCGAGTAGTCGATCTCCTCGCGGGTCATGTTGCCCTTGTCGCCGTACTCGAGCTCGCCATTGGCCTGGAACGCCTGGGCGGCGTCCATCAGGCCGATCTGCGGGAAGGCCACGAGCGCCGACTTGCCGGCGAACTCGGGATTGATGATCTCGGCCCAGGAATCGATGGGCCGGCCGATCAGGTCGGGCCGAATGCCGAGGGTATCGGCATTGTGCAGCACCGGGTGGTTGGTGATCCACTTCGTCGAGCCCGGCTCGACGAAGTCGGTCGCCAGATGGTCGGAGGTGTACGCCACCGTGCTCGGGTTCTGGCCATCGCCGAACCAGGCATCCGGCCAGATCTTGCCGGGTGCCTTGTAGAGATCGACCACCGTGTCCCACTCGGGCAGCTTGGTGGTGTCCCAGGCCTGGAAGTTGCCGGACGGCCACATGAACTTCATCAGCATGTAGGGCGGCTCGAAGAGGTCGCCCGAGTCGGGCTGGGTCAGGCCGCGGGCCTGGATCGACGGGATCTCGGCGGCCGTCTGGCGCACGTTGAAGTCGAGGGCCTCGTTGGCCATGTCCTCGAGCGGCTTCATGTTGGAAACCGCCATGCCGACGGTACGGACCGTGATGTCCTTGATGTCCTGCGCCCATACGGTCGGGAAGCCGCCGCTAAGCGTCGTCGCCGCGGCAGCACCGGCCACGGCCGCCGTCCCCTTAAGGACCGAGCGGCGGCTCACGCCCGTCTTGCTATCGTCGCTCTTGGTCTTGCGCATGCTTTCCTCCCTCGCCTGCGTTCCTCGAATGCTCGCCCTATCGCCGGCCCGGACGATTACTACTTCGCTCGATGCAGTGCGACGGCCGCCGGCGGCCGCCAATGGATAAACGTTGCTAGAAATTCTCCCCGATCAGGTTCTGGGCGCCGGTGGCGCGCTCCATCAAGCGCACGTCCTTGCTCGCCCAGGTGACGGTGACCTGGTCACCCACCTTGGTCGGATTTAAGAAATACTCGCGATCCTCGATCACAGCGACGAGGTCCCGCTTCTCCTCCCGGGTCATCGTGAGCTTCACCCAGTTACCCTGGTACTCGATGGCATGGACAGTGCCGCCTAGCGCGTTGCCGCGGTCAAGATCGATGCTTCCGCCCGCCAGATGCACCTTGTCGCGGCGGATTCCGAAGTTGACCTCCTGGCCGACCTCGTGGCCGTCGCGCGGCAGGTGGAAGTTGTCGCCCTCGGCACCCATGACCGTCACCAGGTCGTTCTCGACTCCCGCCACCTTGCCGGTAAACACATTCCAGCCGCCCATGAACTCCGCCACATAAGTGGTGCGCGGCTCGTCGTAGATCTCCGGCCCCGTCGCCGCCTGCTCGATATGGCCGGTGTCCATCACGACGACCATGTCGGCGATGGCCAGCGCCTCGGGCTGGGTGTGGGTGACGTGGATGAAGGTGATGCCGAGGTCGATCTGAATGTGCTTCAGCTCGGCGCGCATCTGCAGGCGCAGGAACTCGTCCAGCGCAGACAGCGGCTCGTCGAGCAGCAGCACCTTGGGGTTGGTGATCAACGAGCGGGCGAGCGCAACACGCTGCTGCTGCCCGCCGGAGAGCTGCGCCGGCATGCGGTCGGCCAACGGGTCGAGCTGCACGCGCTGCAGCACCGCGTAGGCGCGCTCGCGGCGCTCGCCCTTGCCCACGCCCTTCATCTTCAGGCTGAACGCGACATTGTCGAGCACCGTCAGATGAGGGAAGAGCGCGTAGCTCTGAAACATCATCGACGTGCCGCGCTGGCCGGTGGGCTTGCCGATCACGGATTCGCCGCCGATCAGCACGTCGCCCTCGGTTGGCGCCTCGTGACCCGCAATGATGCGCAGGAGGGTCGTCTTGCCGCAGCCGCTCGGCCCGAGCAGGCAACAGTAGGAGCCGTCGGGAATCATGATGTCGATATCCTCGACAGCGACGGTGGGGCCGAACAGCTTGGTCACGCCCCTGATTTCGACATCGCCACGTTCTGCCATGTCTGCCAGCATCCCTCCGCCCTCATGGGGGTCTCGCCGCTCCCTTTGGGCGCACATCGTCTATGCCAAGACAGAATGACATACCGCCCACGCGACGCAGCCTCAAGCATTTTCTCGACCAGGCCGGCGGGATATGCTCGGCGCCCTCACACCGGAGGACGGGAGCACGTGGCGATGGCGAACAATGCCGAGACCGTGGACGCAGAACAGGAAGCGCTGATCCTCGACGGAATCGAGCGATTCCTGGACCGCGATGTCCGCCCCCACGTCGCCGCGCTCGAGCACGACGACATCTACCCGGAAGACATCGTCGAGAAGATGAAGGAGATGGGGCTCTTCGGCGCCACCATCTCCGAAGAGTATGGCGGCCTCGGCCTGCCGGTCACTACGTACGCCAAAGTGATCGAGCGCCTCTCCCACGCCTGGATGTCGGTGAGCGGCCTTATCAACTCTCACCTCATCATGGCCGCCGCCGTTGAGCGCTTCGGCACCGACGAGCAGCGCCACGACTACTTGCCCCGCTTCGCCACCGGCGAGCTCCGGGGCGGGCTCGCACTCACCGAGCCGGACTGCGGCACCGACCTGCAGGCGATCCGCACCACGGCACGCCGCGAAGGCAACGATGCCTATGTGATTAACGGTGCCAAGACCTGGATCACCAACAGCATCCACGGCTCCTGCCTCGCTCTTCTGGTCAAGACCGACTCCGACGCCGAGCCCCGCCACAAGGGCATGAGCCTGTTCCTCGCCGAAAAGGGCGAGGGCTTCCGCGTCAGCCGCAAGCTGGAGAAGCTCGGCTATCGCGGGATCGACACGGCCGAGCTCGCGTTCGAGGACTATCGCATCGATGCCGACAAGCTCATTGGCGGGGTGGAGGGCAAGGGCCTGCAGCACGTGCTAAGCGGCCTTGAGCTGGGCCGCATCAATGTCGCCGCCCGCGGCGTCGGCGTCGCCCAGTCCTGCCTCGACGAGTCCGTGCGCTACTCTCAGGAGCGCAAGACCTTCGGCAAGCCGATCTGCCAGCACCAGGCGATCCAGATCAAGCTCGCCGACATGGTGACCCGGACCGAAGCCGCGCGGCTGCTCACCGAGCGCGCGGCGGTCGCCTACGAGACCGGCCAGCGCTGCGACATGGAGGCCGGCATCGCCAAGCTTTTCGCCACGGAGGCGGCGCTAGAGAACAGCATCGAGGCCATGCGCATCCACGGCGGCTACGGCTATTCGAAGGAGTTCCCGATCGAGCGGATGTACCGCGACGCCCCGTTGCTCTGCATCGGCGAGGGTACCAACGAGATCCAGCGGCTGATCATCGCCCGTCAGCTGATCGAGCGTAATCCAGCGTGAGCGACGACGCTGCCGCGGCGCGGCCCGCACCCCCGGTCCGGCCGCTCGAAGGGCTCACCGTCGTCTCCATCGAACAGTACGGCGCCGCCCCCTTCGGCACCATGTACCTCGCCGACCTCGGCGCCGACGTCATCAAGATCGAGAACCACAAGACCGGCGGCGAGATGGGCCGCCATGTCCTGCCCTACGCCGAAGACGGCGACAGCCTTTTCTACCAGACCTTCAGCTGCAACAAGCGCTGCCTGGCGCTGGACCTGAAGAAACCGCGCGGCCGTGAGATCCTGGAGCGCTTGGCTGGGCGCGCGGACGCTCTCATCAACAACCTGCGCGGCGATCTGCCGGGCGCGCTCGGACTCGACTATGCCAGCCTCGGCGCCGCCAACCCGCGCCTCGTCTGTGTGCACCTCTCGGCCTACGGCCGCGACAACGAGCGCGCCGCCTGGCCGGGCCTCGACTACGTGATGCAGGCCGAGGCCGGCTACCTCTCCATGACCGGGGAACCCGACAGCGTGCCGACCCGATTCGGGCTCTCGGTCGTCGATTTCATGGGCGGGCTCACCGCGGCGCTCGCGCTGGTCTCCGGCGTCATGCGGGCACGCGTCACCGGGCAGGGCATGGACCTCGACACCCCGCTCTACGACGTGGCCATGAACAACCTCAGCTATCCCGCGACCTGGCACCTCAACGAAGGCTTCGAGCCCAAGCGGGTGGCCCGCTCGGGCCATCCCTCGCTGGTGCCGAGCGAGCTTTACCGTACCGCCGACGGTTGGATTTTCGTGATGGCCAACAAGGCGAACTTCTGGCCCGCCCTCTGCCAGGCCATGGAGCGGCCGGAATGGATCGACGATCCCCTGATGCGGGACTTCGCGGCGCGCTACGAGAACCGGGACGAAGTCGTGCGCCGGCTGGAGGCGGTGTTCCTGACGCGCACCACCGAGGCGTGGCTGGAACGGCTCGGCGGCGTCCTCCCCTGCGCGCCGGTCAACGACGTGGCGGGCGCGCTCGCGAGCGGCTTCGCCGAGCAGAGACATATCGTGCAGGAGGTGCAGCACCCGGCGCGGGGCGCGATGCGCATGGTTCGTCAGCCGATCACGGTGGACGGCGCCGTCATGCCGCGCAGCGCGGCACCCGCGCTCGGCGCCGATACCGCCGCGATCCTCGCCGAGCTCGGCTACCAACCTGACGAGATCGAGGCCCTGGAGGCCGACGGCACGGTCCTCCGCGCCCGGCGGCCGTAAAGCCGGCAGTAACTGCTACGACGACTCTTCCGGTACCAGCCGTTCGAGTTGCGCGATGAGACGTGGAATATCCTGTTCCACCGTCTCCCACACGCGCACCAGGTTGACATCGAAATAACCGTGAACGAGGCGATTCCGCATACCGACAATGCCGGACCAGGGAATATCCGGGTGCATCTCTTTCGTACCGGCACTCACTCGTGAAGCCGCCTCCCCGACGATCTCTATTGTCTTCATAATTGCGAGCTGTGCCGTGCGATTCTGCTCGAACGCCGGGAAATTAAGCCGGCTCACAAGTTCCGCGGCCTCACGCGCTGCCAGCAACATGTCGAGCAGCAAGGCATCGTCATGCCGCATAGATGGTCTCGGCCGACTGAAGGATGGCCTTGCGGCGTAAGTGGTTGCGGCTCCGCTCGATGCCGATACGCTCGGCAAGGTCTACCTCGCGGCCGAAGAGCGCCTTCAGCTCTTCCTCCATCTCAACCATGTTGAAGAGCGTGTGGCGCGCGCCATCCTTGAACGCGACGAGCACGTCGATGTCGCTGCCCGGCCCAAAATCGTCCCGCAGGACGGAGCCGAACAGCGCCATCTCCGTCACCTGCCAGCGCTCGCAGAAAGCGGCGATTCCCTCGATCGGTATGGCGATGCGCGCGGTCATGCCCAAAGCGCCTGATTCGCGCCGTGTCAGGCGAAGCTAAAGAGCCGCGCCACCTCTGTCGGCGTCGAGTCACCGTCGAGCGCCATCACCGCGTCTAACGCGCGCTCGGCCCGGTCGGGTGCGAGCGTCATTGCCGCGTTGTCGCGGAACTTGGCGACGATCTCGTCGGCGCCGAGGGGCCGGCTGTCGGCACCGCGATTGACCTGCTCGCGATGGCTGAGCGTGCGGCCGTCGGTGGTGCGGATCACCACTTCGCCCGAGTAATAGGTCGGGAAGGCCGAGTTGGGATCGATGCGATAGCTGATCCGGTCGCAGAGCGCGAGCACCGCCGGGTCGGTGTAGGCCTGGGGCTCGAGCTCGGCCAGGGTGAAGCGCCCGCGGGCGAGCACGCTCGCGATCATGTAGTGGACGCTGAACTGGGCCTCGTAGGCACTGGCCGGGCGCCGCTTCGCCGCCTCGGGCTCGCATACGACGCTGACACAGCCCTCGCCGATCAGCGCGTCCACACTCTCCACATCGTCGGGCGCAATCCCGTGGTCGTCGCGCAGTGCCTGTGCCGCATCGCCGAGCGCATGCACAAGGTGGCAGGCTGGATAGGGCTTGATGCCGATGCGCAGCATCTCCCAGTCCTCGCCGAGGCCAGCCGTGCACATCGGCCAGTCGATCGCCGCATCGTGGGCGCCGTAGAGCGCGTAGAGGCCGAAGCGCCCCTCGTAGGGCTCGGCCGGACCCTGGAAACCCTGCTGGGCGAGAGCCACCGCGCTGATCCCGGCAACGGCTGCCCAGCCGGGGTGCATCCGCTTGGTCCAGGCGCCGTCATCCAGGAACTGCAGGCTGCCCGAGGCCATGCTGAGCGCGATACCCTGGGCGTGGGCGAGCTGCGCTTCGGTCATGCCCGCGAGCCGGCCGGCGGCGAGCGCAGCGCCGAACACGCCGACCATGCCGGTGGGATGGAAGCCCAGCCGATGGAAGCCGCCCCGGGCGGCGGCAGCGATTCGCGCCGCGCCCTCGATGGCCGCGAGGTAGGCCGCGAGCGTTTCCCGCCCCGAAGCGCCGTGCCGCTGGCCGGCAGCCAGCACCGTCGGCACCGCGCTCGCCGTGGCATGGATCACGCCCCGGACATGGGTGTCGTCGTAGTCGAGGCCGTGGATGAGGAAGCCGTTCATCTGTGCGGCGTCGCGCAGCGGCAACCCTGCCGGCATCCCGATGACGGGATAGGGCCCGTCCCCGGCAAGTCCGTGGATGGCCGTCAGCGTCTTGTGGCTGAAGTCGTAGCGCGACGCCGCGAGGCCGATGCCAAGCGCATCGAGAATGTGCAGCTTCGCGCGCTCGATCACGGCCTCGGGCACGTCGTCGAGCACCAGTTCGCGGGTGAAGCGCGCAAGCGTGCGCGCGATCGGCTCGCTCCGGGCGGGTTCGGGCTGCGGGGCGGTCGCTTCGGCGAGGGCCATCGGGAGTCTCTGTCGTTGTGGGGATCGGCCAGTCTGACTCTAGCACGGCTCTTTGGAGGCCGCCTCCGCCATGCGATGGTGGCGACGCAATGCGCTCTTGCCCGAAGAGGAAGAGCATGACCGCGCAACCCATCAAGCCCGCGCTCTTTGATTTTATGCGCGAGCTCAAGGCCAACAACGAGCGGCCGTGGTTCGAGGCGAACAAGACGCGTTACCGGGCCGAGGTGCGCGACCCCATGCTCGACTTCATCGAGGCCTTCGCGGAGCCGCTGGCGGAGATCAGTCCGCACTTTCGCGCGGATCCCCGGCCCAACGGCGGCTCGCTCTTCCGCATCTATCGGGACACGCGGTTCTCGAAGGACAAGACGCCCTACAAGACCAATGTCGGCGCGCACTTCCGCCACGAAGCGGGCAAGGACGCCCACGCGCCTGGCTTCTATCTCCACCTGGAGCCGGAGATGTGCTTCGCCGGCTGCGGCGTCTGGCATCCAGACAGCCCCACCCTCGGCAGGATCCGGGACGCGATCGTCGAACGGCCGAAGGAGTGGACGCGGATCACCGCGTCCGACGCCTTCTGCCAGACGTTCCGCTTGGCGGGCGAGGCGCTCAAGCGCCCGCCGCGCGGCTACGACCCCGAGCACCCTCTGATCGAAGACCTCAAGCGCAAGGACTTCGTGGCAATCGCTGACATCCCCGAGGCAGACGCAGTCCGCCCCGACTTCCTCGACCGCTTCGCGACGATCGCCCGCGCCGGTGGCGAGTTGACCGCCTTCCTCTGCAGGGCCGTCGGCGTGCCCTTTTAGGAAAGCGGGTCCCCGCTCAGTCCTCAGCCTTCGGCCTGGGCGTGCCCTGGGGGAACTCCTGCACACCCTCCGGGAACTTGATCCAGGGATGCTTGCTCTCGCTCCAGACTACGCGGGCGGGCTCGACGAAGCCGGGCTCGGCGAAACAGCCTACCGCAACGCCGAGATGTTCGGGGCGAAGCTCCGCGGTCCAGTAAACGCTCGTCCCGCACTCGGGGCAGAAGCAAATGGAGACGTCCAGCCCTGAGTCCGCCACCCGCGAATGGACCCGTGCCTCGCCCTCCGTCGAGGCCGCCTCCTTGCGGAAGTAGGCGCCCATCCCGAAGGGGCTGCCGGTGCGCCGCTGGCAGGCCAGGCAGCTACAGGCCATGACGATGTCGGGATCGCCGACCGTGTTGACCCGGAGCTGGCCGCATTGGCACGTGGCCTGATGGGTGTCTGCGCCTGACATGGGAGTTCTCCGCCGCTCGATCCGATCGGCACACCATAGCCGCGCGGTTGACGGCCGGAAACCGCCCCGCAGACCATGACCCCGGCGAGACTTCCGGGCTAGGCTGCGAGACCATGCGCCCGGCGATCCTCAATCCCCTCTTCGCGCCGGCGACGGCGTTGCCTGGAGTCGGCCCCCGCACCGCGCCGGCTGTCGAGCGTCTGGCCGGGCCGCTGGCGGTGCATCTGCTTTGGCATCTCCCGTCGGGACTGATCGACCGCCGCCATGCGCCAAAGGTCGCCGAAGCCGAGGCCGGCACCACGGCGACGCTCACGGTGCGGGTCGATCGCCACCAGCCCGCGCCTGACCGGCGGCGCCCCACCAGGGTCTATTGCTCGGACGAGACCGGGACCCTCACGCTGGTCTTCTTCCACGCGAAGGGCGACTGGCTCCGCCAGAAGCTGCCCGAAGGGACCGTGCGGGTGGTGAGCGGGCGCGTCGAACGCTACGGCAGCGAAATCCAAATGGTGCACCCCGACCACATCGCGCCGCTCGACGAGCGGGATAGCGTGCAGACAGTCGAGCCCATCTATCCGCTGACGGCGGGGGTCACGCTGAAGCCGATGACCCGCGCGGTGCGCGCCGCGCTGGCGCGGGCGCCGGCGCTGCCCGAATGGATCGAGCCGCGCTTGGTTCCAGCGCGCCGCTGGCCGCCCTGGAACCAAGCGCTCGAGACCGCGCATGCACCCGAGAGCGCCGCCGACCTGGAGGCCGACACCCCTGCCCGCTCGCGCCTCGCCTATGACGAGCTGCTGGCGAACCAACTCGCACTTGCGCTCGTCCGCCGCTCAGCCCGAGGCGGGCGCGGGCGCTCCATCGCCGGCGACGGCCGGCTCCGCCGCGCGGTCGAGGCCGCCCTCCCCTTCCGCCTGACCGAAGGCCAGCGCGCCGCCGCCGCCGAAATCGTCGAGGACCTCGCGAAGGAACGCCGCATGCTCCGCCTCCTCCAGGGCGACGTCGGCAGCGGCAAGACCGTGGTGGCGCTGCTTGCCATGCTGGTCGCGGTGGAGACCGGCGCGCAGGCCGCTCTGATGGTGCCGACCGAGCTGCTGGCGAACCAGCACGCCGCTACGCTCAACACTCTGTTGGAGGGCAGCGGCGTCTCCCTCGCCCTGCTCACGGGGCGGGATACGGGGCGCGCGAGAGAGAGAACGCTGGCGGCGCTGGCCGCCGGCGAGGTCGATATCCTGGTCGGCACCCACGCGCTCTTCCAGAAGGGGGTCGACTTCAAGGACCTCGCCCTCGCCGTGGTCGACGAGCAGCATCGCTTCGGCGTGCACCAGCGCATGATGCTCGCGCGCAAGGGGCCGGCGGCGGACCTGCTGGCGATGACCGCGACCCCGATCCCGCGTTCGCTCGTGCTCACCGCCTATGGCGACATGGATGTCTCGCGCATCGAGGGGCGGCTGCCGGGCCGGGCTGCCGTCGAGACCCGCGCCATGCCGCTGGAGCGGCTGGAGGAGGTGATTGCCGCCGTGCGCCGGGCGCTTGCCACCGACGCCAAGGTCTACTGGGTCTGCCCGCTGGTGGAGGAGTCGGAAGCCGTGGACCTCGCTGCCGCGACCGACCGCCATGCGCGGCTGGCAGAGGCGTTCGGCGACAGTGTCGCGCTGATCCACGGCCGCATGAAGGCGCCGGAGAAGGACGCCGCCATGGCCGCCTTTGCCGAGGGCAGCGCCGACATCCTGGTGGCGACGACGGTGGTCGAGGTCGGTGTCGACGTGCCCACGGCCACCATCATGATCGTCGAGCACGCGGAGCGGTTCGGGCTCGCTCAGCTTCACCAGTTGCGCGGGCGGGTCGGGCGCGGAGAGAAACGGGGCACGTGCCTGCTGCTCTATGCCCCGCCACTCGGCGAGGCCGCCCGATCGCGGATCAACATTCTCCGCGAGACCGACGACGGCTTTCGCATCGCGGAGGAGGATCTCCGCCTGCGCGGCGCCGGCGAGCTCTTGGGCACACGCCAGAGCGGAGCGCCGGACTTCCATCTCGCCGATCTCGCGGTCCACGAGGAGCTGCTGGCGGTCGCCGGCGACGACGTACGCCTCGTCCTCGAGCGCGACCCGGAGCTCGAATCGGAGCGCGGCCAGGCGCTGCGCACGCTGCTCTATCTCTTCGAGCGCGACATGGCGGTGCGCTACCTGCGCTCGGGTTGATCCGCATTCCCCGGACCATGGTGCGGTGCACAGTGCGCGCCGCCCGCATCAGTATCGCGCCATGCAGTGCAAAGGGGACCATATCGAATAGGGCAGAAAGATTCGCCCGACATGCCGCCAGCGTGAGCACCCATGCATATGCAGGCCATGCGCGTTTTCGAGGTGTCCCATGCACACAGTGTGTGCAAGGATGCCCATCAACTGACTATATGACCATCGTGTGGACACAGCTTCACGGAGGGAGACGATGGCAGAGCGAGACCTGAGGGCCACTGACCCGGCCACCCATCCGCTCACCAAAGCCGACATGGAAGCTGACGTGAGCATCAACGCTCTGCCCAAGGCGCTGGCATGGGCCGTCACGCCCGGCGGTACCGAGCAACGAGAGGCAAACAACTGAGGGATAGGACAATACACTGGATCAATTGGAGACACGCATGCCAACAATACAACATTCCGTAGAGAACCTAGAGGTTATCTACGAAAAGGTGCGAGCAGACTCGCGGTTCTCGCTCTACTACTTGCGCGCTGTAGATGCTGCTATCGATGTGGCAACCGATGTGCGCAATGATGCTCAGACGACCGAACGGGCGATCAAACAATTTCTTGCTCGACTGGACGAGTCTGGCGGATATGAAGAACCAATTGATCCCGAGAATAAGTTGACGCCAATTTCCGCTTCAGCGGAGGCTGCCGTAAAGAAAACTATTGGTGCTCTTAAGGTATTTGGTGAATCGTGGGGAAAATCGGCGATTTCAGCAGAGCATGCTGTGGAAGTGTCGGAACGCATCGAAGACGCAATTGGTGCACTTCAAAAGCTACACGACGAAATGGTGGACCTCAGGTGGGCCGTCATTGAACATGACGCGGACCTCGAAGTGCCCGAGGGCAAGGCATTCGACAACGTAGAGGATCTGTTCGCCGACCTTAGAAGCCGCTAAGAAGTGGCTCTTGGAATAAAGAGCGTCAAGCGATTGGGACGCTTCAAAAGAGCCTACAATCGACTCGGTAAACAAACTAAAAGGGCGGTCGAGCGTGCAGTTGATGATCTCCTGAATAGCGATGAACTACCTCCCGGCCGACGCCTTGAGAGAGTCAAGTCGAGCAAGAATTCTCTGGCGATCCGTGTAAGCAAGGGTATTCGACTCACGTTTGAAGTTGCGGATGGAATCTGCATCCTTCGAAACGTTGGGGACCATGACAAAACGCTCGACGATTCGTAGTTTGTGAACCTACGACACCGGCGTCCTGTACATCAGCCGCTGCCTGTAGGACGCCCCGGACCATGGTGCGGTGCATGGCGCACGGCGGGCGCGTCAAGATCGCGCCATGCAGTGCACGAGCGAACCGCCCGAACCCCACGTCATTGCCGCCGCTTGTCCCGGGGAATCCCACTTATCCCAGTTAATCCCACTTAATCCCGGCAAATCCCGCATAGAGAAGTGTGTTGTCCGAGGTGGGACGCGGAACCGGACCGCGAGCGTAGCGAGAAATGCGGGTTAGGCGTTCAGCCGGTCAGCGTCGCGAAAGGATTGCGGCCCTCGGGGTCCTCGACCTCGACGATCCAGACGTCCGGATCGAAGTCGATCTCCCGCGTCAGCCGAGCCTCGGCGTCCGCCTCGGGGATCCAGCCCTCACCTGTACTCCGGCGCCAAGTGAGGTCACCGTCGAGCGATTGCGTCCGGGCGAAGACCGCCGCCGTGCCGTCGAGTCGGCTCACCTTGACCAGCAGCGCCCCCGCGTCGACATCGCCCCGCCGCCTGAGCACAGCGGCGAGCAGCGCCTGCTGGCAATAGCGGAAGCCCGCCTGCACCAGCACCTCGGTCTTGAGCCGTGCCTCGGTCATTGCCGCGACCCGTCCTCGGGAATGCTCTTCACTCGTCTTCCTCGTCCGCTGCGGCGGCGATGAGCGGATGACGCAGGCGATCGCCAGTCACAATCCCGAGGCGCTCGGCACTGCCGCCCGCCATCTCCAGCACGAAGCGGACCGGCTGGCCGGAGCGTATCCGTTTCTCCGAAAGCGGCGTCGTCCGCTCGGCGATGGTGACGATGCGGCCGTCGCTCTCGGCGAAGAACATGTCGAGGGGAATCAGGGTGTTCTTCATCCACATGGTGACTTGTCGCGTCGCGCGGAAGTCGAACAGCATGCCGCGGTCGGACGCGAGCTCGGTGCGGTGCATGAGGCCGACTCCGCGCTCCTCCGGCGTGTCGGCGATCTCAACCATGACGGTGTGATCGCCCGCGCCGGTTTCAATCGTCAACGGCTCCAGCGCGTCGTTCTCCGCCACAACGGCAGAGGCAAACCCCACAACCGCGAGCAAAGCCACGAGTGCGACCGTGAGCGCGAGAATCGGCTGTCGGCGAATGACCATCGGCGTGGTCTATCGGCTGCGCGCGACCCCGTAAACCGGATTCGGGTCTCCCGGCTGCCGCCCAGGCGCGCGGGGCGCGAATTCGGACGATTGTCAGGCCCTGATCGGCCCCCTACCCTAGTGAGCGGTCAGACCTGACAGGGGGGACCAGACCATGAAGAGGCTCGTGCTGTCGTTGGTGGTACTAATAGCGTCGGCAGGCGTAGCGAACGCCGGCCAGTATCTGCAGGCGTCATCGTCCGTGACCCAGTGCCCGGGCACGGCGCCCGAGGTGGTCGCGATGGATATCATCGATGCGGCCAAAGGCGTCACCATGGCGAACAATCAGATCACGGTCGGGAAAGCCGGGCCCTATCTGATCTTCGCCGCACCCCAGGTCGGCCGCGAGGGCGGGGGGGCATACGGCTGCTTCGACCTGTGGCTGCGGATCAACGGCGCCGATGTCGCCAACTCCAACGTCCAGCTCTGCCAGGACGAGGGCAGCATGGCCAAGGACGTCATCATCTCCCAGGGCATCGTCCCCATGGAGGCGGGCGACATGCTCGAAGTGATGATGTCGGCCAGCAACCCCGAGGCGAACATCTGCATCGAGGCGATTCAGCCCGCCGGTGAGCCGTTGGTGCCGGCGATCATCTTCTCGATGATCAAGTAGCGGAGAGTGCGCTGCTCCGGACGCCTCGCCGGACTGCGGCGCACTCCTTACTTTCGGCTTCCTCGCTGACCCTTGGTGGCGCGGGGCGAGCGCCCCGCGGACGGTCGAGGCAGGCTTGCAAGGCTGGTTGCAAGCTGCCATGTAAGCCTGCCCAACCGCACACTCTCCAGCCGGGAGCACACGGGAATGGATCCCCTTATCGGCCAGGCGGCCGGCGGCACGTCGCAGCCGAAGGATACGACTACCCAGAGCTTCGCCGCCGACGTGATCGAAGCGTCGCAGTCGACCCCCGTGATCGTCGATTTCTGGGCACCTTGGTGCGGCCCCTGCAAGCAGCTTGCACCGATCCTGGAGAGGACGGTGAGAGACGCCGGCGGCAAGGTCGCGCTGGTCAAGGTCAATATCGACGAGAATCCGGAGATCGCGCAGCAGCTCCGCATCCAATCCATTCCAGCCGTCTTTGCGTTCAATCAGGGGCAGCCGGTCGACGGTTTCATCGGCGCTCAGTCGGAAAGCCAGATCAAGCAGTTCGTGGAGCGTCTGGTCGGGCCGATGGGCCCTTCGCCGCTGGAGCAGGCCCTGGAGCAGGCCAAGCAGGCGCTGGATGACGGCGACTATACCGGCGCGTCAAACATCTACGGCCAAGTCTTGCGGCAGGTGCCGGGCGAGACGGCGGCGATCGCGGGGCTGGTGCGTTGCCTTGTGGCCGCCGGCGATCTCCCGGAGGCCCGCGAGCTGGTTGACGGGCTCGACGACGACACGCTGAAGGACGCCGACGTGGAGGGCGCGATATCGGCGCTCTCGCTTGCCGAACAGGCCGGCGAGGCCGATAGCGATACCGCCGCGCTCCAGGCGCAACTCGCCCAGGACCCCGGCGATCACCAGGCCCGCTTCGACCTCGCCATGGCCCAACACGGCGCCGGGCGCAACGAGCAGGCCATCGACGAGCTGATCGAGATCATTCGCCGCGATCGGGAGTGGAACGAGCAGGCCGCGCGCCAGCAGTTGCTCAAGCTGTTCGAGGCTCTCGGCCACGCGGATCCGCTTTCGGTCGCCGGCCGCCGCAAGCTGTCGTCGATCCTGTTTTCCTGAGGCATGCCGTGAGCGCCGGCAATGAACCAGGCGGCATCGACGATCTGCCGCGCGTCATCCCCATCTTCCCGCTACCGGGGGTGATGCTGCTGCCGCGCGGGCGCCTCCCGCTCAACATCTTCGAGCAGCGCTACCTGCAGATGACCCAGGACGCGATGGCCTCGCACCGGATGATCGGCATGATGCAGCCGGCCGACCCGAAGGCCAAGCTCAACGCGCCCGAGGTTTATCCCGTCGGTTGTGCCGGCCGCATCACCTCGTTCTCCGAGACGCCGGACAACCGCTTCCTGCTTACGCTCAACGGCGTCTGCCGCTTCGCCATCGCGCGCGAGTTGGAGGCGGACGGCCTGCTCTACCGCCGCGTCAGTGCGGACTACAGCCGCTTCGCCGGCGACCTGCCGGAGCCCGCGCCGCTCACCGTGGATCGCGGCCGCCTGATCCCGGCGCTCAGGTCCTATTTCAACCACAACGGGCTCACCGCCGACTGGGACGCGATCGACCGGGCCGATGACGAGGCCCTGGTCACATGCCTCGCGATGGCCTGCCCCTTCGAGCCGAACGAGAAGCAGGCGCTGCTCGAATGCTCGAGCGAGAGCAAACGCGTGGCCATGATGCAGGCGCTGTTCGAGATGGCGGCCCACGGCGCCGCCGGCCCGCGCTCGCGGATGCAGTGAGGGAGGCCGCGCCGATGGCAGAGGAACGAGCGACGGTCGACCCCAAGCTGCTGGAGATCCTGGTCTGCCCGCTCACCAAGGAGCCGCTCCGCTACGACGCCGAGCGTCAGGAGCTGATCAGCGACCGCGCCAAGCTGGCTTTCCCGATCCGGGACGGCATCCCGATCATGCTGCCGGACGAAGCGCGGCCGCTGGAGGAGGACGAGACCCGGTGAGCACGCCCTTCGAGACCCAGCCCTGGCCGGTCGAGCTTCGCTACAAGAGCGCCGAGAAAGCCCTGGAGATCGATTTCGACGACGATCTCAGGTGCAGCCTGCCGGCCGAGCTGCTGCGGGTGGAGAGCCCCTCGGCGGAAGTCATGGGCCACGGCGAGGGCAAGACCATCGTCCCCGGCCGCCGCCATGTCGGCATCACCCTGATCGAGCCGGTGGGCAACTACGCCGTCCGCCTCCACTTCGACGATCTGCACACCACCGGCATCTATACCTGGACGTACCTGCGGCACCTCGCGGAGAGCCGCGATGCGATCTGGCGCACCTACCTCGATGCGCTGGAGGAGCGGGGCCTCAGCCGGGACCCCTAGGGCGCGATCCAGTCCGGTCAGGCTGCCTGCCTGGCGCCGGTTCGCTGGAGCATGACGTCCTCCTGGTCCTCGGGGACATAGAAGTAGTCGCCCAGCCTCGGATCATGCCCGAGATCGCCCAGGAGCCGACGCTGACGCGGCGTGCATGCATCCATGACGCCGGCCATGGTGGGGAAGTCATACGCCTTCATGAACATTTGCGCGTAGTTGTAGAGCAATGATTTTCGGCCCTTCCCGGAATGATTCGGTGCCGGTCCGTGCCACAGCGCGTGGCTGAACAGGTAGCAGTCGCCTGCCTTTCCGCCCAACTGGACGGCTCCCGGCGTCCGGGGGTTCGGGGCCGCGTCATTGTCGAACGGGATCTGCCGAAGATGGCTGCCAGGGAAGACCGTGAAATTGCCGCAGTCCGTTCCCTCGACGTCGGTGAGAAGGTACAGGGCCTTAATCGCCAGCGGATTGCTGGTTTCCGTCACGCGAATCCGCCGGAGTGCCTGCCCTCCGTCCGTGTGGGTAAAGCCGGGAAATTCCGTTGTGGAAGCACGAACAATAGCTTGCGACATGCTGAGCACGATGTAGGGATCCATGAGCTCAAGAATCGGGTCGAAGACGTTCGGCCGGTCCATGAGGTCCAAGAACGGTTGGCCATAGCCCAGGAGGTCGCGGCGGTCCATGAAGGAGTCGGGGTCGCTCGCGGTCGCATTGTGCTCCACCCAGCCGTAATGGCCGAAAGGCAGACCCGGTAGAGGCTCCCATCCCGCCTGATGGCGCACGGAGTCGATCAGTCCGCAGTACCGCGAAACTTCCTGCGGATCCAACGCTCCCTTCAAGTGGATGAACCCGTCTACCGCCCACTGGCGGTGTTGCTCATCGGTCAAGGTCGGCATGGCGGGGTCCTCCTCCGGTTCGGAGCACAAGATGCGACGCGGGGATGATGCCACTCCTGACTTCGACGATATAGATCGTTTGAGGGGATGGTTCGTCTTGCGGGTTCGCCGACGGGCAACAGGCGGCCGTGCCTCGGCGCGCGGTCAGGCGCGCGCAGACGGCCCGTAGGCCAGATACATCGGCTCGCCGTCGGCAAAGCGCGAGGGCCTGAGCGGGCGGATGTCGAAGGGCGATTCGGCCTCGAGCACGACCGCGGCAACACACTCGCCGACCGCCGGCGAAAGCTTTAGCCCGTGCCCAGAGAAGCCGGCGGCGAGATAGAGCCCGTCGAGCCCCGGCGCCCAGCCCAGGATCGGGTGGAAGTCCGGCGTGATGTCGTAGGCGCCCGAGACCGTGCGCACGACCTTGGCATCGACGAAATCCGGCAGCCGCTCGGCCAGCGCCTTGTCGAGGCGCGTCCGGTGGCGGGCCTCGTCCTCCTTCGGCGCAGGCGCGACGGGGTCCGTGACCTCAGGCATCTCGTTGGGATAGGCGACCGCCAGCAGATAGGGCCCCATGTCGGGGCGCATCACCACGTTGGAGTTGCCGTCGGTGATGCAGGTGCGGATCGTCGGCCGGCCCGGCGGCTGCTCGAGATAGGCCATGTCGAGGCGCCGGCGCTCGATCGGCGCATCGATGCCGATCGGCGCCAGCAGGTCGGTGGTCCACGCACCGGCCGCGCAGATCACCACGGGGGCCTCGATGCGGCCCTCTGCGGTGTCCACGCCCACGACGCGGCCGTCCGCGGTGGCGATCCCGTCCACCCGCAGCCCTGCGCGCAGCACAGCTCCCGCCGCCTGCGCCGCGCCGAGCCAGCTCAGCACCATGCGGGTCACGTCGATGTAGCCGCCGTTGGGCTCGTAGGCGCCGCCGGCGAGATCGTCGGTGACGAGCGCCGGTTCCAGCGCCTTAATCTCGTCGGGGCTGGCAAAGCGCGTGTCGACGCCGAGCTGGCGGCCGAGGTCGACGTTGCGCCGGCAGGCCTCCACCTGCGCCTCGACGACGAGCAGCATGTAGCCGAGCTTCACGTAGCCCGGATCGCCGACGCCGACCTCCGCCTGCCAGTTGTTCAGCACCTCGAAGCCCCGGATCGCCATCTCCACCATCAGCGCGTTCGAGTAGTGCTGGCGGATCTGCCCGAATGTGCGGCCCGACATGCCGCCCACCGGCGGCCGCTCGTCGACCACCACGACCTTGCGGTCCGACCGCCGCGTAAGCTGAAAGGCGATGCTCGCCCCCATGATCCCCGCGCCGACCACCACGATGTCGGCCGCCCCCAGCCGCTCCCTGCCACGCACCGTCATCTCCGCTCCGCCATCCATCATCGCCAAGCCCGATTCCGGCGCGGGAGACTAGCATGCTGGATCGCCCGGCGGTTAGGATCGCGGGCTATCAGGCGTGGCAGGCGTGAAGACCGCGGAGGTTGGATCATGACCGCGGCAAATGAGGACAGAAGAGGCGATCCCGTGCCTCGCGCCGCCGGCCGCCGGCCCGTACTCCAGGTGAGAGACGTGCGCACGCGCTTCCGCACCCCGGGCGGTGGCATGGTGCACGCGGTCAACGGCATCAGCTTCGACCTGCACGAGGGCGAATTGCTGGGCGTGGTGGGCGAGAGCGGATCGGGCAAGAGCGTGACCATGCTCTCGCTGCTCAAGCTGCTCCCCATGCCGCCGGCCGAGATCGTCTCTGGCCGGGCGCTGCTCGACGGAGAGGACCTGCTCGCGCTCGACCCGGCACGGCTTCGCCACGTGCGCGGTGCCAAGGTCGGGTTCATCTTCCAGGACCCAATGGCCTCCCTGAACCCGGTTCTCAGCGTCGGCTACCAGCTCGCCGAGCCGCTGCGGACGCATCTGGGCCTCGGCCGCCGCGCAGCGCGGCGCCGGGCTGCTGCGCTGCTGGAGGGGGTCGGAATCCCTGCGGCGGAAAGCCGGCTTAGCGATTTCCCCCATCAGTTCTCGGGCGGGATGCGCCAGCGCGTGATGATCGCCATGGCGCTCGCCTGCGATCCCAAGGTGCTGATCGCCGACGAACCCACCACTGCGCTCGACGCCACCATTCAGGCCCAGATCCTGGACCTGCTGCAGCGGCTGCGGCGCGAGCGCGGCATGGCGATCGTCTGGATCACCCACGACCTTGGCGTGGTGGCCGGCCTCGCGGACCGGGTGATGGTGATGTACGGCGGACAAGCGGTCGAGCGCGCGGACGTCCGCTCCCTCTACGCGAGGCCGCAGCATCCTTATACGCGGAGCCTCCTGCGCGCGTTGCCGAAGGTCGAAGGCGGCGGTCGGGGCGAGCGGCTCGTCAGCATCCCAGGCCAGCCGCCGACCCTACTGCACGCGCCGGACTCGTGCCCGTTCGCGCCCCGCTGCACCCACGCCTTCGCCCGCTGCCACGAGGAAAATCCGGCGCTCGAGCCGGTCAAGGACGGGCACGAGGTCGCCTGCTGGTACGACGCAGACGCAGGAGTGCCCCGTGCCGCCTGAACCGGCCCCCCTTGTTGCGGTCGAGAACCTCACCAAGCACTTCCCGATCATGCGGGGCGTGTTCCGCCGCAGGGTGGGCTCCGTGCAGGCGGTGGACGGGCTCGACTTCGCCATCTATCCGCGCGAGACGCTCGGCCTGGTGGGCGAGAGCGGCTGCGGCAAGTCCACCGTCGGCCGCGTCATCCTGCGCCTCTACCCTCCGACGGCGGGGCGGGTGACCTTTCGCGGCGAGGACATCACGGCACTCCAGGGCGAAGCGCTGAGAAAGCTGCGCCCGCACATGCAGATGATCTTCCAGGACCCGCAGGACAGCCTGAACCCCCGCATGACGGTGGGCAGCATCGTCGGCGAGCCGCTGCGCGAGCACAGGGAGGCGACGGGTGCGGCGTTGCGCGACCGTGTCGAGGCGCTGCTGGAGGCCGTCGGCCTCGACCCCGCCTTCGCCAACCGCTACCCGCACGAATTCTCCGGCGGTCAACGCCAGCGCATCGGTGTCGCCCGAGCGCTCGCGCTCAACCCCGAGTTCGTCGTCTGCGACGAGCCGATCGCGGCGCTCGATGTCTCGATCCAGGCGCAGGTGGTGAACCTGCTGAAGGAACTTCAGGAGCGCTTCGGCCTCACCTACCTCTTCATCTCCCACGACCTGCGCATGGTCCGCCACGTCGCCGACCGGGTCGCAGTGATGTACCTCGGCAAGATCGTCGAGCTTGCGGCGAGCGATGCGCTCTACGAGGAGCCGCTGCACCCCTACACGCGTGCCCTCCTCTCGGCCGTGCCGACGCATGACCCCGAGCGCGAGGCCCGGCGGCAGCGCATCATACTGGAGGGAGACGTGCCGAGCCCCGCCGCACCGCCGCCGGGCTGCCGCTTCAGCACCCGCTGTCCCGCCGCTGTGCCCGAATGCTCAGAGAGCACGCCCGAATGGCGCACGCTCCGCCCCGGCCATCAGGTCGCTTGTCACTTGGCGGAATGATGGCGGATGATGGAGGGCGCGCTGCCACACGCGCGCTCCCCCTCCCAGTCGGAGGACCGCGACATGTTCAAGATGTGCTTGTTCAGCCTGGCGATTGCTACGCTAACGGCAGCGATGATTTCGAACGCGGCCCATGCCGAGCGCGGCCGCGACGGCCAATTGAAAATTCTCTATTGGCAGGCGGTATCCACCGCCAATCCTTACCTCTCCGGCGGCACCAAGGACATCGAGGCGGCGTCGCTCGTTCTTGAGCCGCTGGCGCGCTACGACGAGACCGGAACCATGTTCCCCGCGCTCGCCGCCGACATCCCCACCGTCGAGAACGGCGGCCTGACGGCCGACCTCATGTCCATCACATGGACACTTCGGCAGGACGTCACAT
The DNA here is from genome assembly GCA_965262755.1 of Alphaproteobacteria bacterium. Taxonomy (GTDB): domain Bacteria; phylum Pseudomonadota; class Alphaproteobacteria; order UBA828; family UBA828; genus WTGU01. The sequence continues at coordinate 3,378,714 of OZ253557.1, read as the reverse complement.
GGTCCGACGGCATGCCGCTCACCGCCGCCGATGTGGTGTTCTCCGCCGAGTACTGCCTGAACGAAGAGATGGGCTGCAACGCCCTCTCCAGCTTCACCGATGTGACAGGCGTCGAGGCGCTGGACGACCACACCGTGCGCATTAACTTCGGCGTGGCCAAGCCCTTCCCCTACGGCCCCTTCGTCGGCTCCAACGCGCCGATCCTGCAGAAGGCGCAGTTCGAGAATTGCACCGGCGCCAGGGCGCAGACGTGCACGGAGCAAAATTTCGGGCCCATCGGTACGGGCCCCTTCAAGGTCGACGAGTTCCGCGCTAACGACGTGATCATCTTCTCGGCCAACGAGCGCTACCGCGAGCCCGACAAGCCCGCCTTCGCCACCGTCACCTTCAAGGGCGGCGGCGATGCCACCTCGGCCGCGCGCGCCGTGCTCGCCACCGGTGAGTTCGACTACGCCTGGAACCTGCAGATCGAGCCCGAGGTGCTGGAGCAGATGGTGACCAACGGCAAGGGGACGGTGGTCGCCGGCTTCGGCACGATGGTGGAGCGTCTGGTCGTCAACCAGACCAACAACGGCCCCGAGCTCGGGAAGGACAAGCGCTCGCTCCACCTCGACGGCACCAACCCTCACCCCTTCCTCTCGGATCCAGCGGTGCGCCGCGCGCTCTCGCTCGCCATCGACCGCCAGATCCTGGTCGATTTCGGCTATGGCGCCGCCGGCCAGGTCGCCTGCAACGTGTTGCCGGCGCCCCCGGTCTATGCATCCACCGCCAACGATGCCTGCATGACCCCGGATATCGAGGAGGCGAACCGCATTCTCGACGAGGCCGGCTGGCTGCCGGGCGACGACGGCGTGAGGGAGAAGGACGGTGTCAGGCTCTCGATCCTCTACCAGACCTCTACCAACTCGGTGCGCCAGGGCACCCAGGCCCTCATCAAGCAGATGTGGGGGCAGATCGGGGTCGAGACGGAGCTTCGCAATATCGACGCCGCGGTGTTCTTCGGCGGCGATCCGGCGAGCCCCGACACCTACATGAAGTTCTACGCCGACATCCAGATGTACACGAACAACTTCGACGGTGTGGACCCCGAGGCCTACATGACGAACTGGACCTGCTCGGAGATCCCGGGGCCGGAGAACCAGTGGCTGGGCGGGAACATCGCGCGCGCCTGCAACGCCGAGTACGACGCCCTCGCCGCCGAGATGGCCGTGACCGCCTCACTGGAGGAACGCGCCGCCATCGCCAAGCGGATGAACGACATCGTCGTCCAGAACCAGTATGTGATCCCGCTCGTCTGGCGCGCGAAGATTTCGGCGCATGCGAACACGCTGAAGGGCGTGCGCATGAACCCGTGGGATTCGGAGCTCTGGAACGCGGCGGACTGGCACCGTTAGCGCAAGAGCGGTGATTCGCACGGCCCTGCGCCGCCTCCCCTCTCAGCACGGGCGATGATCCACTACATCGTCCGCCGCCTGCTCTTCGCGGTGCCGACACTCGCTGCGATCAGCTTCATCCTCTTCGCCCTCCTCGATCTCGCGCCCAACGACCCCACCGGCCAGCTCCCGCTCACCATCCCGGCGGAGGCGCGCGAGCAGATTCGCGAGTCGCTCGGGCTCGGAGAGCCTTTCCACATCCGCTACGCCAAGTGGATGGAGCAGTTCTTCGTCAACGAGCCGCTCAACCTCATCGAGCAGGCCTTCGGCGTGGAGATCGGCGATTCGGAATCGCGCCTGCGGGTGCGCTCCTGGGCGACGCGCAGCCCTGTCGTGGACCTCATCGTCGAGCGCCTGCCGCAGACGCTCTGGGTGGTCGGGCTTTCCTACCTGATCGGCATCCTCATCGCAGTGCCGATCGGCATCGTCTCCGCCTACCGGCAGTATTCGTGGTTCGACCAGCTGGGCACCTTCGTCTCCATGATCGGTTTTTCGGTGCCCACGTTCTTCACCGGGCTTCTCGCGATCATCTTCTTCAGCGTCACGCTCCAATGGCTGCCGTCCATCTACGACACCACGCACCGGGTCACCGACCTCGCGAGCTTCTGGGTGCAGATCAAGCAGATGGCTATGCCGGTGATGGTGCTCGCGCTCTTCAACGCGGCGCAGATCAGCCGCTTCATGCGGGCCGCCGTGCTCGACAATCTGACGCAGGACTATGTGCGCACCGCCCGCGCCAAGGGCCTGCGCGAGAGGGTCGTGCTGTTCATCCACGTGCTGCGCAACAGCCTGATTCCGGTGGTAACTCTGATCGCGCTCGGCATCCCCACCGTCTTCGGCGGCGCCATCATCACCGAGAAGATATTTCGGGTGAACGGCATCGGCGAGCTTCTCATCACCGCCATCCAGGGCGCCGACATTCCCCTGGTGCAGACGCTCTCGTTCCTCTTCGCGGTGCTGATCGTGCTCTTCAACCTGGTCGCGGACGTGCTCTACGGCGTCCTCGATCCGCGCATCCGCTACGGCTGAGCGATGCCGGCGACCTCCTCGGACAGCCTTACCAGCCCGTCGCGCGCGACAGGGCGCCACCGCTCGCTCTGGATGGATGTCTGGCTCGCATTCCGCAACCACACCGGCGCGCTCGTCGGCGCCGGTGTCTTTCTCTCAATCTCACTGGCGGTCGCCATCGGCCCGCTCATTCACACCGTGGACCCCCACTATCTCGACATCCTGGCGAAGAACCAGGGGCCATCGCTCGCGCACCCGATGGGGACCGACAACCTCGGCCGCGACACGCTCGCCCAGATGCTGGCGGGGGGCCGCATATCGCTCGCCGTCGGCTTCACCGCGATGCTGATCTCGCTGGTGCTCGGCACCCTGGTGGGCGTGCTCGCCGGCTTCTTCAGAGAGCTCGACGGCCTCCTGATGCGACTCACCGACATGTTCCTGGCGCTGCCGCTGCTGCCGCTGCTGCTGGTTGTCATCATGCTGTTCCGCGACAGCTTGCGCGCCGCCTTCGGCCCGGAGACCGGGATCTTCCTGCTGGTGGTGTTCATCATCGGCATCACAAGCTGGATGCAGACCGCGCGCATCGTGCGCGGCGACGTGCTGGCGCTCCGCGAACGCGAGTTCGTGACCGCCGCTCGCAGCATCGGCACGCGCAGGCGGCGCATCATCACCCGTCACATCCTGCCCAATGTGCTGAGCCCGATCATGGTGTCTGCGACGCTCGGCATCGCCAACGCGATCATTATCGAATCGGCGCTCTCGTTCCTCGGGCTGGGGTTCCCGCCGGACTTCCCGACCTGGGGGCGGCTGCTCTTCGACGGTGCCAACTTCATTTCCGTCACGCCGGCCCGCGTGCTCTGGCCTGGATTGGCCATCTCGCTCACGGTGCTGAGCGTCAACTACATCGGCGATGGCCTGCGCGACGCGCTCGACCCCCGCCTCAGGGGGGTATAGAGCCTATCTGTACGGCGAAAGCTCGGCCGGCAGGTCGTAGGCCTCCCGCAGCCGCCGGTACTTGCCGGTGGCGACCATGGCGGCGACGGCGTGCTCCACCGCGTGATGGAGCTTCTCGTTGTCCTTCCTGATGGCGAAGCCCACCTCGCGCACCGGGCGGAACACACCTTCCACGAGATGGGTGCGGGATTCGGGGTCGGCGGTGATCGCCACCGCGCTCACGGTCTGGACGAAGTAGCCCTGCGCGTGCCCCATGGAGACTGGGAAGTGGGTCCAGCGGTGGTGGGGGAAGGAGTGGACGTGCATCGGCGCGCGGCCCGCTTCCTCGAACTCGCGGTTGAGGGCGTGGGCGAAGCGTTCCGCGCTCGAACCGGAAGTGACCGAGGCCACGCGGCCGCTCAGGTCGCCCGCCTCGCGGATGCGGAACGGATTGCCCCTGAGCACCATCAGGTGATCGCCGACGACCAGATACGGCACGGTCTTGATGCCTGCCGGCTCCGCCTCCATGGCGAGCGTGTTGGCGACGTCCACATTGCCCGCCGCAAGCGCCGCCGCCAGTTTCCCGCGCGGCAGGCGGATGACCTCGAGCGCGAGTCCGTGGGCCTCGGCAACGGCCTCCGCCATCTCGACCTCGAAGCCGCGCAGTACTCCGTCCTTCTTGAAGGCGAAGGGCTGGCCGGTCAGCGCGATGCCGACGGTCAGCGTGTCCTCGCTGTGCAGGGCCTCGTTCAGATCGACGTAGTGCGCCGAGGCCGCCGGCGCGACAACGAGCGCGAGCAAGATCAGGGCGAGCCTCTGGAACCTGCGTGCCATGGGTGTCCCCTTCATCCTTGTCCTTCGGGCGGGGCCGCATCGCCCGCGTCGGCGTTCGCGTCTAAGTCCGCATCGCGCGAGGGCTTCGGTCCCGCGCCCCGGTGCACCAGCGCGGCAAGCAGCTCGGCGGCTCCGATCACGCCGATCAGCCGGCCCCCGCCGTCGAGCAGCGGCATCGCCCGCCCGGTCTCGTGGCGCACCTCGAGCGCGGTGCGCATGGTCGTCTCCGGGCTGCCGGCAACGATCTCGCCATTGCCGAGCGCGCCGAGGTCGAGATCCTCGCGGTAGGGCACCAATTGCGCGGGCGCCCCTTCCAGGGAGAGCGCCTCGGGCCGCCCGTCGCCGTCCAACCGGCAAAACATGGCCGATGCGTCGTCGAGCAAGTGAATGCCGTCCTCGCTGCGGAGCGAGGCGAGCGGCCGCATCAGCGAGACTCCGCGCAGCACGTTGAGCGGGTTCACGTTGGCGACGAACTGACGCACGTACTCGTCCTCAGGCTCGGTGACGATCTGCTCCGGCGGGCCGACCTGGATGATGCGCCCGCCCTCCATGATGGCGATCCGTGTGCCGATCTTGAGCGCCTCGTCGAGGTCGTGGCTCACGAACAGGATGGTCCGGCGCAGCGTCTGCTGCAACGCGAGCAACTCGTCCTGCAGGCGCTCGCGGATCAGGGGATCGAGGGCCGAGAAGGGCTCGTCCATCAGCAGGATTTCGGCATCGGTCGCGAACGCGCGCGCGAGGCCGACGCGTTGCTGCATGCCGCCCGAAAGCTCGTGCGGGTAGTGGTTCAGCCAGGAGCCAAGCCCCACCTGTTCGAGAACCTCCGCCACGCGCTCGCGGCGCTCGGCCTTGGGCACGCCGCGCACCTCGAGCCCGAAGGCGACATTGGCTGCGATGGTCCGCCACGGCATCAGCGCGAATTGCTGAAAGACCATGGAGACGCGGTTCATGCGGAGTCTCCGCATCAGCTTGGGATCGCAGTCGGTGACGTCGACTTGCCTGCCGCCGTCGTCGATCAGCACGCGGCCTCGCGTGGCCTGGTTGAGACCGTTGACGCAGCGCAGAAGGGTCGACTTGCCCGAGCCCGAGAGCCCCATGAGGACGAAAATTTCACCGGCCTCGACCTGAAGCGAGGCGTCTTGCACGCCCACCACCTGGCCGGTCTCTTCGAAGATGCGGTCCTTGTCCGCGCCGGCATCGAGCAGCGCCAGCGCCTCCTTGACCCGCCGGCCGAAGATGACGTCGACCCGATCGAAGGTGATAACGGCCATCAGCGTGTGGCGGTGCCGCCCCTGCCCTTGCGCCCCTCGGCCTGCTTCAGGATGCGGTCGAGCACGATGGCGACGATCACGATGGCAAGTCCCGCCTCGAAGCCCTGCGCGACGTTGACGGTGGTAAGCGCACGCACCACCGGGACGCCCAGGCCGTCGGCGCCGACGAGGGCGGCGATCACGACCATGGAAAGCGACAGCATAATGCACTGGGTGATGCCCTGCATGATCGTCGGCATCGCGTGGGGAAGCTCGACCTTGAGCAGGAGCTGCGTGTCGCTGGCGCCGAAGGCGCGGCCCGCCTCCAACAGCGGCCGCGGTGCGCTCGAGATGCCGAGATGAGTGAGGCGGATCGGCGCCGGAATGGCGAAGATGACGGTGGAAATAAGGCCCGGCACCAGGCCCAGCCCGAAGAAGGTCAGCGTCGGGATCAGATAGACGAAGGGCGGAATGGTCTGCATCAGATCGAGGATCGGCCGCAACATCCTGAAGAGCCACGGCCGGTGCGCCGCCGCGATGCCGACGGGCACGCCGACCAGGATGCACACGATCGTGGACGCTGAGACGAGCGCCAGCGTGAACAGCATCTCGTCCCAGTAGCCGATGTTGAGGATGAGCAGCAGCCCGATCACCACGCCGACCACGAGCACGATGCTGCGGTGCAGCCAATAGGCCAGACCGGCGACGAGGGCGATGAAGAGGAGCGGCGGAATCAGGCCCAGGAAGTAGGCGAACGCGTCGAGCAACCACCCTATGGCGTCGGAGAAGTCGCGGAGCTCGTGGAAGAAGTTGTCCTTGATGAACTCGATTGCGTTGGCGACCAACTTGCCGATCGGTACTTTCTCGGTAAGGATTCCGAGATCGGTGCCCATGACGCCCCTCCCCGACCGGACGGGGCAGGCGACCGGCGCCTCTCAGCGCCGACCGCCCGCGTCTTCAGCCCGTTGGACCGCCCGCGTAATCGGCCGCTACATGTTGAGACGGGCCTTTACGGCGGCAGCGCCATCCTGGCCGTCCAGCGTGGTCACGCCTTGGAGCCACTCGTCGACCAGCTCTGGGTGCATCTCGACGAGCTTCCGGGCGGCCGCCTGCGGGTCCATCCCGTCGTCGAGCATATAGCCCATCATCTCGTTCTCAAGCGCCAACGAGAACCGCATGTTCTTCAACAGCGCGCCGACGTTCGGGCAGGCCTCGGTATAGCCGGCGTGGGCCAGCGTGTAGACCGTGGCGCCGCCGAAGTTGGCTCCGAAGTAGTCGTCGCCACCGTCGAGGTAGCTCATGTCGAAGCGCCGGTTCATCGGGTGCGGCTCCCAACCGAGGAAGACGATCCACTCGTCGCTCCTGACCGCGCGCTCGACCTGCGACAGCATGCCCTGCTCGCTCGATTCGACGACCTCGAAGCCGCTGAGGCCGAAGGCGTTGTCGTCGATCATGCCCTGGATGATCAGGTTGCCGTCGTTGCCGGGCTCGATGCCGTAGAACTTGTTGTCGAACTTGTCGGCATGGGCCGCGATGTCGGCGAAGGTCTTGACCCCGGCCTCGTGGACGTAAGTGGGCACGGCGAGAGTGTACTTGGCGCCCTCGAGATTGACGCTCACGTTCTCGATGGTGCCGTCGTTGAAATAGGGGTCGATCATGCTCTGCTGAGTCGGCAGCCAGAGACCGAGAAAGGCGTCGATGTCGCCGTTGGAGAGGCTGGCGAAAGTCACCGGCACCGAAAGCACGGTCGCCTTCGGCTCATAGCCGAGCCCCTCGAGGACGGTGGTGGCTACGGCCGTCGTCGCCGTGATGCAGCTCCAGCCCACGTCGGAGAACCCCACCTCCTTGCAGGTGTCGGCATCGTCGGCATAAGCATTGCCCGCCATGGCCGCGGCACCCATGGCGATGGCGGCGATTGCGGATGTCATCCGAATGTGCATTGCACCCTCCCTCAAGCTCGATACGCTCTGCTGACTTTCGCAACTTTTTCTTGATTGGTCAACCAACCAAATATAATGACGGGGATACAGGAGTAGCCGATGCCAAAGATCGGAATGGCGCCCGTGCGCCGGCGCGCCTTCGTCGAAGCCGCCATCAGGAGCATTCACGACCGTGGGTTCGTCGACCTCACCACGGGCGACGTCGCGCGGGAGGCCGGCCTCTCCCAGGGGCTCGTTCACCACTACTTCGGCTCCAAGAGCGCCCTGATCCTCGCCACTATGCGCCACCTCCTCATCGAATTCGGCGCGGGAATCAGGGAACGTTTGCGCGAAGCCGAGACCCCGCGGGAGCGGCTGACGGCGATTGTTGACGGCAGCTTCTGCGACGAGCAGCTTCGGCCCGAGGTGATCTCCGCCTGGCTCACGTTCTACGTCCAGGCCCATACGGAGCCAGCGGTGCGCCGGCTGCTGCGCATCTATGCGCGCCGGCTGATCAGCAACCTGCGCCACGAGTACCGGCGCCTGCCGACGCGCGAGTCGGCGGAAGTCGCCGCCGAATCCACCGCCGCCATGATCGACGGGCTGTGGCTACGCCGCGTGCTCGGCGACGCGGAGCCCTGCGGCGAGAGCGCGATTGCGATCATGGAAGCGCATATCGACAGCCAGCTCGGGCCGCGCTGAGCGGCGGCGGCACGCATGAACTCGAAGGCCGGGAGCTTCGACGACGCGTTCGACTATGTGATCGTGGGGTCGGGGTCTGCCGGCTCGGTCCTGGCGGCGCGGCTCTCGGACGATCCGAAAAATCGCGTGCTGGTTCTCGAACATGGCGGCACCGACGCGGGCCCCCTCATCCAGATGCCGGCCGCCCTCTCCTACCCCATGAACATGCCCCGCTACGACTGGGGGTTCATGACAGAACCCGAACCCCATCTCGGCGGGCGCCGCCTCGCGACACCGCGCGGCAAGGTGGTCGGCGGTTCGTCCTCCGTGAACGGCATGGTCTATGTGCGTGGCCACGCCTGCGATTTCGACACCTGGGAGGAACTGGGCGCGGCGGGCTGGGGCTATCGGCACGTGCTGCCCTATTACCGCCGCATGGAGCACTCCCACGGTGGTCAGGCCGGGTGGCGCGGCTCAGACGGCCCGCTCCACGTGACCCGCGGGCGCATGGAGAACCCGCTCTACAAGCGCTTCATCGAAGCCGGCGAAGAGGCCGGCTACGCGGCGACCGAGGACTACAACGGCGAGCGCCAGGAAGGTTTTGGCGCAATGGAGATGACCGTGTGGCGCGGCCGTCGGTGGTCAGCCGCCAACGCCTATCTCAAGCCCGCGCTGCAACGGCGAAATCTCAAGCTGAAAGCCCACGCCCACGTTCGCCGCGTCATCATCGAGCGCGGGCGGGCGACCGGTGTCGAGTACGAGACCGGCGGCGCGGTCCGCCGCGTTCGCGCCAAGCGCGAAGTCATTCTCGCCGCCTCGTCAATCAATTCGCCGAAGCTCCTCATGCTCTCCGGCATCGGCCCGGGGGAGCACCTGCGAGAGCACGATATCGAGGTCGTCGCCGACCGGCCCGGCGTGGGCGCCAACCTGCAGGACCATCTCGAAATCTACCTCCAGCTGAAGTGCCGCCAGCCGATCACGCTCTATCGCCACTGGAACCTCTTCTCCAAGGCGCTGATCGGCCTGCGCTGGCTCTTGTTCAGGGACGGCCTCGGCGCCACCAATCATTTCGAGTCCTGCGGTTTCATCCGCTCCCGCGCCGGCGTGCAGTACCCGGACATCCAGTACCACTTCCTGCCGTTCGCGGTGCGCTACGACGGAAAGGCCGCCGCTGAAGGCCACGGCTTTCAGACCCATGTCGGGCCGATGCGCTCGAAGTCGCGGGGTTGGGTGCGGCTCGCTTCGCCCGAGCCAAGTGCCGCGCCCTCGATTCTCTTCAACTACATGTCCCACGAAGACGACTGGCGGAACTTCCGGGCCTGCATCCGGCTGACGCGAGAGATTTTGTCTCAGCCGGCACTTGCGGACTACGCGGGCGACGAGATCGCGCCGGGCGCGGACATCCAGAGCGACGAGGCGCTCGACGACTTCGTGAAGGATGCGGTGGAGAGCGCCTACCACCCCTGTGGCACCTGCCGTATGGGTGCGGCAGACGACGGGCTCGCGGTGGTCGATCCGACTTGTCGCGTCATCGGGGTGGATGGGCTGCGCGTGGCCGACAGCTCGATCTTCCCGCGCCTCACCAACGGCAACCTCAACGGGCCCAGCCTCATGGTGGGCGAGAAGGCTGCCGACCACATTCTCGGCCGCGACCCGCTCCCGCCGGCCAACGACGTGCCCTGGATTCACCCCGACTGGAAACGTCAGCAGCGCTGAGAGCGCCGGCAGGGCGAGAGTTATTGGAGGCACCGGGCCGCCAGGCCCGGAGCGCGCGATTGCGCGCCGCGCCGAATGGCGCGAAAGCCAAGCGAGCGTCGCGCGTCCACGCGCGCAGGCGCGCGACGCGAGCGCCCGGAGCTTGAGGGTTACAAATAGTCGCTTCCCGGCGGTCTTGCCCACCCCTCTACCCGATGAGACAGTAATCCCAACTGTCGAATCGGCGTGAGGAGGGAGCGATGGAGGTCCGTGCGGCGCTGGCGACCGGCGCAGGCAAGCCGCTCAGCATCGAGACCGTAAATCTCGACGGCCCAAGGGCCGGCGAGGTGCTGATCGAGGTCAAGGCCACCGGCGTTTGCCATACCGATGCCTTCACCCTCTCGGGCGAGGATCCCGAGGGGTTGTTCCCCGCCATCCTCGGGCACGAGGGCGCCGGCATCGTGGCCGAGGTCGGCGACGGCGTCACGAGCGTGGCCCCGGGCGATCACGTGATCCCGCTCTACGTGCCGGAATGCCGCCAGTGCGAGTACTGCCTGAGCGGCAAGACCAACCTTTGCCAATCGATCCGCTTGACCCAGGGTGCGGGCGTGATGCCGGACGGCTCCAGCCGCTTCTCCCTCGGCAGCGACAAGATCTTCCACTACATGGGCACGTCGACCTTCGCGAACTACACGGTGGTTTCCGAATACTCGGTGGCGAAGGTTCGGGAGGACGCCCCCTTCGACAAGATCTGCTATATCGGCTGCGGCGTGACCACCGGCGTCGGCGCCGTCATCAACACGGCGAAGGTGCGCCCCGGCGACAATGTCGTGGTCTTCGGCCTGGGCGGCATAGGCCTCAACGTCGTCCAGGGCGCCCGCCTGGTCGGCGCCAACATGATCGTCGGCGTCGACATCAACGCGAAGCGCCAGGCGCTGGGCGAGCGCTTCGGCATGACCCACTTCGTCAATCCCAAGGAGGTCGAGGGCGACCTCGTGCCCTATCTGGTGGACCTCACCGGCGGCGGCGCCGACCACAGCTTCGAGTGCATCGGCAATGTCGAGACCATGCGCCAGGCGCTCGAATGCTGCCACAAGGGCTGGGGCGAGAGCACGATCATCGGCGTCGCCGGCGCCGGCCAGGAAATTTCCACCCGGCCCTTCCAGCTCGTGACCGGCCGGGTTTGGCGCGGCACCGCGTTCGGCGGCGCCAAGGGCCGCACCGACGTGCCCCGCATCGTCGATTGGTACATGGACGGCAAGCTCGAAATCGACCCGATGATCACCCACACGATGCCGCTGGACGCTATCAACGACGCCTTCGACCTCATGCACCGGGGCGAATCGATCCGTAGCGTGGTCACGTTCTAATGACCGGCGGCAGCCGCGCCGCCCGGCGTCTCTGCTGCCGGGCGCGGGGCTTGCGTCTGTTCACGGCGGCCGCACTCGCGGCGCTGACGCTTTACGGCGCCGAGGTCATGGCGGCACCCGCCCATGGCATCGCCATGCACGGGTCGCCGAAATACGGGCCTGACTTCCAGCATCTCGACTACGTCAACCCGGACGCGCCCAAGGGCGGCGAGCTCCGGCGCGCGGCGACAGGCACCTTCGACAATCTCAACCCGTTCATCATTAAGGGGGTGGTGGCGCATGGACGGCACCTGGTCTTCGAGAGCCTGCTGAAGCGCACCTGGGACGAGCCGTTCTCCCTTTACGGGCTGATCGCCGAATCGATCGAGGTGCCGGACGACCGTTCGTGGGTCGCCTTCACGTTACGGCCCGAGGCCCGCTTCCACGATGGCAGCCCGATCACCGTGGACGACGTGATCTTCTCGTGGGAGACGCTGAAGGAGCAGGGCCGGCCCAACCACCGGCTCTACTACAACAAAGTTCGCGAGATCGAACGGCCCGATGCGCGCACGGTGCGCTTCCTCTTCGAGACCGAGACGCCGGACCGCGAGCTGCCGCTCATTCTCGGGCTGATGCCGATCGTCTCGAAGAACTACTACTCCTCGGTGACCTTCGAGGAAACGACGCTCACGCCGCCGCTCGGCAGCGGCTCCTACCAAATCGAGAGCGTCGACGCGGGCCGCGGCATCGTCTATCGCCGCAATCCCGACTACTGGGGGCGGCACCTGCCGATAAACCGCGGGCTGAACAATTTCGACCGCATCAGCTACGACTACTACCGCGACGACGAAGTGATGATGGAAGCCTTCCGGGCGGGCGAATACGACTTGCGCCAGGAGCTCTCGGCGACACGGTGGGCGACCGGCTATGACTTCCCCGCCGTCGAGGATAGCCGCGTCACGGTGGAGTTGCTGCCGCACGGGCGGCCCTCCGGCATGTTCGCGATGATCTTCAACACGCGGCAGCCGATGTTCGCCGATCGCGCGGTCCGCTACGCGCTCTCGCTCGCCTTCGACTTCGAGTGGATCAACAAGGCGCTGCTGCAAGGCGCCTATGTGCGGACGAACAGCATCTTCGACAACTCGGAGCTCGGCGCGCGCGGCCTGCCTGAAGGCGGCGAGCTTGCTCTGCTCGAGCCCCACCGCGACCGCCTCCCGCCCGAGCTGTTCGATACCGTCTACCGCGCGCCTGTCGTCGAGGGCGGCCTGCGCAAGAACCTCGCCCAGGCAAGGCGCCTATTGGCCGAGGCCGGGTGGAGTATCAAGGACGGGTCCCTCCGGCGGACGTCGGACGGCCTGCCCATTGCCTTCGAAATCCTGCTGGTAAACCCGGGGAACGAGAAGATTGCGCTCAACTTCACGCGCAATCTCAAGCGGCTCGGCGTCGAGGCGAAGGTCCGCACCGTGGATACCGCGCAGTATCAGTACCGGCGCAACGTCTACGACTTCGACATGATCATGTATCGCTGGGGCATGTCGCTCTCTCCGGGGAACGAGCAGGCGTTCTATTGGGGCAGCGAGGCCGCGGGCCAGGAGGGCACGCGCAACTATCCGGGGATCGAGGACCCGGTCGTCGACGCGCTCATCGCGCAAATGACCGAGGCGCGGGAGCGCGAGGCCTTCGTCGACACCGTCCGCGCCATGGATCGAATGCTGATGTGGGGGCACTACCTAATCCCTCTTTATCACCTGAACGACGACCGCTTCGCCTACTGGAACAAGTTCGGGCGGCCCCCGTTCACGCCGGTGTACGGGGCCATTCTCGACGCGTGGTGGGAGGAGCCGGGCAAGGCCGAAACGCTCGACCAGTGACGCGCGAAATCCCTCCTCCGCTCCGCCCCGGCATCGTGTCTTTAGGATCGTTCGGCCCGCGGTTGATACACCGGCGCGGCAGCCCTACCTTGGGACGCCGGGAACCGGATTCTCGGCCGGCGCGGCGCGCGGAGCCCGCCGCAATGCAATCGACATGGGAACGAGAGGGAGGTCGTCGATGTTGAAACGAATGGTGGGCGCCGTCATGGCCGCCGCGCTTGTCGCCGGCGGGGCTACCGCGGCGCAGGCGGACGACCACGAGATCGTGGTCGGCTTCGCCGTCTCGACCAGCGGGTGGCAGGCGGCCTACACCGGCCCTGCGACGCTCGCGGCGCAGATCAGGCTCGAAGAGATCAACGCTGCCGGCGGCCTGCTCGGCAAACAGCTCGTGATCGCTCAGGCGGACTCGAAGTCCGAACGCGAAGAAGGCGTCAAGGCGGGCCAGATCGTAGTCGACGACGGCGCGAACGTGGTCTTCGTCGACTGCGACTTCGACATGGGCGCGCCGGCCGCCAACGTGGCGCAGAACGCTGGCCTCATCTCGCTCTTCCTCTGCGCAGGCGACGCCAAGGCAGGTATCGAGGGCATCGGCCCCTTCGCCTTCACCGGCGGCCAGGCGGCCCATCTCGACGGTGCCTCCATCGCCAGCTTTGCTTACGAGGATCGCGGTGCACGCACGGCCTATCTGCTGCGCGACGACACCATCGAGTACAACAAGTCGGTCTGCGCCGGCTTCGAGTGGGCTTGGCCGCACATGGAAGGCACCACGATGCTGGGCCTCGATGTGTTCCAGAACAACGACCCGTCGATCCAGGGTCAGATCGATCGCATCAAGGCGCTCGACACCGTGCCGGACGTGATCGCGGTCTGCTCCTACGTGCCGGGCGCCGCTTCGGCCATCAAGCAGCTGCGGGCGTCCGGCGTCGAGACGCTGATCGTCTCGGGCGTCGCGATGGACGGCCACTACTGGCTCGACGCCGTGCCGAACCTCAGCAAATTCTGCGCGGCCGCGTTCAGCTCCTTGTACGGTGGTGCCGGCGAGGACGTGGAGGCGTTCTTCAAGAAGCTGGAGGCCAAGGAAGGCGAGCCGACCGCTACCTCGCTCCCCATCGCGGGCTACGTGCTGATGGATCTGTGGGCGAAGGCCGTCGAGAGTGCGGGTACGGTGGATTCCGCTGCAGTCACGGCCGAGATGGAGAAGTTCAGGGACGAGCCCACGCTGATGGGCCCGCGTAGCTTCTCCGACCAGCTCCACATCCAGGACAAGGCGCGCTACGCCATCGTCTGCACCGATGAGGGCAAGACCCGGATGGAGACCTACGTGACCGCAGGCCCAATCCCGAAGGACGTCATCCTCAAGAACTAACACCCGTTGGGGCCGGCAAGCGTAGCTGCCGGCCCCCGATCCTCCCGGAGCATCCCCGGGCACCGCGCCCGGGGTACCCGGGTCATGGCGCGCAGAGAAGAAGGGGAACGATATGGCGGTGAGCGACCTCGAACGCCGCGTGGACACGCTCGAATCGATCGAGGCTATCAAGCGGCTCAAGCACGAGTACTGCGCCTATTGCGACGCCGGCTACAACCCGGACGGCATCGCCTCGCAGTTCGTCGAGGATGGGGTCTGGGATGGCGGCGAGGCCTTCGGCCGCTACGAGGGGCGCGAGGCGATCCGTGCCTTCTTCGCCGGTGTCTCGTCGCAGATCGTCTTTGCCGGTCACCTCGTGATGAACGAGCGCATCGACGTGGACGTGGACAACGACAGCGCGCGCGGGCAGTGGTGGATCATCATGCCGGCCACCATGATGATGGACGGCGTGAAGACGGCGATCTGGCTGCTCGGCGAGTATGACGACCGCTACGTCCGGCGCGACGGCACCTGGATGTTCCAGACACTGAACGCGACCATCCATTTCGTGAAGCCGCACAAGGACGGCTGGGTGGAGGCAGAATGACCGGGACTTTGCAGGAGCGGATCCAGCGGCTCGAAGACATCGAGGCGATCCGCCGCCTCAAACACCGCTACATGGCCTATGCCGACGCAGGCTACGACGCAGAAAGCATCGTGGCACTGATGACGCCCGATGCGGTCTGGGACGGCGGCGAGGCCTTCGGCCGTCAGGAGGGCGCAGAGGCTTTCGGCAACATGGTGCGCGAGGTCGGCAAGCAGATCAGCTTCGCCGCCCATCTCGCCCTCAACGAGATCATCGATGTGGACGGCGATACCGCGCGCGGCCAGTGGTGGCTGCTGATGCCGTGCACGGTGCAGAACGACGAAGGCAAGGACGAGGCGCGCTGGATCTTCGCGACCTACGACGACAGGCTCGTGAAGCGGGACGGTCAGTGGCTCTTCGCCCACACGGTGTTCGACGTGAAGGTCTTCACCGCGCACAAGGACGGCTGGGCGGAGGCTTAGGACTCGGAGCCAGCCGCTCCGACGTATCCGGCCAAATGCTCCGTCAGGTCGCAGGCATCGTCCTCGGTCCCGTGGATGAAGCTCGACTTGCGGCGGCGCAGGAAGTTGAGGCCGATCCGGTAGAGGCCGGGTGAGCCGGTCACCACGCCGCCGTCGTGGCGTAGCCGGCCCTTGCGGTCGAAGACCGGGAGATGGACCCAGGAGTGATCGGGCTCGTATCCGGTCGCCCAGATCGCCGTACGTATCCCTTCCCGTGCGAGGTCGAGGGTCAGCGGCGGCGACTCCTCCACCCGTGTCGGCTGGAAGCGATGCGGCGGCTCCACCTCATCGTCGAGCCCGTTCTCGGTGGCCCACTCGTCGATGGTGTCGAGCAGCCGGCCCTGCTTCAGGTCGGCCAGGGTGCACTTGTTACGGAGCGAGCCGGAAAACTGTGCCTTGCCATCAGAGAACCCGGCGAGCGAGCCCACGAGCCGCACCCCCTGATCGGTGAGCGTGTTGAGATTCAGCGTGGCCCGCTCTGGCGTCCCGACCAGCTGGGGAGACGGAACCCGCCTTGCACGCACGATGTCGTCGATCTCGTCGTATCTCTCGTCGTGCAGACCGGTGCGATCCATCCACCACAGGATGTCCTTGCCGCGATAGACGCGCGGCATGCGGACATGCTCGCCCACCGCGAGCGTCACCGGCCGGCCGGAGCGATGAACCTCGTCCGCGATCTGAACGCCGGTCGCGGACGCGCCCACCACCAGCACGCCGCCATCGGGCAGGGCCGAGGGCCGCATGTAATCCATCGGCGTCACGGATTCGATGGCGCCCGGAAGTGCCGCCGCGACGGGCGGAATCTTCGGCACGTTGAATCCGCCGGAGGCGATCACCACGGCCTGGCAGCGCCAGACGCCTCGATCCGTGACGACCTGGTAGCCATCTCCGTTGCTCGTTAACGATTCGACCGTGGTGCCGGTCTCGAGCGTGGGATCGACGAGCCGGGCGTAGCGTTCGATGAACGCCACCACCTCGGCCATGGTCATGAAGCCGTCGGGATCGTCACCGTCGTAGGCGAGGCCGGGCACCCGGGTCTGCCAGTTGGGCGTCAGCAAACGCAGGGAGTCCCAGCGCTCCGTCCGCCACGAGTGGGCCACCTCGCCGCGCTCGATCACCACATGATCGATCCCGCGCGCGGCGAGGCAATGGCTCACGGCGAGGCCGGCATGCCCGGCCCCGACCACGACGGTCGTCGTATGCACGGCGAGAACTAACTCACCTCGACGATCACGTTCGTCGGGTTGGTCAGGATATCGAAGACCGCCGAACGCTTCTGCGACTGAGCGATAAGCGCCTTGATCTCGTCAGGCGTCGCATCGGCGTCGATATTGTAGGTGACGCGGACGTTGCTGAAGCCGTTCCGGACTTCGGGATCGGCGCCCAGAATGCCTGCGATGTCCATGTCGCCCTCGACCGTGGCCTTGACCGAACGCAGCTGAATCTCCCTCACCTGCGCGACGGCGGCGACGCCTGCGGTGAGGCAGCTCGCCAGGCCCACGAGGACGATCTCCACCGGGGTGGCGGCGTTGTCCTCGGCCGCGAACACCAGGGGATGATCGGACTCGAACGTGTAGGTCGACTTGTGGTCGTGCTCGCCGCCCAGGCCGAAATAGCCTTCCACCGACGAGTGGCTGTGCGTGCCGTGGAGCCACTGGTTGGTGACGCGCCATTGGAATTGGCCGGCTTCGGGTGTGTCGCCCAAAGCAGTGCGGGCACCGAGCAGGTGCTCGACGTTGACGCCGTTAAGGCCGGGAGTTGCGCTGGTATCGGACATGGAACTTCTCCTTTTGGGCATGAGTGACGGGCTGTGACACCGCTCCATTCGAGAGCGGCGCCAGACGCTTGGAGGATCGCGGGGCCCCCATCGGTCTTACCCGTTGGGATCGGCTACGAGCGGTAGCCTAGGTACAGCTGAAACGGGACGCGGCCCCCGGAGGGGCGAATGGTTGGGCGCACAGAGTCATCATCTGGCGGTACTCCTCTCGTCTCCTACGCGCTCTACGAGCGCCGAGAAGCGGAGTTCCGCCTTCGGCTGACTCATCGATCAGGCATTGGCACCGCTCTTGGCGGTTGCCGCGGCTTCAAAGGGCCTGTCCCTCCACCGCTCTGGATGAGCGCGTCCTGTATCGGAATGGAAACACATTCCTGCCGGCGCGGTCAACGGGTTGTTGCCGCCCACTTCTATGCCGATGATGAATGCAACCGGCCGCCCCGGCAGCGCGACCGGCGGCTCCGGAACGAACGTGCTTCTCTTCGCCTAACTCAGCGGAATCATCACGTGGGTGCGGAAGGGCTCGCGCTCCTGCAGACGCTCGTACCAAACCGCAACGTTGGGGAGCGCCGGGTGCTCGATGTCCAGCGCATGGTAGCGATAGCAGGCGGCACCGACGGCGATGTCGCCCATGGTGAGATCGTCGGCCGCGACGAAGCGGCGCCCCTCCATGTGCGCATCGAGGAGGCGCCACGATTCGCCCATGGCGCGGGCGCAGCGCTCGATCTTCGCCATGTCGCGCTCTTCTGCCGGCGTGCGGATGAGCCCGAGAAAGACCGGCGCGAGGTTGGGCAAGAGCGTGGTCTGCATCCAGTCGAGCCAGAGGTCGGCGCGTGCGCGGGCCGAGGCGTCTTCGGGCCAAAGGCTGCCGGCGCCGTAGCGTGCGGCGATGTAGCGGACGATGGCGTTGGATTCCCAGATCGTGGTGCCGTCCCCGTCCACGATCGTCGGCACCCGTCGGTTGGGGTTGAGCGCGCCGTACTCCGCCGTATCGAGCCCGCCGAAGGGGCCGCCCACGTCCTTCCGCTCGTGCGCAAGGCCGAGCTCGCCCACGCACCACATCACCTTCTGCACGTTGATCGAGTTCTTTCGGCCCCAAACGACCAGCATGTCATGCGCCTCCCCAGCCCCTTGCTCCGCGAGGCGGGCAGTATGCCGGACAGCTGCCACGCGGACCACGGGCTCGCGCGCTCTAATCTCGGTTCGACGTGGCGCGCCGGTCGCGATAGGCTCTCGTTCCACGAGTTCCCGGTGCCACGTGGAGCCATAGGAGAGCGCGATGAGGTCGAATTTCACTCAGTACGACAACGACGACCTTCGGCAGAAGGACCGCGATCACAACATCCACCCCTGGACCGATTTCGCGACCTTCAAGGAGGAAGGCTCCGAAGTCATGGCCGAAGCCGAGGGCGTCTATGTCTATAACGCCAAAGGCGAGCGCTACATGGACGGCATCGGCGGGCTGTGGTGCGTGAACATCGGCTATGGCCGGGACGAGATGGCCCAGGCGATCGCCGATCAGGTGCGCCGCATCCCCTACTATTCGACCTTCACGCACCTGACCACGCCGCCGGCGGCGGAGCTTGCAGCGAAGCTCGCCGAGATCGCGCCCGCTTCGATCAACCACGTGTTCTATGGAACCGGCGGGTCGATGGCGAACGACACCGCCATCCGCGTCATCCACTTCTATTTCAACCGTCTCGGCAAGCCGAACAAGAAGAAGATCATCTCGCGCATCGACGCCTACCACGGCTCGACCTATCTCGCGATGACCATGACCGGGGTGAAGGCCAACCATGTCGGCTTCGACCTCGCGCCCGATCTGGTGCATCACATCCCGGCACCCCACACCTATCGGCGCCCTGAGGGTATGAGTGTCGAGGAGTTCTGCGACGAGAAGGTCGCCGATCTCGAGAACAAGATTCTCGAGCTCGGGCCGGAGAACGTCGCCTGCTTCATCGCCGAGCCGATCATGGGCGGCGGCGGGGTGATCGTGCCCCCGCCCGGCTACCACGCCCGCACCAAGGCGGTGTGCGAGAAGTACGAGGTGCTCTACATCTCCGACGAGGTGGTGACCGGCTTCGGGCGCCTCGGACACTTCTTCGCGTCCGAGCCGGTGTTCAATTTCACCCCCGACATCATCACCTCGGCCAAGGGGCTCACCTCGGGCTATATCCCGCACTCGGCGACGCTCTTCTCCGATGCGATCTACGAGGTGATCAGCGTGCCGCAGTCCGAAGGCGCGCTCTTCACCCACGGCTTCACCTATGCCGGGCACCCGGTCTCCTGCGCCGCCGGCCTCAAGAACATCGAGATCATGGAGCGCGAGGACCTGTGCGGCCATGTGCGCGAGGTCGGCCCCTACTTCGAGGAACGGCTCAACGAGCTGTTGACCCTGCCGCTGATCGGCGACGTGCGGGGCAACAAGTTCATGATGTGCGTCGAGGCAGTGAAGGATAAGGAGACCAGGGAGATCTTCGAGCCGGATGCCAAGATCGGCTCGCGGATCACAAGCCATTGCCAGAGCCGCGGCCTTCTGGTCCGCCCGCTCGGGCACATGAACGTGCTGTCACCACCCCTGACGCTCACCCGCGATCAGATCGACACGCTCGTCGAGACGCTGCGGGAAAGCATTATCGCCACCCAGAACGACCTCGTCCGCGAGAACATGTGGGCCGGCTGAGACGGGGCGCGAAGACTGGCCGACGGGCGGCGGGTCGCAAGACCGTCGCCGCCCGCGTGGCCTGAGAAGGAGACAGGGACGTGGCACTACCGCTCGCACCGCAGCTGATCGTCAACAGCCGCATGCTCTACTTCTGCTGGGTGCCCGAAGACCCGGCCGCGGCGGCGGCCCTGCTGCCGGACGGACTAACGCCGGCCGAGAACCAGGCCATCTTCATCAACCAGTATGTCGTGGACAGCGACGAGCAGACCTCCCATTTCGGCGCCTATTCGCTCACCTACGCCGGCCTCGATCTCGCCGGCCTCGACCTCGAGGACGGGACACCCGGCCGCTGGTGGACCCACTATCTCAACTCGAACCCGGTGATGCGCGACTACGCCGCGATGCGGGGCGTGCCGGCGGCACCCGGCCGCACGACGCTCGATCTCGACGGAGATCAATTGACCGCGACCACCTATGCGGGCGATCGGGCGATCATTCGCAGCAGGGTGCGGGTCGGCTCCGGTATCGCCGAGACCGCGCGCGGTCACCTGCGTTACATCACTTCCGTCGATGGCCGCCTGATGAGTGGAAACTACGCCTATGTGGGCGAGATTGCCGACGGCTTCGAGCTTCTCTCGCTCGAATTCCTGGCGCCGGACCACTCCTGCCACGCGCTGCGCCCGGCGACGCCGCTGGAGGTCACCTTCGGCTTCTACGCGCCGCGTTCCTCGTTCTGCTATCCGGGCGGCGACGGGCCGCTCTAGCCAGACCGACCGCCCGGCGCGGCGGCCTCACTCGGGCGAATAGCCGGGGCAGATCACGTATTTCGGCTCGGTGCAGCCGCCGGTGAGCTCGCGCTGACGCTCCTGATAGTTCCACGCACGGACCGCCGTGTAGTGATCGACGGCATGCTCGATCAGGAAGTCGACCGGATCGATCAACTCCTCGCGGCGCACCACCCCCTCGCCAAGACTGAGCAACCCTCGCGGCGTCGGGTCGAGCAGATAAGTCCGCAGATCGAGCAGGCCATCGACACCGAAGCCCACGGCATCGCGCGCCGTCGTGGGGCCGAAGAATGGCAGCACGAGATAGGGGCCTTCGTCGATCCCGTAATGGTGGAGCGTCTGGCCGAAGTCCGAATCGTCGGCCGGGAGCCCCACATCTGTTGCGACGTCGAAGAGCCCCGCCGCGCCGGCGGTGCTGTTGACCAGGAAGCGACCGAGACTCGTGCCGGCACGGCGCCCGTCGAGCTGCAGCAGATGGTTCGCGGCGACGACCGGCTCCGCCAGATTGGTGTAGGCGCGGCTGACCGCAACCCGCGCATCGGTCGGCATCATGCCGCGATAGAACCGCGCGAGCGGCTCGAAGAAGAGAACGTCGAACGCGCCGTTCATATAGAAGAAGACGCGGTTCATATACTCCAGGGGATCGTCATAGCCATCCTCGCCGCCTTCGCGCGGTAGTACCGGCCAGTCGGGGCTGCGGCTCTCCACCGGCTCGGCTCCGGCGATCGGGAGCGCGGCTTCCTCCGGCGTCATGCGTTCGCCGCAGCCGTAGACCAGCGGAAGCGCCAAGAGCACCGCCAGCAGCAGGCCGACAAGCCGGCGTGATCTTATCTGGCTAGGCGGCGACAGGATCATCGCCCCAGCTCAGGACTTCACGGAAGATGCCGGGATCGACGTTGCCGCCCGAGAGCACGGCGACCACGGTGCGCCCGGCAGTGGCGATCTTGCCGGCAAGCACCGCGGCAAGTGCCACCGCGCCCCCCGGCTCGACCACGAGTTTGAGATGCAGGAACGCCGCTCGCATGGCCGCGCGGACCTCGTCGTCGCTTGCGACGACACCGCTCTGCACCCGCTCCACATTGATCGGAAAAGTGAGTGCGCCGGGCATCGGTGCGAAGAGTGCGTCGCAGATGCTCTCGGGTCCGGGGCCGGGCAGGCCGACCCGGGAGCCTCGTTCCAACGACATGGCGTGGTCGTCGTAGCCCTGCGGTTCGGCCGTGTGAAGGTGGGTCTCCGGCCAAGCGTCGGCGATGGCGAGCGACGTGCCGGCCATCAGCCCACCGCCGCCGGCGGGCACGACCACGGCATCGGGCCGGCAGCCACGAGCGCTGCACTGCCTGACGATTTCGTGCCCCACCGTCCCCTGCCCCGCGATGACGTGGAAATCGTCATAGGGCTTGACCAGCGTCGCACCACGCTCCGCCGCGATGCGCTGGCCGAGCGCCTCGCGTGCCTCGCTGGCGCGGTCGTAAAGCACGACCTCCGCCCCGTGGCGGCGGGTGCCCGCAATCTTCACCGCCGGCGCGTCCCTCGGCATGACGATGACGGCGGGCACGCCGACGAGCTTGGCCGCAGCCGCGATGGCCTGAGCATGGTTGCCGGAGGAGTAGGCCACCACGCCGCCGGTTTTGGCGCCCGGATCGAGCTGTAACAGCCGGTTGCAGGCGCCCCGAAACTTGAACGAGCCGGTGCGCTGGAGGGGCTCCGCCTTGAGCAACAGGCGCCCGCCGATCTGCTCATCGAGTGCGTCGGCCCGCAGCAAAGGCGTCTCCACCGCGTGACCGGCGAGGCGCTCCGCAGCCGCGTACACATCGGCCGGTGTGGGCAGCGGGTTCTGCCTGTCGCTCATGGCTGCCGCCGGCGCCGCCACCCTGCGCGGCGGGTCTCGCTGCGACGGGGTCGGCCGGCGGGAACGACACCGTCCCCCCGCGAGTGCTGACACAACCCAGGCAAGCCAACGTGGTCCCGCCGTGCGGCGTCATCGCCTGCCCCGCAATAGACCGCCACGGTGCGCTGAGACATGCCGCGCGCGAGATCGCTTTCGAGGCTGGACGCCGTCGGCCGCCGGCCGAGCTGCCAGCGGTAGGCCTGGGTTCCTTCGAGAACCCGCTGAACATAGTTTCGAGTCTCCGGGATCGGGATCATTTCGATCCAATCGATAATGTCCACGTCCGGGTCGCGCCGGGGGTCGCCGTTGGCCGCGATCCAGCGGGCGACGTTTCGCGGCCCGCCATTATAGGCGGCGATGGCCAGCAGGTACGAACCGTCATAGCGCTCGATCAGGTCGTCCAGATAGCGGCTGCCGAGGGCGATGTTGTGGGCGGCGTTGGACGTGAGCCGCTTGCTTGACTCGCTCAGGCCCATGCGGCGGGCGACGCTCCGCGCAGTCCGCGGCATGAGCTGCATCAGACCGAGCGCGCCGGAACTGCTCTGCGCCCGCCGGTCGAAGCGGCTCTCCTGGCGGATCAGCGCGAGCACTAACGCATGTTCGAGGTCGTCGTCGTCTCTCGCAAACGGCACGTCGACCAGCGGGAACAGCCGGTCGATCAAGACGTACCCGTCGCGCGCGGCGTGCTGGGCGGCCCGGATGGACTGATCGGGCTGGTCGACGGAGAGCGCGAGCGCCGAGATCAAGGCGTGGTCCGCCTCGTTGCGCGCCAGCGCGCTCATGCGGTCGTAGAAGGGCTCGGCGAGATAGTCGCGGCCGAGGAACGTCAGGAATTGTACGGCAGCGACCAGAGGATGGCCGTCGAGCGTCGCGCCGGCCGCGGTGTGGGGCGCGGCGCGGATCAACGGTGCATCCCGCGCCGCGATTCGGGCGATGGCGAGCTGGCCGTAAAAGGTGGCCGGATAGATCGCCGCCTTCTCGTACCAGAGCGCCGCGCTATCCAAATCGTCGAACGCCTCGGCTGCCCGGCCCGCCCAATAGGCGGCCCGCGCCCGGCTTATCGGCATCGTCACCGCGCCGTGCATTTGCACGAAATGAGGAAGCGCGGCGCGCGCGTCGTCGAGGAAGCGAAGCGCGATCCAACCGGCGAGCCACTCCGCCTCCGAGTAGGTCGAGGCCGCAGTCTGACTGTGACCGGCGGCGAGCGCATAGGCCCGCTCGGTCAGCCCGTCTTCGAGGGCGCGGCGCACCAGGATGGCGCGCTCCCGCCACCAGAGCTTGGGCTGCGGGCCGAGATCCCGCGGCCGCGTTCGCAAGAGCGCGCGGGCGTCGTCGTCGCGGCCCTTCGCGCGCCGCCAGCGCAACCGCTCGTAGACAAGCCCCGGATGATCGCGAAGCTCCGCCGGCACCCGCTCGATCGCCCGATCCACGCCGCCCTGGCGCGCGCGGAGCATGAGCCGCGCCTCCGCCAGCCGCTGATGTCCCTCGTCGACATAGCGGTACATGCGCCGCGCCGCGCGAGCATGATTGGCCCACACGAGGCGATCCAGACGGGCGACGTGATCTTCGGGCCGCAGCATCGAGCGATAACGGCGATGGGTCTCGCGAAGCTCCCGCGAAGTGAACGACCCCTCCACCCATGCCGTGCGAGCCAGGGTTGCTGCGCGTTCCTCCTCGCCCCTGGCGAGCAAGGCATCGGCGTAGCGCAGGCGACCGTAGCTGCTGATGGGATCGCGCCAGTGATACCAGGCGATCACATCTGCATCGGCGACGCCCCTTGCCATCGCCTCTTCGGCATTGATCTGGAGCAGTCTCTGGTCCGGCCAATCCGGATGCTCGTCCATGAACCGCGCGATCTCGGCAAACGAGGCCGTGCTGCCGGGGCGGCTATAGTCCCGCCAGCGAAGGATCGTGGCGCCGAGCGGGTCGCTGGCCCTCCGGACGAGCCGATGGGCATGGCGCCAGTTGCCGCGCACCGCCGCCCTGAATGCGTCTGTATAGAGGGCGATATCGGCGCGCGCCACGGGGGACGGCATCGGCGTATCCGTCGCCGCTCGTGCAGGCGCGCCGGAGACCGCCGGAACAAGCACCACGGCCGCCACGAGAAGCATTCGCCGCGCCCACCGCACCGCCGATGCGCAGCTGAGAAAGGTGGGTTCCCGACGCGGCCTTGTTCCCATTATGCTCTCAACCTATTCTCGCCCGAACGGCAACGGACATCATGGGAGCGTGGCATGTTCGAGGGATACCTGACGGCCCTGATCACGCCGTTCCGCAATGGCGAGGTGGATGAAGACGCGTACCGTGATTTCGTCGCCTGGCAAATCGATGAGGGTGCCGCCGGGCTGGTGCCCTGCGGAACCACGGGTGAATCGCCGACCCTCAGCCACGACGAGCACCGCCGTGTGACCGAGATCTGCATCGAGGTCGCGGCAGGGCGGGTTCCGGTCGTGGCCGGGACGGGCTCGAACTCGACCAAGGAAGCGATCAGCCTCACCCGCCACGCCAAGGACGCCGGCGCAGACGGCGCGCTGCTGGTCATGCCCTATTACAACAAGCCAACGCAAGAGGGCATGTACGCCCACTACAAGGCCATCAACGACGCCGTGGACATTCCGCAGATCATTTACAACATCCCCGGGCGGAGCGTGGTGGACATGTCGGTCGAGACGATGGCGCGCCTCGCCGAGCTCCCCAACGTCGTGGGCGTCAAGGACGCGACCGCCGACCTGGGACGGCCCACCCGCACCAGGGCTGCCATCGGCGAAGAATTCTGCCAACTTTCGGGCGAAGACGGCACGATTCTGGGCTTCCTCGCGCAGGGCGGCGACGGCTGCATCTCGGTGACCGCGAACGTGGCACCGCGCCAGTGCGCGGGTTTCTTCGCCGCGTGGGAGCGCGGCGATGCCGACGAGGCGTTGGATCGGCATACCCAGCTCATGCCGCTCCACGACACGCTGTTCGTCGAGAGCAACCCGATCCCTGTCAAGTATGCCGCGTCGCTCCTCGGCAAGTGCGAGCCGGAGTTGAGGCTTCCGCTGACCTCCCCGAGCGTTGCCAATCGCGAGCGGATCGAAGCGGCAATGCGCCAGGTCGGCGTCCTCAACTGAGCGCAGCTCTCGGGCAACATCTCAAGGCCAGGTCCGCGCCGTGAGCGGCAATGCCGCGCCCAGCGGCCAGCGCATTGCGCAGAATCGCAAGGCGCGCCGAGACTACCGTCTCGAGCGCCCGTTCGAGGTCGGCATTCAACTGACCGGCACCGAGGTCAAGTCGCTGAGGGCGGGCCGCGCCAATATCAACGACGCCTACGCCGTCGAACGCGGCGGCGAGATCTATCTGATTAACGCGCACATTTCCCAATACGACGGCGCCGGGGCCTTCAATCACGATCCGATGCGGCCCCGCAAGCTGCTCCTGCACAAGCGCGAGATTCGCAAGCTGCTGGGAGCGCTTCATCGTGGCGGCGTGACCCTGGTGCCGCTCACCCTCTATTTCAACGCGCGCGGGATCGCCAAGCTGGCGCTGGCGATGGCCTCCGGCAAACGCAAGTACGACAAGCGCGCCGCCGAGAAGGAACGCGACTGGAAACGCCAGAAGGAGCGTCTGATTCGCGATCGGGGATAGTGCCCGATCGCCCTCAGGTACGCGCTTCGCCCAACGACGCCCGGATCGCGGCAAACACATCGGCAAACATCGCAGGCGTCAGACGGCCCGTGTTCGTGTTGAGGCGCGAGCAGTGGTAGCTGTCGAATAGCCGCCGCCCGTCATCGAGGCGGTGGACCGCACCGTGGGCGAAGCGGCAAGCACCGGCGCGCAAGCCCAGCGCCTTCAGCACGGCGCCGTGAGCAACAAGGCCGAGCGCGAGAATGGCGCGAAAGCTGCTCATCGCCTCGATTTCGGCCTCGAGAAACCCGCGACATGCCGCAATCTCGGCAGCCTTGGGCTGATTTTTCGGCGGCACGCAGCGGACGGCATTGGTAATGCGGCAGTCCTGAAGCGTGAGACCGTCGTCGGTCGTGGCGCCGTAGGTGCCGCGGGCGAAGCCGAACGCGCCGAGGGTGGCGTAGAGCAGGTCGCCGGCAAAATCGCCCGTGAACGGTCGGCCGGTGCGGTTGGCGCCGCGCAATCCGGGCGCGAGGCCGACGATCAGCAGCCGGGAGTCAAAGCCGCCGAAGCCCCGTACCGGCGCATTGTGCCAATGCGGCTCGGCCGCGCGGTGTTCCTTACGATACGCGACGAGCCGCGGACATCGGTCGCAGTCCCGATCCGGCGCGGGCGGAACCGGCACCGGCATGCTCACACCGTGTGCGCGATCTCATCGGCCGTGTCGTCCTCATCGCCGTCGCCGTCGAACGCCTCGTACTCGTCGTCCATCGGCTCCCTCAGGTTGCGGGCACGTTCGTTCCGCCACTTGGGCTCGCGCGCGATCAAGGGTTCGATATCCTGAAGCTCGATGAAGTTGTCCGCCTGGCGGCGCAACTCGTCGGCGATCATCGGCGGCTGCGAACGCATTGTGCTGACGACCGTTACCAGCACACCCTTGCGCTGGACGGCTTCGGTTACGCGGCGGAAGTCGCCGTCGCCCGAGAACAGCACGATATGGTCGAGGGCGCCGGACAACTCCAACATGTCGACCGCGATTTCGATATCCATATCGCCCTTGATCTTGCGACGCCCCATGGAATCGGTGAACTCCTTGGTCGGCTTGGTGATCAAGGTGTAGCCGTTGTAGTCGAGCCAATCGACCAACGGCCGGATCGGCGAATATTCCTGATCTTCGACCAGCGCCGTGTAATAGAGAGCGCGGATGAGCCGGGCCTTGCCTGCGAATTCCTCCCGCAGGCGCTTATAGTCAATGTCGAAACCGAGCGAACGGGCAGCGGCGTAAAGGTTCGAGCCGTCGATGAAGAGGCCGATTCGCTCTTGCGGGTTGAATTCCATCAAGGTCTATCCTTCTTGGTCTAGTGAGGCAGAATGCCGGTGAACACGCTGTCGCCTGTTGGCGAGCAGCTAAATCGCCCACGCGGTCGCGGCCGCGTGGCACACACGCCATAACTAGGGATTCCCGGAGAGAGGGACAAGTGCAAGCACGTGGTTCGCGACGATGATCCTGGTTGCACTGGGAGCGAACCTCCCGACCGCGCGCCACGGCACGCCGGCCGAGGGCCTGGACGCGGCGCTCGTTGCGCTGGCCGAGTGCGGTATCCGAACGGTGGCGCGATCGCGCTGGTATCGGAGCGCGCCGATGCCGCCGGCCACGGGTCCCTGGTTCGTCAACGGTGTAATCCGGGTCGAAACGACGCTCGATCCCATTCCGCTCATGGAGCGCCTCCTCGAAGTCGAGGCGAACTTCGGGCGCCGGCGCAGTGTCGCGGGCGCGTCCCGCCCCCTCGATCTCGACCTCCTGGACTATGACGGTCAAATCGTCCAGCACGCCGGCGACCGGAGCGGACCGGCCCTCGTCCTCCCTCACCCGCGGCTCGCAGAGCGGGCCTTTGTGCTGGCTCCTCTTATTGAGGTGGCGCCCCGTTGGCGGCATCCCGTGACCGGCGCTAGCGCCACGTCGCTGCTCACGGCAGTAGCGGAGAAGCAAGCCGTCGAGCCGCTCTCCCCTGCCCCTATCGACGAGTAGCGGCGGCGGTGTGCCGACGCGCGTGTTGCTCATGTTCGATGGCGAGAGATATTATGGGCCGGCCTCGCACAGCGGGCCCTGAGGACGGAGCTTGCCCGACGCTCGCCCAACAGCGACGGCGGTGGCAGCCCCGACGAGGACCCCGAATACGCGTCGGCACGATGTTCGGCAACCGGCGCTACGGTCGAGGGATAGAATGCGAAGAGTACTGGTAGCCGGCCTCGTCGGCTTGATGGCGATCACCCTTCCGGCGTTCGCGCTCGCCCAAGAGGACAGGGAAGCTTACGACCAGCTCGATCTGTTTGGCAAAATCCTCGAAGAAATCCGCAGCGAATACGTTGAGGAGGTGAGCACGTCTGAGCTGATCGATGCCGCCATCGAGGGCATGATCGGCTCGCTCGACCCGCATTCGAAGTATCACAACCCCAAGAGCTACAAGGAAGTTCAGGTTCAGGCGCGCGGCGAGTTCGGCGGCCTCGGTATCGAGGTCACGATGGAGGACGGCCTCGTCAAGGTGATCACGCCGATCGACGACACGCCCGCGCAGCGCGCCGGCATCCAGCCGGGAGACCTGGTGACCCATCTCGACGACGAGCCGGTGCTGGGGCTCACCCTCCAGCAGGCGGTCGACAAGATGCGCGGCCCCGTTAACTCCGAGATCACGCTCACCGTCCGCCGCAGCGGGGTGGAAGAGTCTCTCAACTTCCCGATAACCCGCGCCATCATCAAAATCCGTTCGGTGCGTGCGCGGGTGGTGGACGACGAGATTATCGTCGCGCGGATTTCCGCATTCTCCGAGCACACATCCGACGATCTCGACGCGGTTCTGGGCGATCTGTGGGAGGAGCAGGGCGATCGGGTGGTCGGCGCCGTGCTCGACCTGCGCAACAATCCCGGCGGCCTGCTCGATCAGGCAATCGCAGTCTCGGACGCGTTCCTGGAGCGGGGCGAAATCGTATCGACCCGCGGGCGCGATCCCACCAGCGCGCTTCGCTTCAACGCGCAAGAAGGAGACATTATCGACGGCCTGCCGCTGGTCGTCCTGATCAACGGTGGGACGGCATCGGCCTCGGAAATCGTGGCGGGCGCGCTGCAGGATCACCGGCGGGCGCTCATTCTCGGCACACGCTCGTTCGGCAAGGGCTCGGTTCAGACGGTGATTCCCCTTAGCGGGCGGGGCGCGCTGCGTCTGACCACGGCGCACTACTACACGCCGTCCGGCCGCTCGATCCAGGCGCAGGGGATCGACCCGGATATCGTCGTGGAGCAGATCCGGCCCGAGCCTGAGCCGGAAGCGATGCCCGAGCGCCGGGAGGAGGATCTGAGGGGGCACCTCGATAACGACGGGATCACCGACGAGGACCCGGCGGCGGAGGAAGCCCTGGAGGAAGCCGAGGACGATCCGACGAAGGGCGACTATCAGCTGGCCCGCGCAATCGAGCAACTGCGCGGCGCCCGCATTCTCTCGGGCGTATCGGCCGTCAACTGAACTCACACAAGCTGGTCAACGCTGTCAGCCAGCCCGACTGCTGACATGACAAGCCGAGAGGCGCTTCCCTACCGGCCCTGCGTCGGCGTACTGTTGTTCAACGGGCAGCGGCAGGTCTTCGTCGGCAGGCGCATCGACATGGTGCAGGAAGCCTGGCAAATGCCGCAGGGCGGGATCGACCGGGGCGAAAGTCCCCGCGATGCGGCGCTCAGGGAGCTTGAGGAAGAGACCGGAGTCGCACCCGATCGGGTGGAGCTGCTGGCGGAGACGCGGGAGTGGCTGCGCTACGATCTACCGCCCAACATGGTAAGGCGGGTCTGGCGGGGGCGCTATCGGGGACAGGAGCAGAAGTGGTTCGCCGCGCGCTTCCTCGGGACCGATGCCGACATCGACATCGGGACGGCGCACCCCGAATTCAACGACTGGCGCTGGTCGCCCCTCGACCAGCTCACGCAAGACGTGGTTCCGTTCAAGCGGGCGCTCTACGAAGCGGTGATTGCCGAGTTTCGCCCGTTTCTCTCGCCCTGAACCGCTCCAGACGCCGGACATAGAGCCTGAGCGCAAGCCACGCCAGCGCGGTGACGATCCTGCCCAACCGCGACTGCGGCTTGATGCCGGTCGCCTTGAGCATCATGCCCGCCCCACGCTGCACGTGATCGCGCCGGTAGACCGGAAACGTACGCGACGCATAGGCGAGGGCCGCGCGGCGGCGAACGTAGGGATCGGGCTCGCCGGCGCCGCAATGATAGGCGTACGGAAGCTCGTCGTCGCTCGACTCGAACATTCGCCCGAGCGCCACCCTAGCCCGGCTGAGTCGGCCGACGCCCTCGATGTCCCGGTAGCGCTTCATCGTGGTGTAGAACAGCTTGTAGTGGCGGAACTCGTCGCCCCCGATCCGCTTGCAGATCGCCTTGAACACGGGCTCCTCGGCTGCGTCGCGCAGCGCGCTGTAATAGGTAGACGTGCCGGCCTCGACAATGCAGCGCGCCACCATCTCGCCGCAGCGGGAGCCGCGGATCGAATCGCTCGCCTCCACGTCGATGGGGTGGCCGGCGACGAAGCGTGCGAAGGTCGCATCGAAGTCGAACGACGGGTCCGCAAGCTCGGCGTAGCGCCTGAGGGCGACGCCGTGCTGGATCTCTTCTTCCGCCCACGCGAGCGCGTCGGCGCAGAAGCCGGGATCGTCATGAAAGACACTGCAGAGATACTTGCCGTAGTCGGCGCTGTGGTGCTCGACCACGCACGCCGCCTTGGCGATCTTGACCATCTCCGGGTCCAGTTTGGACCGGTCGAACTGCTCCCACGGGATGTCGTCAAGGGTCCAGGTGCCCATGCTCCGCTCCCCGCTCAGCGACAATTCGACGGATCAGTATAGTAACGTGGGCGGTCGGGACAACGCGCGAATGCGGACGCTGGATGAGCGGCGGGTTAGACCGCCTCAGGCCGCGTTGGCAGCCAGAAGCTCGGCGAATTCGACCTCCCGCTCGCACTTCGCTCGCTCCTCGTCGCCCTCCGCGTCGCGCAAGCCCAGCTGCGCCTGCCCGAGCCGCGCCTCCGCCTGAGCGCGGTCGATGGCGCCTGCCTCGAACGCCTCGGTGGAGAGTACCGTGCAGCGCTCTCCCGTCACCTCGGCGAAGCCTTCGGCGACCACATAACGGTCCTTCGGCTTCTCGTTCTCGTAGGTCTCGATCACCCCGGGTCGCAGGGTGGAAAGCAGGAGCGAATGGCCCGGCAGCACGCCGAAATCGCCTTCGGCGCCCGGAACCACCACCATCTCGACGTCGCCGGAGAAGATCAGCCGCTCCGGCGCCACAAGCTCGAACTGCAGGGTGTCGGCCATGGCCGTTCCTCAGGCCTCCTCAGGCGGCCTCGGCGGCCATCTGCTTCGCCTTGTCGATCGCCTCCTCGATGGGGCCCACCATGTAGAACGCGGCCTCCGGCAGGTCGTCGTACTTGCCGGCGCAGATCGCCTTGAAGCTCGCGATCGTGTCCTTGATGTCCACGAGCTTGCCGGGCGTGCCGGTGAAGACCTCGGCCACGAAGAAGGGCTGCGACAGGAAGCGCTGAATCTTGCGGGCGCGCGAGACCGTGAGCTTGTCCTCCTCGGAGAGCTCGTCCATGCCGAGGATGGCGATGATGTCCTGCAGCGACTTGTAGGTCTGCAGAATGCGCTGAACCTCGCGGGCGATGGTGTAATGCTCCTCCCCGATGATGCGGGGGTCGAGCATGCGCGAGGTGGAATCGAGCGGGTCCACCGCCGGGTAGATGCCGAGCTCGGCGATCTGCCGCGAGAGCACCGTGGTCGCGTCCAGATGGGCGAAGGAGGTCGCCGGCGCCGGGTCGGTCAGGTCGTCGGCAGGCACGTAGATCGCCTGCACCGAGGTGATCGAACCCTTGTGGGTCGACGTGATGCGCTCCTGCAGCGTGCCCATGTCGGTCGCCAGAGTCGGCTGATAGCCCACCGCCGAGGGAATTCGGCCGAGAAGCGCGGACACTTCGGAGCCAGCCTGGGTGAAGCGGAAGATGTTGTCGATGAAGAGCAGCACGTCCTGCCCCTCCTCATCGCGGAAGTACTCGGCCTGCGTCAGACCTGTGAGACCCACCCGCGCCCTGGCGCCGGGAGGCTCGTTCATCTGGCCGTAGACCAGCGCCACCTTGGACTGATCGCCCTCGAGGTCGATGACACCGGACTCGATCATCTCGTGATAGAGGTCGTTGCCCTCGCGCGTCCGCTCGCCCACACCGGCAAACACCGAATAGCCGCCGTGCTGCTTCGCGATGTTGTTGATGAGCTCCATGATGATGACGGTCTTGCCGACACCGGCGCCGCCGAACAGCCCGACCTTGCCGCCCTTTGCGTAGGGCGCCAGTAGATCGACCACCTTGATGCCGGTGACCAGGATCTCCGCCTCGGTCGACTGATCGACAAAGGCCGGCGCCTGCGCATGGATCGGCCGGCTGAGCTTGGCGTTAACCTCGCCGCGCTCATCGATTGGATCGCCGACGACATTGATAATGCGGCCGAGCATTTCCTGCCCCACGGGCACCGTGATGCCGCTGCCGGTATCGGCGGCTTCCTCGCCGCGCACGAGCCCATCCGTCGTGTCCATGGCGACGCAGCGGACCGTGCTCTCGCCCAAGTGCTGCGCCACCTCCAGAACCAGGCGGTTGCCCTGATTGTCGACGTGAAGGGCGTTCAGAATCGCCGGAAGCTCGCCCTCGAAGTGCACGTCCACGACCGCGCCCAAGACCTGGGTGATCTTCCCGACCACATTTCTCGTCGCCATCTTGCTCTGCTCCCGCTCGAACTCGTTCGGATCGCCGTCAGAGCGCTTCCGCGCCGGAGATGATCTCGATCAGCTCCTTGGTGATCTGCGCCTGTCGCGTCCGGTTGTAGTGGAGGGTCAGCTCGTCGATCATTTCGCCGGCGTTCCGCGTCGCGCTGTCCATCGCCGTCATCCGCGCGCCCTGCTCGCTCGCTGCGTTTTCGAGCAGGGCGCGAAAAATCTGGATCGAGAGATTGCGCGGCAGAAGGTCGGAGAGGATCATCTCCTCATCCGGCTCGAAATCGTAAATCGCGCCTGAGTCGTCGCCCTCAATTGCCGCCGCAGTGGGCGGGCTGAAGGGGATCAGCTGCTGGAATGTGACGACTTGGCTCATCACCGTCTTGAAGCGGTTGTAGACCACCGTGCAGGTGTCGAACTCGCCCTCCTCGAAGCGCTTGGTGAGGCCGCGGCCTATCTGGTCCGCCTCCTCGAAGGAGGGGCCGCCGGAACGCCCGATCCCATCCGTATGGTCGATGATCTTCCCGCCGAACTCGCGGCGAAGTTGCTCGCGGCCCTTCCGCCCGACACAGATGATTTTGGTCGTCTTGCCCTGCTCTCCCAGTTCCCTGAGGCGCGCGCGGGTCGCCCGCGTGATCGAGCTGTTGAAGCCGCCGCAGAGCCCCCGGTTGGCGGTCGCCACGACGAACAGGTGCGTGTCGTCCTTGCCCGTGCCGCGAAGCATCGCGGGCGCGTCCTCGCGCTCGCCCATGATTTCGGCGAGCGAGCCCACCATCCGCTCCATACGCTCGGAGAAGGGACGCGCCGCCTCTGCCGCCTCCTGCGCGCGGCGCAGCTTGGACGCCGCGACGAGCTTCATCGCCGAGGTGATCTTCTGGGTCTGGCGCACGCTGTTGATGCGCACCCGGAGGTCTTTGAGGCTCGCCATTTCGGAGGCCTATTTCTTCCTTTGCCGCCGCTAGTTAGGCGAACTTCTTTGCAAACTCGTCGAGGATCGCGGTGAGCGCCTTGTCGCTGTCTGCGCTCATCTCCCGGGAGGTGCGGATCTCCTCCAGCAGGGCCCCGTGGTTGGCCCGCATGTCGCTCAGGAACTCGCGTTCGAAGCGGTTCACATCGTTCAAGTCGATGCGGTCGAGATAGCCGCGCACGCCGGAGAAGATCGAAACCACCTGCTCTTCCACAGCCATCGGCGAGAACTGATCCTGCTTGAGCAACTCGGTCAGCCGCGCGCCCCGGTTGAGAAGCCGCTGCGTCGCCGCGTCGAGGTCGGAACCGAACTGAGCGAAGGCCGCCATCTCGCGATACTGGGCGAGCTCCAGCTTAATCCGGCCGGCGACTTGCCGCATCGCCTTCACCTGGGCGGCCGAGCCCACCCGGCTCACCGAAAGGCCGACGTTAATCGCAGGCCGAATGCCCTGATAGAAGAGCTCGGTCTCGAGGAAGATCTGCCCGTCCGTGATCGAGATGACGTTGGTCGGGATGTAGGCCGAGACGTCGCTCGCCTGGGTCTCGATCACCGGCATGGCGGTGAGCGAGCCGGAACCGTTGTCCGCGTTCATCTTGGCCGCGCGCTCGAGCAGGCGCGAATGGAGATAGAACACGTCGCCCGGATAAGCCTCGCGCCCCGGCGGGCGGCGGAGCAGCAACGACATCTGGCGGTAGGCGACGGCCTGCTTCGAGAGATCGTCGTAGAAGATCACCGCGTGCATGCCGTTGTCGCGGAAGAACTCGCCCATGGTGCAGCCGGCATAGGGGGCCAGGAACTGCAGCGGCGCGGGTTCCGACGCGGACGCCGAGACCACGATTGAATAGTCGAGCGCGCCGTTCTCTTCGAGGGTTTTGACGATCTGCGCCACGGTCGAGCGCTTCTGCCCGATGGCGACATAGATGCAGTAGAGCTTGCGCGATTCGTCGTCGCCGGCGTTCACGCCCTTCTGGTTGATGATGGTATCGATCGCGATCGCAGTCTTGCCGGTCTGGCGGTCGCCGATGATCAGCTCCCGCTGGCCGCGCCCGATCGGCACCAGGGCGTCGAGGGCCTTGAGGCCGGTCTGGACCGGCTCGTGCACCGACTGGCGCGGGATGATGCTGGGGGCCTTGACCTCGACGCGGCGGCGCTCCGTGCTTTCGATCGGGCCCTTGCCGTCGAGCGGGTTGCCGAGCGGATCGACGACGCGGCCCAAGAGCCCCTTGCCCACCGGCACATCGACGATGGTGCCGGTCCGCTTGACGACGTCGCCTTCCTTGATGTACCGGTCTTCGCCGAAGATCACGATACCGACATTGTCGGTCTCAAGATTCAGCGCCATCCCCCTGATTCCGCCGGGGAATTCGACCATCTCGCCGGCCTGGACATTGTCGAGCCCGTAGACCCGGGCCACGCCGTCGCCGACCGAGAGCACCTGGCCGACCTCGGCCACATCTGCCTCTGAGCCGAAATTGGCGATCTGTTCCTTCAGGATTGCCGAAATTTCGGCGGCGCCGATATCCATCTCAGATCCCCTTCATCGCCAATTCGAGATTCTGCAACTTGGTCCTAAGCGAGTTGTCGAGCATGCGCGAGCCGACGCGCACCGTAAGCCCGCCGATCAACGAGGGATCGACCCGGGACTCGAGCGTCACTTCGCGTCCGACGATAGTACGGAGCGCGTCCCTCACGGCATCGAGGTGATTGGGCTTGAGCGGCACGGCAGACGTCACTTCGGCCGACACCTCGCCGCGATGCTCGGCGAGCTTCGCCTGAAAGGCCGCGATCATGTCGGTCAGCAAGAAGACCCGCCGGTTGCGCGCCAGCAGCGCGACGAAATTCCTGACGTACTGGTTGGTTCCCAGCCGCTCCAGCACCGCGTCCAGCGCCTTGCCCTGCTCGGCGCGGGACAGCGTCTGGCTGCGGACCACACGCCTGAGGTCGTCGCTGCCGTCTACCAGTTCGCGGATGGAGTCGAGGTCGCGCTCGATCTCCTCGATCGCGCCACGCTCCCGCGCAAGCTCGAAGAGCGCGGTCGCGTAACGATCCGCGAGACCGGCTACGCCGACCGATTGCCCAGCCACCGCTACTCCCTAGGTCTAGCTCCGGATGCGCCGCCACTCGCGGTGATTCCGCGGCGCGGTCGCAAAAAAAGCCTCGCGGGCGCCCGTCCCGGACAAGGCGTCGGATGGGTAGCATACTCACCCGCCCCACGCAACCGCCGGAGAGGCCTTGGACCGAGCCGCTCCAAGCCAATCAGTCGTGCCGCGCAGGCCTGGACTCCGATAGGAATTTGCTGCTTGAAGGGAAGCCTGCCAATAGGATGCAGCCAAGGAACCATCGAGGAGATCGAGCGAATGTTGCTGAAGGACGAGCTGGACAAGCTGCGGGCCGCCGCCGCGGAGAAGTTTCCGCCTGAAACCCTCGCCGTGATGCAGGGGGCGACGAAAGAGCTGGTCGCTTCCGGTATCACCGAGCAGAGCGCGGGCGAAGGCAGCGCGGCGCCGGATTTCTCGCTCCCCAACGCGCACGGCGCGCCGGTCGCCTCCGAGGCGCTGTGGGGGGACGGGCCCGCCGTCGTCTCCTTCTACCGGGGCGGCTGGTGCCCCTACTGCAACATCGAGCTCAAGGCGCTGCAGGAGCGGCTGCCGGAGATCGAGGCGCTCGGCGCGCGCCTGGTCGCGATCACGCCGGAGACGCCGGACAACGCGCTCTCCACGCAGGAGAAGAACGAGATCGGCTTCGACGTGCTGAGCGACGACGGCAACAGGGTAGCGAGCGCGTTCGGCCTTACCTTCCGCCTGCCCGATGCGGTCAGCGACCTCTACAAGGGGTTCGGCATCGACCTGGAGGCCTCCAACGGCGAAGGAAGCCAGACGCTGCCGGTGCCGGCGACCTTCGTCATCGGCAAGGGCGGCAAAGTGATCAAGGCGTTCGTCGACGCGGACTACACCACGCGCGCGGAGCCGGACGAGGTCATCGCCGCCTTGAAGGAGGCGGACGACTGGCCCGGGCTTCTCACCAGTGTCATGGTCTGTGCGAGCACATCGATAGATCGGAGGAGGAGAGCGTGCCCAATCCCTTGCTGCAACGGGTCGCGCCGGACGCCATGGATGGCTGGCTGCGCGCGGCATACCAGGAGAGTCGCGCGCTGCAGGAGAGCAAGGGCGGCGACGCGACGTTCTACGAGATCGGCGCCAACGCGCCCCACATGCTCGAGTGGTACTTCAAGAGCTTCTACGAGGGCGTCTTCTACGGCGGCCGCGTCGAGGTCAGGATCAAGGAGCTGCTGCGCTATCGGCTTTCGATGACCCACGGCTGCGCCTTCTGCAACAAGGGGAACGTCGAGGCCGCGCGCCGCGCCGGCGTCACCGACGCCCAGCTCGACGCCATCATGGACGAAGCGAGCGACGTCTTCTCGGAGCGCGAGCGCGCGGTGTTGCGGCTCGGGGCCGAGATGGTGCTCCCCAACATGGAGGGGCAGCTCACGCTCGCCCTCTACGCCGATCTCTCGGCGCACTTCGACGACGGCGAGGTCTTCGAGCTTGGCATGGTAGCGGCGGTGCTCACCGGAATCGCCAAGTTCCTCTTCGTCTACGACCTGGTGGAGCGCGAGGCGCATTGCCCGGTGGGGCCGCGGGCAGCGGCATAGCGACCCGCCCCGGTTGGGTGGCCACGGCTTCGGCGATCGACGATGCGAGCATCTCTCGCCCAACAGCGACAGGAGGTCACCGTGTTCAAGACGTACAATCCGGCCGATATCGCGGGGCCGTTCGGCCACTACGACCACGGCGTCGAGGCGGTCAACGTGTCGCGCCTGTTGCACGTATCGGGGCAGGTCGGTACCGACCCGGACGGCACCGCGCCCGACGACGTGGCGGCGCAAATCGAGTGCGTCTGGCGCAATATCGAGGCCGTCCTCGCCGAAGCGGGCATGACGACCGGCAACATCGTGCGCACCATCACCTACATGCTGGATGCCGACTATGTGCCGCTGCTCGGCGCCGCCCGCCAGCGGCACTTGGGCGCCGATCACAAGGCTGCATCGACAACCATCGTGGTGGCCGGTCTCGTCCGGCCCGAATGGAAGGTCGAGATCGATGCCGTCGCCGTGGCCTGAACGGTCGCCCTGATCGCGCGCGGGACACATACAACGTTAATTTGGAAGCGGGATTCGCCGGGATTAAGTGGGATTAAGTGGGATAAGTGGGATTCCGTGAGACGGACGGCGGCCGGCTCGGAATGAGGGGCCGCGCGAGCCTGAAAGGTCTCGCGCGCGGAACAATGGTCGTGCGCGCGAAATGAGGGGTCGCGAGCCCCCGTCCCGCGCTCAGACCTTGATGAAGAAGTTGAGGGCGATATAGGGCGGCATATTGTTGTGGGGCTGGCCGCCGCCGGCGTGGCGCACGCCGTAGGTGCTGCCGGCGGCCACCGTGGACGCGGTGCCGGTTGTGCCGGTGAGCCTGTTTCGATCCGCGCCCGCGCCGTCCTGGCGCACGCCGCCGAGTATGTGTGCGTGCGAGGGCATCTCGTCCACGGTGAGGGTATGGGTTTCGGCGCCGCCGGTGTTGCCCACGTCGGCATCGACGCTGGCGCCGTAGGGGAAGCGGCCCCTGAGATCGGGCAGGTTGAAGGTGGTCGAGCCGTCGCCGGCGCCGAAACGGGTGCCGAGGACGGCGAAGAGCGCGGGATAGGTGGCGCGGCTTACGGCGGCGCCTCGGCAGCTCAGCCATCCGGTGGGGCGCGTGCCGGCGTGGGCGACGATGGTGCCGGGGGGCACGGCCTGGGGCGGCGCCGGCGGCGACGGCAGCTGGGCGCTCGGCACCCTGCCCGAGCCGTCGAGGGAGGCGACGCCGCCGGCGACGCCTCGGCCGAGCTCGGCGTCCGGCACGCGGCGGCGGCTGTCGAGTGAGGCCACGCCATCCACCGTGCCGCGCCC
The DNA here is from genome assembly GCA_965262755.1 of Alphaproteobacteria bacterium. Lineage (GTDB taxonomy): Bacteria > Pseudomonadota > Alphaproteobacteria > UBA828 > UBA828 > WTGU01. Next base: position 3,339,866 of record OZ253557.1, on the reverse strand, counting down.
GGCGATGATGGTTTTCACGCGCTGAAAGAGCTTGAAGAACTCCGCGCGGGGCGGGCGGTCGGCGCCGGAATCGACGCCGGATGTCGAGAGATCGTCCGTCGGCCAGGGCATGCGCGCCTCCTATGTCACGACGCCGCGCACGATGACATCGACCACGGCGTCCGCCGCATTGCCGTCGCCGTCATAGATGCGGATGCGCGTCGGGTTGTTCTTGTTGAGCAGCGTCCACGACCAGCCTGCGCCCACCGATTGCAGGGTCACGTCGAGATCGGTGACGAGATCGAGGTCCACCGGCACGATGCGCCCGGTCGCCGCGCTTCCCTGCCAGTCTGCGGTGTTGCGGTCGAGCAGCTTTCGCTCGGCCGCCGGCGCGTGCGCCGACCAGCACAGGTGATCGAAGCTGAGCGCCTGGGTACCGTCGCCGGTGATGCGCCAGCGCAGTTGCAACCATCGGCCGCCCACGGTGGCGGGCGGCGTGTACTCGGCCCAGCTTGCGGCGGCGAGCTGGGCGGCGCTCGCGCCGGTGCGGTACTCGAACGTCACCTCGCCCACGGCCTCGGCCGACCATCGCAGGGCAAAGTCGAGGGCGAAGTCGAAATCGAAGGGCTCGGCGGTGAAGACCATCTCGGCGGGGCCGGCGCTGCCGTTGCCGGTGGCCCACGATTGCCAGGCATCCCACGTCGTCAGATCGTTCCACGTGTAATCGCCCAGGCCTTCCAGGGCGTCGCGGCCGTCATCGGAGCGCTCGGCGCCGGCGATGGTGCCGGGCCAGCCGGCGGCGGCAGGGCAGCTCCAGACCAGGGCATCGCCCAAGCGCTGCGGCCCGATCTCGGCGACGATGCGCACGTCGCCGGTGGACAGCCTGCCGCCGGTATCGATGGCGCGGGCGGCGAAAACCCAGGTTCCCGCCGGCGGCTCGACCGTCTCAAGCGGCGACGCGGTGAGGTGGCCCCGGTGCAAGGGCGTGAGCTGTTCCCAGGTGAGCGTCGCGCCGGCGGCGGGGCCGTAGCGGATGAGGATGCCGGCGAGGTCGGTATCGGGCGGCGGGGTCCATCGCAGCCGGCGGGTGCCGTCGCCGAGAATGTCGATGAGAAAGTTGCTCGGCAGGCCGGCGGTGCGAGGGAGCCCACGATCTCATAGCGTGCGGTGAACGGCGCGCCGGCGGGCGCGGCCTCGGTGCCGGGCGTCACGATCAGGGTGAGGGTGCCGGCGGGAGGCGCGAGCCATTGCGCGGCCGTCTCGCCGTCCACGAGGCGGGCGACAATGCGGGGCGGGGCGTCGTCGACGGATGCCCGCACGATACCGCCGCGCCAGTCGCCGGCCGTGGTGAGCACGGCGGCGATCTCGACCGCAAAGCCGGCGCCGACGCGCACCAGGGCCTCGGCGAAGGCCACGCCCAGCACGCGGGGCGCACGGGCGGAAAGCACCGGCAAGGGCGCGGAGAGATCGGCGGTGGCAGCGGCGTAATAGGCCTCCACCTCATCGATGGCGGTAAAGCGCACGCGCCGGTCGGTGGCAGGCTCGACCGCTGTGATGCGCGCGCGCACCGGCGGCAGGCTCGCATCGTAGAGGCGCCAGAGGATATCGAGCGGGCTTGCGCCGCCCGCCCCCGGCGCCTCGGGGAGCGGATCGTCGAGCTCGATCTCGGCGGTCTCGCCCTGCGCGCCGCCCGCCGCCGAGATGGCCGATCGATGCAGCGTGCCGTCCGGCAGGCGGAACAGCATCTCGCCGCCGGCGCTGGAGGTGGTCGCGCCGGAAGGCGCGCGGAGATCGACCGCGCCGGAAGGCGCGCGGAGATCGACCGCGCGATCAAGGATCACGTGCGCGGCCGTGCCGCCGGCAAGCCGGCCGGCGGCGCCGCCGTCGATCAGCGAATGGGTGATGTGCACCACGTCGCCGCGCGCGATCGCAAGCCCTTCGGCCGCCATCTCCCAGCTCAGGCGTCGGCGGTGGTAGAGTTGGCGCGCGGCTTGCAGATTGCACGCGATCGCCGCGTGCTCGGCCGAGGTCACGCCGTCGAGCGTGATCGTGGTCGTGGCCGCCGGCGGCCCGTTCACGCCTGGCACGAGGCGGCGGAGCGTGTTGAACTGCCAATCGAGGTCGGGCTCGATATAGCGCACGGCGATCTCGTCCGCCGCCTGGCCTGCGGCATACTCGACCGCGAACGAGCCGGCGACGATGTTGCCGGGCGTCACCAGCGCCGTCGCAGGGCGGCCGGCGTCCTCCCAAACGACGCCGAGCTTGCCGGTCTGCCAGCTCGGGCTCGCGCGGCCGCATTGGGCGATCGTGGTCAGCACCTCGGCATGGGTGCGGGTGCGGTCGAGCACGAGATTGCAGCCGAGTCTCTGGCCCTCGCACCATGCGCCCCAGGCCTTGATCGAGTCCTCGTCGATGCGCGTATCCGGCAAGCCGACGCCGGCGACCAGGCGGCCGGCGATACGCAGGCCCCGCGCATACCAGCGGAACAGCCAAGCCGGATTGGAGGTCGCCGCTGGTGCGGTCCAGCGGGCGCCGTCCCACGTCGGCACGCGCTGGCGCACCATGGCGGAGAGACGGTCGAGGCGGCCGGAAAGCTGGCCGGTGGCGCGGATGCGGAGCCCTAAGCGGGTCTGGCCGCTATAGTCGCCGGTGTCGATCTGATAGGCGCGCAGTGCCGCCCAGACGAGGTCGTCGTGCACGCGGTCCGACGGGTCGGGGTCGGCGGTGCGGCGCACGCGCACGGTCCACGTGCCGGCGCTGGCGAGGTCATAGGCGAAGGTGCGGCGCAACGGCGCTTGGCTGTCGTGCATGAGGGTGATCGTGCGGCGCTGGGTGGCCTGGCCCGGCGCCCGCCATTCGATCTCGATCTCGGCACTGTGGGCTTGAATCTCGCCCGCGTCGTCGATGCGAAAGAGGCGGCCGGTGATATCGACGCCGATGCGCCGCGTGCCGGCGGCGGTCGTGCGCTCAAGCCATTGCGTATCGTCGAGGGCCCCGCCGGCGATGCTGTCCACGTTGCCGGCGACGAGGGCGATGCGGCCCCGGGCGCCGCCGAACTCGGTCTCGACTTCCTCGTAGGAATCGAGGGCGGTGGTGCCGATCCTGAGATCGTCCACGGCGAGGTCGCCGAGGCCGAAGTTGAAGACCTGATGAAGAACGTGATCGTCGCCCGAGATCTCCGTGTATTCCGCGGCGCCGAGGTCGGGAAAGACGCGGTGCGCGCCCAACACCAGGAGCAAGGGCTCGTAGGCGCGCGCGCGGTTGGCGCCGCCGCTGAGGCTGTAGATGGGCTCGATGGCGCGCGGGCGGGCGGTATCGGGCAGGATCGGCGGGGCGATGGCGTTGACGATGAGGCCGCCGGCAATGGTGATGGCGGCGCCGGCGAGCGTTTGCGCCCACGTGGCGGTGAAGAGCAGGGGCGGCACGACGATGGCGGCGACGAGCACGCCGATTTGCAGGATCGTGCGCAGCGGATTCTTGTCGCCGCCGCCATCGGTCAGCGCGGCGCGCAGCGTCACGATCTCGCCGCCCTTGAGCGGGGTCTCGCGCCACGCCGCGCGGGCCACAGGGCGGCCGTCCACAGCGACGGCTATCTCCGCCCTACCGCTGCGCTGCTTGAGGGCGGATATCCATTCCTGCTCGATCAGATCGGCGACGGTGGCGCCGATCGCGCGCCCACGCGCATCAACGCGCGACGGAAGCGCGCAGGCGCGCATCTCGCGCCCTTGGGCGGTCAGTCCATGGGGCCAGAGATCGGTTGTGACAAGCGCCCTGGCGGCGCCCTGCGGCCCGATATGCGGCGGGGTCAGCGCCATCGGTAGACGCCTTCGAGCACGAGCGCGCGGCGGTCGAGATCGCGGATGGGGTGAAGGATCGAGCCCACGCCCTTGAGGCAATGCAGCACGTAAGGCTCGCCTGCGACGGCACACCAGATGCCGATATGGTGGCCCAGGCTGTGCCGCCTGGCGGCGGCCGCCATCAGCACGCCGTCGCCCTCGCGCGGCGTCGCGGTTCGCCGGGCGTAGACGCCTTTCAGCGCCGCGATTTGGCGGTCCCACGCGCGCGTACCCGCCCCGTGAGTCGGGAGCGCGAGCTCGCGGCCGAAGTGCTCGCGCATGACCGCCGCCACGAAGTCGGCGCAATCGTGCCGGCCCTCGACGTAAAGGCGCCCGATGTAGGACTCGGCCCAATGTTGATATCTCGTCATGGTGCCAATCCAGCGCCGGGCCATAGGCCCGGAGCGCGCGACCGCGCGCCGCGCGAAGCGCGTAGGGTCGTGCGTCCACGCGCGCGGAGCGCACGATCGAACGGAGTGAGCGCCCGCCGTTGAGGGAACATCAAAACAGCCCCGGCGAGGTCTGCGGATCGTGGCGCAACGTCACGGCGGCGCGGCCGAGCAGCGGGTCGAAGCCCAAGCGCGCGGTCACGCGCTCCTGATCAACCGCCATGCCGGCCACGTCCAGCGTCACCTCCCACTCGACCGGCGGATCGTCGATATCGAGCACCTGCATCACGCGCACGCTGGCGCCGACGCCACCGCCTGTCGCCTCGATCCATTGCGTGAGCGCGCGCCCCACGTTGTCGATGGCAAGCTCGGCCTGCGGCGCCTGGCCGGCGATATCGTCGGCCAGCCTGGCGTCGAAGCGGAGCGCGACATAATCGTTGCCCTCGATCGCGCGGCCTTGCGTGTCGTTGATGACCCGCACCGGCCGGGCGATGGCGGGATGGCTGATCTCAAGCGCGGTGAGCAGGCGATCGGCGGGCGCGGCCTCGCGCAACGCGCGCCGGTAGCGGATATCGGCCGGGCGTACCCGCTCGATCCGGGCGGAGACCTGCGCCCTGCCGGCGGCGGCGAGGCCCCGGAGCGCGCGGACGTAGGCGATGTCGAGCCGGACGCGGGCTTGCGCGCTGCCGGCGGCGGCGGTGCCATACAGCGAGCGCACCGGCAGGGCCCGCACGTAAGCGGTTGCGTGGGTGGCGCCGGCGGCGGCGGTGCCCCGCACCGTGCGGATCGCGTGGGTCACGCGCAGCACGCGCGCGCGCACCTGCGGCGCGCCGGCCTCGGCCACGCCGCGCGTCTCGATAACAGTGCGGGCCGGGCGTGCCAGCGCGAAGATAAAGCGCTCGCCATCGGCAATGTCGTCGATGAGCGATAACAGGCCGGCCGGGAGCGGGCCGAACTGAATCATGTTGCCGCCCTCGCGCCCGTGATCGCTTACGGGAAACGAGGCGGCGCCGTCCTGTGTCTGAATGTAGAGCGTGAGATCGGCGCCCGCGCCGCCGGGGCTGAAATACGCTGCAAGCGAAAGCGGATCGTTGTCGTTGATCGCGAGCATCGTTCCGTTGCGCCGCCTGATCCGGGTGATCGCGGCCTCGTCCGCGCCGAGGCCGAGCTCGCCGTCGAGCAACGCGCCCACGGCGCCACGCGGCGCCGAGGCATAGATCGTGCCGCCGCTGCCGCTGCCGGCGCGGATCAGCGCCAACACGTCGAACTCAAGCCCGCGCCCGTCGAAGTCCGAAAGCGCCAGCGCCGGCACGACGTCGATCCTGGCGCGGGTCTCCGCCCCGCCGGCGGCCGCCGCGCCCTGCACCGCGTGCACCGCGACATCCGGGAGGCCGTCGGTAAGGGTCAGCGTGAAGTTGCCGAGCGTGGAAGCGAACCACGAGCTCATTGCGGCGCCGTTGTCCGGCGACCAGAAATAGGGCTCGCTGGCGTCGGCGAAGCTATTGTCGGCGTTGCCGGGGCCTTTCAGCACGAGTGTCGAGCCCCCGGCCGTGAAGGTAAAAGCGCTGTCGGCCGTCTCGAATGCCTCGGTGAACTCGGGCCCGACGTTCTCCGGGTCGGCGGTGGCGGTGGCCGAAAGGCGGACCTGGAAATTGTTGCCGATCCTGCGGATGAAACGCAGATAGGCAGTGCCCCCACCCTCGATCAGGGCGGGGTCGATCGGCGCCGCCCCGGACCATCCCTCGCCGCCGAGGCCGGTGAGCTCGAGAACCTGGGTCGCCATCTATCGTCTCCCGGCGCCGCCGGCCTGGTTCAGGTGCCGGCCGGGATACGCACAACGACGGCGCCGGCCGGCACCCGCAGGATATCGTCCGTCGATTGTTGCGAGACCGTGGCGGCCTGGCCCTGATCGTCCACAAGCCGGCCCCAGGCGCGGACGTTGCCGCCGGCGGCGGCTGTCATAATGGCGAAGTGGGTGGCGTTCTCGACCAGCGCCGTGGGCGCGAAGTCCACGGCCGCGAGGTTCTTCGCCTCGCCTGCCGGATCGCCGGCCTCGCGGCCGAGGTCGATCTCCGCCCGCCCTGCGGCCGCGATGAGATTGCTGCCCGCTGCCGTCGGGTCGGCGCTGGCGAGCGCCAGATGATCGGCGCCGGCGTCGGCGATGGCGAGCACCGCCCGGTTCTGTTCCGCCGCTGCAATCGGCATGGTGTGTCTCCTTTCAGTGTTCCCTCAGTCGCCGGGCGCTCGCTCCGCTCGCTTGGCTACGCGCTTCGCGCGCGGCGCGGTCGCGCCGTCCGGGCCTGCGGCCCGGTCCTCCTTTCACAACCCAACACCTTCGAGAGTGAGGGCCGCTTCCCACCGCCGCCGGCCGTCGCCGCCGATGCGCGCGGTGTATTCGATGCCGCCGGCGCCGCCGCGCACGCGGACCTGGTGCACGCTGCCGCTTTCCGGCGCGGTCCAGGCAAACCAGCGGTGCGCGCACCCGCCGGCCCACGCGCGGAAGCGCGCATAGTCCGCGTCGCTCGCGAGCAGGGCCGTGATCGAGAGTGCGGTGAGCGCACTCGCGTAGCGGCGTTCCTGGCGGATCAGCCCGTCGTCGAAGGGCGTGCGGTCCACGTCGTTATCGTCGGTGACGCCGTAGCCGTCCGCCTCGACCGCCGCGTAAGCGGGCCAGACAAGGCCGGCGGCACTCACTTATTCTTTTCCCTCAGTCGCCGGGCGCTCGCTCCGCTCGCTTGGCTACGCGCCGTTCGGCGCATCGTGCGTCCGCGCACGTGGCCGTGCGACGCGCGGTCGCGCGCTCCGGGCCGCTGCGCGGCCCGGCCCTTTACCCGCGTCATGGGAGTCCTCCGCCGAGCTCGCGTTGCATGGTCTGGCGGATCGGCCCGCCGCGCCGGATATCGTCGGTGACGATCGAGACGACCAGGCCGCGCGGATCGAGGCGCACCTCGCGGCTCACCTCGCGCTGCGGCGTGCCGCGATTGTCGAAGTTGATCTCGACGGAAGGCGGATCGACAGTCACGTCGCGCGGCAGGATGGTTTCGCCACGTTGTGCGATGATCGGCACTTCGTCCGGCCGGAGGCCGGCAATACCGCCAGAGTGGAAGCGTGGCGCCAGCGCGAAGACGGCCGGCGGCACCGCGCGCCTCACGCCGCCGGGCTGGCCCGCGACGGCGCCGGCGTGACCGACGCCGGCTTGCAAGCGGCCGAACGCGGCCGAGCCGGGGGTCGCCCCGCCGCCGAGTGCGCCGAACAGCAGATCGGCGAGCGGTTGGGTGATATAGCGCCGCGTTGCCAGCCGGGCGAGATCGGCGATCACGGAATCGACGAAGCCCGAGAACGAAACCCTGCCCGTGGTCACGAAACGGGCGAGCGCCGACTCCATGGCACCGAAGACACTCTCGGCCGCGTCCCTGGCCTGGTCGAGGGTGCTCCCGCTCTCCCGACCGAGGGCGCCGAGCGCCGTCGTGAGCGCCTGAGCCGCGCCGGTCGCGCCCGTCAGCGCCGCGCCGGCCTCGTCACCCCGCCGCGCGGAATCGCCGAGGGAACGATTCAGAGCCCCGATTCCTTTGATCGCCTCGCGCATGTCCGCACGAACGCGGAGCGCGAGTTCGAGATCAGCGGGCATCGCTCATCTCCCTCAGACTTGTTCGGTCGCCGCGCGGTAGAAGAGGACGATCTGCCGCCATGTCAGGCGCTCGCTGAGGTCGAGGTGGCCGCGTCCGTGGCCGGCGCGGACGAGGGTGTCGAGCACCCGGTAGAGCGCAACGGGCTCGCCTTCTCGCCCTTCGCCCGCGTCGCCACCTGGGCCATGACGCGGCGCAAAAAAAGCCGCCGTTCGCCGCCCACATCGCATCCGAGAGTGCGCGCCCGTCCGCATCGCTCAAGCGGGCAAGCCAGGCCGCGTCCCGGCCAGAGGCGCGGGCGGCCAGCTCCAGCCAGAGCGCCGCATGGGCAGCGAGCGCGCCTTCGATCGCCAGCGCGTCCGGCCCCTCTGCCTCTTTTTCGCGCGCGTCCCGCGCGACCTCAGCGTCCGTGTCGCCTTTACCGGCCGGCACCAATTCCGCGAGGGCCTCGAGCAACGGCCGGGCCAGCGCCGTCGTCTCCAGCCCTTCGCGGAAGCGGAACTCCCGCACGGTGAGCGTGACCGGCTCGCGGGTGTCGGGGTCGCGCACCGTCACGTCGCAGTCCGGGAACAGGACCGAGAGTTCGTGGAGCCCATCCATCAGGCGGCCTGCCCGTCGATGTAGAGTGCGGGCCGGCCGCCACCCGGCTCCAGCATCGAGACGGCGAGCCGGATCTGCTGCTCGGACGAGCGACCGTCGAGCAGGGTCAGCCCGCCGGCCGGTTGGATCGAACAACGCGGTGCGTAGATGTTTCGCCCCCGGCCCTCGGCCGCATCCTCGATGTAGCGAAAGCCGCCGATCACCTGCCGCAGCGCACCCTGCACCTGGTCGCGCGCTCCATCATCAGGCGTGTAATCGAGTGCGACGTCGGTGCCGTCCACGACGCCGGCCTTCGCCGCGTAGAGTGGGTGATCGGGCGGCAGCCAATAGATGCGGGCGCGATCGTAGTCGACGATGTATTGCCCCTTCTGCTCGGTCTCGCCGGCGCCGGCCGCAAATTGCTCGGCGGCGATCGCTTGCGTCGCCGTCACAGACGTCTGCGCCGTGGTGGAGACAGTCACGGCAGCGATCGCGGCCGCCTTGTCGGCCGGTGACGGCAACCCGAGGACGCCTGCAGGACGGTCGGCGCCGCCAAGCTGGTGCCAGCGGCCGGGCCTCAGGACGGCAGGCTCGCCAGAGACCGGTGCGGCCGCGTTGAGCCTTCTCATTTCGCCCACCGCAAAGAGCGCCAGGTTCTCCAGGCTGAGGTCGTGGAGCGTGAGCGTTACGGTGCGCGTCACGCTGCGGGCAATGCGCGCAAGCTCGCGTGCAACGGGGCCCGAGCCCGAGAAGACGGTGGTCTCTTCGGTCGTGATCTCCAGGGCAGCCCCCACGGCGTCGCCGAGGTAGCGCTCGCCCGTGGACGCCCCGCCTTCGTGGAGGTCGAGATAGACCTCGCCGGCGCCGATCACGATGTTGTCGGAGCGCTTGTCGATGTTTCGCGCGGTCATCTTGGTGCCTCCCTATTCCGTCTCCACGACGCCGGCGCGGGCGACGCGGCGGATTTCGTACTCGTCGAGCCATTGCATCCGCCCGTCCTCCAGCGAGACGAGCCGCCCGCGGCGGAAGGACAGCACCTCGCGCTGCCCCGGCGGCGTCCAGCCGGCGAGCGCTTGCCTGGCGCGGGCGAGCAAGGCGGAGAGCCGCTCCCGCCCGCGCGCACCGCCGCGGTCGTTGGGCGCCGCGACCATCACTGAGACGCCGACGCGCACCAAGTGCTGAACGGGCGCGTTCTCGACCCGGCGCGTCGTGCTCTCCTCCGCTTCGTCGGAGATCGGCAGCACCAGTGCTGCCGGCGTCTTGGGCCAGGCTGTCAGCGCCGCCGTATCGAGGGCGCTCAGCACGGCGGCGAAGACAGGGTCGCCACCGTCCGCCGTGAGCGCCGCGAGCCGCTCTGCCATGGCATCGGCGACGTGCATCTCCAGCGCCACGAGAGTCATGGCCCTGCCCTTTCGAGCAGACGCGAGACGATGCGCGCGATCGCATCGCGGTCGCGTTCATCGATGCCGAGATAGGGACGCGCCGGGATCCTCGCCCGTCGCCCCTTGCCGGCGAGACCGCCGAATTGGTGGATGGCGGCGTAGACGACGTTCGATCCGACCTCGACCGCGCGCCCACCGTCGGTGACCATGTGCGCGATCGAGCCACGCAGCCGGCCGGTATCCGTGAGAGTCTGGCCGCCCTCGGCAACCGTGCGCGCACTCTTCAGCCAAGGCGTGCCGTCCGGCGCGCGTTCGCTCTCGAAACGCCGCAGTGTGGATGCGACGAGATAGCGACCGATGCGGTCCATGATGCCCTCGGGGTGCGACAGCACACCCGCCACGCGCGCGAGCTCTGTGCCGAGCGCTGCGCTTTCGATCTCGACCGTGTTGCGCTGGGCTACCATCACAACCCCGCCAGGCTGTCGGGCGTGAGCGAGGGCGTTGAGCCGCGATGCGCTGCTCTGTCGCGCCGGGGTGCCGGCTGACCGGAGTCATCGAGGAGCGCTTCGTCCCCGGCGGTGAGGCGGGCGAGCGCCGCCTGTGCCCGCTCGGCCCGCGCGGTCACTTCCGCCGGCGACACGTCGTCGTAGAGCGCGCGCCGCGCCAGGTCGCAGGCGATCCCCACGAGACGCGGCCAAGAGCCACCGGCCAGCGGCAGGCGAAAAGCGGCGGCGAGCGCCGCGTCGATCTCGGCCGCCGCGTCGGCAAGCACGGATTCGATGCGCCCATCCTGCTTCCCGGCGAGGTCCAACGCCTCCTCCGCGCCGAAGCGCGCCTCCAGGTCCGCGCGGGTGGCGTAGGTCATGCGCGCGTCCCCCGCATCTCCTGAACCTCGGCCGGCGTGAGCCGCGTCTCGTAGCGGTCGCGCCGGAGGCGCGCGGTAAGAGAGTGCCGGAGACGCCCGGTAATGGAGCGCCGATGGCGCAGGCGGAAGGAAACACCGTTGATCGTCTCGCGGCGGTCATTCAGATCGGCCTTACCGTAGGCACTCAGCGTGCCGCCGCGCTTACCCCGGTCGATCAGCACCAGCCGCTCTGCGAAGCGCGGTGCGGTCTCCGGCGTCGGTGTCAGGATCGTCCTGCCCCACCGGCGCGCGTGGACTTGCCAGGCGATGGTGAGCCCGTCCGCAGCGGGCGACCGTTCGGCGGCCGTTGGCGCGACCTGCTCCCGCGCGCCTTCCGGCGCGACCTGCTCCCGCGCGCCTTCCGGCGCGACCTGCTCCCGCGCGCCTTCCGGCGCGACCTGCTCCCGCGCGCCTTCCGGCGCGACCTGCTCCCGCGCGCCTTCCGGCGCGACCGCTTCGTCCCTTGGCTTGCCGTCCGGGCCGAGGTCGGCCTCCTCGTAGACGCGGCGGATTTCCTGCTGATAGACCGCGATACGCGCGTCGACGCGGGCGGCTGCGGCTTTGGCCTCGGCGGGCGTCTCAGTCACGCCCGCCTCCTTCATGGCGCGTCGCCGCCGGGCTTCCTCCTCGCGCTCGCGCTCGATCGCGTAGGCCATGCGCGCGGCATACTCCCGGGCGCCGGCGCGGCGGGCGGCCAGGGCCGCCTTCTCGGCCTCGGCGATCATCCGCTCGCACGCCTCGCGCACCGTGTCCGGCACGGGCGGCTGCGGATGATCGATCGTGGCGAGAGGTGTGTACGCCGGCACCGCCTGCCGCGCGAGGGCGGCGTAGTCGAGCACGGCGAGCAGGGTCACGGAGGGTTGGTCCACGATCCGCCGCTCCACATCGCGGAGCGCGCGCATCTCGGGCACGATCCGCTCGTGGAGGGTGCGGCTCATGGCGGAGCCGCGCAGCCATCTAGTCCACGAATCCCGGATCTCGCAGTACGCGTGGACCATGTTCAGCAAGCGCTCGGCGTGCCGGCAGACCTCGCCCTCGGCCGCGCTCTGGCGCGGGTCCGCCGGCGAATAGCCGAGCCCGCACAGGGGGTCGGAAGGTCGCGCCGGTAGGCGCGCGGTAAATCTCGACGCCATGGGTTACGCCACCGCGTCGCGCCAGAGGTAGCCGGCGCGGCCGTAGGCCACCAGCTCCTTGACGCACTCGCTGACCTTGACAACTGTCGAGCCCCGATTGACGCCGCGCGCCGGCTCCTCATAGGTGCCGACCTGCAGTCCGCCGAGAGCGTCGGCGGTCCAGCAGAACTTGGGCAGGCGATCGCGGGCAGACGCCATGTCGCGCCGCACGTGGATGGCGCATGCGTGCTTGCCCCAGAGGCGGGCGAAGGTGTCGGCTTGGCCGCGCTTGGCCGACTGGTACCAGGCCATGCCCACCAGGACGCTGTCGACCTCGAAGAGTTCGGCCACCGCCTCCTTCATCACGATTCCGGAGGCCTGATCGCCGGCACCGGTGGCAGCCACCGCCTCCACGATCTTCGGATGCTGGCGGAGCGCGGTCCACACCTTTTGACCGAACACCAGCGTGTTGGGGCGCACCAGCGGCACGTCGAGGGCCTCCAGGATCGCCTTGCGCGGGTTTGAGCTGGCGTGGTTCCACTGCGAATTGCCGTTGAGCGTGGCGGAGTGACCGGCCGCATAGTTGGACGCAGTCGTCACCAAGTCGGCGACGCGCCGCTCACGCGCGAGCTTCACCAGCTCCGCGGTGGAGATCGCGGCCTGTTCCAGCGGGTCGTACGCGACCTCCTGCGCCCGCGCCTCCTCGATGTCGCGCGAGGGGACGGGGTCCTCGAGGCCGTAGTCGACGACGCTCGCGGTGGTGTCCGTGGCGCCGAATTCGACCTGGTTGAGGCGCCCGGCACGGCTCGCGCGCACGTCCGGGATGGTGAGCAGGTCTTCTTCGGTGAGCGTCGTGTAGGTGAATTTGTACCCGGTGCGGACGCGCGGGCAGACCTCGTCGGCGATGAGGCCATCCGCACATCGCCGCCCGACGCCGACGCGAAGGCGATGGTGGCGTGTTCGCCTGCGGCGCCCTCGCCGGCGTTACCTTGGTCGTCCCCGAGCGCGGCGAGCAGCACGGTCAGCGCCGGCCGCTCCGCGGGTAGGACGCGACCCGCTTCGACATGGGGCGCAATCGCTGCGTCCGCAGCCCGCCGGCGGTCGTCGGCCGCGGCCGCGGCCTCCCGCGCGAGCAGCGCCGCCTCCCGCGCCGTAAGCGAGGCTTCGTGTTCGTTCATGTCCGTCAGTCGCCGGGCGCTCGCTCCGGGCTGCTCCGCAGGCCGGCCCTCCTTGCCTCCCACTTCATCGATGGCTTCAGGGACGCCGTCTTCGTCCCCTCCCGGCCCCAGGGCGCGGAGAGAGTCGGGGTGATCTGAGGGCGAGTCTTCCGGAGACCCCGCCCCGGCATCGTCAGTAAACGCGACCACCGTCTCGGGCGCGGACGCGAAGCGGGTCGGCACAAGCCCCGACACCGCCGGTGCCTGGCCGCCCAGGAATCCGACATGGCGCAGCGTGTCGCCCTGCAGCGCGATCGAGCGGCCGGCGTAGGTAGCGGCCGGCCTCGACCGCCTCGCGGAAGGCCGGCGCGATATCGCGGAGCTTCGCCTGCAGCCGGTCGCCGGCGCGGCGAAGCCCGTCGATCCAGGCGAAGGCCGGGGCGTTCGTCTCAGGATGGCCCACGACCACGGGCGCGGGGTCGGCGACGGCGTGCGCGTCGACGATCCGGTCGAGCCGGGCCTCGTCGATGGCAACGTCGCGGCCCGCCATGTCGCGCCAAGTGCCGGCGCGGCAGACGTCGATCCAGCCGTCGAGCGCGCTCATCACGCGACCCCTCGTGTGTGGGATCGAAGGAGCGCGCTCCTTTGCGTGTGGAATTGATGAGGCGCGCCCTGGATTGCCCCGGTGGCGCGTGGGGTCTGGGTCCCGTGGTGGGGAGGCGATGCAGCGTTCAGAGCATTCATGGCGCGGACAATGCCCTGTGCCGAAACCCCTGTGCACCGCACCATGGTCCGGGGCGATTGCGGAGCGCTGCGGCTTAGCTATCCGCCCCTGGTTCCGCCTCCTGTGCTAGAATTAGGAGCTGGATTTGGATTGGCCATCAGGACACACGTCAGGCGACGTGCATCGTAATTTCCCAATGGATAAGGCGGAGACACTCCCGTCCCGACCTTATCCTAATCGCTCAACACCTCCCGAATACCGAGCGGCGCAAGCGGCGCATCTTTACTTGTTTGCAGGCTCGCAAATGAGCCGGTTACGCCCGCGGCGAAGCAGATAGCCGCCCCGCGGGATCGCCAGCGTGCCTTCCCGGATGAGGGGCCAGAGCGTGTCGACGATGAGCGCAGCGTCGTGGTCCTCCTCGACCACCTCCTGCTTCGGTTGCGTGGAGAGCCACGCAGCGAACGCGCGCTCACCGATCTCGTCGCCCACAGACTTGCGCAGTGTGTCGAGTTTGCGGCGTTGACCCCTGGTTAACGTGCTCTCGTCGATCTTGGACGCAGATCGTCCCGCCATGATCTCACCTCCATCGAATGCGTGAATTTCTCGAACTTACCGCCATATAGCAGACATATCGCTGAATGAAATCAGCAGATGTATCGATACGCAGTATAGGCATACCAATCAATTTTGGGGGTATATTCTGCGGGCGTGAAACTGTGAGAAAAGGAACGATTTAGACGCGGCGATTCCTTCGCCTCAGTAGTGATATTCCTACTGAGTGACGCAGGGAAAACGCCTTCCGATGTGCCGCTATTGCGCTGTCCACCCGCCATCGATCAACAGGCTTGCACCCGTGATCAGGCTGGCCGCGTCGCTTGCAAGAAAAACAATGGCGCCCATCACATCGGGAAGTTCGCCGAGGCGGCCGAGCGCGATCCGGCTCAGCGTGTCTTCCTTGAAGGCAGGATCTTCGAGAAACGGCACGGTCATCGGCGTGGCAATAAAGGTCGGACCAATTGCGTTGACCCGGATGTTGTAGGGCGCAAGGTCCATCGCCATCGCCTTGGTCATGCCTTCGATGGCGTGCTTGGTGGCACAATAGACCGTGCGCTTGGCCCCGCCGACGTGGCCCGTTTGCGAGGACATGTTGATGATGACGCCGCCCCTCTTTGCCGCGACCATCTCCCGCGCGATCGCCTGGGCGCAGAAATAGGCACCGCGCACGTTGATGCCCATGACAGCGTCGAAGTCCTCCACCGTCACGTCCAGCAACGCATCGGGGCGGTTGCCGCCGGCATTGTTGACGAGGATGTCGACCGGCCCGAGTTCCGCGAGGGCCGCTGCGGCTCGTTCTACATCGGCGACGTCGAGCGGGAGGATCGCCGCAGCGCCCCCTGCCGCCTCGATTTCACCCGCGACCTGCGCCAGGGCCCCGCGTCCCCGCGCCGCGAGCACGACGTGGGCACCCGCCTCCGCGAGCGCAGCTGCACAGGCACGGCCAAGGCCGCGACTCGCGCCCGTGACGAGCGCCCGCTTGCCGTCGAGGCGGAAGGAGGGCGTCTTGGGCAGCGCGTCCTCGACGGGGAGATCAGGCAAGATTCCGCCCACCGTAGCGGCGCACGCGGATGTCGGCCTGCTCCTTGTGCCCGGCGAAGCCTTCCAGCGCACAGAGCCTGGAGCAGTATTCGCCGATCATGGTCGAAGCCTCGTCGGTCAGCACCCGCTGATAGGTGCAGGTCTTGAGGAACATGCCGACCCAGAGGCCGCCGGTGTAGCGCGCGGCCTTGCGTGTCGGCAGGGTGTGGTTGGTGCCGATCACCTTGTCACCGTAGGAGACGTTGGTGCGGGGCCCGAGGAAGAGTGCCCCGTAGTTGGTCATGCGCTCGAGGAACCAGTCCGGGTCCTCGGTCATCACCTGCACATGCTCGGCCGCGATCTCGTCCGCGACCGCGACCATCTCGTCGAGGGTGTCGCAGACGATCACCTGGCCGTAGTCGCGCCAGGCCTGGCCCGCAATCCCGGCCGTCGGCAGGATGCCGAGCTGGCGCTCGACCTCGGCCATCGTCTGCCGGGCGAGGCTCTCGGAGTTGGTCAGCAGGGTCGCCGGCGAAGTCGGGCCGTGCTCGGCCTGGCCGAGCAGATCGGTGGCGCAGAGCTCGCCGTCCACGGTCTCGTCGGCGATTACCAGAGTCTCGGTGGGCCCCGCCAGCAGGTCGATGCCGACGCGGCCGAAGAGCTGGCGCTTGGCCTCGGCCACGAAGGCGTTGCCGGGGCCGACCAGCATGTCGACCGGTGCGATGCTGCCGGTGCCGAGCGCCATGGCGCCCACCGCCTGGATGCCGCCCAGCACGTAGATCTCGTCGGCGCCCGCGAGATGCTGCGCCGCGACGATGGCGGGCGCGGGTCTGCCCTCGAAGGGCGGCGCGCAGGTCGCGATGCGCGTAACGCCCGCCACCTTCGCCGTCACCACCGACATGTGGGCAGACGCGAGCAAAGGGTACTTACCGCCCGGCACGTAGCAGCCGACCGCATTGACCGGGATGTTCTTATGGCCCAGCACCACGCCCGGCAGAGTCTCGACCTCGACGTCCTGAAGCGCGTCGCGTTGGATTTGCGCGAAGTTCCGAATTTGCTCCTGTGCGAACAGGATATCGTCCCTGTCCTGCCCGGTGAGTGCGCCGAGGCAGGCCTCGATCTCGTCCTCGCCGAGCCGAAAGTCCTCGCGCTCCCAGCGATCGAACTTGATCGACATCTCGCGCACGGCAGCATCGCCCCGGCGCGCGATATCGTCCAACGCGTCTTCCACGACGCGGCGGACCTTCGCGTCCGCCTCCGCGGCCTCGGCATCGCTGATGCCGGTCTTCAGGTATCGAGGCATCGGAACTCCTGCTCTCTATTGCGCACCTCGGGGTGCAAGACCGCGCGCGCGGCTGGATAGCGCCCCGGGCTCAGGTCTCAACGGTGACTCCCCGCCAGAAAGCGACGTGGTCCCGGATGTTTACGGCCGCAGGCTTCGGGTCGGGGTAATACCACGCGGCATCCGCGTTGCGCGCACCTCCGACCTCGATCGAGTAATAGTGAGCCGTGCCTTTCCAGCCGCAAACGGTGGTGGTTGGGCTCCGCGTGAGGAACGCCAGGTTCACGGTACCTGGCGGGAAATAGACGTTGCCCTCGACGGTTTCGTAACTGCCGGACTCAGCGATGACCTGCCCCTGCCAGAGTGCGCGCGCCATGGCTCAGTCTCCCTGGGATCGCTCGCCGAAATGGCAGTCTATCGCGCAGCGCGTCGATCGGAAGGGTTGCCAATCGTCACGACCGGCGGGATCGCGCGGACCCCTTCCCGCCCGCCGCTCGTTTACGCGTGCGGCACCCACTTGATGATGTGCTGCGCCACGGCCACGGTCTCGCCCCGCTGGTTGACGACTTCGATATCGGACAATGCGCGGCGGCGCGTCTCGTCGATCTGGGCAACCGTGTAGGTCACGCTCACCGTGTCGTTGATATAGACCGGGGCGGTGAAGCGGATGCGGTCGTAGCCGAGCGAGACGGGGGTTTCGTCGCTTTCCCGCTCGGCGCAGCGGGCAATCATCATGGTCGACGTGGTCGACATGAAGCCGACCAGCAGCGCGCCGTGCGCGATGCGGTGCCCATAGGCCGACGTCGACATGTACTGCTCGTTCACGTGAAGTCCGTTCAAATCGCCGGTGATGCCCGCGAACAGGTAAATGTCGCTTTCGCCAACGGTCTTGGAAAACGTGACCTGCTCGCCGACGTTCACGTGGAAGTCGGACATGCTTCGCTCCCGGCTCCGTCTACGCATCTTCGCTCAGGCGCCGCAGGGACCCGTGGGCACCCGTGGTCAGAAGCCGGCGGACTGGCCCCAGCGGTCGGAGAAGACGAACTCGCCGAATGGGCGCCGCGTCCGCGCCTCAAGCTCCATTTCGCGGAGGTCGTCGGGAAGGGTGTCCGGGTCCCCGGCATAGCCGACGGCGATCCCCGTTACGGGATCGAAGCCCTCCGGCACGCCATAGGTCTCCCGGATTTTTTCCGCTTCGATGCCCGCCATCTGGTGCGTGGCGTACCCGAGCTCCGTGGCCTGCAAGACGAGCTGGCAGGCGGCGAGCCCGATATCGTGGACGGCACAACTGTTAGGCGAGTCGTTGTGGTCGAACGTGCGCTTGGTCACGGTAAGGATGAGCAGCGACGCGTTCCGCGCCCACACCTGATTTCCGGGCACCAGGCAATCGAGCAACTGCGCGAAGCGTTCTTCATCGTCCCTGGTCGCGACCAGGAAGTGCCAGGGCTGCTGGTTGAAGCTCGACGCCGCCCAGCGCGTGGCCTCCAGCAGCGTGAGAATGTCCGCGCGGGGCATCGGGCGCGGCGTGAAGGCGCGCGGGCTCCAGCGTCGCCTCATCATTTCGTTGATCGGGTGATCGGCCAGCGCCGGCTTTTCCATGTCCTCACTCTCCCGCGTCTATAACGATCATTCGTCCGACCACAGCCACTCTCCAGGACTCTCGCGCACGCTCCGGTAGTGCACCTCGGGATCGTACAAGTCGACCGGGAGCCCGAGCTGCCGCGCGGTGAGGGCACCGACCGCCGCTTTCAACTGATAGGCGGCGACGATCTCCTCCCGCTTTGCCCGGACCAGGTTGAGCTGTGCCTTGAAATGCTCTTGTTCGGCATCAAGCACGTCGAGCGTGGTGCGCAGACCGACCCGTGTCTCTTGCTCGACGCCGTCGAGGGCAACGGCCGCCGCAGCCACCTGAGACTTAAACGCGGTGATCTGTGCCCGCGCCGCCGTGAGCGCCCTCCAGGCATGAGCAACTTGCTCTTGCACCGCGCGCCGGGCCTGATCGAGCTCCAGGCGCCGCTGCGCCGCTATCTGCTTCGACTGGCGGATGCGTGCGTTCGCGGCGCCACCCTGATAGAGCGGCACGCGCACGGTCGCCATCAACGAGGCATCGGCGGTCGATTCGATGAGGTCCGACGGGTCAAAGCGCTGGCGAGCGTTGCCCACGATCGAGACCTGCGGCCTGAGTGCCGAGGCTGCCGTGTCGATATCCGCCTCCGACGCGTGCGCGATGAACGATGCCGCGGCGATCGATGGGTTGCCCTCGGCCGCGGCGGCGAGCGCGTCCTCTTCGCTCTCTTGCAATCCCATGGGGACCGGCGGCCAGGACAGTTCGCCCGGCAGCTCGCCAGTCACGCGCCGGTAAACGGCACGGGCCGACATCATGCCGCCCTCCGCCGCGACCCGCTCCGCGCCGGCCTGCGCGAGCCGGGCCTCAGCCTGAGCCACGTCAGTGCGCGTCACCTCGCCGACATCGAGCCGGTCCTGCGCCGCCTGCAACTGGCGCCGCACCACTCGCTCACTGCTAAGGCTGAGCTCTATTTCGGCCAGATAGCGGAGCACGTCCATGTAGGCGGTCGCCGTGTCGAGCAGGATCGTCTGCTCGACCGCCTGAAGCTGTGCCCGTCCCGCGCTGACGCGGTTCTCTGCCGATTCGATCTGGGCGGCAACGCGCCCACCCTGGTAAACGGGCGCGATCGCCGTGAGCCCGACGCCGTAGGGGGCGACCGTGCTGCTTCCGCTGTTGGGAATCATGCCGTCTGTATTGCTGTACAGGGCGCCGACATCCCCGGCGATCTCAATCGTGGGGCGCCAGCCGGCCAGCGCCTCCGGCACCTCCTCGTCCACCGCCCGCAGGCGTGCACGCTGGGCTTGCAAGGTAGGATTGTTCTGGTAGGCGAGCACGAGCGCCTCTTCCAGGGTCTGCGCTGCAGCGCCGTGGAATGGTGCCGATGCACCAACGAGAAGCGCCGTGAGCAGCACCAAGGCCCCGATTCTTCGAGTCGTGGAGTGCCGTCGATCGCGAGTCATGGGCCGCTCCCCTCAGTAGGTCGGCATGGCGGGATCGACAGCACGCGCCCACGCGTCGATACCGCCTTCCAGATTGACCGCATTGTCGTAGCCGAGCCGCTGCAGCCATGCCGTGACATGACCGCTTCGCTGGCCGTGGTGGCACAGCACCACCAGCGGGCGGTCTGCTGGCAGCGAGTCGAGCCGATCGGGCAGCTCGTTCATGGGGATGGTCATCGCCTCCGGCAGCGCGCCGAGCGCCACCTCCCAGGGTTCGCGCACATCGAGCAGCGCGTAGTCCCCCTGACTCGCGCGCAGCGCAGCGAAGTCCCCGACCGAAAGCGCCGGCACCTCCCCATCCATGGTTTTAGAACTCAAAATGCACGGGACGAGCGATGCCGGGAAGCGGCGGAAGCGACGCCTCGAACAGGCTGCGGCTGGATAGCGCACCCCGGTGCTTCGCCCAGAAGGTCGCCTGCCCCACCCCACCGGCCTTGCGCAGGACGCCGACAATCCTGCCCCGCTCGGCCAGTTGATCCGCCAGCGCTTGCGGCAGGTGATCCACCGCACCGCCCAACAGGATTACGTCATAGGGTGCCTGACGGGCGCAGCCCTCGGCGAGCGGGCCGGTCATCACGATCGCGTTGTCGGCGCCCACCGCGCTCAGCGTGCGCTCAGCCTCCGCGGCGAGCGATTTGTCGACGTCCAGTGCGATCACGGTACCGGCGAGGCGAGCCATAACCGCCGTTGCGTAGCCCGTGCCGCAGCCGACATCGAGGACCATGTCATCGGCCGCAATACTTGACTCCTGGACCAGCCGCGCCAGCACCATGGGCTCCATCAGGAAGCGGCCGGACGCGATCTTCACGTCCTCGTCCACATAGGCGACGCCCCGCTTGGCGTGTGGAACGAAGCGCTCGCGAGGGATCTCCTCCATCGCTTCGATGATCCGCTCGTCGGTGACGCGGTTGGTCCTGATCTGGCCCGAGACCATGTTGCGACGGGCGGCGGCGTGGTCGATCATCTGAGGGAAAACTCGTTGGAGGCAGACGTTGCTACTTCATTCTAGTGCGTGCAGTGCGAGAATGGCAATAAGGCTGCGAGCACGGCACAATGATCAGGGTGCCGCATCTTACCACATATGTTGCCGAGTTTTCAATATATCGTAGTAGTACACTATCTATAGTCGCTATATGTTGATCGAGTTATGCGCCGAAACACGGCTATCCACGAGAAATACTGCGGGGTAGCGGAGCGCGGCAGCCGCAAAGCGAAAGCGGGGCGTGCCGTCTCGGCGTTCACCGCCGTCGGGCAGCGCTCTTCTTCTTTGGCTTGGGAGGGAGCCCAAACGGTCCCACCACCAAGTGCCCGCGTTCGTTGAACAGGTAACAGTGCTCAGGCGGGTAGACTGGCATCTCGCCCTCGCGGCCGATGTGTTCCGGCCAGATGGCGAGGGTGGCGCGCTCGTCCGCGGCCGCATCGTCGGATTCGCAGGCGAGTGTAAGGACCGTACCGTCCTTGAGACGCACCGTGAGGGCGTTCTCCTCCGTGCCTATCACGCGCGCGGCGCGGAGCTTGGCGCCGAAGAGCTTTGCGACCTGGCGCGAGGCGGGCCACTGGATGATCCTCTGCGGGCTGCCCATCTGCAGCTTGCGCCCTTCGTGGAGGACGACGATCCAGTCGGCGAGCTCGCGCGCCTCCTCGACGGTGCCGGCGGCATAGACCACGGTACGGCCGAACTCATCCCTGAGCCGCCGCATCTCGCTGATCGCGAGTTCGCGTATGACCCTGTCCTCCTCCGTCGGCAGTTCGAAGAGGTAGACACCGGGGTCGCGCACCAGCGCGCGTGCGAGGCCGATCTGGTAGCACTGGACGTCCGTGAGCCTCTTCGGCCGCTCCGTGAGCACGTCGATCAACCCGAAATGCTCGCCGACGGCAAGCACACGCGCCTCGATCGTCTCCCTGTCGAAGCGGGCGATCCTGAGCGGATAGGCAATGTTGTCGAAGGCCGTCTTGTGCGGCATCAGCGCGGCGGAGCGGAAGACCGTCGCCGCTTCGCGCATCCCCTCTTTCTCCCTCAGCACGTCGTCGCCGTCGATCAGGATGGAGCCGCCTTGCGGCTTCTCGATTCCGGCGATGACCTTGAGCGCCGTCAGGCGGCCCGAGTCGTCATCGCCTAACAGCGCCGTGATGCGGCCCGACGGCGCCTTCATGCTGAGGCCGTCGAGAATGATGTTCCTTTGATGCCAGCGCTCGACCTTGCGCAGTTCCAGCTCCGCCATACCCTGCTCCGTTACACTTCAAGCACAACCTTGCCGAAGACGGCGCGCGCTGCGAGACGCTCGTGCGCCGTGCGCATTTCCGCCAACGGCAGGACCTCGCCGATCACCGGCCTGAGCTTGCCCTGCTCCATCAGGCGCAGGACCTCGCTGTTGGTGGACTTCGGCGCGAAATGGCAGCTCGTCATGGTGATCTGCTTGCGGAAGAACTCGATCATATCGATCTCGACCTTCTCGCCCGCATGCGCGCCGCAGGTGGCCAGCCGCCCGTTGAGCGCGAGCGCGTCGAGGCTCTGCTGCAGCACCGACCCGCCCACCATCTCGATGCAGACATCGACGCCGCGGCCATCGGTGAGGCCGCGCACGGCCTCGCCGATCGCCGGGGTCTCGTTGTAGTTGATCACCTCGTCGGCGCCCAGCTGGCGCGCACGCGCGAGCTTGTCGTCGGAGCCGGCGGTGGCGATCACCCGCGCCCCTGCAACGCGGGCACACTGGATCGCGGCCGAGCCGACGCCGCTGCCGGCGGCGTTTATGAGCACGTCCTCGCCCTGGCGCACCTGCGCCTTCTTCACCACAAGCTCCCAGGCGGTGGCGAAGGCGACCTGCCCTGCCGCCGCATCCAGCGCCGAGACGCCGTCGGGAATACGAATCACATTGTGGTGGGAGACATTTACATATTCCGCGTAGGTGCCCCAACAGGTCACGCCCAGCTTCTCGAAGTCGAGGCAGATGTTGTCCATGCCGAGCGCGCAGTTGCACACCTTGTGCCGGCAGAGGCCGGACGTGAAGGTGAGGAAGGGCATGACCCGGTCGCCGGGGCGAAAGGCAGTCACCGCGGAACCCACCTCGGCGACAGTGCCCGCGCCCTCGACACCGAGGATGTGAGGCATGTCCAGGCTGAGATATCCCGAGATGCCGTCGCACACGTCGAGGTCGAAGTGATTGAGACCTACCGTCTCCAGGTTGATGAGGACGTCCTCAGGCCCGACCGCCGGTGTCTCGATGTCTTCGTAGACGAGTTCTTCCGGCCCGCCGTGACGGTGGATGACGACCGCCTTCATGCCTGTTTGCTCCGTTCGACTGCGGCCCCTGCCCGCGAACGGGCCGGGTACTCGGCTTCCGCGACCCTCTCGCTCTGGTCCGCATCGGGCGGCCCCTTGAGCTCGACCGTATTGCCGTCCGGGTCGGTGAGGTAGAGCGAGGGGCCGTGGCCGTCGGCGCCGTAGCGCCGTGCCGTCTCGCCAGTCTCCACGCCGCGCCGCTTGAAGTAGCGGCGGAGCTTCTTCTCGTCGAAGGCGGCGAGCCTCAGCGCGAAGTGCTCCATGTTGCGCCGCGTCTTGCCCGGGGCCGCGCCGCCCGGCTTGCCGGCCTTGCTCGCGACGGGAACGAGATCGATCAGGTTCGTGCCGGCGCGCAGTTGGTAAAGCCCGAAGCTCTCGATGCGCCGCTCGACGGTGCAGCCTAACACCCGCTTGTACCAGTCGATCGACGCCTCGATGTCCGCGACCCGGAGCACGACATGGTCCAGTCCAAGCACCTCGACGGGACTCGATCGCGCGGCGGCAGGCACAGTCCAGGGCCTCGGACACAAGCGGCGCGGCGCTCAGGCTGCAATCAGCCGGGCGCTCTGGCGCTCGCGCGGGGTCTCCCGCATCACCGCAGCCATGTCGGGCTCGTCGTCGGCGCCAAAGGGGGTGAGATGGCGGCCGGTGAACGACACCTCGAGGCCATCGTCGCGGAAAGGATAGGGGTCGAGGCTGTAGACCCCGTCGCCCAGCGCGCGGACCTCGACACTGACATCGTCATCGACCCCGCGCGGCACGTTGGCAAAGGTGCTCTCGCCGCGCCCCTCCGAATGCACGCAGTTGAAGTAGAGCGCGAAGGTATCAAAGAACTGCAGCGCCTTGTAGTTGGCGAAGAGCCGCTCTTCCTCAACCCAGGGTGCGGTATCGGGATCGTCCTGCAGCACGGCGGTGAGACGCTCTTGGCGCTGGCGCTCGGTGCTCAGCATGGTGTCGGCTGCGAGGCGGTGCTGCTCCGGCACGATGTCGATCAGCACCTTGTCCGAGAGCCCGTAGCGTCCGTTGTAGAGGCCCCAGATGTGCATGCTGTCGAGGAGCCCGCAGTAGGCGTGGTGCGCCTCATTGTACTCGGGCGAGCGGCAGCCGGTCAGCGTGATGATGGGGATCGGCGTCTCCACCAGGTTGTAAGGCAGCCCGGTCTCGGGGTCGAGCGGCGGGTTGTCGTCCAGGTCCTTCCAGCCCTTGTCGTGCCACCGGCAGGCATAGAGGAAGTAGTCGCGCGGCTCAGGCCGAGCGAAGGTGTCGTTGCCGAAATTCTCGGCGAACTGGCTCGCCAATTGGAGATGCTCGTCGAGGGTGATGGCGAAACGGGCACCGTCCTTCCGCTCTTCAGCCTGGCTCTGGATGATCATGGCGTCCCCCCTGCGTTCCCATCGACCGCATCGGCGGTAAAGCCTGGGCGACCCTAGCAAAGGCGCGGGAACGAGTCACGGCGAGCGATGATCACATGAAGCTGTGGGGGTCGATATCCACTTGGAGGTGAGCACGGGTGCGCCGGTCGAGAGACTCCAGCCATCGCCTCAGATGAGGCTGGAGCAGCACGCCGCGCGGGGCCTTGAAGAGGAGACGGAAGCGATGGCGCCCGCGCAGCAGCTTGAGCGGTGCAGGCGCAGGCCCCAACACCTGGAAGCCGAGGCTCTTCTCCTCGATACGCGCGGTGCGGGCGAGAGCGGATGCGGCGCGCAGCGTCTCGGCCTCGTTCGGGCCGGACGCGATAACCGCCACAAGGCGGCCGAAGGGCGGCAGGCCGTGGGTCTCGCGCGCTGCCGCCTCGCGCGCCATGAAGGAATCGCGGTCGCCGGCAGCGAGCGCTGTCATGACCGGGTGCTCGGCGGCATAGGTCTGAAGCATGACCCGGCCGGGGAGCTCGCCGCGCCCGGCACGGCCGCCCACCTGATGAAGCAGCTGATAGGTGCGCTCGGCCGCGCGCATGTCGCCGCCCGCGAGTCCCAGATCGGCATCCACCACGCCCACAAGTGTGAGCTGCGGGAAGTGATGCCCCTTGGCCACCATTTGCGTGCCGATGAGTACGTCGACCTCGTGTGCCGCGATGGCATCGACCAGGTCCTGCACCTGGCTGGGTCCGCGCACCGTATCGCTGGTGAGCACCGCCCAGCGGGCGCCAGGAAAGGCACCGTCCACCTCTTCGGCGAGCCGCTCGACTCCCGGACCGCAGGCAGCGAAGCGGTCCTCCGCCTCGCAGGCCGGGCAGGCCTCGGGCAGACCCCGCCGGTAGCCGCAATGATGGCAGTCGAGCGTGCCGGCGAAGCGATGCTCCACCAACCAGGCGCTGCAGTTCGGGCAATGGAAGCGATGACCGCACGCCCGGCAGAGCGTGAGTGGCGCGTAACCCCTGCGGTTGAGGAAGAGCAGCGCCTGCTCGCCGGCCTCCAGGGTCTCGGCGAGCGCCACGCGCAGAGCCGGGGCGAGCCATGCGCCCCGTTCCGGCGGCGTCTCGCGCAGGTCGACCGTTTCGATGGCGGGCAGCCGTGCACCGCCGTGGCGATCAGGCAACTGCACGCGGCCATAGCGGCCATTCTCGATATTGACCACGGTCTCCAGGGATGGCGTGGCCGAAACCAGAACGGCAGGGCGCCCCTCCAGGCGCGCGCGGACGACCGCCATGTCGCGGGCGTGATAAACGACACCATCCTCCTGCTTGAAAGCGGCGTCGTGCTCCTCATCGACGACGATCAAACCGAGCGATGGGAAGGGCAGCCACAGCGCGGACCGGGCGCCGACCACGACCTCTGCCCGACCCTCGGCGACGGCGCGCCAGGTCTCGCGGCGCTGGCGCGTGCCAAGCTCGGAATGCCAGACCGCGGGCTCCACACCGAAGCGTGCGCGAAAGCGCCCCAGCCACTGAGCGCTGAGCGCGATCTCGGGCAGCATCACCACCACCTGATGGCCTGCATCGAGCGCCGCGGCGACGGCCTCGAAATAGACCTCGGTCTTGCCGGCACCGGTTACGCCGTCGAGAACGGTGACCGAGAATTCCCCGGCGGCGACTGCCTCTCGCAGCGCGTTAGCGGCGTCTGCTTGCGCATCGGACAAGATCGGGCCGGCACGACGCGTATCGGGGCGGCCAAAGGCAGAGACCTCGCGCACCGAGACCGCCTCGACCGTGCCGAGGGCAGCCAGGCCACGCACCACGGCGGTTCCCACATTGGCTTTGCGCGCGATCTCGGCGGCAGTGCGCGGCGGCCCGTCCTGCAAAAGCGCGAGCACGCGACTTCGGGCTTCCGTCATTCGCGGTGCCTCGTCCTGCCCGCGCCGGTACGCGGTCCGCATCGGCGGCGGCTCCACGGCGGCAGGCACGCTCATCGCCATACGCAGAACGGCGCCGCGCTGTGCAAGCGTGTAGTCGGCCGCCCAATCGATCAGGCGGCGGAGCGGCTCGGTCATCGGCGGCGACTCCAGCACTGCCGTCACCGGCTTGAGACGCGCCGGCTCCACCTCTCCTTCGCCCTCGCCCCAGATCACGCCGATGCGCTCCACCCTGCCGAGCGGCACGCGCACGAAAGAGCCGGGCGCAATGTCGGCCGCAAGCTCGTTCGGCACGGCGTAGTCATAAGCGCGGTCGAGCGGCAGCGGCAGCAGGACGGCGACGGTGGCGGGTGGAAGCTTAGATGGGCGCGCGCTTGCGCTCCCCCCTTCCCGGTCGCTCGATCGGCTCACGGCACCTGATCCCCAGCGCCGGAATGGTAACGGCGTGCGGGACATGCTATGAGGCCGCCCGCGTTACTCGCCGGCCCGGAGCCGATTCGAGTCGTGGATGCTGCGGTCATGCTCTCGTCCTGCAACACTCCCGCGACGGCGTCCAGCCCGATGACTCGAAAGGCCGGCGCAGGACGAAGGATCTCGGACGGAGCGGCGGCATGAAGTTTTTCGTAGATACGGCGGACATTGCCGAAATCGAAGATCTGGCGGCGACCGGCCTGCTCGACGGTGTGACCACCAATCCCTCGCTCATCGCCAAGTCGGGCGGCGACTTCTTCGACGTGATCCGGAACATCTGCGACATCGTGCCGGGCCCCGTAAGCGCCGAGGTCACGGCGACCGATGTCGAAACCATGCTCTCCGAAGGCCGTGCGCTCGCTGCCATCGCGCCCAATGTCGCAGTCAAGGTGCCGCTCACCTGGGACGGCCTGAAGGCCTGTCGGGCGCTCAGCCAGGGCGGCACCAAGGTGAATGTCACCCTCTGCTTCTCACCCTCCCAGGCGTTGCTGGCGGCGAAGGCGGGTGCTGCCTTCATCTCGCCCTTCGTCGGCCGGCTCGACGATATCAGCCAGGATGGGATGGGCCTGATCCGCGAGATCGCGACGATCTACCGCGCTTACCCCGATACCATCGCGACCGAGATCCTGGTCGCCTCGATCCGCCACCCGCTCCACGTCGTGGAGGCCGCGAAGCTCGGCGCCGATGTGGCGACGGTGCCGCCGGGCGTACTGAGGAAGCTCGCGAGCCACCCGCTCACCGACAAGGGGCTCGACGCCTTCCTCGCCGACTGGCAGAAGACGGGCCAGTCGATCCTCTCATGACTAGGCCGGCGAGCGGGCCGATGCCGGCCGCCGCCGACCTCGCTTTGGCGGTCGACACCTGGCTCGGCCGCCTCGCCAATGAGCGGCGACGCTCCGACCACACCATCGCCGCCTACCGGCGGGACCTCGACGAGTTTCTGCGCTTCCTCGCTGAGCATCGGGGTGGAGCGCCCGATCTCGCGGCTCTCGCTGCGCTCAGCGTGCGCGACCTGCGGGCCTGGCTCGCGCGGCGGGCGGCGGAAGGCCGCGCACGGACCTCGACCGCCCGGGCGCTCTCGGCGGTCCGCGTCTTCTTCCGCCATCTCGAGCGCGAGGATGTTCCCGTCTCCTCGGCGCTCTCACTGGTGCGCGCGCCGCGCACGCCGCGTGGCGTGCCCCGGCCGCTCACCGAAGGCCAGGCCAAGGCTGTCGTCGATCCGAACGCGCTAAGCGCCGGGCCGCCCGACTGGATCGCCCGCCGGGATACCGGGGTGCTGCTGCTGCTCTACGGCTGCGGGCTCCGCATCGGCGAGGCGTTGGCCCTCGATCGCGCTGACGCGCCGGCCGCCGATGCCAAACTCCACAGCCTGATGATCACGGGCAAGGGCAACAAGCAGCGGGTGGTGCCGGTGCTACCCGTCGTGGCCGAAGCGATCGCCGACTATCTCGCCGCCTGCCCGCACCGGCTGGAGCCGGGCGATCCCCTCTTCGTCGGCATGCGCGGCAAGCGGCTTCAGCCCCGCCTCGTTCAGCAGACGATGGCGCGGCTGCGCGGCGCGCTCGGCCTGCCGGCTTCTGCAACCCCGCACGCGCTCCGCCACAGCTTCGCCACCCATCTGCTCGCAGGCGGCGGCGATCTGCGCACGATCCAGGAGCTCCTCGGGCACGCCAGCCTTTCGACCACGCAACGCTACACGGAGGTCGACGAAGCCGGGCTTCTCGCCGCCTACACGGCGGCGCATCCGCGGGCCAGTTAGACACCTGCCCCGGCGCCGTGAGGGGCCGGCATCAGGCGACGACGCTCAGGCGGCCTTGTGCCGGCTTGAGCGACTCGATGTGGGCGAGCATGGTCTCGGCGTCGGAGACCTCGAACGGATCGCCCGGCGCGTTGTCGCAAAGCCCCGGCTCCACGAACACCTTCGTAATCTCGCCGTCCTCGACCACCATCGAGTAACGCCAGCTGCGCAGGCCGAAGCCGAGATTGTCCTTGTCCACCAGCATGCCCATGCGGCGGCTGAAGGTGCCGCAGCCGTCCGGCAGCAAAGTAACGTGCTTCACCCCCTGATATTTCCCCCACTGGTACATGACGAACGCGTCATTGACGGAGAGGCAGACGACCTCGTCGATGCCGGCGTCCATGAAGCAATCGTGCAGCGCTTCGTAGCCCGGCAGATGGGTCGAGCTGCAGGTCGGCGTGAAGGCGCCCGGCAACGCGAAGAGCACCACCCTGCGGCCGGCGAAGATCTCATCGCTGGTCCGGTCCTGCCAGCGGAAGGGGTTGGGCCCCTCGACGCTCTCGTCACGGACGCGGGTCTTGAATGTCACCTCGGGTACACGCATAGCACTTGCTCCTGATTCGGAATATGTCCTGAGTCGCAATTTAGAACTAGTATAATAACAATCAAGGGTCGAATTGTACGCCTTTCCGGCAACCGGTGGGTTGCTCGACTGCGCCGGGATAGTGCCCAGGCATCGGCGGCCCCGTCGGTCGGCCGCCTGTCACGACCACTCTTCCGCCGCCAATCCGGCAACCGAGCGGAGGAGCAGATGCGGGCGATCAATGCGGCCCGGCGGTGGCGGGCTCAAGGCACTATAGGGTTCAGCGCCTCCAGTCCTTCCTGGCCCGCCGCTTCGCAGAGGCGCGTGTCCGCACACACAAACGTCACCGGCTCCGGCATGCCGTGGCGAACCACGAGACAGCCCGCGAGTTGAAGCGCGTCGTAGGCCCTGAGCGGGTGCCGGTCGATCAAACGTGCGGCCTCCTCCATCACCGCCGAGGTCGAGGGCTGCACCAGAAAAAGCGACGAGGCGTCGTCTTCGATCTGCCGCAAGACCCGATCCGCGTCCGCCGCTACGATGTCGCCCTCTCGCTCGCGCCGGCGGATTGCCGATCGGGCTTCAACCGGAGTGAGGTCGAGAATGAACGCATGGCCGTCCTCGGCGTCTTCCACGACGTGCGTCACCCGATCCGTCCCGTCTTCCTCGATGTAGAACTTGAGCAGAGCACTCGTGTCGAGATAGACGCTTGACATTGGACCCCTTCAGCGTCTGTCGCCGAGAACGGTGTCTGTGATCGCACCTCCCCGTATGCGCACCCGCTCGAACGCCGTACGGCGAGGCGGCGACTCTGTCCCGAACCGCGGATGACGCCGATTGACCCGTATCGCGGTGACCGGGTGGAGCGGGTTGTTCGGGTTGGGGACCTGGCTGGTCAGGATTAGGCGCTGCTCGGTAGCGCGGCGCAGCAGGGAACCGCTGATCCTCGAATCGCGGGCCCAGTCGAGGTCGCCCGTTGGCAGACATCTGTCGCGGAACCACTTCAGGCCCACGAACTCCCGTGCGCTCTCGACCGCCGCGAGCGCCTCAAGGAGCTGGTCCATGGCCGCCTCGCGATCGAACGCGGCGTCGCCGGCGGCGGAATCCGGCATGTCCGCGTCCTGGGTGCTAACCTTGACATCGGCATCGTCGTACCGATCGAACTCGAT
The DNA here is from genome assembly GCA_965262755.1 of Alphaproteobacteria bacterium. Classification (GTDB taxonomy): domain Bacteria; phylum Pseudomonadota; class Alphaproteobacteria; order UBA828; family UBA828; genus WTGU01. The sequence continues at coordinate 3,309,729 of OZ253557.1, read as the reverse complement.
CACCACCTCGCAACTTTCGGGGTCGAAGTAGCTGGCGTCCGCGTCCCTGCGGACCTTCCTGCCCCCACCCCGGGGACGAATACTGACCCGGGGCTCGTAGTCCCCCATGGGCAGGTGCCGCAGTCCCTGCAGCGCCGGCGGCAGGGCCGACGCCGTCAGGTTGGCGAGGCTCTGCTCAAGATCGACTGTAACATCCTGTATCTGCATTGTATTCTCCTTCCATAGTTAAATGATATTCTCGAACATATCGAGATATTATATCGATAATACCCCTGATCCAGGGCATTAAAAGCTTTTTTCGCTCATCCCACGCGAGAAGCAAGGCGCCGCCTACTGCGTGGCAGGCGCGAACCGGTGCCAGTGGGTGTGCCGGCAGTGGAACGTTCGGGCGGCCGGGCAGCCGGGCGCGGCGGTTAGTGCCGTCGCGCCCTACTCCGCGGCTTCGGCGACGTCGTCGGCGGTTCCGAAGTGGCTGAACATGCCGGTGAAGTGCTTGCGCTCCGGCGGGCGGTAGGTCTTGCGCTTGCTGGTCTTGAGGCCGAGCTCCACCAGCACCTCCGCCTGCTTGGTGGCGCAGACCACACCGTCGAGGACCGGCACCCCGAGCTCGGCCTCGAGCTCGGCCGCGAAGCGCGCGAAGCCGGCACAGCCGAGGCAGACCGCCTCTGCGTCGTCCTCCGCCACCGAGCGCCGTACCTCGTCCCGGAGCTTCTCCATCGAGCCTTCCGGGTCGCGCTCGATATCCAGCACGTAGAGCGGCGTGGTGCGCATTGCGACGACGCGCTCCGCCATGCCGTAGCCGCGTACCATCTCTTCGAGCAGGGTGCGAACGCGGGGAATCACCGAAACGATGGAGAAGCGGGCAGCGACCATGGAGGCTATGTAGAACGAGGCCTCGGCGATGCCGACCACCGGCTTCTCGGTCATCTCGCGCGCGGCGTGAAGCCCTGGATCGCCGTAGCAGGCAATGACATAGGCGTCGACGCCTTCGCTCTCTCCCTTTCGCACCTCGTCGAGGACACCGCAGGCCGCGACCTGCTCGTCGTAGTAGCTCTCGATCGAGGCCGGCCCGAATTCGGGGTTCACCGCCACGATCTCGGTGCCGGCCCGCGCGACGGAGCGCGCGGCCTCACCGATCCCCTCGGTCATCTCCATGGTGGTGTTGGGGTTGATCACCTTGATCTTCATCGGTGCTCCTCCATATCCCTCAAGCGCCGGGCGCTCGCTCCGCTCGCTTGGCTACGCGCCATTCGGCGCGCGGCGCAGTCACGCCGTTCGGGCCTAACGGCCCGGTCCCCAATTTTCCTTCACCCCGCACTTGCAGAGGCGCGCCGGGCCTCGGTGGCCGCGGCGTCAAGCTCACCTGTCTCGGTGACGACGACACCATAGGCGCTCTCGGCCGTCTGGCGCGAGATGTAACCGTCGCGCACGTCTTCGGCGACCGCCGCGGGCGGGCGCTCGGCGGCCTCGCCGTAGCCGCCGCCGCAGGTGCCGGTGAGCGTCAGGCTCTCGCCGGCCTTGACCGCGCGGTTCGGCATCATCGAGGGAAAGGAAATATCTTCGCCGTCGGAGCGGTGATAGACCAGGGTCGCCTCGCGTCCCTGCGCGCCGCCGTCGAAGCCCCAAGGGCGGAAGGCGTGGCCGTCGCCTTCGACCGCGATGAAGCTGTCGGCGAGGAAGGAGACTTCGCGGATGGACCCGATGCCGCCGCGCCAGCGGCCGGCCGCGGACGCGTCGTCGCGCAGTTCGTAGCGCTGGATGCGGAGCGGCAAGTGAGACTCGATGTCCTCGATCGGGTTGTTGCGCGTGTTGGCGTAGAGGGTGTCCACCGCGTCCATCCCGTCCTTGCCGGCACGGCCGCCATAGCTGCCCTCGTGGATGTCCATGTGCACCCAGTGGCCGCCGTCCTTGATACCGGAGAACGCCACCACTTTGAGGTTGCCGACGCCGGCCGAGACCTTGTCCGGCACCGCCTGGGCCAGTGCCCTCATCAGCGTGTCGGCGACCATGTTGCCGGAGACGGCGCGCGCGATGGTGGGCGCCGGGAAGGTGGGATTGGCGATCGTGCCTTCCGGCGCCTTGATGGTGATGGGGCGGATCAGGCCTGAGTTCTGCGGAATTTCGCCGAAGACCTCGCTGTCCAACAGGATTGAGCGAGCGGTCAACCAGATCGCGCAATCGACCGTGCCTTCGAGCGGCATGTTGATGGGCCGATCGTCGCACTGCGCAGACGTGCCGGCGAGGTCCACCACCAGGTCGCTGCCCTTGACCGTAGCGGCAACGGCGATCTTGAAGTGGCGCCGGTCCGGGTCGTCGAGGAAGCCGTCCACATGACCCTCGGCCCGGTAGGTGCCGTCGGGCAGCGCCTCGATCGCCTGGCGCATGAGCCGCTCGGAGTTGTCCATGAGCGCATCGGCCGCCGCATCGATCGTGTCGAGCCCGTGCCGCTCGATGAGCGCGAAGTAGCGCTCGGCGCCGATGCGGCTGGCCGCGACCTGCGCTTCCATGTCGCCCACAACCATGTCCGAAGCACGGATGTTGTCGCGCATCATGTGCCAGAGCGCCTCGTTCGCGATGCCTTTGTCGTAGGCCTTGAGCGCCTTGAACTGGAGGCCCTCGGCATAGGCGTCCATGGCATCGACGATGCCGCAGCTACCGGGGCTGAGCGCACCGATATCGAGATGATGCGCGGTGGTGACGGCATAGCCGACCAGCGCGCCCTCGCGGAAGACCGGCACGATGAAGGCCACGTCCGGCCCGTGGCTCGCGCCGTGATAGGCGGAGTTGTGAATGATGACATCACCCTCATGGAGGGTCTGGCCTCGCTCCTCCAGAATCTGGTTCATGCCCTTCACGTAGCCGGGGATCGGTCCCGACTGCAGTGGCGTCGAATGCTTCGATTCGCAGAGCTGGCGGCCGTGGCGGTCGATGATCGCCGCCCCGAAGTCCTCGGATTCGCGGATGATCGAGGAGTACGACATGCGCATGAGCTTCCAGCCCATCTCGACCGCAATGCTCTCCAGCGCGCCCTGGATCACGCTGGCGGTGACAGCGTCGATGGGGCGGCGGTTCGGCGTCTCTGCCATGATCTATTCCGCCATCGCCGCCACGCGTCGGGCCTCGGTGGCCGCATGGTCGAGCTCGCCTGCCTCGGTGACGACGACGCCATAGGCGCTCTCGGCCGTCCGGCGCGAGATGTAGCCGTCGCGCACGTCTTCCGCCACGTCGACCGGCGAACGCTCGGCGGCCTCGCCATAGCCGCCGCCGCAGGTGCCGGTGAGTGTGAGGCTCTCGCCGGCCTTGACCGCGCGGTTCGGCATCATCGAGGGAAAGGAAATATCTTCGCCGTCGGCTCGGTGATAGACCAGCGCCGCCGCGCTCCCCTCGGCGCCGCCCTCGAAGCCCCAGGGGCGGAAGGCGTGGCCGTCGCCTTCGACCGAAATAGAGCTGTCGGCGAGGAAGGATACTTGGCGGATAGAGCCGATGCCGCCGCGCCAGCGCCCGGCCGCGGACGCGTCGTCGCGCAGCTCATAGCGCCGGATGCGGAGCGGCAGGTGGGACTCGATATCCTCGATCGGGTTGTTGCGGGTGTTGGCGTAGAGGGTATCGACAGCGTCCATCCCGTCCTTGCCGGCGCGACCGCCGTAGCTACCCTCGTGGATGTCCATGTGCACCCAGTGGCCGCCGTCTTTGATACCCGAGAACGCCACCACCTTAAGGTTGCCGACGCCGGCGGAGACCTTATCGGGCACCGCCTGGGCCAGCGCCTTCATCAGCGTGTCAGCAACGATGTTGCCGGAGACGAAGCGCGCGATGGTGGGCGCCGGGAAGGTGGGATTGGCGATCGTTCCTTCCGGCGCCTTGATGGTGATGGGGCGGATCAGGCCTGAGTTCTGCGGGATGTGGCCGAAAGTCTCGCTGTCGAGGAGGATCGAGCGGACCGTCAGCCAGATCGCGCAATCGACCGTGCCTTCGAGCGGCATGTTGATGGGCCGGTCGTCGCACTGCCGCGCGGTGCCGTCGAGGTCCACCACCAGTTCGCTGCCCTTCACGGTGACGGCCACGGCGATCTTGAAGTGGCGCCGGTCGGGGTCGTCGAGGAAGCCGTCCACGTGGCCTTCGGCCCGGTAGGTGCCATCGGGCAGCGCCTCGATCGCCTGGCGCATGAGCCGCTCGGAATAGTCCATGAGCGCATCGGCCGCCGCCTCGACCGTATCGAGCCCGTGGCGCTCGATGAGCGCGAGGTAGCGCTCGGCACCGATCCGGCTGGCCGCGACCTGCGCCTCCATGTCGCCAACTACCATGTCCGGCGCGCGGATGTTGTCGCGCATCATGTGCCAGAGCGCCTCGTTCGCAACGCCCCTGTCGTAGGCCTTGAGCGCCTTGAACTGGAGGCCCTCGGCATAGGCGTCCATCGCATCGACGATGCCGCAGCTGCCGGGGCTGAGCGCGCCGATATCGAGATGATGCGCCGTGGTGACGGCATAGCCGACCAGCGCGCCGTCGCGGAAGACCGGCACGATGAAGGCTACGTCCGGCCCGTGGCTTGCGCCGTGATAGGCGGAGTTGTGGATGATCACGTCGCCCTCATGGAGGGTCTGGCCGCGCTCCTCGAGAATCTGGTTCATCCCCTTCACGTAGCCCGGGATCGGCCCCGATTGGAGCGGCGTCGAGTGCACCGATTCGCAGAGCTGACGGCCGTGGCGGTCGATGATCGCCGCCCCGAAATCCTCGGACTCGCGGATGATGGACGAATACGACATGCGCATGAGCTTCCAGCCCATCTCGACCGCGATGCTCTCCAGTGCGCCCTGGATCACGCTGGCGGTGACGGCGTCGATGGGGCGGCGGTTCGGCGTCTCTGCCATGGCTCAATCCTCCTCGCCCAGGCGCAGGATGAGGTTCGCGCTCTTGTCCACGCGCACCGACCAGCCGGGCGGAACCACGGTGGTGGCGTCCGTTTGCACGATAATCGCGGGGCCGGGGATCGGCGCATCCACCGGCAGCGCGTCCCGCCGGTAGAAAGCCGTGTCATAGCCTTCGAGCGCGCCGTCCACGCGGAAGACCGAGCGCGCGGTCTTGACCCGTGCCTCCTCCAACGACCCGCCGGTGGGCTCCGGCGGTGCCGCGATCTTCGGCATGCGGCCAACCCCGGTGATGCGGATGTTCACGATCTCGATGGGGCTCTCCGTGAAGCAGTGGCCGTATTCCTGCTCGTGCAACGCATGGAAAGCCTGCCAGACCTCCTCCAGCCCGGCCTCGTCCAACCCGTCCGTCGGGAACGACACGCGCAGCTCGTAGCCTTGGCCGACATAGCGCAGGTCGCCGGCGCGCCTCTCCTCCACCCGGTCTGCGCCAAGCCCGGCAGCCTCGTACTGAGCCAGGAGGTCACGGCTCAGCCGCGCAAAATCACGGTTGATCCGCTCGATATCCACCCCTCCCTTGACCTGGAAGGCGGTCATGATCTGGTCGTACTTGAGGTCGGTGGTGAGCAGGCCCGCCGCCGACGTGATGCCGGGATGAGGCGGCACCAGGACCTCGGGCACGTCGAGCATCGCCGCGACCTCGGCGCCATGCAGCGGGCCGGCGCCGCCGAAGGCGACCAGCGAGAATTCGCGTGGGTCCAGTCCCTTCTGCACCGTCTTGGAGCGGATGGCGTTCGCCATGTTGGCGTTGACGATGGTGAGCACACCCTCGGCGGCCTCGTGCTTGTCGATGCCGAGTGTCTCCGCGAGGTCCGTGAGCGCCTTGTCGGCGCGTTCCGGCGCAAGCGTCATCTCGCCACCGAGAAAGTTGTCCGCGTCCAGCCGGCCGAGCACGATGTTGGCGTCGGTCACCGTCGGCGCGCTGCCGCCCCGGCCGTAGCAGGCGGGGCCGGGCTCGGAGCCCGCGCTCTCGGGCCCTACCTTGAAGGCGCCGCCCGCGTCGATGCGCGCGATGCTGCCGCCGCCGGCACCGATGGTTGTGATGTCGATCATGGGCACCAGCACCGGGTAGCCGCCGATCCAGGTATCGCGCGCGGTAGCCTCGTTGTAGTGGCCGTCGATCACGATGCCGATGTCGGCGCTGGTGCCGCCCACGTCGAAGGTAATGAGGCGCCGGCGCCCGGAGTGCTCCGCCGCCCAGGCGCCACCCAGCACACCGGCGGCAGGGCCCGACATGAGCGTGATGACCGGCACGTCCGCCACCATCGCGGCAGTCGCGACGCCGCCGTTCGACCCCATGATGTGGAGATCGCCCGCGACGCCCGCCTGCTTCAACCGGTCCTCGAAGCGGCGCACGTAGTTGCGCACCTTGGGGCCGATGAAGGCGTTCATCGCCGCCGTCGTAAAGCGCTCGAACTCGCGGAACTGCGGCGCGACCCGGGCCGATGTGGTGACGAAGGCTTCCGGCCATTCCTCCAGCACAATGGCGCGCGCCCGCTCCTCGTGCGTGGGGTCGATGTAGGCGAAGAGGAAGCAGATGGCGACCGCCTCCACGCCTTTCTCGCGGAGCGTGCGGGCGGCCTGGCGCACGCCCTCTTCGTCCAGCGGCTCCAGCACGGCACCCTGCGGCGGCACCCGCCTCTCCCGCACGGTGAGGCGGTGGCGGCGACGCACGAGCGGACGCGCCTGCCACGGGATGTCCTGCATGATGGAGTAGTTCTGCGGCCGCTGGTGGCGGCCGATGTGGATGATGTCGCGGTAGCCGGCCGAGGTGATCATGCCAGTCTCGGCGCCATCGTACTGGAGCACCGCGTTGGTCGAGATCGTGGTGCCGTGGAAAACGTGGGCGATTGCGTCGGGTGCCGTGCCGCTCCGCTCGCAGAGCGCGGCGATACCCGCCGCGGCGCCCTCCGACGGATCGTCCGGCGTGGTGGGCACCTTGTGAATCGCGCTCTCGCGCGTCTCGCTATCGCTGATGATGAGATCGGTAAAGGTGCCGCCGACATCGACGCCGATCAACTTCATGGGCCGTCCGCTCGCTCTGGCGGCCCGGCGGCCGCGCCTGGTCGTTGCGTCTCTGCCGCCTCGCACTGGCGGCGGGGCAGTGTCTTACCCGGATCGAAGCGGGTCAAGCGAGCCGGCTGAGCCGAATCGTTCGAGCGGCCATGCGCGCGCGGCGCTCCCCGCCTATACTGGCGCGCCGTAACGACGAGGATGAGGATGGCGAGCGAACGCCAACCCCGCTGGAAGCGGCGGGCTTACAACATCGCGGCGCTCCGGGACGAGGCTCGGCGCGTGCTGCCGCGCCCGGTGTTCGACTTCGTCGATGGCGGCGCCGGCGACGAGCACACGCTACGCCGAAACGTATCCGCGTTCGACTCGGTGGCGCTCTATCCGCGCCCCATCGGCGGAACGGCGAGCCGCGATCTCTCGACCACGCTCTTCGGCCGACGGCTGTCCATGCCGCTCATTGTCCCACCCACGGGGCTCGCCGGCCTGCTTTGGCCGGAGGGCGAGGCCGCTTCGGCACGCGCGGCAACCAAGGCCGGCTCCGTCTATTGCCTCAGCCACGGCTCGATCTGCACACTCGAAGAGCTGGCCGAGACCGGCGTCGAGCCTCGCTGGTTCCAAACCTACATTTACACTGACCGCGGGCTCACCCACGAGATGGCGGAGCGCGCGGCGGCGGCAGGCTACGAGGCCCTGATCGTCACAATCGACACGCAAATTATCGGCAACCGCGAGCGCGACATCCGCAACGGCTTCGTCATCCCGCCCCGCTTCTCGGCCGGCGAGATCGCCAACATGGCGTTCAAGCTGCGCTGGCTGTTCCGCATGCGGCGCACCATTCCGAACATCACCTTCGGCAACTACCGCAGGCCCGGAGACGCCAACGACCTCACCACCCTCCACGAGCGAATGTTGACGCTGCCGGATCAGGGCATGCAGTGGGACGACATCGCGGCACTGCGCTCCGTGTGGAAAGGACCGCTCCTGCTCAAGGGCGTGCTTCACCCCGCCGACGCCGCCGAAGCGGTGGCGAACGGCGTGGACGGGGTGTTCGTCTCCAACCACGGCGGGCGCCAGCTCGACGGTGTGGTAAGCGCGTTCGACGCGCTGCCGCGCGTCGCCGATGCGGTGGCGGGCCGCGCCGCGGTGCTGCTCGACGGCGGGATCAGGCGGGGCACCCACATCGTCAAGGCGCTGGCGCTGGGTGCGGACTGCTGCACGATCGGCCGGGCGCAGTTCTGGGGCCTCACGGTCGCCGGAGAGGCAGGCGTGGCCCACGTGTTCGACATCTTCCGCCGCGAGCTCGACCTCACCATGGGGCTCTGCGGTCTCGCCGACATCGCCTCGATCGGACCGGACGTGCTGGCGCGGCCCGGCAAGGCGGCACGAGAGCTTACAGCGGCAGCGGCGGCCACTCTGTCCGGAAACGGGGCCGACGACACCGCCAAGGACGGCGCCGAAGAGCGTATCGAATCCATTGCCGAGACGGGTGGCCCGGCGGGACCGGAACCCACCCGCTACGGCGATTGGGAGCGCAAGGGACGCGCCATAGACTTCTGACCGCCCTCCGTCTAAGTCGAATGGCGGGCGGACCAGCCTTCGGGATCGGCGAGGAAGGCCCGGATCTCGCCGAGCTCCCCCTCGTCGATGCGCCCGCTGCCGAGCGCCACTGCGAGCAGTGTGTCGAGATCGCAAATAGTGGTGAGCGTGAGCCCGGCTTCCTCCAGCGCCTGCCGTGCCGACGCGCTCGCGCGCGAGAACAGCACGCTGACGCCCTCGACTTCCGCGCCGGCGGCGCGCAGCGCTTGCGTGAAGGCGAGGATACTGCCGGCGGTGGAGATCAGGTCCTCGATCAGATGGATGCGCTCACCGGCGACGCTGCCGCCCTCGATACGCCCTGCGGTACCGTGCGCCTTGGCCTCGGCCCGGACATAGACCATAGGTAGTCCCAGCCGGTCCGCGACGAGGGTGGCGAAGGGAACGCCTGCGGTGACGCCGCCGGCGATGACCGTGGCGCCGGGCTGCGGCACGGTGTCCGCCAGCGCCGCCGCTGCCCTGGAGCGAGCCTCGGGCCGCGACAGGATCAGCCGACAGTTAACGTAGAACGGCGCATAGAGCCCCGAGGTCAGACGGAACGGCGCCTCGGGGCGTACCAGAAAGGCGCCGGTATCGAGCAAGACCGCCGCAATTTCATCCGCCGTTCCGCTCATCTGAGCCCCCTCTCCTGTTCCCGTCTCCGGTCGTTTCCCCTTGCACCGGAGAGTAAACTATTGAGAGCCGGACGGGAGCGCGCGAACGCAATCCGAGCCCGCCGGGCACTGGAGTATCGATGCCGAACGTCTCTCTCTATTGCGCCCTCGATGCGCGCGACCGGCCCACGGTCGAGCGCTTGGCAGGCCTGCTCGCGCCGGCGGTGGGCGGGCTCAAGCTCGGCCTCGAATATTTCTGCGCTCATGGTCCGGAGGGCATCGGCGCAGTGGGCGCGGCGGGGCGTCCGCTCTTCCTCGACCTCAAGCTGCACGACATCCCTAACACGGTGGCGGGTGCCGTGCGCAGCGTGGTGGCGCTAGAGCCGCACTATCTCACCATCCACACCGCCGGCGGGCTCGCCATGATGCGGGCGGCGCGCGAGGCTGCGGAAGAAGAAGCCGCGCGCCAACACATCGCCCCACCGCGCCTGCTCGGCGTGACCGTGCTCACCAGCCTCGACGAGGCGGAACTCGCGCGCCAGGGCATCGGCGGCACGGCGCACAATCAGGTGCTGCGCCTCGCCGGGCTGGCCCACGGGGCGGGGCTGGCGGGCGTGATCGCGAGCCCGCACGAGATTGCGGCGCTGCGCGCCCAACATGGGGCGGGCTTCGATATCGTTGTCCCCGGCATCCGCCCGGCAAGCGGCGACGGCAGCGGCAAGGCCGATCAAGCGCGGGTCGCGACGCCGGCCGAAGCCGCGCGAGCCGGCGCGACGGCGCTCGTCGTGGGCCGCCCGATCACGCAGGCGCCCGATCCGCTCGCCGCGGCGCGGGCCATTGTGCGGGAGATCGCCGACGCATCGTGAGCGCGCGCAGCGGGGCGCGGTGATCGGCGCCGACAGCGTCCGCCATGGAGGCGAAACCGTCGGCCGCGAGCAGCCGAGCGAGCCCCTGCGTGATCTCGCTGACGAGCCGCGGCCCGCGGTAGACAAGCGCGGAGTAGAGCTGGAAGAGGCTCGCGCCCGCGCGGATTCGGGCGTAGGCCGCCTCCACCGAATTGATCCCGCCCACCCCGATCAGCGGCAGGCGACCGCCGCTCAAGGCATAGGCGCGACGCAGCACGTCGAGCGCGCGGGGGCCGAGCGGCGGGCCGCTGAGACCGCCCTCCTCTTCCCGCTCACGCGAGACGAGGTCGGGCGGCCGGGCGGTCGTCGTGTTGGTGAGGATGAGGCCGGCGATGGGCGCACCGTCGATGGCGTCGAGCAGCGCCGCCAGGGCCTCGTCATCGATCTCCGGCGCGAGCTTGAGCAGCAGGGGCGGCGCGGGGTCAAGTCGGGCATGGGCGTCCGCGAGCGCCGCCAGCAGGCGGTCGAGCGCATCGCCCGTCTGCCACGCCCGAAGCCCCGGCGTGTTGGGTGAGGAAACATTGACTGCCACATAGTCGGCGAGCGCCCCCACCCGCGTGAGGCCGTCAGCATAGTCGCGCGCAGGATCGGCGCTGTCCTTGTTCACCCCGATATTGATCCCGAGCGGGCAGCGGGGCGTGCCATTCGCGCGTCGCCACTGCTCCAGCCGCTCCACGGCGATATCCAGGCCGGCGCTGTTGAAGCCGTACCGGTTTATCAGGGCGCGGTCTTGCCGCAGACGGAACAGGCGGGGCCTGGGGTTGCCCGGCTGCGGTCGTGGCGTCACCGTGCCCGCCTCGCCGAAGCCGAGGCCGAGCCGTGCCGCCGCGTCGGGGCATCGAACATCCTTGTCGAAGCCGGCGGCGAGACCCACGGGTGTCGCGAAGCGCAGCCCCCAGAGCGTCGTCGCAAGCGCCGGTGCGGGCGGCAGGGGCGCCGGCAGCAGACCAATTCCGAGAAGGGTGAGCGCCGCGTTGTGAGCCGTCTCCGGCGGCAGGCGCCGAAGGCAGGCGGTGGCGATGTCGGCGTAAGACATGGCGGCCCGGTTCACGACCGGTCCGCAGCGGCGAAGACCGTGCGGCCATCGACCACCGTGCGGAGCACGCGCCCCTGCACCGGGCGGCCGTCGAAGGGCGTATTGCTCGACTTGCTGCGGAAGACGCTGCGGTCGACACGCCAGGGCGCATCGAGATCGAAGACGACGAGATCGGCCGGTGCGCCGCGCCTGAGCCTGCCTGCATCGAGGCCAAGCAGATCGGCCGGCGCCGAGGTGAGTCGGCGTAGCACGTCGCGGAGCGAGAGATGCCCGCCGTGGTAGAGCTCCAGCGAGAGCGGCAGCATCGTCTCCAGCCCGACGATGCCGTTGGCTGCGCGCTCCATCGGCACGCGCTTGCTCTCCTGATCGTGGGGGGCGTGGTCGCTCGCGATCGCGTCGATCGTGCCGTCCTTCAGCCCCTCCACCATCGCCTTGCGGTTGGCCTCGCTCCTGAGCGGCGGCGCCATTTTGGCGAAGGTGCGGTAGTCGCCGACATCGTGGTCGGTAAGCGCGAAGTGGTGCGGAGCGACCTCGCAGGTGACGGGGAGCCCGGAACGCTTGGCGCGGCGCACCGCATCCAGCGCGCCAGCCGTCGAGATATGCGCCACGTGGTAGCGGCCGCCGGTCAGCTCCACCAGGCGTATGTCGCGCTCGACGACCACGATCTCCGATTCGTCGGGGATGCCCGGCAGGCCGAGCCGCGTCGAAATCTCGCCCTCCGCCATGCAGCCGCAACTGGAGAGCGAGAGGTCTTCCGCATGCTGGCTCACGATCAAGCCGAAGGTGCGCGCGTAGCTGAGCGCGCGGCGCATCACCTGGCTGTCGGCGACAGGCAGGCCGTCGTCGGAGAAGCCGACCGCGCCGGCCTCCGCCAGCATGCCCATCTCGGTGAGTTGCCGCCCTTCCAGCCCCTTGGTCACGGCACCGATGGGATAGACCTTGACCCCCTTGGCTTCGCGCGCGCGGCGCTGCACGAACTCGATCAGCGCCACGTCGTCGATCACCGGCTTGGTGTTGGGCATGCAGGCGACACTGGTCACCCCGCCGGCCGCCGCCGCGAGACCGCCTGTGGCGATAGTCTCCTTGTGCTCGTGGCCGGGCTCGCGGAAGTGCACGTGCATGTCGATGAGACCGGGCGCCATGCAGTGGCCGCAGCAATCGACCACAGCGATCCCCTCCGGCACGCCGTCGGCGAAGAGTTCCGGCCCGAAGTCGGCGATCGCGCCATCCTTCGCGAGCAACGCACCGGGGCTGTCGAGCCCGCTGTCCGGGTCCAGCAGGCGGGCGTTGACGTAGGCGGTGGGCGGCTCAGGGATCACGGCCGGTTCTCCGCATCAGAAGACCGGCGCCGGGCCGAGATTCCGGCTCAGCGCATCGAGGCAGCCCTGGCGCACGGCGACGCCGAGCTCGACCTGGTCGAGGATGGCGCTCCGCGTGATGTCGTCTGCGACTTCGCTGTCGATCTCGACGCCCCGGTTCATCGGGCCCGGATGGAGGATCAGCGCCTCCTCCCTCGCCTCTGCGAGCTTGGCCCGGTCGAGGCCGTAGAATCGGAAGTACTCGCGGGTGGAGGGCACAAAGGTGCCCCGCATGCGCTCCTGCTGCAGGCGTAGCATCATGATGACGTCGCAGCCTGCGAGGCCGGCGCGCATGTCGTGGAAGACCTCCACGCCCATCCGATCGATCGCCGCCGGCACCAGAGTCGGCGGCGCGATGATGCGGACCCGGGCGCCCATCGTATTGAGCAGCAGGATGTTGGAGCGTGCGACCCGGCTGTGCATCACGTCGCCGCAGATCGCGACCCGGAACCCCTCGATCCGGCCGAAGCGGCGGCGGATGGTCAGCGCGTCCAGCAGCGCCTGTGTGGGATGCTCGTGGCTGCCGTCGCCGGCGTTGATGACACCGCACTCGACGTGATTGGCGAGCAACCGGGCGGCGCCGGCATCGGGGTGGCGGACCACCAGCATGTCGGGGTGCATGGCGTTCAGCGTCATCGCGGTGTCGATGAGGGTCTCGCCCTTCTTGATCGCCGAGCTCGCCACCGCGATGTTGATCACGTCGGCGCCGAGCCGCTTGCCCGCGAGCTCGAACGAGGTGCGGGTGCGGGTCGAGGTCTCGAAGAAGAGCAGCACGACGGTGCGCCCGCCGAGCAGGCTCTTGCGCTTCTGCACCTCGCGGTTCAGCGCGACGTAGCCCTCGGAGATATCAAGCAGATGGGTGATTGCGCCGGCGGAAAGCCCCTCGATCCCCAGCAGATGCCGGTCGCCGAAGATCGAGGGCAGAAGCGCGGGCTGCATCGCTATACCTTGTAGGCGCAGCGAAGCTCGAGCGCAAGGTCTTGTGGTGCGGCCTCAATCCGGAAAGGGCATCACGAAGTGGCTGTCGACCGTGGTGTAGTCGGCATAGCCAAGGCGCGCGATGGGCCGGAACTTGGACTGATCCACGCGGCCGTCGGTGATGATCGAATCGTCGATATGAACGCCGACGACCTGCCCGAGCACGATCCAGTTGCGGAACCGCGCCGGATCGTCGGTCAGCAATTCGATGACCTTGTGGAGCCTGCATTCGAGGTGGATCGGCGCGCCCTTGACCCTGGGCGGACGCACCAGCCGGGCCGGCTCGGTTTCGAGCCCGGCCAGCGCGAACTCATCGACGCTGCGCAGCACGTGGCTCGACGAGACCCGCATCGCCTCGCGCTGCTCCCAGGTCGCGAGGCTGGCGACGAATTCGCCCGTCTCCTGCACGTTGTGCAGGCTGTCCTTGGCGCCGCCCTCGGCGTGCGAGCCGCTCGGCGCGTACATCACCTGCGGCGGGTGATCGCCGCAGGCGTTGAAGTAACTGAAGGGCGCGAGGTTGAGCACGCCGGCGTTGTCGAGCGTGGTGATCCAGCCGATCGGTCGCGGCACCACGCAGGACTTGAAGGGGTCGTGCGGCAGGCCGTGATCGTTGCGCGCGGTTTCGTAGAACACTACGCCGTCGGCCTCTGAATGAACTCCACCGTGATGCCGTCGGGGTCCCGCGTATACACCACAAGACCGCCCTTGTTCGGCCCCGCGTTGACGGCGATCGGCGCGCCCATCGGCTCGGAGCCGGCGTCCCGCACCGCCGCAATCGCCTCGTGGATGTCGTCGACGTCGAAGGCGATATGGGCGAAGCCCGCGTCGCACGGGCGCGACTCGACCCGGCCGCGGTCGGCGGGACCGCGATACTCGATCAGCTCCAGCCGGTGACCGGGCGCCTGCAAGTAGGCGACCTCGATATCCGCTCCCTCCACGCCCACCACCTGCTCAATGAACTTCGGGTCGCGCGGCGAGCGGTTCAGCAACTCGAAACCGAGCGCATCGCGAAACAGGCCGATCGCCCGGTCGAGACTGGAGACCGTGAAGCTCGTGTGGTTGGTCGACGTGATCGTGAAGCCCGCCATCGTCGCTGCTCCTCCCCCTTGAGCGCCACCGCCCCTACTCGCCCGGCCCAGAGACGGCGGCGGCATCGAGCCCCGGGCGGATCAGGTCGCTCGCGGCAGCCCGGCGCTCGTAGCGACGGGCGGGGGCGTTCACCACGGGGGCGAGCGGCGCCGCGTCGTGGGCGGCGTCGCGGCGCGCGGTGGGCGCGGGCTGATAGAGCGTTGTGCGTTGCACCGGCGTGCGCCCCAGCCCCTCGACTAGCGCCTCGATCGCCTCGGGCGGAAACTCCTGCCCGTGGCTCGCGCCAGCGGCGCGGGTGATCGATTCGTTCATCAGCGTACCGCCGATATCGTTGGCGCCCGCGCGGAGGCAGGCCGCAGCGCCCTCCGGCCCCATCTTGACCCACGAGGTCTGGATGTTGGCGATGACCGGGTTGAGCGCGAGCCTCGCCACCGCGTGCATGAGCACAGCTTCGCGCCAGGTCGGCCCGCGCCGAGCGCGGCCTTTGAGATAGAGCGGCGCCTCCATCGCGACGAAGGGAAGCGGCACGAATTCGGTGAAGCCGCCCGTGCGCTCCTGCAAGGCGCGCACGCGCAACAGGTGGCGCGCCCAGTGACGCGGCGAATCGACATGGCCGAACATGATCGTGGCGGTGCTGCGCAGGCCCAACCCATGCGCGGCCTCCATGACCGAGAGCCATTGATCGGTGGCGATCTTGTCGGGGCAGATGACGGCCCGCACCTCGTCGTCGAGGATCTCGGCGGCCGTGCCGGGCAGCGAACCCAATCCAGCTTCCTGCAGCTCCGCGAGGAAGTCGGGCACGGTTCGTCCCAGTGTCTTGGCGCCTTGCCAGATTTCCAGCGGCGAGAAGGCATGGACGTGGATCGCGGGCTCTGCCGCCTTGATGGCGCGGCAGATCGAGAGATAGGTCTCGCCGGTGTAGTCGGGATGGATGCCGCCCTGGAGGCAGACCTCGGTCGCGCCGCGTTCCCACGCCTCGCGTACCCGCCGCACGATCTCCTCCAGTGGCAGGTCGTAGGGCCGGCCGCGCAGATTCTCGCTCATCTTGCCCTTGGAGAAGGCGCAGAACTGGCAGCGGAAGTAGCAGACGTTGGTGTAGTTGATGTTGCGGTTCACCACATACGTCACCGCCGGCCCGCTCACCCGTGCCCGGAGCCCGCCGGCAGCCGCGCACACCGCATCGAAGGTGCCGCCGCGCGCCTCGAAGAGCCGCACCAGTTCGTCCTCGCTGAGGGTCGAGCCAGCCTCGGCGCGGGCCAGAAGGCGCTCGATGTCGGGCGCCACGACGGCCGGCGCGGGTGCGCGATCCTCCGGCGGCGCCTCGCCCGCGCCCGTGATCCAGGCGTCGGTACGGGGATAGCCTTGCGCATCGATCGTCTTCAGCACCCGCTCGCGCAATGCCGGATCGAGCCAGCGCTCGCCCGAAAGCGCGTAGGACGGATAGATTGTGAGTCGCTCGGCCAGCGTCTTCCCGGCAGCGGCGGTCTCACGGGCCAGCGCGTCGAGATGCGGCCACGGCGCCTCGGGATTGACGTAGTCCTGCGTCACCGGCGAGACGCCGCCCCAGTCGTTGATCCCCGCCGCGACCAGTTGCGGCAGCGCGCCGGGGCTCAGATTGGGCGGCGCCTGGATGTTCGCGTGCGCGCCGAAGAGGATGCGCGCGACTGCGATGGTCCAGAGCAGCTCATCCAGGCTTGGCTCCGGTGCCGCAGCCATGCGCGTCCCCGGCTTGGCCCTGAAATTCTGAACGATGATCTCCTGGATGTGTCCGTGTGCGTCATGGGCATCGCGGAGCGCGAGCAGGGCCTCGATCCGCTCCTCTCGGGTTTCGCCGATGCCGATGAGGATACCGGAGGTAAACGGCACCGCCTCCTCGCCAGCCAGGCGGAGCGTCTCGAGCCGTGCTGCCGGCCGCTTGTCCGGCGAGCCGTAATGGGGCCCCCCCTTGGCGGAGAGCCGCTCGGACGCGCTCTCAAGCATCATGCCCTGCGAGGCGGAGACCGCACGCAGCGCGCGCAGGTCTTCGCGGCTCAGCACACCCGGATTGAGGTGCGGCAGCAGCGGCGTCTCCTCCAGCACCAGCTTCGCCATGGCCGCGAGGTAAGCCAGCGTACTCGCAAAACCCAAGGCTTCCAGGTTCTCCCGCGCGGCGCGATATCGTAATTCCGGCTTGTCGCCGAGGGTGAACAGCGCCTCCTTGCACCCGGCGGCCGCACCCGCCTGCGCCACCCGCAGCACCTGGTCTGGCGTCATGAACGCCGTCTCGCCCCGGCGCGGCGGCCGGGCAAAGGTGCAGTAGTGGCAGACGTCGCGGCAGAGATGGGTGAGCGGGATGAAGACCTTGCGCGAGTAGGTCACGATATCGGGGTGTGCCCGGTCGCGTAGCGCCGCCGCGCAGTCGAGCAACGGTGCCAGGTCGTCCTCGGCGGCGAGCGCGAGGGCCTCCGCCGCATCGGGGCGGCGGCCCCCCTGCACCGCCGAAAGCAAATCGCGGGTTGCCTCGTGCATCCGCTTCAGGCCGCGTCGGTCACCAGGAGACGCTCGGCGATACCGCTCTCGCGGAGATAGTCGAGGGTGCGGCCTGCGGCCGGCCGCGCCACGAAGGCGCGCAGGTCGTCGGGCGTGTCGATATCGAGGCCGAGGCCCGGCAGCGCGATGATCCGGGGCGCGATGCCTTGCGCGCGCGCCGCTTCGCAGTGAGGCTCGAAACTGTCGTGACCGAAGGCGAAGGGCAGCACGTCAGGCGGCGAGCAAAGCACGCAGTTGGTGCCGCGCCGATCATAGGATGGCACCAGTGTCACCGCCGGCGCGCCATCGCTCGCGCGCCCGTGCGCCGCCAGCACCGCTGCGATCTCGTCCGCGCTCGCGCCGGGTACGTCGCCCGGCACCTGAAGCAAGCTCTCCACGCCGGCCCGGCCCAGCGCCGCGGCGGCCCTCTCCACCGCCGCGCTCTGGCCGTCATTGGTGGGTTCCGTGAGTACCCGTGCCCCGTGGCGGGCGGCGAGTTCGAATGCCCGCTCGTCGCGGGTCACCACAATGATCTCGGACAATTCCGACACTTGAGAGAGAGTCTCCAGCACGTCTTCGGCCATGGCCTCGGCCAGCAGCCGGCGCTCGACCGTGCTGAGCAAGCCCGCGAGCCGCTGCTTGGCCTGGCGGAAGTCCTTGATCGGAAGGACCGCCCCGATCGTCACATCGCTATCCCCTGGGCCATCCCCCGGCGCCGGCGAGCCGTGTGCCGGTGCGCGACGCTAGGGAAAAGGCCGATAGCTGTCAAACCTCAACCCATTCTTCCGTTCGCACCATTCCTAAAGCACAGATGCCCTGTCCCAAAGCTCGGATGGCCTGTGCTTCTCGCGAATTTTCCTCGTCGCCCCCGCTTCTCTGGCCCCCTTTCCCTGCTGCCCTCGCCACTTCAGGGGCGCGCGTTTGCAAGCCACTCCCCGAGCTTAATAGCCGCTACCACTGCCAAAGGCCTACACTCTGCAACCTGACCTTGAGCTTTAACCGATTCGGGATGGAACGACCCAAATTGCGCGATGCCTCCAACCATCACATTGCAACGATCAGATCATGACGCGCGCCCATTCCAAACCGGAGCGTATATTCCGACAATTTTTCAAAAAGTCCGAATCTCCTATATCCCAAGTATGTCTCTGATGATCCGTCCCTCGAACCACCAGCATATTAAACGCGTCAGCCGAATAGATTCGGCAACCCGCCTTGCTCGCCTTCGCCAACAAGCTACTATCTTCCCCCCTTGTGCAATCCGGAAAACGAATCTCTCGTAGCACTTCTCGCTGTCCAGTCAAGGTAGCTCCAGCAACGAGATCTGTGAACTCATGCTGGCTCGCGACGCTTCGCAGCGCAGTTATATTGCTGGCCTTCATATGAACAAAGTATGTTCCCTTACCGAGAATCTCAGCTCCTGAGAAGTGCGCTGCCAGCATCATGTCCGACAGATAGTTCTCTCCATAGTAATCGTCGTCGTCCATCTTTGCAATATAGTAACCCGACGCTTCCTCTACTCCCCTGTTAAGACTCTCCCCGAGGGTCACACGTCCGTCAACCTGAACAATGCGCACATTATTGAGATCTTTAGCTTGCGCCTCGATGGATTCTACATCGAATATCGCGTTGTTCAGAATCAGCAACAGCTCCTTCTCCGCGTACACCTGCTTCCTATAGTTCTCAATGGCGAATTTTACATTGTCTGGTCGACACGTTGCAATGACCACACTCACTGATGGCTTACGTGCGGAATCCCCCGACTCTACGCCGACCTCGAGAAACATCTCTTTCATCCGGTGTCTGTAAGTGTGATGCGTGTGCACGTAACGGTATCCAAGGTGTCCCTCCCGCATTCGTCGCTCTTCGTCCGCGAGCAACTCATTCAAGTGAGAGGTCGTGTCCTGCGAATTGCGCGTGATGCGAACATAGCCACCTAACGTGGCCTCCAAACCCACTGAATGGGTGGAAATTACTGGTGTACCGCATGCTAGGCTTTCGAATACCCGCCGAGAGAACATCGTAGGGGAGTCTGTCACGGTGTTGACGTTCATCATAACGTCGTAACAGCGATATGCAGTGAGCATATGCTCGTAGTCCAACGATCCCTTTATCGCACTCTGATAGCGATCGGGAAACCGGTACCTGGAGTCATATCCGGTTACTTTGAAATTACGATCGAAGATATGCAATCCGAAGGCTAGAGCGGATTCAAGCAGGTCGTCCAAAGACCGCCTCCGCTCCGAATATTTCTCCATCCAACTCCCAGCGAAACAAACTGGGTAGCGTGGCCAGGATTTGCCCCGGCAAGGATTATGCAGGCGTGGCTGGCACGCAAATGCCATAAGATACACCCGGTCATGCCCGCATATCTCTTTGTATTTTGGTATGCAATCCGCATCGGTTGTAAAAACGAAGTCGAACTCCTTCGCCGCATCTATAAAGACTTTGAAATTTGGGGGGTCTTCTTTGTTCCAGAACACAGTTATGAGTCCGTGTTCTCGGCAGTGCTTTACCAAGTCGCGCAGAGGATTGACGTCTCGGCTCTTGTAGTTGGTGAGCAAGTAGCGCCATTCGCCGTTGTTTCCCGACCAGGCCGATTCTACTAGAAGAAATGTTGGTTGCGCCCGCTCCAGTTGCCGCTTCCACTGTTTCGGGGTCAAAAGAACAAGATCTGCTTCATAGCGCAAGCAATATTCCGTAAATGTGTCCAATATAGCCGCCACAACCGGAGCTCCCTCGCTCCGAGTTGGGGGTGTCTTCAAGGCGGGTATGTCTACGGTAGGCGTTAAACCAGAGGGCGAAGGCCCGACATTACTCTGCCGCGTGCGTACCCATGATGAGCGATATAGTTGCCACAGTCGAAGAGGAGCCTTCCACAGCGTTCGAGGCTCCTTCGCGGACGTTACCAGGATCTGGCCGGCCCTGTACGATGTACTCTCCAGCACGTCATGCACGCGCTGCTCAAGAGCGCTGATTTCCCTGCTCTTGCGGCACTGGAGCGATTCCACTACCTCATTGGTCACCTTCGGCCATGCCCCGGACTCAAACTGCGACCATACTTCCGCACTCGGTCGGCCGAATCGGCCGACAAAGTGGAGGCTGCCGTTGGCGAGCGAGAGGTACTCGGGAACGGTGGACGTTCTCAGCGCCGTCAAAAGGGATGTCAGGTCGGAATCCTTTCCATCTCGTGGAAAGGCGCTAAACCGTGGCTGAACGATAATCACCTTAGCTTCAGGTTGTGACAAGCGATCTCGTGCGTAGTTGAGTATTGCCTCGGGCTCCGTTCCGGCTCGTGGCATTTCACATATGATTACACTATCTGCCTCGCCGGATGAGCCAACTGCTCTCTTCGCTTCGGGGATTAAGAAATCTGTTACCAAACTACGACCTGGCTCCTCTTGAGACCCATCGCCAACTTCGCGCTTAACCAAAACCGGTTCCGAGACCGAGGAATCGAGTTGGTAGGTACGCACATTGAAACTCAGCTGATCCAGTGATTCGAGCAATGCTGTGTTGTCGCATCCAACCACCGCGACTCTGTGGCCTTCTACTTGGTCCGTGATCCAATCGACCATCTGTTCGCTGGATGAACCGGGTGACAGCAGGCTCGTTGCCGTTGGTGCTTCCGTGCGGCCACCGGGACGAGCCCGCGCCTCAGGCATGTTTCCCCGATTCTTGGTCATCGGGGGTGACGGATGGGAAGGGTTACGCGTAGAGACGTCGTTGCTGGATACGCTGTAACGTCGTCTGAAGGCGACCACTGCGAGCCGAGTCAGGTCGAGAGGCAGTCGTACTACCCGCCATGGACGACGGGCCGCCTCGACGAATAATGTTCCTAACTGCCAGCGAATGCTTCGCCTTAGTTTGACTTCCCATTCTCTTGCCTTCTTAAGCTCACGCTGTAATTTAGATGCCTTGGCCTTTCCCGCATCGAATTCTTGCTGCAGCTCAGCTGTCTTGGCCTTTTCCGCATCGAGTTCTTGCTGCAGCTTAGCTGTCTTGGCCCTTCCCGCATCGAGTTCTTGCAGCAGCTTAGCTGTCTTGGCCTTTCCTGCATCGAGTTCTTGCTGCAGCTCAGCTGTCTTGGCCCTTCCCGCATCGAGTTCTTGCTGCAGCTCAGCTGTCTTGGCCTTTCCCGCATCGAGTTCTTGCTGCAGCTCAGCTGTCTTGGCCCTTCCCGCATCGAGTTCTTGCTGCAGTTCAGATGCTTTGGCCTTTCGGTCCTTCACTTCTTGCCATAGCTTAGCTTCCCTGCTCTTTCGTTCCTCCACTTCTTGCCATAGCCTAGTTGCCTTGCTACTTTCTTCCTTTACATCCTTCTGTAATTTCGCTGCCCTGTCATCACCCTCTTTGACCCGCTGCTCAAGCGAACTCACACGCCTCTTGTGCCCGCTGATATTGCCGTACAATCGCTGCTGAGAGGACACCAACGCAGTCTCGGTCATGCTAAGCAGCTGATCGCTGTCGAGCTGCTGCCAGGAACTCTCTGTTGAACTCGAGACGCGGCCAACCATGTGTATGTAGCCGTCCTCCACTTGAAGATGTTCCAGGGCGCAACGAGGTTTTGCGAGTGCGATGAAATCTGAGAGACAAAATGTCTGTCGATGATCTTCGTCGGGATGATACCCGAAGGGTGTCGTGATGATCACCCGTCCATTCGGGCGAATGAGATCGAGGCTCCTGTTCAACAAAGTTTGGGGGTCCTCTAGGTGCTCCAGAATCTCCCCCATCACCAGCGTATCGAAGCGATCATCGAGCAAACGCGCTTGCGCCAGATCGCCGTGAACAAAGCGCACGCGTGAGCGGACCTCTTCCGGCTCCCGCGCGAGTAGGTCCCGGGCAAAGGCAAGCGCCTCAGCGTTGATATCCACACCGGTGACGTTGAAGCCCTTGCGGGCCAAGAGAATTTCTAGGACACCTTCGCTGCATCCCACGTCCAGGATTCGCGGGCCCCGCGCTTGATCCACCATCCAATCGATTCGTTGACGAAGGATCTCGCCAGAATCACCCCACTCAATAATTCCGAAATAGACTTTCGCAACTCGATCTCCGTGCGCACTTTCTGGGTTTATTTCTGTCTTGTCTATCACGCTATTCCTCTCAACAACTAAATATTGAGACGATGACGCCTACTCCGTGGCTGGTCCGGCGGAATGTTACTACAAAGGTAACTATTGATCCAGGCCTGCAGGCTGGCGTAACGGAGCGCAGCCACGCGGCTACAGTGGCGCGATGAGCGCCTCCGAGGCCGGCAGCCGGTGCCCAAACTGCCGCCATAAGCCGGGTAGCGGGCGAGCGGGATACAACGTAGGGGAGAAAGGCCCTGCCTCAGGAGAGGAAGGCTTCCACCAGCGCGTTGAATTTGGACGGATTCTCGTAGCACATGAAATGCGAGCCGCCCTCGCCGGCCTTGAAGATCTCGACCTCGGCACCGGGGATCTGCGCCGCGATCCAGCGCTGCGACTCCGCCGAGAAGATGCTCGCCTCCGCGCCTACCACGAGGGTCGGCCGCCGTACCCGCTTGATCACGTCGCGCCAGTCGAGCCCGCAGTGGTCGTAGAGCAGGTCCGCCGCGTGCCGGCGCGGCAGCTTGCAGATCTCCCGCGCGAACCAGAGCAACTCGGCTGCCGGCAGCGATGGCGAGAAGAGGCGGGCGATCACCGGCACGGTCGCCTCGGCGGTCTCGGCCGCCAGCACCTGCAGATAGAACTCGGTGAGCGCGTCGAGGTCGGGCAGCAGGCATCCATAGGTCACGCGGTCCGCCGCCGACCAGTCGGGCTTCGCGGTTACCGACGGCGCCTGGTCCACGAACACGAGGCGCCCGAGACGGTCCTCGCCGAAAAGGTCGATGTAGCTCCAGATGATCGACGAGCCGATCGAGTGCCCCATGAGATCGACCTGATCGAGTTCCAGCCTCTCGATGACGGCGCGGAGATCGGCGGCGAGCCGGCTCACGCGGTAGCCGCCCGCCGGCGTGGTCGAGTCGCCGTGGCCGCGCATGTCGAACGCCATCACACGCCGCGTTCGCGACAGCGCCTGAAGCTGGTGCCGGTAGGCCGCGCCGGTCAACGACCACGAGGGGATGATGATCAGCGGCCTGCCGGCGCCGGCCTCCACATAGTGCAGGTCGATGCCGTCTCCGATCCCGACCGTCCTGTCGACGAGCCGCGCGGTCATGGCTCTCCCTCCATGGTGCAGGAGCGGACGCATGATAATTCATCGTCCGCCGGTCGTGAATTCGCAACATCGTGAACAGCGGCTGCGGCGGCGGTTGGACAAGCGCGCCGCTTTGTGGTCGATGGGGGCGGGATCGATCGCTGGGGTCGCAGGGCAGCGCCGATGTATTTCGACCGCAGGTTGTGGCAGTTCACCGAGGGCTTGCGGTTGCGCATCGCAGGCGCGGTCTTGATCGGCCTGCTGTCTGCCGCCGTCGGGATCGCACGGCTCGCCCTGCTCGGCTGGTTGCTGGGGCGGGTCTTCCAGGGCGAGGGTCTCGACGACCTGATCCTCCCCATCGTGGCCGTGGCGGCGGCGATGCTGGCGCGCGGCGTGCTCGAATACTGGCGCACCATGGCGGCGCACCGCACCGCCGCCTCGGTGCAGCTCCAGATCCGCGCGCGGCTCTTCGATCAGATCGCGGCCCTCGGCCCAGGCCAGTTCGGGGGGCAACGCTCGGGCGAAGTGCTGCTCGGCGTGATCGACGGCGTGGAACAACTGGAGACCTATTTCGGCCAGTACCTGCCGCAGCTCTTCGTCGCCGCGGTCACGCCCTTCGGCATTTTCGCCTTCGCCGCCTTTCTCGACCTGCCGCTCGCCGGGGTGCTGCTCGGCTTTGCCCTGCTCACGCTCGTCGCCCCGGTGGCGTTCCACCATTGGGATCAGCAATCGGCGAAGGCGCGGCAGGTGGCCTATGCGGCCTACGGCGCCGAGCTGCTCGATTCGGTACAGGGGTTGGCGACGCTCAAGGCCTTCGGCCAAAGCGCCGCACGCGGGCGCTTCCTCGCCGAGAAAGCCCACGACCTCTTCCGCACCACGATGTGGGTGCTGGCGAGCAACTCGGCCTCGCGCGGCATCACCGATGCCGGCATTGCGGTTGGCGCGGCAGCGGCGCTCGGCGTGGGTGCGGCCCGCGTCGCCGAGGGCGCCATCGGCATCGAGGTACTGCTCATCGTGCTGATGATGGGCGTCGAGGTCTTCCGGCCCATGCGCGACCTGAGAGCGCTCCTGCACACCGGCATGCACGGGCGCTCGGCGGCGGAGAGCCTGTTCCGCCTGCTCGACACCAAGCCCGCCATCGAAGACGCGGACGACGCGGCCGACACCGCCGGGCTTGCGCCGACGATCGCCTTCGAAGACGTGCGCTTCGCCTATCCGGGCGGCAGGCGCCCCGCGCACGACGGCCTCTCCTTCTCGGTGAGCGCAGGCGAGCGGGTGGGCATCGTCGGCGCGAGCGGCGCCGGCAAGTCGACGGTCTTGCGCCTGCTCATGCGCTTCGACGACCCGCAGGCGGGACGCATCCTGCTCGGCGGCCAAGACCTGCGCACGCTCGACCGCGCCGCGCTCCGCGCGGGCTTCGGCGTCGTCAACCAGGACACGTACCTGTTCCACGGCACGGCGGCGGAGAACATCCGCTTCGGCAAGCCGGACGCGAGCGACGCCGAAGTGGAAGCCGCCGCACGGGCGGCCAACGCCCACGGCTTCATTGCCCGCCTGGCGCAGGGCTATGACACCGTCATCGGCGAGCGCGGCATCCGCCTCTCCGGCGGCCAGCGCCAGCGCATCGCCATTGCCCGCGCGCTCCTGCGGGATGCGCCGATCCTGCTGCTCGACGAGGCGCTCTCGTCGGTCGATGCGGAGAACGAGGCCGTGATCCAGGACGCCCTCGCGCGCCTCATGGGCGGACGGACGGTCCTCATCATGGCGCATCGCCTCTCCAGCGTGATCGACGCCGACCGCATCCTCGTGCTGGACGAGGGCCGGGTGGTGGAAAGCGGCCGCCACGAGGAGCTGATGGCAAGTCGCGGCGTCTATCACCGGCTGATGGCCGACCAGGTGCGGGAGGGGCTGGAGGCGCCGCCGCCCGCGGCGCCGGGCGCGGAGCCGGCACCCGAGCCCACGACCGAGGACCGCCACATCGCGGCGACCGAACCAGGCGAAGCCGACGACGAGGTGCTGCAGGCGCGGGGCCTCGGCTGGTGGAGCGCCTGGATGCGGCTGCTCCGCCTGATAAGGCCCTTCCGCGGGCGCGTGAACCTTGCCTTCGGGCTCGGCGTTGCGCGGGTCGTGGCCTTCATCGGTATCGGCGTGCTGAGCGCGCTCGTCGTCGCAGGCATCAAACAGGGCACCCCGGTGGATGGGCTCCTGATCGCGCTCTACGCGATCGCCCCCCTCGCCGGCCTGCTGCACTGGCTCGAATCGTGGGTCGCCCACGACATGGCCTTCCGCCTGCTCACCGAGATGCGGATCGCGCTCTACGACAAGCTGGACAAGCTCGCACCGGCCTACCTCCTGCGCCGGCGCACCGGCGACATCGTCGGCATGGCGACGCAGGACGTGGAGCTGGTCGAGTATTTTTTCGCCCACACCGTGGCGCCGGCGCTCGTCGCAGTGCTGGTGCCGGCGGCGGTGATGGCGACGCTGCTGGTCTACGGCTGGCCGACGGCGGCGGCGCTCGCGCCCTTCATCCTGCTGGTGGGGCTGAGCCCCTTCCTCCTGCGCAATCGGCTCGACAAACTGGGCGGGCGCGCCAGGGAGATGCTGGGCCTGCTCAACGCCCATGCGGTGGACACGATCCAGGGGCTCACGGAACTGCTCGCCTTCGGCCAGCAGGCGGCGCGGCGCAAGGTCTTCCTCGGCTTCGTAAGCGACCATCACCGGATACGCCTCCCCTACTACCGCGACCTCACGTTCCAGATGGCGCTGATCGAGACGGCGACGGGCCTCGGCGGCCTTGCCGTGGTGATTGCCGGCACGGCCTGGATCGCCGCCGGCTCACTGGAGGCCGCGATGCTGCCGCTGCTCGCCATCCTCGCGATGGCGACCTTCCTGCCGGTCTCCGAAATCGCCCACGTCGGCCGCCAGCTGGCGGACACGTTGGGCGCCACGCGGCGCCTCCACGCGGTGCACGGCGCACCGGTGCCGGTGCAGGACGGCCCCGGCGCCGATCCCGCCCCCGGCGCAGCCGCGCTCGAGATGACGGGCGTCGGCTTCACCTACGTCGGCACCAGGCGGCCGGCACTCTCAGACGTGACGCTCGCGGTCCGCCCCGGCGAAACGCTGGCGCTGGTGGGCCCCTCCGGCGCCGGCAAGACCACCATCGCCCACCTCTTCATGCGCTTCTGGGACCCGGAGGACGGCGTCGTGCGGTTGGATGGAGAGGACGTGCGCCGCTGGACGCTCGACGCGCTCCGCGCCCGCATCGCGCTGGTGGCACAGGACACCTACCTCTTCAACGATACGCTCCGCGCCAACATCCTCATCGCCCGGCCGGATGCCTCCGAAGCCGACCTTGCCGAGGCGGTCCGCCGCGCGGCTTTGGAGGGTTTCGTCGCGGCACTGCCGGAGGGGCTGGAGACCCGCGTGGGCGAGCGGGGCACGCAGCTTTCCGGCGGGCAGCGCCAGCGCGTGGCGGTCGCCCGCGCGTTCCTCAAGAACGCACCGATCCTGATCCTGGACGAGGCGACCTCGCATCTCGACGCGGTGAACGAAGCCCTCCTGCGCCGCGCGCTCTCGGAACTCATGGCCGAGCGCACGACCGTCGTCATCGCCCATCGGCTTTCCACCGTGCGGGATGCCGACACCATCGTCGTGCTCGCGGACGGCCGCATCGTCGAGACCGGAACACACGCAACCCTGCTCGCCCGCGCCGGCCTCTACGCCCAGCTCGTCACGCGGCAACTCACGGCCACCGCCGGTGGACGCCAAGCGGAGGGATGAGCCCCGCGCCCCTCGGCAACGGGACTTCGGCCTCAAGCGCGACTTGTGTCCGGCATCGCGCGCCGCCGCGCGTCCTTCACATCACGCGGCCCCGCGCGCGTCCCGCATAAAACACAAACTTTTCTTGAGGCGGGATTCGCCGGGATTAAGTGGGATTAAGCGGGATAAGTGGGATTCCACGGGACAAGTCGCGCACGCCCGAAGGGTCGTGCGCGCGGAATATCGAGTCTTGCACGCCCGGGTCCCCCGCGCCTGAATGGTCGCGGGCGCGCCAGATAGCGTCGTGCGCGCGGAATCGGGTCGCTCACGCCCGCTCATCCCGCCTGCCGTGGCCCGCCGCTCGCTCTTGCGCTGCGTCAAGCGGATACGCGCGCGGGAGCGGGATACGCGGATACGCGCGCGGCAAAATGATCGGCCACGTGCGCGGGGGCAGGATGCGCAGATGCGTGCGCGGAACCATGATCGGCGCATGTCGCAATCCTGACGGAAGGACCGCGCGCCGTGCAGCGCACCATGATCCGGGGCGTCAAGAGGAACAGCGCCTGGTGTCCTGATCGAGAAGTTGGTGTGCGTTGACGAAGTGCCCTCTGACACGTCATGGCCGGGCTTGTCCCGGCCATCCACGTGTTTGCTCGGCGTTCCGCTGGTCTGGCTGAGCGGGATGCCCGGAACAAGTCCGGGCATGACGAGAGGAGCGGCCGACCTAAGGAGACTGCACGGCCGACCCGAACTCATGCGAACTTCAGAGACAGGACACTGGCCAGGAATTCCCTCAGCCGAACCGTCCCCGCAACTGCGCGATCGGTGGGTTCTCGGCATCGGCCTCGGGTCTCGCCAGCGTCAGGTCGACCAGAAAATACCCGTCGCGCATGATGGCCTCGTCCGGCTTGCCGAACCCTCGGGAGCGGCGAAGCATGTCCGCCCGCTCCTGCGCGTCCAATGGCTTGCGGTAGCGGACCGGCCGGGAGCAGAAGCTTTCCGTGCGATATCCCCGTTCGGCCCACAACGTGTTCAGCACAGTCCAATTCACATCGGGGCGAGGGCTGTAGAGAAACCAGGGCGGCCTCTCGTCACCGACGCAATCGAAAACGCGCTCGAACGCGACCGGCAGCATCACCCCCAGAGCGCCGCTCTCGACGACCAGGTCCACACCGCAAAGGAAGCGCTTCAGCCCATCGCCGGGAGCGTCGTCCACGAGATTCTCGTGAAAGGCCCGATCGACAAAGCCCAGGGCGGATGCGTAATCGAGCGCGTTTCCGGCAATGTCGATACCGGCGATCTCGAACGCCGCCCGATCCGCCCGCCGGGCAGCGAAGAACGCGGCGTCCGCCTCCCAATAGCGCCGGGCATCCTCCGGCTGCCACTGCCGCTCGCCGTACCGGGCATAGATCTCCGCCATCGAGACGTCATGGCGCAACAACGCGCCGATGGCTCCGTAACCGCAGGCGAAATCCAGCAGCCTCGGGCTATGCCCCGCGCCGCGCGCGGCACAGAGCGGCGCATGGATTGCCTCCAGCGCCGCAGCCAACGCCACCGGCATTCGGTAACCGGTCGGCCCCAACGCGGCGAAGTAGGGGCTCGGGTCATCGAGATCGTAGACCCGGGTGAAGAGAGCCGCGTGCTGGGTGTAGCTATCGGAGGGATCGCTCATTCAGGCCTCGGATTACGAAGCGAGGGAGCCGATAAGCGCCGCGCCCGATGCCGGCACTCCCCCTTCCCTCCCTGACTCATCGATCTGCTTGGTGCCCGCGCCTCGATGCAGTTCCGCGTCATCCGTCGCTCTGCTAGCGTATGCCTGCCGTGTGGCGGGGCCACAACGTAGCACGGCCGCCGCTACGAGGCCGCTCAGACTTTTTTCACCCGTAGATTGGACGCCGATCGGCGTTAATTCGTTTCGATGCCAAGCGCTCAAACGGCGCCGCCGAACAACAGCCAAGTCAAGTTTCTTTAGAGAGAGAAATTGTTGTCGGCGGTGACCGCAAGGCACAAAATGGCGGCAATCCGCCTTGCCGTATCAGTGAAGTGTTGTACTTCATCAGCCTTGAGCTTGCGTCTGAGGATATCGCGTTCTCGATAGGAGAGCCATTTCTTGAGGACCTGGTAGCCGCCGAGTTTGTAGGTCCAGACGGCGGCGGGAACGTTGCGCCAGAAGGCGTTTCCGTTGAGGTAGACGTCGACGGTAGTGTGGCCAAGGGCAGGCAGCGCGTCTTCCATCGCCGCACGTTCTTCCGGCTTGAAGGCGCGCTCGACGACGCGGCCCTGGCCGGGCATCACGGCGTCGCCCTGGCCGTAATGGCCCCACCCCGCGGTGACGGCGAAATCATCGCCCGCCATGTAGCGTCCGCTGATCGTGGCGGGGACGGCGATGGCGGCGATCTCCGCTCGAAGCGGCGCCTGCGTCACGCCGGAGACTGGAGTTTCGGAATCGAGGAGCGCGGCAAGCTCGCGGCCCAGGGCCGCCGACCGGGCGAGAGCGTCTGCCGCACCCTCGGCTTCGCCATCGGGCCAGCCCGGCAGCGGGATGCGCGGCCATTCCATGCGCAGCGCCCCGGCATTGGCTTCGCGGTAGGATGGGTCGTGAAGCGTGGCGAGAACATGGTGGAACAGGTCTTCCACACCGAGGCCCAGACGGTCGAGATAGCGTTGCGCTGCACCCGAGAGATTGGCGCGGCGCGCGGCGCAACTATCGTTTCCTATTCCGTCGTCGCGAAGCCAAACAGGAAAACAAGAAACATTGCGATCCATCAGATCGTAGCAACCCATTCTTGAAATCACTTGCGGAGGCGACCATTCCCGGCGTGGCTTCTGTTGCGACACCAACGAAAAGTTTCCCTCGAACACATGTGGTCTGTAATCAGGACTTGGGCGAGCCAGGAGACCTGAATCCTCTTCCCAATAGAGCCACCGCTTATCGAAAGGCCTGAATGAGTATGGGATAAATCCGATTGCATCTGGCCTGCCCCGCGCGAGCCGTAGATCGCGGACCTTATGGGCGTGGAGTCTTATGGATGTCGTGGTCTTCATCGCAACTGGGTAACGCCGTTCGATCTCTTCATGGCTAAGGGCCGCGTCGAAATAGACGGCGATCCTTGCCTTCAGCCGGTCGATGTCGGTGTCGACCAAGAAAGCATCACGATTAGTGACCACACCAGGAAAGTATGCCGGGAACAGATCGGGCAGTGAACACCAGTCGAACCAGTCGGTGCTTACCGCCGTTCGCACGAAGGGAAGGCCGAGCGGCAGGACCGGCTCGATCCCTTCGTAGAGGGCTCTGTTGCAAAGTCCGGCTATTTGGTGACGTGTCTGCGTGATCTGCCGAGAGGGGTTGAGGCATGAGCGACTTCAAGGGACGTCACTTCCGGGGGGAGATCGTGCTCTGGGCCGTACGCTGGTACTGCCGGTATCCGATCAGCTACCGCGACCTCGAAGCGATGATGATCGAGCGCGGCGTCGCGGTCGACCACTCCACGATCTATCGTTGGGTGCAGCGTTTCGCGCTGGAGATGGAGAAACGTCTGCGCCGGCAGTGGCGCCGGCCGCAGTCGCGGAGTTGGCGCGTCGACGAGACCTACATCAAGGTCCGCGGCAAGTGGGCGTATCTGTACCGGGCAGTGGACAAGCTCGGGAACACGATCGATTTCTACCTCTCGGCGACCCGCAACACCAAGGCAGCGAAGCGATTTCTCGGCAAGGCGCTGAGAGGATTGAAAGAGTGGGAGCAGCCCGAGGTGCTCAACACCGACAAGGCGCCGGCCTATGCCGCTGCCATCGCGGAGCTGAAGGCCGAGGGCAAGTGCCCGAAGGACACGAGGCACAGGCAGGTGAAATACCTCAACAACGTCGTCGAGGCCGACCACGGCAAGCTCAAGCTGCTGATCCGGCCCGTGCGCGGGTTCAAGACGCTGAAGACGGCCTACGCCACGATCAAGGGCTTCGAGGTGATGCGCGCGCTGCGCAAGGGCCAGGCCGGGATGTTCGCCCTCCAGGGCGGCATCGTCGGCGAGGCCCGGATCGTCGAGCGCGCCTTCGGTCTCGGACCGTGCGCTCTGACCGAGGCGATGGCGTTGCTACAGGACCGTCTGGCCAACGCAGAAACATGACGAAAGCACGGTTGTCGTCCTGATCTGACTCACCCCTACGTCAGGTTTGCAACAGAGCCCCCTGAAGTACCTCGCCCGCAGAATCCTCGACCTCAATGACGAGATCGCCGAACTCGACCGGTTCATCGTCCCCCTGGTCGAGGAGCTTGCCCCCAATCTGCTCGAGCTCGAAGGTGTAGGCGCCGAGAACGCGGGCGCAATCATGGTCGCCGTTGGGGATAACCCGGATCGGCTCCGCTCCGAGGCGAGCTTCGCCATGATGTGCGGCGTCTGCCCGATCCCCGCATCGAGTGGGAAGACGCAACGCCACCGTCTCAACCGCGGCGGTAACCGCCAAGCCAACTCCGCCCTTCATATGGTCGTCGTGTGCCGAATGCGCATCGACCAACGAACCCGGGCCTATGTCGCACGCAGGACCCTGGACGGGCTGTCCAAACGCGAGGTCATGCGCTGCCTGAAGCGCTACGTCGCTCGTGAAATCTACCGCGTACTCACCGCCCCACCTGCTGCTTGACAAACATGAGACCGTCAGAGGTTCGCAGTACGCCGCCCAGGCCTACCGCGCGCTGCTCAGCGAACATGGCCTGGTCGGCTCGATGGCGCGGCGCGGCAACCCCTACGACAATGCGATGATGGAAAGCTTCATGAAGACGCTGAAGGTCGAGGGCGTCTATCCCATGGCCTTCGAGAGCGAGGAGGACGTCGCGGGCCACCTGCCGCGCTTCATCGACAGCTACAACGAGAGGTGCCTACACTCGGCACTCGGCTACCTGAGCCCCAACCGCTTCGAGGAGGAACAGCCCCGCAAACCGGTCAAATCGGCCGCCTGAATCTGTCCGCCCCAAGGGGCCCACTCCAATCGGGGGTCAAGCTTCAAAGCCGATTGACAGGCGGGCAGGGAAGGAGCTCTATCTCCAAATCGGCGAGCGCGCCCCTCTCTGCCAACATCACTGAGACACCAGCAACCTTTGGAATTTCTGTAGGGCGGTGGAGGTGAAAACCGATGACCGCAGAGAGAGACTCGATGACATTGAATGAGGTTTCCGTTCCGGCCCTGGGGGTCGAGGAGCGTAGCGACGAGGCCCCCAGGGCCGGCCGCGCCAGACCGACCCCGGACCCGGAGGTTGTGGCCAAGCCGAAGCGGCGCCAGTTCACCGCAGAGTATCGGTTGCGGATTCTGGAGGAGGCGGATCGCTGCACACAGCCCGGCGAGGTGGGCCGCCTGCTTCGCCGCGAGGGGTTGTACAGCTCGCATCTGACGGCTTGGCGCAAGGCGCGGCGCAAGGGCTCGCTGCGGGAGTTGGCCGCGAAGAAGCGCGGCGCGAAACCGGCCGAACGCAACCCGCTGGATGCGAAGGTGCGCGCGCTCGAGGCGCAAGTGGCTCGCCTGGAGCACGAGTTGCACACCGCGCAGCGCACCTTCGGTGCTAACTATCTGAAATAGGGTCGTTTTTTCTCCCACATTTTGGTGCCGGGGAACGGATTCTGCGACTGTCCGTTCCCCGGCTGCAACCGCAACCGGGAGGATGAACATGTCCAGGACCACGCTCACCGAGGCCCGTATCAGGGCGCTCAAGCCCCGCAAGACCGCTTACGTTCTCCGCGACAGCAAACTCAGGGGCTTCGGCGTCCGAATGCTGCCCTCGGGCCGCAAACGCTTCTTCGTCCATTGCCAGCATCGGGGAGAGCGCGTCTGGAAGATCGTCGGCGACGCCGCGACGATGGATGTCCGCGAGGCACGGTCTCGAGCCACCGCGATGCTCGCCGCGATCCGGCGGGGCGAGGATGTGTCCTGCGAAACGGCCGAAGGACTCTTCGAGGCCGTCGCCGAGACAGTGTTCCGGCGTCACGAGCGGGTCTGGAAGTCGGGGACTCTCTACGTGAACCGATGTTACCTGCGCAATCAGCTCCTGCCGCACTTTGCCGGGCGCCGGATCGCGGACATCGGCAGGGACGACGTCCGGAACTGGTTCGCCTCGCTGCACGCCACGCCGGTTGCGGCGGATCGCTCCATGCCGGTGCTTTCCGTCATCATGCGGGAGGCGGAAGCGATGGGCCTTCGGCCCGAGGGGTCCAACCCCTGCCGGGGCATCAGGCGATACCGCCGGAAGGGGCGCGAACGCTTCCTGTCCGACGAAGAGATCCGCCGGTTGTCCGCAACGCTGTCGGCCCATGCGGACCGTCGACCAGGGCAGGTTGCGGTCATCCGCCTTCTCCTGCTTACGGGATGCCGCAAGAGCGAGATCCTTACCCTCCGCTGGTCGGATTACCGCGAGGGCCATTTGTTCCTCCGCGACAGCAAGACAGGCCCCAGAACCGTGTGGCTGTCGCAGCCGGCCAGACGCATTCTCGATGCATTGGAGCGAACCGGCCCATGGGTCTTTCAGGCCGCGCAAGGGAACCGCCCTCGGAGCGCGGAGTGGCTGAACAGGTTCTGGCGCCGGGTCCGTACGGAAACGGACCTGTGCGGCGTGCGCCTTCACGATTTGCGGCACACGCATGCCAGCCTCGCGCTGAGACAGGGCAAGACCATCCTCGCGATCGGAAAACTGCTCGGACACCGCAGTCCGGAGACGACGCTCAAATACACGCATCTTGCCGACACAATGGTCCACGAGGCCGCCGAGACAGTCGGCGCCGTGCTGGAGGGCTGAGCGTTGGTGCGCGAGAAACACGTGCGGCTCACCGACGCGGCCATCGCCCGCCTGCGCCCCCGCGAGCGGGAATATACGGTCTGGGACGGCCGCCTGCCTGGTCTCGGGGTCCGGGTTCGGCCGTCCGGTGGACGCAGCTGGATTTTCCTGCTCAACACGGGTGGCGGGACTCGCAAGACGTCCCTCGGCCCGGTGGCGCTGAAAACAGTCGAGCAGGTCCGCCGCGAGTGCCATGTCCTATCCGCGGCACCCGGCAACGAACGCGAGCCTGAGGAGATCGGCCTCTCGGTGCCATCGTTCCGCGGTTTCGTCGCCGGCGCGTGGAAAGAGGCCCACTTCAACCGGTACAAGCCATCGACGTGGAAGGGCGTGCGATACGTCCTTGCCAAGCAGCTCTTGCCGGCGTTCGGATCGAAGCCATTGGATCGTATATCCCCGGCGCAGATCAGGCGCTGGTTCGACGCATACAGCCAGACCGCCCCGGGCGGTGCCAACCATGCTCTCGACCTCTTGCGACAAATCATGAACTTCGCCGTTGCCTGCGGTCACATCGACGCGAATCCCGCGCGCGGCGTGAAAAGAAATCGACGTTCCGCCCTTACCCGCTTCCTGTCCCGCGAGGAGATCGGCCGCCTCCACAAGGTCCTCGACGACCAGTCCGGCGAGAGCCGCACGCAGCAGGCTGACATCATTCGGCTTCTGCTGCTCACCGGATGCCGCAGAAGCGAGATCGTGCAGCTGCGCTGGTCCGAGGTCCGAGACGACGTGCTCGCTTTGGCCGACAGCAAGACCGGACCGCGAAATGTGCCCCTCAACGCAGGGGCCCGACGCATCCTCGAACGGCAGCCGGAATGCGGGAGCCCGTTCGTGTTTCCTTCTCCGCGCGATCCGGCTCGTCCGCGCGGTCTCAACCTTCCGCTATGGTATCGGGTCCGCCAGGAAGCACGGATCGAGGATGTCCGCCTTCACGACCTGCGCCATACGCTGGCGAGCCACGCGGTGATGAACGGGGTACCGGTGCCGGTCGTCTCGCGGCTGCTCGGCCACAGCAATGTGCGCATGACACTGCGCTACGCCCATCTCGGGGACCGGGAAATCGAGGCCGCGGCCGAGAGCATCGGCCAAGCCATCGGAGCGATGATGGGCGTGTAGAATGACCGTCGGCTGCCGTCCCCCAGGATCCGCGCTACCGCCAGGGTCGTGTTGTCATAGAGGATCGAGCGCGGAACCCCGCCGAGGAAGGCGAAGGCGCCGACATGGCCCTCCCGTGGACTACGGGGACAAGCTCCCACCCAGCCCGCAGTACATTTTTACGCCGCCGCGCCGGTACATTTTTACGCCGCCGTTGACACCTGCAAGGGCATCCGACGCCACCGCCGCAAGGGGCGCGAGCGATTCCTGTCCGACGACGAGCTCCGTCGACTGACCGCAACTCTCGCCGCGTATGAAGACCGCTGGCCTCTTCAGGCCACCGCCATCCGCCTCCTGCTGCTGACGGGCTACCGCAAGAGCGAAATCCTGACGCTCCATTGGTCCGACTACCGCGAGGGACATCTGTTCCTCCGCGACAGCAAGACCCGCCCCAGAACGGTCTGGCTGTCGACCCCTCGCGCCCGAGCACATCCGCCGCCGCGGCCGAGGGCGCGAGGCCGATCACCGGCCTGCCCCCGGCAAGCGCCCGGACCTGGCTCAGCATCGTCGTCTTGCCGGTCCCGGCCCGGCCCTGCACGCCGACGATCCGGTCGCGCGCGAGCAGGATCGTGCGAACCGCCTCCTCCTGTCCCTCGGTGAGCCCGGCACCGTCGAGACGGATCGCAACGTCCTCGTTCCGGGCCAAGGCCTCGCCGGCGCCGATCCCCGCCTTCATCAAGGCGATCACCGAACGTTCCGCCTTCAGCGCGCGGTCGGTGACGAAGGCCCGGTCGGCGCGCGAGAGCCTGGCCTCGACCAGATAGCCGTCGCGGACCATCCGGGCGACCGCGTCCCGGATCTCCCCGATCGAATGCCGGCCCGGCGAATGGCCGAGAGCCAGCGCCTCGAGCGCGTGCTCGGAGAAGACCGATTGCCGTTCCTCCAGCTGCCGCATGCAGCGGCGGACGATCTCCAGCGCCGACGGGCCCTCCGGCAGCACGATCGGCTGCCTGGAGCGTGCGATCGCGGGCGCCATGTCGAGACCCTTTGCCTGTGTGCGGTCCCGCCATAGCTGCTGCAGCTGCGCCCGCACCGGTTCCGCCTTCCGCTTGCGCGTCGCCAGGGTCGCCGCCTGCATAGCCGCCGTGCCGCGGTCCCAGCCCTTGTCGTCCACATAGGTGTTGTTCATCGTCGCCGTTTGACCCCCCGGAATCGAAGCGAATCAACGTGTTACCACGCCGATCGGCGTCCAATCTGCACGCTTAACAACAGTTCATCTTGGACTTGACGGAATCGGCCAGGTCGCGGCGCAACGCTTGCTCGATTTCGGCCACCGACGCGCTTTCCTCGTGCGTGTACTCGTATTGGCCCGTGAGCCGCTTCGGTTTCAGATTGGCAAAGCTGAAGGTCGCCGACACGGCCGCCGCCGCCGCGTCGGTTTCTTTCGCTTGTGCCGCCGACACGCCACCGGATACGAGCGGCCATTCAGTGCGGCCGGCCGGAACGGTGTCCATCCGCACGCCGAGCGCGTCCATGACGCCAGGGCCGAAACAACCTTTGCAGGACCGGCCGCTGCGCTTCGCCGCCGTCATTGGCTGCCGTGGTCGTGAAAGCGCGCGTCTCCAGCATCGCCCACGGCACGGCCACGCCGCCGCTCTTGCCCACAACCGGCACCTCGAGCGCCGCATTCAATTCGGCCGCCCGGCCCTCGATACCGGAGCCGGCGCCGGCTGGCGCGAGATAATCGTGAAGTGTGGTTCGGTCGAGCAACTGGCGGACCTCGCCGGCCTCGCCGTCTCCGGGACCGAACATGCCGCGCGCTTCGGCCTCTTCCTGCCCCTCAAGAACGATCGCGGTTTCGAGGCGGCCATCGAGGGTGCGAAGCTCAGTCTTGAGTCCGTCTTCCTCGTTCCGCACCTCGTCCGAATAGTCGTCGCCCTCCAGGGCGGTAATGGCGTTGAGCCGGCGGACCACTTCGGCCTTGCGGATCTCGATCTTCTGACGTGGAGTCATGGCGTGCGAACCTCGTTGAATGCGATTACTACAAATTTCGCACACCAGCCTGAATAATCAACGGTGTGTATTTACTCTCTAAGTCACCAGTTCGCGCACCAACTTGCGCCACGCTGTCTCGGCTGCTGTCGGCGGACGGCGATTCTCTGCGGCGGTTTTCTCGATATGGTGAGTCCGACAGATCGCCTGCAAATTGGATTCCGCCCAAGGCTCGCCGCCCCGGTGGAGCGGCCGGATATGGTCAACCTCGTTCGCGTACCTGCCACAGACCGCGCATCGCCAGTTCGCTGCGTCCAAAATTTTGCGGCAAACGATCGCCCAGCGGCGCGCGTGGAGGCGGGCATGGTGGCGGCTCACGCCGCCGCACCCCGATAGCGCCAAGTCCGCGTCGGCTTTGCCGCATGGCGCCGCACGCCTTCCGCCACCGTAAGCACGATGGCGGCGGCCAGATCATCTCGCCCGCGCCGCCGATGCTGGCCTTCGCCGGCCTTCGCGATCTTTTCGTTCGCGGCGCTATCCGCCACGACTTTCGCCTCGGCAAACGCCGCCCGCATGGCGAGAGAAACCGGCGCCGCGACCTGGCCCTCAAGTACGGCGGCCCTGAATAGCCGCACGTCAACCGAGCCGTCGCGCCAGCCTTGGCCGCGCCAGGTCGGCTCCGGGAGCGCCAGCCGTGCCTCGCGAACGCCGTCCTCTAGTTCGCCGGCTCGCCACCTATCGGCCGCGATGGCCTGCGGACGCCCATACCGCCGCACCGCTTCCGCTAGGAACGCCCCGACCGGCACGACGCGGCCGCCCAGCTGCACAAGCTCGCCGGCGTCGCGCATCGCCTCGTAGACGCCCGGCACGCCATCGGCGAGCGCTCTTTCGGGCAGGGGCGGGGTCGAGCCGCAGGCCACGAATCCCTCTAAGCGCGTGGTCTGCGGCCAGTACGCCGCACATGCGGAGAATGCCGCCGTTCCGCCAAGGTCGACTCCGAATGCGACCGGCCCCTCGCGTGGCGGCAAGGCGTCAGTCTCGACCTCACGCCACGTCTGCGCGTCTATCAGCATCCGGCTTTCAACTTCACTCGTCCCTTGGTTCAATCTCAGGCTGCGCCACGTCGCCAACTCGGCAGGGTCGCGCTTCGCAAGCCGCGCCTCCGCTCGCAACGTCTCGATATCGGGCAAGCCATAGGCGAGCGCCGGATTCGCCGCGCGCCACGTCTTGACGGCGAACGGCGGATCGTCGGCAGACGCGGCGTGAACCTGCGCGTAAACGCTCGGGTCGTCTTCGGCCAACAGCCGTGCGAAGAAATGGCTATCGCTCGCAGGCCGCGTGCCAATGAAAATCGCCCGCGCGCCCTTCCGTTTGCCGAGCGCCGTGCGGATCGCCGCAGCGAGCAATTCGCCGCGTGGTCCCCACTGTGCCGGTTCATCGCCGATCACAAGATTCACGCGCCAGCCGTGCGCCCGCCTGTTATCGGCGCCGGCCACCCGCAGCCGAGCCTTGCTTTCTTTGTGCTGAATGTCGGCGAGATTCTGTTGGTCGCGAATGCGGTATTCGCCGGCCTCGCCCATCAATTCGAGCGACATACGTACAGCGTCAAAGCAGATTTTCGCCTGCGGAAACGCCGACGCGATCACGATAGTCTCGCCGCCCTCCCGATGCAGCACGCCCGCCGGCCGGATGGAATCGAGCGCCAGGGCGGACGCTAGACCCGTCTTGCCCCCACCCCTAGCGAGGCTGCACCCGGCGCGGATCACTCCCGGCTGGAACGCGCCGCGAAGGAATTTCCGCTGATAGGGCAGGCACCGGAACGGCTGCCCGATCAGGTCGCCGTCGCCGATGGGTGCCGACTCAAGACTCGCGATCAGCGCCTTAGCGTTCATCCCGTTGCTTGCTCGTCGGGTGGCTCACCGTCGTTTCTAGTGAAGTACGCCACGTCGGCTTCCTTCTTCGGCAAGCGCTGATAGTCATTCTCTGTAAGGCCGACGTGGAAGCTCACTATCTTGGCGCTTGGTGCATACCGCTTGATCTTCCAATAGCGGTATCGATGGTACGCCCAGCCTCCAGCGAAGCCGAGAATGAGTGACAGGACTAGCTCTCCGACAAAACCTACTACTTCCATCGTGAATTCCTTATGTCTTGGTCGCCTATACGTGATTCGGCACTCACCACCCCGAAAACCCCTCCCAGCCGTCCGATCGGCGGTGCCATCGCGCGGTCAGTCGTCGTCCTTGTCGGGAAGCAAGACGTCGAGGGCATCGTGCGCGTCCTTGCCCATCTTGCCGATCGCGTGCCAACTCACTGAGAACGAGACGTGCACCCCCGCGCCAGTGGGCTGCTGCGGGAAGTCGCGCTTCACCACCTCGAACGCCTGAACATCGTCGAAGTCGCTCCCAATCAAATTGGCGGTGAACAGTTCACGGCACAGCGCCATCATGGCTCGCGTCCTCTTTGCGTCGTCGCTCATCGTGTCGTTTCCTCTTGGTTGTATTGCCTGCCGTGGCGGAGTCAGTTAGCGGGTGTCGCCCCCTCCCACAGAAACTGAGACAACTCTTTTGCAGAGGACCACCCCATTTTTCCCGCATATTTATCCCCGCCTTCGAGCGCGAGTCGCTCGAACATCTCCGCTGCTTTCAACATGTGGTCCGCTGCCTCTAGAGCGATATCCTTCTTCGCTTCTGGCCCCGTCGCCTCGTTCCTGCTTGCGCGCTCTAACATCACGTGCGCCCGCATGTACGTCTCTACACAAGCGCCTACCTCATCGTTAAATGAGTCAGTTACCGCTTTGCTCCGTTCGTCGGTCATCGTTTTTTTCCTCCTGGTCACGTTGCCTGCCGTGGCGGGCAATGGGTTTGAGCGAGGGAGCGAGGCGCACGTGGTCTATCCCCGCCGTGAGCCGGGATAGACCTTTCACCGTGGACCGGCAATTGGGAATCGCTCAGTCGCTTCGGCGGCTGCGACGCGCGGCGATCTGGCCTTCGGTTCGCTCGCAGCTTGGGGTGGCTCTGTTGCAAAGTCCGGCTGGTTGGTGACTTGTCTGCGTGATCTGCCGAGAGGGGTTGAGGCATGAGCGACTTCAAGGGACGTCACTTCCGGGGGGAGATCGTGCTCTGGGCCGTACGCTGGTGAATGTCAGGCTAACTCTGACGTGGATAGCCGGTGAAAGTCCGGCGGGAGGAAAGGTGTAACGAGCCGCCTTCGCCGCGAGCCGTGCGCAGGGCATCGTGAGGTGTCATGTGAAGTGTCGGTAGCGGCGCGTGCGGGCAGGGCTATTGAGCGTCGAAACATGGTCATTCGGAGTGCCGAGGCTGTATCAGCGGCCGAAGGCAACACTGACCGCCCGCTTTCGTGAGGGCGCGAGGGCTCCGCGGCGTCTAAGAACCCAGGCACGCACGTACGTCCACGCAGGGGACCTGAGAGGGCTCCAATCCGCCCCGGTCGTCGTACCGGGGCCGCGGAAGAGAGGAGATAGTCCGAATCGATGATGAACGGGTTGGAGCAATCGGATCTGGCCATAGTACCGATGAGGGCGGCGAACAAAGGGACCTCGGTTCCGGCGGAGCCGACGGAGGGAAGGGCTGGAACCAAGGGGAATCCGCGAGGCCAAAGCACGCACCGGACACAGCGCCGGGCGCGCGTGACACAAGCGGCGGAGCGGATACGGCAAGCAGCAACGAGGAAGCCGAAGGAGAAGCTCACTGCGCTGTTGCACCACATCACGACGGAAGCGCTCGATGCGGCCTACTTTTCGTTGAAGAAGGAGGCAGCGGCAGGCGTGGATGGCGTGACGTGGCATGAATACGGGAAGGGTCTGGCCGAACGGCTGAGCGACCTGCATGACCGGGTTCAGAGCGGAGCGTACCGGGCGCGTCCGTCGCGGCGGGTAGAGATACCGAAGCCGGACGGGGGAACACGACCGCTGGGCATCGCCGCAGTGGAGGACAAGATTGTCCAGAAGGCGGTGGCGGAGACCATCCTTTTGCCGATATACGAGCCGGAGTTCCTCGGATTCAGCTATGGGTTCCGACCCGGACGTGGGGCGCATGATGCGCTCGACGCCCTGGCTTTCGGGATAGAACGGCGAGGGGTCAGATGGATTGTCGATGCGGACATCCGGTCGTACTTTGACCGAATCGACAGGGACTGGCTGGTCCGGTTTCTGGAGCACCGTATCGGCGACAGGCGGGTTATCCGCTTGATTGTCAAGTGGCTCAATGCTGGCGTCATGGAAGGGGGCGAATGGCGGGATGACCTTCGGGGCACTCCGCAGGGTGCGATTGTTTCGCCGATTCTGGCGAACGTCTATTTGCACTATGTCCTCGACCTGTGGTTCCACAAGAAGTGGCGCGCCCGAACAGCCGAAGGCAACACAATCATCGTGAGGTACGCCGATGATTTCGTGGTCGGGTTCCAGTACCAGCGGGATGCGGAGCGGTTTCTACACGACCTGAAGGAAAGGATGGCCTCGTTTTCACTGGAGCTACACCCTGACAAAACCCGTCTCATCGAGTTCGGGCGGTTTGCGCAAAAGAACCGCCGGGCACGAGGCGAGCGGCGTCCCGAAACCTTCGACTTTCTCGGGTTCACGCACTACTGCCGAACGACGAGGAACGGGAAGTTCGGGCTGGGGCGCAAGCCGGTGGGCAAGCGGGTCGACCGGACCCTACGGCGTATCGGTGCCGAGCTGCGTCGGCGGATGCACCATAACCCATATGAGGTGGCCAAATGGTTAGGGAAGATTCTGAATGGATGGCTGCACTACTACGCCGTCCCGACCAGTTCCCCGTCCCTCAAGCGGTTTGCATTTCGACTCCGACGAATGTGGCTGCGTGTCTTGAGACGCCGGTCGCAGATGGACCGGACCAAGCTGGACAAGCTGGGAAGGGTCGCGGCGGCCTTCTGGCCGCCGCTGCAAATCCTGCATCCATGGCCAGAACAGCGGTTTGCCGTCAAACACCCGAGGTAGGAGCCCCGTGCGTTAGCGCGCATGCGGGGATCTGCACGGGGGGCGTCGGGCAACCGGCGTTCCTACCGTAACACTGCCGGTATCCGATCAGCTACCGCGACTTCGAAGCGATGATGACCGAGCGCGGCGTCGCGGTCGACCACTCCACGATCTATCGTTGGGTGCAGCGTTTCGCGCCGGAGATGGAGAAACGTCTGCGCTGGCAGTGGCGCCGGCCGCAGTCGCGGAGTTGGCGCGTCGACGAGACCTACATCAAGGTCCGCGGCAAGTGGGCGTATCTGTACCGGGCGGTGGACAAGCTCGGGAACACGATCGATTTCTACCTCTCGGCGACCCGCAACACCAAGGCAGCGAAGCGATTTCTCGGCAAGGCCCTGAGAGGGATGAAGGAGTGGGAGCAGCCCGAGGTGCTCAACACCGACAGGGCGCCGGCCTATGCCGCTGCCATCGCGGAGCTGAAGGCCGAGGGCAAGTGCCCGAAGGACACGAGGCACAGGCAGGTGAAATACCTCAACAACGTCGTCGAGGCCGACCACGGCAAGCTCAAGCTGCTGATCCGGCCCGTGCGCGGGTTCAAGACGATGAAGACGGCCTACGCCACGATCAAGGGCTTCGAGGTGATGCGCGCGCTGCGCAAGGGCCAGGCCGGGATGTTCGCCCTCCAGGGCGGCATTGTCGGCGAGGCCCGGATCGTCGAGCGCGCCTTCGGTCTCGGACCGTGCGCCCTGACCGAGGCCATGGCATGGCTACAGGACCGTCTGGCCAACGCAGAAACATGACGAAAGCACGGTTGTCGTCCTGATCTGACTCACCCCTACGTCAGGTTTGCAACAGAGCCATTTGAAAGGCTGCCCCTTGAGTTACGAGTTAGCCGCACTCGCGGCCGCACTCGCGAGGATGGCTTCTCTGTGACGCCCCGCTGGAACGAAAGCGAGTGCAAATGTGATCTCTTTGTTGGCAATGATCCCTGCGAGCTTTGGCAGGTGAGTCAGAAAGCGCTTGAGCCGTTATTCTTTAGGTCGGAGTCGTCCTAGACCGTCAAAGCGCTTCTGCCAGCGGGGCCGCCATCCCTCGCCCGAATGTGACTCTCCGATATAATTCCCAAAATTTTCACACCACGCGCCGGGACACGATCGTCTGGGAGACCGGATTCCTCGGATACTCGTCCTCATCGGACCTCCTGGCAATATCAGGAATATCGTTTCCTGCTTATCCATGAAAGTCCGCTCACCGATGCCTTGTTCCTGCTCGTGTCTAAGTCCGACGAGGTCACAACGACGTAGGCGGGAGTTGCACGGTGCGGACTCGGATATGGCACAGCGACTGGAAACCGCGATGGCTCATACGTTGCGTCTCGGCAGCCTTGCTGAGCTTCATGGATAAGCAGGTATCGTTTTGGTAATGACGGATGCCTTCAGCCTCGACTATCTCAGGGCAACGACTGAAACGGATGCCATTTTTGAACAAGGCGCCCAGGAGTTGAGGCGACAGCTCGAAAAACTGCACAAAGAGAGGGAGGAATCCAAGAAGAATGACCAGCCCTAGGGTTCATCACAGAGCGCCGTCCGCTGCAACCGGCGGGGCTTCGCAATAGTGTATTCACTTGGCCTTACTTATTTGCACAGTCGCTGGGATGCATGGAAATCGTAATGACCGGAGAACCAAGTTCATTTTGGTAGATCCACACAGCATCCACTCCCTTACGCGCAAGGTCGGAACAGTAGATCTTGCGGTGTAGCTGGCGAGTGGTTTCTTCCATACCGGCCTTTAGCAAAGCGTCGATTTGGTCCATCTGCTTCTTGAGCTCGAGAGGCAACGGTTCTATCTCTGCCTCCAGTACGGGATCGATGGGTCTGTCTCCGACAAGGGTGTAGAGGCTTATGAGTGTGCGTCCTTCACACTCGACGGCATCAAGGCGAATCAGCCCTTCTGCCGTAGTGCCGACAGCATTTTTCATCGTTCGGA
Source organism: Alphaproteobacteria bacterium (assembly GCA_965262755.1). Lineage (GTDB taxonomy): Bacteria > Pseudomonadota > Alphaproteobacteria > UBA828 > UBA828 > WTGU01. The sequence continues at coordinate 3,265,975 of OZ253557.1, read as the reverse complement.
CGGCAGATTGACAGGCTTCTCCGAGAGTTTGTTCTTGTCCCATCCCATGGCGCTGAGTGGAAAACAGCCACACCAGACCAGCTATAGCCAGGCACAGTAGAGCTCTTGGGATTATCTTCTTGAACATGGCGTAGAGCATTGACCGTTGTCGCCGTGAATCACATAGCCGAAGGTTCTAGCGGACCACGGACGCTCCCAATGAGCAAACACCCGCCTGCCACCGATGCTACGCAGGAGAATTCCCCTCCATCCGATCTGGCGCTTCCGCCCATCGACGCCTCGCCGGACGAAATCTCGCAAGCGCTGTCCCGGCTCGAGCCACCCGAAGAGCCTGACCGCGACCCCGTCTAGGAGCGTGCGCCGTAGAAGTTTTGATGCTGGGCGATTGGCGCGCGGCCGCCGGAGAGGCGGGATTTTGGCCCGAGTGTGGACATCTGGCCCGCCCGACTCTGGGATGGAAATCCCAGACCGGAAGGCCGGAACGGAAGAGATTCGCGTTTCATACGCGGTCGATGGGCACTGCGCGCCCCGGAGCAAGTGCGTTGGCAGGCCAGCACCTGCCTCAGCACGTGGCCACCGTCCCCATCCGCTTGATGTTCAACGCCAAGCACACGAGGTCCCACTCGCCGCGCACCTTCGCCAAGCCTCGCAGGCTGAATCGTCGGAATCCGAGCACCTCCTTGATCCACCCGTTCGGCGCCTCCGAGAGCCACTTGCGTTGCGCGTACCGGGCTTTGCCCGCGGGGCGCGCCAGTTTCTCACCCATGCGGTGCGTGGCAGGGAGCCGGGCCGGGTCGACCGCCACCTGGGACTTGCCTTCACGCCCCAGCGCTACGTGCGCGTCGATGCCGCGATCTTCCAGCTCCAACAGATCCGGCTCGTTGCAGTAGCCCGCATCGGCCAGTACCACCGCAGGCTCGACCCCAAACGTCTCGTTGATCTCGTCGAGCATCCCCACCAGCTGACCCTGGTCGCTGGCCTGTGGCCCCACCTGAGTCGCGACGATGATCTGGTGCTCCCCATCGACCGCCATCTGCGCGTTGTAGCACTGCTGGAATCCCTCGCTGCTGGTCTTCATGATCTGGCTCTCGGGATCGGTGAAATTGCTCTGCGCCTTCGGCGCGGGCTCGCCGTAGGCCCGCTTGTAGGGCCGCCCGCCCCGGGGATTGCGGTCCTGCCCAGGCTCGCGCCCGCGCTCAGCGTCGCGCCCGCGTTGCGCCGCCTCCAAACGCGCTTTGGCTGCCTGGATCGCCGCCAGGCGCTTCTCCCTGCGTTGCAACTCCTCGGGCAACTCGTCGCCCCGGAAATCCTCGCCCCAACGATCGTCTTCTTCGGCGTCCACCATCCCCGCCTTCGTCAGCAGCGCCTCGATCTCCGCCTGCAAGCGAGCCGCCTCTTTGCCCATCCGCTCATAGCTCATCGCCTTGCGCTTGCTCGCGTTCGCTCGCACCTTCGTCCCGTCGACCGAGAGCTTGCCGAACCGCGCCAGTCCCATCTCGCGCGCCACCTGCACCACCCCCACAAACAGCTCGCTGAACTCCGCCAGATGTCGGCGGCGGAACTCACATACCGTGCGATGTTGCGGGAAGTTGCCCGCCGCGAGCATCCGAAACGCTACATCCTCCTCCAGCTTTCTCGCCACCGCACGCGAGGAGAATGTGCCCGTCGCGTAGGCATAGATCAGCACCTTGACCATCATCGACGGCTCGTAGGGGGCGTTGCGTCGACCGTCCCCCTCGTAGGGCGCATAGAACGCCGTCAAGTCCAGTGCATCGACCACATCGCTGACGTGATGAGCCAGGTGCCCTGGGGGAACCCACTCCTGCAAGTCCGGCGGCAGAAGCAAGGGCTGCTCCGGCTGGTAGGGACGATACGTGGTCGGCATCGGGCAGTTCCCAAACGCAACTGGCGTGTCGCATCATACTGCCCCCTGACGCCAATCCACCCACACCCCATCCAATACCAACTTCGCCGCGCGGATTTTTCTACGGCGCACGCTCCTAGGAGCGTGCGCCGTAGAAGTCTTGATGCCAGGCGTTTGGTGCAAGTGCGCGGGAGAGGTGGGATCTTGGCCCGAGTGTGGACATCTGGCCCGCCCGACTCTGGGATGGAAATCCCAGACCGGAAGGCCGGAACGGAAGAGATTCGCGTTTCATACGCGGTCGATGGGCACTGCGCGCCCCGGAGCAAGTGCGTTGGCAGGCCAGCACCTGCCTCAGCACGTGGCCACCGTCCCCATCCGCTTGATGTTCAACGCCAAGCACACGAGGTCCCACTCGCCGCGCACCTTCGCCAAGCCTCGCAGGCTGAATCGTCGGAATCCGAGCACCTCCTTGATCCACCCGTTCGGCGCCTCCGAGAGCCACTTGCGTTGCGCGTACCGGGCTTTGCCCGCGGGGCGCGCCAGTTTCTCACCCATGCGGTGCGTGGCAGGGAGCCGGGCCGGGTCGACCGCCACCTGGGACTTGCCTTCACGCCCCAGCGCTACGTGCGCGTCGATGCCGCGATCTTCCAGCTCCAACAGATCCGGCTCGTTGCAGTAGCCCGCATCGGCCAGTACCACCGCAGGCTCGACCCCAAACGTCTCGTTGATCTCGTCGAGCATCCCCACCAGCTGACCCTGGTCGCTGGCCTGTGGCCCCACCTGAGTCGCGACGATGATCTGGTGCTCCCCATCGACCGCCATCTGCGCGTTGTAGCACTGCTGGAATCCCTCGCTGCTGGTCTTCATGATCTGGCTCTCGGGATCGGTGAAATTGCTCTGCGCCTTCGGCGCGGGCTCGCCGTAGGCCCGCTTGTAGGGCCGCCCGCCCCGGGGATTGCGGTCCTGCCCAGGCTCGCGCCCGCGCTCAGCGTCGCGCCCGCGTTGCGCCGCCTCCAAACGCGCTTTGGCTGCCTGGATCGCCGCCAGGCGCTTCTCCCTGCGTTGCAACTCCTCGGGCAACTCGTCGCCCCGGAAATCCTCGCCCCAACGATCGTCTTCTTCGGCGTCCACCATCCCCGCCTTCGTCAGCAGCGCCTCGATCTCCGCCTGCAAGCGAGCCGCCTCTTTGCCCATCCGCTCATAGCTCATCGCCTTGCGCTTGCTCGCGTTCGCTCGCACCTTCGTCCCGTCGACCGAGAGCTTGCCGAACCGCGCCAGTCCCATCTCGCGCGCCACCTGCACCACCCCCACAAACAGCTCGCTGAACTCCGCCAGATGTCGGCGGCGGAACTCACATACCGTGCGATGTTGCGGGAAGTTGCCCGCCGCGAGCATCCGAAACGCTACATCCTCCTCCAGCTTTCTCGCCACCGCACGCGAGGAGAATGTGCCCGTCGCGTAGGCATAGATCAGCACCTTGACCATCATCGACGGCTCGTAGGGGGCGTTGCGTCGACCGTCCCCCTCGTAGGGCGCATAGAACGCCGTCAAGTCCAGTGCATCGACCACATCGCTGACGTGATGAGCCAGGTGCCCTGGGGGAACCCACTCCTGCAAGTCCGGCGGCAGAAGCAAGGGCTGCTCCGGCTGGTAGGGACGATACGTGGTCGGCATCGGGCAGTTCCCAAACGCAACTGGCGTGTCGCATCATACTGCCCCCTGACGCCAATCCACCCACACCCCATCCAATACCAACTTCGCCGCGCGGATTTTTCTACGGCGCACGCTCCTAGTGTGATGTCCCAGAGATAGATGATATATGTATGGGCAGTTTCCTGTCAGGAGTCTGCCCATGCCCCGTGGTCGCCCCATCGAACCCGTCGTTCTCACGGACGACGAGAAAGATCAGCTCCTCAGCCTCGCCAACTCTCGCTCCTTGCCTCATGGAGTGGTGCGGCGTGCGCAAATCGTTCTCGCCTGCGCCCAGGGCGAGGCGAACGCCTCGATCGCCCGGCGCATGCGCCTGAGCGATGCCACCGTTGGCAAGTGGCGGAAGCGCTATCGCATGCAAGGGATCGAGGGGTTGCACGATGAACTGCGCGCGGGCCGGCCCAGAACCCATGACGATGAACGGGTCGCCGAGGTCATCAACACCGCGCTCCAGACCAAACCACCCGATGGCGCCACCCATTGGAGCGTGCGCGCCATGGCCGAGCAAAGCGGCGTCTCCAAGAGCACCGTGCAACGCTGGTTCAGTCTGTTCGCCATCCAACCCCACCGCCAGCGCTACTTCAAGCTCTCCAACGACCCCTTCTTCGTCGAGAAGGTGCGCGATATCGTCGGCCTCTATCTCAACCCGCCCGACCACGCCGTCGTGCTCTGTGTCGACGAGAAAACCCAGGTCCAGGCGCTCAACCGCACCCAACCGATGCTGCCGATGGGGCTGGGCTACGTCGAAGGGGTCACCCACGATTACGTCCGTCACGGCACCACCACCCTGTTCGCCGCCCTCGACATCGCCACCGGACAGGTCATCACCCAGTGCAAGAAGCGCCATCGCCACCAGGAGTTTCTCGCCTTCCTACGCCACATCGACGCCAACGTCCCCGAACCGTTCGACGTTCACCTCATCGCCGACAACTACGCCACCCACAAGCACCCGAAGGTCAGAGCTTGGCTCGCAAGGCGACCGCGATACCACATCCACTACACACCCACCTATGCCTCGTGGCTCAACCAGGTCGAGCGCTGGTTCGGCATCATCACTCAAACGGCCATTCGACGCGGCTCGTTCTCCAACGTCAGCGAACTGGTGAACAAGATCGATCTCTTCGTCCACCACTACAACGCCAAAGCCACTCCTTTCATGTGGACCGCAACCGCAGACTCAATACTCGCAAAAGTCCAGAGACTTTGCTCATATATCTCTGGGACACAACACTAGCCGGGTGCTGCATAGTCAGGCACACAATTCCCTAACCGATCATGAGGCGCCTCCGTGGAACATGTCGCTGCTCTCGTCGGCCAGTCTTCGAATCAACGTATCGGAAGCTGAACTGCTCCGCAAAAGTCGGTGGACTGCAAACACTCCGCCGGCGAGATGGTAGTGCTGCGGGACGGCGTCGGCTCCGTGGTCAAGTGGGTCGGGGCCGTGCCCAGAGCCGCGCCGCTCACGCTGCGCCTGATCTCCGCCAAACCCGTCTACGGGCGCCGACGCCGGCTGCGGGCGCACCGGCGGTCGCCGGCGGGGGCCCCACCGCGATCGCGGTGCCGGCATCGCGCCCAACCCCGCTTCCACACGCGGCGATGCCCAGATGGGGCGTTCTTTATCGGTTGCACGTCGTATCCGACGTGCACTTGGACGAATGCTATGGCGAGGACGCCCCGACCGTCATCGTAGTGAGCCGGTAGTCTTGAGCTGCACTGAGTGCCTTGGAGATTGAACACAGCCGATTCCCATAGGCTTCCCAACGGCACACCTTTCCGTTCGCGCTACTCACTGGAGTCTTGGCTAACCCATTGCAATCGGTCTTCTTTCTTGACCGACGGGGCGCAAACCGCATCCTGCTTATCCCTGAAAGTCATCCGGCGATGAGGAGGCGATAGGGCATGGGCTGGGTTCGTGCGGCGCTATGGACGAAACGCGGGATCATTGTCTGGAGTTGATAGCGCCGGTTGTAGCGCCAGGCGAAACTGGCGAGGTAGCGTTCGGCATGGTCGGGGCCGAGCTTGCGATAAGTCCCGGTGATCGCGCTCTTGATGTTGCCGAGCGTCGTGTTCACCCATTTGAACGATGCCATGCGGGCCGCCTGTCGGCCCGACCCGGTGCGGATCGCCTGGTGGCTGCAGGCGGCTTCGTCGAGTGCGCTCCAGCAGCCCAGGCCGTCCGTCACAACCGCCGCTCCGGGGGCCAGCCAGTGCTTGGCGCCGCGCGCGATCTCGCGCTTGCGGAAGCCCTTGACCGGCGCCAGCTTCAGCTTGCGCGGGCGCCCCTCGGGACTGGTCGAGACCGCCGCCACGAAGGGCGTCTTGCCCGCCGCGCCGCGGCCCCGCTTGCCGCCGGAGCGCACTCCGCCGAGATAGGCATCGTCCATCTCCACCCGCCCCGTAAGCCGTGTCTCCCCCTCGCGCCGCGCCATCACCGCCATGATCTTGTGCTTCACGGTCCAGGCCGTCGGCTGCTTGACCCCGAGACGGCGGCCGAGTTCCACCGACGAGATGCCGTTCTTCGCCGTCACGATCAGGTGGATGGCTGCGAACCAGAGTGTCAGCGGCAGCTTGGTCGCGTGGAAGATCGTGCCCGCCGTGGGCGATGTCTGCTTCTTGCAGCGGTTGCATTGATAGAGACCCCGACCCGCCAGCACGCAATGCTCCCGATGGCCGCAGCAGGCGCAGACGAAGCCGCCCGGCCAGCGCAGCCGGACCAGCGCCGCGCGGCACTGCTCCTCGGTGCCAAAGGCCTCCCGAAACGCCTCGTCGCTCAGACCACGCACGCGCGATGCAACCTTGAACCCCATAACCGTGACCCCCTCATGCAGAACATATTGAGAACATACAGCCTCACATGCGGAGTGTCACGGATAAGCAGGAACCGCATTAGCGCACTCCAACTCTTCCACCAGAAGGTTCTCTTGGATTGACTCCGGTCTACGGAGCCCTGTGGTTCGCCATGCGTCTTGCCGCCGCGTCGCGCCGTTTCCTTGAGGGCTGAGCAACGCGTCATGCCGTTGGTTGGGGGCAGCTCCGTCGCGATGCCCCGGCTTCGCCGGCATATGATGGGTTCGTTGGGTCTCCAGCGGTCTCCGTTCGTCGGGCGGGCTTGCGCTACGTCCGCGATCCAAGGGAACATCGGCGCCCGCCCCGTGGGTGCGTCCCGATCATGACGAGCGGGAGCGCCGATCGGGGGGCAGACGGGGAGGCGGGGCAGATGGGGCAGTTCGGAGTTGGGCAGTCCGTCCGGCGCAAGGAGGATGATCGCCTTCTCACGGGGCGTGCGCAGTTCCAGGACGATGTGAATCTGGACGGCCAAGCCCACGCCGCCATCTTCCGATCACCGCACGCACATGCCAAGATCGGTGCGGTCGAAACGACCAAGGCGGAGGCCTCGCCGGGCGTCCTCGCGGTCTACACCGGAGCCGACGTTGCGGCCGCCGGGCTCACGCCACTCCCCTGCCTCGTCCTGCCGCGCACGGGCGCGCTCAAGCGGCGCGACGGCACGGACGCCTTCTGCCCGCCGCACCCGATCATCTCCGAGATGCGGGTCAGGCATGTCGGAGACCCGGTGGCGATGGTGGTCGCCGAGACGCAGGCCGAGGCGCTCGCCGCGGCGGAGCGGATCGATGTCGCCTATACGCCGCTTCCCGCGGTCACCGAGACGGCGGAGGCCGCAGGTCCTGATGCGCCCCAGCTGTGGGACGAGGCGCCGAACAATACCTGCTTCCACTGGGAAAAAGGCGACCGGGCGGCGACAGAGGCCGCGTTCGCCGCCGCCGAGCGGATCGTCTCGCTCGACCTGATCAACAATCGCGCGGTGGCCTGCACCATCGAGCCGCGCGGCGCGACCGGGGTCTACGACGCCGCCGAAGGGCACTACACACTCTATGTCAACTGCCAGCACATTTATCATGTGCGCAGCATCATCGCCGCAAGTCTCGGTATCGACGAGGCGGCACTGCGGGTGATTTCGCCGGAGATTGGCGGCGGCTTCGGCATGAAATACTACACCTATCCAGAACACCCGCTGGTGCTGTGGGCAGCCAAGGCGCTCAGCCGGCCCGTCAAGTGGTACAGCGGGCGGACAGAGGCCTTTCTGAGCGACACCCAGGGGCGCGATCACGTCAGCCATGCCGAGCTAGCGCTCGATGCGGTCGGGCACTTCTTGGGCCTGCGGGTGCGCACCGTTGCGAATCTCGGCGCCTATTGCTCGAACCACGGACCGCTCAGCCCTTCGATCCTCTATTCCGAGATGCTGGGCGGACCGTACGCGACGCCCGCGATCTTCGCCGAGGTGCAAGGGGTCTTCACGAACACGGTCTGGACCGACGCCTATCGCGGCGCTGGCCGGCCCGAGGCCACCTACCTGCTCGAGCGCCTGATCGACAAGGCGGCGCGCGAGCTCGGCATCGGCTCAGACGAGCTCCGCCGGCGCAACTTCGTCCCGCCGGAGCACATGCCCTACCGGGGGCCGCTCGGCGTGACGTACGATTCCGGCGAGTTCGTGCGCAACGTCGACGACTGCATGCGGCTTGCCGACTGGGACGGCTACGACGCGCGCCGCAAGGCGAGCGAGGCCCGCGGCCGCCTCCGCGGCATCGGCATGGCCGCCTATGTCGAGAAGACTGGCACCCATCCGGTCGAGATGGCCGAGATCCGCTTCGAGGAGAGCGGCCGGGTGCGTGTCTTCATGGGCACGATGTCGTCGGGCCAGGGCCATTACACGACATTCGCCCAGCTCGTCGAGGAGAAGCTCGGCATCCCCTATGACGCGATCGACGTGATCCAGGGCGATACCGACAATTTGCCCGAGGGCGGCGGCACGGGCGGCTCCCGTTCGTCCTATGTGGGCGGCACGGCGATCTATCTCGCCGCCGAGAAGATCAAGGCGAAAGCCGCGGCGCTGGCGGCACACTTGCTGGAAGTAGCCGAGGCGGACCTGAGCTTCGAGGACGGCGACTACACGGTGATCGGCACCGATCGCTCAATCGGCCTTCTCGAGCTGGCCGCGGCCGCGCGCGATCCGGCCCGCCTACCGGCAGGCATGGCGCCGGGCCTCGACGAGCGTGGCCGGGCGGAGGTGACGAGCTTCACCTATCCGAACGGCTGCCACATCTGCGAGGTCGAGATCGATCCGGAAACGGGTGCAATCGAGGTGGACCGCTACCGGGCGGTCAACGACTTCGGCACGGTGATCAACCCCATGGTCATCGACGGCCAGGTGCATGGCGGCATCGCACAGGGCCTGAGCCAGGCGCTCCGCGAGCACTACGTCGTCGACCGTGCGACCGGCCAGCCTCTGAGCAGCTCGTTCATGGACTACGGGCTGGTCCGCGCCGACGAATTACCGGGCTTCGTTCTGGAGCGGCACGAAGTGCCCTGCCGGACCAATGTACTCGGCGTAAAGGGCGGCGGCGAAGCCGGGACCGTGGGCGCGCCGCCCTGCTTCATTAACGCCGTAGTCGACGCCCTGGCACCGCTCGGGATTGAGCACATCGACATGCCGGCGACGCCGGAAAGCGTCTGGCGCGCCATTCGGGCCGCCGGCAGCGGGTAGCGACCGCACGTCACCTTCCGACGCGCCTAGTAGCGCGCAATATGCACGCGGGCCCGTTAGCTCGACGACAACTTGTGCTCGCGCTATGCCAGCGCGACATCCGCCGGCAATTCGACCAGCGCGGCGAGTGCACCTCGTGATTCGTTTCATAACTAACGCGATCGGCAGCCTCCTAAAATGACTGCCGATATGCAGTGTCAGTGCCCTACCGACTGCACCAAGTGTGCTCCAGGACCAATATTGAACGCCGATTGACAGGTCAGTCCATCGCGCTCATGCTTAGATTGACCGGCGTCGGATTGGCGATGTTGTCGCTCACCGGGCAGCGCGCTTGAACTTCGGCCAGCAATGCGCCCAGCTGTTCTGGGCTGGCGCTGCTCCTGACCCGGATCTCGGCATCGATCGACTGATAGCCCGCGCGGACGTCACGGTTGGTCCCAGCAAACTTGGCCGGGTCCAGCGATCCGCCCAGCGCGATCTCGGTGCCCTCGATCTCGATCCCCATCTCGTTCGCGATGAAGTGGGTCATGTAGTTCAGGCACCCGGCATGCGCCGCGAGGATGAAGTCCAGCGGCGAGGGCGCGGCGTTCTTGCCGCCGAGCGATTCCGGCTCGTCCATGAAAATCTTGAAGGCGTGCACGTCGGTCATGCTGCGCGCCATGCTCTCGCCCACGGTCCGCACTTGGGCGCTGTACATTGCAGTCATATCTCTCTCCCTTCCGGTTGGAAAAAGTTGCGCCGCGAAAGCACCCTGTCCTTCACCGCGTTCATTACGTGTTGTTAAGCCTCCACCTGCGCGGCGCTCCGGCTCGGTCGCGGGAGTAACGGGGGCTTGTGTCTGCGACGCCTCGGGCTTGAACTGGCTGCGGGTGGGGTGAAGAGGCCGTTCGAGCACTGGCGTGCTGTAGCGGCACCCGATGTTAAGCCTGGTCCGAACCATTTTGTCGCCTCGGTCACTGATGGCGCGGGTTTCCCGTGACCTCGTTCAAGAGAATGGGACTTCGAACATGGTTCCTCCCCACTCGCGACGGAGATGAAACCTGGGAGGATGTTCCATGGCGCGCAAGTCTCGAAGAACCCGGCGCCTCAGGGTGGTGAACCCGGACTGCGCAGGGATCGACATCGGCAAGGACCGGCATTTCGTGGCGGTCGACCCGGAACGCAGCGATGAGCCGGTGCGTTCGTTCGGCTCCTTTACCCGCGATCTGGAGGAGATGGCGGCGTGGCTGGCGTCGTGCGGGGTGACCAAGGTCGCGATGGAGTCGACCTCGGTCTACTGGATCCCGGTCTACGAGACGCTGGAGCGCGCGGGCTTCGAGGTGATGCTGGTGCCGCCGCGCATGACGAAGCAGATCGGCGGGCGCAAGAGCGACGTGCTGGACTGCCAGTGGATCTGGCAGCTGATGTCCTACGGCCTGCTGCGGGGAGCGTTCCGTCCGGGCGACGAGGTTTGCCCGCTGCGCTCCTACGCACGCCAGATGAGGCGGCTGACCAGAGACCGCTCCCGCTGCGTCCTGCACATGCAGAAGGCGCTGACCGAGATGAACGTCAAGCTCGACTCGGTGATCGCCAACATCACGGGACTGACCGGCCAGCGCATCCTGCGCGCGATCATCGACGGCGAGCGTGACCCAGAGCGCCTGGCGACGCTCCGCCACCGGGGCATCAAGGCCGACGCCGATACGATCGCCGCGAGCCTTCAGGGGACGTGGCGCGAGGAGCACCTCTTCGCCCTCGAACAGGCCATGCAGCGCTACGACTTCCTGACCCAGCAGATCGACGACTGCGAGGTCCGGGTGATGGCCGAGATCGAGCGCCTGGCACCGCCGGACGATCTCCCGGACGGCGGCGCGCCGGACCCTGCCCCCGGCACGACCTCCGAAACCGCGTCGAGCCGCTCTGCGAACGCCGCAAGCAACTACACCGGCAAGGAGGGCATCCAGGCCCTGGCGTTGCGCGGAATGATGGGCGTCGACCTCACCGCGATCCCCACCATCGGTCCCGGTACCGCACTGGTGATCGCCTCGGAGATCGGCCCGGACTTCTCCGCCTTCCCCTCCGCCCAGCACTTCTGCTCCTGGCTTGCGCTCGCGCCGGGAACCAGGATCAGCGGCGGCAAGAACCTCCCCGGCAAGTCGCCGAAGGCGGTCAACCCCGTCGGGCAGGCCCTGCGCATGGCGGCCATGGCCGCGCGCCGCAGCGAGACCTTCATCGGCGCCAAGCACCGCGCAAGGCTCGCCCGAATGGACACCCCCGTTGCGATCAAGGCGACCGCCCGCGAACTCGCCTGCCTGATCTACCTCATGGTGACCGAAGGCCAGAAATACGTCGAGCAGGGCATCGACGCCTACGAGAAGCGGCGCCTCAACAGAAAGTTCGCTCATCTCGACCGCCAAGCCCGAAAACTCGGGCTCCAACTCGTCCCGAAAATGCAAGGAGAGGAAAAACAGAACCCAATGCTGTCAATCGCTTAGGCACCTGTTACTCAAGAGCGTCGAATTTTGACCCCCCAGAGTCTAGCTTGCTCAATAGGTTACAGTGCCGATCGGCGTCAAACACCCGCGCCGAACAACAGGCGTAACACCTCGTATCAACGGAATTTTTGGAATCGCGCTGTTGAAGTTGGGTCAAGGAGGGCGAAGACAACCCGCACCGGATCTTCGAGACCATGAACACCTGCGGCCGGGACCTCACCTGCGCCGACATGATCGGCAACTTCATCCTGATGCCGCTCGACCGGGAACGCCAGGAACGGCTCTACGCCGACCACCTGCGGCCCATCGAACGCGGCTTCGAACGCCACGGGGAAGAACACTTCGATGTGTTCATCCGCGACTTCCTGACGCTGAGGACGGGAGAGGTCCCGAAGCAGGGGGAGGAATACGCGGCCTTCAGGACCCATGCCCGCTCGCGCCGGGTCGAGGACGCCGGTCCCGAGGCGCTCAGCGCCGATTTACGCAATTGCGCCGATCATTACCGCGCCATGGTGCTCGGCGAGGAAGCCGATGCGGAGCTCGCACTGGCCTTTGCAGAGCTCGCCCGCCTCGACATGAAGCCGGTCTGGCCCTTCCTTCTCCACCTCTACGGCGACCATGGCCAAGCCCAAGCAAGCTGGTGGCCTGGCACAGCACGCTCCACAGCACCGCCGCTCCCAACGCCCTGGAAACACGCCTCGTCGTTCTTATCGGATTCTCTGAACCCGACCGGCCCGATACCGGCAGTATGGTCGATTGCTGTGGGCGCCAAGCGTCCGCCGCTGGTCTCGTTCACTCCACCGCTCGTCAAGGCTTCCGCGTCAGGTGGTGGCGCACCAGTCACCAGCATCGGAACGCAGCGCACCGGTTACCACGTGCAGCAGATAATCCGGCGCCGCCGAGCAGTCGTTGCAGGCTCCGCGACCGTCCCGCCTTACTCTTGAGACCTCGTCGCGGTCAGCAGCGGCGCGTAGACGTACCGCTCCGACTGTCCGGGGCGCGGCTTGAGCTTGAACCAATCTCCGGTCCGTTCGATGACGCGCACCTCCTCTCCGACCTCAAGAAGGCCGACCTTCGCATAGCTCGTCCCCGGCCCGGCGCGCACGTTCGACCGCTTGGCCGCCCGCATCATTGCGGCGTGCTCGATTGCCCCAGCGGTCGATGCCATCTCGAGAGACCTCAGTTTTTCCCGTGCCTCCTCAAGCCCCTTGTCCGCGGCCCGTTGTATCCATCGTCTCGACTTTGCCGAATCTCGTTGCGTTCCGTGCCCATCTGCGTACGACAAGCCCACGCCATACTCGGCAATGACATATCCACTCCGGGCCGACTGGAGCATGAGTGCGAAGGCGCGCGCGCGGTCCCGCGCCACCCCGCGTCCTCGGTAGTAGGCCAATCCCAGGCCGTAACGGGCACCCGGGTCGCCCTGCTCGGCGCTTCGCTGGTACCACCGGGCCGACTCGGCCCATTGCTTGCGTTCCCTCAACCACCTGCCCAGCGCGGCCTGCGCCGGCGCGAATCCGCCCTCCGCTGCACGACGCAGCATGGCTACGTCCTTGTTGAGGTAGCCGTCGTCGCGACCGAGCTGGTACTGCGCCACCAGATCGCCCCCTTCGGCCAACTCTCGGGTCTGCGTCGTCGCCCGCTCCACACAGGCCGCCACCGACGGATGGTCCCTGCAAGCGGTCCAGGGCAGGTCGCCGTCGATGAAGCGGCGAAGATGCTCGACCTTGACCGCAACGCTCATGTTGTCGCTGCCCTGGCAGTGCATCCCCACCACCTTGCCGTAGTCCCGGAAGACCGGTGAACCGCTGAGGCCGCCACGCGTAATCCTGTCGGCGGGAACCTCCAGGTGAAAGTCGTTCTGGTAGGTGATGGGATCGGTCTGGCGCAGAGTCTCCATCGGTAGACCGAGCGGGTGCCCCATCGCGCGAAGCCCGGTCTCTCCTTCCGTGGCGCTCGTCTCGGCCAACGTGAAGTAGTGATCCACTGTTTCCCTGGTGGTGAAGAGCGCAATGTCCTGCGCGAGCGCGACCGCAACATGACCGTAGTTGACCCGAAGCCTGCGGCTATCCTCGCTCCCGTGCCGGTTGATGAAAACCTCCGTCGCCTCGTGGTCAGCGAAACCTTTGATGACATGGGCGCAGGTGAGGAAGTGGCGCTCTCCGATCGCGAAAGCCGTGCCCGATTTACCTCCACCGTAGACCTTCCACACCGCCCGGTGCACCGAGCGCGCGTCGACCTCCATGGCCGCAGCGAGCGCCCGGTCGGCTCCGAGCAATGCCACGGCTACGCTCAGCACGCTCCACAGCACCGTCGCGCGCAGCCAAGTACGCGTCCGCCCGGTCGTCTTCATCAGCCTTCCCGGCCTGCCTTGCCGCGTTCGCGGTCAAAGTACCACGAGAGGAAGCACCAGCGTTTCCGCCCCCGTTGTCAGCTGTTCAACCTTTCGACAGCAGGATGGCGATGCCGGCAGCACGGCTTTCGTGCCGGTGGTTGTCGCGCCGGCCGGCGGGGCGCCTTCGGAGGATGCCGTCTCCGGCGTTCCATCGGAGGGACGCGTCGAGAATGCGCTGGCCGGTGGCCTGCGTGTGTTCGTCGACGGGACGGTGAACGCCCCGGCGCTGGCCCGAGTGCTCGCCAACACTCGCGGTTCTGGAACGGCGACGATCCCGGTTCCCGGCGACGGGCGGGTATGGCTGGCAACCGGGCGGCGCGGCATGAACACGCTGGCGCCGCAGGTCCAGGAGGGTCTTGGGTGCGATCTTCAAGATGCCGAGGGTCAAGCGCTCGACGCCGTCGCTGAGCAGCGCATGGACGCGCTGTAGGCGGGGCGAGCGCTCGAGGCAAGCGGCGCGCATCAGGCGGTCCTTGCTAGCTAGCAGTCTGTCGGACTTTGGGGAGATGTTTGGTTAGAATTCGTCTATGAGCAGATTCGTGGACTGCGGGCGGGACCAGGCGTTTCTGCTTCCGCCCGATCTTCGGGATTGGATCCCGGAGGATGATCTGGCGCACTTCGTGATCGAGGCGGTTGAGCGCGTCGACATGAGCGCCTTCAAGGTGAACCGTCGCGGCACCGGCTCGGCGCAATATCACCCCCGGATGATGCTGGCCCTGTTGATCTACTGCTATGCCAATGGGATTTTCTCGAGCCGTCGGATCGAGCGCGCGACCCGTCGCGACATCGGGGTGCGCTTCGTTGCCGCCAACAGCCATCCCGACCATGACACGATCGCGACCTTCCGGCGCGACAACTTGGCGGCGGTGAGCGAGAGCTTTCTTCAGGTTCTTCTTCTGGCCAAGGAGCTGAAGTGTTGTTCGGCGCGCCAATTGGGCGCCGATCGGCGTGGTAAGGCTTTGATTTTCATGGATTCCGAGGGGTCAAACGAGGACGCCGAACAACACTACAGTCACGACCAGTCAGAGTTGGGAGGCTCACCGGCTCTCGAATCGAAGAGCCTCCAGATTTGGTTATCATCCACCGAGCCGGCGACTATCGCGGTGGAGGGATATCTCGATCCGGTTGTTGTGTGATCTCAATCGACGTTTGCCTTCAGGAACTCCTGCGCGTCTTTGTCTCCGCGCTCAGCCGCCCGTCGCAACCAGTACGCACCGAGCCCCTTGTCCATCGCGAGCCCGTCACCGTCGAAATAGCTGACGCCGAGGTTGAATTCTGCCGCCACGTAACCGTTGCGTAGAGAACGGTGTAACCAGTCCAGCGACTTGTTCTGATCCTTCGCCACACCTTCTCCGTAAGAATACGCAATGGAAAGGTTGTTCTGCGCTACCGCGTCTTCCTCCTCGGCGGCGAGACGGAGCCAGTAGCTGGACTGCTCCCAGTCTTTGGTCAGACCTCTGGCGCCATCGAAGAGAGCGTTTCCTAGTTCCCTTCGGGCACCTGCGTGCCCGCCTTCCGCGGCACGCTTCAGCCAGCGGACCTCGGGATCCCCGGGGATGTAGCGGCCCGAGCGTCCGAGTTGAAACTGCGCCGCCAGGTCACCATCCTCGGCGAGCTCTCTCGTTCGCCTTACCGCGGCCTCGAGGCACCCCTTCAAACCTCGCGACCCGCACGCCACGCCCGTATTGCCCGCCAGGAAGCTCGACAGGATCTTGAACCGGACCGCCCCCGCGATGTTCTCGTTGCTCGTGCGCAGCATGCCGATCACCTCTCCGTTCGGAGCTAGTACCGGACCGCCGCTCACACCGCCGCGAATGACACGGTCCATGGGGAGATCGTAGTAGTCGACATCACCGTGGAAGGTGTGCGTGATCACCGACAGGGTCGCGAACTTTCCCTTTGCGTAGCCGGCCCCATGGAACTGATCGGCGAGGCCGTGCGGAAGGACCCTCGTAATCGAGAGGTGGTGCTCCATCGGCGCTGCCGTCTCGAGCAGCGCCAGGTCGTGAGTCGTCGAAATCGCGCGCACCCGTACGATGTCGATCTGACCTTTCCGCTCGGCTTGGACGAGCATCACCTTGTCCGTGCCTGCCTCCAGGACGTCGAACAGGTTGTGAGCGACGGTGATGGCCATTCGTGGCCCGACCGCGAACGCGCTCGCCTGGTAGGCCCGCTTCGCGTCGATGACCTTCCACACGGCACGGTGGTCACCGTCGCGCGCGCCTTGCGCGGCAGCGTCAGTACTCGTCAACCACGGCGGCATCGAGACGGCCCCGACCAAGACAATTAGTGCCAACCAAGTTTTCCGCACGTGTCCTCTGAAAGTTTCTTGCACCCTGCTCTCTCCCCAATCGATCAATCTTGCCGGCTTTGTCTATCCAGGACTGAGGCCCGGCTCTCCGAACTCGTTGCTGCGCCGAACGATACGCGTTCTCCGGTCAAATTCCTTGACCTTTACCTGCGTCATTCTACGTCGGTCGCGTTCATTGCGGGTCGGCGAGAACGACGCGACAGTGCTCGTCCACGAGATCTTCTACCGTGGCTTCCGCAACCGCCGCGGGCTCGCAAGCTGGGTCGGCATGACGCCAACACCGTGGGCCAGCGGGGACGGCGAACGCGACCAGGGGATCGGCCGCGACGGTCCGGCCTGGATCCGCGCGCAGCTCATTCAGATGGCGTGGCCCTGGGTACGTCATCAGCCTCAGAGCGCACTCAGTGAGTGGTTCGAAAAGCGTACCGCGGGGTCGCGGGGGAGGATCCGCCGGGTGATGATCGTCGCGCTCGCCCGCAAGCTGCTTATCGCACTGTGGCGGTTCTCCGAGGCCGGTTTCGTTCCGATCGGCGCCAAGCTTGCCTGAGCCCGAGACCTTAACTGTTGGCTCAATTCGTGAATCGTAGGCATCGTGGCTGCTTCCGCGCCCCCTGGTCCGACGAGGCCCGGCGCGAGCGCATACTCGACCCGCCGAAGGAGGTCCAGGAGCGGACCCTGACGCTACGCCGCGAGCGCTCCCACGGCGGAGGCATCGGCATGTGAGGTGCGGCAACCTGGATGGGCGCCTGCGCCTCGCCGTCCGGGGACGGTCGCAGCGCCGGTCAACGGAGCAGCGGCGGCTTGCTCACCATCCAGTTCCGGAACTGCCGTTCGGAAACCGGCGCGTCGTCGGCGCCGAACGTCGCCACCAGCGTATTCATCCGGTGAAGGCCCTCTGGCTCCGCTATGATAGGACTGACGAAACGCTTGGGTTCAGTCTGGACCGAGCACCTGATTGTTGTTAAGCACGCTTTGTTGACCCCCCGTAATCCAGCCAGATCAATGGGTTACCGCGCCGATCGGCACCGAACCCGTGCGCCGATCAACACTGATCCGACCATGGTCGCGATCAAAATCGCGCAAATTGCCGTGCGCCGATGTCGCTGCTAACTTGGGTGTTCTTGCGCCGCTCCGAATCGATCAGAGTTTTGCAAGCGGCTCTAAGGAATCAGGACACTAGCATCGTCCTCGCCATGCGAGGCTTAGTGTCAATCCGCATGTTCCTTCAGGAACTCCCGGGCACGGTCGTATCCGCGCTCCGCTGCCCGCCGCAGCCAGTACCTTCCGAGTCCCTTATCTAGTATGAGTCCGTCGCCCTTAAAATAGTTCAGGCCGAGGTTGAATTCCGCCCCTATGTCGCCGTTACGAAGTGCCTTGAGAAGCCAGTACATCGACTTGTCGATGTCCCTCGCAACGCCTTCTCCGAACAAATATGCGATGGAAAGGTTAACCTGGGCTGCTGAATCCTCATCTTCCGCGGCAAGTTGCATCCAGTAGTTGGATTGCGTCCAGTTCTTGGTCAAACCTCTCGCGCCATCGTACAACACATTGCCCAGTGCTCTTTGGGCAATTGCGTGCCCTCCTTCCGCAGCGCGCTTCAACCAACCAATGTCGGATTCGCCAGGGATGTAGCGGTGCTCGCGCCCGAGCTGGTACTGCGCCGCGATGTCTCCCCTTTCGGCGAGCCGCTTGGTATGTGCCGTTGCCTTGTCCAGACAAGCCTTTAGCGCCAAGACTCCGCAGCTCACACCGAGGTCGCCGTCCATGAACCGCTTCAGGTATTCGACCCTCACTCCGCCCGCCACATTCGCGCTGGCCGTGCGCAGCATCGCGATCACCTCTCCGTTCGGTGCCAGAACCGGCGAGCCGCTCATGCCGCTTGGGACGATCCGGTCCATCGGGAGGTCGAAGTAGTCCGCGTCACCGTGGAGGGTTTGCGCGATGACCGATACGGTTTCGAATTTCCCTGCAGGGTAGCCAACTGCATGGAACTGATCGGCCAGACCGTGGGGAAGAGCATTCGCGACCGTGAGGTGGTGTGCCATCGGTGTCGCCGTCTCCAGAAGGGCCAGGTCGTGCGTCGTCGAGATCGAGCGGGCGCGCACAACATCGATGTGGCCGTCCCGGCCAGCTTGAACGAGCACCATCTCTTCCGTTCTTGCTCTCAACACCACGTCGAAGAGGTTGTGGGCTACGGTGACGACCAGACGCGGCCCGACGGCGAACGCACTCGCCTGGTACTTGCGCTTCCCGTCGATGATCTTCCAGACTGCGCGGTGCTCTGGAAAGTGATCGTCCTGCGTGATGGCGTGGGCGCTGGGCGCCAAGGCCGATATCGATGCGCCCCCAGCCAGAACGATCAAGACGCCAATGACTACCGACAACCGCCTTCTGAAGATGTCGGGCATCCCAATCCCTCCTTGTTAGTCAACGTGGCCGAGCCTCGGGCACTCCAGCGACGTGGCGCGCGCCCCCGAATTCTCTCTCGTCTACATCGGAAGGGTGCTCGCCGCCCAGATTGGCTCCGTAACCGCGGCCTGCTGGATGTTACGCCCGCCGCGCTGAAGAGGCCACGATCTCAATCGTCTCTTGTGGGCAACATCTCAAAGCGATCGCTGTGTGTACGACGACTGTTCGTGCCAGACGGACTGGCTGCACCATCCTAGGAAATGAGGTCGAACAGCCCATCGGCTCACTCAGAAGGGAATAGTCCGAACCTCGCTCTCATCTGCTGCAGTCGCGATATTGTTCAACACTGAAGCCACACTCATGTGTTCCAAGCCAAGTCTGTACACCAATCGCCAAATTAGCACCCAATGCGCCGACTGGCATGCCAGCCACGACTCGGTCGTGGCCTTCAGGTTTGGCTATTAGGGCGGGAGGCCGCCGTACCGATATCGCTTCTCGGCAGACAGTTATACGCTGACATTCGCTAGCATTTGAACAGGCCTGGTTACGGCGTTCTTACGCCTCACTGCATGCCGCGCTGGGTACTATTTTGGTTTCCGACGATATGCGTGATTTATCCGCGAGCTGCAGGTCCTCCCCGCACGCAGCTTGAGGGCGCCAATTCTATTCGGCCATAAGATCGTCTGGGTGCAGGTCCTCAGCCAATTTGTCTGTGCGGCCGCGACGATAACTTGCACTGACGCCATAACACGGAGTAAATCGCCGCTCTAATGCTTAACAGAATTGGCTCTTGCCATTCCCGCGGCCACACAGTTGACGATAGTAGCAAGCAGCCTTCCCACCGCATCCGACATATCTCTACAGATCGTGTCCCATAAAATTGTGCAAGAGCGTCGCGCTCTACGCGGTTTCCAACGGTTTGGGTCAGGATGCTCAGGCGGCCACAGGTGACAACTTGATTGGAACATTATCGCTCACCGGAGCGATGAATTCGAGCGTCACTCAACGTGCTCTCTGAACGACCCATTCCTCGTTCTATTCGAGAAGAATGGTACCGGCTAAGTCCTTGCGGCATTTGAGGCCGTCTTGCCTCACATGCCGGGCTTCGTTTGGCCAAGCAGCGGCGCGTAGACGTATCGCTCCGGCTGACTGGGCTTCGGTTGCAGCTTGAACCAGTCTCCGATCCGTTCGATAACGCGCACCTCATCTCCGACCTTGAGAAGGCCGACTTTTGCGTAATTCGTCCCCGGCCCGGCGCGAACGTTCGACCGCTTGGCCGCCCACATCAGCGTGCCGCGCTCCATTGCCCCGTCCGTCGATGCCTCCGATAGTGACTTCAGTTTCTCCCGTGCTTCCTCAAGCCCCTTGTCCGCGGCCCGTTGCAGCCACTGTCGCGCCTTCGCCACATCGCGCGCCGTCCCCAGTCCCCTCTCGTACAACAATCCCACGCCATGCTCACCACTGGCGTGTCCGCTGCGGGCCGCGCGGAGTATGAGTTCGAAGGCCTGCCTGCGGTTGCGGGTCACCCCGCGTCCTTTGTAGTGGGCCAGTCCGAGTTGATACCAGCCTATCGGGTGTCCCTGTTCGGCGCTTCGCCTGAACCACCGCGCCGCCTCTGCCCATTCTTCGCTCTTCTTTAACCTGAAGCCCATGGAGATTTGTGCCAGTGCAAATCCACCCTCCGCGGCCCGTCGGAGCATGGCCACGTCCTTGTCGAGGTGGCCGCCGTCGCGTCCAAGCTGGCTCTGTTGCAAAGTCCGGCTGGTTGGTGACTTGTCTGCGTGATCTGGAGCGAGGGGTTGAGGCATGAGCGACTTCAAGGGACGTCACTTCCGGGGGGAGATCGTGCTTTGGGCCGTGCGCTGGTACTGCCGGTATCCGATCAGCTACCGCGACCTCGAAGCGATGATGACCGAGCGCGGCGTCGCGGTCGACCACTCCACGATCTATCGTTGGGTGCAGCGTTTCGCGCCGGAGATGGAGAAACGTCTGCGCTGGCAGTGGCGCCGGCCGCAGTCGCGGAGTTGGCGCGTCGACGAGACCTACATCAAGGTCCGCGGCAAGTGGGCGTATCTGTACCGGGCGGTGGACAAGCTCGGGAACACGATCGATTTCTACCTCTCGGCGACCCGCAACACCAAGGCAGCGAAGCGATTTCTCGGCAAGGCGCTGAGAGGATTGAAAGAGTGGGAGCAGCCCGAGGTGCTCAACACCGACAAGGCGCCGGCCTATGCCGCTGCCATCGCGGAGCTGAAGGCCGAGGGCAAGTGCCCGAAGGACACGAGGCACAGGCAGGTGAAATACCTCAACAACGTCATCGAGGCCGACCACGGCAAGCTCAAGCTGCTGATCCGGCCCGTGCGCGGGTTCAAGACGCTGAAGACGGCCTACGCCACGATCAAGGGCTTCGAGGTGATGCGCGCGCTGCGCAAGGGCCAGGCCGGGATGTTCGCCCTCCAGGGCGGCATTGTCGGCGAGGCCCGGATCGTCGAGCGCGCCTTCGCTCTCGGACCGTGCGCTCTGACCGAGGCCATGGCATGGCTACAGGACCGTCTGGCCAACGCAGAATCATAAGGTGAAAAGGAAGCCCCCTGATCACGCATCGCCCCTTCGCCAAGCTTGCAACAGAGCCCGTCCAGGATCTCGGCCGAATTCGCGCTGCGCGAATCGTTCAGGGTTGCCGTCGACGTGTCCGTCTCGGTGGTTGGCCGAGGTCCGGATGCAGGAGAGTCGTCGTCTCCGCCATCATGTAAGCAGCCCGTGAGTGCCAACAGCCCGATCGTCGCCAGTGCGGCGAACCCTGTGGTTGCCTTCATGGTTGCCCTCCGTGTCTGTCGCGTCTTCCACGACGGGCCGTCTCCCAAGCATGGGAAAGAGGCGCCGTTGATATCGATGACAGTGCTGCAGCGATCGTCACGCCGGGTCGAAGTTGATACGAAGCCTCGTGCCGGTCGCTTGCGCGATCTTTTCCAACGTCCTCGTCGACGGTCGGCTCCGGCCACTCTCGAGCCGGGCGATCACCGATTGCGTGGTCTGCATGCGTTCGGCCAGTTCGGCTTGTGTGAGCTTTGCACGGGTGCGTGCCTCGATGAGAGAGCGGGAAAGTTCGAACTCCAGGCCCAGCCCGTCGTAGGCCTCGCGATATTCCGGCTCCCGGCTCCACCTTTCGTGCAAATCGGCCAGCTTGCTCATCCTGTCACCTCCTTGGCGCGGCGCAGCGCCAAATCGATTTCTCGGCGAGGCGTCTTCATGGTTTTCTTGATGAACGCCCGCACGATCACAATTCTCTTGTCCTCTCTGCTTGCGACATAGACCGCACGCGATATTCCCGCCCTGCCGCTCATACGCATTTCCCAGAGCGGACCTCTCAAGTGCCTGACATGCGGTGCGCCCACACGCTCCAGACCCACCGTGGAAATCAATTCGCAGATTCGCGTGAGGCGTGCCCGCATATCGGCGGGTAACGCCTGAAGTTCCTCGTCCACGGTCTCATTCAGGGACTCGACGGTCCACACCTTCGATCACTCAGATATAGCATTTTTGCGATTCGCGCAATTGTTTGCGACGGTGATCCGCACCTCCGTCCCCCCTATCGCGGGAAGGACGCACCGTTGATGTCGATCACCGTGCCGGTGGCGTGACGGGCCGCGCCGGAGGCGAGGAAGGTCACGATGTTCGCCACCTCCTCGGGCGGGATCAGCGTGCCGAGGGCGTTTTCGGCGAGCGGTCCGCGATCGCCGGTCTCGTTGATGTAATCCCAGGACATATCCGTCCCCACCCAGCCGGGCGCCACAGCGTAGGAGAGGACGCCGTCCGCGCCGTGGTTGCGGGCGAAGGTGTGGCTCAGCGCATTGAGGGCGCCCTTGCTCGCTGCATAGGAACCGAGCAGCGGCTTCTCACCGCGATGGGCGGCCCGGCTCGATAGATGGATCAGGATGCCGCCGCCCCGCGAGCGGAAGTGCTCGACGGCAAGCGTGGCGAGCTCGGCGGGGGCCAGCAGATTGATCTGCAGCGTTCGCTGCCAGACGGCGCGCCACGCTGCGGGCCAGCCATCATCATCGGTGATCGCAGGCTCGGCCTCATAGACGGCCGCGTTGTTGACCAGCACGTCGATCCGGCCCTGCCAGGCAAGCGCCTGCTGCCAGAGCGCGTGGGGCGCCTCCTCCTCCGCGAGATCGGCACCCACCGGAAAGCAGCGCTCGGGCGCGGCTTGCGCCAATGCCTCGGCTGCCTCCCGCCGTGTGTTGTAGTGGACGACGACGGAGGCGCCGCCATCGAGCAGCGAGCGGACGCAGCACGCACCGATGCCGCGCGATGCGCCGGTGACCAGTACCACCTTGCCGTCGACGCCGACCGTGTGGTCCGCTGCACGATCCTCCGCCATCGCCTCCCCTGTCATCTCCGGCGCTCGGCCTGGTTCGCGGCAACAAACGACTCGCTTGGGCCGCGACCATAATACCAAGGCGCGGGCCGCGCGCGTTCCGCGTTTCGCAGCCGGCGCGGGCGTGCCATTCTTGCCCGCGGCCGCGGCTCGGGAGACAAGCGCCGATGCGCAAGCGCATCCACCTCAACGCCTTCTCGATGAACTGCGTCTCCCACATCCAGCACGGCCTCTGGGTGCGGGACGACACGCGTCAACGCGAGTTCAACCGGATCGAACCGTGGCTCGAGCTCGCCCGGTTGCTGGAGAGGGGCGGTTTCGACGCGCTCTTCCTCGCCGATGTGATCGGCACCTACGACCTCTATCGCGGCGGGCCGGAGACCGCGATCGTCGAAGCCGTGCAGATCCCGGCGAACGACCCGATGCCGCTCATCCCGGCCATGGCGATGGCAACCGAGCATCTCGGCTTCGCCTTCACCAGCTCCGTCCTTCAGGTTCCCCCCTTCACCTTCGCCCGTCAGATCTCAACGCTGGATCACCTCACGCAAGGGCGCATCGCCTGGAACATCGTGACCTCGTACCTGCCGAACGCGGGCACCAATCTCGGCCTCGGCGGGTTGCCGCCCCATGACGAGCGCTACCGCCGTGCCGAAGAATATCTGGAGGTCACCTACAAGCTCTGGGAGGGAAGCTGGGAGGAGGACGCGGTGCTCTGCGACACCGCGCGCGGCGTCTATGCCGACCCCGCCAAGATTCATACCATCGACCATGCCGGCGACTACTACGAGGTCGAGGGCCCTCATCTCTCCGAGCCCTCGCCGCAGCGCACGCCGCTGCTCTTCCAGGCGGGCTCGTCCGACCGGGGGCGGGAGTTCGCCGCCACCCATGCGGAGTGCGTGTTCATGTTCGCTTCGATGCGGAGCCTGAAGACGTCCGCCGGCGTCGTTCAGGATATCCGCGCCCGCGCGGCCCGGCGGGGTCGGGACCCTGCGGACATCCTGTTCTTCCAAGGCGTCACCCCGGTGGTGGGCGGAACGGAGGAGGAAGCCAAGGCCAAGGCGGCGGACTATCTGGCGCAATCGAGCGTGGAGGGCGGGCTCGCACAAATGAGCGGCAGCGTCGGCGTGGACCTTGGCGCGATCGATCTCGACGCGCCGCTGGCAAACCTCGAGACCGACGCCATACAGGGCGTCGTCAAGGGGCTCATCGAATCGGCGCCGGACAAGTCGCTGACCTTCCGCGATCTCGCGCGCTCCCGGGCTTCGGGCCAGTTCCTCACGGGCACGCCCGAGCAGATCGCGGACACATTCCAGACCTGGCACGAGGCGGGCGTGGACGGCTTCAACATCGTCTACGCAGTCACCCCCGGCACGTTCGCGGACTTCATCGACGGCGTGGTGCCGGAGCTCCGCCGGCGCGGACTGGTGCAATCGGACTACGCGCCGGGCACGCTCCGCGAGAAACTCTTTGGCCGTGCGCGCCTGCCGGCGCAACACCCCGCCGCGGCCTATCGACGCTAGAGAGGAAGGACACCATGGACGCCGACGAACTCAGGTCGCTGCAGGCGCCTCTCAAGGAACGCTACCGCGAAGACACGGACGCCGCGCTCATCGTTCTCAAAGCCGCAGGCGCTGTGGACGATTCGGAGATCGCCTGCTCGGTCGATACCGGCAAGGCGCTGGTCGAGGCCGGGTTGCACCCCTCCGGTGGCGGCACGGGCCTGCAAGCATGCTCCGGCGACATGCTGCTCCAGGCCCTCGTCGCCTGCGCCGGGGTGACGCTCAAGGCAGTCGCGACCGCGCTCTCAATCGACATTCAGGGTGCGCGGGTGAGCGCCGAAGGCGATCTGGACGTGCGTGGGACCCTTGGGGTCGACCGCGATGCACCCGTCGGTTTCCGCGCGATCCGCCTGCACTTCGAGGTCGCGAGCGACGCCGCGCCGGAGGCCCTCGACAGGCTCTACAAGCTCACCGAGCGCTACTGCGTCGTCTACCAGACGCTTACCGGCGGCGCCCCGGTAACCATCAGCCGCAGCGACAGCGCCGAGTCAGCCTGAGGCCCGCTGGGACGCGCGAGGCCCCGACCAGACGCGGCCCAACCACCGTCACGGCGCGGGCAGAGTGTCCCCGAAGAAGCTCAGAATCCGTTCGTCGATCCGGGTGAGGAACGCGCGTCGATCGAATCCCGCTGGATCGCGCCCCGCAGGGCCGACCGTACCGGCCAAGACGTCCGGAAACGGTGAGATGAAGGCGAAGTGGTGGGCTACCGGATGAGAAATGAGGCTCGCATTGTCACCCATCAGCTTCAGGACGTTCTCCGTATGCCACGGCTCGCGCAGCACCCGGTCGCCCTCTAGGAGCGTGCGCCGTAGAAGTCTTGATGCCAGGCGTTTGGTGCAAGTGCGCGGGAGAGGTGGGATCTTGGCCCGAGTGTGGACATCTGGCCCGCCCGACTCTGGGATGGAAATCCCAGACCGGAAGGCCGGAACGGAAGAGATTCGCGTTTCATACGCGGTCGATGGGCACTGCGCGCCCCGGAGCAAGTGCGTTGGCAGGCCAGCACCTGCCTCAGCACGTGGCCACCGTCCCCATCCGCTTGATGTTCAACGCCAAGCACACGAGGTCCCACTCGCCGCGCACCTTCGCCAAGCCTCGCAGGCTGAATCGTCGGAATCCGAGCACCTCCTTGATCCACCCGTTCGGCGCCTCCGAGAGCCACTTGCGTTGCGCGTACCGGGCTTTGCCCGCGGGGCGCGCCAGTTTCTCACCCATGCGGTGCGTGGCAGGGAGCCGGGCCGGGTCGACCGCCACCTGGGACTTGCCTTCACGCCCCAGCGCTACGTGCGCGTCGATGCCGCGATCTTCCAGCTCCAACAGATCCGGCTCGTTGCAGTAGCCCGCATCGGCCAGTACCACCGCAGGCTCGACCCCAAACGTCTCGTTGATCTCGTCGAGCATCCCCACCAGCTGACCCTGGTCGCTGGCCTGTGGCCCCACCTGAGTCGCGACGATGATCTGGTGCTCCCCATCGACCGCCATCTGCGCGTTGTAGCACTGCTGGAATCCCTCGCTGCTGGTCTTCATGATCTGGCTCTCGGGATCGGTGAAATTGCTCTGCGCCTTCGGCGCGGGCTCGCCGTAGGCCCGCTTGTAGGGCCGCCCGCCCCGGGGATTGCGGTCCTGCCCAGGCTCGCGCCCGCGCTCAGCGTCGCGCCCGCGTTGCGCCGCCTCCAAACGCGCTTTGGCTGCCTGGATCGCCGCCAGGCGCTTCTCCCTGCGTTGCAACTCCTCGGGCAACTCGTCGCCCCGGAAATCCTCGCCCCAACGATCGTCTTCTTCGGCGTCCACCATCCCCGCCTTCGTCAGCAGCGCCTCGATCTCCGCCTGCAAGCGAGCCGCCTCTTTGCCCATCCGCTCATAGCTCATCGCCTTGCGCTTGCTCGCGTTCGCTCGCACCTTCGTCCCGTCGACCGAGAGCTTGCCGAACCGCGCCAGTCCCATCTCGCGCGCCACCTGCACCACCCCCACAAACAGCTCGCTGAACTCCGCCAGATGTCGGCGGCGGAACTCACATACCGTGCGATGTTGCGGGAAGTTGCCCGCCGCGAGCATCCGAAACGCTACATCCTCCTCCAGCTTTCTCGCCACCGCACGCGAGGAGAATGTGCCCGTCGCGTAGGCATAGATCAGCACCTTGACCATCATCGACGGCTCGTAGGGGGCGTTGCGTCGACCGTCCCCCTCGTAGGGCGCATAGAACGCCGTCAAGTCCAGTGCATCGACCACATCGCTGACGTGATGAGCCAGGTGCCCTGGGGGAACCCACTCCTGCAAGTCCGGCGGCAGAAGCAAGGGCTGCTCCGGCTGGTAGGGACGATACGTGGTCGGCATCGGGCAGTTCCCAAACGCAACTGGCGTGTCGCATCATACTGCCCCCTGACGCCAATCCACCCACACCCCATCCAATACCAACTTCGCCGCGCGGATTTTTCTACGGCGCACGCTCCTAGACGATGAATTTGCGTCGGTGCCTCGACGCCCGCGAAGGCGCCTTCGCCGAAGAGCGCCCCGACCGGCGCGACGGCCACGACAGCAACGACCCGTGGGTCCGAGAGGTCGGGCATTGTGCCGTCAATTTCTCCGTCAGGCCGTCCATAGCCGCAGAACCCAGCGTCGTCCTCACGATGGCGGGTGCAGTGGCGGACGAGGACGGCCATGTCCGCCCGCCCCCCGATCAAGGCGAGCACGCTGTAGCCGCCGGCCGAGTGCCCGATGGCACCGATACGCCGGATGTCGATGTGCGGGCCGAAGTCGGAGTCGCCGAGGAGCCGATCCAGAACCGCGCTCAGCTGGCGCGGGCGCCGCCGCCAATTCTCCGATGTGCCGCTGTATCTCTTGTCGCGAAAGTTGTCCCCGGCATGTTCGGGGGCGACGGCGACGTAGCCGCTCTCGGCCAGACGGATCGCCGTATCGCGGTGGTTCAGGCGGCCGCCGCCGGTCCCGTGCGAAATCACGATGAGGCCGTAGCGCCCCGCACCGATCGGCGCTTCCCGGCTCGCTGCCATGGTGAAGGGGCCGACGGTCGTCTCTTCGGGGGGCGCGTCGGTCGGATACCAAAGTGCGGTGATCAGCCGTTCGCCGTCCACCTCGATGGAAATGTCGTGGAAGCCCACCCCATCGGCACGGGCGCTCGTAACGACAACCGCAATCGCAAGAAAAAAGACGGCGAGCGCCGTCATGAATCGAGCCCCGCCCACAACTGCATGACTCCTTATTAACGTCCCTGGCCTTTCTATTGCCAGAACCGACGCCCTGACTCCAGCCGCCGAGTATCAAACCTCGAAGCGCAGCGCGAGACCCGAACCGTGGCCAACGGGGGGCGGGCAGGTTAGAAGGCCGGGCCATGGGCAGGGAACGCAAGTACCGCCCCGTCGTCCTTTGCGTGCTGGATGGGTGGGGGCATCGGCAGGAGACGGAGCACAACGCCATCGCGCTTGCCGAGACGCCGGTATGGGACCGGCTCACCGCAAACCGCGCGTGGGGCCTGCTCGCCACCGCCGGCAACGCCGTAGGCTTACCGCAGGGTCAGATGGGGAACTCCGAGGTGGGGCATATGACCATCGGCGCAGGCCGGGTCGTCCCGCAGGACCTGCCCCGCATCGACGACGCCGTGGCCGACGGCTCGGTTGCCCGTAACCCGGCCCTCCTCTCGCTCATCCGGCGGCTGCGTAAAAGCGGGAGTCGCTGCCACCTGATGGGGCTCGTCTCGCCGGGCGGCGTTCATTCGCACCAGGATCACATTGCGGCGCTCGCGCGGATCGTGAGCGGCCACGGCGTGCCCGTCGCGATCCACGCCTTCCTCGATGGCCGCGACGTGCCGCCGCGCTCAGCCATCGACAACTTGCCGCGCTTCGAGGCGGCTCTTCGCGATCTCCCCGACGTGCGGATCGCGACCGTTGCCGGCCGCTACTACGCCATGGATCGGGACCGGCGATGGGAGCGGACCGCCCGCGCCTACGACGCACTGGTTTCCGCACGCGGACGCCCGGCGGCGGACGCAACTGCGGCCGTCAGAGAGAGCTATGCGAACGATATCGGCGACGAGTTCGTCGAGCCCGCGGCGATCGCCGGCTATCAGGGCGCCGCGGATGGCGACGGGCTGATCGTGGCCAACTTCCGCGCCGACCGCGTACGCCAAATTTTGACGGCGCTGCTCGACCCCGCCTTCGACGGCTTTGCGCGCGACCGGCGCGTGCGCTTCGCCGCAGCCTCAGGCATGTGCAGCTATTCGGAGAGCCTGGACCGTCTGGCCGAGACGATGTTCGCCCCGCAACACGTGGCAGACAGCCTCGGCGCGGTCGTCTCCCGCGCCGGCTTGCACCAACTGCGCGTCGCCGAGACCGAGAAGTACGCCCATGTGACGTTCTTCCTTAACGGCGGCGAGGAGCGCGAGATGCCGGGCGAGGAACGGGTGCTCGTGCCCTCGCCAAAGGTGGCCACCTACGACCTGCAGCCCGAGATGTCGGCACCGGAAGTCACCGATCGTGCGATCGAGGCTATCGCGGGCGGTCGCTTCGATCTGATCGTTGTGAACTACGCCAACACCGACATGGTTGGCCACACAGGCGACCTGAACGCGGCGATGGCGGCGGTCGCCGCGGTGGACCGGTGCCTCGGCCGGCTCGCGGGCGCGGTCGAGGCTGCCGACGGCGCCTTCCTCATCACCGCCGATCACGGCAATGCCGAGCAGATGCGGGGCGCAGACGGCGAGACGCCCCACACGGCGCACACGCATGGTCCCGTCCCCGCCGTTCTCGCGGGCGCACCCGGCGTCGCGCTCCGCGACGGAGCGCTGGCCGACGTGGCGCCGACAATCCTCGACCTGATGGGCCTTCCGGCACCTGCGGCGATGACGGGGCGCTCGCTGGCCCACGTCACGCACGCGTCAGACGAGGCTCAGGCTACGCGCCCTCAGCAATCACAGGCTCGATAGCGTGGCCTAAGCGCAGCAGACGCTCCTCCTCCCCGGACGGGGCCATCAGCATCAATCCGACCGGCACGCCATTCTGGTCCCGCCCGCAGGGAAGCGTCAGCGCACAGCAATCGAGGTAGTTGCCGAGGCGCGTGTTGCGAAGCGCCGCAATATTGGCCGCCCTGTAGACCTCGGAATCGGCTTCGAGCGCGGCGATGGGCGGGGAGCTCGCCGCCGCTGTTGGCATGAGGAAAACGCCGTGCTGCCGCATTCTGGTGTGGAGGGAGGCGGCGGCCGCGGCGAGCCCCTGCTTCGCCCGTGCGGCATCGGTGGCCGAAATCTGCGCGCCGACACGAATTCGTTCCCAAATCGGGGCGTAGATCAGGTCAGGCCTTGCCTCGATGACGTCGTACCAGAGCGCGTGGCACTCGGCGGCGTGATACGCGCCGAAGCGGCTGACCAGCTCCCCGACCGTATCGAACTCGGGCACCGGCGTCTCGTCGATGGCGCAGCCGGCCGCACGCAGGCGCCTGACCGCGCTGCGGGCAGGCGCGTCCACGCCGGGATCGAGCGAGTCCCACACGAGCGTGGTGGGCAGCGCGAAGCGGGCGCGGGAGAGAGCGGAACTCGCGAGGTCGGGCGCGGAGCGGTTGCCGGCGCCAAAGCGCCCGTCGAGGATGGCGAAGAGGGCGGCGGCATCGGCCACGTCGCGGGTGAGCGGACCGACCGTATCCATGCTGGTGCTGAGCCCGAGCACGCCCTCCAGCGGCAGCAGGCCGAAACTCGTCTTGAGGCCGACGAGGCCGTTCCAGGCTGCCGGCACGCGCACGGAGCCGCCTGTGTCCGAACCGATGGCGGCAGCGGCGAGGCCGCGCGAGACGGAAACGGCGGCGCCCGAAGACGACCCGCCAGGTATACGCGCGACGGCCTCGTCGAAGGGGTTGGGCGGGGTGCCCATCTTGGGGTTCAGACCGAGGATGGAGAAGGCGAACTCGGTCTGGTTCGTCTTGCCCAGGCACACCAGCCCAGCTCGGGTGGCGCGGGCCAGAACCTTTGCGTCGCCGGTTGCGACACGGTCCGCCAGCGCCGGAGTGCCGTGGCTGGTGACGTCCCCGGCACTGTCGTAAAGGTCCTTCCACGAGATCGGCACGCCGTCCAGCGGAGACTGCCGGAGTCCGATTTGGGCGCGCCGGTGGGCGGCCTCGGCCTCGGCGCGGGCGCGGGCGGCGGTGAGTCGCAGGTAGATCGCATGGTCGCCGTCGACCTCTTCGATCCGCTCCAGGAAATATTCGGTCAGCGCACGCGGGTCGATGGCGCCGCCTTCGATACCCGCGCCGAGCGCCAGTGCGCTCATCCGATGCCACTCGCCGCTCATCGTCATACGCCTCCGGCTGCCTGTGGTCACGAGGGCTCCTTGTAGTCCTTCCCACCGCCGCTTGTCAGCGGAGGAGGCGCACGGAAGGTGCGCGACGCCATGCGCGCATGGTATAGGTTGCGTGGCGATAGTGCGCCGGCTCAACGGCACGGCCCACCTCATCGAGACCTTGCAAGGGAGGCATCAATGGCAATCAAGATTACGCGACGGCAGGCGTTGAAAGCCGGCGTCGCAGGCGTGGTGCTCACCTCGCCGATCGGTATCGCGCCCAGGTTCATCCGCCCCGCGCGGGCAGAGGGTCTGGCACCGGGCATGACGGGCGGTCCCACCGGCTTCGACGGGGCAGAGCGCTATCAGTACAACGAGACCATGTCCGAAGGCCGCGCCATCGAGGGCATGCGCAAGCTCAAGGCCGAGGGCAAGGCGCCGGAGAAACTCAACATCCTGATGACCGACGGCGCCATCGGCCACTTCACCAATGCCTGGCCGCCGGACGGGCCGACGCTGCAGTCGATCTGGGAGGCCGAGACCGGGGTCAAGCTCGAGTTCATCCCCGTCTCGCCGGAAGAGCAGTTCAACAAGGTGATCCAGGACGTCACCACCGGCTCCGCCGCCTATGACGTCTACACCTTCGGCTACGCGGCCATGGGCGATCTGTCGGAGGCCAACGGCATCGCGCCGCTCGGCGAATGGATCGAGAAGCACGGCGCCGACTTCGCCGACCCCGAACGCGGCATGCCGACGCCTGAATCCTACGACATGCTCTACAAGTACGGCGGCGAACCGCGCTCGGTCTGCTACGACGGCGACGCCCAGGTCTGGGTCTACCGCAGGGATCTCGCGGAAGACGCGGCGAACCAGAAGGAGTTCGGCGACAAGTACGGCTGGGAGCTGGGACCGCCCCGCACCTGGGGCGAGTGCGACCAGCTGGCCGAGTTCTTCACCTCCAAGGGGATGCTCGGCAACGGCAACATGATGAGCCACTTCTGGGGCATCAGCACCTGGTACAACCGCTACGTCAGCAAGGACAATCCCAACCAGCACCTGTTCGACGACGAGGGCAACCCACTCATCGACACCGAAGCGGGCATCCAGGCCACCGAGGAGCACGTCAGGAGCCTCGACTGGTCCGACAAGGGCGGCCTCGGCTGGAGCTGGCCCGAGTACTACGGGAACATGGCCAACGGCAACTCGTTCATGCTTGGCACCTTCTCCAACTGCCCGAAGTTCCTCGACAATTCGGAAACCGCGATAGGCGGGAAGATGGGCTCGTTCCTGCCGCCGGGTCACCAGTTCGGCAACGACCTGGTGCGCCGCTCCACGATCTATCTCGGCAACAACGGCGGTGTCTCGACTCAGAGCGAGTATCAGGAGGCGGCGTATCTCTGGCTGCAGTGGTCGGGCTCGACGCGGATCTTCAGCCTGCTGACCGGCAATCCGGGCGGGTTCTTCGATCCCTTCCAGCTCGCCAACTTCCAGGATCCGCTGGTCATCCAGTCCTACAAGCCCTACCACGTGCCGATCATCGAAGGCACGGTGGCGCGTGCGGTGCCCACCATCGCCATCCCCGGCCAGTTCGCGATGCACAACACGCTGAGCGAGAATCTCGTCTCCGCGTTGGCCGGCGAGATCACGCCCCAGGAGGCGATGGAGAGCACCGCCAAGTCGTGGCGCAAGCACATCCGGAAAAAGGGCGAGGACAAGATGATCGGGCTCATCAACGCCGCGAAGTCCGGCTGGTCGACGGTCATCGATCAAGCCTGATCCGGCAACGCCGAATCGGTCCGAAGCGGGTGGTGCGCCGGGCTTGCGCACCGCCCGCCCCCGCCCCGGCTGTGCTCACTCTATGGCGATGAGCGGTTGCCTGTGAGCGCTGCGAGCGGCGCGGAAGCGTGACCTCGGACGTGATGCAAAGAGCGTACACCTCCCACCTCTGGCGATACGCGCTGATCCTCGTCGCCGTCGGCCTGGCGCTGCTGCCGGTGGTGTGGATGGCCACCATGGCCTTCAAGCCCCACACCGAATGGGTGTCGACCGCAGGCGACCTGCACTGGCTGCCGCGCGAGCCCACCTTCGCCAATTTCGAGTACATCTTCACCGGCGAGACGGACGCCTACTCCATCACCCACGAGAGGACGGCCACCAAGCCGATCCTGTCCAGCCTGATTACCGCGCTGCTGGGCACCGCGATCGCGGTAATCGCCGGCACCCTCGGCGCCTATGCCGTCTCCCGCTTCGGCGTCGGCCGCAACCTGCCCTTGGGCGTCCTCCAGCTCCGCCTGTTCCCGCCGCTCGCGGTGATGATCCCGGTGATGATCATGTGGGCCTTCATCGGCGCCATGGATTCCTGGTGGGGGCTCTCGCTCATCTACGGCATCGTCACGCTGCCCTTCGCCTTCTGGCTGATGAAGACCTTCTTCGATGAAGTGCCGCAGGAGATCGAGGAGGCCGCGCTCGTCGAGGGCTGCAGCTGGTTCCGCGTGTTCTGGAAGATCACGCTGCCGATGGTGAAGGCGGCGCTCGCCAGCACCACGCTCTTCGTCTTCATCCTGAATTGGAGCGACTACGTCATCGCCCTGCTGCTGACGCGCAAGGAATGGGTCACGATTCCGGTCTACATGAATTCGCTGTCGTCGGCGATGACGGGGCAGATGTACGGCGCCAAGGCGGCGCTCGGCCTCATCGCCGTGGTACCGCCGGTGGTCTTCGGCATCGCGATCCAGAAGTATCTGGTGCGCGGCCTCACCTTCGGGGCGCTGAAGCAATGAGCCGGGCGGCCTCGAAATCCAGGCGGCCCGTGCTTACGCCGCTGGAGAGCCAGGGCAAGCAGCTCGGGCTCTACATGACGCTCCCTGCCCAGCTGCTGCTGCTCTTCATCGTCGCCTTCCCGCTGGTGATGCAGCTCTACGTGAGCTTCACCTGGTGGGGGCCGCTCGACGGCACGCCCTGGTACATGGCCTACGAGAGCGCCAACCTCTTCGGCAACTACGGCGACCTCTTCGACGATTCGAAGCTCTGGGGCTCGATCGGGCGGACCTTCCTGATCGTCGGCGTCTGCGTGCCCATCGAGTTCCTGCTGGGCCTGGGCCTCGCAATCCTCTTCGCCGAGAAGTTCGTGGGCAAGCGGCTCTTCTACTCGATCATGCTGATGCCGATGATGATCGTGCCTGCGGTGGCCGGCTACATGTTCTTCATGCTGTTCCAGAGCAGGGGCCCCATCAACGACCTGCTCAGCCGGATCAGCGGCTCCGAAGTCGAGATTCTTTGGCTCGCGGATTCCAGCCTTGCGATGGTCTCGGTGATGATCGCCGACATCTGGCAGTGGACGCCGCTCATGTTCCTGATCCTGCTCGCAGGGATGGTGGGCGTGCCCGAGGATCAGATGAAGGCGGCGACCCTGC
Organism: Alphaproteobacteria bacterium; assembly: GCA_965262755.1. Lineage (GTDB taxonomy): Bacteria > Pseudomonadota > Alphaproteobacteria > UBA828 > UBA828 > WTGU01. Next base: position 3,231,624 of record OZ253557.1, on the reverse strand, counting down.
TCGGCGCGAACGCGTGGCAGCGCTTCTGGCGCATCGTGCTGCCTCGCATGAAGATGGTGATGATCATTGCACTGGTCATCCGTACCATCGAGTGTATCAAGATCTTCGACGTCCTCTACGTGATGACCGGCGGCGGGCCGGGGACGGCGACCAAGTCGATCTCCGTCTACATCCTCGACCTCACCTTCAAGAATCTCGAATGGGCCTATGTGGCGGCGGTGGGCCTGTTCATCCTGATCTGCCTCAGCGTGTTCGCTGTGATCGGCCTGATCCTGATGCAGCGCGCCCAGCGCCGAAACGAGACCATGCCCGCGTGAGCAGGCTCACCGCCCCGCCCCCGTGAGACTCGCCGGCAAGAACGCCGTCGTCACCGGCGCCGCGTCGGGCATCGGCCGCGAGACGGCGCTGCGCTTCGCCGAGGAAGGAGCGGCGGTCGTCTGCGCCGACCGCGACGCGGCGGGTGCGGCCGCGGTCTCCGCGTCGATCGTAGCGAACGGTGGCACCGCGCTCGCCGTGAGCGCCGACATCACCAGTGAGCAAGACGTGGCGCGGCTTGTGGAGGAGTCGCTGACGGCATACGGCAGGATCGAGGTGCTGGTGAACAATGCCGGCGTCACCATCCTGGGCGGCGTGGCCGAGCTCCCGGAGGCCGACTGGCAGCGGGAAATCGACATCAACCTGAGCGGCGCCTTTCGGGTCTCGAAGGCGTTCTGGCCGCACTTCACGCAAGCCGGCGGCGGCGTCATCTTGAGTACGGCCTCGATCGCCGGCGTCATCGCGGTCCCGCAGGATGCCGCCTACGTCGCCTCCAAGGCGGGGCTGATCATGCTCACGCGCTGCATGGCGCTCGACGGCGCCAAGGCGGGCATTCGCGCCAACTGCATCTGCCCCGGCTTCGTCGATACGCCCATGTTCGACGGCTTCCTCGCGGAACAAGCGGACCCGGATTCCGCCCTGGCAAGAGCAGCAGGCCGCACCCCGCTCGGGCGTATCGGCACGCCGCGCGATATTGCCGACGGCTTCGTCTATCTCGCCTCCGACGACGCGGCCTGGATCACCGGCACGGCGCTCGTCATCGACGGTGGACTCACCGCGGGTCTCACGGAGTGACGGGGAGCCCCCCGTGAGCCGCTTCGAACCGGACGGCGGGCGCCTGGTCCCGCTCGCCATGCTGTTGTTCGGGGCCTGCAGCTACGCAATGACCTTCTCGCTCAATCGGATCGCCATCACCGAAGGCATCCCGGTCGTCCCCTTCGTCTTCTGGCAGGGAGTCGGCGCAGGTACGGTCGCGCTGATTGCGGGCCTTGTCGTCGGGCAGCGACCGAGGCTGACGGGCGCCTACCTCCGCTTCTACTTCCTCTTCGGTTTCATCGGTATCGTCCTCCCCTACACGTTGCTGGCGCTCGCGGCGCCCAGGGTGCCGGCCGGCGCGGTCGCACTCACGCTCACGCTCTCGCCGATCCTGACTTACGCCTTCTCGATCCTGTTCCGGCTCGACCGCGTGCGCCTGCTGCGCGTCGCGGGCATCCTGCTCGGCCTCGCAGGAATCCTGGTGATGCTGGCCCCGGGGACGAGCCTGCCGGACCCCGACATGGCGCTGTGGCTGTTGTTGGCCTTCGGCTCACCGGTCTGTTACGCCTTCGGCAGCGTTGCAGTGGTGTTCCTCCGCCCAGCAGGCAGCAAACCGATTCCGCTGACCTGCGGGATCGCCTTCGCAAGCGCCGTCCTGATGGTGCCAGTCATGGCCGCCGCTGACAGCTGGTGGCTGTTCGACGGCACCATGACCGCCGGCGACTGGTCGCTGATCGGCGGCGGCGTGCTCACCGCGTGCTTCTTCGTACTCGGCCTGGAAATCATCCGCATGGCCGGGCCGGTCTTCTTCTCGACCAACGGCTATATCGGCCCGCTCGCCGGCATGGGCTGGGCCGCCCTCTTTTTCGGCGAGGTGCCGAGCCCCTGGATCGGCGTCGCCGTCGCGCTCCTATTCGCCGGCCTCTTCCTGGTCAACCGCAGCTCTCCGCCGGTGACCCGGGCAGGGCCGGGGCCGTAGCGCACCGGCTTTCATGGGCCGGCGGACGTACGGCAGCGATGCGCTGATGCTTAGCATCCTGACCTTCAATACCGGCCTCACCGAGATCCGCCTGTTCGGCGCCGCGCTCTACGAAGACGTGCCGCACGTCGTCCCTCGCGCCGCCCACCTCGCGCCAGCGCTGCGCAGTGTGGACGCCGATATCGTGCTCTTGCAGGAGCTGGTCCCGCAGCGCGTCAAGAAGGAGCTGGCGGCGACGCTCGGCGATCTCTATCCCCACCGCGCCGGTATCACGGAAGACAGCCGATTCTACGGCACCGGGCTGCTCACTCTCTCGCGCCATCCGATCGAAGAGGCTTCGTGCAAGCCATTCGCGAACCAGACGTTGGAGGAAGGCCTCTTCGGCCCGCGCGGGATGCTGGGCTGCACGGTACGAACGCCTGGCCTCGGCCGGTGCCGCGCGATTAATCTCCACGCCACGGCCGGCGGCGCCTACGGGCAGCGGCGACGCCGGGGCGCGCCCGACCGGCGCTGCGCGCAGGTCGCCGAGGCAATCGATGCCGCCGGCGCACCTTTCGACGGGACAGTCGTGCTCGCGGGCGACTTCAACAGCGATCCAGCCACAGACCCGACGACCGCACGCCGACTGAGCGCCGCCGGCTTCGCCAACGTCGCTGCCCGCCTGCCGGAGCCCGCCCGCCCGCCTGGTACGTGGGACCCGGCCAACCCGCTCAACCGCGACCGGGCCTCAGGCAAGGCGCGGCGCGTCGACCACATCTTCGTGCGCCCGCGGGCCGGACACGGGGTCGAGGCGAGCGACGTGCGGACCGTCCTCGACGAGCCGGCGGTGCCGGTCCCGAACGGCGACGCGTTGCCCCTTTCCGACCACTACGGCCTGCTCGCCACGCTCACGCCCGGCTGACGGCGGGTGCCATGACCGCCCCCTTTTCACCGTCTCTCGCATGTGCGCCGGCCCACCTTCCCTTTGCTCCCCAGGGAGGAGAATGAAGGAGGAGGATGGGGTGTTCCCCACTCGCTGAGCCCGGACCATGGTGCGGTGGAGGGTGCCGGCTGTGCGCGCCAGAATTGCGTCATGCAAAGCGAAGCCCGACCGAGCACGACACGACTGAGCTCGTCCACTGCGCCGACCGGGCGCTCGGCGAGCGGGCCGTTTCGCCGCCGCCGCCCGGGCCTCGGAATCCCGCGTATCCCACTTAATCCCACTTACCGCTTATGCACATGGCTCCGGTCGCGAGAGTTTGCCACCAGATGTTGAGGTTGAGGTTAGGGCGGGGGAACGGGTAGAATGTTCGCTATACGTTCCTGCCGACGGAGCCACCACATGAAACAGGTCCCCGACAGCCTCCTCGCCTTCCAGCACATGTTCCCGGACGATGACGCCTGCGCCGCCTGGCTGATCGAAATGCGCTGGCCGGACGGCTTCGTCTGTCCCGCGTGCGGCCATGAAAAGGGATGGGCGCTGCGCAGAAAAGCACACACCTTCGAGTGCGCCGGCTGCCGCCGGCAGACCTCGGTGACGGCCGGGACGATCCTGCACGCCAGCAAGCTGCCGCTCACCGTCTGGTTCTGGGCCGCCTACCTGATGGCGACCCACTCCAACGGCATCTCTGCCCTGCAGCTCCAGAAACAGCTCGGTATCGGCTCTTACCGCAGCGCTTGGCTGCTCGCCCACAAGCTGCGCGCCAGCATGGTCGACCCCGAGCGCAACCCGTTGTCGGGCCTGGTGGAAATCGACGAGGCCAGCCTTCCATTCCGGACCAAAGACGATCCTCCCACCGGAGGGCAAGGACGCAGCCACGACGGCAAGATGCTCATCGTCGGCGCCATCGAACTCGGGGACGGAAACATCCCAGGCCGCCTGCGGCTGGCCGAAATCTCCTCCTACGGCGCCGCCGACCTCGGACACTTCGTCGAAACCGCCGCCGATCCCGACGCCATCGCGAAAACCGACGGCTGGTCCGGCTACGCCGCGGTCCCCGCCGATCGCCACAATGTCCATGTCGTCGGGAAGACCGCCGCTCACCTCGTCCTGCCGTGGATCCACCAAATCTTCTCCAACCTCAAAGGATGGGCGCGAGGCGTCTACCACGGGCTGCGTCGCAAGCATCTGCAGGCCTATCTCGATGAGTTCGTCTTTCGCTTCAACCGCCGCAAAACCCGCCACGCTGCTTTCCGCTCGCTCTTCCGCCTCGCCACCAATGCAGAACCCCTTACCTACAGCATGTTGATCGAACCGGAGCCATGTGCATAAGCGGTTCCCACTTTATCCCGGCGAATCCCGCCAAGAAATGTTCGCGCGTATCCCGTGCCACACCCGCTGCACTCCCCTTGTCATCCTCCCACGGCGACTCAGGGATATGAACGAGGCGCGAGCCTGCTAGTATGCACGCGGCCCGGAGGAAGGCTCCGGCCGACGGCCCCAAGCGACGGAGATGGCCCGTGATGGACGATGCAAGCAGCACCACCCTGAGCGCCGGCGAAGACGGCCCCGCGCCCGTCAGCAACCCGAACTCGCTCGGCGCGCGCAATGTGGCCCACGTCGCCCACGGCTACGGCAATCTCGACGCACTGGAGAGGACGCCGCCGCTCGTCATCACCCGCGGCAAGGGTGTCTCCATCATCGACGAGGAGGGCCGCGATTACATCGAAGGCGTCGCCGGCATGTGGTGCGCCAACTTCGGTTTCAGCGAGAGCGCGCTGGTCGATGCGGCGATCGAGCAATTCCGGGTGCTGCCCTACTACCACTCGCTGATCGACAAGACGACCGAGCCGATGGGCCGGCTCGCCGAGCGGCTCAAGGCGTCCACGCATGTGCCAATGGCCAGGGTCTTCTTCGCCAACTCGGGCTCCGAGGCGAACGACACGCTGGTCAAGCTCACCTGGTACTACCACAACGCCATCGGCAAGCCGGAGAAGAAGAAGATCATCTCCCGCTTCATGGGGTTTCACGGCGTGACCTGCGGCGCGGCCAGCGTCACCGGCATCCCGCAGATGCACACGGATTTCGACCTGCCGGTCAACGACCTCTTCCTCAAGACCGACTGCCCGCACTTCTACCGCTACGGCGAGCCGGGCGAGAGCGAGGAGGACTACGCCACGAGGCTCGCCACCAACCTGGAAGATCTGATCGTGACGGAGGGGCCGGAGACCGTCGCGGCCTTCTTCGCCGAGCCCGTGATGGGCGGCGGCGGCTGCATCGTGCCGCCCAAGACCTATTTCGAGAAGGTGCAGGCGGTCCTCGACAAGTACGAGGTCCTGTTCTTCGCCGACGAGGTCATCACCGGCTCGGGCCGCACCGGCAATTGGCTCGGTTCCGAGACCTTCAACATCAGGCCCGACGGGCTCTCGCTCGCCAAGGGGCTCGCCAGCGCCTATCAGCCGATCTCGGCGGTGATGATCAACCAGAAGATTTACGACGCCATGCTGGCCCAGAGCCGCAAATTAGGTTTCTTCGCCCACGCCTTCACCACCACCGGCCACCCGGTGGCGGTCGCCGTGGCGCTGCGCTGCCAGGAGCTGATGGAGGAGCGCGACGTGCTCGGCAACGTGCGCCGCGTGGGCGGCCTGCTGCAGGAGCGCATCAGGGGCTTCGCCGATCACCCGCTGGTGGGGACCACCCGCGGCGTCGGCATGATGGCCGCCATCGAGCTGGTGGCGGACAAGGAAACCCGGCGCTCCTTCGACCCGTCGTTCGGCGTGAAGACCTACGCGGTGGACCGCGCCCGCGAGCACGGGCTGATCATCAGGAGCGCGCTCTCCGGCGACAGCCTCGCCTTCGCCCCGCCGCTGGTGATGACCGAGGCGGAGATGGAGGAGATGATGCGCCGCTTCACCGCCGCCCTCGACGACACCACCCGCTGGGTGGAAGAGAACGGGCTACAGACGAAGCAGGCGGCGTAGCGGCGGACGCTTGCCGAGCCGGACGCTATCCGGCAGCGAGGATCACGCGACGTCTTCGGGTGTGAGCCTCTCGAACTCCATCTCGATCGCTTCGAGGACGCGGCGATTCTCGTCCGAAAGATCGGACAGCGCCCCGAAGCCGGCCATCCACGGCGGCTCGTCGCTGCCGTTGCGGGCGGCGGCGCTTTCCGCGTCCCCCGGATTACGAAGACCGGGGCTTGCAAGCCCCGCAGGCCGCCTGAATGCCGGCATCAGCAGCCGCGGCGAGCCTGAGCGCCGCTCCCGTGTCCTGCGCTTAGGCCGGCGGGGAAAAGCCGTACTCCGTCTTGAGGTCGGCCGTCAGCCTGTCGAGGCCGCGGGAGAAGCGGTCGATCACGTCGTCGACCTGATCCGGCGTGATCGTCAGCGGCGGCGCGAAGGAGGTCGAGTTGTGGCCGAAGAAGCCGCGCGTGATCAGCTTCTCCTTCAGGCAGAGATCGAAGAGCCGGTGGGAGCAGTCCCACTCCAGGTCGAGCTCTTCCTTCGTCTCCTTGTTCGCCACCAGCTCGATCGCGAGCATCAGGCCGTCGCCGCGAATCTCGCCCATCAGCGGGTGGTCGCCGCAACGCTCCTCAAGCTGCTGCTTGAAATAGGCGCCGGTCGACGCCGCGTTCCCCACCATGTCCTCGTGCTCCATGAGCGCGAGGTTGGCGTTGGCGGCAGCGCAGGCGAGCGGATGGGCGCTCGCGGTGTGCCCGTGCGCGAAAATGGGAATGTCCTTCGAGCCCTCGTGCAGCACCTCCCAGACGCGGTCCGAGATCACCGAAGCGGAGAGCGGCACATAGGCGCTGGTGATGCCCTTGGAGAGCGTCATCAGATCGGGGTCGAGGCCGTATTTCTCTGTCGCGAACCAGGTGCCCAGCCGGCCGAAGCCGGTGATCACCTCGTCGGCGATGAAGAGCACGTCGTGGCGCTTGAGGACCTCCTGAATTTCCTCGAAGTACCCCTCCGGCGGCGCGACGCAGGCGGCGGCGCCCATCACCGGCTCGGCGATGAAGCCGCAGACGGTCTCCGGCCCCTCCTGGATGATCATCTCTTCCAACGCGGCGGCCATGCGCTTGGAGAAGTCCCGCTCGCTCTCGCCGGGCTCGCCCTCCCAGTAGTAGTGGCCTTTCTCGGTGTGCAGGAAGCCCGGGAGCGGCAGGCCGAAGGCCTCGTGCATGAGCGGCAGGCCCGAGAGGTTGGTCGCGATCCCGGTCACGCCGTGATAGCCCATGTGCCGCCCGATCATCTTGCGCTTCTCGGGCTTGCCGCGGCAGCGCTGATACATCCAGGCGAGCTTGACGTTGGCGTCGTTCGCCTCCGAGCCCGAGCTCGCGTAGAGAAGCCGGCTCATGGAGTCCGGCAGCAGGTCCATCAGCCGGTCGCTCAGCCTGATCTGCTGCTCGTTGGCATGGCCCGCCATGGTGTGGAAGTAGGGGAAGCTCCGGGCCTGCTCGGCAATCGCCTCGCCGATCTCGCTCCGTCCGTATCCCGCGTTGACGCAGAAGAGCGAGGCCATGGAGTCGATGTAGGTATTGCCCTTGTTGTCGGTGACGTAGATGCCATCGCCCTTGGTGATGATGTGCGGGCCGGTCTTCTCGTGCTCGTGGATCGGAGTAAAAGCGTGGAGCGTGGTCTCCACGTCCATCTGCTCGAGGCTGAGATTGGTTGCGAGTTGCCCTTCCATCGGTCCCTCCCTTCCGCGCTCGGCGACCGTCCGCCGCGCGGGTCGGCGCCGATGCTAACCGACAGGCGGCAAGGAGTCATGGAGCGGTCGGACGGTGGGATGGGCGAGCCCGGTGTCCTGGGGCCAGCGCGTTCGCAGCGTCCGGCTATTCCCGGGTCTGAAGCTGGGGGCACCAGCTCGCGCGCCGACCGCCATCATAGGCTCGTCCGTGCCCCGCTGCGATCAACCAGGCCGATAGAGAACGATTGTCGAGCACGAGGTCGGCGATCACGCGGCCGCCCCATTTACCCCATTTGGGGTCGCGCACCACGATTGCCGACGCTTCGGCGACGGCCTTCGTGGTGAATTCGGTCGCTGCCTGGCCGGCGTCCCGCTCATCCGGGCACTTGGCGCGACCGCCCTTCTCCGGCGTGTCGACATCTCTCAGGCGCACTTTGACGTCGGCCAGCTCGGGCGGCATGTCGGCCGAGGCATCGACCGCCACGGTATCGCCGTCGACCACCCGCACCACCGGCCACGCGTAGTCGGCCGCGAGTGCCGGCCCGGCGACAAGGACCAGAGCCGGGAGCAATAGGGCGAAGAGGCTGCGCAGGCTCATTCGCGGGGCATCACTCGAACCGGCTTGGCGGTTCAATCGCTCTGCACAATTCACATAAACACATCAAATAACCTGGAATTTGCCGTCGGCATCCCACCGCATCCCCACCGCACGAGGAGGACACATGATATGCTAATTCGGCATATTACAAAGGACAATTGGCATGTCGGGCGCGATTGATTGCCTCTACGAGTGGGAATTCACTGAGACCACACACTGAGAGGCGCAGGGGCGGCTTCCCTCGCGGCACCGCGCCGGTGCGTTCAATCCGTCCCGTTCAATTGTGGGAGCATGGGGCGAGAGCCGCGTGTACCATTGGCATGTCCTGCCAGAGGGACGCGACCATCAGAGAACGTCACCGCAACATGGGATGGAGACCGAGATGGCAGCCCATGAGATACGCATCGACCTTTCCAGGACGCTCGCCGACGAGCCCGGGACCGGGCACAACCGCTGGCATCCCGACATCCCGCCCATCCTCACCATCGAGCCGGGCGATGAGGTGCTCATGGAGGCGCGCGACGGCGGCGACGCGCTGATTTCGCGGAACTCCACCCTCGACGACCTGCTGAGCCTCGATCTCAACCTGGTGCATCCCCTGACCGGCCCGGTCTACATAAAGGACGCGGAGCCCGGCGACCTGCTGGTCGTCGACGTCCTGGACGTGATCCCTGGCGACTACGGCTTCACCCTCGCCCTTCCGGGCTTCGGCTACCTGCGTGACGTCTTCGACGAGCCCTTCTGCGCCAAGTGGGAGCAGCACGCCGGCGGCGCCGTCTGCGACGAGATACCGGGCGTCAAGATCCCCGGCGCACCGTTCATGGGGGTGATGGGCGTGGCACCCTCGCGCGACATGCTCGGGCGCATCGCTGCACGGGAGAACGACCTCATCGCCGCCGGCGGGCTGGCGCTGCCGCCCTCTGCCGAGGGCGCGATCACGCGCAACCCGACCATCGACGGCGAGGCGCTACGGACCATGCCGCCCCGCGAGCACGGCGGTAACTTCGACACCAAGCAGATGACCGCTGGCACCACGGTCTACTTCCCGGTCTGGACCGAAGGCGCGCTGTTCTCCGCGGGCGACGGCCACTTCGCCCAGGGCAGCAGCGAGTGCTGCGGCACGGCCATCGAGACCACCACCACGCTGCGTGTGCGCTTCGACCTCCGCAAGGGCCTCGCCGCCGAGCGCGGCATCCGCGACATCCACTATTCCAGGCGCGACATGGCACCGGCCCGGCACGCGCTCGATCGCGGCGGTTACTACGCCACGACCGGGCTCTGCATCGAGCGTGACGGCACGAACCGCGCCGAGGACATTAATCTCGCGACCAAGAATGCACTGCTCAACATGATCGACCATCTGGTCCACGAGCGCGGGTTCTCGCGCATCCAGGCTTACGTCATCGCGAGCGTCGGCGTCGACGTGACCGTGGACGGCATCGCAGCGGTGCCCAACACCGTGGTCTCGGCGATCCTGCCGGACGACATCTTCGTCTGATCCGCCCGGCGCTGGGGAGGCGACGGATGAGCCGGGCCACGGTCAACGCGATCTGCCAGACGTTCCCCGGCGCGGAGGTGTCGGATCCCTGGGGCGGCGGTCACGACGCCTGGAAGGTGGGCGGCAAGATGTTCGCCTGCATCGGCACGAAAATTCCGGGCGTCGCGATCAAGACCGACAGCATCGAGACCGCCGAGATGCTGATCGAGATGGGCGTCGGCCGTAAGGCGCCCTATTTCCACCGGTCCTGGATCAACGTGTCCTGGGACCTGCCGGAAGATGAGCTTCGTCAGCGGCTCGCGGACTCCTAACTGCATCGTGCGCGCACGCCTCACGCGCAAGGCACAGGCGAGCCTCGCGCCCTTCGACTGACGGCCTGAACGGCCAAATCGCCCCGCCCGCCTGCTTGCGGCCCGCCGGGGGCTGGGCCACTGTGGCCGCCGCCGGCCTAGGGCCGAGTCTGGAGAGGAGGTCCCGTTCATGGACATGGTCACCATGAACATCATCGATTCGACGATGGTGTCCATCTGCCGCGAGATGGGCATCACGATGATGAAGACCTCCTACTCGACCATCTTCAACGAAGGCATGGATTTCACCTGCGGCCTCGGCAACACGCGGGGCGACATGATCGCGGTCGCCGAGTTCAACCCTTCGCAGATCGGCGGCATGCCGCTCGTCCTCCAGACCTCGGCTCAGGAAATCCCTCACGATCAGGTCGAGGAAGGCGATGTGATCGTCCACAACGACCCCTACCGGGGCGGCATGCACACGCCCGAGCACACCTTCATGAAGCCGGTCTTCTACGAGGGCGAGCTCGTGGGCTACGCCATCGCCATCGGCCATGTGGCGGAGGTGGGCGGCATGGTGCCCGGCGGCTTCGCCGGCGAGGCCACCGAAATCTTCCACGAGGGCATGCGCGTCCCCCCGGTCAAGATCAAGGAGCGGGGAGAGGACGTGGTCGAGGTGTGGAAGCTCATGCTCGCGAACTACCGCACGCCCCGCGCCAACTACGGCGATTTTCGGGCCCTCATCAGCGCCGTCGACGTGGGCGCGACGCGGCTCGCCGCGCTAATCGAGAAGTATGGCCCGGAAACCTTCCACACGACCGTCGACGACCTGATGGACTATGCGGAGGCGCGCATGCGGGCGGAGCTCTCGGCCTTTCGCGACGGGGTCTACAGCTTCGAGGACTACATGGAGGACGACGGCATCGAGGACAAGCCGTACAAGATCCACGTCGATGTCCACGTGCAGGGCGACGAGGTGGTGGTCGACTACGGCGGCACGGACAGCCAGGCGCGCGGCCCGATCAACGCCGTGCTCTCGGTCGCCTGGTCATCGGCCTACAACGCGATCCTGCACCTCACCGACCCCTCGATCCCCAAGAACTCGGGCTGCTTCCGCCCGATCAAGATCGTGGCGCCGGGCGGTTCCTTGGTGAACGCGGACTATCCGGCGACCTGCGTCGGCGGCAACACGGAGACCCACATCCGCATCGCCTACACGATCATCGCGGCGCTCTCGCAATGTGTGCCGGATCGGGCCTTCGCCACCGACGCCGGCACCCACAGCAACTTCCTCTTCGGCGCGACCGATCCGCGCTCCGGCGACTACGTGGTCTGCTACGACTTCACCTGCGCCGCCTGGGGCGGGCGGTCCTTCGCCGACGGCAACGAGGTGATCAACTGCATCAACGGCAACTCGCGGATGGTGCCGATCGAGGTCTTCGAGGTGCGCTATCCGTGGATGATAGAGGAATACGCGCTGCAGCCGGACACCGCCGGCCCCGGACGCTTCCGGGGGGCGCATGCGCTCGCCAAGGTGCTGCGGTGCATGGACACGGAGATCACGGTGAGCTCGGTTTCCGACCGTCACAAGATGCGCCCCTGGGGGCTGCTCGGCGGTGGGCCGGGGGCGACGGGCGGCCTCTTCTACCGGGCTGCGGGGAGCGACGACTGGCAACCCTTCACCGAGGCCTTCGGCAAGACCTCGCCCAGCAAGTTCGCCAATGTGACGATCTGCCCCGGCGATCGCGTCCGCCTGATCGCGCCGGGCGCGGGCGGCTACGGCGACGTCGCCGAGCGGGACCCCGCCATGATCGCGGAAGACCTGAGCGAAGGCTGGATCACGCCGGAAGGCGCGCGGCGCGACTACGGCTACGGCTAGCATCAACCCGCCGCTGCCGTTGGAGTTCTTATCCTGATTGACGTGTAGGAGTCATCCTGTTTGCCGCGCGGAACACATCCTGATTGGCGCGCCTTAGGAATTGCCAGATGACCACCATCTCTGCACACACCGATTACCCGATGATACCCTCTCCTTGACTGACGTGGCGGCCAATTCTATTGCCGATCTCCGCACGGTCTGAAAATGGGGTAGCATCTGCTAGAAGGCTGTGAAAAATCAAGCAGAAGGAAGTACATTAAGGCGCTTATCCTCTCCTGAAAACCTACGCGCTCATGCGGAATAACAATGTTAGGATAAAACCATTCTTGTACGACCTTCGAGAGCAAAGTGGCGAATGTTGACTAATAAGCTTCCCGAACGGAACCCTAGCACGATGACTTTACTGGTTCAGATACCGCACGGTTCCTCATTAGTATTGTGGAGAAATCGATTATGAAGTTATTGCCGCACAGTCAAAAACTTCGCATTAAAACTTTGCGGTTTCTTGCTCTTTGTGTCTTGCCGGTACCACTCTTCATCAGACCGTATTACGATGAGACCTTGCTTGGCGAAGTCATGGAGCAAGCTGGAGCCATACTGATCGTTGCTTGTGTGTTTGGGAGGTGCTGGACTATTCTTTACATAGGTGGCCGCAAGAACGAAATATTGGTGATGACCGGGCCATATTCTATTTGTCGTAATCCGTTATATCTATTTTCGATAATCGGTGTGCTCGGTTTCGGACTAATGCTTCAAAGCCTTATTTATGCCGCACTGCTGACGTCAGTGGTCTTTCTGATCTTTATCTGGACGATCAGAAAGGAAGAAGCATTCCTGCGCCAGAAATTTGGGGAGAGCTACGCTACCTATTCGGATCGGACACCACGCATCGTCCCCACCAACATAAAAACTATGAACCACGCTCGTAGCTTGACCATTAATGTGCAGGTTCTGAAGCGAACGTTTCTTGATTCGATACTATTTGTCCTCTTGATTCCGATTTCTGAAGTTTTCGAAATTCTTCGCGAAGTGAATACGGCTGCAACATTCGTGTTGTACTGACGAGCTAAGCCACTACAAAGACACGTTTCTGACCGACCTATCGAAGTCGTGTGTGTTTCCGACTACCGCCCGGGGAAAGCCGCGCCGCGCGTCGCGCATCCACGCGCACGCTTGCTCTATGCGGGACATCGGGCCAGCGGCTTGACGCACGCTCTCGGCCGGAGGGCGTGGCCCTTCGGGCTATGTCCGGGGTGAGAATTTCGGGCTGGAGCAACGCGACGCCGGCGCGCGCCAACTGACGTCTAGATGCGCGAGGCGCCGGCGCGCGCGCACTCCTCGTCCTCCTCGCCGGTGCCGCCGCCGACGCCGCAGGCGCCGATGACCTCGCCGTCGCGGATGATCGGCACGGCGCCCCGGCCGAGGATCATGTGCCCGCCTTCGGCCGCGACGATGCCGCGGAAGGTCGGGTGATCCGCGCGCTCAGTGAGGTCGCCACTCGGGCGACCGAAGGCGGCGGACGCGACGGCCTTGCCCTGGCAGCCGTAGACAGCGGCCCAGATGGCGCCGTCCATGCGCTGGAACGAGACAAGACGCCCGCCGGCATCGCAGACCGCGACGCAGACCAGGATATCGATGCTCGCCGCGTGCGCGATCGCGCCAGCGGCGATGCGGTTGGCTTCGTCGAGTGTGAGCGCCATGACGTTTCTCCTTCTGTAGCCGGCGGCAAGCGCGCCGTCACTCGGCCGCTTCCGGCAGCGGCTCGGCCCGCTCCGCCGCGGGTCCGTAGCCGCCGCCGGTCGGGGTCTGCAGGACGAAGACATCGCCGGGCCTCACGTGCGTGCCGTCCCGGCCCGAGAGTTCCGTCACCGTGCCGTCCGCCCGCTCGATCCAGTTGCGGCCGCACTGGCCGGGCTCGCCGCCTGCCATGCCGTAGGGCGGCACGATGCGGTGGTTCGAGACGATAACGAGCTCCATGTCTTCGAGAAAGCGAATACGACGGTCGCAGCCCGAGCCGCCGACGTAGGCGCCCGCGCCGCCGGAGCCGTGACGTACCGAGAAGCTGTCCAGCATCACCGGGTAGCGCCATTCCAGCACCTCGGGGTCGGTGAGGCGCGTGTTGGTCATGTGCGTGTGCACCGCCGAGGTGCCGTCGAAGCCCGGGCCTGCGCCGGAGCCGCCGCACACCGTCTCGTAGTACTGGTGCGTGTCGTTGCCGAAGATGACGTTGTTCATCGTCCCCTGGCTCGCCGCGAGCACGCCGAGGGCGCCGAACAGCGCGTCGGTCACGGCCTGGCTGGTCTCCGTATTGCCGGCGACGACGGCGGCCGGATACTCCGGCGCCAGCATGCAGCCCTTTGGGATGACGATGTTGATGGGCTTCAGGCAGCCCTCGTTGAGCGGGATGTTGTCATCCACCAGGGTGCGGAAGACGTAGAGGACGGCCGAGCGGCAGACCGCCGACGGCGCGTTGAAGTTGGTCGGCCGCTGCGGGCTGGTGCCGGTAAAGTCGACGGTCGCCTCGCGCTTCTCCTTGTCGAAGCTGATCTTGACCCTGATCGTGCCGCCTTCGTCGAGCGGATAGGCGAACTCGCCGTCCGCCATCACGTCAATGACGCGGCGCACCTGCTCCTCCGCATTGTCCTGAACGTGGCGCATGTAGGCGTGGACCACGTCGAGGCCGAACTGCTCGATCATGCGGTGGACCTCGCCGACGCCCCTGTTGCCGGCGGCGATCTGCGCCTTGAGATCGGCGACGTTGTGGTCGGGCTGGCGCGCCGGGTAGCGGCTTGCGGCGAGATGCGCGCGTAGTTTGTCCTCCAGGAAGACCCCGGCATCCACCAGCTTGAAGTTGTCGAAGAGGATGCCTTCCTCCTCGACCGTGCGGCTGTCCGGCGGCGTGGAGCCCGGCGTGCGCCCGCCGATATCGGCGTGGTGGCCGCGGCTCGCGACGAAGAAGAGGATCTCCTCCCCCGCCTCATCGAAGATCGGCGTGATGACCGTGACGTCCGGCAGGTGGGTGCCGCCGTTGTAGGGCGCGTTCACCACGTAGACGTCGCCCGGCTTCAGGGCGCCGCGGTTCTCTAGCAGCACCGTGCGGACCGATTCGCCCATCGAGCCCAGGTGGATCGGGATGTGCGGCGCGTTGGCGACCAGCCTGCCTTCGGGGTCGAAGAGCGCGCAGGAGAAATCGAGCCGCTCCTTGATGTTCACGGAATAGGCGGTGTTTTCGAGCGTCACGCCCATCTGCTCGGCGATCGACATGAAGAGATTGTTGAACACCTCGAGCATGACCGGGTCGCACTCGGTGCCCACCGCGAAGGTCCGCTCGAGAGGGACGACACGGGTGAGAACCAGGTGGCTCTTCGCCGTGAGTACGGCTTGCCAGTCGGGCTCGACGACGGTCGTGGCGGTCTGCTCGCGGACGATGGCGGGGCCGGTGACGCGGTTGCCGGGCACGAGCACGTCCCGGTCATAGACCGGCGTCTCGTGCGCCCGCCCGTCCATATGCGCCGTCACCAGGGCGAGGCGCGGCACGTCTTCGGTAGCCGCCCGCTCGCTCCGGTCGGGCTCCTGCGTTTCCGCCATCAGGCCGATGCCTTCGACCGCGGCGGCTTCGACGATCAGCCGCTTCTCCGGCATGATGAAGCCATAGTGCCGGTGATGCGCGGCCTCGAAGCGGGCCGTCATCTCCGCAGGCGCCCCGAACTCGATCGCGTGCGGGGTGTCGCTCCCCTCGTAGCGGATGTGGGCGCGGCGGATGACCTCGATCCGCTCGTCGGGAGTGTCCTGTTCCGTGAGTTCCGCCTCGACCTGGACGGCGAGATCGTCGAGCGCCGCCGTAAGCTGCGACGTCAGCGCATCGTCGAGGGGCGCTTCGACCGCCTTCTCCCTGAGCGCCCTGATGTCGGCGAGACCCATGCCGTAGGCCGATAGCACGCCGGCGAAGGGGTGGATCAGGACCGTGGTCATGCCCAGCGCATCCGCCACCAGGCAGGCGTGCTGACCGCCCGCGCCGCCGAAGCAGTTGAGCGTGTAGCCGGTCACGTCGTAGCCACGCTGCACGGAGATTTTCTTGATCGCGTTGGCCATGTTCTCGACCGCGATCTTGAGGAAGCCGGCGGCGACCTCCACCGGCGTGCGCTCGTCGCCGGTAGCCTCCCGTATCTCCGCCGCAAGCGCCGCGAATTTCTCATGCACCGTGGCGGCGTCCAGCGGCTCGTCCTGGCCGGGGCCGAAGACATGGGGGAAGAATTCCGGCTGCAGCGTGCCCAGCATGACGTTGCAGTCGGTGACGCAATGCGGCCCGCCCCGCCGGTAGCTGGCAGGGCCGGGATCGGCACCTGCCGACTCGGGCCCCACGCGATAGCGGGCGCCATCGAAAAAGCAGATCGAGCCGCCGCCCGCCGCCACCGTGTGGATCAGCATCATCGGCGCGCGCATGCGCACGCCCGCCACCAGGGTCTCGAAGGCGCGCTCGTATTCGCCGTCGTAGTGCGCGACATCTGTCGACGTGCCGCCCATGTCGAAGGAGATGATCTTGTCGAAGCCGGCCTGGCCCGCGGTCTCCACCGCGCCGACGATGCCGCCGGCGGGGCCGCTCAAGATGGCGTCCTTGCCCTGGAAGAGCGTGGCGTCGGTGAGGCCCCCGCTCGACTGCATGAACATGAGCCGGGTGCCGCCGAGCTCCGCCGCCACCTGATCGACATAGCGGCGCAGAAGGGGCGAGAGGTAGGCATCGACCACCGTCGTGTCGCCGCGGCTCACGAGCTTCATCAGTGGGCTCGTCTCGTGGCTCGTCGAAACCTGGGTGAAGCCGATCTCCCGCGCCAGCGCCGCCACCGCCAGCTCGTGGGCGGGGAAGCGGTAGCCATGCATGAAGACGATCGCCACGGAGCGGATACCGTCGTCGTGAGCCGCCTGAAGCAGGGGCCGCGCCGCCGCCGCATCCACTGCGCGAAGCACCGTGCCGTCCGCCATGACCCGCTCGTCCGCCTCGACCACCCGCTCGTAGAGCATCGAGGGCAGCACGATCTGGCGGTCGAAGAGGTTGGGCCGCGTCTGGTAGCCGATGCGCAGCGCATCGGCGAAGCCCGCGGTCGTAACGAGCAGCGTGCGGTCGCCCTGGCGCTCCAGCAAGGCGTTGGTCGCGACCGTCGTGCCCATCTTCACGACGTCGATCTTGGAGCCGGGAATCGGCGTGCCGGCGGCAATGCCCATGAGCTCGCGAATGCCCTGGATCGCGGCGTCCCGGTAATGCTCCGGGTTCTCCGAGAGCAGCTTGCGCGTCACCAATGCGCCGTCGGGTCTGCGCCCCACGATGTCAGTGAAGGTTCCGCCCCGGTCGATCCAGAACTGCCAACCCGGCTGGGTCTCAGCCATGACGCAAGGCTCCCGCTATCGAACGAACGTGGCCTGAGCTTAAGGCCTCAGTCGGCGAGCGCGATGGCGTCGCCGGCCCTGACCGGCCCTTCCTTGATCACCGCTGCGTAGACCCCGGCGAAGCCGTCGCGCGTCCTGTTGACGTGCTTCAGGAGCGCGGGCGTGGTTTCGGCGGTCTCCGGATGGATAGTGATGAACTTGCAGCGCGGGTCGCGCTCCACGACCATCAGCTCGACCGCGTCGCCCACGGTGACCCGCCGGCCGACCAGCTCGTCCTCGTAGAACCCGCCCTTCTCGCTCCAATTGACATAGAAATTGGCGCGGAACTGGAGCTTGTGGACGTCGATACCGGTTTCCTCGGCGAGCTGTTCCACGGTCTGCAGGGAAAAAAGCGTGACCGGCCGGCAATCGACGAGGCTGCGCTGGGTGAAGCGCAGCGAGAGCGCGCCCTTGGACTTGTCCTTGATCCCGTCCAGGAAGGCCGGATCTTCGATGTCGACCAGCGAGCCGTCGGGACGCTCGACGTCCACGGCGAAGGCCTCGGCCTCGGGAAAGGGCGCGTGGACATTGGCGGGGTGGCCCATCGCCTCTTCCATGTTGTCGGGCTTGAGCGTGCCGCTCCGCTCCTTGAAGCGCGCCTGATAGAGGACCAGGTCCTCCTGCTCCCGCGCCGTGTGCCAGGGGAAGGATTTTGGCGCAGCGGTGGATGCGACCGCGTAGACCCGATCGCCCATCAGGCCGGTGAAGGCGACGAAGATTTCGTCGACCTCTTCGCCCCGCATGCTCTTCACCGGATAGCGCCAGATGCTCTCCACCCTACCCAACATCGCTCCGTCCTCCTTCTCGAATTCACAACCCGGCCAAACGGCCTGACCCGACCCGCCGCCCCACCTCTCCCCCCAAGGGAGGAGGGGGTGTACACATCCCTAAGTGGGGTCGTAATGACCACCAAGTCACGTTAATTCCGGGATATAGCGGGATATAGATGGACGGTGTGTCGTATTGGCCCCGCAGGCGAGGGCTGAGCTGCCGCCGATGCCCTTCGGCAGTGCCCCGCGGTGAGGCTGCCAGGGTCGGGGTACGTTAGCCGGTGCGCTGCGCCGCCGCGCCCTCGTCTGCCGCCACACCTTCATCGGCGGCGGCGGTGATGTCGCCGGCCTCGATCGCGTTGTTGTTCGGCGCGCAATTTGGACGCCGATCGGCGTGGCAACGTGTTGAATCCCTTTGATTCCGAGGGGTCGAATGAGGTGGCCTCGCCCTTTCGGACAGCTTGGCGGCTGAGTTAAGGTGTAGCCCATGCTGAAGAGCGGCAGCAGCCCGGTGGCGTGCCAGGTGGAGCCTGCGGTGAGCTCGATCTTCTCGACCAGCACCACGTCCGACGAGCCGAGCTTCGCCAGATTGTAGAGCACGCTGCAACCGACGATGCCGCCGCCGATCACCACCACCCGCGCCTGATCCTTCATGGCCTGACCTTTCCCGTGCGGGGCGCCTGCTTTTCGGTGCATAAGATACTTGATTCAGAGCCGGATCCTGCATCAGGTTCGGCCTCAGGCGCTGCGGGCACATCCGACGCCCGCCCCCGAGGCCAGAGGAGCGTTACCGACGATGAGTCGAGCAGCCGAAGCCGAAGTCTTCGAGCGCGATCCAATGGCCATCGTCGATGCGCTGGTCCGTCGCGGGCGCGTGGCGATGGATGCCTTCGCGGACTCGGACCAGGCGCGGGTCGACGAGGCGGTAACCGCGATTGCGTGGTCGCTTTACAAGCCGGCGCATGCGGAGACGCTGGCCGCGATGGCAGTCGAGGACACCGGCCTCGGCAATGCGGCGGACAAGGTGCTCAAGAACCAGCGCAAGACCTTCGGCACCCTGCGCGACCTGATGCGGGTGAAGAGCGTCGGCATCATCGAGGAGCAGCCCGCGCTCGGCCTGGTGAAGTACGCGAAGCCGGTCGGTGTGGTCTGCGCGGTGACGCCGTCCACCAACCCTGCCGCGACCCCTGTGAACAAGACGATGATGGCGCTCAAGGGGCGCAATGCGATCGTCATCGCGCCGTCGCCGGGGGGTCTCGCAACGACCACCCATGCGGTGGCGCTGATGCGGACGGAGCTCCAAAAAATCGACGCGCCGGCGGATCTGGTGCAGGTGCTCCCCGCCCCGGTTGACAAGGCGATCACCCACGCGCTGATGGCCGCGTGCGATCTCGTGGTCGTGACTGGCTCGCAGAGCAACGTACGTGCCGCCTACCGCAGCGGCACGCCCGCCATCGGTGTCGGCGCGGGCAATGTGCCGGTCATCATCGATTCCAGCGCGATGCTCGACGAGGCGGCGGCCAAGATCAGCGCGTCGAAGCGTTTTGACAACGCGACGTCGTGTTCGTCGGAGAACGCGCTCATCATCGTGGACGACGTGTACGACGACGCGGTGGCCGCACTCCAACGTGCCGGTGGTTATTTGGCCAGCGCGGCGGAGAAGAATGCGATCCAGCGCACCCTCTGGGTGGACGGGAAGCTCAACCGCAGGGTCATCGCCAAGGATTTCGAAGTCTTCGCGGCCGAGTGCGGCCTCTACGGCAGGGCACTTGGCTCGACGTTTTTCATGGTCGAGGAGAGCGGGATCGGCCGCGCGCATCCGTTCTCGGACGAGAAGCTCGCCCTGGTGCTCACTGTCTATCGTGCGCAGAATTTCGACGATGCCATGGGCAAGGTCCGCGCGATCATGGCGGTCAAGGGCCTGGGCCACTCCGTCGGCATCCACACCAAGGAGATGGCGCACGCACGCCGGCTCGCCGAGGAGCTCGATACCGCCCGCGTCCTGGTCAACATGGCGCATACGTTCGGGAACGGCGGGGGTTTCGACAGCGGGCTCAACTTCACGCTCTCCATGGGTTGCGGGACTTGGCAAGGCAACAGCATCAGCGAGAACCTGAACTACCGGCATTTCCTCAACATCACCCACCTCGCCGTGCCGATCCCCGAAGACCGGCCCAGAGAGGAGGCGCTGTTCGGCGCCTACTGGGAGAAGCACGGGAAGTAGGCGGCGCCGGCGACGCCATACGGAACCGAATATCGTGAACTTCGAGGAGCATGCGGCGAAGCCGCTGCTGCAGGCTGCGGGCATCGCGATCCCGCGCGGGCAACTCGCGCGGAGCGCTACCGAGGCCGAGGCTGCCGCTGCGGCGCTCGGGGTGCCTGTGGTGGTCAAGGCCCAGGTGCCGGCCGGCAAGCGCGGCAAGGCCGGCGGCATCCGCAGCGCGGACGATCCCGAGTTAGCGCGTGAAGCCGCAAACGCAATCCTCGGCATGGATGTCGCGGGGCACCGGGTCGAGGCGGTGCTGGTCGAAGAGCGCGCGGCGATCGCGACAGAGTATTACGCGGCGGTCCTGAACGACGCGGCGTCGAAGGGGCCGCTGGTGGTGTTCTCGCCTGAGGGCGGCATGGACATCGAAGAGATCACGGCCTCGAAGCCGGATCGGCTGCGGAAGACACGGGTGGACATCCTGCGGGGGTTCGACCTCGATTCCGCGCACGCGATGCTGGGCGGCCTCGGCCTCGGTGCCGATCAGGGGCCGGTCGCCGAGACCCTGGTCGCGCTCTATCGGGCGTACCGCGACAACGACGCTGAGCTGATCGAAATCAACCCACTCGCGCGGCTCGAGGACGGGCGGCTGGTCGCGCTCGACTGCAAGTTCGTTCTCGACGATTCCGGGATCCAGCGGCGGGAGGAGCTCGCGCGCAGAGGGAGCCCGGAACCGCTCACGGCGCTGGAGGCGCGGGCGCGGGCTCTCGGACTGAAATACATCGAGCTCGACGGCGATGTCGGCGTGCTCGCCAACGGCGCCGGCCTCACCATGACCACCATGGACGTGATCGCGCACCACGGCGGTCGACCGGCAAACTTCCTGGAGATCGGCGGAGCGGCCTACACCAAGGCCAGGCCGGCGCTGGAACTCGTACTCGACAACCGCAAGGTGACCTGCCTCGTGGTGAACTTCTGCGGCGCCTTCGCGCGCACCGACGTAATGATCGCCGGCGTGCTCGACGCCTGGAAGGCGCTTGCACCCGCGGTACCGGTCTTCTTCAGCGTGCACGGCACGGGCTCGACCGAGGCGAGAGCCATGCTCCGCGAGCGTCTCGGCGTGACCCCGTTCGAGACGATGGACGAGGCGATCGTCGCCGCGGTCGCCGCGGCCCGCGACGCAGGCGAGGCCCCATGATCGTGCGCGGCGATCAGCGGGTGCTCGTTCAGGGAATCACCGGACGGCAGGGCACGTACTGGACCGAGCGTATGCAGGCGTATGGCACCCGCATCGTGGCGGGCGTGAACCCGAAGAAGGCCGGCACCCTGCACTGCGGCGTGCCGGTGTTCGCGAGCGCGCGCGACGCGATGCGGGAGGTCGGTTTCGACGTTTCGGTCCTATTCATCCCGCCGCTCGGGGTGAAGGCGGCCGCGCAGGACGCGATCGAGGCGGGATGCGCGCGCCTCGTCGTGCTCACCGAGCACGTCCCGGTGCAGGATGTGATGGAGCTGCTGGCGATGGCGCGGGCGAACGGCGGCGCCGTCGTCGGCCCCAACACCGCAGGCCTGGTCACCCCCGGTGAGTGCTTCGTCGGCTTCATGCCTGCGTTCGAGACCGACATCTTCCAGCCCGGCAGGGTCGCGGTGATCTCCCGCAGCGGCAGCCTCGGCACGCTGGTCTGCCTCAACCTCGTGCAGGCGGGCTTCGGGCAGTCCGCCTTCATCGGGATCGGCGGCGACCCCATCATCGGGACGACCACCCGCGATGCGCTACAGGAACTCGATGCCGACGAGCGCACCGGTGCGCTCGTGGTGGTCGGCGAGATCGGCGGGACGATGGAGGAAGACGCGGCGGAATACGCGCAGGCCATGGCCAAGCCGGTCGTCGCCTTCATCGCGGGCAGCGCGGCACCGCCAGGAAAGAAGATGGGCCACGCAGGCGCGATCGTGATGGGCGACAGGGGCACCTACGTATCGAAGCGCAAGGCGCTCGAAGCGGCAGGGGTCGAGGTGCTCGACACCCCCTCCGAGGTCGGGCGCGCGCTCCGTGCGAGGCTCGGCTGAGTACGGCTGCGATTGCGTGGCCGGCCTCGTCGGCTACGATTCGGTTTCCCAACTGGCGGAAGGCGAGAAGCTCATGACGGATGCGAACCAGCCCGAGGTGCATCGTGGCCTGAAGGACCTGTGCTTCGACCGCTCGCCGACCACGCTCATCGATGGGCGGGCCGGCGAGCTCCGCTACCGCGGCTACTCCATTCACGATCTCGCCGCGCATTCGACCTTCGAAGAGAACGCCTACCTGCTGCTGCACGGCGAACTCCCGACGCGGTCCGAGCTCGAGGCCTTCGACGGGGCGTTGAAGGAGGCCCGCACGCTGCCCGGCGCAATCCACGACGTGATCCGCGCGGTGAAGGACTCGCACCCCATGGACGTGCTGCGGACCGCCGTGTCCGCGCTTGCCGCGTACGACCCCGAGACGGGCGACAACGCGCTCGACGCGACCCGCCGCAAGGGCATCCGGCTCACCTCGCAGGTGCCGATGATCGTGACCGCGCACCACCATATTCGCCAGGGCCGGGACCCGATACCGGCGAGCGCCGACCTCGGCCATGCCGCGAACTTTCTTTACATGCTCAAGGGCGAGGCGCCGAGCGAGGATGCCTGCGCGCTGATGGACACAGACATGGTGCTGCACGCCGAGCACGGTTCGAACGCATCCTCCTTCACCGCGCGGGTCGTCGTCAGCACCGAGGCGAACCTGCATGCCGGCATCACCGCGGCGGTGGCCGCGCTCTCCGGTCCTGCGCACGGCGGCGCGGCGGAGAACGTGATGCGCATGGCCAGGTCCATCGGCGATCCGGCGAAAGCGGCCGCCTTCGTCAAGGCGAGGCGGAAGGCGCGCGAGCCGATCATGGGCTTCGGCCACCGGGTCTACCGGGCCGAGGACCCCCGTGCCAGGCACATGCGCGAGGGCGTCAGGCGGCTCTCCGAGGAGATGGGGCAGCCCCACTGGCACGCGATCCTGGAGGCGCTGGTCGAGGCGATGCGCCCCTACGCCCGGCACGGCGTCAACGTGAACGTCGATTTCTATGCAGGCGTCGTCTACTACCTGCACGGGGTCCCCGAGGACCTGTTCGTGTCGATCTTCGCCATCGGCCGGATTCCGGGGTGGACCGTGCAGGCGATGGAGCAGCTGGAGAACAACATCCTGATCCGCCCCCGCCTCCTCTATACTGGCCCCGAGGCGAGGGACTACATCCCCATCGACGAGCGCTGAGCGAGGCCGACACGGCGGCGCCCGGCGGAGTGCGTGGGCTACGACATCGCAGCGGTGATTGCGGCGGCGGCCACGATGTCGTCGACCGTCGCGCCGCGCGAGAGGTCGCACAAGGGCCGCGCGAAGCCCTGCAGGAAGGGACCGATCGCCCGCATGCCACCCAAGTGCTCGCAGAGCTTGTAGCCGATGTTGCCGGCGTCGAGGTCCGGAAACACGAGGACATTGGCCTGGCCCGCGACATCGCTCGGGTTCCTGGTCTTGAGCGCGGCAACCCGCGGCACGATGGCGGCGTCCGCCTGGAGCTCGCCGTCGATCGCGAGCTCCGGGGCCCGCGAGCGGACGATCTCCACGGCGCGGCGGACCTTCTCGACCCTTTCGTGCTGCGCGCTGCCGTGGGTCGAGAACGACAGCATCGCCACCCGCGCGGTGACGCCCAGCAGCCGCTCGGCGCTCGCGGCCGAGGCGATGGCGATGTCCGCGAGCGCATCGGCGTCCGGGTCGATGGTGACCGCGCAATCGGCGAAGACCAGCGGGTCGCTACCCCTGGGTACCATGATGAAGAAGCTCGACGGCGTCGCGATGCCCTCCGCGAGGCCCACCGACATCAGCCCGGCCTCGATGACCCGCGCCGTGGGCTGGGTCGCGCCGGCCACGAGCGCATCGGCATCGCCGGCCTTCACCGCCATCGCCGCGTAGAAGAGCGGCTTGGCCAGCAGCCGCTTCGCCACCCGCTCGCTCGCCTTCGGCCGGCCCTCGATATAGAGCGACGCGTACCCGTCGAGTGCACCGCTCGTCGAAGGCGATACGATGTCGATGGGCTCGAGCGACACGTTGGCGCACGCGGCGGCACGTTTAAGCGTCGCAGGCTCACCGATCAGGATGGGCCGGGCGATGCCGTCGTCGTGCAGGCGCCGCGCCGCTTCGACAATTCTCGGGTCATCGCCCTCCGGCAGGACGACGGCTCGGCGACGCTGTCTCGCGCGCTCGATGAGGCGGTCGACGATGTCCACTACTGGGTTTGCATGTCGCCGCCGCTGATGCCCGCCACGACATTGGGCTTCTTCATCGCATCCCGGCGGAAGGGTTCGCCCAGCTCCTGGTTCAGGATGACCTCGATGAACGTGGTGACGCCCTCGGCCTGGGCCGCGCACGACTCCCGAAGTGCTGTCGTCAGCTCCTCCATTGTGCGCGCCGCCACGCCCTTCAGCCCGCAGGCGTCGGCGACCCTGGCGTAGCTCAGGTCGGGATTCAGCTCGGTGCCGACGAAGTTGTTGTCGTACCAGAGTATCGAGTTCCGCTTCTCCGCGCCCCACTGGTAGTTGCGGAAGATCACCATGGTGATCGTCGGCCAGCCCTCGCGCCCCATGGATGCCATCTCGCTCATGGAGATGCCGAAGGCGCCGTCGCCGGCGAAGCCCACGACCGGCACGTCCGGGCAGCCGATCTTGGCGCCGATGATGGCAGGGAAACCGTAGCCGCAGGGCCCGAAGAGGCCGGGCGCGAGGTACTTGCGCCCCTCCTCGAAGGTCGGATAGGCGTTGCCGATGGCGCAGTTGTTGCCGATGTCGGACGAGATGATGGCGTCCTTCGGCAGGCCGTCCTGGATGGCGCGCCACGCCATCCGTGCCGACATCCGGTCCGGCTCGCGCGTGCGGGCGTCCTCGTTCCAGGTGGTTCCCGGATCGTCGTCTTCGTGGTCCATGCTGGCGAGCGTCTGGAGCCACGCGGAACGGGTCTGATGGATCGCCGCCCGGCGCTCCTCGCGGCCGGCATCGCCGGCACTGCCGGACAGCCGCTCGCGGAGCTGCTGCGCCACCTTCTTCGCATCGCCGCAGATCCCGACCGTAACCCTCTTGGTGAGGCCGATGCGGTCCGGGTTCATGTCCACCTGAATGACCGCCGCATCCTTGGGCCAGTAGTCGATGCCGTAGCCCGGTAGCGTCGAGAAGGGGTTGAGGCGGGTGCCCAACGCCAGCACCACGTCCGCCTGGGAGATGAGCTCCATCGCGGCCTTGGAGCCGTTGTAGCCGAGGGGGCCGACGGCGAGAGGATGCGAGCCGGGGAAGCTGTCGTTGTGCTGGTAGCCGGAACAGACCGGCGCGTCCAGGCGCTCGGCCAGCGCCCGGCACGCGTCGATCGCGTCCCCGATCACCACGCCGCCGCCGGAGAGGATCACCGGGAAGCGGGCCTCCGACAGGAGCCGCGCCGCCTCGGCGACCGAGCTCTCGCCGCCCGCGGTGCGCTCCAGGCTCAGGATCGGCGGCAGCTCGATATCGACCTCCTGGGTCCAGAGATCGCGCGGAACGTTGATCTGCGCCGGCGCGGACTGGCGGTGCGCGTTCTCGATCACCCGATTGAGCACCTCCGCCATCCGCGAGGCGTCGCGCACCTCCTCCTGATAGCAGACCATCTCCTCGAACAGCGCCATCTGCGCCACCTCCTGGAACCCGCCCTGGCCGATGGTCTTGTTGGCCGCCTGGGGTGTCACCAGCAGCAGCGGGGTGTGGTTCCAGTATGCGGTCTTGACCGGGGTCACGAGGTTGGTGATCCCGGGGCCGTTCTGGCCGATGCACATGGCGATCTTGCCGGTGGCGCGCGTGTAGCCGTCGCACATGAAGCCGGCATTGCACTCGTGCGCCACGTCCCAGAAGGTGATCCCGGCCTTCGGGAACAGGTCGGATATCGGCATGAAGGCTGAGCCGATGATGCCGAACACATGCTCGATCCCGTGCCGTTGCAGGACCTTCACGAAGGCCTCTTCAGTCGTCATTCTCATGGCGATACGTTCCTATCCGTTTTGTTCCCGCACAGCGGCGGTGCGAAGTCCGGCGATCGCTCCCAAGACATCACCCCTTCCCCTTCCAGGGGATCAACCATTTCTCGAGCATGCGCATGAGCATCTCGATGGCGAAGCCGATCGCGCCGATGATGATGATTCCGATCACGACGACGTCGGTCTGGAGGAAGTTCTTCGCAATCATCATCATCGAGCCGACCCCCTGGTCCGCCGCCACGAGCTCAGCCGCGACCAGCGTCCCCCAGCACACCCCCATGGAGATCCTGAGGCCCGTGAATATCTCGGGCAACGCGTTCGGCAGGATGACGTAGCGCAGCACCTGATACTTGGAGGCCCCCAGGGAATAGGCGGCGTGGACCTTGGAGATCTGCACCGAGTTCACCCCGGCGCGGGCCGCGATCAGCATGATGAAGAGTGCGGCCAGGAACAGCAGGAAGATCTTGGCGACTTCGTCGATCCCCAGCCACAGGATCACCAGCGGGATCAGCGCAAGCGGCGGGATCGGGCGAATGAATTCGACGATCGGGTCGAAGAGCCCGCGCGCCACCGTGTTCAGGCCCATGGCGAAGCCGAGCGGAATGCCTACCAATGCGCCGAAGAGCACCCCGAGGAGCACGCGCTTGACCGAGGTCCCGACATGCTCCCAGAGCGAAATGTTGCGATAGCCGTCGACCAGAAGGCTTATGAAGCGGTCGACAACGCCGGGCCGGGCCCGGTTGGGGTTGTCCCAGGGATAGAGGCTGCCTTCCAGCGGCGGCCAGAAGATGGGATCGATGATCCCCGATATGGTCGCGATCCACCAGGCGAGGATCAGCACGATCAGGGTCAGGATCGACCACAGGCGGCCGGAGTTCACCGCCGAGGCGTCGCCGAACTTGACGGTCTTCTGGCGGGTGAAGGAGTTGTCCGCAACGCCGAGCCAGGTGGCCAGCCTGGAGGGTTGCTTGCGCTCCGCCATGATCGTCCCTTCAGCCCGAATCCGCGACGCCCATGATCTCCTCCTCCATCTCCCAGATCATGGAGAGGATCTCTTCGCGGGCTTCAATGAAGTCGGGCCGGGCCTTGATCTTGCGGGCATCGCCCTCCACTCCCTGTTCGGCGAAGGGGAGGGCATACTCCTTGTGTATGCGGCCGGGGCGCGGCGCCATGACCACCAGGCGCTCACCGAGGAACAGCGCTTCCTCGACGGAGTGGGTGATCAGGATGACGGTCTTGCCGGTCTCCTTCCAGAGCTTGAGCACGAGGCCCTGCATCTTCTCGCGCGTCAACGCATCCAGCGCGCCGAGCGGCTCGTCCATCAGGATCACGTCCGGGTCGTTCGCGAGGCACCGCGCCAGTGCTACCCGCTGCTGCATCCCGCCGGAGAGCTGATAGACCGGCTTGTCGGCGAAGTCCCGCAGCGCCATAACGTCGAGCAGGCGCCGGACCGTCTGCTTGATCTCGGCGCGGGGCACCCCGCACATGCGGGGGCCAAAGCTCACGTTCTGGGCGACCGTCATCCATTCGAACAAGGCTCCCTGCTGAAACACCACGCCGCGTTCCTTGTGCGGGCCGGTCACCTGATGGCCGTTGAGAAGCGCCTGCCCCGAGGTCGGCGCCAGAAATCCCCCGACGATGTTGAGCAGCGTGGTCTTGCCGCAACCAGAGGGGCCGAGCACGGCCATCAATTCGCCCGGCTTGAGCTGCAGCGAGATATCCTGGAGGGCATTGACCTTGCCGCCGTTCGGCAAGGTGAAGACCATCGAAACATCATCGATGACGAGCCCGTCCATCGCGCCCTTCACTTCCTGGATCCGAAAGGACTTGGACCGTAACAGCCAGAGGTAGCCCGCGCTACGAGCGCACGGCGCCCCGGCACGCCATGCGCGGGGGCCAGCCTATCCGCGACGGGGCGCGTGCCCTGCCTCTCCCGTCCCACGCGGGCCGGGAGAGGCAGGGGGTATGCGTCACCGCAGCCCTCTGGCTGCGGTTCGTCGGGCCTACAGGTAGCTGTCGTCGACTGCGAAGTCGTAGCTTTCGAGCGCGCTGTCGAGCTGGCCTTGCTCGACGAAGAAGTCCGCCACTTCCTTGGTGAAGGCCTGCACGGTGCCGCCCATCCAGGCCTCGGACTTCTGGTCCGCCGCCGAGGGGAACGAGAACATGCCGAGCATGTCCTGGGTTGCGGCGAGGTCCATGCCGGCGGCCGTGGAGATGGTCTCCACGAACGGCGCCGAATCCGCATTGTAGGCCGCGTTCGCCTGATCCGTGACCTCCATGAACTTCCTCAGCAGGTCGGGGTGATCATTGGCGAAACTCTCGGTCGCTGAGACGACGTCGAAGACGCGAATGCCGATTGCCTCCTGCTCCGCCGCGGTCATCAGCTCCGCGCCGTACTCCTTCATCCGCTGGAGCGGGCCGCCGAAGGCGCAGGCCGCGGCGACATCCCCGCGCGAGAGCGCGACCGACGCATCGGCGCCGTTCATCTGAACCATGTTGACCTTCGAGGCGTCGACACCGAGGTGATCGAGCGTGCGCAACAGCTTGTAGTGGGTCACGTTGCCGATCGGGGTCGCGATCGTCTTGCCCTCAAGCTCGGCCGCGTTCGCCTGAGAGATGCCGGTATCGGCGTGGACGACGCAGTTGTCGGCCTCGGCATAGCTCACCGCCACGCCGACGAGCTTGAGCGGCAGGCCGTTCGTGACCGCGACCACCCAGGGGACCAGTCCCTGGGAATAGGCGATCTGCACGTCGCCGGACACCATCGCCTGGCTCATCTCGTTGCCGTTGCCGAAGGCGCGCCATTCCACTTCGACGCCCATCGCCTCGTCGTAGGTTTTCTCAAGCTGCGCAACCTGGTTCGCTGTCGGCCATTCGAGGAAATAGGCCACCGTAACCTTGTCGAGGGCGGATGCCGACGATGCGAACAGCATCGCGACCCCCGCTGCAACGACCGCCATGAAGCCGGTGCGTTTCATGTCCAACACTCCTTTCGATACGCGGTAGGTGAGTTTCAGGTCTCGGCAATGGGTCCGTAATCGTCCAGTCGTGCAGCCATAGCGACACCTCGCCATCGACTAATGGTCCCGCTCAGGAGCGCACGCAGACGGCGCCCATTGACTTGTGTAACCGATTTAACGTACTGGAACCGGTTACACGTGCCGAATATAACATCTGTAACCGGTTACAGAAAGGCCTGTTCCAGATTGCACGGTGCAGGAGGGCGGGCGCTCGCCATGAGGACCGACACGGTACGCTCCTTCGCCAATACAGGCAGGCATACGCCCAGCGTGGATTATGCCGGCTTTCCGCAAGATTTCCCGGCGGATGCCAGGGTTCTGGACCCCGGGGGAGCGATCCAATCCGCCCTGGGCCCGGGCGATCTCGCGCAATTCGAGCCGGCACCCTCTTCCATCCGCGCGATGCTGCGCAAGATCGTCTTCACGTCCGCCGGGGTGCCCGCGCTCGATGAGCTCAAGTGGTTCACCATGACCGCCGGCAGGTGCCGCTGCCGGGAGGGCGCACCGTTCATGCTTACACGGACCGGCTGCACCGGCGAGATCGGCTACGAGCTCTTCATCGAGCGCTCATCGGCGCCAAGGGGCTCGGGGAGGATGTGCTGGAAGCCCTGCAGTACGCCGCCGCGGGGCAGGGAATCCCGGCCGGCTTCGCGATCCTGTTCGGCGCGCTTCTTGATCGGATTATCGCTGGGCGACAAAATTTCAAGAATTAGGCGTATTCTTCGCGGACATGCACGGCTCCGCGGGACTTGGCGCCATTCCGAACGACGCGATCGCAGCAGGCGCCGCCGGGCTCGTCACATATTTGGCCGTGCGGCCCTCGGCAGAGTCCCCAAGCCAGAGGAGCGAATGGCGCCCGCAGCATAGGACGCACCGGAAGCCGCAATGCCCGAACGCAGACCACTGCGGAGCAAGAAATCCTCGCGACGAATCACCCTGCGCGATGTTGCGCGCGAGGCCGGGGTTTCGGTTGCCACCGCATCGCGGGTCCTGAACGGCTCGCCGTCGGTTTCGCCGGCAACCCGCGAGGACGTGCTGCGCGTCTTCGCCAGGCTAGAATTTGCGCCGGACCCGCTCGCGCGGGCGCTCAACGCGGGGGGCACCAACACCGTCGGCGCCGTGATCCCCACCATCAACCACGCGATCTTCGCCGCGTTCCTGGAAGCGCTAGAAGCCAGACTGGATACCAACGGCTATTGCCTGCTCATTGCCACGACCGGCACGGACCGCCGCGTGGAACTCGAGCGCGCCCGATCGCTGCTCGAAATGGGCGCGAGAGCGCTGATCGTTACCGGGCTGGATCACGAACCCGAACTCACCGGTCTGGCCAAGCGGTTCGGAGCGCCCGTGGTCGCAACGTCGATCTATGAGGCCTCCGCCTCGCTGCCGACCATCGGCTACGACAACTTCGAGCTCGGGCGCCAGGCCATGCAGCATCTGCTCGACCTCGGCCACAGGGATGTCGCCCTGGTTTCCGGGCCCACGGCGCAGAACGACCGAGCCCGTCTCAGGATTCGTGGCGCGGAATCCATCGAGGGCGTGCGTTCGCTGCGAAAGATAGAGACGGAGCTGAGCGTCAGGGGCGGCGCCGTCGCCGCGAAGCAGGCCCTGGCGTGGGACCGGCGGCCCACGGCGCTGCTTTGCGTCACCGATCTCATCGCGCTCGGAGCGATGTTCGAGCTTCAGCGGAGCGGCCTCCTCCTGCCCCGGGACATGTCGGTCATGGGGTTCGATCACATCTCCTGGTCCGAACACAGCCATCCGCGCTTGACCTGCATAAGCTTGCCCGTCGCCGCGATGGGCCACGAGAGCGCGCAGGCGATCTGCGACTTCCTCAAAGACGGCACGCCAATCCCCTCGGTCCTGTTGCAGGGTGAATTCAAGGTGCGCGGCTCCACATGCCGACCGCCGGACGCGTTTCGAGAGTCGCACGGGCCGCGGTGATCCGCGGGAAGCCAGCGTCGTCTTTCCCGATTCGGCCGGACAGACCTGTTCGCATCTAGGGGCTCCCTATCGCCCAGGCCCGTGGCGCGAGGTCGAGCGCTTGTAGTGTCCCTGGATGATGCGATCGATGACCATCGCGCAGGCCAGGATCGCGAGGCCGGCCAGCATCCCCTGTCCCTTGGCCGCGTACTGGAGCGCGATGAGCACGTCCTGCCCCAGGCCCTTTGCGCCGATGAGCGAAGCGATCACCACCATCGACAGGCACATGAGGATGGTCTGATTGACCCCGGTCATGATCGACGGCAGCGCGAGCGGTATCTCGACGTCCTTGAGTAGCGTCCAGCGGGTGCAGCCGAACGCGATTGCGGCCTCCTTGGTGCTCTCCGGCACGCCGCGGATGCCGAGCGCGGTCAGCCGTATGACCGGCGGCATCCCGAACACGAGCGTCGCCAGCACCCCCGGCGGCTTACCTGTTGTTAAGCACACGATGTTGACCCCTATGAATCGCAAGAAAACAACTAGTTAGCGTGCCGATCGGCGTCCAATCCGCGCGCCGACCAACATTGATCCCGAAACCACGCATGGGCATGCTCAAAACAGTGCAGTCGACACGTCACCGACGATGTCGCTCACCATTCACCAGCGAGGTCGCGCTACACACCGCGCAACTTTCGCGTATCCCAGGATTTTCCGCCTCTCCCCCTTAGCCCTAAAGGCTCTGCGCCGGCCCCCTGTCCCGGCTCCTCGACTGGGCCCGGCCGCCGACCGAGATCCGACCTTGGACGCTTTGAGAATTGCGTCGCGATACCGGCGGCCCGCCTGGCCACCGTACCGCTCGCCTCTAGCGCGATGCAGGCCGGCCGAGGACCTCATTCCGTATCAACCTCGATCAGCAGCCGGCAATGGTCGCTCGGACCCCATTCGTGCGCTCTGTTGAGGGCGCGCACCGTCACCCGTTCATGGAAGCCGCGCGAGGCGATAGCGTAGTCGAACTGGCGGTTGGCCTCTTCCGGCTTGCGCCCGTTTCGCACCCACGTCGGCACATTCTTCGTATCGGGCGGCACATCGGGTTGAGGCCCGGACGGCTGCCATCCATCCGGTGCCTGCGGGCCGAGGAATTCCAGGCCGAGCGCCGCCATCCGGCCCCAGAACGCCTTCTCGCGCTCAGGTAGCGCCAGAGTACGGCCCGTCGCGCCATAGATCATGTTGAGATCGCCGGCTGCGAGAATTCTGTGCCGGAACGGGTCCTCGTGGCCGATGAAGGCCGAGATGTCGGAGAGGATGCGATGCGCCGACACGTCGGGCGCGCCGACCCGCCACGGAGTGCCTGTCGACGGGTGAGGCTTCATGTACCGCGCATACATGGAGACCGCGATGAACGCCTCGTTCTCCGGCCGGCCGCGCGGCGTCACCCTGGCGGCCGCGATGGTCCCGATGCCACTGATGCCGATGTCATGCTCCCCGAGATGGCTGATAGGCGGGACCGCCCTGAACCATTCGACGTCCACCCGGTCGGACAACTGCACGACCAGGCACCAACGGTCATAGATCGGGCGGCCTTCGTGCTGCTGGTGCCTCCAGAACTCTTCGCTGCCGTATGGAACCAGATGCGCCGAATCGGGGGGCGGGGTCCACGCTTCCTGCAAGAGCGCGACATCGGCCTCGCCCCCGCGAGCCATCTCCTCAAGGACGTTCCAGGGCGCCTCACGCTTTGCGATGTTCCAGCTCACCACCCTGATCATTCGGCCGTGCCCCTTCGTGCGAATGGAGGCGCACTATGCATTGCGCGCGTGTTCGTCGCACGGTGTTCAATGGTCCCCGTCGGCGTGCCGGGAGGCACCGCAAGGGTCTTGCCGCTGGTGCGGACCGCGGACCCATTCAGTGCCCAAGCGGTCCGCGACCTAACTCCCCACAATCCCGCCTCGCGCCCGCCAAATTCCGCGAATTACCCGCGCCACGAGGCCCTCTGCTGTTGTTCGGCGCGGAGTTTGGTGTTGTTAAGCGCGCCTTGTTGACCCCTAGCAATCCAGCAAGATCAATGGATTACCGCGCCGATCGGCACCGAATCCGTGCGCCGATCAACACTTGCGCTCCGGCAGCCGTTTCCAGCCAGCGTTGCGCCATCGCTTGTGACGATGCGACCAGAGACGCCGCACGATCCAGCCGTCAAGCTGGTGGAAGAGCTTGCGGACGTGGGCCTTGCAGTAATATTGGCCCCAACCTCGAATGACCGGGTTGATCTGGTCAATCAACTCCTGCGTACTGACAGGAGCCTTGCGCCGAGTACGCTGACGGATCTGGTCTTTGAAGTGCCGGATGGATTTTTCACGCGGAACCGCATAGCGCGCTCCCCCGCGAACCCCGCTCGTGATCTTCGAGGCTTGCAGCCTGAAAGGCCGCTTGCCCTGTTTGATTGTTGTTCGGCGTGCAATTTTGACCCCCAGGATCAAGCAACTTCAATAGCTTATCGCGCCGATCGGCGCGCAACCCACGCGCCGAACAACAGTCCAGTGCCAGCCTTCTGGAGCAGCCAAGTCAGGCATGCCCACACTCAATGCAATATCTCCGACTATTGTTCCGGTAGTCGCGGACCGTCCGCCAGTACGCGTTTGGGCACGGCTAACCGCCATACCGAAGTTCCTTAAGGTTGGCGGGGATGATGAAGTCTTGCTCCGTAGCGTCACCCTCCTGCGGTGGAGCGCCTTCGTGACGACCATGGACAGGCACCAGATTCACGGCTGACCGCCTCCCCCAAAAAACACGATATGATCTCGTTCGATTTCACCAAGAAACGGTTCCGGCAGGCGGGCCCAGTCGCGCGCCTCGACCAGGAAGGGGATGCTCGACTCCCGCACCGCCTCCTCGAAGTCGCCCAGCTGCCCGATCGGAATCTCCGCGAGGCCCGGTCCGCGTAGCACCAGGTCGAGGTCGCTGCCGTCGTGGCTCTTCCCGCTCACGCGGCTGCCGTAGGCCCAGACCTCGACATCGGGCAGGTGCTCCCGCAGCAGCGCCGCCAGCACCCGGCGGTGCTTCGGCTGGAGGTGGAGGCGGTCAGGCATCGTCCGTCGCCTCGATCATGGCGGCGAGCGCCTTCGCGTCGGCGACGAAGGCCGGCAACAGCTTGAGCGTGGCTTCGGCAAAATTCTCGCCATAGTTGTGCGTGGTGTCGTTGCGGTTGTCGCGGTAGCGAAGCCAGCGCTCGACCGCCTCCGGCTCCATCAACCCGTGCTTGGCGGCATGGCGGAAGAGGTCCTTGAAGGCCAGACGGTCCGCCTCCCGGTTGCTGGCGAAAAAGGCGGCGAGGCGCTTGCGCAGCAGCTTGCCGCTCTGCTCCAGGACCAGCTCGAACTCCTTGACGCAGGCCGCGCGGTAGATGTCGTAGAGAAAATCGTCGGCCTTCCGGTGCTTCTCGATCTCCCCCAGGGCGGTCTGCAACGTCTGGATGCAGCGCCGCAGGAAGGTCGTGTCGATGCTCATGGTCGCTCGTCCCAGAACCCCAGTGCCTTGAGGTTTGTCTCGATGGCGGCGTCCAGTTTAGCGCCTTCGTCTTGCTGTTCGCGCAACTGCGCGACGAGGCGCTTCATCTTGTCCTCGAAGGGCTCGCCGTCGTCCTCCTGCGGCGCCGCGCCGACATAGCGGCCGGGGGTGAGCACGTGGCCGTGCTTGCGGACCTCCTCCAGCGCCGCGCTCTTGCAGAAGCCGGGCACGTCGGCGTAGGCGCCGGCACCTTCCTCGCCGCGCCAGGCGTGGTAGGTGTCGGCGATGCGGGCGATGTCCTCGTCCGTCAGCTCGCGATGGGTGCGGTCCACCATGCGGCCGAGCCCGCGGGCGTCGATGAAGAGGATTTCGCCGGCCCGGTCGCGGAAGCGGCGGCCGCCGCGCTCGCGGGAGAGGAACCACAGGCAGGCCGGGATCTGGGTCGAGTAGAAGAGCTGGCCCGGCAGCGCCACCATGCAGTCCACCAGCCCCCCCTCGATCAGGCTTTTTCTGATCTCGCCCTCGCCCGACTGGCTCGACGACATCGAGCCGTTGGCGAGCACGAAGCCGGCCGTGCCGCGCGGCGCGAGGTGATGGACGATGTGCTGCACCCAGGCGAAGTTGGCGTTGCCCTTGGGTGGGGTGCCGAAGCGCCAGCGCTTGTCGTCGGCGAGCCGCTCGCCGCCCCAGTCGGAGACGTTGAAGGGCGGGTTGGCGAGGATGAAGTCGGCCCTGAGGTCGGGGTGGCGGTCGTTGTGGAAGCTGTCGCCGTGGGCGATCTGCCCCTCGATGCCGCGGATGGCGAGGTTCATCTGCGCGATCCGCCAGGTCGTGTGGTTCGACTCCTGGCCCCAGATCGAGATGTCGCCGCGCGCCTTGCCGCCGTTGCCGTTGCCGCTGGCGTGGGCGTCGATGAACGCGACCGATTGCACGAACATGCCGGACGAGCCGCAGCAGGGGTCGTAGACCCGGCCGCGATAGGGCTCCAGCATCTCGACCAGCAGCTTGACGACGCAGCGGGGGGTGTAGAACTCGCCGCCCTTCTTGCCCTCGGCGCTCGCGAACTGCGACAGGAAATACTCGTAGACGCGGCCGAGCACGTCCTTGGAGCGGGCGTCCTCGTCGCCCACCATGATGTTGCTGACCATGTCGATGAGCTGGCCAAGCCGCTGCTTGTCCAAAGACGGCCGGGCGTAGTCCTTGGGCAGCACGTCCTTGAGCACCGGGTTGTCGCGCTCGATACCGGCCATCGCGCCGTCAACGATCTGGCCGACGGTGGGCTGCCGCGCCTGGGCCTTGAGATGACCCCAGCGGGCCTCGGGCGGGACCCAAAAGATGTTCTCGGCGCGGTACTCGTCCGGGTCCTCCGGGTCGGCGCCCTGGTTCCGCTCCGCCACGAGGGCGGCGTGCCGCTCCTCGAAGGCGTCGGAGATGTACTTGAGGAAGATCAGCCCGAGGACGACATGCTTGTATTCGGCGGCATCCATCGAGCCGCGCAGGGCATCGGCCATTTGCCAGAGCTGGGCCTCGTAGCCGGTCGTAGCCCCGCCGTCCGGCTGCACCGCCGTCGCGTCCTCTCGCTTCTTTCTCGGTCGTCCCCGCGCCATGTGCCGCCTCACTCGCTCCGGTCACACTGTCGACCGGAGCCGCGTCGCCGCAGTCCGGTCAGGACTCGCCCCCTGGCTCAAGGAAGGCAATACCACGTCTCGCCCCCGGCGCTGAACGCCATGTGGTGATGGATCGTCGTTTCGAGCGCAATGACGGAACGACATATCACGATGTCCGTGAATGCGTTGGCCGCCATGCCCGTGCCTGGGTGTCCCATAGATGGAGCCCACGCGCCGCGAGCCAGCCAAATCGGTCGCTTGAAACTGTCCCCTGTTCGTAGCAAAAGTCGATGGCGGAGAGCAGATCGTCGGCGAACTTACGCAAGCGTGCGGCGTCGCAGAGCATCCTGCGACTCTGCGAGCCTCCGGTTGCCTCCCTGTGACGCATGGTGAATTGTCCCCGCAACACGACCGCCGGATGTACAAAGGGGGGAGACCGTGCCGAAAATCGACAAGCTGGACATCGATCTGTTCCGCCTGCCGCTGCCGGTGGCGATGGGGGCCGCGGCTGCGGGTGTGATGACTGCCTTCGACATGGTGACGGCGCGGGTCACGGACAGCGACGGCGTCACCGGCGTGGGCTACACCGTGATGCACGAGGGGCAGGGCGGCCCCATCGCGGCGATGTGCGACGGGTCATTCCGGTCGAGCGTCGAGGGTCGCGACCCGGACCTGATCGAGACGATCTGGCGGGACCTCTACAAGCGCCACCACTATGCCGGCCGGGGCGGACCCGTGGGCTTCGCGATGGCGGCGGTGGATGTCGCGCTCTGGGACCTGAAGGGCAACCGGCTCGGCACACCGCTCTGGCGGCTCCTGGGCGGCGCCAACCCCTCGGTCAGGGCTTATGCCGGCAACATCGACCTGAATTTCCCGATGAACAGGCTGCTGGAAGGCGGCATGGCGAGCGTCGAGCAGGGGTTCCGGTCGGTCAAGATGCGGCTCGGCCGCCCGACCATCGCCGAGGACATCGCTCGCGTCGAGGCGATGCGCAACCATCTGCCCGACGACATCGAGATGATGGCGGACGCGAACGAGGCCTGGCGGGTGGATCAGGCGATGCGCGCCATGACGCTGCTTGAGCCCTTCGACCTCGTCTGGCTGGAGGAGCCCATCGCGCCCGACAATACCGCCGGCTACGCCCATCTGCGCTCGCTCGGCAAGGTGCCGCTGGCGGCGGGCGAGAACCACCACACGCTCGCGGAGTTTGCCGCCCTGATCGGAGCCGGCGGCGTCGATTTCCCGGAGCCCGACCTCACCACCTGCGGCGGCATCACACCCTTCATGAAGATCGCGCATCTCGCCGAGGCGCACGGCCTGCCGGTGATGAGCCACGGCGCGCACGACCTGCATATCCACGTGCTGGCGGCGGCCCCGAACGCGGCCTATCTGGAGTGGCATGCCTTCGGCCTCGACACGTTCATGGAGGACCCGCTGACGGTCGAAGACGGCTATGCGCGCGCACCGGACCGGCCGGGCCACGGCATCGTGCTCGACTGGCAAGCTCTCGCCGCGCACCGGCCGGGCTAAGCTCTGGACCCGTAAAGGTGCTTCCCGGCGAAGCACGGCTGTGATTCAGACGTCTCATCAGGAGGGGGTGTGCCGGTGGGCTTGTGTGCCAGTGGGGTTGCGTAACGTCGCATCGGCGAGCGAGTGCCCACTTGTTCCCGGGAAAAGCGCGCGCTCGACAGCGGGGTCGAGGCCGTTTCGGTGCTGCAGAATGTTGGAGACTGCCTCCCACTTCCTCGGACAGGCTGGGATACTGTGCCGGGATCGGACTTGACCCATTCTTCCGTTGGAAAATAGGTTGGTCCTGGTAGTTTCCCCGGGCGCGGCGCCAAGTGGATCCGAGGCTGCCGTCTCGCAGGATGGCACGTCGGCGCAGGAGCGCTGCAAGCCGCAGCCGCACGACCCCTTGGCAGAAGAGGCGGACAGACCGGCTTGGAAACCTTCGGGACAGACGACATCCAGCGTGCGGTCGGGCATGTCTCGTTCCTGCGGGGTCTGGACTATTTCGAACGCGGCATGGTGCGTTCGGTCGAATTCGGGTCGCCCGGCCGGATCCACGGCGAGGTTTCGGGCAGCCGGCAGAAACCCTATGCGGTCGTGGCGAAATACGAACCCGGGAGCGAGGGGAGATTTCTTCCGGTCGAAGGGCATTGCTCCTGCCCGGTCGGTTACAACTGCAAGCACACCGTCGCCGTGCTGCTCGCTGCCCGCCATCTCTCGCCGGACGGGGACGATTCCGGTAGCGGAGCGGTGCGCGGCGGAGTTTCGGGCGTGGTCCGCCGGTGGCTCGACCGATGGCCGGAGGCGGCCGCCGGCAAGGAGGACGACCGGCCCGGCGGCCCGGCCGCCGCCGCCGGTCCGCCTGCGCTGGGGCGGGAGCACCTGTTCTATGTGATCCACAGCGATGCGATGCGGCACGTCCACATCGCGCCGTATCGGGCCTATTTGCGCAAGGATGGCACGATCGGCACCAATTTCCGGGAGTATCGCGAGCGGACGCCGTCCCGGACGCACAAGTACCTGAGCGCGGAAGACGCCGCGATCCTGGGATGTCTCGACTTCTATGCCGGCGGCGGCTATCCGCGGCGCCACGACTGGCCGGACGGCGAGGAGCTGATCGGGCTGATTCGCGGGATCGTCGAGACCGGGCGCGCGCGAGCCGGCGACATCCGGGGCGCCGCGCTCTCCTGGGCGGATCCGCGGCGGTGCGAACTCGGCTGGTCGGTCGGCGAAGCCGGCGAGCAGCACATCGTGGCGCGCGACGGCGCGGGATCGCCCCTGACGCTGCTGGCGTTTCCGACGCCCTTCTTCGTCGACCCGGAAAGCGGCGAGATGGGCGTCGCGGAAACGGCGCTGCCGGCGAGGACGGCGTCCTGGTTCGCGGCGGCGCCGCCGGTGCCGCACGGCTCGATCCATGCAGTCGCGGCGAAACTGTCCCGGATCGGTCAGCACGCGCCCGTGCCGCGGCTTCATCGCGTCGAGGAGCGCAGCGGTGCCCGGCCGGTGCCGGTGCTGACGCTCTACGGCTGCACGTACAGGCTGCCCCGATATGTCCATGGCGATTGGCGCGGCACGGGCTACTCCGGCTCGGTCGTCTATCCGTCCGCTCGCCTGGAGATCGCCTACGAGGGCGCCGTCACCCGGCTCCGTGCCGGAAGGGGAGACGACATTGCGACGTCGGGCGACAACGGCTTCGCGGTGATACGGCGCGATCGCGCGCGGGAAGCGGCGTTCGAGGAGGCGCTACGGGAGGCGGCGAAGCGGTACGGCTACGAGGATCACGAATTGCTGCGTTACGATCACGCCCTGCCGCGCGAGCTGCGCGAAGCGAACATCGTCTTCCCGCCGGTCGGCGACGACGAAGACGACGCTGCGGGCGGGGCCGGCATCGGTTTTGTCTCGCAGGCGGTTCCGCAACTTCGCGCCGAGGGCTGGCGTGTCGAGATCGACGGGACGTGGCCGTTCCGCCTGTACGAGGGACCGGTCGCGTACTCGACTTCGCTCGAACCCAGGGGCTCCGACTGGTTCTCGCTTCGCCTCTCGCTCGAGGCGAATGGCCGGAAGCTCGACATCGCGCCGATCATCGTCCAACTCGTCGAGACCCTGCCGGTGAACGAATGGGGAGGGCTGGAGGAAGGCTTCGACGTCGAGAGACATCTGGCCGGCAGAGTTTTTCACAGCCGGTTCGAGGACGGAACGTGGCTTGCGATGGACGCGGCGCGGTTCGCGCGGTTCGCCGAGGCCTTTCTGGAAGCACAGGGGCTGCTCGGTTTCCACCGGGCCGAGGCGAGCCGCCTGTTCGAGCTGGCCGAGGCGCTGGAGGGCTGCGGCGCGCCGTGGACCGGGGGACGGGAGATTCTGGATCTCGGCGCCCGTCTCCGGTCTCTCGCCGAGGCCCCGGAAGTGCCGGCCCCCGCCGCGTTGCGCGGAACATTGCGCCCCTACCAGCGCGCGGGCTACGGCTGGCTGAGGGCGCTGTCCGAGAGTGTCTTCGGCGGCGTGCTTGCCGACGACATGGGACTCGGCAAGACCGTACAGACGCTCGCCCTGCTGGCGCACCGGCATCTGGAGGAGAAGGTCGCCCTCCCGAGCCTCCTGGTGGTGCCGACGAGCCTGGTCGGCAACTGGCGGCGCGAGGCCGCGCGCTTCGTGCCCGACCTGAAGCTGCTGGTGCTGCACGGGCCCGACCGGCGTCAGCGCTTCCGGGAGATTCCAGACCACCACCTGGTGGTCACAACCTATCCGCTGCTGAACCGGGACCATGAAGCGCTGTTCGGGCACGACTACGATACCGCCGTGCTGGACGAGGCGCAGGCGGTGAAGAACCCGGCGGCGGCCGTCTCGAAACGCATCCGGGAGATTCGCGCCCGCCAGCGCCTGGCGCTGACCGGGACGCCGCTGGAGAACAATCTCCAGGAGCTGTGGGCGCTCTACGACTGGCTGATCCCGGGCCTGCTCGGCAACCGCAAGAGGTTCACGGCGGAGTTCCGGACCCCGATAGAGAAGCACGGCGACCGCGCCAGGCAGCGGCTGCTCTCGGCCCGGGTGAAGCCTTTCCTGATGCGTCGCACCAAGGAAGAGGTCGCGCCCGAGCTGCCGGAAAAGACGGTCATCGACGAGCTGGTCCCGCTCGAAGGCGCCCAGGCCGCGCTCTACGAGAGCATCAGGACGGCGATGGACAAGCGGATCCGCGAGGCGATCGCTGCGCGGGGTCTGGCGGCATCCCGCATCGCGGTCCTCGACGCGCTGCTCAAGCTGCGCCAGGTCTGCTGCGATCCGGGCCTGGTGAGGCTCGACGCCGCTCGCAAGGTGAAAGAGAGCGCCAAGCGGGCGCGCCTCATGGCCCTGCTCGAAGAGCTGGTTGCCGAAGGGCGGAAGGTCCTGGTCTTTTCCCAGTTCGTGAAGATGCTGAAGCTGGTCGAGCGCGAAGTTGCCGCCCGCGGCTGGGGCTACGCCATGCTGCATGGTGCAACGAAGGACCGCGACGCCGAGGTCGCCGCATTCCAGTCGGGGGACCTGCCGCTGTTCCTGGTGAGCCTGAAGGCCGGCGGCACGGGCCTCAACCTGACCGCGGCCGACACCGTCATTATCTACGATCCCTGGTGGAACCCGGCGGTGGAACGCCAGGCGATGGACCGGGCGCACCGGATCGGCCAGGACAAGCCGGTATTCGTGCATCGCCTGATCGCGGAAAATACCGTCGAGGCCGCCATCCAGCGGATGCAGGCGCGCAAGCAGGCCCTGGCGGACGCGCTGTTCGAGGGAACGGGCCAGGGTCCGCTGGCACTCACGGAAGAGGACATCCATGCGCTGTTCGGGCCAGGATGAGCCGGCCCCCGACCGGCAGCCGGGTGCGGTAGAAGGACGTTGCAGGGAAAGGAGGTCCGGAATGGGACAGGCCACCGAGCGCCGCTGGCAAGAAATCTGGCTCGAACAGTGCGAAGCCGCCGAGACCATTCGGCTCAGACACGGTGTCGAGCCGGCCTTCGACTATGTGGTTGGCGAGAAGCTGCTCAAATTCGCTGAGGTGGCAGCCGAAGTTCGTGAGTTCGCGCAGGCGCTGCCGCAGTTCGTTTCCAGGGTGAGAGGCATGTTCACGCCCGAGGAAATGGAAACGCATCTTGCGCGGACCGAGCGCTGGCGGCGCGAGATGGAAGAAAGCGCCATGGACGATGAGGGTCCGGGCTTAGCGGACGACGAGGCCACGGCGGAGCGTGCGCGGCAGGCCGCAGCGATGCGCGCCCGCTCCTCGCCAAGCACCGAGGCGAGCGCCGCACACAGCTCTTCCGAGCGGCCCGACGCGACCATCGCAGACGCCCAGGCGGCGAACATCACCGCGATCCGCTCCTGCATGTCGCGCACCAGGGGACCCGCATCCTCCCCCTCCAGCATCAGCGCGCGAACCTCGCGCACCGCCTCCAGCAGCTCCCGCTGCTCTTCCGCAGCGAGCGTCAGCTCAGGACACTCGTGCCGGAGACCGGCGTCCTCTTCCGAAGCGTCCCGCTCCACCAGCTCCACCAGGTAGCGCGCGATCGACAGCCCGCGCCGGTTCGCGTTGCTGCGAACGATCTCCCAATCCGAGTCCGTCGCCGAGAGCGAGATGTGCTTGCCCACCTTCCGGCGCCGCCGCTTCCGGCTCACGGCGCCCGGTCGCGTGCAATCACAGAGACCGCGCTCAACAGGCTCAGCCCGCTGCCGCCCGGAAGCTCGCGCCGGAGAGCCAGCACGAATGCCTGCAACTCCCGCACCCCATCCCGCAACTCCACCTGTTCCTCTTCCGTCAGCACCAGGGGATGACGGTCCGGATCGTCGGCGAGCGCAAGCTCCATCACATAGCGCGACACGGTCTTTTCCGCCGCCGCCGCGCGCTCCCGGATCATCGCCTGCTCCGCAGGCTTGCAGTGCAGGCTCCGCTGCCGCCTGCCGGGCCGCTCCGCCGCCTCCGTCACGGCTCGCCCTCCCCGGCCGGCCCCACCGCCTTCCAGCGGTTCGCCGCGCCGGGATCGGTCAGCCCCTCCAGCATGCCCTCCCGCTCGATCCATTCGTCCACCGCGCCGCAGGCGTTCTCCCAGGCCTCGCCGGCCCCGCGCAGCCGCCTCTCCTCCAGCCTGGACAGCACCAGCATCTCGCGCACAGCCCGGCGCAGGACCTCCGCCGGCAGTGGGTCCCAGTCCAGCGCGCGATGGATCACGAAGCGCGACAGGTCCTTGCCGCTCTCGCAGCCGCCCGGCCGATCCGTTCCCACTCCGCATCGGTCGCCATCACCGCGCGCTGGCGCCGCCCGCTGGCATCCTCCCTCATGGTCGCCAACCGTCTGAAAAAGCCTGCATCGACTGTAACACACAAGACCCATTTAGGAAATCCAGATTAAGTAAACTCCCAAGAAATTCCTCATGATCAGATGACTCGCATCACTTATAGGTTACGTACAGAACCCATCCATCGCATTATAAGGATCACTCCAATGTCCCACCCCAGCCTCCACACCCACATCTCCGAATGCAACTCCTCAATGACACACAATCAAATTCTATGTCGTTCCAACCATCCCCACCCATCCTTGACAACTCCCCTAACCCTCTGTACTATAATCCTCTTACAGGAGAAACCTGCAACCCTACCTCAGACTCAATGTACCTAAACTCAATATTTTAATCTTCACACCACCTCAAGGCCCTGAAGCTGCCGACCTTCCTGCGGGAATACGAGAAAGTGGCGCGCCAATGCGCGGCCGAGGGCCTGGATCATGTTCAGTTCCTGGCCCGGCTGGTGGAGCTGGAACTGATCGATCGCGAACGGCGCATGGTCGAGCGGCGCATCAAGGCGGCGAAGTTCCCGGTCGCCAAGAGCCTCGACAGCTTCGACTTCAAGGCCATCCCCGCGCTGAACAAGGCGCAGGTGCTGGAGTTGGCGCGCTGCGAGTGGATCGAGCGGCGCGAGAACGTCATCGCCCTCGGCCCTTCCGGCACCGGCAAGACCCATGTCGCCCTGGGGCTCGGGCTGGCCGCCTGCCAAAGGGGCCTCTCTACGGGCTTCACCACGGCCGCCGCGCTCGTGCACGAGTTGATGGAAGCCCGCGACGAGCGCCGCCTCCTGCGGCTCCAGAAGCAGATGGTCGCCTGCAAACTGCTGATCATCGACGAGTTGGGCTTCGTGCCGCTGAGCAAGACCGGCGCCGAGCTTCTGTTCGAGCTGATCTCGCAGCGCTACGAGCGGGGCGCCACGCTCATCACCTCCAACCTCCCTTTCGACGAATGGACCGAGACCTTCGGCTCCGAGCGCCTGACCGGGGCACTGCTCGACCGTCTCACCCATCACGTCAATATCCTCGAGATGAACGGCGACAGCTACCGCCTCAGCCAAAGCCGCGCCCGCAGAAACAGTGCCGATAGCTGAACTGCGGCACGCCGTCGCTCGGCCCCGGCCGGCAACGCGCCCCTAAGGCCCGGGTGGCGAGACTGACCCCAATCCGATAAACCATGCCGCCCTGCGGGCGGCCGGCGGGCGCGGACCGCTTGAGCTCTGCATGGCTCCGCTGCCCGCTCCCGCCGAAAAACCCTCGCACCGCGTCTCCGACTCACAGTCTCACGCCAAGGT
This sequence comes from Alphaproteobacteria bacterium, assembly GCA_965262755.1. Lineage (GTDB taxonomy): Bacteria > Pseudomonadota > Alphaproteobacteria > UBA828 > UBA828 > WTGU01. The sequence goes on along the minus strand of OZ253557.1, from coordinate 3,187,100 downwards.
CAGACCACCAACCCAGGTGGCAGTCTTTTGCGCCGCCCTTTGGCCGAATCTTCAACCGGCGTTGACAGCCAGAGCCGGCCGGTTCGTGCCGGTGGTGGTCGAGGCAGCACCAGGCCAGGAGCCGGACGCGGCGACGATGAGCCCACCATCGGAGAGTGTCGTCGCGGAGGGCCAGCCTGCGACGGGCCGGATGGAGATCGTGCTGGCGGGTGATCGCCGGGTGATCGTCGATCGCGCGGTCGACGGGGCGGCGCTGTCGCGCGTGATCGCGGTGCTGGAGCGGCGATGATCCCGGTTCCGAGCGGTGTGCGGGTCTGGCTCGCGACCGGGGTTACGGACATGCGTCGGGGCATGAACACGCTGGCGCTGCAGGTTCAGCAGGACCTCGGGCACGATCCCCATGTGGGGGATCTCTATGTCTTCCGCGGACGCAGAGGCGACCTTTTGAAAATTCTCTGGCACGACGGTATCGGGATATCGCTTTATGCCAAGCGTCTGGAGCGGGGCCGGTTCCCGTGGCCATCGACGGCGGCCGGTGCCTTGTCGATCAGCGCGGCACAGCTCGGCTATCTGCTTGAGGGGATCGATTGGCGCAATCCGGTGCGAACCTGGCGTCCGTCGCGGGCGGGCTGAGGCCCAGCACACTATTTGAACGGCCCGATACGATTAGCAATTGCCGTGAGCGGGCGAATCTGATTCGCTCCCGGCCCCATGACCGGCACGGCCCGCTGCGACGTTGAAGCCCTCGAAACAGCCCTTGCGGCATCGCAGGCGCGGGTGTCGGCAGCCGAGGCGCAGATTGCTTCCCTGAAGCTGATGATCGAGAAGCTCCGCCGCGCACTCTACGGGCAGCGGTCCGAGCGCAAGGAGCGCCTGCTCGACCAACTTGAGCTCGCCCTCGACGATCTCACGGCCGACGCCAGCGAGGACGATCTCGCGGCCGAGAAGGCGGCAGCAGCAACGACCGAGGTCAAGGGGTTCGTCCGTCGCAAGCCCGGGCGCAAGCCCTTCCCCGAAGATCTGCCGCGCGAGCGGGTGGTGGTGCCGGGGCCTGGGTCCTGCGCGTGCTGCGGGTCGGAGCGGCTGTCGAAGGTGGGCGAAGACGTGACGCAGACGCTGGAGGTGATCCCGCGCCAGTGGAAGGTAATCCAGACGGTGCGGGAGAAGTTCAGCTGCCGGGATTGCGAGAAGATCTCCCAACCGCCGGCGCCGTTCCATGCGACGCCGCGCGGCTGGGCGGGTCCCAACCTGCTGGCGACGATCCTCTTCGAGAAGTATGGGGCGCATCAGCCTCTGAACCGGCAGAGCGAACGCTACGCCAGAGAGGGCGTGGCTCTCAGCGTGTCGACCCTGGCCGACCAGGTCGGCGCGTGCGCTGTGGCGCTGAAGCCGCTGCACGACCTGATCGTGGCGCACGTGCTGGCGGCGGAACGTCTTCACGCTGACGACACGCCTGTGCCGGTGCTCGCCAAGGGCAAGACAGCCACAGCGCGGATCTGGGTCTATGTGCGCGACGATCAGCCGTTCGCGGGCCCGGACCCGCCGGCAACTCTGTTCCGCTACTCGCGGGACCGTTCGGGCGATCATCCAGTCGAGCATCTTCGGACATTTGCGGGGATTCTGCAGGCTGACGCCTATGCCGGCTACAACCGGCTGTACGACCACGGCCGTTCGCCGGAACCTGTGACCGAAGCCTTATGCTGGGCCCACGGCCGGAGACGCTTCTACGAGCTTGCGGACATTGCCGCCGGCAAGAGACGGGGCAAGCGCGCGCCGCCGGTCTCACCGCTGGCGCTGGAGGCTGTGAAGCGCATCGACGCGCTCTTCGACATCGAGCGCGAGATCAACGGCGAGACCGCCGAGCGGCGCCTGGCCGTGCGCCGGGAACGGAGCGCGCCGCTGGTCGCGGAGCTCGAGGACTGGATGCGCACGGAGCGCGCCGGGCTCTCGCGCCACGCCGCCGTGGCCAAGGCCATGGATTACATGCTGAAGCGCTGGGACGGCTTCGCCCGTTTCCTCGATGATGGCCGCATCTGCCTGACCAATAACGCCGCAGAGCGGGCTCTCAGGCCGCTGTGTCTCGGACGCAAATCATGGCTCTTCGCGGGCTCCGATCGCGGCGGCGAGCGGGCGGCGGTAATGTACACGCTCATCGGCACCGCCAAGCTCAACGACGTCGACCCCCAGGCCTGGCTCGCCGACGTCCTCGCCCGCATCGCCGAGCAGCCGCAGACCCGACTGCACGAACTCCTCCCCTGGCACTGGAAGGCCGAACGGCAACAGGACCTGGCCGCATAACCTGCGGCCTACGCCGGATGCTTACGCAGCTTCTTCGCCGCAGCGAACCTCTCGGGAGACTGTCCGAGCGCTGGAGACGCCAAGACCAAGAGGAACAGCGCGGCCGAAAGCCAGGACTTCGTTCTCATGTCAGGCCCCGTTGGTAGGGTTAGCCAGAAGGAGGCGGAGAAGACTGCGGCGGTGGGTTCCGGCCAGAGCTAGGAGCGTGCGCCGTAGAAAAATCCGCGCGGCGAAGTTGGTATTGGATGGGGTGTGGGTGGATTGGCGTCAGGGGGCAGTATGATGCGACACGCCAGTTGCGTTTGGGAACTGCCCGATGCCGACCACGTATCGTCCCTACCAGCCGGAGCAGCCCTTGCTTCTGCCGCCGGACTTGCAGGAGTGGGTTCCCCCAGGGCACCTGGCTCATCACGTCAGCGATGTGGTCGATGCACTGGACTTGACGGCGTTCTATGCGCCCTACGAGGGGGACGGTCGACGCAACGCCCCCTACGAGCCGTCGATGATGGTCAAGGTGCTGATCTATGCCTACGCGACGGGCACATTCTCCTCGCGTGCGGTGGCGAGAAAGCTGGAGGAGGATGTAGCGTTTCGGATGCTCGCGGCGGGCAACTTCCCGCAACATCGCACGGTATGTGAGTTCCGCCGCCGACATCTGGCGGAGTTCAGCGAGCTGTTTGTGGGGGTGGTGCAGGTGGCGCGCGAGATGGGACTGGCGCGGTTCGGCAAGCTCTCGGTCGACGGGACGAAGGTGCGAGCGAACGCGAGCAAGCGCAAGGCGATGAGCTATGAGCGGATGGGCAAAGAGGCGGCTCGCTTGCAGGCGGAGATCGAGGCGCTGCTGACGAAGGCGGGGATGGTGGACGCCGAAGAAGACGATCGTTGGGGCGAGGATTTCCGGGGCGACGAGTTGCCCGAGGAGTTGCAACGCAGGGAGAAGCGCCTGGCGGCGATCCAGGCAGCCAAAGCGCGTTTGGAGGCGGCGCAACGCGGGCGCGACGCTGAGCGCGGGCGCGAGCCTGGGCAGGACCGCAATCCCCGGGGCGGGCGGCCCTACAAGCGGGCCTACGGCGAGCCCGCGCCGAAGGCGCAGAGCAATTTCACCGATCCCGAGAGCCAGATCATGAAGACCAGCAGCGAGGGATTCCAGCAGTGCTACAACGCGCAGATGGCGGTCGATGGGGAGCACCAGATCATCGTCGCGACTCAGGTGGGGCCACAGGCCAGCGACCAGGGTCAGCTGGTGGGGATGCTCGACGAGATCAACGAGACGTTTGGGGTCGAGCCTGCGGTGGTACTGGCCGATGCGGGCTACTGCAACGAGCCGGATCTGTTGGAGCTGGAAGATCGCGGCATCGACGCGCACGTAGCGCTGGGGCGTGAAGGCAAGTCCCAGGTGGCGGTCGACCCGGCCCGGCTCCCTGCCACGCACCGCATGGGTGAGAAACTGGCGCGCCCCGCGGGCAAAGCCCGGTACGCGCAACGCAAGTGGCTCTCGGAGGCGCCGAACGGGTGGATCAAGGAGGTGCTCGGATTCCGACGATTCAGCCTGCGAGGCTTGGCGAAGGTGCGCGGCGAGTGGGACCTCGTGTGCTTGGCGTTGAACATCAAGCGGATGGGGACGGTGGCCACGTGCTGAGGCAGGTGCTGGCCTGCCAACGCACTTGCTCCGGGGCGCGCAGTGCCCATCGACCGCGTATGAAACGCGAATCTCTTCCGTTCCGGCCTTCCGGTCTGGGATTTCCATCCCAGAGTCGGGCGGGCCAGATGTCCACACTCGGGCCAAGATCCCACCTCTCCCGCGCACGTGCACCAAACGCCTGGCATCAAGACTTCTACGGCGCATGCTCCTAGGTCGTTCGGGACTGATCGCCCGCGAGATACGGCGCATCAGCATCTCGAGGGCGCCATAAATGTGCTGCACAAAGAGCCCCGCGAGAAACGCACCGGCAATAGGGCCAAATCCGAGGGTCGCGGCATCAGCCTCTGCGGACACACCCTCCACGAACAGGAGAATATCAAGGACCAGGGCGAGCGCGGCTCCCAGGAAGATACGGGCAGTAAGCGCCCGCATCCTGTTCTCCTCGAAGCTCATTGCGGACAGGCGATCCGAGACCCGTTTGGCAAGCGCCGTACATGCCCCGAGCGCGCCCCAGGCGACCGGTGTCAGCAAAGGAATGCACGAGGCGAGCAGGGTGGCCCAGAAGAGCTCATGTGAACTAGCGGAAGGCGACCCCGTTCCTGTCGCCGCACCATCTGTACCGAGAACCGTCTTGGTCCAAGCGTCCAGGATCTCGAATAGCAAGGCGAATCCGAAGAACACGAGACCGAAGACTACCGGGAGGCGCCGTCTGTCGAAGAACTTGGCTCGCAGCGTCCGCGACCTGCGCGTGGTGTCCAGGATGCTCCTGCCGTGTACCTCGTGTGCGGCGAAGGTGTAGCACGCGAGCTTGTGATACGAGACCATCAACTCTTGGCAACTGGTCTCGTCCTTCTTCTCGTGGGCAGCGGAAAGGGCGTGCACAAGTTCCGTGTACGCAGCCGAGGCTTCCGCATCCGAGCCCCCGGGGCAGTGCCGAGCGAAGTACCAAGCGAGGGCGTCGGCCTCTTCGCAGGCCGACTGGAGCCGCTGCTCCAAAGTTGCAACGGGTTCAGCCATCGGATCGCGGCTCCAGCGTGCGAGAAGCTTTCGTATCATTCGGGTAAGACTTGATAACGGCGTGGCTCAGAGATTAGTCAGCTTTCCCTTGGCTCGTTGTTCATCCTCCCAAGCCTTGGCGTCATGGTGGGTGGTACGACACCCGACTTGGGGGATATCACCCGCACGATCGATTTCGCTCTGGTGCTCATTCTCGCGGCTTTCCAGATCATCACCGATCCCGGTGTGAAGAATCCTGTACTCGCGACTGAGGTGGTACCTGTCTTGTGAGACGCCTATGGAGGCAGGCTCTCAAGCGTACGATCACACCGATGAAACAATGACATACCTACAGGCGGAAGGCAACATGAGAGCACCTCAGGATGTCAACGCCGGTTGAAGATTCGGCCAAGGGGCGGCGCAAAAGACTGCCACCTGGGCTGGTGGTCTGACCTTGGCGTGAGACTGGGAGTCGGAGACGCGGTGCGAGGTTCGGAAGGGATCGAAGGTGCCCGCAGGAGCGTCGTCACCGCTGGCACCCTGAGCTTGTGGCCTGACCGTCTCCAGGCCTGTCATAGATCCCGGTCTACGGCGTAGCCGCTTTGGTCTACACACCCCACGCATCGGCGAGCGCACATTCTAAGTGCGCAAGAGGGCTGCGATGGCTTGCCCGACCCTCTCGGCCGCGTGCTCGATTTCCCGGTCCCCAAGATGGGCGTAGCGAAGCGTCGTGCGGACATCGGAATGGCCAAGAAGGCGGGCGACCACCGGCACCGGCACGCCGTTCATCACCGCGTGACTGGCATGGGTATGGCGCAGATCGTGAAGGCGAACGTCCTCAATGCCCGCCTCGCGTCGGGCGCGATCCCAGATCGGTAGGTTGCGGCTGCGGGGCCGGTCGGGATCTCTCGGCGAAGGAAAGACGAAGGGGCTTCCGCCGCGAGGCCGGCGTTCGAGAATGCGCCGGGCCGGAGTGTTGAGGGGAACGATCCTTGGCCCGGTCTTGCCGTCGGCAAGGACCAGCCTGTCGCGATCGACTTCCGACCAGCGCAGCCGAAGAATCTCGCTCCTGCGGCATCCGGTCAGAAGCAGGAGCCGGATGATATCTGCCTGCTCTCGCCTGCTGTCGCGGGTCTGCCTGTCCAGGACGTGATGGAGCCGAGCGATCTCCTCGCGGGACAGAAAGCGCGTGAGCATCCGTCTCGGGTTCCTTTCCACGGCCCACGCCGGGTTGGTTTCGAGGTGGCCGCGGGCGATGGCGAAATTGATGATCTGCGTGAGAAGGTCGAGCGCGTGATTGGCATTGCCGGGGGCGGTCCGGCTGAAGCGGTCGAACCATTGCACGACCTGGGCCGGGGAAATACGGTCGAGCGGCTTCGAGCCGAAGGCGGGCAGCAGCTGGCGGTCGAGCAGGGACTGAACGCCCTTTCTCGTGGACGGCTTGTAGCCGTCGAGATGAGCCTCCTTCCACGCACCCTCGACGAAATCCCGGAACAGCGGAGCCACGCGCCTGGGCGCTCCGGCCACTTCCGGTTCCGCCTTGCGCGCATGGCATTCCCGGCGGACCTCCGCGACGGTCTTCAGCGACAGCGGACCAAGAGAGACCCGCCTCGACCGCCCGCCGGTGTCCTCCAACAGGACATAGCTCCGCCCGCCGGTGGGCCGGACTCGAACCCCGAGGCCGACAAATTGATTATCCCAGACCGTATATTCCTGCTCGCGAGGGCGGAGACGGGCGATGGCACGGTCGGTGAGTCGCATGCGTTCCCTGCCGGTCATGGGTCAGGCGGCGTCCAGCACGGCGCCGACGGTCTCGGCGGCGTCCATCACCGTCTTGTCGGCAAGGTGGGTGTACTTGAGCGTGGTTTCGGGACTGCGGTGACCGAGCAGCTTGGCGATGGTCAGCACGGTCTCGCCCTGCCGCAGAGCGATGCTGGCATGGGTGTGACGGAGATCGTGGAGGCGCACGCCGCGCAACCCGGCTTCGGCACGAACCGTGTCCCAGAACCCTTCGAGCCAGCCCTTGTTCCTCGGCCCTTTGCCGCGCGGCGCCGGGAACACCCACTGTCCGGTCCGGTCCAGCCCGTCGAGAATGTTCCGGGCCGGCCGCGACAGCCAGACGGTGCGGGGCCCAGTCTTGCTGTCGCGGAGGAAGAGGTGACCCTCGCGGTAGTCGGACCAGCAGAGTGTCAGGATCTCGCTCTTGCGGCATCCCGTCAGCAGGAGGAGCCGGATTACGGCGACCTGCTGCGGACGCCCATTTACGTGGGCCGACAGTCTCGCGGACAGGCGGCGTATCTCCTCGTCCGACAGGAAGCGCGCGCGCCCCTTGCGGCGATAGCGTCGGATGCCCAGGCAGGGGTTGGAGCCCTCGGGCCGAAGACCCATGGCTTCCGCTTCCCTCAAGATGACGGAGAGCACCGGCATGGAGCGGTCGGCGGCGACCGGCGTGGCACGCAGCGAGGCGAACCAGTCGCGGACATCCCGCCGGTTGATGTCGGCGACTTGCCGTCCCTGGAAGCGGGGCAGGATCTGGTTCTTCAGGTAGCACCGGTTGACATCGAGCGTTCCCGGCTTCCAGAGCCTCCGGTATCGTTCGAACACGGTCTCGGCGACGGCCTCGAAGAGGGTCTCGGCGGGGTCGCGGGGCGGGTCCTCTCCCCGCCGGATGGCGGCGAGAGTTCGCACGGCATTCGACCGCGCTTCGTCCATGCTCATAGCGGCTGCGTCGCCGATGATCTTCCAGACGCGGTCTCCCCGATGCTGGGAGTGGACGAAGAAGCGTTTGCGGCCGGAGGGCAGGACCCGGACACCGAAGCCTCTGAGCTTGCCGTCGCGGATATCGTAGGCGATCTTGCGCGGCCGCAGCACCTTGACGCGGGCGTCGGTCAGGATGACCTTGGGCATGAATTTTCTCCCGATTGCGGTTGCAGCCGGGGAAGCGGGAGTTGCGCAATCCGTTCCGCTGCAACAATTGTCAGGAGAAAAAACGACCCTTTATCAAAGAGTTAGCACCGCAGGTGCGTGAGGTTGTGTAAGAGAGGATTGAGCGCGGAACCCCGCCCAGGAAGGCGAAGGCGCTGACGTGCCCGTCCAAGAAGGCCTCCGTTGTCTCCGTCGGACAGGCCTTGACGAACCAGACATTGGAATGGGGCAAGATCAGTCGTCAGGCGAGGCCCATCTGGCGATATGACCGCACGACCTTCTCCAGCCCGACGGCGAACGCGGCCGTGCGCAGGTCTTCGATCGCTTCCGACCCGCGCATCGTCTCGCGCATCGCGCCGTAGGCCTCGCGCATGGTGTCCTCGAGGCCGGACTGGACCAGGTCGAGCTCGTCCGTGCCGTGCAGCAGCGGCGCCTTGAGTTCGTCCGGCACCGTCCGGCCGGACGTGGTTTCGATCATCTCGACGATGCGCCTCCCGCGATGGACGTCGAGCTGACGCGAGAGGCGGCCGAATCGCATGTGCGAGACGTTGGAGACCCATTCGAAGTAGCTGACGGTCACGCCGCCGGCGTTGACGAGAAGGTCCGGGAGGATGATCTGGCCGCGCGCGAGCAGCAGCCGCTCGGCCGCGAGCGTCACGGGGCCGTTGGCGGCCTCGACGATCAGGGGCGCGCGGATGCGTGGGGCGTTGGCCTCGGTGATCTGGCTCTCGATTGCGGCAGGAATGAGGATATCGCAGTCCGCCTCGAGGACGGACGCGCCATCGGCGATGAAGCGCGCGCCGGGGAACCCCCTGAGGCCGCCCGTGCGGGCCCGGTGCTCGGCGAGCGCAGCGGGGGCCAGACCGGTATCGGACAAGAGGGCGCCGTCGTGCTCGATGACCCCGACGAGGCGCACGCCTTCTTCTTCGGTGAGGCTTCTGGCCGCGTGGAAGCCCACGTTGCCGAGCCCCTGGACGATGACCCGCTTGCCTTCGAGGCCGCCCGTCAAACCGCTACGAGCCACGTCATCCGGGTGGCGGAAGAACTCGCGGAGGACGTATTGGACGCCACGACCGGTAGCCTCCTCGCGTCCCGGAATACCGCCCTGGGTCACCGGCTTACCCGTGACGCAAGCCAGCGCGTTGATGTCAGAGGGGTAGAGTTGCCGGTACTCGTCCGCCATCCAGGCCATCTCGCGCGCGCCGGTCCCGATGTCCGGGGCGGGCACGTCCCTGCTCGGGCTGATATAGCCGCGGTCGGCAAGCTCCTGCGTGAAGCGTCGTGTGATCAGCTCGAGCTCTTCCTCCGTGTAGTCTTCGGGACGGATCGCGAGCCCGCCCTTGGCGCCGCCGAAGGGCACGTTGACGAGCGCACACTTGAAGGTCATCAGTGTCGCCAGCGCCTCGACCTCCTGTTGCTCGACGAAGGGCGCGTAGCGGATGCCGCCCTTCACGGGGAGGCGGTGCTCGCTGTGCACCGCGCGCCAGCCGCAGAAGGTCTGATAGCGCCCCCGCAGGCGTACCGGGAAGCGCAGCTGGATGACCGACTTGCACTCGCGGATGGTCTCCACGAGGTCTGCCGGGACGCCGAGCGCACGGGCGGCCCGGTCGAACATCCCGCGTACGCTGGCTTGGAAATCGGGCTCGGTTACGGACTTCACGCGGTCCTCCTGTGGCGGACGAAGCGGAACCAGTGTCCTAAATCTTTACTGTTTCCATATCGTGTCCCCGACGAGACCCGCGTTCCGTAACTCAGACTGCGGGGCGTACGAAGAAGATGACTGCGAAGTAATGCGTCATTGCACCCGCCAAGACAAACAGATGCCATATGAAATTATGATAGGGCAGCCTGCGCCACGTGTAGAATAGCAATGCCCCTATACTGAATAGCACGCCGCCGCTGCCGAATAGTGTAAGAGCGGGCCATGAGAGATGCTCGATCAACGGCTCCAGGCCGATCAGGCCGACCCAGCCGAGCAGCATGTAGAGGCCTATCGACAAGCGTTCAAAACGGCCGACGGCAAGCGTCTTCAACAATACGCCCGCGATGGCGATACCCCAAACAACGCCGAACAGTGTCCAGCCCCAGGCGCCTTGCAAGCTGAGCAACGTCACCGGGGTATAGGTGCCGGCAATAAGAAAGAAGATCGCGCAGTGATCCATTACGCGCAAAACGGCTTTGAAGGACGCGTGAGTGATCCAATGGTAGAGGCCCGAGATCGTGATCATCAGGAGCATCGAGCCGCCGTAGATCGCATAGCTTGTAACCGGAAGGGCACCGGCGTAGCGGCTGCCGACGATCACCAGCATCGTCAGTCCCGCGATGCTAGCGGCGATTGAGGCCGCATGGACCGCCGTGTCCGCAATCTTCTCGCCAGATGAATACGAAGACGTCATCTGATGCCGCTCACTCAGTGCGATGCCTTCGCGCAAGTTGATGAGTCATACGGCTCGCCCGCCGATATTGTCTCGGACGACAGCCCTCCTGTTCTGCCCCTCATGGCTTTGGTGCGCGCCCGCCCAAGGAACGTGCGCGGGACCCCGCTCTGGCGGACTGATCTGAGGGGGAGGGCGGCTCCTCCGCAGCGACGCCGCGACCGTAGCATGTCCGCGTCTGCCTGCAAGGGCGCCTGGTGGAGGACGTCGGCGAGCCACGCCTGCGGGTCGACGTCGTTCAGCTTGGCGGTGCCGATGAGAGTGTACATCGCAACGGCCTGCTCGCCGCCGCGCTCGGAGCCCGCGAACAGCCAGGTGCGCCCTATGCCAAACCTATCTGGCCGAAATTCGCTTGCATCGGAAGGGGGCGTCCACGTACGTCCATATGGAAGCATCCATATGGAACGGTCGCGAATGAGGTGAGCCGTGGTGGTTTCTGGATTCAGCACAGGCAAGCCGCTCGGTGCAGACGTGCTCCGCTGGAGCTGCGACTCGCTGCTGCCGCCGTTCGGGACCACCGACGAGATCGAGCCCATCACTGGCGTCGTTGGCCAGGACGACGCGATCGAGGCGCTGCGCTACGGACTCGAAGTCTTCGCACCGGGCCAGAATATCTATGTGCGCGGCATCGCAGGCACCGGTCGAAAGAGCCTGGTTCGCCAATTGCTGGAAGACATCAGCCCCGGCTGCCCTCTGGCGGAAGACCGATGCTATGTCCACAACTTTGCCCAGCCCGGCCGGCCGCGACTGATTGCCCTTCCGCGCGGGAGCGGACGCGACTTCAGCGGCGGCGTCGATCGTCTGATCGAGTTTGTCGAAGAGGAGCTGGCCCAGGTCCTCAATGCGGAGTCCGTCCGCGCCAGGCGCGCGGCGCTCGACAAGAGCGCCCAGCAATCGACGCGAGAGCTCGGCGCACCGTTCGAAGAGGAGCTGCGTGCCAACGGCCTCGCGCTGGTCACGCGCGCGGTGTCGGGCGGCGTGCAGACCGACATCCTGCCGGTCGTGGACGGCGAGGCGGTTCCGCTTCAGCAACTCGAGGCGCTTGGGACCCAGGGCAAGATCGAACCTGAAACGATCGAGCGCGTTCGCGAACGCATCGGTGCGTTCGCACTCAAATTCGAGGAACTTGGCCACAAGATCGGCGAAGTCCGATCGGACCATCGGGCGAAGCTGCGTGCACTGCTGGAGTCCGAGACCCGCCGCGCTCTCGGCCACCACATCGATGCGATCGAGTCCGCGTTCGACGTGCCGGCGGTGCGCGACTTCCTCGCCGACGTGGTCGTCGATCTGGTGCAAAGGCTCGGTGCCCTCGACCAGATCAAGGCCGCGACCCGTAGATATCGGGTGAACCTGATCCTCGAGCACGACGCCGCATCCGGCTGCCCGATCGTGATCGAGCGCACGCCCTCGCTCAGAAACCTCCTCGGCGAGATCGAGCGCGATTTCGTGGCTGAGGGCCGCCCGCATGCAGACCACCTGACGATCCAGGGGGGATCGCTCCTCCAGGCAGACGGCGGCTTCCTGATTTTGGAGGCGCGCGACGTGCTTGCCGAGCCCGGCGCCTGGAAGGTGCTGTTGCGCAGCCTGCGGTCGGGCATGCTGGAGATCGTCCCGGCCGAGCTCGCCTCCCCCTTCGGCGCGCCGTTCCTCAAGCCCGACCCGATCCCGATCAACGTCAAGGTGGTGCTGATCGGCGACGGCGGCCTCTACGAGCTCCTGAGCGCCACCGACCCGGATTTCGGGCAGTTGTTCAAGGTGCTGGCCGATTTCGATACCACCATCCCGCGCGACGAGGCGGCGGTCGGCTACTACGCCGGCGTGATTTCGCGAATCGCTCGCGACGAGGCGCTCTTGCCGTTCGCGCGTGATGCCGTGGTGGCGCTGACCGATCACGGTGCCCGCGTCGCGGGCCGGCGCGACCGGCTGACGACCCGTTTCGGACGCCTCGCCGACGTTGCCCGGGAGGCCGCGTTCCTCGCCGGCAAGGCCAAGCGCAGCGCAGTGGCCGGGGACGACGTGAGAGAGGCAATCCGCCGTGGGCGACGGCGCGCCGACCTGCCGGCCCGTCGCTTCCGCCAGCTGATCGCCGAGGGCAAGATCGGCGTCCGAACGACGGGAACCGAGATCGGCCAGGTCAACGGTCTTGCAGTGGTCAGCGCCGGGCCACTGACCTACGGCTTTCCGCAGCGGATCACCGCGACCGTGGCCCCGGGAAGCGCCGGTATGGTCGACATCGAACGCGAGGCGGAGCTCTCCGGCGCCATCCACACCAAGGGCTTCTACATCCTGGGCGGCCTCATGCGCCACCTGCTCAAGACCAGCCACCCACTGGCCTTCTCGGCCTCGGTCGCCTTCGAGCAGAGCTACGGCGGGATCGACGGCGATTCGGCCTCAGGTGCGGAGATATGCTGCCTCTTGAGCGCGCTCACGGGCGTACCGCTCCGCCAGGACCTCGCGATGACCGGCGCGATCGACCAGCTCGGGCATGTGCAGGCGATCGGCGCCGTGACGGAGAAGGTCGAGGGCTTCTTCGCGGTCTGCAAGGCGGACGGACTCACAGGCACTCAAGGCGCGATCATCCCTGACGCGAATGCCGGGGACCTGATGCTGAGCGAGGACGTCTCGGAGGCGTGCGCGGCGGGAGACTTCGGCGTTTATGCGGTGGCGACCATCCACGAGGCGCTGACGCTCTTCACGGGAATGCCTGCGGGCGATCACGATGCGGAAAGCGGCTACGCCGAGGGCTCCCTGCTCCGCCTGGCTCGGGAGAAGGCGCTGGCCCATTGGCAGATGTCGCGGCCGAGGGCGGAGGCATAGCGCTCTCCGATATCCCGCCGTTCCATCCGGTATAGGCGCATGCACGAAGGCAAGCCCCCTTCCGCGGCGTGCTCTTGTATTAGCTCGCGTATCTGCGGCACCGGGAATAGTGTGACCGCAGAGGCGGGTAGAGCGGGCGGGTAGAGCGGGCGGGTGGCGCCGTCGATATCTTGACCGGTCGTCCCTTCGAGAACGTCGCCGTGACGCGGCAGCGTTGTCCCGATCATTTCCGTCTATGCTGCGCGATCTTCCCGAATGCCGATTGGTCACGCGATGGACCCATTCGTCGAGATGCTGCTGTGGACCACGCTCGCCGGTGCCTGCATACCGATCGGCGCCGGGCTCGCGCACATCGAACACTTCCGCTCCCAGTGGCTTGAGCAGGAGTTTCGTCATTTCGTGATCGCCTTCGGCGGCGGCGTGCTGGTCGGCGCGGTCGCCCTGGTGCTGGTCCCCGAAGGGGCCGAGCGCCTGCCGGAGCCGCTGGCTGTGGCCGGCCTGATGCTGGCCGGTGGCGGCGCCTTCATGATGATCGACCGCATCCAGGCGAGGGCGAAGCAGGCGACACCTCAGTTCACCGCCATGGCGGCCGATTTCCTGCCGGAGTCGCTCGCGCTCGGCGGCATGTTCGCCGCCAACCCCGACGGCGGGGTGCTGCTGGCGCTGCTCATCGGGCTGCAGAATCTTCCCGAGGGGTTCAATGCGTGGCACGAGCTCGCCGCCGGGCGCCTCAAGCGCAGGTCCGTGCTCGGCCTGATGGTGATGCTCGCGTTCCTCGGCCCCGTGTGCGGCCTGATCGGCTGGTTCTGGCTTGCGGATCAGGACGCCATCCTGGGGGGGATCATGCTGTTCGCGTCCGGCGGCATTCTCTATCTCATGTTCCAGGACATCGCGCCGCAGGCGCGCCTTGAGCGGCACTGGGCGCCGCCGCTCGGCGCCGTGCTGGGGTTCGCGCTCGCGCTCCTGGCCGAGATGCTGTTCCACTGAGGCGCCGGGCCATCGCCCCCGCGGCGGCGAAATGGCCGGGTCCATTCGCGGGGCTCGATCGCGCGTCATTCAAGGGGCGGGAGCCCCGACGCTGCAGTGGCGGGATGTAGGCGGCCGCTATGGGGGACTTCAAGCGCGCTCGCCCTCCAATGGATGCGGGCGCGGCAATGCATTCGAAGGGCGCATTGCGCCGCCTTCGACTCTATACGAGAGGAACAAACCTCGCGTCGGACGGCCGCGGTCACCCGCCGACATCATGAGTTGCCGGGGCGACAGGCGACATTCGGCATCGGGGAAGAACGGCAATTCCTGCGATCGGACCTGACGGGACCATGCACCGGGCTCCGAAGGAACCCGGCCGGTTTCCGCTATTCCCGGCTCTCCCTGATCCAACCCTTCTCGAAGACCGGGCCGTCGCAGCCGCAGAAGCGGACGATGCGGTCGAGTTCGCGCCCGATGCGCTCCTGCCGCCCCTTGCCGAGGCGCACGCCGCGCTCGGGCCAGAACGCCCGCACGCACAGGCGGCCCTCCCGGCGGCGCATGTCGATACGCCCGACCAGCCGGTCGCCCTCTAGCAGCGGGAAGACGTAGTAGCCGTATTCGCGCTTTTTCTCCGGCACATAGATCTCGATGCGATAGCGGAAGCCGAACAGGCGAAAATCCGGCCGCCTCAGCTATTCTGCAAGAGGCACGGGCATAAACCAGCTAGCTTTGCCCGTGAAGCTCCCAACATCTATGTCAAAATTTCCTCGGTAGTGAACGACCCCCTTCCTTACAGCTTTCGAAGTGATTTCACACTCTAGCAGAATATCGTTTAGTTCAACGATGCGCTTGCGGCACTTCATATGGAAATTTCGAATATAGACCTCTTCTGTCTTCCTTGTCAGTCCGTTGTCGTAGCAGCTATAGATAGTTGTCAGTTGGGACAACCATATCAACGCCATGATCGTTGACAAATGGAACTCACCGTCCGAGGGGGGAAAGAAGGAACAGATCCTTACAGAACCCAGCGCCCTCCGTTCCCCAATCATGACGCTGGTTAACTCGAAATTATCTTCCTTGTACCCTCCCCCCAAGTACGCAGAACTGCGCGGCCCATAGTCATCTTCCGTTACCCTCTTGAGGGAATTCCCGTGCACCATGGTCTCCATTTTTGAGAGATTCATGAACAAGATCTTGGTACTCTGATCGATATTAAGTTTCCAACTTCATCGCCCTTCATCCTTCATCGTGGCCGATTCGATCCAGAGGTCTCGGCCAACCATCAAAATTTGAGAGGTCAACCCCACCGAGGTATGGGAGCAGCTACGGTTCAAGAATCGAGCCGACCGAGGCCCGCTTCGAGGTCGGCGATGAGATCGTCGGGATCCTCGAGCCCGATGTGCATCCGCAGCAGGAACGGCGTTTCCGTCCAGGGAACGATGGTGCGGGGGATCGGCATTCGATTGTAGGCCACGAGGCTCTCGTATCCGCCCCAGGAGGAGCCGATCCGAAACAGGTCGAATCCGTTCACCATGCGCGCGACCGCCGCCTCGTCGGTGGTGTGCATCGCGAGTCCGAACAGGCTCGACGCGCCTCCGAAATCCCGCTTCCACAGCGCATGGCCGGGGTCGCTCTCCAATGCCGGATAGAGCACCTGCTTCACCTCGGAGCGCGCTTCGAGCCAGCGGGCGACCTTCATCGCCGATGCGGATTGGCGTTCCAGGCGCACCGACAGGCTGCGCATGCCACGCAGCGCGAGAAAGCAATCGTCGGGGGAGGCGGAATCTCCGAACGCAAAGGTCTGATCCGCGATCGTCTTGAACAGCTCGTCGGTCGCGGTGGTGATCATCCCGATCACCAGATCCGAATGTCCCGCAAAGTACTTCGTACCCGCCTGGATCGAGATGTCGACGCCGTGCTCCAGGGGCCGGAAGTAAAGTGGTGTCGCCCAGGTATTGTCCATCGCGACCAGTGCGCCGCGTTCGTGGGCGGCCTTTGCGATTGCGGGCACATCCTGCATCTCGAACGTGAGCGAGCCGGGCGCCTCGGTGTAGACGAGCCGGGTGCTCTCGCGCATTGCCTCCGCGATCCCGGCACCAATCGCGGGATCGTAGAAACTCGTTTCGACCCCGTAGCGGCAGAGGATCTCGGCGCAGAACCACCGGGTAGGCCCGTACACGGAATCCGGAACGAGCACGTGGTCTCCGGCGCGGACGACGGCGGATACCGCCATCGTCACCGCCGAGAGCCCACTGCTGGTCACCACCGTGCGATGCCCGCTCTCGACGGCTGCGACGGCCTCGGCGAGCGCCCGCGAGTTCTGGGTCCCGGTCGACCCGTAGATGACGTTGTTGAAGCGGTTGTCGCCGTCGAACCGGTGGACATAGCCGTCGAGGTTCTCGGAGAGGATTGTCGACGCCCGATGCACCGGAAGATTGACCGGGCCCTGCGCACGCACCGGCGCCCGGCCGAGCGCGATGAGCTTCGTATCCTGTTTCATTTGCCGTCCGCATAAGCCTCAGTTGACAGAAAACGAGAGGCCACCAGACATTATGTGCCCGTCGTCGCCCACGGCGCGCCACTCGATGCGGTAGTGGCCGGCGGAGAGCGGCGGCAGCGGAACCGAGACACCCGCAGCCGATTCCGCCTTCGGGTCAAGGGGCACCGGAATGACTTCACCTGCGATCGTCGTGAGCCGAACCAAGGAAAGCTGCACGGGGTGCACAAAGGCGAGGGAAAATGCATCCGGCGCCTGGTCCAGGCTGGCGCCATCGATCGGATCGGAAGCCAAGAGCATGCCGGTGTCGCCGATCTGCTGACTGTCCACACCCTGATGGTCCATGTCCTGGCGGTCCAACGTCTGGTCCATCTGGTCGTGATCCATGTGCTGTTCCGCCGCCCACACCACAGCGGCGCTAGAAAGAAGAAAAGCGAATGCCGTCATCAATCCGAGAGTCCTAGCTCGTGCGATCATACTTCACTCCTGTATCAGGTTGGTGAATTCGGGTTTGGTCCGGCACGGCTTGCTAGATCTCGATCCCATCGCGTCTCAGCTCGTCGCTCGCTGCGAGATCGGCCTGGGTGCCCGCCGGCGCGCGGTACCAACCGGGGTCGTCGTACGAGTCGAGGTGCTCACGCACCTTGAGGATCGTGAACATGCCGCCCATCGTGATGTAGTCGTGCGGCCCCTGCGCACCGACCATCGGGATCGAGTTGGGCGGCAGGGCCATATGGCCCATCTCGACATGCCGGCCCATCTCCCCCATCCCGTCCGTCCCCATCGTCATGTACGCCGGCAACAAGCTCACGATCCTGTCGTCGATCGACCGAAAGTCCGCGCCGACCATGTTCGGGATGTCGTGCCCCATCTGGTTCATCACGTGATGAGTCATGTGGCAATGCATCGCCCAGTCACCCGGATTGTCGGCCACGAACTCGATCGTCCGTGTGCTCCCGACGGGGACAATGACCGTTGTCTCCGGCCATTGGGCGGCTTCGGGAATCGGCCCGCCATCGGTTTCGACGATCCGGAACGCGTAGCCGTGCAGGTGGATCGTGTGATGATCCATCGCCGAGAGATTGCCGAAGCGAATGCGCACACGCTCGCCTTGCCGCGCCACGAGCGGCGTTGTGCCGGGGTAGCATCGCGCGTTCATCGTGAGGATGTTGAAGTCGGTCATCTCGGCCGTGTTCGGACGTGAGGTTCCGGGCTCGATCGCCCATTCGCTGAGCATGACCGCAAAGTCGCGGTCCGGAC
The DNA here is from genome assembly GCA_965262755.1 of Alphaproteobacteria bacterium. Classification (GTDB taxonomy): domain Bacteria; phylum Pseudomonadota; class Alphaproteobacteria; order UBA828; family UBA828; genus WTGU01. Next base: position 3,169,261 of record OZ253557.1, on the reverse strand, counting down.
GAGGACCCTGGCTCGCGCGGGGATGCACGACGATCATCCCCATCAAGCCCATGCCCAACTGGGTCATCTCGTCATGGTGCGCGTGGTACATGAAGGTGCCGTGATGGCGGAACGTGAACTCGTACTTGAACGTTTCGCCGCGATGGATCGGTCGCTGGTTGAGCCCCCCGACCCCATCCATCCCGCTTGGCACGATGACGCCGTGCCAGTGCACCGTGGTCGGCGCGACGAGCCTGTTCGTGACGTAGATCCGGACCCGGTCGCCCTCGACGGCCTCGATCGTCGGTCCATGGACCCGGCCGTTGTAGCCCCAGCAGCGCGCGCCAAGTCCCGGCGCGAATTGGTGCTCCACCTCTTCCGCGACGAGGTGAAACACCTTCACGCCGTCGACCACCCGGAACGGCAGCGTCACGCCGCCCGGTGTCTCGCTCGGGCGATAATGCCGGTCGGGCTCGCCTGGCGCGTAGACCTGCGTCGGGTCCACGGTTCGTGCAAAGCCGGCCCCCACCTTTTGAGGCGCGGTCGCGACCAGCGCTGTTCCGGCGAGGGCGCTTCCGCTGAATCGCAACATGTCTCGTCGAGTAACCATCAGTGTCTGACTCCCTCGGTGCCGATCGCCGTAACGGTCACGGGAGAGGTGCCATCCGGGCCGACCGACGGCAGACGGCCGGCGAGAAGCTGATCGACCGCATACCGAGCGATCCAATAGTCCCTGAGCGCCACGATGTAGGCCTGGCCCACCGCAATCTGTGCCCGCTTGGCAGCCAAGAGGTCGAATAGGCCGACCTGCATCGCGTTGTATTGCCGCTGTGTCTGATCGAGCATTCGAAGGCGGAGCGGCAGAGCGGCGTTCTGGTAGAACCTGACCGTATGCAGTGCTTTGTCCAGGCGCGCGCTCGCGAGCCGTGCCGCCGTAGCGACCTCGACGTGCAGTGCGCGGTACCTGTTCTGAGCCTGGGCGACAGCGGCACGAATTCGTGCATCGCGCGCCATGCCCCAATCGAAGATCGGAAGGGCGAGCGCGATTGCCGGTCCGTCCTCCCATTCCCCATCGTCCCGTTCGGCCACACCACCGACTTCGAAATCCTGGATCCACGCCTCGACATTCTCCAGACGGCCCGCGGCACCGAGCGCCAGGAGTTCCGAACGCGCGGCGGCGAGTTCGAGGCTTGCATCCACGGCAACAACCTGAAGGTCCCCCGTCGGCCCCGAGGTCGCCGGGCTTGGCAGGCGGGCGCTCAGCCGCCATGCTACTCCCTGACGGAGGCCAAGGAGAATGTTCAAATTTTCCCGTGCCTCAATTCGCCGGGCCTCGGCTTCCCGACTGGAGAGCTTCGTTTCCTCGTGGAAGTAGCGTTCCGTGTCGAGCGCGAGCCGCGTGATGTTGCCGGCGTCGTAAAGCGCTTCGGCAGCGGCGGCTGAGACTTCGGTCGCGTGTTCGGCCTGGGCAAACAGCCCCGCGATTTGCTGCGCCGCCTGGACCTGGGCGACCGCCCGGCGCGTCTCGGCAATGAGATCGATCACCGCGCCCGCCACGCGGGCCTTGACCGTCTGCAGGTTCGATTCGGCGACCCTTTGCTTTATCGGAATTGTAAACGTGTCCAGCACGCCGAACATAAGACCGAAATCTACGTTCACCTGACCGTCCTTCCCCTCGGGGAGGCGGAACACGGCATCGAATACCGGATTGCGCATAAGCCCCGCTTGTACGAGATCAGCGCGACCAATTCCGAGATCGGCATACGTGGCGCGGAGACCCGGATTGTTGAGAAGCGCGATTTGCACTGCGTTCTCAGCCGTCAGGTCTTCGGAGAGAAGCGTCTCGACTCTGGCGTCGACATCCGGCGCGATGTCGGTAGTCGGCTCCCACATGATCGTCTCGCCCGTGCGATCGGCAACTAGGTCCGAGACATCGGCGAACTCGGCCTCCGGCACGGTGCTTGTACACGCTGCCAAGAGGCTCAACGCGCCCAAGAGCGTACAGCGAGTTTTCCAGCCAACTTCCGTCATCAGGCCTCGACTTGAGTTATGCCCGATTTTGGGTGACGGCGTGATCAAGCGGCGGCGCGAGTTTTGGTTTCGTCGATCTGCATACCGTCTTTGAATCTCACACCTTCGATGACCTTGGGCAACTGATTGTTTCCCATGAGCCGCCGCCAAGTCTTGCTGGCGGTGGTGATCAGCTTGAAGACCATGGCCAGAGTTGTCCCGTGAGACAAGCAGCCCTTGGTGCGCACGGTGCGGTGGCGGACGGTAGCGAAGACGCTTTCGATTGGATTGGTCGTCCTGATATGCCGCCGTGGGCAGCCGTGGGCTCGCACCGTTGCCGACTTCAACGCGTTCCGCCATGTGCCGTTTCACCGTTGTAGTTCTGCTGGAACCCTGACCAAGGGTAGAGCGGGTCAGGCAGGCTAAGGCGTTCGCGTTACACTTGCGCGACGGAGAGGTGCCGCACGTCCGTGTTCGGCCGGCTCAAGGCCAGTGCGACCGCGACCGGCCCCGCGAAACGGTCCAAATTGAACAGTAGTATAACGTAGACGGCATGGACATGATCTAGTTGGATGGTGGAGCGCAGACAAGGCCTGCCACGGACGACCTCTGGTGAGAGAGCGGTTCGTATCCCAGCGCCGACGGAGGTTCGTCCGCCCGTGCGCCCAGCCGCAGTGCCTCGATCACGGTCGGTGGCGTACGGGCGGCAGTGATTGTACACCCTCATCGGCACCGCCAAATTGAACGACGTCGACTCGCAGGCCTGGCTTGCCGACCGGCGATCACGTGCGGGCCGCTCCACTGCCCTTGGGAACAAACGTTCATGTCGGATGACGGTCCGGTCCGGACCTGGCTCGAAGATCTTGGCGACAGCGGCGACCCCGCTGAAGCAATTCATCTGGCCATGGACCACGCTCCCGCTGTTCTGGCCACTCCGGGCTCTCCCGCGGCGATGTCGCAATCATTGGACACCCGCGCGGTTTGATACGCTGCAGTTACAATGAATCCGCTAGCGACACGCTTACGGGCGCTACGAAGACGCTCTCGCGCCACGCTGCGTCGAGAGTGAAATGTTATCGTTCTTACAGCAGGTTATGGCGTCGCATCAGGCTGTCATGACTGGCTATGCCAAGCCTGAGGGATATGAACAATAGTGGACGCCCTCCGGGACCCGCGATAGTGTCCCGCCGCCAGCGGGGGAGGGACCTTTCATGCGACCATCCGGCCGTAGACCGGACGAATTGCGCCAGGTCAAGCTTGAGCCGGGCGTGAACAAGCACGCCGAGGGCTCCTGCCTGGTTCGCTTCGGCGACACGCAGGTGCTGTGCACGGCAAGCCTTGAGGAGCGCGTGCCTCCCTTCCTCCGCAACAAGGGGCGGGGCTGGGTGACCGGCGAATACGGCATGCTGCCGCGCTCCACCGGGTCGCGAACCGCCCGCGAGGCCGCGCGCGGGCGCCAGGGCGGACGCACTCAGGAGATCCAGCGCCTCATCGGGCGCTCGCTCCGCGCCGTGACCGACCTGGAAGCGCTCGGGGAGCGCCAGATCACCCTCGACTGCGATGTCATTCAGGCCGATGGCGGCACCCGCACGGCAGCCATCACCGGCGCCTATGTTGCGCTCCACGTGGCGCTCGACGGCCTCGTTGCACGCGGCGTCATCGGGAGCCTGCCGCTCATCGACCAGGTCGCCGCCGTGAGCTGCGGGATCGTAGGCGGCGAGGCGGTGCTCGACCTCGACTATGCCGAGGACAGCACGGCCGACGCCGACGCGAACTTCGTGCTCACCGCCGCAGGCGGGATCGTCGAGGTCCAGGCCACGGCGGAGGGCGACCCCTTCAGCGAGGCGCAGCTGATCGCCATGCTGGGCCTCGCCCGCTCAGGCGCCGAGCGACTGTTCGTCCTGCAGCGGGACGCCCTCGCCGGGGCGGGCTAAGACGCGGCATGGCCCGTCGTCTCGCGGCGGCGCGCCTGATCGTGGCGAGCCATAACGCCGGCAAGGCCCGCGAAATCGCGGCGCTGCTTAGGCCCCTCGGCATCGAGGCCGTGGGTGCGGCGGCGCTCGGCCTCGCGGAGCCCGAGGAGACGGGGGTGACGTTCGGCGCGAACGCGGCGCTCAAGGCCCGCGCAGCGGCTGAGGCCAGCGGCGAGCCGGCCCTTGCCGACGATTCCGGCCTCGTCGTGCCTGCGCTCGACGGCGCGCCCGGCATCTATTCGGCCCGCTGGGCGGGGCCGGGGAAGGATTTTCGCGTAGCGATGGAGCGCATCGAGACGGAGCTTGCGGCGCGCGGGGCCCAGACCGTGGGTGCGGCCGCATATTTCGTCTGCGCTCTCTCTCTCGGTTGGCCGGACGGCCATTGCGAGACGGTCGAGGGGCGCGTGGATGGGACACTCGCCTTTCCGCCCCGCGGCCGACACGGCTTCGGCTACGACCCGATCTTCGTTCCCGATGGCCACGCGCGCAGCTTCGGCGAGATGGTGCCGGAGGAGAAGCAGCCGCTGACCCACAGGGCGCGGGCCTTCGCGCAACTGGCGGCGGCCTTACGGCCGGCCCGGTCGTGATTGGCGAGCCCGAACCGTCTTCTCCTGAAGCGCCGCAGGCGCTCGCCCTCTATGTGCACTGGCCGTTCTGTCTCTCCAAGTGCCCCTACTGCGACTTCAACAGCCATGTCCGGGAGAGCGTCGATCAGGCGCGGTGGCGGGGCGCGCTGCTGCGCGAACTCGACCATTTTTCCGCGCTGCTGCCGGAGGCGCAGATCACCAGCATGTTCTTCGGCGGGGGCACGCCCTCGTTGATGCCGCCCGAGACCGCGGCCGCGGTCATCGACCGGGCGGCGCGCTGGTCCCTCGCGGCGGATGCCGAAATTACCCTCGAAGCCAATCCGACCTCGACCGAGGCAGCACGCCTCGAAGACTTCCGCGCGGCCGGCGTGAACCGGGTGTCGCTCGGCGTGCAGGCGCTCGACGACCGCGCGCTCACCTTCCTCGGGCGCGGGCACGACGCGACGGAGGCGCGGCGCGCGGTCGCGCTGGCGCAGAGCATCATGCCGCGAAGTTCCTTCGACCTAATCTACGCAAGGCCCGGCCAGACCGTCGATGCCTGGCGTGCCGAGCTGGCCGAGGCGCTGGCGTTCGCCGACGACCATCTCTCGCTCTATCAGCTCACCATCGAGAAGGGCACGCCCTTCTGGCGCCTGGAGCGCGACGGTGCGTTCGCGCTGCCCGACGACGACACCGCGCGCGCCCTCTACGACCTGACGCAGGAGATGACGGCGGCGGCGGGTTTCGCGGCCTATGAAGTCTCCAACCACGAGCGCGGCGGCGACGCCAGCCGCCATAACCTGGCCTACTGGCGTTACGACGACTACGTGGGCATCGGGCCCGGCGCCCACGGCCGATTCGCACCGGCGGGATGCGGGCGGCAAGCGGTGCGCCAGCACGCAGGGCCGGAATCCTGGCTTGCCGCCGTCGAAGGCGCCGGCCACGGCACTGCCGAGACGCGCTCCCTCGACACGCACGAGCAGGCGCGCGAGATGCTGATGATGGGCCTCCGCCTTGCCGAGGGCGTGTCGGACTCACGCTTACGGGCGCGCACGGGCTGCGATCCCGACCGCGTGATCGATCAAGCGGGCCTCGCCCGCCTCATGGACGCAGGCTATCTGGAGCGCCGGGACGGGAGGCTCACCGCGACCGCCGCCGGCCGGCCACTCCTCAACAGCCTGTTGGCCGAACTTCTGGCCTGAGTGGCGCGCGCGGGGCTCTTTATGCCGCGCGCACGACCCTCTTTACCGCGCGCGTGACATTTCGGGCGTGGCCAACTCAGGCCCGCGCGGCTTTGTTCCGCGCGCACGACCCTACGGGCGTGCGCGACTCAGGGTCGCGCGACACTATATTCCGCGCCCGCGACCCTGCGAGCGCGGGCGACGGACCATGGTGCGGTGCACGGCGCGCGCCGCCGGCGCCAGGATTGCCCGCCATGCGGCGTTCATTTTCCCGCGCGCGTGTCCGCGCGACGCAGTGCCAGAGCACGCCGGGCGCGGCAGGTCCGGCGATGGGCGAACGCGCATCGGACGAGCCGTTACCGGCCGCAGTCCAGGACGCCGTTGCCGTAGCGATCGAGGACGGCGCCACCATGGACGATATCGTCGAGCGCGTCCGTTCGCGGGGCGGCGACCGTTCGCCTTCGATCCCGCGCGCACGACGCTGCGCGCCTGCGGGACCCGCCGAGGGCCGCGGGGCCGAGGGCATGGACGGCCTGATCGGGCTGCAGCGCGAGATCGATCGCTGCGCCGGGGAATGGGTGCAGGCACGCGAGCCCGGCGCGGAAGGGCGCGGCGCCCTCATCGCAATCGAGACCCTGCGAACGCTGGCGCTCCGCACGATGGCCGAGCTCGGCACGCGCGAGGAGCCGGTGGCGGCGGAGGACCTCGGCCGCCTCGCGCTCGCGCTCCGCCGTATCGAAAGCGCTGATAAGCTCCGCATCGAGCGCGAGCAGGCGGCGGCCGATCCCGCCGACGCGCACGCCGGAGCGGCCGCACGCGCGGCCCGCATGACCCATGCCGAACGGGTCGAGACCGTCCGCCGGGCCATGGAGGGGCACCTCTTCCCTGGGCGCACAGACCCGCCGCCGGCGGAATCGGGGTGGGCTGCCGGCCCTGCCGAGGATGCTCCCGTCTCCCCGCCGGAGCCGGCGCCCGATCCGCCTACCGCCGCCCCTCCCGCGAATTCACGTGTCACCCCGCCGGAGCCGGCGCCCGATTCGCCTGCCGACGACGGGGCGCCGGATATATGTGACGCGCGCAGAGCGCCGGATATATGGGACGCGCACAGCGCGCGCGATGTCCACCTGAGACGGCGGGAGGCGGAAGGCCGACTCTGGCCAACCGACCCTCCCTTCTGCCCCGCGGCATGGAGCGGGCCAGGGTGAGGCCGGGGGATTCCGCATCCGCGCCAGGATCGTGCCATGCGACGCAAGAGAGAAAAGAGGCTCTGTTGCAAAGTCCGGCTGGTTGGTGACTTGTCTGCGTGATCTGGAGCGAGGGGTTGAGGCATGAGCGACTTCAAGGGACGTCACTTTCGGGGGGAGATCGTGCTTTGGGCCGTACGCTGGTACTGCCGGTATCCGATCAGCTACCGCGACCTCGAAGCGATGATGACCGAGCGCGGCGTCGCGGTCGACCACTCCACGATCTATCGTTGGGTGCAGCGTTTCGCGCCGGAGATGGAGAAACGTCTGCGCTGGCAGTGGCGCCGGCCGCAGTCGCGGAGTTGGCGCGTCGACGAGACCTACATCAAGGTCCGCGGCAAGTGGGCGTATCTGTACCGGGCGGTGGACAAGCTCGGGAACACGATCGATTTCTACCTCTCGGCGACCCGCAACACCAAGGCAGCGAAGCGATTTCTCGGCAAGGCGCTGAGAGGATTGAAGGAGTGGGAGCAGCCCGAGGTGCTCAACACCGACAAGGCGCCGGCCTATGCCGCTGCCATCGCGGAGCTGAAGGCCGAGGGCAAGTGCCCGAAGGACACGAGGCACAGGCAGGTGAAATACCTCAACAACGTCGTCGAGGCCGACCACGGCAAGCTCAAGCTGCTGATCCGGCCCGTGCGCGGGTTCAAGACGATGAAGACGGCCTACGCCACGATCAAGGGCTTCGAGGTGATGCGCGCGCTGCGCAAGGGCCAGGCCGGGATGTTCGCCCTCCAGGGCGGCATTGTCGGCGAGGCCCGGATCGTCGAGCGCGCCTTCGATATCGGACCGTGCGCCCTGACCGAGGCCATGGCATGGCTACAGGACCGTCTGGCCAACGCAGAATCATAAGGTGAACAGGAAGCCCCCTGATCACGCATCGCCCCTTCGCCAAGCTTGCAACAGAGCCACCGTGAGCATCATGGGCGGCGGAACCATCAACCCGCCCAGGGGCGTGCGCGGCGGCGGCGACGCCAACCACGCCTATCATGGCCACCTGCGGGCCGACGGCGCCGAAGATTCGGTGCCGAACGGGGTGATGCTGGCGCTCGGGCCGGGCGAGTTCGTCCGCTCGGTGGACAATGGCGGCAGCGGCTACGGCGACCCGCTCACCCGTGAGCCCGCGCGTGTGCTGGAGGACGTGGCCGAGGGCTATGTGACCCAAGACCACGCGGAGGCAGTCTACGGCGTCGTGCTCAGCGGCGGCACGGAGGACGGCACGCTTACGGTCGACGAGACCGAGACCGAAACGTGCCGTGCCACCTTGGCCGAGGGCGGCGCGGAGCCGCCGCCGAGCGTTGGCCGATTCGGGGAAGGGTAGCCGCCCGGCCGTCCTCCATCGGCTCAGTTTGACTTCCCCGAACCAACCGGGCGGACATCCGCGCCGCCGTTCTTGTCGACCACACCGGGGATTTCCCGACTGTTCGTCCCCGCGGTCGTGATGTTGACCCGCATTTCTCACCACGGTCATGGTCTGCAAGGCGCCGTCCGGCCCGTAGGGAGAGAAAGACGCGCAGCGGATCGAACGCCAGGGAGGGACGCAAGCCGCGACCGTGGTGAGAAATACGGGTTAAGGGCGTCATTCGAGTTTTCATCATCTGTGCGCTCGATTCGCTTTCCGGAGTGAGGCGTATTGCTGCAGACGGCCGTCCGGGCCTATGCGCCCGCAGTCGAAACAAGGAGCGCTGCAAGGATGAGGCACACACCTGTTAGCCACGCCATACCGACCGTGAGCGTCCATATCATTGAGTAATCTCCCTATGACAAAATCGAATACTTTCCGTTGCATTCAGACATTCACAGCGCCTAAACGAGACAGACATTCCGAACTCAACCATGGGACTCTCACCTCGTATCCGGTGCTATTATGGAAACAAATAACACGCATTAACCTCACTCTGTCCGAGACTCAGCACCATTAGAACTCCAGGTATAGCGAAAAGTCATAAGAAATTTACAAGAGAGTTACGCCGAATCAACATACTTTGTTGGCTTAGGGCTATATCACGAATAACATAGTAACTTCCCCTTAACACGTTGAAATTACGCGATAACTGAATTTGTCAAATGACGAACGAGTCATGAGTTGGCTCGACCAATTCGAAATTAACAGCAATCGGTTAGACCAATGCTGTATTTCGAATACATCTACATGACGCCATATCATTTCAAGTATGTGCAGTCCGAAAAGTCGCGGACTCAAAATATAAGATTTCGTGGAAGCGACTATTGCCAAAGAGCCGCAATCTTGATGAAAAATCTGCTCTGGCTGCATGTGCGATCGGCGCGTCGTGGGGCGCGGTGTCGTCCTGGAGAGCGGTGGAGACGCGGCGGATACTCGATTACCATGGGGGCGGAGTGCGAGTGCCTCAGGGAGGGCCGGTGCCATGCGGCGGAGCGAAGAGCGGATCCTCACCACCCACGCCGGCAGCCTGGCGCGCAATCCGGAGCTAAGCGCGCTGCTGATCCGGCAGGAGCACGGCAAACCAGTCGACCCGGCTGAGCTCGACGCCGCGATTCGCGCGCGCACCGCCCACGTCGTCGCAAGCCAGCTCGAAAGCGGCATCGACATCGGCGGCGACGGCGAGCAGGCCCGCGCCGGCTATTCGACCTACCCGGCGCTGCGCATGAGCGGCTTCGGCGGTAGCTCGACCCGCAACGATCTGCTGGATTTTCAGAAATTCCCGCTCTACGCGGAGGCCTACCGCGAGGCCTTTCGCACCAACCCGGAGGAACGCTCACGCATCGTGAACGCGCCCCAAGCGGTCGCCGAGGTGCGCTACGACTCCGCCTGCGCCGGCGTGCGCGCGGAGTGCGAGGCCTTCGAAGACGCGCTCGCCCGGCAGGAGGAGAGCTTCGCCGAGACCTTCGTGACCGCCGCCTCGCCCGGCTGCGTGCTGACCATCATGCAGAACGCCCACTACGCGTCGGACCGCGACTACCTCTTCGCGCTGGCGCGGGAGCTGAAGACGGAATACGCGTTCATCGTCGGGCGCGGCCACCTGCTCCAGATCGATGCACCGGACCTCGCCATGGAGCGCTACCTCTACTTCCGCGACGAGTCCGACGCGGGCTTCCTCGCCAGCGTGGAAGACCACATCGAGGCGCTCAACCTGGCGCTCGCCGACGTGCCCCGCGAGCGGGTGCGCCTCCATGTGTGCTGGGGCACGTGGGACGGCCCCCATGCCGACGACACGCCGCTCGGCCCCCTGCTGCCGCGCCTCTACGAAGCCGAGGTAGGCGCGCTCAACATCCCCTTCGCCAACCCCGGCCACCAGCACGAGTACGAGACGCTGCGCAGGCACCCCCTGCCCGACTCGATGGTCCTGATCCCGGGCGTGATCGACAACATGACCAAGCATCTGGAGCATCCGGAGGTGGTTGCCGAGCGCATCCAGCGCGCGGTCGACGCGGTGGGCGATCGCGAACGCGTGATCGCGGGCGTCGACTGCGGCTTCGCCGTCTTCACCGACAACGCGATGATGACCGAGGACATCTGCTGGGCGAAGTTCCGCGCGCTCCGCGCCGGCGCCGATCTCGCCAGCAGCCGGCTGTGGGGTTAGCGCGCGGCCTGCCGCCCGTCAGGGCGGCGGGAGCGCGGCCTTGAGCGCCTCTTCGTGGCCGAGGCCGAGGATCCAGGCTTCCTCTCTCTCCACGATCCGACGTTCGGCAGGCGTGAGGTGCGGAGCGCCGGTGAAGAGAAGCGCGAGACCTCCGCGCGCATCCAGCCGGGCGAAGGCCTCTGCGTTCACACGCACCTGCGCACGGTCGAGAATCTCGTTATCGCCCAGGCGCGCGCGAACGTCGCCCCTGAGAAGTGAGGGGTAGACCTCGGCGATTACCGCCGGCGCGTCGGGCGCTCGCAAGCCGGTCTCGAAGGGCCAAATCGCGGCGTGGCCCGCGAGGCGCGGGTCCGTCACAAGGCGCTTGAGGGCGGTCAGGCCCAGCAGCATCTGCGAGCCGACGGAGCCGGCATAGGCCAGCTGCCAGACGGTCTTAGCGCCCCTTGCATGATGGTCGGCGATGCGGCGCTCGGGCGGGTGAGGCTCCTGGCATGTGCGTTGGGATTTCTTCGGCGGAATCGTTGGGTAGTTCCAATTGGCCGGGCGGCCCCAACATGGGCCGACGACGCCTCGATATTTCTCATTGATCGCTGCCGCGACATCGTAGCGATTGTTGGCGTTGTCGGCCGCGTCCTCGATTCTTTCCGCGAGCCAGTCCCAAAGCGCGGGGGCCGACGCCGTGCCGGTCAGACGTTCGGCGACACCTGCCGGATAACCGAAAGGAAAATCGAAGCCCACCAGCACCCGCCTGCCCGCATCCAACTCACCCGCGATTAAGCCGACAAGGCGGTCGAGCGCCTCATGGCGGGTGCGGGCGTACTCGGGCGACGCCACGACGATCTCGCCGCCGTAGATGCGAGCAACGGCCCACCAGATCGCGTCCTTGGTGCGCCTCTTCGGACTCGGCGAAGACCGCGCCGACCAGTCAACAATGATGTGGGTGTGGAAGAGGGGCACGGCTTGACCTTCAGATCGTAATCCCGGTCAAGCGCTTGAAGCCGGCGCGCCAGTGCACGCCAAAGTGAAGAACGTATCGCCATTCGTCATTGGCATAGCCGTCGATCATGATGCAGGCGCGATCGAAAATCGGCTGCCACTCGGTGCCGGAATTTCCCTGGCCGAGCCAGCCGAGCGCGAGAAGGTCGATACGCTCTTCATCATTCAGTTGAAGGAACAAGCGTTCCAAGCGCTTGCCCGCGGGTGACTCGAGAATGCAAGACCATTCTTCATGCCCAATTGTTGCCAATCCCGCTCTTCCACGATAGAGGGACGAGACAACATTCTCTTCGGTCGCATCGAGGAGATCGTAAGCAGCAACCAGTTCGGTCAGCTTATCCCGTCCGATGACCAAGGCGGCCGCGGTGGCTCGGATCTTGTCTGCAACCCCGTGCGCTCCGATGTATTCAACACTTATGTCCAACACGCTATCCGCGACCGTGTTTCTGAGCTTCCGATCCGCCGTGATCAGCGTCGACCCGGTTGCTTCGGCGCACGCGATGTAGAGGCAGTCGTAGACCGGATGGTCGATTTGCGCGGCAACTTGAGCGGCACGCTCAATCAGATCGGCACTCGAACTTAGAACGACTGCCTCTCGAATTCTGGAAAGCTCCTGGAAATATGCATGAGGATCGCCGATCTCGCGCAGGCGCGCCTTCTTCCAGAATATGTTCGCCAGTTCGACGAGCACAAAATCGGGCGCGAACCGTTCAAGCCGGTGCCCCAGTAGTACACGCGCCTCCTCTGAATGGGTCTCCGACACGTACCACTTGACGACAACGCTGGCGTCGGCGGTCAGCTTCACCTATCGCGATCCTGCCGCAGAAGATCGACGCTGTCGGTTTGGGGCACATCTGCCGTTTCGCGGGCGAGCTCGGCCGTGCGTTCCCTGAATGCGGCCATGCGGAGACGGTGGTTCACCTCCTGGCTGAGCACGTAACGCAACTCTGCCTCCAACGAGCGCTGGTTGGCCTTGGCCTGCGCCTTCAGGGCGTCGATTACTAAATCGTCGAGATTTCGGATCGTCACGTTGCCCATGGTTCGCGTCCCCCGTTTGATAGCGTATTGCTAGCATATCGCTATCGCTTGGGCAATAGATACGGATGGGCGTGTGGACGGCAATGGGCGGCAGGCGCAGCGTGACAGCGGCAAAGCGGTCCGTCACCCTTGGCGCCTGCCCTCGTCGGAATACACGAGACCAACCCATGCGAACGATCCGCCGCCTGAGAGAGTTCTCGATCGCCGCAGTGACCGCCATCGCGCTTTGGGCCTCGCCTTCTCCTTCGACGCACGCGGCCGCCCAGCGCCCGCAGCGTGGCGAGCGATGCGGCGCTCGCCCGCTGCACGGCAGAGGACACATGCCTGAATGAAGCGCCCAGGATCGTGGTCGGCGGCACCGGAGTCTCGGGCGGCGCCTTCATCGACAATGCGGCGTTCCGGACGTGGGCCTTCGAGACCTTCGGCGCGCGCGTGCTGGATATGGAGAGCGCCGCCGTCGCCCACGTGGCCTATGCCAACGCCGTGCCCTTCATCGCCATCCGCAGCCTCTCCGATCTCGCGGGCGGCGGCGAGGGCGCGAACCAGATGGAGGTTTTCCTCGGCCTCGCTGCCGGCAACGCGGCATCCGTCGTCAAGGCGCTGCTGAGAGCGATGCCGGACTGAACCGACACAGGCCGCGCCGGCCTGGGCGCCGTCTGCGTCAGGTGACGAAGGGGATGAGCACCATGACGGCGAGGGTTGCGACGGCGACCCCGATCACCAGCGCAGCACCATAGCGGTGCTCGATCAGCCGCCGGGCCCTGGGGCCCAGATACCAGAGCATCCCGGCCTCGACGTAGAAGCGCATGCCTCTGGCTGCGAGCGACGCCAGGATGAAGGCGCCCACATTGAGCTGCGCGGCGCCGCTCGCGATGGCGACCAGCTTGTACGGGAACGGCGTCAGCGCACCGGCGGCAACGATCCACGCGCCCCACTGGTCGCGGTATTCGTAGAACGTCGTAAGGTCGCCGGAGTGGCCGGAGAGGGCCAGCAAAGGCTCGCCCAGCCAGTCGTAGAGAAAGTAGCCGATCATGTAGCCGGTCAGGCCGCCGCAGACCGACGACACGGTGGCGATGCCGGCGAAAAGCCAGGCCTTGGCGCGCTTCGCGAGCACCATCGGGATGAGCAGCAGGTCCGGCGGCAGCGGCAGGAACAGGCTCTGCAGGTAGCAGAGCCCCGCCAGCACCCAGACGGCACGGCGCGTGCCGGCGCTCTCGAACGCCCAGTCGTAGAGCCGCCGGACGAGGTGGCGCTCCCTTCTCGCCGCGGGCGTGACAGTGTTATCGGTCATGTCGGACATGTGTGAACGGTCGCGGAGTTACAGCCCACCCGCGAGGGTTGCCAGACTCGGAGTCTAGCCCGGAATTCCCACCACGGTCATGGTCCGCGCGGCGCTTTCCGGCCGACAGGGCAGGAAACCCGAGAACCGGAGGCACCGCATGTTCCATGCCGCATCCGAACCCAGCGATCCCCACGCCCTGCCCGGCCCGCGTACCCTATTCCTGCCCTGGCCCGCGGACCGGGGAAGCAGGGTGCCGGACTGCCGCACCCGCTCGGCGGTTGGCTGCAAGGCTCACGATTCTCGCCGCGCGGCGAAGAACCGGCAGAGCTCGGCGTCCGGCACCTGCTGCTCGGAGTACGTGAATGTGCCGTGGCCACGCATCTCCTCTGCCGCTCGCCGGATCAGGCCAAAGGTGGCCCGGGCGAGCGACCCGCCGATACTCACCCGCTTCACCCCCAGGTCCTCGAGTTGGTTTAGGCTCATCGGACTACCGGCAAGACCCATCACCACGTTGACCGGCCCGTCCGCTTCCATCACCAACCTGCCGATTGTCAACGCCGGTTGAAGATTCGGCCAAAGGGCGGCGCAAAAGACTGCCACCTGGGTTGGTGGTCTGACCTTGGCGTGAGACTGTGAGTCGGAGACGCGGTGCGAGGGTTTTTCGGCGGGAGCGGGCAGCGGAGCCATGCAGAGCTCAAGCGGTCCGCGCCCGCCGGCCGCCCGCAGGGCGGCATGGTTTATCGGATTGGGGTCAGTCTCGCCACCCGGGCCTTAGGGGCGCGTTGCCGGCCGGGGCCGAGCGACGGCGTGCCGCAGTTCAGCTATCGGCACTGTTTCTGCGGGCGCGGCTTTGGCTGAGGCGGTAGCTGTCGCCGTTCATCTCGAGGATATTGACGTGATGGGTGAGACGGTCGAGCAGTGCCCCGGTCAGGCGCTCGGAGCCGAAGGTCTCGGTCCATTCGTCGAAAGGGAGGTTGGAGGTGATGAGCGTGGCGCCCCGCTCGTAGCGCTGCGAGATCAGCTCGAACAGAAGCTCGGCGCCGGTCTTGCTCAGCGGCACGAAGCCCAACTCGTCGATGATCAGCAGTTTGCAGGCGACCATCTGCTTCTGGAGCCGCAGGAGGCGGCGCTCGTCGCGGGCTTCCATCAACTCGTGCACGAGCGCGGCGGCCGTGGTGAAGCCCGTAGAGAGGCCCCTTTGGCAGGCGGCCAGCCCGAGCCCCAGGGCGACATGGGTCTTGCCGGTGCCGGAAGGGCCGAGGGCGATGACGTTCTCGCGCCGCTCGATCCACTCGCAGCGCGCCAACTCCAGCACCTGCGCCTTGTTCAGCGCGGGGATGGCCTTGAAGTCGAAGCTGTCGAGGCTCTTGGCGACCGGGAACTTCGCCGCCTTGATGCGCCGCTCGACCATGCGCCGTTCGCGATCGATCAGTTCCAGCTCCACCAGCCGGGCCAGGAACTGAACATGATCCAGGCCCTCGGCCGCGCATTGGCGCGCCACTTTCTCGTATTCCCGCAGGAAGGTCGGCAGCTTCAGGGCCTTGAGGTGGTGTGCCAGCAGGATGTGGGGCCTGTCCGTCATGCCGCGTCCTCCGACAGCAGGCACATGTAGCTGGCGGCCGAGGTCCTGCCGACGGTGGCCTTCGGCAGATACGGGTAGACGTCGAGGTCGAGCTTCGGCGGGCGCTTCTCGACCCGGCACAGCACCAGATGCTTGACCGCGTCGAAGCCGATGGCGCCCAGGCGCAGGGCGTCCTTCACGGCGCCGTCGAGATCCTCCAGCCCGAAGCTCTCCAGCAGCCGCAGGACCTGCACATACTCCCGCCGCCCCGCCTTGGGCGAGCGCGCCTCCATCAGGCGGCGCAGGGTCTGGAACGCGGGCGGCAGCTCCCATCCGGCAAGCGGCGCCGCCTGATCCAGCGCGCCGATCTTCTGCTCGATCAGGGGCAGATAGTGGATCGGCTCGAAGATCGTGTCCTCTCGCTCATAGGACCGGGGATGGCGGGCGATGACCTCCCCGCCGCAACCGATCACCACCCGCTCGACGTAACCGCGCACCCAGACGTCGCGATGGCCATAGGCCACCGGCACCGAGTAGTCGTTGGTCTCGTAACGGACCAGAGACTGCGAGCTGACCTGCCCGGGAGCCTGGGCGCAGGCCTCGAAGGGCGCCGCCGGCGGCGCGGCCATGGCCTCCAGATCCCGCGTCAGGCGCTCTCCGATGGTCTCACGGTGCCCGCGCAGGATATCGCCCTGGCGGCTGCGGCACTGCTCCTCAAGCCGCCGATTGAACGCTTCCCAGCTGGCAAAGCGCGGCAGCGGCACCATGAAGTTGCGCCGGGAAAATCCAACCAGACCCTCCACCGCGCCCTTGTCGTTCCCCTTGCCCGGGCGCCCGTAACGATCGCGCACGAGGTAATGCGACAGGAAGCCGCCGAAGAGCCGCGCCCGCCTGCGCGTCCCGTCCGCCAGAATGCGCGACACCAGACAGCGGTCGTTGTCGTAGAGAACCGATTGCGGAACCCCGCCGAAGAAGGCGAAGGCATGCACATGCCCGTCGATCCACGCCTCGGCCGTCGCCGCAGGGTAGGCCCGCACATAGCAGGCGTCGCTGTGCGGCAGATCGAAGACGAAGAAGTGCGCCTTGCGCGCCACACCCCCGATCACCGCACGCGCCTCGCCGAAGTCCGCCTGCCCATGGCCGGGTGGATGGGTCAGCGGCACGAACATCTCCCGACGCCGGCGGTGGTGCTCGCGCACATAGTCCTTCACGATCCAGACTGTGTCAAAACGTCGGAGAATCGCTCGAAATGTGATTTCAGCCCATTGGTTGAATTGTCAGTGTTAATGAAATCAATGACTTAGCAGGCTGCACTTTTCAGAAATCAAGCAGACTCACTCGAAAATCTGAATTCAATGACGTTTTCACACGGTCTGGATCGTGTAGCCGCCGCTGAACCCGTGCTCGGCGCGAAGCCGGTCGAAAATGCGCTTCGCCGTGTGGCGCTGCTTGCGCAGCTGCTTCAGATCCTCCTTCAGCCACTGGTCGATGATCTCGGTGAACCCGTCCAGCTTCGGGCGCCGAACCGGTACCGTCCGCCGATAGCCCGGAGGCACCGAAAAGCACAACATCTTCTTCACGCTCTCGCGTGAAATCCCGAAATGACGCGCCGCCGCCCGCTCGCTCATCCCGTCCCGGCAGGCGAGACGGACCTTCCGATAAAGTTCCACGGTGTGCATGCCCCCGCCCTCCCCGTCGCCGGGAAGGGCTCAAGTGGCAGAGTTTTGCTCCGCCCGCAGCGAGACAATCCCGCCGCTACCGTGGACTAATTTCGCACCGCCGTTCCCAAAGGCGCCTGGTTCACGGCGATGCGAGGCGTGAGGCTCGAGATTTCGGACCCGGGCCTGCCGGGCCCACATAATGAAAAATCCGAGTACATCGTTTCGGAGACGTCTTTTCATCGGAAGATCGTGAAGTCGGTCGCGCAAGGCGGCAAACACAGCGAGTTGAAGCTGTACGAAGGTACTCTGGACATCTCGGAAACCTGGAAGTCGGCCTGGCAAAGACAGGCGGCAGAAGTCCTGAACATGGGGTTCAAGTATCTTCTCTTGCCCTTGCTGGCGGCATTGGTGGCCGGCCTTGCCGTGTGGCTGATCGATCGATCGCCGAGTCCAGCTGGGCCGGGCCTGGAGACGCGTGTGACTCCCGCAGGGAATGCAGAGAGGGAGATCATTCAGGAGCCGGCAGGAACGCCGTCCGGGAAAACGATGAATAGCGGGTCTGGGAAGCTGTCCGAGGAGCAGAATGCGGATTGGAGGCAGGATCCACCGAATGGGGCGTCGACAGGCAAGGCCAACTCAGAAGGCATGAGACAGGATGACTCTGCAGAAACGGATAGACGTGCGCCTCTAATTCCTCCTGCCAAGGGAGATGAGTCAGAGAATGACGCATCGGGCACGCCGTCGCCTACGGATGCACTGAAGAGCGGGGAGCGAGCCAAAGAATAGGCTGCAGCAAGTGCGATTGAGCTCGATTCAGCAATTTTGGGAGATGGCGGCGCCTGACGCGACATGTCGCGTCAGGATATTGATCGAATCCGGTGACTATATGATTACGGTTTTGAAATTGTAGACAATAAAATACAATAATAACAGTGCATTAGAGGAGATTTATGCACAAGAGTGCCAGAGGTCGTGAATTCACCCATCTTTCAGGCCGGCGCGCCCATGGATGCGCCGCCACGGTTGCTGAAGGTGGGTCGGTGCTGACCGGCCGCTTGCCGGTGATGACCCAGGAATTGCTGTCGACGTAAGGCAGCGTTGGCATCCCGGCGTGGGCTACCGGTACGAGCGGCACCGCCTGGCCACTGTGGAAATCATCGATCAACATTGAGAAGGAGGACGACATAACGGGCGAACCCATTCATTCGGGCAAAGAGCTTTACGGGAACGTGGACGTGCTCGGGATGAGCGCGGCCGAGCTGTGCCGACGGATTGGGGTTCCCGGTGAGCCGATCACCGAAATCGTTAATCGTTCCCGGCGACCCGGCGGTGCGCCCAGGCCGCGTTTTCGGGACGTCAGGCGAATTCTGGTTGAACCTTCAATAGCTCTATGAGCTGAGGCACCCGGAGGAGAGGAAGGGTGCGGCGATCACCCGCCTGCCGTCGCCTGACGATGATTACCGGTCGTGGGCGCGGGGCGGACATTCGGCCATCACCAGTGAGGGAGCCGCCTGAAAGGTCTTTGTGAGTGCCGGGTTCGCGGTAAACGTTCCGTCAGGCCGTGGAGAGTGTCGTCCGTTTGACGGTGCGCTACACGCATACTCCGACGGCAGCGAGATTTTAGCGGTTGAGTGTGCGTTTCCAATCCCGTCGAAGGGGCCTGAGCCAGACATCCTTTTTCGGCTTGTCATACTGCCTGTCGCGGTCGTAGCGCCCGCGCCCTTGGGTGGCTCCGACATGGATCCAGCCCGATGCCCTGTACACGGCGCCGGTGTAGCGCGGAATCTCTACGAAGGTCTCGATCAGCACGGGGGTGGTGTTGTAGCGCTCGGCCCAGTCCTCGGGCAGGCGGCGGCGGACGATGGCGAGGATGTGCGAGCCGAGGTTGGGGATTTCGATCCAGGGCAGGATCAGGAACCTCGGGTTGTCGACCACCAGGGGGAGGTTCTTCTCGCGCAGCTGCGGCGTCCATCCGATGAAGGTGTCGCGCGGGGCGAGCTTCCACGCGGCGGTGCTGAAGCCGAGCATGGCGACGGGCCAGCCGTTGCGGTCGTGGACGGCGTAGCGCATCTGGGCGCCGACCAGGGTCTTGTATCCGAGATAGTGGTAGCGGGCGACGAACTCGTTCCAGAGCTTCCCTTCCCGGGTGCCGCGCACGACGGTGCGCAGGTAGAGCGGACGGACCTCGTCGAGGGTTGTCGGGGCCGGGAACAACGGCGGCTCGGTGTGCGGCCCGAAGACGATCGGCCTGGGCCGGCCCTGCCGTCCCTTGGGCGGCGGCAGGGCGATCACACCGTCGCGGTGCATGGCCAGCATGGTGACCTTGGCCATCATGTCCTTGAGCCCGCCGTCGGGCTTGAACCAGCGGATGCGCCGGCAGAACTCTCTCGACAAGGCGGCGCGGGTCGGCTGCGGATCGGCAGCGATCAGCGCGCGCAGCAGCGCCATCTCTTCGGCGGTGAAGTCGCGGCCGTAATAACGGCACTCGCTCCGGCCGGTCATCCCGGCGTCATGAAGGCGCGCTTGCGGTCCTCGCTCATCGACCATGGCAGCCAGGGCGACAGGTCGTGCGGCGGCTTGCGGTCATTCTTCGCGCAGGCTTCGAGCCACGCTTCCAGCCAGCGCAGGACGTCGATGCCGTTCATCGAGAGCGTGCCCACCACCGAGTACATGATCGCCGTGAACCTGGCGCCGGTCTCGCTGTCGGAGCCGAACGACAGCCGTCGTCCTATTGCCGGACCTCTTAAAAATCTCTCGGCGAGATTATTGTCCATCGGGACCTGGGGCCGGTCGACGAAGACGCTCAGCCCCTCGCGGTGGTTCAACAGCGAGCGCAGTGCCTTGCCCTCGCGCGCCTCGTCCGGCAGGCCGGCGAGTTCCCGCGCGGCCTGCGCGAACAGGCCGTCGAGCGCCTCCTCCAGTGCGCCCTGCGCTGCGTCGAACGCCGGCGTCTGGCGCTGGACCCCGGGGTCGTAATGCTCCAGCCGCGCCTCGTTCAGGCGGTAGAGCGACGCGATCAGCTCGATCCATCCCTGGCACCATTGCGTCAGTTCCACCTGGCCGGCCGCGCACTCGATAAAATCCCGGCGCACGTGGGACCAACAGAACGCAAGGATCACCAGCCCCCCGAGAAGACGCACTAGCCTCTTGTATGCGCTGTAGCGGTCGCAGACGATGACCGTGTAGGGGAGGGCCTCGGCGAACAGCTTGTGCGCCGCCTCGGCGCTGCGTGAGGGGTCGATATGGAAGCAGACCGCGTCGCTGCTGACCGAGGTCCACAGCCAGGCCCGGCTCGACCGGTCTTCCCCGCGTAGCTCCTGGACGCGCCAGCTGGTCTCATCGGCATGGCGCAGCGCCGCCTTGCTCTGGTGCGCGAGGATCGCCTCGGCCATCGGCTCGAACAGCGGCACAAAGCGCTTCGGGCTATTGGCCAGCGTCCCCGGCGAGACCGCCAGCCCCTGGCCGGACATCCACGCGGCAACGCGGTGCACGGGGCGCAAGCAGGCACAGTGCTCGAACAGGAAGCGCGCCCAGAAGCTGGTCCCGTAGAGCGTTCTGCGGAACAGGCGCGGCACCGGCGGCGCCGACACTTCCATGGGCGACGACGCGCACTCGCAGGTCCGGCGCCAGCGCGGACGGCGGATCACCCGCTTGTGGGCCTTGACCTCGATCTCGACGAGGGTGGATTCCTCGGCGCCGTTCGGCGCATAGGGCTGCCCGCACCGTCCGCAGACGCACGCATCCGGCGGCGGGTTGTGCTCTTCGGTACGCTCCGCGAGCCCGGGCCGTTGGGTGCGGCCGTGGCCGCGCGCGCCGCGCTGCTGACCGCGCTTGCGCTCCGAGCGCGGTTTGTCCTGCTGCTCGCTCTTGCGGCCGTAGAGCGCTTTCGACGTAAACGTTCCGTCAGGCCGTGGAATCGGCGACATCGGAATCATCATCCCCATCGGATTGAGGCCCCACAAGGGGGCTGGTAACGCCTCTTGCCATGCGTTATCGTCGAGCGCATGGCGGTTCTTGACGAGGATTTTGGCACCGACCTGACGCTGGTCGAGGGCAACGGCGGGGTCGGATTGTGCCCCGTGTCCGTGCCGGGGCCCACGCCGCGCGACTTGCGCTCGCTGTATGAGCGGGAGCGCGCCCGCGCGGACCGGGAACGGGCGCGGGCGGACGCGGCCGAAGCGCGCGCAGAAGAGCTACGCTGGGCGGAAGTGGCGTCGCGTAGCGATGCCGGTGCGTGGAAGTCGCGGTTCAAAGCTTGCCGGGGCAGGTTGAGCGAGGCCGTCGAGGAGACGAAGGAAGCTCGCCGCGCGGCACGGGACGTGCCTTCCTTGCAGGCCGAAGTGGCGCGCCTGGAGACGCTCCTCTCCGAAGCCGGCATCGGGTCGAACGAGAGCAGCAAGATCGAGGCGCTGCGCAAGGAAGTCGCGCGGCTGCGCAAGGCCCTGACGGTACCGGAGGCCCGAGAGGGTGCGGTCGGCCCGCGGCCGGCGGAGACCCGTCGGCGGCACACCGCCCTGGAGCAGTCCCCGGACCAGAAGGACACCATCAGGACGCTACGCAAGGACATCACCCGGCTCAACAACGAGGTGGTCCGGCGGGACAAGCGGATCCTCCAGCTGAACAAGCGCCTCGACCAGGAGAAGCAGAGCACGGAGACCATCAGGGAGACCGCCAGGAAGCTGTCCAGCGAGTCCCTTCGGCTCCATCGGGAGGTGAGGATACTGGGCGACAGCGAGGCCCGGGCCCGATCGCTGTCCGACGAGGTCTTCTGGCTGCGCCATGCCTTGGAGGTGTCCAGGGCCGGGAAGGAGAAGTTGAAGGCCCGGCTCGCCAAGCTCCGGGCGGCCGGGGCGACGCTGTCGAAGCTGCCGTGCGACGAGGCCTCTCAACTGCGCGCGACGTTGCGGCGATCGCGGCGCCAGAAGACGACGCTCAAGGCGCGGCGCAAGGAGAACGCCCGGCTGCACAGGACCGTGCGGAAGTTGGAGACCCGGAAAGCGGCGCTGGAGGTTCAGCCTGCCAAACTTCGCGCGATCAGGAAGGCACTCGAGTCCGAGCTTGCCGGGCTTCGAGCGGTCAGGAAGACGTTGTCGAAGTCGCTGTCCGTTGCAGACGCCGATCTCCGCAGGGCCCTGCGAAGGTCGCGGCGTCAGAAGGCCACGATCAAGTCCCTGTCCCGGGAGAACGCCCGGCTGCGCAAGGGCGCGAAGACATCGCGGAACCGGATCGAGACGCTGGAAGCCCAGCTGGAGAGGCTTCGCGCGACCAGAGCAGTGCTGTCGAAAGCGCTCTACGGCCGCAAGAGCGAGCAGCAGGACAAACCGCGCTCGGAGCGCAAGCGCGGTCAGCAGCGCGGCGCGCGCGGCCACGGCCGCACCCAACGGCCCGGGCTCGCGGAGCGTACCGAAGAGCACAACCCGCCGCCGGATGCGTGCGTCTGCGGACGGTGCGGGCAGCCCTATGCGCCGAACGGCGCCGAGGAATCCACCCTCGTCGAGATCGAGGTCAAGGCCCACAAGCGGGTGATCCGCCGTCCGCGCTGGCGCCGGACCTGCGAGTGCGCGTCGTCGCCCATGGAAGTGTCGGCGCCGCCGGTGCCGCGCCTGTTCCGCAGAACGCTCTACGGGACCAGCTTCTGGGCGCGCTTCCTGTTCGAGCACTGTGCCTGCTTGCGCCCCGTGCACCGCGTTGCCGCGTGGATGTCCGGCCAGGGGCTGGCGGTCTCGCCGGGGACGCTGGCCAATAGCCCGAAGCGCTTTGTGCCGCTGTTCGAGCCGATGGCCGAGGCGATCCTCGCGCACCAGAGCAAGGCGGCGCTGCGCCATGCCGATGAGACCAGCTGGCGCGTCCAGGAGCTACGCGGGGAAGACCGGTCGAGCCGGGCCTGGCTGTGGACCTCGGTCAGCAGCGACGCGGTCTGCTTCCATATCGGCCCCTCACGCAGCGCCGAGGCGGCGCACAAGCTGTTCGCCGAGGCCCTCCCCTACACGGTCATCGTCTGCGACCGCTACAGCGCATACAAGAGGCTAGTGCGTCTTCTCGGGGGGCTGGTGATCCTTGCGTTCTGTTGGTCCCACGTGCGCCGGGATTTTATCGAGTGCGCGGCCGGCCAGGTGGAACTGACGCAATGGTGCCAGGGATGGATCGAGCTGATCGCGTCGCTCTACCGCCTGAACGAGGCGCGGCTGGAGCATTACGACCCCGGGGTCCAGCGCCAGACGCCGGCGTTCGACGCAGCGCAGGGCGCACTGGAGGAGGCGCTCGACGGCCTGTTCGCGCAGGCCGCGCGGGAACTCGCCGGCCTGCCGGACGAGGCGCGCGAGGGCAAGGCACTGCGCTCGCTGTTGAACCACCGCGAGGGGCTGAGCGTCTTCGTCGACCGGCCCCAGGTCCCGATGGACAATAATCTCGCCGAGAGATTTTTAAGAGGTCCGGCAATAGGACGACGGCTGTCGTTCGGCTCCGACAGCGAGACCGGCGCCAGGTTCACGGCGATCATGTACTCGGTGGTGGGCACGCTCTCGATGAACGGCATCGACGTCCTGCGCTGGCTGGAAGCGTGGCTCGAAGCCTGCGCGAAGAATGACCGCAAGCCGCCGCACGACCTGTCGCCCTGGCTGCCATGGTCGATGAGCGAGGACCGCAAGCGCGCCTTCATGACGCCGGGATGACCGGCCGGAGCGAGTGCCGTTATTACGGCCGCGACTTCACCGCCGAAGAGATGGCGCTGCTGCGCGCGCTGATCGCTGCCGATCCGCAGCCGACCCGCGCCGCCTTGTCGAGAGAGTTCTGCCGGCGCATCCGCTGGTTCAAGCCCGACGGCGGGCTCAAGGACATGATGGCCAAGGTCACCATGCTGGCCATGCACCGCGACGGTGTGATCGCCCTGCCGCCGCCCAAGGGACGGCAGGGCCGGCCCAGGCCGATCGTCTTCGGGCCGCACACCGAGCCGCCGTTGTTCCCGGCCCCGACAACCCTCGACGAGGTCCGTCCGCTCTACCTGCGCACCGTCGTGCGCGGCACCCGGGAAGGGAAGCTCTGGAACGAGTTCGTCGCCCGCTACCACTATCTCGGATACAAGACCCTGGTCGGCGCCCAGATGCGCTACGCCGTCCACGACCGCAACGGCTGGCCCGTCGCCATGCTCGGCTTCAGCACCGCCGCGTGGAAGCTCGCCCCGCGCGACACCTTCATCGGATGGACGCCGCAGCTGCGCGAGAAGAACCTCCCCCTGGTGGTCGACAACCCGAGGTTCCTGATCCTGCCCTGGATCGAAATCCCCAACCTCGGCTCGCACATCCTCGCCATCGTCCGCCGCCGCCTGCCCGAGGACTGGGCCGAGCGCTACAACACCACCCCCGTGCTGATCGAGACCTTCGTAGAGATTCCGCGCTACACCGGCGCCGTGTACAGGGCATCGGGCTGGATCCATGTCGGAGCCACCCAAGGGCGCGGGCGCTACGACCGCGACAGGCAGTATGACAAGCCGAAAAAGGATGTCTGGCTCAGGCCCCTTCGACGGGATTGGAAACGCACACTCAACCGCTAAAATCTCGCTGCCGTCGGAGTATGCGTGTAGCGCACCGTCAAACGGACGACACTCTCCACGGCCTGACGGAACGTTTACGGTTCGCGGGAAGCGATGGTTGTGCGGTGGTGGTGAACGACGACAAATATCGACTAGCGTGCGCTGGAGTTGGATTGAATCCGCTTGCCTTTTGCTTACGGATTAAATCGGACCGGATCGGAGGTGGACCAGATTGAACGCGGGCTTTGTGAATTATCGCTTATTATCAATAGATTATGATACGATTGTCAGTACGTCTTGGCTCCGGAGAATTTTCTGACTCCGAACCCGGTGAACTCACCGTCCCAGAGTATCGTGTCCTTCCCAGCCTTCAGCGCCTCGACGGGGCTGCGAGATTGTCGTCCGCCGCAGTCCCCCCATCCCGCATCGCTCTCCGGTCTGCGAAGCTGGATTGCCGTGGCCGTTCCCAGTATGATTGGGATATCCGGGCAGATGATATGCCACCAGAGCACAAAACCTTCTTGTAAATCAGAAGGTTACGACGGCTCAGACCGGAATCTGGATCAAATGTCGGTATCGGTGGTTGCGAGCCCCTGCAACCAAAAGCGCCTCTAAATCAATCGTTTAGAGGTGCCTTCCTCTGGCCGCTTCCTGCCATTTCCGTGTTGACGTTCTCACCGTGACGTGCACCGATGCGGCGCTCTGGGCAGGTTTCTTAGCATAAGGGTGCACTGTAGAGCCGCTTGCAAAATTCTGATCGATTCGGAGCGGCGCAAGAACACCCAAGCTAGCAACGACGTCCGCGCACGGCAATTGGTGCGATTTTGATGGCGACCATGGTCGGATCGGCGTTGGCACAGCCTCCGATTCGGTATTTTCGTCGAACTTCGGGCGCGTTTGGCCGCACCGTCTTTCGAGAAGTGCGGCCACCGTGATGGCGAAGGAGACGAGCCGGACTAGATCGGCGGAACGATGAGGCGCATCAGCTGGCTGGCCGTCAGCACGGTCATGCCGAACATGAGGTGGGCGAGAACCTTGTCGTACCCGCGCACGCGGACATGGCGGCCGCCGAACTCATCCTTGAGCCGCCCATTGATCCGCTCGGACCCCGAGCGCACGACGTAGCGACGCTCCTCGGGAAAGACGAGACCGAGCGTGCGCCGCGCCTTCTTCTCCTGCTTCAACGCCTCTTTCATGTCGACCGAGCGGCGGGGGTTCACGTCGATGATCGGCTTGTGGCCCAGCAAGATGCTGTGCGCCCAGATCTCGATGGAATCATAGGCCGCGTCCATAAGGTCGTAGAGGTTCTCGACCCGCCCGGCCGTCAGGGTCCCCAACGGAATCGCCACCTGGGAGTCATGCGTCGACGCAGACGTCATGATGCAGCTGACGGGGATCCCGCCATCGGCGGTATCGACGTGCAGCTTGTACCCGATCCAGGAGGTGGTATGGCCCTTGGCGTTGCGCTTGCTGCCGACATCGCAGGCCCTCGGCAGGTCCGCCAGCATCTGCGGAAGGCTCATCGTCAGTTGCCGTTCCAGCCGGCTCGGCTCCTTCGCCCGCGCCTCTCCCTTGCGGGGCCGCCCCCGCTTGCGCCGCCGCTTCGGCTTCGCTGCCTTCGGCTTCGCCGCCGGCTTCTCCCGCGCTTCAATCGCCGTCGCATCCCGCGAGATGTGCTCCACCAGATGGCCATCCATCGTCCGCGCAATCAGCGTCTCATGCAGACGGCTGGCCAGACCGCTCTCGGCAAACTCGGAAAAGGCCCGCGAAAACGTCGCCTCGCTCGGAAGCCGGCCGGCACCGCTCCAGCCGCACAGCCGCCATAGCCTGCCGTCAACCTCAAGACGCTCGATCAGGCCGCGCGTCGTCGGAACGTCGAACACGGCCTTGGCTATGAAGGCGCGCGCCAGCGCCGCGCGGTCCTCCTCCGGACGCCCTACCTGGCCGCGGAAGTAGGGCAGAAGAGCCTCGACCCGCACCAGTTCCAGAACCGCGACGAACAGCTCGTAGCGCTCGCCCATCGGGCCAAGCTCGCTCTCGAGCCTCGGGAACAACTCTTGTTGAAAGGCGTACCAGTAATCCGATAGCATCTCGCGCAGGGACACGGCTCCACTCCTCCGTGGGCATCATGCGGTGTTTTGCGGCAGCACATGATACTCACGAGGGTGGGCCGGTCCCACCGCAAAGGCCTTCACTCAGGCAGAAAAGCCGCTCGCCTCAGCTGTTTTGCAAGAGGCTCTGTAGAGTTGAATCGTAGGGGATCGACACCGCGGGAGCGCAACACGTGGCCAGGATCAAGCACAATGTTCAATATGTATTTATCCACCCTTCGTGGCGAGGCGGTTGGTGTTGGGACAAGGTCATCGCGGTCATGAAGGCATGGGGGCGTGAAGCCTACGCTCCCGATGGTCCTGGACACGGCTCGAGACTCAACGAGATCGAAAGCGTCACGCTCGCCGACTACCCACGTATCTACAAGGCGTTCATCGAGGAGCACGAGCTGGATCGTGTCGTGCTTGTCGGAAATAGTATTGGCGGTCTCATGGTTCAGTTGACGATGCAAGAGATCCCGGAGAGGGTCGTTCATGGAATCTGGTATATGGCATTTGTCCTTGCCGACGGAGAATGCCTTCTCGATGCTTGTCCCCCCGATTTCTCGGAGGCCGTTCCGACGATCGACGACAACAGGTACCCTGTCCCGCCCCACGAAGTGGTCCGCTCACGCTGGATGCAGGACATGACCGGCGAAGAGCAAACCGCTGATCTTGAGAGATGGCAGCCCCAGCCTCTCCGCTCCTTTACCGACAAAGCGGATCTGAAGCGTTTCTTCGAAGATCGCCGGGTGAGAGCCATTCCGAAGAGCTTCATTAACGGGGTGAAGGACATGACCTTCGATTGGGACTGGCGCTGGGCCTGGGACCCGCGACTGTCGGGAAGACTTGACGACTTCAGCTATGCGGAGGTTCCTGGCGCCCACTGTTGCTTCAACTGCCATCCCGAAGAGTTGGCGACCGCCGTGATCGATCTCGCGGAGTACGAGTTCCGCGGGGAAGCCTACGCCAGCGAGGAACTGTGGCGTCGAAGCCCGACGTATCTCGCCGGGGGATGAATTATGTAGACGCGAGGCCCGACGATGACGAGCCGATTAAAGCAGGCGATTGAAGCCGACATCCTGTCCGGCCTTTATGACGGCGCCGCGACGATCGTTGCCGTCGGCGGCGAGATCGCGCTCAACGAGACAATCGGATACGCCGATCGTGCTAACGAGACGCCGCTCCGCCATGACAGCGTCTTCCCGGTGTTCTCGATCTCGAAGGCCTTGACCGCAGTTGCACTCTTGCAACGCATTGAGCGCGGCGAGGCAAGACTCGATACGCCGGTCTGCGAGGTGATTCCCGAGTTTGGCGTCAAAGGGAAGGCGCGCGCCACGCTCGGTCAGCTTCTTTGCCACACTGCGGGGGTGGCGCCCGGCTTTCCGGCTGTCCCTGCGGAGCAGCAAGGCAATCTTGAGGCGGTCGTCGCTGCCGTCTGCGCCACGCCTGCGGTTTCGGTGCCCGGAGAGGAGGCGAGTTATTCGCAGATCATGGCGCACGCGGTTGCGGCGGAGTGTGTCCGGAGATTGGACGGGAGCGGGCTTCGCTTTCGCGATATCGTGAGGCGCGACATCCTCGCTCCACTCGGCATGATGGACACGTGCCTCGGCATGCGTTCAGATCTTGCCGCCCGCGGCATTGTCCCCTGTTGTACGGATAGAAGCCCCGGCTTGTTCGATCCGGACGCCCTGGTCGCGGCGGCACAAGACATCATGAATCCTGCGCTCGATCACGAGATGCCGGCCGCCGGCTTCGTCTCGACGCTGAACGATATGTACACTTTTTCGGAGGCACTCAGGGGCGGCGGGAAGCGCGGCGAAGCGCGTGTGCTTTCCCCTGCCATGGTGGCATTCGCGACCAAGGTTCACACCGGGACGATGATCAACACCCAATGGCATTTCGCGCGCGAGATGAAAGGCTGGCCCGCGTTCCCGGCAAATCTTGGATTGGGTTTCTTTATCCGCGGCGAGGGCATGATCCCCACGCATTTTGGGCATCTGTCGAGCCCGGAAACATTCGGTGCCTTCGGAGCCGGTTCGACCAATATGTGGGTCGATCCGACGCGAGATATGATCATGGTCTGTCTTACGACCGGTATTCTCGAAGAGACGAACAGCGCCGCTCGTTTTCAGCGACTGTCGGACATCGCAATCGCCGAACATTATCGCTAATGCACTCAGACCGGTGTGAGACCACTGGAGTCGTCGCAACAAACGCGTGCTACTAATATGTTCTGACCACCCTGCTGGTCTATGCCGTCGAAGCGCAGGTGCAAGACTTTCTGACGGCACATATGCAGGGGCCGAGTAGGCGGGGTCGTTACCGAGCCCCGCCCCTCACAGACCCGAGCGTGCGCGTTTACGCACTCGGTTCTTCGCATGTCAGTTTCGCTCACGGCGCGTAGATTGATCGCATGACCTTGGCTTGAGGCAGGGGGAAGCGAGCAAGGAGAGCGTTCATCTGTTGCCAGTTCACCCGTCCGGTGCGGCTTCGGCGCGACAGGGCCTTTCGCCACGAGCGGGCGACCTCGTGGCGGAACACCGCGACACTTTTGCTGTTGCCAGTTAGGCCGTAATAGGCGCAGTGGCCTCGTATGGCTTGGGCGAGATGCGCCTGCTGGTCCGACAGCGGTTGGTGCCGGTTATTCTTGCACCACTCGTACACTGTCTTTACCGCGCGGGCCAGACGGCTCTTGGCCGTTATCTGGCGCACCACCCTGTTTCCCCTCCGGGACGTTCCCCATATATGGGCGAAGCCCAGAAAGTCAAAGACCGTTTCGTGGTCGTGCCCTCTCGGGCAGTTTGGCCGGAAGTCCACGAGGCGGGTCTTGGTCTCGTGGAGTTCAAGCCCGTAGCGGCCCAGCCGTTTACCCAGAACGTCAAGCAGGCGCTCGGCGCTCCGGCGGTCCTCAAAGGCGAGCACAATGTCGTCAGCGTAGCGCACCAACTGGCACCGGCCCCTTAGTCGAGGCTTGGCCTCATGCTCAAACCAGTCATCCAGCACATGGTGCAGGAAGATGTTGGAGAGAGTCGGCGAAACGACCCCGCCTTGTGGCGTGCCGGTGTCAGACCGGCGCAGAGTGCCCTCCTCCAGCACCCCGGCGCTCAGCCATTTGTCGATCATGCGGCGTATCACGCCGTCCGTGATCCGCAGGTCAAGGAAGCTTCTCAGGTGCCGATGCGAGATTGTGTCGTAGTACTTCTTGATATCGCCGTCGATCACCCACCGGTGGCCGTCGTCCATGACCCCCGCACGTACGGCCGCGAGGGCGTTGTGGGCCGACTGCCCGGGTCGGAAGCCGTATGAGCACGGAAGGAAGTCCGCCTCGTAGATCGGCTCCAGGAGCATCAGTATTGCCCGCTGCGCCACCTTGTCTTCGAAGGTCGGGATGCCCAGAGGGCGTTGTGATCCGTCCGCCTTGGGGATGTACTGCCGTCGCACCGGTGGCGCGTAGTAGCGGCCTGACTTGATCCGGTTCGAGAGGTCCGCGAGATTGGCCTCCAGTTCCTTCTCGTAGTCCGCCGCCGTCACGCCGTCGATGCCCGTCGCACCATCCTTCCGCGTCCGGCGATACGCCTCCAGCATCCATTCCTCGTCGATCAGATGATGCAGCGAGGTGAAGACCCGCTCCGGATGCTTCTCCGCCTGTTCGGCTATCCACTGCTGTTTCGTTGACGTGTTTGTGGAACTCAGGGTTTCCTCCATCGTGTCCCATCAGTGGATCTGTTCATGCGACGCCCTCCTTTCCTCGGCTGGGTCCCGCTGGCCACGGTTCCCCAGCGTCAACGGTACTATGGGGGCGCTACGACCCCCGACACCGCGTCCCTTGGGCTTATTGGTTCGCCGTCCGGTACCATGTGGGCCTGCGCAGTTCGTGGTGTCGCTCCGCGCGCTCCCGATGCCCCGCAGGTCCGGGCATCGGGCCGGGGTTTGGTGACCATGCCGGTTGCACCCCCGACCGGCTCTCTTCCACATGGACGATGTCGGGTCTCCCAGGTTTCCTGGCGAGCTATCCCGTGGCTATGCCTCCGTTCTTCGACCCCGGACGACCCATGGCGCCTCGCCGTTGGCGGCGCTTCCGGTGCTGCCCCCACACTCACAACAATGAAGGCGTCGTCATTGAGAATCTCGAGGCTCATTAGCGGCGCTTTGCCACCCGCTGTGTACGCTTCACGACGCGCGTTGCCACGCGCCATGCAACACTCGCTTCCGGCTGACGGGCTGCGTCTTTGCCGAGCGGGGGTCGAACCCGCTAGCTCGCGATGAAAGGTTTCAGGGTGTGCCACCTCCTTTCTATGCCGTCCTCCTCTCCAGGACTTTCCCTGGCGCAATGCGAGTCTCGTATGGCAGTGATGGCTTCGGCTTGGTTCATTGGGTTCAGGCAGCGATAGCGATGACTGCTGCTCGTGGGCTGATGTTGTCGTTGGCCGGCGTGTCGGTCGCGCCGATCAATGCCTTCCATGCCCGCTCGAAGCGGCCGGATTTGATCAGGGCGCGGAAGGTCAGCACAGCCTGTCCGCCGGCGATCCGCCAGCGCATGCCGGAGCGCTTCATGCGCTGTGTCACCAGGGTCTTGTTGGCAGCCTCGACCACGCCTGAGCCGATGGCGATGCCCTCTTCCTTCAGGGCGTGGTAGCGCATGCGATGGCGATGCTTGCGGAAGAAGGCGAGTTCCCGCTTGATCTCGGCCCGGTCCGGCGTAGCGGCGGCATCGCGAAGGTGGCGCAGCGCCCGGATCACCTTGGCGACGCCACGGGGGTCGTGACGGAGGATCTCGCGGTACTTCTCGAACCAGCCGAGTGCCACGGCATGGTCGGACGCGGTTCGCAGATGTTCGCAAGCATGCCAGAAGTCGATCACCTCGGTTTCGGGCGACAGGGTCTCCAGGAAGGTCCAGTTGTCGGCGGCGCCATCGGCGACAGCGACGATCCCGATCTCGGGGCGCGCTCGCCTGATGTGTGCGACTTCGCTTGCGAGCTGCGCCTTCAGCGTGAGCTTGCCGCTCTGCGGCATGCGGCCGAGATAGAGGGTCTTCAGGCGCTTGCCGTCGGCGTCGTGGAAGGAGACCGTGCCGCAGGCGGCCTCGCGCCAGGAGGCCTCGGCGCGACCGTCCTCGCCGGGTCTCAGCGGCACCATGACGCCGTCGAGGGAGACCGAGGCGGTGGTCGCGTCCTGCGGTATGCCCTCGGCCTCACGGATGCCGCCCAGCGCTTCCGGGCCGAGGCTCTCCCAGCATTCGTGCATGCTCAGGGTCAGGCGCTGCAGGGTGCTCACCGACGGCGTCATGGCGCCGGTCTTCGCAAAGAACGCCGCCGCTTCCCGGGCCGTGCAGTGACCCATCATCAGCAGACCGAGCGCGGCCGCCGGACGCGTCAGGTAATCGTCGACGAGGCCCAGGCTCTCGTCGACCGGCACCGGCGATGCCCCGCTCGCGCCGCTGCGGTAACGCGCTCGCCGGTAGGTCACCGGGCCGAGCGAGGTCATGATCGTCTTCGGCGTCACCGCGACCCGGAACCAGCTCTGCCCGTCCCGCTCGATCCGGGAAGCGCCATCGTCACGCTTCTCAATGACGGCGCCCATGACATCGCGAGCGAACTTGTTCGTGGCCTCACGCACCCGCAACTCGACCTCCTCGGGCGCCTCGGGGCGCGGCTCGGAACGAAGCTCCTCGCGACACAGTGCGAACACCCGGGCGGTGGCCTCGATGATCCGAGGAGGCAGGCCGGAAACATCGATGGACGAAGGCGCCGGAGGCGGGGATACTGGCATGGGAATGCTCCCGATGTTGGGTTTCGAGACACGGCATCGTATCGCTTCTGGCGGTTGGGAGCGTTCCCACCTTCCCCTGCTCGACCCGGCCGTCGTGACAAAATCCTGCCCGGGAACGGCCCATTGTCACGAGTGGCCGTTTTCGGCCGCGCGCCTCGACACCACAACCTCACTAAATCAATGACTTAGATTTTCCATACGAGAACTGCACCCCATATGCACCTGCAGACGGTCGCCGGTCGACGGTGTGCGGTACGTGATGGCCACGGCACGAACGAGAATTCCCGACCGCGATCAGGCCGGTTGTAATGCGCCACTCAAAGGTGCGCGACCGCGGAACAGCCGACCCGGTGCGCTTGCTACTTACCTCGTGTGGTTCAGCGTCGTGGTTTGACTCCTTTGACCCAAGCAAAGTCAATTGGTTGCCTGCTTATCCCTGATAGTCTTCCTGCGATGAGGAGACGATGGGGCATGGGGTCGGTGCGTGCGGCGCTATGGATTGTGAGCCGTCGGGGGTGTCCAACGCTGATCGGCACGCTAAGAATTTGATCTCCTCTCTTGAGTCACCAAGTCGCCGCCGTGGCTGTCGCGCGCAAGTCGACTGTCCTGTGAGGGCGCATGCTGTAACCCTCCAGGGAAGGCGGCCCGTTCCGATCAGATAAGATTGGGCAGGCTGAGCGATCTGTAAGTGGACACTGCGTAGGTGTCGACTTAGAGCTTGTCGGACACGTGGCTGATGTCGGTTGCTGAGGAGAAGTCGGGCGAGGAGAGCAATGGCGCTGTTTGCCGTCGGCGCCGGTGTCGGAGCACCGGGCGGCGCAGAAGGCATTCGACGACCATCTCGAGAATCGGTCGGCGAAGCGAGAAACGGCCGGGCAAATGAAACGCCGGACGCGCAAGAGATCGAAACGTTGGAGAATGCGCCCCGGGCGCACCGTGTCGCGCTCAGCGCCACGACCTCACGGTTGCGAACGCCGCGCGGGTGAGGCCGCGCGCGGACGGTGCGGGCTATCAGGAAGCTGTCACGCTGATACAGTCTTGCAAGACCTCTTCCAGCGGGATAGGGCGAATGCCCAAATCGTTCAGGGTCAACGCCTGCTTCCCAACGACATTGTCCAATTTTATCAGTTTCACTTGATCACGGGTCAACGGCGGGTCGGGGTGCAATGTCATCACGGCCGCCAGGATATCCCACACGAGAAAGGGGACCGGCAACATGGCCGTTCGCTTGCCGATCCGCTCAACCACCAATCGTACAAGCTCCTTGTATGCGTAGACCTGCGGCCCGCCGATCTCGTAGACGCGGCATTGCGTGGAGGGATCGGCCAGGACCCTCACGCAGGCTTCCGCGACGTCTCGCACGAACACTGGCTGCAGTCTCGTGCCTCCCGTTCCGAACAGCGGCAGAACCGGGCTTTGCCGTGCCAGCGCCGCAAGCCTGTTCAGGAAGGAATCACCCGGACCGAATATCACGCCGGGACGCAGGATCGTGACGCCATCGAATGCTTCCTTGACGAGCCGCTCTCCGATCCCCCGGGCGCGGACATAGGGTGAACTCGACCCGGGGTCGGCGCCCAGACCCGAGATATGGATGAGCCGCTCAGCTCCCGCCTGCTTCGCCTGTCGGGCGACGTGCAGGGCTCCCTGTCCGTGGACCCTCTCGAATGTCGCGCCGCCCTTCTCGATGTAGTGGCCGACGGTATTGATGACCGAGGCCGATCGTTCCACCGCCTGTGCAACAGTGGACTCGCCCCATACATCGGCGTGCACGAGCTCGATCCGGCCGTCCCCTTCGAGCCGCTGGAGGAAGGATGCGCGGTCGGGATGGCGTACACCCACACGCACATCGTTTCCCGCGGCGGCCAGGCGTTCCACGATCCGGCGGCCGAGGAACCCCGATCCGCCGAATACCGTCACCAGTTTGGACGCCATCGGCTCGACACCAGATACCCCGCTCAGGAAACGGGGTAAGGACGGCCCGGCGGGCCCACGGCCGCGAGGAACATGACCGACTTGCCAGCCGCGTGCGGCGAGAAGAATGCGGTCACGTCGTCATCGAGGAAGGTCAGTCCCGTGGCCCCCAATCCCAACGCATAGGCGGCGAGATAGACCCTGCCGCCCCGTATCCCTCCTTCGAGCTCGGCCGCGCGATAGCCTCGGTCGCCGAAGCGCGCCGTCACGCGTTGCAGGTCGGCGAGGAAGTAGAGGTTGACGCTGGCTTGGCCCGCCAGGTCCTGTCCCAGCGCCAAGGCCGCCGCTTCCTCCCGAAACGTTCCCTCGCGGAGCGGCTCCAGCCCGCCGTGCGCGGGCCTGTATGCGTAGGTTCCAGCGGGGAGCCCGTCGACGGCGTTGACGATCAGGTAGAGATCGCAGAGGGACGCTCCGGAGGGGGTCAGAAAGTCCGCGGTAATGGTGCGGTCGGTCCGGTGCAGGATCGTCGAGAGCGCGGTGAAGGAGATGCTGTTGTCGGTGAACCGGCGGCTCGATCCGCGACGCCGGATCACGGCCTCCAGCGGTTCGGCCGGAACCGCATCGTCCGCCGCTGGTTGCAGGGGGACGAGCCGGTCTGGAGAGGCTTCGGTGCCTTCGTCCTTGGCGCCGCGCCACGCGGCCGCCTCGGCGCCGGTATTCAGGCAGGAAGCGGCGTGGACCGCGGGAATGTCCGGATACGCCACCTCGTAACGCGAGAGCGGTTCCGTCGAGAGTCCGAGCGGGGCAAGTCGGGGAGGGGCCGCGGCGTGAGCCGGACCGCCGCGCCCGATCGGCACCAGCATCAGGGACGCCTCCTTCTCAGAATCGACGTCGAGCAGCCGGTTGACCGGTTCGTCGGCATAGCCGGCCACCAACGTGGCCGGGAGCTCCAGGGCCGCCGCTTGCGCCAGAAGATTGGCCGCCATGCAGCCCGAATCCCACCAGGCGTGGCGATAGGCACGCGCCTGGTACTTCCAGGCGTTGCGCCACCACGTGCTCGTCAGCACCAGCACCACCGGCGCGTCGGCCACGGCGGCGTGCGCGCCGCTCGCGTCGATGAGGACCTGCCGGCAATCGCCAGCCCGCAGCAGGCACACCGAGGAGTCCTTCGGCTGGAACTGATAGACGCCGGCCGGCAGGTCTTTCAGGTCGGCGCAGATCACGTAGACCTCGATGTGGTAGAGCGCGCCGGTGCACGGAGCGCCGCGAAACAGCATCTCGCCGCCCGGATGGCGCCGCCGCTTGGTGATGCCGACCGCCGACAGCAGACGCGCCAGCTCATTCCGGGCAGGGACCCGGTCGCCGTCGGCGTGCGCTTCCGGTTCCGCCAGCGCGGCCAGCGCCGGAACCGCCGAGTCCGGCAGGTTCGTCGAGAGCGGCTGGCGCGCCACGCCGGAATAGATCTTGAAGGGGAGCGGCATGTTCGCAAAGTCGAGGGAGTGGGGATTGGCGCGAATGCGCTCCCAGGAATGCTTGGTGGACTCGTGGTAGTCCAAGGCCCTCATGATCCACCCGTCAGTGGCGCTCGCCCTGCCATAGCGGCTTGCTCAGCTCCGCCGCGTAGCCGGACAGCATGATGTTGAAGCTCACACTGATGCGGTCTCGATCGCCGCGGTTGGCGTCCACCGAATGCGGCAGCCACGCCGGGAACAGCAGGACCGTGCCCTCGCCCACCCGCACGACCACCTGGTCCGTATTGTCGGCGGTGAGCTCGACGACGGGCGGCCGCAGAATCCCCGCCTGGCTGCGCGGATCGTGAAAATTGATGGTGTCCCCGCCACTCGGTACACGCACATAGTAGACGCCGCTCAGGAAGTTGTTGGGATGGCTGTGGAGCCCGTGTGCGGCGCCCGGCGCATTCATGTTGGCCCAGCAGCCGGTGATCTCGAACGCCACCTCGCCGATACGCAGATAGTCGAGGACGTCCCTCACGGTCACGCCGATGCTTTCGGTCAGTTCGCGAAACGCATCCAGCTCGTGCAAATCGTGCCCTGACTGCCAGCCGCGGCCTGCGGCGGGGTTGGCCGTTCCGCGTCGCAGCGCGGCGAGCTTGGCAACGATCGCCTCGTTGATGCGGCGGCAAACATCGGGCCTGACCTCGGCCGTCCACACGACGGTCGGGAAGAGCCGCATCGCGCGGGACTCGTGGATCGGGGATGTTTCCGTTCCCTCCACCGGCCACCTCCGCCGCCGCTCCAGGCGAGGCTATACCGCCGACGCCAAGAAGGGCAACCGACGGTGCCGCCACTCTATCAGTGTCGATCCGAGGACGGACGATCTTTGACAGCCCCGCCTTCTCCCGGGACCGGCATGGGGAATTGGTTCGGCGTTCGCAACGGCGATCGTTCGTGCTATCCCCGGATCATGGTGCGGATCAGGCCGGCACGACCTTCGGACGCCTCCGCGATTGCCGACATCCAGGTCGAAACGTGGCGTGACACCTATGCCGGGATGATTCCCGATCGGACGCTTCTTGGCCTGTGCCGCAGGAGCCACGTAGAGAGCTGGCATCGAATCCTGCGCGACACGCGGGCGGACAATATCACGCGCGTTGCCGAGGGACCGGATGCCAGCGTCGTCGGCTTTGCCAATGGTGGCCACGCGCGCCCGACGAACCTGTCCTATGACGGGGAGGTCTACACGCTCTATGTTTTGCCGGATCACCAGGGTGCGGGCAATGGTCGGCGTCTACTCGGTGCGCTGTTCTCGGCACTCTCCGCCGCCGGCTGTCGAAGCGCGCTGGTCTGGGTCTTGGCGAAGAATCCGGCGCGTTTCTTCTACGAGGCCATGGGCGGCTCTTTCATCGCGATACGCGAGGAGCTGTTCCACGATGTCGTTCTTAGCGAGTGCGCGTATGGCTGGTCCGACCTCGCTCGCCACGCTGAAATGGGCACGTGGGACTCCGACAACGGCGACTAGGAGCGTGCGCCGTAGAAAAATCCGCGCGGCGAAGTTGGTATTGGATGGGGTGTGGGTGGATTGGCGTCAGGGGGCAGTATGATGCGACACGCCAGTTGCGTTTGGGAACTGCCCGATGCCGACCACGTATCGTCCCTACCAGCCGGAGCAGCCCTTGCTTCTGCCGCCGGACTTGCAGGAGTGGGTTCCCCCAGGGCACCTGGCTCATCACGTCAGCGATGTGGTCGATGCACTGGACTTGACGGCGTTCTATGCGCCCTACGAGGGGGACGGTCGACGCAACGCCCCCTACGAGCCGTCGATGATGGTCAAGGTGCTGATCTATGCCTACGCGACGGGCACATTCTCCTCGCGTGCGGTGGCGAGAAAGCTGGAGGAGGATGTAGCGTTTCGGATGCTCGCGGCGGGCAACTTCCCGCAACATCGCACGGTATGTGAGTTCCGCCGCCGACATCTGGCGGAGTTCAGCGAGCTGTTTGTGGGGGTGGTGCAGGTGGCGCGCGAGATGGGACTGGCGCGGTTCGGCAAGCTCTCGGTCGACGGGACGAAGGTGCGAGCGAACGCGAGCAAGCGCAAGGCGATGAGCTATGAGCGGATGGGCAAAGAGGCGGCTCGCTTGCAGGCGGAGATCGAGGCGCTGCTGACGAAGGCGGGGATGGTGGACGCCGAAGAAGACGATCGTTGGGGCGAGGATTTCCGGGGCGACGAGTTGCCCGAGGAGTTGCAACGCAGGGAGAAGCGCCTGGCGGCGATCCAGGCAGCCAAAGCGCGTTTGGAGGCGGCGCAACGCGGGCGCGACGCTGAGCGCGGGCGCGAGCCTGGGCAGGACCGCAATCCCCGGGGCGGGCGGCCCTACAAGCGGGCCTACGGCGAGCCCGCGCCGAAGGCGCAGAGCAATTTCACCGATCCCGAGAGCCAGATCATGAAGACCAGCAGCGAGGGATTCCAGCAGTGCTACAACGCGCAGATGGCGGTCGATGGGGAGCACCAGATCATCGTCGCGACTCAGGTGGGGCCACAGGCCAGCGACCAGGGTCAGCTGGTGGGGATGCTCGACGAGATCAACGAGACGTTTGGGGTCGAGCCTGCGGTGGTACTGGCCGATGCGGGCTACTGCAACGAGCCGGATCTGTTGGAGCTGGAAGATCGCGGCATCGACGCGCACGTAGCGCTGGGGCGTGAAGGCAAGTCCCAGGTGGCGGTCGACCCGGCCCGGCTCCCTGCCACGCACCGCATGGGTGAGAAACTGGCGCGCCCCGCGGGCAAAGCCCGGTACGCGCAACGCAAGTGGCTCTCGGAGGCGCCGAACGGGTGGATCAAGGAGGTGCTCGGATTCCGACGATTCAGCCTGCGAGGCTTGGCGAAGGTGCGCGGCGAGTGGGACCTCGTGTGCTTGGCGTTGAACATCAAGCGGATGGGGACGGTGGCCACGTGCTGAGGCAGGTGCTGGCCTGCCAACGCACTTGCTCCGGGGCGCGCAGTGCCCATCGACCGCGTATGAAACGCGAATCTCTTCCGTTCCGGCCTTCCGGTCTGGGATTTCCATCCCAGAGTCGGGCGGGCCAGATGTCCACACTCGGGCCAAAATCCCGCCTCTCCGGCGGCCGCGCGCCAATCGCCCAGCATCAAAACTTCTACGGCGCACGCTCCTAGGTAAGAACAAGAAAATTTGGCGACCACTGCCCGTTCCAATGGGGATCGTACGTCCGGTCGATAGGCCGCATCATGTCGGCTGCGAGCCCACGATTTCGCTTTCGCCGGTTTCCGGCAACTATGTCGTGCACTGGTCGAAGGGATGGGGGGAAGCACGGATGGACGTACTGGAGATCGGACAGCCCGCGCTGGCTGTGGTCGATATGCAGAACGATTTCGTCGACCGTGATGTCGGCTCCTACGCGATCGGAGCAGAGCGGATGGTGACGAGGATTGGCCGGGTGATTGCCGCAGCCCGGTGCGCGCAGGTGCCGATCGTGTTCAGCCAGGAGGTGCACCGGGCCGACGGGTTGGACGGCGGGCGCCTCCTCTGGGATGGGCGGAGCGGCTGGGTTACTGGCAAGCATCCCAGCGCCGCGCCCGGAGAGCCGCCGGCACCGCCCTGCATTGAAGGCACAAGGGGCTTCGAGATCGTCGACGAGCTGGCGCCCGAGCCGGGCGACATACGCATCCTCAAGCGGCGTTTCAGCATTTTCGTCGGTACCGAGCTCGACATGAACCTGCGTCGCCTAGGGGTCGACACGCTCCTGATCGCGGGCGTCTGCAGCGACGTCTGCGTTCTGTGGACCACGGGTGACGCCCATCAGCGCGACTACAAGGTGCACGTGCTCGAGGACTGCGTGGCCGGCACCAGCCCGCAAGTGTTGTTAAGCGCGTCAATTCCGCGCCGATCGGCGCGCTAACTGATTGTTTTAGTTCAATTCGTGGGGGTCAGTTTAGCGCGCTTAACAACACTGGTGAGCCGCAACATGTACCGCTTCAGACACTGCGATGCCCTGCTCGAGCGGCTCGAGAACGACGGACGCAAAGAGCGCGTGCCTCTCTCGCCTTATACGGTCGATCACATCATGCCGCAGGGCGAACCCCTGCCGGACATGTGGAAGGCCGAGCTCGGGCCCGACTGGGCGCAGACCTGGCAGAGCCTCCGCCATACCCTCGGCAACCTGACCCTCACCGCCTACAACCCGGAGATGGGCAACAGGCCCTTCCGCGACAAGCGCGATGCCGAGAAGGGATACCGCGACAGCCCACTGCGCTTGAATGCCGATCTGCGGCAGACGGAGCGCTGGGACGGCGATGCCATCCACGCCCGCGGCGCGCGTCTCGCCGACGAGGCGGTCGGGATCTGGAAGCGTCCGGTCCTCCCCGACCGTGTCCTTGAACCGTACAGGGCCCCGCGTGCCGGCGCCGGCCACTATACACCATCGAGCATCACCCGCATCTGCGTCCCGGCGCGCCGATGCACGACCTCTTCGAGGCGGTCAGGCAGGAGATCCTCGCGCTGGCGCCGGAGGTCCGCGAAGAGTTCACGAGGCACTATGTCGCCTACAAGACGCGCACGAACTTCACAGACATCGTGCCGCAGAAGCGCCGGCTCCTGCTCACTCTCAACATGCGCTTCGACGACATCTCCGACCCGCGCGGGCTTGCCGCCGACATCACCAATCTCGGGCTCTGGGGCAACGGCGACGTCCAGCTGGAGGTGGATAACACCCGCCAGATCGCTTACGCGATGGAGCTCGTGCGACAGGCCTTCGCAGCCAAGCAGCCGGACCGCGCCAAGGGGAGCGAAGGCTAGGCGAAGCGCCAAGCCCCCCAATGTTAACGGCGGATGGATCATGTACCGGGCGGTAAGGTATCCTGAAATACACGCTCAGAGGACACGACTGATGCACAAATACGAAATAATCGTCTACTGGAGCAACGAGGACCAGGCATGCATCGCCGAGGTCCCCGAATTGCCCGGGTGCATGGCGCACGGCGACGATCACGAAACCGCGTTGCGCAACATCAAGGACGCCATGCAGCTCTGGATCGACACGGCGCGGGAGTTCGGCGATCCGATCCCGCAGCCGAAGGGCGAGTGTTGATCGGCACGTAGATTGGACGCCGATCGGCGCGCTAACGCATTGACTTATCTTGCTTCGGAGGGGTCAGATTTCGACGCTTAACAACAGTCCGCACGCTCTGAAGCGTCTCCGGCGCGACATTCTGTTTCAACTTCCCCGAACGCTGCGACGCGAGCTGACCATCCGTACTGCCCCCTCACCTGGTGGAACACAAATGGTAAGTCCCCAGCTGTTCCACGACCGCTTCACCCGGTCGGTTCGAAGGTAAGCCCAAATCAGCTCGTCCCATAAGTGCTCCGGATTGCGACTCGTCGTCCCACGACATGTCCTACCGATTCCCGAACGCAGCATTTACCCGACCGTTGTGGGGCGAAACCTGGCAGCAGCCAAGACGGTGCTTCAATCAAAGGGGTGCGGAAATGGTATGTCTCTTCTTTTGAACACGAAGTTAACTCCCATTTGGTGTGCAATTGCCAAATACCCTTGGCCAAAACGTTTTACAGCGTTTCTTACTGCAGCTTGAGCGACACTTGCATCACCTCCGGCTGCCGCGTACCCAGCGGTATTTGACGCCGTTTGCCTTTGCTCAGCCTCGTCATCCTCTCCCGACTGTGTGTTGGTTAGCCCAATCGTGTCAAGCTCGAAGTACGGCCCGACCCGTCGCACGTACTCGCGGCCGGCTGGATCCCAGTTTCTGTCACCGGGAGTATCGTAAGTAATATTTACACTCTCTGGATCTTCTGGTACTTGGATCGCATAGCGTCCATCGGAGTCTGTCGTAGCTGAACCAAGTTCCTCATCCGTTCTGTCTGGATCATCTACCCCCGCGTGCATGATCTTGACTTCGATATCAGATATTTCAGTTCCAACTCGATATTCCACCACCTGACCCAAAAATTCCGTATCACAAATACCCTCCGTTGTACAAACAACGATCGATACCAGCATTGCGCCAGCCTTACACGGGAAATTCATTGGTTGGCCTCCCCTGAAGATGTTCATTCCACGTCAATGTGTCTAACGTCTAAGCTTCGCCAGAAGTCAGTCACCATGACATCTCCTTCGCCTTTTCGATCGATTGGTACACCACAAACGCGCACTAAAACTGTAGCGGGGCCAGGACCCATGTACATGCCCCTTCGAGTCACGCGGTCCGGCAACATCCGTCCCGTAGAGACGTTGGTATCTTTTTCCTTTGAGGTATTACTTGGGATATGCGCTGCAATCCACCAGTCTGACCCAGCACTCAGTGCATAGTTAAACTCAATTTTGTCCTTCTCGTCTCTATATGTTCGAAGTTCAAATAACGCAACCTCAGTAAGTCTCGGTCTATTCGTTTGTCTTGCGCAAAACTCACGATGTTTTTCCTGTTCGTTTTTGGTAAACTCTTTGTTGAATCCCTTCACTTGTATGTCGCCGAATAGTAGAGACATTCTCATAATTTTGGCGACGGAACAATGTGGATGATTTAGAGCGCACGTGACTTCTTCCCAAACAGCGTGTGGACCCGCTCGTGTCCAGGAAAAGCCAAAGAATGCGCTCAGAAAAACAATGGTAAGAATGCATGAGACTTGACGAAGTCGAGAATTGGATAATGCCGTCGCTGAGGCCAAAATGCCTATAAGTCCCATAAACACCAATGTAAAGTTCAAAGCTGTAGATTCGCTTGCGAACTCCCAGATATCTCCGCAGAGACCTACAACTGTGGAAAGCACCGAGATAACAACGGAGAGAACCAATAAGTATCTCATGTGGCGTGTAGTGCAAGAATTGCCGCAAGAGTAACGAGCACGATGGCGCAGGCCCAAAGAGCGCTGAAGGGTATTTCAAGACGAGCGAGGCTGGGTCGAATACTCAGAAAATAGTGTGAAAGTGAAATTAGGGGAATCTGTGACTCAAGTTCCCAAATTGCTGGAACCTGGCGATGAAGCGCTACCACCTGACCGACTTCAAGTGAAGCGGGATCGAACCGTTGCCGCAAAGTAGATAGCCGGCGCGTTCTCAATGAAAGGCTTATCCCCTTGCTTCCGGTTCGTCTAGATATTGACCTACGCAATGCAACGGTTTCAGCCGGCGGACTCAGAAAATCACAGCGCAGCCCGTGCCTTATCCGGGCCTTCCAGCAGTGGGAAGGCACGCAACATCATGCGCTCCCGGAGCCAAGGGTGTCAACGGCGGCGGGATTATGTGTCGCTAGCACATGATGTGTCCGGTTTAGGTAGCACACGAGTTGTCCGGTTTGGTCTCTCCGTGGGGAGGGACCGCGATGAGCCGGACGACGTTGCTACAGGAACGCAGGATGCAGACGTTTCAGAATGTGCTGGGGCACTGGCAGGCACGACGCCTGTCTGCGCTGGAGGCGGCGGAGATGCTGGGGATGAGCGAGCGCAGCTTCCGCCGCTACCGGCGCCGCTACGAGGACGATGGCCTCGACGGATTGTTCGACCGAAGGCTCGACAAGGCGTCCGCGCGCCGCGTGCCGGCCGACCGGATCGAATGGGTGCTCGAGCAGTACCGAACCCGCCATACGGGCTGGACGGTCAAGCACTTCCACGACCATCTCTGCGCCCACCATGGCTTCGCCTGGAGCTACACCTGGACCAAGACCACCTTGCAGCGCGCAGGCTTGGTGTCCAAGGCACCCAGGCGCGGCGCCCACCGTCGCCGGCGCCCGCGCAAGCCCTGCGTCGGCATGATGCTCCATCAGGACGGCTCACGCCATGAGTGGCTGGCCGGCCAGGCGGCGTGCGACCTGATCGTCACCATGGACGACGCCACCAGCGAGATCTATTCGGCCTTCCTGGTCGAGGAGTGTTGTTAAGCGCAATAAACTGACCCCCACGAATCGCACTAAAACAATCAGTTAGCGCGCTGATCGGCGGGGAACTGACGCGCTTAACAACACCCGCTCTCTCAACATCGAACTGCAGGCGGCTCTCAACCCGGCGGGCGAACGCAAGGTCGAACGCTTCGGCTGGACCTTTGCGCCCGGCGACAAGGTGATGCAGATCGAGAACGACTACGACAAGGAGGTCTATAACGGCAACATCGGCCTTGTCGCCGATGTGGACCCCGATGCCGGCGAGCTGACCGCGCGTTTCGAAAGGCGTGATCTCGTGTACGGCTTCGGCGAACTGGATACGCTGGTGCCGGCCTATGCCGCGACGGTCCACAAGAGCCAGGGCTCGGAGTATCCGGCCGTGGTGATCCCGGTGCTGACGCAGCACTACGCGATGCTGCGGCGAAACCTGCTCTACACCGGGGTCACGCGGGGCAAGCGGCTGGTGGTGCTGGTGGGCCAGAAGAGGGCGGTGGCTATTGCGGTGCGCAACGCCTCGGGGCGCCGGCGCTGGTCGAAGCTGGACGAGTGGCTGGCCGGTCCAACGGACGGTTCGGAAAGCTGCTTCATCGTCGGCGCCGGGACACCGCAGGGATCGTCGTTGACCGGCGCGACGCCTTGCGGATAAACGGGTGCCCTCGCACGCCAATGTTCCGGCGGCCTCATCTACCCCACCAGCAACCAGTTCATGCCAGAACCGACGCAGACACAAACACACGTTACTTCCGAGACAAAGCCGGCGCCGCGCGGGGGTGCCCGCTGGGAACTGGGGAAGAAAAATAATGGAGAGCAGATCATGAATTCTAAACCTGAAGGGGCCGGAGCCCGCGCCTGCTGGTATGTCGGGACCACATACGATCGAACCGATGATCAAACCCCCCGTTTTCTGCAGGAAGGCATTTGGGAGAATGGGTATCAGGACAAATACCTCGACGCGGTGAAGTCCATCCAGGCTGGGGACCGTATTGCGATTAAATCGTCCTATACGCGAAAACACGATCTGCCCTTTGACAACCGCGGCCAAACTGTTTCAGTCATGGCGATCAAATCCATTGGCACGGTAAGGGAGAATCTCGGTGATGGTCGCACCTTGAAGGTT
Organism: Alphaproteobacteria bacterium; assembly: GCA_965262755.1. Classification (GTDB taxonomy): domain Bacteria; phylum Pseudomonadota; class Alphaproteobacteria; order UBA828; family UBA828; genus WTGU01. Next base: position 3,124,426 of record OZ253557.1, on the reverse strand, counting down.
GACTGGAAACCCTTCGATTCGCCGCGTGAGTGGTACTTCTATACCAATCGAAGCACGGTTTGGCGCGTCTTGCCCGGCGACTGGACCACAGACGCCCTGATCGAATTTACGTTCGAGGAAAAGGCGCAGGACATCAACCGGTTCCGCAACGCTCCCTACTGGCGTGAGCGTTTTGGCGACACCGCCATCGATAAGCGCCGCTTCAACTGGACACGTTTTTATGAGGCAGTGGCTGACAAGCTCCTTACCTTTAGAAACCAGCGTGGCGAGCTGACCTCCGGAATTCATGCTATCGCTTCCAAGGTTGAAGGGCTGTCCAACCTGCAGGATCAATTTGCAGATGGCTCATCTGGCCCCTTGAAGGACATCTGCCCATTTACGACCATGGGCATATTCAACCGAGGGATTACCGATGCCAATCGCAAAGTCATTGCGAGCGAACTGGCTAGTCTTCTTGGTGTATCCGAATCTGTTCCTGACTCCTTTGAGGGGATTCCGATTCTTAACAATCAAAGATCATGGTTCTTCGGCTTCGATAACAAACGCCAGCCAGATGACATTGACACCCTCTGGGAAGTCTTTGCCCAAGCGATTGCTTTCGCGGAATCGGCTGATGCTGATACACGGTCGGCGTTTGTCTATGCCTACGACAACGCGACACAGCGCTTTGGCGTGGGATGGAACCTTACCATGGGGCTTTACTGGATTCGTCCTTGGCAATTCCCGACGCTTGATAATCAGTCCCAGCGTTACATAGGCAAGAAGCTCAATATCCAGATTAACAAGAACGGCCCCAAGGGTCGCTGTAATGCCAGTGACTATCTGGTGGTTCTGAATATGCTCGAAGCTCGCTTTCAAGAGGATGGTTATCCCGTCCACTCATTTCCTGAACTTTCACTTGCCGCCTGGCTTTTTAAGGACCCTGGGACATTTGCCCATCCTAATGCCACAGACCTTGATGCGCAGGATGACGAAGCGGATGCAACGCCTGAGGCAGAGGTCACGGCCGCACCTATCGAACCGTATTCCGTCGATGACATCCTTACGGATGGATGTTTCATCGCCCGAGAAAGGCTCGAAAAGATTCTTGAACGCCTTCGAACCAAGAAGAACCTGATCCTCCAGGGGCCGCCGGGAACAGGAAAGACCTGGCTGGCAAAGCGTTTGGCTTACGCTTTGCTGGGGCAACGCGATGACAGCAAGGTGCGAGCGGTTCAGTTTCACCCGAACCTTTCTTATGAGGATTTTGTTCGCGGCTGGCGACCGGTGGGCGACGGCAAGCTCACGCTGGTGGATGGGCCTTTTGTAGAGATGATGATGGCGGCCGCGAAAGAGCCTACATCAAGGCACGTCGTCGTCATCGAAGAGATCAATCGCGGGAATCCTGCACAAATTTTCGGCGAGATGCTGACGCTGCTCGAGGTGGACAAAAGAACGCCGAATGAAGCCTTGGAGCTTTCATACAAACGGTCGCATGGCGAGCGTGTTTTTATTCCAGCCAACCTGTACGTGATCGGCACGATGAATATCGCGGACCGCTCCCTTGCACTGGTCGATCTTGCGTTACGTCGCCGTTTTGCCTTCATCAATCTGGAACCTACGCTAGGCAAGCCGTGGCACGACTGGGTCCAAGCACAGTGCGGTATTGATTCAGAAATCCTCGTGGAGATCGAGAAGCGTCTCAATGCTCTGAACAACGACATTTCGGCTGATACCGGTCTCGGCCCTCAGTACCGAGTGGGGCACAGCTATATCACTCCTCCGTTCGGTGTTCCCATTGCTGATGCTCGGGAATGGTTCCGCCAGGTCGTTGAGACCGAGATCGGATCGTTGCTCGATGAATACTGGTTCGATGCGCTTGAGAAGTCTCGCATGGCCAAGGAACGCCTTCTTGAAGGATTCTGATTGTGTCTCTTATTGCAGCCAACTTGATAACAGACGCCCATGAAGGGATTAGCCGGATCGACCGCATTCCGGTGCGCAATCTCTGGCTGCTTATGTTGTACGCATCACATCTCTTCCGGGATCTCGAAAAGGCGAAGGTCGCCGTGGAGGACAACCCCGATGACATCCCGGATCTGGTGGCAGAAATGCTCTGCCGTAAGGTCGAGCGCCGTATCCGACGCAACTTGAGCTATGGATACCAATCCCAGGAAGCTGTACTGGGCCGTGTGCGCGGGCGCATCGACCTGCTGAACACCGAAAGGCACCGATTACTTGATCGTGGAAAGGTTGCTTGCCGTTTCGACGAATTGACCGTCGATACTGCCCGAAACCGGTTGGTCCGAGCAGCCTTAGAGGAAATTTCCAAAATTGTTCGCCTTGATGCACTGGCTCACCGATGCAGAGCGCTCGCGGCAAGCTTGAGGCGTATGGGCGTAATCGGGGAGCGACCAGGGCGTGGCGAGGTATCCATCGACCGCTTCGGCAGACACGATGTAGATGATCAGTCGATGGTTGCTGCGGCGCATCTAGCTTTCAACCTTGCCTTGCCTACGGAAGCTGCAGGCGCGAAGTATTTATCGCTGCCGGATAGAGAAATCACCTGGATTAGAAAACTTTATGAGAAAGGCATCGCGGGGTTCTACGATGTTGTGCTTCCCGGAAAAGGATGGCGTGTCAACGCCGGCAAGACGATTGGCTGGCCGGTTGAAAGCAAGAGTTCGGGCATCGACAAAATTCTCCCCTCTATGCGAACCGACATCATCCTGGACCACTCGGACGCGGGACGCCGCATTGTCATCGATACCAAGTTCAACTCCGTGGTGACACGTGGCTGGTATCGGGAAGAAACACTGCGAAGCGGATATGTCTATCAGATTTACGCTTACTTGAGGTCTCAGGAAGGCAATGCCGACCCACTCGTGGAGAAAGCCTCGGGACTGCTCCTTCACCCCTCGGTGGGCGATATGGTTAACGAGGCTGTTGTGATCCAGAACCATGAGATTCGATTTTCAACTGTTGATCTTGGAGCGACGGCAAGAGAAATCCGAAAGCAGCTTTTGCAGGTGCTGGAGGTGTCCCATGCAAGTTGATCGTGCCCAGGGCTGGCTCCTTGGCCAACTTGCCGAAGACGCCCTTGGCAGCCTGCTCGAACTCCAGTCGCTGGAGCAAATCCGTCTGGACTACCCAGGCGATGTGCGAGAGCTGGTCGATGGCGGCACCTGGAATACTATCGCCGGACAGCCCACGGACGACTCAGAGATGGCGCTGCTGCTTGCCCGGATGCTGGCCGAGGGTGGAACCTACGATGGCGATGCCGCGCAGCGCGGACACAGCCCTGGGAAATGCGTTCGGCGGTACGCTTCTGAAAGCGTTCGCGGTCGCGCTGGCTATCGACCGCGCGGCAATGCTGCGTGAGTTGCGGTCTTCGCCGGATGCTCACGAATTTTCACACCGGCTGTTGTTCGGCGTGCGAGTTGGCCGCCGATCGGCATCTGAACTCACCGATTCCACTTGTTTCGAGGGGGCAAGTGTTGACCGGCGTCGAATGTTGACCCCTCATAGTCATACAATATCAACACATTAGCGCGCCTATCGGCGTCGAATGGGCGCGCCGATCAACAGCCTGCGCTCCGGACACTAGGATGCTCTCGGGCCCGCGCGCGCTGGATTCCGCGTCGGAAGCGTCGGATTACATGCTGCACGAGTACTTGGTGCGGAACGACAAGGCGCACCGTACGGCCAACCGCTGGCACGGCGGGGGAGCCGCGGCGCTGGGCCTGCCGGAACGGGTAAGCCGGCGCCGGTTCGTGGAGGTGCTCGAGGGCCATGTGCCGGGCACAGACATCCGCCTCGGCCGGGTTGTAGACGGCGAGTTCCAGCACCGCCCGGGCTGGGACTGTACCTTCTCGGCGCCGAAGTCGGTGTCGCTCGAGGCGCTGCTTCACGACAACAAGGCGGTGATGCGGGCGCACGACGCGTCGGTGCGGGCGGCGCTGGACTGGATGGAGGCGGAGTTCCTTCAGACCCGGGGCTACGACCCCGCGACCGGGCGGCGTCCGAGGGTGAAGGCGGACGGTCTCGTGGCGGCGACCTTCCGGCACGTTGCGAGCCGCAACAACGACCCGCAGCTCCATACGCACGCGGTGATCGCCAACATGACGCGGAACGCGGCGGGCGAGTGGCGGAGCGTGGAGCCGACGCAGCTCCGGCGCAATCGGCGCCTGATCGGGGCGTGGTACCGGAACGATCTGGCGCGGCGGCTTGGCGAGATGGGCTACGTGCTGGTCCCGACCCAGGTGGGTGGGCTGCCGAGCTTCGAGCTTGCGGGGTATTCGCCGGCGATGCTGGAGGCGTTCTCGACGCGCCGGCGCGACATCCTCGACTACATGGCGGAGAGGGGCTGGGACTACAGCGCGAAGACCGCGCAGGCGGCGACGCTGCATACGCGGAAGCGGAAGGACGAGCCCGCGCCTGGCGAGCTGTCGGCGATGTGGAAGGCCCGCGCCGAGGCGCTCGGGCTTGCGCGGGATGCGGACGAGGTACGGCTGGACCGGACGGAGCGCGGCTTCGCGCGCCCGCCGGCGCGCTTCACGCCGCTGGAAGCGGTCTGGCAGGCGACCGACCACCTGGAGGAGCGCCATGCGGTGTTCAGCGAATCCGGCCTGCTGGCGGCGGCTCTGGGCCGCGAGCCCGGGCGGCACACGCATGTCGATTTGCAGGCTGAGATCGTGCGGCTGCGCGAGGACGGCCATCTGGTTGCCGCCGGCGACGGCGCGCTGACGACGCGGCGCACGCTCAGGGCCGAGAAGGAGGTGATCCGGCTCATGCGGGAGGGCTCGGGCACGGCCCGGCCTCTTGCTCCCGAAGAGGAGGTCGCCGGACGCCTCGCCGCGACGGAGCTGACGGAGTGTTGTTTGGCGCGCAGCTTTGACCCCCCAGAATCAAACGACATCAATGGGTTCGCGTGCCGATCGGCGTTGAACCCCCGCGCCGAACAACACGCAAGATTGCACGGCTGGCAACCCGTGCGGAATTGCTAGCGCTTCCTCGTGCTAATTTCACGAAGGATCCGGAGAGGCAGGCTGGGAAGGCTGATGAAGACGACCGGGCGCATGCGCAAATGGCTGAGCGCAGTGGTGTTGTGGAGCACGCTGAGCGTGGCCGTTGCCCTGCTGACACCTAGTCCGACGCTCGGCGCAGCGGTCGAGGTCGACGCACGCGCGGCGCACCGGGCGGTGTGGAGGGTCTATGGTGCGGGGAGGGCTGGAGGAACGGCCTTTGCGATCGGAGAGCGCCACTTCCTCACTTGCGCCCACGTCATCAAGTACTTGTCCGACCACGGCGCGACAGAGGTGGTTATCGACCGGCACGGCAGCAACGACAGACGCAGGCTTGAGGTCAACTACGGTCATGCGGCGCTGACGCTCGTGCAGGACATCGCCCTGTTCACCACCAAGGAGACGGTGGACTACTACTTCGCCCTGGCGGAATCCGGCGCGTTGGAAGGCGCGGCCGGGCTACGCATTATGGGCCACCCGGCGGGCCTAGCGCTGGAGACGCTGCGCCAGATCGACGCCATCACCTACGAGAATGAATTCCAGCTGGAGGTTCCCGCAGACAAGATCACGCGGGGCGGCCTCAGCGGATCGCCGCTGTTTCGGGATGACGGCAAAGTTGCGGGGATGCACTGTCAGGGCAACGACAACATGATCATTGCCGTGAAGGGCGAACATCTACGCCGGTTCCTCGATGGCGACCTGGCATGGACCGCCTGCAGAGACTATCCGTCGGTGGCGGTCTGTGTCGAGCGGGCGACGAGACAGACCCGAGAGCTGGCCGAAGCGGGCGACCGGGTGGCGCAGTACCAACTTGGACGCGACGACGGCCACCTCGACAAGGACCCATCCATGTTGCGTCGGGCCGCGGAGGGCGGATTTGCGCCGGCACAGTTCTCCATGGGCATGCTACTGAAGGACCGTAAGCAATGGACGGAGGCGGCCCGGTGGTTCCGGTTGAGTGCCGCACAGGAAGATCCGGCCAGCCTGTACCAGCTCGGCTTGGCGTACTACAGAGGACGTGGGGTGGCTCGAGACCGCGCGCGGGCCTTCGAGCTCATGCTCCAGTCGGCCCGGAGCGGATACGCCACTGCCGAGTATGGCGTGGGATTGCTGTACGAGATGGGAGGCGGAACCACGCGTGATGTGGCGACGGCGCGACAGTGGCTGCAACGGGCCGCGGACAAGGGGCTTGAGGAAGCACGGGAGAAACTAAAGTCACTATCGACGTCGCCAACGGACGGTGCCATGGAGCGCGGCACGCTGATGTGGGCGGCCAAGCGGTCGAACGTGCGCGCCGGGCCGGGGACGAGCTACGCGAAGGTGGGCCTCCTTGAGGTCGGACAGGCGGTTCGCGTAATCGAACGGATCGGAGCCTGGTTCAAGCTGCAACCGAAGCCCGGTCAGCCGGAGCGTTTCGTCTACGCGCCGCTGCTCAGCGAAACCGCACCCACCGCGGGGATCGAGTGAAAGACGTCTTATTCAACGCCGCATCGGCGATGGGGAGATGGCGTTGGCGCCCGAGCTTGGCAGGGGCGTTTGTCCTTCTCCTCGTGAGTGTGCTCGCCAATTTTCCGGCGCAGGTGACGGCCAAGAGCATGGCCGATCTCGCGGTCTGGCAGATCGTCAACAAGAAGCGAACGTACACGGGAACCGCGTTCGCCATTAGAGAACGACACTTCCTGACCAATGCCCATGTCATCGAGGGTTTCGTCGATCACGACACGAAACAGATCGTACTCAGGCAGCAGGGAAACGCGCTCGAACTCACCGTAAACTACCGCCATGTCGCCCTCTCGCTGACTTATGATCTGGCGCTATTCACCACCCGCGAAGCGGTCGAGCACGTGTTGGAGCTCGCGGGACGAGAGACCGCCATCCGCGAGTCGCAGCATCGCATCGTCGGCTAGAGAAGGATGATCGCCGGGCGTTCGAGCTCATTCGTCGGTCGGCAAGAGCCGGAGAGACGGGAGCGCAATACAACGTCGGCGTGTATTTCCTCTGGGGCGTGGGGACACCGGTCGACCGGGAGCTCGGGAAGGATTGGCTCGAAAAGGCCGCGACCAAGGGAGATGAGGACGCTCGCACGCTGCTCGACAAGATGGAATCTCAGTCGGGGTCCACAACCGACGGAGCATCGGAACCCGCCACGGTGATGTGGGTGTTGTTAAGCGCACTAAACTGACCCCCACGAATCGCACTAAAACAATCAGTTAGAGCGCCGATCGGCGGGGAACTGACGCGCTTAACAACACGCGGACTACACCCTCCGTCCTCTCCGCCGGGACGGCGACACGGCTGAGATTCTGCGGGGAGCTTCGACAGGAATCGCTCCCCGGCTCGCATCGACCGCTACGAGAACGATGCAGGCGATCCTCCGCCATCATTCCAGAAGCTCGCCTGCCGGTGGCTGTGAAACGCCCTTTCCTCTTTCAGCGCAGGCGCCACAGCAGGGCTTAGCTTCATCCCGGCGTTCGCCAAGGCCGGCCCGAGGTTCTCCCTCGCGGGCCCCTCTCGATAGTTGCGTTCCGTCGCGTGATTGAACCGCTCCTCTGCCGAGTAGTGTATGGCCTCTCCCGCAACATTGGCCTCCCCGATAACCCGCGTCCTCGAACGTAGAAATCTGTAGAGCCCGCCGCGCGAATTCCTCAACTCGCCATGATAGTCGGGTTTTACACGAAGACCCATGTAGTCCGCCTTGAAACCGAGACCTGCGTCCCTTGCTTTCAGGCATATCCACAGGAACGCCCGATCCGACAGACCGTGGTCGATATACCCGCCGCCGACATTGCTATGGACCCCTGGAAACCAGAGCTGTTCCACGTCCCGATTCCCTGATTCCTTGTCGTCCAGCCATAGCGTCGGTTTGAACGGCCTGCGACGTTCGTCGATCGCCAGCGCTTGGTAAGCCCTCTGAATGTGATCGCCAAGAGCGGTGTCGTGGAACTTGAAGCGGTACAGGTTGTATGCCCTGAACCATCCAAACGGAATTCCGAGGGCGCCAACCGTGTCCCAGACACCGATAAAGTGGATTTCGTGGACGGGACGCCCATCGCTGTCGACGTGAGAATACTTCTCGATGTGTCTCTTTGCTCTCTCGCCTCTCCCCCTCGCCCGAGAGCGCAATCGGTAAATCCGTAATGCACATTCGGCAATCGCGGCGACGTTGCCCTTTCGCCCCTTCGGAATTCCGCAAAGACCGATCAGACCGGCCAAACTGCGCGCCGTAAAGGCGCCGCGGGAAAAGCCGAACAGGAAAATCTTGTCACCCGGCTCAAACGTCTTCCCAATTGCTTCGTAAGCCTGCTTGACGTTCTCGGACAGCCCGATTCCGAATGCACCGCCCTTGATCCGGTCCCACCAGTCCCCCGTGCCGACGCCGGTATCGTAGTAGACGAGCTGCTCAACACCGCCCTCTGTACAGCCGGCAACCGCGCGCGCCACCTTGACGACATTGCTCGGGACAACCAGGCCGTGGTCTCGCTGATCCGGTCGGTTCCAGGTTCCGTCGGTGCATACGACAAGATGGCGGGTCATGCCGTTTCCTCCATTCGCGTTGTCGTTCCCACACCCCGAGCGATGTCAGGCGCGCACGGCCGGTCAATGTTACCGGCACTCGCACACACTCATCCTCGAAGTCTCGCGCTTACCGACCGACTCCGCATCAGAGAACCTCTTCACCTTCGGCGGCTGAAACTCGCGCCGCTACGGGTCGTCAGGGCGGTTTACTCGCGCGCCGGGGCAGGCGTCCCAACTCAAGTTGCGCAGCAAGGGGATCGGCACGAAGCCTAAACGCTTCCTTCGACCCGTTGGTGGTCTCGCTGTCGCTCGGCGACGTCTGGACGATGCAGTTTCGGCCCCATCGGCAAGCCCACGCCTTGATGATCTTACGCAACGAGCGGGGCAGGCTCTCCGGCGCGCTCGTAAGCCCTTAGGACAGACGGCAGTTGCGACGGTCCTAAGAGTGACGACCTCAGAAATACGCAGGCTGGGTTCGCAGCGTTTCGGCATCCGGCCTACGGCGCTCGCGTCACGTTTCGGATCTCGACGCGCCTGTTGATCGCAGCTTCCGGGTTGTCCTCGATCAGGAGCTGGCGCTCGCCCATCCCCTTCGATGAGATGAGGGCGGGGTCCAGCGTGAAGTTCCGAACGATATAGGTCACAACCGCCGCGGCCCGCCGCTGCGACAGCGCATCGTTGTACTCGATCGTGCCCTTCGCATCGGTGTGGCCGACGATCTCGATGGCCTGACCCTTGAGCTCCTCGCTGGAGAGCGCCCGGCCCAGCACGTCGAGCGTCAGCAAAGATTCGTTGTTCAGTTGCGCGGAATCGAACGCAAAATTTACCTTCAGATCGATGGAGGGCACGGCTTTCTCGCCGCCGGTGACGGTCACGCCTCTGTCGCCGGAGAGACTGCGTACCTTGGTGAACTCGTCTGTATTGCCCGGCTTTTGCAGTGCGTTGATGATGTCCCGCTCGGTCGGTGTCGTTTGGGCGCCGCCGCCGGTCACGATGAGGATCGATGCCGCGAGGGTCGCCGCCGTCGTGAAAGCGATGCTGGATGTCCTCATGCCGCTATTCTCCCTGCTTCGTTTCGAGGGTCACGAAGCTCGCGCTCACAACCCGCTCCGGCTGGGTGGGATCGGGCCGGACGATGATGGCCTTCCGCAGCGCCGTCAGGAACTCGCGCTCCGTCTCGACAAGCGGGCGGTCCTCGGCGAAGAGCGGGCTCTTCGAGGCGAGGGCCACGATCATCTCGTTGCCGAACGGGGCGGAGACCGTGAACTTGGGCCGGCCCTCGAGCCCGTCGCCGAATTTCAGCTGTGTCTGTGGCGGCAAGGTGGAGAGCGTCAGCGCATCGGACTCAACCAAGTTGACCACGTTGCCGTCCGCCTGGATGTAGGCCACGTGCAGATAGCCCTGGAAGTTCGCCATCGCCACGTCGAATGCGAGCGTCTCGTCAGCCTGGTACGACGACCTGGGCAGCGAGATGGTCGGCGTGCTCGCTTGCGCCAGGGGCTTCTCGATCGTCATGAGCGCTTCGCACTGAGGCCAGGGACGGAGCTCGACCTCCACACGCGCCTTCGACTTGGCGGCCGCCTCCCGAATTTTCGCCAGGTCCTCTTGGGTGCCGACGAAGCCCACGATAACCTGCACTTCGCCCCGTTTCTCGATCGCGATGCGTCCGCACCCGATCTCCGGCAGGACCAGCTCGAGAATGACCGGCGTGGGTGGCTCGGGCTTCGGCGGATCGGGAGGAGGTGGGTCCGGCTCGGGCGGCTCCGGCTTGGGTGGGTCCGGCTCAGGCGTCGGCGGCTCCGGCTTGGGTTCTGCGACGAGCCGCATGGCATAACCGTACTTCACGCGATTCCGAAACGTGTCGTACGAGATGCGGCCATAGCCCCGGTCGCCCCACCTCCGGCCCCATGAGTTGATCACCGTGAAGTACTGCCCCCGCTCGGAATACCCGACGACGGTGACCGCATGACCGCCCCGGAATTGCTTCGGTCGGTCCGCGCGCCAGACCTTGCGCCCCTTCAAACGATGAAAGTCCCTGTTGGGAAGCATGCCGATCACGACCGGGTGCCCGCCGGCCAACTCCCCCTTCACCTGATCGAGACGCCCGGTATCGACCACCTGCCAATCATGAATCCTGAAATTTGTGGCACGTGCGGCCATTCCGGCGCTTGGCCGCCGGCAACGGTCATCGTCGTACGGATACTCGGCGAGAGTCAGGGCGCCCTTCTTCAGCAGATCAAGGGCGGCGGCAATTCGCGATCCGTCATCGCACGACGCGCCCGGACTTCGGATTCTGTCGTAGATGTAGGCTGGACTCGGTACGTCATGCGTCGTTAGCCGCGCACCTCCGCCAGCCTGGCTATTGTAATACGAGCGGGCTGCATAGCCGACCGCCCAGCCCACGCATGAGCCTTGCTCACCCTGATCGCCTGCTGGGGGAAACCGGTCCCTCAGATCGGCGGACGGGGGCAGATACGCGCGGAAGAGCGGCGTGCGCGGTTTGTCCGCAAGCTGGTCTTCCGTCGCGAAGATCGCGCCGGTCGCGTAGACGGTGTCGTCCGGGTCGTACGCGTCCTCCGCCTGCGCGACCTGAGACAGTCCCGACACGAGCAAGGCCGCCGACAAGGCCAGAACCGGCGTCGTCGCCTTGATATTCGGCATCGCCAGTGTGACTCCCTGCAAGGATACTCCTGCCACCGACAAAGAGGATAATCAGTTGACCAACGGTTGTGAAACATCGTCTCATGTTGGCTTGAGACCGGCGCGGGACCTCGCAATGCGACTTGCGCACCGAAGGGGGCACGACGTGTCACTCCGAACTCTCTTGCCGGTCGTGGCCGTAGTGATACTGGGGCTGCAGCTTCTAGCGGCGCCCGCCTTGGCCGGGCAGCGTGTGGCGCTGGTGATCGGCAATGCGTCCTACGCCCATGCGCCGAGCCTTCCGAACCCCCTCAACGACACCACCGACATGGGCGCAGCCCTGGAGCGCCTCGGCTTCGCCGTCACCCGCATCGAGAACGCTAACCAAGTGGAGTTGCGCCGAGGCCTGCAGCAGTTCTCACTCGCGGCATCGGCCTCGGAGATAGCGGTGGTGTTCTATGCCGGCCACGGCATCGAGGTGGACAAGCGTAACTTCCTGATCCCCGTCGACGCGCGTCTCCTTAGCGATGCGGACGTGGAGTTCGAGGCGGTGCCGCTCGATCTACTCTCCCTGTCGGTGGAGCGGGCGAAGGGCCTTCGCCTGATCATCCTGGACGCCTGCCGGGACAATCCGTTCGCGGTTGCGATGCAGCGCTCTGGCGCGACGCGCTCGATCGGCCGTGGACTGGGGAGAGTGGAGCCCTCGGGCGAGACGCTGGTGGCCTATGCGGCGAAGGAAGGGACGGTCGCGGCCGATGGCGAGGGGCGGAACAGCCCCTACACCACGGCGCTGCTGGCCCATCTGGAGGAGCCGGGGCTGGAGGTCGGCCTGATGTTCCGCAAGGTGCGGGACGCGGTCTTGGCCGAGACGGGCGGTCGTCAGGAACCGTTCGTCTACGGCTCGCTGTCGAGCGAGGGAGCGTACCTCGCGGCGCTGCCGGAGCCGACGCCCGAACCCGAGACGGTGACGGTCCAAGGCGGAGAGGATCCGAAGACCCCGGATCCGGATCGGGTCGTGGAGCGGCGCATCGCTGCGGAGAAGGAGTTGCTCTTTTGGGAGTCCGTCAAGGACAGCACCCATGCGGCCGACTTCGAGGCCTATCTGGAACAGTTCCCCGGCGGCACATACGAAGCCCTGGCGCGGAACCGGCTGGCTCGGCTCACTACCAATCCGCAAGACGAGAAACCTTCGGTCGAGGTGGCGGTCACCCCCGACGAGCCTGAGCAGGAAGTATCGCCGGAGCCCTTGGGGCCTACGCCAGATTCCATTGAAGCCGAGCTGAGTCTGAATCGAGCAGAACGTCGACGCATTCAGCAGGGTCTCGCCGCTCTGGGCTTCGATCCCGGCCCGGCCGACGGGCTGTTCGGCCGAGGTACGCGGGGCGCGATCTCCCGATGGCAGGAGTCACGGGGGGCGGCGGCCACGGGCTACCTTGACGCCGACGCCGCCAGGACGCTGCTGGCAAAGGGAGAGGCGGCACTCGAGCGGTTCGGGCCCGATTGGATTATCGCCGAGAACCAGCCGTGTCAGCTGTGGGATGCCTCCGGAGTGTCCGGAGATGAAATCGTCACGTGGTCCGGCGACTGCATCGACGGAAAGGCATCTGGTCAGGGTCGCGCGGTTTGGCGGACGCCTCGTGGGGTACACGTGTCCGAAGGCAGTTTCCGCGATGGCAAGAAGCACGGACACGGGACCTACGTATGGCCCGACGGCGGCCGCTACGAAGGCGAATATCGCAACGGCAGGCCACACGGCTCAGGCTCATATGCGACCGCGTCTGGCGACCGGTACGAGGGTAACTGGACCAACGGCTGTTTTTCGAAGTCGGGCGGCGGGCGAGCCTGGATCGCGACAACGAAAGACGCTTGCGGTTTCGAGTAGCCGGCTCCGCGAGTGATCACATGGTGCGTCAGTTGCTCCAATGAATTGCTTGAGGTCGGGGTGTGGCCAAGGGGCCGGAGCCGGCAGCGAACCCGTCAAGTTCGGCACCTGCGAATTGGGAACTAATAGCAACGGTTGAATGTGAGGCTCACTGAACGGTTGCGAGCACACATGAATTCGAGAATGAGCTAACCATGACGGGAAGACTTTGTCATCGAAGCTTGGTCTCACTGCCGGCGGCGGCCGCAATTCTGCTATTGTCGCTGTTCGTGACGCCGGCAGCGGCCGGGCAGCGTGTTGCGCTGGTGATCGGCAATGCGTCCTACGCTTATGCGCCGAGCCTGGCGAACCCCCTCAACGACGCGAACGATATCGGGGCCGCCCTCAAGCGCCTCGGCTTCGCGGTCACACAGCTCCCGAACGCGAGCAGGACGGAACTATGGGACGGCCTGCAGGATTTCAGCCTCGCGGCGTCCGCCTCGGAGATGGCCGTGGTGTTCTACGCCGGCCACGGCATCGAGGTGGACAAGCGCAACTTCCTGATCCCCGTCGACGCCAGCCTGCTGAGCGACGCCGATGTGGAGTTCGAGGCGGTGCCGATGGATCTGCTCTCCCGCGCGGTGGAGCGGGCGAAGGGCCTTCGCCTGATCATCCTGGACGCGTGCCGGGACAACCCGTTTGCGGTGGCGATGCAGCGCGCCGGCGAGACGCTAGTGCGGGCGAGAAGGTGGCCGAGGTGATCGAACGGACACTCACTGCACAGCCTGCGGATGCGACCCATTGGTCGCTGCGCTAGATGGCGAAGGAAGCCGGGCTGTCGCACACGACGATCTGGCGCGTCTGGGGCGCGTTCGGCCTGCAGCCGCTCCGGGTGGAGAGCTTCAAGCTTACCAGCGATCCGCACTTCGTGGACAGGGTGCGCGACATCATAGGCCTCTATCTCTCGCCGCCGTGTTGATCGGCGCGCCGATTCGACGCCGATCGGCGCGCTAATGCGTTGATATTGCGTGACTATGAGGGGTCAACATTCGACGCCGGTCAACACCTACGGCGCCCCCCGCGTTCATGCCGAACTCGTCGCTCAAGGCCACGCTGTGGGCCGCAAGCGGATCGCCAGATTGATGCGCCGTGCCGGCTTGAGGGGCATCAGTCGGCGCAAGGGGACACGGACGACGGTACGGGATGCGCGCACCCGAGCGGCACCGGATCTGGTCGAGCGCGACTTCACCGTCGACGCACCCGATCGGCTCTGGGTCGCGGACATCACCTACATCCCCACCTGGGCCGGGTTCCTGTACCTCGCCGTCGTGCTGGATGCCTTCAGCCGCCGCGTGGTGGGCTGGTCCATGGCCAACCAGCTGCGCACACAGCTCGTGCTCGATGCCCTCGACATGGCGCTCTGGCAGCGTCGGCCCGACGGCGTGATCCACCATAGCGACCAGGGATCGCAGTACACCTCGCTCGCCTTCGGCAAGCGATGCCGGGACGCCGGCGTGCGCCCCTCCACCGGATCGGTCGGGGATTGCTACGACAATGCGATGTGCGAGAGCTTCTTCGCGACCCTCGAATGCGAGCTGCTCGAGCGCCGGAGGTTCCGGTCTCATGCCGAAGCACGGATGGCCGTCTTCGAGTTCATCGAGGGCTGGTACAATCCACGACGGCGCCACTCCGCCATCGGATATCAGTCACCCGTCAACTACGAAAGGAGCCAGCTACCCCCCGCTCGCCCAAATCCATAACCGTCCACGAAACCGGGTCAACTCCATCTTGAGTTGGTGCGCGTTGAGGCTCATCTGCCCTGCATCCCCGGCCTTGTGGGGCGGCCAGCGGAGGACCGTGCGGCGCTGGCGCGTGCATTGATAGCCAAGCCAGTGTTCGACATTCCGACGACCCGGGCCCTGATCGAGCGTCTGCAGGTTGATACGAGGCTGTGCCGGCTGTGCGGCTGGAGCGGTGTCGGCCGGCTTCCGAGCGAGGCGACCTTCTCGCGTGCCTTTGCCGAGTTCGCCGAGAGCGGTCTGGCCGGCCGGCTGCATGAGACGCTGATTGCGCGGACGATGGATGGCCATCTGGTGGGGCACATCTCGCGCGATGCGACGGCGATCGCAGCGCGGGAGAAGCCGGCGCCGAAGGCAGCGAAGCCGAAGAAGGCGCGCAGGCGGGGGCGTCCACGCAAGGGGGAGGAGCGGGCGACGGAGCCGAGCCGGCTGGAACGGCAACTGACGATGACACTGCCGCAGATGCTGGAGGACTTGCCGAAGTCCTGTGACATCGGGATGAAGAAGAACGCCAAGGGGCTGGTCGAGAAGTGGATCGGCTACAAACTGCACATCGACACGGCCGATGGCGGGATCCCCATCAGTTGCGTGCTGACCTCGGCGTCGACGCATGACTCCCAGGTGGCCATTCCGTTGGGAACCCTGACGGCCGGGCGGGTCGAGAACCTGTATGACCTTATGGATTCGGCCTATGATTCCATCGAGATCTGGGCGCACAGCATATCGCTGGGCCACAAGCCGATCATCGACGTCAACCCCCGCGGCTCGGTCGACATGAAAGAGGCGTTGAAGCTTGAGAAGAGGGCGCGGCGGACGCTCGGTCTCGTCTTTCCAGAGGAGGATCGCTACGCCGAGCGCTCGACGGCCGAGCGGCTCAATGGGCGGTTCAAGGATGAGTTCGGCGGTCGTTATGTGCGCGTTCGCGGCTACAAGAAGGTGCTCACTCACGTCATGTTTGGCATTACCGCGCTGGCGGTCAGTCAACTTATGCGCTTCATGGTTCCGCCGATCTGATCCAGCTTGCCTCCTTCGCCGTCACCACAGCCGCGCCTCTTGAGAGACGGGCCGGACAAGTGCGCCCGCAGTTTGACGAAGAAACCGAATCGGCGGCTGACTCAACGTCGATTCGACCACGATCAGCCGCGCAATAGCGCCCCTTTTCATGCGCTGCCAGGGATGCTATATTTGGTGTTCTTGCGCCGTCCCGAATCGATTCAGAGTTTTGCAAGAGGCTCATAGATGTGGAGGATCCATGGCCAAACGAAGATCATTCGAGGAGATCCTCAATTCTGAGTTCCGCTGGCCGATGCAGGGAGACAAAGCCTTTGTCGCCTCTGCCAATCCATTGGAAAACGCCAACATTGACGAAGACGGGCACTCAAGGCTCGCGCTGATGACGGATGGGTACAAGACGGCTGGCGACCTAATGGTCAAGGCAGCAGGCCACGACAAGTTGGCGCGAGATACCCTGGTATTCCCGATCATCTTCAACTACAGGAATTTCCTGGAGATCTCCCTCAAATACCTGCTGGCAACTTACGGGCCAACGGTTGGCGTCGAGCCCAATTGGCACTCGCACAATCTCGCAACGCTGTGGGGATCGGTCCTGGAAATGCTCGACATGTACGGAACAACGGACCCTGATGAAGCGGACCCTATCGTCGGCGGAATCATCCTTGAATTTGCCAAGATCGACCCGGCTTCCTACGCATACCGTTACCCGGTAGATAAGCAGGGCAAGCTCTTGCCGGTCGCTCAAAGCGATCTTCACCTGCCGACACTGGCCGACGTGATGAATGCGGTTTCAGGCTATTTGGACGGATGCGACGCGTACTTGGACAACCTCCGCAGCGCTAGTGCTCACTAGGAGCCTGCGCCGTAGGAAAATTGACTACTATTTGTAGTGGTATCTGATCATTCTTTACCACTACCTATGGTGTCTGAAGGTGCCTAAAAGCGTTCTGCGGCGCAGGCTCCTAGGTCTGGCCACCGTTGTTCGGCACCGGGGTTTGACGCCGATCGGCAGCCTAACCTATTGAGTAGGTTACACTCTGGGGGTCAGAGCGATCAACCGCATGCTTCATTCCTTACCGCGTATCGTCGGTCCCGCCACGCGGTGGGCGCCATATCCCTGTAGTTCTCCAGAGTGGCCTCCGTGAACTTTTAGTGTGAGAGTGCCGGCCGTTGCGAGCGAGATGCCGGCGTGCACTGGCGACGAACGAGTCCGCAGAGCCGCCGTGTTGCAGGTAGTGCGCCGGCGCAGCGCCGCCCGGATCCGCGCCGTCAGCTCGGTCGGCGAGAAGGGCTTGACGATGTAGTTCGACGCACCCGCCTCGAGCGCCCGCGAGATGGTCTCGTCGCGGCCGTAGCCCGAGATGAAGATCACCGGCAGGTCGGCGAGCTCCGGGACGGTCTGCATCAGCTCGATGCCGTCGGTCCCGGGCACCCTATATGCAAACCAGCCGATTGCTATACGATGACTGGCGCTATGGACGCTGCCGAGCTGTTACCAGGGAAAACCCAGCGTGGCCGTCGGGTTGCGGGCCGGGCCGCTGCCGATCTGGATGCGAATTTGTTGTTAAGCGTGGAACTTTGACCCCGCAGAAACGTGCTTTTTTCAATAGGTTACAGTGTCAATCGGCGTCGAACCCACGAGCCGAGCAACACTCAACCGGATAAAGGCGGGGGAAGATCCGGTTGCGGAGCCGTTGCCGGCCCGGCTTGCGGGCGGGCCGACGGTGGCCGATCTCGCGTCGCGCTATATGGAGGAGCATGTCGCGGTGCGCTGCAAGGGGTCGACGGCGGAGAGCATCCGAAAACTGGTCAACATGCACATCCTGCCCGCGTTCGGCAGACTCCGCTGCTGGCGGTGGAGCGCGAGCGAGTGGTGGCGTTTCATGCCCGGCTGAGCGGCGTCCCCTACCTGTAGCCGACGACTACGTGAGAACTCTAGACCATGTCTGGGGACACTACCTCTGTTGCATTGTCAGTGGAAGTCGCTGAGATTGGAAGGCCACAAAAAATTTATAGGAATGCAGAAGCCATAGAGGTGGAGCCGAAGTTCGCTCGGAACGAAGGTCTCCACAGGGTGGAGCTTTAATTTCGCAATGAAGCGGTTCGTCTCCAGTGTCCCGCGAATGAAGACGCTCGGCATCATTGTGCTGACAGCAATCGTGACGCTGACCGTCACTTGGATGGCGGAACTTCGGTTCGATTTGCCCCCACAACAGGTTTTGTTGGCTTTGGGAAACTTGCGATTGCATGAGCCACAACGGGCCGAAGACAGATTTCGTATAGTGTTGTGCTGGCTGGAAGATGACAAAACCGGAGATGACACGAGGACCGTCGAACAGACCTTCGCGAACATTGAGGGGATCGAGATGGTTCGATCTGCCCAAAGCATCGCAGCATTTGGAGCAGCAGATGAATGGGTCCCCAGCATGCAGGAACGCGCTCACGCGGTTCTGGAAGAGTGGAAGGCCGATCTGGTAATTGCAGGCAGGGTTAAAAAACCAGGGGAAGCGTTGAGCCTTTGGATGGTGCCGGGGTTGGGAGAAGGCACGCTTGATCGGGGAGATCGACCCTACAGGCTGGAAGACGTGACGCTTGGCAAGGACTTCCAGGTGGATCTCCAGACCCAACTTGTTGCCATGGCTTTGGCCGCTGTGATTCCACTTGCCTACAATGAGGAACGGAGCCGAGTTCTTAAAGAAGGGCTGGGGGAGTCAACGGAGAAGCTGGCCAGGCTGCTCAATGGCGACACTATCGAGAAACCCAGACATCGTATGACGCTCCAGAGGGCACTCGGGGATGGGCTTCATACGCTGGGTGAACGAGAACTCGACACCGCGAACCTCGAAAAGGCCGTGGCCGCCTATCGTGCGGCGCTCGAGGCGGGCAGCCAAGAGAGCATGCCGGAGGAACGGGCTAGAGTGCAGAACAACCTCGGCAACACCCTGTTGGGCTTGGGCCAGAGGAAAACCAGCACGAAACTTCTGAAACAGGCCGTGGTCGCCTACCGTGCAGCGCTCAAGCAGATTCCCCGCGAGCGTGCGCCGCTAAAGTGGGCAATAGCGCAGACCAATCTCGGCGTTGCCCTGTGGGCCTTGGGCAGGCAGGGGAAAGACTCTGACCTTCTGAAGCAGGCCGTAGCCGCCCATCGGGCGGCGCTCGCGAGGATCTCCCGCGAGCAAGATGCGCTTGAGTGGGCAATCGTACAGACCAATCTCGGCACTGCCCTGTGGGCCTTGGGCTACGGGACGAAAGACTCCGACCTTCTGAAGCAGGCCGCGGCTGCCCATCGGGCGGCGCTCGAGGAACTCCCTCGCGAGCGTGCGCCGCTCAAGTGGGCAACAGCACAGAACGATCTGGGCATCGCCCTGTCGGACTTAGGGAAGCAAGAACGGGACACTGAGCGGTTGAAAGCTGCCGTGGCCGCCTACCGTGCGGCGCTTGAGGTCCGCATCCGCGAGCGAACGCCCCTCGATTGGGCAATAACCCAGACCAACCTCGGCAAGTCTCTGTCGACCTTGGGCTATTGGACGGAAGACGTCGACGTTCTGAAACAGGCCGTGGCTACCCACCGCGCGGTGCTTGAGGTGCGCAACCGCGAACAGGTCCCGCTCGATTGGGCAACAACGCAGACTAATGTTGGCAACGCCCTATTGGCCTTGGGGAAAGGAAGTGGGGGGCTGAAATACCTAGAGCAGGCCGTGGCCGCCTACCGCTCGGTGCTTGAGGTGCACAAGCGCGAACAGGTCCCGCTCGATTGGGCATTACAGACCAATCTCGGGGACGCCTTGTGGGCCTTAGGCTACGGGAAGAAAGACCCCGACTTTCTGAAGCAGGCCGTGGTCGCCCATCGGGCGGCACTCGAGGAACTCTCTCGGGAACAGGCCCCGCTCGATTGGGCGTCCATACAGACCAAATTAGGTAACACCTTGAAGGCACTAGCAGAGCAAGATACTGACACAGGCACCAGATTCCTGAAGCAGGCCGTGGCTGCCTACCGTGCGGCGCTCGAGGTTCGTACCCGCGAGCATGAGCCTCACGATTGGTCAACAACACAAAACAACCTCGGTGGTGCCCTGTTGGCTTTGGGGCAACGAGGCGGAGAGCAAAAACATCTAGAGCAGGCCGTGGCCGCCTACCGTGCGGCACTTGAGGTGCGCACCCGCGACCAGACGCCGTTCCATTGGAAAACAACACAGACCGGTCTGGACAGGGCTCTAATCCTATTACGCGAGTATCATCGTTAGTGACGCTGGTGGCAAAATAGTTGGCTCAATTCGCGAATTGTATGCATTTGTGATAGACTGCCTGTAACGTCAGGAGGTTGGATTATGGACATCAGGGGTTTCCAGGTGTGGCTTTCGGCGGCGCGCGGGCTGACACGCGCGCAGCGGCGCGAGGCGCTCGCGGTACTGTCGGGCCGGAGCGAGGGCGAGGCATCGAAGGCAGCGATCGAGCTTGGTGTGGACGAGGCTCGGCGTTGTCCGCACTGCGCGAGCGAAGGGGCGGTTTCGCGCGGTATGGCGCGGGGTCTGCGGCGCTACCAGTGCAAGGGCTGCGGCAGGACCTTCAACGCGCTGAGCGGTACGCCGCTGTCGGGCTTGCACCACAAGGAACGCTGGCTGTCGTTCGGGGCGTCGCTGGCGAAGGGGGAGACGGTGAAGGCCTCGGCGGCGCGCTGCGACGTGGCGGTGAGCACGGCGTTCCGCTGGCGTCACCGGTTTCTGGCGGCGGCGCGGAGCGATTCGGAGGTGCTCAAGGGGATCGTGGAAGCGGACGAGACCTACGTCCTGGAGAGCCGGAAGGGTGCGCGCGGGCTGGGACGCAAGGCACGGCGGCGGGGCGGCAAGGCGAAGAAGCGCGGCCTCTCGCGCGAGCAGGTGCCGGTTCTCATGGCGGCAGACCGGAGCGGGACGACGGTCAGCGCGGTGCTGCCCAGGGTCGATGCGGCGGCGCTCACGGCTGCCCTCGATCCGGTGGTCGCGAAGGACGCCCTGCTGGTCTCCGACGGTGGCGCGAGCTACCCACCTTGCGCCGCCGCGCTCGGGGTGAGCCACGAAGCACTCAACCGCTCGATGGGGCAACGGGTTCGGGGCGATCTGCATGTGCAGACGGTGAACAGCCGCCACAGTAGGTTGAAGGACTTCCTGCGCCCCCGCCGCGGCATCGCCACCCGCTATCTGGACAACTACCTGAGCTGGTTCCACCTCGTCGGCCTCGCCCCCGGCGCCAACGACCGGGCCTGCCTCGCCGCCGCCGTAACAAGGTGACGCATACGATTCACTAATTGAGCCAAATAGTTACTCAACAATGTCGGACGTCAGCTTGTGAATAGTGTTTTCATTCTCGCCATTCTGGCACCGAAGCGGCGCCGCCTCCGCTCACGCGCGGCCGCCTCTGGATTGTTGTTCAGCGCGAGGTCTTGACGCCGATCGGCGCGGTAACCCACTGACTCCATTCGATTGTGGGGGGTCACTATTGCGCGCCGAACAACAGCCGGCGAAATTCACGGTGATCGAGCTCGCCACTGGTGCAGACCTCGGTACGTACGAGAACGAGGCCGAGGTGGCCGCGTGTCTGGCGTTCTCGCGGCTTTCGGCCGACGATGTCGAGATCGCGGCCGACATATCAGCAATGGCGCGATACGCCTCCTGGAGCTTGCGCTCGATGGGGCCGCTTACGGCGGGCGCACTCCCGGTGGGGACTGGCGCCCGACCCGCTCCTGGGTCCGGGATAACACGCGGCAGCCGGGCCAGGGACCGGCTCCGGCGCATCCGAAGGGTCCGCGCCGCTGAAGATGTCGAGGAGGCAATACGGTGTTCGGACACGACGGAATGCCGTCGGACGATCTACGACCGCGCCGGCTCCACGATGATCCTCCCGCGCCCGCGTCTGATGATGTAGCCGCCGCGCGGGATCGCCAGCGAGCCCTGTTCGACCAGGGGCCATAACGTATCGACGATCGTCGCCGCGTTCCCGTCCGCCTTGTTCTCTCCCGCCCCCGACTGCGAGGACAGCCACGCGGCGAACGCCTGCTCGCCGATCTCCTCGCCAACCGACTTGCGCAGCGCCCTAAGCTTGCGCACCTGCCCCTTCGTAAGCGTGCTCTCGTCGATCCCGCTCGATGATCCCTGATCCATCGTCCTTTCCCTCGATTGCTGTCTCGGAGATCGCTTATAGCATCGCTGTTTCGGTCTGGCCTATGCCGTCTCCCCCGTGCCGGCGCCGCTCTTCTCGAGTCTCTTCTCGTCCAATTGATGACGAGCAGCAAGTTTAGATGACGCATTGGTGAAGCCGCCAGATTTGCCGATCCTCACTCGAGCTCCTCCGCGATTGCCGAGAGTATCTTGGATCTCGAAGCAGCCCGTCCGGCCAAGAGCTGATCTTCGCCAGTGCGCTCCAACCAATCGAAAAGCTTTTGCAATCCGTGTCTGGTGCTCGCGGCATCGCGGCAATTAGTAATCAAACAAAGTTGGATTTTTTGAATATTGTCAGCAATGTACACGCCAAATGTGCCACTCACGATTGTTGCATCTGGAAATCCCAACAGACTCATCGCCTGTGCTTCCGTTATGTTCTTTTGACACGCAATTACATGCACCGGACCACCAACATTGCGTTGCAGTGAACCCGATAGTTCATGGTCTCTAAGAAAGGGTTGCCCCACCATCTCCCTTGCCGCAGACACCGAATACGCTGCCGGTATCGCAGATGGACATAATAACACCTGTGCGTCTGAAATAGGAACGATGATGAGATCGTTGACCCGTTTGGCCTTTTTCTTTGCGCTCAATGAATCAACTAAAACACCAACCATAGTTTTCTGCCGTTCAGCAAAGTTGAGGCGTGACCAATCCAATGCTTGACCTGTGTTCGGACCACTTTTCTTTACTTCGCGAGCTCCCTCGTGAGCCAACTGAAGCACCATCTCTCTTACTACTTCCTTTGTACGTTCCTTCAGCTCATCAACATTGTTGAAATGTCGCGCCTCCAAGATGGAGGTTTTACTTACAGCCGTCAGGAAGTCCTCGTCTGCACGAGTACTGGGTTTTAATATTTCGATATCACCTACCAAGGAAATCACTCGTACTTTTCCTGGTGAATTAGCGTAAGCCGTTTCAAACTCTGCTTGGCATATACCAATGCCAGTATTATCCTTTTGCCAACCGGCCTCCCCGTCCAGTAGCGATACGAAAATATCGCAATCAGACGCCTGTTTTATACACGCTTCCCAGAGAGTAAGAGAGCCGGCTTCAGTTTCTTCTTCATTTATCCAGACATTGACAAGTGGTTTTCCGAAGAATTTTTCTGCCTCAATCTCTTTCTTGATCTGCTTTCGAACTTCAGTTAGCACAACACCAGACCCTCCCCCAATTGGGAACTTTACTTTACAGCGACTCGATATCATTAACTTAAGCTTATTTTTTGCCATTTTTCCTGATCCTCAAAGCCTCACCTGACTGCAATTAGCATCCAAAACCAACGCTTATCCGCTTGCCTATCTATAGAGGGCCACGAGTTCGAAGTTCGCAAAATACGGGCTTCGGCAATAATCTGGACATCACACGCCGTTCATCGTGCTTTCCCTTTTTGACCATCTCATTGCCTCATATGCAATCGCGTATCCAGGTGGCCAGCCGCCAAACACGCAACCCGACGGCCACGCTGGGTTTTTCCTGACAGCAGCTCGGCAGCATCCAGAGCGCCCGTCATCGTATAGCAATCGGCTGGTTTCCATATCGGGTGTATGCGTGGCGTCATTGGTCGCGATCTACGGCCTGCCCACGGTCACGACCTCCGGCCGCCGTCCACCGCATCCCTGATTGCCTTCCCCGCCTTGTACGACGGTGACTTGGAAGCCGATATCGAGATCGCCTCACCGGTCCGGGGGTTGCGGCCGGTACGGGCCGGGCGGGTCCTGGCGGCGAATGTCCCGAAGCCCGCGATCTGCACCCCCTCGCCATTCGCCAGAGCCTCGCCGATCGTCGCGAACATGCCGTCGACCGTGTCCCTTGCGGCGGCCGTGCTCAGGCCGGTCCGGGCGGCCAGACTATCGACCATTTCCGCCTTGTTCATCTATTCTCCTCCCCGACGCCATGGTACCGCCCTGCTATTCACGGCCGGCGCATCGCCCGGTTCTTGCAGCCGACTACCCCGAATTGTCGCCGGCCTCGCTGCCCGCCGACCGAAGTCAGCTGTCCCGTCATTGCCAATGACCGGTCAGTGCGCGCCGCAGCAGCGCTTGTACTTCCGGCCGGAACCGCACGGACAGGGTTCGTTGCGGCCCACCTTGCGACCGAATGCCGTCGGCTCCTCTCGACCGAACCGGACATGAGGCTGGGCAACACTGCTTCCGCGTTTCCCGATTTGCCGGGATTTGGTCCAGGCGTTCAGATTGCGCACGAATTCCGGGATCAGCCCCGGCGCCATCCGGTCGAATTCGTCCTCTGCCTCTTCCGTCAACTCCGACCGGCCATAATAGAAATCGTTCAGGGCGACGATCATGCTGACCGACGCCGACGCCTCCTTGTCGTCGCTCAGCGCGATCTCCTCCCACGCATCCGGACGCAGCCGCATGGCCCGTTCGAAGCCGTCAATCCACGGTTCCCACAAGGTGTCGCCGCCGTTGGGGTCGATTTCCAGGACCGGTGCGTAATCCTCCGGATGCTCCGCCAGCTCCCGGGCGATCCGGTTGTAATGCCCCATCACCGCGGCGACCGTCGCCTCAGCCTCGTCGATATCCGCGAATTCGTGTTCTCCGCCCCAGACCCCCGGCAGCCATTCGGAAGGCAGGACCATCTCCGGGCAGACGATCAGGGCGGCGACATAGCCGTCCAGCTCCGCGATGGTCATGCCGTCCCGTTCGGCAGGAATAGCGTTCAGAAGATCATGCAGCCGGTCGAGTTCCGCGTCCGTGTCGCTCATGGCCCGGCAGTTATCCGCACTGCATCACGCGGGTCAACGACGCTTCCTGCAGCGGTGTCGATGGCTGTGAAAAAACGCGCGCGTATTTGGCGAAGTCGGCGCATGAGTGCGGTGACTATGTAGCCGCCGGGTTGGTGGGTGTCCGTGCGCAGACCGTGACGGCGGTCCTTCGGGCGGGCTGCTGCGCGGCCGGGCGCTACAGCCACCCGCGCTCGCGGAAGGCGGAGAGATCGATGCCGGGCGGCGCATACCAGCCGCCCGATGCGTAGCGGGCGCCGAGCTCGAACGCGGCCTCCTTGTTGCCGTAGGGAATCTGCAAAGGCGTGCCGGTTGGCGCTTCCGCGCGGGCGCCAGCGAATGGTGCTGTGCCCTCCGCCGCGTCGCCCGGTTGGCGCCTCCGCTGTGCTCTTGCCCGGGCCGTCTTCCCCTTCGCCGCCTGGTCGCGCGACTTGTGCGCCGGTGCCCTGCGGCCCGTCACGGGCTTCGCCGGCCTGTTCGCATCGATCCATTTGGACATCGCGGCCGAGCAGGCCCTGGCCTCGTCGGGAACGTCGATGTCCCTCTCCCGCGCGATCGCCTCGGCATACGAGACCTGGGCCGCACTCGGTGGCCGGGTCCCCGCCGCCCCGTTGCGTTCCGCGCTCCTCGTTGTGCGGTCAGGTTGTTGTTCGGCGTGCGTATTCAACGCTGATCGGCGTTCTAACCCATTGGCGTTATTAGGTTCCAAGGGGTCACGGTTCCACGTCGAACAACAGGTAGCGAACAGCACGATCGGGAGCACGGTCATTCTACAAGCCCATCATCGCTCCGATGGCTTGGCCGATGCTCTCGGCCGCGGCCTCGATTTCCCGGTCCCCGAGATGGGCGTAGCGCAGCGTCATGCGCACATTGCTGTGGCCGAGCAGTCGGGATATCACCGGCACCGGTACCCCGTTCATCACCGCGTGGCTCGCCAGCGTATGGCGCAGGTCGTGAAGGCGGACATCCTCGATCCCTGCTTCCTGGCGGACCCGATACCATAGCGGAAGGTCGAGACCGCGCGGACGGGCCGGGTCGCGCGGTGAAGGAAACACGAACGGGCTCCCGCATTTCGGCTGCCCTTCCAGGATGCGTCGAGCCCCTGCGTTGAGGGGCACATTTCGCGGTCCGGTCTTGCTGTCGGCCAACGAGAGCGTGTCGTCTCGGACCTCCGACCAGCGCAGCTGCACGATCTCGCTTCTGCGGCATCCGGTGAGCAGCAGAAGCCGGATGATGTCGGCCTGCTGCTCGCGGCTCTTGCCGGACTGCTCGTCGAGCACCTTGTGGAGGCGGCCGATCTCCTCGCGGGACAGGAAACGGGTGAGGGCCTGACGCCGGTTCCTTTTCACGCCGCGCGCGGGGTTGGCATCGATGTGACCGCTGGCAACGGCGAAGTTCATGATTTGCTGCAAAATGTCGAGAGCATGGTTGGCGCCGCCCGGGGCGGTCTGGCTGAATGCGTCGAACCAGCGCCTGATCTGTGCCGGGGATATACGATCCAATGGCTTCGATCCAAACGCCGGCAAGAGCTGCTTGGCAAGGACGTATCGTACTCCCTGCTGCGTCGATGGCTTGTATCGGTTGAAGTGGGCTTTCTTCCACGCGTCGGCGACGAAACCGCGGAACGATGGCACCGAGAGGCCGATCTCCTCAGGCTCACGTTCGTTGCCGGGTGCCGCGGATAGGACATGGCACTCGCGGCGGACCTGCTCGACCGTCTTCAGCATCACCGGCCCGAGCGTGATCTTGCGAGTCCCGCCACCCGTCTTGAGCAGGAAGATCCAGCTGCTTCCGCCGGACGGCCGAACCCGGACCCCGAGACCGGGCAGGCGGCCGTCCCAGACCGTATATTCCCGCTCGCGGGGGCGCAGGCGGGCGATGGCCGCGTCGGTGAGCCGCACGTGTTTCTCGCGCGCCACCGCTCAGCCCTCCAGCACGGCGCCGACTGTCTCGGCGGCCTCGTGGACCATTGTGTCGGCAAGATGCGTGTATTTGAGCGTGATCTCCGGACTGCGGTGTCCGAGCAGTTTTCCGATCGCGAGGATGGTCTTGCCCTGTCTCAGCGCGAGGCTGGCATGCGTGTGCCGCAAATCGTGAAGGCGCACGCCGCTCAGGTCCGTTTCCGTACGGACCCGGCGCCAGAACCTGTTCAGCCACTCCGCGCTCCGAGGGCGGTTCCCTTGCGCGGCCTGAAAGACCCATGGGCCGGTTCGCTCCAATGCATCGAGAATGCGCCTGGCGGGCTGCGACAGCCACACGGTTCTGGGGCCTGTCTTGCTGTCGCGGAGGAACAAATGGCCCTCGCGGTAATCCGACCAGCGGAGGGTAAGGATCTCGCTCTTGCGGCATCCCGTAAGCAGGAGAAGGCGGATGACCGCAACCTGCCCTGGTCGACGGTCCGCATGGGCCGACAGCGTTGCGGACAACCGGCGGATCTCTTCGTCGGACAGGAAGCGCTCGCGCCCCTTCCGGCGGTATCGCCTGATGCCCCGGCAGGGGTTGGACCCCTCGGGCCGAAGGCCCATCGCTTCCGCCTCCCGCATGATGACGGAAAGCACCGGCATGGAGCGATCTGCCGCAACCGGCGTGGCGCGCAGCGAGGCGAACCAGTTCCGGACGTCGTCCCTGCCGATGTCCGCGATCCGGCGCCCGGCAAAGTGCGGCAGGAGCTGATTGCGCAGGTAACATCGGTTCACGTAGAGAGTCCCCGACTTCCAGACCCGCTCGTGACGCCGGAACACTGTCTCGGCGACGGCCTCGAAGAGTCCTTCGGCCGTTTCGCAGGACACATCCTCGCCCCGCCGGATCGCGGCGAGCATCGCGGTGGCTCGAGACCGTGCCTCGCGGACATCCATCGTCGCGGCGTCGCCGACGATCTTCCAGACGCGCTCTCCCCGATGCTGGCAATGGACGAAGAAGCGTTTGCGGCCCGAGGGCAGCATTCGGACGCCGAAGCCCCTGAGTTTGCTGTCGCGGAGAACGTAAGCCGTCTTGCGGGGCTTGAGCGCCCTGATACGGGCCTCGGTGAGCGTGGTCCTGGACATGTTCATTCTCCCGGTTGCGGTTGCAGCCGGGGAACGGACAGTTGCAGAATCCGTTCCCCGGCACCAAAATGTGGGAGAAAAAACGACCCTATTTCAGATAGTTAGCACCGAAGGTGCGCTGCGCGGTGTGCAACTCGTGCTCCAGGCGAGCCACTTGCGCCTCGAGCGCGCGCACCTTCGCATCCAGCGGGTTGCGTTCGGCCGGTTTCGCGCCGCGCTTCTTCGCGGCCAACTCCCGCAGCGAGCCCTTGCGCCGCGCCTTGCGCCAAGCCGTCAGATGCGAGCTGTACAACCCCTCGCGGCGAAGCAGGCGGCCCACCTCGCCGGGCTGTGTGCAGCGATCCGCCTCCTCCAGAACCCGCAGCCGATACTCTGCGGTGAACTGGCGCCGCTTCGGCTTGGCCACAACCTCCGGGTCCGGGGTCGGTCTGGCGCGGCCGGCCCTGGGGGCCTCGTCGCTACGCTCCTCGACCCCCAGGGCCGGAACGGAAACCTCATTCAATGTCATCGAGTCTCTCTCTGCGGTCATCGGTTTTCACCTCCACCGCCCTACAGAAATTCCAAAGGTTGCTGGTGTCTCAGTGATGTTGGCAGAGAGGGGCGGGGGTCGTCGCCGGATCAAGAACAGACGAACAGGCTGATGGTCCGCGCTGAGACGCTCTTATGGCCGAATAGACCGGACGTCCGTCAGCTGTGTGCAAAGAGGGCTTGCAGCTCGCTGACAAATCAAGCAAATCTTCGGTGGCCGAAAAAGTGTCATGCATGACTCACAGAGAGTCGTAAGCACATCGTCAACAGGCCTGCTCTAGCGCGTGCGTTTGTGAGCGTATACCTGTCGGTCGAGAAACGTTATCGGTGCACCGCCTCCCTACACCACCAACCGGGACGCAACCGCTCGCGTCGAGCAGAGAGGCGATCTGGTAGCCCTGCTGATTCACCCCGACGCCGCGGCCCTTGAGCATGTTCCGGAGCGCGCCTCGTACGCGATCCCCACCCAAATATGCATGCCGTCCCGATGCATCGGCTGGTGGACGGTGCTGACCTTAGCGCCGTGCCTCTCGAGTTGCCGGAGCGCCCTGCGTAGCCTCACTCGTCCACGAGCGGCTCGCTCTCTGGCCGCTTGAACCCCTCTGAGAGGCGAGCGATCATGAGGCCGCGAACGCCGCCATCAGGGCCGACAGAATGTCGGGCGGCTCGATGTTCCGTGAATGCACTGACATTCCAACTTGAACGTCCACTGGGGGCTGGTCAGCGATCACCGGCGCCTATCGCAGAATCGACCCCGACCATGCTGAACGCTACCGTGTTAGCTTCGCTTGACGCTACGACGGGTGCTATCAACTCCATGCCATGATCCCGCGCTTCGTCCACTGCGCAGAAAGAACCGATCCAGGGACCTATCGTAAGCTCGCCGCAGAACGATTCTTGCGGATACGTAGGAAAGGAGTCGGACATGCGTAAGTTGCTTCTCCTCAGACGAGTCTCGGTGTTCGCTCTCATGGTGCTCGCGATATTCGCTTTCAGCAGCGGTTTCAAACCGGGGTCGCTCGGTGCGGTCGAGATCGAGCGTGGCAAGCCGATCGAAATCCGCGCGCTCCTTTCCGATTCGGTCGTGCCGTCCGTGTCCCCTCTCATTCAAACCGCCATCGAGATAGCGATTAGGGACTTCGGCCCCATACACGGGCACCACGTTTCCGTCGAAACTCTCGACGAGACATGCTCGGGCCCAGGTGGGCGTGCGGCGGCCGAGGCCGTCGTTGCCGACACTCAGGTCGTCGGCGTCATCGGGACCTTGTGCTCCGGTG
The DNA here is from genome assembly GCA_965262755.1 of Alphaproteobacteria bacterium. GTDB lineage: Bacteria > Pseudomonadota > Alphaproteobacteria > UBA828 > UBA828 > WTGU01. Next base: position 3,094,804 of record OZ253557.1, on the reverse strand, counting down.
CGGCGGTGGAGGCATCGCCGATCCTCAGCGCAGTGGGCCTCTCGATGATATCGCCGGCCAACACCTCACCTGTGCTCACGTCCGATCTGGCCGGCAATGCCGGCCCGGACTACCACAAGGGTTACTACCGCGTTACCGACAACGACCTGATCGAGGCGAGCGTTGTCGCACACTTCAGCTACGATGAGCTCAGGCTGCGCACGATGGTCACGATCCACGATGGCGACCCCTATACCAGCGCCATCGCGAATGCTCTTGCTGTTGAATTCCGTGAACATGGCGGCGCGGTTCCGGTCGTCGCTCGGGTGGCGAAGGGCCAGTCCGACATGGCCACCGTTCTCGCCCAGTTCGAAGAAGCCGACCCCGATGGCGTGTTCATCCCGCTCTTCCCATCGGAGGCAACGACTCTGCTTCAACAGGCAGCCCAGTCCGGCGCCCTGGATGGTGTGACGACGATCGGCGGTGCCGCCATATTGACGACGGAGGTTCTTGCGTTGCCGGAGTCGGAAGGCCTCTATTTTACGGCACCCGATCTCGGAGACAGCGGCAACACGAACCAGGCGACGGGCAGAAGTGCTGCCGATGTACTGGCCGCGTTCGAGGTCGCTTTTGGCGGGCCGCCAACGTCTCCCTACTGGGGGCACGGCTATGACGCCGCGACGCTCCTGCTCTCGGCCATCGAGCAGGTTTCGGTCGTCGATGGAGACACGCTCAACATCGACCGCGCGGCACTCCGTGATGCGTTGGATGGAACCGCAGACTTTCAGGGCATCATCGGCACGATTACGTGCGATGACTTCGGGGATTGCGGCACAGGCCGCAGCGTGATCCATCTGCACGAGGACTCCAGCGTCACGGACCCGTCACTCCTGCCCATCGTATACAGGGGTGCTCGGGACTCGCACCTGCCTCAACAGTGACGTCGAAGGAGGCGAGGGTCTTTCCGGGGAGCGAGCGGGCTTCATTGAAATAACCTGGCGGTTGGGCATCGACCGCCGGTACCGCAAAAGTCTCGACTTGTCATAAGGTCAGACCGTGACGCCGGGCCTCGCGTGATACAATCGCGCAAACGCGGCGCCGTTTCAGGCTCTTACCTTAGATTCAACGGGAGATGGCAATGTCCGCCACCGGTGAACTTGCGGCCTATGCGGTATCCGGCTGCTTTGACGATCTGCCGGAGCAAACCGTCGACAGGACCAAACTTGCCATCCTGAACATTCTGGGTGCGGCGATTGGCGGATGCGGCACCACTATCGGTCAGCGCCACATCGACTTGGCCCAAGCCACCGGCGGCGGCATTCCAGAGGCCACGATCATCGGCGGCGGCGGGAAACTCTCCATTCCAATGGCAGTCTACGCCAACGCGTCGCTTGCCTTCGCGCTCGACTATGAAGATGTCGTTCACTATTGCATTCATGCGGGCCCCGTCACGGTGCCGGCCGCGCTCGCCGTCGGCGAACATCGTCATGCTTCCGGCAAGGACCTCATAGTGGCGATCGAGCGCGGCTACGAGATCGGTACACGCATCGGACTCTCCATGTTGCCGAGCCCCGAACGGGGGGCTCAGGTCTGGGGGCAGCAGTACACGCCGTTCGCGCCGTGCATCGCGGCCAGCCGGTTGCTCGGGCTTGACGCCGGGCAGACCGAAGCGGCGATGGGCATAACGGGCACCTATGCGCTGGTGCCGTCCGCCTACAAGTATTTCGGCATCGTCAACGAGACCCGCCCGATCCGTGAGGCCAAGCTGGGCTGGGGCTGGATGGCGTTGGGAGGCGTCTTCGGTGCGCTGTCGGCGGCCAAGGGGTTCAGCGGCGGGCACGGCATCCTGGACGGCGACGAGGGGTTTTGGATCATGGCGGGCTCCGATCGCTGCGATTTCTCGGTCATGACCCGATATCTCGGCACAACGCACATGATCGACGATACGCTGTATAAGGTTCACCCCTCGATCGCTTGGAACCATCCGCCCTTTGTCGCCATTCAGGACCTCAAGGCGGAGCACGGATTTTCCGCGGCAGATGTGGAGAGCGTGACGGTCAAGGGGCTGGGCGCCGCGCGCATCGCCGACTACGCGCCCGCCGGCGAGGTCGACGCGATGTTCTCACTGCCCTACACGGTGGCGCTGACGATCCTTGGCGATCCGCTCATGCCGGAGATGTATAGCGACGCGCGTCGCCTCTCCGAGCCGGTGCAAGCACTTCTGAAACGGGTCCGGATTGAAGAAGACCCGGCGGCTGAGCTTGCGTGGTTCGATGAACAGCGCATGTGCCATGAGGTGACGATCCAACTGACCGATGGGCGGACGTTGCGTCGAAGCGTCGAGTTTCCGCGTGACAAACCGGACATCGGCTGGCCGGAGTTGGAAGCGAAGTTTCGCGCGCTCGCCACCGATCGCTTGCCCGCCGAGAAAGTGGATGCTGCGATCGAGACGATCGGCAGCCTGGAGCGTTGCGAAGATGTCTCGACGCTTGCCGTGCTTCTGGCGCCCTGATCCCAGTGGCTGAGCCGCGGACGTTCCGTTCGAACCTCCATTCCGAGCTTCGGCGCCAGCTCAGGGAAGCGACCGGCAACAGCCGGATTGTGCTGTAGGGTTTGGCCACCGAGTATCGGGGTAGACGACGAAATCACCGTAGAGACGATCAGGCATCGGGCGGCAGTCAATCCATGCCGCAGGCGTGGACATTCGTCGGGAGCGCAGTGAAGCGCAATCAGTTGCGCAACTTGAGGGTTTGGACATTGGGAGCGGATTCCGGAAGTCGGCTAAGGGGCCATGTACGACAGGATATTCAGAAAGCGTTCACTACGCCGACGCCGCGCGCGTCTGCAGACAGCTAACTATTGGCAAACATTGCAAATCGAAGCCGTGCGCGTGTCTGACGGCGTTTGACAGCAGCGTATTGTGGAGCGCGGAGGGCTGGGAGCGCGCGAGCCCGTAGCCGTTCGTCCGCAGCCGTGCTTACTCGATAGAGAGGGCCCGGCGGCGGCTGTGAAACGCGAGGTGGTGTCCGCGGGTCTAGGACCTTGCCGGTTCGACGATGATGCGCCCTCGCCCGCGCCTGAGGAGGTAGCCGCCGCGCGGAATGGACAGCGTGCCCTCTTGGACAAGCGGCCAGAGAGTATCGACAATCAACCCGGCGTTTGCGTCCGCCGCTGCCCCCGCGGCCTGCGATTGGGAGGAAAGCCAGGTAGCGAAGGCCTGCTCCCCGATCTCGTCGCCCACGGATTTGCGCAGGGCGTTGAGCTTGCGGCGCTGTCCTTTTGTCAGAGTGCTCTCGTCGAGCCGGTTCGAAGTTCTCTTAGCCATCAGTCTGCCTTTCGTCGACCGAGGGGGAATCGTTACGTTGTGGCCCTTATAGCAGAGGTCTTGCGGACCGACAGGGTGGGACGGGATCGGCACCTTCAACAGGCAAAGTGCAAAAGGGACAGAAAGCATTGCGACCGAAGGGCCGACGTTTCTTCGTCCTTGGAGCTGCCGGCACAACGGAATTGGAGGCCCCGCCGGCTATTTCGGCGGACTCTATTCTCGCCGGGTGGTGGGTCGCTTGCCTGGATTCGACGTGCGACACGCTCCCTCGACGCCATTCGGTCACGGCATACATTTTCTTGCACACAGCATTATCATTCTCAGCCGGGCGCCATTAATCGGTTGGGTCCTGCACGTGGCACCGGGGGGATTCCCCGACGGGCCGGCAGGACACCGCTGATGTGTCCGGAATCCCATGGATGAGGAACGCCGCTACGGCGGACCGCCGCATGGCCGCGAGCTGCGCATGCGGCATGACATGAGCGAGCGGCGCGGCCGCGACGGCCCGCCGTGGGCGCGGTGCCTGCCGGACCCCGATGCCAGGCGTGCATCGGAGGTGGCGCCATGCATGTCGTGGTCATCGAATCGCCGACGAAGGCGAAGACCATCCAGCACTATCTCGGCGGCGACTGCCGCGTGCTCGCGACCTGGGGCCATGTGAGGGACCTGCCGGCGAAGGACGGCTCGGTCAGGCCCGACAGCGGCTTCGCGATGACCTATGCGAGCGGCCCGCGCGCAAGGCGGGTGATGGGCCGGATCCGGACCGCGCTGAAGGGCGCCGATAGCCTGATCCTCGCCACCGACCTTCTTCACTCCACAACGGTTTCGGCAGCAGCGTCGACGTTCGTTATGGCATCGATGCGGTCGGCGATGCTCTGCGCCGGCTCGCGAAGCTGCTCCACAGTCCAGTCGGCCGCGTAGCCCTCGGTGACGTCGGACGGCCAGGCATGGTTGACCAAGCGCTTGGTTAGCGAGCGCGGAAGCATCAGCTCGCGCTCGGCCACGGTGATGAAGGCATTGCGCAATCCGTGGAACCAGAACCGGGTCCCGCCCGCTTCGCCGATGCCGTCGTAGAACCGCGCGAGGTCGGCGAGAGCGCTCCTTTTCAGGAAAGCCATCATCGCTACATGACTCAACGGCTTGCGCTGCCCCATCCGGGAAGGAAAGATCAATCCAGAGCCTTCCTCGCGTATGCACGATCGGACATAGGGCTTCTCGTTTGGGGAGAAATTCCCGATTTTTGGGCTATTGACGGTGGCGCTGTCGTTTTCGCGAGCGCAGGCGATCCCGCCCTGGGCTAGCGTGAATGACGCGCTGAATGCGACGGCGTGGCCGGGAGGAGGCGGTTCCCCATGTTCGAGGAGCTGGGGTTCGAGGAACTGACACCGATCACAGCCTCGGTCGTGCTGGGTCTGGTGCTCGGCTGCGCCTATGGCGCCTTGGCGCAGCGCAGCGCTCTCTGCCTGCGCCGCAGCCTGGTCGGACGGTGGAGCGATTGTCTGCCGGCGCTGGGCGCCTGGGCGATGGCACTGGCGTGTGCGATTGCCGGAACCCGGCTGGCCGTTGCCACCGACCTGATCTCCTTCGAGGGCCACCGATTTCTCGCGTCCGACGTGCCGGTCGCTTCCGCGCTGTTGGGCGGCGCGCTATTCGGCGCCGGAATGGTGCTGACGGGAGGCTGCGTTTCGCGCCTTACGGTGCTGGTCGGCACAGGTAATTTGCGCGCCCTGTTCGTCCTGCTCGTCTTCGCCGTCACCGCCCATGCGGTGATGAAAGGTGCGTTGGCGCCAGTGCGTGAGGCGCTCGGCGCCGCAACCATTCATGGTGGAGAGGCAACAGCGCTCACGGTACTGCCCGGCGGCGAGGTCTGGCCGCTCGTCCTTGCGGCCGCAGCAGCAACTCTTGCCTTCTTCTCCGGCGCTCGAATCTCCCATCTGGCAATGGCGGGCGCGATCGGGTTGCTGGTGCCGCTTGGCTGGATCGGCACGGGGTTTCTGCTGCTGGACGATTTCGACCCGATTCCCGTGCAGTCGATGGGCTTCACGGGGCCGATGGCCGACACGCTGTTCTGGGCCGTGGCGGCGACGTCGATTCCGGCCGGTTTCGGCACAGGCCTTGCTGCGGGCGTCTTAGTCAGCAGCTTGGTCGCGGCTCTGGCGGCCGGCGAGTTCCGCTGGCAGAGCCTGGAAGGGCCGCGGCAGACCGGGCGCTACCTTGCCGGCGCCGTGATGATGGGCGTGGGCGGCGTGCTGGCGGGCGGCTGCACTGTCGGCGCCGGACTTTCCGGCGTTTCGACGGCAAGTTTCGCCGCCTTGCTCGCGCTCGCCGCAATGGCGGCTTCGGCGAGAGCCGTCGGGGTGCTCCTCGCCGCTCGATAGCGCGGTGCAGCCGCTACAGCGCTTTCGACCGGAGCGGAAACCTTGTCCCCGGGATCAGCTAAACATGTCCCCGGTAATGGCGGCGTACCAGCCGAGCGACTCCTCATAGGTCGCCTTGCGCAGCTCCGCGCTTTCCCCGGTCTGGGAAATGAAGCCGTCGGTCTTGGTGATCTTCTCGTCGGTCGCTTCGTAGGAGGCACCGACCTTGACGCCATCATCGGTGCCGATGAGCGACCAGCACGTGTTGGAGTAGCGCGGTGGGAACACCGTGGACCCGGTGAGCGCCCCGCGCACCGCCATGGCGCAGACCTTCGCCTGACTGTTGGCCGAGAAGCCCGACTTCGGCATGTCGCCCTGCAGCGCCGCGTCGCCCAGCACATAGATATTGGCGTCCGCCCGGCTCTGCATGGTGTGCGGCACGATCGGCGCCCAGCCGGACTCGTCGGTGATGTCCGCAAGGGCTGCGATGCGTCCCGCCTGCTGCGCGGGGATGACGTTGCAGACATCCACCTTCATCGCCTCGCCGTCCACCACGACTTCCATGGTGTCGGGCCGCACCTCGACCTTATCGCCGCCGAAGTCCGGCCCGATGCGCTCGACCATGCCGGGGTAGTGGCGCTGCCAGCCGTCCTCGAACAACCCTTGCTTGGAGAACTTCTCCTTGGGGTCGACGATCAGGATCTTCGCCGTCGGATTGGCCTGTTTCAGAACATGGGCCACCATCGAGATGCGCTCATAGGGCCCCGGCGGGCAGCGGAAGGGGTTCGGCGGCGCCACCATGCAATAAGTGCCGCCTTGCGGCAGGGCCTCGATCTGCGCCTTGAGAAGCTGGGTTTGCGAGCCGGCCTTGTAGGCGTGCGGCATGCGGTTCTGCTGCGACAGGTCCCATCCGGGAACGGACCCCGGCCGGAAGTCGATGCCCGGCGACAGGACGAGGCGGTCGTAAGCGAGGCTGGCCCCGCCCGCGAGCCTCACGCTCCGCTTGTCGCGGTCGATGGAGACCGCCCAGTCGTGCACGACGTTGATCCCATGCTGTGCGGCGAGGGCGCCGTAACTGTGACCGATTGAAGCGAATTCGCGGAAGCCGCCCAGATAGAGGTTCGAGAAGAAGCAGGTGTAGTAGGCTCGGCTCGGCTCCACGAGCGTTACATCCACAGCGCCCTTCGAATCCTTGGCGATATAGCGTGCCGCCGTCGTACCACCCGCGCCGCCGCCCACGACCACGACGCGCGGGCGCCCCTGTGCGAGCACCGTCGGCGCCGAGAGCGCCGTCGTCGCCACGGCCGCTGACGCGAGGAAATGCCGTCGGCTCAGGCCGCCTTTTCTGTTTCGCTGGTTCATGACGCGTTTCCCCTGGTTCACGGGTCGTCTTCCGCCCTCTGGAAGTGCGCGGCGAGAGCGGCGATCTCCTCGTCCGACAAGCGCCCGGCTACAAGCTGCATGATGGGATGGACCCTCTTTCCGCGCTTGTAGGCGTGCAAGGCTATCACGAAGTCATCAGGTGGCCATCCCACGATGGAGGGGATTCCCTCGTCCGCCGCGTCGCTCTGGTGGCAGGTGGTGCATTCGCCCGCGAGATAGGCGCCGTACTCGGGGTCACCCCGGATGGTGAGGAGCTGAGGGTCGAGGCCGTACTCCTCGGGCGTGGCGGTCGGCTCCGCCGGCGAAAGATCAGAGCGGGTGCCGGAGAAGCCGCGCAGCCATGCCAGCAGGTCCGTTCTGTCGTTCGTTCCCGGCATGCCGTCGAAACTCATGCGCGAGCGAGGCACGAGAGCGGGCGGGTCGGAGAGAAATGCGTCGAGGGTCGTCGCGGTCCAGACGAGGCCGCCGGACCCGGCAGCCTTCATCGCTGCGGAATAGCGAAAATCCGCGAGCGAGCCGGCCGCGCGACCGAAGACATCGTTGAGCTGCGGCCCGATCCGATGCTCCGCGCCGCCGCCCACCTGATGGCAGCGTTTGCATTGGCCGAAGAGCGCCTTGCCGCGCTCGTCATCGGCGCTCCATGCGCTGTTGGCCGGGAGAATCAGCAGCAGTGCCGCGGCGAGCGGCCCGAAGGCGAGACATGCCGCAAGGCCGGCCGGCCGGGACCGGTGTCGCCCGAAGGCTCTAGTCGACCTCAATCCGTTTGCTGAGGTTGTACACGGAGCCGTCATCGTCGATCCATTGGAACTCCAGAAGGCCCGACTTCGGGACGGCCATCTCGAACTGGATGTAGGGATCGGCCGAGACCGCCGGTTCAAGATCGACAGAAATCGCCACCTCGCCGTTATAGCTCACCACGAAGCGGTTGATGATCTGGCGGGGCACGAGCTCGCCCTCGCTGTCGTGGCGCTGCCCCGTATGCATCGGATGGGTGATCCGGGTCTTGACCGTGAAGGGAACGCCCGCCGCCACCGACTTCGGCAGCTTCACGCGCGGCTTGGGTTCCGCCATCGCCCGCTCCTCAGCCGCAGCCGCCGACCGTCACCGCAATCTTCTGGGAGGCCTGGCGGAACGTGCCGTCCGCCATCTCCGCCACCGCATACACGTTCTGGCTCCCGGCAAGCCGGATGCGGATCGTGGCTTCTGGTGGCACCAGTCTCCCGAACGTGAAAACGGCGATGTCCGGATTCGGGTTTCCGTCGTTGAAGAGCGCGATGCGCCTGGCGCCCTCGGCAACGACCCGGATCGGCACAGCGCCGCCGTTGTCGAAGATCTCCGGCGCATCGAGAAGCACACCGCCTTCCAGGCGCAGTGCGCCCCCTGTGAATTCATCGATGGCCTGCCAAACGCCGTTCGAGGCCTCGGCCGTACCGGCAGGAAGCAGCGCGGCCGCGGTGGCGGAGGCACCGAGCAGCAATACATCCCTGCGTGTCGGAGCCATGACACGGCCTCCTCCCGCTCGCCAGACAACTAGCGATATTGCTCCCCGTGGCGGGCCCGTCAAGCCCCCCGTTGCGCGCGTGTCGGTAACACAAGATATGTCCGGTCCATGTACCAGATGATTTGTCCGGATTTAGAACGCCTCTGTGGTGTGGAGGGGGGCGATGCGTCGGACGGAGCAGGCACAGGGGCTGAGATTGATGAAGTTCGAGGAGGTTTACGCGCGGACCACGGCACGGCTGTTGAGCCAGGCCGAGGCGGCGGAGGTGCTCGGCGTCTCGGAGCGGACCTTCCGGCGCTGGCGCGATCGCTTTGAGGCGGCATTACATGCTGAAGCGCTGGGACAGCTTCGTCCACTTCCTCGACGACGGCCAGATCTGCCTCACGAATAACGCCGCGCATGCCGATAACCGGATTATACCGCGTTCTGGTCGCAACCCCCTGATCGGACTGACTACCGACCTCGGTTTAGCGGCATAATCCGGAGCCTCGAAGGCCTCGGATTTCTCGTAAACGCCCGATTTTCCCGCACGGTCTGCCCCGAGCGGCCTGACGGCAATTGTCGATTTCAGGTGTAGCTGTCGGATTGGTCGATGGTGGTCGCTCCATTCACCTCCCAGGGAGAGGAGCGGCCCGTGTCTTCAAACCTCAAAGATAAACAATCGTCAGCGACCAAGGGCGTCGGTTGGCTGGCGCCCCACCGTGACACGTTCCTGACGGAACTCGGCAGGCTCGGCTATGCCGCAAAGACTATCGGCGATTATCAGCGCGCGATCGATGGGTTTTGCGTACAGGTTGAGGTCCGCGGGATCGACGCCGGAGAGATCGGCATCCAACTTGCGGCGGGAAGGGAGCGGAAGGAATGCATCGCACGGTTCATCGAGCATCTCATCGATGCCGGCGTGATGGCGCCACCTTCGCCTGCCGCACCTCCGGCGGCCGGTTCGCTTGAGGAGCTGAGCCTGGCGTATGGCGACTGGCTGCGCCACCAACGGGGGCTGAGCGCCAAGACCATTTCGACTCGGCAGGGCGTCCTGAGGCGCTTCCTGACCTTCCGTTTCAGCACGGCGCCCGGCGACCTGAACACCATCGCGCGCGATGACATTGTGGCCTTCCTCGATTCGCCGGACACGGCAACGGGCACGGTCGGCGTCGACCACAAGGCAATGTGCCTTCGCAGCCTGTTCGGCTTCCTGTTCGCAACCGGCAGGATCCGGCATGACCTGGCGCTCAGCGTTCCGCGGGTTGCAAGGCGAGGTTCCGGTTCCCTGATGTTGTTCGGCGTCGCCGTTTGACCCCCTGGAATCAAATAGAATCAAGAGCTTACCACGCCGATCGGCGTCTAATCCGCGCGCTCTTGAGTAACAGGTGCCTAAGCGATTGACAGCATTGGGTTCTGTTTTTCCTCTCCTTGCATTTTCGGGACGAGTTGGAGCCCGAGTTTTCGGGCTTGGCGGTCGAGATGAGCGAACTTTCTGTTGAGGCGCCGCTTCTCGTAGGCGTCGATGCCCTGCTCGACGTATTTCTGGCCTTCGGTCACCATGAGGTAGATCAGGCAGGCGAGTTCGCGGGCGGTCGCCTTGATCGCAACGGGGGTGTCCATTCGGGCGAGCCTTGCGCGGTGCTTGGCGCCGATGAAGGTCTCGCTGCGGCGCGCGGCCATGGCCGCCATGCGCAGGGCCTGCCCGACGGGGTTGACCGCCTTCGGCGACTTGCCGGGGAGGTTCTTGCCGCCGCTGATCCTGGTTCCCGGCGCGAGCGCAAGCCAGGAGCAGAAGTGCTGGGCGGAGGGGAAGGCGGAGAAGTCCGGGCCGATCTCCGAGGCGATCACCAGTGCGGTACCGGGACCGATGGTGGGGATCGCGGTGAGGTCGACGCCCATCATTCCGCGCAACGCCAGGGCCTGGATGCCCTCCTTGCCGGTGTAGTTGCTTGCGGCGTTCGCAGAGCGGCTCGACGCGGTTTCGGAGGTCGTGCCGGGGGCAGGGTCCGGCGCGCCGCCGTCCGGGAGATCGTCCGGCGGTGCCAGGCGCTCGATCTCGGCCATCACCCGGACCTCGCAGTCGTCGATCTGCTGGGTCAGGAAGTCGTAGCGCTGCATGGCCTGTTCGAGGGCGAAGAGGTGCTCCTCGCGCCACGTCCCCTGAAGGCTCGCGGCGATCGTATCGGCGTCGGCCTTGATGCCCCGGTGGCGGAGCGTCGCCAGGCGCTCTGGGTCACGCTCGCCGTCGATGATCGCGCGCAGGATGCGCTGGCCGGTCAGTCCCGTGATGTTGGCGATCACCGAGTCGAGCTTGACGTTCATCTCGGTCAGCGCCTTCTGCATGTGCAGGACGCAGCGGGAGCGGTCTCTGGTCAGCCGCCTCATCTGGCGTGCGTAGGAGCGCAGCGGGCAAACCTCGTCGCCCGGACGGAACGCTCCCCGCAGCAGGCCGTAGGACATCAGCTGCCAGATCCACTGGCAGTCCAGCACGTCGCTCTTGCGCCCGCCGATCTGCTTCGTCATGCGCGGCGGCACCAGCATCACCTCGAAGCCCGCGCGCTCCAGCGTCTCGTAGACCGGGATCCAGTAGACCGAGGTCGACTCCATCGCGACCTTGGTCACCCCGCACGACGCCAGCCACGCCGCCATCTCCTCCAGATCGCGGGTAAAGGAGCCGAACGAACGCACCGGCTCATCGCTGCGTTCCGGGTCGACCGCCACGAAATGCCGGTCCTTGCCGATGTCGATCCCTGCGCAGTCCGGGTTCACCACCCTGAGGCGCCGGGTTCTTCGAGACTTGCGCGCCATGGAACATCCTCCCAGGTTTCATCTCCGTCGCGAGTGGGGAGGAACCATGTTCGAAGTCCCATTCTCTTGAACGAGGTCACGGGAAACCCGCGCCATCAGTGACCGAGGCGACAAAATGGTTCGGACCAGGCTTAACATCGGGTGCCGCTACAGCACGCCAGTGCTCGAACGGCCTCTTCACCCCACCCGCAGCCAGTTCAAGCCCGAGGCGTCGCAGACACAAGCCCCCGTTACTCCCGCGACCGAGCCGGAGCGCCGCGCAGGTGGAGGCTCTTGAGTAACAGGTGCCTAAGCGATTGACAGCATTGGGTTCTGTTTTTCCTCTCCTTGCATTTTCGGGACGAGTTGGAGCCCGAGTTTTCGGGCTTGGCGGTCGAGATGAGCGAACTTTCTGTTGAGGCGCCGCTTCTCGTAGGCGTCGATGCCCTGCTCGACGTATTTCTGGCCTTCGGTCACCATGAGGTAGATCAGGCAGGCGAGTTCGCGGGCGGTCGCCTTGATCGCAACGGGGGTGTCCATTCGGGCGAGCCTTGCGCGGTGCTTGGCGCCGATGAAGGTCTCGCTGCGGCGCGCGGCCATGGCCGCCATGCGCAGGGCCTGCCCGACGGGGTTGACCGCCTTCGGCGACTTGCCGGGGAGGTTCTTGCCGCCGCTGATCCTGGTTCCCGGCGCGAGCGCAAGCCAGGAGCAGAAGTGCTGGGCGGAGGGGAAGGCGGAGAAGTCCGGGCCGATCTCCGAGGCGATCACCAGTGCGGTACCGGGACCGATGGTGGGGATCGCGGTGAGGTCGACGCCCATCATTCCGCGCAACGCCAGGGCCTGGATGCCCTCCTTGCCGGTGTAGTTGCTTGCGGCGTTCGCAGAGCGGCTCGACGCGGTTTCGGAGGTCGTGCCGGGGGCAGGGTCCGGCGCGCCGCCGTCCGGGAGATCGTCCGGCGGTGCCAGGCGCTCGATCTCGGCCATCACCCGGACCTCGCAGTCGTCGATCTGCTGGGTCAGGAAGTCGTAGCGCTGCATGGCCTGTTCGAGGGCGAAGAGGTGCTCCTCGCGCCACGTCCCCTGAAGGCTCGCGGCGATCGTATCGGCGTCGGCCTTGATGCCCCGGTGGCGGAGCGTCGCCAGGCGCTCTGGGTCACGCTCGCCGTCGATGATCGCGCGCAGGATGCGCTGGCCGGTCAGTCCCGTGATGTTGGCGATCACCGAGTCGAGCTTGACGTTCATCTCGGTCAGCGCCTTCTGCATGTGCAGGACGCAGCGGGAGCGGTCCCTGGTCAGCCGCCTCATCTGGCGTGCGTAGGAGCGCAGCGGGCAAACCTCGTCGCCCGGACGGAACGCTCCCCGCAGCAGGCCGTAGGACATCAGCTGCCAGATCCACTGGCAGTCCAGCACGTCGCTCTTGCGCCCGCCGATCTGCTTCGTCATGCGCGGCGGCACCAGCATCACCTCGAAGCCCGCGCGCTCCAGCGTCTCGTAGACCGGGATCCAGTAGACCGAGGTCGACTCCATCGCGACCTTGGTCACCCCGCACGACGCCAGCCACGCCGCCATCTCCTCCAGATCGCGGGTAAAGGAGCCGAACGAACGCACCGGCTCATCGCTGCGTTCCGGGTCGACCGCCACGAAATGCCGGTCCTTGCCGATGTCGATCCCTGCGCAGTCCGGGTTCACCACCCTGAGGCGCCGGGTTCTTCGAGACTTGCGCGCCATGGAACATCCTCCCAGGTTTCATCTCCGTCGCGAGTGGGGAGGAACCATGTTCGAAGTCCCATTCTCTTGAACGAGGTCACGGGAAACCCGCGCCATCAGTGACCGAGGCGACAAAATGGTTCGGACCAGGCTTAACATCGGGTGCCGCTACAGCACGCCAGTGCTCGAACGGCCTCTTCACCCCACCCGCAGCCAGTTCAAGCCCGAGGCGTCGCAGACACAAGCCCCCGTTACTCCCGCGACCGAGCCGGAGCGCCGCGCAGGTGGAGGCTCTTGAGTAACAGGTGCCTAAGCGATTGACAGCATTGGGTTCTGTTTTTCCTCTCCTTGCATTTTCGGGACGAGTTGGAGCCCGAGTTTTCGGGCTTGGCGGTCGAGATGAGCGAACTTTCTGTTGAGGCGCCGCTTCTCGTAGGCGTCGATGCCCTGCTCGACGTATTTCTGGCCTTCGGTCACCATGAGGTAGATCAGGCAGGCGAGTTCGCGGGCGGTCGCCTTGATCGCAACGGGGGTGTCCATTCGGGCGAGCCTTGCGCGGTGCTTGGCGCCGATGAAGGTCTCGCTGCGGCGCGCGGCCATGGCCGCCATGCGCAGGGCCTGCCCGACGGGGTTGACCGCCTTCGGCGACTTGCCGGGGAGGTTCTTGCCGCCGCTGATCCTGGTTCCCGGCGCGAGCGCAAGCCAGGAGCAGAAGTGCTGGGCGGAGGGGAAGGCGGAGAAGTCCGGGCCGATCTCCGAGGCGATCACCAGTGCGGTACCGGGACCGATGGTGGGGATCGCGGTGAGGTCGACGCCCATCATTCCGCGCAACGCCAGGGCCTGGATGCCCTCCTTGCCGGTGTAGTTGCTTGCGGCGTTCGCAGAGCGGCTCGACGCGGTTTCGGAGGTCGTGCCGGGGGCAGGGTCCGGCGCGCCGCCGTCCGGGAGATCGTCCGGCGGTGCCAGGCGCTCGATCTCGGCCATCACCCGGACCTCGCAGTCGTCGATCTGCTGGGTCAGGAAGTCGTAGCGCTGCATGGCCTGTTCGAGGGCGAAGAGGTGCTCCTCGCGCCACGTCCCCTGAAGGCTCGCGGCGATCGTATCGGCGTCGGCCTTGATGCCCCGGTGGCGGAGCGTCGCCAGGCGCTCTGGGTCACGCTCGCCGTCGATGATCGCGCGCAGGATGCGCTGGCCGGTCAGTCCCGTGATGTTGGCGATCACCGAGTCGAGCTTGACGTTCATCTCGGTCAGCGCCTTCTGCATGTGCAGGACGCAGCGGGAGCGGTCCCTGGTCAGCCGCCTCATCTGGCGTGCGTAGGAGCGCAGCGGGCAAACCTCGTCGCCCGGACGGAACGCTCCCCGCAGCAGGCCGTAGGACATCAGCTGCCAGATCCACTGGCAGTCCAGCACGTCGCTCTTGCGCCCGCCGATCTGCTTCGTCATGCGCGGCGGCACCAGCATCACCTCGAAGCCCGCGCGCTCCAGCGTCTCGTAGACCGGGATCCAGTAGACCGAGGTCGACTCCATCGCGACCTTGGTCACCCCGCACGACGCCAGCCACGCCGCCATCTCCTCCAGATCGCGGGTAAAGGAGCCGAACGAACGCACCGGCTCATCGCTGCGTTCCGGGTCGACCGCCACGAAATGCCGGTCCTTGCCGATGTCGATCCCTGCGCAGTCCGGGTTCACCACCCTGAGGCGCCGGGTTCTTCGAGACTTGCGCGCCATGGAACATCCTCCCAGGTTTCATCTCCGTCGCGAGTGGGGAGGAACCATGTTCGAAGTCCCATTCTCTTGAACGAGGTCACGGGAAACCCGCGCCATCAGTGACCGAGGCGACAAAATGGTTCGGACCAGGCTTAACATCGGGTGCCGCTACAGCACGCCAGTGCTCGAACGGCCTCTTCACCCCACCCGCAGCCAGTTCAAGCCCGAGGCGTCGCAGACACAAGCCCCCGTTACTCCCGCGACCGAGCCGGAGCGCCGCGCAGGTGGAGGCTTAACAACAGCCGCGTGGCTCGACCGCGACCGGAGCTGGAAGGAGGAACTCGCCTCGGCCCTGAAACTCACCGAAGCGCAGGAACGGGATGGCGACACGGCCAGCCTCTCCGAGGCCCTCCCCGAGGCCTTCCCCGAGGCCTTCCGCGAGGCCGCGCGCCTGCCCGCCGTGAAGGCGGCCATCGGGCAGCAAATCGCCCGGCTCGCCCGATCACCGGCGCCGGAGCGCTGGATGGCGTGGACCGGTGCCGCGCCGTTGGTGGCGGGCGACTACATCGCCTGGCGCGCGAGCGGGACGGTGCACCACGCGGCGGTGGCGTTCCCGGGGGACACGGGCGGCATGCGCGCGAGCGACACGCTGCTGCTGAGGATCGCGGGGCCGGCGGACGGGACCGCTCTCGACGACGCAGGCCGGATCGTCGAAATCGGCGCCCAGGCCTTGTGGGACGGCGGATGCACCCGCGCCGCCTGGTCCGACGAGGGGCTCAGGCAGCTGGAAGCCGCCCGGCAGTATTCCGTGCCCAGCGCCGCCTGCCGGCTCGCCTGTTCCGAGCTCGTCCAGGGCGACCGCATCGCCTGGACCGAGGCCGCCGGCCGGACCGGAGAGGTGCGGACGGTCGAGGCCGTGGTCGCCACGCGTACCGAGACCCCCGACGGGCACGAGATCGCGCTCCGGACGATCCGCGCCTTCGGCCCCGGCGCGCCGGAGCCCGGCGGCTCGATCCGGCGGACCGCCGCGGAGGTCACCGCGCGCGGCTGCTTCCGCGCCCCCTGGTCCAACGAGGCCCGGCGCGAGCGCGTGCTCAACCCGCCGAAGGAGGTCCAGGAGCAGACCCTGACACCGCGTCATGGGCGCTCCCACGGCGGCGGAGGCATCGGCATGTGAGGTGCAGCAACCGGGGTGGGCGCCTGCGCCTCGTCGGCCGGGGACGCGTCCGAGGACGAGCGCAGCGCCGGTCAAGCGAGCAGCGGCGGCTTGCTCGCCATCCAATCCCGCAACTGCCGTTCGACAACCGGCCCATCGTCGGGGCCGAACACCGCCACCAGCAGCGGCCCGAGCTCTCGCGACCGGCCCTGCCAGACAAGGTCGTGCAACGTCGTCATGAGCAGCAGCTCGACCGATTGCAGCAGCCGGTCTATCGACCCCCCGGAGGCCGCCGACAGCATGCTCTCGGCCAGGCGGTCCACCCGGTCGAGCAGCCGGCGCTGTTCCGCCTCGCTCAGCGCCAGAGCCGGTGCGTCCGTCTGCGCGGGGTCGAGCTCCACGTTCAGGCCGGCGGAGATCACGTGATCGTTGATCGATACGCCGCGGCTCTCCGCGACCTCGCGGATCCGCTCCCACTCCGATTCCAGGCACGAGATCGTGAGCCGCGCCCGGGGCGTCGCGCGCCGCTCCGCCATCACGGGCCCCCCCGGCGCGACTGGATCGCGTGCTGTATGAAGGCGATCGCCCCGAACGCGGAAAGGTCGGTTCCCGGAAGCGACTCGCCCAGCGCACGGCGCACCCGGTCCATCTCCTCCACCCGCTGGCACAGCGTCAGCTGCTGTTCTTCCGACAGCACCAGCCGCGGCTCGTCGCGGCGTGGCCCGCCCGCGTCCTCGTGCAGCGCGCAGGCAACCAGGTATCCCGAGACCGACATGCCGAGTGCGGCCGCGCGTTCCCTGATCTCGGCCCTCTCGGCCCGGGTGCAGCGCAGCGTGCGGCGCACCACGTTCGCCATCGCTCAGGGCTGCGGCGCGGGGCCGCCCTCCGGATCGGCGCTGCCGGAGACCGCCCGCCAGCGTTCGGCGGCGCCCGGATCGGTCAGCCGGTCGAGCTCGGCCTCCCGGTCGAGCCACGCATCGACGGCATCGCCGAGCGCCTTCCAGCGGTCCTCCAGCCCCAAATCGGCCATCCGCCGTTCCTCGATTTTGGCGAGCAGCAGAAGCTCGCGTACCGCGCGGCGCAGAACCGTATCTGGCAGCGGGTCCGGCACGGTCGCCCGGTGCACGATGTAGCGCGAGAGATCCATGTCCGCGACCGCCGCCAGTTCGCGAATGCGCGCCCATTCGCTCGCCGTCGCCATCACCGCGTGCTGGGTGCGGCGCTCCGCCGGCCGGCTCATGAGAGCGCTTCGGGGACCTTGCAGCGGGGCCTGATGCCGCTCGACGGAACCGCATTCGTGCCAAAACTACCTGCAAAACTCCGTATAATCTCAATGCTGCCCCGCCATCCCGATGCATCGACCCGCTTCACCACCTTACCTCCTGTGTCCACGCGCATGTCCACCGCACCGCCTCCACCATAACCCATCCACGCTCCCCGACACACGCCTCCACTTCCCACATTGCAACTACACCCCCCACCCGTACATCAGCCCCTCATCTCCATAATCCTCTTGCACCAACCCCTAACTCCCCGTACTATCTACCATATCTACTACACACAACGACCCTCTCCACAACCTTGCCCCACCACTAAAACCACTATTAATCTCCAACACCGTCTTGCCCGGGATTGTCGGATGCGGATGCTTCTTGGCGTCCTCAATGCACCGATCCATCAGCCACTCGTTGATCTCGGCGTAGGAGCGGCCCCGCGGGATGGGCACGAACAGGCGGCCGCGAACGTCACCCACCTGCTTCTCAACCTGCCCCTTCTCCCAGCCAGCCCCTGGCGTGCACGCCACAGGCTCCACCAGATGGTGCGAGCACAGCTCCTGGAAGCGGCGGTTGTAGTCCCGCTTCTTGCCGACGAAGATCGTGTTCACCGCCGTCTTCATGTTGTCGTAGATGCCCCGCCGGCAGACCCCGCCGAAGAGGCGGAAGGCACGTTCATGTGCCTCGAACACCATCTCCTGGCTCTCGCGGGGAAAGATCTGGACCAGATACATCCGGCTGTGGCACAGCCGCATGTGCGCCGCCTTCACCCTGGTCGTCGCACCCGCCAGACGCGCGTACTCGTGGCTCCAGTCGAACTGGTAGGCCTCGCCGGGATCGAAGATCAGCGGCACAAAGGCCTGCGACGGCGACAACAGCCGCCACCGGCGCCGCCAGGCCCTGGCATAGCGGCGAACCGCGTCATAGCCGCCCTTGTAGCCCAGCGACACAAGGTCTTCATGAATCCGCAGAAGAGACAGCCGATCCTTGCGTGCCTTCTTCTCGTTGGCCTTCAGCTGGCGCTCGAGCTCTTCCACCCACGGCCCAAGCTTCGGCATCGGCTGGATCTTGCGCTCGTAGCTGAACGAGGTCTCGTCGCCCCGTACCACCTTGCGCACCGTGTTCTTCGAAACCCTCAAATCCCGGGCGATTTTCTTGATCGGAACGCCCCTCACCAGATGATCCCGACGGATCTTCGCGATCGTTTCCACAACCAGCATCTCCCCCCCACCCCGTCCGTCCAAACGACGAGGTGTGTTCATGGACACAAACCATGGGGGCCGAGTAGGAGGGGTCGTTACCGAGCCCCTCCCCTCACAGACCCGAGCGAGCGGGATTACCGCACTCGGTTCCTCACATGCCAGGTTCGCTCAGGCGGCGTAAATCGAGTGCACGACCGTGGCTGGCGGTAGGGGATACCGATTGAGGATGTCCTTCATGCGATCCCAGGTCACACGCCCCTTTCGGCTGCGGCGCGCGAGCGCCTTGCGCCAGTGGCGGATGATCCAATAGCGGAAGCCGCTGAGACGTTTGCTGTTCCCCGTCAGACCGTAGTAGCCGCAGTGGCCCCGGATGACCCGCGCCAGGTGTCGCTGCTGCTCATCGAGCGGACGATGCCGATTGGCCTTGCACCACTCGTGCACCGCCCTGAGCGCGCGGGTGAAGCGACCCTTGGCGGTGATCTGGCGAACGACGTTCACGCCTCGCCTCGACCGTCCCCATACGTGGGTGAAGCCGAGAAAGTCGAACGTCGTGTCCGGATCATGCGCACGCGGGCGTTTTGACCGGAAGTCCACATAGCGCGTCTTGGTCCCATGGAGCCTCAGCCCATAGCGACCAAGACGTTTACCCAAAACGTTCAGCATGCGCCGGCCGCTCCGGGCGTCCTCAAAGGCCATCACAAAGTCGTCGGCAAACCGCACGAGCTGGCACGACCCTCGCAGCCGGGGCTTCGCTTCCCGCTCGAACCACTCGTCCAGCACATGGTGCAGGAAAATGTTCGAGAGCATCGGACTGATGACCCCGCCTTGGGGCGTGCCGGTCTCGGATCGGCGCAGGACCCCGTCTTCGAGAACCCCCGCCTTCAGCCATTTGTCGATCATGCGTCTGATGACGCCATCCTTGATCCGCAGGTCGAGGAATGCGCGCAGGTGGGTGTGCGAGATGCTATCGAAGTAGTTCGACACATCCGCATCGATCACCCACCGCTGGCCTCGCTCCATGATGCCCGTGCGCAGCGCGTACAGGGCGTCGTGGGCTGAGCGCCCGGGCCGGAAGCCGTACGAGCACGGCAGAAAGTCGCCCTCGTAGATCGGCTCCAGAAGCATCAGGATCGCCCGCTGCGCCACCTTGTCTTCGAACGTCGGGATGCCGAGAGGGCGTCTCGTGCCGTCCGCCTTGGGGATGTAGTGCCGGCGCACCGGCGGCGCGAAGTAGCGGCCCGACTTGATCCGGTCCAAGAGGCCTTCGAGATTGGCATCAAGGTCCTTCTCGTAGCCGGCGGCCGTCACGCCGTCGACGCCCGTCGCCCCATCCTTGCGCGTCCGGCGATATGCCTCGCGCATCCACTCGCCGTCGATCAGATGGTGTAGGGACGTGAACACCCGATCCGGGTGCACCCTCGCCTGTTCGGCTATCCACTGCTGTTTCGTGTACGTGTTTGTGGAGCGCAGCGTCTCCTCCATCGTGTCCCGTCAGTGGGTCTGGACATGTGACGCCCCGCTTCCCTCCAGCGGGTCCCGATGGCCACGGTTCCCCGCCTTCGGCGGTACTATCGGGGCGCTACGACTTCCTGCTCCGCGCGTCCTTCGACTTATTGGTTCGCCAGCCGGCTCCGCAGGTGCCTGCGCATTCGTGTCCGCCACTGCGCTCCCGCCGCCCTGCAGGCCCGACGACGGGCCGGGATCTATATTGTTCACGCTGGCCATCCCCCCTCCAGCGACCTTGCCCACGGGCAAAAGCAGGATCTCCCAGGTTTCCTGGCTCCCCATCCTGTAACTCTGCGCCGGTCCACGACCCCGGACGACCCGTCACGCCTCGCCGCTCGCGGCGCTTCCGGTGCTGCCCCCAGATTGACCACACTGAAGGCGTCGTCATTGCAACTCTCGAGGCTCACTGCGACGCTTCGTCACCCGCTGTCTACGCTTCACGACGGGCGTTGCCGCACGCCATGCAAGACTCGCTTCCGGCTGGCGGGCTGCACCTTTGCCGGGCGGGAGTCGAACCCGCTGGGCAGCGTCGGAAGGTTTCAGATCAACTCATCCTCCTTCCCAGGACTTCGCCTGGCGCTAGGTCAAATTTGGACGCCGATCACCCCCAACAGGGGGTCAATGTTCCACGCTCTCTTGAGTAACAGGTGCCTAAGCGATTGACAGCATTGGGTTCTGTTTTTCCTCTCCTTGCATTTTCGGGACGAGTTGGAGCCCGAGTTTTCGGGCTTGGCGGTCGAGATGAGCGAACTTTCTGTTGAGGCGCCGCTTCTCGTAGGCGTCGATGCCCTGCTCGACGTATTTCTGGCCTTCGGTCACCATGAGGTAGATCAGGCAGGCGAGTTCGCGGGCGGTCGCCTTGATCGCAACGGGGGTGTCCATTCGGGCGAGCCTTGCGCGGTGCTTGGCGCCGATGAAGGTCTCGCTGCGGCGCGCGGCCATGGCCGCCATGCGCAGGGCCTGCCCGACGGGGTTGACCGCCTTCGGCGACTTGCCGGGGAGGTTCTTGCCGCCGCTGATCCTGGTTCCCGGCGCGAGCGCAAGCCAGGAGCAGAAGTGCTGGGCGGAGGGGAAGGCGGAGAAGTCCGGGCCGATCTCCGAGGCGATCACCAGTGCGGTACCGGGACCGATGGTGGGGATCGCGGTGAGGTCGACGCCCATCATTCCGCGCAACGCCAGGGCCTGGATGCCCTCCTTGCCGGTGTAGTTGCTTGCGGCGTTCGCAGAGCGGCTCGACGCGGTTTCGGAGGTCGTGCCGGGGGCAGGGTCCGGCGCGCCGCCGTCCGGGAGATCGTCCGGCGGTGCCAGGCGCTCGATCTCGGCCATCACCCGGACCTCGCAGTCGTCGATCTGCTGGGTCAGGAAGTCGTAGCGCTGCATGGCCTGTTCGAGGGCGAAGAGGTGCTCCTCGCGCCACGTCCCCTGAAGGCTCGCGGCGATCGTATCGGCGTCGGCCTTGATGCCCCGGTGGCGGAGCGTCGCCAGGCGCTCTGGGTCACGCTCGCCGTCGATGATCGCGCGCAGGATGCGCTGGCCGGTCAGTCCCGTGATGTTGGCGATCACCGAGTCGAGCTTGACGTTCATCTCGGTCAGCGCCTTCTGCATGTGCAGGACGCAGCGGGAGCGGTCCCTGGTCAGCCGCCTCATCTGGCGTGCGTAGGAGCGCAGCGGGCAAACCTCGTCGCCCGGACGGAACGCTCCCCGCAGCAGGCCGTAGGACATCAGCTGCCAGATCCACTGGCAGTCCAGCACGTCGCTCTTGCGCCCGCCGATCTGCTTCGTCATGCGCGGCGGCACCAGCATCACCTCGAAGCCCGCGCGCTCCAGCGTCTCGTAGACCGGGATCCAGTAGACCGAGGTCGACTCCATCGCGACCTTGGTCACCCCGCACGACGCCAGCCACGCCGCCATCTCCTCCAGATCGCGGGTAAAGGAGCCGAACGAACGCACCGGCTCATCGCTGCGTTCCGGGTCGACCGCCACGAAATGCCGGTCCTTGCCGATGTCGATCCCTGCGCAGTCCGGGTTCACCACCCTGAGGCGCCGGGTTCTTCGAGACTTGCGCGCCATGGAACATCCTCCCAGGTTTCATCTCCGTCGCGAGTGGGGAGGAACCATGTTCGAAGTCCCATTCTCTTGAACGAGGTCACGGGAAACCCGCGCCATCAGTGACCGAGGCGACAAAATGGTTCGGACCAGGCTTAACATCGGGTGCCGCTACAGCACGCCAGTGCTCGAACGGCCTCTTCACCCCACCCGCAGCCAGTTCAAGCCCGAGGCGTCGCAGACACAAGCCCCCGTTACTCCCGCGACCGAGCCGGAGCGCCGCGCAGGTGGAGGCTCTTGAGTAACAGGTGCCTAAGCGATTGACAGCATTGGGTTCTGTTTTTCCTCTCCTTGCATTTTCGGGACGAGTTGGAGCCCGAGTTTTCGGGCTTGGCGGTCGAGATGAGCGAACTTTCTGTTGAGGCGCCGCTTCTCGTAGGCGTCGATGCCCTGCTCGACGTATTTCTGGCCTTCGGTCACCATGAGGTAGATCAGGCAGGCGAGTTCGCGGGCGGTCGCCTTGATCGCAACGGGGGTGTCCATTCGGGCGAGCCTTGCGCGGTGCTTGGCGCCGATGAAGGTCTCGCTGCGGCGCGCGGCCATGGCCGCCATGCGCAGGGCCTGCCCGACGGGGTTGACCGCCTTCGGCGACTTGCCGGGGAGGTTCTTGCCGCCGCTGATCCTGGTTCCCGGCGCGAGCGCAAGCCAGGAGCAGAAGTGCTGGGCGGAGGGGAAGGCGGAGAAGTCCGGGCCGATCTCCGAGGCGATCACCAGTGCGGTACCGGGACCGATGGTGGGGATCGCGGTGAGGTCGACGCCCATCATTCCGCGCAACGCCAGGGCCTGGATGCCCTCCTTGCCGGTGTAGTTGCTTGCGGCGTTCGCAGAGCGGCTCGACGCGGTTTCGGAGGTCGTGCCGGGGGCAGGGTCCGGCGCGCCGCCGTCCGGGAGATCGTCCGGCGGTGCCAGGCGCTCGATCTCGGCCATCACCCGGACCTCGCAGTCGTCGATCTGCTGGGTCAGGAAGTCGTAGCGCTGCATGGCCTGTTCGAGGGCGAAGAGGTGCTCCTCGCGCCACGTCCCCTGAAGGCTCGCGGCGATCGTATCGGCGTCGGCCTTGATGCCCCGGTGGCGGAGCGTCGCCAGGCGCTCTGGGTCACGCTCGCCGTCGATGATCGCGCGCAGGATGCGCTGGCCGGTCAGTCCCGTGATGTTGGCGATCACCGAGTCGAGCTTGACGTTCATCTCGGTCAGCGCCTTCTGCATGTGCAGGACGCAGCGGGAGCGGTCCCTGGTCAGCCGCCTCATCTGGCGTGCGTAGGAGCGCAGCGGGCAAACCTCGTCGCCCGGACGGAACGCTCCCCGCAGCAGGCCGTAGGACATCAGCTGCCAGATCCACTGGCAGTCCAGCACGTCGCTCTTGCGCCCGCCGATCTGCTTCGTCATGCGCGGCGGCACCAGCATCACCTCGAAGCCCGCGCGCTCCAGCGTCTCGTAGACCGGGATCCAGTAGACCGAGGTCGACTCCATCGCGACCTTGGTCACCCCGCACGACGCCAGCCACGCCGCCATCTCCTCCAGATCGCGGGTAAAGGAGCCGAACGAACGCACCGGCTCATCGCTGCGTTCCGGGTCGACCGCCACGAAATGCCGGTCCTTGCCGATGTCGATCCCTGCGCAGTCCGGGTTCACCACCCTGAGGCGCCGGGTTCTTCGAGACTTGCGCGCCATGGAACATCCTCCCAGGTTTCATCTCCGTCGCGAGTGGGGAGGAACCATGTTCGAAGTCCCATTCTCTTGAACGAGGTCACGGGAAACCCGCGCCATCAGTGACCGAGGCGACAAAATGGTTCGGACCAGGCTTAACATCGGGTGCCGCTACAGCACGCCAGTGCTCGAACGGCCTCTTCACCCCACCCGCAGCCAGTTCAAGCCCGAGGCGTCGCAGACACAAGCCCCCGTTACTCCCGCGACCGAGCCGGAGCGCCGCGCAGGTGGAGGCTTAACAACACCCAGTGCTTGTTACAGACCCGTCACGCCTGACCTGTTCGGAATGTGCTCGTGGCCGCCGAAGACACAGGATCAGACGCGAGCCGCGTGCCAAGAACGGGTTTTTCAACAGCCCCCGCGTCCACTTCATGCGCAACGTGCTCGCCCATGCCGGCAAGAGCGGGCGGCGGGTCGTCTCGGCCTTCATTGCCACCGCCTTCGCCCAGGAGACGCCGCAAGCCGCGAGCGTGCAATGGCGCGCGGTCGCCGACCAGATCCGCCCGAAGGTCTCCAAGCTCGCCGCCATCATGGACGACGCGGAGACCGACGTGCTGGCCTACATGACCTTCCCCAAGGAGCACCGGACCAAGCTCCACAGCACGAATCCGATCGAGCGTCTCAACGGCGAGATCAAGCGCAGGACCGACGTGGTCGGCATCTTCCCCAACGACGACGCGATCGTCCGTCTGGTCGGCGCCCTCCTGCTCGAGCAGAACGACGAATGGGCCGTTCAGCGCGCCAGGTACATGACCCTGGAAACCATCAGCCAGATGAGCGACGATCCCCTGGTCAGCCTGCCAGCCGTGGAGCGCTGATCAAACCGGCCTTGCCGGAGAGCGCGGCCACCAGCCGTCAGCTACACCACTCCCGGGGACACGACCTGCCCGGTTTCGCGGTCGGATGCCCATTCTGCTATCATTGTCGGCGTTTGGGAGAAGCCACCCGGGGAGTCCCGGTTCGGCTAAAGGGGGATCACACAAATGTCGATACTCGAGAAGCTCGGGATTCTAGCCGTCGCTGCCCTCTTGCTCGCGGCATATGCCGACAACGTTGCGGCAGAGCCGCAGCGAGGCGGGACGCTGATCGTCGCCAACGAGGCCGGGTTTGGCGAGTTGGATCCGCATATCACCTGTGCCACCGCTACGGCGCGATGGGTGATGAACCATATCGCCGAGCCCCTGGTGCAACAGGATATGACCGACGAAGAGAACGTCCCGCCGCCGCTCATTCCGGGTCTCGCCCAGTCCTGGGATATTTCCGATGACGGCAAGACCTACACGTTCCACCTGAAGGAAGGCGTGAAATTTCACGACGGCACCGACTTCACGGCGGACGACGTCGTCTTCAACGTCTATCGCCAATTCGACCAGACCACGGTGGGCCGAGAAAACGCGCAGCAGTTCTACGATGCTGCAGCGGCAGCGGCGGGCTGGCGCTGGGATATCGCCGGCATGGACAGGGTCGAGGCCGTGGACGATTACACGGTCCGCTTCCATCTATCCCATCCGTTCAATCCCTTCCTGCGGATGTTCACCCAGACCGACTGCGGGCCCA
Source organism: Alphaproteobacteria bacterium (assembly GCA_965262755.1). GTDB lineage: Bacteria > Pseudomonadota > Alphaproteobacteria > UBA828 > UBA828 > WTGU01. The sequence goes on along the minus strand of OZ253557.1, from coordinate 3,069,568 downwards.
TGGGCATCATCAGCCCGGAATCGGTCGAGACGTATGGCAACGAGGGGGTTCAGTCCAGCATCGTCGGAACCGGACCATTCGCATTCGTCGAGAGGGTCCCAGGTGATCACCTCATCATGGAGCGGTTCGATGACTACTGGAACGAAGACTGGAGGGCCTTCCTCGACAAGGTGATCGTACTCGTGATGCCGGACCCCGCCGCCCGCCAGGCCGCGCTCCGGGCCGGCGAGGTCCACTTTATCATCCAGGCCGATCCGGACAGCCTTGCCGGCCTGGAGGAGAAGGGCTTCGTCGTTTCGAAGGGCCCAATGCCCCATATCTGGACATTGAACTTCAACAAGTATGAGGAGGCCTTTGCCGACCCGCGGGTCCGGATGGCCGTCCATCACGCCATAGACCGTGAGGGGATCGCCAATGAGCTCCTGGTGGGCACGGTTCTGACGGGGGAAAGCTGGCTCAGCAGAACCTCGAGCGCCTTCAGAGACGGCGACCGGTGGCACGCCTATGATCCGGACAAGGCGCGTGCACTTCTCGAGGACGCCGGCGCGGTCGGCACCAAGCTCGTTGTTGCCGCGCCCACCAGCGCCTCCGGCCCGAAGCCCGTCAAGATGGTCGAGTGGATTCAGCAAGATCTCAACGATGCGGGCTTTGACGCCGAAATCGACCTCATGGAATGGAACGCCTATCTCGCCAAGTTTTTTGAAGGCTTCGATCCCGAGTGGTCGCTGGTCCAGATGTCCTGGGGCTGGACCGCGGGGTATTGGCTGGACATGTTCTTGAACCCGGTCAACCAACCGGACGGCATGCAGGATATCGGTGTAGGCGAACAAATCACCGCTGCGCATCAAATGGCCGATCAGGATGCCGCTACGGAGGCCTATCGCGCGGTCGCTGAGACGGTGAAGGAGACCGGCTGGTTCATGCCGATCATCAACGATACGGCTCCGATCGTGCTGAGCCCGTGCGTCGAGAATTACCGCCATGCCTCGGATTATCAGAGCGGGTTTGTCGCAAGGGTCTGGTTGAGCTGCTAGTGTTGTGTCCCAGAGATATATGAGCAAAGTCTCTGGACTTTTGCGAGTATTGAGTCTGCGGTTGCGGTCCACATGAAAGGAGTGGCTTTGGCGTTGTAGTGGTGGACGAAGAGATCGATCTTGTTCACCAGTTCGCTGACGTTGGAGAACGAGCCGCGTCGAATGGCCGTTTGAGTGATGATGCCGAACCAGCGCTCGACCTGGTTGAGCCACGAGGCATAGGTGGGTGTGTAGTGGATGTGGTATCGCGGTCGCCTTGCGAGCCAAGCTCTGACCTTCGGGTGCTTGTGGGTGGCGTAGTTGTCGGCGATGAGGTGAACGTCGAACGGTTCGGGGACGTTGGCGTCGATGTGGCGTAGGAAGGCGAGAAACTCCTGGTGGCGATGGCGCTTCTTGCACTGGGTGATGACCTGTCCGGTGGCGATGTCGAGGGCGGCGAACAGGGTGGTGGTGCCGTGACGGACGTAATCGTGGGTGACCCCTTCGACGTAGCCCAGCCCCATCGGCAGCATCGGTTGGGTGCGGTTGAGCGCCTGGACCTGGGTTTTCTCGTCGACACAGAGCACGACGGCGTGGTCGGGCGGGTTGAGATAGAGGCCGACGATATCGCGCACCTTCTCGACGAAGAAGGGGTCGTTGGAGAGCTTGAAGTAGCGCTGGCGGTGGGGTTGGATGGCGAACAGACTGAACCAGCGTTGCACGGTGCTCTTGGAGACGCCGCTTTGCTCGGCCATGGCGCGCACGCTCCAATGGGTGGCGCCATCGGGTGGTTTGGTCTGGAGCGCGGTGTTGATGACCTCGGCGACCCGTTCATCGTCATGGGTTCTGGGCCGGCCCGCGCGCAGTTCATCGTGCAACCCCTCGATCCCTTGCATGCGATAGCGCTTCCGCCACTTGCCAACGGTGGCATCGCTCAGGCGCATGCGCCGGGCGATCGAGGCGTTCGCCTCGCCCTGGGCGCAGGCGAGAACGATTTGCGCACGCCGCACCACTCCATGAGGCAAGGAGCGAGAGTTGGCGAGGCTGAGGAGCTGATCTTTCTCGTCGTCCGTGAGAACGACGGGTTCGATGGGGCGACCACGGGGCATGGGCAGACTCCTGACAGGAAACTGCCCATACATATATCATCTATCTCTGGGACATCACACTAGCTGGCGGCTAAGCCAACGCGAGCTCTGGCGCGGAAGCGAAGCGCGAACCGGAGAACGGGCCGCTCGGCGGCGAACAGGTGCCCTTGAAGGGGCCGGCATGATCGCCGGTTCCTGTCTCGCCAATGTTCGAAGCCCGTGTGTCAACGGCAGCGCAATAATGTGCCAGATCTCGCTGCCACGAAGGTCTTGCGCCAATCGGGGCGTCCGATGAGTACCGGCGACAAGGCACTGATGGCGGTTAAGGCCACGAGGGCTGTGGGTGCATACCCCTCGACCCCCTCGAACACGATGCGGATCTGCTGGGGTTCGTCGCCGAGGTCGTAGCTCGGACAGAAGGCGTAGTTCGGGTCGTCCGGCAGGGTCTGGATAGTCATGGCGATACTCCGTTTCGAAAGGTGAGACTGGTGGACGGCGGGCCGGCGATACGTATTGCGGACGCCCGCCGCGGCGCGGCGGGCGCGGGCGGCTACGGAGCTGGCAAAGCGGCCCCGGCGCTCGGCACAAGGCATGAACGCGGTCGCCGGCGGGCCGCCGTGCGGCACCGTCCGATTGGCTCGATGGGTGGGTGGTTTGGAGGTGCCGCGGCCCCGAGGGCGCGGCGAGGGAGGGATAAGACGGCTGGGTTGGGCTTAGACAATATCCGAGGCTCGGCTCAAGCTCTTATTTTACTACCGCAGGGCCGCACCGCAAAGGTCGACCCCATTTCCGAATCGGTCCCGATTACTGTCGACCGGCGTCAAATGTTGACCCCTCATAGTTGCGCGACATCAACACGTTAGCATGCCGATCAGCGTCGAATCGGCGCGCCGATCAACAAAATAGGCGCCTCCACGGTATACCGACCCGTACCAAACACCGAGCGGGTCCGTCTTCGTGTCTCCGCGCGTCCTGGATGTTCTGCGTGGCAGCTTGCTCTCGGGCCCGACTATTCCCGGAAGGAGGCATTCATGCCTCCTTCCTTCCGTCAGCGCATGACTTCGTTGTAGCGCTTCGCGGTTCTCGGACGTTGACGATGACATCGCCCAACCTGAACGTGAGGTGACTTACAACCGAATTGTGCCCTGGAGCGATGGTCGTGTCCCACGAGGTGGTGTAGCTGGTCGGCGGGCTGGTCATCAGCGCTCTCCGGTAGGGTCTGGTTGCGAGACCAACCTTTGACCGGAGAGAGCACCGATGACCGAAGATATCATGAGCCTGCGCACGTTCGTGGAGAAGACCCCGGACGCGGATCTGCTGCGTGAGATGATCGGCTTTGCCGCGGAGCGGCTGATGGAGCTGGAGGTGGGCGCGGCCACCGGCGCCGGCTATGGCGAGAAGAGCCCGCTGCGTCAGGCTCAGCGCAACGGATATCGTGACCGGGACTGGCAGACCCGCGCCGGGACCGTCGAACTGCGCATCCCGAAGCTCAGGAAGGGCTCCTTCTTCCCCTCGTTCCTCGAACCCCGCCGCATGGCCGAGAAAGCGCTGACGGCGGTGATCCAGGAAGCCTACATCAAGGGGGTGTCGACCCGCTCGGTCGACGACCTGGTGCAGGCGATGGGGATGACCGGCATCTCCAAGAGCCAGGTCAGCCGGTTGTGCGAGGAGATCGACGGCAAGGTGAAGGCCTTCCTGGAGCGGCCGATCGAAGGCGACTGGCCGTATCTGTGGATCGACACCACCTACCTGAAGGTCCGTCGCGGGGGGCGCATCGTGTCGGTCGCCGTCATCATCGCCGTCGGCGTCAACGGCGATGGAAGGCACGAGGTGCTGGGCATGGAGATCGGCACCTCGGAGGCCGAGCCGATCTGGACGGAGTTCCTGCGCAAGCTGACGCGCCGGGGGCTGCGCGGCGTCAAGCTCGTCGTCTCCGATGCCCATGAAGGCATCAAGGCCGCAGTCACCAAGGTGCTCTGCGCCACCTGGCAGCGCTGCCGCGTCCGCTTCATGCGCAACGTGCTCGCCCATGCCGGCAAGAGCGGGCGGCGGGTCGTCTCGGCCTTCATTGCCACCCCCTTCGCCCAGGAGACGCCGGAAGCCGCGAGCGTGCAATGGCGCGCGGTCGCCAATCAGATCCGCCCGAAGGTCTCCAAGCTCGCCGCCACCATGGACGACGCGGAGACCGACGTGCTGGCCTACATGACCTTCCCCGAGGAGCACCGGACCAAGCTCCACAGCACGAATCCGATCGAACGTCTCAACGGCGAGATCAAGCGCAGGACCGACGTGGTCGGCATCTTCCCCAACGACGACGCGATCGTCCGTCTGGTCGGCGCCCTCCTGCTCGAGCAGAACGATGAATGGGCCTTTCAACGCGCCAGGTACATGACCCTGGAAACCATCGGCCAGATGAGCGACGATCCCCTGGTCAGCCTGCCAGCCGTGGAGCGCTGATCAAACCGGCCTTGCCGGAGAGCGCGGCCACAAGCCGTCAGATACACCACTCCCAGGGACACGATCGCTAGGAAGCCAGCGCACCAAGAGAAAAGCCAAATGAATGTCGTAGGTTAGCGCATGATTGGCGCAGTTGGTCCATCCATGGCAAATTCAGGGATTACTAATTTTGTCTCTCCGCCGTTGACAGCATAGACCTCAGCTCCCGCACGCCACGCCAAATTATCCGGCACCTTTCGGACTTGACCCATCAGCTCTTTACCCGCTTCATCTCGGGATCGTAGAGGGGACCCCGCCGTATCGTGCAGGGGACGCGCTCGTCCACCACTTCAAGCTCGTAGGTGCCGCCGTAGAGAAAATCGTCGGAGACGCCGTTGCCGGAGCGCACGTAGCCGTAGCCGATGTTTTGCCCGACCGTGTAGCCCCAACCGCCGGAGGTGAGCCAACCGGAGCGCCGGCCGTTGCGGTAGATGGTTTCGCCGCCGAGCAGGTCGATCGAGGGATTGTCCACCGCAAAGCACGCCAGGCGTTTTTCGAGCGGTGCGGCCCGTTGCGCGACCAGCGCGTCCCGTCCCTTGAAGGAGATATTCTTGCGCAGCTTGACCGCCCAGCCGAGGCCGGCCTCCAGAGGCGTATGGTCCGGGCCGATATCGCTGCCCCAGGCGCGATAGCCCTTCTCCAGGCGCAGGCTCTCGATCGCGCGATAACCGGCATTGGCGAGACCGTACGCCTTGCCGGCTTCCAGAAGCAGCTCGTAGACGCCAAGCGCCTGCTCGGCGGGAATGTGCAGCTCCCAGCCCAGCTCGCCGACGTAGCTGATCCGAATTGCATAGAGGCACACGCCGCCGATCTCGATGTGCCGCCCGTTTGCGAAAGGAAAACGCTCGTTTGAGAGATCGGAGTCGCTGACCGCAGTGAGGAGATCGCGCGCCTTCGGTCCCATCAGCGAGAGCGTCGCATGGGCCGAGGTCACGTCCACTAGATAGGCGCGCGAACCCTCGGGAATCGCACGGCGGATCCAGTCGAAGTCGCGGGTGGCAAAACCGGTGCCCGTTACGATGTAGAACTGATCCTCGTCCAGGCGCGACACGGTGAGGTCGCACTCGATGCCGCCGCGGTCATTCAGAATCTGCGTGTAGGTCACCGCGCCGACCGGCTTGTCGACGTCGTTGGCGCAGATCCAGGTGAGCGCCGCCGCCGCATCCGGTCCGACCATCAGGAACTTGGCGAAGGAGGATTGGTCGAACAGGCCGACCCGCTCACGCACCGCGCGATGCTCCTTGCCGACCGCTTCGAACCAGTTCTGCCGGCCGTAAGAGTACACGTCGCGCGGCGTTTCGCCGTTGCGCGCGAACCAGTTGGGGCGCTCCCATCCGAGCTTCTCGCCGAAGCAGGCGTCCTGCGCCTTGAGGGCGGCGTAGAGCGGCGAGACCCGGTTGGGCCGCCCGGCCTCGTGCTCTTCGTGCGGCCAGGCGAGCGTGTAGTGCTTGCCATAGAGCTCCAGCGTCCGCTTGCGTACCCAGTCAATCGCAAGATGCGGTCGACCGAAGCGGCGAATGTCGACCGCCCAGAGGTCAATCGGCGCCTCGCCGCCGACGATCCACTCGGCCAGCATCTTTCCGGCGCCGCCGCTGCTTGCGATGCCGAAGGCGTTGAAGCCGGCACCGACATAGAAACCGCGCCGCTCCGGCGCCTCGCCGAGGATGAAGTTCCCGTCGGGGGTGAAGGATTCCGGACCGTTGATCACTTCCTTGACGCCCGCTCGCTCGAGCGCCGGCACACGCGCCAGAGCCTGCTTCATGAGCGGCTCGAAATGGTCCAGGTCGGGGTCGAGCAACGAGAAGTTGAAGCCGGGCGGAATGCCCTTCTCGGCCCAGGGCCTGGGATTGGGTTCGTAGCCACCCATCACCAGGCCGCCGACCTCCTCCTTGAAGTAGATCAGGCGGTCGGGATCGCGCAGGGTCGGGAGACCGTGCGTCACGCCTTCGATGGGGTCGGTAATCAGGTACTGATGCTGCACCGAGACCAGCGGGACGTTGACACCGGCCATCGCACCCACCTCGCGTGCCCATTGGCCGGCGCAGTTGACGACGATTTCGACGGCGATGTCACCCTGCTCCGTCAGCACCCCTGCGACACGTCCGTTCTTCACCGCGAATCCCGTGACCGCGCAGTCCTCGATGATGGTCACGCCGCCCTGCCGCGCGCCCTTGGCGAGCGCCTGGGTGATATCCGAGGGATTCGCCTGGCCATCGGTCGGCAGGAAGGCGGCGCCCTCCAGGTCGGCGATGTCCATCAGCGGCCAGAGATCCCGCGCCTCCCTGGGGTCCAGGATATGCATCTCAAGGCCGAAGGAGCGCGCGGTGGTCGCCTGGCGCTTGAGCTCCGTCATGCGTTCGCGGTTGCACGCGAGCCGCAGGCCGCCGTTCTGTTTCCAGCCCGTCGCCTGGCCGGTCTCGCGCTCGAGCCGCTCATAGAGCGCGACGCTTTCCGTCAGCAACCGGGTGATGTTCGCATTGGTGCGCAGTTGGCCGACCAACCCGGCAGCATGGAAGGTCGAGCCACTGGTCAGCTTGGCCCGCTCGAACAGCACGACCTCACGCCAACCGAGTCGCGCCAGATGATAGGCGGTGGAGCAGCCGATGATGCCGCCGCCGATGATGACGACGCGCGCAGCCGCAGGAACATCAGCCATCTCAATTCCCTTATTGTTTATTCAGCATCCGTCCACGAACTCCGCATAGGCGCGTTCGAAGCGAGCCAGGTTCTCCCGGGTGTAGGCGACGTAGTCGACGTCGAGCGGGGAGTGAATTTCAGACACCATGGACCACATGCTCTCGCGCAACAGCGAAGCGCACTTCATCGCCCGGTAGCGCCGTTTGCCTGCCGTATCGGGGGGCCGCTCGAAATAGCGTTCGAGCAGCCAGTCCTCCTGCTCGGACGTCAGCTCACTGTTGGAGGCGAGCCCGCCGAGATCGAATAGCGGGCTGTTGAACCCGGCGTATTCCCAATCGACCAGCCACAGACGCGTGCCGTCGTCGATGAAGTTGGCCGCCAACAGGTCATTGTGGCCGAAGACGACATCGATCGGGCCGACCGCCACCTCCAGCGCGTTGGCTTGCGCGAGCAGGGCGGTGAGCTGCGGCACGAAGCGGCTGTCGCCCTCTCGCAGCGTGGCGGCATAGTCGCGCACCACGTGGAAGACCCAGAACATCAGGACCGGGCCGCGCAAGACGCGCGGGACGTCCCGATGACAGCGTCCCACCAGGGGCACGATGCGCTCCAGCATGGCGGGCGCGCGCACCTCTTTCGCAGACAGCGTCCGGCCCTCGACGAAGCGACTGACCAGCGCGCCCGGTTCGCTGTAGATCAGCGCCGGAGCGACCCCCGCCGATGCCGCCGCGCGCGCTGCCGCCGCCTCGTTGAAGCGCAGGACGCCATGTACGGGGATGTCCTCGCCGACGCGCACGAAGTAGCGCTCGCCACGGTCCCTTACCAGAAAGTTGGTGTTGGTGATGCCGCCTGCGATCGGCTCCGGCTCGACTGGACCGGACCAGTACGCGAGAGACGCGGCCCGGGCCTCGGCTGAGATCGAATCGGTCATGACAGTCCCAGCTCTCGTTTGCGCCGATTGGCCCAGCTTGCGATCAGCCGGTCCGCGATGATGGCGATGGAGGCGACGCACAGCCCGGCGACAACGCCGCGGCCGGTGTCTGCCTTGGTGAGCGCTATGTAGACTTCCTGCCCCAGGTCACGCGTGCCGACCAAGGCGGTGATGACGAGCATGGAGAGGGCGAGCATGATGGTCTGGTTGATGCCCAGCATGATCTCGGGCAGCGCCAGCTTCAGCTTGATCTTGCGGAGGAGTTGGATGCGGTTGCACCCGGTCGCCACCCCCGCCTCGATGAGCTCCGGCGGGATCTGGCGGATGCCATGCGCGGTGTAGCGAATGACCGGAGCGATGGCATAGGCGATAACGGCGATCATGGCGGAGAAATCGCCGACCCGGAACAGCATCACCACCGGGATCAGATAGACGAAGGCCGGCAAGGTCTGCAGTGTATCGATCGCCACTTGCACGATCCGTCCGACGCGCTCGTTCTCGGCGGCCGCGATGCCGATGGGTATGCCGACAAGGGCCGCAATCGCTACCGAGATGCCGCAGAGGTAGACGGTGATCATGGCCTTGTCCCAAAATCCCATCACCACGATGAAGAGCGCCAGCAGGGAGACCTGCAACGCCAGTCGCCACCCGCCGAGCCTCCAGCCGGCCAGCCCCAGCAGAACGATCACCCAGGGCCACGGCAGCCCGAGCAGAAAGCGTTTCACCGGAATCAGCAGATAGATCAGCAGGAAGGTCTTCACCGCCTCGAACTGATCGAAGAAGTTGATGTTGAGATAGCTCACCAGCGCGTCCCAATAGGGCCCGGTGGTGAGCTCCAGGGCGGCGGGGTAGCGCTGCAGAGCGGGTAGTAGCAGCCCCGCCGCGCCGGTCAGCAGGATCACGCCGAGCGCGATGGCAAGGTTGGGATGGCGAGCCAGAAGACCGTGCGGCTGTTCGGAATAGTGCTCCGGCGGCGGGCGGCGGGCGAACGCCTGGCTCAGGCGGTCGAGCGCGATGGCCAGCACCACGATGGCGACACCGGCCTCCAGTCCACCGCCGATGTCGAGCCGCTTAAGGGAGGTGAGAACGTCGTAGCCGAGACCGCCGGCGCCGATCATCGAGGCGATGATCACCATGTTGAGCGACAGCATGATGACCTGGTTGACCCCGACCATCAGGCTCGGCAACGACGAGGGTAGCATCACCCTCCAGAGCATCTGCCTCGTCGTACAGCCGGCCATGCGCCCGCATTCGATGACCTCGCTCGGTACCTGGCGCAGCGCCAGCATGGTGACTCGCACCATGGGGGGCATGGCGTAGATTATGGTGGCGATCATCGCCGCTACCGTCCCGAAGCCGAACAGAAAGAGAACGGGCACGAGATAGGCGAAGATTGGCACGGTCTGCATGAGATCGAGCAGCGGCGTAAGCAGCCGCTCGAACCGCGGCCAACGGTGGCCGGCAATCCCCAACAGGAGGCCGCCGGCAACCCCGAAGGGCACCGCGATGGCGATCGACGACAGCGTGATCATGGCGCTGTCCCACTGGCCGAAGACAGCGAGGTAGAGAAAACAGCCGCCGATCAGCAGCGCCAGCTTCCGGCCCCCGGCGAAATGCGCGATCAGCACCGCAAGGGTGGTCACGGCAATCCAGGAAAGGGGCGGCAAGATCTCCACGGCTTTCGAACCCTGGCCGTGCAGAAAGCCGCTCGACAGTAGGCTGGTGGCGAGCTGCAGCGGCCAGTCCAGCAGCCAGGAGATTGAGCGCGTCAGCTCCTTGAAGGTGAACAACCCGAAGGTGGCGTCATTCACCAGCCACTTCATCAGGTCGGAAATCCAGCCCTTGAGCGGCAGCTCCCAGTAGCGCGGGTACTTCAGCGTCCAGGACGGCAGCGCCTGGCCGTAGACCACGAGGGACGCCGTCGCGGCAATGGCCGCGAGCCACATGCCGTTCAGGAGAAAGGGGCGCATCCGGACCCGACCAGGGTTGTCGATTGCCGTCTCCCCCGCGCGCAGGAGGGGGTGAGGACGAACGCCGTCAACGGCGGTCCCGGCCGATCAGTACGGCGATCAGGTCGTCCCGCATCAGCTCGCCGATCAGCCGCCCGTCGTCGCCGCGAACGGCGAATGGTCGGTCGGCAGCATCGACTTCTATTGCGACTTCGGAAACCCGCATGTCCGGCCGCACCTCACCGGCATAGTCCTGCTGCCTCCGCCCGGCGGCTGCCGGCCGCATCACCGAGCGCACCGAGAGCACCTTGGCGCGCGACACCTCGCGCGTGAACTCGGCGACATAGTCGGTTGCCGGTCGAATTACCAGCTCCTCCGGGGTGCCGATCTGGATGATGATGCCATCCTTCATGATGGCGATGCGGTCGGCGAGGCGGATGGCCTCGTCGAAATCGTGGGTGATGAAGACGATCGTCTTGTTGAGCATGTTCTGCAGGCGCAGGAACTCGTCCTGCATCTCGCGCCGGATCAGTGGATCGAGCGCCGAGAAGGGTTCGTCCAGTAACCAGATCTCCGGTTTGACGACGAGCGAGCGGGCAATTCCGACACGCTGCTGCTGGCCGCCCGACAACTGGCGCGGGAAATAGCGTTCACGTCCCGCGAGGCCTACCAGTTCGATCACTTCGAGCGCCGACTTCTCGCGCGTGCGGCGCGGTACGCCCTGCATCTCAAGCGGAAAGGCGACGTTGCCGAGCACGGTGAGGTGGGGCAACAGTGCGAAGTGCTGGAACACCATGCCCATCTTGTGGCGGCGCAGCGCGATCATCTCCCGCTGGGAGAATTTCAGCAGGTCGCGCTCCTCGAAGGTGATCTCGCCTGCGGTCGGTTCGATCAGCCGCGACATGCAGCGCACGAGGGTCGACTTGCCCGAGCCGGACAGGCCCATGATGACGAATATCTCGCCGGATCCGATCTCGAGCGTGACGTCGCGCACCGCGCCGATCAGTCCGGCCCCTGCAAGATCGGCAGCCGTCGGTGCCTGACCAGTGCGAACCAGGAACTGCGCCGCGCCATCGCCGAATATCTTCCACACCGATCGGCAGGCGAACTTGACGGGACGGGCACCGTCCTGCACACCCCGCACTGGAGTTCCCAGCGGCTCGGTCGCCGCGGCCATGGCCATTACCCCGGCCGCTTTGTCGTCAGAGAAACATCTGGTCGGCGGCCGCAGGCGGCGCTGCCCGACTGCGAGGCACCGGCCGCCTACAACCGCCTTTTCCCGTTCGGGACGTTCGGCTCCCTACCGAGAGCAGGCAGTCCATTCCTGCCAGACGCTTTCGTTTTCAGCGATCCAGTCGTTGACCACGTCGCCGAGCTCACGACCCTCGAGATCGACCTGGCCGATCATGTTGCCCATCGACTGATTGTCGATCCTGAAGTTGCGTACTGCGTCGTAGGCGCAAGGCCACTTCGCCTCGCCGTCTTTCCAGCCGACCTTCTTGATCCATCCGCGCGGCTTGCCGCAGTCATACGCCATGTCCGGGTTCTCGCCGACGGCCGGGTCGGCGTAGCACTCGTCGCTGTATGTCGGAAACTCCACCCATTCACCTTCGAACTTGATCGGCGCCCAGTGCGGCGTATAGATCCAGCCGAGCCAGGCATCCTTGCGTTCATAGGCCGACTGCAATTCGGCGAAGAGCGCCGCGTCCGTGCCGGCGTGCACCACCTCGTAGTCGAGGCCGAGCGCTTCGGCGCGCTCGTCGTCGAAGCCGCCCCAGGTCACGGGGCCGCCGAGATAGCGCCCGCTGGGTGCCGTCTCGGGTGTCGAAAAGAGCTCCGCGCAGCCGTTCAGAGCCTTCCAGTCAGGCAGGTCGGGGCACTGTTCCTTCATGTAGAGCGGATACCACCATTCTTCGATCGCCTGCATGCCGGTCTCGCCCAGGTCGACCGTCTTCCCCGTCTCGAGGCTCGCCTCCATGGCCTGTTTGCCCGTGGTCTCCCACATCTCCATGGCGATGTGCAGATCGCCGGACTCGAGACCGGCGAACTGGGCGATGTAATCGGCCTGCTGATAGGTGACGTTGTATCCCGCCGTCTTCAGCACCTCCCCCATGATGGTGGTCGTGATGTACTGGCCGGTCCAGTCGTGAATCGTGAGGATGATCGGATCCTCGGATTCGACCTCGGCCCGCGCCTGGAGCGGCGCCAGCGCCATGCCCAGAAGGGCTGCACCGCACAGCAATGCCGTCGTAATTTTTGTTTTCGTCATGTCTCCCGTCCCCATTTCCTCGCTCGCACCCTGGCCTCGCACGCGAAATGGTCCCGGAGGACAGCCGCACGAGGCGACAATGCGCCTCGACCCTATCAAATTTACCGCACAAATCAACATCCCATATATGGATTTAGGGTCAATTTATGTCTATTCTGGCTGTGCTGCCAGGCTTCTTTCGGAACGGAAGGCTTGCCTCTCTCGGGGAGCGGTGGGTCGAGAAGAGTCGCCATGACCGTATCGGTACGTCAGTCGGAAATCCTGAAGCTGGTGCGGCAACAAGGCTCGTGCACCGTCGTCGAGCTATCCGAGCGGCTGGCGGTGTCCGACGAGACCATCCGGCGCAACGTCAAGCCGCTGGTGTCGGAAGGCCTGGTCATCAAGGTGCACGGCGGCATCATCCTGCCGCACCGTTTTCAGGAGTCGCCGATCCAGCGGCGCATGCTCGACAACAGGGAGGCCAAGGAACGCATCGCCGCCCTGGTCGCGCAGCAGGTGCAGGACGGGGACTCGCTCGTGCTCGACACGGGCTCGACGACGATTTATGTGGCCCGCGCGCTGAGCGAGCATTCCAACCTTGTGGTGGTAACCAATTCGACCCGAATCGCCGCTACCCTGGCGTCGGGCACCGGCAATCGCGTGTTCATGGCCGGCGGCGAGTTGCGCTCCCACGACGCCGCTGCGTTCGGTGCCGAGACCGTCGAATTCGTCCGCCGGTTCCAGGTACGCCACGCCATCCTCTCCATGGGCGCGGTGCACGCTGCGCAAGGTTGCATGGACTATTACTTATGCGAAGCGGAGTTCTCGCGGGCCGCCATGACCCAGGCCGAGCGCTGCATCGTTGCGGCAGACAGCTCGAAGTTCGACCGGAGCAGGCTGGTCCAGGTCTGCCCCCTCGATGCGGTGGACCTGCTGGTGTCCGACGCACCGCCCGGACCGGACTTGGCGCGAGGGCTCGAAGCGGCGGGCGCGGAGGTCCAGGTGGCGGACCGGACATGATCTGTCAGCGGCGCCATGATCTGCGCCGCCGAGCGCTGGCGGGCCATCTGGTCTCAGCGAGCTCGAGCGCTGTCAGATGCGCGCCGGTTTACACCCGGCCTTGGACGGCGACGACCATGCCTCTTATTCCGCAGCTTCCAGCTTGTCTTGGGTCCGAAGCTCGAAGTCCGACGCGTCGTGCCGCTCGCGGAGCTGATCCTCAGGCGGCCCGCCGATCCGGTTGACCTTGCGCCCGCGGACCACCGCATCGCGCGCCGCGATCTCCTCGTACCAGCGCACGACGTTGGTGTATTCCTTCGCCGCAAGGAACTCGGCCGCGTCATAGAGCTTGCCGGTGGTCAGCACGCCATACCACGGCCAGATCGCCATATCGGCTATGGTGTACGTATCGCCCGCCACACAGCGCGTCTCGGCCAGACGCTTGTCCAGCACGTCCAGTTGCCGCTTCACCTCCATGGTGAACCGGTCGATTGGATACTCCATCCTGTAGGGGGCATAGGTATAGAAATGCCCGAAACCGCCGCCGAGATAGGGTGCGGAGCCCATCTGCCAGAACAGCCATGACAGGCACTCGGCCCGGTCCGACGGGTTCTCCGGCATGAAGGCGCCGAACTTCTCGGCCAGGTAGAGCAGGATCGCACCCGATTCGAACACGCGTGTCGGCTTGGGCAGCGAGTAATCCACCATCGCGGGGATTTTCGAGTTCGGATTGATTGCGACGAACCCGGACCCGAACTGATCGCCCTCGCCGATGTCGACGACATAGGCATCGTACTCCGCACCGCTGTGCCCGGCTGCCAGCAACTCCTCAAGCATGACGGTGACCTTCACGCCATTGGGCGTTGCGAGCGAATAGAGCTGGAGCGGATGCTTGCCACGCGGCAGCTCCGCCTCATGCGTCGCGCCGGAGACAGGCCGGTTGATGGACGCAAATTGACCGCCACTCTCTCGCTCCCATTTCCAAACCTTCGGGAGTTCGTAGGCGGGATCATCAGTCATAGCGTCGTCCTCTGCGAGCATCGGGAATGAATGCGTCTTCTGGCATCCACGCCACAAGAGCACCAAGGCCGGTCCCTTATCATCCACCCGCCCGGATTGCACCCGCTCTTGCACGTGTGTTGACCATGCGTGCGGCGGCGACTCGATATCGATTGCTCTCGACCGCTTCGACATCGGCCACGATGAGGGCCGCATGGCGATCGAGCCTGTGGCCGAGGCGGTCGCGACGGTGCAAATCAGCGCAATGTAGTGTTTGCGGTTGACTGGCTGGCGCCGGCCGGTCGGGAACGCAGGTCCGCCGGCGCCAGCCGCTCCGCGAGCGACAGCTGCCTCATTGCAGGGGCACCCGACGACGCAGCGCACCTTCTTCGTCGCGATCAGCCGGGTGCGCGATCGCGCGGAGCTTGTCTCCGACGACGCGGCGCAGTTCTGACAGCACCTGGAGAAGGCTGCCGGCGAGCGCGTCGCGGCGCTCGACGCGGCGAAGAAGTAAGTCGCCATGAAGGTCGCGATCGCTGGCGAGAGGCCGTGCAAACACGGCGTCAACCAACTCGACACGCGCGCGAGGTGGATCGTGGCCGCCAGTCTCAGGCGCGTCATCCGGCGTGCCCTGCAGAGACGACTGAGCCCGCACTTCCTCGATCGCCTCGCCGAGAGGCGCGAAGTCCCTGTTGAGGTAGACGACGGGCTCGTTGGGCACATCCGCCATAGCGCGCGCGCCGTGGTCTATCAGGAAACGTCGACGGCGATGATAAAGCCGAGGTTGGCCCTCACTCGCGCCGTCCCGTGCCGGCGCGATCGGCCGCCGGCGAACCCGGGTCTCCGCGCAACTGGCGCAGTTGCCGCCGGCCCCATCCCCAGGCCTGCTCCAGCCCGCCCGCGGCCCCCTGGGGCAGGAGCACGACGATGGCGATGATCAGCGCGCCGTAGCCCATATTCCTGATCTCGACGAAGTCCTTCATCCCCTCGTCCGCCAGCATCACCAGTGCGGCGCCGAGGATCGGCCCCCAGGCGCGCCCCAGCCCGCCGACCACCATCATCGAAATCAGGAAGAGGAGGGGTGGAAACGACAGGACATTGGCGCCCATGACCCGGAAATGCCCGGCGAAGACGCCGCCTGCGAGCCCGGTGAAGAAGGCCGTCATGGCGAACACGAGGAGCTGATACTTGAAGCGGTTGAGGCCGCGGGAGATGCCGTATTCCGGGTTGTCGCGGAGCGCGCGGAAGGCGAAGCCCAGCGGGCTGCGGATGATGACGAACGAGAAGACCAACGCCAGCGAGAGCAGGAAGAGCGAAAGGTAGTAGTCGCCCTTCAGGTACTCCCGGCGGCCAAGCATCTCGCGGAAGCCGAAATCGCCGAACTTCGACAGACCTCGCGTGCCGCCGGTGAAGTTCCGGCAGGTCACGCCTTCCATATAGAAGCAGGCGGTATCTGTAATAATGAGCAGATACATCACCTGGGCGATGGCCAGCGTCAGCAGCGCCACATAGGGACCCCTGAGCCTGAGGCAGGCGAGGCCGATCAGGAGGCTGAACAGGATCGACCCGATGCCGGCAAGCGGCAGCGCGATCCAGAGCGAGATCCCGAGATAGAGCCCCATCATGCCGGTGGCGAAGCCGCCGAAGGCGAAGATCGCCATCTGCGCCAGCGAGAAGATGCCGCCGACGCCGAACACCAGGTTCCATTGCGAGACCACGGTCGCCCAAATGAAGAAGAGCGTGAGCTGCCCGATCAGATAGCGCGACGGCCCGAGTAACGGGATCGCGATCATCACCGCGATCAGGATCGCGCCGAACGCGGCATCCCGCCGCCAGTTGGGGCCGGTCTCGAACATCAGACGCGGCGCACCACGCGGCGACCGAACACGCCGTAAGGGCGCCAGATGAGCGCGACGATGACCAGCAGCAGCAGCACCGGGAAGCCGAAGCGGACGCCGATGGCGAATTGTACCACGGCCTCGACGAGGCCGAGGGCGAAGGCGGCGACGAGCGCGCCCGGTACGTTACCCAGGCCCGCAATCACGCAGATGATGAACGCCTTGAGCATGGGGTCGTAACCCATGGTCGGTGAGAGCGTTGTGATCGAGCTCAGCATGACTCCGGAGATCGCGGCCACCACGCCCGCGATCCCCATGACCTGGGCGAAGACGCGCCCGACATTGACCCCCATGAGCTGGGCCGCCTCGCGGTTCAGCGCCGTCGCCCGGATGGCGCGGCCCATGCGCGAGCGCGAGAGCAGCGCCGCGACCACCAGCATGGTGACGACCGCCATAATCAGGATCAGCACGTTCTGGAAGCGGATGAAGACGCCGGAGACGAAGAAGCCCTCCTCGATGGCGAAGGGCTGCAGGAACGGATAGGCGCCGTAGATCAGCAACGTCACCTGCTCGAGGAAGATGGCGAGGCCGACGGTGGCGATGATGACGTTGGTCTCGAACGCCGGATGCCGGTACATGAAGCGGAAGATGATGTGGTAGATGGCGAGGCCGACCACGAAGCTCACGATCATCGCCGCCGGCAGGCCGAGAAACCAGGGTAGGCCGAGGTGGAGCACGGCCGAATAAGAGGCGTAGCCGCCGATGGTGAGCAGCGCGCCGTGCGCCATGTTGAGAACGCCCATCGCGCCCCACACGAGGGTCAGCCCGATCGTGCTCGCCGCATACATCGCGCCGAGCGTGAGGCCGCTGACGAGGATCTGGACGAAGGTCTCCACCGCGCCGCCTCAGCCGCCGAGATAGGTCTCGACGATCTCCTCGTGGAGGTCCAGCTCGCTGGCCGAACCCTGCCAGACGAACTGACCGTTATCGAGCAGATAGACGCGATCCGCGAGATCGTGGACGTGGCTCGTGTTCTCCTCCACCAGGAGGATCGTCCGGCCCGCCTCCTTCAGGGTCCGGATCAGGCCGTAGATGGTGTCGATCGCGATGGGTGCGAGCCCGAGCGAGGGCTCGTCGATCAGCAGGATGCGCCCGCCGGTCATCATCCCGCGCCCAATCGCCAGCATCCGCCGCTCGCCGCCGGAGAGCGTGGAAGCGGTCTGGCCTTCCCGCTCCTCAAGCCTGGGCAGCAGCGCGTAGACCTCCTTGAGGCTCGTGTCGAGCTCGCGGTAGGGCCCCGGCAGGTAGGCGCCCATCAACAGATTGTCGCGGACCGTCATCTCCGAGAAGATCATGTCGCCCTGCGGGATGTGCACGACGCCGAGCGCCACAATCTGATCCACGCGCGCGCGCCCGATCGCCTGGCCCGCGAGGCGGATCTCGCCGGCCATGGGCTGGATCAGCCCAGAGACGGCGCGCAGCAGCGTCGTCTTGCCGTGGCCGTTCGGGCCGATGATGGTGATGAGGCCGCCCTCCGGCACCGCGAACGAGATGTCTTGCAGCACGCGCTGACCGTGGTAGCCGGCGTCGAGCGAGTCGACCTCCAACAGCGGCTCACTCATGGTTGGCTCGCGGCGCCTTCGTCGGGCCTGGGCTGGTTTTCGAGCATGTGTTGCAGGCGCCGCGACGAGCCCTCCCCCAGGTAGACGTCGACCACGGTCTTGTCGTGAACGAGACCGGAGGCCGACCCTTCGAATATCTTCTCGCCGTGGTGCATGATGAGCACCCGGTCCGAGAGCCGCACCAGGAAGCGCATCACATGCTCGATGAGCATGATGGTCAGCCCGCGTTCCTTGAGCCGGCGGACGAGGGCCATCACCTCGTCGATCTCCTGCGGATTGAGGCCGCCGACCGGCTCGTCCATCAGCAGCATCTTCGGCTGGGTTGCGAGCGCGCCCGCCACCATCAGGAGCTTGCGGTGATAGACGGGGAGCGTTTGCACCGTTTCGTGGGCGACCTCCTCCAGGCCGACAAAGGCCATCGCCTCGTCGGCGAGTTGTTGGGTTTCCCGGTCGAAACCCAGGCCGGGAACAATTCGGTTATGGCGGCCGAAATAGGCCGCAATCAGCGTGTTCTCACGTGCCGTCAGCGTGTCGAAGCCGGCGTTGAACTGAAATGTGCGCGCCATGCCGAGCTGGCAGGTGCGGTCCGGCGTGGCGCGCGTGATGGTCTTGCCGTCGAAGGTGATGCTGCCGGCGGTCGCCGGGTTGAGGCCCGAGATGACGTCGAACAGCGTCGTCTTGCCGGCGCCATTGGGGCCGCCGATCCCGAGCGCCTCGCCCGGGAAAACGTCGAACGTCATGTCGCGAACGGCGGCCAGGGCGCCGAAATACTTGTCGACGCCCTGGCACGAGAGCAGCGGCTCAGGCGCCGTCCGCTCCATGGGAGGTCTTAGCCGCTAATCCACGGCGGGACCTGGAACGTGGCCGTCTCATACGGCTCTGGCGCGATCAGCTTGCCCTGCTCCAGGTGGTTCTGGACCTGGAGGAACTGGTGGGGCATGCCGAGCGAGGGATCGCGGGTCTCGGTCGGGTAGGTCCGGGCCGCCTGGTAGGGCAGCACGAATGCCGTCGCCCCCTGCACGCCGCGGTAGATGTTGCGGCGGATACGATCGCACACCTTCTCGTTCTGCTCGAACTCGCCGGGCGCGCCGGTTCCGCCGGCCATGGCCGCCGCGATCGCCCAATAGTGGCACGAGTCGTAGGGCTGAGAGCCGGTGAGTGGGCTCGCGCTCTCACCGAACTTCGAGTTGAAGCGCTGGAAGTAGTCTTGGCCAATCTCGTCTTGCAGCGCGCCGACTACGGTGGCGAAGAGCACCCCGTTGGTGGCCTCCTTGCCGATCTCGCGGAAGGCCGCGAGCAGCGGACCGTACTGCATGTAGACCAGGCTGTTGGTCGGGTTGGGCACGAACTGCGTCATGAACTGCGCGAGATCCTGCGGCACCCAGTGGGTGATCGCGATGGCCGCCGGCGGGTCGTTGCGGATCTTCTGCAGCGTCGGCCCCCATTCGGAGATCGGCACTACCACGGTCTCGTAGAGGCTGATCTCCCAGCCGTACTTCTCCGCCGAATCGCGCATCGCGTTGGCGATGACGACGCTGTAGTTCTGCGAGCCGGTGACGATGGCGACCTTCTTGTTGGGCGCCTCCCACTTGCCGGTGTCGTTGAGGTCACTGATGAACTTCATGAAGCCTTCCCCGTACCAGTACTCGGCGGGGTCGGCCATGAAGTTGCTGAAGTAGGTCTCGGGATCGTTGCCCACCGTCTCGTGATGCACGATGTCGGTGTTGTGGTGGAGATAGGGCACACCGGCATCGGCGATCGTGTCGTATTCCGCCGTGACGGCGCCAGTGTTGTAGCCGTTGATGATGGCGTGGACCTCGTGACGGTCGATCAGGCGCAGCATCGCCGGAATGATGTTGTCGGCGCCCTGCTCTTTGCTGTCCTCGAAGACAGGCGTCAGCGGTCGGCCGAGGATGCCGCCCATCATGTTGATTTCCTCGCAGGCAAGCTCGAGCCCGCTCTTGAACGAGAGGCCGTCGGCGGCGGCCCAGCCGGTGAGCGGTACGCAGCCGCCGACCGGGATGGGTTCGCCCTCGGCGCGCACGCCGTCGTTGATATCGGCCAGGAGACCGCTCGTCATAGCGGCGGCGCCCAAACCGGCGAGCCCCGCGCCCTTCATGAAGTTCCGCCGGCTCTCGAGGAAGCGCTTGCGCGCGCCTTCCTCTTTCCGTGTTCCGCGGCGTTTGATGATCATGGTTGCCTTCCTCCCTCTGTGCAAATGCCGACGCTCGGCCTCGAGGCGGTCCATACCTTTAACGCATATTGGTTCGACCGCTCGACGGACAACTGAGCGCGTCCGACCGCAGCGCCTGGCTGCCGGGAGTCTGCCCGGTCCGGAGTCGGTTCGCAAACGGCGAGTGCGGGCACATCCCTCGGGCCTTAGCCATGACAATCATGGTCGTGAGTCAGAGCAACATCGCAGCGAACGAACACAGCGGGCGAACACAGCGCGCGCACACCGGTGGCGCGCATTGCGCGGATTCGCCAGTAGTGTCAGTCGGCCCGTGAATGCACCTGTCAGGTTGAAAGGATTCCGAGCAATGTCTACCGCCAAGACAACGAAATGCGTCCCCGGATATGGCTCTGAAGTTCAGCAATCGACAGGCCCCAAGTGGCGCCACGGTAGCCGCGATGTTTGCATCTATAGACCTCGAGACGCATCAATTAGAGAGGTGAATACGCGTATGGCACTTATCATCGCGGCGGAGAGACTTGAGCAGCCGGAAACCGCGGCAGGCACGATAGGCAGGCCGCCAGAACGCCGGTAAATGCGCTTCAGCCGCAGTGACGGACCTGCCGGTCGCAAGGCTCTGGCCTGCCAAACGGGCGCACCCGGCACGGAATATGCTGTGCTTCTCGCCGCCTGCGTTCCCCCTCCTCCCTCCGTCTTCCGCCTCTCGCCCGATCTGCCCGGCCCACGGGATCGGACTCTTTTTTCTGGCGGGATTTGCCGGGATTAAGTGGGATTAAGTGGGATAAGTGGGATTCCCCGGGGCGCGCGGCCCAGTCGCGAGGCGCGACCCAGTGAGAGCTGCGGACAATCGCGCCCGCATCTGATCGCTCGATCGCGCACTGCATGACGCGAAACTGGCGCCTGTCGCCCGCGCCTGAAAGGTCGCGGGCGCGGAATCAAGACCTGAAAGGTCGCGGGCGCGGAATCAAGAGTCGAGCGCATGCCAGGCTGCGGCGGATGCGGAATCCCCCGGCCTCACCCTGGCCCGCTCCATGCCGCGGGGCAGAAGGGAGGGTCGGTCGGCCAGAGACGGCCTTCCGCCTCCCGCCGTCTCAGGTGGGCATCGCGCGCGCTGTGCGCGTCCCATGTATCGCGCGCCCCGCGCGCGTCCCATGTAACCGGCGCTCTGCGCGCGTCACATACATCCGGCGCCCCGTCGTCGGCAGGCGAATCGGGCGCCGGCTCCGGCGGGGTGACACGTGAATTCGCGGGAGGGGCGGCGGCAGGT
Source organism: Alphaproteobacteria bacterium (assembly GCA_965262755.1). Taxonomy (GTDB): domain Bacteria; phylum Pseudomonadota; class Alphaproteobacteria; order UBA828; family UBA828; genus WTGU01. Next base: position 3,048,290 of record OZ253557.1, on the reverse strand, counting down.
GGATCGGGCTCCGGCTTCGGCAGGGTGACGGGAGGGTCCTCGGCAGAGGCGGCGGCCCACCCGAATGCCGCCGGCGGGTCTGTGCGCCCAGGGAAGAGGTGCCCCGCAAGAGCCCGGCGGACGGTCTCGACCCGTTCGGCATGCGTCATACTGGCCGCGCGCGCGGCCGCTCCGTCGTGCGCTGCGGCGGCATCGGCCGCCGCCTGCTCGCGCTCGATGCGGAGCTTGTCGGCGCTTTCGATACGGTAGAGCGCGAGGGCGAGGCGGCCGAGGTCCTCCGTCGGCACAGGCTCCGTGCGCTGGCTGAGGTCGGCCATCGTGCGGAGCGCCAGCGTTCGCAGGGTCTCGATCGCGATGAGCGCGCTACGCCCTTCGGCGCCGGGCTCCCGCGTGCGCTCCCATTCCTCGGCAAAGCGAACGGCCTCGCGCTGCAGGCAGATCAGGCCGTTCATGCGCGCGGCGGAACCCGGACCCTCGCCGCCCCGCGCACGAACCCGCGCGACGATCTCGCCCACGGTGGCACCGCCCTCGATTGCCGCGGTCACGACTTCCCGGATCGCGGCCGGCAGCGGTCCGTCCGATGAGTGCGCGCTCTCGCACTGCTGCATGGCGCAAGCCTGACGCCAGATCAGCGCTCCATGCACCGCACGATGGTCCGGGGGGCGCGGGCCTGAAAGGTCCCGCGCGGGACACAGAGGCGCCCGCGCCTGCGCCACGCTTTCCCTGGCTCTGTATGGTCAGGGTTAGGATTTGCGCTTCGTTGCCCGCAAATTGAGTTCGCGATCTCCCCCACCGCCCAATCAACGCCTCAGTTAGCCTGTTTTTTGTCGCAGGGTCTCGACCAAGCGGCGGGCATGCGGCGAAGCAGCCATCACGTTGGCAGGATCGGTTTGCTCCAAGATGTCAAAGGAATGGCGCCCCTTACCGTACTCGCCCTTCTTGCATTGGCGTGTGGCGTTCTTCAACCCTCCGAGCACATCGTCCTTGGCTACATCTTCGATTTCTTGGCGGCCAGGGAGCGCATCGCGATTGAAGCCGTGACCGAAGTATGCGGCCAGATTGTCCTTGTCGGCTAGGAACCACGCCTCCATGCACTGGACCATCAGATGGGCGTTTTCATCCGTGGCCTCTTTCGGCTTTTCCCAACTGTCACACTTTCTCAAGTGAAGCCAAGATGAGGAGCCGTCCGCGACTGGATTTTCACTGTCGACCAGAAGGACAATGAACTCCTCTGCTTTTCTTGATCCCAACGCTGTACGGAACTTGTCGAAGGCGGAATTCCTGCCCCCGCAAGCGATGATTTGCGGCATCCGTCCGGCAAGGTTCGCCTTCGCAAAGAAGGAGCTGAAGCCCTCGCGGCACCTCGTCCGCAAGGATTTCCCATCGCCCCCTCCCTCGACATAGACCTTGACCTTCACCAGCGATTTCCCCCCAGCTCCCCTGAGGTCCAGAGTTCGCCCAGCCGATACTTCTCGAGCCAATGGGACAGCTCGTCCTTATTCAGGCGCTTGAGCTTCGTCTGCCCGTTCTCCTTCTCGCAGATGACTATGCTCTCGGGCGTCTCCGTCAGTGCATCCACGAGCGTGTCCGAGTGCGTGGTGACGATGAGCTGACACCGCTCGGAGGCTTCGCGAAGCAGGTCGGCGAGGCTTGGCAGGATGTCGGGATGCAGCCCGAGCTCCGGTTCCTCGATGCAGACCAGTGGCGGTAGGGTTGGGTGGCACAAGATGGCGAGCAAGCAAAGATAGCGGAGGGTGCCGTCGGACAGCCTCGTGGCGGGAATCGGGACGTTGCCCTCCTTGAGAAATACTTGGACACTGCCGGCCTCGACTTGCACATAGTAGTCGTCTATTCCGTGGTAGAGCTTTCGAAGAACAGTGAGAAGTTTCTTCTTCGCCTTCGAATCTCCCTCGAGGCGGTTCAGAACCATGCCAAGGTTCCGACCGTCTTCCGCAAGTGAGTGATTTGGGAGGTCGGCCTTCTGTGGCAATCGCGGTGGAGTGTTCCGACCAAATGACCACTCGCGATAGATATGAATTCCTGCGAGCCCAATCCCAATAGACGTCAGTTCGCGATACTGAATCGGATCCTTGAGTTGCGACAGGATCGAATGATCAGGATTGATGTCCGTCGGGAGCAGTTCACGCTGGCTTTTCTTCCCGCTCTCGTCCCGGTAGGTCAAAGTGACCTTCCCACTTCGACGCTCCAGGTAGCGTTCTGAGCTGTGTTCTCCTTCTTCGGTCCGTTCAACTTCTCCAATTTCCTCTTTGAGACTTGGCAGCCCGAAGAAGAAGGGACCAAACGCAAGAGAGTAGCGAAGTAGCTGTTTGTCCGAGCGGCCGAAAGGATTTACTACGTCAACCTCCACTCGCGCTTCTGTCACATTCCGTTCACCGCGCCAGATCCAGTTATCGCCCCCGCCTCCCTCGCGTATCGGGGCCATGACGTCGCTCGGCGCGGCTCTCAGCAGGCCGATCACTTCGATGAGGTTCGACTTTCCGGAGCCGTTGGGGCCGATTAGAACGTTGAGAGGTTTGAGCTTGAGTTCTTGGGCGTCCGGGCCGAACGAGAGTATGTTCTCGAGCTTGATGCGGTGCATGAACATCGCGCGCGCCTCCTCAGCCGATGGCCGTCAGACTCGGCGTAACCTGTGAGCCGTGAGTTCCCCCACGGCCATCGTGTTCGCGACAGCCTGTTGCGTGTAGAGAGTAACGCTTGCGGGCAATATGGTGTTGTTCGGCGTCGTCGCTTGACCTCTCGGAATCTGAGCGAATCGACAAGTTGCCACGCCAATCAGCGTCCACTCTGCGCGCCGAACAACAGCTTGAGCAAATGTAGCTGAAAGTGGCGCAAATGTTCATGTGTATCGCGTGCTGCCCATGAGCAGTCTGTCGCTGCGGTGAATCGGCGAGCGAACCAAGGGTTTTCGCGACACCATCTTCATGGTCTGTCCGATGCGCTACGCGGGTTGCCACCAAACTCCCCCCGAATCGCCTCGCTCTGCGCACCCAGCGCCGGGACGGAGCGGAGGGGGCGGTTGTCCCCCTCGCCGTCGCCGTGGCGGGCGGGGGGTGCGACGATGTTCACCGGGCCGGCGGGCGTTGCCACCGGCGCGCGGCGGAGTTGGGGGTGCGCGGAGAGGCCGGCGACCTCGTTGAGCCGGCCGAAGGCGATTCCCGCTTTGCGTAATGCCTCCGCCAGCGACTCCATGTCGTGCCGGGCGAAGGCCGCGACGATCAGCGCGTCCATCTCCGGCCTGTTTTGGAGCCTGGCCGGGTGGCCGGCGAAGCGCGGGTCCGTCGTGAGCGCGGCGTCGCCCAGGATGTGTTCGCAGAAGCGCGCCCACTCGCGGTCGTTCTGGATCGCGATTACCATCTGCCCGCCGTCGCCCACGGGATAGGCGCCGTAGGGTGCGATCATGGCGTGGTTGAGGCCCGTGCGGGCCGGCGCCTTGCCGCCGTGCTCCAGGTGCAAGAGCGGCACGGTCATCCAGTCCGCCATGCCGTCGAAGAGCGAGACCCTGATGCCGCCGCCCCGGCCGGTGCGGTGGCGCCCGTGCAGCGCCTCCAGGATCGCGCCGTAGGCGTTGAGCCCGGCCCCGATATCGCAGACCGAGACCCCGACCCGGCTCGCGGACTCTGGGCTCCCGGTCACCGACGCGATCCCCGATTCGCACTGGATGAGGAAGTCGTAGGCCTTCATCCGGGCGTAGGGGCCGCTCTCGCCATAGCCGCTGATGTCGCAGGTGATGAGGCGGGGATGCCGGCGCCTGAGCTCGTCAGAGTCGAAGCCCGCCCGTGCCGCAGCACCTGGTGCCAGGTTCTGCACGAAGACGTCCGCCTGGGCGATGATGCGGTGCAGCAGAGCGTTGTCGCCCGCGTCCTTGATGTCGAGGACGACGGATTCCTTGCCGCGGTTGAGCCAGACGAACCAGGCGCACTCGCCCGCCACCACATGGTCGTAAAGCCGCGCGAAATCGCCCTCCGCCCGCTCGACCTTGATGACGCGCGCGCCCGCATCGGCGAGCCGGCTGGTGGCGAAGGGCGCGGCCACGGCCTGCTCGACCGAGACCACCAGGAGGCCGGCGAGCGGCCCTTCCGTGGCCTCGCTCACGACCCTACACCGTCATGCCCGGACTTGTTCCGGGCATCCATTGCGCCCAGGACCGTCGGAGAGTGTCGGTCGCGTGGATGGCCGGGACAAGCCCGGCCATGACGTGATGGGGACACCGTGCGAAGGCATGCGAAGGTCTCTGTCGCGCCCCTAGTACGAGCGCGGCATGCCGAGCACATGCTGGCCGAGATAGGCGAGGATGAGATTGGTGGAGATCGGGGCCACGCGGTAGAGCCGGGTCTCGCGGAACTTGCGCTCCACGTCGTATTCCTCGGCGAAACCGAAGCCGCCGTGGGTCTGGAGGCAGGTGTCGCCGGCCTTCCACGAGGCTTCCGACGCGAGCAGCTTCGCCATGTTGGCCTCGGGCCCGCAGGCGCGGCCTGCGTCGAAGAGGGCGGCGGCCTTACTCACCATGAGCCGCGCGGCCTCCGTCTGCGCATAGGCCTCGGCGATGGGGAACTGCACGCCCTGGTTGGCGCCGATGGGTCGCCCAAAAACCTGGCGCTCAGTGGCATACGCACTGGCCTTCTCGATGAACCAGCGGCTATCGCCGATGCACTCGGCGGCGATCAGGATTCGCTCGGCGTTCATGCCGTCCAGGATGTAGCGAAAGCCCCTGCCCTCCTCGCCGATCAGGCTGGCGGCGGGGATCACCAGATCGTCGAAGAAGAGCTCGGTGGTCGCGTGGTTGATCATGGTGCGGATCGGCCTGATTTCGAGGCCGTTGCCGAGCGCGCCCTCAAGCTCGATGAGGAAGACCGAGAGCCCGTCCGTGCGTTTGGCGCACTCTTCCTTGGGCGTGGTGCGGGCGAGGAGGAGCAGCAGGTCCGAGTGCTCGGCCCGCGAGATCCAGACCTTCTGGCCGTTCACGGTGTAATCGCCGTCCTGGCGGCGCTCGGCGGTGGTCCGCAGCTGGGTCGTGTCCGAGCCCGTGGTGGGCTCGGTGACGCCGAAGGCCTGCAGCCGCCTCGCGCCGCTCGCGATCTCCGGCAGGTAGGCCTCCTTCTGCGCGTCCGAGCCGTGCCGCAGCACCGTGCCCATGGTGTACATCTGGGCGTGGCAGGCGCCGCCGTTGCAGCCCGACGCATGGATTTCCTCGAGGATCGCCGCCGCCGCGCCGATGCCTAAGCCGCTGCCGCCGTAGCGCTCAGGGATCAGCGCGGCGAGGAAGCCCGCATCGGTGAGCGCTTGCACGAACTCCTCCGGGTAGGCGCGCGCCCGGTCTTTCTCTCGCCAGTACTCGCCGGGGTAGCGCGCGCAGAGCGCCCGCACGGGCTCGCGCAGCTCGCGGTGGTCGTCGTCGAGGTCGATGAAGGCCGGACGCTCGCTCATTCCACGGTGACCGATTTCGCGAGGTTGCGGGGCTGGTCCACATCGGTCCCCTTGAGCACCGCCACATGGTAGGCGATGAGCTGGACCGGGATGGCGTAGAGGATGGGGGCGACGAAGGGGTCGAGCGAGGGGAGCGCGATGGCGTCGGCGGCGAGCGGCGCCAGCGCCTCGCAGCCTTCGGCGTCGCTGATGACCACGATGTGGGCGCCGCGCGCGGCGGCCTCCCGCAGGTTGGACGCCGTCTTCTCGAAGAGCGGGCCGGGCGGCGCCACGACGATCACCGGCACGCCCCGGTCGATGAGCGCGATGGGCCCGTGCTTGAGCTCGCCGGCGGCGAAGCCCTCGGCATGGATGTACGAGAGCTCCTTGAGCTTGAGCGCCCCCTCCATGGCGATGGGATAGCCGGTGCCGCGGCCGATATAGAGCACCGTCTGGGCCTGGCGCAGGGTCTCGGCGAGGTCCAGGATGCGCTCGTCGTGGCCCAGCACGTGCGCCATGTGGGCCGGGACGTGGGCCAGCGCGGCGGCGAGTCGGGCTTCTTCCGCCCTGTCGATGGCGCCCCGCGCACGGGCGAGCGCGATCGCGAAGCAGGCGAGCGTGACGAGCTGGGCGGTGAAGGCCTTGGTCGATGCCACCCCGATTTCGACCCCGGCATAGGTGGGAAGCAGCGCGTCCGCCTCGCGCGCCATGGTGCTCTCGCGCACGTTCACCACCGCTGCGGTCGGCATGCCCGCCTGCTTGGCGAAGCGCAGCGCCGCCAGCGTGTCCGCGGTCTCGCCCGACTGCGAGATGAAGAGCGTCACGCCGCCCTCCGCGAGCGGCGGCGCGCGGTAGCGGAACTCGGACGCGATATCGATCTCGACCGGGACCCGCGCGGTCTGCTCGATCCAGTAGCGCGCGGTGAGGCCCGAGTAGTAGGAGGTGCCGCAGGCAACGATCGTCACCCTCTCCACCCTCGCCAGCGCGAAGGGGAGCGCCGGGAGCGCGACCGTCTCGGCCCCCGGATTGTAGTAGGCGCCGAGGGTGTCGCCAATCGCGCTCGGTTGCTCGTGGATCTCCTTCAGCATGTAGTGGCGGAAATTGCCCTTGCCGATCATGGCGCCGTCGTGGGCGGTGACGCTCTGCGGGCGCGTGACGGGCCGCCCGCTCGCGTCGCGTATGGCGATTTTGCCGGCTCTGAGCACCGCCCAGTCGCCCTCGTCGAGATAGCTGATGCGGCGGGCGAAGGTGCTGAGAGCCAGCGCGTCCGAGGCGAGATAGGTGGCATCCTCGCCGTGGCCGATGGCGAGCGGCGAGCCGCGCCGGGCACCGATCAGGAGGCCCGCGTGGCCGGCGAAGATGATGGCCAGCGCAAAGGCGCCTTCGAGCTGCGCCAGGGTCTCCGCCGTGGCCTGTTCCGGGTCGAGGCCGCGCTCCATGTGGGAATCGATCAGGTGGGGAACCACCTCGGTATCGGTGTCGGAGACGAGCTCGCGCCCCTCCGCCTCCAGCTTGGCCCTGAGCTCCCGGTAGTTCTCGATGATGCCGTTGTGGACCACCGCGACGCGGCCGGCGGCATGGGGGTGGGCGTTGGTCTCGCTGGGCGCGCCATGGGTGGCCCAGCGGGTGTGGCCGATGCCAACTGTGCCGCTGACGGGGCTCCGGGCGACCAGGCGTTCGAGCTCGATGAGCTTGCCCTCGGCACGGCGAAGCTCGATCAGGCCGTTGGCGAGCGTCGCGAGGCCGGCCGAATCGTAGCCGCGGTATTCGAGGCGCCGCAGCCCGTCGAGGATGTGCGGCGCCGCCTGATCCGGGCCCGTGACACCGATGATTCCGCACACAGCTCCGGCACTCCCCTCTTGCGCGCGGCCTAGTGCTCGGCCGGGTCGGGCCGGCGCCGCGCCCGCCTGCGCGCCGCCGCGCCTTCGCGCTGACGCTGCTCGCCTCTGGCGACCGCAATGGCGTCCGCCTCCACGTCCTCGGTAATCACGCTGCCGGCGCCCACGACCGCGCCGGGGCCGACGGAAACCGGCGCCACCAACGCCGTGTTGGAGCCGATAAAGGCGCCCTCGCCGATCTCTGTGCGGGATTTCTCGTAGCCGTCGTAATTGCAGGTGATGGTGCCGGCGCCGATGTTGGCGCCCGCGCCGACGCCGGCGTCGCCGACATAGCTCAGGTGGTTGATCTTGGCGCCCCGCTCGACCCTGCTGTTCTTCACCTCAACGAAGTTGCCGACCCGGGCCTCTTCGCCGATATCGCTGCCCGGCCGGAGCCGCGCGAACGGGCCGATCAGCGCCCCTCTTCCCACACGGACGCCCTCGAGATGGCTGAATGGCCGGATCTCGACCCCGTCCTCAAGGGTGACGCCAGGGCCGATCACGACGTTGGGCCCGATGGTCACGTCGGAGCCCAAGCGTGTGTCGAGGCTGAGCCAGACGGTGGCGGGATCGACGAGCGTCGCCCCTCCTTCCATCGCCGCCCGGCGCAACCGGTCCTGAATGACTCGTTCGGCGGCGGCGAGCTGGACGCGGTCGTTGATGCCCATGACCTCTTCCGCCGGCGCTTCGGCAACGGCACAGACGCCGCCTTGCGTCCCGACGATGGCCGGGAGGTCGGTCAGGTAGTACTCGCCGCCCGCGTTGTCGTTGCCGATCGCATCCAGCAGAGAGAAGAGCCGGCGCCCGTCGATCGCCATCATGCCGGCGTTGCAGAGCGTGACCGCGCGCTCCTCCTCGCTTGCCTCGGCGTACTCGACGATGCGTGCGAGGGTCCCGTCCGGCGCCAGGATGAGCCGGCCGTACTCCGCCGGATCCTCCGGCCGAAAACCCAGGACCGCGGCGGCCGCACCGGCGCCCTCGCGCCGCTCCTGGATGAGCCGCTCCAAGGTTTCGGCCCGGACCAGCGGCGTGTCCGCATAGAGCACGAGCACGTCGCCGTCGAAATCCTCCAGCAATGACCGGGTCTGAGCCACCGCGTCGGCGGTGCCTAGGGGCTCGTCCTGCACCACGCAGGCGACCCCGCCGTCGCCGCCTTCCAGACCGCGGGCCGCGGTTTCCATCTCGGGTCCGACCACCAGCACCGTGCGCGCGGGCGCAAGCGCGCGGGCGCTGGCCAGGACGTGCTCCACCATCGGCCGCCCGGCGAGCGGATGGAGGACCTTCGGCAGGCCTGAGCGCATACGCGTGCCCTTGCCCGCCGCGAGCACGATGCAGGCAAGCCCGCTCACCTGCGCCTCCGCGGTGGGTGACAGACTGGGTGCAGGGCGCCGCTCTCGGCGTCGCGTGCGTGCGCTCGGTGGCGACGAGTGCGATGGGAGACCGCTTGGCTCACGCCCGAAATACTCATTCGCTCAGGGATATCCGACGCCGGATGGATGGGGTACCGCGCGAAGTCTGTAATTATAGCATGTCCGCCCTCGTTGCGGCCCCACGCGCCGCGCCGCCTTGTCAACAATGGCCCCTTCCCGCACCATCGGCGCGATGCGTGAGCATGTGGACGCGGTGCTCGTCGACTTCGACGGGACCCTCTTCGATACCGCGCCCGATCTCATCGCGGCGCTCAACCGGCTATTGACGGAGATGGGCCATGCGCCGGTCGCGTTCGAGAACTTCCGCCAGCGTGCCGGCGAGGGCGCCAAGCGCCTGCTTCTCGCGGCGCTCGACGTGCAAGGGGCAGAGCGGCCCGACGATGCAACACTCCGGCCCCTGATCGAGCGGCTCATCTCTTACTACTTCGAGATCGAGACCGAGCGGATCCAGCCCTTCCCCGCGGTCGTCGCCACGATCGAGCGCCTGCGCGATGCCGGCGTCGCGCTCGCCGTCTGCACCAACAGGGGGGACCGCTCCACGCGCCGCCTGCTCGCCCACTTTGATATCGACCATCACATCGAGGCGGTGCTCGCAGGCGACACGGTTGACAAGATGAAGCCCCATCCCGGCCATATTCGCGAGGCGCTGGCGGCCCTCGGCGCCGAGCCGGGACGTGCGGTCATGGTCGGTGACAGCGCCGCCGATGTTGAATCCGCACAAGGTGCCGGCGTTGCCGTGATCGTAATGGCTTATGGGTACAGCCCGATCCCCCCGCATGCCTTGGGCGCCGATGCGGTGATCGACGATTTCGCCCAGTTGCCGGCGTCGATCGAACGTCTCTTCCAGGCCTAGAGCATTTCCGTGTGAAACGGAAATGCTCTAGGCATTTGTCGCTCACGGCAGCCGGCCTATAGCCGGCGCCTCCGCGTCGCGCGTCCACGCGCGCGGGGGCGCGCGACGTGCGCCGCATAAGCGGCGGTCCGCGGTCGCGGCCTGTCGCGTGTCCGACAATGTCGGACACGCTCTAACCCAGGCTAATCCAGCAGCCGACGCCAGAGCTCCAGTGTCGCGTCCGCGATACGATCCTCGGAGAATTCGCGCTCGACGAGGCGACGCCCACTGGCGCCAAGGCGGGCGCGCAGAGCGGGATCGTCAGCGAGGCGCAGGATCGCCGCTGCCAGCGCGGCTGGATCGCGCGGTGGGACCAGAAGCCCGCTCTCGCCATCGCGCGCGATTTCGCGGCTGCCCGGCACGTCCGCCGCAACGATCGGCCGTCCGCACGACGCGGCTTCGAGCAGCGCCTTGGGAAGACCCTCCGCGTAATAGGAGGGCAGGACCGCGATGTGCGATTCCTTCCACACTGCCGGGATGTCGCCGCGGTGGCCTTGCCAGTCGATGAGGCCTTCGTCCCGCCACTCTTCAAGTTGCGCCAGGGGAACCGCCGCTGGGTTGCCCTCGTCCGGCGCGCCGATCAGGGTGAAGCGGAGGTCGGGGCTTTGCGCCCGCGCAATTCTCGCCGCCTCGACGAACTCGCCGACCCCTTTGTCCCACAACAGCCGCGAGACCATGGTCGCGCGGAGAGGCCCGTCCGGCTCGGATGATGGCGCGAAGCGGGCCGTGTCGACGCCGGAGCCGGGAATCACCACGATGCGGTGCCGGTCGATGCCCAGCCCTGCAACGAACGCCCCGTCGTCCGGGTTCTGGGTCAGGCAGGTGGTGCGCCGGCCGTTCAGCGCCCAGCGAAGCGCCACGCGCACGAGCGGGCGCAGCAGCCGCGCCCGCAAATCGCCGGACGAGAACACGTAACCCAACCCGGTCAACGCGCCGACGACCGCCGGAACGCCGGCGAGCCGCGCCGCAGCGCCGCCGTAGAGCACCGGCTTCATCGCGACCGCATGGACGATGTCCGGCTGCTCGGCCCGATAGATGCGCACGAGCGCGGCAAGCGTGCGCAGGTCCGCCAGCGGCGAGATTCGTCCCCGCTTCATGGGGATGGGCAGCACCCGCATTCCTTCGGCGCGGATCGCATCGCCATGGGTCGCAACCGGGCAGGCAACGGCGACGGCGAAGCCGGCGTCCCGCGCCGCCCGCGCAATCGGCATCCGGTGGGAGACGAAAAAGCCGTCGTCGCCCGCGACGAAGAGCAATTTCGGCCGCCCCTCACCGGCGCGAGCGTCTTCCGGTTCGGTCATCGAGGGCCGCTAGCCCGGCCGCGGCCTTTCTTCAGCTCGTCGATACGCGTCTCGCTGATGTCGTAGCCCAGCGTCTCGACATGGTCATCGAGCGCGGCGGCGAGGGGCAGGCCGACGTAACCGAGACCGATGACCGCAACGCGCATGGGGCGGTGTCCGAACGGTGAGCGAGGGGCACCCGCGCTTGCCCGCGCCGCCGATCCGCCGACAATGGGCGCGCAAACGGGATCGCCGAGAGCGCTATGCGCGCGCAACCGGCGCCGTGTCAAACGATATCCCCGCGCCCAGGGCGCAACGATCGGGAGTTGCCGAGCGGATGACGATCCTCGTGACCGGAGCCGCCGGCTTCATCGGGTTCCACGTCTGCAAGGCGCTGCTGGCGCGCGGCGAACGCGTTCTCGGAATCGACAATCTGAACGATTACTACGACGTCCGCCTCAAGGAGGCACGGTTGGCCCTGCTGCAGGCGCACGAGGCCTTCGCTTTCGCCCGCGCCGACATTTCCGATCGCGAGGCCACGGCTGCGGCGATCGAGCCGGGACGCGAATCGATCGCCCGGATCGTCCATCTCGCCGCCCAGGCCGGGGTCCGCCATTCGCTGGTGGACCCCTACGCCTATGTGCAGGCCAATGTGATGGGCCAGGTCGTGATCCTGGAGCTTTGCCGCGCGCTGCCCCAGCTTGAGCACATCGTCTACGCCAGCTCCAGCTCGGTCTATGGCGGCCTTGCCGAGGCGCCGTTCGCCGTCGATGCCAGGGTCGATACCCCGATTTCCCTGTATGCGGCGACCAAGAAGGCGGGCGAACTCATCGGCCATGTCTACGGGCACCTCTTCGCCGTGCCCGCGACCGGGCTCCGCTTCTTCACCGTCTATGGCCCCTGGGGGCGCCCCGACATGGCCGCCTTCCTCTTCACCCGGGCGATCCTGGAGGGCCGGCCGATCACGCTCTTCAACCACGGCCGCATGAAGCGCGACTTCACCTACATCGACGATGTGGTGCCGGCGGTTCTCAGCGTCCTCGACGCCCCGCCGGCGGGCGGCGGCGCCGTTCCCCACCGCATCTACAACGTCGGCAACAACCGGCCCGAGGCTCTGACCGACTATGTCGCCGTCCTGGAGCGGGCCATCGGCCGCAAGGCGGTGATCGAGCATGCACCGATGCAGCCCGGCGACGTGGCGGAGACCTGGGCCGACATCTCGGCGCTGCAACGCGACCACGGCTTCGAGCCCAAGATCGCGATTGCCGAGGGGATACCCCGCTTCGTCGCCTGGTACCGCGACCACTACGGCGTCTGATCTCGGCCGTCGCGCCGGCAGGCGCGCGGAATTCGGAGAGTGGCCGGCCGCCTCGAGCGATAACGGGCTAACCCGCGGCCTTCTCCCACCCCAGCTCGGCGAGGGCACGGGCGCGGTCTCCGTACTCGTGCGCATTGGGCGCGCTCGCATTGCCCTTGAGGCCGCGCGCGTAGACCCCCTGGCAGATCGCCGCCATGCGGAAGAAGGCGAAGGCCATGTAGAAGCGCCAGTCGGCGATCTCGCCGCGGCCCGCGCGTTCGCAGTAGGCGTCCCGGTGCGCCTCTTCCCCCGGCAGCCCCAGCGCCTCGAAGTCGGCGCCGCCGAGCCCCGGCAGCGCCGACGTGCCGCGGGGGATCGAGAAGGCGAGGCAGTTGTGAGCGAGGTCACTCAGCGGGTGGCCGAGCGTGCTGAGCTCCCAGTCGAGCACCGCGGCGATGCGCGGCTCGTGCACGTGCACGATCAGATTGCCCGGCCGGTAATCGCCGTGGACGATGGTGGTCTCGTCGTCGTCGGGGATGTGGTCGGGGAGCCACGAGAGCAGACGGTCCATTTCGGGGATCTCGTCGGTGCGCGAGGCCTCGTACTGGCCGCTCCAGCGGCGGATCTGGCGCGCGATGTAGTTGCCTTCCTTGCCGTAGTCGCCGAGGCCCAGCCCCCGCCAATCCACGCTATGCAGCCGCGCCAGCACGTTGGCCATCGAGTCGTAGAGCGCGCTGCGGCGATCCGCCGCAAGCGCAGGCCAGGCCGGGTCCTGATCGACCGATCCCTCCACATAGTCCATCACGTAGAAGGCCGTGCCGATAATGTCGGTGTCCTCGCAGAGGTGATGGACGCGCGGCACGGGCACGTCGGTTTCGGCCAGCGCCGCGAGGATGCGGTATTCCCGCTCCACCAGGTGGGCGGACGGCAGCAGCGTGCCCGGCGGCTTCTTGCGCAGCACGAAACGCCGCGCGGGCCCCTCGATCAGATAGGTCGGGTTGGACTGCCCCGCCGCGAACTGGCTGACCGCCCGGATCGGCACCGCGTCGGGCACATGCCGGGCGAGATAGACCTCCAGCGCCGCCTGATCGATGCGATGCGCCGCGCGCACGGGCGTGGTCGGCGGTTGTGGGGACATCTGGCAGCCTGGCCGCTTCCGAGCCGAATTTCCGGGCACTCATTCTAGGGAGCGGCCACGGAGGCGGCCACCCTCCCTGCGCGGCTTCGCACATCAAGGTCTCTTGCCGCAGTTAAAATCGAATATAGCGATAATCGGATTGACTTTAGTAAATAGTCCAGAGAACATCGGCATACCTTAAATGTCATCGCGTCACTGGCACGCGGCCGCACTCTGCACCGTTCGTGACGTGAGGGAAGGCAGGGGGCGGGAGCGGCCATGCATATGGATGTGCGAGGCCCTGCGTCCGCCCTGAAGCGCGGTTCGTATAAACGGGCGCCGGCGAGGGAGCCTCAGCAAAGGCACATAAGCTAAATTTGAGGGAGGACACCATGAAAATCGCCACACTTCTGAAGAGCTCGACCGCCCTTTCAATGGTCGCGTTACTGGCCTTGTCCGCTTGTGGAGGCGGAGGGGGAGACGGCCCGGAGACAGGAGGTATGCCGCCTGGCGATGGCGACGGCACGATGCCGGACGACGGCGATGGCGACGGCATGATGTCTGGTGACGGCGACGGCGATATAATCCAATCGGTTGTGACCGAGTGGCGCAGCAACTCTACCGCCGAAGACCTGCTCGACCACTGGAATGATCCGGAGGATTTGAGGAACTTATTTTCCTTGTCTCCAGTCAGCCAGGGAGATATTGAGAGCCGGAGAACGTTGATAAAGAATTTGATTGATGCGGCCGAGGCCGACCCCATAACTTCCGGAACTATCCTCCGCAATATTCAACCTGACGAAATCCAAATAATCGGAGAGCGCGACGGGATCACGTATGGGCACTGGAAAGGCGGTCCTGCCGGAACTCTCAATGTAGAGTTCGACTGGCAGTTCGCACCCAATATTGATTCCAAAACGCGTGCGCAGGCGGAAAGGGCCGGAAAGTTCTGGTCGCGCCGGCTCCTCGACGATTTCGGCACACATACGGTGACGGCGGGAACGACAGTTCAATCTAATCCAGAACATGCAGGCGCAGTACCGACTACAGTGACATATGCGGCAGATGTCGAGACAGATGGAATGCTGATTACCGTCATTCATGCTACGACGGATCCATTGTCTTCGGGTGGACCACAGAACGCTGACATCACACCGGATGACTACGAGCCTTGGCATGGAGTGATGACCCTGTCCAAAGCAAATATTGATGAGAGACGATCGGTTGGAAATTGGTGGTTTGTACACGTGCTGGGGCATGAAATAGGTCACATTGTCGGCGTAGTGAATCATCAAGGCGGATGGAATGTTCCAAGCATTGAGCGCTATATGAACTATCAAGACGCTACCTTCGAAGGTCCGGAATCGCAACGGGCCAATGGCGGCAACCCCGTTCCGTTCCAGTGGCTTGATGGCAGGCAAGAAGTGCCTCCTTTCACGCCTGGTGCGACGGTGGATTACGGTCATTTGGGCGTCTGCTCGTCTCTCATGGCGTACTGCAATGAAGCGAGAGAGGTGTACGAACCCTCCGAGATTGACTTTGCGTACCTTGATGACATTGGGTACGAGATTCTTGATGCAGACACCGCATCGGAGCCGGAACTGTACGGATATGGGGCTTGGGGCGAATACAGCGCCTGGGGTGCGGGCGTGGAGCGTGCCTTGGAGTACGTTGACGATGGATCGGAAGTCTTTGCCCAGGACCAGTTGCGTGCCGGTGCCGATGCCTTTGGTGTTGCCCCGAGCATGACACTCGCCGAGCTGCACACGGCGGGATCTTTAGGCAGCGCTACATGGACGGGATCGCTCATTGGCGTCGACCTCGGCAGCGCACACTTGCCGCCTGTCTTCGGTGACGCCGAGCTTGCCGTTGACTTGGCGACTCTCGATGGCACCGCGCAATTCGAGAACCTCATGGTTCATGATGATGGCGAAGCGATCGGCTTCCGATCTCCTGATCTCATGTATGACATTGGGGTCACCGGAAATTCCTTTTCCGATGCGGATGGCTACATTGCTGGTTCCTTCTTCGGCTCTGCTCACGAGGAAATGGCGGGCATCCTCAATGACCAAACTCAGGGAGTTGAACTCCTCGCCGGCTTTGGCGGAATCCGCTAGCCCACAATTGATGCAGCCATGAAACCCACTAATTTCTCGTGCGGTTCATCGAACGCCAGATAGGGTAGCCAGAACAGGCTTACGTCGAAGTCACGCAGCCTGAGTATGGCGGGAGCGACGTAGGACCAGAAATTGCGCGGATGGCGAATTCAGGGCGTTACCCCGCCACCGCAGCCCGACTGACAACGTCCAGAGTCGACTCGCGCTCGCCCCCCTCGTTATCATCGAGGCTGAACGGGGGAGGGGCGCATGGAAGCAATCGTAGAGCGCGGCGAGAGCGTAGGAGCGGGCGCGGCCGAGGCGGCGGGCGCGGGCGGGGCCGATCCCTTCGGCTTCGAGCTCTTCAGGAACGCCATCTTCGCCATCGCGGACGAGATGGCGCTCACCGTCTGCCGCACCACCTATTCGGGCGTCTTGCGTGACAACATGGATTTCTCCACGGCGCTCACCGACGGCGACGGGCGCCTGATCGCGCAGGGCCTCACGCTGCCGGGCCATCTCGGCTCCGTGCCGACCGCCATCGAATCGGTATTGCGCCACTATGGCGACGACATCCATCCCGGCGACATATTCGTGATGAACGATCCGTTCGACGGCGGCATGCACCTGCCGGACATCTTCATCTTCAAGCCGGTCTTCGACGAGGGCGAGCGTCTGGCCTTCGCCGCGACGGTCTGCCACCACGCCGATGTCGGCGGCCGGGTGGCGGGCTCCAACGCCTCCGATTCCACCGAGATCTACCAGGAGGGCGTGCGCATCCCGCCGCTCCGCCTCTACGACAAGGGCGCGCGCAACGAGACCCTCTTCGCGATCCTGGAGAAGAACGTGCGCCTGCCGGTCAAGCTCTTCGGCGACCTCCGCGCCCAGCTCGCGGCCTGCCACATCGCGGAGCGCCAGTTCATCGAGCTGGTCCAGCAACACGGCGCCCAGGCCACGCGCTTCTACCTGCGGGAGATCATCGACTATGCCGAGCGCCTCACCCGCGCCGCGCTCCGCGACCTGCCCGACGGCGAGACCAGCTTCGAGGACTGGATCGACGACGACGGCGTCGATCGCGGCAAGCCGATCAGGCTGTTCGTGACGCTCCGCAAGGAGGGCGGCAGCCTCCATGCCGACTGGGCGGGCTCCTCGCCGCAGGTAAAGGGCGCGATCAACAGCACGCTCTCCTGGACCAAGGCCGCCACCTACACGGCGATCCGCTCGGTCCTGCCGGCGGGTATCCCCAACAACGAGGGCGTGTTCCGCGCCATCACCGTCTCGGCGCCCTCCGGCACCATCACCAATGCCGTGCTGCCGGCGGCCTGCGCCGCACGCGGGCTCACCGGGTTCCGCATGGTCGATTGCGCCTTCGGGGCGCTCGCCATGATGCTGCCCGAAAAAGTGTTTGCGGCTTCGGACGGCGGCAACACCGGCATCACCATCGGCGGCTACGACGATCGGCGGAAGCCCTTCATCTATGTCGATTTCACCTGCGGCACCTGGGGTGCCCGGCCCTGGGCCGACGGGCTGGACGGCAACTCCAACATCTTCGCCAACATGGCTTCCCAGTCCGTGGAGGTGACCGAGGCCGAGTATCCGCTGCAGATCCTCTCCTACGAGTTCGTGCCCGACCGCGCCGGCGCCGGCCGCTACCGCGGCGGCACGCCGTTCCGCCGCGATTATCGCTTTCTGGAGTCAGAAGGGCTGCTCCAGGTGCGCTCCGACCGCCACACCTTCCGCCCTTACGGGCTCTATGGCGGGAGCCCCGGCCAGCCCTCGCGCAACGCGATGAATCCGGGGCCGGACGAACGCCCGCTGCCGAGCAAGCTTACCGAGACCATCCAGCATGGCGATGTCTTCCGCCACGAGCTCGCCGGCGCCGGCGGCTGGGGCGATCCGCTGGAGCGCGATCCGCAAGCCGTGCTGCGCGACCTGCGCAACGAGCTGATCGGTGAGGACACCGCGCGCGACGACTACGGCGTGATCGTCGATCGCACCTCTTGGCGGGTCGATCATGCCGCAACCGAGGCGCGCCGGGCGGAATTGCGGACCGCACGAGGGTGGTCCGCGCCGCCGGCAGTCTCGCGCGGCGAGATGCCGCCTGTAGACACCGCGCACGAGAGCAGGGCGTGAGCGCCTACCGCATCGGCGTCGATATCGGGGGCACCTTCACCGATATCGTTCTCCTGGCCGAGGATGGCACGGTCGCGACGCGAAAAGTCTCCTCCAGCGTCGACGACTACGCCCGCGCCATCATGGAAGGGGTCGCCTCCCTCGTCGCCGAGCACGCGATCGACGGCGCCGACATCGCCGAGGTGGTGCACGGAACCACCGTCGCCAGCAACGCGCTACTGGAGCGCAAGGGCGCCCGCACCGGGCTGATCGGCACGCGCGGCTTCCGCGACGTGCTGGAGATCCGCAACCTCCGGATGCCCCGGCTCTACGACCTCGCGTGGGAGAAGCCGCCGCCGCTCGTGGAGCGCTACCTGCGCGCCGTGGTGGACGAGCGGATCGACACGGCGGGCAATGTGCAGACGGCCCTCGATGCCAACGACGCGCGCGCCGTAGTGGATCGGCTTCTGGCCGAGGGCGTGGACGCCATCGCCATCTGCCTCATCAACGCCTTCGCCAATCCGGTCCACGAGCGGGCGGTGGAGGCGATCGTCAAGGAGCGCGCGCCGGGCTGCGCCGTCAGCATCAGCTACGACGTCCTGCCCGAGATCAAGGAGTACGAGCGCACGTCGACCACGGTCATCAACACCTACATCAGCCCCATCGTGCGCACGTATCTGGAGCGTTTGGGGCAGGCGATCGCGGAGCGCTGCCCGAACGCGCACCTGCTCATCATGCAGTCGAACGGCGGGCTGACCTCGGCGGAGGAGGCGTCGCACCGCCCGGTCAACATCGTCGAATCGGGGCCGGCCGGCGGCGTGGTCGGCGCACTCGCCATGGCCGGCGACATCGGCCAGGACGATCTCGTCACCTTCGACATGGGGGGCACCACGGCAAAAGCGGCGCTGATCGAAGGCGGCGTCATCAGCCGCTCCAGCGAGTTCCAGGTAGGGGGCGGCATTCTCACCGGCTCCCGCCTGATGACCGGTGCCGGCTATCTGGTGCGGATGCCGGCCATCGATCTCGCCGAGGTCGGTGCAGGCGGCGGCTCGCTCATCGCCATCGACGCCGGCGGCTCCATGCAGGTCGGGCCTGAGAGCGCGGGCGCCGAGCCCGGCCCCGTCTGCTACGACCAGGGCGGGAGCGCGCCCACCATCACCGACGCCAACGTGGCTCTCGGCTACCTCAATCCGGACTACCTCGTGGGCGGCGCGCTGCCCATCGACTCCGCCAAGGCGATCGACGCGATGCGGCAACAGATCGCGGAGCCCCTCGGCGTTTCGGTCGAAGAGGCGGCCTATGGCGCGCACCGGATCGTGGCCTCCAACATGATCCGGGCGATCCGCGCGGTCTCGACCGAGCGGGGCCGCGACCCGCGCGGCTATACCCTCGTCGCCTTCGGCGGCAACGGGCCCGTGTTCGGCGCCGCGATGGCCCAGGCCATCGCGATCCGGCGCGTGGTCGTGCCCCCTGCCCCCGGCCTCTTCTCCTCCTTCGGCCTGCTCACGGCGGACGTCGAGCACCACCTCTCGCGCACCTTTCGCGCGCTGCTGCGGGACCTCGACAAGTCCGCGCTCAACGCTGCGTGGGTCGCGCTGGCGGAAGAGGCGCTCCGCCGGCTTGCCGCCGACGGCTACGGCGGGCCCGCCGCCACGATCGAGCGCCACGCGAGCCTCCACTATCAGGGCCAGACCTACGAGCTCACCGTCGCCCTGCCGGACGGCCCGCTCGACGATGACGCGCTCGCCGCGCTCGAAGAGGCCTTCGGCGCGGAGCATGAGCGCACCTACGGCCACCGCGCCGGGCCCGAAGAGCCGGTCGAGCTGGTCACGCTCCGCGTGCTGGGCCGCGGGCGCAGGCCCGCCGCGCCGCCGCCCCGTATCGACCACGCCGCCGGGCCAGCGCCGGGGCCCGCGACCCGGCGCGCCTATTTCGGCCCGGACGACGGCTGGTGCGAGGCCGACGTGATCGGCCGCGCCGACCTTGCAGAGGCGCGGGAAGGCCCTGTGATCGTCGAGGAGTACGACGCGACCTGCGTCGTGCCGCCCGGCGTCAGCGCAGCCCTCAATGACGCCGGCTGCATCGTCCTCGATACGGGCCGCCGCCGCTGACCCGCAGCTCGCACAAAGGCCGCAGCACTCGACAGGCGCACCAATTCTGGGCCGGGACACGCCCGACACATTTTCTGAGCGGGATTCGCCGGGATTAAGTGGGATTAACTGGGATAAGTGGGATTCCGCGACATTCCAAGGGTCGACCGGCGCCGATGAGACGGCGCGCGCAGGCCGCCGGGGCCTCCCCTCGACGACCTCGCGGATGGCGGCCACGGCCTCGGGCGAGAGGCCCTTCCTGACCGGCGCCTGGCCCGCGCCGGGCGCGGCCTTGGCCGCCGCCTTCGCCGCCGCCCGCTCCCGCTCGAGACGGAGCTTGTCGGTGCCTTCGATGCGCCTGATAGCCAGCGCCAGGCGGGCGAGCTCTTCCGTCGACACGGGCTCCTCGCGCCGGCTGAGATGGGCCAGGGCGGAGAGCGTCAGCGTCCGCAGGGTCTCGATCAGGATGAGCCCCGCGCGGACCCACGCGACGATCTCGTCCATGGTGGTGCCGTCCTCGATCGCCGCGGCCACGGCGTCCTGGATTGCGGCCGGTAGCGGCTCGTCCGATGAGCCCCCGCCCATCGCACCTGCCGTGCTCTGCGTGCTCTCGCACTGCGTCGCGCGGATACGCGCGCGGGAAGATGATCGACCCATCTCGCAATTCTGGCGTGGGCGCCGCGCACCGTGCACCGCACCATAGTAACTGGCGCAACGAGCATCGCCATCCCATGTACTATAGGGTGATCTAATTAATCGTTATTTGACAGCGTGTTGTGGATCCTCCCCTCTCCTCATGCGGCTTCGGTCTCAATTTACAGATACCAAATAGGTACCACTTCATTTCGATCTGATGCGTACTCGCGTCGCTTCAACGCTACGGATGCTCGTGCGAATATTTCGAATTTCGGAACTCAGAGCAAACACGAGCGCGATGGCGCCAAAGCTTCCGCCAGTCCCTGCAATCTGTCGTTCGGCTGTTCGAGCGCGTGCCCGACGGGGTGCGCCTAACCGCGCTCGGCGCGCCCTGATGTGTACACGCACCCGCATCCTGCGCGAGTACCGCGCTGCCGAAGAGAGGGTCGAGGCTGCGCGCGCGAACCGCATCGGCCTGTTTCGGGTGATCGCCGGGCGGAAGCCGGGCGCCCATCTCACACCGATTTCCAGCACCTATGGCGGCACATCCACGCACGGGCTGGGCTCGAAAATGTGCGCATTCACGACCCTACGACACAGCTCGGCGTCGCGGGCTCTGGCGCTCGGCGAGAGCCTGCCTATGATTAGCCGACTCCTTGGTCACTCCCCGATTGAGAGCACGGCCCGGCACGCCCACCTGGCGCGCGATTCCGTGCACGACGCGGCCGCCCGGATCGCCGCCAGCATGCCGACTGGTCTATTGATCACTTGCGCCTAGAAATGACTCGACGATGGCAATCAGAGCACCCTTTCTACAGCCGCACGTTATATAAAGCTCTCGTCGTGCTATCCTCCGCCGTACGACTCGCTACGGTTGTCAAGCTTCCGAATACGCGTCGCAGCAAACTGGTTTCGAGACTTGGGCTCACGAGATATGTCGAATAATCTCTCGCCACGGCATAATGGCAATCTCGTCTATAGAGCAGAAAGAGAGCCACAGGCCCTTCTTGCAAATTTGTCTGCAATTATCTCCCTTGCAAACGAAGAGAAAGAAGCGCTCGGCTTTTTACCTCATACAGCTTATAGGGACGCAATCAGTAAATGTCGCTTGGTGGCAATGTTATCCACCAACGACGACGAATCGAAACTTATTGGGTTTGTTTTGTTCAGCGGTGTTTACCCTAGCGCGAAAATTCAACAAATAGTTGTAGACAAGAGTCACCGACGCGCGCATGTCTCATCATCACTCCTCAACGAAGTCGTATCCCAGCTGGAAATCCAAGGCTACCTAACACTCACAGCGGCGGTTGCGTCAGATCTCTCCGCTGCCCAGGGCTTTTACGAGCGCAACAGCTTTATCGCGAAGACCTCGCGTCAAGGGGGAAAGGCACGTAAGCGCCAAATTATTTTACGCGCACGAGATCTTCAGACCCCAAGCCTATTGTCGCTGTTAGAGCCTTCTAGTTCACTCCCAGAACGTGCGGTCGATTTTGGCTTGCGACATCGAGGAGCTGCCCATGCTCCGCTTTACGCGATTGACCTCAACGTATTGTTTGATATCACTAAGCAGCCTCCACGCCCGCGCGCTCCATTTGCCGAAACACTACTTTCCGCTGCGCTAGCTCATCAGGTTCGACTAGTTATTGCACCTGAATTCATTGTCGCATTGAAGCGACAGGCACTCGGGCACAGTGTCGACCCGATCCTGCGCATAGCCCTTCAGTTACCCCGTCTCCCTGCATCGAACCGGGAGAACAGCGACCGAATGACGGCAGAATTGCATCGACTTGTCTTCGAAGAGACGGGCTCAGCGGATGCGGGTACGCCTCAGGCATGGAGTGACGCTCGTCACCTTTCTGAAGCAGCTCTTGGGAACGCGGTCGCCTATGTGACTAGCGATGACGCGATACTGTCAGCGCGGCAAGAAATATTGCAGAGTGTTGGCATCGATGTCTGCAGCCTCGAGGAGTTCGTTGAACTGCTCCCCGGAGAGCGGATGTCGTTCGGTACACAATCTCTGAAGGAATCACCCATCTCCCTAAGAGAGCTTTCCTTGGATATGGTGCGAAATTATCTTGGACGAAGTAAACTTCCCGAGTCAGTATTATCTAAGTTCACTTCTACATCAGTAGAACCATCGCTATGGAATGGGCGTGCAGTCTTCGAGGGGGGCGAAATTGTGGCCGTGGGCATGTACATTGCGCCAACACATATTGATGCACCGGCCCGCCTCTTGATACATGTGCGCCCCGATCACGTCTATGCGGATAGGTTTGCCGATCATCTCTTGGACGTCGGAGTGCGTAAAGCCTCGAGCCCTGGCCCCGTCACGATCGAATTGCCCATCATACCTGGTCAAACCACCGTGCTTCAATTTGCAACCTTGCACGGTTTCGTGCCCGAACCGAACACAGACTTATTGATCAAGGGTGCTATAGGGAGACCAGTCACCTCAAACACCTGGAGCACTATTGCTCGGCAACTCCGCCGGAGAACAGCACTTCATCTTAGTGAAGTGCCGCCGTCTTTCAAAGTTGCGCATTCGGGTGTGTCTGTCAGGACCCCCGAAGGAAAGATGTTCTCGATTTCTCTCGAGATGCTGGAAGATGCATTAGGGCCCACTCTTTTTGTTTTAGCAGGCAGAGATGGAGTCATCCTGCCCATTACTCGTGAATATGCCGACGCATTATTAAACACTGGTATTCAGATGCCACTATTCGGAGATGCGCTGGCGTCCCTAGTTAGCCAGCGAACTTACTTCAATACACCCCGGGCAGCAAAATTGATGCATCCGAGAACTCCCATACTCTTTTACGAATCTAAGCGATCAGGGGGCCGCGGGAAAATTGTTGCTGCGGCTCGAATCCTGGACTCTATGGTTGTCTTGAAGGACCGTATACCGAAGGACCTATGCAACCGAGCCGTTGTTGAAAACGTGGATGTCTTAACAAAGTCGCCTGAAATATTGGTCACCACATTTGATGATATTTTCCAGTTTCCTCTCCCGATATCCCTTGAAACGTTGCGCACCCTGAAAGCGGTCGGCTCCTCTAATCTACAAACTGCCACTTCACTCCCGAGCGATCTGCTTTCTAAAATCTGAGAATTGGGGTGGCAATGAGCACCACCGATGCAATAATGTCTATCTATCCTGGTTATGTCGACGCCATTCTGTCCGGACGAAAGACGATAGAGTTGAGGAGGCGTATTCCAAACTTACCTTTGGGAACTAGTCTTTGGATATACGCAACTCGCCCTACCAGTGCCGTCGTGTGCCGTGCTACCATTCAAGGCCTAACATGGGGGAAGTCACGGTCGATCTGGAAAAAGCATCGAGATGCAGCGGCAATAGACTTTGCGACGTTCTCTGCGTACTTTGACGGTGCTGAGGAAGCAGTGGCAATACTACTGGCAGCGGTGGAACCCGTCGGGCCTATCACCATAGAAAGGCTGCGCGAAGTAAGGGGATGTTTTCATCCCCCACAGGTTGCGACACGACTTTCCGCGGCGGAAGTAGAGGAACTGAGAAAGGTGGCAAATTTGCTATGAGCAGCGGGGACAAATTATGCGCGTCGGAGTGATATCACCGAATTTGGTCTTGAATATTGGAGACTGGAATAGAACGAACCGTGCCTATCCGGTTAATGCAGACACCCACTACATGTAGGATGCTTCCACTCGCCGGAATATAGCTCGGCGTAGGTTTGAGCCTCGGCCCCTCCTGCGATTCCGAGCAATGAGCGGAAGGCGTTGAACGGGTAAAATCGCCTGTTGAAGCGGAACGTGAACTCATTGAGGTAGGCTTGTAGATGCTTTGCGCTCACGCCATGGTGGATGCCACTGAGCCAATTCTTCAGGTTGCTGAAGACGAGGTGGATGATCGGCATGAACTCTTCGGCCACCTCGGGGTCGCCGCATTCGGCAATGGCGTGGTGATCATAGCCGCGTGTCCGCAAGCTGCCATAGCCACTCCAATCGTCGGTGACGATCAGCGACCCCGGCATAACGGCGCTCTCGACGAAGCCACATAGCGAATCGGCGCTGCGGTCGGCAGCGACGGACAGCCGCACGCGCCCGGCGTAGCGGCCATCTTTCCGCTTGTCCTGCGCGGTGCCGGGCTCCCTGTGGCTGACTTCGACGGCAGCAGCCACCAGCGTCTTGTGGTGAACGCCTCGGCCTTCACCACGCGTCCGGCCTCCAACATAGGTTTCGTCCACCTCGACATGCTCTCCTGCCCTGGCACCGATCCGGTCCTGATCGGGCCGCACCATACCCGCGCGGAGCTTATGCAGGATGCCGAAGGCGGTTTCGTACCGCGTCAGCCCAAGCTGCCGCTGAAACTGCACCGCCGACATGCCCGGCGTCTGGCTGGCGACCAGATAGGCGGCCCAAAACCACGTGCTCAAAGGCGTGTGGCTGCGCTCCATGACCGTGCCGACGGTCAATCCCGTCTGGCGGCGGCAAGCGCGACAGGTCAGGACGCCGGGCCGCGTGGCGATGCGGAAAGGTTCACCCATGACGCCGCAGCGCGGGCAGGCGAACCCGTCACCCCAGCGAGCCCTTTCCAGGTAGGCGGCGCAGGCCGCATCGTCGGAGAAAAGCCGCTGAAACTCGGGGAGGGATTGCGGGAAGGGCAGGTCGGTGCGGTCGAGAACGTCCATGACCCACTATCCGTTTTACGCACACAATCTATCCCTAGTGGATGTATGCGTCAAGCGGATAGGCACGGTATGAACATGATTTCGGGTTTCTCCGAGTATAGATTCGGCCGGAATAGTCGATTTCTAAGGGGTGGATTTTCAGCTATAGCGATAGGCAAGAAGGTCGATCTCTTTGACCGGTCTCCTGATGATCAGCGTTCGGTTGCGCCGGTCCATGATTCGGGGGCCAGTGTTTCACACAGGCGGAGTCAGAGCTCCGCTTAACTTGACATGACCAAGCCACGCTTGGAGGAGTGCAAGCCAGCGTCGGCGGCAGCGATCAACTTCTTGCGCCGCGCTGATGGCGGAGGGAAGGCAGAAGGGTATCGTCAGTCTTGGCGAGCGTGGCGCTTTCTCTACGGGGGGAGGAAGAGAAGGATATTCTGCTCGATGACAACACCCTTGGGCGGGAAGCGCGACTACTCGGCCGTTGCACCGCGGCGGCGAGCGTGCTTAGGGTATCGCCGTAATCGCCACGCCGCGCGCGGGTCGTAGAAGCCGGGCAGCCAAAATGCGCCGGGGGTGGCGCCGCAAAGCCTGAAGCGCAGCGAAAGGATCTCCCATGTCGACCGGAGCCTTCACGGAGATCCCGCTCATCGACCTTGGCGCCTATTTCGCGGGCGATCGCGCCGGCAAGCGGCGGGTCGCGGACGAGATCAGCCGCGCCTGTGAGCGTATCGGGTTTTTCCTGGTTTCGGGACACGGAGTGGACCCGGTTCTTTGCGAGCAGGCGCGCCGCGAATCTATGGCGTTCTTCGAGCTCTCACTCGAGGAGAAGCTTGCCATCAGGCGGCAACAGGACGACTTGTCAGTCCGGGGCTACGAGCCGCTCGGCACCGAGCATCTCTCAGCGACGATTGGTGTGGAGACGCCGCCCGACCTGAAGGAATCGATTTCGTTCGGGCCGCTTGAGGTACCGGAGCATCCATCCTGCCACACCGAGGCAGCCGCGCCCTGCTATGCCCCCAATATCTGGCCGTCTCACCCGGAGAGTCTCCGCCACACAATCGAGGCGTACATCCGGGCCCTGGACCAACTGGGCTGGCACTTGCACAGACTCGCGGCCATCGCCTTCGATCTGCCCGAAGATCACTTCGACGCAAAACTCGAGAGGGGATTCAGCATCCTGCGCGTGCTGAACTATCCGGAGCAGCGAACGGCGCCCCGTGAGAGTCAGCTCCGCGCCGGCGAACACTCGGATTACGACAACCTCACCATCTGCCTGATCGAAGACAAACCGGGCGGCCTGCAGGCGCGCAGCCCGGACGGCGCCTGGGTGGACGTGCCGGCCGTCGCCGGATCGTTCGTGGTCAATATCGGCGACTTCCTGATGCGCTGGACGAACGACCGCTGGAAGTCCACACGACATCGTGTGCTCAACCCGCCGCGCGCGACCGGGGGGCGCATCTCCTTCTGCCACTTCATCGAGCCCAACTACGATGCGCTGATCGAGTGTTTGCCGACCTGCAGCGGGCCGGAGCAGCCAGCGAAATACCCGCCGATTGGCGCTGGCGACTATATGCTCGAGAAATTCGCCAGCCAGGCGAGCGGTGAGGAGTGGAGCGACGAAGACAGCCGCAAGTTCGGCACTGCGGACACCGAGACGCGCTTCGCCGGGTGACCACCTCTTATCGAGCCGCAGGCCCCCGCTCGTTGACGATCGAGTTCGACTACGTCTCCTTGGGTAAGGCCGCTCGGCCTGTCCGCAGATTGGCGCTTCCGGATTTTGGACTTGATGTGGCGAGGTCTGGCTGGGTTGGAGCGAGCCGGAGAACCCGCCTGCCATCACGCGCGGTAGTGCCGTTCCCGACGATCCGGTTTGTGTAGAAACACAGGAGCTAGCGACAGCTCGGACTCGAACCTTGCCGGGTCAAGCCAACGTCGTTAGATTTGTCATTGGGGAAAATGCCAATTCCTGAGGAGGGCGCGATGACGACGGAATTTAAGGATAAGGACATACAAGTTTGCTTTAATCCTCACTTCGACGCCGTGTCCCTTTGGCTCGGCTCGTTTGGTGGCGCTGACTCCCCCTGCGACATTTCGCGTGGTGTTTTCGCCGCAAAGCGCGGCGTCCCACGCCTGCTGGAGTTCTTCAGGCGCTACGGGATCACGACTACGTGGCATATTACCGGGCACTCGATAGAGAGCTTTCCAAAAGCGAGCGAGATGATCGCGAAAGACGGTCACGAGATCGGCATACATGGCTATTCTCACGAGAACCCGCTTGCAATGAGCCCACAGCAAGAGAGGGATGTTCTTGACAAAAGTATTGAACTTTGCCGAGGGTTGACCGGAAAAAACCCTAAGGGCTACGCGACGCCGTGGGCTGAATTCACCTCCATTACTGTAGATTTGCTGCTGGAGCGCGGCATTTCACACGAGTTCAGCATGATGGAGGAGGACTGTTTCCCGTACTATTTGAGGACGGGAGATAGCTGGACGAAAATCGACTACTCGAAGAATGCCGAAGACTGGATGAAGCCCTGGAAAGCGGGAAAGGAAGTCGACATAGTCGAAATTCCTCTTAGCTGGCATTTGGACGATGCACCGCCCACAATGTTCGTCAAGACCGCGCCCAACAGCCATGGTTGGATCACCGGTCAACAGCTCGGTCAGATCTGGATCGACTACTTCGATTGGATCTACCGTAACCACGACTACGCCATATACCCATTGGCGCTACACCCCGACGCTGCAGCCAAGCCCCACCTCATGCTGGCGCTGGAGCGGCTCATAGACCATATTCTGCGACATCGCGGCGCCAGAATGGTGACACACGCAGAGATGGCTGCGGATTTTCGCAAGAGAGTCCCGTTCGGATCGAACAAGACAGTCGGCGGCGAAGTCGGCCTCTGAACGAAACGATGCGAGCAAGGCAATAGGACGCAGAGCCGACTGTTTGTGCCACCGGCGATCTAGGCCGAAATCTTTGGCCTCAACTTGTGAAACTCGGTGCGCGCTTGGTAGGCGACGCCGGCGCGGAAGAGCAGCGGCTCGTTGAACCACTTTGCCGTGAGCTGCATGCCGACCGGCACGCCTTGCGAATCGAGCCCGACGGGAACGTTGAGGGAAGGCAGGCCGGCGTAACCGAGGCCAACACAATTGCGCAAGATGGAGTGGGTCGCCTTTTGCAGATCCTCTGCGTCCGTCCACTTCGGCGCAACCATCGGTGTCGTCGGTGTAAGCAGCATGTCGACCTCTTGGAAGACCCGTTTGAATTGGTGCTTCCACCGGATCAGAATTCTTAGCGCGTTTGCGTAATCGGCCCCCTGGAACGGCTCGCCGGCTCGAAGGCGCCTTAGAACCTCATCGCCGTAGTCTTCCGGATAATTCTTCAGGCCGTCGCGATGCATGTCTGCCATATCCATCGCGAGCAACGTGGGGCCGGTGGCCACCCGAGCCTCCTCAGCGCCCTCGATGTCGATATCGACCAGCGTTGCACCGCAGGCTTCGACGACTTTTGCGGCCTCCATGACGCGAGCGACCACGTCCGGTTCGCAGTTCTCGAAGAAGAAGGTCGTCGGGATGCCGACCCTGGCATTCTCGATGCCGTCCCTCAGGGTCGGCAGAAAGTTCTCGACGGGCACGTCCTCGCTGAGCGAATCGTCGGGGTCGTAGCCGGCGATGGCAGCAAAGCCCCTGGCTACGTCCGGCACTGTACGCGCCATCATGCCGATGGTGTCGGCATGGATCGTCAGGGCCAGAGCGTTGGTGTTGGGGATGCGGCCGACGGTCGGGCGGATACCCGCGAGGCCACAAAGGGAAGCAGGACCTCGGACCGAGCCGCCGGTATCGGACCCAAACGCGATACGGCACATGCCGGACGCCAGGGCTGCCGCAGAGCCTCCGCTCGAGCCTCCGGGTATCCGGGTCGTATCCCAAGGGTTCAAGCAATTGCCGTAGTGAACGTTATGGGTCGTCGCGCCGTAGCAGAACTCGGGCAAATTCGTTTTTCCCAGGAAGACCGGACCCGACCCCCGGATCCGGCGGACGACTTCGGAATCCGCATTGGCGATATTTTCCCGATACATTCCGGAGCCGAAGGTTGTCCGGGTGCCCGCCACGTTGAGGCAATCCTTCACCAGCATCGGCACGCCGTGCAGCAGGCCTAGCCACTCTCCATCGTCGGCAGCCTGATCGGCATTATGAGCCATATCGAGCGCCATCTCGGGCGTCACAGTCAGTACCGCATTAATTTCAGGGTTGAGGCGCTCAATCACGTCGAGATAGCGCTCCGTCTCCCTTACAGAGTTACCAATAGCCATTGCTGCGCCTCCCCTACTCGAAAGTCGACTCTTGCTGTCGCAGGAGGTTTGTCCTCATGCGTCTGTTTGAAACATCGGGCCAGATGTCACCTTTTCTCACCTAACTGTCAGTCACCAGTCGTAGTCGGCCCGTCTTCGCCATCGCGCCGGACTCGCCATATTCGTCGGCGCAGGTTACCGCCGCCGGTTCTGCTCAACTGGGCAAGCGACACGGCAATGATGAGCGCTCCACCGTAGAAGAAGCTTTGCACAAACGTCGGCAATCCGAGGATGGCGAGCCCTGTTATGCCCGTGACAAGAAAATACACGGACAGGAAGGCACCCCATGGGTTGAACTGACCGGGCATGATCGTGGTGGAACCGAGAAAGGCTGCCGCGAAAGCAGGAAGCAGCATGGTGAGCGCTGAGGTGGGGTCCACGCCGCCAGCCGCGCCCGCATACATGATGCCGCCAACAGCGGCCAACACACTGCAAGACACAAACGACAGTGTACGAACCCGACCAACCGCTATACCATTAAGTTTTGAGACCTCTCTCGATTTACCCACGAACAAGTGCTGGCGTCCTATCGGTGTGAATTCAAAGACAACCCAAACGATTATGGAAATGACAACCGCAATATAGAAACTGAACGGAAGACCGAGAATATCGCGATTGGTTATCAGGACCACCAACCAGTCAGATAAGCCGGTGTAGGAGTTCGAATTACTGATCCATAGCACAATTCCAGCCAAGATTGTACCCATGCCCAATGTCATTATGAAACTGTCGATCCCCACGATGATGCAGAAGAAAGCGTTGACCAGTCCGACGCCGGCTGCCATGGCGATGGCGATGGCGATCGCCGGCCCGATATCCATGCCATATTTTATGTTGAGAACGCCAATGATATTGCTCGACAGCGTCATGACCGCGGCCACTGAAAGGTCGTAATCGCCGCCTCTAAGGGTGACCACCGTAGCGATCGTCAGGACAACAATCGGTGCGGCAGAAGCGAGTATCGAGGTCATCGTTCTGGGAACGAGAAACGCGTTGGGGGCCATTGCGCCAAAAAATATTATTATCGCCACAAAACACAGCGGCACCGAGAGCCGCCGCAGGAGTTGGCCATAATCGAGGCGCGCTAGCTCCACGGTCACACCATAGTACGCAGGGTGGTTTTGCCTGCCACGCTCAAACTCTCGATTCTGCAGGACGGTTCATTGAAGCCAAGCGAGAGCCCCATTCGTAACATGACTCTCCAATGGAGCGCTTATTCACCCCTGTCCCGCTCAATTCCGCCCGTATAAGACCTGCGCCAAAGATGAGCACCCTGTCGCAAATATCGGCCAGCTGTTCCCAGTCGGCGCTCGCGATGAGGACGGTGCCGTCGTCTCTCGCGAACTGGTCGAGCAGGTTCAGAATGTCGCCGTGAGCTGCGATGTCGACCGCCTGCGTTGGTTCGTCAAGGAGGAGAACACGCTTCCCTGCCGCAAGCCATTTTGCGACCAACACTTTCTGGCGGTTTCCGCCACTGAGCGTCTTGAGCAAGGCGTTCATGGCTGGCGTTATGATCCCGTACCGGGCAACGGTTTCTCGGGCAGCCGCCCCGAGCTTGGGTCGCGAGACCCAGGGATTTAGGCCTGCGCGAGGCTTGAGAAGCTGGACCGTGAGATTGTCCGTTACCGAGAGTTCGAGCTCTATACCGGCCTTGTCCCGCTCGAGAGGTACCAGGCCCATTCCCATCTTGACCGCGTTCTCGGGCTTGTGGCGCTTGAGATCGGCGCGTTGCCCTTCGACCGTGATCTCCCCGGACGCGGCTTCCTTCAGCCCGAACAGGGTTTCGTTGACATCGGCATAGCCGGAGCCGACGAGCCCGGCGAATCCGACGATCTCGCCTGCCCTCGCCTCGAAGGAAACGTGATCCAATCCGGGCGCGCTCAGATTGGCAACGGTCAGGCGAGGCTCTCCAGACGAACGGGCTGCTCTTGGCCCGGACTCGTCGAGACTGTGCCCCACGATCATTCTCACGATCTCGGACGGCTCCGTTGACGCCGTCTCGACCGTACCGACAGCCTCGCCGTCGCGCAGGACCGTTGCAACGCTCGTGATTTCCATGATCTCGTCCAGGTCATGGGAGACGAGCATTAGTGCATGCCCGGCCTCGGCAAGCGAGGCGAAGGTTCGGTAGAGATCGCGCTTTTCGTCCAGACTCATGGCCGCCGTCGGCTCGTCGAGAATCAATACGCGGCGGCCATCGGAGTCTGGCCCCGATACTTCCCTGATGGCCCTGGCAATCGCGATCAGTGCGCGATCTCCTAAACTCAGACTCGAGACCGGGTCCTCTGGTCGATTCTTGATGGAATAGCGCTCCAGGATTTCTCTGGTCGCGCGGGCCATCTGCTTCCGCGACTGCTTCCGCCTCCCCGAAGCGATTTCGGAGACGAAGAGATTCTCCAGGATCGATATTTCCGGGATAAGGGCCTTGTCCTGATGAACGAAGCTCAAACCAAGGCCGCGCGCTTCCCCCGGTTTGAGAGGAAAGGTGAGCGGCGAACCCCATAGCGTGGCAGACGCACCGGGATCCGGCTCGTGGTAACCCGAGAGAATTTTAATGAGAGTCGACTTCCCCGACCCGTTCGCGCCGACCAAACCGTGAATTTGGCCGGGGATGAGGTCTAAACCAACGTCTCTGAGAACGGTGTTCGTCCCGAAGGTCTTGGATAGACTCTCAATCCCCAGCGCTACTTCAGAATCCATAGCCACGACCGATATTCTCGATCGGCAGCCTTACCGAAGCCTTAGGGCTTATTCTTCAAGGCCCCACAGTTTGAAGAACCCTTTTTCGATCGCATCCCCATAGCCAACCCCATACGCTGCAGGAGTACCGCCTTCGGCCACATTTGTGGAGTCCCAGATGCGCATCGGAATCTGCCTATTGACCGAGGGCCTTTCTTCGCCGAGCAAGAGTCGTGCGGCCAGGTCAATGAGTGACAGTCCGATATGCTCATTGCTCTCACCGACATCCATCAGGACGTAGTCACCCTTGGCGATTTCATCCAAGACCGATGGCGTGCCCGCATAGGTGACAACGTGAACATCTCCGGGATCCGCCAATTGCCTGAGCACGGGTACGATGTAGGGCGTTTCCGGGTCGTAGAGCGGCAGGATGTAGTTAAGCTCCGGGTCGGCCAACATCGCGCCTCGCACAGCGGCAGGCACCGTCGTCGCCCATTGCGCCACGGTCGCGTTCGCAACCGAGACTTCACAGTTCGGACAGTATTTTGCGAGCCCGTCCTGGATGGCCTTGGTCTGAACCGGCGACCCCGTGATTTCATCGGACGTGATGATCAGCACATGCGCATTGCCCTCAGAGTGCAACGCCGTATACGCTGCTTGAAGGAGGCCGCATACTTCGTAAGGGGCTCCCACTGTGGCGTCGACATTGGCTGAGATACCTTGAGTCAGGCCCGACGCGTGGGAATCTATCACCTTGATCCCTGCGGCGCGCGCTTCCGCGAGTTGCGGACCCAAGAGCCGGGGATCCGACCCGCCCGTAAGATCGATGATCGCGGCACCATCGGTGATGGCTTGGCTGATTCCCCGCTGATGTTCGGCCAGCGATCCCTGATTCTGCCAGTCCTTGAACTCGAAACCGATGATCGGCTCGAGCTTGCGAATGCTGGTATAGATACCCTCGGTAAACGGATTGGCACTTGTCACCGAGATCCCGTAGATCAACTTGCCGCCCAGTGCAGCCTTGATGTCGATCGGATCTCCCGGTGCCACAAACTCCGGCTCTCCCCGGTAACTATCTATCAACGCCTGTAGCTCCGCTTTGAGCTCGGGCGTCAGGCTCGATTCCTCAGCGCTACTACCTGAGGAAAATCCGAGCATCGCCACGGAAGCCGTCAATAGACCGACGGCGACTATCCCCTTTGGTTTCAGAAAGTTCATTGCTAGCTCTCCCCTTAATTTCTATTTAGTTTTCATGACTGCGAGATTTGGCACTCAGGCCATGACGCGCCTGAGCGCGCTGCCACCACGGATGCTGGGGTGCCATTCTCAAGCTCGCATCGAAGGATTAGTGAGAAACGTAGCGCGATCCTCCCACTTGCGCTTTGCCTGTTCTCCCCGCCAGCAGTTCGGCAAAGACGGAGTTGTGAACGTGCTCGATGGATGATGCTGCACCCGCACCCTATCGGGATTAGCAAGAAAGGGCCACCGCAACAAGGACATGGAGTGTGGTCATGGGTTGGCCCGTTTTTGTGTCTGCGATCATCCGCCGGCGTGACACGGTAGGCGATCCGTATAGTCTTCGGCGCGCGAGGGCGCGACGGGAAGGACGGTGATGAAGGCAGCCTATTTCGAGCGGCATGGCAATCCCGAGGTCATCCGATACGGCGACTTGCCGGACCCCGAGGCCGGGCCGGGCCAGATCGTCGTCGACATCCATGCCGCCAGCGTCAACGGCGCGGACTGGACGGTGCTGGCGGGCCGCCACAGCCAGATCGCCGACGTTCCCTACGTGCTCGGGCGCGATTTTTCTGGCGTGGTCGCCGCGCTTGGAGACGGCGTCGACGAGTTCGCGCCGGGCGATCCGGTGTTCGGCGTCTGCGACGTGGGTCAGGAAGGGGCCTATGCCGAGAAGATCGCGATGAAGGCGGCGCTGGTCGCGCGGAAGCCGGACAGCCTCTCCCACGTGGATGTCGCGGCGCTCGCGCTGATCGGCCTGACGGCGGTGGTCTCGATCGAGGACACGCTGGCCCTGCAACCGGGCGAGAAGATCCTGATCCAGGGCGGGGCCGGCGGGGTCGCCGGTTTCGGCATCCAGCTCGCCAAGCACATCGGCGCCCATGTCATCGCCACGTGCAGCGCCCGCAATATCGACTATGTGCGCGGCCTCGGCGCCGACGAGGTGATCGACTACAACGCGCGGGATTTCACGGAAGCTGTCTCGGACTGCGATGCCGTGTTCGAGACCGTGGGCGGCGACGTGAGCCAACAATCCTTCGCCGTGCTCAAGCCCGGCGGCCGCGCGGCGTTCATCGCCTCTGGCCCGACCGCGCCGGAGCCCCCGCGCGGCGACGTGACCTCGCTCCGCCCCAGGGTCGGGCGTGACCGCCCGCATCTGATGCGCATCCTCGAACTGGTCGAGGCGGGCGCCGTCCGGGTGCCCGAGATCCACACCTTCCCGCTCGAGGACGCCGCTGCGGCGCTCGCGACCAGCGCATCCCGCCACCTCAGGGGCAAGCTCGTTTTGAAAATTCGCTCGTCTGTGTGTTGAGGTGGCTCCCCCGCGCCACCCGGCTTGGCCGCGAAGCCGGCAACGCACTACATTCCATCCCGACCGCACAGTGGGGGCCGGTCACGGCCTGCGCGGTGTCTCGGGCTTCGGGCGGCGCGGGCAGCACAGGCAAGGAGGAGAAGTATGCAACTGAACAGGGACGAACTGCTGAGCGCGTATCGCACGATGGCGACCGCGCGGCACTTCGAAGACAGCGTGTTCGAAAACTTCTCGGACGGCAAAATTCCCGGCTTCGTTCACCTGTCCGCCGGGCAGGAGGCAACGGCGGCCGGTGTGTACATGTCGCTGGACGAGAGGGATTGGATTGCGACGACCCATCGCGCTCATGGCCAGTGCATCGCCCGCGGTCTGGATTTGCAGGAAACCATGGATGAAATCTATGGCGCGTCCAGCGGCGTTTGCGGCGGCAAGGGCGGGTCGATGCATATTGCGGACCTCGACAAGGGGATGCTGGGTGCAAACGGGATTATCGGCGCAACGGGCCCCTTGGCGGTGGGCGCCGGCCTTTCCGCAAGAGCCAAGGGCGAGAACGGCGTGGCCGTGGCCTTCTATGGCGACGGCGGTTCGAACCAGGGGTTGATCTTCGAAGCCTACAATATGGCGAATATCTGGAAGCTGCCCGTGATCTTCATCTGCGAAGACAACGGCTATGCCGAGGCGACCCCCTCCTCCTACTCGGTGGCTGGCTCGCAGGTGGCCCGAGCGAACGGGTTCGGAATGCCGGGTGTCGAGGTCGACGGATTCGACTTCTTCGCGATCTACGATGCGATGAGAGACGCCGTCGAACGCGCCCGGAATGGCGAGGGCCCGAGCCTGATCCACATCAAGACCGCCCGGTTCTACGGCCACTTCGTCGGGGATGCGCAGACCTACCGCGCGGATGGCGAGATCGAAAAGCTCCGCGCCGAAAATGACTGCCTGAAAGTGTTCCGCGAGAAAGTTGTTGAGACAGGTCTGCTGACCGACAAACAGCTCGACGACATTTTCGAAGAGGCAAGAGAGCGGGTCCAGGATGCCGCGTCAGCCTCTCAGGTCGCGCCGCGTGCCACCGAGGCCGATCTCATGACCGACGTTTACGGCTCTTACTGACCGGGAGGACTGATAGTGCCTAGGAAATCTTACAGGGCCGCCATTAACGAGGCGATGGCGATCGAGATGCGCCGCGACCCCTCGATCATCGTGATGGGCGAGGACGTGTCCGGCGGCACCGGCGCTCCCGGCGAGGACGATGCCTGGGGCGGCCCGCTGGGTGTGACCAAGGGACTTCATACCGAGTTCGGATCGTCGCGGGTACTGGACACGCCGATCTCGGAGGGCGGGTTCCTCGGTGCGGCGGCGGGCGCTGCGATTACCGGCATGCGCCCCATCGTCGAGCTGATGTTCGTCGACTTCCTCGGGGTCGGCTTCGACGCGATCTACAACCAGGCGGGCAAGTTCCGCTATATGTTCGGCGGCAAGGCGGAAACCCCGCTGGTCGTCAGGACGATGTACGGCGCAGGTCTGAGGGCTGCGTCCCAGCACAGCCAGACGCTCTATTCGCTCTTCACCCATGTGCCCGGCGTGAAGGTGGTCGTTCCCTCCAACCCCTATGACGCCAAGGGGCTGTTGATCCAGTCCATCCGCGATAACGATCCCGTCGTCTACTTCGAGCACAAGGCAATGTACGACGACGAAGCCGAGGTTCCCGACGAGGCCTACACGGTCCCGTTCGGCGAAGCGAATGTGGTTCGCGAAGGCGAGGACGTTACGATCGTCGCGATTGGCAAGATGGTGCATCTGGCCAACAAGGCTGCCGATAATCTGGAGGAGGACGGCATTTCCTGCACGGTGATCGACCCGCGCACGCTTTCGCCGCTGGACGATGAAACCATCCTGGAAGAAGTCGAGGCGACCGGCCGTCTGGTCGTCGTGGACGAGAGCCACCCCCGCTGTTCGATGGCGGCCGATATTTCGTCCATCGTGGCCGAAAAGGCGTTCAAGTCGCTGAAGGCCGCAATCGAGAAGGTCACGGCTCCACACTGCCCGGTCCCGTTCGCGCCCGAGCTCGAAGACCTCTACCTTCCGAAGATCGAGGACGTGGAAGCCGCAGTTCGCCGAACCATGGCCTGAGCGCGGAGCAGCTTCTCGGACGGACAGCGCATCGCGCACTCCGCGCGACGATCCGAACGCTACTTCCGATCGCGCCGCCAGGCCTCGAACGCTGCACGTGTTGCCTCATTCGGTGGGTATGTGCCGGGCACGGGCGCGCCGTCCTGGACTCGTTTTAGGATGAACTCCTCCATCAGTTCCTGCTCGCCGGCGTCGCGTGCCACGTCGTCGGCGATGCCACGCGGGATGACGCACACACCGTCCGGATCGCCGACCAGCACGTCGCCAGGGAACACCGCGACGCCACCGCAGGCGATCGGATCTTGCACGGCCGCGGCGAAATGGGCGGCCAGGCTGGCGGGCGCGGCGCTGCCGGTACAGAAAGTCGGAAACTCGATGGCGGCGACTGCCGCCGCATCGCGCATCGGGCCGTCGGTGACGAACGCCGCGACGCCGCGGACCATGAGCCGGGTGATCAGGATGTCTCCCAAGGCCCCGGCGCGCTGTTCTCCGCGGCAGTCGCAAACCAGCACCTGGCCGGGCGGGCAAGCCTCGATGGCCTTGCGCTGGGGATATTCCGGATCGGCGAGAACCTCCAGCGTGCTGAGGTCCTCACGCATGGGTATGGTGCGCAACGTATAGGCTTCGGCCGCAAACCGTGCGTGCTGCGAATTGAGGGGGTGGGCACCCTGGATGAAGGTGTGGCGCAGGCCGCGCTTGAGCAGCTGCATGGTGACCGTAGCGACGCTTACGGCGCGCAATCGCTCCAGGGTCTTGTCGGCCAGCAGCCTATCGGACGTCGGCGGCATGCGGTTGTCCTTCCCTTCCTGACTCTTCGATTGGGATTTCTGATGTCGAGCGCCCGTTTGGGGCATTTGATGAGGTCGCGTCCTCAAGCGTGGTGTAAGAGCATCGGCTTGGCGCCGATCTTTGCCAGTTGAGGTTTGCGGCATCTCAAGCCGCGATGGTCAGCGGGCCGGGATCAGGGTCGCTGATGTGGACCAAGGTTTCCAGGGGCATGTGTCGGCGGCGCAGGTGCGCGAGGAGGGGGCGGATGACGTCACCTTCGTCATAACCGGAATCACGGACGATCGCGACGGTGACGAGGATCGTTCATGCGCGGACTACATTGCCGAAATTCTGACCGATGGCGCGCCGGACCGGCGTGAATACGTTGAGCGTGCGCTCAACTCGGCTTGCGGACAATGGTTCGTCGATTCTGAAAAGCCGCAGTATCGACTGCGGGACCTGGAACTGGCGACAGACATCGATCGGTTCGACTTCGCCATGCCGGTGAGCCGCGAAGACGGGTTGCTGATTGCCAGGCCGGCAAGATCAGGCGAGTATGCACGAGTGGACCAGCGTGGAGAACGCGACCATGCCCCTGGAAAACCTTAACCACGTCCTCGTGCTGGCCAGGAATCTCGAGGCGACCCGCAGCTTTTTTGTGGATGTCCTGGGCCTCAAAGATGGCTACCGGCCGCCCTTCCCATTCAACGGACATTGGATCTATCTGGGCGACCGCGCGGTGGTCCATGTGGCCGAGAACAGGGGTTATCTCGACAAGCGCGATCACGTGCAGGGCGGCTCCGCGGACAATGCCACCGGCTCGATCGATCACATCGCCTTCGAGGCCACCGGCCTAAAGGCCATGATCGCAAGGCTGGAGAAACACGGCATCGCCGCCCACCACCGCAAGGTGCCGGACCTCGACCTGCACCAGGTATTCGTCCACGACCCGAACGGCGTTCGCATCGAATTGAACTATCCTGCACACGAAGGGGCGGAGGTGAACCTCACTTGCTAGAAACGGTCGCCCGACAGGAGCGGCCTCTGCACATGACCGGTCAGAGTCGGCTTCGGTTGTCCAGACTGAGTGAATCGGATGCGCAACATGTGGAAATGTGGAAGAACCGAGGAGGAGCCCATGACCACGACACCAGTACTCTGTACCCATGGCACATCTAGGAAAATGGGAGATCGAAAAATGGCACTAGGACGGAAACTGCTTGCAGCGGTCTTTGTTGCGGCACTCTCAGTGTCGGGAGCCGCCGTGGCCGAGGACAATATAAATCTCACATATCATTCAGCCTTCGGCCAAGCGGCGCTCAACGAAGCGTCCCGCGTGTGGATGGATGAAGTCGAAGCGCGCACCGATGGAAGGGTGACATTCACCCGGCTCTTCGGTGGGACGCTCGGCAAGTTCTCGGGCCAGCCAGACGGTCTCAAGGCGCGGTCGTTCGACGTTGGGCAGCTCTCGGCAGTGTACAACCCCGGGTTGTACCCGCGCGCGACGACGACAATAATGACGTTTCTGACTGACAACGCAGAAGCGCACAATCTGGCGTCGCACGAGTTCTTCAGTTCGCCAGACCTTCAAGCAGAATTCGATGCGCTCAACCAGAAATTCATGTTCGTCGGTCAGTGGGTCAGGATCGAGATGCTGTCGTACGATCATGTCAATACCATGGAGGAGCTCAAGCAAATCAAGATTCGCGCTCACGGTGGCGCAGCCGATGCACTTGAGGCCGCCGGAATCACGGCCTACGCGATCCCCTGGGGTGAGCTTCCGGCAGCGGCGGAGAGAAGGGTTGTCGACGCCGGCATCATGGGCGCTCCGGCAGCAGCAGCCGACTTCGGATTCGGCGACATCTTCGAATACTGGTACGGGTATATGCCGATCTACTACTTCCCCATGACGCTGGTCATGAACAAGGAGGCCTGGGAAGAGCTGCCCGCGGATATCCAGCAGATCATCGAAGACGTCAACGAGGACATGGTTCCCCGTTCCCAGGCGATAACCGTAATGCGAGACGGGGAGGCCGAGGCAAAACTGACGGAGGAGCTCGGTGTAAAGAAAGTCAGGTTCGCCGAACGCGAGAAACTGGAAGCAGCCGCAGCAGGCGCCAACGAAAATTGGAAGGTGGAAATGGCGGAAAAGGGGATCGATGGGGAAGCTCTCCTCAACACCTACTTCGAGCTGCTGAAAAAGCACGGCGGATAACCGAGCGACGTGGATGCCGGCTTCACAGGCTGAGTAGCATGTCGTTCAACAAGTGTGGGAGGCATTCGGCTCCGGGGCGCGACGAGTCCCCGTCGAGTGCTTCCCATTTCTTCCGAATTGCGGTCCCTAGGTCGGGGCGCGCATAGTCGAC
This sequence comes from Alphaproteobacteria bacterium, assembly GCA_965262755.1. GTDB lineage: Bacteria > Pseudomonadota > Alphaproteobacteria > UBA828 > UBA828 > WTGU01. The sequence continues at coordinate 3,008,544 of OZ253557.1, read as the reverse complement.
TTATCCGAATTCCCTTCGACTTAACCAAGTCTGCGGCGACACGGATCGACAAGAAGAAACAATGGGCTCTAAGGCGAAAAGAGCGCTATTGAGTGCCCAGAGGCACGTCGAGGACATACTAGGTTATGTCTCGGCGGCGGCTGTCGCAGCCATGATGGTGATCACTGTGGCTGACGTGCTGGTCCGATACCTCACGACCACCAATGTGCCAGGATCGTACGAGTACGTAAGCCTCTTATTCGTATTGGTGATTTACCTGGGTCTTGCGTTTGCACAGCGCGAGAATTCTCATATCGCGATCGACGCGCTTTATAGCAAGTTGCACAGACGATGGCGAAAATTGCTTCAATTCATTCAGCTGAGCGTGTTTTTCGTCTTCGCCTCGACACTGACCTGGTATACCGCGGCCTCAGCCTGGGGAAACTATGTCTTGGGGGATACAATTTTGGGGGCGATTTCGGTCGTGACGTGGCCGTCGCGAATGACGATTGCGATAGGCTTTCTAGCACTGTCGTTGCGTTTCCTGGTGCAGCTGATGAATTTGGTGATTCAAGACAAGCTCATCGAAGAAGAGGCGCCGACTACGCTCGTCGAAGAAACTTGACCGATCCAACCATCCCGATTCTCATCGTCGCTGGAGTCGCGATACTCCTGGCACTAAGGGTGCCGGTCGGTTTTACATTGCTCCTCATGGGTGCGATCGGTTTCGCAACCTCCCGCGGCCTCGACTCAACCCTGAATACGCTCGGCGCGCGCCTCTTCGATATCGGTTCGGGCTACTCGTTGAGTGCCGTGCCGCTGTTCCTTCTGATGGGCCACATGGCCATCGCGTCCAGGGTGACGGAAGACATGTTCGGCGCCGCGCGCGCATGGGTCGGGCATTTGAGAGGCAGTTTGGTACTGGCAACGACCTTTGCTGCCACCGGATTTGCCGCATGCTCGGGTTCGACGACCTCGACGACCGCAGTCTTCGGTCGGGTCGCTCTACCCGAAATGCTCAAGAACAACATCGATCGTCGGCTCGCCGCGGGATGCATCGCGACCGTGGGCACGCTTGCCGGCATGATCCCCCCCAGCGTCGTTCTGATTGTCTTCGGTATCATTGCGCGGGAATCCATCCCACGGCTCTTTATCGCCGGTATTATCCCCGGACTTCTCACGGCCTTGTGCTTCGCCGTGATGATTTATCTGCGGGTACTCCACAACCCAAAGTTGGCGCCTCCATTGCCGCCAGCCTCCAGGTCCGAAAAATTCCGCTCTCTCAAGAACGTCTGGGCTGCTTTACTGCTGGCCGTTGTGGTGATCGGCGGTATCTATGCGGGCATCTTTACGCCGACTGAAGCTGGCGCCATGGGAGCGGCAGGAGCATTTCTCATTGCGCTTTTCAGAGGGCGTCTGAGTTTCCAAGTCCTTCGATCCGTTTTTACCGAAACGGCAAAAACAACCTCTGTGATCTTCATTATCCTGGTCGGGGCTCTGATTTTTACGTCCTACTTGGCCGTCAGCGGAACATCCGGAACTGTTACCGAAGGCATCGTCAGCATGGATGTTCACCCACGGGTGCTGTTGCTGATGTATCTGGTTCTCATGCTCGTGCTGGGTCTCTTCATCGACCCGATCTCAGTCATGTTTCTTACAGTGCCGATTTTCATTCCGCCCTTGACGAAGCTTGGTATGGACCCCATTTGGATCGGTGTTCTCGTCACCAAGTCGCTCGAAATAGGTTTGATCACACCGCCCGTTGGGCTGAACGCATTCGTTCTGAAGAGTGTGTCTCCCGGCTTTACTTTCAAAGAAATTTACCATGGTATCTGGTGGTTCCTGCAGGTCGAACTCGTCGTGCTAGGGATCATATTCGCATTCCCGGAGTTGGCCCTGTGGCTTCCGAACCTCATGTACAGGTGATGAGTGGTCACGCATAAGGCGGTTGGTCACCAAGGGGCGATATCCTGACGCCGGGATCTGTAGAACACACCGGAGGAAGCGCTACAGATCCCGTCAATATTGTCAGGCGTGTAGCCAAGCGAGTGGAACAAGCGCCCGGCGTCTGAGAGTTAGGAAGAACGGGTGGAGACGATGAGCAAGGGTTAGCGCATCGTCTCGGGCTGCAGAGTCAGGGCCTCGTCACGTTCCAGGTCGCGTTGATCTTCGTGCCGGCCTGGCTAAGGATGACCGTCACCGGGCAACGCTTTTCGAGGTCTTCGCGCAGCCGCGCGATCTCGGCGTCGGAGGCCGATGTGGTGAGATTCATCGTCAGCGCGATCTCCGGAAAGGGGAGCGTTGTCGGCGTCGTGTTGCGGATCCCATCGGTGTCGAAGGTGGCATCGAGGGACATGGAGAGATCCTCGATGTCGATCCCCATCTCGTCGGCGATAAGGTGCGAAATGACGTTGAGGCAGGCGAGGAAGGAGGCGAGCATCGTCTCCAGCGGTGTGGCGGCGCTGTCGCTCCCGCCGCGTACCGCCGGCTCGTCAATGACCACGGTGTGCTGGCGTGTGTTGGCCTCGAGGCGGCATTGGCTTGTGGCCGCGGCCTCGATCTTGAAGTGATGGGTGGGCGGCAAATCAAAGGGCACTGATTCCTCCCGTAAGTCTCAGAGTAATTGTTGAGTGCCAAGCCATGTCACCACGGCGCGCCGGGTCCATACAAGGGGCGGCATCGCGAAGACGCTGAGCGCCACAGGCGGCCGCGAAACTGGTTTATTCCGCGCGCTGCAGCCGATAGACCGCGGCGATGCTGATTCGCTTGCAGATCGTTGTCGTGCTCGCGCTCGGGGCGGCCGGCGACGCGGGCGTGCACACTCTATATTCCACATATTCCGCGGGCGTGACGGGTGTAGGTCTGGTGTGGCAAACGTAAGTTATTGAAGTAGCGCGATTTCGCTGTCGAAACGGACGGCCGGAACCGGGGTTTCGTGACAATCGGCCATCCCAGGGGAGGATATTGTCACGCCGGCAGGGCCGAGCGGGGGAAGGTGGGGACGCTCCGTACCGCAAGAGACGGTAGGATGCTGTGTGGAGAAGCCCAACATCAGGAGCGTTCCCATGTCAGTATCCCGCTCTCCGGCACCCTCGTCCATCGATCTTTCCGGCGTGCCTGCCCGGGTCGCCGAGGCGGTCGCCCAGGTGGTCGCAGTCTGTCACGAGCAGTTTCGCTCGGACCCGTGTCCCGAGGCGTTCGAGGAGGCGGAGTTGCGGGTGCGTGAGACCATGAACGCGCTCGCTTGTGAGCTTCTGGGCGCCGTCATCGAGAAGCGGGACGACGGCGCGTCCCGGATCGAGCGGGACGGGCAGAGCTGGTTCCGGGTGGCGGCGACGCCGAGGACGATCATGACCTCGCTCGGTCCGCTGACCTACCGGCGCGCCCGTTACCGTAGCGGCGCGAGCGGGTCATCGCCGGTGCCGGTCGACGAGAGCCTGGGTCTCGTCGACGATTACCTGACGCGGCCGGCGGCTCAGCTCGGTCTGCCGATGATGGGTCACTGCACGGCGCGGGAGGCGGCGGCGTTCTTTGTGAACATCGGCGGCATGACGCCGTCGATGAGCACCCTGCAGCGCCTGACACGGACCATGCACGAGCGCTGGGAGACCCTCGGCCCCGAGACGCTGGACAGCATCCGTGACGCCGAGGGCGTACCGCACGAGGCGGTCAGCGCCTCGGTGTCGCTCGACGGCGTCATGGTGCCGCTGCGGGCCGGCGAGGACGGCCGTGCCGAGGCCTCCTGGCGCGAGGCCGCCTGCGGCACGGTTTCCTTCCACGACGCCAGGGGCGAGCGTCTGAAGACCCTCTATCTCGGCCGCATGCCGGAGAGCGGCAAGGTCACACTGAAGGCGCAGCTCGCAAGCGAAGTCGCACATATCAGGCAGCTGCGCCCCGACGGCAGGATCGTCGCTATCGCCGACGCCGCCGCCGACAATTGGACCTTCCTGGAGACCCTGTCGCCCGAAACCGAGGTCATCGACTTCTGGCATGCCTGCGAACATCTCCGAACGGCATCCGACCATGCGGTGGCCTCCGACTGGTTCGAGAGGTACCGCGAGGTTCTGCGTCACGACCCCTGTGGCGTCGACAAGGTGATCCGGGCGTTGCGCCACCTTCGTGATAGCGCAAAGCCGGATCGGGCCGAGATCGAACGGGAACTCGCCTTCTTCCGCAAGCACCGCCAGCGCATGCGCTACCACGCCCTGAAGGCAGAGGGCGTCGCCATCGGCTCAGGCGTGGTCGAGGCGGCCAACAAGACCCTGGTGACCCAGCGCATGAAGCGCTCCGGCATGCGCTGGCGGATCGCCAGCGGGCAGGCTGTGCTGACCTTCCGCGCCCTGATCAAATCCGCTCGCTTCGACCGGGCATGGAAGGCCATCATCGGCGCAACCGACACACCGGCCAACGACAACATCAATCCCTGTGCCGTCATCGCCATCGCTGCCTGAACTCAATGAACGAAGCCCCTGCTATCAATGCCATACGAGACTCGCACCCGGCGTGACCTTGCAGGCACGCGCAACTCTTCTCCGCGGGATCCCACCTGATCCCCGCGAATCCCGCTTTGAAATTAGTTCTTGCCCCGCCAAACCGGAGTGAACGGGAGGGGCGTGCGCGACCCTAGCGCTGCACGCACGACGATATGCGACGCGCGCACGACCCAATCTGGCTCGCCCACGACCTTTCAGGCGCGGGCGACTCCGGCGTGCGCGACTCTTGATTCCGCGCGCGAGACCTTTCAGGCTCGCGCGGCCTCAGTTCAGGCCGAAGTCGCCGAAGCGCTTGTTGAAGCGCGAGACCTGGCCGCCGCGGTCGACGAGGCGCTGAGTGCCGCCGGTCCACACCGGGTGCGAGAGCGGATCGACGTCGAGGGTGAGCGTGTCGCCCGCCTTGCCCCACGTGGAGCGCGTGGTAAAGGTGCTGCCGTCGGTCCGAACCACGGTGATCTCGTGATAGTCGGGATGAATGTCGTTTTTCATGGCGGGCCCCGCTTGTCGAGCGGCCTAGATACAGATACGGCGAGCGCAGCGCAAGCGTCTGCATGTCGTGGCGCTGCGCACATGCGCAACGGGGGAGTGCTTCGGTGAGCATGTTCGGGCGAGGCGCCGGGCGCCGCCCTGCGGGCGATACATCGTCATCCGCCCTGCCGCCCCGCAGCGAGATCGGCCGGATTCGGAATCTGTTCCGCTTCTTGCACCCCTACCGCGGGGTGATCGTGGCGGCGGTCGTGGCGCTCTGCATCAGCGCCGCGGCGGTGCTCGCGCTCGGCCAGGGGCTCCGGGTCCTGATCGACGACGGCCTCAGCAGCGAGGAGGTCGGGCGCCTCCACGGCGCGCTCATCTACATGGCGGGCATGGTGGCGCTGCTGGCGGGCGGCACCTTCGCCCGCTTCTACCTCGTCTCCTGGCTCGGCGAGCGGGTGGTGGCCGACATCAGGCGGGCGGTCTTCCGCCGCCTGGTGGGGCTGAGTCCGGCCTTCTTCGAGATCAACAAGGTGGGGGAGCTGCTGTCGCGCATCACCACCGACACCACCCTGATGCAGACGATGATCGGCCAGCAGGCGTCCTCGGCGCTCCGCAACCTGCTGCTCTTCCTCGGTGCGAGCGCCATGCTGGTGGTGACGAGCCCGACGCTCACCGGCTTCGTGGTGCTGATGGTGCCGGTCGTGGTGATCCCCATCGTCGTGCTCGGCCGGCGCGTGCGCCGCTACTCCCGCATCGCGCAGGATCGCGTGGGCGACGTCGGCGGCCACCTGGAGGAGGCGCTCGGCGGCATTCGTACCGTGCAGGCGTTCGGCCAGGAGGAGCGCAGCGGCGAGCGCTTCGGCGATCACGTCGAGGCGGCGTTCCACGCGGCGCTCAGCCGCGTGCGCGCGCGCGCGCTGCTGACGGCGATCGTCATCCTGCTGGTCTTCTGCGGCATCGGCCTCGTGCTCTGGATCGCCGGCACCACCGTGCTCCAGGGCGAGATGACCGGCGGCGAGATGACCGCCTTCATGTTCTACGCCGTGGTGGTCGCAGCCTCGGTGGGCTCGCTCAGCGAGGTGTACGGCGACCTGCAGCACGCCGCAGGTGCCGCCGAGCGGCTCGCGGAGCTCTTGAACGAGGAGCCTGCGCTCGCGCCGGCGCCCGTCGTCGCAAAGCCTCTGCCCGAGCCGCAGCAAGGGGCGGTGGGGCTCGAGCGCGTCACCTTCCATTACCCCTCACGCCCAGACGCATCGGCGCTCGAGGAATTCTCGCTCGCCGTGGCACCGGGCGAGACGGTGGCCTTGGTCGGCCCCTCGGGCGCGGGCAAGTCGACCGTCTTCAACCTTCTGCTCCGCTTCTACGACCCCGACGCAGGGCAAGTCGCGCTCGACGGGGTGGACCTGCGCGAAGCCTCGCTCGAGGCGGTGCGGCGGTCCTTCGCGCTGGTGCCGCAGGACGCGGTGATCTTCGCCGCGAGCGCGCGGGAGAACATCCGCTTCGGCCGGCCCGAGGCCGGCGATGAGGAGGTCCGCGCCGCGGCGGAGACGGCGGGCGCGGCGGCCTTCCTCGACAGCCTGCCGGAGGGCTTCGACACCTTCCTCGGCGAGAAGGGAACCAGGCTCTCGGGCGGGCAGAAGCAGCGCCTGGCACTCGCCCGCGCCGTGCTGCGCAATCCGGCGGTGCTGCTGCTCGACGAGGCGACCAGCGCGCTCGATGCCGAGAGCGAGCGCGCGGTACAGGCGGCGCTGGAGCGCCTGATGGCGGGGCGCACCACCATCGTCATCGCACATCGGCTGGCGACGGTACAGAAGGCAGACCGCATCGTGGTGATGGATGCAGGCCGCGTCGTCGCCGAGGGGACGCATCGGGCGCTGATGGCGCGGGGCGGGCTCTATGCGAGGCTCGCCAAGCTCCAGTTCGACGACGGGCGCGCAAGGGATGCAGCCGGAGACGCCCTCGCCGACGCGAAGCGAAGCGCGGCGGGATAGTCGTCGAGAGCGAGTCCGTCGTTGACGGACTCGCGACAGGCCGCGACCGCGGCCCGCCGCTCCTGCGGCGCCCTCACGCGCCCGCGCGCGTGAACGCGCGACGCGGAGGCGCCGGCCGTAGGCCGGCTGCCGTGAGCGATAAGTCAGCGCTGTGTCAGCTTCAGCTCGATGCGGCGGTTACGGCGGTGGGCGATCTCGTCGTCGCGGTCGTCGAGGGGCTGGAACTCGCCGTAGCCGGTGGCGCTCACGTGCTCGGGCGGGATGCCGAGCGCGATAAGGAAGTTCACCACCGAGATCGCGCGCGCGGCCGAGAGCTCCCAATTCGACGGAAAGCGCGCCGTCTTGATCGGGCGGGCGTCGGTGTGGCCGTCGACCTGAAGAATCCACGGCAGGTCCGGTGGAATCCGGACCATCACCTCCTTCAAAACCTGCGTGAACTGCGCGAGACGCTCGTGACCCTCCGCCCCCAGCTCGTCGGAGGCGGAGGCGAACAGGACCTCGGACTGGAAGACGAAACGATCGCCGATGATGGTGAAGTCACGCCGGTCGCTCAGCACCTCCCTGAGCCGCCCGAAGAACTCGGAGCGGTAGGCGGCGAGCTCCTCGACCTTGGCGGCGAGCGCCATGTTGAGGCGCTGGCCCAGGTTGGCGATTGTTACCTGCTGCTCCTGGCTGTCGCGTTCCGAGATCTGCAGGGCCTCCTCGACGCGCCCGAGCTGCGACCTGAGCGCATTGATCTGCTGGTTGAGCACGGCGATCTGATCGCGCTGGCGCGCGCTGAGCGCGCGGTTCTCGCTCAACGCCTCTTCGTTGCCGGCGAGCGAGGACTGCGCCGCAAGGTGAAGAGCCTGCACCTCAGCAAGGCGGATTTCCCGCTCCTCCAACGTGCGCTGGGCGAGCACCGTGCGCTCCCTCTCGTCGGAGAGGCGCACTTCGAGCTCCGCCGTCGTGTCGCGAAGCGCGGAGAGGTCGGCCCGCACGGCTGCCGTCTCGTCTTCGCTCTGGTCGAGCTCGCTCCGGCTCTCGACGAGCGCGGCGGCCATCACCCCGACCTTCGATTCGAGATCCCTGCGCACCGCCTGCAGCGCGTCGATGTCACGGCGCAGGCGCTCGATGTCGGAGAGCATGACCTTGATCTTCTCCTCGCCGGCCTCGGCCCGAAGCGACGCCTGCGCGGCATCCGCCATCGCGGTCTGCCCCTCGCCCGTCATCTCCCTGAGGCGCAGCTGGAACGTGTCGCGCTCGCCGGTCACCATCGATAGCTCGGCGATGAGCTGGTCCCGGACGGAGAGCGAGGTCTGAAGCTGATCCGCGAGCTGGGCGATGTCGAGACTGAGCGCCGTATTGGTCTGCTTCTCTTCGGCGAGTTCCTTCTTGCTGTCGTCCAGCTGAATGGCCAGATCGTCCTTTTTCTCCGCCTCTTCCGACAGGGTCCGCTGGAGGAAGTACTGCGCCAGCATGTAGACGACGAGCAGGAAGATCATGACCAGGAGCAACGTCGACATCAGGTCGACGAACCCCGGCCAGTAATCGGCTTGCGAGCCCCTTCGTCTCAGGCGCGATGCGGCATACACCCTGCGGGCCTCCCGCGCTCAGCCCCTAGCGACGATCGTTCTCGGCGACCGCCGCTATGGTCCGTGCGAGGAGTTTGATCTCGCTGCGGAGCTCGCCGACCGACTGCTCTCGCCCGGAGACCAGCTCCTCGAGGAGACGCTGGAGATAGACGTCCAAATTGCGCAAGTGCGCGCGGCTGGGCTCGTCGAGGCCGGCCGGCCGGCTGGCGCCCGCCGCCAAGCGCTCCAGCACCGGGCGCATCTCAAGCTGATTCTCCACCAATTTGACCATGAGGTCCTGCTCGGAGCGCATATGGTCCGTGAGCGTGGCCAGCCGCTCGGTGAGCGAGAGCAGATTGGCCGACGAGGTTGCGCGCTGCTCCTCGCCGCGCGATAGCGTTCGCTGGAGATCTTCGAGACTGTCGGCGGTTTTCTCCAGCAAGGCGCTGACATAGGCGGGAACCGACTGGTCGCCGTCCATGCCGAACGTGCCGCCGGAGAGCCGGGTATACGAGGAAAGCCAATCCTCCAATTCGTTGTAGAAGCGGTTCTGCGCCTGGCTCGCCTGCAAATCCAGAAAGCCGAGAACCAGCGAGCCGGCGAGCCCGAATAGCGACGAGCTGAAGGCCGTGCCCATCCCTTCGAGCGGAGCTTCGAGACCGCCCTTGAGATTGTCGAAGACGCCGATCATGTCCTGATTGGCGACCGAGAGGTCGCCGATCACATCGCCCACCGACGTCACTGTCTGCAGCAGGCCCCAGAATGTGCCGAGCAGGCCGAGGAAGATCAGCAGGCCGATCATGTAACGCGAGAGGTCGCGGGATTCGTCAAGCCGCGAGCTGATGCCATCGAGCAGGCTGCGGAGCGAGACCGCAGACAGCGTCATGCGGCCTTGCCGGTCCGCCAGCATTGTCGCCAGTGGCGCCAGCAAACGCGGCGTCCGCGCCGGCGCAGACGACGCCGCGCCCGGCACTTCGCTCTGCTTCACCGCCGCGAGCCAGCCCGAATCGGGTTTCAGCAGCAAGACCTGACGGAAGTTGTAAACGATACCGATGATCAGAGCGCCGAGGATGACGCCGTTAAGCACCGAATTGGCGAAGAACGCCTCGATCAACGCATCGCTCAGCACGACGACCACCCCGACCACGAGGGCCAGGAAGAAGCTCATGCGAATCAGGAATGGCCGTTGTCCGCTCATCGCCCGCCCGTCATCTCCGGAGTGCCCAATTGGCACCCCATGACCGCCCGCCCGGCGTCCCAGCGGCGGCCACATGGCTCGCGGCATGCGGGCACACTAGTACAGCGCGCCGCGAACCGACAACCGGCTGCCCGGATACGCACCCGAATCGCACCGGCCCCTGCATGTGTTCCCGCCCGCACCTAGCTGCCCGAGCCCGCACGGCCGGTGCCGGCCAAGGGATGCCCGGCCTCGACCAGGCGCTTCAGCCGCTCGTCAAGAACATGGGTGTAGATTTCCGTCGTCGCGATGTCGGCATGGCCGAGCATCTTTTGGACCGCCCTCAGGTCCGCCCCATGGGCAAGCAGATGGCTGGCGAAGGCGTGACGCAGCGCGTGCGGCGAGACCCGGCCGGGCTCGATTCCTGCCTCCCGCGCCAGCGTCTTCAGCATCTGCGCAAGACGATGCCGCGTGAGGTGGCCGCTCGCGCCGCGGGAGGGGAACAACCAGCGGGACGGCGCGCCATCGGCCAGGTGACGATCGCGCACCGCCAGATAGGCTTCGAGCGCGCGACGGGCGGGCATGCCGAGCGGAACCAGCCGTTCCTTGTCGCCCTTGCCGCGCACCAGCAGGGTCCGTGTCTCGGCCGAGACTGGGTGGAGGGGCAAGGACACCAGCTCGGAGACGCGCGAGCCGCTGCCGTAGAGCAACTCGATCATGGCCCGCAGGCGAAGCCCGTCAGCCTCGCGCTTGCTCGACGTCTCTGCCGCATCGTCCTGCGGGCACGCCGCAGTCAGCAGCCTCTCGACCTCCTCCTCGCTGAGCACGCCGGGCAGGGTGCGCGGGAGCGCCGGCGAATCGACCGGGGCGGTCGGATTGTCGTCACGCCGGCCGTCAGTGAGCAGGAACCGGTAGAACTGGCGCAAGCAGGAGAGCCGGCGTGACGCGGTGCGCGCCGCGATACCGGCGCTGCGCTGCGCTGCTATGAACCCCCGTATCGACTCGGTGTCCGCCTCGGCGAGGGCCATGCGGGAGGGCGCGAGATGAGCGGCAAAGCAGACGAGATCGCGCCGGTAGGCATCGATCGAATTGCGGGCGAATCCGCGTTCTGCTGCGGCCATTTCGAGAAACGCCTCGATGGCAGCAGCGTCTCCCGCGCCGAGCGCCGCTCCGGTCGTCGGCGGCCGCCCTTGACGTTTCAAAGCCCTGCCGCCAGCGCCGCCTCCAGGGAGATCGCCCGCGCCTCCTCCCGCAGGCCGGCAGAAACAAGACTGGAGACCACCGGCCCGACGGTCGCGAGACCGGCAGCGGCGGGGCCGCCGTCGCCGAGCAGGAGCAGCGCCATCAGGACGGTCTCGCCGAGCTGCCCCCCTTCGGCCGCCATGCGAAGGCCGTGCGCAAGCGCCGGTGCCGGCGCCTGGGTCGCCATCGGTCGCCCCTCGGCCAGCAGGAGATCCCACACCTCGGGATCGATTCGCCCTCCCAGTGCGTCGACCAGAATGACCAACCAGTTGGCTCGCGCGAGCGCGACATTCCGCTCGCCCTCTTCGGCACGCAGCGCCAGCCACGTCTCGAAGGGAGCGGTCTGCAGATAGGCCTCTTCGCGGCTCAGAAGCATCAAGGGCCAAAGCCGTACCGCCGCTCGCGCCGCCTCGGCATCGCGCGGCGCCTCCTCGCTGGCGAGCGCATACCAGGCCGCGGCCCCGTCCTGGTCCCCGGCCGCCATCAGCGCCCGGCCGGCTGCGCCGCTGAACCAGACGTGCTCCGGCGCGGCCGGGACGGTCCGCACCAGATGCGCAAGCGCGCGCGCCGCCGTCCCGTAGGCTCCCTGCGCCTCGGCAAGGAAGAAGGCAGCCGCCAGCAGCTCCGCCCGCAAGGCTGGCGCTGTCTGAGCTTCTACGGCCTGGAGCATCAGGGATCGCCCGAGCGGCGGTTCCAGCGTTTCGACCTGCGCCAAGGCATCGGCCTGCTCCTCCGGCGAGAACGCCATATCCCGATAGAGGCCGCGCAGTGCCTCGACGGTCAGCGCGCCGGTCGCCTCGGCACGCTCTGCCGCCATGAGTCTGGTCCCAGGCAACGACTCGGGCGCCCCGAGAATTGCCGGCAGTACATCCGGTGCCGCTCTTGCCACCGCTGCGACAGGAATCGGGAGCTGTGCCATGTGCCAGGCGGCGACACGCAGGGGAGTGGGATCGACGCGGGCGTCCACGACCGGCTCCGCCAGCCCCGCCATGGCATAGATTGTGTCGTCGAAGGCCTGATCGAGCGAAGCATCCGTTTCGAGCAGGAGCTCGAGGCCCAGCGTCGCAGCTTCGATCAAGCCGGCGTGTGCCTGACAGAGAATACGCACCCGGCGCCAATAACCGCCGCCGGGGCCCGCCTTGCCCAGAACGCGCTCGCAAACGGCGGCGTAGTCGAGCGCGGAAAGCCAGCGGTCGTTCCTGATCCGGGCGATGACGTCCGCGCCGCCCGGCGGGCCGGCGGCCTCGAGAAGGGCAATGGCAGCGTCCCGTGCGCCCATCGCGGTCAGGCGCCCGGCCCGCGACAAGACGAGCGCGCCCGCCTCGCCCCGGCCCGCAGGCGGCTCTGCCGGCGAGGTGAGCAACGCCAGCGCCAGCCGCCGCATGGCAAAAGATGGCGCCGCGACCGGCAGGCGCGGCAGCAGCGCTTCGATCCTCGATCGACGCGAGCCCGACCAGACATCGGCGGGGAACGGCTCGACCCCCGGCAGAAGCACGCCGGCCGCGTCCGGGTCGATGGCATCGAGCGCGCCGACCTCGATGCCGCTCTCGGCCGACCCGGGGGCGGACAGCACGGGTGCTTCGTCCTCCCCTATCTCGACGGTTGGCGCAGCATCCGAAGCTGCGGTGTTGGCCTCGTCCGGCTCCGGGGGGTCGTCGCTGGCTTCGTTCGGCTGCACGGGTATCAGGCGCAGCGGCTCATCTGCCTCTTGAGCGATGCCCTCACCTGCGGAGGCAAACAACAGCAGAGCTATCGAAACGACGACGCCGACGGCTGCGGATCGCGGGCCTCGGCCGATCGACGAACAGGGAAGAGGAGATCGCAGCATTGGGTTACCCGGAGGCGCTTTCACTTCTCGAAGCGCTCATTGGATAGAACCTTTTCGATCGAGCCGCTGGGCGGCGGAATGTCCCAGGTCAGGAGGAATCCGATCCCGCCACCGATGATGAGCAAGAGAATGACGACGAGGACTTTCAAACGGACGTGCCTTCACTCTTGAACGCGCGCCGGCCCCGAATCAGCCGGCAGGCAAGTGTCGCTTGTGTGCTAGAGTCCGATTATGGCGATGGTGTGGCAGTCTATCGGCGCGGACGCGGCGCTTCAACGACGCGCGACCGGTCGGGGCGGAGCGTGCTGCTGACCCAATGACGTCGGACAGAGCGTGCCCGCGAATCGAGTGCTCGATCGTTCTCGTGGGCCTGATGGGTGCAGGAAAGAGCGCGATCGGCCGCCGGCTTGCCAGCAGACTCGGCATGGCCTTCGTCGACGCCGATACGGAGATCGAACGCGCCGCGGGCTGCTCGATCACAGACATTTTCGAGCTGCACGGAGAGGCCGCATTCCGCGACGGCGAGCGGCGGGTCATCGCCCGGCTTCTGGCCCACCCGGCACACGTGCTGGCCACCGGCGGAGGCGCATTCATGGATCCCGACACGCGCGCAGCGATTCGGGAGAGCGGCATATCGGTATGGCTGCGCGCCGACCTCGACCTGTTGGTCTCCCGCGTCTCCAGGCGCAGCAACCGCCCTTTGCTGGCAGGCGGCGACCCGCGCGCAATCCTGGAACGGCTGATCGCCGAGCGCCATCCGATTTACACGGAGGCAGACGTCGTCGTCGACAGCATGGACGGACCGCACGAACAAACGGTGGAGGCGGTGCTCAGCGCAATCGGCGCGCACGTCGAGACGCAGCGCAGGGAACCGGGTTCCGAGACGACGCCGGTGAGCATCGAGGCCTGACCCCGTTGGATACAGTCAATCCCGAGCCGGGACCCGGCCCCAACCGCGAGACGGTGCGTGTGGAGCTTGGCCCGCGCAGCTACGACGTGCTGGTGGGTGCCGACCTCTTGCGTGAGGCGGGGCACCTGCTGGCGCCGGTCCTCCCCGGTCGCTCCACGGTCGTGGTCACCGACCGCGTTGTCGCAGAGCTTTATCTCGACTCGACCCTGGGCGCCTTGAGGGACGCAGGCTTCGCCTGCTCCCACGCGGTCGTCGATTCCGGCGAGCACAGCAAAGATCTGGCGACGCTCGGAGGCGTGCTGGAGGACATTCTTGGCCGCGGGATCGAGCGGACGACCGCGTTGGTGGCGCTCGGCGGCGGGGTCGTCGGCGACCTCACAGGCTTCGCGGCCAGCGTCCTGCTGCGCGGCGTGCCCTTCGTTCAAATTCCGACGACGCTTCTCGCCCAGGTCGACAGCAGCGTCGGCGGCAAGACCGGTGTGAACAGCGCCCACGGCAAGAACCTGATCGGCACGTTTTACCAGCCACGCCTGGTGCTCGCCGACGTCGCGACGCTGGGCACGCTACCGGGGCGCGAGCTGAGGGCGGGCTACGCCGAGGTCGTGAAGTACGGCCTCATCGACGATCCCGCGTTCTTCGCCTGGCTCGAACGGAACGGAGCGGCGCTCCTCGACGGCGATCGGGACCTGCTGCGGGCCGCCGTGGCCCATTCCTGCCGGGCCAAGGCGCGGATCGTCGCCGCTGACGAGCGCGAGAGCGGCAGCCGCGCCCTGCTCAATCTGGGCCACACCTTCGCCCACGCCCTGGAGGCGGAGACCGGCTATGACGGATCGCTCCTGCATGGCGAGGCGGTGGCCTTCGGCATCGTTCTCGCACACCGGCTCTCCGCAACCCTTGGCCTTTGCAGCGAGGATGACGCGGCGCAGGTGGCGGCCCATGTTCGCGCAGTCGGGCTGCCGAGCGAGGCGGACGCCCTCCCCGCCATCCGCTGGGACGCATCGGCGCTGATCGAGCGCATGAGGCACGACAAGAAGGTCCGGGACGGGCGAATCACGTTCGTCCTGACACGCGGCATCGGGCAAGCCTTTCTCAGCCAGGATGTCCCGCGCGAGGCACTCGGCGCCCTGCTCGACCAAGCCTTCCCCGAAGAGAACCGTTCCGCTTCCCACTGAACCCCGACCACAATCGACGACGACATAGCCATGACGACCGAGACGGCCATTTCCATCGGCGCAATCGGCCTGCTGATCGTGCTATCGGGCTTCTTCTCCGGATCCGAAACCGCGCTGACCGCAGCCTCCCGCCCGCGCATGCACCATCTCGCCGGCGCCGGGAACAGACGTGCACGCGCGGTTGAGCGGCTCACGCAAGATCGTGAGCGTCTGATCGGTGCCATCCTGCTCGGCAACAACGCCGTCAACATTCTTGCCTCCGCGCTGGCTACGAGTGTGCTCATATCGGCCGTCGGCGATGCGGGCGTGGCCTACGCGACGATCGGCATGACGATCGTCATCGTGGTCTTCGCCGAGGTCCTGCCCAAGACCTATGCGATGCGCGAGGCCGACCGGGTCGCCCTTCGCGTGGGGCCGGTGCTGCGACCCATCGTATGGCTGCTCTCCCCCATCGTCGGCACGGTGCGACTGGTGGTCTCGGCGACACTCAGCGTGGCCGGTGCCTCCCACGAGACACGATCGGCGAGCGTCGCCGAAGAGGAGCTGCGCGGCACCATCACCCTGCAGGCGCGCGAGGGCGAGATGGTCAAGCACGAGCACGACATGCTCCACAGCATTCTCGACCTGGACGAAGTCGACGTCGGCACGGTCATGACGCATCGCAAGACCATGGAGATGATCGACGGCGGGGCGGCGCCCGCCGACATCCTGGATCAGGTCGTCCGCAGCCCCCACACGCGGCTTCCGGTCTGGCAGGGCGAGCCGGACAACATCGCGGGCGTCCTGCACGCCAAGGACCTGCTGCGGGCGGTCCATGCCAACCTCTCCGATCTCGAGCGCCTCGACGTCATGGCGATCGTGACCGAGCCCTGGTTCGTGCCGGAGACGACGCCGCTCAAGGAGCAGCTCGATGCCTTCCGCGAGCGGCGGGCTCATTTCGCCTTCATCGTCGACGAGTACGGCTCGCTGATGGGTCTCGTGACCCTGGAAGACATCATCGAGGAGATCGTGGGCGAGATCGTCGATGAGCACGACATCGCACGCGGCGACGTGGTGGAAGGAGCGGACGGCTCGTTCCTGATCCCGGGAACCGCCGCGATCCGCGATCTCAACCGGGCCTACGATTGGGATCTGCCCGACGAGGAGGCCGCAACGATCGCGGGCCTCGTGCTGAACGCGGCGCAGGAGATTCCCAAGATCGGCGAGTCGTTCTCGCTCTATGGCTTCACCTTCGAGGTCCGGGCCCGCAAGCGCAATCAGATCACCCGGCTCCGCGTGGTCCCGCGCAAGGGCGATGGCGCGGGCCGCCACGCCTGAAGCATCCCGGCCGGTCGTGCGCGGCTCGTGCGCGCCGCTTGCGAATTGGGCGTGGGACCCCATATGCCGCTGGCAGAAGCAGTTGGCCTCTGGAGTATGCCGACGCTGGCATGAGACATGACGCGGCGACCTGACGTGCGGATAGTCGGTGCATCTCGTGGTATATTGGGGCAGGGTGAGCGAGCGACTCGATGACCAGTTACCTTGATTTTGAGAAGCCGATCGCGGAGATCGAGGGCAAGCTCCAGGAGCTTCGCCATCTCAGCGACGACAGCGGCGTCAACATGCTCGACGAGGTTTCGCGCCTTGAGGGCAAGGTCGACCGCCTGCTCAGGCAGACCTACAGCCGCCTCACCCCCTGGCAGAAGACGCAGGTCGCCCGTCACCAGCTGAGGCCTCACTGCTCCGATTACATTTTGCGTCTCGTCACCGACTTCCTGCCTCTCGCGGGCGACCGCGTCTTCGGCGAGGACCGTGCCGTCACCGGCGGGCTGGGGCGCTTCTGCGGCCACACCACCATGATCATCGGCCAGGAGAAAGGCGCCGATACCGAGGGCCGGGTCGCGCACAACTTCGGCATGGCCAACCCGGAGGGCTACCGCAAGGCAGCGCGGCTGCTGCGACTCGCAGAGCGTTTCCAGGTGCCGGTGCTGACGCTGATCGACACGCCCGGCGCTCACCCCGGCGTGGGGGCGGAGGAGCGCGGTCAGGCCGAGGCCATCGCGCGCTGCATCGAGACCTGCCTCGATGTCAGGGTGCCGGTGGTTGCGCTGATCATCGGCGAGGGCGGCTCCGGCGGAGCGATTGCGCTCGGTGTGGCCAACCGCGTGCTGATGATGGAGCATGCAGTCTACTCGGTGATCTCCCCTGAGGGGTGTGCCTCGATCCTGTGGCGCGATTCGGTCCATGCGGAAGCGGCGGCAGAGGCGCTGCGGCTGACGTCGGAGGACTTGCGAGAGCTCGGCGTGATCGACGGCATCGTGCCGGAGCCCGTGGGCGGCGCCCACCGCGATGCGGCGAGCGCGATCGATCAGGCCGGTGCAGCGCTGGAGACGGCGTTCGCCGAGCTTCGTGGCCTCGATGGCGCGGGGCTGCGCAGCCGCCGGCGGGAGAAGTATCTGGCGCTCGGCACCCTCGCCGCAAGCTAACGCGAGACCTGGGCCAGCCTGAGGTTGCGGATTCGTCGATTCGCGATCTCGGCACGCACGCGCGGGATCAGCACCGTCAGATAGTAGGCCATGAAACCCGCCGCCATGAGCAGCAGCGGCGCCACCATGGAGCTGTCGATCGACGGCGCGTCGATCTTCGAGATCGTCGCCGGCTGGTGCAGCGTGTTCCACCAGTCTACCGAAAACTTGACGATGGGCACGTTGACCACGCCCACCAGCGCCAGGATCGCGGCGGCGCGCGCGCCCTTGGCCGGATCGTCGAAAGCGGCGTGGAGCGCGATGTAGCCAAGATAAAGGAAGAACAGCACCAGCATCGAGGTAAGCCGCGCGTCCCACACCCACCAGGTGCCCCACATCGGCTGCCCCCAGAGCGAGCCGCTGAGCAGCGTGATGAAGGTGAAGGCGGCGCCGACGGGCGCACTGGACTTCGCCACGAGGTCCGCCAGCGGATGACGCCAGACGAGGCTGGCCGCGCTGCAGAGCGCGATCACGACGTAGACGAAGAGCGACATCCACGCCGCCGGCACGTGCACGAAAATGATCCGGTAGGCGTCGCCTTGCTGATAGTCGGGCGGCGCCACATAGAGGCCGAGCACCAGGGCGGCGGCGATCAGCGCGGCAGCCGCACCCGCCGCCCAGGGATAGACCGTGCGCGCGACGCGGAGGAAGCGCGCCGGGTTGGCGAAGAAGTGGATGCTCGCCCAGCCGGCTCTCGCGCGCCGCGTCGCACCCGTCGCCCGTGTCGCCATCTCCGGCCCCGATCTACCTCGACCTATTCCACCGTCATGCGCAGCGCCGCCGCTGCCGCCAGCGGACCGAGCGCAAGTGCGCCCACCAGCCCGCCCGCCAAAATCGCAAGGTTCGCGCGCACGCCGACGTCGAGCACGGCACCTTCGACCGCGCCCACGCCGAATATGAGAACAGGAACATAGAGCGGCAAGACCAGAAGCGCGATCAACGCACCGCCGCGCCGCAGGCCGACGGTCAACGCCGCCCCCACGGCCCCGATCAGGCTGAGGATCGGCGTCCCCAGCAGGAGCGAGACGATCAGGATGACGAGGCCGTCGGTGCTCATGTTCAGAAGGAGCGCGAGGATCGGCGCGGCGGCGGCGAGCGGGAGCCCGCTCGTGAGCCAATGCGCCGCGGTCTTGGCCAGCACGACGAACTCCAGCGGCAGCGTGCCGAGCATCAGCTGCTCCAGGCTGCCGTCATCATGGTCGGCGACGAAGAGGCGATCCAGCGACAAGAGCGCCGCGAGCAGCGCCGCGACCCAGACGGCGCCGGGCGCAATACGGCTGAGCAGACCGAGCTCCGGTCCGACGCCAAGCGGAAAGAGCGTCACTGCGATCACGAAAAAGACGACCGTCATCAGGGAGCCGATGCCGCCCCGCACTGCGAGCGTAAGCTCGCGGCCGATAAGCCGGAGGAACACGCCTACCACTCTTCGTCCTTTGGCCCGGGCTCCTGGCCAGCCAGCAGCATGTCGGCCGTGATCGCGTGGCTGCCGAGGTCGAGACGCTGGGCACCGTCGAGCGCGATCTCCCCATGGGTCGCCACGATCGCCATGCCGCCACCGGCCCGGTGCGCGGCGATCATGGCGGCGACGCGCGCGGCCGCGTCGGCGTCGAGCGTGACCGTCGGCTCGTCGAGCAGCCAGAGCGGCGCCGGTGTCGCCAGAACGCGCGCGAGCGCGAGCCGCCGGCGCTGCCCGGCCGAGAGATAGCGCCCCGGCACGTCGGCGAGGTCCTCGATGCCGAGCGTTGCGAGCGCGTCCGGTGCCGCCCGCGCGGCACCCTTGAACCGCGCCCAGCCGTCCAGATTCTCAGCCACCGTGAGCGTCGGCTTCACCGCATCGAGATGGCCGACATAGTGGAGCCGTTCGCGATGAGCGGCCCAATCCTCGTCGACCGGCGCGCCGTCCCAGCTCAGCGTTCCCCCCGCCGCGCGCAGGAGACCGGCGAGGATTCGGAGCAGGCTCGACTTGCCGGCGCCGTTAGGCCCGACGAGGGTGAGCGCATCGCCCGGTTCAAGGCGAAACGAGACGCCGGAGAAGACCGGGCGCTCGCCGCGGATGCAGGCCACGTCGTGCGCCTCGAAACAGGCCGCGTCAGACGCGCCGTTTGCACGGCCGGGAATCTTGCACCCCTCTCCGGTCGGGCCTAGAAGGTCCGGGAACGCCAAGCCTATCGGCGGCGCGCGCACGCGGCAAGAATCCGCGCGTCCTGCTGCGCCGAGGCACCAGGCGCCAGATTGCAAGAGGGAGTAGCACGTTGATTGCCTTGGGACAGGACACCCTGCGCACCCGCCGCACGCTCAGCGTCGGCGGGCGCTCGTACGACTATTTCAGCCTGCCGGCGGCGGTCGAGGCCGGCCTTGGCGATATCGCCCGCCTGCCGTTCTCCCTCAAGGTGCTGCAGGAGAACCTGCTCCGCTTCGAGGACGGCCGCAGCGTCAGCGTCGAGGATATCCGCGCTGTCGGCGACTGGGTGGCCGACGGGCGCGGCGGGCGCGAGATCGCCTACCGGCCCGCCCGCGTGCTCATGCAGGACTTCACCGGCGTGCCGGCGGTGGTGGACCTTGCCGCAATGCGCGCCGCCATGACCGCCCTCGGCGGCGATGCCAGCCGCATCAATCCGCTCTCGCCGGTCGATCTCGTCATCGACCATTCGGTGATGGTCGACCATTTCGGCACGACCCAGGCCTTCGGGCAGAACGTCTCGCTGGAGATGGCACGCAACGGCGAGCGCTATGCCTTTCTCCGCTGGGGCCAGCAGGCGTTCGAGAACTTCCGTGTGGTGCCGCCGGGCACGGGCATCTGCCACCAGGTCAATCTGGAATATCTCGCTCAGGTCGTGTGGACCGACGAGGTTGACGGCACCACCATCGCCTATCCCGACACGCTGGTCGGCACCGACAGCCACACGACGATGGTCAACGGCCTCGCCGTGCTCGGCTGGGGCGTGGGCGGGATCGAGGCGGAGGCCGCGATGCTCGGCCAGCCGATCTCGATGCTGCTGCCGGATGTCGTGGGCTTCAAGCTCTCCGGCCGACTCCGCGAAGGCGCGACCGCGACCGATCTGGTGCTCACGGTGACCCAGATGCTGCGCGCGCACGGCGTGGTCGGGAAGTTCGTGGAGTTCTTCGGGCCCGGCCTCAACGATCTCGGCCTCGCGGACCGCGCCACCATCGCCAACATGGCGCCCGAATACGGCGCGACCTGCGGGTTCTTCCCCATCGACGGCGAGACCATCAACTACCTCAACGGGAGCGCCCGGGAGCCCGAGCGCATCGCGCTGGTCGAGGCCTATGCCAAGGCGCAGGGCATGTGGCGCGAGGCCGGCACGCCCGATCCCGTGTTCACCGACATCCTGGAGCTCGACCTGGATCAGGTGGAGCCCAGCATCGCCGGCCCCAAGCGCCCGCAGGACAAGATTGCGCTCTCCGACGCCAAGCCGTCCTTCGCCGGCGCGCTGGAGTCGACGTTTGGCGTCGCTGGCGGTGCGGAGGGCCGGCGCGTGCCGGTGGCCGGCACCGACCACGACCTCCGGCACGGCGATGTGGTGATCGCGGCGATTACGAGCTGCACCAACACCTCGAACCCCAGCGTAATGGTGGGCGCCGGGCTGCTCGCCCGCAACGCGGTCGCCCGGGGCCTCAACGTCAAGCCCTGGGTCAAGACGTCGCTCGCGCCGGGCTCCAAGGTGGTCTCGGATTACCTCGCGAGCGCCGGGCTGCAGGACGACCTCGACACATTGGGTTTCAACCTCGTCGGCTACGGTTGCACGACCTGCATCGGCAACTCGGGGCCGCTGGCGCCGCCGATTGCCGACGCCGTCGAGGGTGGCGACCTGGTGGTCTGCTCCGTGCTCTCCGGTAACCGCAACTTCGAGGGCCGCATCAGCCCGCATGTCCGGGCCAACTATCTGGCCTCGCCGCCGCTGGTCGTGGCCTACGCGATCGCCGGCTCCATGACGCGCGACCTCGGCACGGAGCCGCTCGGTACCGGCCGAGACGGCGAGCTTGTCTACCTTCGAGACATCTGGCCGGCGGCGGCGGAGGTTCGCGATACCATCGCGCGTGCCGTCACGCCCGAGATGTTCCGCGAGCGCTACGGCGATGTCTTTACCGGCGACGATGACTGGCGGTCGATCGAGGCCCCGGCCGGCCAAACCTATGCCTGGAATGAGGGCAGCACCTACGTCCAGCACCCGCCCTACTTCCAGGGCATGGCGGCTGAGCCGCAGGCGGCGGAGGACGTCCGGGACGCGCGCATCCTCTGCCTCCTCGGCGACACCATCACCACCGACCACATTTCGCCGGCCGGCGCCATCGGCGCGAACACGCCCGGTGGCGCGTACCTGCTCGAGCGACAGATCAGGCGCACGGACTTCAACTCATACGGCGCGCGGCGCGGCAACCACGACGTGATGATGCGCGGCACCTTCGCCAACATCCGCATCCGCAACGAGCTTGCGCCCGGCACCGAGGGCGGCGTCACCCGGCACATGCCGGAGGGCACCGAGATGCCGGTGTACGACGCGGCCATGGCCTACCAGGCCGAGGGGGTGCCGCTCGTGGTGATCGCGGGCAAGGAATACGGCACCGGTTCCTCGCGCGACTGGGCGGCCAAGGGCACGCGGCTGCTCGGCGTGCACGCGGTCATCGCCGAGAGCTTCGAGCGCATCCACCGTTCGAACCTGGTGGGGATGGGCGTGCTGCCGCTGGAGTTCACCGAGGGGGCGACGCGGAAGAGCCTCGGCCTCGACGGCGGCGAGCAGATCGACCTGGAGGGCATCGCCGGCGGCATCACGCCCCGCATGACCGTGACCTGCCGCATCCGCCGCGCCGACGGTTCGGTACAGGAGATCCCGCTCCGCTGCCGGATCGACACCGCCGACGAGGCCGACTACTACCGCCACGGCGGCATCCTGCACTACGTGCTGCGGGGACTCGTCAAAGCGGCGTAAACGATTGGCGGGAGAGGCTTATTCGGCTGCACGATCGGCCGTCGACCCGGCTCCCGGATCGCCCAGCATGTCGAGCGCGAGCGCACGCAGCTTGTGTTTTTGGACCTTGCCGCTCGCGGTCATGGGGAATGCCTCCACCGCGAGCACGTGGCGCGGGACTTTAAAGCTCGCGATACGCCCCTTGCAGTAGGCGGCGATCTCGTCGTTCGTGACGGACTTGCCCGTCGCGGGCACGACGAAGGCCACGGCGACCTCGGCGAGCCGCGGGTCCGGGCAGCCCACCACCGCCACCTGGTCGATCGCCTCATGGGCCATGAGGAAGGCTTCGACCTCCGCCGGCGAGACGTTCTCGCCGCCGACCTTGAGCTGGTCCTTGAAGCGGCCGACGAAGCGGATGTGCCCGTCGGCGCGGAGCAGCGCCGTATCCCCGGTATGCAACCAGCCGTCGGTATCGATGGCCTCTGCCGTCTCCTCGGGCTTCTTGTAATAGCCCTGGGTGATCATGTAGCCGCGGATCAGGAGCTCGCCTTCCTCGCCGACGGCGACCTCTCGCCCGGTCTCGGGGTCCACGACCTTGATCTCGAAGCCCGGCGCCGGGAAGCCCGAGGCATCCGAGCGCTGCTCCGGCGTCGAGTTTCCGAAGGACATGGTGGCGAAGGTGAAGGTCTCGGTCATGCCCCAGCCGGTGAAGGTGGGCAGCATCTCGGTCTGCACCCGCCGCGCGATGCGCGCGGAGCTCGTCATGCCGGAAGGGAAAGTGCCGAAGCGCAGGCTGGAAATATCCCGCGGCGTCCGTGCGAGCGAATCGAGATACTCCTTGTAGTGGGTATCGAAGCCGTGGGTGATCGTGCCCTTCTCGGCCTCGACCAGCCGCATGCACTCGTCAGCGTCGAAACGGTCAAGCAGCACGTGCTTGCAGCCCACGATCACCGCGATCAGCCCGGCCTCGCTGAAGCCATACATGTGGAAGAGCGGCAGCGGGTTGATGAACACGTCCTCGAAGGTGAGGCCGATACGATTGGCCCGCTCGCGCATGTTGCGGATCATCACGTGGGTGTGCAGCACACCCTTGGGATGCCCGGTGGTGCCCGAGGTGTAGCCGATCATCACCGGCTCGTCGGGATCGACCGCGCCCGCACGGACAGCGAGCGCGGCATCGCTCACGGCTTCGCCGCCGGCGAGCATCGCCTCCCAGCCCACCGTGCCGGGCACGTCGCTTTCGCCCACGACCACCAGGCGACGGAGCCGCGGAAAGCCCTCGATGTTCGCCCCTCGCGGATCCTGCGCCGCGAGCCCCGGCAGCACCTCCGCCAGCATCGCCGCGTAGTCGACGGGGCCGGAGCGGTCGATGCTGATCCAGGTTCCGCTGTCGGACTGGCGCACCGTGTAGGCTACGTCTTCCGTGCGGTAGCGGGTGTTGAGCGGCACCAGCACGGCGCCGATCTTGGCGATGGCAAAGACGAGGAAGAGCCATTCGGGCCGGTTGTTCATCCAGAGCGCGACATGCTCGCCCTGCTCCACACCGAGTGCCATCAGCCCCTTGGCGACGTGGTCCACCTCCCGGTCGAAATCGCGGTAGGTCCAGCGCGCGCCGCCGCAGACCAGCGCCTCGCGGGCGCCCCAGCGCCGGGCCGCCTCCGCCGGCAGGTCCCCCAGCCGCTCTTTCGGGTACCACTCGGCCATGCTGCGCTCCGCCCTCAGCTCCGCAACCGCTCACCCGCCGGATCGTAGAACGGCGTGAGCGACATCGTCGCCGGCACACGCTCGCCTGCGATATCGACCTCGTAGGCGCCCTCCTCGAGCGACTGCCAGGTGCGCGGGCGCTCGCTCGACAGGTAACCCATGCCGACCGGCCGGTCGAAGCCGTAGCCGAACGCCGCCGAGGTGATGCGGCCGGCGACCCGGTCGTCCAGGTAGATCGTCTCGTCGTGGAACATGAAGGGCTCGGCCTTCTCCAGCATCACGTGCACCAGGCGCGCGGTGAGTCCCTCCTCGCGCTGGCGCTCCAGCGCCTCGCGGCCGATGAAGTCGGCGTCCTTCCTGAACGAGACGGCGAAGCCCAGCCCCGCTTCGAGCGGGGTCTCCGCCTGGGTGATGTCGTGGCCCCAGTGGCGGTAGCCCTTCTCGCTCCTGAGCGAATCCATCGCGTGGATGCCGCAGAGCCTGACGCCGAGGTCGGCGCCCGCCTCCATCAGCCGGTCGAAGATTGGCACGACGTACTCGGTCGCGATGTGCAGCTCCCAGCCCAGCTCGCCGACATAGGAGACCCGCATCGCCCTTGCGTGCGCGTAGCCGATATCGATCTCGCGGCAGGTGCCGAAGGGAAAGCCCTCGTTGGAGAGGTCGGCATCGCTGACCCGTTCGAGCAGTGTCCTGGCGTTGGGTCCCATCACGGCGAGCACGCCGGAGCCCGAGGTCACATCGGTCACGTAAACCTGCGCGCCGTCACGCAGGTTCCGCTCGATCCAGGTGAGGTCGCGGGTCTGCGAGGCCGCCGACGTCACCACCAGATAGCGATCGTCCGCGAGCCGGGTGACGGTGAGGTCCGCCTCGATCCCGCCTCGCTTGTTGAGGAGCTGGGTGTAGACGATCTTGCCCGCCGGCACAGCGACATCGTTGGCGCAGAGGCGCTGCAGCTCGCGCTCCGCATCCGGTCCCTGCACCAGGTATTTGGCGAAGAAGCTCATGTCGAGGATGCCGACCGCGTGGCGCACGGCGCGGTGCTCCTCCCGCACGCAATCGAACCAGTTCTGCTTGCCCCAGGCGTACTCGTAAGTGGGCTCGACGCCCGCATGCGCGAACCAATTGGCGCGCTCCCACCCCGCCGCCTCGCCGAAGCAGGCGTTGTGGGCGGCGAGGCGCGCGTGCAGCGGGCTGAGCCGCACCGGGCGCGCGGTCTCTACCTGCCGATGCGGCCAGTGCATCTGGAAGAGCAGACCCAGGCTCTCCCGCGTGCGATCGGCCAGATAGCGGCGGTTGTTCTGGAATCCGGCGAAGCGGGAGATATCGAGCTCGGCGAGGTCCACCGTCGGCTGCCCCTCGACGATCCATTCCGATATCACCTTGCCGGCGCCGGCGGCGCTGAGGATCCCTTGGCTGTTG
Source organism: Alphaproteobacteria bacterium (assembly GCA_965262755.1). Classification (GTDB taxonomy): domain Bacteria; phylum Pseudomonadota; class Alphaproteobacteria; order UBA828; family UBA828; genus WTGU01. Next base: position 2,983,170 of record OZ253557.1, on the reverse strand, counting down.
AAGCCGGCGGCCACGAAGAAGCGCGCGAGCTCCGGCGCCTCGCCGAGCACGAACTTGTTGTCCGGGGTGAAGCTCTCTGGCCCGTTCATGAACTGTCGGATGGGGGCCTGCTCGAGCACCGGCAGGAGCTCGATCGCGTTGGTCATCGGCAGCTCGAAATGGTCCCAGTCCTCCGGCAACTCGACGAACTCGGCGCCGGCCGGCATCTTGTCCAGCGGCAGCGGCTTGGCCACGGGCTCGAAGCAGCCGACGAGGAGCCGGCCCGCGTCCTCCTTCACATAGATGTAGCCGTCGGTGTCGCGGACGATCGGCGCGTCGGGGGAGAGCCCCTCGATCGGGTCGGTGACCACGTACATGTGCTCGGCGGCATAGAGCGGCACGCTGACGCCCGCCATCAGCCCGATCTCGCGCGCCCAGATGCCGCCGCAGTTGACAACGGTCTCGCAGGCGATGGTGCCGCGCTCCGTGCGGACGCCCGAGACCGCGCCGTTCCTGCGCTCGAACCCGGTGACGGCCGTCTCCTCGAAGATGCGCGCACCGCCGGCCCGCGCGCCCTTGGCGAGCGCCATCGCGGTATCGACGGGATTGGTTTGCCCGTCGCCGGGGATGTAGATCGCGCCCTTGATCCGCGAGACATCCATCAGCGGATAGAGCGCCGCCACCTCGTTCAGCCCGATTTCGTAAGCCTCGACGCCGAAGCAGTCGCCGAGCGCGGCCATGCGCCTGATCTCGGTGAGCCGTTCGTCGGTGCGGGCGATGGGCAGGCTGCCCTTGCGGCGGAAGCCGGTCGCCTGGCCCGTTTCGGCCTCCAGCGACTCGTAAAGGCCGACGGCATAGCGCGCGAGCTCGGTCAGCGTGGAGGTCGCGCGGAGCTGGTTGACGAGGCCCGCCGCGTGCCACGAGGTGCCGCCGGTGAGATGCCCGCGCTCGAGGAGGACCACGTCGCGCCGGCCGACCTTGGTCAGGTGATAGGCGATGCTGCACCCGATGATGCCGCCGCCGACGATCACCACCTCCGCCTGGGTCGGTAACGCCTCGGTCATCGCTCCCTCGCCCGCATGAGGCCTCCAATACCGCGCCGTGTCATGCCTCCGCCGGATTCCCTAGCACGCACGCGCCCGGCGGAAAACGGAGCGGCGGGATGGCTGCGGGGGAGCGTACCGCCGGCGCCCCCCGCGGGGTTTGCATTCCCGCGGCGCTCTTCGCATAGTGCGCGCCAACCGGGGCGGACCCGGCGATCGACCATGCCAGAGGAGAGGGAGACAATGGCAATCAGCGCGGGCGACAAGATGCCGTCGGTTACGTTCAAGATGCTGACCGCGGACGGGCTCTCGGACGTACCGAGCGACGACTACTTCGCGGGCAAGAAGACTGCGCTCTTCGCCGTCCCCGGCGCATTCACGCCGACCTGCTCGGCCAAGCATGTGCCGAGCTTCCTGGGGCAGGCCGATGCGCTGAAGGCCAAGGGCGTCGATCAGATCGCCTGCGTGTCGGTCAACGACGCGTTCGTGATGAAGGCATGGGGCGCGGACACGGGCACCGGCGATACCATCGACATGCTGGCGGACGGCAACGGCGAGTTCGCGCAGGCCACGGGGCTCACCCTCGACGCCCGCGGCTTCGGGCTCGGCGAGCGGACGACGCGGTTCTCCATGATCGTCGACGACGGCACGATCACCGCCCTCAACGTGGAAGAGAACCCGACGGAGATGATCGTGAGCAGCGCGGAGCACATGCTCTCGCAGCTCTGACCCCTCCCGCCCCTGCGTAGCCCCCCGCAAATGGCGCTTGCCTGGCGGGCTGCGCGCACCACATTGTCGAGTATCGGCGGCCGCAACGGCACGCGTGGGGCCGTTTGACCCGTTTTGGCAAGCCCGCCGGCCCGCACGGCGGCCGGCGCGCGGAAGCTCAGGAGGAGACATCGGGCCATGGCACTGAGGATCGGCGACGAAGCACCCAACTTCACGGCAGAGACGACCGAAGGATCGATCGACTTTCACGACTGGATCGGCGACGGCTGGGCGATTCTGTTCTCCCACCCCAAGGACTTCACGCCGGTCTGCACGACGGAGCTCGGCTACATGGCCGGGCTCAAGCCCGAATTCGAGAAGCGCAACTGCAAGGTCCTCGGGCTCAGCGTGGACGGCGTGAGCGACCACCATGCCTGGTCGAAGGATATCGAGGAGACGCAAGGTCACGCGGTCAACTACCCGCTGATCGGCGACCCCGATCTGAAGATCGCAACCCTTTACCAGATGCTGCCGGCAGGCGCGGGCACGACCTCCGAGGGGCGCACGGCGGTGGACAACCTCACCGTCCGCACGGTCTTCCTCGTCGGCCCGGACAAGAAGGTCAAGCTCTCCCTCACCTACCCGATGAGCACCGGCCGCAACTTCGACGAGGTGCTGCGGGTGCTCGATTCCTGCCAGCTCACGGCCAAGCACAAGGTGGCGACGCCGGTGAACTGGAAGCAAGGCGAGGACGTGATCATCGTGCCGGCGGTCTCCGACGAGGAGGCCAAGAAGACCTACCCCGGCGGCTGGAAGGCCCCAAAACCCTATCTCAGGATCGTGCCGCAGCCCGAGTAACGCGGCACACTGAACGCTTGATCCTCTCCGCTCGTCGGCTTGCGGGCGGAGAGGATCGGACAAGCGTTACACCGCGCCGCCGGCGCCGGCCGGCACCCGGTGCTCGATGGCGAGCGGCGCAAGCGCCGCGTGTACGCGGTTGAGGACTTGAGCCAGCGCCCCGGCCCATTCCTGGGCACCCGCGACCGTGCCGATCATATCCTGACGCACCTCGAACTCGATATGGGGCAGGCCGCGGCCCTGGCCGTGCACCGGAATGGAATAGTCCGACGGGCCAATAATCGCGTAGGGCTCGTTGTCGCCGACGGTAAGGCCGGGGCGGACGGCGAGGAGCGCCTCTTTCAGCGGCTGCACCAGCCGGTCGTCGTGCTCGTAGAGAAGCCCGATCTCCCACGGCCGCGCGAAGCCGTCGAAGACGGGCGTGAAGCTGTGGACGGCAATCAGCATCGGCACCACGCCTGCGCCGATTACCCGGTCGAGGCAGGCGGCGATCGCGTTGTGATAGGGCCAGAAGAGCGCGTCCGTCCGTGCCGCCGCTTCCGCAGGCGAGATCGTCTGGTTGGCCGGCACGGCCGTGCCGTCGCTCACCGCGGGCATCGCCGTGGGGCTCCCCAGCGGCCGGTTGCAATCGACGACCAGGCGCGAATAGCCGGAGAGAAAGGCCGGCGCATCGAGCCGGGCGCTGAGCGATTCGGTGACCATCGCCGCGCCGATATCCCAGCCGATGTGGCGGTCGAGCTCGGCCTGGTCGAGGCCGAGGCGCTCCATGTGGGCCGGGACCGCGTTGCTCGCATGGTCGCAGACCAGGACGAATTGCGGATCGGCGCGGTCGGGCCCGATGCGCGTGAAAGGCGGCGGGTCGTCGCCGGTGAGTTGCGGCGCGTCGAACCAGGGTGCGGACGCGCTCACGAACCCTCCGCCGCCGCGGCGGGCTGAACCGGCGCTCCCGCACGATCGCCGGCGCCGTCTACGGCGCGCAGACGAAGCGCGCCCTGCTCCACCGAGAGCGCGATGCGGCCCTCCACAAGGTCGAGCGCTGCATCGCCGAAGAGCGCGCGGCGCCAGCCTTGCAGTGCCGGCACGCCCGACGTCTCGCCGCGGGCGATCCGCTCCAGATCCTCGGTGTTTGCGATCAGCTTGCGGGCGACCCCGGTTTCCTCGCTCTTGAACGTCAGCAGCACCTTGAGAAGGTCCGTGAGCGCCCCCGGCGCCGACGACTTCTCGCTCCGCTGCGGCAGGCTCGGGCACTCCGCGTCGGGGAGCGCCAGACCGCGCTTGACCGCATCGAGCAAGGCCGCGCCCGTCGCACTCTCGGCGGTCCGCTGGCTCACCGAGCGCAGCTTCGCGAGCTGGTCCACCGTGCGCGGGCGCTGGGCCGCGATTTCGCTGAGCGCGGTGTCGCGCAGGACCCACGGGCGGGGCTTGTCGCGCCGGTCGGCCTCGACCTCGCGCCATGCCGCGAGCTCGCGCAGGATCGCGAGGAAGCGCCGATTGTTACCGCGCACCTTGAGCCGCCGCCATGCCTCCTCGGGCGGCGCCTCGTAGGTGGCGCGTTGCGTGATCACGGCGAGTTCCTCGTCGAGCCACGAGTGCCGTCCGGTGCGCTCCAGCTCCGCCGCGAGCTTCTCGTAGACGACGCGCAGGTGACTGACGTCCGAGAGCGCGTAGCGCAGCTGGAGTTCGGTCAGCGGCCGGCGCGCCCAGTCGGTGAAGCGTTGCGTCTTGTCGATGCGCCCGCGCGCGAGCTTCGCCACAAGCGTCTCGTAGCCGACCGATTCGCCGAAGCCGCACACCATGGCGGCGATCTGGGTGTCGAAGAGGGGGTGCGGCACACCGCCGGCGAGCGGCAGCAGCACCTCGACATCCTGCCGCGCCGCGTGGAAGACCTTGAGAACCGGCGTACGAACCAGAAGGTCGTACAGCGGCGTGAGGTCGATCCCGTCCGCGAGAGGATCCACGGCGACCGGCTCGCTCTCGGGCGGGCCGATCTGCACCAGGCACAACTTGGCGCGATAAGTGCTCTCGCGCATGAACTCGGTATCGACCGTGATGAAGTCCGCCCCGCGCCATCCCGCGCAGAGGGAGGCGAGCTCTGCGCTCTCGCCGATAAGCCGGGGCTCGCTCACGGGGCGCCGCGGGGTTGAACAGCCGGACGGTAGGGAACGCTGGCCGAGCGGTCTAGATACATGCGTGTCGGGTGGTCAGGCGGCCGCCACGTGCGCCGCCACTTCGTTCGCCGCGGCGGCGAGCGCGGCGCTCTGGCCGGTCCCGGTGATCCAGCCGCCGCCGAGCACCCGCTCGCCGTCATGGAGGACGCAGGCCTGCCCCGGTGCCGTGGCGGCCTCCGCCTCTTCCAGAGTGACCTCGGCGGTGCCGTCGGCCGCGCACTTGAGCCGCGCGGGCGCGCCGGGATGGCTGGAGCGGAGCCGCGCCACCACCGCCCGCGCCTCGCCGGGCGCGGGTTCGTCGGCTCCGATCCAGGCGAGGGGGCCGGTGAAGACCCGGTCCCGCAGCAGCGCCGCCTGCGGGCCGACGACGACCTCGCGCCGCGCGGCATCGACCGCGAGCACGTAAAGCGGCGCTTGCGCGGCGATGCCGAGGCCGCGGCGCTGGCCCACGGTGAAATGGATGATGCCCTTGTGCCGGCCGAGAACCCGGCCTGCCTCGTCCACGATGTTGCCGGGCTCCGCAGCGCCGGGGCGGAGCCGCTCGATCACGCCGGCATAGCGGCCTGAGGGCACGAAGCAGATGTCCTGACTGTCGGGCTTGGCGGCAACGGCGAGGCCGAGGCGTTCGGCGTGCGCCCTCACCTGGTCCTTCTGCATGCCGCCGAGGGGGAAGCGCAAGAACTCCAGTTGCGTGTGCGTCGTGGCGAAGAGGAAGTAGCTCTGATCGCGCGACCGGTCGACCGCCCGGTGGAGCACAGGCCCGCCCGGCCCCGCCACGCGCTGCACGTAGTGGCCGGTGGCGAGCGCGTCCGCCCCCAGATCGCGGGCGACGTCCAGCAGATCGCGGAACTTGACGCGCTCGTTGCAGCGCACGCAGGGGATCGGCGTCTCGCCGCGCAGGTAGGAGTCGGCGAAATCCTCGATCACCGCCTCGCGGAAGCGGGCCTCGTAGTCGAGGACGTAGTGGCGGATGTCGAGCCGGTCGGCGACCCGGCGGGCGTCGTAGATGTCCTGACCGGCGCAGCAGGTCCCCGGCCGCGCCCGCTCGGCGCCCGACGCATAGAGCTGCAGCGTGATGCCCACGACCTCGTAGCCGGCCTCCGCCAAGAGCGCAGCGGTCACCGACGAATCGACGCCGCCGGACATGGCAACGACCACGCGCGCCCCGCGGCCAAGGCCGAGATCGATGGAGGATACCGGCATGGCGCGCACTATAGGGACGCGCAGGGGCGGCGCAAGATGCGGGGGCTGCGGCACGCGAAACACTTTTGCATGCGGGATTCGCCGGGATTAAGTGGGATAAGTGGGATTCCGCAGGACAGTGTCGCGCATGCGCGGAGCGGTGCTGCGACCAGGAAACACCCCTCCTCACCCCGACCCTCTCCTCCCCAGGGAGGAAGGGTGAATCAGACGGCGCCGCTTGCGTCCCCCCGCCGCCCTTTGGGGGCAGGAGGAGTTGGGCTGTCGCGGCAGGCATTCAAAGCGGCGACGGCGCTTCAAAGCATGACCCTCACGCCGATTCAAGGAGTTGCGCCGAATTGGCTTCGTTTTGCAAAAACGCTATTCCGCCGCCTACGCTCTTCGGCCCGGTACTCTCGCGGACGCCACTGCCGTTGGCACTGATCCGTCGCCTGGTTGCCACGACGCCTCCCTTCTGTCGGAACGCGAAGCGGCCATTGGGGTCATGGGCGCCGCGGATGACAAGCACACCATGGTGCGGTTTCAACACGGATGGCGCGAACGCGCCGGTGCGGCACCCCTTCCTGCTGTCCAATTCGGACCTGTCTCTCGACGACGCCCGTATCCGTATAGACCGTAACGGGTAAGCCGACTCTCGATCAGAGCGATTTCGCTCGACTGCCCAAGCTCAGTTGCAGGACGCGTTTGCTAGTCTCTCTTTTCCCACACAGTCGGCGTATCGTCGCGAGGCCAGGCAAATAACTCGACGTGCCCGCAGTGGTCACACTTGATGAAGTTTCGCTCGTACTCTGTTGGGAGGTTTCCCGCGATCGCGTGGCCACTTGATTTCCTGTATGTCCCTTTGCCGCAGAATTGACACCGCATCTTGGCCTTCAATCCTGGTATCTGACAGCCACTCGACACCGCTATAATTGTAGTGTCGATCTCTTTAAGAAGCTCACCTGCGTCATGCAGCTTCGTCTCGCTCTCCAGTTCCACAACGCACTTCCTGAGGATTTCGTGGACGTACTGAACAGCAGGTTCCTCCGGGAACATCTGGCGCAAGTCGTGCTCGGGCCTGTCAAAGTACCATAGGGGGAACTTCGGACGACCCGACACCATTGCCCACAGCACCTTTGCCAAACTGAACACGTCGTATGCTGGCTGCACATCCGAGCCGCTTGCAAAACTCTGATCGATTCGGAGCGGCGCAAGAACACCCAAGCTAGCAGCGACGTCGGCGCACGGCAATTGGCGCGATTTTGATCGCGACCATGGTCGGATCAGCGTTGACGCAGCCTCCGATTCGGTATTTTCGCCCAACTTCAGGCGCGTTTGGCTGCACCGTCTTACAGGAAGTGCGGCTGCGGTGATGGCGAAGGAGAGGAGCCGGACTAGATCGGCGGAACGATAAGGCGCATCAGCTGGCTGGCCGTCAGCACGGTCATGCCGAACATGAGGTGGGCGAGAACCTTGTCGCACCCGCGCACGCGGACATGGCGGCCGCCGAACTCATCCTTGAGCCGCCCATTGATCCGCTCGGACCCCGAGCGCACGACGTAGCGACGCTCCTCGGGAAAGACGAGACCGAGCGTGCACCGCGCCTTCTTCTCCTGCTTCAACGCCTCTTGCATTTCGACCGAGCGGCGGGGGTTCACGTCGATGATCGGCTTGTGGCCCAGCAAGATGCAGTGCGCCCAGATCTCGATGGAATCATAAGCCGCGTCCATAAGGTCGTAGAGGTTCTCGACCCGCCCGGCCGTCAGGGTTCCCAACGGAATCGCCACCTGGGAGTCATGCGTCGACGCAGACGTCATGATGCAACTGATGGGGATCCCGCCATCGGCCGTGTCGACGTGCAGCTTGTACCCGATCCAGGAGGTGGTATGGCCCTTGGCGTTGCGCTTGCTGCCGACATCGCAGGCCCTCGGCAGGTCTGCCAGCATCTGCGGAAGGCTCATCGTCAGTTGCCGTTCCAGCCGGCTCGGCTCCTTCGCCCGCGCCTCTCCCTTGCATGGCCGCCCCCGCTTGCGCCGCTTCGGCTTCGCTGCCTTCGGCTTCGGCGCCGGCTTCTCCCGCGCCTCGATCGCCGTCGCATCCCGCGAGATGTGCTCCACCAGATGGCCATCCATCGTCCGCGCAATCAACGTCTCATGCAGACGGTTCGCAAGACCGCTCTCGGCAAACTCGGAAAAGGCCCGCGAAAACGTCGCCTCACTCGGAAGCCGGCCGGCACCGCTCCAGCCGCACAGCCGGCAAAGCCTGCCGTCAACCTCAAGACGCTCGATCAGGCCGCGCGTCGTCGGAATGTCGAACACCGCCTTGGCTATGAAGGCGCGCGCCAGCGCCGCGCGGTCCTCCTCCGGACGCCCTACCTGGCCGCGGAAGTAGGGCAGAAGAGCCTCAACTCGCACCAGTTCCAGAACCGCGACGAAGAGCTCGCAGCGCTCGCCCATCGGGCCGAGCTCGCCCTCCAGCCTCGGGAACAACTCTTGTTGAAACGCGTACCAGTAATCCGATAGCATCTCGCGCAGGGACACGGCTCCACTCCTCCGTGGGCATCATGCGGTGTTTGCTGACAGCACATGATACTCAGGAGAGTGGGCCTGTCCCACCGCAAGGGCCTTCACTCAGGCAGAAAAACCGCTCGCCTCAGCTATTTTGCAAGAGGCTCATCCGCCAAACGCTTCGTGTAGCTCCAGGGCGGCTGAAAGTCTCGGGTGCCCACGTTCTCCCATGTCAGCGTCAGCCTCTCCTGGTTCTCGACCTTGAACGCCAAGCCACAGTCGGCCAGGACGAGATGGCCGTCAGACGCGACAAAGATGTTGTCGGGCTTTATGTCCCTGTGAACAACCATCTGGGCGTGGAGTGCAGAGACCGCGTCCACAATGGGCCTGAAGGCCCTGAGCGCGTCGACTACGCGCCCTTTGTACGCCTCCAGACGGTTAGACAGCGTCCCGCCCTCAAGGTACTCCATGACGAACCACTTTTGATCGAGGTTGCTGTCTAGCACCTTCACGAGGGACGAATGACTGACCAATTGGAGAGTTGATAACTCCTGTTTCATCCGCGCGATGGCGGCTTCCTCATCTTCCGCGGCACCCTCTTCAAAAGGCAGGAGCTCTTTGAGAGCACCCACCGGCGCTTGGGATTCACTTACGATCTGACGGATCTCCTCCACAAATCGTGAAGCAGCCCTCTCGCGAATCGAATAGTCGTTTATCGAGACCAAATCCCCCAAGGCACTCTGGAGGTTCTTCCACTGGTCACTTGTGTTTGGATTCCCGGACGCATCCCGAACCAGATAGACCTGTCCCTGTCCTCCCCGACCAATGGGCTTCACCACCTCCCATTTTCCAAATCTTTCTGACTCCGCCATTTAACGAATCTCGTCCGCTGCCTTTCACCAGAAGCTTGTCCGAGTGTACGGCTTGGGGTGCCGTGTCGAATAGGTGTCGTGATCGAGGTACGTCTCAGAACGGTTATAGGCCCTCGGAGTGTGTAATGTTTGAGTGAGTTGATTGATATATAACGGGTTATTGCTGTTCCGGGGCCTCGTTGTCTGCAACTTCTGTAAAGAATGCAGTCGAGATTGCCCCGACTAAAGGGGCAATGATTACATTTTTGCCGTCAGCACCGCGACTGACGCTGGCTGGATTCACCCGTCGGGCAATGGCCGTCAGAACGCGAATCGGTAGATAGCTGGAAGCGCTTTCGGCATCTCTGCGGACCAAGAAGAAAGCGCCAGCCCAATCAGGAGGAGACGGTGACAATCGTCCCTAGAAGGTCATCTCGGACGCATTGCCAGCGTCCGCTGGCGGCATCGCGTTCGCGGGGACTGCCGAGTGCTGGTTGTCCTGGGTGGCGGTGCCGTTGCCATTCGGGCGATCGAGGTCGCCAATGTCGAGCGCGGCGCTAACGACCGCTGGCGTTGCTCGGCAAGCCAAATCGAGCCCCAATAGGTCCAGCTCATGCCGCCATCGCCGTTGCTCGCACGGTCTCCAGCACCTGCATCAACTCATCCAGTTCCGCGGTGCTGAACAAGCCATCGGGACCGCGAGGCGTGATGTCGGTGAACGGGGACTCATAGAGCCGATCAGGGGTGACAATTCCGTGCTCCGTAAGGTGATCGACGACGAGGTTCACGAACTCGATCTGGTTGGCCGTTAGCGACTTCCCTGCAAGGAAGGTCCCCATGGCATCCTTGGCGGCACTGCGATCCATGCCCACCAGCGAGCGTACGAACAATCCAAGTCCCTGGGACTCCTCGGCCGCGCGCCGAAGCTCGTCGCGCGCGCCCAGGCCGCTCTCGACGAGCATCCGCTCCAGCTCGGCGATGTCAGTCTCGGTGAGCGGTCTGTTCTTTCTGAGCTTTCCGATGGCGACGTGGTCCATGTGTTCGCGAAGAAACGCACGTGCCTTGGCCTTGAACTTCGCGTAGTCCGTGCCGGGGGCGAAGCCGGGCAGGTCAACGTCGATCTCGCCACCCATGAGGTCCTCGAAATCGGTGTAGACCGGTTTGCGTTGCAGCTTGTCGATGAATTGGATCAAGCTCCGGAGTCGACGACGCATGACTTCCAGCATCGGGACAGTGACGTCCTGCCACCACTCGTCGGTCTGTACGTCCTGGATGAGTTCCATCTGGTCTCGCACCATCGGGATGGCGGACTTTTCCTCGAGCAGTCCGGCGATCTGCTTGAGCCGATCGCGCAGCCGGGCGAAGCCGGGCTCGTGCCGCAGGAGGCTGAGCTGCAGGCTCAGCGCGAGCAGGTCGAATCGCTTGGCCTCCTCGTTCTCCGGGTCCAACTCCGAAGGCAGCCCGGCCACCTCGTGCGAGAGCTCTGTCAGGGCCTCTGCCGGCAGCGATACCCAAGATTCCGGCTTCGCGTATTTCTCGACCAGCCGGCGCCGTGGGCGCACCACGAAGTTGTCGAAATTCATCGCCGCGACCTCGCGCTGCAAGAGATCGGCGAGGGACCGGCGAACCGCGTCGTTCGTTTCTGGATCGCCGTAGGTGTACGCGGGCTCCTCGAGCTTACCCGATTCGGCTTCCCCGCCTTGATGGTCCAGCGTCGCAATCAGCTCCAGCCGCGCGTTGAACAGGCGCTTGCCGAGCGGATCGGCGACCGAGCCCTCGGTGGCCGGGATATCCTGACTGAAGTATTCGAGGTTTTGGCAATAGTCGAAGATATAGAACAGTTCCTTGTCCTGGCCCGGCCTGAACAGATCGGGACAGAGCCGCGTGCCGCGACCCACCATCTGCCAGAACTTGGTCTTCGAGCGCACCAGCTTGAAGAAGACCAAATTCGTGACCTCCGGGATGTCGATGCCGGTGTCGAGCATGTCCACCGAGATCGCGAGATGCGGGTTCTTCTCCTTGTTCGAGAAGATTTCGATCAGGCTCTGCGCGTACTCCGTCTTGAAGGTGATGACGCGGGCGAACTCGCCCCTGTAGTGCGGATAGCTGGCGTTGAAGCGCTCGGCGATAAACTCCGCGTGGGCCTGGTTCTTAGCGAAGAGGATTGTCTTGCCAAGCCGGTCACCGCCGGCGACCGTGAGGCCGCGGGTCATAAGGTGCGCCAGCACCTTGTCCACGGTGTCCTTGTTGAACAACCACTTGTTGACCGCCTCGGCCTCGACCCGGTCGGGCACCGTGCCGTCGTCGTCCCATTCCAGCGCGTCCCACTGGTCCTTTTCCTCTTCCGGCAGCTCGTCGTACGTGATGCCCTCGCGCTGGAACTTGAGCGGCACCGAGACGGCCTTGGGCGGCACGAGGAAGCCGTCGCGCACCGCCTCCTCCAGGGAGTAGGCGTCGGTCGGTACGCCGTCCTCCAGGTCGAACAGGCCGTAGGTGTTGTGGCCCACCTCGTCCTTGGGCGTAGCCGTGAGCCCGACCAGCAGCGAGTCGAAGTAGTCGAAGATGACGCGGTACTTCTGAAACACCGAGCGGTGCGCCTCGTCGATGATCACCAAGTCGAAATGGCCCACCCCAAAGCGCCGCTGGCCCTCGCTTGCCTCGTCTATCAGTCCCATCATGGTCGGATAGGTCGAGACATAGACTCGTCCCTGAGCGTTCTTATCGGTGACCAGGTTGACGGGCGGAGTGTCGGGCAAGTGTCGCTTGAAGGCATTGACAGCTTGATTCACCAGAGCCACCCGGTCAGCGAGAAAGAGCACGCGCTTGGCCCAGTTGCATTGCATGAGCAGTTCGGAGAGCGCGATCACCGTACGCGTCTTGCCAGCACCCGTCGCCATCACGAGCAGCGCCTTGCGGTCGTGGTCGCGTTCGAAGGCCTCGGCAATGCGGCGGATGGCGCGGGTCTGGTAGTGGCGCTCGACGATCTCCGAACTGATTGGCGCCTCCGCCAGCGTGCGCCGCGTCTTCCGCCGCTGGATCAACAACTCCAGCTCCGCCTTCTTGTAGAAGCCCTGGACTGAGCGCGGCGGGTAGCGGGTGTTGTCCCAAATCCAGTGCTCGTAGCCGTTCGAGTAGAAGATGATCGGCCGTTGCCCAAACTGGCGCTCCAGGCAATCGGCATAGAGTTTGGCCTGCTGCTGGCCGACGCGGGCGTCGCGCCGCGTCCGCTTGGCCTCGACGAGCCCGAGCGGCTTGCCGTCGTCGCCCCAGAGGACGTAGTCCACGAAGCCCTTGCCCTCGGCATTGGGCATCCCGCTGACCTCGAACTCGCGATCGCGGTCTTGATCGAGCGGCCAGCCGGCTTCCTTCAGCAGCAGGTCTATGAAGTAGTCGCGAGTCTCGGCCTCGGAGTAGTCGTGCGTGTCCGGTTGCGCGGCGGCCGCCTTCTTGGCCTTGGCCACCTCGGCCCGTAGGCGCTTGAGTTTCTCATCGAGCGCGCCCTTGTCCGCGAGCAGCGTGGCGAGTTTCTCATCGCGTTCCCGTAGGCCTTCCGCAAACGTGCGCAGTTGCTCTGCCGTCTGCTGTTCGGTCGCCGCGGGCCGGGGCAGCGCCGCCGGATCGAAAGCAAGTCCGGATGCCGGGCGCCCGGCGCGGGCGTAGGTCCGGGCGAACCAATAGGCCACGTGGAAGAGCTCGCGCAGCGCCGCCAGCGCGTCAGCCTTCGGTACGGCGCGGTGGCTGTGCACTGCCCGATTGCCAAGCGTGTTGATGATCCGAGCCTTGCTGAACACCCCTTGGCCTGCGGCCTGCTTGAAGCTCGGTTCGTGGATCAGCGCCGAGAGGTTGTCCTGATAGGGTAGCCGGAGGGCCGCATCATGTTTGTAGGCCCAGCTCACCGCCAGCTCCAGCGTGCGCCGAGCGTAGAAGCAGGCCGTGCGTGGATCGGCATGCACGGACGCCTCCGCCTTGGCAGCTGAGTCAAACACCGCCGGCCAATCGCTCTGAAGGAAGGCAAACTGGCTCATCTCATGTCCCCCGATACACGACGTCCGGGTTGAGCCCGTGGGCGAGGTATGGCGTGAAGCCGACGAGCAGGATCGACATCGCCACCATGTCGCGCATGTCTACCGCACGCAGCGCGGACTCTGGCGTCCCACCGTGGCGAATACCTGGGTAGTCCGAAGCGAACCCGTATAGGTTCTTCATCGCCTCCTTGAGTTTCTCGTGCGGCCACGTGCCGACCTGATCGCAAATCGCACCCAGCGTGTTTTCAGTGACGCCGGGGGCAGCGCGACCAATGGCCTCCAGGAGATTCATTTGCTTCTGGATGCAGGTCTTGATGCGGCGGTCGGAACCGTCGTGCCGCAGATCTCGTACCGCATCCTCGAACTCGTTCATGAGCGTGTTGAGGTGCGGGTCCTGGTTGGTGAGCGCCCGCAGGTCGCGCACGAGGCTCGCAAATATTCCGGGCAGAGTCGGGCACAGAATGCAGGGATGCCGCAGGTCGTAGCGCAGACTGAACTTGTCGATGAATCCGGAGAGCAAGCTAAAGTAGCGGTTCGAGAGTTCGTCGCCGCCCAGGTCATCGAGTGCCGGGTGCGCCGCCTCCAGGAACGTCACCAGTGCTCCTTCGCCCGCGAGATCGGCCGCGGTCGTCTTCTCGAAGGCCTCCCGGCTTTGAACCGGGTCATCGATGACGTCGGCCAGCGCTTCGATCGATGGCTGGTCCTTGAGCGCCCCGGCGACCTCCCGGTACAGCTCGCAGAAGATGTCTTCGGGAACGTCGTCCTCGCCTTCACGCAGCGGCTCATCGATCAGCGGAAGCCAGACCTCCCGCCACAATTCCGACCACACGCCGACGAATTCGCTGTGCATGCTACAGCTCTCCTCGGAAGGCGCGGTGTTGGAGGGAGGCGAGAAGGGCTTTGACTTCGGTCTCAGCTTGACGTTGCACCCGTTTCAGACTGCCTACCGCATTCACGATCTCGGCAAACTCTTTCTGGAGGTCAATCGGCGCCCGTGGGATAGGCATGTCTCGAATGATTCCCATATTCAGTCCCGCCATGATCGCCCCCTTCGCCTTCCGCGCGAGATAACGACGAGCGATCGGGTGCTGAAGGAAGTACGCGTGGAGGAACACCGGGAGGCACTTTGTGTGGTCGAGCGTGATACAGCAAAGATGCTTCGTGTTGACAGCTCGGGGAATGTCGTCTGGCACGATCGCACATCGCCCGCAGGTACCCATGATCGTGATGAGCACGTCGCCGGCATGAACCGTGTACCTCGAGAGCTGGCGGTACTTGCCTTCATTAATGAACCGCCTTCGACCCCAGCGAAATTCATTCTCCACTGCGTTGTCGATGCCGAGGACGACAATGCCTTCCTCCGTGAACTCGCTATGCAGGAGCTGACTGCCAAATGGTCCTGTTCGAATCGCCCCATCGGTCTCTGCGGCAACACCGTCGATGGTGGTCATGCACCAACCGTTGACCGCGGGGTCCCCGAACATGTCGAGGAAGATGGATTGGGTGAGGGTGTCGAGTTGGGCGAGGGCGGCCAGGCGCTTGGCCCGCATCGCGTCCGCCTTGTCGAGGATTTCTGCAATCCGCTTCTGCTCGGGGACGGGCGGAACCGGGATTTGCAGCGCGCCGATGTCCTGGCGGTTGACCTGCTTGAATGTTGCGCCCTTAGCCTTTGTCACCAGGTCTGGAGCCGCGTGTGTCAGCCAGTGCCAGAGGTATCGTCCATCAAGACCTGGGCGTGCGCGAAGCCCGGCGACGCCGCGACCGAGGCAATACTGTCGACTCGCAAGCACCTTCTTGCCGATGGTGGCTCGAATTCCGAGAATGATGTCGCCCGCCTGACAGGTCTTTCCCGGGGCAGTTGTGTACTTCTTCGGTGCCGGATGTACTTCGCCAAAGTCTCCCGCGCCAGCGATGAGCGGCATCCCGTTTGCATCGACGTTGTAGGATTCGCCTGCCGGCGCTTGGCCCATCGTGATTTCCGCAACAGAATCGAGGCGCTGAACTTGGCTCACTGAAACATCCCCTCCAACTCCTTCATTCCTCGTTGGATCTCCTCCTCTAGCGTTGCCAGCTCGGCGAGTATCTCCCTGGGCGCGCGGTGCTCGACCGCCTCGTACACCGCTTCCTTGTAGCGGTTGAGCGAGAGGTCGTAGTCCTGGGAGGTGATGTCGGCCTTGGGCACGCAGAAGCTCTGCGCGGTGCGCGGGCGCTCACGCTCGCTGCCCGCGCGCTCTGGCCAGCGCTTGAGCACGTCGGGCAGGTTGTTCTTCGCGTGCTCGGCGGCGCCGAGCGCTGTGCGCGGCACGGCCCCGAGCTTGTCCTCGGACATCAGCGGCGTGCGCTTGTCGTCGAGACTCAAGCCGTCGGCGGTGACGTCGTAGAACCAGACGTAGTCGGTGCCGCCAGAGTTGGTCTTGGTGAAGAGCAGGATCGCGGTCGAGACCCCCGCGTAGGGCTTGAACGCGCCGCCGGGCAGCGACAGCACGGCGTCGAGCTTCTGGTCCTCCACCAGGATGCGGCGCAGCTCCTTGTGCGCCTTGCTGGAACCGAACAGCACTCCATCAGGCACGATCACCGCCGCGCGCCCGCCGGGCTTCAGGAGCCGCAGGAAGAGCGCGAGGAAGAGCAGCTCCGTCTTCTTGGTCTTGACGATTTGGAGCAGGTCCTTGGCGGTGTTCTCGTAGTCGAGACTGCCGGCGAAGGGAGGATTGGCCAGCACCAGCGTGTACTTCTCCTCCTCACCGGCGTGGTCCTGCGCCAGCGAGTCTCGGTAGCGGATGTCCGGGTTCTCCACGCCGTGCAACAGCATGTTCATGCTTCCGATGCGCAGCATCGTGTTGTCGAAGTCGAAGCCGTGGAACAGGCCGCGGTGGAAGTGCTCGCGCAGCTTGGCGTCGTGCAGCAGGTTCGGGTGCCGCCCGCGCAGGTACTCGCCGGCCGCGACCAGGAAGCCCGCCGTGCCGCAGGCTGGGTCGCAGACGACGTCGGCGGGCTGGGGCGCGGTGAGCTCCACCATCAGCCGGATGATGTGGCGCGGCGTGCGGAACTGCCCGTTCTGTCCGGCGGTGGCGATTTTGCCGAGCATGTACTCGTAGACGTCGCCCTTGGTGTCGCGTTCCTCCATCGGCACCTTGTCGAGCAAGTCCACTACCTTGGCCAGTAGCACCGGAGTCGGGATGGTGAATCGCGCGTCCTTCATATGGCGCGCGTAGGTGGAGTTGGCACCGCCGAGCTGCTCGACCAGGCCAGTGCGCAGATAGGGGAAGACGTGCTCCCCCACCACCGTGAACATCTCGCCCGGGGCGAAGTGCTTGAAGCGCGACCAGCGGAAGTCCTCGTACGACCGACCCTTGGCGTCCTTGCCTTCCGGGAAGACCCGCCGCTCCATCGGCTTCTCGAGCCGATTGGCCTTGTTCTCCTCCAGCATGTGCATGTCGTCTAGCCGACGGAGGAACAGCAGGTAGGTGATCTGCTCGATCACCTCCAACGGGTTCGAGATGCCGCCGGACCAGAACGAGTCCCAGATGCTGTCAATTTGGGTCTTGATGCCGCCTGTGATCATTTGAAGGGGTTTCCGGGTTTGGTTTCGTAGCGCGACGGCCGATTGTTCTTGGGCGACATCGCGGCGCGTTGCGACTCGCTGAGCGTAAGTCTCCGGGTCGCGGCAGGCTTGTCGGCGGCCTCGCGCCAAGCGGTTCTCCAAGTCGTTGTCATCATCCCACCGTTCGATTCCTACTGGTGTACTTGATCCGCTGGGAACCAGAGCCCGGTTCGGCCACATCGAGTGTGTCCATTATCGCGGGCGCCGGGAGGGGCCGCCAGACACAGCCACCGTTTACGATAAACCGTCATTCCGTGATCGATCGCAATCGTGACGCCAGGGTGACGTCGCGCTTCAGGTTCATCGGTGCCATTTCAACGGCGGCCTTGAAGACGTTTCGATCTCCGACGAGAACGACCTGTTCCGAGGCCCGCGTCGCCGCAGTGTAGATGAGCGTTCTGTCGAGGATTCTGGATCGGTAGACAGGCACGATCACGAGCGGCCACTGCGAGCCCTGGGCCTTGTGCACGGAGATGGCGTAGGCGAGCTCGATGAGGTTGCTGTCGGAGGCGTTCAGCCGATGCTCCTGGCCGTCGATGACCGCCTTCGCATGGTCCCGGTGCGCTTCGACAATACGGCCGGTCGAGCCGTTCATCAGGCCGCGCTGGTAGTCGTTGCGGGTCCAGATGACAGGGTCGCCTTCGGCGATGTCGGCCCGGCCCGGAACGAGCCGGGGGGCATCGGCGCTGGCTTGCATTCGCAGTTCATGGAAGCGTCGATTGATGGTGAGGATGCCCGCCGGGCCTGCGTTGACCGGCGCGATGATCTGAGCGTCGCCGCGACGCAGTCCTTCTTTGGCGAGTCGCGCACCGACGTTGAAGATGACGTCGAACGCCTCTTCCGGGGCGGCATCGATGAACGTCACGCCCGGCGCGAGACCGCAGAAGGGACCGAGCTCCGGGGAGCGGCCGTTTCGGATGGCCTCGGCCACGGTCGGTATCCCGGTCTCGGCCGATTGGCGCATCACCCGGTCGAGTATCGTTTTCGGGATGGCGGGATGTTCGATGAGCACATGGAAGGTGAGGCCGAACCCGATGGGAGGAAGCTGCGCGGGATCGCCGACAAGGACCAGGGAGGCGTCCCCGATGCGTCTGACTACCTGCCAGAGGAGGGGAAGGTCGACCATAGACGCCTCGTCGATGATGACGATGTTGCCCGCATGCAGGCGCACACCCGCGTCGCCGGAGGTCTCCTTGAGGAAACGGGCGATCGTCATCGCGAGGCGTCCCGTCGATTCGGCCATGCGCTGCGCCGCGCGGCCCGAGAGCGCGATGAGCTTGGTGTCGCGCCCGAAGCGTTCCGCCAGTTCGCAGATCCCGCGCAACGACGTTGTCTTGCCGGAGCCGGCATAGCCGCCGAGCACCGTCAGCCGGTGCAGGAATGCGAGCGCGATGGCCGCCTTCTGCGCGTCCGTGAGGCGGTGCGGCTGGCCGCGCTCATATTCGGCAACGGCTTGCTCGATCTCCTTCTCCGCAAGAGGTGGCATCGCGAGGTCGGACACCGGAGGTTCGGCGGCGAACCGCGAGAGCTCCTCGGCAAGGAAGGCCTCCATGGCGGCCGCGCCCATGGGCTGAATGCCGTCCTCAAAGGGCTGGGCGCCGCCGGCTTCGACAGCGCTCTCGACTGCCCAATGCCCGACCGAACCGCCGTCGGGAGCTGCTACGCCAGTCAGGAGCTTCGCGGCTCCCGCCTCGGCCGAGGCGGGGGATGTCCAGGTATGGTTCTGGTCGAGGCGGCGGTAGAGGGTGGCTTCGACCGCGGCGACTGCGCGGCGAGGATCGTCGGGCGCGACGCCGAGAGCGCGGCAGACCCTGTCGGTCGTGGGCCAGGGCAGGAAGCTTGCGAGGAGGTACGGATTGTCCTTCAGGGCGTCGACGCCGTCGTGCCCCCAGCACCGGGCGATTCTGATTGCGGTGCGTGTCCCCACCTCCGGTGCGACTCCTCTGTTCTCCAGCCATTCGAGAAGCTCGAGCTCGGGGCTCTTCAGTTCGTACGTCGCGAACGCACTGGTTGCGGTTTCCTCGCCGAGAATCGCAATGACCTCGGGGCGTTTCCGATCGAGCGCCGTACACAGGTCCTCGCCGAACGCCTCAGCCAGGGCGGCGGCCTTGGCGGGGCCAATGCCGCGGAAGTCCCTGTCCTCGGCGAGGTATGTCGCGAGCGCCCCGAGCGTTCGCGGCATCGGGGTTTCGATGCCGGTACGAGTGCCGGCGCCCGGCGGGTTCATTCGGACGCTTCGTCGAGTCCGAGCCGGGCTTGCCGGCGGCCGGGAGTCTCTTTCTCGGGCGGCCTGGGCCTGTAGCGGCGGCCCGCGGCGATCAGGGCCTGGTCGGTTGCTTCGTAGCGTCTCAGGCGGGCGATGAGTGCCGCGTTCCGCGCGACGAGCTCGCTGACGCGACGCTCCGCGGCCGCGCTGCGGCGCTGTTCCTCGCGCAGGCGGGACGCCGGCACCATGGCCTCCTCGTGCGCGTCGGCCGGCGCCTCGGTGGCTGCGGTGCGTTGCCGGCCGTTCCCGGAAGGCGGCGAACCCCTGGCCGAGAAGGCAACACTCTTCTCTCGTGCGTAATCCTTGAGGATGGCGCGGAATGACGGGTTCTGCGTCACCGTCGATCGGCCGACCCCAAGGAGCTGGCAGATCTTCGCCAGATGGAGAGCCCGGCCATTCATAGGGAGGGTTTCGCCGGCGGCATCGCGCGCAGCGATCTCTTCGCGCAGACGGCGCACCGCCTGCCGGCCGCGTTCCACGCCGCTGCCCCTGCTCATGTGCCGCTCTCGCTGTAGTCGCGATTGACTGGCTGAAGCGGTGCATCGAGGCGATGATCGGGAATGCCGAGCACGTGCGTGTTGTAGGCCCAGATGGCGAACTGGGTCATCATGGCGTCGTTGTCAGCTTTCAGTCGGGCGACCTCTGCTTCGAGGGAGTCGATACGCTCGAGGAAGGCGGCTTCGGTGTCGGTCTTCGGTCTCGGCCGTCGCGGTGTTTGCTTGTGTTTGAGCTGCTCCTTTCGCACTGTGAGCGCAATCCTGAGTCGTGGATGCCTGGAGAGCGCCTGGCGCGAATAGGCGTGACCGAGCCGCTGTCTCGCCAGCTTGACAACTGCGTCCCACGTGGCCACCGCGAGCGTGTCGATGGTACTGGCCAGTACTTCGATGTCGTCTTCGGTGAGATGCCGGGGCATGTCATCGAGCCTCGGGCCGGCGGGCGTCATCGCGACCGTGGCCCGGAATGGACAGGTGCCTGGCTTCCTCGGAGCCTTCGTGGTCGATCGCGTAGCGCGCTTCGCCGTTCAGCCTGAGGACGGCGCCCTCCCCGATCGTGTCGTCGTCGATCAGGGCGACCAACTCGCGCAGGCGCGCAAGCTCGATGGTCTTCCGCGACAGCCAGATTTCGGAGTTGTGTTCGCCGGAGGCCGCGGCTTCCGCGGCGGCTGCGACCGCCTTCTCCATGACGGCGAGACGGTCTCGCAAGGCCCGCTCGGCCCGCTCGTCTCCCTTGACGCAGGCGTGTTCGACGCAGTTCAGGCAATCGCGGTACATCGGGCAGGGCGACATCGCGAAGTCATGCAGGCAGGCGCCGTATTTCGTGAGGTGGACGGCGAGCGAGTTGCCCTGCATGAGCTGCTTGGCGGTCACCGGCTGGCGGGGCGTCGCCGTGACCATGCTGCCGAACATGTCGTCGTCGACCGCGCGGGCCTTCGAGACGAGGGACTCGGCGGTTTCATGGTCGTAGTAGTGGTTGTGCCGGATATCCTTGCGGCCGGCCCATCGCGCGATGTCGAGCTGCGACAGGTTCCCCTCGTTCGCGAGCGTGGTCATGTAATGGCGCAGCTGGTGAGGCGTGATGCGGACGGTGTCGCCGTCGTCGTCCACCAGAGCGAGACGCTCGAACAATCCGGCCGTGCGGCGTGTTCTGTTGGTTTTCCCGTTCATGGTGCACTCGATCTCGTCTGACGGAATGGGAGAGAGGCGCCAGAACATGCTGCTTGATCGCAGGCTGATATCGGCGGTGCGTACGAGCAGCGAGCGGTGGTATTCGAGGCGGGACTTCGGGTCAGCCAACGGGAACCCTTCGGGAAGCTCTGCCCGGAAGGCCTGTTCGATCGGTGCGCGGAGGTAAAGCGTGGCGTTGGTGGTGACGGGGACGCCCAGGTCTGTTGCGAATTCGGGGCGAACATCGAATCCATTTCTGCGCAGGGTGGCAATGAAGCGCTTCGGACTCGTGAGTGTTCCGAGGGTTTCCTTGCTGATGTAGCCGTCGCGGGCGCATGGATCGTCCGGGTCGTCCTGGGGGAGGATGGGGTCTCCGGCGATGTACCGGCGTGCAAGTTCGCGTGCCGGTTCCGTCGCGTCACGTATCCGCTGCAAGGCATCTCTTGCCAGCGGCACGAAGGCGGTGGGGATCCAGCGTGTCTCCGGTTGCCCGCCCTTCGATGGGTACCAGCGCAGGCCATAGCGTGGTTTGCCGTCGTCAATGGTCTCAACTTCGCAATCGTAGGCGTCGAGCCGGTGCAACTCGGAGATGCGGCTGTGCGTGGCAAGGAGGAGGGCATACGCGGAGACGGCAATCACATCCATCGGATCGCGGGCGCGACGGTAGGCTTCCCCAAGCGCGGCAATGGCGCGTTCCGAGGGAAGTTTCCGGTCCCGCTTCCGTCCCCGTTCGACCCCAATGCGATCGAAGTTCGTGGGCCGCCTGATGGGGCAGGTCCAGGCGAGAGGGCCCGCCACGAGTCCATGATCGTCGAGGAAGCGCGAGAGCGCCTCAATTTGCCGTCCGACGCGGTACGAGGTTTCGAGGCTGTAGATGGACCGGCACGCGGCCGCGGCGACGTTGAAGTCGTCGCACCGCGCGTCGGCAATCGACTTGTCGGCCCTGGAGAGGGCCATGTCGAGATGGCGCATTGCCGACAGCATCTGGTTAGGGTTCATGCGGGGGGCAAGCCCGTAGGTGTAGCGCAAGTACGCCTTGAAGAAGTCGACGTTCCGGGCATCGAGCGGTGCGTAGTTTTCGATCGATTTGGGGGAGTTTTTCAGGGGATGGCCCCACGCAACGCGTAGCGTCTTTGGGCGTCCTGAGACCTTGGCGACGCCGCGGAGTTCCCATGTCAGCGCATCCCAGTCGAGGTCGACGCCGAAGACCGTCAGGGCGTCGCGCGCATGGCGGATGAACCAGGCAAGTCTTACGTCGGCGTTGAGCGTCTCCGCTGGCCGGAAGAGTGCAAGTTCAGCCATCGGACGCTGCCTTCCGCATCCGGCGGCAGCGATCTGCAACTTCCGCAATGGCCATCATGGTTGCATCGTTCGCACTGGCCACCTGCGGGGAGAAACCGTCCGCGAGGAGCGCCTCGCGCTCGTCCACCAGGGACTGAAGCAGCTCCTCGTGCGGTGCATCCCGCCAGGGACGGAACGCAGCGCAGGTGTAGCAGGCGAGCGGCGCCATGCGAGTGCAGCTCCGCGGTCCGCCGCACGTCCCGACGTCGCCCCCTGTATCCGCCGCGACGCGCCGGGTCGCTGCTTCCTCGACACCGGATGCGGATTCGTCCGCAACGACCGCACCCATGAAGAGACCGACGAGCGGCTCGACCCGGTCATGCAGCGCGGCGTCCACGCGGTCGACGATTGAAGGCCGCGACTCGACGTAGACGCCGACGTTCTGAAGGTCGGTGTGATCGAGCAGATCGGCGATCACGATGGGCGGGTGCCCGGCCTCGGCCGCACGTGTCCCGAGGGTGGTCCGGAACCGCCGGGAAGCCAGGACGATTAGAGCGCCAGTGCGTGCAGAGCGGAGTTGTATGGCCTTCTGGATTCGCTTCAAAACTTGGCCGACGCCATACGTGCCGATATGGGCGTCCTCGAGCGATGCGAAGGTGGTTGCCTCGATCGCAAAGATTGGACGCTGATCGACGGGAATGCCCCGGAAGCGCTCGTCGCGGCGTCTTTCCTCGACGAGTTCCTGCAGGAGAACGGCAAGCTCGCCGGGAATGACCCGTTCGCGCGTGAGGCGTTTCCGAGTCCTTTTCTTGAGAGACGGCACCAGGAGGCGAACGGCGGATTACCCGTGCGAGGGCGGCAGCAGGTCCCCGCAAGCGAGCATCGACACCTGGCCCGACCGGGACCCCGTCGCGGTCAGCGTGAGAAGGATGGCGAAGTCCTGTTTGTTCACGCTGCCGACGCGATACGCCTCGCGTGCCGCCAGGATAATTCCCTGTAGCTCCACGTCGGTGAGGGGGCCCTTCGTGGGGTGATGCGTGCGAACGGCATCCCCCTTGGTGTTCCCGGGAATCTTGATGCTGTTGAAGAACTGCAATACGTCGCGGTCGACCCCGGGGTAGCCGCGTGCGACCCAGAACTTCAGGAACGCGGCGACGTGTCCCAGATAGTGCAGGTCCTCGCGGGGGAGCCGGGACCGGTAATCCATGAGAGGCGCCGGGGAGATGGTGTCGCCAACGGGGACATGGCGCGCCATTCTTGCGAGGGCGCTGACGCCCCCCATCACGGTGTGGGCGGAACGATCTTCCAGATAGGCAAGCGCGGCGTGCTTGACGTTCTCAGTCAGGCGATCGCCCCAGTTGCTGCGTATTGTCTTGAAGGAGACGTAGGTTGCGCCCTTCTTCGAGCGTATCTTCCAAGAGTCATCGGTGGGATCGAAGCCGACTTGGGCAGTGCGCCTTTGAGGCGTGGCGGCCAGCTGTGACGCGCCCGCCTCACTCACTTTCGTAAATCCCTTCGTGCATGTCGTTCAGGGCATCGCGGGCGGCGCGTTCGACGTGCCGGCGCGAGTACCCCTCCGCCATCTTGGAGTTCGGACTCCAGCCCATGAGGAAGTTGCGGATGCGCTCTTCGCTTGCCTCAGCGGCTTCTCCGCCGTGGCGCGTCTTGCGGTCGATCGTGGCCGAGAACCTGTCGTTCCAGGTGTGGCGCAGCATGTGTGGATGGAGATCGAAGCCGAGAACGCGCTGGAGGGCATCGAAGATCTTGCCCATTGTCCTCGGGCTCAATGGCGCCCCCGGCCTCTGTTCCTCCATGCGAGACAAAGAGATAACCGTGCATTCGAGCGCCGGGTTCGGCGCGCCGCCAGACCGAAATGTAGTCGAACAGGATGTCCGCCAGTTCCGGTCTCATCGGAACCGAGCGGGCGTTGGTCTTGGTCTTGGGTCTTTCCCTGCGCGGGTCCTGAGGGTCTGGAGGGCGTCGATGGATCGCGATCGTCAGTTTCCTGAAATCGATGTCGGGGATCTTCAGGCCGGCGAGTTCACCCCGGCGCATGCCCGATTCGTCAAGGCAGGCGACCACGGCAAGATTGCGGTAGCGCACCGCCTCGCTCTTGAACGGGTTCTCCGACGAAGACGGATCGATGAGGGCGAGAAGCCGCTCGCGCTGTTCCGATGTCAGGCCCTTTCTCGGCTGGGATGTTCGATGGGTAGTGACCTTGGCCCGGGCGTTCAGGAATCTGACGGTATCGCGAAGGCGGTCCTGGGCACCGGCGGCGCGGTTGTGGCTTGCAAGCCATTCGAGGTATGCCGCGACAAAGCGGACACGGTTGGCCCCTGTCTGGGGCGCAAGCATTGTATTCGGGTTGCGCGGAAGCCGTCGAAGCGCCTCTTTTCCCGACCGGACGAACGGCAGGATGTTGTTGCGTTGCGATCTTTCTCCCGGGTTCGGAACCTGTGCCGTCTTGAGCGCATGCGAGAGACCCTCGATTTCTCGGAGGTCGAGGCCGGCGCCGGTGGCCATTCGCGTCTCGAGAGAGAATCCGTTCGCCAGTGCCCATTCCCGGGCAATGGCGATCGCGCGCATGTGCGCTTCGATCGTGCTTTCGGCGCGGCCCGCGTTCCTGAGCATGGAGATCGCATACCGAATCGTTTCGAGTACGGGAGCGCGCCCGCTCTCGACCAGCGCGGGGAGCGATTCGCCGCCGGGAAGGGTGACGATTCGGACGGTTTCGGGCATGAAAGTTTACAAAATCGCCTTGGTCCTCTTTACCCCATCATGCGAGGCAACGGTTGTCAAGGTAAAAACTCGGAAAAAAGTAAAGTTTGCAGGGAGTTAACCCTACGAACTTTACTTTTTCGACAATGGGCTGCCTAGAACGGGATGTCGTCGTCCAGGTCGGTGGCCGCTCTTTCCGCCGCAGCCGGTGGCGCGCCGGCCGGCTCGCCCCCGCCGTAGTCGCGTGCGCCGCCGCCGCCGCCGCCGCCACCGCCGCCGTCCGCGCGGGTGTCGAGCATCGTGAGCTCGCCGCGGAAGCGCCCGAGCACCACCTCGGTGGTGTAGCGCTCCTGCCCGGACTGGTCGGTCCACTTGCGCGTCTGCAACTGACCCTCGAGATAGACCTTGGAGCCCTTGTGCAGGTAGCGCTGGGCAATCTCGGCAAGGTGCTCGTTGAAGATCACGACGCGGTGCCACTCGACGCGCTCGCGGCGCTCGCCGGTCTGACGGTCCTTCCAGGTCTCGTTGGTGGCGACCGTAAAATTGGCGATCGGTTTGCCGTCCTGAGTCTGACGGGTTTCCGGGTCTCGCCCCAGGTTGCCGATCAGAATGACCTTGTTGACGCTCCCCGCCATGACCCAACCTCCCTTTGTGCCTGCAAGCTGCCTTCGCGACTTTTAGCCCATTGCCTGACCCGCCTCAAACCGGGCCCATATGCCGAGGAAGCATACGGGCGACGGACACCGCCGACGCTCGCCTTCGCCGGGGGAAGCACCTATATTCCGGGTTCGATCCCCCAGCCGTTCCGACTGCGCCCATGGCCAAGACCATCAGCGTTCGCGGCGCCCGCGAGCACAACCTGAAGGGCGTCGACGTCGACCTGCCCCGCGACCGGCTGATCGTCTTCACCGGCCTCTCGGGCTCGGGCAAATCCTCCCTCGCCTTCGACACGATCTACGCCGAGGGCCAGCGGCGCTACGTCGAGAGCCTCTCGACCTATGCGCGGCAGTTCCTGGAGCTGATGCAGAAGCCCGACGTGGAGTCCATCGACGGGCTCTCGCCGGCGATCTCCATCGAGCAGAAGACCACGTCGCGGAACCCGCGCTCGACCGTGGGCACGGTCACCGAGATCCACGACTACCTGCGGCTGCTCTTCGCCCGCATCGGCGTGCCCTATTCGCCGGCGACCGGGCTCCCCATCGAGAGCCAGACCGTGAGCCAGATGGTCGACCGCATCCTGGCGATGCCGGACGGCACGCGGCTCTACCTGCTCGCGCCGGTGATCCGGGGCCGCAAGGGCGAGTACAGGAAGGAGCTCGCCGAGCTGCTCAAGCGGGGCTTCACCAGGGTCAAAATCGACGGCGAGATTCACGACATGGACGCCGCACCCGCCCTCGACAAGAAGCGCAAGCACGACATCGAGGTGGTGGTGGACCGCGTGGTCGTCTCGCCCTCGCTCGGCACCCGGCTCGCCGACAGCCTGGAGACCGGCCTCGGGCTCACCGACGGGCTGGTGGTCGCGGAGGACGCGGAGAGCGGCGAGCGGTCGATCTTCTCGGCCAAGTTCGCCTGCCCGGTCTCGGGCTTCACCATTGAGGAGATCGAGCCCCGGCTCTTCTCCTTCAACAACCCGTTCGGTGCCTGCCCGAGCTGCGACGGCCTCGGCATCCGCCTCTATTTCGACGCCGACCTCGTGGTGCCGGACCACCGCCTCAGCCTGACGCGAGGCGCCGTCGCCCCTTGGGCCAGCTCGTCGTCGCCCTATTACAAGCAGACGCTGGAGAGCATCGCCGGCCACTACGGCACGAGCATGACCGTCCCCTGGCGCGCGCTGCCGGAGGAGGTGAGGCAGTCGATCCTTCACGGCTCCGGCAAGGAGCGGATCACCTTCACCTACGACGACGGCATCCGCCAGTACAGCACGACCAAGTCCTTCGAAGGCGTGGTGCCCAACCTGGATCGCCGCTGGCGCGAATCCGACAGCGCCTGGCTGCGCGACGAGCTCGGCAAGTATCAGAGCACCGCCGCGTGCGAAAGCTGCGGCGGCCATCGGCTGAAGCCGGAGGCGCTCTGCGTCAAGGTCGGGGGCTCGCACATCGGCGAGATCACGCGCCTCTCCATCGCCGACGCCGCGCGCTGGTTCGCGGCGCTCGACGATATGCTCACCCCGAAGCAGCGCGAGATCGCCCGGCGAATCCTGAAGGAGATCAACGAGAGGCTGCAGTTCCTGGTCGATGTCGGGCTGGAATACCTCACGCTGTCGCGCACCGCCGGCACGCTCTCCGGCGGCGAGAGCCAGCGCATCCGCCTCGCCTCGCAGATCGGCTCAGGCCTCACCGGCGTGCTCTACGTGCTCGACGAGCCCTCCATCGGCCTGCACCAGCGCGACAATGCCCGCCTGCTCGGCACGCTCCGCAACCTGCGCGACCTCGGCAACACCGTGCTCGTCGTCGAGCATGACGAGGACGCGATCAGGAGCGCGGATTATGTCGTGGACATGGGGCCGGGCGCCGGAGTCCACGGCGGCGAGATCGTGGCCGAAGGCGAGCCCGCCGCCATCGTCGCAAGCGCCGAGAGCCTCACCGGCCGCTATCTCAGCGGCGCAGAGGCGATCCCGGTACCGGCGACCACCCGGCCCGGCAAGGAGGGCCAGAGGGTCACGGTGCGCGGAGCGCGGGCGAACAACCTTGCCCACATCGACGTCACCTTCCGGCTCGGCACCTTCACCTGCGTCACCGGCGTCTCCGGCAGCGGCAAGTCCACGCTCGTCGTCGATACCCTCTACCGCGCGGCGGCACGGCGCATGTTCGCAGCCCGCGTGCAGCCGGGCGCCCACGACGATATCGACGGGCTCGAATTCCTCGACAAGGTGGTGGACATCGACCAGTCGCCCATCGGCCGCACGCCGCGCTCGAACCCGGCCACCTACACCGGCGCCTTCGGCCCGATCCGCGAGTGGTACGCCGGGCTGCCGGAGGCCAAGGCGCGCGGCTACAAGCCCGGGCGCTTCTCCTTCAACGTCAAGGGCGGGCGCTGCGAGGCCTGCCAGGGCGGCGGCCTCATCAAGATCGAGATGCACTTCCTGCCCGACATCTACGTGCAGTGCGAGGAGTGCAGGGGCCGGCGCTACAACCGCGAGACGCTGGAAATCCTCTACCGGGGGCAATCCATCGCGGACGTGCTGGCGATGACCGTGGACGACGGCACCGCCTTCTTCAAGGCGGTCCCCGCGATCCGCAACAAGCTCGAAACCCTGCAGCGGGTCGGCCTCGGCTACATCCAGGTGGGCCAGCAGGCGACGACGCTCTCGGGCGGGGAAGCGCAGCGGGTCAAGCTCGCCAAGGAGCTGTCGCGACGCGCCACCGGGCGGACCCTCTACATTCTGGACGAGCCCACCACCGGCCTTCATTTCCACGACGTGCGCAAGCTGCTTGAGGTGCTGCACGCGCTGGTGGAGAGCGGCAACACCGTGGTGGTGATCGAGCACAACCTCGAGGTCATCAAGACTGCCGACTGGATCGTCGATCTCGGCCCGGAAGGCGGCGATGGCGGCGGGCGGGTGGTCGCCGACGGCACGCCCGACGAGGTTGCCGCCGTGGTCGAAAGCTACACGGGCCAGTTCCTGCGCCGCGCGCTCGGCCCCGCGCCCGCCCAGCCGGCGCGACGCCGCAGGCGCCAGACCCGGCGCAAAGTGGCCTGAGGCCGGGCGCGGGCGCGGGGAACGCTAGGGTGGAAGAGCGAATCCGGATCATCGGCGGCGGCCTCGCCGGCTGCGAGGCGGCGTGGCAGATCGCCCGGCGCGGCACTCCGGTCGAGCTCTGGGAGATGCGGCCGGTGCGCGCCACCGAAGCGCACGTCACGGACCGGCTCGCGGAGCTGGTCTGCTCCAACTCGTTCCGCTCCGACGATGCCGAGCGCAACGCCGTGGGGCTCCTGCACGAGGAGCTGCGGCGGGCAGACTCGCTCGTCATGGCCGCTGCCGACCGCCACAAGGTGCCGGCCGGTCAAGCGCTCGCCGTGGACCGCACGGGCTTCGCCGACGCGGTACAGCAGGCAATCGAGGACGAGCCCGCCATCCAGCTGCGGCGCGCCGAAATGTCCGGCCTGCCGGATGCGGCCGACGGCCTCGCCATTATCGCCACCGGACCGCTTACCGCGCCGGCGCTCAGCCAGGCGATCCTGGATGCGACCGGCGAGGGCCACCTCGCCTTCTTCGACGCGTTGGCGCCCATCGTCCATCGCGACAGCATCGATTTCGAGACCGCCTGGTTCCAGTCCCGCTACGACAAGGCGGGGCCGGGCGGCGACCGCGCCGCCTACATCAACTGCCCGCTCGACCGCGACCGCTACGAAGCCTTCATCGACGCCCTGCTCGCCGCCGACACGATCCCCTTCAGGGACTGGGAGCGCGACACGCCCTACTTCGAGGGCTGCCTGCCGATCGAGGTGATGGCGGCACGCGGGCGCGACACGCTCCGCTTCGGCCCGATGAAGCCCGTGGGCCTGACCGACCCGGCCACCGGCGCCCGCGCCCACGCGGTCGTGCAGCTCCGCCAGGACAATGCGCTCGGCTCCCTCTTCAACATGGTGGGCTTCCAGACCAAGCTCTCGCACGGGGCGCAGAAGCAGGTCTTCCGCCTGATCCCGGGGCTGGAGCAGGCACAGTTCGCGAGGCTCGGCGGCATTCACCGCAACACGTTCATCAACAGCCCGGTGCTGCTGGATGCCGAGCTGCGGCTGCGCCGCGCGCCGCATGTGCGCTTCGCAGGCCAGATCACCGGTGTGGAGGGCTACGTCGAGAGCGCGGCGATCGGCCTGCTAACCGGGCGCTTCGCCGCGGCGGAGGTCGCAGGCGCCTCCGCCCCGCCCCCGCCGACGACGACGGCGCTCGGCGCACTGCTGACCCACATCACCGGCGGGCATCTCGGCGCAGGCGCAACCTTCCAGCCGATGAACGTCAATTTCGGCCTGTTCCCGCCGCTCGAAGGCCGGCACCCAAAGAAAGAGCGCAAGGCCGCAATGGTCGCCCGCGCGCGCGCCGACCTCGGCCGCTGGCTGGGGGACGACCGCGCGGCGGCGGCGTAATGGCCGGTCAGTAGCGCCCGACGATACCGCCCGTGAGCATGGCCGCCTGCTTGCGCAACAAACCCACGTCGAGGCTCGGATCGCGCGGGTCCCACGCGGCCCGGCGCAGCCGGGCGAGGTAGAGATCGGCGAGACGCGCGATCAGCAGCACGCCGCGGCCCCGCCGTGGCACCGCACGCCGGGCACGCCGCGCCGCTTCGAGCAATTCGCCGGCGCGGCGCCCGACCGGCGCGGCGACGCCGGCGAATCGAGCGAACGCCCGCCCCGCCAGCACATCCTCGGCGGCGACCCCGGCCTCGGCGAGGAGGTCGGACGGGAGCGTGATCCGGCCCTGCGCCGCGCTGTGGGGGGCCGCGCGAAGCGTGCCGATCAACGCCCAGGCGGTGCCGACCTGCCGCCCCGCCTCAAGCGCCGGGCCTGCATCTACACCGGAGGCCTGCAGCATGAGCGCCGTCAGCGACCCGCCGGTTGCGGCGGCGTAACGCTCCAGCGCCGCAAGGTCGGGCGGGCCGTCCGCCTCCAGGTCTGACTCCCGCGCATCCAGCAGTCGGTCGAGGAGCGCGCGGTCGAGGCTGCAGGCGCGAATCGCGTCTGCCAGAGGCACGGCCACCTCGTGGCGCCGGGCGGGCTCGCCGGCATAGACGGCCTCCAGGACCTCGCGCCACCATTGCAGGCGGATGCGGCCCAGCATCGGCTCGCTCACCGCCTCGGGGATGCGCGCGATCTCGTGGTTGAAGGCGATCAGCGCGAACAGCGCCTCGCGGCTGCCGACCGGCGCGAACAGGGCGGAAAGGTAGCGGTCGTAGTCGGCCGCCCGCGCTAGCGCGCCGGTAGGCGAGAGCGCGGCGGGCACTCAGGCCCCTCCCCGCCCCGCCGCGCGTTTGCCAGGCGCCTTCCCTCCCCTATACATGGGTCCGCCGGGAGGGATGCGAGGGAGCATGGCGACCGTTCACGTGATCGGCGCCGGCATGGCGGGGATTTCCTGCGCCGTGGAGCTGGTGAAGGCGAGGCAGCGCGTCGTCCTCTGGGAAGCGGCGGCCCAGGCCGGCGGCCGCTGCCGCTCGTTCCACGACGCCACCCTGGACCGGACCATCGACAATGGCAACCACCTGATCCTGGGCGCCAATCCCGCCGTGTTCGCCTACCTGGAGACCATCGGCGCGCGCGACGGCCTGGTGGGCCAGGAACGCGCGGCCTTCCCCTTCATCGACCTGCGGACGGGCGAGCGCTGGACCGTGCGCCCCAATGCCGGCCCGGTGCCGTGGTGGATCATGGCGCCGGGGCGCCGGGTGCCGGGCAGCCGCGCGCGCCACTACCTGGCCGGCCTCGCACTCGCCCGCGCCCGCGACGGCGACACCGCCCAAGAGCGGCTCAGCGGCTCAGGCCCGCTGCTGGAGAAGCTCTGGGAACCGCTTACCGTAGCGGTCCTCAACGCCTCGGTGGAGGAGGCGTCGGCGCGCCTGCTCTGGCCGGTGGTGCGCCTCACCTTCGGCCGGGGCGAGGCGGCCTGCCGCGCCTATCTCACCCGCGACGGGCTCGGGCCCAATCTGGTGGCGCCGGGGGTGCGCTATGTGGAGCAGGGCGGCGGCCGGCTCCACTGCAACCGGCGGCTCCGCGCCATCCACCACGACGAGCGCGCGGTGACGGGCCTCGATATCGCGGGTGCCGGCAGCGGCGACAACGGCGCGGCGTTCGCGCCGGGCGATGTTGCCGTGCTCGCGGTGACGCCGCAGGTCTGCACGCAGCTCATGCCCGAGACCCCCGCGCCGCTGGAGACCCGGCCCATCGTCAACGCCCACTTCCGGCTCGACCGGCCGGTGCCGATGCCGGGCGGCAGCGGCATCCTCGGCGTGGTCGGGGGCACGGCGCAGTGGATCTTCGCCCGGGGGGATATCGCCTCGGTCACCGTGAGCGCAGCGGGTGCCTTGGCGGAGCGCCCAGCAGCGGAGATCGCCGAGCTGATCTGGTCCGATGTCTCGCAGGCGCTCGACTATCGCCCACCCGCCATGCCCGCGGTTCGCATCGTGAAGGAAAAGCGCGCGACCTTCGCCCAGATCCCCTCTGCCTTGCCGCTCCGCCCGCCGGCCGAGACCCGCTTTCGCAACCTCTTCCTCGCCGGCGACTGGACCGCGACCGGGCTGCCCGCCACCATCGAGGGCGCGATTCGCTCGGGCGCCGTGGCGGCACAGCACGCGCGCCGCGCGCTCACCGCCGATTGATCGGAGAAAGCGTCCCGCCCGGCGCCGGGCGATCCGGCCGCCGGGCGGGGACCTGCGAGCTATCGCGTCAGTAGACGTTCTGCGCCGAGACCATGGCGTAGAGCATGGGGATCGAGAGCAGCGTGTTGGTGCGCGACGCCAGCATGGCATAGCGCGCGGATCGCGCCTTGCGGCCCGCCTCCACCTCCACCATGCCGAGCGCCCGCTTCTGGTTTGGCCAGATGATCATCCAGACGTTCAGCATCATGATGATGCCGAGCCACATCCCGATACCGATCGCGGTGTGTCTGAGCACATGCCCGTCTGTTGCAGCGCCGAGGATGCCGAAGGTGATGGCATCCGCGAAATACTCGTTCATCAGCCCGAGCACGATGCCGGTCGCGACCGTGGCGAGGGCCGCCCAGCGGAACCAGAAGAGCGCCGCCGGCGCGATCACCTTGCCGATCGCGGGTTTTTGCTCGTCCGGGATCTTCGGCATGTTCGGGATCTGGACGAAGTTGAAGTACCAGAGCAGCCCAATCCACATCACCCCCGCGAGGACATGGGTCCAGCGGAAGAAGAACTGCCACCAAGCGTAGTCGACTAATGGAATGTCCATCGTCTCACCCCGTCGGTCAGCTTATGCCATAGAGAATGGCGACGATGATCACGGTGAGGATGACCCCCATGATCACGGTTTGGGTGAGCGATGTCAGCGGGTTGGTCATGTGTTGTGCCCCCCTGCGATCACGAATCGCAATCGCCTAGCATAGTGACCCGACGGGCGGTTGCAATCGCCGCCGGCAAATCCTGGCTCAGTTTGTTGTTCGGCGCGCCGGTTGGACGCCGAAAAGCGTGGCAACCTGTTGATTTCTCACGTATCCACGGGCTCAATATCGAACGCGGAACCATAGGCTTGGATTCATGACGGACTTGAGGCGCTTCATCGAACGCATGCCGAAGGCCGAGCTGCACGTCCACGTGGAAGGGACGCTCGAGCCGGAGCTGAAGTTCGATCTCGCCCGGCGCAACGCCATCAATCTGCCTCACCAATCGGTCGAGGAGATGCGGGCCGGCTACGACTTCGACGATCTGCCGTCGTTCCTCAAAGTCTACTACGAGGGCATGACCGTCCTGGTGACCGAGCAGGACTTCTACGATCTCACGACCGCCTACCTCACCAGGGCGCATTCCCAGAACGTGCTCTATGCCGAGATATTCTTCGACCCCCAGGCGCACACCACGCGCGGCATCGCCTACGACACCGTGATCCGGGGCATTCGCCGGGCGCAGGTGGATGCAGAGGACAAGCTCGGCATCCGCACCCAGCTCATCATGTGTTTCCTGCGAGACATGAGCGCCGAATCGGCGGCGGAGACGCTGGAGCAGTCCCTGCCGTACAGGGAGTGGATCGTGGGCGTAGGTCTGGACTCCGACGAGAAGGGCAATCCGCCGGTCAAGTTCAAGGCGGTTTTCGCCCGGGCGCGCGCCGAGGGCTACCGGCTGACCATGCACTGCGACGTGGATCAGGAGAATTCGACCCGGCACATCCGGCAAACCCTCGACGACATCGGGGTCGACAGAATCGACCACGGCGTCAACGCGCTCGAGGACGAGGAACTCTGCGACGAGATCATGCGCAGGGGCTTGGCCCTGACGGTTTGCCCGATCTCCAACAACTACATCACCGGCAGCCTCAAGGCCCTGGAGGTTCGGCGCATGCTGGAGATGGGCATGCGAGCGACCGTCAACTCCGACGATCCCGCGTATTTCCCGGGCTACATGAACGAGAACCTCGTTGCGACCCAGGAGGCGGCCGACCTGACCCGGGATCAGATCGTCAGCCTCGCCGTCAACGCCTTCGAGGCAAGCTGGCTGCCAGCGGAGGAGAAGCGCGCCCTGCGCGGCCGATTGGACCGCTATGTGGCGTCAGCGGCAGGGACTTGAGCCGCGTTTCTCACCAGGGTCATGGTCTGCGCGGCGTCGGAGAGAAGGAACGATCAGCCCATATGCGCCGGAATTAGCGCCGCGGCCACCCGCCGGTCCTCGGCCATCAGCACGTTGTAGGTGCGGCAGGCGGCACCGGTGTCCATGCTCTCGACCGCGATCCTGCGCGCGCTGAGCGCCTTCCTCAATACCGCCGGCGCCATCTCGAAGGTGGCGCCGCTGCCGATCAGCAGAATCTCGATGCGGGGCTCGGCGGCGAACACGGCATCCAGCGTCTCGATCGCGGCGGTCGCGATGTCCGTCGCCGCCCACGGCACCACCTGCTCGGGCCAGACGATGACCGAGCCCGGATAGCGCTCGCCGTTGATCCTGAAGCCCTCGTCGCCGTAGCTCTCGATGACGTGCCGGCCCTCAGGGACGAGCGGCGTGATATCCACCGGGCGCCCTCAGCGCTTGCCGCGCTTACGCCGCCGCCGGCGATCCCGCGCGGAGCTTGCGCGCCGCTGCTTGCGCGAGCCGGTGGACCCCGACTCTTCTCCGCCTTCCTCCTCTAGCGCCGCCTCCGCCGCGTCTGCCGCCGCCGCCAGGGCAGCCCCACCGGCTGCCGGCGCATCGGGCTTGGGCAGCGCGGGCGCAGCCTCGGCCGCAAGGGCGCCGGGCGGCACGTCCTCGTCCACGGCGGCCAGCCGCTCCGCCTGGCCGACGGTCTTCTTCTGGCCGCCGCGCTGGGGCTGGACATAGAGCAGCAGCGCACCGGCAATGAAGACCGACGAATAGGTGCCGACGATCACGCCCCAGATCATCGCGAAGCTGAAATCGCGGATGACGGCACCGCCGAAGATGAGGAGCGCGAACAGGGCGAGCAGTGTCGTCACCGAGGTGATAACGGTACGGGACAGGGTCTGGTTGACGCTCTGGTTGAGCAGCGCAAGAAGCGACATCGTCTTGTATTTGCGCAAGTTCTCGCGCACGCGGTCGTACACGACCACGGTGTCGTTCATCGAGTAACCGACGATGAGCAGAATCGCGGCGACAATAGGCAAATTGAATTCGAGTCCGAGCGCCGCGAAGATTCCGAGCGATAGCACCACGTCGTGGATGAGCGCGATCACCGCGCCGATGGCGAAGGGCAACTCGAATCGGAACCAGATATAGACCAGCATCAGGAAGACCGAGACCACCACCGCAATAATGCCGGCCTGGATCAGCTCGGAGCCCACCTTGGGTCCCACCGTCTCGACCCGGCGGTAGCTCAGCGTGTCGCCGTAGTTCGCGCCGAGCGCCTCGCGCACGACGGTGACGGCCACCTGTTGAGCGGACGCATCGCCCGGCTGGCGCTCGATGCGGATCAGGACCTCGGTGGGCGAGCCGAATTCCTGCAGCGCGATCTCGCCGAGGCCGAGGCCGGTCAGCGCGCTCCGCATCTGCCCGATATCGGCCTCCCGCTGGGTGCCGACCTCGATCAGGATGCCGCCCGCGAAATCGATCCCGAAGTTGAGCCCGCGCCCGACGAGCACCCCGACCGAGAGCACAGCCAGCACGATCGAGACGATGAAGAAGGTGCGGCGCTGCCGGAGGAACGGGATCGCCGTCTTGTCGGGGATGAGTCGGAAACGCCACATGACGCGAGCCTAGAGCGGCAGGAGCTTGGGCCGCCGCCGGCGCAGCCAGGCGACGAGGATGATCCGGCTCACCAGCATGGCGGTGAACATGGAGGTGGCGATCCCGATCCCGAGCGTGACGGCGAAACCCCTCACCGGGCCGGTGCCGATGACGAACAGGATGATGGCCGCGATCAGCGTCGTCAGGTTCGAGTCGATGATCGTCGTGAAGGCGCGGCGATAGCCGGCCTCCATGGCCGAGAACGGCGCCCGGCCGGCGCGCGCCTCCTCCCGTATTCGCTCGAAGATCAGCACGTTGGCGTCGACCGCCATGCCGATGGTGAGCACGATGCCGGCGATGCCGGGCAAGGTCAGCGTCGCCTGCAGCAGCGACAGCACGCCCAGCATGATGATGAGGTTCAGGACCAGCGCCAGATCGGCGACCAGGCCGAACAGGCCGTAATAGAGCGCCATGAACAGGATCACCGCCACGAGCCCGATGACGCAGGCGATCTTGCCGGCCTTGATGGAATCGGCG
This sequence comes from Alphaproteobacteria bacterium, assembly GCA_965262755.1. GTDB lineage: Bacteria > Pseudomonadota > Alphaproteobacteria > UBA828 > UBA828 > WTGU01. The sequence continues at coordinate 2,946,953 of OZ253557.1, read as the reverse complement.
CCGAGATCGGGCCCGACCGTCCGCTCTTCCAGGATCTTCATCGGCGCGGGCAGGGCGCCGGCGCGCAGCAGCAGCGAGAGGTCGTTGGCCTCCTCGACGGTGAAATTGCCGGAAATCTGCCCGTTACCGCCGACGATGGGCTCGCGAATTACGGGCGCGCTGATGACCTGGGCATCCAGCACGATGGCGAAGGGCTTGCCGACGTTCTCGGTCGTTACATCGCCAAACTTCCGCGCACCGGTGGAATCGAAGCGGAAGCTGACGGCCCACTGCCCGGTCTGGTCGCGCGTGGTCGCCGCATCGACCAGCGAATCGCCGCTCACCATGACCCGCTTGCGGATCACGTAGAAGATCTCCTCGCCGTTGGCGTCGAGCTCGTCGCCGGGCAGCCGCAGCGAGCCCAGCGGCACGCGGCCCGAGCGCCGGTCCGCTGCCGTCACGTTCTCGTCGAGCAGGTGGAAGGTGAGCTTCGCCGTCTTGCCGAGCAGCCGCTTCACGCGCTCGGGATCGTCCACGCCTGGCAGCTGGACGAGAATGCGGTCTTCGCCCTGGCGCTGGATGGTGGGCTCCCGCACGCCGGTCTCGTCGATCCGGCGCCGGATGATCTCGATCGACTGGTTGACCGCTGCGAGCCGGCGGGCCTCGACCGCCTCCTCGGTGAGCAGGATCTGAAAGCCCCCACTGGAGTCGCTATCGATCTCGGCCTCGGGGTCGAGATCGTCCACCGCCTCGTCCGCCGCGTCGATCTGGCCGGGATCGATGAGCTGGAAGATAACGCGATCGCGCGCCGCCTTCAGCCCGGTGTACTTGATGCCGCCCCGCCGCAGCGCCACGCGCGTATCGTCGACCAGCGTCGTGATCCGCTCGCGCAGGATGTCGCCGACCTGCACCTCGAGCAGAAGGTGGGAGCCGCCCTGAAGATCGAGGCCGAGATTGACCTGGCTCGAGGGCAGCCACGCCGGATAGCCGTCGAGCGAGGCACGGTTGAACAGATTGGGCGCGGCAAAGACGACCGCCGCGACGAGGACCGCCGCGACGACGACAATTTGCCAGAGACGGGTACGGAGCATCGGCTGCGCGGGAGTCGAGCGGCCCGATCAGCGCCTGCGCCTTCTCCGCCTGTCGTCGTCGTCGTCGTCGTCGTCGTCCTGCTCGTCCTCGTCTTCCTCCTCGTCGAGGTCCTCGTACTCGTCGTCGTCCTCGTCTTCCTGGAGGGTCTCGTCCTCGCGATCGTCCTCGCGATCGTCCTCGCGATCGTCTTCTTCGTCCTCGTCGTCCTCGTCCTCGTAATTCTCATGACGCGGCATGATCTGCGAGATCATGTTGCGCATGACCCGGACCCTGATGTCGGGCGCGATCTCCACGAGCACGCTGTCGCCGCGGCCGACCTTGATGACGTTCCCGACCAGGCCGCCGTTGGTCACGATATCGTCGCCCCGGTTCACGTTATGCAGCATCGCGCGATGCGCCTTCTGCTTCCTCTGCTGCGGCCGAATCAGCAGGAAGTAGAACACCACGAAGATCAGAATGAGCGGCAGGATCGACATGAGCATGTCGCCGCCGCCGCCCTCGCCGCCCTCGCCACCCTGTCCCATGGGCGGACAACCAGCCAACGCGATCAAGACAAGCCCAAGCGCGCCCGCCTTGGCGAGCGCACTCACCAACTTCCTCGGAACCATAGATTCGTACTCCTGGCCAGAAAATCGCCCGCACGATAGGCCCAAATCCATGTGCGGGCAACGAATATGCCGTGCACACGGCGTGTCGTTTCCAATTGTTGCCCCTTTTCCCCCTTCATGCCCGCCGCTCAGGGCCAAGAGGGCCGGCCGCACCGCGGAATGCCCGAGCGGCAAACGAATCGGGAAGGCGCGCGAAGCTGCCGTCATTTGCCCGACTCCCGGCGTCTCGCTGTCCGAATCCATTGCCCACCTCCCCCTGTCCGTCTCCGGACTTGTTCATTTCCCTCAGGCGCCGGGCGCTCGCTCCGCTCGCTTGGCTACGCGCCATGCGGCGCGGCGCGCGGGCGCGCGCTCCGGACCTGCGGTCCGGCCCACCTTACTGCCACCGCCTTGCCGGGTGCCGGGCGCGACTCTTGAATTTCGCGCGCACGACCCTGCGGGCGTGCGCGACCCGCACCATGGTGCGGTGGAGGGCGTGGGCGGCGCGCGCCAGCATCGGCTCATGCAAAACGAAACCCTAAAGACATCGACAGCCGCGACGTTCGGGCGTTCCTCGATCGCGCGGCTGCCGCCGGAGCTGCGGGAGGCCGTGGACGCGGCCATCGCGGACGGCGCCACCATCGACGAAATCGCGGCTCTCATTCGCGGCGAGGGCGGCGCGTGCTCGCGCTCGGCCGTCGGCCGCTACACCAAGAACGTGCGCGACCTGATCCGCCAACAGCAGGAGACCGACCGCGGGATCGAGATGTGGGTGCGGGCGCTCGGCGACCGTGCGCAAGGCCGCGCGGGGCTCATCCTTATCGAGACCCTGCGGACGATGACGCTCTCCACCCTCGCCGAGCTCAGCAAGCGAGAGGAGCCCGCGACGCCGGAAGAGCTCTCCCGTCTCTCGCTCGTTCTCAAGCGCATCGAAGGCACCGACAAGCTCCGTATCGAGCGGGAGCGGGCGGCGGCCAAGGCGGCGGAGAAGGCGGCGGCCAAGGCCGCGCCCGGCGCGGGCCAGGCCGCAGGCCAGGCACCGGTCAGGAAGGGCCTCTCACCCGAGGCCGTGGCCGCCATCCGCGAGGCCGTCGAGGGGAGGCCCCGCCCGCCTGGGCGGGCCGTCACATCGGCGCCGGTCGACCCCTGGAATCCTGCGGAATCCCACTTAATCCCACTTAATCCCGGCGAATCCCGCGCGGAAAATGTGTCGGAAGCGTCTTCTTCCATTTCCCTCAACGGCGGGCGCTCGCTCCGCTCGCTTGCCTACGCGCCATTCGGCGCGGCGCGCAGTCGCGCGCTCCGGACCTGCGGCCCGGCGGCCGTTCGAAATAGCCCCGCGAAGACCCGCGGTGCCCCCTGCCACGTCATGGCCGGACCTGCCCGGACTGGTTCCGGGTATCCGGCCATCCATAGGGCCGCCCACCCTTCAAGAGGCATGACGGAGGGAGATGCCCGGAACAAGTCCGGGCATGACGAGATGGGTGGGCCGGTCGGATGGATCGCATCCCCAAGCATGCAGACGGCCACAGCTCACTCTCCCTCTCCGCCCCTGAGGGATAAGAAATGGTTGGCGGAGAGGGCCGGGGTGAGGTCGGGGCACTGACGACCGTACGACGCCGGGAAAGCGGCGAGAATTCGCAAACCGTAGTGCCAGCAACGGTCGCGCCGGCGCGTGCGATGCGGCACACTGTCGCCGAATCCGAATTAGCGAACCGGGGAGACCGCTGATGGCAAGGGTCACGAAAGCGACGCCTGACGGCGTCGTGAGGCTGGAGAACCGCTTTGCGGACGGCGCCGCCTTCATCGACGGCGCCTATGCGCCGATCGCCGAGGCGCGGATACCGATCCTCGACTGGGGCTTCACGCGCTCCGACGTCACCTACGACGTGGTGCACGTCTGGGGCGGCAAGTTCTTCCGCCTCGACCACCATCTCGACCGCTTCGAGAAGAGCCTCGCCAGCGTCCGCATGGCCATTCCCCACGACCGCGACGAGGTGGTCGCGATCCTGATGCGCCTGATGCGCCTCAGCCAGCTGCGCGAGGCCTATGTCGAGGTGCTCTGCACCCGCGGGATGCCGCCCAAGGGCACCCGCGACCCCAGAGCCTGCGAGAACCGCTTCATCGCGTTCGTCATCCCCTTCGTCTGGATCGCGGACGAGGAGATGCGCGCGCGCGGCATCAACCTGCACCTGAGCTCCTACCTGCGGATTCCGCCGGGCTCGATCGACCCCACCACTAAGAACTTCCACTGGGGCGACATGATCCGCGCGCTGTTCGAGAGCTACGAGCTGGGCTGCGACATGCCGGTGGTGGTGGACCTGGAGGGCAACATCGCCGAGGGGCCGGGCTTCAACGTCTTCGCCGTGCAAGGCGGCACCGCGACGACGCCGGGCGGCACCTGCCTCGAAGGCATCACACGCCGGACCGCGCTCGACCTGCTCAGCGAGCTGAACGTGAAGGGCGAGGTCGGCACAGTCTCGCCGGACGATCTGCGCGGCGCCGATGAGGTCTTCCTCACCAGCACGGCGGGCGGCATCCTGCCGGTCACAATGATCGACCACGAGCCGGTGGGCGACGGCGCCGCCGGCCCGGTGACCGAGAGGCTGCGCAACCTCTATTGGGAGCGGCACGAAGACGACCGCGAGGCGACCCCGATCGACTACGAAGGCTGAGCCGGCGCGCGGGCGCCACGAGACTCCCTTAACGTGTGGCTGCGGGCTCGGCGCGCGGCATGATGATCGGCGGCATTCCGGGGCCCAAGCGGGTCGGCGTCGGACTCGAGGCCAGGGCCGGGCTGCTCCGGGGTGCGGCGATCGTGGGCCGCATCGTCGGCACCACCCTGGGCCCCGGCGGGCGCGCGGTGCTGATCGAACGCCGCCACGCCCAGCCCTGGATCTCCACCGACGGCTACACCATCGCGCGGCACATCGACCTCCCCGACCGCTTCGAGGACATGGGCGGGCGCCTGATCCGCCATGTGGGCTCGAAAGTGAGCGACGAGGTCGGCGACGGCTCCACCACCGCGATGGTCCTCACCGCCGCGCTCATGGAAGAGGGGCACCGCGCCACCGCCGCCGGCGCCGACCCCATGAGCGTCATGCGGGGGATGGAACGCGGGCTCGCCGCGGCCAGCGCGGCGCTGGATGCGCAGTCCCGCCCCCTGCCCGCAAAGGGCGGTCTGGAGCGCGTGGCCCGGCTCGCCTCCAACGGCGACGACGAGATCGCCCGCCATCTCGCCGACGCGATCCGCCACGTCGGCCCCGACGGGGTCGTGACCATCGACGAGGCGCAGGGCACGGAGACCGAGCTCTCGGTGCACGAGGGCATGAGCTTCGACACGGGCTACGTCTCGCCCGCCTTCGTCACCGATCCCGACGACATGACGGTCGTGCTCGAGGACGCCTATGTGCTCATGCACGAGAAGACGATCTCCAGCGTGGACGCGATCATGCCGGCGCTCCGCGCCTTCGCGAAGTCTTCGCATACGCTCCTCATCGTGGCCGAGGACGTGGTGGGCGAAGCGCTGGCCACGCTGATCGTCAATAAGCAGCAGGGCGGGCTCCGCGTCGCCGCGGTCAAGGCGCCGGGCTTCGGGCGCTGGCGCAAGCCGATGCTGGAAGACATCGCCATCATGACCGGCGGGCAGATCGTCACCGACGAGCTCGGCAACAAGCTGGAGAACCTGAAGCCGGCGATGATGGGCGCGGCGAAGCGGGTGCACGTCGCCCGCGACCGCACCACCATCGTGGACGGCGCCGGCGATAGGACCGAGATCGAGCAGCGCTGCAACATGCTCCGCCGCGAGGCCGAGGCCGAGAAATACCTCAGCTTCGACCGCGAGAAGCTGCAGGAGCGCCTCGCCCGCCTCGCCGCCGCCATCGCCCACCTGCGTCTCGGCGGCGCGACCGAGACCGAGCTGCGCGCCCGCAAGGAACGCGCCACCGGTGCGCTGAACGCGGCGCGGGCGGCGGCGGCAGAGGGCGTGGTGCCCGGCGGCGGCGTGGCCCTTGTCCAAGCCTCCCGCGCGCTCGGCGCCGTCCGCGCCGGCAGCGACGACGAAGCCATGGGGATCTCGGCCCTCGAAGCGGCGCTCAAGGCGCCGATGCGGCGGATCGTGGAGAACGCCGGCGGCGAAGGCTCCTACGCCATCGCCCGCACGCTGGCGCAGGACAACCCGCGCTGGGGTTTCGACGCGGCCGCACGGCGCTTCCGCGACCTCCCGCGCGCCGGCATCGTCGACCCGACGCGGGTGGTGCGCACCGCGCTACGCACCGCGGTTCCCGCCGCCGCCCGCGCCATCGCAGCCGAAGCCGTGATCGCCGGCACCCCGCCGCCTGCCGACCCCGAGACCCAGGCGCTGCCCGAATCAGCCCTGCCGGGCGGGCAGGGCGCGGACTGACCCCCCATTCGTCACCGGAGCGACGGTCTGCGCGCCTTTGCTGCCCAGTCGGCCGTAAGCGCACGCTGCCCTTCGCTCTCGATGCCCGCGGACGTAAGCTCCCCCTATCGAACCGACGAGGAGTGAGCGAAATGACCGCCATCGATCCCAACAAGGTCCACTTCACCGGGGAGAATTCCTTCCTGCGGCTCAGGACCGAGGCCGATGGGCCGGAGACCACCGTCTGCGCCCATTGGCGCACCCTGATCTCGCCGGCCGGCCCCGGCACCTGCCTCTTCCTCCGCTCCGACGCGACCGGCGACGAGGTCAAGCTCTATGCCGACAACATCGGGATGGCGCGCTGGTTGCAGGGCGAGCTGGAAGCGATGCTGAACCCGCCCTTCGCCGACACGGCGATGCCGATCGCCGAGGCCGCGTTCTCGCGCGAGGGTGCCTTCCGCGAAACCTATCGCGAGATCGTCGACTCGGCCGACGGCCGGATCGAGATGAGCTGGTCGGACATGGGCGAGCCCTTCCAGCTGCGGCTCCCGCCGGACAACCCCGACACCGGGCCGTGGGCGGTTTACAGCTGCCTCATACCGTGCCGGACCGCGACACTGGAGGTCGCGGGCACGCGCGCCCAGGGCGCAGCCTACGAGAACGTCATGTTCGAGCACCCGGCGAGCTCCAGCTGCCTGGCCTGGTCCGAGACCTGGCTGCGCGGCTGAGGCACAGGCCATGTTGCCGAGAGTTGCGGTCTTCGCCATGGGCGGAACCATCGCCATGGCGGGCCGCGGGGAGCGGGGCGTCACCCCCTCACTGGATGCCGCGGCGCTGGTGGAGGCGGTGCCGCAGCTCGGCGAGGTGGCGTCGATCGAGGCCCAGACCTTCCGCCTGCTGCCGAGCCCCGAGGTTACGCTCCCCGATCTGTTCGCGCTGGCGGACGCCATCGAGCAGGCCGTGGCCGACGGCGCCCACGGAGCGGTGATCACCCACGGCACCGACACGATGGAGGAGTCGGCCTTCGTGCTGGACCGCATCCTCGCCCTCGATGCCCCTGTGGTGGTGACCGGGGCCATGCGCAACCCGACGCTCGCCGGCCCGGACGGACCGGCCAACCTGCTCAACGCCGTGCGCCTCGCGGGCCACGGGCCGGCGCAGGCGCGGGGCGTCATGGTCGTCATGAACGACGAGATCCACGCCGCGCGCTTCGTGCAGAAGGCGGAGACGTCGAACCCCGCGGCCTTCCGCTCGAGCCCGCTGGGGCTGCTCGGCTGGTTCGCGGAAGGCGCGGTGCGGCTCGCCGGCCACCCCGGCTCCCGCCACACGATCAGCGTGGCCCGCGACGCCGAGATCGCGCCGGTCGCGTTGCTGACGGTGACGCTCGGCGACGACGGCCGGCTGATCGAGCAGGCGCTGGATGCGGGCTACCGGGGGATCGTGATGGAGTGCACCGGCGGCGGCCATGCGGCCCACTGGGTCGCCGACAAGCTCGCCGAGGCGGCCCGGCGCGTGCCCGTGGTCATGGCGTCCCGCACCGGGGCCGGCGAGATGCTGCGCCAGACTTACGACTTCAAGGGCTCGGAAATCGACCTGCTGGCGCGCGGCTTGATCAGCGCCGGCTGGCTCGACGGGCTCAAGGCGCGCCTGCTGCTTACGTTGCTCTTGATGGCGGGCGCCGACGACGCGGCGATCCGCGAGACTTTTGAGGGCTGGCTCGATCCCGCGTCTACGCGGTGAACCGGCGGTTCAGAACTTCTTCCACCAGGGGGTGCGGCCGCCGAGGCCTACCATGTCGACGCCGGTCATCATCGCCACGTCGTGGGTCAGCGCGCGGAGGTCGTTGGGGTCGAGGTCGCTCACCCGGTTCTTGCCGCAGGCGCGGGCGAAGAGCTGGATCTCCATGGTGAGCGCGTTGAGAAAGTTGGTGACGCTGTCGGCGGCCTCGTCCACGTCGAGGCGCTCCATCAGCTTCGGCAGCTGGGTGGTGATGCCGACCGGGCATAGGCCCGTGTGGCAGTGCTGGCACTCGTAGGGCGAGGTGCCGAGGCGGGCGTAGTCCTCCAGGTAGATCGGCTTGTGGCAGCCCATGGCGATGATCGGCGCGGTGCCGAGGTAGACCACGTCGGCGCCCAAGGCGATGCACTTCGCCGCGTCGGCGCCGTTACGGATGCCGCCGCCGACGATGATCTTCATTGTGTCCTTCTTGCCCATGTCGGCGAGCGCTTCCGATGCTTCGGCGATGGCGGCGACGGTGGGGATTCCGGCATGGTCGAGCTGGATGGTGGGCGAGGCCGCGGTGCCGCCCTCCATGCCGTCGAAGACAATGGCATCGACGCCGGCCTTCGCCGCGATGCGGACGTCGCTGGCGATCCGCGCCGCGCCGACCTTGATCGAGATCGGCACCTTGTATTCCGTGACCTCGCGGATCTCCTCCAGCTTCATGTAGAGGTCGTCCGCGCCCATCCAGTCGGGATGGCGGCAGGGGCTGCGCTGGTCCACGCCCTCGGGCAGGTCGCGCATTTCCGCCACCTCGTCCGACATCTTGAGCCCCAGCAGAACGCCGCCGGTGCCGGGCTTCGCCCCTTGGCCGGCACCGATCTCGATCATGTCGGCCTTCTTGAGGTCGTAGGGGTTCATGCCGTAGCGGCTCGGCAGGTACTGCATCACCAGCTTGTCGGAATAGCGGCGCTCCTCATGGTGCATGCCGCCCTCGCCGGTGCATGTGGAAATGCCGCAGCGGCTCGCCGCCATGCCGAGCGCCCGCTTGGCGTGGACCGAGAGCGCGCCGAAGCTCATGCCCGCGATCATGATCGGGCGCTCCAGCACGAGCGGGTTCTCGCAGTTGCCCTCGCCGATCACCACCCGCGTGTCGCACTTCTCCCGATAGCCTTCGAGCGGCATGCGCGAGAGGCCGGCCGGCACGAACACGAGGTCGTCGAAGGAGGGCAGGCCCTGCCGCTTGGTCGCCTGGCCGCGAATCTGGTAGCGCCCGAGCGCGGCCTTCTCCTGAATCTCCTCGATTACCTCCGGCGGCCAGACGCCGCTGAAGCTGTGGGGCCGCGGATAGGCGCCGTTGGCCGCCGCCGCCGCGTCGTCCACAACCTCGACGGAGGAATCGCCCGCGCGGGCGGGGGCGGGTGCGCTCGGAGTCTCGCTCATAGCACGTCCTTCCAGGCCGCAAAGTCATGCTTGTTGAAGTGCCACAACTTGCGGTCCGACTGGAGCTTGCGGAACGCCGCCGGCGCCTTGATCTCGTAGCGGTCCAGCAATGCTGCCACCTCGTCGAGCTCGCCGGGCTCGGGATCGACCTCCTCGAGACCGGAACCCAGCTCCTCCGCCCGGCCGCCGAGGAAGATCACGCCCTGATACATTGAGTCGCCGAGGCCGGTATCGGCGTCGCCGCAGACGATCATGCGGCCGTTCTGCATCATGAAGCCCGACATGTAGCCGGCATTGCCGCCGACGATGAGCTCGCCCTTCTTCAGGATCATGCCCGATCTCGGCCCCGCATCGCCGCGCACGACGACGCGCCCGCCGCGGATCGAGGGCGCCGCCGAGGTGGCGGCATTGCCGTACACGACCACCTCGCCGCTCATCAGGTTGTCCGCCACTCCCCAGCCGGCGGTGCCGTGGATTTCGGCGGTGATGCCGTCGCAGAGCCCGGCGGTGTAGGAGCCGACATGGCCGCGATAGACGACATGGATCGGCTTCAGCACCGAGACGCCGAGATTGTGCCGCGCCTGCGGGTTGAGAAGTTCGACCTCGGGCACGCCGTCTTCGGCGGCCCGGCGGATCTCGACGTTGATCTCGCGCGTCGACCGCCCGGCGCAATCGATGGTCAGTGAAGTGGAAGACGCCATGTCACCACCTCGCCTGCCCCCGGCTCCCAGACCTCGATATCCTCGCCGACCCCTTCGCGCAGCGACCAGCAGTCGGACGACACCGCCACCAGCCGGTCGGTCTCGCCCACCACCAGCGGCTTGGCCGCGTACGAATCCTTGACGATCCCCACCTCGTCCGCGGTCACGGCGATGTAGGTGAAGCAGCCGTCGAGGATCGACACGGAACGCTCCAGCGCCTCGTGGAAGCTCGCGCCCTTCCCCATCTCGTCGACGAGCGCGACGGCGATCACCTCGGAATCGTTGCTGGTGGCGAAGGTGTAGCCCGCGCGCTCGAAGTGATAGCGCAGATGGTGGAAGTTCGTGATGTGGCCGTTGTGCATGATCGCGAGATCGCGATGGAGCCTGGCCGAGAGCGGCTGCCCGTGGGTGAAGTCGATCTGGCTCTCCGTGGCAAACCGCGTGAGGCCCATGGCGAGCGGCCCGTCATAGTCGGTGATGCTGAACTTCTCTTCGAGGTTTTCGACGCCCCCCATGTGCTTCAGCACTTCGAGCTGCCGGCCGATGCTGGCGACCCGGTAGGCGGGCCCGAGATTGTCGATCGCATCGACCAGCGCCTCGTCGTCTCCGTCGTAGCGGAGCGCCGTACGTATGTAGCCGTCACCGTCGGTCGCGCTTTCGACCCGGCCGAGCTCGTCGAGCAACCCAAGCACCCGCCCGCCGCCGCCGGGCTCCTCGCAATTGATGCCGATGTAGAGGCGATCCTCGCCGGCCGGCTGAACGAACGCGATCCCGGTCGAATCCGGCCCGCGCCGGTAGATGCCGGCCAGCACGTGGTAGGCGATCTCGCCGGTCTTGCGATGATGCTCCGCGGTCTTGAAGAAAACGCCGCCGACGCCGCACATGGCCCTTGCTCCCCCGCGTCGCCGTCAGCCGGCCGCGTCGAGCAGCTTGACCTTCTTGTCGAGGTGCGACCACGGGATCATCGCGTCGATCCAGGCGTTGATCCGGTCGAACGCCACCATCGCGGCCTCGCAGACCTGCACCACCTCGTCGTGGTTCTTCGCACCGCCGGCCTCGAAGTAGGCGGCGAGCTCGCGCACGAGCTTGACCGTGTTGGTGAGCTTCCACTTGGCGAGGCGGCCGGCATGGCGATCGAGCAGCGCCGCCGCCATCCGGTTCAGCGCCGCCGGCGGCAGCGCCTTGTCGAGCGCGAGCTGGCGCACGACCTGGATGTTCTCCCCCATCCAGAAGGTGTTGAAGTTGGCGTAGAGCACGGGCGGCATGGTTCCCATCGGGGGCAGGCTGTGCGCGCGCAGCCGGGTGATGTCGCCGGGCTCGGTGCGCCAGTTGCGCTGGCCGAAGCGCTCCAGCCGGTCGACGATCGCGGCAGTCTCCGTTGCGGCCATGGCCCTACCCTCCCTCTACGAGTTCGAGCCGGACCGGCAGCGGCCCCTTGGACAGGATCTTCTTTCCTGCGGGCTTCAGATGCTCCAGTCCCTCGACGATCTTGGCGAACACGCTGACTTTGCCGAACGGTTTGGTGTCGCCATAGAAGATGCAGGCGGTCTGGCGCCCCGGATAGAACCCGATGTCGCCAGGCTTGACGTTGAGAATCTCGTTCTCGGCATTGCAGTAGAACGGGAGCATCACGATCAGCTCCTCGCCAGCGAACTTCGCGTGCACCGAGAAGCTCTCGCAGGGCAGGCTTTCCGTGAACGCCTTGACGACATTGGGGGCCTTGCGCCCCAGCAATTCGGCGACGACCGTGCGACCGTCGATGGTCATTGCGAAACGCTCCGCCATGATCTCTCCTCGCTCTCGCGCGGCCGTGCCTGCATCCTCTGCAGCGGCCTGCTGCCGCCACCGTGCGGCGACCATGAGACTTTGCGGTCGCTGTCGATATCACGGCCCGACCGGCCGGGCAATCGCGCCGGGCGCAGGGGAGATTCGCTTTGCACGCATGGCGGCTTTGGCGTTCAATCAGCGCCCACCATGGAGGACGGAGGATCGGATGTCTGACCTGCACGAGCTGATGCTGACCGAGGTCGCGGCAAAGATTCAGGCGCGGGAGGTCTCCGCTGCCGAGGTAACGGCCCACATGCTCGCGCGGATCGAGCGGCTGAAGGACACGCTGCGCAGCTACGCCACGGTGATGGCCGATGTCGCGACCCGGCAGGCGGCGCAGGCGGACGAGGAGATTGCGGGCGGCACCGTCAGGGGGCCGCTTCACGGCGTCCCCTTCGGCCTCAAGGACCTCTGCGCGACGAAGGACGCGCCCACGCATGTCGGATCGGTCGCGCTCCGCAACTGGAGCCCCGGCGTCGACTGCACCGTGACCGCACGGCTGCGGGAAGGGGGCGCGGTCTTCGCCGGCAAACTGCAGATGACGGAGGGCGCCTACGCGGTCCATCACCCCTCGATTGCGCCGCCGGTCAACCCGTGGCATCCCGATTACTGGACGGGCGTATCGTCGAGCGGCTCCGGCGTCGCCACTTCGGCCCGGCTCTGCTATGGCTCGCTGGGGACCGACACGGGCGGCTCGATCCGCTTCCCCTCCCAGGCCTGCGGAGTCACCGGCCTCAAGCCGACCTGGGGGCGTGTGAGCCGGGCCGGCGCCTTCGCGCTCTCCGAAACCCTCGACCATATCGGGCCGATGGCCCGCTCGGCCGCCGACTGTGCCGCTATCCTCGGCGTCATCGCCGGCGTCGATCCCGACGACCCGACCACCGTGCAGGCGCCGGTGCCGGACTACCTCGGCAGCATCGACGCCGGCATCGAGGGCATGCGCATCGGCCTCGACGAGGCCTATTGCTCGGACGGCGTGGACCCGCGCGTGACCGCCATGGTCATGCAGGCGGCCGACGTGCTGCGCGGGCGCGGCGCCGACATCAAGCCGATCGCCTTCCCCAATGCCACGGTGATGGTGGACCGCTGGAACGATTTCTGCGGCGCCGACACGGCCATCGCGCACGAGCCCTACTACGCTGAGCGCAAGGCCGACTACGGCCCGGTGCTGAGCAGCCTGATCGAGGTCGGGCTCGCGCTCAGCGGCGTGGAGCACGCCCGCATCCTGATCGAGCGGGACAAGTTCATCGGCGCGCTCAACGCCGTCTTCGCCGATGTCGACGCCATCGTCATCCCCTCGCAGCCCTATCCGACGCCCACCAACGCCTTCATGGACACGTTGGGCGCCGAGGAGGGCTCGGTGGAGCGCCTGATCTCCTTCACCGCCCCCCACGACATGGCGAGAACGCCCGCGATGTGCCTGCCCGGCGGCTTCGACGAGGACGGCTTGCCTTTGGGTTTCCAGATCGTGGGGCCCCAGCTCAGCGAGGAGCGGCTGCTGCAGGCGGGCCACGCCTTCCAGCAGGATACCGACTGGCACAGCCGCACGCCGCCGGTGGCCTGAGGAGGGCGGCACGATGGCAGCAAGCGGCGAGCTCTGGCGACTGACCGCGACCGACGTCGTGGACCTGCTCCGCCGGCGCGAGGTCTCGCCGCTGGAACTGGTCGAGGCGAGCGCGGAGCGCATCGCGGCGACCGACGGGCATCTCAACGCGATCCCGACGCTCTGCATCGACCGCGCGCGCGCCCATGCCGAGCGCATCATGGCCGACGACCCGGTGACCGAGCGCCTGCGCGGCTGGCTCGGCGGCGTGCCCATCGCGGTCAAGGACCTGGTGCCGGTGGAGGGCGTACGCACCACCTGGGGCTCGCCGATCTACGCCGACCATGTGCCGCCGCGCTCGGACCTGCTAATCGAGACCCTGGAGGCGCGCGGCGCCATCGTCATCGGCAAGTCCAACACGCCCGAGTTCGGCGCCGGCGCCAACACCTTCAACGAGGTCTTCGGCAAGACGCGTAACCCTTGGAACGTGGAGAAGACCTGCGGGGGCTCCTCCGGCGGCTCGTCGACGGCGCTGGCCACCGGCCAGGTCTGGCTCGCGACAGGCTCCGACCTCGGCGGCAGCCTGCGGATCCCCGCGAGCTTCTGCAGCGTTTTCGGCATGCGCCCGAGCCCGGGCCGCGTCGCCCACGGCCCGAAGCACCTCCCCTTCGAGGGCCTGATGGTGGACGGCCCCATGGCGCGCAACGCGCGGGACTGCGCCCTCATGCTCGATGCCATGTCAGGCGCCCACCCGGAAGACCCGCTCTCCCTGGAGGCGCCAGCGGTCAGCTTCGCAGATGCAGTCTCGACGCTGCCGCAGCCCAGCCGCATCGCCTACAGCCCGGACCTCGGCCTGCTGCCGGTGGAGCGCGAGGTCGCCGCCATCTGCGCACGCGCCGTCGAGACTCTTGCGGGCGCCGGCATGGAGGTCGCCGAGGCCTGCCCGGACCTCTCCGGCGCGATCGATGTCTTTCAGGTTCTGCGCGCGGCGCTCTTCGCCGCCGACAAGGGCGAGATGCTCGAGACCCACCGGGACGCACTCAAGCCCGAGATCATCTGGAACATCGAGAAGGGCCTCGCGCTCGACGCCGACAAGATCGCCCGGGCGGAGCGTGCGCGCGGCGCAATCTATCAGCGGGTCGTCCGCTTCTTCACGCGCCACGACCTGCTGGTTTGCCCCTGCGTGATCGTGCCGCCCTTCGACGTGGACACGCGCTGGATCGATGAGATCGACGGCCATCGCTTCGACAACTACGTGGACTGGCTGGGTCTCACCTTCGTGCTGACGCTGACCGCCTGTCCGTCGGCCTCGGTGCCGGTCGGCTTCACCGAGGCCGGGCTGCCGGTTGGCTTGCAGATCCTGGGCCCGCCGCGCGGCGAAGCAGCCGTGCTACGGGCGGCGGCGGCGATCGAGGACGCAATTCCCCTCACCGCCGGTACGCCCATCGACCCGCGCGGCCCCGACGGCACGGTGCTGGCCGCCGCCTGAGCGGTAAGGCTAATCGGCGAAGGGGTCGCGGACGAGGATCGTGTCTTCCCGCTCGGGGCTGGTGGAGAGCATGGCCACCGGCGCCTCGATCAGCTCCTCGATGCGGCGGATGTACTTGACCGCCGTTGCCGGCAGATCGGCCCAGGAGCGCGCGCCGCGCGTGCTCTCCTGCCAGCCGTCGAAGGTCTCATAGACCGGGCGCACCAGCGCCTGGTCGGCAGCGGCGGCGGGGATGTGGTCGAGCACCGCGCCGTTGCTCCGGTAGCCGATGCACACCTTGAGCTCCGCCATGCCGTCGAGCACGTCGAGCTTGGTGAGCGCGATGCCCTTGATGCCGCCGATCTTGACCGCCTGGCGCACCAGCACGGCGTCGAACCAGCCGCAGCGGCGGGGACGGCCGGTCACGGTGCCGAACTCGCGCCCGCGCTCGCCGAGGCCGCGGCCGACCTCGTCGTGGAGCTCGGTGGGGAACGGCCCGCCGCCCACCCGCGTCGTGTAGGCCTTGGTGATCCCCAGCACATAGCCGATGGTCCCCGGTCCGACGCCGGCACCGGCTGCCGCCTGGCCCGCGAGCGTGTTGGACGAGGTGACGAAGGGGTAGGTGCCGTGGTCGATGTCGAGCATCGCCCCCTGCGCGCCCTCGAAGAGGATGCGCTTGCCCTCTTGCCGGGCGCGGTCGAGCCGGCGCCAGACCGGCGCCGCGAAGGGGAGCAGGCGCGGCGCAATCGCCAGCAGGTCTTGCTCCAGCTGGGCGGCGTCCGCATCCGGTATCGCGAATCCCCGCCTCAGCGCGTTGTGGTGGAGCAGCAGCTCGCCGAGCCGGGGCCTGAGCGTCTCCACGTCGCGCAAATCACAGAGACGAATTGCGCGGCGCCCCACCTTGTCCTCGTAGGCCGGGCCGATGCCGCGGCCCGTGGTGCCGAGCTTGGCGCCGCCACGCGCCTTCTCCCGCGCCTGGTCGAGCTCGCGGTGGATCGGCAGGATGAGGCAGACGTTCTCCGCGATCGTCAGCGTCTCCGGGCTCACGGCGACGCCCTTCGCCACCATGGTGTCGATCTCGGCCAGCAGCGCCCACGGATCGACCACAACGCCGTTGCCGATTACCGAGAGCTTGCCGCCGCGCACCACGCCTGCCGGCAGCAGGCTCAGCTTGTATTCGGCGCCGTCCACCACCAGCGTGTGGCCGGCATTGTGCCCGCCCTGGAAGCGCACCACGACATCGGCCCGGCTGGAGAGCCAGTCGACGATCTTTCCCTTGCCCTCGTCGCCCCACTGGGCGCCCACGACCGTGACGTTGCCCACGTCTAATCCTCTCCGGCGAGGGCACGGGCGGTGCCGCCCTGCCACAGGTGGCTGCAACCGAGCCGCGCGGCCTCGGCCGCGGGGTCGCCTTCGGGCGCGAGGCCCGCGATCGTGACCCAGCCGTCGCCGCGGAGCCGGGCCGCATCCGATCGCGGCGTGCCGTGCGGCACGTAGACCCGGCGCGGCGGCGGCGGCGCGGGTACGGCGCGCAGCAGCGTGTCGATATAGATCGTGCAGCCGGCGGCTTCCTCCCCTTCCGGGCCGGCGCCGTTGACCGAGTAGCGGCCGCCGCGGCCGAGTTCGGTGCGCACCCCGCCGGCGAACAGGCTGAAGCTCGTGCCGGTGTGGTACTCGAAGCCGCGCCACTCGATCGGATCGATGGTGAGCGCGAGCGCCGGCGCCGCTTCGCGCAGCAGCGTCGCAACCTCCAGCAGTTGGGCAAGCGCCGCCGCTGCCGCACCCGGCAGGGCGAGGCGGGCCAAGGTGTCGAGCACCGTCTCGGCAACGCCCGTGGTCCGCAGCAGGCGCACGAGCAGGTCCGCCACCTCGCCGCCGGCCCCCTCGACCGCCGTCGCATCCTTGCGGTCGAGCGCGTCGCGGAGCGGGCCGGCGCGTTCGGCGTCGAGGCCCGCCTCGGCAATGAGCGAGGCGACCAGGGTGGGTGCGTTGAGATCGACCGAAAGGCCCCCCTCGATCCCGAGCGCGCGGAGCGCATCGGCCGCCAGCAGGATGACCTCGGCATCGCAGGCGGCGCCGGCGCCGATGCCGACGAGCTCGAAGCCCACCTGGCGGAACTGGCGCTCGGGCCTGAGCTCGCCGCCCCGCACCCGCAGGATTTCGCCGGCATAGCTGAGGCGGAGCGGCCGCGGGCTCCGCGCAAGCCGCGATGCCGCGATGCGCGCGATCTGCGGCGTGAGGTCGCTGCGCACGGCCATCATGCGGTGCGACGCCGGGTCCATCAGGCGGAAAGTCTGATCGGCGAGCCCGGCGCCTGCGCCGCTCAACATGCTGTCCTCGAACTCTACGAGCGGCGGCTTGACCCGCTCGTAGCCGTGCGCCCCGAAGCGCGCCAGCAAGGCTTCGGCGAGCGCGGCCTCGGCGCCCGCCTCGGGCGGCAGCAGGTCGCGCAAACCGGTAGGCAGCAGGGCCGGTGTCTTGGTTTCCGTCATGGCGGTGACACTCTACAGCCCCCGCGCGGCCGCCGAAACGGCTGCGCAGGCGCGGTGACGTGCGGTAGCGGAGACGGCTGCTTGACCGCCCGGCGGCGCCTCCCTATCGTTTTGCGCCGCGGCGCGCCCGTAGCTCAGTGGTAGAGCATCTGACTTTTAATCAGAGGGTCCCTGGTTCGAACCCAGGCGGGCGTACCATGCACATCAACGGGTTAGGGGATTCCATGTCAGGGTTGTTGCCATTTGTTAGACACCTTTTTCGGGGGTGTTAGACACTCTTGTTCGCGTTTCGAGCTTCACGATGGCCGCCTGGGCGAGCCTTTTTTGCTCGGCGCCGCGCGTGTAGCGGCTCACCATCGCGGCCGTCCGATGGCCCAGAATCGCCATGATTTCGCGGTCGGTCGCGCCCGCCTCGGCAAGCCGCGCGGCGGCCGTGTGGCGCAAACCGTGGAACTGGAGCCCGCCCAGGCCGAGGCGCCGCTTCTCGCGCTGGAAGATCGACGAGAACCCGGATCCCGTGTAGGAGCGCCCGTCCTCGCGGTGGACGATGTTCGTCCCCACGCGCGGGATGGTTTCGAGGACGGCGGCGAGATCGCGGTGGATCGGAAGCAGAAGCCGCTCCCCGGTCTTCTGCTGCGCGACCGAGATCATGCCTTGTTCGATGTGCCGCCATTGCATCGCGAGCACGTCGCCTTGCCGCTGCCCGGTGTAGATGGCGAGCTCCACCGCCCAGACCATGCGCGGGTTCGCGCCGGCGCGGAAGCGCTCGACCGCGACCTCCTGCCAAGGCTCGTAGCTCTTGCTGCCGCGTAGCTTCTTGACGTGCCGGGCCGGATTGTCCGAGCGCCAGCCACGGGCGATGGAGAAGTTGAGCAGGATCGAGAGGACCGACAGCAGCATGTCGGCCGCTCTCGGCGTGTCGGCCATTGCATCGCGGGCTTGGTAGAGCCAGACGGTGTTGATGTCGGCGACCGTCGTCTTGGCGACCGTGCGCTCGAGCAAGGCGAGGTAGATGTTGTAGCCGCTCTTCTTGGTCGACTCCTTGAGCCGTTTGAACTCGGGGCTCGCCCTGTAGCGGCAGATCAGGTCGCCGAGCGAGCCGGGGATCACGTCGTCGCGCCAACCGTCCAGGGTGGCGTTGATCTCCAGCACCCGGGCGACGCGCTCGGGCTCAATGTCTGGTAGCCGCTCCTTGGTCCGCCGGTGATACCAATAGACCCGGCCGCGGCGCCGGTAGGACTTAACGTGCTTCAATCTGACCACCTGCATTCTTCTGCCCTCCCCCGCCTTATTGCTTCTGCGCCGGGATTCTGGTGCTGGCCGCGAAAGGGCGTCAACGGCGCGGTCGATGGCGAGCCGGTCGTAGAGCTTGCGCCGGCCGATGCGGAGTGCCGCCGGCCATGCGCGAGCACGTAGACCCGCCTCCCTCGGGTCAGGCTCACCTTGCAGAAGTACCGGGCCGTGGACCCACTGCGTGCACCCGACCTGCCCTTGAGCACCAGAAGCCGGACCATACCCATCTCGGCAATCTGCTCTTCGGCCAGCGCTTCCAGAAACATCGGCGCCCGGTTGAGCTCCATCGGAATCTGTGCCTCGTTCGACTTCCGCTTGATCATGACGATTTCGGCGCGATAGGTAGCGAAGTCGGTTGCGGCCATTCTGTCGAGATCGTCACTGGAGATCGCCATGGCAACTACTGCACAGCCGAAGCGCAAGAGAGCCGACCACCGGACACGCCAGACCGCGCTGAAGCACGAATCGTTCGCGTGGGCGGCTACATTATACCCGGACGACCCTGAAAAGGTGATGGAACTCGCCGGCTACAAGCCCTCGCTCGCGGGCCACAAGAAGGTTCTCGAGTCCCCGCATGTCAAGAAGCGGATGCAGGACCTCAAGGAACGGGTGCTCTGCGACGGCTGGCACCAGGCGGCCGAGATCGTCGTCGAGGAGCCCACCAAGGAGGCCGTCATCACGAAGCTGTGGGAATTCGCGACGGCGCCCAATCCGCCAGCTGCCTCCCAGGTGACGGCGCTAAACGCGCTTGCCAAGCACTACGGCATCAGCGTCGGCGTCGAGGACGACAAGACCGGCGCCTTCCAGGACGACGACCGGCCGGCCCCCCTTCACAAGCGCATCGAGGCCGGCAAATTCCAGGCGCCGCTCGCGAACGGGAGCCCCGTCAATTCCGCCCATGACTAACCTTCTTCGGGTTCGACTTCGGAAGCCGGCGCCACCGGGACGCCATCGCCTTCCGACGTTCCCGCCGATGATACCGGCGCTACCGAGACGACTACGGCCAAAATGTCATAGCGTGCCCGCGCCCAGAATCAGGCCATCGCCTAAACAGGGGCTCACGATCGCCGGGCCCGCCATCACAGCGGCCACGGCAACCCTTCCCTCTTCGCGTACCGCTTCGCCATCCGCATCGCTACGTCGCCCTTGCGCGCGTCCGACAGACCGAGCTCGCGTGCGATCGAGGCCCACGTCCGCCTCACCCCTCCCCCCACGCCCTCGTCCGCCGCAACACCTTCATCGGCAGCGGCGGTGATGTCGCCGGTCTCGATCGCGTCCCGGCCCGCCACCTGTGCCTCCACCAAGATGGCGCGGCGCGGCGGCCGGGCTCTGCGCGGACATCGGTGCCGGGCGACGGTGCCTCACGGCCACTGGAAGCGGGAGAGGAATTTCGCTATGGCGACGGTGACGCGAGCCGCCCTGAGAGACGCCGTCCATGCGGAGCTGGGGTTGCCGCTCCGCGAGGCGGCCGAGCTCGTGGACGAGGTGATCGAGGCGATTGCGGAGCGGCTGTCGGCCGGAGAGGCGGTGAAGATCTCGTCATTCGGGAGCTTCACGGTGCGCGACAAGGGCCTGCGCATCGGCCGCAACCCCAAGACGGGAGAACCGGCGCCGATCGATCCGCGCCGCGTCGTGGCGTTCCGGACGTCGGCAAAACTGAAGAGGCACATCAAGGAGAATATGGGCGGCGCGGGGGAAGACGCGTAGGCCGGCCGGTACCGGCGCCGCTATAATCGGGCCACAGTGTCGAGTCGGCTGACGGCGGATAGCATCATGGACCAGACATCATCGGATCGGATCGACGAGGGCGCCCTGACGAAGGGCCAGTTGCGCAAGCTCAACGCGCTGCGCAAGTCGGTGGGCGAGGAAATCGGCGAGCGCACGTTCGCCGCGTGGCTGGCGTCACAGGGGGCGGCCGACAAGAAGGCGGACGGCAACGCGGCATTGGTTGTCGATACCTTGTGGCCGCTGATCGAGCAGGGCCGGCTGGCGATCCCGCGCGGTGGCTACCTGCTGAGACGCGGCCGCGGCCGGATTGTCGTCGAGCCGGCGCGGTAGATCGCTCGACGGTCGTCCGTGGGGTCCTGACGTCGCTTCAACCTGAAGATCCTCGCAGGCGCGGACCCTGCGGCGAGCAGCCCTTCCGGGTCGGGGAGCAGCGGGACGTAGACCGGATGGGGATGGTCGGGACCGCCAGGGGTGTTCTCGGCCAGGATGCGTGGTTCGCTGGATTCGGGCGTGCGATCGAACATGGTCAATCCTCCGGTTCAGGGGTTAGGACGCGGGCCCGGTGCGGAGGGTCTTTCTCTCCTGCTCCAGGGCGCGCTGCCCCTCTTCCGGCTTCCCTTTCACCCGACGGTCCGAGAGTCGTTTCCGGCGTATCGATGGCCCCTGCGGCAGTCGGCGGACTGAGCGCATACGCGCCGGGCGGCGGCGTTCATGGTTCGGTCAGGGCAGGACCGATATGTTGGAGGCTCCACGGTTGCAGAGGTTCTGTTGCGAACGATTGCCTCGTTGCTTCTGCTGTTTCTGCTGGCAATGGCCGTGCCGTCCACGGCGAGCCTCGGCAGCGAGCTGCGCATTGCGGCCTGGAACCTGGAGCATTTGAACGACACGGACGGACAGGGCTGCGTGCCGAGAGAAGGCGCCGACTACGACGCGATCGCGCAGCAGGTCGTGGCACTTCGCGCGGACGTGGTCGCCTTCCAGGAAGTCGACAACGAGACGGCGGCCCGCCGCATCTTTCCATCGGGGAGTTGGCACGTGGCGATGTCTTCCCGTCCCGCCATGAATCCCGGCCGCGCCTGTTGGGATAGGCCGGCGGCGCGTCTCGGTCACTCGCCAGGATCGTAGGCGCACTTGCCCGCTCTGCTGCAGCGGTTCACTTGCGGCGCGGCGAGGGTGAGGTTGAGCGGATCGGAAGCGAATTGCCGGCGGACGGCGGGGCCGGCGGCGCAGAGGCCGCTATCGTGGGCTTCGGAGACGGCGACGATGTGTTCGATGTCGGTCTCTTTCATGCTGAGAAAGAACCGGCCCGTATATGGGCCGTAGACCCTGCCGCCCCTGGAAGCGACGATCTCCGCTTCGACGGATGGCGGATAGGGATAGTCGCTGCGATCGTATGGCGCACAGCGATCCTCCGGGGCGACCGCGAGGCCGCGCCACGTGTCCGGTGCTGCCGCGTCAGCCAGGGCGTGGAAAGCGATTGCGGCGACGGCAGCGAATGTGATGGCCGCCAGGGTGTTGGCTGTCATCCGCCGCAGGCGGCGGTTTCTGCGCGATCGTCTCATGTGTGCATCCTCATCGCGGCGTTGCCGCCGCGCAATCGTCAGAGTTGCCGTCCGGCGTGCGGCGGCGCGGGGCTTAGTGGAGCGACGCGTCGTGTGGGCCGGCGGCCATGGAGCATCCGACGAGCTTGGTCCACGCTTCGCGGTCGTGTCCGAGTTGGGCGTTCAAGCGATCGCACAGGCGGAGGGCATCGACGAGCGTCAGCGCAACCATGGCCGTGGGGACGTAGCCTTCCATGCCGTCGAAAACGATCCGGATCTGCTGGGGCTGGTCGGGAAGATCGTATTCGGGTGCAAAGGCGTAGACGGGATCGTCGGGGACCGAACAATTCCGGACGGGAAAGGCGTTTCGCGAGGGCGACGTGTGGGAACTCCATCTCCTGCATCGGCTGGTGGATCTGGCCGGGTTGGTCGAGGGGCGGATAGCGCTGTGCGAGTTGACCGCTCTGGGGCGGGAGATGCTCGAACCGGGAAGACGGGGCGTGCTTCAGGCGCTTCTGTTCCGCCACGCCTTCTGGCACGCAGACCTGTCGCGCTTCGTGGAGACGTTTCCCCGAGGGTTGCAGGGTCGGTGGCCGCAGGACGACGTCGGCGTGATCCTGTGGGGGCTCTCGAATGTCGCTGACGAGTGGCAGAGCGTGGACGCGCTGAGGGCGATGAGCGTGGTTCGCGACGACGCAGTCGCAAGGATGCACTGGAATGCGGAGGGCACGATGTTCGTAGGGCGCATCCTGGGACCCTTGCGCTGGTTCGGGCTGCTCGAGTACCGGGGGCCTCCGGGGACATTCGAGGTTGGCTGGCGCAAGAGCCCCCTGTTCGACCGCTTCCTGTCGTTCGACGTGCGGCTCGCGGACGGCGCCTCAGCCGGGCACTAGCGAGGAGTTGTGCGGGCGCCGTGGGCAAGAGCGATAGCGGCGGCGTGAGAGGGAAACCGGGCCGCACGGCCTCGGGTGCGAGCCGGGTCGATACCGGCGCAACGCGCGCGACATGCACCTGTCATCGACGGCTGACTTCGCTGCATAACGCGCTGTGAGGTGGGGCCGCGGGTGTTGGTCATCGATCGAATGCTGTTCACGATGGCTTTCGGGCGGGATGTGGATTTCCACGACATGTGCCCCCAGACGATCTACCTCGACCGGCGCACGGGCGATGTGGTGTGGCTCTACGAGGACGATGAGGACGCCTACGGGGAAGCCGGGATACCAGCCGAGGAGAACCGACAGGGCCGCGAACGCGTCGCGGCGGAGCCCGAGCGCTATCTCGAGATCCCCGGCCTCGATCACGGCGAACACCACGAGGTCCTCCGGCAGTTCCTGCGATCGGACTGGACCGACGACGATGCGCGATGGCGCCGTGCAGCCGCGGCGTATTCGGGCTCGATCGGGAGATGGAAGAGAGATGTCCGCGACGAAGGAGCCGTGCATGGTTTCCATGAATTCCAGGAAATGCGAATAGTCGAGCTGGCGGAAGAGTTCCTGCGGGAGAACGGAATTGTCCCGGACTGGAAATGATCGGACTG
The DNA here is from genome assembly GCA_965262755.1 of Alphaproteobacteria bacterium. Taxonomy (GTDB): domain Bacteria; phylum Pseudomonadota; class Alphaproteobacteria; order UBA828; family UBA828; genus WTGU01. The sequence continues at coordinate 2,923,622 of OZ253557.1, read as the reverse complement.
AGACAAGACCCCCCCTCCCCGCCACGCATGCTCGTGGGTAGCCTGGTCAACAAGCCCGTCAACGACGATCCGCGCTGCGTGGCGCCTGTCGCAGCGCCGTAAGGCCAGGCGGTGGGTGGATCGCGATCTGCCCGAGAAGAAACAGCGGATTTACGCGATGGGTCCGGTCTGTTGCGGACGTTGCGGCGGCGAAGGAGGAAGGCGGCGGGGTGGCCGGGCGGCGGAGCTGACGCGCGCCGGGCGGATCGGGGACGGCCTGTCAGTGCACCGGGAAGGGGATCACGTTGCCGGTGTCCCCGGTGGGGCCGGTGCGGATGTTGAAGAATGCGGGCGCGCCCTCGCCGGCGGCGGTCTTGGTTCGGACCTGCAGCTGGTACTCGGTGTCGGGCTTGAGGTCGATGAAGGTGAAGCTGGTGATCGGGGTTTCGAAGCCGAAGCTCCAGTCCTCGCCGCCCGCTTCCCTGATGCGGACCACGTAGGTGACGCCGGGCTTCCAGGTCGCGTTGACGACCCTGCCGTCCTCCAGCGGCAGGGTGACCGACCATTGGTTGTCTTCCCATTTGATCTGGGGGTTGGTGCTCTGCTGTTGGGGCATCTCGTCCTCCACCGAGCGGATGTCGCCGAAGCCGGCGCCGTTCAATGTAGCGCGTCATGCCGGGCTGTTTCGCACGGCACGGAGGCAACGCGCCGACGGCCAGGTCGGCGCGGCTCATTCCACCTTGGAGGGTCCCTGCCGCACGAGCTTCGTTCCGAAGCCGCGTCCCCTGACGATGGCGTCGTCGCCGAATTTGTCCCGTACCGCGTCGAGCGCCTTGTCGATCTTGTTGTCTGCCGGCCCGGCGCCGAAGAGGTCGCCCTGGACGACACTGCCGGCCTCGATGAGGTCGTGGGCGCCGATGCCGATCAGGCGGAAGGCGCGGCCGTCGGCTTCGCGGTCCAGCAGCGGCTCGGCCGCCCGGAACATCTCCTCCGCCGACTGGGTGGCGGTGTTCAGGCGGCAGGCACGCGTGACGATCCGGAATTCCGCGGTCTTGAGCTTGAGGGTGACGCCGATGCCGGCGAGCCCCGCCTTCTTGAGGCGCCGCGCCACCGTCTCGGCGAGCCGCCACAGGATCGGGCGTAGCGCGTCGGCGTCGGACAGGTCCTCGTCGAGCGTGATCTCCGACGAGATGCTCTTGGTTTCGCGATGGGGATCGACCGGGCGGTCGTCCTCGCCACGGGCGCACTGGTGGAGCCGCCCGCCGATCTTGCCGTAGCGGGCCACGAGCTCGGCCTCGTCAAGGCGGGTGAGCTCGCCGATCAGCCTGATCCCGTCTCGCTCGAGGCGCTTCCGCATGGCCGCGCCCACCCCCCACAGAAGGCCGACCGGCTTGCCGGCGAGGAAGGCGCGGGCCTCGGACCGGCCGATCACGGCGAAGCCCCGCGGCTTGTCCAGGTCGGAGGCGATCTTGGCCAGGAACTTGTTGTAGCTGAGGCCGATCGAGACGGTGATGGAGAGCTCGTCTTCCACCCGGCGCGCCAGCCCCGCGAGCGTCCCGGCCGGACTGGCACGGTGAAGGGACTCCGTGCCCGAGAGGTCCATGAAGGCTTCGTCGATGGAGAGCGGCTCCACCAGGGGCGTGAGCCCCAGCATCATCGCCCTCACCTCGCCGCCCACCGCCGTGTGCTTCTTCATGTCGGGCCTGATGACGGCCGCCTCGGGGCAAGCCTTGAGCGCCTTGAACATGGGCATGGCGGAGCGCACGCCGTAGGTGCGGGCGATGTAGCAGCAGGCGGCGACCACGCCCCGGTGGCGGCCGCCGACGATCACGGGGCGGTCGCGCAGCTCCGGCCGGTCGCGCTTCTCGATGGCGGCATAGAAGGCGTCGCAGTCGAGATGGGCGATGGAAAGATCGTGAAGCTCCCCGTGCCGAAGGACGCGCGCCGATCCGCAGGCCGGGCAGGCCTCGGCATCGGGGTGCGGCCGGCGGCCGCAGTCGCGGCAGAGGGTTTGCACGATCGGATCATAGAACCCATCGGACGCCGCGCGAAGACATCCGCCCGTCCCGGTGGACGGGGGACGGGAAGGTGGAGGTTGGATTGCGTGGGCGGGGAAGTTGCGGGCAGGCTTGCCGGGCGATATCGCTGCGATGCGGAGCAGAGCAGTCGCGAACCCAGGGAGGTGGAGTTAGATGGAAAACGAATACGATCTGCGGATTGCCGCGGTCCTGGAGAAAGGCATGGCGATGACGTGCTTTCGCAACACAGTCATCGAAGACTTTCATGGTGGAATTGCGCCGGTCAGCCATACCGGGGATTTCTCGGATGTCGTAGTGATCGACGCCAATGGGCGGCGGATTCCCTGGCCGGAGGTGGCTCATATCGAGCCCGACGAGATGCGCGATCTGATGCGCCTGGTGGTCAACCGGTTGTACACGTGTCATCTGAAGGCGGGCGATCCGGACTTCTTCGGGATGCTGGATTGGGCGGTGAGAGAGGCGCGGGAGTGGGACGAGCCGGAGTTCGACGAGGTAATGCTGAAGGGCCTAGAAGCAAGACGAAGGCGGGAGCAGGAGTGAGAGGGGTGCGGTGAATGGATGCTGTGTGGAGGCGGTCCCGACTGGTATGTCGCGCATGATCGAGCCGGTCGCGCGCATCCGCATCGAGCTTCAGGATCTCGAGCCGAAGATCTGGCGACGCGTCGACGTGCCCCTCTCGTCGACTCTGGCGGCGCTGAACGACATCATTCAGGTGCCGGAGGGCGCTCGACAGACACATCCTGCCGGCGTTGGGAGAGATGCCGGTCGGGGCGGTCGGGCGCGAGCATGTGACGGAATTGCACTACGCGATGCGCAGCGAACCCCATGCGGCGAACGCTGTGCTCAAGAACCGCTCCGGAGCTACCCGGCCTGCGGCGCACGCCGCTCGATCGCGCTGTCGCGCAGCGCCTGTTCGAGCAGGCGGAACGGCTCCAGGTCTCGGCGGCGCGCCGGGCGACGAAGCCGGTGCGGCAGCGGCGCCGGCCGAAGGCGAGCGGCAGCGGCCTGAGCCGCGGCGCGGCCAGCCGGTCGAGGTAGTCGAGCGGCAGCCAGGCGAGCCAGGGCCCGGTCGCCATCGGGAACAGGCCGGCGGCGCCGGCCCGCAGCACGGTCGCGGCGCGGCGGCCGGTGTCGCGGAACAGCCGCGCCAGCAGGCGGTCGAGGGCGGGCGGGTCGAAGTCGATCCACGGCCAGGCGGCGAGGTCTCCGGGTGACGGGAGTGACGGGTGACCGTCAGTCAGGCTACTGGGCGAAGTTCCAGGGCAGCTTCGACAGCGTCGCCCCGGTTGGTCGGCACGCGTCGCGAGCAGGCAAATGACGATGTGTCCGAATACGGAGTGATGTCGGGCGCCTCGCTACGTTGGTAGAGGGCTGCGGGCCGATCCCGCACCCTGCAAGGCGGTGAGACGGACCGGGAGGGACTATCCGGCATGGCGACGGTTAGGCTGGGAGTCCGTGGCGCGACTGAAGCCCACCTTCGCCACGGCAATCTCGATTGTGTGGATTTTCCTCAGGGTCTGAAAGGCGTTCCCATGCCTGCCGGGCGCGACCTGGGCTTAGGCTATTGAACGATCCAGCGATTCCTGGTTCGTACAGAATGACGCGCAAGATGAAGACGAGCTACGCCGGCGTTGACAGCAGCGACGATGGCCACGCGCTGCCCGTGGTTAGAAGTCAGCGTCAGCCGGATGACCATCATGGGCGGGCCTGGCGTGCAACACCGTGCAGCAGCGGCGGCTGGTAGGTGGTCGCCATTCGGTGATATTCGGGGGCGGCCATCTGCAGCGCCTCGCTCGAGCACGGCGGATCAGTCCGCCGAGAGTGCGTCTCACACGCTGGGAGGCCGTAGCCAAAGGGCACTGTCATGGAGCGAGCCGGCCGATCCGCTGGCAAAGACTTCGCAGACAATCGTGTTCCTGGCGGAGACAACAGGTCCGGAAGAACTTGATCGAGAGGCCGGGATCAGACAGGCCAACGCACCACGATCTATTGACAGCACTTCACGCTAGCAATACCTTCATTCAAAGGCTTTGAGCGGGTAGAGAGCGGGCAGGGAGGCACCTCGATGGGCTCAGTCATCACCGTCCGCGATATCGATCCGGGCGACAAGTCCTGGCTCAAGCGCGAAGCGCACCAGCGTGGCGTCTCAATGGAAGAGTTCGTCCGGCGTCTGATCCACGAAAAGCGCGAGAGGGCAGAGCGCCGTGGAACGCCGTCCGAGGCCTTCAGGCGGTATTTCGGACCGGAGCACGGGATCGACTTGCCGCTTCCCGAGCAGTATGGCTACAGGCCGGTTGCGTTCCCCGACGAGAACCGGACGTGACTGCCCCCACGGCTTGGCTCCTCGACACAAACGTCGTCTCAGAGATGATGCGCGCGAGCCCGGAACCGCGGGTCGCCGTGTTTCTTGACGAGATCGCCGCCGAGGGCATCGGCCTTGCCTCCATCACCGCCTGGGAAATCCTGAACGGGATCGGCCAACTTGCCCCTGGGCAGCGCCGCGAGGCCCTTGCCGAGCGGTTTCAATGGCTGCTGGACGATCTCTTCGAAGACCGGATCTTCGACTGGTCTGTTGCCGATGCCCGGTCTTGCGCCCTTGTCATGGAGGAAAAGCGCCGCCGAGGGGAGCCGCTCGACCGTCACTTACCCGACGCGATGCTCGCGGGAACCGCGCTACATCGTGGCCTTGCCATCGTTACACGCAATGAGCGGGAGTTCCGCAATACAGGGGCCAGGGTGATCAACCCCTGGACGGATACTTCTCAATGAGGCAGTTGATCTTGTCGGCACATTCACCCCTGCGGGTCAGCAGGTGTTCGAGGGCTGCACTCAATCGGGCGGTTCCTGTTCGGCATGAATTCCTCACGCCCGGGGTCGCGTCCCCTCCCGATTCCCAGGGCATGGAGCAACGCGTCATCACGTTCGATTGCGGCGTGGGGGGCGGCATGGGCCGAATCGACGCCGGGAAGGCGCTGCTCCCCCGCACACCGAAGCCCCTCGCGCGCGACACGAGCCCGCCGGCACGCCGCGCCCAAGACCGACAGATAAATTTGCCGAGCCAGCCGGTGCCGACCGCTCCGGGCTGGGGTTCGTGATGGACGCCTTCGACCTCGATGAAACCGTCATCGATCGCTACAAGGCCTTCGCACGCTCCTTTACAAATATCCGCTCGCCGGAGCTGAATTCAAAGGTCGATGAACTGTACGCGACCAAGCGCTTCTGGCCCGAGCCGTTGATCCAGCTCAACCCGCACTATGCGGGCGGCGGCTCGATACAGGACTTCATCGACGCCGGCGATCTGGAACCGGAATGCGCCGAAGTGTTTCGGGACCTCTCGGCCTCTGGGAGTCCCCAGGATCGAACGCTGAGGCTCCGCAAGCACCAGCAGCAGGCCGTCGGCTATGCCCTGAACAATCAGAGTTACGCCGTCACGACCGGGACCGGCTCTGGGAAGTCGCTGTGTTTCTTCATCCCGATCATCGACGCCGCGATCAAGGCCCGGAAAGCGGGCCGTGCCGCGGGCACCCGCGCCATCGTCATATATCCGATGAACGCCTTGGCAAACAGCCAGGCGGAAGAGCTGAGGCGCTATCTCGGTGCGGGTCACCCCCACACCCCCACCTTCGCGCGATACACCGGCCAGGAAGGTCCGGATGAGCGGGAGCGCGTCAAGGACGATCCGCCGGACATTCTGCTTACTAACTTCATGATGCTCGAATTGCTCATGACGCGGCAGAATGATCTGGACCGGAAGGTCATCGAGAATTGCCGCGGCCTGCGGTTCGTCGTGCTCGATGAGTTGCACACCTACCGCGGGCGCCAGGGCGCGGATGTGGCGATGCTGATGCGCCGTCTTAAGGCGCGGATCGGCGATCCGAAGCATCCGCCGATCTGCGTCGGCACGTCCGCGACCATGGCAAGCGAAGGCGCCGCGGAAGAGAAGCGCACCGCGGTGGCACGGGTCGCCTCGAAAATCTTCAGCGCCAGGATCGGCCCGGATGCGGTCGTTACGGAAACGCTCCGCCGCGTGGCCGATGCGAGCAGGAGCGGCGAACGCGAACTGCCTGGACTGACGGCGGCGGTCGAGACCGCCCTGAAAGGTAGCGTCGGGCATGGACTCACGAACGACGAACTGGCGAGGGACGATCTGGCCGCCTGGATCGAGACACGGATCGGCTTGAAGAATGTCGATCACAAGCCGGAGCGGGCGAGCCCCGTTTCGCTCGATCGAGCCGCCGTGGCGCTGGCCGGGGATTGCGGGCTATCCCAAGACGTCTGCGCGGCGGCTCTCCGGAACGCCTTGATCGGGTTCAGCACTCCGGAGAACCGGCGCGGTGTAGCCGGTGGAAGCAGCGAGCCGTTGTTCGCCTTCAAGCTCCATCAATTCATCGCCGGCGCGGGGCGCCTGTATGCGACCCTTCGCCCCGAAGGCGAGCGCGACGTGACGTTTTCGGGGCAAGTATTCAACCCGCGCAATGAGGAAGAGCGCCTGTACCCGGTCCATTTCTGCCGGAACTGCGGTCAGGAATTCCACCCGGTCACGTTGCGGACCGACCGGGGGCGCGAGTATTTCGAGAAGCGGGAGATCGACGACATCCCCGTTGAGGCGGACGAGGAGGACCAAGGCGCCGAGTGGGGCTTTCTGATGCCCGAGCCAGGCGACCCCGAATTCACGTTCAAGGGCGACGACGAAGATTATCCGGAGGCGTGGCTGGAAGAGACGAAGCGCGGCGACAGGCGCCTGAAGTCGACCTACCGCAAACGCCGGGCCAGCCTTCATGACGTGGCGCCGAACGGCGATTGCGGAATGGGGCATCGAAGCTGGTTCATGCCCGGCAAGTTCCGTTTCTGTCCGATGTGCAAGGACGTTTCCAACACGTCCGCCCGCGACATCAACAAGCTTGCGTCCCTGAGCGGCGAGGGCCGGAGCTCGGCGACGACGATCCTGATCTCCAGCATCCTGCACTGGATGAACGGCGATGCATCGGACCTCCCCGAGCACACGCGCAAACTGCTGGCCTTCACCGACAACCGCCAGGATGCGGCGCTTCAGGCCGGACATTTCAACGATTTTATCTTCGTGACCCTCTTGAGGGCGGCAATCCTGTCCGCTCTCAAGTCGGCGCCTGGCGGCTCAATACCCGAGCCCGAGATCGGCGCTCGGGTCCAGACAGCGCTTGGTTTCCTTGCGGATGGAGCGTTTGCCCATCGCGCCGAAGAGTGGCTGGAAAACCCCGGGCTGAAAGGACAGGCACGGGAGGACGCGGAAGCCGTGCTCCGTGAAGGGCTGCAGCTTCGTTTCTGGATCGATCAGCGCCGGGGATGGCGCTTCACCAATCCGAATCTCGAACAGCTCGGCCTCGTTCGCGCCGAGTACCAGTACATCGAAGATCTGGCCCGGGACGATGAGGAGTTCGCTGCCTCGCCCATCCTGCGCTCGGCGTCCGCCGCAGAGCGGCAGGCCGCGCTTCAGGAGCTTCTCGACCACATGCGCAAGGGGTTGGCGGTCAACACCGCCGCCCTCGGACGGCAGAAGGTCGATGCGATCGCACAAACGATGCGGGGGCTGATCAAGGTGCCCTGGTCGCTCGAGGAAGAGGCCACGGTCGGCGCGTCGGTCCTTATGCTCGAACCGCCGAAGCGCGCAAGGATCGGTCCACGGGACGAGGAGCGCCTCGTGCGCGGCACGCGCCAAAGCGCTCTCGCACGAAAAATCCGCGCGATCCGGTTCGGCGCCAAACAACTGAGCGCCGTGGATGTTCCGGATGTTCTAAAGACGTTGCTGAACGGGGCGAAGAACTACGGCATCGTCGAGGAGGTTTCTTCGCCGGTCGGCGGCATGGGTTGGCGGCTCATTGCCAAGACCATTCAATACCGCTCGCAGACCGGCGAACAGGGCGCGGAAGTGACGAACCGCTTCTTTGCCGGCCTCTACACAGCCGTATCCGATGCTCTCGCAACGGACGCGGCACCTCTCTTCGGGCTCGAGGGACGCGAGCACACGGCGCAGGTGGAGAGCGAACTCCGAGAGCTACGCGAGTTTCGGTTCAGGTACGGAGAGGACGACCGAAAGAAGCTCGATGAGCGACAGGATGAACTGAGGGAACATCGCGAAGGCGCGCGTTTCCTACCGGCGCTGTTTTGCTCGCCGACAATGGAGCTTGGCGTCGACATCTCCTCCATGAATGTCGTCTATCTCCGGAATGCCCCACCTACGGCGGCGAACTATGCCCAGCGCAGCGGACGCGCAGGTCGCAGTGGCCAGGCGGCCCTGATCCTGACCTACTGCGCCGCCCAGAGCCCGCACGATCAGTACTTCTTCGACCGCATGCAGGATCTGGTCGACGGGGTTGTCGTCCCGCCATCGATCGATCTTCGAAACCGGGATCTGGTGGAGAGCCACCTGCATGCGGAGTGGCTGGCCGCCAGCGGGGCGGAGTTTCAATCTCGTATCCCCGACAACCTCGACATGTCGAGTTCGGAACGCCCGCTGCGTTCGCATATTTCCGAGGCCATCAAGTCTGCGGAGGCCTCACGCCGTGCGGCTTCGTGCATCGAAGCGGTCCTCGCGGCCCTCGAAGACGATTTCGCCGGAGACCCCCCGTATTGGTATTCCGGCCGCGAGGCGTTCGCCCACTCGCTGATCGAACGTGCGCCCATTGACTTCGACCGGTCCTTCGATCGCTGGCGCGACCTTCTCGCCGCCGCCGAGCGGGCGGTGGAACTGGCAACGCAAACGCTTGACGATTACTCGATCTCGCCGCGGGAGCGGAAGGCGTCGGAAAGCCGTCTCGCCATGGGGAACTGGCAACGCAAGACACTGCTGCAATCAGCATCGACCCAGAACAACGACTTCTATCTGTACCGGTATCTCGCAACTGAGGGGTTCCTTCCCGGATACAATTTCCCGCGCCTGCCGCTCCTGGCCTACGTCCAGGGTAGTTCGGACCGCAAGTGTTGTTAAGCCTCCACCTGCGCGGCGCTCCGGCTCGGTCGCGGGAGTAACGGGGGCTTGTGTCTGCGACGCCTCGGGCTTGAACTGGCTGCGGGTGGGGTGAAGAGGCCGTTCGAGCACTGGCGTGCTGTAGCGGCACCCGATGTTAAGCCTGGTCCGAACCATTTTGTCGCCTCGGTCACTGATGGCGCGGGTTTCCCGTGACCTCGTTCAAGAGAATGGGACTTCGAACATGGTTCCTCCCCACTCGCGACGGAGATGAAACCTGGGAGGATGTTCCATGGCGCGCAAGTCTCGAAGAACCCGGCGCCTCAGGGTGGTGAACCCGGACTGCGCAGGGATCGACATCGGCAAGGACCGGCATTTCGTGGCGGTCGACCCGGAACGCAGCGATGAGCCGGTGCGTTCGTTCGGCTCCTTTACCCGCGATCTGGAGGAGATGGCGGCGTGGCTGGCGTCGTGCGGGGTGACCAAGGTCGCGATGGAGTCGACCTCGGTCTACTGGATCCCGGTCTACGAGACGCTGGAGCGCGCGGGCTTCGAGGTGATGCTGGTGCCGCCGCGCATGACGAAGCAGATCGGCGGGCGCAAGAGCGACGTGCTGGACTGCCAGTGGATCTGGCAGCTGATGTCCTACGGCCTGCTGCGGGGAGCGTTCCGTCCGGGCGACGAGGTTTGCCCGCTGCGCTCCTACGCACGCCAGATGAGGCGGCTGACCAGGGACCGCTCCCGCTGCGTCCTGCACATGCAGAAGGCGCTGACCGAGATGAACGTCAAGCTCGACTCGGTGATCGCCAACATCACGGGACTGACCGGCCAGCGCATCCTGCGCGCGATCATCGACGGCGAGCGTGACCCAGAGCGCCTGGCGACGCTCCGCCACCGGGGCATCAAGGCCGACGCCGATACGATCGCCGCGAGCCTTCAGGGGACGTGGCGCGAGGAGCACCTCTTCGCCCTCGAACAGGCCATGCAGCGCTACGACTTCCTGACCCAGCAGATCGACGACTGCGAGGTCCGGGTGATGGCCGAGATCGAGCGCCTGGCACCGCCGGACGATCTCCCGGACGGCGGCGCGCCGGACCCTGCCCCCGGCACGACCTCCGAAACCGCGTCGAGCCGCTCTGCGAACGCCGCAAGCAACTACACCGGCAAGGAGGGCATCCAGGCCCTGGCGTTGCGCGGAATGATGGGCGTCGACCTCACCGCGATCCCCACCATCGGTCCCGGTACCGCACTGGTGATCGCCTCGGAGATCGGCCCGGACTTCTCCGCCTTCCCCTCCGCCCAGCACTTCTGCTCCTGGCTTGCGCTCGCGCCGGGAACCAGGATCAGCGGCGGCAAGAACCTCCCCGGCAAGTCGCCGAAGGCGGTCAACCCCGTCGGGCAGGCCCTGCGCATGGCGGCCATGGCCGCGCGCCGCAGCGAGACCTTCATCGGCGCCAAGCACCGCGCAAGGCTCGCCCGAATGGACACCCCCGTTGCGATCAAGGCGACCGCCCGCGAACTCGCCTGCCTGATCTACCTCATGGTGACCGAAGGCCAGAAATACGTCGAGCAGGGCATCGACGCCTACGAGAAGCGGCGCCTCAACAGAAAGTTCGCTCATCTCGACCGCCAAGCCCGAAAACTCGGGCTCCAACTCGTCCCGAAAATGCAAGGAGAGGAAAAACAGAACCCAATGCTGTCAATCGCTTAGGCACCTGTTACTCAAGAGCACGCTTTGTTGACCCCCCGGAATCCAGCCAGATCAATGGATTACCGCGCCGATCGGCGCCGAATCCGCGCGCCGATCAACAGTCTGGGACCGGCTGCCCGCCGAGAACATGCGGGTGCGCCGGCTCACCACCGACCCCGGATCCGGTCCGGGGCAGGTTCCCGGATCGGGGGAGCCTGCCCCGGCCTCCGAGCCGGGCGGACAGGCTGCCGGCGAGTCATTGATCGGGCGCGTGCTCGACGCCGAGCAGGTCGCCGCCGTGCGCACCGCCTTCCGACTGGACGGCGCCATCGCCATGACCGGCGCGGAAGCCTTCGAGGCGGTCATGGGCCGGGGCTCGGCACTCGCCCTTGCCAATGGCTGGCGCCTCGCCCGGCGGCGCATCATGGGCGCCGACCGGGTCGAGATCGAGGGGCCGGCCGATACCGATACCGCGCTCCTGAAGCGCATCGGCTGCACGGTCGAGATCGTCTCCTGGCGCGCCCGCGCCTTCGCCCCCGGGGCCGAGGTGCTCGACCGCGTCCTCGAACGCTGGCCGCTCGCCGCCTGACCCCTGTACGTACCGCCGTCCGGGCGTCAGCCGGAGACCGGTTTTCCGGCATGGCGCCCGTTGCCGCCACCACGTATCCGTATCGCCGACACGCCGCCCGCCGCCATGCGTATCGCCGGCCTGAAGGCGGCCCTTACAGAAACCCCATCGAAGGAGTTTCCCAATGACCGCGCAGACCCTTGGCGCCATGACGCCGGTGTTCTCCCGCGCTTCCGGTCCGAGCCTCAGCCAGCGCGCGGCGACCGCGCCGGCGATATTGTCGGAATGGCTTATCCCTTCCTGCTTATCCATGAAAGTCCGCTCACCGATGCCTTGTTCCTGCTCGTGTCTAAGTCCGACGAGGTCACAACGACGTAGGCGGGAGTTGCACGGTGCGGACTCGGATATGGCACAGCGACTGGAAACCGCGATGGCTCATACGTTGCGTCTCGGCAGCCTTGCTGAGCCTCATGGATAAGCAGGTATCCCTTTGCTTCTGGTCACACCAGATGTTGATCGGCCTTCTACGTTCCAGGCACGGTTTTCGGACCGTGCCGGGGGATGTGCGGGAGCTTTTGGACTTGAGGAAGTTGGTTTCGAGTGCTGTCAGGCAGGCTGGAGGGCCGGTATTCGGCTCCGATTGAGGCGGATCGGAGGGCGGGCGGTGGCTGGCGCCCGGCCTGCCGGGATCAGACGTGTTGTCCGACGATGTCGCGGTAGTCGGCGGGTCGCAGGCGCGTGCCGATGCCGAGCAGGGTGTCGAAAGCCGTTGCGGTGTGGCGGCGGCGGTTCCAGCGGAACACGAACTCGTCGAGGTAGCGGCGCAGATGGGCGCGGCGCAGGCCATGGAAAGTTCCGAGCGCCCAGCGCTTCAGGTTCGAGAACACACGATGGATCCACGTCAGCACGAGATGGGCGGGCGTTGCACCGACGACCTTGGGCTGGTGGTCGTGGTCGGGCAGGCCGCAATAACCGCTCCAGCCATCGGTAATCACCCGCGCGCCCGGCGCCGAGGTCCCGGCAACGAAGGCACGAAGGCTGCGCGCGGAGAAATCCCCGATCGGCGCCAGCCGGATGCGGCGTGGCTCGCCCTCGGGCGATAGCTCGACCGCGCCGGCAATGCGCATCTTGCCTTGTGGGCTGCGACCTTGCCCGCCTGTGGCCGGGTCTTTTGCGGTGCGGAACGGGAGGGTGGCCTCATCGATCTCGATCAGGTCCTCAAGCAGGCTGCGATCCGGATCGACCATGGCACGGCGCAGCTTGTGCAGCAGGAGCCAGGCACTCTTGTAACTGCCGAGCCCGAGCTGGGCCTGGAGTTGCAGGGCGGAGATACCATTCGAGTGGCCGGTCACGATGTGAACGGCCATGAACCAGGTCTTCAGGGGCAAGTGCCTGCGGTGCATGATCGTGCCTGCGGTGCATGATCGTGGCTGCGGTGCATGATCGTGCCTGCGGTCACCGAGGTCTCCTTCCCGCAGGCCGCACATTCCCAGCTCGCCCGGCGCCGCTTCAGTTCCCAGCCCCTGTCATGGCCGCAGGCGGGGCAGACGAAGCCGTCGGGCCAGCGCCTGGCGGCGAGATGCCGGGCACAGGAGGCTTCATCGGGAAAGCGCGCCTCGAAGGCGGCGCGGGACATGGGGCGGTCATATTTCCAGCGGCTGGCCATCACGGAACATTACACGAACATCCTGCCGACGCCCACCAGAAACTCAACATCTCGTCAAACCGGGCTCAAAGGGATAAGCCCTTCTCGCTATTCGGCTCGCTGGATGTGGAGCACACGCTGAGCGGCGGCGAAACGACGGTGCTGGTGTCCGGGGAGGAGCTGAGGTCGAAACCGCCAAGTACCGGCGTTCATGTCGGCGTCGGGGGGACATGGCACCGTGACCGCCTTTCCCTCGATGGTGCGTTTCGGGCTTACGGCGTGGGATCGGGAGACACGGAATACGCCGCCCGACTTGACCTTCGGGTCACGTTCTAGAGTGTGTCTGTCTTTGACGGACTCATCCCGGGCCGCGACTGCGTTTCCTTCGCTTCCGTGGCGGGGCTGCAGCCGGTGATCGTGAAGGAGTTGGGCACATTCCCCGGTTTGCCACCGAAGCCGCTTAGCGCATCCTGCTTATCCGTGACACTCCGTCTGTGGGGATGTATGTTCTCAATACGTTCTGCATGAGGGGGTCACGGTTATGGGGTTCAAGGTTGCATCGCGCGTGCGTGGTCTGAGCGACGAGGCGTTTCGGGAGGCCTTTGGCACCGAGGAGCAGTGCCGCACGGCGCTGGTCCGGCTGCGCTGGCCGGACGGCTTCGTCTGCCCCTGCTGCGGCCATCACGGGCATTGCGTGCTGGCGGGTCGGGGTCTCTATCAATGCAACCGGTGCAAGAAGCAGACATCGCCCACGGCGGGCACGATCTTCCACGCGACCAAGCTGCCGCTGACACTCTGGTTCGCCGCCATCCACCTGATCGTGACGGCGAAGAACGGCATCTCGTCGGTGGAACTCGGCCGCCGTCTCGGGGTCAAGCAACCGACGGCCTGGGCCGTGAAGCACAAGATCATGGCGGTGATGGCGCGGCGCGAGGGGGAGACGGCGCTTATGGGGCGGGTGGAGATGGACGACGCCTATCTCGGCGGAGTGCGCTCCGGCGGCAAGCGGGGCCGCGGCGCGGCGGGCAAGACGCCCTTCGTGGCGGCGGTCTCGACCAGTCCCGAGGGGCGCCCGCGCAAGCTGAAGCTGGCGCCGGTCAAGGGCTTCCGCAAGCGCGAGATCGCGCGCGGCGCCAAGCACTGGCTGGCCCCCGGAGCGGCGGTTGTGACGGACGGCCTGAGCTGCTGGAGCGCACTCGACGAGGCCGCCTGCAGCCACCAGGCGATCCGTACCGGGTCGGGCCGACAGGCGGCCCGCATGGCATCGTTCAAATGGGTGAACACGACGCTCGGCAACATCAAGAGCGCGATCACCGGGACCTATCGCAAGCTCGGCCCCGACCATGCCGGACGCTATCTCGCCAGCTTCGCCTGGCGCTACAACCGGCGCTATCAACTCCAGACAATGATCCCGCGTTTCGTCCATAGCGCCGCACGAAACCAGCCCATGCCCTATCGCCTCCTCATCGCCGGATGACTTTCAGGGATAAGCAGGTAGCGCATTGTCCTCGACAGCCTGCCAGTCCGGCACGACACAGCCAGCTTGGACCGGTCCACAGCGAGTGTCACCTGCTCCGGGCGCCGGCGAAGCGAGGGCGCAAGGGCAAGGCTCCGGTGAGCGGCGAGAGGGCCGTGAACGCCGCTCAGGCCGATGCCGATGGGGGCAATCCCCTGACCACGCCCGCCTGGACGACGTCGGGATCAAAGGCCTTCCGCGCGAAGACCTCGCGCACCTCGGCATCGAAGCTCGTCAGCGGGTCCGTCGGATAGTCGGGGTCGAAGCTCGCCTGATCCCAGCGCTCGCAGAAGTCGACGCAGGACCGGAAGTACGGGCTGTCGGCATATGTCTGGCGCAGCTCGGGCTCCCATCCGTAATGATGTGCGTAGTAGACCATCTGGAAGATACCGTGATGCCGGACCGTCCAGACGACCTCCTCGCGCATATACGGACGCAAGATCTCGGCGGCCACCTTGTCGTGGTTCTGTGGCGCCAGCCCATCGCCAATGTCGTGCAAGAGCGCCGCAACCACCCAGTCGATATCTGCGCAATGCCGACGCGCCCGGGTCGCCGTTTGCAGCCCGTGCTGCAGGCGGGTGATCTTGTAGCCCGACAGCGTGTCCTTGTCCCGGCTCGCCAGCTCGCGCAACAGCCGGTCCGCCGTGCCCTGGCAATAGATCTCCTCGCAGCGCGCGAGGAACTCGTAGTCCGCCCGCGTGCCGTCCTTCATCTGCGTGAAGTCGACCGTCTCCATCGTCTCAGGCATGAGCGGCCCTTTCGGTCCCGCTGTAAAGGGTGTTGTCGCCGTCGATCCCGTCGCCCAGCACCTTGGACTTTGCGGCCATCACTTCCTCATAAAGGGCCAGGTGCGCCGGCGTAAAGCTGCCGGGCGGCGGCACCACGTTGATGCGGTTGCCTACCCGGTCGGCGCCCCGCATCAGCATGGCGAAGTCGCGGCGCGGTCCAGTCGAGGGCGTGTCGGGCCGGATGAAGCGCATCGCCAGACCGAGCCGTCGGTCGTCCGAGCTGTTCGGCCCCGAGGCGTGGAAGAGCCGCCCGTGATGGAGCGACATTTGCCCGGGCGCGAGCGCCACCACCACGGCATCCGCCTCGTTCACCTCGACGGCGATCTCCTGGCCGCGGCTGAGGAGGTTGTCGGCGGCGAAGGTATCCTCATGGGGCACGATCCGCCCTTTGTGCGAGCCCGGCATGAACTTCATGGCGCCCGAGGTCGCGTTCGCCGGCGACAGCGCCATCCAGGCGGTCACCTCGTGGTCGGTGCCGTCCATGCCCCAATAGGTCAGGTCCTGGTGCCAACTCACGAAATTCGGCGTTCTCGCTTCCTTGATGAAGTATTCGCACGACCACATCAGGATGTCGGGGCCCAGGATGCTCTCGACCTTATCCAGGATGCGCGGGTCGCGCGCGATACGAAGCGGCACGTCCGTGCTCAGATAGCTTGAGGTGCGCAGATACTGCCCGACAGGCCGGGGCAGGACCTGGGCATAGTTCCGCTCGATTCCTTCCAGCGCGGCGCGGTGTGCGGCGGCTTCGTCAGCATCGAAGATGTCGATCGGGCAGAGATAGCCGTCGCGGCGATAGGCCTCGCACTCCTGGGCGCCCAATCCCGCCATCGTGTCCTCCCTTATGGTCCGTGCATCTCACACGAATCGGGGGGCAAAGGGAATATCGATCTCTCGCCCGTCAGATAAAGCTGGACTACACCTCCAGCTATGGCACGACGCATCCCGTCCCTCAACTGGCTGCGGGTCTTCGAGGCCGCCGCGCGTGCCGGATCGTTCGCCCGGGCGGCCGAGACGCTCAACATATCGCCCCCTGCGGTGGGTCAGCAGATTCGGGCGCTCGAGGATCACCTGGGTCGCGCGCTCTTCGAGCGCGGGCCGCAAAGCGTCATGCTGACCGAAGCCGGCCGCGCCTATCTGCCCGCCGGAGCTCAGACGCTGCATAGGATCGAAAGCACCACGGCCGATCTCTTCGGCGAGCCGGTGACGCTCGCCCCTGGTGGTGACCTGTTCGCTGATGCTCGCGTCGGACCGGCTCGCCCCCCGCTTGCCGGCTTTTCAGCGGGCCCATCCCGGAATCCGGCTGACTGTGCGGACGGCGATCCGCGATCAGGACTTTCACGTGGGCGGGGCGGATCTGCGTATCACCTTTGGCCTGCCGCCCGGCGCCTACGAGGACAGCGATCCACTGTTCGGCGAACGCCTCGCCCCTGTCGCCCCGCCCGAGATCGCAGCCCAGGTGGGCACCGCCCGGGATCTTGCCGACCATCCGTTGATCGAGATCGCGACCCACCGGGCGAACTGGAGCTCGATCCTACCAACGGGCAGCACGCCGTCCGGGTTCTCCTACACCGACAACACGCTGACGGCGTTCGTCATGGCGGCCGGTGGTGCCGTGGCGCTCGACCGCCAGCCGGCCACCGGCGATCTGGCGCGGCGGTATGGGCTTGTCCCCTGTCCGCCGGGGCTCTCGATCCCGGGTGTCCAGAGCTATGCGCTGGTCGGCCCCGCTCGCACGGCGCTCTCGCGCCCGGCACGGGTTTTCCGCGACTGGTTGCTGGCCGAGGCGGCGGCAAGCGGGGCTGAAGATCGGGCCGGGGTTCTATTCAGCGGGGGAGTTGTGTTCCAGTAGTCGTGCGATCTCTGTGTCCTGAAAGGTCCGTATTCCGTGTTTTCGATTGTTGTGAAAATAGTCGAGGTTCTGCTTGCCTGTTGGGGTGTCCCACGCATCAGCGATTTGCTGAACGGCAGGATAGTGCCCGGCAATAATGGTGGGATTCGTCGCGGTCGCGATGAGGATATCGAACTTCAACGGCCGACCTGACAGGGTCGCTGGCCAAAGGATCGATAAGAAACCTGACTCGTTGACAGGAACGTCTTCGCCGACTGGGGTCGGTGGTGCCACCCACTGCATTTTGTCCACCCCTCGCCCTGTCCATCTATGTCCATCCTATTTTGTCCCCTCTTTATTGTCCACCCAATGGGCGATAGTGGCGCTGGGGTGTGTGGGGACCTGACGCAATGCGGCCGCCGGCCGGCAGCCGGCGCCCCCCCCTGCGGCACGGTCGGGCGCGCGCGCCGCGACGCCACGGCACGGCCAAGGAGCGGCCGAGCGCTCAATCCCGCGCTGGCCTTGGGTTTCCGGCCCTTGGCGCCCGTCGAGGCGGTCGAGGCGGTCGCACTCCTCTAGGCCGTACCGTCGCAGCGCTGCAGGAGCCCGGATGGACGGCTCCGGGCCGGTCGAGGCGCCATGCGTCGCGCGCACGGTCGAGGCGCACGGTATTCGCATAACGTCTATTGTGGTAAATTGAGAATAGCGCTGAATCAGGCACTTAGATTGTTTTCTCGATTATGCGATGACCGGGACACAACATGTTGGGGTTCGGGCGCCGATGCTGCGGTGCACGCTGCGCGCGGAGCGCATAGCGGGCCCGCGGTGCGTTGTCGTGTCTGTCAGTGCGGTAGAGGTCGCATTTGGGGCACTTTCGGCGCGGGAAAGGCTGGCGAGGGCGGTGGTGAGGGCGTCGAGGCGAGTGGTTTGCAGGGGTGCGCGCGGGATGCGTGGCGCGGATATGCGGGGGTACCGGGTGCGCCGTGGTGAAGGTGGCTTAGTACGGCCTTGCGGGGCGGGGGGAGCGTGACGCTTCTACGCCGGGGGGTCGGACGAGGCGGGCCGGCGGGGCGGTGGCGGAGCGCCTTCGGGGGCGACGAGCGCGTCGAGGTGGAATGGCGCGTCGTCGTTGGCCTGGTAGTGCACCGCGTGCGCCCCAGTGCAATCATGCGCGCCGGTTCCATCAAGAGGTGGGGGCAAGCCCGTGCTTATCTGTGTTGGTTCGAGTGTCACGCCTCGCCGCCCTGCGCCTATACCACGTGCGTCGCGAGATGCCTTCCGCTTCCCAAGGCTTACGCTGTTCGTTACTGGCCTCATGTCGGGCTCGGCCGGACGCCCTGCCACGAGCCGCCTGCCTCGATAGCCACTTTGGGCAATGCCACCCACGTGCAGCCCACCGCTTGCGGTAATTCTCAATGGAACGTGCCGTCGCTTGTACCTCAGACAGCGGCAGCGGGTGGGCGAAGTCCTGGTTGACCACCATGAGCGCCGGCAGCACTGGCAGGCCAGCATTTGCTGGCCGGCCGGCCCACTTCATGCCGGCCTCGAACAGATCGACGTTGCGGCCCACGCCTGTCTGCCGAACGGTGGGCGGCTCCCACCCGAAGGGAATCACGCTCGCCAACTGGTCGAGGGAGTAAGGGTCTTCGCGGCCCCAGGTCGTCTTGTACGGGCTGCGGTAGATGGAGGCCGGGTTGTGCGCAAGCACGCCCGGATAACCGGGATCCGCACCGACCGCGTGAGCGTAATACTCCGCTATTCGTGAGAGAAAGCGCAGCGGCTCAATGCGGGCGGCTGGGTATCGGTGCACCGGCTTGGCGAGCGCCCAACAGACGTGCGCGTGATCATTCGTCGGGCGCCACACGGTCCAGCTCGGGGTCGGCAGATCGGGCAGGCCACGCCTAAACCGGGCGGGCTGGTCGCAATCAAGGACTATCGCCGCAATAGATGATCCTGCGTTCGCGTACTCGACCTCAGGGAAGCGCCACGCCTTCTGCGGATACGTGCGGAAGGAAGTGAACGGCCGACCAGGTCGCTTGCCCAGGGACGCCAGCGGACGAGGATGTGCAGCCCTCAAGCCATGGGCTCGCACCGGAGCCGGCGCGAACGCCAAAGGTAGCTCAAGTTGTCCCGGAAGGGTCGGCATAGCGGGGCGCCTTTCTTAGACTCTCTCGATGCCGGCAGCGGCCTCGCGCGCAGCGGTGCCGATCGTGCGGCGCTCTGAGTGCGTTCCTGGCGCGCCCTCGAGGAGTTCGTGCAGCTTGGCCTCCGCGCGCTCGACCTGTTCTCTCGGCGGCTGGTCGAGCGGCGCGTCGTAGGCGACGTCCCTCATGTCCTCGGCGACGCCGATGAGTCCCCGGCGCACATGCAAATCGTGGATGGTCCGGCCATAGTGCTCGGCGTTGATGACCGTCACGGCCGAGCCGGCGAGCCGGGCGATATACTGTCCGCCGCCGGCCTCCGTCAGCACCTCGTCGTTCTCGAAGAATGTCTTGAGCGTCACCGGGGTCGCGACTTCCCGGCGCCCGACCATGTGCAGCACGGCGGCATAGATGCGGCCGTGCACCGGCAGGAAGAAGTGTTCCGGCTCGAGGAAGGTGGCGACCAGATGGATGGCTTCGTTGTTGACCAGCAGCGCCCCGAGAAGCGCCTGCTCGGCCTCAAGGTTGCTCGGCGGCGGCCGGGGCCCCTCCTCGACCTTCTCGCCGGCGCGACGGTCGCTCATGCGGCGTCCGGCATGGCCCGGAGGACCGCGAGCGCGTTACCGATGCGGATGTCAGCGGTCATGGGTCACCGTGTTAGACACTTTGCCCATAACTCATTGATACGTGGTGACGCCCGGAAGGCCCTATTCTGTCTAAGGACCTTGAAAACATTGGCATAATGTCTGACTTTTAATCAGAGGGTCCCTGGTTCGAACCCAGGCGGGCGTACCAATAAAATCAATCACTTACGGAATTATCGGCAAGGTCAGACTATGACCGTGTAGGCACTATGTGGGCAAGACGCCTTCATCCGAGGCCTCGTAGCGAGTTGGCGAATAGCGGAGAGTTCCACCTATGAGCATTTTTGGTGCCGATTGTCCGCACTGCGGCATAAGGGGCGTGGCGTTTACAATTGCCTCTGAGCAACGCGTGCGCACAGACCCTGCCCTTTTGTTTGACACGTTTGCGATCTGCGGCCGTTGCGGCCGTGGAATACTCGCGAGCTTCGAACCCATAGGTGGCGAAACCCCTACGAGACTATTGCAAGCAGGCAGAGGCCATCAGCTTGGGTCGCCGACGATCTCTCCAGCGGCTCCGAGTACGGGGGCACCTGACCGTACGCCCGAAAGAGCTGCAGACTACTACCGGCAAGGAATGGAAAACCTTCCCGGGAACCTTGACGCTGCTAGCAGCATGTTTCGTTCAGCGCTGGAAGCCGGCCTTAGAGAGAAATTTCCCGACATCGAAGGCACGCTGAACCAGCGCATAGAACGCGCTGCGGACTAAGGAGGGTTAACACCTGACTTGGCCAAATGGGCTCATCAGATTCGGCTCAGTGGCAATGAAGCGGTTCATGGAGGAGAGCAGTTCTCGAAGGAGGAGGCGGAGCGCCTTCACGCCTTTACGGAATTGGTCTTTCTATATCTGTTCAAGCTGCCCGCTATGTTGGAGGATGCTCGAGCCGTGTTACGGTAGGAACGCCGGTTGCCCGACGCCCCCCGTGCAGATCCCCGCATGCGCGCTAACGCACGGGGCTCCTACCTCGGGTGTTTGACGGCAAACCGCTGTTCTGGCCATGGATGCAGGATTTGCAGCGGCGGCCAGAAAGCCGCCGCGACCCTTCCCAGCTTGTCCAGCTTGGTCCGGTCCATCTGCGACCGGCGTCTCAAGACACGCAGCCACATTCGTCGGAGTCGAAATGCAAACCGCTTGAGGGACGGGGAACTGGTCGGGACGGCGTAGTAGTGCAGCCATCCATTCAGAATCTTCCCTAGCCATTTGGCCACCTCATATGGGTTATGGTGCATCCGCCGACGCAGCTCGGCACCGATACGCCGTAGGGTCCGGTCGACCCGCTTGCCCACCGGCTTGCGCCCCAGCCCGAACTTCCCGTTCCTCGTCGTTCGGCAGTAGTGCGTGAACCCGAGAAAGTCGAAGGTTTCGGGACGCCGCTCGCCTCGTGCCCGGCGGTTCTTTTGCGCAAACCGCCCGAACTCGATGAGACGGGTTTTGTCAGGGTGTAGCTCCAGTGAAAACGAGGCCGTCCTTTCCTTCAGGTCGTGTAGAAACCGCTCCGCATCCCGCTGGTACTGGAACCCGACCACGAAATCATCGGCGTACCTCACGATGATTGTGTTGCCTTCGGCTGTTCGGGCGCGCCACTTCTTGTGGAACCACAGGTCGAGGACATAGTGCAAATAGACGTTCGCCAGAATCGGCGAAACAATCGCACCCTGCGGAGTGCCCCGAAGGTCATCCCGCCATTCGCCCCCTTCCATGACGCCAGCATTGAGCCACTTGACAATCAAGCGGATAACCCGCCTGTCGCCGATACGGTGCTCCAGAAACCGGACCAGCCAGTCCCTGTCGATTCGGTCAAAGTACGACCGGATGTCCGCATCGACAATCCATCTGACCCCTCGCCGTTCTATCCCGAAAGCCAGGGCGTCGAGCGCATCATGCGCCCCACGTCCGGGTCGGAACCCATAGCTGAATCCGAGGAACTCCGGCTCGTATATCGGCAAAAGGATGGTCTCCGCCACCGCCTTCTGGACAATCTTGTCCTCCACTGCGGCGATGCCCAGCGGTCGTGTTCCCCCGTCCGGCTTCGGTATCTCTACCCGCCGCGACGGACGCGCCCGGTACGCTCCGCTCTGAACCCGGTCATGCAGGTCGCTCAGCCGTTCGGCCAGACCCTTCCCGTATTCATGCCACGTCACGCCATCCACGCCTGCCGCTGCCTCCTTCTTCAACGAAAAGTAGGCCGCATCGAGCGCTTCCGTCGTGATGTGGTGCAACAGCGCAGTGAGCTTCTCCTTCGGCTTCCTCGTTGCTGCTTGCCGTATCCGCTCCGCCGCTTGTGTCACGCGCGCCCGGCGCTGTGTCCGGTGCGTGCTTTGGCCTCGCGGATTCCCCTTGGTTCCAGCCCTTCCCTCCGTCGGCTCCGCCGGAACCGAGGTCCCTTTGTTCGCCGCCCTCATCGGTACTATGGCCAGATCCGATTGCTCCAACCCGTTCATCATCGATTCGGACTATCTCCTCTCTTCCGCGGCCCCGGTACGACGACCGGGGCGGATTGGAGCCCTCTCAGGTCCCCTGCGTGGACGTACGTGCGTGCCTGGGTTCTTAGACGCCGCGGAGCCCTCGCGCCCTCACGAAAGCGGGCGGTCAGTGTTGCCTTCGGCCGCTGATACAGCCTCGGCACTCCGAATGACCATGTTTCGACGCTCAATAGCCCTGCCCGCACGCGCCGCTACCGACACTTCACATGACACCTCACGATGCCCTGCGCACGGCTCGCGGCGAAGGCGGCTCGTTACACCTTTCCTCCCGCCGGACTTTCACCGGCTATCCACGTCAGAGTTAGCCTGACATTCACCAGCGGATGGCGACTGAGTTGATCGAACATCGCGCATTGGTTCCTGACTAGCCGTCGGAACCGGGGGCAAGGTTTCCCCCTCAACCACCCAGGCCGGCATCGCCCCTGAAGCACGAGGCGCACAACATCCGGCGCCGCTGGGTCGGCTGGAAACTTTTGCCGCGGCGGGCGCAGTCGGCCGTGGGCGCGGCGCCCCTACTTTTCCAGGAAGGTACGCAGCTCGCGTGCCCGGGACGGGTGCTTCAGCTTGCGAAGCGCCTTGGCCTCGATTTGGCGGATGCGCTCGCGCGTGACCGAGAACACCTGGCCAACCTCCTGGAGCGTGTGGTCGGATTTCGTGCCGATGCCGAAGCGCATGCGCAGGATGCGCTCCTCCCGCGGTGTCAGGCTCTCCAGAGCACGGCTCACGGCATCGCGCAGGTCGGACTGGATCGCAGCATCCAGAGGCTGGACCGCCTCTTCGTCTTCGATCAGGTCGCCGAGATGGCCGCCCTCCTCCTCGCCGATCGGTGTCTCCAGGCTGATCGGCTCCTTCGCGACCTTCATCGTCTGGCGCACCTTGTCGAGCGGCAGGCGGAGGCGCTCCGAAAGCTCCTCCTGGGTCGGCTCGCGCCCGAGCTCCTGCCTCATCTGCCAGGACAGCCGCCTCAGCCTGGTGGTGGTCTCGACCATGTGCACCGGAACGCGAATCGTCGGCGCCGTGTCGGCAATCGCGCGGGTGATCGACTGGCGGATCCACCAGGTCGCATAGGTCGAGAACTTGAAGCCCCGGCGATAGTCGAACTTGTCCACGCCCTTCATCAGCCCGACATTGCCCTCCTGGATCAGGTCCAGGAACTTGAGGCCCCGGTTCCGGTACCTCTTGGCGATCGAGACGACGAGCCGCAGGTTGGCCTCGACCATCTCCTCCTTGGCCTGGCCCGCCTCCCGCTGGCCCTTCAGAATGGTGGCGGCGATCCGCTTGAGCTCAGCCGGCTCTAGGCCGGTGTCTCGGGCCAAGGCCAGGATGTCTCCGCGTAACGCAACGACCTCAAGGCGCTTCTCCCTGGCGAGAGGCTCCCATCCTTCGCCGCGCAGCCGTCCGACCCGCGACAGCCAGGCCGACTCCAGCTCACGACCCTCATGCTGCTTCAGGAACGCCTCCCGCGCGACACCGCACTCAGCAGCCAGGCGCAAAAGCGCGCCTTCGCAGCGTCCCAGGCGGCGGTTCAGCTCCCGGAGTTCGTCAACGAGCGTCTCGATGCGGTCATCGGTGAACTGAAGGCGTTGCATCGACACGGCGAGATCGCGCTTCAACTCCCGGCAGCGTCTGCTCTGCCACCCCGTCAGCGTCCGGTTCTTGCGGGCCAGCTCGATGCGCTGTTCCTGGAGACGCCGGAGCTTCCCATAGGCCACCGCAATCGCGTCGAGTGTCTCCATGACACGAGGGAGGACTGCCGCCTCCATGGTCGAGAGCAGCGGCTTCTCCTCGTCGGCTCCATCGTCGCTTTCGTTGGCGCCGTTCGACGGTCGCGAAGCTGCGCGGCCATTCCGACGTCCAGGGCCGTCGCTCTCGTCGTCCGCCACAGCCGGGCCGCTGCCATGGGCGGCATCGATGTCGATCGCCTCGCGCAGCGCCATCGAGCCTTCACGGATCGCGTCGCGCCATGCGATCACGGCGCGCATGGTCAGCGGGCTCTCGCGGAGACCGTCGAGCATGGTACGTCGCCCCGCTTCGATGCGCTTGGCGAGCGCGACCTCGCCCTCCCGGGTGAGAAGAGTCGTTCCTCCCATCTCCCGCAGGTACATCCCCACCGGATCGCTGGGGAGCCCGATATCGTCTTCGCCGATCCTGGACGCGGTGGCGACCGGAGCCGCTTCAGGACGCCCGTTCTCGGCGTCGGCCTCCGCTTCCTCGCCCTCGGTGACGGTGATGCCCAGCTCGGACAACACCGTCATCGTGTCCTCTATCCGGTCGGCGCTGGTCTTGCCGGGCGGCAGGGCTTTGTTCAACTCGTCATGGGTGACGTAGCCGCGCTCCCGGCCGCGCGCGAGCATCTCTGTAACCGGTGCGGCCGGGTGTTCGAGGACCGTCCCGTAGGCCGTCGCCTCGTCCATCTCGGCGGCTGCGCTGCGCTCGACCGGCTTCACCGGCACTAAGTCCGATCTCCTCACGGCCGCTACCGCTTCGCCGGCTCGACGACGATCCGCCCGCGGCCGCGTCTGACCAGATAGCCGCCCCGCGGGATCGCCAGCGCGCCTTGCTGCACGAGCGGCCAGAGCGCGTCGACGATCAGGGCCGCGTTCGCGTCCGCCTTCGCCGCCGCCGCCGGCTGCGATGTAAGCCACGCGGCGAACGCCTGCTCGCCGATCTCGTTGCCGACAGACTTGCGCAGCGCGTTGAGCTTCCGACTTTGTCCCTTGGTGAGTGCGTTCTCGTCGATCTGGGTTGGGGACATATGAACCTGCTCCGTTGGATGGTTGATACGCCGACGGCGTGATAGCAGTCTCCACCGATCGGTGCCGTTACCGGCTTTGTCGCCCAGAAGAACCGCGCCGATGCTGTCACCCAGCCGGCGACGCGGAAACGTAGTCGACCTGCCACCCGACATTCCGTTCTCGCGTGCCGCCCTATTGCCGACACCAAGTGTAATAGTCGGGCTCGTCCGCATGCGGAGCGCGAAAGGTGTCCACCCAGCCGGCCCCAAGCCAACGGTCCAGCTCGGCCCGCACCTCGGGGAGGAACCCACTGTTCCCGATATTGGATTTCGGGCGAGCGATGTCAATCTCGCTGTGCGCCGTGTTGCAATCTCCGGTCACGAGCACCGGCGTCGCAGCTGCTGCATCCGGTCCAATACCGCCCGATAGAAGTCGAGCTTGTAGCCGACCCGGCTGTCGTATGGTCCTTTCCGCTCCCCTTGGGGGAGTAACTCTTCAACAACCGCGAATCGCCCGCGGTCCGCCCGGAAGTGGGCGGCGATAGTTCGGCCCTCGATGTCGAACCGTGACTCTCCAAGCGCGGTCTCCACCCGATCGGGCTCAGGCTTCGAGCATATGCCGACACCACCACATCCTCTTGTCCGTCATATCCCGAGATCCAAGATCAGCGGTGAGGAGATCGATTCAAAGCCATTCTGGCCGCATGAACGACAACCGGAATACACGCAAATCAAGCAGCCAGACCGTCCGAAAAGGCGGGACGACCTCAGGGATCGCGGCGCCTGTGAACCACCGAACCGAGGGTGACCTGTTCCGCGGGGCTCGCAGCGAACATGAGAATGCGAAAGAGGGCGGTCATCAACCGCCCCCCTCGCCCCTGATATCTAGTCGGCGATGGACAGGTTCTCCGCGGATTTCTTTCCATCTCGACCCGGAACCAATTCGAAGGAAACGCGCTGTCCTTCGTTGAGGCCGGTCAGGCCGGCGCGCTCAACGGCGCTGATGTGCACGAATGCATCCTGCGAACCGTCCTCGGGCGTGATGAAACCGTAACCCTTAACCGAATTGAACCATTTCACGGTACCTTGAGCCATTGATCGTGTCCTTTCACGACGTGTGGGCAGAGCGCCGCTCGGTGCGGGCGCTCCTGGATCTTGTTCACAATGTCGTGGAAGTATCTTGGCCAACCGCCGAAACGGTCAATCACGAGAGCGACGACGACCTCGTAAACTGGCTAGTATATATACTGTTCCGGCACCGGTATCAAGCGGACACGGATAACAGTGTCGGATTTTGGGGCGCGCGCGGGCCGAGAAATTCCTGGATGGCCGGCCCGATCTCGACGACACCATCGCCCGGCTCCAGGCGTTCAAGGCTGAGGCCTTGAGACGGGCGCACTTGCTCCCGCCGTTCCGGCGTTCACACTCACCGCACCGCGAACCGCCTTGCGGACGGCGGCGGCGAGCCGCGCATGCGCGGTGAACTCGTGGCCTCGGGCGATCGGGAGCCCCTGCGGTTCGCTGCCGAGAGCGACGGGGAACCGCTACGCGTCGACCTTCGGGATTACCTCCTCAGCGAACCGGGTCATGAGGTCGAGGGATTCGCCGAGTGTCGGGCGCAGGAACTGCAGCACCACGTGGCGCACACCGAGCGCAGCCAGGGCGCCGATGTCGCCCGAGATGTCGTCGGCCGAGCCAGTCAGCAGCATGCGCTCGCCGGTATCGGTCTGCTGCGCACCGCTCCCGTACCAGACGGCCCAATAGGCCACATCGATCGATGCCGGATCGCGGCCCTCGGTCTCCGCCATGCCGTGTAGCTCGCCGAGCGAGGCCGAGAAGCGCTCGAGCGTGTCGAGCGGATGCCGCGGGTTGCAGCCGATCGGGTACCAGGCGTCGCCGTAGCGGGCCGCGCGCCGCTTCGCCGGCCGGCTCTCGCCACCGACCCAAATGGGAGGATGCGGCTTCTGAACCGGCTTCGGCTCGAACATGATGTCGTCGAAGGAGGCGAACGCGCCCGCGAACGACGGGTCGTCTTCGGTCCACAGTGTCTTGTAGATCCGCAGATACTCGTCCGTCGCGCGCCCCCTGTCCGCGAAGGCCGGCGCGCCGACCGGCGGGAATTCTTCCGCCATCCAGCCGGCGCCGACGCCGAGCACGACCCGCCCGCGCGAGAGCAGGTCGATGGTCGAAACCAGTTTCGCCGTGAGAACCGGGTGGCGATAGGGCACCACCATCACCGAGGTGAGAAGCCGCGCCTCGGTGGTGATGCCGGAGAGATGCGCCATCAGCGCCAGCGGCTCCAGATGATCGCCGGCCCTGGCATCGACCTCGAACTCGCCCGACTTCGAATAGGGGTAGCGCGAGCCGATCGTCTTCGGCACGACGATATGATCCGGGATCGCGAGGAGGCGATAGCCGAGCTGCTCGCCGCGCTGGGCGATCATGGTGATGTCAGCGGGGGTCGCCAGCGGTCCGGAAACCGGGACGTTGAAACCATACTCCATCGATCGGTGCTCCGTGCGTCCTTAATCGGGTGTCTTCTACGGTGATTTGGACTCGTGACCCGCGCAGGCACCCGGCGGCATCGGCCTATCCGTCGCGCTCGGCCGCTCGGTCTGCCTCCCGCGCCGCATTGGCGCCGGCCGGAAAGTCCCCGCCCATCGCTTCTGATCCCACGGGAGGGCGCGTCACGCAACCCGCGCCGCTCTCCGTGACCACCGGAGAGCGGCCATCTGCCTTGGAAGGGGATCGGGTAGACCGTGCCGGATTACGACAAGCCACGCGAAGCCAACGCCCCAAAAATCAGGTTTCGCGTCCCTCTTCGTGGAGCGGGCTATTGTCCACCACGTGATCGAGTTTCATCGTGCCAGCAACCGGCACAGTCTCGATCGGAATATCGTCCTTGTGGTCAACGTAGCCGCTCTTATGCAGGCTCAATCGCCGACGTCAAAATTCGTTGAAGTCACGAAAATTCCGCCCCCCGTGGTTGACAAGGGGCGGTTGGCGCCAAGAGCCGGTCGTGATCGGCCTATTTGATTTCGAGGGCCGTGTCGAGCAATTTGGCACAGGCCTCGGCCACATCGTTGTTCGGCTCCGCCCCGCCGGGGAAAGTTGCCCAGCCGGCTTCTATCAGATGGCTGTCGCGTTGCCACGACTTGACCGCGGCGAAACTAGCTACCAAGCCATTATCGGCATTGGCCGCCTCCTCGAATTTCGCGGCGCAAATCGGGGCCAGAGCCTGGACCATTGCTGTTTGGGCCGCCACGTCGGCGTTTTTAGCGGCAGTGCTACCGAGAACCAATATGCCCGTAGAAAAGCCGATGACCACGGTGGCAACCACACCCACCACTAACCCTTGAATGAGACGTGTCGGAGATTTTCCATCAACATATGGGGACAAAAAAGCAGGCGATCGCATGGGATATCCTCTCCCATACCGAGAGCGGAGTGTTCCACCCTACCACGCCCACAGTAGCACGCTCATCCCATTCTTGCTAGGCGGTGTCCTCGTTCAGCACATCTGAGACGAAAGGCCACGTCTCATCTCTATCTGAGGTAGCCTGATATCCCGTCACAGTTCCAGTTCCAGTTCGATCGACATCTCGCGGACCGGTGTCGCCGGCTCGCGAATTCTGCGGACCGCGTCAGCGCCGTCCCGTTCCACCTCAGGAGCCGTCCGCTTGTCTCGTTCCGGCCCTGTCGGCGGCACGGGCCCCACAAGCCCCACCTCGGCGACGCACGCAGCTCGCCGTTCAGTGCGATGCACCCCCCTTCCCCGGAGAGGCGCTGCATGCCCCTGACGCTCCCCACGGCAGGCCGGAAGGCATTCGACAGCACGGTCACGCTCCCACTGGAGACAAGACCGAACATGAACTAACGTTCAGACTGGACCATCTGGTGGGGGCCGGTCGCCGTGTCGGGCGCGCGCAGCTTTGTCGCGAGGATGCAAACCCCGGCTGCGCGCGGGGCGCTTGCCGTGCTTCTGCTGCGCCTCGGCCTGGGTTGGTTCCTGCTCGTCTGGGGCGTGACGAAGTTCCTGGCGCCGGGGCACTACGTCAAGCTCTACGCCTATTTCCACGGCTTCGATCTCGCAGCCTCGCTCCCCTATTACATGGGTGCCGGCCAGACCGTCGTCGCGGTTGCGATCATCCTTGGCCTGTGGCGCCGGGCGAGCTATGCCGCCGGGCTCCTCATCCACACGATCACCGTCGCGGTCGTTATCGGCGAACTGGTCACACCATTCGTCATCGAGAAGGGCTTTCCGGCTCACCGCAACCAGACCATCGCGCTCGCGGCCTGGGGGGGCTTCCTCGCACTCTACCTGCTTCGCGATCTCGACCGCTGGTCACTCGACAGCTGGCTCACCACGCGCCGCGCGAAGCGCGAGGGTGCGGTCAAGAGCACCTGAACGGGCGCCTCCCCGGGCTCACCACTATCTGTGCATGACGAGGCGCTGTAGTTGCCCCGGCTTCTTGGGCAGTTACGGGTTTGGGCGAGCGGGGGCCTGGACTTGCCCCCGATGTTGGACCACCGGTTCCGAGAAAATCCCGGCTCATTTGCGTCAGGACCGCAATAGGGTCCGATCAGTCCACAGCTACCGCCTATTGCCCGATCTGCGAAGCCCGCTCTGAGCCTCAATTCTCGACGTGTGGGGAAGCGGCATCGTGATCACCCATGAGGTTCCCGCTGATGCTTCCGGTGATGCGCGAGGCGGCGGTCTGGATAGAGTCCTGCGCAAGATGGGCGTACCGGGCGGTCGTCTGCACCTGAGTATGCCCGAGCAATTTTCCGATCATGGTCAGGCTCTCGCCGAGGGCCAGAGCTCTACTCGCGTACGAATGCCGTAAATCATGAATACGCACGTCCTCAAGGCCGGCGCGCTTTCGGATGCGTCGCCACGGGCGCTGCAGATCGGTGAGATGAGTGCCCGGCAGCCTACCTGCGATGACCCAGGGGTTGTCCTCCTCGCGGGGAATGGCTGACAGCACCGCGCGGGCCGCTGGACCCAACGGTACCACTCGCCCGCCCGTCTTGGCATCGGGAAGCTCGATACAGTCGCCCTTGACGTACTCCCAGTGCAGGTCCCGGATCTCCGACATCCGGCAGCCCGTCAACAGCAGCAGGCGGAAGGCGGCTACCGCCGAGGGCATCTCCTCCTCGGCCTCGCGCAGGACCTTGCCCAGCCGTTCGGTCTCTTCCGGCGACAGGAACCGCTCCCGCTTGTGCTCCTTGTAGCGCTTGACATGCCGGCAGGGATTGGCGTCTTCGGAGCGCCAGGCCCAGAGCTCGGCAAGGTTGAACATCTTCGTAATGCGAGTCTTCCCTTGATGTCTGGACGTGTCTGGAGATATCAATACATTACTTTTTCCAGCGTGTTAGAAAGATAGTCAAACTTCAGGCCATGCCCTGGGTTATCGCAGGATATGCCCACTTGGATTCCGCGTGTTGGGGAAAGTGTTGACACAGCGCGACGCCGCCCTCCACAATCACACCATGCCAAAGAAAGCGTTCGGTCAAAGGGTGAAGACGATGAGGAAGTCGATGGCAAATCCGCGTTCTGTCGGGTCGCGCCCGCCTTGGCTCAGTGCCATCGTCCCCTCCATCACCGCGTGACCGAACGCTTTCATGCCAAATCCTTCCGCCAAGCGCGTCGCTCTCAACAAGCTCACCCTCACCAAGCGCGCCGTCGACGCCATGAAGCCCAGCGACAAGCCCTGGACCGCATGGGACGACAAGCTCACCGGCTTCGGCGTCCAGGTCCACCCCACCGGCGCCAAGTCCTTCCTCGTCAACTACCGCACTGGCGGCGGCGGCAGAAAGGCGCCCAACAAGCGCGTCGTCCTCGGCCGTTTCGGCAGGATGTCCGTCGATGAGGCGCGGCGGCTGGCCCATCAGGCGCTCGGCAAGGCCGCCGGCGGCGACGACCCGGCGATCGAGCGCGCCAGGGCTCGCGCCATGCCCCTGCTCGAGCAGGCCTTCGAGGACTACATGGCGGTCAATCCGAAGCGGGCGGCGAGCTCCAACAGGATGTACCGCGCCGAGTTCGCCAACTGCCTCGGTGACTGGCGCATGCGCCCCCTCGATGCCATCGCGCGACGCGACGTGGAGGACCGTTTCATCCGCCTCACCCGCGATCATGGCTGGGCGGGGGCCAACCGGGCGATAGCCCTCCTGCGCTCGGTCTATCGCCGTCCCTGCGTCGATATCGACGGATTGCGCAACCCCGTCGATCTGTGGCTCGCCGGCGGGGGCGAATACCATCGCCCGAGGCGACGCAAGATCTCCACCCCTTCCGAGGTGCTGCCGCGATGGCTGGCGGGAATCGAGGCCGTAGTGGTCACCCCGGCGGCGCGGGACGCATTCCTGTTCGGGCTCTACACCGGCATGCGCATCAACGAGGTGCTGCCCCTCCGATGGGAGCGCATCGACATGGCCGCTCTCGCCTTCCGGGTCGAGGAAACCAAGACGGGTGAGCCGCTGGAGTTGCCCGTCACTCGCCAACTGGCGGCCATCCTCGAGCGCCGCCGGACGGAAAGTGAAGCGCTGACGGGCGATCTTCGGGACTGGGTGTTCCCATCCACCCTGAGCGCCTCGGGCCATATCGCCAACCTGAGCCATCTCTATGAGAGGATCGGCGCCGCGTGCAGCACGAAGTTCTGGTACCACGGTTTGCGCAACGCATTCATCACCGTCGCCGAGCGTGACCTGCTGCTGCCGCGGGCCCTGACCAAACGTTTGGTCAACCACGCCCGGCCGGGCGACGTCACCGAGGGATACGCCGCCGACTGGACCATCGGGCAACTGCGGGGCCCGGCACAACAGATCGCCGACAGGATCGATAGATTGATGAACGCCAGCGCGACAGGCGGGGCTGTGGCGGCCTCCACCGACGGCTGCCCGGCAGCGCGCACGGCGTCTGCGGAATGACCCGACCATCCAGTAAACGCCTCGCCCTGAACAAGCTGTCCTTGACCGGCCGCACCGTCGAGGCGCTGAAGCCCGCCGACAAGTCCTGGATCGCCTGGGACGACAGGCTGACCGGGTTCGGCGTCCGGGTGCAGCCCACCGGGTTGAAGTCCTTCACCGTCAACTACCGCGCCGGCGATGGCGGCAGAAAGGCGCCCAACAGGCGTATCGTGCTCGGCCGTCACGGCGACATATCGGCCGTTGAGGCTCGGCGCATGGCGCGGCAGGTACTGGTCAAGGCGGCCCGCGGCGAGGACCCGGCGGGCGAGCGCGCCGAGGCGCGCCGAATGCCCGTCCTGGAGCAAGCCTTCGAGGACTTCATGGCCGCCAATCCCAAGCGGGCCTCACGCACCGACAAGCTGTACCGCGAAGAGTTCGCGCGTCACTTCGCCGACTGGCGCGAGCGTCCGCTCGACGCCATCTCGCGCCGCGACGTGGAAGCCCGCTTCAACCGCCTGACGGAAGACAATGGCTGGTCGCCGGCCAATCGGGTGATCTCGCTGCTGCGCTCGATCTATCGCCGCCCCTGCGTCGATCTCGACGACCTGCGCAACCCGGTCGATCTGTGGCTTGCCGGTGGCGGCAAGTATCACCGCAACAGGCGACGCAAGATCTCCACCCCGTCGGAGGTCCTGCCGTGCTGGAAGACGGGAATCGAGGCTGCGGTGAACACGCCGCGCGCGCAGGATGCCTTCTGGTTCGGGCTCTACACCGGCATGCGCCTCAACGAGGTGCTGCCGCTGCGCTGGCGATGCGTGGACTTGGCTGAACTGGTCTTCCGGGTCGAGGAGACCAAGATGGGCGCACCCCTGGAGCTGCCCATCACCCGGCAACTGGCCACAATCTTGAAACGTCGCCTGGCGGACGGCGGGGCAGCGCCGGGCACTTCCGGCGACTGGGTGTTCCCGTCCATCCTGCCTGGCGCGTTGGGCCATATCGCGGACCTCAGCCATCTCTATGGACGGATCGGCGAGGCGGGCGGCACGAGATTCTGGTACCACGGTCTGCGCAATGTCTTCATCACGGTGGCCGAGCGCGATCTACTTCTGCCCCATGCGCTGACCAGGCGGCTGGTGAACCACGCTCCGCCCAACGACGTGACCGAGGGCTATGCGGCCGACTGGACCATCGAGCAATTGCGCGAGCCGGCCCAGCGCATCGCGGACCGCATCGCGGCGCTCATGGACCGGACGCCCCCGACATGAGGCCCGCGCGGCCTCGTCTCTCGCGGCTGCC
The DNA here is from genome assembly GCA_965262755.1 of Alphaproteobacteria bacterium. Taxonomy (GTDB): domain Bacteria; phylum Pseudomonadota; class Alphaproteobacteria; order UBA828; family UBA828; genus WTGU01. Next base: position 2,890,424 of record OZ253557.1, on the reverse strand, counting down.
GACCAAACCCTGTCAGCCTGCCGGAGGCGCTTCTATCGGCTCACAGACTCGACATAGTTACTCATAACCTGAAGGTCGTAGGTTCAAATCCTACCCCCGCAACCAAACCAAGCCCTTGAAAACAGTGATGTTTTCGAGGGTTTTTTGATTCTGGGAATTCGGCGAAAACTAGCCCTGTCAACACATGGTCAACACCGCAACGCGGGAGCGGCATACATGGTACCGGTGGCGGCATAGGGGATACGGCTGTCGCCGAAAGGCATTGCGGAGCCGGATGGGCTCGTAAGGCGGATGCGGGAATCCGGGTCAACGGGGCCGGGTCAACAGGCCGTGTCGACGGGATCGGTGTTTGGAGAGGCCGTGTTGACAGGACCGGTGTTGCCTGACGCGGCGGTGTTGACTGGGCCTGGATGTCTGCGGCTCGGGTCGCGGACGGCATTACCGACGATCTCCTTGGATTTGAACCGGGGCGATAACTCGATACAGGCACCCGCGCCCGCCAAGCCTGCGATGAATTGGAACGCGAAGCCGGCTGCCAGCGGGTAGTGCAGCTGTACCTGAAGTCGCACGGAGCCCACACATGGATGAATTGATCGCTTTGGCGGTTTCGGTTTCTTCGGGCGTGATAGCTGGTGTGATCGTCAGTCTGGTCACCCTGTGGCTGGCGGCGCGGCAGCGCGCCGGAGAAGAGAGGCGGGCGGAAGCGACGCGAAGGGAAGCAATTCTGGCCGGGATTGGACGTGAGTTGCAATGGAACCGTTCCGCGACCAGGACAACGCTGGACGCCACCAACGCCCATTACATGATCGGCAGGTTGGCCACCGTTGCGTTCGAACGACACGGTTCGGAACTGGCAACGATCGCGCCGGATAGCGTTGCAGTCGTCTTCGAGCATTACTCGACGGTCGGCACGGTAAGAGCGGGCATCCGCATTTTTGCAGGACCGCCAAGTCGTGAGGAAGATGAAAAACTGGGCCGGCTATGGTGTTGTTAAGCGTGGAACATTGACCCCCTGTTGGGGGTGATCGGCGTCCAAATTTGACCCCCCATGGTTTGTGTCCATGAACACACCTCGTCGTTTGGACGGACGGGGTGGGGGGGAGATGCTGGTTGTGGAAACGATCGCGAAGATCCGTCGGGATCATCTGGTGAGGGGCGTTCCGATCAAGAAAATCGCCCGGGATTTGAGGGTTTCGAAGAACACGGTGCGCAAGGTGGTACGGGGCGACGAGACCTCGTTCAGCTACGAGCGCAAGATTCAGCCGATGCCGAAGCTTGGGCCGTGGGTCGACGAGCTCGAGCGCCAGCTGAAGGCCAATGAGAAGAAGGCACGCAAGGATCGGCTGTCTCTTCTGCGGATTCATGAAGACCTTGTGTCGCTGGGCTACAAGGGCGGCTATGACGCGGTTCGCCGCTATGCCAGGGCCTGGCGGCGCCGGTGGCGGCTGTTGTCGCCGTCGCAGGCCTTTGTGCCGCTGATCTTCGATCCCGGCGAGGCCTACCAGTTCGACTGGAGCCACGAGTACGCGCGTCTGTCGGGTGCGACGACCAGGGTGAAGGCGGCGCACATGCGGCTGTGCCACAGCCGGATGTATCTGGTCCAGATCTTTCCCCGCGAGAGCCAGGAGATGGTCTTCGAGGCGCACGAGCGTGCCTTCCGCTTCTTCGGCGGGGTCTGCCGGCGGGGCATCTACGACAACATGAAGACGGCGGTGAGCACGATCTTCGTGGGCAAGAAGCGGGGCTACAACCGCCGCTTCCAGGAGATGTGCTCGCACCATCTGGTGGAGCCTGTGGCGTGCACGCCAGGGGCTGGCTGGGAGAAGGGGCAGGTTGAGAAGCAGGTGGGTGACCTTCGCGGCCGCCTGTTCGTGCCCAGCCCGCGGGGCCGCTCCTACGCCGAGATCAACGAGTGGCTGATGGATCGGTGCATTGAGGACGCCAAGAAGCATCCGCATCCGACAATCCCGGGCAAGACGATATGGCAGGTGTTCGAGGAGGAGCGGCCCTTCCTGGTGGCGTATCGCGGCCCCTTCGACGGCTTCCATGCCAGCGAGGTGTCAGTCTCGAAGACCTGTCTGGTGCGCTTCGACAACAACCAGTACAGCGTCGCGGCGCGCGCGGTCGGGCGACCGGTGGACGTGCGGGCCTATGCCGATCGGATCGCCATCCGCCAGGACGGCGAGATCGTCGCCGAGCACCCCCGGAGCTTCGGGCGCGGCCGGTTCGTCTACGATCCGTGGCATTACGTGCCGATCCTGACGAGGAAGCCCGGCGCGCTACGCAATGGCGCGCCCTTCAAGGACTGGCAGTTGCCCAACGCGCTCGGCCGCCTGCGAACCCGGCTCGCGGGCCACGACGACGGCGACCGGCAGTTCGTCAAGGTGCTCGCGGCGGTGCTGGAGGACGGGCTGGAGGCGGTCGAGGCGGCCTGCGCCGAAGCGCTCGAGTGCGGCGCCTGCAGCGCTGACGTCGTGCTCAACATCCTCACCCGGCAGCGCCAGCCGGCGCCGCCGGCGGCGATCCCGACGCCCGAGGGCCTGCAGCTTCGTCACCAGCCGGTTGCCGATTGCCAGCGCTATGACAGCCTGAGGGAGGCCGGTCATGGAACGTCATGATGTGCTGGCGATGATGACGGCGCTGAAGCTCGCAGGCATGCGCGCCGCCTACGACGACATCCTCGCCGACGGGCTCAAGCGCCGTCATCCGGTGCAGCAGATCATCGGTACGCTGCTGCAGGTCGAGATCGCCGACAAGAGGGCCCGCTCGATCAAGTACCAGATGGCCTCCGCCAAGCTGCCGACGGCCAAGGAACTGGCCGACTTCGACTTCGCCGCCTCGCCGGTCAACGAGCCCCTGATCCAGGAGCTCGCCGGCGGCGGCTTCCTCGAGGGCAAACGCAACATCGTGCTGGTCGGCGGCACCGGCACCGGCAAGACCCATCTCGCCGTCGCCATCGCGCGATCCTGCATCCGCAAGGGCGCCCGTGGCCGGTGCTACAACGTCGTCGACCTGGTCAACCACCTCGAGGCCGAGATCCGCGCCGGACGCCAGGGCCGCACCGCAGACCAGCTCGTCCGACGCGACTTCGTCATCCTCGACGAGCTCGGCTACCTGCCCTTCGCCCAGGCCGGCGGGCAGCTGCTCTTCCACCTCATGAGCCGGCTCTACGAGCGCACTTCGATCGTCATCACCACCAACCTCGCCTTCGGCGAATGGCCTTCCGTCTTCGGCGACCCCAAGATGACCACAGCGCTGCTCGATCGCCTCACCCACCATTGCGAGATCATCGAGACCGGCAACGAGAGCTGGCGCTTCAAGAACCGCTCCTGACCTGGCGCCGGCCGTCCCTGCGGCCCGGTTGCCCCGGTGGGCCAACAGGGACCCCCCACGCGGCTTCGCTCCGCGTAACGCGGGGCGCTACACGAAGCCGCGCGGGTCCCCCCTATTGGCTACCGGGACAACCTCCGCCGTGTCGCTCAGGGGGGTCAATTTTGCACGCCGATTGGGGGTCAATATTGAATGCCGATTGACAGGCGGTGGGAGAATGCTGCATGCGAGTCAACGACTCGTTCGAGGATACGCCGTTCGCCGTCGACGTCGATAACGAGCGTCTCGAGGTCAGGAAGAAATGCCATCGAGCGCGCGTCCAGGCCCTGAAGCTGGTCCACAATAGTCTGGATCGCTTCGTCGCTGGTATTGGCACTCCCTCCGTCGAGAGCGAAGCGGACCACTGTGACATGGCCGGTGTTCAGCAGGGTCTCGACTTCCGAACGTTCACCATCGATCAGAAGGGGGATCGAGTATGGCGACAGGAACTGCGTGGCCTCGCGCGCGCCATCGGTCCCTGCATCAAAGGTGCCTTCAAGAAACTGAGCGAGCTGCCGCTCGGACCAGTCGAGTAATGGGCGTTCGGGATCGAATGGCGAGCGCGCAGCCAAACCCTTGTCGCGGATCTCGCGTGCCGCGGCCGCTACATGGTCGGACACCGAGGGGTCGAAACGGAAGACGAACGAGGTATCGCTGCCGTGCGGAGCCGTGGACCAAATCTCGGGAAATGCGGACACTTCCAGGACGCTCCTGAAACCAAGGCCTTTGTTCCCGACGCTTTCGTTGGGGTCCTTTGGACTCTGGCCCAGCTGGCAGAGACCTTCGAAGTCCTTCGCGCGGAAGGGATGGCCGCTGTTCGCGATCAGTAGGACGGGTTCTGGGCGTGTGCTCAACAGGAAAGAAATCTGCCTGGGATCGTCGGGTGGCGGGTTAGCCAAGGCGTCGTGGGCGTTTTGCAATAGCTCCAGAACGCATCGGCCGCGGTATGCCTGCGCGATTTGCTCGTTGAGACTCGCGATGGTCCGATAGTTCAGCGTCCCATTCTTGAGTTCATCGAAGAAAGTCTGCACTTGGCGTTGGGCCTGTGCCACGACCAATCGGTCGCCGGCCTCCCTCGTTGTTGGGCGGTCGATGATCATCTCTGTAGTTCGGTTCCCGAGTTTTGGTTGAGGCGGGGCGAGCATACTGACCGAGGGAAGGGCTGAGCGTGGTCAGTTGGAACAGGGGTCTTGAAGCGATGCTTGGGAGTCGCGGGCCGCGGCGATCATCTTCTTCATCTCCTCGCCGCGCCCCTCGCGCAGCATTTCGTCGCGTTTGAGCCTGGATACGATGTAAGTGCTCCGATAGATCCCGCGGATCGTATCGATGATTTTGGCGGTGAGCGCGGCTGTCTTGCCCTCGGTGGCATCGAGAGCGGTCATGCGAACGTACTCCGCGGCGGGCACTCCGCGCTTGGTGGCGGCTTTCTCGATCAGTTCCCACTCGGCGCCGGAGCGGAACCGGATCGTCTTGCGTGTCCGGGCATCACCGCGCCTCTCGTCAGATTGTGCCGTGGTGTCTGTTGAGATTCGAGTGTATTCGCTCATTATTCTGCTCCTTGCGGCGGCGGGTCCGGACCGGGCAGGAAGGATCTTGTGCCGCTAACCCGTCGGTTCCTGGACTGATCGCGCAGTGGGGGCCGATGCTGATCAGCATACGCGCTCGAAGCGTCGCCCGACCATGCCACACAAGATGTCGCCCATCTGATTGAGCGTGTCGAACTGGCGGGCGTTGTGCCGATGGTGTCCGCGCCGGTGCTGGCGTTGACGGTGATCTCGGGAATCGAGACAAGAGAACTCCGCCGGGGCGGGTGGCGTCGTGTGCGCGGCTGGGGCGCGCGAACCGGCCGGGTCTCGTGACGAAGCTCGGAGGGGTCGCAGCCCAGAAGCCTGTCGAGCGTCTCGGTGTCCTGGAACGCCAGCACCGCCGGCATCCCGCGGAGCAGGTATTGCTGGAGATAGGTCTTGTTCCTGCGGATGGCGACGGATATGCGGGCCAGGGAGAGGTCGTTTTCGCGGAGGAGGGTTTCGAGTCTGGCTCGGTTCTAGTCGTGGGTCATGGTGACATCCGGTGACCGTTCCGAACTGCCTAAGCTGCCTGATTGGGCATGATCCTCATCCTGTCTTGTGTCGGTGTTGAAAGAATCCGCCCGGGCGGTGGAACTGACGGGATGCTGGCGCAACTCAGGAGTGAGTCGAGTAGTTCGGAGGATCGTTGCGCGTCCTGCCGACAGGGGAACCGGGGGTGCGGAGAGGGTGGCAACGGCGGGCGCGGGCGCGGACGGCGCCAATCGCGAATTCGGGAAAATGATAGCTCAGGGTAGACATGTCACCCCCTCCATTGAGTCCAATCCGCTGACCGCTTGTACACGGAATGAAATTCAGCGATTTTTAGAAGCTGCGGAGGGGAGTGAAAAAAATATAATTTACAGTAAGATACAGTCACTCAAGAAGCTAAGGTATAAAGTAGAGATACACAAGAATGACGCAGGTCATGAAATCGGACGTCCTCCAGGCCGGCACGGGCGCGGATGCGGCGCCAGGGGCGCTGCAGGTCAGTAAGATGGGTACCCGGCAGTCGGTCGGCGATCACCCAAGGGTTGCCATCTCGACGGGGTAAGGTGACGGTCGAAATCGAAGCCGAAGTCCGAGAAGGCGTTTCCGACGATATCCAGCGCGTAATCAACGAGAACTGCCAAACCCTGCACTTCAAGTCACACGGGTTCGAGGAGTCGTGAGGCGGCCGTCTGCGGACTAGGGGATGGAGCAATAGGTGAAACATGAACCTAAGTAAACGTTCCAAGCTGTCCCTCTGCCAGTTCCTGACGTTGTTCGGACGCGACGACCTGATCCTTCTTCTCGGCAAGTACGGGTTCTCGACAGATGAGCTCGAAAACCAATGGGCTGGTGCCAGCATTGCTGCTGCGTTGAGAGAAGTCGTAATTCCGGCGTCGGCTTCACAGCTTGAAGGTCTCGTTCAAGAGCTCGCCAGGACCCGAGACTCCATGCGTACCGGTGTTTCTCCGCGCTATCACTTTGACGAGCGATGGACTGACTTGCGATTGTGTCTGGAACTCGATGGATATGCCAAGGAGCGGGATGAATACGAAATGGAGCAGGATCGGTTCGTTCCGATTGAACCGATCATTGAAGGCGCCGAGGCCGTCGAAGACGACCTGACCAAGGAACTCCGACGGTCTGGCCTTCCCGACATCGAAGGGATAATTCAGGTCTTGGACGGTTCAGCGAGCGCATTTCGGAACAGTGATTTCAATGGCTGTCTCAACAACGCACGCGTGGCCCTGCAAACATTGGCGACTTCGATCGCGCGTGAACGCCTCCCGAACCATCCTGGCAGCTTCGATGAGACGAAATGGGGCCAGGTGATCGCCTACCTAAGAACCTCGAGCTTCATTACCCAGCAGCAAGAGCATGGTCTTGCAGGAGTGTTTGGTTTGATAAGCCCCGGCTCGCACACACCAATCGGGTTTGACGAGGAGGAATTCGCGAGGCTGGGCCGAGGCCTCGCCGTCTCTATCTCCTACTTCCTTGCAAAACGACTCAACGCGAATGAAGTCTGACCAATTTCGCACGATGCGGAGCCATTTCACACCCCTAACCTTGCCGCCGGGCAGGGTCGTTAGGTGCTGTAGCACCTCCTCGGCAACCCGAGCAACGACGCTCGAGCATCGGTCGCATAGGGGTGAAGCGATCATTGTGGTCGCCGGTTCGGATGGGCGACGGTTGTTCACGCAAGTACCGAACTTCTGGATGCGATTCGAGAATAGCGGGAGATGTCGGCGCCTGACGCGACATGTCGCGTCAGGATGTAGATCGAATCCGGTGACTATATGATGACGGAATTCGACAGAAGAAACATAAATGCTATTATAACAGCAGCCTAGCGCACTATGATGCACAAGAGTGTCTCAAGTCATGCAGGCGGACGTCTTCGAGCCCGGCCTCCTTGCGAACAACCATCCACGACGTGTTCAGGGTGCGCAAGCGGGTGCCGCGCACGCGACCGGGAAACACCCAGGGGTTGTCGGGCCGGCGCGGCAACGCGGTGAGGACCTGTATCGCCGCCGGCGACAGCGGCACTGCCCGGGCTCCAGTCTTCGCGTCGCGCAGGCGCAGCTCATCGTGTTCGAGGTCGACGTGCTCCCACCGCAGCGTCACGACTTCGTTGCGCCGGCAGCCGGTCAGCATCAGGAGGCGCAGCGCCGCCGCCGCGCTTGTCGAGATCGTGCCCCTGGTTTCGAGCTCGGCGAGGACTCGGCCCAGCCGGTCGAACTCCTGCTCCGACAGAAAGCGCTCGCGGCTGCGCGTCGGATATTTCTCGATGAACCGGCAAGGATTGCCCCCGGCCGGCGCCTCGCCCGATTTCCCGGCCGTGTAGAAGAGCCGGGAGAGCAGGGAGACCACCTGGTTCGCCATGGTCGGCGTGTTGTGCAGCCGGTAGTGCAGCGCCGCAACGTGGTCGGGCGTGACCTCGCTCAGGCGCAGACCCCCGAAGCGTGGCAGCAGAAACTTGTCCAGGATATGGCGGCATGCCCGCTGGGTCGTCGGCTTGCAGCGCACGGCCACGTGCTCGGTCATGTACCGCTCGGCGACCTCGGCGACGGTTGGCCCGGTGGCCGACGGCGAATCCGCGCCCGGCCGGCGCGGCGTCTCGCCCGCCTTTAGGCTGGCAATCAGTTTTCCCGCCTCGCGTCGCGCACGCTCGGGCGTCCACACCCCATGGCGGCCGATGGTGACGCGCCGGGATTTCCCGCTGGCGCGGGTGTGCACCATGTAGACCTTCGAGCCCGTCGGATGGACGCGCACCCCGAAGCCGGAAAGGTCGCGGTCCCAGAAGACGGCTTCGCGCTCAGCGACCGGAAGGGCATCGACCGCGCGTCTGGAAATGACGAGCTTGTTCGGGCTTCGCATGGCGGGTTCCTGTGAGAAGTTCCGTTGACACGAGCGCGCTACCGGCCATCGGGCGGCGCGAGCCTGGCCCCGAGGTCGTCGCCGACCTTGGCCGTCGCTTCGCGCACAGAGTCGCGTGCGAGATGCGCGTACCGCGCGGTCGTGGTCACCATGCGGTGACCGAGCAGGTCTCCAATCATCGGCAGTCCCTCGCCGAGCGCGAGGGCGCGCGAGGCGAACCTGTGTCTGAGGTCATGGATGCGCACGCCCTCAAGTCCTGCGCGCGCCTGGATGCGGTGCCAGTAGTAGGTCAGGTCCGGCAGGCAGGCGCCGGGCTTCTTGCTGCGGATGACCCAGGGATTGCCCTCGGTGCGCTCGATGCCGTCGAGCACCTTCTGGGCCGGCGGCGTCAGCGGCACCATGCGCGGGCCCCGTTTGGCGTCACGCAACTCTACGCAGTCGTTCTTCACATACTCACAGCGTAGAAACTGGATCTCGGACAGCCGGCAACCGGTCAGTAACAGGAGGCGGATGTCCGACCGCGCCGGAATGGTTCTACCGAATCAGGAAGAAGGGGTACGAACCAAGGGAACAGAGTTGAGGTGGTGGGGCGTCGTGGGTGTTGCAGACGACGCGAACACTCAGGGGTGGCACCTCCGCGCGGGATCAGGACCGGTGGAATACACGGCGGTGCACGTTTCGCGACGCTATGCGGAGGGGGTCGGCTACGTCCGGCGCCCGCGAAGGATGGAATCAACGTAGCGGAGCACTGTTGCCCGCTCGCTGGCGTCGAGTTCCATGATCTGACGAACAAGGACGGCGGTTGAGTCACGCGCGCGCGCGTTCGCCGGATTCGGGTCATCGGTAAGCCAAAGCGCCCAGGTTGCAAGCGTTTGGAAGTTCAAGCCATAGAGCTCGGACAGTTCGAGAAGCACAATAGGGTCAGGCTGCTTGATCAGTCCCCGCTCGACCTGGGACAGGTACGCATTCGACCTACCAGTTCGGCGTTCGACTTCGCGGAGAGAGAGTTGGTGGTGCATGCGTGCACGGCGCAGGACGCCGCCGATCTTTGGGGGGCTTTGGCGGGCGGTGGAATCAGGCTTCGCCGAAGGCCCTGTGGTTGCTGATCTTCCGGAAGCGTGATCGATCATCGTCCTGGCCAGTGTCACTGAAGCAGTGCAGCGAGCCGGGTCGCCGGTGTTGAGTGTTCCATTTTGTCAGTCGTGTTGGCAGGGCCCGTTCGTCGCGACATAACGCAGTGTGACCTTGGGACGTGTTGGGCGCAAGTGCAAGGCGCGATCGGAGCCTGGCGTGTCGGTCGGGTCGCGAGGCAACTTCTTCGGGGAAGCGCCGCGGCGCCGGGATCAGGAGGGCCGCGGCGCTGAAATGGGGTTGCATTCATCCCAACTGCAAAGTACAGTTGCATTCATGCAAAGACAACACGCAGCCAGCGAGATGGCGGAAACGACCCGCGTTGTTCGGGTGATGCCCGATCCAGCATACGCGGGGCTTTGGGATTCGATTGTAGTGGATCGCTCGGTGAAGGAACGGCTGCTTCGAGCAACGGCATTGAATCTGCGACTGCGCGCCGATCTGCCGTTCGAAACGACGGCGCTGCACGGTCTCTTGCTCCTGCACGGACCTCCTGGAACGGGTAAGACCACGCTTGCCCGCGGCTTGGCCCATGAGCTCGCGAAGGTCACCAAGAGCCGCAAGGCTCGACTGATCGAGATTAACCCGCACGGCCTCATGAGCGCTGAACATGGGGAGAGCCAAAAGGCCGTAACGCAACTCCTCACCGAGTATGTCCCACGGCTTGGCGACGACGGCATGGCGACAGTGGTCCTGCTGGATGAGGTCGAGTCCATGGCTATCGCCAGAAGCGAGGCGTCATTGGCGGCGAATCCCGCAGACGTCCATCGCGCGACGGACGCTGTGCTGGCGGCTCTCGATTCGAATACCGTGGACTTTCCCCATCTAGTCTTCGTGGCAACCAGCAACTTCGTCGGGGCGCTCGACGAGGCGTTTCTGTCGCGCGTCGACGTGCACATCCATGTCCCGGTCCCTGATACGACGGGGATCGTGAGGATCCTGAGGCATGCGCTCGAATCAATGGCGCCGGCCTTTCCCAAGCTTAGACAGTTGGCCTGCGACGCCCGAATCGAGAGGGTCGCGGAATGCCTCGCTGGCGCGGACGGGCGGAGGATCCGCAAGACGATCATGGAGGCAATGCTGGGACGCCACGAGACGGTTTCTGATCCGGAAAGCACGACGATCGATGACCTGCTCGCGGCCGCGGGGCGGGTGATGGAGGAAGGCGGCATCCAAGATCGGGGAGCGGTGGGCTGATATGGAGCGACACAGAACAATCGCCGCGTCACCAATTCGGAGCGCCGCCGAAGCGTGGGAAGTGGTGACGACCCTTATCGCCGACACGCTGGAGCGTAGTTCGGTGGTCCCGGCGGGGAGCGTAAGCGCTGAACTGGCGGCGTTGGACGGCCTTGGTCCGGCGCTTATCGCGGGCGGGCACCTGGAATCGAAGGGTCTGGTGCTTTGCGACGCTGGCTTGCATGTGACGGTCACTGTGGTGACCGCCGATGCGGCGCTCGGAGTGGAGGAGAATCCGAACCCCGTCCCCGGCGGCGCAAATGCCACGGACGGGTGGACCCTCTACATACCGTTGCCGGGAGCGCTTGATGCGAGCGTCGAGGCGGCGGCGAAGCGGTCTTCGCATCTCTCGGTAGAGACGCCGCCGAAGTCGGCACCGGCGGCGAAGGCAAAGAAAGACGAGGCGGGATCGGCGATAGATCTGGATGCGCTTCGCGAAGAGTCATCGAAATGGTGACGTCGTCGAGAACGTCGGTCTCGACTTATACCCGCACGCACACGGCGACCCATCTGGCAGACGTGATTCTGGGTTCGATCGCCGACATCTTGGCAACGTTGGGCATCGATCCCACGCGGCTGTTCGCGGATTGGCCCACCGACCAATCGGCCATCTCCGCTTGGATTGCCGAGGGTTCGCTGAAGTGCGTCGCGCTCGAATGCCACCGGCCTGATGGAACGGTGAACCCGATTTTCGAGTTCCCGGTCTCGTATACCGTAAGCGGCGTCGGGGACAGGCAGTTCACGGCGGATCGGGCAGCATTGGCTAGGTACTTGGCGAAGCTGCAGAGCGTACCTTACGGGACTGCATACCGGCTTTTCTGCAACTTCAACAGGCCGCATACGCCGCAGTCCGGCTGGTCCACCGGTACGAGGGCGTCGGTAGACGGAATGCGTTCGAGCAGCTTCGGCACGCTCGCCGCCGGGCCGCACGCGGGCGCTGGATTGCGGTACTACCGAAAATAGGGGTGAACGGCGATGAGCTACATCGACGACGCGTTCGACAACTTGAAGTCGAATCTTGAAATCACGAAGACAGAAAGCGATCTCGCGCAGACACGGCACCAGTTAGTGCGCGACCACATCGAGGGCTCTTGGAAGCTCGTAGACCACTTCCTAACCGGCAGCTACGACCGGCATACCAAGACGAAAAAGCTGAAAGACGTGGACATTTTTGTCGTCGTCGATCCGGACGGACCGCAGGGGTCGTTGGCCAAAGGCACTGGAACGTCCGCCGTGCTTGCGTTGCGCGCACTATTGGCTTCGCGCTGGAGCGACCTGGATGCCGACGACAATGTCGTGACGATCAACTATGCCGGAGAAGACGTGGCTTCGTACGAGGTAGCGCCGGTGTTTCCACGAAAAGGCGGCGGCTACTCAATGCCCAACGGCGTGGGTTGGATGGACAGCGATCCGCAGAAGCAGGCTCTGCTGGTGACGGCGAAAAACAAGGAGTGCGCCGCCAAATTTGTGCCATTCGTTAAGATGGTCAAAGGAGTAAACCGGGAGGCGGGAGACCCGATCAACCCCGCGTTCTTGCTCGAGGTTATGGGGCTGGAACTTGTAGTCGAGCCGTTCGGGCGATACCGCGACGAGATTCGGTTCTTCCTGGCTTCGGTCGCAGACCGAATCGTGGACAACTGGCCAGATCCAGTGGGGCTCGGTCCCGACGTCAATGCCGGGGTCGAGATCGGTCGCCGTAGGCAACTATCGGAGCTTGTGCGCGGATGGCTGGCCGTGGCGGAGGAGGCGTTGCAGTTGGAATACGAGGGCAAGGAACGAGCGGCCGTCGAGACCTGGCGTGAATTGTTCGGATGGCGGATGCCGCGGCCGTGAGACGCGACCGAACGCAACGGAATCGTTTGGATGAACATGCACAAGAGTGGTACAGCAGGTTGTGCGGTGAGGAGTATGATGCCTAGAACAGTTGATGAAGGATTCCGAGATTTTCTGGTTAAGCTCACCCCGTCAAGCGGCGAAACGTCCGCAGCAGCGAAGCACCGCCAATCGATCGAACAATGCATCCGCACCCACTTTGGTCTCAATCGTTTCTGGCGCACGGGGTCTTTCGGCAATGGCACGTCGATCTCCGGCTACAGCGACGTCGACTACATGGCGAGCCTTCCAACGAAAAATCTGAAACAGAACTCGACGAGTTCGTTGACGGAACTACGCAACGCGCTGGCCGCAAGATTCCCCAACACAGGTGTACGGTCGGCCTGTCCCGCGGTGGTTGTGCCGTTCGGTACCAGCCGCAAGGAGGCAACGGAGGTGACGCCGGCAGGCTACGTAGCGACAAGTGGCGGCTATTCCGTGTACGACATCCCGGATTGCGATGGGGGTTGGATGAAGTCGAGTACGGACGCACACAACGGTTACGTCCGAGGGGTTGACAAATCGCTGTCGAACAAGGTGAAGCCGCTCGTCAGGTTCATCAAGGCCTGGAAGTACTTCCGCGAAGTACCCGTATTTTCGTTCTATCTGGAGCTCCGCGTGGCCAAATACGCCTCTGGGGAGTCGTCTATCCTGTATGCGATTGACGTCGAACGCGTGTTCCGCGAGCTCCAAAGGATCGGATTGTCGAAGATTCTAGATCCCATGGGCGTATCGGGGTACGTGTCGCCGTCCAGAACGGAGGCGCAGCTGAAGGACGCGAAATCCAAGCTCGCAACCGCATTGTCGCGGGCAGGGAAGGCGAATGCGGCGGAGGAGAGCGGGAACATTAAGGAGGCCTTCTACTGGTGGAACCTGCTGTTCGATGGGAAGTTTCCGAGCTACTACAGATGAGCGTATTGGACGGCCATGACTGTGTCGGACGTTGTGGTCACTGCTGGGTAGTCGTAGCGGTCGCTGTTTCGCAACTGGCGAGTGGAACGACCTATGGAGCAAGGGCCCGAGGTCGGCAACCGTGGTTACCAGGACGAGACCGTGTGCCCCGATGCTCTGGAGCGTTGCCTGCGGATCAGGGCGTTTGCGTAGGCACGACGCGTCGTGGCATTGATGAGGCTGTGAAGCGGTACGCGCTGGGTGGACACGGGTTGATTGAAGGCTCCCTTCACACTTCGGAGTAGAACTTGTATGACAATTAAAGAGCCAGACTTGGAGGGTCTTCATCAGCTTCGGAGCTGGGTATTCTCTAAAGCGAAGCTGTGGTGGGGATTCGGCGTCACATTTGGCTATCTGGCTATTGGGGCCGTCCCGATCGCGTGGCTAGTTGGCTGGCAGGAATGGGCCGGGCCGGCGGCCGCTGTTGGGTTGGCAATCGCCGGAAGGGGCTGCGCGTGGCGATCAGAGGGCTATCGGAAAGATGCGGAATGGACCATTCGGGCAATAGAATGGAAAAGGGGTATAGGACACCAAGTTGACACGGTAAAATTGGCCGACCTGAAGTCCAAGTACGCTCGGGGATTACGGAAACATGACGATTCCGTGAGCGACAGCGGTTACTATGAAGTGTCTGGTCAACCCTCACATTCTCTTCTCATAAAAATGGAACGAGAGTCGGCGTGGTGGACCGAGCAGTTGGCAAAAAAGGCATCGAAGATAGTCGTCATTTTGGTGGGTGTCCTCGCCTTGGTATCGCTGTTGATAATTGCGCTAGGTGGTCTGGAAGTAGAGGGCGAGAAAGCCACTACCATTGCCTCGGAGGTTTTCCGGCGATGGTACGGACTGGCGATCTGTGCAGTTATCCTGCTGGACACTCTCAATCTAGGGTGGAAGTACCACAGGTTGAGCGTGGCAGCGAGAGAGTCAATGGAAAGGCTCACAACGCTCTTGGATCGGGTAGACGATGTGTCCGTTCATAGCCTAATGATCGCCGTCTCAGACTATCAGTCGGCACGTAAGGAGGGACCGCTTATCCCGGACCGGTTTAAGATCTACCATGCGAAGTCGTTGCAGCGAGTGTGGGATGAGACGTTGTCGAGGAAAGGGAGCCGGGGCTGACTTGAGCCACCGCCATGTCTGCGCGCTGCCGTGGGAGCACGCTAGTGGTACACGAGCAATCACCCAACCGTGCTCAGTCCGACACGCTTACGTATGGCGCCGAATGATTTACGAGCGCGCGAACTCCAGCAGCGGCCCGATGTCGTAGTTATCTGCGGCCCGAAGAGAGGCTATATATCGAGCGCGCGTTTCGCTGACGTCGGTCAGATTCTGCCTGCCCCATGTAAGCGGTTCGCGGCCTAGCCGCGCAGCCAACAAATCTCCCATCAAGCGCGTCGTTCGACCATTGCCGTTCGGAAACGGGTGGATCACAACTAGCCGGTGATGCAGACGCACAGCAATCTCGTCGGGCGAGTATGTCTTGTGCTCAATCCAGTAACGAGCATCGTCGAATGCCGTTCTGAGTTCTACGGGGATCCGCAACGGGTCAATGCCGATGTTCCGCTCGGTTCTGCGAAACTCGCCGGCCCAGGCCCAGACGTCACCGAAGAGGCGCTTGTGAAGCTGCCGGATGAACTTCTCCGTGAGCAGATCGTGCCGGCGAACGCGCCGGGCCCAAACCGTGCCAGCAGCAACGTTTGTTTGCTCCGCCTCGTTCAGGTCTCGCCGGTAGGTGATCCAGGTCTGGAGCAGACCCTCGCGTTCTTCCGGCTCGAGAGGGGTCGCATCGGCCGGGTCATCGAAGAGATCGCTCAAGCATCCTCCCATAGATCACGCTCTCGAAGGTGATCGCGAATATAGGTTTCAATCTGTTCTTCGCGTTCTTCCTGGGACAGGCCTTGGGCCTCAAGGTCCATCGTATGCGCGATCTGGACGAGTTCTTTGCGCGCAATTTCGCGGGCTCTCCTTTGAACCGCGGCTTCCAGCGAAGAGTTGGGTATGAGGGCGTACACGACAGCGCAGTCCAGCGCCTCCGCCACTCTGCGAAGCGTCTTCAGTTGGATGGTTCCGGCGGCCTCAGATTTCTCGATGTCGGCCACGCTTTGGGCCTTCACGCCCATACGTCGGCCGAGTTGGGCGCCGGACATGCCCAAAGCGTCGCGTATCGCCCTGATCCAGCCTTTCGGCGGAGGACGGTAGCGGGTTTCGGGCTTCATGGATGAGAAGCGTTGATCCAAGCGCTGGCGCGGAACGGCTTTTTTGCTGGCTTGCATAAGGCGACAGCCTGTTTTCAAGAAATGTGAAAGCAGGGTATAGCCTGTTTTCATAAATCTTACAATAAGGCCCTGACCTGAAGACTTGTCGTGGTGCGATCTTCCGCTAAAAGCACGCGGCGGGCCATGGGGCTTGTCCGACTTCATCTAAGTGGGATCTGGATGCACTGGGGGATCACGATCTGGCGCGGGCGTATGCCCGGGCCGGCACGGAGGCGCCGCACGAGCGAGGCCAGTGCCTGATCGGACAGATGAACTCATGGAAACCGGTGCGGCCACTAACGATTGTTCAAGCATAAGCATCACATTCGCCTTGTCGTCGGCGAACCAGATCCCAGACGGTCCCCGTGATGCAAATCTGTGTTGGATGCCATGGATGCGGATGTCGTGGAGCCCGGCCCGCGCGCGGACGGTCTCCGACGCTCCATCGACGTCGGTCATGTGCCCGCCCGACTTGTTTCCGGGGATCACCCAGGGATTGTCGGGCTTGGAGGGCGATGGGCTCCCGGGCGGGCGCCTCGGTCGGTCCGGGATAGTCGAGCCGGACGTCTGTAAGAATGGAGCCAGCGGTGTGTGTTCGGCAGGAACTTGTGGAGCTAGGCGGAATGAACGGGAATGGGTCACGCAGCGTCGGCGACGCTTTCCGGTCCGGCCAAAAGCGCCTCGATCCGGTCGGCGATGTTCTGCGCCGGTTCTCGGAGTTGGGAGACGGTCCAGTCGGCGGCATAGCCTTCGGTGACATCGTTTGGGCGGGCGTGATTGACGAGGCGCTTGGTGAGGGAGGAAGGCAGCATCAGTTCGCGTTCGGCGACGGTGATGAAGCAGTTCCGCAGGCCGTGGAACCAGAACTTGGAGCCGCCGGCCTTGCTGATGCGGCTGTAGAGATGGTGGATATCCTGCACATGGCCGGTGGCGCTGGTGGGCGAGGGAAACACCCAGTCGCCAACGGCGCGCGGGTAGCCGTCGGTCGTGGCCTGGCGGCGTTCGAGAATGGCCGCGAGTTGCCGGGTGATCGGAAGCTCCAAGGGCACGCCGGTCTTGGTCTCCTCGACCCGGAAGGTGAGCTCTGCCAGGTCGACCCGCTCCCAGCGGAGTGTGAGCACCTCCTCGCGGCGCATGCCGGTGTAGAGCCCAAACCAGAGAGCGTCCCGGATCGCCGGGTTGTGCACCTCCGCCTCGATCCCGGCGCGCCAGCACGGCAGCACCTCTGCCGGGGCCGAGATCTTGCGCCTTGTCTTGCGGTGGAACTTGCCGCCGCCGGCGAGCCAGAGATCGACCGGATTGCGCAGCCCGTCCAGGTCGACGCAGGGCCTGCGGTAGACGGAGCGCAGAAGCGACATCGCCCGGTTGGCCGCAGACCAGCCGTGGTCGGCCGTGATGCTGTTGAAACGGGTCTCGACATCCTTGCGCGCGATAGCGTCGAGCGGGCGGGTGAGCCAGTCGCCCAGATACCGTTTCGCCTCGTAGCGGTAGAGCTCGTTGGTGCGCTTCGTCCGGTTGGGATTGGCCGTCATATACTCTTCGAAGGTATCTGCGAGCGTGGGCATGCTGCGCGCCTCGGCGCGTTCCTCCGCCGGATTGTCGCCGTCGGCGACCTTGCCGAGGATCTTCTGTGCCTGTCGTCTCGCCTGATCGGCCGTCACCGTGCCGTAGCGGCCGATGACGATGCGCTTGTTGGGGGCCTTCCGGCCACCGTCGCCGGCACGGTAGTTGACGATGAAAGACTTGGCGCCGCCGGGATGGACACGGATGCCGAAGCCGGTGAGCTTCTCGTCCCATGCGATCCAGGACGTGTCGGTCGGCTCAAGCGCTTCGATGACCCGCTTGGTGAGTGTCGTGCGCACCTTCGCGGTGCGCTTTCCGGTGTTCGTTTGCATGAAGGAAACATGGCATCGCGCGGGAACTGCGTCAACACATGAGGCAACACCAGAAAAGAAACTCTTGACGCTCAATGGCCCTGTATGGCCGCATAGTCGGAGACGGAGAAGCCCGCAACACCCTGTATAATATGGATAAACGGCACTGCTTGGCGTCGGTCGGCTTCCTCTGGCCCAATATTGGAACGAGTCTCATAACCTGAAGGTCGCAGGTTCAAATCCTGCCCCCGCAACCACCGATACCGGCATTCCCGACATGGGGGTGTCGGTTTTTGTCTTTCCCTGTCCGTTTCGGGCACGGCTCTATCCAACGCCTGATCGCGACAGCGGGCATGTGCAGCCCGACTGGGCCGCGGTTATCGAATATCTCAATGCGCCCCGCAAGCGGCGGCGCCCCCGACTGACCCGGCGCCAGCTCTGGGTCGAGTACCGCGACGAGGCGCTGGCGCAGGGCGGCACGGCCTACGGCTACAGCCAGTTCTGCGCGCGGCTCAAGGCACGGCTGGAGGACTGCGCCGGGCAGGCGCAGAAGGGCGACATCGAGCGCGCCTTCGAGAAGCTCGGCGGCAACGTCGCCGAGGTCAAATCCGACAATATCGCCGGCGCGGTCGCCGCGCGCTGGCTGAGGCTCGGACCGGAAGCGCGGGAAAACACCGGCGTGATGGCGCCGAACATGCGGGGCGATGGGCTGCCCGTGCCTAGCGTGCCATACAGGCGTTATGGAGACAGGCGGGAACCCCTACACCCTACACTGTAGGGCCGATCCACCGTCAATGGGGAAGCCGGGATGCAAGACCGGATGGCGATGACCAAGACCGGCTGGCTGTGGGCCCTGGCCAGGGACGACCGCGCCTGGGGCGGGCCCGATCCGCCGGGCGTCGTGTACTTCTACGCCCCCGGGCGCGGCGGCGAACATGCCGAAAAGTTCCTCAAGGGCTTCGACGGCATCCTGCAGGTCGATGGATATGCCGGTTACAACCGGCTCACAGGACCGAGCCGGAAGGGCGGCGCGCCGCTGCGGCTGTCGTACTGCTGGGCGCATAGTCGGAGAAAACTGCGCGAAATCTACGACAGCAGCGGCTCCGAGATCGCGGCCGAAGGCTTGCGCCGGATCGCTGAACTCTACGCCATCGAGGCCGATATCCGCGGCAGCCCGCCCGAGCGGCGTCTCGCCGAACGGCAGACACGCAGCGCGCCCCTGGTCCAGGCCTTCGGCGACTGGCTGAAGCAGCAGCGCGCCCGCGTCTCGCCCAAATCCCGCCTCGGCGAGAAGCTCGCCTATATCGCCCGACACTGGGATGGTCTCCAGTTCTTCCTCGCCGACGGGCGCGTCGAGATGGACAGCAACAGTGTCGAGAATCTCGCCCGGCCGATTGCCCTATCGAGAAAGAATGCGTTGTTCGCGGGTCACGACGAAGGCGCCACTGCATGGGGACGCATCGCTTCGCTCATCGAGACCGCAAAGCTGAACCGCGTCGAGCCTTATGCCTGGCTCAAGGCCACTCTCGAAGCCATTGCAGCCGGCCATCCAAACAGCGCCATCGACAACTTGCTCCCCTGGAACTTCAAGCCTCCGTCAAGCTGAAATCCGGGTGCCTCGCCGACATCGCTTACCCCAGAAGGGTGGATGCGCCTTGATTTCTTCTTACAGGGATGGACATAGCCGTAGTAATGCAATTGACTCGTAGGTCCGTCAGGGGCGACTGACGTTGCATGGCTTTGCGATTCCCCAAGAGCCGCTGCCGGGGCGACGACCCACTCGCGCCGTCCCAAAGCCATTCGTCCCGTAAGCGGATCTCGGCTCGGGGCATCGTGCAATCTCCCACCCTAGGACCAGCCCCCTAGGTTGGCGAACGCTGACTACGTCGCGGACGGGCGCGCCCATGCCGGGCCGGCGCTCATCGAGCCGTCGCCCTATGCCTGGCGCAGGCAGGCGGAGGCCGACCTGAAGGCGGCGCGGTGGAACCTGCTGGCCTGGGAAGACCCGCGCCATCCGCAATGGGCCGCATCCTTCCGGGTGGACATGCCGACGGTCGAGGTGAGGTTCGCGGAGCAGGGACGGCACCGTGGGCGACAGGCGCTCGGAAGGGTGGAACTGCACCGGATGCTAAAGAGGCAAAAAATCTCATTAGGCATTGACATGAGGTATCTTGCGCATTATGTTCGTTATGCCCATCAAGATGGGCATCATACCAAACCAAACGGAGGCTGCCATGCAGATATCACTTTCCACCGATGACCTCTCACACTTGAGCGTTTCCGCGCGCGCGGAACTCCTCGATTTTCTCGGCTCCAGGGTTCTGCCGGAAGAAACGCCGGTCGGCTTCAAGGATGAGGAGTTCGACGAATTCGACATGGTCGACGTCGCGGAACTGACCTACAGCCAGGTCCGCCAGTGGATGGAGGGAGCATCGGCGAAGACCAGGGCGGGGCTGCGCGTGTTCGCGGAACACGGCCCCATCGTTCATGTCCGGACGCTGGTCGACGCAGGGGTAGAAAATCCCGGTCATTTCCAGTCCCGGACGACGATCCGCACCCGAACGGTGACCGGCAAGAAGAAGGCCTTCCTGCTCGGATGGGACGACTGGGAAGGCGGCGAGGGCAATTACGCGGTCACGCCAACCACATACTTGTCCCTGCGCCGCTATTTCCAGCTCGACAACGGGAAGGAATAACGCCCGGCGCGCTCGCCGGCACCAGGCCGTCGCGTTCTCGCCTCGATCAAGTCGCAATATTTGCGACCTGATCGGGACGGGGCAGGCGCGGGGCGCGGCCCCGGCGCCGGACCGAGGGGCTCACATGGAGAAGCCGCGGCCCCGGCTTCTGTCCTGCTGGCGTTGCCGGGTCGAGGACGGGCGCACCCTTGACATGAACGCGGGCGACCCGCAGTTCCGGCACATGGACCGCGCCTGAACGTCCACCGTGCATGCGTTCCAGGGCCGGACCGTAGACACGGTGATCGCCGCCATCGAGGCGAACCACCCCAACCTCACCAACCAGAAGATGCTCTATGTCGAGATCAGTCGCGCGCGCGACCGCGCTGAGCTCGTCACCGACGACAAGGCGGGGCTCAAGGAGCAGCTCGAAGCACTCACCGACCAGCGGATTACGGCGCTGGAAGCGCTCGGCGAGAACAGGGCCAGGGACTCCGGGACCGTAGCCCGACGGGAGATGCGGACGTGCATGGACCGGACGCAGCCGGGCATCGAACCCGCGAAGGAACCGGAGAAGACGCCGGAGCCGAAGACCGTGGACCGCGATCTCGGGCTATGAGGCGAAACGATCCGCTGTTGCGCGCAACGGTACCGAGTCGGGAGATTGCGTCCGGGAGGAGCGGCGCTTACCGTAGACGTGACCGGTTGCGACAGCGGAACGGAGATGGGTCTGGAATTCGGGAACGTGGAGATCGGCCCGGGAACGAGGGACGCGGCGCCAGGGGCGGACGAAGCAGGATCGTCGCGATCGGGCCTGAGGCGCGTGAAGGTCCGGTTCGCCGGGCGCTCCCGGAGCCACGGCGGCAGCGGTCGCAGGCCATGGTCCGATGACTGATTTGTTGCTGTCGAACGATGCGCTCGACCGACTTCGATCGGCCTCCAAGCGGGTGAGGAATCCCGGTGCCCGTTGGCTGGAGAAGCCGGGCCGGCACAAGCAGCGGAATTTCAACGCCGTAACGGAAGACGGGGCGGTCTACCGGATCTACCAGCGGCAGAACCTGGATGACGATCTGGACTTTTCGTGCGGCTTGGCGCTGGCGCGGCGCGGCGGGAAGCCGCTGAGCTTAGTTCGCTACAACGGGGCGAGCCACGTACACGGGAAGATCCGCTACGCCTGTCACATTCATCGCGCCACGGCCGAGGCGCTCGCGGCAGGGAGGAAAGTCGACAGCCACGCCAAAGGAACGGATCGGTACAGGACCGTGGAAGGAGCGCTCGCGTGCCTGATAGAAGATTGTGGCGTCGAGGGTCTTTCCGCGAATCATGAGGAGCGGGACTTGTTCGATGGCGCTTGATCAGGTGCAACTGGAAAAGCTGCTGTGCGAGCGCCTGTGCGCAGAGGTTAGGATTCACCGGCGCGAGGACGATGTGCTGATGATGGAATCGCCGTTCACGTTTCCGGATGGCGATCACTTCCCGATCTACTTGTCCGAAACGGCAGCCGGAGGCGTGAAGCTCAGCGATCGCGGCCACACTCTGATGCACGTGAGCTACGAGCATGACGTGGAGCTGTTCTACGAAGGCGTGCGTGCCTCTCTGCGTGAGCAAATCGTGCGCGAGAGCGGCATCGAGGAAGACGAGGGCATCTTCTCCATCGAGACGCCGCCGGACCAGGTGGCGGGGGCGCTGTTCAGGTTCGGTCAGGCGTTGACGAAGATCCATGACCTGACGTTCCTGAGCCGCGAGAGGGTCGCCTCGACGTTCTACGAGGACCTGCGCGGGCTGGTCTTCACCATCCTGGACGAGGAAGTCGTCGAGACCGACTACATTCCGCCTGAGGTTCCGGACGCCAACCACTATCCGGTCGACTACCGTTTTGAGGGGAAGGACGGGAGGTCGGTGTTCCTGTACGGCATTCCGGGCCGCGACAAGGCGCGGCTGACGACAATCATGCTGTCGCATTTTCTGCTTCACCGCGTGCCCTTCGAGTCGGTCATCGTGTTCGCCGACCAGCAGGAGATACCGCGACTCGACCTCGCGCGGCTGACCAATGTTGCCGGAACTGCGGTCGCCTCGCTCGAGGCGGAAGACGATCTGCGCCGAAAGCTCGAACGCCTTGCCGCGTGAACGCGTGCCGGTGCGGGCGCGCGCCAGTTGCGCTGTGATGAGGTTCCGAGAGCGTGCTCGACGCGAGGACCGGTTCGATCGCTATCAGCGAAGGTTGAGCACGGCGCGTTTACCAAGGTTGGGTCAACGCTTCGGAAACGGAACGATGTTGATCGCGGCGCCGGCAGGGTTGGTACGCATCTTGATGTAGGCGGGCTCGCCCTCGCCGGCGGGTGTCTTGGCGCGCACTTGGAGCTCGTACTCGATGTCGGGCTCAAGATCGACGAAGGTGCAGGTCGGAATGGGGGTTTCGAAGCTGAATCCCCAATCGGTTGTGCCGGCTTCCCTGATGCGGATGACGTAGGGATGCCGGGCTGCCACTTCGCTTCCAGCACCCTGCCGTGGCCCCGTCCCGCTCCCGTCGACAGCCATCGGCTATCGCCGGCGCTGCTTCGCGCGGCCTGCCACTGCCGCCTTGCCCTCGGACCGCGCCCACCTGGATCGTCGCAACCCGTACTCCTCTCGACCATCGCGCCCGATCCAAACTCCGCGACGACGCCGAAGGTGTGGAATCGATCTCTACGACTCTTCGGCCTCGATCGCTGGACGCCCTATTCGTCCATGGCCTTCTTGAGGAAAGAGGCAACCCGATCCGATACGCTTTGCAGGGGATCGTCGGCAAGGTGGGTGTAGCGAGCGGTGGTCTGGGCCTGGGTGTGGCCGAGGATTTTCCCCCACCATCGGCAGGTTCTCTCCGCCCATCACCGCCTCGGAGGCGAACGAGTGGCGAATACCATGCAAATCCCTGCTCGAACCGGAAGGCTTGAGGTTCGGCAGATTCTGGTCGCAGACCTGTCGCGCGTAAGGTGTCGCAGGCGGTGATTGGCTGGCAGGTGAAGGAGCCCGAGCAGCTGGTTCCGAACCGGACGGCAGACTGCACTTTAATCGGGGTACTGCGATGATGTTCATCTCAGAGCTAAGACGTGGGGAATTCTGCGATTCGTCGCACGTGCGAACACATGCGCAGTCACAGGCGGAGCGAGAGTCCTCTCTCGCGCGCGGCTTCCCTGGAGTTGACCCGATTTCGTGGACGGTTATGGATTTGGGCGAGCGGGGGGTAGCTGGCTCCTTTCGTAGTTGACGGGTGACTGATATCCGATGGCGGAGTGGCGCCGTCGTGGATTGTACCAGCCCTCGATGAACTCGAAGACGGCCATCCGTGCTTCGGCATGAGACCGGAACCTCCGGCGCTCGAGCAGCTCGCATTCGAGGGTCGCGAAGAAGCTCTCGCACATCGCATTGTCGTAGCAATCCCCGACCGATCCGGTGGAGGGGCGCACGCCGGCGTCCCGGCATCGCTTGCCGAAGGCGAGCGAGGTGTACTGCGATCCCTGGTCGCTATGGTGGATCACGCCGTCGGGCCGACGCTGCCAGAGCGCCATGTCGAGGGCATCGAGCACGAGCTGTGTGCGCAGGTGGTTGGCCATGGACCAGCCGACCACGCGGCGGCTGAAGGCATCCAGCACGACGGCGAGGTACAGGAACCCGGCCCAGGTGGGGATGTAGGTGATGTCCGCGACCCAGAGCCGATCGGGTGCGTCGGCGGTGAAGTCGCGCTCGACCAGATCCGGCACCGCCCGGGCACGCGCATCCCGTACCGTCGTCCGTGTCCCCTTGCGCCGACTGATGCCCCTCAAGCCGGCACGGCGCATCAATCTGGCGATCCGCTTGCGGCCCACAGCGTGGCCTTGAGCGACGAGTTCGGCATGGATGCGGGGGGCGCCGTAGGTCCCGCGCGAGGTGCGGTGGATGTCACGGATGCGATCGAGCATTGCTCCGTCGCTCTCGGCGCGGGCCGACGGCGCCCGGCCTTGCCACGCGTAGTACCCGCTGGCGGAGACCCCCAGCAGCCGGCACATCGTGGCGACAGGATAGAAGGCCCGGTTGGCTCTCACGAACTCGAAGACCCGGACGGGATCGAGCCGGTCTCCCGAGCAAACCAGGCCGCGGCTTTTGCCAGTATCTCGCGCTCCTGGCGCAGCCGGCGGTTCTCACGCCTGAGCCGTCGCAGCTCCTCGCGCTCGGCACTGGTCAAGCCGTCATGTGAGCGGCCCTCGTCCCGGTCGGCCTGGCCGACCCAGTTACGGATCGACTGAGCGGAAGGCTCGAACTCCCGAGCCAGCTCCTCCGGCGAGCGGCCCGATCGAACCAGCTCGACCATCTGCTCCCGGAAACCGGATGAATAGGGTGGACGTGTCATCGGCATCGTGGACTCCTTTCTCCCAACTGATCAGGTGTCCACCGAAACGGGGCAAGTCCAACCCGCCGCCAAAGACCCACACACCCAACCAGCCAACGCCCTACTCGGGGAATGAGGGCGAGCCTTATCCGGGAATCAGGGATTGACACTGAACGATCCGACCGAGACCTGTTAGGGTATTCGACAAGCCGATCCCGGTGCGCTGAATACGCAATGAGGAGCCGATGCGGTTCGCTTGCGATACCGGCGGGACATTCACGGACCTCATCGCGGAGGACAGGAACGGCGAGCTACGTATGTATAAGGCGCCGACGACGCCGGCCGACCCTGTGGCGGGCGTGCTCGATGTCGTGGCCACGGCGGCTGCGGATTTCGGCGAATCGGTTGCGCACCTGTTGGGGCGCGGCGAGGTGTTTATCCACGGCACGACCCACGCCATCAACGCGATCATTACGGGCAACACGGCGAAGACCGCCTACCTGACGACCCAGGGACATCCCAACGTTCTGACCATCCGCGAAGGCGGACGCCTGAGGCCGTTCGACTATACGAACGAGTATCCCAAGCCCTACGTGCCGCGTGCCCTGGCGTTCGAGGTGCCCGGCCGCCTCGACGCAACCGGCGAGGAGCTCGTCCCGTTCGACGATGATGCGGTGCGCGCCGTCATTGCGGAGCTCGAGAGGGCAGGGATCGAGGCGGTCGCGGTCTGCCTCTTTTGGTCCATTATCAATCCGGCGCATGAGATCCGCGTCGGTGAGCTCCTGGAGGCGCATCTTCCGGGTGTGCCGTTTACGTTGTCGCACCGACTCAACCCGACCCTGCGCGAATATCGGCGCGGCTCCTCAGCCGCGATCGACGCTTCGCTCAAGCCGCTGATGACGCGGTATCTCGACGGCCTCTCTGGACGGCTCGCGGAGGCCGGGTTCAAGGGACGGGTCCTCGCTCTGACCTCGCAGGGCGGCATGATGGACGCGAGCGACCTCGCCCGCACTCCGATCCATGCGATCAACTCCGGTCCGGCGCTCGCACCCATCGCCGGGGCCCATTACAACGTCGCGGAAGGAGCAACCGAGAACGCGATCGTCGCAGACACCGGCGGTACCACGTACGACGTCAGCCTCGTGCGCGGCGGAGCCATTCCGTGGACGCGCGAAACCTGGATCGGCGCGCCGTTCCTCGGCCACATGACCGGCTTCCCCTCGGTCGACGTGCGGAGCATTGGCGCGGGCGGCGGCAGCATTGCGCGGGTCGACCAGGGCGGCCTCCTGCATGTCGGCCCCGAGAGCGCCGGCGCCTCGCCGGGCCCGGTATGTTATGGACAAGGCGGCACAGACCCCACCGTGACGGATGCCGCGCTCGTATTGGGCTATTTCGATCCGTCCTATTTTCTGGGCGGCACGATGCGACTCGATGTCGATGCCGCACGTGACGCGCTCGAGCGCCACATCGCAACGCCGCTCGGCAAGTCGGTCGAGTACGCCGCGTGGAGCGTCATCAACGTCGCCACCGAGAACATGGTCCAGGCGATCACGGACATCACCGTCAATCAGGGCATCGATCCATCGGGTGCATCACTGATCGGCGGCGGCGGGGCAGCCGGATTGAACGCCGTCTTCGTGGCGCGGCGCCTGCGCTGCCCGCAACTCATAATTCCTGAGACGGGCGCTGCGTTGAGTGCCGCGGGGGCGCTGATGTCCGAGCTCACCAACGAGTTCCGAACGACGATCTTCTCGGATTCAAGCGAGTTCGACTTCGACGGCGTGAACGCAGCGCTCGACGACTTGCGCCAACGGTGTCAGCAGTTCATCGCCGATTCGGGCCGCGGCTCCGTCGAGCAGCGGATCGACTACGCGGTCGAGGCGCGGTACGCGAGCCAGGTTTGGGAGATTCCGGTGCCCCTGCCCAGCCAGCGGATCGCCGGTGCTGCTGATCTCGCCGAGTTGAGCGAAGCCTTCCACCGTACCCACGAGGAGATCTTCGCCATTCGCGATCCCGAATCGCTGATCGAGTTTGTCAGTTGGTCGGCGAAGGTTCGTTGCCGGTTGCGCGCGGAAAGCGCCGGAGGGCGGCTCAGGATCGCCGGCGGTACCGGCGGCGGGTCGCGCCGCCGCACGGTCTACTTCGCGCAAAGCGGTTTCGTCGAAGCAGCGGTCGAGCGCTTCGACACGCTCGAGCCGGACGTGATCCGACGCGGGCCGGCGATCATCGAATCGCCATTCACGACGGTGGTCATCGACCCCGACGCGTCGTTTCGATCGACCGATCGCGGCGCCCTGATCGTGACGCCTTAATCGTGACGCCATGACGGGAGGAGGCACATGACGCTCGGCAAGACGCGCACCCTCGACGGTGCCGAGCTCGCGATCCTCGCGAACCGCTTCGAAGGCATCGCGAGCAAGATGGGCAACACCCTTCTGCGCACGGGCCGGTCCGGTGTGCTCAATCGGGCACGGGATTTCTCCTGTTGCATCGTCACGCGCGATTGCCAGCTCCTCGTCGCGGCCGAGAGCCTGCCCGCCCACGTGCTCGGCGCCGAGATGATGGTCCGCTCGATGCACGAGCTGCATCCCGATTTCAAGCCGGGCGACGCATTTCTCCACAACTCTCCCTACCACGGCAGCACGCACGCGGCCGACCACAGCATCCTGATCCCGGTCTTCGATGATGACGGTGAGCATCACTTCACCGTGATGACCAAGGCCCACCAGGCCGATACGGGAAACTCCATTCCCACGACCTATTTCGGCGACGCGCGCGACGTCTATCAGGAGGGAACGCTGATCTTCCCGTGCGTTCGTGTGCAGGAAAACGGTGAGCTGAATCAGGACATCATCCGTATGTGCAAGATGCGAATCCGCGTGCCGGAGCAATGGTACGGGGATTTTCTCGGCATGCTCGGCTCGGCGCGCATCGGGGAGCGTGAGATTCGCGCACTTGGCGCGGAGGTGGGGTGGGACAGCCTTCATGCGTTCACGGAACAATGGCTCGACTACAGCGAGCAGCGCATGATCGCGACGATCAGGCAGATGACGGGTGGGGAAGCCGTCTCGGTCAGCGTCCACGACCCCTTCCCCGGAACGCCCGAGGATGGCATTCCCGTCAAGGTGAAGGTGCGGGTCCTGCCCGACGAGGCCCGCATCGAGATCGACTTGCGCGACAACCTCGACAATCTGCCGTGCGGCCTGAATCAGACAGAATGCACGGCGCGAACGGGCGCAATGATCGGCTTGTTCAACAGCGTCGATCACACGATCCCCAAAAACGGGGGCTCCCAAAGCCGCATAGACATTCTGCTCAGGGAGAACTGCATCACAGGCGTGCCTCGCCACCCCGTCAGCTGCTCGGTGGCGACCTCCAACATCAACGACCGCATCATCAACGCGACGCAAACCGCCATCGCCAAGATCATGGCCGGCGCCGGCATGGCCGAGCATGGCACGTTCGCCTCGCCGGCGATGGCCGTCGTCTCCGGCGTCGATCCACGGACGGGAAAGCGCTATGTGAACCAGCTGTTTCTCGGCGGGACTTCGTGCGCGGGCGGCTCCAAGGCCGATGGCTGGCTGACTCTTCTGCACGGTCCCAATGGCGGCATGTCGTACCAAGACAGTATCGAGCTTGATGAGCGCTACCAGCCGTTGATCGTGTGGGAACGGTTCATCCTTCCCGATACCGAGGGGCCGGGTCGGCGCACCGGCGCGCCCTCGGTGCAGGTCGCCTATGGTCCGCAGAATTGCGAGCTCGAGGTCGGTTACGTGATGGACGGGGTCGTGAACCCTGCGAAGGGCGTGCTGGGCGGCGAGTGCGGCGCGCCGGGCCGGGCATTCGTCCGACGGGCCGATGGCAGCACCGCGACGCTGCCGCCGACCGCGCAGATCATCCTCGCGCCGGACGAGGTGATCTTCGGTGTGACCCAAGCAGGCGGCGGCTACGGCCCACCCTGGGAACGGGAGCCGGAGCGCGTGCTCGAGGACGTGCAGGAAGGCAACGTCTCGCGAGCCCGGGCGCGCGACGTCTATCGTGTCGCGATCACGGACGAACTTGCGATTGACTGGGAGGCGACCCGCGTCCTCAGGAGCGAGGCCGGTTGAGGCATCCCTGACTCAACCGGCCGGTGGGTCGCCCCGCCTGCCGAGCCGCAAGACTGCCGGCTACAACGGTGGCCGGTGCGGGCTAGGCGTTGAGTACGCGGTCCATTTGCGCCTGAATGTCCTGCAGATGTTCGGGAACCGCGTTGAACCAGAAGTCCTCCTTCGCGAACTTGACGTCGAGCTTGCTAAGCGCTCCGTCAATCGCCTTGGCCGTATTTGGACCGAGCTCGTGCTCTTCCGCATATTGTTTGCCGAGGTCGGGACGCCCCGTGACGTAGCCGCGGAGCGGCGTGATCGCGGCGGCATAGCTGCCGCTGAGGATCCAGTTGAGCGCGGTATAGACGTCCTCGAGCCTATCGCGGTCCGCTACCTGGGTGGGGATGTAGCAGGCGTGCATCCACTTCAGGAGGAACTCCTTGCCGTTGGCGTAGGCGAAATCGAGCCCTGACTTCTGGGCCTCCTTCACCACCGGCTCCCAGCAGACAAGCGCATCCACCTCGCCGTTCTTGACGTCGGCGAGCTGGTCGTCGAACGTCTTCCAGAAGTTGCGGAATTGACCGGCCTTCTTGCGCTCGATCAGAAAATCTGCAGCCGCCTCTGCTTCCTTCGGTGTCGGGTTCGTGATATCTGCGACCTCCAGCTTGCCAGAGTTCTTGAGGTAAGCGATCACCTCCCAGAGATAGATGTAATTGTCGCCGGTCGAGGTCCGACCCATGGTCTTTTCGCTTTCGAAGATGAGCGACCAGGAAACCTCTTCCGGTGGGCGGGGCTCACCCAGTTTTTCCGGGAAATAGCCAAAGCTGTCGGCGTTCATCACGAACGGTATGCCCCAGACCCGGTTGCTCTCAGGCTTGAGGTCACGCACCAGATACGGCACCTGTTTGACACTGCCGGTCATGCCGGCCCAATTCGGGATTTGGTTCGTGTCGATCTGCATGATCAGGCCGCTATCGATTAGCGACTGCTCGACACCAGAGAGTGAGGCGATAACGTCAAATCGCTCGCCACCGTCATTGACCTCCATCTCGGTCAGGAAGATGCCGGGGTCGTCCTTGATGATGGTGTTCTCCATCTTGAACCCGGTCTCGCGCTCAAAGGTTTCCCAGTCCCCAGGAACGAGAGTCGGCGCTGTCGTCAGAAACCGGATCGTTCCTTTGTCGGCGGCCTTGGCGCGGCGGGTGAGACCCTGGAGCACCGCAGGGGCGCCCACGATCACCGAGCCCGCAGCCGCGCACTTGATGAAATGACGGCGATTTAGGTGAAAGTATTGATGACGGCTCTTTCGCATTGGTTTGCCTCCCAGACGACCATGTCAAAGCCTTCAGGTGTCGGCCTTGCCACCTTATATGGGATGTCCCGGATGGCTTATTGCTCGACCGACAAAACAGTAAGGGACTATGGTCTTGCGTTGACGATTGCTCCTCTACCCACGCCAAAACATGGGAACGACACCGGGTCGCTTTAGGCTTAGGGGAGCGCTCAGAGACTCCGTGCGGATGCACGGCCCCAGCATCACCCGATGGTTATCCCGTTGCCTCTGCCATGTACCAGTGGTGTCGGTTGGCACTTGGGGTCACGCCTTCGGAGTCAGGGGTTCGTTTCCCCCTTGGCGAAGGACGCAGAGCCAACGACTCACACACCCCCATCTCGGGAACGCCCCCTTAGCGAAGACGCCACTGCCAGCACTCTCATTCTGGAGAATTATCCGTCATCCGTCAAGCCCCAGATTCCCAGCCTGTCGGTAACACAGGATATGTCCGGTCCATGTACCAGATGATCTGTCCGGCTTTAGAAGGCTTCCAAGCCATGGAGGGTTTGGATGCGTCGGACGGAGCAGGCACAGGGGCTGAGACTGATGAAGTTCGAAGAGGTTTACGGGCGCACCCGTTGCGGTGTGCTGAGCCAGGCGTAGGCGGCGGAGATACTGGGCGTCTCGGAACGCACCTTCCGGCGCTGGCGGGATCGCTTTGAGGCCGACGGTGCGGAGGGCCTCTACGACCGCCGTCTGGACCGGGTCTCGGCACGTCGCGCGCCGGTGGACGAAGTGGCGCGGGTGCTTGAGCTGTTCGACACCCGCTACTGGGACTTCACCGCCAAGCACTTCCACGAGAAGCTGGTGGCGGAGCACGGCTGCGAGCGCAGCTACAACTGGGTGCGGTTGACCTTGCAGGCTTATGGGCGCAGGCGAGCGGCGCCCAGGCGCGGCGCGCACCGGCGCAAGCGCCCCCGTCGCGCGCTCCCCGGCATGATGGTGCACCAGGACGGCTCGCGCCATGAGTGGCTCCCCGGCCAGCCGGCGCTCGACCTGATCGTCACCATGGACGACGCCACGAGCGAAATCTACTCGGCCTTCTTCGTCGACGAAGAGGGCACGATGTCGAGCTTCCGGGCGCTTTTCGAGGTGATCGGGGAGCGCGGGCTGTTCTGCTCGCTCTATGCCGACCGGACCAGCCACTACTGGCACACGCCTGAGGCCGGCGGCAAGGTGGACAGGGACAATCTGACCCAGGTGGGGCGCGCGCTTCAGCGCCTCGGCATCGAGCTGATCCCGGCCTATTCGCCCGAAGCCAGGGGGCGGTCCGAGCGCATGTTCGGCACCTTGCAGAAGCGCCTGCCGCAGGAACTCCGGCTCGCCGGCATCACCGAGATCGATGAGGCCAACCGCTTCCTCAAGGAGGTCTATCTGCCCCAACACAACGCCCGCTTCGCGGCCCCGGCCGAGGCCCAAGGCTCAGCCTTCGTCTCCTTCGCCGGCGCGCTCGACGATATCCTCTGCGTCCAGGAGGAGCGCACCGTCTCGAACGACAACACCGTGCGCTACAAGCGCCGGGTGCTCCAGCTCCCCGCCGACCGCCACCGCCGCCACTACGTCAAGGCCACGGTCCGGGTGCACGAGTATCCCGACGGCACGCTCGCCGTCTTCCACGGGCCCCGATGCCTGGCGCGATACCAAACCGACGGCGAGCCCATCGACACCCCAACCCGGCAGGCCGCGTGATCCGCTTCGACGCGACCGGCCGAAGCCCTGTGGACAAGTGGACAGCCGCTCCGCGCCTGACCACTTCCCCACAGGCCCAACAACACCAACCGAAGCGGTCAACTCATCTGATACATAAACCGGTCAACTCAGAATGTTCTCGACAGCCCCAGATTCCCAGCCTGTCGCTAACACAGGATATGTCCGGTGCATGTACCAGATGATCTGTCCGGCTTTAGAAGGCCTCCAAGCCACGGAGGGTTTGGATGCGTCGGACGGAGCAGGCACAGGGGCTGAGATTGATGAAGTTCGAAGAGGTTCACGGGCGCACCCGTCGCGGTGTGCTGGGCCAGGCGGAGGCGGCGGAGATACTGGGCGTCTCGGAACGCACCTTCCGGCGCTGGCGGGATCGCTTTGAGGCCGACGGTGCGGAGGGCCTCTACGACCGCCGTCTGGACCGGGTCTCGGCACGTCGCGCGCCGGTGGACGAAGTGGCGCGGGTGCTTGAGCTGTTCGACACCCGCTACTGGGACTTCACCGCCAAGCACTTCCACGAGAAGCTGGTGGCGGAGCACGGCTGCGAGCGCAGCTACAACTGGGTGCGGTTGACCTTGCAGGCTTATGGGCGCAGGCGAGCGGCGCCCAGGCGCGGCGCGCACCGGCGCAAGCGCCCCCGTCGCGCGCTCCCCGGCATGATGGTGCACCAGGACGGCTCGCGCCATGAGTGGCTCCCCGGCCAGCCGGCGCTCGACCTGATCGTCACCATGGACGACGCCACGAGCGAAATCTACTCGGCCTTCTTCGTCGACGAAGAGGGCACGATGTCGAGCTTCCGGGCACTTTTCGAGGTGATCGGGGAGCGCGGGCTGTTCTGCTCGCTCTATGCCGACCGGGCCAGTCACTACTGGCACACGCCCGACGCGGGCGGCAAGGTGGACAGGGACAATCCGACCCAGGTGGGGCGCGCGCTTCAGCGCCTCGGCATCGAGCTGATCCCGGCCTATTCGCCCGAAGCCAGGGGGCGGTCCGAGCGCATGTTCGGCACCTTGCAGAAGCGCCTGCCCCAGGAACTCCGGCTCGCCGGCATCACCGGGATCGATGAGGCCAACCGCTTCCTCAAGGAGGTCTATCTGCCCCAACACAACGCCCACTTCGCCACCCCGGCCGAGGCCCAAGGCTCAGCCTTCGTCCCCTTCGCCGGCGCGCTCGACGATATCCTCTGCGTCCAGGAGGAGCGCACCGTCGCTAACGACAACACCGTAGCGCTACAAGCGCCGGGTGCTCCAGCTCCCCGCCGACCGCCACCGCCGCCACTACGTCAAGGCCACGGTCCGGGTGCACGAGTATCCCGACGGCACGCTCGCCGTCTTCCACGGGCCCCGATGCCTGGCGCGATACCAAACCGACGGCGAGCCCATCGACACCTCAACCCGGCAGGCCGCGTGATCCGCTTCGACGCGACCGGCCAAAGCCCCGTGAACAAGTGGACAGCCGCACAGCGCCCTTGGACTTGCCCCGTTTCGGTGGACACCTGATCAGTTGGGAGAAAGGAGTCCACGATGCCGATGACACGTCCACCCTATCCATCCGGTTTCCGGGAGCAGATGGTCGAGCTGGTTCGATCGGGCCGCTCGCCGGAGGAGCTGGCTCGGGAGTTCGAGCCTTCCGCTCAGTCGATCCGTAACTGGGTCGGCCAGGCCGACCGGGACGAGGGCCGCTCACATGACGGCTTGACCAGTGCCGAGCGCGAGGAGCTGCGACGGCTCAGGCGTGAGAACCGCCGGCTGCGCCAGGAGCGCGAGATACTGGCAAAAGCCGCGGCCTGGTTTGCTCGGGAGACCGGCTCGATCCCGTCCGGGTCTTCGAGTTCGTGAGAGCCAACCGGGCCTTCTATCCTGTCGCCACGATGTGCCGGCTGCTGGGGGTCTCCGCCAGCGGGTACTACGCGTGGCAAGGCCGGGCGCCGTCGGCCCGCGCCGAGAGCGACGGAGCAATGCTCGATCGCATCCGTGACATCCACCGCGCCTCGCGCGGGACCTACGGCACCCCCCGCGTTCATGCCGAACTCGTCGCTCAAGGCCACGCTGTGGGCCGCAAGCGGATCGCCAGATTGATGCGCCGTGCCGGCTTGAGGGGCATCAGTCGGCGCAAGGGGACACGGACGACGGTACGGGACGCGCGCACCCGAGCGGCACCGGATCTGGTCGAGCGCGACTTCACCGTCGACGCACCCGATCGGCTCTGGGTCGCGGACATCACCTACATCCCCACCTGGGCCGGGTTCCTGTACCTCGCCGTCGTGCTGGATGCCTTCAGCCGCCGCGTGGTCGGCTGGTCCATGGCCAACCACCTGCGCACACAGCTCGTGCTCGATGCCCTCGACATGGCGCTCTGGCAGCGTCGGCCCGACGGCGTGATCCACCATAGCGACCAGGGATCGCAGTACACCTCGCTCGCCTTCGGCAAGCGATGCCGGGACGCCGGCGTGCGCCCCTCCACCGGATCGGTCGGGGATTGCTACGACAATGCGATGTGCGAGAGCTTCTTCGCGACCCTCGAATGCGAGCTGCTCGAGCGCCGGAGGTTCCGGTCTCATGCCGAAGCACGGATGGCCGTCTTCGAGTTCATCGAGGGCTGGTACAATCCACGACGGCGCCACTCCGCCATCGGATATCAGTCACCCGTCAACTACGAAAGGAGCCAGCTACCCCCCGCTCGCCCAAATCCATAACCGTCCACGAAACCGGGTCAACTCCACCGCCGGCGTGTGGCCGAATCGCCATGTACTGGCTGCTGGACGATACGCCGGAAGTGCGTCTGGGGGCCGCGGAAGGGTTCCGCGAACGGGCGGTCAGGGAAATCGTCGAGCCGGTATCGGCCGCGCTGGTGCCGCTGGTCAGGAACTGGATGCCGCCGGACGCGGCGCGGACGTTACTGGATGAGGCCCTGGGCGAGGCCAATTGCGGTGCGACCGGTCGAGCCCGACTGCCCTGTCGGCGGGGCGCGCGGACTGTCAGGGCTATCGGGAGGGACGCGGCAAGGGAACGACGCTCGGCACCGTGGCCCATGCGCCGATGGTGGACCGGAACAGCCATGTGATGGCAGCTAGATGAATGCGCAGGTAGCGCTCGCCAAAGCGGCTTCGGTCGGTTCCGTTTCCCGCTCGATATGCTACCCTTTCTTCTATGGAGAATTCCCCTCGGAAATGTGCCACCGAGCTCAGCATCAGCGTCAATAAGCGCAACATAGATACCCTCACGCGCGCTGTGGGTGCCGGGGATGGCGCCAATGAGCGGCAGCCCGTGGGCGACAAGCCAAGAACACGCCCGTTCGGCGAGCACCTCGGGCCTAACGAGGCCCGGTGCGACCTCGGCCGCGCCTGCCGAAAGCGCCGCCACGCCGAATAAGCCTTAGGGAGTAGAGCCATGACTCAAGCATCGGCTGAGGATCTCATTCCTATCATCGACATCGGCCAGTTCAGAACGGGCTCCGATGAGGTCAAATCGCGGATTGCGCGCGAGGTAGACGAGGCATGCCGAAGGATCGGCTTCCTCATCATCACTGGACATGGCGTGCCGGATGATCTGAGCACAGCGATGGACTCGACGTGCCACGAGTACGTGGCACTCCCCTACTGGGAAAAGGTACGACTCACGATGTCGACGGATCGCTACCGAGGCTATTTGCCAATGGGTAGCGAAGACGCCGCGTACACCATGGATGAGGAGCGAGGACCGCCGGATCTTCGAGAATGCTTCATCAGTGGTCCTTTTGACCATGCATACGACGAATATCATCACGGCCATGCAGGCTCGCGCTTTTTCGCGCCCAACGTGTGGCCTGACAGGCCAAAGGAATTTCGGAAGACGTGGGAATCCTATTACGCTGAGATGGAGCGACTCGCCGCGATCCTTATGAGCATCTTCTCTGTTTCTCTGGAGTTACCACTAGACTTCTTTGACGACAAGTTCAAAAGGCATATCACAAATTTGGCAATGATCTATTATCCGCTCCAAACCGAGACACCGCTAAAGAACCAACTCCGTTGCGGACCGCATTCAGACTTCGGAAGCTTGTCGATCGTTCACACGGACAGTGATGTGGGCGGTCTGCAAGTGCAAACGAAGGATGGCTCGTGGCGGGACGTCCCCTGCATACCCGGAACGTTCGTGATCAATCTGGGCGACCTGATGGCGCAATGGACCAATGACCGCTGGTGCTCGACCATGCACCGGGTCGTGAACCCACCCCGCGCTAGAGCGGATGCAACCAAGCTTTCGCTGCTCTTTTTCCAACAACCGAACTATGATGCCTTGATCGAGTGTCTCCCGACGTGCACGAGTTCTCTCCATCCGCCAAAATACGCCCCGATCGTGTCGGGCGAGTACGTCGCAAACAAGGTCGACAGAAGCCGCGCTCCGCTCTTGGAGCGAGGCGATGCCACGGACGCAAGCTGATGGGTGGCCAGCGCAGCCTGGCTGCCGCAAGCCGCTGCTGCGATGCCCAACACGAAGGGCCCGACGGCTCGCCTTGGCCGAGGCGGCGGAGAGGTCAGCATGATTCGCTTCGATAATCGGGTGGCGATCGTCACCGGCGGGGCGCGCGGCATCGGTGCTGCGATCGCCAAGGGCTTTGGACTCAACGGCGCTCGGGTCGTGATCGCCGATGTCGACGGGCCGGGCGCATCAGCCGTCGCGGCGTCGATCGGCAACGGGGCATTTGCGATCGAAACTGACGTGGGCGACCCAGATCAAGTTGACGCGCTCCATGCGGAGGTTGTCGAGCGCGCGGCTAAGATCGACATATTGGTGAACAACGCCGCCCTCATTCCGCCTCCATTGAATTGGGAGAGCATCGATCTGGTGGAGTGGCGACGCCTCATGCGTGTCAATCTAGACGGTGTCTTCCTGATGTGCCAAGCGTCTTCACGGGAAATGCGTCGGCATGGCTATGGCCGCATTGTCAACATTTGCTCGAATACAATTTTCTGGGGCACGCCGGGACTTGCCCACTACGTCGCTGCTAAGGGTGGCGTGTTCGCGTTGACTCGCGCGCTGGCAACGGAGTTGGGCCCTTACAACATCACCGTCAATGCAGTCTCGCCGGGCATGACGGCGAGCGAGGGTGTACTCGACAGCGACTGGGTGGAATTTTTCGATGTCGTAGAACCCATGCAGGCGCTCAAGGGGCGTGGACAACCTGGAGACATCGCGCCGTCGGTACTGTTCCTTGCCTCGGAGGAGGCCCATTGGGTGACGGGTTCCACGCTCAATACTGATGGCGGCGCAGCGCGTTGGTGAGGGAGTATGTTGCTCGTCGTCGGCAACATACCGAAGACCGTTCGTGCTAGCATGAGCGCATAGCCTCCCGCGCAGTCGAACCGCCTCGGAGAGGTGAGAGTTGCGCGCACATAATTGAAATTTTGCTTAGCGGAAGGGACCGAAGACATGAGCGATACCGCGACGGTTACGGTGATCCGCGCGGACGCTGTGTGGACTGGCGGAAGCCAACCTCAAACTCTCTACGGCCGGGACCTCGTCATCGAAGATGGCACGGTTGTCGGCCTGGAGGAAGACTACCGGGGGCGAACGGACGTCGAGATCGACGCCACTGGCTGTGTTGTGGTGCCGGGCCTCGTCAATTGCCACACCCACGCGGGGTGCACGCCGCACGCCCGCGGCGTTTCCGAGGATCTCAACATCCTTGAGGACGGCGCTTTCTATCACAGCCTGATCCCCTTGCTCGGGCTCGGCTATACCGAGCTGAGCCAGGACGAATTCGCCGCCGTCATGGAATGGGATGCCATCGCGATGTTGCTGGGCGGCGCCACGATGATCGTCGAGGAGAACTTCGGCGGCGCCGACATATGGATGGAGCTGGTGGAGCGGCTTGGTTTTCGCTCCAATCTCGGGCTGACCTATCCGGGGAACGTGGGCTCGATCGGCTATGTTCAGGACGGCAAGATCGTCATCGATGACCCTGGCGATGTCGCAGCCGGTTTGGCCGCCGGGCTCAAACTCCATGGCGACCATCACGGTCGCTTCGACGATCGACTCCGCATACACCTGTCGCCGCATGCGCCGGATACCGTGCCGGAAGAGATTCTCCGCGAAACCAAGAAGGAGGCGCAAGAGCGTGATGTCACAGTGCATCTGCACCTTGCGCAGCATCTTTCGGAGACCCGCGCAATTGCCGAGCAGCACGGAAACAAGACACCGGTTCAATATCTGGACGATATCGATTTTCTCGGGCCTGACGTACTTGCGACCCACGTATCGTATGTCACTGAGACCGACATGGAAATTATCGCGCGTGCCCGTGCGCACGTCGTGCACTGCTCGTACCGCAAGGCAAAGGAAGGCTTGAATAGCCCCTATTGGCAATTCCTGAAGCGGGGGGTGAACGTTGCGCTGGCCACTGATTCCTTTTCGCACGATCTGATCGAGGACCTGCGGCTCGGTGCGCTCCTCGGCAAAATCAGTCAAAACAACGTCGCTCTTCCGCACGCCCAGCATCTCGTCACGAGCGCGACGCTTGGTGCGGCGCGGGCCCTCGGTCGCGACGATCTTGGTCGTCTGGAACCCGGCGCGCGTGGCGACGCGGTGGCGATTGATATCTCTACTCCGTTCAACTCGCCAGTATTCGATCCGCTACGCGCCCTCGTCTACTATTCGACCGCTTCCGACGTGAAGCACTCGGTGGTCGACGGAAGACCTGTCGTGGTGGATCGCAAGGTCGTCGGGTCGGACATGGACGCGATTCGCAAGCAGGCAGAAGCGGCCTGCCGCCGGATTTGGCGTCTTGGCACCGAGAGAGATGCGCTGCCACAAGGCGTCCGATACTCTCATCCACACTGAGAGAGTGCCGTGACCGCTTGGGTCGAACGCTTTGCGCTCCTCGGCGTTTGGCTTCTCGTTGTCTTGATTTTCTCGCTCATCGAGCCAGACACGTTTTTTACGACGCGCAATTTTCGTATCATTTTTGGTTCCCAAACCATATTGCTCATCCTCACACTCGGCCTGGTCTTTGCCCTTGCTGTGTCGGAGTTCGATCTCTCGGTCGGTGCGATGCTTGCCTTCGCCTATCAAGCGACCGCAGTGCTGAACGTGGTCGAAGGCTGGCCCATTATTTCTGTCGTCTTGACGGTTCTGGCGATTGGTTTTGTTTTCGGCCTGTTGAATGCGTTCATTATCGTCCGGATAGGCGTTCATTCCATCATAGCGACACTTGCAACAGGCACGTTGCTGACAGGGTTAGTTCAACTCGTCACTGACAATAAGATCATCACAGGCATTTCGCCGAACCTTGTCGGTTTCACAAACACGCAAGCCCTCGGTTTGCCGTTGCTCTCCTACTACGGCCTCGCGATTTGCATCGCAGTTTGGTACGTGTTGCAACAAACACCAATCGGACGCCACCTCTATTTTGTGGGACAAGGGCGAGAGGTGGCTCGTCTTGCCGGCGTCAACGTGCCGATGGTTCGAGCCGGCGCCCTCGTGACGGCTTCAATCCTGGCAACGATCGCAGGAATCATGCTTGCTGGCGTTCGCGGCTCCTCGACGCCAGAAATCGGTGCAGCGTGGCTGCTGCCGGCCTACGCGTCCGCGTTCTTGGGGGCGACGTCGATCATGCCAGGCCGCTTCAACGCTTGGGGTTCGTTCGTCGCGGTCTACTTCCTGGTGACCGGCTTCACAGGCCTCCAGCTCGCTGGTTTATCGAGCTGGGTTCAGGATGTCTTTTATGGCGGCTCGTTGCTCGTCGCGGTCACGCTTGCCCGATTGGCGCGCCGGCGAAGCAGTTAGATCGGACTGAACGGCATCGATCCGCTGATCACGGCGAAGGAAAAATCGATCGAGTAATGCGGGTCGGAGACATGTGCGTGCAGTCGGGCGCGACCTCGACAACGTGAGGACCGAGGCCCATCTGACAACCGAGGCGATCGACCACAAGCGGCTCGTCGATGCATTTCGGTGTGCGGCCGGGCCGTCTGGGCTGCCATGATCGCCCGACAGGCTTCACCGCCAATCTGAGGCGTTCACATTCCCGTCGCCGAGCGCGGATTGACCGCGGCCACCTTACGCTTACTTTTGGTCATTCCAAAGCTGACTTTGTCAGCAGACCCAGATTACTCTTGTTCGATTCCGTTTTTCGCGCATATGATGCCGAACACACCGTGATCAAGGAAGGGAGGCAGAAATGAAAGATTTGCTGCGCGTAGCGTTTGCGGGTGCAGTCCTGACGCTTTTGGGAACGGCAGCGCTGGTCCCGGCGAAGGCGGATGTTGCCGAGGCAAAGCGCCTCATGGCTGAGGTAATGCAGCCGCCCAGCAGCTTCGATCCACCCGGCCCCGCGTTCGATGCTCGAAACGCCAGTGGCAAAACTTTATGGTACATAAGTTTTTCGGAAGCGTCGCCAGTTATGGCGACGTGGTCCGGCACAATGAAGCGCCTTGTTGAAGGGTACGGCGCAACCGTTAATATCATCGACGGCAGGAGCGATTTTTCAGAGTTCGGCCGGAGCATCGAGCAAGCAGTCGCCAATGAGGCCGACGCTATTCTTCTCATGGGAATTCCGCCCGAGGCGTTCAGTGTGCAGGTTGGCGCCGCCGAGAGTGCCGGAATTCCGGTCATTGTGGGTTCCAATGGGCGCTCGGCCTTTCCTAACTCGCCAGGTGTTGTCGCCGCCACGTCGATTGACCATATCGGCGTCGGCAAGCGGCTTGCCACCTGGATGGTGGCGCACTCCGAGGGCCAGGCAAACGCCGTTGTGGTGACCCATGATGAGGTCATGGGAACCAAAGAACTCGTCGATTCGATTCGCGACGAGACGAAGCGTCTCTGTCCAGCTTGTACCGTCAACGTGGAGAACTTGCCGTTTGCCCGCATTCAAACGGAGGGGGAGGTAACGCAGTCGCTTGCTGTTCGAGACCCCGATCTTAGTTACATCATTCCAGTCTACGATTTTGAGACGCTCACGATGATTCCCGCTCTAGAGCAAGCCGGCGCTAGCGATCGTGTTCACCTCGCCTCATTCAATGCGATTTCTGCAGTCATGGAGAACCTCGCCAAAGGAAAGGTGCATGCGGACGTCGGCGCTCCCAACGTGTGGTTCGGCTTCGCCATCGCCGATCAAGTTCTTCGCATCCTTAGCGGTGCCGGAGCGATCGCTGATATCAAGGTGCCGCTCCGGCTTTTCACGACCGACAATATTGGCGAGCTGGATCTCGCTGCTGGGGAGCAGACTTGGTATGGGAATTTAGACTTTGCCTCCGAATACAAGAAATTGTGGGGCAATCCCTAGTCCCCTCACAATGGAAGCAGTCGACGGTGGAGAGGCGGCGCTAGAGGTCCGTCACCTCTCCAAGACGTTTGGCGGCACCATTGCGCTAAACAACGTCGATCTTACGATCGAGCGAGGCGAAGTTCATGGGCTGATCGGCCGCAACGGGTCCGGCAAGTCGACATTGATCAAGATTCTGTCCGGCTACCACGCGCCGGACGAGGGAGCGGGCCTGAGCCTCGCCGGTATCCCAGTGGCCCTACCGATGGATCCCGGAAAGGCGCGGCTGCATGGTTTGAGCTTCGTACACCAGGACCTCGCTTTGGCCCCTGGTCTCAGCGTGATCGAAAACGTTCGGGTCGCCAGGTATCGCGCCCGAGTTCTCGGGCCAATCTCCTGGTCGGACGAGCGCGAACGCGTCAACGCCGCACTCGAAAGGGTCGGCCTCACCTTGTCGCCACGGCAGTTGGTCGGCGCATTGCGGCCCGTAGAAAGGGCGCTTGTCGCGATCGCACGGGCGCTCATGGATGTGGAGGAGCGACCCGGTGGCGGTCTGCTGGTGCTTGACGAACCGACGACATACCTCCCGCGCGATGACGTCGAGCGGCTATTCCACGCTGTTGGCCAAATTGCGAAAAGCGGCACGAGCGTTCTCTTTGTGAGCCACCGGATCGAAGAGATTCGCATGACAGACCGGGTGTCAGTGCTACGGGACGGGGTGCGCGTCGCTACAGCCAGAACGGAGAGCTGTTCGGGGGACGACTTGGTCGAATTCATTCTCGGGCGCGCACTCGACGACCTCTATCCGGATGTGCACGCTGTCGGGACCGAGCGCGAAACATTCCGAGTGACGGACCTTAAGGGCGAGCTTGTACGAGACGTCAGCTTCGTTCTTCAGCGCGGTGAGATCGTCGGGGTGACCGGCATTGCCGGCATGGGCCATGACGAACTGCCATATCTTCTATTCGGAGCGCGCACCGCGAGAGGCGGTCGTGTGAGCGTTGCGGGCAGCGGCGAGTTCGATGCGACGGCTTTGAAACCCTCCCTTGCGATGAAGCTGGGGATCGCCCTCCTTCCAGCCGACCGCCAATGGACGAGCGGCGTCGCGGCCTTCGACGTGAAGGAGAATGTGACGCTTCCCGTGCTCAGAAACTTCTTCCGTGGCGGCCAATTGCGCCACCGAGCCGAACGCTCGCACGCATCCGACCTTCTCTCCAAATTCGATGTCATCCCACTATCGCCTGAACGGCTTCTCGGCAGCTTGAGCGGCGGAAATCAGCAAAAGGCGCTGCTTGCAAAGTGGCTGCAGCAAGCGCCTCCGGTATTAATTCTGCACGATCCCACTCAAGGCGTGGATGTCGGTGCAAAGAAGGAGGTTTTTGCTCACATCGAAAGAGCGGCCGCCGACGGTTCGAGTATACTCATCTGCAGCACCGAATACGAAGATCTGGCGCATCTATGTCATCGCGTTCTCGTATTCCGCGATGGTCAAATCGTCGCAGAGCTTACCGGTACCGGCCTTAGCGAAGACCAGATCGTGGGGCACTGCTATCGCCAGCGGACTGCAAACGGTTAGCCCGCTTCGCCACCGCACCGCAACAGCGTTAATCTGGTGGGCGCCTGTCAAACAGGGGTGCGACGTGTTCGTAGGCGCGTGCCGCCCGAAGAACGAGCGCGTCGCGGTACATGGCTCCGACGATCTGGAGCCCCACCGGCAAGCCGGCCTCGGTAAAGCCGCAAGGCACGGAGAGGGCCGGTTGCAGGGTGAGGTTGAAGGGATAGGAAAAAGGGGTCCAAACCGCGAACTCATCTTCTCCAACCCCCGGCGGCGCACGCCGATCGACCGGAAAGGCAGGAACTGCGAGCGTCGGTAAAAGCAGAAGATCATATCGTTCATGGAATAGGCGCATCTTCTGACCCGCCTCGATCCGTGCGTTCTGAGCCTCAAGATAATCGGTGAGCTGCACGCGGTTGCCCGCCATGACGAACTTATCAAGGCCGGGGTCGAGCAACGCCAGCGCCTCCGGTGGCGCCTTGCCGAGTGCATCGGCCACACCCACCTGCCAATGGATGTTGAATACCTGGGTTAAATTGCCGAGCGCTGGATCAACTTCGTCGACATGTGCACCGAGACCTTCGAAGCGGCGGGCCGCTGCCGCCAC
Source organism: Alphaproteobacteria bacterium (assembly GCA_965262755.1). Taxonomy (GTDB): domain Bacteria; phylum Pseudomonadota; class Alphaproteobacteria; order UBA828; family UBA828; genus WTGU01. Next base: position 2,847,258 of record OZ253557.1, on the reverse strand, counting down.
ACATTCCGTAATCTCGGGATCGACCTTGGCGAAGCCGAGGTCCGGACTGAGGGCGACACGCAAGCCCTTGACACCTGCGCCAAGCCCGTCGCGATAGTCGAGAGCCTCGTAAGGGAGAGACAACCAATCGCGCGGATCGGGACGGCTAATGACTGTAAGCATGAGCGCGAGATCACAGACTGTGCGCGCCATCGGACCGACATTGGCGAGCGTTCCCACCGGGTTTGGAGGATAAGCCGGCACGCGTCCAAAGGTTGGCTTCAAACCACATACATTGGTGAAACCGGCGGGATTGCGAATCGAGCCGCCCCCGTCGGTGGCAAGCGCCAGCGCACTCATACCTACGGCCAGCCCAGCTGCCGCGCCACCAGACGAGCCGCCTGGGGTGAGAGCCGGGTTCCACGGATTTCGCGTGATGCCGGCAAGCGGACTATCTGTCGTGCCCTTCCAGCCGAACTCAGCGGTATTGGTCTTCCCGAGAAGAACCGCGCCGCCTTCTCTCAGACGGGCTACCGCCGGGGCATCCACTTCCCAGGCCTGATCGGGATCGATCAGCTTCGAGCCGCGCAGCGTCGGCCAGCCTTTGGTGAGTAGGAGGTCCTTGATCGACGTCGGCACGCCATCCACGGGCGAGAGGGGCTCACCCTTTAGCCAGCGCGCCTCGGAGCGCCGCGCTGCGCCCAGAGCTGCTTCTTCGTCGACCAGACGGAATGCGTTGAGCACACCATCGCGCTCGGAAATTAGCGAGAGAGCGGCGCGCGTCGCCTCAACAGGGGAGAGGTTCCTTTGGGCATAATGCTCAGTCAGCTCAGTCGCTGACATTAGGGCGACGGCATCGCTCATGGCGCGCGTTTCACCGAGCGTTCGGTCTGTCTATTGGTCACGGAAGTGGAGTCTGCGAAGACAATCGGGTGCATCTCTTCTTGTTGCGTGCGCCGTCCAACCCGATGATGCGATCGAAAAGGATGCTAGCGGTACGGCTCGGGAACTCACGATAGAGGCGGTGAGCATCGAGAAATTTTTGCCGATGTGACGAAGATAACACCTGCCCGACCATGGATTTGGATGAAGCGGAAGTCCAGGCGACGGCATGGTTCAAGATATATGAGTGTCAATCGCCATTTGAGGACTGACCCCCTATCTGGAATGGGCCCCTTGGGGCGAACAGCTTCGAGCGGCCGATTTGGCTGACCTGCCCCCGGCGACTGGTCCGGGTGGAATGTTAGTGCATTGACGGTTTCTCCGCCAAGCTGGATGGCCGGCGGAGCGTAGCGGAGCCGGGCGGCCAGCTTGGCATGACGATCGTTTCCGGGGCCTGCGGCCGGTATCCCAGGCTGCCATGTGGGCGTACGGCGTTGTAGTGGCGCCGCCAGGATTCGATGAGAACCTGGGCTTCCTTGAGGGTGTAGAAGATTTCTCCATTCAAGAGCTCGGTCTTAGGTAGCAGATGCACCAGATGTGAGGTGGCCTCTGTTCAGCGACATCGCACTTGAAGGGTCAGCGACATCGGAGATGACGGGTTGGGCGGAGCGGAGGCCGGGCGTAGCCCGGCTGTAGCTCCGCCCAACCCGGGCGCGGTTTAGACCTCGCCGTCGGCTGTGACTGCGGTCAGGAACAGGTCTTCAACGACCACGAAGAGGACCTGATGCCTGGCCGACCGATCACGGACCAACAGATGAGGTACTACATGACCCTACGAACGAGGCATACCCGGGCCACCGCGGCGGCGATGGCAGGGTTCAGCACCAGCACTGGCTACCGGGTAGAGAGAGACCCGCGCCTGCCGTCCCGGAAGAAGGCCTGCCACGGTCATGGTGGCGGTCGGCCCGATCCGCTGACGGACATCTGGGACGGCGAGATCGTCCCGCTGCTGGAGCGGACCCCTGACCTGCGCCCGATCACCATCTTTGAGGAGATGATACGCCGGCATCCGGAGCAGGATCTCGGTTCAGCCCGGCGGACACTCGAGCGCCGGGTGCGGCTCTGGAAGGCCCGGTTCGGGCCGCAGCAGGAAGTGATCTTCCGCCAGGAGCACCCGCCGGGGCGGCAGGGCATGTCGGACTTCTTCGACGCCAACTCTCTCGCTGTCACGATTGCCGGCGAGCCACTGGCGCACCGCATCTACCACTTCACCCTGGTCTATTCCGGCTGGGAACATGCCGAGGTGGTGTTGGGCGGCGAGAGCTTCACGGCCCTGGCCAGCGGCTTGCAGAACGCGCTTTGGTCTCTGGGCGGCACTGGGCGGCACCCTGCGGGAGCATCGTAGCGACAGCCTGTCCGCAGCTTTCGCCAATCTGGACAAGGCGGCGTGCGACGATCTGCGCGAGCGCTACGACGCCTTGTGCCGGCACTACGGGATGGAGCCCAGCCGCAACAACCGTGGCCTGGCCCACGAGAACGGCGCGATCGAGAGCCGTCACGGCCATCTCAAGACCCGCCTCGGCCAAGCCCTTCTGCTGCGCGCATCGACGGACTTCGAGGACCTCGACGCTTATCGCCGCTTCGCCGCGCAGGTGGTGGCGCGCCACAACGCCAATCACCGCGATGCGCTGCACTGCGAGGCCGACCATCTTCAATCGCTGCCCAGGCAACGCAGCTGCGACTATGACGAGGCTACGGTCACCGTGACCTCATCGAGTGGCTTCGTCCTGCGCAAGGTCTTCTACACCGTGCCCTCCACCCTGATCGGGCATCGGCTCAAGGGGCGCATCTACGATGATCGCCTCGAGCTCTGGCTCGGCGCCAGCCCGATCCTGACCCTGCCACGCGGCCGCCCTCCCGCGCGTGGGCGTGGCGGTCACGCCCATGTGGTGAACTACCACCACGTCATCCATAGCCTGCGCACCAAGCCCCAGGCCCTGGCCGGGCTGCGCTATCGCGATCAGCTCTTTCCCCGTACCGCCTACCGGCGATGCTGGGACGCGCTGAGTGCGGCCCTCGATCAGCGGAGCGCCTGCACGATCATGGTCGGTCTCCTCTGGCTGGCTCATGACAGAGCCTGCGAAGCCGAGCTGGCCCAGCAGCTCGACGAGCTTCTCGCAGCGGACCGGCTTCCCGATCTCAAGCTGCTGGAGCAGCGCTTCGTCGCTCACCTCAACGACGTGCCGCTGGTCACGGTCGATATCCCCGGCGCCGACAGCTACGACGCGCTCTTCGCCGCGCGGGAGCTCGCCGCATGAGTGCCCCGACCAAGGTTACCGCCGATACCGCCAAGTTGCCGCTGATGCTGACCGCGCTGCGTCTGCCGACCTTTGCGAACCTGTGGCCGGCGTTCGCGGACAGGGCCGATCGTGAAGGGTGGCCGGCCGCCCGGTTCCTGGCCGCTCTGGCCGAGTTGGAGCTGGCCGAGCGTGATCGCCGCCGCATCCAGCGCCATCTCAGGGAGGCACGCCTGCCCATGGGCAAGACGCTCGAAAGCTTCGACTTCGCGGCCGTGCCAACGCTCAGCAAGGCCCATGTCATGGCCCTGGCCGAGGGCGACAGCTGGCTGGCCAAGGGCAACAACATCCTCGCCTTCGGCCCGCCCGGTGGCGGAAAGAGCCACTTGGCGGCCGCACTTGGCCATGCGCTCATCCAGAAGGGCTACAGGGTGCTGTTCACCCGAACCACGGATCTCGTCCAGCGGCTGCAAACGGCACGCCAGAACCTCACGCTTGCCCAGGACGTCGCCAAGCTCGACAAGTTCCACCTGCTGATCCTCGACGACCTGTCCTATGTCCAGAAAGATCACGCCGAGACCAGCGTCCTCTTCGAGCTTATCGCCGCGCGCTACGAGCGCCGCTCCATCATGATCACCGCCAACCAACCCTTCGGCGGATGGGACGGCATCTTCCCGGATAAGGCCATGACCGTCGCTGCGATCGACCGCCTCGTCCATCACGCCGTCATCTTCGAGATGAACGTGGAAAGCTACAGGCGCCGTGCGGCCCTCGAGCGCGCGACATCGAAACGCGACACAGCCAGCGACATCCCAAACGCACAACCGAAAAAGGACACCTGAGCCTCAGCCAAATCGGCCCCGGCGTGTCATCGAGCCTTGATCCCGAAACCACGCATGGGCATGCTCAAAACAGTGCAGTCGACACGTCACCGACAATGTCGCTCACCATTCACCAGCGAGGTCGCGCTACAGTGGCCTCGCCTATTCGGACAGCTTGGCGGCTGAGCTAAGGTGTGCACCAAATGATAGTGATTTTCGGTACGCACCAAATGATAGTGATTTTCGGTACGCACCAAATGATAGTGATTTTCGGTACTCTGACTGCGACGTAGGGTTGCAGCATCCTCCTGTATAAGAGTTATGCTACAGTGAGTTAGGGTCGCTGTCAAGGGCGGATGGGCCGGGCTCGAAGAACACAGGTGTAGATACTGTGTTGCTGAGGAGTTGCATTCGGGGATGTGAATGTGGAATTTGACGTGGAGCATTGGTATGATCCTGATGGGGTGTCAGGATGGCACTGTTGGAAACACCGAAGAGACACATAAGTTTAGGCTATGAGGAGTACCATAGGAATATAGATGGAATTGTTGACGATCTGGGGTAGCCGTGTGTCGCAAGCGCTGCAAGCCCTGTCGGACGTCGATTTTCGGGGGAGCTGAAGGCGAAGGTTGCGTTGGAGGCGCTTCGGGGCGAGCGGACGCTTCAGGAGATCGCCTCGCAGCACCAGGTCCACCCGAACCAGGCAGGCGCCTGGAAGCGCCAGGCGATGGATGGCCCGGCAAGGGCTGACGGGAGCCACCGGCTCAACCGCGCAGGAGGCGGGCGAGTCGGAGGACGGTCGGGCCTAGTTGGTCGCAGGCGTTTGCGGCAGCGTCACCAGGATGATGCGGTTGGTGCTGCCCTGATGGATCAGCAGGTTGCCGTCGCGGGTTGTCCGCATGTGCCGGACGATGCCGCCATAGAGATTGCCGGACGGGATCGCCCAACTCTGGAACGTCTCGGTCGCGGGATCGAAGCGCACCAGCGCGTCCGGCCGCATACCGGATTCGTTGTACCAGATCGCGCCGCCCGCGTAGGCGAGCGCGTAGGGATGCGAGTCCGGACCGCTGGGCGACGGCCATTCGGCAATCTCGCCAGTCTGCGGGTTGTAGCGTCCGAGACGGCCCTGTGACGAGTTGACGTACCAGATCATGCCGTCGTCGGCGATATCCAGGCGTCGGACGGTGGTCTCCGGGATCGGCAGCTTGACTTCGGTCAGCTCCATCGTCGCCGGGTCGACCTTGAGCAGGCAGTTGCTGCCGTTGCAGGCGACCCACGGCACGCCGTCGGCATCGATCTTGATGCCGTAGGGGCGCGCCCGCCCGGTCGGCGCCGTCGCGAGGCGAACCTCGCCGGTCGCTGGATCGAGGCGACCGACCATGTTGCTCCGCTGCAAGGTGAACCACAGGATTCCGTCCGCGTCGAACACCGCAGTGTGCGGGTCGCGGGCCGCGGGATCGGGCATCGGATAGACGGTGATTTCCCCGGTGGCCGGGTCGAACTTGCCGATCGATCCGTTCTGGTTGCCGGTGTACCAGACCATGCCCGCGTCATCGATCGTGACCGAGTGCGGCATGGCGTCGGCCGGCAACGGGTATTCCTTCATCTCGCCGGTCGTCGGATCGATGCGCCCGATCAGGTTGCCCCATTGGCCCGCCCACCAGATGGTGCCGTCCGGCGCCTCGACCGGGTCGCGGGCGCGCTGGCCGAGCGTCGGCACCGTCCACTCGGTGAACCCGATCTTGAGCTCGCCGGGGACCAGCCTCGGCGCGCGCGTCGTGTTAGGCGGCATGTTGGCAGCCAGGTACCGGGCAATCTCCGACCGCTCCTTCGGCATGTCGGCAAAGTCGACCATGGTCGAGAAGTGCTCGGCCCATTCCTCTTCGGTGTAGCCCGAACTACGCACGATCTGGTTGGCACTGTGGCAGCCGGTGCACAGACGCTCGACCAGCTCCTTGCCGACGCCGTCGGGCAGGCTGGCCTGCCGCGATTGCGCCGAAGCGCCGATCGGCGAGAGAACCAGCACGACTGCAAACGCAGATATCGATAGCTTGCGCATCGCTTCCTCCCGCGGTGTGACTGTCGTCTTCACGGGCGGTCCTTCCGCCTCCCGTCGGCGGCGATCGAACGAATATTTCTACTGACATTCCCCAGATGAACCCCGGTTTGTGAGGAGACGGTAGTTCAGGTCGCCTGCCGGGACACAATGATGAGGGCGATGCGGGACGGTACCGGCGCACGCACGGCCTGCCTACCGGTCCGTGGGCATGGGCCGGGGCCGCCTCTTCGCGATCCGCACCCCGTGCTCGCTCTCCAGATGAGCTGCGATCTCCGCCAGGGTCATGTCCGGGGTCTCTTCGACCAGCGCCAGGACCGCCGCAGCTTGTGCCTCGATCCGGTGCGAGCGCCTGTCGCCGCCTTGCGACCTGGGCCGATAGCAGCCTGTTCGCTGCCAAGCCCTAACCCACTTGATCGCCGTGGAAGGCGCGATGCCGAAGCGCTTGGCCGCTCCCCGCCGTGACATCCCATCATCCACCGCCCTCACCACCCGGCGGCGCAGATCATCCGAAAGAGGTCGTGTCATGCAGGCTGGCCTCCTTCACCAGCCTGCATCTTGAATCACATATCCAAGCGATTGAAAATTTTAAAGATTCTCTCAGCTTGGAAAATGCTCTAGTCAGCGGCAAAGCAGTAGAGCAGCCCGGCGCCGCCGGTGCTTACCAGACCTTCCTGGCTGCAGCCTCTGGACGCATGAGCGGAGTTCCATGAGATATTGCCACCGCCATGACGGTCGTGATGGCCAACCTGCGCACTGCCCTCTGCGGAGCTCGTCCAGTTGTTGCAGGTATGATCGCCTTCTTGCCAAGGAAAATAGGCCGTCCCGTCATCCTTCGTTCCGGTCAGAATGTCGTGCCGGTTAGGCTGATCGCCACGCCCGTTGACCAGATCGCCATTCTCATCCAGAGCCGTTCGTTTGACGATGTTCGGGTTGATGTGAAGTTGGTCGAGGTCGGCGGCGATCAATTCGCCTCTGGCGTTGTACCAGGGGCCCGATCCGATTCGGTCGCGGGCGGAAACGGCACGGCCTTCTTCGACCTGGGTGCTGAGATATGCGCGCCACGTGCGCCCCGTGGAGCCCGCCGCCTCGGCAAGCTTCGTGCAATGGGCATCGGCCCCTTCAAGGCCGCCCAGATCCGCGCCCTGGCCCATGCCGACACTCGTGACAAAGAACCCCATGGGGTGCTGGTCTGCCGCAAGGAGCGGCGCACTCGTCAGGGCCAGAATTCCGAGCGCGGGCAGGATCCTGAGAATGTTCATGTGTCTCTCCCCATTCCTGACAGGGATTCCCCATTTGGAACCTCCCAACAGCTTGAGCGTGTCCCAATACATTCCGAGAGACAAGTCGCCGGTAAGCGACGGGTGAAGCAGCCCCTTCGTGATCGGGCAATCGATCGCGGATCCGCCTTCAGCGGGTTGCTTGCGGGAGGGGACAAAATCCCACGTTTAGCGCTTCTCCGCTCGGTACGGCCCCCTGGATTGTTGATCGGCGCGCCGATTCGACGCCGATCGGCACGCTAACGTGTAGATATCGCGTGACTATGAGGGGTCAACATTCGACGCCGGTCAACAACGGCGAGCCCGCGCCGAAGGCGCAGAGCAATTTCACCGATCCCGAGAGCCAGATCATGAAGACCAGCAGCGAGGGATTCCAGCAGTGCTACAACGCGCAGATGGCGGTCGATGGGGAGCACCAGATCATCGTCGCGACTCAGGTGGGGCCACAGGCCAGCGACCAGGGTCAGCTGGTGGGGATGCTCGACGAGATCAACGAGACGTTTGGGGTCGAGCCTGCGGTGGTACTGGCCGATGCGGGCTACTGCAACGAGCCGGATCTGTTGGAGCTGGAAGATCGCGGCATCGACGCGCACGTAGCGCTGGGGCGTGAAGGCAAGTCCCAGGTGGCGGTCGACCCGGCCCGGCTCCCTGCCACGCACCGCATGGGTGAGAAACTGGCGCGCCCCGCGGGCAAAGCCCGGTACGCGCAACGCAAGTGGCTCTCGGAGGCGCCGAACGGGTGGATCAAGGAGGTGCTCGGATTCCGACGATTCAGCCTGCGAGGCTTGGCGAAGGTGCGCGGCGAGTGGGACCTCGTGTGCTTGGCGTTGAACATCAAGCGGATGGGGACGGTGGCCACGTGCTGAGGCAGGTGCTGGCCTGCCAACGCACTTGCTCCGGGGCGCGCAGTGCCCATCGACCGCGTATGAAACGCGAATCTCTTCCGTTCCGGCCTTCCGGTCTGGGATTTCCATCCCAGAGTCGGGCGGGCCAGATGTCCACACTCGGGCCAAGATCCCACCTCTCCCGCGCACTTGCACCAAACGCCTGGCATCAAGACTTCTACGGCGCACGCTCCTAGGCCCCGGCCAAGGGCCGCCCGCCACGCAGCGCGGAGAGATCGAGCGGGGCCTTCGCGGGGCGAGGCCGGACGCCGTAGAGGGCTCCGGCCGTCTCCCCATCCACGCTTTCCGGAGCACGACATGAACGATCCCGTCATCCGACCCATCCCGCTCGACCGGCTGGAGCGCTCGCCCGCCAACGTCCGCAGGACCGAGGCCGGCAAGTCCGCCTTCGCCGAGCTCAAGGCCTCCATCGCCGCCCATGGGCTGCTCGAGAACCTCGTGGCACGCTCCATCGGACCCGGCGAGGACGGCGGCGAGCACTACGCCGTCATCGCCGGCGCCCGCCGGCTCGCCGCCCTCAACGAGGGTGTGGGTCTGGTGTGGCAAACGTAAGTTATTGAAGTAGCGCGATTTCGCTGTCGAAACGGACGGCCGGAACCGGGGTTTCGTGACAATCGGCCATCCCAGGGGAGGATATTGTCACGCCGGCAGGGCCGAGCGGGGGAAGGTGGGGACGCTCCGTACCGCAAGAGACGGTAGGATGCTGTGTGGAGAAGCCCAACATCAGGAGCGTTCCCATGTCAGTATCCCGCTCTCCGGCACCCTCGTCCATCGATCTTTCCGGCGTGCCTGCCCGGGTCGCCGAGGCGGTCGCCCAGGTGGTCGCAGTCTGTCACGAGCAGTTTCGCTCGGACCCGTGTCCCGAGGCGTTCGAGGAGGCGGAGTTGCGGGTGCGTGAGACCATGAACGCGCTCGCTTGTGAGCTTCTGGGCGCCGTCATCGAGAAGCGGGACGACGGCGCGTCCCGGATCGAGCGGGACGGGCAGAGCTGGTTCCGGGTGGCGGCGACGCCGAGGACGATCATGACCTCGCTCGGTCCGCTGACCTACCGGCGCGCCCGTTACCGTAGCGGCGCGATCGGGTCATCGCCGGTGCCGGTCGACGAGAGCCTGGGCCTCGTCGACGATTACCTGACGCGGCCGGCGGCCGAGCTCGGTCTGCTGATGATGGGTCACTGCACGGCGCGGGAGGCGGCGGCGTTCTTTGCGAAGATCGGCGGCATGACGCCGTCGGTGAGCACCCTGCAGCGCCTGACACGGACCATGCACGAGCGCTGGGAGACCCTCGGCCCCGAGACGCTGGACAGCATCCGTGACGCCGAGGGCGTACCGCACGAGGCGGTCAGCGCCTCGGTGTCGCTCGACGGCGTCATGGTGCCGCTGCGGGCCGGCGAGGACGGCCGTGCCGAGGCCTCCTGGCGCGAGGCCGCCTGCGGCACGGTTTCCTTCCACGACGCCAGGGGCGAGCGTCTGAAGACCCTCTATCTCGGCCGCATGCCGGAGAGCGGCAAGGTCACACTGAAGGCGCAGCTCGCAAGCGAAGTCGCACATATCAGGCAGCTGCGCCCCGACGGCAGGATCGTCGCTATCGCCGACGCCGCCGCCGACAATTGGACCTTCCTGGAGACCCTGTCGCCCGAAACCGAGGTCATCGACTTCTGGCATGCCTGCGAACATCTCCGAACGGCATCCGACCATGCGGTGGCCTCCGACTGGTTCGAGAGGTACCGCGAGGTTCTGCGTCACGACCCCTGTGGCGTCGACAAGGTGATCCGGGCGTTGCGCCACCTTCGTGATAGCGCAAAGCCGGATCGGGCCGAGATCGAACGGGAACTCGCCTTCTTCCGCAAGCACCGCCAGCGCATGCGCTACCACGCCCTGAAGGCAGAGGGCGTCGCCATCGGCTCAGGCGTGGTCGAGGCGGCCAACAAGACCCTGGTGACCCAGCGCATGAAGCGCTCCGGCATGCGCTGGCGGATCGCCAGCGGGCAGGCTGTGCTGACCTTCCGCGCCCTGATCAAATCCGCTCGCTTCGACCGGGCATGGAAGGCCATCATCGGCGCAACCGACACACCGGCCAACGACAACATCAATCCCTGTGCCGTCATCGCCATCGCTGCCTGAACTCAATGAACGAAGCCCCTGCTATCAATGCCATACGAGACTCGCACCCAGTGAAAGGTTGGCGGTAGCAGAGAAATACCCACACTTGGAGACTGTTAGTCCGAGAGGAACACTAGTTTTGCCTAGACCACCGACGCCATCACCACCACCCCCGCGACCGTCACCACCCTCACCACCGCCGCGACCTCGACCGGTACCGGGTCAGGACTCGCCCATTCGGGAAAGCGAGGTTCCTACACAACGGCCGAGTCCTCCACCAGACGAGTAAGGTCATGGCTGCCACGGAAGCCTCTGGGGAGATTGATGGGTTGGCTTTTCAGGTGGATATGTCTCTGCGCTACCACCAGCGGATGCGTAAATGTTACGACACCCCACACCGCGTTTTTATGTTTATGCTCGTCTCGACCGGTGGTGGGGCATTGTCAGAAAAGCCGCAATACACGGTTGCTATTTCTGCGGCTGTGGTCGTTATTAATCTGGTTTACTCTCCATCACGCCGTGGGTGTGACCATCATCTTCTTCTGGGTCGTTTCAGTGATTTGATGATTGCCATCCGTACTGGAGATTGGACCAGCGAAAATCTTGATATCTGGATAACAAATAGGCTAAAACGTGAGACAGGTGAACCTCCGATCTTTTGTGCTCTATCAGGCTGCTAAAAAACTATTCGGACCCTGCTGACGATTTCCTTTCGTTCCAAATTCGATTCTCATTCGTTCGGACAATTCGGCAGAACAAGATGGGAACCTTAGAGTTTTTCAGCAGCCTGCTAGTCACCTGAATCTAAAGTTCGTGGCATAAGTTTTGATCGACACGGAGGCAGAAGCGCTTGACGGCGGCGAGGATGTCGTCGGCCGATTTGGTCCACCTGAAGGGCTTGGGGTCTTCGTTGTGTTTTTCGATGAAGGCCCGGATATCGGCTTCGAGCTGGCGGGTGGAGGTGTGCACGCCGCGCTGCAGTTGCTTGCGCGTCAGTTCGGCGAACCAGCGTTCGACCTGATTGATCCAGGAAGCGGAGGTCGGCGTGAAGTGGATGTGCCAGTGCGCTCGTCGCGCCAGCCAAGCCTTGACCGGCGCAGTCTTGTGAGTGGCGTAGTTGTCCATGACGATATGGATGTCCAGCCCCTCCGGGACACGCCGGTCGATCTCCTTCAGGAAGTCGAGGAACTCCCTGGCCCGGTGGCGCCTGTAGCACTTGCCGATGACGCGGCCCGTGGCGACGTCGAGGGCTGCGAAGAGCGAGGTCGTGCCGTGACGCTTGTAGTCGTGTGTGCGGCGCTCGGGCATGCCCGGCAGCATCGGCAGGACCGGCTGTGTGCGATCGAGTGCCTGGATTTGGCTCTTTTCATCGACACAGAGCACCAGCGCGCGGTCCGGCGGCGACAGATAGAGGCCTATGATGTCGCGGACCTTGTCCACGAAGAGCGGGTCGCTGGAGAGTTTGAAGGTCTCCGAGCGGTGCGGCTGCACGCTGAAGGCCGCCCATATCCGCCGGACCGTCGTGTGCGACAGTCCGCTCTCCCGGGCCATCGAACGGAGCGACCAGTGGGTCGCGTCGGCCGGCGTCGTCTCCAGCGTCCGCTCGATGACCGCGGCCACCTTCTCGTCCGTGAGCGTTCGCGGCCGTCCCGGACGAGGCTCATCCGACAGCCCCTCGATGCGCTCCTTCAGGAAGCGGCGGCGCCACTTGCCGACCGTGTGCTCGTGCACGCCGAGTTCGATTGCCACCGCCTTGTTGGTCAGGCCGTCTGCGCAGCGCAGGATCATGCGGCAGCGATCGGACAGCGAGCGCGCGACCCGGCGGCGTCGAGCCTGACGTTCAAGATACGACCGCTCTTCATCGCTCAGAACCAGGACCGCCATCGGCCGACCAACGCCACGTGCCATCAGAAAGACCTCCATAATCCAACTCCGATGGCTATTGTATAATGCTATCTACTTCAATTCCACGTGACTAGAAGCCGATTGTGATAATTGAGTACGTCGCGCTTGGGGCCGGACAACGAAAATGATGCATATAGGCTTTTGGGGGAAACACACAATGTACATTTAGGACCATAATCCCGATCAGTGTATTGTTTAGAACGGATGTTAAGTTCGGCTCACGAATGTAACCGTGGGAGTTAGACATGGCACTCTAACAACAAACTATAGCGTTGATCTCTGTCGGCTTGGTTGTGATCGGAGTTGTTGTCTCTCTACACAGTAACACGCAATCAGATAGGCGAGTCTTGAAATCGGAAATCGGAATCGCGAGCAGAAGTATCGGAACCGTGCCCGCAGGTATCGTCCCAAAAGTCAGTGAGGCACTTGGAGATATGAAAGTTGTTAGGCAGCGCGTAGAAGGGCTAGAAAAGAGAATCAGGAACGTAGAGCAACAAGTCAGGCTCTTCGCTAGAACTTTATCGTCGACGACTTCTAAAGTGACGAACGTATCTGATCCCACGGATGATATCAACGGCACCAGTTCCGGCAACTCTGGTCAGCCTGCATCAGCTACCATAATTGAACCTGTGAATGACCAACCATCCATTGTAATGGTACCCGTAGAGCCGCTTGCAAAACTCTGATCGATTCGGAGCGGCGCAAGAACACCCAAGCTAGCAGCGACGTCGGCGCACGGCAATTGGCGCGATTTTGATGGCGACCATGGTCGGATCAGCGTTGGCACAGCCTCCGATTCGGTATTTTCGTCGAACTTCGGGCGCGTTTGGCCGCACCGTCTTTCGAGAAGTGCGGCCACCGTGATGGCGAAGGAGACGAGCCGGGCTAGATCGGCGGAACGATAAGGCGCATCAGTTGGCTGGCCGTCAGAACGGTCATGCCAAACATGAGGTGGGCCAGAACCTTGTCGTAACCGCGCACGCGGACATGGCGGCCGCCGAACTCATCCTTGAGGCGCCCATTGACCCGCTCGGACCCTGAACGCTCGACGTAGCGACGCTCTTCGGGAAAGAAGAGACCGAGCGTCCGCCGCGCCTTCTTCTCACGCCTCAACGCCTCTTGCATGTCGACCGAGCGGCGGGGGTTCACGTCGATGATCGGCTTGTGGCCAAGCAAGATGCAGTGCGCCCAGATCTCGATGGAATCATAAGCCGCGTCCATAAGGTCGTAGAGGTTCTCGACCCGCCCGGCCGTCAGGGTTCCCAACGGAATCGCCACCTGGGAGTCATGCGTCGATGCCGAGGTCATGATGCAACTGATGGGGATCCCGCCATCGGCCGTGTCGACGTGCAGCTTGTACCCGATCCAGGAGGTGGTATGGCCCTTGGCGTTGCGCTTGGTGCCGACATCGCAGGCCCTCGGCAGGTCCGCCAGCATCTGCGGAAGGCTCATCGTCAGTTGCCGTTCCAGCCGGCTTGGCTCCTTCGCCTGCGCCTCTCCCTTGCGGGGCCGCCGCCGCTTCGGCTTCGCTGCCTTCGGCTTCGGCGACGGCTTCTCCCGCGCTTCAATCGCCGTCGCATCCCGCGAGATGTGCTCCACCAGATGGCCATTCATCGTCCGCGCAATCAGCGTCTCATGCAGACGGCTGGCCAGACCGCTCTCGGCAAACTCGGAAAAGGCCCGCGAAAACGTCGCCTCGCTCGGAAGCCGGCCGGCACCGCTCCAGCCGCACAGCCGGCATAGCCTGCCGTCAACCTCAAGACGCTCGATCAGGCCGCGCGTCGTCGGAATGTCGAACACCGCCTTGGCTATGAAGGCGCGCGCCAGCGCCGCGCGGTCCTCCTCCGGCCGCCCTACCTGGCCGCGGAAGTAGGGCAGAAGAGCCTCGACCCGCACCAGTTCCAGAACCGCGACGAACAGCTCGTAGCGCTCGCCCATCGGGCCAAGCTCGCTCTCAAGCCTCGGGAACAACTCTTGTTGAAAGGCGTACCAGTAATCCGATAGCATCTCGCGCAGGGACACGGCTCCACTCCTCCGTGGTCATCATGCGGTGTTTTGCGACAGCACATGATACTCACGAGGGTGGGCCGGTCCCACCGCAAGGGCCTTCACTCAGGCAGAAAAACCGCTCGCCTCAGCTATTTTGCAAGAGGCTCCGTAGACAATAACAAGCAGAAGAAGGTGTTTCCAGATCCTATTGTGCCGTGAACACCGCTCTTAGCGAATCACATTCGATTGCCTAGCGTCGTATATACTTCCAATTGTTTTGGAACTACATTTGAGCGACTCTGGCCTATGCCGGCTCCTGATCGGGACGTCGCGCAAACCATGACCCTGGCGCGAGTTCCGGGTTAAGCTCCGCGGCGAGACCGAACGACAGGGTTGAGGGACTGCCGTCATGCGGCCGGCTCCGCTTGCCAAAGCGCTTCTCTATCTTAGTGTGTGGCTGTGCCTTGCCGGCGCAGCCACCATGCAGGTGCAGGCGGCCGAGGACGAGCTGGACCGCGCGCTCGACCGTGTCATCGCATCGCGCGGGCTCGAGCCCCTGGAGGCGCCGCCGCTGCTAACGTCGCCCAAGTTCCGGCTCGGCCAGATGCTGTTCTTCGACCCCATCCTCAGCGGCACGCGGGACGTGGCCTGCGCCACCTGCCACCTGCTGGGCCGCGGCACGTCGGATGGCGTGGCGCTTTCGGTCGGGGTCGACGCGGCCGGCCTTGCGGAGGAGCGCCGCCCGCTGGGTGCGCCGCGGGTGCACCCGCGCAACTCCATGGACCTCTGGAACCGCGGCCACCCGAGCGTGCGCAACATGTTCTGGGACGGCCGGGTGAGCGAGACCGAGGCACCGGTCAGCCGCTTCCAGACCCCGATGGGGGACTATCTGCCCGACGGGATCGAGAGCGTGCTCGCCGCCCAGGCGCTCTTCCCGCTCGCCGGCGAGGAGGAGATGCTGGGCCTCCCCAGCGACCGCTCGGCGCCCGATCTCCCTGGCGGCCACGGCGATCGGCCCAACGAGATTGCCCTGGCGGCGGCGGGCCTGGACGAGGACGAGCCGGCGTTGTTCGTCGCGGTCCATGACGCGCTCATGCGCCGGCTCTTAGGTCAGGCCGGCACACCGCTCGCCGACTGGCAGATCGCCTACCGCCGGCTCATTGCCGAAGCCTTTCCCGAGACGCTGCTCGGCGCCGTCACCATCGGCGATCTCGCCAATGCCATCGGCCACTTCCAGGAACTGGCCTTCGTCACGCGCGACACGCCCTGGGACCGTTACTTGGCGGGCGACAAAGGCGCAATCGGCCGGACCGCGAAGGAGGGCGCGCTCCTCTTCTACGGCAAGGCCCGCTGCGTCGCCTGCCACAGCGGCCCGCTCTTCAGCGACTTCCAGTTTCACTCCCTCGCCGTGCCCCAGATCGGCCCCGGCATCGACGAGAGCGGCGACGATCGCGGCCGTTACGAGGCAACGCGGATCCCCCGCAACCTCTATCAGTTCCGCACGCCGCCGCTCCGCAACGTCACCCTCACCGCGCCCTATTTCCACGATGGCGCGGTTGCGAGCCTCGAGGAGGCCATCGCCCTGCACCTCGCGCCGCCCACCCCGTCGCCCTACGAGTCCGAGGCCGAGGCGCGGCGGCGGGCGAGCTTCACACCAATGCTCAGGCGCGGCCTCGCTCTCGACACGGCGGAGCGCGCAAGCCTCCTCGCCTTCCTGCATAGCCTGGAGGACGACCAGGCCGGGCGCCGGGCGCTGATCGTGCCGGAGCGTGTGCCGAGCGGGCTGCCCGTGCCGGCGCTCGCCGCAGGGAGCTGAGCGCCGGGCCGGCCTCGGCATCCGATCCCATCGAAAAGTGGTATCCTTCCCGGGGGTGGATCGATACCGTTGCTCCCGGCGTTGAACGGAACGGGCTGACATTGAGGGAATCGCGTGTTCACCAGTAATCCCTTCGCCGCGCTTTCGACGACCATACCGACCGCCGCGATACAGACATACGTCATCGTCATGATTGGCTTGGTCGTGGGCGGCACCCTGTTCGACATCTGGCATAAGAGGAGCGCCACCTATTTCTTCAATAGCTGGCGGACCTCAAGGGACAAGGGGACGCGGCACGTCGGCGGCGGGAAAATGGCGACGCTCGCGATCCGGACCGCTTTGGCGGAGGGCCTGACGTCCGCTGAATTCGGCTTCGGGCGCCGCCGGGTTGCCCACCTGCTGACGATGTACGGTTTCCTGTTATACGTCCTGACCACCGTCATCATGGTGTTCTGCTACCCGACGCCCGCCGCGCCGACGCCCGCCGTCCTGCCCCAGCTGTGGATTGCCGGGGCCTTGCTGGTCTGCCTCGGCGGTTACTGGTTCTGGTTCTTCATTCGGGTCGACGTGGCAGCCGAGGGCCATACGCCGTTCCGGATCATGCGCGCCGACCTGTTCATCCTCTCGCTTCTCGCCAGCGTGACGCTGGGACTGATCTGGGCCGGCCTGCAGTCGATGGAGAGCGCGGGGACAAACGTGCTCCTGGGCCTCTACCTCATCGCCACGACGGTGCTGTTCGGATCCGTTCCGTGGTCCAAGTTCTCGCACATGTTCTTCAAGCCCGCGGCGGCCTTCGAGAAACGGGTGTCCGAGGCGGCCGGTTCGAGGAGCAACCTGCCCGCCCCCGCCGACAAACCCGAAACGTTCGGCAGTGCCCGCGAAAGGCCCCGCCATTACTGATCGCCTCATCGTCGATCTTCCATAGAGGAGATAACGGAACCACATGCCGACATTCGTTTATATGACCCGGTGCGACGGCTGCGGATACTGCGTCGACATCTGTCCGTCCGACATCATGCACATCGATAAGACCAATCGGCGCGCCTACAACATCGAGCCCAACATGTGCTGGGAGTGCTACGCCTGCGTGAAGGCGTGTCCGCAGAATGCCATCGACTGCCGCGGCTACGCCGACTTCGCACCCATGGGTCACAGCGTTCGGGTGCTGAGGGAAGAAGCGAAGGGCACCATCTCCTGGAAGATCAAGTTCCGGGACGGCAGGGAAAAGGATTTCGTTTCCCCGATCCGGACCACGCCTTGGGGATCGATCAGATCGCCGGCCGACTACGAGGCACCCGCCGCGCAAGCGATGAAATCCCAGGAACTTGCGCACGAACCGGACGCGCTCAACATCGAGGCGTTGCCCGCGTTGACGCCGGATCGATTCAAGGTGGGAGTCCTCTAGTGGGTTTGTTCTCGCGCCGGAAAACGGTTTTCGTGGATGCAGATGTCCTGGTCGTCGGCGGCGGCATGGCCGGTTGCGGGGCGACCTACGAAGCCGGGTACTGGGGGCGCGACCTGAAGGTGATCTGCGTCGAGAAGGCGAACATCGAGCGCAGCGGCGCCGTGGCCCAGGGCCTCTATGCGATCAACTGCTACATGGGCATGCAGTGGAACGAGAACCAGCCGGAGGACCATGTCCGCTACGCCCGGAACGACCTCATGGGTCTGGTGCGGGAGGATCTAGGCTACGACATCGCGCGGCATGTCGACTCCACGGTGCACAAGTTCGAGGAGTGGGGCCTTCCTTTCATGAAGGACCCGGAAACCGGGCGTTATCAGCGCGAAGGCAAGTGGCAGATCATGATCCACGGCGAGAGCTACAAGCCGATCGTCGCCGAGGCCGCCCGCAAAGCCGCCACCGAAGTCTACAACCGGATCATGGTGACCCACCTGCTGATGGACCGGACGAAGCCCAACCGCGTCGCAGGCGCGGTCGGCTTCAACGTCCGTAACGGAGATTTCCACGTCTTCCGCGCGAAAGCCGTCATCGTGTCCGCCGGCGGCGCGTCTCACATCTTCAAGCCCCGTGCGGTGGGTGAAGGCATGGGGCGCACCTGGTATGCGCCGTGGAGCAGCGCGTCGGCCTATGCCCTGCCGATCCTCGTCGGCGCCAAGATGACCCAGATGGAGAACCGGATCGTCCTCACCCGCTTCAAGGACGGCTATGGTCCGGTCGGCGCCTATTTCCTCCATCTCAAGACGTACACCGAGAACGCCTACGGGGAGGAGTACGAGTCCAAATGGTACGACCAGACCAAGGCGCTGGTCGGGGACTACGTCGACCGGCATCCGGTGCCGACCTGCCTGCGCAATCACGCCCTCCTGGAGGAGGTCAAGGCCGGCCGGGGCCCCATCCGCATGGTGACGAAGGAGGCCTTCGCCGACCCCCACAAGGAGCAGGTTGGCTGGGAGAACTTCCTCGGCATGACGATCGGACAGGCGGTCGTCTGGGCGTCTCAGAACATCGATCCCAAGCACACCAATCCGGAGCTGACCACGTCCGAACCCTACGTCATGGGCTCGCATGCCACGTGCTCGGGCGCCTGGGCGAGCGGTCCGGAAGACTGCGCGCCGGCGGACTACCAGTGGGGATACAACCGGATGATGTCCGTGGACGGGCTATTCGGCGCCGGCGACACCATCGGAGGCTCCGCCCACAAATTCTCGTCGGGGTCCTTCACGGAAGGCCGGATCGCCGGAAAGGCGGCGGTCAACTACGTCAACGACCTGAAAAGCGAGCAGCCTCAGGTCAGCGAGAAAGAGTACGAAGATCTCAAGAAGGTCATCTTCCAGCCCCTGGAGACCTACCGGGTCGGCCGCAACGAGATCGTCGCGGGAACGGTCTCGCCGAGCTATATGCTGCCGCTCCACGGTCTCCAGCGTCTCGAGAAGATCATGGACGAATACGTCGGCGGTATCAGTGCCCACTACACGACGAACGAGCCCATGCTCACCCGCGGGCTGGAGCTGCTGGCCATGCTGAAGGAAGACCTCGACTATCTCGGGGCCGAAGACCTTCACCAGCTTCAGCGGGCGTGGGAGCTTCACCACCGGGTCCTGGCCTCGGAGGCCGTGACGCATCACACGATGTTCAGGACGGAAACGCGGTGGCCGGGATACTACTATCGGGCCGATCATCCGACACTGGATGACGCCGATTGGCATTGCTTCACCTTGTCTCGCTACGATCGGGAATCCGGGGAATGGGCTATGGAGAAGGCCCCCGTCTACCACATCGTCGATTAGCCCGGATTTCTCACCAGGGTCACGGCCTGCGCGACGCTCCCCGACGACGGTGACGCCCCATGTCGACGTTGATCGCTCCGCACGGCAGTGCCACCCTGAGGCCCCTGCTGTTGCCCGAAGAGGAGCGGGACGAGGCGCTGAAGAGGGCGCGCACCCTGAAAAGGCTGCCGCTCTCGAGTCGCGAGGTCTCGGACCTCTTCATGCTCGCCATGGGCGCCTACACGCCCCTTGCGGGCTTCATGGGCGCGGCCGATTGGCGCGGCGCGTGCCTCGAGATGCGCCTGGAGAACGGGCTTTTTTGGCCCCTCCCCGTCACCCTCTCCTGCGGCGAAGACTTCGCCGTCGCCGTCGGCGACGAGGTGGCGTTGACGGGCGAAGGCGAGGAGATCCTGGGTGTCCTCGCGGTCACCGAGAAATACGCCATCGACAAGGCCCTCGAGTGCCGTGAGGTCTACCGCACCGCCGACGAGGGCCACCCGGGCGTCGCCAAGGTCATGGCGCAGGGCTCCGTCAACCTGGCGGGCCCGGTCTCGGTCCTTTCCGAGGGCCACTTTCCCGAGACCTACCAGGGGCTTTACCTGCGCCCCGCCGAAACCCGGGCGCTGTTCGCCAAGAGGGGCTGGTCGACGGTCGCCGCCTTCCAGACCCGCAACCCCATGCACCGCAGTCACGAGTTTCTCGCCAAGGTCGCCATCGAGGTGTGCGACGGGGTGCTCGTTCACCAGGTCCTGGGCGCGCTCAAGGCAGGCGACATTCCGGCCGATGTCCGGGTCCGTGCCATCGACTGGCTGGTAGCCAACCACTTCGCGGAAGAAAGGGTGATCCAGGCCGGCTACCCCATCGAGATGCGCTACGCCGGCCCCCGGGAGGCGCTGTTGCACGCCCTCTTCCGCCAGAATTTTGGGTGCTCGCACCTGGTGGTGGGGCGCGACCATGCCGGGCTCGGCGGTTACTACGGGCCCTACGACGCCCACCAAGTATTCGAGGAGATCGGCGCCGACAGCCTCGCCATCCGGCCCCTGAAGATCGACGACACGTTCCATTGCTTCGACTGCGAAGGCATGGCAACGGGGAACGTGTGCTTCGCCGCCGACGGCGGCGAGGAGCGGGCGAGCGAGGAAGAGCGCTATCGCGCGGTGGCGGCGGTGGCGACGGGCGACGCCCCGGGCCGGCCCTGCCGCCACGACGACGATGGAAAGCTCCGCATCTCGGGCACCCGGCTGCGCGAGATGTTCGCGGGCGGCGAGGCGATCCCGCCCGAATTCAGCCGCGATGGCGTGCTCGCCATCCTCCAGGCCTATTACGACGGCACCCCGTGACGCTCTATTATGAATAGCGATGAAGACGGGTACGCGCGCGGCTGACGCGCGCTGCTGGGCAAGCGGAGGAACATCATGACGGATACATCTTCAGGCGGGCGCGATCTCGTGGGCTACGGCGCCAACCCGCCGGCAGTCCCCTGGCCGAATGGCGCGCGCTTGGCCGTCTCGGTGGTCGTCAACTACGAGGAAGGCTCGGAATACTCGCAAGCCATGGGCGATGCGACCCAGGAGGGGCTGACCGAGTTCGGCAACTACCCGCTGCCCGAGGGCTACCGCAACCTCGCCATGGAATCGATGTTCGAGTACGGCTCCCGCGCCGGCGTCTGGCGCATCCTGCGGCTCTTCGAGGAGACCGGGATCAGGTCCACCTTCTACGCCTGCGCCGTGGCGTTCGAGCAGAACCCGGAAGTCGCCCGCGCGGTCGTTGCCGGCGGCCACGAAGTGTGCAGCCACGGCTATCGTTGGGAGGAGGTGTTCCGCCTCTCACGGGAGGAGGAGCGCGAGCATATCCGGCTTGCGGTCGAATCCTTCGAGCGCACCTGCGGCAAGCGGCCGGTGGGCTGGTACTGCCGCTTCGGCCCCTCGGTCCACACCCGCGAGCTGGTCGTGGAGGAGGGCGGCTTCCTCTACGATTCAGACGCCTATAACGACGACCTGCCCTATTTCGTCGAGGTCGGCGGCAAGCGCCACCTGATCGTGCCCTACACGCCCGATGCCAACGACTTCTGCTTCTGGACGGCGCCCGGCTTCATCACCGCCGATCACTTCCACCAGTATCTCAGGGACAGCTTCAATACGCTCTACGCGGAATCGGCGACCACGCCGAAGATGATGTCGATCGGGCTGCACGCCCGCATGATCGGCCGCCCCGGGCGGATCGCCGGGCTCGCCCGTTTCATCGAACACGCCCAAGCGCACGAGGGCGTCTGGTTCGCAACGCGGGAGGAAATTGCCCGGCATTGGCTCGAAGCGGCGGGGTAGGGAACGAGCAGCCGACAGGAGCTTGTGGCAGAATATTTCTTGTGAACCCGAAAGCGGATGCTTACGCAATTAGTCGTATATCAACAAGAAATTCGCGAAGTTCCGGTAACACAGTCGCGGCACGGGCAACTGCGGCGTGATCGAGTTTCGCTGTCAATTCATTCGCTGACATACCCTTGCGATATTCGGTCCAGCGGCCCTGGAGTTGCTGAAGAGCAAGGGCCGATGTCGGGGGTCGTAACCGTTCGCATCCATCTATGTGTTTCAACAACAGGGCCTCGAAGGCTGGTTCAGACCAAATTCCGTGAAAACCGTGTTCGAGGATCAATTGGTCGGCGATGTAGGTGCGTTCGGGAACATCGTCACGTCGATCAGCGTCCAAGAAGATCGCTTGGCCAGCATACGCCCCGCGTCGAGTGCTCCGAATATGTAGTTGACTTACTGCCGCTTCGACGATTGCCAATGGATCGCCGCCGTGGCATCGTCGAGGGTCTAGATGTATAGCAAGACCTGACTCGTCTGCAAGGCGTTGGAGAAACGCGGCGTACCCGACTTCGGAATCACCTTCACAGGCGACGAGAAATCGGCGGCGTTGTAATTTGTGGCCGCGGGCTCTTGGCATTAGCCAATTCGAGGTACGGCACCGAAGGTGCCGCCGAGGTACTTCTTGTAGTAGTTGTCATCTCGTCGAACAGCCTTGACATCGTTAAGGCTATAAATCTCTGTCATACCTTGTCTATCCTTTTCGCAAAACACAATTTCGTCTTTCGACAACTCTTCAAGTAGGGATACGTTGTGGCAGCTCATCCAAAGCTGCGCATTGTTTGGATTGCGAACGGGATCGTGAAACCAACCGATAATTTCCGGCAGAATCATAGAATGAATTGCAGCGTCGAGTTCGTCGATAATTGCGATACTGCCGGCTGAAAGCGAATCCAGAATTAATGGGAACAGCTTTAGAAATTGGCGGGTTCCGTGACTTTCATAATTGGGCGGCATAAGCAGAGCGAGATTCTCGTGCTGGAACCATATCTGCGGACCGTCAGTGCCCTGACGGATTTCAAGAGCTCTGACCCCGACATCAACCCGACCAATCTCTCGATTGAACTCCTTGATCAGTTCCGGGCGGGCAATGTAATCCCGCAAGACCAGCCCCTCCTCAAATTCGACTTTCTCGAAATAGATGTTTGATCTTACCGTCCTTGCAGCCAATACAAGGCTTGCCGAAATTGGATGATTCAGCTGAGCAAGCGTAGAAATAACACTCGCATTTTCCCGCAAAACTTTTTCGAGTGCCTCCCTGTAACCGGAAATACCAAACATCTTGCCTGCCTTGACGGTTCCATCACCAGATCTTTCAATCAGGCGCGTCTTTCTCCCCGAAGAGGTCGGCCAGTAGAAAATGCTTTCGCTTACGACGCTTCGATTGCTTCCATTGTCGATTACCAGTTCATAGCAGTACGGACACTCGTCAGGGATATCCTGTTCGACTGCGTCGAGAATTTCTTTCCCCGAAATCCAGAGCCTCAGGCGGGTCGGCTTCTGAAGCGATGCCTCGTCGTTGAAGGGTTCATGGGGGATACGGGCATTGGGTGCTAAAGTGAAACTCGACACGACAAACCAACAAACGAAGGATAATGCTTGTAAGAGGTTGGACTTTCCAGAACCGTTCGCACCGAACACGGCAACCACCTTAGGAGCGCGCTCACGCGAACCTTGCCAACAGGAGGCCAGACGGCGGGTGCCGTTCGGCGCATTCGCTGGGACCCTGAGATCGAGCACCTGCTTCTTACCAATAGAGCGAAAATTCTCAATTTCCACTTTGTAGATCATATTGCACCCTTCGCGGACTGCCGACAAAGTAGGCGCTCAGGGCGCAAAGTCAACGAGTTTTCGTCGAAGTCGCCTCCAAACCACGGGAGCTGTCCAATTGAACGGCAATCCCGGGATATCAGCCGGGCGTGCGCCCATGGGACCCTGTGGCGCCGATTGCCGCGAAGCTCCAAGCCGCCAGGAGAAACTGGCGCCACCGTCCGGGCCAGACGCGCCCTTTCGACGAATTGGGAATTGGCAGGAGGGTCTGGCTAAGCGGAGAGCGCGCCGACCGCGTCCACGAGGGTGCGGACCGCGTTCACGGAGTGCGCGAACGCCGCCTGCTCGTCCGTATCAAGGGCGATTTCGACGATGCGCTCGACCCCGCCCGCGCCGATGACCGCAGGCACGCCGACGTAGAGGCCGTCCACCCCGTATTCGCCGTCGAGCCAGGCGGCGCAGGGCAGCACGCGCTTCTTGTCCTTCAGATACGCCTCGGCCATCTGGATCGCGGCCGAGGCTGGCGCGTAGAAGGCGGAGCCGGTCTTGAGCAGGCCCACGATCTCAGCGCCGCCGTCGCGGGTGCGCTGCAGGATCTCCTCCAACCGCTCCGCAGAGAGCCAGCCCATCGTTACCAGATCGGTGAGTGGGATGCCGGCGACGGTGGAATAGCGCGGCAGCGGAACCATGGTGTCGCCGTGGCCGCCGAGGACGAAGGCGGTCACGTCTTCGACCGAAACGGAAAGCTCGTCCGCGATGAAGTGGCGGAAGCGCGCGGAATCGAGCACGCCGGCCATGCCCACCACGCGGGCGTGCGGCAGGCCGCAGGCCTCGCGCAGCACGTAGACCATCGCGTCCAGCGGGTTGGTGATGCAGATGACGAAGGCGCCCGGCGCGTAATCGCGGATGCCGGCGCCGACCTGGCCCATGACCTTGGTATTGATCGAGAGCAGGTCGTCGCGGCTCATGCCGGGCTTGCGCGGCACGCCGGCGGTGACGATCACCACGTCGGCGCCAGCTATCGGCGCATAGTCCTGGGTGCCGCCGAGGTCCGCGTCGAAGCCCTCCACCGCGCCGCTCTGGGCGAGGTCGAGCGCCTTGCCCTGGGGCACGCCTTCGACGATGTCGAAGAGCACGATGTCGCCAAAATCCTTGAGCGCGGCGAGGTGGGCGAGCGTGCCGCCGATATTGCCCGCGCCGATCAGCGCGATCTTGCTGCGTGCCATGGGGATTTCCTGCAGTTGAGTGGTGGCGCCGGCGGCGTCAGCGGCGGGCGACCATCATCTTCTTGATCTCGGCGATCGCCTTGGCCGGGTTCAGGTGCTTGGGGCACGTGCGGGTGCAGTTCATGATGGTATGGCAGCGGTAGAGCCGGAAGGGGTCCTCCAGCTCGTCGAGCCGCTCGCCGGTCGCCTCGTCGCGGCTGTCGACGAGCCAGCGGTAGGCCTGCAGCAGGGTCGCGGGGCCGAGGTAGCGATCGCTGTTCCACCAGTAGCTCGGGCAGCTCGTCGAGCAGCAGGCGCACAGGATGCACTCGTAGAGACCGTCGAGCTTCTCGCGGTCCTCCGGCGCCTGCAGGCGCTCGGTCGACGACGGCGGCGCGGTATCGGTCTTCATCCAGGGCTCGATGGAGGCGTACTGCGCGTAGAAATCCGCCATGTCGGGCACCAGGTCCTTCACCACCGGCATGTGCGGCAAGGGGTAGATGCGCACCTCGCCCTTCACCTCGTCGATGGGCTTGATGCAGGCCAGCGTGTTGGTGCCGTCGACGTTCATGGCGCAGGAACCGCAGATCCCCTCACGGCAGCTACGCCGGAAAGTCAGCGTCGAATCGACCTCGTTCTTGATCTTGTTGAGGGCGTCCAAGACCATCGGCCCGCAACGGTCGAGATCGAGGTCATAGGTGTCCGTGCGCGGGTTCTCGCTGCTATCGGGATCGTAGCGGTAGATCTTGAAGCGCCGGGTCTTGTTCCCGCCCGCATCGGCGGGGAAATGCTTGCCCTTCCGGACCTTGGAGTTCTTCGGGAGCGTGAGTTGCGCCATGGACTGACCTTGCCGGCCGGGCTCTAGTAAACCCGGGCCTTGAGAGGAATGGTCTCGACCTCGTTGCTCAGCGTCTGCATGTGCACCGGGCGGTAGTCGAGCCGGGGCGTGCCGTCGTCGTCGAGCCAGGCGACGGTGTGCTTAAGCCACTTGTCGTCGTCGCGATCCGGAAAATCATTGCGCGCATGGGCGCCGCGGCTTTCCTCGCGCTTCAGCGCCGAGTGCAGAGTGACGCTCGCCTGGCGCATCAGATTGTCGAGCTCGATGGTCTCGGCGAGGTCGGAGTTCCAGATGAGCGAGCGATCGGCGACGCCGATGTCGTTGCGGAACCCGTCCCAGACCCCGGCCAGCTTGCGCGCGCCTTCCTCCATGATCTCCTGGGTGCGGAAGACCCCTGCGTGCTCCTGCATGGTGCGCTGCATATCGAGGCGGATCTTGGCCGTGGGCGTCGCGCCCTTGGCGTGGCGCAGCCGGTCGAACCAGGCGAGGCTCTTGTCGAGCACGCCGTTCTGCATGGGCTTGTGCGGCGCGCCGGCCTCGACGATCTCGGCGCAGCGCTGCGCCGCCGCACGGCCGAAGACGACGAGGTCGAGCAGCGAGTTCGACCCCAGCCGGTTGGCGCCGTGCACGGAGACACACGCTGCCTCCCCCACCGACATCAGGCCGGGAACCACGGAATTCGGGTCGCCGTCCCTCACCGTCACCGTCTCGCCGGTGTAAACGCAGGGAATGCCGCCCATGTTGTAGTGGACGGTCGGGATCACCGGGATCGGCTCCTTGGAGGCATCGACCCCGGCGAAGATGCGGGCCGTCTCGGTAATGCCCGGCAGGCGCTCGTCCAGCACCTCGGCACCGAGATGGTCCACCTTCAAGTGCATATGGTCCTTCTCGGGCCCGACGCCGCGCCCTTCGCGGATCTCCATGGTGATCGCGCGGCTCACCACGTCGCGCGAGGCGAGGTCCTTGGCGTTGGGCGCATAGCGCTCCATGAAGCGCTCGCCCTCGGAATTAATCAGGTAGCCGCCTTCGCCCCGCGCACCTTCGCTCATCAGGCAGCCGGAGCCGTAGATGCCGGTCGGGTGGAACTGCACGAACTCCATGTCCTGCAGCGGCAGCCCGGCCCGCAACACCATGGCGTTGCCGTCGCCCGTGCAGGTGTGGGCCGAGGTCGCGGAGAAAAAGGCGCGCCCGTAGCCGCCCGTCGCCAGGATCACCATGTGTGCACGGAAGAGGTGCAGCGTGCCGTCGTCGAGGTTCCAGGCGAGCACGCCCTGGCAGGCGCCCTCCTCGTCCATCACCAGGTCGAGGGCGAAATACTCGATGAAGAACGCCGCCTTGTGGCGGAGCGACTGCTGGTAGAGCGTGTGCAAGATGGCATGGCCGGTGCGGTCGGCGGCGGCGCAGGTGCGGTGCGCCTGCTTCTCGCCGTAGTTGAGGGACATGCCGCCGAAGGCGCGCTGGTAGATCTTGCCGTCGGGCGTGCGCGAGAAGGGCACGCCGTAGTGCTCGAGCTCAATGACCGCCCTGGGTCCCTCCTTGCAGAGGTACTCGATCGCGTCCTGATCGCCGAGCCAGTCCGACCCCTTGACGGTGTCGTACATGTGCCAGCGCCAGTCGTCCTCCTCCATATTGCCGAGCGCCGCCGAGATGCCGCCCTGGGCGGCCACCGTGTGGCTGCGGGTGGGGAAGAGCTTGCTGATGCAGGCGGTCTGCAGCCCAGCTTCGGCGAGGCCCAGAGTCGCGCGGAGGCCGGCGCCGCCCGCGCCCACCACCACCACGTCGTCGTGGTGCTCGGCAATCGGGTAGGCAACGGTCATGCGCTCACCCTCCCACCGCGATCACGATCACGGAATAGAGCGCAGCCAGCCCCAGCAGGAGGCACAGCAGCGTGTTGAGGATCAGCAGCACCCATTTGCAGCGGCCGTGCACATAGTCCTCGATCACCACCTGAAGGCCGAGCTTCAGGTGATAGAAAGTGGCGCCGAGGAAGAGCAGCAGCAGCACAGCCGCGACCGGGCCGGATAGCCAGTCGACGAAGGCGTCGCGATCCGCGCCGCCCGCCACGATCGACCAGAGCGAGCCCACGAACCAGAGCGAGAGCGGCACCAGCAGGATCGCCGTCAGCCGCTGCCACCACCAGTGGTTCACCCCCTCCTTCGCGGAGCCCAGATGGCGCACCTTGGCGAGCGGTGTCTGCAGTGCCATGGCGTGCCTCAGCCGGCGAGGTTGCAGGCGAGGCCGAGGCCCCAGGAGAGCCCGGTAAGCACGAACGAGGCCACGACCACGGCGGCGCCCGAGGCATAGGTCTGGCGGAGCGAGAGACACATGCCTGCATCCCAGAACAGGTGCCGGATGCCGTTGCACAGGTGATAGAAGAGGCACCAGGACCAGGCCGCCAGCAGCGCGTAGCCGAGCCACGACGTCAGGAACCACTCGGTCCAGGCGTAGTAGCGCTCGCCTGCGGCGGCGGTCAGCAGCCAGGCGCAAAGCATCGCCGCGCCGGACGCCAGAATCACGCCGGTCATCCGGTGCAGGATGGAGAGCACCGAGGTGAGCTGCGGACGATAGATGGTGAGGTGGGGCGAGATCGGTCGCGCGCGAGCGCCGCTGCCGCTTGATTGCTCTGCCACGAACTCACCTCTGAGATCCGGCCCTTGGGCGGGCCGCGCCACCACCCGCGATTTAGCCCCGGAGGCGGAACCGAGTCAACATGGGCGCGCGAAACGCTGCCGGCCCGCAACCCGCCCTGCTCCTTGCACAGGCGGCCCGGCGGGATACTCTGCAAGGCCCATGAAGAAGGCCCAGGTCACCGAGTTCTTCGAGCGGCTCGCCGCGCACATCGAGGCGCCAACCACCGAGCTCGACTACCGGAACCCCTATTCGCTTCTGGTCGCCGTGGTCCTCTCCGCGCAGGCGACCGACAAGGGCGTCAACAAGGCGACCAAGGCGCTCTTTGCCGAGGTCGAGACGCCGGCCGCAATGCTCACGCTCGGCGAGGCGCGGCTCAAGGAGCACATCAAGACCATCGGCCTCTTCAATACGAAGGCCAAGAACGTGATCGCGCTTAGCCGGGCGCTGGTCGAGGAGCACGGCGGTGCGGTGCCGAACGACCGCGCGGCACTCGAAGCGCTCCCCGGAGTCGGCCGCAAGACCGCGAACGTGGTGCTCAACACGGTCTTCGGCGAGCCTACCATCGCCGTCGACACCCACATCTTCCGGCTCGCGAACCGCAGCGGCCTCGCGCCCGGAAAAACGCCGCGCCAAGTCGAGGACGGCCTCAACCGCATCGTGCCCGAGCGCTTCAAACAGCACGCGCATCATTGGCTGATCCTGCACGGCCGCTATGTCTGCAAGGCAAGGACGCCGGATTGCCCGGCCTGTGCCGTCCGCGATCTATGCCGCTATAAGGCCAAGACGACTGCGGAGGCTGCCCCGCCGTCACGGGTCGGACGAAAGAAAGCGAAACCGGGCTAACTGGTGCCGGAGCGGCTGCGGCGGGCGGTTCAGTCGCCCTGCGACGCCGCTTGCGCTTCTTCTTCAGGGGGCAGCGCGACCGGCTGCAAATCGGCTTCCCGATCCGCCGGATCGTACTCGGACTTCCCTTCGATGCGCCCGCCCCGCTCGATCTCGAGTTGGCCGTAGCGGATGATCCCGGAAACACGGCCCGACGCCCTGATGAAGAGCCGCTTCTTCGCCTTGAGCTCGCCCTCGAACGTCCCGGCGATGTCGGCATTGTCCACCGTCACGGTGCCCTTGAAAGTGCCGCCCTTCACGATCTCGAGCAGACGCCCGTCCGGCATCGAGGCTTCGACCGTTCCCTCGACGGTCAGACGCTCGCAATCGAGGACCGTGCCGCCGCTGATGGTCGTTTCCCGCCCGACAGTGAGCCGCTTGGGGTCGCTCTCCACGCGCCCGGGCGCATCGGCCGGCATGGGGTCGGGGGGCGCGCCGCGAGGAACATCCGGGTGGAAGACGACGGTCTTGTTCGGCACCCCGCGCCGCGTCGATTCGACGACAACGGACGGCGCGCGGCGTTCCTCGCCGCCGTCCAGACTCCGGCCTTCCTCTTCCTGGTCCCCGCTCTTGCGCCGGAACATATCTTCCTCCGCCGTTTGATCGCGGCAACGCTGCCGGACCGCTCCGCTCTTCTGGCGCGCCGTCCTCGCCGGCCGCTCTGGCGGACACGGCGGGCGGTGCTGGCTGGTCCGGGGCCGGCCCCCGACAGTAGAGCGAGACCCACGCCTGCGCAAACAATTTGCGCCGCGCGTCTCGCGGAGGCTCACGGTTCTCGATGAGGCTACGCTCTTCGCGTCCCCCACGCCTCTTGCCAATTATCGAACTCAGACGGCGTGACACGATATCGCGCGAAGTTGCCGCTGTGGAGGCTCAGTAGCTCCCGCTCAACGACCTCGCGAAACCGCTCGCGGTCGGACTCGTCGACACTCTCGGCCACCCATGCGGCGATATGATCGGTCGCCTGCTTCTTTCCCATGCATCCGCGAACGACAGCGCCAACAAGCGCGCGCAGTGCCATCCGATGGCGCATCCGAAACGGATCGGGCTCACCGAGCGATTGCCTGACCGCACCATAACGGCGGGCAGATCGCTCGTAGGCCCAGACGAACGCGTCCCGAAGGAGCTCGACCCGGTTCCACTCGTAAACGCCAAGGACCGCTTCCGTATAGAGCTTGCGCGGCACGTCCTCGAAGGAAAGTGGCGCCAGATTGGCCATGATGAGCGGGATGTTCGCAGCGAGCCGGGACACCCGCTTGTTGACGTCCTCGAACGGCTGCAGATAGGGAAACTGCACCATCGCGAAGAAGGCCTGTTCGAACGGGTCTTCGATCAGTGAAGCCTTGGCAAGAATCTCGTCGAAGCACTCCTCGATGAGCTGGGGGACCTCCAGCGGGTGAAAGACTGAGCCTTCGATTCCTACGCCGATGTGCCGGAGCCGTCCCGCCGCATCCGGGTCGGGAAGCAGGTTGTCCGCCAGCGCCGCGTGAACATTCAGGATAGTGTAGCGGTTGAACCCGATGGCCTCTGTCGCGTCGACGAGAAACCCGATGGCTTCCTTGTGGTTGAGGATCATCTGCGCGTCGCGTCGGTCCTTCCCCTCCGCTTCCTCTCCGGCTTCGATCAGGCGCGCGGTGTCGAGCAGGGAATAGGTGTTGCCCTCCAAGCGGCTCGAATTCCACGAGAGATCGATTAAGAGCCTGTTCAAGATTTGCTTGGCATAGGTGCCGGCGTGCTGATCTGCGATCGGCGTGCTGCCGATTTCCCCGAGCCGCGCCCGCTCCGCCTCTGAGAGGTAGTAGGTCTCGTTAGGTCGGTACGAATCGAGGAAAGACCGGTCATAGCCGACCGGCTGGCGCGCCCCGATCGGCTGGCGGACATAGTCCCAAATCTCCGCGCCAGCGTTCGAGAGCGGCATGCCGACCAAATTGCCGGTCTTGCTGTCCTCTGCCACTGCTGCATATGCTGTGATTGTAAGTAACCGAGGCATACGGTAGCGCGCCCAGCGGCCCGAGCCCTCCATCGACAGGCGCTCGCTGTCGACGAGGAACTTGAGGCGGTATTGCAGGGTCCGGCGCGGCGGTGCGTCGTCCAAGGCGTCGGCGACCTGCTGCGCAGTCACGCCGTCCGGGTGGCAACGCACGGCCTCTTCGATTGCCTGTAGGTGTTCTTCCCGGATTCGCCTGACCACAGCGCCCCCCATATTGCGTGCAAAGCAATATGCGCAATATAGGCTTGATAAGCGCAAGTTTCCAGTGTAGGAGCAGCGCTGGACATGAGTACTCATATTGCGTGTAGAGTCTTACGCGCAGGTTTGGCTCGTGCGTTTGCCCGCAACGATGATCGCAGCAATGGGGGGTGTCATCGCGTCGCTGTGAAACGGGCGTGCCTCACCGTGCGCAGAGCGGGGCCCCTCTTGCTGGAACACCGGCACGCCCCGTGCCACCATGAGCGGCCCTTGAGCGCCGGTTTCCGCCGGGGTGGGCGCAAGGCACAGCACGAACTGCTCTCACGATGCGGAATGACGGCATGGCAGCTGAGCGCCAGCAATCCGGCACGGCCCAGCCCGGCGAGCGCATTGCCAAGCGGATTGCGCGGGCCGGGCTCTGCTCACGCCGCGACGCCGAGCGTCTGATCGCCGCCGGCCGGGTGGCGCTGGGCGGCAAGATCGTGCGGGATCCGGCAATCAACGTCGATGGCGCGAGCATCATCACCGTGGATGGCGCGCCGCTCCCGGCCGAGGCCCCGACCCGGCTCTGGCGCTATCACAAGCCGCCGAGCCTCATCACCAGCCATCGGGACCCGCAAGGGCGGCCCACCGTGTTCGAGAAAGTTGTGGAGCGCCTGGGCTATGTCGTCTCGGTGGGGCGGCTTGACTTCAACTCCGAGGGGCTGCTCCTGCTCACCAACGACGGGGCGCTCGCCCGCGAGCTCGAGCACCCGTCGCGCGGCTGGCGGCGGCGCTATCGGGTCCGGGTGCACGGCGCGCCCGACGAGGGTGCGCTCGCCGCCCTTGGGCAGGGCATCACTGTGGACGGTGTCCGCTACGGGCCGATCCAGGCGGAGCTCGATCGGCAAAACCGGCAGAATGCCTGGCTTACCCTCTCGCTCACCGAGGGCCGCTACCGGGAGATCCGCATCATTCTGGCGCATCTCGGCCTCTCAGTGAACCGTTTGATCCGCACGGCCTACGGGCCCTTCCAGCTCGGCGGACTGCCGCGCGGGGAGATCGCCGAAATACCGCCGCGCGTGCTGCGCGAGCAGCTCGGCGGCACGCGGCGTTCGCTCGGTGCGGATCGTCGGCGGTAGCCTGCGCGGCCGGCGCCTGCGAGCGCCAACAGGCCTACGCGTGCGGCCGACGGGCGAGCGCGTGCGCGAGGCGTTGTTCGATATACTGATCCATGGCCGCATGTCGGCGCCCCTGGAAGGTGCCCTGGTCGTCGATCTGTTCGCCGGCACCGGCGCACTCGGCCTGGAGGCGCTCTCCCGCGGGGCGGCACACCTCACCGCCGTCGAAAGCGAAGCCGACGTGCGCGGGGTGCTCCGCGCCAATGTTGAGGCCCTGGGCTGCTCCGACCGGGCGACGGTCATCGCCGCGGACGCGACCCGCTTGCCGCCTGCGCTCGGGGCTTGCGATCTGGCGCTGCTGGACCCGCCCTACCGTGCCGGCCTCGCGACATTGGCGCTCAATGCCCTCGTGGACGGCGGCTGGCTGACCGATGCGGCGACAATTGTCGTCGAGCATGGGGTAGACGATCCCTTCGAGCCGCCGGCGGCACTCACGGTGCGGGACCGCCGCCGCTACGGGAAGACCGGCCTCACCTTCCTCTCGCGCAGGCCAACTCCGGGCTAACCCGGCCCGGCGCGTTCAAGTGCCTCGGCTGCGGCGAGCCAGTCGCCCTCGGCCGCCGCTTTCTCCCGTTTGGCCTCCGCCAGTTCCTTGCCCAAGTCAGCGATCCGCGCGGCATCGTTCTCTCGGGCCGCCGAGGCAAGTGCAGCCTGGAAGGCCTGCTGCGCTTCCTGGGCGCGGGCAATCCGTTGCTCCGCCGCAGCCACGGCATCCTTGAGGGGTTTGCGCTCGGCACGCGCCGCTGCCGCCGCCTGCCGCACGGCCTTGCGCTTAGGCGACGGGCGGATCACGCGGCTGTCGCCGTTCTCGCGCCGCGGACCGACGCTGCCGAGGATCTCGGCGCGATAATCGGCGAGATCGCCGTCATAGGGCCGCACCGCACCGTCCTGCACGAGCCACAAGCGATCGGCCACAAGCTGAACGAGATGCATGTCGTGCGTGATCAGGACGACCGCGCCGTCGTAAACATCGAGCGCTTCGACCAGCGCGCGCCGGCTCTGGATGTCGAGATGGTTGGTGGGCTCGTCGAGCACCAGCAACTGCGGCGCCTGGCTGGAGATGAGCGCAAGGTTGAGCCGCGCCTTCTCCCCGCCCGAAAGCGCTGCAACCGCCACATCCGACTTTTCCCCGCCGAAGCCGAAGGCCCCAAGGCGCGCGCGGATGCGGTCGGGCGCGGCGTTGGGCATGAGGCGCGCCAGGTGGCTGAACGCCGTGCCCGCCGGCTCCAGCATGTCGATCTGATGCTGCGCGAAATAGCCGACCGCGAGCTTGGGCACCCGTGTCACGGTGCCCCGCTCCAGCGGCAGCAGGTCCGCCAGCAGCTTGGCGAAGGTGGACTTGCCGTTGCCGTTCGCGCCGAGGAGCGCAACCCGTTCGCCCGGGTCGATCCGCAGATCTAAGCCTCGCAGCACAGGGCGGCCCGGCTCATAGCCGACGGCGACGTCCGCAAGGCTCATCAACGGCGGCGCGAGTGTGGCGGGTTCGGGGAACGTGAGGTCGGGCGTCCGCTCATCGGCCGCAACGGGCTCGTCGGCGAGCTTCGCCAGCGCCTTGATGCGGCTTTGCGCCTGCCGGGCCTTGCTCGCGTTGTAGCGGAAGCGGTCGACGAAGCCCTGGAGCTGGCGCCGCTTCGCGCCGATGCGGGCTTGGCGCGCCTGTGCCGCGGCGACGCTCTCGGCATGGGCTTTCGCGAAACGCGTGTAGTTGCCGGGGTAGAGGGCGAGGCCCCCGCCCGCCATATGGAGGATACCGTCCGGCACAGCATCGAGCAGGGTGCGGTCATGGCTCACGACGACGAGCGACCGGGGATAGCGCTTCAAATGGGATTCCAGCCATGCGGCCGCCTCGAGATCGAGGTGGTTGGTCGGCTCGTCCAGCAGCAGCAGGTCGGGCTCGACGAAGAGCGCGGCGGCGAGCGCGACCCGCATGCGCCAACCGCCGGAGAGATCCGCGAGCGGCACCTGTTGCATCGCCTCGCCGATGCCGAGGCCGGCGAGAAGGCGCGCAGCCCGCGCCGGTGCTGCGTGCGCACCGATCTCCGCGAGACGGGCCTCGATCTCGGCTCGGCGGGCGCCACAGGCGCCCTCCGTCTCGGCGATTAGGCATGCGCGTTCCTCATCGGCGGCGAGCACGGCGGCGCGCGGCGTCATCGGGCCGCCCGGCACCTCCTGGTCGACCAACCTGACGGATAGGCCGCGGGCGCGGATGATCGCGCCTTCATCGGGCGCGAGCCGGCCTGCAATGAGGCGGAGCAGGGTCGTCTTGCCGCAGCCATTGCGCCCCACCAGCCCGCGCCTCTGGCGTGCGCCGATCTGCGCGGTCACGCCCTCGAACAGAAGGCGCGCCTCAACGCGGTAAGCGATGTTCTGAAGGGTCAGCATGGGTGCTCGGATATCTGCGTCGTCAGTGCCCGCGACGCAAGTCTCGACGGCGCATCGCGTGCCTGCTCGCGTGGACGCGCGACACCGCCTGATGTGCGACAATGGCGGCCGACACAGGGATGAGGGGGAGCACCGTATGCTGATAGTCGCTGTCGTTTTCGAGTTCGTGCCGGGCGGGTTCGACCGCATCAAGGCGGAGGTTCTCGATGCCATCGAGAATTCGCGCAAGGAGCCCGGCGCCCAGATCTATGACTGGGCCATCGATGTCACCGCGCCCAACCGGGCCATTATCTTCGAAGTGTGGGACGATCAGGCTGCCCTCGATGCCCACTTCACCCATCCCTACATGGATACCCTCGTCGCGGCGCTCAGCGCGGCCAACATCCGCGGCGATATCACCCATTACTCGGCGGATATCTATGACGTGAGCGGCAAGCGCGACATGGGCTTCCGGCTGCCGACCGAATAGGGCTCGCCGGAGCAATATCGCCATGAGTGCCGGCCCCATCGCGCCGCCCTTCGACGAGGGCGATGCCCGCGCCATCGTCCAGGTGTTCGAGGACGCCTGGAACCGCAGGGTCGCCGAAGAAATTCCCGAGACCTGCACGCCGGATACGCGCTGGCGCTATCGCGATGCGTTCGTCGAAGGGCAGGACAATATCGTGCCGTTCCTGCGCGCGCGCTGGCCAATTCAAGAGCACTATCGGCTCAAGAAGGAACTCTGGAGCTCTTGAGTAACAGGTGCCTAAGCGATTGACAGCATTGGGTTCTGTTTTTCCTCTCCTTGCATTTTCGGGACGAGTTGGAGCCCGAGTTTTCGGGCTTGGCGGTCGAGATGAGCGAACTTTCTGTTGAGGCGCCGCTTCTCGTAGGCGTCGATGCCCTGCTCGACGTATTTCTGGCCTTCGGTCACCATGAGGTAGATCAGGCAGGCGAGTTCGCGGGCGGTCGCCTTGATCGCAACGGGGGTGTCCATTCGGGCGAGCCTTGCGCGGTGCTTGGCGCCGATGAAGGTCTCGCTGCGGCGCGCGGCCATGGCCGCCATGCGCAGGGCCTGCCCGACGGGGTTGACCGCCTTCGGCGACTTGCCGGGGAGGTTCTTGCCGCCGCTGATCCTGGTTCCCGGCGCGAGCGCAAGCCAGGAGCAGAAGTGCTGGGCGGAGGGGAAGGCGGAGAAGTCCGGGCCGATCTCCGAGGCGATCACCAGTGCGGTACCGGGACCGATGGTGGGGATCGCGGTGAGGTCGACGCCCATCATTCCGCGCAACGCCAGGGCCTGGATGCCCTCCTTGCCGGTGTAGTTGCTTGCGGCGTTCGCAGAGCGGCTCGACGCGGTTTCGGAGGTCGTGCCGGGGGCAGGGTCCGGCGCGCCGCCGTCCGGGAGATCGTCCGGCGGTGCCAGGCGCTCGATCTCGGCCATCACCCGGACCTCGCAGTCGTCGATCTGCTGGGTCAGGAAGTCGTAGCGCTGCATGGCCTGTTCGAGGGCGAAGAGGTGCTCCTCGCGCCACGTCCCCTGAAGGCTCGCGGCGATCGTATCGGCGTCGGCCTTGATGCCCCGGTGGCGGAGCGTCGCCAGGCGCTCTGGGTCACGCTCGCCGTCGATGATCGCGCGCAGGATGCGCTGGCCGGTCAGTCCCGTGATGTTGGCGATCACCGAGTCGAGCTTGACGTTCATCTCGGTCAGCGCCTTCTGCATGTGCAGGACGCAGCGGGAGCGGTCCCTGGTCAGCCGCCTCATCTGGCGTGCGTAGGAGCGCAGCGGGCAAACCTCGTCGCCCGGACGGAACGCTCCCCGCAGCAGGCCGTAGGACATCAGCTGCCAGATCCACTGGCAGTCCAGCACGTCGCTCTTGCGCCCGCCGATCTGCTTCGTCATGCGCGGCGGCACCAGCATCACCTCGAAGCCCGCGCGCTCCAGCGTCTCGTAGACCGGGATCCAGTAGACCGAGGTCGACTCCATCGCGACCTTGGTCACCCCGCACGACGCCAGCCACGCCGCCATCTCCTCCAGATCGCGGGTAAAGGAGCCGAACGAACGCACCGGCTCATCGCTGCGTTCCGGGTCGACCGCCACGAAATGCCGGTCCTTGCCGATGTCGATCCCTGCGCAGTCCGGGTTCACCACCCTGAGGCGCCGGGTTCTTCGAGACTTGCGCGCCATGGAACATCCTCCCAGGTTTCATCTCCGTCGCGAGTGGGGAGGAACCATGTTCGAAGTCCCATTCTCTTGAACGAGGTCACGGGAAACCCGCGCCATCAGTGACCGAGGCGACAAAATGGTTCGGACCAGGCTCTTGAGTAACAGGTGCCTAAGCGATTGACAGCATTGGGTTCTGTTTTTCCTCTCCTTGCATTTTCGGGACGAGTTGGAGCCCGAGTTTTCGGGCTTGGCGGTCGAGATGAGCGAACTTTCTGTTGAGGCGCCGCTTCTCGTAGGCGTCGATGCCCTGCTCGACGTATTTCTGGCCTTCGGTCACCATGAGGTAGATCAGGCAGGCGAGTTCGCGGGCGGTCGCCTTGATCGCAACGGGGGTGTCCATTCGGGCGAGCCTTGCGCGGTGCTTGGCGCCGATGAAGGTCTCGCTGCGGCGCGCGGCCATGGCCGCCATGCGCAGGGCCTGCCCGACGGGGTTGACCGCCTTCGGCGACTTGCCGGGGAGGTTCTTGCCGCCGCTGATCCTGGTTCCCGGCGCGAGCGCAAGCCAGGAGCAGAAGTGCTGGGCGGAGGGGAAGGCGGAGAAGTCCGGGCCGATCTCCGAGGCGATCACCAGTGCGGTACCGGGACCGATGGTGGGGATCGCGGTGAGGTCGACGCCCATCATTCCGCGCAACGCCAGGGCCTGGATGCCCTCCTTGCCGGTGTAGTTGCTTGCGGCGTTCGCAGAGCGGCTCGACGCGGTTTCGGAGGTCGTGCCGGGGGCAGGGTCCGGCGCGCCGCCGTCCGGGAGATCGTCCGGCGGTGCCAGGCGCTCGATCTCGGCCATCACCCGGACCTCGCAGTCGTCGATCTGCTGGGTCAGGAAGTCGTAGCGCTGCATGGCCTGTTCGAGGGCGAAGAGGTGCTCCTCGCGCCACGTCCCCTGAAGGCTCGCGGCGATCGTATCGGCGTCGGCCTTGATGCCCCGGTGGCGGAGCGTCGCCAGGCGCTCTGGGTCACGCTCGCCGTCGATGATCGCGCGCAGGATGCGCTGGCCGGTCAGTCCCGTGATGTTGGCGATCACCGAGTCGAGCTTGACGTTCATCTCGGTCAGCGCCTTCTGCATGTGCAGGACGCAGCGGGAGCGGTCCCTGGTCAGCCGCCTCATCTGGCGTGCGTAGGAGCGCAGCGGGCAAACCTCGTCGCCCGGACGGAACGCTCCCCGCAGCAGGCCGTAGGACATCAGCTGCCAGATCCACTGGCAGTCCAGCACGTCGCTCTTGCGCCCGCCGATCTGCTTCGTCATGCGCGGCGGCACCAGCATCACCTCGAAGCCCGCGCGCTCCAGCGTCTCGTAGACCGGGATCCAGTAGACCGAGGTCGACTCCATCGCGACCTTGGTCACCCCGCACGACGCCAGCCACGCCGCCATCTCCTCCAGATCGCGGGTAAAGGAGCCGAACGAACGCACCGGCTCATCGCTGCGTTCCGGGTCGACCGCCACGAAATGCCGGTCCTTGCCGATGTCGATCCCTGCGCAGTCCGGGTTCACCACCCTGAGGCGCCGGGTTCTTCGAGACTTGCGCGCCATGGAACATCCTCCCAGGTTTCATCTCCGTCGCGAGTGGGGAGGAACCATGTTCGAAGTCCCATTCTCTTGAACGAGGTCACGGGAAACCCGCGCCATCAGTGACCGAGGCGACAAAATGGTTCGGACCAGGCTTAACATCGGGTGCCGCTACAGCACGCCAGTGCTCGAACGGCCTCTTCACCCCACCCGCAGCCAGTTCAAGCCCGAGGCGTCGCAGACACAAGCCCCCGTTACTCCCGCGACCGAGCCGGAGCGCCGCGCAGGTGGAGGCTTTACAGCAAACCGCATTTCGGTGCGCTTCATTAGCGAATGGCGCCACCGCGATACCGGCCAGTGGTACCGGACATTCGGCAACGAGCACTGGGAGTTCGCGCCCGACGGGTTGCAGAACGTGCTCGATCTCTCCGCCAACGATATCCCGATCGACGAGTCAGAGCGGAGCCTCTAGCCCGGAATTTTCATTACGGTTGTGGTCCGTACGGCGCTATCGGGCGGGGAAGTGAGGGCGACGTTGGCCCGCTCCCCACGCCCGCCTCCCCTGACCATAGTGCGCTGTGCGATGCGCGGCTCCCGCGCCAGGATGGCGCCATGCAGGGGGAGAGCAAACGGGCCACGGCAGGCGGGATGAGCGGGCGCTTGCCGGCAACGCGACGGGCGGCCGCTTGTCCCACGGAATCCCACTTATCCCACTTAATCCCACTCTATCCCGCCAAGAAATTAAGTTCTCGGCCTGCGACGCAAGCCGTGACCACGGTGAGACGTGCAGGCCAATCACCAGCCCAGCGCGCGGCTCATGCGCCGGGGGTCGGCGGCACCTTCGAGCTCGCCCGTCTCAAGGTTCTTGCGGACCGCGCACACGCCGCCTGTCCAGTGCGACCAGTCGTCCAAGCGCTCGACGCGGTGCCCGCGCGCGGCGAGCCGGTCGCTCGTTGTCTCGTCGATGCGTCCTTCGAGGGTGACGAGGCCAGGACGCGCGGCGTGGGGCGCGAAGGAATTGGGATGGCTGTGGGTGACGAGACGCGGGGCCTCCACCGCATCCTGCAGCGCCATGCCGAAATTCAGGCGGTTGAGCAGGAACTGCAGGTTCGCCTGGATCTGCGTGTCGCCGCCGGGGGTCCCGAACGGCATGATCCAGCGACCGGAAGCGAGCGCGAAGCACGGGTTAGGCGTGAGACGGGGCCGTTTGCCCGGTGCGAGGCAGGAGGGATGACCGCGCATCGCCCACGATTGGTCGCCGCGGGACGACACTGCCAGCCCCGTTCCCGGCACCACAGGCGTATCCCAGCTCGTATCCGAGGGTGTCGAGCACAATGCGTTCCCCTCACCGTCGATGACGCAGACGATCGACGTATCGGGCGACGGCCCGGCGGGCGCGTCGCTTGCGTCGATCGGCGAGACGAATGCCTCGTGGCCGGGGATCCGGCCGGGCGGCGGCATTGCGGGAGATGCCTTCCGGGGATCGATCGCCTTGCTCCGCTCCACTGCGTAGGCGTGGCCCAAGAGCGTATCGAGAGGGACGTCCACGAAATCCGGGTCGCCGAGATAGCCTTCCCTGTCGGCGAAGGTGAGCTTGAGGGTCTCCGCGACGGTATGGAGGTACGCATCCGTGCCGCACTCTTGCGCACCGACGCCCGCCGCCTCGGCGATGGAAAGCGCTTCCAGCAGGAACGGACCCTGGCACCACGCGCCGCAGGTGTGAACCTCGACCTCCTCGCCGCCCAAGCGAAAGCGGCGCGAGATCGAGGGCACGATCTGGCAGCGGAAGGACTCCAGGTCGTCCGCCGCGAGAAGCCCGTCGTGCTCCCTCTGATGTGCGAGGATTCGGCGCGCGATGTCGCCTCGGTAGAACGCATGGCGCACCGCCGCGAGGCCGGTCATGCGGTCGTCGCCGGCCGCGCGCTCCTCATCGCAGAGGAATTGCAGGACCCGGCCCAGATCGGCCTGGACCAGCCGCTCGCCCGGCGCCGGCACCTCGCCGCCGGGCATCCAGATTGCGACGTTCTCCGGCCACCGGCGGAACTCGTCGGCGTACTTGCGCACGTAGTCGAGCATGACCGGGTGACGGGGAAAGCCGTGCGAAGCGTAGCGCACCGCGCGCGCCGCCACGTCGCGGAATGTCATCGTGCCCCATCGCTCCAACGCCTGGATGCAGGCATCGGGGGCGGCCGGCACGACGGTGCGGCGCACCCCGAGCGGAATGGTTCCCCCGTGGCGTTCGATGAAGGCTTCCGCGTCGAGCGCCCGCGGCCAGCCGCCGACGCCTGCAATCGTGACCACCTCGCCGGTCTCCGCGAGGCGGACGATCATCGGCGCGACCCCGGCGACGCTCACCTGATCGCTGTAGACCACGCCGAGGGTGAGGATCGCGGCGACACCTGCGTCGATCGCGTTGCCGCCGTTCTCAAGCGCTTCGAACGCAGCCAGTGTCGCGAGTTCATGCCCCGTGCTGGCAACGTAGCGATGGCCACGGGTGACGGGCACGACGGACATGGCAGCCTGCGAACGAGTAGGGGGACCGAACCGGCGGAGTATAGACTGTAATGCAGCGAGGACGCTTCGCCTGCCAGCAAACCTCACGGAGGCCAGCGATCCATGCAACCTGTTTGTCTCGTTATCGGTGCCGGCGCCGGCATCGGGAGCCATGTCGGAAGCCGCTTCGCCCGTGAGGGCTACCACGCGGTCCTTTGCCGGCGGACGGACCAGGAGGGCCTGGACAGGTCGGTCGCCAGCATTAGAGGCGAGGGCGGCGCTGCATCAGGCTTCCTGCTGAACGCCGTGGCGCCTGACACCATCGAAGAGCGGATCGCCGCGGTCGAAGCGGATATCGGCCCGATCGAGGTGGTGGTCTACAACCTGGGGGCACAGATCGGCGACCGGCCGCTCGCGGACACCAGCCACAAAGTGTTCGAATTGGGCTGGCGTCTGGCGACCTTCGGCCTGTTCAGGACAGCGACCAGCGTCTGTCCTTTGATGGATAAGCGGGGCCGGGGCACCATCCTCGTCACATCGGCAACCGCCGCGATGCGCGGCAACAAGGGCCAGCATTCCCATGCGGCTGCCATGGCAGGCCGGCGCATGCTGTGCCAGACCCTCAACGCGGAGCTCGGCCCCAAGGGCATTCACGTCGCGCACATCGTCGTCGACGGCATGGTCGATGCGCCCGATACCCTCGGCAGGATGCTGGGCGAGGAAGCGTTCCAGAGGCTCCGGGAAGAGCGGGGATTAGAGCATGACGGATTGCTGCTTCCCGCCAGGATCGCCGATAGCTACGTCCACCTTTCCCAGCAGCACCGATCCGCGTGGACATTCGAGCTCGATCTCAGGCCGTTCTCCGACACGCCGTGGTGGAATAGCTGACGCCGCATCATCCGGCCGCGCTATTCGACCCGTCAACACGCTGGCCTGCATTGACGCAAGCGCTCGGATTTGCCACGCTGCAAGCGTAGACTCATGCACTTATTCGGAACATATGGTCCGCAGGTTCGCGGCACCAACGCACGCGCGGACGCAGGAGTTTCATACTTGGTGGTCGTCATCGAGGAGACGCGTTAAGCGGCTGGCGATGAATCAGAGTCAAGCGTGGAACCCCATGCCGTCCACTGACACGTTCGCTGGGCGTTAGCCATGCGCGTGCAATTCAGCGAAGGCGCCGATCGGCTGACACGGGCTTATCCGAAGCTCAGCCCTCAGCTCAAGAAGTGTGCCGCCTATATCCTGGAACACCCGAGCGAGGTCGCTACGCTCTCCATGCGTCAGCTGGCGGCGAAAGCGGAAGTACCCCCAAGCACCATGAACCGACTGGCGCGGGCGCTCGACTTCGACACCTACGACGGGTTCCGCGCGCTCTACCGCGACAGCATCAACGAGCAATCGGCAGGCTATTCGCTCGAGGGCGGACAGGTGCGGGCGGTTGCGCGCGAAAGCGAATTCGACCACGCTCTCAATGCCTTCCAGCAAGCAGCGGTCAACAATATCAACACCTTGTTCGACCACATCGACCGTAATGCCTTGGAACGTGCGGTACAGGCGTTGACGGATGCCCGCACCGTTCTCGTTGTCGGCATGTACGCGTCCCACTCATCGGCCGATTACCTTTACCGTGTGGCGGCCATGGGGTTACGCAACTGGCACCCACCGGCGCGCGACATTGACGAGCTCGCTCATCGATTGGAGGCCTTAAGTTCAGAGGATGCTGTCGTCTGTATTGCCGTCGAGCCCTGCGCGGCCGATTCCATCAGGGTTGCCCGGCGCGCCCAAGAGGCGGGCGCTCGGGTCATCGGCATCACCGATCGACGGACGTCGCCGCTGGCCGCCTGTTCGGACGACATCCTGCCTATTTCGGTGCGCGGCCCGAGTTATTTTCCGTCGCGGGTCAGCGCTACCGTCCTCGTAGAAGTATTGGTGGGTATGGTCGCGGCGCGCAGTGGCAGTTCGGTGTCTGAGAACGTGGATAAGACGAACCGGTCCCGCCGTGATTTGGGAAAGTATTGGAACGAATGAATCGTTATGCCGTTGTCCTGTGGATTATGGCTTCCCAATTGATGCTCCCGTTTAGTGGATTTCTAAGGTCATCGAGATTGCGCCTCAAAATCCGTTAGACCTGAGAATGGCTCGGCGTGCCCGGTCTCGGCAATTCGAGCAGATGCCGCAGTAGCGCCACGAGACCGGTGATGGTCTGCCGATCGAGGTCACCCAGCCATTGATGCTCCCGCGCATGCTGGAGCTGGAACGCCTCCTTCACCCGGCGGCGACCCTTCTCGGTGATCACCACCGTCACCAACCGCCGATCCGCTGACTGCCTTCGGCGCCTGATGAATGCGTCCCGCTCGAGGGTATTCAAGACGCTCGACACCGTTCCTCTCGATACGGCGCACAGCCTCGCAAGTTCGCGCGGTTCGACCTCCTTTTCGATCCAGGTGCAGAACAGCACCCGGAAGCCCGCCCAGGACATGCCGAGCGGCCGGTGAACGTTGGCTTCGAAGTCGTACATCAAGCGATTGGCGACCCGGAATAGATCGAAGGTCGCGGCGAACACCGCCGGATCGACGACGGTCTCCGCCTCCTCGCCAAGCCGCGCGAGGACGCGCTTCTCGAATGTCGCGGCTTTCGAGGGCGTGTTGGAGGCGTCGCTCGCACGTGGATCTGGCCGGCCTTTGTCGCCCATCGAATGTCCGCCTCTCTTGTTGGGTGGCCGGGGTGCTGGAAGCGGTCGATCGCCGGCTCGACAGGCTGAACTGCAGCGCTCCGCCCGGTCACTGCCTTCCATACCCGATCATGGCGTGGCGCAGGTCAGCAAGAGTCGTGCTGGCAGCCCCTCCGCCCGGTGTGTATCATTTTCGCTGAACAGTGGGGAGAGATACGATGGCAGAGACCACGGTATTCAGCGCCTGTCCGCACGATTGCCCCGATACCTGCGCCATGCTCACCACGGTCCGTGACGGCAAGGTGATCGACGTGCGCGGCAATCCCGATCATCCGTTCACCCAGGGCGGTCTCTGCGTCAAGGTCAACGACTACCAGAACCGGGTCTACAGCGAGGATCGGGTGCTGTATCCGATGCGCCGCGTCGGCGCCAAAGGGGCCGGCGAATTCGAGCGGATCTCGTGGGATGAGGCGCTCGACGAGATTTCGAGCCGCTGGAACGCGATCATCGATGAAGACGGCCCGAGCGCCATTCTTCCCTACAGCTATCTCGGGACCGAGGGCATTCTCAATGGCCTCCATGTCGGCGACGCGTTCTTCAACAAGCTCGGCGCCGCGGTTTCGGAACGCACATTCTGCGATTCCGGCGCGATCACCGCATTTTTCATGACGTGCGGGCCGACCGCGGCGGTCGATCCGGAGAGTTTCGTTTATTCGAAATACATCGTGCTCTGGGCGATCAACACGATCAGCACCAATCTGCACCATTGGCCGTTTATCGCGGAGGCGCAGCGGCGCGGCGCCAAGGTGGTGGTGATCGATCCGGTCGCGACCCGCACGGCCAAGAAGGCCGACTGGCACATCCCCATCAAGCCCGGCACCGATGCCGCTCTGGCGCTCGGCATGATCAACGTGATCATCGCCGAAGATCTGGTCGATCACGACTATGTCGAGCAGTACACGGTCGGCTATGACGAGCTGGCGGCGCGCGCCGCGAACTTCCCGCCGGACGTGGTCGCCGGGATCACCGGGATCGCG
Organism: Alphaproteobacteria bacterium; assembly: GCA_965262755.1. Lineage (GTDB taxonomy): Bacteria > Pseudomonadota > Alphaproteobacteria > UBA828 > UBA828 > WTGU01. Next base: position 2,802,665 of record OZ253557.1, on the reverse strand, counting down.
GCCGATGACATTCGCACGCTCGCGCGCGAGTTCGCCACCACGCAGCCCTCCGTGATCCGCATGGGCGTCGCCATCGAACGCAATGCGTCTGGCGGTAACGCCGTGCGTGCGCTCTCCTGCCTGCCCGCCCTGGTCGGCTCGTGGCGGCACTGCGGCGGCGGCATCCTGCACATGCCGATCTGGGCGTTTCCGGTGAAATTCGACGACCTGAGCCGGGCCGACTGGATTCGCGAGGGCACGCCGGTGATCAATCAGTGGCGGCTCGGCGCGGCGCTGATGGGCGAGCTCGATCAAAAGGTCAATTCGCTGTTCGTCTACAACGCGAACCCGGTGGTGATGGTGCCGGAGCAGGACAAGGTTCTGCAGGGGCTTGCGCGCGAGGATTTGTTCACCGTGGTGAGCGAGCATTTCGTCACCGATACCGCGCGTTACGCCGACATCGTGCTGCCGGCCACCACGCAACTCGAGCAATTCGATCTCATGTTCTCGTGGGGGCACCTCTATTTGACCCTCAACGAGCCGGCTATCGCGCCGTGCGGCGAATCCGTACCCAATACCGAGCTGTTCCGCCGCTTGGCGCGCGCGATGGGCTTCAACGATCCCAGTTGGGATCGGACGGACGAGCAGATGGCGCTCGATGCGATGGATTGGAGCAGCCCCGTGCTCGAAGGGATCGATCTCGCCGGCTTGCGCAAGACCGGCTATGCCCGCCTCAACGTCGGCTCGCCCGAAGAGTTCGTCCCGCACCGCGAAGGCAACTTCCCGACGCCCTCCGGCAAGGTCGAGTTCAAGTCTTCCATCGCCGAGGGCGCCGGCAACATGGTGTTGCCGCTGTTCCGCCAGGGCTATGCCGGCGATCAGTCGGGCGAGACGCTGGATCCCTTGCCCAACTTCATTCCGCAGAATGAATCGCCGCAGACCAGTCCCGAGCTGGCCGCGCGCTATCCTCTCAACATGCTGTCGCCGAAGGCGCACGCCTTTCTCAATTCGTCCTTCGCCAACATGCAGACCCAGCTGCATCACGCCGGCGAGCAAATGGTCATGATCAATCCGAGCGACGCCGGCGTGCGCGGAATCGGCGACGGCGACACGGTGTGTGTCCACAACGATCGAGGCGACTTCCAGGCAACGGCGCGGGTGAGCGAAGATGCAAGCCCCGGTGTCGTGGTCGCGCCGGTTGGCTATTGGGCGAAACGCGGCGGGAACGGCCGCACGGTGAACGCGATCAACCCGCCGGCTTTCGCCGACTATGGCGGCGCGCCGACCTTCTCCGACACCCTGGTCGAGGTGAGCGCGGCCTAGCTCGGAGTTCTTGCCACGGTCATGGTATGCGGCCCGGTCCGGGATCGGCTAGCCGACGCGCCTGTCCAGGACACGGGCGGCCTTGCCGCTGAAGCGCTTGAAGGTGTTGGGCGGCACGACTTCAAGAAAAGGCTTGACCCCGAGGCGCCGATAGAGCGTGCCGAACAGGTTCGATTGCAGTGATTCGTCCGGATGCTCGTACCGCACGGCGATCGTGTCGTTAGCGACCCGCTTTCTGTCGACCTCGATCCTCCACTCCGCGCCCGGCATCAACTCTCCGGCCAGCACGTCCTCGATCGCGCTTGGGTAGACGAGCGCGCCGCGCACCTTGATGGCGTCATCGACGCGGCCGACGAGGGTCGTCACCTGCGGCCAGCCCGACGCATCGCGTTCCGCAGGCAGCGAGACGGCCAGGTCTCTCGTCCTGTATCGGATCAGCACCGTGCCTTCGCGATAGGGCGTGCTCAGGGTGATTTCGCCGATTTCGCCAGCGCCGACCGGCTCGTCCGCGTCGGGGTGCAGAAGCTCCGCCACAAAATAGTCGGTGTTGATGTTCAGGCGGCCGCCGAACGGGTCCTCCGGCGGGGCGAATGCCAGGATAGGCCCGCCGGTTTCGGTCGCCCCGTACAGCTCTTGCCAGCGGAAGCCGGGACCGAAGGTGTCGGAAACGCTGCGTTTCAGCGACGCGCTTGACCCCTCGCCGCCGAGGAGGCCCATCCTGAGCCCGAGGCCTGAGAGGTCGTCGCCGGATTGAGCGGCCGTCTCGGCCAGAAGCCGCATGTAGGAGGGCGTGGCCGAGATGAGGGTCACCGGCAGCTCCCGCAGCCACTCGATCACCTGAACGGGGCGCGTCGGCCCGCAAGGCACGGTGCCGGCGCCTGCGGCATGAGCGAGCTCATCGAGTGACGGTGCCCCGATCCAGAGCCCGCCGCCGTGGGTGTTCAGCAGGACGTCGGTGCGTCCGATCCCGATGCATGTCGCCACCCGGCGATACTGGTCCCGGATCGCGTGCCAATCGCTTTCGGTAAAGCCGATCATCAGGCGCGGCCCGGTCGTGCCGGACGTCGCCGATACGCGATACATCTCCGACAGCGGACGTGCGCTCAGGGGCAGGCGGCCGAAGCCTTTTAGGTCCGACTTGGTGCAGGTGGGAAGCGCGTGCAGATCGAGGGACGCCCGGTTGCGGTGGAGGTCGGCATAGAAGGGGATTTCCCGCCGGGCGCGCGCAATCGTCTCCCGGAGCGACGCCTCGTGGCGGCCAACCTCACCGATGGCGGGCGCGCGCGCCTCAGGCACTCTCCGGGCCCTCTTCCCGGTTGCGGCGGAGGAACGCGTCGCGATTGTCGAAATAGTCCGAAGGCTCGACGCCGTAGCCTTCGTTCTTCATGCGGTGATAGTCCTTGCCAAGAGCGACTGCTCGGACCCCTTTGTTGTTGGCCGGTTGATGCCCGACGGCATGGCCTGGGGCGGGCCCTTCGACCACGGTGTTGGTGAGGCGGCCGAGGCCGTCCACCTCCACCTCGACGACATCGCCCGGCGCCATCGGCCGCGAATTCCAGGGCGTCCCGGTGAGCACGACGTCGCCCGGCAACAGCGTGATATGGCGGCTCAGGTCCGCGAGGAGGTAGTCGATCCCCCAAACCATCTCGCTCACGGGCGCATCCTGTACGATTTGACCGTTGAGATAGGTGCGAAGCGTCGAACGCCGCAGGTCCACGCCGCTCACGATGCCCGGACCGATGGGGCAGAAGCCGTCCATCCCCTTGACCCGCAGCATGGAGCCGGCGTCCGTGCCGCGAAAATCATGCGCGCCCACGTCATTGGCAGGCGAGAATCCCGCGAGACGATCCCAAACCTGATCGCGGGACGCGTTCTTGAGCGGCCGTCCCACGATCGCGGCGATCTCCCCCTCGTAGTTGAGCCAATGACAGTTGGCGGGCCGCACCAGGTCCCTGCGATGAGCGTTGAGCGCGCTCGGCGGCTTCGCGAAATAGGTCGGGGTTTCGCCGTCCAGATCGCGACCGAACTCGACGGCACGCGAACGGAAATTCAAGTGCACGCAGATGATCTTGCTGGGTTCGCAAGGCGGCAAATAGACCGCACCCCGTTCCGGCAGCCTGCGACCGTCGGTCAGCGCAAGCATCTCTCCGTCCGGCTCGCACCACTCAGGTCTGCCGTCTAGCAGAATACGGCGATGCTCCCGGCGGGGGCCGTCGAGAACGCTCATGGTGCGTCCCCGACCGGCTGAACGGTGCCGCCCACCACCGAGAAAGCCATGGAATGAACATGGCCTCTCTGCACGTTGACCGGACCCAGAGAGTCGATCTCGTTGAACTCGGATCGGCCGAATTCGAGGGTTGCGGAGCCTCTGAACACCGTGCCGAGCGCGAAGTCCGCCACCTTGGCGCGCTGGAACTCATGCACCGATGGTTCCTCACCGTCGATCGATGGGAAGAGGCGCGTGTGGAGCGGCGGTCTCGCCACCGACGGCGGATAGAAGCCCTCGACCGCTTCTTCGAGGGTGACGCTCAGCGTGACCAGCCGCCGCCCGAGCTGGGACACGTGCGCAGCGAAGCGGGAGCCGATCGCCTTGCGGACCCCGCCGCGCCCAATCTCGACGGGGCGAGTCATGAAGATGTCGCCGAGCTTCTTGGGGAAGCCCTGAACGTGCCCCCGTATGAGCGAAAGCTCGCTATCCACCCAGATATAGGGGATACGGCTCACCTTCTTCTCTTCGAAGAGGCCGTAGAGCACGCAATACGCCTCGTGATACTGCCCCATGGCGGGGTCGTCGCCGATGCGGGGGTCGCGATCCGCGGACGAGCACCAGTCAGCGAAGACGAAGCTTCCGCTCCCGTCCCCCATCGGGGACAAGCCGGGCGGTAGAAGTTCCGCGACCCGCGCGGGATCCGCAGTGAAGTCGGCCGAAATAATCTCGCCGGAATAGTGCCAAGGCGGTGGCGGCAACAGCGACGACTTGCCGGTCGGGCTTTGCGGGAGCGTCCATCCCTTCAGGGCCATTCTCGTCCCCTTCCGTCAACGCGGGCCGTCTCGGTCCTCAAGGTCGAAGACCACATGGACCTGGCCCGTGCCGATCGAGTTCTCGTAAGCGGAGTAGAGCTCTCCACGGGCCTGGCACGCGCGGCCGCCAATGGCGCCGAGAAGCATCAGGTAGTGGGCGAAGCGCCCCTCCGGCGCATGGCTGCGGTAAGCGGGGTAAAAGTCGCAGACCGCGGCATGGTCGCCACGCTCCCAGCATTCAAGCACGTGGAGGTCCGCGGCGCGCGCTTTCGGCGTGATGACGTGGCTCGGGTCGTAGTCCTGATGATCGAACAGGGCCCGCAGGGGCCAGAACCGATGCGACAGCCCGCCGCTGCCCAGAAGAGCGACGCGGACCGGTGTGCGCTCGATCGCGGCGGCGATCGCCTCCCCAAAGGCGAGATAGTCGTCGAGCTCCGCGGTCTGGCAGACGCCCACGGACAGGACCTTCTCGTCGCGGCGCATGTGGTGGACGAGATTGATGGTGGGATAGTGGCGGGGCAGCGTCGGCGTGGTGGCGTTGGTCATTCTGATGCGTCGTTCCTTCGCCACGCTTCGGATCGCTTCGGCAAGCTCCGGCGCACCCGCGTAGTCGAACGGGAGCTCGTATATGACCCGGGGCAGCTCCTCGGAGGTGTAGACGCCCCGATGGTGTCCGGCACCGGCGATGACATGCTCGGTGGTGGTGAACCAGTGGGTATCGAAGATCACCCAGCAATCGACCGCCTTGGCCTCGAAATGGGCCCGTAGACGCCGGTAGCCCTCGACAAGAGTAGTGTCTTGCCCGCTGCCGCCGAGCCTCCGCCGGACATCCTCCTCCAGCATCACGGTCGGCACGTGGCCCACCACCGCCGCGCTCACAATCTCACCCACGAGGCGGGCTCCCGAAGCTCTCTCTCCGGATCGCCACATTCTTGACGTCGCAGAAGAAATCGAAGCTCCAGCGCCCGCCCTCGCGACCGATGCCTGAGATGCCGGTGCCCCCGAACGGGGCGGTCAGGTCGCGAACGAAGAAGCAGTTGATCCACACCGTGCCCGCGACGATATCGACATCGACGGAGGCGATACGAAGGAGGTCCGACATCTCTACTGTGGCGCGGCGTCCAGATGCGCCCAGAACGCGGGAACCTGAGCCCACTCCCGGTCCTTCTGGGCCGCGATATGGGCCAGGGTAAATGAGCGTGCGGCCGAAGCGAGATAGTAGCGCTCATAGAGCTCCGTCCGCGCGCCGAGCGCGGAGCCGGCGAAATCCCAAGCGGTCCGGAACAGGCGGCTTCGCTCCTCGGCATCGCCGTCGTCGGCACCCGGCAGGTAGCGCTCGAGCCAGGGCCGGAGGTCGGCATGCTCAAGGCCGGCCTTCGAGGGTGTCGCGAGCAGATTGTGCGAGGCGATGAGCTTGATGATCTCGTTCACCCGAGGCATCCATCCCGGGAGCGTCGGGCGAAGCGCCCGGAACGGGCCTTCTTCGCAGAACCAGGCGCCGTCGCCGTAGTCGTGGGCGTCGGCCTCCGCCGCACGGATGGCGGCGCGGGTGAGTTCGGCGTAGCTCCAGATCTCCCCCAGCATCTGCATCACGTCGGGCCGGCGGTTCTGGCCGATGGTCTCGGCCATGCGGCAACAGAGCTCGTAGGCGAACTCCAGCTTCACCATCGCCCGGATGCAGGTCTGCTGCATGACGTTGCCGGTCCAGCCCCGCGCCATGACCGCGTTGTAGGTTGCCGGATCGCCGTCCAGGAACACGCGGTGCCGGGGTATTTCCACATCGTCGAACACGACGAAGGCATCCTGCTCGTCGAAGCGGGACGAGAACGGCTTGTCGAACGGGTCGGCGTCGACGCCGTAATGGTCCCGGCAGATCATCTTGAGGCCGGGCGTCGAGAGCGGAATCGAGAAGACCAGAGCGACGTCGTGGCGATCCTTCGGGATCGGCTGGCCGGGATAGACGGCGATCTCGTCGGCGAAGGGGCCGAGCGTGGCGAGGATCCGGGCGCCGCGCACCACGATCCCCTCGCTGGTCTCGCCCACCTTCTTGAGCGCCACCTCGCCGTTGATGCCGTCATAGGGGGCGATCCGCCCATCCACGGTGGGGTGAATGATGGTATGGGTCAGCGCAAGGTCCTTCTCGGCGACATGGCGCTGAAAGGATGCAAGGTTCTCGGCGCCCTCGGCATTGCCATTGGCGGACCAGACGCTCGGCTGGCCGGCAAATCCGGCAAAGGTCAGGTTCACGTAGTCGGGCGTGCGGCCGAGCATGCCTGCGCTGTAGCGCGCCAGTCGTTCGAGTCCGCGGTGGCGCCGGCATAGATCGTCGGCGCTGCGCGGGATCAGATGGCTGATGCCGGTCGGTCGGTTCGAGACCGGATCGGCGATGATGCACTCTTCGGCGTGGCGGTGCTGCCAATCGAAGAAGCCGGATATCCCCTGGATTGAGCCCCTGAAGGCCGGGTGCTCGGTGACGTCTTGCACCCTTTCGCCGCCGATCCAGACCTCGCGGCCGTCACCACGCAGCCCGTCGACGTATTCGGCACCGGTTCTCGTCGCCATGGGACGCACTTGCTTGATATCAAACTATCTGATCCTAAATCGTGTGGCCGGGGTCGTCAACCCGTGAGAGGTTCACCACGATCTGACTGGCATTTTGATGCCGCAAGATGGGGGTATCCGTTCCATCTGGCGGGAATTGCGGGTTAGGCTACGCGGCGTTTCGGTGCAGGGGGAAGCATGGCGGACGAGCATGATTTCGTCGTGATCGGCGGCGGCACCGCCGGCTGCGTGCTGGCCAACCGGCTCTCGGCCGATCCCAAGACCAGTGTCGCGCTGCTGGAGGCCGGCGGCGAGGCGCGCCATCCCTTCATCCACATCCCGCTGATGGCGGGGCTGGTCTACTTCATGCGCTCGATCAACTGGAGCTACGAGACCGAGCCCGAACCCCATCTCGACGGGCGGCGCATCCCCTGGCCACGCGGTAAGGTGCTGGGCGGCACGTCGGCGATCAACGGCATGATGTACATGCGCGGCAACCGCCTGGATTTCGACGGCTGGCACCAGCTCGGCCTCGACGGCTGGGACTACGAGAGCGTGCTGCCCTATTTCAAGCGGGCCGAGGGCCACGGTTCGCGCCGCGACGTCTACCATGGCACCGACGGCCCGCTCCGCGTCAATCGCGCCCAGTCGAAGAACCCGCTCTACGACGTCTTCCTCGAGGCCTGCGAAACGCTTGGCCTGCCGCGCAACGACGATTTCAACGGCGCGGTGCAGGAAGGCGTCGGCCGGCAGGACTTTTGCGTCGACCAGGGACGCCGCGTCAACACCGGCCATGCGTTCATCCTGCCGGTGCGTGAGCGGCCCAATCTGCGCGTCGTGCTCCGCGCCCATGTGGAGCGGCTGCTCTTCGAGGGCAGGCGCTGCGTGGGCGTGGCCTACCGCCGGGGCGGACAGCGGCACGAGATTCGCGCGCGGCGCGAGGTGATTCTCTCAGCCGGCACCATCAACTCGCCCCAGGTGCTGCAGCTCTCGGGCGTCGGCGCGCCGGAGCATCTCGGCCAACTCGGCATCCCGGTCGTGGTGAAAAGCCCCGACGTCGGGCGCAATCTGCAGGATCACGCAGGCGTCTACGTCCAACATGCATGCACGCAGCCGGTCGCGCTCTACGGCCTGCTTCGGCCCGACCGCGCGGCGCTCGCCTGCTTGCGCGCCTACCTCTTCGGCACGGGCCCCGGCACCTCGATCGCGCTGGAGGCCGGTGGCTTCGCCCGGAGCCGCGATGGGCTCGATGCGCCCGATTTGCAGGTCACCTTCATCCCCGGTCTCACCCTCGACGTGACGCGCAAGAAGCAGGGCCGGCACGGCTTCCTCACCCACTGCTACCAGCTCAGGCCCGAGAGCCGCGGCGAGATCCGCATCACCGCCGCCGATTCGTCCCGGCCGCCGGCGATCCACGCCAGCACCTTGGCCGCCGAAACCGACCGCCGGATGATGCGCGATGCCGTCCGGTTTGCGCGGCGGATCATGGCCCAGGCGCCGTTCGACCCCTACCGCGGCCACGAGATCGCGCCCGGCAGCGAGGCGCAGTCGGACGACGAGATCGATGGCTGGATCAGAGCCAATCTCACGACCGTCTGGCACCCGGTCGGCACCTGCCGTATGGGCCGGGACGAGACGGCGGTGGTCGACGCCCAGTTGCGGCTGCGCGGGGCGGAGGGGCTGAGAGTGGTCGACGCCTCCGTCATGCCGCTCATCACCAGCAGCAACACCGCGGCCCCCACCGTCATGATCGCGGAGAAGGCGGCCGACATGATCCTGGGCAAGCCGCCGCTCCCCGCCGAAGCCCCCGCCGGCGCCTGAAGGCGCAAGCGGGCGCGCTCTTCCCCGCTCGGAGGGGCTAGCCTACAACAGCCGCATGGTCCCCCCTCGATCCACGTCGGCCGCGCCGCTCGTCGGCGTCCTCTACATGTGCGTGGCCGCCGGCTTCGGGCTGCCGGGGCTCAACGCCCTCGTGAAGTTGCTCATCGCCGACTACCACATGGCGCAGATCATCTGGTTCCGCTGCGTCGTGCACCTTGGGTTGATGGTGGCGCTCTTCATGCCGGCGATGGGGCTCAGGCTCTTCGCGAGCCGCCGGCCGTGGCTTCAGTCGATCCGCTCGCTCACCCAGCTCGTCACCTTCACGCTGATCTGGGTTTCTCTCTTCTGGACGCCGATCACGACCGTCACGATGGTCCTCTTCACCGGGCCGCTTATGCTGGTGGCGCTATCGGTGCCCTTCCTCGGCGAGCGGGTGGGGCCACGCCGCTGGGCGGCAGTCTTCGTCGGCTTCGCCGGCGTGCTGATCGTGCTCCGCCCCGGCGCCGACGCGGTGCACTGGGGCGCGCTGCTCGTCCTCGGCGGCGCGTTCTTCTATGCGATCTACCAGATCCAGACGCGCAAGCTCGCGGGCTACGACGATCCGCGCACGACGGCGGTCTATACGATCCTGGCTGCGTTCATCGTAGCGACCGTCGCGGTGCCGTTCTTCTGGGAAATGCCGCGGAACACGGTGGACTGGTTGTTGTTCTTGGCGCTCGGCGTGGTGGGCGGGCTCGCCCACTATTTCATCATCAAGGCCTATCAGTACGCCGAGGCGTCGCTCGTCGGCCCCTTCGACTACAGCCAGCTCGTCGGCGCGAGCATCTTCGGCTTCCTGCTCTTCGGCGAGGTCCCGGATACGTGGACCTGGGTCGGCGCCGCCGTGATCATCGCAAGCGGTCTCTACATCGCCCACCGGGAAGCACGGCTCAGGCGGTCGGCGGCCTGACCCTACGGGCGCCCCGCTCTGGCACGGCCAAGGACGATCCCATAGAACGAAACGATGACCGTCGCGCCCGCGCGCCTCGACGATTCGTTCCGAGGCATCGTCTTCATGTGCCTCACCGCCATCGTCGTCTTTCCGTTTCTCAACGCGTTGGTCAAGTATCTGCTCTCGAACGATTATTCGATCGTGCAGATCATGTGGATGCGCTCAATCGTCCATATGGTGTGGATGCTTGCGCTGTTCCTGCCCTATGGCGGCATCCGCCTGCTGCGCAGCAACCGGCCGGGCCTGCAGCTCGTCCGCTCCGCGCTCCAATTCATCGCGCTGGTGCTCTACATCATCGCTCTCTCGCACGCGCCCCTCACCGCGGTGACGATGGCCTTCTTCACGGCGCCGCTCATGGTGGTCGCGCTCTCGGTGCCGATGCTGGGGGAGCGCGTGGGGCCCAGACGCTGGGCTGCCGTCGCGGTGGGCTTCGCCGGTGCGGCCGTGATCTTCCGGCCCGGCGGCGAAGTCATCCACTGGTCGTTTCTTCTGGTGCTGGGGGCCGCCGCCGCGTACGCCCTCTTCCAGATTCAGACACGCCAGCTCGCGAACCAGGACGACTACCGCACGACCGCGATCTACACGATCGTCGTGGCGCTGGTGGGAACCACCGTCGCCGGTCCGTTCTTCTGGACGTGGCCGGCGTCATTGGCTCACTGGGGTGCCTTCATCGGCCTCGGCCTGTTCGGCGGCTTCGGCCACTTCTGCGTCATCAAGGCCTACGAGTACGGCCGCGCCTCGGTGGTGGGCCCCTTCGACTACGGCCAGCTGATCGGCGCAGCGGCGGTCGGATTCCTCTGGTTCGGCGAGGTCGTCGATATTTGGACCTGGCTGGGCGCAGCCATAATCGTGGCCAGCGGGCTCTACATCGCGCGCCGCGAGGCGGTGCACGGCGGCGGCCCGGGGCCGAAGGCGAGCCTCGGCCCGTGAGACATGTCGTCTGCAGCCTCGATCAGAACCGCTGACTGTGGTCCAGCTTATCGACCCAGAGCCTGTAGTTGTGCACCGAGAAGCGCTGGTATTCGACGACGTTGTAGAGGTAGGTGCCGTCTTCGATCCGCGCCGCCGCCTGCTCATAGCCTTCCTGAGTCACGGGCACGAACTTGATCCTGTCGCCGGGCTGGAACAGCACGATGTCGCCGCCAAAGGCATCGAAGCGCTTCTCGGTGTCCCAGATCGGCACCGGCGTGCGGCCGAGGAGCTGATAGCCGCCCGGCGTGTTGACCGGGTAGATCGCGCTCGCAGACCCGCCCATGCCGACCGTGCCCTGGGGCGTCCAGGTGCGCGGCGGGTTGTATTTGGGCACGGTGATCATCGCGCGCGGGTCGAGCGGCTGGAGGAACGGCAGCCCCGGCCAGAAGCCGAGGGAAGCGACCCAGTACTCGGAGCTCGAGTGGACGCGGACGAGCTGATCGCGGTCGGCGAGGCCGTTCAAGCGCGCCACCAGGTCCGGGTCATATTCCTTGGGCGTGATCTTCTCGCTGTAGTCGTCGATGCATTCCTTGGTCCAGGGGTCGAGATACATCGTCTCGAACAGGAAGAGCCGGCTGTCGAGCTCGATGTCGTCGGTGGACCCCAAGCTCGCGATAAGCGTCTTCAGCTCCTTGATTACGTCGTCGTAGGAGATCTCGCGCGGCTCGTAATGGACCAGCATCGAGGCGAAGCAGGGCGCGGTCTCGACGATGCCCTTGGTCTTGTCGGCGACGATCCGTGCTGCCAGCCCCTGGGCGATGAAGTTCAGCTCGAGGTTCATCTCGTTGCCGAACTCGATCAGGACGTAGCGGTCGCCACCTGGCAGGAATTTGGGCTCATCGTAGATCATGGCGCTGCTTTCTCAGGCGGGGGCTCAGGCGGCCATCAAATCGGACCGATGCTCGTCCACGAAGCCGGTGTGGGTGTGGCCGGCGCGGAAGGCATCATGGGCTACGACCCGGCGCAGAAAGTCGATGTTGGTGACGATCCCCTCTATACGGAATTCGCCAAGGGCCGTCAGCATCTTGTCGATGGCGGCGCCGCGGTCGCTCCCGTGCGCCACGAGCTTGGCGATCATGGGGTCGTAGAACGGCGTGATCCTGTCGCCTTCGGCAACGCCGGTATCGAGCCTGATGCCATCACCCTCCGGCGGCGGCGCGAAGCGCTCCAGCAGGCCCGGCGATGGGAGGAAGTTCTTGTCCGGGTTCTCGGCGTAGATGCGGCACTCGATCGCATGCCCATCGGGCCCCGCCGCCGGCGCGGACAGCCCCGACAAGTCCTCGCCCCGCGCGAGGCGGAGCTGAAGGCCCACCAGATCGAGGCCGGTGATCATCTCCGTCGCCGGGTGCTCGACCTGGATGCGCGTGTTCATCTCCAGGAAGTAGAACTCACCGTCCGGCGCCAGGATGAATTCGACCGTGCCGGCGCCGCGGTAGCGCTCCAGCTCCACCAGGGCAAGCGCAGCGTCCGTCATGCGGGCTCTGAGCGCAGGGTCTACCGCAGGCGAGGGCGCCTCCTCGACGATTTTCTGGAAGCGGCGCTGCACCGAGCACTCGCGCTCCATGAGGTGGAATCCGCGCCCGTCGCCGTGCCCAAAAACCTGAATCTCGACATGGCGCGGCTGGAGCACCAGCTTCTCCAGGTAGACCGTGCCGTCGCCGAATGCCCGCTCGGCCATGGTCTGGGTGGCGCCGACGACGTTCGCGAGCTTGGCCGGATCGTCCACCTGCCGCATCCCGATGCCGCCGCCACCGGCCGACGCCTTCACCAGCAGCGGGTAGCCGACCGCCGCCGCGGCCTCGTCGAGGCCGGAGAGGTCGTCTGCCGTGAGCCGGGCGCTGCCGGGGACGATGGGCAGGCCCGCGCCCTGGGCAATCGTGCGGGCGCGCTCCTTGTCGCCCATGATGGCGATGTTCTCCGCCGTGGGGCCGACCCAGATAAGGCCGCCGTCTTCCACGGCGCGTGCGAAGGCCGCGTTCTCGGCGAGGAAGCCGTAGCCGGGATGAATCGCATCGGCGCCGCTCTCGCGCGCCGCGGCGATGATCTTCTCGGCAACGAGGTAGCTCTCCTTCGCGGCCGCAGGCCCGATGGGGAGAGCCTCGTCGGCCTCGGCCACATGGCGGGCGGCGGCGTCCGCCTCCGAATAGACCGCCACCGTGGCGATGCCGAGCGACCGCGCGCTTCGCATGATCCGGCAGGCGATCTCGCCCCGGTTTGCGATCAGGAGTTTTTGCATCGGCACCGGGTTCACGTGCGGGACAAGGCCTGACGAGTAGCCTCGATCAACAGCCGGACGAGAGGCTACCCGCCCCCTCCGGGCACCGCAAGCGCACCGCGTCACACGCGGTCAGGTCGCGCGTTCGCGCAGCGTCAGCACGGCGCCGAGGACGACGATACCGAAGATGATGTCGCGCCAGGCGAAGTGAAGCTCCGAGCCCGAGACCAGCGTGCCCACCGCCGTCAGCAGCAATGCGCCTCCGAAAATGCCGAGATAGTGCCCGCGCCCGCCGATGGCGAGCGTGCCGCCCACCAGCACGACGGCGATCGCCGGCAACAGGAAGCGCTGGCCCATGTTGAGGAAGGAGACGGTGGAGAAGCCGGTCATCAGCACGCCGGCGAGCGCTGAGCAGAAACCGCTCAGCATATAGACGCCGAGCGTCGTCCGGTCGACACGCACGCCAGAGAGCCGCGCTACCCGCGCGCTGTTGCCGACCGCGAAGACCCGCCGGCCGAAGGTTGTGCGGTGCAGCACGACATAGGCGACACCGGCGAAGCCGATGAGGAACCAGGCGGCGGGCGCGAGGCCGGCCAGCCGCTCGGTGAAGAACCACACCAGCGCCGGCGGCGAGCGCCCCGTGGGGATGCCGCCGGTGAAGAGCAGGCCCGCACCCTGCATGATGCCGTTGGTCGCGAGCGTGACCACGATCGCCGGCATGCCGAAGAGCACCACGCCGATGCCGTTGAAGAGGCCGACGCCGGCGCCGATTGCCAGCACCATCGGCACCGCCCAGTAGGCCGGCCCGTCCATCCCGTTGCAGACCGCAGCCAGCACGACGCCGGTAAACGCGAGCGTGTGCGGCACCGAGAGGTCGAGCCCGCCGGTGAGCACCACCGCGCCCTGGCCGAGGCCGAGGACGGCGAGGAAGAGCGCGAGCGTGAGCAGCGAATTGAGGTAATGGACGCTCACGCTCTCGCCGCCGATCACCCCGACCACGAGGATGTAGACCACGACCAGCAGCGTCCACGCCGGCACCATCAGGCGGAGCACGTCCCAGTTCTTGGTGGTCCATTGCCAGAGTTGGGGCCCCTTGAGTTCGTCGCTCACCCGCGGGGTCCAGCTCGTGGCAAAACGGCCGACATTGGCCCTCGCGCTGCCGTGAAAGGACGGCAGGCTGCGATGCCTCAGCCCCGAAATCTTGAGGCCGGTCACCCGCCAGTACTCGGCCAGCGACGTGTCGCGGCCGATGGAGGCGCCGATCACCGCCAGCAGCAGGATCGCTGCCTCGGTGATCGGCATGACGTGGGGCGACCAGTTGAGAACGATCAGCACGTTCGAGATCAGCATCAGCGTAAACGCCGCGAACACCGTGCCGAGGCAGCCGCCCTCGCCGCCGCCGATCCGGGTGCCGCCCAGGATCGTCGCGGCGAAGATGAGGAGCAGCATGCCGCTGCCGACCAGCGGGTCGCCGGAGCTGGTCTGCGCGCTGAGGAAGACCCCGCCGGCGCCGTAGAAGGTGCCGGCCAGCGTGTAGCCGAAGAACTTCGTCCGTGCGACCGAGATGCCGTTGGCGAAGGCTGCGTCCTCATTGCTGCCGACGGCATAGAGCGCGGTGCCGAAGCGCGAGCGCTTGATGAGCGCCCAGAGACCCAGCGCCAGCAGGATGACCAGAAGCGCCGCAGGGAAGCCGTCGGGGATCAGATCGCCCGTGAAGACCATCGAGAGGCCGTAGGGGAAGTAGCCACCCGGGTCCGGCATCAGCAGCAGATTGAGGCCCAGAATGATGAACATCACGGCGAGCGTCACGACCACCGGCTGGAGCCGGACATAGGCGATGAAGAAGCCGTTGATGGCGCCCACCGCCGCCCCGATGCCGAGCCCCGCGAAGCACATCAGGACCTGGCTCCAGAGAGAATCGGTGGTGTGAAGCGCCATGATCACGTTGACCAGCGAGAGCACGGCACCGCAGGAAAGATCGAACCCGCCGATCAGGAACACCACCGTCTGGCCCATGGCGGCGAAGGCCAAGGGCCCCGTGTTGGACGACAGGAAGTTGATCTCGAAATAGCTGATCGGGCCGGGCGAGATCACATCCAGGCAGACGACGATGCCGACGAAGGCCGTGAACGCGACCAGAAGACGCCGGTTGCGCGCCAGCCCTTGTTGCCAGGAGAGGCGAGGCAGGCGGGTGAGCGGCACCTCGCTCACGGGGCCGCTCCTGCCTCTGCCGCCGGTTGCGCTCGCTCGGCGCCCTCCTCCGCGCCGAGCGCGTAGCCCATGATCGCCTGCTCGGTGATCTCGTCGCCAATCAGCTCCTTGACCATGCGCCCGCGGTACATGACCAGCACCCGGTCGCAGATGTTCACGAGTTCCGGAATCTCGGTCGTGTAGTAGAGGATGGCGGCCCCGGCCTTCGCCAGCGCACGGATCAGCACGTAGATCTCGTGCTTGGTGCCAATATCGACGCCGCGCGTCGGGTCGAAGGTCAGCAGCACCTGGCTCCGCGCCAGCAGCCACTTGGCGATGGCGATCTTCTGCTGGTTGCCGCCCGAGAAGGAGGAGGCTGTCTTGTAAAGCGCACGGGGATGCACCTGAAGGTCGTTTAGCACCTCGTCCACGGCGGCGGCCTCGGCCTTGCGGTCGATCCAGCCTGCCGTAGCGAAGCGGTCGATGATCGGGATCGAGGCGTTGGCGCTCCCGGTCAGCCTTAGAAAGAGCGCCTCGGTCTTGCGGTCTTCCGGCACCATGCTGATGCCGACGCGCACCGCATCGGCTGGCGAGGCGAGCGTCAGCGGCCGGCCGCCGAGCGCGATGGTACCACTGTCCACGCCGCGCTCGCCGAAAAGCGCCTCGAAGAGCTCGCGCTGGCCCATGCCCTGGAGCGCGCCGATGCCGAGCACCTCGCCGGGCCAGAGCTGAAAGGAAAGATCGTCCAGCGTGCCGCCGATCGTGAGCCCCTCGCCGGCGAAAGCCGGTGTTGCCGCGTCGGCCTGGCGGTAGTTCTCACGCTCCGGATAGATCGCGCCGAGGGAGCGGCCGATGACGAGGCTGACCACCTCGTCGTCGCTCACCTCGTCGATCCCGTAGGAGCCCACATGCAAGCCATTGCGGAGCACGGTGAGGCTCTGGCAGAAGCGACGTACCTCGGCCATGCGGTGCGAGATGAAGACGATCGTCACGCCCTCTGCGTTGAGGCTGTCGATGAGGTCTCCCAACCAGCCCACGTCGGAGGCCGACAGCGTCGATGTGGGCTCATCGAGCAACAGCACCCGGGGCTCCCGCGCGACCGCCTTCGCGATCTCGATCTTCTGGCGGGTGGAGAGCACGAGGTCGCTCACCAACGCGTTGGGGTCCACGTCCTCGAGGCCGAGCCGGGCGAAGTGTTGGACGACGGCGCGCTTGCTACCGCGCCGGTCGATCTGCCCTGCGACCAGCGGCTCGTAGGGCAGCAGCATGTTTTGGGTGACGGTCAGATCGTCGATCAGGGTCATTTCCTGAAACGCCGTCTGAATGCCGAACGCATGGGCGCGGGCTGGCCGCCCGATCACCACGTCGTCGCCGAACACACGGATCTGGCCAGTGTCCTCGCGGACCAGCCCGGCCAGGATTTTGACGAGGGTGGACTTGCCGGCGCCGTTCTCGCCGATCAGCGCCCGAATCTCACCCTGCGGAATGGAGAAGGATACATCGTCGAGGGCGACAGTGGCGTCGAACCGCTTGGAGAGGCCCTCGACCTCAATGGCGGGCGCCGCATCGTTCATGCGTGCCCGCGCGGAAAAATGTGCGCCGGGGCCCTGATCGGCTCTTGGCCGGCCCCGGCGCAGCGGTCGTCATGGATCATGGCGGACGAGCCGCCGATCCCTCAGATTTCGTCGTCCAGCAACCCTTCGGTGGCCGCGCGGAAACCGAGCTCGGGCACCTGGGGCGACCAGAAGTCAATGGCATAGTCAGGCGGGACGATGCCGGGCTTGATGGTGTTGCAGCCCGCCGCGAACTCGTCCGCCGTGCCGTTTTCGCAGAGCTTCACGTTGTCCTGCGTGACCTCGACGCCGGTGTACCACCTGAGGTGCGGTACTTCGTTGCCGTCGAGCACCTCCATGGCGGTCTTAAAGGTGTAGGACACGGCCCAGAGGCCCGACCCGATCGACTGGCCCGTCTTGCCGAGCGCGCCTTCGATCCCGGAATCGACCGGCAGCATCTGCAGCCGGTTGCCGTTCGCCGACTCGCCCGCACACGGGATGATCGGGTTGTCGGGCCACCAGCCGTCCTCCACCTGCATCTGCGAGACCGTGTAACAGCCGGTCTGCGCCACGATGCCGTCGATATCGGCCCAGCTCCTGGTGGCCAGCAGCTCGCGCATCTTGAGGCGGGCTTCGGAGTGGCTCCACATGCCCACGAGCTCGGCCTGCACGTTGACCTCGGGATGCCGGGCCACGGCCTGCTTGAAGCCCTTGTGGTGGTCCTCGCCGTAGGAGACACCGGGCACGCCGGTGATCGCGACGATGTTGCCCTTGCCACCCATCTGGTCGATCACGTACTGGGTGCGGTAATCGCCGAGCGCGACGCCATCGACCTTCACGACATAGGCGCAGGGTTCGGTCACACCATTGATCACGGCCACGACCACGCCCTTGTTGCACGCGTTCCTGATGACCCTGTTGAGCGCCGTCGGTGAGATCGGGAAGGCCACGATGGCATCCGCGCCGGCCGCGATCATCGCGTTCATCTGCTGAATCTGCTTCTGCGCGTCGGGGCCCGAGGCCTGGACCCTGAGCTCCACTCGATCGCTGTACTGCGGCGCCCTGGCCATGGCGATGACGGTGTTCTTCGCTTCCGTCTGCCACGCGTTGCCGACATAGCTCATGCTGTAATAGACGAGGTACTTGCCGTCCTCGGTCTTTGCCTCGGCCTTGTCGGCAGTCACGCCGGCGGCGAGCGCGACGCCCACGCCGACGGCCATCGCCCAGCGGGCGAGGCGTTTCGTTGCCCTGATGCTCACATCTCCCTCCTCTTAATGCTTTGGTATTCAGCGGTTGATCCTCGTCCTCGAAGTGTGCCGCTCGCGGCCGGGACGAGTCAATCGCCGACCGTTTCGACCGGTGCCGGGATTTGAGCTAGTCTCCCGCACCGATCAGGGAGAGTGCGACATGACGGACGCGCGCGACGCCGCCGGGATCGTGGTCGAGACCGACGTCATGGTGAGGATGCGGGACAGCGTGCACCTCGCCTGCGACGTCTACCGGCCGGCCTCTGGCGGCCCTGTTCCCGCCCTCGTCCAGCGCCAGCCCTACGACAAGCGCGTCGCCCAGACCTACGTCTACGACCATCCGGCGGTCTATGCCCGCCACGGCTACGCCGTGGTGATCGAGGACACCCGCGGGCGCTACGCCTCCGAGGGCGAATTCTATCCCCTCAGGCTCGATGCCGAGGACGGCTACGACACTATCGAATGGTGCGCGGCACAGCCCTGGTGCAACGGCCGGGTGGGAAGCTTCGGCTTCTCCATCTCCGGCGTTAACCAGCTGCTCGCCGCCGCGCTGCGTCCCCCCCATCTCGCCGCGGCCGTGCCCGGCTTCTATCCGGGCGGCATGTACGAGAGCTTCACCCATGTGGGCGGCACCTTCGGCCTCGCGGCGGTGATGGACTGGGCGCTCATCATTGCGGGCGAAGCGGCACAACGGCGCGGCGACAAGGAGGTCCTCGGCGCCATCGGCGCGGCGCAGGCGGTCGGCGGCCGCTGGCCGGCGGCGCTTTCGCTCCGGGACATCCCCTTCATGGAGACTCCGGACCTGCTCCCCTTCCTCAAGGACTATGTGGACCACCCGGCCCACGGCGCCTATTGGGAGGAATGGGAGCTCGCGCCCCGGCTCGCGCAGATCGACGTGCCGTGCTTCCACGTCAGCGGCTGGTACGACAGCTTCATCCCCCAGACCATCGCGGCCTACGAGGCGCTGAGCACCGCTGGCCGGGCCGAGCACCGGCTGCTCGTCGGCCCCTGGTATCACATTCCATGGACGCAGCAGGTGGGCGCCATCGATTTTGGCGACGAGGCGAAGAACGCCGTCAGCGTCTATGAGCGCGCCTGGTTCGATGCCTGGCTGAAGGACGACCGCTCCGCCCTGGACGCCTTGCCGCCGGTGCGTGTCTTCGTCACCGGCGAGAACCGCTGGCACGACGCCGACAAATGGCCGCTCGAAGACGCGGGGACCGAGCGCTGGTATCTCCATAGCGGCGGCCGCGCCAACTCGCTGAGCGGAGACGGCACCCTTGACCGGGAGCCGCCTGGCGACGAGCCGCCGGACTTCTTTATCTACAACCCCTTCGATCCGGTCCCGAGCATGGGCGGCCATTCCTGCTGCCTGCCGCAGGTCGCGCCCATGGGGCCGATGGACCAGCGCCCGGTCGAATATCGAAACGACGTGCTGGTCTACACATCGCCGCCGCTGGATGCGCCCTGTTTCGCCGCCGGCTTCGTCACCGCGCGGCTGAGTGCGGCAACCAGCGCCACCGATACCGACTTCACGGTCAAGATCTGCGACGTGGAGCCCGACGGGCGCTCGATCAACCTGTTCGAGGGCGTGATTCGCGGCCGATTTCGCGAGAGCAGGCAAGCCGAAGTGCCGCTCGAGCCCCATCGGGTCTACGAGTTCACCATCGATGTCGGCGTGATTTGCCACCTCTTCCGCGCGGGACACCGCGTTCGCGTCGAGGTGTCGAGCAGCAACTACCCGGCCTTCGACCGCAACCCAAACACCGGCATGCCGATCGGCAGCGAGCACGCCTTCGACCTCCAACCCGCGCACCAGACCGTGTTCCACGATGGCGCGCGTCCCTCATTCATCGACCTGCCGGTCATCCGGCGCCGCTAACCGCCGAGAGGAGGACTCACGGATGGCTGACGATCGCACACATCTCACGCCCGCAAGCGAAGCATGGATGAGCGGCCGGCCGGCCTCGGCGGCGGTCAAGGCCGGCGATCTCGTGTTCCTCTCAGGCCAGGCGAGCGTGACCGACGACGGCCGGGTGACGGACGCGGGCGACGCAGAGGCCCAGACGCAGAACGCCTTCGCCCGCGTTCGCGGAGTCCTGGAGGCGGCCGGCGCCGGCATGGACGACGTGCTCGACGTGATGACCTTTCACAAGGACCCGCGCACGATGGATGCCGCCTTCGCCGCCGGCCGCGAGGTGTTCTCCGAGCCATATCCGGCGTGGACCGCGCTCGGCATGGTGGGCGGCCACGATCCGAACCTCGAGATCGTCGTGCGGGTGATCGCCCACGCAGGGTCCGGCGACAAGCAGGACGTGACACCTGCGGGCTTCGGCTGGATGAAGGGACTCCCCGTCTCCGCCGCCTGCCGCAAGGGCGACTACCTCTTCACCAGCGGCATCGTCGCCGCCGACGATGGGGGCGCGGTGGTGGCGCCCGCCAACCACATGGCGCAGGCGCGCTTCTGCTACGACCGGCTCAAGGACGTGATGCAGGCGGCGGGTGGCTCGCTCGACGATATCGTCGACATGATCTGCTTTAATCACGACGCCCGCGGCATGGACGCCGCCGTCGATACCTGGTGCAATGAGACGGTCGCGGGGCTCCCCATCGGCGAGGCCACCTCCTACACCGCGATCGGCATGACCGGCCTCCACCGGATGGGCCAGGTCGGCTGCTACCGCGCCATCGCGGACTTCACGGCGGGCCCCCGCGTCGCGCACAACCTGCCGAGCATCCACTGGCACGACCAACGCATCTCGGGCGCGAGCCGGAAGAAGAACGGACGCCTGATCGGCATCTCGGGCCAGGTCGCCTCGGACGGGCAGCAGAACATCATCGCGCGCGGCGATGTCGCCTCCCAGGCGCACTACTGCTTCAGCCAGATCCGGGGCGTGCTGGAGAAGCACGGTGCCGGCCTCGACGACATCGTCGAGATCGTCTCCTTCCACAAGGACCCGAGAGCCTGGGAGATCGTGATGGGCGTCGGCAGCGAGCTGTTTCAACCGGGTCGCGGCCCCGCCTGGACCCCGATCGGCTGCACCGGCCTCTACCTCGAAGGCTATCTGCACGAAATCTACGCGATCGCCATGGTGTGAGCGGGGCGGTCCGCGTTTGGGGCAGCGGGGCTTCTGAGAGTCCGCTAACCGCGCATGTTTCTGAAGGCGAGAAGTCCTGCCAGGAAGGTATCCGCCTGAATGCTCTTTCGGACAACCTTCCAATCGGCAAATGCCTGCTCTGCCTGGTCCACCAAGTCGAGAACTTCTCGGCGCGTGAAACGACGAGCTCTATCGTAATCCGCTTCGTGGCGGGCCTGCTGAAGATCGACGAAAGAGCTTGCAATACCGACGAGCTGTGGTTGCAATGTTTGGCCATTCAGTCCAGGGATGAGTTTCGGCGACAGGCCATTACTCGAAAACTGCTGAGCGACTTGTTTCATGACGTCATGGCTAAAGGCCCGCGCCAAGCAGTCGCGGAGTGCGTCCCGATTGCGACCGGAAAGCATGCGCTTCGTCGCTTCATCGACCAGCAAATGGAAGAGAGCGTAGTAAGAGGCCGAAATCGCCCGGCGTAGGCTGGCCTGCAAAGGCCGCCGGGGCTCCTTGCCAGCGAGCAATTTTGCTTGTTTTAACAGGTCCGCGTGCAGGCTCACCACGCCTACGCAGCCTCCGAAGCCCCGCGGAAGCGAACGTAGACCCAAACTGGAGCGCCGGTCTTACGACGAACTCGATCACGCACCATGTCCCGCAGCTGGGATCGGGTTCCAATATCGACGTGCTCATTCAACAACTTGACCCACACCCACACCGCGGGATCATCCGTCGCGTCAAGTCCGGTCTTCACCTCCCATCCGCTGACTGGGGTGGGAAGATTCGTGAGCTTTCCCAGTGCTGACTCGATGGCAGCTGCTGTCATTTCCATCTCGACCACCTAATGGACGATGCGAACGATGTATCGTCAGACGCGACGATAGCGGGAAAGGCACGATACGGGAATCACCAATTGCTGGCGCGTCCTTCCTCCCATCGGTTCCCCATCCGTCTTCTCCCAGTTACGCGCCTCGTGGCAGAATGGCTCGGAGGCGCCGCTGCGGCGCCTGCCAAGGAGAAACCAATGATCACGCTTCACAACCCGGAAACCGTCGTGGCGCCTGCGTCGTTCTACAGCCAGGCGGCGGAGGTCGGGCCCGGCAAGCGCTGGCTCCACATCTCGGGCCAGGTGGGCGCCGCGCCCGACGGAACGCTCGCGGAAGGCTTCGAGGCCCAGAGCGATCAGGTCTGGCGCAACATCGGGGCCCTGCTCGCCGCCGCCGACATGATCATGGAGAACCTGGTAATCGTGCGGGCGCTGCTGGTGGACCGCGCCCACTTGGCCGCCTACCGGGAGATCAGGGACCGCCACCTGCAGGGCCATCAGGCGGCGTCGACGCTCCTGATCGTCGCCGGCCTCGCCGATGAGCGCTGGTTGATCGAGATCGAGGCTTTGGCTGCCGCCGAGGCCTGATCAGGCGGCGTCGGCTTCGGCACCCGCGCCGGCGCCGTTCTCGGCCGAGGTGATGGCGCATTCGGATTCACGCCACCAGAGCGCGTCCAGATCGGTGACATCGACGCCGCGGTCCCAGATCCGCGCCTTGACCGGGCCGATGTCGGTATCGAGCGTCTGGTCCAGGTACTTGCCCTTGTAGATCGTCGCCCCGCTGGTGCACGGCAACGTGTTGACGCCGCGCTCGTCGATGCCAGCATCGTGCGGCGTGAGCCTGACCCGCTCCGCCCGCACCGCGATGCAGGCCGGCGCGCCCTTCTCGGCCGGGCCGGCGCCGCTCCAGGCACCGCTGATCAGATGACCGCCGATACGCACGCTGGCCGTGCCGTTCTGCACACTCTCGATGGTCCCTTCGAACAGGTTCTCCACCCCCATGAAGTCCGCGACGAAGCGGGTCGCGGGCCGGTCGAACAGGTCGGTCGGCGGCCCCTCCTGCACGATCCGTCCGCTCCGCATCAGGATAATCCGGTCGCTCATAGTGAGCGCCTCTTCCTGACTGTGGGTGACATAGATGAAGGTGAGGCCGAGCTTCTCATGCAGGTCGAGGAGCTCCACCTGCATGTCGACACGCAGCTTCTCGTCGAGCGCGCCCAGCGGCTCGTCCAGCAGCAGGATGGCGGGCTCCGTCACCAGCGCGCGCGCCAGCGCGACCCGCTGACGCTCGCCGCCGGAGAGCTGGTGGACACGGCGGCCGTACTTATCCAGCAGGCGGACCAGGGCCAGCGTATCCTCCGCTCGCTCGCGGCGCTGATCCTTGTCGATGCCGCGCACGCGCAACCCGTACTCGACGTTCTGGCCGACCGACATGTGGGGGAAGAGCGCGTAGTGCTGGAACACCGTCGTGCAGTTGCGCCGTGACGCCGGAATGGCCGAGACGTCCTCGCCGTCGATGGCGATGCGCGCGATACGGGTCGGGTGCTCGAGCCCCGCGACGATTCTGAGCAGCGTCGTCTTGCCGGAGCCGCTCTCCCCCAGCAGGGTGAGGAACTCCCCCCGCCGCGCCGTGATCGACACGTCGTCGAGGGCGACCACATCGCCGAAGCGGTGGGTCGCATGCTCGACCTGCAGGATCTGATCGCCGCCGGCCGCGGCAGCGCGCGGCGCAATTGCTTCACTGTTTGCCATCTCGGCCTCCTCCGAAGGCAAGCTTGATCGCGAGGAAGGTCAGTCCGATGCTCGCGATCGTCACCAGCGTACTCATCGCATAGATCAAAGGCACGGTCGTGTTGTGCGCGCCCGATTGTATCCACAGATAGAGCGGCAGTGTGTCCTGCCCTGCGCGCATGAAGATGCTGAAGGGCAGCTCGTTGAACGATAGCAGGAATCCGAAGAAACCCGCGGCGAAGATGCCGGGCTTCAGGATCGGCACCTCGATCTGCCAGAAGCGCTGCCAGCGGGTGGCGCCTAGATCCTCCGCCGCCTCCATCAGCCGCATGTCGAAGCGGGAGGCGACCACCAGCATCGCCAGCAGGGCGAAGGGGAAGGCCCAGACGAAATGGGCCAGCGCCAGCGACCAGACGCCCATCTTCACGTGGATCACCAGCCGGTACCACATGAAGAGCCCGACGCCCGCGACGATGCCGGGCACCATCAGCGGCATGAGGAAGCCGATGAGCAGCGGCCCGCGGCGCTTCACCCTGGGCAGCACCGGCCCCACGATCAGCACCCCGATCACGCACGCGGCAGAGGTGGCGAAGGCGAGCCCGATCGAGAGCAGCAGCGGATCGCCGACCCGGAAGTTGCTGCCGTAGGCCTCGCCATCGCGCTGGGCGATGTCGGCGTAGATCACATCCTCGTACCAGGTGAGCGTCCAGTCGCCCGGAATGCCCGTAAGCGGCTCGCCGCTGATCGAGAGGATCATCAGCCAGACGATCGGCAGATACAGGATGAACAGCACGCCGTAGCCGAAGAAAAGGCCGGTGCCGCGCGGCAGTCCTTCCACGAACCTGCGCCAGAAGGGCGGGCGCACCTGTGCGTAGGCGATGGTGTCGGCGGGTACGGTCATCGGCGGAGGTTCGCGAAGACTTCGTTGAGCCCGCCCACGGGCCGGAGCGCGGCCCAGAGCAGGACCTGGAAAGCCAGCATGATGCCGAGCACGACCGCGGCAAGCGCGGCCGCGACCAGGAAGTTGGAGACACCGATCAGGCTTTGCACCTGCGCGCTCAGCATCAGCACGTTATTGCCGCCCATGTGCTGCGCTACCACCGTGTCGCCGAGCATGGGAATGAAGGTGAAGACGAAGCCGGCGACCACGCCCGGCAGCGCGAGCGGGAAGATGATGTGCACGAGCGTCCTGAATCGGCGGGCGCCCAAGTCGTTGCTGGCCTCGAGAAAGTCATTGTCGATCAGGCTGATGGAGAGAAAGATCGGCCATACCATGGTTGGGAAGAAGGCACCGAGAAAGCCGAAATGCACGGCGAATTCGGAAAAGATCAGCCAGGTCACCGGCTCGTCCACCGCGCCGGTCGCCAGCAGCGCCTGATTGACCACCCCGTTGATGCCCAAGACCGAGCGCCAGACGATGACGCGCGCCGCCGGGCTCAGGAAGAACGGTACGGTCAGCGCAGTGAAGGTGAGCAACCGCACCATGTCGTTCTTGCAGCCCTTCGCCAGCCACAGCGCGAAGGGGAACGCGATCAGGAGCTCGATGACGGTAATCGTCCCCGCGATACGGACCGAACGCACGAGCAGGTTGCCGCCACCGTAGGAAAAGAACCGCTCGTATTGCAGGAACGTCGGATCGATGTTGATCCTGATCCCGCGGCCCTGGAAGAACGAGACCAGGATGATCGCGAGCAGCGGGATGACGATGCCGCCGAACCAGACAACGCTGAAGCCCGAGAGCGACCATACCCCTGCCGGCAGGCGCGGCAGCAGGCGGCGCACGAAGTCCTCGTTGGCGGTCAGCGCGGCGGCCATCGCAGCCTAAGCAAAGGGGGCGAGGCCCGCCCCTCCGGATCGTCCGGCGGGGCAGGCCCGGCCCATAAGCGAACCGAACCTTACGCGTTGAGCACGCGGTCCATCTGGGCCTGCATTTCCTGCAGGTGCGTCGGCACCGCGCTGAACCAGAAGTCCTCCTTGGCGAACTTGTGCTTCATCTTCGCCTGGGCGGCCTCCATGTCGGCCGAGATGTCGCCGATCTCGTTGCGCTCGGCGTATTCGACGGCGAGGTCCGGGCGGCCGTTGAGATAGCCCCGGAGCGGCGTGATGGTCGACGCGTAGCCGCCGCTCAGGAACCAGTCGAGGGCGGTGTAGACCTCTTCGAGATTGCCGCGATCCTCGACCTGGGCCGGGATGTACGCCGCGTGGAGCCACTTGGTGTAGAACTCCTTGGCGTTGGCGTAGACCCAGTCGCCGCCGGCCTTGTTGGCCTCGCGCACCGCCGGCTCCCAGCAGCGGATGGCATCGACCTCGCCGTTCTTCATGTCGGCGACCTGATCGTCGAAGATCTTCCAGAAGTTGCGGAACTGACCGGCCTGCTTGCGCCCGATCAGGAAGTCGGCGGTCGCCCGCGCCTCGTCCGGCGAGGGATTGAGGATGTCCGCCACCTCGAGCTGCCCGCTGTTCTTGAGATAGGCCAGCGCCTCCCACAGATAGATGTAGTTGTCGCCGGTCGACGAGCGGCCCATGGTCTTCTCGCTCTCGAAGACCAGCGACCAGGAGGCCTCTTCCGGCGGGCGCGGCTCGTTCAGCTTCGCCGGCAGATAGCCGAAGCTGTCCGCATTCATGGCGAGCGGCATGCCCCAGACGTTGCCGCCGTCCGGGCTCAGGTCACGCACCAGATAGGGGATCGCCTTGATGCTGTCCGGCATCCCGCCCCAGTTGCCGACCGCACCGGTCTCGGCCTGGATGATGTAGCCGCCGTCGATCAGGCTCTGCTCCACGCCGGAAAGCGTCGAGATCAGGTCGAACCGGTCGCCGGCGTCGTTGACCTCGACCTCGGTGAGGAAGATGCCGGGATCGTCCTTGATCACCGTGTCTTCCATCTTGAGGCCGGTGTCCGCCTCGAAGCGGGTCCAGTCGCCCGGGATCATGGTGGGCGCCGTGAAGAGCATGCGGATCACGCCCTTCTCCTGCGCCTTGGCTCGGCGTGTCAGGCCCTGCAGCACCGCCGGTGCGCCGGCGATCGCCGCGCCGGCAGCCGCGCCCTTGATGAAGTGGCGCCGCGATAGCGGAAAGTAGAGATGCTTGCTGTGTTTACCCTTGCGCTCGGTCATCGATTGCTCTCCCTGCAGTGGTCATCGGTCGTATGGGCACGGCCCCGCGCCAGCGGCGATGCGAGGCTCCGCATGCGCGAGCATGGTGACCGGTTTGAGCACGCCGAACAAGCCCGCCGCCCCTCGCCCGCATGTCTCCCCGCCGTCACGGCCCGGTTTCGCCGCCCACCTCGAGCATACTTAAAATTCGATGCGAGATTCGCCGGGATTAAGTGGGATTAAGTGGGATTCCGTGCGGGAAATGGTCGCGCACGCCCGCTCATCCAGATCGTACCTCCCGCGCGCATCCCGCGCATGTGGCCCGCCCGCTCTCGCCCGGCATGGCGCGATCCTGGCACGGCAGCCGCGGACTTTGCATCGCACCATGCTCCGGGGAGTCGGGAGGGGCTAGCAGGCTGCTGAAAAACTATTCGGACCCTGCCGATGATTCCCTTTCGTTCCAAATTCGATTCTCGTTCGTTCCCGCAATTCTGCAGAACAAGATGGGAACCTTAGAGTTTTTCAGCAGCCTGCTAGTGTGATGTCCCAGAGATAGATGATATATGTATGGGCAGTTTCCTGTCAGGAGTCTGCCCATGCCCCGTGGTCGCCCCATCGAACCCGTCGTTCTCACGGACGACGAGAAAGATCAGCTCCTCAGCCTCGCCAACTCTCGCTCCTTGCCTCATGGAGTGGTGCGGCGTGCGCAAATCGTTCTCGCCTGCGCCCAGGGCGAGGCGAACGCCTCGATCGCCCGGCGCATGCGCCTGAGCGATGCCACCGTTGGCAAGTGGCGGAAGCGCTATCGCATGCAAGGGATCGAGGGGTTGCACGATGAACTGCGCGCGGGCCGGCCCAGAACCCATGACGATGAACGGGTCGCCGAGGTCATCAACACCGCGCTCCAGACCAAACCACCCGATGGCGCCACCCATTGGAGCGTGCGCGCCATGGCCGAGCAAAGCGGCGTCTCCAAGAGCACCGTGCAACGCTGGTTCAGTCTGTTCGCCATCCAACCCCACCGCCAGCGCTACTTCAAGCTCTCCAACGACCCCTTCTTCGTCGAGAAGGTGCGCGATATCGTCGGCCTCTATCTCAACCCGCCCGACCACGCCGTCGTGCTCTGTGTCGACGAGAAAACCCAGGTCCAGGCGCTCAACCGCACCCAACCGATGCTGCCGATGGGGCTGGGCTACGTCGAAGGGGTCACCCACGATTACGTCCGTCACGGCACCACCACCCTGTTCGCCGCCCTCGACATCGCCACCGGACAGGTCATCACCCAGTGCAAGAAGCGCCATCGCCACCAGGAGTTTCTCGCCTTCCTACGCCACATCGACGCCAACGTCCCCGAACCGTTCGACGTTCACCTCATCGCCGACAACTACGCCACCCACAAGCACCCGAAGGTCAGAGCTTGGCTCGCAAGGCGACCGCGATACCACATCCACTACACACCCACCTATGCCTCGTGGCTCAACCAGGTCGAGCGCTGGTTCGGCATCATCACTCAAACGGCCATTCGACGCGGCTCGTTCTCCAACGTCAGCGAACTGGTGAACAAGATCGATCTCTTCGTCCACCACTACAACGCCAAAGCCACTCCTTTCATGTGGACCGCAACCGCAGACTCAATACTCGCAAAAGTCCAGAGACTTTGCTCATATATCTCTGGGACACAACACTAGCCGCCGCTGCGCATTTTCTCCCGCGCCCGCGCCTGCTTCTCGAAGATTCGCGCGGCGGAGAAAGCGCCGTAAGTGGCGACACAGAACGGCACGCAATAGGTGAGCCCGAGCTTGAACCAGTTGATCGGGCCGTCGCCGGTTATGTATTCGCCCTGATTGATCATGTTGAGGATGGTGCCGACGACCACGCCCACCATCAGCGAGTTGCGTATCACGGGCCATGTGAAGGTACGTTGCAGCGGCGTTGGCTCGGTCATCACGGCTCGGCTCCGGAAATCCTGGGCGCCTGCAACGCGCGTCGCTCAGCGTCGGTTGGCGGCCTCTTCGCGTCGGTAGGGATCGGCGGGGTAGACGCCCATGACCCGGACCTCCCGCGAGAAGTAGTCGAGCTCTTCCAACGCGCGCCTGAGCGCCGCCTCCGATGGATGCCCTTCCACCTCGGCGAAGAAGACCGTCGCCGAGAAGGTGCCGCCCACCATGTAGCTCTCGAGCTTCGTCATGTTCACGCCGTTGGTGGCGAAGCCGCCCAGGCACTTGTAGAGCGCCGCCGGCACATTGCGGCACTCGAACATGAAGGAGGTAATCACCAGACCGCCGTCGGGGCCGGGATCGATCGGCTCGCGCGACAACACCACGAAGCGCGTCGTGTTGTGCGATTCGTCCTCTATGTCCGCCTCGACGATCGCAAGCCCATAGGTCTCTGCCGCAAGACGGGAGGCGATCGCGGCTCGGGTCGGGTCGCCGGACGCCGCCACCTCGGCCGCGGCGCCTGCGGTATCGGCGTGCACCACCGGCAGCAGGCCCAGCCGGTCGATGAGCTTGCGACACTGGGAGAGCGCGTGGACATGCGAGTGCACGGTCTCGAGCCCCGACGGGTCGGCACCCGAGCAGGCGAGGAGGTTATGCCGGACGCGCTCGAAGTGCTCGGCGATGATATGGAGGTCGGACTGGGGCAGGAGCTGGTGAATGTCGGCCACACGGCCCGCCGCCGAGTTCTCGATCGGGATCATCGCGAGCCCCGCGCGGCCGTTCGCGACTGCGGCGAAGGTATCGCTGAAGGTCTTGCAGGGGAGCGTGGTCATCGCCGGGTAGCGGGCCACGCAGGCTGCCTCGGAATAGGCGCCGGGCGCACCCTGGAACGCGATCACCGTGGCCGGATCGTCGGTTCGGTCGCTGCTATCGCTTGAGACGGTCGATGAGGACATGAGGCGGGAGCCTGACCGGTGTGGGCTGCCGCAACGGGCGCCGCTTCAACTGGCGCCCGACTATCAGCACCGGGCGGGACCGTGTCAACGCGGGCGGTGCGGCCGGTGCGCGATGCGCTATGGTGCGGCACTGCTGGAGGAACGCCATGAACGACCCTGTTCGCCCCCCGAGACCGGACGAACTCGATCCGATCGAGACCGCGAGCCGCGACGAAATAGCGGCATTGCAGTTCACGCGGCTGCGGACGACTTTGCGGCATGCCTACGACAATGTCGCCCACTACACGAGGTGTTTCGACGATGCCGGCGTGAGCCCGGCCGATCTCAAATCCCTCGACGACGTCGCCAGATTTCCGTTCACGGTCAAGGACGATCTCCGCCTCAACTATCCCTTCGATCTGTTTGCGGTGCCCCGTGCGCGGGTTATCCGCATCCATGCCTCGAGCGGCACCACTGGCATCCCCACTGTGGTCGGCTACACGAGGGCCGACCTCGACATGTGGGCCGGCCTCGTGGCCCGCTGCCTGCGCGCCGCCGGCGCGCGCCCCGGCGACATGGTGCACGTCGCCTACGGCTACGGGCTCTTCACCGGCGGCCTCGGCCTCCATGCCGGCGCCGAGAAGCTGGGCTGCACCGTGGTCCCGGCGTCGGGCGGGTTCACCGAGCGTCAGGTCGGGATGATCTGCGACTTCGAGCCCCGGGTTATTGCCGTCACGCCGTCCTACATGCTTGCGATCGCCGATGAGTTCGAGCGCCGGGGGCTGGACCCGCGGCGCTGCTCGCTGCAGATCGGCATTCACGGCGCCGAACCATGGACCGAGGCGATGCGCGAGGAGATCGAGGCCCGCTTCGCCATGCAGGCGATCGACATATACGGCTGCTCCGAGGCCATCGGCCCGGGCGTCTCGGTCGAATGCGTCGAAAGCAAGGATGGCCTCCACATCTGGGAGGACCACTTCTACCCCGAGATCGTCGATCCCGAGACCGGCGCAGTGCTGCCCGACGGCGAGCTGGGGGAGCTGGTCATCACCTCTCTCACCAAGGAGGCGTGCCCCATCATCCGTTACCGCACCCGCGACCTCACCCGGCTGCTGCCGGGCACGGCACGCTCCATGCGGCGGATGCAGCGGGTCACGGGACGCAACGACGACATGCTGATCATCCGCGGCGTCAACCTGTTCCCGTCGTTCATCGAGAAGATCGTGCTCGAAGACGAGCGTCTCTCGCCGCACTACTATCTCGAAGTGCGCCGGCCCGGCCGCCTCGACGAGTTGACGGTCGTCGTCGAGGCCAAACCCGGCGCCGCCGACAACGAGACCCGAGGGGCGGCCGGGAGCGATCTCGCCGGCCGCATCAAGTCGCAAATCGGCATCAGCAGCAAAGTCACGGTCGGAGAGCCGGGCTCGATCGAGCGCTCCATCGGCAAGGCCAAGCGGGTTTTCGACCTGCGTCCCAAGGATTAGCGTATGCCCCCCTGCCTGCGGCCCGATTTCCGTGGATAGCAGGCCGGGACACGCCATATAGTCCCTAGTGCACCAACGGTATCGGGGAGCGGCTGCCGCTGCCCGACGGACGGCGGGGATCATGATCGACTTCCGGACCCATCCGGACGAGTACCGCCACTGGCGCCTCGCCATCGACGGTGCCATCGCCACGCTCGCACTTGACGTGGACGAGAATGGCGCCATTGCCGGCGACTATGCGTTGAAGCTCAACTCCTACGATCTCGGCGTCGATATCGAACTCTACGACGCCGTTCAGCGTCTTCGCTTGGAGCATCCGCAGGTGCGCACCGTGGTGCTCACCTCGGCGAAGGACCGCGTGTTCTGCGCTGGTGCGAACATTGCGATGCTCGCCCGCTCGTCGCATATCGACAAGGTCAACTTCTGCAAGTTCACCAACGAGACCCGCAACGCCATCGAGGATGCATCGGCCAACTCGGGCCAGCGCTGGATGACGGTGGTCGCGGGCACCGCTGCGGGCGGCGGCTATGAGCTCGCGCTCGCGACCGACCACATCCTCCTGGTCGATGACGGGTCCACCGCCGTGTCGTTGCCGGAAGTACCGCTGCTCGCGGTCCTGCCGGGTACCGGCGGGCTCACCCGCGTCGTGGACAAGCGCTGCGTGCGCCGCGACCGCGCCGATTACTTCTGTACCACGGGCGAAGGCGTGCGCGGGCGCCGGGCGCTGGAATGGAATCTGGTCGACGAGCTGGTGCCGCGCTCCCGCCTCGACGATGCCGTGGCCGCCCGCGCGGCAGCCCTCGCCGAGGACTCGGACCGGCCGGCCGATGCGAAGGGTATTGCGCTGCCGCCGCTCGGGCGCACCGTGACCGACGATACCGTCGCCTATCGCCACGTGCACGTCCTGCTCGACCGCGCCAGCGGCACGGCGACGCTGACGGTCTCCGCACCCGACGCGCCGCCGCCTTCGGGCCGCGACGCCATTCATGCTGCCGGTGCCGACTTCTGGCCGCTGGCGCTGGCGCGGGAGCTTGACGATGCGATCCTGCACCTGCGCTTCAACGAGCCGGCAATTGGCACCTGGATCCTCAAGACGGCGGGTGTGGCCGATCATGTCGCCGCGGCCGATGCCGCACTCGCAGCCTGCGCCGATGACTGGCTGGCGCGCGAGATCACCCTCTACCTGAAGCGTACCCTCAAACGCCTCGACGTGAGCGCGCGCAGCCTTCTCGCGCTGATCGAGCCGGGCTCATGCTTCACTGGCACGCTGCTGGAGCTGGCGCTTGCGGCCGATCGCAGCTTCATGCTCGACGGCACCTTCGAGGACTCGAACCTGGCGCCGGCGAAGGTGCGGCTCACGGCGATGAACACCGGCCCTCTGCCGATGGCGAATGGCCTCTCGCGGCTCGCCAGCCGCTTCTATGGCGATGCCGCCGCACTTGCCGCCGCGCTGGATGCCGTGGGCGCCGACCTCGACGCCGAGGCGGCAGAGGCGCTAGGCCTCGTCACCTTCGCGCCTGACGATATCGACTGGGAGGATGAGGTGCGCGTTGCCATCGAAGCGCGGGCGGCATTTTCGCCCGACGCGCTGACCGGCATGGAGGCCTCGCTCCGCTTCGTCGGGCCGGAGACCCTGGAAACCAAGATCTTCGGCCGCCTCTCCGCCTGGCAGAACTGGATATTCCAGCGCCCCAACACCGTCGGCCCCGACGGTGCGCTGGCGCTCTACGGGTCGGGCGTGCAGCCCACCTTCGACCGCAACCGCGTCTAGCGCCGGCAGGTCTGGCGCCGCGAAAGGAGCCCGATGCAGGTCGACTACAACGAACGCATTCCCAACAATGTGGGCCTCGCCGACGACCGCCGCCTGTTGCGCGCGCTTGAGCGCTGGCAGCCGGCCTATCTCGACTGGTGGCGGGAGCTTGGCCCCGTCGGCGCGCTGGAGCACGACGTCTATCTGCGCACCGCCATCAGCGTCGAGCGCGATGGCTGGGCCCACTTCAACCACGTCAAGATGCCCGACTACAGGTGGGGCATCTTCCTGGCCCCGCCCGAGCCCGACCGGCGCATCAACTTCGGCATCCACAAGGGCGAGCCTGCGTGGCAGGAGCTGCCCGGGGAATACCGTGCGGAGCTGCGCCGGCTGATCGTCGTTCAGGGCGACACGGAGCCCGCGTCGGTCGAGCAGCAACGCCGCTTAGGCCTCACCGCGCCCTCGCTCTACGACCTCCGCAATCTCTACCAGGTCAATGTCGAGGAGGGCCGGCACCTCTGGGCAATGGTCTACCTGTTGCACGCCTTTTTCGGCCGCGACGGGCGTGAGGAGGCAGAGGAGATGCTGGCCCGCCACGCGGGCGATGCCGACAAGCCGCGCACGCTGGAGGCGTTCAACGAGCCGACGGACGACTGGCTCTCATTCTTCATGTACACCTTCTTCCAGGACCGCGACGGCAAGTTCCAGCTCTGCGCGCTCGCGGAATCGGGCTTCGATCCGCTGTCCCGCACCTGCCGCTTCATGCTGACCGAAGAGGCCCACCACATGTTTGTGGGCGAATCCGGCATCATGCGCATCGTGCGGCGGACCTGCGAGAAGATGCGCGAACACGACACCGACGATGTCGCACCCTACGGTGCGGTGCCGCTTGCGCTGCTGCAGAAGTGGATCAATCTCCACTACTCGATCTGCCTCGATCTGTTCGGCTCGGAGGAATCGACGAACGCCGCCAACTACTATTCGATGGGGCTGAAGGGCCGTTACCAGGAGACCAAGATCGACGACGACCACGTGCTCGCCGAGGGCACCGTCGCGGTCCCGGCCATAGAGGGCGGCAAGGTGGCGTCGAAGGAGGTGACCGCACTAAAGGCGATGAACGAGACGCTGCGCGGTGCCTATGTGGACGACAGCCAGCGCGGCATCGACCGTTTCAACAAGGTGCTGCGCCGCTTCGACATCGACGTCGAGTTGCGCCTGCCGCATCGCGCCTTCCACCGCAACATCGGCGCCTTCGCCGGCATCCACACCGCTCCCGACGGCACGCTGATCGACGACGCGACATGGGCGGCGAAGCGGGAAGACTGGCTGCCGAGCGCGGCGGACCGTGCCTTCGTCGAGTCCCTGATGCACCCGGTGAACGAGCCCGGCGCGATGGCCGGCTGGATCGCTCATCCGAAGCGCGGCATCCACGGCCAGCCCCTCGACTACCGCTACGTCGAATTCCACTAAGGGGATCGCCGAGCGTTATCCTCCGAAGGCGCCGTCGGTGAGGCAGCCGATGACGATGCGCGCTCACGTACTGCTATGCACCGCCTTCGACGTTTCAATTCTGCCGAAGCGTTCCACGGCTTCAAGGGTCTCCCGCACGTCGTCCCAAGTCGTGGTGTGATTGATGATGCACATCCTGAGCACGAACCTTCCGTGCAGCAGCGTCGACGATATGAACGCGGGGTCGTCCCAGAACATGCGGGCGAGCACGGTCCTGTTGACCTTGTCCAGCATCTCCTCGTCGAGGTCATCGTCCACCGGATTGACCCGGAAGCACACGATCCCCAACGTCACCGCGTTCATGGCCTCCAGGACCGGACTCGCACGGACATAGTCTTCAGCCCGAGCGGACAGTTCCATCCCCTTCTCGACCGCGCGCCGGAACGCCGCCATCCCGAAGGTCTGGATCGACATCCAGACCTTCAGGGCGCGAACCGAGCGGCTCAGTTGCAGGCCGAGGTTCGAGAAGTTGGGGTGGTTCGCCCCCCAGACCGTGTCCTGAAGGATATCGGGCCGGACCGCGAAGGCGTCCTTGAGCGTGTTCTCGTCCTTCACCAGAAGGCAGCCCGCCTCGTAGGGCTGGAAGAGCCACTTGTGCGCATCCAGCCCGATCGAATCGGCACGCTCGATCCCGCGCAGCAGCCGCTTGCCCTGCTCCGTTACCACCGCGAAGCCGCCATAGGCGGCGTCGACGTGCAGCCAGAGCCCTTCCGCCGCGCAGAAGTCGGCCATCTCCTCGAGGCGGTCGATAGCGCCTGTGCCGGTTGTGCCGGCGTTGGCGGCGACGGCGATCGGGGTGAGGCCGGCATCGCGGTCTTCGGCCACGGCGCGGTCGAGCGCATCCATGTCCATGCGGAAGTGCGCGTCGCTCGGGATCATGCGGATGCGGTCGCGCCGGACGCCCACGATCATCGCCGCGCGGGAGAGCGCGCTGTGGCTCTGGTCGCTCATGTAGACGGTGGCGCGTTCGGGGTGGCCCGCCGCTTCGCGCGCCGCGACGAAGGCATCGACGCTGGCCGCCGAACCGCCGCTCGTAAACAGCCCACCCGCGCCCTCCGGATAGCCGATCCAACGCCTGAACCAGTCGATGACGACCAACTCCAACTGGCTCGGGCCACTCGCGACCAGCCAGGTGCACTGGTTGATGTGGTAGCCGGCGGCCATGAAGTCGGCCACCACGCCGGGCCAGGTAGGCGATGACGGGATGAACCCGAAGAAGCGGGGATGATCGATGCGCGCCGTGAGTGGAAGGATCTCGCGCGCGGCCCTCTCGATCACCTCTGCGGCGGACCGCCCGTCCTCGGGCGGGTCCTCGAACAGTTGGTCTTCGAGCACCTGGCGGAACTCACCCTCCCAGGCATTCTCTTCCGGCAGGTATTTTGTGCGCTCCACAAGGAGTTCGGTCACCCTATGCGCGAGGTCGATCATCTCGTCAGGCGGTAACTGCAGATCGCCGGCTGCGTCGACGCGCGACGTCACTTTCGTCATCTCACCGGCTCACAGCGGAGAGGCTTGTTTGTCCCCTCACGGGCATCTTCCATGCCATGCTCTTCCACGGGTCTCTCCATTTCGCAACGGCGCAACAGCGATGAGGATGTAGCGGAACAGCACCCCTCATTTTTGAGATATCAATGATTATTTTGATATGCCTACGTTGAGGCCTGTAACGTAATAGTGAGACGAGAGGATAGTGTCGAGAGCTGAGACATGTATATCGCGACGAAATTGAGTGCACTCGTGTTGCAACGGATAACCCCTTAAATTGGGGAAAGATGCGCAAATCTCTTCACTGGAACGACGGTAGTCATTTCGAGCAAATTCACGTGCCGGGGACTTCGGCCTCATGGCTGCGTTCGTTCTTGAGCCACCGGCCGACAAATAAATATTATTAATACGAAATACAAATGATAGTGAAGCCTCCAATGCGGTTGTGAGGGGCAGAAACCATGCCGGTTGGCTCCTGCACGTACGGACGAGGAAGTAAAGGGAAGCGCCGATTTTCTCGGGCCGCGCAGGTAAGTCCCGGGTGTGATCGGGCGTCGGCACCGCTATGCTGCCGCTCCCGACTTCGCGAGGCTCACGAGCCACCCGGTCGAGCGGCAATCCGCAGAGCACGGGCAGTCATCCGGATCGAGCGAGCGATCTCATGCAGGATCTTCCACCCCCATCGCTTTTGCGGCGCGCTGGGCGGGAGGCGATCGCTTACCGCACGGTGGAGGGCAAGCCGCCGGGTGTGATGTTCCTCGGCGGCTTCATGTCGGACATGACCGGCACCAAGGCGACGGCCCTGGAGGCCCATTGCCGGCGCGCGGGCCGCGCCTTCGTACGCTTCGACTATTCCGGCCACGGCGAATCCGGTGGCGCGTTCCGGGACGGCACCATCGGCGGGTGGCGGGACGATGCGCTGGCCGTGCTCGATGGGGTCGCCCGCGGCCCGCAGGTTCTGGTGGGCTCCAGCATGGGTGGCTGGGTGATGCTGTTGGTGGCGCTGGCACGGCCCGAGCGCGTCGCGGGCCTCGTCGGCGTCGCCGCGGCGCCCGATTTCACCGAGGACCTGATCTGGTCCACGCTCGACGACGAGACCCGGCAGCGCCTCACCGAGACCGGCGCCATTGAGCTCCCCTGCGACTACGACGACGATCCCTATCCGATCACCATGCGCCTGATCGAGGAGGCGCGCGGTCACCTGTTGCTGCACGCCCCCATCGCGCTCGATTGTCCGGTCCATCTGTTGCAAGGCATGGCAGACGAGGATGTGCCCTGGCGGACCGCCCTGCGCATCGCCGAGCGGGTGAGGAGCGAAAGCGTCGTGGTCGAGCTGGTGAAGGACGGCGACCACCGCCTCTCGCGGGAGCACGACCTTGGCCGTCTATGCGCGGCCATAGAGACCGTGGCAGGCGCCGGCGCGGCTTCAAATCATGGTGAGCACGGCTCGGCGCGCTAGGCAGCACGCCCCAGGCTCACTATCTATGCCCGAGCGGGCGGTTGGCAGACACGGGAGCAACGGCCATGACCTCTATCCGCATATTCGGGCGGCTTGCCGCCGCCGCCGCCGTCATCGGTGTCGCGCTTTACGGCGGTTCCCTGTTGGCCGCCGAGGGCGACGCGCTGCGTGCGCTCGATAAGCGCGCCGATGGCAGCGCGATCCTCAACCTGGTCGTGACCGACGGGCCGCTGGAGCCGCCGCCGATCGTCTTTACCGACGAGGCCGGCGAGGAGCTGAGCCTCGCCGATTTCCGCGGCACACCCGTCGCCGTGCATTTCTGGGCAACCTGGTGCTTCCCGTGCCGGGCCGAGATGCCGACCATGGATGCGCTGCAGCGCGAGCTGGGCGATGAGCTGGTCATCCTGCCGCTCTCGCTCGACCGCGACGGCGCCCCGCTCGTGCGCAACTATTACAATGACCACGACCTCACCACGTTGCCGGTCATGATCGATGAGAAGATGGCGGCGGGGCGTGCGCTCCGGGTGCACGGCATCCCTGCCACGATCTTCATAAACGGCGAGGGCGCAGAGGTCGCACGCGTGCTGGGCGATCGCGACTGGTCCGATCCCGATGCGATCGAGCTGGTGCGCCACATCATCGAGTAGCGGTGCGGACCGGGGACGCGTCGGCCACCGGCTGACCAGCCATGGAACTCTCCGCTATCAGCATCGCCTCGGCCTTCGCGGCCGGCCTGATCTCCTTCCTCTCCCCCTGCGTCCTGCCCCTGGTGCCGGGTTACGTCTCCTACGTCGCCGGCGGCTCCCTGGAGGAGTTGCGGGACGATCAGGGGCTCTCCCGCCGGCGCCTCGCGGCGCTGATGCTGAGCGTGTTCTTCGTCCTCGGCTTCACGACCGTGTTCGTCGCACTCGGTGCGAGCGCAAGCGCGGTGGGCGGTTTCCTGCTCCAGCACAAGACGATCTTCGAATATGTCGCGGGCGGAGTGATCATCGTCTTCGGCATCTACCTCACCGGCCTGATCAGGGTTCCGTTCTTCGAGCGCGAGATGCGCTTCGCCGGTCGTCTCGCGGGCGGGCGGCCGGCGAGCGCGTACCTGCTGGGTACGGCCTTCGCGTTCGGCTGGACGCCTTGCATCGGCCCGGTGCTGGGCGGCATCCTCACGCTCACAGCAACCTCCGCCGATGTCGGCAGCGGTGTCGCGCTGCTGGCGGTCTATTCGTTTGGGCTCGGTGTCCCGTTCCTGATCGCGGCTGCGTTCACCGGCGCCTTCCTGCGCCACATGAGGCGCATCCGGAAGGTCAGCAGGCCGCTTCAGATCGGCGCCGGCGTCATCCTGGTGGCCATGGGGGTCGCGCTTATTACCGGGTATCTCAGTTCCGTCGCGTTCTGGCTGCTCGAGGCCTTCCCCGGTCTCGCCGCCGTCGGCTAAGAGGCGTCGGCTTCTTCGGCGAGCAGGCCGGCGAGTCCCGCTCGGTAGTCGGGGAAGCGCAGCGCGACGCCGAGCTCGGTCTTGATGCGGGCGTTGGAAACTCTTCGGTTGTCGGCGTAGAAGCTCCGCGCCATCGGGGTGAGGTCGGCGTCGTCCAACGGTGTGAGCGGCGGCGGCGCGACGCCCAGCAGGGCGCAGGCGTGCGCGACGACATCCGCACCCGGCGCCGGCTCGTCGTCGCACACATTATATATGGCACCTGCCTTCGGCTGAGCGATGGAGGCGGCCAGCACCTGCGCGATATCGGCCACGTGGATGCGCGAGAAGACTTGGCCCGGCTTGTCGATCCGCCTGGCCTCGCCGCGCCGGACGGTGGCGAGCGCATTCCGTCCGGGTCCGTAAATCCCTGCCAGGCGGAAGACGTGCACGGCGAGGCCGTGTCGCTCGCCGAAGGTAAGCCAGCCCTTCTCTGCCGCAAGCCTGCGTCTGCCGCGCACGCCGGTGGGCGCCGGTGTCGCGGTCTCGTCCACCCAGGCACCGCCGGTATCGCCGTAGACCCCCGTGGTCGAGAGATAACCGATCCATTCCACACCCGGCAGGGCCGCGATATCGGCACCGTGGCAGTCCAAGGTCGCGTCACCTTTCCCATCGGGTGGAATCGAAAGAAGGATGTGGGTCGCGCCCGCCAGGAAACGCGCCGCGTCGGCGAGCGTCGCCTCCCGCGAGAAGGGGACGGCATCGACGCCTGCGTCCCTAAGCGCGCGACAGCCTCCGGGTGTCCGGCACGTGCCGGCGAGCGACCAGCCGGCAGGGCAGAGCAGCGCGCCCAGGGCGGAGGCGCAGAACCCGTAGCCGAAGCAGAAGAGCCGCTTGCCAGGCATGATCACGCGCGGCCGGTCGCACCGGTTGAGAGATCCGGCTCGGCTTTCCGGCGCCATTCGGTCAGTACGGCAGAGTCATGCTCGCTGGGTTCGTGGCGGGCGCGGAGCGCGGCGAAGGCGGCCGGGGGCGCGAGCCGCCGCGACGCCCAGACCGCCATGGCACGCACCAGCGGGGAGCCATCGCCGAGCAGCCGCCGGGCCGCCGGCAAGACCGCGGCGTCCCCGCAATTGCCGATGGCGATCAGCACGTTACGCACGAACCGGTCACGCCCGATCCGCTTGATTGGGCTGCCGGAGAAGACCGTTCTGAACGTCTTGTCGTCCAGCGCGGCGAGGTCGGCGAGCCGGGGCGCCGTCAGTTCGGCACGCGGCAGGAAGGCATAGTCCTCGGTGCGGCGCGCGAACTTGTTCCACGGGCAGACCGCCAGGCAGTCGTCGCAGCCGTAGATCCTGTTGCCCATGGCCTCGCGATATTCGGGCGCGATGTGGCTCTTGTGCTCGATGGTGAGGTACGAGATGCAGCGCCTCGCATCGAGCCGGTAGGGCGCGGGGAAGGCGTCGGTCGGGCAGATGTCGAGACACCGGCGGCAGGAGCCGCAGCGGTCCGCCTCGACCTCGTCGGGCGCGAGTTCGAGGGTCGTAAACAGTTCGCCGAGAAAGAGCCAGGAGCCGTGCTGGCGGGAGACGAGGTTGGTGTGCTTGCCCTGCCAGCCGATGCCGGCCCGCGCCGCCAGCGGCTTCTCCATCACCGGTGCCGTGTCCACGAAGAGCTTCACCTCGGCGCCGAAGGTATCGACGACGAAGCGGGCGAGGCGCCGGAGCCTGCCCTTGATCACGTCGTGGTAGTCGCGGCCCTGGGCGTAGGCCGAAACGATGCCCCGCGTCGGTACATTCAGCAGACGCAGCGGATCGCCTGCCGGGCCATAGTTGATGCCGACCACCACGACGCTGTGGGCCTCGGGCCAGAGCGCGCGGGGGGCCGCGCGCCTCTCGGCGGTGCCCGGCAGCCAACTCATGTCCCCGGCATAGCCGAGCCCAATGAACTCCTGGAGCGCAGCCCCGTCCCCCGGCACGCCTTCGGCGCTCGCCACACCCACCGCCTGGAACCCAAGCGCGCGTGCCTGGGCAAGGATCGCGTCCCGCGCTTGCTTGGGGTCGGTCGTTCCGGTCGCCGCCAGGGCGCTATGTCCTCCGTTCGGCACCGTCGATCAGCATGTCGAGCGCGGTCTCGACGGTTGCGAGGCGAACCGCGCCGCGATCGCCAGGATAGACCACGCGCCGGTGCGAGATCGCGCCACCCGGCCCCGCGCAGGCATGGTGCACCAGGCCGACCGGCTTGGTGGCCGTTCCGCCGCCTGGGCCCGCAATCCCCGTCACCGCGACGGCAAGATGGGCGTCGGAACGCTCGAGCGCGCCTTCCGCCATCGCCCGCGCCACTTCCTCGCTGACCGCGCCCACGCTCATCAACAGCTCATCCGGCACGCCGAGGAGGTCCCGCTTGGCCTCGTTGGCGTAGGTCACGAAGCCGCGATCCACGACATCGGAGGACCCGGCGACCTCCGTCAGACAGGCGGCAATCAGCCCGCCGGTGCAGGATTCCGCGGTGGCGACGCGCAAGCCCCGCGACCGGCAGAGCGCGAGGAGCCGGTCCGCCCGCTCGATCACAGCATCGGGGAAGGTCACAGCCATACCCATATATTCCAGAGCACGAGCGCCGCGAAGCTGCCGGCAACGACGTCGTCCAACATCACGCCGAAGCCGCCCTTCACGTGCCGGTCGATCAGGCCGATCGGCCATGGCTTTGCCACGTCGAACAGTCGGAACAGCACGAAGCCCATGCCATAGGCAACCGGGTCCGCCGGCACCAGCAGGAGGGCGATCCATTGACCGGCCACCTCGTCGATCACGATGGCGGGCGAATCGCGGACCCCAGCGCGTCGCTCGCAGGCCGCAGCCGCCCAGACGCCGATCGCGAAGAGGACGAGGGCGGCGATCGCCAGGCCCAGCACACCGATGTAGCTCTTCAGCAGCCACGCGGCGGGCAGCGCCAGGGCAGAGGCTGCCGTTCCCGGCGCCCAACGTGCAAGCCCGGTGCCAAACCAGGTCGCGACCAGGGTCGCCGGGTCTCGGAGGTCGAGGCGGGCCGACCCCGCGTCAGCCGTCATCGGTGCCCTCAACAGGCAGGCGGACCGTGGCGACCGCCTGCGCGGCGATGCCTTCCCCGCGTCCGGTGAAGCCGAGACGCTCGGTGGTCGTCGCCTTCAGGCTGATGCGGGCGGGTACGAGGCCGAGAACGGTGGCGAGCCTCGCCACCATGGCGGGGCGATGGGGGCCGATCCTGGGCCGTTGGCAGATCAATGTGACATCGATGTGGCTGAGATGGCCGCCCCGTTCCTCTAGCAACAACAGCGTGTGCGCCACGAAGCGCGCGGAATCGGCGTCCCGCCAGGTGTCGTCGGAGGGTGGGAAGTGAGTGCCGATGTCGCCGGCCGCCATGGCGCCCAACAGCGCGTCGACGATGGCATGAAGCACGACGTCGCCGTCAGAATGACTGATCACACCCTGCTCGTGCGGCACCGCCACGCCGCCCAGCATGAGGTGATCGCCGGGGCCGAAGCGATGGACATCGAAGCCCATGCCGACGCGGGTTTCCAGGGCGAT
This sequence comes from Alphaproteobacteria bacterium, assembly GCA_965262755.1. GTDB lineage: Bacteria > Pseudomonadota > Alphaproteobacteria > UBA828 > UBA828 > WTGU01. Next base: position 2,760,544 of record OZ253557.1, on the reverse strand, counting down.
AGCAGGCGCGACGGCGCGCTCGCCTTGCGCCGCCAGGATGCGCTCGGCGCGCGAAAAATCCTGCTCGGTGGTGATCTTGAGATTGTCCTCGTCGCCGGTCGTGAGCGCAACGGAGAGGCCGGTGTGCTCGGCCACCGCAGCATCGTCGGTCAGCGCACCGCCGGCCGCGGCGCGGTGGGCGTCGAGAATTGTCGGATAGCGGAAGCCTTGCGGGGTCTGGGCGCGCCAGAGGCCCTCGCGCGGCACCGTGCCGGCAATCACGGCACTGCCGGGCACCGCCCGCTTGAGGCTGTCGCTCACCGCGAGCGCGGGGAGCGCGCCGTCGTGGCCTTCGAGCGCATCGAGCGCGCCGTCGATCACAGCGTCCGGCACCAGCGGGCGAGCGCCGTCATGGATCAAGACGAGGTCGGGTGGGGCGTCGGAAAGGCTTTCGAGGCCGTTCCGCACCGACTCCTGCCGCGTCTCGCCGCCGGCGACCGGTGCCAGCAGCTTGCCGGCCCCCGGGCCTGCGCTCCCCTGCACTGTGTCGTCGTAGAGCGGCCGGTCGGCGGGATTGATCACCACCCGCACGGTATCGATGCGCGGGTGCGTCGTGAACCGCCGCACGCTGTGGCCGAGCACCGTGCGCCCCGCGAGCTGGCGATACTGCTTGGGCAGCGGCCCGCCGACCCGGTGGCCGCGCCCGGCGGCGACGATGAGGGCTGCGGTGGTGACCATGGTGCGCCCTATCTTCCAGCGGTGCCCTTTCGCACCCCGGATCGAGCGGTGCCGGCGGCAGGACTCGAACCCGCAACCCCTTGATTACAAATCAAGTGCTCTACCAGTTGAGCTACGCCGGCCGATAAGCCGCTGCAGACGCGCAAGATCACGGAAGTTTCGCTTTCAAGCGCGGCGCGCGGGCCGAGTCAAGCACGCTGCGCGCCAGTGTTGCTCGCGGGCCGCCCTGTTCGTCGCTCTGCTCATCGCCGCGCGATCTCGTAGAGGGCGATGGCGGCCGCGTTGGAGACGTTGAGGCTCGCCATCGAGCCCGGCATGGGAATTCTGGCGGTCAGGTCGCAGCGCTCGCGGGTCAACCGACGCATGCCCTGGCCTTCGGCGCCCAGCACGAGCGCGAGCGGCGCCCTCACGGTGACGGCCTCGATCGGCTCGGCGGCGTTCTGGTCCAGGCCGAGACACCAGTAGCCGAGCTCCTTGAGCACGATGAGGGCGCGCGCGATGTTGACGACGCGGGCGAGCGGCACCGTCTCCAGCGCGCCGGAGGCGGCCTTGGCGAGCGCGCCGGCGCCCTGCGGAGAATGCCGGTCCTGAACGACGACGGCGGCAACTGCGAAGGCCGCCGCCGAGCGCAGGATCGCGCCGACATTGTGCGGATCCGTCACCTGATCGAGGACGACCACGGTCCGCGCTCCGCCCTCTCCCTGCGCAAGGCCGCGACAGGCCGACGCGAGATCGACCGCCGGCAGCGGCGCCGTCTCCAGCACGATACCCTGATGCACGGCGCCATCCGGCAACAAGCCAGCGACGTCCTGGCGGGAGGCGATCTGCGGCGCATCGAGCAGGCCACGGGCGGCAAGGGGCAGCGCGCGGGTGTCGATTCGCTCGGCGAGCAGCGCCGCGCCCTCCTCCGTCGCGATCAGCCGATGGCAGCGGCGGATCGGATTGGCGAGCGCAGCGGCCACCGCATGGGCGCCATAGAGCCGCTCATGGCGGGGCCGCGCCTGGGTGCGCTGCTCCTGATGCGTGCGCCGGCGCCCGGCCGTTCGCTCGCGCGGGCGGCGAGAACTGTTGCGTGCCATGACGCACCCTATTATAAGACTTCCATCCCTTTTGCGAGACGCCCCGGCATACGGGCCGCCCGGCGCGCGCTAACGCCGCCGCCACGGCGGCTTGCCGGTGTGATGGGCCGTCATGGAGAGCTCCTTTGGGCGTTGACAATCGACCGCGGATGTCCATAGTGCGCCCGTCCGAGTCCCGGGCGCGTCCACCTCGGCGCGGAGGGGTGGCCGAGTGGTTAAAGGCAGCAGACTGTAAATCTGCCGACGTATGTCTACGTAGGTTCGAATCCTACCCCCTCCACCACACGGGCGCGGTGCGTGCGCGCGCGGTGATGGGCGCGGGGGACTCAGGGTGAGCGGGTGTAGCTCAATGGTAGAGCCCCAGCCTTCCAAGCTGGTCACGTGGGTTCGATTCCCATCACCCGCTCCAGAGCATTCGGCCGGCACCGAAGCGACGGTGCGCGGCTTGTGACGACTCTTTAAGGTCGCCGCGGCAACGCAGCGGCCGAGGAAAAGGCACCGATGGCGAAGGCGAAGTTTCAGCGGACGAAGCCGCACTGCAACGTTGGGACGATTGGTCACGTTGACCATGGGAAGACGACGCTGACGGCGGCGATCACGCGGGTTTTGGGCGAGGTTGGCGGCGCGGAGTTTGTGTCGTTCGACGAGATTGACAAGGCGCCGGAGGAGCGCGCGCGCGGGATCACGATCGCGACGGCTCACGTCGAGTACGAGACGGGGAGCCGCCACTACGCGCACGTGGATTGCCCGGGCCATGCGGACTATGTGAAGAACATGATCACGGGTGCAGCGCAGATGGACGGCGCGATCCTTGTGGTGTCTGCGGCGGACGGTCCGATGCCGCAGACGCGGGAGCACATTCTTCTGGCGCGCCAGGTGGGCGTTCCTGCGCTTGTGGTCTATATGAACAAGGTGGACATGGTTGACGACGAGGAGATTCTCGAGCTTGTCGAGCTTGAGGTTCGGGAGCTTTTGTCGGTCTACGAGTTTCCCGGTGACGACATCCCTGTGATTCAGGGTTCTGCGCTAGCGGCGCTTGAGGATGGCGACGCGACGACGGGCCGCGATTCGGTCATGGAGCTGATGAATGCGGTCGATGAGTACGTGCCGCAGCCTGAGCGCCCGAAGGACCAGCCGTTTTTGATGCCGATTGAGGACGTGTTTTCGATTTCGGGCCGTGGGACGGTTGTGACGGGCCGGATCGAGCGCGGTGTTGTGAAGGTCGGCGACAACGTCGGGATTGTCGGGATCCGTGAGACGACGAAGACGGTGTGCACGGGCGTTGAGATGTTCCGGAAGTTGTTGGATCAGGGCGAGGCCGGTGACAACGTTGGGGTTTTGCTTCGCGGGACGAAGCGTGACGAGGTTGAGCGGGGTCAGGTTTTGGCGGAGCCCGGGACGATCACGCCGCACACGCGCTTTGAGGCAGAGACGTACATCCTGACGAAGAACGAGGGCGGCCGTCACACGCCGTTTTTCTCGAACTACCGTCCGCAGTTTTACTTCCGGACGACGGACGTGACGGGGACGATTGAGCTTCCCGAAGGGACGGAGATGGTGATGCCGGGCGACAACGTGATGATGAAGGTCGATCTGATGGCGCCGATTGCGATGGACGAGGGCCTGCGCTTCGCCATCCGCGAGGGCGGGCGCACCGTCGGCGCCGGCGTCGTCGCCAAAATCGTCGAATAGTCCGCAAATGGCGGTCACGGCGCGCAAACGGAGTAGGAGTGTAGCTCAATTGGTAGAGCGCCGGTCTCCAAAACCGGAGGTTGGGGGTTCGAGACCCTCCACTCCTGCCATGCGCACGGGTCGGGGCGCGTGCTGACCATGGCTCGCACGCCGCCGCTCGAGTTTTTGCGTCAGGCGCGCCAGGAGATCGGCAAGGTCACGTGGCCCACGCGCAAGGAGACGATCATCAGCACTATCATGGTGCTGATCATGGTGATCATCATGGCGATCTTCTTCTTCCTGATCGATCAGGTGCTGTCGATCGGGGTGCGGGCGATCCTGGGGATCGGCGGATGACGGATATATCAGCGGCGGATACGACGATGGCCGAGGCCCACGGGCCGGCGCGGCGCTGGTACATCGTCCACGTCTATTCGGGCTTTGAGAAGAAGGTGGCGCAGTCGATCCGCGAGCAGGCCAAGCAGCAGGGCCTCGACCATTTGATCGAGGACGTCATGGTGCCGTCGGAAGAAGTCGTGGAGATGCGCCGAGGCGCCAAGGTCAAGTCCGAGCGAAAGTTCTTCCCCGGCTATGTGCTCGCGCATCTGAGCATGACCGACGAGACCTGGCACCTGATCAACAACACGCCGAAGGTAACCGGTTTTCTTGGCAGCGGCGGCAAGCCGGTGCCGATCACCGACGACGAGGCGGACCGCGTTCTGAAGCAGGTCAAGGAAGGTGTCGAGAGGCCGAAGCCCTCGGTCATCTTCGAGATCGGGGAGACCGTGCGGGTCTGCGACGGCCCCTTCACCTCGTTCAGCGGGCTGGTGGAAGACATCGACGAGGAGCGGGCGCGCCTCAAGGTCGCGGTATCGATTTTCGGCCGGGCGACGCCGGTCGAGCTGGAATACGCCCAGGTCGAGAAGGCCTGACGGCGGGGCGGGAGACACATGGCCAAGAGAGTAACGGGAACGATCAAGCTGCAGGTGCCGGCGGGGCAGGCCAACCCGTCGCCGCCGATCGGCCCGGCGCTGGGTCAGGCAGGACTCAACATCATGGAGTTCTGCAAGACCTTCAACGCCCAGACGCAGAACCTCGAGCAGGGGATGCCGATCCCGACGGTGATCTCGGTCTATCACGACCGGACCTTCTCGTTCGTGACCAAGAGTCCGCCGGCGAGCTACTTCCTCAAGAAGGCGGCGGGCGTGGACAAGGGCTCCGAGACGGTCGGCCGGATCGACCCGATAGGTCAGGTGACGCGCGCGCAAGTTCGCGAGATCGCGGAGAAGAAGATGGTGGACCTCAACGCCGACGATATGGACGCCGCCTGCCGCATTATCGAAGGGTCGGCACGATCGATCGGCATCCAGGTGGTGGGCTAGAAGCGATGGCGAAGGACGGGAAAAGGCTGCGGCAGGCCAAGGAGCAGGTCGACCGCGACAGGACGTATGCGCTGGGCGAGGCGATCGCGCTGGTGAAGCAGGGGGCCAAGGCGAAGTTCGACGAGACCGTCGAAATGAGCGTCGGCCTCGGCGTCGACCCGCGCCATGCGGACCAGATGGTGCGCGGCGTCGTGGCGCTGCCCCATGGCACCGGCAAGACGGTTCGTGTCGCCGTCTTTGCGAAGGGCGACAAGGCCGATGCCGCGCGCGAAGCGGGTGCCGACCTGGTCGGCGACGAGGACCTTGCTGCCGAGGTCCAAGGCGGCAAGATCGAATTCGACCGCTGCATAGCAACCCCGGACATGATGCCGGTTGTCGGTAAGCTCGGCCGCATTCTGGGGCCGCGCGGGCTTATGCCCAACCCGAAGCTCGGCACGGTTACGCCCGACGTGGCTGAGGCCGTACGCGCGGCCAAGGGCGGCCAGGTCGAGTTCCGGGTCGAGAAGGCCGGCATCGTCCACGCCGGCATCGGCAAGGCGAGCTTCGACGAGCGGGCGCTGGCCGAGAATGCGTGCGCGCTGGTGGATGCGCTGAACCGCGCGAAGCCGAGCGGCGCCAAGGGAACCTACATGATGCGGGCAGCGCTCAGCTCTTCCCAGGGGCCGGGCGTGAAGCTCGACGTCGCCGCCCTGCAGGCGGAATTGGCGGCATCGTGACGGACCGCGCAAGAATTTCGCGGCTGCACCGTCAGCGCGCAGCGGAGCACTCGCGCCTCATGGACGCGGGAGAAGCCGGAGGAAATCGTGGAACGGCTTAAGAAGGAAGAGATTGTCGATGCCCTGCGCGGGATCTTCGAGAGCACGAATCTCGTCGTTGTCACGCAGTTCAGCGGGCTCTCGGTGGCGGAGGCCTCCCATCTCAGGCGCCAGATGCGCGCGGCCGGCGCGACCTTCCGGGTGACGAAGAACCGGCTGGCGAAGCGCGCGGTCGAGGGCACCTCCTTCGCCCCGCTCGCGGACCTCTTTTCGGGTTCCAGCGCGATCGCCTATTCGGACGATCCGGTGGCCGCGGCGAAGGTCGCGGTGACCTACGCCAAGAATAACGACAAACTCATCATCGTGGGTGGCGCCCTCGGCGGCACCGCGCTGGATCGGCGCGAAGTCCGCTCGCTGGCCGAGCTGCCCTCGCTCGATGCGCTGCGCGCCCGGCTGATCGGCGTGCTGAACGCGCCGGCGACCAAGATCGCCGCCGTGCTTAGCGCGCCGGGCGGCCAGCTTGCGCGCGTGCTCAACGCTTATTCGGAACAAGGAGACACTGACAGCAGGAGCGCACCGACAGGCGACGAAACACCCAAGGAACAGCAGGAATAGCCCCCAGGAGATCGACGATATGGCTGATTTGGCCAAGATTGCAGACGAGCTTTCGACCCTGACGGTGATCGAGGCCTCGGAGTTGAGCAAGATGCTCGAAGAAAGGTGGGGGGTCTCTGCGGCCGCCCCGGTCGCCGTCGCCGCTGCACCCGGCGCAGCACCCGCGGCCGAGGAGGCCGAGGAGCAGATCGAGTTCACCGTGGTCCTTACGTCATTCGGCGAAAAGAAGATCAACGTGATCAAGGAGGTCCGCGCGCTCACCGGCCTCGGCCTCAAGGAGGCCAAGGCGCTGGTCGAGGGCGTGCCGAACGCGGTCAAGGAAGACGTGTCCAAGGAAGACGCGAGCAAGATCAAGGAGCAGCTCGAAGCTGCCGGCGCGACCGTCGAGGTCAAGTAGCGACGATTGGCTATCGCCGGCGCACGCCCGGACACGTGCCGGGTAGCACCGGTCCCGCCGTCGCGCCGCGGCGCGAGCGGGCACGAGCACGCGCAGCCACGGCCGCGCGGCGCGCGCCGCCGCGCCGCATGTAATGACTAACCCACGGCCCGCCGCGGCGCCCACGCCGCGGCCGGGGCCGAGAGTCCGAAGGGGTATCATGGTGCAGTCTCGCAAGGCCCACCGCAGACTACGTCGGAGTTTCAGCCGCATTCCTCAGGTTGCCTCGATGCCGAACCTCATCGAGGTGCAGAGGCGCTCCTACGAGTTCTTCCTGCAACGCGAAATTAAGGGAGATCAGCGCTCCGAGTCCGGGCTTCAGCGAGTCTTCAAGTCGGTGTTCCCGATCAAGGACTTCTCCGACAAGGCATCGCTGGATTTCGAACGCTACGAGTTCGAGGAGCCGAAATACGACGTCGAGGAATGCCAGCAGCGCGGCATCACCTACGCGGCTCCGCTCAAGGTGACGCTCCGGCTCGTGGTCTGGGACGTCGACGAGGACAGCGGGCTCCGCTCGGTGCGGGACATCAAGGAGCAGGACGTCTACATGGGCGACATGCCGTTGATGACTGACAGCGGCACCTTCGTCATCAACGGCACCGAGCGGGTCATCGTCTCCCAAATGCATCGCTCGCCCGGCGTCTTCTTCGACCATGACCGGGGCAAGACGCACAGCTCGGGCAAGTATCTCTATGCCGCGCGGATCATTCCCTACCGGGGCTCGTGGCTCGACTTCGAGTTCGATGCCAAGGACCTGGTCTTCGTGCGCATCGACCGGCGCCGCAAGCTGCCGGTAACGGTGCTGCTGCGCGCGCTTGCCATGGATACGGAAGAGATCTTCGACCACTTCTACGCCAAGGTGATGCACACCCGGACGGATGACGGGTGGAAGGCGCCGATCGAGTCCGAGCGTCTGCGCGGGGACAAGTTGCTCGACGACCTTGTGAACGCCGCCACCGGCAAGACCGTCGTGGAGGCAGGGCGCCGCGTCACTGCGCGGATACTCAAGAAGATCGACGACGCCGGCATGACGGAAAAGCTGATCAAGTCCGACAAGCTCGTCGGGCAATATGCCGCCGACGACACGATCAATCCGGAAACCGGAGAGGTGCTGATCGAAGCGGGCGGCGAGATCGAGGAAAAGACGCTCGAATCGATGGACGAGTGCGGGATCGACCGGATCGCCGTCCTCGATATCGACCACATAAATGTCGGTGCCTACATCCGCAACACCATCCGGCAGGATCGGACGACGAACCGCGAAGAGGCGTTGCTCGAAATCTACAAGGTCATGCGGCCGGGCGAGCCGCCGACTGTCGAGACCGCCGAAAAGCTCTTCTACGACCTCTTCTTCGGCAAGGCCCAGCTGAAGCAGGAATCGGTCGACGCTCGTGCCGAGCCCGGCGAGGCGGGCGACGCCATTGTGCGGCTGAAGCGGTCCGAGATGGGCGTCGTCTGGGTTCTGGAGCAGGAGGAAGGCTGGCTCAGGATCATCGTTCCGGCTGCCAATCGACCCGTCGCGGTTGGCGAGCCCGTGTGGGTGCCTGCGTCGGCCTTCGCCACGATGGGTTCCGAGCGTTACGACCTCTCGGACGTTGGCCGCGTGAAGATGGGCATGCGGCTCAATCTCGACGGCGATGACAATCTCAGGGTTCTGCGACGCAAGGACATCGTCGCCGTCGTCACCACCCTCGTTGCGCTGAAGGACGGGCGCGGCGATATCGACGACATCGATCATCTGGGCAACCGCCGGGTGCGTTCGGTCGGCGAGTTGATGGAGAACCAGTACCGGATCGGCCTGCTCAGGATGGAGCGCGCCATTCGCGAGCGGATGAGCTCGGTCGATATCGATACCGTCATGCCGCACGATCTGATCAACGCCAAGCCGGCGGCGGCGGCGGTACGCGAGTTCTTCGGCTCGTCCCAGCTTTCCCAGTTCATGGACCAGACCAACCCGCTGTCGGAAATCACGCACAAGCGCAGGCTGTCCGCGCTCGGGCCGGGCGGCCTCACGCGCGAGCGGGCGGGCTTCGAGGTGCGCGACGTGCATCCGTCGCACTACGGGCGCATCTGCCCGGTCGAAACGCCGGAAGGCCCGAATATCGGCCTGATCAACAGTCTCGCCACCTACGCGCGGGTCAATCGTTACGGTTTCATCGAAAGCCCCTACCGCAAGGTGGAGAACTGCCGCCAGACCGACGAGGTCGTCTATCTCTCCGCGATCGAGGAGGGGAAGTACACCATCGCCCAGGCCAACGCGAAGACGGACGAGAACGCCGCCTTCAGCGAGGACCTGGTGAGCTGCCGGCGCAACGGCGAGTTCGTGATGTCGGCGCCTGAGGGCATCGATTACATGGATGTCTCGCCCAAACAGCTCGTCTCGGTTGCTGCCGCCCTCATCCCGTTCCTGGAGAACGACGACGCGAACCGGGCGCTAATGGGCTCCAACATGCAGCGCCAGGCGGTGCCCTTGGTGCGCGCGGAGGCGCCGCTGGTCGGCACCGGCATGGAGGAGGTGGTGGCACGGGATTCGGGCGCCGCCATCGCCGCGCGCCGCACCGGGACCATCGAGCAGGTCGACGCCACCCGCATCGTGGTGCGGGCAGAGGGCGAAGAGAGCGCAAGCGCGGAATCTGCCGGCGTCGATATCTACAACCTGTTGAAGTTCCAGCGTTCCAATCAGAGCACGTGCATCACGCAGCGGCCGCTCGTGCGGGTGGGTGAGCGGGTCGTGGCGGGCCACGTCATCGCTGACGGGCCGAGCACTGACTACGGCGAGCTTGCCTTGGGGCGCAACGTGCTCGTCGCCTTCATGCCGTGGAATGGCTACAACTTCGAGGATTCGATCCTGATCTCCGAGCGGTTGGTCAAGGACGACGTCTTTACCTCGATCCATATCGAGGAATTCGAGGTGATGGCGCGTGACACGAAGCTCGGGCAGGAGGAGATCACCCGCGACATTCCCAACGTCGGCGAGGAGGGACTTCGGAACCTGGACGAGGCCGGCATCGTCTACATCGGTGCCGAAGTGCAGCCCGGAGACATTCTGGTCGGCAAGATCACGCCCAAGGGCGAATCGCCCATGACGCCGGAGGAAAAACTGCTGCGGGCGATCTTCGGTGAGAAGGCGTCGGATGTGCGCGACACGTCGCTCCGTGTGCCGCCGGGCGGCATGGGCACGGTGGTGGAGGTCCGCGTCTTCAACCGGCGCGGCGTCGACAAGGACGAGCGCGCGCTCGCGATCGAGCGCGAGGAGATCGAGCGCCTCGCCAAGGACCGCGACGATGAGCGGGCGATCATCGAGCGCAACATGTACGACCGCGTCCGCGCGCTGCTGCTGAACCGGATCGCCGCCCGCGGCCCCAAGGGCATGGCGGCCAACAGCAAGATCACGGGCCGGGTTCTCGAGTCCCTCTCCCGAGGGCAGTGGTGGCAGATCGTCCCGGCCAGCGAGCCGATCATGACCAGGATCGAGGCGCTCAAGGAGGAGTTCGACGAGAATATCGCCCGGATCCAGGGCCGCTTCGAGAGCAAGGTCGACAAGCTGCAGCGGGGCGACGAGTTGCCGCCCGGCGTGCTCAAGATGGTCAAGGTCTTCGTCGCGGTGAAGCGCAAGATGCAGCCCGGCGACAAGATGGCTGGCCGCCACGGCAACAAGGGCGTGGTCTCCAACATCGTGCCGGTCGAAGACATGCCCTATCTCGAGGACGGGACGAGCGTCGACATCGTGCTCAACCCCCTCGGCGTGCCTTCACGAATGAATGTCGGGCAGATCCTCGAGACCCATCTGGGGTGGGCCTCTCACGGGCTCGGCCTCAAGATCGGCGAGATCCTGGACAAGGCCGCAGACGGCGCCTCCAACGGGGCGCTTCGGGGCCTGCTGGCCAAGGTCTACGACGGCGACCGCGAGGCCGACGGCCAGGTCGCGGCAATGTCTGACACGGAATTGGGCGAAATCGGCGAAGTCAACAGGGCCGGCGTGCCGATGGCGAGCCCGGTATTCGACGGCGCCCACGAGGCCGATATCGTGAAGATGCTCGAGCTTGCGGGCCTCGAAGCGAGCGGCCAGGTGACGCTGATCGACGGGCAGAACGGCGAGCCCTTCGACCGCCAGGTGACAGTCGGCTACATCTATATGCTGAAGCTGCACCATCTGGTTGACGACAAGATCCACGCCCGCTCGATCGGGCCCTACAGCCTCGTCACCCAGCAGCCGCTCGGCGGCAAGGCGCAGTTCGGCGGTCAGCGCTTCGGCGAGATGGAGGTGTGGGCCCTCCAGGCCTACGGTGCGTCATACACCCTTCAGGAAATGCTGACCGTCAAATCCGACGACGTCTCGGGCCGCACCAAGGTCTACGAATCGATCGTGCGCGGCGACGAGAACTTCGAAGTCGGCATTCCCGAATCCTTCAACGTCCTAGTCAAGGAGATGCAATCACTCGGCCTCGATATCGATCTCAGGACAACGAGCTGATGCGCGACCGGCACGGCCCCGGAAACGTGACAGGTTCGGAGGACACTTGATGAACGAGTTGATCAATCTCTTTGGTCCGGTAAGTACGGCCCAACAATTCAACCAGATCAAGATCTCGATCGCGAGCCCGGAGAAGATCCGTTCGTGGTCTTACGGCGAGATCAAGAAACCCGAAACCATTAACTACAGGACGTTCAAGCCTGAGCGCGACGGGCTATTTTGTGCCCGTATTTTCGGCCCGATCAAGGATTACGAGTGCTTGTGCGGCAAGTACAAGCGCATGAAATACCGCGGCATCGTCTGTGAAAAATGCGGCGTCGAAGTGATTCAGTCTAAGGTCCGGCGCGAGCGTATGGGCCATATCGAACTGGCGTCGCCTGTCGCCCACATCTGGTTCCTCAAGTCGGTGCCGTCGCGCATCGGACTCTTGTTCGACATGACGCTCAAGGAAATGGAGCGGATCCTCTATTTCGAGAGCTATGTCGTCACCGAGCCGGGCTTCACGTCGCTCAATCAGTTCCAGCTGCTCACCGAAGATCAATTCCGCCAGGCGCAAGACGACTTTGGCGCCGATGCCTTCGAGGCCGGGATCGGCGCGGAGGTGATCCGCACCATGCTGACCAAGCTCGACCTCGAGGAGGAGCGGGACACGTTGCGGGACGAGCTGGCAACGACCAACTCCGAGGCCAAGCGCAAGAAGTTCGTAAAGCGGCTGAAGCTGGTCGAATCCTTCATCCTCTCTGGCAACCGGCCGGAATGGATGATCCTCGAGGTCGTGCCGGTCATTCCGCCGGAGCTCCGCCCGTTGGTGCCGCTCGACGGCGGCCGCTTCGCCACCTCGGACCTCAACGATCTCTACCGCCGGGTCATCAACCGCAACAACCGGCTGAAGCGGCTGATCGAGCTGCGCGCGCCGGACATCATCGTCCGCAACGAGAAGCGCATGCTGCAGGAGGCGGTGGACGCACTGTTCGACAACGGCCGCCGGGGCCGGGTGATGACCGGCGCGAACAAGCGCCCGCTGAAGTCGCTCAGCGACATGCTCAAGGGCAAGCAGGGCCGCTTCCGGCAAAACTTGCTGGGCAAGCGCGTCGACTATTCGGGCCGCTCGGTGATCGTCGTCGGGCCCGAGCTCAAGCTGCACGAGTGCGGGCTGCCGAAGAAGATGGCGCTCGAGCTCTTCAAGCCCTTCATCTATTCCAAGCTCGAGCTCTACGCTATGGCGACCACCCTTAAGGCCGCCAAGCGCATGGTCGAGAAGGAACGGCCCGAGGTCTGGGATATCCTGGAGGAGGTGATCCGCGAGCATCCGGTCCTGCTCAACCGGGCGCCCACGCTCCACCGCCTTGGCATTCAGGCTTTCGAGCCGGTGCTGATCGAGGGCAAGGCAATCCAGCTTCATCCGCTGGTCTGCGCCGCCTTCAACGCGGACTTCGACGGCGACCAGATGGCGGTGCACGTGCCGCTCTCGCCTGAAGCGCAGCTCGAGGCGCGGGTCCTGATGATGTCCACCAACAACATCCTGAGCCCCGCCAACGGCAAGCCGATCATCGTGCCGAGCCAGGATATCGTGCTCGGCATCTACTATCTGACCTACAGCCGGGAGGGCGAGCGCGGCGAGGGCATGGCGTTCTCCGACATCGGCGAGGTGCAGAAGGCGCTGGAGGCGGGCGCGCTGTCGTTGCATGCCGCGATCACCTGCCGCAGGGCAGGCGCAAACGGAGCAGACCCCGTCCGGGTCGAGACCACGCCGGGCCGCCTGATCCTCTCCGAAGTCTTGCCGGAGAACGCCAACGTCCGCTTCGAAGCGATCAATCAGCTGCTCACCAAGCGTGAGCTCAGCGCCGTGTTCGATTCCGTCTACCGTCACTGCGGACAGAAGGAGACCGTGATCTTCGCCGACCAGGTCATGAATCTCGGCTTCCGCTATGCCACGCGGGCCGGCATCTCCTTCGGCAAGGATGACATGGTGGTGCCGCGCGAGAAGGCCAAGCTGGTGGAGGCGACCGACCGCGACGTGACCCGGTACGAGCGCCAGTACACCGACGGTCTCATTACTCAGGGCGAGAAATACAACAAGGTCATCGACGCCTGGTCGCAGTGCACGGACAAGGTGGCGACGGCGATGATGCAGGGCATGTCGGACCTCAAGCTCGGTGAGGACCAGCGCGGCGGCGTTGCGCTCAACTCGATCTACATCATGGCCAATTCAGGCGCACGCGGCTCCGAGGCACAGATGAAGCAGCTCGCCGGTATGCGCGGGCTCATGGCCAAACCTTCGGGCGAAATCATCGAGACGCCGATCAAGTCCAATTTCAAGGAAGGGCTGACGGTGCTCGAGTACTTCAACTCGACCCACGGCGCGCGCAAGGGACTCGCCGACACCGCGCTCAAGACCGCCAACTCCGGCTATCTGACGCGCCGCCTCGTCGATGTCGCGCAGGATTGCATCATCGTCGAGGTTGACTGCGGCACCAACAACGGCCTCACGGTCAAGGCGGTGATCGAGGGCGGCGAGACCATCGCCGCGCTCGGCGAGCGCTCGCTCGGGCGGGTTGCGGCCGAGCCCATCCTCGACCCCCTGTCAGGCGAGACCATCGTGGACGCCGGCGAGATGATCGACGAGCGCGGCATCGACGCGATCGAGCGCGCCAACGTCGAGGTGGTGAAGATCCGCTCGGTGCTGACCTGTGATAGCGAAGACGGCGTGTGCGGCTTCTGCTACGGGCGCGATCTCGCGCGCGGCACCCTTGCCAATATCGGCGAGGCGGTCGGCGTCATCGCGGCGCAATCGATCGGCGAGCCCGGCACGCAGCTCACTATGCGTACCTTCCACATAGGCGGCGCGGCCCAACGCGGCGCGGAGCAGTCGAGCGTCGAAGCGCCGCTCGACGCAACGGTGGAGATCGAAAACGAGAATGTGGTGAGCGACAGCACCGGCACGCCGGTGGTGATGGGCCGCAACCTCGAGATTGTGCTTCGCGACGAGCCGGGCAGGGAGCGCGCGCGCAACCGCATTCCCTACGGCGCCAAGCTCTATGTCTCCCAGGGCCAGACTGTCCTGCGGGGCCACACGGTCGCATCATGGGATCCGTTTACGCTGCCGCTCATCTCCGAGCGCGCGGGCGTCGTGCGCTTCTCCGACATGGTGGAGGGCCTCTCCTTCCGCGAGGTGGTGGACGAGCGGACCGGGGTCTCCAACAAGGTAGTGGTCGACTGGCGCCAGCAGCCGCGCGGCAGCGATCTCAAGCCGCGTGTGGGCCTCTTCGACGAGAGCGGCGAGATCATCACGCTCCCCAACGGCCGCGAGGCGCAGTACTTCCTCTCGGTCGACGCCATCCTCAACGTCGAGGACGGCGAGACCGCCCATGCCGGCGACGTGCTCGCCCGTATCCCGCGGGAATCGACCAAGACCCGCGACATCACCGGCGGCCTGCCGCGGGTGGCCGAGCTGTTCGAGGCGCGTAAGCCCAAGGACCACGCGGTCATCACCGACATCACCGGTCGGATCGAGTTCGGCAAGGACTACAAGGCCAAGCGGCGGATCGTCGTCGTGCCGGACGACGACGGCAAGCCAGCCGAGTACTTCATTCCCAAGGGCAAGCACATCAGCGTTCAGGAAGGGGATATCGTGCGCAAGGGCGACCCCCTGATGGACGGAAACCGCGCCCCGCACGACATCCTGCGCGTGCTCGGCGTCGAGGCGCTCGCCACCTATCTGATCGACGAGATCCAGGAGGTCTACCGGCTGCAGGGCGTGAAGATCAACGACAAGCACATCGAGGTGATCTGCCGCCAGATGATGCAGAAGGTCGAGATCGTGGAGCCCGGTGACACGACCTTCCTGGTCGGCGAGCAGGTCGACCGTGTCGAGTATGACGAGGTCAACGGGCGCGTGGAGGGCGATGCCGCCAGCAGCATCCCGGTGCTCCAGGGCATCACCAAGGCCTCCCTGCAGACCCGCTCGTTCATCTCCGCCGCGTCGTTCCAGGAGACCACGCGAGTCCTCACCGAGGCAGCGGTTTCGGGCAAGTCCGACGGCCTGCTTGGCCTCAAGGAGAATGTCATCGTGGGCCGTCTGATCCCGGCCGGCACCGGCAGCGTGGTCAATCGCATCCAGAAGCAGGCGGTCGAGCGCGAGCTGTTGAGGCAGGCCGAGGAGGCGGAGGCCGAGGCCAAAGCCGAAGCCGAAGCCGAAGCCGAAGCCGAAGCCGAAGCCAGTGCCCTCGCCGACGCTAGCGAGACGATCGGTGAGGCGATGGCGCTGGAAGGGGAGCAAATCTCCGTACCCGCTGAGTAGGCTCGCAGGGGCATAGGGGCAGGGGCGCAGGCACCTTGGGCGTGCTCCGCCTCTTCGCCGCGACGGCTCTCGCGGTTCTCGCTTCCGCCGCCGTTCCGGCGCTCGGTGCGGACGAACCGTACTGCCCGCCCGGCACCGAGCAATTCGCCGAGTACAGGCTCTTCTTCGGGCGCAGCCAGGGCACTGTCGAGGTGGTGAGTGAGGAGGCGTGGCGCACCTTCCTCGCAGACGAGGTCACGCCTCGCTTCCCGGACGGCCTCACCGTGCTCGATGCTGCGGGGGGGGGGCAGTGGCGTGACGGCTCCGGCGCGATCGTGTGGGAGCGAACCAAGCTATTGCTCGTCCTCGCGCAGCCGGGCGAGAACGCCATGCAGCGCACGGATCAGATCGCGGATGCGTACAAGCGCGCCTTCGGCCAATCGAGCGTGCTGCGCGTGGTGACGGGGGCCTGCGTCTCCTTTTAGCCGGGAGCCTCAATCGCAGATGCCGGATCGTCAGTACTCGGTTTGGTCCAAATTCCTAGTTTTGACTTCCCCGTAGCTGAACTATATAAGCCTCTGTAACGTAACGCGGTGTTCGATTCGGTAGGACACGCACGCCGGGGTTGCAGTTGGTAGTAAACACCGCACGCGACGGGCGCACGCCACTCCTGCCTTCGGGCTCGGGGACATTCTTCGCCCGTCGCTTGGGCGAACTCGCCGGGCTTGCGCTCACCGGCCTCGCCGTCATCGTCGGGGTGTCGCTGATCACTTATTCGGCGGCGGACCCCTCCTTCAACAGCGCGAGTGGCGACGCACCGGCCAATCTGATCGGCCGCCCCGGTGCCTACGGCGCAGACCTGCTACTGCAGTGGCTTGGCCTTGCCGCAGGCCTGTTGCCGCTGATCCTCGGTGCCTGGGCCTGGGCGCTGCTCAGCCACCGTGGGCTCACGCGGAAGCCGCTGAGATTCGCCCTCGCGCCGCTAGCGGTCCTGCTCACCGCCGCAGGCTGCGCATCGTTGGGCGTGGCCGACTGGCCCGCTGCCGGCGGGGCGGGCGGGGCTGCCGGCGGGATCCTGTTGTCTCAGCTGAGTACCTTGGGGCTCGGTGGCGCCAAGATGGTCACGGCCGGTATCGGCGCGGTGTTCCTGCTCGCCGCTGCCCTTGCGTTGGTCATGGCACTCGGGGTGCCGTGGCGGGAATGGCGCGTGCTGATGCGCAGCGCCTACTGGGTCCTGCGGCGCACGCTGCGCGGCACTGTGTGGCTTGCCCGCTGGGTTTACGGCAGGTCCGGCGAGCGCGGCGAGCGTGTAGAGCGCACCGCGGATGACGAGAAACCTGTCCGCGCAAGCCGGCTGCGCCGCAGTGAGCGCTCGGAGGCGACGGCGGATCGCGCGCACCGGCGAGAGCCGAGCCTGCTGCCGCCGGCGCCGGGCGAAGTCGAGGAGCAGCCGCCGGAGCCCAGCATCGTCGAGAAGCGCCAGCGCAAGGTGAAACCCGGCAAGCGGGAACGGAAGGAGCGTCAGCCCGACCTCGATCTGGAAGACAATGGGGAGTACATATTGCCGGCGCTCGCGCTACTGGCCGATGCGGATCGCGCTGGCGCCGCACGAAGGGTGAGCGAGGAGGCACTGCGGCAGAACGCGGATATGCTGGTCTCCGTTCTCGAGGATTTCCGGGTCTTCGGCGAGATCACCCAGGTCAGGCCCGGGCCGGTAGTCACGCTCTACGAGCTCGAACCGCAGCCCGGCACGCGAACCTCGAGGGTAATCGGGCTCGCCGACGACATCGCACGCTCGATGAGCGCGATTTCGGTTCGCGCCGCGACAATCCCGGGGCGGAGCGTCATCGGCATCGAGCTGCCCAACGGCGAGCGCGAGACCGTGCTGCTGCGGGAGCTGCTGGCCAGCGCCAACTTCGAGAACACCGAGACCAGCCTCGCCCTCGCGCTCGGCAAAGATATCGGCGGCAACCCCGTGGTCGCCGACCTCGCGCGCATGCCCCACCTGCTGGTCGCCGGCACCACCGGATCGGGCAAGTCGGTCGCGATCAACAGCATGATCTTGTCGCTCCTCTATCGGCTGACGCCTGATCAGTGCAAGCTGATCCTGATCGACCCCAAGATGCTCGAGCTCTCGGTCTACGACGACATCCCGCACCTGCTCACGCCGGTGGTGACCGAGCCCAGCAAGGCTGTCGTCGCGCTGAAGTGGGCGGTGCGGGAGATGGAGACCCGCTACAAGGCGATGTCGAAGCTCGGGGTGCGCAATATCTCGGGCTACAACAAGCGCCTGGCGGAAGCCCGCGAGAAGGGCGAGCGACTGACCTGGCGCCTCAATGTCGGCATGGACGCCGAGACCGGTACCCCGATCCACGAGGAATTCGAGATCGACCTCACGGCGATGCCGCTAATCGTCGTGGTGGTGGACGAGATGGCCGATCTCATGCTCGTCGCCGGCAAGGACATCGAGGGCGCGGTGCAGCGGCTTGCGCAGATGGCCCGCGCCGCCGGCATCCATTTGATCATGGCCACGCAGCGGCCCTCGGTCGATGTCATCACCGGCACGATCAAGGCCAACTTCCCGACGCGGATCAGCTTCCAGGTCACGTCCAAGATCGACAGCCGCACCATCCTCGGCGACGCCGGCGCCGAGCAGCTGCTGGGCCAGGGCGACATGCTCTATCTCGGCCCCGGCGGTCGCGTGACGCGGGTACACGGGCCCTTCGTGAGCGATGCCGAGGTCGAGCGGGTGACCGACTTCCTGCGCGCCACCGGGCGGCCGAACTATGTCGAGGGCATCACTGAGGAGCCCGAAGCGGCCGCCACCGGAGTCAACGAGGACGCGGAGCAGGATCCACTCTACGACCGGGCCGTGGCGCTTGTGGCGGCGGAGCGCAAGGCCTCGACCAGCTTCGTTCAGCGCCATCTCCAGATCGGCTACAACCGCGCCGCCCGCATCATCGAGCGGATGGAGAGCGAAGGGGTGGTCAGCCAGGCCAACCATGTCGGCAAGCGCGAGGTGTTGGTCTCCGACCACTCCGCCAGCTGAATTCCGGGCTAGCGATTGTTTGCGCGGCCCACGCACCCTACATTCCAAACCATGCCGACGTTGATCCGCGCTGCCACTCTTCTTCGCCTGGGCCCGATGCTGGCCTTGTGGTTCGCGGCGTGGATCGCTATCGCCCAGCCCACGCAGGCTGAGGAGTCAGATTTTGCCGCCCTCGACGGGCCGACGCAGGAAACGCTCGCCGCCGTCGAGCGCTATCTCGATGGGCTCCAATCCCTGAAGGCGAACTTCTCGCAGATCGGGCCCCAGGGCGAGCCCGCCGAAGGGGTCATCTATATGCAGAGGCCCGGGTTGCTGCGCGTGGAATACGCGCCGCCGGTGCCGGTGCTGATCGTGGGAGATGGCTTCTGGATCCACTATCACGACATGGAGCTCGGCCAGGTCAACGACTGGTTCATTTACGAAACCCCGCTTGGCGCGCTCACGAGGGAGGAAACTCGCTTCGGCGAGGACCTGGAGGTTACGGCATTCGCGGAGAGCGACGGGCTGATCAAGATCACCGTGGTGCACGAGGACGACCCCCGCGGCGGGAGCTTGACTCTGGTCCTGAGCACCGACCCTCTGCGCCTGATTCAATGGCGGGTGACCGACGCCCAGGGGTTGGTCACCGCCGTCACCCTGCACGATCTCGAAACCAATATCAGACTGCCGCGCGGGCTCTTCGTGTTTGACGATCCGCGCACCAAGACCCCCCTGAACCGCTGATCGTCCGGTGCAGCGTGGCTGCCCGCCCTCCCGCCGGCAGAAGGGTCTGATGCGGCGGTCTCCGTTGATGCGTGAGTGGGCCTGGCATCGGCGGGTCTGGCGCCTGGCCTGGCCGATGGTCGTCTCCAACCTGTCGGTTCCGCTGCTCGGAGCGGTGGATACGGCGGTGATCGGCCATCTGCCCGAGCCGCATTTTCTCGGCGCGGTCGCGGTCGGCGCGCTGATCTTCAACACACTCTATTTCGGCTGCAATTTCCTGCGCATGGGCACCACGGGGCTCACCGCCCAGGCTTTCGGTGCCCGCGACTTCGACGCCGCCCGCGCCACGCTTGCCCGCGCGTTCCTGATTGCCCTCGCGCTCGCGGCGGCGCTGCTCGCGTTGCAAGGGCCGATCGGCTGGCTCGCCTTCTATCTGGTCGAGCCGAGCGAGGCGGTCGCCGGCGAAGGCATGCGTTACTTCTTCATCCGCATCTGGGGTGCGCCTGCGACACTCGCCAACATCGCGCTCGTCGGCTGGTTCATCGGGATGCAGAACACCCGCGCCGCGCTCGCGCTGCTGTTGACGGTGAACGGGATCAACATCGTGCTCGACCTGGTGCTGGTGCTGGGCTTCGACCTCGCTGTCGCCGGCGTCGCCTGGGCCACGGTGGCCGCCGACTATGCCGGGCTGATCCTCGGTGTCGCCGTCACCGCGCGCCTCGCCCGCCGCCATGGCGGCCACTGGCGCGCCCGCCTCGTTCTCGATGCCGCCGCCATGCGGCGCTTCCTCGGCACCAACCGCGATATCTTCCTGCGCACCCTCTTCGTGATCACGGCGTTCGCGCTCTTCACCACGCTCAGCGCGCGCCAGGGCGACGTGGTGCTGGCTGCGAACGCGGTGCTGCTCAACTTCGTCATCTTCTTTAATTTTGCGTTCGATGGCTTCGCCTTCGCCGCCGAGGCGCTCACCGGCCGCGCGCTCGGTGCCGGGCGGCGTGGGGATCTCGCCCGCGCCATCCGGGCCTGCCTCCTCTGGTGCCTTCTGCTCGCCCTCCTCACCGTCGCCATCTACGGTGCGGCCGGCGCGCCGATTGTCCGCGTGCTCACCGATATCGAGGATGTGCGCGCCGTCGCCTACGACTTCCTTCCCTGGCTGATTGTGCTTCCGCTGGTGGCTGTCTGGGGCATCTTCTTCGACGGCGTGTTCACCGGCACCACGCGCACCGCCGACATGCGAAACACGATGATGCTGGCCTTCTTCGTCTTTGTGCCCTGCGCCTGGCTGCTGCGCGAGCCGATGGGCAATCACGGGTTGTGGCTCGCGATGACGCTGCTCTACGCGGTGCGCGGCATCGGTCTCGGTGCGATCTATGTTCGGATCCAGCGACGGGGCGGCTTCTTGCCCTCGGGCCACGCCCGTGATAGCTGAGCCGCCATGACCGTACCGCCGGTTCCGCTGATCGGCATACCCGCGTGCGCGCGGGAGATCGGCATCCACCCGTTCCATGTCGTCGGCGACAAATACATGCGGGCGGTTGCCGAGGCTGCCGGCGGCCTGCCCTTGACGGTGCCCGCGTTCGGCGCGGCGCTGGACGTCGATACCGTCCTCGACCGTTTCGACGGCCTGCTCTTCACCGGCAGCCCGTCGAACGTGGAACCCGCCCGCTACGACGGGCCGCCGAGCGCCGATGGCACGCTCCACGATCCCGAGCGGGACGCGACGACCCTGCCGCTGATCCGCAATGCGATCGAGCGGGGCATTCCCATCTTCTGCATCTGCCGCGGTGTGCAGGAGCTCAACGTCGCGCTCGGCGGCAGCCTCCATCAGGAGGTTCACCGCGTGCCGGGGCGGATCGATCATCGCTCGGACGACAGCCAGCCCCGCGACGTGCAGTACGGGCCGGCCCATGACGTGACCCTTGCCGCCGGCGGCCTGCTGGCCTCGCTCTGGCCCGCGCCGGAGGTCGCGGTCAACTCGCTGCACGCGCAAGGGATCGATCGCCTCGCCCCGCCGCTCGTAATCGAGGCGACCGCGCCTGACGGTCAGATCGAGGCTGTGCGCGTCAGCGACGCCTCCTCATTCGCGCTCGGCGTACAATGGCACCCCGAATGGAAGGTCACGGACGACCCGTTCTCGATGGCGATCTTCGGTGCCTTCGGCGAGGCAACGCGGGCGCGGGCTGCCTCCCGCGCGGACGCCGGCCGCTAGTGAATCTCCTTCGCCTCGCGCAGAACCCGCTCCATCACATCGGCCGAGAATCCCGGCTCCTTGCATGCCGCGAGGATCGGCGCCTCCCGGCGCATGCAGAGCTCGGCCGCTGCCGGGACATCGCGCGCCGCCTCGTGCGGGATGATCACCGCGCCGTGGCGATCGGCGTGCACGAGGTCGCCCGTGTGCGTCACCATGCCGCAGACGTCCACCGGCTCACCGTGGCTCACCAGATGGACCCAGGCATGGGAGGGCACCACCGTGCCGGAGAGGAACTGGAAGCCGTCCGCGATCATGTCGAGATCGCGCACGGCGCCGTTGGTCACGACGCCGAGGCAGCCCAAAGCCTGGTGCACGGCGGAATGCACCTCGCCCCACCAGGCGGCCGCACCGGGCCGGGAATCGATGTCCTGGATGATCATGACTGAGGGTTGATGGCCTTCCTCCACATAGCGGTAGTAGGCCACGCGGTCGGCGGTCATTGCGTCGCCATCCTTCGCAGGCTTTTCCATCGCGCGGATCGTGGCGGTCCGCGCATAGCCCACCGTCGGCTCAAGCGCCGGGAAGGAGCAGATCAGCGTCTCGGTCGTGAAGCCGAGGGCGCGGCGCTCGGGGCAGACGATTTCGAGCGCGTTGCAGATCGTGGGCGTGTCATAGGCGCGCAATGCAGCCAACTCGGCCTCGTTGAGGGGTGTCTCGGTCACCGGGGTTCCTCCCTGTTGCTGGCGCCGGATGATCGCCGATGGAGGGAGGCCAGCGCAAACGCCAATGCGCCCACGGCCGTGCTGTGCCGCAGAACTCGTGCTGCCGCGTGACATGCGGATCGCGCTCTACACACCGACGGATCATCCCCATTCGACCACGGCATGGGGCGGGCCGGAACTCGTGCACCTGCTCGCGCGGGCACTCGATATTGCCGGCCATCAGGCGTTTGCGCCCTCCGAGTTCCGCAGCGACGTAGACCACGAAGAGGGCCGCAGGCAGGCGGCCCTGGAACGAAAGGCCGCGAAGCACGCTACCCGACTCGTCGCCACCTACCGCGACCTGCCGACCGTCGCGCGGCCCGACGCGTGGCTTACCTGCCACCTCCAGCACGCGGCGCCGGACCTGATCGGCCCCGTCGTGGCCGAGACTCTTGCCATTCCCTACCTGCTGGTGGGCGCATCCTACGCGCGGGCGGAGGCCGGCGGCGCTCATGCGGGCGGGCTCTCGTACGCGGCCCGCGCCATCGCGCGGGCGCGGGCGGTGCTCTCGCTCACGGCAGAGGACGAGGAGAGCATAAGGCCCCTCGTCCCGAGCGCTGCACGGCTCTACAGGCTGGCGCCCTTCCTCGACCCCGCGCCCTACCAGGCGGCGGAGCGCGATGCCGCCCGGCGTGCACTCGCGACGAGGCTGCCGCTCGACCCCGCTCGCCCGTGGCTGCTGGCGGTCGCACCCATGCGCCCCGGCGCCGCGCTCGCCTCCTGGCGCCTATTGGGCCTTTCGCTCGGCCTCATCGCCGACCCGCCCTGGCAGCTCCTCGCGGTCGGCGAGGGCGAAGCCCGCACGCTGGTGGAGGAGGCGCTGGCGCCGCTCGGGCCGGGCCGCGCAGTCTTCGCCGGTGCCTGGGCAGACGAATTGCTGCCGGCGGTCTACGCGGCCTGCGACCTCTATGTCTGGCCGGCATATCGTGAAGCTCTCAGCATGGCGGTGCTGGCGGCAGAGGCCGCCGGCCTCCCGGTGGTAGCCCAGGACTGGCCCGGCGCCGCCGCAGTCGTCGCCGATCGCGAGACCGGGCTGCTCGGGCCGCGCAACGACGATGTGGCCTTCGCAGGCGCGGTGGTCGAGCTCTCGACGAATGCCGAGAGGCGACAGGCGATGGGCGCGGCAGCGGCGGCACGCGCGCGCGACCACCACGGCCTGGAAACCGCCGCCAATACCTTGCAACACGCCCTCGACGCCGCGCTCGCCGAGGCCTAAACGCAGCGGCTCTCCTCTCCCCGTGTGGCGGTTGGCTCTTAATCGTGGACCGGCTCCGGGCTACAAGGGGGCCGTCTGAGATGGCAGGCAACGAGCGAGCGACGGTCGTGGAACATAGGGCGGCGTCTCACAGCGATCCGCGGGTCCCGGCGGCGGACAGGTGCGTGCTGCGCTACCTGCTCGACCGGCTGGCCGCAGCGACGCCGGACAAGACCTTCTGCGTCTTCGAGGACGGCACGGCGTGGAGTTACGCGCGCACCCGCGCAGAGGTGATCCAGACTGCCATCGGCCTGCAGGCGCTCGGCCTGCGCCAGGGCGACCACGTGCTCTCGTGGCTGCCGAACGGTGCGGACGCGATTCGAATCTTCCTGGGCTCCAACTACATGGGCGCCGTCTACGTGCCCATCAACACGGCCTACAAGGGCCGGCTGCTGGAGCATGTGGTGGCGCGCTCCGACGCCCGCATCATCGTCGCCCACGCGGGGCTCGCGCCGAGGCTCGCCACGGTCGGCCTTGCCGATCTGGAGACCCTGGTTGCCGTCGGCGGCCCGCCACCTGCCATCGAGGGTCTCGCAGCCTTAGGTGAGGCCGCGCTTCGCCCCGAAGGCGGGACGCTGGACCCGCTCGTGCGCCCGATCGAGCCGTGGGACACCCAGTCGATCATCTTCACCTCGGGCACCACCGGGCCGTCAAAGGCGGTGCTCAGCTCCTACTGCCATGCCTTCTCGAACTTCGGTCCCGACACCTGGCCCTTCATCACGCCGGAGGACCGCTACCTCATCAGCCTGCCGCTCTTCCATCTCGGCGGCGCGACCATCGCCTACGCCATGCTCTGCCAGCACGCCTCGATCACGCTGGTCGAGTACTTCAAGACACAGTCGTTCTGGGACACCGTCCGCCGCACCGGGGTGACCTCGGTGTTCATGCTGGGCGTCATGGCGCAGTTCCTGGAGAAGGAGCCGCCCACGCCGGACGACCACGACCACCCCTTGCGCACGGTCGGCATGGTGCCGCTGGTGAACGATGTCGATGCCTTCATGGAGCGCTTCGGCGTCGAGGTCTATTCGATCTACAACATGACCGAGCTCTGCTGCCCGGTGATGACGACCGTGCCCATGACCGTGCCGGGAAGCGCCGGCCGGGTACGTCCCGGCTGCGAGCTCCGCGTGGTCGATGCCAACGACTGCGAGGTACCGACGGGCGCCGTCGGCGAGATCGTGGTGCGCGCTGACACGCCATGGGCCATCAACCACGGCTACTACAAGGAGCCGGAGGCGACGGCGCGGGCCTGGCGCAACGGCTGGTTCCACACCGGCGATGCCGGCCGCATGGACGAGGACGGCAATCTCTACTTCGTCGATCGCCTGAAGGACACGATCCGCCGCCGCGGCGAGAACATCTCGTCGCTGGAGGTCGAGACCGAGGTCGCGGCCCATCCGGCTGTGCGCGAGGCCGCCGTAATCCCGGTGCCGAGCGAGCTGGGCGAGGACGAGGTCATGGCGGTTGTCGCGCTCCTGCCGGGGCAGGAACTCGCTCCGGCGGCGCTGCTGGCGTTCCTTGAGCCGCGCCTTGCCCGCTTCATGATCCCGCGCTACGTGCGCATCGTGGATGCCCTGCCGAAGACGCCGACCGAGAAGATCGAGAAGCACAGATTGCGGGCAGAGGGCGTCACGCCGGACAGCTGGGACCGCGAGGCCGCCGGCGTTCGCATCAGGCGCGAGCGGTTGGGGCACGCAGGGTGAGCGCGCCCGTCCCGGAGACCGCGCCCGAGACTGCCCTCGAAGCGATGCAGGCGGCCGAGGCGGGGGAGAGCCGCCACCGCTATCCCGCGCGCGCCGTGCTGTTGGACTACTTCTTCGCCGGGCTCGGCCTGCTCTTCACACTTGGGCCCCTCGCGGGCACGGCGCCCACCGGACCAGCCGCCTGGGTGCTTGGCGGGCTCGCCGCGCTCTTCACCGCCTACGGCGCCCGCACCGCGCTCCGGCATCGGACGTGCCTCAGGGTGAATGAAGAGGAGCTTGTCGTGGAGGGCCTCATGCGCCGGCATCTGCCCTGGGACCGGTTGACCCGCTGCACGCTCGGCTATTACGCCACCAGGCGGAACCGGGAGCGTGGGTGGATGCAGCTCACTCTCAAGGTCGGGCGACGGAATCTCAGAATCGATTCGCAGATCGAAGGGTTCGACCGGATCGTGCGCCGCGCCGTCCACGCGGCAGCGGGCTGCGGAATCGCCCTCGACCACACGACGCAAGAGAACCTCCGCGCGCTGGGCATTGTCTCCGGCGACGCGGACCCCACAGCGGACCACACCTAGGCATTACCCATGAATCAGCCCAGAACCGGCCCGCTGGTCGGCCTCAAAGTGCTCGACCTCAGCCGCATCCTCGCAGGCCCCTGGGCGGGCCAGCTGCTGGCCGATTTCGGCGCCGACGTCGTCAAGGTCGAGCGGCCGGGCACGGGCGATGACACGCGTGCCTGGGGTCCGCCGTTCCTCCGCGACGCGAGCGGGGCCGAGACCGCCGATGCCGCCTACTACATGTCAGCCAACCGGGGGAAGCGCTCGATCACCCTCAACATCGCCGTGCCCGAGGGGCAGGCGGTGGTGAAGCGGCTCGCCGCACGCGCCGATTTCCTCATCGAGAACTACAAGGTGGGCGGCCTCGCCAAGTACGGCCTCGACTACCCTGCACTCGCGGCGCTCAACCCGCGCCTCATCTACTGTTCGATCACCGGCTTCGGCCAGTCGGGGCCCTACGCGCGCCGCACCGGCTACGATCTGATTGCGCAGGCCATGGGCGGCATCATGAGCATCACCGGCGAGCGGGACGACCTGCCGGGCGGCGGGCCGCAAAAAGTGGGTGTCGCCGCCGCCGACCTGATGACGGGCATGTATGCGTCGACCGCAATCCTCGCCGCGCTCGCGAGCCGCGAACGGACCGGGCGCGGCCAGCATATCGACCTTGCGCTCTTGGACACGCAGGTGGCCTGGCTCGCGAACCAGGCCATGAACTATCTGATCGGGGGCGAGGCGCCGGCCCGCGCCGGCAACGAGCATCAGAACATCGTGCCCTACGGTGTCTTTCCCACCCGCGACGGGCACTTCGCGCTTGCCATTGGCAACAACAGCCAGCTCCGCAAATTCTGTGCGGTGGCCGGCCGCCCGGAGATTGCCGAAGACCCGCGCTTCGCGACCAACATCGAACGCCTGCGCAACCGCGTGGAGCTGATCGCCACCTTGAACGACATCACGCAGCAGCGGACGATGGACGAGTGGAGCGGCCTGCTGGAGCCGGTGGGCGTCCCCTGCGGGCCGATCAACACCCTCGATCGGGTCTTCGCCAACCCGCAGGTTCAGGCGCGGGGCATGAAGGTGAGCATCCTGCACAGCCTCGGCGTCGAGGTGGACTATCCCGCGAACCCGATCAAGTTTTCGGAGACGCCGGTCGACTATCCGCGCGCAGCCCCAATGCTGGGCGAGGACGCCGATACCGTGCTGCGCGACTGGCTCGATCTCGACGACGCGGCTGTCGCGGCGCTCCGCGAGAGCGACACCGGCATCGATTGACGCGCGGGCGCCGATCTCACCGCAACCGGCGCGGCCGGCACGCTCAGCCCGCGCCGCCCAGCACGTCGCAGAGAAAGCGGCCGCCGATCTCCAGCCCGTCCGGCGCGATGCCGTGGCCAATGCCTCGGCTTACATGCCATTGCACCGGGACTTCGCAGGCGCCGAGCATGGTCGCCGCCTCGAAGAGCGCGCCGACCGGCACGAGATCGTCCGCATCGCCGTGGATCAGCAGCGCCGGCGGCCGCGCGCGAAGCTCGCTTCCCAAGCGCTCTCCGCCCACGAGCCGGCCGGAGAAGCCCAGTACGCCGGCGCAGGGCGCGGCGCGGCGATAGGCGACGTGGAGCGACATCATCGTGCCCTGGCTGAAGCCCACCAGCGCGAGGTCGCCCTCGCCGAGCCCGAGCGCCGCGAGCCGCGCGTCGATGTCGGCGTTGAGCGCGTCTGCCGCGCGGGCGACGCCTTCGGCCATGCTTGCAGGCGACCGGTCGCTGAGGCTGAACCATTGCCGCCCCATCGGCGCCATGTCGCAGGGCTCGGGCGCGTCCGGCGCGGCGAAACAGGCGTGGGGCACGAGCCGCCCCCAGGGCTCGGCGAGGCCGATCAGGTCGTTGCCGTCGGCGCCGAGCCCATGCAGCAGAAGGACCAGCTTGCGCGGGGCCCCGCCGCTTGCCGGCGGCCGTTCCGGCCCCTTCAAGGCGCTCACGCCGTTCCTCCCATGCTTGTGGTGCCAGCGTCGGGCTAGTCGTAGAGCACGACGCAGCGCACTTCGATGCTCCAGCGGTCGGGTGCGTCCGGTGCCGTCGTCGGGTCCTCGAAGGCGCTGTGGAAACTGAACGTGCAGGGCGCATCCGGGTTCATCGCGTCCGCATTCGCGCCCTCGGAACGCGCGAGCCCGCCGGCCGAATCCCACTGCTTGATCAGCAGGGCTTCCTCGCGGGTCATGGCGGAATAGAAGTACCAACGATGGTCGTCCGAGTGTTTGGCAAAGTAGTTCTCGCCGATGCGGTCGGCGTAATGGATCTCGAAAACCACCAGATCGTCGGGATACACGCTGGACGCGTCGCAGAGCGCAAGCGGATGGCGGGCCACCGGCTCCTCCGCGATGTTGCGCCAAAGATTGATGATCGCGAACCGGCCATCGCCCAATGCGCGCGTCACATGTGCCGGGTCGAGGAGCGTGTCGCCATCGGATAGCTGGGTGCGGTAGGTATCGTTGCCGGTGGGCGGCTGCGCCAGGTCGCGCAATCGCTGCGGCGCGCTGGTCAACGTGTAATCGCCGTGAACCACGCGGGCCGGGGGCTGCACCTGTTGCCCGCCCTCGATCCGGCGCCTGCTCCGATTGCCGGAGACCGACCGGATGTTGTGGTCGAAGGCCGCGACGAGGCGTGCGCCCGTCGCCTCCCGGACAATGTCGCAGCACTGCGGATAGTAGGCACGCACGACCTGGTCGTGATGCAGAAAGTCGATATCCGGGGGCGCGCTGGAGCGCTCGAGCAATTCGAAGCCACTCGCGTCGAGCGTGCGGCGTTGCGCCCTAACCAGGTCGCGCGCGTCATGAACCGGCATCTGCCGCTTTTCCATGCCGGCGCCCACCCAGGGGATGTCGTTGCCGCTGCTGTCACGGCGGGTGAACACCTTGCCGTTGCGGTAGAGCGAGCTCGCGACCGACGTCGCCAGGTACTTGAATTCGCCGGTTCGAACCGCTTCGGTCAGCGCCTTTGCTGCCAAGTTCATGGAATCACCTCGTAAAAACCCCATATGGGGCACCCAAAGTGGGTCGTCAATTGCCCTTGTCGATCACACGGGAGCCCCGCCTAACAGGGCGCACCCCGGCCTCCGGCAGGGGCGTTCCCTCCGCGCTACCCAGTCGTTTCGCCGCAGGCTAGGCCTCGACCCGCGCGATGTAGTCTTCCGCCTCGTCCAGGTGAGGGATGCCGTGGTTGTGGCCGCCATAGGCCTCGGTGCCCTTCAACACGGCGGTTCTGCGGCTGAACTCAACCTTGAGCTCGCCCGCGAGAATCGCGCTGACGGCATTGTACTGCCACTCGCTCACGGTATTGCTGGCGGGACGGGCGGACATCCTCTCGAACCACGCCGCAATTCGAGGATGCTTCTGCCAGACGTTGTCTGGAATGATCTTGCCGGCGTGGTGGGAGACCATCTCGTGGAACGCGGCGAGGTCCGCATAGCTCACCTCGTTGCCGCACACGTAATCGCGGTTCTTGAGCCAGTAGTCCTCCATGACCGCCATCGACTCATAGAGGACGTGATAGCCCTTCCGGCGCTCTGCCGTGAAGTCCTTGTCCTCGCCGTAGATGAACGGCGCGAAGATGGTCCAGTGGAAGGCGCCGCCGCCGAGACGCAGGGTGTAGGCGTACCACTGCACGAACTGGTTGATGAGCGAGCGCTCCCGCAATGTCGATCCGAACCAGTGGCTGGGGCAGTCGAATTTCTCGTTGAGGTAGCGCCCGATGGCCACGTTTTCCCACACGGTGAAGTCGCCATCGACGAGGATCGGGACCTGCCCGGTGGGGTTGTAGGTGTCTCTGAACTCCTTCGTCTCGTTGATATTCGTCGTGATGTCGACGACTTCGTCCTCGAAGTCGATGTCGTTCTCGACCATGAATTGACGGGCCGAGCGGCACGGCTGGGAAGCCGGGTGGTGCAGGTAGCGCAGCTTCGTGCTCATTTCAGTGCCCTCATCCGTTGCCGCGCGCAGCATGCCTCCCGGGCATGAAGGGAACAAGCGCGACGGTGTTCGGAGCGTGGCCGATTGACGTGGGCAGCGCGGGTGGGACGCGCTATAACCGCGGCGGACGGCCGCCCCCAAATGGGCCGCCGGCCAGGCTGAGAGGGCAGCTATGCTGGCCGAGATTCTCGAAATCGCCGTCTACGTCCTGATGGGTGCGGTCGTGGTGGCGCTCGTGCTCGGGCTCGGCGCGATGTATAGCGGCGGCAAGAATAGCAAGAGCAACGTCTTCATGCGCTGGCGGGTCGGGCTCCAGTTTGCGGCGATCGCGCTGCTCGCGCTTCTGGTGTTTGTCGTCCAGAAGTAGCCCGGATGGTTCGACTCACGAAGATCTACACCCGCGGCGGCGATGCGGGGGAGACCTCGCTGGGCGGCGGCGCGCGGGTGAAGAAGCACGACGCCCGCGTCGAAGCCTACGGCACGGTCGACGAGGCGAACGCGGCCATCGGCCTCGCGCGCCTGGAGACCGAGGGCGAAGCGGACGCGATGCTGGAACGCATCCAAAACGATCTCTTCGACCTTGGCGCCGACCTCTGCCGGCCCGGATCGCTCGATGAGGGGTTGCGCATCGCCCAGTCGCAGATAGACCGGCTCGAAGGCGAGATCGACGCCATGAACGAGCGCCTGAAGCCGCTCGAGTCCTTCATTCTACCGGGCGGCGGGCGCGCCGCCGCAGCCCTTCATCTGGCTCGCACGGTGATCCGCCGTGCCGAACGTCTGATCACGGCGCTCGCGGAGCAGGAGACCGTCAACCCGTTGGCAGTGATCTATGCCAACCGACTCTCCGACCACCTCTTCGTGCTCGCCCGCCACCTCAACGAGGACGGTGCGACCGACACGCTCTGGGTCCCCGGCGCCAATCGGTAGGGACTCCGAAACGGAGCACCAGGATGGAGCAAAGTCCCCGAGATCAGGCACCCGAGGCCGCGATCCGGGAAGGCATCGAGAGCGGCGTGAGCAACAAGATCGTTCCTGAGATTATGGAGAATGTCGAAGCGCGGCTCCGCGCCGATGGCCGCTTATCGGCTAACACCCAAGTCGGCCAACGACCTGAAAGAGAAAAGAATGTCGATAGCAAAGATTGAGCGCGTCCCTCTTCGCGAAGTGTGGAAGCATGAGGCCTATGATTTCACGCAGTGGCTTGAGGAGAATATTGAGATTCTGGGCGAGGCCATAGATCGCGAAATTGCAAACACTGAGCGGGAGAAGAAGACTGAGAGCACTTTCAGCATCGATTTGGTTGCGCAAGGTACAGACGGGTCTTCGATCATCATCGAGAACCAATTGGAGAAAAGCGATCACGACCATCTGGGAAAGCTGATTACATACTTGGTTGCGAGGCAGGCTAATATCGCTGTTTGGATCGTGGCCGATCCACGTCCTGAGCACGTAGCGGCCATGAGTTGGCTCAACGAGTCGTCGAGCGCCGACTTCTTTCTAGTGAAGATCGAGGCCATCCGTATTGACAGCTCACCACCTGCGCCGCTGCTCACGATGATCGTCGGCCCTTCGGAGGAGGGCAAGTCGATTGGCCGCAGCAAGCAGGAGATGAGCGAGCGGCATTACACGCGTCACAAGTGGTGGTCACAGTTAGTCCGGCACCCGAATGCAACGCATCACCGGCACATTCGACCAGGGCATTACTCCTGGATCGGGCTTGGCTCTGGAGTACGGGGCGCCACCTTCAACTACGTGGTTACGCAGAAGGAGTCTGCTGCAGAAATTTACGTCGACCGCGGCAGAGGCATGGGCCACGAGAATCTGCACATTTTTGATCATCTCTACGAAAAAAAGGAGCAGATTGAGAGTGATTTCGGAGGGCCGCTTAGCTGGGAGCGTCTAGAAGGAAAGCGGGCCTGTCGTATTCGGGTAACGTTGCAAGGGGGATATAGTGACTCCGAAGATAGTTGGGCGGAAGTACATGACCGCATGACCGACGCGATGAATAGACTAGTGGATGCGATCCGCCCTCACCTCAAGACACTCAGGATTGAAGATGCGGTCGAGACATTGGGGGAAGAGGTTGGTGAGAACGATGCATGAGTGTCCGCAGCAAGTTCGGCTTTCGAAAATTACACTCATTCTGAAATTGGAGAATAAATGTCCAACTAAGTGAGTTGGGCGCAAGGTTTGAGCGCTACTCCGCAGCCTCCTGGTAGCTCTCCAGCGGTGGGCAGGCGCAGATCAGGTTGCGATCGCCGTGCACCTGGTCGATCCGGTTGACCGGCGGCCAGTACTTGGCTTGTCTGAGGCCGTCGGAGGGGAAGACCGCCTCCGCCCGACTGTAACCCCGCTGCCATTCGGCGTCGGCGATGTCGTCCATGGTGTGAGGGGCGTTCTTGAGCGGGTTGTCGGCGGGGTCCGCGCGGCCCTCCTCGATCGCCGCGATCTCTCGGCGGATCGCGATCATCGCATCGCAGAAGCGATCCAGCTCCGCCTTGGCCTCGCTTTCGGTCGGCTCGATCATCAGCGTGCCGGCGACCGGGAAGGACATGGTCGGCGCGTGGAAGCCGTAGTCCATGAGGCGCTTGGCGGCATCGTCGACCTCGATTCCGGCACTCCGCTTGAGATGGCGCATCTCGATGATGCACTCGTGCGCGACCAGCCCATTCGCGGCGGTGTAGAGCACCGGATAGTGGTCCGCGAGCCGCTTCGCGATGTAGTTGGCGCTGAGGATGGCAACCTCGCTCGCCCGCGTCAGCCCCGAGCGGCCCATCATCGCGATATAGGCCCAGGAGATCGGCAGAATCCCGGCCGAGCCCCAGGGCGCCGCCGAAACCGGGCCGATCCCGCCCGCCGGGCCTGATTCCGGGACCAGTGGATGGCCCGGTAGGAAGGGTGCGAGATGTGCGGCCACTCCGATGGGCCCCACCCCCGGTCCCCCGCCGCCGTGGGGGATGCAGAAGGTCTTGTGCAGGTTGAGATGTGCCACGTCCGGGCCGAATTGCCCGGGCAGGCTCAGTCCGAGCAGGGCGTTGAGATTGGCGCCGTCCATGTAGACCTGGCCGCCGTTGCGGTGAATCACCTCACAGATCTCGACGATGGATTCCTCGAACACGCCGTGGGTCGAGGGATAGGTGATCATCAATGCCGCCAGGTCTTGCGAATGGGCCTCGGCCTTGGCCTTGAGGTCGGCGAGATCGACGTTGCCGTCGTCGTCGCAGGCAACCACCTGCACCGACATCCCGGCCATCACGGCGCTCGCCGGGTTGGTGCCGTGGGCGGAGCTTGGGATCAGGCAAACCTGCCGTCCGCCCTCGCCGCGGCTCTCGTGATAGCGTCGAATCACCAGGAGCCCGGCGTACTCGCCCTGGCTGCCGGCATTGGGCTGCAATGAGACGGCAGCGAAGCCCGTGATGTCGCTCAGCATCCGCTCTAGCCCTGTGACGAGCTCGCGGTAGCCCGCTGCCTGCGCTGCCGGCGCAAAGGGATGGATGGCGCCGAAGCCGGGCCAGGTGATCGGCATCATCTCGGCGGTCGCGTTGAGCTTCATGGTGCAGGAGCCAAGCGGGATCATGGCCTGATTGAGGGTCAGGTCCCGGCCTTCCAGCCGCCTCATGTAGCGGAGCAGCTCGGTCTCAGCGTGGTAGAGGTTGAACACCGGGTGCTCGAGGAAGGGCGTCTGCCGCGCGAGGTTTTTCGGCAGCCCACAGCGTGCTTCGCCGTCGAGCGCCGCCACGTCGAATTGGGGGTCGGCCTCGCCGGCGAAGGCACGCCACACCGCCTCGATGTCCGCTCTCGCGGTGGTCTCGTCGCAAGCGATGCCAAGGCGGTCGCCGTCAATCGGCCTGAGGTTGTGGCCCGCGGCCTCGGCCCGGTTCAGGATCGCTTCGGCGGCGCCCGGCGCGCGGACCGTGAGCGTGTCGAACCAGCTCTCGTTCTCGACGGTGAAGCCGAGGCGCTCCAGCCCCGCCGCGAGGATGTCCGTGAGGCGATGGGTACGCTGCGCGATCCGCGTCAGCCCCTCCGGCCCGTGATAGACCGCATACATGCCGGCGATGACGCCCAGCAGAACCTGCGCCGTGCATATGTTGCTGGTCGCCTTCTCTCGCCTGATGTGCTGCTCGCGGGTTTGAAGCGCGAGCCGGAGCGCCTGGCGCCCGCGGCTGTCCACCGAAACGCCGACGATCCGGCCTGGCATGGCGCGACGGTACTTTTCGTGGGTCGCGAAGTAGGCGGCGTGCGGCCCGCCATAGCCGAGGGGGACGCCGAAGCGCTGCGAGCTGCCGACCGCGATGTCGGCGCCGAACTCGCCGGGCGGCGTCAGCAGGACGAGGCTCAAGAGGTCTGCCGCGACAGTGACGATCGCCCCTTGTGCATGCGCCTGCTCGACGATCCCGCGGTAATCGGGCACTCCGCCGCCGGTCTCGGGGTATTGCAGCAGGACGCCGAAGAACGGCCCCTCCGGGAGGCCTGCGCGGTGATCGCCTACCTCCACCTCGATGCCGATGGCGTCTGCGCGGGTCTGCACCACCGCGATGGTCTGTGGCAGGCAGGCGTCGGAGACGAAGAAGCGGTCGCTGCCGTTCTTGGCGATGCCGTGGCTCATGTGCATGGCCTCGGCCGCCGCCGTGGCCTCGTCGAGCAGCGAGGCGTTGGTGCAGGAGAGGCCGGAGAGGTCCATCACCATGGTCTGGAAGTTGAGCAGCGCTTCGAGCCTGCCCTGAGAGATTTCAGGCTGATAGGGCGTATAGGCGGTGTACCAGCCTGGATTCTCCAGGATGTTGCGCTGGATGACGGGCGGCGTGATCGTATCGTGATAGCCGAGGCCGATCATCGAGCGCGCGACGCGGTTGCGCCCGGCAAGCTCTGCCAGCGCCGCTAACACGTCCCGCTCGGTGCGGCTTTCCGGAAAGTCCTCCGGAATCTCAGCGCGGATCGCTTCCGGCACAGCGGCATCCATGAGCGCGTCGAGGGATTCGTAGCCCACAGTCTCCAGCATGGCCGCCAGATCGTCCTCGCGTGGGCCGATATGCCGGCCGACGAAGGCATCCGCCTGCTCCAGAGCCGTCAATGAACCGTCGTGTTCCGTCATCGCGATCGCTCCCTCCCCGACGGCGGGCGCCGGCCTATAGTTGCCGCGTCCCGCTAACACCCTGTTGTCGCCGATTGCGGCGACCCGCCCAGTCGTCGCCCCTAGTCGTCGCCGAGGCCGGCGACATAGTCGGCGTAAGATCCCTCGTCCATCAGCCCGTCCAGCTCGCCGGGCGCGCTCATCCGGAGCTTGAGGAACCAGCCCTCGCCCGTCGGGTCGCCGTTCACCAGCGCGGGGTCGTCTTCCAGCGCCTGGTTGACCTCGACGACCTCGCCGGAGACCGGCGCGTAGACCTCGCTCGCGGCTTTGACCGATTCGACCACCGCGGCCTCCTGGCTCTGGCCGACGGTTCTGCCTAGCTCCGGCAGCTCGACGTAGACAACGTCGCCGAGCTGCTCTTGCGCGTAGTTGGAGATGCCGACGGTGGCGATATCGCCCTCGACGCGCACCCATTCATGGTCCTTGCTGTACTTAAGCCCGCTCACGGCATCCTCCGGCTCATTCTCGGTGATAGGTGTGGGGGACGAACGGCAGCTTGACGATGGTCGCGGGCCGGGGCTTGCCCCGCACCAGCAGCAATACCGGCCTGCCGATCTCGGCGGCCTCGGCCGCGACGTAGCCCATGGCCACCGGCCCGCCGGCGGTCGGCCCGAAGCCGCCGCTGGTGACGGTGCCGATGGCGACGCCGTCTGCGTCCAACACGGACGTGCCTTCGCGCGCCGGCGCCCGGCCGTCGGGCAGGATGCCGACGCGCCGGCGCCGGGGCCCCTCGGCCAGCTCTCGCTGAATGCGTGACACACCGGGGAAGCCGCCCTCCTGCCGGCGCCGCTTGCCGATGGACCATGCTAGCCCGGCCTCCACCGGCGAGGTGCTCTCGTCGATGTCGTGGCCGTAGAGGCAGAGTCCCGCCTCCAGGCGAAGCGAATCGCGGGCGCCGAGCCCCACAGGCTCGACCTCGGGCTCGGCGCTAAGACGCCGCCAGAGCGCCGCGGCCTCGTCTGCGGTTACCGATATCTCGAAGCCATCCTCGCCGGTGTAGCCAGAGCGCGAAATCAGCGAGTCTACGGCTCCGATGGCGAACCAGCCTGCGGTCATGAAGGAGAGCGCCGCGCATCCCGGCGCATGGCGCTCGAGTACCGCCGCCGCCTGCGGTCCCTGCAGGGCGATGAGCGCCCGCTCGGCGAGCACCTCGAGGACCACGTTCCCGTGGAGCCTCTCGTTCAGGTGACCGATGTCGGCATCCTTGCAACCCGCGTTGACGACCAGGAGGAGCCCGTCCGCGGTGCGGGTCACGATCAGGTCGTCGAGGATGCCGCCGTCGTCGTCGGTGAACTGCGTGTAGCGCATGGCCATGGGCGCGAGGCCCGCGATATCCCCGGGCACGAGGCGCTCCAGAGCGGCGTCGGCGTCGGGGCCGGTGAGCCGCAGCTGACCCATGTGGGAGACGTCGAAGAGGCCGGCGGCGCTGCGCGTATGCGTGTGCTCCGCCATGATTCCGGCGGCGTAGCGCACCGGCATGGCATAGCCGGCGAAGCCCACCAGCGCGGCGCCGAGCGCGCAGTGTTCGTCGAAGATCGGAGTCCGGGCGAGGGCGTCGGTACCGGTGTCGTCGCTCATGGCATCTCCAGGCTCACACAGACACGGGGCAACGATCCCGCATGGGATCGTCCGGTGCCCCCTCTGTCTCGGAACCTGAGAGATTAACCGTGCGGCCGATGGCCCGCCGCCGGCTTACCCCGTCGGTGAGGCGGCGTGGCGTTCGCCGCCTGCTTTCCAGAGTCGCATCCCCCCACGGTCCCTGATGCCTGAGAGTTTCCGGGACGCTTGCTCCTTCGGCGCCGCGCGGCTGGGCCGCACGGACTCTCCCACGGGGTTCACCTGCAAGACCGGTGCGGCAATACTACTGACTTAGCCGCACCGGTCAACCGCGAGAGGCCGGCGCCCTGCGGACACTTGGGCATGACCTCGTGTCTACAGGGCCACCCTAACAACAGACTGAGCCAGTCTGCGTCCTACCAGCACGGAATACCCAGGAAGCCGGCGTTCGCCGGCTCCGTTCCGCCGATAATCAGGACGGTCGTGGTGACGGCCACGAGGGCCGCGACGAGCGCGATGAAGGCCCCACGGCGCAGCCAGATTGTCTTGTTCCCGCCATTCGCACGTTGTTCGGTCTCTCGGATTGCGATCTCTTTCTTGGCGCTCATCATCGCCTCCAACTCACAAGTCGTTACCCTTCTGAACCGGCCGCCGGCTGAGGGGGTCGGTTGACCGTCAGTCAGCGCTCCGCCGTATCGGGGGCAACCTATCGATCTGAGGGTATAATCTCCAATACCGTTTATTTTCTATATGCATAAGAATATCGTATAGGTCGCGCGGGCGCGGGCGCGGGCACTCCGGGGCGATGAGGGGCGTCGAAAGGGAGCCGCCCCCTGAGGAGCGGTTCCGAAACCTCTCAGCGAATGCTCAGCCGATCGAACCGCCGTCGTCACGGGTGATCGCAACCACGGCGGAGCGGGGCGTGGCCTCGCCGCCTTCGGGGAAATGGCTGTCGCTCTTTTCGCCGGGATGCTGGATGCCGATGAACATGGTCTTGCGGTCGGCGCTCCAGGTGACCCCGGTGACCTCGCACTCGCGTGGGCCGACGAGGAAGCGGCGAATCTCGCCTGTGGCGGGGTCGCCCACCAGCATCATGTTGTTGCCCTGGCCGGCGAAGTCGCCCTCGTTGGAGTACTTGCCATCGGTCTGGATCCAGAGGCGGCCCTGGCTGTCGAAGGCGATGCCATCCGGCGAGTTGAACATGTTGTCGGCATTCACGTTGGCGGAGCCGGCGCGCGCGTCGGCGTGTACCGTCGGATTGCCGGCGATGACGTAGAGGTCCCAGGCGAACGCAGCGGACGCATGGTCGCCGCTATCGGGCATCCAGCGCACGATCTGGCCGTACTTGTTCTTCTCCCTCGGGTTGGGTCCGCCCACCGGCGTCAAGTCGCCGCCCGCATTGGGCTTGACGCCGCGGTTCTTGTTGTTGGTGAGGCAGCAATAGGCCTCGGCCTTGTTCGGGTTGGCCGTCACCCATTCGGGCCGGTCCATGGTCGTGGCGCCCACCGCCGAGGCAGCCTGGCGGGTGTGAATGCAGATCTCAGCCTGGGACACCATGCCGGTGGATTCGGGCGTGAGCGCGACCCACTCGCCTGTGCCATCGTCCGCGAACCTGGCGACGGAGAGCGAGCCGCTCTCCAGCAGGTCGCGATTGCCGCCGCCCTCGGCATAGACACCGTCGCTCACGAACCTGTAAAGGAACTCGCCCCGCTCGTCGTCGCCCAGATAGACCACGACCCGGCCGTCGGCGGCGAGCGTCACCTCCGCGTTCTCGTGCTTGAAGCGGCCGAGAGCGGTGCGCTTCTTGGGCATGGACACGGGATTCAACGGATCGATCTCCACCACGTAGCCCGCGCGGTTGGGCTCGTTGGGATGCTTGGAAACATCGAACCGCTCGTCCGTCATCGCCCAGCCGTAGCCGCGGTCCTCCGCCTTGATGCCGTAACGCTTGTAGCCTGCGGGCAGCGCGAAGTCGGGATCGCTCGACGAGAAGTAGCCGTTGAAATTCTCCTCGCAGGCCAGATAGGTGCCCCAGGGCGTGCGCCCGTTGCCGCAGTTGTTCCAGGTGCCGAGCGCGGTCGTGCCGGCGGGGTCGGTGGCGGTCTTCACGAGGTCGTGCCCGCGCGCGGGCCCGGTGATCTCCATCGGCGTGTCGGGGGTGATACGGCGGTTGTAAGGCGAATCCTGGACGATCCGCCAGGCGCCGTCCTGCTGCGCGATCTCGATGACGGAGACGCCGTGGCCCGCCTTGCACTTGCGCACGTCGTCGGCGGTCTCGGGTTTCCCCGACTCCCGGTTGGCGAACATGATGTCAAGGTTCACGTACTCGTTGTTCACGGCGAGGACGTTCTTGTCTCCGTCAGTGTAGAGCGCCATGCCGTCGTTGTTGTCGCCGTAGGCGGCCTCCTGGCTTTCGCCGGTGCCGCGACTCGCATGGTCGAAGGCGGCGCCTGTCGACCAGAGCGGATCGCCCCAGCGGGCCACCACTTGCCAGCTGTAACCGTCGGGTACTGTAACCGTGTCGAGGCCGTTGGCGGCGACGGGCGTGAAATCGAGGCCTGCGGTCCCCGCGCGTGCCGGGTGTGCCGCCATGCCGCCGGCACTCAGCACAAACGCGGTCGCGCCGCAGGCCGCGGTGCCGCAAAGGAATCCGCGCCGCGAGATCGCCCGCGCGGCCAGCCGCTCGAAATCGGTGGGTGAGGTGCGCCGGTCGTTCATGTCGCCGGCACCGCCCCGTGAGACCGCATCGCGTGAGGCCACCGCGTGATCGCGCATGTCCATCTCCCGTGGTCGAATGAAGCTTAGCACTGGAGCCTGCGCCGCCACTCCGGCGCTACAGGCGCGGCTGGTGATAACCACAGCCGGTTACGGCTCGTTGGCACCCATATGACCGTTGCGCGACACGCGAGTACGATGGCGGGTCTTCGCCAAGGCGTCGCGCCGCGACACAGCGGGCAAACGGCGGTATTCGCGCAAGACCCATCGTTCCCACCAACTCGCCGAGATTGCGCGTCAATTTCATGATCGCGCAGATACCAAGTCTGTCCCATCCGACTCGCCAAGCTGAGAACGATCGACACAAAGAATAACTGTCGAGAGAAAATAAATGCCAAAACGGCATAATACGGTGTGGGACGCTTGTACAGAACGCTCGCTCCGGGCCAAAAAAGGACTAACACTGTCTAAGTGAGCGAAGTCGCCTTAGGCGGGGCTGAACCTTGGGCTTCGATCAATGTATCTCGTGGCCGATGGCTGGTGCCGGCCCTTCGTGCGTCTCTGTCACATTGAGATATTTCAGTAAAGACAACGAGTTACCGGTATTTCGGAAGAGCCGATACGTCAGTTTCGAGTGTCGAATGGTCAACCGGGCGACCGTTGGGCGCTGTATCACAACTTAGAGAAATCACGAGTCGCGCTGTCGGCCTCACCGGAGCTGTCTCGCCCCCCGTACCGATATCGGATAAGTATATCCTATCGGCTGAATCAGAATTTGTTGTTAGACGCCATTCACCATGCTTGCCACATCCACAGGTGAGGGACATGGAGTTAATTCCCGAAGGATGTGGACGCAAGATGTTTGAAAAACGCAAGGACCTGACCAAATTCCTCGCCGTCGCGGAAGCAGGCGCGATTCTGTCCGCGGCCGACAAGCTCGGCATCACGCAGCCTGCCCTCTCGCGGGTTGTCGCAAGGCTCGAGCGCCAATTCGGTGGGCGGCTGTTCGACCGCATGTCCACGGGTGTCCGGCTCACGCCGCTCGGCGCCGTGGTCGTCGATCTGGCACGCCACATCCTATATGAAATCGAAATTGCCGAAGAGAAAATCAGTGCGACGCTCTCCGGCCGCACTGGCAGTCTGCGGGTCACGGCCGGGCCTGTGTGGATGGGGGCCGTTCTCCCCGATGTCATCGCCAGGTTCCACGAGACCTGCCCCGGGGTAGAGCTCAAACTGAAGACCACCCCCTTGTCGGAGGGGATCCGCCTCTTGGCGAACGGCGACAGCGACCTCCACTGCGGTGGGATCAGCGGCAACGAACCCCTGCCACAGTTCCTGAGGAGCGAACGCTTCCTCGACATGACGTGGGGAATCGTCGCCCACAAGAACCATCCGCTTCATTCGGGTACGCTGAACGAAGAGGCGCTCGCCGACTACCCGTGGATTGACTTCGACGCGCCCATGCGGACTGACACCGCCAACGGGCGGCCGGGGTTGACCGGGGTTCTCGACCAGCTCTACGACAGGACGAGCAAGCGGGTGAAAACCGTCACCCGTGCCGGTTGCGGCGGTTTGTTCCTGATGGGCGCAGGTCCTTGTCTGTCATGGCTCTCGCTGACCTTCCTCGACAGGCTCCCCGGACAACCTCTGAAACCTCTGCCGGTAGCGTTCGGCTCATACCGCTATCGCGCGGGGATGATCTCGCGGCGGTCCGCCGACGACCTGTCGCCATTCGGCCTCTTCAGGGACATCGTGCGGGAGGTGGCGTCGTCGCGAGACGAGTGAGGCCCGTCTCCCCCGAACTGCAAACTGTGACCGCGGCGAAAATTCTGGGTTAGGCGCCTTCCGACCCACTTTCGTCGCTGGGCGTCAGCACGAGCGCGGCCGAATTCATGCAGTAGCGTAATCCCGTGGGCGCCGGTCCGTCCGGGAAGACGTGGCCGAGATGGGCGTCGCATCGGTTGCACATGACCTCGATCCGGCGCATGCCGTAGCTCGTGTCCTCCACCGTGCCGACGTTGGCCTCATCGATCGGCCTGGCGAAGCTCGGCCATCCGGTTCCGGACTCGAATTTATCGCCAGAGTTGAAGAGAGAAGCGCCGCAGCAGACGCAGGCGTATTCGCCCGGCGCCTTCTCGCTGCAATAAGCGCCGGTGAAGGCCCGCTCGGTGCCCTTCATCCGGGTCACGTAGTACTGCTCTTCAGTCAGCGCCGCGCGCCATTCCGCGTCCGACTTCACCACCTTGTCCACCATGATGTCCTCCTTCGGCAGCACGCCGCCCTGCCCCGGTCCCTCGATTGCCGGGCGCTCGCGGTATATATAGCGCCGGGCGGCGCCGCCAGGCGGCAAATTCGACAGAGCCGCCCCATAGGCGGTTCGCCGGCAAGCGAAGGAGGCTCTCATGGCACGGCCCGCACCTGCGGAGGTCGGCGATATCGCGCTGCTCGGCACCGGCACGATCGGAGTGAGCTGGGCGACCTATTTCCTGGCTCGCGGCTTCTCGGTCACCGCATGGGACCCGGCACCCGACACCGCCGGGCGCCTCCGCGCCTTCGTCGACGCTGCCTGGCCCGCGATGGAGCGGCTCGGCCTCAGCCCGGGCGCCGACCCTGCACGAGTGCGCGTGGTGGACGAGCCGGAGGACGCGGTTGAAGGCGCGGTCTTCGTTCAGGAGAACGCGCCGGAGGACCAGGCGCTCAAGCGCGCGCTCTACGGTCGTATCGATCCCGTACTGACGGCGGACGCGGTAGTCGCGTCGAGCTCGTCGGGCCTCCTGATCAGCGCGCTGCAGGAAGGCTTCCGCAACGGGGCGCGCTTCGTCGTGGGCCATCCCTTCAATCCGCCCCATCTCGTCCCTCTGGTCGAGGTGGTGGGCGGCAGCGGCACCGATCCGGAGGCGGTCGAGTGGACGCTCGCCTTCTACAACGCCCACGGTAAGCGGGCGATCAAGGTCGAGCGCGAAGTGCCGGGCCATATCGCCAACCGGCTGCAGGCGGCGCTCTTCCGCGAAGCCTTCCATCTGTTGCTTTCGGGCACGGCGAGCGCCGCCGACATCGACGCGGCGGTCTCCCACGGTCCTGGGCTCCGCTGGGCCTTCATGGGACCGTTCCTGACGTTCCATCTCGCGGGCGGCGAGGGCGGGGTGCGCGCCGCGTTCGAGCAATTCGGGCCGCCGATGGAGAGTTGGTGGGCCGATTTCGGCACGCCCCGCCTGGACGGCGACGCGATCGAGACCATGAGTCGCGCCGTGGACGAAATGCTGGGCGGCCAGTCGATCCCGGCGCTCGCGGCCGAGCGGGATGCGCGGCTGCTGGCCCTGCTGGCGGCGCTGGAGGCGCCGTCGAAGCCGTCAGACCCAGCCTAGCGGAGCCTGAGTGCGCCGGCCGCTGGCGGCAACGCCAAGGATCGGCCATCATCGCGGCGCTCCGGTGCGTCGCAAGGAGAAGCCATGATCACCAAGGGAATCACGCAGCTGGTGACCGAGGCCGAGGCCGAGATCGAGACCCTCTCGGCCGAGGACGCTATCCGACTGATGGATGACGCGGACGTCGAGCTCGTCGATATCCGCGATATCCGGGAGCTGTGGCGTGACGGTGCCGTCCTCGGCGCACGCCACGTGCCGCGGGGTATGATCGAATTCTGGATCGACCCCGATAGTCCCTATCACAAGCCCTTCTTCGCGAGCGGCAAGAAGTTCGTCTTCTTCTGCGCAGGCGGTATGCGCTCGGCGCTGGCCACACAGGCGGCGCAGAACATGGGGCTTAGCCCCGTCGCCCACATCGCGGGCGGCTTCGGTGCGTGGAAGGAGGCCGGCGGCCCCACCGAGGAGAAGCCGCGTCC
The DNA here is from genome assembly GCA_965262755.1 of Alphaproteobacteria bacterium. Lineage (GTDB taxonomy): Bacteria > Pseudomonadota > Alphaproteobacteria > UBA828 > UBA828 > WTGU01. Next base: position 2,717,716 of record OZ253557.1, on the reverse strand, counting down.
CTAACGGCCTGCCGCGCTGGGCCGGGCCGCTCGCGCCGCTGCTCGCCGCCTACCTTGCCCTGCCGCCGCCGACGCGCGGCATGCTGCTGTTGCTGGGGGCCACCATCGGCTTCGCGTCGATGCACGCGGTGATCCGCATCGCATCGAGCGAGCAGCACCCCTTCGAAGTCGCCTTCTTCCGCAATCTCTTCGGCCTGGTCTTCATCGCGCCGTTCCTGCTGCGCCACGGCTTCGGGGCGCTCCGCACGCGCAAGTTGCCGCTCCATGCCGTGCGGGGCGCGGTCCACGTCTCGGCCATGCTGATGTTTTTCTTGGCGGTGCCGATCACGCCCCTCGGCACCGTTGCCGCTCTGAGCTTCACGGCGCCGCTCTTCGTCACCGTGGGTGCGGTGCTCCTGCTCGGCGAGGCGGTGCGCGTCCGGCGTATCGTCGCGCTCATCGCGGGCTTCGCAGGCGCGCTCGTGATCATCCGCCCCGGCATGGCGGCGCTCGACCCCGGCTCGCTGCTGGTGCTCGGCTCCTCGGCCGTCTGGGCCGCGGCGCTGATCCTCATCAAGCTGCTGTCGCGCACGGAATCGAGCCTGACGATGACCGCCTACATGGCGGTCTTTCTCACACCGCTCTCCTCCATCGCGGCAGCCTTCGTCTGGCAATGGCCGACACTGGAGGACCTTGGCTGGTTCGCGTTGATGGGGAGCGTCGGCACCCTTGGCCACCTCTGCCTCGGTCAGGCCTTCCGCGAGGCGGACGCGACGGTCGTGCTCCCGGTCGATTTCCTCCGCCTGATCTGGTCGTCGCTCTACGGCTACCTGCTGTTCAACGAAATCCCGGTGCTCTACGTCTGGATCGGCGGTGTCGTCATCTTCGCGAGCACCCTCTACCTCGCCTACCGCGAGGCCAAGGTCGCCCGCGCCACCATCGCCGCCAAGGCCGGCGCACCGCCGCCGAGCTAGACGGCGCCGGGATTCGCGAGGGCGTGACGTCCCGGGTATCCTGCGCGCATTCTTGGATGAACACGGCTGGAGACGGTTCTATGCAACTCGGTCTTTTCACCATGCCGCTGCACCCGCCGGGCGCGAACTTCACCGAGACGCTCAAGGCGGACCTGGATCAGATCGTCAAGCTCGACGAGCTCGGCTACGCCGAGGTCTGGATCGGCGAGCACTTCACGTCGGAGTGGGAGAACATCCCCGCGCCGGACCTGCTCATCGCGCAGGCGATCCCGCTCACCAAGCAGATCAGGCTGGGCACGGGCGTGAGCTGCATCCCGAACCACGATCCCTTCGTTCTCGCCCACCGGATCGCGCAGCTCGACCACATGGCGGAGGGCCGCTTCAACTGGGGTGTCGGCACCGGCAGCTTCCCCGGCGACATGCAGGTCTTCGGCTATTGGGGCGACAACCCCGCCATCAACAACCAGAGCTACACGCGGGCCGCGCTGGACACGATCCTGAAGCTCTGGACCGACCCCGCGCCCGGCGTCTACGAGAGCGACGGCTTTCGCTTCACCGTGCCTGAAACCGAGACAGACATCGGGCTCAGGGCTCACGTTCGCCCCTACCAGAAGCCGCATCCCCCGATCGGTGTCGCCGGCGTCTCGCCCCGCTCGTCCACGCTGAAGATGGCCGCCGCCAAGGGCTGGATGCCCATGTCCATCAACCTCGTGCCCCCGGTGCTGCTCAAGACGCACTGGGAGGCGATCGAGGAAGGAGCGCGCGAGGCGGGCCGTACCCCCGATGCCAACGTGTGGCGCGTCGCCCGCGAGGTCGTGGTGGCGGAAACCGGCGCCCAGGCCCGGAAGCTTGCGTGCGAGGGGGTCCTCGCCCGCGATTTCCGCGACTACTTCCTCCGCCTCCTGCCCAAGGTCGGGATGCTCCCCCTGCTGAAGAACGATCCCGACATGCCCGACAGCGACGTGACCATCGAGTACCTCGTGGACAACGTCTTCATCGTCGGCAGCGTCGACGAAGTCGCGCAAAAGCTGAACGACCTGCGGGCCGAAATCGGCCCCTTCGGAACGCTGCTCGCCATGGGGCACGAATGGGAGCCCTACGAGGCCTGGTACGAGTCCATGGCGCTGCTCAAGAACGAGGTGCTGCCGAAGGTCGCATAGCCCGGAGTTCTCGCCAGGGTCGCGGTCCGGTTCCGCCATCCCGCCTGGGCCAGAAATTAAATTCGAAGCGGGATTCGCCGGGATTAAGTGGGATATCGCGCACGCCCGCAGGGTCATGCGCGCGGAATATCGAGTCTTGCAACTTAATTTGTGGGCGGGATTCGGCGGGATTAAGTGGGATAAGTGGGATTCCTCGGGACAGGGACGCGCCCACCCGAGTCGCCCGCGCCTGAAAGGTCGCGGGCGCAGAATATGAGTCGCGTGCGCGCGGTAAGTCGCGCGGATACGCGCGCGGGAACATAGTCGACGCATGGCGCGATACTGGCACCGGCGGCGCGCGTCCTGCACCGCACCATGGTCCGGGCCAAAATTCGGGCTAAAGGGGTTGCCGGCTCGCGTCGACGAAGGGGGCGATGTCCGCCTCCGGCCGGGCGCCGTAGTGGCCGAGGATCTCCCCGGCCGTGAGCGAGGCGAGGCGGCCGCAGCGGGCGAGGTCGAAACTCCGAGCCAATCCCAGGAGGAAGCCTGCGGCGTAGAGGTCGCCTGCACCGGTGGTATCGACCAGCCGGTCGATGGGCGCCGCCTCGATGGTGTGGACCGCGCCTTCGCCCGCGACCACGGAGCCCTGGGCGCTTCGGGTGAGAGCCGCGATGGCGCAGTCCGCGCGGGCGGCGGCGAGGGCCGCGTCGAAGTCCAGCACTTCGTAAAGCGCCATCGCTTCGTCCTCGTTCGCGAACAGCACGTCGATGTGATTCGCCACCAGATCGCGGAGCTCCACCCGGTGGCGGTCCACGCAGAAGCTGTCCGAGAGCGAGAGGCAGACCCGCCCGCCTGCTGCGTGGGCGATCCCGAGTGCCTTGCGGAAGGCCTCCTTGGCCGCAGGCGGGTCCCAGAGATAGCCCTCCATGTAGAGCAGCCGAGCGCTCGCAATGAAGTCCGGATCGATATCGGCGGGGCCGAGCTCCACGCAGGCGCCGAGGTGGGTGTTCATCGTGCGCTGGGCGTCGGGGGTCACGAAGATCAGGCAACGAGCGGTCGCAGCGCCGTCCGCCGCCGCCGGGGTAGGGAAGACGACGCCCGCCTCCTGGATGTCGTGGCGAAACACCGCACCCGCCGCATCGTCCCGCACCTTGCCGATGTAGCCGGCCGCGCCGCCGAGCTTGGCGACGCCCACCATGGTGTTGGCGGCCGAGCCGCCGGAGACCTCCACCGCGCGGCCCATGCGCGCGCGGAGCGCCTCGGCGCGCTCGGCATCGATCAGGGTCATCGAGCCCTTGGGGAGGCCTTCTTCGGCGAGCAGAGCGTCGTCGGCCTCGGCCACCACATCGACGATCGCATTGCCGATCCCGACGACATCGAGCGACCCCATCCGCTTCCTCCTCCCCGCGTGGCTGCCGCCCGCGCGGCGGCGGCGGGACTATAGGGCTGCGGCCACCGGCGGCAAGGCTGGTACCGAAGTGCGCCGGACTGGCAAGGCGGGGCGGCTTCCGCGATAGTCGCCCGCGCGGGAACCGTCGCGGGCGCGGTAGATGAGTCCAGAGGGGCAACCACCATGACCGGACGCGGCGGGGCAGTAACGGGCGCAGCCGGCACGGCACCGACCGGGCTGCCGACGCTGCGCGCGGGCCAGGCTGCGATGGCTGCGGCCCTCGACCGGGTGGCGCGCGAGGATGCCGCGGTATTGCCGCTGCTGGCACCGGCGGACTGCCGGCCCTTCATCGAGGCCGGCGCGGACCTCGCCTTCCGCGGCGCAAGGCCGGTCATCGGCGAGGGGGAGCGGGCAGTTTATCAGGACTTCGACATCTGCCTCTCGATCCCCCAGCCTCACCCCCTTTGGCAGCTGACACAAGCCGTGGAGAGGCTGGTCGCCGCAGCCCTCGGTGCCATGGCATCGCCCCCGCTGGAGGCGCTGCCCCTCAACGACCTGGTCCTGCAGCGCTATCCGCCCGGCGCGCGCGGCATCACGCCGCACCGGGATCATGTCCGCTATGTCGGCCTGGTGGTGATCGTCCAACTCAGCGGGGACGGCCGCTTCGGCCTCTGCGCCGACCGCAGCGGCGCCGGCGCCCGCGCGCTCGCAGCCGGGCCCGGCGATGGGATCCTGATGCGGGCCCCCGGCTTTCACGGCCGCAAGGACCGCCCCTTCCACTTCCTCGATGGGATCACGGTGGAGCGCTACAGCCTCGGCATGCGCTACGACCGCACGCGGGAGCCTGAGGCCGCCTGAACTCCCCCATCAGGCGCGGGTGTCCGAGCCCGTGCTATAGTCGGCGAATCCTCCCGCGCCGTGGTCCATGAACGAGCCCTTCGAACCCGCGCTCAGCCTGCCCGCCGAGCCCGACGCCCGGCCGCCGTCGCCGGTGGCCACGTCGGCCTATCTCGACGGCCTGAATCCGGAGCAGCGCCGGGCGGCGGAATCGCTCGACGGTCCGCTGCTCGTGCTCGCGGGCGCCGGCACCGGCAAGACCCGCGTGCTCACCACGCGCCTTGCCCACATCCTCGCCACCGGCCGCGCCCGGCCCGGACAAGTGCTCGCGGTCACCTTCACCAACAAGGCGGCGCGCGAAATGATCGGCCGCGTGGAGCGACTGATGGGACGCTCCGCCGCCGGGCTCTGGCTCGGCACCTTCCATGCCATCGCCGCCCGGATCCTCCGCCGCCATGCCGAGCTCGCCGGGCTCAAGCCGGACTTCACCATCCTCGACACCGACGACCAGATTCGCCTGCTGAAGCAGATCATCCGGGCGGCGGACATCGACGAGAAGCGATGGCCGGCACGCACTCTCTCGATCATCATCCAGCGTTGGAAGGACCGCGGGCTGACCGTCGACAAGGTAGCGGGTGCGGACGGCGCCGATTACGCGAACGGGCGTGCGCCGGCTCTGTACAAGGCCTATCAGGAGCGGCTCCGCACCGTGAACGCGGTCGATTTCGGCGATCTCCTGCTGCACAACCTCACCCTTTTCACCAAGCATGCCGACGTGCTCGCCGACTACCAGCAGCGCTTCCGCTATCTGCTGGTGGACGAGTATCAGGACACCAACGTCGCACAGTACCTCTGGCTCCGGCTGCTGGCGCAGACCCACCACAGCATCTGCTGCGTCGGCGACGACGATCAGTCGATCTATGGCTGGCGTGGCGCCGAGGTCGGCAACATCCTCCGCTTCGAGCAGAATTTTCCCGGCGCAAGCGTGGTCCGGCTGGAGCGCAACTACCGCTCCACCGGGCACATCCTCGCCGCCGCATCGGGCCTGATCGCCCACAATGCCGGCCGCCTCGGCAAGACGCTCTGGACCGAGGGCGAGGACGGCGAGAAGGTCCGCACCACCGAGACCTGGGACGGCGATGAGGAAGCGCGCGCCGTCGGCGAGGCCATCGAGGCGCTTCAGCGCGGGGGAGAGAGCCTCGACAGCATGGCCATTCTCGTCCGCGCCGGCTTCCAGACCCGCGCGTTCGAGGAGCGATTCCTCAGCATCGGTCTGCCCTACCGCGTGATCGGCGGCCTGCGCTTCTACGAACGCCAGGAAATCCGGGACGCCGTGGCGTACATTCGCGCTGTGATGCGCCCCGACGACGACCTCGCCTTCGAGCGCATCGTGAATCTGCCCAAGCGCGGGCTCGGCGAGGCCTCGCTGCGCCCCATCCACGAGCTTGCGCGCGCGGCCGGCCACTCTCTCTACCGGGCGGCGGAGCGGCTGATCGAGACCGACGAGTTGAAGCCCCGCGCCCGTTCGGCGTTGGCCGGGCTGATTGGCCGGCTCCGTGGCTGGCGCGCTGCCCTCGCCGTGACCCCCCATGCCGAGGTAGTCGGGACGATGCTGGACGAATCCGGCTACACCGAGATGTGGCAGAAGGACCGCTCACCCGCCGCCCCCGGCCGGCTCGAAAACCTGAAGGAGCTGGTCGAGGCGCTCTCCGAGTTTGAGGACCTCGCCGCCTTCCTCGACCATGTGAGCCTGGTCATGGACCGGGAGGGAGACGGAGCGGAAGAGATGGTCAACATCATGACGCTCCACGGCGCCAAGGGCCTTGAGTTCGACACGGTGTTCCTGCCGGGCTGGGAGGAAGGGTTGTTCCCCCATCAGCTGGCGCTCGACCAATCGGGCGCAGCCGGGCTGGAGGAGGAACGCCGCCTCGCCTATGTCGGGCTCACCCGCGCGCGCCTACGTGCCCATGTCCTTTTCGCGGCCAACCGGCACCGGCACGGTCAGTGGGTGAGCGCGATCCCTTCGCGCTTCGTCGACGAGCTGGCCCCGGACCACGTGATGCTTTCCGAAGGAACGGGCATGCAGCCGGCGCCGGGCGGGCTCTATCGCGGCCATGGCGGGGCCGCTGCCGCACGACGCCTCATGTCCGAGCACGCGGCCTACCGGAGCCGGCGGATGCCGCCCGTCATCGACGCCGCGCCTTTGCCCGTCACCAGCGGGGCGGGGCCCGGCGGCTACGCGGCCGGCGAGCGAGTCTTTCACCAGAAGTTCGGCTACGGAAGAATTCGGGCGGTGGACGGCGACAAGCTCGAAGTCGCATTCGACAAGGCCGGCATCAAGAAGATCATCGACCGCTTCGTTCAGCCCGCCGAGAGCGTTTAGCCGTCGGTACGAGAGTCGCTCAACCGCGCAGGCGCCTGATGGTGCCGGTGGTGCTGTAGCCGGGCTCGTTCTCGGCGATCAGCACGGTGCCGCCGTAGCCCTGCACGATGTCCGCGCCTACCACCTCATCCACGGTGTAGTCGGAGCCCTTGACCAGGCAGTCGGGGCGCAGCGCCTCGATCAGGCGCACCGGCGTGTCCTCGGCGAAGACCACGACCAGATCGACCGTCTCCAACGAGGCCAGCACTTGCGCCCGCGCCGACTCGCCCTGCACCGGGCGGTCCGCCCCTTTGAGGCGCCGTACCGAGGCATCGCCGTTGAGGCCGACGACGAGCCGGTCCGCCGCCTGCCGTGCCTGGCGCAGCAGCGAAACGTGGCCGGGGTGGAGGAGGTCGAAGCAGCCGTTGGTGAAGCCGATGCGCTGCCCTTGCGTGCGCCAGCCGGCGACGGCCTCCAGCGCGCCTGCCAGCGGCACGATCTTGGCCTCGGAGGCGGAGAGGTCTCCCGCACGGACCGCGTGCAGCAGGTCGGCGGCGCGGACCGCAGCGGTGCCTGCCTTGCCGACCGCGACTCCGGCGGCCGCGTTCGCGAGCTGGGCAGCGGCGATGAGGTCTATGCTCTGGCCGAGCGCGGCGGCAAGCGTCGCCACCACCGTATCTCCGGCGCCTGAGACGTCGAACACCTCGCGCGCAACCGCCCCGAGATGGGCAACGCGGCCGTCGGCGGAGACGAGCGTCATCCCGTCGCGGCTGCGGGTGACCAGGATCGCGCCCAGGCGGTGCCGGGCAATGAGGTCGCGGCAAGTGACAACGATGGCGTCGTCGGTCTCCAGGCTCTCCCCCGCAGCAAACCCGAGCTCGGCGCGGTTGGGCGTCAGCACCGTGGCGCCGGCGTAGCGCGCGAAGTCGCGGCCCTTGGGATCCACCACCACCGGCCTCGCGGCGCTCTGGGCCGTCTCTATCAGCTGCCGCACCAGTTCGGGAGGAAGCACGCCCTTGGCGTAATCCGAGAGCACGACCACGTCGCAGGCCGCGAAGGCGTCCCGGGCGAGGCCGAGGAGACTCTCGGCCGAGCGCTGGGCGATCGCGTCGGTCGTCTCCGAATCGGTGCGCAAGAGCTGCTGGCCGCCGGCAACGAAGCGGGTCTTTTCGGAGGAGAGCCGCCCCCGCTCCACCAGCAGGTGGGGCTCGACCCGCTCCTCGCGCCCGACCAGGCCGTTGAGTCTGCGCCCCACCTCGTCGTCCCCGATCACCGAGAGCAGAGTCGCCCGCGCACCGAGCGAGACGAGATTGCGCACCACGTTGCCTGCGCCGCCCAGCATGTAGACGTCGTGGTCGGTACGGAGGATCGGCACCGGCGCCTCGGGCGAGGTGCGCTCGACCCGCCCGTAGACGAACCGGTCCAGCATCACGTCGCCAACGCAGGCGACCCGGCTCAAGCCGAGTGATTCGATGAAAGCAGCGAGGGTGGACGGGTCGGCCATGACCCCGGCGTCTCGGCGTCGTCACGAAAGACCGGGCGCACGGTACAGGATTACGGACCCAAGACAAGCCGCCAAGTTTCTCGTTATGCCCCTCAGGCGCCGGGCGCGAAGTTAATCATATCCCTCAATCGGCGGGCGCGAGCTCCGGTCGCTTGCCTACGCGCATACGCGCGCGGCGCGGTCGCGCCGTCCGGGCCGCCTTGCGACCCGGCACTCCTCATGTCCCACGCCTTGCCGGCGGCCCCCGACGCTTGCCCGGCCCGTGAGCGCGCGCCAATATCGGCGGCACCGCCACCGACCGGGATCCGCCCCATGACCAGCCGCTACGACGAGACCTATGCGCGCTCGCTCGAAGACCCCGAGGCCTTCTGGGCCGAGGCGGCGGAAGGCATCGATTGGGAGAAGCGGTGGGACCGTGTCTTCGACCACTCACGCCCGCCCTTCTCCCGCTGGTTCCCAGGCGCCGAGGTCAATACCTGCCACAACGCGCTGGATCGCCACGTGGACGCGGGGCGCGGCGAACAGACGGCACTGATCTACGACAGTCCCGTAACCGGCATCGTGCAGAGCTTCACTTATGCCGAGCTGCAGGGGCTCGCCGCGCGCTTCGCCGGTGCGCTCAGCGCACGCGGTGTCGGCCGGGGCGACCGTGTCGTTCTCTACCTGCCGATGGTCCCGGAAGCTGCCATCGCCATGCTGGCCTGCGCCCGCATCGGCGCCGTTCACTCCGTGGTGTTCGGCGGTTTCGCGGCGAACGAGCTTGCGACCAGGATCGACGACGCGAAGCCCAAGGTTATCGTCTGCGGCTCCTGCGGCATCGAGGTGAAACGGGTCATCGCCTACAAGCCGCTAGTGGACGAGGCGATCGAGCGCGCGCGCCACAAGCCCGAGCGGTGCATCGTCGTGCAACGGCCCGAGCTGGAGGCGCCGCTCACGGCCGGCCGCGACGAGACCTGGGACGAGGTCATGGCGGCGGCGGAGCCGGTGGGGTGCGTGCCCGTCGCCGCCACCGACCCGCTCTATATCCTTTACACCTCCGGCACCACCGGCGATCCCAAGGGCATCGTGCGCGACAACGGCGGGCACCTGGTGGCGCTCCATTGGAGCATGAGTGGCGTCTACAACCGGGCGCCGGGCCAAGTGTGGTGGGCGGCGTCTGATATCGGCTGGGTGGTCGGCCACTCATATATCGTGTATGCGCCGCTCATCTATGGCTGCCCGTCGATCCTCTTCGAGGGCAAGCCGGTCGGCACCCCCGACGCCGGCGCCTATTGGCGGGTGATCTCGGAGCACGGGGTGAGCGCCATGTTCACCGCGCCGACGGCGTTCCGTGCGATCAAGCGCGACGACCCCAACGCAGCCCGCCTCGCCGATTACGACATCTCCTGCTTCGACACGCTGTTCCTCGCCGGCGAGCGTACCGATCCCGACACCCTCGCCTGGGCTGAGCGTCACCTGGAGCGCCCCGTCTTCGACCACTGGTGGCAGACCGAATCCGGCTGGCCCATGGGCGCCAACTGCACAGGCCTCGGCGCGCTGCCGGTGAAGCCCGGCTCACCCACCAAGCCGGTGCCGGGCTATCGGATCGAGGTCGTGGATGAAGTGGGCGAACAGGTGCCGCCGGGCGGCATCGGCTCGATCGTGGTCCGGCTTCCGCTGCCGCCCGGCTTCACGCCGACGCTCTGGAACAACGACAAGCGCTTCGAGGAAGCCTACTTCACGCGTTTCCCCGGCTATTACCTGACCGGCGATGCCGGCGTCATCGACGAGGACGGCTATCTCTGGATCATGAGCCGCACCGACGACATCATCAATGTCGCGGGCCACCGGCTCTCCACCGGCGCGATGGAAGAGGTGCTGGCGGCGCATCAGGACGTGGCGGAATGCGCGGTCGTCGGCGTCGCCGACGCGCTGAAGGGGCAGCTCCCATTGGGCTTCGTCGTGCTGAAGATGGGCGTCAACCGGCCGCAGGAGGAGATCGTGGTGGAGCTTGTGCGCATGGTGCGCGAGACCATCGGCCCGGTCGCCGCCTTCAAGCAGGCGGCGGTAGTGGAGCGCCTGCCGAAGACCCGCTCGGGCAAGATTCTGCGCGGCACCATGGCGAAGATCGCCGACGGGGAAGAGGTCAAGATGCCGGCAACGATCGACGATCCGGCGATCTTGGGCGAGATCGCAGACGCGGTTCGCCCGCTCGGCTACGGCGGCCCGCCGGCGGAGGGCTAGTCTGAAAAGCTTGCCACGGTCACGGCTTGCACGGCCGTGGAGGGAATACCGAACGTGACAGGTAGACCGGACGTTCAGCGCGATGCCGAGCGGGCCTTCGCCGTTCTCGAACGCGGCGGAATTGCCATCCTGCCCATGAGCGTCGGCTATTCCGCCATCGGCGGGTCGGCTGCGGCGCTGAAGACGATCTTCGAGACCAAGCGGCGCACACCGTCGAAGCTGAACGCGATGCTCGGCGACCTGACCCTGCATCGCGAGCTTCACGTCCTCGATCAGAAGGGGTGGGATGTCGCCAGCACCTTGATCGAAGACTACGACCTGCCGGTCGGCGCGATCGCACCGGCGCGCATGGATCACCCCATCCTGCGCAAGATGGAGCCGGAAGCGCTTGCGGCATCCACCAGCGCCGGCACCGTGCTGATGCTGCTCAACGCGGGCCCCTTCCACGCAGCGATTACCCGGCTCAGCCGCGAGGCCCTGCATCCGCTGTTCGGCTCGTCTGCGAACCTCTCGCTATCCGGCACGAAGTTCCGCGTGGACGACATCGAGCCGGAGTTGATCGCGATCGCCGACATCGTTATCGACCACGGCCTTCGCCTCTTTCACCTGTATCGGGCCTCATCCACCCTGCTCGACCTGGAGACCTTCGAGGTCGTTCGCTACGGCGCCTGCTTCGAGCTCATTGCCGACGCACTGAAGCGCCGCTTCGGCATCGAACTGCCGCCGCCACCGCCCGGCCACATCCGCGACCTGGTCTGCGACCGCACATGACCCCGGTTTCGACAATCCACGCTTGGGATACGCGCATGAAGATCACCCGCATCGAAACGATCCCCCTCGCCATCCCGCACGATCACGGCGGGCCGCCGCCGGCCTGGGGCGGGCAGGCGTGGGAGGGGCTCAGCATCCTCCTCGTGCGGGTCGAGACCGAGGACGGCGCCACCGGCTGGGGGGAAGCCTTCAGCTACAATTGCTTGCCGGCGGTGCAAGCGGTCGTCGACGCGACGGTGGCGCCCATCCTGATCGGGCGCGATGCCACAGACATCGCTTCGCTGAACCGCGAGCTCCAGCAGGCGCTGCACCTCTTCGGCCGTTACGGCATCACCATGTTCGGGATCTCGGCCGTCGACATCGCGCTTTGGGATCTCGCGGGGAAAAGAGCAGGGCTGCCGCTCGGCCAGCTCCTCGGCGGACCGGCCATCCCGCCGCTCGTTCCCGGCTACGCGAGCCTTCTCAAGTACCGGGACCGGGAGCTCGTTGCGGAGACCGTGCGCGCTGCACTCGACGAAGGCTACCCCGCAATCAAGCTCCACGAGACGGGCGAGGCCGAGATCGCCGCGGCGCGCGAGGCGATGGGGCCGGATATGCCGCTCTGCACGGACACGAACTGTCCGTGGACGCCGGCCGAGGCGCACGCGATGGCGGCCCGGCTCAAGGCTTACGACCTCCACTGGCTTGAAGAGCCCATCTTCCCGCCAGAGGATTTCTCCGCGCTGGCACGGCTTCAGCAGGAGTCTGGCATCGACCTCGCCTGCGGCGAGAATGCGTGCACGGCGTTCGAGTTCCGGCGGATGCTGGATGCGGGCGCGGTGCGCTACGTGCAGCCGAGCGTGACCAAGGTGGGCGGCGTCACCGAGTTCCACAAGGTGCTGGCGCTGACCGAAGGACACGACGTGACGGTGATGCCGCACTCGCCTTACTTTGGCCCCGGCTGGCTCGCAACCCTGCAGCTCCTCTCCGCGATGCCTCTCACCGGCGGGCCCGGCGGCGGCTGGGCCGAGCGTTTCTACACGCGGCTCGAGGCGACGCTTTACCCCGGATTCGTCTCCCCGACCGAGGGCGGCCTCTTTCGCATCCCCACCGGCCCCGGCCTCGGTGCCGAGCCGGATCCGGACGTCATTCGCGACTATCGCGTGCCCGCATAGGCACCAGAACGGACCTCAGTCGTCCGGCACGCCGAGCCGGAGCGCACCGACGCGAATCAGCAGGTAGATGACGAACAGAAGGAGGAAGACCAGCGCATTGACGATGGTCGCCAACGCGTAAAGCTCGGGCTCGATTCCGTGGCGCAGGGTTCCCCAGGCGATGGTGGGGAGCGTCGGAATGGCCGCCACGTTGTAGAAGGTGATCTCGAAGTTGTTGAAACCGAGAATGAAGCTAATGATGAAAGCGCCGAGGATGGCGGGCCAGATATTTGGGAACGTGACCTCACGAAAGGTGCGCAGCGGCCGCGCGCCGAACACCTGGGCGACCTCGTCGAAGCGCCAGTCGTAGCGCACGAGCTGCGCCAGGATCACGAGAAACGCGAAGGACACGCTGTAGGTCGTGTTGGCCACGATCGCGGACTCGATGTTGCCGGGAATACCCAGAACGTTCCGGTTGAACATCAGGGTCGATATGCCGATCAGGATCTGGGCGACGAAGAGCGGCACGAGAAACAGGACTACAACGAGGCCGCGGCGGCGCAGCGGATAACGGAGAATCCCGATCGCCGCGGTCGTGGCGAACAGCGTCGAGAGCACGGCAGTGCCGGCACCGATGAAAACGCTGTTCAACAGGCCTGTGTGGAAGTCGCTCATGATCATGAGGCGGCCGTACCACTCGCCGGTAAACACCGGCGGGAACGGCCATACGCTGTTATCCACGACCGACAGGTAGCCGATGTAGAAGATGGGGAAGTAGAGGAACAGGTAGAGCGCCAACAGCAACACGGTCTGGCCGCCGATCGCGAAGCGCTCGCCTGGGTTCACCGCGGCCACGTCAGGCCCCCGCGCCTGTGAAGCCGGCACGGCGCAACCTGATCGTGCGCCAGAGCATGAAGGTGACCACGAGCGAGGCGACGCACATCACCACCCCCATCGCCGAGCCGAGGGCCCACGTGCCGGCCGATCCGAACTGGTGCTCGAGACGGTTGACGAACATCGCGCCGTTCGTGCCGCCCAGGAAGCGCGGTGTCACCGAGGCGGCGAAGGTGGGAATAAAAACGAGCACGATCCCGATCGCCGTTCCTATCCAGTTGAGCGGCCACGTCACCTCCATGAAGGCCCGCCATGGCTTTGCGCCGCACACCTTCGCCACTTCCAGCAACTCGAAATTGAAGTTGAAGAGCGAGAGGTAAATGGCGAGCAACATGAAGGGGATCCACAGGTAGATCAAACCGATTGCGCTGGCGATGTTGGTATACATGAGCACTTCGATCGGAGGCAGCCCGAGCTCCATCAGTGCCATGTTGACCAGCCCTATAGGGCCCAGAATCTGCTGCATTGCGGTGATACGCAGCAGGATGCCGGTGAGGAACGGTGCCGCAGTAAGCAGCACGAAAATCAAGCGGTAGCGGCCGCCGTGCTTGGCGATCAGGTATGCACAAGGCCAGGCGTAGATGAGACAGACGGCGGAAACCGCAGCGGCCATGGCAAGCGAGCGCAGCAGGAACTTGAGGTAGATCCACTCGCCCAGGACCGACCCGTAGTTGTTCAGGTTCCAGTCCTGGATCAGCTCGTAGTTTTCGGTCCGCCAGAAGCTGAATACCAGGATCGAGAGAAGCGGTATCAGCAGAAACAGGAGGATAAACAGGGCGCCCGGCCCCACCAGCGCGGCGAAGCGCACGCGCGGGTCGAGGTGCAGGGCACGGCGCCTAGCCCGCATTTCTCACCTGGGTCACGGCTCACCATCTTCAACCGTGAACACATCGGCCGCTTCGACATCCCAGCCCAGGCTCACGCGGGAATTGCGATCGACTCCCGCGATGGTGGGCGGCCCGCTGACGACCAGCTCCACCTCGTTGTCGGCGCGCACGATATAATCGGCGAACTGGCCCTTGAAGATGATGTCCCGCACAGTCCCTTCGAACCGGTTCTCGTGTTGAATGCCGTCCGCCGCGGGGCTGAGCACGATCCGTTCGCTCTTGAGAAACACCTCTACCGGATCGTCCGGCCGGGCATCGCTCGCGCATCGTCCGGTCAGCGTGATACCCCCCCAATCGATGCGCAGGCGCTCGCCGTCGCCGTCGATCACGCGCCCGCCAAGCTTGTTCGGCGCACCGACGAAGGAGGCGACGAAGCGCGTGGCAGGCGCGTTGTAGACCTCTAGCTTGGGCCCGATCTGCTCCAGGCCGCCCTGGTGCATCACCGCCATGCGGTCGCTCATGGTCAGCGCTTCTTCCTGGTTGTGCGTCACGTAGACGAAGGGGATGCCAAGCTCCTCCTGATAGCGACGCACCTCGATCTCCATTTCCTTGCGCAGCTCGCGGTCGAGGTTGGCCAGCGGCTCGTCGAGCAAGAGAAGCTCGGGCCGCGCGATCAGCCCCCGCGCCAAGGCGACGCGCTGCTTCTGGCCACCCGAAAGCTGATGGGGGAAGCGCTCGCCGAGGCCTTCCATGTGGACAAAACCGAGGATCCAGGCGAGCTGTTCCTGCCGCTCGGCCGAACTCCGGCCCTGCATCTTGAGGGGAAACGTGATGTTCTCCGCAACCGTCCGGTGCGGAAACAGAAGGAAATCCTGAAACACCATGCCGATGCGGCGCAGATAGGGCGGCAGCGCCGTCACGTCGGTGCCGCCGATCTCCACCCGGCCGCGATCGGGAGTCTCCAGGCCGGATACGATGCGCAGCAGAGTGGTCTTGCCCGACCCGCTGGGTCCGAGCAGCGCGAAGAACTCGCCTTGGCCGATCTCAAGGCTCACACCGTCGACGGCGCGGACCGCACCGAAGCGTTTCTCCACCGCCTCGATGCGCAAGATTGGCTGATCGCTCATCGCACCATGACCGCCACCGTGAGCGCTGCCCTCTCGCTTCGCGGTCTGGCGAACAACTTCAGCGCCTAGAGAGAGGGACCGGACCGTGGGGTCCGATCCCTCTCCGCCCAGGTATCACGAACTATGAGGCTAGGCCGCTTCCACTGCCGACCAGATGCGCTCCCATTTCTCAGGCGAGGAGGGCGCGTCGAACTGGTAGAGGCCGTGAATCGCCGCGGTCTCGTTGAGGAAGAGAGTGTCGACGTAACGGTCCGAAAGCATGTCGCGAACGTCGACGGTGGGCGCCCAGCCGATTTCGACCGCCACCGTCTTCATGCTCTCGCGCTCAAGCCGGAAATCGATCCACTTATGCGCGATCTCCAGTTTCTCGCTGTCGGTCACGCCCGACGTAATGGACCACTGGTCCACCCAACCGAGCCCGCCTTCCGTGGGCTTGAGGACGTGGCGCATGTTGAGATCCGAGTTGCCGTCCAGCTTGTCGAAGTGAATACGCCGGTAGATGCCGGACCACTCCGGCGAGGCCCACACCACTTGAGCCCGCAGCAGCCGCTCGAGCGTGTCCTCGTCGTTCCAGCGATTGACCAGCAGCTCCTTCTGCTTGATCAGAAGGCGCTTGCACTCTTCGAGCTCCTCGTCAAACAGCACGTAGGGGTTGAAGCTCTTGCCGTCGGGGCGCGCGCCGTCCCGCGTGCCCATGTTGTGCGCGGCGAGGACGCCGGCCAGCGCGATGTTCTCCTCGAAGCGGGCACTGGTCGAGAGGTGCCCTGCGTACTTTTCGTTGAACAGAAGGCTCACGGATTCCTGATCCTCGGCGGCAATCTTGTCGGTGTTGACCGTCAGCCCGTACCCACCCCAGCAGTTGGGCGCGGCGATCATGTTGTCGCCGCCCTCCTCACGCAGCAGGGTGAATTTCGGGGGCACGAAGTCGTCGAACACGTTGCTCAGGTCCAGCTTGGAATAGTCGATCGATTGAACCAGCCCCTGCTTGGCATAGAGGCGCGGCCAGAACCCGTCCGCCATCACCAGGTCGAAGTCCTGGGTGCCGCCGGCCCTGAGCTTGTTCCAGGCTTCGGAATTGCCGTCGAAGAATCCGGCGCTGACCTTGACGCCGTGCCGGTTCTCGAACTCGGCGGTCAGGCTCTTGACGTTGTAGTGCTCCCAACCGAGCCAGCGTAGCTCCAGCGTCGCCGCCTTCGCGTCCCGCACGAAGGGACCGGTGCTCTTCCAGGTGAACCCGGCAACCGCCGCGGCGGCGGCGGCGCCCTTGAGCACGCTTCGCCTCGATACACGGCGCGAGCGGCGCTGCGTCGATTCCGATTTCGAATCGATCTGCTTCTTGGTCTTGCTCATCGATGTTCCTCCCCTTGATGTGGCGCGGCGAGCCGGACCATCCTGTCCGATCGCCGCTGCGGCCGTCATTCCGTGCGACAGCAGTTCAAAGAAGGGCGTAGGGTCTGTGCGACCTGCAGGGATGATAACACCGCACTTGTGCCTCCGCATGGTCAACATGGGCCACCGCTTGGCCCGCATTTCTCACCACCCTCGCGGTCCGGTTCCGCGTCCCACCTCGGGCAACAAACTTTTTTGTGCGGGATTTGCCGGGATTAAGTGGGATTCCGCGAGACGACCGGCGGCGCGTGGCGCGTGACGCGGGTCGCGCGTACCTGGGTTACCGTGCCTGAACGGCCACACGAGAGTCGCGCAACGTCGTGCGCGCGGGACCGGTGCGCCCGCGCCTGCTCATTCCACATGCCGTGCCCCGTTCGTCCTCGCGCCGCATGACGCGATCCTGGCGCAGGGGCCGCGCCCCGTGCATCGCACCATGGTCCGGATCAAGTGATGGAAATCGACGTTCGGAGCCTGCGTTTCTGCATCGCCCGCCCCGGCCCAGG
Organism: Alphaproteobacteria bacterium; assembly: GCA_965262755.1. Taxonomy (GTDB): domain Bacteria; phylum Pseudomonadota; class Alphaproteobacteria; order UBA828; family UBA828; genus WTGU01. The sequence continues at coordinate 2,700,664 of OZ253557.1, read as the reverse complement.
CATGGGGACAGAGCGGAGATGGCTACGGGCGGCACGGGTCCATGAGCCTTCCGCGACGACGCTCCACTCAGCGACTTCAACCACGTCAGCCGTCACCCCTTGAAAGGGCAGAGCGACGGAACTACTCTCTATATTGAAGTCAATTAGTTCGATTCGGATTTATCGTCTGAGTCCGTTCTGTTTGTAAAGCATGCGCGTTCCATTCCTTTTTTATGGTCTTGCATTGCGGCTAAGGTAGGCAGGGTTGCGGCCAGTAGAGCTGAAGGAGGTGGCGATGCGGAAATGGATTATTGCATTCTTCGTTGGCGGGGTTATGGGAACGGCCTTCGGCGTGGCGGTCGGCTTCTTCATCTTTCCCTACGTGTTTCCGCCGCCGCCCGCGATGGAAACTCTCACCGCCGAGGAACAAACGGACATCGTCGCGCAGGGAATGTTCATTCACGCGAACCCCTCTGATCCCATCCATTACGGAGAGGGAAACGTGACCGTTTACGAAGATTTAGTGTTCCTCGAAGAGGACTTCAAAGTTGGGCCGGGCCCCGCATTTCACGTCTATCTCGTACCCCAAGGAGAAATTCGTGAATCCTCGGATGTCAAGGAAACGATGTACATCGATCTCGGCAAGCTGCGCGCGTTCGAGGGGAGTCAGAAATACCCCATTCCCAAAGGCGTCGACCTGAAAAACTATCCGAGCGTCGTCATCTGGTGCGTCCAGTTTGGCGTCTTGATCTCACCCGCCGACCTAGCACTTGAGTCTTGATCTCGATCGCTTGCCTCCGACGTACGTGCTGTCGAGTTTCGGGTTAACCCGCATTTCTCACCACGTCTAACACCTCACTCGGTGTCAAATGCTCAAAGCCGATTGACACGTCTTGGCTTCGCCGAGGACATGGGCGTGTCGGCACAGGCGGACCCGGCTCCATCCGGCATCGGCGACGAGGGGCCGGAGCGCGGAGTGCTCTGGAAGCTCCGCCGCGTCTACGACTGGGACGGCCGAATGGCGGAGAGGGAGAGGCAGGCGAGGATCGCCGCCGAGACGGACATGTCCGCAGAGCGCTGGCAGGAGTATAGGCGGAACTGGAACCGGCTCCTGGAGCGCGCCGCAGAGAAAGGCGTCCACGTCATCTACATGCATGGCTACGAGAGCCTGCGCCATGAGCTGACGTCCGCTGCCGCCGAAGGCATCCTGGCGAACCGCAGGGTCTACGGCCCCCACCTCGACGGCATGGAGCGCTCGGGCCGTGGGGGACTGGAATACGCGCTCTCAATCGTGCGCGAGGTGCTCCGCGACGACGACCGGCACATCGCGGAGACCCTGGCAGGGCAGCACAAGGGCGAGGACGCGCGGGCACGGGAGGAGCGCATCGCCCGTCTTCTCGACGATCCCGAGAAGCTGCGGGAGCGGCGCAAGCGGCTGACGGAACGTAAGGCCGAGGAGCGCCGGCGCAAGGGGAGATATCAGTCCCGCGGCATGAGCATGTAGCCCTGCTGCAGGGAACGCTTGACGTGACTCGCCGGGGGACCCGCGCAGCTCTGTTATCCTCCGTCGACAGCGGCCGTGTGCCTTGGCTTTATCACCAATGGGAGCAGTGGTCCTGCGCCCGTCGGGAAGTTGGCACTCAAGAGGTACCCATACCGCTCAGGAAGTACTGCTCACGTCTGAGTTGCCGATATCCCGGCGGATGACGCACCGCTCATGGTCTGCTGGTCAGGGACAGTAGTCGCCTCGCTGGGTGGTTCGGAAAGAATCGCGCGTAATCTCTCGAATTGCTCCTTGATCCACTGCGCGGCCTCGGGCCATTCGCCTTCGTCGTCACGCGTCCAATGTCTCTGGACGGTTATCGTCATCCCGTCAGCGTTGTTCTTCTCGAGGTTCTCTCCGAGCTGCTGGTCGTCCATCTGGTCGCGGATCATCCACGAGTACTGTCGCATCCGAGCCGTCCTCTGTTCGGACGCCTGGCGCTCTCCCGCCCGAATGTAGAGCCAAATCAGCATCGGATTGCCGACGTAGACCCCGACCCTGTCGCCCGCCGCGTTCAAGGGACTCGTCCACTGCGACGCTCCCCGCCAATAATCCTTCTGTCCCGGAATGCCACCTTCGCGCTCCTTGAATAGCTTCCAGAACGCCTGGGTCCGGGTGTTCTCCTCGAACTCGACTTCGACGGCGACGCCGCAGCGCTCGCCCATCTTCCGGCTCCGCTCGGCGCTCGTGGCGTAATCCTGTTCGTAGGGGTAGAGAACATACCCTTCGTGCCCTGGTACTGCGCGCATGGTGCTCGCACCGACTGCAGTGTTGGGTGGATATCGGCTGGCGAGATGCACATTCGACCTTATTGCCTCACCGGACAGACTTTGGGCATTGGCCGGGTCTCGGCTCAGTAGGGCCGCCGCGACGTTCAGCACCATCTGACTCGCGGCGCTCTCTGGATGCCAGGGGCCGCCATCGACCCGCCAGCGAAGCTTGGTTGAAGGGCTCTCGGTCGCGCGCGCGGGCGCCGGCTGCTCGGGCCAGGGCCAGCGGTCGAGGGCTCTGCGAGCCAGCTCTTCCGCTCGTCGTTCAAGCGCCTCCTCGTTCCACTCCGTTTCGTCCGCGAGGCTTCTGGTGATTCCGATCGCGCTCTTGCGGTACACCTCCCGCTTCGCATTGAATGTGCCCGTCCCCATCACCGCGTTGGTGACGTCTCCGCTCAAGGTCAGGTTCGTGAGCCGGTCGCGGTGGCGTCCGTGTATCTCTTCCGCGTCGTCGCCCAGCGCCTGTTTCCACTCGTCCGTGAGCTTCTGCGGGATCACGTGCTCGATCGTCAGGCGGTCACGGGCCGGCGACTCCTCCCCATGCTCGGCTTCCATCAGTTCGCAGAGGACCGCAAACGCGGATCGGGTCGCGCCCCCTCCGTAGGCCTTCCGGGCTCGGATGCCCTCTTGGACCTCCTCGTCTCTCGGCACTCCCACGCGCGTGTTCCGGAGCCGCTGAATCCTGCCGAGCCAGTATTCGACATAGTCTTCGCCGGCGCCTGGTCCGCGCCCATGGGCGAGCTCGGCCGCGGCCTTGTTCATCCCGGCCATCGGCCGCTCAGCCAACCACATGCGGGTCGTCCACGTACCGATTCCCGCGAGAACCTTGGCGAGAGCATCATCAACCTCTCCCGCGCCGCTGTTTTCGCTGGCGTCATGCAGCAGTCGCAGCGTCAGGGGCCGGTGCACGTCGATCCCCAATGCGCGCAGATGGCGCAACTCTCTCTCCACCTTCCGATTGCGATGGCGCTTCGCCGTGCCGGTGATGGTCCCGTAGAGGCCGGCGAGGCGCGCGAGATCGCGGCACAGCGCCGGCCGATCTCCGGCCTGTCCCTCTCGCACCGCCCAGCGTCGCAATCCCTCGTAAACGCGATCGATGCCCTGGATCTCGCGGGTCCGCCAGCGCAGAACGTCCCGAAGGAAGATGTCGGTGGGTTCGGTCGTGTGCTCGGCGCCGAGTGTGCGCTCGATCCGAAGCCAATGATTGTCGTGGAGGTCCTGCTGCTCCGCGTCCGGTAGCCCCATGAGCAGCCAATTCTTGACCTTCTCGCTTTCCGTCAGCGGACGGCCTGTGGCGTTCAGGCTCTCGAATATCTGCTGCGGGTCTTCGTTGGCGTGGAGGCCGATGCTGACCACACGCAGCCGCTCGAGGCCCCTGAGCAGGAGGGCGACGTCATTGCGGGCGACCAGGCGGCGCGCGATCCGCCAAGCCTGGGCCACGGCGCCAGCGCCCGTCGACTTGCCTTTGAGGCCCAGCCGATATTCCTCGTCGTCTCCGTCCTGGAGCCGCAGCTTGTGGTGCTTCTCGGGGGTCTTTCCGGGATTCGTCAGCCGATCGTCGCGTATGATCTGTGCGGTCCAGTCGCCGCATTGGCCCTCCGGCCCGAGCTCAGCGGCGATGCAGGCCAGGAGAATACTGACGGTGGTCAGCCTCTGCTGGCCGTCGACGACACGGATGGTCTTCACTACGCCGGCCGATCCCGGCTCCGGGAAGGTGAGGACCGTGCCGCCGTAGTGCGCTGCCTCGGGGCCGGCCATTGCGACCGTCAGAAGGTCCTCGACCAGCCCTCGATGTTGGATTGGCCCCAGCGGTAGCGACGCTGCCAGCGCGGCACGGCGTACTAGACCTGTCCGTTCAGGAGCTCCAGGAACTCGATGTGGTGGGCGTGCATGGGTTTACCTTCTTCTGACTACAGCGCGGTCTCCGCGTGCGGGTGGCCGCCGTCTTAGGGAGGTCCGTGAAAGAAACGCTGTCCCCTCGGCGTGCTGTACTGAGAGATCGTCGGCATACACAGGGAGCGGTCCTAACGCGGAATGAAGAACCGGCTGCCGCCGTCCTGCCCGTCGATGCCCTGTTGGGCAACGCCGGCGGCGACGAGAGTCTGGAGAACTTGCTCTACCCGCTTCTTGCGTGGCGCCGAATTCCGGCCCCTGAAGGCAGCGCTCAGCGCCTCGGGCGCCAGCGGGGCGGGGGCGCGGCCCAGCATGTCGCGGATGACGCGGATTCGATCCATGTCGTCTCTCGGCCAGACTGGTTTGTCATCGGCGAGCGCCGGCACGATCAGGTCGGCTTCGACCTGCTTGGCCGCGTCCGGAGTCCTCACCTTGTGGCCTAGTTTCGGGATTTGATAGTCCGGCCGCAGCCAGCGGACGATGCCGCGCCGTTCCTCCGCTGCCCGCTCCTGGTTCAAGGCAACCAGGCGGGCAAGCAATTCTTCCTCCGCCTCTTCCTGCTCCGGCGTTTTGTGCGGTGAGGGCATCGTCGCCCCCGGCTTACCCACCAGCGCGGGAGTCAGATCGCCCCAGCCGTAGGCCTTGAAGACGGCGCGGTCGATGTCGTCATGGATTTCCTTTAGAACGGAGACCAGTCCCGCCTCGTGGATGTCTTTCTCCTTCGCGGACAAGGGCGGCACATCGCACCCGTTCTCCAGCTCCCGCACCCGCTCCAGCACGTTGTAGAGCGCAGTCATGGTCAGGAACGCATGCTCGGCGAGCCGCTCCTTTCGGAATGCGTCAAGGCCGTCGCCAAGGTGTTCGAGACGGTCAGTTGTGTCTGAGTAAAGCCCTTGACCAACGGCAGCAGGGAACGGATTCAAAATTCTGCTCTTGTTGTATCGGGGCCGGTCTTCCAGTGTCCCTCCCAACGCCAGCATCCACGATACGTGCAACCGCGAAGAGAGAACTGCCAGCAAATTTGCCTCTTCCGAACCGATGCAGACAAGCATATTGTCCGGCCGAATTTTAGCATCGAGGAATTGGAAAAAACGGTGCTTCGATGTTTCAGCCGTCGCAATGTATCTGGGTACTGAAAACAAAAATTGACGAGCAACGGGAATATTTTCTCCAAACAACCACCAATTTTCTCTTCTATATCGTCTCCTATTGTTTTCTCGTTCTGGCTTTACCCGCTCTGCGACATGCTGAAACACCCTGGGGAACCGGTCGCGCACCTCGTCGGCGGAAAGCGGAAAAAGATCGATCACCATGACCTCGCGTGGGCGCTGGGCGAGATCGCGGCCGTTGCGGTAGGGCAGGATATGCTTCTCTAACCCCGGTACGGTGCCGAGGCCGAGCGCGGCGGCTTGCTGCGACGTCACAATGAAGCCGGAACCATGCAGCTTGATGCCGGGACTTGATATCAGGTCGTTGGCCAACAGCGGCTGGACCGCCGTGATGTCGGCACCGATCTTCAGGTTGCCGTTGATTCTGCCCGAGCGTTCCCTCAGCTCGACAACCGGGGTATCGGTGTTCAGCCCGATCTCCCGCTCCACCGTAGCCAGTGTTCCCTCCCTCTCGCCGCGCGCGGCAAGGGTCATGGCGATGCGCACTGCCGCTTTGTCCGCCGCCTTTAGCCAGGGGTGGTCGGGCACGGCATACACGAGGGAGAGCGGCTCCTTCGCTCTTGCGTACCGTTCGATCACCCGGCGAGAGAAGGTCTGGGTCACGGAGTTGGTGGTGATGAAGCCGAAGCGGCGCAGCGGGTTGGACTTGCCCTTCGTCGGCTTGCGCAGCAGGCGCGTGGCCGCCTCGTCCCAGAAGTGCATGACGAAATCGGCGCCGCCGGGAATCTTCGGGCGCGCCTTCCACGCCGCTTCGGCGTAGCCATCGCCCAACTCCGCGCGCATGTCCTTGCCGCCGATGAAGGGCGGGTTGCCCACGATGAACTCGGCCTCAGGCCACTCGGCAGGGCGCGGGTTCTCGTAGCGATAGAGTTCCACCGTGGCGTCGGGGTCGGGAATCTCCTCGCCCGTGATCGGGTGAAGCCTCGTCGTTTCGCCGTCCCAGCGGGAGAGCGGCACGCCGTTCTCGTCGCGTAACAGCTCCTGCTTGTCCCAGGCGAGGATCGCGTCCTGCTGCTTGATTGTGCCGTATGCGTGCAGGATCGGCTCGGCTATCTGGTCGGCCTTGACGGTGCGCAGCTGCCACTTGAGGTAGCCGATCCACAGCACGAGATCGGCGATGGCGACGGCGCGGGGGTTGAGTTCCAGGCCGTGGAACTGTTGCGGGTTGACGGTCTCGCCCTTCATCGCGAGGCGCGGGTTCTCGCCCAGGTCTTCGAGCGCGTCCAGCACCTCGCCTTCCAGCCGCTTCATCAACTCCAGCGAGACATAGAGGAAGTTGCCGGCGCCGCACGCAGGATCCAGCACGCGGGTGGTGCAGAGCTTGTGGTGGAACTCTTTGATCGTCTTAAGCGCTGCTTCGTGCTTGCCCTCCCCCTCGAGCTCGTTGGCGCGAGTCAGCGCCTCTTCCCAGTCGGCGCGCAGCGGCTCGACGATCGTGGGGACGACCAGCCGCTCGACATAGGCGCGTGGCGTGTAATGGGCGCCCAGCCTTGAACGCTCGTGTTTGTCCAGCGCGCGTTCCAGCAGCGTGCCGAAGATCGCGGGCTCGACATCACGCCAGTCGCGCCCGGCGGCAATGTGAAGCTCGCGGATTTCGTCCTTCTCCAGCGCAATCGCCTTGCGCTTCCTGAACAGAGTGCCGTTGAAGCGCTTGATCGTCGCGTTCAGGTGCGGGGCGTAGCCGCCCTCGTCCATGACCCGCCACAGGCTCTCCAGCGCCGGGGCGAAATGCTCGGGCGTTTCCACCAATTCGCCCAACAGCCTCTCGAACCCCTGTTTCGGCAGCAGGCCGACATCCTCCGCAAACATCGTGAAGAGGCAGCGCATGAGGAACTCCGCGACCTCCTTGGGGTCGTGCTTGCCTTCCAGGCTGCGGGCGATGCGGGCGAGGCGCTCGGCGATGTCGCGGGTGACCTCGGCGCTGCGTTTGGCGGGATCGAGGGAGTGAGGGGCGCACCAAATCGCGCGCAGACGGTCTCGGATGGCCTGGTCGCGCAGACATTCCAGCGGAATGGAGTAGCCGTCCCGATCCGGGAACTGGGCGTAGTTCTTCCCCTGGCCGGAGAAGTCGGCGTAGACCTCGATCACGTGGCCAACATCGACGACGAGGATGAAGGGCGGCCAGCCGTGCTCCTTCGGCAGTGCGCGGGCGTAATCCTCAGCCTGCTTCTTGGCGGCGCGCATCACCCTGTCCCAGCGCCCCGTGCCGCGGGTCGCTGTGCCTGCCTTGACCTGCGTCGCGTCCTCGGGGATCAGGTCCGGCTGGCAGGGCTCGGCCTTCTTTGCCTTGACCCGCTTGGCGGACTGTTTGGCCTCCAAGACGAAGCAATCGCGCTTGTACAGGTCGATCCTGCGCCTGGCCGTCGTGCCATCGTCGAACTTGTAGTCGACGCGCCGTTCGAAGACGTAGTCGTTTTTCTCGTTTTTCTGTTCCGACGGATCGGGCGCATCCAGACCGAGCAAGGCGCACAGACCAATGACGAAGGGCTGAAAATTCGCGATTTCCGAGCCGCCTGATTCCTTCCACCGGCTGATGAAGTCATCGACGGCGGTGGGGTCAGTCCCGTCCTGGGCTGCTGTCGGTGGCTCATCCACTGACGTCATGGGGTGAGAATACCCCAGCGGAGCGCTCCCGTAGTCACATCGTCGATCCGCCGCAGGTAGCGCAGCATCTGGGTCGATGGCGCCGTTTCTTCGCCATGCCGCCCAGAGCGGCGGTCGAGCGGACGCAGCCAACGCTTTGACTCCACCACCGCAAGGCCGAGCTCGTAGCGCCGCCATTCCTCGGCGAAGCCGTTGGCTTGGCCCTTCGCCGCTTCGTCCGCGAACAGCAGGCCGTCCGGTACGTCCACCCGGCCGTATGCACTCAGGTTCTGCTGCCGCAGGCTCGCCGTCCACCCAAGCCGTGCGAGGACGGGCCAGATCAAATCATCCTCGGTCTGGCTTTCGTTGGGCGATGCGGCGGCCGGGAAGCGGTCGCAGATCGCGCGCAGCGCGGCTTCGAGGTCTTCCAGCGACGCGTCGTCCAGCTCCTGCCAGTCGGGCAATCGGGTGATGGCGTCGCACAGGAAATCGCTGGCGAAGAGGCTCCCCTGAAATGCGTCGTCGATGCTCATGCCTCCGCAGACAAAGCGTTCTCGGTTAATCCAGGCCGAACAGCCCCAACAACTCCTCGCGGCCCATTCGCGTCGAAAGGTCCAGCGACACGTCGTCGACCAACCTGTCGAACAACGCTTGCTTCCGTTCCAGGATGCGATCGATACGCTCTTCGATGGTATCCTCGCAGGTATACTTGATTACATTCACCTTGACCGTCTGGCCTATGCGGTGGGTCCGGTCCTCCGCCTGCCGCTCCACGGCCGGGTTCCACCAGCGGTCCAGGTGGAACACGTAGGATGCCTCCTGCAAGTTGAGGCCGAGGCCGCCCGCCCGCAACGATATGATCAGTGCCTTGTGAGTCTTGCCGGTCTTGAACCGATCGATGAGAGCGGTGCGTTCTTCAGGCGGTATGTCGCCGGTCAGGGTCAGAGGATTGAATGCCCGCAGATGCCTTGCCGCTGCCGCTACACCCGATGTGTCGCTGGTGTACTGGGAGAAGATCAAGGCCTTGTGACCCTGAGCCGTCAAGGTCCATAGCCTGTCGCCGATGTCGTCCAGCTTGCTGGACTCTCCCGTTCGGGGATCGATGTTGCAGACTTGCTTCAGGCGGGTAATCAGTTCCAGCACGTGCCGGACACCGATTTCCGTGCCAAGAGACTTGAGATAGACGATGCCCTCGCGCTCTGCCCGGTCGTAGCTCTCACGCTGGTCCCGGTGCAGCGGGATCATCAACTTGGTCTCAAGCTTGGGCGGTAGGTCGTCCAGCACGTCGGACTTCTTGCGGCGAAGCTGCAATTCGCTATGGCGCAACAGTAGCGTAGCGCCGGGCCGGTAGCGTTTGCGCGGCGTGCCCTCTTCGTGATCGACGAACTCCATGATGGACGCCAATTCTTCCTCGTGGTTCTCGATGGGCGTGCCGGTCAGCGCCCAGGACCGCACTCTCGGAATGCTCTTCGCAGCCTCACTGGTGTTGTTGCGGTTCTTGATTCTCTGAGCTTCATCGAGAACGACCACGTCCCACACACCCTCGGAAGCCCGGAATGTCGTCAGAATTGCCGCGTCCGAACGCAGGACGTCGTAGCTGACTAGTGCGACATCTGTCTTGGCCCTCCATTGCCACGCCCGATCGTCCGCCGAGCCGCGGATGATGATTGCGCTCATCTCCGGCGCCCAACGCGCGATCTCCCGCCGCCACTGGTCGAGCAAACTGGCGGGAGCCACGACGAGGCACGACCGGATCTCTCCCCGTGCCCTGAGAATCCGCAGTGCCGCAACGGCCTGTACCGTTTTTCCCAGGCCCATGTCGTCTGACAGCAGCAGTCGGTCCATCCCGATCAAGGCTCCAACGCCGTCGCGTTGGAACGGCATGAGTTCGCCGGGCCACTCCAGCATCCGGGCCGGCGTGAGCGTGGGTGCGCGGGACCGAGGCATAACCAGCACCGCCCACAGCCGATCGGCCAGGCCGCGTTCGGCGCCTTCTCCCGGCCCAGGCGCGGGCGGGGTTGTGGAAGGTGCGGTGCCGCGCACTGCCTGTTCCCCGGTGTGCTCGGTGTGATCGGTGCGTGGTGGCAGGGTCAATACCGTTCTCAATCCGGGGACTTCGGTCAACGCCCGGACCTGCGGGTCGGCGAACGCCTCCATCAAACCCCTGGCCGCTCGCTCCAGCGGTTCGAGCGGATCGTCCCCCTCCATGATTTCGCCGAGGATCGCAGCGGGGGCGGATGACGGCGCCGGCGGACCAGCCATCCAGAGCATCATTCTGTGATTCTCATCGGGCCGCCCGTCCGACACCGCGCTTGCGCCGAGCATCGCTGGTGCAGAAACACGACAACAGGGCAGGCCGACCCTCACGTCATCGAAGACCTGCGGCGGCGCTTCCTCCGCTACGGCGAACAGCAGCACCGGCGTCGTAGTGCATGCGCCGAACAGGGAGCGAGCCAGTGACGACACCGCGCACTCGTCCGTGCCATCGCGACGCACCGTTCCGGCGAAGCTGAAGCTCAGCGGCTCGCCTTGAACCGTCGTTTCGAACAGAGCCGCGCGAATACACTGGCCTGCGTGGTCTTCGACGATCCGCAACCAAGCGATCGCATCGGAGTGTTCGACAGTGTTCGTGTCCTGGAACGGGATGGCCAAATCAACACCTCGTCCAGGCTCGCACGGAGCGGTGACTACGCCGGATCGTCCCTGGCCTCGTGCTCCAGATCGGCGTTCTCTACGTATGGAGTGGCAAATTGTTCGATTTCTGTGTGCGGTTGGTAGGTGGCGTGCAGTCGGCGCAGATCCCATTCGTTGATTGCAGTGCGGACCTTGTAGCGCATCCGCCCCTGGAAACCGGCGCCCCCGGCCGTTGCCTGGTGAACCGGCGGTTCCCAGTCGTAGGCCCTTCTGTACAGGCGGCGCAGCGTCTCCATCGTTGCCCTCACACCGTCGTCGCTGGGAGGATCCAGCGCCACGCAGCCCTGCTCCAGCAACCGCATGCCGCTCTCGGCGCGAGCACCGAGAGCGGCATATCTCGCGTTTTGCTCCAGCCTCGGCCGGACGTAGTCTCGATCCTTCTTTTGTCCGTCTGGGCTGATGATGGCGGCGGCGAAGTCTTCCGTGACCGCGCCGATCACAATCAATCCAGGATAGCTCTCTCCCTGGGCGAGTCCCATCCAGCGCGCGACCTCGGCATAGGAGCGTCCCCGCTGCAATATCGAGTAAGACCCCATCAACTCGATCTCGTCCAACAAGACGACCCACCCCCGATAGCCGACGCCCTTGATGAGTTCGACCGCAAAACGCAAGCGCTGCGGTGGCAAGTCCGCAGCCTTTGGTGCGCGAAAGCGGTAGGTACGTGCCTCACCGATCTGCCTTAGCCCGGCCCTTAACTTGGCAACCTGAATCCTGTCTCCCGCCCAAAAGGATTCAATATCGCCATTCAGCTCGAAGTCGTCTGAGCGCTCGTACACACGCAAGCTTGCCGGAAAGATCGGACTCAAAAATCCATTGGACGCAGCCTCTTCGGCCCACCTTGAGAAGGCCTCGTATCTTGCAGACTTCTGTTCAATAGCGAGAGAAAGCTCTTCGATAAATCGGCCTGCTCGGTCCGGTATCCGCCCGCTTTCCATCGCCGACGAGAACACTTTCCCCAAGTGGTACAGAGGCGTTTCCTTGCTGATCGCGACCCTGCTGCAAACGAAGTTCCGGGAGAGAGCAAGGTGTTTCAAGTGTTCCAGGAGATGAGACTTGCCAGCACCGAAGTCTCCCGACACAAGCATCCCCGGCGCTGCGCCTGGCCGGTTTTGGGCGTCCGCCGTTCCCTCCAGCATATCAACGAAACGCTGTTCGGCTCGCGGCTGGTTGCAGCCGAGTTCGCGCACGGCCTCCCTGTTCGGAACGCCGTTGCGCAAAGCCTCCACCGCCAGCCGGGCGGTGAGATAGCTGGGTGGGTTGGCCACCATTCGCGATGCCTTTCTACGAAAGCCGCACGAGGGCGGCGACGGGATTGACAATCCTCTTGTCGCGAACATCGTCCATCACCCTGGTGCGAAGTGCGGCGTAGATGCCCCAGCCCCTCGCGGAATGTTCGTCGACGAATGCCTCATCCGTAACCACCATCAGCAGCGTTCCCGACAACCGATCCACATCGTCGATGAACTCCCGAAGCACCTCGTAGTGATCCATAGTCATTGCTCGGGTGTAGTAGCGCTGCCCATCGCGCGGGTTGCGCGGCACCGTGACACGGGCATTGTCGAGCAGAATTACCGTGCCCGAATACCCTGCACGGCGTATCCAGTAGAGCGTCGACTCAATGAAAAAGCGGGCTGTCGTGCGGTTGATGGGCGTATGGACCTGGAAGGGACGAACGTTGCCGATACGCGTGTTAGTTCCAGTGAGCCAATCGAGCAGCGGCTGCCCGGCGAAATCCCCCTGCGCTGACGACTCCCTTTCCATCCGGCAGAGATGTGTCATTGCGACGCGAAATGCGCGCGCCATGTTCGGATTCTTGAAGACCTCGTCTTGCAACTTCAAGCGCAACTCGGGAAGGACGAATTGAGAATCCAGATCGTTGGCGCGCGCGACCGCGTCAATAATATTGGCTGTATTCCCAGGGTCGATTCCCTCCACACGGTAGTCCTTCTCTGCCAGTAGACGCAGAATCAATCGACGAGCCAGGCGGCGCCAATCAAGTTGCGATGCAAGCGCAAAGAAGATGTCTTGCGGCATGTGAACCCGATACGTGATTGCGTCCAGCGCCACAAACACATAGTCCAGCTCTGCGCAGCGGGGCTTCAGTGCCTCACGGAGTATCGACTTTCTCTCCTCATCAGCGACCGCGAACTTGACGGCCGCGCCGCCATCCTTGATGAAAGTCGACAGGTACTCTCGGTCTACGACGCCGAGCCACTCATCAATGGCGATCGTGTTGGTCATGCACCACCCTCATTGAAACGGATTCCGTAATACTCCGCGTTATTGCCGTCAGGTCCAATGAAGGAGAAGAGGTCGCTGGAGCGCCGCCGGGTTCCGGTCGATGACGGAAAAGAGACCGCGGAGCCGCTCCTGGTCCGACGAGGCCCCTGGGACTCGAGGATGTACAGATCCCGCGCGAAGTCGCTGCGATCGTAGTCGCGGGCAGCGCCCGGCAGCGCCGTCATCAGCCTGTAGATCCTGATCAAGGGTATGACACGACCGCTTTCGGTCAGCGCCAGCTCTTCGGATGCTCTGCCCAAGATATCGCTGTAGACGCTATACAAAGACTCGAGAAAGCGCTGCGACGAAAAGCTGCTGGATTTATTCTGATTCTGCAGAAGTAGATCGACAAGAAACGATGGCCTTATTGTGGATATCTTTTTGCGATCGACTCTCACAGCACGTTCTGCAGCAAGTACACGCACGATAGACGGATAAGACATCAAGAGCCCGTCTTGTTCGTGCATTTTCAAGCCCTTCTCCGCTGCGGTGGCCTTGAGTGTGTCTGCATAGCGCTCCTCGAAGAGTTGACGTTCCTCCTCGTCCGTGAACGGCCAGCACGAACCGACGTTCGCAACCTCTTGCCGGAGCACTGTCACTGCGTCCTTCAGGTTCTCTTGGCACCGCTTGATGCCTGCAATGTTGCCGGTTTGCGCGGCTTTCGCTAACGCCCTCGCCTGCGACACTACGCTTGCCGCAGACTTCCGCGCCGCTTCGGCGGCTCTTTCCGTATCATTGAAGGCTTGTTCTATGCCGACCACTGTCTACGCGTCCCCAGATGGTCAAATCGAGCGGCACGATAGAGACCGCCGGGATTGCCGGCAAGGCAGAATTCCAAGACTGTTGTTCGGCATCGCCGTTTGACCCCCCGGAAGGGGCCGAGTAGGCGGGGTCGTTACCGAGCCCCGCCCCTCACAGACCCGAGCGTGCGCGTTTACGCACTCGGTTCTTCGCATGTCAGTTTCGCTCACGGCGCGTAGATTGATCGCATGACCTTGGCTTGAGGCAGGGGGAAGCGAGCAAGGAGAGCGTTCATCTGTTGCCAGTTCACCCGTCCGGTGCGGCTTCGGCGCGACAGGGCCTTTCGCCACGAGCGGGCGACCTCGTGGCGGAACACCGCGACACTTTTGCTGTTGCCAGTTAGGCCGTAATAGGCGCAGTGGCCTCGTATGGCTTGGGCGAGATGCGCCTGCTGGTCCGACAGCGGTTGGTGCCGGTTATTCTTGCACCACTCGTACACTGTCTTTACCGCGCGGGCCAGACGGCTCTTGGCCGTTATCTGGCGCACCACCCTGTTTCCCCTCCGGGACGTTCCCCATATATGGGCGAAGCCCAGAAAGTCAAAGACCGTTTCGTGGTCGTGCCCTCTCGGGCAGTTTGGCCGGAAGTCCACGAGGCGGGTCTTGGTCTCGTGGAGTTCAAGCCCGTAGCGGCCCAGCCGTTTACCCAGAACGTCAAGCAGGCGCTCGGCGCTCCGGCGGTCCTCAAAGGCGAGCACAATGTCGTCAGCGTAGCGCACCAACTGGCACCGGCCCCTTAGTCGAGGCTTGGCCTCATGCTCAAACCAGTCATCCAGCACATGGTGCAGGAAGATGTTGGAGAGAGTCGGCGAAACGACCCCGCCTTGTGGCGTGCCGGTGTCAGACCGGCGCAGAGTGCCCTCCTCCAGCACCCCGGCGCTCAGCCATTTGTCGATCATGCGGCGTATCACGCCGTCCGTGATCCGCAGGTCAAGGAAGCTTCTCAGGTGCCGATGCGAGATTGTGTCGTAGTACTTCTTGATATCGCCGTCGATCACCCACCGGTGGCCGTCGTCCATGACCCCCGCACGTACGGCCGCGAGGGCGTTGTGGGCCGACTGCCCGGGTCGGAAGCCGTATGAGCACGGAAGGAAGTCCGCCTCGTAGATCGGCTCCAGGAGCATCAGTATTGCCCGCTGCGCCACCTTGTCTTCGAAGGTCGGGATGCCCAGAGGGCGTTGTGATCCGTCCGCCTTGGGGATGTACTGCCGTCGCACCGGTGGCGCGTAGTAGCGGCCTGACTTGATCCGGTTCGAGAGGTCCGCGAGATTGGCCTCCAGTTCCTTCTCGTAGTCCGCCGCCGTCACGCCGTCGATGCCCGTCGCACCATCCTTCCGCGTCCGGCGATACGCCTCCAGCATCCATTCCTCGTCGATCAGATGATGCAGCGAGGTGAAGACCCGCTCCGGATGCTTCTCCGCCTGTTCGGCTATCCACTGCTGTTTCGTTGACGTGTTTGTGGAACTCAGGGTTTCCTCCATCGTGTCCCATCAGTGGATCTGTTCATGCGACGCCCTCCTTTCCTCGGCTGGGTCCCGCTGGCCACGGTTCCCCAGCGTCAACGGTACTATGGGGGCGCTACGACCCCCGACACCGCGTCCCTTGGGCTTATTGGTTCGCCGTCCGGTACCATGTGGGCCTGCGCAGTTCGTGGTGTCGCTCCGCGCGCTCCCGATGCCCCGCAGGTCCGGGCATCGGGCCGGGGTTTGGTGACCATGCCGGTTGCACCCCCGACCGGCTCTCTTCCACATGGACGATGTCGGGTCTCCCAGGTTTCCTGGCGAGCTATCCCGTGGCTATGCCTCCGTTCTTCGACCCCGGACGACCCATGGCGCCTCGCCGTTGGCGGCGCTTCCGGTGCTGCCCCCACACTCACAACAATGAAGGCGTCGTCATTGAGAATCTCGAGGCTCATTAGCGGCGCTTTGCCACCCGCTGTGTACGCTTCACGACGCGCGTTGCCACGCGCCATGCAACACTCGCTTCCGGCTGACGGGCTGCGTCTTTGCCGAGCGGGGGTCGAACCCGCTAGCTCGCGATGAAAGGTTTCAGGGTGTGCCACCTCCTTTCTATGCCGTCCTCCTCTCCAGGACTTTCCCTGGCGCAATGCGAGTCTCGTATGGCATTGATAGCAGGGGCTTCGTTCATTGAGTTCAGGCAGCGATGGCGATGACGGCACAGGGATTGATGTTGTCGTTGGCCGGTGTGTCGGTTGCGCCGATGATGGCCTTCCATGCCCGGTCGAAGCGAGCGGATTTGATCAGGGCGCGGAAGGTCAGCACAGCCTGCCCGCTGGCGATCCGCCAGCGCATGCCGGAGCGCTTCATGCGCTGGGTCACCAGGGTCTTGTTGGCCGCCTCGACCACGCCTGAGCCGATGGCGACGCCCTCTGCCTTCAGGGCGTGGTAGCGCATGCGCTGGCGGTGCTTGCGGAAGAAGGCGAGTTCCCGTTCGATCTCGGCCCGATCCGGCTTTGCGCTATCACGAAGGTGGCGCAACGCCCGGATCACCTTGTCGACGCCACAGGGGTCGTGACGCAGAACCTCGCGGTACCTCTCGAACCAGTCGGAGGCCACCGCATGGTCGGATGCCGTTCGGAGATGTTCGCAGGCATGCCAGAAGTCGATGACCTCGGTTTCGGGCGACAGGGTCTCCAGGAAGGTCCAATTGTCGGCGGCGGCGTCGGCGATAGCGACGATCCTGCCGTCGGGGCGCAGCTGCCTGATATGTGCGACTTCGCTTGCGAGCTGCGCCTTCAGTGTGACCTTGCCGCTCTCCGGCATGCGGCCGAGATAGAGGGTCTTCAGACGCTCGCCCCTGGCGTCGTGGAAGGAAACCGTGCCGCAGGCGGCCTCGCGCCAGGAGGCCTCGGCACGGCCGTCCTCGCCGGCCCGCAGCGGCACCATGACGCCGTCGAGCGACACCGAGGCGCTGACCGCCTCGTGCGGTACGCCCTCGGCGTCACGGATGCTGTCCAGCGTCTCGGGGCCGAGGGTCTCCCAGCGCTCGTGCATGGTCCGTGTCAGGCGCTGCAGGGTGCTCACCGACGGCGTCATGCCGCCGATCTTCGCAAAGAACGCCGCCGCCTCCCGCGCCGTGCAGTGACCCATCATCAGCAGACCGAGCTCGGCCGCCGGCCGCGTCAGGTAATCGTCGACGAGGCCCAGGCTCTCGTCGACCGGCACCGGCGATGACCCGATCGCGCCGCTACGGTAACGGGCGCGCCGGTAGGTCAGCGGACCGAGCGAGGTCATGATCGTCCTCGGCGTCGCCGCCACCCGGAACCAGCTCTGCCCGTCCCGCTCGATCCGGGACGCGCCGTCGTCCCGCTTCTCGATGACGGCGCCCAGAAGCTCACAAGCGAGCGCGTTCATGGTCTCACGCACCCGCAACTCCGCCTCCTCGAACGCCTCGGGACACGGGTCCGAGCGAAACTGCTCGTGACAGACTGCGACCACCTGGGCGACCGCCTCGGCGACCCGGGCAGGCACGCCGGAAAGATCGATGGACGAGGGTGCCGGAGAGCGGGATACTGACATGGGAACGCTCCTGATGTTGGGCTTCTCCACACAGCATCCTACCGTCTCTTGCGGTACGGAGCGTCCCCACCTTCCCCCGCTCGGCCCTGCCGGCGTGACAATATCCTCCCCTGGGATGGCCGATTGTCACGAAACCCCGGTTCCGGCCGTCCGTTTCGACAGCGAAATCGCGCTACTTCAATAACTTACGTTTGCCACACCAGACCCACACCCATCAAAGCTATCTCCGAACTCGTTTGGAATGCGTACGACGCGGACGCGAATGAAGTCCCGATCGAATTTGAAGAAGGCACACTTACAAAATTGGGGCTCATCCGTGTGATCGACAACGGCACCGGTATCCCATACGCAGATGCTGCGCGCTTCTTCAAAAGTATCGGTGGTTCCTGGAAGCGCATGAAACGCCGAACCAACCTAGGAAGAACTATTCACGGCACCAAGGGCCAAGGCCGCATGAAAGCCTTTGCTCTCGGAACGACTGTTGAGTGGATCTCTGATTGCGAAGGAAAGAGGTTCACTATCGCCGGTTCCAATGACAACCTAAAGCAATTTGAAGTCAGCGAGGCGATCAATGCGACTCGCCGTGGTTGCACGGTGGAGATCACCAATGTCGCAAAGGACTTCCAGATCCGGGCCGAGCATGGCTTCCTGGACGCAATCCGCGACATCTTCGCCTTGCAACTTTACGAAGATAACACGTTCAAGCTGATCTACGATGGTGTGGACATTGATGCCTCTGACGCAATCCGCTCTGTCACGCCAATCGCCATTTCAGCCCAGACAGAAGGTGGGGTTGAGTGCTCCGGTAAACTCGAGATCGTGGAATGGCTCAAGCCGGTGCAACGAAAGCTGATGCTTTGCCTTCCCGGGCGCTTCAGCTTCCACGACATGACCCCCGGCATTCAAGCACGAGGCTTCCAATTTACGGCCTACCTAACCGCCGACTACTTCGAGCAACTCGCGGCGGAGAACAGAGAAGGCCTTATCGAACTCGATGTACCTTCACAAACGCTGATCGAGGTCGCAAAAGACGCGATGCGGTTGCACTTGCGGGAGCGGGAAACCGAACAATCAAGAGCAAAGATTGAGGAGTGGCAGACTACAGGGTTATATCCATACGCGGGACTAGAGGCTGATCCCGTCGAGCGGAGGGAGCGTCAAATCTTCGACGTCGTCGCACTAAATTGAGCAGATTACAGCACAGAATTTGAAAGCTCCCCTAAAAAGACACAGAAGCTCGTTATTCAGCTGTTGAAATCTGCCGTAGAAACCGGGCCCAGTGTCCTGCCGGACCTTCTTGCCGAGGTGATCAACCTTCCGCCCGAACGACAGGAGGAGATGGCAAATCTTTTGCAAAAGACGACGCTAAGCGCAATAATCGAGGCAGCAAAGGAAGTTGCGGCCCGGTTAGACTTCATCAAGGCTCTGCAGATCCTCATCTACGACCCGAAATCCAAACGCCAGCTTCTGGAACGCTCTCGGCTTCACCGGATCATCGCCCGCGACGCATGGCTCTTTGGTGAGCAGTACAATCTCGTCAACGACGACGAAGATCTGACCTCCGTTCTCCGGACCCACCTCAGCCTTTTGGGCAAGCATAGGAACGCACTCTCACCGGAGGTAGATGAAAAGGTGCTTGACACCGAAGGCAAGAATGCAATCGTCGATCTTATGTTGTCGCAGCGGATCCCGTTGCCGGATGACCAGAAACGCCAGCATCTCGTTGTCGAACTCAAACGTCCTTCACAACCCGTCATTGAAGACGTCAGATCCCAGGTGAAGCGCTACGCGCAGGCCGTCTCGAATGATCCTCGGTTCAAAGACAGTGAAGTTGAATGGGACTTCGTGGCAGTGTCTAATAAACTGTCAGTTGGCGCGCGCCTTGACGCAAATCAGCGAGATCGAAAGCCCGCGTTAGTGGCCGAATACAGCAGCCCGAATGTGAGAGTATGGATAAAGACATGGGGCCAAATTGTGCAGGAGGCCGAAGGGCGGCTCACTTTCTACCGGCGCAGACTCGATTATCAAGCAGACGACGAACAGGCACTTGCCTACTTGCGGTCAGTGAACGCGGACTTGCTGAGCCCAGAGGTTCGAGAGAGGATGAAGGAGCTAGGCGACACGCAGCAGGCAGCCGAATGAGCTTAAACTAGATAGCCTTCAAACCCTCTTCCCATCCGGCTTTGTTATTCGGACTTGCAAAAGATCGCTCCTTTCCATGCCATTGCTTGATGAAGATGATCTCCGTGCCTTGCTAGCCGAAGGAGGCATTACTGCGCTCACGATCGACACGAGCATATTCGATGAGAAGCAACTCCAATCGAACTCGGCGACACTTCAGGTCCTTGCTCGAACAAAAGGTCGCCTTTTCAGCTTCATACTGTCTGATACTGTGGCTAAAGAAGTGATGAGTCACCTTGAAGGAGCCGCTTCGGAAGCATTCATATCGGCAAGTAAGGGAATTGGACAAGGGCTTCGTGCATTGGTGACCAAGGCACCTACCAGAGGTCAACTTCTGGATCAGATAACCGGAGGCCGCAACCCAGAGCAAGTGGCGCGGGAACATTTTGACAAAATGGCTTATCCCTTTTCTTCCGGTCACACCAGATGTTGATCGGCCTTCTACGTTCCAGGCACGGTTTTCGGACCGTGCCGGGGGATGTGCGGGAGCTTTTGGACTTGAGGAAGTTGGTTTCGAGTGCTGTCAGGCAGGCTGGAGGGCCGGTATTCGGCTCCGATTGAGGCGGATCGGAGGGCGGGCGGTGGCTGGCGCCCGGCCTGCCGGGATCAGACGTGTTGTCCGACGATGTCGCGGTAGTCGGCGGGTCGCAGGCGCGTGCCGATGCCGAGCAGGGTGTCGAAAGCCGTTGCGGTGTGGCGGCGGCGGTTCCAGCGGAACACGAACTCGTCGAGGTAGCGGCGCAGATGGGCGCGGCGCAGGCCATGGAAGGTTCCGAGCGCCCAGCGCTTCAGGTTCGAGAACACACGATGGATCCACGTCAGCACGAGATGGGCGGGCGTTGCACCGACGACCTTGGGCTGGTGGTCGTGGTCGGGCAGGCCGCAATAACCGCTCCAGCCATCGGTAATCACCCGCGCGCCCGGCGCCGAGGTCCCGGCAACGAAGGCACGAAGGCTGCGCGCGGAGAAATCCCCGATCGGCGCCAGCCGGATGCGGCGTGGCTCGCCCTCGGGCGATAGCTCGACCGCGCCGGCAATGCGCATCTTGCCTTGTGGGCTGCGACCTTGCCCGCCTGTGGCCGGGTCTTTTGCGGTGCGGAACGGGAGGGTGGCCTCATCGATCTCGATCAGGTCCTCAAGCAGGCTGCGATCCGGATCGACCATGGCACGGCGCAGCTTGTGCAGCAGGAGCCAGGCACTCTTGTAACTGCCGAGCCCGAGCTGGGCCTGGAGTTGCAGGGCGGAGATACCATTCGAGTGGCCGGTCACGATGTGAACGGCCATGAACCAGGTCTTCAGGGGCAAGTGCCTGCGGTGCATGATCGTGCCTGCGGTGCATGATCGTGGCTGCGGTGCATGATCGTGCCTGCGGTCACCGAGGTCTCCTTCCCGCAGGCCGCACATTCCCAGCTCGCCCGGCGCCGCTTCAGTTCCCAGCCCCTGTCATGGCCGCAGGCGGGGCAGACGAAGCCGTCGGGCCAGCGCCTGGCGGCGAGATGCCGGGCACAGGAGGCTTCATCGGGAAAGCGCGCCTCGAAGGCGGCGCGGGACATGGGGCGGTCATATTTCCAGCGGCTGGCCATCACGGAACATTACACGAACATCCTGCCGACGCCCACCAGAAACTCAACATCTCGTCAAACCGGGCTCAAAGGGATAAGCCCTATACGCGAATAGTCAGACTAACGGCACGATGCATATCCCATGCATCATCCCACTATTGAACGGGCATAGCGCGCCCGACGGCCGCGCCTGAATGGCGCCAAGTGGCGCAAATTCTCAAGCGGCGATCGGGTCCCGGCGCACTCTCGACACGCCCATGGCCTTGGCCATGGGCGTGGCCTCAAGGATTAGAGGAAGGTCGAGAATGGCACCACGCCCGACATTGGGGGCTGTGCGGCGATGCATTCAGCCGTTGCACCTCTCTTCGCCACGCGGTCGTTCGCGCATCTGCCATCATGCCGAGAGACTGAAGAAGGCGCTTGTCCATCTCATTCGTTAGATGGGGTTGTGTGACGCATGCGCCCGGGGGTTTCAGACCCGCGCCCACATTTGACGACCATCGGTGGGCCAAGCAGTCTTTTTTGGCAATCAAGAACGCGTCGCTGGAGCGGCGCGCCTCCACGAGGATGGAAGTGTTTGATGACCCAAACGGCGGCTGATCTGCGCTCCGAAATCCGAGAAAGGGTGAGCGAGCGGACGCTGGCGTTGTTCGAAGACGCGCTCGTCTGGGACATGACGCTGCCTTGGCTCGCCTCCTACGCGGACAAGGATGTCACTCTGCCGCGCTTCCGCAGCGCCGGCGTCGATTTCGCGTCCCTCACCGTGAACGACTTTCCGGGTTCGCTGGGGGGCTCCGTGCGGCGAATCGCAGAGGTGACCCGGCATATCCAGGAGCGCTCCGACACGCTGGTGCTGGTGAAGTCGGTCGACGGCATTCTCCAGGCCAAGCGGGAGGGAAAATTCGCGCTCGCCTTCAATCTTCAAGAGACCAACCCGCTCGAGGGCGAAGTCGATTTCGTTCAGACCTACTACGATTTGGGCGTGCGCCACATGCTGCTCGCCTACAACCAGAAGAACCTGGTGGGCGACGGCTGCTCCGAGCGAACCGATGCCGGCTTGAGCCGCTTCGGCGTGCGCGTCGTGCAGGAAATGAACCGCGTCGGCATGCTGGTCGACGGCAGCCACACCGGCTATCGCACGACCATGGAGGCGATGGAGGTGGCGACTGCGCCCTTCATCTTCTCGCACAGCCTCGCGGATGCAGTGCACGAACACTACCGCAATATTCGCGACGATCAGATAAAGGCCTGCGCCAAGAGCGGAGGTGTCATCGGCTTTAACGGCGTTGCCTTCTTCCTCGGCGACGAAACGGCGTCGAGCGAGACCGTCGTGCGCCATATCGACCACATCGCGAACCTCGTCGGCCCGGAGCACGTCGGCATCGGTCTCGACTATTGCCGGGATAGCAAGAGTGTCGGGGTCTGGACGCTGTCGAATACCGACATGTGGCCGCCCAACAAGGGCGTGCCATTCGGTGAGACCGCGTTTGTGCAACCCGAGCAGTTGCTCGAGATCGCCGACATCCTGCTCGCGCGAGGTTACTCGGAGGCCGATGTGCGCGGAATCCTCGGCGAGAACTTCGCCCGGGTTGCAAGACAGGTATGGAAATGAGGCGCCTCATCGCGAATTTGTAGCAGGCGCAGTCGGCGGGAGAACCTTGGCGTGGCCGAGCTGGATCACGACCGCATCCACGATGAAGCCATTGTGATCGACATCGTCTGTCCGCTCATGCTGCGCCGCCAGTACATCGACTGGTGGATCGAGGGCGGCGCCACCGCGGCGGGCCCCACCGTCGGCGCCTTCGAGCGGGCCGGGCCTACGCTTCGCGTTCTTGGTGACTGGATCCGCGCTATCGACTTGGATCCGAGGCTTGTCCTCATCAAGCGCGCCGCCGACATCGCTTCCGCCAAGGCGGACGGCAAGTTCGGCGTGCTCTTCCACTTTCAGGGGACCGAGCCGATCGAGGACGATATCAACCTGATCGATGCGTACAAGGCCCTCGGCGTCGGCATGATCCAGCTTGCCTACAACATCAAGAACAGTGTCGGCGATGGCTGCGAAGAACGAACGGACGCCGGGCTCAGCAACTTCGGCCTCAGGGTAATCGAGCGCCTCAACGAGGCCCGCGTCGTCGTCGATTGCACCCACACCGGCTATCGCACGACGATGGATGCGATCGAGGCGTCCTCGCGACCCGTCGTGTTCTCGCACTCGAATCCGAAGGCGGTGAAGGACTCGCGGCGCAACATCACCGACGAGCAGATCAAGGGCGCTGCGGCGACCGGCGGGCTGATCGGCATGGTCGGCTTTCCGGCGTTCGTCAGCGCTTCGCCCCGGCCCACTCTCGATGAGTTCATCGACCACATCGACTATGTCGTGGACCTCGTCGGCGACGATCACGTCGGCCTCGGCCTCGACTACTACTGGGGTCAGGCGCCGATCGCCGACGACGAAGAGGCCATGCGCCTCTACGAGGAGCACGTCGCGGCCGGCACATGGCAGCCCGAGTCCTATCCGCCGCCGCCCTACCACTACCCCGACGGCATCGCCACGCCGCGCGGCCTTCGCAACCTGACCAGGCGTTTGTTGGAGCGCGGCTATAGCGAACAGACAACCAAGAAGATTCTCGGTGGCAACTGGGTCAGGGTCTTCAGGGAGGTGTGGGGCGAATAGAGACGCACGGTCCAACGCAAAAAAGCGACAAGGGGAGACAGCACTCATGGTGGACAAGAAGAAAGAGACTGGAAGAGCCGGTATCGACCGGCGCACGGTTCTCCAAACTGGCGCCGGAGCGCTCGTCGTCGGTGCCGGCGGCGGCCTGATCACCCTGCGCGGCCCCCGAACGGCACAGGCATCGGAACCCAAACGCGGCGGCGTGCTCCGCCTCTCTACTTCAGAGGAGCCGTTCGCACCCGCCTTCGACGTTCATCGCATTATCTCGCTGCTGACACTGCGAATCGGCTACCTGGCCTACAACGGCCTGGTGAACATCGACAGCAACCGCAATGTCGTGCCCGACCTGGCCGAGTCGTGGGAACAGCCCGACGCGCAGACTTACATCTTCAACCTGCGAACGGGCGTGAAGTTCCACGATGGCACCGACTTCACCGCCGATGACGTCAAGTTCACGGTCGAGCGCATCCTCAATCCGGACACGGCGTCTCCCTACGTGGCGGACTTCCAGGAGATCGAGGCGGTGGATGTCCTGTCTTCGCATCAGGTGCGGATGCGCATGAAGCGGCCGTTCTCACCTCAGCTCGCCAACTTCCGGCGCTCGATTTCCCCCATCATCTCGCCGACTGCGATCGAGAAGCACATGGCGACCGATCCGCTCAAGGGCTCCATCGGCACGGGCCCGTTCAAGTTCGTTTCCTACACGCGCGGCGACAAGGTGGTGCTCGAGCGCAACGACGACTATTGGGGTGGGCCGGCTTACCTCGACGGGATCGAGGTTCATATCATCCCCGAGCAATCGACGGCGCTGGCGGCGCTGCAGACCGGCGGCCTCGACTACATGATGCAGACCAATCCGGAATTCGCCGACCAGATCAGATCGAACCCGGACCTCAAGCTGCTGACGACGCCCTCGCCGATCTGGGATTACGTCGCCTACAACGTCGAGCGCGAGCCCTTCACCGACAAGCGCGTGCGGCAGGCCTTCTCCATGGCCTTCGACCGCGAGGGCATCGCACACGGGATCTACAAGGGCCTCGCGGTGGCGGCCCATCACGCGCTCTCGCCTGCCTTCGGGGCTTACCATCGCGAGAACGCCGACATTCCGTACCAGTACTACGATCCCGACCATGCCAGGACGCTGCTGGAGGAGGCCGGGTTCGACTTCGACCAGACCATCCGCTTCGACACCTTCACCGAACGCCCGTGGGGCCTTGTCGGCGATGCCTGTGCCGCGCAGCTCACCGCCATCGGCATCAAGCTCGAGATCGTCAAGCCGGACTTCAACACCTTTGCCGCCTACTTCTACGGCACGAAGGACTACTGGATCGGCAATTCCTCCTGGACGGGAGGCGGGGTAGACCCCGACGCCTTGATGTACAAGCAGCTCGTGACCGACGAAATCTATAATGTCGGCAACTACTCGAACGCCGAGGTCGACGACCTCCTCGAGCGGGCCCGCAGCGAGATCGACATTCCGACGCGTGCCGATCTCTACAACCAGGCGAACCGCATCTGCATGGAGGAATGCCCGGTCGCGTTTCTCGTCTTCCCCAACCTTGTGGAGGGCATGCGCAAGGACGTGATCGGCTACCGGTTCCGCGACGAGTTTGCGGGACCGATGGACGAGTGCTGGCTGGATCGCTGAGCGCGCGGGGGAGGGGCGCTCGTTCTACCGTCGATGGCTGCCGGGTTTGATGGTTCGTGTCCGACGCTCGGGAGCGCTTCGGAATCTGACCATTAGCCCGTTGCACCTGCGGTTCCTGGTTACGAGGCTCGTCTGGACGATCTTCGTTCTCGTCGGGGCGAGCCTCGTCATCTTCTTCATCCTGCATGTGGTGCCGGGCGATCCGGCGCGGGCGATGCTTGGGCCCCTAGGAGCCTGCGCCGTAGGAAAATTGACTACTATATGTAGTAGTATCAGATCATTCGTTACCACTACCTATGGTGTCTGAAGGTGCCCAAAAGCGTTCTGCGGCGCAGGCTCCTAGGCACGCCCGATGCGATCGAGACACTACGGCGCGATCTCGGCCTCGATCAGCCCCTGGTGCACCAGTACTACCTGTGGATCACGCGGGCGCTGTCGGGCGACCTCGGCCGCTCGATCCTGCTCAGTCAGAGCGTCGCCAGCCTGATCGGCGAGCGCCTTCAGGTCACGCTCATCCTCAGCGGCTATGCCCTGGTCTTCGCCATCCTGATCGCGATCCCGGTGAGCATCATTTCGGCGACGCGGCGCAACACGCTCGCCGACTATACCGGACGCTTCATTGCGCTCGTCGGCCTCGCGATGCCGGGCTTCTGGCTCGGCCTCATGCTGATACTGCTCTTCGGAGTCAATCTCCGCGTCCTGCCGGTTTTCGGCTACGTCGCGCCGGGCGAGGATTTTATCCAGCACCTGCGCCACATCGTGCTGCCGGCAATTGCGCTGGGCGCTGCCTACTCCGCGCTCATCATGGAGATGAACCGCTCGAGCCTGATCGAGATTCTGGAGCAGGACTACATCCGCACTGCCCGGGCCGGCGGGCTGCGAGAGCGCCGCGTACTGATGAAGTACGCAATGCGGAACGCGCTGATACCGACGATCACGGTGATCGGTATTCAGATCGGTTATCTCATGAGCGGCGCGCTCGTGGTCGAGGCCGTGTTCGCCATCCCGGGCATGGGGCGGCTGCTGGTGAACGCGGTGCTCTCCCGCGATTACCCGCTGGTGCAGGGATGCATGCTGGTCACGGTGTTGATCTTCGTCGTCGCCAACCTCACCGTCGACATGCTCTACACCGTGATCGACCCGCGCGTCCGGCTCGGCCGGCGCACCTGAGGGGATCCGACGCGTGCTCGACTCCCTCGCTCAGGAAATGCGCCAGAACCCGCTCCTTGTGGCGTCGCTCATCATGTTCGGCATCTACATCTTCGTCGGCGCTGCTGCGCCCGTCCTCGCGCCCTATGACCCGAACATCCAGAACCTGCGGGCGACGCTCGCGCCGCCGACCTCTCTCAACCTGCTGGGAGCCGACGAGTACGGGAGAGACTTGCTGAGTCGTCTCATCTACGGCACGCGATCGTCGATGATCGTGGGCGCCGCCGTGGTGGCGTGCTCGGCGCTCATCGGCATGGTGTTTGGCATTCTCTCCGGCTACCGGGGCGGCTTCCTCGACGACCTCATCATGCGCTCGTCGGACGTCATGATGGCGTTTCCCTTTCTGGTCCTCGCCCTCGGCCTCATCGCCGCGCTCGGCGCCGGGCTCGGCAGCACGATCATCGCGCTGACGGCCGCTTTCGCCCCGATCTACGTCCGCATCGTGCGCGGTTGCGTTCTCCAAATCCGCCAGGAGGCCTATGTCGATGCCGCGCGGATCATGGGCGTAGGGCCGGCGCGCATCGCCGTGCGCCACGTTGTGCCCAACGTGATGGGACCGGTGCTGGTTCAGGGAGCGCTGACCTTCGCCTTTGCGGTGCTGGCCGAGGCCAGTCTCAGCTTCGTCGGCCTCGGGATACCGCCGCCCGCCGCCTCGTTCGGCAACATCATCGCCGCGGGCCGCGACTACATCGCCCAGGCGTGGTGGATTTCCACCCTGGCGGGTGTTTCGATCGTCATCGTCGTGCTTGCGCTGCTCGTCATCGCCGACGGATTGCGCGACGCGATCGATCCTTACCAGCACAGGCTCTGAGGCCGGTATGACGCTGCTCGCGGTCCGTGGTCTCCGCACCCATATCCCGACGCGCCGCGGGGTCTTGCGTGCGGTCGACGGAATTGATCTCAGCATCGATGCCGGCGAGATCGTCGGCCTGGTCGGCGAGAGCGGCTGCGGCAAGACGATGGCCGCCTACTCCATCCTCGGGCTGGTGCCGCGCCCGGCGAGGATCGCGGACGGACAGATCCTGTTCCAGGGCGAAGACCTGCGCGGCAAGAGCCCCGAACAGCTGCGCCGGTTGCGCGGCTCGGCCATGTCGATGGTGTTCCAGGAACCGCTGACGGCGCTCAATCCTCTGTTCCCCGTGGGCACGCAGATCCGCGATGTGCTGCTCCAGCATCAGCGGCTCTCACTGCGTGCTGAGCGCGCACGCATCCACGAGCTGCTCGCCCATGTTGGCATTCCCGACCCCCGCCATGTGGCCGGGACCTACCCGTTCCAGCTCAGCGGCGGCATGCGGCAGCGTGTGCTAATCGCCATGGCCATCGCCTGCCGACCCCGTCTCGTGATCGCCGACGAGCCGACGACGGCGCTCGACACGACGATCCAGGCGCAGATCCTCGACCTGCTGCGCCAGCTCGTGGAAGAAGACAGCATCGCGCTGCTGCTCATCACCCATGACCTCGGCGTCATCGCCGAGATGTGCCGGCGCGTCTACGTCATGTATGCCGGCAAGATCGTCGAGCACGCGCCGGTGCGCGATCTCTTCGCCTCCTCGCTCCACCCCTATTCCGACGCCCTCCTGCGCTGCACGCCGGCGCTGGCGGACCGGGACCGGGAGCTCGAGAGCATCGAAGGAATCGTGCCCGACATGATCGGTCCCCAAGACCATTGCGCGTTCGCCGATCGCTGCCCTCATGCCGCGTCGCGCTGCCGGACGGAGCATCCAGAGCTTCGCGCCGTCGCCGAACGCCGTCATGCCGCGTGCCACCTGGCAGGCGAATTGACGTTTCCACAGCCGGCGCGGGCCACCGGCCAGCTCCTCCCCGCCTCGGAACCCGCGCCATGAGCGTAGGCGCCCAGGAGCCATTGCTGAGCGTCGACAATCTGGCGACGCACTTCCCGGTCAAGGGCGCGCTATGGCGTGCTGGCGGCGGCGTGGTGCGGGCCGTCGACGGCGTCTCGTTCACTGTCGCCCGCGGCGAAGCGTTCGGCCTGGTGGGCGAGAGCGGCAGCGGCAAGTCGACGCTGGCCCGCACGCTGATGCGGCTTCACAAGCCCACCGCCGGTAAGGCCGTCTTCTCAGGTATCGACCTCGCGCGCGCCTCGGAGCGGGACCTCCGTCCGGTACGGCGCGACATGCAGATGATCTTTCAGGACACCAAGTCCTCGCTCAATCCGCGGCTGCGGGTGCGGGGCATCATCGCCGAGCCGCTGATCACCCACGGCCTCGATCGCGACCGCGCTGCGATCCTCGGCCTCCTGCACCAGGTCGGTCTCGACGAGCGCCACATCGACCGCTTTCCCCACCAGCTCTCGGGCGGACAGCGACAGCGCGTCGGCATTGCCCGCGCGCTCGCCCTAAGACCGAAATTCATCATCGCCGACGAGCTGGTCTCGGCCCTCGACGTCTCGATTCAGGCGCAAATCCTCAACCTGATGAAGCGGCTGCAACGCGAGCTCAGCATTACCTTCTTTCTGATCGCCCATGATGTCAGCGTCGTCAGCTATTTCTGCGATCGTATCGCCGTCATGTACTTGGGCCGGATCGTCGAGATCGGCCCCGGCCGGACGCTGATGCAAAAGCCGAGCCACCCCTATACGCAAGCGCCGGTTTCGGCGGTGCCCCTTCCCGATCCGACGCTGGAGCGCCGCCGCGTCCCGCTGCGAGGCGAGATCCCGAGCCCGCTCAACCCCCCGTCAGGCTGTCGCTTCCACACCCGCTGCCCGGTAAGGATCGGGCCAATTTGCGATGACGAACAGCCGCCGGAGTATCCGACTCCAGCCGCGGGAAAGGCGGGCTGCCACCTGCTCGATCCGCAAAGAGAGGCCGGTTTGACCGGCTGAATGACGACTCGTTACGATAGGATGCCGTCTAGACAGGAGTACGCGCCATGAGCCGCGTGGATCGCTTCAAGGTGGGACTGGCCCAGCTCAATTCCGCCCTCGGGGATTCCAGCGCCAATCTGGAGCGGGCGATGCCCTACATCGCCGAGGCCGCCGGGCAGGGCGCCGACCTCGTCATGTTCCCCGAACTTTACCTTCAGGGCTACCGTGCCGACGAGTTGAACGCGACGACCGCTGAGCCGATCCCAGGTCCTGCCACCGAACGCCTGCTAGCCGAAGCGCGCAAGCACGACATCTACATCGTGATGGGCATGGCGCGCCTCGAAGAGGACTACCCCCACCTCGTCTACAATTCGCTCTGTTTCATCGGTCCGGAAGGGATGGTCGAGTACTACGACAAGATCCACCTGGGCACGTTCCATCCCTACACCGAGGGCGTCTATTTTGCGCCGGGGCAGCGCACGCCGGTCTTCGACACCCGGTTCGGCCGGGTCAGCCTGCAAATTTGCTACGACGCGTGCTTCCCGGAGCTTACGCGCACCTATGCGGTGATGGGCTCGCTGGTCAATCTCGTGATCTCGGCGGGCCCCAGCGTCGCCAAGGACACCTGGAAAATCATTCTGCAGGCGCGTTCGCTGGAGAACCTGTTCCCCTCGGTCTACTGCAACGTAGTGGGCACACAGAAGGATTTTTCGTTCTTCGGCGGATCGAAAATCGTCAACGCATCCGGCATGGTGACGGATGAGGCGAAGTTCGACGAGGAGGATTTTGTTGTCGGCACCGTCGATATCGCCGAGGCCCTTCTGCTCCGGCGCCAGTGGCTGATGTTCCGCGAACGGCGCCCCGATCTGTACGCACCGCTGACCGCCGAGCCGCCCGTTCTGCCGCAGGGCGCAAAGCTCGCGTCGCCGGGCGGTGCCGAGGCCGTTCGCCCCATGGGTTTGGCCGCCGAGTAGCGGCATAGAGCCGCGCCGGCCTCTTGCGCCGGGCCGAATGAGGCCGAAATTTTGGCTGAATTTGAGGGGTTGCAAGGAGAGTAAATCGCACCCCTATGGCTCAACGGCATATCGACGCTGGACTAGACCTTCCTGGTGATGAGCGTGCCGTCGCCGGCGAACAGCACGATGTCGGTGAACGTCCCGCCGACATCGACGCCAACGCGATAGGCGGTCATGGCCGGGCCTTGGCCGTTGTGCCCGGTTGGTCGTCGAACAACACCGCCGGAGTCTCTGCCCAGCCGCGTGCCGCTCTGAGTGCGGCCCGACGTTCCTTGGTCGCAGCGTGATCGACCCGCCAACATGCGGTATCGATCAACACCCCATAGTCGTCCCGCGCGGCATCCCGGCCGATAAGCTCGTTGCGTAGGTCGCGGAGCACGGCTTCCGGGTCGCGCTCCAGCGGATCGCCCCAGCCGCCCGCGCCGGCGAGCTCGTGGCGGAACACCTCGCCGCGCTTGATCGTCTGGGTCAGCTTGCTCGGCAGGGGCCGCTCGTCTGGGCCCGGGTTCATCACGTTGCGCGACGGCTGGCCGGGGCTGCCGCCATAGAGCCCGTAGGGGCGGAAGGTGTGCCTGTCGGCCCGCACCTGAAGCAGGCCTTCGGCCTCGAGGAAGCGGTATTCGCGTCGGAACGGCGCACCGCCGCGGTAGGTTCCGGCGCCGGCGCGGTCGGCCACGAACTCGTAGGAGAGGATC
The DNA here is from genome assembly GCA_965262755.1 of Alphaproteobacteria bacterium. Classification (GTDB taxonomy): domain Bacteria; phylum Pseudomonadota; class Alphaproteobacteria; order UBA828; family UBA828; genus WTGU01. Next base: position 2,669,605 of record OZ253557.1, on the reverse strand, counting down.
TGCAGGGGTTGTTCGGCCTCGGTGGCCTCGACCGATTGCGAGGCCAAGTTCGCGAAGATGTTGGAGTTGCCCTCGAGGCCGTCTGCCCAGGGACGCGCGCCCCAGGTGCCGCCGGTAAATTCGACAAAGATGAACGGATTGCGGGCATTGTCGTACCCGCCGTAGGTGATCCCGGTGACGCCACCGTCGGAGGCAGCGAACACCTTGTCCGGCAGCATCATCGCGAGCACGCCGAAAGCGCAGTCAACCATGCGAAATCCGGTCAGGCCTCGCGCCGCGCAGGCCGCGGGCAGCACCGCGTTGGTGATGGTGCCGGCGGGCGCCGAGACGGTGATGGCGCGGAAGACGCCCTCGTTATTCGGAATCCCCGGTGGCAGCACCGAACGAATAGCGGTGTAGGTTGCTGCCTTCGTCCAGGAAAGGGTGCTGTTGATTGCTCCCTTTACCTGTTGGGCGCTGCCGCTCCAGTCGGCGTGCAGACTGTCACCCGTCTTGCGCAGGGTCACATGGAGCCGGATCGGCTTGCCGCGCTCGACGCCGTCGTCGTCGATCCAGTCTTCGAAGCTCGCCTCGCCGTCGGGTAGGTTGAGTAGCGCGGCTCTCGTAAGGCGCTCAGCGTAATCTATAATCTCATGGAGATATTCTCGTGTACTTGTGGCGCCATGCCGGTCGACCAACTCCAGAAACTGTCGCTCCGCAATGTGGCAGGCGGCGAGCTGAGCGCGTAGGTCGCCGAACAGTTTAACGGGAAGGCGTACATTCTTTTCGAGTAACGCGAATAGCGTTTCGTTCCGCTTCCCTCCTTCATACATCCGAAGTGGCGGGATCCGGACCCCCTCCTGATAAATCTCGGTCGAGTCAGACGCGTTGGACCCGGGAACACGACCACCGACATCGGCGTGATGGCAGACCGTGGCGGCGAAGGCGATGCGGCTGCTCTCGTGAAAGAGGGGCTTGAACACGAAGATGTCCGGCAGGTGCATGCCGCCATCGAACGGATCGTTCATAATGAAGACGTCGCCGGGGTGCATGTCGTCGCCGAAATGGCGCAGCACCGAAAGGATCGCCGTTGGAATCGAGCCGAGATGGGCGGGCAGAGTGAGCCCCTGGGCGATCAACCTGCCCTCGCCGTCGGTCAACGCAGTCGAGAAGTCCATGTTGTCGCGCAGCACGGCCGAATAGGTCGTGCGGCAGACCGTCAGCGCCATCTCGTCGGCAATCGCGAAGACTGCGTTCTTGAACAGCTCGAAGCCGAACGGGTCACGCACCCGAGCCGCGGTGCCAGGTGCGTTCACCGCCCCACCTCCCACAGGTTACGATCAACCCACATGGTATCGGTCCCCCCGCCCTGGTGCTGTGTCGACGGGCGGATCATGGCGATCGGCCGCGCACCACTAGGGCGCGAGGCCGGCGGTGAGACTGCCGTCGATTACCAGCGCGGTGCCGGTAATCCACGAGGCCTCGTCGGAAGCGAGGTAAACGAAGCCGTCGGCGATGTCGCGCGGCGTCCCGATACGGCCGAGCGGGGTGCGGCGTGCGGCGCGCTCGCGGGCGATCTCGGGCTCCGGTTGCTGGGCCAGGAAGCCGTCGAACAGTGGGGTGTCGACCCAGCCCGGGCAGATGCAATTCGCGCGGATGCCCGAATCCGCCCCGTCGAGCGCCATGCACCGGGTCAACATGATCAACCCCGCCTTCGAGGCGACATAGGCGGCTCCCTGCGTTACCGCGGTCGCGCCGGCGATCGACGCCGTGCTCAGAATGGCGCCGCCACCGGCCGCAACGAAATGCGGCCAGAGCGCTTTGGAGACCCGATACACGCTGGCTAGGTTGGTGTCGATCTCGCGCTGCCAATCGGCCTCGGTGAGCTCCGCGACGCCGCCCAAGATGGAGACGCCGGCGTTGTTCACGAGGATGTCGATCGCACCCCGTGCCGACAACGCCTCGTCGGCCATCCCCTGGACCTCGTCCGCGTCGGTGAGGTCTGCGGGCACCGAGAGCGCCGTGCCGCCTTTCCCGCCGATCGCGTGGGCAACGCGCGCGGCGCCCGCGCCGTCGAGGTCGACGCAAACGACCGCTGCCCCCTCTTCGGCGAAGCGTTGCGCGGTCTCGCGGCCGATGCCCGAGGCGGCGCCGGTTATGAGGGCGCTCTTGCCAGCCAATCTCATCCGGGATCCCCCATACGGGTCCCTTCAAATGCGGTGGACAACAACTGCGTTCGCTCGAATAGATCAGCCAATGCCCGCGGCCGAAGGACGCCGCTCTACGCCAGCAATACGAGAGCAGCGCCCTTGAAATTCGGCCGGGAGCGCTATGCGTTGAGCACGCGGTCCATTTGCGCCTGCATCTCCTGCAGGTTCGACGGCACGGCGCTAAACCAGAAATCCTCCTTGGCGAACTTGAGCCTGACCTTGGCCAGGGCCTCGTCGATCGCAACCCCGACATTGTCCCCGAGCCCATGCTCGGCCGCGTAGTCCTTGGCGAGGTCGGGCCGACCCGTGACGTAGCCGCGCAACGGCGTGATCCCCGCAGCGTAGCTGCCGCTCAAGATCCAATTGAGCGCCGTGTGAACCTGCTCGAGATTACCGCGGTCGTGAACCTGGGTCGGGATGTAGCAGGCATGCATCCACTTGGTATAGAACTCCTTGGCGGTGGCGTAGACCCAGTCGCCGCCCGCCTTGTTAGCCTCGCGAACCGCCGGCTCCCAGCAGCGAATGGCGTCGACCTCGCCGTTCTTCATGTCGGAGACCTGGTCGTCGAAGATCTTCCAGAAGTTGCGGAACTGACCGGCCTGCTTACGCTCGATCAGGAAGTCCGCGGTCGCCGCAGATTCCTCCGGCGACGGGTCGAGGATGTCCTTGACCTCGAGCTGGCCGGAATTCTTGAGATAAGCGAGCGCTTCCCAGAGAGCCTCTTGCAAAATAGCTGAGGCGAGCGGCTTTTCTGCCTGAGTGAAGGCCCTTGCGGTGGGACCGGCCCACCCTCGTGAGTATCATGTGCTGTCGCAAAACACCGCATGATGACCACGGAGGAGTGGAGCCGTGTCCCTGCGCGAGATGCTATCGGATTACTGGTACGCCTTTCAACAAGAGTTGTTCCCGAGGCTTGAGAGCGAGCTTGGCCCGATGGGCGAGCGCTACGAGCTGTTCGTCGCGGTTCTGGAACTGGTGCGGGTCGAGGCTCTTCTGCCCCACTTCCGCGGCCAGGTAGGGCGGCCGGAGGAGGACCGCGCGGCGCTGGCGCGCGCCTTCATAGCCAAGGCGGTGTTCGACATTCCGACGACGCGGGCGCTGATCGAGCGTCTTGAGGTTGACGGCAAGCTATGGCGGCTGTGCGGCTGGAGCGGTGCCGGCCGGCTTCCGAGCGAGGCGACGTTTTCGCGGGCCTTTTCCGAGTTTGCCGAGAGCGGTCTGGCCAGCCGTCTGCATGAGACGCTGATTGCGCGGACGATGGATGGCCATCTGGTGGAGCACATCTCGCGGGATGCGACGGCGATTGAAGCGCGGGAGAAGCCGTCGCCGAAGCCGAAGGCAGCGAAGCCGAAGCGGCGGCGGCCCCGCAAGGGAGAGGCGCAGGCGAAGGAGCCAAGCCGGCTGGAACGGCAACTGACGATGAGCCTTCCGCAGATGCTGGCGGACCTGCCGAGGGCCTGCGATGTCGGCACCAAGCGCAACGCCAAGGGCCATACCACCTCCTGGATCGGGTACAAGCTGCACGTCGACACGGCCGATGGCGGGATCCCCATCAGTTGCATCATGACCTCGGCATCGACGCATGACTCCCAGGTGGCGATTCCGTTGGGAACCCTGACGGCCGGGCGGGTCGAGAACCTCTACGACCTTATGGACGCGGCTTATGATTCCATCGAGATCTGGGCGCACTGCATCTTGCTTGGCCACAAGCCGATCATCGACGTGAACCCCCGCCGCTCGGTCGACATGCAAGAGGCGTTGAGGCGTGAGAAGAAGGCGCGGCGGACGCTCGGTCTCTTCTTTCCCGAAGAGCGTCGCTACGTCGAGCGTTCAGGGTCCGAGCGGGTCAATGGGCGCCTCAAGGATGAGTTCGGCGGCCGCCATGTCCGCGTGCGCGGTTACGACAAGGTTCTGGCCCACCTCATGTTTGGCATGACCGTTCTGACGGCCAGCCAACTGATGCGCCTTATCGTTCCGCCGATCTAGCCCGGCTCGTCTCCTTCGCCATCACGGTGGCCGCACTTCTCGAAAGACGGTGCGGCCAAACGCGCCCGAAGTTCGACGAAAATACCGAATCGGAGGCTGTGCCAACGCTGATCCGACCATGGTCGCCATCAAAATCGCGCCAATTGCCGTGCCCGGACGTCGTTGCTAGCTTGGGTGTTCTTGCGCCGCTCCGAGTCGATCAGAATTTTGCAAGCGGCTCCAGAGGTAGATGTAGTTGTCGCCGGTGGACGAGCGGCCCAGGGTCTTCTCGCTCTCGTAAACCAGCGACCAGGAGGCTTCCTCCGGCGGGCGCGGCTCGTTCAGCTTCTCCGGCAGATAGCCGAAGCTGTCGGCGTTCATCGCCAGCGGAACGCCCCACACGCGACCTCCTTCCGGCGCGAGATCGCGCTGGAGATATGGCATTTGAGTGATGCTTTCGGGAATGTCGGCCCAGTTCGAGACGTTCGCGGTCTCAATCGCTTTGATCGCGTCGCCGTCGATCAACTCCTGCTCGGCGCCCGTGAGCGCGGCGATGATGTCGAACCGGTCACCGCCGTCGTTCACCAGGATCTCGGTAAGGAATATGCCGGGATCGTCCTTGATCACGGTGTCTTCCATCTTGAATCCGGTTTCCCGCTCGAACGCGCTCCAGTCGCCCGGGATGAGGGTGGGGCCGGTGATGAGGAGCCGGATGGTGTCGTCGTCCGCGGCCTTCGCGCGGCGGGTGAGCCCCTTGAGAATGGCGGGCGCGCCGACGATAGCCGTTCCCGCGGCAGCGCACTTTATGAAGTTGCGCCGCGAAAGGTGGAGATAAAGATGTTCCTGCTTATCCATGAAAGTCCGCTCGCCGATGCCTTGTTCCTGCTCGTGTCTAAGTCCGACGAGGTCACAACGACGTAGGCGGGAGTTGCACGGTGCGGACTCGGATATGGCACAGCGACTGGAAACCGCGATGGCTCATACGTTGCGTCTCGGCAGCCTTGCTGAGCTTCATGGATAAGCAGGAAGATGTTTGCTCGTCCGCATCGCCAAAGCCTCCCTTGCCTAGGTTCGAGTTTGCCGCGGCCGGCCCAGACGGCGATTCCCGCGTGGACTCCCCACGGTCTGAACGCAGGATATCACAGACGCACACGTGGCCGCGAAGCCGGCTCTGCACGGCCATCGCTGCCACGCGCCTGTGCCCTATGGACACCGGAAGACCACCACCTTCCTCGGCGCACTGAGGCTGAGCGGAGCGACCGCCCCCATGGTGCTCGACGGCGCCATGCATCGGGCCGCCTTCCTCGCCTACGTAGACAAGGTGCAGGTGCCAACGCTCAAGCCCAGCGACATCGTGGTAATGGCCAACCTTCCCGCCCACCGCAGCGCCGCCGTCCGCGAGGCCATTCAGCGGGTCGGGGCCGAGCTGCGCTTCCTGCCGCCCGACAGCCCCGATCTCAACCCGATCGAGATGGCCTTCTCAAAGTTCAAGGCCGATCTCAAGCGCCGCGCCGCCCGCACCGTCACCGAACTCTGGGAGGCCATCGGCCACGCCATAGACATCTTCACGCCGGCCGAGTGCCAAAACCACTTCGCCGCTGCAGGATACGACCGTGTCGGAGCGGAACATGCTCTAGGTGGCCGGGCGCGAGCGCGAAAGGCCGGCTTCTCCGTGCGGCAGATCGCCTCTGCCCGCAGGCAGCGCGGATGGGAGCGGCAGCCGGAGGGCGGGTCGGTGACGTCGCCGCCCAATCGGGGCCGCATCGCCCCTTACGCGGTGCACCTCGTCATAGCCGGTCAGATGCGCCTGGAACCTTCGCCGGGTTTCGGCTCCGCGTCCCCTCGATCCCGGGCAATCTCCACGGCCAATCCGCTGTTTGCACTCACGCGTGCTTGGCGCCGATGCGGGCGGCGATGGCCACGATCCGGTGCATCTCGCGAAGAACCGGCTTCTCGATGAGCTTGCCGTCGATGACCACCAGCCCGGTATCGGCTGCCTCGAACTCGGCGATGATGCGCCGTGCCCGGGCAATCCGGTCGGCCGAGGGTGTGAACACCGCGTTGAGCGCTTCGATTTGCTTGGGGTGCACCGCGCCCTTCCCGGAAAAGCCCAGATCCCGCGCCTGGATCGCGGCGCGCTTCATGCCGTCCAGGTCCTGAAGATCGAGGTAAGGCACGTCGATCACATCCAGCCCGGCGCTGGCCGCGGCATGGACCACGCGCGAGCGGGCATAGAGCAGCGGCTCCCATTCGTTCCGGCAGCGCAGCTCGGCGGCCATGTCGACGCCGCCGAAGAACATCGCGTCGATGCGCGGGCTGCAATGGGCGATGTCGTAGGCAGCCTCGAGCCCGGCGTTGGTCTCGATGATCACATGCAGGCGGGTGTCGTGGCCACGCTCGGTCAGCAGATTGTCGAGCATCGCCACCTCGTCCGGCGTGCGCACCTTGGGCATCATCAGCGCGGGCGGGGGAGTGTCCGTGGCCAGGACCGCCTGCACATCCGCAATGCCGAAGCCTTCACGCAGCGAGTTGATGCGGACGATCCGCTCGACCCCGTCATCGGCCTGCGGGCTCTCGAAGAGCTTCATCGCATTGGCCCGCGCGGCCGCCTTGTCCTTGGGCGCGATCCCGTCCTCGAGCTCGACACAGACGATATCCGCCCCGGTCGCCAGGGCTTTCGGAAACATCTCGGGCCGCAAGCCCGGCGTGAAGATGAACGACCGGCGGGGGCGAATGCTGGGTGCAGGCATATGGGGATCTTCTCTGTCGTGCGGTCCGATGGATCAGTCGCCCCGCAGGGCAAGGTTGTCAATCGATCGCTTCAGCGCCAACAATTCACTGCTCGTGTGGCGGCTGGAACTATCGCACGCGCCGCTCAGTGACGACTCCGTCCTGCACAGGCAGCCGTCCACTCTTTCTCACGCGGCCTGCCGCGACGGTAGCAGGCCCGCGCTGCCGGTCACGTGTCTGCCGCCTGTCCGACCCAAGGGGCCCACTCCATTTCGGCCATTGTCCTTCGCTGGAATTCCTGTTCGTCTAGCGCAAAAGGCAACCGGGGAGGATATCATGGCGTCGGACGATCTTTGCTACACTACCGCAACCGAGGCCCTCGCTAGGTTCAGGTCGGGGGAGCTCTCGCCGGTCGATCTCATGTCTGCCGTGATCGCCCGTTCGGAGGCGGTCAATCCCGCGGTCAACGCCTACACCTATACCTTCTACGAGCGCGCGCTGGAGCAGGCGAAGGAGGCTGAGGCGCTCTATGCGTCCGGCGCCGAGACGCGCCCCCTCGAAGGCGTTCCCATCGTCATCAAGGACTTTCACCCGGTGGAAGGCGAGATCACGACCTTCGGCTCGCGCATGTTCGAAAACCATGTTCCCGATCGCTCGGTGCCGACCGTGGCGCGCCTGCTGGAGGCGGGCGCGATCATGCATGCGCGGACGACCACGCCCGAGATGGCCCACGCGCCGCATTGCCGAAGCGATCTGTGGGGCAACACGCGCAACCCGTGGAACCTGGACTTCGGCCCCGGCGGCTCGTCGGGCGGTGCCGCGGCGGCGGTGGCGGCGGGCATGACGACGCTCGCCGACGGCACCGACGGCGGCGGCTCGATCCGCATGCCGGCGGCCTGCTGCGGGCATTTCGGCTACAAGCCGCCCTTCGGCCGCAACCCGATCGACCGGGCGTACCCCCGGGAATCGCTGCTGCACTACGGGCCCATGACCCGCAGCGTCGCCGACGGCGCGCTGATGCAGAACGTGATGGCGGGGCCGCACCCCGACGACATCTGCTCGATCCGCCCCAAGCTGGAGATCCCGGACCAGCTCGAACCCATCGAGGGGTGGAAGGTCGCCTTCTCCATGGACCTCGGCTACTACGAGATCGACGAGGAGGTGCAGGCGAACACCCGCGAAGCCCTCGGGGCGTTCAGGAGCCTCGGCTGCACGGTCGAGGAGGTCGAGCTCGGCTGGGACATGTCCGTGCTCGACGCCTGGACCACCCATTGGGAGGGCCTGTTCTGGGCGGCCGCCGGCCACCTCTATCCCCGCTGGAAATTCGAGATGGAGGGCTTCGTCCGCCGGCTCCTGGAGCGCGGCTCCCAGCACAGCCTGAGCCGCTTCTATCAGTGCAATGCCGTGCGCGGCAGAATGTACGAGACGCTGGCGCCGATCCTCGACGAGTTCGACATTCTCGTCTGCCCGACCAACGCGATACCGGCGCTGCCGGCCGATCACGACCTCGAGAACACGGATTTTCGGATCAACGGCAAGACGCTGAGCGTCGCCAACTGGCCGGGCGACATCTACGTGCAATGGCAGCTCTGCTACCCGTTCAATCTGGTGCCGGAGTGCCCCATCGCCGCGGTGCCGAGCGGCTATGCGTCCTCAGGCGTGCCGACGGGCATCCAGATCGTGGGCCGCACTTACGACGACGTGCGCGTGTTCCGCGCCGCCGCCGACTACGAGCGCGCCCGGCCCTGGGACGAGCGCCGCCCGCCGCTCTGATCGGGTCAGGGCGGCCGGAGGAGCGGCGCAGAAGGGAGCGATGACGCAAGCGCCCGCCCATATCGCGGCCGACGTGCTCGTCATCGGCGCGGGCGGCGCCGGCATGTATGCGGCGCTCGCCGCGGCCGAGGCAGGGGCGGGCCGGATCGTCCTTGCCGACCGCAACATGGTCGGCCGCGGGGGCGCCACGGTGATGGCGCAGATGACCGTCGCCGCCGCCCTCGGCGAGGCCGAGCCCGATAGCGTCGAGGATCACCTGGAGGACACGCTGGAGGCCGGGCGCGGGCTGTGCGATCCGGGGCTCGCCGCGCTGCTCTGCGAGGAAGGGCCGGTGCGAATTCGGGAGATGGACTCCTGGAAGGTCGGCTGGGCGCGAGAGGGCGGGCGCATCGCCCAGGTCACCGCCCCCGGCCACCGGCGCCGGCGCTGCTGCTATGTGGACATCCTCAACACCGGCCCCGCCGTCGCCGCCACGCTCCGCCGCCGGGTGGCGCGCGCAGACGCGATCAGGCGCGTCTCCGGCCTCGTCGTGACCGACCCGGTGATGGCCCACGGGCGGCTCGCAGGCGCGGTGGGCTTCGATATGGAAACCGGCCGCGCCGTCACGCTGGCGGCACGGGTGACGGTGGTCGCCACCGGCGGGCTGACGGGGCTCTACGCGCGCTCCAGCGCGTCGGCCAACATGGCGGGCGAGGGCCATGCCTTCGCGCTCGCCGCCGGTGCGGCGCTGATCGACATGGAGTTCGTGCAGTTCTTCCCCATCGGCCATCTCTTCCCCCGCCTCGTCGGCATGGACCCGATCATGTGGGACCCGTTCCGCTACAAGCTGGGCGGGCGGCTGCTGAACGGGGAGATGGAGGAGTTCCTGCCGCGCTATGGCGGCAGCGACGCGGGGCGCTACACCGCCACCCGCGACCTCGCCACCCACGCCATCTGGCACGAGGTCCGGGCCGGGCGGGGCTCGCCCCACGGCGGCGCTTACCTCTCTTTCGCCCATGTCGGCGAGGCCGCGCTGCGCGCTGCCTTCGGGCCGGTGATCGACCGCTTGGCCGCGAACGGCATCGACCTGACCGAGGCGCCGGTGGAGGTCGCGCCGATCGCCCACTACCACATGGGCGGCATCGGGGCGGACACGCAACTCGCGACACGCGTGCCCGGGCTCTTCGCCGCAGGCGAGGCCGTGGGCGGCGCCAATGGCGCGAACCGCCTCTCGGGCAACGCTATCACCGAGGCGTTCGTGTTCGGCCACCGGGCCGGGCGGAATGCCGCGGCCGACGCCCTGCGCACGCCCGATGCCTGGCGCGTAGGCGCCGCGCGCCCGGCGCTCGACACGCTTGCCGAGCGGAAAGGGGCGAGGGGCCGTCGGCGCTCGCGCTCTCGCACGAGCTGCGCCGGCTGATGTGGGAGCAGGTCGGGCCGCTCCGCGATGGCACGGGGCTCGACGGGGCGGTGGAGAGGATACGCCGCATGCGAAGAGAGTTGCTTCCCGGCCTCGCGGTGCCCGCCTGCGGCGCCTACGACACCGGGCTCGCCGACTGGTACACGCTCCGCGCGGGCCTCGAGGTGGCGGAGGCGATCGCCGCAACGGCACTCGCGCGGCGCGAAAGCCGGGGCGCCCACCAGCGAGAGAATTTTCCCGAGAGCGACGCCCAGCTCGCCATGAGCCAGCAGGTGACCCGCGCGGGCGGCGTGCTTGCACCGGCCTTCCCGGCGGCGGCCTGAGCCCGTGAGCAACACCGCCATCTTGCGCATCGTCCGCAGCGGCCCCGGTCTCGCTGAGGAAACGGAGACCTTCACGGTACCCTACGAGACGGGCGCCTCGGTGCTCGACGGCTTGATCTGGCTGCGCGAGAACCGCGATCCGTCGCTCGCCTTCCGCTACAGCTGCACGAACGCGAACGTCTGCAAGGAATGCACGATGCGGATCGATGGCGAGACCGCCTACGCTTGCACGGCCCGCCTCAGGCCCGGCGCCATGACGCTCGAGCCCTTGCGCAACAAGCGGGTGATCCGCGACCTGGTGACCGACACCGTCCCTCCCACAGAAAGACTCGAGAGCAACTGAGAAGCGGCCGCCGTCCGTCCCCGACGGTCCGGCCGCATTCCGCCCCTGCCTATACCCGGAACCGGCACCGCCGCTTGACAGGGCGGCGCACACCGCCGCATGATCCGCGCGCTTTTCGGCCGGCGCGAGGATCGCCGGCCGCAGCACTGGGGCCGTAGCTCAGTTGGGAGAGCGTCGCGTTCGCAATGCGAAGGTCAGGGGTTCGACCCCCCTCGGCTCCACCATTTCCCCCTCCCCAATACCCACTCGGCGGTTTGGGAATGGCGACCTGTCGCGTGCGCCCTTGGAGCGTTTCCGTTTGAGACGGAACGCCCTAAATCACTCAAGTAGTTCAGCTACCAAGCTCTCTAACGTGGCGGCGATCCCGTGTTCACTGAGGGCCGCGCGGATGTGCTTACGTGCGCTGACAAAGTAGTCGCCTTCCTTCACGGGAACGAGCCCCGCCACATCCTCCGCCGTTTCGGCCGCTTCGGATAGGCGACGATGTAGGGCGTTGGCGCTGTCGTAGCGCGGGATCGGCATGTTGAAAATATACTTGTCGAAATCCCGTGCACCCCACCGACCTTGTGATTGATAATCCGCTACACCTAAACGCACGATCTCACTATTGAGGATACCGCATAGATAGTTGGCCTCCGCGGCGCTCTCCACCGCCGCCCAATACAGCTTATGCTCAATGATCGCCTCCTCGTCACATATGACACATGCGGCTGGAACGGTTCCCGATGCTGAATACACGACACGAACTGGCACGACCGGGAACTGTGCCGAAAGCTGACGAAAATAGTCGTACTGATCCAATAGCGAGCGGCGACCCCTGCCGTTTTCGCGCCATAAGGTCTCAGCTCGTTCCAGCCATTGGGACAGCCTAGGATAGCCTCGACTTGCGGCTGTTTTCGAATCCATCAATTCATGCCGCTCCGAATCCCACGGGATGATGGCTTTCAGTGGCGCCAATATACGAAATGGAGCAATAGACTGCCCTAGTAGCGCTGGTCGTAAAAACTCCCTTTCAATTGTCCCGCGCGGTGGCTGTACGGCCTTCCAAGGCGTCTTGTCCTGATTGCCGGTTCGGCCGCGAACCAATGGGAACGCGGGGCTGGAAGGAAGTATATCTGTCGTCGATACAGGTTCTACAAGTATCAAGCGCCTTGGCACCAAGATTGCGCCCTGCCGGAATGTGCGGCGATATGGCGACGCATCCAGCTCAGCGGCTATCGACGGCCAATGCGTCGCCGTTTCTGTCAAATTCGCGGTCGCTTCTGACGGGTCGGCATCGCGTCTTGGCAACGCGCCCGAAAACGCGGTTACTTGAGACGGGAGTGGCGCGAGCGTGGCACCGTCGTGCTCTTCAGCAAACAATACGCAACTCGGAACTGGAAACAGTGGTTGGATCTCCGGTCCCAACGTCCAAGCGGCCGTAAATTGAAGGCGCCGTTCGACATAACCAAGTCGTGCTATCTCTCCATTGCGGAACGGTGTATAGGCTCGCCGCGACATGGCTGCGTAAGGCATAACCAGAGCAATGCGACCTTCCCGACGCATATAAAGCAATGCCGCACGGACGAAAAAATAGGCAGATAGATCGTTACCAGAAGTACCTCGTCCCGACCACCAGACCCTGGCCGCGGTGGCTTCTGATCTATATCGCTCCTGCAATTCTCCCTTCATGTGTCGGAAGGCAAGCCAGGGCGGATTACCAACAACCACATCTGCCTTTTGCGCCTCGCTTGACAGCCAGACGGGCCGGGCCAGATTGCGTGCCACATAACCCCAAATGTGATTGCGGCCTTCCTTCTGAAGGCGGTGCATGACCTCGTAGGTATCGCGGAGGATGCAACTGTCTTCTGCCTTCGTATATTCACCCCGCGCCAACCAGGCCGCGAAAGCGGCGCCCGTCTCCGACCTTCCGGCAAACTCAATCATGGCGTTCAGCACCCGGTCGAAGAGCTCCGCGTCAGACGCAACGGTTGCAGGGAAGCGAAGCGTCGCCGCATCGAGGCGCTGTGGTGTTGGTTCGCTAAGTTCGATCCGCGGAACGAAGATCTCCAGCGTATCGTCAGCAGCGAGAAGGTCAGGCTGTTTCCCTTGTTCGCCTATCCGCGCCAGATTCCATTGCAGCGCATCGCCGAGATACACCGGTAGAGTTACGTTGCCGGGATGCTCCTTGCGCAGCGCGGGAATAAGGGCAAGCAGATACGTAACCCGAGCGATGATGACGGCGACGGGGTGGATGTCGATCCCTGCGATATTCGTGGCCGCGTGCCGTGCCGCCTCCGCTGGCGACAGGTTGGAGGCTTCAGCCGCATCGAGCACGGCTCGCACCGCGTGGAACAGAAAGGTGCCCGAACCGCAAGCCGGGTCCATCACCCGCTGTTCCAGCGGCCGATCCACGGCAGTGGCGATCATGCGAGCGGCCAGCCAGTCGGGGGTGTAGTATTCCCCGAGGTAGTGCCGGGTCTCCGGATCGATCAGGCTTTCGTAGAGCGCCTTCAAGATATCGACCTGAATATCGTGTAGGCGGAACCGGGCCACTTGCCGCGCAGTCCGCATCACCACGTCAGCGCTCTCTGCGTCGGCAAGCACCCAGTCGAAGAAATCCGGCTCACTTTGGCCGGTAATCCCAAGATCGGCGAATGCCGCGCCGTGGAGCAGGGCGGCCGCGTTCTCCGGCGGAACCTCGATCATCGCGTTCCAGGCCATCGCCTTCGCGACAATGACGAGGTAGGTGTGCTGAAGGAACAAGCGGTCGTCGCCGACATCGGCGCCGTAGGCGAGGCCGAGAAGGCGGTCCCAAAGTGCGCGCTTCAGCCGCGCCTCAGGACTCTGTCCAGTTCGCTTCCACAGCGTGCCGAGGGCGTCGAGGGCGCGTCGGGCTGCGAGGCTCTCACGCCCGAACTCGCGCGTGATCGTGTGCGGGTCAGGAAGTAGGCCCTCGCCAGTGGCGACGACGCATTGCAACCAGAGCAGAAGCTCACGAGGCAATTGCGGATCAGTATGGTGGGTGTTGACCTCCTCGATTTGGTCGTCGCTGAGAAAGAAGGCGACGAATTCAGCCCCGTCGGTGGCGATGCCGACATACTTTTCACCGGTTTGCCCCTCGCGGTCCGTCAGGTAGCGGGTCAGCCCTTGTTCTGCATCTCCTCGCTCCTTACGCAGATCGGACTTGAACTCGAACACTGTGCGGCCCAACAGGGCGTCGATCCGGCCCCGGACTTCGGGCACCGGCTTCTCGAAGTGGATGTCCTGGCTGTCGGCGCCGAGGCCATCGACCAGAAGCCGATGCACCAGCACACGGACCTTCTCGTGACGGGGCCGCGAGGCGAGTTCTGAGACCAGCCTTTCCAATTCCTCGGCGTTCAGCACACCCGTCTCCTCCGAATCGGACCACACCCGCCATTATGCCGGATTGACCCGCGCCTGACGTGCGCCCTATGTCTCGGCAATGAACGACACGCGCGGGCGGGGGCGGCAGGCGGGGCGGCCGGTGGCCCTTCTCACCATAGGCTTCCGGCCGTTCTATCTGCTGGCGGTGGCGTTTGCGGCGGTGGGGTTGCCGATCTGGCACTTCGCGCCGGGGGAGCTGTTGCCTGGCGAGCCCTATCTCGCGGGCGCCGCGTGGCACGCGCACGAGATGGTCTTTGGCTTCGCCGCAGCGGTGCTGACGGGTTTTTTGCTGACGGCGGCGCGGGCGTGGAGCGGCCTCGACACGCCCACGGGCTGGCGGCTTGCGGCGCTGGCGGCGCTCTGGGTCGCGGGACGGGTGTTGGTGGCGACGGGGCCGGCGGTTCCGGCCATCGTGGTCGATTGCCTGTTCCTGCCCTGCGTCGCGTTTGCCGTGGCGCTCCCCGTCCTGAAGGCGCGGAGTTACCGGAACCTGCCCGTGGCGGCGGTGCCGGCGCTGCTCGGCGCGGCGAACCTGCTGTTCCACCTGGATCATGCGGGCCTCATCGCCCTCGCCCGCGCCAACGGCGGCGCGCTGCTGGGCCTCGACCTCTTCGCGCTGCTCGTCACGCTGATGGCCGGGCGCGTGATCCCGGCGTTCACCGCCAACGCGGTGCCGGCGGCCCGGCCGCGGCGGAACGCTTACGTGGAGACCCTGGCCTTCGGCACGCTCGCGGTCCTGCTGGTGGCCGGCCCGCTCGACCCCTGGCTGCCGGGGGGACCGTGGCTCGCTGGAGTGGCGGCGCTCGGCGCGCTCGCCCATATCGTGCGGCTCTGGCTCTGGGACCCGGCCGCGACGCGCCGCGAGCCGCTGCTCTGGGTGCTGCCGCTCTCCTACGCCTGGCTGCCGGCGGCGCTGATCTTACGCGCGCTCTGGCTGGCGGACGCCGACGTGCCGGCGGCCGCGGCCTTCCATGCCTTGGGCGCAGGCGCGATGGGCGGGCTGATGCTCGGGATGATGACGCGGAGCGCGCTGGGTCACACCGGCCGGCCGCTCGCCGCACGCCCCGTGGAGGTGGCGGCCTACGCGCTGGTTCACCTCGGCGCGGCGCTTCGGGTCTTCGGCCCGCTCGCCGGTGCGGAGGCCGAGGCCCCTGCGCTGGCCGCCTCGGCGGTGCTCTGGTCCGGGGGCTTCGCGCTCTTCTTCGCGGGCTACTGGCCCGTCCTCACCCGGCCCCGCATCGACGAGGCGCGCGCACCAAACGGTTGAGCCCCCACCAACGGCGCGCTTATGGGGTGCCCAGAAAAATCTTATTGGCAATCGCCTGGGCCCGACCCGACCTCCGATTAAGACACTGAGATTGGTCCACAGGAGGCGGCGATGGCTAACCCGGGCGAAGCGACCGAGCTCTCCGATATCCTCATCGGCGGCACGGGCGACGACGAGATTCGCGGCGGCGGCGGAAACGACATCATCGAGGGCGGGAGCAATCTCGACCATCTCGAAGGCGGCGCCGGCCGCGATGTCGTGCTCGGCGGGTCGGGCGACGATGTCGTGGGCGGCGGTGGCGGACGCGATACCCTGCGGGGCGGGAGCGGCGGCGACGTCCTCTCGGGCGGCGCAGACCAGGATTTCGTGCGCGGCGACACCGGCGCCGACGCCCTCCACGGCGACGGCGGCAACGACCGCCTGTGGGGCGACGAGGGCAACGACTCGATCTACGGCGGCGACGGCGACGACCTGATCGCAGGCGGAACGGGCGACGACCTGATGGTCGGCGGCGCGGGCAAGGATCGGTTCATCTACTCGGAGGACGCCGGCAACGACCTCATCTATCACTTCGAGGTCGAGAACGACGTGATCGACCTCCGGCTGCTGCCAGAGGCGATCGCCTTCTCCGACCTCACCATCGTCGACATGGAGAACGGAAGGGGCGTCAGGATCAGCCATGACGCGCTCGGCGGCTCCATCGAGATCAGGGGGACTGCCGCATCGGATCTCTCGGCGGCGAACTTCGCCATGCCGGACGGGACGACGACCTCGCTCACCTTCGGCAGCACCACGGTCGGCCGCCCGTCCGATCCCTTCGTGGGATCGGACTCCTCTGCGCTGATGCTGGCCAACGCGCAGGGCACCACCGTCAAGGCCAAGGGCGGCTACGACCGCGTCTTCGGCGGCGAGGGGGACGATCGGCTCGAAGGCGGAAACGATCCCGACGACCTCTACGGCGAGGAGGGCGACGACAGCCTCTTGGGCGGCACGGGTCACGACCGGCTCTTCGGCGGCGAGGGCGACGATCGGCTCGACGGCGGCTCCGGTCAGGACTTGCTCCTCGGCGGCGAGGGGGACGACCAGCTCACGGGCGGCGCCGGCGCCGACACCTTCGTGTTCACGCCGGATCATGGCACCGACACGATCACCGACTTCACCGACGGCGAGGACACGATCGACCTGTCGAGCCTGGAAGGGGTCGCGGGCTTCGAAGACCTGAATATCGAGACCTACGAGACCACGACGGTGATCGACCTGACGAGCTACGGCGGGGGCACCGTCCGGCTCGAAGACACGGACGTGAGCGACCTCGACGCGGCGGATTTCGTGTTCTCCGAGCCGCCCGCCGACGCATCGCCCATCGACGGGATGTGAGCCGAGGCGAAGACCGCTTCGCCTCCCCCCGTCGCCCGCGCCCGGAATGCCCGGACGTTGAACGACTGACGCATCGATCCTGGCGCGATCGCGCTGGCGAGGGCAGCGCCGCTGGCCTCGGCGGCGCACTGCGCCTTCCGCCAATCGGGCCGGCTATACCTAACCTTATGGGGTGACTAGCAAAACGGTATTGGCAATCGCCGGCATCCAAACCGACGTGGGAGTCAGTAATCGAGAACAGCTGTCAGGAGGCGGCGATGGCCAATCTGGACGAAGTGACCGAACGGTCTGTCATCGGCAGCGGCGGAAGCGGCAACGACACCTTCAACGGCGGTGTTGACCACGACATCCTGGAAGGCGGGGGCGGCGACGACACACTCTCGGGCGGCGGCGACCGCGATCACGTCCTCGGCGGATCGGGCAACGACGTCGTCTATGGCGGAGACGACCGCGACATCGTGCGCGGCGGGAGCGGCAACGATGTCGTCGATGGTGGCAAGCACGACGACTTCCTCATGGGCGACACCGGCAACGACCACATCATCGGCGGTCATGGGTGGGATCGCCTCTTCGGCGACGAAGGCAACGACTTCCTCGAGGGCGGCTCGGGAGACGATCTCCTGGTCGGCGGCGCCGGCGACGACCTTATGATCGGCGGTGCGGGCAAGGATCACTTCGTCTACTTCGAGAACGCCGGCAACGACGTCATCCGCGAGTTCGAGCTGGACAAGGACGTGATCGACCTGCGCCTGCTGCCGGAGGCGATCAGGTTCTCCGAACTCGCCATCGTGGACACGGAGGACGGGTGCGGGGTCAGGATCACCCACGAAGCCCTCGACGGCTCCATCGACATCAGGGGGGTCGCCGCGTCCGATCTCTCGGCATCGAATTTTGCCATGCCCGACGGAGAGACGACCAAGATCACCATTGGCGGCGCCTGGATCACCCGGCCGGGCGATCCGTTCAACGGGTCGGACAGCAGCCAGCTCTTTATGGACGACGCGAGCGGCGGCACCGCCTTCGGCAATGGCGGACAGGACCGCATCTTCGGGGGCGAGGGCGACGATCGCATCGACGGCGGAAGTTCTGCCGACACGCTCTACGGCGAGGAGGGCGACGACATTCTCGAAGGCGGATACGGTCCCGATCGCCTCTTCGGCGGCGAGGGAGACGACCGCCTCACCGCCGGCAGCTTCGCCGACGGCTTCGTCGACAACGCCTACAGCGACCTGCTCGTCGGCGGCGAGGGCAACGATCAGCTCACGGGCGGCGCAGGCGCCGATACTTTCGTGTTTGGCCTCAATCACGGGTCCGACTGGATCACCGACTTCGGCGATGGCGCGGACGTGATCGATCTCTCGGGCCTGGAAGGGATCTCGGGCTTCGACGATCTGCACGTGTGGTCCCTCGGGACCGCTGCGGTCGTCGATCTTGAGAGCCAGGGCGGGGGCAGGATTTGGCTCCAGGACACGGACGTGAGCGACCTCGATGCGGCGGACTTCGTCTTCTACGAGCCGCCCGTCGACGCAGCGCCCATCGACGGCATGTGACTGCGCTCGGCGCTGCGGGAGGCTCCATTTCCCGTGTGCGCCCGGGAGGCCCCGGCACCGATCTGCTGATACCCGACGGTTAGCAGAGTCGTGCCCCGGCCAGGCCAGCGACCGCAGGCGTCGCTGGCCTGGCACCTGTTGGGGCACGCGGGGATGCCGCACTTAACCTTATGGAATGATTAGTAAAACGGTATTGGCAATCGCCTCCGCCCGGCCCGACCTCCAATGCAGTTACTCGGATGAGCCAACAGGAGGCAGCGATGGCCAACCTCGGCGAAGCGACGGATCAGGCCGACATCCTGATCGGCGGCTCCGGCCATGACACGATCGACGGCCGGCGCGGCGACGACATCATGGAGGGCGGGAGCCAAAGCGACGTGCTCCAGGGGAACGAGGGCCGCGATGTAGTGCTCGGCGGATCGGGCGACGACGTCGTACGCGGTGGAGACGGCCGCGACATCGTGCGCGGCGGGAGCGGCAACGATTTCGTCAACGGCGGCGAGGGCACCGACTTCCTGCGCGGGGGCACCGGCGACGACTACCTCCTGGGCGCCGAAGGCAACGATCACCTCTGGGGCGGTGAGGGTAACGACACCCTCCGAGGCAGCCGTGGAGACGACATCCTCATCGGCGGATCGGGCGACGACATGATGATCGGCGGGTTGGGCGCGGATACCTTCGTCTACTTCGCGAAGGCGGACGACGACGTCATCTACGAATTCGAAGTCGACAAAGACGTCATCGACCTTCGCCTGCTGCCTGAGGCGATCGCGTTTTCCGACCTCTCCATCGTCGACAAGGAGGACGGCAGCGGGGTCTGCATCACACACGACGCGCTCGACGGCTCGATCGAGCTCAGGGGCATCGCCGCGTCGCAACTCTCCGCATCGAATTTCGCCCTGCCAGACGGAACCACGCCATCCCCCCACCCCACCGACTCCTCGGTCATGCTGGGCGACGCTGACGGCAACCACCTCGTTGGTGGGGATGGACCGAACACCGTCCTGGGAGGCGAAGGGAACGACAGAATCGAAGGCCGAGGCGGTAACGACGATCTTTTCGGAGAAGAGGGCAACGACACCGTCGAGGGCGGCGCGGGTCGCGACCGGCTCTTCGGCGGCGAAGGCGACGATACGCTCGACGGCGGGACCGGGGATGACTTTCTCCACGGCGGCGAGGGCGACGACACGCTCACGGGCGGCGCCGGCGAGGACGTCTTCGCATTCGGGGCCGAGCAGGGGACCGACAAGGTCACCGACTTCACCGACGGTGAGGACACGATCGACCTGTCCGGCCTGGAAGGGATCGCGGGCTTCGACGATCTGGATATCGCGACCTACGGGGCCACGACGGTGATCGATCTGACCTGCTACGGCGGCGGTATCGTCCGGCTCGAGGACACCGGCGATGCAAGCTTCGGCGCAGGGGACTTCGTGTTCTACGCGCCGTCCGCCGACGCAGCGCCCATCGACGGGATGTGAGACCGCGACCGGCACGGGTGCGCGCGAGGTCGTTCAGGGGGATTTTTCAACCAGCGCCGAGTTTTGGCACCAGTCCCGCAACGAATGGCAGAGCTCGGCGAGAATGTAGCGATCCAAGTGAGCCCTGTGGTAGACGGCATGCCAACTCAGCGGCAGCCCGAGCGCCGCAGCGGCAGCGGTGACGGTGCAATGGTGTCGAAGGCTAACACGGCCCGGTAGTGGCGAAGCTCCAGACGCACTGTGTAACGGCTCTCACGATGAAGACGCCGGCGAAGGCCGGTCTACCAAGCACCGCCGCCGTCTTGGGCCATCAAGCTCGCCATGTATGAAGCTCGGGAATATATTTTCCGCTAATTTTCGATGATTGACGGTTCCGGGAAGCGTCGTACCGTAGACCGCGAACGGCGCGTCCTTGGGAGCGAGGCGGATGAGACGAGGCAGGAGCCGCGAGAGAAGAGCTGCCGCCCAAGGCGCCGTTGCGCAGTTGCCGTTCGGCCAGGTTCGCAATCCCTACGCCCCGATGAAGGTGATCTCGGACGACCAGGTCGAGGCGCTTCATCACGCCTCGCTGCGGGTGCTGCGCGACAACGGGATGGAGTTTCAATTGCCGCGCGCGGTGGAGATCCTGCGCAAGGCGGGTGCCGCGGTCGGCGAGGACGGCAAACGGGTCCACTTCGATCCCGAATTCATCGAGGAAAAACTCAAGACCGTGCCGTCCAGATTTACCTTGCACGGCCGATCGAGCCACCGGGATCTCGAATTCGGGGGCAACACTGCGATCTGGGGCACCGTGGGGTCTGCCCCGAACGTTTCGGATCGCGAGCGCGGCCGGATCATCGGTAATTTCGAGGACTACAAGAATCTAATCCGTCTAAGCCACGCGATTAATGCGTTGCATGCGTTGGCGGGTTACCCGGTGGAGCCTTGCGATCTCGAGGTGCCCACGCGCCATCTGCACGCGCTGTCGGCGGCGGTTCGCCTCACCGACAAGCCGCAATTCGGCTATTCAATCGGTGCTGAGCGCATGTCGGACGGTATCGAGATCGTTCGCATCGCTCGGGGAATCAGCCGCGAGGACCTGCTGAGCCAACCCTCGATCCACACGGTGGTCAATTCCAACTCGCCGTTGATCTACGACCGCGCACTGCTGGAAGGGGCGCTCGCGATGGCCGAACTGAATCAGCCGGTGGTCTACACTCCCTTCACGCTGTCGGGCGCGATGGCGCCGGTCAGCGTCGCCGGCGCGCTGGTTCTGCAGAATGCGGAAGCGCTTGCGGGGATCGTCTTCTCGCAATGCGTGAATCCCGGAGCGCCGGCGGTCTATGGAAGCTTCACGTCGAATGTCGACATGAAGAGCGGCTCGCCCGCCTTCGGCACGCCGGAATATGCCAAGGCGACCATCGCCAGCGGCCAGCTCGCGCGCCGCTACAACATCCCGTGGCGCTCCTCGAACGCCACGGCGTCGAACGCCGCCGACGCACAGGCGGCCTACGAAGCGCAGATGTCTCTTTGGCCGGTCGTTCTCGGCCAGGCCAACTACATCATCCATGGGTTCGGCTGGCTCGAAGGGGGACTCTGCGCCTCCTACGAGAAGTTCATCCTCGACGCCGAGATGGTCCAGATGATGCAGGAATTCCTGAAGCCGCTGGACACGGCCGAGGCGGAGCTGGGCCTCGACGCCATAACCGAGGTCGGCCCGGGCGGCCACTTCTTCGGCTGCAGCCACACGATGGCGCGCTACGAGACCGCCTTCTACAGGCCGATGCTGTCGGACTGGCGCAACTTCGAGAACTGGCGCGACAGCGGCGCGGTCGAGACCTCCGATCGGGCGACCAAAATCTGGAAGCAACTTCTCGCCGACTACGAGGCGCCGCCGCTCGACCCTGCCATCGACGAGGAGCTCGAAGACTTCGTCGCGCGACGGGTTGCCGAAGGCGGCATCCCGGAACGCTGATACTTTGTCGCTCACGGCAGCCGGCCTGCGGCCGGCGCCTCCGCGAGGGCGCCGCATTCGCGGCGGGCCGCGGTCGCGGCCTGTCGCGTGTCCGACAATGTCGGACACGCTCTAGCAGGCTGCAGAAAATCTATTCGGACCCTGCCGACGATTCCCTTTCGTTCTAAGTTCGATTCTCATTCATTCCGACAATTCTCCAGAACAATATGGCAACCTCGGAGTTTTTCAGCAGCCTGCTAGAGCACTACCCGACCGGACGGGATTGTACTCAGCTGCTGCACGTTCTCACCTTTTCATGCAGTGTGGGCCGAGAAACCCCCACCTCACCCCGGCCCTCTCCGCCCCTCATTCATTTCCCTCAATCGCCAGGCGCTCGCTCCGCGAGCTTGGCTTTCGCGCCTTGCGGCGCTCGGGGGCGGAGAGGGAGTAACGGGCGCCGCCGCCTGCGTTCCCCCTCCGCCTTTGGGGGAGGGGGACAGGGGGAGGTGGGTTTCGTTTCGGGCTGCCGTGATCCGGTAAGGTCGCGTATTGCGCTAATCGCGGCGGCGCGAGACCACGAAGGATTCGTCGTAGAACCAGAGCCCGCCGCGCGCAGTGAGGACCTCGCGCGTCGCGTCGAGGTAGGAGCCGTCGGCGACCACGCTCTCCAGCCGCGCGTCCTCGATCTGGGCGACGTAGATCGCCGCGTTCCACGCCGCGAAGAGGGTCGACGTGCCGATGCTGGAGCCTTCGATCTCGGTCGGGAGCGTGTGCATGTCGTAGCGGAAGATCGCGCGCCGGTCGGAATAGGCGTTGTAGTTGAGATCGTGCCGGCTCTTGCCGATCTCGGCCTTGAGCGCCTTCAGCAGCACGTGGCGGTCGGTCTGGAACGGCCGCTCGTCGGGCCAGATCTGGCGGACGATCTCAAGCCCCGGGTCGCCGCCGTGGGACTGGATGCAGAGCAGCCTGCCGCCGGGCCCGAGGCTGCGGGCAAGCGGCGTCAGGACCTTCTTCACCTTGAAGTCGGCAGGCATCCGCGCGCGGTAGGGCTGCGAGGCGATGACCAGATCGTAGCCCTCGCTCGCGCGGCCGGGGCGCGGGATCACCGGGTCGAGCAGGAACCTGTGATCCTCGCGGTAGAGCACCAGCACCGAGGCGCGGACGTAGAGCGGGTTGCCGGTCTTGGGGCTCGCCCGCACGCGCCAGGTGTCGGCGAGGGTGGGCTGAAGGTCGGCGATCTGCTCGTGGAACTCGTGGGAGGTGTTGCCCGATAAGGGGATCTCCATCCAATTCAGAGTGGCCGCCGCCTGCATCGAGCGGGGCTGCAGAGAGGGCGCCTCCGAGTAGTGCATGTTGGTGACCACCAGCACCGTCGCCGGATGCTCGAAGAGCCGGTCCGGCATCTTCTCGAGGCAGAGGCGCACGTCCTCGACCGAGATCTCCTTGCCCACGATGTAGAACGGCATCGTCGGGAAGCGCCGGTGCATCTGCCGCATGACCCCGGTGAGCACCGTGCCGTCGCCCATGCCTGCGTCGAACACCCGGAGCGCCGGCGGCCGCGGGTGGACGTGCCCGAGCTCCAGCCCCGCGCGCTCCGCCACCGCCCACTTCTCGCTGCAGGTGTTGACGAACATCAGGTACTTCTGGCGGTTGTCGTAGAAGCGGAAGGCGCCCCTCTCGTCGTCTCCCGCAGGCTTGGTTGGCCGGCTGGCCGAGGCGCCCGCCGAGGTGCCGTCCTTCGCAGACGCCGCCGGGTCGTGATCCGCGAGGAACTGGCGCACCCGCGCGAGCGTCGCCGCGCGCACCTGCCGCCCGTCGCGGAGGCTGCCGATGAAGCGCCCGTCGCCCAGCGCCTTGCGGCCGAAGGTGGTGGGCGCCATGCCCTCCCGCTCGCAGAATTCCTCTATCGCCGCGAGGAGATGTTGCCGCTCGTCCATGATGCTGCCCGGTCCCGCCGTTGCTCGCGACGGGTTACGCTGGCGCCGGGTGCCGGTCAAGCGTGCGGCCGTGGCCGCTTCTGCGTATAGTCCTGACGATCCGCGTATGGGCACCCGCCCTCTCCGGGGGATGGACGGAGGACGGCATGAAGCTCAGTCGTGAGCGCATCCTGACGACCCACGTCGGCAGCCTGCCGAGGCCGCCGGATGTCTCCGAGATGCTGCTCGCCAAGGAGGACGGCGCGCTCGCCGACCGGGGCGCGTTCGACGCCCGCATGGAAGGCGCCGTCGCGGACGTGGTGCGCCAGCAGGTCGACGCCGGGGTGGACGTGGTCTCCGACGGCGAGATGAGCAAGATCGGCTATTCGACCTACATCAAGGACCGCCTCGACGGCTTCTCCGGCGACAGCCCGCGCCGCGTGCCGGCGGACCTCGCGCTCTACCCCGACTACGTGCAGCGCATCGCGGCGCAAGGGCAGACGCCCAAGCTCAAGCGCACCATGTGCACCGGCGAGATCGGCATCAAGGACGAAGCGCCGCTGGAGAAGGACATCGCCAACATGCAGGCCGCGCTGGAAGGCGCAGGCGCGGTCGAGGGCTTCATGAACGCGGCCTCGCCGGGCGTGATCTCGCTGTTCCAGCCCAACCGGCACTACCCGAGCCAGGACGCCTATCTGGAGGCGCTGGCCGCCATCATGCGGGCGGAGTACGAGGCGATCCACGCGGCGGGCTTCGTGATCCAGCTCGATTGCCCCGATCTCGCCATGGGCCGGCACACCATGTATGCGGACGAGAGCGAGGAGGCCTTCGTCGCCCACGCCGCCGCCCAAGTGGAGGCGCTGAACCACGCGCTCGCGACCATCCCGGCCGAGGCGGCGCGGCTCCACCTCTGCTGGGGCAACTACGAGGGGCCGCATGTCTGCGATATCGAGCTCGGCGCCATCTACGACGTGGTGATGAAGGCGAAGCCGCAGGCGATCTCCTTCGAGGCCGCCAACCCGCGCCACGCCCACGAATGGTGCGTCTTCGCCGAGCGCGGCGTGCCCGAGGACAAGGTTCTCATTCCCGGCGTGATCGATTCGGTCTCCAACTTCGTGGAGCACCCGGCGCTGGTGGCGGAGCGCATCTGCCGCTTCGCCGACATCGTCGGCCGCGAGCGCGTGATCGCCGGCGCCGACTGCGGCTTCGCCACCTTCGCGGGCTTCGGCAAGATCGACCCGGCCATCTGCTACGCCAAGCTGCGCACGCTTGCAGAGGGCGCGGCCATGGCCACCGACCGGCTCTGGTAAGGCATGCGAGCTAGAGCGCGTCCGTCTTTGACGGACACGCAACAGGCCGCGACTGCGGCCCGCCGCGAATGCGGCGCCCTCGCGGAGGCGCCGGCCGCAGGCCGGCTGCCGTGAGCGACAAATTGCGAGAGCGTTTCGGAATGAAACCGAAACGCTCGAAGCGCGTCCTCGTCATCCGGCATTCGGAGATCGACCAGCCCGGCGCCTTCGGCAGGGTGATGGAGGAGGCCGGCATCGCCTGGCATCCGCTCGACCCGTGGCAGGGCGAGCCGATGCCGACGCTCGAGGACTACGACGCCGTGCTCGCCATGGGCGGCCCGCAGCAGGCCGACGAGGAGCACCTCTATCCCTGGCTCGCACACGAGAAGGCACTGCTGCGGGACGCGGTGGCGCGGGGCATGCCGGTGCTCGGCGTCTGCCTCGGCTGCCAGCTGCTGGCCGACGCCCACGGCGGCACCGTGGCGGCGCTGCCCGAGGGCGAGGTCGGCATCCTCGACTTCTCGCTCACCGAGGAAGGCCGCGCCGACCCGCTCTTCGCGGGGCTCCCGGCGGACCCGCTAACCATGCAATGGCACCTGAACGCGGTGACCGCGCTGCCCGGGCGAGCGGTCCTGCTCGCCTCCTCGCCGGCCTGCGCCATCCAGGCGTTCCGGCTGGGCGAGAGGGCCTACGGCGTGCAGTTCCACATGGAGGTGGACGCCGCGCTGGTGCAGGCGACGGAGGCCTTCCCCGAGTACGTCGCGGCGCTGGAGCGCGAGCAGGGCGCGGGCGCGTTCGATCGCATGGTTGCCGCCACGACAGCCAAGGAAGAGACGCTGCGCGCGAACGGCGGCCGGCTCTTCCAGAACTTCGTCGGCCTGATGAGCGCGGGCGCCGAGCGCCGCCCCGCGGCGTGACGGCGAGCCAAGACAAGAAGGTAAGGAGAGAGGGCATGGATCGAGAGGCGGCGTCGCGCGGGACGCGCGCGGAACACATGACTCGCGCGGGCGCGCTTCTGTGGGAGGCGTGGCGGGAGCGCAGGCAGATCGACGCACTGCCGGCCGACTGCCGGCCGGGGACGCTGGCCGAGGCCTACGCGGTGCAGGACGGGCTCGCCGAGAGCGCGGGCCTCGCCGTCGCGGGCTACAAGATCGGCGCCACCAACGCCCAGGTGCAGGCGCGCTTCGGCGTGGACGCCCCGTTCTCCGGCCGCCTCTTCGGGGACTACGTGGGCGGGAGCCCGCTCACCGTGCCCGCGAACACCGTGAACTTCTACGCGATCGAGGCGGAGTTCGACTTCGTCATGGGCCGGGCCCTGGCCCCCCGCGATGCACCCTACACGCGGGAGGACGTGCAGGCGGCGGTGGCGAGCGTGCATCCCGCCATCGAGGTGCCGGATTCGCGCTACACCGACTGGCTCTCCATGAAGGCCCCCGACCTGATCGGCGACAACGCCATCGGCTGCCTGCTCTGCCTCGGGCCGGCGGCGGCGGATGGGCTCGACCGCGACCTCGCGGGCCAGCCGGTGATCGTCCGCGTCAACGGCGAGGTGGCGAGCGAGGGCGCGGGCTCCAACGTCCTCGGCGATCCGTGGAACGTCATGGTCTGGCTCGCCAACCACCTCGGCGCCAGGGGCCTCACGCTCGAGGCCGGCCACGTGGTGACCACCGGCAGCGCGGCGGACGTGGTGCAGTGCCAGCCGGGCGATACCGTGACCGCCGAGTTCGGGCCCATCGGCAGGGCCGAGGTACACTTCGAGGCGTAGGCCGCATGTCTGCACTGGCCATGCCCTTACACCGTCATGCCCGGACTTGTTCCGGGCATCTCCTGCGGTCAGGCTCGTCGGCGGGTGGGCGCTGCATTACGCGCGCACGACCCTGTGGGCGTGTGCGACGTGGATGGCCGGAACGAGTCCGGCCATGACGTAGAGGGGGCAGGGCCGAGGTCCACTTCGAGGCGTAAACCTTCAGGGTTACGGGGAGAGAAGAGCGATGAGCACATCCACAGCCGAGGCTGCCACGGCAGCGTTCGAGACAATCGAGCTCGTGCCCAAGGAGGCCGAGCTCCGCGTACAGCTCGCCGCCGGCTACCGGCTGATCGAGCGTTTCGGCTGGAACGAGTCGATCTACGGCCACCTCACGGTGCGCGTGCCGGGGCCGGAGCGGCACTTCCTCATCAACCCCTTTGGGCTGCGCTACGGCGAGGTGACGGCGTCCAACCTGGTCAAGATCACGCTGGAGGGCGAGATCGTGGGCGACACCGAATGGTCGGTGAACGCAGCCGGCTACGCCATCCACGGCGCGATCCACAAGGGCGCGCCGGACGCGCACTGCGTCATGCACACGCACTCGCCGGCCGGCATGGCGGTGGCGGCGCTGGAATGCGGCCTCCTCCCGATCAGCCTGGATGCGACGCTCTTCCACGGCACCGTCGGCTATCACGAGTACGAAGGCGCGATCGTGAGCGAGGGCGAGAAGGACCGGCTGGTGGACGACCTCGGCCGCAACCGCGCGCTCATCCTCCGCAACCACGGCCTCCTGACCGTGGGCCGCACCATCCCCGAGGCCTTCCTCTACCTCCACCGGCTGGAGACCGCGTGCAAGACACAGGTCGACGCGCTCGCCATGAACAGCGCCCTCAGCCTCGTGCCGGAGGAGATCTGCGAGAAATCCGCGCGGCAGATCGACGCCTTCTCCCAACACGTCAACGACATCGGCGCGCTGGAATTCCAAGCCTACATGCGCATGCTCGACCAGACCGATGCGGGGTATCGGGAGTAGGGCGGGCGAATTTATTGAACCGGTAATGAAGGAGGGGAAAATCCTTTCTGCGCAATTGTATGGTTGACTCTACTGCCATCTACACTCCAACATTATTGCGCCAGAATTTGAATTTCTAATACCTCCCTCATTGAAGAAAAGGGCAAGCGTATCTCGTGGCTACTTCCATCTCTGCCAGTTATTTTTAGAAGTACTGCAGTTTCGCCTAATTCCTGCAGTTGTTTTTCCATTCTTGTTTTATCCGCAAACACTTCGCTCTGAGTTTTGGGCCGAAGTCGAGAAGCTGTAGCATCGCGCTTTAAAATGAAGCGATCATCGAATAATACCAGATCCTCCACTTCGTATATCTTCTCTGCCTTACGAAACAACTTTGTAGTCAACTCGTGTCCAGTGATTGTGAACGGTTCCGACCGCCATTGGTGTATATATCCTGTTCTATTGTCTTCGTTGAATTCAAACGAGTACAAGTACGACTCTTTCTGGAATTGGCCTGACAAAGCGACAGACAACTCCGAACCCTTCGTTTCATCAATATCATGGGTCTTGACGTCCGCTACTGAGAAGATTCTTCCTAAACCGCCCTGCCCCCTCTTAAAGAACGTTTGATCTCCGTCTTCCTTTAAAAGAGCGAGAAGATCACCGATTACCAAACCTCCCACATATTCTGTGTGCCCAATCCTGATGGCACCCGTGGATAGAGAATACTCCCATGTCGCAGAGCCCTCTAAACTTCCGTTTTCGAAGTAGATCCGCCGGCCCCGAAATGGTCCTTCTATAGGTCGAAATTTGTAGTCACGGTAGGTATCGAAATACACCTGTTGCCACGTATCAGTTACCAACATAGTTAAAAACTCGGCACGCTTCGTTGCTAGATCGGCCCGATCAGGTATACTTACTAGTCCCGTTGCGCGAAAGATTACAAAATCGTCTTTTTCATTTATGCCTATCATGTACTCTTGCGAAGCTCGCGCCTCGATAATCACGTTACGTCCAACCTTCAGAACTCCAGAAGCTACGCCCCAAGAATTGAGAGCAGCCAAGTCGCCATCCCTAGATAGGGTCTCTACAACGCCACTATCGGTGCTGAAGGTACTCTTAAATCTGGAAGTCCTCCCTTCTGTAGAAGTCAGCCATACATATCCTGTCAATTTGTCTATAAAGCCGGCTTCGTCTTGTTTCAGCAATACAACGTCCTCTTCAGCAATTTCTCGTTGCTTTTTGTACGCAGTGTCCCTCCATTCAAACGTGTCCGGCGCCCAAAACGTCACCGGTGACGAGCGCCAACCAATTTGCATAGATATGATAGAGCCTTTCGTTTCCCAATTCCCGATTCTCGTCTCAATGCCATTCTCGATTGCGAGAACGGCGCCACGGTTTGGTCTGAAGCCGTCAAGTACGTCCAAGCGGATGCTTTCGTCGGCGTTCACCCAAACTCCAAGTATTCGCTCATCGGCTGCGGCTATTCCCGGGATCATTAGCAACAAGACAAGTAGTATTCGTAACATTTAGAATACCCCCATTCATTTGGGTCGCATTCGAGGTGACCTCAACTAATAACTAGTTGAAAGGCCTGACACAAGTGTTGGCTGCGCATGATATAGATTGTAGCGGTGGAAGTCTTGCAGTTGCTGGGGAGGAGCCTTCGGTAAGGTCTGTGCGCCAGGGGATTACGATTAGGATTTTGCTGCCACACTGTTGTTAAGCGCGCTGATTGGACGCCGATCAGCGTGGTAACATGTTGATTCGCTATGATTCTGGGGGGTCAAACGGTGACGCCGAACAACAGGCAGCGCCAGCGGATGGCCCGGCGGCACCGACGGCGGCGCGCCCAACGCTTCCGCCGCGCGCCGGCAGCAGAGCTCGCCGAAGCGCGAGATCGTCTCGTTGTCCTTCCGGGCGCGCCGCCGGATCCGCTCCCAATTCTCCGGCGTGCAGTGGATGCCGCGCTGCTTCGCGAGTCTCACCGCGCCCTCCCGATCACCCCAGAGCCGTCTCTCCGTCAAGCCAGCGATCGGCCCGCTCGAGCGCCGCGTTCCAGTCCCCCTCGGAGCCCTCGCTGATCAGCCGCAGCCGCTCCATATCCCCCAGCGCCAGCACCGAGCGCGCAATGTGGCGCAGCTCAGGCACCTGCAAGGCGGGCGCCTGCGTGGCGGGCTCCGCTTCGACCAGGCAGCGCCGCACGATGAATTCCGAGCACGACGTCCCTTCCTCCTGCGCCTTCCCGCGCATCCGCGACCACTCCGCATCGGTCGCCATCACGCAGCGCCGCTTCCGCTTCTCGCCCCCCGGACTCGCCATGCCCTTGCCCCGTCGTCCCGATACCGTATAGATTACCCTCATATTCGACCAAAATCTCCACAATTCCCAAATACATATCATTTGCCTCCTATCCATCGAATACCATAACCCATGTCAGCCATACTCTCACACGCACTCATCCAACACCCCAATGCAACTATCTTCCCAAAAGAAATTCTATTCTATACGTTCTATAAGATCCTATCTAAACAGTAGACATACTAACTATTATATGATAGAACAACACTCTAACGTAAGACCATCGAAAATCAAATCACCCTCTATCACAACAGATCCTCTAAATAGAATCTCTACACGGTCTGATCGTGTAGCTGCCCGTGAACCCGTGCTCGTCGCGCAGCCGCTCGAAGATCCGGTGCGCCGTGTGCCGCTGCTTGCGCGGTACACCCGGATCCGTGTCCGCCTCAAGGATCGCATCGACGATGCCGGTGAACCCGTCCAGCTTCGGCCGCCTGACCGGCTTCGTCCGGCGGTAGCCCGGCGGCGACGAATAGCTCAGCATCTTCTTCACAGTCCGGCGGTCGATGCCGAACAGCCGGCCCGCCTCGTGATGGCTCAGACCCTAGTCGACAACAGCCAACCGAACCGCCGCATAAAGCTCCACGCCGTACATCTCCTGCCCCTCGACGCAACAGACAAGGGACCATGAGTGGCGCATTTTTGCGCCGCCGCGACCGGACCGCCCGGACGCTCCGCGTGGGGCATTATTCCTCCGCCGTTAACACATTAGAGCTGGAACGCTGCAAAAGGGTGGTGCAAAATACCCGGCATGAAAATCGGCTATGCGCGTGTCTCAACCGACGAACAAAACTTAGACCTTCAACTCGACGCTCTGACGGCAGCCGGCTGCGAACAGGTCTTTTCTGATAAAGGCGTGAGCGGTGCCGGCAATCCGCAAAAGCGCCCCTGCTTCGCCGAAGCCATGGCGGCGATCAATGCCGGCGATTGCCTGACGGTCTGGAAGCTCGATCGCCTAGGCCGGTCCCTCCGGGATCTGATCGCGCTAATGGGTGAGTTTGAAGCGCACGGCGTCGAGTTTCATAGCCTCTCGGATGGCATCGACACCAACACGGCCGGCGGCAAGCTGGTCTTTCACATCATGGGCGCTCTGGCGGAGTTTGAACGCTCGCTGATAGCCGAACGGACGAAAGAAGGCATGAAGGCGGCTAAGCGTCGGGGCAAGCGTGTGGGGCGGCCCCAGGCGCTTACAGAGGAACAGGTTGAACACGCTCGATCGGCCCTTGCCAATAGCGGCGAAACGCTCGCCGGCATGGCATCAGTTCTGGGCGTCCACAGGAACACGCTTAAGCGAGCGTTACAGAACGGAGCGGAAGTGTAACAGTGCAATGGAGAGCAAGACCAAGCATCTCGAAATGATCCAAGGCGTGATCAATCGTCTATCCACCAACTCATTCTTGCTAAAGGGGTGGAGTGTCGTGCTGGTTTCTGCGCTCTTCGCTTTGTCGGCCGGGGACTCAAATCCCGCCTTTATCTTCCTAGCCTATATCCCCGCGCTCGTTTTTTGGGGCCTAGACGGTTACTTCCTTTGGGAAGAAAGGAAGTTCCGAAAGCTCTATGATCGCGTGCGGACTCTCGACGAGCCGGCAATCGATTTTTCCATGGACACAACACCGGTCACGGCTAAAGCGGGCGATTGGTGGAACGCTACTTGGTCAAAGACCCTGATCCCGTTTCATGGTGTCCTGATCCTAGCCATCATCGTTGTGATGGCGCTGACCATATTCTTGAAAGGGGGATGACATGGCAACAAAACGCGCATTTTTCAGCTTTGATTTTGATGAGGACGAGAAATTGAAAATTGTCATGGCCGGACAATTAAAGCTGTCGACTTCACCTTTTTCCGCTGCTGACTGGTCAATGAAAGAAGCAGCGCCGCAAAAGAATTGGGAAGCCGAAGCAGAGTCTCGGATTAATCGCTCAGATGTTGTTGTGGTACTGGTTGGACCGAAAACCCACAAAGCGCCGGGAGTGCTCAAAGAGGTTGCGATCGCCCGGCGACTAAAGAAGCCTATCGTTCAGATCATCGGGTACAAGGATGCCAGCCCGACGGCTGTCCCAAATGGAGGGCGATTGCTTAGATGGACGTGGGAAAACATGACCAACGTTCTCTCCTGAGCGGCCTACGCTGTTCCCAAATGGCATATACTGTAACAGTGCCTCCCGGTTTTGACGGCTCTAGGGCGCACCCATGACTCTGCCGTTGTCGCTCAGGGGCAAATACCAACTGGTGTTACTCGGAGCTGCTGGCAGTTCGAGCGTCGACGCGTGCGCATCACGATTAGACAACGCGCTCAAAGTGGCCTTCGCGCATCTCGGCGTGAACGTGGACAAGTTCCTCGTTCGAGTCAGGGCTGGAATGACTGATCCAGACATAGATCGACGGATGCTCTCAGTCGCTGTCTACTTTGGGCTGACGCCATCACCTTCCCTATCACCGTCGGACGAAGAGCGGCTCGGCCATTTGCTGACCGATGGCTCATTGATCATCCCCGTGGTCGTAGACACGGCCTCTTTCGGAATGCTGGTGCCGCCCCAGATCGCCCATCTCAACGGGATCTCTGTCGCTGACTGCGGGAACGATTTTGAGCGGCTCGCGGCCCGTATTTTGGAGGGCTTTGGTCTTCTCCGCGAAAGGCGGCGTCTCTTCATAAGTTACCAGCGGTTCGAGACGAGCGGGGTGGCAGCACAGCTCTACGAAGCTCTCGGTGCAAGCGGCTTTGACGTATTCCTCGACAATCATGGCGTGTTGCGCCCTGGAGAGCCGTTTCAGGACATTCTTTGGCACCGCCTGGCGGATACCGACGTGGCCCTCTTACTCGACTCTCCCGGCTTTCTAGCTAGCCATTGGACGGAAGAAGAGCTAGCGCGTGCAAATGCTTCCAACATCCAGATTTTGCAAATGCTGTGGCCCGGACAAACGGAGGCGGCCGCAGCGGCCTTCAGCACATTCTATCCTCTCGAATCGCAAGATTTCGAGCAAACAGAAACCCTCGGACCAGCGGCAAGGCTACAGGATACTTCTATCGCCGCTGTGGTGGACGCAGTGGAGGGACTACGTGCAAAAGCCATTGGAGCACGCCATGCGTTCCTCGTGCGAGAATTTTTGTTGGAGGCACGGAACGCCGGCCTCTCGGTTCATTCAACATTGGATGGGGCTCTGATTGTGTCGGCCCCAGGAGGCCAGCGTGTTCTGATTCAGCCAGCTATCGGCGTACCGGACGCCGAGCGATATGAAATCCTGGAGGAGTTACTTCAACGAGAGACGAGTTTGGGTCGGACTTACTCTCCACCGCCAATCCTGCTCTATGATCAAACGGGGATACGCGAGCGATGGCTTAAGCATCTGAACTGGCTGAACGGTAACCTAGCGTGCGCGCGAAGCATGGGTTTGGCTGATGCCAAAGGATGGTTAAGCGACCTGAAGTCGAAGGGAACGCCGTGAGTCCGGTCACAAACGCGCGGATCTTCTTATCGGCCAGTGTGCCACTGCCGTCGCGGAACCGCGTCTATTTCGATACTGCCGATGTCATCGCTATTCGAGATGCCATTCGAGCTCTCACGATAGTGATCATCGAACAAGAGGTTCAACTTGTATTTGGTGGTCATCCTGCGATCACACCAATGATTCGGCTTCAGGTTGCGCAAACGGGTGCACCCGTTGGAGAGAGGGTAGTCATGTTTCAGAGCCGGTATTTCGAACGGGTCTTTCCCAGGGACAACGCTGCCTTTGAGCGTGTGGAGTTAGTTGACGCGATACCAAATGACCGCGATGCCAGCCTTGCGCGCATGCGCGAGGCAATGCTGACCGGCCCATTCGTCGGTGGCTTCTTCATCGGCGGCATGGAGGGTGTTGAAGAGGAATTCGCGATGTTCTCACGGACCCAGCCTGGTTTTCCTGCATTCCCGATTGCCTCAACGGGCGCCGCGGCAGCAAAGCTCTTCGACGCCAGTCCAGAGCTTCAGCGTGACCAGCCGGAGCTCCGCGACGAAATCAGCTACCTCACCCTGATGCGCAATCTCTTTGCGATAGCGCAATCGACCGACAAGCCGCCGGCTGGACCGTGAATAGCCGGCTCGAAACTTCTACTTGACACTAGAGCTGTGGTGCTCATAACTCTTGCAATCGTTTTAGATCGGTCCAATCCAGCGGTTTGAGAGAGGTGGGTGTGAGATGGCGCGGAGAGTGTTCTTCAGCTTCGATTATAGGCATGTTTGGAGAGTCAATCAGATTCGCAGCATGCCCAACATCATTGGAACGGCTGCGGCCGGATTTCAGGATGCGTCATTGTGGGAGGAGTCCAAGAAGAAGAGCGACAAGGCGATCAAGGACCTGATCGACAAGGCTCTGGTGAACACCTCTGTAACCGTTGTTTGTGTCACCTATGGCACCGCGAGCAGGAAATTCATCAACTACGAGATCGACGAGTCCTTGGAAAAGGGTAATGGGCTTGTAGCAGTCCAGATCCACCATCTCAAAGACCAGAACGGTAATACGGGATCACCCGGAGCAATCCCGGCACAAATCGAGGCGAACGGGTTCAAGGCGTACAAGTACTCCAACAAAGAAGCGCTGGAGCGCTGGATTGAAAATGCGGCGGCTGCCGCCGGACGGTAGGACGTTCCTCGTCTCCTCTGGCCCGATCCGACCCCTACAATCCACCTCAGATGGCTGAAGCACGCACGCATCCATATAAGGTGTTCGTTTCCCATGGGAGCGATGATCTTTGGGTTGCCGCACAAATTTCGAAAGAGCTCCGTTACCTCGACGTCTCGCCTTTCCTTGACCAGACCGACATTCCGTTGGGTACTCCTGATTTTCAGAAGGTCATTCACAACGAGATTTCATTGGCTCATGAGCTTATAGCCCTCTTTACGCCGTGGTCAGCGCTGAGGTCCTGGGTTTGGATTGAGATCGGTGCCGCTTGGTGGAGGAAAATTCCAATTCTCGCGGTGTTTTACGGAATGAAGCTCGAAGATCTGGACACGTCCGGTCAAGGAAGAGCCGTACTAGAGCACACGAACAACATTCAACTAGATGAATTCGAGAACTACCTATTTCAGCTCAAGGAGCGGCTGCCCTAAAACTGCTTCCTGCTTATCCCTGGGGTTCATCCAACGATGAGATCTCGGCAGGGGATGGGCTGGGTACGGGCGGCGCTATGGACGAAGCGGGGGATCATGGTGTGGAGCTGGAAGCGCCGGTTGTATCGCCATGCGAAGCTTGCGAGGTATCGTTCGGCGTGGTCGGGGCCGAGCTTTCGATAGGCGCGGAGAACGTTAGCGCGACGACCGAAAACACCGCAAGGAACCATTTTTCCCCCGAACCGCGCGACCAGACAGGCGCGGATCGACCGGCTCGAGAGCAGCATGTGGCTTGATGCGAGGAGCAGCAGCACGGCGATGACGGCGGTGTCCTTCATGCGGCTGTCTCCGGTCCTGTATACGCCCCTGCCTCGCCAACTACCGCGCTGGCCGCAGCGGGCATAAGGCCGCAACCCGGCGATCCGCGACGGGCTGTGGTTCGGGCGCTACACCGGCATGCGCCGCGAGGAGGTGGTGACGCTCCGCAGGGAGCGGGTCGACATGGACGCGCTCGCCTTCCGCGTCGAGGAAACCAAGACCGGCGTGCCCTTGGAGTTCCCCGTCACCGAAGGCTATGCCGCCGACTGGACGCTTGCCCAGCTTCGTGAACCGTCGCAGAAGATCCCACAAGGTGTCCGACGCGATGGCCGAGGTGAAGGTCCGAGGACTGCACCGTGTCGCCGTCCGCGACGACAAGGGCCGACCTGGCATCGCGCGGGTCGAGGTCTCATACCGCCGCATGACGGTCCGGCCTCCGATCGGCAAACAAAAGCGATATCCGACACTCGTCCTCACTGTGCTGCACGCCCGGGAACCGCAAGAGCCCGCAGGTCCCGGTGGCAAAGCGTCCGTCCGTGACCGCATGTCGGCCTGGCCCGGCGCGCGGGCATGTCGTCGCCCACGCCACTCAAACCGCTGGAACTACCAATACACCCTCTGCGAGGGCGGAAAGCCCTTAGGCAACATCTGCCAACCGTCGCCCGTACCTGTCATGTACCAGATCGCGTTCAGCACCTCGCGCAAATCCACTTCCGGCTTGCCGCCCGCTTCGTCGGCTGCGGCAACAACGATGCAATCCGCGCCCATTCCTGATCCAGAGATCGCTCGGATAGCGCTTCGCCCTCCGCTCGATCACCGCCGTGCGTCCTTGCGCCTCTGGCGCCCACATCCACAACGTCAAACACCGCACGACTATTCTCAAACAATCTCTAAGGCTTGTCTTGCGTGTCCGCTTTCCATCATGGCAGACTACAAAAGTGGCTTCCTTGCGCAAGGTAGATAGTCGTCATGGATTTGTGGTCCTGGGCGATCGTCGGTTATGCGTCACTGGCGATAGTTACCCTATTTCCTACTCTACTGACGCTTGTGAAAAGTGTGGAACTAAATCCCGCTGGCGTTTCCTTCGAGCAATCGGACGCCTTCTCGAAAACGGCAAAGCAGCGCTTGGCTGATCACTACTCGCGATTGCAAGGCACGCTCAAGTTCTGGAAGAAGCGTGCTGCTCTTTTTGTGAGATTTCACTACTACTGTGTCGTTTGGACAATATTGTCCGCTTGGGCTGTTCCACTGATTGCGGCTACCGCACCACAAGTGGAAGGTTCTGCCTCTAAATGGCTGCTGGTAGTAATCGCGAGCCACGTAGCATTGGCACTTAGCCTTTACCGAGGAATGAAGATTTCCGAGAATATGAAAGCCTTTCGCCATGGTGAGTCAGAATTTTATGACATCTATCGCCGCTTACTTGATCGTCCCCATCTCTTTGGAGCCGGCGAGGATGAACAGCTAGACATGTACTTTTCGGAAGTTGAACGAATTAGGAGACTTGTTCGCAGCGCTGAAACGGAGAGTTTTCCAGATGTGGAAAGTATTAGTCGACAAGCTAACATTAATGCTCGATAGCCATCGGTCGTCTAACGATTCGGCTCATCTCCTGGATCGCGTTCTCCATCCAACGGTGTGCGGGTTACGGCAAGCTCTCTTGACCACGATCCCAAATTCGCCTTCGTCAACTGCGTCTTGTCCAGGTTTCGTCCAACAGCCTCCTGCTCGCTAAGCATATCTACTATGTTTATCGCGTCTGAGCCTGGGACGCCGCCCTCTGGACAGAATGGTAGTGCCACAAACTCTCCCATCTGGTGGAAAACCATAACAAAGGAGCCGCTTGCAAAACTCTGATCGATTCGGAGCGGCGCAAGAACACCCAAGCTAGCAGCGACGTCGGCGCACGGCAATTGGCGCGATTTTGATCGCGACCATGGTCGGATCAGCGTTGGCGCTGCCTCCGATTCGGTATTTTCGCCGAACTCCAGGCGCGTTTGGCCGCTCCGCCTCTCAGGAAGTGCGGCTGCGGTGATGGCGAAGGAGAGGAGCCGGACTAGATCGGCGGAACGATAAGGCGCATCAGCTGGCTGGCCGTCAGCACGGTCATGCCGAACATGAGGTGGGCGAGAACCTTGTCGCACCCGCGCACGCGGACATGGCGGCCGCCGAACTCATCCTTGAGCCGCCCATTGATCCGCTCGGACCCCGAGTGTTGATCGGCGCACGGATTCGGTGCCGATCGGCGCGGTAATCCATTGATCTTGCAAGATTGCCAGGGGTCAACAAGGCGCGCCTAACAACACTCAGCCACCAAACTGTCCGAAAAGGCGAGGCTACCTCACCGAGCCCATTGCGGACCCCGAGTGTAAGTGCGTTAACACGCGCCCATGGAGTGGCTGGTCAGGTTACCGTCAAGGTGCATGGTAGGTGCTATGCAACGCGCTTGACGTTGGCGAGAATGGAATTCATCCAACCAAGCTCGGACCCGTCGCCTGCTCACCGGGCTGCTCATTGTCCGTATGCTCAACTCCTTAAGCAGTTGCCCATCGTGCTGACAAGACCTCGGCTTGTTGCAAGACGGTCTGTACGGCAGCGTCCTGAAGATCGGGCGGGTAGCCGTGTTTGCGTAGGATATGCTTGACCAAAACCCGCATGCGTGCCCGTGCTGACTCCCGGTGCTGCCAGTCCACGGACACATTGCCTTTGAGGCTGGTCAGTAGCTCGTGGGCAATGACGCGGAGGTGGTCGTTGCCCATCACCTCGACCGCGCTCTCGTTGTGGGCCAGGGCGTCATAGAAGGAGATCTCCTCTTGGCTGAGGCCCTCCTCCTCACCCCTCTGGTGTGCGGCCCGGATCTCCCTGGCGAGATTGATCAGCTCCTGAATGACCTCCGCCGTCGTGATGGCGTTGGTGTGGTAGCGGGCGATCGCCTCCTCCAACCGCTCGGAGAAGGCCCGGGTCTGAACGACATTGACGCGGCTCTGTGATCGTATCTCGCCGTTGATGAGTTTGCGCAGAGCCTCCATGGCGAGATTCTTCCTTTCCATGCCCTGAACCTCGGCGAGGAACTCGTCGGAGAGAATGGAGATGTCGGGCGTCTCCAGGCCGGCGGCCTGGAGGATATCGACGATCTCGGTCGAGACGACGGCGCGGCTGACGATCTGCTGCACGGCCAGGTCCCGCTCGGCGGAGGACTTTCCCGAGCCCGGGGCACTCTTGGCGAGGGCCGCTCGGACGGTCTGGAAGAACCCCACCTCATCCCGGATCTCACGTGCCTCGTCGCTCGCCGCCGCGAGGGCGAACGCTTTAGAGAGGGCCAGAACGGCATCGTTGAAGCGGCGGTGGGCTCGTTTCTTGCCCTCCTCGGTCGACTGCTTGGCGGCTGCCCGTTGTTGCAAATCGAGAACCCACTCGATTGCACCGGCCAGTGCCACGAGCCGTTCTTGGGGAGAGCCGGTCAGCCCCGTCCGGTAATCGAAACCGTGGAACATGTCCCTCACGATTTCGTACTTCTCCAGCATCACGGCGATGGCCTCGGCCTCATCGATTCCGGCGTGTTTCCGGTCCTCCCGCGAGTACTGCCCGAGGGCCGATTTGAGGTTCTGGGCGATACCGATGTAGTCCACCACGAGCCCGGCCGGCTTGTCGCGGAAGACCCGATTGACTCTGGCGATTGCCTGCATGAGGCCGTGCCCCCGCATCGGCTTGTCGACGTACATCGTATGCATGCTCGGGGCATCGAAACCGGTCAGCCACATGTCCCGGACGATCACCAGTTTGAGGGTATCGTCGGGGTCCTTGATCCTCTTGGCGAGGAGTTCTCGGCGGGTCCTGCCGCCAATGTGCCGTTGCCAGTCCTTCGGATCCGAGGCGGCGCCAGTCATCACGATCTTGATGACGCCAGCCTCGTCGTCGTCGCTATGCCACTCTGGTCGGAGTTGGACGATCCCGTCGTAGAGGGAAACGCAGATCCGGCGGCTCATGCAGACGATCATGGCCTTGCCGTCCATGCCGACGAGCCGGCTCTCGAAGTGGTCCACCAGGTCTTGGGCGACCATCGCGAGGCGCTTCTCGGTCCCCACGACCGCTTCGACATTGGCCCATTTGCGTTTGAGCC
Source organism: Alphaproteobacteria bacterium (assembly GCA_965262755.1). GTDB lineage: Bacteria > Pseudomonadota > Alphaproteobacteria > UBA828 > UBA828 > WTGU01. The sequence goes on along the minus strand of OZ253557.1, from coordinate 2,630,043 downwards.
TCTCCTGTTCGCCCTCGGCCTCCTCCTCGGTCAGTTCGGCGATCTCGTCGTCGATCCGCGGCTTCTCGTCCTCGTCGAGTTCGATACGGGCGATGCGGCTCTCGTAATAGATCGGGACCGTCGCTCCGTCCTCGACGCCCCGGTTGATGTCGTAGACATCGATGTACTCGCCGAACACGGCGGGCGTGTTGACGTCGTCCTTCTCGATCGGCGTCCCGGTAAAGCCGATGAAGGAGGCGGTGGGCAGGGCGTCCCGAAGGTACTTGGCGAACCCGTATGAAATCTCACCGGTCTTGCGCTCCACCTTGGCCCGGAAGCCGTACTGGCTCCGATGGGCCTCATCGGCGATCACGACGACGTTCCGACGGTCGGTCAGGACCGGGTACTCGGTCTCCCCGCGTTTGGGCGCGAACTTCTGGATGGTTGTAAACACCACGCCGCCGGAGGGGCTGGTCAGGGCCTTCTGCAACTCCTCTCGACTGCCGGCCTGCTGTGGGGTCTGACGGAGGAGGTCGCGGCACATGGAGAAGGTGCCGAAGAGCTGATCGTCGAGGTCGTTGCGGTCGGTGATGACGACGACGGTCGGATTCTCCATCGCCGGATGGACGATGATCTGTCCGGCGTAGAAGGCCATCAGCAGGCTCTTGCCGGAGCCCTGGGTATGCCAGATCACGCCGATGCGACGGTCGCCGTCCGGGCTCGTGGCGGCAACCGTACTCTCGACCGCGTGGCGCACAGCATGAAACTGGTGATACCCGGCCACGATCTTGACGATGCCCGAGCCCGTGTCCTCGAACACGGTGAAGTCGCGGATCAGGGTCAGGAACCGGGTCTTCTCGAACACGCCCTCGATAACCATTCCGAGCTCGGGCGACCCCTTTGGGGCGACGGCGGAGCCGTCCACAGTACGCCAGGGCATGAACCGTTCGAGATCGGCGGTCAGGGACCCCAAGCGGGCGTAGAGGCCGTCCGAGGTCGCAAGGGCGGCGTTGGTGCGGAACAGGGACGGGATCTGGTCCTTGTAGGTCTGGAGTTGGTTGAAGGCCCCTTCGAGGGTTGCATTCTCGTCTCCGGGGCTCTTGAGTTCGATCACGGCCAGGGGGAGTCCGTTGACGAACAGCACCACGTCGGGACGCCGGTTGTGGCCGTGCTCGATCACCGTGAACTGGTTCACCGCGAGCCAGTCGTTGGCGTCCACATCGTCGAAGTCGATCAGCCGGGCAACATCGCCGCCGATACTCCCATCTTCGCGGGCGACCTCGACCGGCACGCCCTCGATCAGATAACGGTGGAGGCGGCGATTCTCTTCGATGAGGGAGGGGGTCTCGGTCTGCTGGACCTTGCGGAGGACCTCTTCCAGGGTCTCGGCGGGCAGGTGGGGGTTGAGGCGCCTGAGCCCCTCGCTCAGCCGCTCAGTCAACAAGACCTGGTCGTAACTGACCCGCTCGGGTGTGGGGCCGTCCGGGGATATGTCCGGCCCGTGCAGGACGGCGTATCCGAGGCCTGAGAGCCATTCGAGGGCGGCGTCCTCGACATTACTTTCCGAGAACTTCATTCCGTCCTCTCACCATCCCTTAGTCGGATGCCCATGACGAAGGATGGCGTGAAGTCCTCCGAAGGATGGACTGAACTCACTCTGAACAGGTCTTCGATCGATTCTTCCTCAGTCCGTCCTCTCTCCATCCAACGCCTGAGCCCCGGGTCGGTGTCCAAGCATTCGGGAGTGTCACGACCCTCCGTTTCGTCCCGGTACGTAAACCGCTCGGCCAGTTCGTCGAGTGGCGATGATGCCTTGGACGAATTGCATACGCAAAACGGATGCCAAAGTGGAAGAAAGATCCCAGCAATGTGTCTGGCGGACAAGCTCCTATCCGACAACTTCAAGATGTCTTCCGTGGGCACGTAGATGGCACCTAAATCACGCCCATGATCAAAGTCCAAAATACGACGATCCTCACACCGCCTCTGACCTCTGAAGCTGTAGTACCCACGACGGAATGGCATGAAGTTGTAGAACACATACACCGACGCGGCAAATATTGACCTCGCGTAAGTATCCGTAGTTTGCGCCTGTGCGACCTTGAAAGCCTCGTACCCGCCACTGGGGTACAAACGCTTGGCCTGAACTGCGACCCGGAAATGTCTCACCAGGTCCGGGCTGAAGAACACCCAGAGGAAGTCTGATCCGTTCTTGGATTCTTCAGTCCGGCCGAACAAATGAACCCGACTTTGACCACCGTGTTGTCGGTTGAGGGTCAGCGCAAGAGTCTGAGTGATCGTATCTTCGTGGACCGGTGAGTTCAGTGTCTCGGCGTCCTGTAGATCGTTCCAGATGCGGATCGACTCCAACTGTACGGTACGGCACAGGCAGTGACCCGAGGGGCAGAACTGTTGTTAAGCGTCGCCGTTTGACCCCCTGGAATCGAAGCGAATCAAGATCTTACCACGCCGATCGGCGTCTAATCCGCGGGCTTAACAACAATGGCCCGGCGGCACCGACGGCGTCGCGCCCAACGCTTCCGCCGCGCGCCGGCAGCAGAGCTCGCCGAAGCGCGAGATCGTCTCGTTCGCCTTCCGCGCGCGCCGCCGGATCCGCTCCCAATTCTCCGGCGTGCAGTGGATGCCGCGCTGCTTCGCGAGTCTCACCGCGCCCTCCCGATCACCCCAGAGAGGTCTCTCCGTCAAGCCAGCGATCGGCCCGCTCGAGCGCCGCGTTCCAGTCCCCCTCGGAGCCCTCCCTGATCGACCGCAGCCGCTCCATATCCCCCAGCGCCAGCACCGAGCGCGCGATGTGGCGCAGCTCAGGCACCTGCAAGGCGGGCGCCGGCGTGGCGGGCTCCGCGTCGACCAGGCAGCGCCGCACGATGAATTCCGAGCACGACGTCCCTTCCTCCTGCGCCTTCCCGCGCATCCGCGACCACTCCCAGTCGGTCGCCATCACGCAGCGCCGCTTCCGCTTCTCACCCCCCTGGCCCGCCATGTCCTTGCCCCGTCGTCCGTCGTCCAGATACCGTATAGATTACCCTCATATTCGACCAAAATCTTTTGAATTCCCAAATACATATCATATGTCACCTATCCATCGAATATCATAATCCCCGTCAATCATATTCTTACACGCACTCATCCGACACCCCAATGCAACTATCTCCCCAAAATATATTCCATCCTATACGCTCCATAAGACCCCACCTAAACAGTCGACATACTAACTATCATATGATAAAACAATCCTCTAACGTATAACCATCGAAAATCCAATCACCCTCTATCACAACATATCCTCTAAATATAATCTCTTAATCTCTACACGGTCTGGATCGTGTAGCCGCCGCTGAACCCGTGCTCGGCGCGAAGCCGGTCGAAAATGCGCTTCGCCGTGTGGCGCTGCTTGCGCAGCTGCTTCAGATCCTCCTTCAGCCACTGGTCGATGATCTCGGTGAACCCGTCCAGCTTCGGGCGCCGAACCGGTACCGTCCGCCGATAGCCCGGAGGCACCGAAAAGCACAACATCTTCTTCACGCTCTCGCGTGAAATCCCGAAATGACGCGCCGCCGCCCGCTCGCTCATCCCGTCCCGGCAGGCGAGACGGACCTTCCGATAAAGTTCCACGGTGTGCATGCCCCCGCCCTCCCCGTCGCCGGGAAGGGCTCAAGTGGCAGAGTTTTGCTCCGCCCGCAGCGAGACAATCCCGCCGCTACCGTGGACTAATTTCGCACCGCCGTTCCCACTCGACGCCTACACCGCTTACTTTGCGAACCTCAGCCATGAGCAGGAAACCCTTGAGGAGCTTTATGCCCTCGTTTCGGCCCGCTTATCCGAAGAGACGGCAGCCGAGCAGGAGCAGGACCTGGAATTCTCGATTCGTTGGGAAGCAAATATCGACGAGTGGCTGGATCGTGGCGGCACTTTGTTTGATCAGAGAAGAGTCATTCCTTATGGCACGATGGAGGGATTGGCGGACGCGGCCCGCGGCATCCTAGCGCCCGCCTGGATTTCCGGCGATCCGGAACGTATCCGGCCCGCGATGGAGGAGTTCCTCGTCGAGTTCCGGAAGAGCGAGCTTACGCCGAACAAATATATGCGAAGCGGCGTTACCGTCCCGGATGTCTTTGAGTGGCTGTACGAAGTCGAGCACGTGCGGCTCAGTTATGGCCTCAAGTATAACGGCGTCGAGCTCGAAAAGCTGTCTCCAGGCACGAAGGGCATCGTCCTGCTGATCCTGTATTTGGGAATGGACGTTGCCGATACCCGCCCGCTGATTGTCGATCAGCCCGACGAGAATCTCGACAACGAATCGATCTACAAGTTGCTGACGACGTATTTCAAGACAGCGAAAAGACGGCGTCAGATCATCCTCATCACCCACAACCCCAATCTGGTTGTCAATGCGGACTCCGAGCAAGTGATTGTCGCGACCGCGGAGCGGCGTCAGAACGGGCTTCCGCACATCACCTACCAGTCGGGCGCGCTTGAGAACAACATGCCAGAGGATCAAGGCATCAGGCAACAAGTGTGTCGGATACTGGAAGGCGGTTCGGACGCTTTCCGTAAGCGGGAACGGCGTTACGCGTTGCCGGCTGGACAAGTCTGATCATGGCCGGACCCTCATGGATCGATGAAGCGCTATCCAGAGAACTACCTCTCCTTCGGGATCGGGGGAGGAGCAGCATTTTGAGCTCGTTGAGCGTTATCCCGGAGACGGTTACGAACTCAGCAAGGAGACTGCGGCATTCTCTCCCTCGAAACTTGGTACGATCCTGATCGAATTGCTAGGTATTGCGCAAGAAGTACGGGAGCCATCTGCCTTGCTTCTCCGTCAGTGACGCGCGGAACCGTCGACCCACGCCGTGCCGGCCCGCCTGAGACCCTCACTCCGTCGGAACCTCGATCAGCAGCCGGCAATGGTCGCTCGGGCCCCATTCGTGCGCTCTGTTGAGCGCGCACACCGTCACCCTTTTGTGGAAGCCGCGCGAGGCGATGGCGTAGTCGAACTGGCGGTTGGCCTCTTCCGGACTGCGCCCGTTTCGTACCCACGTCGGTACGTTCTTCGTGTCGGGCGACACATCGGGTTGAGGCCCGGACGGCTGCCATCCATCCGGCGCCTGCGGGCCCAGGAATTCCAGACCGAGCGCCGCCATCCGGTCCCAGAAAGCCTTCTCGCGGGTGGGTAGCGCCAGGGTGTTGCCCGTCGCGCCATAGATCATGTTCAGATCGCCGGCTGCGAGGATGCGGTGCCTGGACGGGTCCTCGTGGCCGATGAAGGCCGAGATGTCCGAGAGGATGCGCTGCGCCGACACGTCAGAAGCGCCGACCCGCCACGGAGTGCCTGTCGACGGGTGAGGCTTGATATACCGCGCATACATGGAGACCGTGATGAACGCGTCGTCCTTCGGCCGGCCGCGCGGCGTCACCCTGGCGGCTGCGATGGTCCCAATGCCGCTGATGCCGATGTCATGCTCCCCGAGCTCGCTGATCGGTGGGACCGCCCTGAACCATTCGACATCCACCCGGTCGGACAATTGCACGACCAGGGGCCAACGGTCACAGATCGGGCGGCATTCATACTGCTGGCCCTTCCAGAATTCGTCGGTCCCGTATCGAACCGGATGCGCCAGATCGGGGGGCGGGTTCCCCGCTTCCTGCAAGAGCGCGACATCGGCCTCGCCCTGCCGCGCCATCTCCACCAGCACGTGCCACGGCGGCCACTTCTTGAAGATATTCCAGCTAACGACCCTGATCATTCGGCCATGCCCCTTCGTGCGGTTGCCGGCGCACTATGCATGGCGCGAAGGTTCGTCGCACGGTGTTCCATGGTCCCCGTCGGCGTGCCGGGAGGCACTGCTAGGGTCTTGCCGCTGGCGCGGACCGCGGACCCATTCAGTGCCCAAGCGGTCCGCGACCTAACTCCCCGCAATCCCGCCTCGCGCCCGCCAAATTCGGCGAATTACCCGCGCCACGGGGCCCTCTGCGTCTTATGCTCCGCCCGGTTCCGGGCGATCATGCGTGCTCCCATTTGTCCCGATTCCGGAGTCGACGATGCAGATGCAGACGGGGATTCGCGCACTCAACGAAAGGCTCGACAATTCGCGATCGTGGATGGCCGAGCAAGAGGCCCTCCGCGACGAGTGGAGCGCCGAGACCGCAGGCGTGACGCTGCCGGCGCTGGTCGGCTTCACGGACTCGCTCGCCACGGTCCGCCGCGAGCTGGACGCCGCCGTCGAGGACGTCGAAGCGCTTGAGCGCTGGTCGGCGGCGATCGAGGCGCTGGGCGATGCGCCGGAACGGGAACGCTACATGAGGCCGTACAACGCGGCCCTGGGCGCCCTGGAGCGGCACCTCAGTTGTGACGGCCCGGTGATCGCGGCCACCAACGAGACGCTCCGCCGGGTCGAAGCGGCCAAGGCGGAGGCGGAGGCGGAGGCGGAGGCGGAGATCGAACGGCGCTATCACGAGGCGGCGCGGAAAGAGGCCGCGCGCCAGGAGGCGGAAGAGCGCCGCAAGGCCGAGGAGCGGAAGCGCAATGCCCTGGCCGAGGCCGAGGCCGCGCAGGCGGCGCTGGCCGGGGCAATCCCCGGGAGTTATATACTTGAATATGCAGCCGGCCATCCCCATATCAGTGTCAGAGGGGATAGGACATGGCACAGAAAGCACCCGGAAAGAGCCATCGCGAGGGGATCAGCCTGATAGAGCTGTTCGGGCGGTTTCCGGATGACGCGGCGGCGGAACAATGGTTTGAGGAACAGCGCTGGGGCACGGCTGGTAAGCCCTCCCATTGTCCGATGTGCGGCGGCACCGAGAAAGTGCGGCCCGTTCCTTCCCGCAAGCCTCTGCCCTACTGGTGCGGCGAATGCCGGCGCAATTTCAGCGTCAAGTCTGGCACTGTGATGCACCGCTCGAAGATCGGCCTCCAGAAATGGGCCATCGCAATCTACCTGTGGTCGGTGTCGCTCAAGGGCGTATCGTCCATGCGGCTGCATCGCGATCTGAAGATCACGCAGAAGTCGGCCTACTTCATGGCCCAGCGGTTGCGCGAGGCGTGGACCGAGGGGCATGGCGGCATGGCTGGCCCGGTAGAGGTCGATGAGACCCATGTCGGCGGCAAGGAGAAGAACAAGCACGGCAACAAGAAGCTGCGGTCCGGTCGCGGCGCCGTGGGGAAGACCACCGTTGCCGGTGCTCGGGATCGCGCCACGAACACCATCAGTGCCGCGATTGTCGAAAGTACAGACGCCGCTTCGCTACAGGGTTTCGTCGCTTCGCGGGCGGCTGAGGGCGCAAAGGTCTATACGGACCAAGCGACGGGCTACAAAGGCATGCCGTTCGACCACGAGACCGTCAATCACTCGGTCAGCGAGTACGTTCGGGATCAAGCGCACACGAACGGGATCGAGTCCTTCTGGGCCACCTTGAAGCGGGGCTACCACGGGACTTTCCACCACATCAGCCCGAAGCACTTGCATCGGTATGTGGACGAGTTCGCGACCCGACACAACATGCGGTCGAGCGACACGGACGCCATGATGGGCGAGACCGTTGCCCGGATGGTCGGAAAGCGGCTAATGTACAAGGAATTGGTGGCCGGCTAGGGCCACTGTCCGGCTAAACGCCTCCACCCCGATCGCGCCTGCCAAGCCACACGGGGCGGTTGACGGGCGGCACTATGAGCCGCTTTCCGTCAACCGTCAAGTATGCTTGGAGGTACGGTTATGCGGGAGCATCCAACAACTTGGGTAAAGGTCAACGCCCTTGTTGATGAGGGAATCGCGGAAGTCGTGGTCCTGTTAAACGAGGTAGATGGCCTACAAACCGTAGAGAGTTGCCAGGGGGGATCACCCGCCAACCCGGACGAAGAGCGGCCAGCCTACGTTTTCTTTCTTTTCAAAGACTGGGAAACGATCAGCCGATTTGCCTTTGACGTGGTATCGCCTGCGGTGGCGGAACTCGATGCCGATACCACAGTGATGGTAGAAGCATTCAACGGTAGCGAGCCGATGGGCCGAATACAAATTCGACCCCCGGCCGCCATCCCGATCGTTGCCGCTGCTCTACGAGAGGCTATCTGCTATAAGTCCCTGTGTTCTTGTGGCAGGACACGCAAAGCGCCTCGCAATTCCCTAGGTCATCACTTCCACCCGACGCCATAGCCGTCCTGTGGTGCGCGTGCCACTTGCTAAGCCCAGCATTGCAGTGGCCACGATGCCCGCAGGTTTTCCGCGTGCACTCGCATTTCCCACCAGCCCTCCGCCAAGCCGCATCTTTTGTTGCTTGTGAAAAAGCCATCGCCAAATTCTCCTATCTGCGGAGGCAACGTCACGAGTTATGTGTCAGGGAGAGAGGGGTGCTTACTCCCTGTGCTTTGTTTTCGTGGATGAAGACGGCGAAGAGGATGCGGTCCATTGATGTGCGGTCCTGGAATGTGCCCATGGGTCGGGTCCTGCGCCGGACCTCGCGGAAGCGTCGTTCGATGGCGTTGGTGGTTCCGACACGCCTGCGCTCGGCAAGTGTGGGGTAGCGGAAGCAGGTGAGCAGGTCGTCGAGGTCGTTGCGCAGGCAGGCGACGGCCTTGGGGTAGGTCTCTTCCCAGGCACTGGCGAAGCGGCGTGCGGCACTGAGCGCCTTGGGCCGGTTGGGGGCGTTCATGATGGCGTGGAGGGCAGCCTTGACGGCGCCGTGGTCGGCCTTGCGGACCTTGCCCAGCACGTTCCTGACTTTGTGCGCGCAGCAGCGCTGCAGAGGGATGCCCGGATAGACGGTCGGCAAGGCAGCGATGAGGCCCCGGCCACCCCCCGCCTTCGCAGGGGCAGGCTCTGGCACAGATCATCTCCAGGCCGTTGCCGGTGAGCCCGCGGCGGTAGAGGTCGGTAAGGAAGCGCTCCCACGCGGCGGCGCTCTCGCCGGTCGTGAGGTGGAAGTCGATGATCTCCTTCTTGCCGTCCGCCCGGATACCCAGCGCCACCAGGACGGGGCGTTTCAGCGCGCCGGCGCCGGTCCTGCGCGCCAGCACCACGCCGTCGAGCATGAGCGCCTTGTAGCGCTCGGCAAGCGGGCGCGCATGGAAGGCGGCGACGGCTTCATCCAGGGTCTTGGCAACGCGGCTCACGGTCGAGGCCGAGACCTTGCGGCCGAGCAGGGCCAACAAGACCTCGCCCACCTTGCGGGTTGAGAGCCCGAGCACGAAGCCGGCCAGGATGGCACGGTCGATCTCGGGCGCGCGCCTTGCATAGCTGCGCAGCACCTCGCTCGGGCAGAAGCGCCGGGTGCGCGGTACGCTGAGCTCGATATCGCCGAGTTCGGTCAACAGATGACGCGAATAGCTGCCGTTGCGTCGGTCGCGCATGGCGCTGCCATCGAGACTGTCGAGCCAGTAGTCGACCGCCTCGGCCATCCGGCCCTGGATGATCTCGGCAAGGGCTTGGCGGCCGAGCGGGCGGTAGCCCTCGCCCCACTCCAGCCCGTCCGCTCGCATCGCCTTCACGACCTCAAAGGCCATCGGTAGACTCTCAATCGTCGCAGTTCGCTGTGACATCGGGGTGCTCCTGTTCGTGGCTCTTGCATAACCACAGGGAGTACCCCTTTCCCGCCTGACACATAATCGCGCACGTCACCTCTGCGGAGGGCACACTTGACCGGTTCGCGGGATTCGGCGATATTCACTGCGTTCACACGAAATCCGTTCGGTGCGCCCTCCAGAGCTACACCGAACCCCTGTAAGCTGTCGGCCGGGCTGCCACCCGGCCTTCGGCATTTCTGGGGCCGCTACGAATCACCGTAGCATTATGGATATATACCAAATCCTGCGGTCAGAAAAGAATATGCCTACCACCGATGGTGAGCCATGCCTGAAAAGCCGCCCCGCAGCCCTGACGGATCCAAAAAAACCGAAAAACCCTCGTCCAACGTCACGCTCCCGCCCATCGACGCGACCCCGGAAGAGATCGCTCAGGCGCTGTTTCGGTTGAAGCCGGAAGGCGAGGTCGAGGCGCCAGCCTAGATGGCCAGCGCATAGTCAGCTATATAATTCCCCAACTTTGCACGCCGATTGGGGGTCAATACTGAAAGCCGATTGACAACCTGCGGAGAGGCGATAGCGGGAAGACCGTTGGAACGAACCGTGCCTATCCGGTTAATGCAGACACCCACTACATGTAGGATACTCCCGCTCGCCATCTTGCATACACAATCTACCCCTAGTCACGTGGAATTGAAGTAGATAGCATTATACAATAGCCATCGGAGTTGGATTATGGAGGTCTTTCTGATGGCACGTGGCGTTGGTCGGCCGATGGCGGTCCTGGTTCTGAGCGATGAAGAGCGGTCGTATCTTGAACGTCAGGCTCGACGCCGCCGGGTCGCGCGCTCGCTGTCCGATCGCTGCCGCATGATCCTGCGCTGCGCAGACGGCCTGACCAACAAGGCGGTGGCAATCGAACTCGGCGTGCACGAGCACACGGTCGGCAAGTGGCGCCGCCGCTTCCTGAAGGAGCGCATCGAGGGGCTGTCGGATGAGCCTCGTCCGGGACGGCCGCGAACGCTCTCGGACGAGAAGGTGGCCGCGGTCATCGAGCGGACGCTGGAGACGACGCCGGCCGACGCGACCCACTGGTCGCTCCGTTCGATGGCCCGGGAGAGCGGACTGTCGCACACGACGGTCCGGCGGATATGGGCGGCCTTCAGCGTGCAGCCGCACCGCTCGGAGACCTTCAAACTCTCCAGCGACCCGCTCTTCGTGGACAAGGTCCGCGACATCATAGGCCTCTATCTGTCGCCGCCGGACCGCGCGCTGGTGCTCTGTGTCGATGAAAAGAGCCAAATCCAGGCACTCGATCGCACACAGCCGGTCCTGCCGATGCTGCCGGACCTGCCGAGGGCCTGCGATGTCGGCACCAAGCGCAACGCCAAGGGCCATACCACCTCCTGGATCGGGTACAAGCTGCACGTCGATACCGCCGATGGCGGGATCCCCATCAGCTGCATCATGACGTCTGCGTCGACGCATGACTCCCAGGTGGCGATTCCGTTGGGGACCCTGACGGCCGGACGGGTCGAGAACCTCTATGACCTTATGGACGCGGCCTATGATTCCATCGAGATCTGGGCGCACTGCATCTTGCTGGGCCACAAGCCGATCATCGACGTGAACCCCCGCCGCTCGGTCGAAATGCAAGAGGCGTTGAAGCAGGAGAAGAAGGCGCGGCGCACGCTCGGTCTCGTCTTTCCCGAGGAGCGTCGTTGCGTCGTGCGCTCGGGGTCCGAGCGGATCAATGGGCGGCTCAAGGATGAGTTCGGCGGCCGCCATGTCCGCGTGCGCGGGTACGACAAGGTTCTGGCCCACCTCATGTTTGGCATGACCGTTCTGACGGCCAGCCAACTGATGCGCCTTATCGTTCCGCCGATCTAGCCCGGCTCGTCTCCTTCGCCATCACCGCAGCCGTACTTCCTGTAAGACGGTGCGGCCAAACGCGCCTGAAGTTTGGCGAAAATATCGAATCGGAGGCTGCGCCAACGCTGATCCGACCATGGTCGCGATCAAAATCGCACCAAATTGCCGTGCCCGGACGTCGTTGCTAGCTTGGGAGTTCTTGCGCCGCTCCGAATCGATCAGAATTTTGCAAGCGGCTCTGCAGATCGACGAAACCAAAACTCGCGCCGCCGCCTGATCACGCCGTCACCCAAAATTGGGCATAACTCGGTCTCCAGCCAGTCCGGCCGAGCACACAAGCTGGAAAAGGCGCAACGGCCGACCTCTCGACCGACCTCCGTCACGACATGGCCGATGCCGTCCACTTCCAACTGCTGGGGAAACGGTCCCTGTTGCTGGACATACTGACCCACGCCTTCCCGAAAGGCGCGGTCAATCTCCGAGGCATTGCCCGGATGGACCGCCTTCAGCCGGTCGTAATCGATACCGGCTTTGTGGCAGGCGTACTTGAACATGGCGAGCGGCTGGCCGCCGCCGAACAGCACGACCTCGGCGTCTTCCAGCTTGCGCCAGTCAAAATCCGGGTCCGGTTCTCTCCCGGACAGGAAAAAGCCGTCCATCTCGTTGATCTGGGCGAAGTGGACGACGCCGGGATCCTCGCCCTTCGACAGCGGCCCGAAGGCTTGGCTGAGCGCCGATTGCACGACATGGGCCTTGCCGTCCTTGAGGGCCGCGATAGCGGAAACCCCCGGCGACGAGACCGACCAGTCCGCTTCCAGCCCCTCTTCGGCCAGGAAACCGCCGGCCATGGTCACGATCAGCGGCGAATAGAAGGCCGAGAACAGGGAGAACTGGATATCGATCCGGGTCATGAGCGACGCTCCTTCGGCAGGATTGCGGACGGCGCGCCTCTGCCAGCCCGCAAAGACCACCCCGTCCATCACTTTGTTGGCGGTCCGCAGGATACTGCACCTCGATGTTCGCCGACACTTCTAGCCGATAGCGCCGGCCGTGCGCCGGCTGCGCACATATTCGGCTATTACCACCAGGAGAACGTTGCCCAAGACGACGATGGTCGAGAGCGCATTGATCTTGGGTGTCACCTTCAAGCGAAACTCGGAAAAGATGATGAGCGGCAAGGTTTCGTCCCGGCCGGCCAAGAAGGAACTCAAATTGAACTCGCTGAAGGACAACACGAAGGCTACGAACGCCCCTGCGATGACTCCGTTCTTGACTAGGGGCAGCACCACCTTCCGGAAGGTGCGCCACTCACCCGCACCGAGGTCGGCGGCGGCATCCAACAGGATCCGGTCCAACCGAAGCAGTACCGATGCCACCACGATGGTCACGTAGGGAAAGCAAAACAGGACGTGCGCCAGAATCACCGTGTACAGCGATCTCGGGATATCCAGATAGCTGGTCAGCGAGAGCAGCGCCAACCCAAGCACGGTCTTGGGAATGATGATCGGTACAAAGATCAGAGCGGCAAAGAAGACGCGTCCGGGAAAGCGATAGAGCACCAATGCATAGGCAGTCAGCGTGCCGATAGACACGACGATGCCGATGACTGCGAAAGACACGATAAAGCTATTGGTCAAACCCTTGATGATCGAGCGTTGCTCGAACAAGATTGGGAACCACTTCAGCGTAAATTCCTTGAATGGAAAGCTTGTAATCTGAGAATCGTTGAAGGCCAGAACCATGAGTATTACAACAGGCAAATAGAGAAAAGCGAAGATGAAGCCCGCGTGAACCTGCAAATAGCCAAACCGTCGGAGAATGTCACGTACCACGCTTGTCATCAGATGGTGCCGGCGTACATGCGGATCGCGCGCAGGCGAAACAGGAAAATGCCCATCAAGAGGAGGACCACGAGGCCCGTGACCAATACCATAACCGCAAGGGCCGCTCCGAGCGGCCAATTGTCGGCTTGGCCGAATTGCTCGACCACAACGTTGGTAATCGTGATCCCACCCGGGCCGCCCAGCATGTTCGAGACCAGATAGTCGCCTGTGACAGGTGTGAAGACGAACAGAAAGCCCGCGGCAACACCCGGCAGGGAAAGCGGAAAGACAACCTTGCGAAAACTACGAAACCAGCGGGCTCCGAGATCCTTGGCTGCCTCGATTTCGCTGTACTTTATGGTTTCGAGACTCGCCCAGACGGCCAGGAACATGAACGGAAAATACATGTGTATCAGAGTGATGAGCGCACTGCCCGACGTGAACAAGAGTTCCGTTATGGGCTCCTCGATGACACCGATACTTTGGAGAGCCCTGTTGATGAAACCGTTCACGCCGAGCACGTCGCGCCATGCGAAGATTCGAACGAGATCACTGGTATAGAGGGGGATGAGGGCGGCGATCAGATAGACGTTCTTGTGTACCTTGACTCGGGTGGTGACAAAATAGGCAAGGGGATAGGCGAGAACCAGGGTGATGCCGGAGACGATGAAACCATAAACGATGGCCTTGAGGATGAGCCGGTAGTAGAGTGAATGTGAGAAGAGGAAGATATAGTTGTCCAGGGTCAAGGTGTGGACGAGGTCGAAGCCAACCTTTTTCCAAAGGCTATGAACGAAGAATATCCCAAGCGGCACGACTACCCCGGCGCCAAGGAGAAGGATCATCGGCGAAAGAAGCAAATAGGCGCGGACAGTCGGATGTCGAAGGAAGGATCGGTGCGATCTCTGACTCATGCTCATCGCATGAGCACCACCGCGTTTTCCGGTTCCCAGCCGATGGTCACGGTCTCGCCTGCGCGATAGGACCTCTCGCTGCGCTGGGCGAGGCTTCGTATGCGGATGGTCTGACCGTCGTCACGCGTCACGGTGTATTCCCTGAAGGCACCGTAGAAGGCCGCATGCTCGACGCGGCCGCGCAACCGGTTTGCGCTCTCGTCGGCTGCGGCGTTCAGGGTGATGTGCTCCGAGCGAACCGAAAGGAGAACGTCTTGGCCAGCGATCAGGTCGCGCCACCCACGATGAGCGCAACTGATGTGCTCGCCGGCACAATCCAGGCGCAGCAAGCCGGTCGCGGGCTCATCGAGGGCGAGAACCCGCGCCGAGAGGACATTGGCGTCGCCAAGAAAGTCGGCGACGAATGCCGTCTTCGGGTCCTGATAGATGTCCTCCGGATCACCGGCCTGCTCGATATGCCCGTGGTTCATGACGATGATCCGGTCGCTCATGCTGAGCGCCTCTTCCTGATCGTGCGTAACGTACACAAACGCTATGCCGAGCGCGCGCTGCAAGGACTTCAACTCCACCTGCATATGGCGGCGCAGCTTAAGATCCAGCGCACCGAGCGGCTCGTCCAGGAGCAGGACCGTCGGGCGCAGGACGAAGGCGCGGGCGAGCGCAACACGCTGCTGCTCGCCACCGCTAAGTCCCTGCAGGCTGCGCTGGTGAAAGGCATCGAGCCGGACCAGAGCGAGGGCCTCCATCGCCCGCTCCCTGATCTCGGCGCGACGGAGGCCCTTCGCCTCCAGACCGAAGGCGATATTCTGATAGACCGTCATATGCGGGAAAAGCGCGTAGTTCTGAAACACAGTGTTCACGTCGCGCGCGTAGGGAGGCGTCTCGGTGACGTCCGCGCCGCTCAGATAGACGCGGCCCTCGCTCGGCGCCTCGAAGCCGCCGATCATGCGCAAGGTCGTGGTCTTGCCGCTGCCGCTCGGGCCCAACAGGGTCAGGAACGTACCCTGCTCAACCTCGAAATCGACAGCGTCAACCGCAAGGAACTCGCCGTACGCCTTGGACAAGCCCGCGACTTGAAGAACGACGCTCACCCGGCCCGCTCCAGTGACCCAGGCACGGTGCGCTTACGAGGGACGGTCAGTTTTCTGAGCAAGAGGCGACGCGCGACGCGAGTGTCGCAGCGGCCGAGATGGAATTTCCGTCGCTTAGCCGGCCTTAACCTCCTCCCACATTTGCACCCACTTGTCGTAATTGGGTGGCAATGCGCGGTAGTTGAAGGTTTCGAACATTTCGACTTGGTCGAGGAAGAGAATCCTCTTTTCTTCGTCGCTTAGCTGGTCGAGCCAACCGTAAGTCGTACCGGTGGTGTAGGGTGCATCTCGATTGATCTTGGTGCCATAGTCCGGGCCAAGGATGAAGTTGATCAGCTCGTACGCCGCGGTGGTCGTCTCTTCATCGGCTTCGCTCGAAATGCCGAGATTATCGCTCCACGCGAACGGACCTTCCTTCGGCAACGCAAGCTGCACGTCGAGGCCTTCGTCCTGCAGCGCATAGGCCGTAGGCACCCAAGAGAACCCGATCGTAATTTCGCCATTGATGAAGAGATTACGATTGTCGGCCTCAGTCTTCCAGTAGGTGCGAACCAGTTTCTTTTGGTCGCTCAGCTTCTTCTTGATTTCCGCGAGCTGCCCATCGGTCCATGCCGAATAACCGCCTTCCTCGCTGTCCTGCCCATAGAGTGCGAGGCCGGCCAGATTGATCACATCGAGTGCGTAATCCATGAGGCCGATCTTGCCCTCGTGCTTGGGATCGAACAGGTCGTTCCACGACGTGGGCGGGGTGTCGATCAGATCGGCGCGATAGGCGATGGTGTCGATGCCGAAAGCGTGAACGATGAAGTATTGCTGATCGTCCGGACCGGTGTTCCAGTGAGGCGCACGCAGGTTCGGAAACAGCATCGACGAGTTGGGAATACGTGAGAAGTCGAGGGGCTGGATCAGGCCTTCCTTGATGTAGAGTGGCGCCGAGACGTTTTCGACGTCGAAAACGTCCCACTCGCGGTTCCCGCCCGAGCGCATCTTGGCGTATTCCTGGTCGTTGCTCTCGATCGAGCCGACCACCAGCTCGATGCCTGTCGACTCGGTGAAACCCTCCATGTAGAAGGGTTTGTAGTACGTGCCCCAGGTGTACCAACGAATCTCGTCCGCCATGTCTGCGGCACGAAGACCGCGCCCGCCGGAGAGAAGTGCGGTCGCGGCGACCAGGCTGGAGCCGGATACCAGGAAACTGCGACGACTGAATCGGACGGGCGAGTGTCCGTGCGCAAGCGGTGCCTTCTTTGTCATGTCAGCATCTCCCTGGGTCGTGCGCATTGGGGATCGGATGCGGGTCCGAAATCCCATGCAGCATCATCGGTGTCGTCCTTCATGCGAGGCAACATCCGTAACCAACTACCATAATCCAACGCGGTGCGTGGCGCCAGCCTGCTTGGCGAAGCGTGACGCCAGGGCATGATTTTGGGCACTCCTCGGCAATGGCGCCGGGCCGTTCGAGGACTTCAGCGCGCATGGCCATGGCCGAGGCGGAAGCGGCGGTGGAAAGCTACGTCTCGCCGCTCGGCCGCAGCATCCAGGCCATCCGCGACCGGTTCGTGGCCAACGCGGAAGGGTGCGACTGGGCCATCGATCGGGACAGTCTCGACGACCACCATATCGTCCGCCGCATGGTGCTGAAGCGTTGCGTCTACCATGACGTCGTGGCTGGCCGGTGTGTCGGCATCCGCCGTGTGTCGCGCATCGGCGACTACCGCCATGCCCGCGAACTGGGCGAGCCCATCGGCGGCGGCTCTACATGGAAGCGTGTTCACACGGTTGTCGGAAGCCGAGCCGATCGGCGTGGCAACGTGCTTATCCCCTTTGATTCCGAGGGTTCAAACGACGACGCCGAACAACAGATAGCGGCCGGTATGATCGGTGACCACAGGTTCGATTGCCGTCGCCTCGGTGCGGGCTCAGACGTCGGGTCCCCAGTCGTCGTACGCGGGCAGGTCGTCGGCCAGCCGGAGCCACGGCAGCCGGGTATCGGCGAAGATGTGATAACCCGGCTCGGCTGTCGCGGAATCGCGGAGGCTGCCCACGGTCACGTCGAGCTCGGCGGCGCCGTCGATGATGAAGGCGAGGTGGCTTCCGCAATCCCGGCAGAAATACCGCGTGGCCTCGGGCGTGGACTTCAGTTCTGCCGGCGTGCCCTTCGTCCAGGACCATGCCGCGGTCGGGAAGGTGATCCACGTCACCGCGGGCGCGGCCTGCACCCGGCGGCAGATCGTGCAGTGGCAGTGGAAGATGCGCAGCGGCTCGCCGTTCGCCTGGTAGCGCAAGGCGCCGCAGAAGCACCCGCCTTCATGGGCCATGACCTGTCCTCCCCTGATCGGTATCGGGTCCACCATCGCCCGGCCGGTCGCCGGTCGAACCGCCGGGTTACAGCTCCCCGGCAATCGTATCGAGGGCACTCTTCGCGGTCTCGACGATGCGGTCGATCTCCGCCTCGGTGACGATCAGCGGCGGCGCCAAGACCATGATGTCGCGCACCGCCCGGACGATGACGCCCCGCTCAATGCAATGGTCCCGACACTTGACCCCCACCTTCAAGTCGGGATCGAAGCGCGTGCGCGAGGCCTTGTCTGCGGCAAGCTCGATCGCCCCGATCATCCCGACGCCGCGCACCTCGCCGGTTACGGTAGGAACGCCGGTTGCCCGACGCCCCCCGTGCAGATCCCCGCATGCGCGCTAACGCACGGGGCTCCTACCTCGGGTGTTTGACGGCAAACCGCTGTTCTGGCCATGGATGCAGGATTTGCAGCGGCGGCCAGAAAGCCGCCGCGACCCTTCCCAGCTTGTCCAGCTTGGTCCGGTCCATCTGCGACCGGCGTCTCAAGACACGCAGCCACATTCGTCGGAGTCGAAATGCAAACCGCTTGAGGGACGGGGAACTGGTCGGGACGGCGTAGTAGTGCAGCCATCCATTCAGAATCTTCCCTAGCCATTTGGCCACCTCATATGGGTTATGGTGCATCCGCCGACGCAGCTCGGCACCGATACGCCGTAGGGTCCGGTCGACCCGCTTGCCCACCGGCTTGCGCCCCAGCCCGAACTTCCCGTTCCTCGTCGTTCGGCAGTAGTGCGTGAACCCGAGAAAGTCGAAGGTTTCGGGACGCCGCTCGCCTCGTGCCCGGCGGTTCTTTTGCGCAAACCGCCCGAACTCGATGAGACGGGTTTTGTCAGGGTGTAGCTCCAGTGAAAACGAGGCCATCCTTTCCTTCAGGTCGTGTAGAAACCGCTCCGCATCCCGCTGGTACTGGAACCCGACCACGAAATCATCGGCGTACCTCACGATGATTGTGTTGCCTTCGGCTGTTCGGGCGCGCCACTTCTTGTGGAACCACAGGTCGAGGACATAGTGCAAATAGACGTTCGCCAGAATCGGCGAAACAATCGCACCCTGCGGAGTGCCCCGAAGGTCATCCCGCCATTCGCCCCCTTCCATGACGCCAGCATTGAGCCACTTGACAATCAAGCGGATAACCCGCCTGTCGCCGATACGGTGCTCCAGAAACCGGACCAGCCAGTCCCTGTCGATTCGGTCAAAGTACGACCGGATGTCCGCATCGACAATCCATCTGACCCCTCGCCGTTCTATCCCGAAAGCCAGGGCGTCGAGCGCATCATGCGCCCCACGTCCGGGTCGGAACCCATAGCTGAATCCGAGGAACTCCGGCTCGTATATCGGCAAAAGGATGGTCTCCGCCACCGCCTTCTGGACAATCTTGTCCTCCACTGCGGCGATGCCCAGCGGTCGTGTTCCCCCGTCCGGCTTCGGTATCTCTACCCGCCGCGACGGACGCGCCCGGTACGCTCCGCTCTGAACCCGGTCATGCAGGTCGCTCAGCCGTTCGGCCAGACCCTTCCCGTATTCATGCCACGTCACGCCATCCACGCCTGCCGCTGCCTCCTTCTTCAACGAAAAGTAGGCCGCATCGAGCGCTTCCGTCGTGATGTGGTGCAACAGCGCAGTGAGCTTCTCCTTCGGCTTCCTCGTTGCTGCTTGCCGTATCCGCTCCGCCGCTTGTGTCACGCGCGCCCGGCGCTGTGTCCGGTGCGTGCTTTGGCCTCGCGGATTCCCCTTGGTTCCAGCCCTTCCCTCCGTCGGCTCCGCCGGAACCGAGGTCCCTTTGTTCGCCGCCCTCATCGGTACTATGGCCAGATCCGATTGCTCCAACCCGTTCATCATCGATTCGGACTATCTCCTCTCTTCCGCGGCCCCGGTACGACGACCGGGGCGGATTGGAGCCCTCTCAGGTCCCCTGCGTGGACGTACGTGCGTGCCTGGGTTCTTAGACGCCGCGGAGCCCTCGCGCCCTCACGAAAGCGGGCGGTCAGTGTTGCCTTCGGCCGCTGATACAGCCTCGGCACTCCGAATGACCATGTTTCGACGCTCAATAGCCCTGCCCGCACGCGCCGCTACCGACACTTCACATGACACCTCACGATGCCCTGCGCACGGCTCGCGGCGAAGGCGGCTCGTTACACCTTTCCTCCCGCCGGACTTTCACCGGCTATCCACGTCAGAGTTAGCCTGACATTCACCAGCGGATGGTCCGCCAGTTCCCGCAACCGAGCCTGCAGATAGGGACCGGTCCTCTGCCGAACGGTATCGACGATGCCCTCGTCCTCCAGGATGCGGATGTTTTCCAGTGCCACCGCGCAGGCGAGGGATGGCCGGAATAGGTGAAGCCGTGAGCGAATTCGTCGTCCGCCACGCTCAGCACATCCGCGACCCGGTCGCCCAGCAGGACGGCCGAGAGCGGCACATAGCTCGAGGTCACGCCCTTGGCGATGGTCATCAGGTCCGGAGAAAATCCAAACGTCTCGCAGCCGAACCACGGGCCGGTCCGTCCGAAACCGCAGATCACTTCGTCCGCGATCAGCAGCACGTCGTATTCGGCACAGATGCGCTGGACCTCCGGCCAGTAGCTCGCGGGCGGGACGATCACGCCGCCGGCACCCTGGATCGGCTCGCCGATGAAGGCCGCGACCCGGTCGGGGCCGAGCGCGAGAATCTTCTCCTCCAGCGCCCTGGCGGCGTGAAGGCCGAGCGCGTCCGGCTCCATGTCGCCCTCGTGGTCGAACCAGTAAGGCGCCTCGACATGCTCGAATCCCGGCAGCGGCAGGTCGGCCTGCGGATGCATGAAGGCCAGACCCGACAGGCTCGCCGCCGCCAGCGTGACGCCGTGGTAGCCATGGCGGCGGCCGATGATGGTCTTCTTCTCGGGCCGGCTGCACAGGTTCCAGTAATAGCGAACGATCTTGACGACCGAATCGTTCGCTTCCGACCCCGAGTTCGCGAAAAAGACCCGGTTCAGGGTGGCCGGCGTGATCTCCGCCAGCTTCGCGGCCAGCTCGACCGCCGGCGGGTTGGTCGTCTGGAAGAAGGTGTTGTAGTAGGGCAGATCGAGAAGCTGGCGATAGGCCGCCTCCGCGAGTTCCTTCCGCCCGTAGCCGACATTGACCGACCACAGGCCCGCCAGCCCGTCGAGCAGTTGGTTGCCGTCGGAATCCCAGAGATAGGCGCCCTCTGCCCGCGTGATGACCCGGACGCCCCTGGCCGCGAGCTCGGCCTGGTTGGTGAAGGGGTGAACGTGATGCTCCCGATCGAGCGCCTGCCAGTATGCCGTCGTCTTGTTCTGCAGCCCGGTGCTCGTCACCGCTTGCCTCCCGATCCCTCCGCATGCGACGTGCCGCCGGGGCCCGGCCGATCGCCCGATCCGACCGTGCCGGTGTCGCGCGACCGCTCGGCTTCGACCGACGAAAGGGTCGTGTCCCACGAGGTGGTGTAGCTGGTCGGCGGGCTGGTCATCAGCGCTCTCCGGTAGGGTCTGGTTTCGAGACCAACCTTTGACCGGAGAGAGCACCGATGACCGAAGATATCATGAGCCTGCGCACGTTCGTGGAGAAGACCCCGGACGCGGACCTGCTGCGTGAGATGATCGGCTTTGCCGCGGAGCGGCTGATGGAGCTGGAGGTGGGCGCGGCCACCGGCGCCGGCTATGGCGAGAAGAACCCGCTGCGTCAGGCTCAGCGCAGCGGATATCGCGACCGGGACTGGCAGACCTGCGCCGGGACCGTCGAACTGCGCATCCCGAAGCTCAGGAAGGGCTCCTACTTCCCCTCGTTCCTCGAACCCCGCCGCATGGCCGAGAAGGCGCTGACGGCGGTGATCCAGGAGGCCTACATCAAGGGGGTGTCGACCCGCTCGGTCGACGACCTGGTGCAGGCGATGGGGATGACCGGCATCTCCAAGAGCCAGGTCAGCCGGTTGTGCGAGGAGATCGACGGCAAGGTGAAGGCCTTCCTGGAGCGGCCGATCGAAGGCGACTGGCCGTATCTGTGGATCGACGCCACCTACCTGAAGGTCCGTCGCGGGGGGCGCATCGTGTCGGTCGCCGTCATCATCGCCATCGGCGTCAACGGCGACGGAAGGCGCGAGGTGCTGGGCATGGAGATCGGCGCGTCGGAGGCCGAGCCGATCTGGACGGAGTTCCTGCGCAGCCTCACCCGGCGCGGGCTGCGCGGCGTGCAGCTGGTGATCTCCGACGACCACAAGGGCCTGAAGGCTGCCGCGACCCGCATCCTCGGCGCCACTTGGCAAGGATGCCGCGTGGGGCTGTTGAAAAACCCGTTCTTGGCACGCGGCTCGCGTCTGATCCTGTGTCTTCGGCGGCCACGAGCACATTCCGAACAGGTCAGGCGTGACGGGTCTGTAACAAGCACTGGGCGGCCGTCTGAGCCGTCCAGATGGCCGCCAGAACGGCAAAAAGCGCGGTTGCGAGCCGCTTGAGATTGATTGCCGCGGCCGTCAGGTAGGCTTGGATCTTCATGTTGTGGAGGCCGCGCCGGACGGCGCGGCCCAACCCGTGCCAAGTCTTTGCCTCGCCGTGGAAGCCCTCCGAACGCCAGCGATGACGTTGATAGAGTCGTCGATCATCCTCGCTCCAGCGTGCGCGCCTACGCCGCGCGCGGACCAGAGCGGGATAGTCATCGCCGATGACAACCGCCTTGTTGACGCGTCCCTTCGACAGGCAGTCGCCTTTGAGCGTACAGCGCGCGCAGTCTCTGGACCTGGAGTGGAAGAAGCGTCCGTACTTGAGCGCCCGTCCGGGACGCAGAACCTTGCCCCGTGGACACTTCACGATGTCGTGTCGGGAATCGTAGCGGAAGCGGCGCGTGGGTACGCGGCTCTTGATCGGTTCCTTCTTCGCCGGGATCAGCGGGTCGATCCCACGACGCTCAAGTGCGCCATAGACCTTGGCGTAGGCATAGCCGGCATCACCGGTCACGGTCGTGATCGCGCGATCCGCGATATCCTGCACCGCATCGACCTGGGCTTCGATCGTTTCGCCCTCGTTTACCTCGCCGGTCGTCACGGCAACGTCGAGAACTACGCCTCTCGCGTCGTCAACCGCTGTGTGCTGCTTGTAGCAGGGCTCAAGCCGCTGGTTGCGTGACGAAGTCGCCATGCTCGCGTCCTCATCCGTCAGGCTCACCTTCTTGTACTTGCCGCTTCGCCGGGTCTTCTTCTCCGCCTCGATCTCTTCTCCGCTGCGGTTCTCCGCCATCACCTCGTCAGCGTGACGCTCGACCAGGCTCTCCCAGCTCACATCGGCTCGGATCAGCGACGCGTCGATGTGTGCGATTTCGGCTGTGGCGATCTTCGCATCCAGGCAGGCCGTCACCGTGCGCCGGAAAATCTCCCGGAAACGTTCCTCGCCCCAGCGCTGGCGGATACGGGTCAGGCTCGAATGGTCGGGCAGACGCTCGTGAAGGCCGTAGCCGATGAACCAGCGGATCGCGATGTTGACCTGCGCTTCCCGCATCAGCCTGCGGTCATGCACGATCCCGAGCAGCAGGCCAGCGAGCATCAATCGAACCGCGACCTCTGGATCGATGCCCGGCCGGCCGTTGTCGACGCAATAGCAGTCCGCCACTTCCTCGCGCAGCCAGCCGAGGTCGAGAACGCGGGCCACGCGCGCCAGGACATGATCCTCCGGCACCAGCTGCTGAAGCGAACCGGTGATGAACAGCTCCAGCTGGTCGCGGTCCTTGTGACCCAACATCTCGTAACTCTCTCAGGTCGAACACAAGATATCGGTGCAGTGAGTCACAGTCTCGAGGCTTTTTCAACAGCCCCCGCGTGCACTTCATGCGCAACCTGCTGGCCCATGCCGGCAGGCCAGGGCCGGCGCGTCGTCTCCGCCTTCGTCGCCACCGCCTTCGCCCAGGACGACGCCGGAAGCCGCGAGCGTGCAATGGCGCGCGGTCGCCGACCAGATCCGCCCGAAGGTCTCCAAGCTCGCCGCCATCATGGACGACGCGGAGACCGACGTACTGGCCTACATGACATTCCCCAAGGAGCACCGGACCAAGCTCCACAGCACGAATCCGATCGAGCGTCTCAACGGTGAGATCAAGCGCAGGACCGATGTGGTCGGCATCTTCCTCAACGACGACGCGATCGTCCGTCTGGTCGGCGCTCTCCTGCTCGAGCAGAACGACGAATGGGCCGTTCAGCGCGCCAGGTACATGACCCTGGAAACCATCGGCCAGATGAGCGACGATCCCTTGGTCAGCCTGCCAGCCGTGGCGCGCTGATCAAACCGGCCTTGCCGGAGAGCGCGGCCACCAGCCGTCAGCTACACCACTCCCGGGGACACGATCGACGAAAGGCCCCGCCGGTATCGGGGTGACGGGGCCTCGAGACGCCCGGCGGGCGCACCTGCCGGAGCCGGCCCGCAACGGCGGATCGTGTGCGGCCCGGGTCGAATGTTAGTGTATCGCCGGTCTCTGCGCCAAGCCGGGCGGTGGGCGGGACAAAGCGGAGCCGGGCGGCCAGCGCTACAAATCCAGGCGCACGAAATCGTATGCATTCGTAGATCGGATAGCGTTCGCACAGGATGCCTCCAGTTCATGAGGGAAATGCCGGACTGCTCATGCCGAGTCCGGTCGCGGCCCGCGGCGGCGCGAACTTTGGAGCGGTATCGTGGCCGCTGAATCGTCACCGAATTGTTGATCGGCGCGCCGATTCGACGCCGATCGGCGCGCTAATATGTTGATATTGCGTGACTATGAGGGGTCAACATTCGACGCCGGTCAACACTCAGATCTGGTTGCGGCGGCCTTGGCCGATGCAGACGCGGCGCTCAGGCAGCTTCTGGACGCCACGATGGCGGCGATGGACGAATTCGTGCAGGCCGCCGGCGGCGGTGAGACCTACGACCAGCAGATCGGCGAGGGCAACCCGGCGGGCAACGCGCGGGTGCAGGCGGCGATCGACGCGTTGACCGTGCAGACGAGTGCGATCGAAGGCGCCGTCGCAGCGCTCAACCTTACCGCGATCGACTTCGAAGGGTCCGACAGTCTCGACGACCCCGAGGCGGTCTTCGAGTAGGCAACTCGCCGGCGGTCTGCCGAGCCGATAGCCCGGTAGACCGGGGCCGCCCCGCACGACCCCTCGGGGCAGCCCTCAGGCCGGCGCAACGTGCTTCGGTAGCGATCCACCGGCACCACAACGGACAGGCGTGCCATGTGCGAACTCTGTACCGGCCAGCGCGCACCCACGGAGGGGCAGTGTTATTCGGCGCGCGCCTTTGACCCCCCAGTCAGTCGCAACGTCAATGGGTTAGCATGCCGATCACCATACGACAGCACCCTCACTGCCGGAGTTGTGGCTCGGTCGGGATCCAGGACAAGTGGGGACGCGGTGGGTCGTATGTTTGATTCACTCCGCTTGCGCTATGAAGACGGCCTAGTGAAGAAGGTTGTCGGGCGGTTTTGGGAAAGGGGCGCTTTCTTCTTATATTACAGTGCATTATCAATGAAGTTGCGGCGGAGAGTCCCTCTATATCGGCAGATTATTGGCACACTCCACGGAAGCGTCCGAACCTACCTCACCCATGTCTTTGGGCGCGCTCTTGACGACGACCGGTTCATCGTCGAGAGATTCCCGTCCACGCCCGACAGCGAGATCCGTTCCTACAGCCCTGCCAGGCGCGCGAAGGGCGGCGCAAGCAACCTCGCAAGGTGATGAGCCTGCGCTCGGTGCAGCGTCTGGGGCAGGAGTGCGACGAGATCATCGTCTACACCGGCGTCAACCTGAAGGATTCCGGTATTCAGTATTGGGGCAGCGGCGCGATCTTCCTGTTTGTGGACGGCAGGCGCCGGTGAACGCCGCGCGGCGGGGCGTCTGACCCGGACGCTCCGCCAACGTTCTTCGCCCTCTACCGCCACAAGGAGGAATGCCGTGACGTAGCCAAGGAATCCGAACGGTGTGAATCAACGTCCACTCTGGACCCCAATTCGAATGGAAGCCTCGTCCGGAAGGCGCCCGCGGCCCGTTGCTCTGCATTGCGCAGGCCACCGCTACCAGCGATATGAGACGCGGAGGGTTGCGGTGGTGGCGGCGCTTGCGTCGCCGTGGCTGCCGTCCAGCACCAGCCCGAACGCGGGCTCGGCGTTCCATCGTGCGCCTATGTGGTATGTGCGCCCGTCGTCGTCGCCCGTTGCCGAGAGGCCCGCATAGGGCGTCAGCACCCCGCGGCCCACTGGCGGGCGCAGCCCATAGCCAAGCTCCGCCTGGAGCCGGGCTTGCGCATCGAACGCGTCGTCTGCGGCGAGGCCTGCGGGCGAGCCCGCCGCCCACAGCTGATCCACGCCGCCCGATGCCGCACCCCACACCGGCCCGATCGAAAGCGACACGCCGCGGCCCGAGACACCGGGATCGAGACGGACCGAGCCTGACGCGCCCCATTCCTCGTAGCCCTCGTCCGAGTGAGTCAGAAGCCCCCGCACATTGCCTTCCACGGTGAGGCCCTGAGCCGGGTCCACGTACCGAAGCCCGGCGGCGACCTCCACGCCCGTCCCGGTCTCCGCATCGCCTGCATCGTGGCGCAACCCGATCTCCAGCGTCGGGGTGAGTGTCGCTCCCGGCCCCGCCGCAAACGCCCGAGAGCCTTCCAGCGCGACCCGCATGCGGCTCACTTCGCCGCTCGCCGTCTCGAGGTTGCCTCCGGTGCTCGACCGCGACGCAGCCGACTCCGTCCGCACCCATAGCGCGTCCGACTTCCATGCAAGCCCGAAGTCGCCTTCCTCCTTGGCCGGCACAGCCTCGCCCCGCAGGCCGAGCGCACCCATCTGCATCGAAAGGTCGGTCTGGAACTCCTCCTCGCCCACGGTGAGCTTGAGATCGCCGCTGCCGACCCCGACCAGACCCCAGATGTCTACACCGTCGCCCAGACCGAAGCGGGCATAGGGGAAGACACTCGTCAGGCCGCTCTCCACCGTGCCGCCACCGTCCCCGGCGCCGTCGTCGAAGGAGCCCTCGCCCTCGCTCACGCCCACCGCAAGACCCGCGAGCCAGCTATCATGCGCCATGTCCGCGCCCAGGAACCCGGTGGTCACATCGCCCGAGAGGGACAAGCCCGCCTCCTCGCCATCGAAGCTGCTCGTCGCAAACCGGCCCCACGCCGTCCAGGCCGGGCCGCCATCCTCGCCCCCGGCGCCAAACCGGAACGAACTCCCCAGCAGAAGCTCGCGGCCGGTCATGCCGCGCCCGTCGCCGGCGATGTCGGACCCCTCAAGCTCGTCAGGACGGGGCGGCCAGTCCGCCTCCCCGTCGAGCATCGCCCCGGCAAACTCCCCGGAACCCACAAGCTCGACACCGCCCACCACGACCTGTGTGCCGCCGCTGGTGCCCGAGCCGCCGATCCGGTCGCCGATCGCCTCTATCGCCTGCAGCCCCACCGTGCGGCCGAAGCGCGTGATCCACGCCTGCGGCATCGGGCCGGTGTTGACGATCGTGCCGGTGGCCGTGCTGTCCCCGAGTTCCGCGCCGAAGGGCGCCGAGAGCGCGAGCGTCAGCGTCTCGCTCCCCTCGTCATGCGCGTCGTTCAGTACCGGCACCGAGACCGTCTTCGCCGTCTCGCCGGGATCGAAGCGCAGCGCCCCGGACACCGCCTCATAGTCTGCGCCCGCCGTCGCCGTGCCGTCGGAGGTCGCATAACGCACCGATACCGTAGAAGCTTGCGCCTCCTCCAGCGTCACCCGGAAGGAAAGCACCGCCCCCTCGGCCTCGCGAACCTGCGTATCTGCAACCGACAGTCCCGGCCCCGCGACCACCACCGCATCCGGGTCGGTGCGCGTCAGCTTCACCGCCACCGTCTGCCCCGCCTGCCAGCCGGGGTCCGCCACCGTCCAGTAGAAGTATCGTTCGCTCTGCGCGCCGCTCAGCTGCACCTGCACGTCGTCCAGATGCAGCGTCAACTGCCCCAGCTGGGGAGGTGCAGCGGAGACGGCGAACGCGAGCTCCGAGTATTGCGGGTAGTAGTACAGCTGCTCCACGCGGAACTGCGCCCCGTCCTCCGACCAGCCCTCTGGAGACAGGGCGTTGCCGCCGCCCACGGTGCCGAACAGGACACCGCCGATGCTCTCCACAGTCAGGGTCGAGGTCCACAGCGTCTCCGCCGCCGTTGCCGGCGTCGTTGTCGCCTCGTCGTTGTCGTACACGTCGACCGTGGCGGCGCTTGCGTTCTCGTCAACGCCGTATCCTGACCCCGCAACGACCGATGCAGTCACCCGCCCGTCCGCCTCGGCCACGCTGTCGTCGTCGGTCGCCGCGCTGAGAGTCGCCTCGGCGCTGCCCGCGCCGAACGTCACCGTCGAGGCCGGCGTCCCCGAGAGCACCGCGCCTGCCTGCGTGACCGACACCGAGACCTCAAGAGTCGACGCCATGTCGCCCGTCCGGCTCAGCGTGAACACGGCCGCCGCCCCCTCCGTCACCGGCGATGCGGCCGCCCCGACCGAGACCACGGGAAGGGCCGCCTCCACCGCCGCCGTCGCCCCGCTGACCAGCGTCTCTTCCGTCCCGCCGTCGTCGGTGAAGGCGACGCGCACCTTGAGCGTCTTGCCGACCTCGGCCGCGGTTGGCGTGTACGTGGACCCCGTCGCGCCCGCGATGTCCGCATCCGCCGTCCCATCGTTGGCGATCCACTGCCAGGCAAAATTCGCGCCCGCGAGCCCGTCCGCGTCCGCGATGCCGGACGCCGACGCCGTCAGCGTCTCGCCCACCCGCGCCGTGCCCGCAACGGTCGGCAGGCCCGTCGGCGCCGCGTTCTCCACCGCCGCGTCGTCGTCCTCGACCGTTACCGTCGCCGCGGAGGCGTTCGCATCGACCGCGTAGCCGGTGCCGGCCACAAGCGAGACCGTCACGACGCTTCCGTCCCCGACAACCTCGTCGTCCTCCGTTTCCACGGTGAGATCGACCGTTGCCGAGCCCGCCGCGAACACCGCCTCGGTCGGCGGCGTCCCGGCAAGAACCGCGCCGTCCTCGCTCACGCTCACCGTCACCGTCAGCGCCGCCGCCGTGTCGCCCGTGCGCGTGAGCGTGAAGGCTGCCGCCGTGCCTTCCGTCACCGGGCTGGTGCTCGCGCTCACCGACACCGCCGGTTGAGGACCGGGGACCGTTGCCTCCGCCCGGCTCGACAACTGCTCGCCGTCGGCCGTGCACACCGCCCCCGACACATCGCAGGCACGGTTTGCCGGCACCGCCACCGTCACCGCATCGTCCGACGACGGTGTCACCGTCACGGTCCACAGGTCGCGGCGCCGGTTGACCCGGCGCAGGTCCGCCACCGTACCGCCGGTCACTTCGAAGACGTCGTTGCGCATCCTCCGGAAACGCCCCGCCACATCCTCGCTGAACTCGATCTGCAGCGCGAACGCCGTGCTCCCGTCATGTGCCTCCGGCACCGACGTGAACGCCGCCGTCAGCCCCGGTGCCGCCGGCGTCACCGCCGGCGTCGGCGCCGACGCCGCGCCCTTGCCCGCCGCGTTCACCGCGCGCACCCGGAAGGTGTAGCTCTCCCCGTTGGCGAGGCCCGTCACCTCCTTCGTCGTCGCCGTCCCGCCCGTGGAGTTCCACGTCTCCGTGCCTTCCTGCTGGTACTCGTAGGACGTGACAGGCTTCGACGGGACCTCCGGCGGCGCACCCCACTCCAGGGTCGCCCCGCCGTCCCGCGCCTGCGCGTTGACACTCCTCGGCACCCCGGGCAGCTCACTCCCGGCCGGCACCTCCAGCCACACCGCCACCACCTGCCGGTCCGACAGGCTCACACCGTGCGACCCCGACTGCCACCAGTAGGCGTGCTCGCGCATGATCGGCGTCTTGCCGTCGTTGTACATGGTCCTGAACGACTGCCGCGTCGCGCTGCCGAGCGTCAGCGACTCGCTCCCTACATGCAGCACGGAGCCGTTCGGCAGCACCGAGCCGTTCCCCGAATGCACCCAGATCTGGAAGTGCCCGTTGCGGTCGACGAACAGCCCATCGATCGCACGCGTCACCCCGCCGTAGGTGAAGCTGTCGTTCGAGAGCTTGCCGGTGTCCGCATGGGGGCTCGTGTAGTCGATGTGCCCAGTGGCCCCGCCGGTCTCCCGACGCGCGGTCAGCGCCGCCCACCACACCGCCCCGGACGGCCGCGAGCCGATCCGGTCCTCACCGTCGTCGTCGTCCGTAATCTCCACCTGAACTCTGCTCAAAGTCGTGGTGTAGTCACCTTTGGTGGCCCTGTGCGTCACATACTGCGTCTCGTCGGAGGTGTCGTTGTCGTGCGACGCTTCGAGCGTGACCGTCTGCGGCGTGCTCCAGTTCCCCGTCGTGAAGGTCAGGCTCGTCGGGTTCACGCTCACCTTCGACGGCGCGGTCACCGCCACCGTCACCTGTTCGGTCGGAGCGCTATCCAGCCAGATTCTGTAGGTGCGGCTACCGCCCTCGGTAAGACTGACAATGCCACCGGAATCGATATGGGCCTGCACCGGACCGTCGTCGTCCTCAACCGTCACGCTGAGGCTCGCGGTCACACTGCCGTACCCGCCCCCGGACGCGGTGTGGGTGAGGGTGAACGAGTCGTCGGTCCGGTTCGAGTCGTCGAAGGCGGCCAGGGTCACCGTCTGCGGCGTGCTCCAGTTCCCCGTCGTGAAGGTCAGGGACGTGGGGTCGACCGGCAGCACCGTCGTGCTCGGCCCGGAGATTGCCACCGTCACGTTCCCGGTCGGCGCCTTGCCCAGACGGACCGTGTAGGTCGACCCGCCGCCCTCCTCCTGTACCGTGAGGTGGCTCTTGTTGAACTCCACGCTATTGGCCGAGGTCGAGGCCGTGCAGCGCACGCCCACCTGTTCCGACGGTATGCAGTTGGCGAATCCCCATTGGGGGCTGGTTCTGCTGCTGCTGTTTCTGACGTTGCTGTTGTAGAAGCACTCGGTCAGTTTGGCTTCGTCCCCCACGCAATTGACGTCGTCGAGCCAGAATCTCCTGCCCGGTGCCACCGCGACGTCCGTGAGGTACGCTTCCGCTCCCGTATAGCCCATCTGCTTGCAGGCCACCTTCGCGTCACGTCTCCCGAAGAAGTCGTCGCAGACGGTCCCCCATTCGTTGTCGTGGAAGATCTCCAATCGTCCTTCGTTGTGCGAGGCGCCTCCTCTGAGGCGCAGGTCGTCGTCCGCGAGATCCGCCGCATGGGCGGGCGCCGTGGAGAGGACGGCGAGTCCGGCCGCCAGCAGCAAGCCCGCGAGACACAGGCAAAGCCGGGACATGGCGTGCCCCGGCGAACATGTCCGTACTCTCAGCGTTGTCTTCTTTCGGGAGCGCCGGGCGACGCCACCGCGACCGTCCTCCAGCACGGCCACGCCAGTGTCCGGGGCCACCATGTCGTCCGAACCATCCGCCAGCCGCCGCGCGGCCAACGCTGTCTTCCAGCGACCTTGCAGCCGTTGACCACGCACGCGAAGGCGCATCGCCAGCCTCCAATTCTTGCGTGCTGCAACTGCACGTATTGCGCGCAAGACGACGGCGCGTGTCGGAAAGGCCGGGAGGCCGGTCGATGTTTCTCGAACACCCGTTTCGCGCTTCGACATGGAACACACGTCGACCATCTTTGCTTCCTTACAACGCAAGAGCCGGCCGGGATCCGGCAGACCGGCGGTCTGTCGAAAGCGCAGCCCCACTCCGACCATCCTTGCGGTCCCGCCACGGTACGGCGCACGCAGCCGTTTCCTTTTCACTTCTTCGATCACGACCCAGGCACATCGGTACGCACCCTCCCTCTCAGACCGCGCGGCGGTTCTCGCCGGGTCTGCCCCCGGCGACACCGATGCGCGATGGATGAAAGCTTAGGCGAGTCGGGCGCTTCCGCGCGTCCCCAACGTTGGGGAGATTCGGCGGTTTTTTGAGCGGTATCTCAGGAACTTAGGGCAAGGAAGACGGGGTCAGCACCGATCCGCGGTTGCTACGGACAACGCATAGTCATGCGTCGGTGGCGAAGGCACTCTCATGCTGCAGAACATCGCAGGAGCGGTGCGCCGGGCGGCAAGGGTTCTGAACCCGGTGACGGTCGTCGATGTCGTCCAGCAGCAATCGAAGGGCTGGGCGAGCGGATGTGAGGTGTCGAGTTATGCCCGATTTTGGGTGACGGCGTGATCAGGCGGCGGCGCGAGTTTTGGTTTCGTCGACCTGCATACCGTCTTTGAATCTCACCCCTTCGATGATCATGGGCAACTGATTGTTTCCCATGAGCCGCCGCCAGGTCTTGCTGGCGGTGGTGATCAGCTTGAAGACCATGGCCAGAGTTGTCCCGTGAGACAAGCAGCCCTTGGTGCGCACGGTGCGGTGGCGGACGGTAGCGAAGACGCTTTCGATGGGGTTGGTCGTCCTGATATGCCGCCAGTGCTCGGCCGGGAAGTCGTAGAAGGCCAGCAAGGCGTCGCGGTCCTTTGTCAAGCAGGCGACGGCTTGGGGGTATTTGGCGCCGTACTTGGCGGCGAAAGTATTCATCGCCCTCTCGGCCTCGGCGCGGCCATCCGCCATCCAGATATCATGCAGGGCAGCTTTGGCGGCCGTTTGTCGCGACTTCGCCAGCTTGTTCAAGACATTGGCTGTCTTGTGGACCCAACAGCGCTGGCGGCGGGTGTCGGGAAAGATCTCCTCCAGCGCCTTCCAGAAGCCCAGAGCGCCATCGCCGATGGCGAGCTCGGGACCAGCCCGCGCCCGCGCAGGCATGCCAGCAACTCACGCCAGCTCTGGGCGCTCTCGCGCACCCCCGCCTGGAAGCCCACGAGTTCCTTGCGTCCCTCCGGCGTGGCGCCGATGAGGACCAGAATGCATTGCTTCTCGTCCTCCAGCCGACCCTGGAGATAGATGCCATCGGCCCACATGTAGACGTAGCGTCGGGCCGACAGGTCGCGCCGGCGCCAGCGCTCGTGCTCGGCCTCCCACTCCGCCTTCAGGCGGCCGATCACCTGCGCCGACAAGCCAGAGGCGTCCTTGCCGAGCAACGCCTCCAGCGCCTCCTGGAAGTCCCCGCTGGACACGCCACGAAGGTAGAGCGTCGGCAAAACCGCATCCAGCGACCGCGTCCGCCGCGCGAAACGGGGCAGAATGGCCGACGTGAAGCGGATGCGCTCTCCTCCGACGCTGGCACGGTCCCGGACCTTCGGGCGCCGCACAGACACAGGACCAATGCCAGTCAGGATCGCCCGTTCCGGCCCGTGGCCATGACGCACCAGGCGCCGGCGGCCGTCTTCGGTCTTCAGATGTTCATGCGCCGCCAGCACGGCGGCAACCTCCGCTTCAATGGCCTGTGCCAGGAGCTCGCGAGCTCCGGCGCGGAGTACTTCGGTCAGCGGATCGGCCGTCACCCCTGGATGGTGCAGCGCGACAACACTATCTTCCGTCATGGCGTATCACTCCTTGCTTGAAGACCGGGAGGCTTCGTCACCCCCCACGATACGCCACCTCCTTCTCTCAGCCCGTCACCCACTCTCGGCCATAGCTCCACAACCAGCATCTCCCCCCACCTCGTACGTCTAAAAAACGAGGTGCGTTCAAAAACCACGATATCCGGAGGGTCAATTTTGAACTCGATCACCCCATAATGGAATGGGCCCCTGGGGTCGCACAGTTTCATGCGGCCGATTTGACCGGGGTGCGGGACTGTTCCTCCTCGAAACGGTCGGGGCTCAGGTATCCGAGGGCGGAGTGCAGGCGCCTCTCGTTGTAGCTGTCGATTAAGCGCGGCAGGTGTTCCGCCACGTCTCGGCCGAGGCGCCGGCGACGAGGCCGAGCGCGAGCACCGCGGCCAAGCAGCTGAGTACGGCCAGCGTACCTATCGATGTCCGCGCCCTGTCAATAGTTGCGATAGTCGTCACTGAAGGAGTCCCTGACAAATCAGTCCCGAGAGAGGAACCCGGCCGAAAACAGCGTGACCGCCTCGCCGTCTACCGCCACCTCGAAAAAGATGTAGGCCTCGACTCGATCCTCGATATGGGTGACGACCGAAATCCCGCCGGAATTGCGCTGGTCATCACGGCCCCAAACCGGTTGCGAAAAATCGAGGTAGTTGATCTCCGCAGAGACGAGCAGCCTGACATGAGCGACACAAGCGACCCGATCCTGGTCGACGCGCAGGACGGTGACGTCGTCGATGTCTTCGACCTCGACGATCTCCACGCCGAGAACTTCGCCGTCGTCTCTGTCTCCGGCGTACACGAACCCCGCCGAGCCAATGTCCTGTGACAGAGTTTTCTGAAAATCACTCAGCAGCGAGGAGGGTTCCTCGAAACCCGCCAAGACCACCTTTGCCACGTCATGGCCTTCAGCCGACGCCACCAGAGAAAAGAGAGACTCGAGGCCCTCGACTCCGATTAGGTCATCACTTGCGTGCGCGGCGCGGAGCACAGCCTGGTCCTTGGACACGACGTAGATGCGCTGCTCTGTACGGGCACACCAGTCTTCAAGCGCGAGGAGAGCGAACGCGTCAGGAAACTCCTTCTTGCTGTTCGGTTCGTCGAATGGTGGCTCACTGGCGAAATACCGATCGATCACCGGCCCGGCGAGGAGATCGGCAGCGCGGTGCTCCCTTGCACCCCACTCGTGACGGACGATCCTCTCGAACTCACGATTGGCCGCACCCGGTTCGGCTGGTTCACTGAGGAGATCCGGGACTGGCAGGCGATCCTGCTCGCGCCGATACCGGCTGTTCCAACGCCTCAAATGGTTCGCGGCACGGTTGGCGCCGGCCGTCACCTCCCTTTCCCTGGCAAGAAGTTGTCGAGCAACCTCACGCAGGGTTACGTCAGTCGTGTGGAACTCAAAAACGGCGTCGTCCATATAGCAGGCAAAAAGCCACATGAGAGGCGCAGTTAGGTTGTGGTCGGAAGACCGGAAGACCTCGGTATCGAGAAAGACGTTTCTCGTTTCGAGGCCGACTGGAGGGTCTGCATTGCCAGATTGGGTCATCGATCTTCTCTGGGTCCGATCACGCGATACGCGATTTGCGCCGGCTCCGTCACTCGCTTGCTCATCGCCCGGCCTGGGGTCCGAAAATGCAGCACACATGGCGCACGCACCACCATCCCTGCATGTCGGTCTCCGTCGCTGCAAGCCGGGGCGGGACCGTACACCGGAATCCCAACGGGAAACACGGGGGCCAGGCTCGGAAGGCGCGAACCCGCCGCTGCTACGATGGTTTGGAAGGAACGACGATGAAGAGCCAGAGCCGAAAGGCACATCGCGGGAAGCGACGACCGGTGCAGGTGCGGTTCACGTTCCAGCGCAAGCACCTCTGTACGTTGGGTTCGCTGACTGACGGATACGGAATTGCATGGCATTATGCTCCTTTCCCGCCGCGCAAGATCGACGGCACGGAATACTGCCTTCCCCTCGAGGCCCCCGATCCGGACTACGGACCCATGGCACTCCCGTTTTCGGTCCTCACCAACACCCTCGCAGACATGCAGGACCATTTGCCCACACCCTGAATGCAGCCCCGTCGGCCGAGTTTCCCCGTCCACCCACTTCATGCATGGAGGGACGCCCCAGGTGGCAGCGTCCACCGACAGTATTTCGTCGCCGTCGCAGGGCGCGAGCTATTGTGACAAGCACGATCCCGTTCCCCGCGAGCCAAGCGCCTGAGCAGCAAAGGCGCCGAGGCGTTCGGGCAGCGGAAAATCCGGGCTCCTCGCCCTTGCCGGGCCGTGGAACGGGCGATAAAGCTGACCTGTCTTCCTGCAAGACGGAACGGATTAGGGCATGCATGAAGTTCCGGGCATCGGCGACTACTTGGCCAAATCAAAGGAATTGTGGAGTTGGGTCGCCGATCGCTTGGACGGCCAAAGGATACCGAACCTGTCGCGCAACCAGCGGTTGCAATTAGCCATGGCTTGTCAACACCTTGCAATCGAACACGCACAGGCAATCATCTGCCTGATCGACCACCAGATCTACGGATCGGCTCTGGCGCTCCAGAGACCCATGTTTGAAGCAATCGTCCGCGGCGTGTGGTTGAGATACTCCGCCACGGACAATCAGGTCGATCGAGCTGCCGAAGGGGAGTTCCCGCCTCCGGACAAGATGGCCCGTATTTCTCCGGGTGCGAAAAACCGGAATGATGCCCCGCCATTGAAAGAACTGAAAGACATTTGGTGGGCCCAAATGTGCGGATATACCCATGGAGGAACTGAACAGATACTCGCAAGACTGGACAGCAGTGGGATCCGCGCCAACTGTCGATGCAATGAGGTTATTGCCGCGTTGCGCTGGTCGGACATGATTCAACTGTATTCCGGAATAGAGATGGTGGGTGCAGTTCTCGACGATGCGCTGGCCCACGAGTTTCTCGACCGGATGAAGTCTTACGAAAAAACCTCCGATACGTAGGGCCATCGATAGATCACGAGGTTTGTGATTCGGACGGACTTAGCGCACCGATCGGCGGCAACAATTCGCGCCGAACAACAGGCTCTCTACCGAACCGACGGGCTCGCCGTTGCTGAACCGCCTCCGTGCAGAAAGTCCCCGGCGATGCTGCCGGCGACCCGCGCCGCCGAGGCCTTGACCGAATCCCGCGCCAGATGCGCATAGCGCGCCGTGGTCTGGATCTGGCTGTGGCCGAGCAGCTTTGCGATCACCGGCAAGCTCTCGCCAAGCGCCAGTGCCCGCGAGGCGAAGCTGTGACGGCAGTCATGGATCCGCACTTCCTCGAGACCCGCCCATTTCCGCACGATCCACCACGGACCGTCCAGGTTGGTCAAGTGCGTGCCGGGTTTCTGCCCGGGGATAACCCAGGGGCTGTCCGCAACGCGCGGCAGCTCCGCCAGCACCCGGACCGCCGGCGGCGACAGCGGAACCATGCGCGGACCCGTCTTGCTGTCGGCGAGCCGGATCTCGCCCGCCGCCAGGTCCACGTCCTGCCATCTGAGCGACAGGATCTCGCTCTTGCGGCAGCCGGTCAGCAACAGAAGCCGGATTGCCGCCACCGCGTGGCCCGACACCCCGCCGTCCGCCTCGGCCCGCTCGAGCACCGTGCCCAAACGGCGAAACTCCGTGTCGGTCAGGAACCGCTCGCGCGGGCGCGTCGGAAATTTGCGCACGCCCCGGCAGGGGTTCGTGCCGTCCGGGACCATCCCCCGGGATGTTGCCATCCGGTACATGCGCGAGAGCACCGCCACCGCCCGGTTCGCCGCGTAGGGAACGCCACTCAGCCGGGCGTGAAACGCCACCACCCGATCGCGCTCCACCGCCAGCA
Source organism: Alphaproteobacteria bacterium (assembly GCA_965262755.1). Classification (GTDB taxonomy): domain Bacteria; phylum Pseudomonadota; class Alphaproteobacteria; order UBA828; family UBA828; genus WTGU01. Next base: position 2,593,242 of record OZ253557.1, on the reverse strand, counting down.
GCGGAAGCCTGCCGAACTCCGGCACGATGTATTTATCGAGCAGCCCCTGGATCCCCTCCGCCGTCGACGCCCTGCAGTGCACCGCGACATGCTCCTCCATGTAGCGCGCCGCGAGATCGGCCACCGTCGGCCCGCCCGCAAACCGGGCCGGCAACGGCTCCGCGACCGGTTCCTCCCCCGCCTTGATCCGGTTGACGATCCGCGCGGCGCGGCGGCGCGCCTCATCGGCGGTGATCACCCCGTGCCGGCCCACCGTCACCCGCACCGATTTGCCCTCGGCCCGGCTCTGCACGACGTACATCTTCGTGCCCGAGGCATAGACCCTGACACCGAACCCCGGTACGTCCCGATCCCAGAACACGGTGTCCTTCTCCACCGCGAGCTCCTCGACCGTGCGCCGCGAGATCGAGCGCCGGTTCAGCTTGGCCATGGCGAAGCCTCCGCGCCTTCCATCTTCAGGATATCGGCGCCGATGCTGCCGCCGACCTTCGTCGCCGACACCTTCTCCGTGTCGCGCTCCAGATGCGCGTAGCGGGCGGTGGTCTCGATCCTGGTGTGCCCCAGCAGCTTCCCGATCATGCTCAGACTCTCGCCAAGCGCCAGCGCGCGGCTCGCCCAGCTGTGCCGCAGGTCGTGGATGCGCACGCCGTCGAGCCCGGCCTCGGCCCGCACCAGGAGCCACGGATCGCCGACATTCACTAGACGGGCGCCCGGCTTCTGCCCGACGATCACCCACGGGTTGTCCGGAACCCCGGCGATGCCCTCCAGCACGCCCGATACCGCGGGCGTCAGCGGTACCACGCGCGCGCCGGTCTTGCCGTCGCGCAGCCGCAGCTCCCCCGCCGTCCGGTCCACGTCGTCCCAGCGTAGCTCCAGCACCTCGTTGCGCCGGCACCCGGTCAGCACGAGAAGCCGGATCGCCGCCGCCGCAGGCCGCGACACCTTCCCCCTCGCTTCCAGCACATCGAGCGCTCGGCCGAGCCGGCAGTACTCGGCGTCGGTCAGGAACCGCTCGCGCGGCCGCGTCCGGTACTTGCGCACTGCCCGGCACGGGTTCGGCCCGGCTTCTCGGAGACCCCATTCCACGGCCAGGGACAGCATCTTGCCGACGATCTTGAGCGCCGCGTTCGCCGCATACGGCTCGCCACGCATCGCGTAGTGCAGTTCCGACACATGCTCGCTCCCGACCGCGCCGACCGGCATCTCCCCGAGCGCCGGCAGGATGTGAATGTCGAGCGCCCGCCGGTAGACCTCCGCGCTCGACGCCTTGCAATGCGCAGGCACGTAATCGCGCATGTACCGCTCCGCGATGACCGCCATCGTCGGCTCGGGCTCCGGCGCCGGGGGCAGCGGATCCTCGCCCCGCTTGATGCGGTCGATCGCCTCCGCCGCGTTGCGCCGCGCCTGCTCGGGCGAGGTATCGCCGTGACGTCCCAGCGTTGCCCGTCGCGAGCCGCCTGGACCCCGGCTCTGGACCACGTATTTCTTCAAGCCCGAGGGATAGACCCTGATGCCGAAGCCCGGTAGATCCCGGTCCCAGAACACGGCATCACGGCCCTCGACCGACAGGGCTTCGACGGTGCGTTTCGTGATCGTCGTTTCCTGGCGTTTCGGCATCTGCGTCCCCCTCTTGCGAAAACCGGCTTGCCTGCCCCATTCAGTCCGTAAGCACTAGGCAAGCGACTGGCTTCCAGACGCCGTCGATACTGGTCTATCGAAGTCGGCGATACAAGCGCGAAATGCAGGCGACGAAGTTATTAAACATCAATAATATCAAATCATTATCATACATCTGCCGTCACTCGCCTGTCACTGGCTCTCTTGGTCTGCCCTTGTCGATTCCCCTCGAAACATTGCAACATGATATCAAGGGCTTCGGCGTCCGTGTTCATCCGACTGGCCGAAAGGTCTACATCGTCAAATACCGGCACGAGGGACGCTCCGTCAAAGTCACAATCGGTCCCCACGGACCCATAACCCCGGCCGCCGCGCGGGCCAAGGCCGCCGAGATCGTCACCCTTGCAAAGACTGGCCGCGATGTGGTGGGGCGGACGCCCCGCTCAAAGGGAAGCGCCACCATGGCCGAACTCGCCCGGCGCTTCATGGAGGACTACGCTCCCGCCCATCTGAAGCCCAACACTGCCCGGCTGTACCGAAAAATCATCGACAACCGCATCCTCCCCGGCTCGGCAAGCGCCGCGTCAGCGATATCGGCAAGAGCGACGCCGTCGCCCTTCATCACGACATGCGCGACGTCCCCGGCCATGCCAACCGGACGCTGGGCGTGCTCTCGCGGATGCTGACCCTGGCCGAGGTCTGGGAGATGCGCCCCGAGGGCGTCAACCCGTGCCGGCATGTCAAGAAGTACCCTGAGCACAAGCGCGAGCGGTTTCTCTCGGACGAGGAGTACCGCCGTCTCGGCGCCGCGCTGCGTGACGCGGAGAGGGAGGGTTTCTCTTCCCCCGCGACGATCGGCGCCATTCGCCTGTTGATGCTGACCGGGTGCCGGAGCGGCGAAATCTTGAGCCTGCGTTGGGACTACGTCGATCTGGACATGGGCGAGCTTCGGTTGCCTGATTCCAAGACCGGCGCGAAGGTGGTGCATCTGGGCGACCCGGCGATCGCCGTGCTACGCGGCATCCCGCGCATGGAGGGCAATCCCTGGGTGTTGCCCGGCTTCAAGCACGGCAGGCATATTGCCTACTTGCATGACTCGTGGCGTCGCATTCTCGATCGTGCCGGCATCGAGAATCTGCGCATCCACGATCTGCGGAATTCCTTCGCCAGCGGCGGTTTGCTGGTCGGCGAGGGATTACCGATGATCGGGAAGCTGCTCGGCCACAACAAGGTGCAGACTATCGCCCGCTACGCCCATCTTGCCAACGACCCTCTCAAGGCCGCCGCAAACCGCATCGCGGGCCGCATTGCTGAAGTGGCAGGGTGAGTTGCGGGGATTTGCAATAGCCGAGACCAACAATCCCTCGCTATCGCGAATTGACCTTCCACTAACCTCAAGAAGGCACACGTGAAGTTGTCCTCCCCAATGCCAATGCGCTCGGGCACATCGTTACTGGACCGCTCGGACGGATTGACGCAATCCGGCTGACAACTGGCACCCGCAAGAGCCCCCGGAATTCTCGGCTCTCCGTCAGCGTCCAACCTCCACCCTTATGTCGGTGGGCCGGCCGCCGCAGGTGAGGTTCTGATCCTGGGGGCAGGCGGAGACCACGATGGTGGCCTCCATCTCGGCCCGGAGCACGATGCAATCGCCCGGCCTGGATTCCGGCGCCTTGATGGCGAAGGTGCCGTCCGGGTTGATGAAGAAGTTGGTGAACAGGTTCCATGGCTGCGGCGTGAACTGGAGCGCGATGCCGAAGCCCTCGAGCGCCGTGTGCAGGTTCTCCTGGCAGCTCTCGTGATAGCCCTCGACGCCGAGCTCGGCGTAGCGCGTGGGATCGCAGGCGGCGTATTGCATGTCGTGCTGACCGGGCGAGGTGTCGTCAACGACCGTGACGATCCTGCGCCGCCGGTTGGTGTAGGCGGAATCGCCGACATGGGGGAACAGCTTCTCGATGGATGGCTTGGTGTGCTCGCAGGAGAGGAACTCCAGGTGATCGGCCTTGCTGAAGGCCCAGAAATCCACCGGTTGCGATCCTTCCAGGTCGGTGATCCGGATCAGCTCGCCGGCTTCCACCTCGAACCCCTTGCCGGTGCGTGCCGCCACGTCGTGGGTCTCGCGAATGGTCGTCATGCCTGGCATGGTCCGCCTCCTCCCAAGGGTTGCCGTCCGGATACGTCGTCCGAGCCACCACTATAGTCTAGCGGCGATCCTGCCGGAGGTAGTTGAGCAAGAGGCCGCTCGGGGCGGGAGAGCGCTCGCCGCGCAGGACGGTGGGCACGATCAGCACCGTCAGCGTCAGCACATAGGGGAGCATGCCGACGAGATAGATGGGCACGTCGAGGCCGATCGCCTGGATGCGTGGGATCAGCGCCTCGGCGCCGCCGAAGATCAGCGCGCCGATGACCGCGCGCCCCGGCCGCCAGCCGGAGAAGATGACGAGCGCGATGACGATCCAGCCGCGGCCGCCGACCATGTGCTCGACCCAGACATAGCTGGACGCGAGCGACAGGTAGGCGCCGGCGAGGCCGCAGAGCGCGCCGCCCAGCACCACCGCGGTAAGCCGGAAGAGCTGGACGTTGACGCCGGCGATATCGGCCGTCGCCGGGTCCTCGCCGACGGCGCGGAGCCTGAGCCCCGCGTCCGAACGGTCGAGGCCCCACCAGACGGCCACGGCCAGCGCGGCGGTGGCGTAGACCAGGATGTCCTGCTGGAAGAGGATGGAGCCGAGCCACGGGATGTCGCTGAGCGGGCCGAGGTCGAGATTGCGGAAGCCGGCCACCTTCTCGAACATGTAGGGCCGGCCGACGACCCCGGTCAGCCCGTCGCCGAAGGCGACGATGATGAGCCCGGTCAGCACCTGATCGGTGCGAAAGACCACGACGGCGATGCCGAAGACGAGGGCGACCAACGCGCCCGCCAGCATGGCGACGGGCACCCCCGCGCCGGCGAACCCGGTGTGGAAGCTCACCACCGCGCCGGTCATCGCGCCCACCAGCATCATCCCTTCGCAGCCGAGATTGAGCACGCCGGCGCGCTCGTTGATCATCAGGCCGAGGGCGGCGAGCAGGTAGGGCGTGGCGAAGCCCGGCGTGGTGGCGAGCCAGTTCTGGACGAAATCGGCGGCCATCAGGCGTGCTCCCGCACCCCGAAGCTGAGGCGGTAGCGGCTGAAGAACTCGACGACGACGAAGCTCAAGAGGATCACGGCCTCGATCAGCGTCGTTATCGCGGCGGGTAGTTGATAGAACACCTTGAGCGTGTCGCCGGCGGTATAGACACCACCCACCACGAACGCGGTGACGATGACGGGGATCGGCCGGAAGCGTCCGATGAAGGCGATGACGATGCCGCTGAAGGTGTAGCCGCCGGCGATGAAGAGCGTCATGCGGTATTCCTGCCCGGCGGCCAGCCCGGCACCGGCGATGCCCGCGAGCCCGCCCGACATGGCCGCCGCCAGCGCCGTGGTGAGCACGACGGGCACGCCCGCCGCCCGCGCGGCCTCCGCGTTGGCGCCGATCGCGTCCATGTAGAAGCCGATCCGTGAGCGCGTCATCACGAACCAGAGCAGGACGCCGGCGCCCAGCGCGATCCAGACCCCGGTGTGGGCGGAGCCCCAGCCGAGCCGGGCCAGCCGCTCCGTCCCCTCGTCGTAGTGCTGCGAGTTGGGAAAGGAGCTGCCGGGGTCGTTCCACGCGCCGAAGAGCAGGTGCTCGACGAGCTGGTAGGCAACATAGGTCAGCAACAGCGAGGTGATGATCTCGTTGACCCGGAAGCGGAGCTTGAGAAAGGCGGGGATGCCGATCCAGACAGCGCCGGCAACGGCGGCGGCGGCGAACATGAGCGGCAGGCGCAAGAAGTCCGGGCCCAGGTCGAAGAGGGCGACGCCAGTGGCGGCGATGCAGCCCAGCCACATCTGCCCTTCGACGCCGATATTCCAGAACCTGAGCTTGAGCGCCACCGCCGAGGCGAGGCCCACCAGGACCAGCGGCGTCGATGCGGTCACCACCTGGGCGAGGCCGTTCAGGTCGAGGAACACGAAAACGATGAACTCGTTGACGATCTGCCCGGCGGTGACGCCGTAGGCGATGAGGATGCCGAAGGCGATCAGCAGGCCGAGCGCGATGCCGCCGACGAAGGTCGCCGCCCGCAGCCAGAGCGGCGCCTGCTGGCGAGGCACCAGATAGACCGGGCCCAGCATCAGGCGTGGCCCAGCATCAGACGGCCGATTTCGGCGCGGCTCACCCCGCCGGCAGCAAATTCGCCGACGATCCTGCCCCGGCTGATCACGGCGATTGTCGTGGAGAGCGCGAGCACTTCCTCCAGGTCCTCGCTGATCAGCACGCAGGCCGTGCCCGAATCCGCTGCGCCCAGCAGCAGGTCGTGGACCGTCCGGCAGGCGTTCACGTCAAGGCCGCGCGTGGGCGAATGGGCGACGAGCACGTTGGCTTCGCCCCGGAGCTCACGCGAGAGCAGGAGCTTCTGGGCGTTGCCGCCGGAGAGCAGCCGCGCCGGCGTCGCCGGCGCGGCGCCCTGGATGCTGTAGGCGTCGATCGCGCCGGCCGCCGCCGTCCGCATGGCGCCGCGGCGAACCAGCGCCGGGCTGCCATACTCGCCGGCAGGCACACCCGTCACTCCGTGGTTCTCATAGACCGCGAGCTCCGCCAGGAGGCCGGTGCGGAAGCGGTCGGCAGGCACGGCACGCATCCCGCGGCGGCGAAAGGCCGGCACGTCTCTGCCCGCGATCTCGTCACCGTCGATCGCGATCCGGCCGTGCGCGGGCGGACGTAGGCCGGTCAGCGCGTCGGCGAGCTCCTGCTGCCCGTTGCCGCCGACGCCGGCGATCCCGTAGATCTCGCCGCCACGCACGGCGAAGCCGATGCCGTCCACGCCGACACCGATGTTGCGGCGCACGGCCAAGTCCTCGACCCGGAGCCGCACCTCGCCGAGTGGACGGGCGCTGCGCGGCCTGCCCTCGCGCTCCTCCCCCACCATGGTCCGGGCCAGGGTCTCGGCGTCGAGGCCCGCGGTCTCGGCCCCGGCGAGCACCGTCTCGCCCTGGCGCATCACCGTCACCCGCGACGAATAGCCGATCACCTCGCGCAGCTTGTGGGTGATGAGGACCACCGCATGGCCATCCTCGGCGAGACGGCGCATGAAGGTGAGCGCGGAGACCGATTCCTGGTCGGTCAGCACCGAGGTGGGCTCGTCCAGGATGAGAATCCGGGCGCCGAGCAGAAGCACCTTGAGGATCTCGACGCGCTGCTGCTCGGCGATCGAGAGCTCGCCGACGACGGCGCCGGGGTCGATGGCGAAGCCGACCTCGGCCGCCTTCGCCGCCACCGCCTCGGCCGCGTCCCGCGGGCGCCGGACGCCCAGCGAAGCCCGGCATGCGAGGACGATGTTCTCGGCGATCGTGAAGCGCTTCACCAGCTTGTAGTGCTGGTGAACCATGCCAATGCCGAGCATCGCGGCGTCGGCCGGCGCGGTGATCGGGGCCGGCCGGCCGTCGACCGCGATGCTGCCTTCGTCCGGGGCGTAGAGCCCGCAGGCGACGTTCATCAGGGTCGACTTGCCGGCCCCGTTCTCCCCCAGCAGGGCGTGAACTTCACCCCAGTCACAGGCGGACGACGCCCGTCTGAGCGCCGGTCGCCCGTCGAACGCCTTGCTCGCGCCGACGATCTCTAGGGCATGGCTCACCCCGCCACGCTAGCACGATACGCGCGGAGCGAGGATGCCTCGCGGCCGGCTTACTCCTCGGGCATGGTGCCGATGGCGCCCTGAATGAAGTAGGTCATCCCCCACAGGCTGTCGTCGGAGAGAACCTCGCCCTCGGCCACCGCGAGCGTCCCGTCCTGGCGGTTGAGCGGCCCCTGGAAGGGATCGAGCGTGCCCGCGGCCATCGCCGCGCGCGCCGCATGGACATCCGCCACCGCCGCCGCCGGCACCCAGGATGCGATGGGATCGACATCGAAGAGACCGGTCTCAATGCCGTTCCACCAGCCCCACTCGCCAGGCTCCCAGGTGCCCTCGATGATCGCAGAGATGGTCGGGATAAGATAGGCCTCCCACTTGTAGATCATCGAGGTCGCCACTGCGTCGGGTGCCTGGTCCGACACGTCGATCTGGAAGCCGACCGACCACTTTCCCTGGTCCTGGAAGGCCAGGTGCGGCCCCGGCGTGCTCATGTTCGAGCCCAGCACGTCGACGCCCTGCTCCAGCAGGGCCTCCGCCGCCTGGGTCTCCTTGACCGGGTCGTACCAGGTGTTGACGAAGACACCGACCATCTCGATCGCCGGATCGACCGACTGGGCTCCGCGCAGGAAGCCGTTGAGGTCCCAGTTCACCACGCTGAGCGGGTGGCCGCCGATGGAGCCGATCTTCTTGGACTGAGTCATGTGGCCGGCGACGATCCCGGCCAGATACCAGCCCTGGTAGCTGCGCGCGTAAAAGCTCTCCAGGTTGACCGAGTTGTTGGTCTCGCCGGCGCAGTTCATGAAGGCCACGTCGGGGTACTTGGCGGCGGCTTCGAGGAAGGCGTCGCCATAGCCCCACGAGGTGCCGATGATGACGTTGTAGCCCCGGCTCACATAGAGATCGATGGTGCGCAAGATCTCCGAATTGTCTTCCGCAACGTTCTCGGTGTAGGCGATCTCGACGCCGAGCGCCTCTTCGGTCTTCACCCGCGCATACTCCAGCGCCTCCGACCAGCCGCCGTCGTTGACGGTGGCGAGCTGAAGCATCGCGATCTTGGGCTCTCCATCCAGCTTGAACGCCGCCTGCGCCCCCGAGACGGCAAGCACGCCCACCGCGACGGCCGCGACGGCACCCGTAATCCATTTCCACATGATCGAACCCTCCCTTTCGGTTTTCTCTGGTTTCCAGATCACTGCGTCAGGTCGTCCTCGGATACCGGCGGCGAAGACCTCTCCCGGCCTTGCCTGTCCTTGCGCAGCGCGGCCGTGGCGTCGCGATCCGGTGCGCAGGTCACCGGGTCGATCGCCACGCCGTAGAGCGCGCGCGCATCCTCGATCGTGATCAGCCCGTTCAGGCAGTCGTCCGCGACCAGGGCCGGATCGCGTTCGGTCGGCGCGCCGTAACCGCCCCCGCCCGCCGTGCGGTGACGGACCAGCGCGCCCTCCGCCACCTTCACGCCACTCGCCCGGAAGTAACGCGCCTCCGAAGGCGTGCCCGGTTCGACCAGCAGTTCGCTGCCCTGCCCCTCAAGACCGCCGAACAGCCCGTAGGGCTTGAAGGTCTCGCGGTCGAGCGCGATGGCAAGCTCGGCCTCGCCCATCATCCGGTAGTCGATCTCGGTGCCGAAGCCGCCGCGATGCCTGCCGGCGCCGGCGGAGCCTTCCTGCAGCGCGAACTTCTCGCACACCAGGATCGGCGTGGTGGTCTCCATCACCTCCACCGGGATGTTGTAGGCATCGCCGCTGCCGAGCGAGACGGTCGCGCTGTTGCCGTCCGCGTGATGGCGCCCGCCCCAGCCGCCGGAATAGCACTCGAAGTGCACGAACTCGCCGTCCGTCTGCGGGTCCTTGCTGCCGAGGGTCATGCAGCTGAAACAGCCGAAGGTGCCGCCGATCACCTCCTCCGGAATGACCTCGGCCAGCGCCTGGAAGATCAGCTCGATCAGCCGCGTGCCCATGTTCCCCATGCCGGTCGTCACCGGCGCGGGATATTCGGGGTTGAAGACGCAGCCGGGCGGCGCCGACACATGGATCGGCCGGTACGACCCTTCGTTGCCGCCTAGCGCGGTGTCGGTGAAGAACATGATCGCCTGGCGCGTCATCGAAACCGTGACGACCCAGTGGGCGTTCCCCGCCGAGCCTTCGCGCTGCGCGCCGCTGCCGGTGTAGTCGATGGCGATGTCGCCGCCCTCGACCGTGACGGTGGCGGCGATCGGGATGGGCTCGTCCGAGACGCCGTCGCCATCGGCGAAGCCCGATGCCTTGTAGACGCCGTCGGGAATCCGCTCGATCGCCGCGCGCACGACGCGCTCGCCGTGATCCAGAAGCTCGTCGACTGTGTGCGTCAGCAGGTCTGTGCCGTTCTTCTCCAACCACTCGTGGGTTCGGAGCTCCGCCGTCTTCAGGGCCGCGATCTGGGCCGCGAAGTCGCCGCGGGAAAGCGTCGGCGTGCGCAGATTGGCCATCAGGATCTCGATGACCTCCTCGTTCATCTTGCCGCCATGCGCGAGCCTGAGCACGGGAAGGCAGAGGCCCTCCTGATAGGTATTGCGGGCATCCGCCGACCAGCTGCCGGGGTCCTTGCCGCCGATGTCGAGGTGATGCGCCTTGTTCGCCGCCAGCATCACCAGCTCGCCCTGCCAGAAGATCGGCATGACGACGTTGATGTCGTTCTTGTGCGTGCCGCCGGCCGTGTAAGGGTCGTTGGAGAGGAAGATGTCCCCCTCCTCCATCCCGGCCAGGGGGAATTTCTCGATCACCGCGTCGATCACGAAGTTCATGCTGCCGTTGAAGATCGGGATGCCCTCGGCCTGGGCCAGGAGCCGGCCTCGGTTGTCGAAGAGGACGCAGCTGTAATCGTTGATCTCGCGCAGGATCGTTGAATAGGAGGTTCTGTTCAGCGTGATCGACATCTCGCTGATGATCGAATGCAGCCCGGCGCGGACGACCTCCAGCGTGATCGGATCGACCGATACGTCCCGGGCCTTCTCTGCGAGCATCATTGCCTTGGCCATGGTGCGCCTCTATTCCGGCCCGCCGGGCGGCCTCACGCCACGGCCTCGATGGTGAGGTTGCGAAAGCGATCGACCGTGGCGGTCTGGCCCGGCATGACGACGATTGTCGAACGCGGGTCCTCGATGACGCAGGGACCGTCCATTTCGTCGTCGGCGCGAAGCGCCGTCACGTCGTAGATCGCTGTCTCGACGAAGGCGCCGCCGAAGAAGACCTGGCGCCGCGCCTTCGTTTGCAGCGGCGCGTCGGACGAGCCGCGGGCGCCGATCTCGGGCAACTGCGGCCGCTCGAACGCGCCGACGGCGAAGACCCGAGCATTGACCATCTCGACCTCGAACTCGGGATTGGAAAAGCCGTAGGTGTGCTCGTGCAGCCGGTCGAAATCGGAGCGGATGCGCGCGCCGTCGAGATCGTCGATGTCGACATAGACGCGGAGATAGTAGTCCTGCCCGACGTAGCGCAGGTCGAGCGCATCGTCGAAGCGCATGGCGTCATCGTCCACGCCGTCGCTCCGAAGCCGTTCCGCACCGAGGTCTCGCAGGTGTCGCAGGGCATGCTCAACCTCGCCCCACGCGACACCGGCGAGCGGCTGGACGTTGGACTGCGCAAAGTCGTGCCGAAGGTCGGTGGCGAGCATCCCGATGGCCGAGACGGCGCCGGGATTGCTCGGCACGACGAGCCGGGACACGTCGCCGATGCGCAGCAGCTCGCCGGCCACCATGCCGCCCGCGCCGCCGAACGCCATGAGGGTGAACGTGCGGATGTCGAAGCCCCGAGCGATCAGGATCGAGCGGATCGCCTTGTTCATGTTGGCGGTGACGACCCGGAGGATGCCCTCGGCGGCCTCGGCTACGTCCATGCCGAGCGGTTCGGCTATGCGCTCGCGGATGGCCCGCTCGGCAGCGTCACGGTCGAGTGTCATCTCGCCCGCGAGGAAGTAGTCCGGGTTCAGCCGATTGAGCGTGACGCAGGCGTCGGAGACGGTCGGCTCGGCCCCGCCCTGGCCGTAGCAGGCCGGGCCGGGACGGGCGCCCGCGCTCTGTGGCCCGACGCGGAGCGCCCCGCCGGCGTCGACCCAGGCGATACTGCCGCCGCCGGCGCCGATCGCCAGAATCTCGATGGTCGGCGCCATGATCGGCCAGCCCTCCACCGCGCTCTGGTCGACCGTCCGCGCCAAGCCCTCGGAAATGACCCCCATGTCGCTGCTGGTGCCGCCGATGTCGATGGTCGCCACGTCGCGCAAGCCCATGCGGTTCGCGATGAACTGGGCGCCGACGACGCCGCCGGCCGGGCCCGACATCACGGTGCGGACCGGCAGCGACCGGGCGGTCCGGCTCGCGATGACGCCGCCGTTCGACTGCATCACGAAGAGTTCCCGCTCCAGGCCCCGGTCGCTCAGCGCTTGCGACAGTCCGTCCAGATAGGCCGAGATGATCGGGATCGTGCTGGCGTTGATCGCCACCGTCGACGTGCGTTCGAACTCCCTCAGCTCGCTGGCGACGTCGGAGGAGATCGTGACGTGCGCCGCCGGGTGTTCCTCCAGGATGATCTCCCGGGCGCGGCGCTCATGGTCCGGGTTGGCGTAGGCATGAAGGAAGCAGAGTGCGACGGAGCGGATGTCGAGCGCCGCAATCCGCCGCGCCGCCTCCCGCACGCCTGCCTCGTCCAGCGGCCGCAGCACCTCGCCGGTGTGACGGACGCGCTCGGCGACCTCGAAGCGCAGATGCCGCGGGATGATCGGCTTCGGCTTGACCCACTTGAGGTCGTACATGCGGGGGTTGTTGGTGCGCATGATCTCGAGCACGTCCCGAAACCCCCTGGTCGTGACCAACGCGGCCTTCGGCAGCTTCCGCTCGAGCAAGGCGTTGAGGACGACGGTCGCGCCGTGCACGAAATAATCGACATCGGCGAGCGCGATGGCTCCCTCCGTCTCTGCGCCCGCGTCGGACAGGACCCGCTCGACGCCGACCAGCACGCCTTCCTTGAAGTCGCCCGGCGTGGACAGGGTCTTGGCGACATGCACGACCCCGCCCGAGTCCAGAAGAACCAGGTCGGTGAACGTGCCGCCGATGTCGGCGGCGAGTCTCGCCGTCATTGCCCAGCTCGGAGCGGCGAGCCGATGGCTCTCTCTATGCGGGGAGCCAAAGCTCTTCCAGGCTTCCGCCGTCCCCCGCCAGCAGGACGCCGCGCGGGAATGTGTTGAGGTTCTCGATGCCGTCGGCGGTGATCCGGCAGATGTCGTGATGGCGGAAGCCGCCGAGACCGTCGACGTTGACCATCGGCTCCATGGTCACGACCATGTTCTCCTCAAGCTCCGTATCGTTGTACTGGCGCAGCTCACCGCCCTCCTCGCGCCCGAACCAGATCGACATGATCCCGACCGAGTGGCCGGTGCCGAAGGAACGGCCCTCCAGGAGGCCGGCTTCGCGGTAGATCGGGTTGACCGCTTTGTCGATGTCGGAGCACCTGATTCCTGCGCGCAACGTCCGGAGCCCGGCGTGATGCGCCTCGACATTGGTCTTGAAGACGGCGAAGGCGTCGTCGGGGATGTGCCCCCAGTAGAAGCTCCGCTCCAGCACGTGATAGTAGCCGGCGATGATCGCATAGGGGTTCAGGCTGATCATCTCGCCCTTCTGCACGACCCGGTGCGCGTTCATGATGTGGCCGACGCGGCTTCGGTAGGGCCCGGTCTGGACCCAGCACATGTTGAGGTTGTCGACCTCGATGTCGGGGAAGCGCCGGTGGAGCTCGTCGTCGATCGCGGCATTGGCGGCGCGCGCCATCTGCGCCTCGGTCACGCCGGGCTTCAGAGTCTCCAGTGCCGCGTAGCCGCCGACCTCGCAGATCTGGACGCCTTGGCGGATGAGGGCGATCTCCTCCTCCGACTTGATCAGGCGCTGGCGCATGGTGTCGCAGGCCACGTCGGCGAATTCGAAGCCGCCGAGCGTGCCGTCGATCATCGCCTTGAACCCGACCGAGACCGAATCCTCTTCGTAGCCCAGGCGGCCGCTTCGGATCCCGTTGTCGCGCAGCACTTCGTCGAAGAGCCGCACGTTGTTTTCGAGCGGGCTCATCTCCCAGTCGTGGAACGGGCGGATGTCCTCGAAGTAGCAGCAGTGACGGGGCCGGACATCCTCGATCAAGGAGACGATCAGTGCAGGCTCGCCCCTCCTCGGGATGACCGCAGAGTGCAGCCGGCCGAAGGGCGGGCAGAAGAAACCGGTGTAGTAGAGGACGTTGTGAAGACTCGTCAGGATAATGGCGTCGAGGGACTTCTCGTCCATCAGCGCGTGGAGATTGCGCAGGCGACGCTGCATCTCGTCGACGCTCCAGACCTTTTGTGTGGTGATCCGTTCCGCGTCGGTCACGTCGCCTCCTCCCGAATGTTCTTCGTGACTGGCGATGGATATTGTCTGGTTGCGCTGTGGCTCCGATCATCAATAGCACCGGGCGATTAATTATTTGTATAAATAGTGAGCCTCTTGCAAAACAGCTGAGGCGAGCGGCTTTTCTGCCTGAGTGAAGGCCTTTGCGGTGGGACCGGCCCACCCTCGTGAGTATCATGTGCTGCCGCAAAACACCGCATGATGCCCACGGAGGAGTGGAGCCGTGTCCCTGCGCGAGATGCTATCGGATTACTGGTACGCCTTTCAACAAGAGTTGTTCCCGAGGCTCGAGAGCGAGCTTGGCCCGATGGGCGAGCGCTACGAGCTGTTCGTCGCGGTTCTGGAACTGGTGCGGGTCGAGGCTCTTCTGCCCTACTTCCGCGGCCAGGTAGGGCGTCCGGAGGAGGACCGCGCGGCGCTGGCGCGCGCCTTCATAGCCAAGGCCGTGTTCGACGTTCCGACGACGCGCGGCCTGATCGAGCGTCTTGAGGTTGACGGCAGGCTATGGCGGCTGTGCGGCTGGAGCGGTGCCGGCCGGCTTCCGAGCGAGGCGACGTTTTCGCGGGCCTTTTCCGAGTTTGCCGAGAGCGGTCTGGCCAGCCGTCTGCATGAGACGCTGATTGCGCGGACGATGGATGGCCATCTGGTGGAGCACATCTCGCGGGATGCGACGGCGATTGAAGCGCGGGAGAAGCCGGCGGCGAAGCCGAAGGCAGCGAAGCCGAAGCGGCGGCGCAAGCGGGGGCGGCCCCGCAAGGGAGAGGCGCGGGCGAAGGAGCCGAGCCGGCTGGAACGGCAACTGACGATGAGCCTTCCGCAGATGCTGGCGGACCTGCCGAGGGCCTGCGATGTCGGCAGCAAGCGCAACGCCAAGGGCCATACCACCTCCTGGATCGGGTACAAGCTGCACGTCGATACCGCCGATGGCGGGATCCCCGTCAGCTGCATCATGACGTCTGCGTCGACGCATGACTCCCAGGTGGCGATTCCGTTGGGGACCCTGACGGCCGGGCGGGTCGAGAACCTCTACGACCTTATGGACGCGGCCTATGATTCCATCGAGATCTGGGCGCACAGCATCTTGCTGGGCCACAAGCCGATCATCGACGTGAACCCCCGCCGCTCGGTCGACATGAAAGAGGCGTTGAAGCAGGAGAAGAAGGCGCGGCGCACGCTCGGTCTCGTCTTTCCCGAGGAGCGTCGCTACGTCGTGCGCTCGGGGTCCGAGCGGATCAATGGGCGGCTCAAGGATGAGTTCGGCGGCCGCCATGTCCGCGTGCGCGGGTACGACAAGGTTCTCGCCCACCTCATGTTCGGCATGACCGTGCTGACGGCCAGCCAGCTGATGCGCCTCATCGTTCCGCCGATCTAGTCCGGCTCGTCTCCTTCGCCATCACGGTGGCCGCACTTCTCGAAAGACGGTGCGGCCAAACGCGCCCGAAGTTCGACGAAAATACCGAATCGGAGGCTGTGCCAACGCCGATCCGACCATGGTCGCCATCAAAATCGCACCAATTGCCGTGCGCGGACGTCGTTGCTAGCTTGGGTGTTCTTGCGCCGCTCCGAATCGATCAGAATTTTGCAAGCGGCTCTAGTGAAAATAGGTGCATGAGCAACACTAATGATGTAACTGCCCGTCCTGCGCGCGGCTGACCGTTGACAACGGCAGGCAGCCGCTGAAGCATGACGTATGCAAATGGACTTCGCCCAGCCATTTGCGGTGCGAATGCGCGGAGGCTCGCCGGGCCGGCATGGAACGCATCCTCCCCACCGACCTGTTGCGGACATTGCTCGTCCTGGCGCGGACGCGGAGCTTCTCACGGACGGGTGAGGAGATCGGCCGCTCACAGTCGGCGGTGAGCCTGCAGATGCAGCGCCTTCAACACATCGTCGGCTCGCCGATACTCACCACTTCCGGCAAGTCATTCGGGCTCACGCCGCAGGGCGAGATCGTCCTCGAATATGCCAAGCAGATGGTGGCCTTGAACGACGAGTGCGTCGGCCGCTTGGACGGCGGCATTCTGACCGGGACGATCCGTGTCGGAATCCCGAGCGATTTCGCGCTCTCCTTTCTGCCGCGGCTCCTCGGCCGGTTCTCCGAGACCAACCCCGACATCGCGCTTGACGTGACCTGCGAGCTGAGCCGAGACCTGATCGCTGGGCTGGCAAGGAACGAGTTCGACATCGTCCTGGCGGTGCACGATGACACGCCCACTGCGCCTCTGACGGATTTATGGCGGGAACCGATGGCCTGGGTCGGCAGCCAGGTCCATGACTTGCGCGCGAAGCGCCCGCTCCCCCTGGTGCTTTTTCCGGACGGCTGTCAGTACCGCCTGCGCGTGCTCAGCGCGCTGAGGCGCCGGGACATCCCCTACAAGATTGTCTATTCCAGCTCCAACCTCGCCGGCAACCAGGCGGCGATCGAGAGCGGGCTTGGCCTCACGGCGATCTCGACGAGCACCGTGCCGCCGACGTTGCGCGCGCTGCCGACTTGCGCGGAGCTGCCCGCCCTCGACGACTTCGATATCGGGCTCTTCTGGAACCCCAATGGCGCGACCGGTGCTATACGCGCCTTGGCAGCGGCCATGGTTCGGGTGCTGGACGGAAAGCTCACTCGAACGGGGGAGCACACACCGAACATTCCGGCCCATGGCACAGGCGCGCCGGGCTAGACGGGCCGGCCGGCCGAGCCCCGACGCGGTGCTGCTCGCGGGCAGCTACAGCTTCGAGCAGAAGATCACTGTCGAATGGGAGAAGCAGCTTGCGCTCGACGAGCTCGACCAACTGCTGTCGCCGCTCCTCGCCGAGCCCCACACCTTCGCCGCGATTCGCGCGTATATTTCCGGCGCGCTCAAGGGGTGCGATCCGGCCCTGCCGCCCGGCAAGGTCAGCCGGTATCGCGTGTCCGGCCGCTCGCTGCGGCAGGCGCTGGACGCCATGGTCGCGGCCGGGCGGCTCGCCTCGGCCGAGCTGCCGGGCTCGGGCATCCGGGTGTGGTCGAGACGGTAGCGCGCACGCCGATGCCGACGTGGTTCGCCTGCGTACGCTTCGCGGCCAACGCCGTTCGGGCCGGCGAAGGCTTGGTGGAACGGCGCCGGCGGCGGTAACCTTGCGCGGCCGGGCGAACGGTCCGGCCGGAGGAGCCGACCATGACGAGCCGGATCTTTCCCAGAGAGGAATACGAGGCGCGCTGGGCCAAGGTCCACGGCGAGATGGAACGCCGTGGCTACGAGACCGCCGTCATCTGGTCGCGGGGCGCGAGCTCCTACGACCGGTGCGCCAATCTGCTGTGGCTGGTCAACCACTATTCGGGGCACCCCGGCCAGACGCCCGACAACAACCTCTGGCAGGGGCGGGGCCACAATGCGGTGATCATGCGTGCAGGCCGGGAGCCCGAGCTGCACAACGACGAGCTCCTGGAGCCGGCGGACTGGCTCGCGACCGACAACTGGCACTGGCACCAGAACCCGATCAAGGGCACGGCCGATGCGCTCAACGCGCAGGGGATCGCCGGCTCGGTCGCCATCGTCGGCACCGACTTCCTCCCCTGCAAGTACATGGACTGGCTGCGCGCGTGGTGCCCGCGCATCGACTGGCGCCCGGAGGACGACCTAGTCAAGTCGGTGCAGCACGTCAAGAGCGCGCGCGAGCTGGAGGTCTTTCGCGAGGCGGGCGACATCGCGAGCCGGGCGCTGACGCTCATCATGGAGGGGCTGGTCGCGGGCCGGACCGAGGCGGAGGCCGCGGCGGCCGGCGCCGCCGAGGTGGTGCGGCGCGGCGGCATTCCCGCGATGGTCCGTCTGTCCCACGGCACCGGCAACGAGATGAACAATTTCAGCCGCTACCCCCTGAGCGGCGCCGATCCCGATTCGGCGCCCGAGGACGGCGATTTCGTGCGCGCCTGGATCATGGGGCCGATGCGCCACGGCTATTTCCTTGACCCGGGACGCACGGCGGTGTGCGGGCGCAAGCCCAGCAGCACCCAGCGCGAGCTCATGGAGGCCTGCATGGGCATCGTCGACGGCGTGATGGCGAAGATCCGCCCCGGCGTCTCGCCGCACGAGCTCGCGCGCGAGGGCGACCGGCTGACCAGGGAGGCCGGCGGTGGCGACATGGTCGACCAGGCCGGATTGCAATGGCCGCTCTACGGCCATCTCTGCGACATGATGTTCGAGAACCCGATGTACGGCCTCTCGACCTGCGATGCCGACCAGCTCATCCTGGAGAACATGGTCTGCAGCTCCGAGGCCTTCCTCGCCTGGGAGGGGGTCGGCGCGGTGGGCTTCGAGCAGAACTTGATCGTGAAGGGCGACGGCGTCGAGGTCATCACCACCACGCCGATCTGGTGGGAATGACGGCGATGCGGCGGCGTGACGCGGCGCAGCCGGCGGCAGAGGGGCGGAGCAGGGCGTGGGGCTGAGGATTGCGATCGATACGGGCGGCACCTTCACCGATGTCGTCGCCATCGACGAGGCGGACGGGCGCCGCTACGCGCTGAAGACGCCGAGCACGCCGGCCGATCCCAGCATCGGCCTGCTCGACGGCATCCGCAAGGCGGCGGAGGCGGCCGGCCGGGACGAGGGCGCCGTCACGCGCCTGCTGCACGGCTCGACCACCGCAACCAACGCCGTCCTGGAACACCGCTTCGAGGGGCTCGGCCTGATCGTGACCGAGGGTTTTCGCCACATCATCGAGATCGCGCGCCAGTCGGTCCCCGACGGTTACGGCAATTCCTTCTTCTGGGTGAAGCCGCCGCGGCTCGTGCCGCTGCACCTGGTGCGCGAGGTGCCGGGCCGCATGACCCACGGCGGACAGGAGCTCACGGCGCTCGACGAGCAGGGCGTCCTCGACGCGGCGGACGAGCTGGCCGCGCAAGGCGTCAACTGCATCGCCGTCTGCCTGCTGCATGCCTACGCCAACGACGACCACGAGAGGCGCGTGGGCGACCTCATCGCCCGGCGCCATCCCGATCTCTTCGTCTCGCTGTCCTCGGTCGTGCTGCCCGAATACCGCGAATACGAGCGCGCCATGACGACGCTCATCGACGTGCTGGTAAAGCCCTACTGCCAGACCTATCTGCGGACCGCCGCAGGCCGCGTAGGGACCGGCGGAGGGGCTGCCGGCGGCAGCGCGCCCTTCCTCATCATGCAGTCGAACGGCGGCGTCGTGCGGCACGAGACCGCCGGCGAGCGGCCCGTGACCATGCTGCTCTCGGGCCCGGCGGCGGGGGTTCTGGGCGCCGTCCACATGGCCCGGCTGGCGGGCTTCGAGGATGTGCTCACCCTCGATGTCGGCGGCACGTCCACCGACATATCGCTGGTCGAGGGGCTCAAGCCCCAGCTCACCAGCCAGTCGCTGATCGAGCACTATCCCGTCAAGACGCCCATGCTCGACATCGCCACCGTGGGCGCCGGCGGCGGCTCGCTCGCCTGGGTCGATGATTACGGCGCGCTCAAGGTGGGGCCGGAGAGCGCCGGCGCCGATCCGGGCCCGATCTGCTACGGCCGGGGCGGCACGCGGTCCACCGTCACCGACGCGGCGCTCGTGCTCGGCCGCCTGCCCGGCGTGCTCATCGGCGGCGCGCTCGCGCTCGATGCCGGGGCGGCCGGGGAGGCCTTCGCCCGGCTCGGCGCGCGCTTCGACCTCTCGCCCGAGGAGACCGCGGCCGGCGTGTTCGAGATCGCCGCCGCCAACCAGGTCCACGGCATCCGCCAGGTCACCACCAGCCGGGGGCGGGAGCCGGGCCGCTACGTGCTGGCGGCGTTCGGCGGCGCGGGCGGGATGTTCGCGGCAGAGGTCGCGGATTTCCTCGATATCCGGCGCATTCTCTCACCGCCCGACCCGGGCAATCTCTCCGCCTTCGGCCTGCACGTCTCCGACATCAAGCGCGACTACGTGCGCACCCTGGTGCGCCAGCGCTCGGGCGCGGACGCGGGCGAGATCGACCGCGCCTGGCAGGAGCTGGAGGAAATCGGCCGGGCCGAGGTGATGGCCGAGGGCGTGCCGGCGGCGCGCATCGAGCTCCGGCGCAGCGCCGACGTGCGCTATGTGGGGGAGGGCCACGAGGTCCCGGTCGAGGTCCCGCCCGGCCTGGCCGGCGCG
This sequence comes from Alphaproteobacteria bacterium, assembly GCA_965262755.1. GTDB lineage: Bacteria > Pseudomonadota > Alphaproteobacteria > UBA828 > UBA828 > WTGU01. The sequence goes on along the minus strand of OZ253557.1, from coordinate 2,573,429 downwards.
GCGGCGGTGGAGGCGATGTGGTCCTCCTTCCACCAGGTCCATGCGGATGCCTTCGGCTTCGACTACGAGGGCCGCCAGGACGTCGAGCTGGTGAACCTGCGCGTCCAGGTGATCGGCCGGGTCGAGCGGCCGGCGGCGCACGAGGTGGCGGCGGGTGTTGGCCCGGCAAAGCCCGTCGGCGAACAGCCCGTCTACTGGCGGGGCAGCGGCTGGGTCGAATGCCCGATCTACCGGCGCGAGGCGCTGGCGCCGGGAAGCACGCTCACCGGCCCGCTCATCGTCGAGGAATACGGCTCAACCGTGGTCGTACCCGCGGCCTGGCACGTCGCCTGCGACCGCTATGGCAATCTGGTGATGGAGACGCTGCGATGAGGAAGAAGGACGCGGCACCGGCGCTCGGGCCGATCGAGCTGGAGGTCATCGCCGGCGCCGTCCGCTCGGCGGAGCTCGAGATCGAGGCGGCAGTGGAGCGCACGGCGCGCTCGCCCATGATCCGCGACCAGCACGACTACCGCGTCGCCCTGTTCGACGCCAGGGGCCGCAAGCTCACCGGGCGCTCCTACTCCGCCCTGGTGGAACCCGTGTTCGACTATTTCGGGGCGGACGACATCCACGAGGGCGATGTCTTCTTCTGGAACGATCCCTACAACAGCGCCGGCGGCATCGGCCATGTGCCCGACCTCTGCACGACGATCCCGATCTTCCACGAAGGCCGGCTGATCGGCTTCAGCCAGGTGTTCGGCCACCACGACGATGTCGGCGGCTCGGTGCCGGGCAGCCTGCCGGTCCACGCCACCGACATGTGGAGCGAAGGCCTGGTGATGCCGCCCATCAAGCTCTACGACCGTGGCGTTCTCAATACGGCGGCCTACGCCATCATCGGCCGCAACTCCCGCCTCTCCGACCACCTGGAGGGCGATATCGACGCCGAGATCGGGGCGGCGCGGCTGGGCTCACGCCGCATGGTCGCGATGGCGGAGCGCTACGGCGCCGACATGCTGGAGGCCGCCTTCGACGCCATCGTCGAGAACTGCGCCGAGACGCTGCGGCGCGAGCTGCTGCCGAAGATCGCGGACGGCGTCTACCGCTGGGAGGACTACATCGAGAACGACGGCGTCGATGCGCCGCGCCTGCACGCGCTCCGGCTCACCATGACCAAGACGTCGGAGAAGATCACCCTCGATTTTTCCGGCACGGACCCGGAGGCCAAGGGGCCGATCAACTGGCCGATCGACTATGCGGAGGGCCGCTTCGTCCGCAAGTGGATGGCGCCGGTGCTGCGTTCGTTGGCCGACACGCCGGAACGCGCCGCCGAGATCGACATGAACGAGGGCGTGCTCGACGTGATCGACGTGGCGTTCCCCGGCAAGGGCACGCTGGTGACGCCCACCTTCGGCCGGCCCACGGGCATGCGCTTCTTCATCCTGCTGCGCGCGCTCGGCGTCTTCGCCGCCTGTCTCTCCAAGGCGACCGGCGGGCGCATGCCGGCCGACCACGAGACCATCCGCATCTGGGGGCTGCACGGCAGGGCGGCGAACGGTGATTTCTACCTGTTCCGCGAGGTGCTGGGCGGCGGCGGGCCGGGCCGGCCCTGGGCCGACGGCAGCGACGTGGTGCACATCGTCCCCAACTCGCGCAACCTGCCCGCCGAGTTCTCGGAGACGCGCTATCCCATCCGCATCGAGCGGCTGGGCCTGAACGAGGATTCCGGCGGCGCCGGCTACCGCCGGGGCGGGCTCGGCTACGACAAGCGGGTCCGGGTCCTCGAGGAGTCGACGCTGCTCTCCAACGCCGACCGGGCGATGCTGAACACCTACGGAGTCAACGGCGGCGGGCCGGGTGCCTCCTACGCCATCTCGGTCGCCGGGCCCGACGGCGAGGAGCGCACGGTCCCCGGCATGGCCGACGGGATCGAGGTGGAGGCGGGCTCGGTGGTGCGCATCGTCACCACCGGCGGCGGCGGCTGGGGCGATGCGCTCAGGCGCGAATCCGCGCTCGTCTGCCGCGATGTGGCGAGCGGCCTGGTCTCGGTCGCCGCGGCGCGCGCGCAGTACGGCGTCGCCTTCGTCCGCGAAGGGGGCGCCTGGCGGGTCGATGACGCGGCGACACTCAAGCTCCGGGCCGAGATGACGGCCAGGCGCGGACCTCTCCCGCTCTTCGACCGCGGGCCCTATTTCGAGCGGAAGAAGGCGGACGGCGCCATCGCTTGGCCGGACGGCTGGCAGGATCCGGACGCGGACTGGCGCGCAGAGACCGGCAGGCTCGCCCTGGACGCGGCGGAATAGGCATAGATGCGCTGAGAATCGCGGGCGGCCGGTGCCGACCCGAGAGAGCCATTGACGGCGGAGGACACATGACGGACACGGCTGCTGGCCCGGACTGGGACCTGCTCATCCAAGACGCGACGCGACGCGACGATGCGGCGCGGGTCTCCATCGGCATCCGCGAGGGGCGCATCGAGGCGGTTGCGCCCGCGCTGAAGGGCCACGCGGCGGCGCGCATCGACGCGCGCGGCGGGTTGGTCACGCCCTCTTTCATCGACCCCCACTTCCATATCGACAAGGTGCTGAGCCGCGACCTGCTTGGCGCGTTCGGGCCGGAGGAGGCCCTGGCCCGCGCCCACGAGGCCAAGACCCACTTCACCGTCGCCGATGTGGAGGAGCGCGCCTGCCGCGCCCTCAGGCTCGCCGCCGCCCACGGCATCGGCCGCCTGCACGCCCAGATCGACGTGGACTACGCGACCGGGCTGGTCTCCTTCGAGGGGGTCATGCGCGCGCGCGCGACCGCTTCGCCGGCGTCGTCGATGTCACCCTCGTCGCCTTTCCGCAGGAAGGGATCGTCGCCGACCCGGAGGCGCCGGCACTGCTGCGCGAGGCGCTCTCCATGGGCGCCGCGGCGGTGGGCGGCCTGCCCGAGGTCGAGGCCTCGGTCGCCGATCAGCGCAGCCATGTCGAGACCGTCCTCGACCTCGCCGCCGAATTCGGCGTGACGGTGGAGATGCACTGCGACTACATGGATCGGGCCGAGCTCAAGACCCTAGAGATGCTGGCGGACGCCACCGTCGCCCGCGGCATGCAGGGCCGGGGCGTTGCCAGCCACTGCAACGCGCTTGCGCTCTACCCCGACGAGGAAGCTGGGCGGGTGATCGACAAGGTACTGGCAGCTGACATGGCGGTCACGGTGTTGCCGATCGCCAATCTGCAGATGCTGGGCGGAGAGGGGCGGACACCCCGGAACCGCGGTTCGTCGCGGGTCAAGGAGCTGCTGGACGCCGGCGTCAACGTCGCCGCCGGGGCCGACAACATGTACGACATCTGGTACCGCTTTAACCGGATGGACCCGGTCGAACTGGCCTACATGACCGTGCACAGCGCAGGCTTCAGGACCGACGAGGAAGTGCGCCAGGGCTTCGAGATGGTCACCTCGCGGGCGGCGACTATCGTCGGTCGCCCCGCCCCCGTCATCGCCGCCGGCGCACCGGCCGATCTGGTCGTGTTCGACGCGACCTCCCTGGTCGATATCCTGCGGCGCCTGCCCGGCCGGCGCATCCACATCAAGGGCGGCCGCCCCGTCGGCGGGCTGGAAGGCTCCTCGTGGAGCGCCGCCTGAGCGCCTCCTTCGTTCGACCTACCAGCGCGCCGCCGCGCGGAGGACCAGCGCATGCTCGGGCGCTGCGCCGGTCCCGTCGTCGCGGCTCCCCACGAGACCGAGCGTCACCGCCGCTGCAACCGTCCAGCGTGCACCGAGACGCAGTGAGCGGCCGCCGTCCTCGGTGAGCGAGAGATCGCCCTCCCCGATCCCGGCCAGACCCCATAGCGAGATCCGTCGGTTCGGACGCAGCCGGAGGTAGGGGTAGACGCCCGTCAGCGTGCTCTCGACCGCGCCGCGCGCGCGCCCGGACTCCGTGTCACCGGTGGAGGCGAAGCTGCCGCGGCCTTCGCTGTAGGCGACGGTGACGTTCACGGCAAGCTCTACGCTGGGCGGGATGCCGAGGCCAGGCGCCGGACCGCGCGTGCCGTCTCGAAGCGCCGCTACGACGCCCGGCGTGCCGCAGGGTGTTGTTCGGCGCGCAGGTTCGACGCCGATCGGCACGCTAACCCTTTGAGATCCCTTGATTCTGGGGGTCAAATTTGCGCGCCGAATAACACGCCCGCTCGCATCCTCCTTCATGGTCGCCACCCGTCTGAAAAAGCCTGCATCAACTGTGACACACCAGATCCGTTTAGGGAATTCGGATTATATAGATTCCCAAGAAAATCCTCATGAACGCACTACTCGTATCACTTATAGGTTACGTACAGAGACCATGCATCCCATCATCAGGATTGTATAGATGTTCCAGCCCAGCTTCCAGACCTGATCCCTGAGTGCAACTCCTCAGTGAAACTCTGTCGCACTCTGTGTCGTTCGAATCGACCCCATCCGTCCTTGACAGAAACCCTAAGCCGTTGTATTATAACCCTTCTACAGGAGGAACCTGCAACCCTACGTCAGCCTCAGTGTACCGAAATTCAGAATTGATAGGTGCACACCTTAACGACCTGTCCGATTTTCCGGGGCCACCTCAGTATTCGGTCACTGAAGAAACGCCTTGACCTCAACAATAGTTGAGGTCCTATAACCTATGTCGGCTCGCCCTTGCAGTGGTCTCAGGCAGAGGCAGTGAAACGCAAGAAGGACGCCGACATGGACCTCCTAGACGCCACTGATCGCGGGCCATTTGGCAGCCTCCATGGTCCGTGGCTGGGCGATCGGCTCCATTCTCAGCTCCGGCGCGGAGGGTTGCATGGCATGACGGGCGATCATCGCTGCGCCCGTCGTGGGTGTGGCCGGTATGGCGTTGCTCGTCGTTATTGTTCCCGAGGGAAGGCGGGTCAGTGCTTACTGGTGAGCCAATCGGCCGTCACGCGACGAACTCAGAAACTGCAGGACGCGCTCGGCGTCTCGCCGTTCGAGCGACAAGCGGCTGTTTCGGCCGCGGCGCAGGGGAGAATGTGAGACGTGGCGAAGGAGGCTGCACAGCCGGTGCCACGGCCAGGCGGGCCAGCGGGCACGGGCCAGGCGCATGCGCACGCGCTCGCCTTCCTGATGACCGTTATCATCTCCACATCGTTTCCTCTGGGCGAGCACATCACCCACGGCCTCGACCCGGCGGTGTTGATGTGCATCCGCTTCGTGCTCGCGGTGCTCCTCATGGCGCCGATAGTGGCTTGGCGCGAAGGGTTGCGGCTGCCGCCAGCCCGGTCGTTCCTGCGCTATTTCACGCTTGGCGCGCTGCTCGCCTTCTTCTTCTGGTGCATGTTCGAGGCGCTGCGCTACACCAGCGCACTCAACACGAGCGCGGTGTTCATGATCGTGCCGGGCCTCTCCGCGCTGTTCGGAGCGGTGCTGGTCGGCGAGCGGCTAGGCCTTCATCGGCTGGTCGCTCTCTTCCTCGGCATGATCGGCGCGCTCTGGATCATCTTCCGGGGCGATCCAGCACGCCTGATCAATCTCGAGGTCAACATCGGCGACGGGATTTTCCTCGCCGGCTGCTTCGGCTTCAGCCTCTACGGTCCGCTCATCAAGCGCCTGCACCGGGACGAGCCGGTCCTGGTGCTCACATTCTGGACTCTGGTGGCGGCAGCGATCTGGCTGGTGGCGGCGAGCAACGTCAAGCTCTGGCGCACCGATTGGTCCGCGGTCGAGCCGGTGGTGCTGGGCGGCATTGTCTATCTCGCGATCCTGCCGACCATCGTCACATTCTTCCTCACCCAGTACACGACGCTCCGTCTCGGCGCGACGCGGGTGCAAGCCTACGGTTACGGATTCCCGGCGTTGGTGCTCCTCATCGACCTCGCCGCAGGCAAGCCCGCGCCGCCGCTGATGACCGTCCCCGGCCTCGCCATCGTTCTGCTCGCGAGCCTGGTGGTGCAGCGCGGCGCGATTCGCGAGTTTCGCGACTAGAGGCGTCCACAGATGCGCCACCCATCGCAATTAAGGGCGAGGGAGTGCTGTATTGTAGCGTGCCGAGAAACCGCTCTCAGTGTCGTTTGTCGTTCGCCTTGGTCACGTCCGGCGAGACCACGCGTTCGACGAGCGCGCGCACGGTAAGGCCCTGGACCACAATGGAGAAGATCACTACCGCGTAAGTGACGGCAAGGATAATCTCGCGCTCCGGTCCGGCAGGGAGTGAGAGGGCGAGCGCGACCGAGATGCCGCCGCGAAGGCCGCCCCAGGTGAGGACCGGAAGCGCGCCCTTGGTGTATTCCCGCCGGAGGCCGAGCAGAGTGAGCGGAGTGCCGACGCTGACGAAGCGCGCCGCGAGCACGATCGGGATCGCCAGCGCCATCAGGATGCCGACCTCGCCGGTAAGACTGAGCGCCACCACCTCGAAGCCGATGAGGAGGAAGAGCGCCGCATTCATCATCTCGTCGAGTACGGACCAGAACGTGTGCACGTGTTCGCGCGTGGTCTCGCTCATCGCGAACCGGGAGCCGCGGTTGCCGATCAGGATCCCTGCCAGGACGACGGCGATCGGGCCGGAAAGATGGAGCGCACTCGCGATGCCATAGGTCGCCATCACCAGCGCGAGGGTGATCATGACCTCGACGTTGTGATCGTCGATCGACTTCATTGCGTAGTAGGCGAGGAATCCGGTGGCGAGCCCGAGAGCCGCGCCGCCAAGCGTCTCCCGCACGAAGAGGATCACGACGTCGAGCGCCGTGATGCTCCCGCCGTGCGCGCTGCCGACGGCGATAGCCGTCATGATGATGAACACCACGATACCGACACCGTCGTTGAACAGGCTCTCGCCGGCGATTTTGGCCTGAAGCGATGCCGGCACTTTGACTGTCTTGAGAATTCCCAACACGGCGATCGGATCGGTCGGCGCGATGAGGGCACCGAATACCAGGCAATAGATAAGCGCCAGGGGCAGGCCCAATGCTTGGGTGACGCCGTAGACAGCCAAGCCCACCAGAAACGTTGGAGTTGACCCGGTTTCGTGGACGGTTATGGATTTGGGCGAGCGGGGGGTAGCTGGCTCCTTTCGTAGTTGACGGGCGACTGATATCCGATGGCGGAGTGGCGCCGTCGTGGATTGTACCAGCCCTCGATGAACTCGAAGACGGCCATCCGTGCTTCGGCATGAGACCGGAACCTCCGGCGCTCGAGCAGCTCGCATTCGAGGGTCGCGAAGAAGCTCTCGCACATCGCATTGTCGTAGCAATCCCCGACCGATCCGGTGGAGGGGCGCACGCCGGCGTCCCGGCATCGCTTGCCGAAGGCGAGCGAGGTGTACTGCGATCCCTGGTCGCTATGGTGGATCACGCCGTCGGGCCGACGCTGCCAGAGCGCCATGTCGAGGGCATCGAGCACGAGCTGTGTGCGCAGGTGGTTGGCCATGGACCAGCCGACCACGCGGCGGCTGAAGGCATCCAGCACGACGGCGAGGTACAGGAACCCGGCCCAGGTGGGGATGTAGGTGATGTCCGCGACCCAGAGCCGATCGGGTGCGTCGACGGTGAAGTCGCGCTCGACCAGATCCGGTGCCGCTCGGGTGCGCGCGTCCCGTACCGTCGTCCGTGTCCCCTTGCGCCGACTGATGCCCCTCAAGCCGGCACGGCGCATCAATCTGGCGATCCGCTTGCGGCCCACAGCGTGGCCTTGAGCGACGAGTTCGGCATGAACGCGGGGGGTGCCGTAGGTCCCGCGCGAGGCGCGGTGGATGTCACGGATGCGATCGAGCATTGCTCCGTCGCTCTCGGCGCGGGCCGACGGCGCCCGGCCTTGCCACGCGTAGTACCCGCTGGCGGAGACCCCCAGCAGCCGGCACATCGTGGCGACAGGATAGAAGGCCCGGTTGGCTCTCACGAACTCGAAGACCCGGACGGGATCGAGCCGGTCTCCCGAGCAAACCAGGCCGCGGCTTTTGCCAGTATCTCGCGCTCCTGGCGCAGCCGGCGGTTCTCACGCCTGAGCCGTCGCAGCTCCTCGCGCTCGGCACTGGTCAAGCCGTCATGTGAGCGGCCCTCGTCCCGGTCGGCCTGGCCGACCCAGTTACGGATCGACTGAGCGGAAGGCTCGAACTCCCGAGCCAGCTCCTCCGGCGAGCGGCCCGAGCGAACCAGCTCGACCATCTGCTCCCGGAAACCGGATGGATAGGGTGGACGTGTCATCGGCATCGTGGACTCCTTTCTCCCAACTGATCAGGTGTCCACCGAAACGGGGCAAGTCCACGTGGAGAGCACGACGCCGACTGTGGCCATCGAGCCGATTGCCCATTTGCGGCTTAGGAGATCCCCGAGGTTGACGTGAAGCGCGCCGGCGAAGAGCAGGAAACTCAGCATGCCCTTCATCAGGACTTCGTGGAAATCGATGCCGAGGATCGCGGTGCGGACTGCCCCGCCGATACCGAGCGAGGGCACGACGGCATCGATCCCGATCGTTCCGAGCGACGCCACGAGCGCGATAACGACGACCCCAATCGTCGGCGGCAGGCGGAGGAAGCGATGGTTGAGATAGCCGAACACCGCGGCCAGGGTGATCACCGCACCGATGGCCGTGAAGAGGCTAATGTCGGTCATTGCGCCTGCCCTGCATCGCGCCGAATGACAACTTTCTACGATATTGGGTTCTCAAACTAGTGTCGTGATCGAGAAGTTTATTAGAATTAACTCATCGGTTGTGTTGGAGGGATGACTGGAGGGCAGAGCAGCGGTAGCGATCACCTTGTCGGATGCGGAGCGGCGTGAGTTGGAGGACGTCGGCGAGGCGAAGCCCCTCGACCGCGCCCCCGGCGGCGGCCACCAGCGGGACCAGCGGCTCCGCCTCCAGATCGAGCACCGCCTCCACCATCCCCTCCTGAACCCAGAAGGGCGACGGGAACCCAGCCGTATCGTGGGGGTCCTGCCAGGCCAGTAGGTCGAACCGTGCCTATCCGCTTTACGCATACACCCACTAGGGGTAGATTGTGTACCCAAAATGGCGAGCGGAAGCATCCTACATGTAGTGTGTGTCTGCATTAACCGGATAGGCACGGGTCGAACCGGGCGGCGTGCAGGTCTCCCGGCGTCTGGATGCGGATCGGGAAGGGGCCCGGTTCGAAGGCCGGCGCCGAGGCCGCGAGCGCGGTCTGCGCCCGCCATGCCGCCTCGTAGTCCTCGACCCGCCTGAGATACAGCCACGCCCGCACCCCGTCGCCGGTCTCCTCCATCGCCGCACGTACCCGCTTGCGCTCCCGCGCACCCGGCATCAGAAACGGCCGCTCGCGCGCGAGCGCATCCGCCAGATCGAGGCCAAGGCGCTGCGCAAGCAGAAGCACCCGTCCCGGGCACGCGCGCTGCGGAGCTTCCTGGAACAATAGAGGCGCCGCGGTCGGCGACGGATGCCCGCGGCCCCATCGGCAAGGCAATCGCCCGGCTCGTGACGCTCGCGGTGACCGGCCGAGGGCGTAGGGTTGACATGCGGCTATCACGAGTGCGGCAGTCGCCCAAAAGGTCATTTATGCGTGGCGGGTTTGCGGGAAGCGGTAGTTGTGCGGTGGTGGTGAACGACGACAAATGTGTTGTTAATCCTGGAACTTTGACCCCCAGAATCGCGCTTTCTCAATAGGTTGCAATGCCGATCGGCGTCGAACCCACGTGCCGAGTGACACTCGGGCATTGCCGCCTGCGCCGGGGCCGGTTGCTCCGCTCCGACGCCCGCTCCACCCGATTGCGCCGGCGCGTGCCCGTCCCCACATGTGGTTCAGGAGCCCGGACTGCGCGATGCCGGCGGAGATGCGGCGGAGGCGGGGTTCGCGGTCCCGAGAAGCTGGCAGGGACGTTTCCGATGGGCGCCAGGATGCAGGCCGTCGCCATGACCGGTGTCGGTGAGGGCTCGATCCGGGAACTCGACCGCTTCGAACCGGCGCCCGGCGACGTCGTCGTCCGGACCCGGGCCGCCGCGGTCTGCACCACCGAACGCAGGATATTCTCCGGGGACATCGCGATCCCCTTTCCGGTGATCGGCGGGCACGAGGTGTCGGGCACCCACTAGGTGTTCGACCACGTCAGGCTGGCGGAACCGATCGCCAAGGTGTTGTTCGGCGCGAGGGTTCGGTGCCGATCGGCGCGGTAACGCATTGATCTTGCTGGATTGCGAGGGGTCAATAAAGCACGCTAAACAACATAGAGGCATGACGCAGACAGTCAGGATTTGATCATCGCATGAGCTCGAGAACGAACAACACGGCGAGACAGCACGGAGCGATGGAACATACCGATGCACCGTGCGACCTCGACGCGGTGCGTCACTACCGACTAGCCCGGGTGCGCCAAGCCCTGGCTTCGCACGATCTCGCAGGCATCGTGCTCTATGACCAGGTGAACACACGCTACGTTACCGATTCGACGAACATGCAGATCTGGAGCACCCACAATGAGGTGCGTTACGTCTATGTCCCGACCGAGGGTCCGGTCCGGCTGTTCGAGCTGGGGGGCGACACTGTGTTCAGCGAAGGGCTCCCCACTGTCGACGAGGTCCGCCCGAGTATTCCCTTTCTCTACTTCCTGTCCGGAGAGCGGCAGACGGAAAAGACGAAAGCCTGGGCGGCGGATCTGGACGCGGTGATCCGAGAGCACAACGGCGGGAACAAGCGAATCGCCATAGACCGGGTCTCGCCGGACGGCGTCAACGAGATGCAGCGTCTGGGCTACCGGATCGTCGACGGGTTCCAGGTAATGGAGGATGCGCGCGAGATCAAGTCGGCGGGCGAGATTGCGCTGATACGCCACTCCATTGCGGTATGCGAGCGGGCGATCGAACAGATGCGCGCGGCGATGGAGCCAGGGGTCACCGAGAACGCGCTGTGGTCCGAATTGCATCGCGCCTGCATCGCCGACGGCGCCGAATGGTTCGAGACACGGCTACTCTCATCGGGGCCGCGCACCAATCCGTGGGCCCGGGAGTGCTCGATGCGCGTCATCGAGCGCGGCGACATGGTGAGTTTCGACACCGACTTGATCGGTCCCTATGGCTACTGCTGCGACATCTCGCGCTCGTGGGTGTGCGACGCAGCGCCGAACGACGAACAGCGGCGGATTTACGCCGACGCCTATGCTCACATCCAGCACAACAAGGCGTTGTTGAAGCCGGGACTGTCGTTCCGCGAGCTGACCGAGCGGCTTCGACCCCTGAGCGATGAGTTCGTGGACCAGCGGTACGGGGTTGCGATGCACGGCGTCGGGCTCTGCGACGAATATCCGGCCATCCGCTACCCGCAGGACTGGGACGAGAAAGGCTATGACGGCATTCTGAAGGAAGGCATGGTGATGTGCGTGGAAGCGCTGGCAGCCCCGGCCGGAGGTCGAGAGTCGGCCAAGCTGGAAGAGCAGGTGCTGATCACCGCCAGCGGTTGCGAGCAGCTCTCCCGCCATCCGCTGGAGGAAGGCTGGCTGTAGGAGGGGCTGGTGGCGACGATTACGTTGCGGGAGGATCCATGAGGCAGGTTCTGGATCTTGATCGCTGGCCGCTGGACGCGCTCGGCGAGGCGCGGGGACAGGCCCTGGTTGCCAGCTGTCGAAACGAGCTGCGCGAAGCCGGCATGTTCAGCCTCACCGGGCTCATACGGCCGGAGGCCCTTTGTGCCTGCGTCGCAGAGTTGGAGCCGCTCTTCGACTCTGTCGCCTTTGTTCACGCGCGCGAACATAACATCTACTTCGATGACGAGATCGGGGATTTGGAGGCGGCCCACCCGGCGTTCAGCCGATTCACGACGATCAACCGCACGATTTGCGGCGACCAGGTTCCCGGGAGTCTGATCGCGCGGATATACGAATGGCAGCCGCTCATCGACTTCCTGGCCGCGGCTATGGACAAGCCTCGGCTATACCCGATGGCGGATCCCTTGGGCCGGATCAATGTCATGTGTTACCGGGCCGGCGAGCGCCTCAATTGGCATTTCGACCGGGCCGAATTCACCACGACCATGCTCTTGCAGGCGCCCGTGTCGGGCGGCGAATTCAAGTACCGCAGCGGCCTTCGGAGCGACACGGACCCGAACTACGAGGGTGTCGCGCGCCTCCTGGCCGGCGAAGACCAACAAGTGCGGACGCTGTCGCTGTCGTCCGGCACGCTCAATGTCTTCAGGGGCAAGAATACGGCGCATCGCGTGACAACGGTCGAAGGAGGCCATGCGCGCATCATCGCGGTGTTCTCGTACTACGAGACAGCAGACGTCGCATTCGGCGATGCTGAGCGGCTCGGATTCTACGGTCGGACCGGTCCCATGAAAGTCGACACCTAGCCGCTTGCGGCTCGGTCCAGGGCTCCGGGCAAGCAGCGCGAAGCTTCGAATTCCTCCGGCCGGTTGTCGGCGGGAGAGCGAGCCCCGAGTTGGCGGAGTGACGCTGGTCAGGCTGTTGTTCGGCGCGTGGGCTCGGTGCCGATCAGCGCGGTAACGCATTGTGTCAATCGGCTTTGAAGATTAACACCCTGTTGGAGTGGGCCCCTGGGGTCGGACAGGTGGATTGAATTGATTTGACCGGTGCGTCGGGCATTCGAAGGATCGACGCCCATGGCAAAGCACCGCACCCACAGCATCGCCTTCAAGCGCCAGGTCGTTCAGGAGTATTTGGCTGGCGAGACGCTGCACGGCCTGGCACGCCGCCATGACCTTTCGCGCACCCTGATCCGGATCTCGGTGGATAAGTACGAGGCCGGCGCCTTCGACGAGGACGCCGAGGCGGCCAGCACGATCCAGGAGTACGAGGCCCGGATCGCGGCCCTCGAGCGCCTGGTCGGCAAGCAGGCTCTGGAGCTCGAGTTCCAAGGGGGGGCTCAGCGGCAAGGACGGCGACCGAGAAGCGCGCCCATGTCCGTCATCACCGGCCCAAAGGCCTCTCCGTCGCCAGTGGATGCCGACTGATGGGGATCGCGCGCTCCACCTGCTACCACGCACCGAAGGGATTTGCCGACGACACCGCCCTGGTCGAGGCCATGCACGCGATCAAGGATGAGTTCGAGGCCTATGGCTGGCGCCGCATGCAGGCGGCGCTCAGGCATCGGGGCTGGGTCGTGAACCACAAGAAGATCAGGCGCCTGATGCGCGAACACGCCATGCATCCGCCTTGCAGGCGGCGCTTCGTCGCCACCACCGACAGCGATCATGACGAGCCCGTCTTTCCGGACCGGTCCAGGGACTGCGAGATCGACGGCCCGAACCAGCTCTGGGTCGCCGATCTGACCTACATCGCGATCCTCGGCGGCTTCGTCTATCTGGCTGCGATCATGGATGCGTGGTCGCGACGCATCACAGGCTACGCGCTCGGCCGACGGATCGATGCGCGTCTGACCCTTGCGGCGCTGGCGACGGCGATCGAGCGCCGCAACCCGCCAGCCGGATGCATCCACCACTCGGACAGTGAGTGTCTGCGGACCGTTTCCCTCGGGGTGACCTGACCCGCACAGCGATAGACGCATCTAGGCTGACAGGGCCGGCCGCCCCCGGGTGGCTTGACCCACACTCTGATCGACCGAGATGTCATTCCCCGGACATGTCGGCCACCCGGGGGCAACCGGTTGAGGTTCCGACCTCGACCGACATCGTGACCTGATGAGAGCCCGGCCCTGGGCGCCCCGTCACTGTCGTGTCCGACATCGGCTGAGTTCGGAGCCAACCCCTACACCCATCATAGACCAGGGAGCGGACATGACGACTGCGACAGCCGACAACACCCAGATCATCGGTGGCGTCGACACCCACCAGGACCTGCACACCGCCGCCGTCGTGAGCAACGACGGAACGGTGCTTGGTGCCGAATCGTTCTCCACCACCCGGGCCGGCTACCGGGCGATGCTTCTCTGGTTCCGCTCTCATGGCGAGCTGCTTCGTGTAGGAGTGGAATCCACCGGTACCTACGGAGCCGGCATCACCCGGCACCTGGCACTCTCGGGTATCCCCGTGCTCGAGGTGACCGGGCCGGACCCAGCCAGCCGAAGAGCCAAGGGCAAGGACGACACCCTGGATGCGATCGCGGCGGCCGAGGCGGCGCGCACAAGACGCCGGGTCCAGGTGGCCAAAGACCGTTCCGGCACCGTGGAAGCCCTGCGGGTGCTGCGAACGACGCGAAAGACGGCGATCAAGTGCCGCCGTGCGGCCCTGCAGCAACTCCACAACACCATCGTCGCCGCGCCGGAGGAAGTGCGTGACCAAATGATGCTGCTGGCGCACGGGACTCAGGGCAAGGGCTACACGGTGGGATCTCTCAGCAACGTGTTCCGAGACATGTGCGCCGAAGCGGGGTTGAACCATTGCTCAGCTCACGGGCTCAGGAAGGCTGGCGCCCGTCGCTTGGCCGAGCATGGCGCGACCGAATGGGAGGTCATGGCCTTCCTCGCGCACCGCACCGCGAAGGAGGCGAGCCGCTACACGGCGGCTGCAAACCGGGCCAAACTCACAACCTCGGGCATGGCGAAGCTGGGGGCGGATCACGAACAAATATTGTCCAACCTTTCCGAAAGGTTGGACAAAAGGGGGTCCTAAGCTCATGAAATACAACGGAAAACTGAATCTGGTGGTGACCCCTACGGGAATTGAACCCGTGTCTCCACCTTGAAAGAGTGGTGTCCTAACCTCTAGACGAAGGGGTCGGTGCCATGGGCTGCGCTATGTAGCGGGCGTGGCGCTTCGGAATCAAGGGGCGATCAAGGGTTTGATGGCGACGGGGCCAGGGCACCGTCGTCGATGTGGAGTTCGACAGCGCGGGTGCCGCGGCGGCGGTCGAGGCGGAGCCGGCCCGCCAGGTGGAAGGGCGCGCCCGTGCCCGCCAGCAGCGCGTTACCCAGCGCATTGTCGGCGGCGCGAAAGGCGATGCCCTTGAGCCGCTTGCCCGAGCGGCCGGCGAGCTGGCAGCGCACGTGGCCGCGGCCCACGATATCGGCGCGGAGCAACTGGGCGCCGGCGATGGCGAAGCGCGGCTCCGGGTTGCCGGCGCCAAAGGGACCGGCAGCCTCCAGCATCTCCAGCAGGTCCGCCGTCGCGCCTTCGACGCCGAGCGCGCCGTCGAGGCCGAGGCTCGGCGCGAGGTCTGCCGCGCCCCCCGCACCGGCGAGGCGGGTGTTCAGGAAATCGTTCAGGGCTTCGAACCCCGACTGCTCGACGGTGAAGCCCGCCGCCATCGGATGGCCGCCGCCATTGACCAGCAGGCCCGCCTGCCGGGCCGCGGTGATGGCGGCGCCGATATCGACGCCCGGCACCGAGCGGCAGGACGCCTTGCCGATACCATCCTCCCAGGCGACGACGACCGCCGGCCGGTTGTAGCGCTCTTTGAGCCGGCTCGCGACGATGCCGATCACCCCGGCGTGCCAGCGCTCGTCGTGAGCGAGGACCAGGGGTGCCGAGGAAATCTCTCCGGCACTGGCTGCTGACTCGAGCTGCTCGATGGCCTCCTCCAGCACCGCCGCCTCGATGGCCTGGCGCTCGCGGTTGAGCGCATCCAGGTGGCGCGCGATCTTGGCCGCCTCGTCCTCGTCCGCCGTGATCATGAGGCGCGCCCCCAGGCTCGCTTCGCCGACCCGGCCGCCGGCATTGACCCGTGGCCCGAGGATGAAGCCCAGGTGATAGACGCCGGGCGGCTCCTCCAGTCCGGCGACATCGCCGAGCGCTCTGAGGCCCAGATTGCGCCGCTGCCTCATCACCGTGAGGCCCTGGCGCACGAACGCGCGGTTGACGCCGGTGAGCGGCACCACGTCGCAGACGGTGCCGAGCGCCACGAGGTCGAGCCATTGCAGGAGGTCCGGCTCAGCCCGGTCGCGATACCAGCCTGCCTCGCGCAGATGGCGGTTGAGCCCGACGACGAGGAGGAAGGCGACCCCCACGGCGGCGAGCTGGCGGTGCGGACTGTCGTCGTCCAGCCGGTTGGGATCGATCACGGCGCAGGCAGGTGGCAGCCGGGCCTCGCCCAGGTGGTGGTCGACCACGATCACGTCGAGCCCCGCGTCGGCAGCCTCGGCGAGCGCGTCGAAGGCGCTGATCCCGCAGTCGACGGTGACGACCACCCGGACGTCCTGCGCCGCGAGTATTCGCATGGCTGTACCGTTGGGGCCGTAGCCCTCGCGCAGGCGGTCGGGAATGTAGATCGTCGGCGGCCCGGCGACAGCCTCTAGGAAGCGGCTCAAGAGCGCGGCCGAGGTTGCGCCGTCCACATCGTAGTCGCCGAAGACCGCGATTTTCTCGCCCGTTTCGAGCGCGCGGGCGAGGCGCGCGATGGCCTTTTCCATGTCGCGCAGGTGAAGGGGGTCGGGCAGGAGGCGGCGGAGCGTCGGGTCGAGGTATTCGGGCGCCTCTTCTGCCGCAATGCCGCGGGCGGCGAGCACGCGCCCGATCAGCTCGGGCAACTCGATGGATTGGGCAAGGGAGAGGCCCGCCATGGAATCGGCGAGCCGCGCGCGCCAGCGCTTGCCGAGCAGCGATCGCTCGACGCCGAGCATCGCCGCTCCGTCGCTCATCGCCCCATGCGCCTCTGCGCGTGGCGCGCATCATCCCCCACCTCACCCCGGCCCTCTCCGCCCCCGGGGGCGGAGAGGGAGCGACGTGCGTCTGCGGTGCGGTTCCCTCTCCGCCCTTCAGGGGGGAGAGGGACAGGGAGAGGTGGGTAGGCGATCGACGACAGGCCGGGCGAGGGCGTAACGCCGAGGCACATCACATGCCGACCCGCGCGGGTGCGCGGGCAAAGTCGTGCTCGGCCTCGATCATGCGCAGGGTGCCTGTCTGGGAGCGCATGACCACCGAGCTGGTCCGTGCGCCGTTGGGGAGACGCGAGACGCCGCGCAGCATGGCGCCGTCGGTCACCCCGGTCGCGCAGAACATCACGTTGCCGCCCGCGAGCTCGTGCAGGGTGTACTTGCGGCCCAAGTCGGTGACGCCCATCTTGCGGGCGCGCCTCTTCTCGTCGTCGTTGCGGAAGACCAGCCGGCCCATCATCTGGCCGCCGATGCAGCGGAGCGCGGCGGCGGCCAGCACGCCCTCGGGCGCGCCGCCGATCCCAATGTAGATGTCGACGGTGCGGTTGAGCCGGGTGGTCGCGATCACGCCGGCGACGTCGCCATCCCGGATCAGCTGGATGCGGGCCTGCGTCTCGCGCACCTTGGCTATCAGCTCCTCGTGCCGGGGCCGGTCCAGGATCAGGACGGTGAGCTCGTTGACGTCGCAGGCCTTGGCCTTGGCAAGCTTGGCGAGCGTCGTGGCGGGCGGGTCGTCGAGATCGACCAACTCGTCCGGCAGCCCGTCGCCGACGGCGATCTTGTCCATGTAGGTGTCGGGCGCGGCGAGGAAGCCGCCTTTCTCCGCCATGGCGAGCACAGCGAGCGCGTTGGGGCCGCCGGTTGCGCAGATGGTGGTGCCTTCTAGCGGATCGAGCGCGACATCGAGGCTCGGCCCCTTGCCGGTGCCGACGGTCTCGCCGATGTAGAGCATCGGCGCCTCGTCCCGCTCGCCCTCGCCGATCACCACCGTGCCGGCGATGTCGAGCGCATTGAGGCCGCGCCGCATGGCGTCGACGGCGGCCTGGTCGGCGGCCATCTCGTCGCCCCGGCCGATCAGCCGGGCTGCGGCGCGGGCCGCGGCCTCGGTCACGCGCACCGCATCCAGCGCCAGGTTCCGGTCGAGGGAGATGATCTCCTCTGCAGCCATGCGTTCCTCCTAGAACGCTTCGATCCGGATCATGCGCGGCGGCTCCAGCACCGTGTCGAGACGGTCGATCGCTTCAAGCGCGCGCACCACGGCTGCCTCATCCGACTCGTGCGTGGTGAGTACCACCGGGACCAGCTCGCCGGGGTTCCGCCCGCGCTGCAGCATGGCTTCGACGGAGACCTGCTCGTCCCGCAGGCAGGCGGCGATGCCGGCAATGACGCCCGGCCGGTCCACCACCATCAGGCGAATGTAATAGGCGCCGACATGGTGGTCCATGGGTCTCGCCGCCGCCCGCTGCGCGCCCTCAAAGGCAGCGGGAAAGGCCGGCATGATCTGGCCGCGGGCGATATCGACGAGGTCGGCGACCACGGCCGATGCGGTCGGGCCGGCGCCGGCGCCGGGTCCCTCGAAGAGCGCGCTCCCGATCCGATCGCCTTCCGCCACCACGGCGTTGAAGACGCCATCGACCCGGGCGATGGGCGCCGCCTCGCGGATCATGCAGGGATGCACGCGCTGGGTGATGCCGTCCTCACCGGCGCGGGCAATGCCCAAGAGCTTGACACGGTAGCCGAGCTCGATGGCGAAGCCGATGTCCAGCGCGCTGACGTGACGAATGCCCTCGACATGCACGGCATCGAAATCGACCGGGCATCCGAACACGACGCTGGCGAGGATCGCGAGCTTGTGGGCGGCGTCGATCCCGTCGATGTCGGTCGAGGGATCGGCCTCCGCATAACCCAGCTCCTGCGCCTCATGGAGCACGGACTCGAATTCCCGCGCCTGGCCGGCCCGCACGGACTCGTGCATCGCCGTCATGATGTAGTTGCAGGTGCCGTTCAGGATCCCGTAGACGCCGCCGAGCCGGTTGCCCGCGAGGCCCTCGCGGAGCGCCTTGACGATGGGGATGCCGCCGGCGACGGCTGCCTCGTAACCGAGATGACGATGCGCCCGCTGCGCGGCCTCGGCGAGCGCCGCGCCGTGGTGGGCGAGCAGGGCCTTGTTGGCCGTCACCAGATGCTTGCCGTGGGCGAGAGCCGCCTCCGAGAGCGCCCGCGCGGTGCCCTCCGACCCGCCGATCAACTCGACGACGACATCGACGGCGGGGTGGGCGGCGAGCGCCCGGGCGTCATCCCGCCACTCGAGCCCGCCGAGCGCGACCCCGCGATCCTTGCCCTTGTCGCGCGCCGAGACCGCGACCACCTCGATCGACCGGCCCGTCCGTTGCTCGAGCAGCGCAGCGTTGTCGCGCAGGAGCGCGAGCACCCCGCAGCCGACCGTGCCCAGTCCGGCAATGGCGATACGCAGCGGCTCAGGCATGGGGGAGGGCTTCTTCCGGCTTCGGTTGCGGCACGGGTGGAGGGCGGCCGGCCGATCCCTGGCCGCCCGGCGCAGCAGGGGAACGATCGGTCACGATGGGGCGGGGGTCTCAGCGAGCCGGTTGAGTGACGGGTTGCGGGGCACGCTGGCGGTGGCCGGCGCGCCCTTGGTTCCGACGAGAGGGGCGCCCGGCGCGATCATCCACCGTTCGCCGGAGCGGGCTCCGTTGCCTCTTCCGCCGGCTGATAGACCGCCCGAACCTGCGTCATCGGTTCTTCCGGGTCTACGCGCGCGCGAAGCGTTTCCGCCGTGTGCTGCGCGTTCTCGCGATCCGCCACCAGGCCGGCGGTCAATGCGGCGCGCTCTTCCGTGCTCGACATGGCGGGCGCTTCGGCCGGCACCTCGCTGAGCGAGCGATAAGGCGCGTCGCCGCCCGGGATAGCGTTGTCGCCGAAGATCTCGTCGTCGTCCTCGACGTAGCTGAACAGGTCGCCGATGTAATCGGTCGTATACTCGACCGCCGTGCAACCGCCGACGAGGAGCCCGAGAGCGAGCGGCCCGATCGCGAGGAGCGCCAGCGGGCGCAAGGAGCGCCGCCTGCGAGGCTGCGCAGTCGTCCGGGTGGCCTGGGGATCGGGCATGGCGCATTCTCCTGGATTGTTGGCGACGTCCGGCGTCCGCAAGTATTGAGAACGGTGCGACTCGTTAGTAGCATATACGGAATTCCCATCAATCGCATACGCGGGCACCGGCCGGCAGGCGCGCTCGCCAAACTCACATGGATCCGGCTTGCAATGACCGATGAACCGACCGCCGCGGACGGGACGGAAAACGATATGGCTGAGCATCTCGCCGCCATTGCAGCGCAGAGCCAGCGGATGGCCGCGCGCTTGCTGAGCGGGCAGGACGCGGCGGGCGCCGGGTCGAGCGCCGACCCGCTCAACCTGAGCGACGCCTTCATGGCGATGGCACGAAGCCTTGCCGCCGACCCCTCGCCGCTGATCGACGCTCAGATGAAGTGGTGGGACGGCTATCTCAGGCTGTGGCAGCAGGGTGCCCAACGCCTACAGGGCGAGGCGCCGTCGGAGCCGATCATTGAGCCCGAGCCCGACGACCGGCGTTTTCGCGATCCGGCTTGGACCGAGAACTGGGCCTTCGATCATCTGAAGCAGTCCTACCTGCTGACCGCCGCCTGCGTTCAGTCGGCGGTGGGGGACATTCAGGGTCTGGAGGAAAGGGACGCCGCGAAGCTCGCCTTCTACAGCCGCCAATTCGTCGACGCGCTGGCGCCCACCAATTTTCTCGCTACCAATCCGGCGGCCCTGCGGGAGACAGTCGAGACCAAGGGCGAGAACCTGCTGCGGGGCCTCCGCAACGTGCTCGACGATCTCGAACGCAACGACGGCCGGTTCGCGCCGCGGATGTCGGACGAAGGCCATTTCACCCTGGGCGAGACCGTCGCGACGACGCCTGGAACGGTCGTCTTCCAGAACGACCTCATGCAACTGATCCAGTACGCGCCTGGCACAGAGACGGTGTATCGCCGGCCGCTCCTCATCGTGCCGCCCTGGATCAACAAGTACTACGTGCTCGATCTGAGGCCGAAGAACTCGTTCGTCAGGTGGGCGGTGTCGAAGGGCTACACGGTCTTCTTGATCTCCTGGGTCAACCCGGACGAGCGGCTCGCGGAGAAGACCTTCGAGGACTACATGCTGGAAGGCCCGCTGGCTGCGCTCGATGCGATTGCGGAGGCCACGGGCGAGCGCGATGTGGCGCCGATCGGCTACTGCCTGGGCGGCACGCTCACGGCGGCGACGCTGGCGTATCTCGCGGCGCGGGGTGACAAGCGCATCAAGAGCGCGACCTTCTTCGCCTCCCTCGTCGATTTTGCAGAGCCCGGCGAGATCGGCGTCTTCATCGACGATGCCCAGATCGAGTCCCTCGACGCCATGATGGCGGAGAAGGGCTACCTCGACGGCCGCCACATGGCGACGACCTTCAACATGCTTCGCTCTAACGACCTGATCTGGTCATTCGTCGTCAACAACTACCTCCTCGGCCGGGAGCCGATGCCCTTCGACCTGCTCTTCTGGAACTCGGACTCGACCCGGATGCCGGCGGCGATGCACGGCTACTACCTGCGCAAGATGTATCGGGAGAACCTGCTCGCCCAGCCAGGGGGCCTGAGCCTCGCTGGCGTGCCCATCGACCTCCGCCGCGTCGACATCCCGACCTATATCGTGGCGACGCGGGAGGATCACATCGCGCCGTGGCAGTCCTGCTTCGCCGCGTGCGGGCTCTATGGGGGGCAGCGCCGCTTCGTGCTCGGAGCCTCCGGCCATATCGCCGGCATCATCAATCCGCCCGAGGCCGGAAAATACGGCTACTGGACCGGGCCGATCGTGGAGTCGCAGGGTGCCGACGCCTGGCTCGCCGCCGCCGAGCGCCACGAGGGTTCCTGGTGGAGCGACTGGCACGCATGGCAGCGCCGCCGTGCCGGCGGCAACAAGGTGCCGGCGCGTGTTCCCGGCGCAGGAGCGCTCAAGCCGATCGAGGACGCGCCGGGCTCCTACGTGCTGGCGGGGTGACCGCAGGGGCCCGCCGCGGCGGGCCAGACGAGGCACGGTACTCGCCGGCTCTGTTAGCGTAGCGCCGGGCGATGCTCACGATGGTTTCGCGCTCCGCGTTGCTCACCATCCGCGTGGGCCGTGCCGGCCGGCCCATCCACATCTCACCGCTCTTGACCCGCTTGCCGGGCGTTACCAGCGCGCCGGCGGCGACCCAGGCGCCGGTCTCCACCACCGCGTAGTCCATCACCGTGGCGCCCATGCCGATCATGCAGCCGTCCTCCAGCACGCAGGCATGGAGCAGGCACATGTGGCCCACCACCACGTCCTCCCCGATGAGCGTGGGGCCGTCGGCGGTGGCGGTGTGGATGATCGTGCCGTCCTGCACGTTGCTGCGCGCGCCGACGCGGATGTAGTTCACGTCGCCGCGCAAGACGCAGTTGAACCAGACGCTCGACTGGGCCCCGAGCACGACATCGCCGATCACGCTGCTACCGGCCGCGACGAAGGCGTTCGGCGCCACCTTGGGCCAGCGGTGGTGGTAGGGCAGGAGCAGGCCGGCCGACATATGCTCCCGACCCTCTAAGGGAAGAGCGGCGCCTGCTCGAGCCCGGTCGTCTCCGGCAGGGCGTGCATCAGGTTCATGTTCTGAATCGCCTGGCCGGAGGCGCCCTTCACCAGATTGTCGATGGCCGAGATCAGGATGGCGCGCCCCTCGATCCGGTCGTCGAAGACCCCGATGAGGCAGTGGTTCGAACCCCGTACGTGGCGGGTCGCGGGTGCTGCGCCCGCCGGCAGGACGCGCACGAACGGCTCGTCCGCATAGCGCCGGGCAAGCGCATCGCGGAGCGCATCGGCGCCCGCGCGGCTGCGGACGTAGATCGTCGCCAGAATGCCCCGGTTCATCGGAATCAGATGGGGCGTGAAGTTGACGCGAATGGGCGTCCCCGCCGCCGCCGAGAGCCCTTGCTCGATTTCGGGCGCGTGGCGGTGGTGGGCGACGCCGTAGGCGTGCACGCCCTCGCCGACCTCGGCGAAGAGACTCCCCTGCTTGGCCTCGCGCCCCGCGCCCGAGACCCCCGACTTGGCGTCGATGATAATGTCCTCGCTCTCGATCAGCCCGTCTTCGAGCAGCGGCGCCAGCGGCAGCTGCGACGCGGTCGGGTAGCAGCCCGGGTTCGCCACGAGGCGGGCGCCGCGCACCGTGTCGCGCGCGAGCTCCGTCAGCCCGTAGACCGCCTCGGCCTGGAGCGCCACGGCGCCGTGCGCCCGCCCGTACCATTCCGCGTAGACTTCCGGGTCCGCGAGACGGAAGTCGGCCGAGAGGTCCACTACCTTGAGATGGCCCGGCAGGGCGGCAACGACCTCCTGCGTGGTGCCGTGGGGCAGGCAGCAGAAGACCGCGTCGAGGGCGTCCCAGGCGGCGTCCTCGATCTTGACGAGGTCGGGGAAGCCGGCGCCGCCCAGATGGGGAAAGACCGCGCCCAGGCTCTGGCCAGCACGCCGCTCGGCGGTCAGCAGGCCGACAGAGAAGCCGTCGTGGCTCGCCAGCAGGCGCAGCAACTCGCCGCCGGTATAACCGCTCGCACCGAGCACACCGACGCGGGCCGTGTTGCCCGTGCCGGAGGAAGGGTGGCTCATGGGAAGCCTACTCAGATCGCGTAAGCCGGGGAAAAAAGCGCGCCGGCAACGCCGAACTCAGCGTTTGGAGAACTGGAAGCTCCGGCGGGCCTTGCGCTTGCCGTACTTCTTGCGCTCCACGACGCGGCTGTCGCGGGTGAGGAAGCCGCCGGACCTGAGCATCTTGCGGAGCTCCGGCTCGCGCGCCACCAGCGCCCGGCTGATACCGTGCCGAACCGCGCCGGCCTGGCCGGAGAGGCCGCCGCCCTTGACGGTGCAGATGACGTCGTACTGGGAGAGGCGCGCGACCAGCTCCGCTGGCTGGTTGATGATCATTCTGAGCGCCGGGCGGGCGAAGTAAACCTCCACCGCGCGCTTGTTGACCGTGATCGTGCCGACGCCAGGCCGCAGCCAAACGCGCGCGACCGCGTCCTTGCGTTTGCCGGTCGCGTAGGTGCGGCCCAGGTGGTCGATCTGCGGCTCGGGCTCGATTTCAACGTCGGGCAGGGCGACCTCGCCGAGCTCGGCAAGGCTGGTCAGGGTCTTCGACTCGTCAGCCACGCAGCGTGCTCCTCGCGTTCTTCGGATTCATCGCGGCGATGTCGAGGGGTTCGGGTTGCTGCGCCTCGTGCGGATGGTCCGGGCCGGCATAGACCTTGAGGTTCGCCATCTGCTGGCGGCCCAAGGGGCCTTTGGGGAGCATCCGCTGCACCGCTTTGATTACCACCGTCTCCGGTCGCTTGCCGCCAAGGATGCGGGCGACGGTGCGGGTCTTGAGCCCGCCGGGATACCCGGTGTGGTGATGGTAGAGCTTGTCTTCCCGCTTGCGCCCGGTGAGCCGTACTTTCTCGGCATTGACGATGACGATGTTGTCGCCGCAGTCCATGTGCGGCGTGTAGCTTGGCTTGTGCTTGCCGCGCAGGCGAGTGGCGACGATGGTGGCGAGCCTGCCGAGGACGATGTCCTCAGCATCCACCAGCATCCACTTCTTATCGATGGTGGCAGGCGTTGCCGAGAAGGTTTTCATTGCGCTCACGACGGTGGGATAAGATGCAACAGCGCGCGGGCCTACCCGGCGAACGCCGGCCCGCGCGTCGCAGGCAGTATGCCACAGGATCGGGCCCAGTCAACGGCGCCTTTGCAGGGCGCGCGCCATGACCGCGACGGCACGCCGCTCCCGACGGCTTGGCGTCAGTGAGCGTCGGCCCAGCTAGCGCCTGTGCCGACATCGACAGTGAGCGGCACGTCCAAATCGGCGGCGCCTTCCATCACCCGCTTGACGATGTCGCCGGTCTCATCGACTTCCGCCTCGGGCACCTCGAACACCAGCTCGTCGTGCACCTGGAGCAGCATCCGGGCCCGCAGGCCGCAGGCCTCCAGCGCGCCCTGCATCGGGATCATCGCGCGCTTGATGACGTCGGCTGCGGCGCCCTGGATCGGTGCGTTGATCGCCGCGCGCTCCTGAAACGCGCGGCGCGCCGGGTTGCGATCGTTGATGCCCGGCAGCCGGCACTTGCGGCCGAAGAGCGTGGTCACGAAGCCCTCTCCATGCGCCGCCTTCTTGGTGCGCTCCATATAGTCCTTGATGCCGGGATAGCGCGCGAAATAGGCCTCGATATAGCCCTTGGCCTCGGCCTGGGGGACGCCGATCTGGCGGGCGAGCCCGAAGGGGCTGATGCCGTAGATGATCCCGAAATTGATCGCCTTGGCCGAGCGGCGGACCATCGGGTCCATGCCCTCGAGCGGAAAGCCGAACACCTGGCTCGCGGTCAGCGCGTGGATGTCGATCCCCTCGCGGAAGGCCTCCTTGAGCGAGTCTACGCCGGCGACGTGGGCGAGGATGCGAAGCTCGATCTGCGAATAGTCGGCGGACAGCAGCACATGACCCGGAGCGGCGACGAAGGCGCGGCGGATGCGGCGGCCCTCCTCGGTACGGATCGGGATGTTCTGCAGGTTGGGGTCGTTGGAGGAGAGCCGCCCGGTGTTCGCGGCGGTCATGGTAAAGGTCGTGTGCACGCGCCGGGTTGCGGGGTCGATGTGCTCGATCAGCGCGTCCGTGTAGGTGCTCTTGAGCTTGGTGAGCTGGCGCCAGTCGAGCACCCGCGCCGGCAGGTCGTGGCCTTGGGCCGCGAACTCCTCCAGGATATCGGCGCCGGTGCTGTAGGCGCCCGACTTGCCCTTGCGCCCGCTCCGGAGCCCCATCTCGTCGAACAGCACCTCGCCAAGCTGCTTGGGCGAGCCGATGGAGAAGGGATGGCCGGCGAGGGCGTGGATCTCGCTTTCCAGCGTCTCGATCCGGCCGGCGAAGTCCGCCGACAGCGCGACGAGTTCGCCCTGGTCGACGAGGATGCCGGCGGCTTCCATCCGGGCCAGCACCGCGATCAGCGGGCGCTCGATCCGCTCGAACACCGTGGTGAGACGGTCGGCGACGAGGCGCGGCCGAATGACGCTGTGGAGGCGGAGGGCGAGATCGGCGTGCGCCGCGGCGGTATCCCGCAGCGCCTCGGGCGAGACCGCGTCGACGGAAACCTTGTTGCGCCCGCTGCCGAGCACGGCGGCAAGCGCCGGCGCAGCGCGGTCAAGATGGAGCTGCGTCAGGTCCTCGAGAGCATGGCCATGCAGGCTGCCGTCGAGCACCCAGGAGGCCAGCATGGGATCGTTGACCGGGGCGAGCGTTCGCCCGTGCGTGGATAGCAGACGCAGGGTCTGCTTGATGTCGAGGCCGAGCTTGAGCACGCCGGGGTCGGTCAGCACCGGATCGAGGACTGCCAGCGCCTCGGCGAGGTCGAGTTGCGCGCTCGCCTGTGCCGCCTCCAGCAGGTCGGGGCTGGCGTGGCCGAGGGGGACATAGCAGGCCTCGCCCGGCGCCGTGGCGAGTGCGAGGCCCGCGAGGCCGGCCCCCTCCGGAGACCCGGCCGATCGGAACGGCTCCAGCGCCAGCACGCCGCTCTCGCGCGCCTTCTCTACCCAGTCCACGAGCGCGGCCGCATCCGTCACCAGCGGGTAGGAGGCGGGGAGGGGGGCCGTCTCGTTTGGCTCCGCCTCCTCCTCGGCCAGCGTTGCCTCTCCACCATCGGTCCCGAGCCGCGCGGCGATCGACCTGAAGCCGTTCTCCTGGAAGAAGGCGCGAAGCGCGCCCGGCTCCGGCTGACGGCGCACAAGCGCCTCCAGCGGCATCGGCAAGGGCGCATCCCGGCGGAGCGTCACGAGATCGCGGGAAAGGCGCGCCATCTCGGCATGCTCGATCAGGTTCTGGCGCCGCTTGGGTTGCTTGATCTCTTCGGCGTGCTCCAGCAGTCGGTCGAGGTCGCCATAGTCGTTGATGAGCTGCGCCGCCGTCTTGACCCCGATGCCGGGCACGCCCGGCACATTGTCGGTGCTGTCGCCGGCGAGCGCCTGCACGTCGATCACCCGCTCAGGCCCCACGCCGAAACGCTCATGCACCTGGTCGGGGCCGATCTCGCGATTCTTGAAATAGTCGTACATGACCACCGAGTCGCCTTCGACGAGCTGCATCAGGTCCTTGTCGGCGGAGACGATGGTGACCCGCGCACCCCGCGCCCGCGCGGCCTCGACATAAGCCGCGATCAGGTCGTCGGCTTCGAAGCCGACGAGCTCGATCGACGCCAGGTTGAAGGCGCCGGCGGCCTCGCGGACGAGGGGGAACTGCGGAATCAGCTCCTCCGGCGTCTCGCCCCGGTTCGCCTTGTAGAGCTCGTAGATCTCATTGCGAAAGGTGAGCCGCGCCGTGTCGAAGATCACTGCGGCATGGTCCGCATCGGTTTCGCGCAGGATCTTCCACAGCATGTTGGTGAAGCCGAGCACCGCATTGACCGGGGTGCCGTCAGGGCGGGTCAGCGGCGGGAGCGCATGGAAGGCGCGGAAGACGAAGCCCGAGCCGTCGATGAGGTAGAGGTGGCGCAAGGCGCCCGCGTCGTCGGGGGCTTCGTGGCTCACGATGGGCGCTCCGGCTTCAGGGTCTCGTCGGCGGGCACTTGCGGTCGGCGATGCGCGCCACTATGCCACGCAGGCCGGCCCCCGCACAGCGGGCGCCGCGCGGACGCCGCCAACCGTCGCCAACCGCGAGCTGCCCCCCGTGTCTGCCCGCAGCGCTTCCATCCCCTACGCGGCACCCCGCATCTCCGCCTTCTATGCGGCCTATTTTCTGGTGGCGGGGGTGGCGCTGCCGTTCTGGCCGCTCTTCCTGCAGGCGCGCGGCCTCTCGGTGACCGAGATCGGGCTGATGCTGGGGCTCACGCTCATGCTGCGCGCCGCCGCCGGCCCCTTTATCGGACGCTTCGCCGACCGCCGCGACAGCACGCGCGGGCCGCTGGTCGCGTGCGCGCTCACCGTGCTTCTGGTCGCCGCCGCCTTCTACTGGACCTGGGGCTTCTGGCCGATCTTCGCGGTCAGCACCGTCTTCACGCTGGTCTATGCCGGCGTGCTGCCGCTGGGCGAGACCATCGCGCTGCGCACGGTCTCGGCGGAGTCCGGCTATGGCCGCGTGCGGCTGTGGGGCTCGGTGTCCTACCTCGTTGCTGCGGCAGTGGGGGGCGCGGTGCTGGAGGCCGCCGCGGTGCCCTCCGCCGAGCTGATCCTCACCATGATCCTCGTCTGCATCGCGCTGATGATCGCAGGCTCCTTCGCCATGCCGGACAAGCGAGGCGGCGATGCGCCGCCCGCAGCGCCGATCCTGAGCGTGCTGGGCGATCGGCAGTTCCGCCTCATGGTGATCGCGACCACGGCGATTCACGGCGCGCATGCGGTGTTCTACGGGTTCTCGACGCTCCACTGGCTCAGCGTCGGGCTCACGGAGTGGGTGATCGGCATGCTCTGGGCGGGCGGTGTCGTCGCCGAGGTGATCCTCTTCGCGTGCAACGCGCCGCTGCTCCGTCGCATCGGGCCGGTGGGGCTCCTAGGGGCGGCAGCGTTAGCCGGCGTGGTGCGCTGGGCGGTGCTGGCGCTGACGACGGAGGTCTGGGTGCTGGCGCTTGCCCAATGCCTGCACGCGCTCACTTTCGGCGCCATGCACCTCGGCGCGATGGTCTTCATTGCCCGCACTGTGCCCGCCGGGTCGTCGAACACGGCGCAGGCGCTCTTCGCTGCGCTGACCAACGGCTTGGGGCTCGGCGCCGGGCTCCTGATCGCGGGCCTGCTCTTTGCCGCCTGGGGCTCGGGAGCCTACTGGGTGTGTGCTGCGGTTTCGGGGCTGGGCTTCATCGCCGTGCTGGCGATGCGGACCGGCGCTCGCAAGAGCGTTTCCGTATGAAACGGAAACGCTCTTGCATTCTTGTCGCTCACGGCAGCCGGCCTTCGGCCGGCGCCTCCGCGAGGGCGCCGCAGAAGCGGCGGGCCGCGGTCGCGGCCTGTCGCGCGTCCGTCAAAGACGGACGCGCTCGATAGATGAACGCCCGCTTAGTGGCCGCCGGACTTGGCGGCGCCTGCCTTCAGGACGAAGCGCCGGTCGCAATATGGGCAGTCGATGGCGCCGCCCGTCTCCAGATTGAGGAAGACGCGCGGATGACCGAGCGCGCCGCCGCCGCCGTTGCAGGCAACGACCGTGTCTTCGACCTCGATGATCTCTGGCGGATCGATGGTCACGGGCCGTCCCTCATCGTCTCTGGTCGCTCCGGGCCGGCATTTGACCCCGGCGGCGAGGCGATGATACCCATTGCCGGCCGCCATTCAACCGGGCGCTGCCGTCCATACCGGCGCCATCCACTCCGTCACGAGCCGAGCCTGGAGGGCATTGTCCTGCACCCGACACACGTCCACGACGGGCCCGCGCCATGAGCGAGCCGCTCCCCTACGTCCGCGAGCTCGACTTCAGCTACGGCGCGGTGGCGCAGGTCTCGCCGCTGATCCGCCGCGTCATCGCGCACAACCCAAGCGTCTTCACCTTCCACGGCACCGGCACCTACATCGTGGGCCACGACAAGGTGGCGATCATCGATGCCGGCCCCGACTTGGCCCAGCACGTCGATGCAGTCCTCGCTGCCGTGCGCGGCGAGACCGTGACTCACCTCGTCGTGACCCACACACATATCGATCACTCGCCGGCGACCCGTCACATCAAGGCCGCAACCGGGGCTGAGACCTACGGCTTCGGCCCGCACGGGGGCGGTGAGGGGCCGGCGGTGGAGGAAGGCGCGGACCGCGACTTCGTGCCGGACCACCGGCTTGCAGACGGCGCGGTCGTCGCCGGCGACGGCTGGACGCTCGAGGCCGTGCATACTCCTGGCCACACCTCGAACCATCTCTGCTTCGCGCTGAAGGAGGAGCGGGCGCTCTTCTCCGGCGATCACGTAATGGGGTGGTCGACCACGGTGGTCTCGCCGCCGGACGGCGACATGGGCGCCTACATGGTTTCGCTGGAGAAGCTCAAGGGGCGTGACGAGGAGACCTACTGGCCCACGCATGGGCCGCCGATTCCCAAGCCGCAGCGCTTCGTCGGCAAGCTGCTCAGCCATCGGCGCCGGCGGGAGTCGGAGATCCTGTCCGCCGTGGCGGAGGGTGCTGCGACCATTCCCGAGATCGTGACCCTACGCTACCGGGGGCTCGACCCGCGCCTCCGCCCCGCCGCCGCCCGCACCGTGCTCGCCCACCTGATCAATCTGGTCGAGAGCGGGCGTGCCACCTGCCCCGGCAAGCCGGACGAGGAGGCGCACTACCGGGCGACTTGAGCCAGCGCCCGGTTGAGTTCTAACGGGCGCGCTTCTTTGGCGGCGAGTCGCGGAAATTCTTGACCTGGGCCAGCGCAGCACCCTGGAGCAGCTTCGCGTCCTGGCCGCAGACGACCAGGTCGTAGCCGCGCTCGAAGGTCCATTTGACGGACTTGCCGGGGCGCGTGACCGTGGCGAGCAGCTTCCCCGTCGCGCGCAATTTGCGCTCGGCCTTCTGGAGCAGCTGGATCACCTTTGGCTCTTCCATGTCGAGCATGTGGCCGATGCTCGCCGAGACGTCGCTCGGCCCGAGGAACAGCATGTCGACGCCGTCGACCGCCGCGATCTCCTCGATATTGTCGATCGCTTCCTCGGTCTCGATCTGGCAGGCGACAAGGATCTCCTGCGGCATTGCCGCGAGATAGTCCTTGATCTGCGAGCCCCAGCGCGAGCAGCGCGCCGCGTGGGGCGCAACCCCGCGCACGCCCACGGTCGGATAGCGGCAGGCGGCGACCGCCGCCTCGGCCTCGGCGGCGTTCTGCACATAGGGCACGACGATGCCCATCACGCCGATGTCGAGCGCCCGCTTGATGTAGACCATGTCGTTCCACGGCACGCGCATCATCGGCGTCGCGCCGGACGAAGCCGCGGCCTGCATCAGACCGATGGCGTTGAGCAGGTCGCCGGGGCCGTGCTCGTGATCCATGATGACCGTGTCGTAGCCAGCGTTGGCCACGATCTCGGCGGCGATGGGGCTGCCCATCGCGAGCCAGGCCCCGAGCGCGGGCTCGCCCGCGAGCATTTTCCTCTTGCAGCGGTTCTCGACGGTCATGCGCGGCGCCTCCAGATCATGCGAAGATTTGGTGCGAGGGGACGCCCATCGGCCCAGGACACGCGGGCGATGGGCGCGGCCGGTTCTAGCCCGGATTTCTCACTAATGTCACGGCCTGCGTAGCCAGAAAATGTCTCTCATCGAAAGGCGGGAACGCTTTTCCTATTCCTGCACTCCCCCTAACATGGCCGTGTCGATCACTCGATGAGCCGGAGCGCCCATGCCCGAGCTTCGTCCCGATCAGTGCGCGTTCTTCCATGAACACGGCTATCTGATGGTCGAGAATGCAGTGGATGGCGCCCTGCTCAAGCGGTTGAAGCAGGACTTCGCTGCGTGGGTGGAGGAGAGCCGGTCTCACGACGCCGCTTGGGGAGACACCGTGGACGGAAGGCCGCGCTTCGACCTCGAGCCGGGTCACAGCGCGGAAAAGCCGAGCCTTCGCCGGGTCAATGCGCCGGTGGAGGTGTCTGAGGCCTATCTTGCGGCCACGCTGGAGAGCCGCATGGCCGACTGCGTTGCCGAGTTGATCGGACCTGACGTGAAGCTGCACCACACCAAGATCAACTCCAAGCTCCCCGGCGGACACACCGAGGTCAAATGGCACCAGGACTTCTCGTTCACACCGCACAGCAACGACGATGTCGTCACGGCGCTGCTGATGGTGGACGAGGTCACCGAGGAGAACGGGCCGCTACAGGTTCTTGCCGGCTCGCACCGCGGCCCCATCCACAGCCTCTGGCACGAGGGCGTGTTCACGGGCGCGGTGGCCGATTCGGTGGCCGACACGGCCGTGGCATCCGCCAGGATGTGCGTGGGGCCCGCGGGTGCGGCGTGCCTGATGCACACGCGCCTCCTGCACGGTTCCACTGCCAACCGCTCCGCGCGGCCCCGGACGCTTCACATCTCGGTGTACAGCGCGGAAGACGCGGTCGCCATTTCTCCGAATCCGGTGCCGAGCCGCTACGAGGGGC
Source organism: Alphaproteobacteria bacterium (assembly GCA_965262755.1). Taxonomy (GTDB): domain Bacteria; phylum Pseudomonadota; class Alphaproteobacteria; order UBA828; family UBA828; genus WTGU01. The sequence goes on along the minus strand of OZ253557.1, from coordinate 2,541,807 downwards.
GGCTCGTTCGCGGGCAGCGCACCGGGCGCGTGCGCTCGATGGACTACGAACTCGATCTGCCGCAGTTGCCGACCGGGGCCTCGTTTTTCGACCAGCAGGCGCGCCACGGGGCGCCGGGCGACGCAACCTCGTGAGCCGATGGGGCGTTGCGCCTGCCTGCAGTAGCCGCCGACGAACCGCCGCGCCTCCTCAAGGAAGCCCGCTCGCTCCCTGGAAAGACCCTCGCCGCCTTCGACGTCAGTGTTGAGGCAGGTGCGAGTCCCGAGCACCCTTGTACACGATGGGTAGGAGTGACGGGTCCGTGACGCTGGGGTCATCGTGCAGATGGATCACGCTGCGGCCCGTACCGCAGTCCCCGAAGTCATCGCAGGTAAGCGTGCCGACGATGCCCTGAAAGTCTGCAGTGCTATCCAACGCATCACGGAGTGCCACGCGGTCGATGTTGAGCGTATCTCCATCGACGACCGAAACCTGCTCGATAGCCGAGAGCAACAGCGTCGTGGCGTCATACCCGTGCCCCCACTAAGGCGACGTTGGCGGTCCCCCAAAGGCGACCTCGAACGCGACCAGTACATCAGCAGCGCTTCTGCCCGTCGCCTGGTTCGTGTTGCCGCTGTCTCCGAGATCAGGTGCGGTGAAATAGAGGCCTTCTGACTCCGGCAACGCAAGAACCTCCGTCGTCAATATGGCGGCACCGGCGATCATCGTCACACCATCCAGGGCGCCGGACTGGGCTGCCTGTTGAAGCAGAGTCGTTGCCTCCGTCGGGAAGAGCGGGATGAACACGCCATCGGGGTCGGCTTCGTCGAACTGGGCAAGAACGGTGGCCATGTCAGTCTGGCCTTTTGCCACCTGAGCGACGACCGGAACCGCGCCGCCGTGTTCACGGAATTCAACGGCAAGAGCATTCGCGATGGCGCTGGTATAGGGGTCGCCATCGTGGATCGTGACCATCGTGCGCAACCCAAGCTCATCGTAGCTGAAGTGTGCGACAACGCTCGCCTCGATGAGGTCGTTGTCGGTAACGCGGTAGTAACCCTTGTGGTAGTCCGGGCCGGCATTGCCGGCCAGATCGGACGTGAGCACAGGCGATGTGTTGGCCGGCGATATCATCGAGAGGCCCGCCTCGCTGAGGATAGGCGATGCCTCCACCGCCGCACCGGAGCACAAGGTCCCGATGACGGCGACGACCTGCGGGTCGGCAACAACGGCCTCGGCCGCCGCGCGCCCACCTGGGCCCGAGCACATCTCGTCGAGGGTTTCGACGGAAACGTCGTGCCCGTGTATGGGGCCGAAATCCTTTATCGCTATCTCGATGGCGGTTTGGATTAGAGGGGACACAGACGGCACGACCGAATCGGAGAGGAGCGCGCGGATCTCGATCGGCTGACCGCGCTTGATTTCAACCGCACCGAGTGGTTCCGCTGTGAATCCAACGCTGCAAGCGGTAATCGCCAACACGATGAAAGCGAGTACCGAGCCTTGTCCGATGAGAAGCAGGTTGCGCATTGCCAACTCCTTTCCTGCAAGTCCGTGAATGTCGTTCTGTGACAAGGATGCGACAGTTCACTGGAACAGTTGTCGCGGCGCTATGGACGGAGTGCGAGAACATGGCATGGAGTTGATAGCACCCGTCGCACCGCCAAGCGAAGCTGGCGAGTTGGCGTCCGGCATGGTGGGGTTGATCTTGCGATAGGCCCCGGTGAGCGCTGACCGACCCCCGGTGAGTGCTCGAGTCGGAATATCCGTGCATCGACGGAACATCGAGCCCGCCCGACATGCCGTCGGCTTCGGATGGTGGCGGTCTCGTCCAGGCTCGGGAATCAACGGACATTCAGGCGCTCCGCGCTGAACGATCCGTTGAACGATTCGAAGACGGCGTTGTCCGTGGGCTTCCCAGGCGGGAGACACCCTGAGTCGCCCCGTTTAACCAGGCCTAGAAGTGGATTCTTTACTGATGAACTCGGGCCCGTAGCGCATTGGGAAGGGCGTGGGGACGGAAACCGCGACCGACCGTCGAGCCGATCAAGAGTTCAAGCGGACGGTCATGGCCGAAGGGCCAGAGGCCCGGACAGCGCTCAGGAAACCGGGGGAGGGACCGGCGCCTCGCGGCCACCCAGCGGGGGCAGGACTCTCACGTCCGCGTCGTCGTCCGAGGTGGCGAGGCCGTAGAGCGCTGCTTCGTCAGCCTCCGTCCATTCGATGGGCACGAGCGGGGCGACGAGCGCGAGCGCCAGGATATCGTCCATCGATTCGACCGGGATGATGGTGAGGTCCTTCTTCACATTGTCGGGGATCTCTTCGAGGTCCTTCTCGTTCTCACTTGGGATCAGGACCGTCGTGAGCCCCCCGCGCAGCGCCGCAAGCATCTTCTCCTTGAGGCCGCCGATCGGCAGCACGCGCCCGCGCAGCGTGATCTCGCCGGTCATCGCGACCGATCTCCTGACCGCGACGCCCGTCAGCACCGAGACGATGGAGGTCACCATGGCGACACCGGCGGACGGGCCGTCCTTGGGCGTCGCGCCCTCCGGCACGTGGACGTGGATATCGCGCTTGCTGAGGATCGTAGGCCTGATTCCGAACTCGACCGCGCGCGACTTGACGTAGCTCTCGGCCGCCTGAACCGATTCACGCATTACGTCGCCGAGCTTGCCGGTGGAGATGACGCGACCCTTGCCCGGAAGCGTCACCGACTCGATTGAGAGCAGCTCGCCGCCGACCTCAGTCCAGGCGAGGCCCGTGGTGACGCCCACCATGTCCTTGTGCTCGACCTCGCCGTAGCGGTACTTGCGGATGCCGGCAAACTTCTTGAGGTTGCGCCGGGTGACACGAACCTTCTCCCGGCCATCCGCCACGATTTCCCTCGTCGCCTTGCGGGCCAGGTTCGCGAGCTCCCGCTCCAGATTGCGCACGCCGGCTTCGCGGGTGAAGTAGCGGATCAGGTCGATCAGCGCCTCGTCCGAGATCGACCACTCGCCCTTCTTGAGCGCATGCGCCTTGGCCTGCTTCGGAATCAGGTGGCGCTTGGCAATCTGGACTTTCTCGTGCTCGGTGTAGCCCGGGATACGAATGGTCTCCATCCGATCGAGCAGGGCCGGCGCCATCCTCAGCGTGTTGGCCGTGGTGATGAACATCACGTCCGAGAGGTCGTAATCGACCTCCATATAGTGATCGTTGAAGGTGTTGTTCTGCTCCGGGTCGAGCACCTCCAGCAGGGCGGAGGCGGGGTCGCCCCGGAAATCGGCGCCCATCTTGTCGACCTCGTCGAGGAGGAAGAGCGGGTTCGACGACTTCGCCTTCTTCATCGACTGGATGATCTTGCCCGGCAGCGAGCCGATATAGGTGCGGCGGTGGCCGCGGATCTCGGCCTCGTCGCGGACGCCGCCGAGCGAGAAGCGCACGAAGTTGCGCCCCGTCGCGCGCGCCACCGACTTGCCGAGGGAGGTCTTGCCTACTCCGGGCGGGCCAACCAGGCAGAGGATCGGCCCCTTCATCTTGCGCGCCCGTTGCTGGACCGCGAGATACTCGAGGATCCGCTCCTTGACCTTCTCCAGCCCGTAATGGTCGTCGTTGAGGATCTTCTCGGCGTTCTTGAGGTCCTTCTTGACGCGGGTGCGCTTCTTCCACGGGATCGACAGCATCCAGTCGAGGTAGTTGCGGACCACCGTGGCTTCGGCCGACATGGGGCTCATCGAGCGCAGCTTCTTGACCTCGGCCAGCGACTTCTCGCGCGCCTCCTTGGTGAGCTTCGTGGCCTTGATGCGCGCCTCGAACTCCGCCGCCTCGTCGCGCCCGTCCTCGCCCTCGCCCAGCTCCTTCTGGATCGCCTTCATCTGTTCGTTCAGATAGTACTCGCGCTGCGTCTTCTCCATCTGACGCTTGACGCGCGAGCGGATGCGCTTCTCGACCTGGAGCACCCCGATCTCGCCTTCCATCAGCGAGATCACGCGTTCCAGCCGGCCGCTGACCGAGCCGATCTCCAGCAGTTCCTGCTTCTCGCCGAGCTTGATCGAGAGGTGCGAGGCGATCGTGTCCGCGAGCTTGCTCGGCTCCTCGATCTGGTTCACCGAGACCAGCACCTCCGGCGGCACCTTCTTGTTGAGCTTCACGTATTGCTCGAACTGGCTCGTTACCGAGCGGCCGAGCGCCTCCAGCTCGTCGGCGTTGCCCTCGTCCTCCTCCATCTTCTCGGCCCGCGCCTCGAAGAACGCCGGATTGTCCTGAAACTCGACGATCCGCGCGCGGGCGCCTCCCTCCACCAGGACCTTGACGGTGCCGTCCGGCAGCTTGAGGAGCTGGAGTACCGAGCCGACCACGCCGACGGAATGGATGTCCTTGGGCGCAGGCTCGTCCTGGGAGGCGTTCTTCTGCGCCACGAGGAGGATCTGCTTGTCGTCCTTCATGACGGTCTCGAGCGCAGCGACCGACTTCTCGCGCCCGACAAAGAGCGGCACGATCATGTGCGGAAAGACGACGATGTCCCTGAGCGGCAGGACCGGGTAGCTCGGTATCGACGAGACGTCCAGCATTGTTCCTCTTGCGCCTTACGATTGCGCTTCAGAGCGGTGGCCGGCGCCGCCGCTCCCCCCCAGGCAAGGTAAGTACGGAGACGCCGCTGTTCAAGCGGCCTCTCAGGATGCCGACGAACTCGCGTCCTCGAGCCGGTCGGAATAAATCAGGAGAGGCTGTGCCCTGCCTTCGACCACTTCACGGTTGATGACGACCTCCTCGACCGAATCGTAGCTCGGCAAATCGAACATCGGATCGAGCAGGATGGCCTCGAGAATGGAACGCAGGCCGCGTGCGCCGGTCTTCCGCAAGATGGCCTTGTGCGCGACCGAGCGGAGCGCGTCCTCGGTGAAGGCCAGCGTCACGCTCTCCATGTCGAACAGCCTCTCGTACTGCTTCACGAGCGCGTTCTTCGGCTTGACCAGAATCTCCACCAGCGCGTCCGCATCGAGATCGTCGAGAGTCGCGATCACCGGCAGACGGCCGACGAACTCGGGGATGAGCCCGAAGCCGAGCAGGTCTTCCGGCTCGACCTCGCGCAGAATCTCGCCGGTCTTCCGCTCGTCCGGCGCGCGCACATCGGCGCCGAAGCCGATCGCCATGCCGCGCCCGCGCTGGGCGATGATTTTCTCCAGGCCCGAGAAGGCGCCGCCGCAGATGAACAGGATGTTGGTCGTGTCGACCTGCAGGAACTCCTGCTGCGGATGCTTGCGCCCGCCCTGGGGCGGGACCGAGGCCACGGTGCCTTCCATGATCTTGAGCAGCGCCTGCTGCACGCCCTCGCCGGAGACATCCCGCGTAATCGACGGGTTGTCCGACTTGCGGGCGATCTTGTCCACCTCGTCCAGATAGACGATGCCGCGCTGGGCCCGCTCGACATTATAGTCGGCCGACTGGAGAAGTTTCAGGATGATGTTCTCGACATCCTCGCCGACGTAGCCGGCTTCGGTCAGCGTTGTTGCGTCGGCCATCGTGAAGGGCACGTCGAGGATGCGGGCCAATGTTTGAGCGAGCAGAGTCTTGCCGCAGCCGGTCGGCCCGACGAGCAGGATGTTGGACTTGGCGAGCTCGACCTCGTTGCCCTTGCTGCCGTGGGCGAGGCGCTTGTAGTGGTTGTGCACGGCGACGGAGAGCACCCGCTTGGCGTGGTCCTGACCGATCACGTAGTCGGACAGCACCTCGCAAATCTCGGCAGGTGTGGGTACGCCATCGCGGCTCTTCACCCGCGCGCTCTTGTGCTCCTCGCGGATGATGTCCATGCAGAGCTCGACGCACTCGTCGCAGATGAACACCGTGGGCCCCGCGATGAGCTTGCGCACTTCGTGCTGGCTCTTTCCGCAGAAAGAGCAGTACAGCGTATTCTTCGAATCGCCGCCGCTGGACTTGTTCATGTCCGCTCCGTACCGCCGCTTGCCGGGACTCGCCTGCTAAAACCGCCCGTAGGCCCGCGACGCTCCTCTCCAGACAACCCGAACCCCGTGAGGTTGGCAAACACCTCGGCCCGTGTCTAGGCCCAACATTCGGTGTTTTCGAGGCCCAATATCTAGTGCTTTCCGCGCCAATCTGCAGGCTGGAGGTACCACGCCCAAAATCGACTCCGGCGGGCCGCGATCTCTAGCTTCCCCTCTTGGCGCCGCCCTTGTCATCCGATTCGTCGGCAGCCTCCGGCCGCTGCGAGACCACATCGTCCACGATCCCGAACTCCTTGGCTTCGTCCGGAGTCATGAATTTGTCGCGCTCCAGACTATCCTCGATGACCGCAATATCCTGGCCGGTGTGGTTCACGTAAATTTCATTGAGGCGCTGACGCAGCGAAAGGATCTCCTTGGCGTGAATCTCGATGTCGGTCGCTTGCCCCTGAAAGCCGCCGGACGGCTGGTGCAGCATGATGCGGGCGTTGGGCAACGTGAAGCGCTGCCCCGCGGCGCCGGCCGCCAACAGCAGCGAGCCCATGGAGGCCGCCTGGCCGATGCAGAGCGTGGCCACCGCCGGCCGCACGTACTGCATCGTGTCGTAAATCGCGAGGCCCGATGTCACGAGGCCGCCGGGGCTGTTGATATAGACCGAGATGTCCTTGGTCGGGTTCTCCGATTCCAGGAACAAGAGCTGCGCGGTCACCAGGCTCGCGACCTCGTCGCCGATGCCGCCGGTCAGGAAGATGATCCGTTCCTTGAGCAGGCGCGAGTAAATGTCGTAGGCGCGCTCGCCCCGGTTGGTCTGCTCCACGACCATGGGCACGAGGGTATTGGCGTAGGTCTCGACGATATCCGCCATGACGCTCTTCCTTCCGGCGAGGGGGCTCAGCCCGACTTGTCCGGCGCGGTGCTCTCGCCCTCATCGGCCGCAGCACTCTCGTCCTCACCGGCCTGGGCTGTTTCGGAGTCCGACGGTTTCTCGTCCTCGTCCGGATCGCGCAGCAACGTCTCCACATCGACCACCTCATCCGAGACCGTGGCGAGCTCGCTCAAGAAGGCGATCACCTTGTCCTCGAATACCGTGGGGCGGAATCGTTCGAGCGCCTGCGGTTGGTTCCTGTAGTAGTCGAGGAGACGCTGCGGCTCGGCATGGCCGCGGGCGCTCATCATGGCGGCGCGGAGCAAGTCCTCCTGCTCGACGGTGATGTCGTTGGCGCCGCCGATCTCGGCGATCAGGAGGCCGAGACGCACGCGCCGCTCGGCAATCTGGCGGAACTCTTCCCGCGCCTCCTCCTCCGTTTGATCGAGGAGCGTGGCGATTTCCGTCTCGGCCCTCTTGGCGTCGTTCTCGATCTGCTGCCAGACGGCGTCGAACTCGCGCTCGACCATGCCGGGCGGCACCTCGAATTTGTAGCGCTCATCGAGGACATCGAGCAGCGAGCGCTTGAGCCGGGCCTGCGAGACCTGCTCGTACTCCGACTGAATTTGATCGCGGATCACGCCGCGCAGCTCGTCCAAGTCCTGGGCGCCGCGGCGCTCGGCAAAGGCTTCGTCGACCGTGACGGGCAGCCGCTCCCGCACCTCCTTGACCGTTATCTTGAACAGGGTGGCGGTATCCGCCGCTCCGGCCTGATCCTCCGCGTCGTCTTCGCCCTCGGGCGTCGGCGCTGGAGGGGTGATCGTCACCTCGCGTTCCTCGCCAGCCTCCGCGCCGACGAGCTGCTCGGTCATTTCGGGCATGAGCGCTTCGGCATCAAGCTCGAGCGGCACGTCCGTGCCGCTCCGTTCGGGCGCCGGTTTGCCGTCGACCTCGACGGCGATGTCGACCAGGATCTCGTCGCCTTCCCGCGCCGGCCTCGGCTCGCCGACCGGCTCGAAACGCTTCTCGGCTTCGGCGAGGCGGCCAAGCGCGTCCTCCACCGATTCGTCGCTCACCTCGGCCTTAAGCCGCGTAACAGCGAGCTCGGAGAAATCGCCGAACTCGATGTTCGGCAGGACCTCCATCCCCATGGTGAACTCGAGATCCTTGCCTTCGTCGTAAGACGTGATCTCGATCTCGGGCTGCATGGCCGGGCGCAGCTCACGCTCCTCGACGGCCTCGCGCCAGCTCGTCTCGATCGTCTGCTGCAGTACCTCGCCCAGCACGCGCGGCTGGTATTGACGGCGCACGATCGAGAGCGGCACCTTGCCACGCCGGAAGCCCTTCATGGTCACGGTCTTGCGCAACTCGTCGAGCCGCCCCTCGATATCGGCTTCGAGGTCGGCGGCGGGCACCGTTACCTTGAGCTCGCGCCTCAGTCCTTCCGCGAGGGTCTCCGTCACCTGCATGGTCTAGCGCTCATGTCGTACTCCGTATGCCCGGCACGCGCCGGTTGGGCCGGGCTGCGTCGGCGATGGTGCGGGCGAAGGGACTCGAACCCCCACGGCCTTAGCCACGTGGTCCTAAACCACGCGCGTCTACCAAATTCCGCCACGCCCGCGCGCCTGCCGCGCCCCTTCACTGGTGAGCCGCCCCGATGCGGGGCGGCGTGGGGCGCCCTATAGCATAGAAGGGCGGTCCTTAGTCAAAAAGCCGTTGACGAGCGTTTCCGCCTTGAACGCGGGCGAGCGGGCTGATGATATCGCCGTGCGGATGGGTGGCCGAGCGGTTGAAGGCACCGGTCTTGAAAACCGGCAGGGGCGCGAGTCCCTCGTGGGTTCGAATCCCACCCCATCCGCCACCTATTTCAGATAACACATTGATATAAAATAGTTAATTGAAGTTCTCTAAATTTTATGTCCCTCAATTTTAGAACAAGATTTTTTCGTATACCAGCTATCTGCTCTCCAACCTGCCGCAGTCTTCCTGGAAAGGCTGCGTCACGATATCAAGTGCTTTGCGTGCCTTGCGGCCCACCGGAACCTTGCCCAATAGGGCAAACGGCCGATTCGACCCGCATTTCGACTCCGGATCCTCGTCAAACGACAGCAGCCCGGGCGTACCGGCAACGGACGCCGGGAAAATAAGAATTCGCACCCTCCCACAAACGCCGGGTGCCTCCGGTTGATCGGAGAATCCACGGGAGGCTAAGGCACGGCAAACAGGATGACATCAACGCGTCAATCTCGATGAGACGGGAGGCGGGGGCTTGGAACGGAAGGAGGGCGTAGAAAGCCAGGCGGGACGCCGAGATGCCGAGACACGAACTCAATTTGGTCCGGCGCATATTAAGGGTCGCCGGGCAGCACTACCGCGACACCCATGGTGGAGTCTAGATCGATGAACACCACCGACACTAACGTCGAACGCGGTAGCGGCAACGTGTTCGCGGACCTCGATCGTCCCGACGCCGACGCGCACCTGCTGGAGGCCGAACTCGTCAGCCGCATTGACGCCATCGTCCGGCAACGCGGCATCACCTAGAACGAAGCGGCGCGAATGCTCGGTCTGTCTCAACCCGACGTTTCGCGGCTACCCACAACATCGGCTTGCAGGGTTGCTCCGAGCGTTATGTCGTTGAGGCGAGAGAGGCCGCGCCACATGACGATGTTTCCCGGCGGCGGGTCCTTGGCGCGGGCGAGATAGGCGCCGAGCCGGGCGATCTTGGTGAGATAGAGTGAGAGTCTCTTGGCTGCGGGAGGATCGCGTGCCGGGTCGGGGACCAGGCGATCCAGGATGCTCGTTTCGAGCTCGCTGAGTACGAGGTTCGGTTCGAGGTCTGGTTCGGCCCAGTTTAGCATCGTCAGCCAGAACGCGCGCCAGCCCAGGATTCACAGCCCAGGATTCAGAACACTGCGATCAACCTGACCAGCCGCTCGGCGGTCCGCAGGCACGCCTGCTCCGCCCGGCAGCCCGATTTCAGGATCTTGTGGAAGACCTCGATCTTCCAGCGCATGGCGCACCGCTACAAATTCTCTACGGCGTCATCGTGGCTGTCGACAGGCAGGTCGGTGATCAGCTTCCAGTCGATGCGCGGATGTCCTCTTCGAGCTCTCCTTCCCGCTGCGGGACACCGGCGGACTGACGCTACACCTGGGCGGCACGGCACTGTCGTTCGCGGACGGGGAGAACACCTATCACCGATACTTCAACTGGCCGTCGGCCGATCCGGGCTGGCGCCGCGGCGAGGAGGTATCGGTGCGCCTGACCCGGGAGACGACCGCGCCGGTGGGGGCGGACGACGGCGCGCCCACGCTCGCGGTGGTGGATGCACGGGTCCATGAGGCGGCGGACGCGACGCTCGACTTCGCGGTGAGCCTGAGCCGGGCGGCATCGGGCACGGTGACGGTGGACTATGCGACGTCGGACGGCAGCGCGACGGCGGGGGCGGACTATACGGCGGCATCGGGGACCTTGACCTTTGCCGCGGGCGAGACGGAGAAGACGGTCTCCGTGCCGGTGCTGGACGATTCAATCGACGAAGGCGAGGAGACCTTCACGCTCCGGCTCTCGAACGCCACGGGCGCTCACATCGCGGATGGCGGCAGCGTGACGCGGCACCGGGCCTCTCCGTCGAGGCGCGCGCGCGGACGCTCATCGCGCACGAGGCCTCGGGCTTCGAGGAGTGGGGGCGAGCGCCTCCGTGCGCCTCGACCCGGGCGCCTCGGGCTACGGGCTCTCGTTCACCATCGTCCTCTACCGCCATTGGGACATCGAGCAGCGCGCGCCGGAGACGTGGGGCGGGATCGCAGTCGCGGCGCAATGGGGCAGCGAACGGAACGGTGGACGCGCGGGCGCTTCGGCGATGAGGCCGGGATGGGGATGCCGAAGTGCTGTTCCGGCGCTCGGGGTCCGGCTTCGGCTTCACCCTGGGGCCCGGCGGCCCGGCGGTGGTCGCGCGCGGTGCCACCCGGGAGGTCCGGGTCGAACAACAAGGCGGTCACCGTGTAGTCGTTCCCGTCCGCGGACCAGCCGGTGCCGCTCAGCTTGCCCCGCGAGCCTCTCTCGTACCCCAGTTGCCGATAGTCCCATTACCGGCGATCAACCGATGCTGGAGCCGTATGTGCGGGACCGGACCAAGCGTCTTGACCAGCCGAACAGGGATCGTACGGCACCTCCGAATTTGCAATTCGTCAGAAATCACTATACTTATCTGACAGAAAGGAGACGTCTTGTGGAACGACTGAGTGAAGCAGTTCTGCATCACGCCCGAACTCAACCCGAGGGAGTACCGGTAGCGGCCAAGGGATTGCTTCATCTAGGCAGCCGTGCCGCAGTCGATCAGGCTCTTTCGCGTCTTTCCCGTCGCGGGGAGTTGCTGCGTGCGGGGCGGGGCCTCTATGTCCTGCCGGTCAAGAGCCGGTTCGGCAGCCGGGCGCCCTCGCTGCGGAAGACGGTCGAGGCGGTGGCGGCGCAGCGCGGGGAGCGGATCGCTGCCAGCGGCGCCATGGCGGCGAACAAGCTCGGTTTGACGACCCAGGTGCCAGTCAAGCCGATCTTTCTGACTTCGGGACGCAGCCGCAAACTGAAGCTCGGCCGCCAGGAGGTCGAGTTGCGACACGCGCCGCCGTGGCAGCTCGTGCTGACGGGCCGCAAGGCGGGAGACGCCGTCCGAGCGCTCGCCTGGCTGGGACCCGAAAGGGCCGAGACGGCGATTTCTGAGATTGGTCTGTCCTTGACCGCTGAAGAGCGCCAGGAGCTGGCCAGCGTCACCGCGCAGATGCCGGGATGGCTAGCGGGACCTGTGAGCAGGCTGGCGCATGGCTGAGCGCTACCTGGTTCTCTCCCGCAACGATCGTCGGGAGGTGCTCGATGTCGCCGCCAGTGCGTCGGGCAGGCCGGCCTATCTGCTGGAAAAGGACATCTGGGTGGTCTGGGCTCTCCAGATGCTGTTCACAGCGCCCATGGGCGCGCCGCTCGTCTTCAAGGGCGGCACGTCGCTGTCCAAGGCGTATCGAGCCATTCCGCGGTTCTCCGAGGACGTCGACCTCACCCATGACATCCGGGAGCTCGCACCGGACCTTGTCGGTGACAATCCGGGCGCTCTGCCGAAGAGCCGGAGCCAGGAACAGCGATGGACGAGAGAGATACGCCAACGCCTGGCAGCCTGGACGCGTAATACGGCCGCCCCGTATCTGGCCGCGGCCTTGCACGCCGTCGAAGCGGACGGCGCAGTCAGGATCGAGGATAGCGACCTCTTCGTCCGCTATGCGCCGCTGACCGAGGGGACGGGCTATGTCCGACCCGAGGTGAAGCTGGAATTCGGGGCGCGCGCCACGGGCGAGCCGAACGCCCCGATGCCGGTCGTCTGCGATGCGGCGCCTCATGTCCCGGCCGTCGAATTCCCGACGGCCGAACCGCGGGTCATGCAAGTCGAACGGACATTCTGGGAGAAGGCTACGGCCGTCCATGTCTATTGCTTGCAGGGGCGATTGCGGGGCCAGCGTTTCGCGCGCCACTGGTACGACCTCGTGCGGCTCGACAGTGCCGGCCTGACGGAACATGCCCTTGCAGACCGGGAGATCGCCGAAGCCGTGGCGTCGCACAAGACCATGTTCTTTCGCGAAAAGGATGCGTCGGGACAATGGGTGGACTACCACGCCGCCGTCGCAGGCGCCTTGCAGCTTGTCCCGCTGGGCGCTTCGCTAGACGTACTTGCAGACGACTACACGCGAATGGTCGAAGACGGGCTATTGCTCGACGAAGCGGAACGCTTCGCCGCACTGATGGCTTCCTGTCAGGAAATCGCGGACAGGGCCAACCGGCGGGACTGACCACATGATCTACGCCATACCATGCGAAGCGCCGTGATGGAGCACGAGCCGACCACCTCCAACAACGAAGGCAGTGCGGATCATCTACCCTTGCGGCTGGCCCTATGACGACCGACCTGGTGGGCCCCGAACGGGCTCGCCGTCATCCCCACCGCCGCGCTTCATCCGCCCTCAGTGCGGCATCTCCTACGGTCCCCGCGCTTGTTAGGTCCGGGTCCCCATCCCCGCCAATCGCCGCTCGAACTTCCCCTATTCGGCGGCCTTCGATACTAGGGAAGGTCTGATCAAGTTGCGTGTGCCATAATTTGCGCAGGAGTCGCGGATTGGATGATCGAGCCATGGCACAGGCAAGCTTTGCGGAACTGGAGCACGACTTGAAGAAGCGCCGGACGCGGCGTGAGTTGTTCCTTGAGAAGATGGACAAGCTGGTTCCCTGGGAGCGGCTGGAGCGACGGATTGAGCCGTTCTATCCGAAGGCGGGGCGCGGTCGGCGCCCGTACCCGCTGTCGGTGATGCTGCGTGTTCACTGCGTGCAGTTGTTCTACAACCTGAGCGACCCGGGGATGGAGGACCTTCTCTACGAGGTGGAGTCGGTGAGGCGTTTCGTGGGGCTGCGGTTGACGGAGGCGCTGCCCGACGAGACCACCATCCTGAACTTCCGGCATCTGTTGGAGAAGCACGGCCTGGGCGAGGGTCTGTTCGAGGAGATCAATGCGCACCTGGCGTCGCGCGGCCATCGGCTGCGCACGGGGACGATCGTTGACGCGAGCATCATCGACGCGCCGTCGTCGACGAAGAACCGGCGCCGCGCACGGGACCCTGAGATGCATCGGACGAGGAAGGGCAAGCAGTGGTATTTCGGGATGAAGGCGCATATCGGGGTGGACGCCGGGTCTGGTCTGGCGCACAGCCTGACGACGACGGCGGCCAACGCAAGCGACGTGACGCAGGCGGGAGCGCTGCTGCATGGCGCTGAGACGACGGCGTGGGGCGACGCAGGCTACCAGGGGGTGGAGAAGCGTCCCGAGCACCGGGATGGCGGTGTCGAGTGGCGTGTGGCGATGAAGCCGGGCCGGCGCCGGCTGCTGGCGGAGAGTGGCGCCGAAGAGGCTGCCGAGAAGCGCAAGGCGTCGGTGCGGGCGAAGGTTGAGCATCCGTTCCTGTACGTGAAGCGGCACTTCGGCTACGCCAAGGTGCGCTACCGGGGCGTGGCAAAGAACAGGCAGCGCATCGCGTTGCTGCTGGGGTTCTCGAATCTGCTGATCGCCGGCCGCTACGCGACGGGATGACAGGGGAGTAGTCTGCCCGCCGCTGGCGGGACGGCGGGGAAGGAGGCGGATCGACGCGGATATCGCCCGTTCGCTCCGTATCCCGTGACCAAAGCAGCCCCCGGCCTGTCGGCAATATCGTCGAGCTTCACATCCAAGCCGCCTCTCCCCCTCGAAACCGCGAACATGGGGTTGTTCAGACTTTCCCTAGCGCCGTGGCCTCGCAAATCGTGATGAACTCCCCCCGTATTTCCGGGTGGTGCTTCTCGAGGTAGCGATCGATTGCTGAGTTGCCGAGGAGGGACTCCACGTAACGGGCTCCCAATACCAGATTGAGATGGTCGGGGCCGAAGGTCGCCTCAATGCGTCTGATGCCGCGCTGAAGGCTCGCCATTTCGCGCTCCATCCGCGCGATCTGCTCCGGTGAGACGCTCTTGGGAGCCCTGGGCTTGTCGGCGTCGACCAGCTGGTCCGGCGGTGTCGATGCGACCAAGGCCTTGGCGTAGGGAACCGTGTAGTTGTCCATCGCGATCATCATTTCCACCGCGTCGACCTGCCGCACCGGCTTCATCTTCTTGAGTGCCTGAATGCTCTCCATCGGACAGTGCCTGTCCTTGAGGAGTTCCACCGCCTCCGGGCAGATGCCGTGCAGGAGGTCCCGTTTGGCGCGAATGCTTCCAACGTTGACATCGAGGGCCTCTGCGATCCGCACCTCAGAAACGCCGCGCTCGATGAGCTTCAAGATCATCCTGTGTTCCTGGATCGTCGCGAGTCGATTGACCTGCCTGTTGTAGGTGAAGGCCTCGTCGTCGAGCGAAACCAGACAGGTCACCTCTTCGACGCCCAGTTCCTTGAGTACCTCGATCCTGAGGTGGCCTTCGAGGAGCAGGAACTTGTCCCGCAGCTTGGGATGGCGCGCCACGACGGGAGGTTGGACGATGCCGATCTCCCGGATCGCCGCCGTGATCTGGCGGTATTTCCGGCCCTTCCTGACGCTGGCAGGGACCTTTTTCAGCGGGAGAATGGCTTGCACCCTGATCGTTACGCTCTCGGGTTCGAAGCCCGTCGGAACCTTGCCGGTCATGCCATTCCTCCTTGAGTTCTGCGATCAGGCGCGCCAGCGGGGCGGGCATGGTGTGCACATTCTCGGCGCGTAGCAGGGTGACGAAGTGCTCGTCGGCGAGCAGCACGTGCAGCCCCTGGACGACGAGCCGGAGCCGACCGGCGGTGATTTCGGCCCTCTTGATCGTCAAGCGCTGCCGTTGCGTCTGGTTTTTCAACGCACGGACCAGCTCAGCGGATGAAGTACGCGTCCGGCCACGTTTGGCCTGTACCGACATATGCGATTTGCCAAACCTCTGGCGCCGCTCGACCTGATGCTTGGCTTCGATCAGTTGCTTGCCGCACAAAGCCCCAGTCTCATAGGACTCGGCCAAGACCTGCTGCACGCGTTTGTCATCCGCGGCCGCGATGTCCATCGCCACGTTGAGTGGCATCTTGCCGGTCTCCACTGCAACCAGGAGCCGCTCCTCACCGGTCTCCAGCAGCCGCCGGATGTCATGAACGTATGTCGAGGAAAAGCCGATCTTGCGCGCGATCTGCGCATCCGTGTAGCCGCGTTTCTTGAGGGCGCCGATCTCTCGAAGCAGCTCCGTCGGACGGCGATGACGACGGGCGACATTCTCCACCAGGCTCATCAGCAGGCTGTCTTCTTCCGAGAGATCGTCAACGATCGCCGGGATCTCCTTCTGTCCCAGCGCGATGAACGCCTCAAGCCGGCCCTGGCCGTAGACCAGACCGTACTCGGCCTTGCCCCCCGAGCCGTTGACGCGGGTTACCTTGATGGGCTGCTTGAGACCGACCTTCTTGATGCTGTCGACGATCTCGAGAAACTTCTTTCTGTCGCGCTCCCGGGGATTGAGGACCTTGATCCGGTCGACCGGGATAAATTCGATCGTGAGGCCATCGCACGGACCCATCATCGCGCGACCTCCGAGATGAGCGCCCGCTCGGCCATGGCGAAGAAGAATTCCAGCGTGTCGAACCGGAAGGCATCCAACGTTAGGCCGTTGTCATCGGCGAGCCGGAGACGCTTCATGTCCAGTACCGGTAGCGGCAGGAGTTATAATCGAGTACCGCCTCGTTCGCGCCATCCATGCGAAAGGCGACTGTGAGGTCGGGCACGAGCCCGGTGTCCAGCCGGATCTTCCAGCGCTTGGACCCAGTCGGCGTGTGCTGGCAACGGGCGAGTACGATGGAGGCAGTGAACTCGCCGTTCGCGGTCAGGAGGTCGGTGGCCGGATCCCGGGCAACGGCGCCCCCGATCCGCTCGATTTCGGCGATCGTCTCGGCGACGGCCACGGCATGCATCCGGCGGAGGACCCGGTTGATCTCGATGTAGCGGCAATCTCGGTCTGGCGTGAAGCCGACCAGCGAATAGGCGCGGATCAGACTGCCAAAGCGCGAGGAGTAGGCGCCGCTCGAAGGCATGTTCTCAGCTTCGTCGATGACGAGACCGGAGAGATAGCCCTTGTGCTTGAAGAGCCCCTTGAGCCGGTTCAGCATCTCCTCGTCCGAGAACCGCCGGTTGCGTTCCCTGATCATGCCTTGGGCGGTGAAGAACAGCTGCTCATCGACGATCGCTTGGAAGGCGCCTTTGGCCCGTATCCACTCTTCGGGCGGGTTGTCCTTGTGGGTTTTCTTCAGCTTGTGAGAGTGCCGGTTGTAGACGTTGTCGCCGATATACTTCTCGCTGGTAAGCACCTGATGGACGGTGCCGCGGGTCCAGCGCCGGTCGAGATCTGTTTTCAGGCCCCGCTCGTTGAGGAGCGCGGCGATCTCGCCCTCAAGCCGGCCGACGACGACGAACTGCCGGTACATCCAGCGGACGGTCTCGACCTCGTCCTCCGGTCCGGGTACGAGGATCACCCGGTCGGTCTGCAGGCTCTTGCGCTGGCCCCTGGAGAGAATGCCTTGGGGTTCACGGCTCTCGTCGACACGCATGCGACGCAGCCCGCAGCCCGCCATTCCGCCCTGGCGGAAGCCGTGCTCGATGAGCCGGCACTGGCCGGCGAACACCTTTTTCGAGAGCTCACGGCTGTATTCGGCGGCCATGGCGCGTTTGACGCCCTTGATGATCGTTGAAACAGGGCTTTCGTCGTTGACGAACTGCTCGACGCAGTAATGGACTTCGACCTTGGCCTCCCTGCAGGCGAACTCGAGGGCCGCGCTTTCGTCGGTATCCTGGAAACGGCCCCAGCGGCTCACGTCGTAGACCAGGATCGTGTCGAAACCGGAATCCTTCCGCTGCGCGTCCTCCAGCATGCGCTGCATCCCAGGTCGGTTCTTGAGTTGCAGGCCGCTCTTCGCGTCATCTGAATAGGTGGCCACGATCTCCATGTCGTGCTCGGCGGCGTAGCCCTCGATGATCGCCATCTGGTTCTCGGTCGAATATTGCTGGTGCTCGGTCGACATCCGGAGATAGGCGACGGCGCGCCGCCACGGCTTCGCAGGTTCGGATTGCGGATCCTGTTTCAGGTTCGGTTTGCCGATCACTGGGTCCTCATCTTGTGCGTGTGTGCGCAGGTTGGCCCGGCGGCCAATTCAAGCGCCCGTGTGTTGCGATTGTCTGAGGCTGGAGCCGGGAAATGCGTGGTGTGGGACCTCGAAGGTCTCGACGCTCCGGAGGCGGCCCTGTCGAATGCAGCGCTGGCGGACGATCCTGATCGGGTGTGCGCTCAGCCGGGAGCGGGCTCTTTCCGGGCGGGCATGGGCGCACCGCTTCGCACGCCGCTATCTTTCGCCCGGTCGGTGCCGGCACATTCGTTGGCGGCCGCGGCCATTCTTCGAACCACGGCGCCGACGCCTCGGCGCTCCCGACAGACCAACTCGCGGTCGTATTCGCGGGCCATGGTACGCTTAATGGCTTTGACGATACTCGCTACAGGCCTCCCGTCATGGCGTAGTTGATCGGCACAATAGTGGATCTCCATGCCGGCCCTCCTGCGGGCGAACTCGTCGGTGACAAGCCCGTGGGGATCGACGAAGCGGCCCCAGCGGCTGGAATCGAAGAGCAGGACGGCGTCGAAGTCGCCCGCGCCGTTCTCGATATCCCGGAACAGTTGCTGCAGCCCGGGGCGGTCGTCGATGCGCAAGCCGCTCCTGCACTCGTCGCAATAGATGCGTATGAGCTGAAAGTTGCGTTCGCGGGCGTATCGGACGACGGCTTCGAGCTGAACCCGGATCGACTCATCATCGGGTTCTGTTGCGGAGCGGAGATAGCCGGCAACGGGGCGCTTGCAGGACGGCTGTCCTCGTTGCGGGACGCCGTGTGCATTCGGACGTTCGCGCATTCTCTTCCCTCCCTGTGAATTTGTCCGGATTTGCCCGCCCCGATGCGGCTCCGGCCGCAATGATTGGAACGCTAAGCGTCCAGCGGCGGCGGGTCAGGCCCCATCTTCTGTTGGAAGGCGCGATTCCGGCCCGTCGCCTCGGAGCGATGGCAGCAAAAACCCAGGGGAGCGGGGAGCACCGGCAACTGCGGCGCAACCAGACCGCGCAGCGCCGTCAGCGCGCTGTCGGTTCCGAAGCGGTCGCGTACCGCGCCAATCCCGGCAACGCCCGGCTCGAGCAGATCGGGCAGCAGATCCGGGACAACGGTCAGGACATGATGGACAAGGCGAACCCGGCGCCGGACCCAACGCATGGCGCCGGGTAGGTGAACCGCGTCGCGGCGCAGCGCGTTCGCCGCTGCCTCCAGACTCGACGCGCGCTCGGCATGGGCCACCACCGCTTCGAGCGCATCGAGCGTGCCCGGCAGCCTCGCCGCCAGGCAATCCGGCAGCAGGCTGAAGGTGGTCTTGCTCTGCGGACAGTACCAGCGAGCGACGCGTGTTTCGCGCGGCGTCTTGCGCATGTAGGTGCCGTGTCGCGCGAACGAACATCCGCCGTGCGGATGTCTCGGGCACTGCTCAAGTCTGGCTCTGCGCCACGCCTGGGCGGCAACGTATTGCTCGCCGGTGAGCTGTGTTGAATAGCGAAGCTGCACCGGCCTGGGGGCTCGCCGGAGCAGTTCCGTGCGAACCTCATATTGCCTAGAGGAGCGCTTAGCCTAAGACTGTGACCCCCGCGGTGCCAGACCGTGCAGCGTCTCGCCGCCGAGATACTCCTGAACAACTTGGCGCTGGAAGGCGATGCTGTGGGTTCGATGCTCTGCCATGGGCTGCGATCCTTCGATCGCCCTACGCACCCCCGGTCAAATCATTTCAATCCGCCTGTCCGACCCCAGGGGGCCCACTCCACGAGTGGCACAGCGGAGGCGGCGGCACTAGCGCCAGGGCAGAGTAACCTCCGACACCTAGCACGGTGCGGTCGTGCGGCCGGTGACTTGCATCAGGAGCTATAAGCACACGGAATCCTATACTTGCGGGAGCGCAAATAGCGCGCTTCGATATTATCGAAAAGGCTTATCCCTTTGAGCCCGGTTTGACGAGATGTTGAGTTTCTGGTGGGCGTCGGCAGGATGTTCGTGTAATGTTCCGTGATGGCCAGCCGCTGGAAATATGACCGCCCCATGTCCCGCGCCGCCTTCGAGGCGCGCTTTCCCGATGAAGCCTCCTGTGCCCGGCATCTCGCCGCCAGGCGCTGGCCCGACGGCTTCGTCTGCCCCGCCTGCGGCCATGACAGGGGCTGGGAACTGAAGCGGCGCCGGGCGAGCTGGGAATGTGCGGCCTGCGGGAAGGAGACCTCGGTGACCGCAGGCACGATCATGCACCGCAGCCACGATCATGCACCGCAGGCACGATCATGCACCGCAGGCACTTGCCCCTGAAGACCTGGTTCATGGCCGTTCACATCGTGACCGGCCACTCGAATGGTATCTCCGCCCTGCAACTCCAGGCCCAGCTCGGGCTCGGCAGTTACAAGAGTGCCTGGCTCCTGCTGCACAAGCTGCGCCGTGCCATGGTCGATCCGGATCGCAGCCTGCTTGAGGACCTGATCGAGATCGATGAGGCCACCCTCCCGTTCCGCACCGCAAAAGACCCGGCCACAGGCGGGCAAGGTCGCAGCCCACAAGGCAAGATGCGCATTGCCGGCGCGGTCGAGCTATCGCCCGAGGGCGAGCCACGCCGCATCCGGCTGGCGCCGATCGGGGATTTCTCCGCGCGCAGCCTTCGTGCCTTCGTTGCCGGGACCTCGGCGCCGGGCGCGCGGGTGATTACCGATGGCTGGAGCGGTTATTGCGGCCTGCCCGACCACGACCACCAGCCCAAGGTCGTCGGTGCAACGCCCGCCCATCTCGTGCTGACGTGGATCCATCGTGTGTTCTCGAACCTGAAGCGCTGGGCGCTCGGAACCTTCCATGGCCTGCGCCGCGCCCATCTGCGCCGCTACCTCGACGAGTTCGTGTTCCGCTGGAACCGCCGCCGCCACACCGCAACGGCTTTCGACACCCTGCTCGGCATCGGCACGCGCCTGCGACCCGCCGACTACCGCGACATCGTCGGACAACACGTCTGATCCCGGCAGGCCGGGCGCCAGCCACCGCCCGCCCTCCGATCCGCCTCAATCGGAGCCGAATACCGGCCCTCCAGCCTGCCTGACAGCACTCGAAACCAACTTCCTCAAGTCCAAAAGCTCCCGCACATCCCCCGGCACGGTCCGAAAACCGTGCCTGGAACGTAGAAGGCCGATCAACATCTGGTGTGACCAGAAGCAAAGGGATAAGCCATTTATCGAATTAGGTCTAATTCGCAGACAGCAATTGTTGCCTTTGTCGCCTTCCGGGGCGCGCGTCGCCGACGAGCGCCTTGGATCAGGATCAGGGCTTAGCCGACGTGCGGCGCCATGTTTTTGATTGCCACAATGACGACCGGCTTCCTGCAACCTCTGAAGATGGCGTTCGCGGATTGCGCCCGAAGTAATTCCTATCGCCGAGTCTGCTCCTCGCTGGTTTCAGGCACCCGCCCAACGAAGCTCGACCATTGTTCCATCAGAACCCGGCGCCGTTCGAAAAGGTCGGTCCGACGATAGGCGGCCTCCACGCGATCCGAGTTGACGTGCGCCAGGGCGAGCTCGCAGACCTCGCGAGGCGCGTCGGAGCACTCCGCCGCCCAATCCCGAAACGACGAGCGGAACCCATGCGGCACTGCGTCGATCTGAAGCTCCCGGAGAAGCTTGGAGAGCGTGTTCTCACTTACCGAACCCCCGCGCGGCGACGGGAAGACCAAGCCCGAGATGTCAGTAAAATCGCGTGCCTCCTGCAGGATTTCCAGCGCCCGGCCTGAGAGCGGGACCCGATGGTCGCGCTTTGACTTCATCCGGTTCGCGGGCACTGTCCATGTCGCCGTGTCGAAGTCGATCTCATCCCAGGTCGCGAGTCGAACCTCGCCGGACCGGCAGGCCGTCAGTACTAGAAGCTCGAAGGCGAGAACCGTGGGCCGGTACGCACCGGACCACTTCACCTCGTTGAGCGCGTCGCCGACTTCCCCAAACGGCAAGGCGCGCTGATGCCTGCGCATGCTGCTGTTCTTCGGCAGAGCGGCAGTAATAGCGTCTCCCGCGGGATTGTCGTCACGGTAGCCCTGTGCAACGGCCCACTTCATCACCGCTCCGATACGCTGGCGCACCCGCCGCATAGTTTCGTTCTTCGTATGCCAGTGCGGAATCAGGACAGCCATCACGTCCGCCGTGTTGATCTCGTCGACGCGCTTCCGGCCGAGCCGTCGCATGGCGTAGTTCCTCAGGCTCGCCCGCCATTGCTTCTCGCTCTTGCCGGCATCCTTCCGGCCTTCTCGGTGAATGCCGATCACGGTCTCGACCGCCTCGGCGAATGTCGGCACGTCCGGCTGGCGTTTCAGTGCGAGCGGATCGCCGCCCGCCCTTGCGATCTTCCGGTATTCGAAGGCCGTTTGACGGGCTTCGGCCAGAGTGACGTACGGAAAGCCACCCAGCCCCGCGTCACGGCGAACGCCGTTGACCGTGCCGCGCCATATCCATTGCCTGGAGATCGACTTCCGTTTGCCCGATTGATAGACGCGCAACCGGAGTCCGTGTTCGTCGCCGTAGACCCCGGCCTGGTCGACGCTTCGGACGAACGCTGCCGTTAATCGCCTCTTTTTTGTGGCACCCACAATTTTGATACCCACATTATATCCCACATTCTCAGCGATACTGGGTGAAAACAGGTGACAACGCAAGGACCCGATTCTCTATCTAACCTTTTGATTTTGAACAACAGATGACAACGCTTATAAACCACTGATAACCGTGCCTCTTGGATACCCCCTCCGCCACTGTGGTTTCTAAACTATTGAAATACGCGAATGGCTTATCCCTTTTCTTCCGGTCACACCAGATGTTGATCGGCCTTCTCCGTTCCAGGCACGGTTTTCGGACCGTGCCGGGGGATGTGCGGGAGCTTTTGGACTTGAGGAAGTTGGTTTCGAGTGCTGTCAGGCAGGCTGGAGGGCCGGTATTCGGCTCCGATTGAGGCGGATCGGAGGGCGGGCGGTGGCTGGCGCCCGGCCTGCCGGGATCAGACGTGTTGTCCGACGATGTCGCGGTAGTCGGCGGGTCGCAGGCGCGTGCCGATGCCGAGCAGGGTGTCGAAAGCCGTTGCGGTGTGGCGGCGGCGGTTCCAGCGGAACACGAACTCGTCGAGGTAGCGGCGCAGATGGGCGCGGCGCAGGCCATGGAAGGTTCCGAGCGCCCAGCGCTTCAGGTTCGAGAACACACGATGGATCCACGTCAGCACGAGATGGGCGGGCGTTGCACCGACGACCTTGGGCTGGTGGTCGTGGTCGGGCAGGCCGCAATAACCGCTCCAGCCATCGGTAATCACCCGCGCGCCCGGCGCCGAGGTCCCGGCAACGAAGGCACGAAGGCTGCGCGCGGAGAAATCCCCGATCGGCGCCAGCCGGATGCGGCGTGGCTCGCCCTCGGGCGATAGCTCGACCGCGCCGGCAATGCGCATCTTGCCTTGTGGGCTGCGACCTTGCCCGCCTGTGGCCGGGTCTTTTGCTGTCGGTAACACAGGATATGTCCGGTCCATGTACCAGATGATCTGTCCGGCTTTAGAAAGCTTCCAAGCCACGGAGGGTTTGGATGCGTCGGACGGAGCAGGCACAGGGGCTGAGACTGATGAAGTTCGAAGAGGTTTACGGGCGCACCCGTTGCGGTGTGCTGAGCCAGGCGGAGGCGGCGGAGATCCTGGGCGTCTCGGAGCGCACCTTCCGGCGCTGGCGCGATCGCTTTGAGGCCGACGGTGCGGAGGGCCTCTACGACCGCCGCCTGGGCCGCCTCTCGGCACGTTGCGCGCCGGTGGACGAAGTGGCGCGGGTGCTTGAGCTGTTCGACACCCGCTACTGGGACTTCACCGCCAAGCACTTCCACGAGAAGCTGGTGGCGGAGCACGGCTGCAAGCGCAGCTACAACTGGGTGCGGTTGACCTTGCAGGCTTATGGGCGCAGGCGAGCGGCGCCCGAGCTATGGCCGAGAGTGGGTGACGGGCTGAGAGAAGGAGGTGGCGTATCGTGGGGGGTGACGAAGCCTCCCGGTCTTCAAGCAAGGAGTGATACGCCATGACGGAAGATAGTGTTGTCGCGCTGCACCATCCAGGGGTGACGGCCGATCCGCTGACCGAAGTACTCCGCGCCGGAGCTCGCGAGCTCCTGGCACAGGCCATTGAAGCGGAGGTTGCCGCCGTGCTGGCGACGCATGAACATCTGAAGACCGAAGACGGCCGCTGGCGCCTGGTGCGTCATGGCCACGGGCCGGAACGGGCGATCCTGACTGGCATTGGTCCTGTGTCTGTGCGGCGCCCGAAGGTCCGGGACCGTGCCAGCGTCGGAGGAGAGCGCATCCGTTTCACGTCGGCCATTCTGCCCCGTTTCGCGCGGCGGACGCGGTCGCTGGATGCGGTTTTGCCGACGCTCTATCTTCGTGGCGTGTCCAGCGGGGACTTCCAGGAGGCGCTGGAGGCGTTGCTCGGCAAGGACGCCTCTGGCTTGTCGGCGCAGGTGATCGGCCGCCTGAAGGCGGAGTGGGAGGCCGAGCACGAGCGCTGGCGCCGGCGCGACCTGTCGGCCCGACGCTACGTCTACATGTGGGCCGATGGCATCTATCTCCAGGGTCGGCTGGAGGACGAGAAGCAATGCATTCTGGTCCTCATCGGCGCCACGCCGGAGGGACGCAAGGAACTCGTGGGCTTCCAGGCGGGGGTGCGCGAGAGCGCCCAGAGCTGGCGTGAGTTGCTGGCATGCCTGCGCGGGCGCGGGCTGGTCCCGAGCTCGCCATCGGCGATGGCGCTCTGGGCTTCTGGAAGGCGCTGGAGGAGATCTTTCCCGACACCCGCCGCCAGCGCTGCTGGGTCCACAAGACAGCCAATGTCTTGAACAAGCTGCCGAAGTCGCGACAAACGGCCGCCAAAGCTGCCCTGCATGATATCTGGATGGCGGATGGCCGCGCCGAGGCCGAGAGGGCGATGAATACTTTCGCCGCCAAGTACGACGCCAAATACCCCCAAGCCGTCGCCTGCTTGACAAAGGACCGCGACGCCTTGCTGGCCTTCTACGACTTCCCGGCCGAGCACTGGCGGCATATCAGGACGACCAACCCCATCGAAAGCGTCTTCGCTACCGTCCGCCACCGCACCGTGCGCACCAAGGGCTGCTTGTCTCACGGGACAACTCTGGCCATGGTCTTCAAGCTGATCACCACCGCCAGCAAGACCTGGCGGCGGCTCATGGGAAACAATCAGTTGCCCATGATCATCGAAGGGGTGAGATTCAAAGACGGTATGCAGGTCGACGAAACCAAAACTCGCGCCGCCGCCTGATCACGCCGTCACCCAAAATCGGGCATAACTCGCGGCGCCCAGGCGCGGCGCGCACCGGCGCAAGCGCCCCCGTCGCGCGCTCCCCGGCATGATGGTGCACCAGGACGGCTCGCGCCATGAGTGGCTCCCCGGCCAGCCGCCGCTCGACCTGATCGTCACCATGGACGACGCCACGAGCGAAATCTACTCGGCCTTCTTCGTCGACGAAGAGGGCACGATGTCGAGCTTCCGGGCGCTTTTCGAGGTGATCGGGGAGCGCGGGCTGTTCTGCTCGCTCTATGCCGACCGGGCCAGCCACTACTGGCACACGCCCGAGGCCGGCGGCAAGGTGGACAGGGACAATCTGACCCAGGTGGGGCGCGCGCTTCAGCGCCTCGGCATCGAGCTGATCCCGGCCTATTCGCCCGAAGCCAGGGGGCGGTCCGAGCGCATGTTCGGCACCTTGCAGAAGCGCCTGCCGCAGGAACTCCGGCTCGCCGGCATCACCGAGATCGATGAGGCCAACCGCTTCCTCAAGGAGGTCTATCTGCCCCAACACAACGCCCGCTTCGCGCTCCCGGCCGAGGTCGAAGGCTCGGCCTTCGTCTCCTTCGCAGGCGCGCTCGACGATATCCTCTGCATCCAAGAGGAGCGCACCGTCTCGAACGACAACACCGTGCGCTACAAGCGCAGGCTCCTGCAGCTCCCCGCCGACCGCCATCGCCGCCACTACGTCAAGGCCACGGTCCGGGTGCACGAGTATCCCGACGGCACGCTCGCCGTCTTCCACGGGCCCCGATGCCTGGCGCGATACCAAACCGACGGCGAGCCCATCGACACCCCAACCCGGCAGGCCGCGTGATCCGGCTTCGACGCGACCGGCCGAAGCCCTGTGGACAAGTGGACAGCCGCTCCGCGCCTGACCACTTCCCCACAGGCCCAACAACACCAACCGAAGCGGTCAACTCAGAATGTTCTCGACACCAGAAACTCAACATCTCGTCAAACCGGGCTCAAAGGGATACCTGCTTATCCATGAGGCTCAGCAAGGCTGCCGAGACGCAACGTATGAGCCATCGCGGTTTCCAGTCGCTGTGCCATATCCGAGTCCGCACCGTGCAACTCCCGCCTACGTCGTTGTGACCTCGTCGGACTTAGACACGAGCAGGAACAAGGCATCGGTGAGCGGACTTTCATGGATAAGCAGGAAGGGATAAGCCCTTTGACAAATACCTCGAGGATACGGACTGCGAGGTATTGAACGATTCGGAGCTTGTAGATACCGCGACGCTTTTTGAAGGATACTTCGCCGGCCGAGCACCATTCGGTACGGGCAGGAAGAAGAGTGAGTTTCCGGATGCACGTGCTCTTAATGCCCTTGACCAAACGGCAAAAGATCGCGGAATCGGCATCTCAGTTGTCTCGAAGGACGCCGATTGAAGAGACTTCTGTAGCAAATCTAAGCGCCTTCACTTCGTGCCAGATGTTGAACGCGCACTTGCCCTTATAGCTAATGCTCCTCCGGTTCTCAGGCGGTCGGTTTTTGAATTGATTGAGGATGAGACAGGCGGAGGCATTGAGCTTCGAACGTGTCTCGCCAACAAGGTCAAATTCATAGATTTGAGTGCTAGTGCGACCCCATCTATTGGTGATTGTGAGTTGCATGTTTGGTCAGGCGAGCTTCAAAGTATCGTGTGGCCCACAGAATGTGAGATAGACATCATCGATTTCGAACCTCATGAGGACGGGAAAGGGCTCAGGTTGGTTGCGAGCCTACCATTGCACTTGGTTGTGCAAGTGCCCGTGGAAATCAGCTTCTCGCTCTGGGATGGTATCGACAAGGAGTCGGTGCCGATGGGGGGACGGACGGTTGAGGTCGACCAAGAGATCGACGTCGAAGCGACCATCACCTTTGACGTCTACAGCCAAGGAACAGAAGATCAGGAGTTCGTGTTCGAGGACGCTGAGATCGACGCCAAGGACTTCGAAGTCGACCTTGGCGAGGAGCTATAGCCGAATCTTGGTGACGGTTTGGGTCAGGCGGCGGCTTGAGGTTGTTGCCTGACGGCTTTGATTCCGTCGATGAACTTTACGCCGACGATCAGCTTGGGCAACAGGTTGTGTCCGTCGAGGCGGCGCCAACTGTTCTGTGCCGCCTGGGCGAGTTTGAAGACCATGGCGAGCGCCGTCTTGTTGGAGAGGCATCCCTTGGATCGCACGGTACGGTGTCGCACGGTGGCGACTGTGCTTTCGATGGGGTTGGTGGTGCGCAGATGCTTCCAATGCTCGGCGGGAAAGTCGTAGAACGCCAGCATCGTCGCGCGATCCTTGACCAGGCAGGCGGCCGCCTTGTCGTATTTGACGGCGTAGGTCTCGATGAAGGCGTCGAAGGCGCTGTCCGCGTCGTTCCTGGTCTCGGCCATCCAGATTTCCTGGAGAGCACGCTTTGCCTTCGAGTGCTGGCTCTTGGGCAGCTTGTTGAGCACGTTGGCGGTCTTGTGCAGCCAACAGCGCTGGCTGCGGGTCCGGGGCCACACTTCCTCGATCGCCTTCCAGAAGCCGAGCGCGCCGTCGGCGATGGCGAGGTCGGGCGCGACCGCAAGCCCGCGCCGTTTGAGGTCAAGTAGCAGCTCGCGCCACGATTGGGCGCTCTCGCGCACCCCGTCGATGAGGCCTACGAGTTCCTTCTTACCCTCCGGCGTCGCGCCGATGATGACCAGCAGGCATTGCGCATCGTCCTCGAGCCGGGCCTGCACATGGATGCCGTCGGCCCAGAAGTAGACATAGTGCCTGGCCGACAGATCCCGCTTCAGCCAGTGCGCGTGCTGGTCCGCCCAAACCTCGGTGAGCCGCGCCACGGTCGAGGCCGACAGGCCGCCGGCGTCCGGCCCGAGCAAGGCCGCCAGCGCCTCGGCGAAGTCGCCCGTGGAGATGCCCTTGAGGTAGAGGGCGGGGATCAGGACTTCGAGGCTCTTCGAGCGCCGCGCATAAGGCGGCAGGAGCGCGGAGCTGAACCGGATGCGGTCGGCGCCCTGGCCCGTGCGGTCGCGAACCCGTGGCGCGCGAACCGCAACCGGGCCGATGCCGGTCATGATCTCGCGTTCGGGCAGGTGGCCGTGGCGCACCAGCCGTCGGCGGCCTTCTTCGGTGCGCGCCTCGGAGTGGCCATCAAGGAACGCCGCCACCTCCGCCTCGACCGCCCGCGCCAGCAGGGACCGGGCGCCGCTGCGCAGCACCTCGGTCAACGGATCGGAAAACGTCGATGGCTGGGAAAGCTTCAAAACGTTATTGTCACTCACGGCGTATCACTCCTTCGTTGGAGAAGTGGAGGCTCGATCACCCCCACGATACGCCGCCTTAACCCTTCACCCCGTCACCAACTTCTGGCCATAGCTCCTTGGCGAGATAGATGTCGTTGTACCGGAAGACTACTGTCCCATTGATGAGGAGCCGGTGGGTGAGTGAACTAACCGAGGGCAGTAGTAGATACGACTATAATCCACCTACAATCTCGACCCACGGGCACGACTATTTCTTATACGCGACGTAATACAGTGCCTTCGGTCGTGGGATGGGACAGCGCTCGACGAGTGGAGCGGCACAAGGCTTTACAGAATATCGGCCGCGATGCTGTCCGAGACCCGTGCCGCCGATTCGTGCACCGAATAGCACGCCAGATGCGCATAGCGCGCGGTCGTCTCCACCTGGGTGTGACCGAGCAGGCGCCCGATCATCGGCAGGGACTCACCGAGCGCCAGCGCCCTGCTGACGAAGGAGTGGCGTAGGTCGCCCAAGCCGAAGTGAGCTGGTGCGGGAAGCCGCGCGGTGTCACTACAGAATATCGGCCGCAATGCTTTCGGCGATGCGTTCGGCTGTCTCATGGATCGAGTCCTGCGCCAGATGGGCGTAACGTGCTGTCGTCTCGATATCGTTGTGGCCGAGCAGCTTGCCGATGACTGGCAGGGTCTCGCCGAGCGCCAGCGCACGGGAAGCGAAGGAATGACGGAGATCGTGCAACCGAACATCCTCCAGTTCCGCGTTGGTTCGAACGGTCTGCCCGACATGGTCGAGGCCGCCGCCGCTGAAGCGCCCTTCACGATCTTCGCCGGGAAACACCCACCGACAGCCCTCCCGTCGCGGCAGTGCTTCGAGCAGGCGCACCGCCGTCGGCGGCAGCTGGACCGCGCGGGGTCCGGCCTTGGCATCGCCAAGGTGGAGTTCGCCAGCTTCAAGATCGACATCCGTCCAGCGCAGGGTGAGTATCTCGCTCTTGCGGCAGCCGGTCAGCATCAGCAGGCGGATCGCGGCCACGGCGATGGGTGAAGCGCTGGCGCTGCCGACGGCCTCGTCCAAGACCCGTCCAAGCCGGGCGAACTCGGCATCGGTCAGGAAACGCTCGCGCCGGCGTTCCGGGTATTTCTCGACCGACCGGCAGGGATTGAAGCCTTCCGGCACCACACCCCAGCCCTCGCCCAGCCGGTACATGTGCGACAGGACCTTGACGGCCCGGTTCGCCGTGACGGGACGGTCGCAGAGCTTCTGCTGCAGCTCGACAACCTGGCTCCGCTCGACTGCGACGAGGGGTATCTTGCCGAGTGCGGGGAGGATGTGGCGGCGGAGCACGCCGCGGACGTGCACTTGGGTCCTCGGCTTCAGCCGCACTTCGACATGCTCCTCCAAGTAGCGCGCGGCCAGGTTGGCCACCGTCGGGCCGCCGTTGAACCTGGCGGCAAGCGGCACCGGCTCCTCGCCCGCCTTGATGCGCGCGATGATGAGGGCCGCCCTCTGGCGGGCCCGGTCGGCGTGGAGCACGTCGTGTCGGCCCACGGTGACCCGCTTCGGCCCGTTCGGCCCCCTTGCCTGGGCGATGTAGACCTTACCGCCGGTCGGATAGACCCGGACCGCGAAGCCGGTCAGGTCTCGGTCCCAGAACACCGTGTCGCGTTCGACCTTGAGCGTTGCCACGGTGTGGTTGGAGAGGGTCTTCTGTTGCACTGCCATTGTGCCCCTCCTCACGCCGCCTCGGGACGGCCCGGCATGATGTGGGCGCCGATGCTGTCGCCGGTGCGGGCGGCGGCCGCCTTCTCGGCGTCGCGCACCAGATGGGCGTATTTCGCGGTGGTGCCGACCCGGACATGTCCGAGCAGCCGGCCGATCACAGGCAGGCTTTCGCCGAGGGCCAAGGCCCGGGAGGCGTAGCTGTGACGCAAATCGTGGACGCGGACATCGTGGAGCCCGGTCTCCTTCCTGATCCGCCGCCAATGCCAGGAGAGGCAGGCCAGACGGGCGTCCGGCCTGGCGCCGCGGAGCACCCAGGGAACACCCTCAGCCCGCTCGATACCGTCGAGCACCTTCAGGACCGGCCCGGTAAGAGGCACCATGCGCGGGCCGGTCTTCGCGTTGCGCAGGCGCAACACCCGCGCCGTGCGGTCGACGTCGTCCCATTTCAGGGTGAGGATTTCGTCCGACCGGCAGCCGGTCAGAATCAACAGGCGGATAGCGGCCACGGCCGACGGCTGCATCGAGCCCTCGGCCTCGAACTTCTTCAGCGCCGCCCCCAGCCGCCGGAACTCCTCCGGCGTCAGAAAGCGTTCGCGGGATTGCTCGCGGTAGTAACGGACATGCCGGCACGGGTTGCGTCCTGTCGGCATCATCCCCCAGCTCTCGGCGAGGGTGAACATCCTGGACAGGACCCAGACGGCCTGGTTGGCCGCACAGGGGGTGTCGCGCAGCTTGTGGTGAAGCGCCGTGACGTCGCCGGACGCGACATCCTTGAGCGGCTTCGTCCCCAAGGCGGGCAGGATGTGGTGCTGCAGTGACATCCGGTAGTTCTTGGCCGTGTTCGGCTTGCACCGGACCGCGACATGGTTCTTGAGGCAGCGTGCGGCGAGGTCGGCGACGGTGGGCTCGGGCGCCGGTTTCGGGGGTTTCGGGGGCTTCGGATCCTCGCCCCGCTTGATGCGGTCGATGACAATAGCCGCCTCGCGCCGGCGCTTATCGATCGTCTCGGAGCCGACCGGCCCCAGGGTCACCCGCTTCAGGCCGGCCGGCCCCCGGGACTGGACGATGTAGAGCTTGCGCCCGGTGGCGTGGACCCTTACCCCGAAGCCGGCGAGGTCGCGGTCCCAGAAGATCGCATCCTTGTCCTCGGCCTTCAGCCGTTCCACAATCCGCTTGGTCAGTCTGAGCGCACTCCGCTTCGGCATCGCCTCTCCCCCGTAATCGTTCGTTCATCGGGTGATGGTGCAGAGATTGGGGCTGCCATCATCTACACCACCACATGTAGTGATTAGGGACTGGTAACGCGATTCGACATGCGCTAGTTTCCGCGCATGGCGAGTCGCGACGAGGATTTTGAGACAGACCCGACGCTGACCGAGGGGGACGACCGGATCTGGTCGCCTTCCGGGTCGGCGCCGGCGCGCGAGCCTCGTGACTGGCGGTCCCTGTACGAGCAGGAGCACGCTCGCGCGGAGCGCGAGCGGTCGCGAGCGGACGCGGCCGGAGCGCGCGCGGCAGAGCTGCGCCGCGCCGAGATCGACTTTCGTTCGCGAGCCGGCTCGCTGAAGTGGCAACTCGACACATCCCGGAACAAGCTCAAGGCGGCCGTCGAAGAGACCAAGGAAGTCCGCCGCGCGGCAGGGGACGCGCTTTCCTTGCAGGTGGAAGTGACACGCCTCGAGAAGCTCCTTTCGGATGCCGGCGTTGGGTCGAACAAGCGCAGCACGATCATGTCGCTGCGCATGGAAGTGGCCCGGCTGCGCACGGCGTTGGAGGCGTCGGAGGCCCCGACCGACATCCCTAAACCGCTGCCGCGGACGAACGCCCGGCTGGGCAAGGCCCTGGAGAGATCGCAGGCTCAGAACGACACGATCAAGTCGCTGTGTATGCAGATCGCCGAGCTGGGCAAGGAGGCCACGGCGCAACGGAACGCGGCGCGGGCGGCGCAGACATCGCTGTCCAGAAAGAGCGCTCGGCTGCTCAAGGCCCGGGAGAGTGCGCAAGACCAGAACGACACGATCAAGTCGCTTCGCACGCAGGTGCGTTGCCTGGACAGGGAAGTCGCTCGGCTGGGCCGCGAGCTGGAGGAGGCGGAGAGCCTCAGGCAGACCGCGCGTCGGCTGTCCGACGAGGCCATTGAACTCCGTGCAGAACTCAGGGACTTGCACGACCAGTCGGGCACCATTGAAGCGCTGTCCCGCCAGATCAGCGACCTGCGCATTGTGCTGATCGAGTCCGCAGCCGAGAAGCAGTGGCTGGAAACCCAGCTCGCCAATCGTCCTCTGCTGCCTGTGGCCGTGAAAAGATTGCGCGCTCAGGAGAAGACGATCCAATCGCTGTCCAAGCAGAATGTACAGTTGGAGGCGACCGCTGCCAGGCTTCAAGCGACCAGGGCCGTGCTGTCGAAGGCACTGTTCGGCAGCAGGAGCGAGCAGCAGGCAAAGCCGCGCTCCGAGCTCCGGCGCGGTCAGCAGTCCGGCGCCGCCGGCCATGGCCGCACCCAACGGCCCGCGCTCGAGGAGCGTACCGAAGAGCAGCACCCGCCACGCGGCGCGTGCGTGTGTTCGTCCTGCGGCAAGCCCTACGTCGCCAACGGCGCCCGGAGCTCGACCGTCATCGAGATCGATGTTCAGGCCCACACGCGCAAGATCGTCCGTCCCCGCTGGCGCCGGCGTTGCGCCTGCGCTGCGTCGCCCCTGGAAGTGGCGGCGCCTGCGCCGGCGCGCCTGTTCGCCAGGACGCCCTACGGAACCAGCGTGTGGGCGCGTGTGCTGTTCGAGCGCTACGCCTGCCTGCGGCCGCTGCACCGCGTCTCGGCATGGCTGTCGTACCAGGGCCTGCCGATCTCGGCCGGGACGCTTGCCGACAGCGTGCAACGCTTCGTGCCCCTGTTCGAGCCGGTCGCCGGGGCGATTCTTGCGCACCAGAACCAAGCGGCGGTGCGCCATGGCGACGAGACCCCTTGGCGCATCCAGTCGCTGCGCGAGACCGGCCGATCCAGCTGCGCATGGCTGTGGACCTCGGTCAGCGACGACGCGGTCTACTTCCACATCGACCCGTCGCGCAGCGCCGAGGTCGCGAAGAAGTTGTTCGGCAACGCCGTCGGCACGGCGTTCCTGGTCTGCGATCGCCATGCGGCGTACCAGAAAATGGCGCGCGAACTCGACGGCGCCGTGATCCTCGCCTGGTGCTGGGCCCATCAACGGCGCGACTTCATCGAATGCGCCGCCGGGCAGGCCCGCCTGACACGTTGGTGCGAGGGGTGGATCGAGCGCATCGCGTCCATCTACCGTCTGAACGAGACCCGGCTCGCTCATTACGACCCCGCGCTGGAGCGCCAGACGCAGGCGTTCGCGGTCGCGCAAAGCAAGCTGGAAAAAGCGTTCGCCCGCTTGTACGCCCATGCCGAACGGGAGCTGGACGGCCTACCGGCCGAGGCGCGCGAGGCCAAACCGCTACGTTCGCTGCTGCACCATCGCAAGGGGTTGAGCGTCTTCGTCGACCGGCCACAGGTGCCGATGGACAACAACGCGGCCGAGCGCGCCCTCAGAGGGCCGGTCATCGGAAGACGCCTGTCCTTCGGCTCTGACAGCGAGACCGGCGCCCGGTTCACGGCGATGATGTACTCAGTGACCGGATCCCTCGCCTTGAACGGCATCGACGTCCGCCGCTGGCTCGAGGCGTGGTTGGAAGCCTGCGCGGAGAACAGTCGCCGGCCGCCGCCGAACCTGGCGCCGTGGTTGCCATGGACGATGAGCGAGGAGCGCCGACGAGACTTCGCGGCGCCGGCATGACCGGCGCGATCGAGTTCCGCTATTACGGACGAGACTTCACCGCCGATGAAATGGTGCTGCTGCGCGCGCTGATCGCCGCCTCTCCGCCACTCAACCGCCATGCCCTGTCGAGGGAGTTCTGCCGCCGCATCGGCTGGTTCAAGCCCGACGGCGGTCTCAAGGACATGATGGCCAGGGTCACCATGCTGGCCATGCACAGGGACGGCCTGATCGTTCTGCCGCCGCCGAAATGGCCGCGGCCTGCAGCCCGGCCGGTGACCTTCGGACCGGACACCGGACCGCCGCTGTTCCCGGCGCCGACAACGCTCGATGAAGTCCGCCCGCTCAGCCTGCGACCCGTCGTCCGCTACACCCGTGAGGGCAAGCGGTGGAACGAGTTCATCGCCCGCTACCACTATCTCGGATACAAGACCCTGGTCGGCGCCCAGATGCGCTACGCCGTCCACGACCGCGACGGCCGGCCGATCGCCATGCTCGGCTTCAGCACCGCCGCGCGCAAGCTCGCACCGCGCGACCGCTTCATCGGATGGACGCCGGAACTGCGAGAAAAGAACCTTCCCCTCGTGGTCGACAACCCGAGGTTCCTTATCCTGCCCTGGATCACGATCCCCAACCTGGGCTCGCACATCCTCTCGCTCGTCCGCCGCCAACTGCCCGAGGACTGGACCGAGCGCTATAACACCACGCCCGTGCTCATCGAGACCTTCGTCGAGACGCCGCGCTTCGCCGGCGCGCTCTATAAGGCTTCCAGCTGGACCCATGTCGGAACCACCCAGGGGCGGGGACGTTACGACAAGCACACGAAGCGCGCCCAGCCGAAGAAGGACATCTGGCTCCGGCCCCTCCGAAAGGACTGGAGACGAACCCTCAACCGGTGACATCACGCTTCTCCGCCACCCCGTACGCTCCGCCATCACCCCATGACCGAACAAAAACTCTCCCCCGGTCTCGACCGGCACGAACGTCGGTCATCAAACCGCATACGAGCGACATCAACTCGGGGACGATTTGAGACGAAATCTGGCGGCACTGCAAGAGGCAGAAGACCAGTTAGGGAGAAAAACGTCATTTCAGAACAGCAGGTTATCGCATTTTGGTCGCCGAACGTCGAAGTGTGGCGTGGCTTGGATAGATCACCCTGTCACCCCGGAACAAGTTCGGGCATGACCGTGTGGGGACTAGCCGGGTCGGAGACAACACGCACCGATCTAACATCGTGCGAACTTCGGAAACATGACACTGCCAACTCTTACGTCGGGAGAAAGCAAGATGAAGCCTGAGGTGGCCTCGCCTTTTCGGACAGGTTGGCGGCTGATTTAAGGGAGCTATGGCCAGAAGTTGGTGACGGGGTGAAGGGTTAAGGCGGCGTATCGTGGGGGTGATCGAGCCTCCACTTCTCCAACGAAGGAGTGATACGCCGTGAGTGACAATAACGTTTTGAAGCTTTCCCAGCCATCGACGTTTTCCGATCCGTTGACCGAGGTGCTGCGCAGCGGCGCCCGGTCCCTGCTGGCGCGGGCGGTCGAGGCGGAGGTGGCGGCGTTCCTTGATGGCCACTCCGAGGCGCGCACCGAAGAAGGCCGCCGACGGCTGGTGCGCCACGGCCACCTGCCCGAACGCGAGATCATGACCGGCATCGGCCCGGTTGCGGTTCGCGCGCCACGGGTTCGCGACCGCACGGGCCAGGGCGCCGACCGCATCCGGTTCAGCTCCGCGCTCCTGCCGCCTTATGCGCGGCGCTCGAAGAGCCTCGAAGTCCTGATCCCCGCCCTCTACCTCAAGGGCATCTCCACGGGCGACTTCGCCGAGGCGCTGGCGGCCTTGCTCGGGCCGGACGCCGGCGGCCTGTCGGCCTCGACCGTGGCGCGGCTCACCGAGGTTTGGGCGGACCAGCACGCGCACTGGCTGAAGCGGGATCTGTCGGCCAGGCACTATGTCTACTTCTGGGCCGACGGCATCCATGTGCAGGCCCGGCTCGAGGACGATGCGCAATGCCTGCTGGTCATCATCGGCGCGACGCCGGAGGGTAAGAAGGAACTCGTAGGCCTCATCGACGGGGTGCGCGAGAGCGCCCAATCGTGGCGCGAGCTGCTACTTGACCTCAAACGGCGCGGGCTTGCGGTCGCGCCCGACCTCGCCATCGCCGACGGCGCGCTCGGCTTCTGGAAGGCGATCGAGGAAGTGTGGCCCCGGACCCGCAGCCAGCGCTGTTGGCTGCACAAGACCGCCAACGTGCTCAACAAGCTGCCCAAGAGCCAGCACTCGAAGGCAAAGCGTGCTCTCCAGGAAATCTGGATGGCCGAGACCAGGAACGACGCGGACAGCGCCTTCGACGCCTTCATCGAGACCTACGCCGTCAAATACGACAAGGCGGCCGCCTGCCTGGTCAAGGATCGCGCGACGATGCTGGCGTTCTACGACTTTCCCGCCGAGCATTGGAAGCATCTGCGCACCACCAACCCCATCGAAAGCACAGTCGCCACCGTGCGACACCGTACCGTGCGATCCAAGGGATGCCTCTCCAACAAGACGGCGCTCGCCATGGTCTTCAAACTCGCCCAGGCGGCACAGAACAGTTGGCGCCGCCTCGACGGACACAACCTGTTGCCCAAGCTGATCGTCGGCGTAAAGTTCATCGACGGAATCAAAGCCGTCAGGCAACAACCTCAAGCCGCCGCCTGACCCAAACCGTCACCAAGATTCGGCTATAGCTCGATTTAAGGTGTATTCCGGTTGTTTCTCAGGCCGCCAGAACCCCCTTCAATCGATCTTCCTGTTGCTGCTGCGCCTGTGGAGATGTGGGCAAGGCGCGCAGCGGCTTGTCCATATCTCCACAGGTGGCTCATCTCATCCTCCTCTCCAGGG
The DNA here is from genome assembly GCA_965262755.1 of Alphaproteobacteria bacterium. Classification (GTDB taxonomy): domain Bacteria; phylum Pseudomonadota; class Alphaproteobacteria; order UBA828; family UBA828; genus WTGU01. The sequence continues at coordinate 2,505,446 of OZ253557.1, read as the reverse complement.
CTTGCCCTGGCGCAATAATCGTTCCGTCAGGCCGTGGAATCGTCCAACCGGCGCGAGAGATCAGTGCGCCCAGTCGACCGATCACCGACCATCGGGGGCGTTCACCACCTTCGCCTGTCCGGGCCATCACAGCCTGGCGGAACGCGAACATTTCATCGTCGCCCATCCGGTTCCTTACCGGCTTCCATTCCGTCGAAGTCACCCCGCCCATCGAAACGCCCAACACGCACCCGCAGCCTCGCAGCGGCCTACCCGTCCGAACCCCGGGCGCCGAGCGGTCGTGTCCCACGAGGTGGTGTAGCTGGTCGGCGGGCTGGTCATCAGCGCTCTCCGGTAGGGTCTGGTTTCGAGACCAACCCTTGACCGGAGAGAGCACCGATGACCGAAGATATCATGAGCCTGCGCACGTTCGTGGAGAAGACCCCGGACGCGGACCTGCTGCGTGAGATGATCGGCTTTGCCGCGGAGCGGCTGATGGAGCTGGAGGTGGGCGCGGCCACCGGCGCCGGCTATGGCGAGAAGAGCCCGCTGCGTCAGGCTCAGCGCAACGGATATCGTGACCGGGACTGGCAGACCCGCGCCGGGACCGTCGAGCTGCGCATCCCGAAGCTCAGGAAGGGCTCCTACTTCCCCTCGTTCCTCGAACCCCGCCGCATGGCCGAGAAGGCGCTGACGGCAGTGATCCAGGAGGCCTACATCCAGGGCGTATCCACCCGCTCGGTCGACGACCTGGTGCAGGCCATGGGGATGTCCGGCATCTCCAAGAGCCAAGTCTCCAGGCTGTGCGGCGAGATCGACGATAAGGTCAACGGCTTCCTCGATCGACCGCTGGAGGGCGACTGGCCCTATCTGTGGCTGGATGCGACTTATGTGAAGGTGCGCCAGACCGGACGCATCGTCCCGGTGGCGGTAACCGTAGCGGTCGCGGTCAACGACCAGGGCCGGCGCGAGGTGCTCGGCATGGCGATCGGCGCGTCGGAGGCCGAGCCGATCTGGACGGAGTTCCTGCGCAGCCTCACCCGGCGCGGGCTGCGCGGCGTGCAGCTGGTGATCTCCGACGACCACAAGGGCCTGAAGGCTGCCGCGACCCGCATCCTCGGCGCCACTTGGCAAGGATGCCGCGTGGGGCTGTTGAAAAACCCGTTCTTGGCACGCGGCTCGCGTCTGATCCTGTGTCTTCGGCGGCCACGAGCACATTCCGAACAGGTCAGGCGTGACGGGTCTGTAACAAGCACTGGGCGGCCGTCTGAGCCGTCCAGATGGCCGCCAGAACGGCAAAAAGCGCGGTTGCGAGCCGCTTGAGATTGATTGCCGCGGCCGTCAGGTAGGCTTGGATCTTCATGTTGTGGAGGCCGCGCCGGACGGCGCGGCCCAACCCGTGCCAAGTCTTTGCCTCGCCGTGGAAGCCCTCCGAACGCCAGCGATGACGTTGATAGAGTCGTCGATCATCCTCGCTCCAGCGTGCGCGCCTACGCCGCGCGCGGACCAGAGCGGGATAGTCATCGCCGATGACAACCGCCTTGTTGACGCGTCCCTTCGACAGGCAGTCGCCTTTGAGCGTACAGCGCGCGCAGTCTCTGGACCTGGAGTGGAAGAAGCGTCCGTACTTGAGCGCCCGTCCGGGACGCAGAACCTTGCCCCGTGGACACTTCACGATGTCGTGTCGGGAATCGTAGCGGAAGCGGCGCGTGGGTACGCGGCTCTTGATCGGTTCCTTCTTCGCCGGGATCAGCGGGTCGATCCCACGACGCTCAAGTGCGCCATAGACCTTGGCGTAGGCATAGCCGGCATCACCGGTCACGGTCGTGATCGCGCGATCCGCGATATCCTGCACCGCATCGACCTGGGCTTCGATCGTTTCGCCCTCGTTTACCTCGCCGGTCGTCACGGCAACGTCGAGAACTACGCCTCTCGCGTCGTCAACCGCTGTGTGCTGCTTGTAGCAGGGCTCAAGCCGCTGGTTGCGTGACGAAGTCGCCATGCTCGCGTCCTCATCCGTCAGGCTCACCTTCTTGTACTTGCCGCTTCGCCGGGTCTTCTTCTCCGCCTCGATCTCTTCTCCGCTGCGGTTCTCCGCCATCACCTCGTCAGCGTGACGCTCGACCAGGCTCTCCCAGCTCACATCGGCTCGGATCAGCGACGCGTCGATGTGTGCGATTTCGGCTGTGGCGATCTTCGCATCCAGGCAGGCCGTCACCGTGCGCCGGAAAATCTCCCGGAAACGTTCCTCGCCCCAGCGCTGGCGGATACGGGTCAGGCTCGAATGGTCGGGCAGACGCTCGTGAAGGCCGTAGCCGATGAACCAGCGGATCGCGATGTTGACCTGCGCTTCCCGCATCAGCCTGCGGTCATGCACGATCCCGAGCAGCAGGCCAGCGAGCATCAATCGAACCGCGACCTCTGGATCGATGCCCGGCCGGCCGTTGTCGACGCAATAGCAGTCCGCCACTTCCTCGCGCAGCCAGCCGAGGTCGAGAACGCGGGCCACGCGCGCCAGGACATGATCCTCCGGCACCAGCTGCTGAAGCGAACCGGTGATGAACAGCTCCAGCTGGTCGCGGTCCTTGTGACCCAACATCTCGTAACTCTCTCAGGTCGAACACAAGATATCGGTGCAGTGAGTCACAGTCTCGAGGCTTTTTCAACAGCCCCACGCGGCATCTTTGCCAGGTGGCGCCGAGGATGCGGGTCGCGGCAGCCTTCAGGCCCTTGTGGTCGTCGGAGATCACCAGCTGCACGCCGCGCAGCCCGCGCCGGGTGAGGCTGCGCAGGAACTCGGCCCAGAAGGTCTCGGCCTCCGACGCGCCGATCGCCATGCCGAGCACCTCACGCCGGCCCTGGTCGTTGACCGCGACCGCTACGGTTACCGCCACCGGGACGACGCGTCCGGTCTGGCGAACCTTCACATAGGTCGCATCCAGCCAGAGATAGGGCCACTCGCCCTCCAGCGGCCGGTCGAGGAAGCTCTGGATCTTGTCGTCGATCTCGCCGCACAGCCTGGAGACCTGGCTCTTGGAGATGCCCGACATCCCCATCGCCTGCACCAGGTCGTCGACCGAGCGGGTGGATACGCCCTGGATGTAGGCCTCCTGGATCACCGCCGTCAGCGCCTTCTCCGCCATCCGCCGCGGCTCCAGGAAGCCGGGGAAGTAACTCCCCTTCCTCAGCTTCGGGATCTTCAGCGCGACCGTGCCGGCGCGGGTCTCCCAGCTCCGCTCGCGGTAGCCGTTGCGGCGGGTGATCCGCTCGGGCGTCCGCTCACCGTGAGCGGCGCCGGTCAGGCCCTCAACCTCCAGCGCCATCAGCCGTTCGGCCGTGAAGCCGATCATCTCGCGTAATAAGGTCGGCGTCGGAACTCTTTTCCAACAGCGCACGCAGGGTCATCATGTCGTTGGCGGTCATCGTGGTTCTCCTCCGGTCGGGTGGACTCTGCAAGCCCAACCCTAAACCGGTACCGCGATGGCCTCCGCTGTGGATAAGCAGCCCGCCGCCGCTAGACCCTCGGCGGTCGCTGCGGCAGACCGCTTACCCACAGCTGCCAGAGGCAGCCAGAGCTCCTACACCACGGCCGGGGACATAACCGCCGCTGCGCGTGGAGCACTATTGGGCCGCCGTTAACGAGGACCACTTAGTGGGGGCAAGCCAGGGCGACCGTCCAGCCGCGGCAAACCGGTCGGTTCCGTCATTCCTCACTCAGCCCTGGATCTTGCTGCCACGACCGTAGACCAGGAGCATGACGATGATCACGCCGCCATAGATGATCTGCCGCCCGGCCTCCTGCATCTGCATGACCGACAACATGCTCGAAAGCAGGGTCAGCAGCACGACGCCCGCGACCGTACCCGAATAGGTGCCGCGCCCGCCCAGGATATGGGTGCCACCCAGCACGACGGCCGCGATGGTGGGCAGGAGGTAGGGATCGCCCATCGCCTGATAGGCCTGGTTCGCATAGCCCGCCAGCAGCATGCCGCCGATGGCGCTGCACGAACCCGCCCACACGAAGCAGAAGACCAGCACGAGCCGGGTGCGAACACCCGAAAGATAGGTCGCCGTCTCTCGGTTGCCGATGGCGTAGATGTAGCGCCCCAGAGGGGTCAGCTTGAGGATGAAAACCACGATCACAGCGAGGACGGCCCAGACATAAATGGCGTTCGGGATGCCGAGCACGGCACGCCCGACGCTGGCCGTGCGCATGAACTCCGTGGGCGCGCCCGTGGGTGCGAAACCGCCGGTGAAGAACACCGAAATTCCGAGGATCAGGGCGTTCATGCCGAGGGTCCAGATCATCGAGGGCGCGCGCAAATAGGCGACGCCAAGGCCGTTGATCAGGCCCACCAGAGCGCCGAATGCGAGCCCCGCGGGCACCGCAGCGAGGGCAAGCGGGCCGGTGCCGTCGATGCCGGCGATAGCGGTCGAGAGAATCCCCGCGGTGGTAAAGGTCCAGGGGATCGAGAGATCGATGTGGCCGAGCAGGATCACCAGCATCGCGCCCGAGGCGAGGACGCCGAGGAAGGAGGCGATTTGAAGCTGCTGAAGCAGATAATTCGCCGTGAGTACCTGCGGGAAATAGGCGCTGCCGGCGAAGATCAAGGCCAGGATGAAGCAGAAGGAGACCAGAACCGGGCGGTCCACGCGCTTCAAGGCGGCAGAGGTGGGCCCGTGCAGGCGGAACATGCGCCGGCCTCCCCCTAGTCCATGACCTCGAGGCGGTTGCGAATGCGCACCACGCGCAAGGCCGCAAGCGCCACTGCGCCCAAAAGGATGATGCCCTCGAACAGGGGTTGGGCGAGCGGAGGCGCGCCGGCGAAGAACATCACCCCGTTGATGGTACGCAGGATATAGGCCCCGAAGATCGACCCGATGACGCCGCCGACGCCCCCATAGAGAGACGTGCCGCCGATCACGACCGCGGCGATCGAGTTGAGGGTATAAGGCACGCCGATCAGCGCATCGCCGCTGAAGGTCTGGAAGCCAAGGAAGAGCCCGCCGATCGCCGCGAACAATCCGGCGAGCGAATAGGCCGCGAGCTTGGAACGGTCGACCCGCACCCCCGACATGTAGGCCGCGACCTCCGAGGAGCCCGCAGCATAGACGCCGCGGCCGAGCACGGAGTTCTTGAACGGAAACCAGATCAGGACCAGGACCGCCACGATCAGCAAGAGCGAGGTCGGCACGACCCCGAAGGTATCGTAGGTCATCGCTTCGCTTAGCGCTTCGTCGATCTGACCGCCTGGGATTGGGCGAATCAGCAACGCCAACCCGGTGTAGACGGCACCGCTCGCGAGCGTCGCTATGATCGGCTGGATTCGGCCGTAGACCACGACGATGCCGTTGATCAGTCCGCAGGCGAGGCCTGTGAGCAGCACCAGTGCAACGCCGAGCGCGATCCGCTCCGGCGAGCCGTTGACGACCTCCGAGGCGAGCGCATTGCAGAGCGCGAGGATCGAGCCGATGGAAAGATCGAGCCCCCCGGTGAGCACAGGCAGGGTCTGGCCCATCGCAACAAAGGCGAGCGCTGCGCCGCTGTTGGCTGCCGTCGTCATGACGTAGACCGACGGCCCCCGCGGGTGGAGCGAGAGAAACACCACAAAGAGGACAAGGAAGATCAGGATCGCGAGCAGCGCGCCGTAGTTCTGACGCAGGTGAAGCAACAGGCCGCTCATCCGGCGGCGTCCTCGCGGGCCTCGCCCAGCGCCAGGTTCAACGAAGCGCGGACGATGTTGCGCTCGGTGATCTCATCGCCCGTGAACACATGCTGGACTGCGCCCTGATAGAGGATGAAGACGCGGTCGCACATGCCGACCAGCTCGTCATAGTCCGATGTGTAGAAGAGGATCGTGGCGCCCTCGTCGGCAAGCTGGCGCATCAGCGCATAGAGCTCCTGCTTGGTGCCCACATCGATGCCGCGGGTCGGATCCATGAGCAGCAGGATTCTCGCATCGGTGACCAGCCACTTGGCGATCACGACCTTCTGCTGGTTGCCGCCGGAAAGGCTGGCGACGGCGTCGCGGACATCGCCAACCCTGATATTGAGCCGCGCGACCAGCTCGTCCACGCAGGCGCCTTCGCGCCTGGGGTCGATGACCACATGCCGTGTCATCTTGCTGAGGCCCGCGATGGTCAGATTCTCGCGCACGCTCATCGGCAGCATGAGGCCTTCGGTCTTGCGGTCTTCGGGGATCATGGCGATCCCGTTGCGCGGCGCCTTGGCCTGGGCCGGGCTCGCGATTCGCGCCCGCCGGCCGTCGATGCGGACCGTACCGCGCACGCCGCGCAAAGCGCCGAACAGGGCGAGCAAGAGCTCCCGCTGGCCTTGGCCGTCGAGACCGCCGAGGCCCACGATTTCGCCAGGCGCGGCGCTGAGCGAGATGTCGCGGAGGCGGTCCTGCCAGGTCAGATTCGCGATCTCGAGCGCGGGCTGCCCGTCGGGCGGCGCATTCGGCTTCGGCGGATAGACCTGGCTGATCTCACGCCCGATCATCATGTGCACGATCTCGTCTCGCGAACGGTCGCTCTGCGGAAAGGTCTCGATATGGCGGCCGTTGCGGAACACCGAGCAAGTATCGGCGATCGCTTCGATCTCCGTCATTCGGTGCGAGATGTAGAGGATGGCAAGCCCCTCGTCGCGCAGCTCGCGCAGGATTCGAAACACGCCCTCGACGTCGCGCGCGGTGAGCGCGGAGGTAGCCTCGTCCAGAATCAGCACCTTGGGCTCCCGCGCCAGCGCGGCCGCCAGCTCGACCAGCTGGCGGCGCGAGAGCGGCAGGTTGCGCGCCCGCTCGAGCGGATCGATATCATTGCAGCCGACACGGGCAAGCAAGGCTTCGGCGCGCCGGCGCTGGCGGCGCCGATCGATGAAACCCCATTTTCCGGGCGGGCTCGTGATGGAGATATTGTCCGCGACCGAGAGATCCGGAACCAGCGACAGCTCCTGAAAGACGCAGACGATACCGTGCCGCAGGGCCTCGGGCGGCGTTGCGAAGCGGACCTCCTCGCCCGCTAGCCGGATCGCGCCGGCGTCGGGTCGGACGACACCGGCAGCGATCTTGATGAGCGTACTCTTCCCCGCACCGTTCTCGCCCAGCACGGCGTGGATCGAATGACGCCGGCACGCGAAGTCGACGTCCTGCAACGCGTGCACGCCGCCATAGTGCTTGGCGATCCCGACCATCTCGAGGAACGGCGCATCGGCGCCGCCTCGATCAGGCACGGAGACGTCCCGAAAGGGGGGTTCGCCCGCGCGCTGCGGGCGAACCGCCCGTCATCGCTCTACTCGTCTGCCGCCGTCTCAGCCAGAACTTCCTGGGCGGTCAGGGCCGTGCCGCAGGCCGCAAATCCGCTCCCCAGATTGATCGTGTCGGGGAGATCCGGGAAGTAGTTGACCCCCTCCTCCAGATCCTCGCTCAGTACATAGGGCAGCGGGAGCGCGATCATCGACGGCAGCTCGTGGCCCTTGAGCAGCGCGATCGCGGCCTGCATGGCGATCGCCGACATCGCCGGCGCCTGGGTGACCGAGGCTCCCGGCACATTGTGCTTCGCCATCATTTTGCGGGCGCCGTTTTCGCCATCTCCACCGATCGGGACGATCGGGTGGCCCGCGTTGAGCATGGCGTTAAGAGCGCCGACGGTGCCGTGCTGGAGCACCATGCCGTCGAATTGTCCGTGGGTCGCGATGGCATCTGCGACGACCTTCTGCACGGTGCCGGTGTCCCAATTGCCGATCACCGTGACCACCTCGACGTCCTCGATCGGGTCGAACACCATGTGCATGCCGAGCGAGCGGTCCCGATCCACCGAGTTGCCGGGCAGCCCGCGCACCTCGAGCACCTTGCCGCTGTTCCTGACCATATGCTTGACCACCGCTCTCGCCTTGGTTCCTTCGAGCAGGAGCTGGGGCTCGTTGAGCTGCACCACCTCGTCCGTATCAAGAATATTGTCGAACGGCACGAGCACGGTGCCGGCGCGCTTGGCACGCTTGATCACACCGCTGAACGCCGTCGGGTTGACGGCGATGAAAATGATGGCATCGAAGCCGGCGGCAATCATGTTGTCGATCGCCGAGATCTGGGCCGCCACGTCGGTGCCGGTGCTCACGATCTTGAGCTCCGCGATGTCCATGGCGTTCTCCGGCCGCCTGGCCCACGCCTTGAGGCTCTGGATCATCTCGATGCGCCAGTCATTGCCGGCGAAACCGTTGGCGAGCGCGACACGAAACGGTCCGTCGCGTTCGGGATAGCTAATCGTCGCCGTGTTTTCGTCCCACGGCTTGAAGCATTCCGGCAACGGATTGGGCTTGCCCGCCAAAGCGCCGCCGGCGTTCACGGCTATGCCGAGGGCCAATGCGGCCGCAGCAAGCCAGAGCGCTGGCTTCGGACGTTTCCCCGTCATCTTCCATCTCCCTTTCGTGGCTGCGGTGCGGGACAATGGGCGCCGTTTACGGGTCCCCGAATTTGCGGATGTCCGCCTCGGGCCGAGTTTCCCGCACCGGAGAGCCTCCCTATCGCTCTTATTTGTCCGGCACCCGCTCCCGAGCATGGAATGATCGAAGAAAGCAGGCCGCGCGTCAACGCCCGGGGACACGACCCGGCCGCCCCTGCAGAGCCTCCAATCGAGGAACGCGGTACAAACTGACCAGCGGTCGGCTCTCGCGCCATACATAGCGCGCCTCGCGCCTCACGGCCCCTCTTGGCCCCGTCCCATCATTTCACCAACCCAGGGCGCACACTCACGTCGATGAATACACCCCCCCGGTCGCTACTCGGCAGTGGCCGTTTCGGATGGCCCCCCCTTTGCGAGATTTCCGGCGGGTCCCATTTTCGGCCGGTCGATCGAACGCAGGCGGCTGCCGACCACGAGGCGCCGCAAAGTCGGACGTCGGCACGATCGTCGAGCCTTTCGCGCACGCCTCGCTGGATCTCGCTGCACTGTGTGCCCGGCGCGCTGATCGAGACACTCGCGATCGAACGCGTCGCCGTGTGACGGTGCTGGCATCAGGCGACTGGTCGAGCGAGGGATAGCGAGGATGTCCTTCCGATCATGTAGGTACGACACCAGAGGGGTGTTTGGATGTGTATGAATTCGGCATTTCGGTGGTCAGACCCTCGGATGCCGGATCGGGCATCTCCCGAAACCGGGCGGTGGAAGCATGCCTCTCACGGTTGGCGCGATGGTGACAGCGGCGACTATTCGACGGGCAGCGGACGACGGGCTGAAGCGAGGCCACAATCGTTGTCTTGGCTGTCAATGTGATCATTCTCCCGGACGGAATGCGCAGTGACGAGCTCCGCACAATCATTTGGGATGATTGAGGAGGCCCCGGAAAATCGGACAGGTCGTTTAAGGTGTATTCCACCGTCTGACGGAGGAATACGAATGAGCAGCAAGCGACGTCGATTTTCGGGAGAGCTGAAGGCGAAGGTGGCGTTGGAGGCGCTTCGGGGCGAGCGGACGCTGCAGGAGATCGCCTCGCAGCACCAGGTCCATCCGAACCAGGTGGGCGCATGGAAGCGCCAGGCGATGGAGGGATTGGTCGAGGTGTTCTCGAAGGGCGCCGAGCGGCGGGTCCGGGACCATGAGAGCGAGGTCCGCGATCTTCACGCCAAGATCGGGGAGCTGATCGTGGAGCGGGATTTTTTGTCGCGCGGGTCCGGTCGATGAGCCGGTCGGAGCGCCGCGCGATGATGGTGCGCGATCACCCGGCGCTGAGCCTGAGCCGGCAATGCCGCCTGCTGTCGCTCGGGCGCTCCTCGCTCTATTACACGCCAAAGGGGGAGAGCGCGGAGACGCTCGCGCTGATGCGGCGGATCGACAAGCTGTTCCTGAAGTACCCGTTTTACGGCGCCCGTCGGATGGCACTTCACCTGCGCCGCGAGGGCGTGTGGATCGGCCGACGCCGGGCCGCTCGGCTGATGCGCCTGATGGGGCTTCAGGCGATCTATCGGGCGCCGCGTACCAGCGATCCGCACCCCGAGCACCGGGTCTACCCATATCTGCTGCGGGGCCTGGCGATCGAGCGGGCGAACCATGTCTGGTGCGCCGATATCACCTATATCCCGGTGCAGCGCGGCTTCCTTTACCTGGTGGCGATCATGGACTGGGCGAGCCGGTACGTCCTGGCCTGGCGGCTGTCGAACACGCTGGACGCAAGCTTCCGCACAGACACGCTCGACGAGGCCCTGGTCCGGCATGGCAAGCCGGAGATAGTCAACACCGACCAGGGTAGCCAGTTCACCAGCTTTGCCTTCACCGGGCGCTTGCAGGCGGCGGGCATCCGGATCTCGATGGATGGCAGGGGCCGGTGCATGGACAATATCTTCATCGAGCGTCTGTGGCGCTCGCTCAAATACGAGGCGGTCTACCTGCACGAGATCGCCGACGGCTTCCAGGCCCGGCGCCTGATCCGTGATTGGGTCCGCTTTTACAACCTCGAGAGGCCGCACGCGGCGCTGGACGGGCGAACCCCGGCAGAGGCATACCGCCGACCCGCCTGTGGATATGATGGACAAGCCGCTCCGCGCCTTGCCCACATCCCCACAGGCGCAGCAGCAACAAAAGGAAGATCGTTCAAAAGGGATTCTGGCGGCCTGAGAAACAACCGGAATACACCTTAAATCAGCCGCCAGGCTGTCCGAATAGGCGAGGCCAGCTCAGCTGGTGCTGGCGCTGGCGCTGGTCTACACGCCGATCTTCGTCCGCCTCACCCGCGCCGAGGTCATGGCGCAGAGCGAGCGCGGCTATGTGCAGGCAGCGCTCGCGGTCGGCAACTCGCGCTGGACCATCGCGATCAAGCACGTGCTGCCCAACTCGCTCGTGCCCTCCTTGGTGCAGATGTCGGTCACCATCGGGTTCGCGATCATCCTCACCGCCGGGCTCAGCTTCGGCGGCGCAGGCGTCCGCCCGCCCACGCCTGAATGGGGCAGCATGATCTCGATCGGCGCGCAGCAGCTGATCCTGGGCGAGTGGTGGCCCTCGGTCTTTCCCGGCGCCGCCATTTCGCTGACGGTGCTGGGCTACGCCTTCGTCGGTCACACCATCGAAGCAGAGTTCCGCGAGACATGAGCGCCGAGGCACTGCATGCCGATTCGGGAGGCGACGACATCCTCTCGGTGCGCGGCCTCACGGTGGCGTTCGCCGGGAGCGAGGGCACCGAACATGTCGCGGTGAACGACTTTTCCCTCACCATCGGCGCCGGCGAGTTCGTCGGCGTCATGGGCGAGCCGGGCTGCGGCAAGTCGACGGCGGCGATTGGCATGATGGGCCTGGTGCGCCCACCCGGCCGCATCGTGGCGGGCGAAGTGCACTATCTCGGGCGCGACCTGCTGGCCATGAACGATGCGGAGCTCGATGCGATCCGCGGCAAGGACATCGGCCTGATCGTGCAGAGCCCGCGCACCTCGCTCCATCCCATGCTGACGGTCGGCCGCCAGATCGAGAACGTCTACCTTGCGCACAACCGCGTGAGCCGCAAGGCCGCGCACGCCAGGGCCATCGAGATGCTGCAGCTCGTCGGCATCAACGATCCGGAGCGGCGGGTGAAGTCCTATCCCCACGAGCTCTCCACGGGCATGACCCAGCGCGTGCTGATCGCCATGGCCATGAGCTCCGGCCCGAGGCTCCTGATCGCGGACGAGCCGACCAGCGGCCTCGACGTCACGATCCAGGCGCAGTTCCTCGATCAGATGTGGGAGACGGCGAACCGCACGGGCTCGGCCGTGCTGCTGGTCACGCAGAACTTGGGCATCGTCGCCAACTATTGCGACCGCGTGGTCATCATGGAGCGCGGCGAAATCGTGGAAGCCAGCGCCGTCCGCGACTTCTTTACGGCGCCCGCGCACGACTACAGCCGGCGCATCCTCTCCCTGCAGCGGGAGAGTGCGGCCGGCCTCGCGCACGCGCCCGCAGCGGAGGGTGAGACCGCCGGGCCGCTGGTCTCGGTGGAGGGCCTGAGCAAGGACTTCGACATCCGCGGCTCCAAGGACAAGGTCCACGCCGCAGACGATGTCTCCTTCGAGATCCATCGCGGCGAGGCGATCGGCCTCGTCGGCGAGAGCGGCTCGGGCAAGACCACGGTCGGCCGCTGCATCGTGCTACTGGAGGAGCCGACCCGGGGCACGGTCCGGTATCGGGACGAGGTCGTCAGCAATCTTACGCAGCGGGCATTCACGCCGTTCCGCAACGCGATGCAGATCGTCTTCCAGGATCCGACGGATTCGATGAACCCGCGCTGGAGCGTCGAGCAGGTTCTGACGGAACCTCTGGACCTCCACACCGCGTTGACACCGGCCGAGAAGAGCGCACGCGTGACCGCGCTGCTCGACATGGTGGGGATCGACCCGGCGGTGCGTGAGGTGAAGCCGCGCCAACTCGGCGCCGGCCGCCAGCAGCGTATCGCCATCGCCCGCGCGCTTGCCACCGAACCCGCGTTCATTGTGCTCGACGAGCCGACCTCGGCGCTGAGCCCGGAGACACGGGCGGAGATCATCGAGCTCCTGATCCGGCTCTCGCGCGAGCTCGACATCGCCTATCTCTTCATCTCCCACGATCTGACCACGGTGGAGCGTCTCTGCGACCGGGTCGTGGTGATGTATCTCGGCCAGGTGGTCGAGACCGGCACGCGGGACGAAGTGTTCCAGACGCCGCTCCACCCCTATTCGGGGGTGCTGCTGGCGTCGCACCTCTTCCCCGACATCGCCGACCGGCGGGTCGACAGGCCCGAGCGCGTGACGCTCAAGGGCGAAATACCGAGCCCGGTCTCGCTGCCGGAGGGCTGCTATCTTTATGGGCGTTGCCCGAGCCAGGTGGAGCGTTGCCGGGCCATGCCGCAGGTGCTCGAAGAGGTTTCGGCCGGCCGCTCGGTACGCTGTTGGCGTGCGGTGGCCGGGGAGCTAACGGGCTAGAATTGGAAAGGACGTGAAATGCAGGGGCAAATGCGATGAAAGCAATCGATATCGTCGTCAATCCGTACACACCGCAGGAGGTGGAACAGGGCCAGACCGGGATCGATGAGGTCTTCCAGGACCAGATCAGGATGCCGGCAGAAATGCGCGGTGGCGTCACCGTCGACGATTACGTCGAAAAGATGAACCGCGCCGATATCGAGCTTTCGCTGATGATCGCGGTGCGCGCCGGCGACATGCGCCTCGCCGGCTCGTTCGAGATTTCCTACGAACGGGTCCACGAAATTTGCCAGAGCCACCCCACCCGCTTCGCCGGCCTCGCAGGCGTCGACCCCTATCGCGGCATGCAGGGCCTGCGCGACCTCGAATCGGGGGTGCGAGACTACGGTTTCGTCGGCGCCCATCTCTATCCGCACTGGTTCGAGCTCGCGCCGGACGACGCCAAGTACTACCCCTACTACGCCAAGTGCTGCGAGCTCGACGTCCCCATCATGATGCAGGTGGGCCACAGCCTGGTGTACCAGCGTGAGCGCCGGATGCGGAGCGTGGGGCGCCCGATCTGCCTCGATCAGGTGGCCTGCGACTTCCCCGAGCTCAAGCTGCTCGGCATCCACATCGGCATTCCCTGGACCGATGAGATGATCTCGATGGCGTGGAAGCACGAGCACGTCTACATCGGCGTCGATGCCTATGCGCCGCGCTACTGGCCGCCGCAGCTCGTTCACTATCTGAACACTTACGGCCGCCACAAGGTGCTGTTCGGCACCGATTGGCCGGTGATCGACCCGGAGCGTGCCGTGGCCGAGATCGCCGAACTCGACCTGCGCCCGGAGGCGTACAGGGCACTGATGCGGGAGAACGCACTCCGCGTCTTCAGGTTGCCGCAGGTGGCGGCAGACGGCGGCTGAGGCCACACCATGGCTGAGCGCGACGGCGGCCGGCCCGCGACCTATCGCTCCACGACCATCGCGACGGGCATTCGCACGGCTGCGCAGCACACGCCCGACAAGATCGCCCTTCGCGAAGGGGAGCGGACGCTCACCTACCGGCAGCTGGTCGATAGGATCGACCGGGTCAGCGCCGGCGCCAGGCACGATCTGGGACTCTTGTCCGGCGACCGGGTGATGCTGCTCGCGCTGAACCGCCTCGAATATATCGAGGTCGTCGCTGGGTTCTCGGCGATGGGCGCGGCGGTCGCCACGATCAACACACGACTCGCGGCGAACGAGCTCGAGGCGATCTGCCGCGATTGCGGACCGCGGGTGCTGGTGGTCGATGAGGCCTGCGAGGAGCTCGCCCGGAGCGCCGCGCTGGAAGGGATCGAGCGCGTTCTGGTGATCGGCGGCAGCTACGACGAGTGGCTCGCCCGCACGGCGCCCGAAGAGCCGGACGAGACGCCGGAGGAGTGGCAACCCTTCGCCATCTCCTACACCTCGGGCACCACGGGCACGGCGAAGGGCATCGTGCTCTCCCACCGCTCGCGGGTCCTCTCATGCTTCGGCATGGCGGCGGAATATGGCTGCTACGGGCCGGACGACACCCACCTTGCGTTCGCGCCGCTGTTCCACGGCGGCGGCTTCGTCTTCGCTCTGGCCGCCGTCTTCTTTGGGGGCTTCTGCGAGCTGCTGCCTCGGTTCGACCCGGAGGGGGTGTTGCAACGGCTCTGCGACGGCCGCTTCACCGGCACCTTCATGGTGCCGACGCACTTCCACGCCATCCTTAACCTCGGCGAGGGTGTTCTTTCGCGCTACCGCAACCACAGGCTGACGGCGCTCATCTCCAACGCGGCGCCGCTGCCGCAGGTTACCAAGGAGAAGATCGTCGCCCAGTTCGGCGAGGGCGTGCTGCACGAAACCTACGGCTCGACCGAGGCCGGCATCGTCACCAACCTGCGCCCGCCCGATCAGCTCCGCAAGAAGAGCTGTGTCGGGCTCCCCTTCGTCGGCAACCGCATCCGCCTGCTCGATGACGAGGGGAAGGAGACCGCGCCCGGCGAGGTGGGCGAGCTCTTCAGCACCTCGCCCTATCTCTTCAACGGCTACTGGAACAAGCCGGATGAGACCACGGCGACGATGCGGGACGGCTGGGTCTCGGCCGGTGACATGGCGCGGCGTGACGAGGAAGGCTACCTCTATATCGTCGACCGCAGGAAGGACATGATCATCTCCGGCGGGGTCAACGTCTATCCGCGCGAAGTGGAGGACGCGCTTTCGCGGCATCCAGCGGTGCGCGAGGTGGCCGTGGTCGGCGTGCCGGACGAGTACTGGGGCGAGCGGATCAAGGCTTTCGTCGTCCCGCAGGCGGACGCGCAGCCCTCGCCCGAGGAGCTGATCGCCTACGGCAAGGAGAACCTTGCCGGCTTCAAGGTCCCCAAAGAGGTCGATTTCATCGACGCGCTGCCGCGCAATCCGGGCGGCAAGGTGCTGAAGCGGGTGCTGCGGGAGACGGGCGCGTGAGCGGCGCCGCCGGCGCGATCGAGCATCGCTTCGTCACCAGCGGCGAACGCCGGGTCATGGTGCGCCGCGCCGGCAGCGGCCCGCCGGTCGTGCTGCTCCATGAATCGCCCCGCTCGTCGGCGGCGTTCATCCCCATGATCGAGGCGCTGGCCGAGCGCTTTACCGTCATCGCGCCGGACACGCCGGGATATGGCGGCTCCGATCCTCTGGACCTGCACCGACCGCAGATCGCCGATTATGCCGATGCGCTCAAGGAGGTGATAGACGCCCTTGGCCTGGAGCGCGCAGCCCTCTTTGGCCGCCACACCGGTGCCGCCATCGCGATCGAGTTCGCGAACCTCTATTCCGAACGCGTCAGCGGCGTCGTGCTGGAAGGCTGCCCCGCCTTCACGCCCGAGGAGATGGAGGAGCTCGTGGCGGGCTACCTGCCGCCCTTCCGCCCGGTCTGGGACGGCAGCCATGTCGCCTGGCTCTGGTCCCGCATCCGCGACCAGTTCAGCTTCTTCCCCTGGAACCGCCAGGGGCCCGCGTCAAGGCTCGCCATCGACATGCCCCGACCCTCGATCCTGAACCGGATCGCGACCGACCTCCTGCTGGCGGGCGACGGCTACCGCATCGCCTATGAGGCGGCGTTCCGCTACGACGGCGCCGCGGCCGCATTGGCCGCGCGCGTGCCCGCCCACTACATGGCGACCGAGACCGACGTCCTCTTCCCCCACCTCGACCGCCTTCATTCCCTCCCGGACAACGCGCAGATCCACCGGCTGACTGACGCGGAGCGGCTGACCGCGATCGGCGACCTGTTGGGCGCCTGCGCCGACGGGTTGTCGCCGGCACCGCCGGCGCCGGAGGAGTCGGGCGCGCGCCGCTTCGTCCAGGTGGACGGCGCATCGCTCATGGTTCGCCAGTGGGGCGGCGACGGCGCGCGGCCGCTGCTGCTCGTGGCCGATCTGCCGGGATGCACGCAAGGGCTCGGCCCCATCGCCGCCCATCTGGCGAAGGAACGCCGGGTCGTCGCCATCGATCCCCTCGGCCACGGCCTCTCCTCCCCCGCACCGGCCGGCACGGCGGACGGCGGTATCGAGTGCGTGGCCCATGCGGTGACATCGCTGGGGCTCGGGCCGATCGACGTCGCCGGCATCAACAGCGGCGCATGCTGGGCCGCGCACCTCGCCGGGCACCTCGGGGCAGGCTGCAGCCGTCTGTTGCTGATCGACCCACTGCCCGATCCTGCGGCCCTTTCCGCCCGGCTGCCCGCGACCGCGCTTGAAGCCTGCTGGAGCGGCGCTCACCTGCTCACCGCCTGGCACCTGGCGCGCGAGTCCCTGCTCTACAGGCCTTGGTTCACGCCCACGCGAGCCGCGCGGATGCCGGTCGAGATCGGGTTCGACGTGGGCCTCCTGCATCAACGCTTCGTCGATACGGTCATCGCCGGCGAAGCCTTCCCCAAGACATTGCAAGCGGTGTGCGAACAGCCATGGCCGACCCTGCTCGCGCCGCTGGCGGGACGGGTCGCGGTGGTGACCGGCGAAGGAATGCCGGTCGCGGCGGAACAAGCGGCGCTTGCCGCTAGCGCCTCGGCCCCGGTCATGCGTGCCGCGCCCGACGCGCGAGGCTTTGCGGGCGCGATCATGGCGGCAACGGACCGAGAGTGAGCGACGGCCTCGCGGCGCGCCTCGTCGATCTGGTCGGCGCGCCGAACCTCATCGACGACGCGGCGGAACGCGCCTACTACGCTCACGACATCGCAGGCCCGGCGCCGCACGCGCCAGAGCTCGTCGTGCGATCGCCGAGCGTGGACGCGACCGTCGCCTGCGTCGCCGCAATCACCGATGCGGGCCATGCAATCAGCGTGCGGGGCAGCGGGCATTCCTACACGGGCGGATACGGACCCACACGGCCTGGAACGGTCATCCTCGACATGAGCGCGCTCGACCGGGTGGTCGAGATCAATGAGGCCGATGGCTGGGTGACCGCCGAGGCCGGCTGCACCTGGCGCACACTCCACGACGCGCTTGCGGCGGTGGGCCGCCGAACTCCGTTCTTCGGCCCGCTCTCCGGTATCGTCGCAACAGTCGGCGGTGCCGCATCGCAGAACGCGGCGTTCTTCGGCTCGGCACGGCACGGCCCGATGTCGCCGAGCGTGCTGGGCCTCGACGTGGTAACGGCAGACGGCACCCTGGTGCGGCTCGGGAGCGTCGGCGATAAGGGGTTCGCGCGGGACTTCGGCCCCGATCCTGTGGGGCCCTTCTTAGGCGACAGTGGCGCCTTCGGCGTCAAGGTGCGCATCACCATGAGGCTCGTTCCCGTGCCCGCTGCGGTCCGCTTCGCCTCGTTCGCGTTCGAGAGCTTCGAGGCCGTGATCGATGCGCAGATCGCTCTGGCGGGCGTCGACGCGATCGCCGAGAGCTACGGCTTCGATGCCGAGACCCACGATAACCTGCGCCGCGCCGGCTTTTCCATCGGCGAGGGGGCGGCGGCGCTCCGTGACGTTGCGCAGGCCGAGGGCGGGCGCGCCAGCGGCATTGCGGCGGCGGTCAGGGCCGCGGCAGGGGTCCGGCGCGCCGTGGGCGAAACGCGCAACTCGCTTCACCTCGTGATCGAGGGCGCGAGCGAAGCGGCGGCGGTCGAGGACGCCGATGCGATCGCCGCCTGCGCCGGCCGCCACGGCGGTACCGAGATACCCGACACGATCCCCCGCATCACCCGGTCGCGGCCCTTCCGTCCACTAAAATCGCTGCTTGGGCCAGAGGGCGAGGCCTGGCTGCCGATGCACGGCCTGCTCCCGCTTTCCCGTGCACGGGCCGGCTTGCAGGCGGCAGAAGACTGCCTCGCGGCCCATGGGGACGAGATGAGGGCGCTCGGTATCCGGGTCGCCCGACTTACAACCATGGTCGGCGACCGGCTGCTGCTGGAGCCGCAGTTCTTCTGGCCGGATGCGCTCTCGCCCTTCCATCTGCGCGCCGTCACCGACGCGCAGAGGGCGCACTTCGGGGATCGGGCGCCCAACGAGGCTGTGCGGGCACGGGTTCACGCCTTGCGCGCGTCCCTGGTCGAGATGCTCGCGGCCCACGGCGCGACCCACTACCAGATCGGCACCTACTATCCCTACCTGGAGCGTATCGATCCGGGTCAGCGGGCACTCATCGAGTCGGTCAAGAAGGCGCTCGACCCGAAGAACCTGATGAGCCCCGGCGCCCTCGGGCTCTGACACACCGGCGATAAAATCAATTCAACTGGAGACAAGGCCGGACATCATCTAACATCCCCATAACGCGGGGCACCCTGAGGGGCTGATCAGGGTCTTGGGCGCCATACTGCCAACCCGGACTTCGCCCCTGGTCAGGCCACCTCGGTGTCCGACACTTTATTGGGGACAATTCGCGCCGGCATCGGTGCGAAACAGGGAGAATGGCAATGACCATCGAGCAGAAATTGCGGGAAATGGCGACGAAGAGCAGCATCACCCGTCGCGGGTTCATGCAGCGAGCGCTGGCCTTGGGTGCCACGATGGCGCTCGCGACGACCCTCGCCGACCAAGCCTTTGCGGAAGCGAAGCAGGGAGGCCGCTTCCGTTGCGGACTCGGTCACGGAGCGACCTCGGATTCGCTGGATCCGGCGACGTTCCTCGACCTCTACATGCAGACCGTGAACGCGTCCTCACGGAACAACCTGACGGAGATCGCCCAGGACGGCAGCCTGATCCCCGAACTGGCCGAGGGAATCGACACCGCCGACGCCATGACGTGGAAGTTCACCCTGCGCCAGGGCGTCACGTTCCACAACGGCAAGACAATGGACGCGAACGACGTCGTGGCGTCGCTCAACCACCATCGCGGCGAGGATTCGAAATCGCCTGCCAAGGAGCTGCTCAAGGCCGTCGTCGACATGCAGTCGGACGGTGCCAACGCGGTCGTCATCACCCTAAGCGAGGGCAACGCCGACTTCCCGGTCGTCTTGAGCGACTACCACATACCGATCATGCCGGCGGACGGCGACGGGGTGGACTGGCAGTCCGGCACCGGCACCGGCGCCTACGTGCTCGAGAGCTTCGAGCCCGGCGTGCGCACCACGCTGAAGCGCAACCCCAGTTTCTTCAAGACCGGGTTCGGGCACTTCGACGAGGTGGAGATCATCACCGTCGCCGACGTGGCGGCGCGCACCAACGCGCTGACCACCGGCGAGATCGACGCCATGGACCGGGTCGATCTCAAGACCGCGCACCTCCTCGAACGCCAGGAAGGCGTCAGGCTGGTCGAGACAAGCGGCACGCAGCACTTCAC
Source organism: Alphaproteobacteria bacterium (assembly GCA_965262755.1). Taxonomy (GTDB): domain Bacteria; phylum Pseudomonadota; class Alphaproteobacteria; order UBA828; family UBA828; genus WTGU01. The sequence goes on along the minus strand of OZ253557.1, from coordinate 2,485,811 downwards.
CTTCACGATGCGCTGCGACACGCCGCCCTTCGACAACGTCGACGTGCGGCTGGCGCTGAAGCACGCCATCGATCGCGACGCCATCGTCAGGACGATACTGCGCGGTCACGGCACCCTCGGCAACGACCATCCGATCAGCCGGTCCAACCGCTATCACGCGGACAACCTGGAGCAGCGCGCCTACGACCCGGACAAGGCCATGCACCACCTCAAGAAGGCGGGCATGGAGGGTCTGTCCATCGACCTGAGCGCCGCAGATGCGGCGTTTGCGGGCGCGGTCGATGCCGCGGTGCTCTACAAGGAGCACGCGGCCGCAGCCGGCATCAACATCAACGTGGTCCGCGAGCCGAACGACGGCTATTGGTCCAACGTGTGGATGGTCAAGCCCTACTGCGCCGTGTACTGGGGCGGCCGGCCGACCGAGGACTGGATGTTCTCGACCGCCTATGCGGCGGACGCGGCGTGGAACGACAGCTTCTGGAAGCACGACCAGTTCAACCAGTTGCTGCTCGCGGCCAGGTCCGAGCTGGACGAGGCGAAGCGGCGGAGCATGTACGAGGAGATGCAGTCGATCGTCAGCGACGACGGCGGCGTTCTCATCCCCATGTTCGCCAACTACGTCATGGGGCTCTCCGACAAGATCGGCCACGGGCAGATGGCGGCGAACTGGTCGATGGACGGCTTCAAGTGCGCGGAGCGCTGGTGGTTCGTCTAGGCTAGTCGTCGCCGCATGGCGGCATGAGCCAAATTCTTATCATGGTGGCCCAGCGCTTTGCGCTGGGCCTCCTCACCCTTTTTGCCGTCTCACTGATCATCTTCCTCGGTGTCGAGCTGCTACCGGGAGACATCGCCCAGGCCCTCCTGGGCCAAGGAGCGACCGAGGAAACGGTCGCCGCGTTTCGCAGGGAGTTGGGGCTCGACCTCCCGCCGCACGAGCGCTACATCGCCTGGTTCGGCGGCATGGTGCAGGGCGATTTCGGCCAATCTCTCGCCAACAAGCGCGAGATTGCCGACCTCATCGGCGTGCGGCTGGGGAACACGCTGTTCCTCGCCTTCATCGCCGCAGTCATCTCGATTCCCCTGGCGCTCGGCTTAGGGATTCTGGCGGCGCTCTACCGCAACACCCTCTACGACCGCGCGGTCAACGTCCTCACGCTGTCCTCGATTTCCTTTCCCGAGTTTTTCGTTGCCTACATCCTGATCCTCGTTCTGGCGGTCCAGCTCGGGTGGTTCCCGAGCATCTCAAACATCGGCCAGGAACTTGGGTTTTGGGAGCGGGTCTACCGTACCGTCCTCCCGGCGCTGACGCTGACGCTCGTGGTGGTCGCACACATGATGCGGATGACACGCGCGGCGATCATCAACTTGCTGGCGAGCCCCTACATCGAGATGGCAACCCTGAAGGGCCTCACGCGGGGGCGCATCATCGTCAAGCACGCGCTCCCCAACGCGCTCGCGCCAATCATCAACGTGGTGGTCATCAACCTCGCGTACCTGGTGGTGGGCGTGGTGATCGTCGAGGTTGTCTTCGTCTATCCGGGGCTGGGGCAGCTGCTCATCGACGCCGTGCGTGCGCGCGACCTTCCGGTTGTGCAGGCCACGGGTCTGCTCTTCGCCGCCGCTTACATCCTGCTCAACCTGACCGCGGACGTGCTGTCGATCATGACGAATCCGCGGCTCTTGCATCCGCGATAGGGAGAGCGGCAAGGCGACAGCGATGCGGGAAGCCCTCAAATTTCTTCTAAAGTCGCCGTGGAGCGCCCGGTTCGGGATTCTCGTCGTTACCTTCTACGTGTTCGTCGCGATCTTCGGGCCCGTGCTGACGCCTTATGGCGAATCCGAAATCGTCGGTTTCGAATACGAGCCCTGGGGCGCCGAGTTCCTGCTCGGCACCGACAATCTGGGCCGGGACATGCTGACCCGCCTCATCTACGGCGCCCGCAACACCATCGGCATCGCCTTCCTCACGACCGTGCTGGCGTTCCTCGTCGGCTGCGTGGCGGGCTTCCTGGCAGCAACGGTGGGCGGCTGGGCCGAGCAGGCGATCAGCCGTTTCAACGACATCCTGATGGCGATCCCGCAGCTCATCTTCGCGCTGCTGATCCTCACCATTGCCGGCACGTCTGTCCCGGTGCTGATCGTGGTCATTGCCGTGCTCGACTCCACCCGCGTCTACCGCCTGGCGCGGGCAGTCGCGATGAACATCGTGGTCATGGACTACGTCGAGGTCGCGCGGCTTAGGGGCGAGGGGCTGTGGTGGATCATGCGGAGCGAGGTACTTCCCAATGCGCTGCCGCCGCTTGTCGCCGAGTTCGGGTTGCGATTCTGCTTCGTCTTCCTGCTGCTCAGCGCGCTCAGCTTCCTCGGCCTCGGCATCCAACCGCCCACGGCCGATTGGGGCAGCATGGTGCGCGACAACGCCACTCTGATCACGTTCGGCGACTTCACGCCCATCCTGCCGGCGGCCTCCATCGCGCTGCTCACCATCGGCGTGAACTTCATCGTCGACTGGCTCCTCCACAAATCGTCCGGGCTCAAGGATGCATAGCGGGGAAACATCCGGCGGCCCGCGCGAGCCCCTGCTCACGATGACGGGGCTGCGCATCGAAGGGCAGGCCGACGACGAGTGGCACGAGATCGTGCACGGCGTCGACGTGGTACTTCACCGCGGCGAAGTCTTGGGGCTGATCGGCGAGTCAGGCGCCGGCAAGTCCACCATCGGGCTCGCGGCCATGGGCTACGCCCGGCCGGGCTGCCTGCTCACCGGCGGCGATATCGTGTTCGACGGCGTGGAGCTGCGCGGTGCCCCGCGCGATCACACGCGGGCCCTGCGGGGCGCACGCATCGCCTATGTCGCCCAGAGCGCGGCGGCCGCCTTCAATCCGGCGCACCGGCTGATCGACCAGTTCTCCGAAGCGCCGGTGCGTCACAAGGTCAAGTCCCGCGCCGCGGCGGAAACAGACGCCAAGGACCTCTACAAGCGGCTTCAGCTGCCCGAGCCCGAGAAGATCGGCTACCGCTATCCGCACCAGGTCTCCGGCGGTCAGCTTCAGCGCGCGATGGTCGCCATGGCCATGTCATGCCGCCCTGACCTCATCGTCTTCGACGAGCCGACGACGGCGCTCGACGTCACCACCCAGATCGAGGTGCTTGCAGCGATCAAGGACGTGGTCAGGCAGTTCAATACGGCCGCCATTTATATCAGCCACGATCTCGCAGTCGTCGCCCAGATGGCCGACCGCATCATGGTGCTGCGCCACGGCAACCTTGTGGAAGAAGGAACGGCCGACCGCATCGTCAATCACCCGACGCAGGACTACACGCAGAAGCTTCTCGCCGTACGCTCCTACCGCAAGCCCACCGCAGAGCCCCCGGCGGAGGAGCCGCTGTTGCGCGTAGACGGCGTGTCCGCGCGCTACAGGCGATCCGCGCGCGTCCTGGAGAGCATCGATCTCGCAATCGGCCGGCAACGCACGGTCGCGATCGTGGGCGAGTCGGGCAGCGGCAAGAGCACGTTGGCGCGCGTCGTCACCGGATTGCTGCCGCCGGAGGAAGGCAAGCTCGTCTTCGACGGCGAGGCGCTGGCACCCGCGCTCGCGCGACGGCCGCGCGAACAACTTCGTCGGCTGCAAATGATCCATCAGATGCCGGACACGGCATTGAACCCGCGCCACCGCACGCGCGACGTCGTCGGCCGGCCGCTCACGTTCTATTCCGGATTGCGCGGACGCAAGCGCGAGGACCGGGTGCGCGGTCTCCTGGACATGGTCGAACTCGAGCCCGACGAATTCATCGACCGCTACCCGGCCGAGCTTTCGGGCGGTCAGAAGCAGCGGGTGTGCATTGCCCGCGCTCTGGCTGCCCAGCCGGACCTGATCATCTGCGACGAGGTGACCTCGGCGCTCGACCAGCTGGTTGCCGAGCGAGTCCTGCAGCTCCTGCAGCGCCTTCAGGACGACCTGGGCGTTTCCTACATGTTCATCACCCACGACTTCGCCACGGTGCGGGCCATATCCGACGAGATCGTGGTCATGTTCCAGGGGCGCATCGTCGAACAAGGCGCGAGGAACGAGGTGCTGACGCCGCCGCATCACGCGTACACGGACCTGCTGCTCTCGTCGGTGCCGGAAATGAAGATCGGCTGGCTCGATCAGACGCTGGCCGGGCAGGGGGAGCGCCAGGCGGGTGGCGATGAGGTTTTAAAGAAAGGCGCGCCGCCCGCTCATGGCTAATATGACTTGGCCAGTCTGATTGGCCGTGTCTGCAGAAGGAGGTCTCGCCGTGAATCGTGCTGTTAAATTGGCCGAAGACACAGCCGCTATGACCGATGCGCGCATGAATACGTCGACGGTGTGGACGCTGCCCGCCCGCTGGTACGCGGATCCCGAGATCTACGAGGCGGAAAGGCGGCGCATCTTCTCGCGCCACTGGCTCTGGATCGGGCGCGAGGCGGAGGTCGCCGAGCCGGGTCAGTATGTGACGGCCGCCCCCGCCGGCTTCCCGCTCTTCGTACGCCGCTCCGAAGACGGCACGTTGCGCGCCTTTCACAATGTCTGCCGGCACCGAGCCTCCAAGCTGCTGACGGAGCCGAGCGGGCACTGCAATACCATCGAATGCCCCTATCACGGCTGGCGCTACCGTCCGGACGGCGCGCTCGACCACACGCCGCTGTTCGGCGAGGCACCGGACTTCCCGAGGAGCGAGCTCTCCCTGTTTCCCGTCGCCGTCGAGGTCTGGCGCGGTCTCCTCTTCGTCTGCCTGGACCCGGAGGCGCCGCCGCTGATCGAGTGGCTCGGCCCGATAGAGGAGTCGGTCGAGCGGACCGCACCGGAGCGGGTCAACTTCGGGCGGGAAGTAACGTTCATGGTCGATTGCAACTGGAAGACCTACATCGACAACCATCAGGAGGGCTATCACATCCCGCCGCGGCACCCCTCGCTGCACCGGGACCTGGACTGGACGCGTTACCGGGTCATCAATTTCGAGGGCGGCAGCCTCCATGACGCGCCGCAGAAGGGACGCTCGACCCATCCCGGCAGCTACGGGTGGCGCTTTCCCAATTTCACGTTCAACTCGTACCCGGACGGGGTTTCCTTCTTGCGGATGGAGCCGGTCGGTCACGAGCGGACACGGTTGGTCTATCAGTTCTGGGTGCCGGAAGGGGCGAGCGCGGCGGAGCTGGAGGCGACGGCAGCCTACGGCACCCAACTGGCCAAGGAGGACATAGGGATCGTGGAGGTGGTCCAGGGAAATTTGAACGTTGGCGTGTACGAGCGGGGGCCGCTGAGCCCGCGTCACGAGAACGGCCTGTTTCACTTCCACGAGATAGTGCGCGAGGCCGTCGAGTCCGCAGGGTCAAACGACGGTTGACCCGCGTTTCTCCTCAGAGGCCCGCCTGCCGATCCGGGCAGTGTCTGGCGGAAGAGAGTCAGAGCACGCTGGCCTGATGGACTGACTTCTCCAACCATTCCTGACGGATCGCGATCCCCCATCCGGGCCCGCCCGGGATCTCGACCCTTCCGTCCCTGGCAACCGGCAGCTCGTCGTAGATGCCGTACTGCCAGGGATAGAAGTCGAGCCCCTCGATGGAGAACTCCACGTAGGGCCCCGCGTTTTCCAGCGCGCCCATCAGGTGCAGCGTAAAGATCGTGACCAGGGAGAGATTGGCGGCGTGCGGCGTGACCGGCATGCCGGCATCCCGTGCCATGCGCGCGACCCGGAGGAAGCGGTCGACCCCGCCGACGTAGCAGACATCCGGCTGCGCCACGTCCATCGTCCCGCTGTCGATCAGGTATTGCCAGAGGGTGAGGTTGTTGTCCTGTTCGCCGCCCGTCACGTCGAGATCGAGCGCCTCCTTGACCGCGCGCGTATTTCGGCTTCCAATAGGGACAGGGCTCCTCGAAATGGCACACCGCGTTCTCTTCCAGGAGCCGGCCGAGCGCGATCGCCTGCTCGGGCGCGTAGCAGCTGTTTCCGTCGACCAGCAGGGCAACGTCATCGCCGAGCACGCGGCGAACCTCCCGCACGATCGCCTCGGAGCGGCCCGGCCACTGGTCCTGCCCGCGGCCGCATGCCGCGCCCACGCGGAACTTGAAGGCATCGTATCCGTGGCGGTCGCGTAGCTTGAGGAAGCGCTCCGCCTCCGCCTCGGGCGTGATGTCCCGACTCATGCTGGAGGCGTAGACGCGAAGCGGTCGCGGGGCGCCGCCCAGCAGTTCGCACACGCTCTTGCCCTCGAGCCTGCCGTGGAGATCCCAGATGGCGGTATCGAGGCCGCCCAGCGCCCGGCACAGATGGGAGCCCGGAAACTTGTGCTCCCTCTCGCAGATCAAATCGAGCACGTCCCCCAGCCCGTCGAGTGACGAGATGTCCTGGCCGAGCGCCCAGGGCGCAATCTGCCGATGCAGCACGGTCGCCGAGATATCGGCATGGTAGGTCGAAACCTGTCCCCATCCTTCCGCGCCGTCGTCGGCGGTGACCCGCGTCAGCCCGACCTCGCGGGTGCAGAACGTCTCGATCTTCTGAATCTTCATCGACTTGTGCTCGCAGTTGTCGAGGCGTGGTCAGCCCGGAAAGACGATGACATGGCGCAAACCCTGGGAGCGCCGCGCGTGCGCGATCGCCTCGTTGATCTCGGCCAACGGTCTGCGCGATGCGACCAGCTCATCCAGCTTGAGCCGGCCCGAGCGGTAAAGCCGGAACAGCCTCGGCGCGTCGACGCGGAGCCGGGCATCGCCCATCTTGCAGCCCAGAATACGCTGACCAAAGTGCGAGAGCGTGGTCGCGTCCAGACTGACCCGCTCGTCATAAGGCGGCATCCCCACCACCACCAGCGCCCCGTCCCGCGCGAGCAAGGGCAGCGCCTGCTCGATCGCGCGGGCATTGCCGACGGCCGTCATCGCCACGTCGAATCCGCGCCCGTCGGTGAGCGCGAGCGCCCGCGCGGCAGTGTCCTCGTCCGCGGCGTCGATCGTGTCCGTCGCCCCGAACGCCCGGGCCTGCTCCAGCTTGTCGCCGCTCACGTCGATGGCCACGAGCGGCAGCGCGCCGGCGAGCGCCGCGCCCTGAACGCAGTTGAGTCCGACGCCGCCGCAGCCGATCACCGCAACCGCATCGCCCACCCGCACGTTCGCGGTGTTGATGGCCGCGCCGAAGCCGCGGCAGACCGCGGCGCGAATCTCGATCGTGTCTGAAGCCATGGTCTGCATCGTCTCCGAGGCTGAAGGGCCGGTCATCGCTCCCCGATTGTCCGACGTTCTAGCCCGCAATTCTCACCGGGGTCACGGCCCCTCCCCTCCCATTGTCCGACACGTCCATCGCCGGTGGCACGCTGTGCCGGATCGGAGTATCACTGCGGGCGCGGGCTGCAGCGCGGGAGCGAGGGGCATGAAACGTGTCCACATCAACATCACGGTGACCGACCTCGACCATTCGATCGGCTTCTACACGACCCTCTTCGGCACCGGGCCGACGGTGCTGAAGGAGGACTACGCGAAGTGGATGCTTGAGGACCCCCGTCTCAACCTCTCGATCTCGACAGGCTGCGGCGCCGCCGGCGTGGACCATCTCGGCATCCAGACCGAGACCGCCGATGAGCTCGGCGCCCTCGCCGGGCGGCTGAAGGCAGCGGGCGAGCGCCACGTCGATCAGGCGGATGCACACTGCTGCTATGCGCGCGGCGACAAGACCTGGGTCTTCGACCCGGAGGGCGTGGCCTGGGAGACCTTCCACACCACCGGTGCCATCACCCATTACGGCGAGGACCTTGGGCCTGAAACAGGCACGGGCGCGCCGGCCACGGATGAGCGGATCGCCGCGTCTGCGCCCCAGTCCTGAACACGCATCTTCGTATCTTCCAGGGAGTTCCCCATGTCCCAGTCGAATCCGGCCTTTCTCACCGCGACCGAAGCGGCCGAGGCGATCCAGGCGGGGCGGCTCAGCCCTGTCGAGCTTATGGAAGCCTTGCTCGCCCGGATCGACGCGCACGACGAAAGGCTGCACGCCTTCGCCGCGGTCTACGGTAACGACGCGCTGGCCCTCGCCGAGGCGGCGCACAAGGCAATCCGCGCGGGCCACGCGGTCGGCCCCTGGCACGGGGTGCCGATCGCGCTGAAGGACATCATCGACATCGAAGGCCGCGTCACCACGGTCGGCAGCAAGCATTGGGAGAACCGCATCTCGCCCACGACGGCGACGCTTGCGCGCCGGCTGATCGAGGCCGGGATGATCGTCATCGGCAAGGCCAACACCGTGGAATTCGCCATGGGTGGCTGGGGCACCAACCAGCACATGGGGACGCCGCGTAACCCGTGGGATGCCGAGGTGCACCGTGCCCCCGGCGGCTCCAGCAGCGGCTCCGGCGTCTCCGTCGCCGCGCGTCTCGTGCCGTGGGCGATCGGCACCGACACCGGCGGCTCCGTGCGCATTCCGTCCGCCTGGTGCGGGCTCGCGGGCCTCAAGGTGACGATCGGGCAGGTCAGCGCTGCCGGCGTGGCGCCGCTCTCGCACACGCTCGACACGCCCGGCCCCATGACGCGCTCGGTGGAAGACACCGCACACCTCTATACGGTGCTGCAGGGCCCCGATCCCGCCGATCCGTCGACGCGGCGCCATGTGCCCGCCGACCCGTTGCCTACGCTGCGCCGGGGCGTCGCCGGGCTTCGCTTGGGCGTCCTGACCGACTCCGAGCGTCGCGGCGTGGATGGCGAGGTCCTTGCAGCTTACGACGCGGCCGCAGAGGTGCTGGCCCAGGCTGGTGCGCGCGTGGAGACCCTGGCGCTGCCCCGCTCGGCCGCCGCGTATGGCACCGATGTGGGCCGGCTGATCGGCACGGAAGGCTACTTCCACGTGGGTGCGCTGGTGGACGATGAGTCGCTCCCCATCGACAAAGACGTGCGCCCGCGCATCTGGCTGGGGCGGGGTGTCTCGGCGGCCGACTACCTCGCCCTGCTGCGCAGCCGCGAGGACGACAAGCGGGCGGCGATGGCGGCGATGGAGGGCTTCGACGCCCTGCTCACGCCGGGCACGCTGACGGCGGCACCGGCGGTGGACGCGATCGACCAGAACAAGACGCCGGCCCACTTCACGCGCCCCGCCAACTGGCTGGAATGGTGTGCCCTGGTGGTGCCCAACGGTGCCACCGCGGGCGGGATGCCGACGTCGCTGCACATCATCTGCCGCGGCCGCGACGAGACGATGGCGCTCCGCATCGGCTGGGCTTACGAGCAGGCCACCGACTGGCACCTGCGCGTGCCCCCAGGCCTGGAGGCGTAGCCTCCCCGCTCCACCCCTCTCGTCGCGGGGTTGCGTGCGGTAACGCGTGCACCTACAGGCGAAGGCCCGCTTGCCGCATGAGCGGCATCACCTTCTCGCCGAAGTATTTCAGCTCCTCGTGGTAGTCGAGCCACGAGAGGATGAAGCCCTCGATGCCGATGTCGGCGATGGCGACCATCTTCTCCACCACCTGTTCCGGCGTGCCGACCAGGGGGTATCCGCCCCAACCGGCGATGAAGCGCTCGCCCATGGCCCGAATCTCCTCCTTGTTCGAGCCATAGGAATAGTTCTCGCCCAGCATGAGCTCGATGATCGTGTTGGTCGCGCCCCAGTCGCCCTCGTCCACGATGCGCTGGTAGAGCGCCTTGGCCTCCTCTTCGGTATCGCGACAACACACCAGGCCGTAGCTCATGACGCCGCAGCGGCGTCCGTGCTTCGCGGCCCGCTCGTGGATGTCCTTCACGATCTCTTCCGCCCTCTCCATCGTCGTGATGGAGAGGAAGTTGAAGTCGGCGAGCTTGGCGGAGAACTCACGGCCGGCGGGCGAGGAGCCCGCGTTGATCACGACCGGATGGGGTTGCTGGATCGGCTTCGGTGCCAGGAAGCCCTGGTTGACCTTGTAGTACGTGCCCCGGTGGTCGAAGTCGTCCTCGGCCCAGAGCCGCTTCACGATGGAGAGCCATTCGTCGGCCATGACATAGCGCTCGTCGTGGTCGAGCTGGTCCATGCCGAACATCTCGATCTCCGGCTTGAACCAGCCGCAGACGACGTTGAGGCCGAAGCGCCCGCTGGAAATGTTGTCGATGGTGGCAGCCTGCTTGGCGGCGAAAATGGGATGCACCGTCGGCACGTGCGAGGTGGCGAAGACCATGATGTCCTTCGTGTGGCACGCCATCGCAGCGGCCCAGGTGTAAACCTCCAGGTTGTTTCCGTTGAACTGGGTCGACCCGCCGAAGTGCCGCCACCGCCCGACGGGCACCAGCAGCTCGAAGCCGAGCCTGTCGGCAAGCTGGCTGATCTTCACACTATGCTGGTAGGTCGGCTCGAAGGTCGTTTCCGCATGCGTGATCGTGCAGCCGTTGGAGCAGTTCTGCCCGAACACGCCGAGCTTGAAGCGGTTGTCGTTGAAGACCGGCACGTTGCGTGCGCGCCAGTCGGCTGCGTCGTCAGGATGCATTGTCGCCCCTTCGGTGGACATGGTCGCGTACCTCTAAGCCTGCTGGGAAATGTGTCAACGGCGACGGAATCGTGTGCGAGCGGGGCGGCACTTGGTCGACACCGGTTGTCAGCGCCCACGCGCTCTCATAGTCTCCGCGCCAATCAAGCCGAGAGGAGGTCGCGATGGCCAAGAAGGAAATCTTCGTGGGGATCGGCGTGGACGTCGATTCGGTGGCGGGGCAGATCGGCTCCTATGCCGGCGGCGATTCGCCGAGCGACATTTCACGGGGCGTGTTCGCCTCCGAAGTCGGGACCCCCCGCATGCTCAAGCTCTTCGACCGGGTGGGCATCCAGACCAGCTGGTTCATCCCCGGCCACTCGATCGAGACCTTCCCCAAGGAAATGAAGGCGGTCGCGGCGGCGGGGCACGAGATCGGGCTGCACGGCTACACCCACGAGAACCCGATCTCGATGACGCCCGAGCAAGAAGCGGACGTCCTCGACAAGACCCTGGACCTCGTCACCAAGCTCGCGGGCAAGGCACCCACCGGCTATGTCGCGCCGTGGTGGGAGATGAGCGCCTACACCCCACACCTCCTGAGAGAGCGCGGCATCAAGTACGACCACAGCCAGATGCACAACGACTTCGAGCCCTACTGGATGCGGGTCAACGAGGAGTGGACGTTGATCGACTATTCCAAGCCGGCGAATTCGTGGATGAAGCCGATGAAGAAGGGCTCCACCTTCCCCATCGTGCAGATCCCGGGCAGCTGGTACCTCGACGACCTGCCGCCGATGATGTTCATGAAGAAGGTGCCGAACTCCGGCGGCTGGACCAACCCGCGCGACATCGAGGACTGGTGGCGCGATCAGTTCGACTGGGTCTATCGGGAGATGGACTACGCGGTCTACACGCTGACGATCCACCCCGACATCTCGGGCCGGCCGCAGACGCTGCTCATGCTGGAGCGGATTATCGCCCACATCAGCGCCCACGAAGGGGTGATCTGGGCGACCTTCGACGAGATCGCCGACGACTTCATCAAGCGCCGGCCGTTCAAGGGCAAGAGGCAGACCAAGAAGAAGTAAAGCCGCAGGCCCGCGATGTGCGCGCTCTGCGGCGTGCTCACCGACGGCCCGCATTGGACTGAGGCAGGCACCGATGCGGGCCGGAGCGCCGCGGCGCCGACCGGCCGGGATCGCCACCTGGAGCGCACGCGCCGCCTCGCGCTGCTCAACCGCGTGCTCGCGGCTTACGGTTGCACCGCCGACGACTGGGCGGGCGCGCATTACATGGTGCACAGGCCGAGCGGCGGCGCGACCGAGATGGCGACCGACCTGCCCGGCCTCTGGCTCGCGGTCGAAGGGTTGGTCGGGCGCACGCCGGACCCGCTCGACCCCACCCTGGTCGCGCAACTGGAGAACGCATCCCCTGCCGGGTCTAAGCCGCCCCGGCAGCGGGCGTAAGGCCGATGGTCGCCTACGCGCGGCTCACCCCCGTCATCGTCGTCACCGGATTCCTCGGCAGCGGCAAGACGACGCTGCTCAACCACATGCTGCGCCATCCGTCTCTCGCCGACGCCGCAGTGCTGGTCAATGAGTTCGGCGCCGTCGGCCTTGACCACTTTCTGGTCGAGGCGATGGACGAGAGCACTGTGCTGCTGGAGAGCGGCTGCCTCTGCTGCACCATTCGCGGCGACCTCAAGGATTCGATCATCGCTCTCAACAGCCGGCGCGCCCGGGGCGAGATCCCGCCTTACCGGCGGCTGATCGTCGAGACCACGGGGCTCGCGGACCCGGCGCCGATCCTCTTCACACTCAGCGCGGACACGGTGCTGAAGCATCACTACCGGTTGGGCTCGGTGATCACGACGGTGGATGGCGTGAACGGGCTCAGGCAACTCGACCGCCACCCGGAATCGGTCAAGCAGGCGACGGTCGCCGACAGGATCGTACTCACCAAGCCCGACATCGCCGACGCCGACACCCTCGCCCGGCTCCGCGCCCGGCTGACGCGGATCAACCGCTCGGCTGACCAAATTACGGCCATCAACGGCAAGGTGGACGTGCCGCGCGTGCTGCGCGCCGACGTCTACGATGCCCGCACCAAGGGGGCCGAGGTGCGCCGCTGGCTCGCGGACGAGGCCGAGAAGGGAGCGGCCGAGGACCACGCCCACGGGCAGGGGCACGACGTCTCGCGGCACGACGAGCACATCCACTCCTTCACCCTCAGCTTCGAGGGCGCGCTCGACTGGACCGCCTTCGGCATCTGGCTGACCATGCTGCTCCACACCCACGGGGAAAAGGTGCTGCGCGTGAAGGGCATTCTCAACGTCGCCGGCACGCACGCGCCGGTGGTGGTCAACGGCGTGCAGCACGTCGTCCACCCGCCGATCCATCTCGCCGCCTGGCCAAGCGACGACCGCCGCTCGCACATCGTCTTCATCGTCGACGACCTGCCGCGCGAGGCCATCGAGCGCTCGCTCGCCGCCTTCAACAGCATCGCCGCCGAAGCGGCCTGAGGAGGTCCTTATGCCCGACAAGATTGCCATCGTCGGCACCGGCCTGGTCGGCAGCGCCTGGGCGATCGTCTTCGCCCGTGCCGGCCACCGGGTCGCGCTCTACGACGGGACGGAAGGCCAGTGCGAGGCTGCGATCGCGCGTATCGAGACCAATCTCGCGGCACTCGAAGGCCACGGGCTGATCGACGATCCTGCAGCCGCGCGGGCGCGTATTTCCATCGCCGCCGGCCTTGCCGATGCGCTGGAGGGCGCGGCCTACGCACAGGAGAACGTGTTCGAACGCGCCGACGTGAAGCGCGAGGTCTACGAGCAGATCGACGGCATTGCGGGCCCCGAGCTTATCGTGGCGTCCTCTTCCTCCGGGATTCCCGCCTCCACCTTTACGGAAGGCCTCGGCATCGGCCCGCGCTGCCTGATCGCCCATCCCATCAATCCGCCCTATGTCATCCCCCTGGTCGAGATCGTGCCGGCGCCTTGGACCGAAGAGGAGACGGTCACCCGCTGCTGGGCGCTGATGGAGGCCGCCGGCATGGAGCCGGTCAGGCTCACGCGGGAGATCGACGGCTTCATCGCCAACCGGTTGCAGGCGGCGCTGCTCTGGGAGGCCTTCCGCCTTCTCGAAGGCGGTTACGCCACGGCGAAGGACATCGACACGACGATCTCGGCCGGCCTCGGCCGCCGCTGGTCTTTCATCGGGCCGTTCGAGACCATCGACCTGAACGCGCCGGGCGGCCTCGCCGACTTCTGCGCTCGTCTGGGCGAAGGCTTCTACGAGTTCATCAAGCAGAGCGAGCCCGCCCAGCCCTGGTCGAACGCAGTGGTCGCCAAGGCGCACGAGGAGCGCCGCGCGCGGCTGCCGATGGCGGAACACGGCGACCGTCAGGCGTGGCGGGACCGGCGCCTCATGGGCCTCGCCGCGCACCTCCGCGACGCAAAGCGAGACATCGGAGATTAAGCCGGGCGATCCCGCCCAACGACACTTAGTAGCGATAGCCGGTCAGAGACTCGCTCAGCTCCCACAAGCGCTGGGCGGTGTCCTCGTCGCGGGAGGCGAGCGAGCTCGTGGCTTCGCGGCTCTTGTCGAAATAGCGGCCGGAGACTCCTTCGACATCGGCGCTGGTCGCGACGTGGACGCTGGTGCGCGCGCCGGCCTCCACGTCGATCGCAGAGAGCCGCATCAAGCCCTTCAGAAACGTGGCGAAGATCCAGCCGTTGTTCTGACCGAACCTGCTGGCGACGAAGCCGGGGTGCAGGCAGTTGGCCGTGACCGGCGTCCCCTCCAGCAGCGCCGCGAGGCGATAGGTGAAGAGGATGTTCGCAAGCTTGCTCTGACTGTAGGCGCGCCAGCCGCGGTAGTGTCTCGTGCGCTGCGGGTCCTCCAGGTCCATCCGCCCGCTGCGATGAGCTTCGGAGGCGACGTTGACGATGCGGCCAGCAGCGCTCGCCCTCAGGCTCTCCAGCAACAGCCCGGTCAGCAGAAAGTAGCCCAGGTGGTTGAGGGCGAAGGTCATCTCGATTCCGTCGACGCTCTCGCGCCGGCGGGTGAATATGCCGCCGACGTTGTTGACCAGCACGTCAATGGCCGTGCCGCCGGCGGCGAGGCGCTCCGCCAGCGCCCTGATCTCGGCCTGGCTGGAAAGGTCAGCCTGCTCGAAGCGCACCCGGTCGTTGCGTGACGAGCGATGGATCGCCTTGCAGACTTCCGTGCCCTTGGCCGCGTTCCGCCCGACGAGGACGACTTCGGCGCCCCGCTCAGCCAGTGCTCGCGCCGTGACGCGGCCGATCCCGTCCGTCGCGCCGGTGACGATGCAGAGCTTGCCTTCCATCGCCCGTCTCCCCCTCCACCGTCCCTGCCCTTTTCCCCTAGCTTGGCAGCCGGAGGCGGCGGGTCAAGCGACTGACGCGTAACCGACCTTATGCGGTCGAAGAGGGCTTCGGTGAGCCGTCCGCCGGCGAAGGCGCGAGTCTCGCGGTCCGCATTGGGCGCAAGGTCCACATGAACGATGGTGGCACCATCGGCCTCGCGCCACGGGCTCCACCACCGGACTCGCGTCGCTGTCATTGTTGAGGGCGTTGGGGCGTGGCCGCGGCATCGTCCCATACGGACGCACAGGCACCGCGACTCCCGCTCCAGGGGTTCTGACGGCGACGGGAAATGTCTCGAATGGAATCGACGTCACATGTTGCTGCCTGGCCCGGCCGTGCGCCCGAGACGACCGGTACGCCGGCTGCCGCGGCAACGTTGCATATCAGGATGGCAGTCATCGCGTGTTCCAGAGCCGATCGCGGGTTGCAATTCTGCGATGTTCCTCGCGTTCAACCAACGCCAGGGACGGTCGACCCGCACCGATCCTGCGCGGCATGCATCGGCAGAAGGAAGGCTCCAGATGGTCCGCTACGGAAAACGCGTTTGGATTTTTTATCAAGTGTCAATGGCGATGGGATCGTAGCGGGGCATGGAGTCGGCAAGGGACAACGCCTCAGGTGTGGTGAGCAAGCGAGGGATTTTTTTGACCGCACTTTCACGCTGCTCACCCATTGTCTCTGCGTCTGATCGTGGAGAAACGGTCGCTGCTACAAAACGCTCGCCGGTAATGTAATCGCGATCACACAGCTCCGTATTCCGCAATTGCCCCGACATGGCGTTGAACGAATCGCCTAATGATGCTGGTCCACTGACCAGATGAAGCATTAGAAATTCCTATACGGACAAGCGCTCGGGATATATCAAAGTCGATGTCATTCCCGATATTGAGTATGTACCACTTGATATGCCACAATATATGTCTCAGCAGGACCGCACGGAAACATTTACATTTGGATCACGAAAGTATACCACACTGGCATGAGTAGCCGAGGGCCATATCGGATACCGCCGACGAGCGTCTTGGTCGCCTTCGAGAGTGCCGCTCGGCACGGCAACTTCTCTCGAGCCGCTCGTGAGCTGCGCACGTCGCAATCCGCCATTAGCCGCCACATTGCCAGCCTCGAGAGGCAACTTTCGACACGACTGTTCGAACGGTCACGGACCGGCGTGAGCCTGACCGACGCTGGAAATCGCTACCGTGATGCCGTCGCCATCGGGCTCGGTGCCATCCATGCGGGTGCCGCGGAGGTCGCCGAACTATCGACTGAAGAACAGGTGGAGGTGGTGATCGCTTGCTCGGACGAAGCATCGCACCTCTTCTTGATGCCGCGATACGGTGCGCTCCAGAAAGCGCTCGGCGACCGGGTCCAGATACGCGTGCTGACCTATCAACACGACATACAGTATTTGCCCCCGCTTCCGCGTGCCGATGTCATCCTGAGTTGGGACTCTGAGCAGGCCGCGGCCGATGACCGCGTGGTTGTTATCGAGGAAGAGGTGAGGCCGCTTTGCTCGCCAGGCTATGCCGCCTTGCATGCCGACGTGTTGAACGGACCCGTGACAAGCTGGGGCGGGCTGACATTTCTCGGTGTCTCGCGGCCCAATGAAGGCTGGTCGTCGTGGGAGAATTGGTTCGATGTTGTCGGACATCCGGTCCCCGCCCCCCGGCAATCGGGCTACGACAGCTATACATATGTGCTGGAATCGGCCGCCGCAGGACACGGTATTGCCATAGGCTGGCGTCACTTCATAGAGCGCTATCTTGAGTCCGGGGCGCTGGTCGCGCTCACCGACGGGTTTCTGAAGACCGAGAATTGCTTGTACGCCGTTGTCACCGAGAAAGGGCGACAAAGATCTATCGCACGCAAATGCCTAACCTTCTTCGAACGATTTGTGTAGCGCACCGTATATAGCGCAGGCAACGGCCCGTCAATTATCTCAAGCTGGAGCGATCTTTTAGGGCTACAAGAGAGTACTTGTGACGTTCAATATTCCATTCACTGCGACGCTGCGTGGCTTCAGACACCAAACAATCGAAAATTCAAGCGCAAATAGTCGACGGCGACCCTCGGAGTGCGTATGGATGTCGAGTTTATTGGTAAACCGGTTATCATGAACAAATAGACGCGGTGGACAATGGGCCGCATCTTCTTAAGAGTGTCAGAAAAGTCGCGCAACCCCTTTGGCGACGTGCGATTCCCAGAGGAGGTTGGAGGCGAGGTAACGGTGCAGCCGGCAATCAGCCTCGCCGCTGTTGCAGAGACGCTCATTTTCGGAGCCGTGTTGCGTTTGGGCTAGAATGCTCCGGCGAACGGAGGGCAATGAGGACGGGAAGAAATTCAGCCGGTCCAAATATGAGTTGCCTTGGAGGTTGAGGAACGAGTCGCTCGCCCAGGACCCGATGAAGGTCGCCGCCCACATTGCGCCGAACGCGATTAACGCTGCCGGCGAAAGGCCCCTAAAGCCGAACTGGCACTCTATGGCAAACGGCGATGGAATGTCCCGGTGGCACTTAACCAGTCGGTGCACGTCGGAGCAAAACGGACGACACCGCTCGCAGGACCAGCAGGAGGGGCGCCGCGACATTCAAGAGGGCAGATCCCGGAATCGCCGAACTATACGACCGGAAGGCACTCCGGCGAACGGTATGCGCCGCCATCGACGTGCCGAGCGGATGCGAGCTCTTGCGGATATTCCAGAACGCGTACCCGTGTATGGGGCTAACCGCTGCACGCACGTCGGCCCCGACGAAGCGAATTGCTTGCCACGCACCCGACACGATCACCGGGCAGGACGGTCATCGTCAAAATGTCGGAGCAGAGGACGCCGGCTCCGTTCGGCGTAGGGCGGACGTGCCTCCCGTAGCGCTCCGCTCAGCTCGGGGAAGCGCCGTGGATGCGGCCGAGCAACGGACTCTGATGCCAACAGACCTGAAGCCACTTGCCGTCGCTGTGGTACCAGGTTTGAGTGAAGCCCATAAACCGCTGCCTGAAGCCCGCGTCGCGTGGCTTGCCGCGAAAGGTCGAGAAGCCGCTGACATGGCCGGTGGTTCCCCAGACCCTGAAATTCAGCTCGCGCGGGATCCACTTGAAGTGCTCCCACAGGCCGGCGCCGCCGGCGTGGAAGTCGATATGGTCCACGAACTCTTCTTTGGTCATCCGCCAGGGATAGTCCTCGTCCAGAATCTCGGCGCCGTCGTCGATCGCGCTCCAGAAGGCATCGAGATCGCCTTCGTTGAGCCCGCGCGCCCATGCGTGAAAGGCAGCCTCCAACCCCGCCGCCGTTGCGTCCTGCGTCATCGCTCCCCTCCTCCGGCCGTATGGCGTCACTGCCAGCGCACCTCACCATATCCACGGTGGAAACGCCATTGCCGCCGCCATCCTCTTCTTGCTTCCGCCCCGTCCCCGACGCACGCGCGCGCAGAGCCAAAGGAGCGCGTCGCGGCGCTCCACAGCGCGGAGGCATGATGACCGGGAAGGAGGTCGTCGTCCTGACGGTAGGGCACTCCAATCATCCGCTCGAGACCTTCGTGGCGCTGCTGCAACTGCACGGTGTCACCGCGCTCGCCGACGTGCGCTCGGCCCCCTACAGCCGCTTCAATCCGCAGTTCAACCGCAAGGCCCTCGAAGGCAGCCTGGAGACAATCGGCATGGAGTATGTGTTCCTGGGACGCGCCCTCGGTGGGCGCCCCGAAGACCGCTCCTGCTACGAGGACGGGCGGGTTCGCTACGACCGCCTGGCTCGAACGCCGCTCTTTCGCGAGGGGCTCGAACAGGTTGCCGAGGGCGCGGGGCGTCAGCGCATTGCGCTGATGTGCGCCGAGAAGGAACCGCTAGACTGCCACCGCACGATCCTGGTGGGCCGCAGCCTGGTCGAGCGCGGAGTCACCGTGGCCCACATCCTGGCCGACGGCTCGCTCGAGCCCCACGACGAGACGATGGACCGATTGCTGGCCACCGCGGGACTGCCCAGAGGCGACCTCCTGCAATCGAGAGAGGAACTGATCGCGGAAGCTCTTACCCATCGAGAGAGGCGGATCGCCTTTACGAGCAAGACTGCCAAGGCGCGTCGATAACGGTGGGGCGACCTGCGCCGGCCCAGCGGCCGAAGCGCTTGCGGGGGCCGGGGCAGGCTCCTATTGTCGCGATGTGGGCGGGTGTAGCTCAATGGCAGAGCAGAAGCTTCCCAAGCTTACGACGAGGGTTCGATTCCCTTCACCCGCTCCATACCGCGCCCGGCCTGCGTCGCGGATGCGGTCCGGCCCCCGGTCCCGGCAAACCGGCGAAACGTGAGGGCTGCCGGGGGCGCCTCGCCGGCGCCCTGCGGCTGAGGACGCGATGTCCGACCGTACCCGCATCCTCTTCATCAATGTCGGGCACGGGCTCGACCATCTGTTCCTGCTTCTCTACCCCACGGTGGTGCTCACCCTCGAAGGAGTGTTCGGCCGCTCCTATGGCGAGCTTCTCTCCCTCGCCGTTCCCGGTTTCATCGCCTTTGCCGCCGGCACGCTGCCGGCCGGCTGGCTCGGCGATCGCTGGAGCCGGCCGGCGATGCTCGCGATTTTCTTCGTCGGCATCGGCGTATCGGCCATCGTCACCGGGTTCGCCCGCACGCCCTTCGAGCTCGCGGCCGGGCTCACGCTGATCGGCCTGTTTGCGTCGATCTATCACCCGGTCGGCATTGCCATGCTGGTCGAGGGGCGTGACAAGGTCGGCAAGCTGCTCGGGGTCAACGGCGTCGCCGGAAACCTCGGGCTCGCGGCGGCGGCGATCGTCGCCGCGTCGCTGAGCGACGCGATCAGCTGGCGCGCGGCGTTCATCGTGCCGGGCGCGGTGACGTTGATCGTCGGGATCTGGTTCATCGCCGTCTGCCGGCAGTGGCGCAACAGCGGGGCGGCGCCCGCCCGCCCCTCCGTGGGAAAGGGATGGGGCCGGCCGTCGCGCACGCTACTCCGGGTGGTGCTGGTGATCGGCGTGGCGACGGCGCTTACCGGATTGACGTTTCAGACCACGACCATCGCGCTGCCCAAGCTGTTCGACGACGGACTGGCTGGGATCGCCGACGGCGCCCTGGGTGTCGGCGTGCTGGTCTCGCTGGTCATCGCTATCGCCGCCTTCGCCCAGATCGGAGTCGGCTGGCTGATCGACCGCTACCCGACGAAGCCGGTCTGGATTGCGGTGCTGTTCGCCCAAGCGCCGCTTGTTGCCGCCGCCGGCCTGCTCGCGGGCCACGGGCTGATCATCGTGGCCCTCGCAATGATGATGGTGGTGGTCGGCGAGATCCCGATTCAGGACGCGCTGGTCACCCGCTACACCGCGGAGAGCTGGCGGGCGCGTATCTTCGGTGTCAAGTTCATGCTGGGCCTCGGCGCGAGCGCTGTGGCGGCGCCGCTGGTCGCGGGCCTGCATGGCGTCTCCGGCGGCTTTCTCTGGCTCTTCGTCGGCCTCGGCGGGTCGGCGGCGCTGGTCGCAATCGTCGCCTTCTGGCTGCCGGGCGAGCAAGCGAGGGCGCCGCAGCAGGCCGTCGCCAAAGTCGAGGCCTGAAGCGGCAACGGGTCGGCTTTGCTGTTGCGTTCCGTCCGCCGCCCTATGCTAAGCTTGCATCGACAGCCAACGATGCGGTCGGCGCGGCTCCCCGCCCGTCGGCAATCGTACGACCCTCGAACCAAACGCAATGGGAGGCGGCTCGATGGAGTGGTTTCATAAACGGAAGCAGACCAAGAAGCAGAAGTTCGACGAGGAGATCAAAGCCTCCGGCGGCATCGTCGATCCGCTGAACCCGTCGCGGCGCGGCTTCATGTCGATGGCCGGCACCGCGGCCATCGGCGCGATGGGCGTGGCCGGGGCCAACACCCTCGTCGCGCTGAACAACGGCGCCAAGGCCGACGGCGAGCCGATCCCTGTCGGCGCCATGCTGCCCTACACCGGTTGGGGCGCGGAGGATTCGCGCAACTTCGAGGCCGGCATCAACTTGGCGGTCGAGGAGATCAACTCCTTCGGCGGTGTCCTCGGGCGGCCCATCGAGGTCCACTTCGAGGATACCAAGGAGATCACCGCCGAGACCGTGACCTCGGCCGCGCGGCGCCTGATCGACCGGCACGAGGTGCACGCAATCGTCAACGGTTACAACACGTTGTCGGTGCGTGCCGAGTACGACACCGTCGCGGATGCGGGGATCCCCTACATCCACGACAACACCCAGTACGGCCACCAGTTTTCGGTCAAGGACAATTTTGACCGCTACTATTGCATCTTCCAGGACGACCCGTCCGAGTACTATTACGGCTCGGGCCTGATCTACTTCCTGGACGAGCTGGAGCAGCTCGGCAAGTGGAAGCGGCCCAATAACCAGTTCGTGCTCTTCTCGGGCAGCATCGACTATGCAATCACCATCGCAGCGGCGATCCGCGACACGGCGCCGCAGTTCAACTGGGAGCTCGCGATCGACGACGTCGTGACCCAGCCGGTCGACGACTGGGGCCCGGCGCTGGTGCGTGCGCGCGAGATCGCCCCCGCCATCATCGCCGCGACCCACGGCTTCCCGACCGATCAGACCGGCCTGGTCACCGGCTTCGCCGAGAACCCGACGAACAGCCTGCTCTACGTGCAGTACGCGCTGCAGCAGCGGGCCTTCCTCGATATCGTCAAGGAGACCGGCGAAGGCGTGTTCTGCTCGACCACGATCGGCACCCTGCAGGACGAGATCGGCAACGCCTTCACGCGGAAGATTCGCGATCGCTGGGGTGAAGACATGACCCCGATGGTCGCGGGCCAAGTCTACGACTCTTACTACCTGTGGGCGATCGCGGCCTGCCGTGCCGGCGGCACGGGCGTGCCCTATGACGGCATCGAGCAGAACAAGAAAGTCTGCCACTTCCTCCGCGAATCGATCTATCGCGGCGTGGTAGGCACCATCCGCTTCATGTGGGGGCAAGCGGCGACGCCTTATCCGGCGGAGACCAACGACCCGTCGCTTGGCATGCCGACGATCATGATGCAGTGCCAGGATTGGACCAAGGACGTGGTTTTCGTCGGGCCGTCGCCTTACGACACGGCCGACTGGATGACCCCGCCGTGGACCACCGGCTAGACCCCATCACCCCGGAGGCATAAGAACAAGAGCCGGGATCACGGTCCAGCCGATGGCTTCTGGGGAACGTGTACCGCTGCTGGCGTGCCGTAACGTCTTCAAGTATTTCGGCGCGCTGGTGGCGGTGAACGACTTCGATCTCGACGTACACGCAGGCGACGTGGTTGGCATCGGCGGCCCGAACGGCGCCGGCAAGACCACCTTTATCGATGTGATTTCGGGCATCAACCCGGCCACCAGCGGCGAGATCAAGCTGGACGGGCGGGACATCTCCAAAGTCCGCCCCGATCTAATCTGTCATCGGGGGATGGCCCGCACCTTCCAGCTCAACGCAGGCTTCGATTCGCTGACGATTCGCGAGAATGTGCTGATCGGCTCGGCCTTCGGCCTCGGCGATCGCGGCGTGCCAGCGGTGACCTTCTCACGGGCGATGCGCGAGCGGGTGGACCGCGCCCTGGAGCTATGCCGGCTCACCGATCGCGCGGAGGCGGTCGCCCGCGATGTGCCCGTGCTGGAGCGCAAGCTGCTCATGCTTGCCAGCGCGGTCGCGACCGACCCCAAGCTCCTCCTCATCGACGAGCCGGTGGGCGGACTCAACCCCCACGAAGTCGACGACGTGATGGAGATCGTCCAAGGCCTCGCCGCCGAGGGCATGACGATCATCCTGATCGAGCATGTGATGCGCTTCCTGCTCCAGATTTCGACGCGGGTCGTCATCATGCATCACGGCGAGAAGATTTATGAGGGCAACACCCAGAGTCTGCTGAGCGACCGGCGCGTCGTCGAGGTCTATCTCGGCGAGGGCACGGCGGATCGCCTGCAGCACATGCTGGCAGACCGGGCGACCGCCAATGGCTGAGCCGCTCCTCACCGTTCAGAACCTACATGCGGGCTACGAAGGGCTGAGCGTCCTCAGGGACGTGTCATTCGACGTGCCCGAAGGAGGGCTCATCACCCTCCTCGGCCCCAACGGGCACGGCAAGACCACACTGCTGCAGTGCATCGCCGGTCTCCTCAAGCCGAGCGCCGGCCGGATTGAGTTAGCGGGACGGCGGATCGAAGGCGCCGAGGCGGAGACCGTCGTCGGACTCGGCGTCGTCCTGATCCCGCAGGGCGACATGCTTTTCCCGGACATGAGCGTCTACGACAATCTCAAGATGGGAGCCTACCTGCCCCGGGTGCGCAAGACATTCGAGCAGGATGTCGAGAAGATCTACACGATCCTGCCCCGGCTGAAGGAGCGCACGACGCAGCTCGCGCGCACCCTCTCGGGCGGTGAGCGCCGGATGCTCGCCATCGGCCGCGGCCTGCTCTCGGGCGGGCGCATCCTGATGATCGACGAGCCCTCGCTGGGCTTGGCCCCAATCGTCATCGACCAGATCTACGAGATCATCTCTGACCTCAAGGCATCGGGGCGCACGATGCTCCTGGTGGAGGAGAATGCGAGCCGGATCATCGACATCGCCGACCGCATCCATCTGCTCGACACGGGCCGGATCGTCTGGGCCGGCGACGGCGAGGAGCTGCATTCGAACCAGCAGATCCTTGAGACCTACCTCGGCGGCTGACGGCATCGGCGGCGCACAGTGAACTTCTTTATCCAGATCATCGTGAGCGGCCTCACCTTCGGCGCCATGTATGCGCTGGCCGCGGTTGGGCTCGCCCTCGTCTGGGGCGCGTTCAACATGCTCAACATGAGCCACGGCATCATCATGACGCTCGGCGCCTACTTCGTGCTCGTCTGGGCCGAGGGGTGGGGATTCCCTCTCTGGTTCGCGGGCCCCTTCGCGTTCATCGCCGGCGGGCTCCTGGGTGTGGCGATCTATTTCGTCTCGGCGCACTGGATGCTGCGCCAGAAGAATTTCGAGGTGACGATCATCATCGCCACCTTCGGCCTCGGCATGGCGCTGGAAGCGGGTCTGATGAAGATCCTGCGCGAGTGGTTCCAGGCCTCGCCCTACGCGCAGCCGCTCTCCATGGGCGCCAATTCGTTCCTCGTCGGCGACGTCCCGGTCAGCTATCAGCGTATCATCATCTGGGCTGTGGCCGTGGTGCTCATCGTCCTCGTCGGGCTCTTCCTGACCCGCACCACCATGGGCCGCGCCATCCGCGCGACCGCGCAGAACCGCGACGCCGCGCGCCTGATGGGCGTCAAGGTCAAGCGGGTCTATGTCATGGTGCTCGCGCTCGCGAGCGCGCTTGCGGGCGTCGCCGGTATCATGCTGACCTCGTTCAAGGACATCGTGCCGCTGATGGGCCAGACGCCGATGCTGAAGGCGTTCATCGTCATCGTGCTCGCCGGCCTCGGCAACATGACCGGCGCGCTCTATGCCGCGCTCCTGATCGGCATGGTGGAGTCGGCGGTCAAGGTGCTCCTCGCCGACAAGTGGGGCTTCCTCGCCATGCTCGTCGTGGTGGTCATCGCGCTCATCTGGCGCCCCGCCGGGTTGTTCGGCAAGCACCAGATCGCACGGCAATGACGGCAGCACGATGAAGAGCCGCGACTACATCCTCTTCGCCATCCTGCTGGCGTTGGCGGCGGCGTTCCCCTTCATGGGGATCCCCCGCTACATCATCGCGAGCGCGCTCCTGCTCTTCTGCTACGCGACCGTGGTCAGCCAGTGGAATCTGGTGTTCGGCGTCGCCGGCATCTTCTCGCTGGCGCAGCTCGCGATTTTCGCCTTCGGCGCCTACACGACGGCGCTGATGGGCCGCTACCTGGACTGGAGCCTGTGGCCCACCTTCCCCGTGGCCGGTGCCGCCGGCGTCGTGTTCAGCTTCTTCATCGGCCTCGCCTGCCTGAGAATGCGGGGCATCTATGTGGCGCTGCTGACGCTCGCCATCTCGCAGACCATGTTCGTGCTGATCCAGACGGATTCGAACTGCAGCGCGCTCAACAAGGCGATCAATCCGTCAACCTGCGTCTCGTTCACGGGCGGCGCCCAGGGGCTGGGAGACTTCGGCACCTTCGGCTGGCGCGCGGTGCTGGGCGTGCGCAACTGGATGATAGGCGACTACTACTCCATGCTGGGCCTGCTCATCGTCGCACTTGTCTTTACGGTGGCGATGACTCAGAGCCGCATCGGGCTTGCCTTCAAGGCGCTGCGCGACAATGAGGAGCTGGCCACCTCGCGCGGGGTGAGCGTCTTCAAGTACCAGCTCATCGTCTTCGCGGCCTCGTCCTTCCTGACCGCCATGGCTGGCAGCTTCTACGCGGCACACTTCGGCTCGGTCGGCTCCAACCTCGTGTCCTTCCCGCTCCTTCTATTCCTGATCTCGATGCTCGTGGTCGGCGGCATCGGTCGCACCTGGGGGCCTCTCCTCGGCGCAGGGCTGCTGATGGTCGCCGACGAGTTCTTCAAGGAGTTCTCCGACCTCAGGAATGTCGGCCTTGGGCTTGTGGTCCTGCTCTTCATGATCTTCCTGCCCGAAGGCGTCGCCGGCGCGATCGAGTCGGTCAGCAAGTTCCTCCAGAGACTGGCATTTGTCCGATACATCCAACGGCGATTGGCCGGGGCACTGCGACGAGACTCGGCCACGTCTGACTAGGCTCACCGCGGAACGGACGCGATGATGCGCCGAGAGAACCGCGTACACCTCCCTGCCACGCTTCTGGCCCTGCTCCTGTGGGCAGCCGGAACACACGCTGCCGGCGCGGCCGACCCGCAAGCGCCGTATTTCGTCGACGTCGCCGCAGCAGCAGGGATGTCGCACGCCTATACCGGCGACTGGACGCATTATGTGGGCGGCGGCGTCGCCGCCTTCGATTGCGATCTCGACGGCGATCCCGATCTCTTCTTCGCAGGCGGCGCATCCCCTTCCACGCTCTACCGCAACGACAGTGCGCCGGGCACGCTCCGATTTTCGGCAGTGGTCGGCAGCGCGCTCGTCGAGACCGGCGTAACCGGCGCCTATCCGCTGGACATCGACGGCGACGGCAACATGGACCTCGCCGCGCTGCGGCTCGGCGCGAACAGGCTCTACCGGGGGCTCGGCGAGTGCCGCTTCGCCGACGCCGGCGAGGCCTGGGGCGTTCCCGGCGGCGACGCCTGGACCACCGCCTTCAGCGCCGTTTGGGAAGGCGACAACCGGCTACCGACTCTCGCCTTCGGCAACTACGTCGATCGCGACCTGTGGGCCGCCATGCACACGCCCTTCGGCGACTCAGGCACCGGCGCAGCGCCGACGCCGGCCTGCCCGGACAATGTCCTGTTCCGCCCGGCAGACGTGGACGCGGCAACTTACGCGCCGGCGATTGGGCTCAGCCCCGGCCATTGCCCGCTCTCGATGCTCTTTTCCGACTGGAGCCGCGCGGGGCGTCCCGACCTCCGGGTCAGCAACGACCGCTTCTATCATGAGGACACGGGCGAGGAGCAGCTCTGGCGCCTGGGCACGCAGCCCTCGCTCTACGGGCGCGCCGACGGTTGGCCGCGGCTCAGGATCTGGGGCATGGGGATCGCGAGCCACGACCTCACCGGCGATGGGTTGCCTGACTACTTCCTCTCCAACATGGGTGCGAACCGGCTGCGCACGCTCGCGCCCGGCAGCATCGCTGGCCCCGAATTCCGCGAAATCGCCTTCGATCACGGTGTCGAGGCCAGGCGCCCGCACGCGGGCCTCGACGAGCGGCCGTCTACGGCGTGGCATTCGCAGTTCGCCGACGTGAACAACGACGGCTGGATCGACCTCTTCGTCGCCAAGGGCAATGTGGAGGAGATGGAGGAGGCCGCAGCGGAAGACCCGAACAACCTGCTCCTGGGCGGCCCCGATGGGCGTTTCCGCGAGGCCTCCGTGGAGGCGGGCACGGCCAGTATGCGGCGGAGCCGGGGCGGCGCCGTGATCGACCTCGACCTGGACGGCCTGCTCGACATCGTCGTCGTGAACCGCGTGGCCAATGTCGAGATCCTGCACAACCGGAGCCGCCACGGCGGCCGCTGGATTCAGGTCATGTTGCGGCAGGACGACGCCAACCGGAATGCCATCGGCGCATGGATCGAGGTGCGCGCCACGGGCCGCATCCAACGCCACGAGGTCGTGGTCGGCGGCGGCCATGCGAGCGGGCGAGCCGGATGGATTCACTTCGGACTGGGCGCGGCCGAGGCCGTCGAGATTCGTGTCCAGTGGCCCGATGGGAGTTGGAGCCCGTGGCGGCGCAGTGCCACCGATCGCTTCCTGCCGATCGAGCGCGGACGTACACTGGCTGGCGTACGCCAGACCGGGTGACGACATGGACGACTGGATCGCACGCAAGGACCTGATCGAGGCGCGGCGTCTCAAGGCGCTGTCGCGGCGCTCGGACCTCCTGGGCTGGCTTCAGACGCTGAGCCAGCTCGGTGCCGTGGGGCTCGCGGGCTACGCCATCCACGCGCTCTGGGGGAGCTGGTGGGTGGTGCCGGTGTTCCTGTTGCAAGGTGTCATCCTCTGGGGCTTCGGCTACGCCGGCCAACACGAGTTGGGACATTGGACGGTCTTCCGCAGCCGGTCCCTCAACGACGCCTTCGGCCACCTTGCAAGCTTCCTGCGCCTCTATGCCCACAGCTATCAGCGCTTCTTCCACTTCGCCCATCACCGGCACACCAAGGTCGCCGGTCACGACCCGGAGCTCTTGGCCCAAAAGCCGTGGACGCTCCGGGGCTACCTGAAATTCGTGGCCGGCCCTGCCTACTGGATCGCGCAGGTTCGGGGCACCGTGGAGCACGCCTTCGGCCATGCACCCGAGCCCTTCCTCCGGGAGAAGGAGCGTCGCATCGTGATCCGCGAAGCGCGGTTCTACCTGCTCGGCTATGCCATCGTCGTCGCGCTTTCGGTCTATTTCGAGAGCTGGGCGGCGCTCATCTGCGTGTGGGGGCCGATGATGGTCACGACGGCCTTCTATCGCCTCTATGTCGCGGCCGAGCACCACGGCCTGCCCAACGGGCGGGGCGTGATCGGGAGCACGCGCACGACCCGCGCCGGGCCGATCCTGCGCTGGTTGATGTGGCAGATGCCCTACCACACCGAGCACCATCTCTTCCCCGGCGTGCCCTTCCACAAGCTGGGCGCGCTCTGCCGGGAGCTGCGCGAGCGGCCGGACTCCAAGCTCGCCGGGATCAACGACGTCGCGCCGGGCTATGTCGCCGTGAACCTCAAGCTCCTCGCCATGCTCCGCCGCGGGGAGGACCCAACCTTCCTGGCCGAGGCAGCGCGGGCGTAGAGGGCGAACGCGAGTCGAGACGATGGACGGTGTCCAGCTTGCGATCCTGAACAAGCGCTTCGAGGCCATTTGCCGCAAGATGGCCAACACGCTCTTCCGCACCGGGCGCTCCGGCGTGCTCAACACGGCGCGCGACTTCTCCTGCTGCATCGTTACCGCCGACTGCGAGCTGCTGGCGACCGCCGAGAGCCTGCCGATCCACGTGCTGAGCGGCCCCGACCTGATGGCGGCCTCGATGAAGGAATTTCACCCCGACCTCGAGCGGGGCGACGCCTTCCTGCACAACTCGCCCTATCACGGCTGCTCGCATCCGGCCGATCACACGATCCTGGTGCCGGTGATCGACGACGAGGGCGTGCACCGCTTCACCGTCGTCGCCAAGGCGCATCAGGCGGATTGCGGCAATTCCATCGCCACCACCTATCACGGCTCGGCGCGCGACGTGTACGAAGAGGGCGCGCTGATCTTCCCGGCCGTGCAGGTGCAGCGCGGCTATGAGACGATCGACGACATTGTCCGCATGTGCCGGATGCGCATCCGCGTGCCGGACCAGTGGTGGGGCGACTTCCTCGCCATGCTGGGCGCCGCGCGGGTGGGCGAGCGGGAGCTGCTTGCGCTCGCCGAGGAGGCCGGCTGGGAGACCCTGGATCGCTTCTCGGCCGAGTGGTTCGACTACAGCGAGCGGCGCATGGTCGATGCGCTCGAAGGGCTACCCGCCGGCAGCCTCACCGTCGCCAGCACCCACGATCCGATACCGGGCGCGCCGGAAGGTGTGACCGTGAAGGTCGCCGTGCGCGTCGACCCGGCCGCTTCGCGGATCGAGGTCGATCTCCGCGACAACGCCGATTCCCTCCCCTTCGGCCTCAACATGAGCGAGGCCTGCGCGCTTACGTCCGCGATGGTGGGGATCTTCAACGCGCTCCCCCACACCGTGCCGCCCAATGCCGGGGCCTTCCGCCGTATCGACGTGAAGCTCAGGCGGGGCTGCGTCGTGGGCATCCCGGAGCACCCGACTTCCTGCTCGGTGGCCACCACCAACGTCGCCGACCACATCGCCAACGGCGTGCAGCGCGCGATTGCCGAGCTTGGCGACGGCCACGGCATGGCCGAGGTCGGCGGCGTGATTCCGCCGAGCTGCGGCGTGATCTCGGGCACGGATCCGCGCAGCGGCGCGCTCTTCGTGAACCAGATCTTCCTCGGCTTCGGCGCGGGCGCAGCGGCACCCGAAACCGACGCCTGGATCACCATCGCCCACGTGGGCAATGCGGGCCTCTGCTACCAGGATTCCATCGAGGTCGACGAGATGGTCTTCCCCCTCACCGTGAAGGGGCGCCACTTCATCACCGACAGTGGCGGCGCCGGGCGCCAGCGCGGCGGGGCGGGAGCCTTCGTGGAATTCGGGCCGGTCGAGGGATGCCTGCTTGAGGTGGGATACGTCAGCAACGGCGCGGTCAATCCCGCGAACGGCGCGCGCGGCGGCTGCACGGGCGCCCTCGCCGGCCAGTACCGGCGCAAGCACAACGGCGAGCTGGAGGCGCTCGCGGCGTGCGCACAGGTGGCGGTGGCGCCGGGGGAGACGATGGTCTCCATCTCCGCAGGCGGCGGCGGCTACGCTGAGCCCTGCGCCCGCGAGCCGGAGCGCGTGGCCCATGACGTGCGGGAGCGCTGGGTCTCGCCGGAGGCCGCCCGCGACATTTTCCGCGTGGCCCTCGATGCCGCCGGCAATGTCGATGAGGCCGGAACCCACTGGCTCAGGGCAGACGCGCCTGCGGATGCAGGGGTCAGGGTGCAAGACGCCGCGGAGTGACCCGGCTTTCAGCGAGAGGAGGGACAGAATGAAGGCGCACGGCGCCTGCTTTTGCGGGCAAATCACTTACGAAGCGGAGCTCGATACCGACCGAATCTTGATCTGCAATTGCACGGATTGCCAAACGCTCTCAGGCTCGGCGTTCCGCACGGTGGCATTCACCACGGAGAATGGCTTCACCCTGCTTTCGGGTGAGCTCAAGGTCTACGTCAAGATCGCGGACAGCGGCAATCGGCGCCAACAGGCGTTCTGCGGTAA
Organism: Alphaproteobacteria bacterium; assembly: GCA_965262755.1. Classification (GTDB taxonomy): domain Bacteria; phylum Pseudomonadota; class Alphaproteobacteria; order UBA828; family UBA828; genus WTGU01. The sequence goes on along the minus strand of OZ253557.1, from coordinate 2,455,644 downwards.
CTGCGGCTCGCCCATCTATGCGACCTCCGACCCGGCCGGACCGTTCTACGGCCTCCGAGTCGGCACAATCGCCCAGCGCGACCAACTGGTCCCGAAGGTCCACATCTTCAACCGCTCGAAGCAGCACTGGCTCGACTGGATTCCGGCGCTTCCCACCATCGAGGGCATGCCTTAGCGGACGAAGCGCTCGTCGATCACCGTGAGCGATGCGTCGAGCGCGTCGGTCGCGGTGTCGATTTCCTCCTGGGTGATGGTGAAGGGCGGGCCCAGCTTGATCGTGTTCGGCGAGAAGCCGCCCATGAAGACGCCACGCTTCGCGCTCTCGGCCGCGACGATGGCGTTGGGATGCGCGCCGAGATCGCCTGTGAAGGGCGAGTAACGGTCCTCGGGCACGATCGGCTCGCCGTTCCCGTTTACGAGATCGACCGTGTAGAAGAGGCCGCGCCCCGCGACGCGGCCGACACAGGGATGCTTCCCCCTGAGCGTGTCGAGCCTGTCCTTGAGGTACGCGCCGCGCTGGCGGACCTGCTGCATGATGTCATGGGCCAGCAGGTATTCGAGGTTGCCGACGATGGTCGCGCAGACGAGGGGATGGCCGTCCCAGGTGCTGCCGGTCCACCAGCGGGCCTTCTCGAAGTAGTCGGCGATCGGGGCGCTCGCGATCACGGCGCCGACCGGCAGCGCCGAGCCGTTGATGCCTTTGCCGGCCGCCATCAGGTCCGGCTTCACCCCCCGCCAGTGCATGTAGCCGAACCACTCGCCGAGCCGCCCGAAGCCCGTGATCACTTCGTCGTCGATCCAGAGAAAGCCGTACTTGTCGCAGAGCGCGCGGAGCCCCGGCATGTAATCCGCGTGGGGGAAGGTGCCGCCCGCGCCCAGCATGGGCTCGGCGACTACCGCCGCGATGTTCTCGGCCCCCAACGCGCGCACGATGTGTTCTGTCGCCTCGAGCGAGGGCAGCGGCCCGCTGCCTGCCCAGTCCTCATGCTCGGGCGGCGGAATCGGGATGTAGCCATGCGGCGGGAAACCCGGCACATCGGCAACATCCCCGAAGCCGGCGTCGGTCGAGATGTTGTTGCGGTAGCCCCGCATCATCGTCGCGCCTACGGTCATGCCGTGGAAGGAGTGCGCCTGGGTCAGGATAACGCTGCGCCCGGTGTAGAGCCTGGCCATCATGATGCAGCTCTCGACCGCCTCGGTGCCCGACGGCAGGATGCGGAGCCGCCCGGCCCACTCCTCGCTGCCCAGGACATCCGCGATCACGAGCTTCGCGGCCCGCGCGCGGTACTCGTTCGCCATCGTATAGGTGACGTGGCCGTAGCGCTCCATGGCCTCGGCCAGCGCGCCATGGATCGCCGGATGCCGGTGGCCCAGGTTGTCGGAGATCAGCTGGCTCATGAAGTCGAGCAGCCGCGTGCCATCGGCGAGCACGATGTAGTTGCCGTCGGTCGCGTCGACGCCCGTGAAGCTGTGCTCGGCCTCCGCCTGCAGCCCGTGCAGGTAGTAGGCCCGGTCCCAGCGTTCCAGTTCGTCCCAATCGCGTGTCATGACGCCCCCTCCGAAGCCGGCCGCGGTACGCCTTCAGGTTAGCCCACCCGCGCCTGTCGCCCTACCCGCCCGCCGATTTGACCGTTCGGGCCGCCAGCCTATCATGCGCGCCGTCCGGGCGCGGCCCGCAGAGCAATGAGGAGATCAGGGAATGGCGAAGGGTAAGGCGGTCGTCGTCGGCGGCCTCGGAATGATCGGGCGCAACATCATTCAGGCACTCGAGGCCGACGGCGGGTGGGATATCGTCGGGCTGTCGCGGCGGCCGGCGAATTTCGAGACCGAGGCCACCTTCATCTCCGTCGACCTGTTGGACGATGCCGGCGCCAAGGAGAAGCTTGCCGGGCTCACCGACGTCACCCACATCTTCTACGCCGGGCTCTCCGGCGGCGTCGAGGCGGAGAACGTCGAGGGCAACCTCGCGCTCGTGACCAACTCGGTCGGCGTGATCGAGCCCATCTCGCCCACCCTGGAGCGCGTGCTGCTGGTGCAGGGCGGCAAGTACTACGGCGTCCACCTCGGCCCGCACAAGACGCCCTCCAAGGAGACGGATCCCCGCCACCTGCCGCCCAACTTCTACTACAACCAGCAGGATTTCATCGCCGACCTGCAGCAGGGTAAGTCCTGGAACTACACCATCCTGCGGCCGGAGGCGGTGGTCGGCTTTGCCGAGGGCATCCCCCTCAACACCGCCTCGCTTGTCGCGGTCTACGCGTGCGTGTGCAAGGCGATGGACGTGCCGCTCAACTATCCGGGGCCGGAGGCAGCGTTTACCGCCTTCAACAAGTTCGTCGATGCCAGGCTGCTCGGGCGCTGCGCCGCCTGGGCCGCGGCCAACCCTGCCTGCGCCGGCGAGGCGTTCAACGTGACCAACGTCTCGGGCATGCGCTGGTGCAACCTGTGGCCGGTCTTCACCGAGTATTTCGGTTGCCGGCCGGGCGTGGTGATGCCGATGAAGCTCGCCGACTTCATGGCGGACCAAGGCTCCGTCTGGGACGAGATCGCGCGCAACCACCAGCTCAAGACGATGGCCTACTCCGACCTCGGCGATTGGGGCTTCGCCGACTGGAACTTCGGCCGCACCTGGGACACCATCCTCGAAGACACCAAGCGGCTCCAGTACGGCTTCACCGAAGCCATCGACACCGAGCAGAACTTCATCGAGATTTTTGACGACATGCGCGCCGCCCGCGTGATCCCGGCAAGTTGAGAGAGACGTCGCGGGGCCGAGCCTAGCGCCGCCCCCTCCTCACCCCGGCCCTCTCCTCCCCTGGGAGGAGAGGGAGAATAAGCAACGCCGTCTGCGTTCCCTCTCTGCCCCTTGGGGGCGGAGAGGGACAGGAAGAGGTGGGGGTTAGCCTCGGAAGCGGGGCTCCGGCAGGCCGCGGCAGCCCGTGCCGGTGACGGCGAAGACGCTGCCGGCCTGCTGCTGGCCCGCGAGCGCGTCCTCGCTCAAGTTCACACGGGCGCCGGTGACATAGAGCACGTCGAGGTCGGGGCCGCCGAACATCGGGCAGGTGACCTGCTGGAAGGGCATCTCGACGGTGCGGTCCAGCGTGCCGTCCGGCGCGAAACGGGCGACGCACCAGCCGTTCCAGCGGGCGTTCCAGACGTAGCCTTCGGCATCGACGGTGGAGCCGTCGGGGATACCGGGTGCGCTGCCCGGGCCGGCGAAGACTCGCTTATTGGAGATCGCGCCGGACGCGGTGTCGAGGTCGTAGGCCCAGATCACATCCTGGTCGAGATCGGCGAAATACATGGTGCCGCCGTCGGGGCTGAAGGCAATCGAATTGGAGACGACGATGCCGGTCTCGGTCTTGTGCAGGCTGAGGTCGTGATCGAGCCGGTAGAGCGAGCCGAGCGGGCGGCCCACCATCGCGTCGTCCATGCTGCCGGCCCAGAAGCGGCCCTGCCGGTCGCAGCGGCCGTCGTTCATGCGGCTGTCGGGCGTGTCTACTTCGACCTCTTGGATGGTCTCGACCGCGCCGGTTTCGGGATCGAAGAAGCGGAACCCGCCATAGAAGGCGACCACCATGCCGCCCTGTTCGCGCAGCACGAGCGAGCCCGGCTGCTCGTCCACCGGTACCTTGTTATACTCGCCTGTTCCCGGCGTAAACCAGCTGATCGACTGGCCCTTGATGTCGAGCCAGTAAAGCCGCTGATCGACGGGGCACCAGACCGGGCTCTCGCCGAGCTCGTCCCGGCAATCGACCACGCACGCGACCTCGGCCATCGCTCTCGCTCCCGATGAGTTGCTGCCGAACGGCATCGTTGGACCGCCGCATCGCGGCGCCGGCAGGCCGGGCTGGTGGGCGCTGCTGGATTTGAACCAGCGACCCCCGCCGTGTGAAGACGGTGCTCTCCCGCTGAGCTAAGCGCCCGCCCGGCAGGCGATTAGAGAAACCGCACCGGCTGCTGTCAAGGCGCCACGGACGATTCAACGCCGGAGAGAGTCGGACGGGCCGCCGGTGCTCCCGCTGTGCCGAGACTACCCTTGGGCGGCGTTTCCCGATATTGAATGCGGCCGTGCCGTATGTGCCGATGTATTCCAGGGAAGACGCGATGCACGATCGTTTCGAATTCGACCGGGTGGCCCGCGTGCCGGCAGAGGCCGACAATGTCGCGATCGCGACGCGACGCCTCGAGGCCGGCACCTCCGTTGCCGACGGCGGGGGCGAATTCCGCCTCCCCCATACCATTCTCGAAGGGCATCGCTTCGTCCGCGTGCCCGTCGAGCAGGGTGCGCGACTCACCTCCTGGGGCCTCCCGTTCGGTGTCGCGACCCGTGCTCTCGAGCCCGGCGAGTACATCTGCAACGAGAGGATCCTCGCGGCATTGGCGGCACGCGACATCGACTTCGCGCTGCCCGAAGCCGCCAACTTCGTGGACACTATCGAGACCTACGCGCTGGATGAGGCTTGCTTCACGCCCGGCGAGCAGGTCGCGCGTGCTGCCATCGGCGCGACCTTCGACGGCTTCCGCCGCCCCGGAGGACGCGGCGTCGGCACCCGGAATTTCGTCGTGGTTCTGGCCACCACGTCTCGCGCCAACGGGTTCGTGCGCGTGGTCGCGGATCGGGCGGCGGCGATGGCGCCCGCCGGGATCGACGGCGTGGTCGCGGTGACCCATACCGAAGGCGGCGGCAGCGGGCGGCCGAACAATCTGGGCCACGTGCTGAGGGTTTTGGCGGGATTCATGGCGCACCCAAACGTGGGCGCGGTGCTTGCGGCCGACGACGGCGCAGGCGCCTATGGCAACGACGACGTGCGGCGGTTCATGGAGGACCGCAACGACCCGCTCGGCCACGTGCCACATGCGTTCTTTCGCATCGAGCGCGGGTTCGAGGAGGAGGTCGCGCGCGCAACCGCGCTGGTCGAAGGCTGGCTGCCCGAGGTTGCCGCCGCCAAACGCACGCCCGAGCCCGTCGGCAACCTCCGCCTCGCCCTGCAGTGCGGCGGCTCGGACGCGTTCTCCGGTGTCTCCGGCAACGCGCTCGCCGGCTGGGTGGCGAAGGAGGTCATCCGGCACGGCGGCTCCGCGAACCTGGCCGAGACCGACGAGCTGATCGGCGCGGAGCCCTACGTGCTGGAGAACGTGCGCGATGCCGCCACTGCCCGCGCGTTCCTGGAGAAGATCGAGAACTTCAAACGCTACGCGGCGAACCACGGGGCCACAGCGGAAGGAAACCCCACGGGCGGGAACAATTTCCGCGGCCTCTACAACATCGCGCTGAAGTCCCTCGGCGCCGGCCGCAAGAAGCACCCGGAGGTCCGGCTCGACCATGTCATCGACTACGGCGAGCCCATGCGCGCGCCCGGCTACTACTTCATGGACAGCCCCGGTAACGACCTGGAGAGCATCGCGGGGCAGGTGGCGGCAGGCTCCAACCTCATCCTCTTCATTACCGGGAACGGGTCGATCACCAACTTCCCCTTCGTGCCGACGCTCAAATTCGTGACCACCACCGGCCGTTTCGAGTTGCTGGCGAACGAGATGGACGTGAACGCCGGCCGCTACAACGACGGTATGGAGATGGACGCGCTCGGCGCGGAGACGTTCGAGCTCGCGCTCGACATCGCCTCCGGCCAGCGCAGCAAGGGGGAGCTTGCGGGCCACGCCCAGGTCTCGTTCTGGCGCGACTGGCCGCGCACCGGCACGGAAGGGCTGGAGGAGATCGCCGGGCAGCCCGCCCCCGAGGGCCACCCGCTCACGGTGCTCGACGCCCCACCGCTCGACCTCGCCTTCGATGCGGTGATCACCGAAGAGGGCATCGCATCGGATCAGATCGCCCTGGTGATGCCGACGAGCCTTTGCTCGGGCCAGGTCGCGCGCCTCATCGCCGAAGAGCTCGATGCGAACCCGCCGCCCTGGAGCGACGTGTCGCGCTTCGTCGCCCTCGTGCACACCGAGGGCTGCGGCTCAGCCAACGGCGCCGGGCTCTATCTCGACACGCTCACTGGCCATCTCGCGCATCGGAGCGTGCGCCACGCGGTCCTGCTGGAGCACGGCTGCGAGATGACCCACAACGACGCGGTGCGGAACCACCTCGCCGCGCGGGGCGTTGCGGCGGAGCGCTTCGGCTGGGCGAGCGTGCAACTGGACGGCGGAATCGCCAGCGTGCAAGAGAAGGTGACCCGGCAGCTGGAAGAAATGGCGACGGCCCGCGCTGGCCAAGGCGACGGCACGCCGGATACGCCCGCGTTCGAGAGGCAACGCGTAGGCGCAGTCGAGATGCGCGTCGCCCTCGCCGCACACGGGCCGTTGGCGCCCGCGATAGCGGAGGCGTTCGGTAAGCTCGCTGTGGGTCTGGTCGCGGCCGGCGCAACCGTGGTCGTGCCCGACAACGAAGGCTTGCTGGGCAACGATGGGTTCCGGCAGGCCGTGTTCCCGGAGGGTGCTGTGCCCTCCGCCTCGCTCGCCTTCGGCCGGCCGGCGGAGCACGCCGGGTTTCACATCATGGAGACCCCGACGGAGAATCCGGTGGAAGCGTTCACGGGGCTGGGTGCAACGGGGGTCGACCTGATGCTCTGCCACATCGGTCAGACCCCGCTTCAGGGGCATCCCATGCTGCCCCTCGTCCAGGTGACCGCCGAAGCCGACGTCGCCGCCGTGTACGGAAGCGACCTCGACCGGGTTCTCGCGCCGCAGCGGGGCGTCGACGCGATCGTCGCCGAGCTCGCGGCGCTCTTGGCCGACGTTGCGTCCGGCCGCTACCGGCCGACGCTCTGGTCGCGCGGGGTCACCGAGTTCCAGCTCACCCGCGGCCGGCTCGGCCTTTCGATGTAGCGGTCGGGTGGCGAAACGCGTGGCAGACCCCGTGTCGCTCGACGGCCGCTACGACTATATCGTCGTGGGCGCCGGCACCGCCGGCTGCGTGCTCGCGAACCGCCTCACCGAAGATCCTCGCGTCCGCGTGCTCCTGCTGGAGGCCGGCCGCAGCGACGCCTACCGCTGGGTCCATATTCCGGTGGGGTATCTCTACTGTATCGGCAACCCCCGCACCGACTGGATGATGAAGACGGCGCCGGAGCCCGGCCTCAACGGGCGCAGCCTCGTCTACCCCCGCGGCAAGGTGCTGGGCGGCTGCACCTCGGTCAACGGCATGATCTACATGCGGGGCCAGGCGGCGGACTACGATCACTGGCAGCAGCTCGGGAACCTCGGCTGGGGGTGGGACGACGTCCTGCCCTATTTCCTGAAGTCCGAAGACCATTACGGCGGCGCGAGCCCGATGCACGGCACCGGCGGGGGCTGGAAGGTCACCACGCAACGGCTGCGCTGGGAGATCCTCGAAGCGGTGCAGGAAGGCGCGAAGGAGTTCGGCATCCAGCCCCGCGCCGACTTCAACGACGGCGACAACGAAGGCTCGGGCTTCTTCGAGGTGAACCAGCGAAAGGGCGTGCGCTGGACCACGGCCAGGGGGTTCCTCAGGCCGGCGATGAAGCGGCCCAACCTGCGGGTGATCCTTGAGGCCGAGACCGAACGGCTGATCCTCGAAGGCCGCGAAGTGCGCGGCCTGGTCTACCGGCACAAGGGGGCCCGCCGCGAGGCGCGCGCCGATGGCGAGGTGCTGCTGGCCGCAGGGTCGATCAACTCACCCAAGATCATGGAGCTTTCCGGCATCGGCCAGCCGGAGCGGCTCGCCGGCCTCGGCATCGACGTCGCCCACGAATGCCCCGGCGTGGGCGAGAACCTGCAAGACCATCTGCAGATACGCACGGTCTTTGGCGTGCAGAACGCGCGGACGCTGAACACGCTCGCGAACAGTGCCTGGGGCAAGGCGGCCATCGTGCTTGAATACGCGTTGCGGCGGAGCGGCCCGATGTCGATGGCGCCGAGCCAGTTCGGTATGTTCACGAAGTCCGATCCGGCGCTGGCGACCCCAGATCTGGAGTATCACGTGCAGCCGCTTTCCACCGACCGGCTGGGCGATCCCCTCCATCCCTACCCGGCCATCACGGTCTCGGTCTGCAATTTGCGCCCCGAGAGCCGCGGAACCTGCCACGTGACCACCACGGATCTGGCGGCGCAGCCCGAGATCAAGCCGAACTATCTCTCGACCGCGCACGACCGCCGCATCGCGGTCGACTCGGTGCAGCAGGCCCGCCGGGTCATGACGGCGGAAGCGCTGAAGCCTTACGCGCCGAAGGAGCTTCTTCCCGGCCCCGAGGTTCAGTCCGACGGCGACCTCGTGAAGGAGGTCGGCAACATCGCGACCACGATCTTTCACCCCGTGGGGACGTGCAAGATGGGGCAGGACGCCGACGCCGTGGTGGACGCGAACCTGCGCGTGCGCGGGCTGAACGGGCTGCGGGTCGTGGATGCCTCGATCATGCCCCGGATCACGTCAGGCAACACCGCGTCGCCGGTCATCATGATCGCGGAGAAGGCCGCCGACATGATCCGCCGGCCGTAACCGTGGAGAGAAGCCTCGGCCGAGCGTCTACAAGGCTGCGCCGCCGTCCAGGTTGATGGCCTGGCCGGTGACGTGAGGGGCGTTCACGAGATAGAGCGCGAGCGCGGCCATATCTTCCTCGGTCTGGGGTATGCCCTGGGGAATGAAATGGTCGATGGCGCGTGCATAGACCTGCTCCGGTGCCTCTCCCGGTTCCGCAAAGGCATCGTTGAGCAGCGTCCACATCTGCGTCCCCACGATGCCGGGGCAGATGCAGTTCACCGTGATGCCCTCGCGCGCGACCTCTTTGGCAAGCGCATTGGAGAATCCCACGACCGCGAACTTGGAGGCGCAGTAATGCGTGAGCGTCGCGGTCCCGAACTTGCCCGCGACCGACGAGATGTTGATGATCCGGCCGCCTCCGCCTTGCGCGCGCATCTGGATGACCGCCGCCTTGTTCACGAGGAACGTCCCCTTGGCGTTTACATCCATGATGTTGTCCCACTCCGCCTCGCTCATCTCCTCGATCGGGCGGGCGGTGACCACGCCGGCCGCGTTGACCACGACATCGACCCGGCCGAACGCCTCGAGGCAGCGGGCGAACATGACATCCACGGCGTCCGCGTCCGCGACATCGGCGTCGATTGCGATGGCGCCTTCGCCGATCTCGGCCGCCACGGCCTCGGCCGCGGAGTAGCCGCCGATGTGGCTCCTCTCGTACTGGTTCACTGCGCTCGGCGCATGCTCCAACCCAGCGAGCGCGAGTTTCATGCCCTCGCGCGCGAAGCCCTCGGCGATGCCTTTGCCGATGCCGGTCCCGCCGCCGGTGATGAGTGCAACCTTTCCTGCTAAATCGGACATGGTCCCGAAGCTCCGTCGTTAATCCATGCGATAGTGCCAAGCGCCGTCCCTGCCCTGCCGGAGGAACGCCGCAAATGTCCAGACTGCCGCTCGCCGATCCCCAAGACCTGCCGCCCTTCCTCAAGAGCATGCACGACGGCGCCGGCGCGGACGACTGGTCCACCCGCCACTGCGCGCGCGCCTTCGCGGCCCATCCGGACATGCTGGAGCGCTATCTCGCCTTCTACTACCCGTTCCACGCGAGCGATACGGGAAGCGTCCTGGACAGCCGCATCAAGGAGCTGGTGAGGCTCCGCATCGCGACTCTCAACGGCTGCAAGACCTGCAAGGCGGCCCGGCTCGCGCCGAGCGACGTGAGCGAACAGGAGGCCGCGGTCGGAGTCGATGACCCGACCGAGGCGGCGTTCTCGCCGCGGGAACGAGCGGCGCTCGCGGTCGCCGAGCAAATGGCGCTCGACCATCACGCCTTCGACGACACGGCGATGCGGACGCTCAGGCGCCATTTCTCGCAGGCCGAGACGCTGGAGCTGCTCATGATGATTGGCCAGTACATCGGCTTCGGCCGCATGCTCGCGATGCTCCAGCTCGAAGAAACGCAGTGCCCGATCGAGCCGGCGGACGACGTTCAGCCCCAGACCGCCGGATCGGTGAGGTAATCGTGCACCACCCGGCCGAAGTCGAGGTCGAAGTCGACGACGGCGAAGAAGCCGCCGAGGATGCGAACGGGCGCCAGTTGATGCCATGAATCGGCGGCTGTGCTCGCGAGCGTGAGGGCGGCGCGGCCGGCATAGAGCTCGGGGCTTCCGTCCGCGCTCTTGCGGAGCGCGCCCGCCACATCGAGCCGTACCAGCTCCGAGACGCTCGGCTGCTCCGCCGTCTCGGCGCTCGGAATGTGGCGGTAGGAGAGCACCGGGGACTCGGCGAGCTCCTCGGGCGATGCCTTGCGGTCGCACACCATGGAGGCGGTCATCAACCGCTGCCCGCGCGGCCGCTCCACCGTGAGCAGGAGCTGTTCCATATAGGGCATGACGTCGCCGCCCCAGTTGTGCTCGATCACGGCGATCTTCTTGGCGTAGCCCCAGATCTCCCGCCCCGCGCCGAGCGGGATGTCGTTATCCACCAAGATCGACGGCTGATACATGTAGCGCGTATCGCCGAGCATCACGTCGACCATGACGAAGGCTTCGTGATAGGGGCCGAAGGCCGAGAACGGTACCCAGCGCGCCCATGAGGTGCAGATCGCCGGATCGTCGGCAGGCTCCAGATGGGGCGGCAGCAGCTCGCTCACCGCCGCGCCGTCGGCCTCGTAACGGATCATGAGATCCTGCACACCGCGAAAGGGGTAAGGCGGCGCGGCGTACATCGGGCCGCCGAGCGGCATGCTGAAGTTCCGCTTGAAGCTCTCGATATCCATGATGTGGTTTCCTTGTACGCGCGCCTATCCGTTCTCGGTATCGAGTGCTGACCAATCGTCGAGACGGCCGTAGAGATAGGGCACGAATTCCTCGGCCGGCAGGCGGGCCAGCGGGCGGCAGGTCGAGAGAAGATCGCCTTCGACGTACGAAGCCCCGCGCAACGCGCAAATCTCGATATCGGCCAAGGGGTCATGCACGGTCGAGCGGAGCCGGAGCGTGCCCGTTCCCTCCCGCCGCACCGTCAGGTGATTGTCGAACTCGGCGAGGGTGAGAACGGGGTCGTCCTCGAGCCCGACGCCGGTACACGACGGCAGCGCCTTGATGTTGAAGTTGGCGCCCTTCTCCCGACTCGGCTCGTGGCTGATCGGCAGCATCGCCTCGATCTCGATCACCCGCGTGCCGAGACGCTCGACGTAGCCGTGCATGGCATCGCCGCGACGCTGGAGGCGGGTCGTGGCCTGCTTCTTCGGCTCGCCGAAGAGGTCGCGCCCGAAGATGATCGCGTGGTCCTGATCCATGAACATCGCGAGCACATAGGGCGCCTCGATATCCCCGTGGCGGGCCATGACGTAGATGGCGCCGCCGGCGAAGTCGGCCACGCAGTTGGAGCGCCACCGCCCGACCATGGCCGTCACCAGCGGCTCGGCCGCAGGTTCGAGCCCGGGCGGCAGGATTTCGTCCACGATCTCCGGCCGCGTGAGAAAATTAATCATGAGCATCTCGGCACCCACGAAGCGCGGACGCTGGAGAACCGCTTCGATGCGCTTCACTTCCTCGGGCGTTTTCACGAAACCCATGGCACGACCCTCCTCTCTCGGGCGGAGTGCGTCACTCAAGCGCCCAGGTAGGCGCGTTTGAGGCGATCGGAATCCCTGAGCGCATGGACGGTGCCGCTGAAGCTGACCTCGCCACCGGAGATGACGATGCCGTTGTCGGCGACCTTGAGCGCGAAATCCGCGTTCTGCTCGGCAACGATGATGGTGAGGCCCAAAGACTTGAGGGCGCGGAACGTGTCGACGAGCGTGTTGATGATGGCGGGTGCGAGCCCGAGCGTCGGCTCGTCCACCATGAGCAGCCGGGGCTGCGCCATCAGGCCGCGCGCGATGGTGAGCTGCTGTTGCTCGCCGCCGGAAAGCGTGCCGCCTGCCTGCCCGGCGCGCTCCTTGAGAATGGGGAACATCGAATAGTTCCGCTCGATGAGCTCGCGTGTCTTCTGCCGTTCGCGAATGTGAACTGTCGCGCCGACCAGCAGATTGTCGAGCACGCTCATCTCCGGGAAGATACGCCGCCCCTCGGGAACGTGGGAGATTCCGTCCAGCACGATCTTGTCCGGCGATCGCCGGAGAAGCGATTTCCCTTCGAAATTGATCTGGCCCTCCACCGGCTGCATGAGGCCGCTGATGGCCCGCAGGATCGAGGTCTTTCCCGCCCCGTTGGGGCCGAGCAGCGCACAGACTTCCCCTTGCTCGACCGCCAGGCTTACGCCGCGCACCACGCGGTTCACCCCGTAGGCCAGAGTCAGATCGTCGATATCCAGCATCTCAGTGCTCGCCGCCGAGATAGATGCTGACCACCTGCTTGTTGGCGCGGATCTCGTCGGGCGTGCCGGAGACCAGAAGCGCGCCGTGATGCATGACGAACAGGTGCTCGCACACGTCCATCACCACCTCCATGTTGTGGTCGATCAGGAGCATGGTGAGACCGCCGCGCTGGCATTCGCGCAGGTGTTCGATCAGATCGAAGGATTCCTCGCGGCTGAAGCCGGCGAAGGGCTCGTCGAGCAAGAGCAACTTGGGACCGAGGGCAAGCGCCTGCGCGATCTCGGCGCGCCGGCGCAACAGGTGGCTGAGATCGGTCGGCAAGTCCGCGCGCACGGCATCCAGCTCGAAAAATTCGAGCAGTGCGTCGGTTCGCCCGTCCTCGTCGCCGGCGCAACCGGGGTAACTGAGGTCGCGGCCGCCGTGCTGGCCGCCCCAGATCATCGCCGTCCTGATGTTCTCCTCCACCGATTCTTCGAGGAAGAGGCGGTTCTTCTGGTAGGTGCGGCTGAGGCCGCTGCGCGCGACCTTGAAGGACGGCAGGCGATGGATCGGCTTCGCATCGAGCTTCACCGTGCCGGAATCCGGCGTCTCGTGCTTGGTGACGAGGTTGACGAAGGTGGTCTTGCCGGCGCCGTTGGGGCCGATCAGCCCGACGAGCGCGCCGCGCGGCACGTCGAAGCTCACGTCGCGCACGGCCTCGACGCCGCCGAAGCGCTTGCTCAGATCGCGCACCTCCAGAATGGCGTCCATCGGCGCCTACTGTCCCCTGGTCGCGGCGCCGAGCGCCTGGGCGAGCCTGCGCCTGACGCCGACGGACTCGAGAGCGTAGCGCCCGAGCAGGTTGAGGCCGCCCCAGAGGCCGCCCCGGAAGAACAGGACCGTCACCACGATCAGGCCGCCGAGCACGATCTGGTTCCATTTGCCGAAGTCCTGGATGAGCTGATCCAGAATCATCAGGAAGACGACGCCGATCGCGGGCCCCATCAATGTGCCGGCACCCCCGATGATGACGTAGATCACGTACTGAAAGGAGCTCCAGATCGTGAACGAGCTCGGGTCGATGGCGATCTGCATGGAGGCGTAGAGCGCGCCGGAGAGCCCTGCAAAGCCCGCCGCGAAGACGAAGATCAGCTGCTTGTAGCGGAACACGTCGAGGCCGCGGGCGGCGGCGAGGTCCTCGTCCTGGCGGATCGCGGCCAAGGCGCGGCCGACGTGGCCGCGCGCAAGCCACCAGGAGGAGAACGCCGCGACAACGAGGAAGAACAGCACCACGATCAGGAAGCGCGCGTTGGTGACGAAAGCGTAGTCGCCGAAGGCCGGCCGCGGAATGCCGCTGGTGCCGTGCGGGCCGCCGGTGAACCACTCCCAACTGTCGAACATGATGTAGAGCAGCTGCCCGACGGCGAGCGTGCCGATCGCGAAATGGTAGCCGCGCAGCCGAAAGAGCGGATAGCTCAGCACGTAGGCGAGCACGCAGGTGATGACGATGCTGCAGGGCAGCGCGGCCCAGAAATCTAATTCGAACTGCTGGACCGTGAGCACGCCCACGACATAGGCGCCGACGCCGACGAAGCCGCCCTGCCCCATGGCGAGATAGCCAATGTGGCCCATGAGAAGCCCGAAAGGCACGACCGCGATCATCGCCGTCCCCGCGCCGACCAGGAGGCGCAGGTGGTAGTTGTTGTCGACCGTCGCCCAGAGGATGCCGAAGAAGGCGAGCAGGACCAGCCAGCCGATCACGGCCCGCGCGCGGCGGTCTTGCAGAAGCGTGAGCGGCGTCATGCGCGGCGGTCCGGGAGGCCGAACAGGCCTTGCGGCCGTACCATCAGAATTGCCAGGAGCACGAGGAAGGGAACCAGGTCGCCGAGCTTAGAGCCGACGTAGAAGACCGTGAGATTGTAGAGAATGCCGAGAATGAGGCCGGCGACGATGGAGCCGGCGATGCTCCCCATCCCGCCGAAGATGATGATGACGAGGGCCATCAGAAGCGGTTGAAAGCCCATGTCCGGCCGCACGTTGAAAAGCGCGCCGAGCATTGCGCCCGCGGCGCCGCCTAGGGCACCGCCGAGGAAGAACACGATCGCCGCCACCCGCCTCTTTCGGATTCCCATCAAGGCGGCGGTTTCCTCGCCCTGCGCGGTCGCGCGCATGGTCCGCCCGAGGTGGGTGCGGTAGACGATGAAATAGAGCAGCGCGAACAGGATCAAGGTGATGCCGATCGTGACCAGACGCGCGCCGTCGATACGAATATCGCCGGCGTGAAGCGCCCACTCCTCGCCTGGCATGGCGATGGGCCGTGCCTCGAAGTCGCCCCAGATGCGGAGCGCGGTGGTGCCGAGGATCATGTAGAGGCCGAGCGAGGCCAGCAGTTGATCGGTCAAGGGCCGCCGCTGAAGGAAGCGGAAGACAGAGTTCTCCAGAACGATGCCGAGCAGGCCCATGACAATCATGGCGACGAAGAAGCCGACGAAGAAATGGGTGCCGAGCTGCGTCGCGACCACGTAGGCCACGAAGCCGCCGAGCATGATGAGCTGCCCGTGGGCGAGGTTGATGACCCTGTAGACGCCGAAGATGAGAGCGAGCCCCGCCGCCGCGACGGCGAGGTTCATGCCGTAGGAGGCGCCGTAGACCAGTTGCTGGGCGAACGCGGTCACGGTGTCTCGGCCTTACCGGTGAGCACCATATCAGCCGGCCCCGGTCGTGCTGGCAAAGAGGCGCCGTGCGCGCGGTGCGAAGAATACGTCACCGGCGAACGGCGCCTGCGTCTCAAAGCAACGGGGCGGCGTGCACCCACTCAGGCGCGCGCCGCCCCATCGTGATTTCAGCCACATGCGGTATCGGGACTATCCGGTCCCTACCGCAGGGCTATTTCGGCAGCTTGTCGCCGTACACATACGGGCCGTAGAAGAGCTCGTCACGGTAGCTGATGCCCGTATAGAAGACCTTGTCGTCGTTCACGCCGATCATGTACTCGGTCGCGAAGAGCTGGCCGGTCCTCTCGCCGGTGTCAGGCCGGGTGAAGAACTCGTTCACCGGTCCGCGCAGGCCGTTGATCTTGAGGCTGCGCCACGCCTCGATGATCTTGTCGTTGTCGGTGTGGTCGCCCGAGGCCTGCACGCCGTAGAGGAACCATATGGCGGCGTCGTAAGCGCCGCGATCGAAGGGGCTCGAGTTCCCGACCTCGGTGTCGCCGTACTTTGCGTTGTAGATGGGCACGTATTTTTCGACTCGCGCCAGGGTGCCTTCGTCCTGCGCCGGGTTGTGCTCCTGCCATCCCCAGACATAGCCCGACGACATGCTGATGCCTTCCTGCTTGGCCACGTCGACGAAGATCTGGAGCATCAGCACGTCGTTGCCGAGCAGGATGATCTCGCCGGTCTCGTAATCGAGCCCCTGCTTCTTCATCTCATTCATGATCGCCAGCATGTCGGGGAAGATGTAGGCGTCCATCAGCACGATGTCGGGATCCTGCTCGGCGAGCTTGGCGACGTGGGGCGCAAAGTCGGTCGTGCCGAAGGGATAGAGCACGGCCCAGTCGTGCTGGTACTCGTATCGGTTGCCGCCCTTCTCCACCGCCTCCTGCCAGCCGATGGAGCCGTGCACGGTGTAGAGCTCGTTACGGCCGATGAAGCCGAGCTTGTTGCGCCCATCGAAGAGCGCGGGATCGATGCCGTGCTCCGCCAGCCTCTCAGGCGATTCGTGGATGAACTCGCCCATGCCGTGTTTCTCGATCACGCCGGTGTCGGTGATGTCGTGGCCGTACTGACGGCCCACCGTCATCGCCGGGCTCGAGCAGATCGCGCAGATGCTGATGATGCCCTGCGGATCGAGGATCGAGGAGGCGGAAAGCAGCGCCGAATTCATCCGGGGGCCCCAGATCGCCCGGGCTTCGTCCTGCTCGACCAGGCGGATGACGGCGTCGATCGACTTCCTGTCCTCGGAAACGTCGTCATAGGCCGTCCACTCGATGGGGATGACCTGGTCGCCGATCTTGAGCCCGCCGCCTTCGCAAGGCTGCGGCGGAACGGCCTCGACGATGCAGTCGCCCTTCATGAACTGCTCGACGGCGAGCCTCACCGCTGCTTCCTCGAAAAGCCCCAGGAACGAGGCCGGGCCCGACAGCGTGAAGACGCCGCCGAACTTGAAGGTGTCTTCGGCCTTCGCGAGTTGCGGGCCGGCCACAAGGCCTGCGCAGAGCGCCGCACCAAGCAGCCCTGCCCGAATTGCGCCAAACGATGATGCCATTCTCCCTCTCCCTTATGTTCCGCGCTGCGCGCGCCATACAGAACCATTCAGAATTGGCGACGGAGTATGGTGAGCGCCCCAAGGGGTGTCAATCGACGCTCCGGCTGCGAGTCGTATGGGCCGCGCAAGATTGGGATTACGGCGTGAACGCCTCGGTCAGGCGACCGCGCCACGCATGATTGGTCATGTCGAGCTGGATCGGCGTCACGGAGATCGCGTTCTCGTGGATCGCGTGAAGATCGGTCCCACCGTGCTTCTCGCCGTCCTTGTAGCTGATCTCCACCCAGAAATAGGGCACATGGCGCGTATCGACGCGCCCATCGATGGTGAAGGAGCCCGGCGGCCTCTGCCCCTGGCTGGTGACGCGGACACCGCTGACGGCCTCCGGCGGTGTATCCGGAAAATTGACGTTGATCAGCGTGTTGGCGGGCCATTCAGGCATGCGCATAAGGGTCCTGATCACGTCGGGCGCGTGGGCTTCCGCCGTTGCCCAGAGCGCCTCGCCCCCCATGGCGAACACCTGGCTGAGCGCAATCGAGCGAATGCCGAGCAGGGTGCCCTCCATCGCCGCCGCGATGGTGCCGGAATAGGTCATATCCTCCGCCAGGTTGGCGCCGCGATTGATGCCCGAGAGCAGGACCGTGGGGCGGTCGTCCGGCATCAGCTCGTAGATCGCCATGAGCACGCAGTCGGTCGGCGTACCGACCACCGCGTAGCGCTTGTCCCCAAGCTGGCGGAGGCGGATGGGCACGTTCATCGAAATCGAGTGACCCGCGCCGCTCCTCTCGTGATCCGGCGCGACGACCCAGACGTCGTCCGTCATCTCCCGCGCGACCGCTTCGAGGATCTTGAGGCCCCTGGCATGGATGCCGTCGTCATTGGTGACGAGGATACGGTGGTGGGAGAGATCGCTCTCCGCTGGCATGGTGGGGATCCTTTCGGGCACGCGCGGCGGGGGCGGCAGTCTCTTAGCCCCGCCGGGAGAGCGCAAGGGGTGCGCTGCTTCAGAGCGTCCCGGACGCGCTTACTCGATGAAAATCCAGGGAAATAGGCTCGCGGCGAGGTGGCATTGACAGCCGAGAGGCCAATCCGCATGTTGGCGCCTCCTGTCTGGCCCGCCTGCCTCGGGGGATACGCGTGGCGAAGCTTTACGTCGACACGGACAAGTACGGCGATCAGGCGCACTCGCCAACTGTCGAGGCGTTCCATAGCGCGATCAAGGATCTCGTGCGCCGCCGGCTGGACGAGAGCGGGGTCGATTGGAACAGCTTCGTCTTCGACAAGTCATACGATCTGATTGCTGCAGCGGACTTCGAAGAAATCGAGAAGAAACTCCTCGACGCCGGGCACCGCTACGACTTTTCCGCCGTGATATCGGTGAATGAGCGCCCCGACGCCTACAAGCCGGCCGATGGCATCGTGGGCGACGACCCCGACTGGACCATGGAGCACCCGGACGCGCCCTCCGGCGAGGCCGATTCAGAGGGGCGTGCGCTCTGCGGCGTCGGCGACAACGTGATGCGCGTGACCGAAAATACCGTGGGCAATGCGCGCTACGTGCGCTCCAGCGGCCAGGTCATGCGCTACCTCACCGATGGCGTTCCTCCCGGGACCATCGCAATCATCGACGATTCCGGCGGCACGCTGACCGCGCCGATCCTGGAGCGGTTCGCAGGCATCATCTGCATGGGCGGCACGGTGCGCTCCCACCTCGGCATTCTGTCGCGGGAATACGGCATTCCCTGCTTCATGAACGCCAAGATCACGGGGATCAAGGAAGGCCAGAGGGTGGAGATGGAAACGGCCGCGGCAGCGAAGACAGCGCAGGCCTACCAGAAGGGCGAGGAAATGACCGCCAACATCTGGAAGCTGGTCTAGGAGGCGCCAGAATGGTCGGCGCGCCTCGGCTTTCCTACGCCCAGCTGCTGGAGACCAACAACCTCCTGCAGACCTTCACGGACGAGACCTATTGGCTCTGCGTCACACGCACGGTGCAGGAATCCAAGCTGTTTCCGGTTCCACCCTACATGCTGCTTTCCTACCTGAACGCGTTCTACCGCTATCCCTCGCTGTTGCGGAAGGTCGAGAGCGTGATGTCGGCGGAAGAGATCGGCGACCGCGCCCGCGAGGGGCGCCCGCCCGGCAAGAGCGCCATGGGCTGGGGGATGCCGGGCTTCTACTTGCTGGGCCGGGAATGGCTGATCAACATGGGCCTGCTGCGCCCGCAGGATGCCGCCGAGGATGTCGTCTACCTGATGGACTTCTGGAAGCGCCTGCAGCTCTCATGGCATCGGAACGACGGCCACATCACGAACAAGGAATACGGCCACCGCTGCCAGATCTTGCCGGAGCGGCGGCTTCAGGTGTTCGAGTCCGACGCCTACGGCTGCAAGGCCGGCGACCCGCTGCACAGCGCTGCCACGCAGTTCATGGCGTCTGCGGCGCAGTACGGCTTCCTGGTGAGCTGCGAGAGCCGCATCAGCCTTCTCAACACCGGGCCCTACAAGATCGCCGACGGCGTCGAGATGATCGTGCGCGACTTCATGGATCTTGCCGAAGGCGATTTTCCCTGGCTCGACGATGTGGCGGCCGACATCCCCTACAACAACCTCACCGTCCCGATGCTGGTGAAGGACTGCCACTTCTATCTGGTCGACGATTGGGGAAGTTTCGAATCGGAGCCTGAGTTCCGCGCCGAGAACATCATCGGCGTGGGCCTCTACACGTCCGACCCGCTCACCGACGGGCACATCCCGGTGGGGATGGACAACCGCGAAACGCTGACCGAGACCTTCCGCACGCTCGACGGGCTCTTCAAGGATGCAACCGCGCGGCTCTGGAAGCGTATCGCGGGGTGGAGCCGCGACCAGATGCTCGATGCCGGCGCCCTCACCTATTTCGGTATCTGCAAGGACCTTGCGCACGTCGCAGGCGTCTACGCCCGCGAAGACTGGATGCAGATCGACGAGCGGGCGGAACGCTTTCGCCCGCTGCTGAACGACGAGTTCAGCCGCGACTGCCTGGGCGAGCTGGTCGGGCTGCTCACGCTCCCGAGCCACCGCCTATCGTCCTACAGCATGATGCAGCACGGCAACGGACCGACCCGCATGTACACGCCCATTCCCTACGCGGTACTGGACGGCGAGGACTACACACCGACCTGCGGCCCGGTCTACCCCGGCGCGACCACGCTGCCGGCCAAGGCGGACCGCTACCGCACCAGCCAGGGCGTGCTGACGCTTGAGGAGTACAACGAGCGGGTTCGCGCCTTCACCCCGCCGTTGCACAGGTTCCGCTATCTCGACGAGACGTGGCTCAAGTACAACCATGACACGGCGCGGGCCGACGAAATGTACCGGCTGGAGCAGGAACGAGCGCGAAAAATCCAGGGCCGCGGTGCGTCGCTCGGCCCGGCTGAGATGACAGCGCTCTCCCGCGACTAGCGTCGCGGCTCTCCCTTCTCCACACGCCTGAGCGATCGAGCCTCATGCAGATTGGCGAACTCATCCGCCGCGCGGCACTCATGTATGGCGACGCGCCGGCGCTGACCGAGGGCGAGCGGACGCTCGGCTTCCGCGCGTTCGACGCGGCGACGGATCGGCTGGGCAACGCGCTGCTGGCCGAGGGTTTCGAGCCGGGCGACCGGGTCGGCGTGTTGCTGCCCAACGGAATCGACTGCCTCATCGCCTACTACGCGCTCGCCAAGTCGGGCCTCGTGCGGGTCGCCCTCAACGTCCGCGAGACGGAGAAGGATCACCGCTACAAGCTCGCCGATAGCGGCGCACGCGGCCTGATCCACGACGGCTCGGGCGGTGCCGACGGCTTCGATGTGCCGATGGTCTACGATCTTGACGCCCTCCGCCGCCTCATCGACGGCGGACCGCCCGGGGCCTGCCGCGTGGATCGCGACCTCCAGGCGCCCTTGCGCCTCGGCTTCACCGGCGGGACGACCGGGGCGCCCAAGGCCGTCACGCTCACGACGCTGGGCGAGACGGCGGAGCTCTCGGCCTTCCTCATGGATCTGGTGCCCGACCTCGCGCCGGGCGACCGCTTCCTCCACGCGGCGCCTATCGCACACGCGAGCGGCGCATTCTTCCTGCCCTCCCTGGTGCGGGGCGCGCACGCGCTCATCATGCCGCACTTCGGCACCGCCGAGTTTATCGATCTGGCTGCGCGCGAGCGCGCGACCCACACCTTCCTCGTGCCCACCATGCTTGCGATGATCCTGGAGGACCCTGCGATCGAGACCGCAGACCTCAGCTTCAAGCGCATCTGCTACGGCGCATCGCCGATCGCGCCGAGCCTGCTGGAGCGCGCTCTGGCCCGCTTCGGTCCGGTCTTCGCTCAAACCTACGGCCAGGCCGAATCGCCCATGGTCATCACCTGCCTCCAGCCGGAGGATCACGACCGGGTGGGCTCGTGCGGGCGCCCCTACACGACCGTGGACGTGGCGATTTTCGACGAAGACGACAAGCCGGTGCCGGTGGGCGAGCGCGGCGAGATCGTCTGTCGCGGCACCCAGCTCATGGCCTATTACTGGAACCGCCCCGAGGCGACGGCCGAGGCCTTCCGCAACGGCTGGCTGCATACCGGCGACATCGGGCGCATGGACGAGGACGGCTTCGTCTACATCCTCGACCGCAAGAACGACATGCTGATCAGCGGCGGCTACAACGTCTACCCGCGCGAGATCGAGGACGTGCTGCTCGCGCACGAGGGCGTCGTCGAGGCTGCGGTGGTGGGCCTGCCCGACGAGAAGTGGGGAGACCGCGTCCATGCGGTGGTCGCTGGGCGGCCCGGCCTGGACCCGCAGTCTGTGCGGCAATTCTGCCGCGACAGGCTCGCAGGCTACAAATGCCCCAAGAGCGTCGAAGTCTGGGACGAGCTGCCCAAGAGCGCGGCAGGGAAGCTCCTGCGCCGCGCGGTTCGCTACCGCATCCTCGCGTCGCCTGCCGCCGCGACGGCCGAGCGGCAAAGCACCTGAGCGATGAGCGACACCTATCTCGTCCTCCACGGGCTTGCGATCAAGAAGCACGCGGATGCGGCCGCCGTCGCCGCCGCGGTCGGGCTGGCCGAGGACGAGGTGCGCACCGTTCTCGACGATGCAGTCGCGAAGGGCCGCGTGGCGCGCTCCGGCGAGGGGTACACCCTGTTGCCTACCGCTCGCGTGGCGCTCGACGGCGCGTATTCGAGGCTTTACACCGCGCAACGAGCCGATGCGGCGTTCGCCGCCGCCCACGAGCGCTTCGAGAGGATCAATCGAGAGCTCAAGGCGTTGATGACCGCATGGCAGACCATCGAGATCGACGGCGAAAGCGTACTGAACGATCACACGAACAAGGACTACGACGACCGCCTGATCGACCGCCTCGGGGCCTTTCACGAGCGGGCGGAGGACATTCTCGCGAAACTCGGCGCTGGGCTGCCGCGCCTATCCATCTATGCGGAGAAACTCGACGCCGCGCTGGAGACGGCCGAGGACGGCGCGATCGAGTGGGTGAGCGGTGCCAGGATCGAGTCCTACCACACGGTGTGGTTCGAGCTGCACGAAGACCTGCTGCGGATCCTCGGCCGCACGCGCCAGGAATAGGCGGGTGGACTCCAGCGGCCGGTGGATTGTCTCCCTCGACGGCGGCGCACTTCCAGACCGCGCGCTCGTCGGCGGCAAGGCGTGGGGCATCGCCTTCATGCGCCATGCGGGGCTGCCGGTCCCGCCGGCGTTCGTGGTGACGACGGAGGCTTGCCGCGCCTATCTCGCGGAAGGCGCGCTGCCCGATGGCCTCCTCCACGAGATGCGGGCAGGCATCGCCACGCTGGAGGCGGAGACCGGGCGCCGCTTCGGCTCAGATGATCGTCCGCTCCTGCTCGCCATACGCTCCGGCGCCGCGATCAGCATGCCGGGCATGCTGGATACGGTGCTCAATCTGGGAATGAGCGAGGAGATCGAGACGGCGCTCGCGCGGGAAAGCGGCGATGCCGCCTTCGCCCGCGATACGCACCGGCGCTTCTATGAGATGTACGCGCGTATCGTGCTCAAGGCCGGCATCGACCGGCTCCCGCCCGAGGGCACTGTCGAGACATGGCGAAGGGCTGTCGCGGAGACCGGCGCCGGGGGGAGCGTGCCGGTGGCGCCGTCCGACCAGTTGATTGGCGCCGTTCGGGCGGTCTTCGACTCATGGAATGGGCGGCGTGCGAAGCGGTATCGGCGGCATCACGGGCTCCCGGACGACGCGGGCACGGCCGTCACGGTCCAGGCCATGGTGTTCGGCAATCTCGGCGCGAATAGCGGGACGGGCGTCCTCTTCAGCCGTAACCCGCTTACCGGCGCGCCGGAGCCTTTCGGCGAATATCTCGCGAATGCCCAGGGCGAGGATGTTGTATCGGGACAGCGGACGCCTGGCGGGCTCGACGCGTTGGCGTCATCCCTGCCCAGCGCGCACGATGCCCTGATCGCTGCCGCCCGGCGGCTCGAAACGCTGAACCGGGATGTTCAGGACATCGAGTTCTCGGTACAAGATGGGGCGCTCTACCTGTTGCAGACTCGCACGGCGGCGCGTGCCCCCGCCGCGGCTATTCGCATCGCGGTCGATCTGGTGAACGAGGGAACGATCTCCACGGACGAAGCGCTGGCCCGCGTCAGTGCGGAACAGGTGCGCACGCTGCTCATGCCGCGCCTCACCGATGGCGCCGCCGAGAGCGGCCCCCTTCTCGCCGAGGGCGAGGGCGCAAGCCCCGGCGTCGGCATCGGCGAGGTCGTGCTGGATGCCGATGCGGCCGAGGCCCGCGGCGCAGCCGGCGACGACGTGGTCCTGGTACGCCCGACCACCAGCCCGGAGGACGTGCACGGCATGGTCGCCGCCCGCGCCGTCGTGACCGCGGTCGGAGGTACGACCTCCCATGCCGCCGTGGTCAGCCGCTCCCTCGGCGTCCCCTGCGTCGTCGGTTGCGGAGAGGACGTGATCGCCGCGCTGGCGGGCAAGAAGGTGACGGTCGAAGGCAAGGCAGGAAGGGTGTTCGCAGGCGCGCTGCCCGTGAGCGTCCCGTCGGAGAATGAGGACCCGTACATGCGCGCGATCGCGGCATGGGCCCGCGCCGCCGCGCCGCTTGCCGTCTACCGGCTCAACGACACGATGCCGGGTGACGCGCTCGACCTCGACCGACTGCCCGGCGGCGAGAGCCACGAGCGCCTGCCGGCGTTGCTTGAAGGAAAGTCCGGCGCCAAGGGGGGCGCGCTCGCCAGCGATGCGGGCGTGGAGGCCGCCGTCGCCGCCGGTCTCGATTTCATCGTTGTGCCCCAGGCGCTGCCGGCACTTCTTGCGGCCTGCGCTGCTAGCCGTGCGGCGCGTGCGGAGACATCCGCGTGACGATCGATCGCAAGGAAATCGAGGCACTGGTCCGGATTTTCGACCAGTCGGATTGGCACGAGCTGCGCCTGGAGACCGACGGCCTGCGGCTGGTGCTCTCCAAGGATGCGGATACGGCGGCTCTGCAGCCATTGGGCGACGCGACACCCTCGATAGCCGAGACCGAGCCGGGGGCGCAATCGTCCTCGTCGTCCAAGCAGGACGCCGCGGGCGCAGCCGCCAACGCCGCTGACGACGATGCGCCGGCAAACGGACTGGTTCCGATCACGGCGCCCAATCTCGGCACCTTCTACCGTGCGCCCAAGCCGGGAACCGCACCCTACGTGGAGGTCGGCCAGAGCGTCAGCGAGACGACCGAAGTGTGCCTGATCGAAGTGATGAAGCTGTTCACGTCGGTGCGCGCCGGCGTCAGCGGCCGGATCGCCAAAGCCTGCGTCGAGGACGGCGAGATGGTGGAGTTCGGTGCGCCGCTGTTTCTGGTCGAGCCGGAGGCGTCGGCGCCCGTGCAGGCGTGATGTCCCTCTCGCGCGTCTTCGTCGCCAACCGGGGCGAGATCGCCGTGCGCGTCGTACGCACCTGCCGCGCGCTCGGGCTCGAAACCGTCGTCGGCGTCTCCGATGCCGACCGCGACAGCCTCGCCGCCGAGCTCGCGGATCGTGCGGTCGTGCTCGGCCCTGCGCCGGCGCGCGACAGCTATCTCAACACGAACCTGGTGGTGCACGCGGCGAAGGCGACCGGGTGCGATGCGCTGCATCCCGGCTACGGCTTCCTTTCCGAGTCTCCGGCCCTTGCAGGGCTCTGCGAGCGGGAAGGGATTTCCTTCATTGGGCCGAGGGCCGAAACCATCGAGCGGCTGGGCGACAAGCTCGCGGCCCGCGCCATCGCGGCAGACGCGGGCGTGCCCATCGTCCCCGGCTCCGACGAGATCCGTTCGGCGGCCGAGGCCCGGAAATTCGCAGGCTCGATCGGGTATCCCGTGCTGATCAAGGCCAGCGCCGGCGGCGGCGGCCGCGGCATGTTCGTGGCCCGGTCGCCTGAAGACATCGACGAGCGCTTCGAGCGGGCATCGGAGGAGGCGCGAGCGGCCTTCGGCGACGGTGCGCTCTTCGTCGAACGCTTCGTCGAGGACGCGCGCCACGTCGAAGTCCAGATCATGGGCGACGGCGCGGGCACGGTGGTCCATTTCGGCGAACGGGACTGCTCAGTCCAGCGGCGGTTTCAGAAGATCGTGGAGGAGGCGCCGGCAGCGGCGTTGCCCGCCGAGGCATGCGCGCCGATTCACGATGCCGCGTGCCGCCTCGCGCGGCACCTCGCCTATCGAAGCGCAGGCACGGTCGAGTTCCTCTACGATGTTGCGCGCACGCAAGCCTATTTCATCGAGGCCAACGTGCGCATTCAGGTGGAGCATCCGGTGACGGAGGAGGTGACAGGCGTCGACCTGATCGCGGAGCAGCTGCGAATTGCGCAAGGCGCCGGCCTCAGCGTCACGCAGGAGGACATCGCCCTCTCCGGCCACGCCATCGAATGCCGGATCAACGCCGAGGCGCCCGAGCGCGACTTCGCGCCGTCTCCCGGCCTGATCGCCGACTGGCGCCCGCCGGCCGGCACAGGCATTCGCATCGACAGCCATTGCCGCGCGGGCGCGCGCATGTCTCCCTTTTACGACAGCATGATCGCCAAGCTGATCGTCCGCGCGGACGATCGCGCCGGGGCGGTGGAGCGCATGGGCGGGGCGCTGGAGGAATTCCGGATCGAGGGGATCGATACGAACCTCGCGTTCCAGGCGCGTCTGGTGCGGCACCGCGACTTCGTGGCCAACAGGCTCAACACCCGCTGGCTCGAAGACACCTTCATGCCCTCGCTGATGCACTGAGCCGAGCGGAGCGACGATGGCGCACATCGAATTCCTCGACGAAACCATGCGGGACGGGCAGCAGAGCCTGTGGGGTATGCGCATGCAGGCCGGCATGGCGCTCGCCATTGCGCCGGTGATCGACCGGGTGGGCTATCGCGTGGTGGACCTCACCGGATCGAGCCTCTTCGAGGTGCTGATCCGCCATTGCCGCGAGAACCCGTGGGAGGGGCTCGATCTCCTGGTCGATGCCATGCCCAACAGCACGATCCGCGGCGGCATGCGCAGCAATGCGAGCGTCACCTTCGGCGTCACGCCCGACGCACTGATGGACGTGTGGATGCGGCAGCTTTGCGTGCACGGCTGTCGCAGCTTCTGGATCTACGACGTGCTCTTCAACATCGACAAGACGCACCGCCTCGCCAGGGTGGCCAAGGAGTTCGGTGCGGAGGTGGCGGGCGCCATCATGTTCACGCTGAGCCCGGTGCACACCGACGACTACTATGCCGACAAGGCGGACAGGCTCTCCGCCTCGCCGGATATCGACACGATCCTGCTCTACGACACGGGCGGCGTGCTGGAGCCTGACCGCATGCGCACGCTGGTGCCCGCCATCATGGCGAACGCGCGCGGCAAGCCCATCGAGTTCCATGCCAACAATATTCTGGGCGCCTCGGGGATCGCCTACGTGGAGGCGATCAAGCTCGGCATCCGTATCCTGCATACCGCCTGCGGGCCAATGGCGAACGGCCCCTCCGTCCCCTCGGTCGAGGTGATGACGCGGAACGTCGAGCATCTCGGCCACACCCACAACATCGACCGCTCGCTGCTGCCGCAGGTCTCCGAGCATTTCGAGCGCGTCGCTGCGGCGGCGGGCTTTCCCGTCGGCGTGCCGCAGGAGTACGACCTCTTCTCCCTGCGCCATCAGATACCGGGCGGGATGATGGGCACGCTCAAGGCGCAGCTCATCCAGCACGAAATGGCGGATCGGCTGGACGACGTGCTGGAGGAGACCGGCCGCGTGCGCCGCGAGCTCGGCTATCCCGGCATGGCAACGCCGTTCTCACAGCTCGTCGGCACCCTCGCCGTGCTCAACATCGTGACGGGCGAGCGCTACGCCGTGATTCCCGACGAAGTGATCCAGTATGCCGGGGGGCACTACGGCGAGCCGGTGGCGCCCATCGACGCGGACGTGCTGGACCGGATCTTGGCCGCACCGCGGGCGCGCGAGGTGCTGGCCGAGCCGCCGGAGCAGCCCACGATCGAAGAGCTGCGCAAGCGCCACGGCACTCACGACGACGACGAGCTGATCCTGCGTGCGCTGGTTCCGGCGGCGGACCTCGACAGGATGCGCGCGGCGGGCCCGGTGAAGCGCGATTTCCCGCTGCTCACGACGCCGGAGCTCGAGCAGGTGCGCAGGCTTATGGCGCTCTCGATGTCGAAATTCGTCGAGGTGAAGACCGCGGACCTCTCAGTCTCTCTCCGCCGTCCGGGCTGAGATGGGCCGCGCCTTCATCGTCGATGTCGTCCGCACCCCCTTCGCCAAGGGGCGGGAGGGCGGCGAGCTGAGCGCGGTTCATCCGGTCGATCTTCTCGCGCGCACGCTGAAGGGCCTCGTCGCGCGCACCGATGTCGATCCCGGCGCGGTGGACGATGTGATCGCGGGCTGCGTCATACAGGTCGGCGAGCAGGCGGCGAATATCGGCCGCCAAGCATGGCTCGCCGCGGGCTTTCCGGAAACCGTCCCCGCCGTGACGATCGATCGCAAATGCGGTTCCGCGCAGCAGGCCATGGACTTCGCGGCCCAGGGCGTGATGGCGGGCGCCTACGATCTCGCCGTCGCCTGCGGTGTCGAGATGATGAGCCGCGTGCCCATGCGCAGCAACCGGCTGGGCAAGGACAATCTCGGGCCGATGCTGCGCCGGCGCTATCCCGCGGGCCTCGTGCACCAGGGCATCTCCGCCGAGCTGATCGCCGCCCGCTGGGGACTCGCGCGCGAGGAACTCGACGCCTACGCGCTCCGTTCGCACCGGCGCGCGGCGGCGGCCGAGGACCGAGGCCTCTTCGCGCGCGATATTCTGCCCATCGACGGAGCTTCGACGGACGAGAGCATCCGCCGTACCACGAGCGCCGAGAAGCTGGCCGCGCTGGAGCCTGCGTTCGTCGACGCTGAGACCGCGGCGCGCTTCCCCGAAATCGGGTGGGTGGTGACGGCGGGGAACGCGAGCCAGGTCTCCGACGGCGCATCGGCAATGCTGATCGCGTCGGAGGAGGCAGCGCAGCGGTTGAAGCGCCCGCCGCGCGCCGCCATCACTCACTTCGCGGTTTCTGGCGACGATCCCCTGTACATGCTCACAGGAATCATCCCGGCGACGGAGAAGCTGCTGGCACGGAGCGGCCGGACCCTCGCCGACCTCGATTGCTTCGAGGTCAACGAAGCCTTCGCCTCGGTCGTGCTCGCGTGGACGAAGGCCTTGGGCGCCGATCTCGACCGCGTGAACGTCAATGGCGGCGCCATCGCCTTCGGCCATCCGGTCGGTGCGTCCGGCGGCAGACTCACGGCGAACCTGATCGGGAGCCTGGAAGAGACCGGCGGCCGCCTCGGCCTTCAGACCATGTGCGAGAGCGGCGGCATGGCCAACGCGACGCTGATCGAGCGGCTCGATTAGGGCGCTTCCGACTTTGTCGGACACGCCCCAGACCTTTGTCGCTCACGGCAGCCGGCCTGCGGCCGGCGCCTCCGCGTCGCGCGTCGACGCGCGCGGGCGCGCGATGTGCGCCGCAGGAGCGGCGGGCCGCGGTCGCGGCCTGTAGCGAGTCCGTCAAGAACGGACTCGCTCCAAGGGCTCCGATCACACCGCCAGAAAGTGGCCGCCGTTGACGAAGATGGTCTGCCCCTGGACGAACGCGGCCTCGGGGCTGGCGAGGAAGCGGATCAGGCTGGTGTAGTCCTCGTCCCGCACGCCGCGCCCGCTCGGGTTGGTCTCGGCGGCGTGCTTCGCAATGTCGGCGGCCTGATCGCCGAAGAGCGCCCTTAGCGCATCGGTCTCGACCACACCGGGCGCCACGCAGTTGATGCGGATGCCGCGGGGCGCGAGCTCGCTCGCAAGATAGCGCACGAGCGATTCCGCGAGCGCCTTGGCGACGCCGATGGCGGCGTAGTTGGGAACGACGGTGCGGCCGCCCCGGCTCGTGAGAAAGAAGACCGTGCTGCCGCGCGCGAGCAGCGGATCGGCAGCCTGCACGAGATAGAGCAGCGCCGTACCGTTGAGATTGACGGCGGCGGTGAAGTCGTGCGCGTCGCAGTCGAGGGCGGGCTTGGGGATGGCGCGCACGGCGCAGTGAACGAGCTGGTCGAGCCGGTCGACCTTCTCCGCGACTTGGGCCAGCACGGCGCGAGCACCCTCCGGCGTCCCGACGTCCTGCTTGATCAGGTGACAGCGCCCGCCCGTCGCTTCGACCAGAGAGTGCGCCTCGCGCGCTGCTTCGTCGTCGCCCCGATAGTTGAGGAACACGTCAACGCCTGGTTCAGCGAAGCGCAGCGCGATGGCGCGTCCGATGCCCTTGGTCCCGCCCGTAATCAAGATCGCCATGACACCCTCGCTACGCTCCGCTGCCGGACAAGCTCCCCGATAAGTGCTTGATGCTAACACGTAATATCACCGGCCGCGCTTCTTGACGGCGGCCCTTCCCTCGATAGACTTCCACCCTCTCGGCGATCGCGCGGGCGCCGCGCCGCCTCACCAGACGAAGAGGAACCGGACGATGACGCGGGAGATCATTCTCGCCGGCGGCATGCGCACGCCGTTCGGCGACTTCGGCAAGTCGCTCGAGGACATCCCGCTGGCGGATCTGGGAATTCACGCGACCAAGGCCTGCCTGGAGAAGGCCGGGCTCAACGCCGAACACGTCGATCATCTGGTCTGGGGCAACGTGCTGCCCGTCGATCAGGAGGGCTACCTCGCCGCGCGCTATATCGCGATCAAGGCGGGACTGCCGGAGGAGAGCGCGGCGCTCAACGTGAACCGCGCCTGCGGCTCCGGCACACAGGCCATCATCTCGGCGGCGCAGCAGATCATGTCGGGCCACAGCGAGGTCGCCGTGGCAGGCGGCGGCGAAAATTTTTCCCGCGCGCCGTTCGCGGTCACCACGGGACGGTGGGGTCACAAGCGTGGGCCGCAGACCATGGTCGACACGCTGGACTGGGCCTATCGCGATCCGTTCAGCCTGGAGCTGATGGGCGCGACGGCCGAGAACCTCGCCGAGGATTTCCAGTATCGGCGCGAGGCGATGGACGACTATGCCGTCGAGAGCCAGCGCCGGGCGGGCGCGGCGCGCGAGTTCCTGGGTTGCCACATTGCGCCGATCGAGGTCAAGGAGCGCAGAGCGACCTGCACGATGAGCGAGGATGAAAGCCCGCGCCCCGATGTCGCGCCGGAAAAGCTCGCGGGCATGAAACCGGTGTTTCGGCAGGACGGGATGGTGACGGCCGGCAATTCCAGCAGCGTGACCGACGGGGCGGCGATGGTCGTGGTCGCGGATCGCGCCAGGGCCGAGGCGCTCGGCGTGGAGCCGCGTGCCCGCATCGTCGATTGGCACATCGTCGGCGTGCCGCCCCGCATCATGGGCTGCGGCCCGGTGCCGGCCATCGGCTCACTGCTGGAAAAGCACGGAATGTCGGTAGACGATGTCGACTATTACGAGATCAACGAGGCCTTCGCCGTCGTCAATCTCCACGCCGAGAAGCAGCTCGGCGTCTCCCGCGATCGCTGCAATCTCTACGGCGGCGGCATCTCCCTCGGCCATCCGCCCGGAGCCACCGGCGCGCGCATGACGCTCGTCGCCATGCAGCATCTGGCCGAGACGGGACAGAAGAACGCGATCATCAGCATGTGCATGGGTGCGGGCCAGGGCCTCGCCATGCTGATCGAGCGTGTCGTGCACTAGCGCCGGACCGGTTCGGGAGGCTCGAATGATGGCCGTGAACACCATCGGCGTGGTCGGCGCCGGCATGATGGGCTCGGAGATCGCGCTGGTGATGGCGCTCGCCGGCAAGTCGGTGCTGCTGAGCGACCGCGATCAGGCCCTGCTCGATGGCGCTATGGCGAAGCTGGACGGCATTCTCGACAAGGGCATCGCCCGCGGCTTCTACAAGGCTGACGACAAGGCCCGCGCGCTGGCCAATCTGCGGACGACTGTGGTCCTCGGCGACTTCGCGCCCTGCGAGATGGTGATCGAGGCCGTGTTCGAGGACGAGGAGGTGAAGGCCGGTGTGTTCGCGGCGCTCGACGAGGTTCTGGCCCCGGATTGCCTGATCGCGAGCAACACGTCGAGCATCTCGATCACCGTGCTCTCCTCCTATGTGGGCGAGCGGCGGCGGGCCTTCTTCCTCGGCACCCATTTCTTCTCGCCGGTCTCGCGCATGAAGCTGGTCGAGGTAATCCCGGGGCTGGATACCGCGGAGGAAACCGTCGCCGCCGTGACCGCCGTCTGCGAGGAGGCGGGCAAGACGCCGGTGCCGATCAAGGATGTCGTCGGCTTCGCGGTCAATCGCCTGATCCACATCTTCTGGATCGAGGCAATCCGTCTGGTCGAGGAAGGCGTCGCCACACCGGAGGACATCGACACCGCCTGCAAGCTTGGCATGGGGCTCCCGGTCGGGCCGTTCCGGCTCATGGACGCCGTGACCAACAACCTGACGCTTGACGTGCAGGAAATCCTGCACGAGGCCTATGGCCCGCGCTTCATGCCGCGCCCCCTGCTGAAGCAGATGGTCAAGGCGGGCTACAATGGGCGCAGCGCAGGCAAGGGCTGGTATCGCTACGACGACGAGCGGTGAACCGGGGGACGCGCCCCGCGGGACCGGATCGAGGAGGGAGAGAGATGGAAGCAGCGGTGTTCAGAGGCGTCGGCAATCCCCTGTCGATCGAGCATGTCGACGAGCCGGCCGTGCGCCCCGGCGATCTCCTGATCAAGGTCGAATACTGCGGCATCTGCGGCTCCGACCTGCACGCGACCGAGGCCGGCGCACTCGTGGTGCCGGACGGCCAGATCCTCGGCCACGAGTTCACCGGGACCGTCGTCGAGATGGGCGCGGACGTGGGCCCGGACTGGAAGGTCGGCGACCAGGTGACGGCCGTGCCGGTCAACGCCTGTGCCGAGTGCGGCCGCCAGTGCAGGCTCGGGATGGGCATCCACTGCCCCAACAACATCATCACGGGCTTCGGCGCGCCGGGGGCTTACGCCGAGTACATCCGCGTCGATGCGGGCAATGCGCTCAGGCTGCCGCAAGGCCTCAGCTTCCGCGAGGGCGCGACGGCGGAGCCACTCTCCGTCGGTCATCATGTGATCGACAAGGCGGGCATGCGGCCCGGCACCGACGTGCTGGTCATCGGCGCGGGCCCCATCGGCCTCTCGTGCACGGCGTTCGCCCGTTTCTCCGGCGCCCGCCACGTGGTGGTGAGCGAGTTCGCCGAGAACCGCCGGGAGCGCGCGCTGGCGATGGGCGCGACCGCGGCGATCGACCCGAACGCAGGCGACGTGGACGAGCAGTACAGGGCGATCACGGGCGGACGGCCCGACCTCGTCATCGAGTGCGTGGGCGTGCCCGGCATGCTGGAGCTCTGCATCAATCTGGTGAAGCACCAGGGCAAGGTCATGGTGTGCGGCGTCTGCACGAAGGAAGAGAGCTTCATCCCGCTCGCCGCGCTCGCGAAGGAGGTGTGCCTGCAGTGGGCGCTAGGCTACAAGCCGCGCGACTTCGAGGTCGTGCTCGACCTGCTGGCGAACGGGCGGATCGACCCGGTACCGCTCATCACCCATGTGATCGGCTTCGACGATCTCGCCACGCGCTTCGAGAAGCTCAGGACGCCGACCGACGAGTGCAAGGTGCTGTTGCGCCCCCAGCGGGACTGACGGGAGAAACTCCATGACCGGCAGGGTCGAAGGCAAGATCGCGGTTATTTCGGGCGCCGGCTCAGGGATCGGCCGCGCCTGCATGGTTCTGTTCGGGCGCGAGGGCGCCAAGGTCGTCGGCTGCTCGCGCACACAGGCGAATCTCGACGAGACCCTGCGTCTCACGAAGGAGGCGGGCGGCGACGGTTTCACGGTCGCGCAAGATTTGGCGAAACCCGAAGGCGCCGAGGCCCTGATCGCGGCGGCCATGGACGCTTACGGGCGCATCGACATTCTCGTGAACTGCGCGAGCGTGGGCTACAGCTGGCTGGAGCAGAGCCCTGATTCCATGGGGGACGTGGTCAACACGACGCCCGAGAAGTGGCAGGAGGTGATGGCGATCAACGTCGATTCCTATTTCTACCTCTGCCGCGGCATCGTTCCCATCATGCAGAAGCAGGGGGGCGGCGCGATCGTGAATGTCGCCAGCATCTCGGGCTTCCAGGGGCTTGCCGTCGCCCATACCTACACGGCCTCCAAGGGGGCAACGATCAACCTGACGCGATCGCTCTGCGTGGCCTACGCCAAGGACAACATCCGCGCCAACTGCATCGCCCCCGGCTTCACCGACACGCCCATGGTGGCCCCGATCCTCACTCTCTTCGACGACGCGGACATGGCGGACCGAATCACGCCGATGGGACGCCCCGGCACGCCGGAAGAGATGGCCTATGGCTGCCTCTATCTCGGCTCCGACGAAGCGACCTACTGCAACGGCACCGTGCTCACCATCGACGGCGGGACGACCGCCCGGCAGTAGTCCTGCGGCTTGGCATCGCCGGGCGGCCACGCTTCATCGTCCGGTCGATCGTCCCGACCGCCCCCCAACCTGCGCCGCTTACCGGAAGGAGCTTGGTGGAACGAGGCCGATAGACGTAACCTTCCGCCTTGTGGAGCAAATTGGTTGACGGGCGATATCGACGCCCCAGGGGGCAGGTCCCGTTCGCCGTCAACGAAACGGGGAGACAAAATATGCTTTGGAGAAAGGGAGCCATCGCGCTGGCCGCGGCGATTGCCACAGCGATTGCCGGGGGGAGCTGGATGGGTCACGCCAGCGCCGACGACGATACGGTCGTGGTCGGCGCAGCCGTCGCACTGTCGGGGTTCGTCGCCCCCTACGACGACCCTTACAGGGGCGCGATCCTGGCGATCGAGGACATCAACGCGAAGGGCGGCGTGCTCGGCAAGCAGATCGAGTTCGTGACCGCCGACACCAAGTCCGACCAAGCGCAGGGGGCGAACGCGGCGATCGAGGTGCTGGAGGAGGGCGCCGAGCTCGTTCTCGTGACCTGCGACTTCGACTTCGGCAGTCCCGCAGCGATCACCGCGCAAAGCCGCGGCAAGATCGCCTTTTCGCTCTGCGCGGGCGATCCCAAGTTCGGCGTCCAGGGGATCGGCGACCTCGCCTTCTCCATGGGCATCGGCACGCCGGCGGAGGGCGCGATCATGGCCGAATGGGCGCACGCCCAAGGCTGGAGGAAGCCCTTCATCTTAAAGGACACGCAGGTCGAGTACACCAAGAAGCTCGCCGACTACTTCCAGGCGCGCTGGGAGGACGGGCTCGGCACCGTGGCCGGCCACGACACCTTCAACGGCCAGACCGACACCTCGGCGGCGGGCCAGATCACCCGCCTCAAGGAGTCGGACGCCGACTTCATCGCCTTCACCGGTGCCGCCAGCGCGGGCGGCGCGCCGATCATCAAGCAGATTCGCGCGGCCGGCGTCGATATCCCGATCATCGGCGGGGTCGCGGTGGACGGCGTCTACTGGCTGGATGCGGTGCCCAACCTCAGCGACTTCTACAACGTTAATTACAGCTCCCTCCACGGCGACGATCCCATCGAAGGCGTGCAGGACTTCTGGGCCAGGTACGCGGAGCGCTTCGGGCCGCCGGTCGTCGGCGTCAGCGTGACCGGCTATGCCATCATTGAGGCCTGGACGCGCGCCGTCGAGCGTGCCGGCACCTTCGACGCCAAGGCCGTGGCCCTGGAGCTGGAGAAGTTCGACAAGGAGCCGCTGCTCGCGGGCGACACCACCTACACGCCCGAATGGCACATCAACTTCGACACGCCGTTGATGATCACCCAGGTGCAGAACGGCGTGAGAAGTGGGATCGGGCGCTTCGCGGCGAACAAGGTGCCGCCCGTCGACTTCTAGGGGATGGTTCGTTCGGTCAGAGCATGGCGGAGGCGGGGACCGGCGCCGATCGCCGCCCTGTGCCTCAGACGCACTGACCGGTGAGCTCTGCAAACGGTCTTGCGACTCTCGGAACGGACGGTGTCACCGTCCGTTTCGGGGGCCTCGCCGCGCTCGAGGATCTCACGCTCAAGCTTGCGCGGGATGAGATCCTCGGCCTGATCGGCCCGAACGGTGCCGGCAAGAGCACGCTGATCAACGTGCTTTCCGGCTTTCAGCGCGTGGCGGCAGGGCGGGTCTACGCGGACGGCCGCGACATCACCGGCCGCCTGCCCCACGATATTTCCCGCCTCGGCGTTGCTCGCACGT
This sequence comes from Alphaproteobacteria bacterium, assembly GCA_965262755.1. Lineage (GTDB taxonomy): Bacteria > Pseudomonadota > Alphaproteobacteria > UBA828 > UBA828 > WTGU01. Next base: position 2,420,467 of record OZ253557.1, on the reverse strand, counting down.
TCCAGGCGGTTCGCCTCTTCGCCGCCCTCACGGTGCTCGAGAACGTAGCCGCCGGCTTCAGCGGGCGGCCGGTGGGCCGCCGGGCCGCACGTCTGCGGGCCCAGGAGATCCTCGATTGGATCGGCCTCGGCGACAAGGCGCAGGCCATCGCCGGCTCGCTGCCCTATGGCGACGAACGCCGGGTCGGCATCGCGCGCGCGCTCGCGACCGCGCCCGCCTTCCTCCTCCTCGACGAACCCGCCGCCGGGACCAACGAGGAGGACATACCCAGCCTCATAAGCATGATTGCGCGCATTCGCGACGAGTTCGACTGCGGTGTGCTCGTAGTCGAGCACAACATGGGCCTCATCATGGGGCTTTGCAGCCGGGTCCACGTGATCGACCACGGCCGCACCATTGCCGTGGGCTCGCCCCGCTCGGTGCAGGACGACCCCGAGGTGAGGCGGGCCTACCTGGGCGAGGACGAAACGTGAGCATGCTCGCGGTGGACGACCTGGCAGTTCGCTACGGCCCCATCGCGGCGTTGCGCGGGGTCTCGATCACGGTGGACGAGGGCGAGTTCGTCGGCATCGTCGGGCCCAACGGCGCCGGCAAGTCCACGCTGCTCTTCTCGATCACCGGCGCCGTCAAGGCGGAGACCGGCAGCGTCAGCTTCTGCGGGGAAACACTCTCCGGCCTCGCGCCGGAGGACATCGTGCGGCGCGGCATGGCGCTGGTGCCGGAAGGCCGCGAGCTCTTCGGCGAGCTCACGGTGGAGGAGAATCTCAGGCTCGGCGCGACGATCCGCCGGGACCGCCGCGGCGTCGAGGAGGACTTGCGCGCGCAGATGACGGCCTTCCCCATTCTCAGGGAGCGGCGGCGCGCGCGGGCGGAGAAGCTTTCGGGCGGCGAGCAGCAGATGCTCGCGGTCGCCCGCGCCCTCATGGGCCGGCCCAGGATGCTGCTGCTCGACGAGCCCTCGCTCGGCCTCGCGCCGCTCATCACCCGGCAGGTCTATCAGACGCTCACCGGCCTCAATCGCGAGGGCATGACCATCCTGGTGGTCGAGCAGAACCCGGCGCGGATCATCGACGTCGCCCGCCGCGTCTACGTGCTCCGCTCGGGCCGCATCGCGCGCACCGGCCCGCCGGATATCCTGAGCCGGCGGGAGGAGCTGGACGAAGCCTACTTCGGCTTCGACGAGCACGGCCGGGACGCATGACCATCGCCATACAGATCATCGTCGATGCGCTGAGCGTGGGCTCCCTCTACGCGCTCACCGCGCTCGGCATCGGGCTTATCTTCGGCATCATGCGCCTGATCAACTTCGCCCATGGCGAGTTCGTCACGATCGGCGCCTACATGCTGATGGCGATCGTGGCTCAGTACGAGCCGCTCGCCATCATCGTCTCGATGGTGCTGGTCGTCGTCCTCGCGCTTCTTTCGGAGCGCATTGCCTTCCGTCCCGTTCGCCATGCCAGCCCGACCACGATGCTGGTGACCAGCTTCGCGGTGAGCTACTTCCTCCAATACCTCTTCGTGATGATCTACGGGGCCCGGCCCAAGGGCTTCGAGTTCCTCGCCGGCCTCGCCGAGCCCTTCATCATCGGCACGATCCGCATCCCGAAGCTGAATGTCGCGATCGTCGGTGTGACGATCGTGCTGCTTGCGGGCCTCGCGCTATTCCTCACGCGCTCGCGTTTCGGCGTGCAGATGCGCGCGGCGGCGCTCAACTTCCGCATGGCCCGCCTGCTCGGCGTCCGTGCCGATAGGGTCATCGCTGTCGCTTTCGCGCTGAGCGGCGTCCTCGCGGGCGTCACGGCGATCTTCGTTACCGTGCAGGGCGGCACGCTTTCGCCCGGCATGGGCGTGCAGCTCGCTCTGGTCGGCTTCGTCTCGACCATCATCGGCGGCATGGGGAGCCTGACCGGCGCCGTGCTCGGCGGCTACTTCGTCGGCGTCGTCAGCGTGCTCCTGCAGTTCGGCCTGCCGCTGGAATTCAGGCCCTATCGCGAGGCCTTCGTCTTCGCCTCGGTGATTATGGTGCTGCTTGCTCGGCCTCAAGGGCTCTTTCGCGGCGCCGAGACGCGGGAGCGGGTGTGATGCGGACCCGACTGCCCAGCCTCGAAGACGCGGCGCGCGGCATCTGGCCGCTGCTCTCGCTGGCCGTGATCCTCGTCGTCCTGGCGGCTCTCTGCTCGCTCGGCCCGGTCGTACTGCAGCGTGTCGCGACCGATGCCCTGATCAAGCTCGTCATGGTGGTCGGGCTTTACGTCTTCGTCGGCAATTCCGGCGTGCTCTCCTTTGGCCATGCCTCCTTCATGATGCTGGGCGGCTTCGGCGCCGCCTGGCTCGACGTGCCGGTGCGCTACAAAAGCATTCTGATGGATGAACTGCCGGCCTTCCTCGGCCAGGCCGAGTTCCATCCCGGGCTCGCCGCACTGGCCGCGATGGGGTGGGCCGGCGCCTTCGCCTTCCTCATCGGCATTCCCTTGATGCGGCTTTCGGGCATCGGCGCCGCGATCGGCACCTTCTCGTGGCTCACCATCGTCTTCGTCGTCCACGCCGGGTGGGAGGAGATGACCGGCGGCACCAGCTCGTTCAACGGGCTGCCGGTCTATGTCGACATCTGGGTGGCGCTGATCGCCGCGCTCTTCGTCATGCTCGTCGCCTACATCTTCCAGTCCTCGAAGCTCGGGCTCGCGCTGCGCGCCTCGCGGGAGGACGAGGTGGCGGCGCGTGCCATCGGCGTCAATGTGTGGCGCGCGCGGATCGCCTCCTTCGTGGTCAGCGCCATGCTCGTGGCCCTTGGCGGCGTGCTCCAGGGCCACTTCCTCGGCACCGTCAACGTGACCCAGTTCTATATCGGAATCACCTTCATCACGATTGCGATGCTGGTGATCGGCGGCACGGGCAGCCTCGCCGGTGCGGTCATCGGCACCGTCGCTGTCTCGGTCATCGCCGAGCTGCTTCGCCACTTGGAGAAAGGTGTGGAGATCGGCGCAGTTACCCTCGCTGCGCCGGCGGGCTTACGCGAGCTCGGGCTCGCCGGCGCCATGATGCTGATCCTGATCTTCCGCCCGGCGGGCCTGACAGGTGGACGCGAGCTCCCCTTCCCCGCCTTTCTCGGCGCCGCGCTTACCCCACGATCCCGCTAAGGTTTGGAGAAAGAGAGAATGAAGTGGCCGACCGCATCTGACAGTTCGTGGACGCGGTCGGCGACCGCGAGCGCGTGATCGCCGGTTGCGACTGCGGCTTCTCGACCTTCGCCGGCTGGGCGATGGTGCCGGCGGACGTGGCGTGGAAGAAGATGGAGATGCTGGCAGTAGGCGCGCGCCGGGCAAGCGATCGCCTCTGGTGAACACGCGCCGCTCGAATCGGGCCGGGTAGCCGATGGACGCGAGAGTGCTCGAACCATAGATTGGCGGCTTGGCGGAATTGGCTGACAGGGAGATTGGCTGATGAGCGGATCGGACAGGGCGGTCAGCGTGCGCACCATTCACGCCGGCCATCAGCACATGACCTGGGACAATGCACGCGAGCCGGCGGCGACCGTTGCGCCGGGGGAGACCGTTGCGTTCGCGGAGGTCGACGCGGTGTGCGGCCAGATCGCGCCCGATTCCGGCGTGGAGGCGATCGCCAATCTCGACTTCGACCGGGTCAACCCGATCGCCGGGCCGATCTACGTGGACGGTGCCGAGCCCGGCGACACCATCAAGGCGACCCTGGTCGACCTCACGCCGTCGGGCTGGGCATGGACCGCTATCGTCCCGGGCTTCGGCCTGCTGGCGGAGGATTTTCCGGAGCCTTCGCTCCACATCTGGTCCTACGACACGAGCTTTCGCACGCCTGCGGCTTATTCGAGCATCGCCCGTGTGCCGCTCAAACCCTTCTGCGGCACGATCGGCCTCGCCCGCGCGGAACCCGGCGGATTCAGCACCGTGCCGCCCTACGAGAGCGGCGGCAACATGGACATCCGCGACCTCACCATCGGCGTCGATCTCTATCTTCCGGTGCAGGTTCCGGGCGGGCTCTTCTCCATCGGCGACCCGCATTGCGCTCAGGGCGATGGCGAGGTCTGCGGCACGGCGATCGAATCGCCGATGGCGCCGGCGGTCCGGCTCGACCTGATCAAGGGGGAGGGGCTGCGCTTCCCGCGCTTCGAGACGCCGGGCCCGGTCTCGCGCCATCTCGATGCCAAGGGCTACGAAGTCACCACCGGGATCGGCCCGGACCTGATGGAGGCGGCGCAGAACGCGGTGCGCGGCATGATCGACCGGCTCGGCGCCTCGCGCGGAATGGCGGCGGCCGACGCCTACATGCTGTGCAGCGTCTGCGCCGATCTGCGCATCAGCGAGATCGTCGACCGACCCAACTGGGTCGTCTCCTGCTACCTGCCGCGCATCGTATTCGAATAAGCCGAAGCTAGAAGAGCTGCTCGTTTACCGCGCCTCTGTCGAACCCGGCGATCCGCTGGTAGCGCCGGGACATCTCCTCCATCTCATCCAGCGCCACGTAGTCGCCGATGTTTTCGCAATCCGGCGGGCAGCGCTCATCGACCAAACGCAGGACGCGCTCCGCCGCGAACTCGCGGTTCAACAAGACGATCTCCGACGTCGGTGTCAGGCGCTCCGCCTGATAGGCGCGCAAGGCGCCCTGAACCGTGGGCTGCGCCTGAAGCGCGCGGGTCAGTGCGCCGGCATCCAGGATCGCCTGGGCTGCGCCGTTCGAGCCGCTCGGATACATCGGATGCGCGGCATCGCCCAGCAGGGTCACGCGGCCGAAGCTCCATTGCGCGAGCGGGTCACGATCGGCCATGGGAAACTCGAAGACCCTGTCGCTCTCGCGAAAGAGCTGCGGTACGTCCAGCCAGTCGAAACGCCAGTCCCGAAAGGCCGGTACGAAATCGGCCCTCCTGCCCACCCGATCCCAGTCCTCCCAGCGCCAGTCCGTCTTGCTCTCGTCCCGGATCTCGGCCACCCAGTTGATCAGAGACCGGCCGCGTGCCACGGCGTCCCGCGAGATGGGATAGGCCACCACCCTGATGTGCCAGTTGCCGGCGATGACCATCGTGCGCCCATCGAGGAAGGGTTCCCGTTCGGTGATGCTGCGCCACATGGTGATTCCGGTGAATCGCGGCGGCCCCTCGTCTGGGTAGAGCACCCCGCGTGCCTTGGAGTGGATGCCGTCGGCGCCGATCAACGCATCGCCCCGGCCGCTACCGACGGGACGACCGCTTTCGGGATCGACGAAATGTGCCGTCACGCCCGTGTCGTCCTGCTCGAAATGCGCGAGGCGGTGGCCGGTGCGAATGGCAGACGCGCCCAGACGCGCCTGCACGGCCCGCGCGAGAATCATCAGAAATCGGCCGCGATGAATGGAGAATTGCGGCCAGCGGTAGCCGGCACTCAGGCCGCGCGGCTCGCGCCAGATTAGTCTGCCGTTCTTCGTGTAGTAGGCGAGCTCTCGCGTCTCGATCGCGGTGGAGGCGAGCGCGGACTGCAGGTCCAACGCGCCGAGCGCGCGCACGGCGTGCGGCAGAAGATTGATGCCGACGCCGAGTTCCCTCATGGCGGGCGCGGCCTCGTAGACGACGACGTCGATGCCCGCCTCGTGCAGACTCAACGCCGTCGTCAGACCGCCGATGCCCCCGCCCGCGACGAGCACGCGCATCGCTCAGGTTCTCGCCCCAGACATAGGCGCAGTCTGGCCGTTTTCCGTCGCAATTCCGATAGTGCAGCGACTCCTGCGCGCCCACCCTTTCCCGAAAGGTGCGTCCACGGGCAAACGACGATAGATTCTCAGCCATGGCAGCAGGTTCAGACGGCGGCGAAACCATGACGAAGCGAAGCGGTCGCCGGGGCGGCGGGCGCGCGGCACGGCACGCCGAGCGGGTCGGCGGCAAGATCGAGCACCTGCGTTACATCACACGCAACATTCCCTCGGTCGACCTCCTCAGCGATGAGGGGCTGGCGCTGATCGAGGAGAACTCGGAAACGATCCTCGAGGAGATCGGGATCGATTTCCGCGAGGATGCGGAAGCGCTCGAGCTCTTCAAGGATGCCGGCGCCGATATCGACGGCGAGCGGGTGCGCTTCCCGCGCGGGCTCGCGCGTCACCTGGTGTCGACCGCCCCATCCACCTTCACGCAGCTCGCACGCAATCCCGAGCGATCGGTCGAGATGGGCGGCCGCAATCTCGTCTTTGCGCCCGTCTACGGCCCGCCCTTCATCTACGACATCGAGAAGGGGCGCCGCTACGCCCAGCTCGAGGACTTCGAGAACATCGTCAAGCTCGCCTACATGACGCCCTCGATGCACCACTCCGGCGGCACGGTGTGCGAGCCGGTCGACGTTCCGGTGAACAAGCGCCATCTCGACATGGTCTATGCGCACATGCGCTATTCCGACAAGCCGTTCATGGGGTCGGTCACGCACCCCGAGCGCGCGGCGGATTCAGTCGAGATGGCGAGGATCCTCTTCGGCGCGGACGTGGTCGATACCCAGACGGTGATGGTCAGCCTGATCAACGCCAACTCGCCGATGACCTTCGACGCCACCATGCTGGGCGCGCTCAAGGTCTATGCCCGTGCCAACCAGGGCAACCTCGTCACCCCGTTCATCCTGGCGGGCGCGATGGCGCCGGTCTCCCTTGCCGGCACGATGGCGCAAACGCTGGCGGAGGCGTTGGCGGGCATGGCGCTCGTTCAACTCTGCCGGCCGGGTGCGCCGGTCATCTTCGGCAGCTTCCTCAGCTCGATGTCGATGCAGACCGGCGCGCCGACCTTCGGCACGCCCGAGGCGACGCTTGCCATCTTCGGCCTCGCGGCGCTGGCCCGCCGGCTCGGCGTCCCGTTTCGCAGTGGGGGTTCGCTCACCGCGTCGAAGCTGCCCGACGCGCAGGCCGCCTATGAGAGCGCCCAGACGCTATTGCCGACCGTTCTGGCAGGTGCCAATTTCGTGCTCCATGGCGCCGGCTGGCTCGAAGGCGGCCTGGCCAGCGGCTACGAGAAATTCATCCTCGATGCGGATCAGATGGGCATGATGCAGGTCCTGGCGCGCGGCTACGACCTCTCCGCCAACGGCCAGGCGATGGACGCGATCAGAGAGGTCGGCCCGGGCAGCCACTATCTGGGCTGCGCTCACACGCAGGCGAATTTTGAGACCGCGTTCTACCGCTCCGCCGTCGCCGACAATTCGAGCTACGAGCAATGGCAGGCCGACGGCTCCAAGGATGCGGCCGCGCGGGCGCACGATCTCTACAAGTCGATGCTGGCCAGCTACGAGGCGCCGCCCATCGACCCTGGGCTGGATGAGGCGCTCAAGGAGTTCATCGCCAAGAAGAAAGCGTCCATGCCCGACGCCTTCGCCTAGTACGACCCGGCCGGGCCCCCGGACCATGGTACCTTTTTGGTGAAGCGCGCATCACCATCGCGAGCATAGTGAGGCAATGTATTTATTCGTTATAAAACACATAGTTACGACTCGTTCTTTCTCCTCGTGAGGCTGCAGTCCGAACCACCAGATACCAAACTAGGTACCATCTCAATTGCGTTTCCTGCGCACTCAAGTCGCCTTGACGCTACAGATGTACACGCAATTGTTGCAAATATCGAAATTCGCAACAAGCACGAGCGCAGCGCCGTGTGTCCGTTCGAACGGCAGGCGAGGCGACCAGGGTCAAGTCCGAGATGTGCTGGATGATTGGGCGGGGTGTGCGGGCGCTGAGGCCTTTGTGCCGAGGCCGTTCAGGGCCTCGTATTCACGCTCGAGCGTCTCTCTGACGGCGCTCGAGCTCGCTGACCCTGATGGCCCGCCAGCGCTCGGCGGCGCGGATCATGGCGCCGAACATGAGCTTGAGCACGGCCTTCTCGCCGAAGGCGATGGGGATGATCTTGAGCCGCCGGCGCTCCTCGACGAATAGACGCTCAAGGAGATTCGTCGTCCGGATCGCACGGCGGTGGGTGATCGGCATGCGCAGGTGCGCGATGCAGGCCTCGAAGTCGTCCCCGAAGCAGGCGGTCGCGCTGGGCAGCTCGGCCTGGTAATCGGCGAGGACGCCTGCGGCGAGGTCGCGGGCGATGGCGCGGGCGATGGCGCGGGCGATGGCGCGGGAGGGGGCCTGGTAGACGGCAGTGACCCTGGCCTTGAACTCGGGCCAGAGGTCCTCTGGCACCTTGGCAGCCAGGTTCCTGAGGCGATGGGCGAGGCAGCGTTGACGCGCCGATCGCGGGAAGCAGGTCTCGACCGCCTTGACGATGCCCGGCGCACCGTCCGAGACCACCAGCAGCGGATCGCCGAGGCCGCGTTGTGCGCATGTCCTGAAAGAAGGCGCTCACCGTCTCCGCGTCTTCCCTGGAGCCGGCCATCAGGTGCAACAGGACCTTGGCGCGGTCGCCGCGAAGCCTCAGGCCGCCAGCACCGGCTCGCGCCTCTGTCCGGGGCGGATGCGCTCGGCAATGCCGTCCACGATCAGGTAGGCGATGTCGTACTCCGACAGATCGTGCGCGGCCACGAGGGCAGAATGCACTGGTTGCGTCTCCGCGAAACGCACGCGACACTTATCCGACGACACGGAAATATCGGGAGGCCGGCCCCATGTTGACCAGCAAAGACCGGATGCTGACAACCCACGTCGGCAGTCTGCCGCGGCCGCCGGCGCTCGAGGAGATGCTGATCCAGCGCGAGCACGGACGGACGATCGATCAGGCCGCGTTCAAACGCGAGGTTGCAGCGGCGATCAACTGGGTCGTCGACAAACAGATCGAGAGCGGCGTCGACATCGGCAATGACGGCGAGGAATCCCGCGTCGGCTTCCAGACCTACGTGCCGCAGCGCATGTCGGGCTTCGGCGGCGAATCCCAGCGCAAGATGCTCACCGACATGGTCAAGTTTCCGGGCTACGCGGCGATGTTCACGGAGCGAAGCTGGAGCGGGGGCAAGGACCGGCCGAAGGTCTTCAACGCCCCACAAGCCGAGACCGCCGTCCAATACGAACCCGACCTGGCGGACCTGAGCTTCGAGCTCGCACAGTTCGCAGCCTCGCTCGAACGCGCAGGCAGCGGCTTCGCTGAGACCTTCATGACCGCCGCCTCGCCCGGCATCGTCTCGACGACCATGTTGCGCGCGGACGACAATCCCGACTATCCTCGCGACGAAGATTACGTCATGGCGCTCGGCCACGAGCTCAAAAAGGAGTACGACCGCATTGTCGCCTCAGGCCATCTGCTACAGATCGACGCCCCCGACCTCGCCATGGAGCGCCAGTTCATGTTCCAGGACCGGCCGTTCGACGACTTCCTGGAGCGGGTCGCGCTCCACATTCGGGCGCTCAACGTGGCCCTCGCCGACATCCCGGCGGAGAAGGTCAGGCTCCATGTCTGCTTCGGCAACTGGGACGGCCCCCATATCGATGACTGCGACCTCGCGCCATTGCTGCCGCTGATTTATGAGGCCAGGGTCGGCGCGCTCAGCATCGCCTGTGCGAATCCGCGCCACCAGCACGAGTGGAAAGCCCTCAAGAACACCCCGCCGCCCGAGCCCATGATCCTGATCCCGGGCGTGATCGACGTGACCACCAACTATCTGGAGCACCCCGAAGTGGTCGCTGACCGCATCTGCCTCTATGCCGAGGTGATGGGCGACAAGCGGCGCGTGATCGCCGGTACCGACTGCGGATTCAGTACCTTCGCCGGCTACCAGTTCGTTGCCGAGGACGTGGTGTGGGCCAAGCTCCGCATGCTCGCAGACGGCGCCGCGCTCGCGACCGAGCGGCTCTGGGGATAGCTCTTAGTCGCTCGCGGCAGCGGAGCTTACGCTTCGCAGGTGCACCGGCCGCGAACCGGGAGCCGAGGGTGGGCACGTTCATGCCCACCCTCTATCCTCGCGCCCTCTTCGGGCTCCCTCGATACTCGTCGCACTCATGGCCGCCCGCGCAGCCATGCCGATCATACGAACGAGGCTGCCACGAGCCGTCACTCGTATCGTTTTCCTGCTTGGGCTATTCCACGAATTCCACTTCGTGAAGCTTGTAGTATTGCGCCGTATACCAGCGCCAGCCCTTTAGATTGCTGGAAAGCCCGATACGGAAATACGGCTCCACTGTCCAGCCGAATGCGGATTGTTCTTGTATGCGCTGCTGGACACCTTTGTGGTGCTCAAGCCGCTGCTCGGCGTCTACAATGCCTGCACCGGTTTCGATAAGCTCGTCAACCATGGGGTCCTCAAAATTGGAGTAGTTGACCAGCGACAATTGGCCCGAGGTGTAAACGAGGTTGACCACGTAGTTGACGTCCGGCTGGATCGGGCTGTCGATCCAGAACGCCATTTGCGCCTTTCGGGTTTGCACCAAGTCCGAATGCGCAGCGACGGGTAGCCTCTTCAATTCCAATTTGCCGCCGATTTTCGCCAATGATGTTTGCAGAATAATGGCGAGATTCTCCATTTCCGGCTCGCCGGCACTATATGCAAGGTCGGCTTCGAAACCGTCGCCATAGCCGGCGTCGGAAATGAGCTGGCGCGCTTTCTCGAGATCGAACGTGTAGGGTTTCAGATCCTCGTACCCCGGCGTTACACTCGAGATGACGCCATGCCACGGCGCCCCCATGCCGCGATAGACGCTGTTGACGATGTCCTCCCGGGGCATCGCATAGTTAATCGCCTGGCGCACCCGCACATCGTCGAACGGCTTCGTCAAATTGTTGAGGATGAGCCACATTTGCCTATTGCCGCGCACCGCGACGCCCTGAGCAGCATCTTCGCCCTGAAGCGACATGACCTCGTCGGGTGACAAGCCTTCGGCCATGTCCACCTTGCCGGCTTTGAGAAGTGTCAGGCGCCCCGTGGATTCCGGCACGGCCAGATAGATGATGCACTTGATCTTGGGTTCGCCGCGCCAGAAGTTCGGATTTGCTTCCATCACCACCCGCTTGCCCGCTTCCCATGCCGTCACGCGATAGGCACCAAAGCCGCCGCCGTTGGTCGCTGTCCACCCGCTGGCAAGGGGATCTTCCTCGGTGGCGTGCTTCATAACTTCGGTCGAATCGTGCCAAGTCTGATAGAAGTTGGTCAGGCCCGGGCAGGCCAATGGCATTGCCGTCTCGTTAGTGATCTTGACAGTATACTTGTCGATTTTTTCGTAGCTCGCCTCGTGCATGTTGAAGAGCCTGCTGATGAGCGCATAGATCACAGGCACCGCACGTTCCCGTTCGATCCGCCACATCACGTCATCGGCAGTGAACTCATTTCCCCAGACAGACACGACGCCCGGGCGAATGTGATAGGTGACAGTCTTTCCATCCTCCGAAGTATCACAAGCATTCATGATACCGGGTTGCATGTTCCGGTTCGTATAGCCAATCGGGTAGGCGAATCCCGGTATCTTGTCCGGATCGAAATAGGCGCCCGTGCTGTAGGGATACGGTCCGTACTCCCACTCCATACCGAGGGCGAAGAGCTGCGCGCCCATCGTCCAAGTCTGCGGGCCGATATGCCTGTCCAGATCTACACCCTGCGGTAAACCCGGAATAGCGATAACGAGGGTATCCTTCGCCGCTCGGGCTTCGTCCGGCGCTCCACCCCACGCTCCCAAACCGAATATCACAGCGGCAACTGCGGCCATGGCCGCGTTGCACTTTCGTCTCATCGTCATGCGTCCATCTCCCTGTGTGATCGATTCATAAGCTACTGTGGTCACCCTATATAAACCAACTACTAACCCAGTTTGCACGTTGGTTCATGTTTGGTCTCGTGTCCAGAGCAAACGTGACGACGCAGTCGAGAACATTCTCCCTATTCTCGTAAATTGGGCGCCGGCGAGCCGTACCGTAGTCAACGCATTCGCACTTGATATACCGAGTCAGACGCCTGAAAACCGTCCACCCCCCAGGGGCCCATTCCAGATTGGTGGGACCGGAAGAGACCTCGGTTTAGCCAAACCGGTCAGAGAAGGGGGGCAATACCGAAAGCCGATTGACAGGGTGTCGGGTGAGGCCCGTGCGTCCGGGGCCGCTCTTGTCCGAACCGGCCAGCCCAAGCCGGGCGCCTCTGCGCACGCGGTCAGATCAGTGTACGCACGTAGCGGTCCTGCACGTCGTCGCACCAGTTGCCGACGTTCCAGCGCCCGTAGGCCCCCATGCCGCCCCGGGGGTCGTCCCCGAAGTAGACCGGGACGTGGATGAGGCTGAGGCCGTCGTAGTCGAACGCCTCTTCAAGCGCCGCGGCCAGGGAGGACGGATCGAACCCTCCTGACAACGCCTTCACTCCCGCGACCGATGCCGCCATCTGCACGTAGTCCACCGGTACGGAGTCCGAGGTGCGGAAATCCGCTCCGTACTGCGCACGCTGCAACTGGCTGATCGCGCCCATGCGGCGGTTGTCGAACAGGACGATGGCGCCGCGCACGCCGTGCTCCACGCCGTCGATCAAGACCTGCGGGTTCATCGTGAACGAACCGTCGCCGGTGAAGGCGACGGCATAGCGCCCGTGGTCGGCCAATGCACCGGCTAGCAGGGCCGACACCGAGAACCCCATGTAGGACGCACCCGCCTCGGTAAAGGTCTCGTATGGCGAGTCGTCCTCGACGATCTGGAAACCGTTGGCCTGCACGTCGCCGGCGTCGAAGAACTTGATGGCGCCCCGCGCCTTGCAGAACGCCGCGGTCACCGCGATCGCCTGGGGCTGGGTCAACACCGCCCGCTGCCAGACCGTGTCGATGGGGGCGGCGGCATCGAGCTGCGCGGTCCTGAACGCCCGCCACTCGGCTTTCTTCGCGGCACAGGCGTCGAGCCACCCCCGCTTGCTCGCGGGTGCCTGCGGATGATCGCGGCGCAGCACGTCGTTCAGGCGCTCCAGTACCGCACCGGCATCGCCGCACAGCGCAGAGGTGCGGTTGTAGTGCTGGACGTCCTCCGGATCGGCGTTGATGTTGACGACGTGGCGGACCTTCGGCCATCCCGTCCCCGAGCAGTCGCTCTGGCACACGGCCCGGCTGCCGATGACCACCAGCAGGTCCGCTTCCTCCATCGCGAAGTTGCCGCTGATGGTCCCCTTGGAGCCACCGACGTGCAGGTTCTGCGGGTGGTCGTCGGGCATTACCCCGGTCGAGCCGGGGCTGAGCACCACCGCTGCGCCCGCGCGCTCCACGAACTCCCGGATCGCGCGGGCGAAGGGCCGCGCCCCGCCGCCCGCCTTGACCGCGACGCGCCGGGCGCCAGCGACGAGCGCCGCCGCCTGGGCGTATGCTTCCTCTCCGGCGGGTGCGGCAGGGGAGAACTCGGGCGCCGCCGGCAGGGCATCGAGCCGAATCAGGGTCTCCGCGGGCTGGGTGTTGATGGGCAGGTTGAAGTAGAACGGACCGGCCCGCCATGGGTGGAACACCGTCATCGCGCCCCGGCGCAACGCCGCCCGCAGCGCGCCGGGGCTGTGCAGGGTCCAGGCTTCGCCCATCAGCGAGGTCATCTGCCCGAACAGCCCCTGTGCCGGCTTGGGCACCTGCTGCATGTTGTAGCCTTCGCCGTGAGTGGTCTCGTCGCCGTAGAGGTGATAGACGCCGACCCCATTGGAGGCCGCCGCCAGCGATCCGGCCATTGCCTGCATCGCTCCCGGCCCGATGGACGTGACTACTGCGGACGGCTCTCCGTACACCCAGCGGAGCGCAGTGGCGGCGTGCGCCATCGCGACCTCGTTGCGGAACTGCCAGCACCGGACCAGACCGTGGGCCTGGTAAACCCGCAGCACCTCCCCGATCGCGGTGGAGCCGTGCCCGAAAATTGCGAGGTACTTCGTCACTCCCTGACGCATCAGGCCCAGCACCAGCGCCTCGGCGAGGGGGAGGGCGACCGCCTCGCCGAGCCGCCCGGCATCGATGGCCGCGTTCAGGCCGCCGGCATCGGCGAGCCAGCCCGCTCTCTCGTCCATCGACGACGGCGGCGATCCGAGCGCGCCGGTGGTGTTCGTCATGCGCAGGGTCCTCCCTCGGCACCGACCGGCACCGGCCTGCCCAGGCGGGCGGACTCCAGGGCGGCGAGCGCGAAGCGCAGTACCTGCCGGCCCTCGCGCGCGGTCAGCACCGGACGCCCGCCCTGCGACAGGACCTCCAGAAAGTGGCGTGTGGACAGCACGAAGCTCTGCTCCCAGCCGGTCTCCACGTCGCGGAACTCGGTGAGGGCGCCGTCCCGGTACAACGCGAGCGGCGGCGCGTCGCCCAGGCGCCCGTGGCCGCCGTTCACCCAGATCACTCCCCTGCTGCCGGTGATCTCCACACGGTCGTCCTGGGCATAGTGCCGGGTTGCGATCTCGAGCTCCGGCGAATGGACGATCTCCAGGTTGCCGATGCGGTTGCCGGGAAAGCGGAACGACACGATCGAGGGCGCGTCCAGCCGCGCCCGGTGGTCCGCCGTTTCGGTGTGCCCGATGAAGGCGTGGACCTCCTCCGGCTCGCCCATGAAGTGCCAGGCGAGGGCGAACTTGTGGTGGCCGTCGTCGAACACCAGCGGGCCGCCGCCGGACTGCTCGGTCCGCTGCCGCCAGGCGATGGCGCTTTCCGGCACGTCCCAGGCGGTCGCGCTCCGCCCCGGGTTGCTCTTGATGCGGATGGAGAGCGGCGTGCCGATCGCGTCCTCGGCGATCAGCTCCCGCGCCCGGACGACGGGGGGGTAGAACAGGAAGTTCTCGAACACCTTGAAGGGGCGGTCCGAGGCTTCCGCGGCGGCGACCAGGCGGTCGGCCTCCTCGAGTGAGACGCACATCGGCTTCTGGAGCGAGACGATCTTGCCGGCGTCGACGGACTTCAGTGCCGCTTCGAGATGCAGGTGATGGGGGAGCAGGATCTCGACAAGATCCACGTCCGGGCGGGCGAGCAGGACGTCGATGTCGTCGTCGATGGCGACGTCGTCGAGGCCCCAGGTCGCCGCCCGCCCCGCCGCGCGCGCCGTGTCCACATCGCAGAGCGCCACGATCCGCGCCAGCGGGCTGGCCAGGTACTCGATGGCGTGCAAATCGGAGATGCGGCCCGTGCCCACGATGCCGACTCCGATGGGGCAGCTCTGCATCGCTCGTCAGCTCCCGTCGCGGCAGCGGGTGGACACGCCGGCCATGCGGGGTCCCCGCGACGCCGATACGCTGCGAAAGTAGGCGGATTCCGCGCCGTCGTGCAACACGTGCTGCCGGTGTTTCATCGACCGTTCGGCACGCTCGCGTGCAGTACCCTGGTGCATCCACCCCGTTTTCGTTGACACCGCTGGGAGCGATGCGGTTGACTGCCAACGCGCTCACTGACAGCGCTGGCAAGGCAACCGGACGGGGGAAATTCCATGATCACTCTCAACAGGCGCGGGCTGCTGGCCGCCGTGGCGGTCGTGCCGGCCCTGGTGCTCGGCGCGCCCGCCTTCGCGCAAGGCGGCGACGTCACTCTGACGCACTACTTCACCGGTGAGTTCGGCCTCAAAATCTTCAACGAGCAGGTCGCGAAATTCGAAGCCGACACGGGCCACACGATCAAGAACAGCCCCATCGGTCACGAGGACTTCAAGACCGATATCCTGGTGCGCGCGGCCGGCGACAGCCTGCCCGACGTCTTCAGCTACTGGGCCGGGGCGCGGACGCAGTTCGTCGTCGATTCCGGAAGCCTCCATTCCATCGACGACATGTGGGCCCGGGACGGCCTCGACAGTGTCGTCGCGAAGTCCGTGGCCGACAGCGCCACCATGTACAACGGCCAACGCTACCTGGTGCCGTTCAACTACCACTACGCGGGCATGTTCTATAACACCCAGGTGCTCGCGGACGCTGGCGTCACCGATATGCCGACGACCTGGGACGGGTTCATGGCGCTGTGCGAGACGCTGAAGGCAAAGGGCGTGACGCCGATCGCGCTCGGCTCGAAGAATCGCTGGCCCGCCCAGTTCTGGTTCGACTACCTGCTGCTCGGCACCGCTGGCCCCGAC
This sequence comes from Alphaproteobacteria bacterium, assembly GCA_965262755.1. Taxonomy (GTDB): domain Bacteria; phylum Pseudomonadota; class Alphaproteobacteria; order UBA828; family UBA828; genus WTGU01. The sequence continues at coordinate 2,404,545 of OZ253557.1, read as the reverse complement.
TACCGCGCAAGTCTGATGAACGGCTCAGCCGCCTATGACGACGCCGAGGTCAAGGCCGCCATGGCGATGTGGAAGGACCTGGCGGACAAGGGCTACTTCGCTGCCAACGCCAACGCCGATTCGTGGACGGATGCGTCGGACAAGGTGGCCCGCGGCGACGCGGCGATGACCCTGATGGGCACGTGGATCACCGGCTACTGGAACGGACTCGGGCTGGAGGCCGGCAAGGACTACGACTTCTTCCCGTTCCCGTCCATCGCCGAGGGCGTTCCCGCGTCGGTGGTCGGTCCGGTGGACGGTCTGGTCATCTCCAACGACGGGGAGAACCGCGCCGGCGCCGAGGCGTTCCTGAGCTACATGATGTCGAGCGCCGATGTGCAGGCGAGCTGGACCGGCGCATACGGGGCGCTGTCTGCCAACGTCAACGTCGACCCGGCGAACTACAACGAGGTCATGCAGCGGGTCTCCACCGTTGTGGCCGCGGCCGACAACTTCGCGTTCAACTACGACCTCGCGACCCCGCCGCCGGTGGCGGAGGTCGGGCTCTCCATGTTCTCGCGCTTCATGGACGATCCGAGCAAGGTAGACGACATCCTGGCACAGGTCGCCGCGGACGCCGCGCAGGCGTTCACGGAGTAGACGCGGTCTCGTGCGGGCGGGCCGCCGGGCGGTATTTACCCGGCGGCCCGTCCACTTGCCGTCATGAGCAGTGATCGATGGAACGGGAGAACCGTTTCTGGCAGGTGATTCTGCTGGCGCTGCCGCTTGCGGTGTTCGCGGCGTTCGTGGTCTGGCCGCTCGCGAGCTCCTTCTACTACAGCTTCACCAACTGGAACGGCTTCAATCCCGACTACGACTACGTCGGCTTCGACAACTTCCTCAAGATCTACACCGACAAGCTGTTCCTCAACGCCGCGATCAACACCGCGCTCTGGATCGTCGCGGCGATCCTCGTGCCGACCGCGCTCGGGCTTGGGCTCGCCCTGCTGATCGACAGCCGCATTCCCGGCGGGTCAGTGTTCAAGTCGATCTTCTACCTTCCGATCTGCCTCTCGGCCGTGGTGGTCGGGCAGATCTGGGTGTGGATCTATCAGCCGGACTGGGGGCTGCTGAACACCGTGGTGGAGGCGGTGAGCGGCGAGCGGTTCAACTACGCATGGCTGGCGAAGCCGGATAGCGCGTTGTGGTCGGTGATCGTCGCCTGGTCGTGGCAGCAGACCGGGCTCTCGATGGTGATCTTCCTGGCCGGGCTGACCACCATCCCCGAGGAGCTGCTGGAGGTGTGCGAGATCGAGGGCGCGAGGACCCTTCAGCGCATCCGCCTGGTGGTCATCCCTCTGCTCGCCCCGGCCACCGTGGTGGTGATCGCGCTCAACGTCATCAACTCGCTCAAGGGATTCGACATCCTCTACACCATGACCGGCGGCGGGCCGTTCAACAGCTCCGACACGCTGGCCATGCACATGTACAATGAGTCGTTCAAGAAGTACCTGATGGGCTACGGCAGCGCCATCTCGGTGGTCCTGTTCCTGATCGCGCTGACCATCGTCCGCCTCTACTTCCGCCAGTTGCGCAAGGTCGACCAACTCCATGGTTGACGCGGCGTTCGTCCCGGCCTCAGCTAAGCGGTTCAACCCGTGGCCTGCGGTGATCTTCATCTCGCTCGCGTGTCTGGCGGTGCTGTTCCTGGCCCCCACCGCCGGCGTGCTGCTGTCCTCGATCAAGACCACCCGCGACATCGCGCTGGGCGCGCTGTGGACGATCCCGTCCGAACTGTACTGGGGCAACTACGCCGAGGTGCTTGGCAATCCGGCCGTGCACCGGTACTTCCTCAACACGCTGCTCGTCACCGCGCCGGCGACGGTGGCCTCGATCGCGCTGGGAGCGCTGGCCGGCTATGTGTTCGCCAAGCTGCCCTTCCGCGGCAGCAACCTGCTTTTTCTCGTCATCGTCTCCGGCATGTTCTTCCCGCCGCAGGTGATCCTGATCCCACTGTTCCGGCTCTTCAACGCCATGGATCTGATCGACACGCTGTACCCTATCGTCATCATCCACACCGCGATGGGCATCCCCATCTGCACGCTGCTGATGCGCAACTTCTTCGCCACCGTCCCGAATGCACTGCGTGAGGCGGCCATCCTGGAAGGCGCAAACGAATGGCAGGTGCTGACCCGGGTGGCGCTGCCGCTGAGCCTGCCGGCGCTGGCGGTGCTGGCGACGCTCCAGTTCACCTGGATCTGGAACGACTTCCTGTGGCCGCTCATCTTCACCCAATCCGACGAGCAGCGGACCATCATGCTGGGGATCGTGAACCTCCGGGGGCAGTACTCGGTGGCCTGGGGGGTGCAGGGGTCGCTGTCGCTGATCGCGAGCCTGCCGACGCTCGTGGTGTTCCTGTTCTTCCAGCGCTACTTCATCAAGGGAATGACGATGGGGGCGGTGAAGGGGTAGCGATGGCGCAGCTTGCTCTGCATGGCGTTTCGAAGCGCTTCGGCTCGGTGCTCGCCGTCGACGGCGTCGATCTGGAGATCGCGCACGGCGAGTTCGTGGTTCTCGTCGGCCCCTCCGGGTGCGGCAAGTCGACCACGCTGCGGATGATCTCGGGCCTGGAGATCGTGACCGCCGGGCGCATCCTGATCGGAGGGCACGACGTGACGAACGTCGCCCCGTCGCGGCGCGGGGTGGCGATGGTGTTCCAGTCCTACGCGCTCTTCCCCCACATGACGGCGGCGGAGAACATCGGCTTCGGGCTGCGGCTGGCCCGGGTCCCGAAGGCCGAGATTGCCCGGCGTGTGGCCGAGGTTGCCGCGACCCTTCAGATCGAGGCGTTGCTCGGGCGCTACCCGCGCGAGCTCTCCGGCGGGCAGCGCCAGCGCGTGGCCATCGGGCGGTCCATCATCCGCGACCCGCAGGTCTTTCTGTTCGACGAGCCGCTCTCCAACCTCGACGCCGCGCTCCGAGTGCGGATGCGCCTGGAGATCGCGCGGCTTCGCGACCGTCTCGACGCCACCATGGTCTACGTCACCCACGACCAGACCGAGGCCATGACCCTCGCCGACCGGATCGTGGTGTTCAACGATGGGCGGATCGAGCAGATCGGTGCGCCGGAGGAGCTCTACGATGCGCCTGCCAACCGGTTCGTGGCCGGATTCATCGGCGCGCCTGCGATGAACTTCATCCCCGCCGCGATCGAGGCGACCGAAGGACGGGAGCCGCGGGTGCGGTTCGGCCCGGTGTCGCTGCCGGCCGGGCGTCTGCACGATGTGGCGCCGGGGCCGATCACGTTGGGTGTTCGTCCGCAGCACCTGTACATCGCCTCCGCGGCCGAGGCGGATTTCCGCGGGCGGGTCGAGATTGTCGAAAAGCTCGGCGCGGAGTCGCTGGCCTATCTCCAGACGGAATTCTCGGCCGAACCGGTCACCATCCGGATCTCCGAGCAACCGGTTGTCCAGCCCGGAGACGAGATTCCGGTCCGGGTGGGTCGGGAACGGTTCCACCTGTTCGCAGAGACAGGGGCCGTTCTCTAGCCCGCATTCCGTCGCCGTCTATCGTTGGCGCTCCTTTTCGCCGGTCGATGCCGGGCGCGTGAGCGTGCGCGCCACCGCGTCGGCCCAGCGGGCGCGGGCCGGTGCGGGATCGCCGCGGGGAGAGAACCGCCGGCCCGGGCGGCGGGGGGCGTCGGCCGGATCGGAGAACGCGCCGATGCCGAGGCCGGCCAGCACGGCCGCGCCCCAGGCCGTGGTCTCGGTGACGGCCGGGCGTTCCACGGTCAAGACGACGACGTCGGCGAGGGTCTGGGCGAACCAGTCGTTCGCGCTCATTCCGCCGTCGATACGTATCAGCGCGGGCTCGAGGCCGTCGGCGGCCGCCGCATCCAGCAAGTCGGCGGTCTGGTGTGCCGCGGCCTCCAGCGCGGCGCGCGCGAGGTCGGCCGGGCCCGTGTCGCGGGTCAGGCCGAACAGGGCGCCGCGCGCATCCGCGTCCCACCAGGGCGCGCCTAAGCCGACGAAGGCCGGCACCATGACCACGCCGCTCTCGCCCGCCCCTCGCGCCAGCGCCTCCGTTTCCGCCGCGTCGGCGATCACGCCCAGTCCGTCGCGCAGCCATTGCACTGCCGCGCCGGCAACGAAGACGGCGCCTTCGAGCGCGTAGGTGGTCCGGCCGTCGAGGCGGAGCGCGACGGTGGTAAGAAGCCGGTGGCGCGAGACGACCGGCTCTGCGCCGGTATGGGCCAGCAGGAAGCAGCCGGTGCCGTAGGTGCTCTTGACGTCGCCGGCGCAGACGCAACCCTGGCCCAGCGTCGCCGCCTGCTGATCGCCGGCCATGCCCGCGACCGGCACGGGCGCGCCCAGAATGTCCGTGGTGCCGAAGCCCTCGGCGTTGCCGCGCACCTCCGGCAGCACGGACTCGGGCACATCGAAAAGCTCGAGCAGCTCCGGACTCCAGGCGCACTTGTGGATATCGAAGAGATTGGTGCGCGCGGCGTTGGTGGCGTCGGTGGCGTGGAGCCTGCCGCCGGTCAGGCGCCAGACGAGGAAGCTGTCGATCGTGCCGAAGGCAAGGTCGCTCCGCTCGCGCGCGCCGGGCAGGGCATCGAGCAGCCAGGCGAGCTTGGTCGCCGAGAAATAGGGATCGATCAGGAGGCCGCTGCGCGCGGCAACGAAGGGCTCCCGCCCCTCCGCGCGAAGCCGGTCGCAGACGGGCGCCGTGCGCCGGTCCTGCCAGACGATGGCGTTGTGCAGGCAGGCGCCACTCGCGCGGTCCCAGAGCAGCACCGTCTCGCGTTGGTTGGCGATGCCGATGGCGGCAGGCAGGGTACCGCCGGCCGCCTCGCGCAACACCGAGACGCTGGCCTCCCAGATCTCTTCCGGGTCGTGCTCCACCCAGCCGGTCGCCGGATAGATCTGGCGAAGCTCGCGCTGGGCTATCCTGAGCGGCGTGCCGGCGATGTCGAACAGGATCGCGCGGGTCGAGGTGGTGCCCTGGTCCAGGGCGAGCAGGAGCGGGCCGGACGCCATGACGGTCATGCTAGCCCGCATTTCTCACCAGGGTCACGGCCTGCGTCGCGCCCAGGCGTTCGATCCGCCAGGAGCGGGCCGAAAAGCGTATCAGGGAATACGGTTGAGGCCCGCGACGCCGCGGGCGGGCGCCTGGGCGCGACCCGAAGGGCGGCGCTGTCCATGACCCTGGTGAGAAATGCGGGCTGGGGAAGCGCGCCCCCGTTGCGCAACCGGCGGGTCGTGTGCCGCGGCGGGCGGTGCCGGCAGTGTTCGAATAAGAAGATATATGTTCACTTATGGGCCAAGTAAGGCCGGACTTAACCGCTGACGCATCGGACAAGGAGGGAACCCACAATCACCCCACCACCTTCGCCGTCATGCCCGGACTTGTTCCGGGCATCTCCTCCCGTCGGCGCCGCCCGACGTTGGACGAACATGTGGATGGCCGGAACGAGTCCGGCCATGACGTGGCAGGAGGTGCCGCGAAGCGGATATGAACTTCCCAAACACCACACCAGCCCGGCTCGGGTTCTTTGGGCCGCCGGCGTGGGCCGCGCCTGGCAACTCGGCCGACTACGGGATCGCCGTATTCAGATGGGTGTGAGGGGTTCAGCGCCGCGCACGGTCGACCTGCTCGTCATCGGCGGCGGCATCAACGGCACCGGCATCGCCCGGGATGCGGCGGGGCGCGGCCTCGACGTGCTGCTGTGCGAGCAGGACGATCTGGCCGCGCACACCTCGTCGGCCAGCACCAAGCTGATCCACGGCGGGCTTCGCTACCTGGAGCACCGCGACTTCCGACTTGTGCGCCACTCCCTGCGGGAGCGCGCGGTGCTGCTGCGCAACGCCCCGCACATCATCTGGCCGATGCGCTTCGTGCTCCCGCATCACACCGGGCTGCGCCCCTGGTGGATGATCCGGCTGGGCCTCTTCTTGTACGACCACCTCGGCGGGCGCGGCCCGCTGCCGCCCTGCGCGAGCATCGACCTCGGCCGGCACGCGAGCGGGGGTGCGTTGCAGGGCCGCTATCGCCGGGCCTTCGAGTACTCGGACTGCTGGGTGCAGGATTCGCGGCTGGTGGTATTGAACGCCCGCGATGCGCACGCCAGGGGGGCGGAGATCCGCACCCGCACTGCGTGCGTCTCGCTCGCGCCGTCGGGCTCGAGCTGGACGGCGGTCCTTGCCGATCGGGTATCGGGCGAGCGCATCACCGTCCGGGCGCGGGGCGTCGTCAACGCGAGCGGTCCATGGGTCGGCCGGATCCGCTCGCTCGCGGGCGGCACCGGGGCGAAGCACAGGGTCAGGCTCGTCAAGGGGAGCCACATCGTGGTGCGCAAGCTCTTCGACCACGCTCATCCCTACATCTTCCAGGCCGGCGACGGCCGCGTGCTGTTCGCGATCCCCTTCGAGGAGGATTACACCCTGCTGGGGACGACCGATGTTGAGTTCGAGGGCGCGCCCGGGCGGGTCGAGATCACGCCCCAGGAAGTCGACTACATCTGTGCCGCCGCCAACGTCTACTTCGAGAACCCCGTTGCCCCACGCGACGTGGTGTGGACGTACTCCGGCATCCGTCCACTGTTCGACGACCAGGCCGAGAACGCGAGCGAGGTCACCCGCGACTACGCGCTGCACCTCGACCCGGCTCCGGCGCCGATGCTCTCAGTATATGGCGGCAAGATCACGACATACCGCAGGCTTGCCGAGCGGGCGGTGGACATGCTGGCGGGGCCTCTCCGTGTCAAAGGATCGCGATGGACGGGCGACGCTCCTCTCCCCGGTGGAGACATCCCCGACGCCGACATCGGTGCCTTCACCGCGCAATGCGCCGCGCGCTATTCGTGGATGCCAGAGCGGCTTCTCCGTCACTGCGTCCGCCACTACGGCACCGACATCCATGCCCTGCTCGCCGGCCGCGGCAGCGTCGCTGACCTCGGCGAGCACTTCGGGGCCGGGCTTTACGCGGCGGAGGTCGCCTATCTGGTCGAGCACGAGTGGGCCCGGACCGCCGAGGACATCCTGTGGCGGCGCACCCGGAAGGGTCTCGGCGTCTCCGCACGCGGCGTCGAGCGACTGCGTGCGTACCTTCGGGCGAGGTGCGGCAAATGATGATGCTGCGGACGACGACCGGAGCCGTGTGTCAATTGCGTGTGTTAACCCGGATTTCTCACCAAGGTCACGGACGTGGGTTGTGTCCCCGTGAGTGGCGTAAGAGCGTCGGCTTGACGTCGGTCTTTGCCGGTTGAGGTTTCCGGCTTCTCAGGCTGCGATGGTCAGCGGTCCGGGTTCAGGGTCGCTGATCTGGGCCAAGGTTTCCAGGGTGATGTATCGGCGGCAGACGGCCCACTCGTCGGACTGCTCGGCGAGGATGGCGCCGACGAGGCGTGTGACGGCGGCCTCGTAGGGGAAGATGCCGACGACGTTGGTCCTGCGCTTGATCTCCTTGTTGACGCGCTCCAAGGGGTTGGAGGAGTGGATCTTGGTGCTGTGGTCCCTGGGGAAGGTCATGAAGGCGAGCACGTCGGGCTCGGCCTCGTCCATGAGCCGGGCGAGGGTCTCGAAGCGGGGGCGCAGGGTGTCCGCGACCTGGCGCCATTGGGCCGAGGCGGCGGCGACAAAGGCGCGCAGGAGTGCGCGGGCGTTGTAACGGCGTTCATTCCACCGCCTAGCCGTTCGCGGTGGCCGGAGCGTCCGCTGCGCCGACCGCGCCCATGAAGGCGCCGAGCTTGGCGGGATCGAGCGCATCGTCCGTGCGCACGCCGGTGCAGAGATCGACGCCGTAGGGGCGAACCTGGCGGATCGCATCGGCCACATTGCCGGGGTTGAGGCCGCCGGCGAGGAACACCGGGCAGGGGGCGTCTACCACGATGCGCCGGCTGAGGGCCCAGTTGTGGACGCGCCCGGTGCCGCCCAACTCCTTCACCGTGCCCGTCGGGTTTCCGGAATCGAGCAGCAGCCCGTCAATCATGGGAGCCAGCCCAACCGCCTCCGCCACCGCGCCTTCGCCTCGCACGTGGATCACCTGGATCAGCGCAATGCCGGGCAGCGCGTCACGCAACACTGGATAGGTGCTCTGGTCGAGCGCGTCGCAGAGCTGGATGGTGTTGACGCCGCAACGGCGCTGCTGGGCGATGATCGAAGCCGGCTCCACCTCCGACGTGAGCAGGACGGTGCCGAGCGCGGGCGGTGCCGCGGCGGCGATGTCTGCGATCAGGCCTTCATCGATCACCCCCGGCCCACTCGGCATCGCCGACACCAGCCCGATGGCATCGGCCCCGGCGGCGACGGCGGTGCGTGCCTCCGCCACGCTGGAGATGCAGCAGATCTTGACCCGCGTGCGCATGGGTTTCGTTGGCGTCAGCGGACCGGCCGCCGCCGGTCGTGCCCGCGTTCCGACCCGCAGGCGCGGTCAGGCCGCCGCCCGGTCGCCGAGCGCGCGCCTGAGCCTGGGTATGACCTCATCGGCCATGAGCCGCATGGAGTTCAACTGGTGCGCCTTGTGGGTCTCGTTCAGGCAGTCGGTCGCCGTCATGAGGACGGTGCCGAAGGGCCCCACCTCCTCGCGCAGCGCGAGAATCTGCTCCGCCACCGAGTCCGGATCGCCGGCGATGGAGAAGGCGTCGCAGGCGTAAGCCGGGGTCACGTCTTCGTCCGCCATCTCCGGCCCGCTCTTCATGATCGCGTGGAAGGCGGCCCGCCTGACGAGGGTCACCAGATAGCCGTAGTAGTGGGCGAGCGGCCCCTCGGGATCGCGGACGTAGGCCTTTGCCCAGGCGTCGTCGTCCGCGACGAAGATCGAACGGGCGACGCGCCAGTCCGCCGGCCTCGGCTCGCGGCCGCTCCGCGCGCAGCCGTCGGAAAAGCCCTGCCAGTGGTTCCTGATGGTCGAGACCGGGACGAAGTTTGCCGAGATCACGCCCCAGCCGCGCGCGGCAGCGCTGCTTACACCGCCGGAATTCGGGCTCATGGCCGAGGCGACCAGCGGCGGGTGCGGCTTCTGATAGGGCTTGATCATGGCGCCGACGCCGAGGTCGGGCCAGTGATAGTCCTCCAGCCTGAGGGTCCAGTACTTGCCCCTGATGTCGTAGGGCGGATCGGTGGACCAGAGCTTGAGCACGGTCTCGATGGCCTCGCCGGCCATCTCGCGGCGGACCTGCAGGTCGGTCACGCCGAACATCTCGAAGTCGCTGACCAGGCCGCCGGGGCTCACGCCCAGGATCAGCCGCCCGTCGCTGAGGTGATCCAGCAGCGCCGCGTGGGCGGCGGTCTGAACCGGGTGGCGCTGGGGCAGGTTGACCACGCCGGTGCCGAGCTTCATGCGTGTCGTCCGCGCGATCAGATTGGAGAGGAACATGAAGGGGCAGGTGACCGGCTCGCTCAGCGTCGTGTAGTGCTCGCCGATCCAGAACTCGTCGAAGCCGAAGCGGTCGCAGGCGACCGCGATCTCCACGTCCTCCTTGAGCACCGTGTGGGTGTCCCGCCGGTGATCGTTCACCGGCATCATGAACATGCCGAGCTTCATACCGCCCTCTCCCTAACCCGGCCGGACTGAAACACGGAGTGACGGTCAGGAGCAAGCACCGCACCCGACCGGGCCGCGCGGGATCAGCACTCGTCGATCGTGCCGCCGGCCTCGCGCCACGCGGCGATACCGCCGATCATGTGGCAGACATTGCCGAGGCCGCGCTCGCGCGAGGCATCGACCGCCATCGCCGAGCGCTCGCCGAATGCGCAGTAGTAGACGAGCCGTTGCCCGCGGCGCGAAGCGAGCGCGCGCAACGCCCCGCCCGGGCCGATCATGCCGGTCAGCTGACCGTAGGGGGCGTGGACGGAATTCGGGATCGCGCCCTCCCGCTTGCGTTCTCCTTCCTCCCGCAGGTCGACGAGGATGTCGCCGGGCCGCTCGTCGTGCATGACCTCCTCTGCGGTCATCGCGCATTCGGGGTGTGCCTCGTCCGCCTGGCCGCGCCCCACGCTCAGGTTCGCCGGTACCGCGACGTCCATCATCTTTGGGTTGGCGAGGTTGAGGCCGTTCATCAGCGCCGCATAGTCGGCGGGCGAGGAAACCTGGAGGCGGGGGTTGAAGCGCCTCTCTTCGCCGATGGTGCTGACCGTGTCGCCCTTGTAATCGTGGCCGGGGTAGACCAGCGTCTCGTCGGGCAGCGTGAGAAGCCTGTTGAAGAGCGAGTCGTACTGCTGGAGCGGGTCGCCGTTTTGGAAGTCGGTGCGGCCGGTGCCCCGGATCAGCAGCGTATCGCCGGTGAAGACGCGGTCCTCCATCGCGAAGCTGTAGGATTCGGCGGTGTGGCCCGGCGTGTGCAGCGCGCACAGGCTGACGCCCTCGACCTCGACCGGATCGCCGTCGCCGACGCGCATCGAGACCACGTCCACCGGCGCCTCCCGGCCCATCACGGTGACGCACTTGGTCCGGTCGCGGAGTTCCGCCATACCGCTGATGTGGTCGGCATGGACATGGGTATCGACGACCTTGGCGAGGGTCAGACCAAGCTCGTCGAGCAGCGTGAGGTAGCGCTCAACCTGCTCCTGCACGGGGTCGATGATGAGCGCCTCGCCGCCCGCGCGGCCGCCCAGCAGGTAGGTATAGGTGCCCGAGGCCATGTGATAGAGCTGGCGAAAGATCATCGTCCGTCGTCCGCCGGTCTATTCGATTCCGCCATTGTAAGTCCTTGCTGCGCCTTTGGGCTACCGGTCAGCGCCGCCGGCGCGGCCCGCGACCCCGCACACACATTGTCCCTGTGGTCCGGCGGAGGTCCCGACAGCAATTTTCAAAGTGGGATTCGGCGGGATATGGCGGGACAAGGCGGGATATGGCGGCACAAGGTGGCACATAGTGGCATAGGTCGGAACGTCGAGGGGCAGGGCGTGCGAACGTCCGGGGCGCGGATGGCGCCGTCGACGGAACGCCTCCGGCACCCCGGTCGCGGGGCCGGACTGGCCAGTGGATTGCGCGGCACATTTCGGCATTCTGCGCCGTTCGCCCGCGCGGTGCACCGGACCATGGTCCGGTGCTGAGAATTCCGGGCTAGGAGCGTGCGCCGTAGAAGTTTTGATGCTGGGCGATTGGCGCGCGGCCGCCGGAGAGGCGGGATTTTGGCCCGAGTGTGGACATCTGGCCCGCCCGACTCTGGGATGGAAATCCCAGACCGGAAGGCCGGAACGGAAGAGATTCGCGTTTCATACGCGGTCGATGGGCACTGCGCGCCCCGGAGCAAGTGCGTTGGCAGGCCAGCACCTGCCTCAGCACGTGGCCACCGTCCCCATCCGCTTGATGTTCAACGCCAAGCACACGAGGTCCCACTCGCCGCGCACCTTCGCCAAGCCTCGCAGGCTGAATCGTCGGAATCCGAGCACCTCCTTGATCCACCCGTTCGGCGCCTCCGAGAGCCACTTGCGTTGCGCGTACCGGGCTTTGCCCGCGGGGCGCGCCAGTTTCTCACCCATGCGGTGCGTGGCAGGGAGCCGGGCCGGGTCGACCGCCACCTGGGACTTGCCTTCACGCCCCAGCGCTACGTGCGCGTCGATGCCGCGATCTTCCAGCTCCAACAGATCCGGCTCGTTGCAGTAGCCCGCATCGGCCAGTACCACCGCAGGCTCGACCCCAAACGTCTCGTTGATCTCGTCGAGCATCCCCACCAGCTGACCCTGGTCGCTGGCCTGTGGCCCCACCTGAGTCGCGACGATGATCTGGTGCTCCCCATCGACCGCCATCTGCGCGTTGTAGCACTGCTGGAATCCCTCGCTGCTGGTCTTCATGATCTGGCTCTCGGGATCGGTGAAATTGCTCTGCGCCTTCGGCGCGGGCTCGCCGTAGGCCCGCTTGTAGGGCCGCCCGCCCCGGGGATTGCGGTCCTGCCCAGGCTCGCGCCCGCGCTCAGCGTCGCGCCCGCGTTGCGCCGCCTCCAAACGCGCTTTGGCTGCCTGGATCGCCGCCAGGCGCTTCTCCCTGCGTTGCAACTCCTCGGGCAACTCGTCGCCCCGGAAATCCTCGCCCCAACGATCGTCTTCTTCGGCGTCCACCATCCCCGCCTTCGTCAGCAGCGCCTCGATCTCCGCCTGCAAGCGAGCCGCCTCTTTGCCCATCCGCTCATAGCTCATCGCCTTGCGCTTGCTCGCGTTCGCTCGCACCTTCGTCCCGTCGACCGAGAGCTTGCCGAACCGCGCCAGTCCCATCTCGCGCGCCACCTGCACCACCCCCACAAACAGCTCGCTGAACTCCGCCAGATGTCGGCGGCGGAACTCACATACCGTGCGATGTTGCGGGAAGTTGCCCGCCGCGAGCATCCGAAACGCTACATCCTCCTCCAGCTTTCTCGCCACCGCACGCGAGGAGAATGTGCCCGTCGCGTAGGCATAGATCAGCACCTTGACCATCATCGACGGCTCGTAGGGGGCGTTGCGTCGACCGTCCCCCTCGTAGGGCGCATAGAACGCCGTCAAGTCCAGTGCATCGACCACATCGCTGACGTGATGAGCCAGGTGCCCTGGGGGAACCCACTCCTGCAAGTCCGGCGGCAGAAGCAAGGGCTGCTCCGGCTGGTAGGGACGATACGTGGTCGGCATCGGGCAGTTCCCAAACGCAACTGGCGTGTCGCATCATACTGCCCCCTGACGCCAATCCACCCACACCCCATCCAATACCAACTTCGCCGCGCGGATTTTTCTACGGCGCACGCTCCTAGGGCAGCCCGGCTTCCACGTCGATCACGACCTTGCCCACCGCGTGCCCGCCTTCCAGGTGTCGGTGGGCGCCGGCGACCGCTGCGAGGCCGAAGCGCTTCGGATCGACATGCGGGCGGAGCTTGCCGGCGTCGGCCAGTGCGGCGGCCTCGCGCAGGATGCGCCCGTGTTCGGCGCGGTCCACATCGTGCAGCATCGGGATGAGCATGAAGACGACGTGGAGCGTGAGCCCCTTGATGTGCATGGGCGTGAGGTCGGCTTCGTATTGCGAGACGATGGCGACGACCTCGCCGTTGAGGCGCGCTGCCTGGAATGAGGCTGCGATGTCGCTGCCGCCGGTGGCGTCGTAGACCACGTCGAAGCCCGCGCCTCTGGTGAGGCGCGCGACATAGTCATCGACGGTCTCGTTGCGATAGTTGATCGTGTGATCGGCGCCGAAACTGCGGGCGAGCGCCGCTTTTTCCTCCGATGATACGGTGGTGGCGACTTCGGCGCCCCGCGCCTTCGCGAGCTGGATCGCTATGTGACCGACCCCGCCGGCGCCGCCGTGCACCAGCACCGTCTGCCCCGCTCGCACGCCGGCGCGCGCGAGCCCTTCCCACGCGGTGATGGTGACCAGCGGCAGGGCCGCCGCCTCGCGCAGCGTGAGCGAGGCCGGTTTGGGTGCGAGCAGGCGCGCGTCGGCCGCGATCATCTCGGCGTAGCAGCCCGGCATTCCGCGTACGCCGCCGACGCAGCCATAGACCTCGTCGCCCTCGGCGAATCCCGCGACGCCGTCGCCCACCGCCAGCACCCGGCCCGCCACGTCGCAGCCGAGTACCGCCGGCAGCTCAGGCGCGATCGGCGGGCCGGCCTGGCGCAGCTTGTAGTCGGCGGGGTTGACGCTGGTCGCGGCCACCTGCACCAGCACCTCGCCAGGGCCCGGCGTCGGGTCGGGCAGGGTCGCGGCCTCGAAGCGCTCGGCCCCGCCCCACGTATGGATGATCTGTGCCTGCATCGCGTTCTCCCCGTGTGAGGCCGTCAGGTCATGTGGACGGCTGCCCGGTGTCCCTCTTGCGCCAGACGGTGGCAAGCCAGGGCTGCTGGTCGCGGGGGCGGCCGGGCGGCCGGTAGTAGTGATGAAGCTCGATGAAGCCCGCGCCGGTGACGAGGGCGCGCCAGGTCTCCAGGTCGTAGAAGCAGCCGTAGCGGCCGCCGACCCAGCCTTCCTGGTTGTCGCCGCGGGGGTTCGAGCAGAAGAGCGCGCCCCTGGGTTTCAGCGCTGCGGCGAGCTCGGCGAGCACGCGCGAAATCTGGCTGCTGGGCACGTGGAAGAGCGAGGCGTTGGCGAAGATCCCGTCGAAGCGCGCGGGCGGCAAGTCGAGGGCCAGGAAATCCTGGTGAAGCACCGGGCAGTCAGTCCCCGCACGCGCGAGCGCCACCAGCCCGGCCGCGCCCTCGAGCCCCACGACCTCGTGCCCGAGGGCTGCGAAGGCGCGCAGGTCGCGGCCCGGCCCGCAGCCGAGATCGAGGATGACATGGGGCGGCGCGCCCTCGATGGCGTCGAGCAGGGCCGCGATGTTCTGGCTCACGTCGTGGTCGGCCGTGCCGTGACGGTATGCCTCCGACATGCGGTCGTATTCGGCGAGCGTAATAGCGGCGGCCTCGTGCGCTGCCGCGTCTTCGTCGCTCAGGCGCGGACTCACCGGGCCCCCTCGGCGCCGCGATGGCTGCAACGGCGCGTCTGCGCTAGACTTGGTATCAGGGAGGCCGCATGAGCCAGCTCGTGAACGAACCGGCCGTCGCGCCGGAGACGCTCGCCTGCCTCAACGCACTCGAGCGCAAGGTGCTGTGGCTGTCTTCGTGGATGGTCCACAACGCGAACCATCTCCGCCCGGCGCGGGACGGGCTCAAGGTGGGCGGCCATCAGGCGTCCTGCGCCTCGGTGGCGACGCTGATGACGGCGCTCTACTTCGACGTGCTGGAGCCGAACGACCGGGTCGCCGTGAAGCCCCACGCGAGCCCGGTATTCCACGCGATCCAGTACCTCTTCGGCAACCAGACGAAGGCCAAGCTGGAAGGCTTCCGCGCCTTCGGCGGGGCGCAGAGCTATCCCTCGCGCACCAAGGACAGCGACGACGTGGACATCTCGACCGGCTCCGTCGGGCTCGGGGTGGGCATGACGCTCTTCGCCTCCATGGTCCAGGACTACGTGCGCTTCCACAAGCTCACGCCGGAGACGCGCCCGCCCGGCCGCATGATCGCGATCATGGGCGATGCGGAGCTCGACGAGGGCAACGTCTTCGAGGCGCTGCTGGAGGGCTGGAAGCACGATGTACGCAACCTCTGGTGGATCATCGACTATAACCGTCAGAGCCTCGATCGGGTGGTCTCGGACAGGCTGTTCCAGAAGATCAAGGACTTCTTCCAGGCGGTCGGCTGGAAGGTGGTGATCCTGAAACATGGCCGCCGCCAGCAGGCCGCGTTCGCGAAGCCCGGCGGCGAAGCGCTCCGCCAGTGGATCGACGACTGCCCGAACGAGCTTTACTGCGCGCTCACCTTCAAGGGTGGCACCGCGTGGCGGGAGCGGCTCACCCAGGAGATCGGCCACGTCGCCGGCATTAAGACGCTGCTGGCCGGCTTTGACGACGACGGCCTGCAGGACCTGATGACCAATCTCGCGGGCCACGACATGGAGGCGGTGCTGGAGGCGCTGCGCGAGGTGGATTCCGACGTTCCCCACTGCTTCATCGCGTACACCATCAAGGGTTTCGGGCTGCCCTTCGCCGGCCACAAGGATAACCACGCCGGCATCATGACCGAAGAGCAGATGGCCGACTTCCGCACCGCGATGGATGTGGACGAAGGCGCCGAGTGGTCGCGCTTTGCCGGCCTCGGGCTCGACGAGAAGACGTTGAAGGAGTTCATTGCAGCGGCGCCCTTCAACCGCAAGCCGGGCCAGCTTTCGGCGCCTGCCGTGCCGCTGCCGGACGCGCTGCCCTTCCGCCCCGGCCCCCGCATGTCCACGCAGGAGGCCTTCGGCCGCATACTGAACGAGCTCGGCAAGGGCGAGAGCCTGCTCTCCGAGCGCATCGTCACCACCTCGCCGGATGTCACGGTCTCCACCAATCTGGGCGGTTGGGTTAACCAGCGCGGCATCTTCGACCGCGCGGACCGGGAGGATGTCTTCCGCTCCGAGAAGGTGGTCTCGATGCAGAAGTGGTCGCTGAGCCGGAACGGCCAGCACATCGAGCTCGGGATCGCCGAGAACAACCTGTTCCTGCTGCTGGCGGCGCTCGGGCTGAGCGACGGCTTCTTCGGCACCCGGCTCCTGCCGGTGGGCACGGTCTACGACCCCTTCATCGCACGCGGCCTCGATGCGCTCACCTACGCCTGCTACCAGGACGCGCGCTTTCTGCTGGCGGGCACGCCGTCCGGCATCACGCTCGCGCCCGAGGGCGGCGCGCATCAATCGGTCGGCACGCCGCTTCTCGGCATGGGCCAGCCGGGGCTCACCTCCTTCGAGCCGACCTTCGCCGACGAGCTCGCCGAGATCATGCTGTGGGGCTTCGGACACGTGCAGGAGCCTGACGGCGGGGCGGTCTATTGCCGGCTTTCCACCCGCACGATCGACCAGCCTGCGCGCGAGATCGACGCGGCACTGAGGCACGATCTTCTGGCCGGCGGTTATTGGCTCGCGGAGCCGGCGCCCGACGCGCAGATCGCGCTGGTCTTTTCCGGCGCAATCGCACCCGAGGTCCAGTCTGCGCACGGGGCGCTGGCGGAGGAAATTCCCGGCATCGGCCTGCTCGCCATCACCTCGGCCGACCGCCTCTATGGCGATCTGCTCGCCGCCTCCGAGGCCCGCGCGCGCGGCGAGGCGGTGCCGGCGGCCCACGCCGAGACGCTGCTTGGCCGGTTGCCGCCCGACGCCGCGCTGGTCACCGTGCTCGATGGCCACCCGGCCGCACTCTCCTGGCTCGGCACGGTCGCGGGCCACCGCGCCTATCCGCTCGGCGTCACCGGCTTCGGCGAGTCCGGCGACATTCCGGCGCTCTACGCCAAGCACCGGATCGATACCGACTCCATCCTCGATATGGCGGCGCTCGCCTGCGTCGACCGCGCCCGCCGCCGCGGCTGATCCGATCTCGGCGGGCGCGGCACTCCCTCAGCGCCGCATGGGCAAACACCCTAGAGACGTGTTCGCGGCCGTATCAGGCAACCCCGCCCCTTGCTGCCTGAACCGCGGCTACACGTTCCTGTCGCGCTTGCGCCAGTTCGTAGCTCGCCTGCATGCGCATCCAGTGCTCGGCGGTGCCCCAGCCGATGTCTTCCAACGCCAGTGCCATGGTCGCCGAGACGCCGGCTCTACCATTCACCAGTCGCGACAGCGTTCCGCGCTCGCAGCCCAGGCGGCCGGCCGTCTCGGTGACGTTCCAGCCGACCTCTTCCATGCTCTCGCGGATCAGCTCTCCCAGGTGCGGCGGGTTCAACATTGCCCCCACACGATCACTATCGTCGTCGCTCATCGGTCGATGCTCCTTCCGATCAGTGGTAATCGATCAGGTCGACATCAACGGCTTCGCCATTCTCGAAGCGGAACACCACGCGCCAGTTTCCGGAGGCGCGCACGCTCCATTGGCCGGCCCGATCACCCGTTAGAGGATGCAACCGAAAGCCGGGCGCGTCGGCACTGCGCGGATGGGATGCCTCTTGCAGCCGGAAGAGGATGCGCCGAAGCCGTGGGACCAGGTTTGCGGGCAGCCGCGCCGGGTCGTCCCTTTGGTGCAACGCTCGCAGGCCTTTGTGCCTGATCCTCACGGAGAGATTGTAACGTGTGGCGCTATACGCCGCAAGCGGGCGCAACCATGCTGGGCTGCGCGCGGCGTGTCCTACGCCGCCGTTCCCGCCTCGGTTCGCAAGTGGGGCGGCATCCAGCGCACCTGTTTTTCGGTGCCGTAGGCGAAGAACTCCGACGGCTTGCGCCGCTGCTTCAGCATCCAGGGATGCAGGATCGGCATGTTGTAGTAGAAGCGCGCCGCCCAGTGAGGCCAGAGCGTGAGCGGCCAGGTGATCGTCGACCAGAGCTGCGTGTGCTCGGAGATCGGCCTCTGGCGCGCCTCCCAGCGTTTCAGCACCCGGTCGATATCGTCGGATTCCCGCAGCATGTTGGCGAGCGAAAGGGCGTTGGAGATCGCCGTGCCGCAGCCCTGGCCGAGCCCCGGCGACATGGCGTGGGCCGAATCGCCAACGATCGCCACCCGACCCACGCTCCAGGCCTTGAGCTTGACCGTCTCGAAGCGGTCGTAGCGCCCCTCGTCCGGCACCCGGTTGATCATCGATTCCAAGTGCGGGAAGGATTCGGTCCAGAGCGCGCGCGGGAGCGGCAGCCCCGACGCCTCCCTGTCGTTCGCGAGCATGGTGAAGGCGAGATAGAAGACCTCGCTGGTACACGGCGTGTAGAGCACCCGCCGGTGGCCGTTCCACCACTCTCGGATGGTGCGGCCCTCTTCGGTGTCGGCGTAGCCCGGCTCGTGCGGCACGAGGACTCGGATGGCGCCATCCACATGGGGCTTGCGGCTCTTCAGGAGGCCGAGCGAGTCCCGCACATTGGAGTTGATCCCGTCGGCGGCGATGACGAGGTCGGCCGGCCATTCGCGTCCGTCCTCGGCGATAAGCGTCCCGTCGGGCCGCGCCCCTGTCACGGTCGATTCGGTGATGATCTCCACGCCGGCCCGCTCCGCCGCGCCCAGAATCGCGCTCAGGAGCTGCTGGCGGGTGATGCAGAACATGCGTGAGCGATCGGTGCTGGTGATGGGCGCGAAGGGCACCTCGTCGATGAAGCGGCCCTTGGCGTCCCGGCTGATGTAGGTCGGCGCCTCGGTGCAGTCTTCGAGCGCGTCCTCCGCCGCGCCGATTGCCTTCAGCACGCGCACGCCGTTGTCCCAGATCCAAATGCCGGCGCCAAAGGCGCGGATCTCCGTCGTGCGCTCGTGGACGCGCACCGTCCAGCCTGCCTGGGCGAGCGCCGCGCCCGTGGTGAGCCCGGTGAATCCGCCGCCGGCGATCTCTGCATGTCGTGTCATGCTCGCCTCATCCGCCGCTCATGCCCTGCCGCTACGGACCGGCCTGCGCTCCAGTGCCTGCGCGCGGCGCGCCTTACGCGGCTGCCTCGGCCTCGGTTCGCAGGTGGGGCGGCATCCAGCGCACCTGCTTCTCGGTGCCGTAGGCGTAGAATTCGGACGGCTTGCGCCGCTGCTTCAGCATCCAGGGGTGCAGAATCGGCATGTTGTAGTAGAACCGCGCCGCCCAATGGGGCCAGAGCGTAAGCGGCCAGGTGATCGTCGACCAGAGTTGCGTGTGCTCGGAGATCGGCCGCTGGCGGGTCTCCCAGTGTCTCAGCACCCGGTCGATGTCGTCGGATTCCTGCAGCATCTTTGAGAGCGAGAGGGCGTTCGAGATCGCCGTGCCGCAGCCCTGGCCGAGCCCCGGCGACATGGCGTGCGCCGAATCGCCCACGATCGCCACCCGGCCCTTACTCCACGCCTTGAGCTTGATCGTCTCGAAGCGGTCGTAGCGCCCCTCGTCCGGCACCCGGCTGATCATCGATCCGAGATGCGGGAAGGATTCGGTCCAGATCGCCCGCGGCAATGGAATCTGGGACGCCTCCGCGTCCCGCGCGAGCATGGTGAAGCAGAGGTAGAAGACCTCGCGGTTGCACGGCGTGTAGAGCACCCGCCGGTGGCCGTTCCACCACTCGCGGATGGTGCGGCCCTCCTCGGTGTCGGCGTAGCCCGGCTCGTGCGGTACGAGGACTCGGATGGCGCCATCCACGTGGGGCTTGCGGCTCTTCAGCAGGCCCAGGGAGTCACGCACCTTGGAGTTGATTCCGTCGGCGGCGATGACGAGGTCCGCCGGCCATTCGCGTCCGTCTTCGGTCAGCAGCGTGCCGTCGGACCGCGCCCCTGTCGCGGTCGATTCGGTGACGATCTCCACCCCGGCCCGCTCCGCTGCGCCGAGAATCGCGCTCAGGAGCTGCTGGCGCGTGATGCAGAACATGCGCGAGCGGTCGGTGCTGGTGATGGGCGCGAACGGCACCTCGTCGATGAAGCGGCCGTCGGCGTCGCGGCTGATATAGGTCGGCGCCTCCGTGCAGCCTTCGAGCGCATCGTCGGCCGCGTCGATCGCCTTGAGCACGCGCACGCCGTTGTCCCAGATCCAGATGCCGGCGCCGAAGGCGCGGATCTCCGCCGAGCGCTCATGCACCCGCGCCGTCCAGCCTGCCTGGGCGAGCGCCGTGCCCATGGTGAGCCCTGTAAACCCGCCCCCTGCGATCTCCACATGCCGCGTCATGGTCGTCTCATTCGCTTGGGTTGTCGTCTTGCCGCCGTCCGTGTCGGATCAAACCTGGACGCACTCCAGCAGGTGGCGGGTGTAGGGATGACGGGGGTCGTCGAACAGGCGGTCGGTCTCATTGATCTCGACGATCCGCCCCGCCTGCATCACTGCCACGGTGTCGCAGTAGTGCGCGGCGATACCGAGGTCCCCTGTGATGAGGAGGCGCGCCGTGCCGGCATCCTCGGCCAGCGCGCGGGTGAGGTCGAGCACCTGGCGCTGGATGGTCACGTCGAGCCCGGCGGTGGGCTCGTCCGCGATGAGCAGCTTGGGCTGGTACATCAGCGCCATGGCGAGGCACACCCGCTGGGCCATGCCGCCGCTCAGCTCGTGGGGGAAGGCACTCAGCCGCTGCGCCGGGTCGGCGATACCCACCATCTCCAAGAGCTGGATCGCCCGGACCTCGGCGTCCTTCGCTCTGATCTTCTCGTGCGCCTGTAGCGCGCTGCGCAGCATGTCGCCGACGGTGGTGAGCGGGTTCAACTGCGACTTCGCGTTGGGCAGGATCGCCGCGATCTGCGTCGTGCGCATCGCCCGCATCGAGCCCTTGCTCATCGTGAGCAGGTCGTGGTCGAGGTAGCGCACGGAGCCCGAAGTGACGGCAAGCTCCGGCGGCAGGAGCTGCAGGAGTGTCTTCACCAGCACCGACTTGCCGGAGCCCGATTCGCCGACGATCCCCATGCTGTGGCCGGCTTCGAGAGCGAGATGGATTTCGCTCAGCAGCGGCTGGCCCGTGTCGACGGCGGCGACGCCCAAGTGCTCGACCGCGAGCACCGGCTCGCTCAGACGTGTGAGCGCAAGCGTTGGGGCCTCTGGAACCTCGGGCTCGTCGCCGCCCGTCTCCAGCGCGGCTTCGCGGCGGCGGTCGGTGTCTCGTCTCACGGCGCGAGGCTCCATCACCTGGGTCATGATCTCGCCGAAGATGCCGAAGGAGAAGACGATCAGCCCGAGCGTGACGCCGGGGAAGAACGCGGCCCACCACTGCCCGAGCTCCAGGTACTTGGCGCCAGAGGCGATCATGGCACCGAGCTCGGCCGTCGGCGGCTTGACCCCGGCGCCGACGAAGCTCAGGCCCGCGGTGAGCAGGATGGCGAAGCCCACCGTGACCGAGACCTGCACGATGACGGTCGGCAGCGCGTTGGGCAGCACGTGGCGGAAGCCGATGCGCACCTCGCGGTTGCCAACGGCACGCGCGGCCTCGGCGAAGGGGCGCTGCACCAGCGTGAGCACGTCGGAGCGCACGATGCGCACGAAGACCGGCGTGTTCACGAAGGCGATAGCGATGATGATGTTGGTGACGCTGCCGCCGAAGACCGCGACCAGCACCATCGCGAAGACGAACACCGGGAAGGACTGGATCACCTCCAGCACGCGCATGAAGGTCTCGGCGAACGCGGTCGAGCCCGCCCCGCCCCGGCTCTCGTAGAGGGCGACGATGACGCCGAGCGGCGCGCCCAGCAGGACCGAGATCGCGGTGGCGACGACGCCGATCACCACATCGGTGCGGGGCGCCGCCAACACGCGGGAGAAGATATCGATCCCGTTCTCGTCGGTGCCGAACGGGTACGTGCCGCTGGGCGGCAGCAGGCGGGTGGTGGGTTCGGCGACCTCGGTGGGGAAAGGCGCGAGATAGGGGCCGAAGATGGTGAGGAAGAGCCACCCGAAGAACATCGCCAGCACGGCGAGCTGCCATTTCGGCAGCGCCCGGAGCGTGCGCTTGATGCGGAGCCAGACCATGCCGTGCGCCGCCTCTAGGCCTGTGTTCCGCCGATCTTGATGCGGGGGTCCATCGCGAAGTGGATCAGGTCCACGGCGAGATAGACCAACATCGTGAAGATCGCGGCGAAGCAGACGAAGCCCTGGATCGGTGCGTAGTCGGCGGTGACGATGCCGTTGATCGCGTACTGGCCGAGCCCGACGTAGTTGAACACCCGCTCCACCAGCACAGCGCCGCCGAGCAGGAACATCACCACGACGCCGGTGATGACCAGCGTCGGGCCGGCGGCGACCCTGGCAGCGCGTGTGAGCACGATCGTGGGCGCGAGCCCCACGGCCTCCGCATAGGTTGTGTAGTCGGCCTTGAGCGCGCCTTCCATCTGGCTCCGCAGCATCTTGAAGATGGGCGCGCCGTAGACGAAGGAGAGGGTGAAGACCGGCATGATCAGGTGCATGAAGCCCGACCAGAAAATCTCGAAGTCGCCCGCGATCAGCGAGTCGATCAGGATCGAGCCGGTCACGAAGGGTGGGTCGAAGTCGAGGATGCCGAGCCGCCCCTCCGGCCCAGGCAGAATCTCCGATGGCATCAGCCCCGCTGCGCCCGCGAAGAGGAAGAAGATCAGCACCAGGCCGAGCAGGAAGTCCGGCAGCGCGCCGGCCAACATGCCGTAGCCGAAGGTGATGTTCTGGAACATCCGAACGATCAAGTTCCGGGTGCGGCTCGCGGTGATGATGGCGAGCGGAACCAGCACCAGGAAGACGACAAACAGAGAGAGGAAGATGAGCTCCAGCGTCACCGGAATGCGGCTGATCAGATCGTCCGCCACTTGCGTGTTGTTGACCCAGGATTCGCCGAAATCACCCTGAAAGGCGTTCTCCAGCCAAATCACGTATTGCTCGGGGATCGGCCGGTCCAGATACATCTTGGCGCGCAGCGTCTCGACCGAGGATTCGGGCGCGAGCGGCCCCAGCGAGAGGCGCGCGGGGTCGCCCGGCAGCAGGCGCACCAGCACGAAGGTGATGAACGAGATCAGAAAGACCTGGGGAACCAGGAAAAGGAAGCGGCGCCCGATATAGAGTGCAAGACGCATCGGCGCGCCCGATCAGGCCGCAGCGCCGCGATGAGCGCGCCGGGCCGCCTTATGCGCCGCCAGGGCTGTGCGCGGGTACGAAAGCCGGGGCGGCGGGGGGAACCCGCCGCCCCGGCCGGGCGCCTTCATCGGCGCTCGTCCCGCGGGACGCTCTACAGCAGCCCCATCAGTCGGCGATGCTCATCTCCGCCACATGGTAGTACTGCGTCGTGTACCAGCGGAAGTTGCTGACCTTCCGCGAGAGGCCGACGGCGAAATAGTGCTCGCCGATCCAGCCCAGCGGTGCCAGGTCGTGGATATGCTCCTGGATGCCGGCGTGCGCCGCGATGCGCGCCTCCGGGTCCACCACGCCCTGACCGTCCTGCAGCACCTGGTCGACCTTTGGGTCGGAGAAGTTGTGGTAGTTGACGAGAGCGTTGGTCGGCCACACCAGCTTCAACGCGTAGTTGACGTCGGGCTGAATGGGCATGTCCGTCCACAGCGCGAGCGATCCCTGCTTGCCCATCACGTTGTCCGAGTTCGCAGCGGTCGGCAGCTTCCTCAGCGAGAGGTTGATGCCGGCCTTCCTGAAGTCGCTCTGCAACAGGACGCCGATCGATTCCATCGCCGCCACGGCCGCGTCGAACGAGAGCTCGGCGTCGAAGCCGTCGGGGAAGCCTGCCTCGGCGAGGAGCGCCTTCGCCTTCTCCGGGTTGAAATCGTACTTGAGGTGCTGCTCGTAGCCCGGATAGGTGCTCGGCATCACGCCCTGCCAGCGGTTCATCATGCCGTGGTAGATGTCGCGGATGATCGCCTCCTGGTTGATGAGGTGATTCATCGCCTGACGCACCTTCACGTTGTCGTAGGGCGGCAGCGTATTGTTGATCATCATCCACATGGATTGGTTGCCGCGTACCGCAACGCCGCGGGCGTTCGCATCATCCGCAAGCGCCACGATCTCGTCCGGCGACAGCCCCTCGGCCATGTGCACCTTGCTCTGCTTGAGCAGCGCCACGCGGTTGGCCGATTCCGGCACCACCAGATAGATGATGCGCTTGATCTCCGGCGCACCGCGCCAGTAGTTCTCGTTGGCCTCCATGACGACCCGCTTGCCGGCGGTCCATTCGGTCACCCGGTAGCCGCCGAAGCCGCCGCCGTTGGTCGCGACCCACTTGTCGCCCCAGGGGTCTTCCTCCGTGGCGTTCTTCATGATCTCGGTCGAGTCGAGCCAGGCGTTGTAGTAGTTGGTCAGCCCCTTGCAGGCGAGCGGCATGGGCCTCGACGAGGTGAGCTCGACCGTATAGTCGTCGATCTTGGCGTAGCCGCCGCTCTCGGGCGGGTCGATGGTCTGGCCCGGCATGCTGAGCAGGAACTCGAGGAAGTTGTTGATTGCTTGCGTGGCCTTGCCGCGTTCGATCCGCCAGAGCACGTCGGCGGCGGTGAACTCGTTACCCCAGGGCGAGATCACGCCCTTGCGCAGGTGGTAGACGGCGCGCAGGCCGTCCTCGTCCATCTCGCACTTCTCCATGATGCCCGGCACCAGGGTCTTCTGGCCCATGTAGTCGGGATACATGAAGCCGGGGATGGTGGAGGGGTCCCAGGCGTCGCCGGTCGAGAAGGGGAAGTCGATCGACTCCCAGTTCATGCCGTCCTCGAGCACCTGTGCACCCATGCTCCAGGTCTGGGGGCTCACATGCTTGTCGAGGTCGATGCCCTGCGGCAGGGCGCCGATAGCGATCACCATCGTGTCCTGATTTGCGGATGCCGGCTTCGGCGGCGCCGCTGCCACCAGCGCGGCAAGCGCTGCCGTGGCCGCGACCGCGAGGCCGCGTCTCGTAATGTCACCCAAGGTCATGTCGTCTCTCCTCAGTCTCCCATTGCGCCGCAGGACCGGCCGGCGCGCGCAGGTGCGCGCGTCGCCGCACGCGGCCGGATATTAGAAGAAAATTAGAACAAGCGCTCGTTCAAATTTCAGCGATGACCGCTTCTTGTTGTCGGGCGCCGCACCGGGCGCAACGCTTGGCTACGCCGTCGCACGCGCGTCCGCCATCGACGCGGCGACGTCGTCCCAGCGCCGGCAAGCGGAATAGTGCACTGCCTCCACCTCCACCAGCGGCGGCACCGCCTCCTGGCAGGCGTCTTCGCGGATCGGGCAGCGGCCGTAGAGGGGGCATTCGGGCTTCGGATTGATCGCCGTCGGGATCTCGCCTTCGATGACGTAGGGATCCGGGCGGCGCTTCGGGTCCGGGAACAACACTGCAGAGAGCAGGGCGCGGCTGTAGGGATGGCGCTGGCTCTCCATGATGATGTCGGTCGGCGCGTGTTCGACGATATGGCCGAGATACATGATCGCGATGCGATGACTGATCTTCGCGACCGAGGTCAGGTCGTGAGAGATGAAGATGTAGGCGGTCTCCGTCTCGTCCTGGATCGCCTTCAGGAGGTCCAGAATCTCGGCCCGCGCCGAGGGGTCGAGCATGGAGGTCGGCTCGTCGAGCACCACGAACTCGGGCTCGGTGACGAGCGCGCGGGCGATGCCGACGCGCTGCTGCTCGCTCGCCGTCAGGTCCGCCGGGTAGTAGTTGAAGACGTCGGTCGAGAGGCCCACGCGCTCCAGCATGGCGCCGACGCGGGGCCTGCGCTCGGCGCGCCCTTTGCCGTGCAGCGCGAGCGGCTCGTCCACCGTCTGGTAGACGGTGAGCCTGGGATTGAGCGAGCCGAAGGGGTCCTGGAAGACCAGCTGCATCCGCGCCCGGAGCGCCCGGAGCCCGGCCGGATCGAGTTCGCTGATCTCCTGGTCGCCGAGTGCGATCCGCCCCTCGGTGGGCTCGATCAGCCTGAGCACGCAGCGGCCGACCGTGGTCTTGCCGGAGCCGCTCTCGCCGACCAGGCCCAGCGTCTCCCCGCGCTCCAGCGCGAACGAGACGTTGTTGACCGCGATCAACTCCTCGCCCTTGCCGACCGTGAAGATCTTGGTCAGGTTCTCGACCGTGAGCAGCGCCACCGTCCCTCGTCCTGCCGTCGGCGGCGCGCCCGCTTCGCCGCTGCGCCGCCTCCCTATCGCAACCGCGCGGCGCGGGCAAGGGCGGCACCGGCGCGGGGACGGTGCCACCTCCGGCTTGCTCTTTCATCGGCCGGGCCGATGCGGCTATGAGAGTGTCCATGACTGAAACCATGTCCGAGCAGGGCTTCACCGCCGACGAGATGATGACCGTCGCCGCGGCGCGGCTCATCGACAACGGCACGGTCTGCTTCGTCGGCATCGGCCTGCCGAGCGCCGCCGCCAATCTCGCCCGTGTCTCCCACGCGCCGGATGCGGTGCTGATTTACGAGTCCGGCACCATCGGGGCGAAGCCTGCGGTGCTGCCGCTCTCCATCGGCGACAGCGAGCTCGCCGAGACCGCCGACTTCGTGGTCTCCACCGCCGAAGTCTTTCGCTACTGGCTCCAGGGCGGGCGCATCACGGTGGGCTTCCTGGGTGCCGCGCAGATCGACCGCTTCAGCAACATCAACACGACCGTGATCGGCGACTACGCGCAACCCAAGACCCGGCTGCCCGGCGCCGGTGGCGCGCCGGAAATCGCGGCGCTGGCCGGCGAGGTCTTCGTCATCATGCGCCAGTCGCGGCGTGGCTTCGTCGAGCAGGTGGAATTCGTGACCTCAGCCGGCCACCTGACCGGCGGCGACTGGCGCGAGCGCGAAGGTCTCCCCGGCCGCGGGCCCAGCACGGTCATCACCGATCTCGGCATTCTGGAACCTCATCCGGAGAGCCGCGAGCTCACCCTCACCCATACCCACCCAGGCGTGGCGGTGGACGATGTGCTGGCCGCCACCGGCTGGCCGCTCGCGATTGCCGATGACCTCTCCGTGACTCCCGCGCCGACCGACGACGAGTTGGCCGCGCTGCGCGGCCTGCACGAGCGCACCGCAGCCGCACGCGCCCTCGCCGGCTAATCCGGCGGCGCGAGCAGCGGAAGCGCGCGCAGCGCGGCGCAGGCGGCGCCGTAGCCGTTGTCGATATTCACCACGGTCACGCCCGGCGCGCAGGAGGCGAGCATCGCCATCATCGCCGTAGCCCCGCCCTTGGCGATGCCGTAGCCGGTGGACGTGGGCACCGCGATCACCATGCCCGGCACGAGACCGCCCAGCACCGAGGGCAGCGCGGCGTCCATGCCGGCGGCGGCGATGACGACGGGGAAGGCGCGAATCTCGTCGATCCGGTCCATCAGCCGCCACAGGCCGGCGACGCCCACGTCGCCGATCTCCACCGAGGGGTGACCGTGATAGGCGAGAGTGCGCGCGGCCTCGCGGCTCACCGGCTGGTCCGAGGTCCCGGCGGAGACGATCGCGACGCGGGCCGCGCCCGAGGGGGCGGCAACGGTGCCGAAGAAGCCGGTGCGGGACAGCGCCTCGTAGTCGATGCGCTCCGCGAGGGCGGCCTGCAGAGTGTCGCGTTGGGCCGCATCGAGCCGGGTCAGCAGCAGGCTCCGCCCTGCCTCGTCGGCGCGGCGGAGGATTTCCGCCAGCTGCTCGGGCGTCTTGCTCTCGCAGAGCACGGCCTCCTCGATACCGATGCGCGCGCGGCGCTCGAGGTCGAGGGTGATGGCGGTGGGCGCGCTCACGCCGGATGCGCGGGCCTGAGAAAGGCGCTGCCGATCCGGTAGGGCGCGAAGCTGACGGGCCGGGTGCGATCGTTCGTCTCGAACATGCCGGCGACGGCGGCGCCGAGCGCCGCGCGTCGGCTCGCGCTCAACGCACCGAGAGTGGTTTCGTCGAGCTCGATGACAATGCCGGCCTTGCGCTGGCGGCAGCGCACGGTCTCAGGCTGTAATTGCCTTGCCAGATAGCGCTCCGCCGCGTGGATCGACGCCAGATCGTCCGCCTCCACGCGGAGCCCGGTCTCGATGCGGCTCGAGAGGCAGGGCGCGGCCGGGAGGCGCGCCAGATCGTCGAAACCCAATCCCGCCGCGATGGAACGGACCTGCGCCTTGTCGATCCCGGCTTCCACGAACGGGTGGCGCACGCCGTGCTCTTCGGCGGCCTTCAGCCCAGGCCGCCAATCCCCGAGATCGTCCAGGTTCGTGCCGGAGAGCAGGGTTGCGTCCGTGCGCGCAGTCAGCGCGCCGTAGAGGTTGGTCTTGCAGTAGAAGCAGCGGTTCGCCGGGTTGGCGCGATAGGCAGGGTCGTCGAACTCGCCCGCATCGAGCACGGTGAGCCGCCACCCTTCCCGCTCGGCATACTCTTGCACGCGCGTGGTCGCTTCCGCCGGCACGGCAGGCGAGACGGCGTGGAACATCGCACAGTCTGCCGCCAACCTGCGCCCGGCGAGCAAGGCCAGCGTCATGCTGTCGACACCGCCGCTCACCGCGACCGCGGCCCGGCCGATGTCGTCCAGGACGGTGTTCAGTGTGCTTACGGAGGCGGGTACCGGTTCAGCCATTCCCGCCTCGCGTGAGTGTCGCCGCCTCGGCTCTGCGGCGCCGTTCTTCGCGCCCCGCGTGGCCGGCGCTGCCAGCGAGGTCGTCCAGTTCCGCCTTGGCGGTCACGGTGCCGGCCGGCCGCCGCGCGCGCTTCACCCGCACCGTGCCGAGCGCGTCGCCGTGGTGCGCCGTATCTCGGGCGAGAGCGCTGCGGGAGACGTGCGACCAGCGCACGCCGAGCGTGGTGGTCTCGTCGAAGACCGCGGCGAGCGCCGCGTCCAACGATGCCGACTCGGCCAACACCTGCACGGCAGCCAGCATGCGGCCCTTCTTGCCGTAGACCGGCCATTGCACGACATCGAGGATGCCCGGCCGCGCCCGCAGGCGATCGAGGCCAAGCGCGAGGTCCTCCGGCGTCTGGTCGTCGATCTCGAAACGGAGCATTACGACCGATTCATGCATCGCGGCCGGGGCGATGGGCGCGAATTCCAAGACGCGCAATACGTTGCTCAGGTCAGGCAGAGCGCGGCTGCCGAAGCCTGTGCCGACGCCCACCAGCGTCTCCGATTCTCGGGCCGGCGCCTGGCCCGGCGCGAGGTGCTTCAGGATGGCCGCGCCGGTGGGCGTGACCCGCTCCCCGCCGATTCCGTCGTCATGGGTAGCGAGCCCTCGCAGAAGATGAACCACGGCAGGGGCCGGTAGCGGGAGCAAGCCGTGGGCGCAGCGCACCCGGCCCGAGCCGAGGGGGATGGCGCCGCAGGACCAGCGGGCGGGGCCGAGAGCCTCGATCAGGAAGGCGGCCGCGACGATATCGACGATCGAATCCCAGGCGCCGACTTCGTGAAACGTGACCTCCGCCGGGTCCGTGCCGTGCACCGCGCCCTCGGCCTCGGCGAGCAGTGTGAAGATCGCGAGCGCGCGCGTGCGCACGGCGGGCGCGATGCGGGCGACCTCCAGCCGCTTGCTCACGTCGGCGAGCCGCACATGACCGTGGTCGTCGTCTGAGGGTCCGGAGACCCTGAAGCGGGTGCCGGCCAGCGCCGTATCCCGGTGCGGGTCGACGGCGATGGTCAGCGAGGGCGGCAGCCCTAGCGCATCGATCGTTGCAAGCAACCCGTCGGCAAGGTCCGGGTGGGCATCGAGCAGCGCCGCGGCAAACATGTCGCCGGCAATCCCGCCGACCGGATCGAGGTGAAAGCGGGGGAGACGGTCGCCCGGCGCCGAACCCTCCGCTTCGTCCGTGTCCGCGTCCGTCGCTATGGGGGGCGGAGCGTCGTCCATGCGACCGCTACTCTCCCTTGAAGACCGGCTTGCGCTTCTCCGTAAAGGAGGCAACGCCCTCGGCGAAGTCGGCCGATGAGCGCAGCCTACCATAGGCCTCACCTTCGAGGGCGATGGCGACGTGGAGCGGCGCGTCCTCCGCCTCGTTGAGAAGCTTCTTGGCGGTGCGCTGGGCGAGCGGTGAGAAGGTCTTGAGCTCGTCCGCCAGCGAATCGGTCGCGGCCGCGAGCTCGTCTTCTGACACGCAGTCGAGCGCGATGCCCCAGGCGTGCGCGTCTGCGCCGGGGAGCCGCCGTGCCCGCATGACCATGTCCTTGGTGCGCCCGATGCCGATCATCCGGGCGAGCCGCGCCGAGCCGCCGGAGCCGGGAACCATGCCGATGCGCTGTTCCGGCAGGCCGAGCCGCGCGCCCGCCGTGACGATGCGGAAGTCGCAGGCGAGCGACAACTCGAAGGCGACGCCGAAGCAATAGCCGTGGATCGCCGCGATCACCGGCTGGCGGCAGCGCTCGGGCGCGGCGACGTTGCGCGCCAGCACCGCGAGCTGCTCCGGCGAGCGTGTCATGAAACCGGGGATGTCGCCGCCGCTCGAAAAATGCTTCCCGTCTGCGCGGAGCACAATCACGCGCACGCCCTCGTCGGCATCGAGCATGGCGAAGACGGCGGCGAGCTGGTCCCGTTGCGGCATGCTGACGACATTGAGCGGCGGGCGGTCGAGCACGATGTCGGCCCGCGCCGCCGAGTGATCGACCTCCACGCGGAAGCCGTCGAGACCGTCGAAGGGGCCGCTCGTCGTCATGCACCTCTCCCGCCGCCGGCCTCTGCCCCGGCGCCTTCGTCGTCCTCTTCATACGCGCCCGCGATCAGCAGGCGCCGCAGCACCTTGCCCACCGGGGACTTCGGGATCGCGCGGACGAAGACATACGCGCGAGGGCGCTTGAAATCGGCCAGCGCCGACGCGCGGCAGTGGGTGTCGAGCGCCGCTGCGTCCACCGGGCGGCCGCGCACGACGAAGGCGGCCACCTTCTGCCCCCAGCGTTCGTCCGCAAGGCCCGCCACCGCCGCCTCCGCCACCGCAGGGTGGACCGAGAGCACGCTCTCGATCTCGGCGGGCAGCACATTCTCGCCGCCGGTGATGATCATGTCGTCGACCCGGCCCGTCACGAAGAGATCGCCGTCGGCGTCGCAATAGCCGACATCGCCGGTGAAATACCAGCCCTGCTTGAGCGCCCGCGCGTCCGCGTCCGGCCGCCGCCAGTAGCCGGCAAAGGCTTCCTCGCTCTCCAGGCTCGCGATCACCTCGCCTTCCGTGCCGGCGGCGACGGTGCGGTCGGGATCGCCCGCGCCGATCTCTACCACCCGGATGCGCTGGTTGATGCCGGCCTTGCCCGCCGAGCCGGGCTTGGCAGCGGCGTCCTGATCGATGGTGAAGGTGTAGATCTCCGACGAGCCGTAATGGTTAACGAAGAGTTCGGGCCGGAAGGCGTCAGCGACCCGGCGCAGCAGCCCCTCGGCCATCGGCGCGCCGGCGAAGCCCAATTTGCGCACCGAGGAGGTGTCTGCGGCGGCAAACGCCGGGCTTCCGAGCAGGTCGTAATAGAGCGTCGGCACCAGGTAGAGGGCGGTGATCCGCTCGGCCTCGATCAGGCGGAGAGCGCCTTGCGCCTCGAAGCGCGGTTGGCAGACGAAGGCGCCGCCCACCGGCGCCATGGCGAGCAGCGAGCGCACGCCCATGGTGTGATAGAGGGGCATGACACCCAGCGTGCGCTCGCCGGCGCGGTAGCAGTTCTGCGCAATGTGGGCCAGCGCCGCCGCGCGCTCGGCGCGATGAGTCCGAGGTACGCCCTTGCCGCGTCCGGTGGTGCCCGAGGTGTAGAGCATGAGCGAGAGGTCGTTTTCGCCGGCACGGGGCGCGGCTTTGGCCGGCGCCGCCAGCAGGTCTCCGAATGGCACCGTGCTCTCAGACGTGCCGCCGGCCTCGATACGGCGGAGCCGCGCGGCAGCGGCGGAGTCTGCTACCGCCGCAGCGGCGGACTCGTCGAAGGCCAGCGCCGCGGCGCCGGAATCCGTGAGGAAGTAATCCAGCTCGTCGGCGTTGCTTCGCCAGTTGAGCGGCACCGCGACGACGCCGGCAAGCTGGCAGGCCCAGTGGAGCGCTGCCATCTCCCATCGGTTTTGCATGATGACGGCGAGCCGGTCTCCCCGCCTAAGTTCGAGCGTGCCCAGGCCGCCGGCGACGCGCGACACGGTGTCGAGCCACGCGCCGTAATCGAAGCGCCTCTCGCCATCGACGACGGCAAGCGCGTGCGGGTTCCGCTCGGCCGCCGCAATCAGCACACGGCCGAGATCAGTCATCCTCGCTCCACCGCGCCTCCGCAGCCTCGAGCGCAGCCGCCACGATGCCGGAATAGCCCGTGCAGCGGCAGAGGTGGCCGCTGAGCAGGGCGCGGATCGCCCCTTCGTCCGGCTCAGGCTTAGTTTCGAGATAGGCGTCGAGGGACATCAAAATGCCAGGCGTGCAGAAGCCGCATTGGAGAGCGTGATGGCGGCGGAACGCCTTCTGCAGGTCGTTCAGCTCGCCCTCGGGCGAGAGGCCCTCGACCGTGTCCACGCGCCGGCCTTCAGCTTGCACCGCCAGCGTCAGGCAGGCACGCACCGGGGCGCCGTCGAGGCGCACCGTGCAGGCACCGCAGACCCCGTGCTCGCAGCCGACATGGGTGCCCGTGGCGCCGAGCTCGTGGCGCAAAAAATCGCTCAGCAGCATGCGGGGCTCGGCCCAGCCGCCCGCCTCGCGGCCGTTGAGGGTGAGGCCCACCCTGTGGCGGCTCTCCGCCTCGATCCGCTTCACGGCCGCGCGTCCTCTGCTGCGCGGATCGTTCGCTTGCCAAGGCCGCGTACCAGCTCGCGCCGGTAGCGGGCGCTGGCCTGGGCGTCGTCGGCAGCATCCAGCGACCACGCCAGCGCGTTGAGCGCGTCGTCGAGCGCGCTGCCGTCTAGGAGTGGCCAGTCCTGGACGACCGGCTGCTCGGCCACGCCGCCGACACCGACGCGCACGCCGTTCGCCCGGGCGATGGCGGCGACGGCGACGATGGCGAAGTCGCCGTGGCGCCGCGCGAACTCAGTGAAGGCGTAGCCCGCGCTCGGCTCGGCGGTAGGGAAGCGCACCGCCGTCACCATCTCGTCCTCCCGACAGGCGGTCGACAGCGTTCCGGTCTGGAACTCGTTGGCGGGGAGGGTCCGGGTGCCGGTGCGCGAGCGCAGTACTGCCTCGCCTCCCAGCGCAGCCAGGCAGAGCGGCAGTTCCGCGCTCGGATCGGCGAAGGCGATAGAACCGCAGACCGTGCCGCGGCTCCGCGTTTGGACATGGCCAAGCAGGGGGAGAGCTTTGGCCAGCAGGGGGGCGCGTCGGGCGAGCGGGGGCCAGGCCTCTAAGTCGGCTTGGGTCGCAGCCGCACCGACCTCGATGACGGCGCCGTCGTCGCTGATTTCTCCGCGCCCCGGCAGCCGCGAGATGTCGATGAGCACCGCGGGCTCCACCAGCCGCATGTTGAGCATCGGCATCAGCGTCTGACCGCCGGCGAGCAGGCGCGCGTCGTCCCCCGCCTCGGCAAGGGCCTCCAGCGCCTCCTCCTCGTCGTCGGCGCGCAGGTAGTCGAAGGGCGCGGGCTTCATGGCGTCCCTATACCCGGATCGAGGACGCGTTGGTATCATGGAGCGGCCCCCAGACTCGTGCCAGCGAGGCGGAACCGACGAGGAACGAGCCATGAAGTTGAAAGTAATCGTGCACGAGGCGGAGGAAGGGGGTTATTGGGCCGAGGTGCCCGCGATCCCCGGATGTGCGACGCAGGGCGACACGTTCGAGGAGCTTCTGAGCAATCTCTATGAGGCGGTCGAGGGCTGCCTCGCCGTGGACATTCGCGATATTCCCACCTCGGGCACCGACAGGATCGTCGAGATCGCCGTGTGAAGACCGTCAGTGGGCGACGATTTTGCCGTGTGTTGGAGTTGCGTGGCTGGAAGATGATGCGGACCAGCGGGAGTCACCGCATCTACGCAATAGCGGGGTCGGACGTCCGAATCTCGGTTCCGGTTCACGGCGCCAAGTCGCTCAAGCGCGGCTTGCAAAAGCACTTGATGAAGCTCGCAGAAATCGACGAGTCGGAGCTATAGGCTCGGAAGCCTCTCCTCGCCCATCGCTGGCGGCAGCGGGCCTTCCGGCCCGTGAATAAGATCGCCGATGCTGGCCGGCGTCAGCGGCAGGTCGAGGCTGTCGGCCCCGAGCGCGTCCGCCACGGCATTGGCGATGCAGACCGGCGTGGTCATACAGTTGCCTTCGCCCACACCCTTGGCGCCGAGCGGCGTCACCGGGCTTAGGGAGTCGCGGTGCAGGATGAGCGGATCCGGAACCTCGCAGGCGGTTGGCACCAGATAGTCGGCGAACGTGCCGGAGAGAAAGCTGCCGTCCTCGGAATAGGCGAGCTCTTCGTAAAGCGCTGCACCCACGGCATGGGCGAAGGCGCCGCGGATCTGGCCGTCAACCAGCGCCGGATTGAGGCGGCGGCCGGCATCGTGGGTGGTGACGTAGCGGTCGATGGCGACGGCGCCGGTGAGACGGTCGACCTCGACGCCACAGAAATCGAAGATGAAGCCGTAAGCAGCCGAGCTGTTGACACGGTCGTCATCGTCCGGCGGCGTGAGTTCAGGCGGAGTCCAGCGCGCGGTCTCGCGTAGCGCCGGCGGCACGCCGTCGGGCAGGCTGCCCGGCGACCAGTGGGGGAGCGATGCGACCCGCCGGAAGTCGAGATCGTTTTCGGGGTTGCCCGCGGCGAAGATACGCCCGGTCTCGAAGTGGACCTCTTCCACCGCACAATTGAGCCGCTGACTCGCGATGCGGGCGAGGCGCTCCCGCACCCGCACCGCAGCGAGGTGCGCGGCGCCCGCGACGGCGCCGGAGAAGCGGCTCGAATAGTTGCCGGCGGCGATCGACCAGGGGTCCCGCTGCGAATCGTGCTCCAGTGCGACCGTGATCTGCGCGGGCGAGAGGCCCAGCGCGTCGCCCACCACCTGCGCCAGCACCGTGCGGTGCCCTTGACCTTGGGGGATCGAATCGGCCGTCACCGTGACGGCGCCGAGGGGGTCGACCGACACCGTGGCGTGGGAGACCGCGCCGTCCTTGGGACCGGCCTTGCGCCGCTCTGCGGCACTGAGCACCGTGGTGATGTAGCCCATGTTGGAGATGCTGGGCTCCACCGCCGCGGCTAAACCGATGCCGTAGAGCCGGCCTTCCGCCCGCGCTGCGTCGCGTTCGGCACGTAATGCGTCAAGCGCCCCTTCAACCGCGCCATAGTCAACGGTGGCGCAAAAATCGCCGGAATCGAGCACGGCGCCGGCGGCGGCGCGGTAGGGCATGGCGTCCGCCGGCACCAGGTTGCGCCGGATCACCGTCAGCGGGTCGAGGTCGAGGGTCGCGGCAACGCGCTGCATCAGGCGCTCCAGCGCGTAGTAGAGCTGCGGCCCGCCGAAGCCGCGATTGAGCCCGGTGGGTGTCTTGTTCGTGACGACGACACGGTTCGTCACCGCAAGATGGGCGATGTGATACGGCCCGGTGAGATTGCCATGGTTGCGGTAGAGCGTCGCGGGCTCGGGCGCCTTCAGATAGGCGCCGCAATCCTCCAGCTGGTCGAGGCGGAGCGCCGTGACCCGGCCGTCGGCCTCTACGGCCGCCTCGATCCGGGTCACCCGGTTGGTCGCGGAGTTTGCCGCCAGCAGATGCTCCAGCCGGTCCTCGATCCACTTGACCGGGCGCGCGGCGTTCCGCGCCGCGAGCGCCATCGCGACGATGAGCGGGAAGATTGCCTGCTTGACGCCGAAGCTGCCGCCTGAATCGGGCGCAGAGCGCAGCCTGAGCCGCGGTCCCGGCACCTTGAGCGCCCGTGCCATGACCGGATGCAGCGTCATCGGCCCCTGGAAGTTGGAAAGCACGTCGTAGACGCCCTCGCCGGGGTCGTAGGCGGCGATCAGGCCGAGGCACTCGATGGGCGTGCAGGAATTGCGCGGATAGCGCACGGTTGTCGCGACCGTGTGTGCGGCTTCGGCGAACGCCGCATCCGGCTCGCCGTAGCGGAACGCGCGCTCGCTGATGAGGTTGCTTCCGACCGCCTCGTGCAGCACCGGCGCGCCCGCCTCGAGGGTGGCCTCGGGATCGACGATGGCGGGCAGAGGCTCGTAGCGCACGTCGATGAGCGCGAGCGCGTCCTCCGCCCGGTAGCGGTCCTCGGCCACGACGATGGCGACGGGCTCGCCGGCGTAGCGGACCCGGTCGGTGGCAATGCACCAATGCTCCATCGGCTGGCGCACGCCGACAATGAACGGCGTAGACCAGGCCCGCGCATCCTTGCCCGTGACCACGGCATGGACGCCCGGCAGTGCCAGCGCCGCCGCCGTATCGATGCCGAGCAGGCGGGCGTGGGGGTGGGGCGAGCGCAGGATCGCGGCATGCCCCGTGCCGGGCGCAACCGGCAGGTCATCAATGTAGCGGCCGCAGCCCATGAGCAGCGCCGCGTCCTCGACGCGCTCCAGCGCTTTGCCCAGCGACGGGCCGTCTGCGCTCATGGGCTTCCGGGCGCCAGCGGCCCCATTGGCCTCAGCTTTAGCCGTTATCCGACCAGCCGGGGATCAGGCGGTTCGACGGCAGCGTCTCGTCCATGGCCTTGCGCGCGGTCTCGGCCCCGGCGACCGGCAGCCCGTCAGGCGCCAGCAGGCCGATCTGCAGCAGCACCGAGGCCTGATCCCAGTAGATGTGCTCGTGATAGAGCTTGTTGCCGCGGAAGGCCACGATCGCCACCAGCGGCACGCTTACCGTCTTGCCCGTGGGCGCGACACCCGGGAGCATCCAGTTGATCTCCTCGTTGTGGGTGAAGCTGAAGATCATCTCGTCCACCACCCGGTCGGCGCCCACGGTGCGCGAAAGCGGGGTGAGGGTCGTGTCCTTCGGCATCTTCGGGATGAAGTGCTCGGCGTAGAAGCGGCTCAGCACGTCCGCGCCGGTGCCGCCGGTCATGGTCGGGATGTGATTGACGTAGGGCTCCGCCACCATGGTGGCCATGGTTGCCGCCGAATCCCGCCCCGTGAATTCGTGGTGCAGGTGATGCTCCCAGAGCGATTCCAGGTCGTAAGCGGGCCCGATTGCGCGGTGCAGCAGCGCGATGGTGCGCGAATGGGCGACCATGGCCGACGGCCGGTGGTAAACCTCGCTCCGCGCGTGGTTGTAAAAGGCGTGATCGACGCCGGGATAGACGTGAATCCGCACCTCCGGGCGCGCCTCGAAATGGGTGGATATCGCGTTCACGGCGTCTTGCGGAACGAATGAGTCTTCGCCGGCGAAGTGCATGAGCAGGGGGCAGGCGATACCGCCGGATTCGCCCAGCGCCTCCTCGATGCCGACGCCATAGAACGAGACCGCCGCATCGACATCGTGGCGTGTGGCGGTGAGGTAGGCGAGCTTGCCGCCGAGGCAGAAGCCCATGGCGGCGACCTTGCCGGTGCACTCGGGTCGCGCCCTGAGCGCATCGAGCGCCGCCCCGATGTCGACGAGGGCCTGGTCCACGTCGAAGCGCTGGTAGAAATCGAAGGCCTTGGCGAAATCGTCCTCGTCGTAGCCGAGGTCCACGCCGGGCTCCATGCGCCAGAAGAGATCGGGCACGAGGCAGACATAGCCTTCCTCCGCGTAGAGGTCGGCGACAGCCCGCAGGCTCGCATTGACCCCGAAAATCTCCTGCTCGATCAGCAGGCCCGGCCCGCTACCCGCCTCCGGCACCGTCAGATAGCCGCTGAACCCATCGCCGTCTGCGACAGGGATATCGATCGTTACACCCGCCATGAGAGGCTCCCCGCTCCCTATCCGAAATGGCCCGTTCCGGCCCGATCGGGCCATTCTGCTCATGCCCTGGCCCCGCCGCAACGTGACGGGAGGCGCGTCTCTCCCCGATTGCGACACAGCCTCGAGTTGTCCGCAAGTGCGGTCATATGCGCAGGCGAAGCAACACTCCTCATCGGCAGGGAACTGCATCGACTGAGGAAACTGGCCGGCCTTGGACTGCCGTTAGAGCATATTTGGTCACCCATAAGTTTATAATTCGGGAACCGGCGTTGAAGGCGCGCTCGCCGGTGCCAACTGTAAATGGAACAGCACTCGATCTTCTTGGGCGAACCGGCGCGGGGACACCGGTCGGGAGCGCCGAGAACGACGATACGGATGGTGACTTCGTAGGATAACGGAGCGATGACGGAGAGCCGAAACGGCGATCGGGAGATTCGAGCGGCACTGTCCGAGAGCCGCCGCCTCTTCGTTTCGGTCGGCCTCTTCAGCATCTTCGTCAACATCTTGATGCTGACCGGGCCGCTCTTCATGCTCCAGGTCTACGACCGGGTGCTGACGTCGCGCTCGGAGGCAACCCTGGTCACGCTCATCGGTATCGTGGCCTTCCTCTTCCTGATGATGGGTATTCTGGATCACGCGCGCGGCCGGGTGCTCGCCCGCGCCGGCGCCAGGCTGCAGGCCAGGCTCGATTCACGTGTCCTGCGGGCGATCCTGACCCGCGCGATCGTGCCTGCCGAGCGGGCGCGGCCGGCCACCGGCGTGCGCGATCTGGAGGCGATCCAGCACTTCCTCTCCGGCTCAGGCCCCTTCGCGTTCTTCGACGCGCCGTGGACGCCGGTCTTCCTCTGCGTGCTCTTCATGTTCCACTGGATGCTGGGCGTGCTGGCCGTGTTCTCGGGTGCCCTGCTGCTTCTCCTCGCCCTGCTCAACCAGGCGCGGACGGCGAAGCTCCAGCGGGAGGTCGGCGATGCGCACAACCGCTCCGCACACTTCGTCGAGGAGATGCGGGCCGGTAGCGAGACCGTGCAGGGCCTCGGCATGCAGGACGCGGTGATCGCGCGGTCGGGCGAGCTCAGGGACGAAATGCTCGATCGCTCGCTCGCTGTCTCCGATCGGGGCGGGTTCTTCCTGGTGACCTCGAAGACGCTGAGACTCTTCCTCCAGTCGATGATGCTGGGGCTGGGTGCCTGGCTCGCGATCCACGGCCAGGCGAGTTTTGGGGTGATGATCGCGGCCTCGATCCTGCTGGGCCGGGCGCTCGCGCCGATCGATCAGGCGGTGGCACAGTGGCCCCAGCTGCAGCGCGTGCGGGCTGCGCGGCGCTCCCTGGCGGAGCTTCTGGAGCAGACACCGCCGGAGCAGGCCCGCACTTCGTTGCCTACACCCCGCGCGATCCTGGAGGCGCAGGGCCTCACGGTCGTGGCTCCCGGCGCACGGGTACCGGCGGTGCGCGGCGCCTCGTTCCGCCTCGAGCCGGGCCAGGCGGCGGGCATCGCGGGGCCTTCCGCCTCCGGCAAGTCCACCCTCGCCCGCGCGCTCGCCGGCGTCTGGCGGCCCGCAGGCGGCGCGGTGCGGCTCGATGGCGCGGAGCTCGAGCAGTACGGGCAGACACTGGGGCAGCACATCGGCTATCTGCCGCAGGAGGTGGTGCTGTTCGAGGGCACCGTGGCCGAGAACATCGCCCGCATGTCGCCCACCGCCCGGGACGAAGATGTCGTCGATGCGGCGAAGCGCACAGGGGCACACGAGATGATCCTGAAACTCCCCGGCGGCTACGACTTCCAGGTCTCGGCAGGGGGCGCTGCGCTCTCCGGCGGGCAGCGCCAGCGCATCGCGCTGGCCCGCGCATTCTACGGCTCGCCCGTGCTGGTGATCATGGACGAGCCCGATTCCAACCTGGATGCCGACGGGACGATGGCGCTCGCGCGTGCCGTGGAGGGCCACAAGGAACGTGGCGGCGCGGCGGTGGTGGTCGCCCACCGCCATGGCGCGTTCGCTCAATGCGATCAGGTGTATGTGATGGAGGCCGGGCGTCCGGTGCCAGCCACGCGCCGCCGCGAGGCGCAGGTGCGTCGATTGCAGGCAGGCGTGCAGCGGGGCGCGCGGCAGGCGCGCGACGAAGAGGTCGTGTCGCTTCCCCAGCAAGAGATCGAGACGATCCGTCCTGCGATGCCGAGCCGCGAGGCGCAAATCGTCGCCACCGGCGTCCGGCTCGCAGGGGAGAGCGCATCGTGACGGCGCGGACGGCCCAAGGGCGCTTCTCGGCCGGCAGGGCGTTGCTGCTTGGGTTCGGGGGCGTGGCGGTCCTTTGCGGCGGGCTCCTCGGTTGGAGCATGTTCGCCTCCATCTCGGGCGCGGTGATCGCGGCGGGGCTCGTGGAGGTCGAAAGCGGCAACCAGGTCGTCGAGCACATAGATGGCGGCACGGTGAGCGAGATCCTGGTGCGAGACGGCGACCGTGTTACTCAGGGCGACGTGCTGCTGCGCTTCAGCGACGGGCAAATGCGATCGGACGAAGCGATCCTCAAGGCGCGGTTCGCCGAGCTCGCGGCCTGGCGAAACCGGCTGGAGGCGGAGTTCCTGAGTGCGGAGGCCATCGTCTGGGACGA
Organism: Alphaproteobacteria bacterium; assembly: GCA_965262755.1. Classification (GTDB taxonomy): domain Bacteria; phylum Pseudomonadota; class Alphaproteobacteria; order UBA828; family UBA828; genus WTGU01. Next base: position 2,364,499 of record OZ253557.1, on the reverse strand, counting down.
AGAGCTTCTGACCATGGCGGCGGCGGACCCGCAGGTGCAAGAGATCCTCGACGGCCAGGAGCGGCTGTTCCGGGCGCGGGAGGCGGCGCGGGCCGGCGAGGTGGCGCAGATTCGCGAGCAGATCGGGCAGGCGCGCGAGGAGATCGTGGGTCTGGGAGCGCAGGCGGCCTCGTTGAAGAATCAGGCCGTGCTGATCGACCGCGAACTCGCGGCGCAACGGACGCTGTTCGACAAGGGGCTCACGCGGCTCGACCGGCTGATGGCCATCGAGCGCGCCGCCGAGGACCTGGAGGGGCGCTCGGGCGCCATCGCCGCCTCCATCGCCCGCGCCCGTGGCAAGATCGCAGAGCTGAAGATTCAGATTCTCCAGATCGACGCACGGTGCATCGAGGAGGCGGAAGAGCAGGCGCGCGACATCCAGGCGCGGGAGAACGAGGTCAAGGAGCGTCTCGCCTCGGTCCAACGCAGCCTGGGCCGCTTGGAGGTGCGGGCGCCGGTCTCGGGCGAGGTGTTCGGGCTCACGGTGTTCGCGTCGCAGGAGGTGGTGAGGCCGGGCGAGCCGATCCTGCAGATCGTGCCGGAGGATGCCGGGCTGGTGGTGACGGCGCGGCTCAATCCGATCAACGTGGATCAGGTCTATCCCGGGCAGGATGCGAAACTTCGCTTCTCCGCCTTTCCCGCGCGCGTGACGCCGGAATTCGACGGGCACGTGGTGCGGGTCTCGCCGGATGCGGTACGCGACGCGGAGAGCGGGGTCTCCTGGTACGAGGTCGAGCTTGCGCTGGACGGGCCTGACGGCATCGGCCCGGCGGCGGGCAACGCGGAAGAGACCGGGGCCGCGCGGGGCTCAAACCGAGTGGCCGGCAATCTGGTGCTGACGCCCGGCATGCCGGTAGAAGCCCATATCCGCACCGAGGAGCGCTCGGTCATGAGCTTCCTGGTCAAGCCCGTGACGGACTTCTTCTACCGCTCCCTGCGCGAGGATTAACCCGCATTTCTCACCACGCTCAGCGCAACATCGTGCTGGTCGGCGGCACCGGCAAGACCCATCTCGCCGTCGCCATCGCGCGGTCCTGCATCCGAAAGGGTGCCCGCGGCCGGTGCCACAATGTCGTCGACTTGGTCAACCACCTCGAAGCCGAGCTCCGCGCCGGACGCCAGGGCCGCACCGCAGACCAGCTCGTCCGCCGCGACTTCGTCATTCTCGACGAACTCGGCTACCTGAGCCCCACCCGCTTCGAGGAGGAACAGCCCCGCAAGCCGGTCAAATCGGCCGCCTGAAACTGTCCGACCACAGGGGCCCACTCCAAGGTTCAGTTCCCCCTGTGGGGCCGTGCCCGAGTGCGTCCCTCAACAAGCCATCGGCAGATATGTATCAATTTACCGGTGCAGATCTCGCGGGTCATCGGTTGTGAAGCGAATCAGGGCCTCCCGGAGGTGCTCAGCCATTGCCCCCGCCGCCACCGTCGGGAGTCGGTCGGACGGTGCAATCAGGCACAAGCGCAAGGTCGATAGGGGCTCCTCCTCAAGCGGCACCGCCACCAGACGCCCGCTGGCCAGTTCCTCGGCGAAGCCCAAGCGCGTGTAAAACGCGATCCCGACACCGCGCAGCAGGAGGCGTTTCAGGATTGCCAGGGTGTTAGAGATCGCCACCGGCTTGTGCGCGTTCTTGAAGGCTTCCATCTCCTCGCCGAAGAAGAGCTGCATCGAGCCTGAGTGGTCCTGATACATCAGCCGGTAGGCGCCGCATTCGTCCAGGGAGAGGGTCTTGCGTGCCGCCAGCGCATGATCCGGCGCCATGATCGCACACATGGGGCAGGGCACGTCCTTGAGCACGGTGATCCCGCGGCGCCAGGCAGGCGAGAAGGTCAAGCCCAGATCCGCAGCTCCTTGAGCGACGGCGTGCATGGTCTCGACGGGATCGCAGGCCATCACGCGTATCTGTACCGCCGGTTGGGCGGCGATGAATTCGGCCACCGTTTCGGGCAGGAATTGCACGTTCAGACTGTCCACGGTGGTGATGGTCACGGAACCGCTGACGACGCCGCGCAGCTTGTCGATGTCGCCGCGCAGCGGGCGAAATCCTGCAGGGTGGCTTGTGCATGGCGCAGCACCAGCCGCCCGGCATCGGTGAGCCGCATGCCGTCGGGGCGCCGTTCGAACAGCGGCGTGCCGAGATAGTCTTCGAGCTTCAGGATCTGCCGATTGACGGCCGACGGAGAGATATGCAGCCTTTCCGAGGCTCGGCGAATCGAGCCGTCCTCGGCGACCGCCTCGAAGTACCGCAGCACCGCCGCATGCATCGATTCTCAGCCTCCGCTCGCCCATGCAGCCATGACGGGGTGAGTTCGGTTGTGGCCGAACTAAGGATTGGAGCGCTCTGGTCGGATCCAGCTCATGATCGAATCATTCAGGAATTCGGGATCGACGACAACGGATAAGGCCGGGCCACCCGGGGCCGCAGCATGTATGCCCGCAGAGCGCGTCAGTCACCGCTCCACACAGGAGCGCGCTTCTCCCTGAAAGCGCGCACGCCCTCCTCCGCATCCCGGCTTTGCAGCGCGGCGGCGAGGCTGGGCAGGCGGGCGTTGCGGGCTTCCCGGACCGTCAGGTGCGCGGTGTCGCTGGCGGAGCGCTTGATGGCCTTCAGGCTGAGCGGCGCGCAGGCGACGATGTCGTCGATCCACGACTGGACGGCGCCGTCGAGCTCGTCCTCCGGCACAACCTGGTTGATGAGGCCGTACTCAAGCGCCTCCGCCGCGCCGATGCGGCGCCCGGTCAGCAGCATGCCCATGGCCAATGCTCGCGGGATCAGGCGGGGCAGAACGATCATGCCGTCGAGCGGCAGGCGCCCCACACGCGGCTCGGGCAGGCCGAACGATGCGCTCTGGGCGGCGACGATCAGATCGCAGCCGAGCACCATCTCGAAGCCGCCGCCGAGGGCGACGCCGTTGACCCTGGCAATCACGGGGACGGAGAGACGCCCGCCGAGCGCGATGCCGCCGAAGCCATGGTCGCCGGGGCCGTCCTCCTTCATGTCCGCGCCCGCGCAGAAGGCGCGCCCGGTGCCGGTGAGCACAACGCACCGGATCGCGGGGTCTCCGTCGATCGCGGTCCAGATATCGTCGAGAGCGGCGGCGGACGCGGAGTCGATCGCGTTCAGGCGCTCAGGCCGGTTTAAAGAGACCCGCGCGATGCCGCCTGCGACATCGAAATCGACGCTCACGCCGCGTGCTCGCTGGCGCGTGCCGGCGCCAGCACCTCGTCGTTGTGCTCGCCCAGCGCAGGCGGGGCGCGGCGCACGGTGAACGGCGCCGCCGACATGTCGATGGGCGAGGCCACGAGGCGCACCGGCCCGCCGGCAGTCGGCTCGAGCTCCACGATCATGCGGTTGCAGGCGGTCTGGGGATCGTCCAGGGCGTCCTCCAGCGTCACCACCGGGGCGCACAGAATGTCGACCTCGTCGAGCCGTGCCAGCCAGTGTGCGGTGGTGTCGCCGGCGAAGCCGTCCCGGAAAATCGCCTGCAGTTCCGCCCGGTGAAGCGTCTGTTGCTCCAGGGTGGCGTATCGGGGATCGGCGGAAAGATCGTCGATCCCGAGCGCATGGCAGATGTCCTGGAGGGGGTTTTCCTTGAACGCGCCCACCATGACGATGGCGCCGTCGGTGGTCTCGAACACGCCGGAGAGCGGCATGGCGGCCCAGTTCAGTTCGCGGCCCCGCATCATCCACATCGCTGCTTCCTGCATCTGCATCGCCAGCATGGAATTGTAGAGCGAGACCGCGATCCGCTGCCCCTCGCCGGTCTTCTCCCGCTGCAGCAGCGCAAGCAAGATTCCCTGCACCAGGTGCATGCCGGCGCTGTAGTCCGCCAGCGCGGTGGGATAGATCGAGAGCGGCAGCGCGGGGTCGGCGCGACGATGCATCGCGCCGCTCATGGCCTGGGCAAGCACGTCCTGGCCCCCCTTGTGGACATAGGGGCCCTCCAGGCCGAAGCCGGTGCCGACCGCGTAGATGATGCGCCGGTTGAGGCGGCGCAGATCATCGTAGCCGAACCCCATGCGCTCCATCACGCCGGGGCGGAAATTGCTCACAACCACGTCTGCGGTCTCCACCAGACTCAATGCCGCCTCCCGGTCGGCCTCCGACTTCAGGTTCAGGGCGACGCTGCGCTTGTTGCGGTTCAGGCTAGCGAAGACCGGGTTGTTGCCGCCGTCCGGGTCTTCGCCCACGCTCCAGCGCGACAGATCGCCGGCGCCGACGCGCTCGATCTTGATGACGTCGGCACCGTAGTCGCCCAGCATCTGGGTACAGCACGGGCCCATCATCACCTGGGTAAAGTCGAGAACCCGCACGCCGTCGAGAGGCAGCGGGCCAGCGCCCGCCGCGCTTGGATCGAGAGCCATCAGGCGGCCTCCGTCACGAGTGCGTTCTCAGCCGGCCGGTCGCCGGGGTCGGCGCCCTGGGCCCGCATCCGCTTCTGGATGCCGCGGACATCGACATCGCGCACCAGGATGCCGGCATCCAGAGCCTGGGCGGCGGCGATGCCGGCGGCCTCGCCCATGGCCATGCAGGGCGGGATCTCGCGGCTGATCTTCTGAGCCTGCGATGTCGCCGAGTAATGGCGGCCCGCGACCAGCAACTGATCCACGCCGACGGGCAGCAGCGCGCGGTAGGGGGTGTAGTAGTCGCGGCCGCGGCAGACGCTGTCGTGGAAGTGCACGCGCTCCTTCACGTCCCGCTTGGTCACGACGTACTCGCCTTCCAGCAGGCGGGTCTGGCGCACCCCGGTCTGTGGGGCGAAGTCCACGAAGTACGCGCGCTCGAAGCCCGGCACGTGCTCGCGGGCGAACTCCAGCAACGCCTGCATGCGGCGCCGGCCCTCGAACTCGGCGGCGGTGAGGTCGGCCACCTTCAGGCCGTCGAAGCCGGACATGTGCGGGCAGTTACACCAGACGATGCCAGGCAGCGGGGTCTTCAGCCACCAATGCTGCCAACAGCCACCTATCAGGCGCCGGGCCCGCAGATCGATTTCGGCGAAACGCTCAGGCTCCTCGAACTGGAAGCGCTCCGCCTCGTCCGTGTCCACCCCGCCCATGCGCGAGACCGTGGTGACGATGTAGGCGCCTTCGGCGTACGCCGCGCCGGCGCTGGCGGCCACGTCGAGGTCGCCGGTGGCATCGACGATGACGCTTCCGCGAATGGCCTGCGCGCCTTCCTTGGTCTCGACGATCACGCCGGCCGCGCGGCCGTCCTCGACGATCGTGGACTGGAACCAACTGTGCAGTCTGAGCTCGACGCCGGCTTCCCGCACCATGTCGAGCGAAGCCTGCTTGAAGCCGTCCGGATCGAAGGAGGCGGAGAAGATGATGGGGTAGGGTTTCGTGTTGGCGTAGAAGTCGAACACGCCCCATCGCGACCATTTGCGCCAGAGCGCTTCGGTCGTGCGCACCGCGGGGTCGCGGTCGGCCTCCGGCGGGTAGACGCAGAGCCCCTTGGCGTGCATGCGCTCGATGATCTCCATGGCCAGGCCGCGCACGGAGATCTCTGTGTCGTTGTGCATGTCGTCCAGCACCAGAACCATGCCGCCGGAGGCGAGGCCGCCGAGGTAGGGATAGCGCTCCACCAGGGCCACACTTGCGCCGTTGCGCGCGGCGGAAGCTGCGCTCGCTCATCCCCAGCAGCTCCGCCGCCTCCAGCGCCGAGAGCCGCTGTGCCTGCCAGTGTCCCAGCACATCCTGAAAGATCTGCATCCTGCGTTCCTGTAGCAGCGTCGTCCGGCTCATCGCGGTCCCTCCTCACGGAGAGACCAAACCGGACAACTCGTGTGCTACCTAAACCGGACAGATCATGTGCTAGCGACACTCCGGGTAGGAATTCACACGACCCCAGTGGAGCCTCGTCGATCATGGACCAAGACGCCCTCCTCTCCGAGCTTGCGCCGAGCGGCACCCTGCGCGCAGGCATCAACCTGTCCAACTTCCTGCTGGTCACGGGCAAGGCGGCGTCGGGCGATCCAATCGGCGTCGCGCCCGACATGGCGCGCGCGATCGCCGATCGGTTGGGGGTCGCGGTCTCCTACGTCACCTTCGCGTCGCCCGGGGAACTCACCGATGCGGCGGGACGGGATGTCTGGGACATAGGCCTCATCGCTGCGGAACCTGCGCGCGCGAAGACGATCGCGTTCACTCCGCCCTATGTCGAGATAGAGGCGACTTACATGGTTCCCGAGGGCAGCTCCCTCGATGCGATCGACGACGTCGACCGCCCCGGCATCCGCATCGCGGTGTCGGACCGGAGCGCCTACGACCTCTACCTGACGCGCCATCTCAAGCACGCCGAGCTGGTGCGCGCGAAGGGTCTCGCAGCCGCCTTCGAGCTCTTCGTGAACGAGAATCTCGACGCGCTCGCCGGCCTCAGGCCCGGTTTGATCGCGGACGCCGACAAACTTCGCGGCGCACGGATCCTCAACGGTCGCTTCACGGCCGTCCGGCAGGCGGTGGGCACCGCGATCACCAACCGTGCGGGCGCAGCCTTCCTGGGCAACTTCGTCGAGGAGGCCAAGGCGAGTGGACTTATCACCCGTCTGATCGATCGCCACGGCGTTACCGGCCGTCTCCTGGTCGCGCCGTAGATCGTCCGGGACATCTCGTCATCCCGGTCCGACAACCAACTGAGTTGCCGGTGATTTGTCTGGTTGCGGCGGCTTGCAACCACCGAGACCGACATTTACTCATGATCGAGGTCTAAGGTCTGATAATCCTCTGATACATCGCAATTCTCTTGCGTATCCGTTCCAAGCTACGCTCCGTGACGCGCCAAGCTACCAGGTGAGTGTCCCGGGAGCGGTGGGTCGTGTCCCCGGGCGTGGTGTAGGACGGCTTGGAGCCGATCGTCGATGACGATGAGCATGTCGTGCTTCTGCTCTCGGATCGCCCGCAAGGGAATGTCCTGCGGTACCCGCGCCTCCAAATCCGCATAGCTGAAGAGGCTGTCGCTCTTCTCGTCCCTGCTCCGCATGGCCCTCTCGCCCAGATTCGCCACCCATTCAGTGAATCACGCCAATCCCCTCGACACAATGGGTTTTCAACAGCCCGCCAGGCAGGAATAAATCGCACAGTCCCTTGCTCAAACAACCGCCAAAAACCCCGCGTTCTCGGGTGTCCTGAATCGGGCGTGAGTTGACTCGATCAATCTCCCCATGATACCGCTGCTGAGAGCCGACGCTTGACGTTGGGAACAAATCGGATACAGGGGGGGGGGGGAGATATGCGCAAGAAAACTGATAATCTCGAGCACCCGCAACTGAATACGCCGACAACACCGGGCGGCAGTGGCGCAAACCGCCGCCGGTTCCTTCAGGGCGCGGCTGGGCTTGGCCTTTCCGCCACGGCATTGAGCGGAATGTTCTCGGATTATGTCGGTAGTTTCTCGTCCGTTTGGGCGGCGGACTACGACCCCATGAAATATGCGGCGACGAAAATAAATATGCTTGTGGTCGGTAGCGAAAACATCGATCACGCGTTCAGAGATTTGCTGCCAGAACTCCAGGCGGAAACCGGCATAGAAGTCGAAATCACGTCGCCGGCGATCGGGCCGTTGATCCAGAAGACCGTGCAAATTCTCCAGGCCGAACGGTCGGGGTTCGAACTTATCCAGTATCTTGGCTTCCTGGCCCCGCAGGTCGTCGGCACCGGCTCCTTCACGCAGCTCAACTCATTCATCGACGACCCCAGCGAAACGGCGCCGGACTGGGGTTTTCAGGATTTCATCCAGGCGGCAGTGAATAACGTCGGAATTTATGACGTGGAGGCCGGAAAACGCGGCCAGGGATCGGACGTATATGCTATCCCCAGCGGCCCTGGGGGATCGGGTATCTATTTCTACCGCAAGGACCTGTTCGAGGCCGCCGGCCTGCAGCCGGCGAAGACGTGGGCCGAGTTCCACGAGGCGGCGAAGGCACTGACAACCGACGACGTGGCGGGTGCCAGCTTTATCGGCGCCAACAATTTTTCGCTTGCTTTGATCGACTGGTACACACGTTTCATCACATCCGGCGGCGTGCTCATGAGCGGCAGTCCGGCCGAGAAGAATTTCATGCCGCAGGTCGATACGCCCGAGGGCACCCATGCTCTGCAATTGCTGATCGATCTGCTGCCGTATGCGCCCAAGAATGTCACGCAGTACGGCTTTGCAGAAAACGTCGACGGATTCTCGACCGGAAAGATCGCCCAGATGATCTTCTGGTCAACGATTGCCGGGCCGGTCTTCGATCCGGAAAACTCACTCGTCGCGGACAAGGCGGCGACGGCTGCGGTACCCGCGGCGCCCGGTCAGCAGCCTCGCTCGGTCATAGGAGGCTGGGGCATCGGGATTCCGCAGAACTGCGATCCGGAGAAAAAGGCCGCCGCGTGGAGAACGCTCACCTGGCTCACGAGTAAGCGGTCCGAGATCCACCAGGTCGACAAATATCAGATCACCGTACAACGGGCCTCGACCTTCGAAAATCCCGATTTGCTCAGTAAGTTCCCCTACCTGGAGGATTCGCGGGAAGCAATCGCGACGGCTAAGACGATGCCCATAGCGAATGTCACCGAGTTCCTCCAGCTATTGGACATAATGAACGTCGAGTTCAATGCGGCGCTCGTCGGAACTCAGGATGCCAAGACCGCGACCGCAGCAGTCCAAAGCGGATGGGAAGCGATCCTTCGCAAAGCGGGTCATCTTGCGTAGAGGGGGACGGCCCGACGCAGCGGTTTCGCGACCCCGCGCGCGCACGGCGGAGCGCTGACCGCCTGGCATTCTGTCGGCCGAGGGCGGGCGCATGGCTGCACCTCGGCCCGACCGCGAAGGATTGATGGGATTCGCGATCCAACCGCTCTTCTCGAGCCTGCCCCTCTCGTGCGCAACCCCGCGGGCTTGCGCGTGGTCTTGCTAACCATCGGAGCAATCACATGAACAGTTCGCAAGAGCCGGTACTCGTGGCCGAGGGTCTGGGCTGGCCAGAAGGTCCCACCATTCGGCTCGATGGAAGCGTCATTTTCGTCGAATGCTACCGCAGCCAGCTGAGTATTGTCGGCGGCGACGGCGAACCGCGCCAATTCGCGTATGTCACCGGGGCGCCGAACTCATGCGTCCTTGGGGCCAGCGGCGAACTCTATATTTGCCAGAACGGTGGCACGGTAGGCCCGTGGCGCGCGGCGGAGATGACCGCCCCTTCGATCCAGAGGGTGCGCGAGGGTGGTGAGGCCGAAATCCTGGTGACGGAGATCGATGGCATCAAGTGCAACGGCCCCAACGACCTGGTGTTCGCCGCTGATGGCCGGCTGATCTTCACCGATCCCGGAACCTACAACCTGGCCGATCCGGACCCGAGCTACATCTTCTCCATCGCGCCGGATGGAAGCACAAGCGTCGTCGTCGAGTTTCCCGAGCCGGTCTTCCCCAACGGGGTTGCCGTCGAGGCGGACGGCTCGATCCTGTGGGACGAGTCCTACACCGGCCATGTCGGGCGCCTGCGGCCCGACGGAACCATGGAGGACCTCGGCCGTATGCCCGGCGACAACCCCATACTGGACGGTATGAAGGTTGGCGCCGACGGCCGTATCTTTGTGACTGACCTCGTTGCCGGCGGTCTTCACATCCTCCGTCCTGACGGAACCGTGGACGGTTTTGTCGCCTGCGGCGCGGCGCCGACGAATTGCGCCTTCGACGGCGAGACATTGTGGGTGACGGACGCCACCGTCCTTGCCGCCAGCACGGAGCCGAACCTTGCGGGGCGATTGTGGCGCGTGCATATACCGGGCGGGGGCGCGCCGACCAATTACGGCAGCATTACGGGAAGCTCGTAGGCCGGAACCAGCGAGAGTCGCTTTCTGATCTTGGCGGGGTCGCGCGCCGTTACACAGCCAAATAGCCGTCGTCGCACATGACGATGTGGCCTGTAACGAGCTCCGAGGCGTCGCTAGCAAGAAACACAGCGGTTCCGACCAGCTCCTTCGCAAGCCCGCGCCGCTTCCGAATCATTCGGTCCACGATGAAATCGGCAGTGATGGAGGACCCTGATTCCACGGCTGTTCTGCTGATGAGGGGGGTCTCCATAAGCGTCGGCCCGATGCCGTTCACGCGAACGCCGCGATCCCGCCACTCCAGCGCAAGGGCCTTAGTCACCTGGGCGACCCCTCCCTTGGATGCGAGATAAGCGCTGGCCCAGGGATAGGCGATAAAGGAGCCAATAGAGGCCATATTAATGATGCTGCCCTTTTCCTGTTTGAGCATGATACGGCCGAAAGCCTGGCAGCATAGATAGGTGCCTTTCAGGTTCAGGGCGATAATGTAATCGAAGCGGTCCTCCGGAAAATCCTCGACGGAGCAGCGATGCGCGGATCCTGCGCTGTTGACGAGAATATCGACCCGGCCATGGTCACGGCTGACGCTTTCGGCAAGCGCCTCGCATTGTTCCCGCTGCGTGACGTCAAGCTCTAAGGCGATGGCGTTGCCACCTTGCTCCTCGATCGTCGCCAGAGTCTCTTTCGCACCGTCCAGATTGATATCTGCAATAATGACGTTTACGCCGACTTGGGCATAGCCGATGCAGATGGCCTGTCCAAGGCCGCTGCCGCCGCCGGTTACGACGGCAACGCGGCCGGACAGATCAAAAAGTGTGTTCGCATACCCGGGAGGAACACTTGGGCTATCGGAAGACATGGCGAAACCTCGTAATTGTTGAGCCGGTGCAGTTCGGCGGGGGTCCAATGTCCCGGTTTATGTTGAAATAGGCCGGGTTGACGCCGCGGGGTTGATCATTAGGCGGCCTTCGCCTTGAGGTCAAGGACGGCGTCGGCGGCTTGCTCGGGGCGGTGCGTTTCGCGCCTGGCCTTGAGGAGTGGCAACTGCCTGACCCGCGTTGGCCCTCCCGGCCCGCGCCCGGGTGACACATACCTTGCCGCCCGAGGGATAGGCCAGGAGCGCCTTCCGGTCCCACGCCCGGTCGTAATTGGGGGACATCTGCCGGACGGATGTACGGCGTGGCTGCCGGTCACGATGAGACCGACCCCGCCCCTCGCCCGCGCCGCGTAGTACGCGCCAAGGTCCTCCGCCGGTGTCCCGTCCGGCGCCTCGAGCCCGTTCCAGTGGGCCAGAATGACGAAGCGGTTGCGGAGCTCGATTCCGCGCAGGCGAAACGGCGTCCAACGCAGCGATCCGCCCTTCATCGGTCCACGAACTCCTTCCGGCATCTGCCGCGGCCCAATTCCCGCGACGGGACGTGGTCCGTCGGGACGCTCGGCGATCACGGTCACGCAATGCCCCATCATCTCGGTGATCGGACCGAGCAAAGGTTCCGCCGTGGCGAGCGCGTGGCTGCCGATATCGGCCAGCGCCCCGCCGCCTGCCGGCTCGTGACGGAAGGTGAAGGGCCCCTCGGCATCGGCCATGTAGTCCTCGCAGTGGAGACCGCGGTATCCGCGAATCTCGCCGAGCTCGCCGGCCGCGATCATCGCCTTCGCAACGCCGATCATCGGGTTACAGAGGTAGTTGAACCCGACCTGCGTCTTCACGCCTCTGGCCTCGGCCGCGTCCGCCATCTCGCGCGCGTCCTTCGCCGTCGGCGCGAGGGGCTTCTCGCAATGGACATGCTTGCCCGCAGCGATGGCCGCCAGCGCCATCTCCTTGTGCAGCGCGTTGGGCGCGGTGATGTGGATCGCGTCGATCGCGGGATCGGCGATCATAGTCCGCCAGTCGGCCGTCGAACGCGAGAAACCGAAAGCGTCGGCAGCGGTCGCGGCGCGCTCTTCCGTGATGTCGGCGACGGTGTGCCGAACCGGCGCCATCGGCAGGTCGAAGACCTTCTGCGCCGAGGCATAGCCGAAGACGTGCGCCTTCCCCATGAAGCCCGTGCCGATCAGGCCGATGCGGAGCGCGGGCTTCTCCGGCGCGCGCGGTATCAGTAGATGCTCGCGGTCTTGACCTCGGCATGGTCCCGCCCCACCAGGCTGCGCCATGAGGCGACCGAGGCCTCTGCGGCGGCGGCGAGCAACCGCGAGTCGGCCGCGACCGTGGTCCACTCATAGCCCCACTCGATGGTGCGCAGGGCATACTCGGGCGTTCCGCAATGGATGCCCGCCTTGATGCCGTTCGTCCGGCAGACATCGGCGATGCGGCGGATAATGGCGATCATCTCCTCCTCTTCCCGGTCGAGGCCGGGCGGCAGGCGCCCCTCCTGTGTGCCGAGGGTGAGGTCGGCGGGCCCGACATAGACGCCGTCGAGGCCGGGGGTGGCGGCGATCTCCTCGAGGTTGCGGACGCCGTCGGCGGTCTCGATCATCGCCATCGCCAGCACCTCGTCATTCGCCTCGACCCCGTATCCCGGTATGGCGACGGCCGCGCGCGTGGGCCCAAAACTGCGCTGGCCCAGCGGCGGGTAGCGCATGTAGGAGACGAGCGCTTCCGCGTCCTGACGCGTGTTGATCATGGGGCAGATAATGCCCATGGCGCCCGCGTCGAGCGCCTTCATGATCACCCCCGGTTCGAGCCAGGGAACGCGCGCCATGGGCACGACGCCCGACGCGCGCACCGCCTGCAGCATGGGAAGGAGCGCGGAATAGTCCAGCGCTCCGTGCTGAGCGTCGATGTTGATTGCGTCGTAGCCCTGTGCCGCCATGATCTCGGCTGTGAAGGGATTGCCGATGGAACACCAGCCAACGAGCACCGGGTTTCCCGAGGCCCAGATGTCTTTCAGTTTGTTGCGTTGCATGTTGTTTCCCTCAATACACGGGCCGGACCAACGCGGTATCGACGGACTCGTCAATCCCCTCGTTGCGCCTACCTTCCTACCATCGCTCGCAATGGAAGGCGATCAGCCGCTTCGCTCCTGCCTTGCGAACTGCCGACAGCAATCGTTGCAACCTACGCACTGTGTCAATATGAGATCGCCAATCACGGAGAGATCGCGTTTCCGCGGAGAGGAGAGCAATGCAGCGAAACACGGTACGGCTGACGATGGCGCAGGCCCTGGTCCGCTATATTTGCAACCAGCACACCATCATTGACGGCGAGCGCGTTCCGCTCTTCGCCGGTGTGTTCGCGATCTTCGGTCACGGTAACGTCACCTGCCTCTCGGAAGCGCTGGAACCGGTCCAGGACCGGCTGCCGACCTGGCGCGGCCAGAACGAGCAATCCATGGCGCTGGCCGCCATCGGTTACACCAAGGCCAAGCGCCGTCGCCAGATCATGATCGCCACGTCCTCGATCGGCCCCGGCGCGCTCAACATGGTGACGGCTGCGGGCACGGCCCATGCCAACCGCCTGCCGATCCTGATTCTCGCGGGCGATACGTTCACGAACCGGCTGCCCGATCCGGTGCTCCAGCAGGTCGAGCATTTCGGCGACCCCTCCACCACCGTGAACGACGCCTTCAAGGCGGTCTCGCGCTACTGGGACCGGATCACCCATCCGGCGCAGATCATCGCATCGATGCCGCAGGCCATCGCCACCATGCTGGATCCGGGCGACTGCGGCCCGGCCTTCATCTCGCTTCCCCAGGACATCCAGGAACTCGCCTTCGACTACCCCTCGGCGTTCTTCGAGGAGAAGGTCTGGACGATCCCGCGCCCGCGCGCCGACCGCGACCGCGTGGCCGAGGCCGCCGCGCTTCTAAAGTCGGCGAAGAAGCCGCTCATCATCTCGGGCGGCGGCGTGCGCTATTCCGGCGCTGAGGAGGCGGTTGCGACGTTTGCGGCCGAGCGCGGGATTCCCGTGGTCGAGACGATCGCCGGCAAGGGCGCGCTCACCCACTACGATCCCGTCCACTGCGGCCCCATCGGGGTTGTCGGCTCCACCTCGGCCAACGCGCTTGCCGCCGAGGCCGACGTGATCCTCGCCATCGGCACCCGCCTGCAGGACTTCACCACCGGGTCGTGGACGGCGTTCGCGCACGACGCGAGGTTCGTCTCGATCAACGCCGCGCGCTGGGATGCGACGAAGCACCGGGCGCTTGCGGTGGTGGGCGACGCCCTCGAAACGGTCCAGGAACTCGACGCCGCCCTCGGCGCCTGGAAGGCCGACGCTGCCCACCTGAAGAACGCGCAGGCGCTCTTCAGGGAATGGGACGCGTTGCTCGACGAGCATCAGACGCAGACCAACGCGCCCGTCCCCACCTACGCGCAGGTGGTGAACGTCGTGAACAAGGCGGCGGGCGAAGGAGACCATCTCATCGCCGCCGCCGGCGGGATTCCGGGCGAGGTCGCCAAGGGCTGGCGGGTCAAGCAGCGCAACACCTTCGACCTCGAGTTCGGCTTCTCCTGCATGGGCTACGAGATCGCCGGCGGCTGGGGCAACGCCATGGCGACCCAGGGCACGTCCACGCCCATCGTGATGGTGGGCGACGGCGGCTACATGATGATGAACGCCGATATCTATTCGTCGGTGCTCACCGGCCACAAGATGATCGTCGTGGTCTGCGACAATGGCGGCTTCGCCGTCATCAACCGGTTGCAGGAGTTCAAGGGCACGCCCGGCTTCAACAACCTGTTCAAGGATTGCCGAATAGAGAGTCCCGACAATCCGCCTCTCGTCGATTTCGCGAAGCACGCCGAATCCATGCACGCCCGTGCGCGTCACTGCGAGAGCCTTGCCGATCTCGAATCCGCGCTCGACTGGGCCAAGGGCAATGACAGGACCACCGTCATTTCGATCGCCACCGAAGCCTACACGTGGACGCCCGGCGACGCCGACTGGGATGTCGGCGTGCCCGAAATCTCGGAGCGCGAGACGGTCAGGGCCGCCCGCGCCAATCACGAGGACATCCGTGCAAAGCAGCGCGTTGGAGTGTGAGGATTGCTGAAAGCGAAGCTGGGCATCGCGCCTATCGCATGGTGGAACGACGATCTGGAGGAGCTCTCCGACGACGTGAGCCTGGAGGAGTGCCTGCGTCAGGCCTCGGTCGCGGGTTTCACCGGCATGGAGACCGGCCGGCGCTTCCCCATGAACATGGAGGAGCTCGGGCCCATTCTCGACCGCTTCGGGATGTCGGTCTGCGGCGGCTGGTACTCAGGCCGCCTGCTCGACGGCGACATCGAGGCGGAGAAGGACCGCATCCGCCCGATGATGGATTTCTTCATCGCCGCGCAGGCGCCCTACATCGTCTATGGCGAGATCGCACGTGCCATCCAGGGCGAGCGGGCCGCACCGCTCGCGACCAAGCCCAGGATTTCCGACGACGAAATGAGGGTCTACGGCCGCACCATGACCGCCTTCGCGGAATGGTGCGCCGACGAGGGAATGCCGATTGCCTATCACCACCACATGGGGGCCGTGATCGAGACCGAGCCGGAGATCGACGGCCTTATGAACCATAGCGGCGAGGCATTGCGCCTGGCCTACGACACCGGGCACCTCGCCTTTGCCGGGGGCGACGGCCTGCGCGTCATCGAGCGTTACCATCGGCGGATCGGCCATGTCCACGCGAAGGACGTGCGTCTGGGCGTGATGGACGGCCTCGACCGTAGCCGCGAGAGCTTCCTTGATGCGGTCATCAAGGGGTCCTTCACCGTGCCGGGCGACGGCGACCTCGATTTCGACGAGACCGTCCGCCGCCTCGCCTCCTGCGGCTACGAGGGCTGGTTCGTCGTCGAGGCGGAGCAGGACCCTGTGGCGAACCCGCCGCTGGAGATGGCCAGGAAGGGCCATGCGGAGCTTCTCCGCGTCATGGCCGCAGCCCAATACGAGGTCGTGCATTGAACCGCATCGACGGAAAGGTGGTCGTCGTCACCGGCGGCACCCAGGGTGTGGGCGCGGCCATTGCGCGGCTCTTCGCAAAGGCCGGGGCCGCCGAGGTCGCGCGCGCCGTGCTCTGGGTGGCTTCCAACGACAGCGGCATGATGACCGGCTCGGTCATCCAGTTCGACCAGTCGGTCTGGGGCGGATACGACGGTCAGGCGCCGGTGGCGGCGGAACCGCTGACCCCATAGCCCCGTGCGACCAGTCCCGTTCCAGGGACTGATGCCTCCGTCCTAAACCGAGACAAGACGCTGACACGCTGCGGGGGCACCCACGGATCCTGCGCCGCAGCCGGCGAAGCGCGGCTCGTCCCGTCTTCGCAGAGAGTGCGCGATGGACGATCTCCAATTCGGCGCACACGACAACCTGGGCTCGCACATCCTCTTCCTCGTCCGCCGCCAACTGCCCGAGGATTGGACCGAGCGCTACAACACCACGCCCGTGCTGATCGAGACCTTCGTCGAGACCGAGCGCTTCACCTGCGCCGTCTACAAGGCATCGGCCTAGCCGAACTTTTGCAGACAATCTCCCGCAGGGATACGCACGAGTTCGAATGAATCCGCTGACGATACGCTTACGCAAATCGTGACGAACCATTTGATAAGAGCAGTGACGAAAGAGACAACTCAACGAATCCAGTGCCAAAGTAATGCCATTGTGGACGAACCACCGAAAGGCGAGGCAAGCGGGCCGAGAAGCGTAGCGGGGAATACGGCTGAGGTCCGCATCGTGCGCTCCGCGCGCGGGTGGACGCGCGACGCGCTGCACGGCTTTCCTGCCCTGTCGGCCGGACAGCGTCGCGCAGACCATGACCTTGGTGAGAAATGCGGGTTAAGCGGCGCACCCGGCAGGCGCACTGCGTACTCACTCCTTACAGGTCTATATCTCAGATGCCATGCCGGCCGGGCATAAGGGGCGCTTATGCCCTTCATGAGAATTCGGTATTGGACGCGATCACCGCAGCCAGGCAGTGTCGGCCGCGTGGTTGGGCGCCGCCAAAGAATGCGGCCTTAGAAAAATCGTCAGGGCGAGGCAGGCATCGCGTGGTCAGCGCCCGGGCACAGCAACGATCAGGGCGGGCCGAGGGGAGGATACCGTGAACGACCTCAGCTCCTATGGGGGCGGCACCCTCAGGCTGCAGGACTTCACGTCAATCGATCTCGTCGCCGAGAAACGCGCGTTCCAAGGCTAAGCAATTTCGACGGTCCGGGCTCCGACCGGTACGCGGGCCCAGCGAGGGGGCACGGCTGCCGCCAGCGATCGGAGGCAGCCGTCTCTAACTCGGAATTCCCGCCACTGTCTCGTTCCGCGCGCACGACGCAATCCGACGCGCGCGTAGCCCAATCTGCCGCGTGCACGACCCTGCGGGCGTGCGCGTCTCCATCTCCGCACGCGGAACCTTGGTTCCGCGCCCGCGACCCTGCGGGCGCGGGCGACTCAGGCCCGCGTGACTCTTCATCCGCGCGCACGACCCTGCGGGCGTGCGCGACTCTTCTCCGCGCGCGGGACCTTTCAGGCCCGCGCGACCCCGGACCATGATGCAGTGCACGGCGCGGGGCTTCTGCGTCAGGATCGCGCCATGCGTCGATTATTCTCCCGCGCGCGTATCCGCGCGACGCAGTACACGAACGAGCGAGCCGGGGCGGGCGCGATAGTCCGCAATTCTCACCAGGGTCGCGCCCCGCGCCTGGGGGGCGCGTCCCTTGATTCCGCGCGCACGACCCTGCGGGCGTGCGCGACATCCCACTTATCCCACTTAATCCCACTTAATCCCGAATAAAATTAGTGTCTCGCCCGACGTGGAGGGGCAGAACCGGGCCGCGACCGTGGCGGGGGGATCGGCGTCAGGACTGCCGGCGGCGGCGATTGCGGTGGCGGGACGTCGGTGCCGATACCGTCTCCGCATCGGGCAACGTCACGTGCTGCGGCAGATGGACGTACGCCGCCGTGCCGTGGGGAATCGCCATGGCATCGACAAAGTGACGCTGGAACGCGGGCTCGACGGCGGTCTCTACTTTCTCGATGCCGCGCACCACCGTCTCAATCTCGTCGCGCGCCGCGCAATCGAGGAGGGCGATCAGCGCGCCCGTGCCGGCGGCGTTGCCCGCAGCAGACACCTTGTCGAGCGGGCAATCGGGGATCATGCCGAGAACCATCGCATAGAGCGGGTCGATATGGCTGCCGAAGGCGCCGGTCAGCACGATGCGGTCGACCGTCGCGATCTCGAAACGGTCCATGAGCAGCCTGGCACCGGCCATGAGCGCCGCCTTGGCCAACTGGATCGCGCGCACGTCGTTCTGATGGACGGAGATCGCAGGCTCGTCTGGGTAGAGCAGGTAGCGGAAGGTCCGCCCCTCTTCGGCGATGCGCGCGGTCCTGGCGCGGGCACTGCCGGCGATGGTGCCGTCCGCCAGCAGGATGCCGGCGAGGTACATCTCTGCCAGCGCCTCGATGATCCCCGAGCCGCAGATGCCTGTGACACCGGTGGCGGCGGTGGCCGCGGCGAACCCCTCCTCGTCAGACCAGAGGTCGCAGCCGATGACCTTGACCTTGGCCTCCAATGTCTCGCGGTCGATGCGTACCCGCTCGATCGCGCCGGGCGCCGCGCGCTGGCCGGCCTCGATCTGCGCGCCCTCGAAGGCCGGGCCGGTGGGCGACGACGCGGCCAGCAGCCGCTCCCTGTTGCCGAGCACGATCTCGGCATTGGTGCCGACATCGACGATCAGCACCGTCTCCCCGGCCCGGTGCGGGGCTTCGGACAGCACCACGCCCGCCGCGTCGGCCCCCACGTGGCCAGCGACGCAGGGCAGCACGTAGACCCGCGCGCCGGCGTTGATGTCGAGGTCGATGTCGCCAGCCCTCAGCGTCAGCCCGTCCGACCGCGCGAGCGCGAAGGGGGCGCCGCCCAGCTCCGTCGGATCGATGCCGAGCAACAGGTGGTGCATGATCGGGTTGCCGACGAAGCTCGCGTTCAGGATGTCGCCCCGGTCTGCGCCCGCCTCGTCCGCGACTTCGCCTATCAGCGCGTTCACCGCGCCGCGCACGGCCTCGGTGAGTTCGACCTCGCCGCCGGGGTTCATCATCACGTAGGAGACGCGGCTCATGAGGTCCTCGCCGAAGCGGATCTGTGGGTTCATGCGGCCGGCGGAGGCCACGACCTCACCGCTGGAAAGTTCCGCCAGGTGGCAGGCGATGGTGGTCGAGCCGATGTCGAAGGCGGCGCCGAAGGCCCGGTCGCGAAAGCCAGGCCAGACGGCGACGATGCGCTCGCCCCGGTGGACGGCGACCGTCGCCGACCACTCGCCGTCGCGAAGCGCACGCTGGAGGCCCTGCAGGACGTGCAGGTCGCAGGCGAGATCGCGAAGCCCCCATTGGTCGTTGAGCGCATCGGCGAGGCGCTCGAAGTCGCCGCGCGGATTGTGCATGTCGGGTTCGACGACCTCGACGTAGTGCAGCCGGATCGCGGGATCGATGGTGAAGTCGCGCGCTTCGGCCCGCTTGCGCACGACCTGCTTGTGGACCTGGCTCTCGGGCGGGACATCGATGACGAGGTCGCCCTGGATGAGCGCCGAACAACCCAGCCGGCGGCCCTCTGCGAGGGTGCGGCGGGAGGCATAGCGCGCCTCCCTCTCGCCCGGCGGGCTCAGATGGTCGGGCGCACTCTCGATCCCGAACTTGGCGAAGTGGCCCGTGCCCGCCTCGACCTGACAGCGGCCGCAGAGGCCCCGGCCCCCGCACACCGAATCGAGATCGACGCCGATGGAGCGGGCGGCATCGAGGACCGACGTGCCGATGGCGAACCGCCCGCGCTTGCCGGACGGGGTGAAGACGACGAACGCGGGTTCGGTCATGCCGTCACGCGCTGACGGCGGCGCCCTCCCGCCGGCGCCGGCGCCCCTCGCGCCGGCCGCGCCTGCCCTCGCCGCCCTCGCCCGCCGGCTCGCGGAAGCGGGTGAGCCAGCGCGCGCAATCGGGATCGTTGCCGTTCATCATGTCGGCGGCCATGACGGCGGCGATCTCCGCCTCGTGCAGCGGGTTCATGATGGCGGATGTCAGCCCCGAGCGCGCGGCCATACTGAGGAACGCCGCGTTCACGCTCGGCCGGTTGGGCAGGCCGAAGCCAACGTTCGACGCGCCGCAGGTCGAGTTCACGCCGAGCTCCTCCTTGAGCCGGCGCATGATGGCGAAGGCCTGCACGCCCGCCGTGTTGATCGCACCGATCGGCATGACCAGAGGATCGACCACCACATCCTCCTTGGGGATGCCGTGGTCCATGGCGCGCTCGACGATCTTCCTGGCGATCCCGAAGCGGACGTCGGGGTCTTCGGAGATGCCGGTCTCGTCATTGGAAATGGCGACGACGGCGCAGCCGTACTTCTTCACCAGCGGCAATACCGATTCCAGCCGCTCCTCCTCGCCGGTGACCGAGTTGAGCAGCGGCTTGCCTTGATAGACCGCGAGCCCCGCCTCGAGGGCCGCCACGATCGAGCTGTCGATGGAGAGCGGCAGGTCCACCAAGGACTGCACGAGCTGGATGCAATCGGCGAGGATCTTGGGCTCGTCGGCAAGCGGCACGCCCGCGTTGACATCCAGCATGTGCGCGCCGGCCGCGACCTGGGCCAGCGTGTCCCTCTCCACCCGCGAATAGTCGCCCGCCGCCAACTCCGCCATGAGCAGCTTGCGGCCGGTGGGATTGATCCGCTCGCCGATGATGCAGAAGGGCTCGTCGAAGCCGATCACCACCTCCCTGGTGGCGGAACTGACGACGGTGCGGGTCATGGCGCCTCTCGGTTCTCGCCGACGGCGGCCGCCGCCTCGATGAAGTCCGCCAGCTCGCCATAGCCGACATGGCGATGGACGTAGTTGAGCCCCAACCGCTCGGCCGCCACGCGAGCCTTGGCTTCGAGCGCCGCGTCGCGGACCTGGGAGATGTAAACGACGTTCGTGTAGTTGCCGAAATAGTCGTCCCGCAGCTCCGGCCAGCGGTCTAGCCCTAAGCCCTCGATGATCAGCCGGTCGAAGTGGCGCACCATGTAGTCGGTCAGGAAGAACTGGGTCGGGTCGTCGTCGGTGATGGCGGCGAACGCGTCCTGCCCGGTGTAGAAGGCGTAGCAGTGCGGCCCCTCGATGCGCTCCACACCCTCTTCCTCGATCACCTTGTCGAGCAGGCCGCCAGTGCCGCAATCGCCGTAAGCCACGAAGATCGCGCGATAGTCGCCCTTGTTGGCCTGGATCTTCGCGCGCACCGCCTCGGGGATCAGATGCGGCCGGTTGTGCAACTTGGCGGGCAAGCAGGTGATGTCGAGGTGTTCGAAGCTATTGGCCGCGCGGAAGTCCACGATCTCGCGCGCCAAGGCCCCGCAGGCGATGATGAGCGCACGGGCGGGGCCGGCGCTCGCGAACGCCGCCTCGTCGTCGACCGAGAGGTCGGCGTGCTCGGGCGTCGCCATCCGGGCCGTCATAGGCAGGGCCTAGGCGGCGCCCGCCGCGGCGGCTCGCAGGTTGTGCCGGCGCTTCATCAGCTCCTTGGCGGTCTCGACCGTGATCGCAGCATCGGAACAATAGGCGTCCGCGCCCACCGCCATGGCGAAATCCTCGTTCAGCGGCGCGCCACCCACCATCACCAGATAGTCGTCGCGGATGCCCTTCTCCTTCATCGTCTCGATCACGACCTTCATATAGGGCATGGTCGTGGTCAGCAGCGCCGACATGCCGAGGATGTCGGGCTCGTGCTCCTCCAGCGCCTGGAGGTAGTTCTCGACCGGGTTGTTGATGCCGAGGTCGATCACCTCGAAGCCGGCGCCCTCCATCATCATCGTCACCAGGTTCTTGCCGATGTCGTGGATGTCGCCCTTGACCGTGCCGATGACCATCTTGCCCGCGCGCGGCGCGCCGGTCTCGACCAGCAGCGGGCGGAGAATGGCCATGCCGCCCTTCATGGCGTTGGCGGACTTCAGCACTTCTGGGACGAACAGGATGCCGTCCCGAAAATCGATACCGACGATGCGCATGCCCTCGACCAGCGCCTCGGTCAGGATCGCGTAGGGCGTCCACCCGCGGTCGAGCAGGATGGTTACGGACTCCTCGATCTCCTCCTTGAGGCCGTCGTAGAGGTCGTCGTGCATCTGCTCGACGAGATCGGCGTCGCTCAGCGTTTTCAGATCGAGATCGTCGTCCGGCATCGGCCCCCGTCCTGTCCCGCTCGTGCCCGCGCTGGGTACCGAGAGATGCGTGCGCTTGCCCCCGGCACGGCCCGCCTTCCTGGGTCTCGGCTCAACACCCGAGCCCACTTTCTATTCAATTACAGGCGCGTCGCAAGATTGTTCCAGACTCGACGCCGGCTTGCCGGTTCACGACAAAGCGTCCGCTGTCGCCAGGCGCCGCCAATGGTCGCACTTCGTCACCGTTGGGAAGAGGCTTACGCGGGCCCGGATGCCGGCAACGCGTCATCGATCGCCCAGGAGGGCGCCGCCATGGCGGTCAAACGCTTCGTCTCCCGCGGCGCGTGGCCGAAGTGCAGACGATAGGACTTGGAGAAATGCGACGCGGACACGAACCCGGTCGCCAGCGCCACATTCGTCACCGACATGCAGGTCTGCTGGAGCAGAGCGCGCGCCCTGTTCAGCCGCATCTCCAGGTAATAGCGGCTCGGCGTACAGTTCAGGTATTTCAGAAACAATCGTTCGAGCTGCCGGGTCGACAATCCGATCTCGCTGGCCAATTCGGTCTGACTGAGCGGAGCCTCGATATTGTCCGACATGATGCTGATCGTGGAGAGAAGTTTGGGCTGGCTGACCGCAAGACGAAGGCGCAGCGCCATTCTCTGATGGTCCTCTTCGCCCCTGATTCGCTCGCAAACCAATGCTTCGGAAACGGACGCGGCGAGCTCGTAACCGTGATGGCGGTTGATGAAGCTGAGCATCATGTCCGACGCCGCCATGCCGCCCGCGCAGGTGTAACGGTTGCGGTCGATGACGAATATGTCCTCTCTCACCTCGATGTCGGGAAAATCCTCGATGAAGCCCGGCAAGTTCTCCCAGTGAATCGTGCAGCGATAACCGTCGAGAAGCCCGAGGCGAGCCAGAATGTGGCTGCCGGTGCAGAGTGAACCGATGTTGGTTCCGCGCCGCTCGATCTGTCGCAGCCAGCTTGCGAGCCGCTTGTCCTCGAAGAGGTGGGTCTCAATGCCGCCGCATACGAAGACGGTCGAGAGCCGGTCGATCGACGCGATCGACATATCGGCGGTGACGCTCACTCCAGCCGATGAGGCCACGGCCTCTCCGTCCATGGAGACGGTACGCCATTCATAGAGTGTCTGACCGCTCATGTAATTCGCGAGCCGGAGCGGCTCGATCGCACTCGAGAACGCCCCGAGCGAGAATTTCGGGACCATCAGGAATCCGAACTGGCGTCCCGGGTCGGTGGTCCGCATCGTATCGCCGCCGGTCAGGCGTCTCCCTGCAGCGTCGAGTCCAGCGCAAACGAAATTTTCACACGTCGTCGCCCATTCTTTCCGCCGTGGACAACAAGACTACGACAAGTGAAGTCCGCCCCCCAAGCCCGTTCGGCCCGGACGCCAGTCGACCGATCCAGCCTCGGCCGTGGTCGCCAAGGGGTCGTTCGTGGCACCCGACTTCGCAGCCTGCCAGTTCGGACCTTGCTCTCATCGGCGCAGGCGGCCGGGGCCGAGGCGCTCTGCGGTGATACCGTGCGCGGCGACCGCCGGGGGCAGCTGCTCGCCGGTAACGAGCGCTGCGGTGACCATGCCGAGCGCCGGCGCGGTCATGATGCCGGCGCCCCCCTGGCCCGCCAGCCAGAAGAAGCCCTCGGCCGCGACGTCGAAGCCCGCCACCGGCTGCCGGTCGCGCACGAAGCTCCTGAGACCCGCCCACTTGTTGCGTATGTGGCGGATGTCGAGGGTCGTTGCCTGCATGATGCGGTCGGCGCCGATGGCGATGTCGAGCTCCTCGGGATAGACGTCGCAGGGTTCCGACGGTGTCTCGTCGGCAGGCGAGCCCAGAATCCGGCCGGCATCGGGCTTGAGGTAGAAGGCATCGTCGATGTCGTGCACCATCGGCCAGCCGTCGACGACGCCGTCCGCCGGCCCGTCGAAGATGAACGCGGTCCGACGTTTCGGCTGAAGGCCGATCGGCGCGACGCCTGCACATGCAGCCACGGCGTCGCACCAGGCGCCGGCGGCGTTGACCACGACCGGCGCGCAGTAGGCGCCGGCCGGCGTCTCCGCGTGCCAGAGGCCGCGCGTACGCGCGAGCGCCGTCACCGCCGCCTCCGTCATCAACGTTCCGCCACGCGCGCGCAGGCCTCGCAAAAAACCTTGATGCAGGGCGGCGACGTCGATCTCCTCCGCCTCCGGCTCCAGAACCGCGCCGGCGACATAGTCCCCACGCAACGGTACGGGCTGTGCCAGAGCCTGATTGGCGTCGAGACGTGCCAGAGTCGGCACACGCCGCCGGTTCTCCTCGTAGAAGCGATCGAGCATGTCGATCTGATCGGCGCGACCGACATACAGAACTTCGCGGGAGCTGAGCAGCGGCGAGGCCGCGAAGTCGGACGGCGGGTCGGTGAGGAATGAGCGGCCCGTGACGGCCAGCCCCTTCGTCAGCGGGCCGCCATAGGTTTGCATGTACATTGCAGCGGAGCGTCCGGTCGTGTGGTAACCGGCCACATCCTCCTGCTCGAGGACGACGACGCGCCCCCGCTCGGCAAGCCAGAATGCCGCCGAGGCGCCTGCCATGCCGGCGCCGACGACCAGAAAGTCGCAGCGTTCCATCGCGTGCATTCTATGCGGCGCACCCCGCGGCCGAAACGGCGCGACTCCGCGCTTGCGGGTACGCCATGGACGCTCTCGGCAAGCCGCGCCTGGGCCGCTAGTCTGGCGCCACCGAAAAGAGCGGGAGCGGACCATGGAAATTTCATGCGAGGGCCGGCGCGCGGTGGTCACCGCCGGCGGATCGGGGATCGGTCGTGTCATCGCGGAGACGCTGGCGGCCAACGGCGCTGCGGTCTTCACCTGCGACGTTCAACCGGGACTGGTCGAGGCCGTGCGGAGTGCTGCGATCGGCGCGATCGAGGCGGATGTCGCCGATCCCGCCCAGGTCGATCTGCTGTTCGAGGCCGCGGTGGACGCCATGGGCGGCGTCGACATCCTCGTCAACAACGCCGGGATCGCCGGCCCCACCGCGCACGTGGAAGCGATCGAGCCCGCCGACTGGGACCGCACGATTGCGGTGAACATATCCGGCCAGTTCTACTGCGCCCGCCGCGCGGTGCCCCTGATGCGCGCAGCCGGCCGCGGCGCCATCGTCAACATCTCGTCGACCGCAGGCCGCATGGGCTTCCCGCTCAGGGTCCCGTATGCGACATCGAAGTTTGCCATCACCGGCCTGACCAAGACGCTGGCGCTGGAGCTTGGACCCGCCAAGATCAGCGTCAACGCCATCCTGCCTGGCTACATCCTCAACGAGCGGGGCGCGCGCGTGGTCCGCGCCAAGGCCGAGGCCGCCGGCCGCACGGTCGAGGAGATGCGGGCGATCATCCTCCGCAACATCGCCATGCGCAGCGGCATCACGGAACAGGAGATCGCGGACCTCGCGCTCTACCTCTGCTCCGACTCCGGCCGCCACATTTCGGGCCAGCTCCTCGGCGTCGATGGCGCCTTCGACACCTATTTGGGCATGGACAACCTCGACGACCCACCGCCCGGCACAGGCGACGCGTGATCGTCCTCTTCACCGATTTCGGGCCGGGCGGGCCCTACACGGGCCAGATGAAGGCCGTGCTGGCGCGCGAAGCACCGGGCATACCCGTGATCGACCTCGCGGACGACCTGCCGGCCTGCGAGCCCGAGCCCGCCGCCTATCTGCTCGCGGCGTTCGCGCCGGCGTTTCCGCCGGGTGCGGTCTTTGTCTGCGTGGTGGATCCGGGTGTCGGCAGCGCCCGGGCGCCGGTCGCGCTCAGTGCCGAAGAGCGCTGGTATGTCGGCCCCGACAACGGCCTTCTCACCATCGTTGCCCGACGCGCTGGCGATGCCCAGTGGTTCACCATCACATGGAGACCGCCCACCCTCTCCGCCTCCTTCCACGGCCGCGATCTCTTCGCGCCGGTGGCGGCCCGGTTGGCCCGTGGCGAAGCGGTGCCGGGAACGCCGATCGAGAGCACCGCAACGGTCGGTGCCGCATGGCCGGAAGACCGCGCGGCGATCGTCTATGTCGACCCCTACGGCAACGCGATGACGGGGGTGCGCGCGGCCCAATTGGCGGAGGACGCGGTCGTCGTGGCGGGTGCCCGGCGGTTCGGGCGGCTGCGCACATTCTCCGACGCGGCGCCGGGCGCGGCCTTCTGGTACGAGAACGCGAACGGGCTCGCCGAAATCGCGGTCAATCAAGGCCGGGCGGATCGGGTGCTGGGGCTCAGGGTGGGAACACCGGTCAGCATCGAGACAACGGGCGGCGACGGATGACGGGCTGGCGGCCGAACGGGGACCAGATTCGCGCGGGCGCACTTGCCGGTGCCGACCTCTCCCGCTTCGACCTGCAGGGCTTCCACTTCCGCCAGGCCGACCTGCGCGGGGCGAGCTTCGCCGGCAGCATCCTGCGCGAGGTCGATCTCTGGTCCGCCGACCTCACCGGCGCCGACCTCACCGGCGCGAACCTGCGCTTGGCGACATTCAAGGGCGCAAACCTGCAAGGCGCGCGGCTCGCCGGCGCGGACCTCTGGAGCGCCGATCTCAAGGTCGCCGATCTGGGCGGCGCCATTCTCTCGGAGTGCAATCTCGCGCAAGCCGAGCTCGCCGGGGCGAAGTGCCGGGGGGCGGACTTCAGCGGCGCCGAGCTCTATTGCGCCGACCTTCGCCTCGCCGACCTGGAGGACGCCAATCTCGGCCGCGCGGACGGGCGCCTCGCCAAGCTGGAAGAGGCGGTGCTGATCGGCGCCAACCTGCGCGACGCGAACTTCTCGGGCGCGAGCTTCAAGCGCGCGCGGCTGGCCACGGCCGACCTGGGAGGCGCCAACCTGCGCGAAGCGAATTTTCGCGAGGCCGACCTGATTCGCGTCGACTTCCGCGGGGCGGAAGTGACCGACGCCTTCTTCGGCCTGGCCAATCTCGACGGCACCGTAATGCCGGACGGCACGATCGAATCGGCCACCCTCCGCCACTGGACCCCGCTCGAGGAAGACGAGTAGACGTCTTCGCTCGCCCGCGGTCTTCGAGACCAGAGGTGGATCGGTCTCCCGCCCGCTTCCAACGCCGTCAGAATAACACCAACGGCAGTCAGGTGAGATACAAGGTGGGGGCGCCTCCACTGGAAGCTGTTGCAGCCATGCGCGCACCCTGAAGAGCGCCCACCTCATTCCTGTCTCCCCCGCCGCGCACTCCCGGGACCATGGTGCGCTGCACCGTACATGGTGCCCGCGCCAAGATTGCGTCATGCAACGCGAGAGCAATCCGGCCGCGGCAGGCGGAGTGCGCGGGCGCGTGCGAGCCAATTGCGCGCGCAAGACGCTATGCGACGCGGGCGTGCGACCCAATTCCGCGCGCACGACCCTATATCCCGTGCGCGCGACCCTTCTAGCGTGCGTGACCTTGTCCCGCGGAATCCCACTTATCCCACTTAATCCCGCCGAATCCCGCCTCAAAATTAAATTCTACCCGAGGTGGGACGGGAAGCCGGACCGCGACCGTGGCGAGACTTGCGGGTTAGAGGGCGCGGAAGGGAGCGCCGAAGCTCTCGGCGGTGTAGCGGGAGACGCGCAGGTCGTCCGACCAGTGATCGGGCGCGAGATCGGCTTTGCGCTTGAGCTGCCTCACGGACTGCGCGGGCCCGGGGACGCGCTCCCAGTCGCTGGGGCAGAAGGCGCCAGCCGATAACCATAGGCCAATAGACGGACCGTGCTTAGGCTCGCTCAGGCTCATACTCCCCCTCGCCGTCGTCGCCGAGGCGCTGTATGGAGGTTCCTCGTCGGACGCCTGATGATCCGTGTACGTCTAGCCCCGAGCCCCTTCACGTCAGGAAGGTCGCACCATGACGCTCACCGCCAACTGGTCCTATCCCACCGCCATCCGCTTCGGCGCGGGCCGCGTCGCGGAACTGCCTGCCGCCTGCGCCGCCGCCGACATCCAGAGGCCCCTGCTCGTGACCGACCGCGGCTTGGCCCCGCTCGCGATTACGCAGGCCGCGCTCGACATTCTGGAGGCGGGCGGGCTCGGCCACGCCGTCTTCGCCGAGGTCGACTCCAATCCCACCGAGAGAAACCTCGATGCCGGCGTTGCCGCCTACCGGGCGGGCGATCGTGACGGCGTCGTTGCCTTCGGCGGCGGGTCGGCGCTCGACCTCGGCAAGATGGTCGCCTTCATGGCCGGCCAGACCCGCCCGGTTTGGGACTTCGAGGACGTGGGCGACTGGTGGACCCGCGCCGATGCGGACGCCATCGCGCCCACGGTCGCCGTCCCCACCACCGCCGGCACCGGGTCGGAGGTAGGCCGCGCCAGCGTCATCACCAACTCCGCCACGCATGTGAAGAAGATCATCTTCCACCCCAAGGTGCTGCCAACGGTGGTGATCGCCGACCCCGAACTCACCGTCGGCATGCCGAAGCCGATCACGGCGGGCACGGGGATGGACGCCCTGGCCCACTGCCTGGAGGCCTACTGCTCGCCCTTCTACCACCCGATGGGGCAGGGCATCGCGCTGGAGGGGATGCGCCTCGTGCACGAGAACCTCTGCCGCGCCTACGCCGACGGCAACGACCTGGAGGCGCGCGGCCACATGATGGCGGCCGCCAGCATGGGGGCTACGGCATTCCAGAAGGGCCTCGGCGCGATCCATGCTCTGAGCCACCCGGTGGGTGCGGTATTTGACACCCACCACGGCACGACGAACGCCTGTGTCATGCCCTATGTGCTCGACATGAACCGGCCGGCGGTGGAGGAGCGGCTCACGCATGCCGCCGCCTATCTCGGCCTCAAGGGTGGCTACACGACCTTCTACGACCGGGTGTTGGAGCTGCGCGAGACCCTGGGCATCCCCAAGACTCTCGGCGCGATGGGTGTCACCGCCGACCGCCTCGACGACCTCACCGCCATGGCCCTGGAAGACCCTACCGCCGGCGGGAACCCGGTGCCCATGACCGAGGAGAACACGCGGAAGCTGCTGGAGGCTTGTTTGTAGAGTCCCGCTGAC
This sequence comes from Alphaproteobacteria bacterium, assembly GCA_965262755.1. Taxonomy (GTDB): domain Bacteria; phylum Pseudomonadota; class Alphaproteobacteria; order UBA828; family UBA828; genus WTGU01. Next base: position 2,335,525 of record OZ253557.1, on the reverse strand, counting down.
GCAGCGGAACGTCGGCGGCATCGCGCCGCCGGCACTGGACCTCGCCTGCATCCCGCCGCTACCGTGGCGCCGATGCCGGCGGCACCGCGAGAAAAGAAAACGGCCAGCGGCGGCGCGCCGGTTACCGGCACGGCCGATACGGGGCGCCTGCGTGGGCGGGCGCTCATCGTGCCCACGTTGCTGCTGCTCCTCGGCGGCATCTCGTATGGCGGCATCTTCTCGGCCAACAAGCTCGCCGCCGGGGTCTCATTCCCGGTCTTCGCCTATACCTTCTGGATCGCGCTCTTCGCCGGCCTCGCGCTGCTGATCGTCGGCGCCGTCGCCGGCACGCTGCCGCCGGTAAGCCGCGCGCACCTCCTGCAATACCTCCGCCTCGCCTTGCTGGCGGTGATGCTGCCGGTGCTGGCGACCGCCTTCGCCGCGCGCGAGCTTCCGGCCGGCGTTGTCACCCTTGTGCTCACCCTGGTGCCGGGGCTCACGTATCTGATGTCCTTTGCCATGCGGCTGGAGCGCTTCGAGGCGCTGAGTCTCGCGGGATTGGCTCTTGGCGCGGGCGGGGTGCTGCTGATCGTGCTGCCCGATCAGGGCCTGCCCGATGCCGGCGCCTGGGTGTGGATGCTGGTGGCGCTGGTGGCCGCGGTCGCGGCCGCCGGCTCAAATGTTGTCGCTGCTGCCTACAGGCCGCCGCAGACGCATTCGCTCGCGCTCGCCTGCGGCATCCTGCTCGCCGCCGCCGTCGTCATGCTGCCGGTGATGCTGGTGGCGGACGGCCCCTACCTCTTCGCCGACGCGGGATGGCACGGTATCGCTGGGATGGCCTGGGCTGCGGCGATCCACTGCGTCACTTTCTATTGCTTCCAGGAGGTCACACGGCGTGCCGGCGCGGTCTTCTTCGCGCAGTTCAACTATCTGGTAGTCGCCGCCGGCATCTTCTGGGCGCTGCTGATCTTCGACGAGACGCTTGGCCTCTGGGTATGGGCGGCTCTTGCGTGCATGGTCGTCGGCCTCTGGCTGGTCAACACCGGCGCCCGGCGCCGCACGGCCGCCGCCTCCCGCGGCGCGGACGGCGGCTCGTGACCCGCGCTGAAGGTTCCGGCGCGCCGGTGGCGGCGCCTGCTACAATCGGCAACCCATAGCCAATCCGGAGGCAAACGGTGCGCGCGATCTTCTTCGACTGTCCGTCATTCCTGGCCGAGCTTTACGACGACGAGCTCCGAGCGATCGTCCCCGACCTGGCCATGACCGTCGACGACGTGCCGGGCGACGACGTGGCGGCCTACGTCGGCGATGCGGTCGGGGTCATCAACGACCACACCTACATGCCGGAGGAGGTGCTTGCCGCCTGCCGTGCCCTCAAGGTGATCGTCTTCATGGGCACCGGCGCATCGAGCTACATCGACGTGGAGGCGGCGGAGCGGCTCGGCATCGAGGTGCGCACCATCAAGGGCTATGGCGACGTCACGGTCGCCGAGCACGCGCTCGCGCTGATGTTCGACTGCGGCCGCCAGACAGCGCGGATGGACCGCGCACTGCGCGCCGGCTCCTGGCGCACGCTGGACGGCGTGGAGTTCGTGGGCAAGACGCTCGGCGTGGTCGGCACCGGTGGCGTCGGCCGCGAGATGGTGCGCCTCGGCAACGGGATCGGCATGAACGTCATTGCCTGGAACCGGAGCAGCGTGCCGGCGGGCCTCCCCTGCACCCCGATCGAGACCCTCGACGCTCTGCTCGGCGAGGCCAACGTGGTGTCGCTCCATCTCGGCCTCAACGACGAGACAAAGGGCATCATCGACGCGCGCCGCCTCGCCCTGTTGCGCCCGGGCGCCATGCTGATCAACACCGCGCGCGGCGCGGTTATCGACGAGGCAGCCCTGCTCGACGTGCTGCGGGGTGGCAAGATTCGGGCAGCCGGCCTCGACGTCTTCGCCGACGAGCCGATCGACGGGGACCATCCCCTGGCGGCGCTGGAGAACGTGACGCTGACGCCCCACGCAGCCTTCATGACCGCGGAGGCCTCCGCCCGCCTCCTGCGGATGGCGTTGGAGCTGATGCGCGACGCGCTGGAGGGCCTGGGCCTGCCCGCGACGGACGCCGGCGCAGACGGCAGACCATGAGCGAGCCGCGCGCGCGTGGCCGGCTCGGAGTCGATGTCGGCGGCACCTTCACCGACCTGCTGCTGGTGGATCAGGCCTCCGGCGCCATGCGCATCGCCAAGGTGCCGTCGACGCCTGCGGATCAGTCGGACGGGTTCATGGCGGGCCTCGCCGCGCTTGGAGATGCGGCGGATGGATTCGAGACGGTCGTCCACGGCACCACGGTCGGCACCAACGCTGTGCTGGAGCGCAAGGGGGTGCGCTGCGCGCTCATCACCACCCAGGGCTTCCGCGATACGCTCGAGCTCGGCCGGCGCACACGGCCCAACCCGTGGGGCATGTTCGGCAGCTTCGAGCCCATCGTGCCGCGCGAGAGACGCTTCGAGGTAACGGAACGGATCGACGCCTCGGGCGCGGTGGTGACGGCGCTCGACGAGGAGGAGGTGAGGGCGGCGGTTCAGGCGGCGCGCGCGGCTGGCGCCGAAGCGCTCGTCGTCCACTTCATCCACGCCTATCTCAATCCCGACCACGAGCGCCGCGCCGGCGACATCGCCCGCGAAGTGTGGCCCGAAGTCCCGATCACGCTCGGCTCCGACATCCTGCGCGAGGTGCGCGAGTTCGAGCGCGGCAGCACCGCCGCGCTCAACGGCTACATCCAGCCCATCATGACCCGCTATCTCGACCGCATCGCGGCCCGGCTCAAGGCGGGCGCGGTCGAGTCCGAGCTGCTGGTGATGCAGGGCAATGGCGGCATGATGACCGCCGGCATTGCGGGCGAGAAGGCGGTGCAGACGGTCATGTCGGGGCCGGCCGCCGGCGTCATCGCCGCCGCGCGTTTGGGCGCCACCGCCGGCTTCCCCAACCTCATCAGCTGCGACATGGGCGGCACCAGCTTCGATATCGCCATCGTGCGGGGCGGGGTGGCGGCCACGACGACGGAGAAGGACATCGCTTATGGCATGCCGCTCCGCGTGCCCATGGTGGACATCCAGACCATTGGCGCCGGCGGCGGCAGCATCGCGCGAGTGGACGAAGGCGGCATCCTGCGCGTCGGGCCCGAAAGCGCCGGCGCGGCGCCGGGTCCGATTTGCTACGGCAAGGGCGGGCGCGAGCCCACCGTAACCGATGCCAACCTGCTGCTGGGCCGCATCGATGCCCGTGCCATCGGCGGCCTCGACAGCCCGCCTGATATCGACGATGTGCGCCGGACCGTCCGCGAACGGATCGGCGTGCCGCTGGGCCTCGACGAAGCGGAGGCCGCCGCCGCGATCCTCAAGGTGGTGGACCATCAGATGGCGGGCGCGGCGCGGCTCGTCTCGGTGGACAAGGGGCACGACCCGCGCGACTTCGCCCTCTTCGCCTTCGGCGGCGCGGGGCCGATGCACGCCACCGCTATCGCCCGCGAGCTCGGCGTGCCTCACGTATTGGTGCCGCGCTTCCCCGGCATCACGTCGGCACTCGGCTGCGTGCTCGCCGATGTGCGCCACGACTTCGTGCGCACCTTGCATCAGCCGCTTGAGGACGTGGACGCGGGGGCGGCCGACAGCATCCTGGCGGATCAGGCCGCGGAGGGCCGGGCGCTGCTCGCAGAAGAGGGAGTCACGGTCGTTGCGGTGGAGGTCGAGCACGAGGCGGACCTCTTCTACCGCGGCCAGAGCCACGTCTTTCGCGTGCCTGTCGGGGACCGGGGCTTTAGGGCGACGACCGTCCGCGATGCCTTCGCGGCGCTCTACCGCGAGCGGTTCGACATCGTGCTGCCGGAGATGCAGCCCATCCTGGTCAACCTGCGGACCACCGTGCGCGGCATCCGCCCGCCGCTCGATCTCACGCTGGCGCCGGAGGACAGCAGGGCGACGCTTGAAGCGGCTCTGATCGAGACGAGGCCGGTCTATTTCGAGGGCGTCTGGGCGGAGACGCCGATCTACCGACGCGAGGCATTGCCCGGCGATGTGACGATCGCAGGCCCCGCCGTCATCCAGCAGCTCGACACCACGATCCTGGTGGAGCCGGGCTCCGAGGCCCGTGCCGACGCCCTCGGCAACCTCGTCCTGACTGTGCCGCGGGCCGCCGAGGAGGCGAGAGAGGATGGCGAGCGCGATCTCGACCCGGTCACCCTTGCGGTGATCGAGAGCGGCCTCGAGCAGGTTGCGAGCGAGATGGACCTGGTGCATCAGCGCACCTCGTTCTCGCCGGTGATCTCGGAAGCCTACGACCGCTCCAACGGAATTTATGCGCCCGACACGGGCCAAATCATCGCGCAAGGCGAGCTTGGCCTGCCGATCTTCCTCGGGGTCATGCAATCCACCACACAGGCGGTGATCGAGGCGCGCGACGATCTGGAACCCGGCGACATCGTGCTGGTCAACGACCCCTATTTCGGCGGCACCCACTTGATGGATGTGAAGATGGTGCGGCCCTTCTTCTACAAGGGCCGGCTCTGGGCCTATCTCTCCAACACCGGTCACTGGCCCGATACCGGCGGTATGGTGCCGGGCGGCTTCCCCTCCCAGGCAACCGAGATCCAGCAGGAGGGGCTCAGGCTGCCACCGGTCAAGCTGCACCGGCGCGGCGTGCTCGACGATGACATCTTGCAGATCGTGCTCGCCAATATCCGGGTGCCGGAGGAACGCATCGGCGACATCCGCGCCCAGATCGGAGCGCTCTCGGTCGGCGAGCGGCGGCTGACCCAACTCCTCGACAAGCACGGCGAGGCGACTGTCAACGCCGCTATCGAGGTGCTCAAGGAGCGCTCGGAACGACGGATGCGCGCTCACATCGCGTCCATTCCCGACGGAGCGTACGTCTTCTCCAGCTACATGGATTCCGACGGTGTCGACGACAAGCCCCTCGAGGTCCGCGTGCGAGTCACGGTGGAGGGCAGCGACCTCGCCGTGGACTTCGAGGGCTCCAGCCCGCCCTGCCGCGGGCCGGTCAACTCGGTCTGGGCGACGACGCTGGCCTCGGTCTATTGCGCGATCAAGCACATCTTCCCGGACGTTCCGATCAACGCCGGTTGCTTCCGCCCGATCGCCGTGACGCCGCCCCACGACACCTTCCTCTATGCCGAGTATCCGAGACCCGTCTCCGGCTGCGCGGCCGAGACGGCGCAGCGGATCATGGAGGCGGTGTTCGGCGCCCTGGGCCAGGCCATGCCGGAGCGCATGTTCGCGGCCCCCGCCGGGACCAGCGGCAATTTCAGCCTCGGCGGCGACGACCCGGAGGAGGGGCGCCGCTATGTCATGTACATATTCTCCGGCGGCGGCTACGGCGGCTGGTGGGAAGACGACGGCCTCACCAACGGCTGCTCGTCCGTCGGCATCTCCAAGACCCAGCCGGCGGAGATCCTGGAGCAGCACTACCCGATCCTGTTCGAGGAGTATGCGCTGAGGGAGGGCTCGGGCGGCGCCGGGCGGCACCGGGGCGGCTTCGGGGTGAGCTACCGCGTCCGCCTGCTACGGGGCGAGGCGAAGGCGTCGTTCATGATGGACCATGGCCGCACGGGCCCGCATGGCCTCGCGGGCGGTCTGCCCGGCGCGGTCAACCGCATCGAGGTCCGCCGCGGCAACAACGTCGAGGAGCCGCCGCATCTCTCCAAGGGTGAGGGCTATCATCTGGCGCCAGGCGACACGGTGCAGGTGCGGACCCCCGGCGGCGGCGGATTGGGCGATCCGCGCGAACGCTCCCGACAGCGCGTCGCCGCCGACCTCAGCCGCGGCTATCTGACCGAAGCCGAAGCCGCGCGGGATTACGGCTACGCGCCCGACGCGGACGAAGCGGCGGAGTAGCAGGGCGAGACACGATTGACGCGAATTACAGAGCGGCCCGGTTCTCGGCGTGTGGCCGGACCCGCGCGCGTATGTCATTGCCGTTCTCGATCAGAGCTTTGGATAGCTCATGGGTCTTCTGCGCGTTCATCCAGAACTCCGGGCTCTGGCCAAAAAAGGCTCCTAGCGCGATCGCTGTCTCCGCGCTCACGCCGCGCCGCTCGTGAACGATTTCGTGCAGGCGGGTCGACGGTAAGCCGATATCTCGGGCAACTCCGTGAACGGTAAGCCCCGTCTCTTCGATCTGTTCCCGCAGGAGCGCGCCGGGGTGCGTCGCGATCCGGTTCGTGGGCACTACCATTGATGTCACTCCCCAGGCTTCACGCGTAGTGGTTGTTCAATCCCACTTCGAACGCGTCGCCATCTCGCCACCGGAAGCATATCCGCCAGCCGCGAGATACGCGGATACTGTACTGGCCTTCGCGGTCGCCGCCCAACCGTTCGAGACGGTTTCCGGGTGGTACCCGCAGATCGTCGAGGCGTACAGCATAGTTGATGCGATCCAACTTGCTCCGCGCTCGCCTCATGATGGATGGCGGAAAAGACTGCTCCGCTATCCCGTTGAAGACGTTTGCGGTCCGCCGGTCGGCGAAGGAGCATATCATCCAGCTCGCCGTATTACGCTGAACGCAATACGCAGAACATATCTTCCGGTGGCTCAGACGTCAATGGCTCGTTCGATCGCTCGCCCCGTTGACTCGCAGGGCCATCGTCTCCACACTCCGGGCGCTTGCTGGGGGCCGGCGGAGAGAGCCGGACGGGGAGGGATACTGCATGCGCTTTTCGGACAATGGGTACTACATCGAGCGCTACGTGAAGTGCGACAACTGCGGCGTGCTCATCTATGACGAGGGGCTCTCCGCCTCCGTGAAGGGCAAGGATCAGCTCTTCTGCTCCGATTGGTGCATCCAATGGTTCACGGCGCGGGCCGACGGTGTCGAGCAGCCCCGCATACCGCTGCCGAAGCAGGGCATCCACGAGACCGGCTGAGCGCGCACCGCCGCTCCACGCATCCGATCAACCGAGCGGCCGACGGGGCGGGGCACCATGAGCGATCTGGTCGGGATCGATGTGGGCGGAACCTTCACGGATTTCGTCCGCTACGACCCTGAAACCCAGGCAGTCGACGTCTGGAAAACCCTTTCCACACCGGCTGACCCGATCGATGGCATCGTCGACGGGCTCGATCGCTCCGGCGATGTGGGCGCCATCGGCAACATCCGCTTCGGCACCACCATCGCCACCAACGCGATCCTCGAGCGCAAGGGCGCCACGGTCGCCTACCTGACCACGACCGGGTTTCGCGACGTGCCCTTCATCCAGCGGGGCAAGCGCAAGAGCCACTACGACATCACCTGGGTCAAGGCCAAGCCGCTGGTGAAGCGGCGCCACTGCTACGAGGTGGATGAGCGGATCCTGGCCAGGGGCGAGGTCTACCGTGCGCTGGATACCGACCGGGTGCGCGCCATCGCGCGCGAGATCAAGGCCCATGGCCGTGTCGAGGCGGTCGCCATCAACTTCCTCTTCTCCTTCGTGACGCCAGACCATGAACGCGCCGCTCAGGCGATCTTCGCCGAGGAATGTCCGGGCCTGCCGGTCAGCATTTCCTACGAGGTGTTGCCCAAGTGGAAGGAGTTCGAACGCTCCTCCACCACCATCACCGACGCCTACATCAAGCCCGTCGTGGGCCGCCATCTCGGCACCATGCGGGCGCGGCTCGACGAGAAGGGCATCACCCGCCAGGTCGCCGCGATCAAGTCCAACGGCGGCGAGATGACTCTGGAGGAGGCCGCCCGCCACCCCATTCAGATGACCCTCTCCGGCCCCACCGGGGGCGTTGTGGGCGCCAAGCAGATCGCCCGCAGCGTCGGCGTCGATCACCTGGTCACCCTCGACATGGGCGGCACGTCGACCGACGTTTCCACCGTGGTGGGCGGCCAGGAGAGCTTTACCACGAGCTTTGAGATCGAGTTCGGCCTGCCGATCCAGATCCCCATGATTGATATCCGCACCATGGGCGCGGGCGGCGGCTCGCTCGCCTGGATCGACAAGGGCGGCATGCTGCGCATGGGGCCGGAAAGCGCCGGCGCCAACCCGGGGCCCGCCTGCTACGGCCTCGGCGGCACCCAGGCGACCGCGACCGACGCCAACCTCGCACTCGGCCGCATCAATCCTGCGAACTTTCTCGGCGGTGCCATGGCGCTCGACCCGGATGCCGCAGAGGCGGCGATCGCCGTGGTCGCAAGCGCCATCAACAAGCCGGTCGAAGAGACCGCGCTCGCCATGGTGCAGATCGCCAACAACAACATGATCGGCGCGCTGCGCTCGGTGCTGACCGAGCGTGGCCTCGACCCGCGCGACTTCACGCTTCTGGCATTCGGCGGCGCGGGGCCGGTCCACGTCGCTGACCTCATGGTCCACGCCAACATTCCGAGCGGCATCGTGCCCAACCATCCTGGCCAGTTCTCAGCCTTCGGTTTTCTGATGACCGACGCGCGGGTCGACCTGGAGCGGACAGCGCAGATGACCTCGGCCGCCTTCGACGAGGACCATGCCAATCGCGTGCTCTCGGACCTGATCCGCGAAGGTATCGCCGCGCTCGAGCAACAGGGCTACACCGAGAACATCGAGATCCTCCGTTCGTTGGAGATGCGCTATCTCGGGCAGAACCACGAGCTCGACGTGCCCATCGCCTTCGACCGCTTCGGCGAGACCACGTTGCCGGGGCTGTGGGAGGCCTTCCATCGGGCGCACCGGGATCGCTTCAATTTCGACATTCCGGGTGAGAAAATCGAGATGACCTCGGTCAAGGTCACGGCCGTCTCGGTGACCGATAAGCCGCGGCTTGCCGAAGTCGGCCGGGCCGAGGGCGAGCCGTCGCCGGCGAGCAGGCGGCGGGTGCTTTTCGAGGAGGGCTGGGTGGAGACCCCGATCCATGATCGTGCCGCGCTCCGCGAGGGGCACAGCTTCGAGGGCCCTGCGCTGATCGAGGAGCCCGCCTCGGTCACCGTCGTCCGCCCCGGCCAGCCGGTACGGATCGATCGTTACGGTAACATCCTGATCGGCGAGATCGCCCGCCAGGCCTGAGCCCCGATCCAGGCCCACGCGCGGGAGGGAAAGGAACCCGTCATGGACATGGTCACGATGAACATCATCGAATCCGCCATGGTCGCGATTTGCCGCGAGATGGGCGTCAACGTGCAGAAGACCGCCTATTCCACGATCTTCTCCGAAGCCGAGGACTTCACCTGCGCGCTGGCCAACACCGAAGGCGAGATGATCGCCGTGGCCGAATTCTGCCCGGCCCAGATCGGCGGCGTGCCCCTGCTCGTGCGCTCGATGGTGAAGGAGATTTCGCTCTCCAAGATCGACGAGGGCGACGTGATCGTCCACAACGATCCTTACCGGGGCGGCCTGCATACGCCCGAGCACACCATGTTCAAGCCGATCTTCGTCGACAGCGAACTGATGGGCTTCGCCGTCGCCATCGGCCATTTCGTCGAGACCGGCGGCATGGTGCCCGGCGGCTTCCCCGGCGAGGCCACCGAGATCTTCCACGAAGGGCTGCGCGTGCCCCCGGTCAAGATCAAGAAGCGTGGCGAGGACGTGGTCGAGGTCTGGAAGCTGATGCTCGCCAACGTGCGAACCCCGCGCCAGAACTATGGCGACATCCGGGCGCTGATCTCGGCCGTCGATCTCGGCGAGGCGCGGATGAAGGAGCTGGTCGGCAAGTATGGCCGCGAGACCTTCCGCCGCACCGTCATCGACCTCATGGACTATTCCGAAGCTCGCATGCGGGCCGAGATCGGGGCCTTCCCCGACGGCTGCTACCGATTCGAGGACGGGCTGGAGGATGACGGCATCGAGGACAAGGAGTTCACCATCCGCTGCGCCGTTCACGTCCAGGGCGACGAGGTGGTGATCGATTACACCGGCTCCTCGCCCCAGGCGCTCGGGCCCATCAACGCCACCCTCGGCGTCGCCTGGTCGGCGTCCTACAACGCCATGCTGCACCTGACCGATCAGACCATCCCGAAGAACTCGGGGTGCTTCCGCCCGATCCGGGTGATCGCACCGGCCGGCTCCGTGATGAACGTGAACTATCCCGGCTCCGAGGTGGGCGGCAATACCGAGACCCATCCGCTCATCGTCGCCATCATTCTGGGCGCGATGGCGCCGGCGGCGCCCGACCGCGTAATGGCGTCGGAAGGCACCACCCACGGCTGCTTCGTCTTTGGCGGCTACGACAAGCGCAACGACGAGCCCATCGGCGCCTTCGATTTCTCCTATGTCGGCTATGGTGGGCGCAGCTTTGCCGATGGCAACGACGCCACGGATTCGATCAACGGCAATTGCGCCAACACGCCGACCGAGGTGTTCGAGACGCGGTTCCCGTGGATCGTCGAGGAATATGCGCTGCGTCCGGATTCGGGCGGCGCCGGAGCGCATCGCGGGGGCTTGAGCATCTCCAAGACCATGCTCTGCACCGGCGAGGTGACGATCAGCCAGATGACCAACAAGCACAAGAAGGTCGCCTGGGGCCTCTACGGCGGCGGTTCCGGCATTCCGGGCGCCACCCTCTACCGGGAGGAAGGCGCCAACCGCTGGACCACGGTCGGCGCGGCATTTGGCAAGATCTCCACCAGCAAGTACTCGAATGTGCCGATCCGCCCCGGCGAGCGGGTCTCGGTTAAGGCGCCGGGCGGAGGCGGCTACGGCGAGCCGCGCGAGCGCGACCCGCGCGCAGTGGTCGAGGACGTGCTGGAGGGCTACATCAGCGCTGAGGCTGCGGCGCGGGACTATGGCTACGAGCCGTCCTGGGTCGCACGCTACGGCGATGAAGCCCCACTGCCGGAGGCTGCCGAATAGCCCGAACGGGGGCGTGCAAGATGGCTGAGAACGACAGGGCCGACCAGGAAGCCCCGGATACCGTCACCATCAAGAAGTACGCCAATCGGCGGCTCTACAACACCGCCACCAGCAGCTATGTGACCCTCGACAACCTCTGCGACATGGTGCGGAACGGCGAGGATTTCGTCGTCCGCGACGCGAGGAGCGGCGGCGACATCACCCGCCAGGTGCTCACCCAGATCATCGTCGAGCAGGAGGCCAAGGGGCAGAATATGCTCCCGATCAGCTTCCTTCGGCAGCTGATCCAGCTCTACGGCGATAACGTCCAGGCGTTCGTTCCCCGCTATCTCGAAGTCGCCATGGAGACCTTCGCGCGCAATCGGGGGGACATCCGAGAGCGAATGAACCAGACCTTTGGCGGCATGTTCCCGGTCGACGAGTTCGAAGCCATGGCCGAGCGCAACATGGCGCTGATGCAGCGCACCATGGAGATGTTCGCGGGCGTTCCGGCGACTGAGCGGCAGTCGGAACCGAAGCCCGATACGGGCGGCGAGGATGAGGCCGATGTCGGCGCCGTCCTCGACAGGCTCGACAAGATGCAGGCTCAGCTCGATGCCCTGAGCGGGCGCAGCCGAAAGGTGGCGGACGACGACTGAGGGCGTATCGCGCCCCCCGGCGCGCGTGGACGCTTGACGCGCGCCGCCGCCCAGTCTGCTGTATGCACCGCTACCTCCGGTTGCACCGGTGGCGTTCACGCTCCTACCATTCCGCCACCCATCATCCGACAGGCGAGGAGAGCGGCGCCCTCCGCATCATTCGCACGGACTACACCACGATCGACCATGGCGGCGTACGCGTCACCGCCGGCACCCTGGCGGGCGTGGCCACCATCCTCCAGAGCAGCGGCGGGCCGTTCGTCGAGGGCACGCACGACCGCGCGACCTGCATGGTCTACATCGAGCGCTCGGAGGCGGGCTATGATCCTGACGAGAGTTCAGGCGACACCTCTTGACATGGCGGGCGAACCAAAGTAGAACAAAGGGTAACAGTTGCCCCTTTGTTCGGCCTATGGAGTTCCCGCGATGCTGACCAAGAAACAGAAAGAGCTCCTGCTGTTTATCGATTCCTATCTTGAGAGCCGGGGGATCGCACCCTCGTTCGAAGAGATGAAGGAAGCGGTCAACCTCAAGTCGAAATCCGGCATCCACCGGCTCGTCAAGGCGCTTGAGGAGCGCGGGTTCCTGCGACGGCTGCCGCATCGGGCGCGGGCGCTGGAAGTGTTGCGGCCGCCGCCGTCGCGTGCCGCGAGCGTGCCGGAACGGCAGCCGGGCCGGCGTTTCCGGCCGAGCGTCATCAAGGGCGATTTCCGCTCCGGGCGGGGGACCGAGCGTCCGTCCGACGACCGGGCCAGCGTGGCGCTTCCGCTCTATGGCCGCATCGCGGCCGGTACGCCCATCGAGGCATTGCGCGACGAGACCAACCATACCGATGTCCCCGGCGCGATGCTGGGGGCGGGCGAGCATTACGCGCTGGAAGTCGATGGCGATTCGATGATCGAAGCCGGAATTCTCGATGGCGATACCGCTGTGATCGAGCGCTGCGAGACGGCCGAGAACGGCGCCATCGTCGTGGCCCTGGTCGATGACAGCGAGGTGACTCTCAAGCGGCTGCGCCAGAAGGGCGAATCGATCGCGCTGGAGCCCGCGAACAAGCGCTTCGAGACGCGCATCTTCGGCCCCGGCCGGGTCAAGGTTCAGGGGCAACTCAAGGGCATCCTTCGCCGCTACTGAGCTGATGCGCGGCGGGCGACCCACGGCCGCTTTCCGCGCGACTCAGCCACGCTTTCCACACGGACCCCGTCCGGCGCGAGCCATATCGCGTGGCTGCCGTCGCGCCAAAGGTCGAACCGGTCCACCACCGTCTCGGGACCGGGGCAAAGATGCCAGGCCGGGACGGTGCTGACGACGAGATCGGCGCGGCTGCAGTCTTCGTCGAACGCGCGCGGATCGCGCACGAACGCGATGGTTCTCTCACCGCGCCGCTGAATGCACCCGAGCGTATCGCAGCGAAGGCCGGCAGCAGGCTCGCCTTCGCCGTCTCGCGGCCAGGTCGGTGTCTCTGCCTGCCCGTCCCGCCTGAGCCAGACGTTGCTCACGAAGCGCCCCCGTTGACGGGTGGAGAGCCAAAGCTCCCCGTCCTCGCCGCGCACCGCCATCACCTTTGCGTCTCCGTCGACCAAGATGTCTGGCCGGCGTTCCAGGCCCGCGATCACCATCCCGCCGCCAATGACTGCGATGCCGAGAAAGCGCCAGCGGCTTCGCCAGAGGCAGAGCCACAGGCCGCCCACCGCGATCGCAAGCAGGGCCGCCGCCGGCATCGCCGGTACGAGCGTGACCGCCCCCGGCTGCGCGGCCACCTGGCGGGCGATCCACACCACCGCGTCGATTCCCCATCCCATGGGGGCGAGTGCGATCCCCTCGAGCCCGAACGGCATGAGAACAAGCGCAACCAGCCCCCAGGGCATGATCCAGAAACCGGTGATCGGCACCGCGCCCAGATTGGCGAGGAGGCCGTAGTCGGCGATACGGTTGAAGTGGTAGACCGCGAACGGGCCGGTGGCGATGCCAGCGACCAGGGAGGTGAGCAACACGCCTGCCGCGTAGACGAGGGGGCGGAGCGCGAGACCGCCGCGCGCCGCCAGGCGGGCGAAGGTGCCACGCGCCGCTTCGTAGGTCGCGATCAGCGCAGTCGCCGCAGCGAAGGACATCTGGAAGCTCGGCCCGAGCATGCTCTCGGGCGCGATCGCAAGCACCAGGAGCGCCGCCCAGGCGATCAGGCGCATTGAAAGGCTCGCGCGGTCCAGCATGATCGCGAGCAGCACGACAGAAACCATGAGGAACGCCCGCTGGGTCGGCACGCTCATGCCGGATAGCAGCAGGTAGGCCGCAGCGCCCAGCAGCGCGCATCCCGCCGCCCACTTCTTGATCGGCATTCTGAGCGCGACCGGCTCGATCAGCGCCAGCAGGCCGCGTGCGGCGAAGAAGATGAACCCGGCGACGAGGCCGACATGAAGTCCCGAGATCGCCAGAAGATGGGCAAGGCCGGAATCCCGCATCGCGCTCAGCGTCTTCTTGTCGATGGAACTCCGATCGCCGGTGAGAAGCGCCGTCGCGAACGGCCCGGCCGACGGTGCGGTGTGAGCGAGAATCCGCGCGGAGACCCAGTGGCGGGCTTGCGACAGCAGCGAGAGCAAGCCGCCGCCTTCACCCTCAGGCGCGGCCATCGGCGTCGGCGCACCGTAAACGAAGCCGACGGCGCCGATCCGCTGGAACCACGCCTGCCGCGCGAAGTCCCACGCCCCGGGCTCGGCCGGTGCCGGCGGCGGCCTGAGCGAAGCGCGCGCCGTGAGCCACGATCCCGGCACGCCCACGCCGTCCGGGACCGTGCTGCGAGCGCTGATCCGCACGCGTGCGGGCGTCTCTGCCGCAGCCAGGCCCCCGATGCTCACGTGATCCAGGAGGTACCGCTGAGGGCCGTCGCCGGCACCGACCCAGACAACGCGTCCGGATACGTCAGTCGGACCGATCGATTCAGCAAGCACCGGCGCGCTGACGCGGTCGGTGCGCCAGTCGGCGGCGGCGACCCCGGCGGCGAGCAGTGCCAGTGCCGCGAGCCCGAGGGCTGGCGCGGTGTGCCGGCGCAGCAGCAGCGCCGCGAGCGCGGAGAGCTCCGCGGCGGCCGGCGCGATCCATCCGATCGGCTCCACCGGTAGCGTGAGATAGAGGCCGCCGCCCGCGCCAAAGAGGACCGGCACCCAGAGGAACACACGCTGACGCTCGGCGGCCCATGTCGCGCCGAGATGGGCGCGCACGCCGTCCACGTGCCTCAGCACACGGTCGCTCCACCGGCATCCCGCTCGATGCGGGTATGAGTTAATTTGAGGCGGGATTCAGCGGGATTAAGTGGGATAAGCGGGATGAGTGGGATTCCGCCGGACCGGTACCGACGGCTCGACGGAGCGTTCACGGCGAAGCCTCCCATTGGATGGCCCGGCAGACAGTTGTTGCTGGCGGCCGCGGCCCGGACCTGGGTCGCGCACGCCCGCAGGGTGTTGAGCGCGAGATCGTCGTCTCCCGCTTGCTCGCTCAACGTGCCCACCGCGACCAACCCAGTTTGGCGATTTATGGCGTGAGCCTGACGCAGGAGCCCGGCACTGCACATCGCACCATGGTCCGGGGGAGGAGAGAGGGGAGACCGCCTTTCCTCCTCCGCGGCCGGTCGCCTGCCGCCGGGCGATATGCTAAACGCTCGACCGTTCCGATCCGTGGCCAACCGCAGTGCTATCCGCCGGGGGTGAGACCGCAGATGAGCATCGTCACGCGCTTCGCGCCGTCGCCAACCGGCATGCTGCATCTCGGCGGCGCGCGGACCGCCCTCTTCAACTGGCTCTATGCCCGCCACCACGGCGGCAGCTTCCGGCTTCGGCTGGAAGACACCGACCGCAAGCGATCGACGCCCGAGGCGATCGCTGCGATCATCGATGGGTTGACCTGGCTCGGCCTCGAGTGGGACGGCGAAATCGTGCGCCAGTCCGAACGCAGGCAGCGTCATGTCGAGGTCGCGCACGGGCTCCTCGCCGCTGGCGGGGCCTACCGCTGCTACTGCACGCCCGACGAGCTGGAGGCCATGCGCGCCGAGGCACGCGCCCAGGGCCGGGCCGCGCTCTACGACGGGCGCTGGCGCAACCGCGATGAGGCGGAGGCGCCGCCCGGCGTCGCCCCCGTCATCCGTTTCCGGGCACCGCAGGAGGGGGAACTAATCATATCCGATCTGGTACAGCGTGATGTCCAGATCGACAATAGCGCTCTCGACGACATGGTGCTGCTTCGGGCCGACGGCACGCCCACCTACATGCTCTCGGTGGTTGTCGACGACCACGACATGGGGATCACCCATGCCATTCGGGGTGACGACCACCTCACCAACGCTTTTCGCCAGACCCAGCTCTTCCGCGCCCTCGGGTGGGAGCCGCCGGCTTACGCCCATATCCCGCTGATCCACGGCCCCGACGGCGCAAAGCTCTCCAAGCGACACGGTGCGGTCGCCGTCGGCGCCTATGCCGAGCTCGGCGTTCTGCCCGCCGCGATGCGCAACGCGCTGCTCAGGCTCGGCTGGAGTCACGGCGACGACGAGATCATCGACACCGCCCAGGCCGTCGCCTGGTTCGACCTCGATGCGGTGAACCGCGGCGCTGCGCGCTTCGACATGGAGAAGCTGCTGAGCCTCAACGGCCATTACATTCGCGAGAGCGCCGATTCTGCACTGCTGGCCGGCGTCGAGCAGCGACTCGCCGAGCGCCACCCGGCGGCCGCCACGGACGAAGGGCGCAGGCGCATCGCGGCCCTGCTGCCCGAGGCGAAGGCGCGCGCGAAGACGCTGCTCGAGCTTGCCGACAATCTGTCGTTTCTGGTGTGCGATCGGCCGCTCGCCATGACGCCCAAGGCGGCGCGGTTGCTCGGCGAGGGCGACAGCGAGGCGCGGGCCCGCCTTGGCCGTCTGAAAGCCGCCCTGCAGGACAACGCGGCCTGGGACGAGTCGGCTCTCGAAGGCACCGTCCGCGGCTTTGTCGAGGACGAGGACGTCAAGCTCGGCGCCATCGCGCAACCGCTCAGGGCGGCGTTGACGGGTGCGCACGCGTCGCCCGGGATCTTCGCTGTCATGGTTGCGCTGGGCCGGGAGGAGACGCTGGCCCGCTTGGGCGTCGCCGCGTCGGCAACCATGCCGGACACGGCGGGAGACGGCGCCTCATAGGCAGGCGCCTGAGTCTGAGGGAGGAGCGAACGATGACGGACGATCGGGTCGACCTGGCGATCACAGGCGCGCATCTCTGGCGGGAGGAGGCGCCGCGCGACCTCTTCGTCAAGGGCGGCCGCTTCGTCGCCCCGCCCCCAGGGGCCGCGGCCGCGGCCGAGCGCACCATCGATGCCGGCGGGCGCCTTTGCGTGGCCGGCTTTCTGGAGCCGCATATCCACCTCGACAAGGCGCAGATCAACGACGATGTCAGGCCCAATCGCTCCGGCACCCTCGACGAGGCCATCGAGATCATCTGGGAGCGGAAGCGCGCCTACACCGTGGAGGAGATCGCCACGCGGGCGACGCGCACCATCCGGTCCGCCGTTGCTCACGGGGTCACGCGATTTCGCAGCCATATCGATGTGGACAGCATCGGCGGCCTGCGTCCGCTCGAAGGCGTCCTTGAGGCGCGCGAGCGCACCCGCGACATCGCCGATGTGCAGATCGTGGCCTTCCCGCAGGAGGGCATCTTTAGGGACAAGGGCACCGACGATCTCATGTGGAAGGCGATGGAGGCCGGCGCCGATCTGGTGGGCGGCATGCCCTTCAACGAGGCGTCGCCGGCGGACAGCGCGCGCCACATCGCTTTGGCTTTCGAGATCGCGGCGCACCACGACGCCGATATCGATATGCACGTGGACGAGACCGACGACCCCGAGGCCAAGACGCTCGAAGTGCTGGCCGAGCAGACCATGGCGCAGGGCTGGCAGGGGCGCGTCACCGCCGGCCACACCTGCGCGCTCGCGGGCTATGAGGAGGACTACGCCAACCGGGTCATCGGCCTCGTGAGGGACGCGGGCATCCACATGATCGTGAACCCGGCGACCAACCTGATGCTCCAGGGGCGCGGCGACGCGCAGCCGAAGCGGCGCGGCATCACGCGGGTGAAGGAGCTGCTGGAGGCCGGCGTCAACGTCTCCTGTGGCCAGGATTGCATCCGCGATCCCTTCTACCCCTTCGGGCGCGGGGATCCGCTGGAGGTGATGTTCCTCGCGAGCCACGCGGCGCACATGAGCCGCCCGCACGAGATCGAGACGGTCTTCGACATGCAGACCGGTGCCGCCGCGCGCACCATGGGGCTCACCGACTACGGCGCCGAGCCCGGCTGCGTCGCCGATCTGGTGATCATCGACGCGGCCGATCCGCTCGAGGCGCTGACCAGGCGTGCCGACCGCACCCACGTGATCAAACGCGGCCGCGTCGTCGCCGAAACCGTGACCCAGCGGCGCACCGCTTGGGCCTGAGAGTAGCGGGCGGCGCTCTGCCGCCGGAGGGGAGAGAGACATGGCGATCGACGTTGCGAAGGTCGAGATCAAATCGGTCTCGGACGCCTCGGGCCTGGAGAAACTCATCGCGTCGGGCCGCATGGCGGCGGATTCCGTCGTCGCCGTCATCGGCAAGACGGAGGGCAACGGCGGGGTCAACGACTTCACCCGCATCCTGTCGGACAGCGCCTTCCGCGGTGTCCTCCTCAAGCACGGCACGCGCAGCGAAGTCGAGGTCGGCGAAATCCCCATGGTCTGGTCGGGCGGCTGCGACGGTGTCCTCACCCCCCATGCGACCGTCTTCGCCCGCAACGTCGAGACCGGGCCCGAAGACACACTGCGCCTCGCCATGGGGACCGCCTTGAGCGCGCCCATCCTGCCGGAGGACATCGGCCGGCCGGCGATGGTGGAGAAGATCGCCGACAGCGTGCGCGCGGCGATGGCCGATGCGGGCATCGGCGACCCCGCGGATGTCCACTATGTGCAGACCAAGACGCCGCTGCTCACCATCGACACGGTGCAGGACGCGCACGGGCGGGGCGAGACCGCGGCCTGCGAGGTCCATGAATCGATGGGGGTCTCCAACGGCACCACCGGGCTCGGCATCGCCGTCGCGCTCGGCGAGGTCGGCATGCCGGCGGCCCACGAAATCTGCCGCAATCTCGATCTCTACTCCTCGGTCGCCTCCTGCTCCTCGGGCGTCGAACTCGACCGCGGGCAGATCGTCCTCTTCGGCAACGCGCCGGGGGCCGGCGGGCGCTTCCGCATCGGCCACGGCGTGATGCAGGACGCCCTCGATATCGACGGCATCTACGACGGCATCCGTAACGCCGGCCTCGACCTGCCGGAGCGCCCCCGCGCTGCCGATCTCGGCGACAAGCTCGTCAACTGTTTCATCAAGTGCGAGGCCGACCGCACCGCGCGCTTGCGCGGGCGCCGCCAGATCATGCTGGACGATTCCGACGTCCACCATCACCGCCATTCCAAGGGCGCCGTGGGCGGTGTCGCGGCGGCGGCGATCGGCGATCCCGCCGTGTTCGTCTCGGTCGATGCGATGCATCAGGGCCCCCAGGGCGGCGGCCCGGTGGTGGCGATCGTGGACGTGGGCGCTTAACCCGAAAAATTCACCGCCGTCGCGGTCCGTTTCCGCCATCCCACTCGGACAGAACTCAAATGCTATGCGGGATTCAGTGGGATTAACTGGGATAAGTGGGATTCCGAAGGGCAAGAACGCGCGCATCACACAACGTCGTACGCGCTGAATAGGTTCCCGCCCGCCCGCCCGCGCGCCCCGCTCGCTTTCGCACTGCGTCACGCAGATGCGCGCGCGGGAGCATGATTGCTGCATCGCGCAATCCTGGCGCAGAAGCCCGGCACCTTGCACCGCACCATGGCTCTGGGAAAATTAGCGGGACGGGTCGCGCGATCGGAGGCAATCCGGGTGTCGCGGCAGCCCTTCGACTCCTCCTCCCCATAGCGCTCGACCATCCGCGCACCACGTCATATGCCTGGACTGCACTACAGTCTGGAACTACACTAATGAGCGTTCACATAGTGCGTCCCCCTTCCCTGCCCCGAGGTCATACCCTCCCACCCGGCAAACGCTGCGCCGTGATGGGGACTGACAAAAGGACGGATCGACGATGCAAGCGATTACTATACGCACCATAGCGTTCGCTGCGGCGCTGGTTCTCCTGTGCGGTGCGTTCTGGGCCCCCAACACCCTGTCCGCGGACGATGACAGGAGCGTAAACATCTACTCCGCGCGCAAGGAGGCGCTGATCCTGCCCATTCTGGAGCGCTTTCGCGACCAGACCGGAATCGAGTTCAGTCTGGTGACCGGCAAGGCCGACGCCTTGCTCAAGCGGCTCCGCATGGAAGGCGAGGCGTCACCGGCGGATGTCTTCATCACCGTCGACGCAGGCCGACTGCACCGCGCCAAGGAGGCCGGGGTCCTCCAGAAGATCGGGAGCGAGAGCATCGACGCCGCCGTTCCGGCGCATCTGCGCGATGCCGATGGCTTCTGGGTGGCGCTCTCCAAGCGGGCGCGCACCATCATCTATGCCCGGGACAGAGTCGACGCGACGGCGCTCTCAACCTATGAGGGACTGGCGGATCCAACGTGGAAGGGGCGGATCTGCATTCGCTCCTCCGGCAACATCTACAACCAGTCCCTGGTCGCTTCCATGATCGAGGCGAGCGGCGTCGAACAGACCGAGACCTGGGCCGAAGGGCTCGTCGGCAATTTCGCCCGCCCGCCCGCCGGCGGCGATACCGATCAGTTGAGAGCGGTTGCCGCAGGCGAATGCGATGTGGCCGTGGCCAACACCTACTATTTCGGACGCCTTGCCGCGAGCAGCAAGGAAGAGGACCAGGCGGTTGCCGCCGCGCTCAAGGTCTTCTGGCCGAATCAGGGCGAGGGCGATCGCGGCGTCCACATGAACGTGAGCGGCGTCGGCATCACAGCCAGTGCGCAGAACCGCGAGAGTGCAATTCGCCTGCTTGAGTTCCTGGTCTCGCCCGAGGCGCAGACCTGGTACGCGGAGGTCAACCATGAATACCCGGTCGTCCCCGGCGTGGCGGCGTCGGAGACGCTGGAATCCTTCGGTGCCTTCAATGAAGACACCCTGAACCTGACGGCACTCGGCGCGAACAACCGACAGGCCGTGGAGTTGATGGACCGGGCCGGCTGGCGTTAACGGCGTAGGCCGCCGCGTTCCCAATCGTGCGTTGGCCGTGACGGGTCCGGCGATGCAAGCGGCCAGCACAACACGCCGATGGCCAAGCTTGCGATGATTGCCTCGTCACCATTGTCGGTCTCGAGATTCGTTACCGCATCGGCGCCGCTGCTCGCCTTCATCGTGGCCTTGCCGATGCTCATCATCGTCGCATCGGTGTTCGGAGCCGACAGCGGGGCGACGTGGGGGCACCTTTGGCGCACCGTCCTCGCCGACTACGTCGTCAATTCGCTCGTCCTCATGCTGGGCGTGGGGACGCTGACCCTGATACTGGGGGTGCCCGCCGCCTGGTACACCGCCGTCTGCGAGTTTCCGGGGCGAAGGCTCTTCATCTGGCTCTTGCCGCTGCCGCTGGCGTTCCCGGCCTACATCATCGCTTACACCTATTCGGGCCTCCTCGACTATCCCGGACCGGTCCAAACCTTCATCCGGGAGGTTACCGGGTGGGGACACGGGGACTACTGGTTCCCGCCGATCCGCTCCCTCGGCGGGGCGATCGTCATGCTCGGGCTGGTCCTTTACCCCTACGTGTTCCTGCTGGCGCGCGCGTCGTTCCTGGAACGCTCGGCCTCGGCGCTCGAAGTGAGCCGCACGCTTGGCTACAACGTGCGGCAGAGCTTCTTCCGCCTCGCGCTGCCGTTGGCGCGCCCGGCGATCGCCACCGGCGTCTCGCTCGCGCTGATGGAGACCCTGGCCGACTACGGCACGGTTCAGTATTTCGGCGTGAGCACCTTCACCACCGGGATCTTCCGCACCTTCTACGGCTTCGACGACATTACTGCCGCGTCGCAACTCTCGGCGGCGCTGCTGCTGTTCGTCGTCCTGCTGATCTTCATGGAACGTTATTCGCGCCGCAAAGCCCGCTACGACACGAGCGGCCCCGCCCGCTACGAGCATCGCATTCGGCTGAGCGGCGGGCAGGCCGTCTGGGCCTGGGCCTCGTGCATGGTGCCGGTGGTGCTGGGGTTCATCCTTCCCGGTGCGGTGCTTCTGAAGTGGGCGCTCTACGACGCAGCCTGGAACGGCTCCTCCTTCCTGGCGTTGATCTGGAACTCCTTCTACCTGGCGGCCCTCGCAGCTCTGATCGCCGTGGCGTGCGCTCTGGTGCTCGGCTATGCGCGGCGCAACCGCAACACGAGGCTGGTGCGCGCATCGCTCGGCGTCTCTGGCCTCGGCTACGCGATTCCCGGCGCCATCGTCGCGATCGGCGTCATCGTGCCCCTCGCGTGGCTGGACCATCGCCTGATCGACCTCGCGAAGTTCGTCACGGGAGAGCAGATCGGACTCGTGCTCTCAGGCAGCATCGTTGCGCTGCTCTTCGCCTATACGGTGAGGTTTCTCGCGATTTCCTTGGGCGCTGTGCAGAACGGCTTGGACAAGATCAAGCCGAGCCTCGACTATGCGACACGGTCGCTCGGGCGGAGGCCGATCCAGGTGCTGGCCGAGATCCATGTTCCCCTGATGAGGAGCACGGTGTTGACGGCGTTGCTGATCGTGTTTGTCGATGTCATGAAGGAGCTGCCGGCGACCCTGATCCTTCGGCCGTTCGACTTCAACACGCTCGCGGTGCGCGCCTACGAGCTCGCCTCCGACGAGCGGCTCGCGGATGCAGCGGTGCCCTCGCTCATGATCGTGCTGGTCGGGGTTCTTCCGGTGATCCTCCTAAGCCGCACGATTTCGCGCGGCCATTCAGGCCAGGAATAGTCCGTTGTTGACGATCGAATCGTTATCGCTGGGGTACGAGGGCAAGACCGTGGTGATGGACGCCACGTTTGCTCTCGCCACCGGGCAGATCGGGAGCCTGCTGGGGCCGAGCGGCTGCGGCAAGTCGACCCTGCTGCGCGGGATCGCCGGATTCGAGCTGCCGCTCAGCGGGACCGTGTCCATGAACGGGCAGCCTCTGTCTGCGCCGGATTCCGTGGTGGAGCCTGAGCGTCGGCAGATCGGCATGGTGTTTCAGGATGTCGCGCTCTTTCCGCATCTCGATGTCGGCCGCAACATCGCGTTCGGGCTGCGAGGGGCGACGAAGACGGAGCAACGCCGCCGGGCCGGAGAGCTGTTGGAGCTCTTCGGGCTGGCGGGCTACGAGGATCGCATGCCGCATTCGCTCTCGGGCGGCCAGCAGCAGCGCGTTGCGCTGGCGCGAGCGATGGCGCCCAAGCCGAAGCTCCTGCTGATGGACGAAGCCTTCTCCAGCCTCGATACCGAGTTGCGCCTGGCCATCGTGCCGGAAGTCAGGCGCATCCTGAAACACGAGAACATGAGCGCGATACTGGTCACCCACGATCACAACGAAGCCTTCGCCATGGCGGACCAGGTCGGCGTGATGGATGCCGGGCGCATCCAGCAGTGGGACGAGCCCTATGTGCTCTATCACCTGCCGAACTCTAAATTCGTGGCGCAGTTCGTCGGCGAAGGGCAGTTGATCGAGGCGACGGCCATCGACGAGACGAAGCTACGATCGGTTCTCGGCATCCATAGCGTGCACGAAGGCCACGATATCGCGCTGGGAAGAAGCGTCGAAATACTGGCAAGACCCGACGACATCGTGCACGACCATGCAAGCGAACTGATGGGAGAGATCGTCGAAATTTCGTTTCGAGGATCGCACTATCAATACTTGACGAGACTGGAGAATAACGAGCGGCTGCTATGCATTGCGGAGTCGCATCACAAACATAAAATAGGGGACCGCATCGAGTTGGTTCCTAAATTGGAACACCTCGTTGTTTTCGACGACGACGGGGTGGGAACCGCTTACGATTCCACGCTGGATACATTCCTGAAGACGCTCTCCGCCAAGCCCTTTTTCTAGTGTCCTGATCGGGGCGTTTGCGTGCATTGGCGGGGTTCCTTCCTCCTCGTCATAGCCGGGCTTGTCCCGGCTATCCATGGGGCCGCCTCGCCGCCACGGGGAATGGGGCAACCACATGGATGCCCGGAACTAGTCCGGGCATGACCAGAGGTATGAGCGGGCCGGGAAGACCGCACGACCAACCCGAAGTCATGCGAAATTCAGAAACAGGACGCAGGGGCGCCGCCGCGATGAGGCAGCGGCGCCCCCAGCCGATAGCGATCAGCAGCTCTTCCAGTCTTTCGCCGCCTCCAGCGCCGCTGCCACCTGGAGCACTTTCGCGTCCTCGAAGTGGCGGCCGACGATCATGCAGCCGATGGGCAGGTCGTCCGAGACTCCGCACGGCACCGAGATCGCCGGATGGCCGGTCACGTCGAACTGGCAGGTGTTGTGGATCATGTCGAGCGTGCGAATGATGCGCTCCTTGAGCGGCGCGTCGTTGTCGGGGATCGGCGTCGGCAGGATCGACGTGCTGGGCATCACCAGCACGTCGCAGGATTCCAGCAGATCGTCGTAGCTCTGCGTGATCTGGTCCCGGATGTTCTGTGCCTTCGCGTAGTAGCGGTTGTAGTACTCCGACTGCATGTATTCGCCGAAGAGCAGCACGTACTTCACCATCACGCCCATGTCGTTGGGCCGGGCGCGCGCGCCCTTCGCCACGTTGTCGAGGAGCTGCGTGTTGTAGAAGCCGCGCCAGTTGGTGCCGGTGTTGTTGCCCTTCAGCATGACCGACTGCGCACCCTCGACGCAGAGCGGCACCCACACATGGTAGGCATCCTCGTGGCGCGGGTTGGAGACCTCGGTCACCTCGGCACCGGCGCCCGCAAGGCGGTCAACGGCGGCGCGGACACTGTCCGAGACCACCGTGTCGCCGGGCGGGAGCCCGGTATCGCCCCAGGTTTCCTCACCGGCGCCCTGGTCGAAGCCTTCCTTCAGCACGCCGATCTTGACGCCCTTGCAGCCCGCATCGAGGCCGGTGACGTAGTCCATGTCCAGCCCCGCCGGGATCAACCCCCGCTGGCGCGGATCGAGCGGGTCTTCGCCCGCGATCGCGGTCAGCATGCGTGCGGTGTTCTCCACCGTGTCGGTCATGGGGCCGAGATGGTCCATGGTCATCTCGATCATCATGGCGCCGGTATAGGGCACGAGGCCATACGTAGGCTTGTGGCCGACGATGCCGCTCCAGCTCGCGGGAATGCGGATCGAGCCGCCCTGGTCGCCGCCGATCGACACGTCGATATCGCCGGCCGCGATGGCGGCGCCGTTGCCGTTGGACGACGCGCCGGTCGAATGGGTCGGCTTGTGCGGGTTGCGCACGGGCCCATAGGCCGAGGTGTGGCTGCCGCCCGAGAACGAGCAGTCCTCGCTGTTGGTCTTGCCGAGGATGGTCCCGCCGGCATCGAGCACGCGCGTCACCACGGTGGCGTCGATGTCGGGGATATAGCCCTCCATCCCCTTGGCGCCGTTGATCATGGGGAAGCCCGCCACGCAGATCGCATCCTTGATGCCGACCCGCCTGCCGGCAAGCACGCCTTCGCCTGAGCCCTTGATCTCGCCCTTCACGTACCAGGCGTTGTAGGGGTCTTCCTCAGATCCCGGCCGGTATGAGCCGCAGCGCGGATACTTCACCGGAGGCTTGGTTTCCTGCATCGTGTCGAGGCGGCGGTAGCTGTTCAGCGTGCCCGCCATCATCTCGCTGTAGAGGTCGGCGTCCGCATCGCTCATCGTGAAGCCGAACGACTCGGCCAACTCCTGGACCTTCTTCGCGCTCGGCGGTACTGGACCTGTCGGCATTCTTCTCTCCCTTGATTCCCGAGGCCGTTGGGCAGTGCTCAAACGGCGACGGGCGGCATTCTAGCGATTGCCAGGGTGCGCGGCCATTGCAGCGGCGTCGCTTCCTATTGCCCGCCCGGCGAATCGGGATAATGTTGCGGCGCTGTGACTCTAATCTCCACGATTCGGCCCGGTAAGCGCGCGTGCGCAGGGATCCTCATGTGCCTCGCCGCGGCCTCCCTCTGGGCGGCGGCTGCGGGGCCGGCGGCGGCCGACCTGCTCGAAGACGGCGCCGCTGCCTACGAGGCCGGCGACTATGGCGAGGCCGCGAAGGCTTGGCGCCCGCTCGCCGAAGGGGGCGACGCGATGGCGCAGTTCAACTTAGGCCTTCTCCACGAGACCGGGCGCGGCGTACCCGAGGACCTGGCCCAGGCCGCGACGTGGTACGAGCGCGCGGCCCTGCAGGGCCTGACCCAGGCGCAGTTCAATCTGGCGCTGCTCCATCAGACCGGGCGCGGCGTCGAGAAGGACGGGACGCAGGCGCTCTACTGGCTCGAAGTGGCGGCGCGCCACGGCGCGGGCGCGGAGCAGGAGCAGGCGGCCGACGCTGCGGCCCGACTGGCCGAGATTCTGCTTGCGGAGGACGTGGACAACGCCCGCGCCCGTGCCGGCGAATTCGCGCCGCGCTCGGAGGGAGCCTCGGTCCGGGCTGAGGCGATCACCCTGATCCTCTCCGAGAGCCAGGTCGAGGAGCTGCAACGCCGCCTCGCGGCCCACGGCTACGATCCGGGGCCGCTGGACGGCGTTCCCGGAGAGCAGACGCGCAACGCCGTGCGCCGCTATCTCGCCGACCGGGGCCTCACGTGGCCCGAAGGCGAGAACCTCTCCCAGCGTCTGCTGGACCTCGTACGCGCGCCTTAGCCGGGGAATCCCTCCTCGGTCCGCACCGCTCTAAGCCGCGCCCGGACCGCGGCGGGTCACCAGAAAGAGGCCGGCGAAAAGCAGCGCCAAGGCCCCCCAGACGTAGACACTGTGGCTCTCGGCCAGAATCAGGATGCCCCAGCCGATCCCCGCCAGTGTGGCGACGTAGTTCTGAGTCGAGAAGAAGACCGGCCCGGCACGCCTGACGATCTCCAGGAGCAGATAGAAGAAGGCGGCGTTGATCAGAATGGCGCCGATCTGCGCCCAGTCGCTGTCGCTCATCGGGCCGGAGAAGAACCACCACTGCCCGCTCCCCGCCATGAAGGGGAAGACCATGATCGACGAGGCGAAGAGCAGCCCGCTCCCCATGGTGAGCGAATCGCCCTCGGCGGGTGCCAGGCGGGCGGCCGAAATCGTGCCGGAGGCGTAGCTGACCGGGACCAGCAGGCTGAGCAGAACCCAGCCGGCCATGTCGGAATCGGGCAGGCTCGTCTCCGGCAGGACCACCAGCAGAACGCCGGCGAGCCCGAGCGCGATTCCGCCGATCCGAAGCCAGCGAAAGCGATCCATCGCGAGCGCCAACGCCAGGATATAGGTGATCGTTGGGCTGAGCGTCCCGCCCAGGCTGATTACCCCGGCCGGCAGCTTGGGAGCGATGAAGGCCAGGAGAACGAACGGAAAGGCCAGTGTGAAAAAGCCGATCACGAAATAGGCCCGCACATAGGGCCAGCTCAAGCGCGGGCGCCGGCGGAGCAGAGCGGCAAACAACAACAGGACGAGGCCCGCGCCCACCGTCTGCCAGAAGACATAGGCGAAGAACGGAATGCCCCCGGTGACGGCGATCTTGTTGGCCGAGAAGATCAGCCCGAATGTGCCGCCGCAGACGATGAGGAGGGCGAACGAGACAAGCCGGTGCCCGCGCGGCGGCGGCGGCACCGGTTCTTGCGCGGTCGTCGCCTTACCGGCCGCCATGTCCCTCACCTCGCCGTTGCCGAGGGAGCTTAGCACGCGGCGGGACGGTCTCCCGACCGGAGGCCAGGATTAGAGAAAAGTCCTAATTATTACTATAACTCAATGGTTTGTGTGAAATTGGCTTCGTTTTGTAATTTTCTCCAATTTCGGCGTCGCCCCTTGGCCCGCAACGCCTAGACGTCGAGGAAGCTCCGCAGCTTGCGGGAGCGCGAGGGGTGCTTCAACTTGCGGAGCGCCTTGGCCTCGATCTGGCGGATGCGCTCGCGGGTGACGGAGAACTGCTGGCCGACCTCCTCAAGCGTGTGGTCGGTGTTCATGCCGATGCCGAAGCGCATGCGGAGCACGCGCTCCTCCCTTGCCGTGAGGCTCGCCAGAACCCGCGTCGTGGCCTCGCGCAGGTTGGACTGGATCGCCGCATCGACGGGCAGAACTGCGTTCTTGTCCTCGATAAAGTCGCCGAGGTGACTGTCCTCCTCGTCGCCGATCGGCGTCTCCAGGCTGATCGGCTCCTTCGCGATCTTCATCACCTTGCGCACCTTGTCGAGCGGCATGCCGAGCCGCTCGGCAAGCTCCTCGGGCATGGGCTCCCGCCCGATCTCGTGCAGCATCTGGCGCGACGAGCGCACCAGCTTGTTGATCGTCTCGATCATGTGCACCGGGATGCGGATGGTGCGGGCCTGATCGGCGATGGAGCGCGTGATCGCCTGGCGGATCCACCAGGTGGCATAGGTCGAGAACTTGTAGCCGCGCCGGTACTCGAACTTGTCCACCGCCTTCATCAGGCCGATGTTGCCCTCCTGGATCAGGTCCAGGAACTGGAGGCCGCGGTTCGTGTATTTCTTGGCGATCGAGATCACGAGGCGGAGGTTGGCCTCGACCATCTCCTTCTTGGCCTGGCCCGCCTCGCGCTCACCCTTCTGCACGATGGCAACGATCCGCTTGAACTCGGTGGGCTCGAGCCCCGTGTTCTGGGCGAGCGCCATGATGTTCTTGCGCAGCACGGCGATCTCGGGGCGCTTCTGCTTGGCGAAGCGCTTCCAGCCATCGTCCTTCAGCCGGCCGACGCGGGAGAGCCAGCGCGGATCGAGCTCGCGCCCGACATAGTACCTCAGGAACTTTTCGCGCGAGACGCCGCAGCGCACGGCGAGGCGCAGCAGCCTGCCCTCGTGTGTCATCAGGCCGCGGTTGAGGCCATAGAGCTCGTCCACCGCCGCCTCGATGCGATTGTTGTTGAGCCGGACGCCCTGCATGAGCTCCACAAGATCGCGCTTGAGCTTGTTGTAGCGTCGGGTCTGGGAGTCGGTCAGCGTCTCGTTCTTTTGGGCGAGCTCCAGGCGGATGTCCTGGAGACGCCGGAATTTCTTGTAGGCGACCGCAATCGCGTCGAAGGTCTCGATCACCTGGGGGCGAACTGCCAGCTCCATCGCCGAGAGAGAGACGTTCCCCTCGTCGAAGTCCTCGTCGCCTTCGCTCTTCTCGGCCCCGTCGCCTTCGCTCTTCTCGGCCCCGTCGGTGCCGGTCGCCCCGTCGGGCGGGGCGGCGGCGCCATTGCCCGGGTCAGCGTTTGCAGCCTTCGCCGCCTCGGCGCGCGCCGCCGCTGCCTCCGGCCCACCGCCGTAGGTCGCCTCCAGGTCGATGACGTCGCGGAGCAGCATCGTGCCCTCGCGCAGCGCATCGCGCCATTCGATGATGGCGCGCATGGCCAGCGGGCTCTCGCAGATACCGCCGATCATGGCCTGCCGTCCCGCCTCGATCCGCTTGGCGATGGCGATCTCGCCCTCGCGGGAGAGGAGCTCGACGCTGCCCATCTCGCGCAGATACATGCGCACGGGGTCGTCGGTGCGGCCGAGGTCGTCTTCGCCGACCGTCGCAGCCGTGGCGGCGGGTGCGGCTTCCGGCTTCTCTTCGCTGGTGGTCTCCTCCGAGTCCTCGTTCTCGATGACGTTGATGCCCATTTCGGAGAGCATCGTCATCGTGTCCTCGATCTGCTCGGAGTTAACTTCGTCCGAAGGCAGCGCCTTGTTGAGCTCGTCGTAGGTGACGTAGCCGCGCTCCTTGCCGCGCGCGACCATCTTCCGCACCGGGGCGGTGAGCGAATCGAGAATCGGGCTGTCGGCCGGCTCCTCGGTACGTTCGGTGGTTTCTGCCTGTTTGACGGGCTTCGTCGCCATGCGGATCATTCCTTATCCGGCCCTCGGGATCGACCGGGCGCCGGTTGGCCACGCGGGGGACGCATTCCACCCCTCGGACGGCTCGGGGACACGCATGCGCCGCTTGCGCCCGGTTCGCGTGATGTGGGGTCGGAGGCCTCCAGGTCAAGCCTCTTCATCGTGCGAAAGTCTGTAAGACACGCGGAAGAGTGTCAAGCGCGCTGCGTCTGGCGGCATACCCGCGCCGATGGGGTCGCGCGCGCTCTTATGGCCCGCCGGTCCGGGAGCGCCCGACATCGTCCGGAAGCTCCATTTCCACCTTCTCCATGTCGCGCTTGCGGCGGATGGCTTCCTGGAAGCGTTCCCAATTCTCCTCGCTCGTCTCGTCGGCAAGCGCCTTCTCGGCCTCGGACAGCGCCGCCGGCAGCTCGATTCGGAGTCGCTGCAGTTCCAGGGCGTGAGCAAGCGTGTTGCGCGCGTCGTCCACGCTGGCTGCCCTGTTGAGATAGTGCGTGTCGGCCTCCGCCAGTTCCTCGACAACGCCGCCGAGGCCGTGGCGCGCAAGCGCGTCGCGCAGCGGAGCGTCCTCCGGCTCGGGGCCGGTCTCGGCCCATTCGATCAACGCCGTCATGACTGCGGCGAAACGCGGCGTCTCGAGGCGGATTCGGGCCAACGTCTCCTGCTGCTCGATAACCAATGCAGGGAAATCGAGCATGGTCTGGAGCAAGGTACGCTCCCGGACCTGAGCCGTGCCCTGCCCGCCGGGCCCGAGCGCCTCACCCCGCCGCACCGGAGACTCGGGGGCATTGACCGATGGCGAACCGCCCTGCCCCCGCCCTTGCCACGGCAGCCGCAGCCGCTGCCGGAAATCTTCCCGGTAGCGGAATCCAAGATCGCGGTCGGGAATCCGCGCGATCTGGTCCTGGAGCTGCTTGCTGACCCGCGCGCGGGCCTCCGGCGTGTCGAGCGCCCGGCCGGCGAGCGCCATCCTCCAGAGCTGGTCGGAGAGGGGGATTGCAGCATCGACGATCTCGGCCATCGCCTGGCGGCCGCGATCGCGCACCATCGTGTCAGGGTCCTGGCCCGAGGGCAGCGTCGCGAAGCGTAGCGAGCGCTTCGCGTTGAGCTGGGGCAAAGCGCGCTCGACTGCGCGCGCCGCGGCGCGGGCGCCGGCCTCGTCTCCGTCGAAGCAGAGGACCGGCTCCTCGGCGAGGCGCCAAAGCAACTCCAGCTGCTGCTCTGTAAGCGCGGTCCCGAGCGGCGCCACGGCCCAGGCGATGCCTGCCTGGTGCAGCGCGATCACGTCCATGTAGCCCTCGACCGCGATGACCCGGCCCGCCTTGCGGGCGGCTGGCGCGACGAGATGCTGGCCGTAGAGCAGGCTGCCCTTGGCGAAGAGCGGGGTCTCCGGCGAGTTGAGATATTTCGGCTGGCCGTCGCCCAACGCCCGGCCGCCAAAGGCGACGACCCGGCCGCGCCGGTCGCAGATGGGGAAGATCACGCGCCCGCGAAAACGATCGTAAGGCGTGCGGTCATCGTCCGGCGCGATGACGAGGCCTGCGTCCAGCATCATCGCTTCGGTGACGCCGCCCTGCTCCAGCTTGGTGCGGAGCGCCGTGCGGCTGTCGGGCGCGTAGCCGAGGCGGAACTGGGCGCGGGCTTCCTCGTCCACACCGCGGACGTCGAGATAGCGCCGGGCGGCCACGCCGCGCGGCCCCGCAAGCTCCGCCTCGAACCAGGCAGCCGCAGCCTCCACCACGCCGTAGAGCGAGTGGCGCTCCCGCTCCCGTGCCTCGGCGTGCGGGTCGCGCGCGGGCAGGGCGAGCCCGGCATCGCCCGCCAGCCGCTCCACCGCTTCCGGGAACGAGAGGCCCTCGTCCCGCATGATGAAGCCGATTACATCGCCGTGGGCGCCGCAGCCGAAGCAGTGGAAGAAGCCCTTGTCCTCATTCACCGTGAAGGAGGGCGTCTTCTCCTTGTGGAAGGGGCAGAGCCCGAGCAATTCGCGCCCGCGGCGCAACAGCCGCACGCGCTTGCCGATCACGCCCTCCAGCGGAATGCGTGCGCGAATTTCGTCCAGAAATTGAGGTGGGAACGTCATCCCCTCACGCCTGGCTGAGCGCCCATCATGGCCCGGCTCGCGCCGGTTTCCCAGCCTTTGTAACCTTTACGGGGCGGGTCTCTCCCCGCCTATTGGCGCGGCGTCCGCCGGCCCCGGCGGATCAGCTCGGAGCGAGCAGCTCCCTCACCAATCCACTCGCCTTGGCGAAGTCCATGCGGCCCGGATACTTTTGCTTCAGGCGCGCCATCGTGCGGCCCATGTCTTTGATAGTGCGGGCATTTAAGTCGTCCAGGACGCCGCGCACGGCTGACACCAGATCATCGCCTTCGATTGCCACCGGCAGGAAGAACTGGATGACGACGATCTCCTCGGCCTCGCGTTCCGCAAGGTCGATGCGGCCGCCCCGCTCGTACTGCTCGATGCTCTCGCGCCGCTGGCGGATCATCGTTTGCAGCAGAGCCAGGATGTGCGGGTCGTCCAGCTCGCCATTGCCATTGCCATTGCCGCGCTCGGCAATGCCGCGATCCTTGAGCGCTGCAAGAATGAGCCTGACTGTCGCCACCCGACAGGGTTCGCGCGCTTTCATTGCAAGCGTAAGCGCGTCCTCCAGCTGCCGTCGCAGCATGGGCACCCTCCCCTCACTTGGAATGTAGCGGACTATAGACACCCGGCGGCGGCGATCAACGACGATTCGCCCTTGACAGGAATGTCGTTTCCCCACGGGTGCTTCCGGCGACGAAATTGGGCCCCCGGCGCGCCCGCGATGGGAGAATGGGGTCGATGCTTGACCCCGGCAAGGCCCCGACTACACTGCGCACACCATTGATCGGACAGGGCGGCGGCAAGGCGCGGCCGGTCCGCAGGAAACTCGATGTCCGGGACTGGATCGCCTACCGCCACTGCGGCGCTCGCGCTCGCCGACGGAACGGTCTTTCGCGGCCGGGGCCTTGGCGCCCAGGGCGAAGCCGTGGGCGAGATCTGCTTCAACACGGCGATGAGCGGCTACCAGGAGATTCTCACCGATCCGTCCTACGCCGGGCAGATCATCACCTTCACCTTTCCCCATATCGGCAATGTCGGAACCAACGATGACGACCTGGAGGCAGGCGCGCCGGCGGCGCTCGGGCTCGTGCTCCGCGCCGACGTCACCGAGCCATCCAACTGGCGCGCCGTGCAGCACCTCGAGCGCTGGCTCGAGCGGCGTGGCCTCATCGGTATCGCCGGCGTCGATACCAGGCGCCTGACCCGCCTGCTGCGCACGGCCGGTGCACAGGACGGCGCGCTCGTTCACACGTCCGAACCGGAGGCGATCGACGAGGCTGCGCTCATCGCCAAGGCCCGCGCCTGGCCGGGGCTGGAGGGCATGGACCTCGCCAAGGAGGTCAGCTGCCGCCAGGTCTACGATTGGACCGAGACCGCCTGGGAGTTCGGGACCGGCGCTTACGGCACCGTCTCCGCGCCGCGCCACCATGTCATCGCGGTCGATTACGGCGCCAAGCGGAACATCCTGCGCTCGCTCGCTTCGGCCGGCTGCCGGGTGACCGTCGTGCCCGCCACGGCGGACGCCGGGTCGATCCTCGCGCACGAGCCGGACGGCATCTTTCTCTCCAACGGGCCGGGAGACCCGGCCGCGACCGGCGACTATGCGGTGCCGGTCATCCAGTCGCTGATGGCGAGCGGCTTGCCGATCTTCGGCATCTGCCTCGGCCACCAGTTGCTCGCGCTCGCCCTCGGTGCGGAGACGAGGAAGATGCCCCTCGGCCACCGCGGCGCCAATCACCCGGTCAAGGAACTGGCGACCGGACGGGTCGAGATCACGAGCCAGAATCATGGCTTCGAGGTGACGGCCGACTCGCTGCCTGCCGGCGTCACGGCCACGCACGTCTCCCTCTTCGACGGCACGCTGGAGGGTCTCGCCGTCGACGACCGGCCGATCTTCTCGGTCCAATATCACCCGGAAGCGTCGCCCGGCCCGCAGGATGCCCAGCATCTCTTCGCCCGGTTCGTCGCGATGATGGGCTGACGGCCGGCGCCAACGCCATGCCAAGGCGCACCGACATCGGCTCGATCATGGTGATCGGGGCCGGCCCCATCGTGATCGGCCAGGCCTGCGAGTTCGACTATTCGGGCACGCAAGCCTGCAAGGCGCTCAAGGACGAAGGCTACCGGGTCATCCTGGTGAACTCGAACCCGGCGACGATCATGACCGATCCCGAGTTCGCCGACGCAACCTATATCGAGCCGATTACGCCCGAAATCGTGGGGCGGATCGTCGCTGCCGAGAAGCCGGACGCCCTGCTGCCGACCATGGGCGGGCAGACCGCGCTGAACACGGCGCTGGCACTCGCCGACGACGGCACGCTCGCGCGCCATGGCGTGGACCTGATCGGCGCGTCGCGGGCCGCCATCGAGGTCGCGGAGGACCGAGAGGCTTTCCGCGAGGCGATGAAAGAGATCGGCCTGGAATGCCCGAAGAGCCGCATCGCGCGCTCGCTCGACGAGGCCCGCCAGGCGCTCGACCTGGTGGGATTGCCGACCATCATCCGGCCCTCCTACACCCTCGGCGGCACCGGCGGCGGGATCGCCTACAACCGCGCCGAGTTCGCCGAGCTTGCGGCGGCCGGCATCGCCGCCTCGCCTGCCGGCCAAATCCTGGTCGAGGAATCGGTGCTCGGCTGGAAAGAATTCGAGATGGAGGTAGTGCGCGACAAGGCGGACAACGCCATCATCGTCTGCTCCATCGAGAACCTCGACCCGATGGGCATCCATACCGGCGATTCGATCACCGTGGCGCCGGCGCTCACGCTCACCGACAAGGAGTATCAGTTGATGCGCAACGCCGCCATCGCGGTGCTGCGCAAGGTGGGCGTCGAGACCGGCGGCTCCAACGTCCAGTTCGCCGTCGATCCGGCCACCGGCCGGCTGCTGGTGATCGAGATGAACCCGCGGGTCTCGCGCTCGTCGGCCCTCGCCTCGAAGGCCACCGGGTTCCCCATCGCCAAGGTCGCGGCCAGGCTCGCGGTCGGCTACACCCTCGACGAGATCGCGAACGACATCACCGGTGTCACGCCCGCCTCCTTCGAGCCCGCCATCGACTATGTGGTGACCAAGGTCCCGCGCTTCGCGTTCGAGAAGTTTCCGGGCGCCGAGCCCCTGCTCACCACCTCGATGAAATCGGTGGGCGAGGCCATGGCGATCGGGCGCACCTTCTGCGAATCGCTGCAGAAAGCGCTGCGCTCCATGGAGACCGGGCTCACCGGACTCGACGAGATCGACATTCCCGGCGCCGAAGAAGGCGATGACGAGGCGATCCTGGCAGCGCTCGGCCAGCCGAGGCCCGATCGCCTGCTCGTGATCGCGGAAGCCCTCCGGCGCGGCGTTACCATCGATGCGGTCCACCGGGCGTGCGCCGTCGATCCCTGGTTCCTGCGCGAGATCGAGGTGATCGTCCGGGCCGAGGCGGAGGTCCGCGCGAACGGACTGCCGGGCGACGTGCACGCCCTGCGCCGGCTGAAGGCTTTGGGTTTCGGCGACCGAAGGCTCGCCACCCTCGCGGGTACCGTCGAAGCGGCGGTCGCGGCGAAACGCGCCGAGCTCGGCGTCCACCCGGTGTTCAAGCGGATCGACACCTGCGCCGCCGAGTTCGAATCGCGCACGCCCTACATGTATTCCTGCTACGAGACCGCGAGCGGCGACGGCCTGCCGGAATGCGAGGCGGAGCCCAGTGACCGGCGCAAGGTCGTCATCCTGGGCGGCGGGCCGAATCGGATCGGCCAGGGCATCGAGTTCGACTATTGCTGCGTCCACGCGGCCTACGCGCTCAAGGACGCAGGCTTCGAGACCATCATGGTCAACTGCAACCCGGAGACCGTCTCCACCGACTACGACACCTCCGACCGGCTCTATTTCGAGCCGCTCACCATCGAGACCGTGCTCGACATCGTCCGCGTCGAGCAGAGCGCAGGCGAATTGGTCGGCCTCAACATCCAGTTCGGCGGGCAGACGCCGCTCAGGCTTGCCAAGGCGCTGGAGGCGGCTGGGGTGCCCATCCTCGGTACGGCGCCCGATGCGATCGACCTGGCCGAGGACCGGGACCGTTTCCGGACCTTGCTGGGAGACCTGGGACTCAGACAGCCCGCGAACGAGACCTGCACCTCCAGCGCAGAGGCGCGCGCCATCGCCGAGCGCATCGGCTACCCCGTCGTGGTCCGCCCCTCCTACGTGCTCGGCGGGCGCGCCATGGAGATCGTCAACGACAGCGAGGAGCTCAATTGCTACATGCGCGACGCCGCCGAGGCCTTCGGCGACGGCCCGATCCTGCTCGATCGCTACCTCAAGGACGCAATCGAGGTCGACGTCGATGCGCTCGCCGACGGGGAGAACGTGGCCGTTGCCGGAATCCTGGAGCACATCGAGGAGGCAGGCATTCACTCGGGCGATTCGGCCTGCGCGTTGCCTCCGCATTCGCTGGACGAAGAGACCGTGGACGAGATCCGCCGCCAGACCATTGCGCTGGCCCGCGCGCTCGACGTCTGCGGCCTGATGAACGTGCAATACGCCGTGCAAGCCGGCACCGTCTATGTGCTGGAGGTCAACCCGCGGGCGAGCCGCACCGTGCCCTTCGTCGCCAAGAGCATCGGCGCCCCGATCGCAAAGCTCGCGGCGCTCGCGATGGCAGGCGAACGCCTACCCGAGGCGATCCTGAACGGCGGCGCGGCGCCTCAGCATGTCGCGGTGAAGGAAGCGGTGTTCCCCTTCGCGCGCTTCCCTGGCGTGGACACGGTCCTCGGGCCGGAGATGAAGTCCACCGGCGAGGTCATGGGCATCGACCGCGACTTCGGCAGCGCCTTCGCCAAGGCGCAGATCGGCGCCGGCATGCACCTTCCGGTCTCGGGCCGGGCCTTCGTCTCCGTGCGGGACGACGACAAGCCCGCCGCCGTGGCGATCGCCCGCAGCCTGGCCGAGCTCGGGTTCGAACTCGTCGCCACCAGCGGCACCCGCAGGGCGCTGGCGAAGGCCGGCATTACCGCTGCGCACGTCAACAGGGTGCAGCAGGGCCGCCCGCACATCGTCGATGCCATCAAGGACGGCACCATCCAGCTCGTGGTCAACACCACGGAGGGCGCGCAGGAACGGCTGGCGAGCTATCGCCTGCGCCGCGCCGCGCTCGAACATCAGATCCCCTACTTCACGACGCTCTCGGGTAGCCGCGCCATGATCCGCGGCGTCGAGGCGCTGAAGGGTGGCAGCCTTGATGTCGCCCCGCTCCAGTCCTATTCTCAGTCCAATCAGAACGTCGGCGGGAAACGCCGATAAGCGGAGATCATCGACAGGCTCGGGAGAGGATGCGCCCCGGCCGAGGGCGCGCGAGATCCGGCAATGGACAGGCATCTAATGACGCCCGAGGGGCACGAGCGCCTCAAGGGCGAGCTGCGCCGGCTCAAGGCCGAGCGGCCACACATCGTGCGCGAGATCGCCGCCGCCCGCGAGCACGGCGATCTGTCGGAGAATGCCGAGTACCACGCGGCGAAGGACCGCCAGGGCCTGACCGAGGCGCGCATCCTGGAGCTCGAAGCCAAGGTCGGCGGCGCGGAGGTGATCGATACCACCACGCTCTCCGGCGACCGGGTGCAATTCGGCGCGACGGTCTCCATCGTCGATGAGGACACCGAGGCCGAGAGCACCTATCAGATCGTCGGCGCCGACGAGGCCGACGCCAGCGAGGGCCGGCTCTCCATCGCCTCGCCGTTGGCGCGGGCGCTGGTCGGCAGGTCGATCGGCGATTCCGTGGAGCTCGAGACCCCGGGCGGCCGCCACACCTACGAGGTCACCGCCGTCCTCTACGGCTGATTCCCTGTATCCCTCAGGCGTTGACGTCGACGACGACGCGGCCGCGCACGCCGCCGTCGAGGATGTCGTTGGCCCGAGCCACCACCTCATCGAGCGCCACCACCTCGGTCATCGCATCGAGGGCATCGCCCGGCAGGTCGCGCGCGAGCCGCTGCCAGGCCTCCCGGCGCGGCGCGGCCGGGCACATGACGGAATCGATGCCGATCAGGCTCACGCCGCGCAGGATGAAGGGCATGACCGTGGTCTTGAGGCCGGCGCCGCCGGCAAGGCCGCAGGCCGCGACCGCGCCGCCGTAGCGGGTCTCGGCCAGGACGTGGGCCAGCATCGCGCCCCCCACCGAGTCGACGGCGCCGGCCCAGTGCTCGGAGAGCAGGGGCTTGTCGGGCGCTTCCGCCCGCTTGCCGCGGGGCAGCACCTCGCTCGCGCCGAGGCCCGTGAGATAGTCGCGGCATTCGGGCCGGCCGGAGATGGCGACGGTCTCGTAGCCGAGGCGGGCGAGGAGCGCGACGGAAACGCTGCCGACGCCGCCCGCAGCACCGGTGACCGCGACAGGGCCCGCGCCCGTGGCGACACCGGCGCGCTCCAGCGCGATGACGCAGAGCATCGCCGTGAAGCCTGCCGTGCCGATGGCCATCGCCCATTTCGTATCGCAGCCCTCGGGCAACGGCTGCAGCATGCGCGCCGGCACCCGCGCCCGTTGAGCGAAGCCGCCCGGGTGCCGCTCGCCGACTCCCCAGCCGGTGAGCACCACGGCCTGACCCGGCACGAAGTCCGGAGACTCGCTACGCTCCACAGTGCCGGCGAAATCGATCCCGGCGGTCATCGGGGGCTTTCTGATGATCGGCGCGCGCCCGGTCAGCGCCAGGCCGTCCTTGTAGTTGAGGCACGAATAATCGATGCGCACCGTGACCTCGCCCTCCGGCAGATCGGACTCGGTGAGTGTCCTGATGTCGGCCGCGACCCCGTCCTCTCGCCGATCGACGACAAGTGCTCTGTAACCGTCTGTCATTACGCTTCCCGCTCCGTTCTCAAGAACCTCGTCTCAATATCCGCCTGAACCCAGTCAGGCAACCGTTGCGGGGGTGCCACTCGTCTTGACAGGCGAAGCGCCGCGGCTACAGTGCCGCGACCTCGGGGGAACTAGGGATTTAACACCGCCGCCATGCCGACACTCTCGTTGCCGGACGGCGCGGCGCGCTCGTTCGACGCCCCCGTGACCGGCGCCGCCCTCGCGGCCTCCATCGGCCCCGGACTCGCCAAGGCGGCGCTTCTGGTCGAGGTCGATGGCGAGCTGCGCGATCTCTCCCGGCCGATCGAAGACGACGCGGCCGTGCGTGTGATCACCGCGCGCGATGAGGACGCGCTCGAGGTCCTGCGCCACGACTCCGCGCACCTCCTGGCGGAGGCGGTCAAGGAGCTCTACCCCGACGTCCAGGTAACCATCGGCCCCGCCATCGAGGACGGCTTCTATTACGACTTCGCCCGCGGCGAGCCCTTCACGCCCGCCGATCTCGAAAAGATCGAGGCGCGCATGGCCGAGATCAGGGCGCGCGACGAGACAGTCGAGCGCGAGGTCTGGTCCCGCGACGACGCGATCTCGCTGTTCGAGGGCATGGGCGAGCACTACAAGGCGGAGCTGATCGCGGCGATCCCGGCCGGCGAGCCCATCACGCTCTACCGGCAGGGCGGTTTCGTCGACCTCTGCCGTGGCCCCCACCTGCCGTCCACCGGCAAGGTCGGCGCCTTCAAGCTCCTCAAGGTCGCCGGCGCCTACTGGCGGGGCGATGCGCGGAACGAGATGCTCCAGCGCATCTACGGCACCGCCTGGCCGGACCAGAAGCAGCTCAAGGCTTATCTGCACCGGCTCGAGGAAGCCGAGAAGCGCGACCATCGGCGCCTCGGGCGCGAGATGGAGCTCTTCCACTTCCAGGAGGAGGCGCCGGGCGCGGCGTTCTGGCACCCGAAGGGATGGACCCTCTTCCGCGCGCTCGTCGACTACATGCGCGCGCGACAGGATGCCGCCGGCTACGA
Organism: Alphaproteobacteria bacterium; assembly: GCA_965262755.1. Taxonomy (GTDB): domain Bacteria; phylum Pseudomonadota; class Alphaproteobacteria; order UBA828; family UBA828; genus WTGU01. The sequence goes on along the minus strand of OZ253557.1, from coordinate 2,296,291 downwards.
CGAGGTCAGCACGCCCGACATGATGGACAGCGTGCTCTGGGAGGCATCGGGCCATTGGCAGACCTTCCGCGAGCACATGTTCACCTCGCAGACCGAGGACGGCCGGCATTACGCGATCAAGCCGATGAACTGCCCCGGCCACGTGCAGGTCTTCAAGCGCGGCATCAAGAGCTACCGCGACCTGCCGCTCAGAATCTCCGAGTTCGGCAAGGTCCACCGCTACGAGCCGTCGGGCGCGCTGCATGGCCTGCTCCGGGTGCGCGCCTTCAGCCAGGACGACGCCCACATCTTCTGCACGCCTGAGCAGACCGAGGCGGAGTGCCGGGGCGTGACCGAGCTTTGTCTCGACGTCTACCGCGACTTCGGCTTCGAGGACGTGCAGATCAAGTTCGCCGACCGGCCGCCCAAGCGCATCGGCGCCGACGAGGTTTGGGACCAGCTGGAGGCGGCGCTGAAGGGCGCGCTGGAGAGCATGGGGATCGACTACAGCCACAATCCCGGCGAGGGCGCCTTCTACGGGCCGAAGCTCGAGTTCGTGCTGCGCGACGCCATCGGGCGCGAGTGGCAGTGCGGCACGCTCCAGGTCGACCTCAACCTGCCGGAGCGCCTCGACGCAGGCTATATCGGCGAGGACGGCGTGCGGCACCGGCCTGTGATGCTGCACCGGGCGCTGTTCGGCTCGCTCGAGCGCTTCATCGGCATCCTGCTGGAACATTACGGCGGCCACTTGCCGCTCTGGCTCTCGCCCACCCATGCCGTGGTGGCGACCATTACCGACCAGTCCATCGACTACGCAAAGACGGTGACCCGGCGGCTGCAGGGCGTCGGGCTTCGCGTCGACGCCGACCTCCGCAACGAGAAGATCGGCTACAAGGTGCGCGAGCACAGCGCGGCCAAGATCCCGCTGATCCTCGCCGTCGGCGCGCGGGAGGCCGAGCAGGGCACCGTCTCGGTGCGGCGGCTCGGATCCAGGGATCAAGAAATTCTTGCGCTGGACGAGGCCGTCACTACACTTTGCCGGCAAGCGGCCGGACCGCTCAGTCGGCGGGCCGCTCAGGAGGGAACGGGTTGACGAAGCGCCACACCGTCCATGACGATGCCGTCGGCCCGACAAGCGCCACGATGAAGGGAGGCGGAGAATAGCGAGACATCCGGTCGCGACACCACCGACGCGTGAAGGACCGCGCGTCAATGATGATATTCAGGTGGCAAATGTCCGCCTCATCGATCAAAACGGAGGGCAGGTCGGCGTCGTCGCCGTTGAGCGTGCGTTGGAGCTCGCGGACGAGGTCGGGCTCGACCTGGTCGAGGTTGCACCGGAGGCGGAGCCGCCGGTGTGCAAGCTCCTCGACTTCGGCAAGTACAAGTACGAGGCCCAGAAGAAGGCCAGCGAAGCCCGCAAGAAGCAAAAAACGATCGAAATCAAGGAGGTCAAGTTCCGGCCCGGCATCAATGAGGCTGACTACGAGGTGAAGCTGCGCAACATCCGCCGGTTCCTCGACGAGGGCGACAAGGTCAAGGTGACCATGCGCTTCCGGGGACGCGAGATGGTGCACCAGAACATCGGCATGAACGTGCTCGCACGCGTGCGCGATGACCTCGGCGAGCTGGCGAAGGTCGAGCAGATGCCGAAGATGGAGGGCCGCCAGATGACCATGGTGATGGCCCGCAAGTAACCCCCGGGCGCCGCCCGAACGACACCCACCTCTCCCCGGCCCTCTCCTCCTGAATGGGTGGAAAGGGGACGCAGGCGGCGATTGCGGAGGGTCCCCCTCTCCGCCCCCAAGCGCCGTAAGGCGCGAATGCCAAGCTCGCGGAGCGAGCGCCCGGCGCTTGAGGGAAATGAATTGCGCGGCGGAGAGGGCCGGGATGAGGTAGGGGGTGCGCGCTGCCGCCGGCGACGATGAGACAATCCCGTGCCAACGCCAAAAGCCGGGAACAGTATTTCAAAGCAAGGCACGACCCGCCCTTGAATCCTGCTGGCACAGCGAGTACAACGGCGCGCGCCCGGCACCCCCTTGTCCATCGAGAAACGCGAGACGCTTATGTCCAAGCTCAAGTCCAAGAGCAGCGCCAAGAAGCGGTTCTCCGTCACGGGGCGCGGCAAGCTCCGCCGGCGTGCAGCCTTCCACCGGCACAATCTGACCAAGCGCACGAAGAAGGTGAAGCGCAACCAGCGCGGATCGCAGACGCTCTCCGCGTCGGATGCGGCGATTGTGCGGCCGTTCCTGCCCTATCTCTGAGCGCGGCGGAGGACTCCTCATGGCACGGATAAAGCAGGGCGTGACCACCCACGCCCGGCACAAGAAGGTGCTGAAACTGGCCCGCGGCTATCGCGGTCGCGGCCATTCCAGCTACCGCGTGGCCCTCCGCCGGGTCGAGAAGGCGCTGCAATACGCCTATCGCGACCGCCGCACCCGCAAGCGCCGGTTCCGCGCACTGTGGATTCAGAGGATCAACGCCGCGGCCCGCGAGCACGGGCTCACCTATTCCCAGCTCATGCACGGTCTCGCGCTCGCCAAGGTGGACATCGACCGCAAGGTCTTGGCCGACCTGGCCGTCCGCGAGCCGGCGGCGTTTGCGGCCGTTGTCGAGCAGGCGCGGAGCGCGCACGGCGCGACCGGCTGATCGGCCGCCGCGCCATCGGGGCTCGGCTGTCGGAGTAGGGTCCTTGGAAGACCTCCACACCCTGGAAGAGCGGATGCTGGCCGGGATCGAAACGGCCGGCGACCTCCCCGCTTTGGAACAGGCCCGCATCGCGGCGCTCGGCAAGAAATCGCCGCTCACGCAAGCGATGAAGGGCCTCGGCGGGCTCGATATCGACGCGCGCAAGGAGGCCGGCGCCCAGCTCAACCAGATCAAGCGCAGGCTCGCCGATGCCCTCGACGCGCGCCGCGCGGCACTGGAACGCACCGCCCTGGACCAGCGCCTTGCGACCGCGCGGGTGGATGTCACCTTGCCGCCCCGCCCGGAGGCGGACGGCACCATTCACCCGATCAGCCAGGTGCTGGATGAGCTGATCTCGATTCTCGCCGACATGGGCTTCCGCGTCATCGAAGGGCCCGACATCGAGGACGACTTCCACAATTTCACGGCGCTCAACATCCCGCCGGAGCACCCGGCGCGCCAGATGCACGACACCTTCTATTTCGGCGCCGACGAGGCGGGCGAGCGCATGCTGCTCAGGACCCACACTTCACCGGTGCAGATCAGGACGATGCAGGCCGAGCCGCCGCCGCACCGGATCATCGCACCGGGCCGCACCTATCGCTGCGACTACGACATGACGCACACGCCCATGTTCCATCAGATCGAGGGGCTGGTGATCGACGAGGGCACCCATATGGGGCATCTCAAGGGCTGCCTGATCGATCTGGCGCGGGCGTTCTTCGAGGTGGAAGACCTGCCGGTGCGCTTCCGCCCGAGCTACTTCCCCTTCACCGAGCCTTCCGCCGAGATGGACATCGGCTGCTCGCGGGAGGGCGGGGGCTTGCGCATCGGCCACGGCGCCGACTGGATGGAGATCCTGGGCTGCGGCATGGTGCACCCGAAGGTGCTGGAGATCGTGGGGCTCGACCCCGCGCGCTACCAGGGCTTCGCCTTCGGCCTCGGGGTCGAGCGCCCGGCGATGCTGAAATACGGCATGCCCGACCTGCGCAGCTTCTTTGACGCCGACCTGCGCTGGCTGCGCCATTACGGCTTCGCGCCCTTCGACGTGCCGAGCCTGGCAGCGGGGCTGAGCGCGTGAAGTTCACCCTCTCCTGGCTGAAGACGCATCTGGAGACGGATGCGTCTCTCGACGAGCTCGCGGCGAAGCTCACCGCGATCGGGCTCGAGGTGGAGGAGGTCCGCCGCCCGGGCGATGAGCTCGCGGCCTTCACCGTGGCCCACGTGGTCGAGGCGAAGCAGCATCCGAACGCCGACAAGCTCAGGCTCTGCGTGGTCGATACGGGCACGGAGCAGGTCGAGGTGGTGTGCGGCGCGCCCAACGCGCGGACCGGCATGAAGGGCGTCTTCGCGCCGCCCGGCACCACCATCCCCGGCACCGGCGTAGTCCTCAAGAAGGCGAAGATCCGGGGCGTCGAGAGTTGCGGGATGCTTTGCTCCGAGCGCGAGATGGGCATGAGCGACGAGCACGAAGGGATCATCGAGCTCGACCCCGAAGCCCCGGTGGGCGCGCCCTTCGCCCAGTTCATGGGCCTGGACGACCCGCTGTTCGATATCGCGATCACGCCCAACCGCGCCGATTGCCTGGGCGTCTACGGCATTGCCCGCGACCTCGCGGCGGCAGGCGCGGGCCGCCTCAAGACCGCCGAGATCGAGCCCGTCGCCAGCGCCTTCAAGAGCCCCATCGACGTGACGCTCGACTTCCCCGGCGACGGGCCGAGCCCGTGTCCGCTCTTCCTCGGCCGCTACGTGCGGGGCGTGCGCAACTGCGAGAGCCCCCGCTGGCTCAAGGACCGGCTCGCCTCGGTCGGCCTGCGGCCGATCTCAGCCCTGGTCGACCTCACCAACTTCCTGACCATCGACCGCAACCGCCCGGTGCACGTCTTCGACGCCGGCAAGGTGAAGGGCGACATCTGGCTCAGGCTCGGCGGGGGCGGCGCGCCGTTCGCCGCGCTCAACGGCAAGGAATTCGTGCTCGACGACACGATGACCGGGATCGGCGACGAGAGCGGCGTGATCAGCCTTGCCGGAGTCATGGGGGGCGAGCCCACGGGATGCACGATGGAGACGACGGATGTCTTCATCGAGATCGCGCTGTTCGACCCCGTTCGCACGGCTGCGACCGGGCGCGCGTTCAACCTCGAGAGCGACGCCCGCTATCGCTTCGAGCGCGGGGTCGATCCGGCGTTCGCAGGGCCCGGCATGGAGCTCATGACCCGTCTCGTCATCGAGATCTGCGGCGGCGAGGCGAGCGAGGTCGTGGTCGCCGGCGCGGAGCCCGCGTGGCGGCGCGAGATCGCCTTTCGCCCCTCCAGGGTCAAGGCGCTCGGCGGTGTCGACAGCGAGCGCTCCGAATCCCTCGGCATCCTCTCGGCTCTGGGTTTCGCCTGTGAGGAGAAGGACGCCGACCTGGTCTCGGTCGAGCCGCCGCCCTGGCGGGGCGACATCGTTGGAGAGGCGGACCTTGTCGAGGAAGTGCTGCGAATCGCGGGTTTCGATCAAATCCCCGCCGTCTCCCTCACCCCGACCGCGAGCGAGAGGGCGCGGCCGGCGCTCTCGCCCACGCGCCGCCGGCTCGGCGCCATGCGCCGGTCGCTCACGGCGCGCGGCATGTTCGAGGCGGTGACCTGGTCCTTCATGCCCCGACAATACGCGGCGCTCTTCGGCGGTGCGCCGGACGAGCTGGTGCTGGCGAACCCGATCAATGCCGAGCTCGACGCCATGCGCCCTTCGATCCTGCCCAATCTGATCGAGGCCTGCCGGCGCAACGCGGATCGCGGCCTCGCGGACGCGGCGCTGTTCGAGACGGGCCCGGTCTACACCGGCACCGGGCCGGACGACCAGCGGACGATCGTCGCCGGGGTGCGGGCACAGGCGGCGGTGCCGCGCAACTGGCACGGGGCGGAGCGACCGGTGGACCCGTTCGACGCCAAGGCCGATGCGCTCGCCGCCCTCAGTGCGGCCGGCGTGTCGCTCGGCAGCCTCCAGACCAGGGCGGAAGGGCCTGAGTGGTACCACCCCGGCCGGGTCGGCACGCTTGCGTTAGGTCGCACAGCATTGGCCTATTTCGGCGAGCTGCATCCCAGCGTCCTCGCCGCGCTCGGGGCCGAGGGGCCGATGGTGGGCTTCGAGGTGATGGCTGACGCCCTGCCCAAGCCCAAGGCGAAGGTGACGCGCGCCAGGCCGCCGCTCGTTGCCTCCGACTATCCGGCGGCCGAGCGCGACTTCGCGTTCATCCTCGACAGCGCGGTCCCCGCAGCGGAGGTCGAGCGCGCCGCCCGCAATGCCGAGAAGGCGCTGATCAAGGCGGTCAAAGTGTTCGATGTCTACGCCGGCTCCGGTATCGAGGCGGACAAGAAATCCCTCGCGATCGCGGTTCGGCTCGAAGCACAGGACCGCACGCTGACCGATCCGGAAATCGACGCGGCGGCCGCGAAGATCGTCGCCAACGTGGCGAAGATCACCGGCGGCGTGCTGCGCGGCTGACCGCGCTTGCGCTCGGGCAAAGGGTTCGGGCCGCTCCCATGACCGACCTCGCACGCATCCGCAACGTCGCGATCATCGCCCACATCGATCACGGCAAATCGACCCTCGCCGACCGGCTGATCGAGCGCTGCGGCGGCCTGAAGAAGCGCGAGATGACCAGCCAGGTGCTGGATTCGATGGAGCTCGAGCGCGAGCGTGGCATCACGATCAAGGCGCAGACCGTGCGCCTCGCCTATCGCAGCGCCGAGGGCGCAGAGCATGTCATCAATCTGGTGGATACCCCCGGCCACGTCGACTTCTCCTACGAGGTGAGCCGCTCCTTGGCAGCATGCGAGGGCTCGCTCCTGGTCGTCGACGCCACCCAGGGCGTGGAGGCCCAGACTCTCGCCAACGCCTATCAGGCGGTGGACCACGACCACGAGATCGTCCCGGTGCTCAACAAGATGGACCTCGCCTCGGCCGAGCCGGAGCGGGTGAAGCAGCAGATCGAGGACGTCATCGGCATCGACGCTTCGGGCGCGGTGGAGGTCTCCGCCAAGACCGGGCTGGGCATCGAGACCGTGCTGGATGCGCTCATCGCCCGCCTGCCCGCGCCCGAGGGCGATGAGGACGCGCCGCTCTCGGCGCTGCTGGTGGATAGCTGGTACGACCCCTATCTCGGCGTGGTGATTCTGGTGCGCGTCATGCACGGCCGGCTCACGCCGCGCACGAAGATCCGCATGATGGCCTCCGGCGCCGAGCACGAGGTCGAGCGGGTCGGCGTGTTCACGCCCAAGAAGACGCTGGTCGACAGCCTCGGACCGGGCGAGATCGGCTTCATCACCGCCGCCATCAAGGACGTGGGTGACTGCGACGTGGGCGACACGATCACCGCGGTCAGACGACCTGCGGCGGCGGCGCTGCCGGGCTTTCGGCCCAGCGTGCCGGTGGTCTTCTGTGGGCTTTTCCCGGTCGATTCGAACGACTACGAGCGGCTGTGCGAGAGCCTCGCCAAGCTCCGGCTCAACGATTCGAGCTTCCATTACGACGCCGAGAGCTCGCCCGCTCTGGGTTTCGGCTTCCGCTGCGGCTTTCTCGGCCTGCTCCACCTGGAGATCGTGCAGGAGCGGCTGGAGCGCGAGTTCGGCCTCGACCTCGTGGCGACGGCGCCGAGCGTCGTCTACCGCGTGACGCTGACCGACGGCCAGGATCTCTCCCTCCACAATCCGGCGGACATGCCGGACCCCACGCGGATCAAGAGGATCGACGAGCCCTGGATTCACGCCACGATCCTGGTCCCCGACGAGCATCTGGGCGGCGTGCTTGCGCTCTGCGAGGAGAAGCGGGGCATGCAGCTCGACCTGACCTACGCCGGCAACCGGGCGATGGTGATCTACCGGCTGCCGCTCAACGAGGTCGTCTTCGATTTTTACGACCGCCTGAAGTCGGTCTCGCGCGGCTATGCGAGCTTCGACTACCGGCTCGAAGACTATCTGGAGAGCGACCTGGTCAAGCTCGCCATCATGATCAACGGCGAGCCCGTGGACGCGCTGGCGCTGATCGCCCACCGGAGCCAGGCCGAATGGCGCGGCCGCGCGCTCTGCGTCCGCCTCAAGGAGTTGATCCCGCGCCAGCTCTTCAAGATCGCGATTCAGGCCGCGATCGGCGGCAAGGTCATCGCGCGAGAGACCGTAAGCCCGCTGCGCAAAGACGTACTCGCGAAGTGCTACGGCGGCGATGTGACGCGAAAGCGCAAGCTCTTAGAGAAGCAGAAGAAGGGCAAGAAGCGCATGCGCCAGATCGGCAACGTCGAGATTCCGCAGGAGGCATTTCTCGCCGCGCTCAAGATCGGCGAGTCGTAGAGGCCACGCCCACGGCGTGTAGGCAGCGGCAGGCCCGCCCTATTGCCAGCGGGTACTACGGCGCCTGCGCCTCCCAAGCAGGAGCAGCAGCGCCGCCGGCACCAGGGGGATCGCCCAGGCGGGCCCGCGCAGCACCGGCAGCACGATATCGGACCAGAGCCAGGGGGCGACGTTCTTCTCGATCAGGGCCTGGAAGCCGACGAGGCTGTTCCCGTCGAACATGAACCACAGCTCGCCGCCCGAAATCAGGCGGTAGCCGCCGGCGCCCACCGCGCTGTAGACCTCGTGGCCGAACACGGCGAAGAAAATCAGCAGGAGCGCGACCCCGACGAGACGAACGATCACCATACGACTTCCCCTTTCGACCAATATGGTGTCTCGCGTATTGCAGCGCCAGACGTTGTTGCTATTGTTCCGCCGCCGCGGAGGGATGGCCGAGTGGTTTAAGGCGCACGCCTGGAAAGCGTGTTCACCGAAAGGTGTCCGGGGTTCGAATCCCCGTCCCTCCGCCAAAATCCTTCCTCTAATCCATTGAACCACACGATAATTTGAACGACCGGCGAACCAGCCCTGACTTGTCGCCCGGATCAGAACGCGATGCGCAATCCTGCGCTCACCAAGTGATCGCCGCGCGAGGCGTCGCCCGAGCGCCCCGAATATCCCAGGACGGCGCTTGCTTGCCCGCCCAGGCTGGCCGAGACGCCTACATCGGCGCTGAGCCAGTGACGGGGCGGTTTGAAGCCCTCTGCCGTGAACTGCCCGGCCATGGTGTTGGAGCCGGCCGTGACCGAGACGGGGTCGTCGTCGAGCTCTCTCTCATAAGCGACGCCGGCGTAGGGACGTACGACGAGGCCGCTCAGTTCCGCCTCGCCCGTCACTCGATAGCCGGCGCGGAGGACGAGAGAGCTCCGCTCGAACGCGGAGAAGTTCATCGCAGTGGGTGCGCGTCCGCTCTCCCGATACGCGTCGACCTCCTGATCGAGCCAGGAGAGGCCGATCGCCGGCCCGTGACGGACCGTTTCCAATGCTTCCAGCGTCCATGCGAGGTCGACATCGACGCCAATCTGGCGCGCGGCCGTGGCGCCGCGCTGGGTGCTCACCGCCGGGCCGAGAGTGATCGAGCGCTCGATGTCCACCTCGGTCCTGCCGAGGTTCACCGCGCCGCTCAGGTGAATGGCGCCCATCCGCCACGTCCCGTGCAAGGAGCCGACGGTCGTATCGCTATCGAGGGTGGCCCCCGAGACGCCGTCGTCGTGCCGGCCGAGGCTCAGTGCCGCACCCCACCAGACGTCGGCCGACGCGCGCTGACCGAAGCCCAGCGTGACCGCCTGCTCGTCGGCCTCTGCCTCGCCAAGACGCGGCAGCGCGTCGACTTCGCGCCGGCCCGAACGCACCAGCACGTAGCTGCGCCACTGACCGGCCGGTCGCTCGAGTCCCATGTCGGAGAGTCGCTCGGCTGCGACGGCGCTCCGGTGGGCGGCCACCGCTGCCTCGCCCGCCTCGCCGGCGAGCGACACCTGGACCGGCGCCGCGAGGGTCGCCGTCACCACGCTAGCGAGCATCGCGTGCGCCGCGCCGCTGGGGTGCTTGCCGTCGGCGAAGAGGAAGGTGTTGTTGGTATCGGGCGCGTAGCTCACGGGCGAACCCGCGCCCGCCGGGCTGCATGCCAGTAACGACACATCCGGGCCAGCCGGACTGCAGGCCGTTCCACGGACATTGGTGAAGCCGTAGGCCTCGGGGTCTTGCAGCACCTGCTCGAACAATCCATAGGCGTTGATCGGAACGATGCCGTCGTCGAGCGAGCCGAGCCCCGTGTCGAGCGTCTTGTTGTACGCGTTGGTCAGGGCGGTCAGCATCGGCGGAATACGCGGATCGGGGACGCTCTGGGCAAAGGGTGTCGCGCCCGCGTCGGGCAGGTTGAACACCACGATATGGCGTGCGCCGGCCTCCTGAAGACGCCGAATTACGCTCACATAGCTCAGCGCCGTCGCCGGGATGGCGGTCTCAGGATCGACCGGCGGGATGCCGGATCCAGGCAACGCGGACTCCAGGACCGCAACGAGGTCGTTGCTCCCGGCCCACAGGGCGTAGAGGGCGTTGGGGTCGGCAGCGCCCGAGGGGCGCGATACGAGGTGCTGGCCGATCTGCGCGTCGATCCCCGGAACGAGAGGATTGCAGGGGTTGTCCGGATTCACGCAGGCACCGCCGATGGCGTAGTTCGTCCCGCCGGCGAGGGAGTTGATCCCCGGCGCAGCGAAGGTCTGCGCCACGAGCTCAGCCCAGACCGGGTCCGGGTTGGTGGTGAAGCTGCTTCCCGGCGGCAACCCCAGCTGCAGCGCCTGAGCCACGTTGCCGGAGTCGCTCAAGCTGTCGCCGAACACGACGACGGCGCTGTAATCCTGCGCCCGAGCGCCGGACGCGCAGGCGACAATGGCGAGAGCAACCAAGAGTGCGCGAACATGAAGACGCATCGCATGCCTCCCTGATGGCATTGGACCAGCGTCCGCGGGTGCCGGTGGTTGGGGTCGTCTCAGGCCGTGGTCCGCCCCCGAAGCATGTCGCGGAGTGTGCGGAGCTCGTCGAGGACGCGGGTGGCGCGGGCGCGGGTCTCAGGGTCGAGGGAGCTCTCAACTTCGACCCTGTCAGGCGCTGCAGGTGCGGCGGCGGCCGGCCGGGACGCCCGCTCGCGCAGCAGCTTCTGCACCCCGCGCACGGTGTATCCCTCGGCGTGAAGCAGGTGCCGGATATGGCGCAGCAGCGCCACATCCTCGGGCCGGTAGTAGCGCCGACCGCCGCCCCGCTTGAGCGGCTTGATCTGAGTGAACTTGGTCTCCCAGAAGCGGAGCACATGCTGCGGCACGGCGAGCGCCTCCGAGACTTCGCCGATGGTACGGAACGCGTCCGGCGATTTCGGAATGCCCGCGCCAGCGGGCTCGGCACCCTGCATCGTCTAGTAAGAGTCCGGCCCGCCGGGCCGCTCGATGTCCGACACCGTCTCCGCGCTCTCGCCCTCTTCAGCGGGCGCGAGCGAGCTATTGATACGGTCCTTCAGCACATGGGACGCGCGGAATACCAGGACGTGGCGCGGGAGGATGGGCACCTCTTCGCCGGTCTTGGGGTTGCGGCCGATACGCTGGCCCTTCGTCCGCGCGCTGAAGCTGCCGAAGGAGGAAATCTTCACCGGCTCACCACGCGCTAGCGCATCGGCAATCAAGCCGAGGACGGATTCGACCAAATCCGCCGATTCCTTGCGTGACAGGCCGATTTCGCGGAAGACAGCCTCGGCAAGATCGGCGCGGGTGACCGTTCGCCCGGCCATCGTTTCCCGCCTCCCTTATGATGGCGGCCACGGTAATGCCTCGGCGCCGCAGCGTCAACCACGACTCGCGTGCCCGACTTTCAATTGTCGGGCGGGCTCAACGCCTTACAAACGGATGACGCCGGCGCCCCAAACCAGCCCGCCGCCGATCGCCTCGACCACCAGCAAATCTCCCGGCTTGATCCGCCCGTCGTCGATGCCGGCGTTGAGCGCGAGCGGGATGGAGGCGGACGAGGTGTTGGCGTGGCGGTCCACGGTCACGATCGTCTTCTCCGCCGGGATGCCGAGCTTCTTGCCGGTCGCATCGATGATGCGGCGGTTCGCCTGATGGGGGACCAGCCAGTCGACCTCGTCGGTGCCGACACCTGCGGCCTCCAGCGCCTCGCCCGCGATTTCCGCCAGATTGGCCACGGCATGGCGAAAGACCTCGCGCCCCTGCATCCTGAGATGGCCCGACGTCTGGGTGGAAGAGACGCCGCCGTCAACATAGAGCGCTTGATAGTGGCGCCCGTCGGAACGCATGCGGACCGAAAGCACGCCTCTATCCGCCGTGCTGCCTGCGCCGGTCTCTGCACGCAGCACCGCGGCCCCTGCCCCGTCGCCAAAGAGCACGCAGGTCTGGCGGTCGTCCCAATCGAGGATGCGCGAATAGGTCTCGGCGCCGACGATAAGCGCCGTTTCGGCCGCGCCGCTCTTGATCATGCTGTCGGCCACCTGGAGCGCGCAGACGAAGCCTGCGCACACCGCCTGGACGTCGAAGGCGATGCCGCCGGTCATGCCGAGCCTCGCCTGCACCTTGGTCGCGGTGGCAGGGAAGGTGTTGTCCGGCGTCGACGTCGCCAGCACCAGCAGGTCGAGCGCGGCGGCACGCAAGCCCGCTGACTCCAGCGCCGCCTGGCTCGCCGCATAGGCGAGGTCTGAGGTCAGTTGGTCATCGGCGGCAACGTGGCGCTGCCTGATGCCGGTCCGGGTCTTGATCCACTCGTCGCTTGTGTCGAGGCGCGTGCTGAGCTCATCGTTGCTGAGCACCCGGTCGGGGAGGTAGGCGCCGCAGCCGACCAGCCGGGAGCGGCGCATGGCTATAGCGCGGCCCTCTTCGGCTCCGGCAGGGTCGAAAGCTGGAGACGCGACAGCTCGTCGATGATCTTGGGATTGATCCCCTGGCTCACCATGTCGAAGGCGACGCCGATGGCGTTGGCGAAGCCCTTGTGATCGGTGCCCCCGTGGCTCTTCACGACGACCCCGTTCACGCCCAGGAACATCGCACCGTTATAGGCGCGGGGGTCGACGCGCTCCCTGAGCAGGCGGAGCGCCGGCCGCGCCAGCAGGTAGCCCAGCCGCGAGAACAGCGATCGCCGGAAGGCGCTCTTCAGATACTCGGTGTAGAGGCGCGCCGTGCCCTCCGCCGACTTGAGCGCGATGTTGCCGGCGAAGCCATCGGTGGCAATCACGTCGACGGTGCCGGCGGCAATGTCGTCGGCCTCGACGAATCCGTGGAACTTGATGGGCAGCCCGGAATTTCGCAGCGTCGAGGCGGCGGTGCGAATGGTCTCGCTGCCCTTCAGCTCCTCGGTGCCGATGTTGAGGAGGCCCACTGTCGGCTCGCGCACGCCGAGAACGTTGCGCGCGAAGACCTCGCCCATCACGGCGAACTGCGCGAGCGTCGTCGAGTCGCAGTCGATGTTGGCGCCGAGGTCGAGCATCACGCTCTCGCCCCGCACCGTGGGCACGATCGACCCCATTGCCGGGCGGCCGATGCCCGGCAGGGTCTTAAGTGTGAATTTGGAAAGCGCCATGAGCGCGCCGGTGTTGCCTGCCGAGACCACACCGTGCGCCGTCTTCTCGCCCACGGCGTCGATCGCTAGCCGCATGCTCGAACGCTGGCGCCGGCGAAGCACCTGGACAGGCTTGTCGTTGTCGGCGATCACCTCGTCGGCATGGTGGATGGTGCTGACCGACTTCAGGCGCTTGAAACGCTCCAGGCTTGCGGCAATCGCCGTCTCCTTGCCGAAGAACATGAAGCGGAGACGCGGATAGCGCACGCGGGCTATGTTGGCGCCCCGGATCACCACGTCGGGTGCACCGTCTCCGCCCATCGCATCCAGGGCGATCACGATCTCCGATTGGCTCATCCTGGGCCTTCGCCTCGGCCTGGTGTTCGGCTAGGCCTCGCCCTCGATCACTTCGCGGCCCCTATAGTAGCCGCAGGCCCGGCACACATGGTGGGGCAGCTTGTGCTCGCCGCAATTCGGGCATTCGGCCGGATTGGCCTTCGCCAGCGCGTCATGGGAGCGACGGCTCCCGCGACGCGCGCGGGAGACTTTCTTTTTCGGGACGGCCATCGATAGCTTCTCACTGCTTGAGTGCGCCGACGCTGCGCCATCGCTTCAGCAGGATCGCGTCAACTGCGCCGGCACTACACGATCGACTCGCACATTACAACTTGCTTTTCAGTTGGCCAAGCGCCGCGAACGGTCCGGCGTCCATATCGCCGCTCGATTCGCCTTTTCCGGGCTCCCCCTCGCCTGCCGTGTAGGTGAGCGGCTCGGCCGGCGCGTCCGGGTGGCGCGGATAAGGGTCGAGGAAGAGCACGAGATGCTCCGCCACTACCTCCCCCACATGGATGCCGTCGGCGGGCAGGGGCTCGGCCTCCTCACCCTCCGCCAGAACCTCGACCTCGTGCTCGGACGAGCCCTCCGGCAATGGCGCGTAGAGGACGGAAATCGCTTCGCAGAGCGTGCGCGGCACGGGCTCGAGCGTCACCACGCAGCTCTGAGCGAGCCGCGCCTGGATCGTCCCGCTCACACGAATAGCCCCCTCGGCGTCGCCAGCCGGCTCGAAGCGAAGCTCCGCCGCAAGCAGCTCCAATGCCAGCAGGTCGAGCCGGCGCATGAGCGCCCCCCTCTCCGCATCGTCGAACTCGATCTCAAGGGTGAGGCCCCGCGGACCCACATCGTCGGGCGCGATCAGGCGCCGGCCTCTGGCGCGCGCGGGCGAATTGGTGCTCACGGGCCGTTCTCTGCCGCAGGGGCAGCCATGAGCGAGGAAACCGGCGGCAGCCCGAGCTCGCCGCCGAGCAACGCGGCGGGGCTGTGGCGGTCGAGCGCATCCAGCAATGACTCGACATAGCACGCCATCGCCTCGACGCGGGCGGCGGGCGGCGGGTCGTTGTTGAAGACGTTGCGCTCCAGCGCTTCGGCGATGGAGCGGCGGCGGTCTGCGCCCGGCGCCTGGTCGAAGGCCTGGTCATAGGCCATGGCGCGCCCATAGAAGGCGCGGGCCATCTGTTTCACCCGTTTGCCGACGCGGAGGTCGCCGACGCCCATCTCGCGGAGGCTCTGATCCATGTCGTCGAACATCACGTCGAAGAGTGCCTGGCTCAGCTGACGGCCCGCCTCATCGCACTGGCGCAACCTGCGCATCAAAGGAACCACATGCAGGACGATCAGGTCGAAGCGGCCGTCGAGCGTGTCCGCGACGCCGCCCTCGGTGTAGAGGATGGGGTCGCGGGCCTGGCGCACTGCTACCATGTAGAGGCGTCGGGCCGCCTCGCGCCGGCGCTTGCGCCCCTTCAGTTGGCGCCAGATGCGCCCGACTGCCATGACGATACACTTCCTCGCCGGTCCGCGCCGTTGACACGTCTCGTCAACGCGCGCAGGTTGACGCGGCTTAGCGAGCGGAGGTGGCTTCCATGGCGCTGCGGCGCAGATTCGGAGAGATTATCGCAGCGCACGCATGTGGACGGCGCACCCGGCACGCCCTGATCGGCTGCGCGCTGGCGGCGGCGGTGCTCGCCGGCTGCGAACCGATTGCCCACCAGCAGGGTCATGTGAGCGATCCGGAAGCGCTGGTCGAAATCAAGCCGGGCGTGCAGACCCGCGAGGATGTCGCGCGCCTGCTGGGCACGCCGTCGTCGGTGGGGACCTTCGACGACAAGCACTGGTACTACATCAGCCGCCGCACGGAGACGACGGCGTTCTACGAACCCGACCTGGTCGACCAGAACGTCACCGTGATCGCCTTCGACGAGAACGGCGTCGTGGCCGAGGTCACCTCGCTTGCGCTCGCTGAGGCGCGCGCGATCGAGCCGGTGGACGAGGAGAGCCCGACGCGCGGGCGCACGCTCGGCCTGCTCGAGCAGCTTTTCGGCAACATCGGCCGGCCGGTCGCGCCCCCGCAGTAAGGCGCCTCGTCCCCTCGATCTCCTCCCGGCGCTGAGGCGCATCAACCGGCGGTGAACTTCGCGATGATGGCGAGCAGCAGGATCGCCACGATATTGGTGATCTTGATCATCGGGTTGATGGCGGGCCCGGCGGTGTCCTTGTAGGGATCGCCGACGGTATCGCCGGTGACCGCCGCCTTGTGGCTGTCCGAGCCCTTGCCGCCGTAGTTGCCGTCCTCGATGTATTTCTTGGCATTGTCCCAGGCGCCGCCGCCGACAGTCATGGCAATGGCGAGGAAGAGCCCGGTCACGATCGTGCCCATGAGAGCCGCGCCCAGTGCCGAGAAGCCGGCCGACTGGCCCGCGATCGCCCAGATCACGATATAGAGCACGATCGGCGCCAGGATCGGCAGCAGCGAGGGCAGGATCATCTCGCGGATGGCTGCCTTCGTGAGCAGATCGACGGCGCGGCCGTATTCCGGCTTGCCTGTCCCCTCCATGATGCCGGGGATCTCCCTGAACTGCCGGCGTACCTCGAGCACCACGGAGGCCGCGGCCCGGCCGACCGCGAGCATCGCCATGGAGGCGAAAAGGAAGGGCAGGAGGCCGCCGAAGAAGAGGCCGACGACCACATAGGGATTGCTCAACGAGTAGTCGAGCTCGACGCCCGGGAAGTATCGCACCACTTCCTCGGTATAGGCCGTGAACAGCACAAGCGCAGCAAGCCCTGCGGAGGCGATGGCGTAGCCCTTGGTCACCGCCTTGGTGGTGTTGCCGACCGCATCCAGCGCGTCGGTCGTTCGCCGCACGTCCTCTGGCAAGTCCGCCATCTCGGCGATGCCGCCGGCATTGTCGGTTACCGGGCCATAGGCATCGAGGGCAACGACCATGCCGGCGAGCGCCAGCATCGCTGTCACCGCGATCGCGATGCCGAATAGGCCGGCAGCGAGATAGGCGAGGATGATCCCTGCCGAGATGATGATCGCGGGAAGCGCCGTCGCCTGCATGGAGATCGCAAGCCCCTGGATGATGTTGGTGGCATCCCCCGTGGTCGACGCCTTGGCGATACCGCGCACCGGCCCAAACTCGGTCGACGTGTAGTATTCGGTGACCCAGATCATGAGGCCGGTCACCACCAGCCCGATCAACCCGCAGAGGAAGAGGTCGAGGCCCGAGGCCGTCACGTCGCCGACTGTGAACTCGGTGCTCCAGCCCACCACCCAGTCGGTGATCGGATAGAACGCGATGGCGGAGAGCACGGCGGAGACCAGGAAGCCGCGATAGAGCGCGGGCATGATCTTCTGGCTCTTGCCGAGGCGGACGAAGAACGTGCCGATCACCGACGCCAGGATGCAGGCGCCGCCGATAGCCAGCGGGTAGAGCATGAGCGATTGCTGCAACGGCCCGGTGAAGAACACCGCCGCGAGCAGCATGGTGGCGACGATGGTGACGGCATAGGTCTCGAAGAGGTCCGCCGCCATGCCGGCGCAGTCGCCCACATTGTCGCCGACATTGTCCGCGATCACCGCGGGGTTGCGCGGATCGTCCTCGGGAATGCCGGCTTCCACCTTGCCGACCAGGTCGGCGCCCACGTCGGCGCCCTTGGTGAAGATGCCGCCGCCCAGCCGCGCGAAGATCGAGATGAGCGAGCCGCCGAAGCCCAGCGCGACGAGCGCTTCCAGCACGGTCTTCGTCTCGACCTCCGCGATCAGCAGGATCGCGTAATAGACGGTGACGCCGAGGAGGCCGAGGCCCACCACCAGAAGGCCGGTGATTGCGCCCGAGCGGAAGGCGACGCTGAGCGCGGGCTTGAGCCCGCCGGTCCTGGCCGCATCTGCGGTCCTCACATTCGCCCGCACGGAGACATGCATGCCGATGTAGCCGGCCGCGCCGGAAAGAACCGCACCGATCAGGAAGCCGATGCCCACCAGATGGCCGAGCAGCCCGGTCAGAATGCCGAACAGTACCAGCCCGACGAGGGAGATCGTCAGGTATTGGCGGTTCAAGTAGGCCCGCGCGCCCTCCTGCACGGCGCCGGCGATCTCCTGCATACGCTCCGTGCCGGCGCTCGCGCTCAGGACCGACCGTGTGGCGTAAAGACCATAGGCGAGCGCGACGAGTCCGCAGGCCACGGCAAACCAAAGGATTGCTGACATGGTGGCAACCTCATTGAGCGATGGGGAGAAAGGCGCTTGTGCACGCGCTTGCGCGCGCCGGGGGGCCCTCCGGCGCGGCGAAAAAATGACAGAAGAGCCCGGCGAACACAACCGGGGTGCGGGAGACGCGTCGCCCGGCGACCCACGGGCGTGAGCATAGGATGGGCCGGGCCGCAAAGCGGCCCGGAGCGCGCGACCGCGCGCCGCGCCGAATGGCGCGTAGCCAAGCGAGCGGAGCGAGCGCCCGGCGCCTGAGGGATACGAACAAGTCGCCGGGCTGGTGCGGGCGGGAGGCGCTGGTATAGTGCGCGCGCCTTCAGATCCGGGAGAGGACAAATGAAGCTGTTGCGAGTTGGCGAGGCGGGTGCCGAGCGGCCGGCCGTGATGCAGGACGACGGAACCATCATCGATGTATCGAGCGCGGTTGGCGAAATCGACGGCGCTTGGCTTGAAGGCGGCGGCGTCGGGCGGTTGGCGGCAGTCCTGGCCGAAGGCGCCGGTCGCTTCCCGATCGTCGATGCCGGCACGCGAATCGGCCCGCCGATTGCGCGGCCCGGGCACCTCATCGCCATCGGCCTCAACTTCGCCGATCACGCCAAGGAAGCGGGGATGGACCTGCCGACGGAGCCGGTGGTCTTCTCCAAGGCGCCGAGCTCTTACAGCGGGCCGGACGACGATGTGCTGATCCCGCGCGGCAGCACCAAGACCGACTGGGAGGTCGAGCTCGGCGTGGTGATCGGCCGCAGCGCCGAAAACCTGCCGGACGACGAGTCGGCCATGGCCCATGTCGCCGGCTACTGCATCTGCAACGACGTCTCCGAGCGCGACTTCCAGCTCCAGCACGGCCCCACCTGGATCAAGGGCAAGTCGGCGCGGACCTTCTGCCCCACCGGCCCGTGGCTGGTTACGCCCGACGAGATTCCGGACCCCCAGAGCCTCGCCATGTCGCTCACCGTCAACGGCGAGATGCGCCAGACCGGCAGCACGGCGACGATGATCTTCGGCGTTGCCCACCTCGTCCGCTACCTCAGCAAGTTCATGGTGCTGGACGCGGGCGATCTGATCTCGACCGGCACCCCGCCCGGCGTCGGCATGGGTATGAAGCCGCCGGTCTACCTCAAGCCTGGCGACGTGATGGAGCTAGAGATCGAAGGCCTCGGCCGCCAGCGGCAGACGCTCCGCCAAGGGTAGCCGCCGCAGCCCGACGCCGGCCGGCACCGTTTGACAGGGGTGCGGGCGCTCCTTATGGTGCGCCGCCCCTCGATGAGAGGATGACATGAAGGTCTTCAACTCGCTGCGCGCCGCCAAGAAGCGGCACAAGGATTGCCAGATCGTGCGCCGCAAGGGCCGCGTCTTCGTCATCAACAAGCGCAACCCGCGCTTCAAGGCGCGCCAGGGCTGATCGCGCCGGACCGCTTCAGCCGCGCCGCCGTAGCGCCTGCCCGCATTGACGGGCGGCGCGTGCGCACCGACAATCCGCCCCGTCCAACAACGAGGGCCCCGGCCGGGCCTCGGAAGGTGCTGCCGTGATTGCGATGCCGGAGCCCGACGCGGGCGTCATCAGCCAGCGGCAGTCCCTGGTCGTAGCGCTGCGCAAGTTGCTGCCCGAGGACTGCGTCATCGACGACGAGCGCGGCCTGCGCCCCTTCGAGTGCGACGGACTCAGCGCCTACCGGGCACTGCCCATGGTCGTCGTCCTGCCGCGCGATACGGGCGAGGTCAGCCGCGTGCTCGCGCTCTGCCACAATCGGGGGGTCAAGATCGTGCCGCGTGGCGCCGGCACCGGGCTTTCCGGCGGGGCGCTGCCGCTCGCCGACGGGGTCACCGTGGGCTTCGGCAAGCTCAACCGGATCCTCGAGATCGACACCGCCAACCGCTGCGCCGTGGTCCAGCCTGGCGTCGCCAACCTCGCCATCAGCACGGCGGTGAGCCCCTACGGCTTCTACTATGCGCCGGACCCCTCCAGCCAGCTTTCCTGCTCGATCGGCGGCAACGTCGCCGAGAATTCCGGCGGCGTGCACTGCCTCAAGTACGGGCTCACCACCAACAACCTGCTCGGTATCGAGATGGTGCTGATGGATGGCGAGGTCCTGCGCCTCGGCGGCAAGCAATTCGATGCCGAGGGCTACGACATGCTCGGCGTCGTGACCGGGTCTGAGGGGCTGCTCGGTGCCGTCACCGAGGTGACGGTGCGCATACTCCCCAAGCCCGCCACGGTGCGCGCGCTCCTTCTCGGCTTCCCCGACAACGCCTCGGCCGGCGCCTGCGTGGGCGAGATCATCGCCGCCGGAATCATCCCGGCAGGGCTGGAGATGATGGACAAGCCGGCGATCGAGGCGGCGGAGAGCTTCTGCCAGCCCGGCTATCCCATGGATGTCGCCGCAATCCTGATTTGCGAGCTCGACGGGCCGGAGGTGGAGGTCGACGAGCTCGTCGCCCTGGTGGGCGACCTCGCCCGCAAGTCGGGAGCGACGACGATCCGCGCGAGCAGGGACGAGGCGGAGCGGGAGCGATTCTGGCTCGGCCGCAAGTCCGCCTTCGGCGCCGCAGGCCGCATGGCGCCCGACTATTACGTCATGGACGGCACGATCCCGCGCGCCCGCCTGCCCGAAGTCCTGACCCGGATCGGCGA
The DNA here is from genome assembly GCA_965262755.1 of Alphaproteobacteria bacterium. GTDB lineage: Bacteria > Pseudomonadota > Alphaproteobacteria > UBA828 > UBA828 > WTGU01. The sequence goes on along the minus strand of OZ253557.1, from coordinate 2,276,028 downwards.
ACTTTCCCGCGAATACGACTTGCCGGTCGCCAATGTCTTTCACGCGGGCGACGGCAATCTGCATCCGCTCATCATGTACGATTCCAGCATCCCCGGCGCCCTTCAGCGCACCGAGGAGATGGGCTCGAAAATTCTCAAGCTCTGCGTCGAGGTGGGCGGCGTGCTGACCGGCGAGCACGGCGTCGGCGTCGAGAAGCGCGACCTGATGGGTGCGATGTTCACCGAGGACGACCTCAAGCAGCAGCAGCGCATCAAGTGCGCCTTCGATCCCGACCAGCTGCTCAACCCCGGCAAGGTCTTCCCGACGCTCCACCGCTGCGCCGAGCTCGGCCAGATGCACGTGCACCGGGGCGAGACGCCGTTTCCCGACCTGCCCCGCTTCTGATGGCCGAAAGCCTGGCCCCGACCGATGCGGACGGCCTCGCGGACGCCGTCCGCTGGGCAGTTGCGGGCGAAGCCCCGCTCGAAGTCATAGCCGGCGGCTCCAAGCAAACGCTCGGCCGCCCGGTGCAGAGCGCGGCGACCCTCTCGCTCGCCGCGTTCGATGGTATCGTCGACTATCAGCCCTCCGAGATGGTGCTGACGGCACAGGCGGCGACACCGCTCGCCACCATCGAGGCCGCTCTTGAGGCCGAGCGGCAGATGCTGGCGTTCGAGCCTGCGGACTATGGCCCTCTGCTCCGCGCGTCCGGCGGTGCCGACCTCCGCGCGCCTGGCGGCGCCGACCTCCGCGCGCCTGGCGGCGCCGACCTCCGCGCGCCTGGCGGCGCGACTCTCGGCGGCGCGCTGGCCTGCAACCTCTCAGGCCCGCGCCGGATCAAGGCGGGCGCCGCGCGCGATCACTTCCTCGGCATGCATGCGGTGAGCGGGCGGGGCGAGCGCTTCAAGGCCGGTGGCCGCGTGGTCAAGAACGTGACCGGCTACGATGTCTGCAAGCTGCTCGCGGGCTCCTACGGCACGCTCGCGCTCATGCACGAGGTGACGGTCAAGGTCCTGCCGGCGCCGGAGCGGACGCGCACGGTCCTGGTGTTCGGCCTCGAGCCGGCCGCGGCTCTCGATGCCCTCGGCGCGGCGCTCGGGAGCGCCCACGAGGTCTCGGGCGCGGCCCACATGCCGGCTGAGATCGCGGCACGCTCGGCGGTCTCCTACGTCTCAGGCGCCGGCGCCGCAGTCAGCGCGGTGCGGGTCGAGGGATTTCCCGCGTCGGTGGAGGCACGCTGCGAGGCATTGCGCGCGTTGCTCGGGCCCTTCGGCGCGGTCGAGGAACTCCACTCGAAGAACTCGGCGACGCTCTGGCGCGAGATCCGCGACGTCAGGGCCTTTGCCGATGACAGCAGACCGCTCTGGCGCCTCTCTGTGCCGCCGGCATCGGGCGCGGCTGCGGCCGCGCGCGTGGCAGAGGCGGCGGACGTGCGTGCCCTCTTCGACTGGGGCGGCGGACTCCTCTGGCTCGCGGTCGACGGCGCGCCGGACGCTGGCGAGGTTGCGGTGCGCGCGGCCGCTATGGCAGTGGGCGGGCACGCGACGCTGGTCCGCGCCGATGCGCCGACGCGAGCGGCGCGCGCAGTATTTCAGCCCCAGGCGACCGGCCTTGCGGCGCTGACCGCGCGCATCAAGCGCGCCTTCGATCCGACAGGCGTGCTCAATCCCGGTCGCATGTACGCGGGCGTGTAGCGGGGATGCAGACCCAGTTCTCCGAGAGCCAGCTGGCGCGCCCGGCGCTGGCCCAGGCCAACGAGGTGCTCCGCACCTGCGTCCATTGCGGGCTTTGCCTCTCCACCTGCCCCACCTATGCGCTGCTCGGCGACGAGCGGGATAGCCCGCGCGGGCGCATCTACATGATCAAGGACATGCTGGAGCAGGATGCGCCGGCGGACGCCACGGTGACCCGCCACATCGACCGTTGCCTCTCCTGCCTCTCGTGCATGACGACCTGCCCGGCGGGCGTCGATTACATGCACCTGGTCGATCACGCGCGCGGCCACATCGAGCAAACCTGGAAACGCCCGCCCGCCGAGCGCGCGCTTCGCACGTTGCTCAGCACCATATTGCCGCGCCCGGGCCTCGCGCGCCTCGCGCTCATGGCGGCGCGCGGTCCGTCCCTGCTGGCGCCGCTCTTCGGCGGGCGCATCGGTGCGCTGCTGCGCCTCGCGGGCCGCCCGTCCTATGGGCCGAGCTGGGTCGAGCGGCCGCAGGTGATCCCGGCCCAGGGCCGGCGCCGCAAGCGTGTGGCGCTGCTCATGGGCTGCGTGCAGTGCACCCTCGCGCCCGAAATCAACGAGGCGGCGGTCCGCGTGCTCACCCGCCACGGCTGCGAGGTCGTAGTGCCGCGCGGTGCCGGCTGTTGCGGCGCGCTCTCGCACCACTTGGGTCACGAAACGCGCAGCCGGGCCCAAGCCGGGCGCGCGGCAGCCGCATTCGCGCGGGAGGCCGCTGAAGGCGGGCTCGACGCGGTCGTCGCCACGGCATCCGGCTGCGGGACGATGCTCAAGGACTACGACCATCTGCTGAAGGACGACGGGGCCCATGCCGCCGACGGAGCGCGGGTGGCGGCGCTTGCCCGCGACATCAGCGAGGTGCTCGACGAGCTTGGCCTCGCGTGCGACGGGCAAGTGCCCACGAGTGCACCCGCCGCCTATCATTCGGCCTGCTCGCTGCAGCACGGTCAGCGGATCGACCGGCAGCCGAGGGCGCTCCTCGCCGCCGCCGGCTTCACCGTGCGGACGGTCCCGGATGGACACTTCTGCTGCGGCTCGGCGGGAACTTATAATATTCTTCAGCCGGACCTCGCCGGGGCACTCGGCGCCCGCAAGGCGGCAGCGATCGAGAGCACCGGTGCCGCGTTCGTGGCCGCCGGCAACATCGGCTGCATGGTGCAGATCGCCAGCCACACCGCGCTGCCGGTGGTGCACACGGTCGAGCTCCTCGACTGGGCGACCGGCGGGCCGCGTCCTTTGGCGCTGCAGCAGACTGCCGCCGCGTAACGCCACCGGGCAGGGACTGACGCTAAGGAGAGCGACATCGGGTCGAGCCTTCCTTCGGATCGCCCGATGCCAGGCAGGACACTATGGATGTGACGACGGAACGAGAGGACGGCGTGCTGTCGGTGCAGGTGGAGGGGCGCATCGATGGCTCCACCGTGCTCGCGTTCCACGAGGCGATCGAGACCGCGCTTAAGGACGGCGATCACGCCGTGATCGTTGACTGCGAAAGGCTGAGTTACATCGGCAGCGCGGGTCTTCGCACCATGCTTTCGATCGCCAAGGCCGTTTCCAACCGCGATGCACACTTTGCGCTCTGCGCGCTTTCGGATCCGGTGCTGAAGATCTTCGAGAAGAGCGGTTTCGATACGATCATCACGATCCGCCCGTCACGAACCGAGGCGCTCGCCGCGATCGCCGACTAAACCGAGCCGCTCCGAGCGGCGCGTTCGAACCGGGCGGGCGCGAGGGCAATCACAGCCCGATTGCTTTCTGCGCCTCCTCGGTGAGCGCGATGCCTGCGTTTGCCGTGGCTTCCGCCAGCACATCGATCCACTGCTGGCCATGGGCGGCGACGCGATGAGTGAGGCCGATCCGACGCGAGGGCTCGGGCGCGGCAAAGCGAAGGAAGCTCAGGCCGGGAACGATTACGCGTTCGGTAAGCGCGGCCGTTTCGGGCAGGAGCGTCAGTCCCGCGCCGCTTGCGACAAGCCTCGACAACGTGGCGAGCGACTCTGCACCGCGGCGCACCTCCCGCGTGCGCCACATCAAGGAGGCGCCGAGAACCTGGTCGGCCAGACAATGGCCGTCGCCGAGCGTAAGGAGCGGCCCGATATCCGCCCGTGCCAGATCCGACGGACGCAGGTCATCGCCGAGTGTGCGGCGGATCGAAGCGAGGCGCTCGGTTCGGCCGGCGAGCACAAGGCGGTCCTCGAAGAGCTCGCGTTCGGGCAGCTCCAGCAGCCCCAGCGGGAGCGAGACGACCGCCGCGTCGAGACGGCCGGCAAGCAGGCTGGACACGAGGTCCTGCCCCGGCGCCTCCAGGATGTTGAGCTCGATACGGGGCGAGGCGTCGTGCAAATTGGTTAGCAATCCCGAAAGCAGGTAAGGCGCGAGCGTAGAGACGATCCCGACGGAGACCCTGAGGGGGCCCGACTCGAATCTCTGGCCCAGGTTTTGGAGGAGCAGCGTTTCGTCCAGGATCCGAAGGGTCTGCTCATGCGCTTCCCGGCCGAGCGGCGTGAGCAAAATGCCGCGGCTCTCCCGCTCGACCAGAGGGCCGCCGAGAGAGGACTCGAGTTCACGGATCTGGAGCGAGAGCGCGGGCTGCGAAACGTGAACGCTCTCGGCTGCCCGACTGAAGGAGCCATGTTCGATCAACGCCTGGAAGTAGCGCAGCTGACGCAATGTGACCGGCATGTCCTGTCCCCATGGGCGCGACCGCAGCGAGGGAAGCGATCGAGGCCCAGCGTGAGCGCGGCTGAGGTTGGGAAGCGAGGGCTGCCTCAGAGGGCGGCGCCCCTGCCTCGGGGCGACACGGCGAACAGCGGGTTCGGCAAACGGAGAACGAAGTTCCTGGCCTATGCCGCGATAGCTAGTGTGGCCGGTCCCCTACAGTGCACCGCACGCCGCGGTTCGGTAAGCCGAGTTGAGAACCGTCTCGCCGAAGATACTCTCCGCCTCGGCGGCGTCCGTTTCCCGGATCGCGATCCTGCTTGCTCGTCGACAGTCCCTATCCCGCCGACGATCCCTTCCGTCTCGGCGTCGTCGATCGCCTAAGCCTTTTCGTCGGACTTGTCGCCCCTGCCGGGCGCCGTCTCCTTCTCAGCCATCGTGCTTTCCTCCCATTGTGATGAGTTTAATTCGTGGCCTTGGGTCACACCGGACAATGCGTCTTCGGTCACACCCACTCTCTAGTTAAGCTTGCATCTTTGTGATGGTATGCCAAAAGAATTACCGCTACCGAACCCTGTGTTCTTCGATAACTTGAACTTATACGACTCACCCCCGCAGGGCGGCGGGCATGCGCGCAATCATGCGGAGACGCCATCGTCCGCCGTGCCATCGTAGCGCAGCACGACGCAAGTAATGTCGTCCGACTGCTCTGCCTCGCCAACAAACTTTACCACCGCACTGGTCACGTTCGTGAGCACGACGTCGACAGGCAGGTCGTGGCCATCTGCGAGAACTTCCTCCAGACGCGCCTCGGTGAACTCCTCGTTGTCTATGTTCATGGCTTCGGTGATGCCGTCCGTGTAGAGGAACATCGTGTCTCCCGGAGCCATCGTCACCGCGTCTTCGTTGTAGGGCAATCCGGGCATGACGCCGACGGCCATGCCCCCGGTCATCGGCAGCGGCGCAACCTCGCCGGGGCGCCGGACCACGAACGGCGGGTTGTGCCCGGCGTTGGCATAGATGAACTCGCCAGAGTCGGGGTCCAGGATGCCGTAGAACAGCGTCACGAACAGGTCTTGAGGGTTCTGCTCGCAGATGGCGTCGTTGACCTCCTGCAGGCAGGGGCCCGGGGTGGGATGCCGGGCTGCGGCGGCGCGCATCACGGTCCGCGCAATCGCCATAAAGAACGCCGCCGGCACGCCCTTGCCGGAGACATCTGCCATGACCACGCTCAGGCGGCCGTCCCCCAGAGTGAAGAAGTCGTAGAAGTCGCCACCCATCTCGCGCGCGGGAGTCATGAGCGCGTGCCCCGAATAGGTCGGATTTTCCGGCATCGTCTTGGGCAAGATCGCTCCCTGCAGGGCATGCGCGATCTTGAGCTCCGACTCCATGCGCTCTTTTGCCTGTTCGAGCTGCGCGTTCGATGCCTGCAGGTCCCGCGTGCGTGCGCGCACCATGCTTTCCAGATATTCCTCGCGCGCCTGGACCTGGCGCACCATGTTCTGGAACACGCGGACCAGCGTGCCGAGCTCGTCGCGCCGGGCGGCCACGGTGTCGAGAGTCTCCGGGGCGAAGCTCAGCGTGTCGCTGTCCACTTCCGCTGCCGCCGTGGTCAACGCCGTGACCGGCTGCACGATGCGCCGCGCGGACAGTGCTGCAATGACGGAACCGATGGCGAAGGCCGCCGCTGCGACAATCAGCCCATACTTGATGTGGTCCGCGAACAACTGATCCAGGTGATCGCGCTGCATGTGAATAACGGCAGCGCCCGTGGCGACGCCGCCGCGGTCGAGAATCGGCGCGGCCACATGGAGGGCGCTGTCGCCGAGATAGGACATGGCGCCGTCCACACCCAGAGAACGCGTGGCAAGCTCTTCGTCTGCGGTTGAGAGCGTCGCGTCCGACATAGGCACGCCCTTGCTCTCGAATGCGGCCATGCCGATCAAATCGAGCAAGTCGTTGACCACCCAAATCGCCCGGATGGCCTCGCGCCCGGCCAGCGAGTCCAGTGCGGCCCCGATACCGATGATTTCGCCCGGACCGCCGGTCTTGGATGCCAGCGTGCCGACCAGCACGGATTCGTGGGTGCCGGCGCGAACGCCCACATACCGGATGGGCTTTTCCCACCCCTTTGGCGGGATCGACTGGAAGGAAATGGAGAAGCGGCGGCCGGAGACCAGCGCCTCTACGACTCGGGAATCGATGCCGGCGGACGCCAGATCCGAGGGGTCGCTCGCGCTCAGGCCGTCGACGGCACGCACCAGCGGCTCACCGTCTTCGCCCAGCAGCCAGATGTCATCGACGGAGCTATCCGCCGTCAGTCGCGCGAAATAGGCCCCGAGAGCTTCGTCGCCTCCCTCCTCGTGCTCGTGGTTTTCGAGGTGGCGGGCGATCGCCAGCGCCTGTGCCTCCATCTGACTGACGATCATGCGGTCGATCGCGTCGGCGGTGAGTTCGGCCCGGTTGGCTTCGCTCGCGATAAGCCCGGCAACGAGACGCGCCTGGTCTTCGGCCTGCTCGATCAGCGCGTCGCGCGCGAGATAGCCCATCGCCAAGGAGACGCCCACGATTGCCACGCCGACGCACGCGGCAACCGTGATGATCAGGCGTCGAGAGAGGGTCAACGGCGGCGTCCCGCAATGTTGTACGCCCGATGCCAGAGCCGGGCGCGGGGCGCTGTCACGGCAGTGGGCCCCCGGTGAGGTCGATGGTCTCCTCCAGCGGCCGGTGCACGCGCCGCCTGATGTGCCTGCTGAGCCTGTTCATGCCGAACGTCAATAGGAGGCTGAACCCGATGAACCAGATCATAGCCCAGAGATAGACCCAGAGCGCGAGCCCGATCTTGTCGACGGCGCCGATGACCGTATCCGCCCGGCGCACGAGTTCCGGCACACCGATCACCGAAGCGGTGCTGGAGGCCATGACGATGATGAGGAAATAGCTGGTCCAGGCCGGCACGAAGAGCAGCGCCTCTGCCATTTCGTGGCGTCGCAAGTGCCGGATCGCGACGAGCGCGTTGTCGGACACATAGCCGGCGACGGCGATTCCCAGCGCGAGCGACGCCTTGATCCATGCCGGGAACGTCGCGGAGGCGCCGAAGAGCGTGATTTCGGTGGGGATGATGTAGGCAAGATAGAACAGCATGACGAACGTCGGCGCATTGCGCGCCAGTGTCGTCAGCCCGCTGCCGCCATGCCGCGCGCCCCAGTTGGAACCACCGCGCAGCAAGGCAAGCGCCAGCCCGATGATCGTCCCGATCGCCATGGCGAGCAGGGAAACGATGATGTTCCAGCCGAATCCCTCCGCCAGATACGGCGACCAGACCCAGAGGACGTCGATGGTCTCCTGCGCCGTCATGGTCGCGAGCCCCTGCCCTTCTCAAACCGCCGGAAGAGCTGCACCGTGATGATGACCAGAACGAAGTAGCAGATCAGAAGCAAATTCATCATCACGTCGGCATTGCCCTTTTCCGCCACGATCGAGGTGCTGGCGTGAACGAGCTCCGGCAGGGCGAGCGTGCTGGCCATGCCGGTGGCTTTCACGATGTTGGCGGAATTGCCCATGATCGCGGCGTAGCAGAGCGAGAACGCCCGGTGCAGATCGCGCGGCGTGAGTCGTAGCCGGTGTCCGCCCGAGGCGGCGACATCCGCCGCCAGCGAGAACGCGATCGCATTGCTGGATGCCGCGTAGAGCGACAGAACCACGGCGGCGACCAGGAAGGCGTCGAGCGTGAATCCAAGCGAAAGCAGCACGCCGCCCAGGCCGAAGAACACGATGTAGAGTTGGAGCAGCGGGGGAGTCATGCGTAGGAACTCGCTGAACCCCCGCAGGAAGTGGCTGACTCCCGGCACCCGGCGATGCATCAGCCAGCCGAAGAGCACCCCCAGAACGATGCTGCCGACAACCGTGATGACCGAGAGCAACGCGGTCAGGGCCAAGCCATAAAGGAAAACGTCTCGGTCGATCGGGTCGTACAGGATGCTGATGTCGAGACCCGTTACCTCCATGATTTTCAGCGAGAAGCCCGACAGGCCGCCGATGCCGCTGCCGGTGACGAGTGCGACCTCCCGGCATTCCAGAGGCCACTGGCCCTGCTCGCCGCGCCGGCACTTCAGCTCGCCGGTCTCGTCGACCTCCTGCCAGGTCGTGCGTGCATCCCGCAGGAAGGGAGAGGGCGGCAGGCCCCACTTCTGTTCCAGCGATTGAAGGAAGCCGTCGCGATGCCACTGCGCCAGCGTGTTGCCCATCAGCTGATCGAGCCGGCCGCCGCCTTCCTCCTTGGCGATGGCGACGGCCCAGGGCAGCACGAAGCGCGTCGGCAGCGTGACGCTGAATCCGTCCCACTCGCCCGTCTCCAGTTCGTGCAGAAGGAGGACCTCGTCGTAGATCCAGCCGACGCAATGTTCGTTGCGCAACGCCTGGCCGGCCTCGCGGGTGCTGTTGAACGCGGTCACGTCGAGCAGCAGCCGCTGCTTGGCGAGCCGGTTCCACAGCGAGCCCTGGAGCCCGCAGACGGTGTTGCCGCGCAGGTCGGCCCAGCTGCCGATCTTGGCGTTGTCCCGCACCAGCACATTGGCGCCGTCGCCGTAATATTGCGGCTCGATCATGCTGACCAGCTCGCGGCGGCTGCGGGTATCGCCCATGGTGGCGGCGACAATGTCGATCTCGCCGCGCCCCACCTTTTGCAAGCGGTTGGCGCTGGTCACCGGCACCAGCTGGACCTCGACGCCGATCGCGTCTGCAAAGCCGCGTGCAACGTCCACATCGTAGCCGACCAGCGTGCCCTCGGAATCGCGGAAGCCGAAGGGCGCGTAGTCCTCCTTGACGCCGACGATCAATTGTCCGCGGTCCTGGATCTCCTGCAGCCGGTCGGCGAGCACGGGAGAGGCTAAGCCGGCCCAGGCAACGAGAACGGCGGCGCACAGAAGGCGCCAAGGCGGAAATCGCCGTCTCATGCTTCTAGCCGCCTGCGCAACACGGTGGGCGCGGAGACCGCAAGGTCCATAGCGCGGCCGCCGCCCTCGGCTGCCTCCCGGTAAGAAGGAGAGGCCGGGTCGCGTTTGCGCATCAATCCGTCCACGCCGTGGCGGAATCGGCCATGGAGGCCCGGTAAAAGGCCACGACCGCAGCGCGTCTGGTGTCGATGATCGTCGCGTAAATCATCGTAGCCACTCAGTTTGACGCGAACCGGGAAGAGGGATCAGCGGGATAGAATGCTGGCCCTACCGGTCGTTGCCGCGGAGCCGCCGGCCGCAGCAACGAAGAACCCTATCCGATATGGCCAAGGGACGAAATAGAGTATCGTGCCGCGCTTGGAGAACCAATTTCTGCCGTCGCTCCGTACGCCTCCGTGCGGCAGGGAGCCGGCGCGCGGGTATCAAAGCCCGCGGGGTGGGCGGCAGACCGTCGGGGGAAGCATGACCGGCTTCAGTCATCGTCTGCACCTCTCTGTGCCGCGACGTTGGGGGCTGCTCCGGTATGCGGGCGCGGTTCTTGCGTTTGCCGTGTTGGCGTCGGGACTACCGCGCCTCGCGCAGCCGGTGCACGCCGCCGACGACGGCGTACTCGCCAAGATCGAGTCCGGCGGCGTGATTCGCGCCGGCACCAGGGCGGGCGCACCGCCCTTCGCCCGGAAGCTGGAGACAGGAGGATTCGAGGGCTTCTCGGTCGACTTGCTGGAAGCGGTCCGGGCCGCTGCGGAGGAGAACGTCGGCCGACCGGTCACGCTGGAACTTCATGAGGTTACGCCGGCGGATCGGCTGGAACGAGTCGCCGCGGGCGAACTCGACATCGTGTGCGGCATCACCACGCCGACCTGGGATCGGGAGTCGCTGGTCGACTTCTCCGTGCCGTTCTTTCGCGACGGCACCCGTATCCTGGTCTATCGGGAGCAAGCCACGGGCGGCGTGGATCTCGGCAGGCTCGACATCGGCGTGGTCGAAGGCACGACCACCGTGACGATCATCAGCGAAGAGCTGCCGACAGCCAATCTGCGTCTCTATCCCACCATGAACGATGCCATGGCAGCGCTCGCTGCGTCCGAAGTGCACGGTGTCGCCAACATCGGCATTACGCTGCTGGGGCTCGCGGCACGGGCGGAGCCGCGCCGCAGCGTGGTGCTGCTCCCGCGCACCTACGCGCTCGCCATGGAAACGCTGGCCTGCGTCCTGCCGCAGAACGACAGCCCTTGGCGCGATACCGTCAATCGGGTCATCGTCGACATGATTACCGGAGTCGAGGACTCCAACAGCCGTTACGATGAGATCTACGATCGGTGGTTCGGGCGCCACAGCGAGATCTTCTATCCGCTCGACCGCGACAACCGGACCTATCTGAGCACCGTATCGATCTGGGCGCGGTGACGCACCGGCACGCCGGTGGCGCGCGGGCAGTAAGCGCAAAGTCCCTACCAGAGAACGCTCAGCAAGAGCGATGATATAGTGTAACCTGTTGCGGTTGCCGCACCGCAGCACGCGGCGAAATCGAGGAACGAATGAACGGTCAGCACGTTGACCGGCCCGCCTTCCATGACGGCGGGCATGAACACCAGGGCTGTATCGCGGACGCGCTCGCCCGCGCCGAGGCCGTGTGCCTCCAGCGCGGCGCCCGGCTCACGCCGTTGCGGCGCAGGGTGCTGGAGCTGGTCTGGGGGAGCCATCGGGCGACCAAGGCCTACGACCTGCTCGCCGCGCTCGGCGACGAAGACGGCGCGGCAAAGCCGCCGACAGTGTACCGCACCCTGGAGTTTCTCATGGACCTGGGCCTGGTCCACCGCATCGACAGCCTCAACGCGTTCGTTGGCTGCCCGATGCCCGACCGCCGCCACACTGCACAGTTTCTCATTTGCGGCGGCTGCGGCGAGGTGTCGGAGATGACTGCGTCGAGCATCGACCGCGCGGTCGCGGACCAGGCGGCCGGCTCCGGCTTCGCGCTCTCGCGTCAGATCATCGAGCTGCACGGCAAATGTCCGCGCTGCACGGCGTTTCCGCAGAGTTCCTGAGCCGCCGGCCGGCCGCCGCCGCCGGGCCGCCGCTCGCCTCGGGTCGCGACCTGGTGGTGCGCTATCGCGGCCGCACGGTGCTGGACCGGGTCTCGATCGAGGTCCACCGCCGTGAGGTGGTGAGCCTGATCGGGCCCAATGGGGCCGGCAAGACCACCGCCGTGCGCGCGCTACTCGGCCTGATCAAGCCGGATGCGGGAGTCGTCCATCGCGAGCCCGGCGTCGTGGTCGGCTATGTTCCTCAGCGCATCGAGCCGGAGTCGCTCCTGCCGCTCACCGTGCGCCGGTTCCTGGCGATGGCAGGACGGCGGACCCGTGCCGACGTTGCCGCAACACTGGACGAGGTGGGAGCGGCGGCGTTGATCGACCGCCAGCTGAGCAGCCTTTCCGGCGGCGAGTACAGACGCGTCCTGCTCGCCCGGGCGCTGCTGCGCAATCCTGACCTCCTGGTGCTCGACGAACCTGTCCAGCAGGTGGACTTCGCGGGCCAGATGGCCATGCACCAGTTGATCGGCCACCTGCGCAATCGGCGCGGATGCGGCGTGCTGGTCATCTCCCACGACCTCCACCTCGTGTTGGGCGCGACCGACCGCGTGGTGTGCATCAATGGGCATGTCTGTTGTGCCGGTGAGCCGGAGACGGTGAGCCGCCATCCCGAGTACATCTCGCTGTTCGGCCCACATGCGGCCGCCGCGCTCGCGGTCTACACCCACGACCACGACCACAGCCACGGCCTGCCCGCCGCTGTGACGCCGGTCGACGCAGACGCGCCCGACGCGGGACCGCCGCCCGCCGGGTCTGGCTGACCGCACGGTGTTCGACGATTTCTTCGCGCGCGCGCTCGCGGGCGGCATCGGCATCGCGCTCGCCACCGGGCCGCTCGGCTGCTTCATGGTGTGGCGGCGCATGGCCTATTTCGGCGATTCGGTTGCGCACAGCGCGTTGCTCGGCGTCGTGCTCGGCGTTGGGCTCGGCATCGACCTCAACGTCGGCATCGTCCTCATGTGCATCGGGCTCGCCCTACTGCTGCTCCTGCTCCAGCAGCAGCGGCGACTGGCTACCGACACGCTTCTCGGCATCCTCGCGCACGGCGGCCTGGCGCTTGGCCTTGTGGGAATCAGCTTCCTCGAAAGCGTGCGCGTGGACCTGATGAGCTACCTGTTCGGAGATATCCTGGCCGTTACCGGCAGCGACCTGATATGGATTTATGGCGGCGGCGGCGCAGTGTTGGTCGCAACCGTGCTCATCTGGCGGCCGCTGCTGGCCGTCACCGTGCACGAGGAGCTCGCGCGTGCCGAAGGCGTGCGCGTCGGCCTCGTCCGTATCGCCTTCACCCTCCTGATCGCGCTGGCGGTCGCCATCGCCATGAAGATCATCGGGCTGATCCTGATCGTGGCGCTTCTGATCATCCCGGCGGCGACGGCGCGCAGGTTCGCGCGCTCGCCCGAGCAGATGGCGGTGCTTGCGAGCGTCGTCGGGGTGGTTGCCGTGGCCGGCGGGTTGCACGGCTCGCTCGCCTGGGACACGCCGTCGGGCCCCTCCATCGTGGTCGCGGCGCTTGCTCTGTTCACGCTCGGCCACGGCGGCGCGGCGCTGGCCTCGGCCTGCGTAGGCCGGGTCGTTGATTCGACACCGGGCACCAATTAGCTTCGCGCTCTCGCGCAAGGAGAACGCAGATGGCGGCGAGCGGCGACCTGGCCCGACAAGTGATCGAGCGGCTGCGTTTCGACGACGCTGGCCTCATTCCCGCGATCGCGCAGTCGCACGAAACCCGCGAGGTGCTGATGCTCGCGTGGATGAATGCGGACTCGGTGCGCGAGACACTCGCGACCGGCCGCGTCTGCTACTGGTCCCGCTCGCGCCAGCAGCTCTGGCGCAAGGGCGATTCCTCGGGTCACACGCAGCGGCTGGTCGAGATGCGTTTCGACTGCGACAGCGACGCCCTGCTGCTCCTGGTCGACCAGACCGGCCCCGCCTGCCACACCAACCGCCCGGCTTGCTTCTTCCACGCCGTGCAAGACGGCGAGATTCGCGTGATCGCCGAGCCGGTCCGCTAGCCCGCGAGCCCATCTGTCTGGATCATGGCCGGCGGCGGCCGGGCAGCGCGCGGCCATGGGTGAGATCTACCGAAGCGATGGACCGCGCCGTTCGAGAAATTCCCTGAGAGCACGGGCACACGCCGGGCCATGCGAATAGGCGACGCCGTGGCGTGCGCCGGCGACGACGTGCATCTCGCAATCGGGCATGGCGCGCAGCCGTTCGACCTGCGTCTCAAGCGAGACGAAGGGGCTGTCGTCAGGCGCGATGAGGAGGGTGGGCGCGCGGATGTTGCCGAGCGCATCCGTGAGGTCCACCTGCACCAGCATGTCCACGAGGTCGACACAGGCGTGAGGCGCCGAGGCCCGTTGCGTGTCGTGGAACCAGCGCTCCATCGCCGGGCTCAGGCAGCCTGCGGGGAACCGGAGAGGCATGAGCTTTGCCGACCAGTCGTCCATGCCCAGCTCTCGCACGTCGTCCCTGAGCGCCCGCGATCTGCCGATCGTGCCGCCCCGGTGCGCCGCGGTGACCATGGTGAGCGTCAGCAGGCACTCCGGACGGTGCGCCGCAAGATGAAGGCCGACCGTGCCGCCCGTCGATTCGCCGACAAAGTGAACCCGCTGCGTGCCAAGCGCGGCGAGTACGTCTCGAACGTCGCCGGCCAACTCGTCGATGGACCAGGCTTCGCCCTCTGCGGGAACGAATGAGCGGCCGAAGCCGCGCAGATCCATGCGGACAATCCGGTAGCGGTCCGCCAGGGTCGGCAACCAGGTGACCCATATGTCGGAATCGATGGCGAGCCCGTGGAGAAAGAGGATGGTCTCGCGCGGCTCCAACCAAGGGGGCACGATGTCGCAGAGTTCGTAGTGGATATTCCCATCGGGACGTTCCAGCATCGCCATGGCATCGCCTCCGGCGTCGGCCGATTTCCGGGTCGATCGCCGCCTGCGAAGGGGCGCGCCCGTGCGATGTAGTGTCTGGCTTTGGCAATTTTCTGACAAGCCCGCGCAGCGGCCGATACGCAAGCAATGCCGGCGTTGATCGGCACCGGCTGCCGCCGCATCATCGGGTAGTGGAGGATATCAAGATGGTTGGCAGCGACGAGCTTTGCATGATGACGGCGGGCGAGGCGCTTGCGGCCTTTCGCGCCCGCCGGCTCTCGCCGGTCGCGCTCATGCAGGCGGTGATCGCCCGCGTGGAGAAGGTCAACCCCACACTCAACGCCTTTACCTACACCTTCTTCGAGCGCGCGCTCGCGCAGGCGCGCCACGCCGAGGCCAAGTACCTCAAGAGCGATGGCCGGCCCCGGCCGCTCGAGGGCATCCCCGTCGCGATCAAGGACCTGCACCCCGTCAAGGGCGAGATCACCACCTTCGGCTCCAAGGCCTTCGCCGATAACCGGCCGGACCACACCGCGCCCACGGTGGAACGCTTGCTGCGGGCGGGCGCCATCTTGCACGCGCGCACGACCACGCCCGAATCGCCCTCCGGCACGACCTACAGCGCGCTGTGGGGTGTGACCCGAAACCCGTGGAACACGGCCTACAGCCCGGGCGGATCCTCAGGCGGGGCGGGAGCAGCGCTCGCGACCGGCATGACCATGCTCGCCGACGGCACCGACGCCGGCGGCTCGATCCGGATCCCCGCTTCGGCATGCGGGTTGATCGGCTACAAGCCGCCGTTCGGGCGCAACCCGCTCGATCGCGATTTCCCGCGCGAGACGATCCTCCATTTCGGCCCGCTCACCCGTGCCGTCGGCGATGCCGCGCTCATGCAGAATGTGATGTCGGGGCCCCATGCGGAGGATCCCTGCTCGCTCCGGACCCGCGTTCGCATCCCCGACGCCATGGATGGAATTGAGGGGTGGCGTGTCGCCGTCTCGCTCGATCTCGGCTACAAGACGATCGATCCGGAGGTCGAGCGAAATACGTGCGCTGCCGCAGACGTCTTTCGCGATATGGGGTGCGTCGTGGAGGACGTCGCGCTGGGTTGGCACTCCGGCGTGCTGGATGCCTTCCTGACCCATTCGGAAGCGCTCTATGCTGGCATGTTCGGGCATCTGCTGCCGCGCTGGCGCTTCGAGATGGACCCGTTCCTGGTCGACGTGATCGAGCGCGGCATGCGCCTCGACGCCGCACGGGCCTATCGCGTCAACCTCGTGCGCGGCGAGATGTACCGGCAGCCCTCGCCGATCCTCGACAAGTATCATGTGTTGATCTGCCCGACCCTCGCCGTGCCGTCGGTGCCGATCGAGCACAACAATATGGACTACGATTTGCGCATCGGCGGGACGCCGGTGCAGCCGCATCTCGGCTGGCTCCTGACCTACCCGTTCAACCTGGTGGGCGAGTGTCCGGTCATGAGTGTCCCGAGCGGCTTTTGCAGGAAGACAGGCGTGCCGACGGGCATCCAGATTGTCGGCCGGAGCTACGATGATCTTCGCGTGTTTCGCGCGGCCGCGGCGTTCGAGGCGGCGAGCCCGTGGCGCGGCCGCTGGCCGGTCCTTTGACGGAACGCCGATCCGGCTAGCCGATCTCGATACCGCCGGGATAACAGAACGACGCGCGCGGCGCGTGGAAGCCGAACACCAGATCCAGCGGCTCCCTGGGGCGGAAGGGGTGGATCGGATGCTCCGGGTCCAGGAACGAGATCGATCGCATTTCGAAGGCCTTGGCGCGCTCCATGATGACCGCATGGCGGTTGCGCATCACCCGCCCGTCGAGGGCCGACAGGACCATCAATTGACCGCCCGTGATCTCGCCGATCTCGCCGCTCGTGCGAGCACGGGAGCGGATCAACGGCCGCCCGTCGACCGTAGCGGTCGCGACCAGGGTATCGCCCTCGAACTCCAGCGTCGTCACGCCATCCGTCGCCGGGATGCCGCGCTCGATGGCGTAGTCGCGTACCCGGGGCGACGAGATGAAGTAGTGGCTGAACCAGCGCCCCGGCGTATCGGCGTCCGCGTCATGGCCGACTCCTGGGAGATGAGCGAGGACGGCACCAGCGTCACGATCAATCTCAAGAAGGGAATTAAGAGCTACACCGGCAATGAGTTCACGGCCGAAGACTACAAGTGGGCGTGGGCTCGGCGCTTCGAGGTCAAGGGTGTCGGCAAGTTCATCGGCGACGTCATCGGCATCAACGGCGCCGAAAGCATCGAAGTGCTCGACACGCACAAGGTGCGGGTCAACCTGCGCGGCACGACGCCGATCTTCTTCAAGATCCTCGCGCAGAACTATTACGGCGGCCCCTTCGATTCGACTGAGATGATGACGCACGCCACCGAGGAGGATCCGTGGGCGCTGGAATGGTCCCGGTCTAACTCGGCAGGCTTTGGCCCCTATCACGTCGAGCGCGTGATACCCGGCGTCGAGACGGTGCTCGTGACCAATCCCAACTGGACTGGCCACAAACCCCATTTCGATCGCGTGATTCTCAAGGCCGTGCCGGAATCGAGCGCACGGCTCGCTCTGCTCAAGGCCGGCCAGATCGACATCGCCTGGGGCTTGAACGAGCGCGAGCTGCAGCAGGTCGAGGGGGACGAAAATCTGCAGGTTGTGCGCGCCATCGCCAACAAGCAGCTCTATGTCGGACTCGGCGTCGACAAGCCCCCGTTCGACAACGTCAAGGTGCGCCAGGCCATGGCCTGGGCGACGCCTTACGAGGACATTATCGAGAAGGTCTATTACGGTCACGCCCGGCGCATGCGCAGCACGGTGCCGGACATCTATGCGGGCTTCGAGGCCACCTACAACTACGAGTACGACCTCGAAAAGGCCAAGGCGCTGCTGGCCGATGCGGGCTTCCCGGACGGCTTCGACGTCAAGCTCAGCTACAACGCCTCTCAGAAGGAAGCCGAGGAGATGGCGATCCTGGTCAAGAGCAGCTGGGAGCAGATCGGCGTCAGTGTCGCGCTGCAGGCCATGCCGGTCGCGGTCTTCACGGAGCAGCAGTACGGCAAGAAGGCGTTGCAGGCCTTCGCCGTGAACGAGCAATGGCCGTGGAGCGGCGATCCGGGTTACTCGAGCTGGGTCTATCTCGGCAACGGGCCGGACAACTTCATCAACGCGACCAACTACAACAACCCGCACTACAACGATCTGCTGGAGCAGGTGATGCGCATGATGGATTCGCCGGAGCGGGTGGCGATCACCAGCGAGCTGCAGCAGATCGCGGCCGAAGAGGTGCCCTGGATCCAGGTGGCGTGGTTCGACTGGACGATCGCCGCCAAGAAGGAGCTGGATGGCTTCCTGTGGACACCGGATAACCAGATCCGCTTCATGTACATCCATCGTTAAGGGTGCGATCCCACTAGCGGCACGACGGGCGAGGCGGGCGAGGCGCGCGAAAGGCGCCTCGCCCGTCCGTAGACGGGGAGGCATGACATGTGCACGAACATCGGTGCGACCGGAGCCAGCGTGCGCGGCGGCAGCAAGGTCTATTTCGGCAGTGTGAGCGACGATCCCTACGACATCCGCACACGAGTGATCGTCGAGCGGGAAGAGGGCGGCCATGCCTTCGTCGGCACCGATCTCGTGCCTCTAGAGGCGAACGGTTCGGCAGCCGATTACAGGGATTCGGTCAGCGGTGCGCCGACCCGCGGGCTCAACGAAAAAGGGCTCGGCTTTACCTGGGCGCTCGCCTTCGAGCGGCCGGAGAACGCCGCTCCCGGAGGGGCGCTCAAGCCGCATGATCTGTGGCGGCGCGTGATGCGAGAGGCAGCGACCGTCAGCGACGCCCTGGCGATCCTGGAGGGGTCGCCCCGTGACATGGGCGGGCTGGCACTCATCGCCGACCGGGCGGGCGACCTCGCCCAGGTCGAGATCGGGCGCCGTGCCATCGAGGTAACGGACCGGCGCACGCGCGGAGCGGGCGGTGCCATGGTCAATGTCAATTGCTGGGTCTCCATGCAGGCGGCCGACGGCGTCGCCGCCTACGGTCTGGACGTGCCGACAACATCCAACATCTCGCGCTACGAGAGTGCCAATGGGCGCATGTCGGCGGTCGACGGTCAGGTCGACCTCGGAGCCATGCGGGACATGCTGTGCAACCACGAGCACAAGGAGAAGTTTCCCGGCGACAACACGATGCTGGCCGGCCATGGCTTCTCGGTGTGCAACCACGGCAGCCTGTACAAGTCGGCCTTCGATACCGCCGAGCCCTGCTGGGGCACGGTGAGCGCGGAGATCATCGACCCGGTGGACGGTGTCTTCTGGTACGCCTACGGCTGGCCTTGCGGCGAGGCGCCCGAACACGGCGACCAGATGCTTCAGGAGCGCTCCTGGGG
The DNA here is from genome assembly GCA_965262755.1 of Alphaproteobacteria bacterium. Classification (GTDB taxonomy): domain Bacteria; phylum Pseudomonadota; class Alphaproteobacteria; order UBA828; family UBA828; genus WTGU01. The sequence goes on along the minus strand of OZ253557.1, from coordinate 2,257,328 downwards.
CGCGTTCCTGGGCTTTCCTCTGGACGCGCTTCCGGCGGGTACTTACACGACGCTGACCGGCGAGCTGACCCATCTCGCGGCGCAGCACTTCGGCCACCTCAAGCATCTCGGCCTATCGAGGCGACTCGAGCCCCTGATCGAGGCTGCGGAGTAGGCAGAACTGCCACGCGCATTGTGTGAGACGACATGCGGTTCATAAAGTACGCTGGCCGGCGACTGATCTTTCTCGTCCCACAGCTGTTTGTCGTCTCGGTCATCGTCTTCTTCCTGGTCCGGCTCTTGCCGGGCGATCCGGCCTATCTCATGGCCGGGCAATTCGCGACCGAGGAGCGCATCGAGGATTTGCGCTCCACCATGGGACTGGCCCAGCCCATCTACGAGCAGTACGCGCGTTACGTGACGAACGTGCTCCAGGGCGATTTCGGCCACTCCTGGCGCAGCTCTCAGCCGGTGGTCGAGGACATCAAGCAGCGCTTGCCCGCCACCCTCGAGCTGGTCCTCCTGACGGGCTTCATCTCCGTGGCGCTGGGCATCCCCATCGGGATCTACACCGCCGTCAAGAAACGAGGCATCGCCGATCGTGTGCTGCTCGGCTATGGCATGCTGGCGGGGTCGATCCCTGACTTCTGGCTCGGCCTGATTCTGATCTTCGTGTTTTTCTCGTTGACCGGCATTCTGCCGGGGCCGATCGGCCAGCTCGATCCCATTGTCTCGACACCGCCGCGCATCACCGGTGCAATTGCCCTCGATGCGCTGCTCGACGGCCATTGGGAGGCGTTCAAGTCGGCCGTGCTGCACCTGATTCTGCCGGTGGCCACGCTGACCCTCGTCTACATGACGCTCATCTTCAAGAACACGCGCACCATGGTCGAGGAAATGATGAACTCCGACTTCGTGCAGCACGCCCGGGCCATGGGCTTCAAGCGCTCGATCCAGCTCCGCTACGCGGTCCGGAACGCGCTGCCGCCCGTGGTCACGGTGGTCGGCATCGTCTTCTGGTTCCTGCTCGGCGGCGCGGTGCTGGTCGAGACGGTGTTCGCCTGGGGCGGCCTCGGCCAGTACGCCGTGGAATCGGTCATCAGCTCGGACTATGCGCCGTTGCAGGCCTTCGTGCTGCTGGCTGCGATCTTCACCCTTCTGGTCTTCCTTCTAGTCGATCTCGCCTATTTCGTGATCGATCCGCGGATTAAGACGTAGATGGCGTCGCTAGCCGACGGCGGAGGCCCTCAGTCGCGTCGCGAGGCGGCAGCGGCGGAGTTTCGCAATTTTCTCGCCTTTGCGCGGCGCCGACCGGGCTTCATGTTCGGCCTCGTCGTCGTCGTCATCACCGTGTTCCTCGCCATGCTCGGCCCGTACATCGCGCCTTACCATCCCGAGCGCGCCCTTCCCGGCGCCGGCCTCCAGCCACCCTCGGCAGAGCATTGGATGGGCACCGACGTTTCCGGGATGGACGTCTTTTCGCGAGTCATCTCGGCGCCCCGCATCGATCTCGCGATTGCGCTCTCGGCCACGGTGATCGCATTCGTGGGCGGCGTGCTCCTCGGCGTGATCTCGGGATTCTATGCCGGCGCCCGCGGTGTTCCGCGCGTCGCCAGCGAGGCGATCATGCGCGGCGCCGACATCCTCCAGGCGTTCCCGGTGTTCATCTTCGCGCTCGCCCTGGTCGGGTTCCGGGGTCCAGGAACCGAGAACGTGATCGTCGCCCTTGCCTTCCTCAATATCCCTTACTTCCTGCGCGTCACGCGTGGTGCCGTCTTTCAGGTGCGCGAGCGACCATTCATCGAAGCGGCGCGATGCGCCGGCAACAAGGAGGTGCGGATCGCCTTCGTGCATGTCATGCCCAATGCGCTCGGGCCCGCGCTTGCCAACGTCTCGCCCGGCATCGGCTTCGCCATCCTGCTGACGGCGGCGCTGAGTTTCGTCGGCGCCGGCGTGCCGAAGCCCACGCCCGAATGGGGATCGATGATCTCCATCGGTGCACCCAACATGATGACGGGCCAATGCTCTCCTATCTTCTGATTTCGCACGACTTGACCGCGGTACGGCGCGTTTGCCACCGCGTGGCGATCATGTATCTCGGCAAGATCGTGGAGCGTGGCAACGCCGACGAGCTGTTCGAGCAGCCCCTGCATCCCTATAGCCGGGCATTGCTATCCTCGGTGCTCTACCCCGATCCGAGCGAGCAACTTTCGCGCTTCCTCCTGAGCGGCGAAATCCCGAGCCCGATCGACCTGCCCCCGGGTTGTCATCTCCACGGCCGCTGCCCCTGGGCTGTCGACACCTGCAACGATGCCTATCCCGATGCGGAGGAGCTGCTTCCCGGGCGCCACGTCGCGTGCTTCCGGGCGCGCGAAATGAATGCTCTGAACGGCGGTACGGCCGCCGAAAACCAAGACGCCTGACGTCGCGCGCGACCGAGCCCCTACGTCACGAACGGTTCCACACGCTCACCGGCGGATGCCGGCCGGCCCAGGGCTGTGCCTGCTCGAGCTGGCTCGCGAGCCTCAGCAGCACGTCCTCGCCACCCGAACGCGCACCTAGCTGGATACCGATCGGCAAGCCGTCGTCGGTCCAGTGGAGAGGCACGCTGATCGCCGGATGCCCCGAGACGTTGTAGATCGATTGTGCCGTGTTGTAGGTCCAAAGCCGGTCGAAGAAGACCTCCGAATCGGCCATGTTGGCATCCAGATGGCCCAGTGGCGGCGGCGGAGTCGCCGTCGTGGGCGTCAGCCAAATGTCGTAATCCTCGAAGAACCGCGCGAACGCCCGGGTAATGCCGTTGATGTCGTAGAGGGCGCGCAGGAGGTCGCTCGCAGACAGCGAGCGGCCTCGTTCCATCAGGTAGAGGTTGTTGCGCTCCAGATTGTCCGGCCCCGGCGTCCGCCCGACGGCGGCGGCGAGAGCCTCGATCGTCGGTGCCGAGTGGGCCGCGAAGAGCGTCATGAAAATCTCGAGCAGGCGCTCGCGATCGTACCCCGGTTCGGCCGGCTCCACCTCGTGACCGAGCCCTTCGAGCAGCCTGGCCGCCCCTTCCATCGCGGCGATGCTCTCGGGGTGGGCGACCTTGGCGGGCGGCGTGCCCGGCGAGAAGCCGACCCGGAGCCGGCCGGGGTCCACACCCACCTCTTCGATAAAGGGACGCGCCGGCGGCGGCGCGACGTAGGGGTCGCCCACGTCCGCGCCGGCCGTGCAATCCAGGATCAGCGCCGTATCCCGAACCGTCCGGCTGACCACATGCTCGGCGACGAGGCCGTTCCACATCTCGCCCGCATCGGGCCCGAGCGGGTTCCGTCCCCGCGTCGGCTTGAGACCGACCACGCCGCAGTTCGACGCCGGGCCCCGGATCGAGCCGCCCCCGTCGCTCGCGTGCGCTGCCGGCACGATCCCCGCCGCGACGGCCGCAGCCGAACCGCCGCTCGAGCCGCCCGTGCTATGGCCGAGGCTCCAGGGATTGCAGCTCGCACCGTAGGCGACGGGTTCGGTGGAGCCGTTCGAGCCGAGCTCCGGCGTGTTCGTCTTGCCGATAACGACGAGCCCCGCACGCTTCCAGCGCACCAGGATCTCGCTGTCGTAATCGCGGGTCCAGCCGTCGAGGAGGCGGCTGCCGCTGCTGGTGGGGACGCCCGCGTAGGAAACGACGAGGTCCTTGAGAAGGAAGGGAACGCCGGTGAGCGGCCCCTCGGGCAGCGGTGCGGCCACCGCAGCACGCGCCTCGTCCGCCATCACGTTGACGACGGCGTTGAGATCGCCATCGAGCGCATCGATGGCCGCGAGCGCGTGCTCGACGAGTTCGCTCGCCGAGGCATCGCCGCGCCGGACGAGTTCGGCAAGGGCAACCGCGTCGTGGTTCGCATAGTCGATCAGGGTCTGCATGGCTTCCTCCTCTCGCCCTCTCGCGCCGCCTATTCGTACAGCAAACAGGCGACCCGATGGTTGCCGCCCACGTCCATCAGCGGCGGCTCGCGCTCCGAGCAGACGGGCATCCGCTTCGGACAACGTGTGTGGAAATGGCACCCCTTGGGCGGATCGATGGGGCTCGGCACGTCGCCCTCGATAGCGCCCTGACCCGCAATGTGCCGCTCGGTCGGCTCGGCCGAGGGAATGGATTCGAGCAGGGCCTGGGTGTAGGGGTGCAGCGGCTCATCGTAGAGGCGCTCGCTCTCCGCCAACTCCACGATCCTGCCGAGATACATCACGGCGGTTCGGTCGCAGACCCGCTTCACGACGCTGAGGTCGTGCGAGATGAAGATGTAGGTGAGCTGGTAGTCCTGCTGGAGCTCCAGCAGGAGCTGCAGGATCTGAGCGCGGATCGACACATCGAGAGCGGAGACCGGCTCGTCGAAGATGATGAGCTTGGGGCGAAGGAGCAGCGCCCGCGCGATGGCGACGCGCTGGCACTGGCCGCCCGAGAACTCGTGTGGATAGCGGTCGTAGTCGGCCGCGCGCAGACCCACGACCTCGAGCAGCTCGCTGGCCTGCTGGATCCGTTCCAGGCGGTTGCCGATGCCGTGGTAGTAGAGCTGGATCGCGATATTCTCGCCCACGGTCATGCGCGGATTGAGCGACGACAGCGGGTCCTGAAAGACGATCTGCATCTCGCGCCTGAGCCGCCTCAGAACGCCGCCCGAAGAACCCAGAACGTCGACTCCGTCGAGCGTGACACTGCCGCTGGTGGGCTCGATAAGACGCAAGATCAGCCGTGCCGTAGTGGACTTGCCGCAACCGCTCTCCCCCACGAGGCCGAGAGTGTCGCCGCGCGCCACGTCGAAGCTCACCCCGTCCACCGCGCGCAGCCGATCGGGGTGCAGCTGAAGCAGCCGCTTGCGCTCGAGCGTGAAGTGCTTGACGAGGTCGTGCACCTGGAGGAGCGGCGTGCTCATGGCCCGCCCCCATCGGGGAGGCCATGCGCCTCATCCACGTGATGGCACGCCACCGGATGCCCGTCGGGTCCGGTGCGAAGGGCGGGAGCCTCGTTCTCGCAGCGCTCCACCGCATAGGCGCAGCGGGCGCGGAAGCGACAGCCCTCCGGCATGTCAAGCACGTCGGGCGGCGTACCGGGGATGGGCTTGAGCCGCGTCTCCCGGTGGTCGGAGAGGCGAATGAGCGAGTTCAGAAGGCCGCGGGTGTAGGGGTGCTGGGGGCGATGGAACAGGGTTTCGACATCGCCGTATTCGACGGGTTGCCCCGCATACATGACCATCACGTCATCCGCCATCTCGGCCACCACGCCGAGATCGTGGGTGATGAGAATCATGGCGCTCTTGAGCTCGGCCCTGAGCGCGGAGAGAAGGTTCAGGATCTGAGCCTGAATGGTCACATCGAGCGCCGTGGTGGGCTCGTCCAAGATCAGCAGGTCCGGATGGCAGGCGATCGCGGAAGCGATCATGACGCGCTGGCGCATGCCGCCCGAAAACTGGTGCGGGTAGTCGACGTAACGGCGATCGGGCTGCGCAATACCCACATGCCCCAACAGCTCTATGGCCCGCTCCTTCGCTTCGACCTTACCTATGTCCAGGTGCTCCAGCATGGTCTCGGCAATCTGGTCGCCGATGCGAAACGCCGGATTGAGCGCGTGCATTGGGTCCTGAAAGATCATGCCGATGTTGTTGCCGCGGATCTTGCGCATCTCTTTCTCGGAGAGCGTCAACAAGTCCGTCCCACGAAACGCGATACGACCGTCTTCGACGCGGCCGGGCGGCATGACGAGACCCATGATCGAGAGAGCGGTCACCGACTTCCCGGAGCCGGACTCGCCCACGATACAGAGCACCTTGCCCTCTTCGAGCGTGAGCGAGAGCCCGTCGACTGCCCTGAGCGTGCCGCCCTTCAGATGAAAGTGGGTGCGCAGGTTCTCGATCTGGAGAATGGGGGCGGCCATGCTCACCTCTCAGCGCCGCACGGCCTTGGGATCGAGCGCTTCGCGTAGGCCGTCGCCGAGAAAGGCGAAGGCGAGCGAGACGACGAGAATTGCCATACCGGGGAAGATCGTCACGTGGGGCGACTTCTTCAGCACCACCCGGCCGTCGCTCACCATGGTGCCCCAATCGGCCGTCGGTGGTTGCACGCCGAGCCCTAAAAAACTCAATCCGGAGCCCACGACGATCATGAGGCCGATCAGCGTGGTCGTGTAGACGATCACCGGCGAGATCATGTTGGGCAGGATGAAGCGGAAAATGATAGTCCCGGTCTTGGCGCCGCCGGCGCGCGCCGCCTCCACATAGGGTTGGGCTCTGACCTGAAGCGTGGAGGTGCGCACGAGCCGCGCGATATAGGGGACGAGCACGATCATGATCGCCAGGATCTCGGTCGTCGCCCCGGGCTCCAGAGCGCCCGCGATGGCAATGGCCAGAAGCACGAGCGGGAAGGCGAACAGTACATCGAGGGTGCGCATGATGATCTGATCGACCCAGCCGCCGAGATAGGCGGCCAGCAGGCCGAGCACCAGGCTGATCACCATCGCGCCCAGCGTCGGCACGATTCCGATCAGAAGCGAAATGCGCGCGCCCCAGAGGAGCCGGGTAAGAACATCGCGGCCGTGACTGTCGGTACCGAGCACAAATCCACCGTCGCCAGGTGGCGCATTGCGCATCGTGTTCATCGCCTCGTTGGGTTCGTACGGACTGAGATAGGGGGCGAAGATCGCGACGATGACGACAATGAGGAGGAAGATCAGCGAGACGACCGCCGCGCGGTCTTTCGCAAACGCATCCCAAGCAAGCGCGAGGCGTCGGCGCAGGCGTGCACGGCGGTTGCCGATGCCCAGCGCTTCGAGGTGGCTGCTTCCCGTCTCGCGCACCGTCATGCAAGCCGTACCTTGGGATCGAGATAGGCATTGAGAATGTCTATCAGGAGGTTCACCAGCACGAAGGCGAGTGCGATCAGGAGAACGGCGGCCTGAACCACAGGCAGATCGCGGGCGACGATGGAGTAGTAGAGCTGGTTACCGAGCCCCGGCCACGCGAACACGACCTCCGTAAAGAGCGCGCCGCCCAGGAGATATCCGAGTTGGAGGCCGGTAATGGTCGCAATCGGCGGCATCGCATTCCTGAGCGCGTGCTTCCACATGATCTTCGTGCCGGAAAAACCCTTGGCGCGCGCCACCTGGATGTAGGGCTGATTGAGGACTTCCAGCATGCTGGAGCGCACCATGCGGGTGATGATCGCCCCCGGCGCGGCCGCGGTCGCGATCGCCGGCAGCACCAGGTGATGCAGCACATCCAGGACGCCGCCGTCGCCGCGCATGTCGACCATGCCGGTGGCCGGGAACACACGCCAGTTGAGCGCGAATAGCAGCACCAGGATCAGGCCCAGCCAGAACGGCGGCGTGCTGCCGAAGAGCAACGTGAACGACATGCTGGCGCGATCGAAGATCGAGAACGAACGCGCCGCCGCAAACATGCCGACGAAGAAACCGATCCAGAGCGCCAAGATCAGGCTCGCGAAGGCCAGTATCGCGGTGTTGACGAAGCGCGGCAGCACCATCTCGCTCACCGCGCGGCTGGACGCGATCGAGGTGCCAAAGTCCCCCTGAAGGACATGGCCCAGCCATTTCACGTATTGCGTGGTGAGCGGTTGATCGAGGCCGAGCGCCTGGCGCAGCGTCTCCTTGGCCTCCTCAGTCGCCATCGGGCCGAGGAGCGTGACCGTGGCGTCTCCCGGCGCGAGGTGAACGAGAAGAAAAATGATGATGGAGACGCCGAATAGAACCGGAATAACCGCGATGAGGCGGGTGATCACATACTTGACCACGGTTCCGGCGCCTCCATCCAGATTGCGGCCTCAGGGGTGGCGCCGGCGACGCCACCCCATGGGTCAGGCAGCGCTCAGTCTACGAGTTCGACCGTCGACAGATCGACCCAGTCCTCCGCCGGATTCACCAAGCCCTTGACGCGATCCGATGTGAAGATCGGCTGCATGTCGTCGAGCAGCGGAATGAAGCCGGCTTCGTCCATGATGATGCGGTTGGCCTTCTGGTAAAGCTCCCGCACCATGGCCGGGTCTCTCGCGGCCGCGCCCTGATCGAGCAGCTTGTCGACCTCCTCGTTGCAGTACCAGCCGGAGTTGACGCCGCCCGGCGGATGCGAGGAGCAGCGCGCAACGATCCCGATCCAGGACGGAACCGTCATGCCCCAGCCGATCTCGTTCATGCCGACGTCGTCTTTGAGGCCCCCCGCCCACTCGTGCATGTAGGAGATCCACTCGTACTTCTTGACGTCGACCTTGATGCCGATCTTGCCCAGATCGCGCGCCACCCATTGCTCGACCACATCGCCGAGGCCGTACTGGAAGGTGTCGAACTGGAGCTCGAAGCCATCGGGGTAACCGGCTTCGGCGAGGAGCGCCTTCGCCCCCTCGGGATCGTAGTCATAGCTGCGGAAGTTGGGATCGTAGGCCACCGTTCCCGGCGAGAGCATGCCGTATTCCGCCCGGCCCGTGCCAGCGAAGATCTCCCGCACCAGACTCTCGCGGTCGACGGCCATATTCATCGCTTGGCGCACCCGCACGTCCTGCAGGATCGGGTGCCTGTTGTTGAGATGAATGAACCAAATGAAGGGCACGTTCTCATTGATGGTGAGATGGAAGTCCTCATCGACCAGGTCCTGAATGTCATCCCAGGGCGGCGTGTTGGTCATGTCGATCTCGCCCGTGCGCAGCGCGTTGATGCGTGTGGCGGGATCCTCCAGGGGACGGAAGATCACCCGGTCGAGCTTCGCCTTGCGGCCCCAATAGTCCGGGTTGCGCTCGATGACCGTCTTTACGCCCTGCTCGCGCTCGACGAACTTGAATGGCCCGGTGCCGATCGGGTTTAGTGCAACGCCTTCGTTCCCGAACGTCTCGACCGCAGTCGGGCTGATCATGAGCGGCTGGCCGTAGCTCTGGAGCCCCGAGCGGATCCACTCATAGTTGGGGGCGTTGAGCGTGACCTTGATCGTCATGTCGTCGATCACTTCGACGTTCTCGATCCAGCGTGTGTAGGCGGCGACGAAGGCCTTCGACTTTGCGTAGAAGTGCGGCGAGGATTCGTCCCAGAAGCGGTCGAAGTTGAACTTGGCTACGGCCGCATCGAACGGCGTGCCGTCGTGGAACTTGACGCCCTCGCGCAGGTAGAACGTGTATTCGAGACCGTCTTCCGAGATTTCCCAGCTCGTTGCGAGCGCCGGGATGAGCTCGGGCGTCGCTGCGTTAGGATCGGTCAAATCTTCTTTCGCGAAGCTTTCGAATATCTGATACGTCACGTCGTAGGTGAGCCACCCGCCGGTGGCGTGAGGGTCGAGGATGTCGGTCTCTGCAGGCATGCCCCAGACGAGCGTGCCCTCGCCGCCTTCGGCAGCGGCGTCCTGGGCGGGGCCGACCAGCGCCACGGCACCCGCAAGCGCAAGCGATGCCAGAGGAGACACCAAACCGCCGCAGTGCCCGTTGGCTGTTCCGGTCTAGCTCGCTCCGGGGCGTCGTCGCGACAGCCGTGATAAGGTGCGGAAGCCCGCTCCGCGCCGTGCAAGCGGGCGATTTCTTTGGGCGCCCCACACGTTGCTGAACGCTGAGAGGACGAATCGATGGAACTTTACGAGGCCATGCGCACGACATTCGCCTGCCGCGACTTTACCGACGATCCCCTGCCCGACGAGGTAATCTACGAGATGATCGAGAACGCCCGCTTTTCGCCGAGCGGGGGTAATCGACAGGGCAACCGGGTCATCATCGTGCGCGACATGGCGACCAGGCAGCGGCTCTCCGACCTGACGGTGCCGGTGGCGAAGCGCTATCGCGCCCAGATGGACGCCGGCGAGAGTCCCTGGAGCGCCCACATTCCGACCAAGCTCACGCCTGAGCAAATGGAGGCGACTCCGGCGCCGGCCATGCTGACGGAGCCATTGATCAAGTCCTCCGTGGTGCTGGTTGTCTGCGTCGACCTCAAGGTCGTCGCCGCGACCGACCAGTATCTGGACCGCGTGGGTGTGATCGGCGGGGCCTCGATCTATCCCTTTGCCTGGAGCCTGCTGCTCGCGGCCCGGCAGAACGGGTTCGCCGGCACCATCACGACGCTCCCCATCGCCCACGAGCCCGAGATAAAGACGCTGCTCAACATCCCGGACGATCACGCGGTCTGCGCGGTCATGCCCTTCGGGCGCCCGGTCAAGCAGCTCACCAAGCTGAAGCGCCGCCCGGTGGAGGAGATCGCGACGCGCGAGCGCTTCGACGGCGACGTCTTCACGCAGGGCTAACGCAGGACGTAGACGCGACGAGACCCCGCAGGCGTTGCCTTGCGGGGTCTCGCTTCGACCGGCGGACCGCCTGCTCCGGCGGTCGGAAACTGGCTCCCCGGGCCGGACTCGAACCAGCGACCCAGCGGTTAACAGCCGCTTGCTCTACCAACTGAGCTACCGGGGATTATTCGTCGTCTCTTGGCCGCTCACCTCCCGGCTGAACGCCCATCTCGGCCCTATATAGCATCAAGAACGCCGCCATTCCAGACGCCCTACGTGCTGACCCCTAATGGATCCGGCGTTTCCGGTGCCGGAGTTCTCGCGGTGCCAATACCTCTTCAGGCTGACACTGCAGCGGGGCGTGAGGGGCGAGTCTGTTCCAGCTCCTGAACAAGCTCTGCCGTGGTTCGGACCCGGCAATAGCCCCTGAAACCGTGCAGGGCTTCGCGGTGACGTTCGTCCGAATACGCGGCGCACGCGTCGTCGACCAAGGTGATCAGGAACCCGCGGTCGCAACCGTCACGAACGGCCGTTTCGACGCATTGGTCGGTCAGCATCCCCATGACCATCACGTACTCGATGCCGAGGTTGCGCAGCACGTACTCGCAGTTGGTCGAGTTGAACAGGCTCGAGGAGGTCTTGGGGATGACGATCTCGTCGTCTCCCGGACGCAACTCGTCGATGACCTCTGCTTCCCATGATCCCTTGGCGGCGAATATCCCGGAAATCTTGTAGTCCAGGCTGCGGTCGCGGCCGTCCCGGGTCAGGCACTCGATCACCGTGTAGATGACCTCGATACCGGCGTCGCGGCAGGCGGCGATCAGGCGTTGCCCGTTCGGGATGACGACGTCGCGAACCCGGTCGTAGAGGTACTGGCTGTTGGGGTTCTGTGTGGACCTCTTTGCATTGTATTCGCCCTTCTGAAGATCGACGACGAGCAGAGCCGCCCGCCCGGGCTCGACCGCCCGCTGCCGAAACGACACGTCGCCTTCCAGGGGAATTGCTTCGATTTCGCTGCGCTCCATGTGTGCCGTCTCCCATTCTTGAGGCCGGGCCGCCCGCCTCTGTCCGATCACGACGAAGGGCCGTACCGCGACCGCCGGCATGAATTCCTGGTTCCTTCAGTAAACCTGAACGTATCTCTCGCATATGCGCTCGGGGCGCGACTCTGAGTAGAGCCGCATTTCGTGCCGTTTGAGCGCGGTATAGGCCTGCACCATCGTGGGCGTGAACCAGCTCTTCACGCTCTCGTCGGTCTCGAACACGTCGAGAGCCTTTTCGAGCGAGGCAGGGAGCCTGCCGATGCCAAGCGCTTCTTTTTCGTCTTCGCTCAAATCGTCCGGCTCCCCGTTCACCATGGTCGGGCGTGGCAGCTTGTCGCGTATTCCCTGCAGGCCCGCGCGCACGATGACGCCGATGGCGAGGTAAGGGCTCGCGGTGGCATCGGTGAAGCGGAACTCGATGTTGAATGCGTCGCCGCGGTCCGCCGGATCGGGGGCCGGCGATGGGCAGATGCGAATGGCGGCCTCCCGATTCTGAACGCCCACGACATCGTAGCCGCAGCTCCAATGATGCGGGCCGAGGCGCAGATAGGAAATGGAGCTCGGTGCGGTCAGGGCACATAGGGCCGCGACGTGGCGCTGCACGCCCGCGACGAAGCTGGCGGCGACCGCGCTGAGCTCTCCCGGTGAATCGGCGTCATAGGCAGCGGCGTTGCCGTCGGCATCCCAAAAGCTCATATGAAGGTGGCAGCCGTTGCCGACCGCGTCCGGCGCCGGCTTGGGGGAGAATGTCGCGCGCAGCCCGCACTGGCGCGCGGCCTCATGCACGACCTCGCGGGTGAGCACGACACGATCCGCGCCCGCGAGACCCGCAGCAGGCCCGCAGGTGATCTCGAATTGCCCCACGCCATACTCGGGCTCGAAGGTCTCGATACCGAGGCCGGCGTCGATCAAGGCCGCCACACAAAGATCGGCGAACGGCGCAATCCGACGCACGGCATCCAGCGAGAACGGGGCCGCCCAGCGGATATCCTCGCCGAAGAGCGCGAACTCGTTCTCGTAGGCGATGTGCAGGTCGAAACCGGTTTCCGCCTTCAGATCCGCCAGCGCTGCCGCCAGGAAGCTGCGCGTGCAGCATTCCCACGGGCTCCCGTCCGGATTGAGACTGTTGCAGAGAACCAGATGAAGGGGCGGATGCTCGGGCCGCAGCACGACCCGCCGCCGCGTCTCGTCATCGGGGGTCTGCCGCACCTCATCCATCGGCCCCCACGGGTTCTCGGCAATGTCCTCGAACGGAGTCATCGCCTGCCCCGCCAGCGCCCAGCCGAGCCCGTGGGCCTTGCGGCGCTCATACTCCGCGATCGGAACGCCGCGGGTGCGCGATAGTCCCACGAGGTCGTTCCAGACCAGATAGATCAGCTCGCCGCGGCTCACGGTCTTTGTTCCTCCGGACGCTGATGTATGACGTCTCCGAGGATTGCGCCTGGATCGGTCATGGCTGCTCCGGCCGGTATGCAATGGCTGTCGAACTAATAGAGATGTGTCGCAACGATGTAAAAGACCTCTGGTGTCGAACCCGCGTCCTTGCGCCGTGAGCGCGCCGAGGAATTCTGGCTAGAGCGTTTCCGTTTCACTCGGAAACGCTCTATCAATTTGTCGCTCACGGCAGCCGGCCTGCGGCCGCCGCCTCCGCGAGGGCGCCGCATAAGCGGCGGGCCGCAGTCGCGGCCTGTCGCGCGTCCGTCAAAGATGGACGCGCTCTAATGCGCCATCAGGACCGGGACTGTCATCTCTCGCAACACGTCGCGCGTCACGCCACCCAGCAGCTTCTCGCGCATTGAGTTGTGACCGTAGCCGCCCATGACGAGAAGGCCGATGCCGCAATCGCCGATCTCGGAGAGCAGGGCATCGCAGATGGCGATGCCTGACGCGGTCTGCGTGTGCCGGGCCTCCGCGCTGACGCCATGCCGGGCCAGGTGCGCGCCGATGTCGGCGCCCGGTATGCGCCGATGTCGGCGCCCGGTATGTGCCTGCCGTCGTCCATGTCGACGCCGAAGACGATTACTTTGCGCGCCTGCTGCATCAGGGGCAGCGCACCGTCGAGCGCGTGCTTCGCTTCGCGCGTGCCGTTCCAGGCGAGCATGATGGTTGCCGCGTTGACGTCGAACTCGCCGGCATAGGGCCAGATCAGCACGGGGCCGCCTGCGCCCAGCACCGCGCTGTCCGCCAGTCCTCCGAGGCTGTCGTCATCTTTAGGGTCGGTTTGGCCGACGATGACAATGTCGGCATAGTGCGCACTCGTCACGATGGCATCGGCTAAATCGCCGGCCATAAGGCGCCATTTGTTGCGCACTGCCGTCCTCGCCGTCCGTTCGGTGAACCGCTCTTCGGCTTCTTCGGCGAGCCTGCGCTCTCCCGTATCCAGCCGTTTCAGGATCTGCGGAGGGAATTCGCAGCGGATGGAGCCAGGGATATTGCGCCGGGACAACACGTAGACACCGGTTACCCTGCCCTCGTGACGTTGGGCCAACTGAATTGCGGCATTCAGCCGTGCCGCCGACCGGTTGTCCTTTCCGAGATGCACCACGATGTCCTTGTACGCCATGGCCTGGCCTCCTTCACTACACCGCCCATGTCCGAAGGCGTGGCGGCCCGCTCAGTTCAATCTTGGTGCCGTTCAGCACCGTCGGTCTGTCCATTCGATGTGATCCGGCAATATTGGAGGGGCGTCCGACGGGGCGCAGGCCGCGTCGATCTGAGAATCCGAGAGGTCGTACGCCTGACTGAGCCGGGCCCCGCCTATGTCTGCCCCGTCGAACAGCGCCCCCTGAAGCTCCGTCTCGCTGAAGTTGGTGTCGGACAGATCTGCTCCAGCAAAATTGGCATAAGTGCCGTTTGCCGAGGTTATGACCGCCCCCTCCATCAGCGCATTCGAGAAGTTCGCAACGAGCAGCTCCGCGCCCGCTAGATTGGCTCGCTCCAGATCTGCCCCGTGAAGAACCGCGCCCACGAGGTCGGAATCGGCGAGGTTCGACTCGCACAGATTCGCCTTTTTGAGATTTGCGCGCGTGAAGACCGCTCCGCTCAGATTCGCACCGAATAGATCGGCGCCGCTGAGGTCCGCTTCGATAAGGATCGCGTTCTCCAGATTAGCCCGCCTCAAGTCCGCGCCAGCCAGAATGGCTCCACGGAGGTCCGCACCGCTAAGGTCAATCTCCTTCATCGCCACGCCGTCGCGCGCCAGCGCTTCGACACCGGACTTCAGCGCTCGCGCTCCTTTCCCTTCCGGGAGCGCATAGGCTCGCGCGATCATCGCGAACAATGTCGCTTCGCGAACGCCGCGATCGATCGGTCGCTTCTCCATGTCCATGGTCACGCCGTAGACGCCAAACGCGAACAGCATGACGGCAGACAACTGAAGGAGGAATCGGAAACTGGCGATGTTGCCGTACAGGTAATAGTACCAACCGGTTGCGTATTCGAATCCGTATAAAATGACTGCAATAGATGTCTTAAAACTATTTTTCCTTCGCCAGTTGCGTGGCCAATTTGGCCTCGTTTCACCTGGCTTCGTGCGCACACGGTTGCCCGTGTTCTCTATGTCAGCCGGTTTCTCCATCGGATTTGCGCACGGGCAGTATGGGCCGGGCCGGCGCGGACGCGTATGTCGTTCGCTACACGCCGCCCGAAAATCGGTCTCGAATGCCGCCCCACCCTCATGTGCCGTGCGCCCTCCTCATCGTCTCTTACCGTGAGATGGTGGCAGGGGGGCACCGCCGCAAGGGCGGGCACCCACCGCAGAGAGCCATGCCCAAGGCGCTTCGATCAGGACTCACGCGCCGATGGACGCACGGGCTCCGCAGGTTGCGGGGTACCCGCGCGCCGGGCGGCTTCGAGCCTTGGGCGTGTCGGCGGCGACGTTCTCGGGCAACCATGGTCACCGCGCCTCCCGGCGCTCCAGCCCGTCCTGAAGCGTCTGCGTCTTGCGGTCCCGCGACGACGTCGCTGGGCTCACCGCGATGCCTCCTCGCGGAGGCGCCGGGCCGGATAACGCCTGTACCGCTAGTCCCGACACATCAACCCGCATTTCCCAAGTGACCGCTTCGCCTGATGCCTGATTGGCACGATTCTGTTATAAGAATCACTGGCTTGAGGGTGTCGGAGGGCGGCTCGGATGCGGAACCCGGAGGGTGAATCGGATCATGGGCCACTCCGGCCCCTTTTCGACCGCCGCCTGAAACTGGAGTTCCACGGATCGCGGGTGACCTCCGACGCGGGGTTGCTCGCTTATCGCGAACTGGACGACGCGCTCGGGCTGACCGCACTGGCGGGCGGCGTACTCGCGGATAGCCGCACGGGCAGGAACGGCTGGCACGGCATCGTCAGTCTCCTTCGCCAGTCCGTCTATGGGCGTCTCGCCGGCTACGAGGATGTCAACGACGCCGACCGGCTCGGGCGTGATCCCGCGATGCGCTGGATCGTCGGCGGCAAGGCGGTCGAGCGCGCACGCAGCATCGACCAGCCAGATGGGGCGGTTCGAGACCGAGCTGCTGGCGAACAACGAGAACCTCGCGGCCCTTGCGGACCTGTCGGGGATGTGGATCGACCGGGTTCACGACCACGATCCGCCGAGGCGCGTCGTGCTCGACATGGACAGCTCCGTCAGCCCGACATTCGGTGAGCAGGAGAGCACGGCCTATAACGGCCACTTCGGCTGCACCTGCTATCACCCGCTGTTCGTGTTCAACCAGTTCGGCGACCTGGAGCGTTGCGCGTTGCGCGCTGCGCCCCGGCAACGTGCACAGCGCCCACGGATGGCGTGATGTCCTGGTACCGATGGTCGAACGTTACAAGGAACGAGCCATCCGCCTCTACTTCCGCGGCGATGCGGCCTTCGCCTCACCGGAGATCTACGACTACCTCGAAGCCGAAGGCATGCTCTACGCCATCCGGCTGCCCGCCAACAAGGTGCTGCAAGAGAGCATCGCTCATCTCCTGAAGCGCCCCGTCGGCAGGCCGCCCAAGGACGTGCGCCGGTATCATGCCAGCTTCAGTTATCAGGCCGGAACCTGGGACAAGCCCCGCCGCGCCGTCGCCAAGGTCGAGTGGCATCCGGGTGAGTTGTACCCGCGGGTCGGGTTCATTGTCACCAACCTGGGCCGCCCCGCCGAGCGGGTGGTTGCGTTCTACAATCAGCGCGGCACGGCTGAGCAATGGATCAAGGAGGGCAAGAACGCGATCCGGTGGACACGCCTATCGTGCCGCAGGTTCGACCACAATGCCGTCCGCCTCCAGCTTCACGCGCTCGCCTACAACCTCGGCAACTTCATGCGCACCCTCGCGCTGCCCGATGCCGTGGAACAGTGATCACTGACCAGCCTGCGAGAGAAGCTCATCAAGATCGGAGCGAAGATCGTACGCCACGGGCGCTACGTCACGTTCCAGATGGCCGAGGTTGTCATTCCTCGTGACCTATTCGCCGACATCCTGCGCCGTATCGACCGGCTCAGACCGCCGCCAGCCCCGGCATGAGCGACGGCACCCCGTTCCTTCGCGTCACCGCCGACAGGATCGGTGCGCCCGGATCGGCCCGGATCGCCGGAAAAAATGCCATTCCGCGCCACCAACGCCGCCAATTGGTCCTCAATCATCCGGATCGGCGCGAAGATGGTCGTCATTCGAAGGCGAATTGCACGTCGAGCGGTTTCGAGCCACACTCAACGGGCTGGGAGGGTTCCATATGGGGAATCTCGGTTAACATCGGGTGCCGCTACAGCACGCCAGTGCGCAAACGGCCTCTTCACCCCACCCGCGGCCACTTCACGCCCGAGCCGTCGCAGACACAAGCCCCCGTTACTCCCACGACCGAGCCGGAGCGACGCGCAGGTGGAAGCTCTTGAGTAACAGGTGCCTAAGCGATTGACAGCATTGGGTTCTGTTTTTCCTCTCCTTGCATTTTCGGGACGAGTTGGAGCCCGAGTTTTCGGGCTTGGCGGTCGAGATGAGCGAACTTTCTGTTGAGGCGCCGCTTCTCGTAGGCGTCGATGCCCTGCTCGACGTATTTCTGGCCTTCGGTCACCATGAGGTAGATCAGGCAGGCGAGTTCGCGGGCGGTCGCCTTGATCGCAACGGGGGTGTCCATTCGGGCGAGCCTTGCGCGGTGCTTGGCGCCGATGAAGGTCTCGCTGCGGCGCGCGGCCATGGCCGCCATGCGCAGGGCCTGCCCGACGGGGTTGACCGCCTTCGGCGACTTGCCGGGGAGGTTCTTGCCGCCGCTGATCCTGGTTCCCGGCGCGAGCGCAAGCCAGGAGCAGAAGTGCTGGGCGGAGGGGAAGGCGGAGAAGTCCGGGCCGATCTCCGAGGCGATCACCAGTGCGGTACCGGGACCGATGGTGGGGATCGCGGTGAGGTCGACGCCCATCATTCCGCGCAACGCCAGGGCCTGGATGCCCTCCTTGCCGGTGTAGTTGCTTGCGGCGTTCGCAGAGCGGCTCGACGCGGTTTCGGAGGTCGTGCCGGGGGCAGGGTCCGGCGCGCCGCCGTCCGGGAGATCGTCCGGCGGTGCCAGGCGCTCGATCTCGGCCATCACCCGGACCTCGCAGTCGTCGATCTGCTGGGTCAGGAAGTCGTAGCGCTGCATGGCCTGTTCGAGGGCGAAGAGGTGCTCCTCGCGCCACGTCCCCTGAAGGCTCGCGGCGATCGTATCGGCGTCGGCCTTGATGCCCCGGTGGCGGAGCGTCGCCAGGCGCTCTGGGTCACGCTCGCCGTCGATGATCGCGCGCAGGATGCGCTGGCCGGTCAGTCCCGTGATGTTGGCGATCACCGAGTCGAGCTTGACGTTCATCTCGGTCAGCGCCTTCTGCATGTGCAGGACGCAGCGGGAGCGGTCCCTGGTCAGCCGCCTCATCTGGCGTGCGTAGGAGCGCAGCGGGCAAACCTCGTCGCCCGGACGGAACGCTCCCCGCAGCAGGCCGTAGGACATCAGCTGCCAGATCCACTGGCAGTCCAGCACGTCGCTCTTGCGCCCGCCGATCTGCTTCGTCATGCGCGGCGGCACCAGCATCACCTCGAAGCCCGCGCGCTCCAGCGTCTCGTAGACCGGGATCCAGTAGACCGAGGTCGACTCCATCGCGACCTTGGTCACCCCGCACGACGCCAGCCACGCCGCCATCTCCTCCAGATCGCGGGTAAAGGAGCCGAACGAACGCACCGGCTCATCGCTGCGTTCCGGGTCGACCGCCACGAAATGCCGGTCCTTGCCGATGTCGATCCCTGCGCAGTCCGGGTTCACCACCCTGAGGCGCCGGGTTCTTCGAGACTTGCGCGCCATGGAACATCCTCCCAGGTTTCATCTCCGTCGCGAGTGGGGAGGAACCATGTTCGAAGTCCCATTCTCTTGAACGAGGTCACGGGAAACCCGCGCCATCAGTGACCGAGGCGACAAAATGGTTCGGACCAGGCTTAACATCGGGTGCCGCTACAGCACGCCAGTGCTCGAACGGCCTCTTCACCCCACCCGCAGCCAGTTCAAGCCCGAGGCGTCGCAGACACAAGCCCCCGTTACTCCCGCGACCGAGCCGGAGCGCCGCGCAGGTGGAGGCTCTTGAGTAACAGGTGCCTAAGCGATTGACAGCATTGGGTTCTGTTTTTCCTCTCCTTGCATTTTCGGGACGAGTTGGAGCCCGAGTTTTCGGGCTTGGCGGTCGAGATGAGCGAACTTTCTGTTGAGGCGCCGCTTCTCGTAGGCGTCGATGCCCTGCTCGACGTATTTCTGGCCTTCGGTCACCATGAGGTAGATCAGGCAGGCGAGTTCGCGGGCGGTCGCCTTGATCGCAACGGGGGTGTCCATTCGGGCGAGCCTTGCGCGGTGCTTGGCGCCGATGAAGGTCTCGCTGCGGCGCGCGGCCATGGCCGCCATGCGCAGGGCCTGCCCGACGGGGTTGACCGCCTTCGGCGACTTGCCGGGGAGGTTCTTGCCGCCGCTGATCCTGGTTCCCGGCGCGAGCGCAAGCCAGGAGCAGAAGTGCTGGGCGGAGGGGAAGGCGGAGAAGTCCGGGCCGATCTCCGAGGCGATCACCAGTGCGGTACCGGGACCGATGGTGGGGATCGCGGTGAGGTCGACGCCCATCATTCCGCGCAACGCCAGGGCCTGGATGCCCTCCTTGCCGGTGTAGTTGCTTGCGGCGTTCGCAGAGCGGCTCGACGCGGTTTCGGAGGTCGTGCCGGGGGCAGGGTCCGGCGCGCCGCCGTCCGGGAGATCGTCCGGCGGTGCCAGGCGCTCGATCTCGGCCATCACCCGGACCTCGCAGTCGTCGATCTGCTGGGTCAGGAAGTCGTAGCGCTGCATGGCCTGTTCGAGGGCGAAGAGGTGCTCCTCGCGCCACGTCCCCTGAAGGCTCGCGGCGATCGTATCGGCGTCGGCCTTGATGCCCCGGTGGCGGAGCGTCGCCAGGCGCTCTGGGTCACGCTCGCCGTCGATGATCGCGCGCAGGATGCGCTGGCCGGTCAGTCCCGTGATGTTGGCGATCACCGAGTCGAGCTTGACGTTCATCTCGGTCAGCGCCTTCTGCATGTGCAGGACGCAGCGGGAGCGGTCCCTGGTCAGCCGCCTCATCTGGCGTGCGTAGGAGCGCAGCGGGCAAACCTCGTCGCCCGGACGGAACGCTCCCCGCAGCAGGCCGTAGGACATCAGCTGCCAGATCCACTGGCAGTCCAGCACGTCGCTCTTGCGCCCGCCGATCTGCTTCGTCATGCGCGGCGGCACCAGCATCACCTCGAAGCCCGCGCGCTCCAGCGTCTCGTAGACCGGGATCCAGTAGACCGAGGTCGACTCCATCGCGACCTTGGTCACCCCGCACGACGCCAGCCACGCCGCCATCTCCTCCAGATCGCGGGTAAAGGAGCCGAACGAACGCACCGGCTCATCGCTGCGTTCCGGGTCGACCGCCACGAAATGCCGGTCCTTGCCGATGTCGATCCCTGCGCAGTCCGGGTTCACCACCCTGAGGCGCCGGGTTCTTCGAGACTTGCGCGCCATGGAACATCCTCCCAGGTTTCATCTCCGTCGCGAGTGGGGAGGAACCATGTTCGAAGTCCCATTCTCTTGAACGAGGTCACGGGAAACCCGCGCCATCAGTGACCGAGGCGACAAAATGGTTCGGACCAGGCTTAACATCGGGTGCCGCTACAGCACGCCAGTGCTCGAACGGCCTCTTCACCCCACCCGCAGCCAGTTCAAGCCCGAGGCGTCGCAGACACAAGCCCCCGTTACTCCCGCGACCGAG
The DNA here is from genome assembly GCA_965262755.1 of Alphaproteobacteria bacterium. Classification (GTDB taxonomy): domain Bacteria; phylum Pseudomonadota; class Alphaproteobacteria; order UBA828; family UBA828; genus WTGU01. Next base: position 2,236,838 of record OZ253557.1, on the reverse strand, counting down.
CCGGAGCGCCGCGCAGGTGGAGGCTCTTGAGTAACAGGTGCCTAAGCGATTGACAGCATTGGGTTCTGTTTTTCCTCTCCTTGCATTTTCGGGACGAGTTGGAGCCCGAGTTTTCGGGCTTGGCGGTCGAGATGAGCGAACTTTCTGTTGAGGCGCCGCTTCTCGTAGGCGTCGATGCCCTGCTCGACGTATTTCTGGCCTTCGGTCACCATGAGGTAGATCAGGCAGGCGAGTTCGCGGGCGGTCGCCTTGATCGCAACGGGGGTGTCCATTCGGGCGAGCCTTGCGCGGTGCTTGGCGCCGATGAAGGTCTCGCTGCGGCGCGCGGCCATGGCCGCCATGCGCAGGGCCTGCCCGACGGGGTTGACCGCCTTCGGCGACTTGCCGGGGAGGTTCTTGCCGCCGCTGATCCTGGTTCCCGGCGCGAGCGCAAGCCAGGAGCAGAAGTGCTGGGCGGAGGGGAAGGCGGAGAAGTCCGGGCCGATCTCCGAGGCGATCACCAGTGCGGTACCGGGACCGATGGTGGGGATCGCGGTGAGGTCGACGCCCATCATTCCGCGCAACGCCAGGGCCTGGATGCCCTCCTTGCCGGTGTAGTTGCTTGCGGCGTTCGCAGAGCGGCTCGACGCGGTTTCGGAGGTCGTGCCGGGGGCAGGGTCCGGCGCGCCGCCGTCCGGGAGATCGTCCGGCGGTGCCAGGCGCTCGATCTCGGCCATCACCCGGACCTCGCAGTCGTCGATCTGCTGGGTCAGGAAGTCGTAGCGCTGCATGGCCTGTTCGAGGGCGAAGAGGTGCTCCTCGCGCCACGTCCCCTGAAGGCTCGCGGCGATCGTATCGGCGTCGGCCTTGATGCCCCGGTGGCGGAGCGTCGCCAGGCGCTCTGGGTCACGCTCGCCGTCGATGATCGCGCGCAGGATGCGCTGGCCGGTCAGTCCCGTGATGTTGGCGATCACCGAGTCGAGCTTGACGTTCATCTCGGTCAGCGCCTTCTGCATGTGCAGGACGCAGCGGGAGCGGTCCCTGGTCAGCCGCCTCATCTGGCGTGCGTAGGAGCGCAGCGGGCAAACCTCGTCGCCCGGACGGAACGCTCCCCGCAGCAGGCCGTAGGACATCAGCTGCCAGATCCACTGGCAGTCCAGCACGTCGCTCTTGCGCCCGCCGATCTGCTTCGTCATGCGCGGCGGCACCAGCATCACCTCGAAGCCCGCGCGCTCCAGCGTCTCGTAGACCGGGATCCAGTAGACCGAGGTCGACTCCATCGCGACCTTGGTCACCCCGCACGACGCCAGCCACGCCGCCATCTCCTCCAGATCGCGGGTAAAGGAGCCGAACGAACGCACCGGCTCATCGCTGCGTTCCGGGTCGACCGCCACGAAATGCCGGTCCTTGCCGATGTCGATCCCTGCGCAGTCCGGGTTCACCACCCTGAGGCGCCGGGTTCTTCGAGACTTGCGCGCCATGGAACATCCTCCCAGGTTTCATCTCCGTCGCGAGTGGGGAGGAACCATGTTCGAAGTCCCATTCTCTTGAACGAGGTCACGGGAAACCCGCGCCATCAGTGACCGAGGCGACAAAATGGTTCGGACCAGGCTTAACATCGGGTGCCGCTACAGCACGCCAGTGCTCGAACGGCCTCTTCACCCCACCCGCAGCCAGTTCAAGCCCGAGGCGTCGCAGACACAAGCCCCCGTTACTCCCGCGACCGAGCCGGAGCGCCGCGCAGGTGGAGGCTTAACATCGGGTGCCGCTACAGCACGCCAGTGCTCGAACGGCCTCTTCACCCCACCCGCAGCCAGTTCAAGCCCGAGGCGTCGCAGACACAAGCCCCCGTTACTCCCGCGACCGAGCCGGAGCGCCGCGCAGGTGGAGGCTCTTGAGTAACAGGTGCCTAAGCGATTGACAGCATTGGGTTCTGTTTTTCCTCTCCTTGCATTTTCGGGACGAGTTGGAGCCCGAGTTTTCGGGCTTGGCGGTCGAGATGAGCGAACTTTCTGTTGAGGCGCCGCTTCTCGTAGGCGTCGATGCCCTGCTCGACGTATTTCTGGCCTTCGGTCACCATGAGGTAGATCAGGCAGGCGAGTTCGCGGGCGGTCGCCTTGATCGCAACGGGGGTGTCCATTCGGGCGAGCCTTGCGCGGTGCTTGGCGCCGATGAAGGTCTCGCTGCGGCGCGCGGCCATGGCCGCCATGCGCAGGGCCTGCCCGACGGGGTTGACCGCCTTCGGCGACTTGCCGGGGAGGTTCTTGCCGCCGCTGATCCTGGTTCCCGGCGCGAGCGCAAGCCAGGAGCAGAAGTGCTGGGCGGAGGGGAAGGCGGAGAAGTCCGGGCCGATCTCCGAGGCGATCACCAGTGCGGTACCGGGACCGATGGTGGGGATCGCGGTGAGGTCGACGCCCATCATTCCGCGCAACGCCAGGGCCTGGATGCCCTCCTTGCCGGTGTAGTTGCTTGCGGCGTTCGCAGAGCGGCTCGACGCGGTTTCGGAGGTCGTGCCGGGGGCAGGGTCCGGCGCGCCGCCGTCCGGGAGATCGTCCGGCGGTGCCAGGCGCTCGATCTCGGCCATCACCCGGACCTCGCAGTCGTCGATCTGCTGGGTCAGGAAGTCGTAGCGCTGCATGGCCTGTTCGAGGGCGAAGAGGTGCTCCTCGCGCCACGTCCCCTGAAGGCTCGCGGCGATCGTATCGGCGTCGGCCTTGATGCCCCGGTGGCGGAGCGTCGCCAGGCGCTCTGGGTCACGCTCGCCGTCGATGATCGCGCGCAGGATGCGCTGGCCGGTCAGTCCCGTGATGTTGGCGATCACCGAGTCGAGCTTGACGTTCATCTCGGTCAGCGCCTTCTGCATGTGCAGGACGCAGCGGGAGCGGTCCCTGGTCAGCCGCCTCATCTGGCGTGCGTAGGAGCGCAGCGGGCAAACCTCGTCGCCCGGACGGAACGCTCCCCGCAGCAGGCCGTAGGACATCAGCTGCCAGATCCACTGGCAGTCCAGCACGTCGCTCTTGCGCCCGCCGATCTGCTTCGTCATGCGCGGCGGCACCAGCATCACCTCGAAGCCCGCGCGCTCCAGCGTCTCGTAGACCGGGATCCAGTAGACCGAGGTCGACTCCATCGCGACCTTGGTCACCCCGCACGACGCCAGCCACGCCGCCATCTCCTCCAGATCGCGGGTAAAGGAGCCGAACGAACGCACCGGCTCATCGCTGCGTTCCGGGTCGACCGCCACGAAATGCCGGTCCTTGCCGATGTCGATCCCTGCGCAGTCCGGGTTCACCACCCTGAGGCGCCGGGTTCTTCGAGACTTGCGCGCCATGGAACATCCTCCCAGGTTTCATCTCCGTCGCGAGTGGGGAGGAACCATGTTCGAAGTCCCATTCTCTTGAACGAGGTCACGGGAAACCCGCGCCATCAGTGACCGAGGCGACAAAATGGTTCGGACCAGGCTTAACATCGGGTGCCGCTACAGCACGCCAGTGCTCGAACGGCCTCTTCACCCCACCCGCAGCCAGTTCAAGCCCGAGGCGTCGCAGACACAAGCCCCCGTTACTCCCGCGACCGAGCCGGAGCGCCGCGCAGGTGGAGGCTCTCTTGAGTAACAGGTGCCTAAGCGATTGACAGCATTGGGTTCTGTTTTTCCTCTCCTTGCATTTTCGGGACGAGTTGGAGCCCGAGTTTTCGGGCTTGGCGGTCGAGATGAGCGAACTTTCTGTTGAGGCGCCGCTTCTCGTAGGCGTCGATGCCCTGCTCGACGTATTTCTGGCCTTCGGTCACCATGAGGTAGATCAGGCAGGCGAGTTCGCGGGCGGTCGCCTTGATCGCAACGGGGGTGTCCATTCGGGCGAGCCTTGCGCGGTGCTTGGCGCCGATGAAGGTCTCGCTGCGGCGCGCGGCCATGGCCGCCATGCGCAGGGCCTGCCCGACGGGGTTGACCGTCTTCGGCGACTTGCCGGGGAGGTTCTTGCCGCCGCTGATCCTGGTTCCCGGCGCGAGCGCAAGCCAGGAGCAGAAGTGCTGGGCGGAGGGGAAGGCGGAGAAGTCCGGGCCGATCTCCGAGGCGATCACCAGTGCGGTACCGGGACCGATGGTGGGGATCGCGGTGAGGTCGACGCCCATCATTCCGCGCAACGCCAGGGCCTGGATGCCCTCCTTGCCGGTGTAGTTGCTTGCGGCGTTCGCAGAGCGGCTCGACGCGGTTTCGGAGGTCGTGCCGGGGGCAGGGTCCGGCGCGCCGCCGTCCGGGAGATCGTCCGGCGGTGCCAGGCGCTCGATCTCGGCCATCACCCGGACCTCGCAGTCGTCGATCTGCTGGGTCAGGAAGTCGTAGCGCTGCATGGCCTGTTCGAGGGCGAAGAGGTGCTCCTCGCGCCACGTCCCCTGAAGGCTCGCGGCGATCGTATCGGCGTCGGCCTTGATGCCCCGGTGGCGGAGCGTCGCCAGGCGCTCTGGGTCACGCTCGCCGTCGATGATCGCGCGCAGGATGCGCTGGCCGGTCAGTCCCGTGATGTTGGCGATCACCGAGTCGAGCTTGACGTTCATCTCGGTCAGCGCCTTCTGCATGTGCAGGACGCAGCGGGAGCGGTCCCTGGTCAGCCGCCTCATCTGGCGTGCGTAGGAGCGCAGCGGGCAAACCTCGTCGCCCGGACGGAACGCTCCCCGCAGCAGGCCGTAGGACATCAGCTGCCAGATCCACTGGCAGTCCAGCACGTCGCTCTTGCGCCCGCCGATCTGCTTCGTCATGCGCGGCGGCACCAGCATCACCTCGAAGCCCGCGCGCTCCAGCGTCTCGTAGACCGGGATCCAGTAGACCGAGGTCGACTCCATCGCGACCTTGGTCACCCCGCACGACGCCAGCCACGCCGCCATCTCCTCCAGATCGCGGGTAAAGGAGCCGAACGAACGCACCGGCTCATCGCTGCGTTCCGGGTCGACCGCCACGAAATGCCGGTCCTTGCCGATGTCGATCCCTGCGCAGTCCGGGTTCACCACCCTGAGGCGCCGGGTTCTTCGAGACTTGCGCGCCATGGAACATCCTCCCAGGTTTCATCTCCGTCGCGAGTGGGGAGGAACCATGTTCGAAGTCCCATTCTCTTGAACGAGGTCACGGGAAACCCGCGCCATCAGTGACCGAGGCGACAAAATGGTTCGGACCAGGCTTAACATCGGGTGCCGCTACAGCACGCCAGTGCTCGAACGGCCTCTTCACCCCACCCGCAGCCAGTTCAAGCCCGAGGCGTCGCAGACACAAGCCCCCGTTACTCCCGCGACCGAGCCGGAGCGCCGCGCAGGTGGAGGCTTAACAACAGGCCGATGTCACCGGCGATCTCCGGCCGCGTCGCGTTGATTCACTTATTATTCACATAAAACCTAATAAATTCACACACAATTCCTTCGATTAGCCCTAAACTCACGAGAGCACGAGAGGTGGTGCTGTGGCCGCTGTTGCGCGGCGTAGCACCGTCGGCAGCTTCGGCGCACTCGGTGGGCGGGTGCCTACGTGTTCCGCCGTGGCGCGAGAGGGCCGCCGGGAAGACGCATATGGAGCCGTTGCCAGTGTTCGGCGTGACCGCCGCCAGGACGGGGTCCGACGACGGAGTGCGGAGCAACGCCGTCCGATGGGGCGGCGGCGCAGGTCGGGCCTTCGCGGCCATGGATATGAACAATTCGGAATCAAATGCTGGTGCCGCAGTCCAAAATGTGGTTGACACAACAATTGTCCCATAACAGGATTGAATGTCCCATAACAGGATTGATGCGTACCCGCCGGCCCGATGAAAGGCCAAGCACACCGATGTGGCCTGGAAAAAGGAGCATGGTGCAGTTCACGAGGCCACTGCGGAACCGATTGACTGGTGGCGACCGTCAGTTCGCCACCCCGGTCGCGATTAGCGGTGACGGTTTCGGCTCCGATTTCGCTGTGGATCGTGTGTTCGACGACTTTATAATTGAAATTCCAGGACGAACGGCTCAACGCGCCGCGGCGGCGACTTTGCGCGCCTGCGAACGGTATAAGGGCGTCAGCGGTGCGCACTAATTCGAGCCCGTACGACGAATTCGACCTTTCTTCGACTGTAAGGAGCTATCAACGCCAGAGTGACAGCCCATCGCAAGTGGAACGCTTGCATTGGTGGCGGGTTGCGCACGGACAAATCCGTGAGAGAAGTGAGGGATTACCCGCATCCGGGTGGGCATTTGAATGACCCAGGATGCCCCGGATATTGTGGTGTTCGACCGCGTGCAGAAAAGCTACGACGGGGAGACACTGGTCGTCAAGGACCTCAATTTAGGTATCAAGGCCGGCGAATTTCTGACGATGCTGGGCCCCTCCGGGTCCGGCAAGACGACTTGTTTGATGATGTTGGCTGGTTTCGAGCCAGCGACGCATGGCGAAATTTACTTGAACGACAGGCCGATAAACAAGGTCGCCCCACATCGGCGCAATATCGGCATGGTATTTCAGGATTATGCTCTGTTCCCGCACATGACGGTGAATGAGAACCTGGCGTTTCCCTTGAAGGTTCGGAAGATCCGCAAGTCGGAGGTCGAGGCAAGAGTTAAGCGCGCGCTCGACATGGTTCGGTTGCAGGAATTCGGCAATCGACGACCGGCTCAACTGTCTGGGGGTCAGCAGCAACGGGTGGCGGTTGCTCGGGCGCTGGTGTTCGAGCCCGACCTGGTGCTCATGGATGAACCTCTCGGCGCCTTGGACAAGAATTTGCGAGAGGAGATGCAGTACGAAATCAAGCATCTTCATGAGGAACTCGGCGTAACTATTGTCTATGTCACCCACGATCAGTCCGAAGCCTTAACCATGTCCAACCGGATTGCCGTCTTCAATGATGGGGTGATTCAGCAATTGGCAAGTCCCAGCGCGCTGTACGAACAGCCGGAGAATGCCTTTGTTGCGCAGTTTATTGGCGAAAACAATCGCTTATGCGGCAGAGTTAAGTCCGTCGAGGGGCAGCATTGCCACGTGGATTTAGATGGCGGCGGCACGATTCGAGCCCTTAATGTGAGGGTCGAAGGCATGGGCGCGCGGACGACGCTCTCCCTACGCCCTGAACGCGTCATTATCGCGTGCCAGGAAGGGGAAGTGGAAAACAGGCTCGTCGGTCGCGTCGAGGAGTTGATCTATTTGGGAGACCATATCCGCGCGCGCTTGTCTGTCGCGGGAACCGAAGAATTCGTCGTGAAGATTCCGAATACGGACCGCAATGCTGCGCTGCACGAGGGCATGGACGTGAACCTGGGCTGGGCCGCCGAGGATTGCCGGGCGTTGGACGCGCCGGCCGAGGTGGTCGGTTCCGATTAGAGCAAATCAAGACGCGTCGGTGTAGCCGCCGCGAGGCTTGAGAACCCGCCGGCCTGTCCGGCAAACGAGAGAGGAGAGAGAAAATGCGATGGTTGTTGAGTACGACTGTTGTTGCCGCTGGGGTCGCATTGGCGGCTGGCAGCGCCCAGGCGGTCGACCTCACGATCGTGTCGTGGGGCGGCGCTTATACGGCGAGTCAGCAAAAGGCCTATCACGATCCCTATATGGCAGAGAATCCGGACATCAGCATCATTAATGACGACAACGCCGCCGAGGGACTGGCCAAACTCAGGGCCCAGGTCGAATCGGGCAACGTCACCTGGGACATCGTCGACATGGTGGCGGCCGACGCGATTACCGCGTGCGACGAAGGCGTAATCATGGAAATCGATCCGGACACGTGGCTGGCGGCAGCGCCGGATGGGACTCCTGCGTCGGAGGATTTCTTCGCCGGCACCCTGTCACCGGGCGGAACCAACTGCTTCATCCCGCAGATCGTCTATTCCACAACTTTCGGCTATCGCACTGACGTATTCGAGGGTGAGCAGCCCTCGACAATTGCCGACGTGTTCGATCTCGAGAAGTTTCCCGGCAAGCGGTCGCTGGAGAGAAGGCCCATCAACAATCTCGAGTGGGCGCTGGTCGCCGATGGCGTCGCGCCAGCAGATGTCTACGGCATGCTCAGCACGCGCGAGGGCGTAAGTCGTGCCTTGGCCAAGCTCGATATCATCAAGGATCAAGTGGTCTGGTGGACCAAGGGAGCCCAGCCGCCGCAGCTGCTAGCGGACGGCGAGGTCGTCATGGCCTCGGCCTACAACGGTCGACTCTTCTCCGCCATCGCCGAAAAGAATCAGCCCATCGCCATGATGTGGGATCGGCAGATCTTCGATCTCGACGGCTGGGTCGTGCCGGTCGGCGTCCAGGATCTCGACGCGGTGAAGAAGTATCTCTACTACGCCACCGACACGCAGCGCTTGGCGGACCAGGCGAAGTTCATCTCCTACGGTCCGGCCCGCTACTCGTCGGCGCCCCTGGTAGGCAACCATGCCGATCTCGGTATCGACATGAAGCCCCACATGCCGACAGATCCCAACAACGCGGCAACCATCTTCGATTTCGACTACGTCTGGTGGGCGGACCACCGGGCGGAACTCGACGAGGTATTCAACACCTGGCTCGCCAGGTAGCAGAGCATCGGAGGGGCGGGATGCATATGTGCGTCCCGCCCTCTTTCCTTCGAGGCCCCTGAGCGACACCCGGACCGGCACCCATGTCGACGGTCGCCGATAGCGCCCTGCGAACCGCCGATGGCGTGCCGTTGAAGCGTAGCCTTCGCCGGGCGACGGCCCGCAGGCGGCTTCGCGCATTCCTGTTGGTCGTACCGATCCTGGCATTCTTGTTGATCACATTTGTTTTCCCTGTTATCGACATGTTGTTTAGAAGCGTCGACAATCAAATCGTTTCGTCCGTCCTTCCCCGTACAACGCTGGCTATCCAAAGCTGGGATCCCTCGAGCGAGGAGTTGCCGGCTGAATTCGTGTTTGAAGCTCTGGTGCTGGACATTCAGGAATCATTTAAGAGCAAACGTCTGGGCCGCGCCGGGCGGCGTTTGAATTACGAGATGCCCGGCATGACGAGCTTATTCCGGGTGTCGGGACGACGGGCCAAACGCATAACCGAGGCCCCTTTCAAAGACCAGGTCATCGCGATGGACCAACGATGGGGAGAGCTGAAAACCTGGCGGCTACTTCATCAGGAATCGGGCAAGGTCACTGAAAGTTATTTTTTGTCGGCCATGGATCTTCGGATTGACTATCGCGGTGAAATTTCTTGGAAGGCAGAGGAGCGACGAATTTATTTGTTCCTCTTCTATCGCACATTGTGGATGAGCGGTTTTATCACGATACTTTGTTTAGCCCTCGGCTACCCAATTGCTTTCCTTCTGGCAACGTTACCGCCACGCCACAGTAATCTCTTACTGATTCTCGTTCTGCTGCCATTCTGGACTTCTTTGCTGGTCAGGACGACTGCGTGGATCGCCTTGCTTCAGTCCGAGGGGGTGCTGAACGACCTGATGGTATTTTTGGGCATTATTTCGGAAGACAGTCGATTGCAGATGATTCACAATAAGTTCGGTACGTTCGTGGCGATGACGCACATTCTTTTGCCCTTCATGATTTTGCCGCTTTACTCGGTGATGAAAACCATCCCCTCCACGTACATGCGCGCGGCGCGGTCTCTCGGCGCATCGCCTTTCACCAGCTTCATGCGGGTCTATATGCCCAACACCGTGCCGGGTATCGGCGCCGGGTGCATTCTGGTCTTTATTCTGTCGATCGGCTACTACATCACGCCCGCGTTGGTCGGTGGGCGAACAGGTACATTCATTTCGAATATCATTGCCCTTCATATCAGCGAAACGTTGAACTGGGGCCTTGCCGCTGCCCTCGGGGTTATTTTGCTGGCCCTCGTCCTGCTGCTTTATTTCCTCTATGACAGGATCGTCGGCGTCAACAATATGAAACTCGGATAGATTTCATGCCGCCGCCGCTGCACGCGACACACTCGGAACGCGTTTGGTACTATACGTTTCGCACGCTATGTGTGCTGATTTTCATCTTTTTAGTTGGCCCTATTTTCGTCATTATACCGCTCAGCTTCAACGAGCTTCCCTACTTTACTTTCACGCCGGAAATGCTTGCCTTCGATCCGGCGGGCTACAGCACGAAGTGGTATCAGGAATTCTTTACCGAGGATTCATGGCAGAGGGCCGTGCAAAATAGCTTCTTTATAGCAATATTCGCGACGCTCATTTCGACATTTCTCGGCACGCTCGGGGCGCTCGGGCTAAGTAGGCCCGAAATGCCCTTCAGGAAAACGATCATGGCGCTATTGATATCGCCGATGATCGTTCCGCTCATTATTTCGGCTGCGGGTATGTATTTCTTTTATGCACGCATCGGGATCGCGTCGACGCACTTCGGCGTCATCCTCGCCCATTCGGCGTTGGGCATCCCCTTCGTTATCATTACCGTGACGGCCACCCTGGTGGGCTTCGATCACTCGCTGACCCGCGCGGCGGCAAGCCTGGGGTCGAGCCCGACGCGCACCTTCTTCGTGGTGATCGTGCCGTTGATTCTGCCCGGGGTCATATCGGGCGCGCTGCTGGCGTTCATCACCTCCTTCGACGAGGTCGTGGTGGTGCTGTTCGTCGGCTCCGTCGAGCAAAGAACGATTCCGTGGAAGATGTTCTCGGGCATCCGGGAAGAGATCCGCCCGACCATCCTGGCGGTCGCTACACTCTTGGTGTTCGTATCGATCGTGTTGTTGACGATGGTCGAACTCTTACGACGGCGGAGTGAGCGGCTGCGCGGAATTCGATCCTGACGCACCCGGCGGGGTCCCAACTCGTGTTCTTGTAATGTTCGCCGTCGCAGTCTACGCTGTGGCGATGCGGGACGCGCGCAAAGGACGAGGAGCCGCGAGCAACCGGAGCGGCCGCTACGAGCGCCACCAGCACGAGACGTTCGACGATGGGTGGGGCACCATCGACGAGGCCCAGGTACCGCTCCGCACCGAGGTACGGCCCGATACCAGCCGCACGGTGATCACCCGCAACGATTCGCCCGATCTCGGGTTCGACCGTTCCATCAACGTCTATCGCGGCTGCGAGCATGGCTGCGTCTATTGCTACGCGCGCCCGACCCATGCCTATCTCGGCCTCTCGCCCGGCCAGGACTTCGAGAGCCGCATCTTCGCGAAGCACGATGCGCCCGCCCAGCTAGAGCGCGAGCTTGCCCGCCCTGGCTATGAGTGCCGGATGATTGCGATGGGCACCAACACCGACCCCTACCAGCCGACCGAGCGCCGCCTCGCACTCACCAGGCGCGTCCTCGAGGTGCTCGACCGGCACGACCATCCGGTCGGCATCGTGACCAAGTCGGCGCTGGTCACGCGCGATGCGGATATCCTCTCCCGTATGGCAAAGCGCAGGCTCGCCACGGTCGCGCTCTCGGTCACGACGCTGGACCGCGACCTCGCGCGCACCATGGAGCCGCGCGCGTCGACGCCGGCGAAGCGGCTGGAGGCGATGCGCACGCTCGGCCAGGCAGGCATCCCTGTGGGCGTGATGGTCGCGCCCATCGTCCCGGGACTTACGACCACGAAATGGAAACAATCCTCGAAGCCGCCAAAGAGGCTGGCGCGGGCCGGGCGGGCTATGTCGTTCTGCGGCTTCCGCAGGAGGTACGGGAGCTCTTCCTGGAATGGCTCTCGGTCCATGCGCCGAACAAGGCAAAGCGGGTCGTCTCTCTGCTGCAGGGGATGCGCGCGGGCCGGCTCAACGACCCCAACTTCGGCTCCCGCATGACCGGCGCCGGCCCCTACGCCGATCTGATCGCCACGCGCTTTGCTGCCGCGACGCGACGCCTCGGGCTGGTGCGCCGGGGGCCTAGTCTCGACACGGGACGGTTCCGCCCGCCCGCCCGCGACCCCGCGCAGCTCGCCCTCTTCTGAGCCGCCGGCGCGCCGTTGCCCGCTTGCGCCGCGCCCGTGGTAGAAGCGCTCATGGCAAAGCGGCACGGCCCGCAGGATCGTCCGGACTTTTCGCTGGAAGATGAGGCAGGCAGGCACGTTGCCGGGGTCGACGAGGCCGGCCGGGGCCCTTGGGCGGGGCCCGTGATCGCGGCAGCGGTCGCGTTCGGCGCGGGCGGCCCACCGCCATATCTGCGGGCGACGATTACCGATTCCAAGCTGCTCCGGGCGGAGCACCGCTCCGCGCTGCAGCCGGCAATTCTGGCCTGCGCCGATGCTGCCGTCGGCCTCGCCAGCGTCGCCGAAATCGACAGCATGAACATCCTTCAGGCCACTCTTCTGGCCATGCGCCGTGCCGTCGTCCGTCTCGCCCACCTGCCCGACCTCGCGCTGGTGGACGGCAACCGCGCGCCCTGCCTGCCCTGCCCGGTGCGGACGGTGGTGGGCGGCGACCGGCTGAGCCTCTCGATCGCCGCGGCCTCGATCGTCGCCAAGGTCGCCAGGGACCGTCTGATGGCGGGCCTCGCGCTCGACCATCCCGGCTACGGTTGGGAGCGGAACGCCGGCTACGGCACGGCGGAGCACCGGGCGGGTCTCGCGCGGCTCGGCCCCACGATGCACCACCGGCGATCCTTTCGCCCGATCCGCGAACTCTTGGAGGGCTCCCCGTGAGCCTCCAGACATCCGACGACGACCTCGTCGTCCATCCGCCGGGAATTCTCCAGTGGCGCGGCAGGCGCTTCGCCTGCGCCATCGGGTCGGGCGGGGTCCGCTCCAACAAGCGCGAAGGCGACGGGGCGACGCCCGCCGGCCGTTTCCCGTTACGCCGGGTCCTCTACAGGCCCGACAGGATGGCGCCGCCACGCACCGCGCTCCCCATCGCCCCGCTGAGCCCGCACGACGGCTGGTGCGACGATCCCGGATACCCCCTCTACAACCAGCCGCTGCGCCTGCCTCACCATGCCCGCCACGAAGAGCTGTGGCGCGCGGACCACGTCTACGACCTGATCGTCATACTCGGCCACAACGATGCGCCCGCGGTGCCGGTCTTGGGCAGCGCGGTGTTCCTCCACGTTGCCCAGCTGGACTACGCGCCAACAGCCGGCTGCGTCGCCGTGGCTTCTGGCGACTTGCTAACGATACTGGCCGGCGTGGGCCGGCGGGCCTGGCTCCGCGTTCCGTCCGCTGGAGTGCCGCTCAGCCGGAACTAGCCGATGGGACGGGCCCCAAAAATCGCGGTGCCGATCCGGACGTGGGTGGCGCCGAGCGCGATCGCAGTCCGGTAATCGGCCGACATGCCCATGCTGAGGCAGTCGAGGCCGTGGCGCGCGGCGAGCTCCCGCAATAGCGTGAAGTGGGGAGCGGGATCCTCGCCGGCCGGCGGGATGCACATGAGCCCGATCACGGGCAGCATCAGATCGTCCCGGCACCGCGCGACCAGCGCATCGAGGCCATCCGGCAAGACTCCGGCCTTCTGCGGCTCGGCCCCGGTATTGACCTGAATGAAGCAGTCAGGACCGCGGCCCTGGCGCTCCATCTCGCGAGCCAGCGCGGCAGCCAGCTTCGGCCGGTCGATCGCATGGATGGCATCGGCGATGGCCACCGCGTCGCGCACCTTGTTGGTCTGCAGCGCGCCGATGTAGTGAAGCGCGGCGCCAGGCCATTCGGTGCGGAGCGCCTGCCATTTCTCGCTCGCTTCCTGCACCCTGTTCTCGCCATAGGTCGTGTGGCCGGCGGCAAGCGCAGGCAGGATCCGGCTTGCGGGATGTCCCTTGGAGACCGCGATCAGCGTAATCTCGCCCCCGCCGCGTCCTGCGGTGCGCGCCGCATCCTGGACCTCGGCCGTGACGGCGGCCAGATTGGCGGCGACATCGACGGCCGGCGGGTCGTCTCTCCGATTGGCAGGGGCTGCGTGCGCCATAGGGACCTGAATTGAGCGAGCGATGGGAACGCTAGCAGAGGCGGCGGCAAGCCTCAAACGAACGGCGGGGAGCAGCTTGCCGGCGCTCCTGTTGATGACCGACGAGGCGCGGCTCGCCGATCCCCTCCCGGCTGCCAACGCGCTGCCGGCGGGGAGCGGCATCATCCTCCGTCATTATGGAGCGCCGGAGCGCGCGGCGCTCGCCCGCTGCCTTGCCGCCATTGCGCGCCGGCGAGGACTCGCCCTGCTGGTGGGCGAAGACCCCGCACTCGCGCGTCGGGTTGGCGCTCACGGGGTCCATCTGCCGGAGCGCGCCATCAGGCGCGCCGGTGCCGTGCGCTGGCAGCGGGACTGGCTGATCACCGCTGCCGCCCATTCCCCTGCGGCGTTGCGCGCAGCCGCCTCCGCCGGTGCCGATGCCGCTCTGCTCTCCCCGGTTTTCGCGACGGCGAGCCACCCCGATGTCCGCGCCCTCGGCCCCCGCCGCTTCGCGGCGCTGGCGCACGCCAGCCCTCTCCCCGTCTATGCCCTCGGCGGTATCGACAGCGCCCGCGCGCGTCTCCTGCAAGGCAGCGGCGCCGTTGGCATCGCCGGCATCGGCGGGCTCATTCCTCGGACTCCGCCTCGCCCGTAAGGGCGAAGTGCCGCGCGTAGCCACCCTAGAGGGGCGGTGTGCCGCCTTCGAGGGGGATGATCTCCACAGCCGCGCCGCGCGCCGCCGCCGCCGCATGGGGCGGGCGGACGACGAGGCATTGCGCCTTCACCAGCAGCGACAGCATCGAGCTGTCCTGCTTCGCGAAGGGCGTCGCGATCAGCGCACCGCTCTCGTCGCGCCTGAGCGTCGCGCGGAGATAATCCTGCCGCTCGTCGTTCTCCCCGACGTCGGCGCCGAGGCTTGCCCGCTGTGCGACCGGTTGGGTGCCCTCATCGGTGCCGAGCATGCGGGCCAGCGCCGGCCTGAGGAAGACCAGCGCGCAAACCAGCGAGGAGACCGGATTACCGGGGAGGCCGAGCAGACGGGTGCTGCCGACGGTGCCGAACATCAGCGGCTTGCCGGGCCGCATGGCGATCTTCCAGAAATCGAGGGTGAGCCCTTCATCCTTGAGCGCGGAGCGGATCAGGTCGTGCTCGCCTACCGAGGCGCCCCCGGTGGTGACCAGCAGGTCCGCGCCATCCGCGCCGGCGGCCAGGCGCACGAGGGAGTCGGCGTCGTCGCGGGCAATGCCGAGATCGATCGCTTCGCCACCGCACCCTTCCACCACCGCCCTGAGCGCGTGCGTGTTGGAACTCACGATCTGGTTGGCGCCCAGCGGCTCGCCCGGCATGACGATCTCGTCGCCGGTGGCAAACAACGCGATTCGGGGCCTGCGCCTGACGGTGAGCCACGGCTGGTTCATGGCGGCGGCGAGGCCGATGGCGCGTGCATCGAGCTTTCTTCCTGCCGCGACGCCGACCTCGCCCGCGCGAAAATCGAGGCCGGCGGGGCGAATGTAGCGGCCCGCCGGCGCGCCTGCACGCACGGTGATCGCGTCGCCGTCCCGGCGCGTGTTCTCCTGAATGACGATCGTATCGGCGCCGTCCGGCACCGGCGCGCCGGTGAAAATGCGGACCGTCTCGCCGGGGCCGACCGTGCCCTCGAAGCGGGCGCCGGCGGGCACGCTGCCGATCTGACGCAGGGTGACGGGCACCTCCGCGACATCGGCGGCGCGCGCAGCGTAGCCGTCCATAGCCGAGACGGCGAAGGGCGGCTGCGTGAGGCGGGCGACGATGTCGGCGGCCAGCACGCGGCCGTGGGCCGCGGCGAGCGGCACGGTCTCCGCCGGCAGCGGCGAAAAGGCGGAAGTGATGCGGGCGACCGCTTCAGCGACCGGAATCATCGGTCACGGCGCCCGGAACTCGCCCGACTTGCCGCCCTCCTTGTGGGTGAGCCGCACGTCGGTGATGCGCATGCCGCGATCGGCGGCCTTGCACATGTCGTAGACGGTTAGCGCGGCCACGCTGGCTGCGGTCAGCGCCTCCATCTCGACCCCGGTGCGCGCCGTGATGCGGCAACTGGCCTCGATGTCCACGGCGCCCTCTGCCTCGTCGCAGGTGAGCCTCACGTCGACGGCGCTGAGCGCCAGGGGATGGCAGAGCGGGATCAGATCGGCGGTCCGCTTGGCTCCCATGATGCCGGCAAGCCGGGCGACGCCGAGCACGTCCCCCTTCGCGACGCCCCCTTCCTGGATCAGCCGCGCGGTCTCGGGCTTCATCAGCACGCGTGCTCGCGCCGTCGCCCGGCGCTCGGTGACCTCTTTCTCCGTCACGTCCACCATACGCGCCTTGCCTTCGGCATCGATGTGGGTGAGCCGTGCCATCGCTCAGCCCTCCGCCGCCTGAGCGGCCGGCGCGTCGGCGGAGACGGGCGCGAGCAGCGCCGATGTCGCCGCCGCGACATCGGCCTGGCGCATCAGGGCCTCGCCGACCAGGAACCGGTGCACGCCGAGCGCCGTCATGCGCGCGATATCGGCCGGGCCGTGGAGGCCGCTCTCGCAGACGATGGGCGGCCCGCCACCCGCCAGCGGCGCGAGGCGCTCGGTGGTCGCGAGATCGACCTCAAGGGTCTTCAGGTTGCGGTTGTTGATGCCAAGCAAGGAGGCATCGAGAGCCAGCCCCCGCTCGAGCTCGTGCGCGTCATGGACCTCCACCAGCGTGTCCATTCCGAGCTCCCCTGCCGCGGCCGCGAGCTCGGCGGCCTCCCCGCCGCCGAGGGCGGCCATGATGAGCAAGATGCAGTCCGCACCAAGCGCGCGTGCCTCGACGACCTGATAGGGGTCGAGCATGAAGTCCTTTCGCAGCACAGGGAGCGAGACGGCGTCGCGCGCCTCGCTGAGGTAGCGGTCTTCGCCCTGGAAGTAGGGCTTGTCCGTCAGCACGGAGAGGCAGGCCGCGCCGCCGCGGGCGTAGGCGGCCGCGAGCGCCGGCGGGTCGAAATCGCTGCGGATCAGACCCTTGCTGGGCGAGGCCTTCTTGAGCTCGGCGATGAGCGCCGGGCGGCCGCTGTCGGCGACCGCACTGAGCGCCCGGGCGAAGCCGCGTGGCACTTCCGCCGCGCGCGCCCTCTCCGCCAGCGCTGCCTGCGAGACGGCCCTCTTGCGGGCCGCGACGTGGAGCCGCTTGTCGTCGCAGATCTTGGCGAGGACGTCGCTCATTGGCTGGCTGCGCTCCCGGCCCGCGCGGGCGCGCTCCGGCCGCTGATCTCGACGAGCCGGTCGAGCGCGGCCTGGGCCTTACCGCTGTCGACCGCCTCGGCCGCACGGCGAACGCCTTCGCGCAGATCGCCGGCGCGCCCGGCGACGATGAGCGCCGCGGCGGCATTGAGCAGCACGATGTCGCGCGCCGGGCCGGGCGCGCCATCGAGGACAGCGCGGACGATGGCGGCATTCTCCCCGGCGTCGCCGCCCTTCAGATCCTCGGGCTGGGCCCGCGGCAGGCCGGCGTCCTCCGGCGTGACCTCGAAGCGGCGGATCGTGCCGGCGTCGAGCTCGACAACCGCAGACGGCCCCGTGGTGGTGAGCTCGTCGGTGCCGTCGCTGCCGTGGACGACCCAGACGCACTCGGACCCGAGATTACGCAGGACCTCGGCCATGGGGGTCGCCCACTTGGGGTCGAACACGCCGATCAGCTGGCGCGCCGCGCCGGCCGGGTTGGCGAGCGGCCCCAGCAGGTTGAAGACGGTGCGCGTGCCGAGCTCGATCCGGGTCGGCCCGACGTGGCGCATGGCGCCGTGATGCCGGGGCGCCATGAGGAAGCCAATCCCGGCCTCCCACAGGGCATCGCGGACGAGCGCCATGTCCGCATCGATGGTGACGCCGAGGGCGGCGAGCAGGTCGGCCGAGCCCGAGCGCGAGGAGAGCGCCCGGTTGCCGTGCTTGGCGACGGGCACGCCGCAGCCAGCGGCCACGAGCGCGGCAGCGGTCGAGATGTTGAATGTCCCCTTGGCGTCCCCGCCGGTGCCGCAGGTGTCGATGGTTCCCTCGGGCGCGTCGATTTTTAGCGCGCGGGCGCGCATCGCCTGCGCACCGCCGGTGATCTCGTCGACGGTCTCGCCCCGCACCCGGAGCGCCATCAGAAAGCCGCCCATCTGGGATGGCGTCGCCTCACCCGCCATCATCGCGTCGAAGGCGGCCCGCGATTCGTTCACGGAGAGCGCTGCGCCGCTCGCGACACGCCCTATGAGCGCCTTGAAATCGGTCGATTCCGTCATGGGGGTCAGACGTCCGCTCGCTCGCTCACGCGCCGGCTCCAGGCCGCGCTGCCCGGCCGGTGCGCCCCGTGTTATAGCCGGTTCTCGACGAAACGCCATGCGGGGCAACGCCTCGTTCAACGATCGCTCCTGGCATTCCGTGCGGGATTCAGATTACCTCTCCGCCATGATGGATAAGAGCAGATACCCCCACCTCTCCCAGACCCTCTCCGCCCCCAGGGGCGGAGAGGGAGAAATGGCCGGCGCCACCTGCGTTCCCCCTCCGCCCTGCCGGGCCGTCAGGCCCGCAGCGCGCGACCGCGCGTCGCGCCGCATGGCGCGTAGCCAAGCGAGCGGAGCGAGCGCCCGGCGCCTGAGGGAAATGAATGGAAGGGGGACAGGGAGAGGTGGGGGCATTTCGCCGTGAGGGCGGCCGGCGACGCGCGCGGGGTCTATCGACGAATCGCGCCCTATTACGACTTGCTCGATGGGTCTTTCGAGCGGAAGCGCTATGCGCCGATCCGGGGCACGCTGTTCGCCGGGCTCAGCGGGCGAATACTGGATGCAGGCATCGGGACGGGATGCAACATCCCCTACTATCCCGCCGGCGCTGAGGTGGTCGGGATCGACCTTTCGCAGGCGATGCTGGCGCAAGCGCGCGCCCGGCGCGACGGGCTCGGCAGCGCCGTCCCGTTCGCGGCAATGGATGTACTGAGAACCGCCTTCCCCGATTCGAGCTTCGATGCCGTGGTTGCGAGCTTCGTCTTCTGCGTGCTCAGGCCCGACCAGCAGCAGGCGGCGCTCACCGAGCTCGGGCGGATTCTGAAGCCCGGCGGCGAAATTCGCCTGCTCGACTACACGTGGTCCAAACGGCCGTGGCGGCGCTTTGTCATGGGCCTGTGGGCGCCCTGGGTGCGGTGGGCCTATGGCGCGGGCTTCGACCGCGAGCCTCATCGCCATGTCGAGCCTGCCGGCCTCGCGCTCGCCGAAGACCGCTTCCTGATCGACGATGTCGTCCGGTATGTGGTCGCGCGCCGGCTGCCCGCGCCCCCGACTTAATTCTGCTGGCTGAACAGGGCGGAGAGCGTGCCTTCGTTGACCGAGATTTCGTGCCGGCCGTAGAGCGCAACCCGGTAGGCCTCCGTGAGGTCGCCGCGCCACGCGCTTGCGAGCTGATCGCGTATCCGGTCGCGCTCCTCGCCCGTGGCGCCCCGGCCGGCATCGTTGACCCCGGTGAGCACCGCGACACCCCAGCCGCCCGCCGTTTGCGCGACGATCGGCTCGCGATCACCTTCGTCCGTCGCGAATAGCGCCTGGATCAGCGCGAACGATGCATCCGGCCCGGCACCCCGCCCATCGCGCCGCACATTGTCGAGCGTCGTCACGGCGAGGCCCGCATCGCGGGCGGCGGCGGCCAGGTCGTCGCCCACCCGGACCCGATCGGCCAGCGCGTTTGCCACGCGCTCGGCCGCCTCCCTCTCCGCCTCGCGCGTGAGCGCCGACCACACCTCGCCCCGGACCTCCTCCAGGGGCCGCGGCGCGGATACGGCCACCTCGTCCACCCGCAAGATGGCGAAGCTCCCGTCGTTGAGCTCGGTGAGGTTCGATTCCCGCCCCTCCCCCGTCTCGAACAGGAGCGAGACTATGTCGTCCCGCTCGCTCAAGTCGCTCAGGACGAGGGACCCACTGCGGTCGAGACCGTTTCGGGTGACGCCGGCCAGCACGATCGGCTCGACGCCCACGATCGCGGCACCTTGCTCCAGCGCGGCGCCGCCGCCGAGTTCGTCTTCGAGCACGGTGGAGAGGCGGAATAGGCCTGCTCCGGCCAAATCGAGCGCCATCTCGTCGTGCAGCTCCTGCTTCACTTCCTCGAAGCTCTGGCGCCGTGCGGGCACCACCTTGTCGACCTTGAAGAGATGCCAGCCGAACGGGGTCTCAAGCGGGTCGCTGACCGAGCCCTCGGAGAGGCCGAAGACCACCTCACTCACGTTCCTCAGCGGGCCGTCGGCCTTGAATTCCGGGAGCGTGAGCACGCTTGCGCCGCGGCTCTCAAGATTGTCGGCCACGACGTCGAAGAGCGCGCCCTCCGCCAACCTGCGGGCGCCCTCTCGAATTAGCGCCTCGTCCTGGGCATTGATCTGGACGACCGCGCGCTGCTCCGGCAGATCGAACTCGTCGATCCGCGCATCGTACTCGGCATAGACGTCTTCGTCGCTCAGCTCGATCTCCGACACCATGGCCTCGGCAGTGAGCTGCACGACCACCGCGCTGCGCCGCTCGGGCGCCATGAACGACGCCGTGTTCGCCTCGTAATAGGCCGTGAGGGCGGCTTCGTCCGGTACGGCAAGGCCCCTCACGCCGCGGGCGGGGATCAGCGCGAGCCTAGCGCTGCGCTCCTCGGCGCGGAAGCGGTGGACGGCTTCGATCAGTGACTCGGGGACCTTGCGCTCGCCGCCGATGGCGTTCAGGAGCTGGCTGCGGAGCAGGTCGACGCGGATCAGATCCTCGTACTCGGTCCGGGTCATGTTGTTGCGCTCGAGAACGAGATCGTAAAGCTCGGGATCGAACGCGCCCTGCTCGTTGCTGAAGGCCGGCGAGTCCTCGAGCTCCTGTCTCACGCTGGCGTCCGCCGCCCGCATCCCGAGTTTGCTGGTTTCGGCATCCAGCAGATATTCGCGGACGAGGAGGTTGAGCACCTGGCCCGTAAGGCCGGCCCGGTGGGCCTCGTCACGAGTCAGATCGGGGCGGCCGGAGCGCTCCCTCTCCCGCTGCAGGGCGCGCTGGAACTGGCGGTCGAACAGGACCGTCGGCACCTCGACGTCGCCCACCGTCGCCACCGCTGTGCGGCTGCCGCCGGTGAACACGTCATTGATGCCGAAGGCTCCGAAGCTCAGCGCCAGGATGATGATGACGCCGCGGGCCGCCCACGACTTGGTGGCCTGGCGCATGGATTGCAGCATTGCGGGACCTGCTGAATGGTGAAGACGCGCCCAGGCCGCTCCGGGACGGGCGTTGCGGCGGATAATAGGAGCGGCCGTGTACGCCGGGCAACACGCAACCTGTCATTTGGTTTGTGACCACGTAGCCCGTCGCCGTTTGCCTGCCAACTCGGTGCGACTGGCCCACGGTCGCGGGCCGTGATAGAGCATGGCGGCCCGCCCGTAGCGCGTGCCCGCGCGTAAGGGCCGGGACATGACTGCCCACAACCCACACCTGCTCCCATGGCGCCTAGCCCGCAATTCTCACCACGGTCACGGCCTGCGTCGCACCCAGACGTTCGATCCGCTAGGAGCGGGCCGAAAAGCGTAGCTGAAGCTACGGTTGAGGCCCGCGACGCCGCGGGCGGGCGCCTGGGCGCGACCCGAAGGGCGGCGCTGTCCGGCCGACAGGGTGCGTCGAGGCGCTTGCCCGATGTCCCCGCATCGCGCTGCGCGCCTCTCCTGCCCTGTCGGCCGGACAGCGCCGCGCAGACCATGACCGTGGTGAGAAATGCGGGCTGAGTCCCCTCCCCGCCGGCCGCTCCTGGTCGCAAACTGGAAGATGAACGGCTTGCATGGCGATGGGCTGGCGCGCGCTGGCGCGCTGGCGGACCACGCGGCTGCCGGCGATTGCGGAGGCGACATCGTCGTGTGTCCGCCGGTGACGCTTCTCTTCGCGCTCCGGGCCGTGTTCGCCGGCACGCAGATCGCGCTCGGCGGGCAGGACTGTCACGTCTCGGCGGAGGGCGCGCACACCGGCGACGTGAGTGCTGCGATGCTCGCCGATGCCGGCTGCGCCTACGTCATCGTCGGCCATTCCGAACGCCGCGCGAGCCACGGTGAGAATGACGAATGGATCGCAGGCAAAGCCGCCGCGGCTCATGCGGCGGGGCTCACCGCCATCGTCTGCGTCGGCGAAAGCGCGGCCGACCGGGATGCCGGGCGCGCACTTGCCGTGATCGGCCGCCAAGTCGAGGGATCGCTGCCAGCAAGTGCCACGCCCGACAACACCGCGATCGCCTACGAGCCGGTTTGGGCCATCGGTAGCGGCCGCACACCGGGCCCGGCCGATATCGAGGCAGCGCACGCGAAAGTGCGGGCCGGGTGGGAGCAGCGATTTTCGGGAAGCGGCGCGGCGCTCCCCGTGCTATATGGCGGCTCCGTCACGGCGCGTAACGCAGGCGACATCCTGGCCGCGCCGGGGGTTGACGGTGTGCTGGTCGGCGGAGCCAGCCTCTCTGCGGACACGTTCTGGCAGATTTGCCAAGCGTGCCGCAGAGCCCGTCCAGGCTAGTGGCAAGGAGCGGCAGTGGAAACGATCCTGCTCGTGGTCCTGATCGTCATCGTCATCACGATGATCGGTCTCGTGCTGCTCCAGCGCAGCGAGGGCGGCGCGCTCGGCATCGGCGGTCCGGGCGCTATGTTCTCGACGCGCGGCACGGCCAATCTGCTTACTCGCGCAACGGCGGGGCTGGCGGCAGCCTTCATGATCATGAGTCTGGTGCTCGCCATCCTCTCCGGCAGCTGGACCGACCGGGAGTCGGTGCTGGATACCGCGGAGGAGGAGTCGCTCGCCATTGAGGCCGAGCCGCTCGTGCTGCCGGGCGAGCTCGACTTCCCCACCGATATCGAGCCGCTGGATCTCCCCGGCGACGACGGGCCTGCAGTCCCCCGCGCCGAGTGAGGCATCGCGCCGTTCCGACGGTGCTCCAGGTTGGAACGCCGCCGCTGTTGGCGGGGCAAGTAGGGACCACCCGAATTTTTGGGTTGCCCAAGTTATCTGCTAACGGGTGGTGGCGACTCGGGTGCGTTTGATAAGGTAGGGATCCATGACGCGGTACATCTTCGTCACCGGCGGCGTGGTGTCCTCCCTCGGCAAGGGACTCGCTTCGGCGGCCTTGGGCGCGCTCCTTCAGGCGCGGGGCTATCGGGTTCGGCTCCGCAAGTTCGACCCCTACCTCAACGTCGATCCGGGCACGATGAGCCCGTTTCAACACGGCGAGGTCTACGTCACCGACGACGGCGCCGAGACCGATCTCGACCTCGGGCACTACGAGCGCTTCACCGGCGTGCCGGCGCGGCGGTCCGACAGCGTCACCGCGGGCCAGATTTATCAGACCGTGATCGCCAAGGAGCGCCGGGGCGACTATCTCGGCGGCACCGTGCAGGTGATCCCCCACGTCACCGACGCGATCAAGGAGGCGATCGTTCGCGACAGCGACGGTGCGGACTTCGTGCTGGTCGAGATCGGCGGCACCGTGGGCGATATCGAGGGCCTGCCGTTCTTCGAATCGATCCGCCAGTTCGCCTACGAGCAGGGCCGCGACAAGGTGATGTTCGTCCACCTGACCCTCGTGCCCCATATCGAGACCGCCGGCGAGCTGAAGACCAAACCCACCCAGCATTCGGTGAAGGAGCTGCGCAGCATCGGCATCGCGCCCGACCTGCTCCTCTGCCGCGCCGACCGCCCGATCCCCGAGGCCGAATGCCGCAAGATCGCGCTCTTTTGCAACGTGCGCGAGGACTGCGTGATCCCGGCGACCGACGTGGAGACCATCTACGAAGTGCCGCTCAGCTATCATGCCCAGGGCTTCGACACCCAGGTCATGCGCTATTTCGGCATCCCGGAGGAGCCGGCGCCCGACCTTTCCGCATGGGAGACGATCGTCAGGCGCACGCTCTCGCCCGAAGGCGAGGTGGCGATCGCCGTCGTCGGCAAGTACACGGGGCTCCGCGACGCCTACAAATCGCTCTTCGAGGCGCTCACGCATGGCGGGGTCGCGAACAGGGTCCGCGTCGATACCCGCTGGATCGAGGCCGACGACCTGGAGGCCAACGGCACCGCCAACGCCCTCGAAGCCGTGCACGGGGTCCTGGTGCCCGGCGGCTTCGGTGAACGCGGCGTGCCGGGCAAGATCGCCGCCGTCAAGTACGCGCGCACCCGGGGTGTCCCGTATTTTGGCATCTGCTTCGGGATGCAGCTCGCGGTGATCGAGACCGCGCGCAACGTCGCAGACATCGCAGGCGCCGGCTCCACGGAGTTCGGCCCTTGCGACGACCCGGTGATCGGGCTGATGGCCGAGTGGAACCGGGACGGCCAGGTCGAGCGCCGCAACGCCGGCGACAACCTGGGCGGCACGATGCGGCTCGGCGCCTACGAGGCGGTGCTCGAGGAAGGCAGCCGGGTGCGCTCGGTCTATGGCAGGGAGCGGATCTTCGAGCGCCACCGCCACCGCTACGAGATGAACATCGGCTACCGCGAGCAGCTGGACGACGCGGGCATGCGGGTGGCGGGCCTTTCGCCCGACGGCGCCCTGACGGAGATCGTCGAACGCCCGGATCATCCCTGGTTCGTGGGCGTCCAGTTCCACCCCGAGCTCACCTCGCGCCCCTTCCAGCCGCATCCCTTGTTCGCCTCCTTCATCGAAGCGGCGGTGAGGCAGGCGCGGCTGGTCTGAGGACACTGTGAGGCCGATGTGAGCGAAACGCCCGCCTCAGGCCGGGTGGCGATCGGCTCCTTCGAGGTGGGGAACGCGCTGCCGCTTGCGCTCATCGCCGGACCCTGCGCGATCGAAGGACGCGATCACGCGCTCAGGGTCTCGGGGACGCTCGTGGCGATGACGGCGGCTCGCGGTATGCCGTTCGTCTACAAAAGCTCCTTCGACAAGGCCAACCGCACCTCCGCCGGCAGCCCGCGCGGCATCGGCATGGACGAGGGACTCGGCATTTTGGAGGCGGTGCGCGATGCCCACGGCTGCCCGGTGCTGACCGACGTGCATCTGCCGGAGCAGTGCGCGGCGGTGGCGGAGGCCGTGGACGTGCTCCAGATTCCCGCGTTCCTCTGCCGCCAGACCGACCTGCTGTTGGCGGCGGCAGCGACCGATAAGCCGATCAACGTGAAGAAGGGCCAGTTCCTCGCGCCGTGGGACATGCGCCACGTGGTGGCGAAGATCGTTGGCGCCGGCAACCGCCGGGTGCTGGTGTGCGAGCGCGGCGCGAGCTTCGGCTACAATACGCTGGTCTCGGACATGCGGAGCCTGCCGCAGCTGGCGGAAACCGGCTGCCCCGTGGTGTTCGACGCGACCCATTCGGTGCAGCAGCCGGGCGGGCAAGGGGCGGTGAGCGGCGGGCAGCGGGAGTTCGTGCCCGTACTGGCGCGGGCCGCGGTGGCGGTCGGCGTCGCCGCGGTCTTCATGGAGACCCATCCGGCGCCGGACGAGGCGCCTTCCGACGGCCCCAACATGGTGCCGCTGGATACGCTACCGGAACTTCTCGACCGCCTGCGCGCGTTCGACGCGCTGGCCAAAAAACCGTGAGGGAGAGAGCGATGAGCGAGGGATGCGTGTTCATCGGCGGCGAGTACGTCTCGCCCGAGGACGCCAAGATGTCGATCTTCGATGCCGGCTTCGTCTGGGGAGACACCGTCTACGACGTGACCTCCACCTGGGCCGGCTGGTTCTTCATGCTCGACGAGCATCTCGAGCGCTTCGCGCGCTCCTGCGCGGGCTTCCGGCTGGAGAACCCCTACAGCGCCGACGACATGCGCCAAATTCTTGCCGAGTGCGTGGCGCGGACGGGGCACGACAATTGCTACGTGAAGATCCAGCTTACCCGCGGCGTCATCCAGAGCCAGACCCGCGACCCGCGCCTCGGCGCGCCCGAATTCGTGGCCTACGCCACGCCCTACGCCTGGATCTGGGGCGAGGAGAAGTGCCGCAACGGCGTCGCGCTCTATCTCAGCGGCGTCGAGCGTGTCTCGTCGAAGGCGATCGACGCCCGCTACAAGAACTACAACCGGGCGGACTTCGTGCAGGCCCGCTTCGAGGCCTACGACCAGAGCTGCGACGACGCGCTGCTGGTGGGCGGCGACGGCTCGCTAACCGAGGGGCCGGGCTACAACATCTTCGTCGTCCGCGACGGCGCGGTCGCGACGCCGGATGCCAACGTGCTGGAGGGCATCACGCGGCGCGCGGTGGCAGAGCTCTGCGACGAAGAGGGCATCCCCTTCTCCTACCGCAGGGTCGAGCCGGCGGAGCTCGGCGCCGCGGACGAGCTCTTCGCGAGCACCACGGCCGGCGGCGTCATGCCGGTGGTGCGGCTTGGCGACAAGCCAATCGGCAACGGCCACGCCGGCCTCGTCACCAGCCGCATCCAGTCCCGCTACTGGAGCAAGCGCGAGGAGGGCTGGCACGGCACGCGAGTGAAGGACATCCGCGCCGCTGCGTAGCGGCGTGGTTCGAATTGTCGGCCCGGACCATCGGCCAGGGCGCGCCGGCCCCACCTCCCCTTTGCCCCTCTCCCCAGAGAGCGGAGGGGAACTCAGTTGGCACAGCCCATTCCTCTGTACACACCTCGAAGTCGGGTCGTAATGACCAGCATGTTGGGTCGGTCGGGGATTGCCGGAGATATAGATGGACGGATCGATGGCTCAGAGGCCGTGGCCGGCCTCGCCAACGCTCAGAGGCGTTCGGCCGGCCACTTCAGACATGGCCTCGTCGACAGCGCTCAACTAACGTACAAACCGGACCACCCAACGGGCCAGTTAGACTTTGGACTGATAAAGTCCGTTCAAGCGATATGCGCTGGGCAAGTGGCGGCAGGGCAGTAATTCTGCGCCGCCAACGTAACTCACCTCAAGCTCTAAACCCTCTCGATTGGGATATCGAACATTTTCAGTTTAGAGAAGAGTTGTTTTCCCAATTGCCTAGACTCTGGGGACTCCTTAAATGAATTAACCATTACGACCTCGTAACCGTCCCGATCTTGGGTGTAGTTCACCGCCACGCCCCGAGTCTTTTCATAATGAGCCAAGCCCCCCTGAAGAAGAGCATTACACTGTTTGATCACGTCGTTCCGGGGCATTCCTTTCGTGGACGAAAGGACGTAAAGGAAATCAGGTTTCGAATCCAAATGGGCTGCCTGATAGCCCATCGATTTGCTTGAACATTTTCCCTTGACCTCCGCTACCACATTGTCTAATCCCGCCCCGAGCCTTCGTCTCTCATCCAGGACGAGATCACACAGTTCGTCCTGGATCAAAAGGTAGAGCCGCTTGCAAAATTCTGATCGACTCGGAGCGGCGCAAGAACACCCAAGCTAGCAACGACGTCCGGGCACGGCAATTGGCGCGATTTTGATGGCGACCATGGTCGGATCAGCGTTGGCACAGCCTCCGATTCGGTATTTTCGTCGAACTTCGGGCGCGTTTGGCCGCACCGTCTTTCGAGAAGTGCGGCCACCGTGATGGCGAAGGAGACGAGCCGGGCTAGATCGGCGGAACGATAAGGCGCATCAGTTGGCTGGCCGTCAGAACGGTCATGCCAAACATGAGGTGGGCCAGAACCTTGTCGTAACCGCGCACGCGGACATGGCGGCCGCCGAACTCATCCTTGAGGCGCCCATTGACCCGCTCGGACCCTGAACGCTCGACGTAGCGACGCTCTTCGGGAAAGAAGAGACCGAGCGTCCGCCGCGCCTTCTTCTCACGCCTCAACGCCTCTTGCATGTCGACCGAGCGGCGGGGGTTCACGTCGATGATCGGCTTGTGGCCAAGCAAGATGCAGTGCGCCCAGATCTCGATGGAATCATAAGCCGCGTCCATAAGGTCGTAGAGGTTCTCGACCCGCCCGGCCGTCAGGGTTCCCAACGGAATCGCCACCTGGGAGTCATGCGTCGATGCCGAGGTCATGATGCAACTGATGGGGATCCCGCCATCGGCCGTGTCGACGTGCAGCTTGTACCCGATCCAGGAGGTGGTATGGCCCTTGGCGTTGCGCTTGGTGCCGACATCGCAGGCCCTCGGCAGGTCCGCCAGCATCTGCGGAAGGCTCATCGTCAGTTGCCGTTCCAGCCGGCTTGGCTCCTTCGCCTGCGCCTCTCCCTTGCGGGGCCGCCGCCGCTTCGGCTTCGCTGCCTTCGGCTTCGGCGACGGCTTCTCCCGCGCTTCAATCGCCGTCGCATCCCGCGAGATGTGCTCCACCAGATGGCCATCCATCGTCCGCGCAATCAGCGTCTCATGCAGACGGCTGGCCAGACCGCTCTCGGCAAACTCGGAAAAGGCCCGCGAAAACGTCGCCTCGCTCGGAAGCCGGCCGGCACCGCTCCAGCCGCACAGCCGCCATAGCTTGCCGTCAACCTCAAGACGCTCGATCAGCGCCCGCGTCGTCGGAATGTCGAACACCGCCTTGGCTATGAAGGCGCGCGCCAGCGCCGCGCGGTCCTCCTCCGGCCGCCCTACCTGGCCGCGGAAGTGGGGCAGAAGAGCCTCGACCCGCACCAGTTCCAGAACCGCGACGAACAGCTCGTAGCGCTCGCCCATCGGGCCAAGCTCGCTCTCAAGCCTCGGGAACAACTCTTGTTGAAAGGCGTACCAGTAATCCGATAGCATCTCGCGCAGGGACACGGCTCCACTCCTCCGTGGTCATCATGCGGTGTTTTGCGACAGCACATGATACTCACGAGGGTGGGCCGGTCCCACCGCAAGGGCCTTCACTCAGGCAGAAAAGCCGCTCGCCTCAGCTATTTTGCAAGAGGCTCGGTAGTTGTGTCTATTGGAAGCGGGATCAAATCGACGAGCCAGCACCTCATCCAATCCATCTTCGTAAGACTCAAGTCTTGTGGATAATCTATCTGACACTTGCTCGATCGACCTGGCCTGTAAGCTTGAGGCCTGTCTCAATTCAATTAGCCTACTGACTTCGGCTTTACGTCTGCCAAGTTCCTTTATGATATCCTCAAGTGAGTTGACCTTACGGGGCGATCCCCCGTAGAGAACATAGAACTCGAAGAGGGGTATTTCTGTACCGATAGTTCTTTGCAACTCGGGACAGAGCGAATCGCGCGCTTTCAGATACAGAATAAGATCATTGATCGTTCTCAGTTCAAATAGAATGTTCAGGAAGTCATTCAGTGAAAGGTAGGAAACTGGAACTGAATCAATCCCAAGCGGCATGTTCCGATTTAGAGGTACTTCTTCCAGTGCTTCGACGACGACAATTGCTCGGACGGGATCTATCTGATTTGGCTCGAAAGAAACTCGACCACGTCTCTGGTGGCTGCACCAGAACTCCCGCGTCTTAGATGTCCTGATAGCGCCCCTTACCTGCCTCAGTGCGGCATTGGCCTTTTTCTGAACCCACCGAACGAGTGAGTGACCAGTTCTCTTTTGCGGGTCCTGCTGACACTTCATTGAAATGAAGATTCCCTTATTCCTCAAAACGAGCAACAAGTCCACTACTTCCTTATCTGATTTGACTGTGTACTGAGGACTTCGAAAGACATTCTCCCACGTCAGTGGCACACTCGCCATTAGTTCAAGAAAGCGTTCGGCTTGATCTGTTCTTTGCATCTTCTGGAATCTTTGGGTTGCTTGATACGTGTTGTCGGATGTGAGTTGCAAATCAATACAGGCGATTTACCCGACTGCGAAGGTGGGGCTGCTCGTCCGCCGACAGCGGCATCCAGTTATAGCCACCCAACTCACGGTCCGAGATGTCCGACGAGGTCTTCGTCCCCACCGAATGTACCAGAGTCTGGGTCGCTCTCGATACCAATGGCTCGAAGGACACGCAGCGGTGATGGCGGCGGCTCATTTCTGCCCACGGTCTCGTCGGGCGCCAACGACACCCGGTCCTCGTTCAACACGCGCGGCAATGTGCCACCCGTGCGGTTATAGCAGCCTTGCGCGCATCATGGAGAGTACTCGCCCCGTCCGCATTCTCACGATTCCCCGGACCATAGTGCGGTGCACAGCGCGCGCCGCCCGCATCAACATCGCGCCATGCACCCAAAGAGAGAGTGGGCTGCGGCGGGTTGGAGGAGCGGGCGCTCAGCGGCCGCGCGGCTCCTGTCCGCAATCCGCGAGGCCGCCACCACCTGCCATCTGCCGGCCCATCCCGGGGGAGGCCCCGCCGTGAGCGCTCCCCTCATCGCCGCCGCTTATCCCGCAGAATCTCACTTATCCCACTTAATCCCACTTAATCCCGGCTAATCCCGGCCAAGAAATGTTCATCTGTCTCGATACACCGGGCAGCCACTGCGAATGGCGGACGGAGGAACCGGAGCGCGACAGCGGCGGGAAGTGCTGTTCACCCGTCCACGTAGTCCTCGATGTACTGGCGCACCACCTCGTCCAAGGGCGGGTTCTGGGGCAGGCCGAGGGCCGCCGCACGGTCGGCCTTCGCGTAGGCCGGCCAGGAGCCGACGAGCCGCTGCACCGCCTCATCGGGCGCATCGATGACCGGGCCCAGCCTGCGGCCGGCACCCACCCGCTCCAACGCCGCCACCATCTCCCCCGCCGTCGCTGAGAAGGAAGGCAGGTTGATCGTGCGGTCGTCGCCCAGTGCCTCGCTCGGCACCTCGTGAAGGGCGACCAGGCTGTCCACGATCGTGCGGTAGCCGCCGAGGACGATGCGCGTGTCCCGGCTGACCGGGAGCGCGTGGTCCACACCCGCGAGCGGCTCGCGGAAGAGCCCGCTGGCGAAGCCGGAGGCCGCCTTGTTGGGCTTGCCCGGCCGCACGATGACGGTGGGCGGCCTGCCGCCGCGGCCGTCCAAATAGCCCTTGCGGGTGTAGTCGGCCACGAGGTGCTCGTTGATCACCTTGGTCACGCCATAGGTGCCTTGCGGGGTGATCTTGGTCTCGTCGGAGATGGTCTCCGGCAGAGCGCTGCCGCCATAGACCGCGATGCTGCTGGTGAAGACGAACCGGGGCAGCCCCGGCGCGGCGCGGCAGGCTTCGAGCACGTTGAGGCCGCCGGTGAGGTTGACCGCCAACGCGAGGTCGAAATCCTGCTCAGCGCCGGCGCTCACCACCGAGGCGAAGTGAAAGACCGAGAGCGAGTCTCCCGCGATGAGCGCGCGCACCGTCTCCCCGTCGGCGACATCGCCTGCGGCGAGCGAGACCCGCTCGTCCTCGAGGCCCGCCGGCGCCCGGTCGGGCACGACGGCATCGAAGAGGACAATCTCGTCGATCCGCTCCTGCTCGCCCGATGCGCCGGTCAGCGTTTCCCTCTCGAGCAGCGTCTGCGCGAGCCTCTGCCCGAGAAAGCCCAGTCCTCCCGTAATCACCACCTTCATGCGTGCCCTCCGTCCGCTCGGATTTGGTGCCGCTCAACATATCCTATTGGCAGGGCGTGCCGGTATGCGGATGATACCGGCGCGCATCGGTTGTCCGCTTCCGCTCATCCGCATGGCGGAGGACGGTGACGGTTGCGGGGCACTGCGGGGCGAATTGGGGGGCGAGGATGACGACATCGGCGGCGCTTGGACCGAACGAATCTATGATCGATGAGCGCGAATCGCGGGCCCGCCTGATCACGCCCGCTTTGGTGCTCGATCTCGACGCGATGGAGCGCAACATCGCCACGATGGCGGCGTACGCGGCAGAGCAGGGTGTCGCCTTCCGCCCCCACGCGAAGACCCACAAGAGCGTGCAGATCGCGCGCCGCCAGCTGGACGCCGGCGCGCTCGGCATCTGCTGCGCCACCTTGGGCGAGGCGGAGGCGTTGGCGGCGGGGGGGATCGACGGGCTGCTTGTCACCTCGCCCATTGTGGCGCCCGCCAAGATCAACCGCCTCATGGCGCTCCGCCGCGACCATGAGTCGCTCATGGTGACGGCCGATGACATGGACAATCTGCGCGCCCTCGAGTCCGCCGCCGCAGCGTCCGGATTCGTGCTCGATGTGGTGATCGATGTCGATGTCGGGCTGCATCGCACCGGCACCCGCGATGCGGAGACGGCGGCGGCCCTCGCGGAAGCCGCGGACGAAAGCGTCAGCCTGCGCTTCTGCGGGCTTCAGGGCTACGCCGGGCACGTCCAGCACATCGAGGATTTCGGCGACCGCCGCACGACCTCCCACAGCGATCTGGCGCCGCTTCGGGACGCCCGCGACCGGCTCGTCGAGCGCGGCATCGAGGTGCCCATCGTCTCGGGTGCCGGCACCGGCACTCACGACATCGACACGGAGATCGGGCTGATGACCGAGCTCCAGGTCGGCTCCTACGTGGTCATGGACGTCGAGTATCTCGACGTGCAGGCGCGGGACGGCGGCGACTGGCGCTTCGAGCCGGCGCTCTTCGTCCGCTCGACCGTGGTCTCGGCGAGCCACGATGGAAGTGCCACCATGGATGCCGGCCTCAAGTGCTTCGCCACCGATGGGCCGCTGCCGCGCTTCCACACCGGCGTGCCCATCGGCGCTCACTACCAGCATTTCGGCGACGAGCACGGGCGCATTGTCTTCGCCGGCGCGAACGAGCGGCTCGCCATCGGCGCAGCCCTCGAATGCATCGTGCCGCACTGCGACCCCACCGTGAACCTCTACGACCACTACCACTGTGTGCGCGGCGAGACATTGGTCGATATCTGGCCGATCGAGGGTCGTGGCCGCCACTAGAGTGAAGCCATGGCGTCGATCTCGCTCGCGGGCCTGACCAAGCGCTTCGGCGACTTGACCGCGGTTGCGTCCCTCGATCTCGAGATCAGGGACAAGGAGTTCTTCGCGCTGCTGGGGCCATCGGGCTGCGGCAAGACCACGACGATGAACATGATCGCCGGAATCGAGACGCCGTCGGAAGGGCAGATTCTCTTTGACGGCCGCGACGTGCGCCAGGTGCCGGCCAACCGGCGCAAGGTCGGCTTCGTGTTCCAGAACTACGCCATCTTCACCCACCTCTCGGTGCGCAAGAACCTGGCGTTCGGCCTGCAGGTTCGCGGCCTTCCCAAGGCAGATGTCGAGCGTCGCGTCGCCGCCATGGCTGCGCTCATGCGCCTCGAAGACCGGCTCGATTGGCCCACCGCGAAGCTTAGCGTCAACGAGCTTCAGAAGGTCGCGATCGGCCGCTCGGCCATCACCGAGCCGGAGATCTTTCTCCTGGACGAGCCGTTGAGCAATCTCGACGCCGCCTTCCGCGCCTTCATGCGCACCGAGCTCAAGCACCTGCAGCACCAGTTCCAGCAGACCATGGTCTACGTCACCCACGACCAGATCGAGGCGATGAGCCTCGCCGACAGGATCGCGGTGATGGATCTGGGCGTGCTGCAGCAGTACGGCTCGCCGATCGAGGTCTACAACGAGCCGCGTAACGTCTTCGTCGCCAACTTCATGGGCAGCCCCAGCATGAACCTGGTGCCGTGCACGCTCACCGGCGGGGACGGAAGCTACGCGCTCGATTTCGGCGAAGGCGGCACGGCGGCCGTAGACGACGGCGAGCTCAAGCGGCGCTGCAAGGCGGCGCGCGACGCGGCGCTCATCTTCGGCGCACGGCCCGAGGATCTGGACATCGAGCCGCCGGGCCACACCGGCCCCGGCATCGAGGCGGCCGTCACCTTCGTCGAACCCATCGGCCCACGCACCATCGTTCACCTGGCCGCCGGCGAGCGCCGGATTAAGATCGCCAAGGGCAAGCAGTACGGCATCGAGCTGGGCGCCAGGGTCAAGGCGGTGCTGCCGCCCGGCAAGTGCCACCTGTTCGACGCCGAAACCGGCGTGGCGCTCGGCGTCGCTTAGCGCGGAATTTTCACCAATGGCACGGCTTGAACTCAGGAACACGAGCAAGTCTTACGGCAAGACCGTCGCCGTGAAGGACATCGACCTCGTCGTCGAGGACAACGAATTCTTCTGCATCTTCGGCCCGCCGAGCTCGGGCAAGACGACGATCCTCCGCCTGCTGCTGGGGCTGGTGGCGCCGGACGAGGGCGAGATCACCATCGGCGGCGTGGCCGTGAGCGATCAGGGGCCGAAGGAGCGCAACCTCGCCATGGTGTTCCAGAACCTGGCGCTCTTCCCGCATATGACCGCCGGCCAGAACCTCGCCTTCCCGCTGGTGGAAAGGAAGCTCGAGAAGGCCGCAGTGATGGAGCGCGTGGCCGAGGTGGCGGAGACCCTGCACATCACGCCGCTGCTCGACAAGCTCCCGGCGCATCTGAGCGGCGGCGAGCGCCAGCGTGTCGCCATTGGCCGGGCACTGGTGCGCGACCCGGCTGCCTTCCTCATGGACGAACCGATCGCCGCGCTCGATGCCAGGCTCCGCGAGGAGATGAGGGTCGAGCTCAAGCGCCTCCAGCGCGAGCTTCATCACACGATCATCTACGTGACCCACGACCAGGAAGAAGCGATGTCGATCGCCGACCGCATTGCCGTGATGGAGGCGGGTGAAATCCGCCAGATCGGCACGCCGGCCGAAATCTATAACCTGCCCAACAGCCGTTATGTCGCGGAGTTGATCGGCTCCCCGCCCATGAACTTCATCGATGGCACCCTCGCGGACGGCGGCCGTTTCGAGGGGAGCGACGTGCCGCTCTCGATGTCGCTTGACGGTGCCGAAGGGGCCGGGTCAGCGGCGCTAGCCGTGCGGCCCGAGGACATCGGGATCGATTCCTCCGGAGCCAATGGCGGGGTCGAGGCTGCCATCTACGAGGTCGAGCCGCTCGGTGCCTTCACCATTGTCGATGTCAGCGCGGGCGAGCGGATCCTCAAGGTGCAGGTGCCGGGGCAGCTGCACTTCACTCTCGGTGAGCAGGTGCGGCTCGCGCTCGATCCCAACCGCTGCCACCTGTTCCACGGCGAGACCGGGACGCTGATCCGCTCAGCCCGCTGACAGGGGCACCGCCGTTGCGCACGACGGGTACGACGCATTAGGGTAGAAAGCGGAGCTTCGTTTCTACCCTTGAGGATACGATGAGCCTCAATATCAAGAACGACGAGACCTGCCGGCTGGCCCGCGAGCTCGCGCATCTCACCGGCGAAAGCATGACAGGCGCGATCACCGTCGCGCTCCGAGAGCGGCTGGAGCGCGAGAGGCGGCGGCGAGATAAGGATGCGCTGCTAAGAGACATGCGCGCCATCGCGAAGCGCTGCGCGGCGCGCTTGGGTCCGGGGCCCTCGGCCGTGGAGCACGGCGACCTGCTCTACGACGAGCGGGGCCTGCCTAAGTGATTATCGATACCTCGGCCATCCTTGCCATCTTGCTCAGGGAGCCGGATTCAGGACGATACGAAGATGCAATCGCGGCCTCTTGGCCCCGGCGCATGTCTGCGGTTGCACTGCTCGAGGCGACGATGGTTGTCGAAGGCAGAGGTGGCACCGAGGCGGGCAACGATCTGGATGCCTTCCTGAAGAGAACGCGAGTCGAGTTGGTGCCTGTGACGGCCGAGCACGTCGCCGCCGCCCGCCAAGCCTGGCGACGCTTCGGCAAGGGCAATCATCCGGCAGGGTTGAACTTCGGGGATTGCTTCGCCTATGCCCTCGCCGCCGTGACCGGTGAGCCGTTGCTATTCAAGGGCGATGACTTCGCCCTGACCGACATCGAGGCGGCGTAGCCGGGATGCCTACATGTTCTGCAGCAGGTGGATCAGGCTGGAGGTGTCCCAGCGGTTGCCGCCGCGTTGCTGGACGTGGGCGTAGAACTGATCGACCAGCATCGACATAGGCAGGAGGGCGCCGTTCTTCTTGCCCTCCTCGAAACACAGGCTCAGATCCTTGCGCATCCAGTCGACGGCAAAGCCGAACTCGAACTCGCCTCGGAGCATTGTCGAGCCGCGGTTTTCCATCTGCCAGGACTGCGCTGCGCCTTTGGAGATGACCTCAAGCACGGTCTCGCCGTCGAGCCCGGCGCGCTGGGCGAAATTGATGGCTTCGGCGAGGCCCTGAACCACGCCCGCAATGCAGATCTGGTTGACCATCTTGGTGAGCTGGCCGTTCCCCGCCGGCCCCATGTGGGTCACGTTGCGCGCGAACGCGTCGATGACCGGCTGGGCGCGGCTGTAATCGGCGGCGTCGCCGCCCACCATGACCGTCAGCACGCCATTCTCGGCTCCAGCCTGCCCACCGGAGACTGGCGCGTCGAGAAAGCCCACGCCACGATCCTTGGCTGCGGCATAGACTTCGCGGGCGACAACGGCGGAATCGGTGGTGTGGTCGATGAAGATCGTGCCTTCCGCCAT
The DNA here is from genome assembly GCA_965262755.1 of Alphaproteobacteria bacterium. Classification (GTDB taxonomy): domain Bacteria; phylum Pseudomonadota; class Alphaproteobacteria; order UBA828; family UBA828; genus WTGU01. Next base: position 2,200,938 of record OZ253557.1, on the reverse strand, counting down.
GCCGGCGAGCGCGCCGTCCTCGCCATAGACGACTGCGCGCAGATCGTCGTCGGCGCCGACGCAGGCGAAGACCATCTCCGCGCCTTGGGCGGCGGCGGCAGGGGTCTCAGCGGCGCGGCCATCGTTGACCTCGGTCCACTGCGCCGCCTTGGCCTCGGTCCGGTTGTAGACAGTGACCTCGTGGCCCGCTTTCGCGAGATGCCCCGCCATCGGGAACCCCATCACGCCGAGCCCGAGAAACGCCACCTTGGTGCCGCCATTGCCCATACTTGTGTCCTCCCCGTCGGCTTCCTGCGCCGTGGCGCGGCATCCTAGCGGTGGCACCAGAGGCGAGCAACGAGACCGCGCAACCCGCCTATTGACGCAGATCAAGGCGCTGGCGTATGCGCGCTTCAGACTGGCGGTGCTCGAGTCCATCGGCGTATTCATGGGGGCCGCGCGCTCACTCGTCATGACGCCTGTGCCATGACAGCGGTTTCCTTCCCAGGGGCTGCCCACCGCAACGTGTCGGCCCGCGCTATCCGTATCGGCATCGCTGGCGCGTCGCTCTTGCTGTTCCTGCTGCTCCTCGCAGGCGTTGCGCACAACACCCGTGCCGCCGTCGATCTCGGCGGCGCACTCGCCACCATCCAGCCCAGCGACCTGATACCCGGTGCCGATCGCTTCGGCGCGGTCGAGGGCGCGCCGCCCCAGGTGCAGGCCCTCAATGGCACGACCGCGCTCGGCTACGTCTTCCTCAACACCGATGTCGTGGGCGCGGTGGGCTATTCGGGCAAGCCCATCCACCTCCTCATCGGGCTCGATAACGAGGGCACGATCGCCGGCGTCGTGCTGCACGAGCACCACGAGCCGATCGTCCTGATCGGGATTCCCGAGCGAAAGGTGAAGGGCTTCATTGCCGGCTACGTCGGGCGCAACGTGCGCGAGTTCCTTGAAGAACGAGACGCCGACGATCGTTCGCTCGACATCATCGCCGGCGCCACGGTTACAATTTTGGTCATCGACGATGCGATCCGCCGTGCGTCGGTCAGGATGGCTCGTGCGCTGGGCCTCGCCGGGCTCGGCACGGAGCAGGCGTCCCGCGCGCAGCCACGGGGCGAGGTCGACACCGCGCAAGAGGGCGTGGACGACTGGATGACGCTGATCGGCGACGGTTCCGTACGCAGGCTCAGCCTCAGCGTGGGCGACGTGACCGGCGACTTCGCGGCTGCGGGCAAGGAGAAAGCCGCCGCCCGGCCCGAGAGCGATGATCCGGAAGAGCGCTTCATCGATCTCTATGCGGCGCTGGTCAGCGCCCCCGTCATCGGCCGCAGCCTGCTGGGCGAGGCCGAGTACGAAAACCTCCTCACGCGCCTGGAGCCCGGCCAACATGCGTTGCTGATCGCCGCCAATGGCCTCTATTCGTTCAAGGGCTCGGGCTTCGTCCGCGGCGGCATCTTCGACCGCATCCAGCTCGCCCAGGGCGAAGGCAGCGTCCGCTTCCGCGACCGCCACTACAAGCACTTGGGCGAGGTGGCGGCGGATCTCGCGCAGCCCTTCGCCGAAGTCGCTCTCTTCGTCGTGCCGGGCGATGCCGGGTTCGACCCTGCCGCGCCTTGGACGCTCCAGCTCCTGGTGCAACGCGCGATCGGCGCGCTCGACAAGGATTTCCTGCTCTACGAGATCTCCTACACCCTGCCTGAACGGTATCTGAAGCCGCTGCCCGCGCCGCCGGCGGCGGCCGAGGCCGCTCTGGCTGACGCCGCCGGCGCAGGCTTTGCAGAACCGGAGGCGGCGCCGGAACTCTGGCCGCGGATCTGGGAAGACCGGATCGTCGACGTGGCGGTGCTGGGCGCGGCCTTGATCGCGCTCACCCTGATCTTCTTCTTCCAGGACTGGTTCGCACGCCGGCCGAAGCTCGCGACGAGCGTGCGGGTGAGCTTCCTGCTCTTCATCGTGGCCTGGCTCGGCGGCTTCGCTCAGGCACAGCTCTCGGTGGTCAACGTGCTGACCTTCGGCAACGCGCTGATCACCGATTTCCGCTGGAGCTACTTCCTGATGGACCCGCTGATCTTCCTGCTCTGGTGCAGCACCGCGATCGCGCTGATCTTTTGGGGCCGTGGCGTGTTCTGCGGCTGGCTCTGCCCCTTCGGCGCGCTTCAGGAGCTGCTCAACAAGGCTGCGCAGCTCGCGCGCGTGCCGCAGGTGACCCTGCCCTGGGGCCTGCACGAGCGGCTCTGGCCGGTCAAATATGTGATCTTCATCGGCATCTTCGGGGTCTCGTTTCACGACCTCGCCTTTGCCGAGCGGCTGGCAGAGGTCGAACCCTTCAAGACCACGGTGATCCTGCGCTTCGCCCACGATTGGCCGTTCGTGGCCTGGGCCGGCGTGATGCTCGGCACCGGGCTCTTCATCGAGCGCTTCTTCTGCCGCTACATCTGCCCGTTGGGAGCAGCACTCGCGATCCCCGGCAAGATCAGGATCATGGAGTGGCTGCGCCGCCACAAGGAGTGCGGCGCGCCCTGCCATCGCTGCGCCCAGGAATGCATGGTGCAGGCGATCCACCCTGACGGGCACATCAACCCGAACGAGTGCCTCTACTGCCTGCATTGCCAGCAGGTCTACCACGACGAGCACCGCTGCCCGCCGATGATCCAGCGCCGCCTCAGGCGCGAGCGGCGCCGGGCACGCGCCTCCACCAACATCACGATCCCGCCTGCCGCTCCCGCAGGCCCATCCGGCACAGCAACGAGTCCCTGATGCCAAGCAATGAGGAGAAAGCCATGTCGAAGAAGAAGCACGAAGCACCGGAGCAAACCGGCGTCACCCGCCGCGAGCTGATCGGCACCACGGCGAAGATCGCCACCGTCGGCGGGGTGGTCGCCGCCGGTGTCGCCGGCGTGACCCCGGCGGACCCGCCGCGCAAGGCGCACGCCGCGACTGAGGCAGGCTCCGCCCACGTGGCGCCCGGCCAGCTCGACGAATACTATGGCTTTTGGTCGAGCGGCCAGGCTGGCGAGGTGCGCGTCTTTGGCGTCCCCTCCATGCGTGAGCTCCTCCGCATCCCGGTGTTCAACCGCTGCAGCGCCACGGGCTGGGGGCTCACCAACGAGAGCCGCAAGATCATGACCGAAGGGCTCACACCAGAGACCCGAAAGTTTCTCGAATCCCGCGGCGGCATCTACACCAATGGCGACGCGCACCATCCGCACATGTCGTTTACCGACGGCACGTACGACGGGCGCTATCTCTGGATCAACGACAAGGCGAATACGCGCGTCGCCCGGATTCGCTGCGACGTGATGAAGGTCGACAAGATCGTGGAGATTCCCAACGCCAATGACATCCACGGCTTACGGCCGCAGAAATATCCGCGCACCGGCTACGTGTTCTGCAACGGCGAGCACGAGATTCCGCTCCCCAACGACGGCTCCGTGCTCAATGATCCGTCGCAGTACATCGCGATCTTCACGGCGCTCGACGGCGACGCGATGGAGGTAGCCTGGCAAGTCATCGTCGACGGCAACCTCGACAACGTCGATGCCGACTATCAGGGCAAGTACGCGGTCTCCACCTGCTACAACTCCGAGATGGGCATGAACCTGGAGGAGATGACCGCCTCCGAGCAGGACTGGGCCGTCGTCTTCAACATCGCCCGCATCGAGCAGGGGGCGAAGGACGGCGACTACACGATGCACGGCGGCGTCAAGGTGCTCGACGGCCGCAAGGGCTCGCCCTACACCCGCTACATCCCGATCTCGACCAGCCCCCACGGCGTCAACTCGGCGCCCGACGGCAACCACATCGTCGTCAATGGCAAGCTCTCGCCGACCGTCTCGGTCATCGACGTGCGCCGCCTCGATGACCTGTTCGCGGACAAGATCGCGCCGCGCGACGTGATCGTCGCCGAGCCCGAGCTCGGCCTCGGGCCGCTCCACACCGCCTTCGACGGGCGCGGCAACTGCTTCACCACGCTCTTCCTCGACAGCCAGGTCTGCAAGTGGAGCCTTGACGACGCCATCCGTCAGTACAACGGCGAGCAGGTGGACCCGATCCTCGATAAGATCGACGTTCACTACCAGCCGGGGCACAACCACACCTCGATGGGCGAGACCAAGGAGGCGGACGGCAAGTGGCTGGTCTCGCTCAACAAGTTCTCGAAGGACCGGTTCATCAATGTGGGTCCGCTCAAGCCAGAATGCGAGCAGCTCATCGACATTTCGGGTGACAAGATGCAGCTGGTCCATGACGGCCCCGCCTTCTCCGAGCCCCACGACTGCATCATGGTTCATCGGACCAAGGTGAACCCGAAGCAGATCTGGGACCGCGACGATCCGACCTGGGAAGAGGCGCGCCAATGGGCGGCGAAGGACGGCGTCGATCTCGACTGGGGCGAGGACGTCATTCGTGACGGCAACAAGGTGCGCGTCTACATGTACTCGATCGCGCCCGCCTTCAGCCTCGAGACCTTCGAGGTGAACGAGGGCGACGAGGTCACCGTCTTCATCACCAACCAGGACGATGTCGATGACCTCACTCATGGCTGGTCGCTCTCCAACTACGGGGTGGCCATGGAGGTGCCGCCGCAGGCGACCGCTTCGGTGACCTTCACCGCCGACCGGCCTGGCGTGCACTGGTTCTATTGTCAGTGGTTCTGCCACGCGCTTCACATGGAGATGCGGGGGCGCATGTTCGTGAAGCCGAAGACCGCCTGATGCGGTTGCGGCGCGCGGTGCTTGTCCTCGGCGCGGCGGTAGCGTTGCTCGCCGCCGCCGCAGGCGGGGTGCGCGCCGCGCCTGCCGCCGTCATCGAGGTCGTTCCTGGCGAGGGGACGCTGCAGGCGGCGCTGGATACGGCTCCGCCCGGCGCGGTGCTCAGGCTGGCGCCGGGTATCTATCCGGGGCCGGTTAGCATCGACCGGCCCCTCACGCTGGAGGGTGCGCCCGGCGCCATCCTCGACGGCGGCGGGCGAGGCCGGGTGCTCAGCGTCGCCGCGCCCGACGTGGTGGTGCGCGGGTTCACCGTTCGCAACTCGGGCCTCAGCCTCGCCGAGACCGACGCCGGCATCTATCTCGACAAGCCCGCTTCGGGCGCGCTGATCGAAGGCAATCGGCTGGAGAACAACCTGTTCGGCATCTATCTGCACGGCGCCAGGAACGCGCTGGTGCGAGACAATGAGGTGATCGGGAACCGCAGCTTGCGCATGAGCGAGCGCGGCAACGGCATCCACCTGTGGGCGGCCAAGGGCTCGGTGGTGGAGGGCAACACCGTGCGCTATGGCCGCGACGGCATCTTCGTCACTACCAGCCGCAAGAACGCATTTCGCAACAACAGCTTCAGCGATCTCCGCTTTGCCCTTCACTACATGTACACCCACGACAGCGAGGTGAGCGGCAACGTCTCCCGCGACAACCACGTGGGCTACGCGCTGATGTACTCGGATCGCCTGCGCGTGCTCGGCAACCGCTCCACAGGCGACCGCGACCACGGGTTTCTCTTCAGCTTCACCAACAAGTCGCGCATCGAGGGCAACCTCGTGCGCGACGGCCGCACCAAGTGCCTCTTCCTCTACAACGCGAACCGCAATGCGATCAGCGGCAATCTCTTCGAGGGTTGCGCCATCGGCATCCACTTCACCGCCGGCTCCGAAGGCAACGTCATCGCGGGCAACGGCTTCGTCGGCAACGCGACGCAGGTGAAGTATGTCGGCACCCGCCACGTCGAGTGGTCCGACGACGGCGTCGGCAATTACTGGAGCGACAATCCCGGCTTCGACCTCGATGGCGACGGCATCGGCGACGTGCCATACCGGCCCAACGACCTCGTGGATCAGGTGGTTTGGCGCCACCCGCTGGCCAAACTGCTGCTCACCAGCCCCTCCGTGCGCATCCTGCGTTGGGCCCATGACCGCTTCCCCTCCATCTATCCGGGCGGCGTGATCGATTCCGCCCCGCTCATGCGCCCGCCTGCGATGGGAGCCGACTGATGGAGAAGTCTGCGCTCGCGCTGGAGGCGGTCACCAAGGCCTACGGCCGGGAGAAGGCGGTCGACGGGGTGACGCTCGACCTCGCGCCGGGCGAGAGGCTGGCGCTCCTCGGCCACAACGGCGCCGGCAAGACGACGCTGCTCAAGCTCGCTCTCGGCCTCACCCGCGCCGGCGGCGGCACCGTGAGGACGCTGGGCTGCACCCCCGGAGGCCCGGGCTGGACCGAAGCGAAGCGCTCGATCGGCTTCCTGCCCGAGAGTGTGGCCTTCCTGGGGTCCATGACCGGGCGCGAGACGATCCGCTTCTATGGCCGCCTCAAAGGCGTGGGCCGTGCCGCCTGCGGGGAGGCGCTCGCCCAGGTCGGCCTTGAGGCGGCCGCGGGGAAGCGGCTCAAGACCTACTCCAAGGGCATGCGCCAGCGCCTGGGCTTCGCGCAGGCGATCCTGGGTGCGCCCCGGCTCCTGATCCTGGACGAGCCGACCGGCGGGCTCGACCCGGACTCGCGCCATGCCTTCCACGCAACGCTCGGCGAACTGGCCGGGCGCGGCACCGCCATCATCCTCTCTTCCCACGTGCTGACCGAGGTCGAGGCCGGGACCGACCGCGTCGCCATCATGCGCCAGGGCCGTCTCGCCGCCTGCGGCACGGCGGACGAGCTCAAGCGCGAGGCCGGCCTCGCGGTCACGATCCGCGTGACCGTATGCCCCGGCGGCGGCGCGCGCCTCGCGAGCGCTCTCGGCGGCAACTTGGCGACGCGGATCAACGATCACGGCATCGAGTTCCGCTGCTCCGCCGGCGAGAAGCGAGCCCTCATCAAGCGCATTCTCGGCGCGGGCGACGAGATCGAGGACATCGAGATCGTTCCGCCCGGCCTCGATGCGGTCTACGCGCGCTTCGGCGGTGCTGAGCGGGAGAGCGCGCCGTGACGGCAGTCGCGGCCATCGCCGGACGCGAGGTCTTGGCCGGCATCCGCAACCGCTGGATGCTCGCTGCCTCCCTGCTACTCGGCGTGCTGGCGCTGACGCTGGCTTTCGTCGGCAGCACGCCGGCCGGGCCGGTGGCGGCGTCGCGTCTCGCGATCACCGTGGTGAGCCTTTCGAGCCTTTCGGTCTTTCTTGTGCCGCTCATCGGACTGCTGGTGAGCTACGACACGCTGGTGGGCGAGGTCGAACGCGGCACGATGCCGCTCCTGATGACGTACCCCGTCACCCGTTGGCGGATCGTGCTCGGCAAGTTCGCTGGCCAGGTGGCCATCCTCGCCATCGCCACCGTGATCGGCTTCGGCGTCGCCGCTCTGATCACGGGCCTCGGCGACGGCGGCGATGCCGAGGCCTGGCGCGCCTTCGGCGTCATGGTGGGCGGCTCGATCCTGCTCGGTGCCGCCTTCATCGCGCTCGGCACCCTCTTCAGCGCCGTGGTGGCAGAGCGCGGCACGGCAGCCGGAGCCTCGGCGGCGGCATGGCTGGTCTTCGTCGTGCTCTTCGACATGGCGCTGCTCGCCATCCTCGTCGCGGACGAGGGGCAGGTCGTCTCCGGCGATCTCTTCCGCGTGCTCCTCCTGCTCAACCCGACCGACGTGTACCGTATGCTGACGCTTTCCGGCTCCGAGACTGTGGGCGCACTCTCAGGCATGGCAGGGGTGAGCGCCGAGGCCGCATTCGGCCACGCGCTCCTGCTGCCGGTCATGGTGCTCTGGATCGCGGTGCCCCTCGCCCTCGCGGGCCTGCTGTTCGGGAGGAAGGAGCTGTGAGGCGCGCGTGCGCCCTGCTGGCAATCGCTCTCTTCGCGCTTTCGGGGATTGCCGGCTGCGGCGGGGAGGACGAGGTCGTGGTCAAGCCGGCGCCGGTGGAGCCGACGCGCGACGCCTCCGGCCACTACTGCGGCATGATCCTGCTCGATCACAGCGGGCCCAAGGCCCAGGTTCATCTGCCCGACGAGCCCGAGCCGGTGTGGTTCTCCTCGGTACGCGATGCCATCGCCTTCACCATGCTGCCCGAGGAGCCGCGGAACTTCACCGCCATGTACGTCAACGACATGAGCATGGCCCAATGGGGCGCGCCCGAGCCCGGCACCTGGATCGACGCGGCGGACGCCCTTTACGTAATCGGGAGCGACCGGATGGGCGGCATGGGCGTGCCCGAGGCGGTGCCGTTCGCGGCGCGCGATGCGGCCGAGCGTTTCGTGACAGAGCACGGCGGGCGCATCGTCGCGCTGACCGATGTGCCGGAGAGCTATATCTTCGCCTACGCAGACGAGGCCGACGCGACGATGCCGGAGCACGGAGACAATCAATGAATCGGTGGCCCGGTGCCGCGCCGACCCGGCGGCGCTTCATCGCCATTGCGGCAGCGGCGGCCGGCCTGCCGCTCGCGGCGGTCCGGGCCCGCGCGGAGACGGCGCATCTGCACCGCTGGTCCGGCATCGCGCTGTGGGCTGGAGCCGAAATCGTCCTGCACGACCCCGACGCCGCCCGCGCGCGCCGGCTGATCGCGCGCTGCGTCGCCGAGATCGACCGGCTGGAGGACGTGTTCAGCCTGTACCGGCCCGAGAGCGCGATCCGCCGGCTCAACCGGGACGGGCGGCTTGCGGCGCCGCCTCTCGAACTCCTTGAGTTGCTGGCTCACGCTCGTTTGTTTTCTGAGCGGACGGAGGGCGCCTTCGACGTGACCGTGCAACCGCTCTGGCGCCTCTATGCCGCGCATTTTTCCCGTCCCGGCGCCGATCCGCGCGGGCCGGCCGAGGCCGATCTCGCACGGGCGCAGGCGCTTGTTGACTACAGGGCCGTGGAGTTTGAGCCTTCGGAAGTCCGCTTCGCCCGGCCGCACATGGCGATTACCCTCAACGGCATCGCCCAGGGCTACATCACCGACAGGGTCGCGACCCTCCTCGAAAGCGCCGGCATGGGCGACGTCCTCCTCGACATCGGCGAGGTCCGGGCGCTCGGCCGCCATCCCGACGGGCGCCCCTGGCGCGTCGGCCTCCGCCGGGCGGCAGAGCCGGAGACGATCGCTCGCACCATTGCCCTTGCCGACCGCGCCGTCGCCACCTCGGCGGGCATCGCCAGCCCGTTCGAGCCGAGCGGCCGCCACCACCACCTGTTCGACCCCGCGACCGGCAGGCCGGCACCGGGCGCCGGGCAGGTCTCGGTGATCGCGCCAAGCGCCACCATGGCCGACGCGCTCTCCACAGCGTTCGCCGTGTCCCCGCCCGCGCACGCCGCCGCGTATGCCGCCCGCTTCCCCGAGATATCGGTGCTGAGCGACGCCGCGTCATAGGGACCGGCGAGGCATCTCCCCTCCTCCGCCCAGCTTGGCTAGGATGCGCCTCGACTCCTCTTCCCGCCGAGAAGGCGCCCGATGGCCGTCTACACCGAAGTCTCTGACGACGAGCTTGCCGCGTTCATCGCGGAGTACGACATCGGCCCGGCGCTCTCCTGCAAGGGCATCGCCGAGGGGGTCGAGAACACCAACTATCTGCTGCTGACCGAGGGCGGCCCCTACATCCTCACGCTCTACGAGAAGCGGGTCGACGCCAAGGACCTGCCGTTCTTCCTCGGGCTGATAGAGCATCTGGCGGACCGCGGCGTGCCCTGCCCGGTGCCGGTTCATGGCAGGGATGGCGCAGTGCTCCGCGAGCTCTGCAACCGGCCGGCGGCGATCACGAGCTTCCTCGCCGGCGTCTGGCCGAGGCGCCCGCGGCCCGGCCACTGCGCGGAGCTGGGCGAGGCGCTGGCGCGGATGCATCTCGCGGGCCTCGACTACGCCCAACGCCGCGCCAACGCGCTCTCGGTCGAGAGCTGGCGGCCGCTTTTCGAGAAGTGCCGCGCCGGCGCCGACGGCGTGGTGCCCGGCCTCTCGGCCGAGGTCGCGGCGACGCTCGACCGCATCGAGGCGGCATGGCCCCGCGATCTGCCGCGCGGCGTGGTCCACGCCGATCTCTTCCCCGACAACGTCTTCTTCAACCGCGAGAAGCTCAGCGGCCTGATCGATTTCTACTTCGCGTGCAACGACGCACTCGTCTACGACTTGGCCGTCTGCCTCAATGCTTGGTGCTTCGAGTCCGACCTCAGCTTCAACGTCACCAAGGCACGCCACATGATCGCGCGCTACCGCGCAGTGCGCCGCTGCTCGGAGGCCGAGATCGCCGCCCTCCCCCGGCTCGCCGAGGGCGCCGCGCTGCGCTTCCTGCTGACCCGCCTCTACGACTGGATCAACCAGGTGGATGGCGCCCTGGTGCGCCCCAAGGACCCGCGCGAGTACTTGCACAAGCTCCGCTTCCACCGCGGCGTCTCGGACCCGCGCGCCTACGGGATCGACATCGACGCATGAGGGTCACGATCTTTACCGACGGCGCCTGCCGCGGCAATCCGGGGCCCGGCGGCTGGGGCGCGGTGCTGCTCTATGGCGGGCACCGCCGCGAGATCAGCGGCGCAAGCGGCCAGACCACCAACAACCGCATGGAGCTCACCGCCGCGATCCGGGCGCTGGAGACGCTCACCCGCCCGTCCGCCGTCGACCTCTATACCGACAGCACCTACGTGAAGGACGGGATCACCCGGTGGCTCCCCGGCTGGAAAGCCAAAGGCTGGCGCACCGCGGCGAAGACGCCGGTCAAGAACCGCGACCTGTGGGAGGCCCTCGATGCCATCGTGGGACGCCACGACGTGACCTGGCACTGGGTGAGGGGCCACGCCGGCAATGCGGAGAACGAGCGCGCCGATACGCTCGCCCGGTCGGCGCTGAAGGCGGAGGCGACGTAAGCGGCCCCGCTCGCTCTTGCTCTGCATGGCGCGATCCTGATGCATAAGCCGCGCATCCTGCATCGCACCATGGTCCGGAGAAGCGGTGGTGAGAGATTCGGGCGAGCGCAACATCCGCCCATACTGGATCACGGCGGCCCAAACGACCCCCACCTCCCCCTGTCCCCCTCCCAATTTGTTCATTTCCCTCAGGCGGCGGGCACTCGCTCCGCTCGCTTGCCTACGCGCCATTCGGCGCGGCGCGCAGTCGCGCGCTCCGGACCTGCGGTCCGGGGGCGCAGGGGGAACGCAGACGGCGCCGCCTATTCTCCCTCTCCGCCCCTGGGGGCGGAGAGGGCCGGGGTGAGGTGGGGGTTTTTCGGACCGCACCGCATGTGCAGCAGCGGGAGGCTACTCCGCAGCGCTGACCCGAGGGGCGGGGGCGCGGAAGGCGGCGAGGAGTTCGGCCTCGCGCTCCTTCGCGCAGGCGATGTTGGCCTCCTTCACATGGCCGAAGCCGCGCATGGCGAGCGGCACCTCGGCGATCTCCACGGCGAGCGCATGGTTGTCCGACTCGAGGCCGGCGATCAGCGCCTCCACCGTGGCCTCGTATTCGCCGATCAGCGCGCGCTCCCGCCGCCGCTCGGCGGTGTAGCCGAAGGGATCGAGCGGCGTCCCGCGCAGGCCCTTGAATGCCGCGAGCAACCGAAAGGCCGTGAGCATCCAGGGGCCGAAGAGGCGCTTCTTCAAGTGGCCCGTCGCGGGGTCGCGCCCGGCGATGAGCGGCGGCGCCATGCTGAAGCGGAGCCCTGGCGAACCCTCGAACTGCGCCTCCACCTGGGCCCGGAAGCGGCCGTCGGTATAGAGCCGGGCGACCTCGTACTCGTCCTTGTAGGCGAGCAGCTTGTGATAGGCGCGGGCGACCGCCTCGCCGAACCCCTTGCGGCCCGGAGCCCGCGCCCGCTCGGCCTCGCGCGCCCGGCCCACCAGCGCGCGGTAGCGGGCGGCGTAGGCCGTGTCCTGATAGGCCCTGAGGTCGGACGCGCGGCGCTCGATCAGCGCGTCGAGTCCCTCTGGCCGAGGAGGCTGGGACACGGTACCCGTCTCGGCCGCCGCTGCGGCAACGGCCTCAGGATCGTTCGCGGCAGCGCGGCCCCAGCGGAAGGCACGCAGGTTGGCCTCGACGGCGACGCCGTTGAGCGCGATCGCCCGCTCCAGGGCCTCGGCGCCCAGCGGTATCTGGCCGCGCTGGTAGGCAAAGCCCAAGAGGAAGAGGTTGGCGTAGACGGCATCGCCGATCAGCGCCGTCGCCATGCGGGTCGCGTCGACGACGTCGAGCGCGCGTGCCGCCGCTCCGACCACCCGCTCCAGCTGATCAGCGGGGAAGTCGAGGTCGGGCGCGCGGGTGAAATCGCCCGTCGTGATCGGGCCGCCGTTGACCACGGCGTGGGAGGTGCTGCGGTCGAGCCGGGCCACCGCCTCGCGGCTCGCCGCCACCACCAGGTCGACGCCCAGCAGCAGCCTGGCGCCGCCTGTGGCGATCCGCACCGCATGGAGGTCCTCTGCCTGCTCCGCGATGCGGATGTGGCTGGTGACGGCGCCATATTTCTGGGCGAGGCCCGCCTTGTCGAGGACCGTGGCCCCCTTGCCCTCGAGCCGCGCCGCGGTGCCGAGCAGCGCTCCGAGGGTGACGATCCCGGTGCCGCCGACGCCTGCGAGCAGGATGCCGTAAGGCTCGGCGCAGGAGGGGCGAGCGGGCTCCGGCAGCGCGGCGATCGGCTGCTCGGAAGCGCCGGACGATGCGCCAGAGCGCCTGCGCCCTCCCTTGACCAGCACGAAGCTGGGGCAAAAACCCTTGATGCAGGAGAAATCCTTGTTGCAGGCGGATTGGTCGATCGCCCGCTTGCGCCCGAAATCGGTCTCCAGCGGCACGACCGAGAGGCAGTTCGACTGCACGCCGCAATCGCCGCAGCCCTCGCACACGTCCGGGTTGATGATGACGCGCCAGTCCGGGTCCTCCAGCAGGCCGCGCTTGCGCCTGCGCCGCTTCTCGGTCGCGCACATCTGGTCGTAGACGATGGCCGAGACCCCCTCCCACTCGCGCAGCTCGCGCTGCACCTGGTCTAGCGCGTCCCGGTGATGGATCGTCACGCCGTCGGCGAACTGCCCGTCGAAGGGGTATTTCTCAGGCTGGTCGGTGACCACGGCGATGCGGCCGACGCCCTCCGCCTGAATCTGGCGGGTCACGCGCTGGACCGAGAGCGGCCCGTCCATCGGCTGGCCGCCGGTCATCGCCACCGCGTCGTTGTAGAGAATCTTGTAGGTCATGTTGACGCCGGCGGAGACCGCAGCCCGGATCGCCAGAATGCCGGAGTGGAAGTAGGTGCCGTCGCCGATGTTCTGGAAGACGTGCGGGGTCTCGGTGAAGGGCGCCTGCCCGATCCAGCTCGCGCCCTCACCGCCCATGTGGGTGAAGGTCGCGGTCTCCCGGTCCATCCACTGCGCCATGTAGTGGCAGCCGATGCCCGCGAGCGCGCGGCTCCCCTCCGGCACCTTCGTCGAGCTGTTGTGGGGGCAGCCCGAGCAGAAGTAGGGCACGCGCTCCATCGCCGCAGGCTCGGCGGCTTCACTCTCCGCCCACCGGGCCCGTAACAGGGCCACGCGAGCCTCAATGCGCTCGTCCGTACCGAAGCGCTGGAGCCGGGCGGCGAGTGTCTGCGCGACGCCGCCGGGGTCGAGCTCGCCCGAGGCGCGGAGCAGCGGCCGTCCCTCCTCGTCGCACTTGCCGATGACGCGGGGGCGCGCGCTCGCGGGCAGGTTGTAGAGCAGCTCCTTGATCTGGTTCTCGATGAATCCGCGCTTCTCCTCGACGACGAGAATTTCGTCGAGCCCGCCCGCGAAGCGCCTGATGCCGTCGGGCTCCAGCGGCCAGCTCATGCCGACCTTGTAGAGGGCGAGGCCCAAGCGCCGCGCCGTCCCCTCGTCGATACCGAGGTCGTCCATCGCCTGGCGCACGTCGAGGTAGGACTTGCCGGTAGTCACGATGCCGAGCCGGCGCCCCGGCCCGTCGATCACGGCGCGGTCCAGCCTGTTCGCCCGGCCATAGGCGCGCGCGGCGTCGAGCTTGTATTCGAGAAGGCGCTCCTCCTGCTCGAGCGGCGTGTCGGGCAGGCGGATGTTGAGCCCGCCGGCGGGCAGAACGTGGTCTTCCGGCCTGACGATGGCGACCCGGTGCGGGTCCACCGAGACGATTGCCGAGCTGTCCACCGTCTCGGCGATGCAGATGAAGCCGACCCAGAGGCCGGCGTAGCGCGAGAGCCCCCAGCCGTGCAGCCCATAGTCCAGAAACTCCTGAACGCCCGCCGGGTTGATCACCGGCATGGCCGCGCTCATGAAGTCGAACTCGCTCTGATGCGCCGTCGTCGACGAGGCGCAGACGTGGTCGTCGCCGGCCAGCGCGAGCACGCCGCCGTGGGCCGCCGTGCCGGCGTTGTTGGCATGCTTGAAGACATCCATCGTGCGGTCGACGCCCGGCCCCTTGCCGTACCAGATGGCAAAGACGCCCTCGTGCTTGGCACCGGGGAAGAGCCCGACCTGTTGCGTGCCCCAGAGCGCGGTGGCCGCCGTGTCCTCGTTGACGCCGGGTTGGAAGTGCACGCCGTGCTTCTCCAGGAACGGCTGCGCCTGCCAGAGCGCCCGGTCGAAATTGCCGAGCGGCGAGCCCCGATAGCCCGAGATCATGCAGGCGGTGTCGAGCCCGGCCGCCTGGTCCCGCAAGTGCTGGATCATCGGCAGCCTGACCAGCGCCTGGGTGCCGGTCATGTAGACGTCCCCCGACGGGGCGGCGTACTTGTCGTCGAGAGTGACCGCGGCGAGCGTCATCGCTACTCCTGTCCTCAGCGTCCGGCTCTTCTTGGGGCGAAGCCGCCAGCGGCGGCCCCCCGGTGCGCGGCCGCGCCGCCATCATACCCCATGGCACCGCATCGGCGCGAAGGGGCGGCGTGCAATGGGACGTGCCAAGTGATTTTCTGTGAGATTTGCCAGGATGGGACCGCAGAAGGCGTGACGCGCCGGCGCCTACGTCCCCTCTCCGCCGCGCGCGGCAACCGACGATGCGTCGACCATAAGGAGGGCCGGACCGCAGGTCCGGAGCGCGCGACTGCGCGCCGCGCCGAATGGCGCGTAGGCAAGCGAGCGGAGCGAGCGCCCGCCGTTGAGGGAAATGATTAACTTCGCGCCCGCCGTTGAGGGATTTGAAAGACTAGGGAGGGGGCGAGCGGGAGGTGGGTTTAAGGGTGCGGGTGTCCGGCCCGAGGGATTCGAATGGTGTGGGGCCGGGCCGGGACACGCCCGACACATTTTCCGGGCGGGATTCGCCGGGATTAAGTGGGATTAACTGGGATAATTGCGGTTCCGCAGGATTCCAAGGGTCGACCGGCGCCGATGTGACGGCGCGCGCAGGCCGCCGGGGCCTCCCCTCGACGGCCTCGCGGATGGCGGCGACGGCCTCGGGCGAGAGGCCCTTCCTGACCAGAGCCTGGCCTGCGGCCTGGCCCGCGCCGGGCGCGGCCCTGGCTGCCTTCGCCGCCGCCCGCTCCCGCTCGAGACGGAGCTTGTCGGTGCCCTCGATGCGCCTGAGAACCAGCGCCAGGCGGGCGAGCTCTCCCGTCGACACGGGCTCCTCGCGCCGGCTGAGATCGGCCAGGGAGGAGAGCACCAGCGTCCGCAGGGTCTCGATCAGGATGAGCCCCGCGCGGCCCTCCGGGCGCTCGCCGAGCTCCCGCACCCACATCTCGATCCCGCGGTCGGTCTCGTGCTGCTGGCGGATCAGGCCGCGCATGTTCTTGACGTAGCGGCCGACGGCGGAGCGCGAGCACGCGCCGCCCTCCGCCCGGATGCGGGCCGTGATCTCGTCAATGGTGGCGCTGTCTGCGATGGCCGCATCGACGGCCTCGCGCAGCTCCGGCGGCAGCCGCGCGACGGAGGAACGCCCGAATGCCGCGGCTGTCGTGGTCTGTCGGGTTTCGTTTTGCATGAGGCGATGCTGGCGCGCCGAGCCCAGGCCCTCCACCGCACCATGGTGCGGTACATTGGTGTCCCGTGTTCGAAATGCGCTTGATGTTTGATCGGTGCATGGGTGCTCGGCCCCGGTCATTCCCTTATCCGTCATGCCCGGACTTTTTCCGGGCATCCACGGGTTGCAGCATGGAAACATGAGAAAGGGCGGAGGCTGGGTCTACATCATGACCAACCAACCCAACGGCACGCTCTATCTCGGCGTGACCGGCGACATCGCGCGGAGGGCCTGGGAACACCGCGAAGGCCTGGTTGAAGGGTTCACCAAGCGGTACGGCCTGTCCCGCCTCGTCTACGCGGAACGCCACGACGAAATCGCCGCAGCCATCCAGCGGGAGCGGACCATGAAGCACTGGCCGCGCGCCTGGAAGGTCAGACTCATCCGCAAACAGAACCCCGATTGGGACGACCTTTACGAAACCTTGCCGTAGCCTTGCGGAAAGACGTGGATGCCCGGAACAAGTCCGGGCATGACGAAGTAAGGAACTGGTCTCGCGAATGCGGGCGTCATGGCGAAGCGCACCATGAAGGCCTTCGACGAGACGTGCCTGACGCCCGTGGAGCACATGGCGCCCGAGAAAATCCGGGCACTCCGCCTGCGGGAGAACGCCAGTCAAGCGGTGTTCGCGCGCCATCTCAACGTGACCGCGGGCCTGGTGAGCCAGTGGGAACGGGGCGAGAAGCGGCCGCGCGGTGCGTTCCTTAAACTCTTGACACTGGTGGCCAAGCACGGCCTCAGCGCGGTCGCGTGAGACCGGGCGCTCACTGGCAAGAATTCGTCAGCGGCCCACCGCCCATCGCACCATGGTCCGAGGGCTAGAGGTTCCTTACTAAGTCGCTAACCGTCTTCTTCCGGCTCGTTCGTTTCACGGACGACTTCGAGCATACCGCTGTAGTGCTTCGGGTCTTCTGCCCGCATGAGTTCCATAAGGTCTGCAAGCACCGATCGTGCTTCCCCAAGAACTGAAGGATCGTGCTCTGGCTCACTTATCGTATCACCGTGGGAATGAGTGTGTACAAATCGAACGATTCGCAACTTTCTGGCTTCGTCAAAATCCACCACCTTCATCTTATTCCAAAGTTCTCCAGCCGCTTGAGGCTGCCGAAACGCCAGAAACATCTCCAGCACCCTTCGAGCTACATTTGGTAGATGGTACGCTCGCTCCATTGTTGTGGGAACTCCAGAATGTGCTTCCCGATGAACGATCGAAAACAAGTAATGATATTCCGACTCATACCGCTCAAGCAGGGGGTCTAGCTTTTGGATCGTCATCCGACGAGTGGTATTATCATCATCTCGCTCAAGCATATAGAGCCTTGCTGGTTGTTTACTTATATCCTTCTTGTTTTGTCCACTTAGACGGTGAAACCAGTTTCTGCTCAGACGAAACAGTGTAAAGTTATGAGTCAACAAGAATAGTTGCCCAGCATCCTGTGTACGCTCTCGGATATACCCGAACGCCAGATACAGTGCATTAGCATCTAGACTTGATACGGGATCGTCCAAAACCACAACCCCTTTCTCAATATCGAACCGTTTGTCGCTGAGCGACTTGAGGAAGTAAAGCAACGCCAAGGCCGTCTTTTCGCCATCGCTGAGAGACTCAGCAACAACTCCTCGAC
Source organism: Alphaproteobacteria bacterium (assembly GCA_965262755.1). Classification (GTDB taxonomy): domain Bacteria; phylum Pseudomonadota; class Alphaproteobacteria; order UBA828; family UBA828; genus WTGU01. The sequence continues at coordinate 2,183,536 of OZ253557.1, read as the reverse complement.
GCATAAGAATATATCCGGTGTCCTTTACCTCGAGCTTCAGCTCATCGTGTCCAAGATATCTGTGCAGGTCCTCGTTCAGCTCATCAGCAGGCAGTCTATGCTCCAGTATGTCTTGCTCCAAGGCTGCTATGTCTTCTGCCAACCGCGCCAAATCCGTGCGACAATGCGAAGCATTACTCTTCGCAGCATGTTCGGCGTCCGCCAGTCTTTTATACTCCTCCATTCCTTCTGCAATCATAGCTGTCGCCAGCTTTTGGCGAGCATCTGTTGCTCTCTCCTCAAATTGTTCGCATGCCGAATTATGAGTCCTGATGAGCTCATTTATGCGCTCTACGACACTTTCGTCCAACTGCGGCACAGAAAAAGAAGCGTCAATTCTGTCGAATGGCTTTCTACGTTTCTCTTCGACTATATCGTCGAGAGCGTCCAGAAACATTAGTATTTTCTTTAACATACCTTCAAAGGAACATTTGCCGGCCTCAAAATCTTTGGCGAGATCATCATAAAACTCTCCAACGCTGGGAACGCGAAGTTCTCTGGTTCTTTTGCAATAGTCATTTAGTAGTTGAAGCACATCCTCTATGCGCTGGATAAGATCATTGTACTCTGCGCTGAAATGTGCCTCCAGAGCTGTCAGTCTATCTGCGTGTATCTCTTGACGACAGAAGAGACACCTAGTGGTTTCCCGGGTCCTGTGCAGCTTTAGACCGTCGTAGAGCCAGTCGGACAAGGAACTGTCATCGGTAGTGTCTTGGAGAAGGGAGGATACTAGGGATTGTGCGGCAATTGCCGAGACCTGCTGTTGAAGAAGGACTAAATCAGGAATCTCGTATTTAACTTCTTGTACGGGCTGCCTTGCAGACTGGCTGTGTTGTTGAAGAAGGCGAGTGCGGTTTGAGTCACTTACCTGACACTCGTCAAGACTGGTAAGGTTAACCATTTCAGCAGTTTGGGTTCTGTATTGCCCCTTATTGTAATCGTTATAGGGTCCGGACCCTGACACGCGAAGAGCATCTTTAATGTATTTGGCGCGGCTAGCGCAATATTTATCAAAGTCGCTCGCCCTCCGCTGCTCGTCAACGCGGGCGCTTCGCAACTCCTCCTCTTTAGTGGACTTTTTCTGTTGTAGATCAGCCAGCCGCACTTGTTTGTCTACGCTATCTTTACCAACAACGAGAATCGGCGGGACATCAGCACCAGTGATAGGAAATACGCTTTCGTTGACAAAAGCTCTATTGAATACGCGAACGTGAACTTGCACTTGTCCAAAATCCTGGCCGTCGACACTGCGGTCATCTACGGCAAGAGTTACTGTTCCGACCGCGGGAATTGATCTCTGTTCCAGACTGCGCAGGAAGCGGCTTAGTGTGGTTTTGCCAGATCCATTCCAACCATAGATTAGATTGAACCGGGCGAAAGGTAGCAAATCTTGCGGCCATGTGAAATTGCCGAGCACTCCCGGATGAGTTAGCCGCGAAATCTTTTGAATGGCTGGCACAGTGATCTCCTGAAACATCTCTTCGCGGCCGTCTCTGTCGGACGGGAAGTAAGAGCGGCGCTGGGTGAAGGTTGCGGAGTAGGGGTAGGCTTGAACTGGAAACCTAGTATCGCAATTTCGCCGATGCTACGCAACATTGGGGGCACGGTCGTTGAGACATACCACAAGTTTTGTGTTTCTAGTAGCTGCGCAGCGTCCCTACTTGTCTAAGGCGTTAGTCACGCGCAGAGGCGGAGTGGCCGCTGTGCAGGGCGGGCGTCTGCCCCCCCACCCCTACTCCCGATACCCCGCATCGGTCTGGTCGAGCATGCGCATGTAGGCTTGGAACTCCAGCGCGCCGATGTCGTTGACGTGTTGGGAGAAGGCGTCGATCTGCCGCGCGGACTTCTCGCAAATCTCCTCCGGCACGAGGCTGAGGGCGCTGTTCATGGCGAGCGCGTCGACCTGCGTCTTGCACGCGGTCTCCAGCCGGTGGAGGTAGAGGAAGGCCTCGGGGATGGTGCGCCCCACGGTCAGGAGGCCGTGGTTGCGGAGGATGAGCGCGCGGTTGCGGCCGAGGTCGTCCACCAGCCGGTCCTTCTCGCCCTCGCTCACGATCGCGCCTTCGTACTCGTGATAGCCGACGGTGCCGTGGAAGAGCGTCGCATCCAGGCTGATCGGGAGGAGGCCGCATTCCAGCGCCGCCACCGCCATGCCGGCCGGCGAGTGCGTGTGCATGACGCAGTGCGCGTCCGGCGCGCCCTTGTGGATCGCGCCGTGGATGGCGTAGCCGGCTGCGTTCACCGACCATTCGGTGTCGCCCACGATCTCGCCCTCCAGCGTGATCTTGACCAGGTTGGACGCCGTCACCTCGCCGTAGCGCAGCCCAAAGGGGTTGATGAGGAAGTGCCGCTCCGGCCCCGGCACGCGCACCGTGAGGTGGCCGTAGATCGACTCGTTCCAGCCGAAACGCTCGATCAGCCGGTAGCCGGCGGCGAGCTGTACGCGGAGCTCGGCCTCCTTGGGCACGAGCTCGATTGTCTCGAACGCTGCCGTGGCAGCCTCGGCTGTGGATGTGCTCATCGCTCTTCTCTCCCCGTAACCCTGAAGGTTTACGCCTCGAAGTGGACCTCGGCCCTGCCCCCTCTACGTCATGGCCGGACTCGTTCCGGCCATCCACGTCGCACACGCCCACAGGGTCGTGCGCGCGTAATGCAGCGCCCACCCGCCGACGAGCCTGACCGCAGGAGATGCCCGGAACAAGTCCGGGCATGACGGTGTAAGGGCATGGCCAGTGCAGACATGCGGCCTACGCCTCGAAGTGTACCTCGGCCCTGCCGATGGGCCCGAACTCGGCGGTCACGGTATCGCCCGGCTGGCACTGCACCACGTCCGCCGCGCTGCCGGTGGTCACCACGTGGCCGGCCTCGAGCGTGAGGCCCCTGGCGCCGAGGTGGTTGGCGAGCCAGACCATGACGTTCCACGGATCGCCGAGGACGTTGGAGCCCGCGCCCTCGCTCGCCACCTCGCCGTTGACGCGGACGATCACCGGCTGGCCCGCGAGGTCGCGGTCGAGCCCATCCGCCGCCGCCGGCCCGAGGCAGAGCAGGCAGCCGATGGCGTTGTCGCCGATCAGGTCGGGGGCCTTCATGGAGAGCCAGTCGGTGTAGCGCGAATCCGGCACCTCGATGGCGGGATGCACGCTCGCCACCGCCGCCTGCACGTCCTCCCGCGTGTAGGGTGCATCGCGGGGGGCCAGGGCCCGGCCCATGACGAAGTCGAACTCCGCCTCGATCGCGTAGAAGTTCACGGTGTTCGCGGGCACGGCTTCGGCTCGATGACGGGGAGGAGATCGAAAACGGACAAGCGAACTGCCGGGACCGTTCGCTCCGTATCTGCCGGAATGGGGTTTGGTCATCGGCCGGCGGACGGACGGCGACGGCGGCATACCCCGGCGGCCCCCCGGCCGATATGATGCAGCGGATAGCCACTGGGCACGTCTGTGGATCGAGGGCCCATGGATCGTCAGCTGGATCTGTTCGACTTGCGTGGCCGGGTTCGCACGCAGCAAGGTCGGCGGCCGATCGTCCCCGATGCGGGGCCGGTGGCCGCTCGTCTCTCCGACGAAGAGCTGGTCGCGATGATCCCGCAGGCGAACCTGTCGAACATCGAGGCGCTCTCCTCGGAAGTCGTTTCCCGGTCTCTGGAGGCGGCCGTCCCGGCGCTGGAGGAACTGTGGCGCCGTTTCGTCGGGTTCGGCATCAAGCAGCCTCTGCTGGAGCAACACGCCGTTCTGGACACCCTGGCGCGGCTGAATGGCGAGACTGCCGGAACTGCGTTGAAGCGGATCGTCCTGTGGAAGGGCTTGCCGGGGTCCCTGCTGCCGGCCGCACTACAGGCGGCGACGGATGCCGGGCTCGGCCTCCCCGCTACGTTCATCGCCACGCATCTTGGTCATGAGGATGTCGCGGTGCGTGGGCCGGCGTTCGTGCTGGCCCTCAAGGCCGGGGTCCCCGGCCATCTGCTTCGGGACGGGCTTTCCGATCCATCCGCTCACATCCGGCTGTCCGCCGCGATCGCCATGGCCATCCGAGGCGATCCCGAGGCCAGGGAGCCGCTGCTCGGTGAACTCGCAGGAAACCCCTCGACCGAGGTGGTCGAGGCGCTCGCCGTGATTTGTGACGACGATGTGGTCGTTCACCTGGGCAGGTGCGCCGAACGCCATCCCGCCCATCGGGCCGCCGTTCTCGATATCCTGAACGACTTGGGGAGCCCGAAGGCCCGGAGGCTTGCTCGGCACCTTGAGGAAGAGACCCGGCGTTCAGGAGAGGCCGGGGCGGGGGACCGCCTCATGTGCGAGGACAACGGAGGTTCGGTGACGCGAAGCGCTCGCTTCCGGCACCGCCGAGCCGGGCCGCCGTGAGGTGGCCTTTCATGCCGGGCCGGCAATTTCGTCCGGGCAGGAATGTCCGAGGCGGGCGATAAATCGCGGCCTGCGGGCTCGCGCGGCGAGGGGCCGCCGCGTTATGCCCTGCCGTCCGACTTGGCCGGCTCCCTGCGCCATCTCGACGATCGCCAGCTCGACAGGCTGCTGCGTGCAGTGACGGAGGAAGCGCAACGCCGGGGCCGTCCGAGCGGTGACGGCCTTGCCTCGCCGGAGCAGTCGGGAACGAAAAAAGCGTCCGGACGCGCCCCGCCGTCCGGGACCAAGGCCGGGGAGCGGTCGTTCCCGCTACCTTATGGCTGCGCCGGCTCGACGACGATTCGCCCGCGACCGCGTCTGAGCAGATAACCGCCCCGCGGGATCGCAATCGCGCCTTGCTGCACCAGCGGCCAGAGCGTATCGACAATCAGGGCCGCGTTCGCGTCCGCCTTCTCTGCCGGTTGCGATGCAAGCCACGCGGCGAACGCCTGCTCACCAATTTCCTCGCCGACAGACTTGCGCAGCGCGTTGAGCTTGCGGCGCTGCCCCTTGGTGAGTGAGATCTCGTCGATCTGGATTGGGGACATATGAACCTGCTCCCTTGGATTGTTGGACTGCCGACGGCGTTATAGCACTCTCGACTGTTGTTAAGCCTCCACCTGCGCGGCGCTCCGGCTCGGTCGCGGGAGTAACGGGGGCTTGTGTCTGCGACGCCTCGGGCTTGAACTGGCTGCGGGTGGGGTGAAGAGGCCGTTCGAGCACTGGCGTGCTGTAGCGGCACCCGATGTTAAGCCTGGTCCGAACCATTTTGTCGCCTCGGTCACTGATGGCGCGGGTTTCCCGTGACCTCGTTCAAGAGAATGGGACTTCGAACATGGTTCCTCCCCACTCGCGACGGAGATGAAACCTGGGAGGATGTTCCATGGCGCGCAAGTCTCGAAGAACCCGGCGCCTCAGGGTGGTGAACCCGGACTGCGCAGGGATCGACATCGGCAAGGACCGGCATTTCGTGGCGGTCGACCCGGAACGCAGCGATGAGCCGGTGCGTTCGTTCGGCTCCTTTACCCGCGATCTGGAGGAGATGGCGGCGTGGCTGGCGTCGTGCGGGGTGACCAAGGTCGCGATGGAGTCGACCTCGGTCTACTGGATCCCGGTCTACGAGACGCTGGAGCGCGCGGGCTTCGAGGTGATGCTGGTGCCGCCGCGCATGACGAAGCAGATCGGCGGGCGCAAGAGCGACGTGCTGGACTGCCAGTGGATCTGGCAGCTGATGTCCTACGGCCTGCTGCGGGGAGCGTTCCGTCCGGGCGACGAGGTTTGCCCGCTGCGCTCCTACGCACGCCAGATGAGGCGGCTGACCAGGGACCGCTCCCGCTGCGTCCTGCACATGCAGAAGGCGCTGACCGAGATGAACGTCAAGCTCGACTCGGTGATCGCCAACATCACGGGACTGACCGGCCAGCGCATCCTGCGCGCGATCATCGACGGCGAGCGTGACCCAGAGCGCCTGGCGACGCTCCGCCACCGGGGCATCAAGGCCGACGCCGATACGATCGCCGCGAGCCTTCAGGGGACGTGGCGCGAGGAGCACCTCTTCGCCCTCGAACAGGCCATGCAGCGCTACGACTTCCTGACCCAGCAGATCGACGACTGCGAGGTCCGGGTGATGGCCGAGATCGAGCGCCTGGCACCGCCGGACGATCTCCCGGACGGCGGCGCGCCGGACCCTGCCCCCGGCACGACCTCCGAAACCGCGTCGAGCCGCTCTGCGAACGCCGCAAGCAACTACACCGGCAAGGAGGGCATCCAGGCCCTGGCGTTGCGCGGAATGATGGGCGTCGACCTCACCGCGATCCCCACCATCGGTCCCGGTACCGCACTGGTGATCGCCTCGGAGATCGGCCCGGACTTCTCCGCCTTCCCCTCCGCCCAGCACTTCTGCTCCTGGCTTGCGCTCGCGCCGGGAACCAGGATCAGCGGCGGCAAGAACCTCCCCGGCAAGTCGCCGAAGGCGGTCAACCCCGTCGGGCAGGCCCTGCGCATGGCGGCCATGGCCGCGCGCCGCAGCGAGACCTTCATCGGCGCCAAGCACCGCGCAAGGCTCGCCCGAATGGACACCCCCGTTGCGATCAAGGCGACCGCCCGCGAACTCGCCTGCCTGATCTACCTCATGGTGACCGAAGGCCAGAAATACGTCGAGCAGGGCATCGACGCCTACGAGAAGCGGCGCCTCAACAGAAAGTTCGCTCATCTCGACCGCCAAGCCCGAAAACTCGGGCTCCAACTCGTCCCGAAAATGCAAGGAGAGGAAAAACAGAACCCAATGCTGTCAATCGCTTAGGCACCTGTTACTCAAGAGCTTCCACCTGCGCGTCGCTCCGGCTCGGTCGCGGGAGTAACGGGGGCTTGTGTCTGCGACGCCTCGGGCTTGAACTGGCTGCGGGTGGGGTGAAGAGGCCGTTTGCGCACTGGCGTGCTGTAGCGGCACCCGATGTTGAGCCCGAAAACTCGGGCTCCAACTCGTCCCGGCACCGCAAAACGACGAAACGCAAAACCCAATGCTGTCAATCGCTTAGGCATCTGTTACTCAAGAGCGCGCTTAGTTGACCCCTCGCAATCGAGGAGGTCAGTGCGTTACCGCGCCGATCGGCACCGAACCCACGCTCCGAAGAACACCCTAACCGTGAGGGAAAGCGCTTTCGACATGTCTGCTCGCCTTCTTCACGGTAGGCAGCGTTAATTTCTCGTTCAGCGCCTGCAACACCGCTTTCGCTTCAATCAGGTGGGATTGCGCATCCAATTTTATTAACCTAGCGCTATTCAACGAACATCCTCAGTTTTTCGAATGCTTCGATGTTCTTGTATCGGGCCTCTCACTTTCCTAAAACATTTGACCGGCGACTACTTTGCAGTCGGATCAACACTAGCGGGTCGAGTGGGGCCCAGTTGACCATCCTGTTGAGGCCAGTATCGAATCGACTGCAGGTACTCGGTCGCCTCTGCTTCTTCTTTGAATTCCAAGAGATTGCCAAGCTTACCGGTTAGGGCTTCCCGTACGTTGGCCGGTGTCGCGAAGAAACATTCCTTACGTTTGTTAGCCATATTTACTGCTTGTTCCGCAAAATGTTGGTGCAAGTCGTTCTCCAGACTGACGGCGTCTTCAGAGAAAAAGAGAGCATGCACATCAAACTGGAATGGAACGGACGCGCCACTGAGTTCGCTGATTCGCTCCAATGGGTCGAGCCGACGCGTCAGCCCAATTTTCACCACGCCAGGCCCAAATGCTCCACGATTCGAGATCACGTAGACGTAACCCGCTCGAATGTTGGCCAACCGATAATCGTTATTGGCGATAGCGGCATCTAGGGATTCCAGTCTTGCTTCGAGCTCGAGATCACGGTCACCCGATTCTCGCAGCACAACAATAGCATTTTGAATATGCTCCCGTTCCTTCCTCAACCGTGCCCCTTCTTCAGCTAACTCCCTTTCCACTCGACGCTCCTCACGAAGTCGAGCTCTTTCCTCCCTAGCGGCTTCTTTCTCCTCCTGCTTCTGCACTAACCAGTCTGCCGTCAACTCGATCTCCTCAAGACGCAGAGCATGAAATGCGTCGCTGATACGCATCTCCATAATCGCCCCAAGTGTTGCAATAGCTTTTCGGGATGCCTCGAGACGTTTCCTTGCAGTAACTACATTTCCGACTCGAAGAGAACGAATGCTGTTGTCCGCCTCAGCATTGTAAGCACGCAACATAAGTTTTCCAAGGTCTGAGGTCATGCGGCGTCCCTTGGTTAGAGAGTTGTCGAAAGTAAACATGTTTGACGTTTCGATCGCCTTCCCCGCTTTGACAAGCTCTGCGATTCGAGATGCAAGGCCATCAAGCCGCAGCTTGTAGGCGGCTGCGTTTTCAAGCGGATGGTGATAGCGATAGATACCAACACTCTGCAGTATGCGCTCATCATTGAGCGAAACTACTTCATCTGCGTCAGCGCCTGAGTTTTCAAGATGGCGTCTAAATGTAGCATTCTCCGCTTCGAGTAGAGCTAAGCGGGACATAACATCGGCTCTCTCGTGCGCAGACTTCCCCACAGGACCTTCGAGCAAGGAGTTTCGTTTGAGCGCATCCGTCTCCTCGTCATCCTTCGCAATGCTGTCAGCACCTTCACGCAACCATAGTTGCCAGCCGACTGGAGGATCAGGCCAACTCGCATCAGGCGTCCAGCCAGCTGGCGGCCGCCAGTCCCGAGGTGGCCGTGGCCAACCGGGAGGAGGGTTGAAAATCAGTTGATCCTTCTTCACGACCGACGGATCCCAGTTGTGTTGGCGGCGACAAGGCCGTACGGATTCTTGGAGATCGCAGCGCCGAGATGTTTGAGTGTCTCGACCGGGATTACGGCAGATAAATCGAATTCGATGAATGTGTCCCGTTCCGCGGCGACTGCGAGAAAAGGTATGTAGCTCATCTTTCCGATGGCTGGAACTACGTCTTCCGTTCCGACTTCAAGCGAGATCATCCTTATTATACCTCTCCGATCCGCTTCGAAAACCTCATGAAACGACCGTATCGCCACCTGATATATCGCGCTCGAATAGCGGTCCCTCAATTCTTTCTGTGGCAATGGGACCGTTGTGATTTCATCAGACTGTTTCTTGTATTTGTACGCTTTGATACTCGGAAAGGTGCTGGGTGCAGGCACCAAGACTTGCATCTTTAGCTCCGCGGTGGCGGGCTCGAACGTGAAGCTGTGCTGAACTTGGAAGTGCTCAGGGTAAACCGAATTCGCTACCACGATCGACACGTACTCGTGAATCGCCTCTGGTGTTCCATAGCCGAGGTTCGTGATTAGCGTGTCAATTCTCTCGTTGTGCTCGACAATCTCGGCTTCAACACGGGCTCGTTCCTTCTCAAGCCTTGCGAGTCTATCGCGCTCAGCGTTCGCATACCTGTCAGCATCTTTCTTACGTCGATTTCGAATTGCCTCCATTTCGCCTTCCCAATTCGCATGTGCTGCGGAATAGGCAGCCTCTGCAGCCTTGATAGCCATAGCGTGCTTCTTCTTTCTACCGAAGAAGCCCTTTGTTGGCTTTGGTAGCACCAACTCTGGCTCTTCGGGCTCTTCTATCTCCGCTGGGAGTGGAGTGGTTTCCTCAAGATCGCGTCGATGCAATTGTGGATCACCGGCCTTCCGCCGCAACGCTTCCAAATCGACAAAATCGTCCACGCCAAGCGTTGCTGTGAGCAAACAAGCGATGTCATCATAGACGCTAGCGAGTCCTGTGTTTCGTTCCTCAACATCGGCTTCCATAGCAGCTATATGTATGGCCTTGGCTTCCCTTTCCAGCCTCTTTCGATCAGCCAGAGCCGCCTGCGCGGCCATTTTGTTTGCCCTCTCTTCGGCTTTTTGCGCTTGTTCTGCTCGCCTGATGGCTGCTGTGTGCTCACGTACAGCGGCTCTTCGTCGTCTTATAGCCTCTCTTTCCATGGCCCTCATAGATTGATTTAGGGCTGATAGGACGCTTCGTGCCATAGCTTTCAAATCCTTTCATGGAAAATTGCGGCAATCGGGGAGTTGGTCAACGTCGCGCCGTCATACCGGACTACTGTGGCGACGGAGCTACGGCCAATGGACTCTGACGACCCGCACCCACTGACCGCCATCGTGCCGCCTGGGTACCCCAGCCTCACGCCAAGGTCGACTCACTAGCCTGGGTGGCAGTCATTTGCACCGCCCTTTGGTTGAATCTCCCACCCACCATTTGCGTCCCGGTTGTTGGTGTAGCGCGCAGGTAGCGGGAGAGATGCGCGCCGCCCTTGCATTGTACCGCACGTCACCCCTGCGGGCATCCGTTGGGCGCCATGGGCCTGCCGCCGTCGGCCGATCTCCTGGAATGCGGCGTCGATGCTCAAGCGCCCACCCCAAAGGTTGCACCGCTTTTTGAAGCAGGCCGTCCTGCCGCATGGGGTGCTTCCAGCACCTCGAGCATTTCCCGCGCACAATAGACGCGGTTGCGCTTCGCCGTCCCAGTCTGTGAGACGATGCCGGCCGCTTCCAATCGCTCGATGGCCCGTCGGGCCGTCGTGTATGCGACACCCAATTCCTTAGCGATTCCGCCCGCGGTCCAGAAGGGGTTTCCGATAAACAGGCGCAGCACCGTCTCCGGTCGCCCGGATTGGACGCCAGCGAGTGCTTTCCGCCAATCCTCGAACAGGCCGTCGATTTCCTCCATGCGATCGATCGCGTCCTCGGCCTGGATCTGGACGCCCCGCAGGAAATAGATCAGCCGCCTGAAACTGTCCGCTCCAAGGGGCCCACTCCAGTATAGCCACAGTGCCGACGCATGGACGATTTGGTGCCTGCTCCGTCCAACGCATCCAAACCCTCCGTGGCTTGGAAGCCTTCTAAAGCCGGACAGACCATCTGGTACATGGCCGGACATATCCCGTGTTACCGACACAACCTGGGCGCGCGTGTTGACGACGCGCTTGGCCGACAGTTAGACTCGCTACCCATACGCAGCAGGATGCAACGATAACAATGGCTTGTGGGGAGGTTGACGGGGCAGTGTCGCGCAACGACTGGGCAGCGACGGGTTGGCAGGATCCGGCATGAGCGACATCGCCGTCGACCTGATCAACGTCACCAAGCGTTTCGGGCGGGATATCCTCGCCGTCGACGATCTGTCCCTGCATATCGCGCAGGGCGAGTACATTTCCCTCATCGGCCCGTCGGGGTGCGGCAAGACCACGACGCTGCGCATGATGTCCGGCTTCGACGAACCGACCGACGGGCAGATACTCATCGCCGGACGCGACTGCACGCACCTGGAGCCGCACGAGCGCAATACCGCCATGGTGTTCCAGCACTTCGCGCTGTTCCCGCATATGTCGGTGGCGCAAAATGTCGAGTTCGGCCTGCGCATGCGCAAGGTGTCGTCGGAGGAGCGTAGCCGGCGCGCACTGGAGATTCTGCGCGCCGTGGATATCGAAGACCTCGCGGATCGTCCGATCCAGCAGCTCTCCGGCGGCCAGCAGCAGCGCGTCGGCCTGGCGCGGGCGCTGGTGACGCGCCCCGACGTACTTCTGCTGGACGAGCCGCTGGGCTCGCTCGACGCCAACCTGCGCTTGCGCATGCAGCGCGAGCTGAGGCGCCTCAACACCGATTTCGGTGTCGCCTTCGTGCACGTCACCCACACCCAGACCGAGGCCTTCGCGGTCTCCGACCGGGTGGTCATCATGAACCAGGGGCGGATCGAGCAGATCGGCACGCCTGAGGAAGTGACCCACCGCCCGAAGAACCTGTTCGTCGCTCAGTTCGTGGGCAAGAACAACATCCTGGCCGGCGAGATCACCGGCGTGGAGGGGGGCATCGCCACCGTCACCGGGCCGTCCGGCACCTTCCGCGCGCGCATCGGCGAAGACGCGCCGGCGCAGAAGGCCTGCCATGTGGTGGTCCGCGCCAGCCTCACCAATCTGCTGACCAACGGCGAGACGCCGGACAACATGGTCGAGGGCGAGGTGGCGTTCACCATCTTCGAGACCTCGCAGGTCGAGTTCAACATCGACCTGCCGAGCGGGGCCACCTTGCGCGTGGACGAGCACGAGCCGCCGCCGGCAATCGCCGCGCTGCGGCGCGGCGACACGGTGAGGGTGGGCTGGAGCGCGACGGATGCGCTGGTGGTATTCGACTGAGCGCGGCGGCCGCTCGGCCGCGACCAGCGGGCCGGGGGCCCGGTGACGGACGCAGTGCAAGCCCGCGCCGAAGAGGCGTTGGCGCCCCGGCTCACGCTGACCAAGAAGCGCGCGCGCCAGGCCCTCCTGCTGGTCGCCGCGCCCACCATCCTGATGGTGCTCTTCTGCGGCATCCCGCTGGTCTCGGTCGTCGTCTTCAGCTTCTACAAGCCCTGGGCGTACGGCATGAAGCCGGGCTTCGTGCTCGACAACTACATCGAGTTCTTCGGCACGGCGACCTACTTGCAGACCCTCGGCTTCACCTTCCTGATCGCCATCATCGTGCTGCCGCTGATGGTGCTGCTCTGCTATCCCGTCGCCTACTACGTCTGCTTCTTCGTGAAGAGCGAGCGGCTCAAGCTCTACATCCTGCTTCTCTGCATCGTGCCCTTCTGGACCAGCGCGCTGATCCGCATGGTGGCGTGGCTGCCGCTGCTCGGGCGCAAGGGGTTGGTCAACCAGATTCTGATGGGGATCGGCATTATCGACGAGCCGGCCGAGATCCTGCTCTACAGCGAACCCTCCATGGTGTTCTCCATGGCGATCATCTGGTCGGTCTTCATGATCGGCCCGATCTATTTCTCCATGGCCAAGATCGACCGCCAGGTGATCGAGGCGGCGCGCGACCTGGGCGCATCGGCCTGGACCACCTTCTGGCGGATCATCGTCCCCCTCACCAAGCCGGGTCTGGCGACCGGGGTCCTTTTCGTGTTCGTCGTCATGATGGGCGAGTTCGCCATCCAGAAGTTCATCGGCGGCGGCAAGACGACCATGCTGGCCAACGTGCTCATCCAGCAGCAGAGCCTCCTGCAGTGGCCCGCAGCGTCGGCGGTGGCAGTGGTCATGGTGCTGGTCTCGATCCCGGTGATCGTGCTGATCTTCCAGTTCGTCAAGCTGCGTGAGGAGCTCTGAGCCGTGCCGGAGCCCACGAGCTATCACGTCGCCAAGTTCGGCTTGGTGAAGATCGTGCTCGCGGTCTACGTGATGGTCTTCGTGCTGATGCTCTACGGGCCGTTCATCGTCATGGCGATCCTCTCCTTCCAGGGCGAGAGAGGCGGGCCGACCTTCCCCATGCAGGGGACGAGCATTTTCTGGTACGAGCGGCTCTTCAACCCGTCGGGCACGGCACGCGACATCGGCGAGTATGTCGGCGATTTCGGCAATGCCGGCCTGCGCTCGCTGGTGCTCGCGCTGCTCACCATGACCATCTCCACGGTGCTTGCCACCATGGCGGCGCAGGCCATGCGCGCTCGGTTCGTGGGCGCCGGGCCGATCTTCTACGTCTACCTGGTCGGGATCATGATCCCGGGCGTCACGGTGGGCCTGGGTCACGCGCTCTTCTGGCAGGGCATCGGCATCGACAAGCACTGGCTGGGCACCACGCTGCCGGTCCACATCCTGTGGACCTTCCCGTTCTGCTTCATCGTGATGCTGACGGTGTTCAACCGCTTCGACCGCTCCACCGAGGAGGCGGCGATGTGCCTCGGCGCCAACAGCTGGCGCACCTTCTGGCACATCACGTTGCCGATCATGAAGCCGGGGATCATGGCGTCAGCGCTCTTCGGCTTCACGCTCTCCTTCGACGAATTCGCCCGCACCGTGCTCGTGTCCGGATCGCAGAACACGCTGCCGCTGGACGTGCTGGGCGCGACCACGATCCGCATCACGCCGCGCATCTTCGCCGTGGGCGTCATCATCACGCTCATTTCCTTCGCGGTGATCGGCATTTTCGGCTATCTGATGACCGCGAGCCGCTACCGGCCACGTTTCACCGGTCAGGAGGAGCACCGGGTGTAGAATGGCCGGCCCGGCGCAGCCCGGACCGGCCCCGATCAGGGAACGCAGACTTCAGAGGGAGGAAACCGTGGATAGCAAGCATCTCGACAAAAAGTACGAGCGTCTGTCAGACCGGATGGACCTCCATACCGCGATGGCCGCCGAAGAGAAGGCGATCAAGCGCTTCCGCGACGCCGAGGCGGAGGAGAAGACGGGCGACGGCATTGACCGCCGGACCTTCCTCGCCGCAGCGGGCGTGACCGCGGCGGCCGTTGGCACCGGCCTCAGCGCCGGCACCGCGCGCGCGGGTTTCGCGGACCGTGTGGCCGGCATCGAGCAGGACGACCCGATGCAGACCATCGGCCTCGGCGTCTCGGTGCAGGAGCGCTTCTTCAACAGGTTCAAGGAGGACACCGGCCTCGACGTGACCGGGACGGTGGCGGGCTTGAGCGAGATGATCTCCAAGTTCATCACCGGCGGCAACAAGACCTACTCGATGATCGAGACCAACGCCTACCGCCAGCCGGCGCTGCGCGAGGCCGAGGTGATCGTGCCGATCCCGGCCGAGAAGATCACCAACTGGGAGTTCGCCGATTCGCTCTATACCGAGCCCGGCCATATCGGCGCCGACGACGTGACCGGCTGGCCGTCCAAGATCGTCTATTGGGACGAGAACAAGGACTCCTTCTACGGCGTGCCGCAGTTCTACAACATGGACGCGCTCGGCGTGCTGCCGCACAAGTTCGCGCCCACCCAGCCAGATTTCGCGATCCCCGATTCGCTCGGGCTGCTCTACACCGGCAAGTGGCGCGACGTGGATGCGACCGGCAAGACCTCGATCCAGAACGACGAGCTGATGGGGCCGCCGCGCGCCTACAGCTTCCTCTGGAAGAACGGGATCATGGACCCGCCCAAGGTCGGCAACACCGACATGCAGCCGGATGAGGTGAAGGAGGTCATCGACTACCTCATCGCCGCCAAAAACGACGGCGTGTTCCGCCTCATCTGGAACAACTACGGCGAGGCCGTGAACCTGCTCGCCTCCGAGGAGGTGTGGGGCATGGACTGCTGGAACCCGGTGGTCGAGGACGTGAAGAAGCGCGGCATCCCGTGCTGGTACGTCGATGTCTTCGAAGGCACCGCCGCCTGGGTCCACACCATGTGCCTCTCCAGCGAGGCGCCGGAGCCCGAGGTCGCCATGGCCTACATGGACTGGTGCCTCGACGGCTGGTGGGGCTCGGCGGTGGCGCCTCAGGGCTACTACTCGCCCTCGCCCGCTCCGGTGCTCGACTATCTGAGCGAGGAGAACTATCGCACCTGGTACCTGGGCAAGGGCCGCGACACCGGCCCGAAGACCAGGCGCCAGTCCAACATCGCGTTCTGGATGGTGTGGCCGACCCACGTCACCAATTACATCAAGGAGTGGAACCGCTTCAGCGCGGCCTGATCCGCGCCCGCTCGACCCGGCGTGGCGCGGCCGAGACGAGACACGCTCGGCCGCGCCGCCCAGGGCCGCCGCTCGCGCGCGAGGGATAACGTCGAATGACGCTCGAGCGGCCCAAGCGCATCAAGACAGGCGCCGCAGCCCGCGACGCGCTGATGGTGGGTTTTGGCCGCACCGCACGGCTCGCGGGCCTCACCCTCGGCCCGCGCGGCGGCCGCGTCTTGCTGGAGCGCGCGGACGACTTTCCCGAACTCACCCGCGACGGCTTCACCGCGATCAGGGATCTTGAAGACAGCGACCGCTTCGCCACCCTCGGCACGGAGCTGCTCAAGGCCTGCGTCAAGAAGACCCGGGACGCCGTCGGCGACGGCTCGACGACCACGGCGCTGCTCGCCGGCGCCTTCGCGAAGGCAGGACTGCGCCTGGTGGCGGCGGGTATCGATCCCCCCTCGGTGCGGCGCGGCTTCGACGGGCTCACGCGCGACGCGCTGGAAGCACTGAAGCGGCAGAGCGGCCCCGTTGGCGGCCACACGATGCTAGCCCAGCTGGCCCTCGTTGCGGCCGACGGCGACGACGAGATCGCGGGCCTCGTGGCCGAGGCGGTGGAAAGGCTCGGGCCCGAGGGCGTCATCAACGTCTCCTATCATCAGAGCGTCGACACGACGGTCGACTACATGAGCGGCATGGCCTTCGACCACGGCCTGCTGTCGCGCAACTTCCTGCTCAAGGCCGGCGAGACCGAGGTCGCCCTCGACCAGCCCCACCTGCTCATGTGCCAGGGCGAGCTCACCGGGGCGGCTCAGCTCGTGCCGGCTCTCGAGGCGGCACGCCGGAGCGGCCGCAGCCTGCTGGTGCTGGCCCAGGACGTCTCCGACCAGGCGCTCGCGGTCTTGCTCGCCAACCACCGCGAGGGGACTGTCCGCTGCGCGGCGGTGAAGGGGCCCGACTCCGGCTTCTACCGCCACGCCGCGACCGACGACGTCGCGGTGCTCACCGGCGGACGCCTGGTCGGCGAAGAGACCGGCCTGATGGCGGAGACTCTCGCGCCCGACACCCTCGGCACCGCCAAGCGGGCGATCGTCGACGGGGTCTCGACCACGATCTTCGGCGGCGGCGGCGCGCCGGAGGCAGTGGAGCGCCGGGCCGCCCAGCTTCGCGACGCCATCGGCCGCGAGCGCAAGAGCTATGACCGGGGCAAGTACGAGGCCCGTCTCGCGCGGCTGGTCTCGGGAGTCGCCAACATCCGGGTCGGCGGCGTCACCGAGACCGCCTGGAAGGCGCGCTATCGCGCCTGCGAGAACGCGCTGAACACCGCCCGTGCCGCGGCGGCCGACGGTGTGGTCGCGGGCGGCGGCGTGGCGCTCGCACGCGCCGCCTTCGCCATCGAGGGGGACGTGAGCGGCGCCGCGGACCCGGTGCGCCGCGCCTACGCCCGCGCCCTCTATGCGCCGTTTCGCCGTATCGCCGGGGCCGCCGGGTGCGAGCCGTCGCTCGCCCTCGAAACACTCAGGGCCACGCCACCGGAGACCGGCTTCGACGCACGCACGGGCACATTCCGCTCCTGGCGGGAGGCGGGCGTGGTGGACGCGACCCGGGTGACGGCCACGGCGCTCACCAATGCGGCGGTCACTGCCGGCCAGTTGCTGTCGACGGGCTGCGTCGTCGCCCTGGCCCGCCGCCCCGACGCGGTGTAGCGCGTCTGCCGCCGGCGTTCAGGCGTCGGTGATGCGGAGAAAGCCGTAGTCGTCGACCCGGAGCGTCTGACCGGGGTGCACCAGCGTGGTGGCGGTGTCCTCCTCCACGATCAGCGGTCCCTCGAGCTCAGCGCCGGGGGGCAGCCGGTCGCGCGCGTAGACCGCAGCCTCGTGGCGGCCGTCTTCGGCGAAATCGGCCATGCGCGCGGGCCTGGACGCCGCCTCAAGCGAGCGCCCTTCCGCCGAGAGCCTCTTCATCTCGGGCCTCGGCACCTTGGCGGACGCGGTGAGCCGGTAGGTCACGAACTCCACCGGCGTGTCGTCGAGGCGGAAGGTGTAGGTCTTCTCGTGCGCCTCGTGGAAGGCGGCGAGGATGGCGTCCACCCGCGCGGCGGCGATGTCCACGGGCACCGTGACCGAGTGCTCCTGCCCGAGATAGCGCAGGTCGATGCGGCCCTCGAAGGCGATCTCCGCCTCCCCCATGTGGGCGTCGGTGCGGTAGTAGCGCTCCGCCTCCTCCCTGAGGCCGGCGAACACGCCGCGCACGTCGCCCGCCGTCACCTCTTCGTCGCGCCTGAGCACGGTCTGCATGAAATCGCGGCGGGGCTCCGTGGCCAGCATCCCCCAGGCGGAGAAGAGCCCGGGATAGAGCGGCACGATGATCTCCTTCACGCCGAGCTCGCGGCCGAGCGGCGCGCCATGCATGGGGCCGCCGCCGCCGGCCACGACCAGCGCGAAGTCGCGCGGATCGTGGCCCCGCTGGATCGAGACCAGCTTCAGCGCGTTGATCATGTTGGCTTCCACCGTGCGGATGACGGCGACCGCCGCCTCCACGACATCGACACCGAGGCCCTGCGCGACCTTCTCCATAGCGGCGCGGGCCTTGTCCTCGTCGAGGTCGAACTGCCCGCCGGCGAAGTTGGTGGGGTTGATGACGCCGGTGATCAGCTTGGCGTCCGTCACGGTCGGCTCGCTGCCGCCCCGGCCGTAGCAGGCGGGCCCCGGCTCCGCGCCTGCGGAGACCGGCCCCACCTTCAGCAGCCCCGCCGTGTCGAGCCAGGCGATGGAGCCGCCGCCGGCCCCGATCTCGACGATGTCCACAACCGGAACCCGCAGCGGATAGCCGAATTGGGCACGGCTGTATTCCAGCCGGTACTCGGTCGTCACCTTCGGTGCGCTGTCCTCGATGGTGGTGCACTTCGCGGTGGTGCCGCCGATGTCGAGATAGATCACCCTGGGCTCATCGCACAGGGTGCCGACGATGGCAGCGCCGTTGCAGCCCGCCGCCGGCCCCGATTCCATGAGGGTGATGGGGTGTTCCTTGGCCCAGGCGAAGCTGGTGGTGCCGCCGTTGGACTGCATGGCGGCGTAGGCGCAGTTGACGCCGGTGCCGCCCAGCGCCTCCTCCAGGCGGCCGAAGTAGCTTTGCACGATAGGCTGCACATAGGCGTTGAGCACCGCCGTGTTGGCGCGCTCGTACTCGCGCCACTCGCGGGTGATCTCGTGGGAGGCGGTGATCGCGACGCCCTCCAGCCGCTCGCGCAGGTAGGCCGCCGTCTCGGCCTCGTGCCGGGGCGCGACGTAGCTGTGAAGGAACAGGATCGCGATCGCCTCGACCTCTTCCTCCCGGCAGCGCCGGACGACGTGGTCGAGGTCCGCCTTCTCCAGCGGCCTCAGCACGTTGCCCGCTGCATCCATGCGCTCGCGGACCTCGAAGCGCAGCAGGCGCGGCACGAAGGGGCGCTCCTTCTCGAAGCGCAGGTTGTAGAGGTCGGGCCTGTTGCCGCGCTGGATCTCCAGCACGTCGCGGAAGCCTGCGGTGGTGACGAGCGCGGTGCGGGCGCCCTTGCGCTCGGTGATGGCGTTGATCACCGTGGTCCCGCCGTGGACGAAGAAGTCCACCTCGCCAGGCGCTAGCCCTGAGAGCGCGATGGTGTCGATCACGCCCTGGGTCAGGTCACCCGGCGTGGTCAGCGACTTCGCCGTGCGCAGCGTCCCATCGGCGTCGTCGAAATAGACCAGATCGGTGAAGGTGCCGCCGATATCGGACGCGAGCCGGCCCATGGTCGGTCCGCGCGTCAGGCGGCGGCCGCGCGCAGCCTGGCGGTCGCCTCCTCGTCGATTGCGCGCCCGCCCGCGGCGATGACGACGCCGTAGTCCTCGCGCGCCTGGTCGGCTGAGATGTAGTCGGCGCGCACCTCCGCGAGCACCTCGTCGGCCGGCCGCTCGAAGGGATCGCCGTAGCCGCCGCCGCCGCCGGTGAACATGCGGATGATGTCGCCCCGCTTCATGATCGTGGTGGGCGCCCTGGCGGCGCGCCGGGCGTCGTTGCCGACATGCAGCTCGAAGTAGTTGGTGGAGCCCTCTTTGCCGCCCTCGCGCGCCCAGGGCTTCTCGATCGAGCGGCCGTAGCTTGCCGAAAGCACCGCGTCGTCGGTCATGATCTCGTACTCGCGGATCGAGCCGTAGCCGCCCCGGTAACGGCCGGCGCCGACGCCGCCCGGCGTGTTGAGCGTGTACTGGTTGACCCGCACCGGGAACTTCGCCTCCAGCAGCTCGATGGAGTAGTTGAAGGTGTCGCCGTTGGTGATGGGGCTGGTGACGCAGTTGCCGTCGCGCTCGTCGGTGGCGCCCCAGCCGACCATGCTGGGCTCGATCATCACCCAGGGCTCGCCCTTGGCGCGGTCGTGGCCGCCCAGCACGGTCACGCAGAGGCTGTTGGCGCTGCCCATGCTGACCCGCTTGGGCGCGATGGGGGCGAGCGCCTTCCACGCGAGCTCCGAGGCCTGGCCGGTGCCCTCGTAGTACCAGCCGACCGGGGCGGGCTTGGTCGCCGTGAACACCGTGCCGTCGGGTGCGACCACCTTCAGCGGGCGGAACCAGCCCTCGTTGGAGGGCGACTGGGGGTCGACGATCGCCTTGAAGACCGTCTTTACCGCCGAGACCAGAGCCGAGCGCGAGCAGTTGACCGGCCCCTGGAGCTGCTCGCAGGAGCCCGTGTAGTCGACGGTGACGGTGTCGCCCTCGATGGTGACGGCCACCCTGGTCGGGAAGCGCTCCTCGCTGATGCCGTCGCCGTCCACCCAGTCATCGGCCGTATAGGTGCCGTCCGGCAGCGCCGCCACGGCCTCGCGGCTCACCCGCTCGCTGGTCTCGAGGATATGGCGGAAGGTTTCCGCCACCGCCTGCTTGCCGTACTTTTCGCAAAGCTCCAGGCAGCGCATCTCGGCGATACGGACCGAGGCCAGCGCCGCGTTGAGATCGCCCAGCGCCATCTTCGGCAGGCGCACGTTGGCCGCGATCATCTCGAAGATGGCGTCCTGGCGCTCGCCTTCCTTGTAGACGTGGATGCCGGGGAAGCAGATGCCTTCCTGGAATATCTCGGTGGCATCCGCCGGCAGCGAGCCCGGCGACTTGCCGCCGACGTCGGTCCAGTGCGAGATCGAGATGGCGAAGGCGAAGAGTTCGCCGTCAACGAACACCGGCTTGATGACGCCCACGTCGTTGTAATGGGTGCCGCCCCGATAGGGGTCGTTGAGCATGTAGATGTCGCCCGGCCGGATGCGGCCTGCGAACTTCTCCTTGATGATGTTGATCTGGAGCGAGAAGGTCCCGGTGAAGACGGTGATCCCGTTGGTCTGGGACACGAGTTGCCCGTCCGCGTCGCAGAAGCCGCAGGCGAAGTCGAGCACCTCGTAGATGACCGGGCTCATGCTGCTCCGCGCGAGCACCACGCCCATCTCGTCGGCCACCGCCAGCAGCTTGCCGCGCACGATCTCGCGGGTCACCACGTCGGTCTCGAAACCACCGCTTTCGCGTCCGTTCATGCCGCTTGCCATCGCATCGTCCTCCACGGGGGCCTGACGCTTCGCAGGCGCTCCTAGTCTCTCACCGCCACGGAACCGCGGTCAACGCGGGATGCGCCTGCAGGCGGCACTCATGGTCAGACCGTGACCACGATTTTGCCGCATTGGGCATTGGATTCCATGTAGCGGTGTGCATCCGCAATCTCCTCCAGCGGGAACTCCCGGTCGATCACGGGTGAGAGCGCGCCTGCGGCGAGGCCGGCGAAGATGGCGTCCCGCGCCGCCGCGAAGCGTGCTTCGTCGCGCACGAAGTCGAGGACCTGATAGCCGACGATGGTAAGCGACTTCGCCAGCATCGGCATGAGCGGATAGGCGGTCTCTCCAGGATGCAGGGCGCCATATTCGTAGATGATGCCATACGGCGCTGCGGCGCCGCAGAGCGTCGTCAGCAGTGGCCCCGCAATCGGATCGAAAACCACACGCGCGCCGGCATCGCCGGTGATCTCCATGACCCGCGCCGGCAGGTCCTCTTCGTCCGTCGCCACCACGTGATCGGCGCCGAAGCCAAGGAGTGCATCCTTCTTGGCAGCGGTCCGGGTGGTCGCGATCACGGTGGTGCCGCGTTCCTTGGCGATCTGGATTGCGGCGAGGCCGACGCTGCTACTCGCGGCGGTGATGATCACGGCGTCGTCAGGCTCTAGATCGCCATAGTGGACCAGCGCACCGTAGGCCGTGAGGTAGGCCATCCAGAGCGCAGCACCTTGGGCAGGCGTAAGCTCGGCCGGGTAAGGCGCCGCGATCTCGGCCGGCACCGTGGCGCTCTCGCCGTAGACGCCCTGCCGGGTCTGGGAGAGGGCGAAGGACGGGACCGTGGCGATGCGCTCGCCCTCATTGACGTTCGTCACCCCTTCGCCGACGGCTTCTACGACGCCGGCGGCTTCGTAGCCGATGCGGGAGGGAAAGACCGGCCGTTCGTGATAGATGCCCTCGCGCAGCATGACCTCCGCCCGGTTGAGGCCGATCGCCTCGACCCTGATCCGGACCTCACCGGGCCCCGGATCCACCTCCGGCACCTCGTCGAGGCGCAGCACCTCGGGCCCGCCAGTCTCGTGGAATCGTACGATTCGAGCCATGGTCCGCTCCCCGCCCATTCGGCCCGCAACAGTGCCGGGCACCCGTTGGTCCGGACGAAAACTAGCACAATCACACCGCGGCAGTTCAGGTGTGCCGACCGTTTCGGGCGACGAGTGTTCTTGTGAAATTCTTGCCAGCCCGCACCATGGTCCGGTGCACAGCCCGTGCCGCCCATCTGGACCCTGCGCTTCCGCGTGTCCATACTGTCTGCGTGACGCCGCGAGACCGACAGGGTCAGGTCGAAGCGGCGAGATGATTTGCGCGGGGAACGGTTCCCATTTGGGAGGAGGAGCGCCCACCATGCCGCCTATTCCGTCCGCCCTGGAGATCACGCGGGACATCGTCCGCATGGACACCCGCAACCCGCCCGGCCGTGAGGTGGATTGCGCCCATTATCTGGGCGACCTGCTCAGCGCGGCGGGGATCGAGGTCTCCTATCACGAGTTCGCGCCGGAGCGGACGAGCCTGGTCGCGATGCTGCGCGGCGAGGGCGGAAACGGCAAGAAGCCGCTTTGCTTCGGCGGGCATATCGACGTGGTGCCGCTTGGCGCCAAGGACTGGTCGGTCGATCCATTCGGCGCCGATATCGTGGACGGCAAGCTCTTTGGCCGCGGCACCACGGACATGAAGGCCGGCATTTCTTCCTTCGTCCACGTCGCGCTCAAACTCGCGGCTGAAGAGAAGCGCGGCACGGCGGACATGGTGATGGCGATCTGCGCGGGCGAGGAGACCGGCTGCGAAGGCTCCTACCACCTGGCCGAGATCGGCGCGCTCGACGAGGCCGGCGCCATCGTCATCGCCGAGCCGACCTCGAATTATCCGATCATCGGCCACAAGGGCGCTCTCTGGCTGAAGGTGGAGACCGAGGGAATCACCGCCCACGGCTCGATGCCGGAGCATGGCGACAATGCGCTCTACAAGGCGGCGCGCTCGGTGACCAAACTCGAGGAGTTCGATTTCAACGTGATGCCCCACAAGCTGCTCGGGAGGTCGACCCTCAATGTTGGCACCATGCAGGGTGGGCTCAACCTCAACTCGGTGCCGGACCATGCCGAGTTCACCGTCGACATCAGGACGCTGCCGGAGCAGGACCACGCGAAGATCGTCTTGGGCCTGGAAGGGTATCTCGGCGACGAGAACAAGATCGCCCGCGTCGTCGACTGCGGCGGCGTGCACACCCCGCATACCCATCCGTGGATGCAGGAAATCTACGAAGTGATGGAGCCGATCCTCGGCGAGCCGATCGAGCCGCGCGGCGCGCCCTACTTCACCGACGCCTCGGCGCTGATGCCGGCCTACGGGCGCCCGCCGACCGTGATCCTCGGCCCGGGCGAGATGCACATGGCGCACCAGACGGACGAGTACTGCCCGGTGGCGCATATCGAGCAGGCGGCGGAGGTCTACGAGATTCTGGCCCGCCGCTGGTGCGGCTACTGAGCCGGGATCACGCGGCCGGGCGCCGCAGACGGAGCGATTTGTGGACTCGGGCGCGGGCACGGTTGTACGCTTCGCGCAGGGATCAGGCAGCGTGGGTCGCGAACGGCCCCGGCTTCGATAGGGAGGCGGCCACCATGAAGATCATGATCATCAACCCCAACTCGTCGCAGGACATGACGGACGCCGACGCCGACGCCGGCCGCTCGGTCGCGCGGGAAGGAACCGAGGTCGTGGCGGTGACGCCCGACTACGCGCCGGCCTCGATCGAATCTTTCTACGACGAATATCTGTGCGTGCCGGGAATCCTCAACGAGATCCGCAAGGGCGACAGCCAAGGCTTCGATGCCTACATCATCGCCTGCTACGGCGACCCCGGCCTGCACGCCGCGCGCGAGATGACCGACAAGCCCGTGATCGGGATCGCGGAAGCGTCGCTCTACATGGCGTGCCAGCTCGCGGCGCGCGTGGCGATCGTCACGATCATCCCGCGCTTCCGCGTGCCGGTGGAGGACATGGTCGCGGCCTACGGGCTCAGCAACAGGGTGATCGTGCGCACCTCGCCGGTCTACGTGCTCGACGTGGAGCGAGACTACGAAGGCTCTCTGGAGAAGCTGCGCCAGGAGTGCTTCCGCGCCCGCGACGAAGACGACGCCGAGGCGATTTGCCTGGGCTGCGCCGGCTTCGCGGAGTTCGCAGACGGGCTCGAAGTCGAGCTCGGCATCCCGGTGCTCGACGGCGTGGTGTGCGCCACCAAGACGGCCGAGAGCATCGTCGAGATCGGCCGCAAGACGAGCAAGTGGAAGACCTATCGGTTCCCGGAGCCGAAACCCTTTACCGGGATGCTGCAGCGGTTCGGCACCGAGGCGCCGGCCGGCAGGGCCGCCGCC
This sequence comes from Alphaproteobacteria bacterium, assembly GCA_965262755.1. Lineage (GTDB taxonomy): Bacteria > Pseudomonadota > Alphaproteobacteria > UBA828 > UBA828 > WTGU01. The sequence goes on along the minus strand of OZ253557.1, from coordinate 2,159,229 downwards.
GAGTAACAACCGGCCGCCCGGCGCGAACCGGGCGGTGCAACGCATCAGGGAGGCAGAGATGGACGACGGACATCTTGGTAAAAGACACGACAAGTTCTGCGACGAGGTCGAGACGCGCTCGCGCACGGCGGCGGGCCTCGACCGGCGCGAGTTCATGGCGGCGGCGGGTGCCACGGCCGTGGTCGCGGCGGCGGGCTTGGCCGCGACCGAGGCCGAGGCCGCGTTCTCAGACCGGGTCGCCGGCATCACCCAGGACGAGCCGATGCAGCTCATCGGCACCGGGGTCTCGGCGCAGGAGCGCTTTTTCAGGAAGTTCGAGGAGATGAGCGGCGGGCTCCAGGTGACCGGCCAGGTCGCGAGCCTCGCCGATTCGGTCCAGAAGTGGATCACCGGCGGTTACGAGACCTTCTCGATGATCGAGACCAACGCCTTCCGCACGCCGGCGCTACGGGACGCGGAGACGATCGCGCCGATCCCGCTGGAGAAGATCACTAACTGGGAGTTCGCCGACACGCTCTTCTCCGATCCCGCCCATGTCGGCGCCGACCACACCAGCGGCTGGCCGGTCGATGTGGTCTATTGGGACGACAGCCGCACCTCCTTCGGAATGCTGCCCCAGATCTACAACATGGATGCCCTCGGCATCCTGCCGCACAAGTTTGCCGACACCCAGGCGGATCGGAACACGCCCGACACCCTCGGCGTGCTCTACGAGGGCCAGTGGCGCGACGTGGACGTGCGGGGCAAGGTCTCGATCCAGAACGAGGACCTGATCGGCCCGCCGCGCTGCGCGAGCTATCTGGTGAAGAACCGCAAGATGGACCCGGTCAAGGTCGGCTTTGGCGATCTCGAGCCCGACGAGCTCAAGAACGTCATCGACTTCCTGATCGGCGCCAAGCAGGACGGCGTCTTCCGCGCGCTCTGGACCAACTACGGCGAGGCCGTGAACCTGCTCGCCTCCGAGGAGGTCTGGGGCATCGACTGCTGGAACCCGGTCGTCGAGGACGTGAGGAAACAAGGCGTCCCCTGCTGGTACGTGGACGTGTGGGAGGGCACCGGCGCCTGGTACTACGGTATGTGTCTCTCCAGCGAGGCGCCGCAGCCCGAGGTCGCTATGGCCTACATGGACTGGTGCCTCGAAGGCTGGCGCGGCGCGGCCGACGCCGAGCAGGGCTACTACTCGCCCACTCCCGACACCGCGCGCAACTACATGAGCGAGGACTCGTGGCTGAAGTGGTACGAGGGCCGCGGGCGCGACACCGGACCCAAGCTCCGGCGCCAGTCGAACATCGCCTACTGGATGATCTGGCCGAGCCAGATCACCCTCTTCATCAAGGAGTGGAACCGCTTCCTCGCCGCCTGAGCGACATTCCTCATCGTCCCGCCAGCACAGCATCGTGCCGGCGGGACGATGCGTTCCCCGGCGCACCTGAGGGCGCAGGGCTCCGCGCGGGCCTCAAGCGGACTCTTCGAGCCGTTCCCCCACGGCGGGCACATTCATGAGCCTACGAATCGCCATCGACACTGGGGGAACGTTCACGGACGTTATCGCGATCGATGAGACAACGGGCGAGCAGATCGCCATCAAGACGCCGAGCACACCTGACGACCCGAGCCGAGGTCTGATCAACGGAATCCGCGAAGTCACAGGCGAAGACGACACGCAGCTAGACCAAGTCCTGCACGGCACAACAACAGCAACCAATGCCGTGCTCGAGCATCGTTTCGAAGGCCTCGGCCTGCTCGTGACCGCCGGCTTCCGCCACATTATCGAAATCGCGCGCCAATCCGTCCCGGACGGCTATGGCAATTCCTTTTTTTGGGTGAAGCCCCCGCGTCTCGTGCCGCTTCATCTCGTCTGCGAAGTGACGGAACGCGTGCGATATGACGGGTCTGTCATAACGCCGCTCGACGAGAAGAGTGTGATCGAGGCGGTGGACCATCTCGTGGACTTCGGAGTCACGCGTATCGCCGTTTGTCTGCTGCACTCCTACGCCAATCCGGCACATGAACAGCGCGTCGGCGCGACTATTGCGGAGAACTTTCCCGATACGTTTGTGTCCCTGTCTTCGGTGGTCTTGCCCGAATACCGTGAATACGAACGGGCGATGACGACGCTGATCGACGTCATGGTCAAGCCCTACTGTCAGACCTATCTCGTGCGCGCCCGCGACAGAATCGCCGAAGTGTCCGGTGACAAGCCCTTCCTGATCATGCAGTCCAATGGCGGGATAGTCTCGAGCGAGGCTGCGGGTGAAAAGCCCGTCACGATGCTGCTCTCGGGGCCTGCGGGGGGCGTCCTCGGTGCCACCCATATGGCGAGCCTCGCCGGATACCGCGATATCCTGACGCTCGATGTCGGCGGCACCTCCACCGATGTCTCCCTGGTGCGCGGGCTCACGCCGCAACTCTCCACGCACACCACGATCGAGCACTATCCGGTCAAGACACCCATGCTCGACGTCGTGGCCGTGGGCGCGGGCGGGGGATCGCTCGCGTGGATCGATCCCTACGGCGCACTCAAGGTCGGCCCGCAGAGCGCAGGCGCCGATCCGGGGCCCATCTGCTATCGGCGCGGCGGAAACGAGCCGACGGTGACGGACGCGGGCGTGGTCCTGGGGCGCCTGCCCGGTGCGCTCATCGGCGGCGGCCTCATGCTCGACGTCGATGCCGCGCGAGAGGCGTTCGAGGCGCTCGGCCGCGACCTCGGCCTCTTGGCAGAGGAAGCGGCCGCCGGAGTGCTCGAAATCGCGGCATTCAACCAGGTCCAGGGCATTCGCAAGGTAACGACGACACGCGGCCTCGACCCCGGTGACTACGCCATGATCGCCTTCGGCGGCGCCGGTGGCCTGTTCGCCGCCGATGTGGCCGACTTTCTCGGCATCAAGGTCGCTGTCTCACCGCCCAATCCGGGCAACCTGTCCGCCTTCGGCCTGCATGTCTGCGACATCAAGCGCGACTACGTGCGCACGCTGGTGCGCCAGCAGTCGACCGCCACGACCGAAGAACTCGAGGCGCTGTGGACAGACCTCGAAAATATGGGTTGCGACGAAATTGCAGCCGAGGGGGTGCCGCGCGAGGGGATCGTGCTCGAACGCAGTGCCGACGCCCGCTATGTCGGCGAAGGTCATGAAGTTCTCGTGGCGTTACCGGCCGGCCTGACCGGCGCGGCAGCCGTCGAGCACATGTGGTCGACGTTTCACCGGGTCCATGACGACACCTTCGGGTTCCACTACGAGGGCAGTCAGGACGTCGAGGTCGTCAGCCTGCGCGTGCAGGCGATCGGGCGCATGCACCGGCCAACCGTACGAACGATCGAGCCGGGGACGGGCGATTCAGGTCCTGCCGGAGAACGCGATGTCTATTGGCGCGGCCGGGGCTGGGCATCCTCTCCCATCTGGCGTCGGGAGAGCTTGTCCCGCGGCTTTGTTGCGAAGGGGCCGGGCATCGTCGAGGAGTATGGCTCGACCCTTGTGATCCCCGAGGGCTGGACAATCCGCAACGACGATTACGGCAACTTAATTCTGGAGAAGCAGACGTGAGCGCAGCAACGGCTAGGGACGCAAGGCCGCCGCTCGGTCCGATCGAGCTCGAAGTCATTGCCGGGACGATCCGAACCGCCGAGCTCGAAATCGAGGCTGCCGTCGAGCGAACCGCGCGCTCGCCGATGATCAGGGACCAGCACGACTACCGCGTGGCGCTCTTCGATGCGAAGGGGCGCAAGCTGACGGGGCGTTCCTACGCCGCCCTGGTCGAGCCGGTCTTCGAGTACTTCGATGAGGGCGATATTCACCCGGGAGACATCTTCTTCTGGAACGACCCCTACAACAGTGCGGGCGGCATCGGGCATATCCCCGATTTGTGCACCACGATACCCATCTTCTACGGCGACCGGCTGATCGGGTTCAGCCAGGTCTTCGGTCACCACGACGATGTCGGAGGCTCGGTGCCGGGCAGCCTGCCCGCCAATGCGACCGACATGTGGACCGAGGGATTGGTGGTGCCCCCCATCAAGATTTACGAACGGGGTAAGATCAACGAAGCCGTATTCAAGATCATTTCGCGCAACTCGCGTCTCTCGGAGCATCTGCGCGGCGATCTCGATGCCGAGATCGGCGCTGCCAGGCTCGGCAGCCAGCGCATCGTTGCGTTGGCAGAACGATACAGTGTCGAGACCCTCGAAACCGCCTACGACACGATCATCAAGAACTGCGCCGAGACCATACGCCGCGAACTGCTCCCAAAGATTCGCGACGGCGTCTACGCCTGGGAAGACTACATCGAGGACGACGGCGTCGAAGGGCCGCAGATGCACACGCTGCGCCTGACCATGACCAAGACCGCCGACAAGATCGTGCTCGACTTCACGGGCACCTCAAGGGAGGCGAAGGGACCGATCAACTGGCCGATCGACTACGCGGAGGGAAAATTCGCGCGCAAATGGATGGGGCCGGTGCTTCGCTCGCTCGCGGCTTCGCCCGAGCGGGCGGCCGAAATCGACATGAACGAGGGCGTCCTGGATGTCATCGAGCTGAAATTCCCGCCCAAGGGAACACTCGTGACGCCGAATTTCGGCAAGGCCACAGGCCTGCGTTTCTTCCCCTTGTTGCGTTCGCTCGGGATATTCGCGGCTCTGCTAGCCAAGGCGACCGACGGGCGCATGCCGGCCGACCACGAGACGATCCGAATCTGGGGGTTGCATGGCGGGCGCATCGGCCATGATTTTTTCCTGTTTCGCGAGGTCTTGGGTGGCGGCGGTCCGGGACGCCCCTGGGCGGACGGCAGCGACGTCGTTCACGTCGTGCCGAACTCGCGCAATTTGCCCGCCGAGTTTTCGGAGACCCGGTACCCCGTCATCATTGAACGCCTACGCCTTGCGACCGACTCAGGCGGCGCCGGCTGCCGTCGCGGCGGTTTCGGTTACGACAAGCGCGTCAGGGTGCTCGTAGACTGCGAGGCTCTTTCCAACGCCGACCGCGCGCTTATCAACACCTATGGTGTCAACGGCGGCAAGTACGGCGGTACCTATAGTCTGGAGATCGACAATCCTGATGGCTCGCGGCGCAAGCTCGCCGGCATGGACGACCGCATTGCGGTCGCCTCCGGTTCAACGATTAGGATCCAGACCACCGGCGGCGGGGGCTGGGGGGACCCGCTCGCTCGCGAGCCCGAGATGGTTTGCTACGACGTTCAGTGCGGCCTGGTTTCGGAGCAGGCGGCGCGCGACGATTACGGCGTCGCGCTCGGACGCGAGGGCCGGCGCTACACTGTGGACCGGGATGCGACCGACCGCTTGCGTGGGCGCATGAAGGCCGACCGTGGGCCGCTCCCGATGTTCAGCCGCGGGCCCTACGTTGAGGAAATGAAGCGCAGCAACGGGATCGCCCGCCCGCCCGGCTATGACGATCCGGATGACGGCTGGTTCGCCGACGGCATGGTACCGGAGGCGGCGGAGTGAAGCCGGCGCTATTCGACTATGTAGCGCCACAAAGCATCGAAGGAGCGCTGGAAGCCCTAGCGAGCGACGAGATGGCGAGGCCGCTCGCGGGCGGACAGAGCCTGATCCCCACGATGAACTTCCGCATCGCGGCTCCTTCCACGCTGGTGGATCTCGCGCGGATCAACGCACTCAAGGGATACGCAGTCGACGGCGACGTCATTAGGGTGGGGGCGATGACCCGCCAACGGGACCTCGAACGCGATGCGGCGGTTCTACGGTTGAACCCCCTGATCGCGGAAGTCCTGAGCAACGTCGCGCATATCGTCATCCGAAATCGCGGCACGGTCGGCGGCAGCATCGCTCATGCCGACGCCGCGGCAGAGCTTCCCTGCATGCTCGTGGCGACGGGCGGCTCGGTCGTCGCACGCAGCGTCGGGGGCGAGCGTACGATCGCCGCCGATGACCTCTTCCTGTTTCACATGACGAGCGTGCTTGAGGCGGGCGAGCTGCTGACGGAGGTCCGCATTCCGGCCCTTCCCTCCCGCACCGGCTACGCGTTCCAGGAGGTCGCGCGCCGCCACGGCGACTACGCCATCGCCGGCGTCTGCGCGCTGGTCACGCTCAAGGACGGTGTCTGCAGCGCCGTGCGTCTCGCGGCCTGCGGGGTTGCGTCGAAACCGACGCGCCTGGCCGAGGCAGAAACCGCGTTGCTGGGCGTCCCGCCGGAGGGGGACGCCCTCGCGAGCGCCGCCGAGGCCGCACGCGACCATGTGACGGCGGGCGACGACCGCCAGGCCAGCGTGGACTATCGCAGGGACCTCGTCTCGGCGTTGGTCCGGCGCACCGTGATAGCGGCCGCCGACCGGGCGCGGGTGAGAGCGCGATGACGAGACCGGGTGGGCATGCAACACCGATCCGGCAGTCTCCCGATCCGCAGTTCGCGGTGTCGATGACCGTCAACGGCCAGCGGATCGAACGCGAAGTCAGCCCCCGCATGCTGCTGAGCGATTTCATCCGCCACGATCTGCGCCTGACGGGGACCCACGTCGGGTGCGAGCACGGCGTCTGCGGGTGCTGCACGGTGATCATCGACGGCAGGGCCGGGCGCTCCTGCCTTGCCTTCGCCGTCCAGGCCGACGGCACTGAGATTCGAACGATCGAGAGCGTGGCCAGTCCCGACGGCACCCTCCATCCGGTCCAGCAGGCTTTCCGTGAGTGCCACGGGCTGCAGTGCGGCTACTGCACCCCGGGCTTTGTCATGTCGATCGTGGACTACCTGGAAGACAACCCGGACCCGGATCTTTCGGAGGAAGCCATTCGCGAGGTGCTGTCAGGCAATCTATGCCGCTGCACGGGCTACAAGAACATCGTGGCCGCCTTCCGCCGCAGCGCAGAACTGATGCGCGGTTCGTGATAGAGAAACGGGGACCCTAGCCGTGTCGACGCGCCAGTTTGGCGAAAGAATCGAGCGCAATGCCGATGCTGCCCTCCTGCGAGGCGAGGGAAGCTTTATCGACGATATCGACCTTCCAGGCGCGCTCCATGCGGCGTTCGCCCGCAGTACGGTCGCCAGGGCGAGAATTCGCTCGATGGATATTAATGCCGCCGAATCACTCGACGGCGTGGTCAAGGTCTATACCTGCGACACCATTGGCGCGCTCGATGCCGAGTTGCCCCTGCTGATTCCGAACCCCGACCTCACCCATCCGAAGACGCAACGCCCTTTGGCCCGCGACGATGTGTTCTATGTCGGGCAATGCATCGCGATGGTGGTGGCGGTCGACCGCTACGTCGCCGAGGATGCGGTCCGCCTGATCGACATCGACTACGACCCCCTGCCGGTCGAGATGGATCTCGAACGGGCGGTCGCGGACGAGGCGCCTCTGGTTCACCCGGATGTGCCTAACAACACCGCCGGTCGCTTCCGTGTCGAGACCGGAGATACCGACGCGGCGTTCGCGGAGGCCGAGCACATCACGCGGCTCAAGATTCGAGTCGAGCGCAGCACGGCTGCGCCGCTGGAATGCCGCGCGATCGCAGCTCGTTGGGAAGCCGTGACGGGTGAACTGACGGTGTGGGACAGCACACAGTCAACATTGTCGGTGCGTGGCGGATTGGCCTCCGTATTGCGGATCGATGAGAATAAGATACGTGTGATCGCGCCGAATGTGGGTGGGGGCTTCGGCCAGAAGATCATGATGTTCCACCCGGACGAAGTACTCGTTCCGAAAGCGTCGATGGAGCTCGGACGCCCCGTCAAATACATCGAGGACAGAGTCGAAAACTTCATCGGTTCTTCCCAGGAACGTGTACAGATACACACTCTCGAAATTGCGGCCACGAAGGATGGCCGAGTGATCGGCCTCAAGGACGATTTTCTGCACGACACAGGCGCGTTCATTCCCTATGGAATCGCGGTCGCCCAGGTAAGCGCGACATCGATTGCGGGCCCCTATCGCATTCCGAATTTTCGAGTCACCTTCCGCCCGGTATATCTTCCGACGGTGCAGGTGACTCCCTATCGTGGCTGCGGCCGACCGCATGCCTGCTACGCAATCGAGCGCGCCATGGATCAGCTCGCCGGCGAGCTGGGCCTCGACCGCTTTGAAATCCGGCGGCGAAACTTTATCGGGCAGGACGAGTTTCCCTATCTGCGCGAGGGCGTAATCTTCGCCGACGGCCTGCACGTCAACTACGACAGCGGCGCCTACGAGGAAGCGCTCGAGGCGCTCTACCAGGCGATCGACGTTGAAGGCTTTCGTGCAGAGCAGGCGGCCGCCCGCGAGGAGGGGCGATATCTGGGTCTGGGCCTCGGGTTCTACGTCGAGGGAACCGGGCTCGGTCCCTACGAAGGCGGGCACATCAAGATTCACCCGATCACTGGCAAGGTCTATGTCAACACCGGCCTCACCGACCAGGGCCAGGGACACGAGACGGTCTTCGCCCAGATCGCCGCGGAGCAGACAGGAGCACGAGTCGAGGATGTGATTGTCGTCGAGGGCGACACCGGCGCGTTCGAATGGGGGGTTGCGACCTTCGCCAGCCGTGCGGCGGTTTGCAGCGGTAACGCAATCCACATGGCCGCCGTGAAGGCGCGTACGCAGATCATCGAGGCCGCCGCGAACATGATGGAGTGCAGCGGAAACGACATCGAGCTACGCGACGGTGCGGCGTGGGTGAAGGGAACCGACCGTCAGGCGACGCTGGCGGAGATCGCGACGGCAACCAACCCGCTGCGCTACGCCTTCAACAAACCCTCGGCGAGCGCCACGCAGTTCGCACCTGCAAGTCGTCACGACGGGCCGCAGCTCGCCGAAGGCAGAACTCCAGGCATTGAGGCGACCGACTACTACAGCCCGCCTCACGCAACCTGGGCCTTCGGCGCCCATGCAGCCGTGATCGAGGTCGATCCCGAACTCTGCACGATCGACGTCAAACGCTATGTCTGCATTCACGATTGCGGGCGGATGATCAACCCGATGATAGTCGATGGCCAGGTCATGGGGGGGATCGCGCAAGGCGTCGGCGGAGCCTTTTACGAACGCTGCGAGTTTGACGAGGAAGGAACCCCGCTCAACGCCAATTTCATGGATTTTCTGATGCCCTATGCCACCGAGGTGCCCAACGCGGAAATCATGCATTCGGAGACGCCGACTCCGCTGAACCCGCTCGGCGTCAAGGGTGTCGGAGAAGCCGGCACCATTCCGGTCGCACAGGTCTATGCGTCGGCGGTCGAGGATGCCTTGCAACCCTTCGGGATCGCGCCGATCCGCGAGGCACCGCTGACGCCCGACGCAATTCATAGAATGCTCAGGCAGGCGCGGTCCACTTAGCTTGAACGTCCGAACAAGGACGCGACCGACCGCCTGATCCACGTCACGACGATGGTGCGAGTCAGGTGCGTGCCTGCAATAGCCTGGGGCGAACCCTGAGCGTCCGCAGTGGCATCCGCTTCTTGCCCGCTGCGCGCGAGCTTCTCGCGAAGGCGCTCGGAAAACTGCGCGGCGAGGTGGTTGGCAACGTCCTGGACGATTCCGCTGCGGCCGATCTGCGCGAGCGCGCCGGAAAGCCTGATGGAGCCGTAGAGCATGACATGGGAGCCGCCGTCGCGCTCGTGGATTTCGTAGGCGATGCTCGCCGACGCGCGGTTGCCACCCCGGCGGTCGACGCCCGTCGCTTCGATCCTGGCGGTGCGGTCCTCATGGTCCGTCTCGACGATGGTGGCCTCGCCCTCGAAGGCAGCCGTCACCGGCCCGAGCTTGACCGTGACCTTGCCCTTGTAGGTCGACTCTGCCGTCTGGGCGAGAAGCTCCGTGCCGGGCATGCAGGTCACGACCTCGGGCATGTCCTGGAAGAAGTCCCAGACACGACCGGGGGGCTGATCAATCTTGAACGACGCCTCGACGTCAGGCACGGTGGGGTCTCGTGCGGTTACGGTGTCCTTGACGCTAGGTGAAGTGGCAGCCTGAGGGAAGCTCGCCGTCGCCACGTGACCTCATCGGCGAAATACCCTTGCACCGCGTCCCCGGATCCCAGTCTCACGCCAAGGTCCGCCCACCAGTTGGAGTTGCCCCGGTTTCGTGGACGGTCATGGATTTGGGCGAGCAGGGGGGTAGCTGGCTCCGTTCATAGTTTATGGGTGACAGATATCCGATGGCGGAGTGGCACCGTCGCGGGTTGTACCAGCCTTCGATGAACTCGAACACGGCCATCCGTGCTTCGGCACGAGATCGGAACCTCCGGCGCTCGAGCAGTTTGTTGTTCGGCGCGGGGGTTCAACGCCGATCGGCACGCGAACCCATTGATGTCGTTTGATTCTGGGGGGGGTCAAAGCTGCGCGCCGAATAACGGCGCGGCGTCTCAATGCAGACGGCATGCCCTGTAGATGATGTTCTCAGATATCGCCGGAGGTTGTGCCTATTGCTGAGTTTGATCCTCGCCGCCTTCGGCTAATCGCCCAACGAAGCCCGACCATTGTTCCATCAGAGCCCGGCGCCGGTCGAAAAGGTCGGTGCGACGATAGGCGGCCTCCACCCGATCCGAGTTGACGTGCGCCAGGGCGAGCTCGCAGACCTCGCGAGGCGTGTCGGTGCACTCCGCTGCCCAATCCCGAAACGACGAACGGAACCCGTGCGGCACGGCATCGATGTCAAGCTGCCGGAGAAGTTTCGAGAGTGAATTGGCGCTGATCGCGCCGCCACGCGGCGACGGGAAGACCAGGCCAGAGCTGTCAGCAATCTCGCGCGCCTCCTGCAGCACACCTAGCGCGCGAGCGGATAGCGGAACCCGATGGTCGCGCTTCGACTTCATCCGATTCGCGGGCACCGTCCATGTCGCCGATTCGAGATCGACCTCGTCCCAGGTCGCCAATCGAATCTCGCCGGACCGGCAGGCCGTCAAGACAAGAAACTCGAAGGCGAGAATCGTGGGCTCGAACGCACCCGACCGCTTCACTCTGTGGAGCGCAGCGCTCACTTCCCCGAACGGCAACGCGCGCTGATGCCGGCGCACTCCACCGTTCTTCGGCAGGGCTGCGGAGATGACGTCTCCCGTGGGATTGTCATCTCGGTAGCCCTGTGCGACGGCCCACTTCATCACCGTGCCAATACGCTGGCGCACGCGCTGCATGGTTTCGCGCTTCGTGTGCCAGTGCGGGATAAGGACAGCCATGACGTCTGCGGTGGTGATCTGGTCGACCCGCTTCTGGCCGAGCCGCGGCATGGCATAGTCCCTCAGACTCGCCCTCCACTGCTTCTCGCTCGTTTTGGCATCCTTCCAGCCTTCGCGGTGAATGCCGATCGCGGTCTCGACCGCCTCTGCGAAGGTCGGCATGTCCGGCCGTCGTTTGAGCGCGAGGGGATCGCCGCCTGCTCTTGCGATCGTCCGGTACTCGAAGGCCGTTTGCCGGGCTTCGGCCAGGGTAACGTATGGAAACGCGCCCAGCCCTGCGTCACGGCGAGCGCCGTTGACGGTGCCGCGCCATATCCATTGCTTGGAGATCGACCTCCGCTTGCGCGATTGGTAGACCCGCAGCCGAAGTCCGTGTTCATCGCCGTAGACGCCCGGCCGGTCAACGCTTCGGACGAACGCTGCCGTGAACCGAGTGTTTCTTGTGGCACCCATGCGCTTGTCACCCTCACTGTGTCCCACAATTGAGTCGATATCGGCTGAGAACGAGTGACAACGCAAGGTCCGTATTCTCCAAATAACCGCTTGATTTTGACCAACATCTGACAACCCTTGAGAACCGCTGACAACCGCTGACAACCGCCCTACGCGGTCACTCCCTCGATTGCCTCTGCACCGATTGAGCGCGCGGGCGTCCAGCCGCTCGCCGTGCAGCACGGAGAGTCAGGGCTCGTCCGTCGGGGGCGGGCGCGCCGAGGGAACCAACCGCATGGGTTCTGCGAGCTGCCGGCGTCGCGTCGAGGCCCGGGAGTCGCTGACCGGACTGGGCCCACCGACAAACCCCCGGAGACGAACGACCGCTGAAGCGCACGACCGCCAGGACGAGCGACGGCCCGCCCGGCGACGGCGAGACGGCCGATGACGTACCTTCGTTGCTCGAACACGCCGCCGTTTCCTTCTCCGGAGCGCTCGGCCGCATATTCCCTGCCGATGGAGATGACGCGGCCTTCGCGTCCGCCTCGCCCTCGCGCTCGGGATCCGTCGCCAGCACCAGGGCATCGGCCCGGCGGAGCGCCTTCGCCATCGCGCCGAGCGTCCGCGCCGCGCCCCTGCCGGTCTCGTGGACCATTGCGAAACCGTCCTCCGGCTTCACCGATCCCGCCTTCGCCGGCAGGTCGCGCACATGGCCCCGGGTCGCCATCACCCGGTATCCGCCACGGGCCGGTTGCCCTCTCACCGAACTTGGTTTCGCCACCCGTCGTCAGCGGGGCCCTCGTGATTGAATGGTGACGATTCCCGGACGATTCCCACGTCCCCCCGACGCGCCCGTCACGGGCAGATTGCGGGTCTGAGGGTTTAGGCAACAGTTAGGAGCAGTCCAACCAGCCCGTACCGTCGTCGTGGCCAAACCTGAACTTCAACGACGTCAGCGTGAATCCGTTCCGATCGGTTCATCCGGTGTCTCCCGCTTGCCGCTCCCGCTACCAGCGCGCGGTCGCCGCGAACCCGATTCCGTGCTCGGGCGGGACATCGTCATTGGCGCTCTCGCGCCGGCGCGCCTCGACCGACAGATCCAGAGACCCGGCGCCGGATCCGGCGCGGGTCAGGCGCCAACCCAGGCTGTAGTCGCGGCCCGCCTCCGACAGGCCGAGGCCGAGCCCGATCTCCGGTGTGCCCGTGAACCGGCCCTCGAACATCCCGAAGCCATAGCTGAACTTCACCTCCCGTCGTCGCCGCCCGTCGCCGTTGTCGTTGGCCGCAAGCCCGGCCATGGTCCCGCGAGACAGCAGCGCGTCCACGCCTTCATTCGCCTCGGCGCCCACCGACTGGCGCAGTGTGAGCTTGAGCCCGCGTTCCGAGTCCGGCGTCGGGTCCCAGGTCAGCGAACCCGCAAAACCGTGTTCCCGGAACCCGCCGGATGCGTGGGTGAGCAGCGCGCGCCCACTCACCTCGGCGGCGACCCCGCTCGCCCGGTCCGACCAGGCGAGCCCGCCGCCGATATCGACCCCGAAGCCGGTCTCGGCGTCGCCGCCGTCATGACGCACGCCGATCTCCAGGCGCGGCACGAACTCGCCGCCGCCAGCCGTGGTGACGCGCCAGCTGCCCTCCGGCCCAAGCCGCAGCCGCGTCACCTCGGCCGTCGCCGCCTCAAGCCCCTGCACTGCGTCCGAGGTCGTGCGCACCACCATGGCGTCCGACTTGACCGCAAGTTCGGGGCCGCCGCCCTCCGGCGCCTTCATCGCCACGCCGCGCAGCCCGACGGCAGCCATCATGAGGTCCATGTCGGTCTCGGTCGCCGCAACGTCCTCCTGCTTCAGCGTAAGACTGCCTGCGCCGTAGCCGGCGACGCCCCAGACCGTGACCCGCTCGCTCGCCGCATAGCGCCCGTAGGGATAGATCCCGGTCAGCGTCGACTCGACCTTGCCATCGCTCTCGCCCCGATAGCTGCCCGAGCCGCGCGCATGGGACAGCATCAGCCCCGCGGTCAGGGCGCCGCCCGACCAGTCGGCGCCCAACATGATGTTCGCAACCTCTCCATCCACCGAGAGACGGTTCTCGCGCCCGTCGAAGCTCGCGATCGCGCCACGGCCCCACAGGGCGACCGAGCCGCCGTCTCTCGCCATGCCGCTCATGGAAAACGCGGTCCCGACCAGCAGGTCGCGTTCCGATACCACGCTCGAACCGGGCAGGCCCGTGTCGCCCCGGAGCCAGTTCGACAGTGCCTCCAGGCGCACGCGGGATGCCGTGTCCTCCGCCATCGATTGCTGCGTCCCGTCGCCCTCGGGCGCGCCGGCGATGCTCCGCCCGGCCAGCGTCGCCTCCACGCCCGGCCGGCGCGCCGCCCCGAGACGACCGTCGACCGCATCGATCACCTGGTCGGCCACCGTGCGTCCGAAGCGCGCGAGCCATGCCTGCGGAATACGGTCGGAGTTGGTGATGGTTCCCGTCGCCTCGGCATTCGCGATGGCGACCGTCTTCGACGCGTCACCGCACAGCCGTGCATTGCCGATCCTGACCTTCACCGTCTCGCCGCTGTCGTTCACCGAGTCGTCGATGATCCGGACGAAGGCGGTTGTCTGCGTGGCTCCGGGCCGGATCCAATCATTGACCTTCGGGCGCTTGCCGTAGTCCGTCCCTTCCGTAGCCGTGCCGGTCGTGAGGGTCTCGAAGTCGAAACAGACATACTCCGTATAAGTCCGCGAGAGGCTGACGCTGAAGTCCAGCCAGCCGTCGTCCTCGTCCCCGGTCGTGTCGTCGATCCGGATCGTCAGATTCGACACGTCGGTCGTGGAGGTCGCCGGCGCGTCGATCGTTCCTGTCGCCTGCGCCGTCGCGATCGTCAGCGGTCCGAGCTCGGCCCCACGCGCCGTGATCACCCGCGCATTGGCGATCTCGGCCTTCACGGTCTCGCCGACATCGTCGACGGTGTCCGCGATGAGCGCGACGCCGGCCTCGATACTCCTCTTCCCGGGAGTGAAGATGACCCTGTAGTCCTGCGCCCTGTAGTCCGCGCCCTCGGTGGCGGTGCCTCCCGAAACTGTCTTGAAGTCGACCGCGACAGTCCGCGCCACCTTCCGGGAGAGTTTGACGGTGAAGCTGAGCCAGGCGTCGTTTTCCTTCGCGGTCGCGTTCTCGATCGAGACGCTGGGCAGGTTGCTGCTGTCCAGCGTGAGCGTTTCGGCGCTCAACGTCAGCGTCGGTGAATTGGTGACGTGATCCCCTCCCCCGGTGCACAGGGCGCCCTGCTCGCTGCAGCCCCGGTTGCCCCGGAGCGTGACGGTCACGGGCTTCGTCTCGTCATAGGGTTCCACCGTCATGCGCCAGTGGTTGCTGCCCCCCGGTCCCTCGTGGATACGCTTCGCCCGGACCATCCGCCCGTTCGTCACGCTGAAAGCGTGATCGCGCACGTCCCGGTTCGGGATGGCGACGGCTTCCGTAAGCTTGAGGTCGAACCGGTACTGCAGGTTCCCCCCGACAACGTAGTCGGGCGACTCCAACGACGCGGTGAGGGAGCTGGCCGCAGCCCGCGTCGCCACCACGGTATAGGTCTCCATGGTGGTGGTGTCCTCAGCCGTCACCTCCACCTCGATCGTGTTCGCGCCCACGTCGAGCGAGACCTGGAAGCCGTCCTCCATGTCGTCCGCGTCCGCGAGCGCCGTGCCGCCGGAGTCCTGGATCTCGTACGTCGCGTTGCTCTCGTTGACCTCCGGGACGATGGTGATCTCGTCCACCGCGTTCGCCACCGACGCCGTGTAGGTCGTCACCGTCGAGGAAAACCCCGGACTCAGCGTGATCGCAGTGCTGCCGTCCTTCAGCGCCAGGGCGCTCAGCGTCGCGTCGGTGGAGGTGGCCGCGCGTGTCACCACCACCGTGTAGGTATCGGTGGTGTTACCGTCCTCGGCCGTCACCTTCACCTTGATCGTGTTCGCGCCCACGTCGAGATCGACCTGGAAGCCGGTCTTGTTCAGATCCGCATCCGTGAGCGCCATGTCCGACGCGTTCAGGTACGCGACCGTCGCGTTGCTGTCCGACTGCGCCGGCTCGACGGTGACCGCGGCCGCGTCGTTCGCCACCGACGCCGTGTAGGACTTCGTGGCGGTCGCGAAGCCCGGGCTCAGCGTGACCGCGCTGTCGTCCGCTGCATTCTTGAGCGCAAGGCCGGTCAGGTCGGCGTCGCTGGCGCTGGCGCCTGCCTTGACCGTGCCGTTGATGCGGATCTTCTTGGATTGGGCCCAAGACCCCCAGGAGCCCCCCCTCTTGTTCCGGAACACGCTGGCGTTGCCAATGCTCCAGTTGGCCGCCGCGCCCGCATCCTCGGCATCGGAAGACGTGTTCTGAATATTGCCCGATGTACCGGTAGTCACGTCCACCACTACGAAATACGTGGTCTCCTTCTCCAGATCGATGCCTGCGCCGGATGCCGTGAACGCCGCGATGCCATCACTGGCCACCGAGGCAGGGTTCTTCAGCGTGCCCAGGCTCGTCGCGCCCGGCGACCCGCTGCTGTCCGCGCGGATGCTCACCCTCAAGGCGTTGAGGGTTGGTGTGCCGGTTGTCTGGATTTCAACGCTGGTCAGCGCATAGCCACCGACGTTGTCACCCGTGGTGAAGGCCTGGGCCTGATCGAAAGAAACCAACGACCCGACATTACCATCAGTTTGCCCGAGGTTGCTGATCAGGACGTTCTGCGCCTGGGCCTGAAGGGGCAGGGCCAAGAGCGTGGCGAAGGCCAGGAGCAACCCGGCCGCAACGCACCGCCTCGAACGCGCAAGGGCGCCGGCGCGCCCGCCGGTCCCGGTCCCGCGAATCAGGGTTGAGGCCCGGCTTCCGTCGGCGCGGCGACTCATCGGGAGACGAAGGCGCCAGAGGAAGCCGGGCAAGCCGCGTCCCACCGCACCGCCGTCCTGGCCGGCGCAGGCAAACGCCGACGGCGAAGATGACGAGGACTCGCGGCGCTCTCCCCGTTCGGGAGAGACCGGCAGCCTGATCCCGGCCACGCTCCGGCGCGCACAGGCCCATTCCCGGCGACCCCGCGCCGGGATCGAACCGTCCACCAGCCATCCCGCGGCCAACGCCGCCAGCCGGCGCCCGCCCGTCTGTTGACCACGCCCGGAAAAGCGCATCCTCAGCCCCCCATTATTGCTCTCGATAACCGTCGTTATCGCGAGCAAGACGGCGCGGCATGTCGCGAAAGCCCGGAGGCTGGTGGATGTTCCACGAACCCCCGTTGCACCGTTCCATGCGGAACGGACGTCGACCATCATTGCTGCCTCCCAACGCGAGAGCCGGCCGGGATCCGGGAGTTCGGCGGATTTATTTTCGAGAGCGCGGCCAAGCTCCGTCGATCCTCGCGACCCCGTTCCGGTGCTGCGCACGCCGGCGGGACGGGCCTTGCCGCCTCGGCGACCGCCAAACGGCAGATGACGTCGTGTCGCTGATCGACCATGGCGCCGTTTCCCTCCAAGGAGCGGCCGGCCGCTGGTTCGTCGCCGACTGATGTGGGGCGCCCAGTCGCTCGTCTGAACCGCTCCTGAACCTGCGTCCCTCCACGGCGCGCAATGTTTTCCTGGAGCCGGTCTCGCGAGAATGCGGGCCGCGCCAGACTGCGCACTCTCCCACTCCCTTCCAGCCATTAGCGGAGCAGGACGGGAAAATAAAATGCCGTTTGCAGCAAAATTCATGCCGCCGCGGCATGGAACGGTGGCTGCCGCTGAACTTCCTCGAACGGCTCACCGGGCCGCGGCTCAGGCCCCTTCCGACCCGGTTCGGCCGACAGCGCTTCCGGACCGGCTTCGTCGCCCGGCGTTCTGCGGAGGATCTTGAGTCCTTTCGCCTGCTCGAGCGGACCGTGCGAGAGGTCGCGCTGGAACGATCCGCTTGACCGTCATGATCTGCCCGTCCGTTCGGTCGAAAGCCGTCCCGCCGGACTCGCGAAATTCCGATTCAACGCGGCCTTGCTGCACCGGAGCCGGTCTCTGCCGCCGGCACGGCCCGGAGTTCGCAACGGCGCGCACGATCCGCCTTCGGGCGCCTTGCAGACGTCTGTGGGCTGCAATACACCTCGTGCCCTTCAGGTCATGACCCTAACGGTGCACCGTGCCACCGGCGGCCACAACTGCGTTCGGATGCTTCCGCGCTGGCGCCGGCGCACGTCGCCAGCCGCGGACAATCATGCTCAATTCGGGTTCGGTCCCGACCCGGCCGGTCCGTCACCCTCGCGGACTGGTGGATAGAGCAGGAAGCCAAGGTCGCCAACCGCACGGGTCCGGACGGCCGCGCCTGCGAATCCATGAAGCGGTTCCGCCTCGGCGAGACCTATGCGGAGTTAAAGGCCGCCGGGCTCGCCGACCCAGACCTGTTCGACGAAGCAGCGGCAATCCCTGACGAGAGCGGCGAATCCGACTCTCTCGACTGTCACTGCACCGACTAGGCCCCGGCCAAGGGCCGCCCGCCACGCAGCGCGGAGAGATCGAGCGGGGCCTTCGCGGGGCGAGGCCGGCCAGACCGCCTTCGCCGAGCTCAAGGTGTTGATCGGCGCGCCGATTCGACGCCGATCGGCGCACTAACATGTTGATATTGCGTGACTATGAGGGGTCAACATTCGACGCCGGTCAACACACGGCTCCCACAAGCAGGCCGCTACGGCAATTAATGCCTTACATCTGTTTTCGGAGCGGCTTTTAGTTCCTACGGGGCCGGCGGGCTTTAGAATTACGACTAAGATCCATCCATTTTGGAACATATACATTAATGGCCTAGGCGTGGCAATAGCGGAAAAGCACGAGACCGAACGTAGCCCAAACGCACACTCATATCGATTTGCTACTTCCGGGGATGAATTATTTGATCGCAGCAGATCGTGGAGAGCATATCGTGAGAGCACACTATCTGATGACGCCTTGCGAGAAGGAGAAAGTATTGTCGTTCAAACTGACATTTCAAGCTTTTATGAACACATTTATCATCACAGGTTAGAATATTGCCTAAAAGATCTGTTGCCGCAAGATTCAACTGTAGCCGTTCAAATTGACCGATTCCTGAGTAAATTCGCATCTGGTCGCTCGTTTGGTCTCCCGGTAGGTGGGCAATGCGCTAGAATTTTAGCTGAGGTTATGATGTCACCTATCGATAGGATGCTTAGTGACGCAGATATCAAATGGCACCGTTATGTAGATGATTTGACTATTATAACAGAGTCTCAGGAGAATGCGTACCGAGCATTGGCCGAATTGTCCCATGCGTTGGCGGACTACGGATTGTCGTTGAACAGAACTAAAACAACAATTTTAAGAGCGAAACATTATGTCGATTACGTGAACACTCAATTGGGGGCATCCACACATGAGGGTAGTATATTGCGGGACATAGATTTGCATTTTGATCCATATTCGGATACTGCGACGGGGCCGAGTAGGCGGGGTCGTTACCGAGCCCCGCCCCTCACAGACCCGAGCGTGCGCGTTTACGCACTCGGTTCTTCGCATGTCAGTTTCGCTCACGGCGCGTAGATTGATCGCATGACCTTGGCTTGAGGCAGGGGGAAGCGAGCAAGGAGAGCGTTCATCTGTTGCCAGTTCACCCGTCCGGTGCGGCTTCGGCGCGACAGGGCCTTTCGCCACGAGCGGGCGACCTCGTGGCGGAACACCGCGACACTTTTGCTGTTGCCAGTTAGGCCGTAATAGGCGCAGTGGCCTCGTATGGCTTGGGCGAGATGCGCCTGCTGGTCCGACAGCGGTTGGTGCCGGTTATTCTTGCACCACTCGTACACTGTCTTTACCGCGCGGGCCAGACGGCTCTTGGCCGTTATCTGGCGCACCACCCTGTTTCCCCTCCGGGACGTTCCCCATATATGGGCGAAGCCCAGAAAGTCAAAGACCGTTTCGTGGTCGTGCCCTCTCGGGCAGTTTGGCCGGAAGTCCACGAGGCGGGTCTTGGTCTCGTGGAGTTCAAGCCCGTAGCGGCCCAGCCGTTTACCCAGAACGTCAAGCAGGCGCTCGGCGCTCCGGCGGTCCTCAAAGGCGAGCACAATGTCGTCAGCGTAGCGCACCAACTGGCACCGGCCCCTTAGTCGAGGCTTGGCCTCATGCTCAAACCAGTCATCCAGCACATGGTGCAGGAAGATGTTGGAGAGAGTCGGCGAAACGACCCCGCCTTGTGGCGTGCCGGTGTCAGACCGGCGCAGAGTGCCCTCCTCCAGCACCCCGGCGCTCAGCCATTTGTCGATCATGCGGCGTATCACGCCGTCCGTGATCCGCAGGTCAAGGAAGCTTCTCAGGTGCCGATGCGAGATTGTGTCGTAGTACTTCTTGATATCGCCGTCGATCACCCACCGGTGGCCGTCGTCCATGACCCCCGCACGTACGGCCGCGAGGGCGTTGTGGGCCGACTGCCCGGGTCGGAAGCCGTATGAGCACGGAAGGAAGTCCGCCTCGTAGATCGGCTCCAGGAGCATCAGTATTGCCCGCTGCGCCACCTTGTCTTCGAAGGTCGGGATGCCCAGAGGGCGTTGTGATCCGTCCGCCTTGGGGATGTACTGCCGTCGCACCGGTGGCGCGTAGTAGCGGCCTGACTTGATCCGGTTCGAGAGGTCCGCGAGATTGGCCTCCAGTTCCTTCTCGTAGTCCGCCGCCGTCACGCCGTCGATGCCCGTCGCACCATCCTTCCGCGTCCGGCGATACGCCTCCAGCATCCATTCCTCGTCGATCAGATGATGCAGCGAGGTGAAGACCCGCTCCGGATGCTTCTCCGCCTGTTCGGCTATCCACTGCTGTTTCGTTGACGTGTTTGTGGAACTCAGGGTTTCCTCCATCGTGTCCCATCAGTGGATCTGTTCATGCGACGCCCTCCTTTCCTCGGCTGGGTCCCGCTGGCCACGGTTCCCCAGCGTCAACGGTACTATGGGGGCGCTACGACCCCCGACACCGCGTCCCTTGGGCTTATTGGTTCGCCGTCCGGTACCATGTGGGCCTGCGCAGTTCGTGGTGTCGCTCCGCGCGCTCCCGATGCCCCGCAGGTCCGGGCATCGGGCCGGGGTTTGGTGACCATGCCGGTTGCACCCCCGACCGGCTCTCTTCCACATGGACGATGTCGGGTCTCCCAGGTTTCCTGGCGAGCTATCCCGTGGCTATGCCTCCGTTCTTCGACCCCGGACGACCCATGGCGCCTCGCCGTTGGCGGCGCTTCCGGTGCTGCCCCCACACTCACAACAATGAAGGCGTCGTCATTGAGAATCTCGAGGCTCATTAGCGGCGCTTTGCCACCCGCTGTGTACGCTTCACGACGCGCGTTGCCACGCGCCATGCAACACTCGCTTCCGGCTGACGGGCTGCGTCTTTGCCGAGCGGGGGTCGAACCCGCTAGCTCGCGATGAAAGGTTTCAGGGTGTGCCACCTCCTTTCTATGCCGTCCTCCTCTCCAGGACTTTCCCTGGCGCAATGCGAGTCTCGTATGGCATTGATAGCAGGGGCTTCGTTCATTGAGTTCAGGCAGCGATGGCGATGACGGCACAGGGATTGATGTTGTCGTTGGCCGGTGTGTCGGTTGCGCCGATGATGGCCTTCCATGCCCGGTCGAAGCGAGCGGATTTGATCAGGGCGCGGAAGGTCAGCACAGCCTGCCCGCTGGCGATCCGCCAGCGCATGCCGGAGCGCTTCATGCGCTGGGTCACCAGGGTCTTGTTGGCCGCCTCGACCACGCCTGAGCCGATGGCGACGCCCTCTGCCTTCAGGGCGTGGTAGCGCATGCGCTGGCGGTGCTTGCGGAAGAAGGCGAGTTCCCGTTCGATCTCGGCCCGATCCGGCTTTGCGCTATCACGAAGGTGGCGCAACGCCCGGATCACCTTGTCGACGCCACAGGGGTCGTGACGCAGAACCTCGCGGTACCTCTCGAACCAGTCGGAGGCCACCGCATGGTCGGATGCCGTTCGGAGATGTTCGCAGGCATGCCAGAAGTCGATGACCTCGGTTTCGGGCGACAGGGTCTCCAGGAAGGTCCAATTGTCGGCGGCGGCGTCGGCGATAGCGACGATCCTGCCGTCGGGGCGCAGCTGCCTGATATGTGCGACTTCGCTTGCGAGCTGCGCCTTCAGTGTGACCTTGCCGCTCTCCGGCATGCGGCCGAGATAGAGGGTCTTCAGACGCTCGCCCCTGGCGTCGTGGAAGGAAACCGTGCCGCAGGCGGCCTCGCGCCAGGAGGCCTCGGCACGGCCGTCCTCGCCGGCCCGCAGCGGCACCATGACGCCGTCGAGCGACACCGAGGCGCTGACCGCCTCGTGCGGTACGCCCTCGGCGTCACGGATGCTGTCCAGCGTCTCGGGGCCGAGGGTCTCCCAGCGCTCGTGCATGGTCCGTGTCAGGCGCTGCAGGGTGCTCACCGACGGCGTCATGCCGCCGATCTTCGCAAAGAACGCCGCCGCCTCCCGCGCCGTGCAGTGACCCATCATCAGCAGACCGAGCTCGGCCGCCGGCCGCGTCAGGTAATCGTCGACGAGGCCCAGGCTCTCGTCGACCGGCACCGGCGATGACCCGATCGCGCCGCTACGGTAACGGGCGCGCCGGTAGGTCAGCGGACCGAGCGAGGTCATGATCGTCCTCGGCGTCGCCGCCACCCGGAACCAGCTCTGCCCGTCCCGCTCGATCCGGGACGCGCCGTCGTCCCGCTTCTCGATGACGGCGCCCAGAAGCTCACAAGCGAGCGCGTTCATGGTCTCACGCACCCGCAACTCCGCCTCCTCGAACGCCTCGGGACACGGGTCCGAGCGAAACTGCTCGTGACAGACTGCGACCACCTGGGCGACCGCCTCGGCGACCCGGGCAGGCACGCCGGAAAGATCGATGGACGAGGGTGCCGGAGAGCGGGATACTGACATGGGAACGCTCCTGATGTTGGGCTTCTCCACACAGCATCCTACCGTCTCTTGCGGTACGGAGCGTCCCCACCTTCCCCCGCTCGGCCCTGCCGGCGTGACAATATCCTCCCCTGGGATGGCCGATTGTCACGAAACCCCGGTTCCGGCCGTCCGTTTCGACAGCGAAATCGCGCTACTTCAATAACTTACGTTTGCCACACCAGACCCACACCCACTGCGACTGCCGATTATGGTGAACTTAAGGATACAGTGCGAAACCTCGATGTTCGAGCGCTCTTGGAATTAGAGGTTCAGAAGGGACAACCGGACACTTTCCTAGTTGCGCAAGTTGGGAGGACTCTGAAATTCCAATCGCCGCTAATCGCGATTCAGCTGTGTGAAACTTTACTTCATCCGAAAAACTGGAATTCGTTTAGAGCGTCTTGGTCAACTATCATGCGTGGAATTACCGCAGTTCGAGCGGAAGAAGAAAACGAGATTGTTTTCGAACCGCTTGATAAGTTATTGGATGAGATCCCAAATCATTCCTTACATTTACTACTGCCGGAATCAAATTGCCTCCACTACCTGAAGGCTGTTCGGTTTCAGCGGTCTGACCGAAGGGCCAGGTTTGTTCATTCACTGTACAATGGTACTGCTTCCGAGACAGTGAAAAGAGCGTGTATAGAATGCTGGCGGAATTGGCGAGATCGGCCTAATTTCACACGCTTGAGAGACCAGTGGCAGAACCTTGGGGCGCAGGAGCAACGCATGCTGTGATTGGCGGCGGGCGATTTTGGTGATGAGGGCACAAAAGCTCGGGACCAGCTACGAACGTCGTTGCCGAAAGCATGGCAACTCGGGATAGAGCGGCAGGGTAAGGAAACACTCGAGGCGGTCTATTCAAAGTGGTGCGAAGATGCCCTATAGACGTTCTCCCGTAAAGGACCCGCGAACGGTTGCGCGTGATATTCCGGGCATATCTGATGTGTTGTATCCGCAACTGACACCTGGGTTGGTGTCTTATCTAAACAAGCAAATTAGCCCGTGTGTGGGTGTAGAGCCGGTACCGACTGAGTTGTTGGAGGCTAGCACTCTCAATCGAGCGATGCTGTTCGAAGTCGCGTTTGCTAGGGGACAGGGAATTGTTGAAGGCGAAACAAGGGCTGATTGGGACAGTTGCTTAAGAATAGCGACGTCTAGGCAGAGGCGGCACTTTGATGCCCATGTGCCAAAGACTTTGGAAGACGCGGATACGGCAGTGGCCGATTGGGTAGGACATAATCTCGCAAGTATGCTCAACCATATCCATCGGCAAGAGTCAAAGTTTGAACTAGTACACAGTCCTCCGATTCCTGGATTTCAATGGATGACCTCTACTGAAGGGAACTTTTCTGTTGGCGCAAAGCTTATTGAAGTAAAGTGTACAAATAGAAAGTTTGGCGTGGCTGACTATCGACAAATACTGATGTATTGGCTTCTCGGTTACGCGGCGTCAGTAGAACATGATGTTAGAGAGTGGTCTAGTGCTATTCTTTTGAACCCAAGGTTGAATCATATGATGGAGTTTACATTCGACGAGTTCATTGGTTTAATGGCAGCCGGTAGGTCGAAAGTTGAGCTGCTGGAAATGTTCTCGTTTGTTGTAGGGGAGTACGGGCTCAAGGCGGTTAACAATGTAGAGCTATGATTCTCTCGCAGAATAGTCGGGGCCATAAGAGGTGCCGCCTGATGCTGGGTTGATTTAGCGCAAAAGACCCCTTCTTCACTGTGTCATTCGCTGTCGACAAACCACCAGATGTGAGTCAGGCGGGAGCATGAGGGTGCCGATCTCCGGGGTGTACAAACCCTAGCTGATAACGACAACAGCGAGATCTCGATCAGGGCAACTTTCGCGCCGTCGCAGCCAAACTGTGCGGCTCGCCCCAAGGTGCCATACGGGTGCTTACGGGTAGTCTCGGGGTAAACCGTTGGCAGGTCAGACGCTGGGCTTCCGGCACAACGCCGAAGCCCGCTGCCGCCACCGTACGGATCCGTGAGTTAACAGGCAACGCCGCCCCACTGAAAGCTGGTAGCGGCGCGACGGTTCGCTCTTTACCAACGGAGGGGCACCAGGCCACGGTAGCCGGTGTATCTATGTCATTCACACTTGGCCGCCGCGTTTCCGGTGTCGCCTGATCGTGCTTGATCTTCACACCGGCCAGCCGGAACCCGGCGAGCAGCCTGGGGCATTGTCAACGACCTTGTCCGCGGAGTTGGCCCATCCACGGTCTTGGACGAGTGCGATTGGATCGACCGCCCGCCGACGGATGAATTTCTTGCAGCCCTGCTCTGCGCCGCAGCCGTCGTACTCGGGGAAAACGCGCTCGAATAGCCACGCCCTCCGGCTGGGCAAAACGTCGCCCGGGGTCCCCGACGGAGGGAGCTGTTAACCCTCATTTTGGAGACGAAAGTGGAGGCGATTCCCTCGCCCATGATGATCTGCCGTAATTGGGGTACCCCGCCGGCCTGGCAGCCGGGATTCGGGTCGTGGTGCCGGCATCGTGTGGCAGCACCTGCCGCCGCCTGTCGACCGGTGCGCTGCGGTGAACCACGGTCCGCTCGCCGTGCTATCGGCGGACAGAAAATCGCGGCCGTGGTCCCTGACGGTCCCCCGCAACGGGTGGAATCATGCCTTGGTTTTAGGGAGTTAGAGAACGTAGGCGCGGCGCCTGTGATGATCCACCGTCATTGGGGTACCGCGCCGGCCTGGCGCCCGAGATTCCAGTCGTGGTACCTCATCTGTTGGTCCGTGATCGGTCGGCCAGGCATCAGGTCCTCTTCGTGGTCGTTGAAGACCTGTTCCTGACCGCAGTCACAGCCGACGGCGAGGTCTAAACCGCGCCCGGGTTGGGCGGAGCTACAGCCGGGCTACGCCCGGCCTCCGCTCCGCCCAACCCGTCATCTCCGATGTCGCTGACCCTTCAAGTGCGATGTCGCTGAACAGGTCGTCGTCGCGCCGCGACTTACAGCCCGGACAGACAGATCGCTGCGGCGTAATCGGGAATGGCGCTGGGCAACTTGGCGTAACCTGCTGATCGCATACGAACGCGCACTGCCGGTCAACTGCGACGATGCCGAGTACCTCCGGTTCCGCAGAACTCTTTGGGACCAGACTGGCTGAGTCTCGTCGCGGTTTCTCGAAATTCCGACAGGAGTATGACTACCATGTCTTTCGAATTGCCGGAGAGCTATCGGGCCTATTGCAGCGATGCCGCGGTGCGGACGGCGGTGGACCATATTCTGTCCGCCGACTCCAAGACGCCGCTCACCCTTCCCGCCGATATCGAATGGAAGGACCTGCCGGCGTTCCACAGGGCGGTGCTGTCGGCGCATCAGGTGCGGTCCGAATTCGCGATGTCCCTGATCGACCTCTGGGATGACGTCTGGCAGCGCGCACTGGATAAATTGGAGTTCCAGAGCAATCTCGTGCCCGAGACCGTAGCCGCGGCAGAAGAGTGGTGGCCTCAAAAGCTCGACACTAATACGGTCTGGATCAGCCGCCTTTTTTTTCGATTGTTCAACATAGGCGCAACCAGCTCTCTGCTTGGGCTGGGAGCCCTCATCGACCTCGAACGAGTGAGGTTGTCACTCAGCCTATACGGCAAGGATGAGACGGATTATACGATCGGGCTTGATTTGGGCGACGCTTGGCCGAAGCAGGATCTCGAAGAAGACTTCGCCAGGACCTGCAAATCGCTCGCTCCGATCCGGGACAACGGAACGATTGACCTCGATCTGGTTCGCAAGGCGGCCGAGGATGCTCTCGCCGCCGTCGGTGCCCATGTTCGAGGTTGACGGATCGTCCGAAATTTCCGCACCGCACAAGCCCTGCTGGCAATGCCGCCCATGCGCCCTTTTATTCCTTCGAGCCGCTTGCAAAACTCTGATCGACTCGGAGCGGCGCAAGAACACCCAAGCTAGCAACGACGTCCGCGCACGGCAATTGGTGCGATTTTGATGGCGACCATGGTCGGATCAGCGTTGGCACAGCCTCCGATTCGGTATTTTCGTCGAACTTCGGGCGCGTTTGGCCGCACCGTCTTTCGAGAAGTGCGGCCACCGTGATGGCGAAGGAGACGAGCCGGGCTAGGAGCGTGCGCCGTAGAAAAATCCGCGCGGCGAAGTTGGTATTGGATGGGGTGTGGGTGGATTGGCGTCAGGGGGCAGTATGATGCGACACGCCAGTTGCGTTTGGGAACTGCCCGATGCCGACCACGTATCGTCCCTACCAGCCGGAGCAGCCCTTGCTTCTGCCGCCGGACTTGCAGGAGTGGGTTCCCCCAGGGCACCTGGCTCATCACGTCAGCGATGTGGTCGATGCACTGGACTTGACGGCGTTCTATGCGCCCTACGAGGGGGACGGTCGACGCAACGCCCCCTACGAGCCGTCGATGATGGTCAAGGTGCTGATCTATGCCTACGCGACGGGCACATTCTCCTCGCGTGCGGTGGCGAGAAAGCTGGAGGAGGATGTAGCGTTTCGGATGCTCGCGGCGGGCAACTTCCCGCAACATCGCACGGTATGTGAGTTCCGCCGCCGACATCTGGCGGAGTTCAGCGAGCTGTTTGTGGGGGTGGTGCAGGTGGCGCGCGAGATGGGACTGGCGCGGTTCGGCAAGCTCTCGGTCGACGGGACGAAGGTGCGAGCGAACGCGAGCAAGCGCAAGGCGATGAGCTATGAGCGGATGGGCAAAGAGGCGGCTCGCTTGCAGGCGGAGATCGAGGCGCTGCTGACGAAGGCGGGGATGGTGGACGCCGAAGAAGACGATCGTTGGGGCGAGGATTTCCGGGGCGACGAGTTGCCCGAGGAGTTGCAACGCAGGGAGAAGCGCCTGGCGGCGATCCAGGCAGCCAAAGCGCGTTTGGAGGCGGCGCAACGCGGGCGCGACGCTGAGCGCGGGCGCGAGCCTGGGCAGGACCGCAATCCCCGGGGCGGGCGGCCCTACAAGCGGGCCTACGGCGAGCCCGCGCCGAAGGCGCAGAGCAATTTCACCGATCCCGAGAGCCAGATCATGAAGACCAGCAGCGAGGGATTCCAGCAGTGCTACAACGCGCAGATGGCGGTCGATGGGGAGCACCAGATCATCGTCGCGACTCAGGTGGGGCCACAGGCCAGCGACCAGGGTCAGCTGGTGGGGATGCTCGACGAGATCAACGAGACGTTTGGGGTCGAGCCTGGGAACGGCGGTGCGAAATTAGTCCACGGTAGCGGCGGGATTGTCTCGCTGCGGGCGGAGCAAAACTCTGCCACTTGAGCCCTTCCCGGCGACGGGGAGGGCGGGGGCATGCACACCGTGGAACTTTATCGGAAGGTCCGTCTCGCCTGCCGGGACGGGATGAGCGAGCGGGCGGCGGCGCGTCATTTCGGGATTTCACGCGAGAGCGTGAAGAAGATGTTGTGCTTTTCGGTGCCTCCGGGCTATCGGCGGACGGTACCGGTTCGGCGCCCGAAGCTGGACGGGTTCACCGAGATCATCGACCAGTGGCTGAAGGAGGATCTGAAGCAGCTGCGCAAGCAGCGCCACACGGCGAAGCGCATTTTCGACCGGCTTCGCGCCGAGCACGGGTTCAGCGGCGGCTACACGATCCAGACTGTGTCAAAACGTCGGAGAATCGCTCGAAATGTGATTTCAGCCCATTGGTTGAATTGTCAGTGTTAATGAAATCAATGACTTAGCAGGCTGCACTTTTCAGAAATCAAGCAGACTCACTCGAAAATCTGAATTCAATGACGTTTTCACACGGTCTGGATCGTGAAGGACTATGTGCGCGAGCACCACCGCCGGCGTCGGGAGATGTTCGTGCCGCTGACCCATCCACCCGGCCATGGGCAGGCGGACTTCGGCGAGGCGCGTGCGGTGATCGGGGGTGTGGCGCGCAAGGCGCACTTCTTCGTCTTCGATCTGCCGCACAGCGACGCCTGCTATGTGCGGGCCTACCCTGCGGCGACGGCCGAGGCGTGGATCGACGGGCATGTGCATGCCTTCGCCTTCTTCGGCGGGGTTCCGCAATCGGTTCTCTACGACAACGACCGCTGTCTGGTGTCGCGCATTCTGGCGGACGGGACGCGCAGGCGGGCGCGGCTCTTCGGCGGCTTCCTGTCGCATTACCTCGTGCGCGATCGTTACGGGCGCCCGGGCAAGGGGAACGACAAGGGCGCGGTGGAGGGTCTGGTTGGATTTTCCCGGCGCAACTTCATGGTGCCGCTGCCGCGCTTTGCCAGCTGGGAAGCGTTCAATCGGCGGCTTGAGGAGCAGTGCCGCAGCCGCCAGGGCGATATCCTGCGCGGGCACCGTGAGACCATCGGAGAGCGCCTGACGCGGGATCTGGAGGCCATGGCCGCGCCGCCGGCGGCGCCCTTCGAGGCCTGCGCCCAGGCTCCCGGGCAGGTCAGCTCGCAGTCTCTGGTCCGTTACGAGACCAACGACTACTCGGTGCCGGTGGCCTATGGCCATCGCGACGTCTGGGTGCGCGGTTACGTCGAGCGGGTGGTGATCGGTTGCGGCGGGGAGGTCATCGCCCGCCATCCCCGGTCCTATGAGCGAGAGGACACGATCTTCGAGCCGATCCACTATCTGCCCCTGATCGAGCAGAAGATCGGCGCGCTGGATCAGGCGGCGCCGCTTGCCGGATGGGAGCTGCCGCCCGCGTTCCAGACCCTGCGCCGCCTGATGGAGGCGCGCTCGCCCAAGGCGGGGCGGCGGGAGTATGTGCAGGTCCTGCGGCTGCTGGAGAGCTTCGGGCTGGAGGATCTCGACGGCGCCGTGAAGGACGCCCTGCGCCTGGGCGCCATCGGCTTCGACGCGGTCAAGCATCTGGTGCTGTGCCGGGTCGAGAAGCGCCCGCCGAAGCTCGACCTCGACGTCTACCCGTATCTGCCGAAGGCCACCGTCGGCAGGACCTCGGCCGCCAGCTACATGTGCCTGCTGTCGGAGGACGCGGCATGACGGACAGGCCCCACATCCTGCTGGCACACCACCTCAAGGCCCTGAAGCTGCCGACCTTCCTGCGGGAATACGAGAAAGTGGCGCGCCAATGCGCGGCCGAGGGCCTGGATCATGTTCAGTTCCTGGCCCGGCTGGTGGAGCTGGAACTGATCGATCGCGAACGGCGCATGGTCGAGCGGCGCATCAAGGCGGCGAAGTTCCCGGTCGCCAAGAGCCTCGACAGCTTCGACTTCAAGGCCATCCCCGCGCTGAACAAGGCGCAGGTGCTGGAGTTGGCGCGCTGCGAGTGGATCGAGCGGCGCGAGAACGTCATCGCCCTCGGCCCTTCCGGCACCGGCAAGACCCATGTCGCCCTGGGGCTCGGGCTGGCCGCCTGCCAAAGGGGCCTCTCTACGGGCTTCACCACGGCCGCCGCGCTCGTGCACGAGTTGATGGAAGCCCGCGACGAGCGCCGCCTCCTGCGGCTCCAGAAGCAGATGGTCGCCTGCAAACTGCTGATCATCGACGAGTTGGGCTTCGTGCCGCTGAGCAAGACCGGCGCCGAGCTTCTGTTCGAGCTGATCTCGCAGCGCTACGAGCGGGGCGCCACGCTCATCACCTCCAACCTCCCTTTCGACGAATGGACCGAGACCTTCGGCTCCGAGCGCCTGACCGGGGCACTGCTCGACCGTCTCACCCATCACGTCAATATCCTCGAGATGAACGGCGACAGCTACCGCCTCAGCCAAAGCCGCGCCCGCAGAAACAGTGCCGATAGCTGAACTGCGGCACGCCGTCGCTCGGCCCCGGCCGGCAACGCGCCCCTAAGGCCCGGGTGGCGAGACTGACCCCAATCCGATAAACCATGCCGCCCTGCGGGCGGCCGGCGGGCGCGGACCGCTTGAGCTCTGCATGGCTCCGCTGCCCGCTCCCGCCGAAAAACCCTCGCACCGCGTCTCCGACTCACAGTCTCACGCCAAGGTCAGACCACCAACCCAGGTGGCAGTCTTTTGCGCCGCCCTTTGGCCGAATCTTCAACCGGCGTTGACACAGCACGGCGGCAACCTCCGCTTCAATGGCCTGTGCCAGGAGCTCGCGAGCTCCGGCGCGGAGTACTGCGGTCAGCGGATCGGCCGTCACCCCTGGATGGTGCAGCGCGACAACACTATCTTCCGTCATGGCGTATCACTCCTTGCTTGAAGACCGGGAGGCTTCGTCACCCCCCACGATACGCCACCTCCTTCTCTCAGCCCGTCACCCACTCTCGGCCATAGCTCTCGGTGCTCCCTGGGGAAGCTCATGTAGGCGAGGACGTCGTGCTCGGCCTCGTCCATGAGGGCCACGAGCCTGGGCGCCTTGGGCCTGAGCTGGTCGGCGACCTGGCGCCACTGGGCCTTGGCGCTGTCTGCGTCGTCCTGGGCGAAGGCGGTGGCGACGAAGGCGGAGACGACGCGCCGGCCCTGCCTGCCGGCATGGGCCAGCAGGTTGCGCATGAAGTGCACGCGGGGGCTGTTGAAAAAGCCTCGAGACTGTGACTCACTGCACCGATATCTTGTGTTCGACCTGAGAGAGTTACGAGATGTTGGGTCACAAGGACCGCGACCAGCTGGAGCTGTTCATCACCGGTTCGCTTCAGCAGCTGGTGCCGGAGGATCATGTCCTGGCGCGCGTGGCCCGCGTTCTCGACCTCGGCTGGCTGCGCGAGGAAGTGGCGGACTGCTATTGCGTCGACAACGGCCGGCCGGGCATCGATCCAGAGGTCGCGGTTCGATTGATGCTCGCTGGCCTGCTGCTCGGGATCGTGCATGACCGCAGGCTGATGCGGGAAGCGCAGGTCAACATCGCGATCCGCTGGTTCATCGGCTACGGCCTTCACGAGCGTCTGCCCGACCATTCGAGCCTGACCCGTATCCGCCAGCGCTGGGGCGAGGAACGTTTCCGGGAGATTTTCCGGCGCACGGTGACGGCCTGCCTGGATGCGAAGATCGCCACAGCCGAAATCGCACACATCGACGCGTCGCTGATCCGAGCCGATGTGAGCTGGGAGAGCCTGGTCGAGCGTCACGCTGACGAGGTGATGGCGGAGAACCGCAGCGGAGAAGAGATCGAGGCGGAGAAGAAGACCCGGCGAAGCGGCAAGTACAAGAAGGTGAGCCTGACGGATGAGGACGCGAGCATGGCGACTTCGTCACGCAACCAGCGGCTTGAGCCCTGCTACAAGCAGCACACAGCGGTTGACGACGCGAGAGGCGTAGTTCTCGACGTTGCCGTGACGACCGGCGAGGTAAACGAGGGCGAAACGATCGAAGCCCAGGTCGATGCGGTGCAGGATATCGCGGATCGCGCGATCACGACCGTGACCGGTGATGCCGGCTATGCCTACGCCAAGGTCTATGGCGCACTTGAGCGTCGTGGGATCGACCCGCTGATCCCGGCGAAGAAGGAACCGATCAAGAGCCGCGTACCCACGCGCCGCTTCCGCTACGATTCCCGACACGACATCGTGAAGTGTCCACGGGGCAAGGTTCTGCGTCCCGGACGGGCGCTCAAGTACGGACGCTTCTTCCACTCCAGGTCCAGAGACTGCGCGCGCTGTACGCTCAAAGGCGACTGCCTGTCGAAGGGACGCGTCAACAAGGCGGTTGTCATCGGCGATGACTATCCCGCTCTGGTCCGCGCGCGGCGTAGGCGCGCACGCTGGAGCGAGGATGATCGACGACTCTATCAACGTCATCGCTGGCGTTCGGAGGGCTTCCACGGCGAGGCAAAGACTTGGCACGGGTTGGGCCGCGCCGTCCGGCGCGGCCTCCACAACATGAAGATCCAAGCCTACCTGACGGCCGCGGCAATCAATCTCAAGCGGCTCGCAACCGCGCTTTTTGCCGTTCTGGCGGCCATCTGGACGGCTCAGACGGCCGCCCAGTGCTTGTTACAGACCCGTCACGCCTGACCTGTTCGGAATGTGCTCGTGGCCGCCGAAGACACAGGATCAGACGCGAGCCGCGTGCCAAGAACGGGTTTTTCAACAGCCCCACGCGGCATCCTTGCCAAGTGGCGCCGAGGATGCGGGTCGCGGCAGCCTTCAGGCCCTTGTGGTCGTCGGAGATCACCAGCTGCACGCCGCGCAGCCCGCGCCGGGTGAGGCTGCGCAGGAACTCCGTCCAGATCGGCTCGGCCTCCGACGCGCCGATCGCCATGCCGAGCACCTCGCGCCGGCCCTGGTCGTTGACCGCGACCGCTACGGTTACCGCCACCGGGACGATGCGTCCGGTCTGGCGCACCTTCACATAAGTCGCATCCAGCCACAGATAGGGCCAGTCGCCCTCCAGCGGTCGATCGAGGAAGCCGTTGACCTTATCGTCGATCTCGCCGCACAGCCTGGAGACTTGGCTCTTGGAGATGCCGGACATCCCCATGGCCTGCACCAGGTCGTCGACCGAGCGGGTGGATACGCCCTGGATGTAGGCCTCCTGGATCACTGCCGTCAGCGCCTTCTCGGCCATCCGCCGCAGCTCCAGGAAGCCGGGGAAGTAACTCCCCTTCCTCAGCTTCGGGATCTTCAGCGCGACCGTGCCGGCGCGGGTCTCCCAGCTCCGCTCGCGGTAGCCGTTGCGGTGGGTGAGCCGATCCGGCGTCCGCTCGCCATACGCGGCGCCGGTCAGGCCCTCAACCTCCAGCGCCATCAGCCGCTCGGCCGTGAAGCCGATCATCTCGCGTAATAAGGTCGGCGGCGGAACTCTTTTCCAACAGCGCACGCAGGGTCATCATGTCGTTGGCGGTCATCGTGGTTCTCCTCCGGTCGAGTGGACTCTGCAAGCCCAACCCTAAACCGGTACCGCGATGGCCTCCGCTGTGGATAAGCAGCCCGCCGCCGCCAGACCCTCGGCGGTCGCTGCGGCAGACCGCTTACCCACAGCTGCCAGAGGCAGCCAGAGCTCATACACCACGTCCGGGGACATAACCTCCAAGAGCCAGGTCTCCCGGCTCTGTGCGGAGATCGACGAGCGGGTGGACGCCTTCCTCGAGCGCCCGATTGAGGGCCGCTGGCCCTACCTCTGGCTCGACGCCACCTACCTCAAGGTGCGCCGCGCCGGGCGCATCGTCCCGGTGGCGGCAACCGTCGCAGTCGCCGTCAACACCGAGGGCCGGCGCGACATGGTCGCCGCCGCCATCCGCACCGCCTTCATCCAGGAGGACCATGCCGCCGCCTCGGCCCAATGGCGCCAGGTCGTGGACACCCTGTGCCCCCGCTTCGAGACCCTCGCCCGGCTCATGGACGAGGCCGAGCCCGACGTGCTCGCCTTCATGACCTTCCCCAGGGACCACAGCTCCAAAATCCACTCCTCCAACCCCTTGGAGCGCGTCAACAAGGAGATCAAGCGCAGGACCAACGTCGTCGGCATCTTCCCCAACGAGGCCGCCGTCACACGCCTCGTCGGCGCCATCCTCGCCGAGCAGTCCGACGAGTGGGCCGTCTGCCGCCGATACATCACCCTGGAAACCTTGGCCCAGATCAGCGACCCTGAACCCGGACCGCTGACCATCGCGGCCTGAGAAGCCGGAAACCTCAACCGGCAAAGACCGACGTCAAGCCAACGCTCTTACACCACCTCTCGGGACACCAACGTGCGCGCGTCCCATGCATCCTGCGCCGTGCTCGCGTCCAACACATCGGGCACCCCGTCGGCGGCAGGCGACTCGGGCGTTGGGTCCGGCGGAGTGACGTAGGAGGCCGCGGGAGAGGCCGCGGCCCACCCCGATGCCGGCGTTGGCGGCTCTGTACGCCCAGGGAAGACGTGCCCCTCGAGAGCCCGGCGGACGGTTTCGACCCGTTCGGCATGCGTCATAGTGGCCGCGCGCGCGGCCGGCCCAGCGTGCGCGGCGGCATCGGCCATCGCCTGCTCGCGCTCGACGCGGAGCCTGTCGGCGCTTTCGATGCGGTGGAGCGCGAGCGCGAGGCGGCCGAGGTCCTCGGTCGGCACCGGCTCCTCGCGCGCGCCGAGCTCGGCCATCGTGCAGAGCGCCAGTGTTCGCAGGGTCTCGATCGCGATGAGCGCGCTACGGCCTTCGGCGCCGGGCTCGCACGTGCGCACCCATTCCTCGGCGCAGCGGTCGGCCTCGCGCTGCAGGCAAATCAGGCCGTCCATGCGCTCGGCCCAGCCGCCCTCGTCGGGTCGCGCACGCGCGCAGCGTCGTGTGCGCGTGATCAAAGGCGAACCCTCGCTGCCCCACGAACGGACCCGCGACACGATCTCGTCCATGGTGACGCCGTCCTCGATGGCTGCGGCAACGGCGTCCTGGATCGTGCCCGGCAGCGGCTCGTCCGCTGCGCCCCCGCCCATCGCACCTGTCGTGCTCCGCTCGCTCTCGCACTGCGTCGCGCGGATACGCGCGCGGGAAAATAGTCGACCCATCAAGCGATACTGGCGCGCACGCCGCGCGCCTTGCACCGCACCATGGTTCTGGGGAATCGAGCCTTCCTTCCCTCACCGGCGCGGAGCGCATCGCGCGTCCCGCGCGACGCAGGCCGTGACCCTGGTGAGAATTCCGGGCTAGAGGCGGAGTCGTTCTCGCGTGAGCTGGATGAGGCGGGCGAGGCCGTGCGGCTCGACGATCAGGATAACGATGATGAAGCCGCCGAAGATAATGACCTCGAGATGCTTGGCGAGGTCGACGGGAAAGTCGATGCCGAGGATCGTGTTCAGGTTGGTGAGGAAGATCGGCACGACGGTGATGAAGGCCGCGCCGATGATGGAGCCCGCGATCGAGCCGAGGCCGCCGACGATGACCATGAAGAGCACGAGGAAGGAGAGGTTGACGTCGAAGGCGAGCGTCTCGGCGCTGCCCAGATAGAGGAAGACGAAGAGCGAGCCCGCGACGCCGCAGAGATAGGAGCTCACGGCGAAGGCGAGAAGCTTGGTGCGGAGCAGCGGGATACCCACGATCTCGGCGGCCACGTCCATGTCGCGCACCGCCATCCAGGCGCGGCCGAAGCGGCTGCGCATCAGGTTGCGGGCGAAGAAGACGAAGACCGCGACGAAGACCAGCGCCACCAGATAGCGCACCTCGGCGGCCGCCTCCGGCCCGGTGATCATGACGCCCGCGAATTTGCGCGGCGGTGCCGTGATCGTGCCGGACGGGTTGTCGTTGTAGAACCAGGGCACCCGGTTGAAGAGCCAGATCAGGAAGAACTGCGCCGCGAGCGTCGCCACCGCCAGATAGAAGCCCTTGATGCGCAGGCTCGGCAGGCCGAACAGGATGCCGACGCCGGCGGCGAAGAAGCCCGAGATGAAGAAGATGGCGATGATGTCGACCCCGGGCCACGCGGTCGTCATCTTGTAGGTGGCGTAGGCGCCGACCGCCATGAAGCCGCCGGTGCCGAGCGAGAGCTGGCCTGCGAAGCCGGTGAGCAGATTGAGCCCGAGCGCCGCGAGCGCGAATATCAGGAAGGGGATCAGGATCGCCTGCAGCCAGTACTCGTTCGCGAGCGTCGGCACCGCGAAGAGGGCGAGCAGCGTGATCACGGTCACGAAGACGGTGTTGATCGAGCGCGAGCGGGTCGCGAAGAAGGCGTTGCAGAGGTCGGTGAAATAGGCGCGCACGGTCACACCCGCTCGATGATCTTTTCGCCGAACAGGCCCTGGGGCCGGAACATGAGAACCAGCATCGCCAGCATGTAGGCGAACCAGTTCTCGATCGCGCCGCCGATCACCGGGCCCCAATAGACCTCGGCGACCTTCTCTCCGAGGCCGATGATGAGCCCGCCGACGATGGCGCCGGGAACGGAGGTCAGCCCGCCCAGGATGAGCACGGGCAGCGCCTTCAGCGCGATCAGCGACAGGCTGAACTGCACGCCGCTCTTCGCCCCCCACATGATGCCGGCGACCATGCCGACGATCCCGGCCACCGACCAGACGATGATCCAGATGGTCCTGAGCGAGATCCCGAGGGAGAGCGCCGCCTGCGGATCGTCGGCCACCGCCCTGAGCGCCCGCCCCATGGGCGTGTGCTGGAAGATCAGCGCCAACGCTGCCACCAGCACTGCCGCCACCAGGGCGGCGATGAGGTCGAATTCGTTGAGCAGCATGCCGCCCACATCGACAGGAGAGGACGGGATGCCGAGGTCGAGCGCCTTGACATTCGAGCCCCAGGCCCATTCGCCGACGCCTTCGAGCAGGAAGCTCAGCCCGATGGTCGCCATGAAGAGCGTGATCGGCGGCTGATTGATCAACGGGCGCAGCATCCCGCGCTCGATCGCGAAGGCGAGCCCGATCATGACGATTGCCGTCACCGGCAACGCGGCCCAGACCGGCAGGCCGTGCTCCATCACCCCGACCAGCGTCAGCGCGGCGAACAGCACCATCGCACCCTGGGCGAAGTTGAACACCTGGGAGGCCTTGAAGATGAGCACGAAGCCGAGTGCCACCAGCGAGTACATGACGCCGGTGAGCAAGCCGGAAATCGCGACCTCGCCGAGGAACACCGGGAACTCGATCATGTCGAGGAAGGGCGCGACGAAGAAGTCCCAAAGGAACTCCATCACGCGTCATCCTCGGTTGCGACGCCCAGATAGGCGTCGATCACCGCCTGATCGTTACGCACTTCCTCCGGCGTCCCGTCCGCGATCTTGCGGCCGTAATCGAGCACGATGATGTGATCGGAGAGCTCCATGACCACGCTCATGTCGTGCTCGATCAGAGCCATGGTCGTGCCGAACCGCGCCTTGGTCTCGAGGATGAAGCGGCTCATCTCGGCTTTCTCGCCCCTGTTCATCCCGGCCATGGGCTCGTCGAGCAGGAGCAGGTCGGGCTCGGCCGCAAGCGCACGGGCGAGCTCCACGCGCTTCTGCAGGCCGTAAGGGAGGCGGCCCACCGGCGTGTTGCGGATGTGCTCGATCTCGAGGAAGCTGATGACCTCATCGGCAGCGGCGCGGTGGCGTGATTCCTCCGCCCGCGAGGGCCCCGCCGGCAGCAGGCAGAAGACGAAATTGCTGCGCATCTTGAGGTTGCGGCCGGCCATGACATTGTCGAGCGTGCTCATGCCCCTGAACAGCGCGACGTTCTGAAAGGTGCGGGCCATGCCCTCCAGGGCGGCAACGCGCGGGTGCATCTTGCGGCGCACGCGCCCCTTGAAGGTGATCGTACCCTCGCTCGGCTGGTAGGCGCCGTTGAGCACGTTGAGCATGGAGGTCTTGCCGGCGCCGTTGGGCCCGATGATGGCGCAGATCTCGCCGGCGTAGATGGTGAATTCGACGCCGGCCAGCGCCTGGACGCCGCCGAAGCGGAGCGCGATGTCCTGGACGCTCAACAACGGCGTGCCGGGAGCGGGGCGGCCGTTTTCCGTCTCACCCGGCATGGTCGCCTTCGCTCGCGTCTGCGGCCGTGGCTTGTGACAAGCCGAGATAGTGCTCTCTCACCGCCGGGTTGCCGCGGAGCTCCGCCGCCGTGCCCTCCAGGACGACCTGGCCGCTGTCCAGGATATAGCCGTAACCGGCCACGCCGAGGGCCATGTTGGCGTTCTGCTCGGCAAGCAGGAACGTAACCCCCTCCTCCTTGTTGAGCTGGCGGACCTCCGCGAAGATCCGGGCGACCACCTGCGGCGCCAGGCCCATGGACGGCTCGTCCAGGAGGACCATGGTCGGCCGCGACATCAGCGACCGGCCGATGGCGAGCATCTGCTGCTCACCGCCCGAGATGAAGCCCGCGAGGATGCGCCGCCGCTCGGCGAGCGGGGGAAAGTGTGCATAGACCCGCTCCAGGTCGGCGCGTACCGCGGCCTTGCCGTCCTTCCTGGTATAGGAACCGGTCAGCAGGTTTTCGTGAACCGTGAGGTGGGGGAAGCAGCGCCTCCCCTCCATGACCTGGATGATGCCGCGGCGCACGAGGTCGCCCGGCGCGAGCCGGTCGATGCGCTCGCCCCGGAAGTGGATCTCGCCCCCGGTGATGTCGCCGCGTTCGACGCGCAGCAGGTTGGAGATCGCCTTGAGCGTGGTGGTCTTGCCGGCGCCGTTGGGCCCCAGAAGGGCGACGATCGCTCCCTCGGGAACGGCGATGCTGACGCCGCGCAGGACTGAGATCACATGGTCGTAGACGACCTCGACCGAGTCGAGCCGCAGCAGAGCCTCGGGGGCGGCGGTCGTCTCGCCGCCGCCCCCGGCTGCATCCCCGGTTGGAACGCTCACATTTCCTGCGAGCAGTCGCGCGGAGTGATGTTGTTCTCCGCCGCGTACTTGGCGGCGTCCGCCTCGATCATCGGGCGCACGACTTCACGCATGGGCTCGATCCAGTCGCTGACGATGTTCCAGGCCGAGCCGTCCCACTGCTGGATGAGTACGGGGCCGTTGCCCTCATGGTCCTCGCAGGTGATCTTCACCGGCGGGGTGAAGCCGGCGAGCCCGATCTCCGCCAACCGCTCTTCCGTCAGGTCGAGGTTCTCCAAGCCCCAGCGCACCTCGGCCCCGGTCATCGGCCGGTCGCCGTACTTGCCCATGGCGGTACGGATGGCCTCGACCGTGTAGAGGGCGTTGAGGAGTCCGCGGTTGTAGAGGACCTCGCCGAAATTCCTCTCCGCCGCCGCCGCCGCATCGCCGCCGTAGATGATTTGCAGGATATGGTCATGAAGCGGGAAGCCGGCGCCCGGCGAGTGGAAACCGCCGCCGCGATAGCCGATGGCGTCGTCGCCGGCCGGCACGACGTCGGATTCGCTCGCCGACCACCAGACACCGATCAGTCGTTCCATGGGATAGGCGATCGCCGCGGCCTCCTTGATCGCAACCTGGTTCATCACGCCCCAGCCCCACAGGAACGTCCAGTCGGGCTTGATCTTGCGGATCTGCAGCCAGGTCGCCCGCTGCTCCTGCCCCGGGTGGTCGACCGGGAGCAGCTCCAGGGTATAACCGAACTTCTCAGCCAGCACCTGGAGGGTCGGGATCGGCTCCTTGCCGTAGGGGCTGTTGTGGTAGATGAGGGCGATCGTCTTGCCCGCCAGTTGGTCCATGCCCCCCTCCTCGGCGCCGACGAACTTGACGAAGGCCGAGGCCTGGCTCCAGTAGGTGGTGGGGAAGGTGAAGGTCCACGGGAAGACGCGCCCGTCGGATGCCGCGGTCTGCCCGTAACCCATGGAGTGCACCGGAATCTGGTCCACCGGGGCCCTCGGGTTGAGCTGGTAGGTCACGCCGGTGGAGAAGGGCATGATCAGCGACGCCCCTGTCGACCCTTTGTTCTTGAGGCGCTCGTAGCACTCGACACCGGCCTTGGTGTCGTAGCGGTACTCGCACTCCTCGAAGGTGACCTTGACGCCGTTGATGCCGCCGTCGCGTTCGTTGACCAGCGTGTAGTAGTCCACAAAGCCGTTTGCTGCCGGGATGCCGTTAGGCGCATACGGCCCAGTCCGGTAAACGAGCAAGGGAATGAACTGCTCGTCGGCCGCCTGAACCTCACCGCCCGTGAGGGTCATCGTGGCCGCCACCGAAAGACCGCCGGCGACCACCGCCGCGGCCAGAGCACCGCTCACACTGCGGCGCAAGACGTTCCTGAATTCCATGTCCTTACCTCCCACGTCAGGACCAGGCGCGCCTGGAGGACGCGCCGCTTGGTTCCGCGCGCAAGGTAGCACGGAGAAACGACCTCGACCATTTTTGCGAAAGAATTTTTTCTTGCCCTACGTAGTGATACGAATGCGCCGCCAGCTTGCTCGAGCGAACCGGGGCCAACGGGCAAACACACGTGGAGGGCCGATAGCAAAGGGGGCGCGAACCGTCTGGCCCGCGCCCCGCTCTCTATAACCTGGGCCGCGAGGCGGTCTCGCGGCCTCGGCCTGTCAGGCCGCCTTCTGGTTGAGC
The DNA here is from genome assembly GCA_965262755.1 of Alphaproteobacteria bacterium. Lineage (GTDB taxonomy): Bacteria > Pseudomonadota > Alphaproteobacteria > UBA828 > UBA828 > WTGU01. The sequence goes on along the minus strand of OZ253557.1, from coordinate 2,119,006 downwards.
CGCTTCTGGCCGCCGCTCTCGATGGCGATCTTGCGCGCCTTCAACGCCTCGGGAAGCTCGCGCACCAGGTCGATGTGAAGCAGGCCCTTGTCGAGCGCCGCACCGGTGACCTGGATGTGGTCGGCGAGGTTGAAGCGCCGCTCGAAGGTGCGGGTGGCGATCCCCCGATGGAGATAGCTCTCGTTCGCGCCGTTCTCCTTCGCGAGCTTGCCCGTGACTGTGAGCAGGTTCTCCTTCACCTCGATCGCGATCTCGTCGTCCCCGAATCCGGCGACGGCGAGGGTCACGCGGTAGGCGTTCTCACCCATCTTCTGGATGTTGTAGGGCGGATAGGTAGGGGCCGTCTCGCTCGGCATCTGCTCGAGCATCCGGGCCATCCGGTCGAAACCGACTGTGGTGCTGAAGAGCGGGGAAAGATCGAATGCACGCATGGTGTGACTCCTTTCACAAGCAAGTCCATCTGTGGTCCGCCGTTATGGCCGGACCGGTTCCATGCCCTGCCGGGGCCCGTTCTGCGGCACCCCACTTGGGCACCACTGATTTTGGTTTTCGGGGCCGGGCCTTCAAGGGTCGGCCGGAGAGAAATGTGCACATGCTATAGTCCGCACGCGCGCGGGCCGATCCGCCGGTGGCCGGCGAGGGCGCTAGACCTCGAGCCGGCGCTGCGCCACGGTTGCGCGCCATGACGCAACCCAAGACCCCGCGCGGCGTCTCCACGCCCGGCATCTCGATGCCCGGCGTCCACGCCGCCGTGTTCGTCGCCATGTTCCTCATCTCGTTCAGCTATCCGGTGGGCGAGGCCATTGCCAACGAGCTGAACACCGCCGTGCTGCTGTTCCTGCGCTTCGGGCTGGCGATGGCGATCTTCGGGCCGCTGGTCGCCTGGCGCCACGGCCTCTCCTGGCCGGGCTGGCGGGCGCTCGCCGGCTATGCGGCGATCAGCGCGTCGCTGGTCGCGTTCTTCTGGTGCATGTTCTACGGCCTGCGCACCACCAGCGCGCTCAACACCGGCGCCATCTCGACCCTGATACCCGGACTCACGGCCATCGGCGGCGCGATCCTCGTCGGCGAGCGGCTGGGCCGGCACCGCCTCGCGGCGCTCGGCATCGGCCTGGTCGGCGCGCTCTGGGTGGTGTTTCGCGGCGATTGGGACCGCTTCATAGCCCTCGACCTCAACGAGGGCGACCTGATCGTCTTCGCGGGCTGCATCGCGATGGGCTTCTACAGCCCGCTCGTCAAGCGCTTCCACAGAGGCGAGCCGGTGATGGTCATGACCTTCTGGGTAGTGGCCATCAACGCGGTGTGGTTCCTCGTGCTCGCCAACAGCGCGCTATGGACCATGGAATGGGGCGATGTCCCGCCCTTCGCCTATGGCGGAATTGCCAGTATCGCGGTCCTCTCGACCGTCATTTCCTTCTTCCTGATACAATGGACCACCATCAGGCTCGGCCCGACCCGAGTCCAGTCCTACAGCTACCTTCTGCCGGCCTTCGTGCTCGCGATCGACTGGGCCTTCGGAAAAGGCCTGCCGTCCGCGCTCACGATCCCCGGCATCCTGATCGTGCTGGCCGCGAGCCTGGTGATCCAGCGCGGCGAGGTCTTTGCGGGCCGCTCGGCGCACGGCGCGCGCTCCTGACTCCGCCGCTTAGCGGCGCTCGATGCCGAAGAGGCGGGCCGAGATGACGAGGCCGCCGGCGGGGCAGATCAGCATGCACCACCAGGCGGCCTCCCAACTGCCGAAGCCGCCGACCACGACCGCCATGAGTGGCGGCCCCAACAGCATGCCGATGGCGGCGCCTTGCGCCATGAAGCCGTTGGCCATCGCCACGAGACCGGGCTTGGGCGCATGCACGGCTGCGCCGGCGTAGGCGGCCGCAGGCAGGACGCCGCTGCCGGTGCTGAAGATGATCGCGAGGGGAATCTTGGCGTCGTCCGGCACGAAGCCCGCGAGGATCAACACGCCGGTGACGGCCATGATGACGTTCGCCGCCCCTACCAGCGCATAGCGCGGCACGCGCCGGTGCAGCAGCCAGCCGCCGATCAGGTTGCCGAAGACGTTCGTGCCCACCACCAGCGCCGAGAAGAGCGCAGCGGCGATGGGCCCTCGGCCTTGCGTCTCGATCAGGAATGTGGGCAGCCAGGTGGCGACCGCGAACCATTGAACGGTGAAGAGCAGGAACGCCCCGCCATAAAGCCACAGCGCGCCGACCGGCAGCGTCGCCCCCACGCCCGCCCAATCGAACCCTGCGTGAGCGTCGCGACTCGACTGCTCGGGCCAGCGCCGCCGCGTCGTGCCGACCGCCGCGAGCACCGTCGCAACCAGCGCTGCCCCGGCGCAGAGCCACCAGAGGCTGCGCCAGCCCAGCGACTCGGCGAGGAATGGCGCCACCACCATGGCGAGCGCCATTCCGCCCGGCATGTAGCCGCTCCAGATGCCGAGCGCGAGGTCCCGGTCCTCGGGCCGCGTCGCGTCGAAGGTGATCTTGGGCGCGGCGGCCACGATGGCGGCGAAGCTGATGCCTTCGAAGACGCGGACTGCGAGTAGCATGGCAGCGCCGGTGGCGAACCCGCCGGCGACACCGCTCAGGACGAGAACGAGAACGCCGGTAAGCAGGAGCGCGCGGGCGCCGAAGCGCCCACCGGCCATCCCGGTCAACACGCCGAAGCCCGCGCCGAACGCGAAGAAGATGGAGGCGAGCCAGCCGGCAGCGACCCTGTCGAGCGCAAACTCGTCCGAAATCAGCCCGATCGTCGGCGGCACCTTGCCGACGGCGTAGCCGACGACGACGCCCGCGAGGATCGCGACCGCGACGACGCCCCACCGGGTACGCGCCACGCCGGTGGCGGCCACACCCTCTGTTGCGACGCTGCCTTCCCTCGTGCCGCCCGTGTCGTCCAAAGTGGCTAACGCCAGGGGCCGCAGGCGGAGAGCGCCTGGGTGTCCTCGTAAGCGTCCCAGACGGCGATCCTGCCGTCGGCCACGGTGAAGACCCAGCACCACTTCGCGCGGTAGTGCTTGCCGCTGATCTTCGACGAACCGGCCTCTTCGCCGTTGACGGAGACGGTGTCGCCGTCGGCGACCCAGGTCTTGATGACATGCTCGTGCATGGCGAGCGCCGCCGGCATGACCCGGAAGTAGTCCTCGATGGCGGCCTTGCCCTGCCACCGGCCCGCCCAGGGAAGATCGTCGCCGCCCGGCATGTCGATCGCCGCGTCGTCGGTAAACATGGCCACAATGGCGGCAGCGTCGCCGCCCGCGAGCTGGTCGAGGAACCCCTTGACGACGTCTCGTGCAGACATGGGCGTTGCTCCATCGGCGCGGAAACGGAGGACCGCGCACGCGGACACCAATCGGTCTGTCTCATAGCACCTTTGGGGGGCCGATGGCGATGCACTGTGCCCACCCCCGTCGCGTCGAATGCACGGGCGCTCGACGCGGGCATGGCCTTGCCTCCGAACGGCGGCTGCGTGGAGGATGTCGGACGCGACAATCGACTAAGGAGGCATGGCGATTGGCGAAGCGGCACCGCCACCGCCGCCGAAGCTCGGCCCGACGATGAAACCGCAACGTCCCCATCACCCGGCGGTTCTGGCCGTTGCGGGCCTGCTTTCGCTGGCGGTCGGCATCGGGATCGGACGCTTCGCCTATACGCCGATCCTGCCTTACATGATCGCCGGTCTCGAGCTCGACCGATCGGCAGCGGGCCTGATTGCGTCCGCCAACTACCTCGGATACTTCGTGGGCGCCCTGGCCGCAGCCTGGCGGGCCGTGCCCGGCGACCCGCGCTTCTGGCTGCTGGGCGCGCTGGCGCTGAGCGGGCTCACGACCGGCGCCATGGCGCTGACGACGAGCCTGGGTGCGTTCCTGCTCCTGCGCTTCGTCGGCGGCGCGGCCGGCGCGCTGGTGATGGTGCTCGCGTCCTCCCTGGTGATGGACCGACTCGCCGCCGCCGGTCGAGATGGATGGGCGGCGGTGATGTATGCGGGGGTCGGGAGCGGCATCGCGATCTCGTCTCTGGCGGTCCCTGCGGCAGCATCCGGCGACAGCGACTGGCAAAGCCCGTGGTTCTTCTGCGGTGCACTCTGCATTGCGATTTCGATCCCGGTCGCACTGTTGTTGCCGAGGCCGAAAAAGCCGGCGACGGCGGCGCCGCGTACCGGGACCCGCCAGAGGAGAGCCGGCCTGCTCCGCTTGATCGTCGCCTACGGGCTGGTCGGCTTCGGCTACGTCATCACCGCCACCTTCGTCGCTGACATGGTGCGCGCCGATCCCGTGCTGCAACCGGCGGAGCATCTGGTCTGGCTCTGCGTCGGCCTGACGGCGGCACCCTCTGTGGCGCTCTGGGGCTGGGCCGGGCGGCGCTGGGGAAATGCGCGCGCCTTCGCGATCGGCTGCCTGATCGAGGCGGTGGGCGTGGCGCTCAGCGTGCTGGGCGGCGGCATTTGGCCGATCATGCTCGCCGCCGGGCTGCTCGGCGGGACCTTCGTGGGCTTGACCGCGATAGGCCTCATCGAGATCCGCCACCTGTCCGCGGGCGACCCGCGCCGCAACCTGGCCCTGATGACCGCAGCCTGGGGACTGGGCCAGATGGTGGGGCCGACGCTCGCCGGCGTGCTCTTCGATTCGCTCGGCAGCTATCTGGTTCCGTCGCTGTTGGCCGCAGCCGCGCTCGCCGTTGCCGCTACGTTCGCCGCGAGCCTGACGGGCCGCAAGAGCGCCGCCTGACCGCTCCGCCACCGGGCCGAAACGACTGGACGGATCGTCGAATTGCTGGCTTGCTTGCCGCTGGCGCGCCCGACGCCCGGCAAGGAGCGGAGGGCGGCCTCGACGGCGTTCGATACTGACGAGAAGGATCAAGTCCCGTGGCCCTGAGCGACGCGCGTGGCGTGCAGACATCGGCAACCAATCCCAAGAGCCTAGAGATTCTGGAGACGGCGATACGCCAGTTCCAGAGTTATCGGGGCGACGCCGTCGAGACCATCGACCGGGCGTTGGCCAACGACCCGGACTTCGTTGCCGGCCACATTTTCCGGACCGAGTTGCACACCATGCTCTGGGAGAAGAGCGTGCTGCCCGAGGTCGAGGCAGGCCTCGGCCGCCTCAAGGCGCTCGCGGGCAAGGCCACGGAGCGCGAACGGGCCCACATTGCGGCGATTGCGGACTGGGCCGCGGGCGACTGGCAAGGGATGTCGGCACGGCTCGACCGGGTTATCGCCGAAGAGCCGCGCGATGTGGTGGCCCTCCAGGTCGGCCATCTCTCCGACTTCTTCCAGGGTGAGCGGGACAATCTGCGTGGCCGCGTTGCCCGCGCCTTGCCGGCCTACAGCCGGGAGGACCCGGGATACGGCTTCCTGCTCGGCATGGCCGCCTTCGGCCTGGAGGAATGCGGCGACTACGGCGCGGCGGAGGGAAGCGGCCGGCAGGCGCTCGCGCTGGAGCCGGACGATTGCTGGGCGCAGCACGCGCTCTGCCACGTGATGGAGATGCAGGCGCGGCAGGAGGAAGGCATCGCCTTCATGGAAGAACGCCAGGCTCACTGGGCGCAGGACGACAATACCTTCGCCTTCCACAACTGGTGGCACCTCTCGCTCTTCAATCTCGACAACGACCGCTACGACCGGGTGCTCGAGATTTACGACACGGCGCTCCGGCCCGGGTCCTCGGAGGTCCAGCTCGAAATGCTCGATGCCGCCGCGCTGCTCTGGCGCCTACACCTGCGCGGGGTCGATACGGGCGATCGCTTCGACAAGCTGGCCGCGACCTACGAGGCGATTGCGGAGTACGCCTTCTACGCGTTCAACGACATGCACGCGATGATGGCCTACGTCGCGACCGGGCGCGACAACGCGGCACACGCGTTGGAAGGGGCGGCGGTAGCGGAGGCGGAGGGGGCGGGCACCAACGCCCGCATGACCCGCGAGGTGGGACTCCCCATCGTGCGCGCGATCCGCGCCTTCGGCGCCGGGCGCTATGGCGAGACCGTGGACCTGCTGATGCCCGTGCGCTACCGGGCTCAAATCTTGGGCGGCAGCCACGCCCAGCGCGACATCCTCCACCGCACGCTCATCGAGGCCGCGCTTCGCGATGGCCAGCACCGCCTCGCGCAGGCGCTCGCGACCGAGCGAATCTCGTTGAAGCCGGATTGCCCGTTCAGCCGCTCGCTCAGGGAGCGGGCCAGGACGATGCAGTAGGAGAACGCGGGCGGCACGCCGGTCAATCCGCCTGGCCGCTCCGCCCGTGCGTGTAACGCCACGCGTAGGCGCCGAGCGCCATGCCGATCAGCGGACCGGCGACGTAGATCCAGTAGTGCGTGAAGTCTCCCATGGCGACATAGGGACCCAAGGCGCGGGCCGGGTTCATCGCGGCGCCTGCGACCGGGCCCATCAGCATCACCTCGATGCCCACCACGGCACCCACCGCTACGCCCGCGAAGGGGCCGTGCCCGCGTTTGTCGAGGCCGACGCCGGCCACCACCCACATCAGCAGGAACGACACGAAGAGCTCGATCGGGAATGCCGTCAGCGGCGTGATGCCGAGGGCCGCGTTGGGCAGGTTGGCCCCCATCGCGCCGAAATCGCCGAGCGCCCAGTAAAGGCACATCCCCGCCAGCACCGAGCCCGCGAGCTGGGCCAGCGCGTAGCCGGGGACCAAGCGCCAGTCGAGATGGCCGATCAGCGCCGCCGCAATGGAGAGCGCCGGATTGACGTGGGCGCCCGAGACATGGCCGAAGGCGTAGATGACGACCGTGATGATCAGACCCGAGATCAGGCCGGAACCGATGACGCCGAGGGTGCCGCCCGTCTTGGCATCGACCACCACCGCACCGGCCGCGAAGAAGACGAGCGAGAACGTGCCGATGAACTCGCAGCAGTAGCGGCGCAGGTCATCGGAGCCTGCGACCGGCAGGAGCCGTAGGCGCGGCGAGGGCTGTTCCGTCATCCGGCGAGAGAATAACCGGTATTGCCGCCCCGCCAATCGACCGTGCCGGGGCGGCGACCGTGCGCCGGCGCCGAATACTCAGGCGGCGTCCGCGAGCGCCTTCTCGATTGCCTTGAGCGCGTCGTCCAGACGCTCGCCGTCGGGGCCGCCGGCTTGCGCCATGTCGGCCCGGCCGCCGCCGCCCTTGCCGCCGACCGCCGCCGCGCCCGCGCGCGCGAGATCGACCGCGCTCACGCGGCCGGTGAGATCGTCGGTCACGCCCACCGTGAGCGCGGCCTTGCCCTCGGTCCGGCTCGCCACGGCGTAGACGCCTGAGCCCAGCCGCTTCTTCAGGTCGTCTACCATGGCGCGCAGCTCCTTGGGATGTGCCCCGTCGAGCGCGCGGCCGACGAAGGAGACTCCGGCGATCTCGCGGGCATCGTCCGACACACCGCCGCCGCCCGTGGCAAGCGCCCGGCGGGTCTCGGCCAGCGTGCGCCCGAGCTTCTTGTGGTCGTCCACCAGCGCGCCGATGCGCCCGGCAAGGTCGGCTGGCGGCACCTTGAGGACCGCAGCGGCATCCCTGAGGGTGGCTTCGAGATCGACGCCGTGGCGCCGCGCCGCCTCGCCGGTCAGCGCCTCGATCCGCCGGATGCCGGCGGCGCTCGCCGATTCGCCCACAATGCGGAACAGCCCGATATCGCCGGTGCGTTCCACGTGGGTGCCGCCGCAGAGCTCGACCGAATAGGGTGCGTCCGCCCGGTCCTCGTCATCGCCCATGGAGACGACGCGCACTTCCTCGCCGTACTTCTCGCCGAAGAGCGCGAGCGCGCCGGCGTCAACCGCTTCGTCGGGGCTCATCAGGCGGGTGACCAGCGGTGCGTTCTGGCGGATGAGGCGGTTGACCTCCGCCTCGATGTCGTCGAGCGCGTCGGCCGCGACCGCGCCGGAGTGGCTGATGTCGAAACGCAGCCGGTCGGGCGCCACCAGCGAGCCTTTTTGGGTGACGTGATCGCCGAGCGCGCGACGCAGCGCCGCATGGAGCAGGTGGGTGGCGGAGTGGTTGGCGCGGAGCGCGGTTCGCCGCGCGCCGTCCACCGCAAGCACCACCGCATCCTCCGCAGCGAGCGTTCCCTCCTCGACGGTACCGTGGTGAACGTGAAGGCCCTCCGCCTCGCGCCGGGTGTCGCTCACGCCGACGCGGGCGCCTTCGGCTGAGACGATGGTGCCGGTGTCGCCCACCTGCCCGCCCGCCTCGGCGTAGAACGGTGTCTGGTTGACGACCAGCGCCACCGTGTCGCCGGCCTCCGCGCGTGCGATCTCGGTGCCGCCCACAACCAGGGCCTGGATCACGCCTTCGGCGCTCTCCGTGCCGTAGCCGAGGAACTCGGTCGCACCGACTCGCTCGCGGATGCCGAACCAGACCGCGTCGCTCGCGGTATCGCCCGAGCCTGCCCAGGCCCGGCGCGCCGCCTCGCGCTGGCGTTCCATACACGCCTTGAAGCCGTCGCGCTCGACCGCACGCCCCTGGGCGCGGAGCGCGTCTTCGGTGAGGTCGACGGGGAAGCCGAAGGTGTCGTAAAGCCGGAACGCCGTCTCCCCCGGCAGGGGAGCGCCGGGGGCGAGCCCGGCCGTCGCCTCGTCGAGCAGGCGCAGGCCGCGCGCGAGGGTCTCCTTGAAGCGGGCTTCCTCCAGCTTCAGGCTCTCGGTGATGAGCGCCTCGGCACGGATCAGCTCGCCGAAGGCCTGGCCCATCTCGCGCATCAGCGCCGGCACCAGGCGCCACATCAGCGGCTCGGTGCAGCCCATCAAATGGGCGTGGCGCATGGCGCGCCGCATGATCCGTCTCAGCACGTAGCCGCGCCCCTCGTTCGACGGCATCACGCCGTCGGCGATGAGGAAGGCGCTCGCGCGCAAGTGATCGGCGACCACCCGGTGGGAGGCGCAATGCGCGCCGTCGACCGGCGCGCCGCTCAGCTCGACGCTTGCGGCGATCAGGTTGCGGAACAGATCGGTTTCGTAGTTGTCGTGGGTGCCTTGCAGGATCGCGGCGATCCGCTCGAGCCCCATGCCGGTGTCGATCGAGGGGCGAGGCAGGTCGATCCGCTGCTCGGGCGTGACCTGCTCGAACTGCATGAACACCAGGTTCCAGATCTCGACGAAGCGATCGCCGTCCGCGTCCGCGCTGCCGGGCGGGCCGCCGGGAATGGCCGGCCCGTGATCGTAGAAGATCTCCGAGCAGGGGCCGCAGGGGCCGGTCTCCCCCATGGCCCAGAAGTTGTCCGAGGTCGGAATGCGAATGACGCGCTCTTCGGGGAGACCGGCGATCTTGCGCCAGAGCGCGTGCGCCTCGTCGTCCTCGGCAAAGACCGTGACCAGGAGGCGCTCTTCCCGAAGGCCGTAGTCCCGCGTGACCAGACGCCAGGCGAGCTCGATCGCACGCTCCTTGAAGTAGTCGCCGAACGAGAAGTTGCCCAGCATCTCGAAGAAGGTGTGGTGGCGCGCGGTGTAGCCGACATTGTCGAGGTCGTTGTGCTTGCCCCCTGCACGCACGCACTTCTGCGAGGTGGCGGCCCGCCGGTAGGGCCGGGTCTCGGCGCCGGTGAAGACGTTCTTGAACTGCACCATGCCGGCATTGGTGAACATCAACGTCGGGTCGTTGCGCGGCACGAGCGGGCTCGAGTCCACGACCTCGTGCTCGTTCGAGGCGAAATAGTCCAGAAACTGCGCGCGGATTTCGTTGACGCTCGGCATGGGGCGGCCCTGCACGGTTACCCGGGCGGCGGTCGGCCCGGCGCTTGGATGCGTGCCGTGCTACTTAGTGTGCCTCAGGCGGGCTGTCCAGATTGGTGCGCCTCCGCGCCCGCCTGCCCCGGCCTTGATCGGCCTAAGCGCCCTGCACACCACCTTCCGTGCAAACCTCGGCGACGGGCGGCGCCTCGTCGGCACCGTCGAGGCCGGCGTGGCGGCGGATCGCGCGGCTGATCGCCTCCGCCGCCTCCGCGTTCTCAGCAAGAAAGCGCTTCGCGTTCTCTCGGCCCTGGCCGATACGCTCGCTGTCGTGGGAATACCAGGAGCCCGATTTCTCGATCACGCCGGCCTTGAGACCAAGATCGATGAGCTCGCCGGTGCGCGAGATGCCCTTGCCGTACATGATGTCGAACTCGACCATGCGGAAGGGCGGCGCCAGCTTGTTCTTGACCACCTTGACCCGCGTCTGGTTGCCGACGACCTCGTCACGGTCCTTCACGGCGCCGATACGGCGGATGTCGAGCCGGACCGAGGCGTAGAACTTCAGCGCATTGCCGCCGGTGGTGGTCTCGGGGCTGCCGTACATGACGCCGATCTTCATGCGGATCTGATTGATGAAGAGGACGCAGCAGTGCGAGCGGGCGATCGAGGCGGTGAGCTTGCGCAGCGCCTGACTCATCAGCCGCGCCTGGAGGCCGACATGGGAATCGCCCATCTCGCCCTCGAGCTCGGCGCGGGGCACCAGCGCGGCCACGCTGTCGATCACCACCAGGTCAATGGCGCCCGAGCGGACCAGCGTGTCCGTGATTTCGAGCGCCTGCTCGCCGGCATCCGGCTGGGAGATCAGCAACTCGTCCACATTGACGTCGAGCTTGCCGGCATAGATCGGATCAAGCGCGTGCTCAGCATCGATGAAGGCGCAGGTGCCGCCGAGCTTTTGGGCCTCGGCGACGCAGGAGAGCGCGAGCGTTGTCTTGCCCGAGCTTTCGGGGCCGTAGATTTCGACGACCCTCCCACGCGGGATTCCGCCGATGCCGAGCGCCACGTCGAGCCCGATGGAGCCGGTCGGGATCGCCTCGGTCTCGACCGCGGCGCCGTCGCCGAGCTTCATGATCGAGCCCTTGCCGAACGCCCGCTCGATCTGGCTGAGCGCCGCGTCCAACGCCTTCTGCTTATCCATGGGACCCTCGGAAACCACGCGAAGCGCCGCTTTCGCCATGTTCGCCTCCTTATTCCACACGGGCCGAACCGATGCAATGCGACCCGAGGAGGCGTGTGTACCTTATTTGTTCTCATCCTGCAACCCCTTTTTCGCGCCTCCACTTAACGCGCACCCAAAGCTTGCCGGATTGAGGGGCCGGTGCATTCGATCGCACCGCCACCGTTCCGGCGCCCATGATGAAGACGTGCGGGCCTTTGTCTGCGTGGGGAGTGGAGGAATGGCCGTGTGGTGGCAGGGATAGTAAGCCAAGGAGCAGGCGGCAAATGCTGCGAATTTCCGAAAGAGAAATATAACTTCAAATAAACTGAGATACAAAGTAAATATAGCAAAGTTGTTATAGCACAATACATGTTATTGGGCGAGAATTACTTGAAGAAGCATTCTGTGCGCCTTAGACATAATCTCGTTATCACCTGAGAGAACGGGAAAATCATGGCGCGCTATTACGTGAACAGGAACACACAGCCGAGCGGGGACCACGAAGTACACAGGGAAAGCTGTAGTTATCTGCCGAACCCTGAGAACCGCATCTACCTTGGGGAGTTCGGGAGCTGCCGCCCCGCCGTGGCCGGGGCCAGTAAGCACTACGCGGAGGTCAACGGCTGTTTCTGGTGCTCTCGGGAGCGCCACACGGGATGAGGGAGAGGACAACAACAGGGCTGGCAGTCCTACTGGCGATATTGCTCCTGTCTGTTCCCGTCGGCACCGCCCTCGGGCACGGCGGGGGCACGAACGCGGCCGGGTGCCACACGAACCGAAAGACCGGGGACTACCATTGCCACACGCCGAAGACGCCGGCACCCGGACGCGAGACGTACTGTCACGTGGTCGGCGACGAGCACCGTTGTGGCTATGCGCTCTCGACGTGTAGCGACTTGGTGTGGGTGTACGACGGGTACTGCGCAAAGCAATAAGAAACCGGGCTGAATCCCTGAGGTATGGACATCGACTTCGACGAGCACCCGAAATTGCCTCGATAGAGAGAATGGGCATACCAGTGACCAGGATGGAGGACACTGCGAAGCAGACCCGGCTGATTGGCGAGACCTCGACGAAGTGATCTAAGGTGTGGAGCCGAGACACGGGCGGATCGAGATCCGCAAGTAGCTCGCGCAACTCGGAACTCTCGACGGTTTCGACGAGATCGCCGATCTACTGAGAGATTGGCTCCTGCCCCCGCCAGCATTGGAATCCAGAAGGCGGTTACTTTGGGAGTAAGCTTCCACCCCCATTTCATCGCCGCCCGAGCCTGGCCGCGCTATGATGCGTGCGGCTTCCCGCCGATCGGGCCCGTAGTTCAATTGGTTAGAACCCGCCGCTCATAACGGCGTTGTTGCAGGTTCGAGTCCTGCCGGGCCCACCAACTCCCTTGAGGGTGCGTTATATATCAAGGGATTAGACTCCGTGTTTGTCCAACCGAGCGGGAAGGTTGGACAACTTTGTTCTAGTTTCGACCCCGAGTTTCGCCATGCCGGAGTCGGCGAGCGTCGCTCGGTTCGCAGCAGCGACATACCGGCTCGCCTCCTTGGCGGTGGCGTGCCCGAGGAAGCTCATGACCTCGAATTCGGTCGCGCCGGCTTCGGCCAGTCGCCTCGCGCCGGCCTTCCTCAACCCGTGAGCGCTGCACCCCGGCAGGCCGGCCTCGTTGCACCATCGGCGAAAGAGAATACCGAAGCTCTCGACCGCGTACCGCATCCCGTCGTTCCGAGCGAGCACCACCATTTGAGTCGACGGTAGGAGTGCCAGCTCTCGCGCCAATTCCGGCAGGATCGGCAGATCAACCGCCTCGCCAGTCTTGCCCCGCCGATATGCGATTCGGCCGCCCCGGATGTTCGCCCGCGTCAGCGCCACGGCGTCCTGGCGCGACGCGCCCGTGGCGAGCAGGACTTCAAGGGCGAGCCGCTGTTTCGTACCGGTCGAGAACGTCGCGCGATACTGGGCGATCTCCGCATCTGTCCAAGTGTGGTAGCCGCCGCGCTTCACCTTGTGAGGATCAGCGAGCGACGCTGGATTCTGCCCCTTGTAGCCGAATCGCTTCGCCGCGAAGCGATAGAGCTGCCCCAAGTCTTTCCGCAGCCGGTTCGCCGCGGCGGGCCCGCCCTTGCGCTCCATGAGCGCTGCGACGTGGCGCGGCTCCATCTTCGCGTATCGGCCTTGCCCGATGGCCTCGCGTATCCACTCCAACCGGCCGCGCACGTCGGCGCGCGTGCTGGGCGCGAGGCTTCGGTAGCCTGCGCTGCCAAGATAGGCATGGATCAGATAGGCGAAGGTGCCGGGCGGCGGCACCTTGCCTGCGGTGCGCGCACCCTCGACGGCTTGCTCGTAGGCAGCGCGGAATTCCGGGCTGCCGTATGGCCCTGACAAGTAGCGGTCAATGGAGCGGCCCTTGATCGTGCGCCGGAGCCGAAAGCGTCGCTTGCCGTGGCGGTCGGTCGCCACGGTGACACCGGGAAACGGATTACGTCGACGCATCTGGCAGCCTCCCTATCAGATCGTCGAATTCGTCGGGCTGAGCATCATCGTTAGACGCCTTGCCCGCAACAATACGGACCCGCGTGCCGTCGGGCTTCTCGTACTCCACCCGGCAGTCCTCATAGCCGGCATCACGCGCGGCCTTGAGGCAGCGCGTGATCTCGGATTGCGAGACGTTAGACTTAGCGCGGGGCATCGGTCACTCGCGTCAGTCGGCATCGCCGCGAAGTGGCTGCACGCTCTCCGATAGCATCCGCGGCCAGTAGGGCACCCGACGCCCGCTCAGAGTAACCACGATCAATCCGTTCATCGACCGTATCTCCATTGACTTCGTCTTCAAAGCGGCCACGGTAGCGCTTCGCGCTGCGCATGGCGCTTCGCCATCCGCAGCGCCACGTCGCCCTTGCGCGCGTCCGACAGCCCGAGCTCGCGCGCGATCGAGGCCCAGGTGCGCCGCCCACCCGCCTTGAGCCGGTAAGCCTTCCACCCCGTGTCCGCGCGCGGCCGGCCCCGCCGCTCCACACCCTCAACCGGCGCAGGATCATTTTTTTTGGGGGCGCGACGATCCCGAGCCTCAAGAACCGGCACATACCACGCCAGCCGCTCGTCCCCCCCGCGAGCCGCCTCCTCCGCCAACCGCCGGGCCCCCGCAATGTCCCACCCCGGACACCAACGGCACGCCCGCTCCCAATCAGGCCTCTTGATCCGACCCAGGTTGTCGAGAACCCGATCGGCCGCCGAGCCCTGCGGTGGTGCCACCCACTCCATTTTGTCCATCCCCTCGCCCTGTCCACATATGTCCATCCTATCTGTCCACCCATTATTGTCCACCTATGGGGCGGCAGTGGCGCTGGGGTGCGTGGTGGCCCGACATAAGACGAGGGCCGGTCGCCGCCCGGCGCCCCCCCCTGCTGCGCGGCTGGCCGGTCGGGCGCGCGCTGGATGGGCCGGCCAGGGGCGGGCTGCGGCGCTGCAACCCGCGCTGGCCTTGGGCTTCCTGCGCTGGGGCGTCACCGTGCCGCCTCAGCCTGCGACGTGTGCCTGGCGCAGCGGTCGAGGTGCGGCAGGGTGCGGCAGGGTGAGCCCGGCTGGCTGGCTCCTCGCCCGTCGAGGTGCCATGCGTCGTGCGCGGGGTCGAGGTGCTGCGGATTCGCATAAGACGTTCTGGTAAATTTTGAAAGTAGCCATTTCAGTCACTTAGCCGGTTTACGCGATTATGGAAGAGCCGAGACACAAGATGTTGCAGTCGAGGCGGCAATATTGCGGCGCACGCTGCGCGCGGGGTGCATGGCGAGCGCGCAGCGCGCTGTCGTGCCCGTCAATGCGGCGAGGGCGGCTTTCAGGGCACTTTCCACACCAGAACGGTGGCGAGGAGCGGTGGTGAGGGTCCAAGCGGGCATCTCGGGGTGCGGTCTACGCGCGATGCTTGGCGCAGGAATGCGGGGGTGCTGGGCGTGCCGGGTTCTAAGTGGCCTTATGCGACCTGGGGAGCGTGGCGCGGTAAGGGGGTCGAGGGCCGGCGGAGGGGTGCGGGGTGCGGCGCTTCTGCGCGCGGGGTCCGGGCTCTCGAGGCGGGCGAGGAAGCGAGCTCGGGGGGCACATCCTTGAGGCGGGCGCCGGTCGAGGTGGGCGGCAGGGGTAGCGTGGAGCGCGTCTACGCGCGGGGTGGGGGCTGCCAGGCGGCGGGCCAGGGGCGCTCCTTGGGCCAGTTCTGCATCGCGTCCGACCCATAGCCGGGGCTGTCGGTTGCGTCGACGAGCTGTGCCTTGAGGACGCGCGCCGCCGTCGATCAGCGACTTCGCCACCTTGTCGACGGCCCTGCGCTCGCCGGCAGGGGCCGTCGCCTGCGCGGCCCTCCCGACTTCTGCCACCCGCTCGATGACTTGCAACCAGCGCCGCAGGCGGAGCCAGCCGACCAAGTCGCAGAATTGCCGGAGTGTGGTCACGAGCCGCCGTTGCGCGGCCCCGGACCGCGCCGATGCCTTGACCGCCCAATGTGCGGCGGACTCGATGTCGGTCCTCGCCAGCGCCTTGAGGCGCGCGACTTCGCCCGGCTCGTTGAAGCCGGCCGTCTCCAGTCCGTCGATGAGGTCGGCGGCCTTGCCCTTGATGGTGTCGACCATCGTGCTGCCGCTGGGGTTGAAATCCACGCCGACGCGGCGCTCGCCGAATGTCATGTGGCCCCTCCTGCTTCGCTTTCAGGTGGCCGACCGCCCGAGCGAATGACGGATTTCTAGTACGTTCTCACGCACAAAGCAACACAGTTAGAGTGGAGCGGTTTTCCAGATTAATAGTGGAATATATTCCACGATTTTGGTGAGGTGATCCGGCCGCGCCTTTATCTCTCTTAGTGTTTGATTAGGCCCCATTATCTTCCAATTCGCTCCGCAGCCATCTGCTCTTCGAGCCCATGTTTCTGCCACCATGTGAGCTCGCCATCGGGCCCCGCGCCTCGCGGTAGCTGCTCTTCGTCGAGCCAGCATTTCCCGTTCAACCACGTCGCCGGGTGTTTGATGTAGCGCGATTCGCTGCCTGCGACCTGGGCCGCTCAGTGCTTGGCCCCCTCGATCAGGGTCTCGAGGCTCACGCCGTCGGCCAGGACCCTCTCCAGCGCCTTCTCGGCTGCGCCGCGCGAAACCTTCCTTGGGTAGTGCTGATATGGCGGAGGCTCTGCCAGGTCTGCGCCCAGTCGGGCCCGAGCTCGGCCTTCCATGTTTCCGGCAGGCGTTCGCCCTGCGGCATGATGTGATCGACCGTATAAGGCGAGAGAGGCACGCACTCCTTTCGTCCGTCGTTCTCGAGCCGCTCGAGCAGGGCATCGCGGTGTCTGAAGCGGTACATGTTGCGGCTCACGAGCTCGGCGCGGAAGCCATCGTCGGCGGGGAAGGCGGAGCCGTCCGGGAGGCACAGGAAGTACGCCCGGACGCTCTCGACATAACGCTCCGGATCGACAGAGCGCGAAGCCATTGCGAAGACCGGCGGCGGCGCGGCGGGCCGGTAGCCGCAGACCGCGCGGCGCATCACATAGGCGGTGACCAACCGGGTCAGGGTGAGAAGGTCATGCCTGGAGAGGCGCTTTCCGGCATAGTCGCCGTAGAGGTGGAGGAGGAAGGGCCAGACCGGCTTCATGTCGAGGCGGGCGAGCTCTCCAAAGGCCAGTGCGAGCTCGGCATCGGGTTCCTCGCCGAGCACCATGGCGCGGTAATGATCGGCGCAACTGCGTAAGTCGGCGCTGAGCGCCTCGGGACCGGCGTCCTCGACCCGGCGCGAGCGGGCATGGGTCTTGAAGGCCGCGTATTCCTCCCCCTGCTTCGGGACCTCTCCCGTCCTCAGCGTCAGGAAGTCTCGGATGAACACATCGAAGTGTTCTTCCCCGTGGCGTTCGAAGCCGCGTTCGATGGGCCGCAGGTGGTCGGCGTAGAGCCGTTCCTGGCGTTCCCGGTCGAGCGGCATCAGGATGAAGTTGCCGATCATGTCGGCGCAGGTAAGGTCCCGGCCGCACGTGTTCATGGTCTCGAAGATTCGGTACGGGTTGTCTTCGCCCTCCTTGAGCTGGAAGGCGACGATGCGGAGCTTGCGCAAGCCCGCGCAGAGCGGGGAGACGTCCGGGCCGAGCTGCTTGATGCGTGTCTCGAAGAACGCGAGGGCATCTGTGATGCGCGATGAAGGCTCGGCCGGCAGGGGGCGGTCGTGGATCAGCGCCAGCAGGGTCTCCGCATCCCCCGCCTTGAGCACCAGGCGATAGTGCTGGTCACCCTTGCCGAAGAGGTTGACGAGATACTCGCTCCCGATCTGGTCGGGCCCGAAGCCGTCCGGCGCGGTGTCGTCTTTCGGGTGCCGGGAGAGCACCTTGAGGATCAGGGTGATCGTGGTCAGGCGCTGCTGGCCGTCATAGACCAGACAGGGCGCCCAGTGGGCGTTGAGGGGATCGACGGCGGCGACGTACATGATGGGTCCGAGGAAGTGCTCGCGCACGTCCTGGCGCTCGCCGGCGTCGAGAATGTCGTCCCAGAGCTGGCGGCAATGCCGCTTCGTCCAGGCGTATCTGCGCTGGTTGACGGGGATGCGGAACTGCGGCGACTGCCGGATGAAGTCGAGGAGGAGGGTTTCCGAGGTGCGCATGGGATGCTCCGGGTCAGTGGGACGCGGCCCGGACCCACTCCGGGCTAACCGGGACCGCACCCCACCCAACGCTCCACGCGACTCCTGGCGATGTGAAAGCACCAGTTCGGAGCATCGGCGTTGCCTGGCGATCGATGCGACCCTCGTTGGGATCGTGCACGGCATGCGCGATGCCCGGAACGACCGAGCGAGGACGTCCGGCTACTCTTCGGGGTCCTCATCGGCACCATCCAACGGCACGAATGCCGGGACGACGATCTGCGTTCGGTCTTCAAGAAGTTCCCGATCCTCGGGCCGGAACCGATGCTGGCGGCGCGCGCGGCCCTGGCGTCACGGGCGCGGGGCCTCTACGAGCCGTTTCACCGGGCGCTGCTGCGGATGGACGCCCCTTCGACCTCGATCACATCCTCGCCGTCGCCCGCTCCGTGGGCCTCGATGCCGAACGGCTTGTGCGCGACATGGAGGACCAGGCCGTGGATGCGCTGATCGAGCGGAACGCCATCCTCGCCAATGCTCTCGGCGTCCGGGGAACGCCGGTTTTCGTCATCGGCGTTGTTGAGCGCCCCTTGTTGACCCTCTGCAATGCAGCAAGATCAATAGATTACCGCGCCGATCGGCACCGAACCTACGCGCCGATCAACATCCATGGTCGGCCTGCGCCGACCGTGACAGGTGAGAGGACGGGAGAGAGAGCCGCCCTCCCTCAGTTCACATTCGCGGCCTCGCCCAGGGTCGGGCCGATTTCGCGGTTTATGACGAGGTCGGCGATGCCGTCGAGGTCAGTGGCTTCGCGGTTCAGGATGACGAGGGTGGAGCCGGATTCCTTGGCGAGCACAGGCAACCCGGCGGCGGGGTAAACGACGAGCGACGAGCCGATGGCGAGGAAAAGGTCGCAGGCAAGCGTCTCGCGCTTCGCGCGCTTCATCTCGTCCTCCGGCATCGCCTGGCCGAAGGAGATCGTCGCCGTCTTGACCGGCGCTGCGCAGAGCGTGCAGGCGGGCGGCACGGAGTCCCTCTCGAACGCCTCCTTGATCGGAGCAAGCTCGTAGCGGGTCCCGCAGGCGACGCATTTCGCATAGCTGCCGTTGCCGTGGAGCTCGATCACCTTCTCCTTGGGGACGCCCGAATCCTGGTGCAGGTTGTCAATGTTCTGGGTGATCACGCTTGAGGCCTTGCCGAGTCGGATCAGCTTGGCGACCGCTCGGTGCCCGCGGTTGGGCGTGGCGTCGACGATGTCCCGGTCGACCAGCAACTTGCGCCGCCAGGCCTCGATACGCGCGTCCTCGGAGGCGAGGAACTCCTGGTAATAGATCGGCGTGGTCTGCGACCAGATGCCGGTCGGGCTGCGGAAGTCTGGGATGCCCGACTCGGTCGATATACCGGCGCCAGTAAAGACGACCGCCCGGCGCGCGTCCGTGATCATCCCGGCGAGGCGCTCGATATCGGCGCGGGCGTCCTCCATCTCAGCCGCGCTCCGGGGCAGCCACTTCTCAATCTCCCTCAGTGCTATCGTCGGTCACGCGCTCAAGGAGCTCCAACTGGCAGAACTCATCAAGGTCAACATCAACTTCGGCATGATTGACCTACCCCATTGAGTAGTCCAGTTTCAATGTTGGTTGAGGGCCATCGGAGGGAGCTGGGCTGAATCTTCAACCGGCGTTGACAGAGAGTGCCGAACCGGCGCCCCAGGTGAAGGTCGGAAGAATGGATGAAGCGAAACTCGGTCATTCGTCACAAACTCCGGAACAGCAAGATCAAGTCCACAGCGGATGGAATACATACCATCACTGTATCAGCGGACCTGCATCTCGCAGAGCACAGAGCGCATTCACCAAGCGCATTTGGTCCACGGTAGCGCAGCTCGTATGCAGAAGCCGCGGGGAAGCGAAAACCAGGGTTAGGCCCTTGCCTCTGCTCACGGCGACATTGAGACGCTCCCGGGATAACAGAAAATCCAGCCCTCGGGAGGTCTCCTCAGAAGACGAGGCGGTCATGGAGACAAGAGCAACTGGCGCCTCCTGCCCCTGGAACTTGTCGACCGTGCCGACACGGATTGTGGGCAGGGCGTCAGAGAGCGCGTTTACCTGCGCGTTGTACGGAGCGACCACGATGATGTCGTTCTCGCAATAGGGCGATTGCTTCCGTTCCGATCTGTCCAGGTACCTGCGAGCAGCCTCTCGATGGTATTGCGGACTGCCTCCACCTCCTCCGGACAAATTTGCGCGCGGCCTACATGAGTAACCGGAACCCGCCAAGCACCGTAACTAGGCAGGTTCCGCGCCTCGACAAATTGAAGCGCGGTCGACGGATGGCTCTCCAGTCGATCTTCATAGAACTGAGACGAGATATATGTGCAGAGTTCGGGATGCATTCTCCAGCTTTCGGGCAGGAAAATGCCGCGCGCCGAATCGACGTTCTGTCCTTCGCCCAGAATCCAATCCAGACAAGATAGATTCGCTGGATGGGGATGCGCACCTTGTAGGACTTGCGGAAGTTGGCGGGGATCCCCAATCAGGACGAGGTTGTCGGCCGCGTTGGACATGGCGACCAGATTGGCTAAAGAGACCTGGCCGGCCTCGTCGACAAAGAGGTAGTCGAACGCACCCTCAAGTTCATCCCTCGAAAACAGCCATGCCGTTCCTCCGACGACATCGGCCGAATGAATTGCGGCGTCGCCGTTGTCGATCACACAGGAGATTGCTCCCAGGACTTCGTCCGGGAGATTGCTCCCACGAGAAATCTTGTGGGCGATGTGCACGTCGTTCACAGCGAGGCTGGTGCTGTCTGTGCGCAGCGCATGGACGCATCCCATCAGCACGTTGCGTATAGCCGCGTGACTGTTCGAGGACACCGCAACTCGCTTGCCTTCCTGGACGAGCGCCAGGATCGTCCGCACCGTTACATAGGTCTTGCCGGTGCCGGGCGGTCCCTGGACCGGCAGAACCGATCCGTTCATCGCGCGCACGACCCCGATCAGGCCATCGAGCGTTTCTGTGTCTTTGTCAAGGGGGAGCGGCGACGAACCATCGAAACGGGGAGGATTGCGCGAAAGGAGATCTTGGGCCGCGCGGTTCGACCGAGGCCCGCATTGATCCGCTATTACCTTCCGTATGGCGCCCGGAATCGGTCGCGGGTTCAAGGCGAAGTTGGGGAGGAGGTCCAACCGGTCGGGTAGTTCCGTGCCCGAACGAGGTCCCATTTTCAAGCAGATCTCGCGCTGGCTGCGGTTGAGTTGGGTTATCTCGACCGAGGTAAAACCGTCATCCCTCGCGATCAACGCCGAACTTCCCTCCCGCAATTTCGTTTCCTGCGGCGGATAGCGGTATTCACGCCCGATGGAGCGTTTCACGGGGTACTGCACGCCGGTCGCGACAAGCCCGGCGAGGCATTCCATGTCGTCGCATAGATCCTCGAAGTCCTTTGCGGCGGAGTCGAAAACGGACCACGCCTGTGGCTTGCTCTCCCGCCAATGAAACACACCGAGGTCATAGAGCACGCGCCGTCGCTCTTCCGGCAAGCCGGAAGCACTCAGTAGATCCAAGAGTTCTTCGTTCTCGGACTCCTGCTCCAACGATCTTTCCGTTTCGCCTTCACCAATTTCGAGCCAGGGTCTCTCTGGCCGTATCTCAAGCAGCCAGTCCCGCATCCTCTCCGTGGAGACGCAGTCGATGCGGTTGTAATCCTCTATTTCGGCAAGGATCCCGGCGTCGCCAGTGTCCCGCCATTTCCCGTACGCGATGATCGAGGCGCCGGCGGTCGTCACCTCCCCCGTGCGGGGCATATCGTAGAAAGCCTCCATGACCTTGAGGGAGTAGGAGGGCTCGGAAGCGAAGATGCCTCCCCGTACGACTGCATAAAGGTCAACGAACCGCCTCTCGCGCAGCCATTGGTCCAGCCGCGCCTCTCCGATCCCGTGGCGCGTGGCGAGCCTGCGCAACGCAGTGATCTCGTAGGCGGCGTAGTGGTAGATGTGCGCGTTCGGATGCCTCCGGAGGCGATCTTCGAAAAGATCGAACAACGAAGCGAGTGTTTCCTTTTCCTCCACAAGATCGTGAGACCACAGCGCAGCGAACTCTTTGCCGTCCCACACACCATGGAGATATTCGAGACCTTCGGAGCCCGCTTCGGAATAGAACGGGTCTCCTTCGATGTCGTAGAACAGATCACCAGAAGCTGGACACGGCATCAGATCGAAGCCCTTGCCGAGGACATGGGGACGCAATGCAAAGGTCGGCTCGCCCGTTTTGCGGGCGTGCTGCAGCCGTGCTTGGATCCGTAGCTTCTCGCCTGTCGCGTCGGCGAGCCTTGGCACCGAGCCCTCGTGCTGGGCAAGCATTCTCATAGTCTCGATGCCTGCTGCCTCGAGTTTGGCAACCTGGCTCCTGGTAACGCCTGCGGTCAGGTAAAGGCTGTCTGTTTCCTGCCATTCACCGGCGCAGCGGACCCGCCAACGACAGAGATCGCAGTGCGAACACGGGACGGGGCGCGTCTGTGGAGGGGTTTGGACGAATTCCTCAAGGCGATCGCGCGCGAGCCGTGCGTAGTCGGAATACTCCGAAAGCCGGAAGCTAGTCCGTTCGCCCGTGCCGCGCTGGATGTGCGCGCGCTCAGGCGCGCGACCCTGTACTTGGGAAAGGAGGTCCGAGTAGAGCACCAGTTGAAACACATGGCCTGGAGCGGGTTTGCGCTTCAGCTTGGTATCCGCAACCTCGTAAGAGAATGTCCCGAATTCGGAAGAAACCGGCACGCGTTCCAAGAAATCCGCGAAACCACCCCACATCCCGCCTGCGAGCGCGCCTTGGAAGACGATGTCCGGTCCGGCCTTCAAGGCATCTTGTGTGGCTCTAACGGCCTCTTCGAAACGCACGCCGTCCGTTTTGATGCGAACAACCTTCCTGCCCTCGGCCCCAAGGTGTAGAAGATGTGCAATTTCGTGCCGATCGCCGTGTTGCTGAAGAAAGACGGCCTCTTCACTATCATCGACCGGCACAAGATTTTCGCCCCGGAGATAGGCGAGATCGAGGCGTGTGGCGTGCGGACATGCAGTGAACCGCATGAGATCAGAAGCCGACAGCCGAATCTGATTGTCAGACCACCTCATCTCGAAACCTCCGAACTTGGATTGTTCCCACGGGCTTGCATTTCATCGCCGCATGAACTTTGGACTGGCGTCGAACCGGCGCACCAATCAACAAGCAAGACAAACTCGGTTGTGCTCCAACGTTGGATTTCTTCAAATCCTTAGAGACTTGTCGGAATGCTGCCAAAGTTGATAGTTGGCCCGGGAATAGTGCCTGCATTTGTTGTCATCTCCGGAGCGCCGAGCTCCATATGCAAGAAAAGTGTGGAGGGTTGCAGGGATGCTAGACGTATCGCCTGAGTGATCACGAGGGCACCGGTCGCGGCACCGACGAAAGGAACCGCCGTACTCGCTTCTACGAAACTCACAATGCCGCAACTACCGAGTCGGGTCTCCAACTCCGTGTAGGCTTCGTTTTCCATCAGCTTCGTGAACGGCGCGTCATGCTGAGTCCGCGCATTTTCATCCCAGAGACCGTCGATGGGCTGGCCCTTGGCGACCGTGCGGATTTGTATACCTTCGAAGTCATTCGCGCCGTGGCCGAGCCCCGCATCGATCATATATTCAAATCCTTGCCGCGCCATGGTTAAGCGCGGTTGGAGGCTGTCAAGGCCGCACAGCAGGTAAGGTGGATCTTCATGCGTGACCGCAATATCGCCATGATGTCGGCGCTCGATGATGTCCGTTTGCCAGCCACACGATTCGAGCCACCGAGCTGCAACCCGTGCCTTTTTTGAACCCAGATCGTTCGGAAGCACAAGCAGGCTGGTCGCCTCGTTCTCCGCTCCAATCGTCTGATCGTCCTGCGCGACCGCGCGTCCATCGCGTACGCCAAGTAAGCACAAATTCCAAACAAATCCCTGGCCAAGATGCCCGAGTCCGAGAAACCAGAGTCTATCGGGTACGTCGAATTTGTCCGGGCCGGTCCGGCGGTGATCCGCCGCGGTCCACGGCTCCCAAAGATCGACGGTCACATCTCGCATCCGTATGGTTCGATTTGCGAGGACGCAGGCGAATACTTGGCGTATCGCTACTGCCGCCGCGAACACGCCGGCTAAGGCAACGCGGCAGTCGCCGCTGCCCTCGCCGTCATTGGCACGCGTGCCGGCTAGCCACCGGTCCCACCAGCAACGGACGGTCCAGCCGATCGCGTATACATCTCCAATGCGGATGCTGTGAGTGGTCCCTGGTGGCGCGCGTCTCAAAAGTTGCGCACCGAGCGAGCGAGCCGCACATCCCAGAGTATTGCCAAGGGGCAACGGTGAGAGCAGCGTGGCGTCGCCCTCCATGACAAGCACAACTCGGCCAAAGCATTTGCGCGTCGTCGCCACTGCGGTCAACACCGCCGCCTGTCCGGCGCGACTATTCATTTGCTCCGCGTCCAGCACTACCGCCACCCGGACAGCATTGAGGCGCGCTTCCGCTTCCTTGAAGGAACCCACACGCGCTCCATCTGTCAGCGCCTTTGTGATCCGCGAACGTCTCCAGTAATCGTCCATACCCACCACCTGAGCCGAAAGAACGCCGTGCTACGCTTGCTGTGATCTACCCATTGGCCAGAACCGCAAAACTCATACATGCCGATCATGCCCGGCGACGATCGATTGCGGGCAAAGTCGGGGAGAATGAAGGCGATGTGTCCAACTCTCGGCATCACGGGATTGGCGCGGTCAGACTCGCTCTGACCAAAGCCACGAGGATGCACGTGCACATCGGCGACAACACCATAACCGCGCTCACGGCAGACTTCCCAGAGACGCGGCAACGCATTCTGGCGGATCGTAACGATGCCGGTCGACAGTGCGTCGGGATCGATGTCGTCGTAGAAAACGAAATCAAGAATCTCATGTACGCCATTAGGCAGCGTCTTTCCGAGAAGGTAGGCGCCACTCTCGCGTGTCTCGCCTAGGGTTCGGTGCGCCAGTTCACACACACCCGCTTTCCAAACCCTTTTCCGGCAGAAAATTTTAGGCCGCTTGAGCCCGACCCAGCCAAGCAGCATGCTCAGAGACCAGTTCATACAAATGCTCCATGATGAAAGTAATGTGTCGGTCGCGCTGCCACGCTTGGTCGGGGCGCTTCGCCGCCCAGCTGTTGTGAAGCGCCGCGTAGCGCTGCCATGCTCGGTAGATTCCACCGTACTTGCCCCGTTCATGGGGCCATGTCTTCAGCGCATCGACGACGCCCGGTGAACTATCCGAAATGGGATCGGGGCGCACACCATCCTCATGTTCCCAGTGCTGAATAAAAGGACCCAATGCGGGGAAGTTGTCGCACGAAAGCTGAAAACCGAGCGTCGCCGTCCGTCCGCTCGGTGCGTCGAACCCGGT
Source organism: Alphaproteobacteria bacterium (assembly GCA_965262755.1). Taxonomy (GTDB): domain Bacteria; phylum Pseudomonadota; class Alphaproteobacteria; order UBA828; family UBA828; genus WTGU01. Next base: position 2,094,110 of record OZ253557.1, on the reverse strand, counting down.
CACGTCGACTTGCAGCACAGGAAACGCCAACGATACAATCTTCCAGCGACCCTGTTCGACGCCTGCCCGGAACCGCACTGAGCGAAGCTGCGCCTCCAGCGTTTTCTGTGATGCTGGTATGGCGGCCTCAGCCATTGGTGAAGTCCTTCAAGGTAAGGTCGACCACTAGTTCGCAGTCGCCCGGTTTGACGTACTTGCCCACTGCAGTGTCACGTGGCAGGGGCGCGTCGGCACCCGGCAGAATCAGGTTGGCCTTCGCAGCCGCGACTGGATCGAGGTCGAAGCCCTCTTTGCTGACCGCCCACTGCAACACCTTGAACACAGTGATGGCGGGCGCGGAGACGTGCTTCAGGGTACGGTGGTCGTAACGAACCCTAACCGTAACGACACAGCAGCGATGACCGACAAGGCGGATCGCCGTTCGGCCGAGTGGCGGGTGGGACAACGGCTGGTCCTGGCCATGCTCGAAGAGGTGCGTGTCCTTGGTCACCCCGATGCGGGCGCGAACGGTTTCCGCGAAGCGCTCATCGAGCTGAACGGAGAAGCTCAGCGGTTCGACTTGATCTTCAATCTCGATTTCGATGTCGATTTTCACCTCCTCAACGGTGGCAGGTCCTTCGCAGGCGAAGCGGGTCTCCTTGTCCTCGCGCTTCTCCGTGCTGTCGATGCGGTCCATATGACCCTCCTCTTGATGTGGCTCCGCCCCTCTGATGGGGCTGTGAGAGCTCCATGATCTCCGTTTTCGGATGATTACTATATTTTCGTCCGATTACGGACATATACATATTCGGAAATTCATGGTAGGTCAAGTCCGAATATGGATGAAAGTCACAGACCACATATGCAGCGGTTGGAGAAGACGGCGAATGCCTCGCGAACTCGTTCGAGGCGGCGGCTGCACGTTTGTTCCGATATGAGAGGGGCGGCTTTATGCTTGGAGGTCAGATGCCGATCTCCTCGACAGGCGGGCTCGTCTGATGTGGGTGGGTCTGCATCGGCGCTGAACTTCGGAGTGGCAGAAGGAGACCTCTGAGTGAAAGCTTCCGACACAAGCGCCGATTTGTCGGGACGGTTCCGATACATGAGCACTGGCGTTTCGCTGTGCTCCCAGTACCGGGGCCATGATGCCCTTGCAGGTCGAGAGGCGGATGGCCGCAAACACCCTTCTCCCGGACCCTCGCCGTGCAAATATTGGAAATCGCGCAGGACCCTGGGCAATGAGAAGGGACTACCCAACACCGTCAAACCAGTTTCGGCACGACCCGACGTGTGCCGGATCGTCGAAACGCACTATGTCACTATTTGCGATTCCGACCGCGCCCTTGTGGTTCGACAACCACTAGATATCGACCTGAAAGCTTGATACCGGCGATAAGCTACTACTCCCTTTTGAGAATACGCCGACGAACGGAGGACCCATGTCACCTACCACTAATGCTCAAAAACTCTCAAGACCCCTTTCAGGACAGCACTCTCTGGATACCTTCTTCAGAATCAGTGAGCTTTGGTCGCTTACGATCGATCAACAAATTACACTCTTGGGATCGCCAGCCCGATCTACAATATACAAGTGGAAGAAGGAAGGCGGCTTGCTCTCAGCCGATACTGAGGAAAGGATCTCGCATCTCGTCTCAATTTACAAAGCACTTCAAATTCTGGTTCCAGACACCAATTCTGCAGACACCTGGATACAACGGCCCAACAAGTATTTCGATGGCCGATCAGCTCTCAGTGTGATGCTTGATGGTAGGTTAACGGACATATACGCGGTTCGAACGTACTTGGACGCACAGCGCGGAGGCTGAAAGTGACATACCGTTCCTGCCTCTTCGATCAAGACTGTTTTCAACTCATTCCCTCCCGCTTCCCGCCGATCGATGTTTACGATCGGCTAGGGTCACCGGAGCTACGCACCGCTGCGCAGGAGCTGGAACAACAAACGAACCCGCGCTTAATCGCGTTGCAACACATCGAGAAGACACCCGTATCTAGCCACGGGGACGCGCATCAATACCAAAATTGGAACCACGCTCCTTTCGTCTATAAGAATCCCGAAGGAAGCCATTTTCTTGGCCCTGCCTACGGTGTCTCTGAGATGTCAACGGACTTAGAAGCAGCGTTGCTGCATGCCCTGATCCGCCGCGAAGAATTCTTTGATCGTACCGGCGAAGAGGCGATGGGTCAGGACATGCGCGTTCTGATCCGGCGGGTCACTGGAAATCTCCTAGATCTCACCGCAGCTGACCTCCGACTGACCCAAGAGGAACGCTGGAAGATCGGCCAGGCGATTTTCGAGAATGGTGCCGCAGGAATCATCTACCGCCGCAACGATTTCGGTGAGCAACCCTTTGTCTCCGTGTTCGAAAGAACAATTCTTGGTCGAGCATTGCAGGGCACACACTACCGTTTCGAATGGGATGGAAGGACCATAAGGAAGATCTACGACTTCGATAAAGGTGAGACGATTTCGCGAGACGATTTGGTGGTGGGAAGACTGAACGAAAACGCCGCTTAGTTGCTCGGACGCACTGTACGCGCTGACGCGCACGTTCACGTTGGAGTCAGAAACAATTGGAAAGCGCCGGCAGATAAGCGGATGAACCCGAGCTAGTTGGCTGCCGAAGAATCCGCCATATTGGGCAGTTTTGGTTGAGTTGTATCGGTAGTCTTTGGCGCGGTTAGGAGTTTGAGATCCTCAGGCAACAGGGTTGGGGGTGCGTTCGGCGGCTCACTGGCATCATGGTGGTGCCTTGGCCAATAGTTTGGGCTACCGGACCAGGTTGTAGGCGGCGGTAACGGTGAACATCCAGCCCACCCGGTCGAGCCCGCGATGCCGGGTCTTAGCCAGCTCGCCGGCGATCTTGATCCAGCCGAAGCCCTCCTCGATGCGCTTGCGCAACCGCTGGCTCGCGGTGTAGCCCGAATGCCGGGTGGTGCGCCGGTCGATCCGGGCCTTGCGCCGCTTGCCGGCCTTGCTCACGCGGCCGTCGACGGCGATGTGGGGGGTGACGGCGCGATCGCGCAACGCCTCGACGAACTCGGCCACGTCGTAGGCCTTGTCGGCGCCGAGCGTGATCCGCCGCCGCGTCCCGCTCGGCGGTGCCAGTGGCGCGGGTCACCGCGGTATCGACAATCTGGGCGTTGCCGTTCTCCATCAGCGGGTGGCCCATGAAGCGCAGCCGGCTCGACTGGCCGTCGCCCTTGCGGTAGAGCCGGGCATCGGCATCGCTCGCAGACGCACGGTTCACAGAGCGCGTTGGCCACAGTGTCGGCGGCTAGCACGAGCGGGTTCGTCTTGCGTGCGACATACAGTTGTCCGAAAAAACGTGTGCATCGTGGGAATTTGGCGATGGGGGTAGAAATAAAGCAAATGCCTGCACGAGAGTTACCTATTTGTTTCTCATCCGACCGTTGACATCTTCCACCCCACGTTTGCCGGGGTGGATACCTACCATCCGTCCATCTCTGCCTTGCATGCCACGCCCGCCCGCGGGAATAGCGGCCATTCGTCCATCACTGCCTTGCAATGCGTGGCGGGTACTGATGCGAGTGGACGATGCTATAGTTCAATGTGCGAATCTCACCCTGGTGATTTACTCAAATTTCAAGCACTGAGCGCGTCAATATAGGGGTGCGCGTAGATTCGAAGAAGATTAGCGCTTCAAGTTATTGATCTCATTGCAATCCACGCGGGTGAGCTTGAACGCCGGACAACAACCGATACCCCTTAAGAAGAACTTGCGTCAGATTCGACCGCTTGATGAGTCGATTGCGATTTGCCATCCTGTGGCTCGCTCAGTGTTCCCGAAAGGATCGCACGCAATCGCTCGAACTGCTCCTTGATCCACCGCGCGTCCTCCGGCCACTCGGCTTCATCGTCGCGGGTCCAGCGCCTCTGAACGGTGATCGTCATCCCGTCAGCGTTGTTCTTCTCGAGGTTCTCTCCGAGCCGCTGGTCGTCCATCTGGTCGCGGATCATCCACGAGTACTGTCGCATCCGAGCCGTCCTCTGTTCGGACGCCTGGCGCTCTCCCGCCCGAATGTAGAGCCAAATCAGCTCCGGATTGCCGACGTAGACCCCGACCCTGTCGCCCGCCGCGTTCAAGGGACTCGTCCACTGCGACGCTCCCCGCCAATAATCCTTCTGTCCCGGAATGCCCCCTTCGCGCTCCTTGAATAGCTTCCAGAACGCCTGGGTCCGGGTGTTCTCTTCGAACTCGACTTCGACGGCGACACCGCAGCGCTCGCCCATCTTCCGGCAACGCTCGGCGCTGGTGGCGTAATCCTGTTCGTAGGGGTAGAGAACATACCCTTCGTGCCCTGGTACTGCGCGCATGGTGCTCGCACCGACTGCAGTGTTGGGCGGATACCGGCTGGCGAGATGCACGTTCGACCTTATTGCATCCCCGGAGAGTCTTTGGGCGTTCGTCGGGTCCCGGCTCAGGAGCGCCGACGCGACGTTCAGCACCATCTGACTCGAGGCGCTCTCTGGATGCCAAGGACCGCCTTCGATCCGCCAACGAAGCCTGGTTGAAGGGCTCTCGCTCGGGCGCGCGGGCGCCGGCTGCTCGGGCCAGGGCCAGCGGTCGAGAGCGCGACGAGCCAGCTCTTCCGCGCGCCTTTCAAGCGCCTCTTCGTTCCACTCCATTTCGTCCGCGAGGCATCTGGTGATCCCGATCGAGCTGTTGCCATACACCTTCCGTTTTGCGACGAACGTGTTCGTCCCCATCCCCGCGTTGGTAACGTCTCCGCTCAAGGTCAGGTTCGTGAGCCGGTCGCGGTGGCGACCGTGTATCTCTTCTGCGTCGTCTCCCAAGGCCTGTTTCCACTCGTCCGTGAGCTTCTGCGGCATCACGTGCTCGATCGTCAGGCGGTCACGGGCCGGCGACTCCTCCCCATGCTCCGCTTCCATCAGTTCGCAGAGGACCGCAAACGCGGATCGGGTCGCGCCCCCTCCGTAGGCCTTCCGGGCTCGGATGCCCTCTTGGACCTCCTCGTCTCTCGGCACTCCCACGCGCGTGTTCCGGAGCCGCTGAATCCTGCCGAGCCAGTATTCGACATAGTCTTCGCCGGCGCCTGGTCCGCGCCCATGGGCGAGCTCGGCCGCGGCCTTGTTCATCCCGGCCATCGGCCGCTCAGCCAACCACATGCAGGTCGTCCACGTACCGATTCCCGCAAGCATTTTCGCGAGCGCTTCGTCACTCTCCTTCGAACCGCCGTTCTCGCTAGCGTCGTTCAACAGTCGCAGCGTCAGGGGCCGGTGCACGTCGATGCCCAGCGCGCGCAGATGGCGCAACTCTCTCTCCACCTTCCGATTGCGATGGCGTTCGGCGGTGCCGGTGATGGTCCCGTATAGCCCCGCGAGGCGCGTGAGATCGCGACATAGCGCCGGCCGGTCTCCGGCCTGTCCCTCGCGCACCGCCCACCGTCGCAATCCCTCGTAAACGCGATCGATGCCCTGGATCTCGCGGGTCCGCCAGCGCAGAACGTCCCGAAGGAAGATGTCGGTGGGTTCGGTCGTGTGCTCGGCGCCGAGAGTGCGCTCGATCCGACGCCAATGATTGTCGTGGAGGTCCTGTTGCTCCGCATCTGGGAGGCCCATGAGCAGCCAGTTCTTGACCTTCTCGCTTTCCGTCAGGGGACGGCCGGTGGCGTTCAGGCTCTCGAAAATCTGCTGCGGGTCCTCGTTAGCGTGGAGGCCGATGCTGACCACACGCAGGCGCTCGAGGCCCCTAAGCAGGAGGGCGACATCATTGCGGGCGACCAGGCGGCGCGCGATCCTCCAAGCCTGAGCCACGGCGCCGGCGCCCGTCGATTCGCCTCCGAGGCCGAGCCGATATTCCTCGTCGTCTCCGTCCTGGAGCCGCAGCTTGTGGAACCTCTCCGGGCGCTTGTTGGGATTCGTCAGTCGATCATCGAGAATGATCTGTGCGGTCCAGTCGCCGCATTGGCCCTCCGGCCCGAGCTCAGCGGCGATGCAGGCCAGGAGAATACTGACGGTGGTCAGCCTCTGCTGGCCGTCGACGACGCGGTAGGTCGTCACCACCCCCGCTGCTCCGGGTTCCGGGAAGGTGAGGAGCGTGCCGCCGTAGTGCCTCGCCTCGGGCCCAGCGACAGCGACCGTAAGGAGATCCTCGACCAACCGCTCGATATCGGATTGACCCCAGCGGTAGCGGCGCTGCCAGCGCGGCACGACGTATTGAACCTGTTTGTTCAGGAGCTCCAGGAAGTCGATTTGTTGAGCGTCCATAGACTCACCTTCTTCTGACTGCAGCGCGATCTCCGCGTACGGGTCGTCGGGGATAAGAGTGATCTCCGAAAGCGAGGCGGTCACCTCAGCGTGTCGTATCGAGAGATCGTCGGCAAACTCAAGAACCGGACCTAACGCGGAATGAAGAAGCGGCTGCCGCCGTCCTGCCCGTCGATGCCCTGCTGGGCAACGCCGGCGGCGACGAGAGTCTGGAGAACTTGCTCTACCCGCTTCTTGCGTGGCGCCGAATTCCGGCCCTTGAAGGCAGCGCTCAGCGCCTCCGGTGCCAGCGGGGCGGGAGCACGGCCCAGCATGTCGCGGACAACGCGGATTCGGTCCAGCTCGTCCTTGGGCCAAGCCGGCTTTCCGTCGGCCGTTTCCGGCACGACCAGCTGGGCCTCGACCTGCTCAACGTCTTCGGGTGTCTTCACTTTGTGGCCTAGCTTGGGTTTCTGATAGTCAGGCCGCAGCCAGCGCACGGTGCCGCGCCGCTCTTCCGCTGCCCGCTCCTGGTTCAGGGCGACGAGGCGCTTGAGCAGCTCTTCCTCCGCCTCCTTCTGCTCCGGCGTCTTGTGCGGCGAGAGTATCGTTGCCCCCGGCTTGCCTACCAGCGCGGGAATCAGGTCGCCCCAGCCATAGGCCTCGAACACGGCACGGTCGATATCGTCGTGGATGTCCTTCAAAACGGAAACCAGTCCCGCCTCGTGGATATCCTTCTCCTTCGCCGTGAGGAGTGGCACGTCGCAGCCGCCCTCCAACTCACGCACCCGCTCCAGCATATTGTAGAGCGCGGTCATGGTGAGGAAGTCGTGTTCGGCGAGCCGTCCCTTGCGGAAGCTGTCGAGGCGGTCACCGAGTTCCGTAAGCGCCTCTCCCGAGTTATCGGACCCCTCCCCAATGGGAAACGGCATGGGATCGAAAGTTCGGGACTTGCTGTAGCGAGGATCGTTGCCCATCCCCAACCATCCACCAGCCTCGATCGACCAGCAGACGTTGACGCGAGACGACAGAACAGCAAGCAAGCTGCCTGCATCCGAACCGATGCAGACAAGCATGTTGTCTGGCCGGATATTCGCATCGAGAAACTGGAAAAATCGATGTTTCGATGTCTCGACTGTCGCGACATAGCGGTGGAGCGGCTCTAAAACCGGTCGCAGTTCACTCCTGACCTTGCCGAAGAGCCACCACTTCCTGGCATATTCCGCCATGTCGGCAGATCGGCCCACTTTGGCCTCTCTCTCCGGTTTCACCCGTTCGGCGACGTGCTGATACACCTTTGGAAATTGGTCGCGCACCTCTTCGGCTGAGAGCGGAAAGAGGTCGATCAGCATGACCCCGCGCGGGCGTTGGGCGATGTCGCGGCCGTGCCGGTACGGCAGGATGTGATCTTCCAGACCAGGCGTTGACCCAAGGCCGAGCGCGGTGGCCTGCTGCGGTGTCACGACGAAGCCGGAACCGTGCAGCTTGACGCCGGGGCTGGAAATCAGCTCGTTCGCCATCAACGGCTGGACCGCCGTGATGTCGGCGCCGACCTTCAGGTTGCCGTTGATCCTGCCCTCCCGCTCCGTCAGCTCGACAACCGGGGTGTCAGTGTTCAGGCCGCTCTCGCGCTCCACCGTGGCCAGCGTGCCGTCCCGCCCGCCGCGGGCTGCGACGGTCATGGCGATCCGGACCGCCGCCTTGCCGGCCGCCTTCTGCCAGGGGTGGTCAGGCACGGCGTACACCAGGGATAACGGTTCCTTCGCCCGCGCGTGCCGCTCGATGACACGGCGGGAGAAGGTCTGGGTCACGGAGTTGGTGGTAATGAAGCCAAAGCGGCGCAGCGGGTTCGTCTTCCCCTTAATCGGCTTGCGCAGCAGGCGGGTCGCTGCTTCGTCCCAAAAGTGCATGACAAAGTCGGCGCCACCGGGGAGTTTTGGACGGGCCTTCCAGGCTGCTTCGGCATAGCCGCCCCCCAGCTCCGCGCGCATGTCCTTGCCACCGATGAAGGGCGGATTGCCCACGACGAACTCGGCCTCCGGCCAGTCGGCCCGACGCGGGTTCACGTAGCGATAAAACTCCACCGTGGCGTCGGGGTCGGGAATCTCCTCGCCCGTGATCGGGTGGAGCCTCATGGTGACGCCGTCCCAGCGGGAGAGCGGCCTGCCCTGCGCGTCGCACAGCAGTTCTTGTTTGTCATAGGCCAGGATCGCGTCCTGCTCCTTGATTGTGCCATAAGCATGCAGGATCGGCTCGGCGACTTTGTCGGCTGGAACGGTGCGAAGCTGCCACTTGAGGTAGCCAATCCACAGAACGAGGTCGGCAATGGCGACGGCGCGGGGGTTGATCTCCAGCCCGTAGAACTGGCGCGGGCTGACCGTCTAGCCTTCCATCGCCAGGCGCGGCCTCTCGCCCAGGTCTTCGAGTGCGTCCAGCACCTCGCCTTCCAGCCGCTTCATCAGCTCCAGCGAGACATAGAGGAAGTTGCCGGTGCCGCAGGCAGGGTCCAGCACGCGGGTGGTGCAGAGCCGGTGGTGGAAATCCTTGATCGCTTGCAGCGCCACCTGGTGCTGGTCGTCTTCCTCCAGCGCATGGGCGCGGGTCAGCGCCTCCTCCCAATCGGCGCGCAGCGGCTCGATGATTGTGGGGACGACCAGCCGCTCGACGTAGGCGCGAGGCGTGTAGTGGGCGCCGAGCTTTGAGCGCTCCCGCTCGTCGAGCGCGCGCTCCAGCAGCGTGCCGAAGATGGCGGGCTCGACATCACGCCAGTCGCGCCCGGCGGCGGTCTGGAGCTCGCGGATATCCTCCTTCTCCAGCGCAATCGCCTTGCGCTTCCTGAACAGAGTGCCGTTGAAGCGCTTGATCGTCGCGTTCAGATGCGGGGCGTAGCCTCCTTCGTCCATGACCGCCCACAAGCTTTCCACCGCCGGGGCGAAATGCTCGGGCGTGGCCACCATCTCGCCCAACAGCCTCTCGAACCCCTGTTTCGGCAGGAGGCCGACATCCTCCGCGAACATGGTGAAGAGGCAGCGCATGAGGAACTCCGCGACCTCCTTGGGGTCGTGCTTGCCTTCCAGGCTGCGGGCGATGCGGGCCAGTCGTTCGGCGATGTCGCGGCTGACTTCGGCGCTGCGTCTGGCCGGGTCGAGGGCTTGCGGGTCGGACCAGATCGCGCGCAGCCGGGCGCGGATGGCCGGGTCGCGCAGACCTTCCAGCGGAATGGAATAGCCGTCCCGATCCGGGAACTGGGCGTAGTTCTTCCCCTGGCCGGAGAAGTCGGCGTAGACCTCGATCACATGGCCGACATCGACGACCAGGATGAAGGGCGGCCAACCGTGTTCCTTCGGCAGCGCGCGGGCGTAATCCTCAGCCTGCTTCTTGGCGGCGCGCATCACCCTGTCCCAGCGCCCCGTGCCGCGGGTCGCTGTGCCTGCCTTGACCTGCGTCGCGTCCTCGGGGATCAGGTCCGGCTGGCAGGGCTCGGCCTTCTTTGCCTTGACCCGCTTGGCGGACTGTTTGGCCTCCAAGACGAAGCAATCGCGCTTGTACAGGTCGATCCTGCGCCTGGCCGTCGTGCCATCGTCGAACTTGTAGTCGACGCGCCGTTCGAAGACGTAGTCGTTTTTCTCGTTTTTCTGTTCCGACGGATCGGGTGCATCCAGACCGAGCAAGGCGCACAGACCAATGACGAAGGGCTGAAAATTCGCGATTTCCAAGCCGCCTGATTCCTTCCACCGGCTGATGAAGTCGTCGACGGCGGTGGGGTCAGTCCCGCCTTCGGCCGCTGTCGGTGGCTCATCTATTGCCGTCATGGGGTGAGAATACCCCAGCGGAGCGCTCCCGTGGTCAAGTCGTCGTCACGCCGCAGATAACGCAGCATCTGGGTCGGTGGCGCCGTCTCCTCGCCGGCTCTCCCGGAGCGGCGGTCGAGCGGGCGCAGCCAGCGATTCGACTCCACCACCGCGACTCCGAGTTCGTAGCGCCTCCACTCCTGGGCGAAGCGATTGGCCCGGCTCTTCGCCGCATCGTCCGCAAACGGCAGGCCGTCCGGCACTGAGGTGGCCCCACCTTTTCGGACAGGTTAGCGGCTGGGCCAAGGTGTGCCACTGGCCCGGTGGTCGCTTGTCCGGATAGTCCATAGGAGGGACCCGCGCGCGGGTCGACGCGCCCTCCACGCGGCTGGCGTTGGCCCGCACGCGGGAGGTCCCTGTGGGCCCACGGGGGCAAGCGGAGATGCGGATTGTTCGGCCCTGCGCCTGAGGGATATGAAGGGAACCGGGCCGTCAGGCCCGGACGGCGCGACCGCGCCGCGCGCCGAACGGCGCGTAGCGTCGTGCGTCCACGCGCGCGATCGAGCGGAGCGAGCGCCCGGCGCCTGAGGGATCTAAGAAAGAGCGCCTACTTGTCGATGTCGGCCATGCACATGTATTTGACCTCCATGAACTCGTCGAGGCCATAATGTGAGCCTTCGCGGCCGATGCCCGATTCCTTCATGCCGCCGAAGGGCGCCACCTCCGTCGAGATGATCCCGGTGTTGATGCCGACGATGCCGTATTCGAGTTGCTCGGCCACCCGCCAGATGCGCCCGATGTCGCGGCTGTAGAAATAGGCGGCGAGGCCGAACTCGGTGTCGTTCGCGAGCTGCACCGCCTCGTCGTCGGTCTCGAAGCGGAAGAGCGGCGCGAGCGGGCCGAAGGTCTCCTTCCGCGCAACCTTCATCTGGGTGTTCACGTTGGCGATCACCGTCGGCTCGAAGAAGTTGCCGCCGAGCGGGTGGCGCTTGCCGCCCTGGATCACCGTCGCGCCCTTGTCGACCGCGTCCTGGATATGCTCCTCGACCTTGGCGACGGCGGCGGCGTCGATCAGCGGCCCCTGCTGGGTCTCGCCTTCGAGGCCGGGGCCGACGACCAGCTTGGACGAGGCCTCGGCGAGCCGCTCGGCGAAGGTGTCGTAGACGCTGTCCTGCACCAGGAAGCGGTTGGCGCAGACGCAGGTCTGCCCGGTGTTGCGGTACTTCGACGCGATGGCCCCGCTGATGGCGGAGTCCATGTCGGCATCGTCGAAGACGATGAAGGGCGCGTTGCCGCCGAGCTCCATCGACACCTTCTTGACCGTTTGGGCGCACTGCTTGAGGAGAATTTTCCCGACCTCGGTCGAGCCGGTGAAGGAGAGCTTGCGCACGATGGGGTTGGCGGTGATCTCGCCGCCGACCTCGCCCGAGGGCCCGGTGATCACGTTGAAGACGCCGGGCGGGATGCCGGCGCGCTCCCCCAGTTCGCAGAGCGCGAGGGCGGAGAAGGGCGTCGCCGTCGCCGGCCGCGCGATCACGGTGCAGCCGGCGGCAAGCGCGGGACCGGCCTTGCGGGTGATCATGGCGTTCGGGAAGTTCCACGGCGTGATCATGCCGACGACGCCGACCGGCTCCTTCGTGACCACGATGCGCCGGTCGCTGAGCGGCTGCGGAATGACGTCGCCGTAGGCGCGCTTGCCCTCCTCGGCGAACCACTCGATGAAGGAGCCGCCGTAGCCGATCTCGCCGCGCGATTCGGCCATCGGCTTGCCCTGCTCGGCGGTCATGATGATGGCGAGGTCTTCCTGGTTCGCCATCATCAGGTCGTACCACTTGCGCAGGATCACGGCGCGCTCCTTGGCGGTCTTGGCGCGCCAGGCGGGGAAGGCGCGGTTCGCGGCCTCGATGGCGGCGCGGGTCTCGGCGCCGGAGAACGCCGGCACGGTGCCGATCGTCTGGCCGTCGGCCGGGTTGACCACGTCGATGCGCCGCCCGGAGCGCGCGTCGAGCCAGTGGCCGTCCACATAGCATTGCTGGCGAAACAGCGTCGGGTCCTGAAGGAAGACGCCCTTCACGATCTCGGCGGCGGCGGCAGACATTGTGCGCTCTCCCAATTCCGGATGGATGTGCCTGCGGCGCTCGCCCGGAGGAGGATGCGGCGGCGGCGGGCACGGAAGTATCGCCGATAGGGCGTGAGCGCGGCAAGGCGCGCCCTTCAGCGGACTGCCCGCTACCAGGCGGTCCAGCCCCCGTCGACCACAAGGTTCGCACCGTGCACCGAATTAGAATCGGACGAGGCGAGAAACACGGCGGCGCCGACGACATCGGACGGGTCCAGAAAATGAGATCCCGAAGGCGTCAGGCTGTCCACCCATTCCTTGAGCTCCGTCTGTGCACGGAACGCCGTCGTCATGTCGGTCTTGACGCCGCCAGGCGCCAGCGAATTGACGTTGATACCGTGGCGGGCGAGTTCGAGACAGAGCGCCTTGGTGATGTTCAGCTGCCCGGCCTTCGATGCACAATAGATGCTGCAGTCCTGAGCGCCGACGAAACCGAATGTGGACGTGACGTTGATGATCTTGCCGGAACTCTGGGCCTTCATCGTCGGCACGACCGCCTTCGTCATGAAGTAGGTGCCCTTGAGGTTGAGATCGATCTGGGCGTTCCACTGTTCCTCGGTGGCCTCCTCGATGGGCGCGCGCAGGTAGACCCCGGCATTGTTCACGAGGATATCGACGGTGCCGAAGGCGTCGATGACCCGAGAGGCCAGCCGCTCGCACTCGGCGACCCGGGAAAGGTCGGCCGTGAATGCCTTTGCCTCGCCTCCGGCCGCCTCGATCTCGCCGACAACCGCTTGGGCGCGCTCCGGGCGCGTATTGGCGACGATGGCGAGCCGCGCGCCTTCCGCACCGAAACCGTGCGCGATGCTCGCGCCGATGCCACGCGAGCTGCCGGTCACGATTGCGACCTTGCCGGCCAGTTTCATGACAGTGCCTCTACCGGTCGTTCCGCCGGGACTTGCCGCCGCGCTGCACAGGCCATCGGGCACTCAAACCCTGGGCATCACCTCGTTGGCGTATGCCTCGGTCGTCGCGCGGATATCGGCGTCGCTGTAGCCGAGATAATACAGACAGATCTGGGTCACGCCGAGCGCACTCAGCTGACGGATCTTCGCGGCACAATTCTCTGCCGACCCGACGATCGTATAGCTCTCCGCGAGATCGTCGGAGATGTAGCCGGCGTGCTCGGCGCCTGTCTGCGTATGCTCCCGATAGTCGTACTGGGCCTTGTCCTCGACGCACCGGAGGAAGCTCGGAGGCAGTGACGACCTCGGGTGAAACCGCAGCATGTCGGTCACGTGATTCGCCACGTATGAGGGGAACGGGCGGACCCGATCGCAGGCATCGTGCAAGTCGTCCGAAACCCACGACGGTGTGCAGACCACGATATCGATCTCGCTCAGGTCGCGCCCCGCGTCGTCCGCGCCTTGCCGGACGAAGCCGATATGCCATTCCACCGTCTCCAGATCGGCAATCTGGAGGAACACGCCGTCGGCGACCCCGCCGGCCCAACGGAGCACTCTCGGTCCATAGCCCGCGATGTAGAGCGGAATGCGCGCACGAGGCGCCCATTCGAGAGAGAGCGGCACCGTTTCGGCAGCCTGGGCGTACCAATCCTCGTCGGAGGGTCGTGCCGCCGTGTACGCGACCTCTTCGCCGTTCGCCAGACGGTGGATTTGGATCGACGCCTGCTCGAATTCCTTGAGGCGCGCCGGCCGCTCGCCGAGGCGCCGAACCGCACTGTCGCCCCGCCCCAACCCGAGGATCATTCTGCCGCCGCTCATCTCCTGAAGCGCAGCGTGAAGGCTCGCGATCACGGTCGGGTTGCGCGATACGGGATTGGTGACGCAGGCACCGACCTTGGCCGCCGTCGTGCTTTGCATGAGGACGGTGAGGTAGGGGCTCATCTCGCGCCAGTTGATCGGGGAATCAGGCACGTACACGTACTCGAAACCGTGGTCCTCGACGAACCGTGCCTGGTCGCCGACCGACGGACCGGTATCGAACTGAGCGCCGAGCGAAACCATGACGTCCTCCTTCAGTGGAAATGCCGCCTATCGTCCTCTTTGATCCGACGAAGAGCACACCAACCGAACCGCGCCAGCGCACTGGGAACTTGGATCGAAAGGCTAGAGACCGCACAGATGGCCGTCAAGCAGGCCGCAGCCGCAGCCGGCGCCGGCGCCGTGGTAGAGTGCGCCATGAGCGACCGGGGAAGGGCGCGGGGCAGGGGCCCTGACCGCCGGGCATTCTGCACGGCCGGAGCGGCGGCGCTTCTCGGCCTCGTGGCCCACCCGCCCGGAGCGGGGGCCAGGACCTATCTGGCGGACAGCGAACGGCGGGTGCCGGTCCGCAATCTGTGGACCGAAGAGACCCGCGATCTGGTCTACTGGCGCGACGGCGACTACGATCGGCGCGCGCTCGACGCCTACAGCCACCTCCTGCGCGACCACCGCAACGGCGCGGTCGAGCCGATCTTCTACGGCCTGCTCGACCAGCTCTTCTACCTGTGGAAGGCGCTGGCCCGGCCCGGCCCCATCGGCCTCGTCTCGGGCTACCGCTCGCCCGGAACGAACGCATGGCTGCGCGCCACCACCGAGGGGGTGGCGCGCAACTCGCTGCACACGATCGGCATGGCGGCGGACATCAGGGTGCCCGGCATCGCCACGGATGCGGTCTGGCGCGCGGCGGTCGGTCTGCGCCGGAGCGGCGCCGGCCTCTATCGCGGCTCTGACTTCGTGCACCTCGACGTGGGCCCGGTGCGGAGCTGGGTTTTTGGGGAGTAAGCGTGGCGGGGGCGAGCCATCGGCAACGAGGTTGATCTGGCCGTCGAGGTCGCGGGGCAGGGGCAATAGCCGGTTGCCGAAGAAATCTGGTGCGACGGAACCGACGTTCGCATGAGTCCGGTTCGAACATGGCATGAGTCCGACCCGGCTACTTTCGCCCACCGTGTGGATGGCCGGGACAAGCCCGACGCCATGGCTGTCGTCAGCGGGGCAGTGCGGCGCGGCAAGACGACGGATCCCTGGCTGGCCCGGATGCTGGCGCGCAAGCCGCGCAAGCTGGTCGCGGTGGCGCTGGCCAACCGGATGGCGCGCATCGCCTGGGCGCTGATGACGAACAACGAGGTCTACCGTGCTCCCGCCGCCGCCTGAGCGGGCGGCGATGCGCGGGAAGCCGTCGGGGATGCGGGCAGGACGGAGGACAGGGTAAGGGCAAATGGTCGACGAGACGGGGTCGGGAAAACCTGGAGTTGCCCCGGTTTCGTGGACAGTTATGGATTTGGGCGAGCGGGTGGTCGCTGGCTCCTTTCGTAGTTGACGGGTGACAGATATCCGATGGCGGAGTGACGCCGTCGTGGATTGTACCAGCCCTCGATGAACTCGAAGACGGCCATCCGGGCTTCGGCATGAGACCGGAACCTCTGGCGATCGAGCAGTTCGCATTCGAGGGTCGCGAAGAAGCTCTCGCACATGGCGTTGTCGTAGCAATCCCCGACCGATCCGGTGGACGGACGCACGCCGGCGCCCCGGCATCGCTTGCCGAAGGCGATCGAGGTGTACTGCGATCCCTGTCGCTATGGTGGATCACGCTGTCGGGTCGCCGTTGCCAGAGCGCCATGTCGAGGGCATCGAGCACGAGCCGGGTGCGCAGGTGGTTGGCCATGGACCAGCCGACCACACGGCGGCTGAAGGCATCCAGCACGACGGCGAGGTACAGGAACCCGGCCCAGGTGGGGATGTAGGTGATGTCCGCGATCCACAGCCGATCGGGTGCGTCGGCGGTGAAGTCGCGCTCGACCAGATCCGGCGCCGCCCGGGCACGCGCATCCCGTATCGTCGTCCGCGTGCCCTTGCGCCGACTGATGCCCCTCAAGCCGGCACGACGCATCAATCTGGCGATCCGCTTGCGGCCCACAGCGTGGCCTCGAGCGACGAGCTCGGCATGGATGCGGGGTGCGCCATAGGTCCCGCGCGAGACGCGGTGGATGTCACGGATGCGATCGAGCATTGCTTCGTCGCTCTCGGCGCGGGCCGACGACGCCCGGCCTTGCCACGCGTCGTACCCGCTGGTGGAGACCCCCAGCAGCCGGCACATCGTGGCGACGGGATACATGGCCCGGTTGGCTCTTACGAACTCGAAGACCCGGACGGGATCGAGCCGGCTGCCTGCGCGAACCAGGCCGCGGCTTTTGCCAGTATCTCACGCTCTTGGCGCAGCCGACGGTTCTCACGCCTCAGCCGCCGCAACTCCTCGCGCTCGGCACCGGTCAGGCCGCCATCTCCGCGACCGGCGTCTCGATCGGCCTGGTCGACCCAGTTGCGGATCGACTGAGCGGACGGCTCGAACTCCCGAGCCAGCTCCTCCGGCGAGCGGCCCGAGCGAACCAGCTCGACCATCTGCTCCCGGAAACCGGATGGATAGGGTGGACGTGTCATCGACATCGTGGACTCCTTTCTCCCAACTGATCAGGTGTCCACCAAAACGGGTCAAGTCCATCGGCGTCTTCGGTGCTTGGGGTGGACGTACAGACCCGCTGTGCTGGCGTCACAGGTCAAGCAAGCATCAAAGAGCAGTTTTACGTTCCGTCGATAGAGATGAACGGCGAGAGCTACCGGCTCAGGCAGAGCCGATCGCGACGCCAGCGCCCGTCCGAATAACCCCCCGCTTGTCCCCGTGGGCCCATAGGCCCCACCCACGCGCGGGCCGCCGCCAGCCGCGCGGAGGGCGCGTCGACCCGCGCGCGGGTCCCTCCCATGGACTACGCGGACAAGCTACCACCGAGCCCGTGGTACATTTTTACGCCGCCGCGCCGGTACATAATCTCGCCGCCGTTGACAGCGGGTTCTCGACCTGGTCGCCGACCGGCCGGCGCTGGCGTGTCTGGTTGAGCCGATGCAGCGTGCGCGGGCGGAGCTCATGGCCGCCTTCAACCAGCTGCACAAGATGATGCTCGACGCGGTGCGTGCCGATCCGGTCTGCCGCCGTCTGATGACGGTTACCGGCGTCGGTCCGGTGACAGCGCTGACCTTCCGGGCCACCGTCGATGTGCCTGCACGCTTCGCGCGGTCCCGAACGGTAGGCGCGCACTTCGGGCTGACGCCGCGCAAATGGCAATCAGGGGAGATCGACCGCATGGGTCGGATCTCCAAATGCGGCGACGTGATGATGCAAACGGCGCTCTACGACGCCGCCCACAGCATGCTCACGCGAACGACGCGGTGGTCGTGGCTGAAGGCATGGGCCATGCAGGTGGCGAAGCGTCGCGGCCAGGAGCGGGCGCTACGACCGGGACAGGCAGTACGACAAGCCGAAAAAGGATGTCTGGCTCCGGCCCCTGCGACGGGACTGGAAACGCACCCTCAATCGTTAAAATCCGCCGGGGCGGATTGAAACGCCCGCGCTGATTCCACGGCCTGAACGAACACTTACCGTGAACGTTCGTAAGCGATGGGGTGGACGCCCCTGGTGAAGCCGGGAAGCGGTGGCGTAAGTGCGCCGGCGAGGCGTGGTTGATCACTTGGCCACCGGATCGGCGGAAGTGGCGCCTATCGTTGCGACGGGACCGAAGATATGATTGGACGAGACACGGGACTTCGGTGGGAAGCTCGCCGAACTTGGGTGTCAGGGGTGAAGTTCTCGGACCAGGCCGCGCGGGGCGCGGCGCTACGGTCACAGCCAAGGAGCAGAGTCATGGTGGATCTCAGAGAGACACGCATCAGCCGACGGACCGTCCTGAAGGGAGCCGTCGCCGCGGCCGGCGCGACGGTCGGCGCGGGCGTCGGGGGCTTCCCGACCATTTGGGCGCAGGACATCAAGGACATCGAGATTCGAATGGTCGGCACGGCCGTGACCATCTCCAACGCCTACGAGGACATGTGCGAAGAGGCGCTGGGATTCAGCTTCAACATGACGGCGGTCGACCTCAGCACCATCGCCCAGCGCGCCATGACCCAGCCGCGCTCGGCCGACCTTTTCGAGCCGGACCTCGAGCAGTGGCCGCAGGTGTTCCCGTTCGGAACCATGCAGGCGATCGACACCACGAAGCTCGAGCATTTCGACTCGCTGCTCGGCATCTACAAGGCGACCGGCAAGATCGGGCCCGACGCCTGGTACGGCCAGGGCATGAACCCCTCGCGCTACTGCTGGACCTCGGACATCGAAAGCACCGATTTCGTGGCGCCCGAGTCCTCCCAGTGGATGACCATCGTGCCCGGCACCTTCAATGCCGACACCCTCGGCGCGCAGCCGGAAAAGATCGGCCGCCCCATCGAGACCTGGGCCGAGTTCCTCAATCCCGAGTTCAACGGCAAGACGGCGCTGCAGAACTTCCCCGGGATCGGGATCATGGACATGGCCATGGCGCTCGAAGCCAACGGCGAGATCACCTATAGCGACAAGGGCAACATGACGGTCGAGGAGATCAACTACACCTTCGACCGCCTCATCCAGCTCAAGAAGGACGGGCACTTCCGCGCCTTCTGGAGCACCTTCAACGAGTCCGTCAATCTGATGACCTCCGGTGAGGTGGTGCTGCAATCCATGTGGTCGCCGGCGGTGGCGGCGGTGCGCGCACGCGGCGTGCCCTGCGTCTATCTCGACCTGAAGGAAGGCTACCGCGCCTGGGCGCTCGGCTCGATGATCCCGCGCCACGTCGAAGGCAAGAAGCTCGGCGCGCTCTACGACTACTTCAACTGGTACCACTCGGGCCCCGCCGGCGCCTACTTCTCCAAGCAGGGCTACTACATCTGCACGCCCGAGAACACGAAGAAGTATCTGGAGCCCTGGGAGTGGGGCTACTGGTACGAAGGCAAGCCGGCGGAGGGCGAGGTCAAGGACCCGTTCGGCAACGTCATGGAACAGCCCGGCCACGTCCGCGACGGCGGCTCGTTCGCCAACCGCATGGGCCGGGTCGGCGTGTGGAACTCGATCATGGACGAGAACACCCTGGTCGTGAAGCGCTGGAACGAGTTCCAGACCGCGTGACGACCCATATCCCGCCGGCGCGGCACACCGGCCGCGCCGGCCTCACGGGTCCGGGCGCTCCGGAGCCTCGGGACCGCCGAGCGGGGCGACCGTGAAATCTCGGCGAACCTGGGGTCAGCCTGACACGCCGGGTTTCTTCCCGTAGCGCGCCTCCGCCGAACGGGCGCGCCCGGCCCGGCGCGCCTGGACCACGTAGATCGCGACGAAGCTCACGATGATGACGGCGAGCGAGAACACCGTGGTCATCGTGCCGACCGCATAGAGCGCGGGCGTCGCCGCGGTGCCGGTGACGGCCACCATCTCGACCGGGAGCGTGTTGGCGGAGCCGGTCACCAGAGAGGTGCGGGGATATTCGTCATAGGAGAGGGTGAAGCCGAACAGCCCGACGGCGATCATCCCCGGTGCCATGATCGGGATGACGACGTTGCGCAGGTTCTGCCATTCGGTCGCGCCCAGGTCGCGCGCCGCCTCCTCCAGCGAGCGGTCGAAGCGGGCGAACACCGCCAGCATGATCAGCACGCCGATGGGCGTGGTCCAGCTCAGATGGGCGCCGAGCCCGCCGGACCACCACTGCGTCTGCATCTCCAGATTGGCGAAGCCGAGGCCGATCCCGAGGCTGACCAGGAAGGACGGCGCCACCAGGCAGGTGATGACCAGGTAGAAGAGCACCATGCCGCCCCTGAAGCCCTTGCGATAGGCGAGGCCGGCGAGGAACGACACCAGAACGGTCAGCACCATCACGATCAGCGCCAGGATCACCGAACGGCCGAAGGGCCAGCGGAAGTCGCCGATATAGGTCGGGTCGATCACGTCCCTGAACCAATGCAGGGAGAACCCGGTCATCGGGAAGGTCAGGCCGCCCTGCGGCCCCTGGAAGGAGAGAATGGTGATCACCATGATCGGGCCGTAGAGAAAGAGCATGAACAGCCAGAAGAAGATCGTGCGCGGGATGAAGCCGCGGGCGCGGCGGACCTTCTGCGCCTGCCTCATAGTTGCTTCCTCACATCGACCACGCTCATGATCCCGCCGACGATCATGAGCAGCACGATCAGCAGGACCACCGCGCTCGCGCAGGCGAAGGGATATTGCAGCACGTCCACCTGGTTGCGCATGGACATGAGCACCGTGCCGGCCTGGCCGCCGCTCAACACCCGGATCGAGACGAAATCGCCCATCACCAGCGCGACCACGAAGATCGAGCCGATCGCGATGCCCGGCTTGCACAGCGGAATGATGATGTTGATCAGGATCTGTACGCTGGAGGCGCCGGAATCGCGCGCCGCCTCGATCAGGGAGCGGTCGATCTTCGCCATCACGTTGAAGAGCGGCGCCACCATGAACAGCGTGTACATGTGGACGTAGGAGACGATCACCGCGAACTCGGAGAACAGCAGGAACTCCAGCGGCTCGTCGATGACTCCGATGCCCTGCAGCGCCCGGTTGAGCAGCCCCTCCTTGCCGAGGAAGGGAATCCACGAGATCATGCGGACGACGCCGGAGGTCCAGAACGGCACGACGCTCAGCAGGAAGAGAAAGATTTTCCAACGGAAGGCGATGATATCGAAGACAAAATAATAGCTGAGAACGAAGCCGAATACCAAGGTGGAAATCCAGGTGATTGCGGCTATCTTGAACGTGGCAAGATACGCTTCAAACGTGTTGAAAGATGTGAAAATACCTTGATAATTCTCGGTAACGAAGTCGGGCTCCATGAAAAACCCGTTGAACCTGTAGAAGCTGAACATCAGGATGACGATGACCGGACCGACCAGGAACAGCAGCAGGACCGCGCTCAGCGGCGTGACCTGCAGCGCCGAGCTGTAGCGCTTGAGGATCGGGGTCAGCGTCGTCACGGCAGAAGCCGCCGGATGGACGGGTCGGGATCAGGCGGCAGGGGGGAGCCGGTCGCGCCGGCGCCTCCCGCCGCCCGGAGGCCCGGCGTACGCCCCGGTCATGGGCGCGTCCGGCGCCATGACCGGGGCAGTGAGGCCGACGACGTTCACGATCGCAGCCGGAACCCGCGCCGCTATGCGGTCAGGAACTCGTTCCAGCGCTGGATGACGTAGGCGTTCTCGTCCATCGTCGAGTTCCAGACGGCGACCCGGCCCATGCGGTTCCGCCAGGAGCCGCCGTCGCGGATGCTGCCCGCCTTCTCCATCACGTTGCCGAAGGGATCCTGGACTTCGTTCACGGCCGGCTTGCCCTCGAACCAGAAATCCCATTCGTCGGCCGGCAGATGCTGCCTGGTCTGCTCGGGCGTCGGCATGTAGTAGCCCTGGCGCGCAAAGAAGGCGCCGGCCGGCCCCGAATAGTACCAGTCGAAGAAATCGTAGAGCGCATCCAGCCTCTTGCCCTCCACGTACTTCGAGACCATGAAGCCGATGCCCCAGGAGCGATAACCTTCCTTCAGGTCGCTATAGATGCAGGGCACCCCCTGGGAGCGGACCGCGGTCACCGCCGGCGACCACATCGACTGGATCACGACCTCGCCGGAGAGCATCAGGTTCACCGATTCGTTGAAGGTGAGCCAGAACGCGCGGAAGTGGCCTTTCCTCTTGAGCTCGATCAGGAAGTCTATGGTCTGGTCGATTTCGTCCTGGGTCATGTTGCCCTTGTTCCCGTAGGTCATCATGCCCTGGGCCTCGATCGCCATGGCGAGGTCCATGAGGCCGATCTGCGGGAAGCCCTGGAGCGCCGTCTTGCCCTCGAACTCGGGATTGATGAACTCGCCCCAGGACTCGATCGGCCGGCCGATCAGGTCGGGGCGGATGCCGAGGGTGTCGGCATTGTGGTTGGTCGGCAGCGCGGTGAGCCACTGCGTCTCCGGCTCGGCGAAATCGCGGGTGTCTATGCCGGAGGTGTACTGCACCTGGGTCGGGTGCTGGCCCTGGCCGTACCAGGCGTCGGGCCAGATCTTGCCTTCTTTCTTGTAGAGCCCGATCGTCTGATCCCAATAGGCAAGCTTGGTGATGTCGATGCCCTGGAAGTTCCCGGTCGGCCACATGCCGTTGAACTGCTGATAGGCCGGTTCGACCGTGTCGAACGAGCGCGGCTGGGTGGCGCCGCGCTGGCCGAGCGTGTTGAAATCGACCACCGTCTGCTGGATCTGGAATCCGAGCGCCGCCTCGGCCATCTCCTCCAGCTTCTTTATGTGCGACACCGCAGACCCCAGCATGTTGATCTCGATGTCCTTGATGTCCTGCGCCCAGACGGTGGGAAACCCGCCGAGCGCCGCGGCAGCGGCGGCACCCCCCGCCGCTGCGCTTCCCTTGAGAACCAAACGCCGCGTGATGGATGAGCCGTGTCTCTTCGACCGTCGCTGTGTCATGGGTTCTCCTCCCGCCAGATTGCGCCGCGTTCGAGGGTCTTCCCGGACTCTGTTGCAAACCGTGATCGCACTCTCCCGCGCCGCGCCCACGGTCGCTCCCCGGTCCGGTCCTTTACCCGCCCGGCCGTCACCCGCGCTTCGCGGGGAATACGGGGCCGACCGCCTTCAGCGGGACAGTATTCTCCAGCGAACCGTGTCACGCAAGGCGGCGAACGCGGCGGACGCGGTCCGAAGGCGCCCGCCGCAACCGCGCTCAAGCCTTCGCGCGGCGACGTGCGGCGCGGCGCGCCACGGTCGCCGTCTCGTCGACGGTCAGCGAGTCGTCCAGGACCACGCCGTAGCTCTCGCGCGCCTCGGCGGCCGTGTAGAAGCCGTCGGCTACGTCGTCGCGCACCTGCGCGGTCGAGCGATCGAGCGGGTCGCCGTAGCCGCCGCCGCCCGGCGTGTAGACGGCGATGCAGTCGCCGGCCTCGGTCGGCGTCGCCGGCACCTTGGCCGGCCAGCTCTCCACCACGTCCGGCGCCGCGGCGTTCCATTTCTCGAGCCTGCCGACGGTGCCGGGCGCGCCGCCCCGGAAGCCCCAGGGCACGTCCTCGTGCCGGTCCGCCTCGTGGACGACGTAGCCCGGCGCGAGGAAGCGCTGCACCTTGACGACGCCGAGCCCGCCGCGATGGCGCCCTGCGCCCGGCGCCACGTCGTCTCGAAGCTCGTAGCGGTCGCAGATCAGAGGCAGGTGCATGCCGAGATCCTCGATCGGGTTGTTGCGGGTGTTGCGCATCAGCTCGTCGATCGAATCCGGACCGTCGGACGCCGGGCGCCCGCCATAGGCGGACTCGTTGATCTCGACCAGGATCCAGTAGTCGCCGCCGGGCCGCACGCCGGAATAGGCGAAGGCCGAGAGGGTCGCGCCGCAGCCGGCCGTCACCTTGTCCGGGATCACCGGCGCGAGCGCCTTGCAGATGAGGTCGACCAGGCGCTGGCACTGGGCGAAGCGCGATTGGCAGGCGGCCGGAAACTTCGGGTTGAAGATCGAGCCTTCGGGCGAGACCACCTCGATCGGGCGGAACGAGCCCTGGTTCTGGGGAATGTATTCGGTGGTGGTGCTCGTATCGAGCAGGAGCGCGCGGAACGCGAAATAGCACGTCACCTTGGTCGAACCCTCGAAGGGGACGTTGAAGGCGGTCGCCACCTGGGGCGCGGAGCCGGTCGTGTCGACCACCGCCGAATCGCCCCTGATCCGCACGGTGACCTTGACCGGCAGGCGCACCTCCCGGTTGACGCCGTCGTCGTCCAGGAAGCCTTCGGCGACATAGTCCCCGTCGGGAATCTCCCGGATGCGCCGGCGCAGCATCCGCTCCGAATAGTCCATCAGCTCGGCCGTGGCGGCTTCAAGCGTCGCCTTCCCGTAGGTTTCGTAGAGCTCCTGGAAGCGGCGGACTCCCAGCCGGGCGGAGGCGACCTGCGCCTCGATATCCCCCAGCACGTCGCGCGGCACGCGGGTGTTGGTCTCGATGTGCTGCCAGAGCGCGCGGTTCAGCCTATCCTCCTCGTAGAGCTTCACGCCCGAGAAGAGCATGCCCTCGGCGAATACGTCCGGGATGTCGATGACGATGCCGGGGGTCGCGGCGCCGAGGTCGACATGATGCGCCGTGTTGGCCGAGAAGCCGACCAGCTCGTCCTCGTGGAACACCGGCACGATGCAGCAGATGTCCGGCACATGGCTCGCGCCGTGATAGGGATGGTTGTGCAGCACGACATCGCCGGGCCGCCACGTGTCGTGCATGGTGCGCTCGGCGCCCCGCAGATAGCCGGGGATCGAGCCGATATGCATCGGCGTTGAATCCGATTCGCAGAGCGTGTTGAAGCCGCGATCGAAGAGCCCGGCGCCGAGATCCTCCGATTCCCGGATGATCGAGGAGTAGGACATGCGATAGAGCAGGTGTCCCATCTCCTTCGCGATTGTATGCAGGGCGCCGCCGATCACCTGCACGGTGATGGGGTCGACGTTCGCCATGGCGCGTGCCTCCTGTTCGACCTCGCCGGCCAGGGTAGAGAGCGGCCGGCACCGAATCAAACCCGTCGCCCCGGCCCATCGCCCCCGGCCCCGCCGTGGCATACCATGGGCAGACAACGGAGGGAGGGAGGCA
Organism: Alphaproteobacteria bacterium; assembly: GCA_965262755.1. Taxonomy (GTDB): domain Bacteria; phylum Pseudomonadota; class Alphaproteobacteria; order UBA828; family UBA828; genus WTGU01. Next base: position 2,069,569 of record OZ253557.1, on the reverse strand, counting down.
GCCATGCCGCTCGACGACGAGGTCCGCGCGGCCCTCGACACCATCTTTTCGTCGGATTCCGGGCTTTACAGGAAGCGCGGCTGGAACCGGCGCTCGGGCTTCGGGAGCCGCCCGGCGCTCCTCAATATCGATCTCGCGAACGCCTGGACCCGTCCGGGCTACCGCTTCTCCTGCGAGGACATGGACGAGCGGATCATCCCCGGCGTTCAGCGCCTGCTCGAGGCGGCGCGGGCCAGGTGCGTGCCGGTGATCTACACCACCACCGCGTTCTGCAGCCGCTTCGACATGGGCACGTTCCCGCTCAAGACCCCGTTCGAAGACCTCATGCTCGGTGCGCCCGCGACCGAGATCGACGACCGCATCCCGCCGCAGCCCGGCGTGGACACGGTGATCGTCAAGAAACGCCCGAGCGCCTTCGCCGGCACCCACCTCGGCGGCGTCCTCCGCGCGGGCGGCATCGACACGCTGATCTGCACCGGCGTCACCATGGCCGGCTGCGTCAGGCACACGGTGGAAGACGCCCTCGGCGAGGGGTTCCGCACCGTCGTGGTGCGCGAGTGCGTCGGCGACCGCGTGCCCGCTGCGCTCGAATGGAACCTGTTCGACATCGACATGAAGTATTGCGACGTGGAACCGCTCGAGCGGGTCCTGGCCTACCTCTCCTCGCTCGAGGCCTTCGCCAACCGGTAGCGGGGCGGTTCCGCTATGCTGGCGGGCATGACGGCCTCTGCCGGAAACGCGGAACGGAACGTCTTTCTGGAGGACGCGAACCTGCAAGCGCTGCTGCGCCGGCGTGCGCCGTGGCTTACGGAGGAGGACGCCGCGCGGCTGAGCGAGCTGGGCGCCTGGACTGCGGGCACGTTCGAAGAGCAGGCGGATTACACGGACCGCTTCGCGCCGCCCGTCCTGGAAACGGCGGACGAAGACGGGAGGCCCCGCACGACCGTGCGCCGCAACCCACTCTATGCCGCGGTCCACCGCGGCATCTACGAGCGCGGCATCGTCGGGCTGAACTACGGCCCCGCGCGCCGCCCCTTCGCGCTGACCTTCGCCATGGGCTGTCTGCTCTCCCAGTCCGACATTTCGATCCATTGCCCGGCGACGCTCACCGGCGCGGTCGCCTATGTGCTGGATCGATTCGCGCCGGAGGCGGTGCGGCGCGCCTGGCTGCCCGATCTGACCCGCATGGACGGGGCTGCTCTAAGAGTAAGCCTCAGCCTCAGCCTCAGCCTCAGCCTCAGCCTCAGCCTCAGCCTCAGCCTCAGCCTCAGCCTCACCCACCCACGCGCTTCGCTATCCGATGCTGCTAGACTACTGAGCGGGATCTCTTCGCCCACGAATCGGACGCGGAGACCTGTCCCATGGTCTCGCTGGCGGCACGCGCAGAGCCTCCCGAACCCGCTCCGACACCGTCCGCCGAAATGGCACTGTCCGTACTGTCCACACCTCCCGCGTCCTTAAAAAGGCCGCCATCTCCAGACGCTTGCGATTGTGCCATGACCGTTCTGTCGTTCGGTGATGGCTCCGGACGGCGCAATGGCGGTGCCCGGCCGGTCTCCATTGCGGTCTCTATGACCTTTCCGATGCGCTCCGCCGCGGCCTCCACGTCCCGGTCGCTGACATGGGCGTAGCGCAAGGTCATCTTCGGGTCCGAGTGTCCTAGCATTCGAGCGACGGTCGGCAGCGCGACGCCTTTGGCCACGGCCTGGCTTGCCACCGTGTGCCTCAGATCGTGCACGCGGACGTCCTCGATGCCGGCCTCCTTCCTGATACGGTTCCACAGAGCCGGAGTGCCTAAACGTGGCCTGGCTGGGTTTGCCGGAGACGGGAACACATAGGCGCTCCCTATACGCGGTTGTCGGAGGACGATGGCACTGGCCGCTCGGTTCAACCACACCGTCCGCGGGCCGGTCTTGGTCTCCGCCAGCCTGAGGACGTCGCCGTCGACCTCGGACCATTTCAACTTCAGAATTTCCCCCTTTCGGCAACCCGTCAGAAGAATCAGTCGGATTATGTCGGCCGGCTGCTGCCGGGAAGACCGTTCATCGACCAGCCGATCCAGCGTACGGTGAAGCCGGTCGATTTCCTCGGTGGACAGAAAGCGAGTGAGTTTCGGGCGGGGGTTTCTCTTGATGCCTTGCGTCGGATTGGCGGCGATCAGGCCGGTCGCGACGGCGGCATTCAGGATCTGACGAAGCAACTGGAGCGCCTTGTTCGCGCCTTCGGGTGCTGTCTGGCTGTGGACGTCGAACCATCGCTCCACAAGCGGGCGACGGATTCGATCCAGCCGGAGAGCGCCGAAGGCGGGCAAGAGTTGTTTCGCCAGCATGCGGTCGACAGACCTATGCCGCGAAGCCCCCCATCGGACCGCGGCCGATGCTTTCCACTCTCCCAAGGCGTATTCCCGAAACAGAGGAGCTTCCGATCCCTTATTCGGGTCCTTTATCCTTGAAGCGCTACCGTTCTGAAGCGCCAGGCATTCGCGCCGGGCGTTTTCAACGGTCATGAGCGCGGCAGAGCCGATGGTCAACCTGACCGCCGCGTCGTTGGCATGCCCGTGCCAGACGAAGCTGCGATGTCCCGATGGACGCACGCGAACGCCGAGCCCGGCAACCCGGCCATCCCAGACGGTGAATTCCGTCTTGTCCGGCTTCAATCCCGCGATGCCGGCGTCGGTCAGGCGCATCCCTTTCCTTCTGTTCACGTCCTCGCCCCGGAGAGGATCGGGGCGAGGGAATCGACCGCCTCGCGAACCGATATGTCGGAGAGATGTGCGTATTTCAGGGTGGTGGCCGGCTTCTCGTGACCGAGCAGGCGGCCGAGCGTGCGGACCGACTCGCCGCTGAGAAGCGCCATGCTCGCGTATGAGTGTCTCAGATCGTGCAGGCGGACATCTTCCAGACCCGCTTCCGCCCTCACCTGCAACCAGAAGCGCTGCAGCCACATCCTTGGCGCGCGCCGACCTTCCACCGGGAAGACAGAACGCGCGGAGCGTGGCAGACGGTCGAGGACGTCCCGCGCTGCCTCGCAAAGCCAGACTGTGCGCGGGCCAGTCTTGCTGTCCCGGAGGAACAGGTGTCCCTCGCGGTAGTCCGACCACCTCAGCGTAAGGATCTCACCCTTGCGGCACCCGGTCAGGACAAGCAGCCGCACGGCCGCTACGTGGAACGGACGATCGCCTTCTCGACGCTCCAGGACTTCGGCGAGGCGGCGGTATTCTTCGGGAGACAAGAAGCGTTCCGAGCGTCCCTGCCGGTAACGCCGGATGCCCTTGCAGGGGTTGCTGTCCTCCGGCCGGTGACCCCAAGCTTCCGCCTGCTGCATGATCACCGACAGGATCGGCGCCGAGCGGTTCGCGGCCGCGGGCGTCGCGTGGAGAGAGCGGAACCACGCCTGTACGTCCTCGCGGGTTATCGCCCCGATGGCACGTCCCCGGAAGAAGGGGAGAATCTGCCGGCGAAGGTAGACGCGATTCGTCCTGAGAGTTCTCGGTTTCCAGCGGCGGCCGTATCGGGCGAAGACTTCCTCGGCGAGCTGCTCGAACAGGACTTCGCCGGGATCTTCAGCGTCGGGCTCGCCGCCGTCCCGAAGGGCGGTCAGCATCGAGCGGGCGCGGGCGCGTGCCTCCGTCTCGGTCACGGTCTCTGCGTCGGCCACCGTCTTCCAGACCCGTCGGCCCCGATGCTGGCTGTGGATGAAGTAACGCTTGGCGCCGGATGGCATCACCCGGACGCCGTATCCCTTGAGTTGGGTGTCCCTGACCTCGTGGACGGTGCGGCGCGGTGCAAGCGCGTCGACCCGGCGCTGGGTGAGGCGTATTCTTGCCATGAATGAGTCTCTCCATTCTGTTGCAGCGGGGTGCGAAATGAGCTTGATTTTCGCGCCCAATGGCACTAGAAGAGGAAAAATACATTCATTGTTTCAGTGATTTAGCACCGCAGGTGCGTCAGACCGTGTGAAAACTCTAGGTGGCGGGGGATTCCGTCCGACTCATGGCGATGTTAGGATTCGGCATGAGACACATTCCTGGCATTGACCGCTCTCAGGTTCTGCTTCTGCCGGAAGCAGTGGACGATTACGTGGGCCGGGATAACCCGGTCCGTTTCATCGACGCCTTCGTGGATGGTTTGGACTTGGCGACCGCTGGTTTCGAGCGCGCCGCGCCGAAGGCGACAGGTCGCCCCGGCTACGATCCGGCGGATTTGCTGAAGCTCTACATATACGGCTATCTCAATCGGGTACGTTCGAGCCGCCGGCTGGAGGCTGAGAGCAAGCGTAATCTCGAAGTGATCTGGCTGTTGCGGCGATTGTCGCCAGACTTCAAGACGATCGCCGATTTCCGGCGGATCAATCGGGCGGCCTTCCGCCAGGTGTTTCGGGAGTTCGTGAGGCTATGCCGCGAACTGGAGCTGTTCGGACGCGAGCTGGTGGCGGTTGACGGTACACGGATCAAGGCAGTGAACACCGTCAACGACGTCAGGGACACCCAACTCAAGGGGTACGGCGTCCGGGTTATGCCATCCGGCGCCAAGCGTTACTTCATCCACAGCCAGCATCGGGGCCGACGGGTCTGGAAGACGGTGGCCGACGCAGAGACCGTGACCGAGACGGAGGCACGCGCCCGCGCCCGCTCGATGCTGACCGCCCTTCGGGACGGCGGCGAGCCCGACGCTGAAGATCCCGGCGAAGTCCTGTTCGAGCAGCTCGCCGAGGAAGTCTTCGCCCGATACGGCCGCCGCTGGAAACCGAGAACTCTCAGGACGAATCGCGTCTACCTTCGCCGGCAGATTCTCCCCTTCTTCCGGGGACGTGCCATCGGGGCGATAACCCGCGAGGACGTACAGGCGTGGTTCCGCTCTCTCCACGCGACGCCCGCGGCCGCGAACCGCTCGGCGCCGATCCTGTCGGTGATCATGCAGCAGGCGGAAGCTTGGGGTCACCGGCCGGAGGACAGCAACCCCTGCAAGGGCATCCGGCGTTACCGGCAGGGACGCTCGGAACGCTTCTTGTCTCCCGAAGAATACCGCCGCCTCGCCGAAGTCCTGGAGCGTCGAGAAGGCGATCGTCCGTTCCACGTAGCGGCCGTGCGGCTGCTTGTCCTGACCGGGTGCCGCAAGGGTGAGATCCTTACGCTGAGGTGGTCGGACTACCGCGAGGGACACCTGTTCCTCCGGGACAGCAAGACTGGCCCGCGCACAGTCTGGCTTTGCGAGGCAGCGCGGGACGTCCTCGACCGTCTGCCACGCTCCGCGCGTTCTGTCTTCCCGGTGGAAGGTCGGCGCGCGCCAAGGATGTGGCTGCAGCGCTTCTGGTTGCAGGTGAGGGCGGAAGCGGGTCTGGAAGATGTCCGCCTGCACGATCTGAGACACTCATACGCGAGCATGGCGCTTCTCAGCGGCGAGTCGGTCCGCACGCTCGGCCGCCTGCTCGGTCACGAGAAGCCGGCCACCACCCTGAAATACGCACATCTCTCCGACATATCGGTTCGCGAGGCGGTCGATTCCCTCGCCCCGATCCTCTCCGGGGCGAGGACGTGAACAGAAGGAAAGGGATGCGCCTGACCGACGCCGGCATCGCGGGATTGAAGCCGGACAAGACGGAATTCACCGTCTGGGATGACCGCCCCCTGCCGGCCGAGTGTTGATCGGCGCGTGGGTTGCGCGCCGATCGGCGCGATAAGCTATTGAAGTGGCTTGATGCTGGGGGGTCAAAATTGGGAGATTATATACGATGGTCACAATGGACCGCACCGACCTTCGATCCTTTGCCGGCCCTTGTCGGAATAACCCACTTGACTAAATGAGTTGATAAAACGACAATCGGTCCAAGGTCGCGCTCCCGGCAGGACTCGAACCTGCATCCCGGGCCTAGTCAAAACCCTGCTCTATTCCAGTTGAGCTACGGGAGCGCGACCTTATAACCCGAATCGATCTCCGGTACAATCGACCGCGCTCGGGTCCCGTGCTAAATACGGTGGTGGAGGCTGCGGCCAGATTCGAACTGGCGTAACAAGGATTGCCGGCCCTGCGCCTAGCCACTCGGCCACGCAGCTTCCACCTATTTATCTGCCGGAGATTCTGGTCCCTAAGTATTTGTTTTAGAAGAAAGTTTTCCTTGACCGTTACCTCCTGATGTGTTACACTTTGGTCACATTCAGGAGATTCAGCGATGGGCAAGAGCGCACCGGGCAAGGGAGACCGCGAGGGCATTGGTCTCGTCACCCTGCTGCGGATGTTCCCCGACGACGAGACCGCCCGCGCGTGGTTCGAGGCGCAGGTATGGCCGGACGGTCCCCACTGCCCCCATTGCGGCAGCCTCAACGTTCAGTCCGGCATCAAGCACAAGTCCATGACCCACCGGTGCCGCGACTGCCCCAACCGCCCGATGTTCAGTCTACGGACCGGGACCGTCATGCAGGGCTCGAACCTCCGCTACCAGACCTGGGCCATCGCCATTTATCTGCTGACGACGGGCATCAAGGGTACCAGCAGTCTCAAGCTGCACAGGGACCTGGAGATCACACAGAAGTCGGCGTGGTTTCTCATGCATCGGCTCCGTAAATCTTTTGAGAACGATTCCGAGGTATTCTCAGGTCCGGTGGAGGCGGATGAGGTCTACATCGGTGGTCTCGAGAAGAACAAGCACGCCAAAGATCGAAAGCACATCGGTACCGGAGGCGCTGGTAAGACCATCGTCGCCGGATTGAAGGACCGAGACACCAAACGCATTCACGCGAAGGTGGTGGCGAATACCAAAAAGCCGACGATTCATGCGTTTTTAGACGAGCATGTGGCCGCCGATGCCACCGTTTATACCGACGAGGGAGGGGGTTATCACGGGCTTCCCTATACACACGAGGCTGTCCGGCATGGAGTAGGGGAGTATGTCAGGGGGATGGCCCACGTAAACGGTGTCGAGTCATTTTGGTCGCTGATGCGCCGGGGATTCACCGGTTCATATCACAAGATCAGCCCTAAGCATCTCCAGCGTTATGTGGACGAGTTCGCGGGACGACACAATGACCGGGAGGCCGATACCATCGATCAGATGCGGGGAATCGTAGAGGGGTTGGTGGGCAAGCGGCTGCGTTACGCGGACCTGATCGCGGACAATGGACTGGACTCGGGGGCGCGGTCGGCTAAATAAGGAGCCGCTTGCAAAATTCTGATCGATTCGGAGCGGCGCAAGAACACCCAAGCTAGCAACGACGTCCGCGCACGGCAATTGGTGCGATTTTGATGGCGACCATGGTCGGATCGGCGTTGGCACAGCCTCCGATTCGGTATTTTCGTCGAACTTCGGGCGCGTTTGGCCGCACCGTCTTTCGAGAAGTGCGGCCACCGTGATGGCGAAGGAGACGAGCCGGACTAGATCGGCGGAACGATGAGGCGCATCAGCTGGCTGGCCGTCAGCACGGTCATGCCGAACATGAGGTGGGCGAGAACCTTGTCGTACCCGCGCACGCGGACATGGCGGCCGCCGAACTCATCCTTGAGCCGCCCATTGATCCGCTCGGACCCCGAGCGCACGACGTAGCGACGCTCCTCGGGAAAGACGAGACCGAGCGTGCGCCGCGCCTTCTTCTCCTGCTTCAACGCCTCTTTCATGTCGACCGAGCGGCGGGGGTTCACGTCGATGATCGGCTTGTGGCCCAGCAAGATGCTGTGCGCCCAGATCTCGATGGAATCATAGGCCGCGTCCATAAGGTCGTAGAGGTTCTCGACCCGCCCGGCCGTCAGGGTCCCCAACGGAATCGCCACCTGGGAGTCATGCGTCGACGCAGACGTCATGATGCAGCTGACGGGGATCCCGCCATCGGCGGTATCGACGTGCAGCTTGTACCCGATCCAGGAGGTGGTATGGCCCTTGGCGTTGCGCTTGCTGCCGACATCGCAGGCCCTCGGCAGGTCCGCCAGCATCTGCGGAAGGCTCATCGTCAGTTGCCGTTCCAGCCGGCTCGGCTCCTTCGCCCGCGCCTCTCCCTTGCGGGGCCGCCCCCGCTTGCGCCGCCGCTTCGGCTTCGCTGCCTTCGGCTTCGCCGCCGGCTTCTCCCGCGCTTCAATCGCCGTCGCATCCCGCGAGATGTGCTCCACCAGATGGCCATCCATCGTCCGCGCAATCAGCGTCTCATGCAGACGGCTGGCCAGACCGCTCTCGGCAAACTCGGAAAAGGCCCGCGAAAACGTCGCCTCGCTCGGAAGCCGGCCGGCACCGCTCCAGCCGCACAGCCGCCATAGCCTGCCGTCAACCTCAAGACGCTCGATCAGGCCGCGCGTCGTCGGAACGTCGAACACGGCCTTGGCTATGAAGGCGCGCGCCAGCGCCGCGCGGTCCTCCTCCGGACGCCCTACCTGGCCGCGGAAGTAGGGCAGAAGAGCCTCGACCCGCACCAGTTCCAGAACCGCGACGAACAGCTCGTAGCGCTCGCCCATCGGGCCAAGCTCGCTCTCGAGCCTCGGGAACAACTCTTGTTGAAAGGCGTACCAGTAATCCGATAGCATCTCGCGCAGGGACACGGCTCCACTCCTCCGTGGGCATCATGCGGTGTTTTGCGGCAGCACATGATACTCACGAGGGTGGGCCGGTCCCACCGCAAAGGCCTTCACTCAGGCAGAAAAGCCGCTCGCCTCAGCTGTTTTGCAAGAGGCTCTAAGGACATGCGGATGCTCAGAGAAATCGCCTACGTGAGAAAGGTCCCCAACGGACCCGTTGAAATTCAACCCGACCCACCACCCACGGGCTCAACCCCCGAGGACATCAAACGGCTCGAGGACGAGTTCATAAGAGCGGTGGGGTTGGCGCAGGACGAGATCCTTGAGCACTTAGGTGCCCGGGACGGGGGTCTTTCCGAGGGAAAGTAGGCAACCGTCCGAGAGTGGGTTGTTGCCGTAGTCTTCTAGGCGGTACTTTTCGTAGAGTTCGTGTATGAGACGGTCCATGTCCCCCGTCTTGCTCACGTCCCCATCCATCGACAGCACAACCTTGTCGTCGCGCACCAGTTTGGCCGTTACCATCATCAACAATTTCCCGTTCTGTCATCAGCGTCTTTCGCTCAACCCGAGGATACCACAACTACTGCCCCGGCCAGCAATAGCGCCGCCAAGACCCCCAACACAGGATAGAGAAGCCAGTGCCACCAGCGGGAACGGGGTAGGAGGTTCACGATTCCATTTCATCCCGAATCGCCACCAAAGTCTTGTCTCTGTACCGCCACGACTCCGGGCCGCTCACGGACTGCCACCGCTTTCCCAAGTTGCCCAGCACCCGCTTGGCGGCGGCAGACAGGGTCATGACCTCACCATCGAACTCCACTTGGCGGTCATCTACAACCTTACACTTGATGTTTTCATCCCAGACGGACGAAAGTTCGGCTCCCGAATTGATCTTGACCATGTCGAACCGAAAGCGCTCCCGACGTTCGCGAGATTTTTCAAGGCTGGCCCGGTCATCGGCCGCGTGCCGCTCGTCGACGACGTCGCCTTGGGGAGTGACGTCCTTTGCCCCGAACCGCTCCAAGATGGCGATAGGTTGGGCGGGCGAGACCCGAAAGAATTCTCGGGACTGGCGCACGCGCCGGTCCGCAAACGCTTGGTGAAGCGACTTCTCGACCCCATCGGCGTCCGCGAATTCCCATGCCGCGACACACTCGAACGGGACCGGCACCCCAGTGACGTCCAAATTGCGTAGTCGCTGCTCAATGAGTTGTTTGGTCTTACCGATCTTCACCAGTCCCGGCATCGCCGGGTTGGTTATAACGTACACAATCCCCACAACTCACCCCCATGCCGTTGATCCGGCACCAGCGCTGGCGCCGGACAGTGCTTACGACACGTGTGGTCCCGCCTATTCGCCAAGCGCGGGGAGCTACTCCGGCCGGGTCAAGGGCTCTTGTATTTGGCGGCCGACCTGACGGAGCGGGCTGCTCACGCGTCATAAGCAGCGAAAGGGTAGGCGGGAGGTGGGGATCGGGTCAAACCGACTTGACTGGCGGGTGCGAAACGTCCATCAAATACGGATGAAACAGAACCCCCGAATCGCCACGGGTCCCCACAACCGACCCGTGGTTCGCGTCAAACCCTCCACCTACCAACCAACTCGCGCTGAATTACGGGAAGAGGTGCGCATCGACGCCACTCCCGAAGAATTGGCCCGGACGGTACTGCGGCCGGTAAGGGTGGTCAGGGACCCGGAGGCTTGATCCCGAACCCCGGCGGGGGATACCCTCCCCCGCGTGACCGACGAGAAGATCCCCACCGAACGCCTAAATCGAGTCGAAAGGGAACTGAAACGACTCGAGCGCAAGATGGACAAGGGATTCGACGAATTCCGTAAGGACCTGGACCGGATCCTCGACGGCACCGACGAGAATCCAGGAATCCTAAGAAAACTCGATAAAATCGACGAAACTAACCGCCTGCTCCGGAAGCTATTGGGCGAGGAGGCGGAGGTCAATGAGACGGCTATGACGCCTGAAGAACTCGCGAACGTCCTCTCAGATATGCATCAAAACGCACTCCACGGCGAAAAACCGACGATGATCCGTCTATTCGGGATCAAGTACGCCGACGAGATTCGGGATTGTGGGGCGTCGGTTGCCAAGATCGTCCGCCTGTCAACAGTCGGTGATAGTTACAACGCAGAGGTCTCCAAAGGCATCCAGCTTGCACGTTATGTCATCGCCCGCTCAATGTGACCATCGTATATAATCTCCCAAAATTGCACGCCGAACAACAGATCAGGGCTACTATCGGCACTCGCCAAGTCAAAGAGGGCAAATGGGATGAGTGGACGTCGGCCGCTGAGGCCTATAATGCAGACATGGATCAAGGCAGCCGGCACCGGGCGCGACGAGCACATCAAGGAGCCAATGGCGGGCCAGGTGGTGCAGATCGCCCGCCTCTTGAATGTGGGGCAATTCGGCGGACACACGGTTCTTGTCGACGAGCCGAAAAGCTTCGGCGGCGGCGGCATGGCACCGAACCCAGCCGAAGTAGCGCTCGCCGCGCTCGGCGCGAGCATTTCCGTCACCTGCCAAGCCTATGCGGACTACTATGGCATCCCGATCGACGGAATCTCGATCACGCTGAGCGGAGAGTTGGACACCCGTGGCTTTTTCGACCTCGAACCCGAAGTACGCGCCGGCTTCGGTGAAATCGAGGTGACGATGACGCTTGGTGGGACGGCAAGCCAGAACGACCTGGATCGGCTGCTCGCCCAGATCGAGAGGTCATGCCCCGTTCTCGACATGATCCGGAACGCCACATCGGTGTCCCTGCATGTTAATAGTGGCAGATGATCAACCGTGCGCCGGGGAGCGCAAGTTATGTCCCAAAATGAACAGGTGATCCTTCTTGACGGCGGCGTTGGACGCGAGCTGAAACGTCGCGGCGTCGAGGTCCCACCGACGATCTGGACCGCCAAGGCCCTGCTGAGCGACCCCGACACGGTTCGGGACGTGCATGCCGCCTTCATCAAAGCGGGCGCAGACGTCATAACCGCCAACAACTACGCGGTCGTTCCCAAGCTGCTAATGACAGAAGGCCTGGATGATCGACTCGCCGAACTCACGCAGCTCGCGGCGCGCCTCGCCAACCAGGCTCGGGAGGTCGGCGGTCGGGACGTACTAATTGCCGGCGTTTTGCCACCTCTCGCCCGCACTTACCGCACGGACCTTGTAGGCACGGCCCACGAGACTTATCCGATCTATCGGGGCATTGCGGACGCGCTCGCCGCCGATGTCGACATTATGCTGTGCGAGACTATGTCCAGTAGCGTCGAGGCGCGGGTCGCCGCGCAAGCGGCGGCACAGACCGGAAGGCGGATATGGGTCTCTTGGACCCTCGATGACGATGCGAGCGGCCGACTACGCAGCGGCGAGTCGGTGAGCCAAGCGTTGGCAGCTCTCGACGGACTCGAGGTCGAGGCATTCCTGTTCAATTGCACCCAGCCGGAATCGATCTCAATCGCGTTGCCGGAATTGCGTCGAAATACGAGCAAACTCGTGGGCGGCTATGCCAATGCGTTCCGGCCAGTCCCGGAGAGCTGGGAGCGGGATCCAACTTGGTATACGGACTTGCGTGCAGACCTGGATCCGGAGCGGTATGCCGCGTTCGTCTCCCGTTGGCTCGATGGGGGCGCCGACATCGTAGGCGGCTGCTGCGGCATCGGGCCGGAACATATCGCCCGTATACGAGACCTGCTCGCCTGACCGCCCCAGCCGGCGGCCGGTCGCCGAACAAGGTGAGGATGGTGCCAGCATGAAACTGGGCATGATCATGACACCAATCCACGCCGCCGGTCGCGACACGCATGCGGGCTTGCTGCAGGATGTGGAGATGGCCGTGCAGGCGGACTCGCTCGGCTACGACGAGTTCTGGATCGCCGAGCACTATTCGGCCCTGCGTACACCGGTCAATTGCCCCTTCACCTTCCTCGCCAACCTCATTGCCCGTACGAAGCGAATCAAGCTTGGGACCGGCGTGGTTAACCTGCCCTATCACCATCCGGCCGCCATCGCCGCTCACGCCGCTCTGCTCGACCATTTGAGCGAAGGCCGGCTGCTTCTGGGCGTCGGCCCAGGCGGCCTGCCGAGCGATTTCGAGCTGTTCGGCGTGACCGACAGCGAACGGCGAGCGGGCTTGGCACGCGAGGCCATCGACACGATCCTGGCGCTCTGGTCGCAGGATGGTCCCTATGAGTTCACGGGCCAGTACCGGGACGTAGGGCTCAGGGAATTCGTCTTCCCGGAGCTCGGCGTCGGCACCGTCCTGAAGCCCTACCAGACGCCGCATCCGCCGATCGCATGCCCCGCCGCGTCGCCCTATTCCGGCACCGTGCGCGATGCCGGAAGGCGGGGCTGGAGCCCGATCTCCGCAAACTTCATCCCAGCGTACTCCGTCCGCAGCCATTGGCAGGTCTATGCCGAGGGTTGTGCCGAGGCGGGCCGCGCGCCTGACCCAGACAATTGGCGGGTCGCGCGCACGATCTTCGTCGGCCCAGACGCCGCCGCTGCCATGGATTATCTCCTGGATCCAGAGGGCATCTTTTACGACTTCTTCGACTATGTCGTGAGACTGTTCGCCAAGGCCAAGATGACGTCGTTGATGAAGAGCGACCCGGACATGCCCGACGAAGCGGTGACGCCTGAGCGCGTGCTCCGCGAATGCGCTATCGCCGGCGACACCCATTCGGTCGTCGAGCAGATACTGGCCTATCGCGAAGAGGTCGGCCCGTTTGGAGTGCTGCTGTTCTGGACCGTCGATGCGCCCCGGCGCGAAGACTGGGAGGCGTTGCTTGCGTCCTCGGCCAGGCTCGCCGGCGAGGTGATGCCGCGGGTCAGGGAACGCCTGGGAGCGCCGGCCAGATAGCTCAGGCTCCGCCGACCCGTCGCCTCTCGGTTGCGGCCGCGTCCACGCTTCCGTCCGCACCGATCACGACACCGTAGATCGATTCGGCCTCTTCCGGGCCGAGACAGCCGGCGCGGACATCCGCCAGGACTTCCGCCGCTGGCCGCGTATGGGGCGCGCCGTAGCCGCCGCCAGATCCCGTGCGGATGGCGACGCGATCGCCCCGCCTGAGCGGCAGAGTCCCGAGGCGGGCACGTTGGATGCGCCCTTCCGGCCGGTCGATCAAGAAGTAGTTGGGCGAGCCCTTGGTGCCGCCGTTCAAGCCCCAGGGCGGATCGACCGAGCGCGCCAGGCTGCCATAGACGAAGGCTTCGTCGGCGAGGATCTCGTATTCCCGATCGACCCCGAAGCCGCCCCGATAGCGCCCTGCCCCAGCGCCGTCACCGACGTTCAAACCGTAGCGGGTGCAGCGGATCGGGTGACGCGCCTCCAATAGCTCGATCGAGTAGTTCTGAGTATCGCCATCGACGGTCGGGCAGAGAACGCTGGTGCCGTCGCAGTCGTGGGAGGCGCCCCAGCCGCCGGCGTGGGGCTCCACCAGGACGAAGCGCTCCTCGCTGTCGGGCAGAGTGCCGTAGAACACGGCGACCGAGGCGCTCATATAGTGGCCGACGCTGAAACGATCGAGCGCATAGGACGCCAGCGCCTTCCAGATCAGCTCGGAGGCCATGATCGACGCCTCGAAATACCAGCCGACCGGCGCCGGAAACCGCGCATTGAAGATGCTGCCCTCGGGAGCGACGATCCGGAGCGGCCGGAACCAGCCCTCGTTCGAGGGAGCGTGAGGTGCGACGAGCGCCTTGAACACCGTCTTCACCGACGACAGCAGGCTGCCCATCGTGCAGTTACCGGGCCCCGGTTGCTGCGGGCTCGAGCCGGAGAAGTCGAAGACGATTTCGTCGCCTTCGATGGTCACGCGGACTCGCACGGGGAGCGGATCGTCGCTTAGGCCGGTGCCGTCGATCGCGTCTTCCGCCTCGTAGACCCCATCGGGGAGAGCGCGGATCGCATCCCGGCTCATCCGCTCGCTCGTATTCAGGGTCTGCTCGAAGCTCGCGTGCACCGCTTCGACGCCATAGCGCTTGCAGGTCGCCTGCAGGCGCGTATCGGCGAGACGGACGGCGGCGACTTCTGCGTTGAGATCGCCGAGGGTCATCGTTGGCAGCCGCACATTGGCGGCGATGAGATCGAAGACATCGTCGTTCCGCTGGTCACCCTGGTAGGCGCGCACGCCGGTGAAGCGCAGGCCCTCCTGGTGAATCTCAGTCGACTCGGGCGACAGTGAGCCCGGCACCATGCCGCCGACCTCGGTCCAGTGCGCGATGACGATGGCAAAGGCGAACGGCGAGCCGTCGATGAAGACAGGGCGAACGGCGGCCACGTCGTTCAGATGCGAGCCCCCGCCATCGAACGGGTCGTTGATCAGGTAAACGTCGCCCGGTTGCATCCGATCGCCGAATTTCTCGACCAGGGCCTGCACCGAGCGCTTGAACGTGCCCGTGAAAAGCGTGATGCCGTGCGACTGCGCCACGAGGTCGGCGTTGGCGTCGCAGATTCCGCAGGCGTAGTCGAGCACTTCGTAAACGATGGGGCACATGCTCGTGCGCCGCACGATCACCGCCATCTCCTCGGTCGTGGACTGGAGCTTGCCGGCGATGATCTCCAGCGTGACCGCCTGCTCCGCCTTGAATGCCTTAAGCGAGATATCCGGTTGCGTCGCCATGGTGTGTCCTCGTCTGAGCGCCTCAGACCTCCGTGATGCGGAGGAAGCCGTAATCATCGACCCTCATGCACTGCCCCGGAAGAACGACGGTATTGGCGGAGGGCTCCTCGACAATGAGCGGGCCTTCTGCCTCAAACTGCGCCGGCAGCGAGGCGCGCTCGTAGACCTGGGCCTCGTGTTCGCCCTCATCACCCAGATCGACACGGCGACTCTTCTTCGGGGTGGCCCGCGCGGCGCCCGCCTCCCATCGCCGCAGCTGCGGCTTCGCCTCTGTCGCTGTTGCCGAGACCCGATAGGTGACGAGCTCCGCCGGCGTGCCTTCCAGGTGAAAGTTGTATGCGCGCTCGTGCGCGGCATGAAAGGCGCGCCGGATCGTTTCGGGCGTGGCCGTGTCGATGTCGATCGCGACCGTGACCGTATGCCCCTGCCCGAGATAGCGAAGATCGATCTGAGCGTCGAAACGCAGGCGTTCGGTGGCGAGACCCTCCGCGCCAAAATATGCCTCCGCCTCACCCTTCAGCTTGGCGAGAATATTCTGCACGGTCTCCGCCGTCGTCTCCTCGAGTCGCGACAGGGCCGAGAGGATGAAGTCGGCGCGGCGCTCGGTCACCAGCATCCCCCAGGCCGAGAAGTAGCCGGGGTAACGGGGAATGATGATTTCGTTGACGCCGAGCTCCCGCGCCAGCGAGACGGCATGCATCGCACCGCCGCCGCCGGCGGCGATCAACGCGAAATCACGGGGATCGTAGCCGCGCTGGATGGAAACCAGCTTGAGCGCGTTCAGCATGTTGGCGTCGACGACGCGGATCAGGGAGGCCGCCGCCTGCTCGACGCCGGTGCCGAGCCGATCGGCCATGGTCAGCATCGCTTCGCGCGCCCGCGCGACGTCCAGCTCGATGCGCCCGCCGGCGAAATAGTGTGGATCGAGGACTCCGGTGAGGAGCTTGGCGTCCGTCACGGTGGGCTGCTCGCCACCCCGCCCGTAGCAAGCGGGGCCGGGATCGGAGCCGGCGCTCTGGGGTCCCACGCGGAGCGCGCCGCTCCCGTCGAGCCAGCCGATCGAGCCGCCGCCCGCGCCGATCTCCACGATATCCGCGACCGGAACCCGGACCGGATAGCCGGGGGTGATCGGCGACCACTCGATCTTGTACTCCGTGGTGACCTTCGGCCGGTTGTCCTCGAACAGCGCACATTTGGCGGTGGTTCCGCCAACGTCGAGATACATCACGTCGCGCACGCCGCACAGCTCGCCGACGAGCGCCGCACCGTTCATGCCCGCCGCCGGCCCCGATTCGATGAGCGTGATCGGGCGCGCCTTGGCCCACGCGAAGCTTGCCGTACCGCCGTTGGACTGCATGGCGTCATAGGGGCAACGAATGCCCATCGCCGCGAGCCTGTTCTCAAGGCGCTCGAAGTAGCGCTCCACGATCGGCTGAACATAGGCGTTGAGCACCGCGGTGTTGGCCCGCTCGTACTCGCGCCATTCCCGCGTAATCTCGTGACTCGCCGTCACGGCCACATCGGGCAGTCGTTGACGGAGATAGCCTGCCGCCTCCGCCTCGTGTTCGGGCGCGCGGTAGCTGTGCAGGAACAGGATGGCGATCGCCTCGACGTGCTCCGCGCGGCAAGCTGCGGCGACCGTGTCGAGGTCCTCCCGGCTCAGCGGCAAAATCTCCCGGCCGGCGGCGTCGACCCGCTCGCGCACCTCGAAGGTCAGCGCGCGGGGTACGAACGGCTTGGGCTTGCGATAGCGCAGATTGTAGAGATCGGGGCGGTTGGCGCGGGCGATCTCCAGCACGTCGCGAAAGCCGGCCGTCGCGACGAACGCCGTCTTGACGCCTTTGCGCTCGGTGATCGCGTTGATCACCGTCGTGCCGCCATGGACGAAGAAGGAGACCGCATCCGGTTCCAACCTGGAAAACTCTATGACCTCCAGCACGCCGTCGGTCAGGTCCTCGGGGGTCGTCAGGGTCTTGTGCGCGCTCAGGCGCCCGCTGGCCTCGTCGAAGTAGGCGAGGTCGGTGAAGGTTCCTCCGATGTCGATGGCTAATCTGCCCATCCTGGCTCCAATCGCTCGTCCTCGAGATTAGCCTAGGTAGGTTTCCAGCATCGTCCTATCCCTCAGTAGATCCTCGGCGGGCCCCTCTCGAACGATCCGGCCCGAATCGAGCAGGTAGAGCCGTTCAGCGACGCCGCTGACCCGTTCGGCCGCCTCCTCGACCAGCAGGATCGTGATCCCCGTCTCCTTCAACCTGTCGAGCGCCCCGTAAAGGTTTTGGATCGCAATCGGCGCGAGGCCGAGGGAGGGCTCGTCGATCATAAGGAGCTTGGCGTTGCCCATCATAGCCCGCCCGAGCGCCGTCATGCGGCGCTCGCCGCCGCTCAGATTACGCGTCATGGAATCCCGGCGGAGACGCAGTTCGGGGAAGATCTCCCATATCATCTCCATCCGCTCCCGCCGCTTCGACCATGCGGAAAGCAAATAGGCGCCGACGAGAAGGTTTTCGATAACCGTCATTTCCCCGAACAGGAGGTCGCCTTGAGGCACGTGCACGAGCCCGCGCGCGGCGATCCTGTTCGGCGAGAGCCGCGAGATATCGCTGCCGTCGAACCGGATCTCGCCGGAGCTGGCCTTATGCAGGCCAGACACCGTTCGCAGGAGGGTGGTCTTACCGTGACCGTTCGGCCCGAGCATGGCGACGGTCTCGCCCGAATAGACTTCGACGCTCACGTCATGCAGCACGGGAACGTCGCCATAACCGCCACAGAGATCCCTGACCGCCAACAATGGCTCCGGGCTCGTCACGTCCGCGACCTCCTGAAAGACGAGCCGAGATAGAGGCGCTGCACGTCTTCGTTTTCCCGCACCTCTTCCGGACGTCCCTCGAAAAGTAGGGTCCCGCGATTGAGGATAGCGAGACGGTCCGAGATCGCCATCAGCACCCGCATGACGTGCTCGACGATCACGACAGTGGTGCCCCGCTCGCGCACCCGCACAATGATGTCGAGAATCGACTGCGCCTCATTCGTGGTGAGCCCGCCGACCGGCTCGTCGAGCAAGAGGGCGCGCGGGGTGTGCGCCATGGCCGACGCGATCATGATCATCTTCTTCTCGTAGAGTGACGCGCTCCCTGCGAGCTTGTCCCGATGTTCGGCCAGCCCGTATGCCACCAGCGCGTCATAAGCGGCATCATAGCTTTGGCCGCCGAATGCCACGGCGGTTCTGACATTCGTGTCATGGGCGAAATGCGCGCCGACCAGGATGTTCGTATGCACGCTCTGGGTGCCGATGAGCTCCGGTATCTGGAAGGTACGCGCGATACCTAGCTGAAAGATGCGATCGGGCCTCATGCCCGCAATCGGCCGGCCGTCAAGGAGAACTGACCCGCTTCGCGGCTGCACGTGGCCTGAGATCGTGTTGAACAGCGTCGTCTTGCCGGCGCCATTCGGACCGGCAATGCCGAGGATTTCGCCTTGCCAGACCGTAAGGTTCAGGTGGGAGAGCGCCTCTACCCCACCGAAGCGAACGCTGACGTCCCGGCACTCGATGAGCGCCACGCCGTTGTCGCCGGTGCTCACCGCACTCGCGCCAGGGCCGGCATCAGGCGCCCATAGCCCCACTGAACCGCGCCGACCAGACCGTTGCGCAGGAACAGGACGATGACCACGAGAACGCAGGCCACAATGAGCGATTGGTACTGGGGAAAGGCACCCTGAGCATATTGTGTGATTGCCGTCATGATGATGGTGCCAATGATTGGCCCCCAGAAGGTGCCCAAGCCTCCAACGACAATCATGGAGAAGAGCGCGATAAGGATACCGAAGCTCAACATGGTGGGCGCCACGACACCGATGTAGTGGGCATAGAACCCGCCCATCAGTCCAGCAACACCGCCGCTCAGAACGAAGGCGATCATCTGATACTTGATCGCGCGCACACCCCGTGCCGTCGCGACGTGCTCGGCATCGCGCGCGGCGACGAGCGCGAGACCCACCGGCGAGCGCAGCAGCATCAGCGTGCCGGTGGTTATGACGACCACGGCGAAGAGCGCGATCCAATATCCTGCGACCGACTGCGCGAGAAGATCAGGTACGTCGATATAGCGGGAGGTGCTGAGCCCGTTCGGGCCGCCAGTGATGCCGCTATAGTCGGTCGAAATCAGCGTTCGTAACAGCTCGTGGAGCGCCAGCGTCACGAGTGCGACGTAGACCCCACGGAGTCGAATGGCGGCGAGGCCGATGAGAAAGGCCATCGTACCGCCGGCGACGAAACCCACGAAGGTGTCCAGCTCAGGCGGCGTGCCCAAATGCACGTCGAGAATTGCGGTTGCATAGGCGCCCGACGCGAAGAATGCGATCTGGCCAAACGAGAACATGCCGGCATAACCCAGCACGACGTTCCAAGACACGTTAACCGCCATCCACACGAACAAGATCGTGACGATCGAGAGGAAGGCTGCGTTGGGATAGAGGAATGGCAACGCGCAGAAAACCGCGGTGCCGCTGGCGATCCCGAGGAAGCCGGCGCGCACATTGACCAGCGGCTTGGGGGACGGGGCGGGTTGCTCAGCCATGACGTCGCACCGCTCGGCTACAACCGCCCCGTCACGCTTTTACCGGCGATCCCGCCCGGCCGGACGATGAGCATGACGATAATGAGGGCGAACAGCATCGGCAGCGACCATCGCACGCCGAGATAGAACGAAACGAATGCCTGGACGAATCCCACCAGATACGCGGCTGCAAGCGTGCCGGACAGGCTGCCGAGCCCGCCGAGGATGGTCACGATGAGTGCCGTGAGAAGGTAGGTCTGCCCCACATAAGGCGTGACGAAGTAGTAGCTGGACAGCATCACCCCGCCGACGCCCGCAAGGCCGGAGCTCAGGAACATCACCAGGATGAATGTCGTATCGCGCCCGATGCCGGCGAGCTGGGCGCCGTCAGGCTGCTGAGCTAGGGCGCGGATCGACAGCCCGAGACGGGTCCATTTGAGCGCGGCTCCTATCAATGAGAGGAGGCCGATCGCGACCCCCGTCATCATCACGGCGTTCCATGTGACGACCACGCCGCCGATCCGAGTCACGCCTTCGACGAGCTCGGGTACTGCACGGTTGCGCGGCCCGAACTCAAGCAGCGCGATGTTCTCCAAAATAATCGCGAGGCCGATTGTAACCAGGAGTATCGCGTTTTCCCGATCCGGCCGGTAGGCCAGCATGCGGATCGGCCCAGCATAGATGACCACGCCGATCAGCCCCATGGCGAGGAACGCAACGATCAGGCCCACCACCGGCGGCATGCCCGCCTTGCCGATCGTGAGCGCCGTGTAGGCGCCGAACATGAACAGCGCGCCCTGGGTAAGATTGAGCACCCGCAGGCCGCCCCACACCAGGGCGAGACCCATCGACATCAGGGCGTATATCGAGCCCAGCGTTATGGCGCTGATAACGACCGGGAAGACGTCGCGAAGCACGGACTACTCTCGTACGTGACCGCAGCCGGGACCACTCCTCCGGGGGATGCAGCGGATGCCCGCCTCCCCCGGAAGATGCAGCGACGCCTACGAGAACCAGGGCGGAAGCTGGAATTCGCCTGTCGCGAACGGCGCCGGATCGATGACCACGTGCTGCTTGCTCTGGATCTGATAGTACTGCGTGGGCATCGCCAGCGCGGCGTCCTCAGTGTAGTGCGGGTAAGGACGCGCGGTCTGGTCATCGGGGTCGAACTTGCGCGCACCGCACACGCCGCGCCAACTCACGGTGCGCAGCATGTCGGCCACCTTGCGGGGGTTCTCTACGTCCCCGCCGGATAGCGCTGCAGCCTGCCAGTAGATATGGGTCGAGTCGTAGGTCGCCCCGCCCTGGCTGAGGCCCGGCTCTTCGCCGAAGCGCTCCCGGTACCGCTCGTTGTAGGAGTTGCCGATATCGTCCTGGATGACGCCGATCACGCTCGCCCACATCACACCGTTGGCGGCGCTTCCCGCGAGGTCGAGGAACTCCGGCACCGAGGGCCCGTACTGCTCGTGAAGAAGCGAAGGCGTCGGATCGAGCACGAACTGCTTGGTGAAGCTCGCCAGATCACCCGGGAAGTAGTCGGTTACCCAGATTACGGACGGCGGATTGGCCCGGATCTTCGCCAGCGTCGGCCCCCATTCCGTGAGCGGAACCACGATCTCCTCGATCATGCTGATGTTCCACTTCGTCCCCTCGATCCGCTCCTTGAGGTGCTTGGTCAGGCCGGCACTGTAGGAGTTGTTCGCGTTGACGATCGCAATGTCATAGTTGATCGGCTGCCACGCGCCGCTGGCTTCCAGGGTCTCCAGCACGCCCGGCAGGCTGAGCGAGTACCACCGCTCCGTCGGATCGTGCTGGAAGATCATCCAGTATTTCTCCTTGTTATTCCGGACAGCCTCAGCGTTGATCTCAACGGTGTTGTTGTGGATGTAAATCATCTCCGAATCAGACATTAGATCGAATTCGGGCCCCGTGTTGGTCTGGTAGCCCCCGATGATGGCGTGGACGTCGAATTCCGAGATGAGTCGCTTGAAGTTGTTAACCATCACGTCGGGGGCGAACTCGCCGGCATCGAGCGCTATGTGCTCGACCGGGCGTCCGCAGATGCCGCCGACCGCGTTGATCTCATCGACCGCGAGCTCGAAGCCGCGCATCATGTCCTCGCCGTCGCCCGAGCCCCAGCCCGTCAACGGCACCGAGGAGCCGATCCTGACCGGAGGGCCCGAACAGGCCGACTCGGCATTCGCACGCTGAGAGCCGGTTGTCGCGATCACTGCGCCGACAACCGCGCCGCCGGCACCCGTAAGCAATTCGCGGCGGGTGGTCCCACCCCTGGACTTCTTGTCTTTTCCGATTCGAAACATGGCGATGTGCCTCCCTTTATCCTTTGACAGAACAACTTACGCTCATGGTATGTCGCGGCCTTCTCCTCTGGCAACTTGAATCCGCCGCGCCTTCGTCGCTTCGGCGTCGATCTCGAGCGTCTCCGCGGTCAGGACGATACCGTAGTCGCGGAACGCCGCCTCGCGGCTGACGTAGCCATCCAAGATATCCCTTCGCACCGCCTCGGAATCGCGGTCGAAGGGGCTTCCGTGGCCGCCCCCGCCGCCGGTGCGCACGCTGATCACCTGGTCCGGGCCGAGCGGCAGCGCGCTCGTCTTCTGGTAGGCGCGTTCGTCGGCGCCGCCGGGATGGACCACGAGCACGTTGGTCGCACCGGCACCGCCGCCGGCGAGCCCCCAGGGCGGGCAGGCCGAGCGCTCCATCGTCGCGGTGATCGCGGCATCGTGGTCGAGCACGCGGAAATCGCGGTAGTGGCCGAGCCCGCCGCGAAATCGCCCGGGGCCGCCCGAATCCTCGCGGATCGCGTAGCGCTCGATGCGAAGGGGATACTTGGCCTCCACGATTTCGACCGGAATATTGCGCGTATCGCCGTCGGCGATCGCGATCAGCACGTTCTCCCCGTCGCGCCCGCGAAACGCGCCCCAACCGCCGCCTTCGGGCTCGACGATGAGATAGGGCTGCCCGCTTCGCGGATCGTTTCCGAAGATGAAGATCGCGGCCACGTCGCCGTACTGGCCGGCGGGCACGCGGTCGGGCAGGGCCGGCTCCAGCGCCTTGAAGATCGTGTCGATCAGGGTGATCGAGATGATCCAGACGGCACAGGGCGCCGGCGGCTTGGCGTTGAACATGCAATCGTCGGGCACGATGACGCGGAGCGGGCGGAACGAGCCTTCCGATACCGGGCTCAATGGCGCCGTCAGGCATTTGAACGCGACGCGGCAGGCTGAGATGGTGCCCGGCAGTCCCAGATTGATCGGCCCCCGTACTTGCCGCGCCGAGCCGGCCAGATCGACCGTCATGCAATCGCCGGCGATGGTGACGCTGACGCTGATCTTCGGCCTTTCCACCGCGACTCCGTCGTCGTCCATGAATGCATCGGCGCAGTAGACGCCATCCGGCATCGCGGCGATAGCTTCGCGCGCAATCAGTTCATCCTGACGTTGGATTTCCGCGATTGCCGCCATCACGGTGTCGCGTTCGAGCCGGCTGACGATTTCGAGAAAGCGCTCCTCGCCGGTGCGGCACGCGGAGAGCTGCGCCCTGAGGTCTCCCATGATGCTCTCGGCATACCGCACGTTGTCACGGAGCAATCGGAACACGCTCTCCAATGGCCGGCCCGCGTCGTAGAGCTGGATGGAGCGCAGCCGGATTCCCTCTTGGTAGATCTCGGTGGTGTCGCTGAACCAGCCACCGGGATCGCGGCCGCCGACATCGATCCAGTGCGCGCGGCTCACCGCGAAGCCGAGCAGTTCCGGGCCGAGGAACACCGGCTGCATCACGTTGACATCGTTGAGGTGCGAGCCGGCGGCGTAGGAATCGTTGGTCAGGTAGACATCGCCGGGCCGAAGGTTCTCCTCGCCGACATCGCGCTTCAGGGTGCGCACGGCCTCTCCCAGATTTCCGAGAAAGATCGGGAGACCGGAAGTCTGGGAGATCATGTTGCCGTCCCGGTCAAAGAGCCCGACGCTGAAATCGAGCACCTCGTAGATCACCGTGTTGTAGGCGGTGCGGGTCAGATTGATCTTCATCTCTTCGGCCGCGGCAATCAGGCCGTGCCGGACGAGTTCGAGGGTGATCGGGTCAATCGTCTTTGGGGATTCTTGACTGGGCTCCGAAGGTCGGGATGCTCCGCTCATGACGTCCGCCGAATGCTGAGATGGCCTTGCGCCATGACCTCGCAGGCGAAACCGGGCTCGATGACGGTCGTTGCGGTCTTCTCCACGACGATCGCCGGTCCGTCGATGCGGTTGCGGGCCCGCAGTTTCCTGCGCCCATAGACCGGCGTCCGCACCATTCCCACCTCACCATCGAAGACGGCTTGCAGGGCGTCGAACTCGGCACCCATATCGGGACGCACCCCGCCGCGTTCGATTTCCGGCAAAACGGGCTTACTCACAGGACCGAGTGCGAAGAGGCGAAGATGCACGATCTCGATCGGCTCGCTCTCCGAGGCGTGCCCGTAGCGGCTCTCATGGAGTTGGTGAAAGCGCGCACCGAGGTCCTGTAACGCTTGCTCGTCCAGCGCCTCATCGGGCATCGGTACACTGACAGTGTATTCCTGACCGACATAGCGCATGTCCAGGACGCGACGAAACACGATGCTGGCCGCCGCAAATCCTTCCTCTTCGAGAACGGCTGTCGCTTCGTCGGCCATCTCCGCGAAGCGCCTTACCATCGGGTCGGGGGAAATACCTTCGTCCAGGCGGGACAGGAATGTGCGCGCGAAGTCGTGGCGAATGTCTGCGACGGTCGCGCCTAGCGCGCAGAAAGCGCCGGGCCCGACCGGCACGATAACTTCCGGAACGCCGAGCGCGCGCGCGACCGCGCAGCCATGCATCGGGCCAGCGCCGCCATAGGCCAGCAGGACGAACGCCGTCGGGTCCAATCCGCGCTCCAGCGTGATCGCACGTGCGGCGTAGCCCATCTTCGTATTGGCGACTTCGAGAATACCAAGCGCCGCCGCGATCGTGTCGAGCCCCAGCGGCGCACCGACAGTGGCTTGGATCTGCTCTTCTGCGCTCTCGCGGTCGAGCCTGATCGCTCCGCTCAGGAAATGTTGGGAATGCAGCCTTCCAAGCACGAGGTTGGCATCGGTCACCGTCGGCCGGTCGCCACCTCTTCCGTAGCACACCGGGCCGGGCTCCGCGCCAGCGCTCTGCGGGCCGACATTCAGAGCGCCGGCTTGATTGAGCCAGGCGATAGAGCCGCCGCCTGCGCCGATGGAATTGACGTCGATCATCGGCACCATCAGGGGATGGCGGTCGACCTCGGAATCATCTGTTACCCGCAGCGCGCCCTCATACACCAGCGAGACGTCTGTGCTGGTCCCGCCCATGTCGAAGGCGATGACATTGGCGTGGCCTGCGAGTGCGCCTATGTGCTGAGCCGCGATGGCGCCGCTCGCCGGCCCGGACATGATCGTGTGCACCGGCTTGTGGCGTGCCGAGCGCGCGGTCAGCACGCTGCCGGAGGACTGGCTGATGAACAGGGGCCGGGCGTAGCCCGCGTCTGACAGCGATGATTCAGCTCGCAGCAGATAGTCCGCAATCACTGGCATCACGTAGGCATTCACGACTGTCGTGCTGGTTCGCTCATATTCCCGCCATTGCCGCACCAGCTCGTGCGAAAGGGAGACCGCAGCCTCGGGATAGGCTTCTGAAAGCAGGGCGCCGACCCGAACCTCATGCGCTGGATTCGCGTAGGCGTGAAGCAGACAGACGGCGATCGCGTTGATGCCGTTCGCGCGGAAGGTGTCGGCACAGGTCAGCACGTCCTCCTCGACCAGAGGCTCGATCACCTCCCCGAGGGAATCCATCCGTTCCCGCACTTCCAGCCGAAAGCGCCGCCGCACCAATGGCTCTGGTTTGCGATAGAACAGATCGTAGGTTTCGATGCGGTTGTGGCGGGCAATTTCGTAAACGTCGCGAAACCCGCGGGTGGTGATCAAGCCCGTCCGGCCGCCCCTACGCTCGATCAGCGTATTGAGACCGATGGTGGTCCCGTGCACGATCCTCTCCACCCGGTCGAGTTCGACGCCCATGGCGTGGACGCTTTCATTGATGCCCGACCAGAGCGCTTTCGGCGTGGTCGGGCGTTTGCCGAATTCGATCTGACCGTTCGTTTGATCGATGACTACGAAATCCGTGAAGGTGCCCCCGATATCGATGCCGACTCGGTAGCGCAGATCACTGGGTCGCCTCTCGCTGTCCACGGCGGCTCCATCCGGGGAGGCATTTGCACCACACGCGTGCGCGGGTGGCCATAGCGAATGCGCCACCAGTGCTTTGTTCGAGTTGACGCTTGCGCAATCCCGTGCCGAAATCAAGTCCGATGGAGTTACTTCCATACTGTCTTGAATACTCTAAAGTAGTTCTCGCCTAATACCTTACGTATATCTTCGCTTCCATACCCGCTCTTGGCCATCAACGCGACAAGCTCGGGAAGCTGCCCGGGTTTGGCGTAACGAAAGCCGGGCCAATCACTATCCCGGCTTCCCGGCCACTCGGCTTCGGGCCGCGACAATATCCACCGGTTCACGGCGCATTCGTCAAAGCAGGCATCGAAGCCGAGCCCAATGTGATCAGTCCCGACGAGACCAGCGATATGGTCCATGTGCCGAAGGATGGTCTCGCTCGCCGAGTCGCGATCGCCGAGATATCCGCTCGCGCCAGAAATGCCGATGACGCCGCCGGTCTCGGCGCATGCCTTAATCTGATCGTCTCGAAGATTGCGGTAGTGCTCAAATACGGAGAACGCATTGCAGTGCGAGAAGATGACAGGCTGGCCCGAGAGCGCCATCGCATCCATCGTCGACTTGTAGCCGGTATGCGCGAGGTCGAGCACCATGCCGACTCGTTCCATCTCTTGAATCAACGTGCGGCCCAGACTGGTCAGCGGCAGCTCGTTTCCCTCCGCGCACCCCCCTGCCGCCCCGTTCGGCACGTTGAACACGAGTTGGCTGTGACGGACCCCGAGTTTGTAGAACACCTCGACCATGTCGAGGTTTCGCTCAAAGCAGCGTGACCCTTCCAACTGGAAGACGATCGCGAGCTTGCCCTCCGCCTGCACTCCCGGAATGTCGTCGGCGCGCTCGACGAGAACATACGCGTCCGGCCTTTCCAGGAGATAGCGCCGACAGGATGCTAGCAGTTGGATCGCTTGGCTGATGTCATGGAAATCACCCGCCACATCCACCGACACGCCGGTGTAACCGATTGCCCGGAAGTACTCCAACTCATCGAGCGTATTGTTGACTTCCGGCCAATATGGATAGACGGCATCCCAAACGACGCTGTTTCGGACGAACGCCGCCGCGGGAGACGCCGCATCCAGCTCAGCATGCGCAACACCCTCGCTTGCCATAGCATGCTCCTTGCTTGGTCGGAGCCGAGCATAACGCCCAAGTGCATCGCCAGACAACTTGGGCGCTACGCGCCGCTGGAGGGAGCCCGGCCGCAGATAAACCGCTGGCTGGTCAAGCGTTACAAGGCGTACGCGGCGGGACCGAACGCGGAATCGTCCTGACACAGTCCCCTACGCCCCGATATCCCTAGCGCGGCGTTCCAGTGCCGCGATTGCGTCCGCGACGGTGACGGGCCGGCCGCCGGCGTTGGTCAGGGCGCGGATGACCGTGAGTGCCGCCTCGTGGCCTTGCGCGCTAGGAGCTTGCGTCGCAGAACGCTTTTGGGCACCTTCTGACACCATATATAGTGGTAAGGAACGATTTGATACAGCTATATATGGTAGTCAATTTTTCTATTGCGCAGGACGCTAGTGTGATGTCCCAGAGATAGATGATATATGTATGGGCAGTTTCCTGTCAGGAGTCTGCCCATGCCCCGTGGTCGCCCCATCGAACCCGTCGTTCTCACGGACGACGAGAAAGATCAGCTCCTCAGCCTCGCCAACTCTCGCTCCTTGCCTCATGGAGTGGTGCGGCGTGCGCAAATCGTTCTCGCCTGCGCCCAGGGCGAGGCGAACGCCTCGATCGCCCGGCGCATGCGCCTGAGCGATGCCACCGTTGGCAAGTGGCGGAAGCGCTATCGCATGCAAGGGATCGAGGGGTTGCACGATGAACTGCGCGCGGGCCGGCCCAGAACCCATGACGATGAACGGGTCGCCGAGGTCATCAACACCGCGCTCCAGACCAAACCACCCGATGGCGCCACCCATTGGAGCGTGCGCGCCATGGCCGAGCAAAGCGGCGTCTCCAAGAGCACCGTGCAACGCTGGTTCAGTCTGTTCGCCATCCAACCCCACCGCCAGCGCTACTTCAAGCTCTCCAACGACCCCTTCTTCGTCGAGAAGGTGCGCGATATCGTCGGCCTCTATCTCAACCCGCCCGACCACGCCGTCGTGCTCTGTGTCGACGAGAAAACCCAGGTCCAGGCGCTCAACCGCACCCAACCGATGCTGCCGATGGGGCTGGGCTACGTCGAAGGGGTCACCCACGATTACGTCCGTCACGGCACCACCACCCTGTTCGCCGCCCTCGACATCGCCACCGGACAGGTCATCACCCAGTGCAAGAAGCGCCATCGCCACCAGGAGTTTCTCGCCTTCCTACGCCACATCGACGCCAACGTCCCCGAACCGTTCGACGTTCACCTCATCGCCGACAACTACGCCACCCACAAGCACCCGAAGGTCAGAGCTTGGCTCGCAAGGCGACCGCGATACCACATCCACTACACACCCACCTATGCCTCGTGGCTCAACCAGGTCGAGCGCTGGTTCGGCATCATCACTCAAACGGCCATTCGACGCGGCTCGTTCTCCAACGTCAGCGAACTGGTGAACAAGATCGATCTCTTCGTCCACCACTACAACGCCAAAGCCACTCCTTTCATGTGGACCGCAACCGCAGACTCAATACTCGCAAAAGTCCAGAGACTTTGCTCATATATCTCTGGGACACAACACTAGTACCGGCCACGCTCCAGCACGTGCACCTTGTAATCGCGCTGATAGGCGTCACCCGTGGTCCACAGCACGCAGACGTCGCTGCAGACGCCTGCGATCAGCAGCGTGTCGACCCCCCAGGCGACGCAGGTTCATGTCGAGCTCGGTGCCGACGAAGATGCCAACATGGCACATTGCCATGCCGCCGGAAGGGGGCGTCCACTCCATCGCTCTTGAGTAACAGGTGCCTAAGCGATTGACAGCATTGGGTTCTGTTTTTCCTCTCCTTGCATTTTCGGGACGAGTTGGAGCCCGAGTTTTCGGGCTTGGCGGTCGAGATGAGCGAACTTTCTGTTGAGGCGCCGCTTCTCGTAGGCGTCGATGCCCTGCTCGACGTATTTCTGGCCTTCGGTCACCATGAGGTAGATCAGGCAGGCGAGTTCGCGGGCGGTCGCCTTGATCGCAACGGGGGTGTCCATTCGGGCGAGCCTTGCGCGGTGCTTGGCGCCGATGAAGGTCTCGCTGCGGCGCGCGGCCATGGCCGCCATGCGCAGGGCCTGCCCGACGGGGTTGACCGCCTTCGGCGACTTGCCGGGGAGGTTCTTGCCGCCGCTGATCCTGGTTCCCGGCGCGAGCGCAAGCCAGGAGCAGAAGTGCTGGGCGGAGGGGAAGGCGGAGAAGTCCGGGCCGATCTCCGAGGCGATCACCAGTGCGGTACCGGGACCGATGGTGGGGATCGCGGTGAGGTCGACGCCCATCATTCCGCGCAACGCCAGGGCCTGGATGCCCTCCTTGCCGGTGTAGTTGCTTGCGGCGTTCGCAGAGCGGCTCGACGCGGTTTCGGAGGTCGTGCCGGGGGCAGGGTCCGGCGCGCCGCCGTCCGGGAGATCGTCCGGCGGTGCCAGGCGCTCGATCTCGGCCATCACCCGGACCTCGCAGTCGTCGATCTGCTGGGTCAGGAAGTCGTAGCGCTGCATGGCCTGTTCGAGGGCGAAGAGGTGCTCCTCGCGCCACGTCCCCTGAAGGCTCGCGGCGATCGTATCGGCGTCGGCCTTGATGCCCCGGTGGCGGAGCGTCGCCAGGCGCTCTGGGTCACGCTCG
Source organism: Alphaproteobacteria bacterium (assembly GCA_965262755.1). Lineage (GTDB taxonomy): Bacteria > Pseudomonadota > Alphaproteobacteria > UBA828 > UBA828 > WTGU01. The sequence goes on along the minus strand of OZ253557.1, from coordinate 2,039,864 downwards.
CCGTCGATGATCGCGCGCAGGATGCGCTGGCCGGTCAGTCCCGTGATGTTGGCGATCACCGAGTCGAGCTTGACGTTCATCTCGGTCAGCGCCTTCTGCATGTGCAGGACGCAGCGGGAGCGGTCCCTGGTCAGCCGCCTCATCTGGCGTGCGTAGGAGCGCAGCGGGCAAACCTCGTCGCCCGGACGGAACGCTCCCCGCAGCAGGCCGTAGGACATCAGCTGCCAGATCCACTGGCAGTCCAGCACGTCGCTCTTGCGCCCGCCGATCTGCTTCGTCATGCGCGGCGGCACCAGCATCACCTCGAAGCCCGCGCGCTCCAGCGTCTCGTAGACCGGGATCCAGTAGACCGAGGTCGACTCCATCGCGACCTTGGTCACCCCGCACGACGCCAGCCACGCCGCCATCTCCTCCAGATCGCGGGTAAAGGAGCCGAACGAACGCACCGGCTCATCGCTGCGTTCCGGGTCGACCGCCACGAAATGCCGGTCCTTGCCGATGTCGATCCCTGCGCAGTCCGGGTTCACCACCCTGAGGCGCCGGGTTCTTCGAGACTTGCGCGCCATGGAACATCCTCCCAGGTTTCATCTCCGTCGCGAGTGGGGAGGAACCATGTTCGAAGTCCCATTCTCTTGAACGAGGTCACGGGAAACCCGCGCCATCAGTGACCGAGGCGACAAAATGGTTCGGACCAGGCTTAACATCGGGTGCCGCTACAGCACGCCAGTGCTCGAACGGCCTCTTCACCCCACCCGCAGCCAGTTCAAGCCCGAGGCGTCGCAGACACAAGCCCCCGTTACTCCCGCGACCGAGCCGGAGCGCCGCGCAGGTGGAGGCTTAACAACATTCCAAGTCACTGGACGGGAGCGCCTGCGGTGCGCGCCTGCCGTCAACGTTTTCTCCGCTCGATCAACCGGCGGTTGTTCCGCTTGTCCATGACCGCAGGTGGATAGACGGCGGCGCGAGCGTCCGAAGCCCGTGCGTCAAGCCAATCGCCCGTAACCCACAGATCAGGCGCAGGGTTTGCCGCAACGCTCGCGAGCATCTCCAGTTCGTGTTGCTCGCCGCGGAGCGTTGCCATGGGAACGGCGGTGCGAAATTAGTCCACGGTAGCGGCGGGATTGTCTCGCTGCGGGCGGAGCAAAACTCTGCCACTTGAGCCCTTCCCGGCGACGGGGAGGGCGGGGGCATGCACACCGTGGAACTTTATCGGAAGGTCCGTCTCGCCTGCCGGGACGGGATGAGCGAGCGGGCGGCGGCGCGTCATTTCGGGATTTCACGCGAGAGCGTGAAGAAGATGTTGTGCTTTTCGGTGCCTCCGGGCTATCGGCGGACGGTACCGGTTCGGCGCCCGAAGCTGGACGGGTTCACCGAGATCATCGACCAGTGGCTGAAGGAGGATCTGAAGCAGCTGCGCAAGCAGCGCCACACGGCGAAGCGCATTTTCGACCGGCTTCGCGCCGAGCACGGGTTCAGCGGCGGCTACACGATCCAGACTGTGTCAAAACGTCGGAGAATCGCTCGAAATGTGATTTCAGCCCATTGGTTGAATTGTCAGTGTTAATGAAATCAATGACTTAGCAGGCTGCACTTTTCAGAAATCAAGCAGACTCACTCGAAAATCTGAATTCAATGACGTTTTCACACGGTCTGGATCGTGAAGGACTATGTGCGCGAGCACCACCGCCGGCGTCGGGAGATGTTCGTGCCGCTGACCCATCCACCCGGCCATGGGCAGGCGGACTTCGGCGAGGCGCGTGCGGTGATCGGGGGTGTGGCGCGCAAGGCGCACTTCTTCGTCTTCGATCTGCCGCACAGCGACGCCTGCTATGTGCGGGCCTACCCTGCGGCGACGGCCGAGGCGTGGATCGACGGGCATGTGCATGCCTTCGCCTTCTTCGGCGGGGTTCCGCAATCGGTTCTCTACGACAACGACCGCTGTCTGGTGTCGCGCATTCTGGCGGACGGGACGCGCAGGCGGGCGCGGCTCTTCGGCGGCTTCCTGTCGCATTACCTCGTGCGCGATCGTTACGGGCGCCCGGGCAAGGGGAACGACAAGGGCGCGGTGGAGGGTCTGGTTGGATTTTCCCGGCGCAACTTCATGGTGCCGCTGCCGCGCTTTGCCAGCTGGGAAGCGTTCAATCGGCGGCTTGAGGAGCAGTGCCGCAGCCGCCAGGGCGATATCCTGCGCGGGCACCGTGAGACCATCGGAGAGCGCCTGACGCGGGATCTGGAGGCCATGGCCGCGCCGCCGGCGGCGCCCTTCGAGGCCTGCGCCCAGGCTCCCGGGCAGGTCAGCTCGCAGTCTCTGGTCCGTTACGAGACCAACGACTACTCGGTGCCGGTGGCCTATGGCCATCGCGACGTCTGGGTGCGCGGTTACGTCGAGCGGGTGGTGATCGGTTGCGGCGGGGAGGTCATCGCCCGCCATCCCCGGTCCTATGAGCGAGAGGACACGATCTTCGAGCCGATCCACTATCTGCCCCTGATCGAGCAGAAGATCGGCGCGCTGGATCAGGCGGCGCCGCTTGCCGGATGGGAGCTGCCGCCCGCGTTCCAGACCCTGCGCCGCCTGATGGAGGCGCGCTCGCCCAAGGCGGGGCGGCGGGAGTATGTGCAGGTCCTGCGGCTGCTGGAGAGCTTCGGGCTGGAGGATCTCGACGGCGCCGTGAAGGACGCCCTGCGCCTGGGCGCCATCGGCTTCGACGCGGTCAAGCATCTGGTGCTGTGCCGGGTCGAGAAGCGCCCGCCGAAGCTCGACCTCGACGTCTACCCGTATCTGCCGAAGGCCACCGTCGGCAGGACCTCGGCCGCCAGCTACATGTGCCTGCTGTCGGAGGACGCGGCATGACGGACAGGCCCCACATCCTGCTGGCACACCACCTCAAGGCCCTGAAGCTGCCGACCTTCCTGCGGGAATACGAGAAAGTGGCGCGCCAATGCGCGGCCGAGGGCCTGGATCATGTTCAGTTCCTGGCCCGGCTGGTGGAGCTGGAACTGATCGATCGCGAACGGCGCATGGTCGAGCGGCGCATCAAGGCGGCGAAGTTCCCGGTCGCCAAGAGCCTCGACAGCTTCGACTTCAAGGCCATCCCCGCGCTGAACAAGGCGCAGGTGCTGGAGTTGGCGCGCTGCGAGTGGATCGAGCGGCGCGAGAACGTCATCGCCCTCGGCCCTTCCGGCACCGGCAAGACCCATGTCGCCCTGGGGCTCGGGCTGGCCGCCTGCCAAAGGGGCCTCTCTACGGGCTTCACCACGGCCGCCGCGCTCGTGCACGAGTTGATGGAAGCCCGCGACGAGCGCCGCCTCCTGCGGCTCCAGAAGCAGATGGTCGCCTGCAAACTGCTGATCATCGACGAGTTGGGCTTCGTGCCGCTGAGCAAGACCGGCGCCGAGCTTCTGTTCGAGCTGATCTCGCAGCGCTACGAGCGGGGCGCCACGCTCATCACCTCCAACCTCCCTTTCGACGAATGGACCGAGACCTTCGGCTCCGAGCGCCTGACCGGGGCACTGCTCGACCGTCTCACCCATCACGTCAATATCCTCGAGATGAACGGCGACAGCTACCGCCTCAGCCAAAGCCGCGCCCGCAGAAACAGTGCCGATAGCTGAACTGCGGCACGCCGTCGCTCGGCCCCGGCCGGCAACGCGCCCCTAAGGCCCGGGTGGCGAGACTGACCCCAATCCGATAAACCATGCCGCCCTGCGGGCGGCCGGCGGGCGCGGACCGCTTGAGCTCTGCATGGCTCCGCTGCCCGCTCCCGCCGAAAAACCCTCGCACCGCGTCTCCGACTCACAGTCTCACGCCAAGGTCAGACCACCAACCCAGGTGGCAGTCTTTTGCGCCGCCCTTTGGCCGAATCTTCAACCGGCGTTGACATGCCATCTGCGGCTCGGTGATCTCGATCAACTCAGCGATCGTCGGAAAGAACTTCTGTGTCCTGATCCAGTGGCGAAAGGTGTGCTCCAGCACTTCGGAAGACACGTCTGAGAGTTCTTCGATCATGATCTCGGCCATGGTCTCGATCGCCGCCATTTCGGGGATCCGCACCACAGCGGCGAGCTTCAGGATCATCGCGGCAATCTGTTCACGAGGTGCGGGCGCTGCCCGCTCGCGAGCGATGGCCAAGCGACGGCGAACCTCGGCAGCTTGTGCCTCACTCAGGGATGGCGGAACGCTCTTGTGATACTCCAGCTGCAAGCAGAACGATCTCGTGTCCTGGATTGTGCGAGGCGCATCTAGTCACCTGGAATTGAAGTAGATATCATTATACAATAGCCATCGGAGTTGGATTATGGAGGTCTTTCCGATGGCACGTGGCGTTGGCCGGCCGATGGCGGCCTTGGTTCTGAGCGATAAGGAACGGTCGTATCTTGAGCGTCAGGCTCGACGCCGCCGGGTCGCGCGCTCGCTGTCCGATCGCTGCCGCATGATCCTGCGCTGCGCAGACGGCCTGACGAACAAGGCGGTGGCAGCCGAGATCGGCGTGCACGAGCACACGGTCGGCAAGTGGCGCCGCCGCTTCCTGAAGGAGCGCATCGAGGGGCTGTCGGATGAGCCTCGTCCGGGACGGCCGCGAACGCTCTCGGACGAGAAGGTGGCCGCGGTCATCGAGCGGACGCTGGAGACGACGCCGGCCGACGCGACCCACTGGTCGCTCCGTTCGATGGCCCGGGAGAGCGGACTGTCGCACACGACGGTCCGGCGGATATGGGCGGCCTTCAGCGTGCAGCCGCACCGCTCGGAGACCTTCAAACTCTCCAGCGACCCGCTCTTCGTGGACAAGGTCCGCGACATCATAGGCCTCTATCTGTCGCCGCCGGACCGCGCGCTGGTGCTCTGTGTCGATGAAAAGAGCCAAATCCAGGCACTCGATCGCACACAGCCGGTCCTGCCGATGCTGCCGGGCATGCCCGAGCGCCGCACACACGACTACAAGCGTCACGGCACGACCTCGCTCTTCGCAGCCCTCGACGTCGCCACGGGCCGCGTCATCGGCAAGTGCTACAGGCGCCACCGGGCCAGGGAGTTCCTCGACTTCCTGAAGGAGATCGACCGGCGTGTCCCGGAGGGGCTGGACATCCACATCGTCATGGACAACTACGCCACCCACAAGACGGCGGCGGTCAAGGAGTGGCTGGCCCGGCGGCCGCACTGGCATGTTCACTTTACGCCGACTTCGGCGTCCTGGATCAATCAGGTCGAACGCTGGTTCGCCGAACTGACGCGCAAGCAACTGCAGCGCGGCGTGCACACCTCCACCCGCCAGCTCGAAGCCGATATCCGGGCCTTCATCGAAAAACACAACGAAGACCCCAAGCCCTTCAGGTGGACCAAATCGGCCGACGACATCCTCGCCGCCGTCAAGCGCTTCTGCCTCCGTGTCGATCAAAACTTATGCCGCGAACTTTAGATTCAGGTGACTAGATCGCGCGGCCTCGTCCAACTTCCCTTCATGAAGCGCTCGATCGGCACCTCGTGCCACAGCGCGCTGTCTTTCAGCTTGCGAACTTCGGCCTCCCGCCGATGGGCGCGCGCCCGGAGCGCTGGGAGCCAGTCCGGCTCCAAGGGATTCAGCGTCTCGTCGGACCCAGTTGCGCCAGGTCGCGGACCAATCGAGCTTGCGCCCTCGCTCTCCGGGGGCGGCGTGCCAGTAGTCTCGGAAGCGGTCTGCGGTTCGCTGAATGTGTCCATCGTCGAGGCCTTCCTTGCGGGCAAATTCGGTATCGGCTTGAGATGGTCGCCAATCGGCATGGAGACGGATGGCGCGGTCAGCGCGCTTGTGCGCCCTCTCCCCGGTTCCTTGACGGTTAGGTGATGGTTCCTGATGGTTAGGGTGCCGCTCCGGCACTTCAGAAGTGTCAGGCTGGCACTTCTGAGGTGTCACAGTGGCACTATCAGGTGCCGTTCTGGCACTATCGGATTGCTCGGCCTGGTGCCGCTCTGGCACTACCGCGAGGCGGTAGCGGTTGCCCCGCCGGCTGCGAATCACGGCCAACCATCCGCCTGTCTCGAGCGCTGCGATTTGCCGGATGACTGTGCGGCGTCCTAGCTCGGTCTCGGCTGCAATCAGATCAACCGACGGCCAGCACTCGCCGTCATCGTTCGCGCGCTCCGCGAGATAGGCCAGCACGGCCTTTGCTGTCGGTGAGCCTGTCCGCTGCGCGCGAGCCCATTCGGTCGCGTGCCAGCTCATCGGCCCGCCCCGGAATTCGGGTTGGACAGCGCGCGAGTTTCCCCAATGGAATCAATGCCCCCCTTTGGGGTGGTTGGACAAGCTAAGGCATTGTTGCGGCAGGGATGATATAGTCCTGCCGGGCCCACCAACTCCCGACCGGCGGTGCAAATCGCCGCAAAACCGTTTATGCACCACGCCTGACGCGGCCGGAGAGGAACCGGGCCGCAGGCCCGGACGGCGCGACCGCGCCGCGCGCCGAATGGCGCGTAGCCAAGTGAGCGGAGCGAACGCCCGGCGACTGAGGGATTTGAACAAGAGGACTATCGATGGCAGATTTCGACCTCCTGGTGATCGGCGGTGGCTCCGGCGGCGTGGCCTGCGCCCGCCGGGCGGCAAGCTACGGCGCGCGCGCAGCGGTGATCGAGAACGACCGGCTCGGCGGCACCTGCGTGCATCGCGGCTGCATCCCCAAGAAGATGCTCGTCTACGCGTCGCACTTCAGCCACGATTTCGAGGATGCCGCGGGCTATGGCTGGACCGTGGGCGAGTGCTCCTTCGACTGGCCGGCGATGGTGCGGGCCAAAGTCGCCGAGCTCGACCGGCTGGAGGGCATCTACGAGCGACTCCTGCGCGACGCCGGGGCCACGCAAATCACCGGCACCGGGCGCCTACTCGATGCCCATACCGTCGCCGTGGGGCATGAGAAGCACCGCGCCGAGACGATCATGATAGCAACCGGCGGCCACCCGACAATGCCCGACATCCCCGGCATCGAGCTCGCCGTGAGCTCGGACGAGATGTTCGACCTGCCGACCTTCCCCGAGCGCCTGGTGATCGTGGGCGGCGGCTACATCGCCTGCGAGTTCGCCTGCATCATGCAGGGTCTGGGGGCGCAGGTGACCCAGCTCTACCGCCGCGACCTGCCGTTGCGCGGCTTCGATTACGATCTGCGCGCGGTGCTCTGCGAAGAGATGCGCAAGGGCGGGGTCGATCTCCGCCTCAACACCAACGCGACCTCGCTGGCGCGGGAGGGCGACGCCATCGCGGTCGCGACCACGACCGGCGAGACGATCGAGGCCGATCAGGTGCTCTTCGCCACCGGGCGCAAGCCCAATGTCGCCGGCCTCGGGCTCGAGAACGCGGGCATCGCGACCGCGGAGGGCGGCGCCGTCCCGGTCGATGCCGCGTCGCACACAGGCGTCGCCGGCATCTACGCCGTGGGCGATGTTACCGACCGCATCAACCTGACGCCGGTGGCGATCCACGAGGGCCGCTGCATCGCCGAGACCCTCTACAACAACAATCCGCAAGCGCCCGACCACCGCGATATCGCGACGGCGGTCTTCACCACGCCGGAGCTCGGCACGGTGGGGCTCAGCGAGGAGGAGGCGCGGCAGGCCTTCCCCGCGGTGGACATTTACAAGACCCGTTTCCGCCCGCTCAAGCACACGCTGACCGCGCGGGAGGAGACCATCTTCATGAAGCTCGTCGCGGAGCGCGCGTCGGGCCGGGTGGTCGGCTGCCACATGGTGGGCGACGGCGCGGGCGAAGCCGTGCAGCTATTGGGTGTCGCCGTCAAGGCAGGCGCGACCAAGGCCCAGTTCGACGCGACCATGGCGGTGCACCCGACCGCGGCGGAGGAGTTCGTCACCATGTATGAGCCGGTGCCGGAGACGGCAGCCCAAGCCGCCCAGGCGTGAGACGGGCGTCGAACAACTCAGGAAAATGCTGGCACGGCGGGCGGTTCGGGCGTATAGCACGGCCACAACTACATAAATTCCGCGGGAGAACGACATGCCCGGCACGTGGAATCCCGGCCGTTGGCGTGGATTGCCGATCAAGCAGCAGCCGAACTGGCCCGACGCGGTCGCGCTCGCCTCGGCCGAGGAACGCCTCAAGACCTCGCCCCCGCTGGTCTTCGCCGGCGAGGCGCGCAGGCTGCGGGAGCGGCTGGCGCGGGTCTGCGAGGGCCGCGCCTTCCTGCTGCAGGGCGGCGACTGTGCGGAGAGCTTCGCGGAGTTCCATCCCGACACCGTACGGGACACGTTTCGCGTCCTCCTGCAGATGGCGGTGGTGCTGACCTACGGCGCCAAGCTGCCGGTCATCAAGGTCGGGCGCCTCGCGGGCCAGTTCGCCAAGCCCCGCTCGTCGGATACCGAGACCGTAGACGGCACGACGCTCCCCGCCTACCGCGGCGACATGGTCAACGGCATGGCATTCGACGAGGAGGAGCGGACGCCCGCGCCTCAGCGTATGCTCCGCGCTTACAGCCAGTCCGCGTCGACGCTCAACCTGCTGCGCGCGCTGGCCCAGGGCGGCTATGCCGACCTCCACGCGGTGCACCGCTGGAACCTGGGCTTCGTCACCGAGAGCACCCAGGGCGCACGTTACGAAGCGCTGGCCAATCAGATCGGCGAGACGCTCGACTTCATGGCGGCCTGCGGGCTCACCGAGGAGACCTCGCCGCAGATCCGCGAGACTGAGTTCTACACCTCCCACGAAGCCCTGCTTCTGGAATACGAGCAGGCGCTGACCCGTGTCGATTCGACCACGGGCGGGTGTTACGACTGCAGCGCACACTTGCTCTGGATCGGCGACCGCACGCGCCAGGTCGACGGCGCGCATGTCGACTTCCTGAGCGGCGTCGGCAATCCGCTCGGACTCAAGGCTGGCCCGAGCCTGGAGCCGGACGACCTGCTCTCGCTTATCGACCGGCTCAACCCGCGCAACGAGCCCGGCAAGCTCACGGTGATCGCGCGCATGGGGCACGAGGCAGTCGAGACCAAGCTTCCGCTCCTCGTGCGGGCCGTTCAGCGTGAGGGCCGGCACGTGGTCTGGGCCTGCGATCCCATGCACGGCAACACGATCAAGTCGTCCAACGGCTACAAGACCCGCGTCTTCGACCAGGTCCTGGCGGAGGTGCGGGGCTTCTTCGCGGTGCACCGGGCCGAGGGCACGCACCCGGGCGGCGTCCACTTCGAGATGACCGGCCAGGACGTGACCGAATGCCTGGGCGGTGCTCAGTCGATTACCGAGGAGGACCTCTCCAACCGCTACCACACCCACTGCGACCCAAGGCTCAACGCCTCGCAAGCGCTGGAGCTCGCCTTCCTCATTGCCGAGCACCTGAGGGAGGAACGGGCGGCCACCGTGCAGCCGCGGGCGCTGCACGGTTAGCCGCAGCGGGGGGTCGTGATGTTGCCCCAGAACGGGCCCTCCGACCGGGAGGTCGCCCGCTACACCGACCACTACTTCACGCGAACGCGCAAGGCGATCGGCCGTTTCGGGGACGTCCGGGTTACCTACGCGCTGTTCTTGCGGCGGCCGGTCTGTTTCGCGCCCCGCCTGATGATCGAGTGGCTGGAGGCGGTCGCGGCCGAGCGCAGCACCGAATTCACCATCGATTGCCAGTTCGAGGAAGGCGAGTGGGTCGGCGCCGGCGAGCCGCTGATCTACCTCTCCGGCTCCTTCCGCCATCTCGTCGACCTGGAGACGCTCTACCTGCAGAGGCTGGGCGCCGTCTGCGTCGCCGCCTACAACGCCTACGCCATGTCGCGCACTCTCCCCAAGGTCGCATTCATGGCGATGGACGCGCGCCACTGCGCCGGCCTGGAGATGGCCGAGATGATGGCCTATGCCGCGAGCGTCGGCTCCGAGGCAGCCAAGCAGGAGTGCGGCGCCGTCGGCTTCATCGGCAACGCGACGGACGCGACCTCCCACTACTTCGGCAATCAGCGGGGCTACGGCACGATGCCCCACGCCTTCATCGGCTACGCGGGCTCAACGCTGCGCGCGGCAGAGATGTATCACGAGGTATTCGAGGGCGAGCCGATGACTGTGCTCGTCGACTATTACGGGCAGGAAGTCACCGACACGCTCGCGGTATGCAGGCGTTTCCCCGAGCTTGCCGCGTGCGGCGAGCTGAGCATGCGCCTCGACACCCACGGCAGCCGCTATGTCGAGGGCCTGGACATGGCGGAGTCCTACGCCGTGCTCGAGCGCTACAGCCCGAACGCGGTCCGCGAATACCGCACCGAGGCCGAGCTGCGCTGGTTGAACGGCACGGGCGTGAGCGCGGCGGCGCTGTTCCACCTGCGGGCGGCGCTCGACGATGCAGGCTTCGAGAAGGTGAAGATCGTCGCGAGCTCCGGCTTCGACCCGGCCAAGTGCAAGGTCATGGCCAGCGTGAGCGCGCCGATCGACGTGATCGGCACGGGCTCGTTTCTGCCCGAAAACTGGTCGGAGACCTTCGCGACGGCTGACGTGATCGAGTACGATGGCACCTCACGGGTCAAGCTCGGCCGCGAGTTTCTGTTGCGGAATGGCGAAGGCGACTCTCCCCGTTCACGATAGGCCACGCTGGAGGCCGCCAGCGCCTCCGTCGATGCTCACCCGATCATGACCGATACGCTCGCCATCGCGCTCGCCCAGCTAAATCCCACCGTGGGGGATTTGGAGGGCAATCGGGCGCTGATCCTGCGCGCGCGGGCCGAGGCGGCGGCCCAGGGTGCGGACCTCGTGGTCTGCACCGAGCTCGTCGTGACCGGCTACCCGCCCGAGGACCTCGTGCTGAAGCCGATGTTTCAGGAGCAGACACGGGCGACCGTGGAATCGCTCGCGGAAGCGACAGCCGATGGCGGGCCGGCGCTTCTGCTCGGAGCCCCCTGGGTCGAGGACGGCAAGCTTTACAACGCCGTTCTCCTGCTCGAGGGCGGCCAGGTCACAGCGCAGCGCTTCAAGTACGAGCTCCCCAATTACGGGGTCTTCGACGAGGTGCGGGTCTTCGCGCGCGCGGGCCTGCCTGGACCCGTACCGTTTCGCGGCGTCCGCCTCGGCGCCATGGTCTGCGAGGATATGTGGTTCCCCGAGGTCGCCGAATGCCTCGCGGAATCGGGTGCCGAGATCATGATCGCGATCAACGGCTCGCCCTTCGAGAGCGACAAGGGCGACGTCCGTCTAAACTGCGCCGTCACCCGCATCGGCGAGACCGAGCTGCCGCTGATTTACACGAACCAGGTGGGCGGGCAGGACGAGCTCGTCTTCGACGGTGCCTCCTTCATCCTCAACGCCGACAACAGCCTCTCCGCCCAGGCGCCTGCCTTCGAAGAGTCACTCATCGTCACCCACTGGTCGCGTGAGGGCGACAGATGGCACTGCGCGCCGGGCCCGCGCGCCGCGCTGCCCGAGGGGCATGCGGCGACCTATCGCGCCATGACGTTGGGGCTTGCCGATTATGTCGGTAAGAACGGCTTCCCCGGCGTGCTGATCGGGCTTTCCGGCGGCATCGATTCCGCGCTCTCAGCCGCCGTCGCCGTCGACGCGCTGGGCGCAGAGCAGGTCCTCTGCGTCGTCATGCCGTCCCGCTACACCGCGCAATCCTCTCTCGACGACGCGGCCGAATGCGCGCGCCTGCTCGGCGTCCGCTACGAGACGGTGGGGATCGAGCCGGCGGTGGATGCGCTGGGCGGAATGCTTTCGCCGCTCTTCGCCGGCCGCGCGGCGGACGAGACCGAGGAGAACATTCAGGCGCGGGTGCGCGGCGTCATCCTCATGGCGATCAGCAACAAGCTCGGCCATATGGTGCTCACCACCGGCAACAAGTCGGAGATGTCGGTGGGTTACGCCACGCTCTACGGTGACATGTGCGGCGGCTATTCCGTGTTGAAGGATGTCTACAAGACCGACGTGTTCGAGATGGCGCGCTGGCGCAACCGGAGCTGGATGGAGGGGCTCGAGGGGCCGCAGGGACCGGTGATGCCCGAGGCGATCATCGACAAGCCGCCGAGCGCCGAGCTTCGCCCCGACCAGACCGATCAGGACACGCTCCCCCCCTACGAGGTGCTCGACGACGTGCTGCGGGGCCTCGTGGAGGAAGAGCGCTCGACGGCGGAACTCGTCGCCCGCGGCCACGCGGCGGAGACCGCCGAGCGCATCTGGCGGATGCTCGATATTGCGGAGTACAAGCGGCGTCAGGCGCCGCCCGGCATCAAGCTCACGCTGCGCTCCTTCGGCAAGGACCGCCGCTACCCGATCACCAACCGCTTCCGCGGGGCCGGCTGAGCCATGACGCTCGCGCTCCACAACACGCTCACCCGGCGGCGCGAACCGTTGGAGCCGGTGCGCCCCGGCCATGTCGGCATGTATGTTTGCGGGCCCACGGTCTACGACCTCGCCCATATCGGCAACGCCCGGCCCATCGTGGTGTTCGACGTGCTCTACCGGGTGCTGAAGCGGCTCTATCCCACGGTGACCTACGTCAGGAACATCACGGACATCGACGACAAGATCAACGAGGCCTCGCGCAAGAGCGGCGAGCCGATCGAGTCGATCACGGCGCGGACCACCAAGGCGTTTCACGAGGATATCGCCGCGCTCGGCGCGCTGCCGCCCGATGTCGAGCCGCGGGCGACGGCGCACGTGCCGCAGATGATCGCGCTCATCGAGACGCTGATCGAAGCCGGCAACGCCTACGAGGCGGAGGGACACGTCCTCTTTCACGTGCCGTCGGCGCCCCGCTACGGGGCGCTTTCCGGCCGCAACCGCGACGAGATGATCGCTGGCGCGCGCGTCGAGGTCGCCCCCTACAAGCGCGATCCTGCCGATTTCGTGCTGTGGAAGCCGAGCGACGAGACCCTGCCGGGGTGGGAAAGCGCTTGGGGACGCGGCCGACCCGGCTGGCACATCGAGTGCTCGGCCATGAGCCGCGCCTACCTCGGCGAGACGCTGGACATCCACGGCGGCGGCATGGATCTAATCTTCCCCCACCACGAAAACGAAATCGCGCAGAGCGAATGCGCCTGCCCCGGCGCGCCCTTCGCCCGCCACTGGGTGCACAACGGCGTGCTCACCGTGGAGGGCGAGAAGATGTCGAAGTCGCTCGGCAACTTCGTCACCATCCGCGATGCGCTGGCCGAGACGCCGGGCGAGGTGATCCGGCTGGCCCTGCTGAGTACGCACTACCGGCACCCCTTGGACTGGACCGCCGACGGGCTCGCCCAGGCCCGAGCCAACCTGGACCGCCTCTACACCGCGCTGCGCAATGCGGGCGTGGAGGATGGGGCGGCCGACGACAGCGTCGACCCCGAGGTCGAGGCCGCGCTCTGCGACGATCTCAACACGCCGAAGGCGCTCGCTGTGCTCCACAGGCTCGCGGGCGACCTCAACCGGGCCGGCGGCGAGCCGGCCAAAGCACGGGCCTGCGCCGCGCTGCGTGGCTCCGGCGCCCTGCTCGGGCTGTTGCAGGCCGACCCCGAGGCGTGGTTCCGCGGTGCGGGGCAGGAAGGCGGCATGAGCGATGTCGAAATCGAAGCGCTGATCGCAGCCCGCGCCGCCGCGCGGGCCCAACGCGACTTCGCCGAGGCCGACCGCATCCGCGCGGCGATGGTGGCCGAGGGCGTCGCCCTCGAAGACACGGCGGAGGGCACGCTGTGGCGCCGTGCGCAATGAACGGTGTGCGCCGGTCCCGCGCCATAGCAGGCTGAGCCGTGGCGGGGACCGACCGGCGCAAGAGCCGCGCGGCGGCCCATGTCGAAAAGGGAGCGCCGGCGGTCATCCTCGTGCGCACCCAGCTCGGCGAGAACATCGGCGCCGCCGCCCGCGCCATGCTGAATTGCGGCCTCTCCGACCTGCGCCTGGTCGAGCCCCGCGACGGCTGGCCCAACGTCAAGGCGCTGGGCGCAGCCTCGGGCGCCGATACGGTGCTGAGCGGCGCGCGCCTCTGCGCGACCGTTGACGAGGCCGTGGCCGACCTCAACCTGGTCCACGCCACCACGGCGAGGCCCAGAGAGATGCTGAAGCCGGAGCTTGCACCGCGCGCGGCGGTCACGGCGCTGCGCGACGCAGGCCGCCGGGGCGCCCGGCTCGGCCTCCTCTTCGGGCCGGAGAAGGCCGGCCTCAAGAACGAGGAGCTGGTGCTGGCCGACGCCATCGTCCGCATTCCGCTCAACCCTGCCTTCGCCTCCCTCAACCTCGCGCAGGCAGTCCTCATCATGGCCTACGAATGGCGCCTTGCGAGCGGTCCGCTGGAGGAAGAGTCGGAGCCGCCGCCGCCAATGGGAAGCGCCCGGCCCGCCACCAAGGACGAGATCCTGCACTTCTTCGCGCATCTGGAGGGGGCGCTCGATGCGCGCGACTTCTTCCCGACGCCCGAGATGCGGCCCAAGATGGTGCAGAACATGCGGACCATGTTCGAGCGCATTTCGCTCACCCACCAGGACGTGCAGACGCTGCGCGGCGTCGTGCGCGCGCTCACGGGCGACCCACCCCGGCGAGATCCGCCGGGCTCGTCCGATTGACACGGGACCTTCGGCGGCTATAGTGCGCCCGGCTCGCCGCCTTAGGGCGGCGGCGCGCGTCCTCCCACCGGCACGGGCACGATGAGCAAACGACAGCAGTCGAAATACAAAATATGCCGCCGCCTCGGGGTCAACCTCTGGGGCCGACCCAAGAGTCCGACCAACAGGCGCGACTACGGGCCGGGGCAGCACGGCCAGCGGCGGCGCAAGCCGTCGGACTTTGGCGTGCAGCTCTCGGCCAAGCAGCGCCTGCGCGGCTACTACGGCAACATCACCGAGAAGCAGTTCCGCCGCTACTACCACATCGCCGGCGACCGCAAGGGCGACACCGGCGAGAATCTCGTCGGGCTGCTTGAGCGGCGCCTCGATGCTGTCGTTTACCGGATGAAGTTCGTGCCGACCGTATTCGCGGCACGGCAGTTCGTGAACCACGGCCACATCCTGGTCAACGGCCGCCGGGTGACGATCCCGAGTTACCTGGTGCAGGACGAGGACCGCATCACGGTGCGGGAGCGCTCGAAGCAGCTGCCGCTGGTGCTGGAGGCGATCGATTCGCCCGAGCGCGACGTGCCCGACTATCTGGAGGTCGATCACGACCGGATGGAGGGTCGCTTCATCCGCGCGCCGAAGTTCGCCGACGTGCCCTATCCGGTGCAGATGGAGCCCAATCTCGTCATCGAGTTCTACTCGCGGTAAGCCTCATCCGTTAGGGCCCCTGCCCTTCTGATTGACAGGGCGCCCCATCCCGGCTTTTGTCTGCCCTTAGATTCAGAGGGTCAGGGAGGAGCGAGATGGGCGACGTAACGTTCGAGCATCACCTGCTGAAGGAAGCCGGCACGAGCCCCAACAACGGGGCGCTGCCGCTCATCGTCTACCGGGGCGTCATGGATGTCGGCGGCGACGAGCCGGAGGCCGCGGTCGAGCGCCACTTCGGCGCCAACGGCTGGGGCGACGGCTTTCGCGGCGACACCTTTCCCTTCCACCACTACCACTCGATCGCGCATGAGGTCGTGGGCTGCGCGCGCGGCGCGGCGCGGCTCCAGTTCGGCGGGCCAGAGGGGCCGGTGGTCGACGTGCAGGCGGGCGATGCCGTGCTGATCCCCGCCGGGGTGGTCCATTGCCGGCTCGACGACAAACCGGGCTACGTCAGCATCGGCGCCTATCCGCCGGGCCAGCAGCCGGACCTCTGCGTGCTGTCGGGCGAGGATGCGTCGGTCTCCGACGCCCGGGACGATACCGAGGGCCTTGAGCTGAAGGTCGTGGGCGACGCGCAGATGCCCGCGATCACAGCCTCCATCGCCGCCGTCCCGCTGCCTGCGACCGACCCGCTGGCAGCCGGAAGCGGCCCGGTGGAGAGCCTCTGGCTGGAGCGCTGAGCGCCCGACTCAATCGAACACGCTGAAGTCGAGGGCGAGCCGCTCGCCGAGCCAGAGCGGGTAGTCGCGGTGATCGCCGAGATCGTCGCCGGTATTGGGATGAACGAGCACCGGGTGGCCCCGGCGGTTGAGCATGAGCCAGGGCACGAACTCGGCGAAGAGGGCCGGCTCGAAGGCCACCTGGAACATGGGCACCGGATGCGGCCCCACGGGCTTGTCGCGCCAGCGCCCGAGGCGCACGGGGAAGCGCGCGATCAAATCCGTCCTGACCGCCGCGGCGCTCTTCCGCGTCGCCGGTTCGTAATAGACGTGGGCGTGGTAGCTGGCGATCGCCGCCGGCGGCAGCGATGGGTTCAAACGCGAGGCTCGACGCTGACGCCCCTGGTGCTCAGCAACTCCCCAAGCTCGCCGGTCTCGTACATCTCCCGGACGATATCGCAGCCGCCCACGAACTCGCCCTTGACGTAGAGCTGCGGGATTGTCGGCCAGTCGCTGAAGTGCTTGATCCCCTGGCGGATCTCCGGGTCCTCGAGCACGTCGAAGCCCTTGAAGCGCACGCCGAGCAGCGACAGCATCTGCACCAAGGTGGCGGAGAACCCGCACTGCGGGAACACCGGCGTCCCCTTCATGAACAGGACGACGTCGTTCTCGTCGATCAGTCCCCGGATGCGGTTCTCGACCGGTGCGCTGGTCGTTGCCTCCATCATGCGAAATCCCCTTTCATGTCCGTTCGGTTCAGGCGTCCGTGGGGACGCTGGTCTGTAGCGCAAGCGCATGCAGCTGATCGCCCATGCGCCCGCGCAGCGCGCGATAGACCATCTGATGCTGCTCCACCCGCGATTTGCCCGCGAACGAAGCCGAGACCACACGCGCCGCGTAGTGATCGCCGTCGCCACGCAGATCGTCGATATGGATATGGGCGTCCGGCAACGCCTCGCGAATGAGCTGCTCGATCTCCTGCACGTCCATGGGCATCGGCGGCGCTCTCAGGCGAATTTCTCAGGTGGTTGCTTCAGCGCTCGACTCCGCCTCGCCGGCCATGTAGGCCGGCAGCCACTCTTCGTGGATGCGGCGGAGCGCTGCTATCGATATGGCACTTGCGCCGTCCACTGTCAACGCGGCCCCGCCTGTCGCACCGATGGCCGCGACCGGAACGCCCGCACTCTCGGCCTCCGCCGTGAGCGCGGCGGCGTGGCCCCGCGGCGCGCTGAGCAGGTAGCGCGCCTGATCCTCGCCGAAGAACCAGCCGGCAGCGCTCGGAGCGCCGGCCGGCACGGCAATCCGGGCACCGACGGTGCGGCCCGCGTCGAGGGCGGCCAGCGCCATCTCGGCGAGCGCCACCAGAAGCCCGCCATCGGAAATGTCGTGGCAGGCGGAGACCCGCCCGCTCTCGATCTGGCGCCGCACGAAATCGCCGTGGCGCCGCTCGGCGGCGAGGTCGACCGCAGGCGGCGGCCCCTCCTCCCGGCCCTCGATCTCGCGCTGGTAGAGGGAGCGGGCGAGATGGCCGCCGTCGCCGCCCACCAGCAGCAGCGTCTCGTCCGGCGCCTTGAGGGCCGGGTCGCACGTCCGCTCGAGGTCGGCGATCAGGCCGAGGCCGCCGACCGACGGCGTCGGCAGGATGCCCGTGCCCTCGGTCTCGTTGTAGAAGGAGACGTTGCCGGAGACGACCGGGAAATCCAGCGCCCGGCAGGCGTCGGCCATGCCCTCGATGCAGCCCACGAACTGGCCCATGACGTGCGCCCGCTCGGGGTTGCCGAAGTTGAGGCAGTCGGTGATGGCGAGCGGCCGCGCGCCCACGGCGATGAGGTTGCGCCACGCCTCGGCGACCGCCTGCGCACCGCCAGAGGCCGGATCGGCGGCGCAGTAGCGGGGCGTGCAATCGGCGGTGAGCGCCAGGCCCTTGCGCGTTCCGTGGACCCGGACCACGGCGGCGTCGCCACCCGGCGGCTGCATCGTGTCGGCCATCACCATGTGGTCGTACTGCTCCCAGATCCAGCGCTTGGAGCAGAGATCGGGCGCGGCGAGGAGCCGTTGCAGCGCCTCCATGGCATCGGGCGCGGACGCCTCGTCGTCGGGCGCGCGTGCCAACGGCGCGGGCCTCGGTGTGAGTTCGTAGGGCCGCTCGTAGACCGGCGCCTCGTCCACCAGCGGGCGCACGAGCAAGTCGCCCACCACGGCGCCGCCCGCTTTCAGCACGAGGCGGCCCGTCTCCGTCACCCGGCCAATGACGGCGAAGTCAACGCCCCACTTCTCGAAGACGGCGCGGGCCTCTTCCGCCGCTTCGGGGCGGATCACCATGAGCATCCGCTCCTGGCTCTCGGAGAGCATGATCTCGTAGGGGGTCATGGCGCTTTCGCGCACCGGCACCTTATCGAGGTCGAGCTCGATCCCGGCGCCGCCCTTGTCCGCCATTTCCACCGAGGAGCAGGTGAGCCCCGCCGCGCCCATGTCCTGGATGGCGATGATGGCGTCCGTCGCCATCAGGGCGAGGCAGGCCTCCATGAGCAGCTTCTCGGTAAAGGGGTCGCCGACCTGCACGGTGGGGCGCTTCTCTTCCGTGCCCTCGCCGAAGGCGGCGGACGCCATGGTGGCACCGTGGATGCCGTCGCGCCCGGTCTTGGCGCCGACATAGACCACGGGATGTCCGACCGCGTTCTCGGCGGCGGCGTAGAAGATGCGGTCGGCCGGCGCCACGCCCACGGTCATGGCGTTGACCAGGATGTTGCCGTCGTAAGCCGGATCGAAGGCGCAGGAGCCGCCGACCGTCGGCACGCCGATGCAGTTGCCGTAGCCGCCGATGCCGGCGACCACACCCGCCACCAGATGGCGCGTCTTGGGGTGGCCGGGCGCACCGAAGCGGAGCGCATCGAGGCTCGCCACCGGCCGCGCGCCCATGGTGAACACATCGCGCAGGATGCCGCCGACACCGGTGGCAGCACCCTGATAGGGCTCGATGAAGGACGGGTGGTTGTGGCTCTCCATCTTGAAGACCGCCGCCTGCCCGTCGCCGATATCCACCACGCCGGCGTTCTCCCCCGGCCCGCAGATGACCCAGGGTGCCTCGGTCGGCAGCTTGCGCAGCCACACCCGCGAGGACTTGTAGGAGCAGTGCTCGTTCCACATCGCCGAGAAGACGCCGAGCTCCGTCAGGTTGGGCGCCCGCCCCATGACCCGCTCGATGCGGACATACTCGTCCGCGCTCAGCCCATGCTCGGCGACGAGCGCCGGCGTGATCGGCACCTCCGGCATCGCGCGCACCGCGCCGGTCACGAGAGCGCCTCCGCCAAGTGATCGAACATGGCGCGCCCGTCCGCGCCGCCGAGCGCGGGCTCCGCAGCCCGCTCGGGATGCGGCATCAGGCCAAGCACCGTGCGGGCCGGATTGAGGATGCCGGCGATATCGGCGGCGGAGCCGTTCGGGTTGGCGTCGCCAGCGGCTTCGCCGTTGTTGCCCACGTAGCGGAAGGCGACCAGCCCCTCGCCCTCGAGCCGGGCCAGCGTCTCCGCATCGGCGCAATAGTTGCCGTCGTGATGGGCGACCGGCATCCGCACCACCTGCCCGACTTGATAGCCGGCGGTAAACGGGCTCTCGGCCTCTTCCACGCGCAAGCTGACCCAGCGGCAGACGAAGCGCAGCCCCGCGTTCCGCATCAGCGCACCCGGCAGCAGCCCGGCCTCCGTCGCCACCTGAAAGCCGTTGCAGATCGCCAATAGAGGCACGCCGGCGTTGGCCCGCTTTACGACGTCCGCCATCACCGGCGAGCGCGCCGCCATGGCGCCCGCACGCAGGTAGTCGCCGTGGGCGAAGCCGCCGGGGAGCACGATCAGGTCGCAGGCCGGCAGCGCCTGCTCGTCGTGCCAGACCATCGCCGGCGCGCGGCCCGCGCTCGCCTCCAGCGCCACCATGACGTCGCGGTCGCAGTTGGAGCCGGGGAAGACCACGATCACGGCCTTCATCGCGCCTCCGCAGCCGGGCACGGTGCGTCCTCTCCACTGCGCAGGACGGAAGCGAGCGCCCCCACCTCACCCCGGCCCTCTCCGCCCCCAGGGGCGGAGAGGGAGAGTAGGCTGCGGCCGTTCGCGTCTCCTCTCCGCCCTCCCGAGGCGAAGAAGGAGCGACGAGCATTTGCGGCGCGGTCCCCCCTCCGCCCTCCTGGGCTGCGAAGCAGCCCGGAGCGCGCGACTGCGCGCCGCGCCGCGAGGCGCGTAGGCAAGCGAGCGTCGCGCGGGAACGCGCGCGGTAGCAAGACACGAGCGCCCGCCGTTGAGGGATATGAAAAACTTGGGAGGGGGACAGGGGGAGGTGGGGTGGCGTCGAAACTAATATCCAAGCGGGATTCGGCGGGATTAAGTGGGATTAAGTGGGTAAGTGGGATTCCGTGGGACGGGCGGCGGACAGCAGCCCCTCCGCCGACGAGCGCCCGTCAATCCACACCGCGGATGCCGTGCCCCGCTCTCTCTCGCGCTGCATGGCGCGATTCTGACGCGGACGCCCCACCCTGTACCCCGAACCATTGTCCGGGGAGTCGGATCGGGAGTTGAAGCCGCCGCCGTCTACCTTCCGCCTCCGCCTTCCCGGGCCGTCAGGCCCGGACGGCGCGACTGCGCCGCGCGCCGAATGGCGCGTAGGCAAGCGAGCGGAGCTCGCGCCCGCCGTTGAGGGAAATGAACCAGTCTGCAGGGGGACAGGGGGAGGTGGGCCGATGACGGAGAATGCCGCGCGCCGTCTCATTCGGCGAGGTCGATGGTGTAGTCCTCGATCACGGTGTTGGCGAGCAGGCGCGCACACATGGCGTCGAGCTGCTCTCGCGCAGCCGCCGGGTCGGTCTCGGCGAGATCGAGTTCGAGATATTTGCCCTGGCGCACGCCGTCCACGCCGGCGAAGCCCATGCGCGCGAGCGTGTGCTCGATCGCCTTGCCTTGAGGGTCGAGAACGCCGGGCTTGAGGGTGATGTGGACTCGGGCTCGCACCCGATCTCACGCGCGCTCGTCGTCGTTGCGGTTGCTCGCCTCCTGCGCCACCGCCTCCCGCATCAGGCCCAGACGACGGGCGACTTCCTGATAGGCCTCGGAGACCCGCCCGAGATCGCGGCGGAAGCGGTCCTTGTCCAGCTTCTCGTCGGTCTCCAGGTCCCACAGCCGACAGCTGTCGGGCGAGATCTCGTCGGCGAGCACGATACGCAAGTCCTCACCGTGCCAGAGCCGCCCGAATTCGAGCTTGAAGTCCACCAGCCTGATGCCGATGCCGTAGAACAGCCCGCTGAGGAAGTCGTTGATGCGGAGCGACATGGAGAGGATGTCGTCGAGCTCCTGCGGGGTCGCCCAACCGAAGGCGGTGATGTGCTCCTCCGAAACCAACGGGTCGTCGAGCTCGTCGTTCTTGTAGCAATACTCGACGATCGAGCGCGGGAGCTGGGCGCCTTCCTTGAGGCCGAGACGTTTGACCAGCGTGCCGGCGGCGAAATTGCGGATGATCACCTCGACCGGGATGATCTCCAACTCGCGAATCAATTGCTCGCGCATGTTGAGCCGGCGCATGAAATGAGTAGGCACGCCGATCTCATTGAGGCGCGCCATCAGATGCTCGGAGATACGGTTGTTGAGCACCCCCTTGCCGGTTATCACCCCCTGCTTCTTGTTGTTGAAGGCGGTTGCATCGTCCTTGAAATACTGCACCAGGGTGCCGGGCTCGGGCCCTTCGTAGAGGACCTTCGCCTTGCCTTCGTAGATCCGCCTGCGACGGGACATGGTCGGGATCCTCGATGTGGGGCGATGTGGGGGGCTCGCGCCGGGTCGGCGCGCTTTGCGCACCCCTTACCTCGCAAACATAGTGATAACAAGGGGCCAGTACAATCGCCTGTCGTCATCGCCTGCCGTCGTCTTTACCCGGCAAGCGAGGCGCGATAGCCGCCGGCTCGGCTTTCTAAACGTCAATATTTTCAAATAGATGACGATTCGGCGGCCCTGGCGCGAAACGCCAGACGGGGGTGGCGCCAGGCCGGCCGGGGCGCGGTAGCGCGATGAGCGACGCGTTGACCGTGCCGAACCCGCCCGTCGGCTCGATGCACATGGCGGCCTCCGGATCGCCCCCCGAGTCGCTTGTCCCGCGCGCGAGCAGCGCGGCCCATTCCTCCCAGGCGCCCCGATCGGGATCGGGCGGGAGTGCCGATTCGAATGCCGCAAGATGTGTGCGGATTCGCGCCGAGTTCGCGTCGTTGCGCTCGCGCGCCGTGAACATGGAAAGACCCTCGGGCAGCGGGTGGAAGACCGGCGCCTTGCTTCCATCGTGACGCAGCCAGAACGCCTCGTCCGAATCTGCGACCACGAGGTTGAAGGGTCGATAGGCCTCGCCGTCGCTATCGGCGAGCGCACAAGCCGAGGCCGCGGCATCGGCATGGTCGAGCGCGTCCAGCACCAGCTCGCCCCGCGAGCGCTTGCCCGCCGCAGGCCCGAGCGCGCCCGTGCGGTTGAGAATGCCGGCCACCAGACCGTCGTCGTTGACGCCTAGCCAGGTTCCGCCCGCGAGCTCGTCCTGGCCTGCGGTCACCTGCGCCCGGTCGGGCCAGTGGCGGCCCGGCGGCAGCCAGGACCGGTCGATCATCTCGTCGCGGTTGGCAGCGATGAGGACCGGCCAGTCGTGGCCGGGCCGCCGCAGGATCACGAGGGTGCACATGCCGCCTCCCCGCCCGATGCGCGCCGCACGCCGTGGACCGGCGCGGGCCGCTCTGGCACAATGGGCGCGCGTCCAATCATCGGCTGGGAGCCTGAGGCATGAACACGTTTGACGACCGCAAGAACGCCGCCGAGGCAAAGTTTAGGCACGATCAGGAGTTTCAGTTCAAGGTCGTCGCCCGGCGCAACAAGCTTCTCGGCCTGTGGGCGGCGGAGAAGATGGGGATCGCGGGCGAAGATGCCGAGGCCTATGCCAAGCAGGTGGTCATGGCCGATTTCGAGGAACCGGGCGACGACGATGTCCTCCGCAAGGTGCGCGGCGACCTGACGCAGAAGGGCATCGAGGCCGACGATCAACTGATCCGCACGCAGATGGACCGCCTGCTCGACGAGGCGAAGGGCCAGTTCAGCACCGAGTAGGCCGCACGCGCCGCGACCTCCACAATCCTCGCATTCGGGACCGCCGGTGAGCGGCGCTACTGCCGGCTGGGGCGTCCACGCCCATCGGGCGCTGCGTGCCGCCGGAGTGCGCCAGGTCGCCTATGTGCCGGATGCCGGTCTCTCGGCGCTGCTCGATCTCTGCGCCGCCGACGAGACCATGCTGACGGTGCTGCTCGCCCATGAGCAGGAAGGCCCGGCGCTGGCCGCCGGCGCCTGGCTCGGCGGCGAGCGCGCGGCGCTGCTGATGCAATCGAGCGGAGTCGGCAATTGCATCGCCGCGCTCTCGCTGATCCGCACCTGCCGCTTCCCCTTCCTCGCCCTCGTCACCATGCGAGGCGAGTGGGGCGAGACCAATCCGTGGCAGCTCCCCATGGGCCAGGGGTCGGCGGCCCACCTCGAACAATGCGGCGTGATCGTCTCGCGTGTGGACGACGAGGCGCACGCGTTCGAGACCATCGGCGCCGCCGCCGCGCTCGCCTTCGAGAGCGGGGCTGCCGCCGCAGTCCTCATCGGCCAGCGCGTGATCGGCGCCAAGAGCTTCGACGGATGAGCGGCAGGGCGCAGCCCGAGACGAGCCTCGACCGGCGCACGGCTGTGGCGCTGCTTCTCGCCGGGCACGACGACGTGCTGGTGGTCCCCGGTCTGGGTTCCGCGACCTGGGACTGCGCCGCGCTCGGCGACAACCCGCTCCACTTCTCGCTCTGGGGCGCGATGGGCAACGCCTCGATGATCGGGCTCGGCCTCGCACTCGCGCAGCCGGCCCGCCGTGTGCTGGTGTTGACGGGCGATGGCGACATGCTGATGGGCCTCGCGAGCCTCGCCACCATCGCGACGCAGGCGCCGCCCAATCTCACCCTCGTCGTCCTCGACAACGAGCGCCACGGCGAGACCGGGATGCAACCCACGCATACAGCGCACCGCACCGACCTCGCTGCCGCCGCGGCGGCCTGCGGCTTCGCCGAGGCGCGGCAGGTCGCGGACGATGCCGGCCTCCGCGCCGCGCTGCCGCTGGTGCACGAAGCACCCGGGCCGACCTTCCTCACGGTCAAGGTCAAGGCGGAGCCCCTGCCCCGCGTCCTCCCGCCCCGCGACGGCGCCTACCTCAAGGACCGCTTTCGCACCGCACTGCTGGAAGAGGGCGCCGTCCTCTAACCGCAGTGCCCTCTCGGCCGTCCTGGGGGAGGGCCCACTCCCCCCGGTCTTGACCCTCGCCGTGATCGGGGATATGTCATGGACAACTCCCCCTGGGGTTTCGACCGCAGGGCGCGGGGCCTCCTCGGAGGCCCCGTCTTCAATTTGGAGATTTCGGTGCGGACCTACGTCTATGTGGACGGGTTCAACCTCTACTACGGGGCGCTCAAAGGTTCGCCTTGGAAATGGTTGGACTTGTTAGCTCTTTTTCAGAATGTGCTCCAACCGCATCATCAGATTCTGACCCTCAAATTCTTTACGGCGCGCGTGTCGGTAACGCCGAATGATCCGTCTAAACCACAGAGGCAAGACACTTACCTCCGCGCCTTACAACACTATCGACCCGAGATAGAAGTCTATTTTGGCCATTTCCTGAGTCACAACGTCAGATTGCCGCTCGCGGCACCGACCGCCCGACAGCGGACTGCTAAGGTGGTCAAGACCGAGGAGAAAGCCTCGGACGTAAACCTCGCGGTTCATTTGCTGAACAACAGCTGGCTGAACGCGTACGATTGCGCGATTGTCGTCACCAACGACAGCGACATTGCCGAGGCGATGCGCTTGGTTAAGCAACATCACCGCAAACGAATCGGTCTGGCGACGCCGGGAAATCGACATCCGTCGCGTCAACTGACGGCACACGCCGATTTCTCTGTCCACATTCGCAACAAAGCGGTGCTTCAGCAGGCGCAACTGCCGGACCCAATCCCCGGCACGACCATCCGCAAGCCTGATCTCTGGTAGCCGTGGCCGCCCCTATCGGCGGATTCTCGTGCCGCTGTCGCTGTCGAAGAGCCTCGCCTTGGCGGGGTCGAGATTGATACCGACTGCCGCGTCCATCGTGGCCTCGAAATCCTTGTCGGCGCGCACAACCACCTGTTCCTCGTTCAGAAGACAGGTCACGATCGTTTCGTTGCCGGTCATCTCCGTCGAATAGATGCGCGCCCGCAGCATGGCGTCCTCCACCGGCGCGAGCGCGGCGTCTTCGGGCCTGAAGCCGAGATAGAGAGAGCCGCCGGGTGCCGCGCCGGAAAGCGGCATCGCGCCGTCCTGCACGGTGAACATGCCGTCCTCCACCGTGCCCTCGATGATGTTCATGGCCGGCGCGCCGATGAAGCGGGCCACGAAGAGGTTGGCGGGGTCGTCGTAGATTTCCTTCGGCGGCGCGACCTGCTGCAACACCCCTTCGTCCATCACCGCGACCCTATGCGCGAGCGTCATCGCCTCGACCTGGTCATGGGTCACGTAAATGGTCGTCACGCCGAGCTCCGATTGCAGGCGCTTGAGCTCCACGCGCATGGCAATGCGCAGCTTGGCGTCGAGGTTGGAGAGCGGCTCGTCCATCAGAAACACCGACGGCGTGCGCACCATGGCGCGGGCCAGCGCCACGCGCTGCCGCTGGCCGCCGGAAAGCTGGCGCGGATAGCGGTGCAGCAGGTCCTCCAGATGAACCTTTTCCGCAGCGGCGCGTACTGCGCCCTCGAGCTCGGCCGCCGGCGTGCCGCGCAGCTTCAGCGGATAGCCGATGTTCTTGGCGACCGTCATGTGCGGATAGAGGGCGTAGGACTGAAACACCATCGCGACGTTGCGATATTTCGGCAGCACATTGGTCACGTCGTGATCGCCGATCTCGATGGTGCCCCCGCTCACGGTCTCCAGACCCGCCACCATGCGGAGAGCCGTGGTCTTGCCGCACCCGGATTCCCCGAGCAGCACCAGCAACTCGCCGTCCGCGATGTCGAGGCTCAGGTTCTTGACCACCTCGTTCGAACCGAAGGACTTGCGCACATCGATCATCCGCACGCGCATCGTCGAATCTCCCGCCCTTCAGCCCTTGATCGCGCCGACCAGCAGCCCGCGTGCGATATGCCGCTGGAGAAGCGCGGCCGTGAGCACGATGGGCGCGATCATGATGACGATCAGCACCGACATGTACCACCACTGCGGCCCGCGTGTGGCGTTCTGCGCTGCCACGAGCATCGGCATGGTTTGCGCGTCCGCCGTCGAGATGAAGAGCGCGAGCAGGTACTCGTTCCAGGCCAGGATGAGGATGAGCAAGGCGGTCGCCGCCAGACCCGGCCGCGCGAGCGGCAGCACGATTGTGAAGAAGATGCGAAGCCGCGATGCGCCGTCGATCTGAGCGCTCTCTTCCAGATCGATCGGGATACCGGCGAAGAAGTCCCGCATCAGCCAGACGACGATGGGCAGGTTGATGGCGGTATAGGTGGCGATCAGTGCGATGTGCGTATCGAGAAGGCCAACGCGCTGAAACATGAGATAGATGGGCAGGACGACCACCACCGGCGGCAGAATGCGGTTGGAAATGATCCAGAACAGGATGTCGTCGTTGCCGAACGCGCGCCTGAAATAGCGCCCGACGGCCGTCACGAAGAGGATGAAAAGGACGATCGCGACAGCGGCAGCGGCGAACCACGGGGCGCCGAGCCTCACGACCGCGAAAACGGTGAGTCCAAGGAGGACCAGGAACCCGAGGACATTGCCGACCTTGACCCGGTACTGGATCCGCACCAGGGCGTAGGCCGCGAACGAGCCGACCAGCACGCAAACCACCGTGGCGGAGAAGGCGACGATGACCGAGTTGATATAGGGACGCAGCGTGTCGTTGCCGAGCTCGAATAGAATGTATTGCCAGGCATGGGTCGAGGGCGCGAAGTCGATGTACGGGAGGAAGTCAGGCCCGTCATTGACCTGGACCGGCAGCTTGAACGACGTGATGAAGAGCCAGTAGAGCGGGAACAGCACCACCAGAAACCAGAAGATGAGCAGCGTGTAAACGAGCGCCTTGGTGGCCGGCGCCATCGAGGTGAGGTCGTGCTGCACGAAGAGACGCCGCAGCAGAGTGCGCTCGGGAATGTTCACAGCTCGGTCCTGCGGGTCTTCCGGCCCGCGAAGTTGAAGAACGAGAGGCAGGTCACCGTCGCTACGAACAGCAGCATGTACCCTACCGCTGCAGAGCCGCCGAGGTCCTGCGTGCGCCAGGCGATGAAGGCATGGAGGGTGAGGGATTCGGTGGCGATTCCGGGGCCGCCATTGGTGAGCACGTTGGGCAGATCGATGATCTTGAAGGCCTCGATCAGGCGGATCAGGACGATGGTCGCGGCGACCGGCGCGATCGCAGGCCACGTGATGTCGCGGAATGACTGCCACCCGCCGGCACCGTCGATGCGCGCGGCTTCGAGTTGATCGCGCGGCTGGTTCTCGATGGCCGCGAGCAGGACGATGAACATGAACGGCGTCCACTGCCAGGTATCGCCGATGAGCACCACCATGCGCGCCGTCCACGGATCCGACGCCCAGGCGAATTCGCTGAGCCCGAGCCCGGTCCAGATGTCGGCGAAGGGTCCCTTGTGCATGTCGGCGAGCATGCGGAACATGTAGGCGATGCCGACGGGCGTCACCATGATCGGCAGAAAGAAGACCACGCGAAACAGGTTCCGCCCGTAAATATTCTGCGAGCAGAGAACGGCCAAGCCGAGCGCCAGAACGAATTGAACCGAGACGCCGACGAACACGTAGAAGAGTGTGACCACGAGCGAGCCGGGAAAGCCGCCGCCCAACGTCAACACCAGAAGAATGGTCAACGCACCGGCGACGAGCGTGGCAACGGATCGCCCGATGACGCCAACTACAGTCGCGCCAGGCCGAAACAGATAACGAACATAGAAGTAGAGCAGGAGCGCAAAGATCGCGCCGATGACCAACCAGTCAATGGCGCCCAGGGGATCGAACGTTCCGAGCAGATGATACTGCTGGGATCCGAAGATCAGCTTCTTGAAATTGAGCCACTTGACGAACTTGAGCAGAAAACCTTCGGAGGAAAATTTCAGCTTGGTCAGAGTGAGATAGGCCGAGATCAATAGCGGAAACAACGAAAACGCCAGCAGCGTGAGCACCGCCGGCAGGATGAACACCTTGCCGGCATTGCGGTCGACCCACTCGCCGATGCGGTCGCGACCGTCGCGGGCCTCCAGAAAAGCCAATGCCGGAACGCCTTAGTCGAACAAAGCGGCTCCGGCGCGCGCGGTCAGTAGCCTGGGCGCGTGCCGGAGCCTGAAGGGTCGTCTAACGGCCGAGCGTCGCGCGATAGGCTGCGCCCTGATCGTCGACGTCGTTTTCTTCGTTCAGCTCGTTCCAGCCGTCTTCGATGGCTTGCATCGCCTGCGCCTTGTCGATCTCACCTGCGAGCAGGCGGGAGATGGAGCTGTCGAGCACCACCTGCTGGTAGGCCTGGTTCTTCGGGATACGCAGGTCCAGCACCATGTTCGGGCTGTTCAGGCTGGCTTGAATGGCGCCGAGATAGTCATTCGCCGCGGCCTCGCTCATTCCCGCCTTCACCCAGACACCGATATCGCTGAACTGCGAGAGACGATAGGGGTTGAAGCCGGTCATGCCGATGGTCACGTCCTCGTTGGACTGCGCCGGCTGCGACATGTGGGAGAAGAAGGCGTAGGCCGCATCCTTCACCTTGTCGTCCGCTTTGGCGTTGATGGCGCCTGACCAGCCGCCGAAGGCGGCGAAGGGAGCGCGATTGACCCCGTTGATGGCATAGGGGCAGATCTCGGCATCGCACGGCACGAGCTTGCCGGTGGCGCGGTCGAGCACCTCCGTCGAGCCGGGCAGCATGATCGAGCCCACCTTGTCGATGACCTGGGAGTTCTCGGGGTCGATGGCGAGCGTGCCGATATCGCCCCAGTCGATCGTCAGCGCGCAGCGCCCCGAGGTGAACAGGCTCCGGGTGTCGCCCACGTCGAGGTTGATCTCGTCGGGCGGCCCGTACTGGGTCGTCTCGACGTATACGTCGAGGGCGGCGGAGAAGGCATCGTTGTTGACCAGCGGCTCCATGGTGTCGGCGTTGAAGAAGATGCCCTGCGACGTCCCCTGCGACTGCAGGAACCCACTCGCGACCGAGAGGATCATCCAGTAGGCCTGGGCGTTGCGCTTCTTGGAGATGCAGGAGCCATAGTCCGGCGAGCCGTCGCCGTTCATGTCCTGGCCGTGGAGTGCCTTGGCCGCGGCGATGTAGTCCTGCCACGTCTCGGGTGCCGCAATGCCGGCCTCGGCGAACAGGTCGGAGCGGTAGTAGACCATCTGGAAGTCGCCATCGAGCGTGAGCATGTAGGTGTCGCCCGCGAACTTCTGCGAGAACTCGCGGAAGAACGGCGCGATGTCGTCCTCCTGGAGATTCTCATCCGCCGCGACGCGCGCGCTGAGGTTCTCCATGAACCCGGGCACGATGTAGTCGACCGCCCACTGCGGCGCGAACACCGCTGCGTCGATGGAGTTGGTGCCCGATGCCCAGTCCGTCAGCACCTTGCTGTAGAGGTCCGAGAACGGCACCGTGATGATGTTGATCTGCGCGCCGGTCATGGCGTTGAAGTCCGGTGCGCGGCGCTGCAGCGGCTCGGCGATCTGCGGCCCGGTGAAGGTCATGATGTTGACCTCCACGCCATCGAACTCGCCGGCCGCCTGCGCCGTTCCGGCGACGAGCGCCAGCGCAGCGACGCCCGCAAGCGGCGCCAGGACGGCGTTCTTGCACAATGTCTTGATGTTCATTGGTTTCTCCCCAGCTGGTGCGACGCTCACGCGTCTGCGCGAAACGGTTCCGGCTCCCTCACAGCGAGCAGAGTCGGGATGGCGGCATGTACGCACAGCATCGCCATTTGTCCAGCGGGATCGGGCGTCGCGCGGTCTGGCCGGCGCGCCAGGCCGCGGTCGGATCCGGCCTCCGCACCACTCGGCCGCTGGTGCACGCAGTACCAGGGCCGACCTCCCTCACGGTCAAGGTCAAGGCCGAGCCCCTGCCCCGCGTCCTCCCGCCCCGCGACGGCGCGTGCCTCAAGGACCGCTTTCGCGCGGCGTTGCTGGGCACCGACGCCACCCACCGAACTCGGCACAGCATCGACCATCTCGGCGAAGAGCCAGCGCTCGGGACTTTCTCTCCCTCTGCCTGTGCTGTGTTGACTTGCTTTGCTGAGCACCCCACCGTTGCCGCCATGCTTTTCTCGAGTCGCAACGCTGTTGGGATGCTTCGAGATGTCGCCCCCTAAACGGCTGGCGTTTACAAAGCTCGCTAGTAACGCGACCCAGCTCCAACGGCATGGACTGCTCTGTAGTCAGCGACGTCGAAACGACACATTCGATTCATGCGCGGCGGCTGGTCTTATGGTATGCCCGAAATTCAACGAAGCGGAATTCGCAACCATCCGTCTGCCGGAGTTGGCGGATCGCCGCGGTCCCTAGCCACACCCACTACCGCCGACCGACTCACTCTGCTGAGGAGCGCGACACCATGAGACGCCAAATCGGATCCCTTCACTCAATCGCGATGCTCCTGGTAGTTGGCAGCTTGTCAGGAGTCCTGTCCGCTTCGGAACCTGTCAACGACTTTGAGACAGTGACGATTGCGATTTACTGAGCAGTTTCTCCTGTTGTGGGTATCACAGGTGGGTTGATCCAGACGGCTTGGGGAGGGGGATCCGGTTGTGGGATCCCTCGAACGAAGCGTTCGGGATGACGGGTCCAGGCGGCTTGAAGGGTCCGCCCGCGCTGCTCCAGCACGCTCTGGGTTCGATTGTGATGGACGTCGTCCGGGGTGAGCATCGCGATCCCGCCATGGCGATGTTCGGTGTTGTACCAAGGGAAGAACGTTCGGCAGAAGGCGATCGCGGCGGTGATGTCGTGGAAGCGGCCAGGGAAGCCGGGGTGGTACTTCAGGGTCTTGAACTGGGCCTCGGAGAAGGGGTTGTCGTCGGACACCTGAGGGCGGCTCAGTGAACGGGTCACGCCGAGGTCGGCGAGCAGTTGTGCGGTGCACTTGCTCGTCATCGGCGCGCCGCGGTCGGAGTGCAGGGTGAGCACCTGGGGCTGGACGCCCTGGTTGTGGCAGGTCTCTTCGATGAGACGACCGGCCAGCGCCGAGTTCTCCCGGTCTGCGACCATCCAGCCGACCGCGTAGCGGCTGAAGATGTCGAGCACGACGTAGAGGTAGAAGTACGTCCACTTGGTCGGCCCCAACAGCTTGGTGATGTCCCAGGACCAGGTCTGGTTCGGCGCCGTGGCCACCAGCTCGGGCTTGGTGTACTGGGGATGCTCGCGCTGATTGCGCCGCTCTCGGACCGGCTGATCGGCGGCCAGGATCCGATACATCGTCCGCTCCGAGCACAGGTAATGGCCTTCGTCGAGCAGCGTCGCCACGACCTCCGCCGGCGCACGGTCGACGAAGCGCGGGCCGGCGAGCACATCGAGGATCTGCTCGCGCTCGGCTTCACACAGCGCCCGGGCGGGCGTTGGACGGGGCTGCCGGTGCCCGGGAGTTGGCCTCTGACGACGGTAGAAGCTCGCCCGTGACACGCCCAGTGCTTGGCAGGCCGGCGCCACGCCGACCTGCGCCGCAAGCGGTTGGACCGCGATCAAGAGCGCGTTCCGTGTTCGAGGTTCAATCCCAGCAGCCCGGCAACTTTTCCCTGCACGTCCAGGATCGTGTGCGCGGTGTGCAACTCGTGCTCCAGGCGAGCCACTTGCGCCTCGAGCGCGCGCACCTTCGCATCCAGCGGGTTGCGTTCGGCCGGTTTCGCGCCGCGCTTCTTCGCGGCCAACTCCCGCAGCGAGCCCTTGCGCCGCGCCTTGCGCCAAGCCGTCAGATGCGAGCTGTACAACCCCTCGCGGCGAAGCAGGCGGCCCACCTCGCCGGGCTGTGTGCAGCGATCCGCCTCCTCCAGAACCCGCAGCCGATACTCTGCGGTGAACTGGCGCCGCTTCGGCTTGGCCACAACCTCCGGGTCCGGGGTCGGTCTGGCGCGGCCGGCCCTGGGGGCCTCGTCGCTACGCTCCTCGACCCCCAGGGCCGGAACGGAAACCTCATTCAATGTCATCGAGTCTCTCTCTGCGGTCATCGGTTTTCACCTCCACCGCCCTACAGAAATTCCAAAGGTTGCTGGTGTCTCAGTGATGTTGGCAGAGAGGGCTTGTGGCGGCGGATCCGACGGAGGGCCGCCGTCGTCGTCGCCTCCAGCGATACCCCAGGATGTTGCCAAGGCGCTCGATGTGGCGATCAACGCGGATCCTGCGTCCACGGCACCGGACTTGCTGAACGCCGACGGCTCCGGGACACCCGTCGATAACTCGATGCTCGAGGAGATGGCTGACGCGGTCAGAACCCGGATCGATGGCTGGGACGACAATGTATACGTGCGAATGAACGAGGCGGATTCGACCGATACGTTTGTCCTCTACAGCAACAAAGACGAGCCAACGCCCACGCCGTTTCACATGGTCCATCCGCTCGACAACAACGACTCGCTGATCGTCAACTCCGGCAATGTGGAGATGGTAAGCGGTGTGGCCGAGTTCCCATCGGCGGTCAATCAGATGGATGTGCCGTTCATGGCCGACGCCGAGTTTGCGGGCAGGTTCCACGGCGCGCCGGGCACCTACACGTGCGTCTCGATGTGCTTCCTCTCAACAGATGTGAACGGCGCGCTGGTCGAGGTAAGCGGCGAATGGCGATTTGCACCTGACGATAATGTGTTCCTGGTGCCGGTGGAGGACAGCGACTACGTCCATTTCGGCTACTGGATGCATGAATCCGAAGCGAATGGCGATCCCATCATCATGGTCGGCGCCATTGCCGACGGCACCGCAGAGTCCGCGATCAACACCGTCCAGGAGCTCGAGGGGCGAGCGACCTATGAAGGATCCGCCACGGGCGTCTATGTGAAGAGAAGGGTCACGCCGGACGGTGACGTCGATAACCGGAGAGGCAGCCAGTTCACCGCCGATGCAATGCTCACCGCCACGTTTCGCGGCGGCAACGTGCCGGCAAACGACCATTATTCGACCGTCGGCTCGATCGACAACTTCAGGGACAGCAGAGGCCGATCCATCGACTCCAGCTGGAGTCTCGACCTGGGGGCAGCGTCGTTCAACAGTCAACAAAGCGGTGCTCTCACAGGCACGAACGGCAACGTGTTCAGCGGCGCGACCGAGGGCGATCAAGGCTTGACGGGCGCCTGGAACGGCCGCTTCTTCGGACCCGTCGTCGTCGACAACGTTGCCGCGATGCCGGGCAACCAGCCCACGTTCCCGTCCGGCGTAGCCGGGACTTTCAGCGGCCATTTCACGAACGGTGACGTCCTCGGCGCCTTCGGCGCGGAGATCGTCAACTGACGCAAGAGATCCGGGCGCCCTTGAGGGAATCTGGTTGACGTCAGATCGAAGACCCGGGCCCGGAACCGGTCGATGTTTGAGGTCGGTCGTCTGACGTCGCTTGACCCTCCCCTCAGTAACGGCCGACCGTGACGCCGCCGTCGACGATGATGGTCTGGCCGCTCACGTAGCGCGAGCCGTCGGAGCAGAGGAAGAGGATCACGTCGGCGATGTCGTCGGCCTCGCCGTAACGGCCGAGGGGAATGTATTCGGCGGCTGCCTCCAGCCCCGCGAGGCCGAGCGAGTGCACGGTGGAGAGCGCCTGCGCGGTCTTGATGAAGCCCGGCGCCACGCCGTTGACGCGGATGCCGTCGCCGCCGAGATCGCAGGCGAGGCCGCGCACGAGGCCGACCACCCCCGCCTTGGCCGCGTTGTACTGCACATGATCGTGCCAGCCGTAGCTCGTGCCCATGACCGAGGAGACGGCGACCATCGCACCCCGCTTCGCCTCGCGCATCGCCGGCGCAGCGGCGCGAAAGAGGCGGAACACGCCCTTGAGGTCGACATCGAGGGTGTGGTCCCACTTCTCGTCGCTCATTTCCGAGAACGGCACCTTGTGGGCGATGCCGGCGTTGGCGATGACGGCGTCGAGCGGGCCGGTGGCGGCCTCGGCGGCCGCGACCGCGGCGTCCACACCGGCGCTGTCGGTCACATCGACACGGCTGAATTCGGCGCTGCCGCCGGCTGCCTCGATGGCCGCGACGGTCTCCTGCCCCTCTTCGTCGAGCACGTCGGTGACGTAGACGTGATAGCCGGCCCGGCCGAAGGCCAAGGCCGCGGCCTCGCCGATGCCGATTCCGGCGCCCGTGATCATGACTGTCGGCTTGCTCATCAGGTGCTCCCGTGCCCGCGCGATAGGATGTTTGCGGCCCCGTGATAGTGCATATCCCCCGTTCTCTCAACGCACCTCGACACTAGAGCGAGTCCGTCTTTGACGGACTCGCGGCAGGCAGCGACCGCGGCCCGCCGCTACTGCGGCGTACGTCGCGCGCCCGCGCGCGCGGAGGCGCCGGCCGCAGGCCGGATGCCGTGAGCGACAAGAAGCGAGAGCGTTTCCGCTTCACACAGAAACGCTGTCGGCCGGGATCAGCACGTTCTGGCCGGTGGTGCGCCTCGCTTCGATGTCGCGGTGCGCCTCTGCCGCATCGGCGAGCGCATAGCGCCGGCCGATACGGGCAACCACCGCACCGCTCTCCAGCACCTCGAAGAGCGCACTGGCACGCGCCTGGAGCGCGGCGGGTGTGGCGTTCTCCTGGAAGAGGCCGGGGCGCACGACCGCGAGGGATTTTTCCGCCGCCGCCGCGAGGACATGCTGAGGGACGGCGCCCGACGAGCTGCCGTAAAGCACGAGCGTGCCGCCGGGGCGAAGGCAGGCGACGGAGGCCTCGGCCGTGTCGCGGCCGATGGAATCGTAGACCACGGCAAGGCCCTCGCCGCCCGTGAGGTCGGCGACGCGGGCGTCGACATCCTCCCGCCGGTAGTCGATGGCGTGGCGGCACCCGTTGGCCTCGGCGAGCCTGCGCTTGTCGTCGTCCCCGGCGCAGCCGATGACGATGGCGCCGCGATGCGCGAGCCACTGGCAGAGCAGCAGCCCGGTGCCGCCTGCGGCGGCGTGGACCAGCACGGTGTCACCCGGCTGCACCTTGCCGCTCTTGTGAACCAGATATTCCGCCGTCATGCCCTTGAGCATGGCGGCGGCGGCCTGCTCGAAGCCGATGGCGTCGGGCAGCCTGACCACCGCGTCCGCCGCGATGGTGCGGAGCCCCGCATAGGCACCGGGTGGTGCGCTCGCGTAGGCAACGCGGTCGCCTTCCTTGAGCGCCGTCACCGCGCCGCCCACGGACTCCACAATACCCGCGCCCTCGAAGCCGATGACCCAGGGGAGCCCCGGCGAGGGGAAGAGGCCGCGCCGCTGATAGGTGTCGAGGAAGTTGAGTCCGACCGCCTTCTGGGCAATCCGCACCTCGGTTGCGCCAGGGTCCGGCACCCAGATGTCCTCGACGCGAAGCACCTCCGGCCCGCCGGCCTCGTGCATCCTGACGGCCCGGGTCTTGACCGGCAGCCGGGTCCGGGCGCGGTGCTTCTGGCCGTACATCGTCGTGAAGATGCGGGTGAACTGGCGCTCGCGCGTGTGCACGGCGTCGAGAGGCAGGGCGCCGGCCGGAGTCGGGAGGATCGGAGGCTCGACGGATATCGGCGTGTTCATGGAACGCGGCGCTCGCCCTGGCGGGCCTAAGAGGTCTCCGGAAAGCGTTCGCCGCCTTCCGGTGCGAGGCCCGGCAACCACGTCTCGTGAACGTGCAGCCATGCCACGCCGCAGGGCGCCGCCGCCTCGCGGCGAAAGAGGGCCGAGGAGAGGCGCGCGGATGTCGCGCCCCGGCGCCGGTGCCATTCCTCATAGGTGACCAGCGCATGATCGTCCGCTGCCCAACGCAGGCGAAAATTCTCGATCCAGATTTCGAATTCGTCCGCGTCGGCGGCGAGTTGCCCGTGCAATCCTTTGAATTCGTCAACCAACGCTTTGCGCCCGGTCACCGTGCCGCGCGGGCCGATGACCTCGACCCCGTCATCCATCGCGCCGGAGAACCGGGCGAAGGTCTCGCCGGTTCGCGGCACGGCACCGGCCAGCCAGTCCCGCAAGAAGGCGTGAAACCCCCGCACCTCCTGCTCGCAGAGTTTTTCCATCCACAGGTCCCCGCTCCGTCCCCCGCCGCTCGTGTCGCCGGCCGCTCGGGCAGCCGAAGATCACGATTGTACGCCGGAGATCGGGTAGTGTGGTGCAGCGGATATCGCACGGCAACGGTCCGACCCGGCCGACCCACGTCGCGCCGGGGAAGCGCAATCGGCCGTGCCGATAGGGAGGCAGCCATGTCAACGCTGATCAGGGGCGGCACGGTCGTGACCGCGGACGAGCGCTATCCTGCCGATGTCTTGTGCGAGGACGGCAAGATCCAGGAGATCGGCACGGCGATCGACGTGCCCGCCGGCGCCGCGATCGTCGACGCGGGAGAGGCGCTGGTCATGCCGGGAGGCATCGACCCACACACCCACATGCAACTGCCCTTCATGGATACCGTGACCGGCGACAACTTCTACACCGGCCCCGCCGCCGGCCTCTCGGGCGGGACCACCATGATCATCGACTTCGTCATCCCGGCGCCGGATCAGCGGCCGATGGACGCCTATCGCGTCTGGCAGCAGCGTGCGGCGAAGGCGCCGTCGGACTATTCCTTCCACGTCGCGATCACCAATTGGAACGACCGGATTCATGAGGACATGGGGACGCTGACCCGCGATCACGGGGTCAACAGCTTCAAGCACTTCATGGCCTACAAGGGCGAGATCATGCTCGACGCGGAGAAGATGATGCACAGCTTCGCGAGGGCGCGGGACCTCGGCGCGCTCTGCACCGTCCACTGCGAGGACGGCAATCTGGTCTGGATGATGCAGCAGGAGCTGCTGAAGGCAGGGGTCACCGGGCCGGAGGGCCACCCGCAGTCGCGCCCGCCGGAGGTCGAAGGCGAGGCCACCAATCGCGCCATCCGCATCGCCCAGCTCCTCAAGGCGCCGATCTATATCGTCCACGTGACCTGCCGGGAGGCTCTGGAGGCGATCACGCGCGCGCGCCTCGAAGGGCAGCGCGTCTACGGCGAGTGCCTGGCGCAGCACCTGGTGATCGACGAGAGCGTCTACTACGACCCCGACCCGGTGGCCGCCCGCGCCTACGTGATGAGCCCGCCGTTCCGGCCCAAGGACCATCGGGAAGCGCTCTGGCGCGGCCTGCAGTCGGGCAACCTGCAGACCACGGCGACCGATCACTGCGCCTTCTGCAACTGGCAGAAGGACCTCGGCAAGGACGACTTCTCGAAGATCCCGAACGGCACCAGCGGCGTCGAGGACCGCATGTCGGTGCTCTGGGACCAGGGCGTCGAGACCGGCCGGCTCACGGCCAACGAGTTCGTCGCCGTCACGTCGGCCAACTGCGCGAAGATCTTCAACATCTATCCGCGCAAGGGGGCGATCAAGGTGGGCTCGGATGCCGACATCGTGGTCTGGGACCCCAAGGCCACGCGCACGATCTCGGCCGAGACCCACCGCCAGAACAACGATTTCAACATCTACGAGGGCATGACCGTGACCGGCGTCGCGCGCGCCACCGTGAGCCAGGGCCGGCCGGTGTGGGACGGCGCGGAGCTCCGCGCAAACGAGGGTGACGGCCACTATGTCGAGCGGCCGACCTTCCCGGCGGTGTTCGACGCGGTGAACACGCTCCGCGCACGCCACCCGTTCCGCGCCGTCGAGCGGCCGGAGGGCTGAGAGAGCTTCCGTAATGGCAAGCTTTCCGAGCGTGCGGACGCCGAGCGTCGATGAACTCGTCGCCATCGCCGCCGAATTCGGCATAAGGCTGACGCCGGCTCTGGCGTCGTCCTACCGGGAGCTGATCGCCGAAGGCATCGAGTCCTATACCCGGATCGACGCACTGCCCGAGCCCGGCTTGCCGGTCGCCTATCCGCGCACGCCGGGCCACCGCCCGCCGCCGGAGGAGAACCCCCACAACGCCTGGTACTGGCGCTGCGAGGTGAGCGGCGCACGCCACGGGCTGCTCGCGGGCAAGACCGTCGCGCTGAAGGACAACGTCTGCCTCGCCGGCGTGCCCATGTCGATCGGCGCCTCGGTGCTGGAAGGCTATATGCCGGAGGTCGACGCCACGATCGTCACCCGCATCCTCGATGCCGGCGGCACGATCATCGGCAAGGCCGTGTGCGGCGCCTTCTGCATGGAGGGCTCTAGCTTCACGGCGTCCACCGGGTTGATCCCCAACCCGCACAAGCCGAGCCACGCCGCCGGCGGCTCGTCGAGCGGCAGCGCCGCGCTGGTCGCGGCTGGCGCGGTCGACGTTGCCGTGGGCGCCGATCAGGGCGGCTCGCTGCGCATCCCGGCCGCGTGGTGCGGCCTCTACGGCATGAAGCCCACCTTCGGCCTCGTACCCTACTCGGGCATCGCCTCCATCGAGTTCACCCTCGATCACGCCGGGCCAATGGCCGCCAACCTGGAGGACATGACGCGACTGCTCCAGGCGATGGCCGGGCCCGACGGCATCGATCCGCGCCAACCCGATATCGAGCCGCCCGATTACCTGGCGGCCCTGGAGGGCGGCGTGCGCGGCCTCAGAATCGCCTGCCTCGCGGAAGGCTTCGAGCGGCCGGAGAGCGAGCCGGTCGTGGACGAGCGGGTGCGGGCGGCGCTCAAGCGCTTCGAGGAACTCGGCGCCGAGGTCAGCACCGTCCACCTGCCCATGCATCGGGACGGCATGCACATCTGGGCCGGTATCGCGCGCGAGGGCGCGGTGCAGAACATGATCAAGGGCGGCGGCGTCGGGGTGAATCAGCAGGGCTACCAGATCACCTCGCTGCTCGACGCGAGCGCCCGCGCGCTGCGCCGCCAGCCGAACGATCTGGCGCCGACCGTCACACTCACCCTCCTCTTCGGCGAATACATGCAGCGCGCCTATCACGGCCGCTACTACGCCAAGGCACAGAACCTGCGCCGCACGCTC
Source organism: Alphaproteobacteria bacterium (assembly GCA_965262755.1). Taxonomy (GTDB): domain Bacteria; phylum Pseudomonadota; class Alphaproteobacteria; order UBA828; family UBA828; genus WTGU01. The sequence goes on along the minus strand of OZ253557.1, from coordinate 2,000,927 downwards.
CGCGCCGCCTACGACGCCGTGCTGGCGGAGCACGATCTGATCGCGCTCCCCACCACCGCCATGCGGGCACGCCCGCTGCCGGACCCCGATACATGCTCACCCGCGCAGTACGAGCACGACGCCCACGATGCCTTGATGAACCCCTGCCCCTTCGACGCAAGCGGCCACCCGGCTCTAACCATCCCCTGCGGCATGGCCGACGGTCTCCCCATCGGCCTCTCGCTGGTGGCCAGGCATTTCGGCGAGCCCGCCATGCTGCGCGCTGCCGCCGCGTTCGCCGACGCGGTCGACTGGCGGACCCTGTAGCCCTCAGCGGCGGCCGGCGCCGAGCAGCTTTTCCGCCTCCGCCTGGAAGTCGTCGAAATAGTCGAGCGCCTCGTGGCCGCGCAGCGCTTCGCCGTGCTTGAAGCAGTTGACGGTGTGCCCCTCGGCCACCGTGTCTTCCGGCGGCATCTCGTTGCGACAGCGATCGTCGGCGAAGGGGCAGCGTCCGGCGAGGTAGCAACCGGTCGGCAGGTCGATCGGGCTCGGGATCTCGCCCGCGAGGTCGACGGCGGTCTCCCGCTTGAGCTTCGGGTTGGGTAACAGGACAGAAGAGAGAAGGCCGACGCTGTAGGGATGGCGCGGGTGGCTGAAGAGCTCCTTGGCGGTGCCAAGCTCCACGATCATGCCGAGATACATCACCGCGACTCGATGGCTCAGATAGCGCACCGTGCTCAGGTCGTGGCTGATGAAGAGGTAGGCGGTCTCCAATTCTTGTTGAAGGCGGATCAGGAGGTCGATGATCTCGGCCCGCGCGGTCGGGTCGAGCGCCGACGTGGGCTCGTCCAGCACGATCAACTCGGGGTCGGTGACGATGGCGCGCGCGATGCCCACCCGCTGCTGCTGGCCCGCGCTCAGCTCGGCCGGGAACTGCTCCAGCGTCGAATCGCGGAGCCCCACCCGGCGCGATACTTCGCGCACCCGCTGGCGCTGGTCGTGGCGGGAGACGCCCATGGAGCGCAGCGGCTCGGCAATGGTCTTGCCGATCCGCACCTGCGGGTCGAGGGATTCGGCGGGCTCCTGAAAGACGAGCTGCAGCTTGCCGCGCAGCTCGCTCGAGCGAATGTTGCGCCGCCGGTCGATTGGCTTGCCCTGGAAGCCGATGGTTCCGTCCGTCGACTTGATGAGGCCGAGAACGCAACGGCCGACGGTGGTCTTGCCGGAGCCGGATTCGCCCACCAGCGAGAGCGTCTCGCCCTTGGCGACCGAGAAGCTCACCCCGTTGACCGCCTGCACCACCGAGCGCGAGCCCGCGATGGGGAAGTGCTTGACCAGCCCTTCCACGCTGAGGACGGCGCTCATGCGACCCGCTCCACCGGGAAGTGGCAGCGCACCAGATGGCGAGCACCAAGCTCGCGCAAGTCGGGGTGGCGTTCGTCGCACTCGTCCTCGCGGTGGACGCAGCGGGGCGCGTACTGGCAGGCCCGCCCGGCCACCGCTTCGGTCGAGGCGAGCGGCTTGTGCCACTTGTTCCTGAGCGCCGGGTTGTGGGCGAAGGCGGCGAGCAGCATCACGCTGTAAGGATGCTGCGGATTATCGAAGAAGCTCGCGGTCTCCGCGATCTCGACGATCTCGCCGCGATAGATGACGGCGACCCGGTCGCAGAAGTGGGCGGTGATGCCGATGTCGCGGGTGATGAAGAGCATCGACGTGTCGTGATCGCGCACGAGCGCGCGCAGGAGATCGAGCACCTGCGCCTGCACCGTCACGTCGAGGCCGCTGGTGGCGTCGTCCGAGATCACGAATTTGGGCGAGCAGACGAGCGAGATCGCCATCACCACCCGCTGCGCCATGCCGCCGCTGAGCTCGTGCGGGAACGCGCGGAAGCGCCGCGTCGGATCGGGAATGTGCACCGCCTTCAGCATGTCGAGCGCCATTTTGTCGGCCTCGGCGCGGCCGATGTCGAGATGGGCGCGGGCGACGGCGGCGATCTGCTTGCCGACCGGGACCAGCGGGTCGAGCTCGCTGCGCGGGTTCGGAATCACCATGGCGATGTCCCTGCCGCGCACCGCCCTGAGCTGGTTCTCCGAGAGCGCCCGCATGTCCTTGCCGTCGAACTGGATCGCGCCGCTGTCGATGCGGCCGGGCTGGGTCACGAGTCCCATCACCGCACGGGCGAGCGTCGTCTTGCCCGAGCCGGATTCGCCCACCAGCCCCACGATCTCGCCGGTGCGAACCTTGAGGTCGAGGTCGCGCACGGCGCGCACCGACTCTTCCTCGTAGACCGGGTAGGTGACGTTGAGCCCGGCGATATCGAGCATCGCAGCCCCCGTCGCGCCCGCCTGCGGTGCCATGGTGGTCTCGGCGGCGGCGGCGGCGGCCATCCTCAGCCCCTGATCCGCGGGTCAATCGCGAAGTAGATCAAGTCCACCATCAGATAGATGACGAGCGAGAGAATCGCCGAGAAGAGCACGAAGCCCAGCACCGGGTTGATGTCGGCATTGAGCACGCCCTGAACCGCGTACTGGCCGGCGCCGCCCCAGCTGAACACGATCTCCACCAGCACCGCGCCGCCGATGAGGAAGCCGTAGAGCACACTGACGATGGTGACCACCGACGGCAGCGAGTTGCGGAACGCCTTGCGGATCACGACGGTCTTCGGCAGCCCGCACATCTCGGCGTAGCGGATCAGGTCGGATTCCAGCATCCGCTCCATCGTCGCCTGGGTCATCTTGAGGATCGGTCCGGCGTTGATGACGCCGAGAGTGATCACCGGCAGCACCAGATGGCCGAGCGTCGACCACAGTGCCTGCCAATTGCCGGCGATGAGGCTGTCGATGATCAGGAAGTTGGTGACCGGCGCCGGCGGCAGCACCGCAAAGTCGATGCGCCCGAGCGGTGCAGGGACCACCTGCATGATCGTGTAGAACAGGTAGATCAGGATCAGCCCCAGCCAGAAATCCGGCAGCGCGCCTGCGAGAAGGCCGTAGTAGTCGGAGAACTTCTTGATGATGGAGCGCTTGAAGTAGGCGGCGGCGACGCCGAGCGGAATGCCGATCGCGAGCGCGAGCAGGAGCGAGAGCGTGACCAGCTCCAGTGTCGCCGGGAAGCGGATGGCGAGGTCGTCGAAGACGGGCTTCGTGGTCTGCCACGAGGTGCCGAGGTCGCCCTGCACCAGGTTCTGCAGATAGATCCAGAACTGGTCGATGATCGTGCCGTTGAGCCCCATCTCCGTGTTGAGCATGGCGATCTGCCGTTCGGTCGCGAAGGGGCCCAGCATCATCACCGCCGGATCGCCGGGGATCAGCTTCACCAACACGAAGCTCACCAGGATGATGCCGAAGAGCTGAGGGCCGATGAAAAGGCAGCGGCGGCCGATATAGCGGAGGATGCGCATCGCAGGGGCCTACACCGGCTGCTTCCGCTCGCGGAGCGTGCCTGCGAGCGCGCGCCGCCGCGCCGGGTCGGCCAGAACCTCGACGCTCGCGCCGACCAGCGCGAAGCCGAAGACGGTGAGCGCGAGCGCGATGCCGGGGAACACCGAGGGCCACCACTGGCCGGTGATGATGTTCTGGAAGCCCATCGCGATCATGCTGCCCCATTCGGGCGTGGGCGCGACCACGCCGGCGCCGACGAAGCTCAACGCTGCCGTCAGCAGCACCGACCAGCCGATGTTGACCGAGAGCTGGGCCAGAATCGGCGCCAGCGAATTTGGGATGATGTGGCGAAGCATGATCATCAGATCGGAGGCGCCGGAAACGTAGGAGGCCTCGACGTAGCGCATGTTGCGGATCGTCAGCACCTGGCTCCGCATAAGGCGCAAATAGATCGGCGTATTCACGAAGGCGATGGCGGCGATGATACTTTCCAGGCTCTGGCCGAAGATCGCGACCAGAGCGATGGCGAAGACGAAGACGGGGAAGGCCTGCAAGACGTCCGCAGCGCGCATCACGAAGCCCGCGCCGAAGGAGCCGAAGCCGCCGCCTTCCTGGTAGTAGCCGACCACCGCACCGATGAAGGAGCCGGCGACGGCCGAGATCATCGTGCCCGCGATCGCGATCGTGAGGTCGATGCGCGGCGCGTAGATGATGCGGCTGAAGATATCCATGCCGGTCGCATCGGTGCCGAAGAGATGCCGCCAGCTCGGCCCTTGCAGGAAGTCGACCGGGTTCGCGACCTCGGGCTCGTAGGGCGCGATCAGCGGCGCGAAGATGGCGAGAACGATGACGAGAAGAACGATGACGTAGCCGAGCGCGAAGAGGGGCCGTGCCCGCAGCACCGCAAGCAGGAAGCGGAGCGCGTGGAGAAAGATTTCCCAACGGCTGCGCTCGGCAGATCCGGCGGTGATATCCGTCATCGCTCGCGCGGCACGCCCATGGCGTGAGTCAAGTTTCGATCAATAGGGAAGGATGCGAGCGGGCCGCGCCGCCGTGGTGACTGACGCGGCCCAAGAATCGCAGCCCCTTACGCCTCCCGGCGGAAGTCCTGGAAGCGGATGTTGTTGGACGTGTAGTAGGTCCACCCGTGGACGTCGGAACGGTGCGCCATCGAGTAGTTGGTGAAGACGCCGAACACCCAGGGCGCCTCGCGCATCACGATCTGCTGCACCTCGTCCATCGCCTGCAGCCGCGCATCCATGTCGCCGGTCTGCGCCGCACTGTCGATCAGCTCATCCACCCGCAGGTTCACATAGTTGGAGTAGTTGATGAACGACTTCGAGTGGAAGTAGAGGTTCATCGAGTAGCCGGGGTCCGGGCACCACGGCGAATCGTAGTAGAAGATCATCGGCTGCTTCCGCTCCGAGACGTTGTTGTAGAACGTCGCCGCCGGAATCTTCTTGAGCTGGAGGCTGACCCCGATCTCCCTGAGCGCGCTCTGGAAGAGGATCGCCGTGGTCTCCTGCGTGGCGTCCGCCGCGTTGTAGCCGAGGACGGTCTCGAAACCGTCGCCGTAGCCGGCCCCTTTCAGCAGCTCACGCGCCATGTCGAGGTCCTGGGTGCCGTATTCCCAGTAGCTGCCGTTGAAGCCCGGATAGATGTCGGGCATGCAGCCGGTGAGCGGGCTCGCCAGGTTCTGGAACACGGTCGAGATCACCTGCTCCTGCGGGAACGCGAAGTTCATCGCGCGCCGCACGTCGATGCTGTCGAAGGGCGGGATCTTGGCGTTGAGCTCGATCCAGAGCATGAAGGTCGCCGGGATCGTATCCACGGTCACGCCCGGCGCATTGGCGAGCTGCACCAGCTCGAGCGGTTGCAGATACTGCGCGATATCCACTGCGCCACCCTGCAGAAGCTGCGCCCGGTTGGCCGAGGTCGGCACCTCGCGCAGGATCACCGTCTCCATCGCCGGCTTGCCGCCATAGTAGTCGTCGCGCGCCTTGTAGACCGCCTGGGCGCCCCGTGTGAGCTGCTCGACCACGTAGGGGCCGAAACCGGCCGTGTCGTTCTTCAGGAACTCCTTGGCCCAGGGGTCGTCGGAGCCGCCGGCCTCCTGGCACTTCGTGGAATCGTAGATCGGGTTGTAGAGGTTCGGCTGCAGCTTCAGCAGCAGCGGGTTCGGATGATCGAGGTTGAAGGAGACGACGTACTTGTCCTCGGCCTTGATCTGCTCCTTCCGCTTGAGGCTGATCGTGTTGGCGAAGAAGCCGCCGATGGCGCCCAGCTCCAACTTGCGGTGCCAGGTCCAGACCACGTCTTCGGCGGTGAGCTCGTTGCCCCAGTTGCTCTTCACCCCCTCGCGGAGCTTGAAGCGGACCCACTGGCTGTTGGGGTCGACCTCCCAGCTTTCCGCGAGCTTGCCCTTCATGTTCACGCGGCCGGGGTTGTCGGGATAGTCCTTGATGTCCTCCCGCAGCGCCGTCGGCACACCGGGGTCGGGGATTTTTTCGAATTCGACGAGCGAATCGTAGCAGGCGGCCACCGTCTCGAAGGTTCCGAGGCTCACGTCGTATTCGCTGTCGAGGCTCTGCGGTGTCGCGGGCGAGGCGAGCACCAGCGTGGATGCCCGATCCTGGGCCAAAGCATCGCGGCCTGCGATCGCGCCTGGCACCGCCACCGCTGCGGCAGCCGCCGTCGTTCCCTTGAGGAAAGTGCGCCGGTCCAATGACCAGCGGTTACCCGTCGAAGTCGTCATGTCGCTCTCCATTGTTGCTCCCTGCGGGGCCTCAGCCGCCGCTGCCGCGACTATATAGGCGAATGCCCCGCTCGACGGGAAGGGTAATCCGGCAGGGGCCCGAAGCCCGAAATTGCGGGCCAGCCCGTACTTCTCACCACGGTCACGGCCTGCGTCGCACCCAGGCGTTCGATCCGCTAGGAGCGGGCCGAAAAGCGTAGCTGAAGCTACGGTTGAGGCCCGCGACGCCGCGGGCGGGCGCCTGGGCGCGACCCGAAGGGCGACGCTCTCCGGCCCGCAGGCTGCGTCAATCCGCTTGCCCGATGTCCCACGTCGCGCGGAACGCGCGCGGTACGGTGGTCGCGCGCGACGCGCTGCGCGCCTTTCCTAACCCTGCGGGCCGGACAGCGTCGCGCAGACCATGACCCTGGTGAGAAATGCGGGCTAGGCGTCTTCCCTGAACACGGCCAGCGGCGAGCAGGGCGGCGGTATCGAGATGGCCTGGATGACGGTCTCCGGCTGGCGCAGGTAGTCGCCGAGCGCGCGGTCCTCTTCGCTGCGTTCCGGGGTCTCGATATGCGTGCCCAGGCGGCGGCCGAAGCGGACCAGAGAGCGCCCGTAGCGCATCCGCTCCGCATCGTAACGGGAGAGCGCGCGCGAAAGCTCGCCGGGATAGGCCTCGATCGCATCGGTGAGGCAGACCGCGTCGCCGGTCGCCTTCACGACGCCCATTCCGGTGTGAGGCCGCGCGGAAAACGCCGCGTCCCCCAGCATGGCCACGCGCCCCTGCACCATCTGCGGCACCTCCAGGTCCACGATGGTCTGGAAGAAGAGTCCGCGCGCAAGGGTCATCGGCTCCGCCAGCGCCGGCGGCAGGCGCTCCTCCGCCGCGCGATGAATTTCGTCGATCCAAGAGCGAGCGATAAGGTCCGGCGCGATCCCTGCCTCGTGATAGTTGCCCGCCTCATCGGTCTGCATCCGTCTCAACTCGTCTGCCGTGGCCAGCCGGTACCAGACGATATTGAAGCGGCGCTTGCCGGGGCTCAGGTCGCCATCCGGCCCTGCGACGGGGTAGCCCACGACGTGCTCACCGGGCGGCAGGCAGACGATAAAACGCGTAAGCAGAATGTCGCGATGCTCTGCCGAGAGGCGGTCCTCATCCACGATGCCGCGCCACGCCACATAGCCTGCGTACTCCGGCACCGCCTCGGGCCAGAGCTGGGCGCGAACGGTGGAGCGCACGCCGTCGGCACCGATCAGGAGATCGGCCTCGACCCGGGAGCCGTCCGCGAAGTGCGCCAGCACGCCCTCTCCATGCGGCTCGACCCGTATAAAGTTGGCGCCGGCAACGTAGCGCTCGTCGGGAAAGTTGCCGCGCAGAAGGTGGTAGAGATGCCCCCAGGTCGCTTGAATCTGCGGCAGGTGATAGCGGGCGAGGATGCTTCCGTCGGTGCCTAAGGTGATGCGCTCCTCGAGCCTGACGCCGAACGCCTCGTCGATGGAGAGCCCCAGGCTCTCCAGCGCGGCATGAAGCCCCGGATGGGTCGCGATACCGACCCCCCGCTCGGCGAGCTCCGTGCCGATCCGCTCATGCACCGTCACGTCGCAGCCGGCGCGGTGCAGCATGTTGCCGGCGAGCAGGCCGCCCATCGACCCGCCGACGACGACCACGCGCAGGCCTTGGGCGCCTTGTCCGGCTGAACCGTTTGTCATGGAAGCGTGACTCCGTTCGAAGCGTTAGTGCGCAGACGGGCGGCCCCAGAGGCGCTGTGTAGCGATCGCGGCACCTTCGACCAGCGCCCCGAGCTTGCCCCAGGCCACGTCGTTCGCCACGAACTCGTAGCTCGCGAAGGTGCCGAAGCCGCAATCGGTCCCCGCGATGACCCTGCTCCGCTCGCCGATCGCCTCGACGGCGGCGCAGATACGATTGGCGACGAGCTCCGGATGTTCCAGATAGTTCGTCGTCACGTCGATGACGCCGGGGATGAACACCATGTCGTCTGGCAATGGCTGCGACTTGAACGCGGCCGTCTCATGCTCGTGGCGGGGATTCCCAAGTGGGATGCTCAGCGCCCCGACCCTGGCGCGATAGAGGATGGGCAACAGCTCCTCCACCGGTACGTCGTCCTGGTGTGGGCCTTGCCAGTTGCCCCAGCAGACATGCAGACGGACCTTCTCGGGCGGGATGTCCGCGAGCGCGAGGTTCAGCGCCTCGACGTGAAGCTCGACCCGCTCGAGAAAGTCGCCGAGCGGCCGCTCGCCGAACATGATGACGCGCTCCATGGCGAGATCGGGCGCGTCGATCTGCAGGATGTGGCCCTGGGAGACGACGTAGTCGTATTCATTCTTGAGCTCCCGCGCGACACCCATCACGTAGTCACGATCGGCCGCGTAGACGGGATTGTCCTCGGCCCGGAGCAGCGTCGTCGTCACGATGCCGGGTGAGGCGGCCGTCATGAAGACATCCTCGAAGCCTGTGGGCAGCTGCCTGGAGAGACAGCGTGCGAAGGCGTCGCACTCGGCCGTGACGCCGCCGAGCGTCTCGTCGTAGCGCACCGCACCCAGCGCCTGCGGCGCGTTCCACACCCGCGCCAGGTTCTCCGACGTGCCGATCTGGCGGCCGAGGAACGCCGCGAAGTCGGGAAATTTGACCATGTCGGTCGGCGTGTTGCGCCTGGACTCACCGCCGAAGCCACTCATGCGCTCGGCCACGTAGGTGGAAAACCCGATCCGCGGCATCTCGCCGTCGTTGCCGATGTCGAGTCCGCAGACAAGCTGCTTGCCCACCGCGACATCCAGCGCGCGGTCGACCTCGCGGTCGAACTCGGCCTGATCGAAGGGCTTTCCCTGCTCGCGACGAATCAGCAGGTCGGTCAGCGCCGCCGTGCGCGGCAGGCTCCCCGCGTGCGTCGTCAGGATGCGCTCGTCGCTTGCCTTCATCGGCAATGCCTCGCTCTTCTGCGGCCGATCCTCCGCGCATAAGCCTACGCGATGGGCTCGCCTCCCACCATTCGGCAACGCGTTTCACTGGTGTGTCTCCCTTCCGGGCTCGTTCCGGTATACCCTTTGGGCGACCATGGATCGGTAGTCGCCGGTTGTTTTCAGGTAGCGCGCGTTATGGGGAGGTTGGCCCATGCATCTCACTGTACGGGAAGAGGAACGTATTCAGATCTGGGCCGCCGCCGAGATGGCGCGGCGGCGCCTCGAGCGCGGCGTCAAGCTGAACTACCCCGAGGCGATCGCGCTGATCTGCGACGAGCTCCTGGAGCGGGCGCGCGAGGGCAGCATCCCGATGCTGACCGACTTGATGGAATACGGCGCCACGATCCTGAAGCGGGACGACGTGATGACCGGCGTGCCCGAGATGATGAAGGTGGTGCAGGTCGAGGCGCTCTTCCCGGACGGGACGAAGCTCGTCACGGTCATGAACCCGATCCGCGAATAGCGCGGGCCACGCGAGGAGAAGGCCGATGGCCGAGAGGAAATGGAGCCCGCCGCCGCTGCCCGAGTCGGTCGTGCCCGACGAGGCCTTCGACGTGGGCGAGCCGGAGAGGTGCGGCGCGATCGACTTCGCCGACGGCGATATCGAGATCAACGTCGGGCGGCCCTCGATCGAGATCGTCATGGTCAACACCGGCGACCGGCCGATCCAGATCGGCGCCCACTACCATCTCGCCGAGTGCAACAAGGCGATGGCCTTCGACCGGGCGGCGGCGTTCGGCATGCGCCTCGACGTGCCGAGCGGCAGCGCGGTGCGCTTCGAGCCGGGACAGAGCCGCAAGGTGCGGATCACCGGCTACGTCGGGCGCCAGGTCGCCTACGGCATGAACAACATGACCAACGGCTCGGTCCGCTCCGGCATCATCAAGAAGCAGACGATGCGCCGCCTCACCGCCGAGGGTTACTGCTTCGAGGGCGAGCGCTATCCGGTCGAGACGCCGCCCGACGAGAAGTTCGGCGGCGGCACGGTCGGCGCGTGAGGCGAGCCGCAGGAACGCTTGACCGGCGCCGGCGGCGCCGGGAGTGGGGAACCAGAGCATGAGCATGAAGATCGCCCGCCCGGACTACGCCGCGCAGTACGGGCCGACCACCGGAGACAGGATCCACCTCGCCGACACCGGCCTCGTTGCCGAGATCGAGCACGACTACACCACCTATGGCGACGAGCTGGTCTTCGGCGGCGGTAAGACCATCCGCGACGGCATGGGCCAGGCGTCGAAGTGGAAGCAGAGCGACGGCGGCCTCGACATGGTGATCACCAACGCCGTGATCATCGACCCGGTTCTGGGCATCGTGAAGGGCGACATCGGGGTGCTCGACGGCAAGATCGTCGGCATCGGCAAGGCCGGCAACCCGGACACCATGAACATCACGCCGGGGCTGATCGTCTCGCCCAACACTGACATCCTCTCGGTGGAAGGGATGATCTGCACGCCGGGCTTCGTCGACATCCACCCCCACTTCGATTCGGTGCAGCAGCTCTACGAGTACCAGAACGCGGGCTTCACCACGGTGATCGGCGGCGGCTCGGGCCCGAAGACCGTGGGCATCGAGTGCCCCGGCGTCTTCAACATCCAGCGCATGCTGGAGGCGATGGCGGACATCCCGCTGAACTTCGGCAACTTCGGCAAGGGCAACGCGGCGACGCCGGGCTCGCTGGTCGAGCAGATCCTGGCCGGCGCCACGGGGCTGAAGATCCACGAGGACTGGTCGTCCTCGCCGGCCGCGATCGAGACCACGATGGAGCTTGCGGACGAATACGACTTCCAGGTTCAGATCCACGCCGACACGCTGAACGAGACCGGCTACTACGAGGACACCATCGCCGCCATCAACGGCCGCGTCATGCACATTTATCACTGCGAGGGCGCGGGCGGCGGCAACGCGCCGGACATGATGCGGGTCTGCGGCGAGCCCAACCTGCTGCCGAGCTCGACCAATCCGACCAACCCGTTCTCGATCAACACGTACGACGAAGAGATCGACATGTTGATCACCTGCCACAACCTGAACAAGAGCGTTCCGACGGACATCGCCTTCATTCAGGGCCGGGCTAGGGCGGAGACCATGCGGGCCGAGGACGTGCTGCACGACATGGGCGCGATCAGCATGATCGGCTCCGACAGCCAGGGCGTGGGTCGCGCGGCGGAGAGCGCGCAGCGCTCCTTCCAGCTCGCGGCGGTGAACAAGGTGCGCTTCGGGCGGCTGTCTGAGGACGGCCAGGCCAACGACAACTTCAGGATCAAGCGCTACCTCGCCAAGGTCACGATCAACCCGTCGATCTGCTTCGGCGTCGATTCCTATGTGGGCTCGATCACGCCGGGCAAGCTTGCGGACCTCGTCTTTTGGCGGCCGGAATTCTTCATCGCCAAGCCCGAGGTGACGCTGAAGGGCGGCTTCATCTCGCACGCGGTCATGGGCGACCCGGCGGGCTCGCTGATGACCGGCCAGCCGCTCAAGTACCGCCCGCAGTACGGCTCCCTCGGCGTCAACCCGAAGCGGACCTGCTATTCCTTCGTCACCAAGGCGGCGATCGACAACGGCCTCGAGGACGTGCTGGAGACCCAGCAGCTCAAGCCGGTGAAACGCTGCCGCACCATCTCCAAGCGCGACATGATCCACAACGACGCGCTGCCGGACATCGAGATCGACCCCGAAACCTACAACGTCTACGTCGATGGCGAGCGCGTCACGGTGAAGCCGGCGAAAACCCTGCCCCTCACCCAGCTCTTCTACTTCCGATAGGCGGCGGCGCGGGCGACGGCACGCATGGCAGTCGTCACCGCGGTCCTCGGCACCGTCGACAGTCTGCGTGATCGGATCGAGAGCGAGGACCCGGTCCTGCTCAACTCGGAGGAGCGCGCCAGCGCCCACCTCGTGGGGCGCTCGGTAGGGGGCCGTGCTGTGCGCATCTCGCTCCCGCGCGGCACCGAGATCAACGACGGCGACGTGCTTGCGTTGGAGGGCGCCACGGCGGTGGTGGCGCGCGCGGCGCCGGAGGCTCTCTACGTGGTCAGCCCCGGCGATGCCTACACCTGGGGCGTCGCGGGCTATCAGCTCGGCAATCTGCACCGGCCCGTGCGCTTCACCGATGACGGCATGCTGACGCCGGCCGACCCCATGGTGGCAGACCTGCTGACGCGCCTCGGCATCGCCTTCGAGGAGCGGACGATTCCCTTCGTCGGCCGCCGCTACGGCGCCCACGGCGCCCATCATCACCACCACGACCATCACCATGACCACTGACGCGCCCGAGCGGCTCCTCTATCTGCTGCAGGTCGCGAACGCCTCGTTCCCGACCGGCGCGTTCAACCATTCCTACGGCTTCGAGACCTGGATCGACTCAGGCGCCCTCGACGACGGCGCCAGCTTCGAGAGCGCCTGCCGCGACTGGCTCCGCTATTGCGCCGTGCCGACGGACGGAGCCGCGGTCGCGCACGCCCATCGTCGCGCCGCCGCAGGCGATCTCGACGCCCTCGTGGACCTCGACCATATCGCCGGCGCGCTCAAGCTGAGCCGGGAGGCGCGCGAGGCCTCGTTCAAGACCGGGCGCGCGCTGCTCGGCGCCTATCGCGACATCTTCTCGGCCACCTCCCTTGCGCCCTTTGCCGCGGCGGTGCGCGACGGGCGCTCTGAGGGGCATCAGGCCGTGGTCTTCGGCGCAGCGGCGGAAGCGCAGGGAATCGCCGCGGACGATGCTGTCCTCGCCTTCCTCCACGCCGCGCTTTCCAACCTCGTCAGTGTCGGTGCGCGGCTGATCCCGCTCGGCCAGATCGAGAGCCAGCGGATCATCAGGGAGGCCTGGCCGCTGCTGACACGAGGAGCGGAGGAGGCCTGCGCCATGGAGTTGGATGCGCTCGGCAGCGCCACCGCCGGCCTCGATATCGCCAGCATGCGGCACGAGCGCCTGCACACGCGGCTTTGCATGTCGTGAGCTTCGCTCACGCGGTACGACAGTGAGCCCTTGCTCACGCGGTATTCAGGTCGTGAGCCCCTGCTCACGCGGATTTATGTCGTGATAGGGTAAACGCAGGGAAGCGGGGAGATTTTGGTCATGCGCAAGCCGGTCAGGATCGGCATCGGCGGGCCGGTGGGGTCGGGCAAGACGGCGCTGCTGGTGTCGCTCTGCCGCAGCATGGGGCGGGACCACTCGCTCGCCGCCATCACCAACGACATCTACACCAAGGAAGACGCCGAGTTCGTCGTCAAGAGCGGCGCGATTGCGCCCGACCGCGTGGCCGGCGTCGAGACCGGCGGCTGCCCGCACACCGCCATCCGCGAGGATGTCTCGATGAACGCCCATGCCATCGAGGAGATGGCGGCGCTGCATCCCGACCTCGACATCGTCTTCGTCGAGAGCGGGGGCGACAATCTCGCGGCGACCTTCAGCCCGGAGCTGGTGGACAGCTACATCTACGTGATCGACGTGGCCGAAGGCGACAAGATCCCGCGCAAGGGGGGGCCCGCCATCACCAAGTCGCCGCTGCTGGTCATCAACAAGATCGACCTCGCGCCCTTCGTCGGCGCCGACCTGGGGGTGATGGAACGTGATTCGAAGAAGATGCGCGGTGCGCGGCCCTTCATCTTCACCAACCTGCGCGCCGGCGAGGGGCTCGACGCGGTGATCGCCTGGATCGAGCGCGACGTTCTCCTGATGGACGGGCATGGCGGAGCCGAGCAGCGCGCCGGTACTGCCTGATCCCGCATGGATCGTCGGCAAGCACGCGCTGATGAACGTCCGCGCGACGAGCCGGCGCGGGCGCACGGAGATCGACCCGCTCTGCTGGCGCATCCCCTTCCAGTGGCAGGGCTATCACTACCAGGATCACGACGACCAGCCCTTCATGCTGATGCTCAACAGCGGCGGCGGCTTCGTCGAGGGCGATGTCGCGCACTTCCATGCCGTGCTGGAACCCGGCACCCGCGCCCTCTTCACCACCACGGCATCGAGCAAGTTCTACAAGTGCCCCGGCGGCGGCGTGTCGCGCGAGATCGTCGACTTCCAGGTCGGCGCCGACGCGCTGCTGGAGTTCTGCCCGGACGAGGCGATCCCCTTCGCCCGCAGCCGCGCGCACCGCATCAACCGCATCGACATGGCGCCGACCGCGCGCCTCTTCGCCACCGACATGGTCTCAGCCGGCCGCGTGCACTACGGCGACGGAGAGGTCTTCCGCTTCGACCATCTGGTCTCGGAGTTCCGCATCGCCATCGGCGGCAAGCCGGTCGCCCTCGACCGTCTGATCGCGACCCGGCCCGAGACCATCGCCGCGCTGGAGCGGCTGTGGCAGGGCAAGCGGCACATGGCGACGGCCTTCGCCTACGCGCCCGATCTCGCGCCGGATGTCGAGGACGGCGTTCACGAAGCCATCGCCGGTGTCGACGGCACCGAGGCGGGCGTGACCCGCATCGGCCACCTGATGATCGTTCGCATCCTGAGCCACGAGACGTGGCAGGCCCACGAGGCGCTCTTCAACGCGTGGGCCGCGCTCCGCCCTGCCATCGCGGGCAAGAACGCGCGACCCATCCTCAAGTGCTAGCGACGGGCTGAACGGGAGCCCCCATGGGCGGCGTGCTCGTTCTCGGACTCCTGGTCGGCATGCGTCATGCGCTGGAGGCGGACCATGTCGCCGCCGTCGCCGCGCTCACGCAACGGAGCCGCGGGTTCCGCAGCGCCCTTCGCCTCGGCGCGGCGTGGGGTATCGGGCATACGCTGACCCTCTTCGCCGCCGGCACCATCGTGCTCTCGCTGGATGGGGTCATGCCCGAGCAGATCGCGCGCATCTTCGAGTTCGCCGTCGGCATCATGCTGGTTCTGCTCGGCGCCGATCTGCTCCGGCGTCTGATCGTGGCACGCGTCCACGTTCACATCCATCGCCACGGCGATGGCACGACCCACTTCCACGCTCACTCGCACGCCGGCGAGGCGGACCACACGTCATCTCGCCACGACCACGTGCATGTGCGCGGCCTGCCCGCGCGGGCGCTGGCGGTGGGGCTGATGCACGGCCTCGCGGGGTCGGCGGCGTTGATCCTGCTCACGGTGGGGCAGATCGACTCGTTCTTCTGGGCGCTCGCCTATCTCGCTCTCTTCGGCATCGGCTCGATGATCGGCATGGCCGCGCTCTCCGTCGTCATCGCCATCCCGTTGCAGCGGGTGGCGCGGAGCCTCTCATGGGCGCACAACGCGCTGGGCGCGGCCATAGGGCTCGGGACGATCGGGCTTGGCGCCTGGGTTTCCTACCGGATCGGCGTCGTCGAAGGGCTGACCCTGACCGGCCTCGCCTCATAGCGGCGGTGGGCCCCATTGACTGCCGGCTCTTGCACTAGGTCTCCAAGCGCTCACGACATATGCTGCGCGGCCGGAAAGTCGCGGATAGGTATCCGGGCCCGATACCGGATCGCAAGACCCTGCACAGCGGCAATACGACACAAGGTTTGGAGGACAAGCGAGAATGAATGACATGTCGAGGGCGGCCGTTCGCGTCGCGTGTGATGTCGGCGGCACGTTCACCGATGTGTGTGTCCTGGATCAAGCGACCGGCCAGATGCGCGTCGCCAAGACGCCGACGACGCCGGACCCGATCGACGGCGTGCTTAATGGCATCAAAGCCGGCGGGGTCGACCTCCGCGACATGGTCTTGTTCGCACACGGCACCACGCTTGCCACCAATGCGTTGATTACGCGCAACTTCCCGCCCGCGATCATGGTCACCACCAAGGGCTTCCGCGATGTGATCGAGATTCGCCGCGGCACCCGCGACGATCTCTGGGACACCTACAAGGAGATGGCGCCGCCCTACATCCAGCGTCGCAACCGCCTGGTCGTCACCGAACGCATCGACTACAGCGGCGCGGTCATCGAGCCGGTGAACGAGGCCGAGGCGCGCGAGGCCGCCCGCATCATCAACAAGCGCGGCGTGAAGACGATCGCCGTTTGCTTCGCCAACGCCTTCGCCAACCCCGAAAACGAGCGGCGCATGCGCGACATCCTGGAGGAGGAGGTCCCCGGCACGTCGATCTCGCTCTCCAGCGAAATCATGCCCGAGATCTTCGAGCACGAGCGCTTCTCGACCACGGTCGCCAATGCGGTGCTCGCCCCGGTCGCCGGCGACTACGTGACGCGTCTCGCCACCCGCCTTCGCGAAGGCGGCTACGACGAGGACATCCTGCTGCTGCACTCCGGCGGCGGCGTGATGACCGAGAAGACGGCGGCCAAGTTCGCGGCCCGGCTCGCCGCCTCGGGCATCGCGGCGGGGGCCATCGCGAGCCGCTTCGTCGCCCAGCTCGCGGGCTACGAGAACTCCATCAGCCTCGACATGGGCGGCACCAGCACCGATGTCTCGCTCTGCGACCGGGGCAATCTGCGGGTGACCACCGACTGGTACGTGCAGTACGGCTATCCGATCTGCTTCCCCAGCATCGAGGTGCTGACCATCGGCGCCGGCGGCGGCTCGCTCGCCTGGATCGACGCGGCGAAATCGCTCCGCAACGGGCCGCAGTCGGCAGGCTCTGCGCCGGGGCCGGCCTGTTACGGCAAGGGCGGTGTGGAGCCCACCAACTCCGACGCCAACATCGTCCTCGGCCGCATCAGCGACCGGCTCGCCGGCGGCGCTGTCACCCTCGACCGTTCGCTCGCCGAGGAAGCCATCAAGCGCCGCGTCGCCGACCCGCTGGGGCTTAGCGTGCAGGAGGCCGCGGTCTCCACCCTCCAGGTGGCCAACGCCAACATGGCGGATGCCGTGCGCCTGGTATCGATCCGGCGGGGTTACGACCCGCGCGACTTCGCGCTCGTCGTCTTCGGCGGCGCCGGGCCGCTCCACGGCGTGGCGCTGGCCCGCGACCTCTCGATCCCGACCGTGCTCGTGCCGCCGAATCCGGGCGTCACGTCTGCTCTCGGCTGCCTGCTGGTCGATATCAAGCACGACATGTCGCAGATGTATCTGCGCTCCACCGACGATGCGAAGATCGAAGAGATTGAGGAGACCTTCCGCGCGCTCGAGGACGAAGGCCGCCAGCGGCTTCTGCACGAAGGCGTCACCGAGGACCGGATGCAGTTCCAGCGCGTCGTCGACATGCGCTATCTCGGCCAGTGGCGCTCCATGTCGATCGCGCTCGACGCGGATGTGAACTCGCTCGATGCGGCAATCGCCCAGTTCCACGAGGAGCACGGACGCGAGCACAACTATTCCAGACCCGACGCGCCGGTCGAAATCTATCGCCTCACCGTCACCGCCACCGGGCTCTCGCAGAAGGCGGAGTTCGCCAAGGAAGAGATGGATCGCTCGGCGCCGACGCCGGCGAGCAAACGGCTCGTGGTGTTCGACGAGGCGCCCGATCCCATCATGACCCCGATCTTCGACCGCGACCGCCTGCACGCAGGCGCGGTCATCGAAGGGCCGGCGATCATCGAGCAGCTCGATTCCACGGTGCTGGTGCCGCCGGGCCTCAAGGCCGAGGTCGACCCCTGGCGCACGATCGTCATGCACATCCCGCAGGCCGAAAGCTGAGAGCGAGGAAGAGAAGATGAGCGAGAACAGAGAAGGCTACACGCTCGACCCCGTGACCTTCGAGGTGCTCAAGAACGCCTACGTCAACATCGTCGATCAGATGGCGGAGCAGATCTTCAGGACCTGCTATTCCTTCGTGATCTGGTCGCGGGACTTCTCGTCCGCGATTTGCGACACCGAAGGCAACACCATCATGCAGGGCTCGGGCGATATCGCCGCCCACGTGGGCACACTGCACTACACGGCCCAGGCCGTCATCAACAAGTTCGGCGACGACATCCACCCCGGCGATACCTTCGTCGTGAACGATGTCTATCAGGGCGGCACCCACTTCAACGACACGCGCATCGTCCGCCCCATCTTCTACAAGGGCATCCATCTCGGCTTTTCCCAGGCCAACGGCCACTGGGCCGATGTCGGCGGCGCGGTGCCGGGCTCCTTTAACGTGAGTGCGCTCGACCACATGGCCGAGGGGCTCCGCATCACGCCGGTCCGTGTCTACAGCAAGGGCGTGTACCTCTCGGACGTGGCCGAGCTGATCGCCAACAACACGCGGGCGCCAGCGGACATCATCGGCGACCTGCAGGCCCAGGCCGAGGCCTGCAACGTCGCCGAGCGGGAGGTCGGCCGCCTCTGCGACAAGTACGGCGTCGACGTGATCCAGACTTCGTTTGACGAGGTGCAGGACTATGTCGAGACGCTGACCCGCCAGCACATCGCCAAGATGCCCGACGGCGTCTGGGAGACCGAGGACTACATCGACGTCGATCCCGTCGCGGGCGAAGGCCTGATCCCGATCCGCATCAAGATGACGATCGACGGCGACAGCGTGCACTACGACCTCTCCCGTTCGCATCCGACGACGATCTCGACTTTCCTCAACTGCTGCTACGGCGGCGCCTTTGCGGCGATCGTCGCCGGCACCAAGATGCAATCGCCCGACATCCCGCTGAACTCCGGCTTCTACCGCGTCGTCACCGTGGACCTCGGGCCTAAGGGGAGCGTAGTCAACGCGGACTGGCCGACGCCGGTCGCAGGCTTCTGCTCGGGCCCGTTCGAGAAGATCATGAACTCGGTGTTCGAACTCTGGGCCGAAATCCTACCCGAGCGCGCCATGGCCTGCACCTTCAACCTGGAATATCTGCTGATCGGTGGGCGCGACGGCCGCAAGGAGGACCGCCCCTACTTCATGTGGTACGACTGGATGGTGGGCGGCTGGGGGGCGCGCAACGGCCGCGACGGCTGGGGGGCGACCGGTCCGGTCTTCGGCGTCCAGCTTGGCACGCAGCCCTTCGAGGGGCAGGAGCGGCTGGCCCCCGTGCTGACCACCGGGCACGAGCTGATCGTCGATTCCGGCGGCCCCGGCAACTCGCGCGGCGGTTTGGGCGTCGAGAAGGGCGCGATCCTGACCAAGGCGGAGCGCTCGGTCGTCTCCTACTGCTGCGACCGCGAGCGCTCGGTGACCTGGGGTCTCTGGGGCGGCCTGCCCTCGATCCCCCACGGCGTCTGGGTCAATCCGGGCACCCAGGGCGAGCGCTACCTCGGCTCGATCTTCTCAGGCGTGCCGGTCGAAGCAGGCGACACCGTGATCCGCCCGTCCGCGGGCGGCGGCGGCCTCGGCGATCCCCTCACCCGCGATCTCGAAACGGTGTGCGAGGACGTGACCGACGGCTACGTCTCGATCGAGCGGGCCAAGAAGGACTACGGCGTCGTGGTCCGCGAGATCGATGCCGACCTCGCCGAATACGAGGTCGACGAGGCGGCGACCGTAGCCGTGCGCGAACGCATCCGCGCCGAACGCCACGGCTGGCTCGACGCTGATGCGGAGGCCATTGCGACCAAATACCGCAGCAAGGAGCTCGATGCGCTCGATCTCGTCCGCCAGTACGGCGTGATCGTGGACTGGGGCACCGGCGAGCTCCTGCCCAAGACCACCCGCCAGTTCCGCGACATGCTGAAGCGCCGCACCTCGGCCCATTGGGAGGTGCCGGGGCAGGCACGCAACGAGGCACCGACGCTCCGCGTCGCCTGAGCGACGCTGACCGGGACGGCGGACCGGGTCGTGAGCGTCGTCCTTGTCACGGGCGCCGATCGCGGCATCGGCAACGCGCTCTGCCGCGCCTATCGTGAGCGGGGCGATACGGTCATTGCCGCCTGCCTGGGCGATTCGGAGGAGCTGCGGGCGCTCGGCATCCGGGTCGAGCCCGGCGTCGACGTGACCTCGGACGAGGCCGTGCAGGGCCTCGCCCGGCGGCTCGCGGACGCGGGCACGGTCCTCGATCTGTTGATCAACAATGCCGGCATCGCCGAGCGGGACGCGCTCGGCGCGCTCGATTTCGACGCGATCCGGAGGCAACTCGAGGTCAACACGCTGGGTCCGCTCCGCGTGACCGAGGCGTTGTTGGACCGGCTGAAGCCGGGATCGACGGTCGCCTTCATCACCAGCCGTATCGGCTCGCTCGGCGACAACCACTCAGGCGGGCTCTACGGCTACCGCATCTCCAAGTGCGCCGCCAACATGGTCGCGGTCAACCTCGCTCACGATCTGGGTAAGCGCGGCATCGCCGCGGTGGTCCTGCATCCCGGCATGGTCGCGACCGCCATGACCTTCGACGACGAGCGCCACGAGGCGAGGCCGCCTGAGGAAGCCGCCGCCGCCCTGATCGAACGGATCGATCAGGTGGAACAGGCCGAGCCCGGCGCTCAGCCCGCCTTCTGGCACGCGCCAGAGCGCACGATTATCCCGTGGTGAGAGAAACAGGTTAAGCGTCGAGGCCGAGGCTCCGATGGAAGGCTTCGACCGCGCTAAGCGTTGCTTCCACCGCATCGTCTTGCTCTGGCAGCGCGCCGCAATAGGCCGCGACCGCCTGACGCGCGAGCGGCATCCACTTCTCGATCCAACCCCGGAGAACGTCGCCGTTGGCCTCGTTCTCGAGCGAGAACGCGACGAGCGCGGCACTCCAGCGGCGTGAGCGTTCGCTGTCCCGAATCTGGTTGTCGGCCATCAGCCCGAGCAGCCCGTCGTCGCAGCGCCGCCCGACGCGGCCGAGCTGCCGGTGCGCCTCGTCCGCCGCAGGCTTCGCCACCAGGTTGAGCGCCACGAAGTGCTCGCCCCAGTCATAGGTGGCGAGCGTCTTCTCCAACAGCTCCCGAAAGCCCTGCCAGGCGGGCTCCTCCTCCCAGGTGCGGCGCTCGGTTTCGCCGAAGCCGCGCGCGGAGTGCGCGCGCTGGAGCTCGCGTGCGCGGTAGGCGCAGCGGGAGAGCCAGCGGAACTCGTCGCCGTCCTGGAAGCCTGCGCAGGCCGTGATCGTGCTCGCCGGCGCCATCTGTACCAGGTAGGCCGCACCCATCTGGAGCGCCATCTGCAAAAAGCGCCGGGGCGTGTAGAGCCGCTCCAGCACGTCGAGCCAAGCGGCGGAGAGCGTCGCGTCGTGGCCGATCTCGTTGTGCTCGTCGAGCAGGCCGTCGACGTACTGCTCCTGCTGATCCTGAATCCGCGTGTAGACGCGATAGATCATCTCGTCAGGGTCGCGGAAGCCCTCCCAGTCCGTGTGCTGCAGCGGGCTCTCGGAGACATGGTGCTTGTAGAACTCGTTCATACCCAGCAGCGGTGCCGGCGAGAGCTCGTAGGCCTGGTCCGGGTGCCGCGTGCGGGTCTGCAAGTTGGTGGTAACGACTTCGTACTCGCTCGGCCGCCGCCTTTTCTTGGCGAGGCCGCTCCATGTCTTCATGCCTTTGACTTGGACCGCCACGATCTTATCCCCTAGCGCGCGAGGAACCGGATGCCGTCCGGTTCGGTGCGAATGAAGCCTGCGAAGCTCGGCATGTTCGCCTCGATGTCGCCGCGTGTGACCGTGCGGCCGAGCACATCGCCCACCGTCTCGAAGCGCACGAAGCACTCGTCCGCGACCTTGATCCGGACGTAGGACGCGTGCGCCTCGGTGATGACCTCGCGCCCCTCGCTCTCCTCCTGGATCGCCTCGAGCACCGCATCCGCCATCTCGCCCGTGCGCATCACGGGGCCCACGAGATTGCCGGCGTCGTCTGCCGTCGTCATGCTCGTCTTCTCCTCTTGGGCCGAAGCTCGTTCAGCCGGCGCGGTAGATTTCCACGGACTCCATCTCGACGAAGCCTGCGTCTGCGATAGTGAGCCCGTCGGGGAGCGGGTCGTCGCTGCCCTGGAGCCTGACCTTGAGAACCGCATCGGGCGGGAGTGGCGCCACTAGCACGCCCGCGACCTGGTCAGCGACCTTCTCGGCCAGCACGGCCATCGTGTCACCGGTGTCGAAGACCTGCACCTTGTAGCCGTAGTCGCCCTCGAGCAGGACGGCGAGCGGGATATCGGCCATGGTACGCGCCTACTCGGCCGCCGCCGCACGCGGCACGTCGTAGCCGTCGATCCACTGATAGTCGTAGCCACAGACGCCGCGCTCCTCGAAGCTCTGGCCCATATATTCATAGAAGCCGTCGGGACCCGGCGGCACGGTGCCGTCCAGCAACCGGTCGATGATACTGCGATGCCCCTGATAGCGGGTGGGCTCCAGCTTGAAGACCCACTTGCAGGGCTCGGAGCAGAAGTGATAGCGCCGGCCCTCGTGGTCGAGGTGGAAATCGGTGGCGTTCCAGCGGCGGCCGTTCACCTGGCGCCCGACACCGCCAATCCCGGTCACCTCCAGCCCGCACATGTTGCAGATCAGCGGCGGGACCTCCGGCACCGTCTTTTCGAAACGACCCTCGCGGATGTTGTCGATCACCACGTCCCAGCACTTGCCGTAGGTGTCGTTCCAGCCCGGATATTTCTCTTCGAGCCAGTCGCGCTCGGCCGGCGAGACGCAGGCGATGGGCCGCCACCACTGGGTCGCGCGGTAGACGTAGATGCCGATCTGCTGGCAGTGGTGGAAGGTCTCGATATCGTGGAGGAAGTAGTCCCAGTACCACGGCAGGTCGAGGCCCAGGGCCTTGATATTGCGGGCGAACTGATCGACCACCCACTCGTGCATGAACTCCTGGAGCGAATGCTCGCGGAACTCCAGCGGCGTGTAGTAGTCCATGGAGATGCCGCTGAGCGCGGAGAACTGCTTCCAGATACGCCAGAATCCGATATCGATCAGCCGCTGGGCCTCTGCCTTGCGCCCGTTCTCGATCATGATGGTGATGAGCGGCGTGCCGATCTGCGCGTGGCGCGCCTCGTCTGTCTGAATGCTCTGCAGCATGGTGGCGAAGGTATGGTCGCCGGCCTTCGCCGCATCTGCCGAGAGGCCGATGAATTGCAGGTTGGTGAAGCCCTGCTCGAAGGCGAAGTTGGTCATGATCGCGGCGCTGATCGCGTCGCGGGTGTGCTCGACGTCGTCCAGCGCGTGGCGCAGGCTGATGATGATCCAGTTCTCGGTCTTGGACGACTTGTGCGCCCAGTCGAACACCCGGTCGTGCTTGATGAACTCGTAGGCGAAATACATCTGGATCTGGCCGTGACGCATCTCGTCGAGGGTGCCGAAAGTCGCCATGTTGCGCATCCCCGGAGCGCGGGAGAACCGGGTCATGCGGGCGAAGGCGGACGCGGAATGGAACTCGGCGAAGCCGATCGGGCTGAAGTGCAGCGCGAGCAGCGCCTTCCAATGCGGCGAGGCGTTCTTGAAGAAGTCCGCCCGGGCCAGCGCCGACTTCACGGAATAGGCGCTGATGTCCTTGTCGCGCTGGGTCTCGACGTAGTCCCGGTAGCAGACCTTGTAGGGCTCGTCGAATGTCTCCCACTGCTCGACCGGAATTCCAAAGGGATCGCTCAACTCCGTCGGGTACAGCTCTTCCTCGGAGACGTAGGCGGGCGTCCAATTGGTGTCCCGCGTGAGGTCGTACCATTCGTGCATCTCAAGCAGCGCCATTCGATCGTCTCCCTATCGCTCCAAGACAAGTGCGGGCGGCGCACCGGATGGCGCCGCCCGCATACCATCCTAGCCGCCGAGCGCGTCCTTTATGATCGAGCAGTCGATCCCCATGGTGGGTTCGACCGTCTCCGTCATCAGGCCAAAGGCCACCCACCACGTGTTGGTCAGTTCCCAGTGATCGGTGATCTGGCCGTTGCGCTGGCCGAAGGGCGGTTCGCCCTCGGCAACGCCGCAGAACTGCGCCGATTCCTCCAGACTATACATGTAGAGCGTGCCGTCGTCGGGGTTGTTCTCGCCGCCGAGGATCGGCTCCACGTCCGCCACCCCCCACTGTAGCACCTCGGCGATCATCGCGTTGCCCTCCGCCGGGTTCTGGCGCCACCACTCGACCGCCTCGTAGCGTGCCTTGGTCAGCGCCACCAGCAGGTCGCGGCGCTCCGAGATGAACGCGTCGGAGGCGAAGATGGCGTCGGCGATCAGGCCCTCCTTGAGCCAGTATTCCTCGCCGGAATGGCTCATCTCGCGCGAGCCGGGGAGCTCTTCCAGCACCTGCGGGCCGTAGGGGTCCCAGAGCTCGGCGGCGGAGAGCTGGCCCGCGATCATCGCGGCGGCGGCGGCATCCGGGAAGAGGTTCACCATCTCCACCTCGTTCCACTTGATGCCCTGCTGCTCGAGCCAGATCGCCATGTAGATCTGGGACAGTCCGCCTTCGATGACCCCGACCTGCTTGCCCTTGAGGTCATCGGGCGAGGCGATGTCGGGACCCACGACGATGCGGTCCGACCCGTTGCCGAGATTGGTGAGGCCGAGCAGCTTCACCGGCATGTCCTCGGCGAGCGCGATGGGGCCGAACTCGATGGTGCTGGTCACCAGGTCGAGCTGGCCGCTG
The DNA here is from genome assembly GCA_965262755.1 of Alphaproteobacteria bacterium. Lineage (GTDB taxonomy): Bacteria > Pseudomonadota > Alphaproteobacteria > UBA828 > UBA828 > WTGU01. The sequence continues at coordinate 1,976,556 of OZ253557.1, read as the reverse complement.
GCGAGCAGGCCCATGCTCTGCACCGGATCCTCGATGATCGAGATCTCGAGGTCGATATCGGGCAACATGCCCTTCTCTTTGGCGATATGGAGGAAGCCGTAGCCCGGCCAACTGAAGTGCGCGACCCTGACGGTCTCCTTCGCGCTCGCGGCACCGGCGAGGCCGAGCGCGAGCGCGCCGGCAGCCAGTGTCATGATGGATGTTCGCCACAGCATGATCGATTCTCCCTTTCGTTCTGGTTGACCGTTCGGGCGGGCCCTAGCTGACCCGCCCCCGGATCTCCTCGCGCATCATCGCGTAAAGCTGTCGTTCCATGTCCACGCAGCCTGGGTGCACGAGCAGCTCTTCCTTCTTGCGGAAACGCCGACCTTCCTTGAACGCCATGGGGAGGTCGGCTTTGATCTTCCCAGGCTGGCGTGTGTAGAAGATGATCCTGTCGGCGAGATAGATCGCCTCCTGGATGTCGTGGGTAACCACCACCACCGTCTTGTTCTCGCGCTCGATGATCTCGATGATCATCTCCTCCATCTCCCAGGTGACCTGGGCGTCGAGCGCGCCGAACGGCTCGTCCAGCAGTAGCAGCGCCGGATTCTGCGCCAGCGTGCGTGCGATGGAGACGCGCTGCTTCATGCCGCCGGAAAGCTCGGCCGGATAAGCGTCGGCGAACCCTTCGAGATGCACGAGCTCGAGGAAGTGTTCGGCGCGTTCACGCCGCTCCGCCCTGGACAGGCCCTGGAGCTTCAGCCCGTACTCGATGTTGGCCCGCGTCGTGAGCCAGGGGAAGGAGGTGTAGGCCTGGAACACCATGCCGCGCTCCGGCCCCGGCCCCAGGATCGGCTGGCCGAGCATGGTCACGTCGCCGCGCGAGGGGTATTCGAGGCCCGCCATCAGCCGCAGCATCGTCGTCTTGCCGCAGCCCGACGGGCCGATCATCGCCGTGACCTGGTTGGCATGGACATCGAAGGACACATCGTCGAGGGCGATCACGCTGCCCTTCAGATAGCTCTTAGTGACCCGGTTGGCGCGGAAGGGCGGCGCGCCCGCCAGCCGGGCGTTCTCGCCCGTCTCTGCCTGCGCTGCCCTGCGTCCGAGACCGAAGACCGCCATCCCGCCGCCTCCTAGCGCCTGACTCGCAGGTAGGGGAAGAGCGCCCGGCTGGCGAGGCGGAACGTGATGTCGGTGAGCACGCCGAGCACACCGATGATGAGAATGCCGCCCATCATGGTGTCGACGTGGAGGAAGCGGGCTGCCCGCATCATCACCGCGCCGATTCCGTCGGTCGCCACGATGATCTCGGCGATCACCAGATAGGTCCAGGCGACGGCGATCATGTTGCGCATGGAATCCAGGATGTGCGGCGCTGCGGCGCGGAAGGTGATGCCCACCACCCGCCGCCGGTTGGCGCCCATTGTGAGGCCGGATTCGATCAGCTCGCGCTGGACCGCGAGCGTGTTGTCGAGGATCAGGGCGACGAGGAAGAAGAAGCAACCGAGGAAGAGCAGCGCCATCTTGGCGAAGTCGGACGGCCCGAACCACACCAGCAAAAGCGGCGCGAAGGAGGCCGCCGGCAGATAGCGCCATCCGCCTGTGGTGGGGCTGATGAGGGCGCGCAGCTTGACGAAGCAGCCCATCAGGACGCCGAGCGGCACCGCGATCAGGCTGGCGGCGAAGAAGCTCACATAGATGCGGTAGAGGCTGGTGCCGACATCGGCGATGAAGTTCTTCTCGGCGAACAGGTAGACGATCTCGCCCACCACCAGCTCGACGCTCGGCAGGAAACGCTGCTTCTCCTCGGGCGTCACGTAATGGGCGACTTGCCAGACGGCGAAGAAGACGATGACGCCCGCGATCCCCAGCACCACGGTGCGCTGCTGGCTGAGCTTGCCGAGAACGTCGAGAAAGGGCGCGCGCGGCTGCCTGAAGACCGGCGCGGCTCCGCTTGGCTGGGTGCCCGTCTCGGTCTGCGGTGCGCCCCCGGCGTGCTCCGGCGCCATTCATGTCACCCCGGAGCCCGGCGGTCGTTCAGGGAGCGCCTTGCCTGCATCATTCCTCGACCACGGCGATTGCCTCGACCTCGATCAACAGGTCCTCGAAGGCGTAGCCGTCGACGCGGACCGCCGTCGACGCCGGCCCGAGCGGCGGAAAGTAGCGCCGCCGCACTTCCGTCATCTTCTCCCAGTACTCGGTGGGCGAAGCGCCGCTGTGGTCGTACTGGTAATAGGTGTTGAGCTTGACCACGTCGCTCATCTCGGCGCCGGCCTCTCTCAACACCGCGATCAGGCTCTCGAACACGTTCGCGGTCTGCACGGCGATGTCGCCGGGTCCTATGGTGCGCCCCGTCCGGTCGGCGGAGATCTGCCCGCCGGCGAACACCACGTTGCCGACCCGCCAGCCCTGGGAGAATTTTACGGGCATGCTCCAGTCCCAGTGGCCCGCCGGCATGATGCGCCGGCGTTCCTGCCCGAGGTGGGCGACGCCTTCGAGCTGGATCAGCTCGCCCGGATGCGAGAAATCCTTGACCCTGACCCCCGTGCCGGCCGGGCCCGGATCCGGCAAATTCTCCATGCGCACCCGCGTCAGCGCCTCCCAGAACCGGGTGACGTCCGCGCCCGTGCCCTCGTGCCGGTAGTAGGTGTTGAGGCGAAGCAGGTCGTTCATCGAGGCCCCGGCCTCGGCGAGGACGCCCGCCATGCCAGCGAAGCAATTGCGGGTCTGGGCGGCGATGTCGCCGGCATCCCTGAGCGAGCCGTCGGCATTGAGCGAGCGCTGACCGCCCACGAAGACCCAGTCGCCGGCCTGCCAGCCCTGCACGCAGGCGATACCGTCGCCACGCGACCAGTGGCCTTCTGGCATGAGCGGGCGCTTGTCCGCACCCACCACGGCGAACGCATCGATCTCAAGCAGGAGTCCTTCGTAAGCGAGGCCCGAGACCGGGGTTTCGGTCGTGACCGGCCCCGGCGCCCTGAAATATTCAGCCTGCACCGCATCGATCCGGCGCACGATCTCGTCCGCCGGCGGGCTTTCGTCATCGACCACGTAGTAGACGTTCTGCTTGACGACATCGCCGAAGTCGGCACCGGCCTCGTGGAGCACGCGGCCGATGAACTCCATGATGTTGCGGGTCTGGGTCTCGATGTCGCCGCCAACCGTGCGGCCCTTCGCCTCCGCCGAGATCTGGCCCCCGACGACGACCAGATCGTCCAGCCGCCAGCCCTGGGAGAGCGTGACCGGCATGCTCCAGTCCCAGTGCCCGGCAGGCATGATGCGGCGTTTGCTCATGGCGGGTTGTCTCCCCTTGCCTCTAATGCGCCGGCCGCTATCGCCGGCTGCGCCCGTCTGCCTTGCCGCGACCGTTGCCGGCGCCGAGCGGCTTGTCCCACTTGAACAGGCTCTTGTAGAGCCCGAGCCCCATCATCGGCTCCACCTGGGCGATGTTGTCCGAACCGTAGCAATGGGCATCGAGGAAATCGCGGAGCTCGTCGGGCGAGCCGCACACCACTTCGGCCAGCAGGTCGAAGCGCGCGGCGACGCGCATGACGTAGACGACCTCCGGACGATCGCGAAAATAGCACGCCACCTCGTCGGCGCTGGCGCCGCGGGCGACCCTGATGCCAAGCATCGACCAGGCCGTGTAGCCCAGCGCCAGCGGGTTCACGACTGTGATGAAGTGGATCAGATTGGCCTTGTGCATCTGCCCCACGCGGGAGCGCACGGTCCCTTCGGAGACTCCGAGCGTGCGGGCGATGGTGGAGAACGGCATGCGGCCATCCTCCTGCAGCAAGGCCACGATCTCCCGGTTGATCCCCTCGATATGGGGGATCGAGGACGGGGCGACTGCGTCGTCCTGCAGGTCCGCCATCCCGATCTGGCGCAAGCCCATGATCGGTGCGGGCTCCGCCTCCGCCAGGTCACGGAGCCGCGGCCCCCGGCTGTTCCCCTTCGCCTGCGAAGGCGGTTTCGAGGCGCTCATGCCGACTCCCCAATAGGATCAACGGATTCCAGCTCTGACAACGCCCAAATACGCCGAAATTCACGGCAGATGCTAGCTTGCTTCCCGTTATCCGTCAATAGTGGGGCTATAAGTCACGAATTCCGTATCTTGGCTTCGTTCCGGGCCGCGTGTAAGGTCGATGCAGCGGCTGTATCGAGGAGGGAAGCGATGACGCTCAAGCTGATCGACAACCCGGTGCCGTGGCCGGATGGGGCGCGTTGCGCCGTGGCCATCACCTTCGACATCGATACCGACAGCATCCTCCACCTCGATTTCCCCGATAAGGCGGAGAACATGCTCTCGGCCAACTCGTTCCTCAAATACGATGAGGTGGCGATCCCGCGCATCCTGAAGGTCTACGCGCACTACGGCATCAAGCAGACCTTCTTCTATCCGGCCTGGTGCATGGAGCGTTACCCGCATCTGGTGGATGCCATCCTTGGGGGCGGGCACGAGATCGCGGCCCACGGCTATCTCCACGAGAACCCCAACGACGAATCGCGCGACCGTCAGGAATACTGGCTCGACCGGCAGATCGACGTGATCAAGCGTATGACCGGCCAGGCGCCACGCGGCTGGCGCGCACCGCTCTACAACGCCTCCAAGCATTCGCCGACGCTGCTTGCCGAGCGCGGCATGCTCTACGACGCGAGCCTGATGGGCGACGACGTCCCCTACGTGCTGACCACGCCCAAGGGCGAGGTCATCTGCCTGCCCTCCCACTGGGGCATGGATGACTGGCCGCACTACATGCACAGCCTCGACTTCCACTACACAATGACCATCAAGTCGCCGGACGAGGCCATGCTGGTCTTCGATTCCGAGTTCGAGGCCATGTACGAGAACGGCGGCATGCTGATCACCGTCTGGCACCCCTTCGTCTCCGGCAGGCTCGCGCGGATGCGCCGCGTCGCCGCGTGGATCGAGGCGTTGCAGAAGAAGGGCGGCGTCTGGTTCGCGACGATGGACGAGATCGCGCGCCACGTGCGCATGTGCATCGATGACGGCTCGTGGAAACCGCGTGTCGAGCAGATGCCCTATTACGACGGCCGCATCCCGGAGTGGGAGCCGCAGGAGGCCGCTGCCGCCGCCGAGTAGCACCGGCGCGCCCCACGGCGCATCGAGACGTGAGCATCCGAGCCTGCGGCGGCGCCTGGCGTTCGTGGCCGAACGGGGCAGCCATTCCATGTCGGCCCACCGGTGTGCGTCGGCGCGCGAATTGCGCTATCGAAAGGCCAGAAGCACGAGGCGCCACGCATGACCGATATGCCCGAGAGCGGTGAGACGGGGCAGGCGACCGGGTCGACACCTCCGTCCAACAGGGTCTTCCCGAGCCCCTTCGATCTACCCACGCCCGATGGCGCAGAAGGCTGGGAAGATCTCTATCCCTATTACTGCCTGATCAGCGACGAGCGTCGCGAGATGGAAGAGGGAAAGTTCTGGTTCTTCGACGGGATGCACAACCCGGAACCGCTCTATCCCTTCGACACCATCATGACCGAGAACTGGTGGGTGGCTGCCAGTCAGATGGCGAGCCGCGTGTGGCCCATTCCCGTTGCCATGGGCATCGATCAGCGCCTGGTCAACGGCTACATCTATGTCAGCCCCAACAGCGTCACCGACCCCGACAGGATTGCCGCGCGGAACGAGCACTTCGCCCGCCGCGCCGGCCACTACTTCGAGAATTGGGACGAGATCTACGGCAACTGGGTCAATAAGGCGAAGGATTGCATAGCGCGTTTGACGGAGATTGAATTCCGTCCGCTACCGGAGTTGGAGCCGGAGGAGAATGTCTTCGGCCATCGCGGCGTCTATTCCTCGCACGACCTGCTCAGCGCCTATAACAGGCTGATCGAGAACATGCTCGAGATGGGCTCCTACCATTTCGAGATGCTGAACCTCGGCTACGGCGCCTACCTGACGTTCCGCGAATTCTGCCAGCAGGCGTTTCCGGGCATCAGCGACCGGACCCTGACGCAAATCGTCTGCGGCATCGATAATCTCCTTTTGCGACCGGACGACAAGGTCCGCGAACTGGCCGGACTCGCGGTTGAGCGGAACCTCACCGACGTCGTCCTCGGCCATGACGATCCCGACGCGATGCTGGCGGCCATGGCGAAGGCGCAGGGCGGGGCCGCGTGGCTGGACTCCTTCGAGGCGGCAAAGGAGCCGTGGTTCCACTTCTCGACGGGTGTTGGCTACGACCATTCCGATCCGGTGTGGATCGACGATCTGCGACTGCCGTTCATCGCCCTGCGCGGCTATGTCGAGGCATTGCAGCGCGGCGAGGACATCCGCCGCCCGCTCGACCGCTTGCTGGCGGAGCGCAGCCGGGTAACGGAGGAGTATCGCGCCCTTCTGCCCACCGATCAGGACCGCGAAGCGTTCGACGGCCTGCTGGCCCTCACCTGCAAGGTCTTCCCATACGTCGAGGATCACAACTTCTACGTCGAGCACTGGCACCACACGATCTTCTGGTCGAAGGTGCGGGAGCTCGCGGATGTGTTCGTCGCGCACGACTTCTTCGACGATCGCGAAGACTTCTTCTACCTGCACCGCCATGAGGTCTACGACGCCCTCTACGATCTGCTGATCGGCTGGGCCACGGGCACGCCGCCGAGAGGCGAAGTGTATTGGCGCCCGATCGTCGCGCGGCGACGGCGAATTCGCGACTCACTGAGAGCGTGGACGCCGCCGCCGGCGTTGGGAACGCCGCCGTCTGTCGTCACCGAGCCCATCACCATCATGCTGTGGGGGATCACCGAGAAGACGATCGAGGAGTGGCTCGGCGTCGATCCCGCCGAAAGCAGCGATGTCCTGCGCGGCGTACCCGCCTCGGCCGGCAAGGTGAGAGGCCCGGCCCGCGTGATAACCGGGACCGAGGATCTCTATGACATCCAAGAGGGCGACATCCTGGTGTGCCGGATTACGGCGCCGAGCTGGGCGGCCGTCTTCTCCCGCATCGGCGCGGCGGTCTCCGATGTTGGCGGCATGATGGCGCACACCGCGATCATCTCGCGCGAGTACGGCCTCCCCGCGGTTGTGGGCGTGGGTTTCGCGACGGCAACGATTCGGACCGGCGATCGGGTCGAGGTCGACGGCAACGAGGGCATAGTAACGGTTCTGGAGAGAGCCGCGACGTGACCGACGATCCCCTCATCCTCTGGCTGGACCACGGGAGCGCGCCGGGGAATCCGCTGCTTGGCGGAAAGTTCGCCAGTCTCGCCGAGATGACGGCGGTCGGTTTCTCCGTTCCTCCGGGTTTCGGCGTGACCACCGCCGCGTATCGCGCCTTCATGGAGCACGCGGACCTGCGACCGGAGGCAGAGCGGGTGCGGGACGCGGCTCGTGATATGGCGCTCGTGGACATCGGGAAGGATCGGGCGCGGCTAGCGGAGGCCATCCACTCCTCCCCCATGCCGGAGGCGCTGGAGACGGCGATCCGACACGGCTACCGCCTTCTGGAGGAGAGGACGGGCCGGGCCGGCGTTCCGGTTGCCGTGCGCTCCAGCGGCGAGGCGGAAGACCTCGCTGACGCAAGCTTCGCCGGCCAGTACGATACCTATCTCTGGATCGTCGGCGCCGATGCGGTGCTCCGCCAAGTCAGGGCGTGCTGGGCCAGCATGTTCGGCGATACGGCCCTCACGTACCGGGCGGGCGGTGGCGACGCCGCGGCCGCTGGCGGCGGCATCTGCGTCGGCATCCAGCAGATGGTGGAAGCGCGCGCCGCCGGCGTGATGTTCACCCTCGACCCGCTGAACGGCGACCGTTCGAAGATTGTCATGGAGGCGTGCTGGGGTCTCGGCGAGGGTGTGGTGAAGGGCGACGTGACTCCAAGCCGGTTCACCATCGACAAGGTGACGTTGGAGATCGTCAATCGGGATGTCGTGCCTCAGTCGGAGGAGTACCGCTTCGATCCCGCCTCGGGTGCGGTCAGGCTGATGCCGATCGCGCCCGAACGGGGGGAATCCGTCTGCATCGACGACACCGAGGCGCTGGCACTCGCGAAACTTGCGAAACGGATCGAGGGACGGCGCGATGCGGCGCAGGATATCGAATGGGCGATCGGCGCAGACGGCGATGTGCGCATCCTCCAGGTCCGGCCAGAAACGGTGTGGAGCCAACGAGAGAGCGCGGGCCTCGTCTCCGAGAGCAGGACCGCCGTCGGACACGTGCTCGCACGGCTCTCGGGCGGCCGGGTGGCAGCGGCAGGCCCCGGACACCAAAACTCGTGAAGAGCGCCGACTTCGCCTACCATCGCCCGAGCGACATCGCGGACGCGGTGCGCTACCTGCAAGACTACGACGGCGGCGCGCGCGTTCTGGCCGGCGGCCAGAGCCTGGTGCCGATGATGAATATGCGGCTCTGGCGGCCCGAGGTGCTGATCGACATCAACGCGCTCACCGGCCTCGCAGAGCTGACGGTAGAGGGAGACGAAACGCGGATCGGCGCGCTGGTCCGTTACACCACGCTGGAGTTCTCGCCGGTCGTCGCCGAGCGCCTGCCCTTGTTGCGGGCGATGGTGGCGTTCGTCGGCGATCGCCAGGTACGCAATCGCGGCACGATCGGGGGGAGCCTGGTGCAGGGGGACCCGACGGGCGAGATGCCGCTGGGTTGTCTGGTCCTCGACGCAAGCGTCAGCGTGCTCGGGCCATCCGGCCCGCGCAGCATCGCGATGGCTGACCTCTACGAGGGCGCCTACGCGGCCACGCTCGCACCCGACGAGCTGCTGACCGAGATCCGCTTCCCCCGGCATCCATCGCACTTCGCATTTCGCGAGTTCTGCCGCAGACACAATGACTTTTGCGTGCTCTCGGTGGCTGCGGCGGGGCGGGTCTCGGACGGCGGCCGCTGGAGCGGGCTCCGCATCGGGCTCGGCGGGGTCAACGACACGCCCGTTCTGGCCGACGCCAGCATGGCATTGCTGGAAGGAAGCTGCCTCGACGACGCGGACATCGCGGCGGCAGGCGAGGCCGCGCGCGGCGCCATCGATCCGCCGGACGATATCCGGGGGTCGGCCGAATACCGCGCCCACCTCGTGCCGCTCTACGTCGCGCGCGTACTGCGCGATCTGCGCACCTCGGCGCTTGGCTGACCCCCGCCGGACGCGAGAGGTCGAACGATGAAGTTCCGCCACGAGTTCCGCGTCCGGGAGAGCAGCGACAAGGTCTGGCGCTTCTTCGAGAGGCCGCTGGACGTCGCGCGCTGCATCCCCGGGGTCGAAGCGGCAGAGCCGATAGAAGACGGCGATGACAGCTATTCCGTCCGCGCGACCCAAAAACTCGGGCCGATGTCGGCGACCTTTCAGGCCAAGGTCCGCATCACCGAGCGCGTCCACGGAGAACGGATCGAATTCACCGCGACGGGAAAGGCCGTGCGCGGCGCGGTCGGCAACTTCAGGGCCCAAAACGCGGTCACGCTCATACCGGAAGGCGACGAAACCTGCGTCGCGGTGGAGGGTGAGGTCGCGCTGGCCGGCGTGCTCGGCACTGTCGGAAGCGCGGTGATCAACAAGCAGGCTGCAAAGACAACCGCCGCGTTCGCCTGCAACCTGGAGCAAGCGCTCTCGGCTGCGGGAGAGCCGCGCGCCGGGTCCCGGCCGGAGGAGGCCATCGTTGAGCGGGAATGAGCGCGCGATCGGCTTCCGGCTGAACGGGGAATCGGTGACGGCAGACGCACCTGTCCGCATGCACGCAGCCGACTTCCTGCGCCAATGCCTGGGCTGGACCGGCACCCACGTCGGTTGCGAGCAGGGCGTCTGCGGCATGTGCACGATCCTGGTCGACGGTTCCGCGATCAAGTCCTGCTTGATGCTCGCGGTGCAGTTGGACGGCGCGGACGTGCAAACGGTCGAATCCCTGGCCGAGGACGACCGCCTCAATGACGCGCAAGACGCCTTCAAGCGGCACCACGCGCTGCAATGCGGCTACTGCACGCCGGGCTTCCTGATGCTGGCGGTGAGCCTGAAGGCAAGCGGGCGCTCGCTCTCCCGCGCGGAGATCCGGGAGGAGCTCGCCGGCGTCCTCTGCCGCTGCACCGGCTACGAGAACATCCTGCGTGCGGTGGAGGATTATGTGAGCGCGGACCGCGCCGAGGAGCCGGCGGACAGCGAGGTGTCGCGGTGAGCGCGCCGCGCCAGAGCTTGATCGGCGCATCCCTCCCGCGCAAGGAGGACGATCGTCTGCTGCGGGGCGACGGGCTCTTCACCGATGACGTGCACCTCGCCCACCAGCTTGAGATGGCGGTGGGCCGCTGTCCTTTCCCCCGCGCCGCGATTGGCGCGATCGACGTGAGCGAGGCCCGCGCCGTGCCCGGCGTCCGGCACATCCTGACGGGCGCCGACGTGCGGGCCGCGAGCGGGCCGCTGACGGTGCTGAGGCCGGTGCCCGGCGCCCCGTTGCTGCCCTACTACGCGCTGGCGGCGGATCAGGCGATCCACGAGGGCCAGCCGGTGGTGAGCGTGGTCGCGACGAGCCGCGCGATTGCAGAGGACGCGCTGGACCTCATCGACATCGATTACGAGCCGCTGCCACATGTGACGGACACGCTGGGCGCGCTCGCCGACGACGCGCCGGTTATACATCCCGAGACGCTGACCTCGAACCTGCTGACCAGCAACGTGGACCGTGCCGGCGATCCGGAGGGTCGCATGGCCGCCGCCGAGGTCGTCGTCGAGGGGCGCTTCCGTGTGAACCGGGTGAGCGCGCTCCCCATGGAGCCGCGCGGCATCGTCGCCCATTGGCGGGCAGGCGCGCGCACGCTGGAGGTCCATGCCTCCACCCAGACACCGCACTTGATCCGGCAGCAGTTGGCGGAGTGCCTGCCTCTCGACGAGGGGTGCATTCGGGTCATCGCATCCGATGTGGGCGGCGGCTTCGGCATGAAGCTCGGCCTCTATCCGGAGGACGTGCTGGCGGTGCTGCACGCGATGGCGCTCCGGCGACCGGTCAAGTGGATCGAAGACCGCCTGGAGTTTTTCCGCGCCAGCACCCATGCGCGCGAGGCCGTGCACGACGTTCGTATCGGCGCGGAGGCCGATGGCCGCATCGTCGCGATCACCAACCACTACACCACCGATCTGGGCGCCTGGAATTCGACGTACGGCTCGGCGCAACTCTCGAGCGTGGTCTTCACCGGCCCCTACAAGGTGGCCGATGCGGCCGTCGAGCGACACGTCGCGCTCACTAACAAGACCCCGATCGGCGCCTATCGCGGCTACGGTCAGCCGGAGGTCAATTTTGCGCTGGAGGTCCTCATCGACCGGCTGGCGCGGCGCCTGATGATCGACCCGCTGGAACTGCGCCGGAAGAACATGTTGCGGCCGGAAGATCTGCCCTGGACCACGCCGAGCCGGGCCGTCTATGACAGCGGCGACTATCTGAAGACCCTGGAGATGGCCGCCGAGGCCGTCGATTACGACGCGCATCGCGCCGGCCGCCGGGAAGACCGGGGCGACACGCGGCTGACGGGCATCGGCTTCGCCTCCTTCGTCGAGCGCACGGGTTATGCCAGCGCGCGTTTCCTGGCCGGCCGTGGCTCACGCTTCGGCGCCCACGAGAGCGTGATCCTGCGGGCGAATCGCTCCGGCGGCATCGACCTCTACACCGGCGTCTCGACCTTCGGCCAGGGGAGCGAGACCGTCTTCGCCCAGATCTGTGCCGAGGTCTTCGGCATCGACTACGAGGCGATCGCCGTCCACGCCGGCGACAGCGGAGCATCGCCGCTCAACACCGGCGCCTTCGCCTCGCGGACCCTGATCGCGGCTGCCGGCGCCATCCGCGAGGCCGCCGACGCGCTCCGCAACAAGACCCTGCGCATCGCGGCCATGGTCCTGCAATCCAAGCCCGAGGCGCTGGAGGTAAGCGGACGCGCCGTCCGCGTCCGCGACGAGCCCGGGCGCACCGTGCCGCTGGCAGACATCTTCACCCGTGCGATCATCGGGCAGGGGATTCCGGAGAGCGAGGAGCCGGGTCTCGACGCGACCGCGCACTTCGAGCCCACGCACGCGGCGTTCTCGTTCGGGACCGCCGCCGCCGTCGTCTCGGTCGATCCCGAGAGCGGCGCGTTCGACGTGGAGCGTTTCGTCATGGCCCACGACTGCGGCGTCGCGGTCAACCCGCCTCTGGTGGAGGGCCAGGTGCGCGGCGGCCTGGTGCAGGGGCTCGGCGCGGCGCTCGCGGAGGAGCTTCGCTACGACGAGGGCACCGGCCAGCTCGTGAGCGGCAGCATGCTGGATTACTTCGCGCCGACCATCATGGATGTCCCGCGCATCGACCTGGTGCACACGGAGGTTCCGTCCCCGGTCACGACTTTCGGCGTGCGCGGCGTCGGTGAGGTTGGCACGATCCCGCCGGCGGCAGCGGTCACCAACGCCGTCTGCGACGCGCTGGCGGACTACGGCGTGGAAATCTCGGACCTGCCGCTGACCCCGGAGCGCGTCTGGCAGGCGCTGTCGCAGGCAAGGAACGCCCGCGCGGCCCGCGCCCCACGATGAGGTAGCTGACATGGATTATCCCGTCCGCGGCCGCTACGGGAACGCTGCGCTCTCGCCGCTGGAAGACGACGCCATGCAATGGCTCGACGGCTTCTATCAGCTGGAGCATCTCATCGCGACGCGGATGTGGGCCATCAAGATCTGCCCCGAAGCCTCGCCGGAAGTACAATTTGCAGCGCTGGTGCATGACGCCGAGCGGTTCTTTCCCGGCGGTCCCTCCAGCACACCGAGCAACGGCTTCGACGACCCCGACTATCTCTTCGCGCATTCCACCCGGTCGGCAGATATCGTCGAGGAATGGCTGTGCAACCGCTCGCCGGCGCCGAACGAGAGCTTCATCCGGCGCGTGCGCCGGCTCATCCTGCGGCACGAGATCGGCGGCGGGTGGGAGGCCGACTTCGTGCAGGCGGCAGATTCGCTCTCCTTCCTGGAGACCCTGGATTGGATCACCGTCGATTGGGTGCGGAGCGGCCCTTACACCGTCGCCCAGGCGCGGGAGAAGCTGGACTTCACCGTGGAGCGCATCCGACCCTCCATCGCCGTGGCCGCGGCGCTCCCGCTCTACGAGAGCGCCGTGCGTGCCCTGGACGCCGCCGAAGACTGCACGATGGACTTGAAGCGACGGCGCGCGTTGGCGAGCAGCCGATCGTTCCTGTTCGGACTACCTGTCTCGAAGGCGGGATGAAGGCGACCGGCCTGCTCATGCGCCAAGCCTGAGCGAACGTTCCCTCTCCCAAGTTCGCTCCCGCGCCGGCGCGGATCGTCCATCCCGAACCGCGCCAAGCGATCACACCCCTCGGTCTCGACATACACCGTCGATGGAGGGGCGCCGCGGCCCAAATTCATATTGACAGGCAGTGCGACAACGGCGCATTGTTATCGAGTTATCGAAATAGTTTTCGATAAACGTAAGTTCGGGCTGCGTCGATAGACCATCGACGGGAAGCCTAAAGGCCCGGCATCCGGAGGCAGCGCCATGCCGAATGGATGGCAAGTCGGTATCGATGTCGGCGGTACGTTTACCGACGTGATCGCCGTTCACCGGGCGCGCGGCGAGGTGAGAGCCGCGAAGGTTCCCTCCCGCACCGACGATCGCATCGCCGGACTGGTGGCAGCGCTCGGCGCGGTCGATCTCGCATGGTCGGACGTGGACGATCTGATCCACGGCACGACCATCGTCACCAACGCCATCATCCAAGGCGACCACGCCAATGTCGCCCTGATCGCCACGCGCGGCTTTTCTGACACGCTCGCGATCGGGCGCCAGAACCGGCGCCATCTCTACCGGCTCGACCTGCCGCCCAAGCTCACGCCCCAGGTCCCCGCCGAACGCCGCTTCGAGGTGACCGAGAGGCTCGACCACGACGGCCGGGTTCTGGTCGCGCTGGACCCGGCGTCGGTCGAAGACGCGATCGCGCGCGTCGCGGCGAGTGGTGTGGAGGCGGTTGCCGTGTCGCTGCTCCATTCCTACGCCAATCCTGCCCACGAGGAGGCGTTGGGCGAGCGCCTGCGCGCAAGGGTCCCCTACGTCGCGCTCTCGCACCGGATCAATCCCGAGGCCCGCGAGTACGAACGCACGGCGACGACGGCACTCAGCGCCGGAGTTATGCCGCTGGCGGCGGCGTACATGGATGATCTGGAGAGGGCAAAGCCGGAGGAATCCCGGCTGCACCTCTTCCACTCCGCCGGCGGCATGGCATCGCCCGAAGCCCTGCGCGACCTGCCGCTCGGCCTCGCCGCCTCGGGCCCTGCGGCCGGCGTCGCTGCAGCGGGCCGCATGGCGCGCGCGCTTGGAATCGAGCGTGCCATCAGCTTCGACATGGGCGGCACCACCAGCGATGTCTGCCTGATCCTCGACGGCGAGGCGCAGATCGCGAGCGACCGCTCCCTCGGCGGGCGGCCTTTGCGGCAACCCATGGTCGCGGTGGAGTCCATCGGCGCGGGCGGCGGGTCCATCGCCCGGCTCGATCACGGCTCCCTGCTCGTGGGGCCCGAGAGCGCCGGCGCCGATCCCGGACCCGCCTGCTACGCCAAGGGCGGCGACCGGCCGACCGTGACCGACGCCAATCTGGTGCTCGGTTACATGGATGTGGAGCGCGTCCTCGGTGGCAACGTGCGCCTCGATGCGGCTCTGGCCCAAGGCGTCATCGCGCCGCTGTCTCGGGCCATGGACATGACGCCGGAGGCCGCGGCGCTGGGCGTCGTCAAGGTGGCCAACGCCGCCATGTTGCGTGCGCTGCGTCGGGTGACCGTGGAGCGCGGCGTCGACGGACGCACCTGCACCCTCCTCGCCTTCGGCGGCGCAGGCCCCATGCATGCGGTGGCGCTGGCCCGCGCCTTTTCCATCGACAAGGTCGTCGTCCCCGCCCACTCCAGCATGTTCTCCGCCCTCGGCTGCGTCGGCGCCGAGATGAGCTACGCGCAGCAGCGCACTCTTAGGATCGCCTCGGACTCGTGGGACGGAGAACGCGTGGACCGGGCACGGCGCGAACTCCGCTCGACCCTCGCTGCTCCCATACGGGCGGCCGGCCATGACGACGACCATCTGACGGTCGAGGAGGTGGCGTCGATTCGCTACCGGGGCCAGAGCTACGCCATCGAGATCGCGGGCGCCGCCTTCGACGATCCGGTGCGCCTGGGCCGCGCCTTCATGGACCGCCATCAGACGCTCTATGGCTTCGCCACGGAGGAGCCGTGGGAGCTGGAGTCGATTCGGGTGCGAGTCTCGGCGCCCCGCAACGGCGAGGCCCATCCGCCTGCCGCCAAGGCCAACGCAGCCCCCTCACCCACCAAGATGTTTCGGTGCACGTTCGGCGCCGGCGAAGCCACGATGACGCCGCGCTACGACCGCACCGGACTGGGCCCTGATTGCCCGCTGGAGGGGCCGGTCATCGTCGACGACGCGTGGTCGACCGTCGTCGTCCCGCCCGGCGCGACGCTGACCGCCGACGACGCCGGTCATCTCCACATCGCCACCGGGGTCGAGTCATGAATGGCACCATCGACCCGGTGACTCTGGAGGTCATCCGCCACGCGCTGACGGCGACGGCGGAGGAAATGTCGCTCGTGGTCATGCGCTCGGCGCGCTCGCCGCTGCTGCGCGAGGCGGGCGATCTCTCGTCCGCGCTCACCGATGCAGACGGCCACCTCATCGCCCAGGGCCGCGACATCCCGATGCACATGGGGGTCATGAGCTTCACCGTCCGCGAGTTCCTGAAGCGGGTACCCAAGGAGCGGCTGGAGCCCGGCGACGTGTGGTTCCTCAATCTGCCGGAGGTCGGCGGCAATCACTTGCCTGACGTGAAGGCGATCCGGCCGATCTACGCGGAGGGTGAGATCGTCGCCTTCGCGGCAAGCCTCGCCCACTGGGCTGATATCGGCGGTGCCGTGCCCGGCAGTTATGTCGCCGGCGCCACCGACGCCTGGCAGGAGGGGCTCCGCATCCCACCCTTCCGTCTCTTCACCGCAGCGGGCCCCGACCGCGAAAAGCTCGACATGGTCTGCGCCAACGTGCGGGGCGCAGACGAGCGCGAGGGCGACATTCTGGCGCAGCTCGCAGCCAGCCGGGCCGCGGAGGAGCGCGTGCACCACATCGTCGCCGAGCATGGCAGGGAGACGGTGCTGGACGCCGTCGCCGCGATCCACGACCGGGCCGAGGCGCAGATGCGCGCGGCGCTCGCGGCGATTCCCGACGGCACCTATAGGGGCGAGGACTGGCTCGACGACGATGCCGGCGGCGGCGGGCCGGTTGCCGTTCGCGTTCTGGTGACGATCGAAGGCGATCGGGCGTGCTTCGATTTCTCCGAGACCGACGACGCGGCGCGAGGGCCAGTGAACACCACGCCCTTCATCGCCGCGGCGTCCGTCTTCTATGTGGTCAAGACCCTGTTCGGACCCGACATCCAGCCGAGCGGCGGCTGCTACCGCCCGCTGGAGATCGTGACCCGCCCCGGCTCCCTGCTCGATCCGCCCCCCGAAAGCCCCGTGGTGGGCGGCAATCACGAGACCTCGCAGCGGATCGCCGACGCCGTGTTCAAGGCCCTCGAGCCCACGGGGCCGGAGCGCATCTCCGCCGGCGGGCCGACCACGTCGGGGCTGGTGCTCTTCGGCGGACGACGGGCCGACGGCGCCTGGACCACCCTCTACGAGGTCCACGGCGGCGGCGAAGGCGCGCGGCACGACCGCGACGGTGCGCCGGTGGTGCGCGTCCACATGTCCAACGTGATGAACACCCCAGCCGAGGTGGTGGAAGCCGAATACCCCATCCGCATCGAATGCCAGCGCCTGCGCCAGGGCTCGGGCGGCGCGGGCCGGCGGCAAGGCGGCGAAGGCCTGCACCGCGAATATCGCGTGCTCACCGACGACATGTCGGTCACCTCCATGTTCGAGCGCCGCGTCGTGCCGCCCTACGGACTGCAAGGCGGCGGCGACGGCGCGCCCTTCCGGGTCACCATCGTCCACGCGGACGGCCGCCGCTCGGTGATGCCGGGCAAGGCCAACCTCCGGCTCGGCACCAACGACGTGGTCATCGTCGAGAGCTGCGGCGGCGGCGGTTACGGCGAGCCTGAACCGACAAGCCAGTGAACGGATGAACGACGCAAGCAAGGGAACGATGCAGTGAAAGTGGACGGCAAGAAGGCGATCGTCACCGGCGCCGCGAAGGGCATGGGCGCGGCCATCACCACGACGCTGGCGCGCGAGGGCGCCGACGTCGTGCTTACAGCCCGCGAAACCGACGCGCTCGATCGGGTTGCCGGAGATGTCCGCGCGCTCGGGCGCGAGGCCCACGTCGTGGCCTGCGATGTCACCGACGACGCGCAGGTGAAGGCCATGGTCGATCGGGCGCTCGCGGCCTTCGACGGGCGCATCGACATTCTGGTCAACATCGCCGGCGTCACCGGCCCCATCGAGACGCCGGTGCAGGACATCGACGTGGCCGACTTCGACCATGTCATCACGGCCAACGAGCGCGGCACCTTCCTGCCCATCAAGTATGTGGTGCCGACCATGATCGCGCAGAGGAGCGGCAAGATCGTCAACATCGGCGGCACCTCGGGCCTGCGTGGCTACGCCATGCGGACCGCCTACAGCGCCTCCAAATGGGCGGTGCGCGGGATTACCCGCACGGTCGCGCTCGAGGTCGGCAAGTACAACGTCAACGTCAACGCCGTCTGCCCCGGCATCGTCGAGACGCCGCGCATGCAGAAGCTCTGCGAGGAGAAAGCCAGAGTGCGCGGCTGGACGATCGACCAGGTGTACGACGAATACGTTCAGGAGATGTGCCTGAAGCGCGTGACCACGCCGGACGACGTGGCCAACGCCGTGTTGTTCATGGCGAGCGAGGACAGCCGCCAGATCACCGGCCAGGCCATCACGGTCGACGGCGGCTGGGACGTGTGAGGCGGCAGCGCAGGCGATAACGGGAGGCGTCACGATGTACACGCCGTTCGAGTTGGACATTCCGAACGACCTGGCCGGCGCTCTGGCGGCCCTCGCCAATGGTGCCGGCGAAACCGTTCTGCCTCTTGCCGGGGGCACGAACCTCATCGTCGACATTCGCGCCAAGCGCGAGCGGCCGGACCGGATGGTGGGCCTCGGCGAGGTCGACGAGCTGCTTGGCATGGAATTCGGCACAGAGCGCATTACCATCGGCGGTCGCACCACGGTGAGCGACCTCCTGCGCTCGCCTGAGATCGCCCGTGCGGCACCGTCGCTTATCGAATCCGCCCGCCTCTTCGGCGGTCTGATGGTGCGCAATACCGGGACCGTCGCCGGGAACATCGCGAGCGGCTCGCCGGCGGCGGATCTGGTGCCGCCGCTTCTCGCTCTCGACGCCGAGTTGACGCTGGTGAGTGCGTCGTCCACGCGCACGTTGGCGTTGGACGACTACTACCTCGGCTACAAACAGGATGCGCGGCGGCGGGACGAGCTGATCACCCGGATTTCCTGGCCGCGCCTGCCCGAGAATTCCGTCAACACCTTCTACAAGCTGGCCCGACGCAAGGGCGATGCGATCACCGTCACCGGCGTGGCAGTGACGCTCGCGGTCGCGGACGGGCGGTGCACGAAGGCGCGGATCGCACTTGGGGCCGTTGCGCCCATCGTCTTCCGCGCCAAGGAGGCCGAGGCGCTGCTGGAGGGCGAGGCACTGACGCCGGCGCTGATCGACGAGGCAGCGTCGGCGGCGGTATCCGCGTGCAGCCCCATCGACGACATCCGGGCTTCCGCCGGCTACCGCCGCCACACGGCGGAAGCCCTGACACGGCGCCTGGTTGCCCAAGCGTGGGATCGGCTCGCCCAGGGGAGTAACGCGCATGCCTGACGAACGGACCATCACACTCCGCATCAACGGCCGCGAGGAGGAAGGGCGCTTCCCCGCGCATCGCACGCTCCTAGAAGCGCTGCGGCAGCTCGGCCACATGGAAGTGAAGTGCGGCTGCGAGAAGGGCGACTGCGGCGCCTGCGCCGTGCTGCTCGACGGCATGGCCGTGGACAGCTGCCTGACCGTGGCCTGGATGGCAGCGGGCAAGGAGGTCACGACCATCTCCGGCCTCGGCGATCTCGATTCGCCCCATCCCTTGCAGCAGGCGTTTGCCGAAACCGGTGCCGCACAGTGCGGCTACTGCATTCCAGGCATCATCATCGCGGCGAAGGCGATCATCGACGAGAACCCGGAGCCCAGCGAGGACGATATCCGCCTGGGCTTGAGCGGCAATCTCTGCCGCTGTACCGGCTACACCAAGATCTTCGAGGCCATCGCCGACGCAGCCGCCGCGATGCGCGCCGAGGGAGGTGAGCAATGACCCACACCGACATCGACGCAGGCGCGCTGGCCAACGTCCAGTACCGGCAGATCGGCAAGCCGCTCACCCGCACCGACGCGCCGGGCAAGGTTACGGGCCGCACGCCCTATGCCGGCGACTACGTGATGCCCAACATGCTGCACATGCGGGTGCTCCGCGCCGACATCGCGAGCGCCCGTCTCGTGCGTCTCGATGTCTCGAAGGCGCGGGCGCTCAAGGGCGTCGCCCGCGTGCTCACCGCCACCGATCTCGCCGACCGCACGGCGGCCACCGACATCCCCGGCCAGACCGGCCAGAAGAGGCTGGATACGGATCAGCCGGTTCTGGTGAAGGAGCGGGTCCGCTATTTCGGCGAGCCACTGGCGTTGATTGCTGCCGAAACCCGCGATCTCGCCGACCGGGCGGCGGACCTGATCGAGTTCGAGCTTGAGCCGATCCCTGGCGTCTACGACCCGCTGGAAGCGCTGCAGCCCGGCGCGCCGCTCGTCTACGGCACCGACAACATCGTCGCCGAGCGGAAGATCAAGAAGGGCGATGTCGAGGCGGGCTTCGCCAAGGCCGACCTCATCGTCGAGAACACCTACAAGACACCCTTCCAGGAGCACGCCTTCCTGGAGCCGGAGGTCGGCCTCGCCTGGGTGGATGAGAACGACGTGGTCAACATCCGCGTCTCGACCCAGGTGATCGAGCACTTCCGCCCCATAGCCGATGCCATCGGCGTGCCGCACAACAAGGTCCGGGTGCGGGGTGCGCTGGTCGGCGGCGGCTTCGGCGGCAAGGAGGATATGACCGTCGAGGTCTATCTGGCCTTGCTTGCCAAGCACACCGGGCGGCCGGTGCGTTTGGAATACTCCCGCGAGGATTCCTTCGTGGGCCACGGCAAGCGCCACCCCTTCATCCTGACCTACCGCACGGGCGTCACGAAGGAGGGCAAGATCACCGCGCTCGACGTGCAGATGATCGCCGATGCGGGGGCTTACGTCTTTCTCAGCCCCTACGTCATCCTCTACGCGCTGGTCGCGGCACCCGGCCCCTACCGCGTCGACAATCTCAACGTCTTCGCGCGGGCCGTGGCGACCAACAACATGTACACCAGCGCCTTCCGAGGGTTCGGCGCGTTGCAGGCCTGCGCGGCCTACGAGCAGCAGATGGACGAGATCGCCGACACGCTCGGCATCGATCGCCTGGAGCTCAGACGGCGGAATTTCCTGAAGACCGGCGAGCCCATGTCGACGGGCTTCGTGCCGCCGAGCGCCATCTGGACCGAGCAGTGCGCGGAGAAAGCCTGGACCGCGCTCGGCGAGCCCACACCGGCGGAGGGGCCGATACGGACAGGCCGCGGCCTTGCCTGCTATCAGCAGAGCTACGGGCGCCTCACCTTCCTGCACGACACCTCGGAGGCCTGGGTCGGCGTTGAGATGGACGGCACCGTTGTGGTGCGCTCCGGCGTTACCGACATCGGCGCCGGGCAGATTTCGGCGCTGGGCCAGATTGCGGTGGAGGTTCTCGGCGTCACCCTCGACAACGTCGTCATCTACAACAGCGATTCCGCGGTGACCCCGCTCGCCGGCACGACCACGGCGACGCGCGCGCTCTACATGACCGGCAACGCCGCCAAGCAGGCGGCCGAGGGGCTTCGCGCCCGGCTCGCCGAACGGGCGGCACAGGAGTTCGACGTCGCCCCCGACGAGATCGACATGGGCTTCAACGAGGTCTTCGTCATCGACAAGCCTGAGGCATCTATGCCGCTCGTCGACCTGGTGCGCATCTGCGCGGCCGAGGGCATCCACCGCTCCGAGCTCGCAATCTTCCGCGCGCCGTTCGGCAAATTTCTCGACCCCGAGACGGGCCAGGGTCAGGCCCATCCCGACTATGCCTACGGCGCGCATGCCGTCGAGGTGTCGGTCGACGTGGAGACCGGCGAAGTCGAAGTACTGAAGAGCATCGCCGCCCACGATGTCGGCCAGTGCATCAACCCGGCGGCGGTCGAGGGCCAGATCCAGGGCGGGGCGCAGAACGGCCAGGGCTACGCGCTCAGCGAGGAGATGCTTTACGAGGAGGGCCGACTGGTCACGCCGTCGTTCAGCGAGTACCTCATGCCGACGGCGATGGATATGCCGAAGGTCGAGTGCATCATCCTCGAATCCCGCAGCGGCGTGGGGCCCTTCGGCGCCAAGGGCATCGGTGAGCCGGCCATGACTGCCGTCGCACCCGCAATCGCCAACGCCGTCGCCGATGCCATCGGCGTGCGCGTCTTCGAGATGCCGATCACGCCGGAGCGGGTTGTCACGGCGTTGAAGCGGCGCGATGCCCCGCAATGAGAGACGGGGCGCCCTGAGCGATGGCCGATAGCAACGACAAGCCGCTCGGGCGATACATCCGGGTGCTCGAGACGGTGGCCGCCGCGCGAACCGGGCTCACGCTCACGGACATCGCCAGGGAGCTCAAACTGCAACCGGGAACGGCACATCGCCTGATCCGCGGCCTCCTGGACCTCGACCTGTTGCGCAGCGCGCCCCGAACCAAGAGCTACGTGACCGGGCCGCGCCTGCAAACCCTCCTCCACGCGACCATGGACGGCGCAGGCTATGCAGGGCTGGCCAAGTCGGTGTTGGACGGGCTCGTAGCGGAGTTCGGCGAGACCGCGCATCTGGCCCGGCTGAACGGCGACTTCGCCGAGTCCGTGCTGATGGAGCAGCCCGTGGGCTCCGACCGCGCCTTCGTGCAGCCGGGCCGGCAGCTCCCGTTCCACGCGGCAGCCTCCGGCAAGGCGATCCTGGCGTTCCAGGACGAGGAGTTCGTCGCGCGCTACCTCTCGCGCCCGCGCACGCGCTACACGGAGAAGACCAGGGTCGGGGAAGCGGAGATCCGCACCGAGCTCGGTCAAATCCGCGCGGACGGCATGGCGGTTTGCGACAACGAGCTCGATGCCGGTGTGCTGAGCTACGGACATCCGATCCGGGTGAGCAGCGGCTATGTCGTCTATTCGGTCGGCATCACCGGCCTCGCGGACCGCTTCCGCCCCATGAAGCGAACCCGGATCAAGCAGAAGTTATCCGAGGCGGCGGCCGACCTCGGCAGGAGGCTCGGATTTACGAGCTGATGGGAGTTCGCGATGGTTGACGCACGCTTGGCAGAGATTGTTCGGAATTGCCGGAACGGTACGGGAAGCAACTGCGGCGGATATCTGGAACCGACTGCCACCGGGCAACCAGGGGCCTATATCTCGACCATCCTGCTATCGACGGGCAGCGTGAACCTTGAACAATTTCCAGGTTACCCATTTGACGAGGACTTAGACCAGGGCATGGCCAAAATCGTGTCCTACGATCGCGCCGAGTGTAACGATTCCTATATCGGTCAGATAAATATGTTGCAGGCGTCGTCGTTCAGCGGCGTTAACGGAGCGATATGGGGCTACGACCTGGCAATCGAACCCCGCATCGGGAAGACGTATCCTGTCGGCCGTATCGAGAATATACCCATCTACTCCCTCATTCCTTTGCGCGACGCAACCCGGCAGCTTTTCGGGGTCGCCGAAAACCGGCATTTCCCTCCGCAAGAAGGCGCCATGGTCGTTTGCGCCGAAAAGTACCTCACAAGCGCGGTCTCCGACGGAAATCTGTGGATCTGGTGCGCTCTCGGGTTCGCGATTGCGGAAGACCGCGATAATCATGCTTGCTTGTTTATGGAAGACACGGGGTCATTGAGGCTCGGGGAAGACGAAGAACAGACCGTGCGGCACAAGCTCGACGACAGGCTCAACAGGATCGCCTATGCGGCGTATCTGTGCGGCGAGAATCAGGGCGCACGCTACAAGAAGATCTACATCGGCTGGAAGGCGTCCTACATACCGAAGAATCACGTGGGTTGTGCACTCGCCTGCGCCCCATACGTGACGCTTCCGTCCGGCGCATTCAAGAACATTACTCCGGAGACCGACATCCTCGAGCTTTCGACCGAGGACTGGCTATCCAGAATGGGCTTTTCCGAGGTGGACGAGCCCGACTATGCGCTCAAGACCCTGACCGGGCCGAATATCCCTCTCCAATAAACGCGGATTCACGGGCCTAGGGAGAGATATCGTGATCGACGAGTTGGGTCGCCGGCCGGCGTCCGGCCGGTCTCCTCGCTGACCGGGAGAGGCGCGTTGGTCGACGAGAGCATAGCGATCGAGGTACGCGATGCCGTCAAACGATTCGGCTCGGTGACCGCGCTCGCCGGGGTGAGTCTGACGATCCGGGACAACGAGTTTTTCACGCTGCTCGGGCCTTCGGGCTGCGGCAAGACCACCCTGCTTCGCCTGATCGCAGGCTTCGAGGACATCACCGAGGGGACCATTCTCCTCTACGGCGAGGAACTCGGCGACCTCCCCCCCAACAAACGCCCGATCAACACCGTCTTCCAGCACTACGCGCTCTTTCCCCACATGACGGTGGCGGAGAACGTGGCCTTCGGCATGCGGAGGCTCGGCTGGAGCAAGACTGATATCGAGGACCAGACCGCCCGCATCCTCGACCTCGTGAAGCTGGGCGACCTCGCAGCCCGCAGACCGTCTCAGCTCTCCGGCGGCCAACAGCAGCGGGTGGCACTGGCGCGGGCGATGGCACCTGGGCCCCGGGTGCTTCTGCTCGACGAGCCGCTGTCAGCGCTCGATTTGAAGCTGCGGCAGGCGATGCGCATCGAGCTGAAGCAGATCCAGAAGGATACCGGCATCACCTTCGTCTTCGTCACCCACGACCAGGAGGAAGCACTGACGATGTCGGACCGCATCGCCGTCATGTCGGCGGGCGAGATCCGGCAGGTCGGGACGCCCCACGAAATCTATGAGGCGCCCGTCGATCGCTTCGTGGCCAACTTCATCGGCGAGACCAACGTCCTCGACGTGACCGTGCAGCGGGGGCCGGACGGCGCCTACACGTGCCGCCTGAGCAACGGCGCCGTGTTTCCGTGCCAAGCCACCGGCACCCCGCCGGAGGACGGGGCCACCGCGCATGTGTTGATCCGGCCCGAGCGTCTATCCTTTGTTGCTGCGGAACAGGGTGATCGCGGCCTCACCGGCGTGATCGACCAGACCGTCTATCTCGGCACCGACATCCAGTACGGCGTCCGGCTCGACGGAGGGCCTGACGTGATGGTCCGCGCGCAAAATGCCGGTGAGGACGTGAGGCCTTACCAGTCCGGCGACCGGGTGGGCCTCGTCATCGCCCCCGGCGCCGCCAAGCTGCTGGTGGACTGATGACGGCCGAGCTCTCCAGCACGCGCGCGGTCTCCCGCACCTTCGCGCCGGTGCGCACCGGGCTGCTGATCCCGACCTGGGTGGTGATCGGCTTCTTCCTCGTGGCGCCGGTGCTGATGATGCTCGTTTACTCCTTCCTGACGAAGGAGTTCCGGGGCGGGGTGATCTGGGACTTCTCGCTCGCGGCCTACGACCAGTTCATCTTCGACCGCGGCCTCTTCGGCGACGATCCACCGAAGATCGAGTGGACCTACATCGTCATCTTCGCACGCTCGATCATCCAGGCCGCGGTCGCCACGCTGCTCTGCCTCGTCATCGGCTTCCCGACCGCGTATTTCATCGCCACCCGGTCGCCCGCGACGCGCTCGATCTGGCTCTTCCTGGTCACGGTGCCCTATTGGGTGAACCTGCTCATCCGCACCGTCTCGATGAAGTTTCTCATCCGGGACAACGGGCCGCTCAACGAAGCCCTGATGGGTCTCGGACTCATCAACGAGCCGATCGCGCTCATCAACACCGATTTCGCGGTGCAGCTCGGACTGTTCTACTCGTACCTGCCCTTCATGGTGCTGCCCATCTATGCGTCGGTGGAGCGTTACGACTTCGCGCTTTCCGAAGCGGCGGCTGACCTCTACGCCGGGCGGTGGACGATCCTCCGCCGGGTGATTCTGCCGATCGTGCGACCGGGGATCGTGGCGGGATGCATCCTTGTCTTCGTGCCGAGCCTCGGTGCGTTCCTCGCCCCCGATCTTCTCGGCGGCGCCAAGTCATTCCTGATCGGCTCCCTGATCGAGGAACAGTTCAAGGGCAACGCCGGCAATTGGCCGTTCGGCGCGGCCGCGTCGATGATTCTCCTCACTCTCGTGCTGATCGTGCTCTTGATTTATGCGCGCCGGCAGGCGCAGCGCAGCGCGAAACAGGGCTGAGATGCGGCGCAGCCTCAATATCAGGCGCTACCCCGGCTTCCTGCCGGTGACGATCCTCTGCCTGGTGGTGCTCTACGCCCCCCTCCTGGTGGTGATGGTTTACAGCTTCAACGATTCGCTCTCCATCACCCGCTGGGGCGGGTTCAGCTTCCGCTGGTACATGGACGTCTTTACCGGGCCGGAATCGGCGAAATTCAAGGACGCCGCGTGGAACTCGCTGACCATCGCGCTGTCCGCCGCCGTTGTCAGCACCACCATCGCCACAGCCGCCGCGGTCGCGATGGTGCGCGGCGGCGCCTTTCGCGGCAAATCGTTGAATTTTGCGTTGATCAGTATGCCGATCATGGTACCCGAAATCGTCACCGCCGTGGCGACCCTTATCTTCTTCAGCGCCATCGGATTCGTGCTCGGGTACCTGTCAATTCTGGTGGCCCATATCGTCTTCTGTATTCCGTTCGCCTACCTGCCCATCGCGGCTCGGCTGCAGGGTATCGACGGCAGTTACGAGGAAGCCGCTCAGGATCTGTACGCCAGCCGGTTCCAGGCATTTCTTCGCGTTCTCATGCCCTTGATGGCGCCCGGAATCCTCGCTGGTTTTCTGTTGGCATTCATCATCTCTCTCGACGATTTCATCATCACGAACTTCATCAAGGGCGCTGGCATCGAAACCCTGCCCACGGCGATCTTCGGGGCCGTGAAGCAGGGGATCAAGCCCAACATCATGGCGCTCAGCACACTCATGCTCTCCGTCTCGATACTTATCGTCACACTTTCTTATCTCATCGGTCGTTACGGTCGTTATGGAACGAAGGCGGAGGCATCGGAATCTGGTTAACTGGCTCAACCAAGGAGGTCAACATGCGATATATGCTCAAAGCAGGAATGGTAGCAGTAGCACTGATCTTTGCCGCGAGTGCGGCCCAAGCTCAGGAGAAGATCTCGATTTACCACTGGTTCGAGTACATTCCGCAGGAGCTGCTCGACAAGTTCGCTGCCGAAACGGGGATCGAGGTGACCATGGACACCTTCGATTCCAACGAGGCCATGCTTGCCACGCTCAAGGCCGGCAAGCTCGGCTCATACGACGTGGCGGTGCCGGGCGATTATATGGTCGAGATCATGACGGGCGAAGGCATGCTCGACACCATCGCAGAGGGCGAGCTCGCCAACTTCGCCAACATCGAGCCGCAATGGGTGGACGTGCCCTTCGATCCGGACCGCAAGCACTCGATCCCCTATCAGTGGGGCTCGACCAGCTTCTCGGTGAACCGGGACGTCTATGCGGGCGACATCAACGACACCAGCATCATCTTCGACCCGCCGGAGGAGGTGAAGGGCAAGATCAACGTCCTGGACTCCCAGGGCGAAGTCATGTTGCTGGCATCCCTCCACCTCGGCATTCCGCAATGCTCGACGGACCGCGAGCAGCTGAAGGCGCTCGACGCGCTCTTGCAGTCCGCCAAGCCGCACTGGGCCTCCTTCGGCTCCGACATCGCCAAGGACGTGCTGGTCTCCGGCGATGCCGCGGTGGGGATGATCTGGAACGGGTTCTCCGCCAAGGCACGCGCGGAGGGCGCCAACATCGAGTACGCCTATCCGCGTCAGGGCTTCGTCGTCTGGATGGACAATGTCGTGCTCCTGAAGGACGCACCGAACCGGGCGAGCGCAATCAAGTTCATGGATTTCCTGCTGGAGCCGGAGAATATCGCCGCGGTTACCAACTATGCGCGCTATGCGGCAGGCGTTGAGGGCGTCACGCCGCTGCTGGATGCGGAGCTGGCCTCGGCGCCGGAATCCGTTCCGCCGGCCGAAGCACCCGCCGGGACGTTCGTCGCGGTGTGCGACCAGGCGACGCAGGAGGTCTACGACACGATGTGGACCCGCCTGAAGAAGTAGACGTCCGTTTCCTAATGCCGGGCGGCGCGCCTCAACGGGGCGCGCCGCTCCGGCTCAACCTGCCGCGACCAGTCGGGTGATCCCATGAGCGTGGAGTCTCGTTACGACATCCTGCTTCAACCCATCGCGATCGGGCCGGTCACCGCCCGGAATCGCTTCTACCAGGTGCCCCATTGCACTGGCATGGGCTATCGCGACCCGACCGCGCTCGCCCACATGCGGGGCGTCAAGGCCGAGGGTGGCTGGGCGGTGGTCTGCACCGAACAGGTCGAGATCCACTGGACCTCAGAGATCACGCCCTTCATCGAGCTCCGCCTCTGGGACGATCGGGACATCCCGATGCTCGCCAGGATGGCGGACCACATCCATGCGCACGGCGCGCTCGCCGGGTTGGAGCTTTGCTATAACGGCCTGCACGGCCCCAACTTCTATTCGCGCGAAGTGCCGATGGCGCCGACGGGACGCACCATCGCGAGCTTCACCTACGAACCCCTCCAGGCGCGCACCATGGACAAGGAGGACATCCGCAACGTCCGCCGCTGGCACAAGGCGGCGGCGCTTCGCGCCCGGCGAGCGGGTTACGACCTAATCTATGTGTATGCCGGCCACGGGCTGAGCTTCCTGCACCACTTCCTTTCCAGGGAGTTCAATCACCGCACCGACGAATACGGCGGCTCACTCGAAAATCGCGTGCGGCTCCTCAAGGAGCTCCTGATCGACACCAAGGAAGCGGTGGGCGACAGCTGCGCCGTTCCCTGTCGCCTCTCGATGGACGAGCTTCGCGGCGCGGACGGGCTGGAGAAGGCCGAGACCGAGGACATGATCGGGCTCGTCGCGGAGATTCCGGACCTCTGGGACGTCTGCCTCGCCGGCTGGGAGAACGACAGCCAGTCGTCCCGCTTCGGCGAGGAGGGAGGGCAGGAACCCTTCATCGAAGGCGTCAAGAAGCTCACCACGAAGCCGGTGGTAGGCGTCGGCCGCTATACGTCGCCGGACCGCATGGTCTCCATCGTCAAGAAGGGCATCGTCGATCTGATCGGCTGCGCGCGGCCCTCCATCGCCGACCCCTTCCTCCCGCGAAAGGTGGCGGAAGGGCGCCTCGAGGACATCCGCGAGTGCATCGGCTGCAACATCTGCGTATCGGGCGATTTCACCATGTCGCCCATCCGCTGCACCCAGAACCCGACCATGGGCGAGGAATGGCGCCGGGGCTGGCACCCCGAGTTCATCCGGCCGAAGGAAAGCGAAAAGCCCGTCCTGATCGTGGGCGCCGGCCCCGCCGGGCTCGAAGCCGCGCAGGCACTCGGCAAGCGCGGCTACGACGTAACCCTGGCCGAGCAAAGCAGAGAGTTGGGTGGGCGGGTCGCCCGCGAATGTCGCCTGCCGGGCCTCGCCGCGTGGGGCCGGGTGCGGGACTACCGCGTGGAGCAGCTTCGGAAGCTTCCCAACGTCGCCCTCTATCTGGAATCCCAACTCGATGCGGAGACCGTTCTCGAATTCGGCTGCCCCCGCGTGGTGATCGCCACGGGCGCGCGCTGGCGCAGCGACGGGGTCGGCCACCATTGGACCGCGCCCCTGCCCATCGAGGACGGAGCGCAGGTCCTCACGCCCGACGACCTCATGGAGGGTCGCTTGCCCGAGGGAACGCGCGTCGTCGTCTGGGACGACGATCACTACTACATGGCCGGCGTGCTGGCCGAGCTCTTGGCCGACAAGGGCTTCACCGTCACATACGTCACGCCCGCGTCGGAGGCCTGCACCTGGAGCCGTAACACCATGGAGCAGCCCTTCGTCCAGGCGCGCATGCTGGAGAAAGGAATAGCCATCGAGGCGTTCCGGACCCTGAACCATATTTCCCCGGGCACCGTCGCCATGTCGTGCGTCCATACCGGCCGGGTCGAGGAGCTGGAGGCCGATGCGGTGGCTCTCGTCACCAGCCGAACACCGTCGGACGAGATCGCGGCCGATCTATTGCTGCAACAGGACCGCTGGCCGGACGCCGGCCTCGAAGCTGTGGAAGCCATCGGCGACGCGCTCGCGCCGGCGACCATCGCCCATGCCGTCTACGCCGGGCGGCGCTACGCCGAAGACCTCGACGGCGCGGCCGTTCCAATGGACGAGGTGCCCTTCAAGCGCGAGATCGCAGAGTTGATCGAGTGACTCTATCGGCAGATGAGCGGTAAGGGATGGAGCGACGGCCCCCTCTCGACTTCATCGCGATGTGCCGAGGTGGCGAGACGATCGGGGTTGAAGGAAAGAAAGGCAGCCGATTGGCTGCCTTTCCCTCGTACAGTCTTTGTGTACCGCTATTGCCTGTGGGCGCCGAACGAGCCCGTAAGACCGCTGTCGCTTTGGTTGGGGTTCCCCGTGGACGTGCCGAACACGCCGCCGACCGATGTCGGATGGTCGGTCGGCGAGGCGCCGTTGCCGTAGAACGCGCCGTGCCACTGGCCGTACCAGTCCACTCCGGCCACGTTGGCCTCGATCACACCGCCGATGTGCCCTCCGGGCCAGACGTCATTGCCACCTCTCCAAGGCGTGCCGAAGATGTTGGTCGAATCCTGAGGAACGCCAAAACCCTCAGGCAAGTAATCATAAGTGCGCGATGCCAACGTCAACGTCGCCGGCAGCGATGAGGCCACGTTGCCTTCGAACATGAAGTTGTTCACATCTCCGCTGATGAAGCCGGTGTCACTGCTATTGCCGAAATCGGCCTCCAGTGTGACATCAGCGGTGAAGGAGCCGAGATCCGGATTAGCCGATAGCCCGTTCACGTAGTACCAGCCGAGCGCGACACCCTCGTAGGTCGCCGTCCCGGTTAACCCCGCGAGATTGGAGGCATCGAACGGATCGCCCCCGCTCGCGAACACGCCGAAGTCGTAGGCGTCCGCATCCGTTACATCTTCGGGCACGTACAACCAACTTCCGAGCGCCAGATAGTCGGCGGCTGGTACTGGCTCGCTGGCGTCTGAGGGAATCGGCACTTCTTGCGTTTCGCCTTGGGGCGTGAACGCTATGTTGTCCGAAAATGGAACGAACGCTGTCGTGTCAACGCTATTCAAGAAGAAACATCCCTCAGGAGTTGAGCAAGAGAAACTCCCCGCAACGCCGTCCAGCGTCCCTGCGATGCTGTCGCTATTGTCGAAACTAACAACCAGAAAGTCCTCGCCAGCCGGAAGGTCGGGCACGTCGTCAAGAAGGATGGTGCGATCGTACTGAGCACTGCCAGAAAATGGATCTCGCGACATGTCGGACTCTTGCAAGTCGGTCGCGATCAAAATGCTCAGTTCTCCGCCACCGTCATAGTCATTGTTCAGCTCGGCTACCTGCCAGTTTGATCCAAGACCGTGGTCCATAATTGAACGCATAGACCGAGTGACACCTTCCAGGTCTTGTCCGATCTCCTCCGTTTCAAGGTATTGCTGCGCTCGAACCCACACTGGCGTTTCCTGGAGCGGCTGAGCCTCCTCGCGATCCAGTACTGCCACGTTGAACTGAAGTTGACCGTTGTCATCGTGCGATACAATGACGTTTGCCTGCGAACCGCCTCTGTATGAGTAACTTACAACGACTTGCTGCGCACCTAATCCGTGCATGCGCCCCCAATGTGCGCCGATGTAGTTTTGGTCGGCGTCCTGCCTGCCGTCGTTGGCAACCAGGTCGGCGATGTTGGCCAAGATCTGCGGGTCGGGCTCGAGTTCCGGCATCATCCCGTCACCGTCGCCCGGCATCATCCCGTCGCCGTCGCCGTCGCCATCGCCATCGCCATCGCCATCGCCGTCGCCATCGCCGTCGCCATCGCCGTCGCCATCGCCGTCGCCATCGCCGTCGCCGTCGCCGGGCATCATCCCGTCGCCGGGCATCATGTCACCGTCGTCGGTGACCGGGTCACTACCGCCTCCACCGCAAGCGGACAACGCCACCGTAAGGAGCACGGTCGCCGCACAAGTCGTAAGGAATTTGCTTTTCGACGTCGTCATTAGAGCCTCCCTCCTTCTACACGCCCAAGATCCCGCACGAGCCGGCCCCGTGGGGAAATTGCGGCGTCACCGCACGCTCTCCTCGTCAAGCCCGCTCGCCGCACGAGTGCCACGTAAGCGCGACGCGCCCCCAGCTCTCAGTGCCATCACCGAGTGCGACCTCTTGGCTGGCCGTTCCCCCCGTTGCAGCAGCCGCGAGCAGGGATACCGTCGTTCATGACACCCACTAATTATATAGGTATTCTATTCTAGAATTTATGATATCGATATACCATATGAGCAAGCGCGCATAGCGCGTGCCTTAGATGGTTCCGCCCGTCATTCCTGCCCTCGCTCCTGCCTTGGCCTCGCTGTCTCGGCAGGAGTTCCTGTCCCAAGGTTAGGCCCGGAGAGGCGTACCTCTATGACAAGACGACATATGGCTTCAGCCCGAAAATCATTGGACGAGCATTGCATGCGCCGCGGCCAGGCGTTCGACCGCGAACGGCACACCCCTACGGCCGCACTGGAAAACTGGTCGGCCCCTTTAGATGTCCCAGCAGGGGTTGGACGCGGGCGATCCAGTCGCAGAGCACGGGGCGGGTCTCGCGCGGGTCGATGAGCTCGTGGATCGAGAAGCTCTCGGCGCGGGGCACCGGCGACTGGCGCGCGAGCATGGCTTCTTCGAGGCGCTCGCGCTCGGCGGCGGGATCGTCGGCTCTGGCGATCTGGCGGCCGAAGGCCACCGCCACGCCGCCCTCGACCGGGAGCGCCCCCGTCTCGGCCGAGGGCCAGGCGACGACGAAGCCGTCCGGGCCGAAGTGTGCGGCGACGGCAACGCCATGCGCCTTGCGCACGATCACTGATGCCCAGGGCACCACGGAACTCGCTGCCGCGAGCACGGCGGCTGTGCCGAAGCGGATCGTGCCGGCCTTCTCCGCCTCCGTCCCGATCATGAAGCCGGGCTCGTCCACCAGGCTTACAATTGGCAGGTGGAATGTGTCGCAGAGCTCGATGAAGCGGCGCGTCTTCTGCGAGCCCGCTGCGGTCATGGCACCGGCCAAGTGCCAGCAGTCGTTGGCGAGCACGCCGACGGGCTGGCCGGAGAGCCGGGCGAGGCCGGTGATCGTACCTTGCCCATAGAGCCGGCCGATCTCGAAGAACGAGCCCTCGTCCAGTACCAGCGCGATCACGCGCCGCATGTCGTAGAGCTTGCGCCGGTTGCGCGGCACGATCCCGATCAGCTCCTCGGCACACCGGTCCGCCGGGTCGTCGGCCGACGTGCAGGGGGGAAGCTCCCAGACGTTGGGCGGCAGATAACTTAGGAAACGGCGGATCTCGGCGAACGCCGCCGGCTCGTCCGCGACAAGATTGTCGATGACGCCGTTCCTCGCGTGCACCGCCGGGCCGCCGAGCGCCTCCTTGCTCGGGCGCCGCCCGAGCGCGCGCTCGACCACGGCGGGGCCCGCGATCAGGATTTGCGAGTTCTCGGTCATCACCGAGAAGTGCGAGGCCACCAGGCGCGCGGCGGGAAGGCCCGCGACCGCACCGAGCCCCGCCGAGGCGACGGGCACGGTTGCCATCGCCTGGGCCACGGACTTGAAGCGCGGCGGGGCGTTGACCGGCGTGCCCACCGTCTTCGAGCCGGTCCCGGCGACGCTCCCGCCTGCGCCTTGGTGCAGCCGCACCAGGGGCACACGGTAGGTGCAGGCAAGCTCCTCCGCGTAGACGCTCTTGCGCAGGCCCGCCTCGTTCGGCGAGCCGCCGCCGAGCGTGAAATCCTCGCCGCCGATGACGCAGCGGCGCCCGTCAATCGTGCCGAAGCCGAGCACGAAGTTGGCCGGCTTGAAGTCGGTAAGCCGCCCCTCGCTATCGCGGGTCGCATCGCCGGAGGCGCCGCCCAGCTCCCGAAAGGAGCCGTCATCGAGCATGACGTCGATCCGTTCGCGGATCGTGAGAAGCCCCCTGGCGTGTTGGCGGGCGACGCCCTCCTCCCCGCCCTGCGCCTGCGCGAGCGCCCGCTTGCGCGCGAGTTCCTCGACCTCCCTCTCCCAGCTCATTGGGGGCTCATGGAGGCTCAGGCGACGACGCCGGCGTCGCGCAACGCGGCGATCTCAGTAGCGGAGAGCCCGGCCTCGGCAAGCAGCTCCTCCGTGTGCTCGCCGAGAAGCGGTGCGCCCCGCCGGATCGAGCTGGGCGTGGCCTCGAAGCGTGTCGCCGGGCGCGCCTGGCGCAGCCTTCCGGCGACGGGATGATCGACTTCGACGAGCGTGCCGGCGGCGGCAACCTGCGGGTGCTCGACGAGCGCGCTCCGGGTCAATACCGGCGCGCAGGGCACGCCCTCGGCTTCCAGGCGCTCCATCCACTCGGCGGTGGTCCGTGTGCGCAGCACCTCCTGGGTGAGCGAGAGGCGGTCGTCGATATTCTCGTCGCGGAGCGCCGGCGTCCTGAAGCGCGCGTCCTGGAGCCACTCCGGCCGCTCGAGCGCACGCGTGAGGCCGACCCATTCGCCGTCGCTCATCACCGCGACGCTCATGTGGCCGTCCTTCGTCTCGTAGATGAGGTCGATGAAGCTCGCCGCCCGTTGCTCCGTCGCCGCCTGCTCGAGGAAGGTCTGGCCGCCCATGTCCGATGCCCAGAGGAACGAGACGACGGCATCCAGCATCGAAAGGCGCACGTGCTGGCCCTCGCCTGTGCGCTCGCGTGCGAGCAGCGCGGCGGTGACGGCCTGTGCTGCGGTCACGCCGGTTAGCTTATCGGGCAATATCGTGCGGACGAGACGGGGGCGCACATCGTCCGAACCGCCCTGGACCGACGCCAGGCCAGAGGCCGCCTGGATGATCGGATCGTAGACGCGCTTGTGCGCATAGGGGCCCGTCTCGCCGAAGCCATTGATCGAGACGTAGACGATCCCGGGGTTTACGGCGCGGATATCGGGCTCGCCGACCCCCAGTCGCTCGACCACGCCCGGCCGGAAATTCTGGATGAAGACGTCGGCATGCGCGGCAAGGCCGATCACCGCGTCGCGCCCGCGCGGATCCTTCAGATTGACGGCAATCGAGCGCTTGTTGCGGTTGACGTTCAGAAAGCCCGAGGAGAGTCCGTTGGAGCGGTTGCTGCCCGTCCGCGTGTGATCGCCCTGGCCTATCGCTTCCACCTTGATCACGTCGGCGCCCTGGTCGCCCAGCATCATGGTGGCCAAGGGGCCCGAAACCATCGATGTGAGGTCGATGACGCGGTAACCGTCGAGCGGTCCTGGCACTGATTCTCTCCTCGCTCTGCCGAATGGCGCGATCGTATCCGGGGTGCGGCGATTTCGGAACCGGCCTGCCACCGATGAGGACCGGCCAGGCATTCATTGACTCATTCCCGCCGCACTCCCATGTGCATGCTTCAAACCCCGAATGTCGGTGGGCGGATCAGCGCCCGTGCTCGCCGCCACCGAATGAGCGCCGCCTCATGCACCGAGACTACGTGACGAAAATTCTGAAAGCGCGCGTCTACGACGTGGCGCGCGAGACACCGCTTGAGCTTGCGCCGAAACTCTCCTCCCGGCTCGGCAGCGAGGTATGGCTCAAGCGCGAGGACCTCCAGCCGGTCTTCTCGTTCAAGCTGCGCGGCGCCTACAACAAGCTCGCATCGCTCACCGCCGAGGAACGCGCACGGGGTGTCATCGCGTCGTCGGCCGGCAATCATGCGCAGGGCGTGGCGCTTGCGGCGCAACGGCTCGGCACTCGCGCGCTCATCGTCATGCCGGAGACGGCACCCCGCATCAAGGTGGACGCGGTCGAGCGGCTGGGCGCCGAGGTGCTCCTCGCGGGCGATACGTACGACGGCGCGAGAGAGCGGGCCGAGGCCCTCGCCGCCGAGCGCGGAATGGTCCTGATCCCCCCCTATGACGACGAGCACGTCATCGCAGGCCAGGGCACCGTGGCGATGGAGATCGTGCGCCAGCAGGGCGAGGCCTTCGACGCGATCTTCGTGAGTGTGGGCGGCGGCGGCCTCATCGCCGGCATCGCCGCTTACATCAAGGCTCTGTGGCCCGAGACACTCATCATCGGTGTCGAGCCACAGGACGCGCCGACCCTGCACGCGGCGCTCGCGGCGGGCGAGAGGGTTGTCCTGGAGCAGGTCGGCACCTTTGCCGACGGCGTGGCGGTGAAGCAGATCGGGGCCGAGCCGTTCCGCATCGCACGCGAATGCATCGACGAGGTGGTGCTCGTCTCCACCGACGAAATCTGCGCGGCAATCAAGGACATCTTCGAGGACACCCGGGCGATCGCCGAGCCCGCAGGCGCGCTCGCGGTCGCAGGGCTCAAGCGCTACGTCGAGCGGGAAGGCATAGCGGATGGCCGGCGCTTTGCCGCCATCGTGAGCGGCGCGAACGTCAACTTCGACCGCCTCCGCCATATCGCCCAGCGGGCCCAGCTTGGCGAGCAACGGGAGATCCTGCTCGCGGTCACCATCCCCGAGCGCCCCGGCAGCCTGCTCCGGTTCTGCGAGCTTATCGGCAAGCGCTCGATCACCGAGTTCAACTATCGCTATGCCGACGACGCGGACGCGCACATCTTCGTGGGCGTGGAGATCAGCGGTACCGGGGCAGACGGGCAGTCCCTCGTGGATTCGCTGGAGCGCGACGGCTATCCGGTGCTCGACCTGACCGACAACGAGATGGCCAAGCTCCACGTGCGCTACATGGTGGGCGGCCATGCGCCGGGGGAGCTCGACGAAGTCCTCTATCGCTTCGACTTTCCGGAGCGTCCGGGCGCCCTGATGCACTTCCTCACCCAGATGGGACGCAAGCCCTGGAACATCAGCATGTTCCACTACCGCAACCACGGCTCGGACTACGGCCGGGTGCTGATCGGCCTGCAGGTACCGCAGGACGAACGCGGGAAATTCCGGTTGTTTCTCGAGCAGGTGGGCTACGACTACCGCGAGGAGACCGCCAATCCCGCGTACCGCCTGTTCCTGCGGTGAGGGGAGCGTAGGAGCGACTGCAGACGCCGCCTGAGCGCGGCGACCCGCGCCGAGGCTACGCAGAGGCGTCGCGAATTGCGCGCCAGACGCGCTCGGCTGTGAACGGCATCTCGACATGGCGCACGCCCAGGTGCCAGAGCGCATCGAGAATGGCGTTGCCGATCGCGGCCGGCGGCCCGCTGGTGCCGAGCTCGCCCACGCCCTTGACCCCGAGCGGGTTGGTCTCGGTCAGCGTCACGTGGCTGTCGAGCGCGAAGGCCGGCAGATCGTCGGCGCGCGGCAGCGCGTAGTCCATGAACGAGCCGGAGAGAAGCTGGCCCGACTCCGGGTCGTAGCGCACGTGCTCCAGCAGCGCCTGGCCGATGCCCTGGGCGGCGGCCCCGTGGCGCTGGCCGTCGACCACGAGTGGGTTGATCACAAGCCCCGCATCCTCCACCGAGTAGTAGCCCGTGAGCCGCACCGCGCCGGTCTCGCGATCGACCGTGACGGTCGCGACATGAGTGCCGTAGGGATAGTTGAAGTCGTCCGGGTCGAAGAACGCCGCCTCTTCCAACCCGAGCTCAAAGCCTTCGGGATAGTCGGCACCGCGGTAGGCCATGTCGGCGATCTGCACGAACGTCATCCGCCGGTCGGTGCCGCGCACGGCGTAGGCGCCGGCCCCGAAATCGATATCGTCGACGGCGCATTCCATGAGATGGGCCGCGAGACGCCGGCCCTTCTCGATGATGCGGTCCGACGCCACGGCAAGGGCAGAGCCCACGACCGTGATCGAGCGCGAGGCCCAGGTGCCGAGGCCGTGGGGAATCCGGTCCGTGTCGCCCTCCACGACATCAATGTCTTCGAGCGCGCAGCCGAAGCGGTCGGCGACGATCTGCGCATACGTCGTGGCGTGGGACTGGCCGTGGCTGTGGCTGCCGCAGAGCAAGGTGATCTTGCCGCTGGGGTGGACGCGCACGGTGGCGACGTCCCAGAACCCCATGCGGCTGCCTAGAGCGGCCGCGAGGCGGCTCGGCCCGGCACCGCCGGAGCGAACGAAGGACGCCATGCCGATCCCCATCAGCACGCCGTCTTCCTGGAGCCGCGTTTGCTCGGCCCGGAGCGCGTCGAGACCGGCGAGCGCACGGGCCTTGTCGAGGACCGCCGGAAAGTCGCCGACATCGTAGGTGACGCCGGTCGCACTGCCATAGGGCATGTCGGCAGCGGGCACGAGGTTGTGGGCGCGCGCCTCGACCGAGTCGCAAGCCCGCTCACGCGCGCCATTCTCGATCAGGCGCTCGATGACGTAGGTGATCTCGGGATTGCCGGCGCCGCGGTAGGCATCGACCGGCGTTGTGTTGGTGTAGACGCCGAGCACCCGGCAATGGAGCGCGGGGATCGCATACTGGCCTGAGAACATGGTGACGCAGAACAGCGAGGGGATGCACGCAGCGAACTGGCTCTGATAGGCGCCGAGGTTGGCGATGATCTCCGCCTCGATGGCGACGATAAGCCCATCCTCGTCGAAGGCCATGCGCGCCTCGGTAACGTGGTCGCGCGCGTGGATGTCTACCGTCAGGGTCTCGGCACGGGTCGCGGTCCAGCGCACCGGCCGGCCCACCAGCCGCGCGGCCCAGGGGAGGCTCGCCTCCTCCGGATAGTGATAGGTCTTCTGGCCGAAGCCGCCGCCCACGTCCGGCGCGACCACCCTGATCGACTGTTCGGGCGCACGCAGCGTGTCGCGCGAGAGCCACTGGCGGACGAGATGCGGGTTCTGGGTGGTGGACCAGAGCGTGTAGCGCTCGCTGCCGCGATCGAATACGCCGATCGCCGCGCGAGGCTCCATGGCGCTCGGCGCGAGGCGATTGTTGACGAGCTTGAGCGCCGTCACATGGGCGGCGGCGGCGAAGGCAGCCTTGACCGCCTTGGCGTCGCCGAGCCGCCAATCGTAGGAGACGTTGCTCCCGAATTCCTCGTGCACCAGCGGCGCCCCTGCCAGGGCGGCGGCGAGGTCCGTCACCGAGGCGAGCGGCTCCCACGCGACATCGACCGCGTCTGCCGCGTCGGTGGCCGCATGCGGGTCCTCGGCCACGACGAGCGCAACCGTGTCGCCCACGTGGCGCGCCTCATCCGTGGCGAAGATCGGTCTGCGAGCGAGCGCCATCGGCGTGCCGTCGTGGGAGGTGATGTCCCACAGCACGTCGGTATCGCCGCCGCCATCCCGGCGCCAGTCCTCCCCGGTGAGCACGGCCAGCACGCCTGGCATGGAGCGCGCGCGCTCGGTGGCAATCGCCCCGATGCGGGCATGGGCGTGCGGACTGCGCACGAAGGCGGCGTGTGCCTCCCCAGGAAGCCGGATATCGTCCACGAACTGACCTCGGCCAGTCAGAAACCGATCGTCTTCCAGGCGCGTATGCGCTGTGCCGACATGCCCCATGCTGGCTCCCCTCTTCACTTCAGCCGCGGCCGATTTCCGTTGGCAGGCTAGTGAGCCCGCGCGCCGGCGTCCACCCTCGGCGCCGGCCGCGTGCTATGGTGGGAGCAGCGCGGCAAACCGTGGAGACCGAGGATGCTGAATCCGGAGACCGACGTTCTCGCATCGCGTCTCGACCGTGTACTGAGCGAGCATGTGGCGAAAGGCGTGATCGGCGCCTCGCTCGCCCTCATCCGGCCGGGCGGGGAGGTTCTGACCCTCGCAGCCGGCTGCGCCGACCGCACGACGGAGGCGCCGCTCACCCCGGATCATCTGTTCAAGACCGCCAGCACCAGGAAGACCTGGACCGCGGTCGCCGTGCTCGCACTGGTGAGCGAAGGGCGTATCGACCTCGATCGGACCATCGAGGGGTGGTTCCCCCACCTGCCGCGGGCGGACAAAATTCGCGTGCGGCATCTGCTCAGCCACCGGAGCGGCCTGCCCGAATACGAGTCCTTCATGCCCAAGGGCTCGGCGGACGACTGGACGCCGGAGCGGATCGTCGAGTTCGCGCTCGCCAACGGCACGCAGATCGCGCCCGGCGGGGCCTTCGTCTATTCCAACCCCGGCTACGTGCTGGCGGGCGAGATCGTCGCCAGCGAGCGGGGCGAGCCCCTCTCCCGCTGGCTCAGGCGCGAAGTCTTCGAGCCGTGCGGAATGGCCGAGACCTGGAGCGGCGGGGACGAAGACTTTCCGCGGGACCGCCTGGCGCGCGCCTACGTCCTCGATTCAACCGAGCCCGGCGCCCCGCCGGAAGACTCGTCGGACTGGTTCCCGCTTTCCGGTATCGGGGCAGCGGGCGATCTCG
Source organism: Alphaproteobacteria bacterium (assembly GCA_965262755.1). Classification (GTDB taxonomy): domain Bacteria; phylum Pseudomonadota; class Alphaproteobacteria; order UBA828; family UBA828; genus WTGU01. Next base: position 1,937,011 of record OZ253557.1, on the reverse strand, counting down.
TCACGACTCCCCGCGACCTCGCGCGGGGCTTCCACGCACTCTTCACCGGGCAGGTGCTGGATCCCGCCGCCCTCGCCATGCTGCAGACCCCGCTTCTGCCTGCCGGGTTCCCTGGCACCAGCATCACCCACTGCGCGCACGGCGTCCTGGTCTCGCGCTTCGGCGACCTCACGATCGTCGGTCATCTTGGCCAGTTGCGCGGGCACGTGACCATGGCCGGCCATCACGAGGCGAGCGGGATCACCGCCGTGCTCAGCCAGAACTCGTGCTCGACCGACCTGGAGGCCTTCGGCGCAGCCGGCATCCACCCAGCGTATGCCGAGGTCTTCCGCCTGGCCGGCGCGTGATCCCGCGCTGAACGCAGACCGGCGCCCGCCTGAGCGCGCGAGCGCGCCCAGGCGGCACCGGAGTTAGGTCGGAACGAGCGCGCTCTAGTCGAGCGAGTCCAGCGCCTTCTGGAAGCGCCCGGCGTGGGACTTCTCGGCCTTCGCCAGGGTCTCGAACCAGTCGGCGATCTCGTCGAAGCCTTCGTCGCGCGCGGTGCGCGCCATGCCGGGATACATGTCGGTGTATTCGTGGGTCTCGCCGGCCACCGCCGCCACCAGATTGTCGCTCGTGATCCCGATCGGCTTGCCGGTGGCGGGATCGCCGGTCTCGACGAGGAAGTCGAGATGGCCGTGGGCGTGGCCGGTCTCGCCCTCGGCGGTCGAGCGGAAGAGCGCCGAAACGTCGTTATGACCCTCTACATCGGCCTTGCGGGCGAAGTAGAGATAGCGTCGATTGGCTTGTGACTCGCCGGCGAAGGCGTCCTTGAGGTTCTGTTCGGTCTTGCTGCCACCCAATGCAGGCATGGTCGTGTTCCCCCTGACTTTACGGTTAGAGACGTGTGGCCGCCGCGCTGCGGGATGCGAGCGCGGCCGGTGCATTCGCCGCATTATATGACGCAGCGCACCGCCGCCGTCAACGGATTGGAATCATTCCAGGGTGCGTGCGTCGCCCGGCGCCGCCGCGCCGTCCTCCGCCCCCCTGCCGGTCACGCGAATGATGATGTCGATCCGCGAGACCGTGGTCCCCGGCGGCGCCGGCGGCAGGACGCTGACCGACACGCGATCGCCCGGCACATCGACCAGACGACCGGTCTCCTCCAGGAAGAAATGCTGGTGATGCGCGGTGTTGGTGTCGAAGAAGGAGGGCCCTGCGTCCACCACCAGCTCGCGCAAGAGGCCGGCCTTCGTGAACTGATGAAGGGTGTTGTAGACCGTGGCGAGTGAGACGCCCGCCTCCTCCCGCAGCACCTCTGCGTGAAGCTCCGCGGCGGTGACGTGACGGTGCGGCCCGCTGAAGAGTCGGCGGGCGAGGACAATGCGCTGGCGCGTAGGCCGCAGGCCGGCTTCGCGCAGGCGCGCCCGTGCGTCGCTCTCAGGCGATGTCGTCATTTCGAGACCGAGCCTCCAATACCCCGTCTCAATACCACAAATTCGCGTGCGTTGCGCTGCCGGTCGCGGATTCGTGAGTGCGCATGTCGTAAGTGCCGGGCCACGCGGGATAGGCTACGATACGAACTCGGATCGTGAGGAGAACGCGCCGTGTCGAGCGAATTCGTTGCCACCGCCTGCCCCCACGATTGCCCGTCGACCTGCGCGCTTGAGGTCGAGCTGCTCGCGCCGGACAGGATCGGCGCCGTCAGGGGCGCGCGGGAGAACGACTACACCTCGGGCGTGATCTGCGCCAAGGTCGCGCGCTATGCCGAGCGCGTGCACCACCCTGGGCGCCTCGCGGAGCCGCTGCAACGCACCGGCGAGAAGGGCGCCGGCGAATTCCGACCCATCGGCTGGGACGATGCGCTCGACCTGATTGCCGATTCCTTTGTCCGCGCCACGGAGACGCACGGCCGCGAGGCGGTCTGGCCCTACTACTACGCCGGCACCATGGGCCTGGTGCAGCGCGACGGGATCAACCGCCTGCGCCACGTCATGGGCTACTCGCGGCAAGACGAGACCATCTGCTCGCGCCTTTCCAGCGACGGCTGGTGGGCCGGTGTCGGTACATATGTGGGCAGCGATCCGCGCGAGATGGCGAAGGCGGACCTGATCGTCGTCTGGGGCTGCAATCCGGCGTCGACCCAGGTCAACGTCATGACCCACATCGCCAAAGCGCGGAAGACGCGGGGCGCGGCGCTCGTGGTCGTGGACCCCTACGAGACGCGGACGGCCAAGGTCGCCGACCATCACGTGGCGCTCCGGCCCGGCACGGACGGCGCGCTCGCCTGCGGCATCATGCACGTGCTCTTCGCCGAGGACTTCGCCGACCGCGCCTACCTCGCTCGCTTTACGGACCATCCGGACGAACTCGAAGCCCACCTCGCGAGCCGGGGGCCCGAGTGGGCGGCGGCGATCACGGGGATCCCGGCCGCCGAGATCACCGCGCTCGCCCGCATGATCGGCCGCATCAAGCGCACCTATATCCGCCTCGGCTACGGCTTCACCCGCTCGCGCAACGGCGCAGCCAACATGCACGCCGCCACCTGCATCGCAGCGGTCACCGGCGCCTGGCAGTACGAGGGCGGCGGCGCGATGCATACCAACAAGAGCGTCTACGGCGTCGACGCCACCCTGATCGAGGGGCTCGATGCGAAGGACCGCTCGGTGCGGCTGCTCGACATGTCGCGTATCGGCCCGATCCTGACCGGCGATCCGGGCGACCTTGGGGACGGCCCCCCGGTCACCGCCATCGTCATGCAGAACGTCAATCCGGCGGCGGTGGCACCCGAATCGGTCAAGGTGCGCGAGGGCCTCGAGCGCGACGACCTGTTCCTTGCCGTGCACGAGCAGTTCATGACCGACACCGCGCGCTACGCCGACATCGTGCTGCCGGCGACGACCTTCCTGGAGCATGACGACATCTATGTGGGCGGCGGCCACAGTTACCTGCTCATGGGCGCCAGGGTGATCGAGCCCTACGCCCAATCGCGCTCCAACCACGACGCGATCCGTGCGCTCGCCAAGCGGCTCGGCGCCGAGCATCCGGGTTTCGACATGACGGCGTGGGAGCTGATCGACGCGACGCTCAAGCGCTCGGGCCATCCCGACGCCGAAACGCTGAAGGCCGAGCGCTGGAAGGACTGCATGCCGGACTTCGAGACCGCCCATCACCTCAAGGGCTTCGGCTGGCCGGACGGGCGCTTCCGCTTCAAGCCGGACTGGGCAGCCATGGGGCCGCGCGGCGCCGAGATGCCGGCCTTCCCCGACCACATGGCGGCGATCGAGGCGCCGGACACCGAGCACCCCTTCCGCCTCGTCACCGCGCCCGCGCACAACTACCTCAATTCGAGCTTCACCGAGACGCGCACCAGCCAGGCCAAGGAGACGCGGCCTTCCGCCCTCTTCCACCCCGGCGACGCCCGCGACCTCGGCTTCGCCGACGGCGACCGCATCCGCATCGGCAACAGGCGCGGCTCCATCCTGATCCATGCGCGCATCGCGAACGGCAACGGCAGGGCGCCCGGCGCCGCGACCGGCAACGGCCAGCAGCGCGGCGTCGTCATCGTCGAGAGCATCTGGCCGAACACCGCCTTCGAGGAAGGGCTCGGCATCAACACGCTGACCTCGGCCGACCCCGGCTATCCCAACGGCGGCGCGGTGTTCCACGACACCGCCATCTGGGCCCGGCCCGCGAACTAGCGCGCATTTTTCACCTCGGCCACGGGGCCTAGCCCGCAGGCGTCTTCCGTCCACGCGCGCGGGGGCGCGCGATGCGAGCGGTACAGAAAAAATTTGAGCGGGATTCGCCGGGATTAAGTGGGATAAGTGGGATTCCGCGGGATAGACGACGGCCGTCCTCGATGACGACGGCGGGGACTGCGCGCGGCAGCCGCCCAGGCGGCGAGCGCCCACTTATCTTGCCTTCGCCCGCCGCGGCCCGCCCGCTCCCGCACTGCATCGCGCAGATGGGCGCGCGGGAAGACGATCGATCCATCGCGCAATCCTGGCGCGGGCGGCACGCGCCGTGCACCGCACCATGGGCCGGAGTCGCGCACGCCCGAAGGGTCGCGGGCGCGGAACCAAGGTCCCGCGCGCGCCGGGCGGTCAGTCGCCGGTGAGCAGGCGGTCTACCAGCTGGCGAACGCTCGGGATGAAGCGGTTCGAGTAGAAGGGGTCGCTTGCGAAGCGAAAGGCCGCGTGGCCGGCGAACATGAGCTGGTTGTCGATGTCTTCGCCGTGGATAATCTCCTGCAGCGTCTTCTGGATGCAGTAGCTGCGGGGATCGGTCTTCTTGCCGGTCGAGCCCAGCTCGTTGGTCGCCCAGTTGCTGAACCGGCAGGCGCTGAGGCAGCCCATGCAGGCCGCCTGATCGGCCCTGATTTCGCGCGCCTTCTCGTTGGTCACGAAGATGATCGTGGTGTCGGGGGTCTTCATCACCGAGTTGAAGCCCTCCTCCATCCACTCTTCGGCTCGCGCCAGGTCGCCCTTGGTCAGATAGAAGGTGCGCCCGCGCGGCCCCGGGGTGAACACCCGGTCGTGGTCGCCGATGGGCTCGGCGGTGTAGGCGACCTGCCGATGCTCGCGCTCGGCGAGCTCCCTGATGAAGTCGTTGCGCACCGCAGACGAATAGAATCCGGTCGGGCTGAAGCGGTTGAGCTTCACGTCCCCCTCCTTCATCGACAGCAGCTTGCGCTTCCACCGCTCGGAGATGGGGCTTTCCTCGGTCACCAGCGGGCGGGTCCCGAACTGGAAGACGATGGGCCCGAGCTCGGGATTGTCGATCCAGTCCGCCCAGTCGCGCAGGTACCAGACGCCGCCCGCCATCACGATGGGCACGTCGTCGAGACCGTATTCGCGCATCTGCTCGCGCAGCGCGAGGACCCGCGGATAGGCGGGTTCGGGCTGTTCCGGGTCCTCGCTGTTGGAGAGGCCGTTGTGGCCGCCGGCGCGCCAGGGGTCCTCGTAGACGACGCCGCCCATCCAGTCGGAGAAGCGATGGTAGGCGCGCTTCCAGAGCGCGCGGAAGGCCCGCGCCGACGAGACGATCGGGTAGTAATTGACTTCGTACTGCGCGGTCACCTCGGCCAGGCGGTAGGGCATGCCGGCGCCGCAGGTCACGCCGTGAATGAGGCCGCGCGTCGCCTCGAGGACGCCGTTCAGGATACGCTCGGCGGCGGCCATCTCCCACAGCACGTTCATGTGGAGCCGCCCTCCGCCGCCCGAGACGTCATGGGCTATCCGGGCCTGGGCGATGCCGCCCCTGATGGCGTAGTCGACGAGCTCCTCGTGGCGCTCCTTGCGGGTGCGGCCGCGATAGATCTGCGGAATGGCCCGGCCGTTCTCGTCGTAGTAGTCGGCATTGACGCCGGAGAAGGTGCCGACACCGCCGGCGGCGGCCCAGGCGCCCGAGCTCAGGCCGTTGGTCACACCGATGCCCTTGCCCCCTTCGATCACGGGCAGGACCTCGCGCCCAGACAGCCTGATTGCGTTCAACGCCTTCATAGTCGGTCCGTCCACCGTTGCGCCTGGCTCGATCCTATCGCCGTGGCGAGGCAGGGTGACGGGCCGACGCCGCCGCTGCGCCGCGATGTGGGCAGCGGCGGCGCCGATTGCAAGATGTCGCTTCTCTTGGCAGCTTTTACTACCCAGCCTGCGCTTTCTCTTCGGCCGCGCTCAGGTCCTCTCCGCTCTCCTGGTTCACGGCCCTCATGCTCAGTTTGACCTTACCGCGATCGTCGACGCCGAGCACCTTCACTTTGACGTTATCGCCTTCGCTCAGCACGTCGCTCACGCTCTTGATCCGGCGCGGGGCGATCTCGCTGATATGAACCAGGCCGTCGCGCTTGCCGATGAAGTTCACGAAGGCGCCGAAGTCGACGATCTTGACCACCTTGCCGTCGTAGATCACGCCAACCTCAGGCTCGGCAATGATATCGCGGATCATGTTGATCGCCGCCTCCGCCGCCTCGCCCTCGACGGCCGCAACCTTGATGGTGCCGTCGTCCTCGATGTCGATCTTGGTCCCGGTGGTCTCGCAGATTTCGCGAATGATCTTGCCGCCGGGGCCGATGATCTCGCGGATGCGGTCCTTCGGAATCGAGAAGGTGGTGATGCGGGGCGCATTGTCGCTCACGCTGTCGCGCGCACGAGAGAGCGCCTTCGCCATCTCGCCGAGGATGTGCAGGCGGCCGTCGCGCGCCTGGGCGAGCGCGGTGCGCATAATCTCCTCGGTGATGCTGGTGATCTTGATGTCCATCTGCAGCGACGTGATACCCTGCTCGGTGCCCGCGACCTTGAAGTCCATGTCGCCGAGATGATCCTCGTCGCCGAGGATGTCGGAGAGCACCGCGAAGCGCTCCTCGTCCTTGATCAGCCCCATGGCAATTCCGGCGACGGGCCGAGTGACGGGAACGCCGGCATCCATCAGCGAGAGCGATGCCCCACACACCGTCGCCATCGACGAGGAGCCGTTCGATTCCGTGATCTCCGAGACCACGCGGATGGTGTAGGGGAATTCCTCGGCATCCGGCATGAGCGGATGAAGCGCCCGCCAGGCGAGCTTGCCGTGGCCGATCTCGCGCCGGCCGGGGCCACGCAGGAAGCGCGCCTCGCCCACCGAATAGGGCGGGAAGTTGTAGTGCAGCATGAAGCGCTCGCGGTACTCGCCCTCGAGCATGTCCATGATCTGCTCGTCCTGGCCGGTGCCGAGGGTCGCGGTGACCAGCGCCTGGGTCTCGCCGCGCGTGAAGAGCGCCGAGCCGTGGCTGCGCGGCAGCGCGCCGACCTCGCACTCGATGGCGCGAACATCGCTGGTCGTCCGTCCGTCGATGCGCGCTCCGCTGTCGAGGATCTGCCCGCGCACGATGTCCTTCTCAAGCGACTTCAGCGTTCCGTCGAGGATGCCGGCAGCGCCTTCCTCCTCACGGAACTGCGCGGCGGTCTCCGCCTTGGCCGCCGTCACTTTCTCCATCCGTTCGGTCTTGCCGGCGATGGCATAGGCTTCGCGGAGCGGAGCCTCGGCACTGGCACGGATGCGCTCGACGAGCGCCGTGTCCACCTGCTCCTCTGGCAGTTCCCAGGGCTCCTTCGCGCAGGCCTCGGCAAGGCTGACGATGGCTTCGATCACCGGCTTGATCTCTTCGTGACCGAAGGTCACGGCGCCCAGCATCTGATCCTCGGAGAGCTCGGACGCCTCCGATTCGACCATGAGCACGCCCTCTAGCGTCCCGGCCATGACCAGATCGAGGTCAGAGGCCGCGCGCTGCTCGTAGGTCGGGTTCAGCACGTAGGCGCCGTCGGCGAAGCCCACCCGGCAGCCCGCGATCGGCCCCATGAAGGGTAAACCCGAGATGGTGAGCGCGGCCGACGCGCCGATCATGGCGACGATGTCGGAATCGTTGATCAGGTCGTGCGAGAGCACCGTGCAGATGACCTGGGTTTCGTTGCGAAACGACTTGACGAAGAGGGGCCGGAGCGGCCTGTCGATGAGACGGGAGACCAGGGTTTCCTTCTCGCTCGGGCGCCCTTCGCGCTTGAAGAAGCCGCCCGGGATCTTGCCGGCGGCGGACGCTTTCTCTTCATAGTTGACTGTCAGCGGGAAGAAATCCTGCTTCTCCCGCGCCCAACGCTGGCCGACGACGGTGCAGAGCACCGCCGTTTCGCCGTAGCTCGCGAGGACGGCGCCATCCGCCTGGCGGGCGATGCGCCCCGTTTCGAGGACGAGCTTGCGCCCGCCCCACATGGCCTCACGACGTGTGATATCGAACATGCTGTTTCCTTCGTTCCATTGGCGAGCCGCTAATTCGGCGCGCCCCTGCACAGGCGCAACGTCGGTGGCGGCGGCCCATGCCGCGCCTCCCGCCGTGCCCTCTTGACCCGCGTGCCGCATCCTGGCGGACCACGCGAACGCCAATACTATTTCCGCAAACCCAGCCGCTTAATCACGGTGGCATAGCGCTCCTGATCGTTGCGCTTCAGATAGTCGAGCAGGCGGCGCCTGCGGCTGACCATCTTCAGGAGGCCCCGCCTCGAATGAAGATCCTTCTTGTGGGTCCGAAAATGCTGGGTCAGGTTGTTGATCCGCTCTGTCAGGATCGCAACCTGGATTTCAGGCGAGCCGGTATCGTTGGTCTTGGTGGCGTAATCCGATATCAGCTCTGTCTTCCGCACCGCAGTGATCGACATCTGGCTACTCCGCATTTCACATGTTGAAGACCCGCACCGGGCGGGCCTGACCCGCGCCGACTTCGGCTAGCGCCACGAGCCGGGACCCGGCGATGGCGCGGACCCTCCCGGGTGCCACACCGTGCGCGGGCACGGGCTGGCCGTGGCGCAGACGATCTGCCTCGCGTGCGGTCAGGGGCAGTGCCGGGATGTCGGCCAGCGCCGCGTCGACCGGAAGCAGGCTTTCGGCGAGGGCCAGACTATGCCCGAGCGCGACCAGTTTATCCAGTGGTTTCGCATCCTCTTCGGCGAACGGCCCGACCGCAGCGCGGTGCAGCCAACTCACGTGACCCACCGTTCCGGCGGCGCGCGCGATGTCGCGGGCCAGCGCTCTGACATAGGTTCCCTTGCCGCACTCGACCACGAAGGCAGCGCCGTCGTCGTCGGCCTTCGTCAGCGTCAGGCTCATGACATGGACGGTGCGCGGCGCAAGCTGCGGCGGCCGGCCCTGGCGCGCCAGCGCATAGGCGCGCTCGCCACCGACCTTGAGGGCAGAATACGCAGGCGGCACCTGCTCGATCCGGCCGATAAAGCGGGGAAGCACGTTTGCGACCGTCGATCCGGCGGGTCGACTTTGGCTTGTCTCGATGACCGTACCTTCGGCATCGTCCGTATCGCGCTGCTCCCCCCAGCGCACGCCGAAGCGGTAGCGCTTGGGTGCATCCATTATGAAGGCGACCGTCTTGGTGGCCTCGCCGATGGCCACCGGCAGGACTCCCGTGGCCATCGGATCGAGCGTGCCCGCATGCCCCACCTTTGCGCCGCGGCCGACCGCGGACTTGATGCGGGCGACGACGGCGGCAGAGGTAATCCCGCCGGGCTTGTCGACCACCAGCCAGCCGTGGGGGCCGCGTGCAGCGGCTTTCTCAGTCATCGGCCTCAGTCATCGGAGCCGCCACTTGTGTCCAGCAGCCTGTCGATGTGCGCCACGTTCTCGAAGCTGCGGTCGAGCTCGAAGCGCAGAGTGGGCGAGAACTTCAGCCTGACCCGGCGGTTCACCTCGCCGCGCAAGTATCCTGCGGCGCGCTGCAGAGCGTCGATCGTCTCCGCCGCCCGATCGCCGCCGAGCGGCATCACATAGACCTTGGCGGAGCGCAGATCAGGCGCCGGCCGAACCTCGGTCACGGTGAGGCGCATGTCGCTCAACACGGGATCGCGGAACTGGGCGCGGGCAAGCGACTCGGACAGCGCTTCCCTGATGAGCTCGCCGACTCGCCGTTGCCGCTGGCTCGGCGCGCTGCCGCTCCTCCTCGTCATCGACCGTTGGGCAAGCGCGCTCTACGCCTCCAGCGTGCGCGCGATCTCCTCGATCTCATAGAGCTCAATGACGTCGCCCTCGCGCAGATCAGAATGGTTCTCGAACGACATGCCGCATTCGTAACCTTCCTTCACCTCGCGCACATCGTCCTTGAATCGCCGGAGCGTCTTGAGCGCGCCATCGTGGATGACGACATCGTCGCGCAGCAGCCTCGCCTTCGAGCCCCGGCGCACGAGGCCGTTGGTCACCCTGCATCCCGCGATCCTGCCCACGCGGCCCACCTCGAACACCTGGAGGATCTGAGCGTTGCCCAGTGTCCGCTCGCGCGCCTCCGGGCGCAGCATCCCTTCGAGACTGGCTCTGACCTCGTCGACGACGTCGTAAATGACGGCGAAATAGCGAAGTTCGATCCCGGTGCGCGCGGCGAGCTCGCGTGCCTGTGCGTTGGCGCGCACGTTGAACCCGAAGACCGTCGCGTCGGACGCCGCGGCGAGCGTCACGTCCGCTTCGGTGATGCCGCCGACGCCCGAATGGAGCACGCGCGCCGCCACCTCGTCCGTGCCGAGCCGCGCGAGTGCGCCGACCAGCGCCTCCGCCGAGCCCTGGACATCGGTCTTGATGACGAGCGGAAGCTCGCTCTTGCTCTCCTTCTCCTGGATCTCGGAGAAGAGCTGCTCCAGGTTGAGCGGGGCGCCGCGCGCGACCTCCTTCTCTCTGGTACGCGCGTGGCGGAACTCGGAGACCTCGCGAGCCCGGCGCTCGTTCTCGACCACCACGACCTCATCGCCTGCCTGGGGCGCGCCGCTGAGCCCGAGTACCTCGACCGGCACCGCCGGTCCCGCCGCCTTGGTGGCAGCGCCGTGGTCGTCGTACATCGCCCTCACCCGCCCCCATTGCGCACCGGCAACGACGATATCGCCGATGTGGAGCGTGCCGCGCTGGACCAGTACGGTCGCCACCGCGCCGCGCCCGCGGTCCACCTTGGCCTCGATCACGACGCCTTCGGCAGCGCGGTCCGGGTTGGCGGTGAGCTCCAGCAACTCCGCCTGGAGCAGGATCGCCTCCTCCAGCTTGTCGAGGTTGAGCTTCTGGGTCGCCGATATCTCGACGGCGAGCACGTCGCCGCCCATCGCCTCGGTCACGATTTCGTGCTGGAGCAGGTCCTGGCGCACGCGGCTGGGATCGGCGTCCGGCCGGTCGATCTTGTTGATGGCGACGAGGATGGGGACGCCCGCCGCGCGCGCGTGATTGATTGCCTCGGCGGTCTGCGGCATGACGCCATCGTCCGCCGCCACCACGAGAACCACGATATCCGTCACGCTCGCGCCGCGAGCGCGCATCTCCGTGAAAGCGGCATGGCCCGGCGTGTCGATGAAGGTGATGCGGGCGCCCTTGGGGGTCTCCACCTGGTAGGCACCGATGTGCTGCGTGATCCCACCTGCCTCGCCGGAGGCAACGTCGCTGGAGCGAATGGCGTCGAGCAGCGACGTCTTGCCGTGATCGACATGGCCCATGACCGTGACCACGGGCGAGCGGATGAGCAGAGCGTCGATTGTATCGTCCTCGCCCTTGAGCCCGATCTCGACATCGGCCTCGCTGACGCGCCTGACCTTGTGGCCGAACTCTTCAACCGCGAGCTGCGCCGTGTCGGCATCGATCGATTGCGTGATGGTCACGATCGTACCCATCTCCATCAGGCGCTTCACGACCTCGGCGCCGCGCACGGCCATGCGGCTCGCAAGATCCTGCACCGTGATCGCCTCGGGTACCACGACCTCGCGCACGACCGGCTTGAGCTCGTCGGCGCGCATCGCCTCCCGCGCAAGGCGCTTCTCACGGTCGCGTTGGCGGCGCAGCGACGCAAGGCTGCGCCCGCGCTGCTCGCCGACGGTGCCGTCGAGGGCCTCCGAGAGCCTGATCTTGCCACCGCGCCGGCGGGGCTGGTCACGCCGCGAAGGGCTGGCGGGGCGACGCTGCTCGCCGCGACGGCGGGGTCTCCCGCGCTCCTCTTCCGCCGGGGCTGCGCCGGGCCGGGCGGGTCGTACCGCGCCCGCCGCCCCCGGAGCGGCGGCGGCTTCCGCCTTGGGCTCCTCCGGCTGTGGAAGCCTCCGTGCGGCATCCTCCTCCGCCCTCTTGCGCGCATCTTCCTCGGCCTTGCGGCGGTCGTCCTCTTCGCTCTTCCGCCGCTCGGCCTGGGCGTGCTCGGCGGCATGTCGTTCTTCCTCCACGGCGCGCCGGCGGGCTTCCTCTACCGCCCGCTCCCGCTCTTGACGCTCAGAGCGCACCGCGTCCTCGACGGCGCGCGCGCGGGCGGCCTTCTCGTCGCTCGTCAGCGTGCGCAGAACGACCCGGGAGCGCGGCGCCCTGGAAGTTTGGTACACGTCATCCTGAGGCAGGGGCGGCGCCTCGGCCACGGGCTCGCGCGGCGCTGCCCTGGGCGCTGCCTTCGGCTTGGGCGCCACTGCCCCATCGGCCGCAGGGCCACGCTTCAGCGTACGCTTCTTGCGCACCTCGACGGCGACAGCGCGGCTGCGGCCGTGGGAAAAACTTTGCCGCACCTGGCCGGCGTCGACCGTCTCCTTGAGCTCGAGTCGCCCTGGTCGCTTCAACGACAAGGGCTTGCGTCGCTCCTGATCACCGGCTTCGGTTTCGTCACTCATTATGCCTTATCCCGGTCGCCGGATTCTGCACGCACGCCACCAAGCCGCGCTGATTCCCGAAGGAAACGATCGGCGAGCCCGCCAGGCGCCAACGCGGCGTGCACCACATTCTCACGGCCCAGGCTGCGGCTCAACGCGGCACCGTCGAATTGCGCGATCACGGGAATGTCCCGCGCGAGCGCGCCGAGGCGCGCCCGGCCGTGCCGCGCGCCGTCGCTCGCCTCGACCAGGACAGCCACCCGCCGCTCTACGAGCGCGCGTTGCACCTTGTCGAAGCCCGTGATGAGAGCGCCTGCGCGCCGCGCCAAACCCAGAATATCCAGCCCCCGTGCGGTCAACTGCCGCTCCACCTCGTCGATCAGATCGGGCGTCACGGCAATCGGCCTGCGCGCGGCGCGCGCGAACAGCCCGCGCTCGCAGGCCTTTTCCAGCGTGGCGCGCTCGGCCGAGACCCAAAGGCCCCGCCCAGGCAACGATTCGCCGAGGTCCGGCACCAACGCCCCGCCCGGGTCGACCACGAAGCGCAGCAAGGCGTCGCGGGGCCTGCTGACGCCGCTCGCGATACAGCGCCGGAAGCCGGCATCCGACGAGGCCGGACGCTCGTGCATGTGTGCCCGCGCGGTCAAACGTTCGCTCTCTCATGCTCGTCGGCCGCGGCCTCGGCGGCCTCGTCGGCCTCCGCGCCATCGACCGGCTCGTCGTCACCGAACCAGTGGGCCCTCGCTATCATGATGACGGCGTTGGCCTCCTCGATCGAGGGCGCGAGGTCGCCCAGGATCTCGATGAGCTCATCGCCGGCGAGATCGCCGAGATCGTCCAGCGTCTTGATCTCGTTCTCGCCGAGGGCGACGAGGATCGCCGGATCCAGGCCCTCGATGGCGGCCACCTCGTCGCTGACGCCGAGCTCGAGCCGACGTTCGTTCAGCTCGCGGTTGGTCGCTTCGACATGGGCCGCGGCGCGGGTGGCCAGCTCGCTCGCCAGCTCTTCCTCGAAGCCCTCGATCGCAGCCAGCTCGTCGATCGGCGCGTAGGCCACCTCGTCGACGGTGGAGAACCCTTCCGTCACCAGCAGATGGGCGATCACGTCGTCGACGTCGAGCGCCTCCATGAACATCTCGGAGCGCGAGTGGAACTCTTCCTGACGGCGTTCCGATTCCTCGGCCTCGGTCAGGATGTCGATGTCCCAGCCGGTGAGGTTGGACGCGAGCCGGACGTTCTGCCCGCGCCGGCCGATGGCAAGCGAGAGCTGCTCATCCGGCACCACCACCTCGATACGCTTCGATTCCTCGTCGAGCACGACCTTGGTCACCTCGGCCGGCGCGAGCGCGTTGACGATGAACGCCGCAGGATCGGGCGACCACTGAATGATGTCGATCTTCTCGCCCTGGAGCTCGCCGACGACCGCCTGCACGCGGGAGCCGCGCATGCCGACGCAGGCGCCGACGGGATCGATGCTGCTGTCGTTGGAATGAACGGCGATCTTGGCGCGGCTGCCGGGGTCGCGGGCCACGGCGTCGATCTCGATGATGCTGTCGTAGATCTCCGGCACTTCCTGGGCGAAGAGCTTGGACATGAAGTTGGGGTGGGTGCGGGACATGAAGATCTGCGGCCCGCGCGGCTCGCGCCGGACGTCGTAGATGTAGGCGCGCACGCGGTCGCCGTTGCGGAAGGATTCGCGCGGCAACAGGTCTTCGCGGCGGATCACCGCCTCGGCCCGGCCCAGGTCGACGGTGAGCCCGCCATACTCGGTGCGCTTGACGAGGCCGTTCGCAATCTCCTGCACGCGATCCTTGTATTCCTCGTACTGACGCGCCCGCTCGGCCTCGCGAACCTTCTGGACGATCACCTGCTTCGCCGTCTGCGCCGCGATACGACCGAAGTCGATGGGCGGCAGCGGATCCGCCAGATAGTCGCCGACCTGCGCGGCCGGATTGCGCTCCTGAGCTTCGCTGATCGGGATCTGGGTGGCCTCGTTCTCGATCTCTTCGGCGACCTCCAGGTAACGCATCAGCTTGATCTCGCCGGTCTCGCGGTCGATATCGGTGCGGATATCGTGCTCCTGACCGTACTTTCTCTTACCGGCGTGGGTGATCGCCTGCTCCATCGCCTCGAGCACGAGCTCGCGCTCGATCCCCTTCTCCCGGGCGACGGCATCGGCCACCTGGAGGAGCTCTATGCGGGCCAGGCCCACGGTGTCCTGATCCGCCATCACAGCCGCTCCGCCGCCTGGCTCGCGGCCAGCAATTCGTCGGTTAGCACGAGCTTCGCCGCGCGAATCATGTCATAGGGCAGCGAGACGTCGTGATCGTCCACGGTCATGCGCACGCATCCGTCGTCGGCGCCCTGCAGCCGGCCGCGAAAGCGGCGGCGTCCCTCCAGCGGCTCGCTCATCTCCACCTTGGCCTCGAATCCGGCGAACCGCGCGAAGTCGGCGAGCCGCACCAGCGGCCGGTCGATTCCCGGCGAGCTCACCTCCAACGTATAGTCGGCAGCAGGCAGGTTGTCGTTTTCGAATTGTGCCGAGATGGCGCGGCTTGCCGCAGCACAGTCGTCTACGGTCAGCGGCACGCGGTCAGCCCGCTCGATCATCACTTGAAGCACCGTCTGCATACCCCCGCCGAGGCGGATCCGAACGACCTCGTAGCCCATCGCCGCCAGCACCGGTGCAATCGCACGTTCGATCTGCCGTTCCGTGTCCACGTCTCGCGTCTTCGTCAAACCACAGGACAGAAAAAAGGCGGGCCAGCACTGCCCACCACGATCACTAAAAACCCTGGGCATTCACTACGCGGCGCCCCTCGCGCCCGAAGAGCACCGCGCCGCTACCCTATCGCGCATAGTGCCCCTGCTTCAAGGAGTTTCTCCCCGGTGCCGGCGCAGAGGCCGTTGCAATCGAGGCACGGAAGGGCACCTCGCCATCGCCCCCGAGCCCCTGACTATCGAGGGATGCGGACGTAGCGGAGGAAGACCGGCGCCCGGCCGGCGGCGCGGGCCTTTTGCTCATAGCGGGTCTCGGGCCAGTCGGCCGGCTGGGAAGGCCAGTCGCCGGATCGCTGCTCAGGCCCCGAGAACGCCCCGCTCGCCGCGACTCGCTCGAGCGTCCACTCCACATAGTCCATATCGTCGGACGCCCATCGGAACTCCGTGCCATCCTTCAGGATGCGGGCGAAGCCGGCGAGGGTTTCCGCATCGATCAGGCGGCGCTTGTGGTGGCGATTCTTGGGCCAGGGGTCGGGAAACAGCACGAACAGCCGGCCGATGGAGGCGTCCGGCAGGCGATCGAGCAGGAGCCGTGCGTCGTCGGGGAAGATGCGGACCCGTCCGCTGGTGCCGTCCGCCTCAAGATGGCGCAGGAGGCCCGCAACGCCCTGGACGAAGGGCTCGCAGCCGATGAACCCCACGTCCGGATTGGTGCGCACCTGATGGGCGAGGTGCTCGCCGGCGCCGAAGCCGATCTCGAGCCAGAGGTCGCGGACCGGCGCCGGGAAGAGGCCGTTCAGCTCGAGTCGCGCCTGCTCATCGTCGGGCAGCGCGATCCGAAGCCCCGGCAGGGCACGCTCGAGCAGGGCCTGGCGGCCGGGGCGGAGCCGGTAGCCGAGTCTGCGCCCATAGACGCGGCGCCGACGATCCTCCATCGCGCGGAAGGTGGGGCGCCGGCCGGGCGCCCCCTCACCCCACCGCGGAGAGAAGCGGGTCGACGAGGTCCGTCCGCTCCCAGGAGAAGCCGCCGTCGGCCTCGGGCTCGCGGCCGAAGTGGCCGTAGGCCGCCGTCCGCTCGAAGATCGGACGGGCGAGGTCGAGATGCTCGCCGATGCCGCGCGGCGAGAGGTCCATCACCGACTCGAGCGCTTTGGCGAGTCTTGCCTCATCGATCTCGCCGGTACCGTGGGTATCGACATAGACCGCCAGCGGATAGGCGACGCCGATCGCATAGGCGAGTTGGATGGTGCAGCGCGACGCGAGGTTGGCGGCGACGACGTTCTTCGCCAGATAGCGTGCCGCGTAGGCCGCCGAGCGGTCGACCTTGCTCGGATCCTTGCCCGAGAAGGCGCCGCCGCCGTGGGGTGCCGCCCCGCCATAGGTATCGACGATGATCTTGCGTCCCGTCACCCCGGCATCGCCATCGGGCCCGCCGATGACGAAGCGGCCGGTCGGATTGACGTAGAACCAGTCCTCCTCGCACATCCACCCGTCGGGGAGCGCGGCCACGACGTAGGGGCGCACGATGGTGCGTACGTCGTCCTGGGAGAGTTCCGCCGCATGCTGGGTCGAGACGACGACCGAGGTGGCGCCCACCGGCACGCCGTCCTCATAGCGGAGCGTCACCTGGCTCTTGGAGTCGGGCCCGAGACCGGGCGCATCGCCCGCGTGCCTGGCGCGGGCCAGCGCGGCCAGGATCGCGTGGGCATAGTGGATGGGCGCCGGCATGAGCGCATCGGTCTCGCGGCAGGCATAGCCGAACATGATGCCCTGGTCGCCCGCGCCCTGGTCCTTGTTGCCGGCCTGGTCCACGCCGAGCGCGATGTCGGCCGACTGAGCGTGAACATGGATCTCGACCGCGGCCTTGGCCCAGTGGAAGCCCTCCTGCTCGTACCCGATCTCGCGGACGCAGGTCCGCGCAATGGACTCAAGGGCCTCGCTGGTGATCGACTCGGGGCCGCGGACCTCGCCGGCCAGCACCATCCGGTTGGTGGTGACCAGGGTCTCGCAAGCCACACGGGCGTTGGAATCGAGCGCCAGGTAGGCATCGACCACCGCGTCGGAAATGCGGTCGCAGACCTTGTCCGGGTGCCCTTCTGACACCGATTCGCTGGTGAACAGGTATTCCCCTCGCCCCACGGCTTCCCCCGATTTCGATGATGTTGCGGAGGCGGGCGGCGACCGGCCGCGCCGCCGGGCGGTTTTCGCAGCGTTCGCGGGGGCGGTCAAGCGCAGGTGCCGCGGGCGAGCGCCTGGGCGCGACCCGAAGGGCGGCGCAGCGCAGACCGTGACCCTGGCGAGAAACGCGGGCTAGAGTGCCGCCGGAGCGAGAGCGTGCCCTACCGACCGGGAGAGAGCGAATGCTGGCCGATATTCGAGGAGTGACGATCAACTACGAGGTTTCGGGAAACGAGAACGGGCCTTGGCTGACCTTTTCCAACTCGCTGGCCACGAACCTGCGCATGTGGGACGAGCAGGAGGCCGCGCTCGCCGGAGACTTCCGTATCCTGCGCTACGACAAGCGCGGACACGGCAAGTCGGCGCCCGTCGAGGGACCCTATTCGTTCGACGATCTGATCGGCGACATCGTCGGCCTCTGGGATCGCCTGGGTGTCCGGCAGAGCTATGTCGTGGGCCTCTCGATCGGCGGGATGACGGCGCAGGGGTTGACGCTCCGCCATGCCGACCGGGTCGCAGCGACCGTCATGGCCAACACCACCGCGTTTTGTAGCGACGATTTCCGCGCCGCCTTCGATCAGCGCGTGGCGGCAGTCGCCGACGGCGGCATGGAAGCGGTGGTCGAGTCGACCATCGAGCGCTGGTTCAGCGAGAGCTACCGGGCGAGCGGCGCCGAACGGCTCGACGACGTGCGGACCATGATCCGCACCACTTCTGTCGCGGGATACACCGGATGCGCGCGGGCCATCCAAGGACTGGCCTATCTCGACAGGCTGAGCGCGCTCGACCATCCCGTATTGTTGATCGCGGGCACGCAGGACGCCGCCACGCCGCCCGCCGGCATGCGCCTGATGCACGAGCGCATCGAGGGCTCCCGGTATGTCGAGCTCGACGCCGCCCATCTCTCGAACATCGAGCAGGCGCCGGCCTTCACGGCCGCACTGAAAGAGTTTTTCGCGAAGCACTGACAGGCGCCAGCCGAAGCGCCCAGCGGCCGACGGGATGTTGGAATACTGGAAGGGCCGGGCCGCAGGCCCGGACGGCGCGACCGCGCCGCGCGCCGAATGGCGCGTAGCCAAGCGAGCGGAGCGAGCGCCCGGCGCCTGAGGGTTACGAATAAGTCGCCGATCAATCGGCGACCGTGTGGATTGGCGCCTCCGGGTGGAAGGCGTGGAAGGCGAAGGCGAAGCTGATGTCGTAGGGCACGTCTTCGAGGCCCTCGCCGCCGTCGCGCTGAACCACAACGTTGCCGATGTCCCTGCCGTCCGCGATCGAGCGGCTGTCGAGGGCCGAATTCTGGCCGGACTCCCAGGTAATGACGAGATCATCCCGCTCGAAGCGGCCGGCGGCGCGGATCAGGTCGAGGCTCCAGGCCTCGCCGTCCACCACCACGACGCGGGCGAGCGGCGCGATCCCCTCCGGCAGGTCGCCCCGGTAGAGGAACGGACTTGAGGAGGAATCGTACCCGCCATAAGGGTTCACGCCGTAGGCGCGGGCGCCTTCGCGCTCCGGCACCAGGACCAGCGAGTCCGCACCAGCGCGCTCCCTGTAGCGGGCGAAGGATTCGACCCGCGAGGGCAGCCGCTTGAGCACCGTGCCGGTATGGACGCCGACGATCCCCTCGCCGGTGAACTGCTGCCACCAGCTCTCGGTCTGGCGGTCGTACATCACGAGGTCGGAGTTGCGGAGCTTGCCGGTGGTGCCGAAATCCAGCACCGCGTCGCCCACCCGCCGGTCGTAGACCACTGCCGAGTTGCAGAGCGGGCAGAAGGTGACCGAGACCGGCACACCCCCCACCGTGTCGTTGACGATCTCGTGCCAGATCAGGATCTGCAGCGGATAGGCGCGGTGTTCGCCGCCGAAGAGCACGCTGATCACGGGCTCTGTCTCGGCGAGATCGTCGATCTCGGCGGCGGTCGCGAAGACCGGATCGTCGATCGAGGGAATGCCGTCCTTGGGCGGCCCGCCTGACATGATCTCGTCGAACTCGATCGACGCTTTCGAGAAGTCCGTCTCTCCCCACTCGTATAACCACTGCGACGGCGCCTCGCGCGCCATCGCAGGGTTGAACGAGAGCGCAGCGACGAGCGCGAGAGCGGGAACAGTCAGCGCTGAAAGAGCAAGGCTCCGCATCGGGTCATCCTCCGTCCAGTGACGGATGGAATGTCGGGTCTGCCGGGGCTCTGCGCCAATCGCGATGCTTCAATTTGTCGTGACGGGGCCCGCGCCGCACCGTCAGAGCGTCCCGCGGGGGAGACGAAATCATCTATTTCTATTGTGAAACAATAGCTTATGCGAAATTGGCTTCGTTTTGTAATTTCGCCTTTCTTCGCCGGCCACAGCCCGGGCGAGAATTCCGGGTCAGCAAGCGGCGGCCATCGCGCGCTGGGCCATGACGCCCACCAGATGCGCGCGGTACTCGGCGCTCGCGTGGATATCGGAATTGAGGTCGTCGGGGGAGAGCGCCGGCAGCGTCGCCTCGGCATCGAGCGCGCCACCGAGTGCATCTTCCATTGCGGTCGCGCGGAACACGCAGGGTCCGGCGCCGGTTACGGCGATGCGCACGCCTGACGCCGTCTCCGCCGCCATGACGCCCACGATGGCATAGCGCGACGCCGGATTGGGGAACTTCGCA
Organism: Alphaproteobacteria bacterium; assembly: GCA_965262755.1. GTDB lineage: Bacteria > Pseudomonadota > Alphaproteobacteria > UBA828 > UBA828 > WTGU01. Next base: position 1,917,376 of record OZ253557.1, on the reverse strand, counting down.
TAACCGGCCTTCCTGGGCCGGGGGAAGCGCACCGCCGTGATGATTTCGCCGCTCTCGAGCGCCGTCTCGAACAGGTCGGTGAAGAAGTCGTCCGCCGCGATGGTGCGCCGGTCGGTGACGACGGTGGCGCCGAGCCCGACCAGGGCGGCCGGATAGTCCGCCGCCGGGTCGTTGTTGGCGATGGAGCCGCCGATGGTGCCCTTGTTGCGCACTTGCGGGTCGCCGATCTTGCCGGCGAGCGCCGCAAGCGCGGGAATCGCGCCCTGCACCTCGGCAGACGCCGCGACGGCCGCATGCGGCGTAAGCGCGCCGATCTCGACCGCCTCGCCATCGACCGCGATGCCGGCAAGCTCCGCGATTCCGGCCAGATCGATCAGGTCCGACGGCGCCGCGAGGCGCTGCTTCATCGTGGGCAGCAACGTGTGGCCGCCCGAGAGATAAGCGCCGTCCTCCGCGCCCTGAAACGCGGCGGCCGCGTCTTCCACCGATGTCGCTCGACGATAGTTGAATGCATGCATGGCGCGCGCTCCTCTCCGGCCAGACTATGGCCTTCGCACCGATTTTGCCAGAGGACCATGGTCACGGGGATACCGGGCTTTCGGCTGGTCGCCGGCGGCGGCTACGATGCGCTCTCACGAGGAGAGGAGGCGCCGGTGGTGATGCTCAGGCGCGCCCAGATCGTCAATCTGGTCGAGCACAGCTACTACAGCAATATCGACTTCCGGCGCCTCGGTACGGTGCTCGACTGCTTCGCCCGCGATGCGGTGCTCTCGGTCGACGGCCGGCCCCACCGCGGCCGCGATGGCGAGATCAAGCAGTACCTCACGCAGATGCTGGCGGACTATCCCACGATCCGCCACGAGGTGCTGAGCCATGAGGCGGACGAGGTCGCGCAGCGGTCCACCTGCCGCTTCACCCTGCGCCTCGAAGACGCCGAGGGCCACACGCGCGAAATCGCCGGGCAGGCCGACTTCCGCCTCGAGAACGGCAAGCTGGCCGCGGTCACGGTAGAGAGCGACGGCGGCGACGCCCCGCTCTGAGTCCCACCACGAGCGTAGGCCTGACTCGTACCGAACTGCTGCACATTCTGGTTCCCCCCACCTCTCCCTAACCCTCTCCGCCCCCAGGGGCGGAGAGGGGACAAAGGCGCCGACAGCCTGCTCTCCCTCTCCTCCCTCGGGAGGAGAGGGCCGGGGTGAGGTGGGGGCATTCGCTGTGGTTGCCCAAGGGAACAGCGGCGCGTTTGCGTTCCCGCCGTCGATGCGTACAAGATGCTGCTAGCAGGCGTCGGCGGGCAACTCAGTGGCGACAGGCGCCCGGCCGGAGACGCGGGGTGCGGCATGGCTGCGGACATCGACATCTACAAGACTCAGAACTTCGGCAACCGGCTCGGCTTCGGTGAGAAGGCGGCGTTTCTCATCGTCGATTTCGTCAACGGTTTCACCGACCCGGCGAAGTTCGGCGGCGGCAATATCCAAGAGGCGATTGACGCGACCGTGGGCCTCCTCGCCTTCTGCCGGGCGCGCGGCGTGCCGGTCGCGCACACCCGCGTGATCTTCGCCGACGACGCGGCGGACGCGAACATCATGTGCATGAAGGTGCCCTCGCTCACCACCCTCACCGAGGATGCGCCGGAAAGCCAGATCGTCGACGCGCTTGAGCCCAAGCCGGGCGAGATCGTCGTTCGCAAGCGGGTTCCCTCGGCCTTCTTCGGGACCGACCTCGCGCCGGCCTTCGCCAGGATGCGCGTCGACACGGTGATGGTTGCGGGCTGCACCACCTCCGGCTGCGTGCGCGCGAGCGTGCTCGACGCCATGTGCCACGGCTTCCGCCCGGTGGTGATCAGCGACTGCGTCGGCGACCGGGCGCTCGGCCCGCACGAGGCCAACCTCTTCGACATGGCCCAGAAGTACGCGGACATCGTCACGAGCGCGGACGCGATCGCCGCGCTCTCCGGCGCCGTCGCGGCGCACGCGGCCGAGTAGCGGCCCGCCGTGAAGGCGGTCGTCATCCGCGCCCACGGCGGCGTGGAGAACCTGCTCTACGAGGAGGTCGAGACGCCCGAGCCCGGACCCGGCGAGCTGCTGGTGCGCATCCGGGCGAGCGGCATCAACCACCTCGACCATGACGTGCGCGAGGGAGTCTCCGGCATTTCGGTGACGCTCCCGCACGTGCCCGGCAGCGAAGGCGTGGGCGAGGTCGCGGCCTTGGGCCCCGGCGTGTCGGGCCCAGCGCCGGGCACCCGCGTCGCCATCGACTTCGCCCAGGGGGACCCGCTGTCGGAGCCCTGGCTGAGCGGCCTCGACGGCGTGGATTTTTCGCACGGCCGCGTCGGCGCGGGCCAGTGGGGGACGCACGCCGAGTATTGTATCTCCCACACGCTGTCGGTGATCCCGCTGCCGGACGATCTCCCTTTCGAGACCGCCGCCGCCGGCATGATCGGCCTCGGCACCGCGTGGCACATGACGGTCGCCCTCGGCCGCGTGCAGGCGGGGCAGACGGTGCTGGTCAACGCAGCCGGCAGCGTGGTCGGCTCATCGGCGATCCAGGTCGCGCTGCTGCACGGCGCGCGGGTGATCGCGAGCGCGGGCTCCGCCGCGAAGCTGGAGAAGGCGCGCGACCTCGGCGCCGCCGAGACGATCGACTACACGCGCCAGAGCATCCGCGACGAGGCGCTCAGGCTCACCCAAGGGCGCGGCGTCGACCTGGTGATCGAGAGCGTGGGCGGCGACGTGCTGCGCCAGAGCATCGCCGCGGTCTGCTTCAACGGCCGCCTCGTCACCTGCGGCGCTCACGCCGGCGAGGAAGTGCCGCTCAACGTGATCGAGCTCTTCCGCAAGCACATGACCATCCACGGCAGCCACTTCTGCGGCCGCCGCGAGCTTGCGCACGTCTTCGCACTGATGGCGGAAGGCAGGCTCGCGCCGGTGATCGATACCGTCTACCCGCTCGCGGACATCCAGAAGGCCGCGCGGCGCACCGCAGAGCGCGACGTCTTCGGCAAGATGGTGCTGGTGCCGTAGCGGGGCAGAGCTGCAGACCGAAACGACAAATCATGAATGTAGAGCAAGCATTGAGAACGGCAATCAGTCGGCTGCAATCCGGAAATTTGGCTAACGAAGCGCAGGTTAAGCAAGCAGTCATATTACCGGTCTTACGCGCGCTTAACTGGGACGATACCGATCCCGACTCTTGCAGACCGGAATTCGGTGTTCCTGGTGGCTCCGTTGATTATGCGTTGATTGATCATGACAAGCCATTGGTGTTCATCGAAGCCAAGAGAACTGGTAACCTAAACGCTGGCGGAGTAGAGCAGGTATTCAGATACGCTAACAACCAGGGAGTACCATTTCTTATTTTGACGGACGGTAGTCGCTGGGATTTTTATCTCAGTATGGCAGAAGGCATTCCCACGGAGCGGAGGTTCTACCGCCTTGAACTTCAGCTTGAGCACAAAATCCGCGAGTATGTAGATTTCTTGAAGGAGCACCTAACGAGAGATCGTGTAGCTTCTGGACAGGCGAGAGTCAGTGCTGAGAAGCGCCATGCAAGTAACCGTGAGCGTACCAGAGCTCGGAGCGCCATTCCGGGTGTATGGAAGAAGCTCTTGGGGGAACCTGATGAAACTCTCCGCGACTTACTGGCAGAAACAGGGGAAAGCGAGTGCGGGACCAAACCCGAACTCGATGACGTCGAAGCATTCTTGAGAGAGCTTCCTCTCCCCAAGTTGCCGCAAGTGCCCGAGCCAAGAACGCCTTGCCTCACTCCCAAGCCCGAACGCAAGCCGCACAAGGTACCGTCTACGAAAATTCGGATTATTGGATTTGTAATTGATGAGGAACGCGTAGAAACTGGAAGCGCGAGAGGAACACTTTCTGCGCTAATATCAAGATTTGATAGAGAGGATCCTACATTCATGGAGCGATTCTACATAGCAGCTACCACCAGGAGCCGGAGACTCGTATCACGCAACCGGACTGACCTATATGATAAGCCTCATTTGGTAGATGAACACGCCGTGAAATTGGAAAATGGTTGGTGGATGGGAACTAATCTTAGCCAACAGCAAATTCGGTCACACATTAGGTCTGCCTGTAGTGTCGCAGGAATAGAGTTTGGTAGCGAATTGGAACTAATTGAGCGCTAGAAGTCGGCAACTGGACTCGTAGTCGATCGGTAGTCCGGACGCGCAAAGGTCGCGGCCCAAAATTGCCCAGCCTTACTTCTGCTTCCCCGCCTGGCCGCGCTTGATGAACTGACCGCCGCCCTCGCGGCCGAGCCATTCCCGGCCGTCGACGATGAGCTCGCCCCTGAGAAACACCTTGTTCACCCGGCCGGTAACCTCGCGGCCTTCGAACATCGAGTACTCGACCCGGCTGTGATGCTCGGCGGCGCGGATGGTCCAGGTCTCGTCCGGGTCGAACAGCACGATATCGGCGTCGGAGCCCACCGCGATCGTGCCCTTGCGCGGGAACAGGCCGAAGAGTTTTGCGGGCGCCGTCGCCGTCAGCTCGACATAGCGGTTGAGCGACATGCCGTTGCGCCGCACGCCGCCGTCATAGACCAGCGGCATGCGCGTCTCGAGGCCCGGCGCGCCGTTGGGGATCTTGCTGAAGTCGTCCCGGCCGAGCTCCTTGGAGAGCCTGAGCCCCAGCACATTCTCGCTGAAGCAGAACGGGCAGTGATCGGTGGCGATGACCTGGAGATCGTCGGTCTTGAGCCCGCGCCAGAGCGCATGCTGGTGCGCCGCGCTCCTGAGCGGCGGCGTCATCACGAACTTCGCTGCCTCGAAGCCCGGCCGGTCGTACTCCTCTTCGGTGAGGAAGAGATAGTGCGGGCAGGTCTCGGCATGGACGGGGAGCCCGCGGTCCCGCGCTTCCGTCACCGCGTCGAGCGCCTCGCTCGCCGAGAGGTGCACGATATAGACCGGCGCCTCGGCGAGCTCCGCGATGCGGATGACCCGGTGGGTGGCCTCGCCCTCCATCAGGGAGGGCCGGGTCAGCATGTGCCACTTGGGGCTCGTATTGCCGGCGGCGAGCGCCTCCTGCACCAGCACGTCGATGACGTGGCCGTTCTCGGCGTGGATCTGCACCATCCCGCCGTTCGCGCCGACCTGACGCATCGTCTTGAAGATCGACCCGTCGTCGATCATCAGCAGGTCGGGATAGGCGGTGAAGAGCTTGAAGGTGGTGACGCCTTCGTCGTGGATCAGGCTCTTCATGTCGATGAGCGCCTGGTCGTTCACCTCGGTCATGATCATATGCGCACCGACATCGACGGCGGCAACCGAGGCGCGCTCGTGCCAGTCGGCTAGGCCCGCGAGCGGGCTCGTGCCCTTCACCTGGGCGGCGAAGTCCACGATGGTGGTGGTGCCGCCGAAGGCCCCCGCTTGGGAGCCGGTGTAGAAGGTGTCCGCCGTGCGCGTAGGCCCGAAGTCCCAGTCGAGGTGCGTGTGCACATCGACGCCGCCGGGCAGTACGAGCAGCCCCGACGCATCCTGCTCGGCAACCCCCTCGCCGACAGGGAGATCGGTGCCGATCATGCGCACCCGCCCGTCCTCCATCAGGATGTCGGCCTTGTAGTCGTCCACCGCGGTCACGATCCGCCCGTTCCGAATAACGGTCCCACTCATCCTCGCCTCCCTGGAGCGTCGCCGGCCCCTCTGTCCCTGCCCGCCATCATGCCGCGCCGACCGTCACTCGTCCACGGCCCCTGCGCATGTATGCGCCTCTTCCCAATTGCAGCTTCGCCACGTCCCGAGCCCCTCGACCGTGAAGCGGTTGCTGTAATCGCGACGTCGAGGGCGGCGGACCCGTGAATGCAATCGGTGGCGAAAAGGGAGAATAGCCGATCAAGCTCCGTGCAACGGCAATCGCAGTCACAGGCGCAGTCATGTTGATGAGCGGCGCCGCGCTCGCCCAAGGCGGTCTCGAAGCCCAGAGCGGCGAGACGGTCTTCTTCCGCGGGTGGCAGTACAAGACCGACATCGTGCAGAACAATGTGGATCGCTACAACGCCGAGCAGTCCGGCAACGTCGATTACGCGACCGTCACCGGCGACTATCCGGCGATCATGGAGCAGAACCTGATGGCGGGCGCCGAGCTCGACGTGCTCTACGCCAACCCGTCCCAGGCCGGCCGCTACTTCGACGGCGGCTGGATCATGCCGGCCGAGACGCTGCCGAACATCGACGCGATCAAGGCGGACATGTACCCCAACATCCTCGATGCCTGGTCCTACAAGGGCCAGCTGCTGGGCCTCTCCTACTTCGTCAGCACACGCGGGGTGATGCACGTCAACCTCAAGAAATACTATGAGCTGGGCTACAGCGACGCCGATTTCCCGAAGAACTGGGATGAGCTTTACGACCAGCTCTACGAGATTCGCGACAAGGGCGTCGATCAACCCTTACTGCCGCACTGGATTAATGAGTGGTACGGCATCTCCTGGGGCTTCGATTTCGAGGTGATGAACCGGGGCGGCCAGGTCGCGCACCCGGATACTCACGAGCCCTTGCTGACCACCGATATGGACGGCCCGGCCTACAAGACCCTGGAGGACTGGAAGCGCATCTGGAACGACGGTCTGGTGTCGGAAGAGGTGCTCACTTACAACGAGAGTTCCTATATCGATGCCTATGCATCGGGGCGCTACGTGTTCAGCCCGCAGCAGCTTTACGATCTGGAGACCTTCAACCGCGAGGATCGCTCGCAGATCGCCGGCCACGCCAGCCTCCTGCCCTACCAGGGCCAGAGCTGGGGCCTGCTGGATTCCGCCGTCTATCTCATGACGAGCCGGGAGCGCAGCGACGCCCAGACCGACGACGTGAAGCGCTTCGCTAGCTGGTATGGCTATCAGGACCAGACCGGTAACGTCTTCGTGGGTAACCGCTGGATGCAGGAATCCATGCTCTTCTCCGGCTACAAGTCGGTGATGGAGAGCGACGCGGCGGCGGAGCGGATGAAGAGCGCTCTCGCGCGGGAGCAGGACATCCAGGCGGTGCTCGGGGTCTACGCCGCCACGCCCTATCCCAAGGGCATCTGGAGCGTCGTCTGGGCCGAGGAGTTCAATAGCTGGCTCAAGGAGACGCTGCAGGAGTACCTGCAGGATGACGGCGATATCGTCGAGACCATCGAGGCGATCAACGAGCAGATCGTTGATCTGAACAAGAAATACGGACTGTAGTGCTGACGCGCCGGCGGGCGGCTCGATGGGGTCGTCCGCCGGCGCGATTTCCTGTCGGCCGGACAGGGCCGCGCAGACCATGACCATGGTGAAATATGCGGACTAGGCAGCGCACCGCCGAGCTGACGAACTTTCAATTCTCTCTGCTGCTCGCGCTGCCGGTTCTGGTTTTCCTCGTCCTGGTGGTCGCTTATCCGCTCGGCTACGCGCTCTGGATGAGCCTCCACGAAATCAGTTTTTTCGGCGGCTACAAGGCGACCTTCGTCGGCGCCGAGAATTTTTCGGACGTTATAGACGACCGGAAGTTCAAGAAATCGCTCTGGATCACGGTCCGGTTCACGCTCGAATCGGTGGCGCTGGCGATGGTGGCCGGTCTGCTGATCGCGCTCGTGCTCAACCGCAAGATGCGCTTTGCCGGTCTGGTGCGCACCATCGTGATCCTCCCCTGGTGCATCTCTCTCTACGGCACCGGGGTCATCTTCTCTTATCTCGCCAAGGGTCAGACCGGTATCGGCACCGCCATCGCCTATGCACTCGGGATCGAGGAGGCGGTGAACGTCGTCAATCGGCAATGGGTCATCGAAGTGTTGGCGGTCGGCAACGCCTGGAACATGGCGCCGCTCGTCGCCTTCTTCCTGCTCGCCAACCTCAAGACGATCCCGAGCCGGCTCTATGACCTCGCCGCCATCGACCGCATGTCGCGGGTTGAGACGTTTCTGAATGTCACCCTGCCGCCGCTTCGTTTTACGCTGTTCGTCTTCACCTGCATCACGACCGTGCTGTCGATGAAGCTCTTCGACTTCATCTTCGTGCTCTCAGGCGGCGGGCCGGGCACGGCATCGGCGACGCTTACCTACCGCATCTACAAGGAGAGCTTCAAAGACCTCGACCTCGGCTACGGCGCGGCCATGTCGTTCATGCTGCTTGCCTTGATCCTGGGCACGACACTGCTGCTCTACGCCGTTTGGGGGCGGCGGGAGGCGAGGTCGATATGAGAATTCGCCTCTCCACGATCTGGTCATGGCTCGCGTTGGCGATCGTCCTGATCTGGACCCTGCTGCCGCTCTACTGGTTCCTGAAGAACTCCCTGCTGACGCCCGACGAGATCGCGCGCTTTCCGCCTCCGCTTTACCCCCTGGACCCGACGCCCGCCGCCTTCTTCAACATCTTCGGGTTCGAGTACGAAATGGCCAATGGGATCGTCCGCCGCGGCTCGGGCCAGGCCAATCAGATCATCCGCGGGCTCGGGAACAGCCTCATCGTCTCGGCGGTCGTCACGCTGGTGACGCTGTTCGTGGTGCTGCCGCTGGCTTACGTCTTCGCGCGCCTCGACTTCCCCCACAAGAACAAGCTCTTGTTCGCGATCCTGCTGGCGGTCGCGCTGCCGCCGGTCTCTACCCTGATCCCGTTCTACGCCATGTACGTGCGGCTCGGTCTTTCGGGCACGCTGATCGGCCTCATCATCGTTACCCTCACGATCACCATTCCCTTCGTGACCTGGATGTTGATCGGGTATTTCCGCAATCTTCCGGCGGTGGAGCGGTTGGCCCGGATCGATGGGTTCTCGCGCTTCGAGACCTTCGTCAAGATCATCGTGCCGCTGGGGCGGAGCGGCGTCGCGGTGGCGGCGGTCATCGCCTTCCTGTTCTCCTGGAACGAGTACACCTATGCGCTGTTTCTGGTGAACGGCACCACCGCCAACACGTTGCCCACCGCCATTTCCGGCTTTCTCTTCCAGCATCCGGAGGCGTCCCACCTCGCTGCAGCGGTGCTGTTGACCATGGTGCCGCCGGCACTGGTCGCGTTCTTCCTCCAGCGACATATTGCCGAAATGAATCTCGTCGACCCGGTGCGTTGAGCCATGTCCCGTATCCAGCTCGATCGCTTGCACAAGTCCTTCCAACGCCACGTCGCCGTGCGCGATCTCGATCTGACGATCGAGAACGGCGAGCTGCTTGTGCTGCTGGGGCCGTCCGGCTGCGGCAAGACGACGACGCTCAACTGCATCGCAGGCCTGGAGATGCCGTCCTCCGGGCGTGTCCTGTTCGACGGCGAGGACGTCACCACGGACTCGCCGCACCAGCGCAACATCGCCATGGTGTTCCAGTCGTCGCTGCTCTACCCCCACATGTCGGCGCGGCAGAACATCCGGATGAGCCTCGCGAAGCAGAAGCTCGACCGGCAGGAGGCCGACAGGCGCGTTACCGAAGCCGCGTCGATCCTCGGCATCGAAGCTCTGCTGGACAAGCTGCCGAGCCAGCTCTCCGGTGGGGAGCGCCAGCGCGTCGCCACCGCCAAGGCTATTGTCCGTCAGCCGCGCGCCTTTCTTCTCGACGAGCCCCTTGCCGCGCTCGATGCCGCGCTGCGGCTCACGCTTCGTGCCGAGCTGGTCAATCTCCAGAAGCGGCTGGGGACCACCATGATCGTCGTCACCCACGACCAGGTGGAGGCGATGACCATGGGGGACCGTATCGCGGTCATGAAGGAAGGCCGGCTGGAGCAGATCGGTACGCCGGACGAGATTTACAACCGGCCGGCCACCCTCTTCGTCGCCGGGTTCGTGGGCTCGCCCCCGATGAACCTGATCGAGGGTGAAATCGCCACGCAGGACGGCCGCGCCCGGTTCGCCTCCAGAGACTTCGCTTTCGAGCCGAACCGCTCTGCCGGCGCTGCCGGGCCTGCAACCCTCGGCGTGCGGCCGCAGCATCTGCGCATTCACGCGGGCCCCGCAGACGGAGCGATGCCGGTGACGGTCTTCGCCGTCGAGCACCTGGGGCGGGAATCGGTGGTGATCCTTGAGGACGGCGACCGAAACAAGCTGCACGCCCTGGTGGAGCCCGGGTTCGCGGGCCGGGTCGGCGACCGGCTCCATGCGGCGCCCGATCCCGCTCACTGCCTGTTGTTCGATCAGGCAGGACTCGCCCTGTCCCACCCCGAGCCAGAGTCGGGCCGAGCGCCCTGATCGCCCGGCGGTCTGTGGGCCGGGCCGCAGGCCCGGACGGCGCGTCCGCACGCGCGCGAGCGCGCGATGCGAGCGCCCGGCGCCTGAGGGATACAGACAGACAACGTCCCGATATTGCGCGGCCGGAATGGCTTTGGCAGAGTCGTCCCCGGCCCGCGGCGAAGAGTTCGAGCGCGCGCGGGGGAGGGCGCCGCCGGAGCAGGGAGGACACGACGCCGCTACTGGAGAACAAGGACCTCGCGATCGCCGACATTTACGTGCCGGCCAAGCGCCGCCGGACGCTCAAGCAGGCGACGGTCGATGCGCTCGCCGAGAGCATTATGGAGGACGGGCTGAAGGTTCCGATCCTCGTGCGCGAGGACGGCTCGCGCTACGTGCTCGTGGAGGGGCTGCACCGCTTGGAGGCCTGCAAGGCGCTTGGCGAGGAGGTCATCGCCTGCACCATGGTCCAGGCCCGGAGCTGATGGGCGCCGCGAGTGAAGCGCAGTGACCGCGCAATGACCACGCTCGGCTTCGGCTTCCTCGATCGTCCGGGGGTGCGTGAGCAGCTCAGGCTCGCAGCCAAGGCCGAGGCACTCGGCTACGATTCGCTCTGGGTCACCGAGACCAGGCTCGCGCGTGACGCGGTCTCGGTGCTGGGCGCCATGGCCGCCACCACCGAGCGGGTGCGCCTCGGCAGCTGCATCGTCAACAGCTGGACCCGCGGCCCTGCGCTCATGGCCATGACCTTCGCCACCCTCGACAACCTGGCACCGGGGCGCATGAACCTCGGCCTCGGCGCCTACTGGGATCCGCTCGCCTGGAAGCAGGGTATCGAGCGCCGCAAGCCCCTCACCCAGATGCGCGAATATGTCGGAGTCCTGCGCCGGCTGCTAGCGCTCGAGGACGGCGTGAGCCACGAGGGCGAGCTGGTCAGGGTGCGGGACCTCACCCTCGACCTCGGCCATGGCGATGCGCGCGTGCCGCCTGCCGTCAAAATCTTCATCGGCCCCACGGGCCCCCGCATGATGGAGCTTTCCGGCGAGGTCGCGGACGGCGTGCTGATCAACGGCATCCTCTCGCCCGCCTACACGAGCCGCTCGCTGGAGCGCGTCGCGGCAGGCGCCGCCCGCGCCGGCCGGACGCTCGCCGATGTCGAGAAGCTGCAGCTCGTCAACATCTCGATGAACGCCGATCGCGGCAAGGCGCTCTACGACGCCAAGCGCCTCGTGACCCAGTATCTCGGCCAGCAGCCTCACTTCGCCAAGGCCTGGGAGTTCCCCGAGGACCGCCTCGCCGAGATCAAGCAGGTGATGGGCGGTTGGCCGCCCCGGCCCGGCGGGATCGAGGAGGCCATGGCGCTGGTCGACGACGCGCTGGTGGACGAACTGATCGCCCACGGCACGCCCGACGAATGCCGCGCGCACGCGCAACGCTGGCTCGATACCGGCCTCGATGGGCTCATCCTGATCCCGCTCAGCCGCAACTACGACGAGATCCTGGAGGTCTTCGCGCCGTGAACGCGCAGGCGTTGCGCGCCGCGGTGGAGGCCCGCCTGCCGCTCGCGGACTCGTTGTTCGACGAGATTCGCGCGGCCAGCGCCGCAGCGGCCGGCGTGACCCGCCCCGCCTGGAGCGAACAGGACCAGTTCGCCGCCGCGCGCATCGCCGACGCCGCCGGCGCGCTCGGGCTGGAGACCGCCTTCGACCACGCGGGCAATCTCTACTGCACGCTGCCCGGCCGTGACCGGAGCGCACCCGCCGTCCTCACCGGCTCGCACACCGATTCCGTGCCGACCGGCGGGCACTTCGACGGGCTGGCCGGCGCCGTCGCCGGCTTGGTCGTGCTCGCCGCGTTCCGCGACATCGGCTGGCAGCCGGGCTGCGACGTAACCGCCATCGCCACCCGAGCCGAGGAAAGCGTCTGGTTCGGCATCCCCTTCATCGGCGCCCGCCTCGCCCTCGGCTCGCCCTCCCACGACCACCTGGAGTCGCTGCGGCGCGCCGACACAGGGCGCACTCTCGCCTGGCACATGGCGGCGCTCGGCCTCGATGTGGACGCGCTGCGCGGCGAGGGCACCCCCCGCCTCTCCCCCGCCAACGCGCGCGCCTTCCTGGAGCTTCATATCGAGCAGGGCCCCGTGCTGGTGGCGGAGGGCGCGCAGGTGGCGGTTCCCACCACAATTCGCGGCAATCTGCGTTGGCCGGGCGCACGCTGCCTCGGCCGCTACGATCATTCCGGCGCGACTCCCCGCGCGCACCGGCAGGACACCGTGCTGGCCGTGGCCGAGCTCGTGCAGGCGCTAGAGGCGTTCTGGATCGCGCAGGAGGAGAGCGGCGTGCCCGACACCGTGTTCACCGTCGGCAAGTTCTTCACCGACGGCGATCATCACGCCATGACCAAGGTTCCCGGACGCTGCGACTTCACCCTCAACTTCGGCGGCACGAGCCAGGCCTTTCTCGACGCCTGCCGCGCCGAGGTCGAGGCGCGCGCAAAGGAGATCGGCGCGCGCCGCCGGGTCGCGTTCGACCTCGGCCAATGCGTGCAGGCCGCGCCGGCGCCGCTGGACGCCGATCTTCGCACCGTGCTGGAAGAGTCCGCTGCTGCACTCGCGATCCCGATGCGCAGCTTCGCGACCGTCGGCCACGATGCCGCCGTCTTCCAGCGCGCCGGCATTCCCGCCGCCATGGTCCTGGTGCGCAACGCCCACGGCAGCCACAACCCGGACGAGGCCATGACGCTCGACGATTTCGGCGCGGGCGCCGCGGTGCTCGCGGCCGCGATTACCCGGCTTGCCGGCTGACGAATGCCACATTTCGGGAGGGAGACGTGACCGACGTACACACCGGAAGCTGCCTCTGCGGCGGCGTCAGGTACCGGGCGACCGGTCCGCTCCGCCAGGTCATCGCCTGCCATTGCGGGCAATGCCGCAAGACCTCCGGCCACCATGCGGCCATGACCTCGGTGCCCCGCGCCCGCCTCGCCTTCGACTCCGACGAGACCCTGGTCTGGTTCCACTCCTCGGAAATCGCCCGGCGCGGGTTCTGCAACCGCTGCGGCGGCAACCTGTTCTGGGAGCCGGTGGGCGAGGATCGCGTCTCCATCACGGCAGGCACGCTCGACGGCGCGACCGGGCTCACTATCGAACGGCACATCTACACCGAGGACGCCGGCGACTACTACGACGTGCCGGAGCGATAAGCGCCGCCCGGCGCCAACAGGAGAAGACGGATGTTCGACCTTGTCGTGCGCGGCGACCTCGTGCTTCCCGACCGCGTGCTTGCCGAGGGCTTCCTCGCGGTCCGGGACGGCACGATCGGCGCGCTCGGCACGGGCGAGGCGCCGGAGGCGGCGGAGGAAGTCGATGCCGCAGGCCATCTGATCTTCCCCGGCGTCATCGACGGCCAGGTCCATGCCGGGAGCTGCGAGGGGATCGCGGGGCTCGCCGATGCATCGGTCGCGGCAGCCGCCGGCGGGGTCACCACCATCGTCGACATGCCCTTCGACGACCCGCTGCCGGTCAACGCGGTCGACCTGCTTGAGGCCAAGGTCGAGACCCTGGAGCGGATCGCCGTCGTCGACGTCGCCCTCTACGGCGCGCCGAAGAAGGGTGCGGGCACCGAGGGCATCGCCGACCTCGCGGACGCCGGGGTCTGCGCCTTCAAGGTCTCGACCTACGAGTATCACCCGGTGCGCTTCCCCGGCTACGACATGGGCGAGCTCTACGAGCTCTTCCCGGCGATCCGCGATACCGGCCTTTCCGTCGCCTTCCACAACGAGGACGCCTCCATCGTCCGCCGCCTCACCCAGCGCTTCCTCGACGAGCGCCGCAACACGCCGGAAAGCCACGGCGCAGGCCGCCCGGCGGTCGCCGAAGTGGTGGCCAATGCCGCCGTCTTCGAGATTGCGCGAGCGACGGGCGTGCGCTGCCACATCGTGCACAGCTCGCTCGCGCGCGGCTTCGACCAGGTCAGGCGTTACCGCGAGGAAGGCGTCGCGGCCAGCGCCGAGACCTGCGTCCAGTATCTGGTCTTCGAGGAGAGCCAGGTGCTGACGTTGGGTGCGAGGCTCAAGCAGAACCCGCCTATCCGCCCGGCCCACGAGCGCGCAGCTCTTTGGGAGAAGGTGGTGGCGGACGAGGTGGATTTCGTCTCGTCGGATCACGTGGCCTGGCCGCTCTCGCGCAAGTCCAATCCCGAATTTTCGGAGAACGGCTCCGGCGTGCCCGGCCTCGAAACCCTGTTCGCCGCGCTCTACACCGGCATGGTGACCGAGCGGGACCTCGCGCCGAGCCGGGTGGCGGCTCTGCTCTCCGAACGGCCGGCACGTCACTTCGGCCTCTATCCCCGCAAGGGAGCGCTCACGCCGGGCGCCGATGCGGACTTCGCTATTGTCGCCCCCGGCCCCTGGACCTTCGACGCCGCCGGCATGGCCTCCAAGGTCAAATGGAGCCCCTACGACGGCATGACCTTCGGCGCGCGGGTGACGGGCACCTACGTCAGGGGCACGCCGGTCTATGCCGGCGGCAGGGTCACCGGCGCCCCCGGCACCGGCACCTTCATCCGCCCGGTCTGAGAAAGAGCGCTTTAGCGAATCTGTCTCGAGTAGTCGTCGGGAACGGACTGTTGCGCGCAAAAATGTGCGCACGTATCCTTGACCGACGCGGGCGCCGGCGCACACTGTGGCGGCATGAACGGGCGGCAGTTCATCGCGAGGGTCCGCAAGTGGGCGCGGAGCCGGAATCTGGAGGTGCGATTCGTGGCGTCCGAAGGCGCCGGTTCGCATGGAACGCTCTATGCGGGCTAGCGCAGAACGACCGTCAAGGACCGCAAAAAGGGAATTGGCAAGGGACTGCTTGCCGAGATGCTCACCGACCTTGGGATCGACAAGGACGATTTCTAGATAGCGGAACGACGCAAGTGTCCCCGGAGACCGACCGCATGCCTGACACCTACAACTATCCTGCCGAAATCGAACGCGACGAGGACGGCCGGTATATCGTCGCGTTCCCAGATTTCGGATGGGGCGCGACGGACGGTGCCACTCGCGACGAGGCACTCCTCGAAGCCAAGGATTTGCTTCGCGAGCTGATCGCAACCACGATTCGGGAGGGTGAGAACCTGCCCGAGCCGTCGCGCGCCGGTAAAGGGAGGCCCCTGGTCGTCCCGCCGGTGCAGATCGCGCTGAAGGCGGCCCTTTACGAGGCTTGGCGCCAAGCCGGGATTTCGCAACGCCGTCTTGCTCGCGATCTCGACGTCGCCGAGAGCGAGGTGCGGCGTATGTTGAATCCCGAGCACAGCACTAAGGCTGCAACGATCGACCGCGCCCTCCGCCGGCTGGGAAAGCGCGTGACCGTCACCGTCGGCGAGGCAGCCTGATCTGCTCCCGTGGGCTTGGAACGCTGCGGAAATTTGGCGTCGGGCCGCGGTCGCGGCTTGTCGCAAGTCCGTCAAAGACGGACTCGGGCTAAAGACCTAACTCGGTGCGTAGCTCTCGCGGTTGCCGAGGCTGGAACCGCCGCAGACCATCAGTGCCTGCCCGCTGATGAAGCCGCTCTCGCGGTCGAGGAAGAAGGCGATGGCGTGGGCCATGTCCTCGGGCGTGCCGATGCGGCCGACCGGGATCGCGGCGAGCCCGGCCTTGGTGCGGGGCGAGTCCGGCGGGTTGGCCTCGACGTAAAGCTCCGTCGCCGTCGGGCCGGGGCAGATGCAGTTGACCGTGATTCCGTCGCCGCCGAGCTCCAGCGCCCAGGTGCGCGTCAGCCCGATCAGCGCCGCCTTGGTCGCGGCGTAGTTGGTGCGGAGCTCCTTGCCGCGCACGGAGCGGCTTGAGACGTTCACGATCCGCCCGAAGCCTGCAGCCCGCATCCCCGGTGCCAGCGCCTTGGTGCACTGGATGGCCGAGCGCACGTTGAGCGCCATCAGATAGTCGAAGTCGTCGAGGGTCGCGTCCTCGAGCAGCGCCGGCCTCACGGCACCGACATTGTTGACGAGCCGCGTGATGGCGCGGTCCGCGAGCACCCGCTCCAGCGCCTCTGCGGTGGCCGCGGTATCGGCGAGGTCGACGGCCACGAACGCGTCCACCGGGTCTTCCGGCTCAACGCGGTCGAAGACCACGACACGACAGCCGCCGGCACGGAGCCGCGCCGCCGTCGCCCGCCCGATCCCGCGAGCGCCGCCGGTAATCAGCGCATAGTCGCTCGTCGCCCGCGCTCCCGTACGCTCGGTGCCGGCCCTACTCGGCTGCCGCCCGCACGCCGATGGCGGCGTTGACCTTGGGCATGACCTCGTCGGCCAGCAGCGACATGGAGCGCTTCATCCGCTCCTTGTCGGTCCAGTCCTGCGCGGTCAGCATCAGCGTGCCGAAGTGGCCGATCTCGTCCCTCAGCGCCAGGATCTTCTCGGCCACCGTCTCCGGGCTGCCGTAGATCGTGTAGTTGTCGCGGATCGACTCGTGGGTGAGCGCCGCCGCGTCGTCGCCCTGGTTGACGACGAACGGCCCCTTCATCTCCGCGCGCTCGAAGATCCTGAAGAGGTAGCTGAAGTACCAGTCGGTGCTGTCCTCAGCCTTCTTGACGAAGGCCTCGGCCGCCTCGTCGGTCTCGTCCACGTGGATGTTGCGCGCGACGCGCCAGATTTCCGGGTCGGTCGCGTGGCCTGCCTTGGCCGCCGCCTCGGCGTAGACCTGCCAATGGGACTTGACCGACCACGTGCCGATGAAGTTCGCCGAGATCGGGATATAGCCGCGCGAGCCCGCGAACTTGATCGAGCCTGAGAAGGGGCTCATCGCCGAGATGGCGATCGGCGGATAGGGCTTCTGATAGGGCTTGGCCATATAGCCGAGCCCGATATCCTCGTAGACCCAGTCCTTGAGGGATATCTGCCAGTGCTTGCCGTTGTACTCGTAGGGCGGATCGGAGGTCCAGATATCGATCATGATGTCGATGGCCTCGATCATCATCGAGTTGCGGTCCGCGTCCATCACGCCGAAGACCTCGAAGTCGGGCGGCAGCCCGCCGGGGCCGAGGCCCGCGATGTAGCGGCCCTTCGCCAGGTGGTCGAACATGGCGATCTGCCCGGCCGTGACTGCCGGATGGTACTGCGGCAGGCAGATCACGCCTGTGCCGGCGACGATCTGCTTGGTCTGCGGCAGCAGATGGGCGAGGAAGAGCAAGGGCGAGGTGATCTGCTCCGACTTGGAGCTGTAGTGCTCGCCGACCCAGGCTTCCGAGAAGCCGAGGCTATCGGCATGGACGATCGCCTCGATATCTTCCATGAGGGTCGTGTGATAGTCCCTCTTGTGGTTGTGGATCGGCATCATGAACAGGCCAAGCTTCATCGATCTCCTCCTCTGCCCCCTGGCGCCGCGCGCGGGAGTCCGCGCCCTGCCCGCCCTGGGGCGGACCGGCGCATCATATACCACCATATGCATCGCCAACGCACCCCGGCGTGGAAGCAGGGAGGCCGCCCGTGATCGCGCCTGCGCCTGCGCCTGAACGCCGCCGGGCTCTCCGCGCAGCGCTCGCAAGCGGCGCCCTGTTGCGCTTCCCCGGTGCGTTCGCGCCGATCGTGGCGAAGCTCATCGAGCGCCAGGGCTTCGACGGCGCCTACGTATCGGGCGCGGCGCTCGCCGCCGACCTCGGCCTGCCCGACATCGGGCTGGTGACCCAGAGCGAGGTCGTCGCCCGCGCGCAGGCGATCGCACGCGCCTGCACGCTGCCCGTCCTCGTCGATGTCGACACCGGCTTCGGCGCTCCGCTCAACGCCGCCCGCACCGTCGCCCTGCTGGAGGAAGCCGGCCTCGCCGGCTGCCACCTTGAAGACCAGGAAGCGCCTAAGCGCTGCGGTCATCTCGAGCGCAAGACCCTGGTGCCCACGGCGGAGATGGTGCGCCGCGTGCGTGCCGCGGCTGAGGCCCAGCGCGACCCGGAGTTCTTGCTCATCGCCCGCACCGATGCGCGCGCGCCCGAGGGCCTGGCCAAGGCCATCGACCGGGCCAAGGCCTATGTCGATGCGGGCGCCGCCATGATCTTCCCCGAGGCGCTGCAGGACGAGCGCGAGTTCGAGACCTTCCGCGCCGCGCTCGACGTGCCGCTCATGGCCAACATGACCGAGTTCGGCAAGTCTCCCCTGCTGTCCCGCAACACGCTGGCGGGGCTCGGCTACAATCTGGTGATCTACCCGGTCACCACCTTCCGGCTCGCCATGAAGGCCGTGGAGGACGGGCTCCGGGACCTCGACGAGAGCGACGATCAGCCGGGCCTCGTGCCGCGCATGATGACCAGGGCGCACCTCTATGACATCGTGGACTACGCTGGCTACGGACGATTCGACAGCGCGGTCCGAGATTTCTCGGAGGAGTGAACGCGCACTACCATGACGATAACGGCGGCGCTAGAACGGTTCCGATGACACATCCCCCAGCTGACGGCGCGCTCGCGCGCTTCACCGTGCTTGACCTCACCCGCTACCGGGCGGGGCCGACTGCCGCGCGCCAACTCGCCGATTGGGGCGCCGACGTCATCAAGATCGAGGCGCCGGGGACGCCCGGGGCGGCAAGCGATCCGATCAAGGCCCGGCACGGCCCCGACTTCCAGAACCTGCACCGCAACAAGCGGAGCCTCACCCTCAACCTCAAGGAGCCCGACGGCGTCGCCATCTTCAAGCGCCTGGCGGAGAGCGCCGACGTGGTGGTGGAGAACTACCGGCCCGACGTGAAGCACCGCCTCGGCATCGACTACGAGACGCTCAGCGCGCTCAACCCCCGCCTCGTCTATGCCAGCCTCTCCGGCTTCGGTCAGGACGGCCCCTACGCCACACGGCCGGGCTTCGACCAGATTGCCCAGGGCATGGGCGGGCTCATGTCGATCACCGGCGAGCCCGGCCGGGGGCCGATGAGGGTCGGCATTCCGATCGCGGACCTCAGCGCCGGGCTCTATACGGCAATCGGCATCCTCGTCGCGCTGCTGGAGCGCGAGGGCTCGGGCCAAGGGCAGTGGGTGCAGTCCTCACTCCTCCAGGCGATGATCGCGCAGCTCGACTTCCAGGCCGCGCGCTACCTGTTCGAAGGTGAGGCACCCGGCCAGGCCGGCAACGACCATCCGACGAGCATCCCGACCGGCGTGTTCGAGACCGCCGACGGCCACATCAACATCGCGACATCCGGCGGCGCCATCTACGAACGGCTCTGCGAGGCGCTCGGCATGCCGGAGCTGATCACCGACCCGCAGTTTGCGACTGGCGAGGGCCGCTCTGAGAACCGGATCGCGCTCAACGCCATCATCAACGAGCGCACGCGGACGAAGCCCAGCACCGCATGGGTCGAGGCGCTCAACGAGGCGGGCGTGCCCTGCGGGCCGATCTACGCCATCGACGAGATGTTCGACGACCCGCAGGTGCAACACCTGGGAATGGCGGAGCCCGTGGAGCACCCGACCCTCGGGCAAACGCACATCGTCTCCCAGGCGGCGCGGCTCAGCCGCACGCCATTCACGGTACACGGGGCGACGCCGGAGCTCGGCGCCCACACCGAAGAAATTCTGGGCGCGCTCGGCTACGACGCCGCCCGGATCGAGGATTTTCGAGGCCGGGGTATCGTGTAGCCCGGCGGCCCTCCCCTCCCCTGCTTGCCTTTCAGGAATGCCCCATGACTGATCAACTGCTCGTCGAGACAGCCGGTGCCGTTGGCTGGGTCACCTTCAACAACCCGGCGAAGCACAATGCGCTCTCCGTCGCCATGTGGCGCGCGCTGCCGGAGGCGCTGGACCAGCTCGAAGCGGATCCCGCGATTCGCGTGATCGTGCTCAAGGGCGCCGGCGAGAAGGCCTTCGTCTCGGGCGCGGACATTTCCGAGTTCGCAACCGAGCGCGCGAGCGAGGCGGCGGTCGCGGCCTACGACGAACTCGCCGAAGGCGCGACCCAGCGGCTCCGCGATGCGGACCGGCCGACCATCGCCATGATCCGCGGCTATTGCATGGGGGGCGGCCTTGGCCTCGCCATCGCCTGTGATTTGCGCATCGCCGGCACCGGCGGGACCTTCGCGATCCCGGCCGCGAGGCTCGGCGTCGGCTATCGCATCGGCTCGCTCAAGCTGCTGACCGATCTCGTGGGCCCCTCCTTCGCCAAGGAGATCCTCATCACCGCGCGGCGCTTCTCCGCCTCGGAGGCGGAGCGCATCGGCCTCGTCAACCAGACTGTCCCCGACGACACGCTGGACGAGACCATCGAGCGCTACTGCACCGGCATCGCCGCCAACGCGCCGCTCTCCATGCGCGCGAGCAAGCGCATGATCGCCGAGCTTGCACGCAGCGGGGCCGAGGGTGTCGACCCGGCCCTCTGCGAGGAGCTGGTGACGGCCTGCTTCACCAGTGCCGACTACACCGAGGGGCGCACCGCGTTCATGGCAAAGCGCGCGCCGAAGTTCACGGGCCGGTAGAGCGCCGCCGCGCGTGGGCGGGTGGTGCGGGCTAGAGAAAGACCGTGCCGCCGTCCACCATGAGGGTCTGGCCCGTGACCATCCGGCTCGCGTCGGAGGCGAGATAGAGCACGGTGCCGACCAGATCGTCGGTGGTAAGGTTCTTCTGCAGGCTCTGGCCGGTGGCGACGGCCTGGAGCAGCTTGTCCTTCTTGGCGCCGAAGAACTCGTCGGTGCCCTCGGTCAGCACCGCGCTCGGCGCAATCGCGTTGACCCTGACCCAGTCGCGCCCGAGCTCGCGGGCGAGCGCGCGGGTCATGCCGATGACCGCGGCCTTCGACGTCGCGTAGTGCAGCCCGAAGGGCATGCCATAGACCGCGGCGAGGGAGGCGATGTTGATGATCGAGCCGCCCCCTGCGTCCCGCATGGCCGGCACGCACGCCTTGCAGCATTGCCAGACGCCGCGCACGTTGACGGCCATGGTGCGGTCCCACTCGTCCTCGGAAATCTTGTCGAAACGCCCGCCCTGGATGTCGCCGTAGAGCGCGGCGTTGTTCACGAGCACGTCGATACGCCCGAATTCGTTGACAGCGTGCTTGGCCATGGTCTCGCAGCTCGCCATGTCGGCGGCGTCGAACGCGATGCCGGTGACGCGCCCGTTGGTGGCGCGGATGGCCTCGACCGTTTTGGCCGTGTCGCGGATATCGGCGGCAATCACCGTCGCGCCTTCGCGCGCCAGCGCCTCGCAATAGGCGCGGCCCAGGCCCCGCCCGCCGCCGGTGACGATGGCGACCTTCCCTTCAAGCTGTGACATGGGGTCTCCCGCTTCTCTCGGATGCACGCGCGCCTGCACGGCACTACCGCCGCCGGGCCACGACATAGGCCACAACCGGCGCCGCCGCAAGCCGGCCGTCCGACCGCACCTACCACCTGCGCGTTTCGTCTCACGCAGTGCTAGTATGCCGCCCGCAAGCCCGAGAGCGGAGGGAATGATGGCGACCGAGATCGTGGAACTGCTGGCGGGGACCGCGCGCGCACTGCGCCGCAAGGACGATAACGGCGTGACGACGCTCACGCTCAACCGGCCCAAGTCGGGCAACAGCCTCTCCCACCAGCTGGTGCACGAGCTGCAGGACACTCTCGACGAAATCAGGGACGACCGCTCGGTACGGGTGGTGGTCCTGGCGGCGCAGGGGCGGCTCTTCTGCACCGGCCACGACCTCAACGAATCGGTCGAAGCCATGAAGGCGCCGGAGACCAAGCGGGAGGCCACCGCCACGTGCTCGCGCATGATGCAGAGCCTGATCAGCCTGCCCCAGCCGGTGATCGCCAAGGTCCACAGCATCGCCACCGCCGCCGGCTGCGAGCTGGTCGCGAGCTGCGATCTGGTCTACGCCTCGTCTGAGGCCCGCTTCGCCACCCCGGGCGTGAACATCGGCTTCTGGTGCCACTCCCCGCAGGTGGCGGTGAGCCGCGCCGTCGCGCCCAAGCACGCGATGCAGATGCTGCTCACCGGCAAGATGGTGGACGCCGAGACCGCGTTCCGCATGGGGTTGGTCAGCGAGGTCGTGGCGCCGGACAAGCTGGGCGAGAGGGTGGAGGAAGTGGCGCGGCATATCGCGGCAAAGTCGGCCTACGCCATCGCCCAGGGCAAGCAGTCCTTCTACCGCCAGCTGGAGATGGACCGCGGCCCGGCTTACGACTACGCCGGCGAGGTGATCTACCGCACCATCCAGGCCGACGATGCCCGCGAGGGGATCACGGCCTTCCTGGAGAAGCGGGACCCGGTCTGGCGGGATTCCTGACGCCGCGCGCCTTCGGCGTAAATTCTGATACCGCGCGCCTTCGGCACGCCCCCTCTGAGAGCGAGTCGGCTATCGGGAGACTCGCGACAGGTCCTCGACCGGCACTTGACGATTTGGACCCGCCTGTCGGTCCACTATCAATTTGGCCGGTCAGAGCTTCTTATCGATTCCCGCCTGTTTCAGAATATTGTTAGCCGTATGCCTGCTCTTGATCTTGCTTGGGACCGTGATGACCAACCCGCTCCGGTCGGCATTCTCCCATTGTTCGTGGCTCGAACTGCCCTGGCGGATTTGACCCAACCGGCCGCTTTCAGAAGGCTCTTCACCTTCCGTTCGTAGGTCGCCACCGCGGTACTCGTGCTAGGCGTATGACGAGATCAGCGTTTCCTCAACGACATAGCGCGGCGTCCGTGCGCTAACCCGGGACTGAGGACGCGGACGGCGCCCTTGTTGTGGGGCTGGTTGCTCTGCCTGCCGAAGCCGCACCGTTACCTGCACTTCAGCATCACGAGGCACGTTCAAATTACGCTCAATAAGCTGCGGCACCATCTCCATGACAGCCTCGAGCATGCCGCCGAGCGTGTCTGCCTCAAGCGTCAGACCCGGTATGTCCTCGCTCGTCGCAACGAATACGTCAGCTTCCGTGCACCGGAAAACGTCAACGCTGTATGAGTTGGTCATCGCATCTAGCTCCAACGCGCCTGTGCCGCGACGCTGGCACCTTTGCGTCGCCTTGCCGACGCCCGGTTACGCATGCGAGCGCAATAGCAAGCGCAATATAGGCACGCTATGTATGACGAGCAAAGACAGTATCCATGCCTGTATAGGCACACCGTTCGCTTGGCGGGCCACGCACCGACCCAACATCGTGCGAACGGAGGGAACCGGACCCTAGGAGCGTGCGCCGTAGAAAAATCCGCGCGGCGAAGTTGGTATTGGATGGGGTGTGGGTGGATTGGCGTCAGGGGGCAGTATGATGCGACACGCCAGTTGCGTTTGGGAACTGCCCGATGCCGACCACGTATCGTCCCTACCAGCCGGAGCAGCCCTTGCTTCTGCCGCCGGACTTGCAGGAGTGGGTTCCCCCAGGGCACCTGGCTCATCACGTCAGCGATGTGGTCGATGCACTGGACTTGACGGCGTTCTATGCGCCCTACGAGGGGGACGGTCGACGCAACGCCCCCTACGAGCCGTCGATGATGGTCAAGGTGCTGATCTATGCCTACGCGACGGGCACATTCTCCTCGCGTGCGGTGGCGAGAAAGCTGGAGGAGGATGTAGCGTTTCGGATGCTCGCGGCGGGCAACTTCCCGCAACATCGCACGGTATGTGAGTTCCGCCGCCGACATCTGGCGGAGTTCAGCGAGCTGTTTGTGGGGGTGGTGCAGGTGGCGCGCGAGATGGGACTGGCGCGGTTCGGCAAGCTCTCGGTCGACGGGACGAAGGTGCGAGCGAACGCGAGCAAGCGCAAGGCGATGAGCTATGAGCGGATGGGCAAAGAGGCGGCTCGCTTGCAGGCGGAGATCGAGGCGCTGCTGACGAAGGCGGGGATGGTGGACGCCGAAGAAGACGATCGTTGGGGCGAGGATTTCCGGGGCGACGAGTTGCCCGAGGAGTTGCAACGCAGGGAGAAGCGCCTGGCGGCGATCCAGGCAGCCAAAGCGCGTTTGGAGGCGGCGCAACGCGGGCGCGACGCTGAGCGCGGGCGCGAGCCTGGGCAGGACCGCAATCCCCGGGGCGGGCGGCCCTACAAGCGGGCCTACGGCGAGCCCGCGCCGAAGGCGCAGAGCAATTTCACCGATCCCGAGAGCCAGATCATGAAGACCAGCAGCGAGGGATTCCAGCAGTGCTACAACGCGCAGATGGCGGTCGATGGGGAGCACCAGATCATCGTCGCGACTCAGGTGGGGCCACAGGCCAGCGACCAGGGTCAGCTGGTGGGGATGCTCGACGAGATCAACGAGACGTTTGGGGTCGAGCCTGCGGTGGTACTGGCCGATGCGGGCTACTGCAACGAGCCGGATCTGTTGGAGCTGGAAGATCGCGGCATCGACGCGCACGTAGCGCTGGGGCGTGAAGGCAAGTCCCAGGTGGCGGTCGACCCGGCCCGGCTCCCTGCCACGCACCGCATGGGTGAGAAACTGGCGCGCCCCGCGGGCAAAGCCCGGTACGCGCAACGCAAGTGGCTCTCGGAGGCGCCGAACGGGTGGATCAAGGAGGTGCTCGGATTCCGACGATTCAGCCTGCGAGGCTTGGCGAAGGTGCGCGGCGAGTGGGACCTCGTGTGCTTGGCGTTGAACATCAAGCGGATGGGGACGGTGGCCACGTGCTGAGGCAGGTGCTGGCCTGCCAACGCACTTGCTCCGGGGCGCGCAGTGCCCATCGACCGCGTATGAAACGCGAATCTCTTCCGTTCCGGCCTTCCGGTCTGGGATTTCCATCCCAGAGTCGGGCGGGCCAGATGTCCACACTCGGGCCAAAATCCCGCCTCTCCGGCGGCCGCGCGCCAATCGCCCAGCATCAAAACTTCTACGGCGCACGCTCCTAGTCCCGCGGCGGGTACCAGTAGAGCGGGTCCGGGCGCTGGTAGCCGTCGGGGCGGTAGATCAGCTCCAGGGTGGTCTTGAGCGCGTCCTCGGTCTGGAAGTAGCAGAAGCACACGCCGCGCCAGCCCCCGCTCATGATCCGCGCGAAGCCACGTGCCTCCATGTCGGCGACGCAGGCATCCCAGTCGAGGCCTGTGTCCTGCAGCAGGAAGCCCACGTGCTGCAGCCCCTCGCCGTGCTCTTCGAGGAACTCGTGATAGATGCTGGGCCCCTCCAGCGGCTCGATGATCTCCCAGTTGAGATCGCCCGTCCAGGCGAGCGCGAGGCGCATGGAGAACCGACCGGGGCCGCCGCGATAGTGCCTGTCGGTCAGGACGGGCGGTGCGTACTCCTGGACCCACCACGGGCCGATCCCCATGCGGTCGGCATAGTTGCGGACGCAGGCGTCGAGGTCGCGGGTGACGATGCAGATCTGCCGGGTCTGGCCGATGATGCTGTTGGGCAGGTCGGTGAAGACGGGGTCGATCGCGGCAGCCATGGGCATTCCTCGCGTCGCTGTTGGGGGATACCGGGCGGCCGCTACCGGCCGCCCGGCGCGCGCGACCGCGCGTCGCGCCCTTGGCGCGCAGCCAAGCGAGCGGAGCGAGCGCCCGGCGCCTGAGGGATCATGATTAAACCGTTGCGAGCGCGCGCCACACGCGCTCCGGGGTGAGCGGCATGTCGATATCGGTCACGCCGCGCTCCTTGAGCGCATTGAGGACGGCGTTCACCACGGCCGCTGGTGCCGGAATTGCGCCCGCCTCCCCGCAGCCCTTGATGCCGAGCGGATTCTGATTGGTCGGCACGCCGTTGGACGCCAGCGCGAAGGGGGGCATGTCGTCGGCGCGCGGCAGGCAATAGTCCATGAAGGAGCCGGAGAGCAGCTGCCCCGACTGCTCGTCGTAGACGCAGTTCTCGTACACGGCCTGGCCCAGCCCCTGTGCCACGCCACCGTGCACCTGCCCGTCGACCAGCACGGGATTGACGATGCGGCCGAAGTCGTTGACCGCGGCATAGTTGACGATGTCCAGCGCCCCGGTCTCGGTATCGACCTCGACCTCGCAGATGTGACAGCCGTTGGGGAAGGTGCCGTCGACGGTTTCCGTCCTGCCGTCGGCGTCAAGCCCCGGCTCCATGCCCTCCGGCAGATTGGCGGGGTCTCTCGCCTGCGCCGCCAGTTCCATGATGTCGATGGCGCGGTCGGTGCCGGCGATGGCGAAGTTGCCGTCGGCGAAGCGGACGTCCGCCGGCGCGACTTCGAGCAGATTGGCGGCGACCTTCGTGCCCTTGTCGATCACCTTGGCTGCGCCGTCTTCGATCGCCAGCGCCACCATGTAGGTGGAGCGCGAGCCGCCGGAGCCGCCGCCGGCCGGCAGGTCATCGCTGTCGCCCTCGACGAGGTCGACGGCCTCGAAGGGAATCCCCAGGCTCTCGCCGAGGAGCTGGGCATAGGTAGTTTCGTGACCCTGGCCGGACGCGCCCGTGCCGGAACTGAGAGTGACGCCACCATCGGCGCGGAAGCGGATGGAGATATGCTCGGCCGGGTCGCCCACGGTCGACTCGACGTAGACCGCCATGCCGATGCCGCGCAGCCTGCCCCGCGCCGCCGCCTCCGCACGCCGTTCGGAGAATCCCGACCAGCCGGCAAGGGCCATACTGTCATCGAGGTTGCGGGCGTAGTCGCCCGAGTCATAGGTGAGGTCGAGCGGCACCTGATACGGCATCTCCGCCGCCGGGATCAGGTTGCGCCGGCGGATCTCGTCGGGCGCAAGGCCGAGTTCGGACGCGGCCTTGTCGACCAGGCGTTCGACCACATAATTCGATTCCGGGATACCGGCGCCGCGGTAGGCATCCGTGAAGACGGTGTTGGTGAGCACCCCCTCGACCTCGGCATGGATCGCGGGCGTGCGGTAGGCGTTCGCGAGCATGCGCGTGTAGAGCAAGGTGGGCGAGATGGGCCCCAGATTGGAGACATAGGCGCCGAGATTGGCCAGCGTGCGCACGCGGAGGCCCAGGAATTGCCCGTCGGCATCCAGCGCCAGCGCCGCCCGGGTCAGATGGTCGCGTGCCTGGGTGTCGCTGAGAAAGCCCTCGGCGCGGCCGCACAGCCAGCGCACCGGCAGCCCCAGCTTGCGCGCCGCCCAGGCCACCAGGACCTGCTCGTGATAGGTGAAGTACTTCATGCCGAAGCCGCCGCCGAGGTCGTAAGAGAGGATGCGCAGGCGGTCCTCTTCGATCCCGAGAATGCCGGCGACGACGGCTCGCGCGCCGTGCACGTGCTGGCTGTTGATGTAGAGGGTATAGCGCTCGCTCGCCGGGTCGTAGACGCCGAGCGCACCGCGCGGCTCGATGGTACTCACGACCAGGCGGTTGTTGACCAGCTCAATCTCCACGACATGGGCGGCAGCCCCGAAGGCAGCCTCGGTGGCGTCGGCGTCGCCCTGTGCCCACGTGCAGGAGAGGTTGCCCGGCGCCTCCGGCCAAATCTCCGGCGCGCCCGGCTCGCGCGCTTGCGCCGCGTCGACCACCGCCGGCAACGATGCGTACTCCACACTCACGAGCTCTGCCGCATCCTGCGCGGCGGCGAGCGTCTCGGCCACGATCATGGCCACCGCCTCGCCGACGTGGCGCACGCGGTCGCTCGACAGCATCGGATTGGGCGGATAGCAGGCGGGGCTGCCGTCCGGGCGTGTGAGGGCCACGAAGGCATCGGCGATGCATGGCAGCGTGCCGAGTCCGTCCGCCGCCACGTCCGTGCCGCTATAGACGGCAAGCACGCCTTCGGCGGACGCTGCCGCCGATGTGTCGATCGCCGCTATGTCCGCATGGGCGTGGGGCGAGCGCACGAAGCAGGCGTGCACCTCGCCGTCGAGCGAAATGTCGTCTTGAAATCGCCCGCTACCCTTGAGAAGCGCGTTGTCTTCCTTGCGTGGCGCTGACTGGCCGACGCCGAACCTTGCCATCGTCCCCTCCAACCGTCCTCCTGGGCCATGATAGGGAATTAGCCCGGAATTCCCACCATGGTCATAGTCTGCGCGGCGCTGGCCGGCCTCTGCCCGAATCGGGCGTCTCTATGCTACCTACCGTGGGGAACGGCGGCCGGGTCGGACGCCTGCGAGTGAAAGGAGGAAGCGATGACGTTTGAGGAGAAGGTCGAGCGGCTCAGCGCAATCGAGGACATCAAGCAGCTCAAGGCGCGGTACTGCCAGCTCTGCGACGCCGGCTACGATCCCGACGGCATCGCGGCGATGTTCGTGGAAGACGGGGTTTGGGACGGCGGCGAGCAGTTCGGCTGCCACGTCGGGCGCGAGGCCATTCACGGCTTTTTCTCCGGGGTCTCCAGCGACATCGTCTTCGCCGCCCACCTGGTGCTCAATCCGATCATCACCGTGGATGGCGACACCGCCAACGGCAAGTGGTGGCTGATCATGCCATGCACAACCGAGCTCGGCGGCGGGCCGAAGGAAGCGCGCTGGCTGCTCGCGGAATACGACGACGACTACGTCCGGGTCGACGGCACCTGGTACTACAAGCACCTGCGCATCGACCTGAAGTTCTTCACCCCGCACAAGGACGGCTGGGTCGAAGAGTAGCCCGGAGTTCTCGCCACGACCTGAATTCGCGTCCGAACGGACGCCCCCTCCTCACCCCAGCCCTCTCCTCCCCGGCGGGGAGGAGAGGGAGGTAAGGCCGGCGGCGCCTGCGTCCCCTCTCTGCCCCTCTGGGGCGGAGAGGGACAGGGAGAGGTGGGGTTATTCGGGCCGAACGAAGCCGGAGTCAGTTCAAGTGCCCGCGTCGCACTGGGGTGTTTCGCCGTTGCCGGTTGGCGAAGGCCGCGCCGGTCAGGACTGGCGCTTCAGCGCGCCCTCGGCGGAGGTGTCGCCCTTGAAGGGCCAGTAGAGCTCGGCGTTCCGGGTTATTCCGCTGCGGCGGAAGATGATGATGAGCATCATGACGACGCCGACCACCACCCAGGTGCTGCTTGACGGCAGCGTGAAACCGTCGTCGCCGAACATACCGGACTCGAGATTCTTCAGGAGGTCGATCACCACGCTCATCACCACGACCCCGACGACCGCGCCGGAGAGGCTCTGCATCCCGCCGATCACCAGCATGGCCAGCGTGATGAGAGTCAGGTTGAGGAAGAACGTGTCGACCGTAAGCATGCCGAGGAAGTGGCCGAAGAGGCCGCCGGCCATGCCACAGAAGAAGCCGCTGATGACGAAGGCGAGCAGGCGCTGGTTGAAGACGTTGACTCCGGCGGCCTTCGCCGCAACTTCGTCGTCCCGCGACGCGCGGAGCGCGAGGCCGAATTTGGAGCGCGAATAGAGGAAGGCCCCAAAAATTGTGACGACGGCATAGGCGTAGGCGACCCAGGGCGTGGTCGTCTGCGGCAGGCCGATCACCGAGCTTGCGCCCGACGTCCAGGTGCTCCAGCGCAGGTAGACCGAGTAGATGATCATCAGGAAGGCGAAGGTGCCGATGGACGCCGCGATGCCTGATAATCGCATCAGCGCAATGCCCGCGATGAAGGCCACGAAGGCGCTGAGCAGCCCGGCAAGGAAGATCGCCAGCACGAAATGGTGGCTGTTGCCCAGCAGGTATTCGGGCAAGCCCGGCATGAACATCTCGCGGGTGTACGGGCAGCAAGTTTGCCAGCCCGTGGCATAAGCGCCGACCATCATGAAGCCGATATGGCCGAAGGACATGATCCCGGAGTTGCCGATGAAGAGGTAGAGCGCCACCACGATGACCACGCGGATCATGCCCTCGGTAAGCGTGCGGGCCAGGATCCTGTCGTCGAGTGCCACGACGATCGCGGTGATTATGAGCAGACCGACGCAAAGATTGACCAGCGGCCAGAATTCCCGGATGCGCCTCATGAGCGGCGTCGAGGCGCCGATCATCACACCCGCTCCTTGAAGGCCCTGGTCGGCACCAGCCCCTGAGGCCGGGCCAGCAGGATCACCACCACGAGGCCGAACACGAAGGCGTCGCGGAAGCCCCGTATGCCCTCGGGCAGGACCGCGATCAGGACCGTCGAGACGATGCCGACCACATAGCCGCCGACCACGGCACCGATCAGGCTGCCCATGCCGCCGATTACCGTGGCGATGAAGGCGTAGAGCATCAGGAAGACGCCGCCGCGGAAGTTCAGGATGCCGGTCTGGGTGTGGTACATGAGCGCCATGATGCCGGCGAGCGCGCCGCTGATGACGAAGGCGAGCGCAATCACCCGGGTCGCGTTGACGCCGAGCATCCGCGCCATCCTGAAGTCCTCCGCCGCCGCCCGCATCTCGACCCCGATGGGCGTCCGCCGCAGGAAGAGCGTGAGCAAGATCAGGAGAATCCAGGTTACCGCCACGATCACCAGTTGAAGAATCGGCACCTGAAGCTTGCCCGAAAGCTCGATCACGCCGGTAAGCTCCGGCCAGAGGCCCACCGCCTTCGGCCGGCCGCTGTAGATCATGATGATCAGGTTCTGGATCGAGAAGCTGAGCGCCACCGAGGCGATCATGAGGACGGCGGGAGGTGCCGTCTGGATGTGCCTGAAGAGGAGGAAGTAGGAGGCGAGCGCCCACACGATCACCACGCCGACCACGCAGATGATCAGCAGCACCGGATGGAAGTCCAGGAGCAGGGGGATCGCGACCACCGCCGTCGCAGGCACGATGAGCGAGAACCCGCCCACGGCGATGAAGTCGCCGTGGGCGAAGTTGATCAGCCTGAGAACCCCGAAGAGCAGCCCGATGCCGAGCGCGCCGAGGGCGTAGAAACTGCCCAGGCTCAGGCTGGAGATGATCGTCTGGACGACGATTTCCATCAGAATGCCGCCTCGCCGATGTGCTCCACCCCCTCGGTGAAGCCGAAATAGGCTTCGCGGACCTTCTCGCCGTCCTGCAGGTCCGCGGCATCGCCTTCGAGTTGGATCTCGCCGCTGCGCAACACGTAGATGCGGTCCGCCGCCCTGAGCGCGCGCTCCGAGCTCTGCTCGACGATGAGAAGCGTCAGCCCCCGCGATTCCCTGAGCTCGAGCAGAACCTCGTAGACCCGGTCCACCAGGTTCGGTGCGAGCCCGAGGGAGGGTTCGTCGATGGTCATGATGCGCGGATTCGTGAGCAGCGCCCGGCCGATCACCAGCATCTGCTGCTCACCGCCGGAAAGCTTGCCCGCCGCACCCCTGCGGCGCTCCGCCAGCACCGGGAAGAGCTCCAGCACCCGCTTGAAGTCGGCCTCGATCTGGCCCCGGTCGCGCCGCATCCGTGTCCCTAAGCGCAGGTTCTCCTCGACGCTGAGCGTGGTGAAGACGTGCCGTCCCTCCGGCACCTGGGAGATGCCGCGGCGCGCGACCGCCTCGGGCGTGAGGCCCGCGATGGAGCTGCCGTCGAAAGCGATCGTGCCTCTGGTCGGCCGCAATACGCCGGAGATGGTGAGCAACGTCGTCGACTTGCCGGCACCGTTGGGGCCGACAACGCAGACGATCTCGCCCTCGCCAACACCGATGGAAATGCCCCGTACCGCAGGCACTCTGCCGTAGTGCACATGGATATCCTCGACCGAAAGCAGCATTTGCGTCACTCGTGGCCGAGATAGGCGGCAATGACCGCCTCGTTGCTCTGCACCTCGGCGGGCGTGCCGCGGGCGATGGTGCGGCCGCTGTCGAGCACGTGGATTCGCTCGCAGACGCCCATGATCACGCGCATGTTGTGCTCGATCAGGAGCACCCCGCAGCCGAAGCGCCCCGGAATCTCGCGTACCAGGTGCATTACGTCGTCGCATTCGAGGTCGGACATGCCGGCCGCCGGCTCGTCCAATAAGACGAAGGCCGGGTTCATCGCGAGCGCCCGCGCAATCCCGACCCGGCGCTCGTCGGTATAGGGCAGCACGCCGGCAGGGTCGGACGCCTGATCGGCAAGCCCGATCCACTCCAGGATCTCCATCGCCTGCGCGTGCGCCTTGCGGCGAGAGAGACCGAGGCTCACCGCGGCAACCTCGACATTCTCGCTCACCGGCATGTCGCGGAAGAGACGCCCGGCCTGGAAGGTGCGCGCCACGCCGTGGCGCCTGATCCAGTGGGGCGTCAATCTCGAGATCACCTTGCCGCCGAGCAGGACTTCGCCTGCGGCCGGGACCTGAAAGCCGGTCATGGCGTTGACGAGGGTTGTCTTGCCGGCGCCGTTGGGGCCGATCAGGCCCAGGATCTCGCCCTGGTGCAGCGTCTCGTCGACACTGTCCACCGCCGTCAGACCCTCGAAGCGGACGGTTACCGCGCGCGCCTCCAGCGTCGCGCCGTTCTGGCGCGCTTCAGACGACGCGCCATTCTGTCCCTTCGCCTCGGATCCGGCGTCCCGTGTCACCAACCGCTCTCCGCTGCTCGGCCCCGTTTCGCTCGCCACCGAAGTGACGACACGGCCGCGCGGGGACCCGCACAGCCGCAGTACCCCCGTTAGCTACCGAACGCGGGAGTGCGAATCAACGGGGAATTCGTCGCGTCTGCTCGATCATACCTGTGGTCCGCGGTTCAATCGGGCTTGCAAATGACAGCCCCGCGTTGACAATGCGCCATCGGAAGGCGCTCTGCGTTTGACTGGGCGTCTGCATTCGCTATTGGGACTGCAAGGGGAGATCAGTCGAATGAAGAGATTCGTGTCACTAGCCGCGGCCGGCGCGCTGGCGCTGGGAATGGTATCGGCCGCGCCAGCGGTGGCGGACGACCACGAGGTGGTGTTCGGGTTCGCAGCGTCCTACTCCGGCTGGATGCAGGCCTATAGCGGGCCGTCGACCAACGCCGCGTTGATCGCAATCGACGATTGGAACGCCAAGGGGGGCCTCCTGGGCAAGCAGATCAGGCCGGTCTTCGCGGACGGCAAGACCGACCGAGCCGAGGGTGCCAAGGCCGGGATTTCGGTGATCAACGACGGCGCCGTCGCCATCGCGGTGGACTGCGACTACGATTACGGCGCGCCAGCTGCGCTGCAGGCGCAGAACGCCGGAATCATCTCGATCTTCCTATGTGCCGAGAGCGTGCTCGCCGGCATCCAGGGGATCGGCAAGTACTCCTTCTCAAGCTCGATCCTCGCCGCGGTGCAGGGTGCCACGATCGCCGAGTGGGGCTACACGGTGAAGGGCTGGCGGACGGCCTACCTCCTGCTCGACGACGTGCTCGAGTACAACAAGGGCATCTGCTACGGCTTCGATTGGATGTGGCGCGAAGTGCTCGGCGCCGAGGTCGTCGGCCACGACGTGTACCAGAACGAGGATCCCAGCATCCAGGCGCAGGTCGACCGCATCAGGGCGCTGCCCGAGGAGCCCGACATCATCGAGAACTGCAGCTACATCCCCGGCGGGGCGAGCGCGATCAAGCAGATCCGCGCCGCTGGCGTTAACTCGCCCATCGGTGGTGGCAGCTCGATGACCGGCGTCTACTGGCAGAATTCGGTGCCCGGTCTCTCCGGCCACTTCGTGCCGGAGCAGGCGTCGATCTACGGCGACGATCCGCGCCCGGCGGTGCAGGAGTTCCTCAAGAAGTATGAGGCCAAGTTCGGCGAGCCGGTGAACAACCAATACGCCTTCCCCGGCTACGTGGTCTTCGAGATGTGGGCGAAGGCGGTCGAGAAGGCCGGCACCTTCGACTCCGACGCCGTCGTCGAGGTGCTGGAGAGCTACCGCGAGGAGCCGGTGCTGGTCGGCACCCGCACCTTCACGGACCAGCTCCACCATCAGAACTTTGCACCGTACCTGATCGTGGAGACCACCAACAACCAGCCGGCGGTCGTCGACTCCTGGACCATCTCGGAGCCGGTGCCGATGGATGTGCTGTTCGGCAAGCGTTACGAGTACATCGCCCGCTAGACGGGCGTGGAGAAAAGCGCTCGCTGATTGGGCGCTCGGTAGGCCGGGACTGCGGCTAAGGCGCCGCAGCCTCGTTCCTCCAAGTCGATACCGACGCCCCGTCCGGGAAACCGGGCGGGGCGTTTCCTTGCCGATGCTGCGCCGCCGGCACACGCGGTTGTAACCCCTGCGGCGCTTTGCGATGATCGGGGCGAGCAAGGCGGATCGGGCGCGATGGACTCTGGCGGCGAACACGGATCGGGGCCCTACCTGGAGGGGCAGTTGCTCGTCGCCATGCCGACGATGGCGGACCCGCGCTTTGCCCGGAGCGTCATCTACATGTGCGCCCACTCGGACGACGGCGCGATGGGCCTCGTCGTCAACAAGCTCCTCGAATCGCTCAGCTTCTCCGACCTGCTCGAGCAGCTCGAGATCGAGGCGGCGAGCGTGGACGAGCGCATCCGGGTGCATTTCGGCGGCCCGGTCGAGGCCGCGCGGGGCTTCGTCCTCCATTCCACCGACTACACCCATGAGGCCACGATGCGGGTCGACGACGGCTTCGCGCTCACGGCCACCATCGACGTGCTGAAGGCCATGGCCGAGGGCCGCGGCCCGCGCCTCAGCATGTTGGCGCTGGGCTATGCGGGCTGGGCGCAGGGCCAGCTCGATCGCGAGATTCAGGAGAACGGCTGGCTCACCGTGCCCGCCGACGAGGAGCTGGTCTTCGACGAGGCTCAGGACGGCAAGTGGGAACTCGCCGTCGGCCGGCTCGGGATCGACCCCGGCAACCTCTCGGGCGTCGCCGGCCGGGCCTAGCCCGGAATTCTCACCAAGGTCATGGTTTGCGCGGCGCGATCGTCGCGTAGAGCAGATGGTCGCGCCATTCGCCTGCGATCTTGAGGTAGGCGCGGGCGTGCCCCTCGCAGCGGAACCCCGCCTTCTCCAGCAGCTTCCGGCTCGCGATGTTGTTCGGCATGCACGCGGCCTCGACGCGGTGCAGGCCGAGGGGGCCGAAGCAATGGCCGAGCAGCCCGGTCAGCGCCTCGCTCATGTGGCCGCGCTTGGCGTGAGGCCGGCCGATCCAGTAGCCGACGCTGCACGACTGCGCTGCGCCGCGCTGCACGTTGCTCAGCGTCATCCCGCCGAGCAGCGCGTCATCGTCCCGTCGGAACAGGAAGAAGGCGTAGCCGATATCGTCCTGGCCGTCCCGGAGCTGGCGGCGGATGCGCCGGCGGTAGGTGCTGCGGGTCAGCGCATCGCTCGCCCAGGTCGGCTCCCAGGGGCTGAGGAACTCGCGCGAGAGCGCCCTGAGCTCGGCCCAGGCCCGCCAGTCGCGCATCTGCGGCGGCCTGAGGTAGAGCGCGCGCGTCTCCAGCGTCGCCTCGCGCGCGGAACCGTTGGCCGGGCGGAGGAAGGCCATCAGCCGGGCGTCCTGATCCTGAACGCGTAGACCCCGGCCTCCTCCTGCCAGCCGAGCAACTCGAAGGGCGCGGTCTCGCAGAAATGCTTGAAGTCGATGACCGAGGCGGGGTCGGTCGCGAGCACCTTGAGCGTCGTGTTGGGGGCGAGGCGCTTCAGCGCCTTGCGCGCCTTGAGCACCGGCAGCGGACACATCAGGCCCTGCACGTCGAGCGTCTCGTCCGCGTCCGGCAGGGCATCCCGGGGAGCATCGGGCGCGGCGTCCGGCGGCCGCCCGGCGCGATCCTCAGGCGAAGCGGGCGGCGATGGAGTCATGGCTTTCCAGCGTGTCGATCGGCCCGAGCGCCGTGACCGTCGGCCGGCACCCTTCCAGGATGCGGCTTGCGGTGCGGCGCACCGCCTCGCGGTCGATGGCATCGACGCGTTCGATCATCTCCGCGATCGGGAGCGGCCGGCCGAACAGCAGGATGTGGCGGCCCAGCCGCTCTGCCCGTGCCTGGGTGCTCTCCAGCGACATCAGGAGGCCGGCCTTGAGCTGGGCGCGGGCGCGCGCGACCTCCTCCTCGCTCACCGTGGCGCACGCGCCCATCAGCTCGTCTGCCATCACCGGGATCAGCTCGGCGAGCTGATCCTCCCCGGCGCCGGCGTAGACGCCGAAGATGCCGCCATCGGCGTAACTCGAGGAGAAGGTGAAGACCGAATAGGCCAGCCCTCGCCGCTCCCTGATCTCCTGGAAGAGCCGCGACGACATGCCGCCGCCGAGCAGGGTGGAGAGCACCTGCAGCGCGTAGAGGTCGTCGTCGTCGTAGGCGAGGCCGTCGAAGCCCACCACCACGTGCGCCTGCTCCAGATCGCGCGGGACGCGGCAATCGCCGCCGCCATAGACCGCGGCTGCCGGTGCCGCCGTCGGCCCCTCGGGCAGCGCGGTGAAGGCCTCTTCCGCCGCGGCGACGAGGCCGTCGTGGTCGATCCGGCCCGAACCCGCGAGCACCATGCGCGCCGCCCGGTACTGCGCCGCCATGTAGCCCGCGAGCGCATCGCGCGAATAGCTGCCCACCCGCTCGGGCGGGCCGAGGATGCTGCGGCCTAAGGGCTGGTCGGGGTAGGCGGTCTCCTGAAAGCGGTCGAACACGAGGTCGTCCGGCGTGTCGTTGACCTGCGCGATCTCCTGAATGACGACCGCGCGCTCGCGCTCCAGCTCCTCCGGGTCGAAGGTCGAGTGCTGCAGGATGTCGGCCAGCAGGTCGAGCGCCAGCGGCACGTCCTCCTTCATCACCTTGGCGTAGTAGGCGGTGGTCTCGCGCGAGGTGTAGGCGTTGAGGTGGCCGCCGACCGCTTCGATCTCCTCGGCGATGTCGCGGGCGCTGCGCCGCTCGGTGCCCTTGAAGGCCATGTGCTCCAGCAGGTGCGATATGCCGTTGGTTTCTTCCGACTCGCAACGCGCGCCGACGTCGACCCAGAGGCCGATCGAGGCCGTCTCCACATGATCGACGGGATCGCTGACCACCCTGAGCCCGTTGGCGAGGCGCGACGTCTGCACGCTCACGCCACGCGCTCCCGCTGCGGCGCGTGGACCCGGTCGCGGATGAAGCGCGTGAGCAGGGCCGCATCGGCGGGCAGCTCCGTCACCCGCTCAGGTTTGGACGCAAGCGCCGCGAGCCTCGGCGGCAGCGCCGGGCGGATGCCGATGGCGCGCTCGATGGCGTCGGGGAATTTTGCCGCGTGCGCGGTGGCGAGGCTCACCACCGGCGTCGTGCCGGAGCCCAGTTGCCGGGCCGCGTGGACTCCGGCCGCGCTGTGCGGGTCGATCATGCGACCTGTGGCGCGCCACACGTCTGCGATGGTCTCAAGGCAAGCCTCGTCGTCGGCGCGGGCGGCGGCGAAGACGGCCTGCGCTTGGGCGAGCCGGTCGCCCTCCAGCGTGAATTCGCCGTGCTCGGCAAGCGCGGCCATCATCGCGCGCACGGCGGCGCCGTCGCGGGCGCACAGATCGGCGAGCAAGCGCTCGAAGTTGCTCGCGACCTGAATATCCATGCTGGGGCTCAGCGTCCGGTGCACCGTGCCCTTGCGGTAGCGGCCCGTCTCGAAGAAGCGGGCGAGGATGTCGTTGCGGTTCGTCGCCACGACGAGGCGCTCGATGGGCACGCCCATAAGCCTGGCGGCGTAGCCGGCATAGACGTTGCCGAAGTTGCCCGTCGGCACGACGAAGGAGACCGCGCGGCCCGGCGCGCCGAGGGCCAGCGCCGCATAAACATAATAGGCCGTCTGCGCGGCGACGCGCGCCCAGTTGATCGAGTTGACCGCGGCGAGCCCGATCTCGTCGCGGAGCGCGAGGTCGGCGAAGAGCGCCTTCACCAGCGCCTGGCAGTCGTCGAAGGTGCCGGCGATGGCGACGTTGTGGACGTTGGGCTCCGCGGCGCACGTCATCTGGCGCCGCTGCATTTCGGAGACCCGCCCCGCCGGGTGGAGCACAACGATGGAGACCGCGTCCCGGCCCCGAAACGCCTCGATCGCGGCAGCGCCCGTGTCGCCCGAGGTGGCGGCGAGGATCGTCGCCGTCCGCCCGCGCTTACGTAACGCCGCGTCCAAGAGGCGCGCCACCATCTGCAGCGCGAAATCCTTGAAGGCCAGGGTGGGGCCGTGGAAGAGCTCTTGCAGCCAGAGGTTCGGGCCGAGCTGGATCAGCGGCGCGGTGGCGGGGTGGTCGAAGCCGGCGAAGCTCTCCGCCGCGATGGCTTCGAGGCTCGCGCGCGAGAAGGCCCGGCCGGTGAAGCACGCCATGACGGCCGCCGCCACGTCCGCATAAGCGCGGCCGCGCAGCCCTTCGAGAGTGGCCGCGTCGAGCGCCGGCCACGCCGCCGGCAGGTAGAGGCCGCCGTCGCGGGCGAGGCCCTGGAGCAGGGCGTGTTCGAACGAGACCCCCCGGCCATCGCTCTGCCGCGTGCTGATGTAGCGCAAGCCGCGCTCTCCGTCCTCGTCCGCCCCCTTCCGGCAGCGGCAAGACTATACGCCCCCCCCGCCGCCCGGCAAGGAAGCGCCTAGTCGCGCGGGCCTGAAGTCGCCCGCGCCTGACAGGTCGCGGGCGCTGCACACAGGGTCCCGCGCGCGACGGATTAGGGTCGTGCGCGCGGGAGAAGATTTGCGCGCGTCGGATACGGTCGCGAGCGCCCCCACCTCACCCCGACCCTCTCCTCCCCACGGGGGAGGAGAGGGAGAACCCCGCCGGTGCCGCCTTCGTCCCCCCTCCGCCTTCCCGCGCCGAAGGCCCGGACGGCGCAAGTGCGCCGCACGCGGCGGCTGACGAGGTGTTCGCCATGAGTTGGGCCGGACCGCAGGTCTGGAGCGCGCGACTGCGCGCCGCGCCGAATGGCGCGTAGGCAAGCGAGCGGAGCTCGCGCCCGCCGTCGAGGGATTTGAAAGTGGACACGCCCGACACATTTTCCGGGCGGGATTCGCCGGGATTAAGTGGGATTAACTGGGATAAGTGGGAGTCCGCGGGATTCCACGGGTCGACCGGCGCCGATGTGACGGCGCGCGCAGGCCGCCGGGGCCTCCCCTCGACGGCCTCGCGGATGGCGGCCACGGCCTCGGGCGAGAGGCCCTTCCTGACCAGAGCCTGGCCTGCGGCCTGGCCCGCGCCGGGCGCGGCCCTGGCTGCCTTCGCCGCCGCCTGCTCCCGCTCGAGACGGAGCTTGTCGGTGCCTTCGATGCGCCTGAGAACCAGCGCCAGGCGGGCGAGCTCTGCCGTCGACACGGGCTCCTCGCGCCGGCTGAGATCGGCCAGGGCGGAGAGCGTCAGCGTCCGCAGGGTCTCGATCAGGATGAGCCCCGCCCGGCCTTGCGCACGCGCGCCGAGCGCACGCACCCACGCCTCGTTGGCGCGGTCGGCCTCCTGCTGCTGGCGGATCAGGCCGCGCATGCCCTTGGTGTAGCGGCCGACGGCCGAGCGCGAGCACGTGCCGCCCTCCGCTCGGATGAGGGCCGTGATCTCGTCGATGGTGGCGCCGTCTGCGATGGCCGCATCGACGGCCTCGCGCAAGGTGGGCGGCAGCCGCGCGATCGAGGAGCGCCCGAATGCCGCGGCTGTCGTGGTCTGTCGGGTTTCGTTTTGCATGAGGCGATGCTGGCCCGCGCAGCCGCCGCCCTCCACCGCACCATGGTGCGGAGCACGCGACCGCGTGCCGCGCCGCATGGCGCGTAGGCAAGCGAGCGGAGCTCGCGCCCGCCGTCGAGGGAAATGATTAACTTCGCGCCCGGCAACCGGCAAGGCGTCGGCCATGACAGGGACCGGGCTGCGAAGCAGACCGGACGGCGCGACCGCGCCGCGCGCCGAATGGCGCGTAGCCAAGCGAGCGCCCGGCGCCTGAGGGATAAGAAAAAACACCCCCACCTCTCCCCGGCCCTCTCCGCCCCCAGGGGCGGAGAGGGAGGAACGGGCGCTCGCGGCGCGTTGAGGTCTGTCGTAGAGTTAAGTTGCGGACACCCGTGCTGGGTGTCGTGGTGGTTGCGGGAGGATTGCTCACCCATGATCCGCGAGACCAGCGCCCGACAGGCAACCGCTGAGGACGTTCAGACCCTCGCGGGTGCGGCGGGTTTCGAGCTCGATGCGGAGAGAGCTGCGGCGCTCGTCCCCATATGCAACGCATTGGCCGAGGCGGACCGGCGACTGCGGTCGCTGCCGCTGGCTGAGAGCGCAGCCGCCGGCCCACCGTGGGGGCAGGCTGGGCGCGATGGCTGACGCCGGCGCCGACATCGCCTTCCGCTCTATCGCCGCGCTCGGTCCGGATTACCGGCGCGGCGCGCTGTCGCCGACGGCGGTCGTGGAAGCCTGCCTCCAGCGGATCGACCGCGACGACGGCCAGCTCAACGCCATCGTGAGCACTCTTGCTGAATCCGCCCGCGCCGACGCCGCGAGGGCCGAGGAGGAGCTTGCGGCAGGCCGCGATCGCGGCCCCCTGCACGGCATCCCCGTCGGCATCAAGGATCTGGTGGACATCGCAGGCACGGTCACGGGCTTCGGCTCCGACCCCGTCTTCGCCGCGCCCGCGACGCGCGATGCCGCCATGGTCGCGCACTTGCGCGAGGCGGGCGCGGTGCTGATCGCCAAGACCAATCTGCTCGAATTCGCTTACGGCGCGGTCAATCCCCGGGTCGGGCAGACCAACAATCCGTGGGACACCGGCCGCACCGCGGGCGGCTCCAGCGGCGGCTCGGCTGCGTCCGTCGCCGCCGGCCTCTGTTACGCGGCCGTGGGGACCGATACCGGGGGCTCGATCCGCATCCCTGCCGCCTATTGCGGTGCAGTGGGGTTGAAGCCGACGTACGGCCTGGTGCCGCTCGCGGGCGTCTCGATGCTCTCCTGGTCTCTCGATCATGCCGGGCCGATCGCGCGCAGCTGCGCGGATGCCGCGGCTTTTCTGGGCGGGCTCACGGGAACGTCCGTCGATGCGTCGCCGGCCAGCCTCCGCGGCCTCCGTTTCGGGCTCATCGCAGCGCTCAGGGACTACGACGCGACCACGCCCGCCGTTCGCGCCGGCATGGACACCGCCTGCGCCGTTCTGCGCGATGCGGGCGCTGCGATCGAAGAGGTCGAGATCGAGGCGCTTTCGGAATCGGCCGAGGCCCTGCTTCACGTCCTGCTGCCGGAGGCGAGTGTGATTTTGGGTCGGCTCCTCGATAGCCATGCGGACGCATTGGCCGAGCAGACGCGTGCGCAGCTGGAGCTCGGCTTCGCGCTGCCGGCCACCGCTCACGTTCGCGCG
Source organism: Alphaproteobacteria bacterium (assembly GCA_965262755.1). Lineage (GTDB taxonomy): Bacteria > Pseudomonadota > Alphaproteobacteria > UBA828 > UBA828 > WTGU01. The sequence goes on along the minus strand of OZ253557.1, from coordinate 1,876,434 downwards.
CAGCAGTTCCGGCGCTTCCTCGGCGAACGCTTCCTCGACTGCCTCGACCGCTTCGACGCGTTGCTCACGCCCGGTGTGCCGTGGGAGGCGCCGGCCGAGGACCCCGCCATCGACGCCGCCGAGGGCTATGGCGAGATGCTGTGCAGCGCGCCGACCAACCTCTGCGGCCTGCCGAGCCTCGTCCTCCCCTGCGGGCGGGGGGAGGACGGCATGCCCGTGAGCCTCCAGCTCATCGGACCACCCGATTCCGACGATCGTCTGCTGCAGATCGGCGCGGCGCTCGAGCCCGCGTTCCTGCTGGGCCCGCCGCCTGGATATGGGTCGTCGCTGTCAGCGGCGGAGGGATTGGGGTAGAGTCGGCACCGGCCCGCGCTCGCCGACGGCGTCTTCCGCCTCGGCAGGGAGTCCGATGCCAAGACCCTCGATCCGGTGATCACGATCGAGAATCTTGACATCTGGACCATGAACAACCTCAACTCGTACCTCGTCCGCGCGACCAAGCATGCGGACGACCTCGAACCGGACCTCGCCACGCATTGGGAGATTTCGGAGGACGGCCTGACCTACACGTTCCATATGCGCGAGGCCAAGTTCTCGGACGGCTCGCCCGTCACCGCCCAGGACGCCAAGTTCAGCATCGAGCGGGCGCGCGACCATCCGGCCTCGTTCATGGCCGCGCTCTACCAGAACATCACGTCGATCGAGACGCCGGACGAGCGCACGGTGGCGATCACCCTGTCGGAGCCGTCGGCGCCCTTCATGTCGATCATGGCCATGTTCCCGGCCTCGATCCTGCCGCAGAAGGTGGTGGAGGAGCGCGGCGAGGACTTCGGCAGCAACCCGGTCGACGCCGGTGCCTTCCGCCTCAAGGAGTGGCGGCGCGGCGTGGTCATCGTCCTCGAGCGCAACCCTCACTACTGGGAGGAAGGGCTGCCGCTCGTGGACCAGGTTGAGTGGCACGTGGTCTCGGAGGACAACACGCGCATCCTCAAGGTCCAGGCTGGCGAGCTGGATGCGGCTCTGTTCGTACCCTTCAACCGGATCGGCGAACTCGAGGCCAACCCCGATATCCAGGTGCATCTCGACGCGTCGAGCCGCACCGATCACCTGCTGCCCAACCACGCCGCGCCGCCGCTGGACAACCTCAACGTCCGCAAGGCGATCAGGATGGCCATCGATTCCCAGGCCATCATCGACGTGGTGACCTTCGGCTACGCCAAGCCTGCCAACACCTTCCTGTCTGCCGGCATGATGCATCACGACGGCGATGCGCCGGTGACGGTCTACGACCCGGAAAATGCCAAGGCCATGATCGAGGCCGAGGGTGCTACCGGGTCCACGATCGAGCTGCTCATCCAGGCTGGCAACCGGGTCGACGAGCAGGTGTCGGTGCTGCTCCAGCAGCAGCTCGCGGAGATCGGCATCAGCATCGAGATCAGGAAGGTCGATCCCAGCCAGTGGATCAACTACCTGGTCGAGGGCGACTACCAGCTCGGCACCGTCTACTGGACCAACGACATCATCGATCCGGACCAGAAGACGGCGTTCACCCTGATCGGCGACGATAACCACAACTTCTTCAGCAACTGGCCTTCGCCCCCGGAGGTCACGGCGCTCGTCGAGCAGGCGCGGGTTGAGCAGGACTTCGAGAAGCGCGGGGGGCTGTACCGGGAGCTGCAGAAGATCGCCAACGACAACGAGGTCCTCTACAGCCTGTACAACAGTACCTTCCGCAACATCTCGCGCTCCTGCGTGCAGGGCTTCTTCCAGAGCCCGCTCGGTCGCGTCGACCTGGAGCATGTCGACGTGTCCGGCTGCTAGCGGCCGTCGTTTGTAGCGGGGCGGGGCGTCCTCCGGGGCGCCCCGCACCGTCCGTAGCCTGTAGCGCCGGAACAAGGATTTCCTGCGCCGCTCGAATCGGCGGGGCGAGGGAGGGGGCAAACTCATGCGCGTCAGGGACATGAACTGGATGCAGGTCGAGGCCTACCTCGAGCGGGACGACCGCGCCGTGATTCCGCTCGGCAGCACTGAGCAGCATGCGCAACTCAGCCTGATGGTGGACTGCATCCTCTCCGAGCGGGTGGCCATCGACGCCGCCGAGCCGCTCGGTATCCCTGTGTTCCCGCCCGTGAACTACGGCATCACGCCCTACTTCAAAGGCTACCCCGGCACAATTTCCATGCGACCCGAGACGCTGATCGCGCTGTTCCGCGATGTCTTCGATTCCCTCAAGCGGGCCGGGTTCCGCCGCATCATGGTGGTCAACGGACACGGCGGCAACGCGCCGGTCGCGACCCTTGCCCTCGACTGGATGAGCGAGAACGAGGGCGTCACGGTCAAGTTTCACAACTGGTACAACGCGCCGGAGACCTGGAAGAAAGTTCAGGAGATCGACCCCGTCGCGAGTCACGCTTCGTGGATGGAGAACTTCCCCTCGACGCGGCTGGTGAACGCCGCCGCGCCGGCGGGAGCCAAGGACATGGTCGATATCCCGCGCATGATGCTGATGAGCCCGGCCGAGATCCGCAACTATATCGGCGACGGCAACATGGGCGGGGTCTACGAGAAACCCGACGAGGCGATGATGGCGCTCTGGCAGACCGCCGTGGAGGAGACTCGCGCGCTCCTCGTTGGCCCCTGGTCGTGACGACACCGCTGCTCGTCTGGGGAGCCGGTGCGATCGGCGGAACCATCGGCGCCTTCCTCGCACGCGCCGGCCACGACGTGACGTTCGTCGACATCGTGGACGACCACGTCGACGCGATCGCGACGACCGGGCTTGCGATCGAGGGCCCGGTCGACCGCTTTACCGCCACCGCGCCCGCCGTCACGCCCGACGCGCTGAGCGGCCGATACGGGCGCGCGCTCCTCTGCGTCAAGGGCCAGGACACGGACGCGGCGGTGCGCCGTCTCGCGCCATTCCTCGCCGACGACGGCTACGCCGTTTCCGTTCAGAACGGCCTCAACGAGCACACGATGGCAACAGTGCTGGGGCGCGAGCGCGTGATCGGCTGCTTCGTCAATTTCGGAGCGGATTACATTGAACCTGGCCGTGTCCACTATGGCGGCCGCGGGGCCGTCGTGCTGGGCGAGCTCGACGGGCAGATTACGCCGCGGCTCGACGCGCTCCTCGATGTGTTCCGCGACTTCGAGAGCGACGCCCGGGCGAGCGCGAATATCTGGGGATACCTGTGGGGCAAGCTCGGCTACGGCGCGCTGCTTTTCGCGACCGCGCTCGCCGATGATTCCATCGCCGACGCGCTGGCGCAGCCGGCTCATCGCACGCTCTACTGCGCGCTCGGCGAAGAGGTCATGCGAGTGGCGCACGCTGGCGGCATTGCGCCCCAGGGATTCAACGGCTTCGATCCTGCCGGCTTCGTCCCCGGCGCGGACGCGGCGGTTACCGAGCGTTCGATGTCAGCCATGGTGGCCCACAACCGCGGCTCGGCGAAATCGCACAGCGGGGTGTGGCGCGATCTCGCCGTCCGCAAGCGGCCGACGGAGGTTGAGCCGATGATCGGCGCCGTCGTCCGCGAGGCCGCCCGGCACAGCATCGGCACGCCTCTCCTGGCCCGGCTCACCGCCATGATCCACGAGATCGAGGAGGGAGGGCGCCCCCTCGATCGCGCCAACATCGACGCGCTCGCAGGCGAGGCGGCGCGACTGGCGGCCTGAACCGATGGAAACCGCGTTCCGCGACAAGACGGCGATCGTCACCGGTGCGGGCCACGGCTTTGGCCGGGCCATTGCTCATGCCTTCGCCGTCCGGGGCGCGTGGGTCTTCGGCTGCGACATCAACGAGGACGCGCTCGCCGTGACCGCGCGCGAGGCCCCGGCCGGCGACAGGCTGAGTGTGGGGCGGCTCGATGTCACGGACCGCGCCGCCGTTCGAACCTACGTCGATGCGGCCCAGGCGCGAACCGGCGCCGTCGATATCCTCGTCAACAATGCCGGCGGCGTGCTCGGCCAAGTCGGGCAGCCCATCGAGACCGTCGCCGCCAAGGACTGGCAGGCGCTCGTCGACGTCAACATGACCGCCGTTTTCACCATGGCGCAAGCGGTCGCCGCTGCGATGAAGGCGAAGGGGTCGGGCCGGGTGGTCAACATCTCGAGCGGCGCCGGGCTGCGCTACAGCCTGACCGGCATTCAAGCCTACGCTGCGGCCAAGGCCGGGCAGATCGGCCTCACCCGCCAGCTCGCGTTCGAGCTGGGACCTTACGGCATCACCGTCAACAGCATCGCCCCCGGCTTCGTTCGCTCCAACCCGGCGAGCGAGCGTCAGTGGCACGCAATGAAGGCCGAAGGTCAGGCTGCGCTGATCGAGAGCATGGCGACCCGGCGCCTCGGCTCGGTGGACGACATCGTCCATGCCGTCCTCTTCTTCGCGTCCGGGCAGTCGGGCTGGATCACCGGCCAGACCCTCTCCGTGGACGGGGGGCGGCTATGACACCGGCCGGGTATCTGGAGGCTCATTGCGATCGCTTCGTCGACGAGCTCCACGCCTTCGTCCGCATCCCCAGTATCAGCACCGACCCCGCCTATGCCGGGTCGATCGAGGCAGCCGCGCGCTACGTGGCGGCCCGGATGGAGAGCGCGGGCCTGGAGAACGCAGCCCTCCTGCCGACGGAGGGCCACCCCCTGGTCTATGCCGACTGGTTGCACGCCGGCGACGCGCCGACGGTGCTGGTCTACGGCCACTACGACGTGCAGCCGGCCGATCCGTTGGCGGACTGGACGAGCCCGCCCTTCGAGCCCGAGGTGCGGGACGACCGGCTCTACGGCCGCGGTGTCTCGGACGACAAGGGACCGATGTTCATCCCGGTTTGCGTGGCGGAAGCCTTCCTGCGGACCAGCGAGCGCCTGCCGATCAACCTCAAGTTCGTGATCGAAGGTGAAGAGGAGATGGGGAGCGCCCATCTCGCAGCCGGGGTACGGCGCTATCGCGACCGCCTGCAGGCCGACCTGGTTCTCTCGGCGGACGGTGCGCAGTGGCGGCCCGACCTCGTCACCGTGAACGTCGCCAACCGCGGCATCGTGTCCCTCAACCTCTCCCTGACGACGGCCGCCAAGGATCTCCATTCGGGCCGCTACGGCGGCACCGTCGCCAACGCCGCGCACGCGCTCGGCCGCCTCGTGGCGAGCTTCCACGACGAGGCGGGTCGCGTCGCCGTTGCCGGCTTCTACGACGATGTGCGCCGGCCCACCCGGTCGGAGCGCGAGGCGATGGCGGCTATTCCCTTCGACGAGGCGGCCTATCTCGCTGCGGTCGGCGCGGCGTCGCCGGTCGGGGAGCCCGGCTACACCACGCTCGAGCGCCAGTGGCTCCGCCCCACGCTCGACGTGAACGGCCTCGGCTGCGGCTATCAGGGGCCCGGAGTAAAAACGGTGATCCCGCACCGCGCCCAGGTCAAGATCTCGTGCCGGCTGGTGCCGGATCAGACGCCCGAACGTATCCGCACGTTGCTGAAGCGCCATTGCGAACGGCACGCGCCTTCAGGCGTCAGGCTCGCGTTTGCCGATGATGGGTTCGGCATGCCGCCGGCGAGCGTGCGCGAAGACCATCCGGCGCTCGCCGTCGTCGAGGATGTGCTGGAGGAGGTTCGCGGCGCGCGCCCGCTGCGCGTCCGTATGGGAGGGTCGATCCCCATCGGCGGCATCTTCCGCACCGAGTTGGGAATCGAGACGGTGTTCTTCTCGTTTTCGACGGGAGACGAGGACTTCCACGCACCCAACGAGTTCTTCCGCCTGTCGAGCTTTCGCGACGGGCTCTTGGCCTGGGAACGCTGCTTCGAGCGGCTCGGGCAGCAGACCGCCGCGCATTACGCGCCGTTCCGCCACGTTGTCTAGCTCAGCGGTCGTCACGACCCGGTCATGAACGTTTGTTCGTCGTGGAGTGGGCCTCTCGGGGCGGACAGTTTCAAGCGGCTGATTTGACCGGGAAGCGGGTCGAGGACCTGTACGACGAGACCGGGGAGCTCCTGATGTTAGCCGCCGGCGGCCGCCGACCGCGCCCGTCGCGCGGCACTCGCGCGGCGCGCGCGATGCATTGCGTTCGCGGCACCCTGCTGACACGCTCGCCCGGCGCGGCGGGTACGCGACAGGCCGAGGAGGCGAGCATGGAAGGCTACGACGGCTACACCACGATGACCTTCGCGCGCGAGCGGCGCGTGCTCACCGTGACGTTCAACCGGCCAACCGTCCTCAACGCCGTGAGCGCGGCCATGCACAGCGAGATGGCGCGGCTCTTCTACGACATCGCCACCGATCGCGAGACCGACATCGTCGTTCTCACCGGCGCGGGGCGCGCCTTCTGCGCCGGCGGCGACATGGACTGGCTCCAGAGCGCGGTCGACGACATCTCCGTCTTCGATCAGATCGCCGTCGAGGCGAAGCAGATCGTGTTCGGCCTCCTCGACCTGGAGAAGCCGGTGATCTGCCGGCTGAACGGCGACGCGGTCGGCCTCGGGGCCACGATCGCGCTCTTCTGCGACATCATCATCGCTGCGGACGATGCACGGATCGGCGATCTCCACGTCAATATCGGGCTCTCGGCAGGCGACGGCGGGGCGATCATCTGGCCTCAGCTCATCGGCTACCCGCGCGCCAAGGAGTTCCTGATGACCGGCCGGCTGATCGACGGCGCCGAGGCGGCGGCGCTCGGGCTCGTGAACGAGGCGGTGCCGGCCGGCGAGCTCGATGCCCGCGTCGAGCGGATGGTCGGCAAGCTGGAGCGGGGCGCGACCCAGGCGATCCGCTACACCAAGGTCTCGATCAACATCGGCCTCAAACAGCTCGCGCACGCGATGATGGATGCCTCCATCGCCTACGAAAGCCTGACCAACGTCTCCGCCGACCATCGCGAAGGGCTCACGGCCTTCCGCGAGCGCCGCAAGCCCGCCTTCGGCCGCGGCCGGGGGCGCTCATGAGGCGCGCCGCAGCCGCGAAGGCCGATGCGGGGGCGCTTCCGGGGTGGGACCTCTCCGATCTCTACCCCGGGCCTCGCTCGGATGAGGTCCGGCGCGACCTGGAGCAGGCCGCAGCGGCGGCGGAGGCGCTGCACGAGGAATTCGCGGGCCGGGTCGGCGACCTCGACGGCGAGACCCTGGCCGATCTGATCGCCCGCTACGAGGCGATCAAGGAGACCCTGGAGCGGCTCACGAGCTACGCCTACCTCGTCTACTGCACGGCGATGGACGACGCCGAGACGGCGCAGTTCTTCCAGACCGTTCGCGAAGAGACCACCGCCACGGAAAGCCAGCTGCTCTTCCTCACGCTCGAGCTCAACCGGATCGAGGACGACGCGCTCGCCGACAAGCTCAAGGCACCGGCGCTCGCCCGCTACGCACCCTGGGTGCGGGATGTGCGGGCGTTTCGTCCCTTCCAGCTTTCCGACGAGGTGGAGCGGCTCCTGCTCGAGAAGCAGGTCGCCGGCCGCGCGGCCTGGATGCGGCTCTTCGACGAGACCATGGCGGCGCTGCGCTTCTCCGTGCGGGGCGAGTCGCTCGGCAGCGCCGAGGCGCTGAACCTGCTCTCGGACAAGGATCGGGAGGTGCGCAAGGAGGCGGCGCAGGCTTTGGGTACCGTGCTCGGGGAGAACGTGCGCACCTTCGCGCTCATCACCAACACCCTCGCCAAGGACAAGGAGATCGAGGACCAGTGGCGCGGGTTCGAGCGGCCGATCTCCGCGCGCAATCTCGGCAACAGGGTCGAGGACGAGGTCGTGGACGCACTGATCGCGGCCGTCGAGGCCGCGGCGCCGCGCCTTGCGCATCGCTACTACGCGCTCAAGGCGCGCTGGATGGGCGTGGACCGCCTCGACTACTGGGACCGCAACGCGCCGCTGCCCGAGGACGACGACCGGACGATCGGCTGGGACGAGGCGGTCACGACCGTGCTGGCGGCCTACCGCGCCTTCTCACCCGAACTTGCTGGAATCGGCCAGCGCTTCTTCGACAATGACTGGATCGACGTGCCCGTGCGCAACGGCAAATCGCCCGGCGCCTTCGCCCACCCCACGGTGCCGGGCGCCCATCCCTACCTGCTGCTCAACTATCAGGGCAAGGCGCGCGACGTGATGATTCTGGCCCACGAGCTCGGGCACGGGGTCCATCAGGTGCTGGCGGGTGGGCAGGGCCTGCTACTGGCGGAAACCCCGCTGACCCTTGCCGAGACCGCCTCGGTCTTCGGCGAACAACTCACCTTCCGCGCCCTGCTCGATGGCGAGAGCGAGCCTGAGCGCCGCCGCGTCATGCTCGCCGGCAAGGTCGAGGACATGCTCAACACGGTGGTGCGCCAGGTCGCCTTCTGTGCCTTCGAGCGGCGCGTGCACGAGGAACGCCGCGCCGGCGAGCTCACGCCAGACCGCCTCTCCGAGCATTGGCTGGCGGTACAAAGCGAGAGCTTGGGTCCGGCGCTCCGCTTCCACGACGAATACCGGTTCTACTGGGCCTACATCCCCCACTTCATTCACGCGCCCTTCTACGTCTACGCCTACGCCTTCGGCGAATGCCTGGTGAACGCGCTCTACGCCGTCTATCGCGCCGAGCCCGCGGGCTTCGAGCAAAAATACCTGGAATTGCTGCGGGCAGGCGGCAGCCTCAGGCACCGGGAGTTGTTGGCGCCCTTCGGCCTCGACGCGAGCGATCCTGCATTCTGGTCGCGCGGCCTGGACGTGATCGCGGGCTTCGTCGACGAGCTGGAGGCGGCGCTCTAAACCGGTTTCTAGATCCGTTCGGAGAGCCAGATCGCGAGCCGGGTGCCGCGCTTGACGGCGGCGCCGAGCGCCTCGTAGCCGGGCGCCCGCTCCGCCCCGTGAGCGAGGCCCGTGGCGCGGTGCTGGGCCTCGTCGGCGCCGAACTCCTCGAGGGTCCGGCGCAGGTCGGCCTCGTCCTCGCCGAGTTTCTCGGCCTGCGCCGCGTAGTGCTGCTCGATCACCTCCTCGACGGCGACGGTGCACGCCATCGCCGCCCGCTCGCCGAGCAGCGCGCTCGCCGCACCCAGCGCATAGCCTGCGACGTGCCAGACCGGGGAGAGTGCGGTCGGCCGCACCCGGCGCTCGACCAGCAGCGTGTCGAAGGTATCCAGATGCGCCTGCTCCGCCTCGGCCATTTCGCGGATCGCGGGCGCGGCGCCGCTGCGGCCGAGCACCGCGAGCTGGCCGTCGTAGATCCGCTTGGCGCCGTACTCGCCGGCGTGATCCACCCGGATCATGCGGGCGATCGTCTCCTCTGGCGCGGGGTCGCCGGGGAGCCGGTCCTCGCCCGTGACCGCGGGCCCCGCCTCTTCGCGCTTCTCTTCGTCGTTCATGCGCGCGCCCTCCACAGCCGGACCGCGCCCAAGGCCGCCAACGCGGCGACCGCGACGGAGGCGATGGCGTTCCACCCCGCGAGCGAGACGCCGATGAGCGACCAGGGCACCTCGTCGCAGCGCGTGAGCGGCGCCGCCATGACCTGGGCCCTGATGTCCTCGATCGTGCCGCCGCTCATCGGCGCGGCGCAGCTGCTCGCGAACCAGCCCTGCTCGACACCCACATGGTAGACCCCGTAACCGGCGGTCACCAGAAGGGCGAGGCCGCAGAGCGCGAGCAGCGCCATCCGCGCCCGGCCGCCAGTGACGACGGCGGCGGCGAGCCCCAGCCCGAAGACGGCGAAGTGGGGATAGCGCTGGATCAGACAGAGCGGACAGGGCGCGAGGCCGCCCACGTGCTGGGAGAGATAGGCGCCGAGCAGCAGCGCGGCGCTCGCCGCCGCGACGAGCAGCGGGATCGCGCGGCCGCCAAACCACCGCTGCATCGCCGCTCCCAAGGGGCTAGCCCGCCGCCGCCGGCCGCCGCCGAAGGAACGTGGTGCTGGTCATGGTCATGACCGCCTCGTCGCGCTGGTTGAGCACGTCCATCCGGTAGCGCACGATGCCGCGCTCGGGCTTGGATTGCGACGCCCGCACCTCGAGAATCTCGCCGGTGGAGCGGATCGTGTCGCCGGGGCGAACCGGCTGGAGCCAGCGAAGCTCTTCGACGCCGGGCGAACCCAGGACGATCTCGGGTGCGAACACCCGCGCCTGGATCATCATGCGGAGCCCCGTGGCGATGGTCTGGATGCCGCTGGCGATGATCCCGCCGTAGGGCCCGGCCTCGGCGGAGGCCGCGTCGATATGGAAGGGCTGCGGATCGTACTGAAAGGCGAAGTCCATAATCTCCGCCTCGCTCAGGGTCTTGCCCGACGACTCGAACCGCATGCCGGGCGCCATATCCTCGAAATACCAGTTGTACATGGGAACTCCCGATGGCGAATGACTAATGTAGGGAGCGTGCGGCAGACCGCCAAGCGCGGGCGTCTCAATCGCCCGCGGGCGCGAATACCCGCGCCTCGCCCCGGCCCTCTCCGCCTGTGGTTCAGCGCGCAGAGGTGCCAGAAGGCTTCCGTATCGAGTTTCGGGTCAAGTTGCCGCCGCCCGCGCGAGCCTCTCGATCCTGGCCCAGTCACCGGCCGCGACGGCGTCTCTTGGCGCGATCCAGCTGCCGCCGACGCAGAGCACGTTCGGGAGTGCGAGGTAGTCGGCGGCGTTGCGGGCGTCGATGCCGCCGGTTGGGCAGAAGCGAATCTGTGGCAAGGCGGCGGCCCAGGCGGCCAGGACCGGTGGCCCGCCGTTCGGGCCGGCGGGGAAAAACTTCAGCACGTCGAGGCCGCGCTCGAGCGCGCGCATCGCCTCGCCCGGGGTCGCGACGCCGGGCAGCATCGGCAGGCCGGCATCCTCGGCGGCGTCGAGCAGGCTGTTGGTGAAGCCGGGCGAGACGCCGAACCGGGCCCCGGCGGCGACTGCGGCGCGCACGTCCTCAGGCGTCAGTAGCGTCCCGGCGCCGACGATCGTGTCGGGGGCCGCCTCGGTCATCGCCCGGATGGCGTCGAGAGCGGCCGGCGTGCGCAATGTGACCTCGAGCACCCTGAGCCCGCCGCGGGACAGCGCCCGCGCCAGTGGCGCGGCGTGGGCGGTCTCCTCGACGGTCAGGACCGGGATAACCGGGGCGAGCCGGCAGATCGCTTCGGCGTTCATCCCTCAAGCTCCCTGATGCGGGCGACCAGCCCGGCTGTCGATTGGTCGAGCCCGGCGTCGGCTCCGTCCTCGCCGCGCATGACCGGGGCCAGGCGTTGCGCGAGCGCCTTGCCGAGCTCGACACCGAACTGGTCGAAGGAATTAATGTCCCATATGGCCCCCATCGTGAACACCTTGTGCTCGTAGAGCGCGATAAGCCGGCCGAGCGCGAACGGGTCGAGCTGGCGGTGCAGGATGGTCGTAGACGGCCGGTCGCCCGCGAAGGTCCGGTGCGGCGCGAGGCGGTCGGCCTCGGCCGCCGTCAGTCCGGGGCGGGCCTCGGCTTGCGCGCGGCCGAAGGCCAGTGCCGCGCTCTGCGCCAGGCAATTGGCAAGCAAGAGCCGATGGTGCTCCGTGTCGGCATCGCGCGGCCGGGCGGCGGCGATGAAGTCGACGGGGATCACGTCGGTACCCTGGTGCAGGAGCTGGAAGAACGAGTGCTGCGCGTTGGTGCCCGGCTCGCCCCAGACGACCGGGCCGGTGGCGCAGGGTGTGGGCTTGCCGTCCTGCGTGACGCACTTACCGTTCGATTCCATTTCGAGCTGCTGGACATAGGCCGGGAAGCGCTCGAGCCGCTGGTCGTAGGGGATCAGCGCCACCGTCGGCCAGCCCATCGCGTTGCGCCGCCAGATGCCGGCAAGCGCGAACAGCACCGGCAGGTTCTCTTCAAGGGCCGCCTCGCGGAAATGCCGGTCCATCGCGGCGGCCCCGGCGAGAAAGTCCCGGAACCGCCCGGCGCCGATGGCAATGGCCAGGCTCAGCCCGATCGCACTCCAGAGCGAGTAGCGCCCGCCGACCCAGTCCCAGAAGCCGAAGACCCGCTCCGCGGGGACGCCGAACTCGGCGCAGGCCGCGAGATCGGTCGAGACCGCCGCCATGTTTTCTGCCGCGTGACCGCCCAGCCAGGCCCGGGCGGAGCGGGCATTGGTCATCGACTCGAGCGTTGTGAAGGTCTTCGACGCGACGATGACCAGCGTCGTTGCCGGGTCGAGCCCTCGGAGCGTGTCGGCCAGATGCGCCCCGTCGACATTCGAGACAAAGTGCACGCGGGGTCCGTCATGGTCGGGCGAGAGCGCCCGCACGGCCATGGCGGGGCCGAGATCGGAACCGCCGATGCCGATGTTGATGACGTCGGTGAAATTGCCGGCGCGCACGGCCTCGGCGAACGCGAGGACATCGGCGCGTGCACCCTCGACATCATCGCCCGGCGGCGCGGCCGCGCCGCCGCGCAGAGCCATGTGGAGCACCGCCCGGCCCTCGGTCCGGTTGACCGGCGCGCCCGCAAACAGCGCCTCGCGCCGGCCCTCGACATCCGCCGCCCGGGCAAGCGCGAGGAGCGCATCGAGCGCTGCGGCATCGAGCTTTTCCTTCGAGATGTCGATGCTCAGGTCCTCGAAGGCGAAGGAGAGCCGCTCGAACCGTGCCGGATCGTCGGCGAACAGCGCGCGCAGATGGGTCGGGCGCAGGCGCGCAGCCTCGCGGTGAACCTTCTCCCAGGCGGCTTCGAGCGGGGTCATGATCCCCTAGACAACGACCGCGGCACCGGTTTCTGCTGGGCCGACATTGCTGCGGAAGGCGGCGAAGAGCTCGCGCCCGATGCCGCAGGCATTGGCCGAGAGATCGGCCTGCGCCGGCGCGCGCCCGGCGAATTCCGCCGGATCGCCGAGCACGTCGAGCCGGCCCGCTGCGGCGTCGAGCCGAAGCATATCGCCGTCGCGCACCCGCGCAATCGCCCCGCCCGCCGCGGCCTCGGGCGTGACATGGATGGCCGCGGGCACCTTGCCCGACGCGCCGGACATGCGCCCGTCGGTGAGCAGCGCCACACGGAAGCCGCGGTCCTGCAAGACGCTGAGGAGCGGCGTCAGCGAGTGCAGCTCGGGCATGCCGTTGGCCTGCGGGCCCTGGAAGCGCAGCACACAGATAAAATCGCGCTCCAGCTCGCCATTGCGGAACGCGGCCTTGATCTCTTCCTGATCCTGGAACACCCGGGCCGGGGCCTCGACGACATGGTGCTCGGGCTTGACCGCCGAAGTCTTGATCACCGCCTGGCCGAGATTGCCGCACAACACGGTCAGCCCGCCGGTGCGCTGGAAGGGATCGGCTGCGGGGCGCAGGATCCTGTCGTTCAGGCTCGCGCGCGCACCCTCGCGCCAGGCGAGCCCATCGTCGCCCAGCACCGGCTCCAGGGTGTAGCGGGCCAAACCGTCGCCGGCGACGGTGCGGACGTCGCCGTGCAGGAGCCCGGCCTCGAGCAGCTCGCCGATCATGAAGCCGAGCCCGCCGGCGGCGTGGAAATGGTTCACGTCGGCCAGTCCGTTGGGATAGACCCGCGCCATCAGCGGCGTGACGGCGGATAGTTCCGACATGTCGGACCAGTCGATCAGCACGCCCGCGGCACGGGCCATCGCCACGAGGTGCAGGGTCAGATTGGTCGATCCGCCCGTGGCGTGCAGGCCGACCATTCCATTGACGAAGGCGCGCTCGTCGAGCACCGCGCTAACGGGCGTGTAGGAATTGCCGGTCGCGGTGATCTCGAGCGCCCGCCGGGCGGCCGCTCGGGTCAGCGCCTCACGGAGCGGCGTGCCGGGATTTACGAAGCTCGCGCCGGGCAGGTGCAGGCCCATGAACTCCATCAGCATCTGGTTCGAGTTCGCCGTGCCATAGAACGTGCAGGTGCCTGCGCCGTGATACGAGGCCATCTCGGCGGCCATCAGCTCGTCCCGGCCGATCTCGCCGCGGGCGAAGCGCTGCCGCACAGCGGCCTTCTCATCGTTCGGCAGGCCCGAGGTCATCGGCCCCGCCGGCGCGAAGATCGCCGGGATATGGCCGAAGGTGGCTGCCGCGATCGCAAGCCCGGGGACGATCTTGTCGCAGACGCCGAGAAAGATCGCAGCGTCGAAGCAGTTGTGCGACAGCGCCACGCCCGCCGCGAGTGCGATCACATCGCGGCTGAAGAGCGAGAGCTCCATGCCCGGCTGGCCCTGGGTGACACCATCGCACATCGCCGGCACGCCGCCGGCGACCTGGGCGGTGCCACCTGCCTGCCGGGCCGCCTCGCGGATCAGCGCGGGAAATCCCTCGAACGGCTGGTGGGCCGAGAGCATGTCGTTGTAGGCGGTTACGATGCCGATGTTGCCGGCCGCGCTGCCGGTCTGGCGCGTCTTGTCCGCTTCCGGGCTGGCGGCGAAGGCGTGCGCGAGGTTGCCGCAGGAGAGATGCGCCCGCGCCGGCCCGGCGTCAGCGGCCCGGGCCATGCGCTGGAGGTAGGCCGTGCGGAGGGTCCGGCTCCGCGCGCGGATCCGCTCGGTCACCGTGTGCACGGTATCGTTCAGCGGCATCGGATTCTCCCGGTCATTGCCTCACGGCGCCCAGTAGACGGTGGCGGGGTTCGGCCCGTCGAGGACCAGCCGGACCGGGGCATCGGCAGGGCCAGCCGCGGCCCTTGCCTGGGCTAGGGCCGCGCGTTTCCCCGCACCATGGATCAGCACGAAGCGCCGGCCCGCCCCGGTCAGCGCCGGCGCGGTCAGGGTGATGCGCTCCTCTGGCGCGCCGGGGGCGTGTAAGCGCAGGGCCGGAGAGGCGCATTCCGCCGAAAGCGCCTCGTCCAGGCGGTCGGCACCGGGGAAGAGTGAGGCGATGTGCAGATCCTCCCCCATCCCCAGCACGCAGGCATCGAGCGGCAGGAGCGCCGAGAGTGCCTGCTCGTCGTCGAGCGCCACGAACCGCGCCGCGCGGGCCGGGCCGGCGAATAGCGTTTCGTCGAGCAGGCGCCGGTTCGAGCGCGGATGATCGGCGGGGACGCAGCGCTCGTCGGTGAGCGTCACCGCAACAGCCGCCCAGTCGAGCGCATGGCCGCCGAGCGCGGACAGGAACGCCGCCGGGGTGGTGCCGCCTGGCACCGCCAGCGCGGCGCGGCCGGTGCCTCGAATCGCCGCCTCCAACACCGCCGCGATCTCGCCGGCCAGAAGACGGGCCAGCGCGCCCCGGTCCGCGGCCTCGACAATCCGCGTCACACCGCGACCGCGCGCCAGCGCCGGCCGTCGCGATGCATCAGCATCAGCGCATCTTCAGGGCCCGATGAATAGCTGTCATAGGCTTGCGGCCGCTCGGGCGCTGCCTCCGCCGCAGCGATGATCGGATCGATCCAGCGCCAGGCCGCCTCGACCTCGTCACCCCGCATGAACAGCGTCTGGTCGCCGCGGATCACGTCCATCACCAGCCGCTCATAGGCGTCCGGCATGCTCAGGCCCTCTGCACCCATGGTCTCGGCAAAGGTCATATCGAGCGGCGCCTCGCACAGCCGCATCCCGCCGGGGCCCGGCTCCTTGATAGTCAGTCTCAGCGTGATCCCCTCGTCGGGCTGCAGCCTGATCGCCAGCACGTTCGGACGCGTGCCCCCCGCGCTCTCGGGGAAGATCGAATGTGGCGCGTCCTTGAAGACGACGGCGATCTCGGACATCCGCGCCCGCAGCCGCTTTCCGGTGCGCAGATAGAACGGCGCCCCGTTCCAGCGCCAGTTGGCGATCTCCGCCTTGATCGCCACGAAGCTTTCAGTGCGCGATCCGGGGTTCTCCGCATCATCGCAATAGCCCGCCTCGCCATTGATGCCGCGATATTGGCCGCGCACCACGTCGCCAAGCCCGTCCAGCGGTTTCAGGCTGCGCAGCACCTTAAGCTTCTCGTCGCGCACCGCATCCGGCTCAAAATGCGCCGGCGGCTCCATGGCGATGAGGCAGAGAAGTTGCAGAAGATGGTTCTGCATCATGTCCCGAATCGCGCCGTTCCGGTCATAATAGGCGCCCCGGCCGCCGACACCGACCCGCTCGGCGACGGTAATCTGCACATGGTCGACATGGCGCGCGTTCCAGATCGGCTCGAACAGCGCATTGGCAAAGCGCAGCGCCATCAGGTTCTGCACCGTCTCCTTCCCGAGATAGTGGTCGATCCGGTAGATCTGGCGCTCTTCGAATAGCGTCGCGAGCTGGCGGTTCAGCGCCTGCGCGCTCTCGAGATCACGGCCCAGCGGCTTCTCGACGACCAGGCGCGTGTCCGGCGTCCGGCAGCCACTCGTCGCCAGCCGTTCGCTGATCGGGCCGAATAATTGCGGCGCCACCGAAAGATAGAAGGCCCGCATCCGCTCCGAGCCCTCGAGCCTGTCGCAGAGTGAAGCCCAGCCGCCCTCGCCCTCCGCATCGATGCGCACATAGTCGAGCATGGCGAGAAAGACTGCCAACCGATCGGGATCGAGCTTGCCAGGACCGGCATGATCCCTGAGCGACGCCTCGGCCATATGGCGAAAGCCGTCGGCGTCGAGATCTCTTCGGGCAGCGGCAATGACCCTCGAACCCTGCAACGCCTGCCCGCCGAGAATCCGGCGATAGAGCGCGGGCAGCAGCTTGCGCTGCGCAAGATCGCCAGTGCCACCAAAGACCACAAGATCGAACGGATCGACCGGAATGACTCGCGCAACCATGATCAGTCCACCTCAAACAGATTTAGCCCACATATTTCACCAGAACCCTTGTGAGAAATGGGGGCTAAATCTCATGCCTCCAAGGCGGGTTCGCCCCGGCTCGGGAAACGGTGATCGCAGCGACCCGAGCGCCAAAGCGTATGGCTTCACGCATCAGATCCGGATCGATGGCAGCCAGGGATTCCTTGATCAGCAATCCGAGTTCCGCGAGCTTTGCCAATACGCCCGCATTGAACGTGTCTCCCGCACCGATCGTGTCGACGACGTCGACGCGGTCAACCGGAACCGAGACCTTGGTGCCGTCTTTCAGGAAGGCGGTGGCGCCCTCGCCGCTGCGTGTCAGGATCACGACGGATGCCCCGGCCTGGCGCACGAAATCCAGTTTTTCGAACAGCGATTGCGGACCGGGGTAAATCCAGTTCAGATCCTCGTCCGAAACTTTCACGATGTCCGACAACGCGATCATCCGATCCAGACGGTCGCGATATCGCCTGATATCCCGGATAAAGCTTGGACGGATATTCGGATCGAGCATGACAACACGGGCCGCGGCCTCGCGCTTTAGCAGTGCGGCGTAGGTCTCGGCACCGGGCTCAAAGACCAGACTGATGCCACTGAAATAGAGCGTGCTGACTTCGTCGGGCAGCATGGGCATGTCGGCCCGGTCGAGCATCCGTCCGGCCGAGTTTTCGTCGTAGAACGTGTAGGAGGCATGGCCGTCTGTGAGCTGCACGAAAGCGAGCGTGGTGGGACGGTCGGAGGTGACAAGCAGCGATGTATCCACATGGTTCGCGTGAAGCGATGCGATCAATTGCTGGCCGAACAGATCGGTGGAAAGCCCGGTCAGCATTCCTGTCTGCACGCCGAGCCGCCCAAGCGCGATCGCGGTGTTGAAGACCGCACCGCCGACGTGCGGCACGAAACCGTCGTGCCCCGACACGGTCGGTTTCGGGATCATGTCGATCAGAGCTTCGCCGCAGCAAAGGAGCATCGGATCATGCCTCCACAGCGTCGAAGAACCGATGGCTCAGTTGCCTCGAAAGTTCCATGCAGCGTGCGATGGGGTGATCCAGCCGGAACTTGATCAGCTTCTCGCTGACCGCCAGCGACACCAGCCTCTGCGCAGACTGCCGCGACACGCCCAGCTTGCGGGCGATCTCGTCCTGGGTGTTGCCCGCGACATAATAGAGCCATCCGGCCCGGGCCGCGTCGTCCAGGCGGTTGCCGCCGCCGTTGGTCCTAGCCCGCATTTCTGGCGCCAAAAAATAGAACTGCTCCCAGTTGTCAAAACCGGTACGTCCGCAAGTGTTTCGTCGCGCGCCCGAGCGACATCGGCGATATGCGATCCGCCCACGTAGCGCCAGACGTTCATGCCGGCGGCCAGCCCCGCTTCGATGCCCGCGGCACTGTCCTCGATCACCAGGCAGCGCTCCGGCGGCGTCGACATCTCGCGGGCGGCAAACAGGAAAAGGTCGGGCGCCTCAACCGGCCTCGAACTAGGCGTCGCGCGCCGCCGCCATGCGCTCGAAACCCCGCTCCAGGTCGGCGATGAGATCGTCCGGGTCCTCAAGCCCCGCGTAGATGCGGAGCAGCGGATACGCCGGATCCCAGCGGGTCGCGTCCCGGAGCTTCCAGGGATAGGTGGGTAGCGCCAAACTCTCGTAACCGCCCCAGGAATAGCCGAGGCCGAAGAGCGCGAGGGAATCGAGGAAGGCATCGACCGCAGGCTCCGGCACCGGCTCCAGCACCACGCCGAAGAGGCTCGATGCGCCCGAAAAATCGCGCTTCCACAAGGCGTGGCCGGGGTCGTCCTCCAACGCGGGGTGGAGCACCTGCCGGACCTCCGGCCTCTCGCGGAACCAGCGCGCGAGCGCGAGGCCTGTCTCCTGGTGCCGCTGCAGCCGGACGGAGAGCGTGCGCAGGCCGCGCAAGCCCAGATAGCAGTCGTCGGGGCCGGGTGCCGCGCCAAGCTCCTCGAAGATACGGCGGAGCGCCTCGACATGGACCTCGGTGGTGGTGACCGCGCCCAGCATGGCGTCCGAATGGCCCACGATGTACTTGGTGCCGGCCTGGATCGAGATATCCGCGCCCAACACCAGCGGCTGACAGAAAAGCGGCGAGGCCCAGGTATTGTCCACGACGAGGACCGCGCCCCGCTCATGGGCCGCAGCCGCCATCGCCGGAAAGTCCTGAACCTCGAAGGTAAGCGAGCCCGGCGATTCGCCGACCACCACGCTGGTGTTGGCACGCATCAGTTCCGCGATGCCGGCGCCGAGGCAGGGATCGTAGAAGGTGGTCTCGACCCCCATGCGCTTGAGCAGGCCGTTTGCGAGGCTCCGCGTCGGGCCGTAGGCGCTATCGGTCATCAGCACGTGGTCGCCGCTCTTCACGAAGGCCAGCAGCGCCGCCACGATCGCCGCCTTGCCGGAGCCGAACAGGTAGGTCCGGTAGCCCCTCTCCAGCGTGGCGATGGAATCCTGCAGCGGGAAGGTCGTGGGCGTGCCGTAGCGGCCGTAATAGGTCTTGCCGTACTCGCGCGGGCCGAACGTGGCTTCCTTCAGCGCTGCCGCCGACTCATGCAGGATCGTCGACGCGTGATAGACGGGCGGGTTGACCACGCCGTGGTTTGACGCCGGGTCGCGGCCGAGCACCGAGAGCAGCGTCTCGTCCCGGTAGCGCCCCTTGTCGCCGCTATTCTTGGTCATGGCTTGGCCGTGCGGCCGTGAACGCGCGACCGATCAAATGTCCGCGAAGCAATGCGTTTCCGCAGCCCCTCCGGGATGCGTCACCGCACCCTGGTAGGCGGGGCCCACGGTCACCGCGTACTTCCAGAGCACGCCCGCCTGATAGTCGTGCGAGCGCGGGGCCCAGGACTTGCGGCGCTCCGCGAGTTCCGCATCGGAGAGCGCGACGCTGAGCTCGCCGCTGGCCGCGTCGACGGTCACCTGGTCGCCGTCGCGCAGCAGGGCGATGGGGCCGCCCACCGCAGCTTCCGGCCCGACATGGCCGATGCAGAAGCCCCGCGTCGCGCCCGAGAACCGGCCGTCGGTGATAAGTGCCACCTCCTCGCCCTTGCCCTGGCCGTAGATCTGCGAGGTGACGGCCAGCATCTCGCGCATGCCGGGGCCGCCCTTCGGCCCCTCGTAGCGGATGACAATCACGTCGCCCGAGCGGTAGTCGCGGCTGACGATGGCCTTCATCGCCTCTTCCTCGGTGTCGAAGCAGCGCGCCGGCCCGACATGGCGAAGCCGCGAGAGGCCGGCGACCTTCACGATCGCCCCTTCCGGCGCGAGATTGCCGTTGAGCCCCACCACGCCGCCAGTGGGCGAGAGTGGTGCAGACGTCGGCACCACCACGTCCTGCTCGGTGGGGAACCTGACATCGGCAAGATTCTCGGCGAGCGTGCGGCCCGTCACGGTCATGCAGTCGCCGTGGAGGTAGCCGCCCTCAAGCAGCGCCTTGAGCACGATGGGCACGCCGCCCACCTCGAACAGGTCCTTCGCGACGTAGCGGCCGCCCGGCTTGAGGTCGGCGATATAGGGCGTGCGCTTGAACACCTCAGCCACCGCCGCGAGGTCGAAGTCGATCCCCGCCTCGTTCGCGATGGCGGGCAGGTGCAGCCCGGCGTTGGTCGAGCCGCCGGTCGCCGCCACCACCGTCGCCGCGTTCTCCATCGCCTTGCGGGTGACGATGTCGCGCGGGCGGAGGTTCTTCTCGATCAGGTCCATGACGCAGGTGCCCGAGGCCACGGCGAACTCGTCGCGGGACTCGTACACCGCCGGTGCGCCTGCCGAATGGGGCAACGCAAGGCCGATCGCTTCCGAGACGCAGGCCATGGTGTTGGCGGTGAACTGCCCGCCGCAGGAGCCGCCGGAGGGACAGGCCACGGCCTCGATCTCGGCGAGGTCCTCCTCGGTCACGCTGCCCTCGTTGAGCTTACCGTAATACTCGTAGACATCCATGATCGTGACGTCCTTGCCGCGAAAGCGCCCCGGCAGGATGGAGCCGCCGTAGAGGAAGACCCCCGGCACGTTGAGCCGCACCAGCGCCATCATCATGCCCGGCAGCGACTTGTCGCAGCCGGCGATGCCCACCAGCGCGTCGTAGGAGTGCCCGCGCATGGTGAGCTCGACCGAGTCCGCGATCACGTCGCGCGAGACGAGCGAGGACTTCATGCCCTGGTGGCCCATGGCGATGCCGTCGGTCACCGTGATCGTGGTGAACTCGCGCGGCGTGCCGCCCGCCTCGTCCACGCCCGCCTTCGCAGCCTGCGCCTGGCGGCGGAGCGTGATGTTGCAGGGCGCGGTCTCGTTCCAGGTGGTCGCGACGCCCACGATGGGCCGGCTCACCGCCTGGCGGGAGACGCCCATGGCGTAGAAGAACGCCCTGTGTGCGGCGCTCTTGGGCCCTTCGGTGATGTGCCTGCTCGGCAGCTTCGACTTGTCGAATTTCCTGCTCATGGCGCCCTTCCCTTGCGTACCGCCCACTATTGCAGGGTCGGCGCAATATCTGCTGCGCGGACCCGCCCGTCAGGCCGAGCCCGCCGGCGCACGGCTTACTCGCCCCCGTGGGCTGCGGTCAAGCCACGAACATCGCCCCGGCGATGTCAACACGCCGTTACGACGCCGCGATCCGCTCCAGCGCCGCCTTGAGCCGGGCCTCCGCCCTGCGCGCCTCGTCGAGCCGGCCGCGCTGCTCCTCGACCACGTGAGCGGGCGCCCGCGAGAGGAACTGCTGGTTGTCGAGCTTGCGCTCCAGCTTGTCGCGCTCCTTGCCGACCTTGCCGAGCTCCCGGTCGAGCCTGGCACGCTCCTTGTCGAACTCGATCACGCCGGTGAGCGGGAGGACGATCGTCGCCTCGTCCAGCATCATTTGCACCGAGCCGGACGGCACCTCGCCATCTAGCAGCTCGGCCTCACTGAGCCGGGCAAGGCGCGTGACCACGTCCCGATGGCGGCCCAGGCGCGCCGCCGTCTCCGGCCCGACCCCGCGCAGCCCGAGCGCGATGCGCGCGCCTGCGGGCACGTTCATCTCGGCACGCACGGCGCGCACCGCGGTGACGAGCCGCACCACCCAGTCCATTTCCTGCGCAGCATCGGAGTCGCCGATGCTTTCGTCGAACACGGGCCAAGGCGCCGTGATCAGGGTGCCCGCCCTTCCCTCGTCGATCCGGCCCCAAAGCTCCTCCGAGACGAAGGGCATGAAGGGATGGAGGAGGCCGAGGATCGTGTCCAACAACCAGGCGGCCGTGACGCGAGATTCGTCCTTTGCCGGCCCGTCGGGGCCGGAAAGCGTCGGCTTGGAGAACTCCAGGTACCAGTCGCAGAAGACATCCCAGGTGAAGTGGTAGACCGCGCCCGCCGCTGCGTCGAAGCGGTAGGCATCGAGCGCTGCGGTCACCTCGCGGGCGGCGCGGGCGGCCTCGCCCACGATCCAGCGGTTGATCTGGCCCTCACAGCGGGCGGGATCGAAGCCGGCGTCGGGTTCGCACCCGTTCGCCTCGCAGAAGCGCGCGGCGTTCCACAGCTTGGTGGCGAAGTTGCGGTAGCCGGCGACACGGCTCTCGGCCAGCTTGATGTCGCGGCCCTGCGCCTCCATCGCGGCCAGCGTGAAGCGGAGCGCGTCGGCGCCGTACTTGTCGATCAGCGCCAGCGGGTCGATCACGTTGCCCTTGCTCTTGGACATCTTCTGCCCCGTCTCGTCGCGCACCAGCGCATGGATGTAAACGGTGCGGAAGGGGACATCGCCCATGAAGTGAAGCCCGAGCATCACCATCCGGGCGACCCAGAAGAAGATGATGTCGAAGCCCGTGATCAGATCGCTGTTGGGATAGTAGGTCTCGAGCGCCTCGGTGCGCTCGGGCCAGCCGAGAGTCGAGAACGGCCAGAGGCCCGAGCTGAACCAGGTGTCCAGCACGTCCTCGTCGCGCGTGAGCGGCTCGGACTGGCCGTAGTGCTGCGCCGCCTGCACCTCGGCCTCTACCTCGGTCGCGGCGACGAAGACCTGGCCGTCGGGGCCGTGCCACGCCGGGATGCGATGGCCCCACCAGAGCTGGCGCGAGATGCACCAGGGCTGGATGTTGCGCATCCACTCGAAATAGGTGTTCTCCCAACGCGCGGGCACAAAGCGGATGCGGCCGGTCTCCACCGCTTCGATCGCGGGCTCGGCGAGGGTCTTGGCATCGACGTACCACTGATCGGTCAGCCACGGCTCGATGACCGCGCCCGAGCGGTCGCCGTGCGGCACGGTGTGGACGTGCGGCTCCACCTTTTCGATCAGATCCTCGGCCTCCAGATCGGCAAGCACGCGCTCGCGCGCCTCCATCCGGTCGAGGCCGCGATAGGCCTCCGGCGCGTTCTCGTTGATCCGGGCCTCGGCGTCGAACACGTTGACGATATCGAGGTCGTGGCGGCGGCCCACCTCGAAATCGTTGAAGTCGTGGGCCGGGGTAATCTTCACCGCACCGGAGCCCTGGGCGGGATCGGCGTACTCGTCGGCGACGATGGGCAAGCGGCGGCCGACGAGCGGCAGCAGGGCGTCGCTGCCGACGAGGCCCCGGTAACGCTCATCCTCCGGGTGCACGGCGACGGCGGTATCGCCCAGCATGGTCTCGGGCCGGGTGGTGGCGACGACGATGTGCGCCCCGGACCGGCCTGCGATGGGATAGCGGACGTGCCAGAGCTTGCCGTCCCGCATCTCGCGCTGTTCGACCTCCAGATCGGAGATCGCCGTGCCCAGCACCGGGTCCCAGTTGACCAGGCGCTTGTCGCGATAGATGAGGCCCTGGCGGTAGAGGGTGACGAAGACCTCGATCACCGCCCGGCTCAGGCCCTCGTCCATGGTGAAGCGCTCCCTGGCCCAGTCGGGCGAGGCGCCGAGGCGGCGGAGCTGGCGCCCGATCGCGCCGCCCGATTCCTCCTTCCAGGACCAGACCCGCTCGATGAACGCCTCGCGGCCGAGGGCACGGCGGTCCGTCCCCTCCTCCGCCAACTGGCGCTCGACCACCATCTGCGTCGCGATCCCCGCATGGTCCATGCCCGGCTGCCAGAGCGCGTTGCGCCCGGTCTTGCGGCGATAGCGGGTGAGCACATCCTGCAACGTATTATTGAGCGCATGCCCCATATGCAGGCTGCCGGTGACGTTGGGCGGCGGCATCATCACGCACCACGGCGCGCTCTCGCCGGGCCGGCCGGCGAAGCCGCCGCTCTTCTCCCAGAGATCGTAAAGGCGGCCCTCGAAATCGGCAGGCCGATAGGTCTTCTCAAGCATCGTCGTCTCGTAACCGTTTCGGGAGGATGGGGCTAGTACGGAGGTAGGCGTGAAAGCACCCTTGGGGAACGTCTCACTCGGGCTCGGAGCGGCGCGTAGCCCGTTCGAGCTCGCGCTGTACAAGGCGCTCGACGATCGGCGGCATGTGCGTGTCGAGCCACGTCTGGAGCATCGGCCTGAGCGCCTCCAACATCTGCTCGTCAGTGGCCTTGCTGCCTTCGCCGGCCGGCCGGGGCGGTCGCTCGCCGGAGGGCGGAAACGAGAACGCTGGCGCGCCCTCGGCGGCCTGTCCTCGCTGGATCACATTGCCCTGCTCGTCGACCACGTCGACCAGATCGAGTACGTCATCGCCCCCGGAAGGCTTGGGCGCGGGCGGGGGCGAAGGTGGGGCCAAGGTCGCTGCGCCTGCGTCCGCGCTCCGCCCGCGGCTCTCGCCCTCCGAGACGATCTGGCCGATCGACTCCAGGATCTGCTCCTTCGATAGGTCGTCGCTGGGCTTTCGGTTGGTCATGGCCCCGTGCCGGCGGGCGCGTGACGCGGCTCGGCTCCGAGCCTAGGTTATTCCGGTCACGATTGCCACCGCGCGCACAGATTCCGGGCAGCGGCGGTCGCCTTGGGCCGCCCCTTGGCTTATAATGTTCGGAGAGAGTCGCTTGAGGAGGAGCGGGACGACTTGCCGGTATCCACGCTGGAACAGCGCTGCGGCGAAATCGGCCTGAAGATGACCGAACAGAGGCGCGTGATCGCGCGCGTCCTCTCGGATGCGTCGGATCATCCCGACGTCGAGGGACTCTACCGGCGCGCGACCGAGATCGACCCCCGCATCAGCCTGGCGACGGTCTATCGCACGGTCCGCCTCTTCGAGGAGTGCGGCCTGCTGGAACGCCATGACTTCCGCGACGGGCGGTCGCGCTACGAAGAACACCCCGACGAGCACCACGACCATCTGATCGACCTGACGTCGGGCAAGGTGGTGGAATTCCAGAACGAGGAGATCGAGGCGCTTCAGGCCGCCGTCGCCAAGGCGCTCGGCTACAAGCTCGTGGATCACCGGTTGGAGCTCTACGCTGTCCCGCTGGAAACGCCCGAGGATTGACGCACGAAGAAGCCCATGACCGACGATGATTTCATCATGGCCGGGATCGTCGCCGGGAGCCTTGAGGTGCGCCTGGCGCGCTCACCGGCTGAGGTGGACGCCGCCCAGGCGCTGCGCTATCGCGTGTTCTACGAGGAGATGGCGGCCGACCCGAGCAGCGAGATGGCGGCGCGCGAGCGCGACTTCGACCGCTTCGATGCTTATTCCGACCATCTGCTGGTGATCGACCACGACCGCAGCGCCGGTGACAAGGTGGTCGGCACCTATCGGCTGCTCCGGCGCTCGGTGGCGGACGCGCACGGCGGCTTCTATTCGTCATGGGAATACAACATCGACACGATCGTGGCCCAGCCCGGCGAGGTCCTGGAACTGGGCCGTTCCTGCGTCGATCCCGCATACCGCAACGGCACCACGATGACCCTGCTCTGGCGGGGCAACGCGGCCTATGTGCTGCACTATGACGTCCCGATCATGTTCGGCTGCGCCAGCTTTCCGGGTACGGAGCCTGCCGATCATGCGGCGCCACTCTCCTACCTTCATCACTTCCACCGCGCGCCGCCGGCGCTTTGCCCGCGCGCGAGGGACGAGCACTACGTCAATATGAACCTGATGCCGAAGGATGCGGTGGACAGGCGCGCCGCGCTCAAGGCGGTGCCGCCCTTGATCAAGGGCTATCTCCGGCTTAGTGGCTTCGTGGGCGACGGCGCGGTCATCGACCGGCAATGGGGCAGCGTCGATGTCAGCATCGTCGTCAAGACCGACCTCGTGACACAGCGCTACCTGGACAAGCTCACATGATCGCCTTCGCGGTGCTGCTCCGCTTCTTCGGCTGGACCGTCTGCCTGGTCCCGTTTCAGCTGGTTCTCATGGCGCTCCGGGCGCCGCTTGCCAAACGTCTGCCCGTGGTCTGGCACCGGGGCGTGTGCCGCATCTTCGGATTCAGGATCGAGCGGTACGGTACGGTGTCGCGGACCGTGCCCACCCTCTTCGTCTGCAACCACACGTCCTACCTCGACATCAGCGCGCTTGGCGCCGTAGTGCCGGGAAGCTTCGTCGCCAAGGCCGAAGTGCGCAGCTGGCCGATGTTCGGCTTCCTCGCCAGGATGCAGCGTACCGTGTTCGTGGAGCGCCGCGCGTCGCGCACTGCCCACCATCTCGACGACATGACCGCGCGGCTCGAGGCGGGCGACAACCTGATCCTGTTCCCGGAGGGCACCAGCAACGACGGCAACAGGGTGCTGCCGTTCAAGAGCGCCTTCTTCGGCATCGCCGAAAAGCCGGTCAGGAGCAAGCCGCTCGTGGTTCAGCCGGTCTCGATCGCCTACACGCGGCTGAACGGGATCCCCATGGGGCGGCCCTACAGGCCCTTCTACGCCTGGTACGGCGACATGGAGCTCGCCAGTCACCTGTGGACCGTCGCCGGCCTCGGCAACGCCACGATCGCCATTCAGTTTCACCCCCCGGTGACCATCGAGCAGTTCCGCTCCCGCAAGGAAATGGCCGAGGCATGCCAGATCGCGATCGCCGACGGGGTCTCTCGCGCGATCAGCGGCAAGCTCTCGCCGCCGATCAGAAAACGCTTCTGGGCACCGAGACCCGCCTGAATCGCCCTCGCCGGCGAGGGCAGCCGGCACGATCGCCCGGAGCAGCGTGAGCGCGTCCACGGCTTCGGACTGCGGTCTGGCGTAATAGCCGGGGCGGCGTCCGACGGGAGCGAATCCCAAGGCACGGTAGAGACGCAGCGCGACGGTATTGTCTTCCGCGACTTCGAGATAGAGAGCGCGGAGGTCGCGCCGGCTCACCCAATCGATCGCCGCATGCATCAGGGCACGCGCAATGCCGCGCTCGCGCGCGGGAGGCGCCACACCGAGCGACAGCACCTCGGCGCGGGCGTGGTTCGTACGGCCGAGAACGAAGCCCAGCGGCTCGTCCTCGCAGCGCCAGAGCAGGCCGAAGCCACCCGGAGCCTGTGCGATGCGGCCGATCAACTCGGGCCGCCACGGTTCGTCGAAACAGCAGGCGTGGAGCGCCGCGACGGCGGAGAGGTCGCCCTCGCGGATCTCCGCGATCGACGCTGCCGCGATCGCCGGCGGATCACCCACGAGGGGCATTTCCTCCGGTCGGCCGAGCCTTGGGCCGCGCCCCGGCCTCGCGCAGGTAAAGAGGTCGCACGGGCGCCGCAACGCCCCCCTCGGCCTCGGCCTCCGCCTCGGCACGGGCGGCGGCGCAGCGGACGAGCACGCGCGCATCGGGCGTTGGGGAGCCGCTTGCCGGGCGTGCCTCGATCGCAGGTGCTAACGCCGCAAGCGCGACCTCTTGCCCGGTTCCCACCACGACAAGTGGACTGCCGTTCCCCGCCGCCACGAACCCAGGCAACGCCTCGGCCGCCAGCGCCTGCGGCGGGCAGAGCGCGCGCAGCGAACGGTCGAAGAGCTGGGCATAGAGGCGTCCCCGCCCGGCATCGAGAGCAGCGAGAACCGGCCCGTCGCGCTCACCGGCAGGAACGCCTGCAGCGAGAACCTCGAGCGTGGAAAGCCCGATCAAAGGCTGCTTCAGAGCGAGGGCGAGACCGCGCGCGGTTGCCAGGCCGATCCGAATGCCGGTGAAGGAGCCGGGGCCGACCGTGACCGCGAACCGGTCGATCGCAGCGAGCGTCGTGCCCCCTTCGGCCGCGACCTCGCGCAGCATGGGCACGAGCGCCTCCGCATGCCTGCCGCCGGCCTCGATGCGCCTGTGGGCGGTCACCTCGCCCTCGGCCCAGAGCGCGGCCGAGCAGGCCGTCGTCGCCGTGTCGAACCCGAGTAGCCTCATCCGTGGGGCCGTTCGCCGATAGCCGCCTTGCGTCCGCTCGTGGCGGCTCTAGCACCCGCGCGGCTGTGGCCGCAACCATGCATCGCCGGGCAAACCGGTGCTATTGTGGCGAATGCTCCCGGTCGCAACGCGACGACATCCATGACCGGCCTGATCGAGATCGCTCCGCCTCGCTTCGACGTGTCGCTGGCGCTTGCCTACGCCAACGACGACAACATCACGGGCCGCCGCATCTACCGCAGGGCAGCCTGCTACCTCCACGCCGACGCCGCGGCGCTGCTCGACCGCGCCATCGATCTCGCCGGCGCGCAGGGCCTGAAACTCGTCGTCTTCGACGGCTATCGCCCGGTCGAAGCGCAATGGGCGCTCTGGCAGCAGTGTCCGGACCCGACCTTCCTTGCGGACCCGCGGCGGGGCTCGCCGCACTCGCGGGGCGTCGCGGTCGATCTCAGCCTTGCGGATCGGGAGACCGGCGCGACGCTCGACATGGGCACCGGCTTCGACGATCTGACGCCGCGCGCATTCCACGGCAGCGCCGCACCGACGCCGGCTGCACAGCGCAACCGGATGCTGCTGCTCGGCCTGATGGCGTCGGCCGGCTGGGATCACTATCTCAACGAATGGTGGCACTACCAGATGTTCGCGCCCCGCCGTTATCCCCTGCTCTGGGATACCGCTGCGGGCACCGGGTTGATGGCACCGTGACGATCCGCTCGCTCTTCCTCTCCGGTCGCTCCATGTGCATCGCACTGGCCACCGCAATCATCGTTGCAACCGCCAGCAGCGCGGCGCTTGCCGCCGATTCCGCCGTCATCCTGATCTACCACCGGTTCGGCGAGGACTCGTACCCGTCGACGAGCGTCACGATCGCCCAGCTCGAGGCGCACATCGAGCACCTCGCGAGCGATGGCTACAGCGTGCTGCCGGTTCCGGAGATTCTCGCAGCGATCGACGCCGGCCAGCCTCTGCCGGAGCGTACCGTCGGCATCACCGTCGACGACGCGACGCGCTCGACCTTCGAGGAAGCGTGGCCGCGTTTCGAGGAGGCGGGTTTCCCGTTCACCGTCTTCGTTTCCACCGACGCGGTGGATCAGGGCCACGCCGGCATCATGGGCTGGGACGAGCTCCGCCAACTGGTCGCGGCGGGCGTGGCCATCGGCAATCACAGCGCCGCGCACGGGCACATGTGGCAGGGGGATAGCGACGAGAACCGGGCCGACCTGCTGCGCGCGCAACAGCGGATCAAGGAGGAGCTCGGCGTGGATGCCGCGCTCTTCGCCTATCCCTACGGCGAATGGAACGGGGCGCTGCGCACGCTCGTCGCGGAGCTCGGCTTCACTGCGGCTTTCGGCCAACACTCCGGCGGCGTCGCGGCGCATTCGAACAGGCTCAACCTCCCGCGCTTTGCGTTGAATGCGAGCTACGGAGACATTAACCGCTTCAGGCTGATCGTGGACACCCTGCCGCTCGGCGCCCGCGATGTGACGCCGACGGATCAGATCATGGTGGAGAATCCGCCGACGGTCGGTTTCACAATCGAGCCGCCCCTGCCGAACCCCGCCTCCCTCGCCTGCTATGCCTCAAGTGGAGTCGCCACCACGCTCGACCACGCGGGCGACGGCCGCGTCGAGGTGCTGTTCGACCGGCCCTTCCCAACCGGTCGGGCCCGGCTCAACTGCACCGCCCCTGCCGAGGGCGGGCGCTGGCACTGGTTCGGGCTTCAGTTCGTGGCGCCTTAGAGCGAGTCCGTCTTTGACGGACTCGCGACAGGCCGCGACCGCGGCCCGCCGCTCCTGCGGCGCCCTCGCGGAGGCGCCGGCCGCAGGCCGGCTGCCGTGAGCGACAAAGTACGAGAGCGTTTCCGCGTGAGGCGGAAACGCTCTGACCGGCGCTGATGGCGGCAGGCACCGCCTCGATCAGATGGGCTGCTCGCTCGGCAGGCCGATCAACGCCGTCCACTGACGATCGTTCAACCAGGCCCCGTCGAAATCGCGCAATCGGTTCTGACGCATGATCTGGCGGATAGCCTGGACGTAGGCCGCCCGCCGCTCCGAATACTGGCCTAGCTCCCCGGCCAGGTCGTAACCATCGATCAGCCGGTCGGCGCGGCGCAGCAGAGCCCGCCGGTCGCGGAAGTCCTCGTAGGCCCAATGGCTGTTGAGATTGTGGACGTAGGACCGCACCGCAGCAAGCAGGTTGTCGTGGCTGCGTACGCGATGCCGGCGATCGGCGTCGCGCCGCTCCGGCACCATGCCCGTGACGGACTTGTACGTGTACTGACCGAAGAGCGCGTTGCCTTCCCGCACGAAGCGGGAGGTGCCCCATCCCGTCTCCTCCGCCGCCTGCGCCAGCGCCAGCGACGGCGGCACGATATCGATCCGCCTCAGCAGGCCAGGCACGTCGAAAGGCGCGGCGCCGTAAAGCTCGGCGATGGCGATCAACCACTCCCGGTCGGCGGCCGTCAACGCGCCATCCCACAGGAGCCTCTCTCCCAGCCGCTTGACCCGCCGGCGCGTCGTGGTGATCTCCTCGTTCACCCGAAGGATGATCGGGAGAACCGTCTGGACGAAGAGCCGCTTCTTTGTCTCCACGGACGAGACGTTGGCGAGGTCGTGCGGCAGCGCCTCCAGATAGAGACGCGGAACCGGTCTCGCCGCCGCCCGCACCTGGTCGAGCTCGTAGCCGAACGAAGCGAAACTCGCGATGACGGCGGTGACGGATGCCCTTGACGTCTTGGGCTTCGGGACGACTGACGGCACTGCGCTGTCCGGCACGGCACGCGCCACCACCGGCGGCTTCATCACCGGCGCCGGTGCCGGCGTGGGCTGCAGGTCTGCCGGAGAGAGGCGCATAACGGCGGCAGACGACGCGCTGATTGGCCGAGCGCGCACCACGACCGCCTCTTGCCATGCGGCCTCTTGCGGTTCGCCGGGCGGTGCGTCCGAGAAGGAGAAAACCAACCTGACACGGCCCGGCACGGCCGGCATGAGGGCTGCGGGCGCCAACCTTGCCGTCGCAGTGTCGGCCGCCTGCATCCACTTTGCGGCAGCAAGAGTCAAATGCATCGGCGTGTGGGCTGCAGCCGGTTGAATGAGGTCGGTGCCGGCCGCGGAAACACCGAGAAGCGCCAGCGTTGCCACCCCCAGCGCACCCAGCGCTGACAGGGGAGCGGTTCTCCCGCCGCTCGCCATCTCCTTCGCCGGTGGAAGCGAAGACCGACTCCACCCACAGTAGAGGGCACTCCCCCTGCGCGCGCGCGCATAGGCCCGCCCTTCGGCACTCGTCAAAACGCCCTATCTCCCTCCCCGGCTTCGCCGGGAGCGCACGAGCCGTGCTAGACGGCGCGTACCTCCACGACTTCCGGGATGTAGTGTTTCAGCATGTTCTCGATGCCCATTTTCAGGGTCATGGTCGAACTGGGGCAGCCCTGACACGACCCCTGCAGCTGAAGCATCACGATGCCGTTTTGAAAACCCTGGTAAGTGATGTCACCGCCGTCCTGCGCCACGGCCGGCCGTACTCGGGTATCGAGGAGCTCCTTGATCTGAGCGATGATCTCCGCATCGGCGCCGTCGTCCGCCTCCGCCTCTGCCGTCTCTGCGGCATCGTCGAGGAGAAGCGGATGACCCGCAACGAAGTGCTCCATGATTACGCCGAGGATCACGGGTTTCAGCATTTGCCAATCGGCGTCGTCGGACTTGGAGACCGAGACGAAGTCGCCGCCGAAGAAGACCCCGGTGACGCCCTCGATCTGAAACAGTCGCCGCGCCAACGGGGAACGTTCCGCCGACCCGACATCGCGGAAGTCCGCAGTCCCAGACGACATCACCGCCTCTCCGGGCAGAAATTTCAATGTCGCCGGGTTCGGGGTCCGCTCGGTCTGGATGAACATGCTTTTCCCAACCCTGCCCACTACGGGCGCCTAGAACTTGCTCCAGAGTACATGATCGGTCAAGCCCGACGGACAACTCGTTGAATTACCGACGAAAATATTTGTATCGCACAGCTTATCCACAGCGCGGGACTGCATCCCCGGCACCTTGCAGTCCATGACCCTGGCGAGAGCTCCGGGTTACGTCAGGTCCTGGAGCTGTCGATCGTTCAGGTTGCCGGGGACGACCACGAGAGGGATGTTGAGCTGACCGGCGAGCTGCCCAGCCAACCATGAAATCAACGAACCGTGTCCCTGATCGGGCGGAGCGGCGCCCACGACCAGAAGGTTGATCGCCTCGTGCTCGTCGACGTGGCCCAGGATCTCGTCGCCGATGCGGCCCTCGCGCACCGTCATGCTCGGTGCCTCTCCCGTGACCTCCGTCACCTTCGCGGCCATGGATTGCAGAAGAAGCTCGGCTTCCTCCCGCGTCTCCTGCCGCATCAGCTCGCCGACGGCTGCCCAATGCTGAAACTCCGGCGGCTGCACGACGTGAAGCAGCGCGACATGCCCGCCGGAATTCCGCGCGCGCAGCGCAGCGAACCGCGCCGCGACCTCGGAGTGGCCGTCGTCCGCAACGCAGACGAGGAAGGTGACCTGCCCGGCGACATGGGTCGCGCCCGGTTCGGGCGGCGCCTGCTCAGTCATGGCATCGATCCCGCCGCGTCCTCAGCCCTTGCGGAAGGCGAAGCTGCCCACCCATCCTGCCACCAGCGCCAACGCGATAGCAATGACGCCGTAGAGGGCTTCGTCCGCCCGCGCGAAGGTGGAAATGTCCGCCGAGAAGCCGGCCTTCTCGATACTCAGCGATGCCGAGCGCGTGCTGAGCACCTCGCCGTCGACCATGAGCAGCGCCTCCACCACGTAATCGCCGGTCGGCACGTGGGCGGGAAGGTCGATCGTCGTGCGGAACAAGCGCTCGTCGATGAATTCGACCACGCCGGGTTCCGAGCGATAGAGGGAGTCGCGTTCCCGGCCGCGATGGAGGGCAGCGCGGAACTCATTCGCATCGCCCGACGTGTCGAACCAGATTGCCTCCAGCAACAGGCGCCCGGAGCCGAGCTGCTTGCGGTCGAGGAACTCGGCAGGCGCGATCTCTTCGAGCGGCCGCGACGCGGCGACGAAGTAGTAGCCGGGCACGTTGCGGAAGGCGATCGACTCCTGGTTGATCCAGACGCCGACGGTCTGGCGCTTGCGGCGCACCACCACGGGCTCCTCGGGGCCGCGCACGGAGACCACGACGTCACCCACCACGTCGGTCGCGCCGAAGAGCAGGATCGACGTGCCGGCGAAGTTCGAATCGATCTCGATGCGCTGCGTCGAGAGCGCAATCAACAGGGGCTCGTCAGGCCCCTCTTCCGCCGCCGCCGCGTGCGTCGCCGCCTGCGCCGCCACCACCGCGGCGATAGCCGCCATCCCGATCTGGCGAAGAACAGGCATCACGGACTGGCCCACAGCGGCGCGACGGCGAAGGGATCGTCCGGCATCACGACCAGCGAATAGGCGAGCCGCCCGCCGACCGCGAGCACCAGGAGCGCCAGCAAACCCCGAAGATGTTCTGCCCGGATGCGCCCGCCGATGCGCGTACCGTATTGGGCGCCGATGACGGCACCGACCGCCAGCAGGAGGCCGAGGATGATATCGACGTTGTTGTTGTTGACGGCGTGAGCGAAGCAGGAAACCGAGCTGATCACGATGATGCCGAAGAGCGATGTGCCGACCACCACCGCGGTCGGCATACCAATGAGGTAGATCATCGCCGGGACCATGAAGAACCCGCCGCCGACGCCCATGATGGAGGCGACGATGCCCACGAGGAAGCCGAGCACGAACGGCGGGATCGCACTGACATAGAGGCGCGAGCGCCGGAAGCGGAGCCTGAGCGGCAGGCCGTGTATCCAGGTGTGGACGTGGGCCTTGCGGCGGGACGCGCGTTGCCGGCGCGCCATCGCGCCCACGCTCTCGACCACCATCAGGCAGCCGACCACCCCGAGAAACAGCACGTAGGCGAGCGACACCACCAGGTCGATCTGGCCGGCATCGCTGAGCAGCTTGAAGATGAAGGCGCCGAGCCACGCACCGCCGATGCCGCCGCCGGAGATCAGAGCACCGATCAGAAAATCGACGTTGCCGCGGCGCCAGTGCGCCATGGTGCCGGAGACCGACGAGGCGATGATCAGGTTGGTTCCGGTACCGACGGCGACCGACGGCGTGACGCCCAAGAAGATCAGCAGCGGCGTCATCAGAAACCCGCCGCCGACGCCGAACATGCCCGACAGCAGACCCACGCCGCCGCCGAGCGCGAGCAGAATCAGCGCGTTGGCTGAAAGCTCGGCGATCGGGAGATAGATCTCCATCGGCTGGGTCGGGAGGCGCATGTAGCGGGCAAGAGTGCGCCCGCTACATGCGCCTCCCGCTCAAGGTGCGCAAGCGAAAAGTCTGGAATCGCGCAGAATTTGGGCAAATCGGGCCGTACATCACGGCCCGGCACCGCTCAGGCGTCGAGCAGCCCCATGATGCGCCGCACCTCGGCGAGGTTGGTGTCGGCGATGTTCCGTGCGCGCTCTGCGCCGTCGGCCAGCACCCCGTCGATATAGGCGGGGTCCGCCTGCAGCTCGCGCATACGCTGGGCGATGGGGCCGAGCGTCTCGATCGCGAGATCGGCAAGCTTGCCCTTGAAGGCCGCGAAGCCCGTCCCGGTGTGCTCGGCGATAACCCGCTCCACGGGCTCGCCGGCGAGCGCAGCGTAGATGCTCAGCAGGTTCGCCGCCTCGGGCCGCCGCTCGGGGTCGAAGGCGAGGCCCGGCTCGGAATCGGTCTTGGCGCGCTTGATCTTGAGCGCGAGCGTGTCGGCGTCGTCGGTCAGATTGATACGCGCGTAATCGGAGCCATCGGACTTGCTCATCTTGCTGCGCCCGTCGCGCAGGCTCATCACCCGCGTCGCGGCGCCGAAGATCATTGGCTCGGGCAGCGGGAAGAATTCCACATCGTAGGCGCGGTTGAAGGCGCCGGCGATATCGCGCGAGAGCTCGAGGTGCTGCTTCTGGTCCTCGCCCACCGGCACTGCGGTCGCATGGTAGAGCAGGATGTCGGCAGCCATCAGCACCGGGTAGGCGTAGAGGCCGAGGAGTGCGCTGTCCCGCTTCTTCCCCGCCTTCTCCTTGAACTGGGTCATGCGGTTGAGCCAGCCGAGCGGCGTGAAGCAGTTGAGGATCCAGGAGAGCTCCGCGTGCGCCGCCACCCGACTCTGGTTGAAGATGATGCAGGTCTTGGGGTCGAGCCCGGCGGCGATCAGCCCGGCCGTGACCTCGCGCGTGTTGCTGGTGAGTTCCTCGGGGTCCTGCGGCATCGTGATCGCGTGCAGATCGACGATGCAGTAGAGGCAGTCGTACTCCCGCTGCATCGCGACCCAGTTCTTGATCGCGCCAAGGTAGTTGCCGAGATGCAGGTTGCCGGTCGGCTGTACGCCGGAAAAGACCCGCTTCATGTCATGAACGCTCCGCCGGGGCGCGCCTTATCGCGTCCCGGCGCGGCGCCGTCAACCTTGGCCTTCCCCTTGGCCTTTCCGGCGGCTGAGAAGCGCGCGCATCTCGCTCACCGATACGGCCCCCATGGCGGCGGCGAGAGCGCCGTAGCCCACGAGGCCGGCGGCGACGAGAGCGGCGAGTGACGCAATGCGCAGACCCGCGGTTTCGAGCGGGGTCTCCAGGCCGAGCGCGATCCCCCACAAGAGCAGCGCCATGCCGGCCGCCGCCGCGATCATTCGCGGGAGCCGGCGTTTCAGCCGACCGTCCGGCTTGAGGAAGCCTCGCCGCGCGAGACCCGCGGCCAGAAGGCCCACGTTGAGCCAGCCGGCGAGCGTGGTTGCCAGCGCGATCCCGACATGGGCGAGCGGCCCCATGAGCGCGAGGTTGAGCACGACATTCACGGTCAGGCAGAGGATCGCGATCCGCACCGGTGTCCGCGTGTCCTGCCGCGCGAAGTAGCCGGGCGCCAGCACCTTGATCAGCACGAAGGCAGGGAGCCCGGCGGCATAGGCGACGAGGGCGCCGGCCGTGGCGCTGCTCTCGTCGACCCCGAAGGCGCCGCGCTCGAACAGGACCGCGATCACGGGGCCCGCGATGACGATGAGCGCGACTGCCGCCGGCACCGCCAGCAGGAGCGCCATCTCGATTGCCCGGTTCAGGCTCCCGACCGCCTCCTCGACCTCGCCCGCCCGCAGCTGGCGGCTGAGCAGGGGCAATAGCGCGGTCCCGACCGCGACGCCGACGACGCCGAGCGGAAGCTGATTCACGCGATCGGCGTAGTAGAGAAAAGAGACGGAGCCCGGCGGCAGCAGCGATGCGATGATGATATCGACGACCAGGTTGATCTGGGCCACGCCGGCGCCGAGCGCCGCCGGTGCGGCGAGGATGAGCAGGCGCTTGACCCCCGGCGTGAGCCGCGGCCAGCGCAGGCGGAGCGACATCCCTGCGCGGGAGGCCGCAACGATCAACCAGACGAATTGAACGATTCCGCCGACCGTGACCCCGATCGCGAGCGCGTGCCCCGGCGTTTCGGTCCAGTGCGAAAGGCCGAGCAAGGCCCCGATCAGGCAGAGGTTGAGCAGGATCGGCGTGGCCGCGACCGCAGCGAAACGATAGAGCGAGTTCAGCACGCCGCCGAGCAGCGACACGAGCGAGATCAGGAGGATGTAGGGGAAGGTGAGGCGCGTGAGCTGCACGGTCAGATCGAGCTTCCCCGGCTCGTCGGTGAAGCCCGGTGCCAGGACGTGCATGAGCCACGGCATCACGATCTGGGCTGCGATGACGAGCACCAGCAGCGTCCACAGCAGGACGGTTAGAACGTCCTCCGCGAACGACTTGGCTGCCGCGCGCCCGTCGCGCTCCAGCACGCCCGCGAAGAGCGGCACGAAGGCTGCGTTGAACGCGCCCTCCGCGAACAGCCGCCGCAGGAAGTTGGGCAGCTTGAAGGCGACGAAGAAGGCGTCCGCCACAGGCCCTGCCCCCAGAACCGAGGCAATCAGGATGTCGCGCAGGAAACCGAGCACGCGCGAGCCCATGGTGTAGCCGCCGACGGTTGCGGCCCAGCGGGCGAGTGCCATGGCTTGCGCGGGGGCCGGCGGAGGGCCGGCGGCTCAGCCGGCCGCGCGGCGGCGCGGCACGGGATCGTCCGCGCGCTTGCCGGGCGCGACACCGGCCTCGCGCCCGAGCATCTCGGTCAGGCGGCCCTGCACCTGCGCGACCTGGGCAGCGCGGGAGAGCTTCAGGCCGAAGCGGTCCCTGACGTAGAAGACATCGACGGCGCGGGAGCCGACCGTCGAGATGTGCGCCGAGCCAATCGAGACGCCGCAGGCGCTGAGCGTCCGCGTGATGTCGTAGAGGAGCCCCGGCCTGTCGCGCGCGCTGACCTCGATCACCGTGTAGCCGCGGCTCGCGCCGTTATCGACGAGGACATGGGGCTCGACGACGATCGCAGCAGTGCGCGCCGGCCGCGGCGCGGCCTCGAAGGCCGCCTCATCCGCACCTCCGGCACCTGCGTCATCCTCGGAGAGTGCGCGGACCACGCTTTGCTTGAGCCTCTCCAGGCGCTCTTCGTCGCGGAACGCGCCGCCACCTGCGGCCTGGATCCAGATCGTGTCGATGGCCATCCCGTCGCTGGTGGTGAAGACGCGGGCATCGACGATGTTCGCCCCCGTAGTCGCCACCGCGCCGGCAATGGCGGCGAACAGGCCGATGTAATCGGGCGTGTAGAGCGTCATCTCCGTTGCGTCCCTGGCCCGGTCGATGCGGGTCTCGACCAGGGGCCCCCTGCCCCCACCCTGCACAAAGCGTGCGTGGCGCTCCTGCATCGCGCTGTCGGTGGACAGCCAATAGGTAGCGGGGAGCCTGGTCTCGAAGTGCGCGATGTCGGCCTCGGTCCAGTCCGCGAGGCGGGCGCGCAGTGCCTGCCGGGCCTTCGCCACGCGCGCGTCGCGGTCCTCGGCCTCGCGGCCGCCCGCCAGAACGGCCTCGGCGCGGTGGTAGAGCATGCGCAAGAGCGATCCTTTCCACGCGGTCATGCGCCCCGGCCCAACGGCGGTGATGTCGGCGGCGGTCAAAATCAGCAGGAGCCTGAGACGCTCGAGCGAACGGACCCGGCCGACGAAATCGTCGACGGTGCGCGGATCGTTCGGGTCGCGCTTGAACGCGGTCATGCTGAACAGGAGATGCCAGCGGACCAGCCAGGCGGCGGTCTCAACCTCGTCGGTCGCGAATTCCAGCCGGGTCGCGACCTCGCGCGCGATCTCGGCGCCGATTTCCGAGTGGTCGCCACCGCGCCCCTTCGCAACATCGTGCAACAGCAGCGCGAGATAGAGCACGTCGCGCATCCGCAGTTGGTGAATGAGCGTGCTGGCGAGCGGCAGCTCGTTGGCCAGGGCGCCTCTCTCGATCGCGGCGAGCACGCCGATGGCCCGAATGCTGTGCTCGTCGACCGTGTAGACGTGATAGAGATCGAGCTGGGTCTGCGCCACGACACGGCCGAAATCTGGAAGAAAGCGCCCCATCACGCCGGCCTCGTTCATCATCCGCAGGATCTTTTCGGGATTGCGCCTGTCGGTGAGGATCGCGCGGAAGGCGCGGTTGGCCTCCGGGTCGTCGCGCACCGATGCGGTGATCAGCCCGTGGCCCTGGTGGATCAGGCGGAGCGTTGCCGGATGAATGTCGCGGCCTTCGGTTTGCGCCCGGCGAAAGATCGTCACGAGGCGCACCGAGCGCTCGCTGAAGGTGCTTTCGCTGACCGCCGCGATGCGCCCGCCTGAGACGAAGAGCCCGTCGCGGGCGGGCCCGATCTTCGTCCCCGATCGGTGGACCGGCGCGGTGTGGAGACGCTCCGCCTCCAGCACCGCGCAGAATACCCGCGTGAGCTCGCCGACAGACTTCGCGACGAGGAAATAGTGCTTCATAAACCGCTCGACGGCCAGATTGCCGCGGCGCGGCCCATAGCCCATGCGCGCCGCGATCTCGGACTGGCGGTCGAAGGTGAGGCGATCCTCCGTGCGGGCGCAGACGACGTGCAGGTGCGCCCGCACCCGCCAGAGGAAGTCCTCCGCCCGCGCGAAGCGACCATACTCGTGCCGGCTGAGCACACCACGCTCGACGAGCTCGCCGAAACGCTCGACGC
The DNA here is from genome assembly GCA_965262755.1 of Alphaproteobacteria bacterium. Classification (GTDB taxonomy): domain Bacteria; phylum Pseudomonadota; class Alphaproteobacteria; order UBA828; family UBA828; genus WTGU01. The sequence goes on along the minus strand of OZ253557.1, from coordinate 1,837,602 downwards.
GGAAGAGGTACTTGGCGATCCAGAACAGCACGTGGAGATCGCGCAATCCGCCCTTGCCGTCCTTAACGTTGGGCTCGAGGAGATAGCGCGAATCGCCCGCGCGCAGATGGCGGGCGTCGCGTTCGTGAAGCTTGGCGGCGACAAACTCGGCCTCGGTGCCGGGCACCAACTCGCTGAGAAAACGCCGGCGGAACGCATCGTAGAGCGCCTGATCGCCCCACACATGGCGCGATTCGAGCACGGAGGTCCGAATCGTCATGTCCTCCTGCGCCCTTCGCAGACAATCGGAGACCGAGCGGGTCGCGTGGCCCACGGCGAGGCCGAGGTCCCACATCATGTAGAGCAGATGCTCGATGATCTGCTCGCTTCGGCCGGTCAGCTTGTAGGGGCGCAGGAAGAGAATATCGACATCGGAGTGAGGCGCCAGATCGCCCCGGCCATAACCGCCGACCGCCACCAGGGAGAGGCGGCTCGCCGTGGTCGGATTGGGCTCGGGATAGACGACGTGCGACCCCCACTCGAGCAGCGCGCGCAGCAGCTGGTCGATCAGGGAGGTCTGGGCCGCAACGATCTCGGCACCGGAGGCCCCGGCTTCGAGGCGCCGGCAGAGCTCCCGACGGCCCTCGTCGCGGGCGCCTCTCGCAAGCTCCAGGACGGTCTTCCGGTCATCTCGACCGAGCCGGGCGACCGCTTGCGCGAAAGCCCGCCGGTCGAAAAGCGCCGCCGGCCGCGCGTCGGACGCACTCATCGCTGCACACGCGGGCTGCAACCCATCGTGGGCCGTACCCCGCCGGAACGCGAAGCCCACGCCGAGCCGGATCCCATGGCCCCGGACCTTGCCCCGAATACCGCCCACCCGCAAGCGCACAGCGGCCTGAGAGGTACACGCGCACGTGTCGATCGGGCTCGTGCCCGTTGTGAGCGCATCCGATCAGCACGCATCTCAAGCTGCTCTTCACATTGAATTGCGGTTGAATTGCGGTTGAATTGCGGTTGAATTGCGGTTGAATTGCGGTTGAATTGCACGGCGCGGGCGCCACAGTGATATATACTCGGCAATGCTACCCTGATCGCCTCACCGAACCGATCGCTCGGCCCGGCTCGACCCGGCGCCCGCGCCCCATCATAGCCGCAAAGTGGCACCCATGGATCTACTCGTCGACAAGCTGAACTATATCTGGCCGTTTCTCGCGATAATCACGCCCGTGGTTTTCTTCCACGAACTTGGCCATTACCTGGTGGCCAGGATCAACGGCGTGCGCGTGGAAGTGTTCGCGGTCGGCTTCGGGCCGGAGCTGTTCGGCATCGACGACCGTCACGGAACGCGCTGGAAGTTCTGCGCGCTTCCGCTCGGCGGCTATGTGAAGTTCGCCGGCGACGCCGACGTCGCCAGCATGTCGGCCGAAGGCGACGGGCCGCTCCCGCCCGATTCATTCTACGCCAAATCGGTGGGGAAACGTTCGGCCATCGCGTTCGCGGGTCCGTTCGCGAACCTGCTACTCGCGGCAGCGATCTTCGCCGTCTTCTTCATCGTCGTCGGCCAACGATACACGCCGGTGGAGATCGGCGCCGTGCGCGACGGCAGCCCTGCCGCCGTCGCCGGGCTCCAGCCGGGCGACAGGCTGGTCGAGCTCAACGGCAGCCGCGTCGAGCGGTTCGAGGAACTCCAGTTCACCCTCTTCCAGAGTCTGGGCGAGCCCATCACGCTTGCGGTCGAGCGCGGCGGCGCAGAGCTCGAGTTCACCGTGAAGCCGGAGATCGTCGAGGTGCTGGACGCCTTCGACCGGCCGCAGCAGCTGGGCGACATCGGCGTCCGGCCGTTCACGCCGTCCTCCGTCGCGCAGGTGGTCGCGGGCAGCCCGGCAGAGAGGGGCGGCCTGCAAGCGGGCGATAACATCGTCCGCATCGGAGACTCTGAGATCGAGAGCTTCGACCACCTTCGCACCATCGTGGAGCGGAACGCGGGAGTACCCCTCACCTTCGTCGTCGAACGCAGCGGTCGCGAGGTCCCGCTGACCGTGACCCCGAACGACGTGAACGGGACGGGGCGGATCGGCGTCTACCCCGAAGAGCAGACTGCGTTCCGCGATCTGGGGGTCGGCGAGTCGATCTGGGCCGGCGTCGAACACACCTATACGCTCGCCGCCGCCAACCTCCGCGCGATCGGCCAGATGATCGTAGGAGCCCGCTCCACCGAGCAGCTGAGCGGCCCCGTCGGCATCGCCGTCATGTCGCGAAGCGTGCTCGAGCGTGGCGTTTCCGGCTTCGTCGAGTTTGCGGCGCTGATCTCCATCGCCCTCGGCCTGATCAATCTGTTCCCGATTCCGCCGCTCGACGGCGGACACCTGCTATACAACGGTCTGGAAGCCGCGTTCCGGCGACCGCTCACCGCCCGGATTCAACAGATCGGCGCGATGGTCGGGCTGACGCTCGTTATCGCCTTGATGGTATGGGTGACCACGAAGGACATCATCGGCCTGACCTCATGACCCAGCGAGCAAAGCAAATGCCAGGAGCGACAACGGCACGCCCAAGGGGCCGCATGCGACACGTCGTCTGGCTGACTGCGCTCATCCTTGGCCTGTGGATCGGTGCTGCGACGGCGCAGGAGAGCACGATCGGGTCCGTCCTCGTCGAGGGCAATGTGCGTATCGAGGTGGACACCGTACGGTCCTATATGGCGATTGGCCCGGGCGACGAATTCAATTCCGATGCGGTCAACGAGTCCCTCAAGAGCCTGTTCGCGACCGGCCTGTTCGCCGACGTGGCCATTCGGCGGGAAGGAAGCGCGCTGGTCGTCAGAGTGATCGAGAACCCGATCATCAATCGCGTGGCTTTCGAGGGAAACGACGCCATCGAGGACAGCGAGCTCAAAGCCGAGATTCAGCTCCAACCGCGCGCGGTCTACACCCGGCCGCGGGTGCAGACGGATCTGCAGCGGTTGACTGAGATCTACCGGCGCAGCGGCCGTTTCGCCGCCACCATCGAGCCCAAGGTCATCCAGCTTCCGCAAAACCGGGTCGATCTCGTTTTCGAGGTGAACGAGGGGCCGATTACGGAAGTGCAGCGGATCAACTTCCTCGGCAACACTCACTTCAGCGACAGTGCGCTCCGGGACGTCATCCAGACCGTAGAGAGTGCGTGGTATCGCTTCGCCACGAGTGCCGACACCTACGATCCCGACCGGTTGACGTTCGACCGCGAGCTGCTTCGCCGCTTCTACCTCGCCAACGGCTACGTCGATTTCCGCGTGATTTCAGCGGTCGCCGAGCTGACGCCGGATCGCCGCGACTTCATCATCACCTTCTCGCTCGAGGAGGGTGAACGCTACCGGGTCGCCGCCATCGATATTCAAAGCAGGCTCCGGGACCTCGCGCCGGAGGACCTCTTCCCCATCGTCGAAATCGAAGAGGGAGACTGGTACGACGCGGATCAGGTCGAGGACACGCTGCTCGCGCTGACGGAAGTCGTCGGCAGCCGCGGGTACGCCTTTGCCGACGTCAGCCCCCAAGTCGAACCGAATCGCGAGGCGAAGACAGTCGACGTGACCTTCGAAGTCGACGAGGGCCCGCGGGTCTATGTCGAGCGCATCGACATCGTCGGCAATGTCCGCACCCTTGACGAGGTAATTCGTCGCGAGTTCCGGCTGGCGGAGGGAGATGCCTTCAACACGGCCCTCATTCGCCGCTCGCGACAACGCATCATGAACCTCGGCTTCTTCAGCCAGGTCGATATCGACACCAGCGAAGGCACGGCACCGGACCGCACCGTCCTTACGGTGGAGGTCAGCGAAGTGTCCACGGGCGAGCTCAGCTTCGGCGCCGGCCTCTCGTCCGCCGAGGGTGTGCTTGGCGACATCGCCATTCGGGAGCGCAATCTGCTCGGCCGAGGACAAGAGCTCCGGCTCGCGCTTACGGTTTCCGAAAGCCGCCAGGAGATCGATCTGAGCTTCACCGAGCCCTATTTCATGGACCGCGACGTCGCCGCCGGCGTCGACGTGTTCCGGAGAACGGTCGATCTGCAGGACGAAAGTTCGTTCGACCGAGAGACCATCGGCTTCGTGACGCGAGCAGGTTATCCGTTGGCCGAGCGGCTGCGGCATACAGTCTCCTACACACTCAAGAACGATGAAGTCAGCGATGTTTCTTCCTCCACATCGCGATTCATTGCCGCGCAGGAGGGCGAGACGCTCACCTCGGCGGTTGCCCATAGGCTGGAGTACGACCTGCGCGACAGCCGCATCGACCCGACCGATGGCTACGTCGTCCGCTTCGGGCAGGAGCTTGCCGGGCTCGGCGGCGATGCGCAGTTCCTCAAGCACACACTCACCTACGGCCACTTTTATTCGGTCGCGGACGGGTGGGTGTTGAGCGCGATCGCGCGTGCCGGCCATATTTTCGGCATCGACGACGATGTGCGTATCGTCGATCGCTTCTTCCTCGGCGGCCGCAGGCTCCGGGGCTTCGAGCCGAGTGGCGTCGGCCCTCGCGATGCCGAAACCGGCGATGCGCTCGGCGGCAATCTGTTCTATTCGCTGTCGGGCGAGTTGGGCTTTCCACTCGGCCTTCCCGATGAGATCAACCTGCGGGGCGCGATCTTCATGGACGTGGGCACCCTTACCGCGATTGACGAATCAGGGCCGGAGCTTCTGGACGAGAGCTCGCCTCGGCTCTCCCTCGGCGTCGGGATCAATTTCCGCTCGCCGCTGGGTCCGATCCGGCTCGACTTCGCGCGGGCTCTGATAAAGGAAGACTTCGATCGAACCGAGAATTTCCGCTTCAGTTTCGGAACGAGGTTCTAGACATGCGGGGATGGAGACGGCTCTGTCTGGTGCTCGCGCTCGCGGTTCCTTGTGCCCTGGGCAGCACCGCCGGAGTCTGGGCAGAAGAGCACGGGACGCGGATCGCCATCATCGAGATGGGGCGAATTCTCCAGGAGGCGACAGCGATCCACTCGATCCGGAGCCAAGGCGAGGCGCAGCGCAGGGCCTATGCCGAAGAGGCACAGCGTGAGGCGGAGCGGCTACGTGGAATTCGAGACGAGCTCATTCAGCAGCAGACGTTGCTCGCGCCCGCCGCCTTCGAGGAACGCCAGCGCGTTTTCAACGCCGAAGTCGCGACCGCCGACCAGAGGGCCAAGGCGCAGAGCCAAATGCTGCAGCGCGCCGTCGCGGAGGGTGAGGTCGGCTTCCGCGAGGCCCTCGGCACCGTTGTCGCGGAGCTGGCGGAGGCGCGGGGTATCGAGATCGTATTGCCGGTCCACGCATCGCTGTTCTCCGTCGCGGAGTTCAATCTGACCGACCTGGTCATCGAACGGTTGAACGAAGCGTTCCCCGAGATTGCGCTGACCTTCGACGAGAGCTGATGCCCGATCCACGCTTCTTCGCCGTGGCGGGTCCGTTCGCGCTGGCCGAGATCGCCAAGGCCGTCGGCGCGCTTCTCGCGGCCGGTGCGGATCCGGCGAAGACGCTCAGCGATGTGGCTCCGCTCGGGCAAGCGGGGCCCGAGCACCTGAGCTTCCTCGACAATCGCAAGTACGTCGAAGCGTTCGCCATCTGCCGCGCCGGCGCCTGCATCGCACCGACTGCGTTGGCGGACCGCGCGCCGCCCGACGTCGCGATATTGACCAGCGAGGCTCCGTACAAGTCTTACGCGCTGGCCGCAGCGTTGTTCTATCCCGTGTCAGCGCCCGCACCAGGAGTGCATCCTGCGGCGGTCATTGACCCTGCAGCGGCGGTCGGCGAAGGGTGCCGGATCGAGGCCGGTGCCGTCATCGAGGCCGGCGCGTGCCTGGGCGCTCGCTGCCTGATCGGGGCCAACGTCACCATCGGGACTGCGGTCGAGATCGGCGAAGATACGCGGATCGCGGCCGGCGCCTCGCTCAGCCACTGCATCGTGGGCGCACGGGTGTCGATCTTTCCCGGCGTGCGGATCGGCCAGGAGGGCTTCGGCTTCGCTGTCGACAAGAGCGGCCACGTGAGGGTTCCCCAGCTTGGCCGCGTCCTGATCGAGGACGATGTGGAGATCGGTGCCAACACCACCATCGACCGCGGAGCCGGCCCCGATACCGTGATCGGCCAAGGCTGCTGCATCGACAATCTGGTGCAAATCGCCCACAACGTGCGCATCGGGCGCGGCACCATGATCGCGGCGCAATCCGGCGTCGCGGGCAGCGCCAGAATCGGCGACTTCGTGCAAATTGCCGGACAAGTAGGGGTGTTGGGCCACCTCACGGTTGGCGACGGTGTGCAGCTTGTCGGCCAGAGCGGCATAATCCGCGACATCGAGCCGGGCGAGACCTACGCCGGCACGCCCGCCGTGCCGATCCGGCAATGGCACCGCCAAACCGCACAGTTGGCGCGACTGGCAAGAGGCAGAGCGTCCCCGGAATGAACGAGACGACACCGAAGAAGACGGTGGAGCGCATGGACATCGAGGATATCCTCGAGGCGATCCCCCACCGGTACCCCTTCCTCATGATCGACCGGGTCATCGACGTGATCCCGGACGAGAGCGCCATCGGCATCAAGAACGTATCAATCAACGAATCATACTTTCACGGCCACTTCCCGCGCCGGCCGGTGATGCCGGGCGTGCTGATCATCGAATCGATGGCACAGAGTGCTGCCGTGCTCGTGGTGGCGACCCTTGGCCCGGCGATGGCGGGCAAGCTCGTGTACTTCATGTCGATCGACGTTTGCCGCTTCCGACGGCCCGTGGTGCCGGGCGATCAGCTTTTCGTCCATGTGACCAAGAAGCACCGCCGCCGAAACGTGTGGAAGTTCGAGGCCAGAGCTGCAGTGGACGACCAGACGGTCGCGGAAGCGACATACTCGGCGATGATCCTGGACGACAGCTGACGTGGCGGATATTCACCCGACCGCGATCGTCGAGCCCGGCGCCGAGCTCGGCGAGGGCGTCAGCATCGGCCCCTACTGCATGGTGGGAGCCGACGTCGTGCTCGGCGACGAGGTTCGTCTGGTCTCGCACGCCGTCGTTGCGGGACGCACAAGCATCGGGCCGCGTACGAGCATCTATCCCTTCGCCTCGATCGGTCATCCGCCCCAGGACACCAAGTACCGGGGCGAGCCGTCGCGTCTCGAGATCGGCGCCGACAACGTCATCCGCGAGCACGTGACCATGAGTCCGGGGACGCCTCACGGCCGCATGCTGACGCGCGTCGGCAACAACTGCCTGTTCATGATCGCAACCCACGTCGCCCATGACTGCATCGTGGGCGACCATGTCGTCATGGCCAACAATGCGACCTTGGGCGGCCACGTGACGGTGGACGACTGGGCCATTCTCGGCGGCCTCGCCGGCGTGCATCAGTTCGTCCGCATAGGCCGCCACGCGATCGTCGGCGGCATGTCCGGGGTCGAGCACGACATCATCCCTTACGGCTCGGCTATGGGCGACCGCGCCCGGCTGACGGGGCTCAACCTGATCGGGCTCAAGCGCCGGGGCTTCGGCCGCGACATCGTCCACGATCTCCGGCGCGCCTTTCGGTTGCTCTTCGCGCAAGAGGGGACCATGTCGGAGCGTCTCGCGGACGTCGCCGAGTTGTTCCAGGACAACGAGCCGGTCATGGACATCGTCGACTTCATGCGGCTCGATCGCGAGCGCTCGATATGCCAGCCCCGGGACGATGGCGGGGAGTAGCCTCGGGATTCTTGCCGGCGGCGGGCCGCTGCCGGGCCTCATCGCGCGAGCCTCGGTCGGTGAAGGCCGCGATGTCCTGGTCATCGCCTTCGAAGGCGAAACGGACCCGGCAACCTGCGAAGGTCTTCCGCACCGTTGGCTCGGGCTCGGCGCGGTCGGCGCCCTCCTCAAGGCGCTGCGGCGGGCAAACTGCCGCGAGGTGGTGCTTGCCGGTTCGATCCGCCGGCCGTCTCTCTCCACCATCAGGCCGGACCTGCGCGGCATCCGACTCATGGGACGCATTGCGAGCGCGCGGGGAAAGGGCGACGACGCACTCCTCTCGCTGGTGATCGCGGAGCTCGAGGAGGAGGGCTATGCCGTGGTCGGCGTCGACGAACTGATTGCGTCCTTGTGCGCGCCTGCGGGCGTGATCGGCGAGCGCGCACCCGACGACGTTGCCGAACGCGACATCGCCATCGGCGTCGAGGCCGCACGCGCGCTCGGCGCCCACGATATCGGCCAGGCCGTTGTCGTGCAGGCCGGGCGGGTGCTCGGTGTCGAGGGCGTCGAAGGAACGGACGGGCTTATCGAACGCTGTGCCGCGCTTCAGGAGGCGGGGCCGGGCGCGGTGCTCGTCAAGATGAAGAAGCCGGGCCAGGAGCGTCGGGCCGACCTTCCGACGATCGGGCTCACCACGATCGAGAAGCTCGCGGAGGCCGGCTTCAGCGGCGTGGCGTTCGAGGCGGGCGAGACGCTGATCCTGGAGCGCGCTCAGGCGGTCGCGCGCGCCGACGCGCACGGCGTGTTCATGATCGGCGTGAGCTGACGGCCGAAATGGTTCGGGACGCGCCGCTGATCTTTCTGATCGCCGGCGAGCCGTCCGGCGATCTCATCGCTTCCCGCCTGATGGCGGCGCTCAAGCGGCGCTCAGGCCACGGCGTGCGGTTCGCCGGAATCGGCGGTCCGCTCATGGCCGAACAGGGGCTGGAGAGCCTGTTTCCCTACTCCGAGCTCTCGATGATGGGGGTTTTGGAAGTCGTGCCCCACGTGCCGCGCTTGCTTGCGCGTATTCGGGCCACCGCGCGCACCGCGCGCCGGCTGCGGCCAGCGGCCTTCGTCTCGGTCGACGTGCCGGGCTTCGCGCTTCGTGTCGCGCGCAGACTGAAGGGCGCGGGCTTTCCCCTGATCCACTATGTGGCGCCCACCGTCTGGGCCTACCGGCCGGGGCGCGCGGCGGAGATCGCGCGCTATCTCGACCGCGTGCTTTGCCTCTTCCCGTTCGAGCCACCCTATTTCGAGGCGGAGGGGCTGGACGCGAGCTTCGTCGGCCATCCCCTGGTCGAAGAGCCCATCGACGATGCCGACGGGCCGGCCTTCCGCAGGCGCTACGGCATCGCGCTGGCGCAACCCGTGATCGCCGTCTTGCCGGGCAGCCGGGCCAGCGAGCTGCGCCGGCATGAGCCGGTGTTCGGAGAGGTCGTGCGCACGCTCGCCCGGCGCATCGAGGGTCTTTGCATCCTGGTACCAACGCTGCCGCAGAACCGCGCGACCGTTGCCGCCCAGACCGCGTCATGGGGGGCGTCGGTCACCGTGGTCGAAGGCAAGGCGGAAAAGTATGCCGCCTTCGCGGCGAGCGACGTGGCGCTCACGGCCTCCGGCATGGCGACGCTGGAGCTCGCGCTCGCGGGTGTTCCCATGATCGTCTGCTATCGGGCCAACCCGCTGACGGCGGCGATCGCGCGGCGCGTCGTCACGGTGCCGCATGTCGCGATGCCCAACATCATCGCCGATCGCCGCGCCGCGCCGGAGTTTTTGCAGCGCGACTGCACCCCTCGACGCCTCGTTCCCGCGATCGAGCAGCTGCTGCAGGATGACGACCGCCGGCGCGACCAGATCGAGAGTTTCAGTGAGATCGCTGCCCGGCTCGGACGCGGCGGCCCGCCGCCGAGCGAACGCGCCGCCGAGGCTGTGCTGCACATGATCGACGGAACGGCGCGGCGCGGCCACCGGCCCACCGCACGCTGACGGTCGTCATGGCCTTCTCGCTCGTCCTCATCCTCATCGCCGGCATCAACTTCAGCCTGCTGATCCCGGTCAACAAGATCGCCGGCGACGCCGGGTTCCCCAATTTCGCCTACGTGTTCTGGTACGCCCTTGGCGCCGGGTTGATCCTGCTAATCCCGGCGATCATCCGTCGCGAGCTGCCGCAACTCACGGTGCCGCACCTCAGGCTCTATTTCATCAGCGCCACATTGGGCTTCGCTTTTCCGTTCGCGCTGCTCGCTTTCGTTGCAACCAAACTGCCCTCCGGCGTCACCGTGCTCCTGATCACGCTCACGCCGCTCTTCACCTATTCCCTCGCGGTCATCGCGCGCCTGGAGCGCTTTCAACCGATTTGCGCCGCAGGGCTCTTGGCGGGCATCGCCGGGGTCCTCCTCATCGTCATTCCGGGCGACAGCCTGCCGGCACCGAGCATGGCCGTCTGGTTTCTTATCGCGCTGCTGATTCCCTTCGGGTTCGGGGCACTCAACGTGATCGTCGAGCGCTTTCGCCCGCCTGAGGCGTCGTCGCTCGGGCTTGCGATCGGCAACCTCTTCGCCGGTGCGTTGCTGCTCCTCCCGTTCTTGCCAGCAACCGGCCAGCTCTACCTCTTCCCCGGGCCAGATCTGGACGGCGATCTCGCGCTCGTGGCGGCAGTCGTCATCAACGCGATCATGTGGCCGATGTTCTATATAATCGTGCGCCGCGCCGGCGCCTCGCTCTTCTCCATCATGACCATCATCGGCGTGGTCGGCGGTATCGGTTGGGGCATCCTCTTCTTCGACGAGACCCACTCTGCCTATGTGTGGGGCGCGGCAGGGCTCATGCTCGCCGCCTTCGTCATGATGGTGATCGGCTCGATTCTGTCTCGGAGACGCACCGCGGACGCTGAATGAGTGACCGTCGCAGGAGCGCATTCGACATCTCGCGCACGATGGCGTCGACGCGTCGCGCCAGAATGGGCGTGGCGACCGGGTCCCTTATCATCCCGGCCGACCCGCGGAGCGGCGCCCCTCGTATCGTTCGCCGTCGCCGCCGGCAAAAAAGTGCTCGCCGATGGCGAGCGGCCTCAGATCAGCTCGACGTTGGTCGCCTGGGGTCCGCGCGGGCCTTGCGTGATCGTCAGCCGCACGCGCTGCTGAGGCTCCAGATCGTCGATGCTGGAACGGGCCAGCACCTTGGCATGGATGAACACGTCCTGCCCGCCGCTGTCCGGCGTGACGAAGCCGTAGCTCTTGCCCACGTTATAGAACTTGACCGTGCCCTCGACTTCCTCGGTCGGGCCCGTCGGCTCGTCATAGCGCCGGCTCTGGAAGCCGCCGGGGCCGGGGCGGCGCGGGCGGTCTCCTCGCGGCGGCATGACGGTCGCCGTCGAGGTATCGACGTCAAGGATTTGCGAGACCTGCGGGCCTTTCTGCCCCTGCACGATCTCACACGTGACGGTGGCCCCTTGGGGCAGCGAGTCGAAGCCAGCCCGCTCGACCGCGGACACATGGCAAAAGACATCGGGCGAGCCGTCGTCGGGCACGAGAAAGCCGAATCCCTTGGTCGGGTTGAACCACTTGACCTGGGCCGTGATTGACTCGCCTTCGGTAGGCGGTGAACTGATGTCTGACATGATGGACCAACTTGTTTGCTGTGAGATGGGCGCCTCGGCGGGTTCTCCCGCTTCGTTGGGAGCAACATCATAGCGGCTTCCGCGTCGGCTCCACATTTTATTCTGCGCGTTCCGCATCCCGCGCACGAAATTGTTGAGCGGCAGGCGCAAGCCCGGAACGCGAGACATTGACGGCAGGGGCAGCACCGCCTTACCGTCCGGGCCAGATCGCGCAACGCCGCCGGGGAGGCTGCAGCCATGTCGGAATCAAAGGGAATCGCTTACTGCCAGGGACGCTACATGCCGATCGAGGAGGCCTCGATACCGATCCTCGATCCGGCCTTCCACAAGAGCGATGTGGTGTTCGACGCCGTCACGGTTTGCGATGGCGTCTTCTTCCGCCTCGACGACCATATGCAGCGCTTTTACGATTCGTGCGTGCATGTGCGGCTCACACCGCCGCTGCCTGACGCGGAAATCAGGCAGATCATGGCGCAGTGCACCCACCGCGCGGGCTTCACGAATTCGATCGTCTACGTGCTTTGCACGCGTGGGCGCTACGCCGGCGGTGCCGCATTCGGCGATCCGCGTAACTCCGAAAACGAGCTGATCGCCTACGCGGTGCCCTATTACACCATCGTGCCTGAGCCGAAGGTGAAGTCGGGCGCGCATCTCTGGATCGCAAACACCCGCCGCGCACCGGACGCCGCCATCAACCAGCGGTGCAAGAACTTCAACCGGATGGACCTGACCGCCGCCCACTTCGAGGCGCTCGACAACGGCGCGGACCAGCCGGTGCTTCTCTCCACCGACGGCTACCTCACGGAAGGCCCTGGCTTCAACGTCTGGATCATCCGCGACGGCAAGGCTCTGACCCCCGGCGACAACCTGCTGGAGGGCATCACCCGCAAGACCGTGTTCGATCTCTGCCAGGACATCGGCTTGGAGGCCGAGGCGGCCGATCTGAAGGCCGAAGACCTCGAAGAAGCCGGGGAGGCGTTCATCTCCTCCTCCGGCGGGGGCGTCATGCCGGTTGTCCGGGTCAACGACAAGTCCATCGGCAACGGCGCACCCGGCATCACCACCGGCCGGCTTTCCGACCTCTACTGGTCGAAGCGCGCAGACGGGTGGCACGCGACGCCGGTCGCCGACCTGTTGGAAGACGAAGAAGAGCAGGCGGCTAGCGCTTAGAAGTTTTTCGCTCACGGCAGCCGGCCTTCGGCCGGCGCCTCCGCGTCGCGCGTTGACGCGCGCGGGCGCGCGATGGCGCCGCAGGAGCGGCGGGCCGCGGTCGCGGCCTACACGCGAGTCCGTCACAGACCGACTCGCTCTGGAGGGTGCACCCTCACGCCAGGGCGCCGAGACGCTCCAGCGAAGCGGGCGCGACGGAGAAGATCTCGCCCCAGCCGGCGATGCGGCTCGGATCGACGCCGGCGAGTGCGAGCGTGCCCCATAACGCCGCCGCCACGCTGTCGTAGACCGGGCGGCCGGCTTCCGCCTCCATCGCTTGGGCGTGGGGCGCACCCTTCAGGTTCGTGCAGACGGCGGCGATCGCCTCCGGCTCGGCACCCACCACGGCGCGGATCATGCCTTCGGTCTCCGCCGCGGGAATCGTGGCGTAGCCGAAGGTGTCGTCGCTATCGAGATGGCGCTCGGCCACGCATTCGAAGCCCTCGCGCCGATAGGTCTCGATGATCGCCTCCTGCAGCGCATCCTCGAATGGCGTCACCAGGGCGAAGCGCTTGATTCCCCGGCTGCGGAAGAGCTCGGCCAGCGCCAGCGTCGCGCTCGTCGCCGGAATGCCGGTCTCGCACGCGATCGCTTCGCAGAGCCGGCGGTCGAAGTCAGGGCCGAGCCAGCTGCCGGCGGTGCCGTTCCAGCAGATGGCGTGGACGCGGGCATCCGCCAGCATGCGCGCGGCGGCGAGCATGGGCTCATCGGCGAACTGAGACGCTGCGTCGTCGCCGAGCGAGATATGGGTCACCCGCACCCGGCTGAAATGCGCGGTCACGTCGGGCAGGTCGCTAAGCAGGGCATAGGTCACAGGCTCCAGCACCGTGTTGAGCGACGGCGTGATCATGCCGATACGCGTTTGGCTCTGCATGGGTTGCTCCAGTCCGACGTTGCGTCTTCGGTCAGGGCGCGCTCACGCACGCATTGGGAGACATCACGTGAGCAACGCCGGTTGCGGTGCCGCTCTGCGGATCCCAAACGACCGCGTTCGGGCAGGCATACGCCGACGGATGAACCCCGTGAGGCCGTACCGCGAGCGCGAACCGCGCCTCCAATAAGGCAAGCGTCTCCGCCGGCAGCCTGGCATCGGCCTCCACGAGATCGGGGCCATCGACATTGATGCGCGGGCAGTGCGCGGCGTCGTCCGGGCTCATCCCGAAATCCGCGAGGAAGGAGAGAAGCTGCGCAACGGCGGGGAGGATGCGGCGCCCGCCGGAGGCGCCGAGCGCCGCGCGCCGTCCGTCCGCGAGCTCGACGAGGGTGGGGCACATGTTGGAGAGCGGCCGCTTGCCGGGAGCGATCGAGTTGGGGCCGCCAGGCCGGGGGTCGAACCACATGATGCCGTTGTTCATCAGGATCCCGGTCTGCGGCAGCATCACCTTGGCGCCAAAAGGGGAAAGCAGGGTCTGGGTCAGCGCGACCACGGTGCCGTCCCGGTCCGCGACGCCGAGATGGCTCGTGCAGGACGCAGGGTCCCCGCCGGTGCCTTCGCCCATGGCCCGGAGACGCTCGGCATAGGCGGCGCGCAAGGCCTCGGCGTAAGCCGCGTAAGCCTCGCCGCCGGGGGGCGCCGCGCCGGGGACGAGCGAGGTGGCAAGGCGGTTCAGGACATCGATCAGCGTCGGCCCGGCGGTCAGTCCCGGCGCGGTGCTGACCAGAGCATCGCCGTAACGGGTCGCCGGAGCCTCCTCGACCTGGGCCGCGTAGTCCGCCAGATCGGCCGTCGACAACTGCCCGCCGAGCGCCGCCATGTCGGCGCAAATGGCCCGCGCGATCTCGCCCGTATAGAAGTCGGCGGGCCCGGCCTCGGCGAGCCGGCGCAGCGTCTCCGCAAGCGATCCCAAGCGGATGCGGGGCGCGTCGCCGGTCCAGGGCGTCGCCAACGGGAAGCCATCCGCGAGATAAGTGGCGGCGCAGCCGGGATCCGGCGCGAGCTCCGGCGCCGACGCCGCAATCGCGACGGTGGCATGCCAGTCGACCTCCATGCCTCGCTCGGCCAAGGCGCACGCGGACGCCACGAGGTCGGCCCAGCCCCAGCTGCCGAAGCGCTCCCGCGCCAACGCGAGGCCCGCGACCTGCCCCGGCACCGCGACCGCAAACGGACCGCGCGTGTTGCGGTTGCTCACGACAGCCGGCCAGCCGAACAAGTCCGCGCCGGCCTCGCCGGTGAGCGGGTAGTCCGCCGGGTCCAATGAGCCGGGCGCGACCATCCCAAAGGAAACGGCGTATGACTGGGCCTCGCCTGCGGGGCGAACGAGCATGTACCCGCCGCCGCCGAGCCCGCTCATCCAGGGCTCGACCGTAGCCAGAGCAAGGCTCGCGGCGATGGCGGCGTCGACGGCATTGCCGCCCTCCGCCAACACCCGTGCGCCGACCTCGGACGCGGCCTGGTGCTGGGTCGCGACCACGCCGCCGCGGCTCGTCACCGCGGGCTTGCGCACGACCCAGCGTTCCGGCTTCTCCGTCACCGCCGCAACTCAAGCCTGCCGCAGGGAAGGCCGGGCAGCACGAGTGCTACACGCTCTGCCAATCCGCGCTCTTCTCCAGTGCGTCGGCGACCTTGAGCACCGTGAGATCGTCGAAGTGGCGGCCCACGATCTGGCAGCCGATCGGCAGGTCGTCGCTCACCCCGCAGGGCACGCTGATCGCCGGATGGCCGGTCAGATTGAACTGCGGCGTGTTGTTGATCATGCTGAGCGCCCGCGACATGTACTCCCCGAAATCGGCATCCAGGCTCGGGATCGGCGCCGGCAGGTGCGGAATGGTCGGCAGCACCAGCACGTCCACCTCGGCGAGCGCCTTGTCGTAGGCTTCGGTCAGCCGCCTGCGCTGGTTCTGCGCCTTTGCATAATAGGTGCCGTGGTAGTAGCGCTTGAGATACCCGCCGAGCAGGAGGACGTTCTTCACGGTCAACGGATAGTCGTTCTGGCGGGTGAGTGCGGCGCGGGACGCATGCTCCAGAAACTGGGTGTTGTAGTAGCCGAACCAGCCGGTGCCGACGCCGCCCGACTTGAGCATGAACTCGGTCGCGCCCTCGGCCGCGATGGCGAACCAGACCCTGAGCCCATGGTAATGCTGGGGCACCGAGACCTCGGTGACCGTGGCCCCACGCTCCTCCAGCCGCCGCACCGCGGCGCGCACCGCCTCGTCCACCGCCGGCTCGCTCCCCGGCAGGCCGAACTCGGGCCAGCTCTCGGTGGTCTGGCCGAAGCCTTCACTGAGCACGCCGATGCGGATCCCTTCGCAGCCCGCGCCGATGGCCGGCATGTAGTCCTGCACATAATCCGCAGGGATCGTGCCCCGCTGGCGCGGATCGAGGGGGTCGGGGCCGGCCAGCACCGAGAGCATGCGGGCCGTGTTCTCAACCGTGTTCGTCATAGGCCCGATGTGGTCGAGGGTCATGTCGATCGCGAGGCACCCGGTATAGGGAATGAGGCCGAAGGTCGCCTTGTGCCCGACCACGCCGCACCAGGAGGCGGGGATGCGGATCGAGCCGCCCTGATCGCCGCCGATGGCCATGGCCACGTCGCCGGCGGCGAGCGCGGCGGCGCTCCCCTTCGACGAGCCGCCGGGCGCATGCGTGGGCTTGCGCGGATTGCGCACCGGGCCGTAGCCGCTGGTGTGGCCGCCGCCGGAGAACGAGAAGTCGGCGCAGGCCGTCTTGCCGACGATGGTGGCGCCGGCGTCGAGCAGGCGGGTCACGATGGTGGCGTCGATGATGGGCACGTAACCTTCGAGAGCGCGCGCGCCGTTCATCATCGGCAGGCCGGCCACGGAGACCACGTCCTTGATGCCGATCTCCTCGCCCGCGAGGGGACCTGTTTCGGCGCCCTTGATCTCGGCCCGCCAGTACCAGGCGTTGTAGGGGTTCTCGTCCGGATGCGGCCGGTAACCCGAGGTCCGCGGATAGGCGACGGCCGGGCGTTCCTCCGGCATGTCGTCGATATGGCGCAGGCTCGCGATCGCGCCCCGCATGGCGTCCCGTTGGTTGGTGAGGTCGTCGAGCGTCATGTCGAGCCCGAAATCCTGGGCGATTGCTGCGAGCTGATTGACGGAGGGAAGTTCCGGACCGCGCGACATTGGGGGCCTCGTTCGGTTGGTGGGGGCGGCCTGCGATCCTAGCCCGGATTTCTCACCACGGTCACGGCCTGCGTCGCGTCCCGCGCGTCTTCTCGTCACCGTGCGCGGACGCACGATGCGAGCAGTACGTTAATTTGCATGCGGGATTCGGCGGGATTAAGTGGGATGAATGGGATTCCGCGGGGCAGGCAGCGGCCGTCCTCGATAACGGTGGCGGCGACGGCGTCGCGTACGCTCGCAGGGTCGTGCGTGCGGAAATGTTGAGTCGCGCACGCCCGCAGGGTCGTGCGCGCGAAGTAGGGTCGCGCTCGTGCAATGCATGACGCGATCGTCGCGCGCACACCGCGCACCGTGCACCGCACTATGATCCGGGGAGTTGGGAGGGAAGAGACCCTTGTCGTCCGTCCCCGCCAGACAGCGCTGGGCACGCGCGGTGCCGATCCCGATGGCCCGGGCCCTGGGCCGCGGCTACCATCGCAGGCGTACCATGCGGACCGTGCGAACCGGAGCTGAAAGACCGTGACACCCGCGCCAAGGGCCGAGCGCCTGCGCGACCACTTCATCGGCTGGCAGTGCCGGATACGCGTCGACGCCATGCGCCGCCGGGCCGGTCGGCCGTCGCGGGGGATGTGCCCAGAGGTGCTGAGCGCGGCAGGCGACAGGCTGGCACCGGCGGTGACCACGCTCCTCGTGCGGCGCGAGGCCGACTCCTTCGCGCCCGAGTTCCGCCATCTGATACGGCGCACCCACGATCCGCGGGATCGGCGCGAGGCGGCGCTCGCGCTGCTGGCCGAGCGCTACTACCAGTATGCGCGCGACTTCAGCGACCTGCTGACGGCGACCTTCGCGGCCGACTCGGCCCTTGCCGCCGATCTGGTGCGGGAGGGCCGCTGCGTCCTGGCTTTCGCCCAGGACCGCCAGCGTTACACGCTGCCGTGCTCGGTTCAGAGGGTCGGGCGCGACGATCCGCGCCGCGACGAGACCTGGTGGCACAACGCACTGTTCAACCCGCAGCTCCCGCCGGATATCCCGATCCTCACCTTCGCCCCCCGCTGGCTGGAGGCCACCGCCGACCCCGCCCCGGAGGGGACGCGATAGCGACGGAAACTCGATCCACGCTGGCCGGATCGTATGCCGATGTCACGAACCCCCTCGTCGACACGCGCGGCTCAGCCCGCAGAAAACCCACCTCCCCCTGTCCCCCTCCCCCGGAGGCGGAGGGGGAACGCAGGTGGCGCCGCCCGTTACTCCCTCTCTGCCCCTGGGGGCGGAGAGGGTCGGGGTAAGGTTGGGAGATTTTATGTTGTAAAATAGGGAGTTACGCGAAATTGGGTTCGTTTTGTAATTTTTCCGTTTGCGCCGCCGACCCGCTGCTCCGGCGAGCCATCCGAGCTAAAACTTCCGATACACCCCGTTGAGGTCGGCCATGGGGTGGCGGGGGGACATCTGGAACTTCACCAGCAGCTCACGGGCGAGCATGTCGCGGTCCTGCTGATTGTCGGGCAGCTCCAGGTTCTCCGGCACCGAGACCCAGCCGTTGATATTGCGGTCGAACACCGCCGGCCGGCCTTCCTCGTAGCCCATGTGGACGTCTTCCAGCCAGTTCAGGTCGGTCCAGCCCATGGTCTCGACATAGCGCTTGAGGAAGGGCGTGAGCCGCTCGTAGTCCGGCACCAGGTTCACATCGTAGCGATAGCCGATGTGCTGGCCGATCTCCTTCTCGCGCTCGCTGTCGAGCCCGCTCTGGCTCAGGAAATAGTCGACGTCGCCGGTCTTGTCGCTCATGGCGCCTCTCCGGTCCTAGTAGCGGTTCATGTCGGGACGGCCGACGGTGTGCTGGGAGCCTGCGAGCGGCACCTGGGCCATGGCCGAGGCCTCCATGGTGAGCGCGGCGAGGTCCTCCGGCTCCAGGCTGTGCACGTCGGTCTTGCCGCAGGCGCGCGCCATCATCTGGCACTCCAGCGTCAGCGTGTGGAGGAAGTTGTAGACACGCTCCGCCGCCTCGTCCGGGTCGAGCCTCTTGCGCAGCTCCGGGTCCTGGGTGGCGACGCCCACGGGGCAGCGCCCGGTGTGGCAGTGATAGCAGTAGCCGGCCTCGACCCCGATCTCGGACTCGTAGTCGGCCTCCGGGATGTCCTTGTTGCAGTTGAGAGCCATCATCACCGAGTGGCCGATGGCGACCGCGTCGGCACCCAGCGCGAGCGCCTTGGCGATGTCGCCGCCGTTGCGCACGCCGCCGGCGTAGACGAGGCTGATGCTTCCGGTGGCGCCGAGGTCGTCCAGGGCCTTGCGCGCCTGGCGGATCGCCGCGATGCCGGGCACGCCGGTCTCTTCGGTCGCGAGATGCGGGCCGGCGCCGGTCGAGCCCTCCATGCCGTCGATGTAGATGCTGTCCGGGCCGGTCTTGATCGCCATGCGTACGTCGTCATAGACGCGGGCGGCGCCGAGCTTGAGCTGGATCGGAATCTCGCTGTTGGTGGCTTCGCGGATCTCGTTGATCTTGAGCGAGAGGTCGTCCGGCCCCAGCCAGTCGGGATGGCGCGCCGGCGAGCGCTGGTCGATGCCGGCCGGCAGCGAGCGCATCTCGGCCACCTGGTCGGTGACCTTCTGCCCCATCAGATGGCCGCCGAGCCCCACCTTGCAGCCCTGGCCGATGAAGAACTCGCACGCATCCGCGAGCCTCAGATGGTGGGGGTTGAAGCCGTAGCGGGACTGGATGCACTGGTAGAGCCACTTCTCGGAATAGCGGCGCTCGTCGGGGATCATGCCGCCCTCGCCGGAGCACGTGGCGGTGCCGGCCATGGTGGCGCCGCGGGCGAGCGCGGTCTTGGCCTCATAGGAGAGCGCGCCGAAGCTCATGCCGGTGATATAGACCGGGATGTCGAGCACCAGCGGGCGTTTGGCCTCGGGCCCGATCACCGTCGTGGTCGTGCACTTCTCGCGGTAGCCCTCGATGACGAAGCGCGTGAGCGTGCCCGGCAGGAAGGTCAGATCGTCGAAGGTCGGGATGTTCTTGAAGAGCGAGAAGCCGCGCATCCGGTAGCGGCCGAGCTCCGCCTTGATGTGGATGTCGTCGATCACCTCCGGCGAAAAGATGCTGCTTCGCCCAAGAATATGCCGGTTGCGGCTGGGCCGGTTGGCGACGGCTTCGCGTCTGTCGCTGGCCATGGCGGACTCCTTGCAGGGTAGCGAGAGGCCGCGCTCGCTCAGAGCGCGATCTTCTTCTCGGCCGGCTCGAGGTTGTCGTAGTTCCAGAGCTGCTTGCCGGCGACGATCTTGGTCAGGTTGCCGACGCCGTTCGGCGCCTTCATCCCGTAGGCCGAGAGCTTTCGCTCGAGCCAGCCCGCCTCGACATCGGTGATCTCGCCGGGCACGGCATCGACGCCGAGGGAGGCGATGGTGCCGCCGACGAAGATCGTGCCGTCATAGAGCGAATCGCCGAGGTTGGGGCCGGCGTTGCCGAGGATGACGATGCGCCCGCGCTGCATCATGAAGCCGGTGAATGCGCCGGCGCGGCCGCCGATGAGGATGGTGCCGCCCTTCATGTCGATGCCGGTGCGGGAGCCCACATCGCCCTTGCAGACGAGGTCGCCGCCGCGCAGTGCTGCGCCGAAGGTGGAGCCAGCGTTCTTGTCGATGACCACGACGCCCGCCATCATGTTCTCGGCGCAGGACCAGCCGACGCGGCCCTTGATGTGGACGTTGGGGCCGTCGATCAGGCCGCAGCCGAAGTAGCCGAGGCTGCCCTCGAAATCGAGTTTGAGGCGGTTGAGGATGCCGACGCCGAGGGAATGCTTGGCCAGCGGGTTCTGGACCACGATGTGGCCGTAGCCCTCGCCCAACAGCTCGCGGATGCGGAGGTTGACGGCGGGCCCCTCCATCTCCGCCGCGTCGATCGTCGCCTTCTTGGTGAAATCGACGTCGAAGCCTTCGGGATAGGTGTAGTTGTCGCCCTCCTCGGGCGAGAAGAAGACCTGCTGGGTGCGGCCCGCGAGCTGCTCCGCGTGCAGCCCCATGTCATGGGATTTGTGCCGGTCGGCGGGGCTCAGTTCTGCCATACCTTGACCTCCCCCTCGTAGGGATCCCAGGTGTCGATCTCGTCGGGCATGATGCCGCGAATGGCGACTTCTTCGGAGGCGAGGCCCACGAAGTCGTCGCTCTCGTAGAGCACCATGGGTTTGGCTGCCATCATGTCCTTGGCCATCCCCAGGCTGTCCGCCGTCGCCACCAGATAGGTGAAGACGCCGTCGAGCTCGCTCACCGAGCGATCCATCGCCTCCTTGAGCATGTCGCCGTGTTGGATGCGGTCGGCGAGGTAGACGGCGATCAGCTCTGAATCGCAGTTCGACACGAAGCGATGGCCCCGGTGCTCAAGCGCCCGACGGAACTTCCAGTAATTCGTGAGCTGGCCGTTGTGGACCACGGCGATATCGTTGAAGGGATAGGCCCAGTAGGGATGAGCCGAGCGGATATCGACGTCGGATTCCGTCGCCATCCGGGTGTGGCCGATGGCGTGGGTGCCGTGGAAGCCGGCGAGGCTGTACTGCTCGCTCACGATGCTGGCGTCGCCCAAGTCCTTGATCAGCTCCAGCGCGTGGCCGAGGGAGAGGATCTCCGCCCCCTCGACATCCTCGATGTAGTCGGCGAAGCGCTTGAGCCGCTGCTGGCCGCCATCGTCGTCACCGGGGAAGCGCAGGCGGTAGCGGAACGCATATTCGGTGGCCGCGTCCTCGCCGAGGATCTCCACCTCCATGCTGCGGATGCGCGCATCCACCTCCGCCTTGCGATCCTTGATCTGCTGGTGGATTTCGAAGCCTTTGCCGATGTCCTCCTGCTCCGCCACCTTGAAGCGCATCACATGGTTGTTCTCGACCGGAACGCCGTAGAAGGCGAAGCCGGTGGAATCCGGTCCCCGATGCTTCAGGGCCTGGAGCATCGTGGTCATCTCCGCCCCGATGTCGCCGCTCGA
This sequence comes from Alphaproteobacteria bacterium, assembly GCA_965262755.1. Lineage (GTDB taxonomy): Bacteria > Pseudomonadota > Alphaproteobacteria > UBA828 > UBA828 > WTGU01. The sequence goes on along the minus strand of OZ253557.1, from coordinate 1,816,043 downwards.
TCCGCGGTGGATCAGTCCTGCTATCCCGCACATGGGCGCCTCGTCTTTCGATTTAGTTAGGGCAGGCAGTCGAGATAGGTCTCGACGTCCCACTCGGTGACAGTGGACATGAAGCGTTCCCACTCGTCGCGCTTGTAGTGCAAGAAGACGCGGAGCATCTCGTCCGGCAGCGCGGAGTTGATCACCTCGTCTCTCTCCAGCGCGTCGAGCGCCTCGCCAAGCGACATCGGCAGCTTCTTCACCTGCTTGCCGGCCTCCATGGCCTGGTAGATATTGCGCTCCTCTGGCTCGCCTGGGTCCAGATTGCGCGCGATCCCGTCATCGAAGGCCTTGAGAATCGTGCCGGCCATCAGGTACGGATTAACCATCGAATCGACCGAGCGGTACTCGAAGCGGCCCGGCGCCGAGACGCGCAAGGCGCAGGTCCGGTTCTGATAGCCCCAGTCGGCGAAGACCGGCGCCCAGAAGCCGGTGTCCCACAGCCGGCGGTAGGAGTTCACGGTCGACGAGCCGAGGGCCGTGAGCGCCGCAAGATGCTCCATCACCCCGCCGATGCAGTTGAGGCCGACCGGCCCGGGCTTGTGGGAGTCGAGGGACGGGTCCGGCATGAACAGGTTCTCGCCGCCCTTCCAATAGCTGAAGGTGTCGTCCATGCCGGCGACCGGGTCCTGATGGAGCGTGTTGACCCGCTGCTCGCCGCCCTTCCAGAGCGAGACGTTGTGATGGCAGCCGCTCGCCGAGACCCCCATGAAGGGCTTCGACATGAAGCAGGCGATGACGCCGTGCTCGCGGGCCACCTGGGCGCAGATCTGGCGATAGGTGGTGAGCCGGTCGGCGGTCCTGAGCGCGTCGTCGAAGGTGAAGTTGAGCTCGAGCTGGCCGGGCGCGTCCTCGTGGTCGCCCTGAATCATGTCGAAGCCCATGGCCTGGGAATACTCGATCACCCGCATGAAGATCGGCCTGAGCTCCTCGAACTGGTCGATGTGGTAGCAGTTGGGCTTGGTGACGCCGCCGTCGGTCTTGCCGTCCGCGCCGCGCTTGAGCCACATCATCTCGGGCTCTGTGCCGTGGCGCATCTGCATCCCGTGCTTGGCCTGGAACTCCTCGTGAAGGATCCGCAGATTGCCGCGGCAATCGGAAGTCAGGTGCCCGCCCGGGTTCTCCCGCTCCTCCCGGTTGCGGAAGCAGGTGCAGAAGACGCGCGCGACGCGCTTGTCCCAGGGCAGCTGCACGAAGGTCTCGGGGTCGGGGATGCCGACCAGCTCGGATGCTTCCGGCCCGTAGCCGATGTAGTTGGAGTGGCGGTCGGTGAAGAGGTTCGCGGTCGAGCCGTAGACGAGCTGGAAGCCGCGCTCGGCGATCTGTTCCCAGTGATCGGCGGGGATACCCTTGCCGACGATCCGCCCGGTGACGGAAACGAACTGATAGTAGATGTAGGTGACGCCGAGATCGTCGATCTTGGCGCGCACTTGCCGCACCAGCTCGGCGCGGCCCTCCCTGTTCACATGGGCTTCAAGATCGGTCATCTCCGCATCCTCCCTGGCGATCGGCGGGTCTCGTCAGCTCCACGGGAAGGGGCTGTTGGAGACCGGGTGAAGGCGACCTTCCGCGAAGCGTGAGAAGCGGAAGGGCTCGAGCAGGGCGCTCTCGCGGCCCATCAGCTCGTCCGCAACCAGCTTGCCGACGGCGAGCATCTTGTAGCCGTGGTTCGAATCGGCGATCACGTAGCAGTTCTCGCGGAAGCGGTCGAATACGGGGAAGCTGTCGGCGGTGAACGCGCCGATTCCGCCGGACGGCTCATCGAGCCAGCGCCCGATCTGGCCCTTATAGCGGCTCTGGCAGAGGGCAAGTGCCGAGCACCACATCTCCCTGAACTCGCCGTCGACGACGAATTCCGGCGATTCCGGCCCGTAGGGGTCGATCGCCACGTCGGGCACCGGGGTCTCCACCCTGTAGGGGGCGGCACCGCCCTGGATGCCGCCGAAGTTGAAGTCGGGCTTGTAGTAGATGCCCCACATCTCGTCGGTGATCAGCCTGCCGTCCACGTCGGAGTAAAGCGGCTCGTCGGAATCGACGTGGATGACCGGCGGCATCGACCCGTCGTCGGCCATGCCGAAGGAGGGCTCGACGGCGATCGTCCCTTCCTGGAGGCACCAGAAACGCCACATATCGACATCGGGGTGGAGCGTGCCTTCCAGGTCCTTGACGTCGATCCGATCCGGCAGATCGAGCATGTCCCAGATGCGCGGCACCCAGGGGCCGGCCGCGACGACGACCTGATCGACGCCGATGCTTCCCTGGTCGGTCTTTACCGAGGTCACCGCCTTGGAGTTGGCGCCGAAGCCGAAGCCCTTGACCTCGACCCCGGTAAGGATGCGGACGCCGGCGCCCTTCGCCTTGTCCGCAAGGCCTAGCATCGAGGCCCGGTTGTTGGCGTATCCGCCCCTCTTCTCGTGCAGGATGGAGGTGATACCGGGCGCCTGCCAGTCGCCGAACAGGCGCCGCATGTACGCCTTACAGTCGGCCTCGCCCTCGATGAATTCGGACTCGTAGCCGATCGCCCGCTGCTGCTCGGCGATCTCGGTGACATCGGCATGCATGCTCTCGGGGCTGATCTGCATGTAGCCTACGGAATGGTAGTGATAGGCCTTGGGATCGCTCTCCCAGGCCTCCACGCAGGCCGCCATCAGCTCGCGCATCGCCGGCTGGAAGTAGTTGTTGCGGACGACGCCGCAGGCGATGCCGGATGCGCCGGCCGCGATGTCGCTCTTGTCCACAATCGCGATGTCGGCACCGTTGCCACGGCCCTGCGCCTTCAGCCCAAGCGCGAGGTGGTAGGCGGTGCTGAGGCCGTGGATTCCGGCCCCGATGATCAGATATTTGACGTGCCCCGGAAGCGTCATCTGTGCGCTCTCTCCGCCTTCGATCGGCCGATTGTCGGGGGCGCACTCAAGCGGGCACCCTCACATTTGTCAAGCCAATTGTGGTCCGATCGGATGGACCAATTATGAACCAATATGAATGAATGGTTGAACATTGTATCGAAATTGATTAAAGCAATGAGGCCCACCGACCGGCTTCGTGGCGTATGCCGCATTTCGAGGGCGATTGGGCCAGGGGCTGTCAGGCGGAGCGGAGCGAAGCATGCGACAGGCTGGCGCGATGGAGTTGGGAAGCATACGGCCCGGCGGCGAAAGTATCGGTACGCCGCGGATGGCCGATTCGGCAGCAGACGCGATCGCGGCCCAGCTCGCGCAACGAATCCTCGACGGCTCTTTCGCGATGGGCGATCGCCTGCCGCCGGAGCGGAGCCTCGCCGAATCCTTCTCGGCTTCACGCGGCACGGTGCGCGAGGCCCTGCGCTCGCTGTCGGCGCGCGGGCTGGTGGCGCGCCGGGTGGGTAGCGGCACCTTCGTCATCTACGAGCCGGACGTCGGTGAGACCGACGTCTCCGAAATCACCTCGCCGCTCGAGCTGGTCGAGGTCCGGGCCGCTATCGAACCGCAGATGGCCAGGCTTGCCGTGCTCAACGCCACGGCGCGCGACATGGCCGCGCTGGAGCGCGCGGTCGCCGAGATGGAAGGCGTGGCGGACGCCGAGAGATTCTCGCTCGCCGACGAGATGTTCCACTTGCGGCTGGCGGAGGCCACCCACAATCCCCTGATCGTCGAAATCTATCACCGCATCAACCACGTCCGCGCCCACCAGCAGTGGGACTCGATCAAGGACAAGATCCTCACCCCCGTGCAGATCTCCGCCTATAACGCCGAGCATCGCGCCCTTCTCGCGGCGCTCTCCCGCCGCGATGCCGACCGTGCGGTGGAAGTCGTCTCCGCCCACATGGATCGCGCCCGCGCCGACCTGCTGGCCAGCACCAGCTAACCCGCCAACAACGGGCGCGGATACTGCGGGGCATCCTCGGGCGATTTCGGGATGAGCCTTCGCGGCGATTGTGTTTAGATTGGCAGGATGATCGCCTCCGTAACGATTCGGAGAGCGCTTGGCGCGTCATGACCGATCGTTGCCGCCTAAACGGGGCTGGGCGCGGGCCTCACTGTGCGGCGCCACAGGGGAGACGACCATGAACGAGGACAAACTTCTCAAGCAGATGCTAAAGCGCGACCCGGTGCGCGGCGCGGCCGCCACCCGGCGTCAGGTGCTCCAGGGGATCGGCGCCGGGGCGCTGGCGTTGGGCGCGGGCAGCGCGTTGACGGGCCGGGCGCAAGCCGCCGACAACCTCGCGATGCTGACCTGGGACGGCTACGTCGACCCGCGCGTGCTCGACGGCTTCACCGACCAGTACGGAACCGGCATCGACTACGAGCTGCACACCTCGGACCCGGACTCGGTCAACAAGCTCCGTGCCGGCGAGACCAGGATCTGGGACATCATCAACCTGAACAACCCGTGGGCGCGTGAGATTATGTGGCCGGAAGGGCTCATCATCGAGCTCGACCGCGCCCGCTTCGATCCCTACTTCGAGGCGATGCTGCCGATGTTCCAGCCGCCCTACAAATGGGCGATGAGCCTCGACAACGAGCATCTGCTGGGGGTCTGCCAGCGGGTCGACACCTTCGACTTCGTGGTCAACACCGATATCGTTTCGGCCGATATGGCGAAAGACGAGGGCTGGGATCTCTTCAACAATCCCGACATGGCCGGCCGCTACGGCATCCTCGCCTACGACAACTGGAACATCATGCACATCTGCATGGCCGCCGGCCTCCACCCGTTCAAGGAGAAGACCGACGACCAGGTCGCCACCTTCGAGGAGACGGCGCGGCGTCTCATCAACGGCGCGAAGATGATCTCGGACGACTTCGTCGCCGTGAACCTCGCCGTGGTCAACGGCGAGATCGACATGTACTTCGGCGGCGGCACCTATTCGATCTCGTCAGCCCGGCTCGACGGGCTCACCAACCTCTACCACGTGGTGCCGAAGAGCGGCCCGGCCGACGGCAAGGGCGGGATCAACTGGATCGAGCTCAACTCGGTCGTCAACAATCCCGACCTTCATCCCCAGGCCATGGACTGGATGGAATACATCCTCCAGCCCGACACCTCCTACGCGGTGGCCACCGCCGGCGGCTTCCTGCTCCCGGTGGGGCAGATGGCGCAGCCGGAGCTGCTCGACAAGTTCTCGGCGGAGGAGCTCGATTCCTTCCAGTGGGACGAGTTCGACTACCGCATCTCGCACTCCGTCGAGTACGACGTGGTGCCGGACTACAACCGGCTCTACGACATCTACACGGCGGCGCGGCGCGAGAAGTCGTAGGACCCAACGGTTGCGGCGGCGCGCGGCAGCGGGTGCCGCGGGCCGCCGCTCCGCTCCCACCGCCCGGGCGGCCCCGGCCGGGCGGCGTTGCCCTTAAAGGATCGAGACGAGCGCCATGGTGGATGCCGCACCCATCCTGCGCATGGTCAACCTGACCAAGCAGTTCGGCCGTCTGGTCGCGGTGAACGACGTCTCCCTCGACATCCAGGAGGGCGAGTTCTTCACCATCGTCGGCCCGTCGGGCAGCGGCAAGACCACCCTGCTGCGCATGCTGGGCGGCCTGGAGAAGCCGACGGCGGGCGACATCATCCTGCGCGGGGAGCGGGTCAACGCGGTGCCCGCCAACCGGCGCCCGACCTGCATGGTCTTTCAGTCCCTCGCCCTCTTCAATCACAAGTCGGTCGGCCAGAACATCGAGTTCTCGCTGAAGATGCGGGGCGAGAGCCGCCGTGTCCGCCGCGAGCGCGGCCTCTCGCTCATGAATGTGGTCCAGCTGCCGGAGGACTTTTACGACAAGTCCGTGACCAAGTGCTCGGGCGGTGAGCGCCAGCGCGTGGCGCTCGCCCGCGCGCTCGCCTCCGATCCCGAAATCCTGTTCTTCGACGAGCCGTTGTCCGCCATCGACTATCGCCTTCGCAAGCTGCTGGAGGTCGAGCTCAAGGACCTCCACCGCACCACCGGCAAGACCTTCGTCTACATCACCCACTCGCTCGAAGAGGCGATGGTGATGAGCGACCGCATCGGGATCATGCAGGAGGGGCGCCTGATCCAGATCGGCTCGCCAAACGAGATCTACCTGCAACCGCGCAACAAGTTCGTCTCGGAGTTCATGGGCGAGGTGAACACGTTTGCCGTGCGCGCAGGCGCGGATGGCGGCATCGACTGCCCCCACTTCGAGCGTCGCTTCACCAGCCCGGCCAGGCCGGATGGGTTTAGCGACGGCTATCTCGTGATCCGGCCCGAATCGATGCGCTTCCTGAACGACGCTTCGGAGGCCGAGAACCATCTCGAGGGATCGCTCTTCAACGAATACGCGCTCGGCTCCCGAGTGCAATATCACGTGAGCGCCGGCGGCATGATGTTCGTCGTCGAGAAACTCCGCGAGCAGGCCTATCGGGGCGCGCCCAACGACGACGTCATGATCGGCTGGGACGCCAAGGACAGCGTGCTCGTGGCCGACTGATGGCTAACCGCACAGAGACGCCCGCGGCAATCATCCGGCAGCCGGGGGCCGGGTCGCTTCTGCTGGGCTGGCTGTGCTCGGCGGGCGTGCTCAGCGCGACACCGGTGCTCGTCTTCTTCCTGATCGGATTCGTCGGCCCGCTGGTGATCGTGCTGGCCTTCAGCTTCACCCCGGAGCGCACCTTCGACCTCGGCGCTGGCTTCACCACCGAGAACTACGAGCGCATCTTCACGGAGAGCTACTACATCTCCTTCATCTGGTCGTTTGCGCTGGCCGGCGTCACCGTCGCCTGCAACCTGCTGATCGGCTACCCGATCGCCTACGGCCTCGCCAAGCTGTTCGGCCGCTGGGCCGCGCCGGTCATGCTGGTTCTCGTCATCCCCCTCTTCGTCTCCGAGAACGTGCGGCTCTTCGGCTGGTATCTCTTCCTGATCAAGGGCGGCGGCATCCTGGCGGGCGGGCTCAAGACCTTCGGCATCGACACCGGCACGATGCTCTACATGCCCGGCACCATCCTGATGGGCATGATCTACGTCTATCTGCCCTTCACCCTCTTCCCCATCGTGCTCGGGCTCTCCATGGTGCCGCGCGATCAGGTCGAGGCCTCGCGCGACCTCGGCGCGAACCGCTTTCAGATCTTCCGCGAGGTGGAACTCCCGATCGCCATGCCCGGCATCCTCATCGGCGCGCTGCTGACCTTCGTGCTGGCGGTGGGCGCGATCTCGGAGGCCAAGCTCCTCGGCGGCCAGAACACGCCGGTCATCGCCCAGGACATCCAGCACGAGTTCACCTACGCCCAGAATTGGCCGCTGGGGTCCGCGATCTCGGTGCTGGCCATCGTGGTCACCGGCATCCTCGTGGTGGTGGTGATGCGCCGGCTCGACCTCGACCGGCTATTGGGCCGACGATGACACGCGTGGGCGGGCGCTGAGATGGAAAATAAGCGCTGGGTCATAAGCCTGATCGCGGTCTGGACCGGCGCGGTCGCGCTCTTCCTCTACATCCCGATCTTCTCCGTCATCACGAGCTCCTTCGGCAAGTCCCGCTACTTCCGCTTTCCCGTGAAGGCCTGGAGCGACAAGTGGTACGACCAGACGCTCGGCGCCAACCTGACTACGGATCTCCACCTCACCTCGTTCTATGTCGCGGGCTGCGTCGCGCTCATTGCGGTCGTGCTGGGCTTCTTCGGCGCTTTGGCCTTCGCCCGCTACAACTGGCGCGGCCGCCAGTTCTATCAGCGCCTCATCATGCTGCCGATCTTCTTCCCGCAAGCCGTGCTCGGCCTCGCGCTCCTGCTCTGGTTCACATTCGTCGGCGTGCTGCCGAGCTGGGAGGCGGCGGTCTTCGCCCATCTGGTCTGGATCGTGCCGATCGTGACCCTCGTGATCTCGATCCAGGTCTACGGTTTCGACGCGGCGCAGGAGGAGGCGGCCTACGATCTCGGCGCCAACCGCTGGCAGGCCTTCCGCGAGATCACGCTGCCGGCGCTCGCACCCGGCCTCTTTTCCGGCGCCCTCTTCGCCTTCTTGCTGTCCTGGGGCAACTTCCCGCTCTCGACCTTCACCACAGGCGCCGACAGCACGGTGACCGAATGGCTCTATACCAAGATGGGCTCCGGCTACACGCCGATGATCCCGACCATGGGCGCGCTCTCGGTGTTCGGCGCTATCACCATCCTCTTCGGCGGCTACATGTTCCTGATCGTCCACCGGCGGCGCCGGCTGGAGCGAGGCAATTAGCCGGAGCCATGACGAACCAACGGGGGAGTTGTCTCGCCCGGCGCATCGCGGTCTAATCCCCCCGCCTTAGCGCCACAGGAGCAACCGATGGCCTACCAAGTCACGGAAAAGGACCTCTACGTCGTCGACGAGTTCATGGCCAAGCCGATTGGCCACCACAGCCCCAACTTGCAGCGGGTGCTCAATACGTTGAGGGGAGCGGACGTAAAGGGCAAGCACTGCCTCGTCTGCACCAAGCCCGGCCGCGAGTGGCGCCTGGCCCAGCTCTCCGGCGTGCGCGGCAAGCCGGTCAAGCTGCTCGACAAGACCTTCGACAATATCGAGGACGCCGAGCGCTACGTCTTCCGCCTGCGCTGGAAGCAGCACACCGGCAAGGCGTTGCCGAAATAACCGCCGCGCGAGCGGCCCTCTGCACCACCGACAATCTACCGCCAGGCCCTGGGGAGCTACACATGACCAGAATCGCGGGCTATGCCGACCGCGTCAGCGTGACGCCGGGAGAGACCATCAACTTCATGGTGAGTTGCGAAGCTCCCTCCTACAAATGCGACATCGTCCGCCTCGTCTGCGGCGACGAGAACCCCGACGGCCCCGGCGTCAAGGAGAAGGTGGTCAGGACCGGCGCCAGCGGCACCTACAAGGGGCGCCGCCAGGTCTGCTACGACGGCTCCTTCATGGAAGTTCCGGCTCATCCCGCTATCCAAGGGCTGGATAGCTTCACCATTCAGGCGTTCATCTGGCCGACGACGCCCGATCGCGGCACCCAGGCGCTGATCTCCAACTGGCGCGACCGCGACAAGGCAGGTGCCGCGCTCATCATCACCAAGAAGGACGGCTCGCTCGCGCTCTGCCTCGGTGACGGTAAGGGCGAGATCGAGGTGATCGCCACCAACCGGCCGCTGATCGCGCACCAATGGTACTTCGTCGCCGCATCCTACGACGCCGAGTCGAAGCAGGTGACGCTGGTCCAGCAGCCGCTCAACGAATACCCGAACGTGGACCACGGCCGGACCTTGAAGAAAAAGTCCGCGCTGAGCGGGCCGGGCAAGCACGACGCACCACTCACCATGGGCGGCTACTTCAAGCGCGTGGATAAGGGGCGCACCGTCTGCGGCGGCTTCTACAACGGGCGCATCGACAGCCCCCGCGTCGCGAACCGCGTGCTGAGCCCGGCGGAGATGGAGCTTGCCAAGACCCGTCCCACGCACGGATCGCTCGCGACAGCCGTGATCGGCGCCTGGGATTTCTCCCAAGGCATCACGACGACGACCGCGACCGATCTATCCGCCAACGGGCTGCACGGCACCCTCGTCAACCTGCCGACGCGCGCCGTCACAGGCTGGTGTTGGGACGGCAGCGAGATGAACTGGCAGAGCGCGCCGGAGCAGTACGGCGCGATCCATTTCCACGAGGACGACGTCTACGACGCGCGCTGGGAGGTCGATTTTTCGCTCACCTGCCCCAAGCGGCTGAAGAGCGGCGTCTACGCCGCGAGGCTCCAGGGCGAAGGCGGCGGCGAGGAGTACATCCCCTTCGCCGTCCGCGCCCCGCGCGGCGCGCCGACCGCGAAGATCTGCTTCCTGCTCCCCACCGCGAGCTACATGGCCTACGCCAACACCAACATGTCCACCAACATGGGCGCGGCGCAGATTCTCGCGGGCCGGCTCACGGTGCTGAACGAGAAGAACCTGCAACGCAGCGAGCACCGGGAATACGGCACCTCGCTCTACGACAGCCACATCGACGGCAGCGGGATTTGCTACTCCTCGCGGCTCAGACCGATCCTGAACTTCCGCCCGAAGGCGTTGGAATGGATCGGCGGAACCGAATCCACGCTCTGGCAGTTCAACGCCGACACGCATCTGACCGAGTGGCTGGAGGCGCGGGGCTTCGAGTACGACGTCGTCACCGACGAGGACCTTCACTACGAAGGTCTGTCGGCGATCCAGGACTACACGGTCGTCCTCAGCGGCTCGCACCCCGAATACCACTCGAAGGCGATGTGGGACGCGATGCAGGCCTATCAGCAGCGCGGCGGGCGGCTCATGTACATGGGCGCCAACGGCTGGTACTGGCGCATCGCCTACCACACCGAGGTGCCGGGATGCATCGAGGTGCGCCGCGCCGAGGACGGCATCCGTACCTGGATCGCGCGCCCCGGCGAGTACTATCACAGCTTCACCGGCGAATACGGCGGCCTCTGGCGGCGCAACGGGCGGCCGCCGCAGGTAATCGTCGGCACCGGCTTCACCGCTCAGGGCTTCGACATCTCGTCCTACTACGTGCGCCAGCCGGACAGCTTCAAGCCGGAGGTCGCCTGGATCTTCGAAGGCATCGGCGAGGACGAGAAGATCGGCGATTTCGGACTGATCGGCGGCGGCGCGGCAGGGTTGGAGCTCGACCGGGCCGACCCGCTGCTCGGCACGCCGCCCAACACCTACGTGCTCGCGAGCTCCGAAGGCCACACCGATCTCTACCTCGTGGTCTGCGAGGAGCTCGACGTGAACCGGCCCAATGCCGACGGCACGCAGGACCCGCTGGTGCGCGCCGACATCGTGTTCTACGAGACCGCGAACGGCGGCGGCGTGTTCTCCACCAGCTCGATCGCCTGGTGCGGAAGCCTTGCCCACAACGACCACGACAACAACGTCTCGCGCATGACCGAGAACGTCCTGCGCCGCTTCGCCGATCCGACCTCGTTCTGAGCGAGGCACGGCGCTTCCGCCACCGGGGGCCGCGATGAGCGGCCCCGTACTTGAGGTCGAGGCCCTCACCAAGCGTTTCGGTCCGGTGACCGCCGTCGATGCGTTGAGCTTTACGGTCGCCCGGGGGACGACCGCCGCCCTGCTCGGCGCCAACGGCGCCGGCAAGACCACCACCTTGGCGATGATCCTGGGCCTGCTGCTGCCGAGCGCCGGCACGGTGCGCATCTTCGGCCGCGACCTGGCTGCCCACCGCTATGCGCTGCTGCCCCGCATGAACTTCTCCTCGCCCTATACGGACCTGCCGCACCGGCTCACGGTGCGCGAGAACCTGACCGTCTACGCCAAGCTCTACGGCCTCGACGGCGTCAGGCGGCGGATCGAGCGGATGGCCGAGACCCTCGATCTGGGCACCTTCCTCAAGCGGCCGACGGGCAAGCTCTCGGCCGGACAGCGCACGCGGGTCGCGCTCGCCAAGGCGCTGCTCAACGATCCGGAGCTGCTGTTGCTCGACGAGCCCTCGGCCTCCCTCGATCCCGACACGGCCGATTGGGTGCGGGGCGTCATCGAGCGCTACCGCACCGAGACCGGCGCCACTATCCTGCTCGCCTCCCACAACATGGCCGAGGTCGAGCGGCTCTGCGACGACGTGTTCGTGATGAGCGGCGGGCGCATCGTTGAGAGCGGCACACCAGAGGCCATGATCGAGCGCCGCGGCCTGAGCACTCTGGAGGAGGTCTTCCTCGAAATCGTGCGGGGCACGGCCGGCCTCGGCGAGGCGGCGCAGTGACGGAGACCGGCGCCCTTTGGACCCCGCCGTGGCGAGGGTCGGCAGGGCGGATCGGCGCGCTGGTGTTGCGCCACACCTATCTGTTGCGGCGCTCCTGGCCGCGTCTGCTGGAGCTCATGTACTGGCCCACGGTGCAGATGATCATCTGGGGCCTCGTCACCATGTTCCTTGTCACCAACAGCTCGTGGGTGGCGCAGGCGGCCGGGGTCCTGCTCGCCGGCGTCATCCTGTGGGACGTGATGTTCCGCGGCCAGATCGGGCTCTCCCTGGTGTTCATCGAAGAGATGTGGTCGCGCAATCTCGGCCATCTCTTCGTGAGCCCCTTGCGCCCGTGGGAGCTGATTTTCGCGCTCATGCTCATCAGCCTGATCCGCACGCTGATCGGCATGGCGGGCGCGGTGGGCTTCGCCTACCTGCTCTACGCGTTCTCGATCTTCGATCTCGGCTTCGCGCTGATCGGCTTCTTCGTGAACCTGATCGTGATGGGCTGGGCCGTGGGCTTCTTCGTGGCCGGCCTGGTGTTGCGCTACGGCTTAGGTGCGGAGAGCCTTGCCTGGTTCCTGATCTTCGCGCTGGCGCCCTTCAGCTGCGTCTACTACCCGCTCTCGATCCTGCCGGACTGGCTGGAGCCGGTGGCCGGCGCCCTGCCCTCTGCCCACGTCTTCGAGGGCATGCGGGAGCTCCTGGTCGATGGCACCTTCAGCGGCGATCACATGATGCGCGCGAGCCTGCTCAACATCGGCTGGATCGCGGCAGGCATCGCCACATTTCTCGCCTTCCTGCGCAGCGCCCGCATCCGCGGCCTGCTGCATCAGATCGGGGAGTAAGGTTGAAGCGGGTCCGACTTTGTCGGACGCGCGACAGGCCGCGACTGCGGCCCGCCGCTAATGCGGCGCCCTCGCGGAGGCGCCGGCCGGAGGCCGGCTGCCGTGAGCGATAAATGACTCAGTCTGCGGGGCCGCTGACCCCGGCTGAGTCGAAGGTCGCCATGCCGTTGTGAGCGGCAATCGCCATGCGCACGAGGGCGGCGGCGAGCGCGGCGCCCGAGGCTTCGCCGAGCCTGAGGTTGAGGTCGAGCAGCGGTTCGAGGGAAAGCGCCTCCAGCAGCCGCCGGTGCCCCGGTTCCGCCGAGCGGTGCGCGACCTGGGTGTGGTCGAGGCCGCCCGCGCGCAGGCGCGCCACGACGGCCGCGGCGGCGGTGCAGGCGAAGCCGTCGAGCAGCACGGGCACACGGCTCTCCCGCGCTTGGACGACGGCGCCCGCGATCGCCGCCAGCTCCCGGCCGCCGACGCAACTGAGCGCGGCAAGCGGATCGTGCCGGGCGCGAGCATGCCGCCCGAGTGCCGCATCGACCACGGCCGCCTTGCGCGCGAGACCTTCGGCATCGACGCCAGTCCCCGGCCCCACCCACGTTGCGCCGTCGCCGCCACAGAGAGCCGCCGCCAGCGCGGCGGCGGCGGTGGTGTTGCCGATTCCCATCTCGCCGAGGCAGAGCAGGTCGGCGCCCTCGTCCACCGCGGCCATTCCGGCCTCCAGCGCCGCGATGCAGTCCGCTTCGGCAAGCGCCGGCGCCTGGGTCATGTCCTCGGTGGGCGTCTCCAGATCGAGGGGCACCACCGTCAACTCTGCGCCAAGCACGTCGCAGAGCTGGTTGATGGCGGCCCCGCCGGCCTCGAAATTGGCTACCATCTGTGCGGTCACGGCTGCGGGATAGGCGGAGACGCCGCGCGCCGCCACGCCGTGATTGCCAGCGAAGACGAGGACCTGGATACGCTCCGCGCGCGGCGGATGATCCCCTTGCCATGCGGCAGCCCACTGGGCGAGCGCTTCCAGCCGGCCCAACGCACCGGCCGGCTTGGTAAGCCGCGCATCGTGCGCTTTCGCCCTCTCAGCCGCCGCCTCGGCCGCCCCCGGCATGGCCGCGACGCGCTCGCGGAAGGCGGTTAGCGAACCGAGCCGCGCCTCATCCGACATGTCGCAGCTCGTTCAGCCCACCTCCCCCTGTCCCCCTCCCCCCGGCGGGCGGGGGGGGAACGTAGGTGGCGCCGCCCGTTACTCCCTCTCCGCCCCTGGGGGCGGAGAGGGCCGGGGTGAGGTGGGGGTGTTGACTCCGACCGTCAAGAAGACACGCGCGCGCCGAGCCTTCGCAAGAGGTCTGGAGCGAAATTTCGAACTGAGTCACCACCCTCTGCCGGGCTTTCTTGGCCACGACCGCGCCCTGGCCTATAAGGCTGAGGGAGGATGCCGGGCCGCTGCGGCTCGGACAAGGGAAGATGCGTTACGACGACGGCGACGAGGCTCCCCTCCAACAGGCGGCGTACCGCACGGTGCGGGTCTGGCGGAGCGACCTCCGCGCCACCCTTCTCTTCCTGACGCGCGTGCCGTTAAAGGCGGCACGGCCGGAGGGGGACACGCCGCCGCTCGGCCGCGCGGTTCGCGCCTTTCCCATCGTCGGCGCACTCATCGGGCTCGTCGCCGGGATCGTCTACGGGATCGCTGCAGGGATCGGCCTGCCGGACATCGTGGCGGCGGTGCTCGCGGTCGGCGCCGGTGCGCTGGTCACCGGCGCGTTGCACGAGGACGGCCTTGCCGATATGGCCGACGGCTTCGGCGGCGGAAATACGCGCGATCGCAAGCTTGCCATCATGCGCGACAGCCGCATCGGCGCTTACGGCGTGATCGCGCTGGTGGTTGTGCTGGCGGCGAAGGCAGGCGCGATCGGGGACCTCGGCAGCACCGGCCTTGCGATCGCCGGCATGGTGGCCGCCGCGGCCGTCTCGCGCGCGGCGATGCCGGCGGTCATGCTGTGGACGGAGCCGGCACGGAGCGACGGCCTCGCGGCCGATGCGGGGAGGCCTCCGTCCGCCCATGTGTGGACCGGCCTCGCGCTCGCGGCCGTGCTCGCCGTGGGTCTCCTGACCTGGAGCGGGCTGGTCGCATTCCTCGTCGCGGGCGTCGGCACTGCCGCAGTGGCCTGGCTTGCGGAGCGGCAAGTCGGCGGCCACACTGGGGATGTGCTCGGCGGCGTTCAGCAACTCTCCGAGGTTCTGTTCCTTCTCACTCTCGCGGCGGTTCGATGACTTCTATCAGCACCGTGACCCGGTGGTGGTGGGTACGCCACGCGCCCGTCACCGACCATGGCGGCCGGCTCTACGGCCGCACCAACGTGCCCGCCAACACCAGTGAGCGGCCGCCCTTCGAGGCGCTGGCCCGCGCGCTGCCTGAAGACGCGGTATGGCTCACGAGCGACCTACTGCGCACCCATCAGACCGCCGACGCAATCGCCGAGGCCGGCCACGCGGTGCCGGCGAGGGCCATCGAGGCCGACCTGGACGAGCAGGATTTCGGTGCGTGGCAGGGGCTCACCTGGAACGAGGTCGCGACCGAGCGGGGCGGCCTCGCCCACAAGTACTGGGTCGCGCCGGCGCATGTGACCCCGCCGGAGGGCGAGAGCTTCGTCGACGTGATCGAGCGGGTCACCGCCGCCGTCACCCGCCGGACGACGCAGCACGCAGGCAGCGACGTCGTTGCCGTGGCCCACGGGGGCTCGATCCGCGCCGCGCTCGCGCTCGCGCTCGGCCTCGATCCGGAACGCGCGCTGGCATTCAGCATCGACAACCTCTCGATCACCCGCATCGACCACGTGGAGGGACCCGCCAGGGGCGGTGCCTGGCGGGTCGCCGCGGTCAACCTGCCGGCAGTCTGACCACTACCGCCTGGGAACGCGCAGCACTCGCGCAACGGTGGCCAGCGCGCCGGCGGAGCGCGTAGACTCGCGCCATGAAGCCCCAGGATGCGCCCAGCCTGTTCGAGGACGCAGCGCCGAGGCCGCTCGCCGACCGGCTACGGCCGCGCACGCTCGAGGAGGTGGTGGGGCAGAATCACCTGCTGCGACCCGACGGCCCGCTCGGGCGGATGGTGGCAAGCGGCGCGCTGGCGTCCACCATCCTCTGGGGGCCGCCCGGCTGCGGCAAGACCACGATCGCCCGTCTGCTCGCCGACCACACGGACATGCTGTTCGCGCCGCTCAGCGCAGTCTTCTCCGGCGTCGCCGAGCTGCGCAAGGTGTTCGCCGAGGCGCGCGACCGCCGTGTCGGCGGCATCGGCACGTTGCTTTTTGTCGACGAAATCCACCGCTTCAACCGGGCGCAGCAGGACGCCTTCCTGCCCGTGGTCGAGGACGGCACCGTCATCCTGGTCGGCGCCACCACCGAGAACCCCTCGTTCGAGCTTAACGGCGCTCTGCTCTCGCGCTGTGCGGTGCTGGTGCTCAACCGGCTCGACGACAGCGCGCTGGAGACCCTGCTCGCCCGCGCCGAGGAGGCGGAGGGCCGCGCGCTGCCGCTCAGCACCGATGCCCGCCCCATGCTGCGGGCCATGGCCGATGGCGACGGCCGCGCGCTCATCAACTTGGCCGAAGCCCTGTTCGCGGCCGGCGCCAGCACGCCGCTCGACGTGCCTCAACTGATGGAGACGGTGCAGCGCCGGGCGCCGCTCTACGACAAGTCGCAGGAGGGCCACTACAACCTGATCTCGGCCCTCCACAAGTCACTGCGCGGCTCGGACACCGACGCCGCGCTCTACTGGCTCGCCCGCATGCTCGCCGGGGGCGAGGAACCCCGCTATATCGCCCGCCGCCTCGTGCGTTTCGCGGTCGAGGATGTGGGGCTCGCCGACCCGGATGCGCTGCCGCAGGCCCTAGCCGGCTGGGAGGCCTATGAGCGGCTGGGATCGCCCGAAGGCGAGCTCGCCATCGCCCAGACCGTGATCTATCTCGGCACGGCGGCGAAATCGAACGCGAGCTACCGTGCCCTCTCGCACGCCATGGCGTCGGCCCGCGAGACCGGCTCGCTGGCGCCGCCCAAACACATCCTCAACGCGCCGACGCGGCTGATGAAGGACCTCGGCTACGGCAAGGGCTATGTCTACGACCACGACACCGAGGAAGGATTCTCGGCCCAGAACTACTTTCCGGAAGGCATGGCGCGGCGCACCTTCTACGAGCCGTTGGCGCGAGGCTTCGAGCGCGAGGTGCTGAAGCGCCTCGCCTATTGGCAGAAGCTGCGCGAGGCCGCCGATGACAGTGGGGACGCGGAGGACGACGGGTGAAGGTCGCGCTCGCCATCGCTCTGGGCGGCGCTTTGGGTTCCGTCGGTCGTTTCTACGTCATGGGCGCCGCCGAGCGCTGGCTCGCATCGCTTATCGGCGCAGGTTTCCCATACGGCACGCTGACGGTGAACGTCGTGGGCTCGTTCATCCTCGGCGCGCTGGTGCAGGGGCTCGCGGTCTCCTTCGACGCGGGAGAGGTGGTGCAGCGTTTCCTCTTCGTGGGGCTCCTCGGCGGCTTCACCACCTTCTCCGCCTTCTCGGCGGACAGCATCGCCTTGCTGGAGCGGGGCGATGTCGGCCGGGCGCTGCTCTACATTGTGCTCTCGGTCGTGCTTTCGGTCGGCGGCTTCTATTGCGGGCTCAAGCTGGTACGCGGGGTGCTCTGACGTGAGCGGCGTCGCCACCCTGGAGATCGCACCCGAGGACGGCGCCCAGCGGCTCGACCGCTGGTTCAAGCGGCACTACCCAGCCATCGGGCACGGGCGCCTGGAGAAATTGCTGCGCACCGGCCAGATCCGCGTGAACGGCAAGCGCGCCCGCGCCGGCACCCGACTGGCGCCAGGCGACCGGGTCCGCGTGCCGCCACTTCCCGATCTCGGCGAGGAGCGCGCGCCCCGCCGCGCCCTGCCGCCGATGGACGAGGCGGATGTCGACATGGTGCAGTCGGCGGTCATCTACCGCGACGGCGACATGATCGCGCTCAACAAGCCGCCCGGCCTGCCGGTGCAGGGCGGCAGCCGCGTCGCCCGTCACCTCGACGCGATGCTCGACGCGCTCCGCTTCGACGCGGCGGAGGCGCCCCGTCTCGTCCACCGGCTCGACCGCGACACCAGCGGCGTTCTCCTGCTCGCCCGCCACGCGGCAGCGGCGCGAGAGCTCACCGCCCTCTTTCGCAGTCGGCAGTTGCAAAAACTCTATTGGGCGCTCGTCATCGGTGTGCCGAAGCCGGCGCAGGGGCGGATCGACGCGCCGCTCGCCAAGCGGCAGGTGGGCGCGGGCGAGCGGGTGATCGCGACCGCCGAAGGCGGTCAGCGCGCGATCACGGACTTCGCACTGATCGAGACGGCCGGCCGCCGCCTCTCCTGGCTCGCGCTCATGCCACGCACGGGCCGCACCCATCAGCTCCGCGCCCACACCGCGTCGGTCTTCGGCCATCCCGTCGTCGGCGACGGCAAGTACGGCGGCGAGGCAGCGTTCCCGGCTGGCTTCGAGCCCCGCTTGCACCTCCACGCCCGCGCGTTGGCGCTTCCCCGGCCCGGCGGCAAGGCGTTGGTCCTCACCGCGCCGCTGCCGCAGCATATGGCCGCCGCGTGGCGCTTTCTGGGCTTCGATCCGGAGCCTGCCGAAGACCATTTTGCGGTGTTCGAGGCTGCGCCGTGAGCGGAACCAAGCCGAAGCGCTTCTACGACACGGCAATTGCAGTGGAAGCCGCCGGCGGGCACGGGATCACGCTCGACGGCAAGCCGGTGCGCACCCCTGCCGGCCGGCCGCTGGCAATGCCGGGCGCGGCGCTTGCGGCTGCCTTGGCCGAGGAATGGGCGGCGCAGGGGGAGACCATCGACCGCGAGGCCATGCCGCTCACCCGCCTCGTCTGCACCGGGCTGGACTGGGTGCCCGCAAGGCGCGCGGACATCGTGGCCGAGGTCGCGGTCTATGCCGAGACCGACCTCGTCTGCTATCGCACCGACGAGCCGCCGGCCCTCGCCCGGCGCCAGGCAGCCGCGTGGCAGCCGCTGGTGGCCTGGGTGGCGGAGCGCTACGGCGCGCACCTTGCGGTCACGACCTCGATTACCCCCATCTCACAGACGCCGGGCGCGCTAGCCGCGCTTCGTGACGCCGTTGAGGCGGAAGACGACTTTGCCCTTGCCGCGCTAAGCCTTGCCGCCCGGAGCTTCGGCTCGGTGGTGATCGCGCTCGCCATGCGCGAGGCGCGGCTCGATGCAGAGGCCGCCGCCGACGCCTCGCTGATCGACGAGCGCTATCAGCTTGAGCGCTGGGGCGAGGACGCGGAGCTTGCCGCCCGCTGCGCCCGCGTCGCCCGCGACGCGGCGGACGCCGAGCGCCTGTTTCGCCTGCTCGCCGCCTGACAGGACGCGTCGGATGGCGCGGTAGCGCTTGCATCCGGCGGGGCCTGCGGATAGGGTGACGGGCCGTTGGGCAGGCAGCAGCCGGCTCATCACTAGGAGAATGACCCATGGCGCGCGTGACGGTCGAAGATTGCGTTGGCATGGTGCCCAACCGGTTCGAGCTCGTGCTGCTCGCGGCGCAGCGCGCCCGCGACATCCGCTCGGGCGCCGAGCTCACAGTTGAGCGGGATAACGACAAGAACGCCGTCGTCGCGCTCCGCGAAATCGCGGAGGAGGCGATCGATCTCGAAACGCTCCGTTACGAGCTCGAGCATGGGCGGGAAGTCGATACCGAGATCGACGAGCCGGACGAAGACACCATGGCGGTGCTGGCGGCCGAGGCTGCCTGGGCCGGCGTGACCGCCCAGACGACGACCAGTGAGGAGGCAGGCGCGCACGTCGGCGAGGCCAACCCATCCGGACCGCCGGAGACCGAGGCGAAAGCCGAGGAGTAGCGCCGGCCGGCGGCGCACTGGGCGCGGCGCGGCCGCTGCCCGCACCCCTGCGGAGGGCTTCCGCCGGCGCTGGCGGGGCATATCAGCGGCCGTGATCCGGCAATACGAACTCGTCGAGCGCGTCAAGAGCTACGAGCCCGCAGCGGACGAAGCTCTGCTGAACCGCGCCTACGTCTTCTCGATGAAGGCGCACGGCGCGCAGACCCGCGCCAGCGGCGACCCCTATTTCGCCCATCCCATCGAGGTCGCCGGCATCCTGACCGAGCTCAAGCTCGACAGCACGTCGATCGCGACCGCGCTGCTCCACGACACCGTGGAGGACACGGGCACCACAGTCGAGCAGATCGGCACGCTGTTCGGCGAGGAGACCGCGCGGCTCGTCGACGGCGTGACCAAGCTGAGCCGGCTGGAGCTGCAATCCGATCAGGCGCATCAGGCCGAAAACCTGCGCAAGTTCCTGCTCGCGTTGTCGGAAGACATCCGCGTTCTCCTCGTTAAGCTCGCCGACCGGCTGCACAACATGCGCACGCTCCATTACGTGCCGGACGAGCAAAAGCGGCAGCGGATCGCCAAGGAGACGATGGAGATATACGCGCCGCTTGCGGAACGCATCGGCCTGCAGGCCTTCAAGGCGGAGCTGGAAGATCTCGCGTTCAAGGAGCTCAACCCGGACGGCTTCCACACCATGGAGACGCGGCTCAAAGCCCTTCGCGATCAGGCCGGCGGCATGGTCGAGCGGGTCACCGAATCCCTTACCGCGACGCTCAGGAAGCAGCGGCTCCGGGCAACGGTCGCGGGCCGGGAAAAGCGGCCCTACTCCATTTGGGAAAAGATGCAGCGCAAGAAGCTCGCCTTCGAGCAGCTTACCGATATCGTGGGCTTCCGCGTCGTCACCGAGAGCGAAGAGGATTGCTACCGGGCGCTCGGTATCGTGCATCGCGCATATCCCATGGTGCCGGGCCGCTTCAAGGACTACATCTCGACGCCCAAGCCCAACGGGTACCGGTCGCTCCACACCGCGGTGATCGGGCCCGAGCAGCGCCGCATCGAGATCCAGATTCGCACCCGCGACATGCACGAAGAGGCCGAGTACGGCGTCGCGGCTCATTGGCTGTTCAAGCAGGGGGGCGACGTCCGCGACGTCCGTCAGCAGCGCTGGCTTCGCCCGTTGCTCGAAATCCTCGACAAGGCCTCAGGGCCCGAGGAGCTGCTCGAGCACGCCAAGCTCGAGATGTTTAAGGACGAGGTGTTCTGCTTCTCGCCCCGCGGGGCGCTGATCTCGCTGCCGCGCGGCGCAACGCCGGTCGATTTCGCCTATGCGGTGCACACCGATGTGGGCGACACGACGGTCGGCGCCAAGGTCAACGGGCGCATGGTGCCGCTCTGGACCCAGCTGGAGAACGGCGATCAGGTGGAGATCCTGCGCTCGCGGGTCCCCCAACCGCAGCCGGCCTGGGAACGATTTGTGGTGACCGGCAAGGCGCGAACCTGCATTCGCCGCTTCACCCGGCTCAAGGAGCGGGAACAGTTCATCGCCCTCGGCCGGGCCGTCGCCGAAAAACTCTGCCGCGAGGCCGGCGCGGATTACTCCGAGGCGCTGCTGGAGGGTGCGCTCTCCCGCCTCAAGCAGCGCTCCGTGAGCGATCTGCTGGCCGCCCTCGGACGCGGCGATCTCACCAGCGGCGAAGTCGCCGACACTCTCTTCCCCGCCCGCAGTCTCCAGGGCATCGCACGCCGCGCGCTCTCGGTCGCGCGTGGCCGGCGCGGCACCAAGGCAGGCGACCGAGGCATCCCCGTGCGCGGCCTGATTCCGGGCATGGCCGTGCATCTTGCCGGGTGCTGCAACCCGTTGCCCGGCGAGCGCATCGTCGGCATCGTCACCACCGGCAAGGGCGTGACGATCCACACCATCGACTGCGACACGCTGGAGAGTTTTGGGGACACGCCCGAGCGTTGGCTCGATCTCGCCTGGGAAGGGGACGCGGAAGAAAAGGGAATCCATGTCGGCCGTCTCAACCTGGTGGTCGCCAACGAAACCGGGAGCCTCAGCAAGCTGACCACCGCGATCGCCCAGAACAACGGCAACATCAGCAACCTCAAGATCACAAATCGCTCGCTGGATTTCTTCGAGATGCTGGTCGATATCGAGGTCAAGGACGCCAGACACCTCGGCAATATCATGGCCGCCTTGCGGGCGGTGACGACAGTGAGCAGCGTGGAGCGAGAGAGGGCACGCCACTAGCCACCGGACCGGGTCAAAGCGGCCGGTTTTAGGTACTGCGCCTGCCGGCGCCTCTCCGGGCCAAATTGTGTAATTGCGGCTCTAGCCTTATATTCCACGCGCCCTGGCCGGGAGCCGGCACAGGGCGAAGAGGGAGGGAGACGGGGTGTCTCAGTCACGCCAGACGACTCTCGCCGGGGCGAACGACGCGGCGCCCAGCGCCGTGCTGACCGACCGGGAGAGCGGGGGGACGGTAGAACTGCCCGTCCTCGAGGGGACGATGGGCCCCCCGGTGATCGATATCCGCTCGCTCTACGCCGGCACGGGCAAATTTTCCTACGATCCCGGCTACACTGCGACCGGCTCCTGCAAGTCGAAGATCACCTATATCGACGGCGAGCAAGGCGTGCTGCTGCACCGCGGCTACCCCATCGACGAGCTGGCGGAACAGAGCGACTTTCTCGAGGTCTCCTACCTGCTGCTCCACGGCGAGTTGCCGAATGCGGCGGAGAGGGATCGCTTCGTCAACACCATCACCAAGCACACGATGGTGCACGAGCAGATCAACTATCTCTATCGGGGGTTCCGGCGCGATTCTCACCCGATGGCGGTGATGATCGGCGTCGTCGGTGCGCTCGCCGCCTTCTATCACGACACTACCGATATCGACGACGCGAAGCAGCGCATGATCGCCTCGCACCGGCTGATCGCGAAGATGCCGACCTTCGCGGCGATGGCCTACAAGTACAGCATCGGGCAGCCGTTCGTTTATCCGCGCAACGACCTCACCTACGCCGAGAACTTCCTGCACATGATGTTCGCGGTGCCGTGCGAGGACTATCAGATCAACCCGATCCACGCGCGCGCCATGGACCGCCTCCTCATCCTCCACGCGGACCACGAACAGAACGCCTCGACATCGACGGTGCGCCTCGCCGGCTCATCCGGCGCCAACCCCTACGCCTGCATCGCGGCCGGCATCGCGACGCTCTGGGGGCCTGCCCATGGCGGCGCCAACGAGGCGGTGCTCCAGATGCTCGAAGAGATCGGCACGGTCGAAAGCATCTCGACCTTCATCGGGCGGGCCAAGGACAAGGACGACCCCTTCCGGCTCATGGGCTTCGGCCACCGGGTCTACAAGAACTACGACCCACGCGCGACGGTCATGCGGGAAACCTGCCACGAGGTGCTCGACGATCTCGGTCTCAGCGACGAGCTGCTCAAGATCGCGATGGAGCTGGAGCGGATCGCGCTTGAGGACAAGTATTTTGTGGAGCGCAAGCTTTACCCCAATGTCGATTTCTACTCGGGCCTTATCTTGCAGGCTCTCGGTATCCCGACGCACCTCTTCACGGTGATCTTCGCGCTGGCGCGCACCGTCGGCTGGGTCGCCCAGTGGAACGAGATGATCGAAGATCCGGAGCAGAAGATCGGCCGGCCGCGCCAGCTCTATACCGGCCCGGCCCAGCGCAGTTTCGTCCCGTTGAGTGAGCGGGCTTAGCCATACGCCTGAGAGACTGGCGTCCCCAGGGGAACTCAAAAACAGTCCTGGAATCAATAACTTATTTTGCCCAACCCCCTCCAATGGGGTCATTGATTCCATTGGGGATATTTGTCAGTTGTCCAACCCTAATTCCGAGCTGGACCGATGAGCTATACCGCGTCGGAATGGGCCTTCCGGCAGCGCGTCGGTTCGCCGATGGCGAAGCTCGTGCTCGCGCGGCTCGCGGAGCGCGCGGACAAGGGCACTGGTGAGTGCCATCCCTCGATTGACAGCATCGCCGCCGAGACTGAATTGAGCCGGCGGACGGTCATTCGCCAGATTGCCGTACTGGAAGCCGGCGGTTGGCTGGAGGTCGTCCGCTGCCGGCGCGGCAACCATTACCGCCTAGCCTGTAGTGCCAGAGTGGCATCTGAGGCCCCATCCGATGCGACTTCCGGTAGTGACACAGAGTCACCCCAAAGTGACTCTCTGACACCTGAGAAGTGCCAGCCTGTCACTTCTGAAGTGTCACCCTGTCACCCAGACCGTCAGGGACCGTCATCTGACCGTCAGAGAACCGGGGGGAGGGCGCGCAAGCGGAGCTATGGCCAGAAGTTGGTGACGGGGTGAAGGGTTAAGGCGGCGTATCGTGGGGGTGATCGAGCCTCCACTTCTCCAACGAAGGAGTGATACGCCGTGAGTGACAATAACGTTTTGAAGCTTTCCCAGCCATCGACGTTTTCCGATCCGTTGACCGAGGTGCTGCGCAGCGGCGCCCGGTCCCTGCTGGCGCGGGCGGTCGAGGCGGAGGTGGCGGCGTTCCTTGATGGCCACTCCGAGGCGCGCACCGAAGAAGGCCGCCGACGGCTGGTGCGCCACGGCCACCTGCCCGAACGCGAGATCATGACCGGCATCGGCCCGGTTGCGGTTCGCGCGCCACGGGTTCGCGACCGCACGGGCCAGGGCGCCGACCGCATCCGGTTCAGCTCCGCGCTCCTGCCGCCTTATGCGCGGCGCTCGAAGAGCCTCGAAGTCCTGATCCCCGCCCTCTACCTCAAGGGCATCTCCACGGGCGACTTCGCCGAGGCGCTGGCGGCCTTGCTCGGGCCGGACGCCGGCGGCCTGTCGGCCTCGACCGTGGCGCGGCTCACCGAGGTTTGGGCGGACCAGCACGCGCACTGGCTGAAGCGGGATCTGTCGGCCAGGCACTATGTCTACTTCTGGGCCGACGGCATCCATGTGCAGGCCCGGCTCGAGGACGATGCGCAATGCCTGCTGGTCATCATCGGCGCGACGCCGGAGGGTAAGAAGGAACTCGTAGGCCTCATCGACGGGGTGCGCGAGAGCGCCCAATCGTGGCGCGAGCTGCTACTTGACCTCAAACGGCGCGGGCTTGCGGTCGCGCCCGACCTCGCCATCGCCGACGGCGCGCTCGGCTTCTGGAAGGCGATCGAGGAAGTGTGGCCCCGGACCCGCAGCCAGCGCTGTTGGCTGCACAAGACCGCCAACGTGCTCAACAAGCTGCCCAAGAGCCAGCACTCGAAGGCAAAGCGTGCTCTCCAGGAAATCTGGATGGCCGAGACCAGGAACGACGCGGACAGCGCCTTCGACGCCTTCATCGAGACCTACGCCGTCAAATACGACAAGGCGGCCGCCTGCCTGGTCAAGGATCGCGCGACGATGCTGGCGTTCTACGACTTTCCCGCCGAGCATTGGAAGCATCTGCGCACCACCAACCCCATCGAAAGCACAGTCGCCACCGTGCGACACCGTACCGTGCGATCCAAGGGATGCCTCTCCAACAAGACGGCGCTCGCCATGGTCTTCAAACTCGCCCAGGCGGCACAGAACAGTTGGCGCCGCCTCGACGGACACAACCTGTTGCCCAAGCTGATCGTCGGCGTAAAGTTCATCGACGGAATCAAAGCCGTCAGGCAACAACCTCAAGCCGCCGCCTGACCCAAACCGTCACCAAGATTCGGCTATAGCTCGGGACGGTCGAGGCGAGGCGTGAATGTCGTTCGCCAGATCACCGCCAAGGGTCGCTTCACCCGCGCGGTCAAAGAGGCGCTCGACTGGTGCAAGGCCAACCGGCACCGGCCGCTCGAAGAGCAGCAACAGCACCTCGCGCGGGTCATCCGGGGCCACTGCGCCTACTACGGTCTGACGGGGAACAGCAAACGTCTCAGCGGGTTCCGCTATTGGGTCATTCGCCACTGGCGCAAGGCGCTCGCGCGCCGCAGCCGAGCAGGGCGTGTGACCTGGGATCGTATGAGGGAGCTTCTGAACCGATACCCTCTGCCGCCAGCCACGGTCGTGCACTCGACCTATGCCGCCTGAGCGAACCTGGCATGTGAGGAACCGAGTGCGGTAGTCCCGCTCGCTCGGGTCTGTGAGGGGAGGGGTGAGGTAACGACCCCTCCTACTCGGCCCCCTGAGCGGCACGGCGGAGGTTGTCCCGGTAGTCAATACGGGGGACCCGCGCGGCTTCGTGTAGTGCCCCGCGTTACGCGGAGCGAAGCCGCGTGGAGGGTCCCTGTTGACCCACCGGGGCAACCGGGCCGCAGGGACGGCCGGCACCGGGTCAGGAGCGGTTCTTGAAGCGCCAGCTTTCGTTGCCGGTCTCGATGATCTCGCAATGATGGGTGAGGCGAAAGTCGAACGTCGTGTCCGGATCATGCGCACGCGGGCGTTTTGACCGGAAGTCCCCGTAGCGCGTCTTGGTCTCGTGGAGCCTCAGCCCGTAGCGACCAAGACGTTTACCCAAAACGTCGAGCATACGCCCGCCGCTTTGGGCGTCCTCAAAGGCCATCACAAAGTCATCGGCAAACCGCACGAGCTGGCACGACCCTCGCAGCCGGGGCTTCGCTTCCCGCTCGAACCACTCGTCCAGCACATGGTGCAGGAAGATGTTCGACAGCATCGGACTGATGACCCCGCCTTGAGGCGTGCCGGTCTCGGATCGTCGCAGGACCCCGTCTTCGAGAACCCCCGCCTTCAGCCATTTGTCGATCATGCGTCTGATGACGCCATCCTTGATCCGCAGGTCGAGGAATCCCGACGTTCGAAGACAAGGTGGCGCAGCGGGCGATCCTGATGATTCTGGAGCCGATCTACGAGGGCGACTTCCTGCCGTGCTCGTACGGCTTCCGGCCCGGGCGCTCAGCCCACGACGCCCTGTACGCACTGCGCACGGGCATCATGGAGCGAGGCCAGCGGTGGGTGATCGATGCGGATGTGTCGAACTACTTCGGCAGCATCTCGCACACCCACCTGCGCGCATGGGGTTGCCACGTATCCGGATCTTCACGCATGGCGCGCCAGCGTTCGCCCACCTCCCCGCAACGCGCCAACCAGTTGGCATAGCCTGCCAGTTCGGTAGGCGGGGTGAACGCGGACCGGCGGGCCGTGCGGGCGCGGTTCTCCAGCTTCCTGCGGTCGTCCAGAAGACCGGCCGCCATGACATGAAGCGCGACGATTCCCGCCTTCCGTTCTTCGCATGCCTCCGCATGAGCAACGACCTCTTTGGCCGCTGCCAGTGCCCATGCCGGGAGGCCGGACAGCTTGGCAAGTTCCCGGGCCCGCTCGACGAGATCGTCATGGCCCTCGGCGTAGAACGGAATCGTGCCTTCCGCCGCGGCCCACGCCACCACCTCGCGGCGCCGCGTGTTGAAGTCGAGGACTGCGTCGTCGACCGCCAGGAGGTCGGCGAGCCGCCCGAGGCGCCGGGAGATCGTGTCGCCGGCCTCGCCCGCGCGCTCACCCAGCTCCGCGAGCAGGGCCTTGCCGTTCGCCGACAGACGCCCCGACATCTCTCGCCAGTCCGGGTAGTCTTCCAAGCCCGCAACCGGGCACTCCGCGGCCGCGGCGGCCCCGTCCAGGCCGCGCCTCCTTGCGTCATGCTCATCGAGCAGCCCGAGAAACTCCACCGCCGCCTTGTCCCCCTCCCGGCAGGCGCGGTCATAGGCGAGCAGCCCGTCCACGACCTCCCGTGTCAAGGTCGGCAAGTCCGGATTCTCGGCGAGCTCCCGTGCGCCCCCGATCAGCTCCCCGTAACCATCCACCAGGAAAAGCACCGTGCCTTCGCGCCGCGCCCGCCGTTCCAGCGCCTCCCATTCCTCGCGCGGCGTCCAGACCGGCTCCTTATCCGCCAGCAGCCGGACAATCTCCTCCGGCTCGAGCTCGATCGGCGCGTCGACCGCCTCGATCGCCGTCGGCCGCTCCCCGGTGTTGTCGGCCAGAACCTTCACCAGCTGCTCGGCGTTGTCGGTGAGCACCACCGCCCGGTCCCGCGCCCGGCTGATCTCGACGTAGAAGGTCGACTGGTCGGTGAGCGCGCCGTGGCTCGAATCCAGCACCGCGATCACCCCGTCCGCCGTGCTCCCCTGTGCGCCGTGCACCGTCGAGCTCCAGGCGTGGTCGATGTGCCGCAGTTGCGGATCGTCCATCGGCGAGCCAGGCTTGCGGATCGACGTCGTTGAGCTTCGCGGTGCCGATGAGCGTGTACAGGAGGGGTTGGCGGCTCTGGGGTTCGATCCTGGTCCGGCGGACGGATTGTTCGGGCGTGGCACGCGAGATGCGATCGGCAAGTGGCAATTCTCGCAGAGTGCGACGATGACGGGGTATCTGGACGCGGAGGCGGCGAAGACGCTGCTTGCGGCGGGCGAGGCTGCGGCGCGGGCGGAAGCGAAGAGAGAGGCGCGCGAGCGTGCGGCGATGAGGCCGGGGAGGGTATTCCGGGACTGCGAGGGGTGTCCCGAGATGGTTGTGGTGTCCGCGGGTTCGTTCACCATGGGCTCGCCGTGGCATAACATCGGACGCCCGCAGCACCTTGTCACGATCCGTGAGCCGTTTGCGGTGGGCAAGTACGAGGTAACGTTTTCGGAGTGGGATGCGTGCGTGTCGGCGGGCGGCTGCGGCCATCGCCCCGGGGACGAGAGTTGGGGCCGTGGCCGGCGCCCTGTGATGAATGTGAGCTGGAAGGATGCGCGGTCTTACGTGCGCTGGCTGTCTCGGAAGACCGGGAAGCGGTACCGGTTGCTGTCGGAGGCGGAATGGGAGTACGCGGCGCGGGCGGGGACGACGGGGCCGTTCCACACCGGCTCGGAGATCTCGACGGACTGGGCGAACTACAACGGGAATATCATAGCTGGCGGGGGCCGCAAGGGGCTGAATCGGCAACAAACGGTCCCGGTCGGTTCGTTTCCGGCGAACGGGTTCGGGTTGCATGACATGCACGGCAACGTGTGGGAATGGGTCGAGGATTGCCAGCACAGCAACTATGCGGGCGCGCCCTCGGACGGGAGCGCTTGGGTCGCGGGCGGCTATTGCGGTGACCGCGTTCTGCGCGGCGGTTCGTGGTCAGATATTCCGCTGGACTTCCACTCCGCAGACCGCAGCTGGGGCTCGGATGGTTTACGGAAAAACGAAGGCGGGTTCCGTGTTGCCCGGACGCTCATCCCTTGATTCTTTACCACATTACCTCTGGGATCCAGAGGCGGTGTTGTTTCGCAGATTATCTCGCGAGCCGCTGGTCGGTTGATTTCGACGGGCTGGTGCGGGGATTTCTCACATTCTTCCGGATTTGCCGGACGGTTTCGGTGGCTCCTGCCGGTCTGCGGCATGAGGGCGTTCGCGCCCGGAGTACGGATAAGGCCTTGGCGTGACGCACCCGGCTTTACGGGCCGCGCCGCCGGGGTGGTTCCCGTCGCCGGTTCCGGCCCCGATTAAGCGTTGGAGGGAACCGGCGGCAGTGCGGCGATCGGTGCCGGTGCGCCCCGCAGGCCGGCTCGCTAGAAGGGGATATCCAGTTCGGGGAAGAGCATCGTAAGCGGTACCCAGACCCCATATCGGAATCTGGGTTGACTACGTGGATTTTTCGAAGAGCGGCGTGAGCGCGCGCGTCAGTCTGTTGCGGGCTCGAAGTTCCACGGAAGCAGCTCGTGGATGCGCGACTGCGGGTGGCCAGCGGCGATTGTCTCAAGCGTGCTCTTCAGCCAGGCGTAGGGCTCGACGCCGTTCATCTTGCACGTCTCGATGAGCGAGGCGATGCGGCCCCACGCGGCGGCGCCCTCGTCATGGCCCGCGAACAGCGCATTCTTGGCCGTGAGCTTCACCGGGCGAATCCGGTTCTCGACAAAGTTCGAGTCGATCTCGACGCGGCCGTCGTTCAGAAACACCAGCAGGCCCTCCCACGCGCTGGGAGGCTGCCCAGAGGCAACGGGGCGGTTCCATCACTTTGTGTTCGGTAAGCACTCAATTAGATGATACTACCTATCGAGATGAATAGAATCTATTTAACGCATGAGGCCCACAGGGCGACATGAGTCGACTGACATTCACCGACGCCGTACTCGTCGCCGAGAGAGGAGAATGAGCCATGTGGAAAGCTATGACCCATCGAGCGGCGCACGGCCGACGGCCGCGCACCGCCACTTTGTTCGCAACGGTCGTTGCAGCTGCGTGCCTTGGGCTGGCTCCGGCCGTGGACGCTGCAGAAGAAGAGACGATGGCGCGCGACCTGACGGTGGAGCAGACGAGTGTCTTCTCCCTCCAGGCGCCCCTGCCGGCAGCGACCGCGGCGGACGGCCTCAACGTCGTCGCCTGGGTCGACCACGCCGACAACACCTATGCGATCGGGGAAGCCGTGCGCCTGTTCGTGCGCGCCAACAAGGACGCCTATCTCACGGTGCTGAACGTCGGCCCCACGGGCAACATGACGCTGCTGTTCCCCAATACCTTCCAGAAGGACCCGCGCGTCGGCGCCAACCAGATCGTAGAGATCCCGGCTCAGGGCTCCGGTGCGAGCATCCGGGCGAGCGGGCCGTCGGTGGGCCGGGAGCTGATAAAGGTGATCGCCTCGACCAGCCCGCAGCCGCTCTTCGAGGCGGCCAGCCTGACGGGCGCCGGGCCGTTCTCGGTCGTGAGCACGGGCGGCCGGTCGGTGGCGCGAGACCTCCAGGTCACGCTGGATGCCGCCACGGAGCACCAATGGGACGACTACAACAAGGTGATCACCACGATCGCGAGCCGCCCGATGGCGGCGGTTCTGCTGGCAACGGCACCGGCGGACGCGCAGACGGCGGCGATGCCCGCCAATTTCTGGGTCGCCACCGACAGGTCGCAGTACCGGCTGGGCGAAGCGGTCTCGATCTACGCGCGGGCGGCGGAGCCCTGCTATCTGAC
Source organism: Alphaproteobacteria bacterium (assembly GCA_965262755.1). Classification (GTDB taxonomy): domain Bacteria; phylum Pseudomonadota; class Alphaproteobacteria; order UBA828; family UBA828; genus WTGU01. Next base: position 1,785,775 of record OZ253557.1, on the reverse strand, counting down.
CCTCATCAATGTGGGCCCCTCGGGCCAGGCACGGGTGCTTCTGCCTAACGCGGCGCACCCCCAGAACCTGCTGCCCGGCGGACAGACGGTGGTCTTTCCCGGAGTCAGCTCTTCGCTGCGGCTGACGCCGATGGGCCCTGCCGGCATCGAGACAGTGACGGGGGTCTGCAGCCCCGACAACCGGCCTGTGGTGGCAGCCGATCTCTCGTACGGGCGTAGCGGCTTCGCCCTGGTCGGTGAGGCAGACGGGTCGGCAGCGCGCGACCTGGCGGTGGTGGCGGCTGCGCCGGCGCGTCAGCTGACGCACATGACCGTGGGCTTCGTCGTAACGCAGTAGCCCATTACCCCTCTAGCGGGGCACGCGTTACGTCCGCATGACCTGCGGGCGCGTGCCCCGCCCGCGAGGGATCGTAGGTTCGATCGACCGTTGGCCTATGGGGGACAGGCGATGGGAACCGTAGAACAACCGACGGGCATGCGGTTCAGGGTGTGGCGCGTGCTGATCCTGGGCACGCTGGCCGTCTTCCTCTCTTGCGGGGTTGCCATGGACGCCCTGGCGGACTGCCGGGAGGCCGCGCAAGCACTGCGGGAGGCGCTCGCTTCGGGAGACCCCGATATGGCGGGTGAGCGCCATGAGGCCGTTCTGCGCGAGCCTGCCTGCGACGACGCCTTCCGCGACCGGGCTGGACGGGCCGTCTCCGCGCTTCACGCTAGCGTCGCTCAGGAACGGGTGGCGGCGGGGGCGAGCCTCGCCGCGCAGCGAGAGCTGCTGGAACGGGGTCTGGGCTACGGCCGGACCTGGCCGCTGCTGGCCCTGCTCGGCGACCTAGCCCGCGAGGAGCAGGACCACGATGGCGCCGGTGCTCTCTACCAGGAGGCGCTGGCGGCGATCGACGATGCGACACGGACGCCGCAGCCGCCGCCGGTGGCGGAGATCGAGCGTATCTTCAACCTGGCCGCGCAGAGCCGGCTGCTCGCCGCCGAGTACCGGCCCTCGCCTCTCACCCGTTCGGGGGCGCCGTCCGGTCTCGCCGCCGCGCGCATCCGGGGCTTCGTGGTCGAGCGGGTTCCGGTGCCGATCACCTTCCATACCGGGTCGGCGACCTTCACCGAGATGGGCCAGCGCGCGGCGGCGGACATGGCGGCGCATCTGAAAGCCCAGAAGCCTGCGCGCATCGGGATCGAAGGCCATACCGACCCGCGCGGCAGCGAAGCCTACAACCTCGACCTGTCCCGCCGTCGCGCCGAGGCCGTCGCGCTCTATCTGCGCGATCAGGGTTTTGCGGGCACGATCGAGGTGGTGGCGAAGGGCGAGAGCGAGCGGTTCCCGGTGGACGATCCGGCGGCCTACACCCAGGCGCAGCGCTGGCAGATGGACCGGCGGGTGGAGCTGGTACGATGACCGGCGCGGCGATCGACCTCCGCGCCCCGCCGCAGGCACGCGTATGGATGCGGGCGGCGCGAGTGCGTTGTGCCGCACTGCTTGCCGCCGGACTTGCTTCGTTGGCTGTCGCAGCGCCGTCGTCCGCGGACGACGGCGCATCCCGTGCTGCCTCGGAGAACTTTACACGGATCGTCGGCGGCGAAGCGGCCAAGGCAGGGGCGTGGCCGTGGCAGGTGGCGCTCGTGTGGCCGGGAAAGGGTAGTGACGCGAGCAAAGACCGTTTCTGCGGCGGCTCGGTGATCGCACCTCGGTGGGTGCTGACGGCCGCCCATTGCGTGGACGATAAGGCGCCGGACGACCTGCAGGTGCTGGTCGGCACCCGCGATCTGAATCGGGGCGGGCGGCGGATCGATGTGCGGGCGATCCGGATGCACGAGGACTACTCGAACGTCGGCGATGGCAACGATATCGCCCTGCTGAAGCTCGCGCGTCCTGCCGGCGTACCGGCAGTCGGAATCGCGGGTGAGAAACGGACTTCGGACTTGGCGGCGCCAGGGACCATGGCGACGGTGACCGGCTGGGGCCTGTTGCGGCCGCTGCGCTGCAAGGAGGGGGTGAAGTCGGGCGCGTACCGTTGCCGAGCGGCGGGCGGCAAACGGGGCCATTATGTGGACGGTTTAACCGGCCGGCCGGTGGACCCGTCAGACGTCCGCACGACTCGTCTGATGGAAGTGGAGATGCCGCTGGTGGGCGAGGCGACATGCCGCGAGGCCTATCCCCGTGCCGCGATCGACCGCCGGACCCTCTGTGCCGGCCTCCGCCGGGGCGGGAAGGATTCGTGCCAGGGCGATAGCGGCGGGCCGCTGGTCGTGAGCGACGGCGCGGACTGGGTGCAAGCGGGCATCGTGAGCTGGGGGGCAGGCTGCGCGGCGCCCGGCAAGTACGGGGTCTACACCGGCGTGGGTGCCTTCGCGGACTGGATAGAGGCCAAGACCGGCCTCTCGCTTGTCGCTGCCGAGGGGCCCGCCGCCCCGGAAGAGCCTCCCCAAGAACAGGCGCCGTCCGCAGAAGCACCGCCCGCCCCGGAAGAGCCCGCGCAGGGGGAACAGACCCCGGAAGACACGCCCTCCGGCGGGACCGGCTCGCAGGAGGGGTCGACCGCGCCTGCTGCATCGCTCCCCCGGGGAGATCGGGCCCTCCTGATCGGCATCGACCGCTACGCCGACGCCAAGTTTACCGACCTGCGGGGAGCGGTGCGCGATGCCCGCAACATGGGCCGGTTGCTGTCGGAGCATCTCGGCTTTGCGCCCAAACAGATACACGTGCTGACGGACACCCAGGCAACCCGGCAAGGCATCCTGGCGGGCGTGAAGGACTGGTTGCTGGCCGGCACGCGGCCAGGGGACCGGGCGCTGCTCTACTTCGCGGGGCACGGCTACTTCCAGCCGGACGAGGACGGCGACGAAGCGGATGGCTACGACGAGGTGCTGATACCCCATGACGCGCGCCTGGTCTCGGACGCAGGCCGGCCGATGAAGATCGCCAACTTCATCCGGGACGACGAGGTGGGGGCGCTGCTGGATGAGCTGCGGGACCGGCGGGTGCAGCTGATCGTGGATTCGTGCCACGCGGGCACGATGACGCGCTCCCTGGCGCCGCCGTCGGCCGATCCCCGCTACGCGCGCACCCTCGGGCTCGCCGCCGACAAGGCGGGCAGGCGATCCGCAGCGGCTTCGGCCTTCAGCCGGAGCGCCGCGGCTGCACGCCAGCGGGACGCGGGCTTTGTCGAGACCGAGGGCGATCTCGTCGCCTGGACGGCAGTCTCGTCGCTGCAGGTCGCGCTGGAGGACCGGGAGGCGGAAGAGCCGCAGGGGGTGTTCACCAGCCGCTTCGTCAGCGGCATCGCCGAGCGGCGGGCAGACCGGGACGGCGACGGGCACGTTGTGCACGCCGAGCTGCTCGACTACCTGCGGACGGAGTCGGCGGCCTATTGCAAGCGCCAACCGGGCGATTGCGAGGCCGGCCTGACCCCGATGCTGGAAGGGCCTCGGGACCTTTTGGTGCAGGACGTGGTGACGGGAGAGACCGTCAGCGGCACGTCGGCTGCAGCGGACGGCACCCTCGGCCACGACAACCAGGCCGGGGTGCATCTTGAGATCAGGCCCTCGTCGAAGGTGCGCATCGGCGAGGCGGTCACCTATAGGGTGGAGAGCGGCCGGGCCGGCCATCTGCTCATCGTGGACGTGGCGGCCGACGGGACGGTGACGCAGCTCTTCCCCAACGAATATTCCGAGCAGGCCGGGCGGGGCGCAGCGATCGCGCCCGGCCGCGCGATCGAGATTCCGAACGCCTATTACGGGTTCCGCCTGGTGGCGGGTCCTCCGACAGGACGGGGCACACTGTTCGCCATCGTGACCGAGGACCCCGTGTCGCTCGACGACCTGCTCGGCCCGCACCGGGACCTGCGCCCGGTGGCCGATGCCGAGGCGTGGCTGCTGGCGCTCGGGGAGCGGCTGCGCCAGCCCTTGCTGGGCGAAGACGGCACCCGCGAGGCGCGTTGGTCGGCGGCGCGCGTGGCCTACGAGATCGTGCCGTAACGGACGGCGGCAGGGACCGGGAAAGGACTGTCCAATGACGCTACGCAGAGGGAGAGCGCGGTGAGGAGGGTGCCGGTGCAACTCGCCGCAGCGGGGCTCGCGGCCACACTCGTCGCGTGCGGCGGAGCGGTGATCCCGGCGGTGACCTCATCGGGGCCGCAAGCCCCGTCCGTGGCTTCTGAGACATGCGCGCCTTCATCGGGCACATCGGCCTCCGGCGGCGAATACTCCCCGGAATGCTTCGGCGTGCGGCTCCTCGGTGCGGTCTCCGGCGACGGTCGCGGCAACGCCCTGGTCTCGCCGCTGGGTGTGGGGGTCGTTCTCACCATGGCGGCGCAGGGCGCGAGGGCGCCGGTCCGCCACGCGATCGGGGAGATGCTCGCCGGGGGGGACGCACACTCCGCAGGCAACGGCGCCGATCCTCTATCGGCCTACCGGCTTGCAGCGTTGCTGACAGCGGCAGACGAGGACGACGGGGTCACCCTGCGCGCCGCCAATGGAGCGTTCGCCGATCTCCGTCTCGATGTCTATCCGGCGTTCTCGGCCGTGCTCGAGGACCGCTTCGGCGCGCCAACGCAGCGGCTGGACTTTGCCGATGCCGATGCGGTCGAGAGGATCAACGCCTGGGCCGCGCAGGCGACCGGTGGCGTGATTCCCCGCCTGCTCTCGGCTCTGGAGCCCGACGACGTGCTGGTGCTGGCCAACGCCGTGCACTTCAAGGGGGAATGGTCGCAGCCCTTCGACCCCGCGCGCACCGCGCCGCTTCCCTTCCACCTTGCTTCGGGTGAGGCCGTCGAGGTGCCGACCATGCAGGCGGACGATCTCCCGGCCCGCTACCGGGACGACCAGGACTTCCAGGCCGTGCGGCTGGCCTATGGGGAGGGCGCCTTCGCGCTCACGGTCGTGCTGCCGCGCGCCGGGCTGGAACCTGCCGAGTCACTCGAGAGGCTGGCGGCCGACCCCTCCTGGCTGGGCGGCGCCGGCTTCCGCCGGGCGCGCGGCTCGCTGACCCTGCCGCGCCTGACGCTGGAGAGCGAGGCCTCCCTGCTTCCGGTCCTCCGCGGGCTGGGACTGGAGGCGGCGCTGGAAGACGAGCTGGCCTTCGCCGGCATCGCCGCGCCAGCCCCGCTCCTGAGCCGGGTGGTCCAGGCGACGCGCCTCGTGCTCGACGAGGAAGGCACCGAGGCGGCCGCGGCGACGGCGGCGGTGATGACGACGCGTAGCGCCGTCCTGGACGAGGACGGATTCGAGATGCGCGTGGACCGGCCCTTCGCGCTCGCCGTGCGACATCGCGGCACCGGCGCGCTGCTGTTCGCCGCCTGGGTCGCCCACCCCGGCAGCAAGGGATAACGGCGGCCTTGCGGCTGGTCCATCAATTGAGCGCCGTCCTAAACGGGGAGGAAACAAGACATGACACATCCAGATCTTTCTCTCGCGACGTTGTCAGCCGCACGGAGGACGTGCACGCTCCTGTTCGGCCGCGCGGCTGGGCTGATGGGGATCGTTGCCGTCGCCGGCGCCATCGCCGGATGCACCGGCACGATGCCGTCGCCGGTCGGGATGACCGCCGCGCCCACGGCGTCTGTGGTCTACAACGCCGCCGCGCCCTTCTCCGTCGGCATCGTGCCCGACCGCGCGCCGCCGGTGCGCATCGGCGACGAGCTCGGCTTCACGCTTTCGTCGAGCGAGGCCGGCTACGGCCATCTCTACCTGCTCACGGCCTCGGGCGCGGTGCTGGTGCTCGCGGAGAACATGCCGCTCGCGGCCGGCGCACAGACTGCGTTCCCACAACCGGACGCGGGCTTCCGCTTCCGCGCGCAGCCGCCGGCGGGGGTGGAACGGCTGCTGTTTCTGGCGACGCGCCAGCCCTTCGCGGGCTTCGGCGGCGGGGCGGCCGCCGCCGGCCCCGTGCAAGTTGCGGTGGATGCGCACGCATTCGTCTCCCGGCTGAACGAGGCCACGGGGCGTCTTCCCGAACGCAGCTGGGCCCTTGCGGAAACCCGCATCGAAATCGTGGACGCGGGAGGGTGACGCCGAAGGGGTAAGTGCAGCCGGCCGGCGGGCCGCCTGGGCTTGCCTAGCGACGATCAATACGTTTGACTCGTCTTGGTGACGAGCGCGGAGGTGCCTGATGACGACAGGTCACGGAGCAAGATGGGCGCCTCTGCGGCTGCGATCGATGGCCGGCATGTCGGCCCTGCTGTCCGCGGCAGCGCTCGCCTTGTTGCTGCTATCCGCAGCGCCGGCATCGGCGGGGCAGCGCGTGGCGCTGGTGATCGGCAACGGGACTTACGCTCACGCGCCGTCGCTGGCGAACCCCCTCAACGACGCGGCCGACATCGGCGGTGCCCTCGAACGGCTCGGCTTCAAGGTGACCCGGATCGAAAATGCGGGCTATTCCGAGCTTCGGCGCGGCCTGCAGCAATTCAGCCTCGCCGCGTCGGCCTCGGAGATGGCGGCGGTGTTCTACGCCGGCCATGGCATCGAGGTCGACAGGCGCAACTTCCTGGTGCCCATCGACGCGCGCCTCCTCAGCGACGCAGACGTGGAGTTCGAGACGGTACCGCTCGATCTGCTCATGCGGGCGGTGGAGCGGACGCGGGGGCTGCGCCTGATCATCCTCGACGCCTGCCGGGACAACCCGTTTGCGGCAGCGATGCAGAGGTCTGGCGCGACGCGCTCCATCGGCCGGGGTCTCGCGCGTGTGGAGCCCTCGGGGGAGATACTGGTGGCCTATGCGGCGAAGGAGGGGACGGTTGCGGCAGACGGCGAGGGGCGGAATAGCCCGTACACTGCAGCGCTTCTGGCTTACCTTGAGGAGCCGGGGCTGCGGGTTGATCTGATGTTCCGCAAGGTGCGTGACGCGGTGCTGGCGTCGACTGGCGGCCGTCAGGAGCCCTTCGTCTATAGCTCCTTGTCGGGCAAGGACACATATCTGGCGGCGTTGCCCGAGCCGGCGAAGACGACGACTGTGAGCAAGCCGGGGGACGACGAGCTGGTTCCAGAGGACCTCGCTAAGAAACAGGGGCCCACCACTCAGGCCGAGCTGCTGTTCTGGGAGTCCGTGAAGGATAGCCAGCATGCGGCCGATATCGAGGCCTACCTGGCCCAGTATCCCAGCGGCACCTATGCGACACTGGCGCAAAATCGTCTGGCACGGCTAGCGCCGTCGCCGCCGTCCAACGACCAATCGGCTGTGATTGAACTAGACGACAGACCGCAACTTCCCACGAAGGGAACTTGGGAAACGAGGTATAAGCAATGGACCATGAATTTGAAAATAAAGGACAAGCGCTTATTCGCCACTGTAAGAAACTACACCAATAGTGAGTCTGTAGTAAGATGTGTGGGAAATATTGACAGTGTGGGAACGGTCGAGGCCCGGTGTCGCGGCGCCTACGGACCTCCCGGAAAACTAGAAGGTGTCTTTCCTAATCTGCGATTAGTGGGCATCGGACCAGTTGCTTTATTTTCCTTTGATCGATAGCGGGGATGCTAAAGAATGTCTAATTCGGTCGATGCGCGTCAACGGATGTGATACAGGGAGCAGTCCTAAGTCGGATATTATATCTGTACTAGAGACAAAGTTCACCTCACACTGCCGCCTGTTGGCGGTGTGATTGCGGGGAACCGGGAGTCGATAGCGATGGTTATGGGATTGCACCTTTCGTAACGGACGGGCTGCAACCTTGCACCAAGAAGTTGCTCCAACCAAGCGGCATGGACGATGCGAGCACTCACAATCATTCCTATCGTGACTGCCTCGGCAATATTGGCTTTGTCTGCGCTCGTCACCCATGTCTGGGCCGGGCAGCGGGTTGCGCTGGTGATCGGCAACGGGTCGTACGCCCATGCGCCGGCGCTGGCGAACCCCCTCAACGACGCAAGAGACATCGGCGAAGCCCTCGACCGCCTCGATTTCAAGGTCACGCGGATCGAGAATGCGGGCTATTCCGGGCTGCGGCGCGGCCTTCAGCAGTTTGCTCTCGCGGCCTCGGCCTCTGAGGTGGCGGTGGTGTTCTATGCCGGCCACGGCATCGAGGTCGACAGGCGCAACTTCCTGGTGCCCGTCGATGCGGAACTGCTGAGCGACGCCGACGTGGACTTCGAAGCCGTGCCGCTCGATCTGCTCTCCCGCGCAGTGGAGCGGGCATCGGGTCTTCGTCTGATCATACTCGACGCCTGCCGTGACAACCCGTTCGTGGCGGCGATGCAGCGGCCGGGGGCGACGCGTTCCATCGGCCGGGGCTTGGCGCGTGTGGAGCCCTCGGGCGAGACGCTGGTGGCCTATGCGGCGAAGGAGGGAACGGTCGCGGCGGACGGCGAGGGGCGCAACAGCCCCTACACCTCGGCCCTGCTTGCTCATCTTGAGGAGCCGGGGCTGGAAGTAGGGCTTATGTTCCGCAAGGTGCGGGATGCGGTCGTGGCGTCTACGGGCGGGCGTCAGGAGCCCTTCGTCTACGGCTCGCTCTCAAGCCGTGGCGCGTATCTGGCCGCGGCGCCGGAGCCCGCCCCGTCGCCTGATCCGGCCCCACCACCGTCGGACGCGTCGGCAGAAAGCAGGCCAGCGCACGTTGGTATCGCCTCGGAGGAGGTCGCAGCGCGAGCGTACGAGGCAGCCGAGCGCGTCAACACGGTCACGGTCTACAAGGCGGTGGTCAGGCGTTTCCCGGGGAGCATCTACGCGGAGTTGGCGCAGGCGCAGATCGGGAAGCTCAGCAAAGTTGCGACTGCCTCTTCCGAAGAGATGGAGGTGGAGCCGGCGACTGAGGCCGCGGCGCAACAGAAGCCGGACGTGCAGGCGGCGGGTGCCCCCGAGGAGCGGGAGCGAGCGGTATCGGCCGAGCCCCCGGCGCGTGCGCCGGAGACGATCGAAGGCGCGTTGGATTTGACCCGAGAGGAACGCCGCCGCATACAGCAGGGACTGGCATCACTGGGCTTCAATCCCGGCCCAGCCGACGGCTTGTTCGGCCGCGACACACGCAAGGCGCTGGAGAAGTGGCAATCTTCACAGAAGATGGCGACGACCGGTTATCTGGATGCGGAAACGGCCAAGACGCTGTTGGGGGCGCAGCCCAAGACCAGCATCACCGTCCAGACGATTCCGCAAGATGCTAAAGTTCGCGTGTTCACGGCGTCGGGCTCTACTTACCGGGACGCAATGGTTGTCCAACCCGATCAATACGAAATTGCAGTTGACGCGCCGGATCACGAACCATTTCGCCAACGCCTGGCCGTCGAGGGACCGACAACCTACAAAATCTCATTGTGCAAATTGGAAGAGAAGGTAGAGAAAATCTGCAAAGATAGGCCAGTAACGCGCACTAAGAAGGTTCGAAAATCTCATGATAGACGAATAGAAGGGCGCGGCACTCAGTTGATCCCTCTGGAATTACTACGCAGTCCGGCCTCCGAGTCCATCCGATCCGACAATAACAGAAAGATCGGGCAGATTTGTCAAACAGAAGAGCAACGTGCTAAGAAGTCCATACGAGAAACATGCGAAACGCTTGGCGGAAGGCTTGATCGTGATAACTTTCGTATTGTAAGGAAAGAATGCAGTTTATTTAATCGCACGAAGTCCGTTCTTGTAGTTGGATTTATGGTATGCAAGAATGTATCCGAAGTGATTGAAGAGACCCATATTGAGTTAGAAAAAGAATGCCAGGATACGATCCAAAGGGTGCGCATTTGCCCTGACGAAATCGTGACTAAACTACGATGAGGTCCCAGCCGTACAGAGACGGTAGTCACCTGACACCGCCCCCCGGGCTCCGGGTTGCCCGCACGCTAACGCCATGAGTCTTCATCTTCCTTACCGCTTGCGGGGACCAGGGGCGGAGCCTCTGGTCGAAATATTTTCGTCGTTTGCGCGTGAATACAAGAAAGCGCCCATCGCGATGAGGCGGGGAAGCGGCGCTCTCCGCTCGCCCGCGGCAGGGCACCGTTCTAGCGCACGCATCGCCCGCTGGGGCCGGGCACTCGCCGCCGCGTGCCTATGCGCATTGATGATGCTGGGCACCACCCCTGCCGCCGCACAGACGGTGCGGGGCCTGGTGATTGGCATCGACGCGTACGACGAGCTCCGCGACCTCGCGGGGGCGGTAAATGACGCGCGCGACGTGGCGGGCGCGCTCGCCGGCGCCGGGGTGGACGATCTCGTGGTGCTGGAGGACGAGGCCGCGACGCGGGCGCGCGTGACGGCCGAATGGCGCGCGCTGGTGGCGCGGTCCGCACCCGGTGACACCCTGGTGCTGACCTACGCCGGGCACGGCGGGCAGGAGCCGGCGCGGGTGGCTGGCAGCGAGCGGGACGGTCTCGACGAATCGCTTCTGCTCGGCGGCTTCCGCAGCAGCGGCCCCGGCACCCGCGAGCGGATTCTCGACGACGAGCTCAACCAATGGTTCGCAGAGGCGGGGGAGCGGGGCCTGCTCGTGGTCTTCGTCGCCGATTCTTGCCACGCCGGGACCCTGACCCGCTCCGTCGATCCGCGCGCGCCTGCGACGGCGGTGCGCACGGCCCGCTACACCATCGGCGACGACATGCTCGCGCTGGATATGCCGGAGGACGCGGCGGCCCTCGACGAAGCGGACCTCGCCCACGTGAGCTTTCTCGCGGCCGGCCAGGAGCACGAGCAGGTGCCGGAGGTGGCGCTCCCCGACGCGCAAGGGCGCCCGGAGCCGCGCGGCGCGCTCAGCTACATGTTCGCCCGCGCGGTGGAGGGCAAGGCCGACGGCGACGGCGACGGGGTGCTGCAACGGTCGGAGCTTTGGCGCTTCGTGCGCGAGAACGTGCGCATGGTGAGCGAGGCGCGCCAGACCCCCAACCTGCTGCCGAACGAGCGCGGAAGCGAGCCCGTGCTGCGCCTCGGCCGGACGACCGAGGGGTCTGCGGAGACTGCGCCGCTGCGCCTCGCCGTCCTCAACGCCGAAGCCGGGATGCTCGGCGCGGTGCGGTCGGCGCTTGCCGGCATCGCGCTGGTCCCGGTCGAAGACTCGCCCGATCTGATCTGGGACGCCGCTTACAGCGAAGTGGTGACCGCCATGGGCGACGTGGCGGCGCATGGCATCGACCTGGCCGGCCTGCCGGCGGTCGTCGACAGGTGGGGCGCGGTGCGCGATATCAGGACGCTCAGCGCCGGCGCGAGCCTGCGCCTCAGGGTGCACCCCCACGACGGCCTGCACCGGCGCGGCAGCGTGATCGCGGTGGCGATCGACGGCCTGGAGCACCCCTATCTCACCGTGGCCGCGCTCTCCGGGAACGGCACGGTGCACTACCTCTATCCCCTTCCCTCCGATCCAGCGCAGGTCGCCAGCGACGAGCCGTTCCGCCTGGAATTGGAGGTGACGCCGCCCTTCGGCGCCGATCACGTGGTGGCGATGTCGGCGGCGACGCCGCTGGATGCGCTCAACGCCGCGCTTGCCCGCCTGGACGGCAAGCTCGCCGCTCAGAGTGTCGCCGAGCTGATGGCCGGTGCGGCGGCGGAGGCGAGCGGCTGGCGCTCCGGGATCCAGGGGCTCTTCACGGCGCCCTGACATCGAGGTACGGCGCCGAGGCGCCGGCTATTGCTTCTTCGCCGCCTCGCGGATGAGCCGCAGCAGGTCGAGCGCGGCCTCGGGCGATTCGCGGTATAGCTGCGCGAGGTCGGGATTCTCCGTCAGCGCCGCGTCGTCGGCCTGCTCTTCGGGCGCAGGCGCGTTGCCGGCGAGGGTGCGGCGATGCGAAGCCACCGGCGTCCGCAGGCGTTCGAGGATCGCGGGAAGCGCCTCCGGATGCTCGTTCTGCAGGTGCTGGAGGAGCGGGTTGGCCTCGATCAGCGCGTCGTTGGAGCGGCCGGCGACGGCGGTGCGCTCCTCCACGTGCCCCACCAGGTCGGCGTCGGCGCCGTGAGGCACGAGGAAGGCCAGCACAGCCGCGGCGACGGCGGCACGGCACAGCCGCGCGAGGGACCGCCACTCTGGCGCTCGCGCCCTCATCCCGCCGGCCTCTCGGCGCCGTCGCCCACCGTCGCATCCTCCTCGGCGAGAGCGGTGCGGACATGGCGCAGGCTGCGAGAGAAGACCCGCTCCAGCGCCCCCGTCGAGCGCACCAGTACCGACTGGTAGGGCGAGCGGCGGCGCTCCAAGTAGCCTGCCTCGGTGAGCAGCACCGTCGTCTTGCGACAGGTTTCCGGCGACATCACCTCGATCAGCAGGCGCGACAGGTCCGACTGGTCGAGGGCGCCCTCGCCCGCTCGGTAGTTCTCCACGAGCTTCGGGATGCTGTCCGGCGAGAACATGCCCTTCTTTACCCGCGTCGGGCTCAGGCCGAGGCGGCGCATCTTCTCCCGGTCGGCCTGCAGCTCTTCCAGGTGCCGGTTGTGAAGCTCGGCGTAGCGGCGGATCTTGGTCCCGTCGTCCAGGCGGAAGGCCCGCAGGAGGAAGAAGAACTCGGCCATCTGGTAGGCCGGTTCCTGGCGGAGCTGGGTGACGAAGTGGCGCTCCCGGACGGCCGAGCCTTCCACCAGCGCGTCCTGGAAGGCTGCCTTGGCTTCGTGGAGGGCCTCGCACGTCCGGATGTCGCGCATGGTCTCGTCATCGTCCGCGAACGGATTGGTTTCCGCTTCAGGGGGCGTTGCAGCCGCTGTCTCGATCAACCGCTTCATCCTGTGCGCGTGCGCCCTCCGGCATCAAGATATCCCGTGCGCCGGATGCTCTACAACCGAACGGGAGGGGTGCCGTTCTATTGCAGGCCGTCCAGCGGATCGTGCTTGTGGCGGCCCATTCAACCGATCTAGCAGACTGCTGAAAAACTCCTGCCCTCTCTGTCAACATCACTGAGACACCAGCAACCTTTGGAATTTCTGTAGGGCGGTGGAGGTGAAAACCGATGACCGCAGAGAGAGACTCGATGACATTGAATGAGGTTTCCGTTCCGGCCCTGGGGGTCGAGGAGCGTAGCGACGAGGCCCCCAGGGCCGTGAGCTATGGCCAGAAGTTGGTGACGGGGTGAAGGGTTAAGGCGGCGTATCGTGGGGGTGATCGAGCCTCCACTTCTCCAACGAAGGAGTGATACGCCGTGAGTGACAATAACGTTTTGAAGCTTTCCCAGCCATCGACGTTTTCCGATCCGTTGACCGAGGTGCTGCGCAGCGGCGCCCGGTCCCTGCTGGCGCGGGCGGTCGAGGCGGAGGTGGCGGCGTTCCTTGATGGCCACTCCGAGGCGCGCACCGAAGAAGGCCGCCGACGGCTGGTGCGCCACGGCCACCTGCCCGAACGCGAGATCATGACCGGCATCGGCCCGGTTGCGGTTCGCGCGCCACGGGTTCGCGACCGCACGGGCCAGGGCGCCGACCGCATCCGGTTCAGCTCCGCGCTCCTGCCGCCTTATGCGCGGCGCTCGAAGAGCCTCGAAGTCCTGATCCCCGCCCTCTACCTCAAGGGCATCTCCACGGGCGACTTCGCCGAGGCGCTGGCGGCCTTGCTCGGGCCGGACGCCGGCGGCCTGTCGGCCTCGACCGTGGCGCGGCTCACCGAGGTTTGGGCGGACCAGCACGCGCACTGGCTGAAGCGGGATCTGTCGGCCAGGCACTATGTCTACTTCTGGGCCGACGGCATCCATGTGCAGGCCCGGCTCGAGGACGATGCGCAATGCCTGCTGGTCATCATCGGCGCGACGCCGGAGGGTAAGAAGGAACTCGTAGGCCTCATCGACGGGGTGCGCGAGAGCGCCCAATCGTGGCGCGAGCTGCTACTTGACCTCAAACGGCGCGGGCTTGCGGTCGCGCCCGACCTCGCCATCGCCGACGGCGCGCTCGGCTTCTGGAAGGCGATCGAGGAAGTGTGGCCCCGGACCCGCAGCCAGCGCTGTTGGCTGCACAAGACCGCCAACGTGCTCAACAAGCTGCCCAAGAGCCAGCACTCGAAGGCAAAGCGTGCTCTCCAGGAAATCTGGATGGCCGAGACCAGGAACGACGCGGACAGCGCCTTCGACGCCTTCATCGAGACCTACGCCGTCAAATACGACAAGGCGGCCGCCTGCCTGGTCAAGGATCGCGCGACGATGCTGGCGTTCTACGACTTTCCCGCCGAGCATTGGAAGCATCTGCGCACCACCAACCCCATCGAAAGCACAGTCGCCACCGTGCGACACCGTACCGTGCGATCCAAGGGATGCCTCTCCAACAAGACGGCGCTCGCCATGGTCTTCAAACTCGCCCAGGCGGCACAGAACAGTTGGCGCCGCCTCGACGGACACAACCTGTTGCCCAAGCTGATCGTCGGCGTAAAGTTCATCGACGGAATCAAAGAGCTATGGCCGAGAGTGGGTGACGGGCTGAGAGAAGGAGGTGGCGTATCGTGGGGGGTGACGAAGCCTCCCGGTCTTCAAGCAAGGAGTGATACGCCATGACGGAAGATAGTGTTGTCGCGCTGCACCATCCAGGGGTGACGGCCGATCCGCTGACCGCAGTACTCCGCGCCGGAGCTCGCGAGCTCCTGGCACAGGCCATTGAAGCGGAGGTTGCCGCCGTGCTGGCGGCGCATGAACATCTGAAGACCGAAGACGGCCGCCGGCGCCTGGTGCGTCATGGCCACGGGCCGGAACGGGCGATCCTGACTGGCATTGGTCCTGTGTCTGTGCGGCGCCCGAAGGTCCGGGACCGTGCCAGCGTCGGAGGAGAGCGCATCCGTTTCACGTCGGCCATTCTGCCCCGTTTCGCGCGGCGGACGCGGTCGCTGGATGCGGTTTTGCCGACGCTCTATCTTCGTGGCGTGTCCAGCGGGGACTTCCAGGAGGCGCTGGAGGCGTTGCTCGGCAAGGACGCCTCTGGCTTGTCGGCGCAGGTGATCGGCCGCCTGAAGGCGGAGTGGGAGGCCGAGCACGAGCGCTGGCGCCGGCGCGACCTGTCGGCCCGACGCTACGTCTACATGTGGGCCGATGGCATCTATCTCCAGGGTCGGCTGGAGGACGAGAAGCAATGCATTCTGGTCCTCATCGGCGCCACGCCGGAGGGACGCAAGGAACTCGTGGGCTTCCAGGCGGGGGTGCGCGAGAGCGCCCAGAGCTGGCGTGAGTTGCTGGCATGCCTGCGCGGGCGCGGGCTGGTCCCGAGCTCGCCATCGGCGATGGCGCTCTGGGCTTCTGGAAGGCGCTGGAGGAGATCTTTCCCGACACCCGCCGCCAGCGCTGTTGGGTCCACAAGACAGCCAATGTCTTGAACAAGCTGGCGAAGTCGCGACAAACGGCCGCCAAAGCTGCCCTGCATGATATCTGGATGGCGGATGGCCGCGCCGAGGCCGAGAGGGCGATGAATACTTTCGCCGCCAAGTACGGCGCCAAATACCCCCAAGCCGTCGCCTGCTTGACAAAGGACCGCGACGCCTTGCTGGCCTTCTACGACTTCCCGGCCGAGCACTGGCGGCATATCAGGACGACCAACCCCATCGAAAGCGTCTTCGCTACCGTCCGCCACCGCACCGTGCGCACCAAGGGCTGCTTGTCTCACGGGACAACTCTGGCCATGGTCTTCAAGCTGATCACCACCGCCAGCAAGACCTGGCGGCGGCTCATGGGAAACAATCAGTTGCCCAAGGTCATCGAAGGGGTGAGATTCAAAGACGGTATGCAGGTCGACGAAACCAAAACTCGCGCCGCCGCCTGATCACGCCGTCACCCAAAATCGGGCATAACTCGAATCAAAGCCGTCAGGCAACAACCTCAAGCCGCCGCCTGACCCAAACCGTCACCAAGATTCGGCTATAGCTCCAGGGCCGGCCGCGCCAGACCGACCCCGGACCCGGAGGTTGTGGCCAAGCCGAAGCGGCGCCAGTTCACCGCAGAGTATCGGCTGCGGGTTCTGGAGGAGGCGGATCGCTGCACACGGCCCGGCGAGGTGGGCCGCCTGCTTCGCCGCGAGGGGTTGTACAGCTCGCATCTGACGGCTTGGCGCAAGGCGCGGCGCAAGGGCTCGCTGCGGGAGTTGGCCGCGAAGAAGCGCGGCGCGAAACCGGCCGAACGCAACCCGCTGGATGCGAAGGTGCGCGCGCTCGAGGCGCAAGTGGCTCGCCTGGAGCACGAGTTGCACACCGCGCACACGATCCTGGACGTGCAGGGAAAAGTTGCCGGGCTGCTGGGATTGAACCTCGAACACGGAACGCGCTCTTGATCGCGGTCCAACCGCTTGCGGCGCAGGTCGGCGTGGCGCCGGCCTGCCAAGCACTGGGCGTGTCACGGGCGAGCTTCTACCGTCGTCAGAGGTCAACTCCCGGGCACCGGCAGCCCCGTCCAACGCCCGCCCGGGCGCTGTGTGAAGCCGAGCGCGAGCAGATCCTCGATGTGCTCGCCGGCCCGCGCTTCGTCGACCGTGCGCCGGCGGAGGTCGTGGCGACGCTGCTCGACAAAGGCCATTACCTGTGCTCGGAGCGGACGATGTATCGGATCCTGGCCGCCGATCAGCCGGTCCGAGAGCGGCGCAATCAGCGCGAGCATCCCCAGTACACCAAGCCCGAGCTGGTGGCCACGGCGCCGAACCAGACCTGGTCCTGGGACATCACCAAGCTGTTGGGGCCGACCAAGTGGACGTACTTCTACCTCTACGTCGTGCTCGACATCTTCAGCCGCTACGCGGTCGGCTGGATGGTCGCAGACCGGGAGAACTCGGCGCTGGCCGGTCGTCTCATCGAAGAGACCTGCCACAACCAGGGCGTCCAGCCCCAGGTGCTCACCCTGCACTCCGACCGCGGCGCGCCGATGACGAGCAAGTGCACCGCACAACTGCTCGCCGACCTCGGCGTGACCCGTTCACTGAGCCGCCCTCAGGTGTCCGACGACAACCCCTTCTCCGAGGCCCAGTTCAAGACCCTGAAGTACCACCCCGGCTTCCCTGGCCGCTTCCACGACATCACCGCCGCGATCGCCTTCTGCCGAACGTTCTTCCCTTGGTACAACACCGAACATCGCCATGGCGGGATCGCGATGCTCACCCCGGACGACGTCCATCACAATCGAACCCAGAGCGTGCTGGAGCAGCGCGGGCGGACCCTTCAAGCCGCCTGGACCCGTCATCCCGAACGCTTCGTTCGAGGGATCCCACAACCGGATCCCCCTCCCCAAGCCGTCTGGATCAACCCACCTGTGATACCCACAACAGGAGAAACTGCTCAGTAAATCGCAATCGTCACTGTCTCAAAGTCGTTGACAGGTTCCGCTGGTGCTGAGGCGATTGGCGTGATTCGCTGTCTGGAGGATCGACTTCGGGCGAGAGGATCATGCGGGGCACGGACGAGCGCAGCGGCAGCCTGTTCGAGGACGAGGTGGCGGCGAGCGCTCCCTATCGGACGAGCCAGGTCCATCGCAAGCGCATCGAAGAGGTCTTCGCCTGGGTGAAGACTGTGGCCGGTCTCTCAAAGACCCGGCATCGGGGACTGGCGCGGGTCGATTGGCAGTTCACCCTGGCGCTCGCGGCCTACGATCTGATCCGCCTGCCGTAGCTTCTGGGGGCAGCAGCATGAGCGTCGAGACCGAGGTTCGTCCGACTGGCACGCTGCGGACCATGGAGACCGGCTTCTCGGTAAGGCTTCGGCGTGACACACGAGACCTGTGGTGCCAGAACCACGAAACCCGCCGATCAGACGAAATCAACGTGTCCAACCGGCTCAGGCTGCAAAGCCCCCATCAAGGCCCGACTGAAGCGGCTTTTTCCGCAGCCTGCTAGTCAACAAGATCTAAAGTTCGTAGTGTCGAACAAGACTTCAGGCTTCCTGACCTCATGGCGTTGGCGTATACGGGAAGCGTATCGCAGAGCCGTTGGGAAAAAGTGATATTTCACGCTTCTCGGGTGAGCTGTTCCTTTGGGGTAGAGATTAATCTCTCTATTATGATTGACACAAAATATGGAGTTGCGCAGCGCGTCTAGCAGGCTGTTGAAAAACTCTAAGGTTCCCATCTTGTTCTGCAGAATTGCGGGAACGAACGAGAATCGAATTTGGAACGAAAGGGAATCATCGGCAGGGTCCGAGTAGTTTTTCAGCAGCCTTCTAGGTCAGAATCATCATGCTGACTGCGGTTCCGATCAGTTTTGAGTGAGGAATGTTTCTCGAAACTGCCTCACCACATTTCTGCAAGGAGCAAGAAATGTGAAACGGATAGCTGCGAAGCGTGAAAGAATTTCTACGGACGTCATTGATCATGAGGTGAGACCATGAGTAAGCGGGCAGCATTTAAAACCAACCCGATCAGCCTTGAGGAACTTCTCCGGCATTGCGGAAGCGGGAAGATCCAGCTTCCCGACTTTCAGCGCAGTTGGGTCTGGGACGAAGAACGGATCAAAGGACTAGTCGCGTCAGTCTCGCAAGCCTTTCCGGTCGGTGCCTTGATGACACTGGAGGTGAAGCCGGGAGCTGCCGACACCTTCGCCCGCAGACCAATTCAGGGTGCCAAGTCCGTGGCGGCGAATGCGGCACCCGACCAGCTTCTCTTCGACGGCCAGCAGCGCATGACGTCGCTCTACCAAACCTGCATGCGACGTGAGGTGGTGCAAACGGTCACGCCGCGCCTCAAGCTCGTGAAGCGCTGGTTCTATATCGACATCAAGAAGGCTATGAATCCGGCCGAGGACCGCGAGAACGCCATCGTCTCTGTCCCGCAGGATCGGCGGATCAAGTCGGACTTCGACCGGAAGATAGACTTGGACCTCTCCATGCCTGAACTCGAGTATCAGAACCTTATGTTCCCGTTGAACCAGGTCTTTGACTGGGATGAATGGCAGGACGGGTTCAACGAATACTGGCTGGAGAACGATCCTGAGACGCGCAAGCTCTTCAAGCCCTTCAAGGATGAGGTGCTGCAGAACTTCAAGGCCTACCAGCTGCCCGTGATCGCGCTTGGCCCCGCCACCTCTCACGAGGCGGTCTGCCTCGTCTTCGAAAAGGTGAATACCGGCGGCAAGCCGCTCGATGCTTTCGAGCTTGTCACCGCCATATATGCCGCCCGCGGCCACCGCCTGCGGGATGACTGGCTTGGCGCAGAGGGCCAGCCCGAGCTGCAGACCCGTATGCAGCTTTACGGCCGCGCGGCCGAACAGAAGTTCGGCGTCCTGGAGAAAGTCGCCGCGCCGGATGTCTTACAGGCCATCGCGCTTCTGCACGGCGCCGAAAAACGCGAGGCGGAGACTGCTGCGGGGCGTCTGGAGTCGGAGCTTTCCGCCGTCCGGGCCACACGCCAGTCGCTCCTGGACCTGCCGCTCGAGGCCTATCTGAAGCACCGCGCCGCGGTCGAGGAAGGGTTTAAGGCGGCCGCCCGCTTCCTGCGCCAGAACCATATCTACCGCGTCATCGACCTACCTTATCAGGGCCAGCTCGTCCCGTTTGCCGCCATCCTCGCAATCATCGGGCCCAAGTTCGACCATGCGGCGGTGCGCGACCGGCTGGCGTGCTGGTTCTGGTGCGGCATCTTCGGCGAGCTATACGGCTCGGTCATCGAATCCCGCTTTGCCAAGGACGTGCTCGAGGTCCCCGCCTGGCTCAACGGAGGGCCTGAGCCAAGCACGATCATCGACGGCCGCTTCCGCCCCGAACGGCTGCGCACTCTGCGCACCCGACTCTCGGCCGCCTACAAGGGCATCCACGCTCTGCTCATGGCCGAGGGGGCGATCGACTTCCGCTCGGGCCAGCCATTCGGCCAGACAGTGTTCTTCGATGAATACGTCGATATCCACCACATATTCCCGCAGGGCTGGTGCAAGAAGCAGAAGATCGAGCCGAAGGTTTTCGACACCGTCATCAACAAGACTCCGCTCAGCTACAAGACGAACCGCATCCTCGGCGGGGTCGCGCCTTCGGAATATCTCGCCCGGCTGGAGAAAGGCGGCAAGGACGCTCCGCCCATCGACCCCGCGGCGCTAGACGACTACCTCGCCAGTCATGCGATGGACCCGGGGATCCTGCGCGCCGACGATTTCGTGGGCTTCATGGCGGATCGCGAAAACCGCCTGCTGGTCATGATTGCCCGGGCCACTGGCCATCCCGTTTCGCGCGCAGAGGCCGTGCCCGAGGAAGGCGAGGATGTGCCGCAGGACGACGAGGGCTTCGACCTGCCCGCACCAGATATCGAGGAGGCCGCATAATGGCGAAGAAACCGATCGAGATCGAGACGCTGAAGTATGACGTGGCGACCCGCAAGAACATCCTGACGGCCGAGTTTGAGAGCGTCATGCGCGAGGCCGACAAGACGCCGGTCCGGCTCGCCCACGAGCGGCGCAACCGTGATCTTGATCCGCAGCTCGTCTGGTGCGGCAAGGACGAGCAGGACTGGTCCGACCTGATCGTTTCAGCTCCGCCGCACTGGGATCGAGCCCCGGACACCGGCGTTCCACGCGGCACAGGGCGCGCTGAAGGAGACGCTCGCCCTCCTGTTCGCGGTGGCCGAACAGGAGTTGGCCTGCCTGCCCGACCGGGCGCGCGAGGGCAAGGCACTGCGCTCGCTGGTGAACCACCGCGAAGGGCTGAGCGTCTTCGTCGACCGCCCGCAGGTATCGCTTGTTGTTAAGCCTCCACCTGCGCGGCGCTCCGGCTCGGTCGCGGGAGTAACGGGGGCTTGTGTCTGCGACGCCTCGGGCTTGAACTGGCTGCGGGTGGGGTGAAGAGGCCGTTCGAGCACTGGCGTGCTGTAGCGGCACCCGATGTTAAGCCTGGTCCGAACCATTTTGTCGCCTCGGTCACTGATGGCGCGGGTTTCCCGTGACCTCGTTCAAGAGAATGGGACTTCGAACATGGTTCCTCCCCACTCGCGACGGAGATGAAACCTGGGAGGATGTTCCATGGCGCGCAAGTCTCGAAGAACCCGGCGCCTCAGGGTGGTGAACCCGGACTGCGCAGGGATCGACATCGGCAAGGACCGGCATTTCGTGGCGGTCGACCCGGAACGCAGCGATGAGCCGGTGCGTTCGTTCGGCTCCTTTACCCGCGATCTGGAGGAGATGGCGGCGTGGCTGGCGTCGTGCGGGGTGACCAAGGTCGCGATGGAGTCGACCTCGGTCTACTGGATCCCGGTCTACGAGACGCTGGAGCGCGCGGGCTTCGAGGTGATGCTGGTGCCGCCGCGCATGACGAAGCAGATCGGCGGGCGCAAGAGCGACGTGCTGGACTGCCAGTGGATCTGGCAGCTGATGTCCTACGGCCTGCTGCGGGGAGCGTTCCGTCCGGGCGACGAGGTTTGCCCGCTGCGCTCCTACGCACGCCAGATGAGGCGGCTGACCAGGGACCGCTCCCGCTGCGTCCTGCACATGCAGAAGGCGCTGACCGAGATGAACGTCAAGCTCGACTCGGTGATCGCCAACATCACGGGACTGACCGGCCAGCGCATCCTGCGCGCGATCATCGACGGCGAGCGTGACCCAGAGCGCCTGGCGACGCTCCGCCACCGGGGCATCAAGGCCGACGCCGATACGATCGCCGCGAGCCTTCAGGGGACGTGGCGCGAGGAGCACCTCTTCGCCCTCGAACAGGCCATGCAGCGCTACGACTTCCTGACCCAGCAGATCGACGACTGCGAGGTCCGGGTGATGGCCGAGATCGAGCGCCTGGCACCGCCGGACGATCTCCCGGACGGCGGCGCGCCGGACCCTGCCCCCGGCACGACCTCCGAAACCGCGTCGAGCCGCTCTGCGAACGCCGCAAGCAACTACACCGGCAAGGAGGGCATCCAGGCCCTGGCGTTGCGCGGAATGATGGGCGTCGACCTCACCGCGATCCCCACCATCGGTCCCGGTACCGCACTGGTGATCGCCTCGGAGATCGGCCCGGACTTCTCCGCCTTCCCCTCCGCCCAGCACTTCTGCTCCTGGCTTGCGCTCGCGCCGGGAACCAGGATCAGCGGCGGCAAGAACCTCCCCGGCAAGTCGCCGAAGGCGGTCAACCCCGTCGGGCAGGCCCTGCGCATGGCGGCCATGGCCGCGCGCCGCAGCGAGACCTTCATCGGCGCCAAGCACCGCGCAAGGCTCGCCCGAATGGACACCCCCGTTGCGATCAAGGCGACCGCCCGCGAACTCGCCTGCCTGATCTACCTCATGGTGACCGAAGGCCAGAAATACGTCGAGCGGGGCATCGACGCCTACGAGAAGCGGCGCCTCAACAGAAAGTTCGCTCATCTCGACCGCCAAGCCCGAAAACTCGGGCTCCAACTCGTCCCGAAAATGCAAGGAGAGGAAAAACAGAACCCAATGCTGTCAATCGCTTAGGCACCTGTTACTCAAGAGCGCGTCAGTTCCCTGCCGATCTGCGCGCTAACTGGTTATTTTATTACAATTCATGGGGGCCAGTATAGCGCGCTCGACAACAGGCGACCGGCTGGCCGGAAGGGAACGGACCTAGTGGGCCGATCCCAAAAGCGCATCCGTGTCACGTCCGGACAATGGGATCGCCTGCAGGAGGCGGGGCAGGGTGAGGTGGCGCCGGAAAATCGGACAGGTCGCTAAGGTGTGCACCAAAGGATAGTGATTTGCACCAAAGGATAGTGATTTGCACCAAAGGATAGTGATTTGCACCAAAGGATAGTGATTTGCACCAAAGGATAGTGATTTGCACCAAAGGATAGTGATTTGCACCAAAGGATAGCGATGTTCGGTACTCTGACTGTGACGTAGGGTTGCAGGATCCTCCTGTATAAGAGTTATGCTACAGTAAGTTAGGGTTTCTATCAAGGACGGATGGGCCGGGATCGAAGTAACATAAGTGTAGATCCTGTGTTGCTGAGGAGTTGCATTCAGGGATGTGAATGTGGAATTTGACGTGGAGCAGTAGTATGATCTTGATGGGGTGTCGGGATGGCACTATTGGAAACATAGAAGAAACTCAGAAGTTTGGTCTATGAGGAGTACCATAGGAATATTCATGGACTTGTTGACGATTTGGGGTAGCCGTGTGTCGCAAGCGCTGCAAGCCCTGTCGGACGGATCGCGGCGATGAGGGAGGATGCCAGCGGGCGGCGCCAGCGTGCCGTGATGGCGTCCGATGCGGAGTGGGAGCGGATCGGCCGGGCGGCTGCGGAGAGCGGCATGGACCTGTCGCGCTTCGTGATCCATCGCGCGCTGGACTGGGATCCACTGCCGCCGGAGGTCCTGCGCCGGGCGGTACGCGAGATGCTGGTGCTGGCCAGGCTGGAGGAGAGGCGGCTGCGCGGGGCCGGCGCCGGAAAGATCTGGGAGGACGCCTACGGCGCGGTGGACGAATGGATCGAGCGGGAGGGCATGCTGGAGGGGCTGACCGATCCCGGCGCGGCGAACCGCTGGAAGGCGGTGGGGCCGGCCGGGGAGGGCGAGCCGTGACGGAGGAGGCGGCGCGGTCCGGCAGGCGGCAGCGGAGCCTGCACTGCAAGCCTGCGGAGCAGGCGATGATCCGGGAGCGCGCGACTGCGGCGGAGAAGACCGTGTCGCGTTATGTGATGGAGCTTGCGCTCGCCGACGATCCGGACCGTCATCCCCTGGTGCTGACGGAAGAGGAACAGGCTGAGTTGCGGGATGGGGTCCTGGAGTTGCAGGCATTGGCGCGGGCTCTCCGGCGCGAGCTTCCGGGCGGCAGCGGGCTTAGCCTGCTGAGCGCGATCTCTGTGATTGCACGGGAGCGGGCGCCGTGAGCCGGAAGCGGCGCCGGAAGGCGGGCAAGCACATCTCGCTCTCGGCGACGGACGCGGATTGGGAGACCGTTCGCGGCAACGCAAAGCGGCGCGGCCTGTCGATCGCGCGCTACCTGGTGGAGCTGGTGGAGCGGGACGCTTCGGAAGAGGACGCCGGTCTCCGGCACGAGTGTCCTGAGCTGACGCTCGCTGCGGAAGAGCAGCGGGAGCTGCTGGAGGCGGTGCGGGAGGTTCGCGCGCTGATGCTGGAGGGGGAGGATGCGGGTCCCCTGGTGCGCGACATGCAGGAGCGGATCGCGGTGATGTTCGCCGCCTGGGCGTCTGCCCTGGTCGCGTCGGGCCGCTCGGAAGAGCTGTGCGCGGCGCTCGCCTCGGTGGTGGGCGAGGAACGGGCGCGCATCGCTGCGGCCTCGGTCATGGCCTCGGTCGCGCCGTCTGCCGCGAAGCGGGCGAAGGTTCCGCAGGCCGGCGAAGGAAAGACGGACCCCCGCCAGGACCGGCCGTTGTGAGGCGGGCGCCGTCTCCGCCGCCGACCCCGGTTAGGTGCAGGAGGTCGTCCACGCGAGGAGAGAGGCAACGTGACTGCGGAGCGCGACGGCAAGAGTAGACGGACAGGCCAGCCGGACCTCCTGGCGAGCCTGCCGGACGAGCGGCCGCCCGCTTCGCAGCCGGCACCCGGTATCGATCCGGCCTCGATCGAGGAATTGCTGACCGAGGTGCGGGACCTCCGTGAGCAGGTGGCCGGACTGAGGCAATTGGATTCCGCCGAACGACCTGCGCCAGTGCCTGCGGCACTGACGCCGGAGGCGCTTGAGGCCTGGGGCGTCAAGCTCGTGAGCCGTGTCGCCGAGGCCGAGCGGACGGCGGACACGCCAGGGGACAACGCGGCAGCAACTCGTATCAAAAGGATGGAGGACGCGGCCGCGAAGGCGGAAGCGGCGGCAGAGCGCATCGCTGGGGGTGTTGTTTCCCTGTTTAGCTCGATAGAAGCTCAGGGTTTTTCGTCACATTGATCGGCTGTTGGATTTCCCGGGATGGTGGCCGAATGTGGGAAGGGAGCTGGCCGCGGCGCTTCTTTTCATCCTGAGCATCATCCCTACTGCTGTGGAAGCGGTGGAGCGGTGGGCGCGAGATCGGCGAGTGTGGTCAGGCGGTGGGCAAGCGCCAGCTTGTCCACGGGCTGTCCACACGGTCCGTAGGACGCCGACCGGTCCGCAGGACGCGTCCACGGCTTCACCGCTTGGCGGCGCAGGGGGTGCGGCCGTAGTCTCGGCCTCTCGCTGAACAAGAAAGAGGCCCGCGGGAACTGAAGCCCCGCCGGGCCATGGCCGGTGCAGCTTCGCTATGAGACGGGGCTTACCGGCGAGCAGTACGTTACCGCCCGGGCATGGCGCGAGGCAAGGCTTGAGCGGTGCCCGAAGCATCCGCACGGCGGCTGTTCTCTGGCACGGCACGGGACCTATGAGCGCAAGACGCCGCAGGGTGTGCGCGTCGCTCGCTGGTATTGCCCCGAGAGCCACACGACCTTCGGCCTGCTGCCCGATTGTCTGGCGGCGCGGCTGCCGGGCACGCTCGAGGTGCTGGAAGCTGTTGTGGTGGCGGCCGAGGGCGCACGGAGCCTGGAGGCGGCTGCGAACGAGGTGCGCCCCGACGCCATCGAACTTCCCGGCGCCATGCGTTGGGTCCGCCGCCGGGTGCGCTTGGTCCATAACGCCCTGGCTCCTGTCATCGGCCTGATCCCTGACCGGCTCGCGGGCTGCGTCGCCACCATGGGCGCGGTGCGCGATCGCCTCAAATCCAAGAGAGCCTTGATGGAGCTACGCGGCCTGCTCGCTGAGCAGCTGCAGATGCTGCCCGCGCCTTTGGGCTTCCAGCCCCATGGAATCGGCGTGACGGGTCGCAAGCCGGCCTTCCAACAAAGCATGGGGCCTGATCCTCCCGCGCTCAGTGCGTAGCGTCATGGTCCCGGGGCCGGGGGGCCCCACGAACGAGGACCGCACAGTGAACAACTCAGACGACGACCTTCGCCAGGCGATCGCGCTCTTCCGATACGGCGTGATCGCCGACCTGGTGCATCTGCCGCTGGGAACAAAGGGGATGGTTGACAAGATGCGCGACAAGGCCGGCCAGCCCTACACCATCCCCGGAACCAACCGGACCCGCGTCGCCGCCGAGACGATCCGGGGGTGGATCAAGCTCTACCGCTACGGCGGCTTCGACGCGCTTTACCCCAAGCCGCGCACTGATCGCGGACAGCCCCGGCGCCTGCCGCCCGAGGTCGCCGAGCGCCTCATTGCGCTCAAGACCGACAACCCCACCTGGTCGGTGCGCGCCGTCATCCGGGCAGCTCGAGACGGCGGCGTCGATCACCCGCTCGCCCCGTCTACCGTGCATCGGCTCCTCAGCCGCGAGGGCCTGTTCGACAAGAAGCCGCCTGACGGCGCCGACCGCCGCCGCTTCGCCTTCCGCGACGCCGGCGAGCTGTGGATGAGCGACGTCATGCACGGGCCCAAGGTCCGGCTCGGACGGAGCCGGCGCAAGACCTACCTCATCGCCTTCATCGATGACGCCACCCGCGTCGTCCCCTTCGCCGCCTTCGCCACCGCCGAGAACATCCAGGCCTTTCTGCCCACCTTCAAGAACGCCCTCATCCGCCGCGGGCTCCCCCAGCGCCTATACGTCGACAATGGCGCCGCCTACCGCTCCCGTCAGCTCGTCCTGATCTGCGCAAAGCTCGGCATGGCCCTCGTCCATGCCCGGCCCTATCAGCCGGCTGGGAAGGGTAAGATCGAGCGCTTCTTCAGGACGCTGCGCGCCGGCTGGCTCAACCACCTCGATCCTCAGGCTCTGGACAGCCTCCAGACCCTGAACCGCAGCCTCTGGGCCTGGATCGAGGGCGAGTATCACAACTCCCCCCATCGCGGCATCGAGGGGCGCACGCCGCTCGAGCAATGGGCACTGGCCAGTGCAGGCGTCCGCTACCCCGATGCCACCCTCGACCTCGACGAGATCTTCCTCTTCGAGGCCAGGCGCCTCGTCCACAAGGATCGCACCGTCAGCCTGAACGGCCGCCTCTACGAGGTCGATCCCCTCCTCGTCGGGCAGAAGGTCATCTTGCGCTACGACCCGGACGCGCCGCCCTCCCGGCCCCTCGATGTCGTCCACGACGGAAAGCCCGCCGGTAAGGCCACCCGCCTCGACGCCTATGCCAATACCGCCGTCAAGCGCGGCTACCCCTCCAGGCAGGTCGAGGCCGACGGGAGGGCCCCGGAGCCCGAGCCCTCGCCGCTGGCCATGCGAAAGCTCAAGGAGGACGACTGATGTACCTGCGACACTTCGCCTTCACCCGCCTGCCCTTCGAGACCCCGGCAGAAACCGACGAACTCTTCGAATCCAGCGCCCGCCGCGAGGCCGAGGCCAGGCTCGGCCACCTCATCGAGTTGCGCGGCATCGGCATGCTCACAGGCGAGGTGGGCTCCGGCAAGACAACCGTCTGCCGCTACCTCACCGCCCAGCTCCACCCGGGGCTGTACCGCGTCCACTACGTCTCCCTCACCACGGGCAACGTGCTCGACATGTACAAATCGATCGCATGGGAGATCGGCATCGCCGTCGAGCGCTCCCGATCCTCGGCACACCACGCGATCAGGACCGAGATCTCCCGCCTCGCAAAGGAGGCCAAGCAACTGCCCGTCCTCGTCGTCGACGAGGCCCACCACCTGCGCAACGACGTCCTCGAGGACCTCCGCCTGCTGACGAACTTCGCCATGGATTCGGAGCAGCGCATGTGCCTCATCCTCGTCGGCCTCACCGAGCTCAGGCGGCGACTGTCGATGGCCGTGCGGGAGGCGCCTCAGGAGGAGCTTGGGTTGGAGGCGGGGCGTCGCTGGCTCGCGCTGGCGCCGGAGCACCGGGCGGACACCCTGATCCTCGCCCCCACGCACGCGATCTGCCGGCAGGCGAACGACACCGTGCGCGAGGGGCTGGCCGAGGAAGGCGCGTTGAGGGGCCGCACACTCGCCGTCGACCGCCTGGTCAACCGGCGGCTCACCCGGGTGCAGGCTTCCGACATCCGGAGCTACGAGCCCGGCGACACCGTCGTGTTCCATCGCGACGTCTACGGCTGCCGCGCGAGCGACGTCTGCATCGTCATGGGCCACGACGACGGCAGGGTCGTGCTGGCCCATCCGGACGGCGAACGCCGCTTCCGGCCCTCGGGCAATGCGTCGCGCTATCTGGGCCTCTACGACACCGAGCGGATCGAGGTACGAGCTGGCGACCGGATCCGCTGGACGCGCAACCGCAAGGCACCCCTCGCCCGCGGCAGCCATCCCCAGGCGCCGGACCTGGTCAATGGCGGCGAGGCGGAGATCGTGGAGATCGGATACAAGCGTGTGCGCTTCCGCGACGGAGAGCGGGAGTTCAGTATCGCGCTCACCGACCCGCAGCTCCGCCATCTCGATCACGCGTATTGCTCGACCGTGCATTCTGCACAGGGCCGGACGGCGCGGGGGGCGATCGCCGTGCTGGACGCAGGCGGCTGGGTCGACCCCGAGCTTTTTCATGTCGAGCTCAGCCGGGTCTCCGAGGCGTTCCTGCTGCTGACCGACGACCGGGAGGCGCTGATCGAGCGCCTGGAGGCGCAAGACTGGAGCGAGGACGGGGCGCTGGAGGCGCTGGGGATCGACCTTTCCGAGCCCCCCGTGGTGGACCCCGAAGAGTTCGCGGCGCTGGCGGCGGACTGGCGGGCACTTCTGCAGGAGGGCGAGGAGAGGAACACCCTTCCCGTCTTCCTCCCGGCTTACCGGGACGTGATGGCGCGGGCTGCGGCGCTCGCGCAGATCGAGGACCTCGCGGAGGACATGCGCCGTCTCACCGGCACCATGCTGGCGGAACATGAGGGACATCTCGCGCGTGACCGCGCGGTGCGCGGCCTCGTCGAGCGCGTGCGCGACCATTGGCGGCGCTGGCCGGAGCTCGGCTGGGCGGCCTCCGCGCAGGGACTGCATGTGGAGGAGCTTGCCGAACACGATGCCTGGCGCGAGGAAGGCGTGGCGCTTCTGGAGGCGGGCCGTACAAGGCTCGCGGCGGACGGCGCGGCGGCGCACCATCTCCATGCCATGCAGGGAGCGCGCGCCGGCCTGGAAGAGGCCGTCGAGATGCTCGAGCGCACGCGGCTCCTCGACGATGCCGAACGCTTCGAACGGGCGTGGCACGCGCTTCGCGAACGGGCCTCGGAGATCGGCGTCCCGGAGCTGCATGCGCCGGGCCACCGGCAGGTGGCGGACCTGGGCGAAAGGCTCGAGGCCGCCGAGGAGCTCGATGCGCATGTACACCGCGTGGTGGCGCAATGGCGGGAGATCGATTCGGCGCAGACGGCACTGGCGGAAGAGGTGCGCACCCTGCCCGGCCGCATCGCAGTGTGGCGGGAACGCCAGGCGGACCTGCCGCAAGACGAGCCCGGCGGGCTCGATCCGAAACATCCCGCACGCCGCGCCTGGCGCGAGGAAGGCGGCACACTGGAGGCAGTGGCCGAGGACATGCTGCATCCGGAAGACGTCCACGCGCCGCACCTGGACGCCGTGCCTGACGCGAGGGAGGGTATCCGGCAGGCGGCGCAGGAGGTCCGGGACGCCCTGCGAGACGACCGCTACCGGGCATTCGGGTGGCTGACGAAGGAGGTGGTCCGGCAGGCGCGCGACAACCGGACCGAGGTGTTCCATGTGCCGCGCTACGGCGAGATGGTCGCACAGGCGGAGGTGCTCTCCGGGCAGGAGGCGCTGACGGCGCGCACGCAGGAAGTTGTCACCTCGTGGCTCGACTATCATGCCAAGTGCGAACCGATCTGCCGGCAGATCCGGGACGCGCGCCTACGGGTGGACGCGCTGACGGCGGACTGCCCCGAACGTCCCGCGACGCTCGACTCCCTGCGCGGCTGGCGGCAGCGGGCGGAGTCCCTGCTCGCCGAGGCCCGCGCGATGCTGGCGAAGGACGGCCCGCACGCGCCCCACCTGGCCGCCATGCCGGACGAGCGCAAGGCGCTGGTCAAGGCAACGAGCAGCCTCGACCGGGCGCTGCTCGCGGTCGAGGCGCGGGAGACGAAGCTGCTGTCTGCGGTCGTGCAACGGTCGGCGGAGGAGTTCCGCCGAGACTGGAAGGCGCACATCGGCGAGGCCACAGCTGCCCGCGTCCATCCCTTCTACCTGCCGAGGCACGAAGGGCTCATCAGTCGCTTGCAAGAGCTGCGGCAACACCCTGCCGTCGAGGAACTTCCCGAACGAGAACGCAACCAGATCGACTCCATCCTCAAACAAGACACATGCCAGACCAAAGCCATCTCCCACGTCGACAACCATCTCGCCCAGGTCCAACGCTGCCGCAACCATCTCCAGGAGCTCCAGGATCTGGCGTACACGTACAGACTCAAGCTTGAGAAGGTGCACTCCTACGACGAATGGTACGACACCGCAGAGCGCCTCCTCGCGGCCGGCAAGGCCATCGCCGATAACCAGAAAGCCTACGGACCCTGCCTCAACCACATCCCGAACACCTGGCAGGACGTCCACGCCAGTATCCGGGAGCTCGCCGCCGCCCTTGGCCGCGACACGACCTCTCTTCACCACCAGCAACCCGAGCTCTACCTCGAACCCATCACCCGGCCCGTACCGACCTTAGAAGCGGCTATGAACGCCGACGCCAGCTACCGCCGCCTCCGCGACCAATGGCACAAGCACGTCGCCCTCGCGGAGGCCACCCAAGCCCATCCCTACCACCTCAAGGGCCACGCCGAGCTCATCGACGCCATGCACAACCTCCGCAACCAGCCCGATCTCGCCAGGAACGCTCAGCAGGTCCTCGACACCCTCGTCACCCACCACGCGCACGCACAACAGACCCGGGCCGAGATCGACAGCTATCTCACGCAGGCCGCCCAGGCCCTTGAAACCCACCAGAATCTCAAGGACATCACGCGCAAGTTCGCTGCCCACTACATCCGCCTCGAGAACAACAAGACCTACACCGAATGGCAGGATCGCGCTGAAAAACTGGCCGACACCGGCCAGGCTATCCTCGCCGACCGCGAGCGCTACCGCATCCACCTCGACGATCGCCCTGACACCACGCGGCGCATCCAGACCAGCGTGCAGCGCCTCAATTCCGCCCTCGGCCGAGACGACGCCTCCATCCGTCGCGAACGACGTCAATCCCTCTCGGACGACGACCAGACCAGTCCAGGCCGCTCATACCGCCACGGCATCAAGCTCTAGCGCTCGGTGCGCTCAAGAACCAAGATTGGACGGCGGCAATCCTTGGATGCGGTGCTCAGCGCTACGGGCGCGCTTGGCCGTGACGGGAGGGGAGCCGCAGCCCAATCCAGGCGCACGCTTCTCTCTTCCGCATCGACGGTGAGGGTTGCCGGCAGCAGCGAACACCAGGCGGCGAGCGCCCGGTCGGCAAGGCTCAGACGCAGGCATTGCAAGGGTTGCGGGGTCAAGGCAGTGGGAACCTTTCGAGATAGCTCTCATAGCCCGGTTCGATGTCGATCTCGAGCGCGCCCAGAACGCGCACCACCCCGTTATAAGTGGCGATCGCCATCACGAGGTCGACCAGCGCCGTCCGATCCAACGCCGCCTCAAGACGCGTCCAGGTCTCGTCCGAGATAGCGTGCCCGTCAGTCATCTCGCGCGCGGCGCGCAGCACCGCCCGATCGAGGGGCGGGAGGTTGCTGCTCTCCCCCGCCGTTTCCCGCGCGATCGACCGAAGGTCGTCATCGGTGACCCCGACGCGGGCGCCGATCTCGATGTGATGGCCGTATTCATAGGCGGCGCCGCTGACGTAGCCGACCTGAATGATCGCGAGCTCACGGAGCCGCGGGTCAAGCGGGCTCTCATGGCGAAGGTAGACCGCGAGCGCGATAAATCCCTGCAAGGCGCCCGGGCTATGGGCGAGCGCGCGCCGAATGTTGATCGGGGAGTCCAGTAAATCACGATGCTCGGCTGCGAGGTCTGCCGCGTCGAGATAGGGCAACCAGGCCATGGGCGCGTTCCTCCGCGTGGCGTGGCGCACGCTGTTCGCGGTGTGCCGGCTTGTCAAGGCGGGCGGGGCATCTCGCCCGTCCGGCTCGCGGTTGAACCGGCCGGAGCCGCGTTACAGCGTGTACCGCGCCGCAGCCCCATCGATCCGAAGTCGCTCGTCTTCGCGGTGACCCGGAACAGCGCCAAGACTGAACGCAGGATATCGGTGCGCCCGGCCTCGGCGTCGTAGCGTCAATCATGGCCGAGGGCGACCGGATCGTGGTCGATGTCTCCTGCCGGGTTCCGATCACCCGTGCCAACCCGCGATCAGCCGACGCGCTGGGCCTCGGCCATGACCTTCTCGGCGAAGAGCCGGGTCTCGCCGCGGGCGCGCTCGCAGGCTCCGCCGGAGTGCGGCCGGCTCAGCCCATATATGATTTGTCGAACACCGCCAGCTTGTTCCCATCAGGGTCGCGAAAGTAGGCGCCGTAGAACGTATCGCCGCGCAGCCCCGGGGCGCCTTCGTCACTGGCGCCCAGACTTATCGCCTTGAGTTATGCCCGATTTTGGGTGACGGCGTGATCAGGCGGCGGCGCGTCATTGAAGGGTTTGATGATCCACAGCATCGGAGTGCCGGGGGTCACCGACCAGGCGGCAAAGGTCTCTCCTTCTGTCTGCCGCGTCGCGCCGATTTCGCCGAGCAGCGCGTCGTAGAACTCACCGGTGCGGGCAATGTCGTTCGAGCCAAGGGTTACATAACCGATCATGAGGCGCCTCCGTGGAACATGTCGCAGCTCTCGCCGCCCAGTCTTCGAATCAACGTATCGGAAGCTGAACGGCTCCGCAAAAGTCGGTGGGCTGCAAATACGCCACCGGCGAGATGGTGGGCTGCGGGACGGCGCCTCTTGCGATCTACGCGTCTGCGCGGCCCGCGATGTGCGCGCCGCGGGTGAAGACGGCGAGGCCGATGAAGGTCAGGCCGGTGGCCGCCCAGACATAGACGCCGTGATGTTCGTCGAATAGCAGAATGCCCCAGCCGAAGCCGCTCAGAACGATGAAGTAGTTGAACTGCGAGAAGAAGACCGCGCCGATGATGCGCACCAGCACGAACCAGCCGACCATTGTCACCGCCGTGATCGCCGCAGCGTAGAGCACAACCAGCATGCCCGCGGTGCTGGGCCCGGGAAACAGGTAGGCATGCCCGGTGCCGACCATGACCGGCGCCAGCATCACCGTGGCGCAAGCCGACATGCCCGTCGCCATCGTCAGCGCCGGCGATGCCGGAGGCCGGAGATAGACCGCCAGCGTGTTGGTGGCAGCGAAGCAGACCGGCGCCACCAGCCCCAGCAGCACCCAGCCCACCATATCCCGCGACGGCAGGCTGACCTCGGGGATCAGGATCAGCAGCATGCCCCCAAGGCCGAACAGCACCCCGACGACCCCGGACAGGCGAAAGCGCTCGATGCGGGCCAGGTAGGACAGGAGATAGGTGAGCAGCGGCACCAGGATCAGCAACAGCGTAATGATGCCGACCGGAAGCTTCGGCGCCACGAAGGTGAGCAGCGGCACCGGAATCGCGACGCCGAGTCCGCCCAGGACGGCATAGACCCGTAGGTGGGGAGCGGTGAGCCTCGGCAGCTCGCCCCTCAGCGCGGCCGGGATCGCGAGCCCGATTGTGGCGATCAGTGAGAACCAGAAGACATAGCCGATATAGGGAAGCCCGGCTTCCGCGCTCATCTTGTTGACCGGGAAGAGGGCGCCGTAGATCACGCCGAGCGCCGCCAGGGCGGGAATGTAGACGAGCCTGCCAGTATACATCGGCGTGTCTCTCCAATCACTTCGTGACCGGCGCCCAGCGCCTGCTCACTGCGGCTCTCTGCGTCACAGCGGCGATGCCGCCAACGACCCGGGGCGAGTCCGGCATAGTCGCGGCCAGTCTCCAGTCCGATGGATCCGGCGATACGTCGGAAACGGGAGATGGCAAACGCATGAAGGAGATCGGTAGACCGGCGTTCGGTTCCTACCCGACGTGCTCTCCGGAAGCGATGTCGCAGAGCTGGCGCAGGGCGTCGAGTGTCTCGGCTACGATATGCTCCGGTATCCGCGGCCTGATCAAGCGCATCGTGCTCATGCCCGGCGCCAGACGCGGCGAGATGGAGGCGGTGCTGCACGGCGACCTCGCCGCCATCCTGGAATGGACGGGAAACGGACACGGAAAGACAAAGACCGACATTCGATTGAAATCCCGGTCTGATCCGATTCAACCCTCTGATTTATCGAGGGAATTTGGTGCATCCGGGGCGTATCAGTTGCCAGCGTATCTCGACGATACCCCGAGCGCCCGCAGCTGAGAACCTCAAACCACTCAGGATTTGGACAACATGGTGACCGGCTTCGGCCTTCGCATCCATCCCGCCGGGACCAAGTCCTTCAACGTCAACTACCGAGCCGGCGACGACGGCAGGAAGGCACCCAACAAGCGGGTCGTGATCGGCCGCTACCCCAAGGTTACTGTCGACCAGGCGCGGAAGCTGGCGCAGCAGCTCCTCGGCGAAGTCGCCTCCGGCAGCGACCCCGCCTACGAGCGCGCCATGGCCCGGGCCATGCCACTCTCGGGGATGCCTTCGAAGAGTATATGGCTGTCAATCCCAACCGCTCGAAACGGACCAACGAGCTCTACCGTTACGAGGCGAAGAGGTATCTCGGCGACTGGCTTACCCGCCCCCTCGATTTCATCAGCCGCCGGGATGTCGAAACCCGTTTCAACAGCATCACCGCGGACCACGGATGGTCGCCGGCCAACCGGGCGATGTCCCTGTTGCAATCGGTCTACCGCCGGCCCTGTGTCGATCAGGACGGGCTGCGCAACCCGGTCGATCTCTGGCTCGCCGGCGGCGGCAAGTTCCACCGCAAGACAAGGCGCTAGATTTCGACGCCGCTAGAGGTGCTGCCGTGCTGGCGCGCCGGTATCGAGGCGGAGGTGCGCAATCCGGCGATCCGGGACGCCGTCTGGTTTGGGCTCTACACCGGCATGCGCCGTGAGGAAGTTCTGACCCTGCGCTGGGAGCGGGTCGACATGGAAGCTCTCACGTTCCGGGTCGAGGCAACGAAGACAAGCGTACCGCTGGAGCTTCCGATCACCCGCCAGCTGGTCGCCATTCTCGAACGCCGCCTCCAATGCCGGCCTTGACGGGAGCCGCTCGGCAAACGGCCGTTCGCCGATGCCGCCGCACATGGACGTGTGCAGAGCGGTGAGCTTGCGGCGCCGCTCCCCGGTCGAAGTGTTCCTGGACATCGGCGCGATAGTTCTCATCCGCGAGCACAACCGTGCCGCCCCCGATCGGCGTTGGCATGTTTATCCCCTTCCCGGCACGGCCAATAGAGGTCACGAAGCACGACTCCAACCCACCGACCGTGCTCCGCCAGACCGTGCGCTCAGCCAGCATCGGAGCGCGCGCCGTCGATGGCGGCCAGGAACGGCGACGCGAACTGCTCGAGCTTGGCCGCGCCGACGCCGTTGACCTCGGCGAACTCCTCTCTCGTGCGCGGCCGCCGGCGCACCATGTCGATCAGGGTGCGATCGTGAAACACCACATAGGCCGGCACCCCCCGTTCCTTCGCCAGTCGCAGCCGCAGCGCCTTGAGCACATCGAGCAGGGTCATCTGGTCGCCGCTCAGCGGGTGCTCGGGCTCCTTGCCGCGCGTCTCCCGCGACGGCGCCGACGGCCGTGTTGCCACCGTGTCCTCGCGGTAGCGGAACGCGCCCTTGCCCCGCAGCAGGTCCCGGCCCTTGTCCGTGATCCCGAGCCCGCCGTAGCCCGCAATGTCGAGCCGCAGGAACCCGGTCGCCACCATCTGGCGGATCAGCGAGCGCCACTCGTTCTTGCCCCGGCCTGCGCCCGCCCCGAAGACCGGCAGCCGGGCATGGCCGAAGCGCACGATCTTCTCGGTCTCGGTCCCGCGCAGGATGTCGATCACATGCGCAGCGCCGAAGCGCTCGCCTGAGTGCTGGACCGTCGACAGGATATTCTGCGCGTCCTTGGTCCCGTCGACACGCTCGGACGGGTCAAGGCAGCAGTCGCAGTTGGCGCAAGCGCCGGTCTGCTCGCCAAAATAGTCGAGCAGTGACACCCGGCGGCAGGCCGGCGCCTCGCAATAGCCCAGAAGCGCGTCGAGCCGCTTGTGCTCCCGGCGCTTGCGCTCAGGCCCCGCGTCCTCCTCCTCGATGAACTGCCGCCGCATCCGGATGTCGGCGAGCCCGTAGAGCATGTGCGCCTCGGCCGGCGCGCCGTCGCGCCCGGCCCGGCCGATCTCCTGGTAGTAGGCCTCGACGCTGCCCGGCAGGTCGGCATGGAAGACGTAGCGCACGTCCGTCTTGTCGATCCCCATGCCGAAGGCGATGGTGGCGACGATGACCACGCCGGGATCGGTCATGAAGATGTTCTGGTGCGCTTCCCGCTCCTCCTTCTCCATCCCTGCGTGATAGGGGAGCGCCCGAACGCCGTCGGCCGCCAGCATGGCGGCGGTCTCCTCGGTCTTCTTGCGTGAGAGGCAGTAGACGATGCCGCTCTCGCCCTCGTGGCGGGCGACGAAGCTCCGCAACTGCCGCTTCCACTCGCGCTTCATCTCCACCGTGAGCTTGATGTTGGGGCGGTCGAAGCCGAGCACGAAGTGCTCCACCCGGCGGCCGAACAGCTTCTCGGCGATGTCGTCGCGGGTCACCTCGTCGGCGGTCGCCGTCAGAGCGGCAATGGGAACCCCGGGGAAGAGCGCGCGCAGCCGGCACAGATCCTCATACTCGGGCCGGAAGGCCGGCCCCCATTGCGAGATACAATGCGCCTCGTCGATGGCGAACAGGCTTACATGCAGGCGATCGAGCGCCGCCAACATGCGCTCGGTCATCAGCCGTTCAGGGGCCATGTAGAGAAGGCGCGTCTCGCCCGCCGCGGCGCGGCGCCAGGCTGCGACATTGTCGGCGCGGCCCTTCGCCGAGTTGATGCAGTCCGCCGCGATCCCGGCGAGCCTGAGCGCGGCGACCTGGTCCTGCATCAGCGCGATCAGCGGCGACACCACCACCGTGAGACCGCGCATGACCAGCGCCGGGATCTGGAAACACAGCGACTTGCCCGATCCCGTCGGCATCACCGTGAGCGCGTTGCGCCCGGCCAGCAGGGCTTCTATCGCCGCTTCCTGGCCGGGGCGGAAACTCTCGAAGCCGAAGACCTCCCTCAGCACCCGGTGCGCGGCGGTCGTCGGCTCTCCCGGCATGCCCATCAGTGCCGCACCGAACCGGCGTCCCGGAGCCGGACCTCGAAATCGAGAAAGCGGTCGAACAGCACGCTCTTGCGCCAGGCGTGGGGCATGCCCATCCCGGCGCCCGTGGCCTCGTCCTCGCCGCAATACTCGAGCAGTCCGAACCAGTAGAGCGGCCGCAGGATCCGCGCCTCCATGATGAGCGAGCCGATGTCCCATGCCCTTTCGAGCACCGCGTCGGAGGGTGTCGCGCACAGGCGGACCAGGATGTCCGGGGGCTGCCAGTCGTCAGCCGACACCGAGAGCGCCCACAGCACGGAGCCGATCTGCTGCTGCGGCCATCGGTCCAGTAGGCCGCCCCCGAAGGGAGCGAGGTCCAGGTGCCAGAATGCGAGATGAAACAGGATCGCCTGCAGCGCGCGGCTATTCCCGTCCAGCATGTCACGTCCCAGCCGGCTCGCGCGGAGCCTGCCGCGGTCCTGCTCGACAAGCCCGGCCAGCTCCGCGAGCGCGCGCGTGAAATGCAGCTGCCGGTAATCCGCCTCGTTGAGGACTTTTCTGCGGCCCGCGCATCGGCGGGATCATGATCGGGCCAGGTCATGGCCGCTTCCATCGCCGAGACCGTGGCACGTGACAGGTTGCCTGCGGAGGTCATATTGAGCCCGCCGTTTTCGACGGTCCCGCGAAGCAGAACGAGCGCGTTGCGGGCGACGGGCGACAGGGTCAGCTCGTATCTTGTCAGGTCGTTCGCCAGGCGTAGCGCGCGGTTCTCCGCCGAGGGCTCGTCCATCAGGCCGTCGAGGCTTGCCCGGTCGAGCATGGCCCAGGCCGGTTCGAGACCTCCCAGCCACGTCGCCAGGTCCGGGTTCGGGCGGCTTTCCGGGGCCATCACGGCAGGATGGCTCCGCGCCCTGCGGGACCGCGAGGGCGGCCCGGCTTCAGTGCGGGTATCCCGGAGACGCCCACGAGCTTCTCAGGGTCGAGAGCGGGCTGGGCCTCGAACCAGGCGCGCCTGCGCCGCAGCACGTCAGCTCGCTGCTGCTCGCTGGCGTGCGCGGTTTTTTTGAAGGTGATCCCCCGGCGGTGGAAGAAGCGCCACACGGTGCTTTGGGAGACCCGCACCCCGTGCTGGCTCTCCAGGTGAGCGGCAATCTCCGCCAGGGTCATGTCCGGGGTCTCGTCTACCAGCGCGATGACCGCCTCGGCGCGCGCCTCGATCCGCTGCGAGCGCCTGTCGCCGCCTTGCGCTCTCGGCCGATAGCTGCCCGTGCGACGCCAGGCATGAACCCACTTGATCGCCGTCGACGGCGCGATACCGAAGCGCTTCGCCGCGCCCCGCCGCGTCATGCCGCCATCGACCACTGCCGTCACCACCCGGCGACGCAGATCATTCGAAAGAGGTCGCGTCATGCAGGCTGGCCTCCTTCACCAGCCCGCATCTTGAATCACATATCCAAGCGATTGAAAATTCTAAAGATTCCCTAAGGTCGAAAACTGCTCTAGAATGTCTTGACGCCGACCTCACGACCAGTGGAGGCATATCCTACTTGTTTACATTGCGCGCGTTGCCAGGCTGTGCTTCTACTTGGCTCAAGCCGACCGTTGATCAAAGTGACGCATTGATGCGAATCGAACATACCTTCCGCCGCTAAATTCGAGTTCGTTTCATAACTAACGCGATCGGCAGCCTCCCGAAATCACTGCCCATAGAGCCTCTTGCAAAATAGCTGAGGCGAGCGGCTTTTCTGCCTGAGTGAAGGCCCTTGCGGTGGGACCGGCCCACCCTCGTGAGTATCATGTGCTGTCGCAAAACACCGCATGATGACCACGGAGGAGTGGAGCCGTGTCCCTGCGCGAGATGCTATCGGATTACTGGTACGCCTTTCAACAAGAGTTGTTCCCGAGGCTTGAGAGCGAGCTTGGCCCGATGGGCGAGCGCTACGAGCTGTTCGTCGCGGTTCTGGAACTGGTGCGGGTCGAGGCTCTTCTGCCCCACTTCCGCGGCCAGGTAGGGCGGCCGGAGGAGGACCGCGCGGCGCTGGCGCGCGCCTTCATAGCCAAGGCGGTGTTCGACATTCCGACGACGCGGGCGCTGATCGAGCGTCTTGAGGTTGACGGCAAGCTATGGCGGCTGTGCGGCTGGAGCGGTGCCGGCCGGCTTCCGAGCGAGGCGACGTTTTCGCGGGCCTTTTCCGAGTTTGCCGAGAGCGGTCTGGCCAGCCGTCTGCATGAGACGCTGATTGCGCGGACGATGGATGGCCATCTGGTGGAGCACATCTCGCGGGATGCGACGGCGATTGAAGCGCGGGAGAAGCCGTCGCCGAAGCCGAAGGCAGCGAAGCCGAAGCGGCGGCGGCCCCGCAAGGGAGAGGCGCAGGCGAAGGAGCCAAGCCGGCTGGAACGGCAACTGACGATGAGCCTTCCGCA
This sequence comes from Alphaproteobacteria bacterium, assembly GCA_965262755.1. Taxonomy (GTDB): domain Bacteria; phylum Pseudomonadota; class Alphaproteobacteria; order UBA828; family UBA828; genus WTGU01. Next base: position 1,746,491 of record OZ253557.1, on the reverse strand, counting down.
GATGCTGGCGGACCTGCCGAGGGCCTGCGATGTCGGCACCAAGCGCAACGCCAAGGGCCATACCACCTCCTGGATCGGGTACAAGCTGCACGTCGACACGGCCGATGGCGGGATCCCCATCAGTTGCATCATGACCTCGGCATCGACGCATGACTCCCAGGTGGCGATTCCGTTGGGAACCCTGACGGCCGGGCGGGTCGAGAACCTCTACGACCTTATGGACGCGGCTTATGATTCCATCGAGATCTGGGCGCACTGCATCTTGCTTGGCCACAAGCCGATCATCGACGTGAACCCCCGCCGCTCGGTCGACATGCAAGAGGCGTTGAGGCGTGAGAAGAAGGCGCGGCGGACGCTCGGTCTCTTCTTTCCCGAAGAGCGTCGCTACGTCGAGCGTTCAGGGTCCGAGCGGGTCAATGGGCGCCTCAAGGATGAGTTCGGCGGCCGCCATGTCCGCGTGCGCGGTTACGACAAGGTTCTGGCCCACCTCATGTTTGGCATGACCGTTCTGACGGCCAGCCAACTGATGCGCCTTATCGTTCCGCCGATCTAGCCCGGCTCGTCTCCTTCGCCATCACGGTGGCCGCACTTCTCGAAAGACGGTGCGGCCAAACGCGCCCGAAGTTCGACGAAAATACCGAATCGGAGGCTGTGCCAACGCTGATCCGACCATGGTCGCCATCAAAATCGCGCCAATTGCCGTGCGCCGACGTCGCTGCTAGCTTGGGTGTTCTTGCGCCGCTCCGAATCGATCAGAATTTTGCAAGCGGCTCCATATGTAATGTCAGTGCCCTGCCGACTGCATCAAGTGTGCTCCAGAACCAAAACTGAACGCCGATTGACACGTCAGTCTATCGCGCTCATGCTCAGGTTGACCGGCGTCGGGTTGGCGATGTTATCGCTCACCGGGCAGCGCGCTTGAACTTCGGCCAGCAACGCGGCCAGCTGTTCGGGGCTGGCGCTGCTCCTGACCTGGATCTCGGCATCGATCGACTGATAGCCCGCGCGGACGTCGCGGTTGGTCCCGGCAAACTTGGCCGGGTCAAGCGATCCGCCCAGCGTGATCTCGGTGCCCTCGATCTCGATCCCCATCTCGTTCGCGATGAAGTGGGTCATGTAGTTCAGACACCCGGCATGCGCCGCGAGGATGAAGTCCAGTGGCGAGGGCGCAGCGTTCTTGCCGCCTAGCGATTCCGGCTCGTCCATGAAGATCTTGAAGGCGTGCACGTCGGTCATGCTGCGCGCCATGCTCTCGCCCACGGTCCGCACCTGGGCGCTGTACATTGCGGTCATATCTCTCTCCCTACCAGTTTGAAAAAGTTGCGCCGCGAAAGCACCCCGTCCCTACACCGCGCTCGTCACGCAAATGTCGCACATTGTCAGGACCTTGGTAAGCGTTTGGCATTGCCGCCCTTGGGCGATCAGGCGATATCTTCTTGACCTGCAGTCGGCGTGCAGTTCCAGGGTAGCAAACCGTCGTTGCGGTTGATTTTGTATTCCGGAATGCGGTCGAGGACTTCGGCAGCCTAGTCACCTGGAATTGAAGTAGATATCATTATACAATAGCCATCGGAGTTGGATTATGGAGGTCTTTCCGATGGCACGTGGCGTTGGCCGGCCGATGGCGGCCTTGGTTCTGAGCGATAAGGAACGGTCGTATCTTGAGCGTCAGGCTCGACGCCGCCGGGTCGCGCGCTCGCTGTCCGATCGCTGCCGCATGATCCTGCGCTGCGCAGACGGCCTGACGAACAAGGCGGTGGCAGCCGAGATCGGCGTGCACGAGCACACGGTCGGCAAGTGGCGCCGCCGCTTCCTGAAGGAGCGCATCGAGGGGCTGTCGGATGAGCCTCGTCCGGGACGGCCGCGAACGCTCTCGGACGAGAAGGTGGCCGCGGTCATCGAGCGGACGCTGGAGACGACGCCGGCCGACGCGACCCACTGGTCGCTCCGTTCGATGGCCCGGGAGAGCGGGCTGTCGCACACGACGGTCCGGCGGATATGGGCGGCCTTCAGCGTGCAGCCGCACCGCTCGGAGACCTTCAAGCTCTCCAGCGACCCGCTCTTCGTGGACAAGGTCCGCGACATCGTTGGGCTCTATCTGTCGCCGCCGGACCGCGCGCTGGTGCTCTGTGTCGATGAAAAGAGCCAAATCCAGGCACTCGATCGTACACAGCCGGTCCTGCCGATGCTGCCGGGCATGCCCGAGCGCCGCACACACGACTACAAGCGTCACGGCACGACCTCGCTCTTCGCAGCCCTCGACGTCGCCACGGGCCGCGTCATCGGCAAGTGCTACAGGCGCCACCGGGCCAGGGAGTTCCTCGACTTCCTGAAGGAGATCGACCGGCGTGTCCCGGAGGGGCTGGACATCCACATCGTCATGGACAACTACGCCACCCACAAGACGGCGGCGGTCAAGGAGTGGCTGGCCCGGCGGCCGCACTGGCATGTTCACTTTACGCCGACTTCGGCGTCCTGGATCAATCAGGTCGAACGCTGGTTCGCCGAACTGACGCGCAAGCAACTGCAGCGCGGCGTGCACACCTCCACCCGCCAGCTCGAAGCCGATATCCGGGCCTTCATCGAAAAACACAACGAAGACCCCAAGCCCTTCAGGTGGACCAAATCGGCCGACGACATCCTCGCCGCCGTCAAGCGCTTCTGCCTCCGTGTCGATCAAAACTTATGCCGCGAACTTTAGATTCAGGTGACTAGCAGGCTGCTGACAAACCCCTGGCGCTGGGGGGATTGGCGTGATTCGCCGGACAGCGTGCAGGGGCGGGATCACATGACGCTTGATCCGGAGATGGCGCGGTCTGCGCGGCGATTGCGCGGAATCTCCTGGGAACGGAGATCCCGCGATGACAAATGGGGACGCGAACCGGCCCCTGCCAAACCAACTCGCCCTAGTCAGCGGCAAAGCAGTAGAGCAGCCCGGCGCCGCCGGTGCTTTCCAGAACTTCCTGGCTGCAGCCTCTGGATGCATGAGCGGAGTTCCATGAGATATTGCCACCGCCATGGCGGTCGTGATGGCCAACCTGCGCACTGCCCTCTGCGGAGCTCGTCCAGTTGTTGCAAGTATGGTCGCCTTCTTGCCAAGGAAAATAGGCCGTCCCGTCATCCTTCGTTCCGGTCAGAATGTCATGCCGGTTCGGCCGATCGCCACGCCCGTTGACCAGATCGCCATTCTCATCCAGAGCCGTTCGTTTGACGATGTTCGGGTTTATGTGAAGTTGATCGAGGTCGACGGCGATCAATTTGCCTCTGGCGTTGTACCAGGGGCCCGATCCGATTCGGTCGCGGGCGGAAATGGCACGGCCTTCTTCGACCTGGGTGCTGAGATATGCGCGCCACGTGCGCCCTGTGGAGCCCGCCGCCTCGGCGAGCTTCGTGCAATGGGCATCGGCCCCTTCAAGGCCGCCCAGATCCGCGCCCTGGCCCATGCCGACACTCGTGACAAAGAACCCCATGGGGTGCTGGTCTGCCGCAAGGAGCGGCGCACTCGTCAGGGCCAGAATTCCGAGCGCGGGCAGGATCCTGAGAATGTTCATGTATCTCTCCCCATTCCTGATAGGAATTCCCCGTTGGGAGCCTCCCAACAGCTCAAACGTTACCCAATACATTCCGAGAGACAAGTCACCGGTAGGCGACCTGTCGGTAACACGGGATATGTCCGGTCCATGTACCAGATGATCTGTCCGGTTTTAGAACGCCTCTGTGACTTGGAGGGAGGCGATGCGTCGGACGGAGCAGGCACAGGGACTGAGATTGATGAAGTTCGAGGAGGTGTATGCGCGGACCACGGCGCGGCTGTTGAACCAAGCCGAGGCGGCGGATGTGCTGGGCGTGTCAGAGCGGACCTTCCGGCGCTGGCGCGATCGCTACGAGGCCGACGGCGCGGAGGGTCTGAGACCGAAATCCCCCTCGGCCGGCAGAACCAGCGGGGGAAGCGCCTGCTCCACCGCTGTACGGTCAATCGTCACAACTCCAGCTCCAATTCCACCCCCATCTCGCGGACCGGCTTTACCTGTGGGCGGCCTTCGCGGGAAGCTCGGCCGCTATCCTGTTCCGCCTCGGGGGGCCGTTCCTTGCCGCGCTCCGGTCTCCGCCCTTCCATAGACTCGACCGCCTCGGCGCCCTTATCCGGTGTCTCCCGCATCGTCGGCGCGATCCCTTCCAGCGCCGAGATGCGCTCCCCCGTCGTGAGTTCGAGACGCTCCCGCAACCGCCCCGCATCGTCGGTGACCAGCTCCGCACGGTCTCTGGCCCGGCTGATCTCGACATAGAAACTCTTCTGCGTCGTCAGGTGTGTTGTCCGGCACGGTGGAATGACGCCGATCGGCGCGATAACCTATTGAGTAGGCTAGACTCTGACGGGTCAACCTTTGACGCTTAACAACACGCCGGTCAACCAAACTTGGGGCGAATCTCACACCTCACCGCCTGGTACATGATCCAGTCGCCGTTGACATAGGGGGCTTGGCGCTTCGGCTAGCCTTCGCTCCCCTTGGCGCGGTCCGGCTGCTTGGCCGCGAAGGCCTGTTGCACGAGCTCCATCGCGTAAGCAATTTGGCGGGCGTTATCCACCTCCAGCTGGACGTCGCCGTTGCCCCAGAGCCCGAGATTAGTGACGTCGGCGGCAAGCCCGCGCGGATCGGAGATTTCGTCGAAGCGCGTGTTGAGGGTGAGCAGGAGCCGGCGCTTCTGCGGCACGATGTCTGTGAAGTTGGTGTGCGTCTTGTAGGCGACATAGTGCCTCGTAAACTCTTCGCGGACCTCCGGCGCGAGGGCCAGGATCTCCTGCCTGACCGCCTCGAAGAGGTCGTGCATCGGCGCGCCGGGACGCAGATGCGGATGATGCTCGATGGTGTAGTGGCCTGCGCCGGCGCGCGGGGTCCTGTACGGTTCAAGGACACGGTTGGGGAGGACCGGACGCTTCCAGATCCCGACCGCGCGGTCAGCGAGACGCGCGCCGCGGGCGCGGATGGCATCGCCGTCCCAGCGGTCCGTCTGCCGCAGTTCAGCGTTCAACCGCAGTGGGCTGTCGCGGTATCCCTTCTCGGCATCGCGCTTGTCGCGGAACGGCCGGTTGCCCATCTCCGGGTTGAAGGCGGTGAGGGTCAGGTTGCCGAGGGTATGGCGGAGGCTCTGCCAGGTCTGCGCCCAGTCGGGCCCGAGCTCGGCCTTCCAAGTGTCCGGCAGGCGTTCGCCCTGCGGCATGATGTGATCGACCGTGTAAGGCGAGAGAGGCACGCGCTCTTTTCGTTCGTTGTTCTCGAGCCGCTCGAGCAGGGTATCGAGGTGTTTGAAGCGGTACATGTTGCGGCTCACCAGCTCGGCGCGGAAGGCATCGTCCGAGGGGAAGGCGGACCCGTCCGGGAGGCACAGGAAGTAGGCCCGGACGCTCTCGACATAACGCTCCGGATCGACGGACCGCGAAGCCGTTGCGAAGACCGGCGGCAGCGCGGCGGGCCGGTAGCCACAGACCGCGCGGCGCATCACATAGGCGGTGACCAACCGGGTCAGGGTGAGAAGGTCATGCCTGGAGAGACGCTTTCCGGCATGGTCGCCGTAGAGGTGGAGGAGGAAGGGCCAGACCGGCTTCATGTCGAGGCGGGCGAGCTCTCCGAAGGCCAGTGCGAGCTCCGCATCGGGTTCCTCGCCGAGCACCATGGCGCGGTAATGATCGGCGCAACTGCGTAAATCGGCGCTGAGCGCCTCGGGACCGGCGTCCTCGACCCGGCGCGAGCGGGCATGGGTCTTGAAGGCCGCGTATTCCTCCCCCTGCTTCGGGACCTCTCCCGTCCGCAGCGTCAGGAAGTCTCGGATGAACACATCGAAGTGTTCTTCCCCGTGGCGTTCGAAGCCGCGTTCGATGGGCCGCAAGAGGTCGGCGTAGAGCCGTTCCTGGCGTTCCCGGTCGAGCGGCATCAGGATGAAGTTGGCGATCATGTCGGCGCAGGTGAGGTCCCGGCCGCAGGTGTTCATGGTCTCGAAGATTCGGTACGGGTTGTCTTCGCCCTCCTTGAGGTGGAAGGCGACGATGCGGAGCTTGCGCAAGCCCGCGCACAGCGCCGAGACGTCCGGGCCGAGCTGCTTGATGCGTGTCTCGAAGAACGCGAGGGCCTCCATGATGCGCGATGAAGGCTCCGCCGGCAGGGGACGGTCGTGGATCAGCGCCAGCAGCGTCTCCGCATCCCCCGCCTTGAGTTATGCCCGATTTTGGGTGACGGCGTGATCAGGCGGCGGCGCGAGTTTTGGTTTCGTCGACCTGCATACCGTCTTTGAATCTCACCCCTTCGATGATCATGGGCAACTGATTGTTTCCCATGAGCCGCCGCCAGGTCTTGCTGGCGGTGGTGATCAGCTTGAAGACCATGGCCAGAGTTGTCCCGTGAGACAAGCAGCCCTTGGTGCGCACGGTGCGGTGGCGGACGGTAGCGAAGACGCTTTCGATGGGGTTGGTCGTCCTGATATGCCGCCAGTGCTCGGCCGGGAAGTCGTAGAAGGCCAGCAAGGCGTCGCGGTCCTTTGTCAAGCAGGCGACGGCTTGGGGGTATTTGGCGTCGTACTTGGCGGCGAAAGTATTCATCGCCCTCTCGGCCTCGGCGCGGCCATCCGCCATCCAGATATCATGCAGGGCAGCTTTGGCGGCCGTTTGTCGCGACTTCGCCAGCTTGTTCAAGACATTGGCTGTCTTGTGGACCCAGCAGCGCTGGCGGCGGGTGTCGGGAAAGATCTCCTCCAGCGCCTTCCAGAAGCCCAGAGCGCCATCGCCGATGGCGAGCTCGGGACCAATCGTGAGCCCGCGCCCGCGCAGGCATGCCAGCAACTCACGCCAGCTCTGGGCGCTCTCGCGCACCCCCGCCTGGAAGCCCACGAGTTCCTTGCGTCCCTCCGGCGTGGCGCCGATGAGGACCAGAATGCATTGCTTCTCGTCCTCCAGCCGACCCTGGAGATAGATGCCATCGGCCCACATGTAGACGTAGCGTCGGGCCGACAGGTCGCGCCGGCGCCAGCGCTCGTGCTCGGCCTCCCACTCCGCCTTCAGGCGGCCGATCACCTGCGCCGACAAGCCAGAGGCGTCCTTGCCGAGCAACGCCTCCAGCGCCTCCTGGAAGTCCCCGCTGGACACGCCACGAAGGTAGAGCGTCGGCAAAACCGCATCCAGCGACCGCGTCCGCCGCGCGAAACGGGGCAGAATGGCCGACGTGAAACGGATGCGCTCTCCTCCGACGCTGGCACGGTCCCGGACCTTCGGGCGCCGCACAGACACAGGACCAATGCCAGTCAGGATCGCCCGTTCCGGCCCGTGGCCATGACGCACCAGGCGCCGGCGGCCGTCTTCGGTCTTCAGATGTTCATGCGCCGCCAGCACGGCGGCAACCTCCGCTTCAATGGCCTGTGCCAGGAGCTCGCGAGCTCCGGCGCGGAGTACTGCGGTCAGCGGATCGGCCGTCACCCCTGGATGGTGCAGCGCGACAACACTATCTTCCGTCATGGCGTATCACTCCTTGCTTGAAGACCGGGAGGCTTCGTCACCCCCCACGATACGCCACCTCCTTCTCTCAGCCCGTCACCCACTCTCGGCCATAGCTCCCCGCCTTGAGCATCAGGCGGTAGTGCTGGTCACCCTTGCAGAAGGGGTTGACGAGATACTCGCTCCTGATCTGGTCGGGCTCGAAGCCGTCCGGCGCGGTGTGGTCTTTCAGGTGCCGGGAGAGCGTCTTGAGGATCAGGGTGATTGTGGTCAGGCGCTGCTGGCCGTCATAGACCAGACAGGGCGCCCAGTGGGCGTTGAGGGGATCGACGGCGGCGACATACATGATGGGTCCGAGGAAGTGCTCGCGCACGTCCTGGCGCTCGCCGGCGTCGAGAATGTCGTCCCAGAGCTGGCGGCAATGCCGCTGCGTCCAGGCGTATCTGCGCTGGTTGACGGGGATGCGAAACTGCGGCGTCTGCCGGATGAAGTCGAGGAGGAGGGTTTCCGAGGTGCGCATGGGATGCTCCGGATCGGTGGGACGCGGCCCGGGCCCACTCCGGGATACCCGGGACCGCACCCCACCCAACGCTTCACGCGACTCTTGGCGATGCGAGAGCATCAGTTCGGAGCATCGGCGTTGCCTGGCGAACGAACCAACCTTCGTTGGGATCGAGCACGGCATGCGCGATGCCCGGAACGATCGACCGAGGACACCTAGCTACGCCGAAGAGCCAGTCCGAGACATGTGACCGCACCACGATTTGTCAACGGTCGCCGCCGCACTCGGCCCTGAGGCTGGTCATTCGATTCGCTGCCGGCGCTCCCGATGCAACCGATTTGTCCCCCGGTCCATGTACACGCGCGGCCCACATTGCCTTCGTGATCTCCTGCGGCGATAAAGAGCTTTCCAGCGATGATCGTCTTCTTGCTCGAACGTTGATGCCTGCCGCCAACACGCGCCCCGGAGTAAGCCGCACGGACGTCCCACGTCCTTCGAGAATCGCAGGATGGCTGAGCCGCATGATCATTTTGGGTGAGTTCATCACGCTCGTCGCGTTCGCTGCTCGCCGGTCCGGATCTCCCTGGATCAGTCACTCGGGCCGCACGAACGGATGCTGCGACGAGGATTCAAGCAGCGTGACGGACGCCCGCAAGCGTTGTTCGCCGATTGCGCAGCTCTCGGCACTCTTTTCATGAACCCGTCAGAGATCAGCTCACGTGAAACGCTGACACGGCAGCAGCGCAACATGGCGCTGGCCCAACCGATCGCGCGGCTCTCTCTGGAGAGGCGCGTGATCTTCAGGGACGACCCGGCGATCTCCGAACGCCTCGACGTGCAGTATCTTGCGCTGAGCGCGATCGATTTCGTCATGGAGCGTTCCGCGATCGAGTCCGGCGCTGCGCCGGAAGCGATCGTCGAGCATGTCGCTGGCGAGGCGGTGCGCGTGAATCCGACGCTCTCGGACGAGCAGGGGCGCAAGGTCGGACAGGTGGTCCTCGACCATCTTTCCAATGCGCGCGAGGGCCACAAGGCATTCCGGGTCGAGTACTTCGACGCCGACCGCGGAGGCTTTGCGTTTCAGGACTTCCGGCTTCTTGCCCTTGCGACCGCCGATGACGGGTCTCCCCGGTTCAAGCTGGCGCGCGGAGCGCAGACGTTGACGCTGGCGATGCTCGACATCGCGCCCGAGTTCGCGCAGAAAGCAGAGGCGATCATGATTCGCAAGGCGGTCGAGCGCGGCCGCTTTGAGGACGCGCGCACCCTCGCCAAGCGATCGCGCATGCGTTCGATCCACTATCGCCAGTTCATCGAGGACCGATTGTTCCAGGTCCGGCGCGCAGCCGATCGCGTCACGTGGAGCGAAGAGGTGTTGCCGGAGCTCGACCGGGCCCGTGAACACCTGAAGGAACGCCGCAAGCACGAGACAACGATCATCGATTCGATCCGTGAGCACATCGCAAATGCGAAGGGCGACACACGCGATCACCTGGTCGAGCTCAAGAACACGATTGACGACTGCCACCAGCGCCACGCGGCGCTGTTCCAGCGCGTCATGAATGCGTCGGAGGAGTTCCGCCAGTTGCAGGCTGGCGCGTTCCGCGCACGTCTCCTGCGGGACGTTCCCGACCTCGAGGAGCGTATTCTGGGTCCCCTCCTGGCTGCGCCGATGAGCACAGCCGCGGGCATGAGCGACGAGATAGGGATCGTGTTCGCCGCTCCCGCGCCGCCACAGATGTACGATCTGGCCTTGCTGTTCTCGAACGTCACGCAGCCTCGGTTCCGCCGCGATACCGCCAGCGTGGAGGATGCGCACGATCTCGTGGCGATCGAGCGGATTCCGCCGGAGTTCGAAGCCGAGGACATTCGTGAGGCGCAGGACTGGCTGGTGCGGACGATCGCGGCGCGGGCGCGGCTCGACATGGCGTCGGCCATAAGGGAAGCCGAAGACCAGGGAATGGCGCAGTCCACCTTGCGCTGCATGCTGTTCCTTATGCTGCGGTCATGGTGCCCGGAGGACGATCCGCTTGGTGTGATCGCCTCGGTCGACGGTGCGATTGCCAACGAGCGCGTGGTGGGTGACAACCTCGTCCTCGTCAAGGATACCGAGAGATGGTCGAGCTCACACATCTGAGCGAGGCCCAGACGGCGGTTCTTCTCCTCAACAAGGGACTGTCGCCTCGAGCGTCGGCGCTGCGCGGCGATCCCGATTACCACCAGCTGCTGGCGCACTGGCGAGCCGATCCCGAGTTTCGCAACCTCGTGCACGAGCTGGCACCGATGCTGGGTCTCAGAGTGATCGATGCGTTGGAGCACGCGATCGTGCTCGCGCCGCTCGGCCCTGACAGCGTGTTCGCCGCGACGCTTACCGATTTGCGCCGGGACCTCGGCGAGATGCAGCGCGGGGCGCTCGCTCTCGTCCATGTCTCGATTGCGGCGACGTTCTTTCCAACCGCCGCGGCTCTGACCGGCACACAGAACGATCATGCGGAGGTGTCCGCAACGCCGGCGCGTATCGCGACCCTCCTGCGCGAGCACTGCCGGCGTCTCGAGGAAGAGGCCGGTGACGATCCCGATCTGGAGGACGCGGGGCTGGCGGAGGCCTGGCGGGAGCTCGCCCGCCTGCCCGAGACCAGGCCCGACGGCAGCCAGCGCGCGGCGCTGAGCTCGCTCACCGGCATGGTCAAGCTCGTCCTCAATCAGCTTTACGAACACGGCATGGTGCAGATCCTCGAGACGGCGGAAGGCGAGACTTACATCCCGACGCCGCGCTACCGCCTGCAGGTGCGGGAACTTGCGGCCCACGAGCTGTTCCAGCGCTGTGCTGCCGTCCTGCCGGATTTCCTGGGCTCCGGGAGCCGATGAATGCGGTGCATCACGCGCATCCATCTCTCCGACTGCGGCTGGCACGAGGCCTACTATCCTGGCACGACCATCGAGCTTGCCGATCCGCGTACGGGTGAGCCTGCGCACACCGTGTTCAGCCTGGAGAACACGGGTGGCAAGACGTCCTTTCTGTCGCTGGTGCTGAGCTGCTTCGATACCAGCGAGCGGCGGTTCCTGAAGACGCTGATCCGCCCCAACCAGAAGTTCGGCGACTATTTCGGCGACGTGCCGGCCTTCATCCTCATCGAGTGGGACCTCTCCGGCGGCCAGGCGAGCTTGCTGGACCCGGAGCGTCTGGTGACGGGCCAGGTGGTGGTGCCGCGCGGCGAGGCCGGCAACACGAGTTCGACCGGCGCTTCTTCACGTTCCGGACTACACCGGACCTCTCATTCGATGACATACCCGCGCCGGGGCTCGGCGGTTTCGAGAAGCACGGCCGTCTGAGCGGCCATCAGGACGCGCAGCGCTGGCTGCACGCGATGCGCTCGGGCCATCCCGGCAACTTCCAGGTGTTCAGCGACATCGCACTTGAAGGGTCAGCGACATCGGAGATGACGGGTTGGGCGGAGCGGAGGCCGGGCGTAGCCCGGCTGTAGCTCCGCCCAACCCGGGCGCGGTTTAGACCTCGCCGTCGGCTGTGACTGCGGTCAGGAACAGGTCTTCAACGACCACGAAGAGGACCTGATGCCTGGCCGACCGATCACGGACCAACAGATGAGGTACTACATGACCCTACGAACGAGGCATACCCGGGCCACCGCGGCGGCGATGGCAGGGTTCAGCACCAGCACTGGCTACCGGGTAGAGAGAGACCCGCGCCTGCCGTCCCGGAAGAAGGCCTGCCACGGTCATGGTGGCGGTCGGCCCGATCCGCTGACGGACATCTGGGACGGCGAGATCGTCCCGCTGCTGGAGCGGACCCCTGACCTGCGCCCGATCACCATCTTTGAGGAGATGATACGCCGGCATCCGGAGCAGGATCTCGGTTCAGCCCGGCGGACACTCGAGCGCCGGGTGCGGCTCTGGAAGGCCCGGTTCGGGCCGCAGCAGGAAGTGATCTTCCGCCAGGAGCACCCGCCGGGGCGGCAGGGCATGTCGGACTTCTTCGACGCCAACTCTCTCGCTGTCACGATTGCCGGCGAGCCACTGGCGCACCGCATCTACCACTTCACCCTGGTCTATTCCGGCTGGGAACATGCCGAGGTGGTGTTGGGCGGCGAGAGCTTCACGGCCCTGGCCAGCGGCTTGCAGAACGCGCTTTGGTCTCTGGGCGGCACTGGGCGGCACCCTGCGGGAGCATCGTAGCGACAGCCTGTCCGCAGCTTTCGCCAATCTGGACAAGGCGGCGTGCGACGATCTGCGCGAGCGCTACGACGCCTTGTGCCGGCACTACGGGATGGAGCCCAGCCGCAACAACCGTGGCCTGGCCCACGAGAACGGCGCGATCGAGAGCCGTCACGGCCATCTCAAGACCCGCCTCGGCCAAGCCCTTCTGCTGCGCGCATCGACGGACTTCGAGGACCTCGACGCTTATCGCCGCTTCGCCGCGCAGGTGGTGGCGCGCCACAACGCCAATCACCGCGATGCGCTGCACTGCGAGGCCGACCATCTTCAATCGCTGCCCAGGCAACGCAGCTGCGACTATGACGAGGCTACGGTCACCGTGACCTCATCGAGTGGCTTCGTCCTGCGCAAGGTCTTCTACACCGTGCCCTCCACCCTGATCGGGCATCGGCTCAAGGGGCGCATCTACGATGATCGCCTCGAGCTCTGGCTCGGCGCCAGCCCGATCCTGACCCTGCCACGCGGCCGCCCTCCCGCGCGTGGGCGTGGCGGTCACGCCCATGTGGTGAACTACCACCACGTCATCCATAGCCTGCGCACCAAGCCCCAGGCCCTGGCCGGGCTGCGCTATCGCGATCAGCTCTTTCCCCGTACCGCCTACCGGCGATGCTGGGACGCGCTGAGTGCGGCCCTCGATCAGCGGAGCGCCTGCACGATCATGGTCGGTCTCCTCTGGCTGGCTCATGACAGAGCCTGCGAAGCCGAGCTGGCCCAGCAGCTCGACGAGCTTCTCGCAGCGGACCGGCTTCCCGATCTCAAGCTGCTGGAGCAGCGCTTCGTCGCTCACCTCAACGACGTGCCGCTGGTCACGGTCGATATCCCCGGCGCCGACAGCTACGACGCGCTCTTCGCCGCGCGGGAGCTCGCCGCATGAGTGCCCCGACCAAGGTTACCGCCGATACCGCCAAGTTGCCGCTGATGCTGACCGCGCTGCGTCTGCCGACCTTTGCGAACCTGTGGCCGGCGTTCGCGGACAGGGCCGATCGTGAAGGGTGGCCGGCCGCCCGGTTCCTGGCCGCTCTGGCCGAGTTGGAGCTGGCCGAGCGTGATCGCCGCCGCATCCAGCGCCATCTCAGGGAGGCACGCCTGCCCATGGGCAAGACGCTCGAAAGCTTCGACTTCGCGGCCGTGCCAACGCTCAGCAAGGCCCATGTCATGGCCCTGGCCGAGGGCGACAGCTGGCTGGCCAAGGGCAACAACATCCTCGCCTTCGGCCCGCCCGGTGGCGGAAAGAGCCACTTGGCGGCCGCACTTGGCCATGCGCTCATCCAGAAGGGCTACAGGGTGCTGTTCACCCGAACCACGGATCTCGTCCAGCGGCTGCAAACGGCACGCCAGAACCTCACGCTTGCCCAGGACGTCGCCAAGCTCGACAAGTTCCACCTGCTGATCCTCGACGACCTGTCCTATGTCCAGAAAGATCACGCCGAGACCAGCGTCCTCTTCGAGCTTATCGCCGCGCGCTACGAGCGCCGCTCCATCATGATCACCGCCAACCAACCCTTCGGCGGATGGGACGGCATCTTCCCGGATAAGGCCATGACCGTCGCTGCGATCGACCGCCTCGTCCATCACGCCGTCATCTTCGAGATGAACGTGGAAAGCTACAGGCGCCGTGCGGCCCTCGAGCGCGCGACATCGAAACGCGACACAGCCAGCGACATCCCAAACGCACAACCGAAAAAGGACACCTGAGCCTCAGCCAAATCGGCCCCGGCGTGTCATCGAGCCTTGATCCCGAAACCACGCATGGGCATGCTCAAAACAATGCAGTCGACACGTCACCGACGATGTCGCTCACCATTCACCAGCGAGGTCGCGCTACAGGGCCGCGAGCTTCGGCGCCTTGGGCCGGAGCTGGTCGGCGACCTGGCGCCACTGGGCGCTCGCGGCCCCGGCGTCCTCCTGGGCGAAGGCGGAGACGACGCGCTGGCCCTGGTGGCCGGCATGGGCCAGTAGATTGCGGGCGAAGTGCACGCGGCATCTCTGCCACGTGGCGCCGAGGATACGGCTTGCGGCAGCCTTGAGCCCCTTGTGGTCATCGGAGATCACCAGTTGCACGCCCCTGAGCCCACGCCGGGCGAGGGAGCGCAGGAACTCGGCCCAGAAGGTCTCGGCCTCGGATGCGCCGATCGCCATGCCGAGCACCTCGCGCCGGCCCTGGTCGTTGTTGAGCGTGGAACATTGACCCCCTATTGGAGTGGGCCCCTGGGGGAGGAGGGGGCCGGGGTGAGGAGGGGGCGCCCGGCAAATTTACTCTCGGTAGTCGGGCTCGATCCGGTCGAGAATCCGCTTGATCGCCGCGAAGTGCTCGAGCGCGTAGCGGTGCCTGTTGTCCCGCGACAACTGGCTCACGGTTTCCGCCTCCATCTCGGCCGTGATCGGCTTGAGCGGGCGACCCGTGCTCATGGCGAGGATCTGAACCATCGCCGCGCGCTCCAGATAGTAGAGGTCGTCGTATGTCTTGGCGACGTCGCCGCCCCCCACCATCACGCCGTGATTGCCCATGAAAAGAATGTCGGCGCCATCCATCGCGCGGGCCACGCGATCGCCCTCGTTTTCGGCAAGGGCGACACCCTGATAGTCCCGGTCGTAAGCGATGCGATGGCTGAAGCGAAGCGCGTTCTGGCTCGCGGGCTCCAGCCGGCCGTCGTCCACCATGGCGAGCGCCAGCACCTGGGGCTGATGGGTGTGCATCAGGCAGCGCAGATCCGGTCGCGCCTTGTGGAGGGGGGCGTGCAGACAGATCGCGGTCTCCTCCACCTCTCCCTCGCCCTCGATCAAGCGGCCGTCCAGGTCCACGACGACGAGCGTGCTTGCGCGCACCTCGCTCCAGTGGGTGCCGTAGGCGATCAGCAGGAAGCGGTCGCTGCTCCCCGGCAGCATGAGGGAGAAGTGGTTGCAGACCCCCTCGTTGAGCCCGTGATGGCAGGCCATCCGATAGGCCGCCGCCAGATCGATCCGCGCCTCGCGCTCCGTGTCGCTCATTGCTCCTCCGCCATCTCCTTAAGCCCGGCTCTCGCCCCTCCTCGCGCGGATAAGCGAAACCGGGCACAATCGGCCGGCGACCCGGATGTTCGAACGTGGGGTACAGGCCGATGCGGGCCGCCGACTGGTACTTCGATTTTCTCTCTCCCTTCTCCTATCTGCAACTCGTCCAATTCGACCGGCTGCCGCCGGACCTGGAGATCACCTACCGCCCGGTTCTCTTCGCCGGGCTCCTCGGCCATTGGGAGCACAAGGGGCCTGCGGAGATTCCGGCCAAGCGCGTGCATACTTATCGCTGGTGCCACTGGTACGCGGCACGGCACGGCATCCCGTTTCGCATGCCGCCGGCGCATCCGTTCAACCCGCTGCGCCCGCTCCGGCTCGCCGTCGCCCAGGGTGCCGAGCCTGCGCTCATACGTGCGGTCTTCGACGCCATATGGGCCGAAGGGCGCGACCTCTCCCGCGACGACGAGTGGCAGGCGCTCACCGAGCGGCTCGCCATCGCGGACGCCGTTGAGGCCATAGCCCAGCCGGAAGTCAAGGAGGCGCTCAGGCGCGGGACCGACGAGGCCGCCAAGCGCGGGGTCTTCGGCGTCCCCACGTTTGCCATCGGCGACGAGCTCTTCTGGGGCCTCGATGCGACCGATCTGGTGCTGGACTATCTGAACGATCCAGGGCTGCTCGAGACGGGCGAATACGCCCGCATCGCCAACCTGCCCATCGCCCAGGCGCGCAAGCTTTAAATGGCTGAGCAGAAATGTGCGACACCATCAACTCTTTGTCGGCGCCACGCGCATCCAGCCCGCGGCGCCGATCATCGTCATATCTGAATCTTTCTGGTGCCGTAAGCGTATCAACATACTGCCGCGTGTCTACGACCACTACTGAAATCGGATGGCTAAATTAACCTCACTGCTTCGTAAGGCTCAAGAATACAAGCCTTCGGAAAGTGAGGAGATTCCTGAAGCTTATGAAATCTCTTGTCGCTGGTCACAAACACATCTCGATCATTGAAATCGTGTGCCCAATACGCTTGCGCGTCGAGAATCTGGTTACGCCACCGTCGATACGCACGAGAATTCAAATCTTCAATCTGAACTGCCTGTTGTGCGGCGTAGTCGGGCCACTCTATAGGAGAATTGGGAAACAAAATCCGATAAATCAAATTCTCTCGTGCTTCGGAAGTTGCGGAAGCGTACAAACCTTGGTCCCAGAATCCAATGTCCCATCTGAGCAACGGATGAATTATAGGCACATGATCGAATCCAAGCACCTTTCTACGATGTTCGAAGTATTCAAAGCGCGTTAGGAAACTATTGTCCTTCTGACGCTCGGATGCACTCGAAGCCACCATTGCCACATCGGCAATCCCATCCAGTGCGGCTCCGAGGATTTGTTTGACATATATTGCCGCGGGGCGACCATCTTCAACGTCTATCAAACAATTCGTGTCTAGGGTAAACTTCTGAATTTGACCCACTAGTTCGTCGCCAATCTTTCATGGACGAACGGACTGCCCAACCGTAAGGTTCGGCATCCCCCTCCGTGGGAGTGTTTATGGTTCCGCAAATTTCTGCTCAGCAATTTAGCCCACATTTCTCACCGGGGTCACGGTCTGCATCGCGCGTCCACGCGCAGGCGCGCGACGCATCCAGGCGTTCGATCCGGTAGGAGCGGGCCGAACACACTTTGTTTGCGGATGCGGGATTCGGCGAGACCAGGCGGGATTAAGCGGGATTCCGCGACGGCCATCCCGCACGCCGGCGGCAGTCCTTCTGCTGACGATCGCCCGCTCATGTCGCCTGCCATGGCCCGCTCGCCCTCGTGCTGCATGGGTTGATCCTGGCGCAATTTCCGCGCGCCGTGCGCCGCACCATGGTGCGGGGCGTCCCGCACGACGCAGACCATGACCACGGCGAAAAATACGGGCTAGGGGATCGCCTCGTCGAGGGCGCGGATCAGGCGTTCAACCTCGCCCATCGTGTTGTAGTGGACCATGCTCGCGCGGACGACGCCGCCACGGTCAGCGAGGCCGAGGGCCTCGATACAACGGGCGGCATAGAAGTCGCCGGCACCGATGGCGACCTTGTGGGCGCTGACGGCGCGGGCGATCTCGCCGGCTTCGCGGCCGTCCACCGCGAAGGAGAAGGTCGGCGCCCGTAAGCGCCGATCGGCGCTCGGGTTGCCGATGAGGCGGACGCCGGGCTTCGATGCGAGGAATTCCAGCAGCGGCGCGCCCAGCGCCTCCTCATGCGCCGCGACGCGCTCGAAGATCGCGGAGAGCCGGCCGTGGAGCGGCCGGTTGGTCTCTCCCTCATGGTGGGCGTGGAGCGCGTCGAGATAGGCGGTGATGCCGGCGAGGCCCGCGCTCAGCTCGTGGTTGGGGCCGCCGGGGTTCAGCTTCAGCGGCAGCTCGTCGTCGAGGAAGAAGTGGTTGAGCGGCGCCGCCTGCTCCAGATGCGCGCGCTTGCCATAGAGAAGCGCCAGGTGCGGCCCGTAGAGCTTGTAGGTCGAGCAGAGGTAGAAATCCACGTCCCATGCCTTCACGTCGACGGCGCGGTGCGCCCCGTAGGCGACGCCATCCACGCAGGCGCGCGCTCCGGCATCGTGAATCATACGCACCAGCGCCGGCACATCGGTGAAGCTGCCGGTGATGTTGGAGCAATGGCCGAAACAGACCGCGCGTGTGCGCTCGTTCAGCACTGCCGCCAGCCCCTCCGGCTCCAACGTCAGGGTTTCCTCATCGAAGCGCCACTCGCGCACGGTGATCCCATCGGCTGCGAGCTTGCGCCATGCGCCGACATTCGCCTCGTGATCGAGATTGGTAACAATGATCTCGTCCCCCGCCCGCAAACCGGGCCTCAGCGCCTGGGCGAGGAGGAACACGTTCATCGAGGTGGAGGGCCCGATCGTCACCTCTTCGGGCTCGGCGTTGATCATCGCCGCCATCGCGTGATGACTTTCGGCGATCATCTCGGCGGCGCGGGCCGAGGCGGGGTAGGCCGCGCCCGGCTGCACCTGACACTCGGTCATGTAGGTGCGGATGCGCTCGAGCGCCTGCGATGCGACGAGGGTGCCGCCCGCGTTCTCGAACAGCGCCCACGGGCCGGCGAGCGCGGGGAAGTGCGCGCGGGCAAAGGCGGTATCGAGCGGCGCCTCCGCCCCGCCCTGAGTCATGCGGCCTCGCCGTTCGCCGTTATTCGGTCGGGCCGCCGGCCTCGGTCCAGGCCTGAAAGCCGCCGGTCAGGTTCGCAACCTCGGCGTACCCCATGTCCTGCAAGGTCTTGGTCGCGAGCGCGGACCGCCCGCCCGAGGCGCAGTAGATGACCAGCCGCTTGCCGGCCGAAAGCGCCGGGTTGTGCATCGGCGAGGCCGGGTCGGCGATGAACTCCAGGAAGCCGCGCGGCGCGGCCACGGCGCCGGTAATGGCGCCCGCGGCATGCTCGGCCCGCTCGCGCACATCGACGAACACCGCGCCCTCGCCGCCCGCGAGCGCAAGCGCCTCATCCACCGAGATGCTGGCGACCTCGGCCAGCGCCTCGCCGATCAGTTGCATGGATGGCGTCACCATGGTCCCTCTCCTCCCGCAGCCGTCGCAGGGCGTGCGCTGTACACGCTCAGTCCACCTTCGCGGCCACCGCCTCGATCTCGACCAGCCATTCAGTAAGAGCCAGCGCCGGCACAATGATCGCCGTCGATGCCGGGCGCACGCCGCCGAGCGCCTTCTTCCGCGCCGCCGCGTAGGCCGGGAAGTTCTCGTGGCCCACGATATAGCCGGTGATCTTGACGATGTCGTCCACGCCCATGCCGCCCTCGGCGAGCAGCGCCAGGACGTTGGCCCAGGTCTGATCGGCCTGGGCGGCGAAGCCGTCCGCCGTCGTGCCATCAGGGCTCATGCCCACCTGGCCTGCGGTGTAGATCAGCCGGGCGCCCGCCGGAACCTCCAGCGCCTGGCTGTAGCCGCCGCCGAAAGCCTCGACGACGTTAGCCGGATTGTGCCGCTTCAGCATGGTGCTTCCTCCTCGATCTGGCCCATGTTCGTTATGCGCCCACTCTAGCCCGGACTTCTCGCCGCGGTCACGGCCTGCGCGACGTCGGCTATGCCGTCTCGGTGGCGAGCCGGTGTGCGGTCTCGATCAGCGCATTGACCTCGCCGTCCTCGGTGTCGTGGCGGGTGACGAGGCGGATCGTGGTCGTCGCGGGATCGGTCTCCGGCCAGCTGTAGAAGAGGACGCCGGCCTCGGCTAGCCCGTCGATGACCCCGCGCGGCAGGGTGACGAAGAGCTCGTTGGCCTCCGCCGGCGCCGCAAGCGACGCGCCGGGTATTGCTTCAAGGCCGGCGGCAAGGCGGCGCGCCTGGCGGTTGGCGCGTTCAGCCAGCCTGAGCCAGAGGCCGTCCGCGATGTAGGCCGCGAGTTGGGCCGAGATGAAGCGCATCTTGGAGAGAAGCTGCCCTGCCCGCTTGTGGCGGAAGGCGAGGTCGCCGGCGCCCTCATGATCGAAGAGGACGATGGCCTCGGCCGCCAGCGCGCCGTTCTTGGTCGCACCGAACGAGAGCGCATCGACGCCGGCCCGCCAGGTGAGGTCGGCCGGGCTCCGCCCGCTGCCGGCGACGGCATTGGCGAAGCGGGCACCATCCATATGGACCGCAAGCCCGTGGTTGCGGGCGATGCCGGTCAGCACCCCGAGCTCGTCCGCCGTGTAAATTTGGCCCATCTCGGTCGACTGGGTGAGGCTGAGGCAGGCCGGCTGAGACCAGTGGACCTCGCCTGTGCCGGCAGCGGCGAGAGCGGCCTCCAGCGCCGCCGGCACGATCTTGCCGAAGCGTTCGTCGATACCCGTCACCTTGGCGCCGCCGGTCATGAACTCGGGCGCGCCGCATTCGTCGTTCTCGACATGGGCGGCACGGCCCGCATAGATCACGCCCCAGGGCGGCGTCAGCGTGGCGACAGCCAGAGAGTTTGCCGCGGTCCCGGTCACCACCGGGAAGACCCTGACCTCGGTCTCGAAAAGCTCGGAGAACGCAGGCTCCAGGCCTTCCGTCCAGGTGTCGCCGCCATAGGGTGTGGCGCTTCCGCGCGCCGCTTGGGCTACCGCGTCGACGATCTCCGGCGCTGCGGAGGCCACGTTATCGCTGCGAAAATCCATTCCTATCCGTCCTCGCTTCCGTTCTCGGTCGTCTCGCTGCCGAGGTCGAGCCCGAGCGGCAGGAACGCCGAGCCGTCCTCTGTCGGCCGCCAGACCATGGTGGCGCCAGCCCTGCCGTCTGCGACGGCGGTGATCAGCCAGACCATGGCCGGCTCGAAGATCATGGAGCGATCGGTTTCCGAAGGTTCGGCGCTGCCGTTGGGGTGGGAGTGATAGACGCCGATGACCGACTCCGGGCTCTCCCGAAGGTCACGCTCCAGGCTCAGGCGGAGCTTGGGATCGACCTCGAAACGCCGGGTGCGCGGCGGCTCCGCCACGTTTGCGCTCGCCTCCACCGCGTCTACGAAATACCTCTCGCCGGGCTCGCAGCGGCCGACGAGCAGCCCGCACGCTTCCTCCGGATAGGCTTGCTCCGCGGCCCGCTCGATCGCCTGCAACTGCTCTGGCGTGAGCCGGACCGCCGGGGCGCTCACGGCGCGCCCTCGAGCCCGATATTGGCAACCGTGCCGCCGCTTCGCAGGTCAACGATCACAATCCGCTCGCCGGCCTCCGGCACCGCAACCACGAGAATGAGCCGATGGCCCGCCGCCGTCATCCGCCGCACCTGCGAGCCCGCGGGCAGCCCAAGATCGCCGAGCGCGGGAAGCGCCGTCGCCTCCGGCACGGCGCCCGCGTCCGCCTCGCCCGTGGCCGCTTCGCCGGTAGCGTCCGCGCCCTCGTCCCCGGAGAGCTCGGCCAGCTCGCCGCTCTTCTCGACGAGCTTGATCCCGATCACGACAAGGCCTGCCGCAATCATCACACCAAGAACGATGACGATGATCTTGAGATAGGTGATCATGGCCCGTACCGGATATGAGCACCGTCGCCGAAACGCGCCGTCGGTTCACCGTCGCTCGGGCGGACGGTCGCGCGCGGCTCGACCGGCTGCTGGCAGACCACGTGCCGGCGCTCTCCCGCTCGCGGCTCAAGAAATTGATCGAGACCGGCCGGGTCTCGATCGCGGGCGAGACGATAACGGAGCCCGGATATCGGGTCAAACCGGGGCAAGCGGTGACGCTCGTCATCCCGCCGCCGACCGACGAGACCCCCCGCGCCCAGGCGATTCCGCTCCAGGTTGCCTATGAGGACGACGATCTGATCGTGGTGAACAAGCCGGCCGGTCTGGTCGTCCACCCGGCGCCGGGCAACCCCGATCGCACGCTGGTGAACGCGCTCCTCGCCCACTGCGGCGCGAGCCTCTCCGGCATCGGCGGCGTGCGGCGGCCCGGTATCGTCCATCGTCTCGACAAGGACACCAGCGGCCTCATGGTCGCGGCCAAGAACGATGCCGCGCACCACGGGCTTTCGGCACAATTCGCCACGCGGCAGCTGAGCCGGACCTATCGCGCGGTTGTGTGGGGCATACCGAGGCCCGGCGAAGGGCGCATCGAGGGTGCCATCGGGCGCGACCCCCGCAACCGCAAGCGGATGGCCGTGCGCGCGAGCGGCGGCAAGCCGGCAGTCACGCGCTATCGTGTGTTACAATCGTCGGGCGCACTCTGGAGCCTCGTCGAGTGCCGGCTGGAGACCGGGCGCACCCACCAGATCAGGGTCCATATGGCGCACTTAGGCCACCCGCTCCTGGGCGATGCGCTCTATGGCGGCGCCCGGAGGCGACACCTCGACGAGCGCATGCTTGCCATGCTCGCGCACTGCCCGCGCCAGGCGCTGCATGCGACAGCGCTCGGTTTCGTCCACCCCGTGAGCGGCGCGGAACTCGCCTTCGAGAGCCCGCTTCCAGCGGATATGCGGGCGCTTATCGAGGCGTTGTCCGCCGCCGGCTAGCGGTGGCAAGAGAAACTGTTATAAGTATTCCATAACGCGGCTATAACACTTATGTGACGTGCGCGGATTTGCCTTGAAAACGCCTCTTTTACCCGCCAATTCTTGTCATGTACCCGCAGGGTCGGCCTAAAGAGCCGGGCGCGGCTCCTGCGACAGATCGGAGGGGCTCTTTAGTAAGGAGGGATGGAAGATGACATCGCGAGCCGTCCCAATACCGGCGACAGTGGAGGGGAGCGGCGTCTCCCGCTATCTCCGCGAGATCCGGCAGTTTCCGCTCCTCGCACCCGAAGAGGAGTTCATGCTGGCCAAGCGCTGGCGCGAGCACGACGATTCCCAGGCGGCACACCGGCTCGTGACCAGCCACCTGCGCCTGGTGGCCAAGATCGCGATGGGCTATCGCGGCTACGGGCTGCCGGTGAGCGAGCTGATCTCCGAGGGCAATATCGGCCTCATGCAGGCGGTGAAGCGCTTCGATCCGGATCGCGGCTTCCGCCTTGCGACCTATGCGATGTGGTGGATCCGCGCCTCGATCCAGGAATACGTCCTGCACTCCTGGTCGTTGGTGAAGATGGGCACCACGGCGGCGCAGAAGAAGCTCTTCTTCAACCTGCGCAAGCTGAAGGGCGAGATCGAGGCGATCGACGACGGCGATCTGACGCCCGAGCAGGTCGAGCATATCGCAACGACGCTCAACGTCCCGGCTGCCGACGTGATCTCCATGAACCGGCGGATGCTGGGCCCCGACCAGTCCCTCAACGCACCGGTCCGCGAAGAAGGCGGCGGCGAGTGGATGGACTGGCTGGAGGATCCCGGCGAGAGCCACGAGACTGATATTCTCGAAGCGAACGAGTTGGACCACCGCAGGCAGCTCTTCAGGGACTCGCTCGATGTGCTCACCGACCGCGAGCAGCACATCCTGGCCGAGCGGCGCCTGAAGGAAGAGCCCTCGACGCTGCAGGAGCTGAGCCAAGTCTACGGTGTCTCGCGCGAGCGCATCCGCCAGATCGAGGAGCGCGCCTTCAAGAAGCTGCAGAAAGCGATGCGCACGGCGCACCGCCGGCAGCGGGAAGAGGCGGCGTCAGCGACGCTCCCCTAGGAGCCTGCGCCGCAGAACGCTTTTGGGCACCTTCAGACACCATAGGTAGTGGTAACGAATGATCTGATACTACTACATATAGTAGTCAATTTTCCTACGGCGCAGGCTCCTAGCCCAAGAGGAATAATGCCAAGCGAAAGGGCCTGCTCCGTCTCCGGGGCAGGCCCTCTTCGTCTTCTCTCCTTCTCTATCTCCGCGCCCGCCTTAGCGGCCCATGTCGTAGTACTCCCGGTTGGGGCGCATATCGATGGCGGCGGCGAGCCGGTTGGTCATGTTGTAGAAGCCCGCGACCTCGGCGATGTCGAAGATGTCGGCGTCGTCGAAGCCCGCCTTGCGGAGCGCCGCGCGGTCGGCGTCGCCCACGGAATCCGGGCTCTCGCTGAGCTTCCAGGTGAAATCCAACATGGCGCGCTGGCGCCTCGAGAGCGGTACCGCACGGTAGTTGGCGACGAGCTGGTCGCCCAGGATCGGATCGCCGGAGAGGACGCGGACCTGCGCACCGTGGGCCACCAGGCAATAGTGGCAATGGTTCACGCAGGAGACGACGACGGCGATCATCTCCCGCTCCAGGGGGGAGAGGCCGGATTCGCCCAGCATCAGTTCATTGTTGTAGCGGCGGAACAGCTCGAACTTGCGCGGCCTCAGCGTGTAGGAGCGGAGCACGTTAGGCACGAAGCCGATCTTCTCCAGGCAGCGCGCGAATACCGCGCGGATCTCCGGCGGGTTCTTGCGCTGATCGGGTATGCGCAGCGCGTGGACGCGCTCCTCCTTGCGCGTGCGCGCCGCTTGCTTGGCCGGCATGGCTTTCTCCCCTGACGGTGGACGTCGCGCGGCGCCTTAGAGCGAGTCCGTCTTTGACGGGCTCGCGACAGGCCGCGACCGCGGCCCGCCGTTCCTGCGGCGCACATCGCGCCCGCGCGCGTGGACGCGCGACGCGGAGGCGCCGGCCGCAGGCCGGCTGCCGTGAGCGACAAAATGCTCAGCCGCACTGGGCGCGGTGGCGCAGCAGATGGTCGGCGAGCACGCAGGCCATCATCGCCTCGCCCACCGGGACCGCGCGGATGCCGACGCAGGGATCGTGCCGGCCCCCGGTCGAGACCTCGGTCTCGGCGCCGTCGCGGGTGATGGTGCGGCGGGGCGTGCGGATCGAGCTTGTGGGCTTGACCGCTAAGCGGACCACGACCGGCTGACCGGTGGTGATGCCGCCGAGCACGCCGCCGGCATTGTTGCCGAGAAAGCGCGGTGTCTCGCCCTCCATGCGGATCTCGTCGCCGCTGTCTGCGCCGTCCATCGCTGCGGCGGCGAAACCGGCGCCGATCTCGACTCCCTTGACCGCGTTGATGCTGACCATGGCGGCGGCGAGATCGGCATCGATCTTGCCGTAGACCGGTGCACCCAGCCCCGCCGGCACGCCGTCCGCCTCTACCTGGATCACAGCACCGAGGGAGGTGCCGGCCTTGCGGGCCGTATCGAGTGCCGCCTCCCAGTCGGGCACCGTCTTCGCATCGGGGCAGAAGAAGGGGTTGCGTGCGGTCTCCTCCCAGTCCCAGCGCTCGCGGTCGACGCCGATTTCGCCGACCTGAATGACCGCACCCCGGATCGTCACCCCCGCGCCCAGAATCTTTTGCGCGACTGCGCCGGCGGCCACGCGCATCGCGGTTTCCCGCGCGCTGGCCCGCCCGCCGCCCCGGTAATCGCGGATGCCGTACTTCGCGTCGTAGGTGAAATCGGCGTGGCCTGGGCGGTACGTCTCCTTGAGTGGGCCGTAGTCGCGGCTCCGCGCATCCTCGTTCTCGATCACGAGCGCGATGGGCGTGCCGGTGGTCTGGCCCTCGAAGACGCCGGAGAGGATGCGCACGGTGTCGGACTCGCGCCGCTGCGTGACGAAGCGGGAGGTGCCGGGCCGCCGCCGGTCGAGCGCAGGCTGGATGTCGGATTCGGCAAGCGGGATACGCGGCGGCGTGCCGTCGATCACGCAGCCGATGGCCGGGCCGTGGCTCTCGCCCCAGGTCGTGACCCGGAAGAGCAGGCCGAAGCTGTTGCTCGCCATGGTCGCAGGTGGCGGCCCTAGACCACCGAGATGTCGGGCGCGTCCGGCCGCTTCATGCCGACGATGTGATAGCCGCAGTCGACGTGGTGGACCTCGCCGGTGACGCCGCGGCCCAGCTCGCTCAACAGATAGGTGGCGGCACCGCCCACCTCGTCGATCGTGACGTTGCGCCTGAGCGGGGCGTTGTACTCGTTCCACTTCATGATGTAGCGGAAATCGCCGATCCCCGACGCAGCCAACGTCTTGACCGGGCCCGCAGAAATCGCGTTGACCCTGATGTTGCGATCGCCGAGATCGGCGGCGAGATAGCGCACGCTCGACTCCAGCGCCGCCTTGGCGACGCCCATCACGTTGTAGTGCGGAACCCAACGCTCGGACCCCATATAGGTGAGCGTCAGAAGGCCCCCGCCGTCTGCGCCCATGAGCGGCACAGCGCGCTGGCAGAGCGCCGTGAACGAGTAGCACGAGACCTGAAGCGTGTTCTGGAAGTTCTCGAGCGTCGTGTCGAGATAGCGTCCTTTCAGCTCTTCCTTATCGGAATAGGCGATTGCATGGACGAGGAAATCGAGGTGGCCCCAGCGCTCGGCGATCGCTTCGAAGGTGGCATCGACGCTCGCCTCGTCGGTCACGTCGCAGGGGAGCACGAAGTCGGAGCCCACCGATTCGGCGAGCGGCCTGATCCGCTTCTCGATCGCGTTGCCTTGAAAGGTGAAGGCCAGATCCGCGCCGTGATCGGCGAGGGAATGGGCCACGCCCCAGGCGAGGGAGCGCGCGTTCGCGACGCCCATCACGATGCCCCGCTTGCCCGCCATCAGCGGCGAAGCATCCGCCATCGAAGCCTCGTTTTGCGTTGATTTCTCGCGCGTTGCCGCATCCTACACGAAACCCGAGGCACCGCAAGCAATCGGCCGCGCCCATACGAATATCGCGCGTGACCGTGCTATAAGCAGCATATGAGACCGCGCGCCGCCGACGAGGCGCGAGGATGACGCGCAACTTCGGAGCGGTCCTAGGCCTTCTTGCGCGGAGCGCACCCGGCGTGAAACCCGAAATCCCGAGCGGCCCCCAAATTGATCCTGAGCGTGCGCGGCTCTTGATGCGCCGCGCGACCAATCTTGCGGTCGCCGCCGCCGCGCTGATGATCGTCGGCAAGCTCGGTGCCTGGCTTGCCACGGATTCCGTCAGCATCCTTTCGTCGTTGGCCGATTCGGTGATGGACGTGCTCGCCTCGCTCATCAACCTGTTTGCCGTGCGCCAGGCGCTCCAGCCGCCGGACCGCGAGCATCGCTTCGGGCACGGCAAGGCGGAGCCGCTGGCGGGCCTCGGCCAGGCGCTCTTCATCAGCGCGTCTGCGATCTTCCTCATCGTCGAGGCGGTCGGCCGCATCCTCGAGCCGGAGCCGATCGCGCGCGCGCCGGTGGGGATCGGAGTGATGGTCTTTGCCACCATCGTCACCACGGCGCTGGTGACGTATCAGCGCCGGGTCGTGCGGCTGACAGGCTCGACCGCGATCAGGGCCGATGCCCTGCACTATGCCTCCGACATCCTGATGAATATCGGCGTGATCGCGGCGCTGGCACTGGCGATGACCGTGGGTTGGGGGCTCGCCGACCCGATCATCGCGCTGGTGATCGCCGCCGTCATCATCCATGCCGCGGTCCGCGTCGCGAGAAGCGCGATCCAGCAGCTGATGGACCGCGAGTTCCCGGAGCAAGACCGCGAACGCATCCGCCAGATCGTGCTGGAGCATCCGGATGTGCTTAATTGCCACGACCTCAGGACCCGCCGATCGGGCATCGATTCCTTCATCCAGGTCCACGTCGAGATGGACAGCTCGCTCACGCTGCTCCGCGCCCACGAGATTTCCGACGACGTCGAGGCCCGTATCCGCAAGGTCTTCCCCCACGCGGAGGTCCTTATCCACGCCGACCCGGAGGGCATCGAGGAGCCCATGCCAAGCTTCGCCCGGCGCTGACGCAGACTGATCGGAAACGGGGAGAGGAACGCCATGCCGCGATGGGCGAGCGGGCCGCTGGGACAGCCGGCCTATTGGCACGAGGCGCGCGCCGCGCTTGCCGCCGCCGACCCGGTGATGGCGGGGCTCATCGCGAACTATGAGGGCGAAGGCCTGGTCGGACAGGGCGACCCCTTCCTCACCCTCGCCCGCGCCATCGTGGCCCAGCAGATCTCGGTGCACGCGGCGGACAGCATTTGGGCACGGCTGGAGGCCTGCGTCGGGACGGTTGCTCCGCCCGAGGTCGCCGCCCACTCCGAAGAAGCGCTGCACGGCGCCGGCCTCACCCGACGCAAGGCCAGCTACCTGCGCGACATCGCCATCGGCTTCGTGTCCGGGACGATCGACCCGGATCGCTGGCAAAGCGCCGACGACGAGGCGGTGACCGACGACCTCCTGGTGCTGAGAGGGGTGGGCCGCTGGACCGCCGAGATGGTCCTGATCTTCCACCTGCAGCGGCCGGACGTGCTGCCGCTCGCGGATATCGGTGTGCGCCGGGCCATGGGCAAGCTCTACGGCGATGGCGGGACCATGAGCCCTGACGCGATCGAGGCCTGCGCAGAATGCTGGCGGCCGTGGCGCTCGGTCGCGGTCTGGCACCTGTGGCGGAGCCTCGACCCGCTCCCCGTCGCTTACTGATGGCCGGCCGTGATCCCCGCGCCGTGGACCGCTGCGGCGGCGGTCTTCATAATGTGCCGGCGGCGCTTGGGCGTAGCGCAGGCGCCGCGCCGGGAGAGGGGTGAATGTCGCTGTTGGACGACTTCGATTTCGATTCTCTGACCGCGCCCGTGGTCGCGATCGATTCTGACAACTTCAAGGAGGGCATGCGCCTACTCGCGGCCGGCGTCACCATCGTCACGACCTCCATCGGCGAGCGGCGCATCGGCTTGACCGCCACCGCGGTCTGCTCGCTGAGCGCCGCGCCGCCGATGCTGCTCGCCTGCGTCAATCGCGAGGCGGGCGCGCACGACCCCACGCTGCAGAGCCGGGTCTTCTGCGTCAACGTGCTGAGCGCAAAGCACCTGGACCTCGCCGCGCAGTTCGCCTCCTCCGCGCGGGTGCCCGAGCGCTTCACTACCAGCGACTGGGGCACGCTCGAGACCGGCGCGCCGGTGCTGATGGACGCATTGGCGAGCTTCGACTGTCTGCTCGGCCAGACGCTCCGGGCCGAGACCCACACGGTGCTCACCGGCCGGGTGCAGGCGGTGCGCACCGACGCGGCGCAGGAGCCCCTGCTCTACTCCCGCGGCGCCTTCGGCACCTTCGCCGCGTGAGAGCGCCGGCGGGCCGCGGTCGCGGCCTGGGCTGAGCCCGTCAAGGACGGTCTCGCTTCAGAGCTTGGCCATGATCCCGCCATCGACGACGAGGTCGATGCCGGTGATGAAGGACGCCTTGTCCGAGAGCAGGAAGAGGCACGCGTGGGCGATGTCCTCCGGCTGGCCGAGGCGGCCCAACGGCGTGCGCGCGATCATGGCGTCGGCGCGGCTGGGATCGGCCTCGTAGCCGGGCGCCGTCATCGGCGTCAGGACCGCGCCGGGGCAGATGGTGTTGGAGCGAATGCCGTCCGGCCCGAGCTGCATGGAAAGCGAGCGCGAGAGCGCCGAGAGCCCCGCCTTCGACGCCTGATAGGCGTCGATCGGCCCGTTCACCAGGATGTTCTCCATGTTGCGCAGCCCCACGACGCTCGCGATGTGGACCATCGCTCCGCCCGCGCCGGTGCGCCGGAGGCAGGGCACGGCATGGCGCGCCATGAGCGCGGACGCGGTGAGGTTGATCTCCATGACGCGGTGCCAGATCGCCATCTCCATGTCGGCGATGGAGCCGTCCCGGTCGTACCAGCCGACGCCGGCGGCATTGACCAGATAGTCGAGCCGCGCGCACGCGTCGAAGGCGTCTGCGACCGTGCGCGCGACCAGCGCCTCGTCGGTGGCATCGCCCTCGACGTAGCGCCCGGGGGCGCCGTCGCCTTCGGCAAACTCGGGCGGCTCGGGCTTGGGGTCGATGGCGGTGACCGCACAGCCCTCTACACGGAGCGCGCGGGCGATGGCGAGGCCCATGCCCCCACCCGCGCCCGTCATCACGCAGGCCTTGCCGGCGAATTCTTCGCTCATGGCACCGCTCCCTCTCTCACTGGTTGAAGGCGGCACGGAGCGCCGCCGCCGCGTCGGCCAAA
Source organism: Alphaproteobacteria bacterium (assembly GCA_965262755.1). Lineage (GTDB taxonomy): Bacteria > Pseudomonadota > Alphaproteobacteria > UBA828 > UBA828 > WTGU01. The sequence continues at coordinate 1,716,986 of OZ253557.1, read as the reverse complement.
CCGGCCTCGGCATTCTCGATCAGGCCGGTGATCGAGACGAAGCCGTGGATCATGCTCTCATGGCAGCGATGGTCCGTGGCCACGCCCGCCGCCTCGAGCCGCCTGGCGTAGGCCTCGCCCTCGTCCCGCAGCGGATCGAAGCCGGCGGTAAGCACCAAGGCCGGTGGCAAGTCGGAAAGGTCGGGCGCACGTAACGGCGAGGCGAGCGGCGCGGCCGCGTCGCCCGCCGGTCCCAGGTAGCTCGCGACGTAGAAGGGCATCGAGTCGAGCAGGTAGCCCGAGGAGTAGAGCCGCTTGGACTCGGTCTCGCCGGCAAGGTCGGTCGCCGGGTAGATCAGGAGCTGGAAGCAGATCGCCGGCCCGCCGCGGCCCCGCGCCTTGAGCGTCATCCCGCAGGCGATGTTGCCACCGGCGCTGTCGCCGCCGATGGCAAGACGCGCCGGGTCGGCGCCGAGGCGGGCGGCGTTCTCCGCCACCCAACGGGTCGCGGCGTCGCAGTCCTCAAGTGCTGCGGGGAAGCGGTGCTCCGGCGCGAGCCGATAGTCCACCGAGGCCACCAGGCAGCCCGCGTGATGGCAGAGGTAGCGGCAGACATCGTCGTGGGTATCGAGGTCGCCGCGAATCCAGCCGCCGCCGTGGTAGTAGACGAGGATCGGCAGCACGCGCCCGTCCGCCCCCTCCGGCTCGTAGAGGCGCACCGCGAGCGGCCCGGCAGGCCCCGGCGCCTCGTGCGTGCTGACGGATTTCACCGGCAGCGGCGCACCGGCGACGGCCGCCATCTCCTCCTTCCACACCCTGCGCGCGTCTTCCGGCGTCATCTCCTCGACCGGCGTCTCGGCGCTCGGATCGAGCGAGGCGAGGATCTCCGCAAGCGCGGGGTCGAGCTTCATGGTCGGGTCCTTCGCGGATGCTGGGCGGGCCGCGCTGGTCAGGCGCTGGCGGCGGCGCGCAGCGCCTCGCCGCCGGCGAAATAGGGCGCCACCTCGTCCGCAAAGCGGCCGAGCCAGGCCTGCCGGTGGCGGCGCGGCACGCCCGGCGTCGCCGTGTGGATGAGGAAGCTGTTGAAGCCCGCGGCCACATAGTCCGCGACGCGCCGGCGCACGGTCTCGGGAGAGCCCACGAACTGCCCGTCGGCCCAGGGCGGGATGTTGGCGGGGTCGGTTCGCTCCTTCATCTTGGCGAAGATCCTGGCCCAGGCGGTGTAGGTCGAGAGGGTCTCGAAGTGGCCGTCGTCGGCCTCGTAATGGTCGATCTGCGCCTGCTGGAAGCGCGGGATATAGCGCTTGGCAAGCGCGTAGGCCTCCTCGTCCTCATCGGCGATGATGCAGTTGACCATCATCGGGTAGCGGTAGCCGTCCACGTCCATACCGCGGGTCTCTGCCGCCTCCTTCCAGCCGGCGAGCGCCTCGCGCTGCAGCGGCAGATTGCTGAAGGCGGTCATGATCGGCGGAAGGCCGAGCGAGGCCATCACCGCGCCCGACTCAGGGCTGCCGCCGACGGCGCCGTAGAAGTTGATCTTGCTCGTGTCGGAGCGGGGGCGCAGCTCGACGCGGGTGGGGACGCTGAGATACTGGCCTTCGTAGCGGAAGCGCCCGCCGGCGAGCGCGCTGCTCACGATCTCCCAGACCTCGCGGAAGCGCTGCCGGCTCTCCTCCATCGGCACGCCGAAGGCGTCGTACTCATATTTCGCCGTGCCCCGGCCGAGGCCGAGATGGAGCGGCTGGTCGGTGAGCAGGTTGAGCTGCGCGATCTCCTCGGCGAGCCTGAGCGGCTCGTACCAGGGCGTCACCAGCACGCAGGTACCGAGCGCGAAATCCGGGAAGCGCGCGGCGATGTGGGAGAGGAAAGCCAAGGGGTTGGGCGTCGGGAAGTAGTCGGAGAAATGATGCTCGATCATCCAGGCCGCGCGGTAGCCGGCCCGGTGGGCGAACTCGCAATCCGCCAGAATCTCCTTGTAGAGCGCGGCGTCGGAGAGCCCTTCCTCGCCCACCGGCGCCGCCACGAAGGCGAAGTCGATTCCGCCCCTCCTGCTCATGGGTCTCCAGCCATGCTCGACGAAAGCGGCCCGAGACTCGGGCCATCGGCTCAACCTGTCAATGGCGGCCGGCGGGCCGAATCGGGTTGAAGGTCTCGACGCCGGGAAAGTCCCGCTCGTTGTCCGTGACGACGATACAGCCGTTGGCTTCTGCGGTCGCGGCGATGATGGTGTCGAGCGCGCTGCGGGGACGGCCTTCAGCCATGAGTCGCGCCCAGACGAGCCCGGCAGTCTCGTCGAACGGCAGAACGCGGCCCGCGAAGAGAGCGGACGGGCCTTCCAGGCCCGCGAACCAGGCCTCGAGCGCATTGCGCCGGCGGCCAGCAGGCTTATCCAGAATGCCGCGCCGAATTTCCGCAATCGTGAGCGAGGAAATAAAGAGATCGTCGTCGATCTGTTCGGCCATCCAGGCGAGCCGGGACTCTGACGGCGCTGCCTTCGTGACGTTGCTAATGATGTTGGTGTCCAGAAGGTAGCGGGTCACAGATCGACCTCCCGACCCGGATCGAAGGGACGGGGCGGAACAACGTCCTCACCGACCAGCGGCGAGCGGCGCAGCGCTTCGAGAATTCCGCCCCTTCGTGGCGGCTCGTCGGCAACGCCGTGTCGGACCACGGTTCGAAGACGGTCAGCCTGCGGACCGTCCTCGGCAAGCCGCTTCGCCAGGGAACGGATAAGCTCGCGATCGGCGTCCCGCCCGAGCACCTCGAAGCGGGCCAAGCCGCGTTCGGCCAACCGGCGCCGATATCTGTCGGTGGCGCGTCTTTGAGACGAGTCGCTCACGACCTACCTCCAACATATTCCCGGTTATATATCCGGGAATAGCCTGATTGGCAAGGTGTCGTCGGGGATGCGGCCCGCTCAGAGGCCGAGCGGCCTCTCCGGCAGGATCTGGCCGCCGTCGAGCACGATGTCGTGGCCGGTGACGAAGCGGGCCTGGTCCGATGCGAGGTAAACCAGCGCGTAGGCCACGTCTTCCGGGTCGCCCAGGTGGCCGGCGGGGATCACACGGCTGAATTCCTTCACGGCCTCGTCGCCGCGGGCTTGGGCGATGCCCTCGGTCAGGATCGAGCCGGGGGAGACCGTGTTGGCGGTGATATTGTAGGGGGCGAGTTCCAGCGCCGCGCCGCGGACGAAGGCGTTTACCCCGCCCTTGGACGCCATGTAGCAGCTCACGTCGGGGAGGCCCACGCGGGGGCCGGTGATCGACGAGACGACGAGGAGCCGCCCTGCCCGCTGGCTCTTCATATGCGGGAGACACGCCTGGGTCGCGAAGAACACGCCCTTGAGGTTGGTGTCCATCACGGGGGGAGGCTCCAATTATGGGACCCGCAGGGGTGCCTCCCCTTCGGTTTTCCTGCCAGCGCCGATCGCCCACGTTTTTTCCACCCACCATGCGCGCGCCTCGCCCATCGCACGCGCCCAGCGCCCACCACCACCACGCACGCATGGCCATCGAGGTGAGCGACCAGCGCCATGCGCCTGGGCCACGCGCTCATCGAGCGGGTCATGCGCCTCGCGCCGGGCACCGGGGGGCGGGGGTGGGCAAAGATGTGGGCATGGAGCAGGGGGATGGGGCGATATCGGCCCAGTGCATGGGGTTAGGCCGAGGGTTGGGTTGATATCGCCTCCACCGCTCCGGATCGGCCCGATTTTCAAACGGGCCTCGGGCCGGCGAGATCGCCACCGCATCCGGCCGAGCCCTCGCCGGCGCTCGCGGGAGCGTTCATCTCCCTCGATTGCTCGGCGAGCCCCGAGGCTGCCACAGGCCAAGTGCTCGATGCTGCCTTTCTTTAAGGTGCCCACGGTACAAAGGCCGGTAGGGCTACCAGTCCCACATCGGACCTATCTGGTGGATCTCGATACGGGCTGGCGCTCGTCGCGGGGTTGGTTCTGCGGCCTGGGATGACGTCTGGACGTCGGATCGGGCGGCCAGCCTGAGGGTAACCGGCCAGCCCGCCGGCGACAGGTCGACGCCCGGCCGCGCATTCGACGGAGGGCTCACTTCCGAGATCGCGCGGCTGGCTCCGAAGGCAGCCTGAATCCGGCTCTCGCCGCGCCACTTTTTTTAGGATGCCCAATTCCAGACAGACGTAGGGTCAGCTCTCTCACATCGGTACTATTTTGAAGGCTGATGGTATCGACCCTGCGGGAGGGAGCAACGGCAGGACGCAGGCCGAACTCGTCGCCTCGGGCCGCCTGGGCGGTAAGATGGATCTCGTTCGAGCACGAAGCCCCGTGTGACGGCCTGTGCCGTCACAGCCTCAAGGGCCGTCACAGGGTTAGTGCGTTGTGGCGACAAAGGAATATGGCGGTCCGTTGCGTGTGACGGCTGCGCCAGGGATAGTTCACGGAAGAGGGGTCAAGCCCCTTGGATGGGGTTCAGGCGGAGGGGAGATTGAACAGAGGCCATCGTTCTTCTCTACAACTTCTTACCGTAACAGAGGTAACAGAGGTAACAGAATTACAAATAATGAAATAATTACAATGGTTTATCTGCACTTAGGGCGAGCTTACGGCGGCGTCACAAGCCGTGACAGGCCGTCACAGGCATGGCCTGTGCCAGCGATTATCGAGCGCACGCAAGGGGTTAGGGCGTCCCTGGCACAAACCGGCGCAGAAATTGCGCGCTTGCCAGGCGAGACTCGCATTGGCGAGCGCAATGCTCGCGGCCGGTCCGGTTGAAGCGCACGCCTCGGACGGCTGCGCTCCCGCGTGGCAAGGCGCCATCGTCGACTTTGGCCTTGGGGATCGAGCTTGCTGCGACAGTAGATCCGAATGGGGTCGGAGGCCGCGCTAAGGTGCATCCGCGTCGTCGCTCGCGACCGGGCGTAGGACGCGGCGGGCGTCTTCGAACTCGCGGCTGAGCACGGTGCCAGCTTCGCCCAACCAAGTGCAGGTCACTGTGTCGCTCGCGGGATCGGAGCGGGTCACCGTCATCGTAGCGCCACCAGACCGCAGCTGCACAACGTCGCCCACCTCAATCGGCGGGGGCGTGGCGCCAGCCGCGCTCTCGGGCATCTGGGATCGCCTGATGGACGCCATCGTCGAGGCTTACGACGGCGACATACAGATGATCGACAGCTCCAGCGTCCGGGTTCACCAGCATGTTGTTAAGCGCGTCAGTTCCCCGCCGATCGGCGCGCTAACTGCTTGTTTTAGTGCGATTCGTGGGGGTCAGTTTAGCGCGCTTAACAACACGCCGGTCCATCCGGGCCGGCGCACCTCCGCTTCGCGTTGCGGCCCATCGTCCCATAGCGGCAGCCTTATTCGGTCGCCCGCGAGCAGCGGTTCCGCGCCCCACCAGCGGCGGCGGAACGCGTGCTCGACGCCGGAATCGCGAAGCCGTGCCAGCTCCGCGCCCACCATCTCCGCGATCCGGCCGTCCTCCAGCTCGGGAACGCGTCCGCGCTCGCTCGCGTGCTGGAGCGCTTCATTGATACGGCGGAACATGTCGGGTCGGAGCTGCCGGTACTCCTGAATGCGGTCGCCCATCATTGCCCAGCGGGCGGCCTCTTCGAAGCGGTGGCTCCGTTCCTGCAAGGCCGGCCATTCGGCAAGCAGCGACAGCGGCAGTGTCTCGCGCGCCGCGCGTTCCTCGAGTTCACGGTATTGTTCGTGCAGCTCCTCCGCTTCCCGGAACAGGTGTTCGATCTCCCGCCAATCCGTCGTCACGACGGCATGCTCGTCGAGCTCGGCCAGCAGCCGGCGCCGGGCCGCTTCCTCCAGGTCCGGTTCCCTCGCCAGACGCTCCGCTTCGGCGATGGCTTGGTTGTACCCCTCGTCATGGAGCGGCGAAACGACCTGCTCAGACGCGCTGGGCTTCGTTTCCTCGATCCGGTCCATCACCGAGACGAAGCGGTCGAGAAGATGATGTCTCTCCATCCGCTCCAGCGCGGCAGCCAGTTTTTCCCGGCCGTCCGGTATCCGGTCGAGATGGGGACCGTAGGTGTCTTCATCCTTGTGGATCGCCCGTCCCGTGGCCGGCAGCTTCTCTGGAATGTGGGGGAGGGACCGGTAGCCGGACAGGTCGGTGACGAGGAAGTCCGGGTCCTGCGGGGCGCGCCGCTTGGCTTCTTCCTCCAGGGCGTCCCGGCGCTGCCCATGTTCCTCGGCGTCCTCGAGGAAGCCGTCGACGGTGGCGCGCTCCTTGCTGAGTCGGCGGGGCTCTGTTGCAAAGTCCGGCTATTTGGTGACGTGTTTGCGTGATCTGCCGAGAGGGGTTGAGGCATGAGCGACTTCAAGGGACGTCACTTCCGGGGGGAGATCGTGCTCTGGGCCGTACGCTGGTACTACCGGTATCCGATCAGCTACCGCGACCTCGAAGCGATGATGACCGAGCGCGGCGTCGCGGTCGACCACTCCACGATCTATCGTTGGGTGCAGCGTTTCGCGCCGGAGATGGAGAAACGTCTGCGCCGGCAGTGGCGCCGGCCGCAGTCGCGGAGTTGGCGCGTCGACGAGACCTACATCAAGGTCCGCGGCAAGTGGGCGTATCTGTACCGGGCGGTGGACAAGCTCGGGAACACGATCGATTTCTACCTCTCGGCGACCCGCAACACCAAGGCAGCGAAGCGATTCCTCGGCAAGGCGCTGAGAGGATTGAAAGAGTGGGAGCAGCCCGAGGTGCTCAACACCGACAAGGCGCCGGCCTATGCCGCTGCCATCGCGGAGCTGAAGGCCGAGGGCAAGTGCCCGAAGGACACGAGGCACAGGCAGGTGAAATACCTCAACAACGTCGTCGAGGCCGACCACGGCAAGCTCAAGCTGCTGATCCGGCCCGTGCGCGGGTTCAAGACGCTGAAGACGGCCTACGCCACGATCAAGGGCTTCGAGGTGATGCGCGCGCTGCGCAAGGGCCAGGCCGGGATGTTCGCCCTCCAGGGCGGCATTGTCGGCGAGGCCCGGATCGTCGAGCGCGCCTTCGCTCTCGGACCGTGCGCTCTGACCGAGGCGATGGCGTTGCTACAGGACCGTCTGGCCAACGCAGAAACATGACGAAAGCACGGTTGTCGTCCTGATCTGACTCACCCCTACGTCAGGTTTGCAACAGAGCCGTCGGGGCGGCCTTTTTCTGTACCAGTGCTGCAAAAGAAGGGCCGGGTCCGAAGACCCGGCCAGTCTAACAGGGAGGCTTCACGTCTAGGAGCGTGCGCCGTAGAAGTTTTGATGCTGGGCGATTGGCGCGCGGCCGCCGGAGAGGCGGGATTTTGGCCCGAGTGTGGACATCTGGCCCGCCCGACTCTGGGATGGAAATCCCAGACCGGAAGGCCGGAACGGAAGAGATTCGCGTTTCATACGCGGTCGATGGGCACTGCGCGCCCCGGAGCAAGTGCGTTGGCAGGCCAGCACCTGCCTCAGCACGTGGCCACCGTCCCCATCCGCTTGATGTTCAACGCCAAGCACACGAGGTCCCACTCGCCGCGCACCTTCGCCAAGCCTCGCAGGCTGAATCGTCGGAATCCGAGCACCTCCTTGATCCACCCGTTCGGCGCCTCCGAGAGCCACTTGCGTTGCGCGTACCGGGCTTTGCCCGCGGGGCGCGCCAGTTTCTCACCCATGCGGTGCGTGGCAGGGAGCCGGGCCGGGTCGACCGCCACCTGGGACTTGCCTTCACGCCCCAGCGCTACGTGCGCGTCGATGCCGCGATCTTCCAGCTCCAACAGATCCGGCTCGTTGCAGTAGCCCGCATCGGCCAGTACCACCGCAGGCTCGACCCCAAACGTCTCGTTGATCTCGTCGAGCATCCCCACCAGCTGACCCTGGTCGCTGGCCTGTGGCCCCACCTGAGTCGCGACGATGATCTGGTGCTCCCCATCGACCGCCATCTGCGCGTTGTAGCACTGCTGGAATCCCTCGCTGCTGGTCTTCATGATCTGGCTCTCGGGATCGGTGAAATTGCTCTGCGCCTTCGGCGCGGGCTCGCCGTAGGCCCGCTTGTAGGGCCGCCCGCCCCGGGGATTGCGGTCCTGCCCAGGCTCGCGCCCGCGCTCAGCGTCGCGCCCGCGTTGCGCCGCCTCCAAACGCGCTTTGGCTGCCTGGATCGCCGCCAGGCGCTTCTCCCTGCGTTGCAACTCCTCGGGCAACTCGTCGCCCCGGAAATCCTCGCCCCAACGATCGTCTTCTTCGGCGTCCACCATCCCCGCCTTCGTCAGCAGCGCCTCGATCTCCGCCTGCAAGCGAGCCGCCTCTTTGCCCATCCGCTCATAGCTCATCGCCTTGCGCTTGCTCGCGTTCGCTCGCACCTTCGTCCCGTCGACCGAGAGCTTGCCGAACCGCGCCAGTCCCATCTCGCGCGCCACCTGCACCACCCCCACAAACAGCTCGCTGAACTCCGCCAGATGTCGGCGGCGGAACTCACATACCGTGCGATGTTGCGGGAAGTTGCCCGCCGCGAGCATCCGAAACGCTACATCCTCCTCCAGCTTTCTCGCCACCGCACGCGAGGAGAATGTGCCCGTCGCGTAGGCATAGATCAGCACCTTGACCATCATCGACGGCTCGTAGGGGGCGTTGCGTCGACCGTCCCCCTCGTAGGGCGCATAGAACGCCGTCAAGTCCAGTGCATCGACCACATCGCTGACGTGATGAGCCAGGTGCCCTGGGGGAACCCACTCCTGCAAGTCCGGCGGCAGAAGCAAGGGCTGCTCCGGCTGGTAGGGACGATACGTGGTCGGCATCGGGCAGTTCCCAAACGCAACTGGCGTGTCGCATCATACTGCCCCCTGACGCCAATCCACCCACACCCCATCCAATACCAACTTCGCCGCGCGGATTTTTCTACGGCGCACGCTCCTAGGAGACGTGGGATCCGAGGATCCCCTCCAGGCATTGCACCTGAAGACGGTAAGCCGAGGTGGGCACCCCGGCCAATCCTCGTAGCACGACGCAAGCGCCATGCTGCAGCGCAATATGTATGTTCTGTGACGCGTTTGCGCTAGTGGGTGACAAGCAATTCAGCCATGCGTCTGACGCATGGCTGGGCGGGCGCTAGGAGCGCCATTTGGCCACTTCGTCGAGCAGGAAATCGCGGAAGACCCCGATACGCTTGGAATATCGCAGCTCCTCGGCGTAGGTGAAGAAGGCGTCGAAGGGGGGCCCCTGATACTCCGGCAGCACGCGCTGGAGCCGCTGGCTGCCCCAAACCACGTAGTCGGGCAGCGCCGCGATTCCGAGGCCGCTCTCCACCGCTTCGCGCATGCAATATATGTTGTTCGCCTCCAGCACGATGCGGCCGTCGGCGTCGGGGTCGCCCGAAATCGCGATCAGCCAGTCCGGGTTGACGATGGCGGTGAGCGGCCCCTGGCCATAGACGATCAGGCGCTGGCGGGCGAGGTCGTCCGCCGTCTCGATCGGCCCGAACCGGGCGAGATAGTCCGGCGCGGCGTAGATATACGAATGGACCGTCATCAGGTGCCGTCGGACGAGATCGGGCTCGGTCGGCTCGATCATGCGAATTGCCACGTCCGCCTCGCGCATGGAGAGGTCGAGCAGATCGTCCGATGTCAGCAGGATGAGCTTGATCTCTGGATAGAGGTTGTTGAAGGTGCGGATCCTGGGCGTGAGCCACACCGAGGCGAAGGCGACCGTCGTCGTGATCTTCAGCGGGCCGCTGGGCCGGTCGCGCGAATCCGCGATCTGCGCCTCGGTCATCGCGAGCTTCGCAGAGACCTCGCGGGCCGTGCGGTAGAGCGCCTCGCCCTGTTCCGTCAGCAGCAAGCCGCGCGAATGGCGGTGGAACAGGACCGCGCCAAGGCTCTTTTCCAGCGCCGCGATCTGCCGGCTTACCGCCGACTGGCTGAGCTCCAGAATGTCGCCGGCGCGGGTGAAGCTGCCGCGTTCCGCGACCGTCTGGAAGATGCGTAGCCGGTTCCAGTCCATCGCCTCGCCCGGTGCCGTGCCGGCGCTCACTCCGCCGCGGCGGCCCTGGGCATTTCGGCCTCGGCGAGAAACTTCTCGGCTTCCAGCGCACCCATGCAGCCGGTGCCGGCGGCTGTCACGGCCTGCCGGAACACCTTGTCCTGCACGTCGCCGGCGGCGAATACGCCCGGCACGTTTGTCTTCGTGCTGTCTGCCATCGTCTGGATGTAGCCCTCGGCGTCCATCGTGAGCTGGCCGGCGAAGAGCTCGGTGTTGGGGCGGTGCCCGATGGCGATGAACACGCCCGAGAGCGGGATCCGCTGCAGCGCATCGGTCTCGACGTGGCGCACTGCGATTCCAATCACCGTCGGCGGATCGCTCTCGCCTTCGATCTCGGCCAGGACGTGGTCCCACAGGATCTCGATCTTGTCGTTGCGGAACAGGCGGTCCTGCAGAATCTTCTCGGCGCGGAGCGCGTCGCGGCGGTGGACGAGGGTGACCCTGCTGGCGTGGTTGGTGAGGTAGAGTGCCTCCTCCACGGCGGTGTTGCCGCCGCCGATCACCGCGACCTCCTTGCCGCGGAAGAAGAAGCCATCGCAGGTGGCACAGGCCGAAACGCCGAAGCCCATGAAGCGCTGCTCGCTTTCAAGGCCCAGCCACTTCGCCTGCGCGCCGGTGCAGACGATGACGGTGTCGCCGACATAGAATTCGCCGGAATCGCCGGCGCAGACGAAGGGGCGTTTGCTGAAGTCCGCGGCGACTACCATGTCGTGGATCAGCCGCGTGCCCACAGCTTGCGCCTGGCCCGCCATCTGCTCCATCAGCCACGGCCCCTGGACGATGTCGGCGAAGCCTGGATAGTTCTCGACGTCGGTGGTGATGGTGAGCTGGCCGCCGGGCTCCAGGCCCTGCACCATGATTGGCTCCAGATTGGCGCGCGCGGCGTAGATCGCTGCGGAATAGCCGGCGGGGCCGGAGCCGATGATCAGGACCCTGCTGCGGTGCGTCGTTGCCATGCGCGCCTCCCGAGCAGGCCGGCGCGAGGCCGGCCGCAAGAATCACAAACATAGGGGCGGCCACCGCGCCCGTTCAAGAGGCGGCCCGGGCGGCGGACCGCTTTTCGAACGTCTGACGCACGATGCCGGCCGCGCGCCGGCGCGCCCGTCACCCGCCGCGCCGGAAGCTCTCGGGCCGGGTCAGCACCGGCACCGCGAGTGCGGCGATGACCAGGCCGAGGGCCGTGAACTCGGCCCAGCCCAGCGGCTCGCTCAGGATCAGGGCGCCGCTGAACAGGCCGATCATGGGAATGCCGAGGGTGCCGACGGTCGCCACCCCGGTCGGGAACAGCCGTACGATCTCATAGTAGAGGTAGTAGCAGATCACGAAGGGCGCGAGGATATTGTAGATTACCGAGACGAGCGGCCAGAGCGACGGGAATGTCAAGTTATCCGCGTCCACCACGGCCGCGGCGACGAAGATCGGCACGCCGCAGATCAGGCACTGCCAGCCCACCAGCACCCACATGGAGACCTCCCAGTCGACGCGTTTGAGCGCGACCGTGCCGCAGGCCCAGCCGATGGCGCCTGCCAGCACCAGCAGCGGCCCGAGCGGTGCTGCGCCGAGGGTATGCGCGTCACTTGCAATCAACACGCCGAGCCCCGCCGAGCCCAGCGCCAGCGCGCTCATCCGCCGCCAGCCGGGGCGCTCGCCCAGCACGACGTAGCCCACCGGCACGGTCCAGACCGGCATTGTGTAGGCGATGATCGCGCCGCGGCCCGAGGTCGTGTAGAGGAGCCCGAAGCCGGTCGCGAGGTGCCAAACGGTGATGTTGAAGAACCCCGAGACCAGGAGCGGCCGCCATTGGTGGCGCGGCACCCGGAGAGATCGTCCGAGCGCCCGGTGGAGGCCGATGATGATCAGGCCTGCACAGAAGAGGCAAAGCCCGCGGAAGGTCAGTACCGGCAACTCGCTGAGCGCGAGCTTGAGCATCGGCCAATTGACGCCCCAGAGCAGCGTCAATGCCGCCAGCAGAAGGAAGCCCCGGCGTGGCAGCGGCTCGACGCTGCCGCTCGACGGGGGCGCGCTCGTCACCTGCGGGACCGGGTGGCCGCGCGATTGCGCGCGCACTGCAGGGCTTCATCCGGCCCGCGACCGCAGCGGGTCGGGTGGAAACACCCGATTCGACCGGTCCCAGCTTCCGCTCGCTCCGTCACGACCGCCCCTGCCTTGGTCTTCCCGGCCCCAAGCGGCCGTGGATGTGCCCGCCATCCCGACGCCGCATCATCCCGCCCCGACCGCCCGGTCTCAAGGGCGGTACTTCGCTGGCCGCGGTTGTGCGTGACAGCCGATCGCCGATATGAATTTTCTGTTGCGCGGTTCCGGCATACTCATTTTTCCAAATAGCATGGTGGCTAACCGATCTGACACTTGTTCCCCACACGCCCGTTACCTACACTGCGCGGTTGACGCACGCCGAGGTGGCCGGGAGGCGATTTCCTGCCCCCGTACACCGACAAGCCACGCAAGGCGGGCGGGCGTAGGATCTGCACCTGGAACTGGAGGACGGGGATGAGCTTGAAAAACATTGCCGGCGCCATTGCGGTGGCCGGCGCGCTGGTGGCAGCGGGCGCGATTCCGGGCCAGGCAGCGACACTCGACGACGTGAAGGCCGCAGGCACGCTCAAGTGCGGCATCAACACCGGCCTGCCGGGTTTTGCCTACACCGACGACGCGGGCAATTGGACCGGCTTCGACGTGGCCTACTGCCGGGCGGTGGCGGCCGCCGTTCTCGGCGACGCCAACGCGATTTCCTTCATCAATCTGACCGGCAAGACGCGCTTCCCGGCGCTGGCATCGGGCGAGATCGACGTGCTGTCGCGCAACACGACCTGGACCTTGTCGCGTGATGTCGACCTCGGCTTCACCTTCATCGGCGTCAGCTACTATGACGGCCAGGGCTTCATCGGCCGCACGGCGCTCGGCATTAGCAGCGCCACCGAGCTCGACGGCTCTTCGGTCTGCATCCAGACCGGCACGACCACGGAGCTCAACCTCGCGGACTTCTTCCGCGTCAACGGCATCACCTACGAGCCGGTGCCGATCGAGACCAACGCCGAGGCCCGCGCGGCCTACGAGGCGGAGCGTTGCGACGTTTATACGACGGACGCCTCCGGTCTGGCGGCGACACGGACCACCTTCGAAGATCCGTCCGCGCACATGGTGTTCCCGGAAATCATCTCGAAGGAGCCGCTGGGGCCGTTGGTGCGCCACGGCGACGACAAGTGGGCGGACATCGCGCGCTGGGTGCTGAACGCGCTGATCACGGCGGAAGAGCTCGGCGTGACCCAGGCGAACGTGGCGGACATGGCTGCCGCGCCGGGCAATCATCCTGAGATCAACCGGATGCTGGGGACCGAAGGCTCGATGGGCGAGATGCTGGGTCTCGACGCTGGGTGGGCTGCTCGCGCCATCGCGGCGGAAGGCAACTACGCCGAGATCTTCGATCGCTATATCGGCGCCAGCAGCCCGCTGAGCCTGGGCCGGGGTCTCAACGCCCTCTACACCGACGGCGGCATCCTCTATTCGCCTCCGATCCGTTAGCATCGACGACGCGCCGTCTCGCCCAGTCCGCTGGGCGGGACGGTGTATTTTCTGGTAAAGGGCGTCCGTTCCGACAAAGATGTTATTCCGATAACGTAAGGGGGGCGGCGCCACCGTGACCAAGAGAGCGCCCCCACGTGGTGGCGGCTTCGACATAAGCCGCGCTTGGACCGACGAGCGCGCCCGCGGCGTCATATTCCAGGTTCTCATCGTGTTCGGGCTGGCGGGTTTCGCCGCCTTCATCGTTTCGAACACGATCACGAACCTTAGAGAAGCCGGCCTCTCCTCCGGCTACGGCTTCCTCTTCGACACCGCCAACTTCGATATCAATCAGCGCCTCGTCGATTACGCGTCCACCTCGACCTACGGGCAGGCGTTCGTCATCGGTGCGCTCAACACGGTTCTCGTCGCCGTGATGGGAGTCGTCGCGGCGACCGTCATCGGCTTCGTGGCGGGCGTCCTCAGGCTCTCCAACAACTTCCTGGTGAGCCGCATCGTGGTGGTCTGGGTCGAGTTCACCCGCAACGTCCCGGTCCTGCTGCAGATCATCTTCTGGTGGCTGATCATGCTGGCGCTACCCAGGGTGCGCGACAGCGTTTCGATCGGCGACGCGGCCTTTCTGAATAACCGCGGCCTGTTCTTGCCCTCGCCGATCTTCGAGGACGGCTCGGCGATCGTGCTGGCGATGATTCTGGTCGGCGTGGTGGCGACCGTTCTGGTCAGGCGCTGGGCCAGGAAGCGTCAGGATGCCACGGGGCAGATCTTCCCGGTCGGCTGGGTCGGGCTCGGGCTGATCGTGGGTATCCCCGTGATCGTCTATTTCGCCGCCGGCCAGCCGCTCGACTTCGACATACCGGAGAGGCAGCGCTTCAACCTGAAGGGCGGCTTCAACATCACGCCGGAGCTGGTGGCGCTCTGGCTGGCGCTCTCTACCTATACCGGCGCCTTCATCTCCGAAATCGTGCGCGGCGGGATTCTCTCGGTCTCCAAGGGGCAGACCGAGGCAGCCGGCGCGCTCGGGCTCAGGCGCGGGCTGACCATGCGCAAGATCATCCTGCCGCAGGCGCTGCGGGTGATCATTCCGCCGATGACCAGCCAGTACCTCAACCTGACCAAGAACTCCTCGCTCGCCGTCGCCATCGGCTATCAGGACATCGTCTCGATCGGCGATACCATCCTCAACCAGAGCGGCCAGGCGATCGAGGTGATCTCCCTCTACATGGCGTTCTATCTGGTGCTGAGCCTGCTCACGTCCTCGTTCATGAACTGGTACAACAAGCGCATCGCCCTGGTGGAACGATGAGCAAGTACGCCTTCCATCGCAGCCAGGCGGAGATGCTGCCGGAGCGGCCGGCGCCGCTTACCAGCACAGGCGTTATCGGCTGGATGCGGGCCAACCTCTTTTCGAGCTACCTGAGCGCGGCGCTCACGATCGCGTCGATCGCCGTGCTCGCGCTGGTTTTGCCGGGTCTGATCGACTGGGCCTTCATCGACGCCACCTTGACCGGTGAGATCGGCAAGGACTGCCCCAGCAAAGGCGCGTGCTGGGCCTGGCTCGACCAGCGCATCACCCATTTCTTCTACGGCTTCTACCCGCCCGATGCCTATTGGCGCGTGCATGTCTGCCTCGTCCTGCTGGTGCCGGCGCTCGCCTATCTGCTGTTCGCCAAGCTGCCCTACGTCCGCTACGGGCGCTGGTTCTCGCTCGCGTACCCCGTGATCGCGGCCTTCCTGCTGGTCGGCGGCCTTGGCCTCGAGGTCGTCCGCACCGACCAGTTCGGCGGCTTCATGCTCAACCTCATCGCCGGCATCACGGGGATCGTGCTCTCGCTGCCCATCGGCATCCTGCTGGCGCTCGGCCGCCGTTCGCGGATGCCGATCGTCCGGGTGTTCTCGGTCGGGTTCATCGAGTTCATCCGCGGCGTGCCGCTGATCACGCTACTCTTCGTCGCGATCATCCTGCTGCCGCTGTTCCTGCCGCCCCAGGTCTCGCTCGATCAGCTCGTTCGCGTGATGATCATCATCACGGTGTTCGCCTCCGCCTACATGGCTGAGGTGATCCGCGGCGGGCTGCAGGCGATCCCGCAAGGGCAATTCGAAGCCGGCCAGGCGATGGGGCTCGGCTACTGGCAGTCGATGCGGCTCATTATCCTGCCGCAGGCGCTCAAGATTTCCATCCCGGGCATCGTCAACACCTTCATCGGCCTGTTCAAGGACACCACGCTGGTCATCATCATCGGCCTGTTCGACATCCTCGGTCAGGCGCGCCTCCTCCAGACCAATCCGGACTGGCTGGGCAAGGTCGACTACGAGACCTTCCTGCTGGCGGCGCTGTTCTTCTTCGTGATCTGCTTCAGCATGTCGCGCTACTCGCTCAATCTCGAGAAGCGCCTGGACACCACGCGACGCTAGGGGGGCACCATGGCGGAGCCGGAAGCCGCACCGGGCGGCGCCGAAGACCCGATCATCGAGATCACCGGCCTCAACAAGTGGTTCGGCCAGTTCCACGCGCTGCGCGACATCGACCTTACGGTGGAACGGCGCGAGCGCATCGTCATCTGCGGGCCGTCGGGCTCGGGCAAGTCGACGCTGATCCGCTGCATCAACCGGCTGGAGGAGCATCAGGAAGGCACGGTGGTCGTCGACGGTGTCGCGCTCACCCACAATCTCAAGAACATCGACGCGGTTCGCCGCGAGGTCGGCATGGTATTCCAGCAGTTCAACCTGTTCCCGCACCTGACGGTGCTGGAGAACTGCACGCTGGCGCCGATCTGGGTGCGCAAGATGCCCAAGGCCGAGGCGCAGCAACTCGGCATGCAATATCTGGAGCGGGTCAAGATCCCCGAGCAGGCCATGAAGTACCCCGGCCAGCTCTCCGGCGGTCAGCAGCAGCGTGTGGCGATCGCCCGCTCGCTTTGCATGAAGCCCAACATCATGCTGTTCGACGAGCCCACCTCGGCACTCGATCCCGAGATGATCAAGGAGGTGCTCGAGGTCATGGTCGACCTCGCTGAGAGCGGCATGACCATGCTCGTCGTCACCCACGAGATGGGCTTCGCCGAGCAGGTCGCCAACCGCGTGATCTTCATGGACGCGGGCCAGATCGTCGAGCAGAACACGCCGGACGAGTTCTTCAACAACCCGCAGTCCGACCGCACCAAGCTGTTCCTGAGTCAGATTTTGTAGGAGCGGCGGCGAACCTCAGCCGCCGTCCGCATCGCCTGCGCCGGTGTCGAAGCGCGTGGGCGCGGGGCTTACGACCACGGTCTTGCCGCCGCCGGCGACCTCGAATACCGCGAGGCCCCGTTCCGCGATTCCCTCGTCGTCGAAGCGAAACAACCCGTCCGCGCCGAGGAAGCCGCCGCGGTTTCCAATGGCCTGCTGCTCGAACGAGGCGCCTGCGCGCGCGAGCGCAGCCGCCAGCGCGGTCGCGTCATAGGCAAGGGTGGCGATCGCGCCCGGGGGTTCGCCGAAGACCCGGCGGTAGCGATCCACGAAGTCTTGCCGTGCCGCCGGGTCGGGGCCTGCAAACCAGCCGCCCGAAAGCGCCGCCTCGCCGAGCGTGGCCGGGTCTTCCCAGAGGCCGGTTCCGAGCACGCGGATCTTGGCAGGGTCGATATCGTAGTAGGGGAGCAACGGCGCGACCTGCCGCAGCCGGGCGCCGCCATCGGCGAGCAGCACGGCATCGAAGGGCAGCGTGCCCAACGTGTCGAGCGTCGCGAGGCGCTTCAGCCGGCGGCGCGCGGCGGCATCGTTCTGGCGGGCGAGCGCCCGTCTCTCGTCCTTCAGCGCCTGGGCGCGCCGGCCGTACTCGGCAAGTTCGCGCACCACCTCGGCGGCATCGGAGGCATCCGGCGCGTAGGTGCGGACCCGCGTGAGCGAGAGCCCCGTGGACGCCGCGGCCGCCCAGGCTTCGTCCGACACCGCCGTGCCGTAGCGGGTATCCGGCACCAGCAGGGCGATCCGTCGGTGGCCGTTCGCGGCCGCGTGGGCGAAGACCCGTCTGATCTGAGCGCGCGGCGTGTGGCCCAGGAGATAGACCCCTTCGCTCGCCGCAGCCCGGTCGGTCGAGAAGGCGACCACGGTGACGTTCCGCGCCCGGGTGTGGTTGGCGACGGCGTTCACCCCTTCGGCGAACAACGGGCCCAGGATCAGATCGACGCCGTCTTCGAGCAGCGCGATGGCGGCCCGCTCCGCTCCCTTCGCCGTGCCTTCCGTATCCCTCGGTAGCAGAATGAAGCGCTCGTCGGCCGTGTCGAACAGGGCGAGCTGTGCCGCGCGGAGCAGCGTCTCTCCTTCCGATGCGTAGCGGCCGGAGAGCGGCAAGAGGAGGCCCACCCTGGCAGCGGGTGGCGTCGCTTCGGACGCTGCCGCCGCGTCGTCCTCGCCCGCGGCGGGCTCGCGTGCAGCCGGCGTCGCATCCGATTCGTCCGCAGAGAGGGCTGAGAGTGTCTCGTCCTCCCGCTCCGGTGCTGCTGCTTCCGGTGCCTGGCGCTCGGTCTCGGCGGCCGCGGCTTGCGCCGTCGAGGTAGGCGGTGGCTGGCCCTCGGCCGGTAGCGGCGCTACGCTCGGCGCAGCGCAAGCGCCCGCGAGAAGGATCAGCAGCAGAGCGGCGCCTGCCGGTCCGATCCGCCGGCTCCGGCCGGCTGCGGAGAGGGTGCGAGGTCGATCCATGCCCGAGGAAGCTCCTGCGACGCCCGCAGGCGCGGGACAGAGTAGGGACGACACGGCCGTGAGTAAACCGCAGCCGGGCGCGCCGCCGGGCCTCTGGCTGGTGGCGACGCCGATCGGCAATCTGGAGGACATCTCGCAGCGGGCGCTCGCGGTGCTCGCGTCCGTCGACCGCATCGCCTGCGAGGATACCCGCCGCACCGGACGGCTCCTCGCCCGCCACGGCATCGCAGCCCGTCTCGTCTCCTACCACGAGCACAACGCGGCGCGGGTTCGCCCGACGTTGATCCGCACGCTGGAAGGCGGCGGTTCGATGGCCCTGGTTTCCGACGCGGGCACACCGCTGATCTCGGACCCCGGCTACAAGCTTGTGCGTGCCGCGCTCGACGCCGGCATTCGCGTGACCGGCTGCCCCGGCCCGAGCGCCCCGCTGCTGGCTCTCATCCTCTCCGGCCTGCCGACCGATCGCTTCTATTTCGGTGGCTTTTTGCCGCCGAAGGCGGGCCCGCGGCGGGAGGCGCTCGCCGTGCTCAAATCGCTCGACGCTACGTTGGTGTTCTTCGAATCGCCCCGCCGGCTGGCCGTGTCGCTGGCAGATATGGCGGAGACGTTCGGCCCGCGCCCGGCTGCGGTGGCTCGCGAGCTGACCAAGCTGCACGAGGAGATGCGGCGCGCAACGCTCGACCAGCTTGCCGCTCACTACGCTGGCGCCGGCGCGCCCAAGGGCGAGGTCGTCGTCGTCGTGGGCGGCGACCGGGGCGACTCGGCGCGGCCCGCACTCTCCGACGCGGAAATCGATGGCCGCCTCGACAGACTGCTCGCCACAGGTACCGTCCGCGATGCGGCGACGACGCTCAGCGCCGAGACCGGTCGGCCGCGCCGTGAACTCTATGCCCGTGCGCTGGCACGCTCACGGGCACGGCCGGGCAAGGGATGCGCGCTCGATCCCTAGCGGCGCGGCGGGCCGCTCATGAGCGGGGCCTCGCGGCGGAGCGGCTCTGCACACTGCGACTCCGGCTCAGCGGTTGGCGGATCCTGGTGCGGCGCTACGCCACTCCCGCCGGCGAGCTCGACATCGTCGCCAAACGTGGCGCGCTGATCGCCTTCATCGAAGTAAAGCACCGCAACGATCGCCGGGGCGTTCTTGAGGCAATTTCCGCGCATCAGCGGCGGCGCATCGAGAATGCAGCGACCATTTTCTTGTCGCGTCATCCGAATTGGCGCAAGCTTTCGTTCCGATTCGATCTGATGGTGGTGACCCCCTGGCGATGGCCGTGCCACTTGCCGGACGCGTGGCGTCCCGACCGAAGCGGGGCCGTAATCTGACGCTGTTGGGCCGGCACCCGGGCCGGCGGACAGGGCTATTCGCCGCGCTTTCCCTCCTGTTGATCGGCTCTCTTGCCCTCTCCGGATGCGCTGAGCTGCTCGTCGGCGCGGCCGCGACGACAGGCATCGCAGTCGCGGAAGAGCGATCGATCGGCGACGCGGTCGACGATCTGACCATTCGGGCGGAGCTCAACCACCTCTTCTTCCAGGACGACGTCGAGCTCTATCAGGACGTGTCGTTCAGCGTGTTCGAGGGCCGTGTTTTGCTTAAGGGCAGCGTGCCCACGCCCGAAGCTCGCATTCACGCCCTCAGGGTTGCGTGGCAGGCCGTCGGCGTTCGCCAGGTGATCAACGAGCTGCAGGTGACCGACGAGGGCGGGATCCTGGACTACGCGCGGGATCGGTGGATATCGCTGCAGCTCAAGAGCCGGCTCCTCGTGGACGGCGATGTCCTCTCCATCAACTACAGCGTCGAAACCGTCAACGGCACGGTCTACCTCATCGGAATCGCGCAGAACGAGGCAGAGTTCGTGCGGGTGATCGAGCATGCCCGTGGCATCGAGGATGTGAAGCGTGTCGTGAGCCATGTCGTCCTGAAGGACGACCGGCGTCGCCCGGTGACGCCTTGACGGGCGGCGCGACGATTGCACGCACACGTCTCCCGGGCGGACGGCGCCCTCGTCTCTGGCGATGCGCCGGACCGGCCGCCGCGCTCGCCCTCTTGCTGGCGGGTCCCCTCAGCCTCACCGGCTGTGCGGAGTTCGTCATCAGCGCGGTCACCACAACGAGCCTCGCGATGGCCGAGGAACGCACGCTCGGCGACGCAGTCGAAGATCTGGGCATTCAGGCGGAGCTCAACCACCTCTTCTTCCAGGACGATCTCGCGCTCTATCAGGACGTGTCGTTCAGCGTGGTTGAGGGCCGTGTCCTGCTCAAGGGCAGCGTGCCGACACACGAGGACCGCAACCGCGCGAGTTGGGTCGCCCGGCAGGCCACCGGCATTAGCGAGGTCATCAACGAGATGCAGGTGACCGCCGAGACCGGGATCCTGGACTACGCACGGGATCGGTGGATATCGCTGCAGCTCGACGCCAAACTTCTCCTCGATTTCGATATCCTGTCGATCAACTATGACGTCGAGACCGTCAACGGCACGGTCTATCTCTTGGGGATCGCGCAAAGCGAGGACGAGCTGGAGAGGGTCGAGGAGCACGTCAGCAGCATCGGTGGCGTGAAGAGCGTCGTGAGCCACGTGGTCATGAAGGACGATCCGCGCCGACCGGCGCGACCCTGATGGCCGCCGAGATGATCGAGCGTGCGCTCCGCGCCGTCGGTATCCTCGCGGACGAAGAGATCGACCTGGCCGATGCGGCGCTGCTGCTCGGCGCTCTCGACATGCCGAGCGTGTCGCTCGAGCGCTACCGGAATCATGTCGAGCGTCTGGCGGGAGACGTGGCAGCGCTCGCCAGGGCCGGCGAGCCGCTGGAGCGCCGCCGCCGTCACCTCAATGCCGTACTGTACGACGCGCATGGCTACGCCGGCGATGCCGAGACCTACGATGCGCCCGAGAATGCGAACCTGCTTCAGGTCATCGACCGCAAGGTGGGCCTGCCGGTCAGCCTCGGCATCCTCTATATCCAGGCTGCCCGGGCGCAGGGCTGGGTGGTGGACGGGCTAGCCTTCCCCGGTCATTTCCTGGTGCGTATGGACGAAGGCGACCGCCGGGTCATCGTCGATCCCTTCCATTGGGGCCAGTTGCTGGAAGCCGATCACCTGCGCGGCCTGCTTAAGCAGTTCCGGGGTGCCGATGCGGAGCTGGAACCGAGCCACTACGCGCCGGTCGGCAACAGGGCGATCCTGCTCAGGCTTCAGAACAACATCAAATCCCGCGCGCTCCAGGCCAGCGACGGCGCGCGTGGCGCCGCGATCCTGGAGCGTATGCTGCTGATCGCTCCAGAGGCCGGCGGCCTCTGGCACGAGCTCGGCATGGTGCGCGCGCGGCTCGGGACCATCAAGGGTGCGGTCGAAGCGCTGGAGCGAAGCCTCGCCTGCCCGCTTCCCGAAGCCGCGCGCTCGCGTGTCGAGGCCGCGCTTGCATCGTTGACGACCAGCCTCCATTGAGTTCGAAGGGCGCAGGGGATCCATGACATGAGTCTCGCCGTGGCCATTCAGATGGACCCCATCGACGCCATCGACATCGAGGCCGACAGCACCTTCGTGCTCGCGCTCGAAGCCCAGGCCCGCGGCCATCGGCTGTATCACTATCTGCCGCAACAGCTCTCGCTGACGGCGGCCGGTGCGGTGGCAACCGTGCGCCCCCTCGAGGTGCGCCGGAAGAGCGGCGATCACTTCACCCTCGGCGCGCCAGAGACCGTCGATCTGGCCTCCATGGACATCGTCCTCATGCGCCAGGACCCGCCCTTCGACATGGCCTACATCACGGCCACCCACATCCTGGAGCACATCCACCCCGAGACGCTCGTGGTCAACGACCCCGTCCATGTGCGGAACGCGCCCGAAAAGCTCTTCGTCACCCGGTTTCCCGAGCTGATGCCGCCGACTCTCATCACCGCCGAGCGCGACATGATCGTCGAATTCCGCGCCCAGCATGGCGACATCATCCTCAAACCGCTCTTCGGCAATGGCGGCGCGGGCGTGTTCCACGTGGGGCCCGGGGACGAGAACCTCAACGCCTTGATCGAGATGTTCGGGACGTTCTTTCGCGAGCCGATCATCGCCCAAGCCTATCTGCCGGCGGTCCGGGCCGGCGACAAGCGCATCATCCTGGTGGAAGGCGAGCCGGTCGGCGCCGTGAACCGCGTGCCGGCCGCCGGTGAGGCGCGCGCCAACATGCATGTCGGCGCCCGTCCGGACAGGACCGCGCTGAGCGATCGCGATCGCGAGATTTGCGCGGCCATCGGGCCTGCGCTCAGAGAGCGCGGCCTGATCTTCACCGGGATCGACGTGATCGGCGGTTATCTTACGGAAATCAACGTCACCTCGCCCACCGGTATCCAGGAGATCAACCGGCTGGATGGCACTCGCCTCGAAGCCCTGATCTGGGACGCAATCGAGGTGCGGATAAAGCGCGTGTAAGGCCACTCTCCCAACCGTCAGAAGCGACTCCCGGCCGGAGACGGGCCGCGTCGCCTCCGTCCCGAGTCTTTCGTCCGACGGTCCGTTGGGACCCTTCTTTTATCGAACATATCGATTCGGGCTGGCGTAACGGGACCGCTGCTCCTTGACGGTGGGTATGGGCGCCCATACGATACTTTTGACGCGTCTAGGTGGCATGCGGTGAGGCACCCCGTTCTCTGCTTTAGGATCGAGGGTGAAACCGGCGTGTCTGCGCAGACCGCCAGGGAGAAAGAGGTGGGTTCACTTCGTTCGATCTTGTTTGTCTACCCCACCTTTTCGGCCGCGCTGAAAGCCGGCCAGATGCCGGTCACCAATCACACAAACGACAACCGTAGATCGCCCTATGTGCTTGTGCAAATCAGGGAGAGGAGGGAGCTATGAAACGTCGAGACTTCTTGAAGAAATCGGGTATCGCACTCGGTGCCGCCGGACTAACCACGTTCCCGCATGTCTGGGTGAAGGACTATCAGTATGCCTGGGCCGACGACGACGAGATCGAGGTCGGCGTTCTTTACTCGCTGACGGGTACGACGGCGATCGTTGAGAAACAGTTGAGTAAAGTTACCGAGATGGCCATCGACCAAATCAATGCGCGCGGTGGCGTACTCGGCAAGAAGGTGGTGCCGATCATCGAAGACCCGGCTTCCGACCCGCGCACGTTCAACGAGAAGGCTAACAAGCTCGTTGTGCGGGACCGGGTGCCGTCCGTCTTTGGTTCCTACACCTCGGCGAGCCGCAAGGCAGTATTGCCGGTGTTCGAGAAACGCAAGAATCTGTATTGGTATCCCACCTTCTACGAAGGGTTTGAGTGCTCGAAGAACGTCATATACACGGGCGCTGTTCCCAACCAGCAACAAGAGAACTTCGTTCCTTGGATTACAAACCAGGGCTACAACAAGTTCTTCATTGTCGGGTCGAACTACATCTACCCGCGTGAAATGGCGAAGGTCTGCAAGATCCTGGTGGAGAGAGAAGGCGGCTCCTGGGTGGCCGACGAGTACCTTGAACTCGGTCATTCCGAATGGGGCTCCATGGTCAACAAGATGAAGACCATGTGGGAAAGCGGCGAGTGCGACTGCGTCTACTCCAATGTCGTCGGCGACTCGATCGTCGCCTTCCGCCGCGAGTTCATCAATCAGGGTCTGAGCTACGACAAGTTCCCGATCTTTGCCACCGTATGCTCGGAAATTGAAGTGCAGGCGATGGGGCCCGATTACGCCGCTGGCAGTGTCACTTCCTTCCCCTATTTCCAGTCGGTGAGCAACCCGGCAAACGAGCAGTTCGTGGAAGACGTGAAGGGGACGATGGGCGCCGATACCGTCACCTATCACGCCATGGAATGCGCCTATTTCCAGGTATTCCTGTGGGCGCAGTCGGTGGAGAAGGCAGGCGAGGTCGATCCTCTCTCGGTTCGCGAAGCGGCCAAGGGACAAGAGGTCGATGCACCGGAAGGGCGCGTGAGAATCGAGCCCGAGAACCTGCATTGCTGGCTGACACCGCGTATCGGGGTGTGGCGCTCCGACGGCCAGGCCGAGATCGTCGACGAGTACAAGGAGCCGCTGATTCCGCTCCCCTACTCGGCGTATGGGGAAGCGCCCGACAATCTCTTCTGCACGCAAGCGGGCCTGGATTCCAGCAAGCTCAAGACCTAACCGTTGACGGAACGGGGGCCGGCGTCTTCACGCCGGCTCCCGCTAGGCTGGAGTCACGCATCGTCCGAACCGGAACGGCTCACATAGAATGGCCGACGTAATTTTCATCGGACTTAGTCTTTCGTCCATTCTGCTGTTGGTCGCTCTCGGGCTCGCCATCACCTACGGCACCATGGGTGTCATCAATATGGCGCATGGCGAGCTCGTCATGATCGGCGCCTACGTCACCGTTCTCTGCCAAACCCATTTCGGCCTGCATTTTCTCCTGTGCATCCCGGTCGCCTTCGTCGTTACCGGTGCATTCGGCTACGCCATCGAGCGCTTTGTGGTGCGAAGACTGTACGGCCGCCTGTTGGATACGTTGCTCGCGACATGGGCGCTTGCGATCATCATCCAGCAGGCCATTCGCCTCGAATTCGGCGCCGCGTTCGCGGGATTGCATATCGATGGTCTGGGGCCGGGTCTGCAGAATGTCCCGGTCCCCTCGTTCTTCCGGGAAACATTTCTGGTCGGCGACTTCGTGGTCCAGCCCTACCGGAGCTTCATCATCGTCCTCACGATCGGGCTGTTCATTCTGACCTGGTGGCTGATCTTCCATACCTCTTTCGGCATGCAGTTGCGCGCGGTGTCGCGCAATCGGGGCATCGCGTCCTGCTGCGGCATCGACGACAAGAAGATCAACGCGTGGACCTTCGCCTACGGCTCCGCGCTGGCCGGCGCGGCCGGCGTGATGCTGGCCGGCTTCAAGACGGTCTCGCCCAGCATGGGAACGCCGTTCGTGATCGACGGCTTCCTGGTTGTGGTCATGGGCGGTGTCGGCAGCCTCTTCGGCACGCTGGGCTCGGCCGTGATCCTGGGCGAGGTCCAGGGCTGGGTCGCGAGCCTGCTGAATGACGTCCTCGCGCGGGCAATCGTGTTCGGTGTCATCATCGTTGTCATCATCCTGCGGCCCCAGGGTTTGTTCGCCCGTCGGGGGCGTTGACGATGCAGCTCTTGACCCGGAACAACCTGCAGCTCGCCGCGTACGGTCTGTTCATCGTCGTCGTCATGCTTCTCCCGCTCTTCATGGACGTCTTCTGGCTCAACCGGATGTCCAAGTATCTGGTGTTCGGCATGCTCGGCATCGCCATCAGCATGTCCTGGGGCTACGCCGGAATCCTCAATCTCGGTCAGGGCCTCTTCTTCGGCTTCGGCGCCTACATGCTGGCGATGTCGTTGAAGCTGGCGAGCCCGACGAGCCTGCAACAGGGATCGGCGGACGAGCCGGTTCCCGACTTCATGCTGTGGACGTCGGAACCGGGCGCGCCCATCGACCTCTGCTGCATCAACCAGGGTTCGTTCCTTTGGATTCCCTTCAAGGAGCAGTGGTTCGGCGTGGCCATGGGGCTGATCATGCCCACGCTCATCGCCTTCGTTCTGGGTTACGCGATGTTCCGCGCCCGGATTGCGGGCGTCTATGTGGCAATTCTAACGCTCGCCTTGTGCCTGCTGGTCCGGCTCCTTGTTATCGACGCGCAGCCACTCATTAACGGCTTCAACGGATTGACCGATCTCGGCTGGTTCACGGTCGGCGGCCTGGAGTTCGATCCCTATCTGGTGGAGACCTATTATCTGATCGCGGTTATCACTTGCCTGGTGCTGATCGGCGCACGCTGGCTGGTCAACACGAAGGTGGGTGTCGTGCTGCAGGCCATCCGCGACAACGAAGAGCGCGTGCGCTATCTCGGTTACGACGTCGCCATCTACAAGGTGTTCTTCTTCTGCATCTCTGCGGCAATCGCGGGCTTGGCCGGCATGCTTTATGTGATTGCGGCCGAGTTCGCCTCGCCCACCTACATGAATATCGGCTTCAGTATTTCGATGGTGGTGTGGGCGGCCGTCGGCGGCCGCTGGTCACTGTTGGGCGCGTGCATCGGCGCGATCCTGTTGAACGTGGTCGAAGCCACGGTGAGCGAAACGGAAATGCTGGTGGAGGCTTGGCAGCTCATCATCGGCGCGATCTTCCTGTTCGTCGTTCTGGTGATGCCGCGCGGGCTCGCGGGCTTCATCCAGGCAGTGGCGGACTTGGCGCTGGCACGGCTCCACAAAGCGGTCAGGGAACGACGAGTCAGGTGAGGCGAAGGCCCGCAAGGCGAGAACCGGTGCTGGAAGGTTCGGAGGTCGAAGAGGGAAACGGTACGTCATGCCGGCGATTCTAGAGATCGAGAACCTTGAGGTGAACTTCCGCGGCTTTCGTGCGGTGGATGGCTTCGATATGGCCGTAGAAGAAGGAGAGCTGCGTGTCCTTATCGGGGCTAACGGCGCCGGCAAAACGACGCTCATGGACCTCATCACCGGCCGCACCAAGTCGACCGGCGGGAAGGTGACCTTCTTGGGCGACAACATTACCAATGGGCAGGAACACAAGATTGCGCGGCGAGGGATCGGCCGGAAATTCCAGGTGCCGAGCGTATTCAAGGACTTGACGGTGCGCGAAAACTTCGAGGTGGCTCATACCCGCAGCCTGTCGGTATGGCGGAACCTGTCGGTGAGCGCAAAGCCGCGCCAGCGAAACCGTCAGATCGAGGGCGCGATGGAGCTTACCAGCCTTGCGGATGAGAGCGGCACGTTCGCCGGCAGCCTGTCCCACGGGCAATCTCAATGGCTCGAACTCGGCATGGTATTGGTGCAATCGCCCAAACTGGTGCTGCTGGACGAGCCTACGGCGGGCATGACGGCCCTCGAGACGGAAAAGACCTCCGAGATCATCAACGGCCTCAAGAGCGAACATTCCATCATTGTCGTCGAGCATGACATGACCTTCGTACGGTCCATTTGCGAGATCATTACCGTCATGCATTTGGGAAAGAAGCTCGCGGAGGGGACGGTCGAACAAATCGAAAATGACCGGGCAGTGATCGATGCTTATTTAGGTAGCGGCGGCATTACCCATGCTTGAACTTTCACAAATGGATGCCTACTACGGCGCGAGCCACGTCTTGCGCGATATCGACTTTTCGGTTCAGGGTGGCGAAATCGTCAGTATTTTGGGGCGGAACGGCGTCGGCAAGACAACGCTGCTCAAGAGCATTCTGGGTCTTGAGGTTCGCACGCTCGGCACGATCACGTTAGACGGCAAGGATATCACCGGCAGGCCGACCTATCTTCGCGCCCGCGCCGGGATCGGTTACGTGCCCCAAGGACGGGAGCTCATTCCCGATTTTTCGATTCGCGACAACATTCTGATGGGATGTTACGCGCGGGCCGACCGCAGGCGGCTGGTGCCAGACCTGGTCAGGGACTTGTTCCCCTATTTGCGCGACAACCTCGGCCGCAGAGCGGGACTGTTATCGGGCGGTCAGCAACAGCAGCTGGCGATCGCACGGGCACTGGCGTCCGAGCCCCGCATCCTGCTGCTCGATGAGCCCACGGAGGGCATTCAGCCCAACATCGTCGAGCAGATCGAGGACACGATTCAGCGGCTCAACCAACAGGTTGGCCTGACGATCGTTCTGGTTGAGCAGAACGTGAAATTCGCGCGGGCGGCGTCCCAGCATTTCTGCGTTATCGAGAAAGGCGAGATCGCGGCGAGCGGAGCGATCGACGCGTTGACCGACGATATCGTGCGCAAGCATATGACTGTTTAGCGACGGCCCGCCCGCCGCTCACGTCTCCGTTTGAGGGTACCTTCGCGGCACGGGGCCCAGGTCGTCGAGATCCCAGCCGGCGCCATCCAACGCGATCACCGTCATGTCCGTCACGGTGCCCGGATCGAGGCAAAGCGCGTTGACGCTGTATGAATCCGGCGCTGAGCGCGGCGAGTAAAAGGACTTTACGCCGCAGACCGCACAGAAAAGATGCTCCGCCACGCCTGTGCCGAAGCGGTAACTGGTCAACGTGTCGGCGCCCGAGAGCAGGTTGAAGCGTGACTTTGGCACCACCAGATGACGGTAGACAGTCATCCGGCAGATGGAGCAGTTGCAGTGCTGCACCTCAATCTCGGCCGGCGCTTCGCAGCTGAAGCGCACAGCGCCGCAATGGCAGCCGCCCCGGTGGGTGACGAGCGCGGTCACGGGCGGCGTCCCGTTGGGTGGATATGAGTTGCGGTAGATGTCGCGCGCATTTCGGATTTCTCCTCGGCGCGCGCCCCAGGCGCCTCTCGGCGAATGGCAAGACACGCGGGCCTGGGCGCTGGAGCGGGCGATGGGATTCGAACCCACGACCCCAACCTTGGCAAGGTTGTGCTCTACCCCTGAGCTACGCCCGCCTGCACCGTGCCCTGTGCGCCGCGATAGTACGCCATCGGCGTGCCCGCACAAGTCGCAATCCCGCTGACAAATTTCCGACCGAAAAGGGTGCGCGGGACGCGCGCATCCTTCCGTCCCGAGCAGATGGCGATTGACGCTGGCCCTTGGCAAGGGTAGGAGTGGCGCGGACCGAGGACGCCGCGTCGCACGCGCGTCCCGCTTAGGGTCCGACGGCGGGTTTTCCGCTGGCCGCTCTGCGGCCTCCCCGCCGGTGAAGGAGCAAATCCTGCGTCACGTCATTGGCCCGCGATATGCGGCTGGGTGCCATCCCGGCGCCTTGGCCTCGCTGTCGCGCGAAGACTCGCAGGGTGCGGCGTGAGCGCCGCGATGGAGGAAATCTAGTGGAATTTAATGAGGTATTCGCGGACCTCGGCTTGAGCGAGCCGCTGCTCGCCGCCGTTGCCGAGGCCGGGTACGAGGTGCCGACGCCGATCCAGCAAAAGGCCATCCCGCTTGTCCTGCGGGGCGTTGACGTGCTGGGCTGCGCCCAGACCGGCACGGGCAAGACCGCGTCCTATGCACTGCCGATCATCGACATTTTGAGCTCTGGTACGAGCAAGCCCCGCATGCCGCGCTGCCTGATCCTGGCGCCGACGCGGGAGCTCGCGCAACAGATTGCCGATAACTTCGCCGGTTACGGCACCAACCACAGCCTGCGCCAGGCGCTGTTAATCGGCGGCGAGGGCTTCTCGCTTCAGGAGGCCGCGCTCGGCAAGGACCCGGATATTCTGATCGCGACTCCCGGCCGCCTGATCGACATGTTCGAGCGCGGACGGATCATGCTGGGCGGCGTCAAGGTTCTGGTGATCGACGAGGCCGACCGCATGCTCGACATGGGCTTCATCCCCGATGTCGAGCGCATCGTCCAGACCCTGCCGCGTATCCGCCAGACGCTGATGTTCTCCGCCACCCTCGGGCCGGAGATCAAGAGGCTCGGCAAGGAGTTTCTGATCAACCCCAAGGAAGTGAGCGTCTCTCCGCCGGCCACGGTGGCAGGCACCGTGAGCCACACGATGATCCTGCTCGATCTGGCGGAAAAACGCGCTGTGCTGCGTGACCTGCTCCGAGACGAGGCGGTGCAGAGCGCGCTGATCTTCTGTAACCGGAAGAAGGACGTCGATATCGTCAGCGCCTCGCTCGGGCGCCATGGCCTGAATGTCCGCGCGCTGCACGGCGACATGGTTCAGTATCGCCGGACCGAGACGCTGGCGGCGTTCAAGGGCGGCGAGGTCAATTTCCTCGTCTGCAGCGACGTGGCCGGGCGCGGCCTCGACATCGAGGCCGTTTCCCACGTCATCAACTTCGACGTGCCGTATAATCCCGAGGACTATGTCCACCGCATCGGCCGTACCGGCCGGGCCGGTCGCGCGGGGCGGGCGATCACGCTCGTCACGCCCGAGGAAGCCGAGGCGGTGGATGCCATCGCCGCGCTCGTCAACTGCGCAATCCCGCTCACGACGCATGCCGGGGAACCGGCTGCGCTCGATGCCGCCTCTCGCGAACGCGCACGCCCGCGCCGCGGACGCAGCAGGCGCCGCGAGGAGCCGCCGTCGGCGGAGAAGCGGCCCGCGCCCAAGCGGTCGCGCGGCGCGGACGCCACCGAGAGCAAGCCCAAGCGGGAGCGGTCGCGCGGTGCGGACGCCGCCGAGAGCAAGCCCAAGCGGGAGCAGTCGCGCGGCGCAGAAGCCGCCGAGGCAAGTGAGGGTCGTCGCGCTCGCAAGCCAGCCAAACAGAGCGCGCCGCCACGCGAGGGCGAGCGTGTCACCGGTCTCGGCGATCACGTGCCGGCGTTTCTGAGCGATCCCATGCCGGCGATCCGGCCCGGCGCTGAGAGCTGAGAGCCCCAGGCCAAGCCGGCTGACCGCCGGCGCCGGCAAGAGCCGACGCCGGCGGCGAAGGGGCGGGCGCGACGGACAGGGAGGGATCCGTACCCGCCCCGGCCCGGCCATAACCTCCGACACGGCGTGGCCGCGACGGGGTGGTCCGATTTCCCATAACGCCAGAGCGTGACGCTGGCCGGTGGAAACCGATCGGGCACGGCCCGGGCCGTACCCGACAGTGTATGACATGGCGCTGACCATGCATAATTGCTAATACCGATTTCTTAGCTCTCGAATAACGAGAGCTTATGGCTTGGCTTGAATCGCGACCGGCAATCGCGAGGAGACAGGCCGTTCGCTCCTCGCGGTGCGCCGCCTGGGTGCGATCAGGGAGTACCTGAGGTCTGCAGCTTGGCGACGGCCAGCAAGTCGTAGCCCAGTGACGCGGGCGCGATACGGCAGGCCATAGCGTCTAGCCAGCCGGTCAATGAATCGCTGACGACGGTCCTCTCCGACAGCAGGCTCTCGGCCCCAACGTTTGTGACCCGGAAGCCCGCCTCTGCAAGGTCATCTCGCACCTCGGCAAGCGTATAGAGGTGATAGAACAGCTGGATTTCGCCATCGTCCTGGCCGCGCTTGTAGAGGATGTCGCCGCGCTCGAGTTTGCCCGCGTCAACCAGAGGGGCTGAGCTGCGCTGTTCGGCGCGAAACCGACGCCTCGCGTTCGGCACGCTGAGGATCAGGGTGCCGTCCGCCTTCAGCATCGAGCGGATAGCTCGCAGCAGGCGCAGCCTCTCGGCGCGCCCGGCGACGTGCGCGAGCACCCCAAAGGCCAGAAGCGCCAGGTCGAAAGTTTGCGGATGGTCGGCAGCCAGCGCGTCCGCGTCCTCTCCCCGAATAGCCAGCCTTTCGGCGCGCACGAATTCGCCGAGACGCTCCGCCAATGTCGTGCGGGCGACAGGACAGATGTCGAGGGC
The DNA here is from genome assembly GCA_965262755.1 of Alphaproteobacteria bacterium. Classification (GTDB taxonomy): domain Bacteria; phylum Pseudomonadota; class Alphaproteobacteria; order UBA828; family UBA828; genus WTGU01. Next base: position 1,685,621 of record OZ253557.1, on the reverse strand, counting down.
TATGCCGCTCGTCCCGGTCACTTGCAGGAGCGGCAGGGTGTAGCGCCCTGTGCCTGCGCCGACATCGAGAAAACGCCCACCGGCGGGCAGGCTCCGCTTCATTTTCCGCAGCGTGCGCCGGTTCGGGCGGGGGTAGCGCCGGTCGTAGAGACCCGAGGAGATATAGCGATCATAGCTGCCGGACATGTCCGGCAACTCCGGCACATCCGGGCGTGCCGGAGGCGCGGAGTCGGCCGTGGTCTGCTCCGCGGGCTTTGTCGCCGCCGTCATCTTTCCGTCAAACATCCTGCGTCCTCGTACAGGATGTACCGTCTGAGTCGCCTCACACATGCTGCCAGCATAAGGGGGCAACGGTCAATTCGCCGACCATGAATAATATGGCATATCGTATAATCGCATTCGATATCTGTTCGGCTTAACGCGTGCTGTTCCGTGCCCGTGGTGAGAAGTGCGCTAGTATCCTGGAATTGAAGTAGATAGCATTATACAATAGCCATCGGAGTTGGATTATGGAGGTCTTTCCGATGGCACGTGGCATTGGCCGGCCGATGGCGGCCTTGGTTCTGAGCGATAAGGAACGGTCGTATCTTGAGCGTCAGGCTCGACGCCGCCGGGTCGCGCGCTCGCTGTCCGATCGCTGCCGCATGATCCTGCGCTGCGCAGACGGCCTGACCAATAAGGCGGTGGCAATCGAACTCGGCGTGCACGAGCACACGGTCGGCAAGTGGCGCCGCCGCTTCCTGAAGGAGCGCATCGACGGACTTTCGGATGAGCCTCGTCCGGGACGGCCGCGAACGCTCTCGGACGAGAAGGTGGCCGCGGTCATCGAGCGGACGCTGGAGACGACGCCGGCCGACGCGACCCACTGGTCGCTCCGTTCGATGGCCCGCGACAGCGGGCTGTCGCATACGACGGTCCGGCGGATATGGGCGGCCTTCAGCGTGCAGCCGCACCGCTCGGAGACCTTCAAGCTCTCCAGCGATCCGCTGTTCGTGGACAAGGTCCGCGACATCGTTGGGCTCTATCTGTCGCCGCCGGACCGCGCGCTGGTGCTCTGTGTCGACGAGAAGAGCCAGATCCAGGCGCTCGACCGCACACAGCCGGTCCTGCCGATGCTGCCGGGCATGCCTGAGCGCCGCACACACGACTACAAGCGTCACGGCACGACCTCGCTGTTCGCCGCCCTCGATGTCGCCACCGGCCGCGTCATCGGCAAGTGCTACAGGCGCCACCGGGCCAGGGAGTTTCTCGACTTCCTGAAAGAGATCGACCGCTCGGTCCCCGAAGGGCTGGACATCCACGTCGTCATGGACAATTACGCCACCCACAAGACGGCGGCAGTCAAAGCCTGGCTGGCACGGCGGCCGCACTGGCATGTCCACTTTACGCCGACTTCGGCGTCGTGGATCAATCAGGTCGAACGCTGGTTCGCCGAACTGACGCGCAAGCAACTGCAGCGCGGCGTGCACACCTCCACCCGCCAGCTCGAAGCCGATATCCGGGCCTTCATCGAAAAGCACAACGAAGACCCCAAGCCCTTCAGGTGGACCAAATCGGCCGACGACATCCTCGCTGCCGTCAAGCGCTTTTGCCTCCGTGTCGATCAAAATTTATGCCACGAACTTTAGATTCAGGTGACTAGACCATCAACCTCTGATCTTCGAGCAGGGCACGCGCACCGTTCTCGTCCACGGTGGAGAGCAGGCCGGCGGCGGCGAGCACATAGCGCCGGTCGAGAGCAAGCGCAGGCGCCCGCGGTGTCAGCGAGCCCGGCGCCCGGCGTTCGAGCGCGGCGCGAAGCAGGGCTTCGCCCGCGGCATGGCGGCCGAGCACGCCGCCGGTGCCGATCACGAGCGGGACGTCGCGAAGATCGGCGCCCCGCTGCACGAAGTCCGTGCCCTGGCCGGGGAGATAGACGGTGCTGAGGAATCCGCAATGGCGCCGGAGCGCGTGGGTGACGCAGGCGGTCGCAAGCGCCCGGTCGATCCGGTCCTCGTCAAGGCCATCCGGCAGATAGTCCGGCTGCCGCTGGCGCCGGGCGCAGGCGTGCCCAAGCTGCTCGGGCGTTTTCCCGGCAGCACGGCCCTCTGCCTCGAGCCAGTCTCCGTCCGTGTCCAGAACGCCGGGCGCGCTCCAGCGCATGCCGAGATCGCCCTCCACGGTGCGCCGGAGGGGGAGCGCCGGCAGGCCGGCCGTGCGAATCCCGACAGGTGCCGGCTTAGGCGCGATGGCGGCGTGAACGTCGGTGGTGGCCCCGCCGAGGTCGACCACGACGACATCGGCGGCCCTCGCCCCGTCGCCGCCCGTGGCCAGAAGCCGTGTCGCGCGCAGCACCGCCTCGGGCGTCGGCATGATGACGGCCTCGTGGAATTCTTGGGCGTGGCTCAGTCCCTTGCCGCGAATGACATGGCGGATGAATTCGTCGTGGATCGCGGCGCGCGCGGGCTCGATGTCGAGGCGGCCGATAGCCGGCAACACGTTGGCGACGGTCCTGACGCGATTGGTCGGCGCCAGCATGTCGGCGACGGCGGCGGCCACATCGCGGTTGCAGGCGACGACGATGCGGCTCTCGATACGAGCAGCGGATATCGCCTCGGCATTCTCCAGGACCTGCGTGCGCTGCCCGCCGTCGGTCCCGCCGGAGAACAGAACGATCTCGGGCTCGGCCTCTTCGAGCGCAGTCACGGCGCGCTCGTCGAGCCGGCCTGCGAGCTGCAGCACGATGCGCGCGCCGGCGTTGAGCGCGGCCTGCCGCGCCGCTGCCTCGGTATATTCGGGCACGAGGCCGATCGCCGCGACCCGCAAGCCGCCGCCGGCGCTCGACGCCGCGAGCCGGCGGACGATCTTGGGCTTGCCGGGAACCTGGCGGAGGGCGCACTCAAGGGCTTCGCGATAGCCCTCCATCACGTCGGTTTCGACGGTCGTCGGCGCTTGCGCCGCAGCCAGAAACCGCCCCGTCCCGGCTTCGGTAATTGTCAGCTTTGTGAATGTGCTTCCGAAATCGACGAGCGCGATCGCATTCAAGGCTTCGCGCCGCACTCGGCTTCCATGGTGGCGAGCAGGTCGTCGATCGAGCCCGGCGTGCGAATGCCGAGATTGCCAAGATCCTGGCGCACATCGACCGGAACGTCGGAGCCTTCGATATCCTCGTTCAGCACGCCGCCCATGAAGACGAGCGCATCCAGCCGCGCGTCTCGCATCTCGTCGATCAGCTTGGTCCCGTAGCTGCGGGCGACGCCGTTGTGCGTCGTGATGACGACGGCGTCGGCGGCGGTCTCGACCGCGACCTTCACGATGTCTTCGGGATCGCGATTGATGCCGCAGTCGATGACGTTGCTTCCGGCGGCATCGAGGGTGGAGGTGAGCAGGAACTTCGCGAATTCATGGACGTCGGTGGAGGCAACCACGACGTTCTTCGCCTTCAACCCATCGGCCGGGCCACGCTCGGCGAGGCCGGCGAGAAGCGCCTCCCGCTGCTTCATGGTCTCGCGGACCAGATCGGTCTGCAGGATCGGGCTGCGGCCACGCAGATGCGAGTCATCGGGCGCGCCGGCGCCGAACAGCGCCTCGCAGGTCTCAGGCCCGAGCCGCTTGAGCAGGAGCAGAACGGGCGCGGGGTCCTGCACGTCGACGCCCATCTCCGACATGGCATCCAGCGCGTTCCGGAAGAAGCGCTTTCCGCCCGCCACAAGCTCATCGCGGAGCGCCTCGATCTTGCCCCAGTCCACATAGGGCTCCATCATCGGCAGGTAGTCTTCGCACTTGCGGCTCACCGTCTGGACGGTCGCGACCTCCTGCCAGGTGGGGATGCGCTCGACCTCGGTCACCGGCACGGCGATGGGTGCCCCGCCGAGGCGATAGCGCAGGTCTGTCATCTTCATCATCATCAGGTCGTTCACGAGAACGGCCATGTTGCTGTCGAAATCGCGCGAATACCCGATCGTGTCGCCCTGAATGAACGAGGTCGGCACGCGGTGCGGGTTCACCTCGTCCAGCGCGAGCGTCACCGCCGACTTGATGATCGGGTTCTGCGTGAGACCGCCCCAGGAGCTCGAATAGGCGGCGCCGATCAAATCTTCGGCGACGTAGCGCTCCAGCATCGCCCAGCCGACGTAGCTCGCGTAGTCGTGGAAGACGCCGGGATAGCCGTCCTCCAGATAGGAATCGAACACGACCCCCTGGTCGCGTAGCGATGCCAGCACCCCGCCCGCCTTGAGCACCGCCATCAGTTGCGCCGTCTCGTCGTCCCAGTAGGGCCAGCGCCAGGAGTACTGGCTGAGCACCCCGATGCAGGTGATGCCGACCTGGAGCGCGTTCACCACATTGTCGACCGAGCCCGGCCCGCCGATCATGTTGTCGGCCGCCTCCGGCTGGATCGGCACGGTGTGGGTCATCTCCCACCAGTGTTGATCGGTCCAGAGAGCGGGGCCCGTCTCCTGCGGGGCCTGGGCGCGCAGCTCCTTCGGCAACCCCATGCGCCGCTCGGCGAGCAGGTTGAAGCGGTCCGGCGGGCGCACGCCGCGCGAGAGCGCGTCTTCGTAAATAAGGCTCATGGCCTCGCGGGTGTCGTCCCAGGTGGCGAGGCCGATATTCATGCAGGTGCACGGGATACCCTCAGCCCGTGCCTTCTCGCGCCACTCGCGCTCCGAGCCCACGCCCTTCTCTTCGCAATAGAGCGAGGTCGCGCGCTCGATGGTCGGCCCCAACGCACGGCCTTCCGCGACCGCCTCGCGGCCGTCCGGCAGATCGGCGGGGATCAGCGCGGCAAGATCGATCGCTTCCAGTGACACTGCAGCTCTCCCTAACCCGCCAGTGTCCAGCCGCCGTCGGCGAGCACCATCTGGCCGGTGATGTAGCCGGCGCCGTCCGAGGCGAGGAAGAGCACCGTCTCCGCGATCTCCTGCGGCATGCCCATGCGCTTCAGCTGCGTCATGTTGACGGCTTCCTCGATATGCTCGGCTGGGATGCCCCAGTCGGCATCCCAGTTCGCCTGGATCGGCCCCGGCGAGACGGCGTTGACCCGGATGCGTGGCGCAAGGTCGCGCGCGAGCGAGGCGGTGAAGCCGCGCACCGCGCCCTTGGCCGCGCAGTAGGAGACGGCGACGGAGTTCACCATGTTCTCCTGGTTCACGCCGTTGCCGTAGGAGCCCGCGAAGTTGACGATGGCACCGCCGCCGCGCGCCTCCATGTGCGGCACGACGGCGCGGCACATGAGGAACGTGCCCTTCACGTCGACCGCGAAGAGCGCATCCCACGCTTGCGGGTCCGTCTCGGCAAAGCGGACGGCGTCCGCCGCGTCGATCCGGCCCGCTGCGTTGATCAGCACGTCGATGCCGCCATAGCGCGCCACCGCCTCGTCCACGAAGGCCTGCACCGAATGCTCGTCGGTGATGTCGAGAGGGGCGGCGTAAGCCGTGCCGCCGCCGGCCGCGATCTCGTCCACGGCCTGGGCGGCCGCGTCGGCGCCGCTGCGATAGGCGAGGGCGACGTGGGCCCCTTCGCGCGCGAGCGCGCGGGCAGAGGCGCCGCCCAATGCGCCGCTCGCGCCGGTCACGATGGCGACCCGCCCTTCGAATCTGCGGCCGTCGTTCCAGCGACTAGCCACCGAGCCTCCCCATGCCGGCTGCGTTTCGCGGAAGTGTAGAGGCCGCCGCCTGACCCGTAAACGGCACCCCGGCCCGAATTCAGGCTGCGCCTGTTCTGGCGTATGCTCCGCCTGCCCACGGAGCGAAGCATCACGCGATGGCTGCCATCCTCGAAATCCAAAACGTCACGAAGACGTTCCGCGGCGGCGTGCGCGCCGTGGACGATGTGACGCTCGCCGTCGAGGAAGGCGAGTTCCTGACCATCCTCGGGCCCTCCGGCTGCGGCAAGACCACCACGCTCCGCATGGTGGGGGGCTTCGAGTTTCCCGATGCGGGCCGCATCGTGCTCGACGGGCGCGACGTGACCGACCTTCCGCCTTATCGGCGACCGGTCAACATGATGTTTCAGGACTTTGCGCTCTTCCCGCATCTCACGGTCGCGCAGAACATCGGCTACGGCCTCACCATCGCCGGCATGAAGCGGCGCGAGGCGGCGCGCGAGGTGGAGGACGCGCTCCACACGATCGAGCTGCTCGACAAGGCCGACCGCAGGCCGGCGGAGCTTTCCATCGGCCAGAAGCAGCGCGTGGCGCTCGCCCGTGCCCTGATCCGGCGACCGAAGATCCTGCTGCTCGACGAGCCGTTGTCGGCGCTCGACGCCAAGCTCCGTGAATCCATGCAGGTGGAGTTGAAGCGCCTGCACGACCAGATCGGCCTTACTTTCATGATGGTAACCCACGACCAGACCGAAGCGCTGGTGATGTCCGACCGCATCGTGGTGATGGATGCCGGTCGCATCGTGCAGGCGGGATCGCCGACCGATCTCTACGACCGGCCTGAGACGCCCTATGTCGCCAACTTTCTGGGCACCTCCAACATGGTCGCAGGCGTCGTGACCGGGATGTCAGACGGCACCGCGCAGGTGAGCTGCGGCACAGCCGATATCCGCGTCGCGCTCCAGGGTGCCGCGCCTGCGGTGGGCGCCAGGGTTACGCTCTCGATCCGGCCCGAGAAGGTGGCGCTCGGCGACGGGCGCGCGCTTCCGGCCGGTTTCAACAGCCTCTCCGGCCAGCTTCGCGATGTCTTCTTCCACGGCGATTCGGTCAGGCTCGCCATCGATATCGGTGCCGAGCGCCTGCTCATCGTGCACCGCCAGCTCGAGACCGGGCTGCATCAGATGCCGCTGCCGCCGGTGGGCGGCACGGTCTCTCTCCGCTTCGACCCGGCGAGCGTGATCCTCTTCATCGGCCCCGGCGACGCGTCGGCGGATCCCCCTGCATGAACTACGTCCGGCGTCGCCGGCTCGAATTCGCCGCCCTCGTCTCGGCACCGCTCATCTGGTGGGTCGTGGTCCTGCTGGTGCCCTACGTGATCATGCTGATGATCAGCTTCTACCGGACCCAGTTTCCCTTCCACGTCCCCGATTTCCAGGTCGCCAACTATTTGAAAATATTTGCCGAATCGCAGTACGTCACGATCCTGCTCCGCAGCCTGAAAATCTCGATCTTCGTCTCGATCGTTACCTTCGCCCTCGCCTATCCGCTGACCTACTTCCTGGTCTTCAAGCTGCGCTCGCCCAGGCTCAGGACGATCATCTACGTGGCCACCATTGTCCCGCTCTGGGTCTCCTACCTGCTGCGCGTCTACACCTGGAAGATCGTGTTAGGCACCGAGGGCATCCTGAACACCTTCCTCATCTGGATCGGCGTGGTGGACGAGCCGATCGGAGTGCTCCTCTACAACCAGTACGCCATGGTGATCACCATGGCGTATATCTTCACGCCCTTCATGGTGATGCCGCTCTTCGCGACGCTGGAAAAGATTCCACGGAGCCTGATCGAGGGTTCGAAGGATCTGGGTGTCGGCAGCCTCGGCACCTTCTTGCGCATCACGCTGCCGCTCTCCGTGCCGGGCATCCTGGTCGGGTTCACCTTCACCTTCTGCTTCTCGTTCGGCGACTTCATCTCGCCCAGGCTGGTGGGCGGGCCCTACTCCAACATGATCTCCAACGTGATCTCGACGCAGTTCGGGCAGGCCATGGATTGGCCCTTCGGCTCGGCGCTCTCCATGATCATGCTCTTCATCGTGCTGGCGGTGATCACGGCCTCCGACCGGTTCGAGCGCGCCGGCCGGTTGGACTTGGGCTAGCCGTGGCAACCCTCGACCGCGATCTGCCAAACGGAGCGGCGCTCGAGCGCCCGCACCGCCGCCGCCGCTCGGACCGCGACCTGAGCTATCGCGCGCTCGCCGTCGTCACCGGGTGCGTCCTCGCCTTCCTCTACGTGCCCATCGCGACACTGATGATCTTCAGCTTCAACGACAACAAGATCATGCGGTTGCCCTTCGGCGATTGGACGCTGCAGTGGTACGTCAAGGCCTTCACCAACCCGCAGCTGCTGGCGGCGGTGGGGAACAGCCTGATCGTGGCGGTCTCAGCGCTCGCGATCTGCCTCGTGATCGGCATTCCGACGGCGCTGGCGCTGAGCCGCTACGACTTCCCTGGCAAGACCGTGTTCCGCCGCCTCGTGATCCTTCCGATCACACTGCCGGGCATCATCACGGGCGTCTCGATGCTGAGCTTCTTCTCGCAGCTCGGCATCGAGCTGAGTCTCGCCACGGTGATAATCGGCCACGGCACCGCGTTCGCCGCTATTGTCATCACCAGCGTCTATGCGCGGCTCGAGCGCTTCGACCGGCGCATCATCGAGGCCTCGGCCGACCTCGGCGTGACCCCGCTCAGGACGTTCTGGAAGGTCACGCTGCCCAACATCCGGACCTCCATCATCGGCTCCTCGCTCCTGGTTTTCACCCTCTCCTTCGACGAGATCCCGGTGACCTTCTTCCTCACCGGCCGCGACAACACGCTGCCGATGTACATCTGGTCCGCCATTCGCCGCGGCATCACGCCGGAGATCAACGCAATCGGCACGGTGATCATCGCCGTCTCGATCATCCTGATCGTGGTCTCGACCGTGATCCTGATCCAGCCGGCAGAGAAGCGGCGGGCGCGGTAGCGCTCCGCTCTAGTCCTTTGTCGCTCACGGCAGCCGGCCTGCGGCCGGCGCCTCCGCGAGGGCGCCGCAGGAGCGGCGGGCCGCGGTCGCGGCCTGTCGCGCGTCCGTCAAAGACGGACGCGCTCTACGGCAAGCGGTCTTCGGGGTCCGGCGGCTCGCCGCCGTCCCGTCGCAGCAGGCAGCGCGCCGCCTCGATGTCGGCGTCGGCGCTTCGCGCGGCGAAGAAATCGGCGGTCTTCATGGCGGAAATCTTTTCGGCGACAGCCGTCGCCACGAACTGGTTGATGCTGGTGCCATCTTCCCTGGCGATCTGCGCGGCGGCCTCCTTCAGGGACTTGGGCAGCCGCAGCGGATAGGTGCTGGTCTCCTTCTTCACCATGCGAGCCTCCTCAATGCCTCCTGGGGCGATTGCAGCACGACCCCGAAGCGCGCCGGCACATCGCCGAAGTCGCGCCGGTTGAACGTCACCAGAGCGTCGGCTCTTCCGTTCACGGCAGTCTCGAGCACCATTTCGTCGGCAGGGTCGCGGAGCTGGGGGCGCCACAAATACCGCGCATGAACCGGTTCGCACATCGCACAGAGCGCCGAGACGATGGTCGATACCTCCTCATCGCTCAATCCCGACACGATCCGCTGCGCAGGATCGCGGCAGACCGCCTCGTATTCCAACGCCAGGGCCACGGACAGCAGGAGCGTGAACCTTCCACTCAAGGCATGGTCGATCAGCGCTGCGGAGGCCCCGCTCGGGCTGCGCAGGCCGGCGACCACGACGTTGGTGTCCAACACGCATCTCATCGTATATGATATGACAGTATATGTGATGTCAAGATGAACGTCTAGGAGCGCTTCACCCGCTCTCCCTGTACCGCCGCGGCCTGCCCCTCCGGAATCAGGTCGCGCGCGCCTGCGCTTTGATCCTCATAGCCCCGCAGGAGCTCGATCGGGTCCTGCAGGTCGTGCCAGCCCAGGAAGGGCTCGTGCACGGCGTAGCCGATGAGCTGCTGCAGCGCCTCGGGCAGGGCCCGCGCGATGTCCGGCGGCACCGCGAGGTACTGGTTCTGCTCCTGCCGCAGCCAGCCGAGGCAGTAGCCGTAGAGGAGGCCGACGCGCACACTGTCGGCGCAGTTGGCCCCGCCCGCGTGATAGGTGGAGCCCAGGACGTAGACGGCCGAGCCGCGCGGCATCTCGGCCGGCAAGGCCTCCGCCAGCGTCGGCTTGCGCTCGTCGTCCCAACGATGGCTGCCCGGCACGACCAGCGTTGCCCCATTCGCCGCGGTGAAATCCGTAAGCGCCCAGATGACCGTGACAACGCTCTGCCGCTCGCTCGGATGGGCGAGGGGATAGACCAGATCGTCCCGATGCAGCTCCTGCCGCGTCTCCTCCGGACCGATGGCGATGGCCGCAGCGGAAGAAAGCTGATAGCGGGCACAATAGGGTCCGAGCACCGCATCGTTGAGGGCTTCGATCGCCGGATGGAGGGCGAGCGCGCCCGCGGTGGGGGAATTGACCAGGACCGTGTGCGTGCGCCTGGTCTTGTGGCCCACGAACTCGCCGGCCCCGGTGGGCGTGCGTGCGATGTCCGGTGCCAGGTCGGTGGCGACGGCGTCCACGGTCGCCGCGTCGGCGAGGTTCTCCAGGATCACGCACCCGTCGCGCATGAGCACGGCCAGAATCTCGTCCGTCGGCGTTGTTCGGGGCAGTGAGACGAGAGCGCTCATCCGCGTTTGCTCAAAAGATACGGAGCACCGCGTCGCCCACAGCCCGCGACACGGTGCTCCGCTCTGACTTTGCCGCCCTGGAGCGGCATCGGCAGCTATTCGGCTGCCAAAATCTCGTTCCAGGTCTCGACATACTTGCCGATGCGTGGCGGCAGCTTCCAGAAGTCGAGGCCCTCGGCGTAGTCGAGGTCGTCGAGGTGGAGGTCGCGCTTCACCTCGTCGGTCAGGCACTCCTGCACGGCGGCCGGGTTCGCAGCGGAGTAGCCGGCAACCCGCACCATGCCGCACTGGCCGTCGGGACCTGAGATGAAGTTGATCCACTGATACGCGCAGTCGATATTCTCGCTGCCCTTCACGATGTTCCAGACGTCCTGCCAGCCGTCGGCCTTCTCCACCGGCAGCAGCTCGGCGACGGGAATATCCATCTTCTTCAGCTCGCTCACCTGATAGCCGCCCCAGGTTTCGGAGACCCAGATCTCGCCGTTGGCGTAGAGCTCGATCAGCTCGCCGGCCGAAGACCAGTACTTCCGCACCAGCGGCTTCTGCTCGATCATCTTCTGCTTGACCGCATCGAGCTGCTCGTCGGTCATATCGTAGACGTCGAAGTCGGCGCCATACATGAGACGGGCGGTCAGGTACATGCTGCTCTTGACGTTCTGGATGCCGATCTTGCCCTCGTATTGCGGGTCGAACAGCACCGCAGCCGAGGTCGGTGGGGTCTCGAACTTGTCGGTACGGTACATGAGCGGGATCGAGCCCCAGGCCATGGGCATCGACCAGATTTGGCCGTCAGACTGCACACCCGGATGGTCGCGGAAGGAGGCGTAGATCTCGTCGAAGTGCTCGAGGCGGGCCGGGTCGAGGGGCTCGAGCACGCCCATGCCGACCATCAGCTGGGCATTGTCGACCGCCGGAGAGATGAGGTCGTAGCCGCCGCCGCCCGCCGCCATCTTCGCGGTGATCTCGTCGTTGGAACCGACGTAGGTGGGCACCAAGGTGCATCCCGTCTGCTCGGTGAAGACCTCGATCACGCTCGGGTCGGTGTAGCCCTCCCAGGTCAGCGCGCGCAGCTCGGTCCCCGCCTGCGCGGGCGTGGTGCCGAGCGTCATGCCTCCTGCGGCGACTGCTGCGCCGCAAAGCGCAACGAACGCGATCTTCCTCGTAAACCTCGTCATCATCACATCTCCCTTCGCTTGCCATAGAGGTTAGGTCGGCGACGATCAGACCAGATTATTCCTTCCCGGTCTAATTCAGGCCGGCCGGCTGCGGAGCATGGCGAGCGCCGTGCCGACCGCCGCCTGCGAGGGGTCGATGACGGGGCAGCCGAGGTGCGCCTCCAGCGGCGCCCGGTAGCGCGCCATGCCGGCACAGCCGAGGACGATCACGTCCGCACCGTCCTCGTCCTGCAGCCGCTCCGCCGCTTCGGTCATGCGGGTTGCGACGATGTCCTCCTGCGCAAGCTCCGTGACCCCGAGGCCGATGGCGCGCTCGCCGGCCATGCGGTCGCTCAGGCCGAGCGAGGCGACGTAGCGCCGGTGACGCGGGATCGAGGTCTCCAGAATGGCGACGATGCCGAAGCGCTCGCCGCGGGCGAGCGCCGCCAACATGCCGCATTGGGCGATGCCGAAGACCGGCGCTGACGCGACCTCCCGCGCCGCGTGAAGGCCGGGGTCGGAGAAGCAGGCGATGACGAAGGCATCCGCCTGCTCCCGCTCGATCGTGCGGCAGAGCGGCGCCACCACCTCGTCCACATGGCGCTGGGTCTCGATGCCGGGCGGGCCCTCCTTGAGCGTCATGCAGTCGATGACGGGCCCGCCATTGAAGTGGAAGCCCGCCAGCGCGCGGGCGATATCGTCCGTTACCGTGGTGCTGCTGTTCGGGTTGATGACGAGAATGCGGGCGCTCACGGCGCCTTCCCGCGCGGCGGCACGAGGCCCGTGGTCTCGACGATCAGGCCATAATGCTCGGTGCGCCGGTGGGCCGCGAAATCGAAGGTGCTCGACTTGAGGAAGGCGCCGTCATCCAGGTCGCAGGCGGCGACGACGACCTCGTCATCGACCGAGCGGGCCTGCGCCACGATCTCGCCGTTGGGCGAGACGATCGCGCTGCCGCCCAGCATGTCGACGCCTTCCTCCCGGCCGGCCTTGGCGACGCCGACCACCCAAGTCCCGTTCTGATAGGCGCCTGCCTGCATGGAGAGGTGGTTGTGGAAGGCGCGGCGGTGCGGCGGCTCGAAGGCGAGGCCGTTGAGCGCCGGCGTGTTGTAGCCGATCAGCACCAGCTCCACGCCTTGCAGGCCGAGCACGCGGAAGGCCTCGGGCCAGCGCCGGTCGTTGCAGATCAGCATGCCGACGCGGCCGCCCAGCGCCTCCCACACCGGGAAGCCGAGGTTGCCCACCTCGAAATAGCGCTTCTCCAGGTGCTGGAACTCGCGCTCGACCTCGTGCTCGGCGTGGCCGGGCAGATGGACCTTGCGATACTTGCCGACGATCGCGCCCGCATTGTCGACCAGGATGGCCGTGTTGAAGCGGCGGGTTTTCCCGCCCTCCCGTGCGAGCTCCGCGTAGCCGAGGTGAAAGGCGATGCCGAGGGAGGCGGCCTCCTCGAAGAGCGCCTGCGTTTCGGGGCCGGGCATCTCCGCTTCGAAGAACGCATCCACCTTGGCGTCGTCGAGCAGCCAGCGCGGAAAGAACGTGGTCAGCGCGAGCTCCGGATAGACCACGAGGTCGGCGCCGCGCGCTGCCGCCTCGCGCATCAGGCGGATCATGCGCTGGACCACGCTCGCACGCGGCTCGTCGCGGGCGATGGGGCCGAGCTGGGCGGCTGCGACGGTGACGATTCGGCTCATTCCCTGTCCTCTCCCGACCATGGGGCGTCGTACTTGCCGCTCTCCGGCGCGAAGCCGTGGACCCGCCGGCCCAGAGGGTACGCCGCTTCCGGCAGGTCGCAGCGCAGGAACTGGCCGCGCCCCGGCTCGCCCAGCACCGCGCCCTTATCCCACACGACCGCGCCGCGGGAGAGCGTGGTCACCGGCCAGCCCGTGACGACGCGGCCCTCGTAGGGGGTGTAGTCGAGATTGTCGTGCAGCATGTCCTGCGAGATCGTCACCTTGAGCTCCGGATCCCAGATGGCGATATCGGCGTCGCCGCCGACCGCGATGCTGCCCTTGCGGGGGTAGAGGCCGTAGAGCTTCGCCGGCCGGGTGCAGCAGAGGTCGACGAAGCGGTTGAGGCCGATCCGCCCGGTGCCCACGCCGGCGGAGAACAACATCGGCATGCGGATTTCGAGCCCTGGCACGCCGTTCGCGATCCTGTTGAAGGGCGCGCCCTTGCCGTGCATCTGCTTGCCTTCCGGATCGTCGTAGCGATAGGGCGCGTGGTCGGAGGAGAAGACGTCGAACACGCCGCCCTCCAGGCCGCGCCAGACGAATTCCTGGTTCGCGGCGTCGCGGGGCGGCGGGCTGCATACGTACTTGGCGCCCTCGAAGCCCTCGCGGTCGAGGTCGGCGGCGGTGAGGAAGAGATATTGCGGGCAGGTCTCGGCGTAGAGCCTGAGCCCCCGTGCCTTGGCGGCACGGATCTCCTCCATCGCCGCGCGCGCCGAGACATGCACGATCAGGATCGGCAAATCGACGATCTCGGCGAGCGCGATCGCCCGATGGGTCGCCTCGCGCTCGGCTGCGGCGGCATGTGCGACGGCATGGAACTGCGGGGCGGAACGGCCGGCGCCGATCAGGCGCTCCGTGAGCCAGGCGATGACGTCGTGGTTCTCGGCGTGGACCATCACCATCGCGCCCTCGCGCCGCGCCGCCGCGAGCACGTCGAGGATCTGGCGGTCGTCCAGCTTGAGCGCGTCGTAGGTCATGTAGATCTTGAACGAGGTGTAGCCGTCCGCGATCAGCGCCGGCAGCTCCTGGCCGAGAATCTGCTCGGTCGGGTCCGAGACGATCAGGTGAAAGGCGTAATCGATCACCGCCTTGCCCCGGGCACGCGCGTGGTAGTCCTCGACCACAGCGCGGAGCGATTGGCCCCGGTGCTGCGCCGCGAAGGGGATGATGCAGGTGGTGCCGCCGCAGGCGGCCGAGATGGAGCCGGAGCGGAAATCGTCCGCCGTGGTGGCGCCCATCGAGGACGGCTGGTCGATGTGGCAGTGGCTGTCGACCCCGCCCGGCAGCACGAGCTTGCCCGTGGCGTCGATCTCGTCTGCGCCGGGCCCAAGCCCTTCCGCCAGCGCGACGACGCGGCCGTCGCGGATTCCTAAGTCACAGGCGACCGTGTCGGCTGCGGTGGCAACCGTGCCGCCGCGGATGACGAGATCGTAGTTGGCCTGAGCCATTGCGCGCTCCGGTTACAGGTGCGGGACGACTTCGTCGGCGAGCAGGCGCATGGAGCGCCGCCAGCGAACCTCGTCGTCCCAGTCGTGGGCGGTCGCGATCAGGGTGCCGAACTCGCCGACCTCCTCGCGAAAGGCCACGAGCTTCTCGGTCACGGTGCGAGGACTGCCGGCGACCACCATCGCGTCCAACATGTATTCGGTCGTGATCGCCTCGTCGGGCATGGCGGGGTCGTCTTTCAGCAGCGCGCCGAAGTCGGCATCCAGCAGCACCGTGCGCAGATAGTTGAAGTAGAAGGCGAGCGCGTTGTCGGGGTCGGCCAGATAGTCCTCGGCCTCGGCGTCGCTCTCGGTCACGAGGATGCTGCGGGCCGCACGCCAGATCGCGGGCTCGGGCCTGCGCCCGGCCGCTTCGCACCCTTCGGCATAGGCCTCCCAATGGGTCTTCACGTGGCAGGCCGGGGTGAAGTTCGCCGAGATCGGGATCCAGCCGTGCGCGCCGGCGGTGCGGGCGCTGCTTGAGCGGGGGCTCATGATCGAGACGGCGATGGGCGGGTGCGGCGTCTGGTACGGCCGGGCCATGACGCCGACGCCGAGGTCGCTGCGGTAGGCGTCCTTGATCTGAAAATCCCAGTAGCCGCCGGGGAACTCGTAAGGCGGCTCCTGCGTCCAGATTTTCAGGATCGTCTCGATCGACTCCTGCATCATCTTCGGCCGGTCCGGAGGGTTGTTCAGCTTGAACATCTCGAAGTCGCCGGGCGAGCCGCCGGGCCCGATGCCGAAGATGAAGCGGCCCTGAGCAAGCTGATCGAACATCGCCGCATGGGCGGCGACGATCGCCGGGTGCTGCTGCGGCAGGTTGATCACGCCGGTGCCGAGCTTGATCCGCTTCGTGCGCTCGATCAGGGTCGCGAGAAAGATGAAGGGCGAGGTGATCTGCTCCGGCTTGTTGGAGTAATGCTCGCCGACATAGACCTCCGCGAAGCCCAACTCATCTGCCAGGACGATCGCGTCCTGATCCTCGCGCAGGACCGTGAGGAACGGCCTCTCCGGCCTGTGCAGCGGCATCATGAGCATGCCGAGTTCCATGGCTCCGCCTCCCGAAGCCGCTATCCGCCTGCCGTCCCCGTTCGCTCGCGCCGCCTACTCTAAATGAGAACCCCGCGGGCGGCCATTGAGGCCCGCCGCGGGTCTCTCCCGCTGTGGCGTCTCCGTGCGAGGTGCCATAATGGCGGCTCGCATTTGTGGCAGGGGAGGGAGAGACCATGGCCCAGCGCAAGCCGCTGAAGACGCTGCGTATCGGGATGATAGGCGCGGGCTTCATCGCCCGCTTCCACCTCGAATCCTTCACCGGCGTGCGCAATTGCGCGATCACCGGGGTCTACAGCCCGACGAAAGAGAGCCGCAGCGCGTTGGCCAAGCGTGCCAACGAACTCGACCTCGGCCCCTGCACCGCCCAAGGCTCGCTCGACAAGCTGATCCAGGCGAAGGACGTGGACGCGCTCTGGATCCTCTCGCCCAACGACACCCGGGTTGCCACCATACAGGCGATCCACAAGGCGGTGAAGGGCGGCAAGAGGCTGCGCGGCATCGCCTGCGAGAAGCCGCTCGCGCGCAATCTGGCCGAGGCCCGCGCCATGGTCTCGCTTGCGGACGACGCCAGGCTCGCCACCGGCTATCTGGAGAACCAGGTGTTCTCGACGGCGGTTGAGCGCGGGAAGGAGATCATCTGGCGCCGCGCCGTGCCGCTCACCGGCCGGCCCTATCTCGCGCGTGCGGCCGAGGAGCATTCCGGTCCGCACATGCCCTGGTTCTGGCAAGGCGAGAAGCAGGGTGGCGGCGTGCTCTCCGACATGATGTGCCATTCGGTGGAGGTTGCCCGCCACATGCTGACGGCGCCGGACGAGGCGCGCGATGCGCTCACGGTGAAGAGCGTCAACGCCACCGTCGCCAATCTCAAGTGGACCCGGCCGGCCTATGTGCGGCGCCTCAAGCGGGAGATGGGGCGCGAGGTCGATTATGGCCGCCGCCCCGCCGAGGATTTCGCGCGAGGCACGCTGGTGCTGGAGGATCCGGACGGCAACGAGGCGATGATCGAAACCACCACGTCCTGGGCCTATGTGGGGGCGGGGCTCCGCATCCAACTGGAGCTGCTGGGGCCGGAGTATTCGATGGAGTTCTCCTCCCTCGGCACCGGGCTCAAGGTCTTCATCTCGCGTGCGGTCAAGGGCGCTGCCGGCGAGGACCTGGTGGAGAAGCAGAACGCGGAGCAGGGGCTAATGCCGGCGCTGGAGGACGAGGCCGGGGTCTACGGCTACACCAGCGAGAACCGCCACATGGTGGAATGCTTCCGCACCGGCGTGACGCCTTCCGAGACCTTTCGTGACGGGTTCGCGGTGACGGAGATCCTGATGGCGCTCTACCGCTCCGCCGAGCTGGGGTGCACGGTGCAATTCGGTGAGGAGGACCTCACCGACTACATCCCTCCGGTGGCCAGGGCCTCCGCCTGACTCTACGGCTGCGCGTCGCCCTTGCGGAACTGGCGCAGGAACGCCCAGATCTCTTCCACGCTCTCGATGTCGCGGTTGTGGGTACCGGACCATCCGCGCCAGGCGTCGGGAAGCGGCTCAAGGCTCGGCCAGTTGTGGCCGCCGCCTTCGACCCGGAGCAGCTTGACGGCGTTCTCGACCCCGCAACCGGTCCAGACAGTTTCGCGGACGCGGCTGTTGTCCTCGGCATCCCGGTCGTACAGAAGGTCGGTCTTCTGGCCGGTGCAGGCGTGAAGCAGGCGAAAATGCTCCATGGTCTCGGGGACCGAGAGCCCCCGTCCGGTCGGGAACAGCCAGCCGTCGTAGGGCACGCTTCTGTCGTTCGTACCAGCGATGGCTAGGAGGGGGATCGGAACGGTCGCCGCGCAGGTGTCACGGTGTGTCTGATACATCGTGCCGGCGTTGGGCGCGGCGGCGGCGAAGGGTGCCCCGGCGGTGCAGAGCAGCTTGTATGACATGATCGCGCCGTCCGAGAACCCGGTCAGATAGACCCGTTCCGCGTCCGCCAATCCCTCGTCCACGAGGCGGGCGATCATGCGGGCGATGAACCCCACATCGTCCACGGTGCGGCCATCGTCCAACGCGATGTTCGGCAAGCCCTCGAAGAGGCTCCATTGCCCGAGCCAGGCATGGGGATAGGCGACGACAAACCCCTCCCGGCTCGCCACCCGATCCAACGATCCCCACGGGATCTGTGAAAGATCATTACGCTCCGTCAACGCTTGTTCCGTGCCCCGGTAGCCGTGGAGCGAAACAACCAAGGGGACCGGCGCAGAGGCCGTGGCCTCGATGTTGTGCAAATAGTAGTGCGCTCGATCCCCTGATGCTCCAGGGTCCGTGCCTCCCCGGCAGGGGGTGGCGGTTCACGCATTTCGCCGGCGCACGCCGTCAGCACGAGCACTGCAAGCAAGGCCAGGGCGATGCCCGTGGGCCGCCGTCGGATCATGGTCTGCATCCGTCCGCCTCCCGAGCGCGGAAGTGGGATCGCGCCGCCGGCAGGGACTATCGCATCGCAGCCGCGAACCTCAAGGCATAGGGCTATGCTATTGTAGCAGCGGATCGGCGCCCGCCGCGCGGGTGCGGGGGAAGCGCGCCGAAGCCGCCTTCGAGCGAGTCTATGCGTGGTTCCCCCGCTTGGGTGAGCGCCGCCATCACTGAAGACCGCAGACCAGGGGAGAATAGGCGATGCAGACGATCAAGCGGGGCGAGATTCCGAGCAAGTACGCCTTCGACTGGGAGGACGAACCGGCGCTCAGCGTGGCGCAGGGGGAGGCGTTTCAGCTGGAGACCGACGATGCGCTCTCCGGCCTCATCGCCGACGACAGCGACGACCCGCTGGTGCACAACTTCACCGGCGAGCATGTGGTGGCGCTGCAGAGCGTCTGGCCGCCCAAATACAACCCCGTGGTCGGCCCGATCTATGTCGAGGGCTGCGAGCGGGGGGATACGCTCGCCGTACATATCGACTCCATCGATCCCTGGCGCTACGGCTTCTCCGGCATCCTGCCGGGCATCGGGCCGTTGGGAGATTCGAAGCGCTGGGCGGAGTGCTCGGAACCGCACGTGCAGGTGATCGAGCATTTTCCCGGCCCGAGCGGCCACACGCGGGACGGCACCGGCCGCTACTCCGACAAGCTCACGTGGGACCTGATGCCCTTCTGCGGCACGCTTGCGTGCGCGCCGGAGCGTGAGGTGTTCACCTCGCTCCTCGGCCAGGGCCCTTTCGGCGGCAACATCGACTGCCGGGACGTTTGCGCCGGTCACACGATCTTGCTCAACGCCTACCACGACGGCGGCCTGCTCTATGTGGGCGACATGCATGGCGGGCAGGGCGATACCGAGTTCACCGGCATCGCCGACGAGACGCGGGCGACGATCCAGCTAAGCGCCACGGTGATCAAGAACAAGCACGCGCCCTGCGTGCGGATCGAGAAGCCGGACAGCATCGTGGCGGTGGGGATCAACCTGCCGATGGAGCACGCCGTCTACGACGCCTGCGACAACATGATGCAGTGGCTTCGGGACGACTACGGGATCAGCGGCAAGGACATGTACATCCGCATGTCCTGCGATCCGGCGTTCCGCATCCGCACCTATCAGATGGTCCGCGCGGTGACGATCCAGCATGTCGTCGGCGCCGAGTATCCCAAGGAGCGCCTTATCCCCGCGTTTTAGTGCCATGTTGCCGAAGTTCGCATGCATTTGCGCGGTGCCCCCAACTCGTCATGGCCGGACTCGTTCCGGCCATCCACCCTGCGACAGAGCTGGCCGAGGGAGATGCCCGCAACAAGGCCGGAGTGAATCGCCCATCATTCCGGTAACATATTGTTATTATTTACGACAATACCTTTCCTCCGAGAACGCCAAAGCGGAAACGCAGGATCAGTAATCAAATCGAATGCAGATGTATTCAATACTGGGACCCTCGCTGACTGTGTTTGTCATCGGAATACCATTTCGAGCTTCCGAGCAAATTTGCACGCCGTACACGGCGCCTCATCCGACGACGCCAGCGTACCCTATTCGCCGAACCGATAGACGATCCCCAGGCGGACCACGCCCAGCCTGTTCCTGACGGTATAGCGGCAGGCCGTCATGGCGCCGCCGGGTCCGCAGGAATTGTTGCCGGACAGGTTCACGCGATAGGTCTTGCTGCCGAAGTCCAGATACGAACCGTCGAACCGGAGCGCCCAGCGCGCGGCCAGCGGCAGCTCGAAACCGGCGCCGATCGCCCATCCGACTTCCGTCGATGTTGATCGGCGCGCCGATTTGACGCCGGTCAACACTCCAGCTTGGGCCGCGGCTTCCGGCGCTCTCCTCAGCGTGGCTGGTTAGCTATCGAATTCAAAATATAAGATATCGGCCCTTCCAGCTTCATCTATTCCAACCATGCGAGTTATTTGTGGATTTTCAAAACTGATCTTTAGTATCTCATCCTTTGTAAGCCCGACATGGCGAATAAGATGTGCTGCAGTCTGCTGACCCCTAGTTCCAGGACCGGCATGGAGTTTTCGATCCTTCAGTTAATTCACAAGCGCATTTGTTTTTCTCTTCCATCTGCAGCGATAGCTGGCGTAGCCATATATCCCAACGATTGCGCCAATGAGAGTGACAATAAATGCCGCTATAGCTGCAATATTGGCCCAAAAGTCCAAATCAAGAGTGATGGTCATCATGGGGTCGCCTTCTCTTGGTTGGCTCTGCCTATTGTTCGGCGCGTTGGTTCAGTGCCGATCGGCGCGGTACCACGTTGATTTGGATGGATTTTAGGGGGGCAACAAAGCGCGCCTAACAACAGGCTAAGTACGCAAGAATTCTAACCCTAGTCGGCAGATATACACTATAAGGTGTCATGGCGTCCATTGCTCATGTTGTCCGGTCAAAAGGAATCTTGCCTATGATCTAGACATTGAGCTCTCCCTACTGTCGACCTAACCAATCCTTCAATAATCGAATAGCGGTGTGCACGTCTCCATCGGCTAGACAGTTCACCGTGTTTGTTCCTTGGTGCGCCAAAATGTTTCTAACGTAGAGCGGCAAAGGCGTGAGGCTTTCTATTCCATCCCTCACATACTTCCGGGAATATTGAACAGCGTCGTTTCCCAGCCTTGTCCGCATTTCGTTTTCGATTTTCCCTTGCTTGTAGCCATCGATAAGCCCCAGTTTTTGCTCAAATTGTCCGTAGAGTTGAAAGAATTCCCCTATGGAATCCCAATACAAGCCTTTTCCTTGGACCATTGCGCTAAGCACGCCCGGCACGCCAGCTATAGGAAGGTCGAGCTTGTAGGCTTGGTACAGCGCATCGTTGCAAAGCCTCACGAGTTTGAGTTTGCCACCTTGCTGTCCATCCTTCGGAATAAGGAGGGTCACCGCCTCGAAATATTTGCCTACCTTCATATCAGCATGATCACGATTGCCCGTACGCTTGGTCAGCGGGCCAATCCCCTTCAAGATGAAATCTGGATGACCGTTACCACTACTTTTTCTACTGAGCGAGTTGCTCATTCGCGAGGGTCCTCTCCACACAAATATTCTTGACCTGCCGTGACCAGCCTCCACTGACTGGTCCAGTTTGAATGTTAGTGCATTGACGGCTTCTCCGCCAAGCTGGGCGCCCGGTGGAGCGTAGCGGAGCTGGGCGCCCAGCTTGGCATGATGATCGTTTCCAGGGTCGGCGGCCGGTATCCCAGGCTGCCATGGGGGCGTATGGCGTTGTAGTCACGCCGCCAGGCTTCGATGAGAACCTGGGCCTCCTTCAGGGTGTAGGAGATCTCCCCGTTCAGGAGCTCGGCATTAGGTAGCAGATGGACCAAGTGGCCTTTAAGTATTTGATTTAGGTGAGCTAAGAAGATTTGGAAGCTGGGTATTGCGCGGGCTGCACGGGCAGAACATAATCCGAACATACTGATGACTGATTTGAGGAGTAGGCCGTGGCGCAGCACTTCCTGCTTTCGGCGGCCGCGCGAACGCTGATTTAGTCAAGTTCTCGATTCGGTCTCATGTAGGGAGCAGACATGACGGACCCGACCAAGAAGCCCACGCTTGGCAACCGGGGCAAGACGGTGATCGCCTCACCGCGTGTCAAGCCGCTCGCGCGGCGGCACGTCACCGTGAAGCCGTCGAGCTACCAACCGAGTAAGGCAGAGCTTCAGGCGGACATGAACGTGAAGGCAACGCCGGAAGGGCTACGGGATGCGGTCAGTGGTCGTGAAGGAATCAGACGACGCTTGACACAAGGTCCTTGAGAGGAAGCCTTGCTTGAAGCACTGCTCGGAGTGACCCTCTCGGCTGCCTTACCTAGATTGTTGCGTCGGGTATTCCCTGAAAAGGCCGAGCGTCATCGCAAAGAGCTGTTAAAGAGGCTGCTTGAGGACAAGCGATTCCCGCAGGGGCGGTCGTTGAAAGAGCTGCGGCGTAAGACAGGAACGACCGAGTCTGAGTGCAAAACACTGTTGTCAGAGATTGGAGCAGAAGGCATCACGCTCCGTGATGGCAGCGAGGGATGGCGGCTACCCTCAATGTGCCTCTCCAATATAATTCCCCAAATTTTGTCAACGGCGTTAGCGTCGAACCATGAGCACGATGAACATATCGCTGCCCGAAGCCCTCAAGGACTTCGTGGAGGATCAGGTCAGCGCGCGCGGTTACAGCACGTCAAGCGAGTACGTCCGCGAACTGATTCGCAAGGATCAGGATCGGCAGCGCTTGCGCGGCCTGCTTCTCGAAGGGGCGGCATCGCCGCAGGCGGCCACGGCCGATGCGGACTACTTCGACCGGCTCCGAGATCGGGTCCGCGAAGCCGGCCGGCGGTGAGCGGCAAGCCGGTCGTCCTTCGCGAGCGGGCGCGGCGCGATATCGATGAGGCGATCGAGCACTATCTGTCGGGGGCGGAACCGGCGGTTGCGCTCGACTTCGTCGACGCGCTGGAAGACGCCCTCCGGCAGATTGGCGAACGGCCGGCGAGCGGCTCTCCCCGCCATGCGCATGAGCTGGATATTCCCGGCCTGCGCTTCCAATCGGTCGGAAGGTTTCCGTCCCTGGTCTTCTATGTGGAGAGGGAAGCGGACATCGATGTCTGGCGCGTCCCGCATGGGGCGCGAGACATCCCGACTTGGATGCAGCAGCCGCACGAGGAGTGATCCGGGAGGCGCAGGTGCCAGCCGTGGGTCTTCGGCGCGCGGGCGCTAGAGCACTATCCGACCGGACGGGATCGTACCCAGCTGCTGCACGTTCTCACTTTTTCATGCAGTGTGGACCGAGAAACCCCCACCTCACCCCGGCCCTCTCCGCCCCCAGGGGCGGAGAGGGAGCAACGGGCGGCGCCGTCTGCGTCCCCCCTCCGCCTTCGGGGGAGGGGGACAGGGGGAGGTGGGTTTCGTTCGGGCTGCCGTGATTCGGTAAGGTCGGATATTGCTCTAATGCGCTCTCTCGCCGAGCGTCAATTGGTTTGAGCGAGGCGGCCGGCGCGTCAGGCGGCCGGCACCGGCGCGTCGTCACGCAGCAACTGAGCTTCCTTCAGATCGGCCCAAAATTCTGGGGAAATCGACTCTTCCAGCAGCGCCACGTTGTGGCGCACCTCGCGCTCCGCCATGGCGCCGGGAATGACGCTCTTGACGGCGGGGTGCGCGAGGACGAACTGCAGCGCCGCTGCCGGCAGCGTCACGCCGTGGTCCCGGCACGCGCTCTCGATCCTACGCACGTGCTCCATGATGTCCGGCGGCGCGGGCTGATAGTTGAAGCGCGCCCCCTCGATCGCGCCGGTCGCGAGAATGCCGGAGTTGTACGGCCCGCCCAGGATGATCCCGACATCGCGCGCCACGCACGTGGGCAGGAATGAGGTGAGCGCCTCCTGCTCGATCAGGGTGTAGCGGCCGGCGAGGAGGAAGCAGTCGAAATCGGCGTGGCCGAGCAGCGCCTCGCAGGCTTGCCACTCATTCACGCCCGCGCCGAAGGCGGCGATGCGGCCCGCGGCCTTGAGCTCATCCAGGGCGCGGTATCCGCCGCCGTCGAAGAGCTCGCGCACCTTCTCGTCCGCCGCCGCCTGGCTGCCGTGCGTCCACACGTCGACATCGTGGATCAGGAGGATGTCGATGGCCTCGACCCCGAGCCGCGCGAGGCTCGCGTCGTGGCTGCGCATCACGCCGTCGTAGGTGTAGTCGAACACCACCTGCTTCTCGGGCGCGTCGACGAAGAGCCCCTTCGTCGTCTCGTCCACCGGGCCATCGACGAGGAGCCGGCCGATCTTGGAGGAGAGCACGATGGTCTCGCGGCCGAAACTCTCGATGGCGGTGCCGAAGCGCTCCTCCGAACGGCCGAGTCCGTAGTAGGGCGCGGTATCGAAGAGGCGGACGCCGCAGGCGTGTGCCGCGCGCAGCGTCGCTTGCGCGTCCTCCTCCGAAATCTTGCGGTAGAGGTTGCCGAGAGGCGCGCCGCCGAAGCCGAGCCGGGTCACGTCGAGGGGGCGGGCCGTGCGCCCGCTCAGATTTGCCGTATCGGTTGCGTTCACTGGCGCATCCTCCTGCCGCTATCGCTGTTGCTGTCGAAGTGCCTGGCTCCGATGCCTTGCCACCCCATGGTCTGGACGAAGTCTACCCGATGGAACGGCAGAGCCTGAAGCATGCCGAGCGCGCGACGCACCCTCCCTGCGGTCAGAGGGCGGCGCGGGCATCCTCTGCCGTTGGCCCGGTCGGCTTCTGCGGTGTGCCTGGGACGTCTTTAGCTAAAACGCAAGATCCGGGTGGAGTGGCGACCCTTGACTCATAATCTGCACCAAATAACCATAACCAATTGGATATGATTACTCTCAGATATGCAAGCACATAACATGCACAAATCTATAAGATTTCAGTATGTATTATTTCCGAAAAGGCATTTTTTATACCGAACATGCGGTGGTATTCAATTCGCTTGGAAATGAAGATATCGGACAACTTCAACCGAATGAGAGAGCGGAGAAGAGTTGTGCACGGGGCGCATCGCGCAAGACGGAGGACGGCACCTGGGCCCGCCCTCTGCGCGAACGACACCCCCCGCCCCGCCTGCCTTTCACGCATTCCGACAACGACCCGGTGAACAACGTTCAACGCAGCGCCGGCGCGCCGCGGTGCTTTCGGTAACAGCCTTTACGTTAATGAAGAGGCCTCGTGTCGGGAGGCCTCGTTTGTGGACTGCAGCGCCGAGTTTACCAATATGACCCCAGCAGTGTCCATAGTCATCGTGTCACCTTAACAACATGCCCGAGGTGGCCCAGGCAACCGACGACGTTCCGAAACAATTAGCGGCGATTTGCGCCGCCGTCAAGCCATGGATGCGGCATCCCAGAGCCGCCCGGCATCCCGGCAGGCAAGCGCGCCACGCGTCGGCAGCCGATGCAAGCGCGGAATCCCGCCCGGCATCAAGGCTCTTGGCAGGGTGAGCCCGCCGGCATCGAGGCGGCGCAGACCAGGCCACGCCGGCGGCTCCCATCGCGCCGTGCGCGGGCCCGCGCGTCGGCGTTCGCTTCGGCCGAACGGTGTGTTGGGGGGGCGGTGCTTGCCGGGAAGATATCTCTTGCGATGTCGTTGGCGACGCGTGTTGCGGCGTCTTTGACGGAGTCTCTTGTGAGGTGGGTGTAGCGGGCGGTTGTCTGGATCTGGGCGTGGCCGAGGAGCTTCGCAATTACCGGCAGGCTCTCGCCCAGCGCAAGCGCGCGTGAGGCATAGGAGTGGCGCAGGTCGTGGATGCGCACGTCGTCGAGGCCGGCGCGGGCGCGCACACGGCTCCAGGGCTCGAAGATGCTGGAAAGCCGCTGCCCCGGCCTGGTGCCGGGAATCACCCAGGGGTTGCCCGGCACTCGGGGGATGGCGGCCAGCACGTCCGCCGCCTCGACGGAGAGCGAGATCGTGCGGGGGCCGGTCTTGCTGTCTGCAAGGCGCAGCTCGTGGGCCTCCAGGTGCACATCCTCCCAGCGCAGCGTCAGGATCTCGTTGCGCCGGCAGCCGGTGAGCATGAGCAGGCGGATGGCGGCGGCGGCATGGGAGGAGAGGCGCCCGGTCGCCTCCAGCTCGTCCAGGGCCGCACCTAAGCGGCGGAACTCGGCGTCGGTGAGGAAGCGCTCGCGCCGGCGGACCCTGTATTTTTGGGCCGAGCGGCAGGGGTTGGTGGTCTCCTGAACCACGCCCCAGGCCACCGCCTGATCGATCAGGCGCGACAGCGTCGCGATCACCAGGTTGGCCATGGCCGGGCGATCGCGGAGCGCGTGCTGCAGATCGGCGACATGGCTGCGCCCGATTTCAGAGACCGCGCGCTCGCCGAGGGCGGGCACGATATAGCGCTCTATGGCGAGCCTGTACTGGGCGGCGGTGGAGGGCTTGCAGCGCACCGCGACATGCTCGCGCAGGTAGCGCTCGGCGAGCGCGGCAAGGGTGGGGCCTGCGGGTTTTTGGGCCGGGCGCTCCGGGTCCTCGCCGGCGTGCACGCGGGCGATGATCAGCGCCGCGCGGCGGCGGGCCTCGTCGGCGCCGATGACGCCGTGGCGGCCGACGGTGATGCGCTTCGTGCCCGCGGGGCCCCGGGTCTGCACGACATAGACCTTGGCGCCCGAGGGATAGACGCGCACGCCGAAGCCGGTGAGCGCGCGATCCCAGATCACCGTGTCCCGGCCCGCAGGGAGGGCGTCGACCACGCACTCTGTAATTGAGCCTCGCGCCGGCTGGCTCGCCGAATAGTTCACGACGCGCCATCCTTCCCGGCGCCCGCCGCCGGCGCGATGTCGGCGCCGATGCTGGCGCCGACCCTGGCGGCAGACACCCTCTCGGTCTCGCGCGCGAGGTGGGCGTAGCGGGCGGTGCTCTGGATGTCGGCATGGCCCAAAAGCTTGCCGATCATGGAGAGGCTCTCGCCGGCGGCGAGCGCCCGGCTTGCGTAGGAGTGGCGGAGGTCGTGGATGCGCACGTCGTCGAGGCCGGCGCGGGCGCGGAGGCGGTACCACTCGGCGGTGATGGTGGGGAGATGGGAGCCGGGCTGCTTGCCGACGATGACCCAGGGGTTTGTGGGCATGCGGCGGATCCCCGCCAGCACCGCTTCCGCCGTGGGTGTCAGCGGCACCATGCGGGTGCCCGTCTTGCCGTCGCGGAGGCGAAACTCGCCTGCGGTGCGGTCCACATCGTCCCAGCGGAGCGTGAGGATCTCGTTCAACCTGCAGCCGGTGAGCATGAGGAGGCGCAGCGCTGCGATGGCGTAGGGGGAGACCGCGCCCTCTCTCCCCGCCGTCGCCTCGGCCTCCGCCTCCGCCAGGGCCTGGCCTAAGCGCCGGTACTCCTCGCGGGAAAGGAAGCGCTCTCGCTTTCGCTCTTTGTACTTGCGGACGGCGCGGCAGGGGTTGGTGCCGTCCGGCACGAGGCCCCAGGCGGCGGCGAGCGAGAACATCTTGGAGAGGACCGCCAGCGCCCGGTTGGCGGCACGCGGCGTCTCGCGCAGGCGATAGTGCAGGGCCGAGACGTGGGCGCGCTCGACCAGGCCAAGCGGCATCATGCCGAGCGCCGGCAGGATGTGGTTCTCCAGCGAGCCCCGGTAGATGCCTGCGGTGTGCGCATTGCAGTTCTGTGCGACGTGGGCGCTCATGTAGCGCTCGGCGAGGTCGGCGACGGTGGTGCCGGTCTGGGGCAGGAGCGGGCCCGGCTCCTCGCCCCGCTTGATGCGGTCGATGACCTGGGCTGCGCGCTTGCGCGCCTGGGTTGCGGTGATCTCGCCGTGGGTGCCGAGGGTGACGCGGCGTGGCCCGCCACCCGCCCGGCTTTGGACGACGTAGACCTTGCGGCCCGAGGGGTAGACGCGCACGCCGAAGCCCGCGAGCTCCCGGTCCCAGACGATGACGTCGCGCTCGGAGACCGCGAGCGCGTCCACCGCCCGGCCAGAGAGCGTCAGCGTGCTACGGCGCGGCATCCCCGTCACATCCCAACGCCACACACCCCGTAAACGGCAAACACACCGTCATCACTTCGCAACTAGCCGAAATCACGACCCCGGCGCGCACACGCGCGTCCGTCGGCGACCGAGGTCCCAACGCCGGTTGGCAAGCTCGAAAACCGATGTAATTGGAATGGGTTATCGCTGCCCAGCGCGGCTCGGCGGGTTCACGCGCGCCGCGCGAGTGTCGGGTTTTCAGTTCCGGTATGCCTCGCACGAGGCCTCTTCAGAATGAGGAGAGCCTCGGAGCCATGAAGAAGACGAAGCTGACTCGCAGTTTGCTGGCGGCGTGCTCGATCGTCGCCCTCTCGGCCGTCATGTACGGTTGCGTCCACGACGGTGGGGACGACGCCCCGGCGACCGGCACGTCGGGTATAGTGGACCCGAAGCCGGACCCGATACCGGAGACGGTGCCCGTGCACGTCAAGGATTACGTGGATGTGAGTGGGAAGGACGAGCAGGCCTCGCTCTTGGCGGTGCTGCCGGGTACCGGCGACTCCGACACGTTGACTGTTCCGGCCGGCGGGAGCGCGATGCGCGGCGGTGTCGAAGACGACGGTGTCGCAGCCAACGGTGTCGAAGACGAAGTCGGCCCCGTAGTGTTCACCTGCGACAGCGCCTATCCCTGCACGTTCACACTCACCAACAACCTCGGCACGATCGTCGTGAGTGTGAGCACCCAGAAGCTGCCGGACGCCGACGAACCGACGTTCATGGCCATGGTTCCCGTGCCGCCCGACGCGCTGCCCCGGCTGAATAAGGCGGATGCGGATACTATCCGCGGGATCACCAGTTTGGCGATCAACGCAGAAACTGGGGATGGAGTGGATGGCACACCCGATACTGCCGACGACACACCCCGCGGCGCACATGGCCGCGACGCTAATGGCACAATGGGCGAAAACTCGATCGGCGGCCTGGGCCTTGGCGCGAGCGGTGCGGCGGACGATACGATGCTCAGCCTGACGAGTTCCCTCGACCCCAACGGGACCCCCTTTGCGGCTGCCGTACCTGCCGGTACTCCTCCGACTCCAGTGATGGGTTCCACGATATCGGTCGCTATGGATTTGGAAGTGACCGAAAACGAGGACTCCGTCGCGTTCACGGGATGGGACGAAAGGGTTCTGTTCCGGGATTGGGGCGACACGGTTGGAACCGGCGACGGCGGGTACGAGACCGGCGCGCTGATCTACTCCGACATCGAGGGCCCCATTGATCATCCCTTCGACGGCGATCTGGCCGACGAGTACGTGAACGAAGCCGCGCAGGCCTTGTACGCATTGACCGTTTTGGCCGATGGGGGGACACCGGTCACTCCTGGGGTGGCTACATCAGTGAACATTAACTCAGACGACAGTAATGCCGCAACAACGGCGACTGCCGCGCAATGGGCGGCCATGGTCTTCGACAGCGATTCCCTGGTCGGGGCCCAGAGTCAGGATCTCAACGTCAATACAAGCGAAACATTCACGGGATCGTACTTCGGCGCTCCGGGCCAGTTTCAGTGCATCGTGATGGCCGCTGACAATTGTGGCCTGGTGAGGAACGACGATGGCACAGTCGGGGTTATTGACATTGACGCCGCCGCCATGGGGATTCAGAGCGAAGGAAACTGGACGTTCACCCCCGACCCTGGCGCCATGATCGCGGTCCCGGATCAGGACTGGATGGTCTTCGGAGCCTGGCTGACCACGCCTGACGCCCCGGCCGGCGAACATCGGGTCGGCGTGTTCTACAACGGCATGGACCCCTACACGCCCGCTACCGACGCCTTCACCGCCAACACCGCAGCCGGCCTGCGCGGCTCGGCCACTTATACCGGCGGGGCTGCCGGCGTCTACAGTCACGGGGCTGCGGCTGGTCTGTTCACCGCCGATGCGATGCTGACGGCCAACTTCGACGTGAACAGCAACGGCATGGACGATGAGGCCACCGATTACATGATCTCCGGGCGCATCAGCAACTTCCGGGATACGGCCGGCAGCTTCCTGGGCGACGATACCGTGGCCATGCCGAACGATCCGGTGGCCGGCGGCGAGAACGACTGGGTGGTCATGCTGGGAGCCGATGACCTCGACAACGACACAGCAGCTGGCCTTGTCATGGGAATGACAACTGGCTCGGCGGACGGCGTGTCGTGGACCGGCAACTGGAACGGTCAGCTTTACGGGCCGGGAAGCGGCGATGACGGTTCGATTGCCCCGAGCGGCGTGGCCGGGCAGTTCCAGTCCAACAACGGCAATACTTCCGTCGTCGGCGCGTTCGGCGCGGATCTGGACGACTAACAGCTGACGAACCGGGACAACCGGGATACCACGGGGCGGCTCTCGGGCCGCCCCTCTTTTTCCGCCCCTCCACACGCAGTCCAGGACCCACGATGACGCTTGCCTGGTTGCGGCGCGGCTTCCTCCTCGCCGCGCTCTCGTTGTTCCTCTGCCTGCCTGCCGCCGCCCAGGAAGAGGAGCCGCAGGCCGAGGCACCGGCTGCCGAGGCAGTGCCCGCCGAGACGGCGCCGGCGCCCGCCGCCGCGGAGGCCGCCGCCGGGGCGTTGATCGACGCCGGCCGCTTCGAGGAGGCGATCGTCGCGCTGCGGCCGCTGCTCGAGCAGGAGACGATCGTACCGAACGCGCTCTTCCTCTATGGTGTGGCGTCGCTGGAGGCATCGCAGCGGCCCGGCCGCACGGACGAGGAGCGGGAGGTCTTGCTGGACGAGGCCATCGCCGCCTTCCACGTCATGCTGGTCCAGGCGCCGGGGCTGGTGCGGGTGCGGCTGGAGCTGGCCCGCGCGTTCTTCCTCAAGGGCGAAGACCAGCTCGCGCAGCGCCACTTCGAGGCGGTGCTGGCCGGCGGCGTGCCCGACGCGGTGGCCGCCAACGTCAACCTCTTCCTCAACGAAATCAGGTCGCGCGGGCGCTGGAGCTTCAACGTGGGCTTCGCGCTGGCGCCGGACTCCAACATCGGCGCGGGCTCCGAGGAGCGGACCATCTATATCCAAGTCTTTGGCCGGCCCCTGCCGTTCGAGCGGGACGCGGAGGAGCTGACCTCCTCGGGCGTCGGCGTCTCGGTCTGGGGCGGGGCGGAGTATCAGGTTCCGATCGGGGAGCGGCTCAGGCTGCGCGCAGGCGGCGAGGCGGCGCGGCGGGAGTACGAGGGCTCCCCGTTCGATCAGCTCTACCTCGCCACCCATCTCGGCCCGCGCTGGCTGTTGGACCAGAACACGGAAGGGAGCCTGCTGGCGAGCGCCCGGCAGCGCTGGATCGGCACCGTGCCGGACAATCGCGAGCTCGGCGCGCGCCTGGAGGTGGCGCGCCGGCTCACCCCGCGGGTGACGGTGTTCGCAAACGCCTCCTGGCACGACCGGCGCTACCGGGGGCGGGAGCATCTGGACGGGCCGGTCATGGATGCTGCGCTCAGGGGCTCCTGGGTGGTGACGCCGACGGTGCGTGCCAGCCTCTCGGTGGGCTACGCGCAGGAGCGGCCCGAGCGCGAGCGCGCGCGCAACGACAGCCGCTGGCTGGGCGCGGGGGTTACGGTGGCCCTGCCGCTGGGCTTCACCGTGGGCGGCGGCGGCGAGGTGCGCTGGACCGACTTCGAGGACGAGTGGTTCCCGAACACCCCGGTGGGCGAGGACCGGGAAGACCGCACCCGCAGCATCCGGCTCTCCGTCCACAACCGGGCCTTCACGCTATTCGGCTTCAGCCCCGAGCTCGTGGTGGTGAACGAGGAGCGGGAGACCAACGCGCAGCTCTACGACTACAAGCGCACGCGCGGCGAGCTGAGATTCGTGCGGCAGTTTTAGCTTTTTCATTTCCCTCGACGGCGGGCGCGAGGTTAATCATTTCCCTCAGGCGCCGGGCGCTCACTCCGTTCGCTTGGCTACGCGCCATTCGGCGCGCGGCGCAGTCGCGCCGTCCGGTCTGCTTCGCAGCCCGGTCCCTGTGATGGCCGACGACTTGCCGGTTGCCGGGCGCGTGAATCCCCGGACCATGGTGCGGTGGAGGGCGGGGGCTCGGCGGGCCAGCATCGGCTCATGCAAAACGAAACCCCAAAGACATCGACAGCCGCGACGTTCGGGCGTTCCTCGATCGCGCGGCTGCCGCCGGAGCTTCGCGAGGCCGTGGACGCGGCCATCGCAGACGGTGCCACCATCGACGAAATCGCGGATCTCATCCGGGGCGAGGGCGGCGCGTGCTCGCGCTCGGCCGTCGGCCGCTATACCAAGAACATGCGCGACCTGATCCGCCAGCAGCAGGCGCCGACCGCGCCAACGAGATGTGGGTGCGCGCGCTCGGCGAGCGCGCCGAGGGCCGCGCGGGGCTCATCCTGATCGAGACCCTGCGGACGATGACGCTCTCCACCATGGCCGAACTCAGCCAGCGCGAGACGCCGCCGACGCCGGAAGAGCTTGGCCGCCTGGCGCTGGTTCTCAAGCGCATCGAGGGTACCGACAAGCTCCGCCTCGCGCGGGAGCAGGCGGCGGCGAAGTCGGCAGCCAGGGCCGCGCCCGGCGCGGGGCAGGCACCGGGCCAGGCACCGCCCAGGAAGGGCCTCTCGCCGGAGACCGTCGACCTCATCGACGAGGCCGTGGTGGGGTTTCGCTTTCGGCCTCGGCCCCCGGTCACATCGGCGCCGGTCGACCCGTGGAATCCTTCGGAATCCCGCGAATCCCACTTAATCCCACCTAATCCCGGCGAATCCCGCCCGGAAAATGTGTCGGACGTGTCTTCTTTCATTTCCCTCAACGGCGGGCGCGAGGTTAATCATTTCCCTCAAGCGCCGGGCGCTCGCTCCGCTCGCTTGGCTACGCGCTTCGCGCGCGGCGCGGTCGCGCCGTCCGGGCCGCTTCGCAGCCCGGTCCGGCGGCCGTTCGAAATAGCCCCCCGAAGGCCCGCGGTACCCCCTGCCACGTCATGGCCGGACTTGCCCGGACTGGTTCCGGGTATCCGGCCATCCATAGGGCCGCCCACCCTTCAAGAGGCATGACGGAGGGAGATGCCCGGAACAAGTCCGGGCATGACGAGGTGGGTGGGCCGATCGGGCGTCGGCCATGAAGAGGGCCGGACCGCAGGTCCGGAGCACGCGACCGCGTGCCGCGCCGTATGGCGCGTAGGCAAGCGAGCGTCGCGCGGGAACGCGCGCGGCATTACGACGCTCGCGCCCGCCGTTGAGGGAAATGAAAGAGGAGAGATGCGGGCAGGCTACCGCCGTTACGGTCCCCCGGGTGCCTCGCGGCGGGGGCCGTCTCTCACGCAGCGCACGGTGGCCGATGCGGGTGCGTGCAGCGCAGATGTTTCGTATGTCGTACATAATTGGATCGAACGCATCGTCTCGTATCTCTCTTTGAAACGGGCGTCAAGACCCCTTGTGGCGGGCAGCGGTGCCTGCAGCGGACTCATTCCGGTGCACGGGACGTCAGTCGTCGGCGCATGACGGATCACCTGAACCGCAAACGCGCCCGGCCGGCGGACGCCTGAGCGACGGCGCGCATGGCCGCGCAGGTTCGGGCATGACGCGGGGCGAATTCCGGGCTACGGTTCGTTTCAAAGAACGCGGCAATGGCTGCACGCGCGATAACGCTCCAGGGGGAATACGATGCGGAAACTCTTATCGACAACAATTGCGGCGGCGGCGGTGGCGTTCGCGGCGCCTGCACTGGCGGGCAGCATCACCATCGACCTGACGCATCCGATCCCGACCTTCCATCCGACGGAAGGCGATCCGACCGCGCCCGATCTCAACCAGCCGTGGCTCGACAGCGTGCCCATTCCCAGCTTCGGCCAGCAGGCGGTGTTCTCGATCTCGGAATTCCCCACCAGTCAGGGGCATTTCGATCTCGGCCGGATTATCCTGTCCGAGCATCACGGCACCCACCTCGATACGCCCGGCCACTACATCAACAACGAGGGCTCCATGGAGGCGGGCGGGGCGGCGCCCGGCGACCGCAAGCTCGCCCATCAGCTGACCTCCGACGACCTGATCGGGCCGGCCGTGGTGATCGACATCAGCGGCCGGGTCCAGGCGGAGCTCGACAAGAACGGCGGCATGGCGAGCGCCGACCGGGCGGTCACGGATTTCTCCAACGGCTCGGGCAACGTGGTGGGCGCGGGCGATATCGACGCCGTGGCGGACCGGATCGCCGACGGGGTCTTTCTCGTCCTCAACCTCGGCTGGTCGGACTTCTTCTTCCAGGGCACCGACTTCGTCAACGACCCCTACATCAACGGCTTTAACCATCCGGGGATGAACAAGGAGGCCGTCGATCGTCTGATCGAGATCATGGAGTCCAAGGGCGTCCGCATCGGGGGCATCATCGCCGACAACATCGGCATCGACAGCGGCCAGAGCGCCATCGGCGACGACGACAAGTGGACCAACTCCTTTCACGCCCATATCCGCCTGCTGCAGCGCGGCGTGCTGTTCGTGGAGAACGCGACCAATCTCGGCCAGGTGGCGATGGCGGGCGATTGCACCATCGTGGTCGGCGCGCCCAAGCATGTGCGCGGCACCGGCGGGCCGTCGCGGGTGATGGCGATCTGCGCGGGTTAAAACGTCAGCGCGGGGCGGGATCGGCGCGTGGTGGGGAGAAGCGTCAACGCGTAGGCCGCCGCGTCGCGCACGGTCTCGTTGCGGTCGCGCGCCGCCAGCGCTTCGAGCTTCGCCCGGGCCGTGGGCTCGCGCAGATAGCCGAGCGCGAGCGCGGCCTCCTTGCGGACCAGGGCGTGGGGGTCGGCCAAGGCCGCGACGAGCGCCGCGGCGCTTTCGCGATCGTGCAGCAGCCCGAGCACCCGCGCCGCGGTCATGCGCACATCGGCCGATGGGTCGCTGCCGAGCAGCGGCCCGATCCGATCCGCCGCACCCGGCGCGGCCAGCACGCCGAGCGAGCGGACGGCGACCGCCCGCAGCCGCGCGTCCGCGTCGCCGATGCCGGCGGGCCCGAGAAGCAGAGCCAGCGCCGCCTCGCGGTGCGCGGCTTGCGCGTAGCCGAGGCCGTAGAGCGCGATGCGCCGGAGGCGATAGAGGGCGGCCGCGATCTCCAGCCCCGCGGTCGAGCCCCGCGCGACCTCACGCGGCTCGGCAGCGTCGAGCAGAGCCTGCGTCGCGCGCGCAGGCTCGAGGGCGACGGCGGCGCGTAATGCGCGGGTCTGCAGGCTCAGCACTGCCACGGTCCTGAGACGGTCGGCGGCGAGCTCTGCCGCAGAGCGGCCGGCCAGCGTCGCCGCCTCGCGCTGCGCGAGCGCCGCCAAGGCGGGGGCGGCGCTCCGGATGCCGAGGGACTGCAGCGCGTCCACCGCGATATAACGCACGGCCGGAACGGGATCCTCCAGCAAGGCGAGCAACGTGCCCGCCGCCTCGCCGTCGCGGCTCGCCCCCAGCGCTACGGCGATCGCGGCCCTCAGTCGCGGGTTCTCGGCCCGCGCGAGGGCTGCGGAGAGGACGTCGGTCGCCGCCGGCGAGCGCAGGTCGGCCAGCGCATGGAGTGCTGCGAAACGCTCGTCGTCGCTTTGCGCGGTCTCGAATGCGTTCAGCACCGGCGCGACGGCGGCCTCCGCGCCCGTGCGGCCGAGCGCGAGGAGAATGCGTTGGCGCAGCGTCTCGTCGTCGGCCTGCAACAGATCGGTGAGTGCCGCGACCACCCTCCTGTGCGGAAAGTTGCCCAACGCATCGACCGCATGGTCGCGTACCAGCGCGTCGGTCGTGCGCGCAAACGCGGCCAGGATGATGCCCAAGGCCTCCCGCGAGCGGAGGCCACCCAGCGCCTCGATGCAGTGCGCGCGGATCGGCGCGGCCCTCTCTTTCGTCAAGCATCTTGAAAGAGCAGGCAAGGCCTCCGGCGCGCCGAGTTGTCCCAGCGCCTCGTAGATCGCCTGCCTCACGCCGCCGTCCGGCTCCGGCAGCGCCAGACGATCGAGCAGTGGCTTGACGGCTTCCGCCTGACCTCTGAAGCCGAGCGAATGCGCGGCCTGCTCGCGAATTGCAGGGCTCTCGAAGGAGAGCGCCTCGATCAGGGTTTCGAACTGCACGGCGCCGTGCTCCCAGCCGTTGGTCGCGGCCGGACGCGGCGTCTGGATGAGCAGGATCAGGGCGAACGCGAGAGCGCCGCCTAAGCGATACCGTCTCCCGATCATGCATTCAGCATGTCAGAGGCGGGGAAGACGTGCCACCACCGACGTGCGTGGACGCCGCAACAGGAGCGATGCGTTGCGTCCGAAAATTGATGAATGGGACTTGTAGGCTATCGTTCCAAGGCAAGGGGCTGTTGCCGGGAACCGCGCCCCACTGCGCTCGGCGTCCTGAAGCGCTTGCCCTCCAGGATTTCCGAGACCGTGAGTAACTGCATCCTGGGGTAGGTCGTTCCGTGCACCTCCAGGTCGCCCGCAGCCGCCAGCTCGCGGCCGAAGCTCGCACGCTTCTTTTCGCCCGGTTCTTGCAGCACGATCAGCCCCGCCATTTCTGCGTCCTCGCGTTCCAAAACACCTCTCAGATCGCGCACAACGCCGATCCCTACGTTCGCGCCACCCTTCACTTCAATCACCATGGAGCGCAGCGGATCGCGCTCCCAAGCGTCTTGCTGAGGCATGGCGAAGTACAAACGCCCGTCGACGCCGCCATCGCCGCTCTTGCGGGCCGTGACGAAGCCGTCCACTTGCTCAACAGCCCACTTTTGAAAGTGGTACTTGTCGCGCTCCCAAAGATCGCGCACACCTTGCATATCGCGCGGCATTCCCTTGATTTCGAAATCGGTGCCTTCCACAAGTCGAAGCCGCTCCTGCAAGCGAACTTTGGCAACGCGCTTGATGGCATGGATCGCAATATCGATCCCAATCCATCGCCGCCCCAGCCTATGCGCTGCTTCAATTGTGGTCGCGCATCCGCAGAAGGGATCGAATACGAGGTCGCCGGGGTTGGAGCTTGCTGTGATGACGCGCTCCAACAGCGCCAGCGGCTTTTGAGTCGCGTAGCCCATCCGCTCGGAGGACGTATTGGGAATACGGGAAATGTCGGTCCATATATTCTGAAGTGGCTTCCCCAGCGTCTCATCCAGGTAGACCTTCAGTCCATCCATCCGGGGCGTGCCATCGGATTTAGTTCTGATGCGCCCTTCATGCCACCAAGCTTCCAACTGTTCGAGATTGTAACCCCATCCGCGCGTGGGGCCGGGCAACGTGCCGCGCCAGTTGAACTTCCCGGAAGTCGAGTTCGGCCGTGGGGCTGTGAGATTTTCCAGCTTGTATCGCCGTCCATCGCTATCCAAATGGCGGAAGCGGCTTAACTGAGCTTCCCCATAATCCTGGTGCTGAGGGTTCCAGGTCGTCTGGCTGGACTTGGTGTAGTACAACAATATATCCGCAATATTTCCATAGCGATCGGCCGTGTTATGGCTTTCCGTACGTTGCCACGTTATTTCGTTTTTGAAATTCTCGTGTCCAAAAATCGCGTCCATCATGATCTTTATGTAGTGACTGGCGGTCGGGTCACAGTGAAGATAGATCGATCCGGTCGATTTGAGCAGGCCGCGCATAGGCAAGAGCCGCTGCACCATGTAGGACAGATAGGCCAGCATTCGCGGATTGGTCTTTCGCAGGGCCTTCACCCACAGACGCCAAAATTCGGCAACCTCGTCGGCGATGCCGGCTTCGCGCATGAGGATCGGCATCTGGCGTATCGCGCGCTCTCGGTCTTCGTCGAGTATCCACGTGTCGCAGAACGCTTCGATTTGCGTTGGCAGGGGGCGACCGGTCTCATCCGTATAGATTGCGTTATAGTCGCGACTGGAGTTGAACGGCGGATCCAGATAGATTAAGTCCACGCTATCCGGTGGCATTTCTTCCATGACCGCCAAGCAATCGCCGTAGTAAAGCCTATTCATGCGACGGGTCCCCGCATGAAGAAGCCGGATGCGTTATCCATGTTTCGACGATTGTATGACTGCGCCGCCTCGGCATAGGCAACGCGTGGCCCATGGCGGAATGCCGGAAGCGACGACGCGTTGCGGATTGTCGGTCCACCGGACACCCTCCTGGTGCTCAATGCGGGCTTAACAATCAGGGTACCGGTCGACCGATGCCATCAATTTCATGGCGTGTTCACCCTGTGTCCCGCAAGATAGGTCATGGTGGAGACCCCGTAAAGCCTCTATCGACGAGGCCCGCTTATTCTTGGAGAATGTATCCCTCGGTTCGAGGCGGCTGCAGCAACAAGAACACCTGATCTTGTTTCGAATTATTCCGGGTTCGGTAGCGAAGAGTGCATGGTCCTAACCGGGTTTCGATTTGCTGGGAGATACGAAGAATTCCGTCTCGGTCAGCAATCGGTAACTGTGAAGTGCGTCTCGTCTGCCGATCGGATTTAGTAGCTGAACATCCTGGCGCATCACGTGCATACGTCATCGGCCTCAGCGCCCTGGCTCCGGAATCGCGGCCAGAGACAGCACCAGTTGCACCAGCTCCAATTGCCGGTTGATGCCATGCTTGTTGAATATGTGCTTTATGTGCCAGCGGACGGTGCTTTCCCTGCGGCCCGTCGCCCTTGCTATGTCTCGAACGGTATTGCCCTCGGCCAACAAGACCGCCACTTCGCTCTCTGACGACGTGAGACCGAGGACCTCTGCTACAAGGACCCGGTCGATGCGCGTCCGGCTCGCCGGCTCGACGACCAGCGCGAGCGCGGCGACGCGTCGGGCACGAATATCCAATTGCCGGTCGGCCACGGGGCTCAGGTGCAACACAAGCTGCGGCAAGCCGAGCAAGCGCCTCACCATCATCGACCCGCTGGCGCTCTGGCCGCCGAAGGACGGCAGCGCGCGCGCCAATAGTCTCTGTAAGCGGGCGTTGTCGGCCGGCAACCGGGCTTGCAGATAGCCGCCCTGGTCCGACAACCCGTCGCCCCGCCTCAGCATCGCGCTGGCACGGTCGTTCGCCGCGACGATCCGGCCCCACCGGTCCAGGTGGATGATGCCCGACCAGGTGTTCTCGAGTAGCGAGGCGAGCGATGTTCCGAGGGCCTCGGCGTCCACCAGCGCCTGCCGGATACTCACGTGTTGGCGAACGTGAGGCATGAGATGCTCGATCATCTCGACCTGGTTGGATGACCATTCCCCTCCGTCAATGGGGTCCGCAGTCACCCAGATGATGCGCGAGCCGTCAGGCCCGTCCATGCGCGCATTGAGGCCGTTTTGGCTCTCGGCGCGGGGCATCGCCTCGTTGAACGTGGGCGATGTCTTCGTCTCCTGCTCCGTGTAGAGAGAGCGGACGTGGACCAGCCGACGATCGGGCAGCTGCCTTAGGCGCGGCACCCGCTCGTCCATTGGGTGGTAGACTCTGAAGTACTCCCGCTCCCATTCGTGGTGGCGCTGCCCGCGGTAGCAGAACCGCGCGAGGAAGATCTCAACGTCATCCTGGTTCCGGCCCTCGCCGTGCACCAGCATGTTGCCCTTCATCCGGCAGGCCTCGTCGATCAAGGCGGAGGTCGCCAACCACCGGGCATCGTCGAACGCGGCCTGGTTCAGCGACGCCACGATGCGATCGATGAGGTCTTGCTGGCTCATGACGGTGCTCGCACGCGGTGTCGACGCCGTTGCTCTCGATCCCCGCGTGGGCGACCTCGCGCTTGCACGCTCTGCCGGTGTCGATGGGTGCGGTCAGGCTGCCGCAGGCGCGGATCGCCTGACTTTTCGCACCAGATTGATCTCCGGTGCATACATTGGAATCTAGGTCGTGACGCGCCGCATGAAACCCCAACATTGGGGGGGTGGGGAGATGCCGCCCGATGGGCTGCGATGCGCCAAATGTCGAGATCGCGCGCAATACTGACGTCGATCGGCGGGCGAGGCGCGCAAGTGGTCGCGAGAGAACGCTTCTCGGGCCAATTTGCCCGCCTGAGCTACGGCAAGAGCCTTCATCGCGCCCTCCCGCGCCCCCGATGCCTGCTTGCGAAACTTGTAGGCCGTTCGCGCATCCCCTCCGCCTTGGGGGCTTCGCGTGGCGCGCGCGTCTCTACACTCCCGCCGCTTCTTGAGAGACGGACCCGGTGCCGATGCCGGGGGACCGTAACGGCGGTAGCCTGCCCGCACCTCTCCTCTTTCATTTCCCTCAACGGCGGGCGCGAGCTCCGCTCGCTTGCCTACGCGCCATTCGGCGCGGCACGCGGTCGCGTGCTCCGGACCTGCGGTCCGGCCCTCTTCATGGCCGACGCCCGATCGGCTTGCCAGGCGCTCGAGGCTTTGCCGCCTGCGTTCCCTCTCCGCCTCTGGGGGGAGAGGGACAGGGAGAGGTGGGCCGGGGGTACAGACCGGATAGATAGGTAACAGAATGGACCGGATAGATGGGTGACAGGTTATGGCAGGGCCAGGAGGTGGCCGATGCCGTGGAAGGAGACCTGTCGCATGGAGGAGAAGTTGGTTTTTGTCGCAGACTGTCTGCGTGGCGAGTTGCCGATGACAGCGCTTTGCGAGGACTACGGCATCAGCCGCAAGACGGGCTACAAATGGCTCGGTCGCTATCGCGAGCACGGCCCGGAGGGCCTGGTGGAGCGCTCTCGTGCGCCGCACCGTCATGGTCGGTCGATGGCGCCGGAGATGGCCGAAGCGATTGTTGCTCTGCGCAGGCAGCGTCCCCATTGGGGTCCGCGCAAGCTGCGCGCAGTGCTGATGGGCGAGCGCCCCGAGGCGGTGTGGCCTGCGGCCAGCACGATGGGCGATCTGCTGCGTGCGGAAGGGCTGGTGAGCGCCCGCCGCCGGCGTCGTCGGGTAGCTGCGCCTGGTCGGCCGTTCCGTGCCGTCACCGCACCCAACGATGTGTGGTGCATCGACTTCAAGGGTTGGTTCCGCACCCGCGACGGCGAACGCTGCGACCCGCTGACCGTCAGCGACGCCCACAGCCGTTTCCTTCTGGCCTGTGTCATCGTCCCGCCCCGGACCGACACGGTCCGTGTGGCGGTCGAGCAGCTCTTCAAGCGCTACGGCCTGCCTCTGGCCATCCGCTCGGACAACGGGGCACCGTTCGCCGGAACGGGCGCGGGCGGACTGTCTCGTCTGTCGGTCGGCTGGATCAAGGCCGGCATCGCGTTGGAGCGCATCGAGCCGGGCCAGCCCCAGCAGAACGGACGGCACGAGCGCATGCATCGGACCTTGAAGGCCGAGACGGCCAAACCGCCGGCCGCGAGTGCGGGCCAGCAGCAGGTCCGCTTCGACCGCTTCCGCTAGGACTTCAACGACAACCGTCCCCACGAGGCGCTTGGCCAGCAGCCGCCTGCGGCGTTCTACCGGCCCTCGCTGCGGCCTTACCCCGAACGCCTGGACGAGCCCTGGTACGATGCCTGGCACGCCATGCGCCGGGTGCGCACCGACGGGTCCATCAAGTGGGGCGGCGACCTGGTCTTCATCAGCGAAACGCTGAAGGGCGAACCCGTCGGCATCGCCGAGACCGACAGCGGCGACTGGATCGTTCGCTTCGCCGAGATCGACCTCGGGATCATCGATCGCCGGACGAAAAAACTTCATGGCTTCCGCGCGGCCCGGCCGGGCCGCGCGGAAGCCAAACACACCAGGAACACTGTTACCCATGTAACCGGTCCATAGCGTTACCTATGCTTCCGGTTGCACAGGGCTGCGAAGCGGCCCGGACGGCGCGACCGCGCCGCGCGCCGAACGGCGCGTAGCCAAGCTCGCGGAGCGAGCGCCCGGCGCCTGAGGGAAATGATTAACTTCTTGCCCGCCGTTGAGGGATATCAAAGAGACCATCACCCGCCGTTGAGGGATTCGAAAGTAGACGCTTCCGACACATTTTCCGGGCGGGATTCGCCGGGATTAAGTGGGATTAAGTGGGATTCCGCAGGATTCCACGGGTCGACCGGCGCCGATGTGACGGCGCGCTCGGGCGGGCGGGGCCTCCCCTCGACGGCCTCGCGGATGGCGGCGACGGCCTCGGGCGAGAGGCCCTTCCTGCCCGGTGCCTGACCCGGCGCCTGCCCCGCGCCGGGCGCGGCCCTGGCTGCCTTCGCCGCCGCCTGCTCCCGCGCGAGGCGGAGCTTGTCCGTACCCTCGATGCGCTTGAGAACCAGCGCCAGGCGGCCAAGCTCTTCCGGCGTCGGCGGCGTCTCGCGCTGGCTGAGTTCGGCCATGGTGGAGAGCGTCATCGTCCGCAGGGTCTCGATCAGGATGAGCCCGGCCCGGCCTTGCGCGCGCTCGCCGAGCGCCCGCACCCACATCTCGTTCGCG
The DNA here is from genome assembly GCA_965262755.1 of Alphaproteobacteria bacterium. Lineage (GTDB taxonomy): Bacteria > Pseudomonadota > Alphaproteobacteria > UBA828 > UBA828 > WTGU01. The sequence goes on along the minus strand of OZ253557.1, from coordinate 1,643,762 downwards.
CGGTCGGTCTCCTGCTGCCGGCGGATCAGGTCGCGGACGTTCTTGGTATAGCGGCCGACGGCCGAGCGCGAGCACGCGCCGCCCTCGCCCCGGATGAGATCCGCGATTTCGTCGATGGTGGCGCCGTCCGCGATGGCCGCATCCACGGCCTCGCGAAGCTCCGGCGGCAGCCGCGCGATCGAAGAACGCCCGAACGTCGCGGCTGTCGATGTCTCTGGGGTTTCGTTTTGCATGACCCGATGCTGGCGCGCTAAGCCCACGCCCTCCACCGCACCGTGGTCCGGGTCGCGCACGCCCGGCAACCGACGAGGAGGTTGCCATGGGGAGTGCCGGACCGCAGGTCCGGAGCACGCGACCGCGTGCCGCGCCGAACGGCGCGTAGGCAAGCGAGCGGAGCTCGCGCCCGCCGTTGAGGGAAATGATTAACTTCGCGCCCGCCGTTGAGGGAAATGAATAAGCTAAAACTGCCGCACGAATCTCAGCTCGCCGCGCGTGCGCTTGTAGTCGTAGAGCTGCGCGTTGGTCTCCCGCTCCTCGTTCACCACCACCAGCTCGGGGCTAAAGCCGAATAGCGTGAAGGCCCGGTTGTGGACGGAGAGCCGGATGCTGCGGGTGCGGTCTTCCCGGTCCTCGCCCACCGGGGTGTTCGGGAACCACGCGTCCTCGAAGTCGGTCCAGCGTATTTCGCCGCCGCCGCCCACGGTGAAGCCCAGCGGCAGGGCCACCGTAACCCCCGCGCCCAGCCAGCGGCTGCGGTTGCGCGCGCGCGCGCGCTCGGGCCGCTCCTGCGCGTAGCCCACCGAGAGGCTGGCACGCACCGTCGGCGTCACCACCCAGGAGCCCCTGAGCGCAGCATCCATGACCGGCCCGTCCAGATGCTCCCGCCCCCGGTAGCGCCGGTCGTGCCAGGAGGCGTTTGCGAACACCGTCACCCGCGGGGTGAGCCGGCGCGCCACCTCCAGGCGTGCGCCGAGCTCGCGGTTGTCCGGCACGGTGCCGATCCAGCGCTGCCGCGCGCTCGCCAGCAGGCTCCCCTCCGTGTTCTGGTCCACCAGCCAGCGCGGGCCGAGATGGGTGGCGAGGAAGAGCTGGTCGAAGTCCGAGCCCGCGTACTCCCGCCGCGCCGCGTCAGCGCCGGCGCGCAGCCTGAGCCGCTCCGCGATCGGAACCTGATACTCCGCCCCGCCCCAGACCGAGACGCCGACGCCCGAGGAGGTCAGCTCCTCCGCGTCCAGCTCGAACGGCAGGGGCTGGCCGAAGACAGGAATGTAGATGGTCCGCTCCTCGGAGCCCGCGCCGATGTTGGAATCCGGCGCCAGCGCGAAGCCGACGTTGAAGCTCCAGCGCTTGCGTGCCCGCATCACGGCCAGGAAGAGGTTGACGTTGGCGGCCACCGGCGCCGGCACGCCGCCGGCCAGCACCGCCTCGAAGTGGCGCCGGGCCAGCTCGTCCTCCCCCTTGAGGAAAAAGGCCCGGGCCAGCTCCAGGCGCACCCGCACCAGCTCCGGCCGGTCGATCAGGATGTCCCGCAGGGCCGCGATGGCGCCGTCCAGCAGCAACTCCCGCTCGGCCTCGTCCTCCCGCGCCTCGGCCGCGCCGATCGCCGCCAGCCCGGTGAGGAACAGCACGTCGATCCTGTCTGGATGGTCGGGATCCAGAGAAGCGAGGATGCCGAGGCCCTGATCGAAGTGACCGAGGGCGATCAGCGACCGCGCTTGCATGACCAGGGGATCCGTGGAGAGGTTGGAATCGGCAACGGCAACACCCGGAACCCAAAGAAGGGCCGTGAGGAGCAGAGCAAATAACCGCGATTTCATGGGTGGGAAACGTCCTGCACGGATGGTTGTTGAAAAAAAGAGGGCAGCCTCGCTGCGGCTGCCCTGACCCTCTGTCCGGCCCGGCCGGGCAGCACCCGGCCGGGCTTGAAGACGGAACCGTGATCGACCTCTACTCGTCGTCGCTGGGCGGCTCCTGCCAGTTGGTCATGAACGCCCCCTGCATGACCAGGGAGTAGGCGTCGACGGCATCCCGCTCGGTGGTCAGGCCGAACGTTCCGGCGGCCGAGCCCGGCTGGCTACCCCATGGTGCGTCGAAAGTTTCGTTAAAGGGATTGGCGTCGTTATCCATATTTGTGGGGTCTCCGAAGAACTGGCCGTTCCAGTAACCCGTCAGGGCATGGCCGCCGCCGGTATCCCCCATGGCACCCGCATGACCGCTGGCGCCGGCGTTGAAGCGCAGGGCAGTTTCCGAAGTGACGGTCACGTCGCCCTGATCGTCGACAGTTTGCCTCATCATGAGCATCGCCGACTCGAAGTTGACGTCCCAATTCTCCCGCGCCACGCCGTCGGCCATGAACCCGGTGACGTCGCCCGTGATCGTGCCGAAGTCGTTGCCCATCTCGCCGTCAGCACCACCGCCCGCGTCGAAGTTCGCCTCCAGCGCCACGCCCGCCGTGAAGCGGCCCGTCACCATGGGACCTTCGCCGACCTCTGCCTCCTCCGCATAGCGGCCGAAGGCCTGGCCCGCATAACTTGCCGTGCCCTCGAGGCCCCGCGCTGCGGCTGCATCTTCCGGCTTGTAGGGATCGTTACCGAACACGAACGAGCCGACCGCATAGTCGCCATCCGCCGCGTCGGGGATGGTGAGCCAGACACCGGCCGTCACCCAGTTGACGTCGTCCGTGTAGACGTAGGGGATGAACACGAGCCGATCATCCTCCGACACGCCGATGACATCGCGCGTGTGACGGTTGATCCGGCAGATGTTCACTTCGTCGCCGACGCCTGCCTCCCTGCAATAGAACCGGCCCTTCACACCCATGTACGATCCTTCGACCCCCGGACTGGCCGAGATACCGTCGGAGCCAAGGTTGAACTCGCCGCCCAGGGCGAGCCCGGCAAGGTCGGGGTCGTCGAATGTGACCATATCCATATCCACCGGAGACCCTGGATCCCCGGCCGTATCGGAATCCGGCCCCGTAGCGATGACGAGCCGGTCGCCCGGTGTCATGGCGTTCGGGTCGAAGTCGGACCTGATATCGATGTCGAGGGTCCGCCCTCCGGCCAGGGCTTGCTCGTGCTGGAAGTAATGCGTCCAGATGTCGCCCGCTTCCATGCTGTCGCTCGTGGCAAGATCGTCGATCATCCAGGTGGCCGCCGGGTTGTTGGCCCACGCGGCATCCAGGTCGAATAGTGCGGTCCGGTCGCTCGATCCGTCCGCCAGCACCGGGTTCATGACGACCGCCATCTCACTCTCGTCGATGTCTTCGGTGTCATCGACGTCCGGTATGTCCGCCCCGTCGTCTACGGCTACTCCCGCGTGTGCAAGCGTCTTGCTGTTATCCGTGTCGTCGGGGTCGACCACGCTTGGCGAGACGCTCACCGCAATGTCGCTCACGCCCGAGAGAGGATCGGCGGAGCCTCCTCCAGGCTCCTCATGGGTGGTGAGAGACGACGTGACACCGCCGCCGTTGTCCACACCCACTACCGGCGGCTCTTCGGTGGGAGCGGCGGCCACGTCCTCGCCGTCGTGATAATTGTTCGTCCGGAGGTCGTCCCGCGCACCCATGGGCTCGTCGAGTAGCGCGCCCGAGAGATTGACGAAGGCCTGGAAACCGGCCTGCGGCGTATGCACCGTCACCGTCGGCGCGCCGCCGGTGTAACTCGCCACGAGATTGCCGGTAACCGGCTGTTTGATCACCGAAAGCGTGCAATCCTCGCCGCCCCCCGCGCATTCGACGGTCGTCCTGCCGACCGACACACTGGACCCGGCCGGAATGACCAGCGGTTCATCCGACGCGTTGAGCGCGTGACCCTCCGGCAGATCAAGCGGCATGGGCCCCGGATCCTTCGCCGGATCCGGCGTACCCGACGTGTCGGTCGCCGGGGCGTCGTCCCCGCCGCTGTGGACGCAGCCGTACATGACGGCGGAAAGGGCGACGATCGAGCACGCCGCCAGCAAACTGCGAGTCAGCTTCGTCTTCTTCATGGCTCCGAGGCTCTCCTCTTGTGTAATCCTAGACACGTCAAACGACGACATGAGTGCGCAGGAGTACGCGCACATACGATAAATGACACTATTGCCGTGGCTTACCCCGCACTCGAACCTGTTGACAAGACGACTCTCCTACGCTCCAATACGCAGGAGTTTGATGTCGATGGCTTACGCAGTGATTACGGCATGACGGCGCCTCAAGCGCCAAACGCAGCCGACGAAAATTCGGACGCCAGGTGGCGCCGACGGCGGAGCCGACAGCACTTCGGTGCGCCGCCCGGCGGCGCCCGATGAATGCGTCGCCGTCATCGCCGTGTAAGCCAAGGAGCAGCCAAGGGGAGCCCGATGCCGAAGCGGAGCGAACTGACGATCTCCAAGCGTACCGTCGACGGGCTTCCCGTCGCGGAAAAGGAGGCCGTCTTCTGGGACCGCGAGCTCCCCGGCTTCGGCGTGAGGGTCTACCCGTCCGGGCGGAAGATATACGTCGCGCAGAGCCGGGGACCGACCGGCATCAGACGGGTTTCGCTCGGCCGCCACGGCAAGCTCACCGCCGAGCAGGCGCGCAAGCAGGCCGGCGCCGCCATTGCCCGTATCAAGCGGGGCGAGGAGCCGGCTCCGGCGCCGCCGGAGCGCATCCTCATCGTCGCCGACCTGGCGGAACGCTACATGGAGGCCCATGTGACGGTGCACTGCAACGCGCACACCCAGGGGATCTACCGGGGCTCGCTGAGGAACCACATCCTGCCGGCGCTGGGCGCGAAGCCGGTGTCTGCGGTTGGCCGGGCGGAGGTGGCGGCGCTGCACTACGGGCTTCGCGAGACGCCGCGTGCTGCGAACCGGGCGCTGATGGTGCTGTCGAAGATCTTCTCGCTGGCTGAGGCGTGGGGTCTGGCGCCGCCTGGGAGCAACCCGTGCCGGTATGTGCTGCGGTACAAGGAGGGCCGCCGCGAGCGCTTTCTGACGGAGGAGGAGTACCGACGGGTGGGTCAGGCGCTGTGTGAGTTGGAGGCCGAAGGGCCGTTTCAGGTGCGGGCAGTGGCGGCGCTGCGGCTGCTGATGCTGACCGGGTGCCGTCTCGGTGAGATTCTGACGCTGCGCTGGAGCGACGTGGACCGGAAGGCGGGTGAGTTGCGCCTGCGCGACGCCAAGACGGGGGCGCGCATGGTGCCGCTGACGCCGGCGGGGCTACAGATTCTGGCGGGGATCGCGCGTGTCCGGCGGAGCCCGTGGGTGTTCACGGGGAGCCGGCCGGACCGTCACCTGGCGACGCTGACGAGCTACTGGCATCGGGTGCGGGAGCGCGCCGATGTGGAGGACGTCCGGATCCACGATCTGCGGCACTCCTTTGCCTCCAGGGCCCTGGCGCTGGGCCTGGCGCTTCCGATGATCGGACGACTTCTCGGTCACACGGACGTGGGGAGCACGGCGCGTTACGCCCACCTCGCGCGGGACGCGGAGAAGGTGGCGGCGGCGCGGGTGGGCGACAGCATCGAGGCCGACATCGTGCGCGCGGAGCCCGTCGGCCACGACGGCGACTACGGGCCGTCAGCGGAAGCGATGGTGCAAGCGTAACCGACGGGGGAGATTCGAAGTGGCGAGGCTGCAACAGAGATCGTTGTCGAACCGCGTGGTCGACGGGCTTCCCATTGGGGAGAGGGACGTCATCTACTGGGACCGGGACCAGCCGGGCTTCGGTGTGCGGGTCTATCCCAACGGGACCAGGGTCTATCTCGTTCAGGGCCGGGGTCCCGGCGGATCGAAGCGGATCACGGTGGGCCGGCACGGCATGATCTCGGCGGACGAAGCGCGGCGGCAGGGGGCTGCGCGTCTCACCCGGATCAAGGCGGGAGAGGAGCCGGAGTCCGGTGCGGACGCAGAGGGCGGTCCGACGGTGGCGGATCTCGCGGAGAGGTATTTGCGCGAGCATGTGGCGGTTCGTTGCAAGGAGAACACGCAGAAGGCGTACCGCCAGGTGATCGGCCGGCATGTGCTGCCCGCGCTGGGCAAAATGCCGATCGCGGCGCTTGGTCGCGAGCACGTTGCCGAGCTTCAATACCGTCTTCGCAAGACGCCGATTGCGGCGAACGATGCGGTGGGCGCATTGTCGCGCATGCTGAACCGTGCAGAGGCGTGGGGGCTTGTGCCGGCGGGGAGCAACCCCTGCCGCTTCGTGACGCGCTACCGGACGCGTCGCCCGGAGCGGTTTCTGACGGAGGACGAGTTCCGGGGCCTGGGCGCGGCGCTCGACGCGGTGGAGGCCGAGGGACGGATCCCGGTTCATGCGGCGGCGGCTCTCCGTCTTTTGATGCTGACCGGGTGTCGGTGCGGGGAGGTGCTGGGTCTGCGGTGGGAGGACGTGGCGCTGGAGCGGAGCGAGGTCGGCTTGCGCGACAGCAAGACGGGCCCTCGGGTGGTTCCGCTGTCGCCTGCGGCGGCGCGGGTCCTTACGGACCTCCCCCGGATCGCGGGCAATCCGTGGGTGATCGCGGGCCGCGAACCCGGCTCGCGGCTGACGCACATTGCCTACTACTGGTACCGTGTCAGGGAGCGGGCGGGACTCGACGACGTACGGCTTCACGACCTGAGGCACAGCTTCGCCTCGCGGGCCCTGGCCCTGGGCGAAGACCTGACGATGATAGGAAAGCTTCTGGGACACCGAAAAATCCAGACCACCGCCCGCTACGCCCACTTGGCACGGGATTCGGTGAAGGAGTCGGCGACCATGGTGGCGGCCAGCATCGCGGCGGACATCCTGCCGTGATCTTGGCGGCGGATCGCGGAAGGCCCGCGTCTTGCTAGTTTACCAGCGCCGCGCTTTCGCCTGACGCTGTGACGCGATCGCTACGCGTCAAGTGGTGGAGGACGCATGCGCCAAGCTTGTTATCGCTCTACGGAGAGCCGAAAGTGAGCTATAGAAAGCCTTTCTATCGCCCATGAGCTGGATCTGGCAGCATCCCGACTGGCCGAATTTCACCCTGGACCGGTCCCGGTTGCAACCGCTGGAGGCACGCTTCCTTCACGAGGCCGGGCGGCGGATCGGCTCCTGGCGGCATCTCGATGCGCAGGACCAGACCGAGCTGCGTGTCCAGTGGCTAAGCACCGAAGCCCTCGAGAGCTCGGCGATCGAAGGCGAGATGCTCGATCGGGCCTCGCTGCAGTCGTCGATCCGCCGTCACTTCGGATTGAGCGGGGATCGGCGTGCGGCGTCACCCGCCGAAGCGGGCGCGGCCGAGATGATGATGGCGCTCTACCGCGAGTTCGACCGGCCACTTGACCATGACATGCTCTTGCGCTGGCATCGAATGTTGATGGGCGAGCGTCGTGTTGCGGCGGCGGGCGCCTATCGGCAGCACCGCGAAGCGATGCAGATTGTTTCCGGCCCGGACTACGCGCCGAGGGTGCACTACGAAGCGCCGCCGTCGTGGCGGATCGAGGCGGAGATGGACCGCTTTTTGGTGTGGTACGCGGGGACGCAAGCCACACAGGAGGAACTGTCGGCTCTGACCCGGGCCGGCACGGCACACTTGTATTTCGTGTGCATTCACCCGTTCGAAGATGGGAACGGCCGCATCGGCCGCGCTTTGGCCGAGAAGGCTCTTGCCCAATTGTTTGGCGAGCCGAGCCTGATTGCGCTCTCGCGGACTATCGCGCGGCGTCGCAAGGCCTACTACGCGGCCCTGGAGGGCGTCGGCCCGTCGCTGGACATCACGGATTGGCTGGTCTGGTTCGCGGGCACGGTGCTGGACGCGCAGCTATGGAGCGAGCGCCGGCTTGTTCGGTCGATCCAGCAGGCGCAGTTCTTCGAGCGGCTCCGCGGGGCGCTGAACCGGCGCCAGGAGAAGGCGCTTCTGGCTCTGTTCCGGTCCGAGCCGGACGGTTTCGAGGGCGGTCTCAGCGCCAGGAACTATCAGGCGATCGCGCGCGCGCCCGCGTCCACGGCGACGCGCGACCTCGCTGACCTGGTTGCGAAGGGGGCGCTTCGCAGGAGCGGCGAACGCCGCCACACCCGCTACTGGCTGAACCTGCCCCCTTTCGAGTGTTTGCACGAGCATGACGTGGACAGGATCGACGGCAGCTGCCAGACCGTGAATGCGGGATGATCGAGCGCTCGGCTGGAGAGGAGCTGGTCATGCCGAGGCGGCCTGATGCGAAGCGAGACCGGCGGACAGACAAGCAATGCCGGCTCTGCGCCGGCTCGGGCCGGATTGTCTTGCTCATGGGCATGCTGGCCGACATGCGCATTCGCTCCAGTTTTCGGACGGAGGAGTGTCACTTCTGCCGGGGGACCGGGGAGAGCGCTCGCACATGGCCCGAATGGGAGGACGAACAAGCGAGACTTCGTGCAGCGATGCGGGGCGCGGCGGCAGATGTCTGAACCGCAGAGCAGGGGGCGCCGAGACCGAAGCGAGTTCGTCACGGCTTGGCACCGGAAAGGACGGCTGGGACGTCTCTACCGATGGAGAGGCACCGTTCCGCGGGTCGTCGGAGGACGGCGCGTGAGAGGGCCAGACCCTTCGCGGCGGCGGCCATCATTGTGGCAGGCAGCCTGTGCCTCTCTGGCTGCGATCAACTCCGTCTTGCCGTTCCCACGGAGGTGGTCGAGGCACTGGCCGAAGAGCGCACCGTGGGTGCCGCGATCGATGACCTGACGATCCGAATTGCGCTCAACGACGTCTTCTTCCGCGACGACGTGGACCTCCACCGTGCCGTGTCCATCTCCGTGGTGGAAGGTCGCGTTCTTCTCAAGGGCCGCATGCCGGCGCCCGAAGACCGCATTCGCGCGGTCGAACTCGCAGGGAGGGGGCCGGGGTAGGCGAAGTGATCGACCAGCTTCAAGTGGCCCGGGGCGGGGGGGGGGGCCATGACTTACGTGCGGGACAGGTGGATTTCGGCACAGCTCGAGACCGCACTTTGCTCGACATGGCTGTTCTGCACATCAACTACGACATCGAGACGGTCAACGGCGTCGTGTATCTGATCGGGATCGTGCAGGAGGAGGAAGAGTTGGCGAGGGTAGTCGGTCACGCAAGCGCTATACCGGGTGTGAGGCACGTGGCGGACCACGTGATCGCACAAAGATCACGCGCGCCATCTGCCTGTACCTCACGGCCGCCCGCGCACGGGATGAACATGCTTTGGGGGTTGCACGTCGATCCGTCGTGGCAACGACCATTTGTCAGTGGCTGCGAGAAACCGCAATTATCTAAAAGGTGCTCACCGGATGCATGGGTTGACTTCCGGAATCACGGTGATCTCCCAACTGGGGCCGGCGGCGGCCGGGAGGCCCTCGGACTTCTTCGCCGCGGTCAGCGGCTCGCTGGAACTTCCGTAATCACTGCGTCAGCGAGCCGACGGAGAAGAGGCCCCTGGCTGACAAATTCACGGATCGACGAACGGTCGAATTCCTTGAGCCGGGCAGCGACTTCGCCGGTCACGGCCGGTGCGGCCATGTCGCCGTCTAATCGTATGCAGTGCCGGTCGTGCCGGTTCATCTCCTGGCGCAATCACGGTGTTTTCGGGCCCGTCTCCCGGTCGGACAGCGTCTGGATGCGCAAGCCGTGAGCGGCGATTGGCGAGGGAGTTCGGAGGTTTCGGGATATTTGCAGTGTTGCCGATTTGGCGCTTGCAAATGCGGCTCAAATGTGTCGTGCTTTGGGCGACGGCACGCCGGACGGTATGGAGGAAGTCGCAAGGATGTGCGGGAGGGCCGCAGGGACGCGGGGCGGAGACCCCGGACGGGCCCGGAGGCACATGGTTGAACAGCCGCTCTACGTCCGCGGTAACGGCCTTGGCGACGGAATCGATATTGTAGTGAGTAGAGCCGCTTGCAAAATTCTGATCGATTCGGAGCGGCGCAAGAACACCCAAGCTAGCAACGACGTCGGCGCACGGCAATTGGCGCGATTTTGATCGCGACCATGGTCGGATCAGCGTTGGTGCAGCCTCCGATTCGGTATTTTCGCCGAACTTCAGGCGCGTTTGGCCGCACCGTCTTTCGAGAAGTGCGGCCACCGTGATGGCGAAGGAGACGAGCCGGACTAGATCGGCGGAACGATAAGGCGCATCAGCTGGCTGGCCGTCAGAACGGTCATGCCAAACATGAGGTGGGCCAGAACCTTGTCGTAACCACGCACGCGGACATGGCGGCCGCCGAACTCATCCTTGAGGCGCCCATTGATCCGCTCGGACCCCGAGCGCACGACGTAGCGACGCTCTGCGGGAAAGACGAGACCGAGCGTGCGGCGCGCCTTCTTCTCGCGCCTCAACGCCTCTTGCATATCGACCGAGCGGCGGGGGTTCACGTCGATGATCGGCTTGTGGCCCAGCAAGATGCTGTGCGCCCAGATTTCGATGGAATCATAGGCCGCGTCCATAAGGTCATAGAGGTTCTCGACCCGCCCGGCCGTCAGGGTCCCCAACGGAATCGCCACCTGGGAGTCATGCGTCGACGCAGACGTCATGATGCAGCTGATGGGGATCCCGCCATCGGCGGTATCGACGTGCAGCTTGTACCCGATCCAGGAGGTGGTATGGCCCTTGGCGTTGCGCTTGCTGCCGACATCGCAGGCCCTCGGCAGGTCTGCCAGCATCTGCGGAAGGCTCATTGTCAGTTGCCGTTCCAGCCGGCTCGGCTCCTTCGCCCGCGCCTCTCCCTTGCGTGGCCGCCCCCGCTTGCGCCGCTTCGGCTTCGCTGCCTTCGGCTTCGGCGCCGCCTTCTCCCGCGCCTCGATCGCCGTCGCATCCCGCGAGATGTGCTCGACAAGATGGCCATCCATCGTCCGCGCAATCAGCGTCTCATGTAGACGGCTGGCCAGACGGCTCTCGGCAAACTCGGAAAAGGCCCGCGAAAACGTCGCCTCGCTCGGAAGCCGGCCGGCACCGCTCCAGCCGCACAGCCGCCATAGCCTGCCGTCAACCTCAAGACGCTCGATCAGGCCGCGCGTCGTCGGAATGTCGAACACCGCCTTGGCTATGAAGGCGCGCGCCAGCGCCGCGCGGTCCTCCTCCGGACGCCCTACCTGGCCGCGGAAGTAGGGCAGAAGAGCCTCAACTCGCACCAGTTCCAGAACCGCGACGAACAGCTCGTAGCGCTCGCCCATCGGGCCAAGCTCGCTCTCGAGCCTCGGGAATAACTCTTGTTGAAAGGCGTACCAGTAATCCGATAGCATCTCGCGCAGGGACACGGCTCCACTCCTCCGTGGGCATCATGCGGTGTTTGGTGACAGCACATGATACTCAGGAGGGTGGGCCGGTCCCACCGCAAGGGCCTTCACTCAGGCAGAAAAACCGCTCGCCTCAGCTATTGTGCAAGAGGCTCTAGTGAGTAGACAACTTGGCGACGGTGTGTTGAAGTACTAGGATATGGTCAGTTCCCGAATCGTCGTGTACGGTGGCGGTCGGGAAGTTTCACCAGCGAGGCCTCCGGTACGGGGACTTTTCCCATTCCGCCGATAGTCGCTAAGTGACCGATCCGGTTGGTTGTTCTCCTCTACCCTCTTCACTCCTGACACCTGCCATCCAGCCGCCGTCATCAAGACGCAAGCGGATTGAATCGTACTCCAGCGTACCTCTGTCGCGGCCGACAGAGCGAATCGCCGCGCCGGGCGTTGATTCGGCCATTTTTCGAGCCCCTGCAGGCGCAGCCGAGACGACGGCTGCATGTCTGCCCTGCGCCCGGCCGGCGGCCCGCGCGACGGGGGGCGCGGCTCAAACGCGGCCGCCCCGGCGCAGTCGGCTCCGGGGCGGCGTTGGGCGTCGAAACTCGGCTTTCCCAGATTCGCCGGAAACATTACGCCGGAGCGCCGACCGACTTCGAACGGGTGGGCCGAAGGTCAGGGGACGCGAGGCGACGAGGGCGCACGGTTGCAACCGTGGCTGGCGCCGTCGGGATTAACCGCTAGTGTCAGGCCCCGATCTGTTTAGCGGCGCCTGTTCATGCGCGACACGGCAGTGTGCTTTACAAACTGGACATTGTGTGCAAGCGTGGTCCACGTCTTATGAGCCTGCAGCGGGGACGACATGGCGAAGGCGAGCGGATTGACGGACGGGGCGATGGAGTTCCTGACAGAGGGATTCCCGGCGCTGTCGCGTAGCGCCAGGGACTTCGTTCGCGATCGCCCACAGGACGCCCGTTTGGCGGTAGCCGTCGCCCTGGAAGCGGCGGCGGCGCAATGCGAGGCGGAAGAGAGGGACGGCGCCGATGAGGTGCCCGAAGGGCTGCGGCCGTTCGTCCTCCGCCGAAGCGGCGGCGAGGACATCATCGGGGTCTCGGAGGCGGCCGCCCGGCTCGGGGTGTCGCGCACCACGGTTTATGACTGGGTGACAAGGGGAACGCTGCTTGCCTGGAAGTCGACCAGGCGCGGACTGAACATCCCCGCGGCGCAGATACTCGGCCGGGGCAATGTGGTTGCGGGCGTGGCCGATGTCGTCAAGGTTATCGGAGACCCGGAACTGACCTGGGCGTTCCTCACCCGGGACTGGCCGTTCGCAGACGCGGTGGCGACGCCGCTCGATTTGTTGAAGGCCGGCCGCGTCGGCGAGGTAGTAGACGCGGCGCCGGGATTCGGCGCCAGCTTCACGTGAGCGGAGCGCGATATCCCCGGGGGCGGATCGAGCCGGCACTGCTGAAGACGGAACTTCCCGACAGTTACCGGATCGTGCCGGGGCGCCATCGTGGGTCGCCGCTCGGAACGGTTCCCGCAGATTCCCGGTTCTGCTCGCGGGACGCGGGCTATACCGTGCTTTACACGGCTCCCGAGTTTGCCACCGCCTTCATCGAGACGGTGGTGCGGGACAGGTTCACCCGGCGGCGGGAGCGCGAAGTGATATTGAGGGAGCTCACGGAGCGGGTCTGGGCGCTCATCCGCTCGCGGCCGGGAACGGCGCTGACGCTGCTCGACCTGCGCGGGGACGGCTGCACCCGGATCGGCGCGCCGACCGACACGGTTCGCGCTAGGAACCACGCTGCGGGCCGGGCGTTCGCGAAGGCGATCCATGCGGAGCATGCCGACATCGACGGGCTGATCTACGTCTCCCGGCTGACCGGAGAGGATGTCCATGCCGTGTTCGACCGCGGCGCGGGGACGCTGGAGGCCGCTGAAACCGGCAGGTTGGCGGATCATCCGGATCTGCCGGACGTTTTGGAGCGGCACGGAATTGGCCTGATCGTGTAGAGGTCGCCGATATGTCGGGCGCAGCCGAGGCCCAACGCACTGCAGGGGAGCTTGCCGGGGCGCACCACCAGGAAGGTCGATCGACGCGTTTCCCCCGATGGAGAGAGGCGCCGTTTCGCGGGTCGGGCGATGGGCCGGATGGCGGCGCGTGACAGGGCAAGACTTCTCGCGGCCGCCGCCCTGATGGCGGCTGGCTGCCTGTGGCTTCCCGGCTGCGACCGGCTTCTCCTCGCCGTTCCCGTGGAGGCGGGCATGGCGGTGGCGGAAGAGCGCTCGGTGGCCACCGCGATCGATGACCTGACGATCCGCATTTCGCTCAACGACATCTTCGTGCGCGAGGACGCCGACCTTTACCGGGCATTGTCCTTTTCGGTGGTCGAAGGCCGCGTGCTGCTCAAGGGCAGCGTGACCACATCGGAGGATCGCGCCCGCGCGGTCCGGCTCGCGGAGGAGGTGGCCGGGGTGCGCGAGGTGATCGACGAACTCCAGGTGGCGGGCGATGGCGGGGAGCGGCGCTACACCAGCTTGACGACGGCGATCGCCACGCCGGCCACGGCCACCGCAACGATGCGCCACGTCAGGCGCGCCTCAAGGGCGGCAATGTCGGCTTTGATCGCCACGCCTGCAGTGACGGCATCGCGGACGGTCGCCGAGATCGCCTCGGCCTGCGCTCATTCAGGCCGGCTTCGGAGAGAACCTTGCCTTGACGGCCTGGTGAGTGCCGAATGTCGCGCTCGGCATGGTGCGACGATAGCTATAGCGCGACGATCTGGATGAGAGTCTCATCTTGTTTATATGGGCGCCTCCCGATGGCAAGGCCGATTTGGCATGTCTGGCGGGCAGGTTGCAGTTTTATATCCGGCCTGTTGGTGCAGGTCTTTGTCCTGCTGGTCCTGATGGAATCTGCCGATCCGCACCTCATTTGTCGCCCGAGCTCTACGCTCAGAACAAGATTCAGGTTTGGCGGATCGCGGTCTGACCTGTTTGCCATCACTCCTTGTCGTACCTTGCGCAACCTCTCAGAAGCCACCTCCTGTGCGGGTTCGTTTCTCCCGTCGTCGAGCGCGCTTACGCCGGCCGGCTGACGAAGTTCGGTTGGTACGTCCGGTCATGGGCCAACAAGGCCCAGATCGTGCGTGCCGTCTTGTTCGCCAGCGCCACCGTGGCCACGTTCGCCGGGCGTCGCTCGGCCAGACGCACCGCCCATACCGGCGGCGCCTTGCTGTTGGTGAACACCGAGCGGGCGCCATGGATCAGCAAGGTGCGCAGGTAGGTGTCCCCGCGTTTGGAGATGCCGAGCATGCGCACCCGTCCGCCGGTGCCGGTGTGGCGCGGCACCAGGCCAAGCCAGGCGGCAAACTCCCGGCCGGACCTGAACGACGCCGGATCGCCCATCGCCGCAACTGCGGCAGTCGCCGTCAGCACCCCGACGCCGGGGATCTCCGCGATCCGCCGGCTGGCCGGATTGTTCCGGTGCCACAGCTTGAGACGCCGCTCGATGTCGCCGATCTCGTCATCCAGCTCGGCCACGCGCGCCCACTGCTCGCGAAAGGTGTCGATGACCATCGCAGGCAGCCGCTCCGAGACCCGCTCCAGGGCCGGCCCGATCCCCCGTCGTATCCCGGCCCGGCCTTGCGGCATCACCTCGCCGTACTCAGCCAACAGGCCGCGCAGCCCGTTGATCTGCGCGGTGCGGAACTTCACCAGCTGCTGGCGCATCCGATGCAGCGCCAAGATCGCCTGCTGCTCCTCGCTCTTGACGGCCACCGTCTTGACGCCGGGCTGCTGCACCGCCGTCCAGATCGCCCGCGCGTCATGCGCGTCGCTCTTGTTACCGACAACGAAAGGCCGGACCATCTTCGCAGGCAGCAGCCTGACCTCGTGGCCAAGTTCCCGCAGCCGCCGCGCCCAATGCTGTGTGCCGCCGCACGCCTCCATCGCGACCAGACACGGCACGCGGTTGGCGAAGTGCTCCAGAAACTTCGCCCGCGTCAGCTTCAAGTCCACGATCTCGCCGGTCTCCATATCGACCCAATGCAGTTGGAACACCCGCTTCGCCGTATCCACGCCGACAACAGTTCTACTAGTCTTCATCTCGGACCCTCCGGTTTGCCTGGGAAGACACGATGCTTTCCCCTTGGCACTTTGATGCCGTCGGCCCGCGAGGGTCCACCTCTCAGCCCTCCCGTATTCCGACATCAAGGGAGGGAGGCGCCCATTCCATTTGTCGCGCCGCACAACTCGCCTGGCGCTTCCTCCGCTTCCAGAAGGACAGCGCGCTGGCGCGCTGGTATCACGAGCGCACAACAGGCGGGCGCAGCGATGTGCGCAAGACCATGATCGTGGCGCTCGCGCGCAAGCTGCTGATCGCGCTCTGGCGCTTCGTCACCCAGGGAGCCGTGCCTGAGGGCGTCGTCCTCAAGCCCGCAGCATGAGCGCTCAGCGCACCACAGGCCGGCGCGGCACGACCTGCCCCGCCCGGCCGTGAGCGATCCGAGGTGGCGGCACCCCGCCCCGGCCCTTGGCGCTGGTGCCGCAGGAGAGAATGGGACCGCCGCCTCGGAGCTCGGCCGCCGATGCGTATCACTGCATCATGGTCCGGGTCGCAGAAGACCCAACCGAATACAAGGGTGCGGCGCCTAGGCGGCGCCCGCGGCAGAGCTCCCCTCGGATCCCATGCGACTAACAGACCCCGACCCCTACGCCACAGGAGAACAGCCAGCCGCTTGACACAAAAATCCCCATACAAGGGCCGGGGTGAGGTGGGGGAGGCTCAGGCCACGCGGAAAGCGAATATGAAACAGTGCCGCAATTGGGCACGAGTTCATCCGACCGGATCGTGCTCTAGCGCGCCGCTGGAGCGGAGGCAGGGGTGAGCGAGAGAGACCTCTCAGGGCGTATCGCTCTGGTGACCGGCGGCTCGCGGGGCATCGGCCGTGCGATCTGCCGCAGGCTCGCCAGGGCCGGCGCGTGGGTGGCGATCAACCACTCGGCGAGCGACGAGGCCGCGGCGGAAACCGTGGCCGGGATCGAGGCCGAGGTCGGCGCGGGCGCCGTCTACAGGGCCGATGTCTCGTCGTTCGAGGCAACCGATGCGATGTTCGGGCGCATCGAGGACGAGCGGGGCCCGGTCGACCTGCTGGTCACCAACGCAGGCATCGCCTCGTTCCAGGACGATGTGGACATGCCGGTCGATCTCTGGCGCCGCATTCTGGCGGTGAACCTGGACGGCACCTTTCACTGCGTGTGGCGCGCCAAGGCGGGCATGCTGGCCCGAGGCGACGGGCGCATCGTCTGCATCTCCTCGATCAACGGCCTGGCGCCGACCACGATGCGCTCGGACCGGCTGATCGCTTACGGCACGTCGAAGTCCGCCATCATCGGGTTCTCGCGCAACTGCGCCGTCGCGTTCGGGCCCGCGATCCGGGTCAACTGCGTCGCACCCGGCCTGGTCGACACGGACATGACCAGCGGCATGAGCGACGAGATGCGCGAGCGCATCATCGCGAGCACACCTGCCGGCCGGACCGGCACGCCGGACGACATCGCCGAGCTCACCCACTTCCTGCTGAGCGATGCCGCGAGCTTCATCACGGGCCAGACCTGCGTCGCCTCCGGCGGCCTCGTCACCCTGCCCTGACGGGCGTGGGGGAGAAAAACGATTGAGCGCCGCCCGGCGGCGGCGGCAAACGATGCGGCTTAACGGAGAAGGGCCGGCCGCCACCCTCGGTGGGCGACCGCCGGCCCTCGAACTCAACCCTCGTAAGGCTCTGAAGGCAGGCCTCGCTCTACAGAACACCCCGAGTGCGGCTACTGCTTCTCCGCTCCAAAGGCGCCGACCATCGACCCAACATCGCTGAATAGAGCCGTGGCGGCAAGAATCCGGCGCCGGCACCGTGCGCACAGGACGTACTTGTCGTCGTCCCGCTCTTTGCCGCACTTCGGGCACAGCCCCGCCGCCCGGCGCGCCGCGTACCGCGCGCTGTCACCGTCCCGTGCCAGCGCAAGGTGTTCCGGGCATCATGTCTTGCCCTTGGCGCGTCGCGCATAGCACCCGCCCACGCTGCACAGCCCGGCTGCGGCCACGCGCTTGCTCCGTCGGCGCCGCTCGTCCTTCTGCCGCTCCGCCCTGCGCATCTAAAGGCAGGAGTCCGAGCAGAACTTACGGCGAGGGGGAAGGACCGGTGCGCCGCATTGGACGCACCGGCGTGTCTCCTGCCACTCCTGCTGGATGGTCAACTGTGGACGCTAGTTGTCGCGTTCCGCTCCGAAGGCGCCAACCATCTTGCGATGGTCTCCGTACTGCGCGGTGAATGCTCCGGCGACTCCCGTGGGTTGCGCGGTATCGGCTGGTTCCTCGAAGTTCGAATAGAACTGTGCCTCCCATTCTCCGCCGTCGCGAGGAAGCTCTCGAATGGACCACGAAACGCTGTCGGCTGGGGCATCTACTGCGCCGGACGAGATGCTCTGAGACTTCAACGTCACTGACCAAGTGGGTTCTGTGTCGAACTCGGTGATGGAGCCGCTGAGGGTTCCTTCGCCCGTCGCGTCGAAGTCAGCGATCAGGGTTGCCTTGGCCTGGAACCTTCCGGAGCGTGAGCGATCGTTTTCTGCAGCTTCGATGTCATAGAAGCCGTAGTAGCCAATGGCCTCGCCTTCGTACGTCGCAGTTCCAGTCGCATCGGCGACGTCGTCTACCTGGTTCGTCCCGCCATAGTTTGCTGCGTAGTTGAACACTGCATTGGCATCATTCGGAGTGGTCTCGATTGGCTCTCTCTTCCACCATCCGAACCACATGTACTCTCCGTCGGGGATGCTGACCTTTGATGTTGCGCTCATCGGAATGAACTGCCATTCCACGCCGGTACCGTTCGCGAACACGTAGTTGTTGGGTCCGGAGAGATCTACAGTGCAACTACTACCAGAACCCGCCGTCTCGCTTGTTCCTGCGCAACGGAAGTTTCCCGGAGCGCCTTGAAGCGATCCGGAGATGTCGATGCTGTAGCGTTCCGGATAGCGAACCGTGTTTCGTACCGCCAGTCGATAGTCTGGCTGGCTCGTGTTGTACGGGGTCAGATCCTGTGTACTGTCATCGATATTGTCGGCACGCAAAACTGCAATGTCCGCATCACGTTCCGCCTTTGCATCACGTGCGTCTTGTTTTTGTGTCTCGGATGGTCCCTGGTCGGTCACGGTGAACGTTTCAATCTCACCTTGCCGTTGCGTGCTCGGGCGCGGGAACCGTGACGACGTGGCAATCGTTCCGGCGTTGGCAGTGGTGATGTCGAGATGATTGGTGGGTCTGCCCTGTTCATCGAATGTCAGATTCCACGGTAGTAGAGTTGTCACACCTCTCGGTACTAAAGTGCGGGCAGAATAATCGCGAATGTCCTCGCGAATCGGAATTTCCACGTTGGAGAAGATTTCGACGAAATCTCTTCTTTGCTCGCCGCTTCCGGATCGAGTCGTCGTGAACCACCCTCCTGACGATCCGGTGCTCGTGCTGGTGAACGTTGCGCCGGTAGCGGTGGCAAGCACCGGCTCATTGTACGACAGAGTCGCCGGCGCCGAGGGGACGGTATTGGCGGAGGTGGTGGGAATCTCGCCGACGATTTCGAAGGCGACGAAGCGGTCCAGCTTCTGCCGAGCCTCATCTCTCTCCTCTTGCAGATCGCCGCGCTCTTCCTGAAGACCTTGGTTCTCTTGCTGCTCCCCCTGGAGGTCGTCCCGGGCGTCGTCCCTCTCCTCGAGGGCGTCGTCCCTCTCGTCTAGGGCCTCGTCCCTCTCGTCCTCCAAGTCATCCAGATCCTCCAGGGCCTGGTCGAGCCGCTCCTGGAGCGCTTCCTCCAGGGCCTGGGACAGGCCGTCATCGCTACCCGAGCATGCGCCCAAGCCGATAAGTCCAGCAGCGACGAGCGCCATGACGCTACCGCGGCCAAGCCAACTTCGCCTGATCTTGTTCATTGCACGCTCCTCCGCATTGAAGTTTTCCGATCAATCAACGCCCCAAGTGGGCTACTCCTCTTCGACATGCTCACCACAAAACATGGTGGCCCGACGGTGAGATCGCAGCATTAGAACTGCCGCACGAATCTCAGCTCGCCGCGCGTGCGCTTGTAGTCGTAGAGCTGCGCGTTGGTGTCGCGCTCCTCGTACACCGCCACAATCGCCGGGCTGAAACCGAACACCGTGAAGCCCCGGTTGTGAACGGAGAGCCGCACGCTCTGGGTGCGGTCCTCCCGGTCCTCGCCCACCGGCGTGTTCGGGAACCACTCGTCCTCGAAGTCGGTCCAGCGCACCTCGCCGCCGCCGCCCACGGTGAAGCCCAGCGGCAGGGCCACCGTAACCCCCGCGCCCAGCCAGCGGCTGTTGTTGCGCTCGCGCTCGCGCTCGGGCCGCTCCTGCGCGTAGCCCACCGAGAGGTTGGCACGCACCGTGGGCGTCACCACCCAGGAGCCCCTGAGCGCAGCATCCATGACCGGCCCGTCCAGATGCTCCCGCCTCCGGTAGCGCCGGTCGTGCCAGGAGGCGTTTGCGAACACCGTCACCCGCGGGGTGAGCCGGCGCGCCACCTCCAGGCGTGCGCCGAGCTCGCGGTTGTCCGGCACGGTGCCGATCCAGCGCTGCCGGGCGCTCGCCAGCAGGCTCCCCTCCGTGTTCTGGTCCACCAGCCAGCGTGGGCCGAGATGGGTGGCGAGATAGAGCTGATCGAACTGGGAGCCCTCGTACTCCCGCCGCGCCGCCTGCCCGCCGGCGCGTAGACGCCAGCGCTCCGCGATCGGAACCTGATACTCCGCTCCGCCCCAGACCGAGACACCGACGCCCGAGGAGGTCAGCTCCTCCGCGTCCCGTTCGAACGGCAGGGGCCGGCCAAAGACATTGATATAGATGGTCCGCTCCTCGGAGCCGGCGCCGATGTTGGAGTCCGGCGCCAGCGCGAAGCCGACGTTGAAGCTCCAGCGCCCGCGCGACCTGATCTCGTTGAGGAAGAGGTTGACGTTGGCGGCCACCTCGTCGGGCACGCCGCCCGCCAGCACCGCCTCGAAGTGGCGCCGGGCAAGCTCGTCCTCCCCCTTGAGGAAGAAGGCGCGGGCCAGCTCCAGCCGCACTCGCACCAGCTCGGGACGCTGGACCAGCATGACGTGGAAGGCGGCGATGGCCTCGTCCAGCAGCACCTCCCGCTCCTCCTCCGTGCGGCCGGGCCGCTGCGAAGCCTCCAGCGACGCCAGGCCATAGAGGAAGAGCGCGTTGGGCTCGATCGACTCTTGCTCGAGCAGCGGCCGCAGCGCGACGATCGCCTCTTCGAAGCGGCCGGCGTCGACCAACGCCCCGGCGGCAGTCTCGGCGGCGGCGGGCGATGGCGCCGCGTCGTCCGCGCGGGGAGACGGCGGGGGAACGGGCGTCTCCTCGGTCTGCGGCCCCTCTTCCTGGGCGGCGGCCGGCAGGGAGAGGGATAGCGCGAGCGCAGCGAGAAGGAGGCTGCGCCGCAAAGAGGCAAGCGTCATTGCGAGAACTTTGACTACGTGCGGAAGGGTGGAAAAAGAGGGGCGGCTCAAGGGCCGCCCCGTGCACTCCGGTCATCTCCGGTTCGTCAGTTGCTAGTCGTCCTTATCCGCGCCGAACGCGCCGACGACGGCCGTCGTCGGGGGTGTCGCGTCGCCGGGCATGCCGGTCTCAGCCCAGAACCGCCCGCCCACACCGCTCGGGTGAATATTATCCCCATCCGCATCGGTGTTCGGCCCGAAGAGCTGACCGTTCCACATTCCGGACCACTCCACGCCGTCCGCCGAGCCACCGGTAGGCGTGAGCGCAAGGGTTCCGTTGTCTGCGGCGGTACCAAAGTCGGCTGCGGTCAGAACGACGACCCAGTCATTTTCTCCGCCGGCGTCCGGATCGTTGGGATCCTCCGCCGTATCGGCCCCCAGGAAGTAGCCGGCCGTATCGCGGAAGTTGTCGATGCGCCCGGAGATCATGTAATCGACCGCATCGTCCATGCCGTCGCTCGCCTTGTCGAAGTCGGCATCCAGCATCGCGCGGGCGGTGAACAGGCCCGAGTCGTCGTCGTCCACGTAGATGCCGGTCGCCCCGCCGCTGTAGGTCGCCGAGCCTCGAAGGCCGGCGGAGAGGGTGGCGTCGTAGGCGTCCATGCCTCCTTCATACGGGTCCATACCGTTGAAGAACACGCCGATCCTGTGCGTCCCGCCAGTATTGTCAGGCGTGGTCAGCCAGGCGCCGTAGGCCATCCAGTCCTGATCCGGGACCTCGATCATGGCGCCGGGGTCGGGGGTGAACGTCCACCTTCCGGTGGAGGCAACCACGTCCGGGTCGGCGTTGGTGTCATTAACCCCGACTGTGCCATCGTCGTTCCTCGCCAGGGCGCAACCCATTGGACCAGACATAATGGCACACTGAAACTTGCCCGGAGCGCCGAAGTACATTCCCCTGAATGTCTCGCCTTCATCGATGAGGAGATCCTGATCCTGGGCCTCGACCAGGGATGTGCTGTCGAAGACCATGGCCGCCCACTGCGCGCTGGTCGCCGCCGTGCTGGTAATATCCACTGATGTAGCCAGCGACGTAACAGTGGGTGGATCCCCATCGGCCAAAACGGTCAAATCGTACAAGCGCTGCGCGGCTACGTTCACGTACAGGTCGTGCAGGTCGGCGTCGAAGGGATTTTCCTCGCCTTCCCCCAGGTTCTTGACGACGATGGCGCCGGTCTCGAAGCCGCCGTCGCCCGGGTCTGTCGCCGTGTCGCCCCAATCCGCGAACAGCGTCTTCATGCCCCAGCCATCGGGTGCCGGCGCCATATCGTCGCTCGGGTCGATCGCGTGGTCGGCCCCGGTGAGCATGGAGCCCATCGTGAGGGTTGGCGCATCCCCTGGCGGTGCTGCCGCGTTGCCCGGGGCGCCGCCAAAGTCTGCCCCATTCGGATCGAGGAGGCTGCGCAGCCCGGCCTTGTCCGCATTGAGAACGCCGGACTCGCCGATGCCCATCCCGGTGAGTTCGGTGAGCTGGAGCGTGGGCGCCTCCGGTGACAGTGTACTGTCCACCATCACTTCGCCGCGAATGCCGGCCGCACTCCCCTCATTCAGCTCCGCGAACGTATCTGCCCGCATGGGAACTTCGGCCGTGAACGTCGGGTCGTCGGCGTCCGGCAGCTTCTGGGTGCTCACACTCGCGACGATCGTGCCGAGGTTGTTGGTGACCGTGAACGTGCAGTCGTGGTCGCTCATGCAGGTGAACACCACGGGGCCGACGACGCCTTCGATCCCGCCGCGCATCGCGCTCCCGCCGGCCGGAACAGTCAACGTGTCGGAGTCGCCGGTATCCGGCAGCACCGCCAAGAGCGCGTCCTGCTCCGCCTCCCCACTCACATCCACGTACATCATGACGTCCACGGGCGCCGCCGGATCCGGCACCGGATCCGGCGTACCCGACGTGTCGGTCGCCGGGGCGTCGTCCCCACCGCCGTGGACGCAGCCGTACATGACGGCGGTGAGGGCGACGATCGAGCACGCCGCCAGCAAACTGCGAGTCAGCTTCGTCTTTTTCATGGCTCCGAGGCTCTCCTTTGAAGAGGCCTCAATTCTATAGGCCCCTCCCGAGGCCGACCTTCTATTGTTCTATCGCGCCAATCCCACGCCGGAATGCACACCAGTGTATTAACTCGCCGTTTTCGCACCTCTTTTCAGCCTCCCCGCCGTGACGACCCTGCGCTTTCGCACCACAAACACGCCCTCGAACGCACTTCGACATGATGACGGTCGCTTGCGAAATGATGACGGCAGTGCTGCGCTCAACCTCTGTTGGTTCCCTTCAACGACCACTCCCTTCACCCGGGAGCGCTCCCACCCCTATGCCCTGCGGGCATGAATTTTGCCCAAATCGGCATTTTCATTTTTTCCCATAAGCCACTAATCGGCACGGTCCTGCTCGTGGCGCAGCCGGCTTCCTCGGCCGGCTAGCAGGACATCGGCGGACATTGCGTCAGAGACGTCACGGATCCCGCCGGTGAGACCGATGCGGCGCCGGCTTCGTTTGCGTAGCCGCAATGACCGGCGCCGCGCTCCCGATCCGTCCGCGCCACCGCATCCGCATCTCGACAATGCCGGGGCCAGCACGCCATGACCAAACGCACCGACCTCACCATCTCCAAGCGAACCGTCGACTCGCTTTCCGCCGAAACTCGGGACACGGTCTACTGGGATCGTGACCTGCCCGGCTTCGGCGTCCGCGTCTACCCCTCAGGACGAAAGGTCTACGTCGTCCAGTCTCGCGCGCGGGGCGCGCCCAAGCGTGTCTCCCTGGGCCGCCATGGCGAGATCACTCCGAATCAGGCGCGCAAGGAGGCCGCTGTCGTGATCGACCGCATCAAGAGGGGCGTGGACCCGATGAACCCGCCGCCTGCGCCCGAGATCACCGTCACCGATCTCGCCGAGCGATACATGAGTGGCCATGTGGCCCTGAACTGCAACGCCCACACCGCCGGCATCTATCGGGGCTCGCTTGAGAACCACATCCTGCCGGCTCTCGGCGCGATGCCGATCGGCGCGGTCGACGGCGGGCATGTGTCGGCGCTGCACTATGGGATGCGCGACACCCCCCGTGCCGCCAACCGGGCGCTCATGATCCTGAAGAATATGTTCTCCCTGGCGGTGGCCTGGGGCCTGGCACCAGAGGGCAGCAACCCCTGCCGGGCGGTGCGCAAATACAAGGAGCGCAAGCGCGAGCGCTTCCTGACGGTGGAGGAGTATCGTCGACTGGGCCGGGCGCTTACCGAGGCCGAAGCGAATGGCACGGTCTCGCCCTACACGGTTGCGGCGCTACGTCTGCTGATGCTGACCGGGTGCCGACTGACCGAGGTCCTTACCCTGCGATGGGACGATGTGGACCGGACGGCGGGGGAGTTCCGGCTGCGTGCCGGCAAGACCGGGGCGCGCATGGTGCCGCTGACGCCTACCGCCGAGCGGGTGCTGGCGGGCATCCTCAGCGTTCCGGGCAACCCTTGGGTGATCGTAGGCAAGACACCTGGGGTCCGTCTGTCGAGCCTGACCCGGGAGTGGTATCGGCTTCGGGCGCTGGCCGGGCTTGAGGACGTGCGCATCCACGACTTGCGCCATTCCTTCGCCAGCCGCGCGCTGGCGCTGGGCGAGAGCTTGAGCATGATCGGCGGGCTGCTCGGCCATGCGGGCCTGGAGAGCACGGCGCGCTACGCCCATCTGGCGCGGGACACGGAGAGGGCTTCGGCGGCCAGGGTCGGCGCCAGCATCGGCGCCGACATCATGGCGGCGGCCGGCAGGGAATGAGGCCGGTTGGGGTGGCGAGGTTGCAAGGGCGGTCGATCACGCAGCGCACGGTCGAGGCGCTATGGGTGGCAAAGGACACTGTGTTCTGGGACGCCGCGCTGCCTGGATTCGGGGTGCGGGCGTATCCGTCGGGGTCCAGGTATTACATGGTGCAAGCGAGAGGGCCGGATGGTTCGAAGAGGGTGACGCTGGGCCGTCACGGAGTGATCACCGCCGATGAGGCGCGCCGGCGGGCGGCGGTGATCATCGCCCGCATCAAGGCGGGCGATGACCCCATTGCCTCGCCGACCGTGGCGACGTCTGGAGACGAGGCGACGGTGGCGGCTGTCGCGGCGCGTTATCTGCGCGAGCATGTGGCGGTACGCTGCAAGCCGACGACGGCGGCTGAATACAGGCGGGTGGTCGACATGCACCTCGTGCCGGCGCTCGGAGAGCTGGCGATCACGGCGGTCGGGCGGACGCATGTTGCCGACCTGCACTACGGGCTGCGCGACCGGCCGTCTACGGCGAACCTGGTCGTCGCGACCCTGTCGCGACTCATCGAGGCAGCGGCGGCCTGGGGAGTGGCGCCGGCAGGGAGCAACCCGTGCCGACACGTGCGGAAGTACCGGGTGGGCAGGCGGGAGCGGTTCCTGACGGACGCGGAGTTCCGTCGGCTCGGTCGGGTGCTGAGTGACTTGGAAGCCGAGGGGCGTGTGACGACGCATGCGGCGGCGGCGATCCGCCTGCTGATGCTGACCGGGTGCCGGCGCAACGAGATCCTGACCCTGCGTTGGGAGGACGTGGACCTGGAGGCGAAGGAGCTGCGGTTACCGGACAGCAAGACAGGTCCTCGGGTCGTGTCTTTAGCGCCCGCGGCGGTGGAAGTTCTGGCAGAGTTGCCTCGTGTCGTCAGCAATCCCTGGGTGATCCCCGGCCGCAAGCCTGGCGCGCGGCTATCGAACATCTCCAAGCACTGGTCCCGAGCGCGAAGGCGTGCGGGTCTTGAGGACGTGCGCATTCATGACCTGCGCCACTCCTTCGCCAGCCGCGCGCTGGCGCTGGGCGAGAGCCTTCCGGTGATCGCCAGACTGTTGGGGCACGCACATGTGCAGACCACGGCGCGCTACGCGCACCTGGCGCGGGACTCTGTCAAGGCGTCGGCGGCCCGTGTCGCGGCTAGCATCGGGGAGGATATCCTGCCTGCGGACTTCGGGCTGGATGCCGCCCCGGCGCCGATCGGGTCCGATGCCGTCTCTCCGGGCCGAGGGCTGTGAGGGCCGGGCGGTGGAGCGGCGCATCATGGGGCGGCAAGCACTGCGCTATATGTTAAGGAGACACCAGCGGCCCGGAGCAGTAGCCGGCGGGTGCGGTCGAGACGGTCGGTTTGGCGGGATCGCTCCTGAGCACCGGGTCATCGCCATCCGGCGCGGCAGGGCCTGGGTGCTCGACCACCCGCGATGCAGTGGATCGGCTCCGGCGCCGATCGACACCTTAGGGTCTTGCGGGGACACCCCGATTGGACGAGCACATGGACCCGCCGGGCAACCGGCTCCGGGTTATGCGGCGCGACGTGCTTCGACCGGCGGTGTACGAGGGATTTCCTTGCGGCAAATTTTCGGAGGGCCTTGATTTTTGGGCCTTGATTTTTAGGCTGATTTTTGGGCTGATTTTTGGGCTGATTTTTGGGCTTGCATTGGCGGCTTGCTTGTGGCGTGCTTGCTTGACGGCACGCTGGACGGCAAAGGAGGATGCCGTAAGGATGTGCATGGAGGCTGCGGCGACACGGGGCGGAGACCCTGGACGGCCTTGGGTGGGTTCCATGGTTTCCCGGCATGACGGGCGGCGGAGACTGCCCGCTATGGTTCGGGGTATCTCTGGGAAGGACCTCTTGGAGGTACTGTGCTGATTTGCAAAGCTATGGACATCGCCCGAGTCGTTATGTACGCTGGCGGTTGGAGTTCAACAAAGCGAGGCCTCCGGGCGAGGCCTCTTCAAAGGAGAGCCTGGGACTAGGAGATTCGATACACCCCCCGAAAGCTCTCCTAACCCACCGATATAATAGTATAATTTGCTCCCCGCCGGAGCTCCCCGGCTGTATTTGAATTCGCCCGCCGTAATCACTGCGGAAGCGAGTGAATTCGAACTCCAGCGTACCCCTGTCCACCCGATTCGGCGAAACGATACAACCGGACCCCGGCAGCGCCCGTGCCGCCGGAATCAAAAACCCCCGTCGGAAGCGCATTGCCGGTCCCCTTGCCGGAGCGGTCCGGCGTCGAGGACGCTGGTGCCATCGCCGCGGCGACGGCCGCGCCGATGGTTACAGGCGCTGCCGGCGGTTATGGCTTGAGTGCATGACGGTGGCGTTCGCCGCGCGCCGGGCGGTGCGCCGTCCAAGCGGCACTCGGCGAACACCAAGACGTCTCTAGCGGGTCTCGAACCAAGACCATCATTTCTGCCAAATACGCTTGACGTACAACGTCAACAGGCTATGTTATCCCACGATGATCCTCGGCTACAGGGACGGGAAGACCGAGAGATTCGCCAGCGGCCGAGTGGTCCGGGACTTCCAGGGCTTTGAGCGGCAAGCGTCGAGACGGCTTGCGATCCTGAACGCCGCACCGTCTCTCGACACGCTGCGAGACTTGCCGAGCAATCGGCTGGAGGCCCTCGGGGGAAATCGGAAAGGACAGTGTTCCATTCGCGTGAACAGGCAATGGCGTATCTGCTTCGAGTGGCCGGAGAGCCAAGCGGGGCCGAGCAATGTCGAGATTGTGGACTATCATTCATGAGAGGGGAGTGCCCGTGCTGAGACGTGCTGTCCATCCTGGTCTGATCCTGAAGGAAGAGTTGGCGGAAGTCGGCGTCACCCCGACGGAGTTCGCGCGCCAGATCGAAGTGCCGCCGAACCGGGTGAGCCAGATAATCAACGGCAGGCGTTCGATCACCGGCGACACGGCGCTCCGATTCGGACACTGGTTCGGCGTCGAGCCGGAGTTCTGGCTCAACCTGCAAGCACACTTCGACCTGGTCCATGCCGATAAGGAGACGGGTGATACGATCCGGCTTCTGCCGACGAGGACCGATCTTGACACCCGACCCGAGCTGTCCGACGCGGTGTAGACGAGTTCCGGGGCCGCACGGCGGCGGATGAGCATCGGAGAGCTATTTCCCTGCTGGACCCGGCACCAAGCCGCAGAGTGATTGGCGACCAGGCCGAGGCGCATTCCCGACCGGCTCGGACATGGTCGATTGCCGTGGCTTTGGGCGCCGCCGGCCTCGACAACGGTCAGCGCTCGCCCGTTGCCGGCTTCCGAGCACTTGATCGAATGGCCCGTTCTCTGCGGGCCGGCCATACCGCGCGCCGCACCGGCAAGCGCTCAAGGCGCGCTCCCACCCCGGATCAGCTCTCCGTCAGGCGCCTGATTGCCCTATGCTTTTACATGATCGTCATGCTGTTGGCGACGGTCTAGGAGTGCGCGTGCTTGTTGCATTTCTGCATCACCCGGATGTGTTCATACCTTCTCCCTTTAGCTTGCTATTTCCCCGCCGCGAGAGCAGCTGTTCCGTGCGCTCCATTTGGGTTTCTTATGGCGCGTCCCGGAATTCGGTATTGGATGTCGTCGCCGGCCCGACACACATGTCCCGACAACGACAGCAACCGGCGGGAACGGCCAATGGACCGGCCAGGGCGCAACGACGGGAGAGTCCAAATGCCTTGTGGCGGGGAGCGCGGTGACAACGTCAACCGCGCCGGCGGGCCGGACATCATTGAGGACGCGGGCGGTCGAAACTGTGTTCGCGGCGGGAACGGCCACGATATCGTTTCCGCCGGTGCAAATGCCGACAACCGCTTATGCACATGGCTCCGGTTCGATCAACATGCTGTAGGTAAGGGGTTCTGCATTGGTGGCGAGGCGGAAGAGCGAGCGGAAAGCAGCGTGGCGGGTTTTGCGGCGGTTGAAGCGAAAGACGAACTCATCGAGATAGGCCTGCAGATGCTTGCGACGCAGCCCGTGGTAGACGCCTCGCGCCCATCCTTTGAGGTTGGAGAAGACTTGGTGGATCCACGGCAGGACGAGGTGAGCGGCGGTCTTCCCGACGACATGGACATTGTGGCGATCGGCGGGGACCGCAGCGTAGCCGGACCAGCCGTCGGTTTTCGCGATGGCGTCGGGATCGGCGGCGGTTTCGACGAAGTGTCCGAGGTCGGCGGCGCCGTAGGAGGAGATTTCGGCCAGCCGCAGGCGGCCTGGGATGTTTCCGTCCCCGAGTTCGATGGCGCCGACGATGAGCATCTTGCCGTCGTGGCTGCGTCCTTGCCCTCCGGTGGGAGGATCGTCTTTGGTCCGGAATGGAAGGCTGGCCTCGTCGATTTCCACCAAGCCCGACAACGGGTTGCGCTCGGGGGCGACCATGCTGGCGCGCAGCTTGTGGGCGAGCAGCCAAGCGCTGCGGTAAGAGCCGATACCGAGCTGTTTCTGGAGCTGCAGGGCAGAGATGCCGTTGGAGTGGGTCGCCATCAGGTAGGCGGCCCAGAACCAGACGGTGAGCGGCAGCTTGCTGGCGTGCAGGATCGTCCCGGCCGTCACCGAGGTCTGCCGGCGGCAGCCGGCGCACTCGAAGGTGTGTGCTTTTCTGCGCAGCGCCCATCCCTTTTCATGGCCGCACGCGGGACAGACGAAGCCGTCCGGCCAGCGCATTTCGATCAGCCAGGCGGCGCAGGCGTCATCGTCCGGGAACATGTGCTGGAAGGCGAGGAGGCTGTCGGGGACCTGTTTCATGTGGTGGCTCCGTCGGCAGGAACGTACAGGGAACATTCTACCCGTTCCCCCGCCCTAACCCCAACCTCAACATCTGGTGGCAAACTCTCGCAACCGGAGCCATGTGCATAAGCGGTTGCCGACATTATCAGCAGGGATAGCCGCGACGATCGGGCCGACGGCGACGCAAACAACGACGTGCTCCTCGGCGTCGAGGGCAGCGGCGCCGTCGGGGCGGGGAACGGCGACGACACGCTACTTGGCCAGCTCGGTGAGGAAGATTTCTTCAGCGGCGAGGGGACGATCCGCCGGTCGGCGATCCAACAACGATAGACTTGCGCGGTATGGGAGACACCGTGCTTCTCACCAGCGAGGGCAAGGCCGCGCTGGCGAAGCGGATGAAGGCGGGGTGGCGGGTCATTCCGGGCGGCCTCGACAAGTCCCATCCCATACTCGATGGCGAGCCCCCGCGGAGAGACAGCGACGGGCGGGAAGGGACGCACGCATGTCATCGACTGTCTCACGCATCAGGAGAACCTGGAATACCCCCGCGCTGCGGGACGAGGCTGCAAGCCGTACGACACCGACTGTACGGGGTTGGAGCAATGGATCGAGGCACCCCGGCAGGCGAGCGGCACGACTCTCGAACGGGCGACGACACGCTCGAGATTTCGTTGGTTAACGATCTGCGGGGAGTCGACGGCGCGATCGCGCAAATTGAAGAGTTCTGCGCGGCGCGCAATCTGGCGCCGGGGATCTCCTTTACACTCAATCTGGCGGTCGACGCACTCCTTACCGGCACCATCACCCACGGCTACGACGATGACCAACCGCACTGGATCGAGATGATTGTGGGTCTGGAAGGCGAATGGCTCGTCGTCGTAATGACGGATGACGGCAGGGCCTTCCACGCGTGGCCGGCGCTGGAGCCGGATGCCGAAGCGTTGCTCGTGGCCCAGTCTTCGGGCGCACATCGCCTCTTCTTCGCACGGAAGGTGGTGGAGGGTGTCGAATATCAGCGCACGAACGGATGCAACGTCGTGACGCTGACGAAGAGCACAGTGCTGGATGATGGCCGATAGCGCATCGATCGGCAGCGTGGCGTCAGTCCGCCGGATCGCATGGAGGCAGTGCGTCCGGCGCGACGGCGATGGCGCCGCGCAACACGGCGATGCCTACAGCTACAGCCGTGGGCAGCAGCGATAGGATATCCGCCGCGCCCGAGGTTTTTCGACCGCACCATTCTTCGTTGGCTCGTTCCTGTTAAACACGCTGATCGCAGAAACCTTACCACCGGCGTGGCTCAATCATATATTCGTGCCCCACGAGGGAAGAATAATGCCGATCACGGCCGACCTGACGATTCGAGAGGCCGCGGCGCTTGCGGGCGTGCCGCGCTCGACGATCGAAAAGGCCCTCGAAGCGGGCGTCCTTCGCACTGTCGCAGGTCCTGCCCGCGTTCGCGGGGGGCGACGCGCTACTTGCCGATCCGTGCTGTGGCTTTTTTTCACTCTTTGAAGGCGTCGGATTTGACGGACCTCGCGTTGCGCCACAAGCGGGAGATTTGGGCGCGTCTGGCGGGACTTGAGCCTTGGCGGCTCGAGGCCATCGAATTCACCCCCGGCGCGATGCTCGACCTGCCACGCCTTGCGGCCGACCCACTGCGCCGGGCCGAGCGCTACAGGGAGGCCCACGACCGGTATATCGCATCCGATTCCGAAATCCTCGGCGGCACGCCCATCATTGCCGGCACTCGCATTACGGTGTACTCGGTGCTGGGTCGGCTGAGCGACGGGGATACCATCGAGGATATCCTTCGCGGCGCCGCGTGCCCTTCGCCCTCCTGAGCGGCGTCCAGCGAGGCTCTCGGGCGCGACCCGCACATCGAGGGCGCGAGAGGGCTGCCGTGCGCCACGTCCCGCAGAAGCGCTGCCGACGCCGCCTCGGCCCGGTCACGCGCGGTACGCGCGGCCGCGCCGTCTCCAGGGACCGCAGGTCCCGGTCCGTCGGTCGCCCCGCAACGGGGTGCGGCACGCCGCTCCCGGGGCTATCGCTGCGCGCCGGCGGGGTTTCGCCGGCCTCGGGCACTGGGTGATGCAATTCATCTCGGCAGTCACCCACGCACAGCGATAGCGCCGCAGCCTCGAATTTGCCGGTCCGGCCGTGACCGCTGCGGCGCAGGACCGACAAGAGCCGGTTCACTATCGATGGCCGTGGCGGATGTCCCCGGCCGCGCTTGACGTCTCTCAATTGAGATGCATATGGTCGGCAAACGGAGGGAAACACCATGCCCGCTCATACCACGATGCTCCACGTCCGCGTGGACGAACAGCTCAAGACCAAGGCCGCCGACACTCTGGCCGGCGTCGGGCTGACGCTCTCCGATGCCGTGCGCATCCTTCTCACGCGGGTTGCTGCCGAGGGCGGATTGCCGGCCGGCCTGACTGCCGACCCCGAAGCCCATGACGCATGGTTCCGTGCCAAGGTGCGTGAAGCCCTGGACGACCCGCGCCCCGCCGTTCCCCACGAGCAGGTCATGAGCGAGACACAGGCGCTGATCGACGGAAAGCGCCGTGCCCGATCTTGAGTGGAAGCCCAGGGCGGTCGCCGATCTCGTTGCGATCGTGGACTACATCTCGGACGACAATCCCGAGGCCGCCCAGGCGCTGAAGGAGGATATCGAAACCAGGGTCTTTCGTTTGCGGGACAACCCTCGGCTTTACAGGGCCGGCCGCGTGACCGGCACGCGCGAGATGGTCGTGCGTTCGAACTACATCGTCGTCTACGCGGAAGACGCGGACACGGTCACCGTTCTTCGCGTGCTGCACGCGGCACAGTTATGGCCTCAACCGTGATGAGGCCATCGTCGCGCGACAGCAGCACTCGCATTCCGTCATGCCTCATCGGATCGCTCGCCCCCGGGTTCACGCCGACGCAGACCCGCCTGCCGCCGGAGTTTGTCTCTTGCCGTCCTTGACGGGCGTCGCCTTGGCGGCGGTCCCGCCGGCATCGGGCTTGCGCCGGATGTGGATCGCATTACCGGGCCCCTTGCGCACCTCGAAGCCACCGGACTTCTCCGCCAGCGTGCTCAGATTGGCACAGCCGTAGGTCCGGGGATCGAAGTCCGGCGCCGCGCCCAGGATGCGGCTGCCAACCGTGCCGAGATGCACCCAGCCGTCGTCGTCGCCGTCCTCCATCGCCTTGGCGATGATCGTCGCCGCTCTCTTCGGCGGTTTCTTCCTGGGCCGCGCCGCGCCGGCGCCGGCGCCGCCCTTCTCCGGCTCCGCCTCCAGGATGTTCTCCAGATAGATGAAGCGCGAGCAGGCGTTGCGGAACGCCTCCGGCGTCTTGCGCTCGCCGAAGCCGTAAACCACCAACCCGTCCTCGCGCAGCCGCTGGGCGAGCCGGGTGAAGTCGCTGTCGGAGCTGACCAGGCAGACCCCGTCCAGCCTGCCCTTGTGCATCAAATCCATGGCGTCGATCACCAGCGCGATGTCGGCGGCGTTCTTGCCCCTGGTGTTGTTGCGCTGCTGGTGCTGCAGGATTGCCAGCGACTGGATCGCCGCATCCCAGCTGGCCAGCCGACTGCCCGAGAAGTCGCCGTAGATGCGACGCACGTTGGCTTCGCCGAGCTTGACGATCTCCTCGAAGATCGCCTGCGCGTAACGCGCGCTGGTGTTGTCGGCGTCGATCAGCACCGCCAGGCTCGGCGCCCCTCCGTCCTCGGCCATGGTTCCTCCCTGAGCGTCTTTCCGGGCGCCCGCAGGCGCCAAGCCCTCCGTATCCGGATCGACCGCCCCTCTATCACCAGCGCGCCGTCCCCGCCACAGGCCCGGGCGATTGGATTCGCCGCCCGTGAGGCCGGGGGTGCTCGGCCCGGCACTCGCCGCGGCCGGTCGAGAGGCATTGTCCGTGCGACCCCGGCCTTGCTCATCGAAGAGATCGGGCTGGCTGGCCGCATCCGCCCGAGCCTTCGCATTCCGGTCGGTCATCGATCGCATCATACGGGGCGGCCGTCTGCGCGGCACATCGCCGCTGCTGGGCCCTTCCGGCTCATTGCAGAAGCGCCTCCGGGCATACGCCGCTCATCATACCTTGTGCGTTCGTGCGGTCACGGCTGCCGGCGCGCTCTGCCCACGCGCCCGCGCGCCCGAAGGAGGGAGAGGCCGGCCGTGACGCGGGCGGCGGGGGCGGCGCTGCGAAGAGCGTCTCCCCCACGGCGACCACGGACGAGGGGGAGACGGCACCATGCAGACCGGCCAGACGTTCCATCGTGACGCGCAGACGTTCCTCGTGCACCTGTTCGGCAGAGGCCTCGACGACGAGCGCTACGTCGTCGAGACGTATCGCTCCCTGCCCAGCGGCGAGATCCGTCCCGTCGAGGCCGGGCAGCCGAAGACGAAGGGCCGGCGCAGGCCGCGCCGGAAGATCGTCTCGCGCAAGGCCGTTCGGGAGATGCGGCCCGAACGCGACGAGATCATCGTCTGCACCGGCGTGACGCTGCCCCGCTCCGGGGTGCAAATTTGGGGCATTGCCGCCTCGGGCCTGGGCGCCGCGCGCAACGGCCGCTGACCGGGGTGGCCGGTCATGCCGCTCAAGGACCCCGCGAGGAAGAAGGCGCGGGATCGCAGCAACCGTCAGCGCCATGCCGAGCGCGTCGGCGGCGGCGTATGCACGCGCTGCGGCAGGCTTCCCCCCGAGCCCGGCCTCAAGGTTTGTGGCAGTTGCGCGGAGAAAAGGCGCGCCGCCGATAAGGCCCGCCGCGACAGGGCCCGGGCTCAAGGCAAGCTCTACCGTGGGCGCGATCCGGAACGGTGCCGACGCGCCGACCGCGCCGGCGACGCGCGGCGGCGCCGGGCGCGGCGCGACGCAGGACTTTGCACAAATTGCGGGCGCCGCCGACCGGAGGACAACTGCTCCGTCTGCGAGCCATGCAGCGAGGCAAGGCGTGCACTCGACCGCCGGCGCTATGCCGCGCGCCGCGCCGCCGGCCGCTGCGTGCGCTGCACGCAGCCCACGGTCGGTGGCCAATCCCGTTGTGGCCGATGCCTCGCGCTGGAGAAGGAGCGCGTCTCCCCTGAGAGGGAGAGCGCCGTCAGCAAGAAACGATACGCCGGGCGGCGCGCAAGAGGCGAATGTGTGGATTGCAAAGCGCGTGCCGGTGGAGCCGCACGCTGTCCGCGCTGCGCATATCGTTCCAATTCCCGCGCGCCCGAGCGTCACCTGGTGGCGCTCTGGCCGCCGCAGATCACCGTGATCGAGTTGCAGACCTCGCAGGAGCTGGGGACCTTCGAGACGGAAGCCGAAGCCGCCGCCTGCATCGTCTTCGCCAAGCTGCGGCCCGACCAGGTGGAGATCCTCTCCAACGTGTCGCTCATGGCCCTGTTGCCGCCATGAGCGCAGGCTCGCCGCAGGCAGGCCGCTCCGCACCTTCGCGATCCCGGATCGGCGCGCCCTTCGGCGCCACGGCTGTCACCGGCCGTGCGGCTTGCGAGACCCTCGGGAGGCCTGCCACCGCCGCAGCGGGCGGCAGACAAGAGGAGGTGAGGAGCTTGGGGAAGGTGAGCAGGGAAGGGGTCGAGAGAGGCTCCAGCCCGCTCATCAACCTTCGTCAGCAACTCGGATCAACAGGAGACAAGCCATGAGTTTCGGATTGAACCGCGCAGAAGTCATTGGCCGCCTGGGTGCGGATGCGACCATCAACCACCTCGCCTCCGGCGGGCGCGTGGCCAATATCAGCATCGCGACCGACGAGAGCTATATCGAGAAACAGAGTGGAACCCGGATCGACAAGACCGAGTGGCACCGCGCGGTGACGTTCCAGAACGGCCTGATCGACATGCTCGAAAAGCACGCGAAGAAGGGCCGGCTGGTTTACGTCGCGGGCAAGCTGCAGACCCGCAAGTGGCGCAAGGACGGCGAGGACAGCGACCGGTTCTCGACCGAGATCCTGCTCGTGCCCGGTGGGAGGATTCAGTTCCTCGATCGCCCCGCCGGCGCCAACGGCAACGGCGCCCCGGCGTCGGACGGTGAGACGGCGGATGCCGGTACGACCACCGCACCGTCCGAATCGGGCGACAGCATCCCGTTCTGAGCGCGCCCCTCCCTCGCGCTCGCCCCCGGGGCCGATCACGCGTTCCTCCCGCGCGTGGTCGGCCCCTTTCTCGTTAACTTCCTGCCCACTCCCTGACGGGCCGGACGGCGCGGCGCGCGCTTCGCGCACCGCCTGCCGTCCCGGCGCCGGCGAGAGGCCGCGCGAGGCCGGGACCGGGGCGCGTCCCACGCAACCGCCGACGAGGTCTCCCGATGCGCCCCATCCCCGCTCACAGGTCCGGCTCCGCCGCTCCCCGCCTGCACCCGAGGTGTGCATCGTGAGCCCGGCCGCCCAAGTCGCCGCCGCCCTCTCAGCCCGTGCAGACGACGTGTGCCGGCGCTACCTGCCCCAGGGCCGCAGACAAGGCAGATACTGGAGCGCCGGCGATGCCCGCGGCGCGCGGGGGCGCTCCCTCTTCGTCCGTCTCGCGCCGCCTGGCGTCCCTGGGAAGTGGACCGACTCAGCCACCGGCGAGCACGGCGACCTCCTCGACCTCATCCGTATCGCCTCCGGCACGGGCTCGCTCCGCGCCGCCCTCGCCGAGGCGCACGCCTTCCTCGCCTCGCCGGCGATGCCCGCCGCCGGCTCCCCCGATGACTACAACCCTACCGATGCGGCGCGCCGCCTCTGGCGGCGTTGCCGCGCCATCGACGGCACCCACGCCGAGGCCTACCTGCGCGCCCGGCGGCTCACGCGCTGCTGCTTCGCGGCGCTGCGCTTCCACCCCGAGCTGATCCATCGCGACGACGACGGCGTGCGCCGCCTGCCTGCGCTGGTCGCCGCCGTTACCGCCGACGCCCAGCAACGCTCCGGTCCGGAGGAACAGCCCGGTTCGGGGCACCGACCCGGTCACGCCGCCGTCTGCGGAGTGCTGCGCACGTGGTTGGACCCGATCAAGCCCGCCAAGGCGAATCTGACTCGCCCCCGCAAGGCTCTGGGCCGCGTCCACGGCCGCGCCGTCCGCTTCGGCGCGCCCGCGTGCGGCACGCTGCTGGTCGGCGAGGGAATCGAGACCGTGCTCTCCATCGTCACCGCGATGCCAGACACCGTCGCCGCCGCGGCGCTGTCCGCCGGCAGCCTCGGTGCCTTCGCTCCGCCTGCCGGCGTCACGCGGCTGGTGATCGCCCGCGACAATGACGCCGAAGGCGAGCGCGCCGCCGAGCGCCTCGTCCGGCGCTGCGCCCGGACGGGCGTCGCCGCCCTGGCGGTCGTGCCCGAGGGCAACGACTTCAACGACGACTTGGTCGCCCTCGGCCCCGCAGCGCTTGCCGCGCGCCTCGCGCCGGTCTTCCGCCATCCGGCCCGCCCTGCGGACCGGTGGTGACACTCGCCCGGCGCGAGGCCGGGAGGAGCGGGTGCGGGGTGAGCAGCGCGGAGAGCGAGAGAGAGGCCTCCGTGCCGCCATCACGCAACCAGGAGCGCACCATGAGCAGTCACATCACCTTCAAGCGGGTGAGCACGGACGAGGCCCGCATCTATCAGGACGGCGACCACGTCGGCGATCTCTTCCGTCAGCGCGACATCCTGAACCCGGCTTCCTCATTCTTCGTGATCCATCTCGCCGAGGACCCGCGAGGCCCGGTCCGTGTGCACGAGCGCGAACGCGTCCGCGAGGTGACGCAGGGTCTCCTCGGCTCGCACCCACTCTGGTCGTGATGTCCGCAAGGAAAACAGAAACGGGGGCCGAGCGTGGGGAGATAGAAGTCCCTTCCCGTCGTGATGTCCGAGGATGTCACGCGTGCTCACGACAGCAACCCTGCGGGTCCTTCGGTCGCTCCGCTCCCTGCGGCCTGGCCCAGGATGCTCTAAGCCGGGCCGTGAACGTCGCCGACCGTGAAGCCGGGCTTGCGTGAACTCTCCGACACCGAGTGTGTGGCACGCCGGCCCCTGAGGCGCGGGGCCGGCGTGTCGGCCCGGCGCTCCCAAGCCGCCCGGCACGCGACAGCCAGCACCCAGGGTCTCGCCAGGATGCACCGCCGTGCTTCACTCCAGAGGCCCGTGCCGGGGCGGGTGCTGCCCGCCGCGCGCCTCGAATGCCTACTCGAAACGTGCGTCATCCCCGCGACCCCGCGCCGGACCTCCCCAGGCTGAACCGCGCCCGGCTTCCGCACCAACATCGGCGACGTTCCGCACCAACTCCCGGCTAAGACCATCCAGGGCCAGGTGCTGTCCCTGCGCGCGCGTGACTCAAAACGAACATCACGACGGGGCACAGGGTCCCGGAGGATGAACAAGGGAGGTCGACATGATCGACACCACCAGCGCAACCCCGACCGCTTCATCAACCGCTGCCGTTTGCGAGAGCATGGCCCTCTTCGGCGTATCGCCCGAGCGCGGCGAGCTCGACAGCCGCGTCGTCTGGGACGAGCGCGACGCCATCGAGGCACTGAGCGAAGCCATCCGCGTCATCGTGGACGGCATCACCGTCGACGGCACACAGATGGCCGACGAGCGCGAGCCCCTGATGTGGGGCCTGACCAACATGCTGCACTCGCAGGTGCAGCGTCTCGACCGTACCGTCGATCGCATCGTGCCCGAGATGAAAGACCTCGAGCGCGCCCAGGACGGCACCGAGGTGAAGGCGTGGGAGCTGCAGACGCTGACCGACCGCGCCCAGAACCTCGGCGACCGGCGCGACGCCTTCGAAAAGATGCGCGACCTCGCCGCCGACGCCTACCGCATCGAGACCGGCGACGTCTGGCGCCCGAGGCACGGCTCGCACACCTCGCAGACCGGACAGCTCACCTCCGCCGCCATCGATGCCCGCGACTTTCGCCGCGCCCGCAAGGACCGCGAGACACAGGCGCACCTGCCGGACGGCACCCTCATCGCCATCACCGGCGGCAAGACCGTCAGCGATGCCGACGCCGTCTGGAGCACACTCGACCTTGCGCGCGCGAAGTACGGCGACATGGTCCTGCTGCACGGCGGCGGCCCCGGCGTTGAGAAGATCGCGGCGAGCTGGGCCGAGGCGCGCGGCGTCAACCAGGTGATCTGCCGCCCGAACTGGAATGCCCACGGCAAGGCCGCGCCATTCCGGCGCAACGACGACCTGCTCAACCTGCTGCCCAAGGGTGTGATCGCGTTCCCCGGTTCCGGGATCACCGGCAACCTCGTTGACAAAGCGCGCCAGCTCGGCATTCCTGTCATGAGCGTCCCGATCGCCGCATGACGGAGACGCTGCCTGTCCACTACGAGCCGGTCGTCGCCTCGGTGGCGATCGGCTCCTTCCTTTTCTCCGTGCCCCCACCGCGCGCATCGCGGCTCGGCACATCCGCGCCTCCGCCGCTTGCGCTCCCCTCGATCCGTGCGTCGTTACCTCCGTCACCTATTCCGATCCGCGTCCGGCTTCGCGCTACCCGCCGTCGCCGGACGCTCGCCGCACCTTGGTGCGCGCGACCACCAATCGCTGACCGACAGTGCCGACGACGATGATTGCCTGCCTGCAAATTCCAAACCAACAGTGCGGGATAACGTCGCCGCCGCACGACCGCGAGCGCGTCTGCGCCGTGCCCCGGCCCGCTCCGTCGCCGGTGGCGACGTTAGCCACGACACCTGGCCCGCACGAGATGCCGCCTCGGCTGAAGCGCCGAACGTCACCCCGCACTGCGCTCGTGGCGACGATGGCGATCGGTCAACCGCGCTGACCATGATCGCGAGCGCTCTTCCCGGTGCAGATCGGCACGTCGTCGACTCGTCAAGAGTGCTTCCTATGCTTGCGACTCCAAGCCGCGCGATGACTTGCCACACAGGTCCGGCACCTGCACCGCGAGCGCTGATGTGCAGGCTTCGATCTGCCCAGTCCCTTGTCCTGCAACGGCTGGGCCCTGACCCCTTTCTACTCCCCCCTCAAGTCCCGTTCTACGGCGCAGCCGCTTTGGTTCTCACACCTGACGCACCTCTTGGTGCAGAGCTATTTCGTGCCGCCAAACGCCACATCGCCTGCGCCGGGATACGCTGGAGTACGATCGCTGTCCGAATCCGGATGGTGGGAACGTGTCACTGTTTCGGGTGACGGCACCAACCCTCTGATATCGCGCGCCAATTCGGCCATGCGCCCAAACTGCAACCGAGGCCGGTCGCTGCCCGCCAACCTCTCCCGCGGCCCTGCGTCGCATCCTGCGTCGCGTCCCGAATGAGCACTCGGCAGTTGGGAATTCCAGCGAGCGGCGGATGCTTCAACGGCCAGCCGGCCTCCACACCTGCCGATTCCTTCCAGCGCCATGATGCGCCTGGTCATCTCCCGGACCAGGGATCGATCAACGCCACACCCGTCGCTTCGAAGTCCGCCGTATTACCCGTCACCACCGTCATCCCGTGCACGATGGCCGTCGCAGCAATGAGCGCGTCCCGCTCACCCCGCGGATCGGGCACATGCAACCGGGCGCACTTCAGGGCGACGGCGCAATCGACAGGCAGCGTGCGCTCCAGGAACTCTGGCAGGACATGCCCGTGCATCCAGCTCCGAAGCCGTGCTCCCTGCGCGGCGTCGCGCCGTTCGATGCGCAGAATGCCGATCTCAAGCTCCATGAGCGTCAGCGCGGAGATGTAGAAGCTCGCCGCGTCCTGCCCCGAAATCCATGCCGTTACATGGGCGTCGGCCCTGCCGTCGCCCGCCTTGCGCAACTCGGAAACCACGTTCGTGTCCAGCAAGAACATCACGGAAGATCGGCTGCGGGGATTTCCATTCGCACGCGCGGCGGCTTCAGGTCGATATCGGACAGCCCCGCCATGGACAGCGACTCCACGAGGCTGCGCCGCTCTCCAGCCAGCCGCCGGTAGTCCTCGATGCAGAGCAGCACGTGCGCGGGCCTGCCCCGGTCGGTGATGAAGACGGGCCCCGACTTCGCCGCCTTCTTCGCGCGGGCGATGTCCTGGTTAAGCTCGCGGCTGGTGACGGTCGTAATGCTCATGGCAGACCCTCGAACGGCATGTAGTCATGTAACTACATTTGCGGCAAGCATGCAACGGCGGGACGCGCGGGCGGATCGACGATCCGAGTCCGGGCTCTTATGAGGCGCCCCGATCCGCATCGCCTTACTGGGCAATGTTGGCCTCCACCCCGAAGCGGTGGAGCTTCTCGAACGCCTGGGTGTCATCCCCTGCCGCTCCTACAGCCACCACCGCAAGGCAGTGTGCAGGCCGATGTCGGGGGCTGCGTGCCGGACGCCGTCGTCTTCGGTGACGGCGATCTCGAGCGCCAGACGCTCGGTAAGTCTCAGCATACCGCCGAACCCGAGCATGACCGTCGCATCGGAGAGCGGCGGCAGGGCCGAGGCGCGGTAGGGCGAGGACCGAGCGTCGATCTGCGCCGTCAGGTGCAGGCACTCGAGCGCCCGCCAGGTGACGCCGAGGCGGCCGAAGACGATGAAGCGGCCCCCGACTGCGGCGAGACTCTCGGGCGCCTCTCCGGCGAGCATGCCCAGCGTCGCGGCGTACAGCCACCGGCGAGAGGCGGCGGCTCCCGGGAACGCGCCGGAGGTCTCCGTCCACACCGATGCCGAGAACCCTCCCGAGCCCGCCAGCGCGTCCTCGTCCCCGGTCGGCAGCGTCACCATCGCCCGCAGCGCCACGCCGTCGTTCGGCAGCGGCGAGGAGGGCAGGGCGTAGCCCAGCCCGAGGCTCGCGTCCCCGAGGGCGTAGACGCTGCGGTCGATGTCGATACGGGTGCCGCCGCCGTCGCCGTAGAACAGCGCCAGCCGGTCACGCGGCGCGATGTCCCGGTCGCCCTGGGGCAGGCCGAAGGTGCTGTGCCAGTTCTCGATGAAACCGTCGAATATGCCGCCGCTGTGCGAAACGGTGGCGATGTCCACCAGATACTCCCAGCCGCCTCCCAGTCCGTGCCGCAGCGCAAGCGCCTGCCAGTACGTCTCCCCGTCCAGCAGGACCCGCTCGGCACCCGACTGGCCTGCGCGCGAGTGCGACGCCATGTCGATCGAGACGATCAATTCCGACGAACCCGCCGGCATCGCGCGGGTCCCGGCCGACGCCGGCACCCCGTAGAGGAGATGAAAGGGGTTCAGGTTCACCATGCGCAGCGGCGTCGCGGCGCTACGCCGGTCCGTCTCCCCGGAAGCGGCGGAGCCCGGCAGGACGGCGACCAGGGCCAGCGCGCACGCGAGCACGAGACAATGACGGGGACCGGACCGGCCTCGCGATGACTCCGAGGAAGGACCGCCGGGTAGCCGAAGGCTCGGCCGCAGGCCCGCCATGGCGAGCGCCGCCGCGTACCCCGGAGTGTGCCGCTCTCTCAAGGAACGTCCGCCCTCGACCGCTCCGCCCCGCCGTCAGAACTGCCGCACGAAGCGCAGCCCGCCACGGATGATCGTCCACAGCTCGCCGTGAAGCGTCGCGTTCATACCGCTCCTCAGGGCCAAGGGTGAGCACGATACCTTGACCTTCCCCAAGGGGGGTAGCCTCCTCCTCCGCCTTGTCGCGCTTCTGCCGCCCGAGCGCCTCTGGGAGCCGTTCCACCTTGCGGCGGTAGATCGCTGCGATGTCCGGGTCGACGCCGGGAACGTCGGCCGGAACGGCCGCCAAGCGAGCCCTCACCGCGTCCGCGTGCGCCTCCAGCTTCCCGCGAGTGCGCGCCTGTAATCGCCCTCGCCGACGCGCGCCCTCGGCGGGCTACGGTCGGTCCCAACCCCTGAGCGGCTCTCATATGGGAGACGATCCGCTCAGTTGCGGGGGCACGTCGAGGTCGGACAGTGCGCCCCGAAAGCCCCGATGAGGCGTCCGACAGTGCCGAATTTCGCGTCGAACGTGCCGGCCACACCTTCAGGGTACCCTGCGAAACCATCAACGTCGGAGAAGAACTTTGCATCCCACATGCCGCCGTCTTCGGTGTTGCCAGCGATCATCCAGCTCACGTCACCGTCTGCCACAGCACCGCCATCGATGGTCTCCGAATTCAACGTGACCGACCAATCCGACGCGTTGCTGAAGTTCGTTACACGTCCCGAGAGCGTGCCTTCGGCGTCGTCGGCACCGAAGTTTGCCGTAAGTTGGGCGCGGGCCGTGAACGAACCGCTCTCCGATTGGGTGCCGAGGGGCTGATAGACCGCATACTGGCCCACCGCAGGACCGGTGTATGTCGCCGTGCCGGTGAGGGTGTCGGGGACGTTGCCCACCTCGTGCTTGCCGCCGGAGAACATCTCAAACGAGAGCGTCTCGTCGCTCTTCTGCTCGCGCTTCCACCAACCGAAATTCATGTAGCTGCCATCGTCAACCGAAACGCGGGCCGTCTTGCTCGTGGTGAATGTCCAGGTGCCGGAACTCAAGTTGTATGTGCTTCCTCCTTCGTGCGCGACCGTGCACGTCCCGGTGCACTCGAAGGTGCCCGACGCGCCATCGTACGTGCCGCTGAACCTCGTCGTGTCGTAGTCGTTTCTTGTGTTGCTGTCTCCGTCAGTGCCGTCAGCTATGAGATCGGAATCGATCGTGTGCTCGAACGTCGTGCTGCGGCCGCCTCCGGGGAACCGGGACGAAGCGATCGGGTTTGTGTTGCCGAAGGAAAGCGTCGCGCGAATATTGTTGGTGTCATCAACGGCGCTGAAGTCACTCATGTGGTCAGAGTGCTCCGTGATCAGGACTCTGGTTGGCGCGCCCAAGTCTGAGTAGACAACGAGATCGTCCTTGTGGGTGCTGCCGTCGTTCGACAGCGTGGTGATCGACCACCGGCCCGAGGTGGAGCGCCGCTTGGTCTCGAAGGTTACGGCTGGCGTGGTGGTGACCGTTGCCGTCTGCCCGTACCTCGGTGCCACGGTGACGTCACCGGGGTCGGTGCGGGTGCCGTCGTCCGCTCTCCCTCCAAGGCCATCGAACGCGGCCTTCGCCTGTGCCCGACTGGCCGCCTGCTGCGCCTTTTCGGCCTCCTCGGCGAGGCGCTGACGCTCCCGCTCGGCTTCCTGGCGCTTTTCCTCTTCTTCCTGACGCTGTGTCTCTGCCTCCTGGCCCTTCCGCTCGGCCTCCTTCTTGGCCTCCTCGGCCTTCTTGCGCGCCTCTTCCTCCTCCTGGCGCTTCCGCTCGGCTTCCTCGGCCTTCTTCTTCTCCTCTTCCACCTGCTGTTGGAGGGCCTCCTCCTCGGCCTTGGACAGGCCGTCATTGCCCTGGCAAGCCGAGAGAGCGATACCGGCTGCCGCAATAAGAGCGATTGCGCTCCCGCGGGTCAGCCATGCAGCTTTCGTGCGTTTCATCGGTGTTCTCCTTCAGAATGTGTGATCACGTCTGCGGCCGGCCAGGAGGGAGTGCGGCAGGGCCAGGCCGCATCCTGAGGACCCCGCCGCGCGGAACCGCCCGAGAGCACAGCGGCCGCGATCTCGTATGCTGCAGCGTCGATCCCGACGACCTCCTTCAGCCGCTCCCAAGGTCCCCAGATCCCGGGTGCCGGTCATCGCCCTTGCCTCCTCATCCAGATGGCGTCGCGCATGCCGTGCATATCCGTCCTCATCCCGTTGCATCGCGGACGATTGCGGTGCTCTCCTAGAACGTCCGCACCACCCCTAGCTCCGCCACGCTGCGCTCGTACTCGTAGAGCCCGAGATTGCTCTCCCGAACCTCGTGCCTCACCGCGACTTCCGGCATGAAGCCGAACAGGTCGATATGGCGGTTCGACACCGTGATCCGGCCC
Source organism: Alphaproteobacteria bacterium (assembly GCA_965262755.1). GTDB lineage: Bacteria > Pseudomonadota > Alphaproteobacteria > UBA828 > UBA828 > WTGU01. Next base: position 1,599,822 of record OZ253557.1, on the reverse strand, counting down.
GCAATCGTCTCGTCCTGCCGCGCGTCCGGGCCGTAGATCGGCAGCGGCGCTCCGTACTCCCGCCAGCGGTAGCTCGGGCCCGCCGTCACCACGAACCCGCGGGGAAGCTCCTGCGCCACGGACAGACCGACGATGAACTCGCGCCACGAGTAGGCGTCGCTGTCGAGATTCTCCCGGCGAAAGCCCACAATGCCCTGCAGCAGGGTCGCCTGGCCTAGGGCGTGGGACAGGCCAACCTGCGCCGTGTAGAGGGCGCCCTCGCCCAGGAAGGTCTCGTACGAATTCCACTCCGCTCCCACCGACCCGCTCAGACGCCACGTCGGCGCCATCAGCCAGTCGCCCGAAAGCTCCACTCCACCGGCACGACTGTAGGTCTCGCCCCCCAGCTGCCGGCCCCGCGCCGTCAGCTCGGGCCGCAGATCGAACCTCTCGAAGAGAAACCGCGGGCCCGCCCGCAGGCTCAGCGTCTGCTCGTTGAACGCGCTCTTCCCGCTCCCGTAGGTGCGCGTGTGCAGGTGAGCCGAGGTGCGCAGCCGCACATCCTGCGACAGACGCGCCTCGTAGCCGCCGCCGATGCCGGCGCTCAACCCCACGCCGCTGGTCTGGCGCGCATCCTCCGACAGCGTCGCCGGAAGCCCGAACAGGTCGATCTCCCGCGCGCTCGTCGCCTCGTTGATATTGGTGTCGGGGGCGATGGAGAGGGAACCCGTGACCGACCAGGACTTGCGGCGCCGGATCCGGTCGAGGAAGGCCAGCGCGTTCGCACGCACGGCAGGGGGCAGCTCCTCGGCCGCCAGCGCCTGGCGGAAATGGTAGGCAGCGCTGCCGTCCTCCCCCGCCTGGAAGTAGGCCAGCGCCAGATCCAGGCGCACGCGCAACAGGGACGGGTCTCTGGCAAGCATGGCACGGAAGCGCGCGATGGCCTCCTGCCATTCGCCGCGCATCATCGCGATGGTGCCGTGCAGGAAGTCGATCTCGTCGATGTCTCCCTCGCCCGGCTCGACCCCCTCCAGCAGCAGCGCGGCGTGGTCCGGCTCGCCCGCCGCCAGCCCAGCCCGGGCGGCCTCGATCAGGGCCTCTGCGGAGAGCTCCGGCGCCGGCCGCTCCTGCGCCCGCGCCGGTCCCGCCAAGGCCGCCAGCACCATAGCCATCAAAAGCACTGGGACGAGCAGAACCGCGTACCTAACCGTGGGAGCCATGGAGACCTTCAGGGCAACGGGTATGAAAAAGGCGCCCGGCCCGTCCCCGGACCGGGCGCCTGCACTTGTTGATAACTTCGGACGATTGAGCTCTGTTACTCGGCTTTCTTGACCCCGCCGAAGGCGCCGCGGAACTCGCCGGCCTTCATGTCCTTCGAGGTGTAGTCGAAGACGCCGCCGGCCTCGGCCGCCTTGGGGCCGAAGAAGGCGCCGTTGAACGAGCCCGTGAAGGTGCCACCCGCGGTCAGGCCGCCCTTGTCGCCCATCACCTCGGAGACCTTGCTTCCCTTGAACATGTCCCCGGAGATGTCGCCCTTGAGCATGGCGAGCTCATCCAGATCGACCATCACGGTGTTCTTCTCGAAGTTCGCCGTCACCATCGAGTCGCCGCTCTGCATCGTGATCATGCCGTCGCCTTCCATGTCGGCTTCACGCACGCTCGCGACCCAGTTGCCGTTGTAGGTGGCATCGCCGACGTTGGGCATGTCCGAACCGGTCATGCCGCCCCCAATGGCCGAGACGAAGCCATGACCGAGGTCGGCGACCATTCCACCGGTCTTGTCCAGGCCGTTCCACAGGCCGTAGTGGTGGTGCTTGTACGTCGCCGGCACGGGGAAGCCCTTGATGCCCATCACGGCGTCCACCACCATATAGTCATGTGTGACGGTTCCATCCGACGCCGTGTTGGTGTTGGTGCGTCTCAGGTAGGTGATAGCGGTTCCCACCGTGAAGGAGTAGAGGGTCATGGGCTTCGCGCCAGCGCCGATATCGTCGTCCTCATCGATTCCCTGCGCAGGCGACTCCGCCCCATCATCCGCCTGGTAGAACGTGCCGGAGACCTTCCTGATCCGCAATGCGTCCGTGGTGGCGTCCGTGTCATGATCCAGCATCATGTTGGAGGGAACTCCGTCGATCACGCCGCTGGCGTCGACATCGACATCGTCAACTTCGTCCGTACTATCCGCGTAGGCGCCCACGGTCGCGGTGCCGATGTAGCTCGTGACCAGCGTGAGGCGGGCCATGTCGTCGGCCGAGTCCAGCTCGACGCCGATGTCGATGTCCCGCACCCGGGCGCCCGGCCTCTGCGGCTGTGCTGCAACCGCCGCAACGGGCGGATCGGCGGTGGGGGCAGCTGTAACCTCTACAACCTCTCCAGTCCCTTCAATCAGCGTGGACATGGCCATGACCTTTCCGACCTCGCCGGTCGTCCTCGTGACCTGCTTGCCGTCGACCGTCGTCGTGGTCACGGACGTTGTCGTGCTGACCATGATGGAGGTGTCGCCGACGGATTTGGTCTTGTCGTCGATCATCACTTCCATTCCAGCGGCCTCAGTCGCCTTCATGGCCTTGCCGGCGGCCATCATCGCGTGGCCTTCGGCCGCCGTCTTCGCCGCCTCGGCATCGGCTTCGGCCTTGCCCGCCGCCCTCCCGTCCGTCGCGGCCGCTGCGGCGGTGGATGCCGTCTTGGCCTTCATGTACTCGTCCGTCGCCATGCCGGCGTACTTGCGGGCGTCCATGGCGTACATCTTCGCCATCGCGCCGGTCTGGATGGCCGCGAGGTTCATCGTGGCAGCCTTGGCCCCGTCGGCCGCCGTGTCGGCATTGGTCGACGCAGTCATGGCGGCAGCAGCCGCCGCCTTGGCCGCAGCCTGGGCATCATTGAGATCGGTCGGCTGAGGATCGACCGGATCGACCGGATCGACCGGATCGACCGGACCGACCGGGGCAGGGTCGTCGTCCCCGCTGTGGACGCAGCCGTACATGACGGTGGAGAGGGCGACGATCGAGCACGCCGCCAGCAAACTGCGAGTCACCTTGGTTTTATTCATCGGTTGAGGCTCTCCTCTTGTTAGGTCAAGGTTCAGCTGGCTTGAGACAAGCCTACGCGCAAGTACGCTGGGGTACGCTAGAGTACGATTAAGCGCATTGACACAACGGCTTGAATACATCCCCATACCTCCCCACACCCCTTGACGCCATGCCAAATCTACGCTCCAATACGCTGGAGTTTGATGTCGGTGGCTTACGAAGTGATTACGGCTGTTACGGCGGCCCAGACGCGCCGCGACTCGAGGGGGGCACGATGCCAAAACGAGGCGAGCTGACCATCTCAAAGCAATCCCTCGACGGGCTCTCCGTCGAGGGCAAGGAGGCGGTCTTCTGGGACCGGGAGCTCCCGGGCTTCGGCGTGAGGGTCTACCCCTCGGGCTCCAGGATTTACGTGGTCCAGAGCCGGGGCCCGAACGGCATCAGGCGGGTCTCGCTCGGCCGGCACGGAGAGATCACCGCCGAGGAGGCGCGCAAGCAGGCCGCCGCCGTCGTCGCCCGCATCAAGCAGGGCGAGGACCCCGTGGCGAGGCCGCTCAAGCGCGCGCTCACCGTCGCCGACCTGGCCGAGCGCTACATGGAGGGCCATGTCAAGGTGCGCTGCAACGCGCACACCCAGGGGATCTACGCGGGCTCGCTGAGGAACCACATTCTGCCCGCGTTCGGCGCGATGGCGGTGGCCTCCGTCGGGCGGGCCGAGGTTGCGGCGTTTCACTACCGCCTGCGCGAGACTCCCCGGGCCGCAAACCGGGCGCTGATGGTGTTGTCGAAGATGTTCTCGTTGTCGGAGGCGTGGGGAATGGCGCCGGCGACTGGCAACCCGTGCCGGTTCGTGCTGCGCTACAAGGAGGGCCGGAGGGAGCGCTTTCTGACGGAAGATGAGTACCGCCGGGTTGGCCGGGCGCTGTGCGAACTGGAGGCCGAGGGTCCGGGGCCGGCGCAGGCTGCGGCGGCGCTGCGGCTGATCATGCTGACTGGGTGCCGTCTCGGGGAGGTGCTGTCGCTCAGGTGGAGCGACGTCGACCGCAAGTCCGGAGAATTTCGCCTGCGCGACGCGAAGACGGGGGCGCGCATGGTGCCGCTGACGCCCACGGCGTCAGCGGTGCTGGCGGGGATCGTGCGGGTCAGGCGAAGCCCGTGGGTGTTTCCGGCACGCAGGCGGGATCGTCACCTGTCGACGCTGACCGGTTACTGGCACCGGGTCCGGGAGAGAGCGGAAGTCGAGGACGTGCGGATCCACGACCTTCGCCACAGCTTCGCTTCGCGGGCTCTGGCGCTGGGCCTGGCGCTTCCGATGATCGGGCGGCTTCTCGGCCACACGGACATCGGCAGCACCGCGCGCTACGCCCATCTCTCGCGGGACGCGGAGAAGATTGCGGTCGCCCGTGTGGGCGACAGCATCGAAGCCGACGTCCTGCGGGCGGAGAGCGCCGCCCATGCCGGCGGGCATGAATCGTCGCCGGGCACGCCGGCTTAGGGACGGGGGATTCCGGCATGGCGAGACTGGAACGGAGGTCGCTGTCGAAGCGCGTGGTCGACGGCCTGCGGGCCGGCGACAAGGAGATCATCTACTGGGATCGTGACCTGCCGGGTTTCGGGGTGCGGGTCTATCCCAACGGCGCGAAGACGTACCTGGTGCAGGGCCGCGGCCCCAGGGGCTCGAAGCGGATCACGATTGGCCGGCACGGCACGATCCCGGCGGACGAGGCGCGGCGCCGGGGGGCTGCGCTCCTGATCCGCATCAAGGCGGGCGAGGAGCCGGGAGCAGAGCCGGGCGACGGGAAGGGGCCGACGGTGGCCGAGCTCGCCGAGAGGTATCTGCGCGAGCACGTCGAGGTCCGCTGCAAGCCGCTCACGGTCAAGGGCTACCGGCAGATGATCGTCGGGCACATCCTGCCCGCTCTCGGCAAGCTGCCGATCGCCGCCGTCGGCCGCGAGCACGTTGCCGACCTCCACTACCGTCTGCGCAAGACGCCGGTTGCGGCGAACGACACGGTGGGCGCTCTGTCGCGGATGCTGAACCGTGCGGAGGCGTGGGGACTGCTTCCGCCGGGGAGCAATCCCTGCCGCTTCGTGACGCCGTACCGGACGCAGCGGCTGGAGCGCTTCCTGACGGAGGGTGAGTTTGGACGCCTCGGGCACGCCCTTGACGAGTTGGAGGCCGGGGGCCGGCTTCCGGTTCATGCGGCGGCGGCGATCAGGCTTCTGATGTTGACGGGGTGCCGCTGCGGCGAGGTGCTGACACTTCGGTGGGAGGACGTGGCGCTGGAGCGGAACGAGATCCGGCTTCGCGACAGCAAGACCGGCCCCCGCGTCGTTCCCCTGTCGCCGGCGGCGGCGCGGGTTCTCGCTGGCATTCCCCGGCTCGCCTGCAATCCCTGGGTGATCGCGGGCCGTGAGCCGGGCGCGCGGCAGACGCACATCGCCGACTACTGGTACCGGGTCAGGGAGCGCGCCGGGCTCGACGATGTGCGGCTTCACGACTTGCGCCACAGCTTTGCTTCGCGGGCTCTGGCACTAGGCGAAGACCTGACGATGATCGGCAAGCTCCTGGGTCACCGGAAGATCCAGACCACCGCCCGCTATGCGCACCTGGCGCGGGACTCGGTTAAGGAATCGGCGGCCCTGGTGGCGGCCAGCATCGGGGCAGATGTCCTGCCCTGAGCACGGCTGCGGATGGCGGAGGGTCCGTGCCTCGGCGGCTCCCGGCATCGTCAGCCATCGCCCGCGCCGGGCGCTGGGCTTGCGAGGCGGTCACGATACCTGAGGTCGCGACGGCCGCTTTCGCCGAGCTTGGGTAGTGGGTCAGTTTGAAAATTGGGGGATTATATACCGTCCTTGACCGCGATATGTCCAATGCTACTGAGCCGCTTGCAAAATTCTGATCGATTCGGAGCGGCGCAAGAACACCCAAACTAGCAACGACGTCCGGGCACGGCAATTGGTGCGATTTTGATGGCGACCATGGTCGGATCGGCGTTGGCATAGCCTCCGATTCGGTATTTTCGTCGAACTTCGGGCGCGTTTGGCCGCACCGTCTTTCGAGAAGTGCGGCCACCGTGATGGCGAAGGAGACGAGCCGGACTAGATCGGCGGAACGATAAGGCGCATCAGTTGGCTGGCCGTCAGAACGGTCATGCCAAACATGAGGTGGGCCAGAACCTTGTCGTAACCGCGCACGCGGACATGGCGGCCGCCGAACTCATCCTTGAGGCGCCCATTGACCCGCTCGGACCCTGAACGCTCGACGTAGCGACGCTCCTCGGGAAAGACGAGGCCGAGCGCCCGCCGCGCCTTCTTCTCACGCTTCAACGCCTCTTTCATGTCGACCGAGCGGCGGGGGTTCACGTCGATGATCGGCTTGTGGCCAAGCAAGATGCTGTGCGCCCAGATCTCGATGGAATCATAGGCCGCGTCCATAAGGTCGTAGAGGTTCTCGACCCGCCCGGCCGTCAGGGTCCCCAACGGAATCGCCACCTGGGAGTCATGCGTCGATGCCGAGGTCATGATGCAGCTGATGGGGATCCCGCCATCGGCCGTGTCGACGTGCAGCTTGTACCCGATCCAGGAGGTGGTATGGCCCTTGGCGTTGCGCTTGGCGCCGACATCGCAGGCCCTCGGCAGGTCCGCCAGCATCTGCGGAAGGCTCATCGTCAGTTGCCGTTCCAGCCGGCTTGGCTCCTTCGCCTGCTCCTCTCCCTTGCGGGGCCGCCCCCGCTTGCGCCGCCGCTTCGGCTTCGCTGCCTTCGGCGCCGGCTTCTCCCGCGCCTCGATCGCCGTCGCATCCCGCGAGATGTGCTCCACCAGATGGCCATCCATCGTCCGCGCAATCAGCGTCTCATGCAGACGGCTGGCCAGACCGCTCTCGGCAAACTCGGAAAAGGCCCGCGAAAACGTCGCCTCGCTCGGAAGCCGGCCGCCATCGCTCCAGCCGCACAGCCGGCATAGCCTGCCGTCAACCTCAAGACGCTCGATCAGGCCGCGCGTCGTCGGAATGTCGAACACCGCCTTGGCGATGAAGGCGCGCGCCAGCGCCGCGCGGTCCTCCTCCGGCCGCCCTACCTGGCCGCGGAAGTAGGGCAGAAGAGCCTCGACCCGCACCAGTTCCAGAACCGCGACGAACAGCTCGTAGCGCTCGCCCATCGGGCCAAGCTCGCTCTCGAGCCTCGGGAATAACTCTTGTTGAAAGGCGTACCAGTAATCCGATAGCATCTCGCGCAGGGACACGGCTCCACTCCTCCGTGGGCATCATGCGGTGTTTGCTGACAGCACATGATACTCAGGAGAGTGGGCCTGTCCCACCGCAAGGGCCTTCACTCAGGCAGAAAAGCCGCTCGCCTCAGCTGTTTTGCAAGAGGCTCTACTGCTTATTTGTTCCAAGGCATCCGCGACGCGCTTCAGGCTGATCGCCGTCGACACTTCTAATGCTGCTTGGGTACGTTCTGGCGAAGCCAGATAGTAATCTGGGACATCTTCTTCGAGGAGTTCAGTCAGCTTCTTGTCCATGATGTTTCCTCTTCACCAGTCGATCCTGTAAACGCTCCACTTGCGGCCGGCCACATACCCTCCGCCGGGATGTCCCTTGCAATGAGACCCGCACGCGGCTATCCGCTCGGCCTCCTTGGTGTTCGCCTCCTTGTAAGTCAGGTCGCTGTCGAGCGTCTTATAGGTCGCCCTCTCGGGAACTTTTTTCTCGTCCTTCAGCTTTCTCACCCGAGCGGCTACGTTCGTCGCCATTCCAATTCTGCAAGCCATTATTTCTGTTCTCCTTGATCCCATTCTCCGCACCAGTCTTTCGCGTTGGTCGTTGGCCATCCAGAGACTGTAGGTGACGATATTACTTGGGGCGCCCGAGATGATTGATTATTGCTCACGATTGTAGGCGGGTGTGCACGACAGAAACCTCTGTCATCACGAGTTCTTCCATGCCAGAATTTGCAGTTGCTACAGGAACTCATCGGTGATCTCTCCTACAGCCTGAAGCCGCACTCTTCGGTAAATCACCTCGCCTCGTCGAACCTGCGCTCGGCAGGCTGACCGGCGACGGCAGCCAAGATATCTCTGAGCTTGGGGATGGCGGAAAGGGGCACTGCCCCGATCCCGGCAAGGTGGGCGGTCTGGGGAGGCATGAGCCTTCTCCTCTCATGGTGTGAGAGGGCGAAGGCACACTTGACCAGTACGCGGAAACAGCTATCCTGCCGCTACGGAAGCGTACCGATTCAGGCGGCCTGCGCCTTCACGGTTTATCTTTGGGCCGGGACCCCACGTCCCGGCCCGACTCGTTCTAGATGATTCTCACCCTCGCGACAAGACGGGCGCTCGCAGAGTTATGGCGGTTGGTGCCTAAGGACCGGAGATAGAGCTTTGACGGGGATGGCGCGAACCATCCCCGTCAAGGCGTTTATCGGATCGCATGCTTCGCGTTCTCACGCAATTGCGCGGGCTCAAGAGAAGCCACTCTGTTCACGATGGTGTTCAGACGTTGGTCAAGCAACATCACTGCCATATCGTGGAGCTGGCGCAACTCCGCATCCTCCTCTCCAGGAGGCATCGCCGCGAAGCTGAGAACCTCATGCTTCAGACTGATTGCCTCAGATACCGGGTTGCTGAGCTTTGCGAGGCGATCTGTCATCAAGATGTCGACCATCAGCTCCAACACCAGGAAGCGTGCTCGATACGCCAGTCCGTCGTTCGCATCCTCAAATAGGTGCGGTTCTGAGTTGACCAGTTGGCTCATGCCGCACCTCCAGTGTGGGCAGTTCCACTAAGCCCAGTTCTCATTCGTGCTCCCGCCTCTAGCGCGGAAACACGGCCGTTCAGCTCCGCCATCTTGTCGTGTGCACTTTTCATGCTGTCGCGCAGACGGAGGATGTCCGAGCGCAGCCATACGGCAGCGCCAATGACGAAAGCTGTTGGAATCAAGGTTGGAGCGCCAACAGACCCGAAAGTGGTCCAGATGGTGGGCTCGCTCAGTCCCATCCTGCTGGGCTCCAGTCGAGCGCGGTGGTCCGAACGGTGTCGATGATGTCTTGCGTGATGCACATGGCTATTCCCCTCTCTGAGCTGTTATGGATTATGGATCGGTCACGGCCGATCCTGCATCCATCCTAGCATACCGTGCACATCGCGCATCTCGCTCACAGGATGTGGCTCACTCGCATTCGGTCAGCACGTCATCGGGGAGGCCGACCGTGAACGGCTCGGTGCAATCGACGCCGAGCTCGACCGGCGCGGGGGTTCGTTCGTCCAGTCCCCCCAGAACGCCATCGAGCCATTCGAGGTCGACGGGAGCTGCATTGGCGGGAGGCTTCTCCTCACGCGCCGCGCACTTGATCGCCGCGACAGCCGATTCGGTGACGGTGGCCGACTTTCTCGTGTAGCGACTGATGCTCGCGAAGGTCTCAGGCAACTGCACCGTCACCAAGCGCACGAAGTAGAGCATCTTCCGCTCCATGTCCCCTGACTCCACGGCGTCGATGCCCTCTGTGGCGTAGGCATCGGTCAATCGCTCGGTCTCAGAGAGCGCCTGCTGATATTCGCCGATGTGCTGCTCCATCTGCACCACGTGGACGAAGCACTCGTCGCTCATGTGCGCACGGCCGGGCCCTGGCACCGCCATGAGAAGGGTGGCCGCCAATGCGGCCACCCCCAGCGTCCTCATCGGCTTGCTCCGAACGCGGCGGTGAGGTCCTGGCGCTCGAGCGTCCCGGCCGCGCCCTCGTGGTTGGCCCCGGTGAAGATGCCCGTGAGCCTCCCATCATCGCCGCCGGTCTCCCGGAACGTGTTGCCGGCCACCGCAATCACATAGCCGAGATCGCCGTCAAGCTATGTCGTGCCGCTGCCTGCCGCGCCTGGGGCAATGCTCGGCGCCCACGTCTTGAGGCCGGCGAAGTTCGCCGCTCCCGCCAACGTTGCCATGTTGACGATGATCTCCGCATCGCCGGTGACGGTCGCCGCCTGTGGCGTGAGACCAAGCAGCGTCCCCGCCCATACCGCGAAGCCGCGCAAATCCACGTTCATCACCAAGTCGTCGAACGGCTCCCTACCGGATGCCCAGGGCTCCGCGTAGCCGTTGCGAAGCGCGACGCCGAATCTAGCGTGCGGGCCGTTCCCGACGATGTGCGTCGAGGTGTTCGACTAGGGCCTGTTCACACTAACGCAGTGCATCGCATATGAGCGCGAAGAGGATGAACCCGAGGAAGATCACGTCGAGCTTCTCGAAGCGAGAGAAGATTCGGCGGAAGCCCTTGAGGCGTCGGAACAGGCGCTCGATTTCGTTGCGCCGCCTGTACATCTCCCGGTTGTATACCCAGGGGTCGCGCCGGGTCTTGAGCGGCGGAACCACGGGTGTGAAGCCGAGGTCGAGCGCCAGTTGGCGTGTCTCGTTGCCTTCGTACGCGCGGTCCATGATCAGACAGGGGCTGGTGCGGTTGCGCGCCGAGGCGCTGGAGCAGCTTGCGCCCTTCGGGAGCATCGTGGGCCTGTCCGGGCGATAGCGAGAAGGTTATGGCCGTCCGGGCATCCGCGGCAACCATATGAATCTTGGTGGTCCAGCCGCCTCGGGATCTGCCGATCGACTGCGGCCCGTTTTTTTTAGCGCCCCAGTCCCGTCGGGATGCACCTTGACGATGGTGCTGTCCAGCGACAGCGCTTCGAGCTTGATGCGCACGATCTGTTCTCGTTGCAGCTGTTCGAAAACCCGGTCGAGGACGCCGTTCTTCGACCAGCGGTTCATGCGCATGTAAATGGTGTGCCAATTGCCGAAGCGACTGGGCAAGCCGCGCCACTTGCAGCCATGCTCCGCCACGTACAGGATGGCGTTGAGCACCTGCAGGTTCGACAGGCTGACGTTGCCGCGTTGCACAGGAAGGTACGGGGCAATGCGGGCGTATTGAGCTTCCGTGATCTCCATCCGAGAATGATAACACGATTCGCATAATTAGTGTGAACAGGCCCTAGTCCCCTAGATCGTCGGGGCTGTCGCCGGCGTCGAGATGGCCATAGAGCGCGCGTAGCGCCTCGCGATCGACCGGATAGAGGATCGACAGCGGCTGCGGGATGTACTGCTGGGTCGCATACATGCTGCCATCCGCAGCCATGATCGTGTTGAATTCCGGCGAGACGTGCGAAATCCCGACCGCGTGCATCAACTCATGGGCGAGCGGGATCGTCGCCGTGCGATCGTTTCGGAGCGCGGCGTCTCCAAGGTTCATTTGGGGGCTTATGATCCTTAGGGGCTTATGATCCTTACTTGACGGCTGGTGAGGAATTCGCATGATTGGTGAATGCGGGCGCGGAAGAAATCATACGCCATCAGCGTGTCAGGCATCGTGGCGGCGATCACGTTGTCGGACGATCTCTTTGGGGTTGCCGCGATGATTTCCGATAATCTCTCGTTAGCAGTCGCGTTTGTCCCTTGGATAGGGACGGTTTTGGCTTTCGGTTTCGGCACTTGGCTTTTGCTCTCCTTGGCGACTGATGGACCACGATATTACAAGCTACGGGAGCGCCGGACGAGGCGACGCATAAGCGCAACTATGCAGCGGGTTGCGGACGCTATGGAATGGTACACCGATACCGGAGAGAGTTCTTTTTCAGTCTACGACGACCACACTTGGTCATCAGAAAAGACACGAGCCGATATCAGCGTCGATATTGAACAACTAGAGCGCATGGCGCTGATGCCGCAGCCGAAGAACCAAAGAACTCGACACAACGATATTGCGAATCACCTATATCGCACCATTCCCATTTTAGAGCGAAAGGGCATCTGCCAAGCGCGAGAAGCGACCCGCAGTATGAACGCCTTTTGGAAGGAGCGCGTTGAGAAAAGGGGCGGAGAATGAACCCCGCCACTTGATCGACTCCTCTTCCAGGTCGCGATGCTGCCGCCATCCGTGGGGACTTTCCATGCCGTATAAACCGAAACTTGATCCGAAGGTGGACTTGAAGGGCGCGACCCCGGAGACGCTGGCGAAGGCGCTCTTTCGACGGACGGAGCCTCTACCGGCCCGCGTTCGACAATCCGTTGCTGGCGATGAGGTCGCGGTAGATGAGGTTGCGACCGACGAGCCGGGCGACGGTGTCACGCATTTGGACGAGAGTTCCTGAGTCTCTGATGTTGTGTGTTGCCCGCGAACTCCCGAACGTACCGATCAAGATGCTTCGGGCTGATCTTATGGAACGTCCCGCCGTGCGCCCTCTTGAGCATCGACCAGAAACTCTCGATCCCGTTGGTATGAGCCTACCCCCGGACATATTCGCTGACCGAGTGCCTGACTGACTCATGCTCCCGCTCGATCTCTTTGTAGGCCTTCGCATCGTCGGTGTAGACCGTGGCATCTTCTTCAGTGTTTTCCTCGACGAAATCCTGCAAGGTGTCGGCGTTGGTCTCCGTAATCACCTCCGCCCGGACTTGATTCGTCGCCCGGTCTTTCATGCCCACAACCGCCGTCTTGCCCACCGCACCCCGGCCCGTGCCCGCCAGTTCCTTCCGCTTCGCGTTCGACATGTTCTTGCGCTTGCCGCCGATGTACGTCTCGTCAACCTCAACCGGGCCATCGAACGGGTCTTCGCCGTCATCCTCGCCCCAGGCCTCGCGGATGCGGTGCAGCATGAACCATGCGGTGCGCTGCGAGACGCCGATATCCCGATGCAGCTTCATGCTGGACACACTCTTGAGGCTGGTCAGGCAGAGGTAGATCGCGATGGCCCACTTGCGGAGCGGGACGTTGGACCGGGCCATGGCTGTCCCGGTGCGGACGGAGAAATAGGACCGGCAGCCCTTGCACCAGTAGGGCATCGGGTTCGCGTTCGGGACCGGCTTGGTCTCGACCGATCCGCACTTCGGGCAATGGCGACCATCTTCCCAGACGACCGACTCAAACCACTCGGTAGCCGCTTCCTCGGTTGGGAACATGTCCATCAACTGAACGACGGTGAGGCCTTCACGATGGGATTTGCCAGGTGCTTTCTTCGCCATTTCCTGTCTCCCTCTGACTCTCTGAATATAGGGATTCGGGTGGCGAATGTCAAGTAAGGATCATAAGCCCCTTCATTTGGATGTAGGAGCGCCCTTCCGGTTCGCTGATCCCGACTTTCCATGCGGTCGCTCCCGCTCCGAGGCAGCGATAGCAGACCTCGCTATCGCCCATGAGTTGGATCTGGCAGCATCCCGACTGGCCGAACTTCACCGCGGATCGGTCCCGGCTGCAGCCTCTGGAGGCGCGCTTCATGCACGAGGCCGGGCGGCGCATCGGCTCCTGGCAACACCTCGATGCACACGAGCAGACCGAGTTGCGCGTTCAGTGGTTGAGCACCGAAGCCCTCGAAACCTCGGCGATCGAAGGCGAGATACTCGATCGGGACTCGCTGCATTCGTCGATCCGCCGCCACTTCGGATTGAGCGGAGATCGGCGTACGGCATCACCTGCCGAAGCCGGCGTGGCCGACATGATGGTGTCGCTTTTCAGCGAGTTCGACAGGCCGCTTGACCATGACATGCTCTGGCGCTGGCATCGAATGCTGATGGGCGAGCGCCGTGCGGCGGCGGGGGCCTATCGGCAGCACCGCGAAGCGATGCAGATCGTTTCCGGCCCCGACTACGCACCCATGGTGCACTACGAAGCGCCGCCGTCCGAGCGGGTCGAGGCGGAGATGGATGGCTTCCTGGCTTGGTACGCGGAGACGGAGGCTGCGCAGGGCGAACTGTCGGCTCTGACGCGGGCGGGAACGGCACACCTGTATTTCGTGTGCATTCACCCGTTCGAAGACGGAAATGGCCGTATCGGTCGCGCCCTGGCCGAGAAGGCGCTTGCTCGATCGCTCGGCCAGCCGAGCCTGATCGCGCTGTCGCGGACCGTCGCCCGGCGCCGCAAGGCCTACTACGCGGCCGGCCCGTCGCTCGACATCACGGATTGGCTCGTGTGGTTCGCAGGCTCGGCGCTGGACGCGCAGCTATGGAGCGAGCGGCGGCTGGTTCGGTTGATCCAGCAGGCGCAACTTTTCGAGCGGTTCCGCGGCGCGCTGAACCGGCGCCAGGAGAAGGCGCTTCTGGCTCTGTTCCGGTTCGAGCCTGACGGTTTCGAGGGCGGGCTCAGCGCCGGGAACTACCAGGCTATCACGCGTGCGCCCGCTTCCACTGGCAACGCGCGACCTCGCCGACCTCGTTGCGAAGGGCGCACTTCTCAGGAGCGGCGAACGCCGTCGTACCCGCTACTGGCTGAACCTGCCCGCGTTCGAGCAGTTGGACGAGCTTTACCGGGACGGGGTCGGCGAGGGCTGACAGACATCAAGTTCGGGATGATCGAGCAGTCGGCCGGGGACGAGCGGGTCATGCAGGGGCAGCCTGATGCAGAGCCGGACCGGAGGACAATCATGCAATGCCGCCTCTGCGCCGGTTCCGGCCGGATCGTCTTGCTCGCCGGTATGTTCGCCGACATGCGCGTCCGCTCCAGTTTTCGAACGGACGCGTGTCACTTCTGCCGGGGGAGCGGGGAGAGCGCCCGCGCGTGGCCCGAGTGGGAAGAAGAACAGGCAGGACTTCGTGAAGCGAAGCGCGTCGCGGCTGCAGATGCCTGAGCCGCAGGGCGGGGATTCAGCGAAGCGAGGGGAACGGGTTTGTCGCGGTGTGCCAGCGGAGCCGAGAGCGGCACCGAATTCCACAGGACGGCGTCATGGCCTCAAAGGACGGCAGCCGATCCACGCGCGGCGGGCCCCGGCCTTGAACGCCCCGGCCGTCGGGCCCGCAAGCGCGGATCTCGGCTCGCCTGCGCTGTCGGCCGTTCGTCTTCTCCGCCTCGGTCGCCGGCCCGCCGAATTTGCCGTAATCACTGCGTCAGCGAGACGACAGAAAAGTCACCCCTGGCCGGCAACTGTACGGAATGGCGAGGCGTCCAGGCACGGGGCCAGGTATGCGGGAGCCGGAGGGCGACGCCGCCGGTCACGGCCACTTCGGCCTTGCCGCCGTCTTGTCGCGAGCGGTGCCTGTCGGACCGATTCGGCTGCTTGCGCGGCCACGGAGTTTGCTGGCCCGCGTCCCGGCCGGACAGCGCCAGGATGTCCGAGCGCCGGGCGGCGATTGGCGAGGGCGCTTGCAGGATTCGGAATTCTTGCCAGCGTGGCCGATTTGCCGCTTGCAAAGGCGCCTGAAATGTGGCGAAGTTTGGACGACGGCACGCCGGTCGGCATGGAGGATGTCGCGAGGATGTGCGGGAGGGCCGCAGGGAAGCGGGGCGGACGCCCCGGCCGGGGGCTCGGGAGCAGGCGGTTTCAGCCTTGACGGTGGGGACCGTTCGGAGTGATTAGACAACTTGTTGACGTTGTGTTGAAGTGCTAGGCTATGGTCAATCTCCGAGTCGTCATGTAGAGTGGCGCTTGGACAGTTTACAGCAGCGAGGCCTCCGGGCGAGGCCTCCTAAAACCAAAGGAGAGCCTCAACCGATGAATAAAACCAAGGTGACTCGCAGTTTGCTGGCGGCATGCTCGATCGTCGCCCTCACCGCCGTCATGTACGGCTGCGTCCACAGCGGGGATGACCCGGCGCCGGTCGATCCCCCCGCACCGGTCGATCCGCCTGATCCAGAGCCGACCGATCTCGATGGTGCCCAGGCGGCAGCGAAGGCGGCAGCCGATGCCGCCATGACGGCATCGGACAACGCTGACGCGGCTGCCGATGCCGCCGAGGCGGCGATCGAGAATCTCACCACCATGCAGACCGGCGCGATGGCGGAGAGTTACGCCACGAAGGCTCGCATGGCTGCTGCTGCGGCGATGAAGGCAGCCGGTGATGCCAAAACGGCCTCCGACGCCGCCGCAGTTGCGACGACCGGGCGAGCGGCGGGTCAGGCGGAGCGCGACGCGAAGGACGCTCAACAGGCAGCCGAAGGTCAGGAGAAGATGGCTTCCGAGGCGGGCATGAAAGCCGCCGATGCCGCGATGATGGAGTTGATGATCGACGGCACGATGAAGAGCGTGGGCGCGTCATCCGTCGATGCCATGGCCGGCACGACGACGGTGACCCAGGATGGAAAGTCAAAGGTCACCGGCAAGCTGGCGAAGACGGAACAGCCTATGCACATGGGTATGACTACCGACGGCAAGACAGGAATATCGGCCATAGGCGATAACCCTGCTACCGCCGCTGATGAAACCATCAAGTACGTGGCGCCCATGGTGAATGCGGCCGGGCGGCCAGTGACCATCGGTAAGACGCTCGATTCGACCGACGACATGGCTCGGCTCATGTTGGTCACTTCTTACGCCGGCACGAAGACGGTGAAGGTGTATGCCGGCGACGGCGCTGTCGCGACCGCCCGCGATTCGACCAAGCCAAACACCCTTCACATCGGAGGTAGAGACTCAACCGACGATGCGGCGGATGATACCTACGTCGACCTGACGCCCGTAGGCACATTCTATCGTGCCAGTGGTGACGTTCCAGAGACTCTCGAGGCATCGAGCCGAACCACCGCCGACACGCCACTCCAAGGCGGAGATACGGTCGCTGCAATAGAGATGGGGGATACGATTTACTCCTGGGTGGATGCCGACGACAGCGACACCAAGAAGTACGTTCGGCTTCACACCGAGCAGACCAGCGGCGGCACCACTACCTATAGCTATGAGGATGTCTTCATCCATGTGTTGTTCAATCACGATGGTGATGACGATGACGACATGGTGAACGTGACGGCCAAGCTCCCGGCGCCGATGACATATCAGCACATCCACTTCGGCGTCTGGGCGGGCTTGAGCGACGCCAAGGACGATGGGACGCAGACCATTGCCGATCGTGGCATCGGCTTCGTCCAGAGCATCAGCGGCGGCATGACCGGTGCCGATATGCCGAATAACGGTAGTGCCTCGTACATGGGCGATTGGGTCGCCACCGTGCAAGAGGCGGCCGAGGCTGGTGACGGGGGTATCATTTTGAGAAATGGGTCTGCTTCCGTGGCTGCAAACTTCGATAAGGGCACGGTGATGGTCGACCTGACGAATTTGGCCAAGCTGTCAGGCACCATCTCTGGTGGCTCTTTCTCAGGCGATACGGCGTCGATGATCAACGAGATGTACGGTCTCGATAATGGCGGCGCCTTCACCGGCGAGCTCAGCGGTGGCTTCTACGGAGACAAGGCGGCGGAAGCCGCCGGCATTTTCGACTTCATGTCCACAAACGCTACGGCTGGCGCTTTCCGCGGCGCCTTCGGCGGCAAGAAGGCCGAGTAGGTCCTGACTGTCCGACGTTTCGACAAGTGCAGGCGCCCGGTCCGGGTACGGGCCGGGCGCCTCTTTCTCACCCGATGCCCTGCCTCCCCCGATGCATTGAAAGTCTCCATGGCCGCTATGGCTCGGTACGCGGTTTTGTTCGTCCCGGTGCTTCTGCTGGCTCTGGTCCTTGTGACCCTGGCGGGACAGGCGCGGGCGCAGGAACAGCCAACGCCGGAGTTCTCTGCAGAGGCCCTGATCGAGGCCGCCCGGGCTGCGCTGGCGGCGGGCGAGCCCGACCACGCCGCCCTGCTGCTCGAGGGCGTCGAGCCGGGCCAGGGGAACATCGACGAGATCGACTTCCTTTGGGGCACGATCGCGATGATGCGCGGCGAGTGGCAGGAGGCGATCGTGCGCTTCCGGGCGATGCTGGCCAGAGACCCGTCCCTGTTGCGTGTGCGCCTCGACCTGGCGCTGGCCTACTTCCAGGCCGGCGAGGACGGCAGCGCCGCCTACCACTTCCGCCAGGCGCTCGCTGCCGAGGAGCTACCCCCCGCCGTGCGCGCGAACGCGCTGGCCTTCCTCGAGCGGATCCGGCGGCGCAAGTCTTGGTCGGTCACAGGTTCCCTCTCCATCGCCCCCGACACCAACATCAACGAGGCGACAAGCGCGCGGGAGATCGACCTGTTCGGTCTTCCTGCGACGCTGTCGGAGGATGCGCGCCAGACCAGCGGCGTGGGCCTGAGCGCGGGCATCGGCGGCAGCTACGAGACGCGTCTCTCGCCGGATATGCGGTTTCTGACCTCGGCCCATGTGCACACGCGGACCTACGGGAGCGGGAAGAGCGCGTTCAACGAGCAAACGCTGAGCCTGCGAGCTGGCCCTCGGTTTCTCTTCGAGAGGTTCGATCTGCGTCCCGAGCTGACGGCGCGCGGGCGGCTGCTGGGGGGCGAGACCTACAGTCGCGCCGGTGGAGTGGAGCTTTCGGGCGACTGGCTGATGGCGCCGACGTGGCGTCTGAGCGGGTCGGTGGGAGCGGAGTGGAATTCGTACGAGACCTTCCTGGGCGAGGGTGCCCTCTACACGGGGCAGGTCGGCCTTGCCCATGCGTTCGGTCCGGCGACGCTACTGCGGGCGGACACAGGCTTTCGCCGGGAAGTTCTCGACAGCGACACCTACTCGTGGCGCGAGTTCATCGTCGGGCTTTCCGTAGCACAGGAGCTGCCCCGTGGGTTCGTCGTGACGGCGGGCCCGAGCTTTCGCTGGCGGGAGTACGGCGCGCCGCTGCCGGTCTACGGCCCGGATGCGCGGCAGGATGAGACAGTGGCGGGCCGGATCACGGTGTCGAACCGCCATATCGACCTGTTCGGTTTCATGCCTGAGATCACGGTCCGTCACGAGGTGCGTGAGAGCAACCTGGAGCTCTACGAGTACGAGCGCAGCGTGGCGGAGCTCGGGGTGGTGCGGACGTTCTAGGGCCGGGTTTCCGGCTCGGAGATGAAGGAGGAGCAGCCATGCAGACGAAACTCAAGGTGACGATGGTCCTTCTCTGCGGCTTTGTGCTGTTGGCCGTTGCGGCGTGCGGCGCGGGCGAGGAGAAGATGAAGATCAGCGAGTTGGAGGCCGAGCTCGAAGCTGAGCAGGAGGCGCGCGAGGAGGCGGAGCGCGAGGCTGAGGAGGCCGAGCGGCAGCGCCAGGAAGAGCAGGAGGCGCGCGAGGAAGCCGAACGGGAGCGCCAGGAAGAGCAGGAGGCGCGCGAGGAAGCCGAGGGAGAGGCCGAGGAAGCCCAGCGCAGGGCCGAGGAACAAATCCGGCAGGAGAGGCAAAAGGCGGAGGCCGGTCAACGGGGACGCGGGCTGCTCACGGCTCTCGAAGCTGTCTTTGACAGCACATGGGCGACGCCGGGCAATACGGCAAGCGCGGGGATCAACGACCGAGAAACCGACATCGCGCTAACCGCCTCGCCCCTCACGGGATCGACCCGCAAGTCGGGCAAATTTTACACCGCCACGCTGAGCCGCACGGCGCCGGGCGTCAACCAGCCGGAACGCAAGATCGTTGCCTACACCGACCGCGAGAAGTCACGGTCGTTCGCCAACCACTACGCCAGTTTCATCATCGACAACGTCGGCGGCACGAAGTCGAATCCGCGATTCGGCAATGACACGTGGGCGCCACCTACGGCGGCCCTCGCAGTGCGGGGTACTGCAACGCCGTCGGAGGTCCATACGACGTCGCGTGGCGGCCATCCATCAACAAGAGCCGCAGCTAGTTCTGATCCTGATGCATTATTGGTGAGCAGTTTCTCCGCGAGCGTGCAGGGTGTTTCTGGCAACTATAGTTGCTACTCCACTACCAACGCGGCGTGCAAAATCAGCGTGGCCGCAACCTACGCGCAAGAGGCTGGAACGACGGATACGCACCATGAGTTAAGCACCCTCACCATCACAGCCGAAACAGGCGGCACCCTCTACTTTGATCCGGGAAGCGGCACGATTTCCCTAATGAACGTCGCGAAGACGGGCGCGCCCGCTGTGACGGATGCAGAGTACATTACGTTCGGCTGGTGGCAAGAGCGCCCGGCGCTGGCGGACGGCACGTACGAGGCAGCGGTGTTTGCTGATGTGCCGAGCGGCGAGACTTTTGCCATTAGCGATGGCACCGGCAGCGCGGAGTACGAAGGGCCAGCCGTGGGGCTTTACGTTGACCTCAAATTCGACGGTAGCGAAACCACCTACGAATCGGGCGACTTCACCGCCACGGCCATTCTGCGGGCCACGTTTGGCGGCGGGGCGGAAGCGGGTGTTGAAGGGGACGTGACCAATTTTCGGACGACGCACGGCACCAGGAACTGGCATGTCAAGTTAACAAGAGATCCTGATGGTGAAGATGGTTCTGCGGAGATCGTCCAGGCTGGCACCACCAATAGCACTGGCACGTGGGATGCCGACTTCCTGGCACGTCATGACAATGTGCTAGCATCGGTCGATGACCAGCCGATTGCCGTGACGGGCCGGTTCGACGCCAGCATCCCGAACGTGCGGCATATCGTGGGGGCCTTCGGCGCGCACCGCACCACTGACCCTGTTCCCGGGTCGTAAAATAGCGTGTCCTTCACACAGGGCACCGCTGGCGCTTGCCGGTCTGTGGCGGGTTCGGCGCGTACAGGTAAGTAGCGGCACTCCCCGTTCCTGTGCGTCGGCTGGCCGGAACTCTGCTCGCCTTGGCCGTGCTTGCGTCGCCCTGGCCCGCACAGGCTCAGGACCAGGACCTTCCCTCCCTGTTCCGCGATGGCATGGAGGCGGTCGAGGAAGCTAGCAGGACAGAAGGCGATCGACGCGACGCATTGCTTGACGGGGCCATCGCCGCCTTCCGCAAGATGCTGGTGGCCGATCCCAACCTCGTCCGCGTCCGCCTTGAGCTTGCCCGCGCCTTCTACCTCAAGGGGGAGGACTCCCTTGCCCGGCGGCATTTCGAGGCCGTCCTTGCCGGCGGCGTGCCGGAGCCCGTAGCCGCCAACATCCACGCCTTCCTTGCCGAGATTCGCGCCCGCCGCCGCTGGAGCATCCGCGCCGGCTTCGCGATCGCCCCTGACACCAACATCGGCGCCGGCTCCGAAGAGCGCACCATCTATATCCCTGTCTTCGGCCAGCCCTTGCCATTCGAGCGCGACGCGGAGGAACTGACCAGCTCGGGCGTCGGCCTCGTGCTGTGGGGCGGCGGCGAATACCAGTATCCCCTTGGGGACAGGGCGCGCCTCCGCGCCGGCGCCAATGTCTCACGCCGCGAGCACAGCGGCTCGCAATTCGATGAGGCGTCCGTTGCCGTCCACCTTGGCCCCCGCGCATTCATCGACGCGCGCACCGAGGCGAGCGTGCTGTTCACGGCGGGCCAGCACTGGCTCGGCACGGTGAAGGATCACCACTCCCTCGGCGGGCGCATCGAGGCGGCGCACCGCGTCAGCCGGTCGGTGACGGTGAACGGCCGGGTCTCCCTCGAGGATCGCCACTACCGGACGCGGACCAGCCTTGACGGCGCGGCGGGCGATATTTCTCTTGGCGGCGCCTGGGTGATCGCGCCCACGGTGCGGCTCGACGTCTCCGCAGGCTACGGCCGGGACCGGCCGGAACGGGAACGTGAGCGCCATGAACGCTACCGCGTCGGCGCCGGCGTCTCGGTGGCGCTGCCCTATGGCTTCACGGTGAGCGGCGGCGGAGACTACCGCTGGACGAATTTCGAGCCCGGCTGGTTCCCGCATGTAGAGGACAACGGCGCGCGCAAGGACGAGACCTGGAGCGCTCGCGCCTCGGTCTACAACCGCGGCTTCACGCTCTACGGCTTCAGTCCTGAATTGGGCGTGGTTCACGAAGTGCGGACGACCAACGCGCAGCTCTACGACTATGAGCGCACGTCCGGCGAGTTGCGCTTCGTGAGGCAGTTCTGAAAACGCTGCAAATTGCACCCAGCCCCTCTCAGGTCGCCCGGACCGGCGTAGCGGGACCGCCGGAGTGTCGATGACACCGCCCATTCTCGCGAGATCGGGTCGCTATCGTCGCAGTATCCCGCCGGCCGAAACGCCTGTCGGACTGCTCGGCCGGGCCGGCCATGGCCGTGCGCATGTGCGATGGGGTGCGCAATGCGGCGAAGCTCGATGAAATACGCCCGTCCCGGCAGCGACAGGGCGACGCGTCGCAATTCGGTGGCATCAAGAAATTAGCGCACGATATCAGACGGTTGCGCCGTCACCCGAAACAGGGACATTATCCCATCATGCTCCCGCGTACTGCAGCGTGCTCAAGCGTAGCCCAGCGTATTCCTGACTGCCAAGACGGCCCCCGCATCAGGGATGCGTCAGGTGTGAGAACCAAAGCGGCTCCGCCGTAGAGCCGGGACTTGAGGGGGAAGAAGAAGCGGTCCAACCCCAACCTGGAAATGGGGCGGGAACAAGACGAGCGAAGGCGCGATTGCCGGTCGGTCGTGCGGCAGTCGCAGCGGGCGGGAATCACACTCTACCAGTGTGGGTTCAGGCGGTCGGCACCGGGCGTCGCGATGATCGTCGCGGACGAACAGGCATGGCGGAAACGATCGGGCGGCATGTAGTGCCGGCAAGGTGACGAGCAGACGAGCGGCAACGGCAACGGAGCGCGCAGCGGTGGCGACCATCGGGGTGCTGCGCGAGGGCGAGGCAGTGTGGGCGGAGCTGAGGTCATGGTCGTCGGCAACGGCGACGATGACCTCGCAGGTTGGGCACACGCTGGAAGCGGAGGGAGATTGCCGCACGGTCGGTGTGGACTCTCTCGGTCGCGACGCATTGCGGTCGAGAGCGGCGGACGCGAGCGCGAGGAGCGAGCGTCCGGCGAAGACGCGAAGCGTCGAGGCTGACGCGGTGCGCGACACGGGGGCACGGCGAAAAAATATGAGCCGATCCGCGCCGAGGCACGGACCGGCTCCGAGTGGAGAGGCAAGCGTTGCCATCAAGCGGCCACGTTCATCACAGGTATGCCGAGCTGACGTGCCTTGTCGACCAGGTTGCCGGTGATGCCTGAGCCGGGGAACGCGATGACGCCCTTCGGCAGGAAGTTGAGCAGCTCGTCGTTCCTGCGGAAGGGCGCGGCCTTGCCGTGGGCGTTCCAGTCTGGCCTGCAGACGAGCTGGTGGACGCCGCGCGCATCGGCCCAGCTTGCGGCGATCTTCTCGACGCCGGGGCCGCCGCCGTGCAGCAGGACCATGTCGCCGTACTTCTCGCGGGTGCGGTCGAGCGTGGTCCAGACGGTGTCGGCATCGCTGACGGTCTTGCCGCCGGTGATGGCGATGAGAGTGCCGTCGGGCAGGTGCGCCTGTGTCTCGCGGTCCTTGCGGGCGCGGCGGAAGTCGCGGGCGTCGATGGCGGCGGAGGTGAGGTGGCCGGTATGGCTGGTGTGCGAGCCGTGGCGCGGGCGCCAGGTGTCGCCGGTCTCTGCGCGGTAGGCGTCGGCGGCGAGGTCGCGCATCTTCTCGAAGGCGTCGCGCCTGTCGCCGAGGTTCTGTGCGCGGTCGGTGAGCGTCTGCAACTCCCACGCCTTCACCTCGGTGCCGTCCTGGGCGCGCTCGAGGTCGCGCATCTCAGGTGTGATCCTGTCGACGGCGCGGTCGAGGCGGTTGACTTGGGAGTGGAGCATGTTGACGAAGCCCCACATCAGGGCCTCGCGCTCGTCGGCCATCTGTGTGCCGTCGACGGTGATGCCGTCCACGATGACGCGGATGGCTTCGCTCAGCGCCTCGGTGGCGTCGTCCTCGTCCCAGACGACCCTGCTGTCGAGCTCGCCGCGCTCAGGGCTTGCGCCGAAGAGGGCCATGCTCTGGCAGACGGCTGCGGTGGCGGAAGCGGACGGTGTCGCGCTGTTGGTGTCGATCATGACGATCTCCTTTGTGTTCATCCTCCGGGACGCTGTGCCCCGTCGTGATGTTCTTTTGGGACACGCGCGCGCAGCGGAAGCACCTGGCCCTAGAGGCTCTTTGGCGAGATTTGGTGCGGAAAGTCGCCGATGTCGGTGCGGAAGTTGGCGTCTCTCCGCCTGGGAGGTCCGGCGCGCCGCCTTGCCATTGAGCCGCGTTACGAGTTGGCCTTCTCAACGACTGCTAGCGCCGGGCCGACGCAGCGGCCCCGCGCGAGGGGCCGGTGCGCCGCAGACGAGGCGGTGGTGAGTTCGCGCAAGCCAACTTCACGGTCGGCGACTTTCACGGCTCGCCTTAGAGCGTCTTGGGCCAGGCCGCAGGGAGCGGAGCGACCGAAGGACCCGCAGGGTTGCTGTAGCGAGCACGTGTGGCACGATTGAACAGCACGACGGGTAGAGCCTTCTCTCAACCCACGCACCGCCTGCTGTTTCTGTTTGCCTTTGACCGCGGCGGAGGGGCGGCGTGTGCGCGATGCGGCGAGCACGGTGCCTCACGCGAGCGCCGGAAGCGGCGGCGGCCATCACCGCCATAGTGGGTGACTCGCGATGAGACGCTGCGCGACCTGGCGGACGTGCGAGCGTTCCTGCACCGTCACTGGCCCCCGAGGATCCTCGTCGAGGTGGATCACATAGAGGGAGGACGCCAGGTCCAGGATGTCGCGCTGACGGTAGACGTCACCGACGTGGTCGCCGTCCTGGAAGATGCGGGCCTCGTCCGCGCTGACCCGCCGGAAGGTGATCTGGCTGCTCATGGTTCGCTCCCCGTTGCGTGACGGCGGCATGGAGGACTCTCTCTCGCTCTCAGCGCCGCTCGCCCGCATGCGGCTTCACTCCCCCGCCCGGCGCGGGCGCCGGAGTATCGGCGCGAGGCGCGCGGCGAGCGCTTGCGAGCCGAAGGCAGCAAGATCGTCGTTGAAGTCGTCGCCCTCGGGCACCACGAGCAGGGCAGCGACGCCCGTCCGTGCGCAGCGGCGGACGAGGCGTTCGGCGGCGTGCTCGCCTTCAGCGTCGTTGTCGCGAGCAATGACGAGCCGGGTGACGCCGGGCGGCGGCGCGAACGCGCCCAGGCTCCCGGCGGAGAGCGCGGCGGCAGCGACGGTGCCCGGCATCGCGGTGACCAGCGACAGCACCGTCTCTATGCCCTCGCCCACCAGCAGGGTGCCGGCGGAGGGTTGGCCGAAGCGGACGGCGAAGCCGTGCACGCGTCCGAGCGCCTTGCGTGGGCGCGAGACGCGCGCCTTGGCGGGGCGTGTCGGGTCGAGCCAGGTACGCAGCACACCGCAGACGGCGCCGTGGCTGGTGCGTTCCACCGGACCGGTGCGTTCCACCGCGTCGGCGGTGACGGCGGCGACCAGCGCCGGAAGGCGGCGCACGCCGCCGCCGTCGCGATGGAAGAGCGCGGGGTGGAAGCGGAGCGCCGGGAAGCGGCAGCGCTGAATACCGCGCGCCCGGAGATAGGCCTCGGCGTGCGTGCCGTCGATGGCGCGGCAGCGCTGCCACAGGCGGCGCGCCGCTTGCGTGCGATCGTAATCCTCGGGAGGGGCGGAAGGCGGCATCACCGGAGACGCGAGGAACGTATGGGCCTCGGCGAGGGCGGCGCGGAGCGAGCCCGCGCCGGAGGCGATGCGGATGAGATCGAGGAGGTCGCCGTGTTCGGCGGTGCTGGCGTCAGTCCACTTCCCTGGAACGCCCGGAGGGGCGAGGCGGACGAAGAGCGATCGCCCCCGCGCGCCGCGAATGTCGCCGGCGGTCCAGTACCTGCCCTGCTTGCGCCCCTGGGGCAGGTAGAGCCGGCATACCTCCTCGGCGCGGGCGCCCAGCGCGGCAGCGACGGCGGCGGCGCTCACGGCGCACACCTCGGGTGCGAGCGGGGACCGGCGGTGCCGGACCTGTGTGCGGGGATGTGGGGCATGGGGACCTCGCCGGACGCTGCGTGAGACGCTCCCCGGTCCCGGCCGCGCCCGGCCTCTCGTCGGCGCCGGGGCGGCGGGCGGCGCGCGAAGCGCACGCCCCGCCGTCCGGCCGGTGGCGACCCGGGACCGGCTGCAAAAGGAAAGGCCGGTCCCGCGCCCGGAGGGACGCGGAACCGGCCTTGGTAGAGCTGGAGGGAGGAGCCGGCTCAGAACGGGATGGTGCCGTCTGCGGGAGCGGCGTCGCCGGCCGCGGTTGCCTCACCGTCGGCCGGTGCGGCACCGTTGCCGCCGGCGGGGCGGTCGAGGAACTGAACGCGCCCGCCGGGCACGAGCAGGATCTCGGTGGAGAACCGGTCGCTGTCCTCGCCGTCCTTGCGCCACTTGCGGGTTTGGAGCTTGCCCGCGACGTAGACCAAACGGCCCTTCTTCGCGTGCTTCTCGAACATGTCGACCAGCCCGTTCTGGAAGGTGACGATGCGGTGCCATTCCGTCCGATCGATCCGCTCGCCGGATTGGCGATCGATATAGCTTTCGTCGGTCGCCACCGACAAGTTGGCCACGCGCCCACCGGACGCGAGGTGGTTGATGGTGACGTCGGCACCGAGGCGGCCGATCACTTCCGCGCGGTTCAATCCGAAACTCATGGTTCGTCTCCTGTCGTTCCTGGTTGATGACGATGGTTGGACGAACGGCGAGGAGACCTTCTCGATCCCCACCCCGTTCACCCCCTCCAAGCTCTTCACCAACTCCTGACTGCAGCCTGCCCCGACGCCTGCCAGGACGTGCCGGGCCTTGCTGCCGGTACGGGAAGCCGTTCGCTCCGGCGCTGGCCGACTTCCCGAGGGCCTGGCGGACCGCACCGGCGGTGGGTCCGATGGCGATGAGGGGCACGCCGGTTCTGGAACGCGCAGGTGCGTGGCGGCCTCACCTGCGGGATGCCTGCGGCAACGCCGCACTTATGGTGGGCAGAGCGCCAGGAGCGGGACATTCGAGTGGATCTCCACCTGGTCGATGCGCAGTCCGGCAAAGACGAGGCAGGCGGCGGCCTCGGCTTCCGTCTCGAAGGTCCCCAGCTCGTCGTCTGTCTGCGGGTCGACCACGGTGATTTGCGGCGGCCAGAGCGGCGCGAGGTGACGCTCGGGCGCGCGGGCATTGGAGCGACAGGCGCAGCGGGGACAGCGCGCCGAACCTGCCGTGTCGACCTCGCAGTCGACGCAAAGCCGGCGGGCGCGCCGTCTGGCGTAGCGTCTCTTGCTGGTGGCGCTCTCCCGCTCGGGCGAGACGCGCTCCTTCTCCAGCGTGAGGCACCGGCCGCAACGCGACAAGCCCCCGACCGTGGGCTGTGTGCAGCGCACACAGAGACCGTCGGCCCTGCGCGTCGCATAGCGCCGACGGTCCAAAGCGCGCCGCGCCGCGCGGCAGGGCTCGCAGACGGAACCGTCATCCGGGCGGGGACGGCGACCGCAGCTCGTGCAAAGCCCCGCCGCTTGCCGTGCCCGGCGGCTGCGCCTGTCCCGGGCGCGGTCGGCGCGCCGGCACAGTTCGGGATCCCGGCCGCCGTACGGCTTGCCTTGCTGCCTGGCTCGGGCGCGGCGGGCTCTGTCAGCGGCACGCTTCTTCTCGCCGCAGCGCCGGCACACCTTGAGGCCGGGCTCTGGAGGGGTCGTGCCGCATCGGGTGCAAAGCCCGCTGGCGACCCGCGCGGCGTGGCGCAGCCGCTGGCGCAGGCGAGGGCAGGCCCGCTCCTTGGCGGGGTCCTGGTCGGGCATGATCGGCGCCCCCACTCAGCGCGCGTAGCGGGCGGCGAACAGGCCGGTCGCTCGCCAGCCCCAGATCTGCATGCCGGAGCCCTTCACGCTGACGCCGGTGCAGACGATGATCTCGTCGCGTTCAGGCCGCATCTTCCTGACCGCGCTCGCGCTCGCGATGGTGCGCCGCCGCCTGCCCCGGCCCTTGGCCTTTGGCTGCTGCGCCGGGACCGGGCGAATCTCCCCATCAGAGAAGCAGCGGTACTTCTCGACGACATAGCGCTCGTCGTCGAGGCCTCGCTCGAACAGATGAACCAGGAAGGTCTGGGCGTCGCGTTGAAACATCCGGCCGATCCGCATGGTGTGTCTCCCCCTCGTCCGTGGCCGCCGACGGCGGAGGTCCTCTCCGCATCTCGGCCCCGCCGCCCGCTTCCGGCCGGGCTCTCGCTCCCGGCGGCGCACAGGCGTGGGGCGGCGGAAGCGCGATGAGGAAGCGGCGGCGGCGGGAGCGACAGTTGACCCGGTGCCCGCCCCGCCTATCGTGGCCCCGCAAGCGCAGGGCATTCGGCCAGGGCGCTGGCGGCGTGCGCACATCTGAGGAAGGCCGCCGGCTCACTGCGCACGTCGCAGCCGGCCTCTGCCGCACGAGGGCGAGCGGGCACGACTGCGGTCGAGCGACGGGGACAGCACGGGAAGAGGCGGCGGAAGCCGAACGGATGGCGGGGATGCCCGACAGGATCATCGGCTGTCCGCACGAGGAAGGCATCGACTACGAGGGACCGGTCTGGCCGGAATGCCCCTTCTGGGCCAACCGCGACCGCTGGACGGGGGAGATCGTTCAATAGAACACAGAGTGTCGGCGGGACGGCCGCGGCCGGGCTACGGCCCGACGATTATCTCCAGTCCTGCACGCGCAACTCCTGGAACTCCTCGAAGTCGCTCGTGTTCGAAGTGACCAGTATCAGATCGTTGACGCAGGCGATGGCCGCGATCTGGCCGTCGACGAAGGGCGGCGTTCTGCCGGCGGCGGTCAGGCGCGCACGCTCCAGCGCGTGCCGGCCGGCCGCCTCTCTGTCATAGGGAAGCACCGGGAAGCTCGCGTCAACGACGCTGTCGAGATAGCGCTCGATTGCCTCGCGGCGCCGCGACGGCGGAAGCCGGGCGCAGCCGAAGCGCAGCTCGTGCCAGACCGGCGCGGGTATAGCGATTTCGTCGTCGTGCTCGCGCAACCCCCGCATGATGCCGGCGGCCGGCTGCGGGCGCAGGGGTTCCGAGACCGTATTCGTATCGAGCAGGTAGCGCATGGCCTACAGCGCCACCTCGCGGCCCGGCGAGTTGTCCCGCGCACCTTCGAACAGCCCGTCCGGGTCGAGGGCGAGTTCGGAGAGATCGACGGCTTGGGTGAATTCCGAGTAGGCATCGGCGAAGCCGCGCCGGCCCGCGGCGAGCCTCTCGAACGTGCGGCGCCCCACGATGACGGCGACCGGTTGTCCACGCCGCGTCAACTCGACGGTGTTGCCGTCCTCCGCTTCACGGATCAACCTCGGCAGGTTGCGCCGTGCCTCTGCGATCGAGTGCTGTTGGGTCATCTGGCCACTCCTTGTGGTCATGAACATGTACATTATAGCGCGAGCGCGAGAGCAGAAAGTCGAAACGAGCCTCCTTAATTACCGCTGCCGAAGGAGAGCCCGGCAGCCGGGCAACCATGGTGCGCGATCGGCGCGGGCGCCGGGAGCTACGTTGCCGGGAGCGCAGCGACCGCCCAGAATGCCGGGCGGCTCGAATGGCTCCTGAAGCAGAAGCTGTGCCTCCGGGGATGCTTCGGGAGAGCACAGTCGAGAGGGCATCGCGGGCATGACTGACCGGCGCTGGCAGGACATCTGGATGGAGCAGTGCGAGGCCGCCGAGGCCATTCTGCACCGCTACGGAGTCGAGCCTGCCTTCGACTACATCGTCGGCGAGAAGCTGGTGAACGTCGTGGAGGCGGCTGCGGAGAACCCCGCGTTCGCGCAGGCACTGCCCCGTTTCGTGTCGAGGGTGTGTTGCAGATCTAAGGGGAGAGGCATGACCGACATTCTGTTTGTGGTCGCGCCCTGGCGGGGCCAAGGCTTGGCCACGGTGACGCGCGATGTGTGGAAGGCAGCCGGAACGGCGCTGGTGTGGGACGAAGGCTGTCGAGTCGTGGTTGTCAACACGACGACAGACAAGTGGCTTGAGGTTGAGGCCCCGCACCCCGTGTCTTCGAAAGATGAAGCGCACGCGCGCCGACTGCAGGGTGGCTTGGTCACCGAACTTGAGAAGGCAGTGGTCGCCCTCGCAAACGGCTGCCCCCCTCTCCCAGGTTGATCGTCACGCAGGGGCGCCACGCGGGGCTGCTGCTGCGGGTCCTACCCTGGGAGCGGCGGTTCCCGATCGGGTCCGTTCGGACCGGGGTGCGCGGCGCGGCATTGTCGGTCGCCAGGGGCAACGGCAAATCGGCGTTGGTGGTGGGCATTGCGTGCGCTGCGGTGGATGGGCCGCTCGCGCAGGCGCGCGGCGAGGTTGTGTGCGTGGCGTCGGCGTTCGGGCAGGCAATAATCGTCTTCGAGCATGTCCTGGCGTTCATGCGCGACCGCATGAACGCGGAGCCGAAACGGTGGCGCATTCAGGACAGCGCCAACCTGGCCGTTGTCGAGGACCTTCTGCACACGGTTGCGCACCCGGCTGCGCTGGCCGACCAGGGCGCACCGGTAGCGGGTGAGCGCGCGCGTCTCCCGGAACGCCTTCGGTGGCACATGGCTGGGGCTGGCCAAGCCGAACTGGCAGACCCGCGCCAGCCACACGCTGTCGGCGACATCGGTCTTGCGGCCCTTCAGCTGCTTGACCTGCCGGGCGCTGACCAGCACCACGGAGATGCCGGCCACCTCCAGCGCCTCGAAGGGCGCCACTCAGTAGATGCCGGTGCCCTCGGGCAGGTGGCGCAGGTTTCGCGGCCCCTGCGGGCGCGGCAGAAGTTGCGGGCGCCGATGGCGGCTGAGGTCAGGGTACCGGTCCGGCTCGTGTGCGATCCGTGGCGCGGACGCCAGACGTCGCCGGTTTCGACGCGGTAGGCGTCGGCGGCGACATCGCGCATCTTCTCGAACGCATCGCGGCGGTCGCCGAGGTTGCGCTCCCTGTCCGTCATGAGCTCCAGCACCCACGCCTTCACCGCGGTGCGGTCTTGATGGTCCTTCATCTCCGGTACGATCCTGTCGACGGCGCGGTCGAGCCTCGTGTCCTTTGCATGGAAGCAGTGGACCAAGCTCCAGAGCAGTTTCTCGCGCTCGTCGGCGAGCTGGGTGCCCTCCACGGTGATCCCGTCCGCGATGATGCGAATGACCGGCCTCACCGGCTGCAGACTACGGCTTCGTCATCGCCGACACGATCTTCGGCGACTGGGTGCCGGAGCCAGCAGGTGAGCATGACGAACATGGAAGGCACACAGGGCCCCCAGTCGCCCGACATCCAGCTCATCAGAATTTGGGTCTTGGGGCGGGCGTCTGTCACCGCGCCGTGCGGCAGGACCGGACAGCAGAGAACGGGCTATTCGACCATGCGATTGAGAAATTCGGTCAGCTGCTCATGTTGTTTGCTCAAGGAAGGCACGCGGGGACAGAACCGCGACCGGTCCGTATCGTGGCTCTGTGAAGTCTCGACTGTTGCCGGTGATCAGAACCGCGCCGCCAGCCGTGGCGGTGGCCAGGTAAATCTCATCGTCAGGGTCACGGAGACCGAACACGGCATCCACCGGCTCGACACGGACAGCCAATCGCTCGATCTCGCGAATGACTGCTCGCATGGTATCGCGGTACGGTGCCTGCTTGGGTCGTCTGGCCACGGCCTCATACTCAGCCAGGATGGGCTCGGACAGGATGATATCGTGCCACCGCACCGACGCGTCGATGACTGCGCGGCAGGTGCCGTCGATCCGGGCTGCCGACACCAGAACGTTGCAGTCCAGGACAACCCTCATGTCTCACGGTGGCGGCGTTCTCGGCGAGAATCGTCAATTTCCGAGATCGTGTCCGTCATGATCTCGTCCTCAGAGCGGTCAAGGTCGCCGGGCTGGGGCTGCGCCGCCGCGAAGTTCGCTGCAATGCGGTCGGCTGCCGTGTTCCGGTCCACCACCTCCTTGGGCCGAAAGAGGATGCCGTCGCCGACGAGGGTCGCTTCCATGATGTCGCCTTCGTGAAGATCGATGTCTCTGCGCAGCTTGGCCGGAATGGTGACCTGAAACTTCGGCTTCACGGTGACGAACGGCATGGCGACCTCGCGCGACGATAGTTGAAATGTCGCACTTTCGTACCAGCAGGGGTAGGAGTAGGCAAGTCCGCCGCCGCCATCGTCGCGCCGATCGCGACGAGCTCTCCCGAAGCCGGGCGCGCCGGTTGTACGCTCGCTCGCTGAAGAGCGTCGTTGACCTGAGGTGGCTCGGCGACCGGACCGATACTCTTCTCCCGGCGCGGGCGGTTTGATTCCGGAAGCGCGGGCGTTGTCGGATTCGAAATGTCGGGTTCGAGCGACATGCGCGCGCAGGGGTACGCGGGAGTTAGAATTCATCCGCTTCCGCAGTGATTACGGCGGGCAATTCCGGGGGGTCAGAAAAGGGGTGGATTTGGAGGATAAAGCACTGAAATCATGGAGAGAACGGAGAGTGTAGAAAATCCCCTACCCCGAGGCTCTCCTCTGCTTGAAGAGGCCTCGCCCGGAGGCCTCGCTCTTGGTGTGAAACTATCCGAGCGCCACAGTACACGACGACTCGGCATTTGACCATAGCCTAACACTTCAACATACCGTCAACAAGTTGTCTACTCACTCTCAAGCGGCCCCCGCCGTCAGGTCTCCCAAAGCCGGTCCCCACCGACCGCGAAACCGCCTGATCCCGAGCCCGGTCGGGGCGTCCGCCCCGCGTCCCTGCGGCCCTCCCGCACATCCTCGCGACTTCCTCCATGCCGTCCGGCGTGCCGTCGTCCAAACATCGCCACATTTCAGGCGCCTTTGCAAGCGTCAAATCGACATCGCCGGCAAACAATCGAATTCTGCAAACGCTCACGCCGACCGACGCTGCGCGCCCGCACGCCCAGGAGTTGTCCAGCCGGGGCGCGGGCCTGCAAACGCCGTGAGCGCGCAAGCAGCCGAACCGGCCCGGGCGGCAACGCGCGCAACCAGACGCCGGCACCGCCGCACCGCCCGTGAGCAGCGAAGTCGCCGCCGGGCTCACGCGAGCCGGGGATGAGTGATATTCGGCGCCGCGCCGAGCACCGCCAGTCCGGAATTTCGACCGTCGGGGGCGTCTTTTCTGTCGGCTCGCTGACGCAGTGATTACGGCAATTCCGGCGGTCCGCAGGTCCGCAGGTCGCGGCCGGAATGACAAATGCTCGGCGCCGCAGCACGCTCCGCTGTATATAAGGTTTCTCTGACCAACCCGACCGCAAGGGCGTCCTCGCCCTGCGACTTCCGGGGCAACCGCCCATCGTCCCACCGGCTCCGCCCGCGCGATCGGCCTTCCAGGGGCGGCGATCAACATTCGTCGCCGTCCGCGTCCCGGCGGGCGCCGATGGGCACCATCAAATCCTCGTCCAGCTTCGGCTCGTCCCAGTTCCGGGTGGAAGGCCGCCAGAACTCAAGCATCGCCTGAAATCGCGGATCGTCGATCTTCACATGGAAGGTGTACAGCCGGTCGACCACCTGCCGCATCAAATCGCGCATCGCACCGTCGTCGAAATGGGACACGCGCGGCCACGGTATGTGCCGTCCGTCGGCATCGACCACCACCACGTCCGAGTAGTCCCCGGTGCGGCTGACCGGAACGATGCCGGCGTGGATGTCCTCAAGCTTCGTGTTGCGCACGCACATCAGCGCCATCGGTTTGGCCGCGACGGCAAGCGTGTCCCGCCCTTCCTCATCCATCGCCCAGCCTCCTCCGCAACGGCCCGCCCTGCACTGTCGCACAAGGTCCGGTTTCCCACGCCGCCGCCGCCGCAAGCGCAGCGCCGGGCGGGCAAGCGCCGGGCGGGCATCTGGCCTGGCCGTCTGCCCTCGGCTACCATCGCCGGCGAGGGTTGCCATGGCGGCGCGGCCGCCCGGAGGGCACGCGGCCATGCGCCACGACCAGATCTACAAGGCCATTTTCTCGCACCGCGTCGCGGCCGAGCATCTGCTGCGCTTCGTCGCCGGCACGTTCGGCGGCGGCCCGCAGTGGCTCGCGGCGTTCGACCTGGAGACCCTGGAGCAGGCGCCGACCGAGCGCATCGACCCGACCCTGCACCGCCAACTGAGCGACCTTGTCTGGCGCGTGCGCCTTCGCGGCGGCGGCGAGGAGGTCTGGGCCTACCTGTTCGTGCTGATCGAGTTCCAGTCTGCGGTGGACCATCTGATGGCGCTGCGGGTCCGGACCTACGTCGACATGCTCTACCGGGGGCTTTGGGCGGAGCGCCGCTTCGGCGCCTCGGATCGCCTGCCGCCGGTGCTTCCGGTGGTCCTTTACAACGGTGCGCCGCCGTGGACGGCGGCTTCGAGCGTGGAGGCCCTGGTCGCTCCGGAGGGGCGCCCTGCCGGGCCTGAGGCCCCTGTTCCGGTCTTTGCGGGCTCGGGCTATGTGACGCTTGACGTCGGCCGTGCGGCGGGTGGAGACTCTGCGCCTGACGATGTCGTTTCGCTTGTGATCGGCATCGAGCGGATGTCGTCTCGCGAGGAGGGCTACGCGACGCTTGTATCGGCGTTTTCGGTTCTTGGCGGTTCCGAGCACCGGGAGTTGCGGCGAGTTTTTCACACGTGGTTCGGTCTTCTGGTTGGATCGGATGCAGGCGGCAAGGTGATCGAGGGATTCGAGGAGATGGAACGTCTGGAGGAAGCGGGCGAGTTGCGCGAGACGGTCCAGGACCGCGTCCGGGCGTGGCGCGAAGCGGACCGCGAGCAGGGCCGCGAGCAGGGCCGCGCGGAGGGCGTCGAGCAGGAGCGCGCCCTGCTGCGGCGCCAGACCGAACGGAAGTTCGGCGCCGAGACCGCAGAGCGCCTGGCGGCGCTGGTGGCCGGCATCGCCGAGCCGGAGCGGCTGGCGGACGTCGGCGACTGGATCATCGACTGCGCCTCGGGCGACGAGCTGATCGCCCGGCTGGAGGGCGCGGCCTAGCCGGGGCGTGCCGCCCGCCCTTCGCAGATTGACGCGGGGTACTGCGGCGCTTCAGCCCGGCGGCATGCCGAAGCCGAGGTCGCGAACCGCCTTGCGGAACGCCGCTTCGGACTTCGCCGGAACTACCAGATGCTTTTTCCCGGCGCGCATGCAGAGCTTCGCCGCCAGCTCGTCGCCTGCAATTCTGGCGGCAACATCATCGTCGGCACATTCGATCAACAGCGCCGGTCCCCGCGCCCTGAGCGCGCGTGCCCCGCGCTCGACGTTGCGCAGGAAGCCCTCGACCGTCTCGGGCAGCGGCTGTTCGTCCCGTGCCGCCAGGAATGCGCGCAACTCATCGGCGCCGTGTCCCCTCTCGATGGCGGCCAGGGTCCTGTCGCGCGCAAGGCGCCAGACACCCTCCGCCTCGGCATCGGCGAACGTCTCCAGCATCAGCCTCTCGTCCGCCGACAGCGTCTCGCCGGTGCACACCCGCAGGTCGGGAAAGACCGTCAGCGAAGAACGCTCCGCCGGCGTGCCCGGTTCGTATGTGTCCGCAAGCCCCAGGCAGTAGGCGCCGAGCGGGTTGAGCCGGAAGTGCCGCAGGCCGTCATAGCGGCTGAGCCAGGCCAGCTCGTCACTTCCCGGCAGTCCCGTGAAATCCAGCCGCGCTCCCTTCGGGTGGATATAGGCGACGTCGATCAGGCCCAGCGTCGCGGCGTATTCGAACAGCACGCACAGAAGGTAGCGGCCCTGCAGGATGTCCCAGCCGTGAAATCCGTCATGGCCCAGGCTGTCGTACTGCGGGTCGAAGAGGTAGAGGCTCCACGGATCGCGCGTAATGCCGAACTCGAAGGACGCCGCCTGCATGAAGCGTGAGAACTCGTCGAAGCGCACCCAGCGGCCCGGGGGACAGCGCGCCAGTGCCTCGGCAACCACGGGGCGGCGCGCCGGCGCCGCAGTCATCGCCCGCCTGCCCTTGCCGCGGTGCTGGCCCTTGATCGCGTCGATGCGGTTGAACTCGTCGAGCAGGCCGTTCCCGATCCAGCGTTGCCAGAGATGGCGCAGCGTCTCCGCTGCCGGTGCGCCCAGGGCCGCATGGCCCCTCTGCGTCAACGCCAGCTTCGAGCCCCGGAGCTCGGCCAGCTTCCCGGCCTGCACCAGCAGCGGCCAGGCGAACGCCCTCACGGGGCCGACGACCCGCTCCCAGCGCTCCCGCTTTTCCGCGAGGTCGTAAAAGTCGCCCCCGTCCAGCTCCCCGGCGATGGTCTCCGCCGCAGCCGCCGAAGCCCGCCGCGTCCTCGCGCTCACCGCGACCCGGCCGACATCGATCAGGCGCAGCACCGCAACCAGATCCCTCTGCGCCGCCCGCTCCATGTCGCGCCGAACCAGCTCGACCCTGTCGAACCCCGGCTCCGCGCCCGCCGGCACAAAGCCGCGCCGCTCCCGGTCGACCGCCTCCGGCAGGTCGGCATCGGAGGCGATCTCCGCCTCCGGCGGCGGGCGCACGAACGCATGCAGGCGCGTTGCCAGATCCGGCGGGACGAACGGCGTCCTGCCCACGTGACCCCCATCGAAATGGAGGAAAAAGCGCAATGGCAATGCGCCGCGAGTGCCGAGCCGGGCGAAGCCTGCGGGAAACGCGTCGTACTTCGCCTCGAACCGGTCCGCCTCGAAGCCCTCAGCATCGTGCAGCGCCTCGCTTACCGCCAGTCGTTGAACTTCGTCGAGATCGTCCCACAGGCGACGGAGCGAGGCGCCCGCAAGACGGCTCTCGATGGCCGCGACCATGTCGGCCTTGCGCGTGGGCCGCGGCTTCGGCACCGATAGCCAGTTCACCATGACCCTGAGGTCGTCGTTGCTCAGGGAGGCGAGAGCCTTCGCCAGGCCGGGCGTCCAGTCATCGACGGTACGGGCCATCGTTCAATCCCCTCCCGCGTGCGGATACAGCGTTATCCCACGCCATGTACTGAAATCACCATCCAAGCGCGGTTTCTCGCAGCCATCGACACGCACTCCCCGCAGTTGCGCACGGCGCATGGCGGGTGCCGCCGACGGGTTGAGCGCAGGAAATACCCGGGCTGCTAGCGCTCATCGAGGGCGCTGTCGCCGCCATCCGAGCCCATGACGCGCGTAATCAGGTCATCGGTGACGTCCTCGAAGTAGCTCTCCAGCTCGGATTGAAGCCGCTCGAACTCCGGCCACACCACTTCGTCGAACTCGCGCTCGCGGGCGCGCACCATGACCGTCGTCCGTCGTTGCCGCGCATAGCGGTAGGGCTTGATCCCGTGCTTGCGGCAGACCGCGGCGAGCAGGCTGACCGACCACATGTCGGGCAGCGTCAGCCTCAGCTCCACCTCCGGTTCGCGCTTCCCGTCCCGGCTGCCCAGTCGGGCGCGCAGCCGGTCCATCGCCGCCCATGCGGCCGCCCGCTCCCCCGGTCCGCCGGCACGCCGGAAGAGAGCCTCCACCTTGGCGAGCTTCGCCCTGAGCGCTTCCTCACCGGCCATCGCAAGGCCCCCTGACGAACTGCATCCCCGACACGGCGATCGCCCCCGCGTCCCGCCGTCTATGCCAGCATCGCGGCGAGCCCGGCAAGCACCTCGTCAATGATCGCCGCCGAAACCGATTCCAGGCGTCTGCCGTTCCGGGCAGCAGGGTCGAGGACGCGGGGCCGATCGCAGCGGATTGCCCCGGTGGTCCGGGTGTTCCCTCGTCGGTCGACAGGGTCTCGCCGGTACACACCCGCCGGTCGGATCTGCCGTGCGTCCTATATCCTCGGGCCGTGCCCGGCGGGATAAGCGTGCCCCCCGTTCCTCTCCTCCGCGACTGCAATTATGAGGCTCGCCAGAATGTCTCCTCCAACGTTCGAGCGTCGCGCGAGCCGGGACAGCACGGCCACGCTCACGGCATTATGTCCTTCCCGATGCTGGCGGCCACCAGGGCGGCCGATTCCTTCACCGAGTCACGCGCAAGGTGAGCATAGCGGGCGGTCGTCTGGATTTTCTTGTGGCCGAGAAGCTTGCCGATCATCGTAAGGTCTTCGCCCAGCGCCAGAGCCCGCGAGGCGAAGCTGTGGCGCAAGTCGTGAAGCCGCACATCGTCAAGGCCGGCGCGCTCCCTGATGCGATACCAGTAGTAGGCGATGTGCGTCAGCCGCTCGCCCGGCTCGCGGCCCGCGATCACCCAGGGATTGCCGGCGGGCCGGGGAATGCCCGCGAGCACCCGCGCCGCCGCAGGCGCCAGCGGAACGACGCGAGGGCCGGTCTTGCTATCGCGAAGCCGGACCTCGTTTCGCTCCAGCGCCACGTCCTCCCACCGCAGGCCCAGCACCTCGCCGCAGCGGCACCCGGTCAGCATCAGAAGCCTGATCGCTGCCGCCACATGGACCGGAAGCCGGCCCCCGGCCTCCAGTTCGTCCAGGGCCTCCCCCAGGTGCCGGAACTCGTCCTCCGTCAGGAAGCGCTCCGGGCGCCGCATCCGGTAGCGCGTCACGAAGCGGCAGGGATTGCTTCCCGCAGGCAGCAGTCCCCACGCCTCCGCACGGTTCAGCATCCGCGACAGCGCTGCCACCGTGTCGTTCGCCGCCACCGGCGTCTTGCGCAGCCGGTAGTGAAGCTCGGCAACGTGCTCGCGGCCGAGCGCCGAAATCGGCATCTTGCCGAGCGTCGGCAGAATGTGCTTGCCGATCATCTGGCGGTAGCCTTTGACCGTGAGCGGCTTGCAGCGAACCTCCGCGTGCTCGCGCAGGTACCGCTCCGCCAGCTCCGCCACCGTCGGCCCGCCTTCGCCGCCAGTCCAGGACCCCGGCTCCTCGTCCGCCTTGATGCGGTCCAGGAGCGCCTTCCCCTGGCGCCGCGCCTCGTCCGCCGAGATCGTGCCGTGCCGGCCAATCGTGATCCGCTTCGAGCCCCTGGGGCCGCGGCCCTGCACAAGATAAGTCTTCGCCCCGTTGGGATAGACCCGAACGCCGAAGCCCCGCAGGTCCCGGTCCCAGTAGATGACCTCTTTGTCCCCGGCCCGCAGGCCGTCGACCACGCGGTTCGACAGCGACTTCTGGTCCAGTCTCGCCATATCGCAGCTCCTCCCGCTATTTACACCAGCTCGGCCGGCGACAAACCGGGCTCGCCGACCGGGACGGCGGCCTCGGCGCGCACGATGTCGTCCTCGATGCTGCCGCCCACCCGCGCCGCCGCCACCTTCTCCGCGTCCCGCGACAGGTGCGCGTAGCGCGCCGTGCTGCCCACATCCGTGTGCCCGAGTAGCCGGCCGATCATCGGAAGCGCCAGGCCCAGCGCCAGAGCCCGGGAAGCGAAGGAGTGGCGCAGGTCGTGGATCCGCACGTCCTCGACCTCGGCACGCGCCCGCACCCGGTGCCAGCAACTGGTCAACGTCGACAGGTGGCGATCCGGCTTGCGTGCCGGGAACACCCACGGGCTCCGTTGCACCCGCACGATACTTGCCAGCACCTGTGAGGCCGTGGGTGTCAGCGGCACCATCCGCGCTCCCGTCTTCGCGTCGCGCAGGCGAAACTCCCCCGCCTTGCGGTCGACGTCGCTCCACCTGAGCGTCAGCACCTCCCCGAGACGGCACCCCGTCAGCATGATCAGCCGCAGCGCCGCCGCAGCCCGCGCCGGCCCCGGACCCTCGGCCTCCAGCTCGCACAGCGCCCGGCCCACCCGGCGGTACTCCTCCTCCGTCAGAAAGCGCTCGCGACGGCCCTCCTTGTAGCGCAAGACGAACCGGCACGGGTTGCCACTCGCCGGCGCCATTCCCCACGCCTCCGACAACGAAAACATCTTGGACAAAACCATCAGCGCCCGGTTCGCCGCCCGGGGCGTCTCCCGCATCCCGTAGTGCAGCGCCGCCACTTCCGCCCGGCCCACGGAGGCCACCGGCATCGCCCCCAGCGCCGGCAGGATGTGGTTCCTCAGCGAGCCTGCGTAGATCCACTGCGTATGGGCGTTGCAGTGCACCTTGACATGGCCCTCCATGTAGCGCTCGGCCAGATCGGCGATGGTGAACGTGCGCTCAAGCGGCCTCGCCACGGGATCTTCGCCCCGCTTGATGCGGGCGATGGCGGCGGCGGCCTTCTTGCGCGCCCCCTCGGCGGTGGTCTCGCCATGCCGGCCGAGGGAGACCCGCTTGATGCCGGCCGGCCCCCGGCATTGGGCCACGTATATCTTGCTGCCCGAGGGGTAGACCCTCACGCCGAAGCCCGGGAGCTCCCGGTCCCAGAAGACCGCCTCCTTGGCCTCGACAGAGAGCCCGTCGACGGTGCGCTTGGAGATGGTCAGCTCGCCTCGTTTCGGCATCGGGCACCCCTCGAGTCGTTTCCTGAATTATGCGTCGGCGGGGCCGCCGTAACACCGTAATCACTTCGTAAGCCGCCGACATCAAACTCCAGCGTATTGGAGCGTAGGTCTGACATGGTGTCAAGGGGTCATGCGTCTCTCTAGTGCACTGACAAACCGACCAATATCGCACTTCAGCGCACTCCAGCGTAGCGCTGTCGCCAATTCGGTACACCATGCTTATCAAAAAGGAGAGCCTCGGAGCCATGAAGAAGACGAAGCTGACTCGCAGTTTGCTGGCGGCGTGCTCGATCGTCGCCCTTTCCGCCGTCATGTACGGCTGCGTTCACAGCGGTGACGACGGCCCTGTCGCAACCGACGTGACCCTTTCAGGCGCGCAGATGGGCCAGACGCTGGAGGCCGGCACCTATCAGCCCGACGAGGACTTGGTTGTCGCGATCGAGGCCGCACCGGCGGCAGACGTTGCGGCCGCGGCTGGTTCGCACGCGACGGGCGCCATGATCACGCTTGCAGGCCTCGACTTCTCGTGCGTCAGCGGCCCCTGCTCGGTCACGGTCAACGACGACGGCACCGTGACGACCATGGGCACCATCATGGTGATGGAACACATGGTGGCGATGCCGGATCCGGAGCCCACGCCCGATCCCACGGCAGGTCTGTTCGCGGCCGCGCAGGACGCGCGGGATGACGCCACGGCCGCCGGCAAGGCCGGGTCGGACGCCGTAACAGCCGCGACGAAGGCGGCGATGGGGCTCACGACTATGGAAGTCGCCGGTGAATCCATGACGGCGATGACGAACGCCGAGGCGATCCTGAAGGCCCAGACCGACGCGGGTCAGGCCGTCACGGATGCCCAGGCCGCGCTGGACGACGCGAAGGCGGCCAAGACCGAAGCCGAGGCCGTCGACGACACTAACGAGCACAAGTCGGCGCTCATCGCGGCGCTCGATGCGGCGATCAAGGTCGCGGAAGATGAGCTCAAGAAGGCGACCGGAAGCAACGACAGCGACGCGCTGAGTGACGCCGTCGACGAAGTGACGGGCGGCGAGGATGCGGACCCGCAGGGGACTCCCACCAGTGTCGCCAAGGCCGTAGCAATGGCGGTGGGCGAAGCGCTTGGCGGCATGACGTTGGATGCAGCCATACCGAGGCCGACCGCTGATCCCATCGCCAACGCGGCACCTGCCTCGACCGTCGCGAACGTGGTCAGGATGAACAATAGCCGGGGCAAGACCTGGGCCCAGATCGTTGGCGAAGACAACGTGCAGATGATGCGGGTTGGTGCGAATAACACGATCGTGCAGGTCGCGTCGATCACCGGCAAGACCATGGCTTCCATCTGGGAGACTGTTCCAGCCGATGTTTCGGACCTCACTGGGGATGCTACCGCTACCGATGGCGCAAACTTTGGAACTGCCAACTATGCGGAAATTCCCGGCACGGTTCACTGTCTCGGCACCGATTGTAAGGTGGTAGACGACAGGCTGGACGGAAGCTGGTACTTCCAGCCGACTAGTCAGACGGAGGTCTACGTCAAGGCTAGCGACGACCCGACGTTGACCGACGTCGACGAGAGCAAGCTGTACGAGGCGGAGACCTTGTACGCGCAGTTCGGTCACTGGCTGACCATGGAGGACGTCAGCGGCACTATGCGCGCTCAGATCAACCGCTACGCGCTCACCGGAGGCAATACGGCCAATCTCGAGTACGACAAGGTCGACGGCATGCCCGACAGCGCCACGTACAACGGTGACGCCGCCGGCATGTCGGTCCACAAGACGACTGACACGGACGGCAAGGTCACGAGCATCTACTCCGGCGCCTTCACCGCCGATGTCGAGCTCGTGCTGCAGTTCGGCGACGGTGCCGACGCCACGCTGGGCGGCACCATCGACGGGTTCGAGAGTGCCCTGGAAGGCAGCATGGCGATTGACCCGACCTGGACAGTCGAGCTTCAGACGCAGACGACGTTCGACGGGTCGTTTGACGATGGCACGACTGTTGCTACCGGCCGGGACGGCGTGTGGTCGGCAACGGCCTATGGCCCGGCTCAGGTCGACAACGTGGATCAGCAGCCCACGGGCGTCTTCGGCGGCTTCAACGCCCACTTCTCGGACGGCCATGCCGCCGGCGTCTACGCAGCCGACTAGGACCGATCCGAAAGGGGACACAACCCCTTCCGTTCAGAAGGGCGGCCCCGCGCCGCCCTTCCTTTTTCTGGCCCGGGCTGTCACAATTTTCGGAACCAAGCACGGTACGATGACCGGCGGGCGCCAGTCGCTTGTGCCGGTGAAGAGAAGCACGCTGACAGCATGGTGACAGGCTTCCTTTGATGGCACTCGGCTCCCTCTTTCGCGTCCTGGCGGCTTTCGCGTTCCTCCTGGTTTCCACGCCCTCATGGAGCGCCAACGAGGAGGAGCCGCCCGTGCCTCCTCCATCGCCTTCAGCGCCGTCAACGTCGGAGAGGGCGAGTGAACAGGCCCCGAGCGATATCGCGCTAGCGCGGGTGCTGGTGAATGCCGGCCGCTTTGCGGAGGCGCTGGTCATCCTGGGGCCGCTGGTCCGGGCAGGGGAGGTCGAGCCCGACACGCTGTTCCTCTTCGGCCTCGCGGCGATCGGCGCGTCGCATCAACCGGGGCTCGAGGAGGAGGACCGGGAGGCACTGCTGGACGGCGCCATCGCGGCCTTCCACGAGATGCTTATCGACCAGCCCGGACTGGTGCGGGTGCACCTGGAGCTGGGGCGGGCGTTCTTCCTCAAACGGGAGGACGACCTGGCGCGGCGCCACTTCGAGTGGGTGCTGGCCGGCAACCCGCCGCAGCCGGTGGTCGTCAACGTCGGCAACTTCCTCGCCGCGATCCAGGCGCGCCGGCGCTGGAGCTTCAACATCGGCGCGTCCATCGCGCCGGATACCAACATCGGCGCGGGCTCCGAGGAGCGCACGATCTACGTCCCAGTCTTCGGCCAGCTCCTGCCGTTCGAGCGGAATGCGGAGGAGCTGACCACCTCCGGCATCGGCGTCTCGGTCTGGGGCGGCGCCGAGTACCAGGTGCCGATCGCAGAACGCTGGCGGCTTCGCGCGGGCGGCGCGGCGGCGCGGCGGGAGTACTCGGGCTCGGAGTTCGATCAGCTCTACCTCGCCACCCATCTCGGCCCGCGCTGGTTCATCGACACGAAGACGGAGGGGAGCCTGCTGGCGAGCGCCCGCCAGCAATGGACCGGCACCGCGCCGGACAATCGCGCGCTCGGCGCGCGCCTCGAAGTGGGGCACCGGCTGAGCCCGCGGGTGACGGCGTTCGCACGGGTCTCCTGGCACGACCGGCGCTACCGGACGGGGAGCTTTCGGGACGGCCCTATCATGGATGCGTCGCTCCGGGGCTCCTGGGTGGTGACGCCGACGGTGCGGGCGACCCTCTCGGCGGGCTACGCGCGGGAGCGGTCCGAGAGAGAGCGCGAGCGCAACCGCAGCCGCTGGATGGGCGCGGGGGTCGAGGTGATCCTGCCGCTGGGCTTCACCGTGGGCGGCGGCGGCGAGGTGCGCTGGACCGACTTCGAGGACGAGTGGTTTCCGCACACGCCGCCGGGCGAGGACCGGGCGGACCGCACGCGGAGCCTGCGGCTCTCGGTCCACAACCGGGCCGTCACGCTGATGGGCTTCAGCCCGGAGCTGGTGGCGGTGCACGAGGAGCGGGAGACCAACGCGCAGCTCTACGACTACCAGCGCACCCACGGCGAGCTGAGATTCGTGCGGCAGTTTTAGTTTTCCCCTCGGGCGGCGGGCGCTGGTCTTTTTGATTTCCCTCAATCGCCGGGCGCGAGCTCCGCTCGCTTGGCTACGCGCTTGCGCGCGCGGCGCGGTCGCGCCGTCC
The DNA here is from genome assembly GCA_965262755.1 of Alphaproteobacteria bacterium. Classification (GTDB taxonomy): domain Bacteria; phylum Pseudomonadota; class Alphaproteobacteria; order UBA828; family UBA828; genus WTGU01. Next base: position 1,556,183 of record OZ253557.1, on the reverse strand, counting down.
GGGCCGCTGCGCGGCCCGGTTCCCGTCTATGGCGGACTCCCTGTTGGTTGGCGTGCGCGGCGCGCAGTCGCGCGCTCCGGGCCGCTGCGCGGCCCGGTCCCCTAGGGAATGTCTGAACAACCCCATCTCCGCGGCTTCGAGGGGGAGAGGCGGCTTGGATGTGAAGCTCGACGATATTCCCGACAGGCCGGGGGCTGCTCTTGTCACGGGATACGGAGCGAACGGGCGATATCCGCGTCGATCCGCCTCCTTCCCCGCCGTCCCGCCAGCGGCGGGCAGACTGCTCCCCTGTCATCCCGTCGCGTGGCGGCCGGCGATCAGCAGGTTCGAGAACCCCAGCAGCAACGCGATGCGCTGCCTGTTCTTCGCCACGCCCCGGTAGCGCACCTTGGCGTAGCCGAAGTGCCGCTTCACGTACAGGAACGGATGCTCAACCTTCGCCCGCACCGACGCCTTGCGCTTCTCGGCCGCCTCTTCGGCGACGCCCTCGCCCAGCAGCCGGCGCCGCCCCGGCTTCATCGCCACACGCCACTCGACACCGCCGTCCCGGTGCTCGGGACGCTTCTCCACTCCCTGGTAGCCTGCGTCGCCCCACGCCGTCGTCTCAGCGCCATGCAGCAGCGCTCCCGCCTGCGTCACGTCGCTTGCGTTGGCCGCCGTCGTCGTCAAGCTGTGCGCCAGACCCGACCCGGCGTCCACCCCGATGTGCGCCTTCATCCCGAAATACCACTGCTTGCCCTTCTTCGTCTGATGCATCTCAGGGTCCCGTGCGCGGCGCCGGTTCTTCGTCGACGACGGCGCGTCGATGATGCTCGCGTCAACGATCGTCCCCGTGCGCAGCCGATGGCCGCGCGACGCCAGGTGCGCATTGATCTCCTCGAACAGACCCTCGCCCAGGCCGTGCTTCTCCAACAGATGCCGGAAGTTCAGGATGGTGGTCTCGTCGGGCAGCGCCTCCGTCAACCGCAGCCCCACGAAACGCCTCACCGACTCCACCTCGTAGAGAAGGTCCTCCATCCCCGGGTCGCTCAGGTTGTAGAACAACTGCACGCAGTGAACACGCAGCATCGCCGATTACCTCTGGCCAGCCCTCCGCGGGGATCTGACTTGCGATGAGGATGGACTTGCGTCCGTGGTGCCCCTTGTCGGTGGCCCGATACTTGCGCGCAGGCAGCACCGCGATCTTGTAGTGGCGCGCGAACTCCCGGAAGCTCGGATTGAGCCGGATGTCGTCGCGGTCGGGATCGTCCACGCCTGACTTGAGGTTGTCGATGATCCACCGGCGGGGGGTGCCGCCGAAGTACTCAAGCGCGCGCCGGTGGGCCATCGTCCAGTGGCGCACCGTCTGGTCGGCCGTCGCCTCCGCGTAGATCAGGTTCGAATGCGCCAGGACCGCGACGAAGATCTATACGTCGGTCTCGCCGCGCCCGGTGCGAAGGGCCAGCGTCTTGCCGGAGAAGTCCGCCATCCCGTACAGCCCCGGCTCATAGTCGAAGTGCATCTGCGCCAAGACACCGCAGCTGCCCTGGCGCGCCTTCAGGCGCGCGCAGAACTGGCTGTAGCCGTAAGCCCTCCCGCGCTGGGCCTCGGCCTCGGCGCGGTACTCCTCGCAAAGCGTGCGGCGCGTCACGCGCACCCGGCGCCGCTTGCGCTTGGCTCGAAGCTCACGGAGCACGCCATCCCAGTCCGGCGGCGCATACCCGCTCTCTCGCGGCGCCGGCGGATACAGCTGTGCACGCAGCCCGTCATCGTCAAGATCGGACGGCAACGGCCATGACAGACCCGCCGCCTGCGCGCGCTCCAGGACGTTCGATACCGTCCCCGCGCTCACGCTCACGGCCACTGCGATCTCCGCCCGGGGCAAGCCCAGGTCGTGATGGTGCCGAAGGATGTCCCTGATGCTCATGGTGTCGATCCTCTTCATTGGGGCCCTGCCTCCTCGAGTCGATCGATGGATCGATGAGGCTGAGCCGGGAGAGGATCGGCGCGCCTGGGAACATGGATGTCGATGGCGCCCGCAGGGCGATCGGGCCGGGCCGCAGACCCGGCCTTCGACGGTCAAGTGCCGCCGGATTCGCGGTCAGATGTCGCCAGAACTTCGGTCAAATAAAATCGGAATTGCGGTCAAATGCGGTCAGATATTGCAGACATATACCCTTCCCATTCGGACTCTCACGGAAATTTGAAGTATCCCTTCGTCGTACTTGGTGGGACTACAGGGTACGCCTGAGTGCGCAAGACGTCTCCTGACATCTCCTGACATCTCCTGACATCATTTGGCCGTATGTTATTCGCTATTTAATTCAGTTGCTTACGTCATTTCGATCCCAATACTTTCTTCCCATGAGAACCGCATCGGACAGCTACCCCATCGTTCCCGGCAGCCGCCAGGCCCTCATCGATGCCATCGAGGCGCACATCGCGCGCGAGAAGCTGACGCGCACCGGCTTCGGCAGGGACGCCGTCGACGACGGGTCGTTTCTCGGCCGTCTCGACCGGGGCTCGGACGTGCGCTTGGAGACCGCCGACAAGGTGCTGGCTTTCCTGGGCAAGGAGCCGATGGGGCCGCGCTTCCTGCGCGAGATCGAGGCCTGGCTCCGCGTGACCCGCACCAAGCCGCACCTGTTCGGGCGGCAGGCGCTGGGCGATCCCACCTTCGTGCTCAGGCTGGAGCGCGGGCGCTCGCCGACACTGGCCACCGTCGACCGGGTGCGCGCCTTCATGGCGGTCAACGCCCGCACAGCGGAGCAAGCGGCGGTGAGGGTCGCGCTCGAGGAGGGGGGTCCGTCGGTTCCGACCGATGCGGAAGGAGAGGAGGAGACGGCGATGGAAGGCGACATCTGTTACATGAAGACGAAGGAAGCGGCGGCGTTGCTGGGGCTGAGCCCGCGCACCCTCGAGACCTACCGGTGGAGAGGCGGGGGGCCAGCGTTCTCCCGCTTTGGCAGCAGTGTGCGCTATCTGCGTTCGCACGTCGTTGCCTGGGCGGCGGCGCGGCGGATGCGTTCGACCTCGGACGACGGTCCCCGGAGGGAGAAATGATGCCGTCGGGTGCCGGGAAAGGGACCGGCGTTCTGGCTGGCGTGGCCGCGGCGCCGCTGCTGGCGGCGCTGGCTGCCGATCCGGCGCTGGCGGACATGTACATGCCCCCGCCGCTGGAACAGTTGCTGCCGCCGTTTCCGGAGGCAGAGCCTTCCTGTTGTTGGAACCTGGGCGATATCGACCCGTTGCGTGTGCTGGCGATGGTCACGCTCTACGTGATGGTCTGCCACGCGCTGCTGTGGGGCGCGTTCAAGCTCGTCGGCTCGGTGTCCGCGTTTGTCGCAGAGGAAATCGCCTGGTTGATGAGCCGGCGGCGCTGACGTCGGCGTGGGCCGCCTGGCTGGCGCCGTCACCGGCGGGGATCGCGAGGGCCGGCAGCGGACGGCTCACCGGCCGCCTGCGCGGGGGCGCAGGCTCCGGGGGATAGGGTCGTGGAGCGCCTCACGAGGCTCGGGGCCCGCTGCTCACGCTTGAAGGCGCCCACACGAAGGCGACGCCGGGGATCCGCCCCTGGACCAGAGCCCTCGGGCACCCCCGGCACGCAACAGCACATCTGAACGTACTTCACGAGGATCGGCAGGGTGACCGAACGTGACGCGCCCGGTAAGCGCCGCCGCAGGCAGGCAGTCGCAGCTTCAGGAATGCGGCGGCGGGACGACGCGGATGGCCCGCCGCCGCTCCAACGACAGGGAGATACCCGATGAAGGGAGATCGTCCAATGACCGGGCAAGATACCGGAGTCAAGTGCCGCGGCAGGCAGGCGAGTGCGCCATCCGGCGCCGAGCCCGCGTGGCCGGGCGATCCGGAGAGTATCGAGGCCCGGGACGTGGACTTCGAGGCCGTGGCCCATGTATTGGCCAATACCTACCGCCGGGGCGGGTGCACAAGGCGCTTCCTCCCGCTCGCCCGGCACGCGTTGACAGTTTCGGACGAGATCGAAGCGTACCAGGGAGTTCCCCTGCTCGACGGCATCGCCGTCGAGGACCGCCGCGCCCTGGCTCTGCACGCGCTGCCGGCGGGCGCACGCGCGATCCGGCCCATGGCGTCCGTGCAGGCGGCCGAGCGCTGGCTCGCACGCGTGCACGAGCTCCGCGCAGGGGACGGCCATGACGGGGGCGCCACTGCCGTCCCCGCCGCCGGGGCGCAGGTGCCATGACCGGCGTGGGCGGCGACACCGGACGCGGCTTCCGGGTCGCCGTCAGGGGCTTTCGCACCTGGAACAGACTGGTCTGCCTCGTCACCGTCGTGGCCCTCGTCTCGGGCCTGCTCGCCGCGACCTGGAAGACCACTGCCAACTACACCTCCTACGACTGGCACGTCTTCGGCGTCTACACGCTGAGCGAGCTCATGCTCGCGCTGCCCTTCGACCCCGACAAGACCAAGCAGATCCGCGACCTGGACGGGACCGTCCTGGTCTGGACCATAAGCTCCATCGCAAGCCACGGCGGCATTCTCGACCTGCGCGACCGCATGCTGGGCGATGCCCTCGATAGTGGACTGCTGGGCGGCGGTATCGGTGCGGCCCTCGTCGTCGGCCCGCTCTTCGGGCTGCGCGCCCTCGGCCGCAGACTGAGGCGCGGCAAACGCCTGCGCGGCGGCGAGCTGGCTACGGCAAGGGAGCTCGCGCGCCGTACCTTGCCGTGGTGGCGGGACATGCTGCATCTGACGCGGGGGCGCGAGGCCAGACCCTACACCGTCGCCGGCATCCCTTGGCCCGGGGGTGCCGAGACCCGCCACACGATCGTCTCCGGTACCACGGGCTCGGGCAAGACCGTGCTGATCGCCGACCTCGTCGAGCAGATCCGGGAGCGGGGCGAGCGCTGCGTCGTCTACGACAAGATGGGCTCCTACACCGAGACCTTCTTCGACCCCGGGCAAGACGTCCTCCTCAACCCCCTCGACAAGCGCGCGCCGCGCTGGTCGCCCTTCGCCGAGGCCCGTTCCGCACGGGACTTCGACACCATGGCGGCTGCTCTCATCCCCCGGCAGAAGGACGCCGCAGACCCCTTCTGGATCACCGCGGCACGCCAGCTCTTCTCCCACGGCGCCGCCGTGCTCTGGAAGAGGGGCGAGACACGCAACCGGGTGCTGGTCGACCACCTGCTCAAGACCGAGCTTAGCGCGCTCGCAGACGCCATGGAGGGCACCGTGGCGCAGTCCATCGTCGACCCCGCCAACCCGAAGACGGCGCTCTCGGTGCGGGCCATGCTCACCGCCAACATCGGCGCCATGGACCTGCTCACCGACGAAGGCCCGCCCTTCTCCATCCGGGAGTGGATCGAGCACCGCTCACCGGGCTTCCTGTTCCTCACCTCGAGAGGCGACCAGCATGCGAGCCTGCGGGGCCTGATCTCCACCTGGCTGGAGATCGCGGTGAACGCGCTGCTGTCGCTGCCGCGCGCGGACGGACAGGGGAACGCCCTGGTACGCCGCATCTGGGTGATCCTGGACGAGCTGCCGACGCTGCACCAGCTTCCTTCGCTCCGTCCCGGCCTTGCGGAGAGCCGCCAGTTCGGGGGCTGCTTCGTGCTGGGCGTCCAGGTGTTCTCGGCGTTGCGTGAGCTGTACGGCCGCGACGGGGCGGAGACGATCTCGGGCCTGTGCGGCACCCGCGTGGTGCTGGCGGCGCCGGACAAGGACACGTCGGAGTGGTCTGCGGAGAGTTTGGGGCGGGTCGAGGTGGAGTCGCTGTCCGAGGGCGTGAGCTACGAGACGCCGCACGGCGGCGTGACGCTGAGCACGCGGCGTGACGTGCGTCCCCTGGTGCTGCCGGCGGAAGTGGCGCGTCTCCAGAATCTCTCCGGCTACCTCAAGTTTCCCGGTCCCTGGCCGGTGGCCAGGATCAGGCTCAGGTACAGGGCGCGGCCCCCCATGGCGCGGCGCTTCGTGCCGCGGGCGGAAGCCGGAAGCGATGCCGGCAGGCCGCAGGCCCGGTCCGGGGGAGCGGCCGGCAAGGGTGCGGCCCCTGTTTCGGAGACACACCAGCCCCATCCACCGGCGAGCGAGGTCGAGGCGGCCGCCGACGCGCGCTGGAACGGCGGCGGCAGTCCCACAGCTGCCGCCCCTGTCGAAGGAGCGCCCTGCGGGGAAGCCGAATTCCCTGCGGCGGCCGGGCGGACGCGCGGCGGCGAGCGCCCGCCGCAGGCCGACGGCGGTCCCGGGCAAGAGCCCGAATGGCTCTTCGATGGGTGGGGCTCGGCGGCCGGCCCGCCTCCCCGCCTGACGCACGCATCGGCCTGCGAGGAGGCAGGCGGCGGGTCTGCCCATGCCGGGGCTCCGCCCGCGCATGAGCCGCCCCCGCCTTCGACAGAGGGTCCCCGGCAGGCCGGGGAGGGCGGCGGAGCGGAGGATGCGGGCGTAACGGGCGCGGAGCAGCGAACGGGGGAATGCGATCGGGACGAACACGGTCCGCTGGACTGGCAGTGATGGTCGTCTCCATCGGCACCATCGCCTCCGCCGCCCAGGGCGTGTCGTATTTCGAGAGGGACGGGTACTACACCAGGGACGATCGCGAGCATCTGAATGCCAGCGCCTGGGCCGGCAAGGGCGCCGAGGCGCTGGGCCTACGGGGACCTGTCGATCCGGATCTCTTCAGGGACATCCTCGAAGGCACCGTGCCCGACGGGTCGGGGCGCCGGCTCGGGCGGCGGGAGAAGGACGGCTCGATCGCCCATCGTCCGGGACGGGACCTTACCTTCTCGGCCCCAAAATCCGTATCCCTGATCGCGCTGCTGGGCAACGACACAGCCGTCGCCGCCGCGCACGATGCGGCGGTGAAGCGCACCCTGGCCTGGCTGGAGGCGACGACGATCCGGACCCGCATGAAGGACCCCGAGACCGGATTCCTGGTTCACGCTGGCGGCCAGAAGATGGTGGCCGCCACCTTCACTCACGACACCTCGCGCAATCTCGATCCGCAGCTCCACACCCACGCGGTGATTGCCAACATGGTGCTGGGCGGGGACGGCAAGTGGCGCACCATGGCCAACGAGACGCTGTACACGCGCAAGATGCTCACCGGCATGGTCTACCGCAGCGAACTGGCGCGCAGGCTGGAAGAACTGGGCTACCGCGTCGAGAAGACCCACGCGGACGGGCGCTTCGAGATCGCGGGGGTGCCGCGCGACGTCATCGATGCCTTCTCCACGCGGCGGGCGGAGATCGAGGCGGCGATGGACGCACGCGGCCTCGGCGATCCCGGGAGCAATCCCCATCTGGCGGCGCGGGCGGCACTGGTGACCCGCGCTCACAAGCGCGATGTCGACAGGGAAGCGCTGCGCGAGAGCTGGCGCGAGCAGGCGCTGGCGGCGGGTTTCTCGGCGGACGCGGCGGTCGAGACGGCCCGACGGCGCCGCACGATGAGCGTGGAACACTCGGGGCAAGCTGCCAAACGGTCCCTTGAGCACGATGTGAGTGGGAGCCGGCCTACGGAGACGGCGCGGGACGCCGGTATGCAGCGCCACGCCGACGCGGCCTCGCAGGCCGTATCCTGGGCGGCAACGCACTTGGCGGAGCGCGAGGCCGTGTTCGCCCATTCTGACCTTCTCGCCGCCGCGCTGGCCTGGAAGCCAGGCGCGGTGTCCGTCGAGGCCGCCGGCACGGCTATCGACGCCCTTCAGCGGGAGGGCAAGCTGCACGCCGCACCTGGATTCCACAACGGCGACGGCCTGACCACCGATACCGCGCTCGCAGACGAGCGCGAGACCGTGCGTTCCATGCGGGCCGGCCAGGACAGGGGGCAAGTGCTGATGCGGGTGCGCCGGGTGCGGCAGCACCTGCACAAGGGACCGCTGACGGACGGCCAGAACGAGGCGGTCACGATGATCCTCTCGTCGAAGGATCGCACGGTGGGCGTTCAGGGCTATGCCGGTACCGGCAAGACCGCCATGCTCAAGCGGGCGCGCGCGCTCGCGGAGAAGAGCGGCTACCGCATGCTCGGCCTCGCGCCCTCGGCGTCGGCCGTGCAGACACTGGCCGCCGAGTCCGGCATCGCGAGCGAGACCCTGCAGGGTTTCCTCGCGCGCAACGCAGGCGTCGCTGAAGGACGGCTCACCCGCAAGGCGGCGCGGGGCATGCGCGATGCATTTTCGAAGACCGTGCTGGTGGTGGACGAGGGCTCGCTCGCTTCCACCGTGCAGGGCCGCGACCTGCTCAGGATCGCCAACACCCTGCGCATTCCCAGGGTCGTGCTGGTCGGCGACGAGAAGCAGCTCGACGCCGTGGATGCGGGTAAGCCCTTCGCTCAGCTGCAGCGTGCGGGCATGAAGACCGCGGTGATGGGCGAGATCCTGCGCCAGCGCGAGCCTGCCCTGAAGGAGGCGGTGGAGGCCAGCCTCGCGGGCGACATCCGCGGTGCCTTCGAGAAGCTCGGGTCCGACGTGGCGGAGGTGAAGGCGGACAACATCGCGGGCGCCGTCGCCGCGCGCTGGCTCAGGCTCTCGCCCCAAGAACGGGAGAACACCGGTGTCATGGCGCCGAGCCACGAGCTGCGCGTGGCCATCAACGGTCATATCAGGGAGCGGCTCGCGCGCGAGGGCGCGATCCATGGCCCGGTCTTCCAGGGCGAGCGGCTGGTCAGCCACGGCTACACCCGGGCGGAGAAGGCGCTCGCCGCCAACTACGCGCCGGGCGACGTGGTGGCCTTCCACCGCCCCTACAAGCGGCTTGGCGTGGACAAGGGCGACGAGTGCCGGGTGGCCGGGGTGGATCGCCGCAGGCACGCGGTGACGCTGGAAGGTCCCGGAGGCACGACCGTCGCCTGGAAGCCGGACCGGGTCGCCGGGCGCCACGGCGGCAGCGAGGTCTACCGGGCGGAGCCGATCGAGCTGCGCGCCGGCGACCGAGTGCGCTGGACCCGCAACGACAAGGACCTCGGGCTGGTGAACAGCCGCACCGCCGAGGTGGTCTCCGTGGGCAAGGACCGCGTCTCCTTCCGGCTGGAGGACGGGCGCATGCTCGCGCTCGGCCGCAACGACCCGCAACTGCGTCACCTCGACCATGCCTGGGCATCGACGGTGCACGCGTTCCAGGGGCGCACGGTCGACAACGTGATCGCGGCCATGGAGGCAAATCACCCTCACCTGACGACGCAGAAGAGTTTTTACGTCGAGATCAGCCGGGCCAGGGACCGGGCGGAGCTGGTGACCGACGACGCGACGCAGCTGCGGGAGAGGCTCGAAACCGCCACCGGCGAGCGGATATCGGCCCTGGAGGCGGTCGCGCCGAGGGAACGGGACACGCCGGCGAAGGGAGCGGAGGTCAGCGTCGAGCCTCCGGCGCCGGCGGCGTTGCAGCGCTCGGAAGAGCCAGCGCCCGGACCGGAGGCGGATCGAAGCGCGGACGTCGACGGACCGCTCGAACGCGGACGCGACGATCGCGGTTCCAGGGACCGCCGGCCGGTGGAACGCGCACCCTGCAAGGAAATGGAGTTCGAGCTGGAGCCGGAACTCTAGCCGCCCGCACCGAGGTGCGCATCGCATTGCAGGGCCAGCGGAAGGAAGCGCCGCAGGCCCCGGCGGCCGGCATCGGCGTCCCACCTCACTCCCCGTCGCCTTCGTCCTCCGCGCCGGTCAGCACTTGGATGCCCTGGAGCGGCCGGCTGCGAAGCGTCTCGTCCCCGTTGTGGCGGTCGAGCCAGAGCGCGCCGTCCTCGTAATGGGGTTGCCTGAAGCAAACGATCCTGCCGCAGAGATCGCCGCTGTCGCGATCGCAGGGGGCGATCCGCACATGCGACTTGCCCGAATCCGTGAGCCATACGCTCAGGGGACCCTGGGCAGGCATCCATTGGCTGAAGTCGTGGCGCTGTCGGCAGCGCCGGGATGGTCTCGCGACAGAGGTCGGATCGCAATTCGACGGATCGCTGCCGGTCTGCGTGAGCCGGCAGTCGGCGGAATCGTTCGCATCGTGGCCGGGTCAGCGGGCGAATTGCGCGGGTGAAGAGTCCGGAATTTGGGTCGATGTGCGCGAAGACCCTCGTCGAGCGCGGGGTGATCCGCTGGCCAAAACGACAGCACGGAGTGCTGCGGAGTCAATCAGAGCTGTGGTCCAAGACCAAAGCCTGGGCCTCCCGTGCCGCCTGGACCGTGCGGTCGAGTTCTTCGCGTCGCCCTTCGCGGATCAGTTCGTCCCGCTTCAGCGTCGACAGGATGTAGGTGCTGCGATAGATCCGCTTGACCAGCTCCAGGAATTCCGGCGGAAGTGCGCCGGCTGGATCGACTTTCGGGACTGCGGCGGCACGCACGGCGGCGTTGCGCGCGAAGGTTGCCGGGGAAATTCCGATCCCGCGCGCGGCCTGTTCCACCTTCTCCCACTCGGTATCCGAGAATCTGATGGTCCGCGGCGCGCGTTGATCCGGCGTCTTATCGCCGGCGTGAGCTGCCAACGGCTCTTCGGTCGTGTCGGCTTCAGTCATGGGAACGTTCTCCTGCACGGCAACGACTCTCGAGTTGCCCGGTCCGGGCCTCGATCTCGGATATGTGCATGGCGCAAGGCGGGGGCAAGCGGCGCATTTCGTGCGAATGGCGCGGGACTGATCGTATAGGCCCGGCGTAATACATTGTAGTTCGCGAGCGGAATCCGCACGGCATTTCAGCAGCTTACGAACGTATTTCAATGACATTCGCTCGGTCCAACGCCCCCCTGTCAGGGATTGTCGTACCACAGCGGTCTTCCGAGTAGTGCAAAGTGTTCCTGTCTCCACAATCTTGGTTCTGCACCATCGGTGCGCTCAGGTGTGAGAACCAAAGCGGCTCCGCCGTAGAGCGGTGACTTTGGGGGGGAGTAGAAACGGTCAAGGCCCAGCCTGCGGTGAGCGAGGCTTCAGTGGACGTGCGCTCGCGCGGGCACCTTCGGTCCTTCGGCCACCGCGAACCGTGACGCTGCTACCGAGCGTGTCCTGACATTGCCCGAACGGGTACTGTGCCGATGGCATGCAGCGGTGACGACGGGAGAGGGAGCGCACATGGACGAGGCAGCATTCCTGACCTGATGCCGTCGTCGTCGAGAACGGCGCGCACATTGCGAACGCGTGGCGCGCAGCGAGCGCGACGGCCGGGGCAACGGTCGCGGCCGAGGTGGTGACCGTTGGCCCGACACCATCGTCATCACGAGCGCGAGCGGTGGTGGCGAGCGTCCGGCAAAGACGTGCAGCGTCGAGGCAGGCGCGGGGCGGCGGCACAGTCGATCGCCGGGCGAGCTTTGCTGCCGGGAGGCGCGACGGTGGGAGATTCACACAGGGGTGTTGGGGGAATTCGCGACCGTCGATCGCTATTGCCGCGATCGACGCCGAAGGCGACGCGGATCGCGCAGCGGTCGCGTCGGCCGAGGCAGCGGTCGCGGTGGAGGTGGTGAGCGTTGGCCCGACACCATCGTCATCACGAGTGCGAGCGGTGCGACGGCCGGATCATAGGGGAGAGAGCGAGCGGCGGCGCGATGCGCGGCAGGGAGCACGGAGCAAAAGGGGGGCGCCGGTCCTCGCCGCAACGGGGACCGACGCCGATGGTACGGGGAAGCGCCGCCTCAGGCTGTGAAGATCATCACCGGGATTCCGAGCTGGCGTGCCTTGTCGACGAGGTTGCCGGTGATGCCTGAGCCGGGGAACGCGATGACGCCCTTGGGCAGGAAGTTGAGCAGCTCGTCGTTGCGGCGGAAGGGCGCGGCCTTGCCGTGTGCGTTCCAGTCGGGCCTGCAGACGAGCTGGTGGACGCCGCGGGCATCGGCCCAGCTGGCTGCGATCTTCTCGACGCCGGGGCCGCCGCCGTGCAGCAAGACCATGTCGCCGTACTTCTCGCGGGTACGGTCGAGCGTGCTCCAGACGGCGTCGGCATCGGCGACGGTCTTGCCGCCGGTGATGGCGATGAGGGTGCCGTCGGGCAGATGCGCGCGGGTCTCGCGGTCCTGGCGTGCGCGCCTGAAGTCGCGGGCGTCGATGGCGGCGGAGGTGAGCGCACCTGTCTGCGAGGTATGCGATCCGTGACGTGGGCGCCAGGTGTCGCCGGTCTCTGCGCGGTAGGCGTCGGCGGCGAGGTCGCGCATCTTCTCGAAGGCGTCGCGCCTGTCGCCGCGGTTCTGCGCCCGGTCGGTGAGCAGCTGGAGCTCCCATGCCTTCACCTCGGCGCCGTCCTGTGCGGTCTCGAGGTCCTTCATGTCGGGCACGATGCGGTCGACGGCGCGGTCGAGCCTCTGCACCTGGCTGTGCAGCATGTTGACGAAGCCCCACATCAGGGGCTCGCGCTCGTCGGCCATCTGAGTGCCGTCGACGGTGATGCCGTCCATCATGATGCGGATGGCCTCGCCGAGGGCCTCGATGGCGTCGTCCTCGTCCCAGACCTCGCGGCTGTCGAGCTCGCCGCGCTCGGGCGCTGCGCCGAAGGTGGCGAGGTTCTCGCAAACGGTTGCGGTTGCGGAAGCGGTTGCGGTGTCGGTGCTGATGTCGAGCATGACGCTCTCCTCTCTGTTTCATCCTCCGGGACGGTGCATCCCGTCGTGATTGCTCTTTGGGATACGCGCGCGCAGCGGAACCACCTGGCCCTGGAAGGTCTTGGGCGGGAGTTGGTGCGGAAAGTCGCCGATGTTGGTGCGGAAGTTGGTGTTCTCTCGACCTGGGAGGTCCGGCCCGGGATGGTCGAAAATCCTGCTCGTTGCGAGTTGGCCTTCTCAACAATGGGCGAGGGCCGGACCGACGCGCCGGCACGCTATGCCGGCGCGCAACGCGCGAGGCGGATGTAGTTACGCGTAAGCCAACTTCACGGTCGGCGACTTTCTCGGCCCGCCTTAGAGCTTCCTGGGCCAGGCCGCAGGGAGCGGAGCGACCGGAGGACCCGCAGGGTTGGTGCAGTGAGCACGTGTGTCACAATGAGCAAGCATGACGGAATAGACACTCCCTCACCCCACGCACGGCCTCCTGTTTCTGTTTGCCGTGCAGGTGTCCGGGCCAGAGCGATGATGGGCATGCGGCACTTCAACCCGACGGTCCCTGGCTGAAGCCATGGCCGTCACGCGAGTAGCGGGTGCGAGTCGAGGAGCCGCCGGGCGACCTCGCGGACGCGCGAGCGTTCGTGCACCGTCACGGGCCCGCGGGGATCCTCGTCCAGGTGGATCACGAAGTACGACGATGCTGCCGGATCGAGGATGTCGCGCTGGCGGTAAAGATCGCCCACATGGTCGCCGTCCTGGTAGATGCGTGCCTCGTCTGCGCCCACCCGCCCGAAAGTGATCTGACCGGTCATGGTGTCCTCCTGACTGCGTGATGGCGGCTGGGAGGACTCTCTCTTCCTCCCCGCGGCGCCCGCCCGCACACGGCTTCACTCGTCCGCACGGGCCGGGTGCCGGAAGACCGGCGCGAGACGTGCGGCGAGCGCGTGCGAGCCGAGAGAGACAAGATCGCTGTTGAAGTCGTCGCCCTCGGGCACGAGGACCAGCGCGGCGACGCCCGCGCATGTGCAGCGGCGGACGAGGCGTTCGGCCGCGCGCTCGCCTTCGGCGTCGTTGTCGCGGCCGATGACGAGGCGCGTGACGCCGGGCGGCGGGGCGAATGCGCCTAGGCTGCCGGCGGAGAGGGCGGCAGCCGCGACGATGTCCGATAACGCGGTGACGATCGACAGCACCGTCTCGATGCCCTCGCCGACGAGGAGCGTGCCGGCGGCGGGATTGCCGAAGCGGACGGCGTGGCCGTGGACATGGCCGCGGGCCTTGCGGGGTCGCGACACGCGCGCCTTGGCGGGGCGTGTCGGATCCAGCCAGGTACGCAACACACCGCAGATGGCGCCGTGACCGGGGTGTTTCCCCGGACCGGTGCGTTCCACCGCGTCGCCGGTGACGGCGGCGACCAGCGCCGGCAGGCGGCGCATGCCGCTGCCGTCGCGATAGAAGAGCGCGGGGTGGAAGCGCAACGCCGCGAAGCGGCAGTGCTGAATGCCGCGCGCCCTGAGATAGGTCTCGGCATGCGTGCCGTCGATGGCGCGGCAACGCCGCCAGAGGCGGCGTGCCGCGTCGGTGCGGTCGTAGTCTTCGGGGGAGGCGGCGGAGTGCATAGCCGGCGAGGCGAGGAAGGCGCGCGCCTCGGCGAGGGCGACGCGGAGCGAGCCCGTGCCGGAGGCGATGCGGATGAGGTCGAGCAGGTCGCCGTGCGTGCCATCGGCCGCGTCGGTCCACTTGCCGGGAATGCCCGGCGGCGCGAGGCGGACGAAGAGCGAGCGCCCCCGCGCGCCGTGAATGTCGCCGGCGGTCCAGTACCGGCCCTGCCTACGGCCATGGGGCAGGTAGCGCCGGCAGACCTCCTCGGCGCGAGCGCCGAGTGCGGCGGCGACGGCCGCGGCGGCGCTCACGACGCGGACCTCGGGAGCGAAGGGAGACCGGCGAAGCCGGAACCGTGAGGGGTGATGGGTGGCATCGGGGAACCTCGCTGGCCGCTGGGTGGGACGCGCCCGGGTCCCGGCCCCACTCGGCCTCCCGGCGGCGCCGGAGGGCGATGCGGCGCGCGGAGTGCGGCCGCGAGGTTCGAGCGGGAGGGGACTCGGAGCAGACAACAAAAGAAATGGGGCCGGCGCGGAAGCGCCGACCCCGAGTTGCAGGGAGGAGAGAGGAAGCGATGGGCTCCTAGAACGGGACGTCGTCGGTCAGGTCCGAGGGAGCCGTCGCGGCGGGCGCGGTGGTCTCACCGTTGGACGGCGGGGTGCCGTTGCCGTTGGCGGGGCGTTCGAGGAATTGGACCCTGCTGCCCGGCACGAGGATGATCTCGGTGGAGTAGCGGTCGGAGTCCTCGCCGTCCTTGCGCCACTTCCTGGTCTGGAGCTTGCCGGAGATGTAGACGAGGCGGCCCTTCCTGGCGTGGCGCTCCAGCATGTCCACGAGGCCGGCCTGGAACGAGGTCACGCGGTGCCATTCCGTTTTCTCGATGCGGTTGCCGGAATTTTTCTCGATGAAGCTCTCGTCGGTGGCCACCGACATGTTGGCGACGCGCCCGCCGGAGGCGAGGTTGGCGATGGCGACATCTGCGCCGAGCCGGCCGATGATCTGAGCCTGGTTCAATCCGAACATGGTCTTGTCTCCTGAGTTCCGGGTTGATCACGATGGTTGACGAACGACATGAGGACCTCTCTCGACCCACCTTCCGTTCACCTTCCTCGAAGCTCTTCACCAACTCTCGTGTCGGCGGCCCGCACCGGCGCCTGCGGAGTCGCTCCCGGCGTTGCCGCCACCCCGGTGCCCTACGTCCAGGCTGTGATGGCATTCATGATCGGCAAGTCGCCCACGATCTCGACGTCCTCCGGCGAGAGCCTGGAGAAGGCGAGACATGCCCGGAGCTCGGCGGGGGTTTGCCAGCTGCCCAGGTCCTCGCCGGTCTCGACGACCACGACCCGAAAGCTCGAGGGCGCCATCGGCAAGCCGCGATGCTCGCCGGAGCGCACAAAACTGCGGCGTGCACAGGGAACACAGCGAGACGCGCCCGCTGAATACGCTCCGCAGTCAGTACACTCGGAACGGGCTTTTCGGCGCGCGTACCTCCGTCGGGCCGCGCTGTTCTTCATCTCGGCGTTGTAGGACTGGGCGGCGGCGCAGATGGCGCAGCGTGCGCCGCCGCCGGCCGGCGCGCCACACTTGCCGCACAGCCCGTCGGCACAGCGGTGCATCCACCGATCCCGCTCGGCTGCGTTTCGCTTGCCGAGGCATGGCTCGCACCGGCTTCGGCCCTCCGCAGGAGGGCGTCGGCCACACTTCGTACAAGCGCCTGCGTCGCACCTATCGCGGTAGCGCCGCTTCGACCTGGCGCGGGCGTTCTTCCTGCGGGCCTCGGCGTCCGGGCGGCCACCGTAGGGCAGGCCGGCGTCTCTGGCTGCGGCGTATCGTGCCCGGTCGGCCTTGCGCCTCTTCTCGCCGCATTCTGCACACAAGGTGCGCTCGGGCTCCGGGGGGCGGCGTCCGCACCTGGTGCAGCGCCCGGTGGCAAGCCGCTCTGCGCGCTGCCGCCGATAGCGCCGGCGTTTCCAGGTGCGCTCGTCCTCAACGAACTTGTAGGGCATGGCAGGCGATCCTCCCTGCGACGGCTGGAGTTGAGCGGATGGCGCCGGGCGGGAGCGCCGCTCCCGCCCGGCGCCCCGTCACCGATGCCTGCCTTCCGCGAAGAGCCCGCAGCTCCACTCACCCCAATACTGGATGCCGCCGTCGACGCTGACGCCGGTCGCGATGATGATCTCATTGCGATCGGGGCGAAGGCGCCGGACCGAGCGGCGTGACATCGTCGCGCGCCGCTTGCGGGCGTCCTTCGCCTGCTGCTCGTCGAGCGGCCTGATATCGCCGTTGGCATGCGAGCGGTAGCGGGAGACGACGTAGCGCTCATCCTCGAGGCCGCGCCCGAACTCGTGGATCAGGTATGTGCTGGCAGTGCGTTCGATTGTCCTTGCCGTCTGCATCGTCCGGCCTTCCCCTGGTCAGAGATTGCGCGCGACGGGCGTCCCCTCGCCGGAACGCCCGCCCGCCGCCCCGCTCCCGGCCGGACTCTGGCTCTCGCCGGCGTGCGGGCAGCGGAGGGGCGCCGGTGAGCGCGGCGGGGCGCGAAGCCCGGCGGGTCGGCGGCCGGCCGCTGCATCGCCATCCGGAGAAGCTCGGGACAGCGCGAGTGGCGGCAGACGGAACCTGTCGCCTTGCGCGAGCCGTCGATATGATGCGCGCCCGTCCGGCGGCGGCCGCCGCTGGAGTCTTGAGGACGACGCAGCCCCCCCCCGGCGGCATCCGCTCGGTCGTTCACGGAAAGCAGGTCAGTCAGGATGCAGGAAATCGTTTCAGGAGCCGCCCCCGGCGCTCCGGTCATTGCGTCGGTCAAGTGGTACGATCCGGTGAAGGGGTTCGGCTTCCTGGCGCCTGCCGACGGCTCGCGCGACCTGTTCTGTCATGCGTCGGCAGTGGGCCGGGCTGGGTGGGACACACTCCCCGAGGGCGCGACCGTCACCTGCGATGTCGAGCAGGGCCGGCAGGGTCCGCAGGTGTGGCGGATCCACGCCGTCGATGCCTCGACTGCATCCCCCGTTCCGGTAGGGAGCGGCGGACCGATGCGCGAGATGGGCGGCGCTGTGGCCGGCGACCGAGTGCCAGCTTCAGGCCGCCGTCTCGTGGCTTCGGTGAAGTGGTTCGTTCCGACGAAGGGTTTCGGGTTCCTGGCGCCTGCCGACGGCTCACCCGATGTGTTCTGCCATGTCTCGGTCGTCGAAGGGGCCGGCTACGACACGCTTCCCCAGGGCGCGAGCGTGACCTGCGAGGTGGTGGAGGGCCGGAAGGGTCCGATGGTGTCGTCCATCCTCGCAGTCGACGCGTCGACTGCGACGGCCGACCCTGCGGGGCGCGACGCGGCGCGGCGCGGCGCGCGGGACCGCAGTTGGGGCCATGACGATGAGGGAGAGCTGGCGGAGGAGCGCCGCGGCTGCGTCAAGTTCTTCGACGCCGGCAAAGGCTACGGCTTCGTCGTCCCGGACGACGACGGCCAGGACGTCTTCCTGCACGGGAGCGCGCTCAACCGTGCGGGCCTGGGTGCGCTGGAGCCGGGCCAGCGGGTGAGCGTCATGGTGACGCAGGGCGCACGCGGCCCCCAGGCGACGGATATCGAGCTCATCTGAGGCAGGGTTCCGATGGGCCGGCGGCGACGCAGGCAGGGTGCGGCGTCTTCGCACGCGTCAACGTCTTGTGCAAGGAGGAGCGTGCCCGCAACGCGGGCGCACCGTCCCGGCCGGGCGGAGGGGAAGGGTCTACTCGACCATCCGCCTGAGGCCCGTCAGCGGCTGAACCTTGACCGCCGTCGAGGCCGGCTTGGCCGAGACCTCGATCTCTTCTCCCGAGAAGGGCGAGACCATCGTGCGCGCCTTGCGGGCAGCCTTGCGCACCCGCCTGATCTTCAGGAGGCCGGGAAGGGTGAAGGTGCCGACGGCAGGCTTCTTGATGTGACGCTCGATGAGAACGCCGAGTTCGTCGAGCACCGCGGCGACATCCTTTTTCGGGAGCCCCGTCGATTCGGACAGCGAAGCAATCAATTGCGTCTTGGTCATCGCCTCCCTGAGCGCCGTGGCCTTGCGGGGTTGGGAAGTCGCCATGCTGCATATCTCCGATGGTGTGCCGAAGGGGTCGGGTACCATGCCGGCGTTCCGGGTCCAAGCTTTTCCCTCACCAATGCGTATGCCGCGCCGCGCCGCCGCGCCGTCATGCGTCGAAGGGCCGGTCGCCCTTCTCCGGGACCCTCTCACCCAACCCGATACTCCTCGGCCTTCCAGGCATCGATGCGGGCGGCGGAAGCGCTGTGTTCGGAGGTCGGGTCCCGCGGGTTGGTGGGGGCGGTTCCAGCGCTGGAGCGGCTGCGGCGGCGCTTCGCCGGGTTCGGGATCGGGACACCGCTGGTGGAGCAGCGCGCGGTGCTGAAGGCACTCGCGCGGCTTGAGGGACTGCGAGCGCGTGCGGCGCTCAAGCGGATCGTCCTCTGGAAGGACCTGCCGACATCGCTGCTGCCGGCGGCCTTGGGGGCTGCGGCGGAGGCCGCCCTCTCGTTGCCCGCCGGGTTCGTCGGTGCGCTGCTGGCACACGAGGATGCTTCGGTGCGCTCGGCGGCGTTTGCGCTGGCGCCCAGGGCGGGAGTTCCCGTGGATCTGCTTCAGGACGGGCTCGGCGATCCGTCGGCCCCGGTGCGGCGTCTGGCGGCGATCGCCATGGGCAACGCCGGGGATACCGGGGCCATGGCTCCACTGGTTGCCGAACTCGCGCGCAACCCATCGGCTGCGGTGATCGAAGCGCTGGCTTCGATCGGAGACGAAGACGCGATCGTTCATCTCGGCCGGTGCGCCGAGCGCCATCCGGCTCTTGCGGGCGCCGTCCTGGATGTGATGCGCGACATGGACAGCCCGCGTGCTGACCGGCTGGTACGGCGTCTGGAAGCGAGTGGTCCGGCCTCGGATGGCGGGGGATTGGGCCGTCCTGCTGCCGGCACGAACCGATGATGGGGGCGATGGCCCATCCGCATGCGCCCTGGACCCACCGGGCTCCGTATTGGCGGGGAAGGAATGGCGGACGGCGGCGATAAGCCTGGATCGGGCGGCAGACGCGGCGCCGCGGCCCCGCGCTATGCCCTGCCCTCGGACCTGCCGGGCTCGCTGCGCCAACTCGACAACGGTCAGCTGGACCGCCTTCCAGGCCGTTGTCGAAGAAGCGCGCCGTCGCGGCCGCCTGACCGGCGGAGCGCAGGCCGGCTCGCCGGCTTCGGCATCGGACAGGCCGGCGGAGCCGCCGCCGGCCACCGGAGGAAGAGCGAAGAAAAGGCGGCCTCTACCGCTCGCGCCGGGTCAGGCGCGGTTGATCCAGGCCGCGTTCGAGGCCGGCGTCAAGCCCGCAGCCATCGCCAGGCAATTGCGCGTTTCGCGTGCGCAGGTGGAACAGGTTTTCGGCAGGCCGAAGGGGAAAGCACGCTGATCGGCGCTGCGGAACTCCTGCGCGGTGCCGAGGCCGCCGGCGGACGTTCGGCGGCGCTACGCCCCTCCGGCAAAAATTGCCAGACACCCTCGCGCCGGCGGCCTCACCCGGCCCGTCGCCGTGAGCGCGGCATAGAAGCGCTTGCCGGTCTCGACGAAGCCGCGGGGCATGGCCACCAGGAGCCCGCCGTCGACGTGCCGCCCGATGAGATGGCGCCAGCCAAGCACCATGCCGCGGCCGGCGACGGCAGCTTCCAGAGCACGGGTGTAGCTGTCATGGGCCTCGTACCGGGGCTCGGAGGCGGGGCGGCCGGCGGCCTCGAACCACGTCTCCCACGACGCGTGGTCCTCCCCTGGACCGCTGGGGCGGAGAAAGGTCAGTCCGCCCCACTCCGCGACAGGCCCGTTGAGTACCTCCGCATGAACCGCAGCATAGCCCGGCGAACAGAAAGCCCCGACCGCCCCGGTGGCGATGACCGCGCGGTCCTCCGGTGCGGCGATCCCCTCGTCCCAGGTCAGGATCACGTCCGCCTCGGGCTGCGGCAGCACGGAACCGGGGGACCGGACGAGGATGCGGACTCGATTATCTTCTCCCAGCGCTTTCCGCAGCGCCTCCAACCGGGGCAGCACCAGAAGGTGCGATACCTCCCCGGTACACGCGATCGCCACCTCCGCCGGCTCCTCGTCCGAGAGTGCAGCCACCTCCGCTGCCCCCGCGCTGATCGCCCCGAGGCCGACGACGACGGCCTTGCGGTAGAGGTGTCCGGCGGCGGTCAGGCTCACACCGGTCCGGGAGCGTTCGAACAGCCGCGCCGAGAGCTGCGTCTCCAGCCTCGCGACCTGCCGGCTGATCGCGGACTGCGAGGTTCCCAGCTCCCGTGCCGCGCGCGAGAGGTTGCCGTGACGGGCGGCGCTCTCGAAGGCGTTCAGAACGCTCGTAGGCGGAACACGGTATGGTCCGCGATCTGTCACAGCCGTGCGCCCGGTTCGCGCTCCACATCCCGGCATCCAGGCGGCTTCCCGAACGGAAGACCGGGACGCCAAGCAGGAGGCGGCTTCGGCGGCGGGCTGCCGCGGAGACCGCGATCCTGCAGGAAGGCACCTCGGGGTGCCGGCCGGGAGAGGAACTCCATGTTCACGCAGCCTCGCCCGGCGCCGTCCGCTTCGTCAGCGTCACCACGTTGCGGCCGTCCTCCCGCCGGTGCGCCACCGTGTCCATCGTCCTGCGCACAAGATAGATGCCGAGGCCGCCCCGGGCGCGTTCCTCCGGCGCAGCGGACGAATCCGGCTCCGGCGCCTGCAACGGATCGAACGCACTGCCGTCGTCCGCGACCTCCACAGTCAGCGTGTGGCCCTCGATGCGCAGGCCGAGATCGATCCAGCGCTCCCCGCCGTCGTCATAGCCGTAGCCGATCGAGCTGGTCACCAGCTCGTCTACCGCCAGAGCGACCTCGAAGGAAATGCCGGGCGCCAGGCCGTGTGCCGCGCAAAATGCATTGATCCTGGCAGCGGCGCTGCTGATGCCGTGCATATCGTTGAAAACCGAAAACTCGAGTATGTCGCCGATGCCGGCCATCGTTCGCCCGACGCTTCGATCCCGATCAAAGTCACACGCGGCGGCTGCGTTCGTTCCGCGCGGCCCTAGCGCTGCGCCGGCTCGACGATGATGCGCCCGCGTCCCCGCCTGATCAGATAACCGCCGCGCGGGATCGCAAGGGCGCCCCGGTGCACCAGAGGCCAGAGGGTATCGACGATCAGAGATGCGTTTCCATCCGCCGCCGCCTTCACGGCCGCCGGCTGTGAAGACAGCCAATCGAGGAAGGCGCGTTCGGCGATTTCGTCGCCGACCGACTTGCGCAAAGCACCGAGCTTACGCAACTGCCCCTTGGTCAATGTGGACTCGTCGAACTGCGCTGCAGGCATGTCGCAGGCTCCCGGAAAGATTGAATGGCGGTCCGAAGACTACATCACCTCCGCCTCGCCGGCACCGTTCGTCGTTCCGCCGCCCAACAGGTCGGTGCCGATGTTGGCGACGATCCGGGCCGCCGCATCGTGCACGGAGTCCCGCGCAAGGTGAGCGTAGCGTGCCGTCGTCTCAACCCGAGTGTGACCCAGAAGCCGGCCTATCATCGGCAGGCTCTCGCCGAGCGCCAGAGCCCGCGACGCCCAGCTGTGACGGAGATCGGGGAGCCTCACGTCATGGAGGTCCGCACGGGTCCTCACACGCCGCCACTGCTCGCTGAGGTTGGTGATCCGCGTCCCCGGCCGAGGCGCTGCGATAACCCAGGGGGTGCCTGGCGCCTGCGGAAGGTTCGACAACACCCGCACCGCCTCGGGCGACAGCGTGACCGTGCGCGCGCCCGTCTTGGAATCGCCGAGGCGCAGTTCGCCCGCGTCCAGATCGACCTGCGACCAGCGCAGCGCCGCGATCTCGTTGCGGCGGCATCCGGTCAGCATCAACAGACGCAGCGCCGACGCCGCATGCACCGACAGCCGCCCCTCAGCCTCCGTCTCCGTCAGCACCGCACCCAGGCGCTCGAACTCACCGTCGCTCAGGAAGCGCTCGCGACACCGCTCGCGGTACTTCAACACGTAGCGGCAGGGGTTGCCGCCCTCCGGCGCAAGGCCGCAGGCCTCCGCGAAGGTGAACAGGCGCGACAGCGTGGCCAGCGCCACGTTCGCCGTCGCCGGCGTGCCGCGAAGCCCGTGGTGCAGGGACGCGGCATGCTCGCGGGTCACGTCCGAAACAGCCATGCCGCCCAAAGGAAGCCGGTTGCAGGCGGTGCGTTCATCGGCACGCCACGTTCATCGTTAGGCCATTGACACGAGGTTCGTGTTTCACTAGTTTTGTGCCATGAAAAATGTCACCGTCGCCTTGCCCGAGGATGTCGCACTCTGGCTACGGGTCCGGGCCGCCCAGAACGAACGCAGCGTCTCCAAATGGCTGGCGGAGCTCCTCGAAGGGATGAAGCGCGGGGAGGACGACTATGATGTCGCCATGGAGCGCTTTATGGCGAGAAAGCCTCGAAAACTGACCTGGATCGACGGCAGCAAGCCAACGCGGGAAGAATTGCATGACCGCGCCGGTCTTCGTTGACACCAACGTCCTGGTCTACCGGCACGACAGTGCGGTTCCGGCCAAGCAGGCCCGCGCCGACGACTGGATCGCGCTCCTCGTGCGCCATCGTTGGGCACGGACAAGTTTCCAAGTCTTGCAAGAGCTCTATGCGACGCTGACGCGCAAGCTGAAGCCGGGCTTCGACTCGGGGGAAGCGCAGGATATCGTGCGCGACCTCGCGGTATGGCGGCCGGTAGCCCTCGACCTCGCCATCCTGGAACGATCCTGGTTGCTGCAGCAGCGCTACTCCCTGTCATGGTGGGACTCCCTCATTGTAGCGGCCGCGCACTCTTGCGAGTGCCGGGTGCTTCTCACCGAGGATCTTCAGCACAGCCAGCTTCTCGGCGAGGTTCGAGTGATCGATCCCTTCGCGTCTTCAGACCGGACGCCAGCGGAACTGCTGCAATCGCTAGCGAGGTGATCGGGCGCCGCGGAGGACGGCGAATCGCCGCGCGCAGCGGGATCCTTTGCGAACTTGGCAAAGGCGCTTCAGCGGGTTCTGCGGCGGGGCTGGAAACGGCATCGGCCTCATACTCAGCCAGGATGGGCTCGGACAGGATGATACCGTGCCACCGCGCCGACGCGTCGATGACTGCGCGGCAGGTGCCGTCGATCCGGGCTGCCGACACCAGAACGTTGCAGTCCAGGACAACCCTCATGTCTCACGGTGGCGGCGTTCTCGGCGAGAGTCGTCAATTTCCGAGATCGTGTCCGTCATGATCTCGTCCTCAGAGCGGTCAAGGTCGCCGGGCTGGGGCTGCGCCGCCGCGAAGTTCGCTGCAATGCGGTCGGCTGCCGCGTTCCGGTCCACCACCTCCTTGGGCCGAAAGAGGATGCCGTCGTCGACGAGGGTCGCTTCCATGATGTCGCCTTCGTGAAGATCGATGTCTCTGCGCAGCTTGGCCGGAATGGTGACCTGGAACTTCGGCTTCACGGTGACGAACGGCATGGCGACCTCGCGCGACGATAGTTGAAATGTCGCACTTTCGTACCAGCAGGGGTGGGAGTAGGCAAGTCCGCCGCCGCCATCGTCGCGCCGATCGCGACGAGCTCTCCCGAAGCCGGGCGCGCCGGTTGTGCGCTCGCTCGCTGAAGAGCGTCGTTGACCTGAGGTGGCCCGGCGACCGGACCGATACTCTTCTCCCGGCGCGGGCAGTTTGATTCCGGAAGCGCGGGCGTTGTCGGATTCGAAATGTCGGATTCGAGCGACATGCGCGCGCAGGGGTACGCTGGAGTTCGAATTCAGTCGCTTCCGCAGTGATTACGGCGGGCGATTCCGGGGGCGGCGTGAAGGGGCGAATTCGGGAGGTAAGTCATTGAAATAATGGAGAGAATAGAGGGTGTATGGAATCTCCTACCCCCAGGCTCTCCTCATTCTGAAGAGGCCTCGTCGGGAGGCCTCGTTTGTGGACTGCAGCGCCGAGTTTACCAAGTTGAGTTGAGCGGTGTCCATAGTCATCGCGTTGCCTTGCGATATGCCTGGGGTAATCCCCGATGCAGTGGACGGCGCGCCCTTGCCATTACCGGGCATCTGCCGCGTCGTCAACTCAAGGATACCGGAACGGCCCTCCAGGACCAACCTCCCCGTTTCCGCCGCTGCTCTGCACACCATCACGACGTCCCTCCTGTCGACTGGCATGCTATTGCGCAAGCACGCCACATGCCGGCGGCGATTGCAAGTGTCTAATCGCATCAGACGCAAAAATGCCAAGAAGGCGTGTCCGCTAAGCCACACTATCGGTTCTCATGACGCCCGGGCCAGCCTGCCGGTGCGCGTACCGGTCGGCGGAGCGGATTTTTCGAGCAGCCCGGGCGGGAGGATGTCCGCCCCGATCTCCGCCGCGACCCTGGCGGCCGATGCCTTGATGCTGTTCCGCGCAACAGGGGCTCGGTCGGCGCCCTGTGCGCGAATCGCTTCGCCCATGCTCGCGCCCCCGTTCCCTCCGGTCCTTGGGCGAGCCGGGAGGATGACATCGGTCGCGAATATATCCTGAGCGATGTCGTTGGCGACGCGTGTTGCGGCGTCTTTGACGGAGTCTCTGGTGAGGTGGGTGTAGCGGGCGGTTGTCTGGATCTGGGCGTGGCCGAGGAGCTTCGCAATTACCGGCAGGCTCTCGCCCAGCGCAAGCGCGCGTGAGGCATAGCTGTGACGAAGGTCGTGGATGCGCACGTCGTCGAGGCCGGCGCGGGCGCGCACACGGCGCCAGGGCTCGAAGATGCTGGAAAGCCGCTGCCCCGGCCTGGTGCCGGGGATGACCCAGGGGTTGTCCGGCACTTTGGGAAGGGCGGCCAGAACGTCCGCCGCCTCGACGGAGAGCGAGATCGTGCGGGGGCCGGTCTTGCTGTCGGGAAGGCGGAGCTCCTGCGCTTCCA
This sequence comes from Alphaproteobacteria bacterium, assembly GCA_965262755.1. Lineage (GTDB taxonomy): Bacteria > Pseudomonadota > Alphaproteobacteria > UBA828 > UBA828 > WTGU01. The sequence continues at coordinate 1,531,211 of OZ253557.1, read as the reverse complement.
GGTGCACCTCCTCCCAACGCAGCGTGAGGATCTCGTTGCGCCGGCAACCGGTGAGCATGAGCAGGCGGATGGCGGCGGCAGCATGGGAGGAGAGGCGCCCGGTCGCCTCCAGCTCGTCCAGGGCCGCACCTAAGCGGCGGAACTCGGCGTCGGTGAGGAAGCGCTCGCGCCGGCGGACCCTGTACTTCTGCGCAGACCGGCAGGGGTTGGTCATCTCCTGAACTACGCCCCAGGCCACCGCCTGATCGATCAGGCGGGAGAGCGTCGCGATCACCAGGTTGGCCATGGCGGGGCGGTCGCGGAGCGCGTGCTGCAGGTCGGCGACTTGGCTGCGCCCGATTTCAGAGACCGCGCGCTCGCCGAGGGCGGGGACGATATAGCGCTCGATGGCGAGCCTGTACTGGGCGGCGGTGGAGGGCTTGCAGCGCACCGCGACATGCTCGCGCAGGTAGCGCTCGGCGAGGGTGGCAAGGGTGGGGCCCGCGGGTTTTTGGGCCTTGCGCTCTGCCAGGTCCTCGCCGGCCCTGATGCGAGCGATGATCAGCGCCGCACGGCGACGGGCCTCATCGGCTCCGATGACCCCGTGGCGGCCGACGGTGATGCGCTTCGTCCCCGCCGGGCCCCGGGTCTGCACGACGTAGACCTTGACGCCGGAGGGATAGACGCGGACGCCGAAGCCGGTGAGCGCGCGGTCCCAGATCACCGTGTCCCGGCCCGCAGGGAGGGCGTCGACGGCGCACTCCGTAATTGAGCCTCGCGCCGGCTGGCTCGCCGAATAGTTCACGACGCGCCGTCCTTCCCCGCCCCGGCCGCCGGCGCGATGTCGGCACCGATGCTGGCGCCGACCCTGGCGGCGGACACCCTCTCGGTCTCGCGCGCGAGGTGGGCGTAGCGGGCGGTGCTCTGGATGTCGGCATGGCCCAAAAGCTTGCCGATCATGGAGAGGCTCTCGCCGGCGGCGAGCGCGCGGCTTGCGTATGAGTGGCGGAGATCGTGGATGCGCACGTCGTCGAGGCCCGCGTGGGCGCGGAGCCGGTACCACTCGGCGGTGATGGTGGGGAGATGGGTGCCGGGCTGCTTGCCGACGATGACCCAGGGGTTGATGGGCATGCGGCGGATCCCCGCCAGCACCGCCTCCGCCGTGGGCGTGAGCGGCACCATGCGGGTGCCTGTCTTGCCGTCGCGCAGCCGAAACTCGCCTGCGGTGCGGTCCACATCGTCCCAGCGCAGCGTGAGGATCTCGTTCAGGCGGCAGCCGGTGAGCATGAGGAGGCGGAGCGCGGCGATGGCGTAGGGGGAGACCGCGCCCTCCATCCCCGCCTCGGACTCCGCCTCCGCCAGGGCCTGGCCTAAGCGCCGGTACTCGTCGCGGGAGAGGAAGCGCTCGCGCTTTCGCTCCTTGTACTTGCGGACGGCGCGGCAGGGGTTGGTGCCGTCCGGCACGAGGCCCCAGGCGGCGGCCAGCGAGAACATCTTGGAGAGGACCGCCAGCGCGCGGTTGGCGGCGCGGGGTGTCTCGCGCAGGCGGTAGTGCAGGGCCGAGACGTGGGCGCGCTCGACCATGGCAAGCGGCATCATGCCAAGCGCCGGCAGGATGTGGTTCTCTAGCGAGCCCCGGTAGATGCCTGCGGTGTGGGCATTGCAGTTCTGTGCGACGTGGGCGCTCATGTAGCGCTCGGCGAGGTCGGCGACGGTGGTGCCGGCCTGGGGCAGGAGTGCTGCGGGTTCCTCGCCCCGCTTGATGCGGTCGATGACCTGGGCCGCGCGTTTGCGTGCCTGTGTGGCGGTGATCTCGCCGTGGGTGCCGAGCGTGACGCGGCGGGGCGCGCCACCCGCCCGGCTTTGGACCACGTAGACCTTGCGCCCCGAGGGGTAGACGCGCACCCCGAAGCCGGCGAGCTCCCGGTCCCAGACGATGACGTCGCGCGCGGAGACCGCGAGCGCGTCCACCGCCCGGCCCGTAAGCGTCAGCGTGCTACGCCGCGGCATCCCCGTCACATCCCAACGCCACACACCCCGTAAACAGCAAGCGCACCGTCATCACGAGAGGATGCGGCGGCTTCACCGCGTAACCGGCCGGAATCACGCGAGGCGCCCCGTAAGAACCCCGTATCCGGGCCGGTAAACCGGCGCGTATGGCTGGCAGGTCTAATTTCGACGTTGGTGAAGGGGTTTATTGCGGTTCTGCGCGGGTCTTTATCCGCCTGAGCGCAGCATAAATCCCGGGCGCGGCGCGCCCCGAGGCCTGCCTGCGAGGCCTCTTCATTACTGTGGCCTTGGAACGCGGATAGAGGCGGTACGGGCTGCGGCTCCACTGCACTCTCCTTCACGGCCGCGAGCTCGATTCGTCGCCGTCTCCGCAGTCTCTGACGAACCGGACAACGGTACATATTCTGCAAATACAATCTGCACACGTTCCGCGCATTAACCAGCCGATTATCGAATGAGTTCACAGATTGAAGACAAAATTAACATTTGTAAAGCGCGTGCGGTGAGCGCTAAGATAAACCGATTTATCAATATTGAGACTTACGAACTGTATAAGAAATAGGACATAGCGTGTGCGCTAAGCACTCATGACTGACTCTGCAATGGATTAATCTCGGCGTTACTGTATTGTACTATACGCCTGCGCAGTTTATCCCAAGTCATTCAAAATGTAATACATGAACGTACTCATGATCCTGTCTCTCTATCTCGCGCGGGCGAAGCAGGGTTCCATAGAAGGGAATTCCCATCGGTCGCGGTCCCCCGGCACGCTATTACTTCTCCGCTTCACCGATTCAGGAAGCCTTATGCGTCGGAACGTTAGGAGCACCCTCCGAGCGCATCGGGCCGCCCTCGACGTGCGGGTTCTCTCGTCTCGGCGACCCTGGCAGAAACGTCTTGTCGGCCGGCAACGACTCCCTCCGGTGAGAGCCAGACTTATGCGCGCCATGCGGGGCCATAGCTGTTGCCGCTATGGACTGGCCCGGACGCCGCCACTCAGCCGTCGCTAAGCCTCGCCACCATACCCACCAGCATGTCGACGATGGCCGTCGTAGCCACATTGCAAACCATGTTGCTGGGGCTTTGGACCGAAACGTGCAGGACCTCGTTCGCATAGTAGGCCACGGGTGACTTACGCCAATCGGTGATCCCGATTACCCGCGCGCCGATCAGGTGGGCGTGTCGAACAGCCGGGAAGACATGGTCTCCGTATGGATTGCGCTCAATACCGACCACCACATCAGCGGGCGTGCAATCGATCCGGAGATGGCGCAGGCTTAAGTGGTGATGTGCGACAAGACGCCAGTTGTAGAATTGTCTGCTTGCAACTCGGTGCATGTACATGGCATCGGAATGGCTCTCGAGCGTGCCGACCACGTACACGCGGCGCGCGTCTATCAGTGCCTGAATCGCCCGCTCGAGGGCAGCGCGGTCGATGCGGCTAATGAGGCCGATCAAATTGCTGTACGCCGCCTGTCCGTAGAGATCCAGAGCGATCTCAAGCCGCGGGTCGTTGAAATTCCCTCGCGACTCGGCGCTTGCCCCAATTTCACACATCAAGAGCTTTACGCGCGGATCAAGCTGTAATTTGCACGCGAAACGCTGACCATGCGTTGGCGCAGGTCGAGCTTTGCCGCAACGGCCTTGTTGGTTACCCCCCCGGCGCAGCGTAGAATCATTCGGCACCGATCCTCCATTGCGCTTACGGCACAGCAGCCACGAACCTGGACCTCTACAAACAACCGCTCCTCAACGTTCAGCATAATCGTCATTTCCGGAAGGCTATTACCGTCAACTCGTATCGTGTTTTTCTTCACGGTCGAACTCGTCTGGCCGCGCTCTATAGAGCGTTGTCTCTACATATACCTCGTCATAGACCGTTCTTGATCATGTCGTGGATATGCATATCACTTAAGGCATGACGGTCATAGCATAACTGGCAGAGATAAATCGATTAAAATGTATATCTAAATTGGAAAACGCTATTCTTATGCGGCATAGCAATATCCGCACAACCACAACACGTGAAATATCTTCACGATCATATTTTGCCAATTTGGTACTAATTGGGTGCGGCATATTCGGCCTGCCGACGGGGCACCAGCACCCTGCTAGCAAACCTCGGCTGAACGCTTCTCCCGCATGACACATGATCGCGCACACCACCGGAGCGCGACGGGTTGTTGCGCTCGGCGGGCGGTCTTGGGACCATGGCCGCCGCCTATGCCCTGGCGGCGGCGGGGACTCGCCTCGGCGGGCGGGCGGGGCGCCAGCGTGACTCGAGTATCGGCGCGGCCGCCACCCCTTGCCCTCTGTGAGTTTCCGACATAAAACCCTTTTTCATTGACACCACAGGAGCGGCTTGCCACCGTTGCCGCGCGCAGGGGTGCCGAGGCCCGATTCTATGAGGGTGTTCCCCGTGTCACTCGCTCACGATGGAGAACTCACATGACCGACTCGAAGGCTCCGTGGCTCGCCAGGGGGAGCGCGATCGCACTCATGATGGCGGCCGGTATCGCTCTCGCCGCGTGCTCGGGCGGCGAGAGCGGACTGAACGAGGACGAAGAGGCAACGCTTCAGCTGGAGCTCGAATTGGCAGAGGCCAGAGCTGCGGCGGCCGAGGAAGAGCGGCGGCAGGCCGAGCTCGAGGAGGCCAGGGCCGAAGAGCGGGAAGCTGCGGCCGAACGCCAGCGCCTGGCTGCGGAGCAAAGGGCGAGAGAAGCCGAGCAGGATCGCGAAGCGGCCGAGGAAGAGCGCGACGAGCTGCAAGACCAGATCACTCAGATCGACGCCAGGTACGCGCTTGACGGCCTCCGGCCCGCCCTCCGTAGACAGGACAGTGCCAATACTGATCTCGCGCGCATTGGCAGGGCCCACGTTGACCCAGCTGCCAGTGTCGTGGCGGAGCCGAGGCACGGGATGACGGCATTGATCACCCCCATGCCGTCATGGGGCTTTTCGACCGCGCAGCGCTCATCCTCGAGCGGTTGGACCGTCACCAGGCACACGCACTCGGGCAACGTCTACGACGACGAGCTGGTCGTGTACGACAACATGGGAGGACCGGTCTCGATCCCGCTTGTCCAAAGAATTTAGAGGCGGCCAGCGCTTCCAAGATGGGGACACTGCAAACTCTGGTACCGAGATCATGGGTACCATCACCGATGCCGATGGCCCGCATATCAGATCGGGTTCATTTCCTTCCACGGACGGCGCGGACAGGACGTTGTCGCACAACTACGATTCCATGCCCGACGTAGACGCCGTGGACGACGGCAACGCCGCCACCACCACCGACATGGACGGCAACCCGAGAAACGACTTCGACAGGGCTCGGGTCAGCGGCACGTTCATGGGCGCGTCGGGTCACTTCGTGTGCGCGGGCACGTGCACAATCGGGCGGCGCGGGGACCGCTACGATATTATTGGCACCGACGGCACGTGGACATTCGTGACCACGGACAGGGCCATCGCACGGATTGACGACAGGAGCTACGCCTATTTCGGGTGGTGGCGGCGCGAGCTGCGAGAAAATGAGACGTACTCGTACTATCCGTTCTTCGACATCGCCGACGCTGCGAGAACCGGGGGCGACCAACCCCTCAATTACACAGCAACGACCGGCGGCGGCACCGCCTTCAATGCGCTTACCGGTTCGGCGACATACGCGGGCCCGGCGATAGGCCAGTACGCGATCTATCAGCCCCTCAACGGCCAATCCGGGACCGGCGAGTTCACGGCCGACGCTGAGCTTACGGCAAACTTCGGCAACGAAATGCTCTCGGGAACGGTGACGAACTTCAGCAACGACCCGAGTTGGTCGCTGACATTGAATTTGGCGTCAATGTTAGGCGGCAACGTGGAAGCCACTGACGAAGGCTGGGTGAATTGGACGATTGACGGCCAGGGCACCAGCGACGTGCGGGGCACCTGGGATGCGGAATTCTACTCCGAATCCAACTACGTCGGACAGGTGCCTGATGGCGTCGTCGGCACGTTCACAGCGGCATTCGACGGCGACATCAACGATATGGAAGACTTCGACGATATCGTCGGATCGATCATCGGGGCCTTCGGCGCAGACAAACAGTAGCGGCACTCGGGGTTCTGTAGAGCGGGGCCTGCCCCCACAGCCTTCCGAGGGTTGAGTTGAAGGGCCGGCCGTCGCCCATCGAGGGCGCCGGTCGGCCCTTCGTCGCTGGGGGGAGACCGTTCCCTTCACGGTGCGGCCAGAAATCCCCGCGCAGGCCGCATCCTTGGTTTGAAAGCCGGGCTAGCGTCCCGATTCTGAAGTTCGCATGACTTTGGGTTAGCCGCGCGGTCTCCCCGGTGCGGCCACTTCTCTCGTCATGCCCGGACTTGTTCCGGGCATCTCGCTCAGCGAGGTCCGTTGAACTCCGAGCAAACACGTGGATGGCCGGGACAAGCCCGGCCATGACGTGGCAAGGAGACACGAGCGCCCCGGCGCGCATTCTCCTTCCCCGCCCACAGCGGCATCGTGACGCGCGGTTGCGTTCCATGCGCGCTGTTGGGACCATGGCCGCCGCCGCCGATGTCCCGGCGGCGGCCGGGTTTCACCATAGCGGGCGGCGGGCGCCAGTGTGACCGATATCGCCGAGGCCTTCGCGGCGGCCTTCTCCCTCGTCTATCACCTCGACAGCGACCTGGGCGAGATCGTGCTCCTCTCGCTCCAGGTCAGCATCGGCGCCGTCGCGGTGGCGAGCGCCATCGGCCTGCCGTTGGGCGCGGCGGTGGCGCTCTTCCGCTTCCCCGGCCGGGGCGCCATGGTCGTCCTGCTCAATGCGCTCATGGGCTTGCCGCCGGTGGTGGTGGGCCTCGTGGTCTACCTGGTGCTCTCGCGCGCCGGCCCGCTCGGCGTGCTCGGCCTGCTCTTCACGCCGACCGCCATGGTGATCGCCCAGGTGCTGCTGGTGACGCCCATCATATCGGCGCTCGCCCGCCAGGTGATCGAGGACCTGTGGAGCGAGTACGAGGAGCAGCTCTGCTCGCTCGGCGCGACGCCGCGGCGCGCGCTGACGGCGCTGCTCTGGGATGGCCGCTACAGCCTGCTGACCGCCGTGCTCGCGGGCTTCGGCCGCGCCATCGCCGAGGTCGGCGCGGTGATGATCGTCGGCGGCAACATCGACCATGTGACCCGCGTCATGACCACGGCGATCGCGCTCGAGGTCTCCAAGGGCGACCTCGCGCTGGCACTCGGCCTCGGCATCGTCCTGGTCGGGCTCTCCATCGCCGTCAGCACCGCCGCAGCGCTCCTGCGCGGCACGCTGGCGCAGGGGTGGCCGCGATGACGGCAGCCTCCATCCTGCCGCTGGAGCTGCGCGGCGTGAGCTTGGAGCGCGACCGGCAACGGCTGCTCAAGGAGGTCTCGGTGCGCATCGCCGAGGGGCCGAAGACCATCGTCCTGGGCCCCAACGGCGCGGGCAAGAGCCTGCTGCTCCGCCTCTGCCACGGGCTGATCGCACCCAGCGAGGGCGCGGTGCTGTGGCATGGCGCAGCGGGCCGCGACCCGCTGCGCTTCCAGGCGATGGTGATGCAGCGCCCGGTCATGCTGCGCCGCTCGGTCGCCGCCAACATCGACTTCGCGCTCGGCCTGCGCCGTATTCCCCGGCCCGAGCGCAGCCGCCTCATCGCAGAAGCGCTGGAACGCACCGGACTCGGCGCCTTCGCGCGGGTGCCGGCGCGCGTGCTCTCCTTCGGCGAGCAGCAGCGGCTGGCCTTGGCGCGCTCCTGGGCGCTCAAGCCGCAAGTTCTCTTCCTCGACGAGCCCACCGCCAATCTCGACCCTGCGGCGACCCACGTGATAGAGGACGCGATCGTGGCCATGGCCCAGGAGGGAACCAAGATCATCATGACCACCCACGATCTCGGCCAGGCGCGCCGGCTTGCGGACGAGGTGATGTTCCTGCATCGCGGGCGCCTGCTGGAGCATGCCGCAGCGCCTGCGTTCTTTGCCGGGCCTGAGAACGAGCTCGCGAGCGCCTTCCTGCGGGGCGAGCTGCTCTGGTGGGAGCGCCGCGAGCTCACCCCGCCCACGGCCCGGCCCTGACGCACCTGCCCCCGAGACCCCCGTCCATGAGACCCCGTACCCGGAGCCGACGGATCCGCGCACGCGGCATCGTTGCCTGGCTCGCGGCGGCGCTCGCGGTCGTGCTGGCAATGCCGCAAGCGCGCGCCGGCGACTTCATCACCGTCGCCTCGACCACGTCCACCCAGAACGCCGGCCTCTTCGACCGTCTGTTGCCGCTGTTCGAGGCCGAGACCGGGATCGAGGTGCGCGTCGTCGCGGTCGGCACCGGCCAGGCGCTCAGGCTTGCGCGGAACGGCGATGCCGACCTCCTCCTGGTGCACGACAAGCCCTCCGAAGAGGCGTTCGTTGCGGAGGGCTACGGCAGCGCGCGCTTCGACCTGATGTACAACGACTTCGTCGTCGTGGGCCCCGCAGGCGACCCGGCCGGGATCGCGGGTGCGGACGAGGCGGCGGCGGCGCTCGCCAAGATCGCGGCAGCGGAGGCGCCCTTCGTCAGCCGAGGCGACGACAGCGGCACCCACCGGCGCGAGCGCGCGCTCTGGGCGGCCGCCGGGTTGGACCCCACGGGCGCCTCCGGCACCTGGTACCGCGAGGCCGGCCAGGGCATGGGGGCGACGCTCAACACGGCGTCGATGATGGAGGCCTACACGCTCGCCGATCGCGGCACGTGGCTGAAGATGCGGGGCAGGCTCGACCTGCGCCTCCTGGTCGCGGGGGATGCCGGGCTCCGCAACCAGTATGGCGTCACCCTCGTAAGCGCGGAGAAGCATCCGCACGTCAAGGCCGAGGCTGCCCGGCGCTTCGCGGAATGGTTGATCTCGCCCGCCGGCCAGGCGGCGATCGACGGCTTCACCATCGACGGCGAGCGGCTCTTTATCCCGAACGCGCATTAGTGTCGTGCTTCTGAATTTCGCACAATTTCGCCTTGGGCGTTCGCTGTCTCCAGCCCAGCCACCATCACCGTCATGCCCGGACTCGTTCCGGGCATCCACAGGGGCCGAGCGCGTCGCTGGGGCGTGGATGGCCGGGACAAGCCCGGCCATGACGAGAGAGGAACGTGGTGTCTAATTGTGGGAACCTCTCGATCAGGACACTAGAAATGGCCCCTATAGTGGGATAAGCGGGCGGGCACGAGCAGGGGAGCGGAGGCCGGCTGATGGCGGTAAAGATTCTACCCAAGGAAGACGCCACCAACGGGTGGAGCCGCATCCTGCCGCCGCGTGCGCCGGCGCCGGCGCTCAAGGGCGACGTGCGCGCCGATTGGCTGGTGGTGGGCGCGGGGTTCGCCGGCCTCGCCGCGGCGCGCAGGCTGGCCGAGAACCGGCCCGATGACCATATCGTGCTGCTGGACGCGCACGAGGTGGGCGAAGGCGCGTCCGGGCGCAATTCCGGTTTCGCCATCGACCTGCCGCACAATGTCGGCGGCGCGTTCGATGAGCTGTCGGGCGCCCACGGCTACATCCGCCTCAGCCGGGCCGCGATCGACCATCTCGACGCGTGCGTGGCTCAGCACGGGATCGACTGCGGCTACACCCATCGCGGCAAGTACCACGCCGCCGTCACGGACCTCGGGCGCACGAAGATCCTGGAGCCCTTCGCACGCACGCTGGAGGCGCTCGGCGAGCCCTATCGCTGGCTCGACGCCGCAGAGCTCCGCAAGGCGCTCGGGACCTCCTATCACTCGGTGGCGCTCTATACGCCGGGCGGGCGGCTCTTCAACCCCGCCGGCCTCACCAAGGGCCTCGCCGCCACGCTGCCCGAGAACGTGACGCTGCACGAGCACACGCCGGTGATGGAGGTCGAGCAGCGGAACGGCGTGCGCGCGGTAACCCCCGGCGGCGCCGTCGACGCACAAGCCATGGTGCTCGCGGTCAACGGCTATGCGCCCCAATTCTCGGTCTTCAAGGGCACCCTCCTGACCTTCGCGGCCCACGGCAGCCTGACCCGGCCTCTTACCGAGGCGGAGCACCGGGCGCTCGGCGGCGTTGAGGACTGGGGGCTGACGCCGGCCAACTCGCACGTCGGCGTCACGCTCCGCTACACGACCGACCGGCGTATCCTGGTCCGCCAGCGTCTCTTCTACGCGCCGAGGCTCAGGCGCTCGGACGCCGAGATGGAGACGATCCGCCGCGACCACCAGCGGGCCTTCGAGGCGCGCTTCCCGATGCTGCCGGATGTCAAGATCGAGCACACCTGGCGCGGCTATATCTGCCTCTCGCGCAACCATGCGCCGGGCTTCGGCAAGGTCGGCCCCCACACCTTCGCCGCGGTCTGCCAGAACGCGGTCGGTGTGACCAAGGGCACGATCTCGGGCGTGCTTGCGGCGGACATGGCCACCGGCCAGGACAACCCGCTCATCGCCGACATGGAGGAGCAGGGCACGCCCGCCCCGTTGCCGCCGGCACCCTTCTGCGACCTCGGCGTCCGCGCCCGCCTCGCGCTCGACAACATTCGCTGGCGCCGCGAGCGCTGACCCGAATCTCTCACTACCGTCGTCGTTTGCGCGGCCGAGGACTCCTGCTCGCCGAGCCGATGACGGTCAGGAGCCCGGATACAGGCCGGCAATTTGCCGCTTCACGACCCGCGCTGCCTCGGATTGCGGGGCCGACTGCTGCAAGAGCTGAATGTGGGCCCGCCCCAGCGGCGACAGAGCCTGCGCAGCGGAGACGACCTGCAATCCTTCGGGGATCGAGCCCTCTGCCATGACGGTGACCGCCGTTCCGGACGAGACAGCGCTCAGAATGACCCGTTCGTTGGCGCTGCAGATCGCTTCCCGATAGGCAACGCCGCGAGACCGCAGAGCGTGCTTGGCCGCGGCCCCCAATAATCTGTCATCCGGATAGCAGGCAAGCGGAAGCACAGGCCAATCGTGGATGGCGAAGTCGGGAGAGGCCACCCATTGCAATCGGGGACGGGACAGTTGCATCGCCGACGGCAGCTTTTCGAGGCTCATGACGACCGCGAGATCCAGCACACTCTCTTCAATCTTCCGTTGGAGCAGAGAGTTGTTCTCGCAAAGAACGTTGAGCTCGAGCGTGGTATAGACCCGCTGCACCCTCTCGAGAAGCTCGGGGATCAGGTCGACGAAGCAGCCCTCGGCAATGCCCAGCCAGACGCTGCCCGTCAGTCGTTTCTCGCTCGCGCGGTCGACGAGGCGGTCGTGCATATCCACGAAGGCCCGCGCTTCGGTCAGCAGGTCGCGCCCCTCCATCGTAAGCCTGATATCCCTGTATCTGCGCTCGAACAAACGCATGCCGAGTCGATTTTCCAGACACTGAATGCGCAGAGACATCGTCCCTTGCGAGACGCCGCAGAGTTCGGCGGCAACGGAGACGCTGCGCTCCGAGGCCACGGCGAGGAACGAGCGCAGGAGCTTCGTATCGACATCGGACATGGAATATCAATAATATCAATAATAGGTTTCGGTCAACATGATTGTCCATCGCCTGCCCCTTGCGCTGGCGGAATGGGGGCATTTGAAGGGGGAATAGCCCGGAATTCTCACCAGCGTCGCGCAGACCATGACCGTGGTGAGAAATCCGGGTTAGAGCCGGCGCCGTGGCCGGTCGGTCAAAATCGTTCGTTCGGCCCTAATGCGGCACGCGGCGCGAGTATCCTGGATTGATACTTGTCGTTGGATCGTCTGTGCTACCAACGATCGCCACTATTGTCGCCATGCGGATAGAACTGTTTGCAATAGCGCCAATATCTGCCGATGGCACCGTCGGAGCGGCACAAACGCGGATGAGGCCGGTACCTTTTCCGTCCCCAGATCTCGACATCCTGGAGAACATCCCGCTTTTGCATAAGAGTCCAAATCTTGTTCATGAAACTGGTGCGTAACTTCACCGGTAAGAATGCGAGGCCGGCGATCAGGCGTTTGGGCTTTCGTATTTCCTGGACTTGTCCGGCCAGAACCAAATCGATGTAAGTGCCGTCGACCGGTGTGGCCAGAATCCACATGCGAGAGTCTATGCCAATGGTGCGCTCGTGGATGTCGACGAACGAGTAACCCAGCCCATGGACGTAAGCGGTGACTGAAAAGTCGTAGATGATGTCAGTAAATCCTGCAATGCGGCGGCGACTCCTGAAATCGAAGCGACTCACCAGAAGTGCGCCGTCCACCGTTGCCGATCCGACGGCTTTCACATCGTCATAGCCGTGCACGTACTGCAGGTGGGCCAGGTCTACCGAGTTCTCCGTCGTCTCCTGGGGGTGGCCGGGAAATCGGAGGGTCAGCAATTCCATGCCGCTCCACTCGCCCCCAGCCGACGGCTCGTCGGGAAGGTGCCATTGCGGCGGGCGTCCGTCGATGCCCCACCAGGCGAAGACGAGGCCAAGAATCTCCCGTGTGTCGAAGACCTTCAGCCTCACGGACGCCGGCAGCTCAGCATAGGGAGTCGCAACACAGATGCCGGTGACATCGTAGGTGAAGCCGTGAAAAGGACAGACGAGATGGCCATCGCGCACGCGCCCGCCGGCGGCAGGACCCAATGAGGAGCCCAGGTGAGGGCATACCGACTGGGCTACGCAGATGGTCCCTTCATTGTCGCACCAGGCGACGATGTCCTGCCCAAGCCACTGCTTTTGGATCAATCTTATCATCGCTCTACTGGAAGATTTCCTGTTCTTGCCGCCGTTGCTGATGATGTTCGAGCGGTTGAAGAAAGGAAGTGGGGAGGGCAGTTGAACATGTCTGGCACGTGCGGTTCCCTGAATCGATATCTTGTGAAGGCCTTCGGACGGATCGGCGCCGCGTGTCGTGCCGGGTTCCTTATAGTCATGGTGCCGGATAGGAGAGGGCGCCCGGCTGTTGCGCGCCTGTCCTCCCTGCGTGCCGGCGGTGGCGGGCGCGCGATGATCGCGCGCCGCCTCGTCCTTCTCTCGGCGCTGTTGTGGCTACTGGTTCCGGTGCTCGCAACGGGAGCGCATGCCGACAACGGGATCGCCGATCTAATCGAGGTTTCCGGTCGTCTTTCCCCGGAAACCCGGCTCTACCCCGAGACCGCCGCGCATCCCGGCCAGCGCTCACATGCGAGCGGCTTTGCCGCGGAGGCAACGGTCTATATGGAAGACGACAAGGGCAGAAGCGTTACGATCACGCCCTTTTTCCGATACGACGCCGGAGATCCCGACCGCACCCACGCCGATCTTCGCGAGGCGTTTCTTCTCTTGTACGGCGATGTCGGGGAAGACGAATGGGAGCTGCGTCTGGGCGTCGATCGCGTCTTCTGGGGCGTCGTCGAATCGCGTTCCCTGGTCGATATCGTCAACCAGACCGATCTCGTTGAACAGCCGGACGAGAAGACAAAGATGGGTCAGCCCATGGTCCATCTCACCTGGTCGGGGGACTGGGGAGCGCTGGAGTTGTTCGGGCTGACCTGGCACCGGCCGCGCACCCTCCCGGGCCGGCACGGCCGCTTGCGTGCCGGGCTCGCCGTGGACCACGATTTGACATCGTACGAGTCTGCATCGGAAGAGTGGCATCTCGATTTCGCCGGCCGCTACGGCGGTAGCTTCGGGCCGCTCGACGTCGGGCTCAGCGTGTTCGACGGCACGAGCCGCGAGCCCACCCTTCTGCCGGCGCTGGTGGACTCCGAACTGGTTCTCGCGCCGCATTACGAGCAGATCCTCCAATTCGGTCTGGATTCCCAGCTCACCACAGGCCCGTGGCTTCTCAAGCTGGAAGCCATCCACCGCGCCGGCGCGCAGAACCGCCGCCTCGATCGATACCTCAAGTACGAGGAAGAGGACTACGCGGCTTTCATCGTGGGCAGCGAGTACACGATCAATGCCGTGTGGGACTCGGACGCTGATCTGAGCCTGATCGCCGAATGGGCTCGCGACGGGCGAGGCCGATGGGCAATCAACGCGTTCGAGAACGACATACTCCTTGCCGCGCGTCTCGGGCTGAACGACGAACAGAGCACCGAATTCACCATCAGCGTTCTGGCCTCACTCGACAACAGCAGTCGTGTTCTAAGCACCGAATTCAAGCGCCGCCTCTCGGAGAGCTGGTCCTTGCATGTGGAGAGCTCCGCCTATTTCGGGATCGACGAGAACGACGCCATATACGATGTGCGGCGCGATAGCTTTCTTGGTGTGAACCTGGACTACAACTTCTGAATCGGACCACTGCGTGAAGGCTCGGAGAACGGCGGTCGTGCGAGATTTGCCGCGCGGGAATGGCCATTGCCGGGCTGGGCTTTCATGCGCCGGGCAGGAATCGTGCTATCATGTGCGCAGAGGTTCGGGCGAAGGTGAAGGAGGTGATATGACCCTCCCGCCGCCCGGATTCCGCCGTCGATTTCCCGTTCTTGCCCGCTCTGCTGATGGCCGCCGACAGGAGGAAACGGTGATGCGCGTCGCTCTTCCCCACCCAATGCTTGCCTTGTCCGGGATCGTTCTTGCCATTGCGGCCTGGGCGGTTGAACCCTCGGTCGGTCGCGCGGCCGACAGTGCCGAGGAAGCCGGGCTCAAGATCGCAACCGAAGCCCGCGAACGGCAGAAGGGCTTCGGCAATTTCACCGCAAGCCTGACCATGATACTGCGCAATAAGCGGGGGCAGGAAAGCCAGCGTGAACTCCGCCTGAAAGTGATCGAGGTCGAGGGAGACGGCGATCGCACCTTGTTCGTGTTCGACCGCCCGCGCGATGTCAGGGGAACCGCGTTTCTCGTCCACGCCCACAAGGACGAGTCGGACGAGCAGTGGCTCTATCTTCCTGCCCTGAAACGGGTCAAGCGCATCAGTTCCTCGAAGCAGTCCGGCTCCTTCATGGGCAGCGAATTCTCATACGAGGACTTAAGCGCTGTCGAGATCGAGAAATATACTCACCGGCATCTGCGCGACGAGTCCTGCGGCGAGCTCGAATGCACCGTTTTGGAGCGCATCCCGCTCGGCAAGGATTCTGGCTATTCCCGTCAACTGGTCTGGCTCGACCAGGAGGAGCTTCGTACCATGCAGGTCCATTTCTTCGACCGCAGGGACGAGCATCTCAAGACGATGGCCGTCGAAGACTACGAGAAATATCTCGATCGCCATTGGCGGGGCGGCAAGATAACGATGACGAACCATCTCACGGGAAAGAGCACCGTGCTGCATTGGACGGACTACGAGTTCGGGACCGACCTCGACGTCGGCGACTTCACCCGGACGGCGCTAAAGCGGGTGCGGTAGAGCTGGCGAGATCCGGCAGCTCTCGCCCGCCGGCTTCGTCCACAGGCAATCGACCGGAGCGGGCGGCAGCGGGCCCGAGCCGGAACCACATCCCCGCAGACCGACCGACATTAATCGCGACTCCGGTCCATCCCCTTGGGCTTGACCGATAGCGGCAGGTCCACGTGCTCTCGGCGCACGACCCGTTCCGGCGCCCGATGTACGGTCGGCGCTTCAGGAAGGCGTGAACCAGGCTTGAGCCGCACGGTGCATCGTCCTCCCCGGACCCAGAGGCCACGAGGCGTCAGACGGGCAGGTCGCGCTTCTGCTCGGCGATGCGGAACTTCAGCTTCTTGCTCGCTTTCATCGACGGAAGCGGGCTGAACCGGAGCTTATAGTTCGCGGGGGACACCTCGAGGGTAAAGTAGTGCGCGATCATCAGCACGTTGACAGCCAGTTGCAGATCCATCCACTTGGAGCCGAGACACCTGTGCGTGCCCAGCCCGTACGGTGCGTACCCGGGGCTGCGGTGCTCATTGCGCGACGGCAGATAACGCTCGATATCGAATGAGAAGGGGTCCGGGAAGACGTCGTCCATGTAATGCGAGGCCGTCTGGGCAATGAAGATCCGTGACCCCACTGGTATTTCGTAACCCTCGACCGAACAGGAATTCATCACGTCCCGCATAGACATCGGGACAATCGGGTACATGCGCAGGCACTCCATGAGGAAGCGGTGAGTAACGTCGATCGCGGATGAGGTGAAATCCCCGCCATCGGGATCGCCGTTGTCGAACAGAGCATCGGCTTCGCTCCGAATGTTATCGTAGAGCGCGGGCTGCGACGCCATGGCATAAACCGCGAAGTTTAGCGCGTCTCCAAGGTACACGCTCACAACCAGCGCTGCTGATAAAGAGAAGCACAGATTAGATTCGGGCACCAACTGCGGATCGCTTGCGTGCAGGCTTAACCAGTCATCCGCAAGGTCCCGAGGGCAACCGGCCCGCTGGGCGGGTGTATGGACACTCTGGACACGTTCCAGCAACGTGTCGATGGCCGTCGCCCGGTGTTTCATTTTCGGGGTATTCAGCATGAATTTGGGCAGAGCCTTTACGATGTGGGTTGTGAGCGCTCGTTCCTTGAAGACAATTAGGTCGTCGATGATATCCTGCGAATTTACGCTGAGGGCTAGAGAGGAAATTTGGGCGTTAATCATTCGCCGGCACATTTGCCTTTCTGGGAGGGTGTCACCCACCTTCCAATCCGCCATGAGTTGAAGGGCGTGATGGTAGACTTGGTCCAACTGACCTAGTAGTCTCCCGCGTGAATACGCCGGTGACATAGCCCTGCGAAGCCGGAAATAATCGCCGCCATCCAGGGAGGGAAGCACGCCAGACGCACCATAGACTTTCTCGAAGTCGGCAAAATAGTCGTTGGCTCTCAGATACATCCTCCCGTGCCGATGCACCCAGCGGTTTGCTCCCGGCCCGGCGATGAAGATCATGGGTTTCGCAAACGGCGGACGGATCTGGAACACCGGACCATACTTCTTTGCAAGGTTTGCAAGGAGCGCGGGAACGTTGCCATTGCGCAAATGTCGATTGAGCAGAAACTGACGCAGCGAGACAGTCGGGATTTGCTTGGCCAGAGAGGAACGTCTGAGTAACGGGCTGGCGATGTTGTGTTCGACCGCAGCGGCTATGGAACGGCCGATCAAGTCCATCTTGCAGATGAACATGATGCGCTCCTCCGCATCGCCATCAAGTTCGAATATGAACCCAAAGACGTCGCACGTATTGACCAGACAAATGATGATGATGTCTCTCGGATCGGGAATCGCGTCGGTAAAGATATACACGCTGATACGCGTCTTGATGAACTGATCTGCAGTGTCGTCTTGGAGGTGGCCGTAAAGGTCCGAGTACCGGGTCGTAGGAGCCAGCGTCCAGAACTCGCCGTCGTGATGTTTGAGGATCTCTAGATCAACCAAGCGGTCCAGGGTCGAATCAATGATTGACTCCGCTTGGACAGCGAGCCGTTCAATCCAGTATTGGGCGTTGCGACGAACCGGTTCGTCTGCAATTGCCTTCAGAATAAGATCCAGGGTGGGGTTGCCCGTTTCCGTTGGGTCCACAAGGTGTAGCGATTCCATATCCGTGTCGATGCGCGAAAGGAGGGAGAGTTCCGCGAGAACTGCGCCGACGACAGCGCAGTTCAATTCCCAGCCGTGTACTTGGTGAAAGTAGCCGGTCTCCTCGTTGAAGAGCATCAGGATGGACTCTTCGGGCAGTCGGGAACTGGCGATACAGCGCAGCCAAAGGCTCGCGCTGTTGTTGTTGACCTTCAAGGGTGTATGTCGGGTCCGGGTGTAGGGCGGTCGAGTCCGCGAGGATTGAATTGACCGGGATGCTGTTGGCTTCGTCGCCGGAAATCACTGCGGGGTCCACGTCCGCGGTAACCGTGACGACGCCCTGACCATCCTTCCGAGGAATGGCCGGCGGCAACACGCCCGCGTTCAGGGAAGCCACACTGAGGACCGGGACCTCGGCCCCGCTCACGGTTAGGAACAGGTATCCTCCGACATCTGTAATTGAATCCCGCTCATCCGCGGGCAGGCGCACGTAGACCCGGACCTCTTCTCGGCCGCGCTGAATTCGGATAGCCTCTGCACCAAGATACGTGGCGTGTGCCTGCCGGGCCAACTCTTCGAGCGTGAGACCAAGGGTCCGTGCTTGCGACCGCGACTCCAGCCAACCTTCCAGGACGCCGGGGTTGCGGACCGAACGCATCTCGCAAAGGCCTCCCACCCGACGCAGAGCATAGACCACGGAGCTTGCGGTCTGAGCGAGAGGCTTCGGATTCGGATGCGGCATCACGACTTCGAGGGGGTTGCCCAAGTCGATGACCTTGCAACTGAAGGTGATGCCGCGCACGTAGGGCAGCACACCCGCCTCCTCTCGCCCTGTCCGCACGAACACTATCCCGACTTGCGCGACTCGTCACGTCATTCGGCCAATTCGGCGGCTCTTCGGCCATGAAAGTGGCGGATTGTTGTGTATTGCCCCTTTGCAACCGTCTGTAATGCCGACCTGTCCCCCTTGATTGGAGTGACGCCGCGTCGGATGCTACGCTCATGTTCTTTGCGTCGGCGAGATCAACGACGGCCAGCGGGCGGCGTGGTGCCTATCGATCGAGGTTGTGGAGGGCACGTCGGGGTCTCGGCGGATGGCGCTGTTTTCCGAGAATCGCGAGATGCCGGCGCTGAACGGCGAGGCGGTCACGTTCGATGTCGCGAACGTGGCCCTGCTCGACTGCTAGTGAGGAATATCTGTAACCAGGCGTGCCAGGAGGTCGCTGGGGCCAGCGGAGAGCTTGATTTACACGGCCCGACTTGAGAACAACCCTGGAATGGTTAAGCATGCCTCGTCTGCTCTGATCGATGGGAGGTAATCGAATGGCTCGTCTCGCGAAGTTTGCTGCTGCCGGCCTGGCGGCGACAGCACTCGGTTTCGCTGTTGCGGCGTGCCAGCCGCAAATGATGGCTCCACGGGCTCTGGACGCTGCTGCTCCGGCCAATGCGATGACCGTCGCCGAGGTCCAGGAGCTGGTCGTGGGAAAAACTATTCTCATCAGAGACGAGAATCGGAGAGTGAGTGGGGCGGAATATTTTTCTCCGGACGGAACAGTGAAATTGAAGGCAAAGCCGGACAGCATCAGTATGACATTTAGTTATAAAGGAACATATTATTTCAACGATCAGGGAAAATTGTGCACAAATTACCCCACTTTGCCAATCAACCCAAAGGAATTTTGTGAGTATATCGTCCCCTTAAGCGATGGGCGGCATGAGCTGACCGATAGAGGCGTCTATGAGCGGATCCTGGACGGCGAGCAGCTCGGCGAGCTGAAATAGTTTTTTCCGGCCAGGCACTGTCGCCGATTGCAGGCGGAGCCGGGCCGTTTCACCGCGTTGGCCGCCACCCTGCGCTATTCCGCCGGGTCCTCCAGCGGCGCCTCGACGCGCGCACGGATCTCGCTCAACAGGCCGTCGATGCCTTTGCGATTGATGACCGAGCTGAACTCGGCCCGGTGAGTGAGCAGCATGCTGATACCTTCGACATAGAGGTCGACGACCCTGTGGTTCCCGTCCTTCGAGCGTACGCGGAAATCGAGCTCGACGGGATCGGCACCGGAAGGCCGGGCGACCGTCGCCTGCACGATTGTGTCGCCGCTCTCGTCGGCGATGACGGAGCGCACCGTGAACTGCTCGCCACCGTAGGAATAGGAATCGAACCGGCTCGCGTACACGCGTGCGATGAAGTCGAGGAAAATCGCTGAGAATTCCGCGCGCTGCTCATTGGTCGCCGATTTCCAATGGCGCCCGAGCACGAAGCGGGTGACTGTCGGAATGTCGAAGCCCCTGCCCATCATGTCACGGAAGGCGGCCTCGCGCTCCGCAAGAGTGCTGTTGGCCTTGTCCCCAAGGATGGCGATGACGTCGTTGCCGACACCCTGGACGAACGCGACCGCCGGGTCGTCGGACGCGGCCGCCCGCTGTCCCCCGACCGCGCCGATGAGGGCAGCGATCAAGGCGACGGCCAAAAACGTGCGTCGAGAGAGACAATTGAATCTCTTCAGGTTCGACTTTCTCGACATTACGACCGTCCTATTCTGACTAGTTGGTGAAGCGTACCGGAGCTTGTTAGATTTAACAATGGTGATTCCTCAATCGGTGCGTATTTCGGTCGGTTCGTGGGTTTAATTGCACCAATTAGAAGAGATAAATGCGAACCCCCGCATCCGAATAATCCCCTCTATTTCGATGTAGTCGGGGAGGTGTCATGTCACGGCCTGTGGTCCGAATCGCGTCGGGTAGCGTGTAGGCACCATACCATTTTCGAACGCCAGCGCACTCTCAAGTGCATCTGGCATGAGCGATGGAACGGATGCCCGCGTTCCCCGCAACTATTCGACCGGATCGCGGTAGGCGCGATGGCTCGCGTGGCGGATCAGGGGCAGGGTGACGATCGAGCCGACAGAGACGACCACCAGGCCTGCGACCGGCAACGCGACGATCAGGCCCGCCAACAGGACAAGCGGGCGCGCTGGAGGGCGCCGTCGCCCTGGTGCTTATTCCGGAAGGAGCGGAGCGCCTGTCAGACGAGCCGCGTCGTCGGTGCCTGGTATGCGCGTATGAATTCTCGCTTGACCACCGCCCGCGCCTCCGACTGCAAACCCGGCCTTTCGAGCAACTGGATGCAAGCCTTGCCCAGAGGCGGCAAGAGAGAAGATGCAGACATCACGCTCAATGTCTTGGGCACGGTTCCTTCGGCCATGACGGTAACGGCGGTTCCTGCTTCGACTGCGGCCTGAATGACTCGCGAATCGTCGCTGCACAGCACCTCGCGATAGGCGATGCCTAGGCTCTTGAGCGCAGCGGCTCCCGCGGCCTGGAAGAAGCATTTGTTCCGATGCCAAGCGACGGGTACCGGCATCGAGGGATCGAGTGCCAGCTCCGGGGCGGCCACCCAATGAAGCTGAGGCCGCCGGAGTACTACGGCTGACTGCGATTCCTCCGGCAACGTCACGACGGCGAGATCCAGCGTGCGCGCCTCGATGAGTTGTTGCAGACGCCAGCTCGGCCGGCACGTAATGTCGAGTTCCGCGGCGGCGTAGTTCTGCTGCATGTATTTCAGGAGGCCCGGCAGAAGCGACGCCTCGTAACTCTCGGCAATGCCGATCCTGATTTGGCCGATAACCCGCCTTGTCTGCGTGCGCTCGTACATTCGGTCTTGCATGTCGACGAGGGCCCGAATGTCCGGTAGCAGATCGCGCCCCTCGGCCGTCAGCTTCACCTCGTGAGGACCCCGGTCGAACAGCCGAACCCCGAACGTCTCCTCCAGCTTCTGAATCCGAACCGACATTGTGGCTTGGGAGCACCCGAGCTGACGGGCCGCCTCAGAGAAACTTCGCTCCACTGCAAGACAAAGGAATGAACGGAGTTGCTTGGTATCCAGATCGATCATGAGAATCGAATAAGCCAATACTGCGTATTTTTCAATATGACATATTCCTTATAACCATAACTATTTCGTCAGGTCATGTCGCTCTCAGCGACTCCGCCATCGACGATTGGTAAGTTCACGAGGACGTCATGACGAGTCTTGGACATGTATTGGAGGAAAGGGTCGTTCGTTGCCCGACGTTGACCCCGGTCGTGGACGTGGTCCCTATGAGGCCCTCTCCAAAAGCCGACCCAATACACCCGCGAACGGCAACCTTCCCTGCTTGCTCTTGAGTAACAGGTGCCTAAGCGATTGACAGCATTGGGTTCTGTTTTTCCTCTCCTTGCATTTTCGGGACGAGTTGGAGCCCGAGTTTTCGGGCTTGGCGGTCGAGATGAGCGAACTTTCTGTTGAGGCGCCGCTTCTCGTAGGCGTCGATGCCCTGCTCGACGTATTTCTGGCCTTCGGTCACCATGAGGTAGATCAGGCAGGCGAGTTCGCGGGCGGTCGCCTTGATCGCAACGGGGGTGTCCATTCGGGCGAGCCTTGCGCGGTGCTTGGCGCCGATGAAGGTCTCGCTGCGGCGCGCGGCCATGGCCGCCATGCGCAGGGCCTGCCCGACGGGGTTGACCGCCTTCGGCGACTTGCCGGGGAGGTTCTTGCCGCCGCTGATCCTGGTTCCCGGCGCGAGCGCAAGCCAGGAGCAGAAGTGCTGGGCGGAGGGGAAGGCGGAGAAGTCCGGGCCGATCTCCGAGGCGATCACCAGTGCGGTACCGGGACCGATGGTGGGGATCGCGGTGAGGTCGACGCCCATCATTCCGCGCAACGCCAGGGCCTGGATGCCCTCCTTGCCGGTGTAGTTGCTTGCGGCGTTCGCAGAGCGGCTCGACGCGGTTTCGGAGGTCGTGCCGGGGGCAGGGTCCGGCGCGCCGCCGTCCGGGAGATCGTCCGGCGGTGCCAGGCGCTCGATCTCGGCCATCACCCGGACCTCGCAGTCGTCGATCTGCTGGGTCAGGAAGTCGTAGCGCTGCATGGCCTGTTCGAGGGCGAAGAGGTGCTCCTCGCGCCACGTCCCCTGAAGGCTCGCGGCGATCGTATCGGCGTCGGCCTTGATGCCCCGGTGGCGGAGCGTCGCCAGGCGCTCTGGGTCACGCTCGCCGTCGATGATCGCGCGCAGGATGCGCTGGCCGGTCAGTCCCGTGATGTTGGCGATCACCGAGTCGAGCTTGACGTTCATCTCGGTCAGCGCCTTCTGCATGTGCAGGACGCAGCGGGAGCGGTCCCTGGTCAGCCGCCTCATCTGGCGTGCGTAGGAGCGCAGCGGGCAAACCTCGTCGCCCGGACGGAACGCTCCCCGCAGCAGGCCGTAGGACATCAGCTGCCAGATCCACTGGCAGTCCAGCACGTCGCTCTTGCGCCCGCCGATCTGCTTCGTCATGCGCGGCGGCACCAGCATCACCTCGAAGCCCGCGCGCTCCAGCGTCTCGTAGACCGGGATCCAGTAGACCGAGGTCGACTCCATCGCGACCTTGGTCACCCCGCACGACGCCAGCCACGCCGCCATCTCCTCCAGATCGCGGGTAAAGGAGCCGAACGAACGCACCGGCTCATCGCTGCGTTCCGGGTCGACCGCCACGAAATGCCGGTCCTTGCCGATGTCGATCCCTGCGCAGTCCGGGTTCACCACCCTGAGGCGCCGGGTTCTTCGAGACTTGCGCGCCATGGAACATCCTCCCAGGTTTCATCTCCGTCGCGAGTGGGGAGGAACCATGTTCGAAGTCCCATTCTCTTGAACGAGGTCACGGGAAACCCGCGCCATCAGTGACCGAGGCGACAAAATGGTTCGGACCAGGCTTAACATCGGGTGCCGCTACAGCACGCCAGTGCTCGAACGGCCTCTTCACCCCACCCGCAGCCAGTTCAAGCCCGAGGCGTCGCAGACACAAGCCCCCGTTACTCCCGCGACCGAGCCGGAGCGCCGCGCAGGTGGAGGCTTGACAGGTGCCGGGACGCGTGGTCAGTAGCGGCCCGCGCGAACGGCTCGCGGATGGGCGAAAGCCTCCTGCATGACGACGGCCATCATCTTTCCCGGTCAGGGCTCCCAGACGGTCGGCATGGGCCGCGACCTTCACGATGCGTTTCCGGCCGCCCGCGCGGTGTTTCAGGAGATCGACGAGGCCCTGGGCGAGAGCCTTTCCCGCCTCATGTTCGAGGGTGAGGAGAGCGAGCTCACGCTCACCCGGAACGCGCAGCCCGCGCTCATGGCGGTGTCGGTCGCGGTGATGCGCGCACTCGAGGCCGAGGGCGCCTGGCGGCTCAGGGAGCGCGCCGCCTTCGTGGCCGGCCATTCGCTCGGCGAATACACCGCGCTTGCCGCCGCGGGGTGCCTGGCGCTGGC
The DNA here is from genome assembly GCA_965262755.1 of Alphaproteobacteria bacterium. Classification (GTDB taxonomy): domain Bacteria; phylum Pseudomonadota; class Alphaproteobacteria; order UBA828; family UBA828; genus WTGU01. Next base: position 1,507,614 of record OZ253557.1, on the reverse strand, counting down.
GGACGCCGCGCGCCTGCTCCGCCTGCGGGGCGAGGCCATGCAACAGGCGGTCCCGGTGGGCGCAGGCGCAATGGCCGCGCTGATCGGCGCCGATCTGGCCCAGGCAGAGGCGATCGCCAAGGCGGCCGCCGGGGACGAGGTCTGCGTGGTCGGCAACGACAACGCACCGGGTCAGGTCGTCATCAGCGGTACGGCGTCTGCGGTGGAGCGCGCGGTGGCGCTCGCGCCGGATCACGGCATCAAGCGCGCCGTGATGCTGCCGGTGAGCGCACCCTTCCACTCGCCGCTGCTCGCGCCGGCAGCGGAGACGATGGCGGCGGCATTCGAAAATGTCCCGTTCATGCCGCTCGCCGTCCCGGTCGTCTCAAACGTGACCGCCCGCCCGGTTCACGAGGCATCCGACGTGCCGGCGCTGCTCGTTCGACAGGTGACGGCGATGGTCCGTTGGCGCGAGAGCGTGCTTCATATGGCGGGCGAGGGCGTGGATACGCTGATCGAGATCGGCGCCGGCCGCGTGCTCACCGGCCTTGCAAGGCGTATCGACCGGGCGCTCGGCGCAAGCGCGGTCGGCACCGTTACGGAGGTCAATGCCCTGCTGGGGCGGACGGCTTAGGCGCGGCAGGCAGCGCCAGCAGGGAGCGGCCAGGGATGTTCGATCTGTCGGGAAAGGTGGCGCTGGTCACGGGCGCATCGGGCGGTATCGGCGGAGCCATCGCCGAGGCCCTTCACCGCCAGGGGGCGGCAGTGGCGCTCTCCGGCCGGCGCGCGGATGCGTTGGAGGCGCTGGCTGCGCGGTTGGGCGAGGGCGCCCATGCGGTGCCCTGCGATCTCGCCGATCGCGCCGCCCTCGCGGCCCTGCCCGAACGCGCGGCGGAAGCAGCAGGTGCGCCCGCCATCCTCGTCCATTGCGGCGGAATCACCCGCGACGGTCTCGCGCTCCGCATGAAGGACGAGGACTGGCAGGAGGTCCTGGACGTCAATCTCAGCGCCGGCTTCGTGCTCGCCCGCGCCTGCCTGCGCGGCATGCTCCGCCAGCGTTGGGGGCGGCTCATCTTCATCACCTCGGTGGTGGGCACGACCGGCAATGCCGGGCAGGCCAACTATGCCGCCTCCAAGGCTGGCCTCGCAGGGATGGTCAAGGCGCTCGCCGCCGAGGCAGCGGCGCGAGGCGTCACCGCCAACTGCGTTGCCCCCGGATTCATCGAGACGGCGATGACCGACGCGCTGGCGGACGCGCAGAAGGAGGCCCTGCTCCGCACGATCCCGGCCGGGCGCTTCGGCGAGGGGAGCGACGTGGCCGCCGCCTGCGTCTACCTCGCGAGCGAAGAGGCCCGCTACGTCACCGGGCAGACGCTGCACGTCAACGGCGGCATGGCCATGATCTAGCCCGCATTTCTCACCGCGGTCATGGTCTGCGCGGCGCTGTCCGGCTGACAGGGCAGGAACGGCGCGCAGCGCGATGCGGGGCATCGGGCAAGCGCCGTGACGCACGCTGTCAGCCGGACAGCGTCGCCCTTCGGGTCGCACCCAGACGCCCGCCCGCGGTGTCGCGGGCCTCAACCGTAGCTCCAGCTACGCTTTTCGGCCCGCTCCTGGCGGATCGAACGTCTGGGTGCGACGCAGGCCGTGACCGTGGTGAGAAATGCGGACTAACCCCGGCGCGCTCGCCGGTCGGCCATTCCTCCTCCTACGGCACCCGTTCGCGTCCGGGCCTGCCGGCGCGTATTGCGATCACGCCGGCTGCGACGATCAGCACCGCGCCGCCTGCCATGAGCCAGTCCACGCCCTCGTCCCAGAACAACCAGCCGAACACGGCGGCAAACACCACCGCCGTGTAAATGAATGTGCCGACCCGGTCAGTCGGCGCGATGAGGCTGCCCTTCGCGAAGAGAACATGGGCGGCGGTCGAGAAGACGCCCAGCATGATCAACCCTGGCCAGGCCTCCGCCGGGGGCAACGTCGGATTCATCAGCACCGGCGTGAGCGTCACGAGTATGCCGATCAGGGCGAAGTAGACGGCGATGCGGATCGGGTTCTCGTCGGTCGGCATGCGCCAGATCGCGACGGCGGAGAGCCCGCCGAGCACGCCCGAGGCCGCTCCGATCAAGGCCGCGGGCTGAAAGAACTCCGTTCCGGGCTTGAGGATCAGGGCAATCCCCGCAAAGCCGATCAGCACCGCTGCCAGCACCCTTCCGTCGAGCGCGAATCGAAACAGAAGAAAGCCAAGCACGGGCACGAAGATGGGCGCGCTGAAGTTGAGCAGCACCGCTTCGGCAAGCGGGAGCACGCTGACCGCGTGGTAGTAGCAGAGCAGCGCGGCCACCAGTGCCACCCCGCGCATCGCCATGAGGCCGCGATGGGCCGGGCGCATTGACTGGGGCCAGTGCCAGAGGACCCACGGCGTGAGGATCGCGAGGCTGAGCACGTTGCGCCAGAAGAGCACCTCGAAGCTGGAGAGGCTCTCCTCCGCCATCTTGATGCCCATGCCGGCGAGGGCGAACATGAGGCCCGCCGCAGCGACGAGCGCGGCGCCCAATATCACCCGCCGGCGCCCGGGCGCGGCGCCAGTCCTCGCTCTTTGCTCGGTCATGGGCGCGTGCCTGGCGGTGGATTCAATGTCTTCTGCATGGCTTGCGAGCGGGCTTCAGGCTCGATTCGACACTCGCATGGGCGCAGTCGTTCGAGTGTATGGAGTATCGCCGGAAAATGTGTTACCTAGCGCCCCGTCCGTCCGTACGTCCGTACGCGCGGCACGGCCCGAATGGGGTGCGCGAGCCGCACGGGGCCGCTGTCCGCTGGTTCAGACCGGCGAAGCCGTTCACGCAGTCCGACGAGGGAAGGTTACATGAGCGATAACGATATCGCCGCGCGCGTCAAGAAGATCGTCGTCGATCACCTTGGCATCGAAGAGGAAAAGGTGACCGAGAATGCGAGCTTCATAGACGATCTCGGCGCGGACAGCCTCGATACGGTCGAGCTCGTGATGGCCTTCGAGGAGGAGTTCGGCTGCGAGATTCCCGATGACGCCGCCGAAAAGATCCTCACGGTGAAGGACGCAATCGACCACATCGAGCAGATCACCTGACGGGGCGGCCAGAGAGGCCGATGGCGCGGACACGGCCTGCGCGAGACCTCGATAGCCGGAGAGCAGTGGATGCGCACCGCTGACCGGGCGCGCAGAGTGATGGTCACTGGCGTCGGCATGGTGTCGCCGCTGGCAAACGGCGTCCGCCTGAGCTGGGAGCGGCTCATCGCAGGCCGCTCGGGCATCGCGCAAATCCAGGGATTCGATCCCAGCGACCTGCCGGTCAAGATCGCGGGCGAGATCCCGTCCGGCGACGATGCGGGCGCGTTCCGCCCGGCCGACATCGTGCCGACCAAGGACCTGCGCAAGATGGACGACTTCATCGTCTATGCGCTTTGTGCTGCGGTGGAAGCGGTCGAGGATTCCGGGTGGACGCCCGAGGACGAAGAGAGCCTGGAGCGGACCGGCGTGATGATCGGCTCCGGGATCGGCGGCCTCAAGACCATCGAGGCGGCGACCATCCTCGTCTCCCAGAAGGGCTACAGGCGGCTCAGCCCGTTCTTCATCCCGTCGAGCCTGATCAATCTGGCGTCGGGGCACGTGTCGATCCGTTACGGATTTCGCGGGCCCAATCATTCGGTGGTGACCGCGTGCTCGACCGGGGCGCATGCGATCGGCGATGCAACGCACTTTATTCTGCGCGGCGATGCGGATGTCATGGTCGCCGGCGGCGCGGAGGCAGGGGTCTGCCATCTCGGAGTCGCCGGCTTCGCCGCGGCCCGCGCGCTCTCCACCAATTTCAACGATACGCCGGAGCGCGCATCCCGCCCGTGGGACGAGGCGCGCGACGGGTTCGTGATGGGGGAGGGCGCCGGCGTCGTGGTGCTGGAAGAGTACGAGCACGCGAAGGCGCGGGACGCCACGATCTATGCCGAGATCATCGGCTACGGCATGAGCGGCGATGCCCATCACGTGACCGCGCCGGCGCCGGACGGCTCGGGCGGCTACCGCTCCATGGCGCACGCACTCAGGACCGCAGAGCTCAACACCGACGAAATCGACTACATCAACGCGCATGGGACCTCGACGCCGCTCGGCGACGAAATCGAGCTGGGCGCCGTCAAGCGCCTCTTCGGCGAAGACGCCGGTCAGCTCTCGATGTCGTCGACCAAGTCGTCCACCGGGCATCTGCTCGGCGCGGCGGGCAGCGTGGAGCTGATCTTCTCCATCCTCGCCATCAACCACGGCGTGGTCCCGCCGACGCTCAATCTCGATAATCCCTCGCCGGGCTGCGATCTCAATCTCGTCCCGCACGAGGCTCAGGAGCGCAAGGTCGAGCGCGCGCTGTCCAACTCCTTCGGATTCGGCGGCACCAACGCCTCGGTCATCGTAGGCAGGCCCTCCTAGGAGCGTGCGCCGTAGAAAAATCCGCGCGGCGAAGTTGGTATTGGATGGGGTGTGGGTGGATTGGCGTCAGGGGGCAGTATGATGCGACACGCCAGTTGCGTTTGGGAACTGCCCGATGCCGACCACGTATCGTCCCTACCAGCCGGAGCAGCCCTTGCTTCTGCCGCCGGACTTGCAGGAGTGGGTTCCCCCAGGGCACCTGGCTCATCACGTCAGCGATGTGGTCGATGCACTGGACTTGACGGCGTTCTATGCGCCCTACGAGGGGGACGGTCGACGCAACGCCCCCTACGAGCCGTCGATGATGGTCAAGGTGCTGATCTATGCCTACGCGACGGGCACATTCTCCTCGCGTGCGGTGGCGAGAAAGCTGGAGGAGGATGTAGCGTTTCGGATGCTCGCGGCGGGCAACTTCCCGCAACATCGCACGGTATGTGAGTTCCGCCGCCGACATCTGGCGGAGTTCAGCGAGCTGTTTGTGGGGGTGGTGCAGGTGGCGCGCGAGATGGGACTGGCGCGGTTCGGCAAGCTCTCGGTCGACGGGACGAAGGTGCGAGCGAACGCGAGCAAGCGCAAGGCGATGAGCTATGAGCGGATGGGCAAAGAGGCGGCTCGCTTGCAGGCGGAGATCGAGGCGCTGCTGACGAAGGCGGGGATGGTGGACGCCGAAGAAGACGATCGTTGGGGCGAGGATTTCCGGGGCGACGAGTTGCCCGAGGAGTTGCAACGCAGGGAGAAGCGCCTGGCGGCGATCCAGGCAGCCAAAGCGCGTTTGGAGGCGGCGCAACGCGGGCGCGACGCTGAGCGCGGGCGCGAGCCTGGGCAGGACCGCAATCCCCGGGGCGGGCGGCCCTACAAGCGGGCCTACGGCGAGCCCGCGCCGAAGGCGCAGAGCAATTTCACCGATCCCGAGAGCCAGATCATGAAGACCAGCAGCGAGGGATTCCAGCAGTGCTACAACGCGCAGATGGCGGTCGATGGGGAGCACCAGATCATCGTCGCGACTCAGGTGGGGCCACAGGCCAGCGACCAGGGTCAGCTGGTGGGGATGCTCGACGAGATCAACGAGACGTTTGGGGTCGAGCCTGCGGTGGTACTGGCCGATGCGGGCTACTGCAACGAGCCGGATCTGTTGGAGCTGGAAGATCGCGGCATCGACGCGCACGTAGCGCTGGGGCGTGAAGGCAAGTCCCAGGTGGCGGTCGACCCGGCCCGGCTCCCTGCCACGCACCGCATGGGTGAGAAACTGGCGCGCCCCGCGGGCAAAGCCCGGTACGCGCAACGCAAGTGGCTCTCGGAGGCGCCGAACGGGTGGATCAAGGAGGTGCTCGGATTCCGACGATTCAGCCTGCGAGGCTTGGCGAAGGTGCGCGGCGAGTGGGACCTCGTGTGCTTGGCGTTGAACATCAAGCGGATGGGGACGGTGGCCACGTGCTGAGGCAGGTGCTGGCCTGCCAACGCACTTGCTCCGGGGCGCGCAGTGCCCATCGACCGCGTATGAAACGCGAATCTCTTCCGTTCCGGCCTTCCGGTCTGGGATTTCCATCCCAGAGTCGGGCGGGCCAGATGTCCACACTCGGGCCAAAATCCCGCCTCTCCGGCGGCCGCGCGCCAATCGCCCAGCATCAAAACTTCTACGGCGCACGCTCCTAGCGGGGCTGGCGATGAGGCGCGCCGTCCTGTGGCCGCTGACGGGGTTGGCGGTTCTGGTCGGCCTCGCCGTCGTCCTGGCGATCGCAGGTTGGCTCTATGTCCACGGCCAATTCGACACGCCGGGGCCCGCGCGGCATGAGCACACCGTGTTTCTGCCCCCAGGGCTGGGTGCATTCGACATCGCCGACCGGCTTGCGGAGGCGGGCGTCATCGACGATCCGGTGCTCTTCGTCGCCGGGCTCTGGCTCGAGGACAATCAGCATTCGCTCAAGGCCGGCGAGTACGTGTTCGAGGCGCTGGTCACGCCGCGCGGCGTGATGGAGAAGCTGGTCGCCGGCGACACCGTCACGCACCGGTTCACCGTGACGGAGGGCATGACAAGCGCCGAGGTCGTGGCTGCGCTCAGCGCCGCGCCGGTGCTCATGGGGGAAATCGCAGCGGTACCGGCGGAAGGCTCGCTCCTGCCCGAGACCTACCACTATGGGCTGGGCGACAGCCGGACCGTGCTGATCGAGCGTATGCAGCATGCCATGGCGCGCGTCGTCGACGAATTGTGGCAGGCGCGCGACCCGGCGGTCGGCCTCGACGATGCCGATCAGGCGGTGGTGCTCGCCTCCATCGTCGAGAAGGAGACCGGCGTCGCCGAGGAACGCCCCCTGATCGCCGGTGTCTTCCTCAACCGGTTGCGCCAGGGCATGCGGCTTCAGGCCGACGCCACCGTGATCTACGCGGTAACCGGCGGCAAGCGCCCCCTAGGGCGGCCGCTTTCCCGCGCAGACCTCAGGGTCGAGAGCCCGTACAACACTTATCGCAATGGCGGCCTGCCGCCGGGACCCATCGCCAATCCCGGGCGGGCCTCGCTCGCCGCAGTCCTGAATCCGGCCGAGACGGACGCGCTCTATTTCGTCGCCGACGGCTCCGGTGGGCACGCGTTCGCGGAGACCCTGGACGAACACAACCGCAACGTCGCGCGCTGGCGCGCCAAGCGGGCTGCGGCAAAGAAGAAATAGCAGCGGCGAGGCGCCCGGATGAAAAACACGATCGGCATTTCCAGCATGACCGGCTTCGCTCGTGCGAGCGGCAGCAACGGCGTTGCCGGCTGGAGCTGGGAGGTCAAGAGCGTGAACGGGCGAGCGCTCGACATCCGCTGCCGCCTGCCGCAAGGGTTGGAATGGCTCGACCCGGCGGTGCGCAATGCGGTGTCTCTGCGGCTCAGGCGCGGCAACGTCACGGTAGGGCTCAGGCTCTCCCAGGCGCCGGACATTGCCGCCATGCGCGTCAACAGGGCGTGGCTCGACGAGCTGATCGCTCTCGCCGCCGACTATCGCGAGCATGAGGGCATCGAGCCGCCGCGCCTCGACGGCATGCTGGCGTTACGCGGCGTGATCGAGTCCGCCGAGCGGCCCGAAGACGACGCGAACGCTGGCCTGGACGACGGCGCTCTGCTGGAGACGCTCGAGGCCGCGCTCGCGGAGTTGGTGCGCGAGCGGCAGGCCGAGGGGGCTCAGCTCGCGGCCGCGCTCACGGAGCGGATCGAGGAGATCGCAGCGCTCACACATCGTGCCGCGGCGCTGGTGCCGTCGCGCCAGGAGGCCCTCGGCGCGCGGCTGCGTGAGCAGGTGGCGGCATTGATCGGCGCCGGTGCGCCGGCTCCCGAAGATCGACTGGCTGCGGAGCTCGCGATGCTGGCCGTCAAGATCGACGTGACCGAGGAGATCGACCGGCTGAAATCCCATTGCGTGACGGCGACGCGCCACCTGCAGGAAGAGGGTGCCGTCGGCCGCAAGCTCGATTTTCTCGCTCAGGAGTTCAACCGCGAGGCCAATACCCTCTGCTCCAAGGCCTCCCATGCCGCGCTCACGGAGGTCGGCCTCGCGCTCAAGGCCGCGATCGACCAGTTTCGAGAGCAGGCGCAGAACATCGAATAGAGAATGAGCGCGTCGGCCACCACTCCCGTCCTTAGGCGCCGCGGTCTCCTGCTCGTGCTGTCCTCGCCCTCCGGCGCTGGCAAGACGACGATCACCCGCCGTCTGGTCGAGCTCGAAGGCGATGACGTCGCGATCTCGGTCTCCCACACCACACGGCCGAAACGGCCGGATGAGATCGACGGCCGGGACTATCACTTTGTCGACAAGGCCGGGTTCGCGCGTCTGCGGGAGCGCGGGGAATTCCTCGAGAGCGCGGAGGTGTTCGGCCACCGGTACGGCTCTGCACGCGACCCGGTTGAGAGCGCGCTCGATGCCGGCCGCGACGTCGTCTTCGATATCGACTGGCAGGGGAGCCAGCAGCTGGCCGAGGCGGTGCGGGACGATCTGGTCAGCGTTTTCATCCTGCCGCCGTCCCTGGAAGCGCTCGAGCAGCGGCTGAATCGCCGTGCGCAGGACAGCCCCGCCGTGGTCGCGCAGCGCATGAGCCGCGCCGGCGACGAGATGCGCCACTACGACGAATACGACTATGTGGTGGTCAACACCGCACTCGAGCGGGCCGTCGAGGAGGTGCGCTCGATCCTCCGGGCCGAGCGGCTGCGCCGGGACCGCCTGAGGGGGCTCGACAATTTCGTGCGGCAGCTCACGGTCGGCACGGAGCCGGCTGAGGACTGAGGGGCGTGACCGCGCCCTCGGCGCCGCCGAGGGCACGGGGGACGAGTTCAAGCGCGAGCAGCCGGCGCGGCTCGTCGAGGCCGGGCAGGGTAATCCCGTAGCGCGCCGCGCTCGTGAAGCCGAAGCGGCCGAGAAAGCTCGGCGTGCCGACCGCGACGACGGCGGTGTGGCCCTCCGCCGCAACCCTCTCAAGCGCGGCCCGCACCAGGAGGCTGCCCAACCCGCGCCGTTCGTGAGCCGGGTCCACGGCGATGGGCCCAAGCAGGAGCGCCGATCGCGCCTCGCCGACCCGTACTGGCCAGTGGCGGATCGTGCCGAGGATGCGCCCCTCGGTGAGGGCGACGAGGCAGAGGTTGCGCACTGGCGGGGCGCCTTCACGCAAGCGGTAGGAAGGGCGGGCCAGGCGATCGGCGCCGAACGCGCGGTCCAGCAGGGCCTCGATCTGCGGGCCGTCCTGCGGCCCCTCGGTACGAATGGAAGGCATGTCAGCTCAGCTCTCGACGACGGACGGACGCGATGGTGATGCCGCCGTGCCGATGGCGCGGCGGTGTCAGCCGTCTCGTCGTCGCTCGCGAGCAAAGCGTTTCATGACGGTCCGCTGACTAAGCCGTGCCGGGCGCGTTGGCAAGCGGAATTACCGTCTAACCGCCCGCTGCTGCGCCGACCACGCGCGAGCCAGTGCGCAGAATTCGGCGACCGAGAGCGTCTCGGCCCGTGCCTCGGGCGGAATGCCGGCGCTCTGAAGCAGGGTTTGAGGGTCCTGGGTGAGGCCGCGAAGGGCGCGGCGCAGCATCTTCCTGCGCTGGCCGAACGCCGCACGGGTCACGGCGTCGAGCGCGTCGGGGTCCGCCGGCGCGAGCGGCGCGGCCCTCGGCACCAGGCGCACCACCGTGGAGGTCACGGCGGGCGGCGGCACGAAGGCACGCGGGCCTACGTCGAACAGCCGCTCGCAGGTGCAAAGCCACTGCGCGCGCACCGAGAGACCGCCGTAGTCCCGTCCCCCTGTCGCGTTGATCCTTTGCGCGACCTCCTTCTGGAACATGAGGGTCATGCTATCGAGACGCTCGACCTGTTCCAGCCAGCGCAGCAGAAGCCGCGTACCGACGTTATAGGGAAGGTTCGCCACGATCCCGATCCGGGTGCGACCCAAGGTCGCGATGTCGAAGGCGAGCGCGTCGCCCTCGATGACCTCGAGCCGGTCGGGATACCGCGCCGCGAGCTCGCCGAGTGCGGCCACGCAACGGCGGTCCTTTTCGACCGCGACGACGCGGGCCGCGCCGGCTGCGAGCAGCGCCCGGGTCAGCCCGCCCGGCCCTGGCCCCACCTCCAGTATGACGGCTGACGTGCGCGGCCGGGCTGCGTGCGCGATCTTCCCGCAGAGTCCGGGGTCGAGGAGGAAGTGCTGCCCGAGCGCGCGCCTGGGCCGCAGGTCGTGCCGGGCGATGACGGTAGAGAGCGGCGGCAGCGGGGTGTCATGCCCGTCGTCTGCCGCAGCGGGGGCACCTGCGCCGGTCAAATGCGTACGTTGATGAATGCCGAGCGGTGCAGGTCGCGTGCGTAACGCCGGGCGAGCATCTCCAGCCTGCGCAGGCCGATCTCCTGTCGAATCGCCTCCCGATCCGGGCCGGCGGCGGGCGCGTCCGAGAGCACCGTGCGGCGGTCGATCAGCGAGACGATGGTGTAGCCGTCGAATGCCCGCACCGGAGGGGCGACCGACCCCGGTTCCAATTGCACCAGAGCGGCCTCGATCTCGCTCGGGAGCTCCCCTTCGAGAACCCAGCCGATGTCGCCGCCGACGGCGGCCGTGGCGCTTTGCGAAAACTGACTGGCGATCTGGGCAAAGCTGGCGCCAGCGGCCACCTGCTCGTAGAGACTCGTGGCGGCGGCACGAACCTCGCCCTCCCGCTCGCTCGATTCAACCGCCAGGAAGATCTCGGCGACACGATATTCGGGACGCCCCCGATTGGCTTCGAGCCGGGCGAGCGCCTCGTCAATTTCGCCTTCGCCGACCGAGACCGCAGCGCCCAGGCGGCCGCGCACGAGCTTGGACCAGAGGATCTCCGCCCGAAGCTGATCCGTGACGGCGGCGACATCCAGTCTCTGGCTCCTTAGAAAATCATCCAAACCGCCGGCGGTGATTCCGTTGCGTTGCTCGACGCTCCGCCGCGCATTCGCCATCTCAGCCTCGCTGACCGTCACGCCAAGACGCTCCGCTTCCTGTACCTTCAGCCGTTCGTCGATCAGTGAGCGAAGCACTTGGGGCGCGAGCTGCCGGCGCAGCTCTTCGCTGACCCGCAGGCGGGATGCCACGACGGCGATATCGATGCGCGCCACGAGATCGGGGATCGAAATTGCCTCGTTGTTGACCACGGCGGCGATTCCCATGGTCTCCTGGGCGCCCGAACGGTCCGCAGGCGCGAGCAAAATCGGTAGCAATGCGAGCAGCAGTAAAGCCGCCCTTGCGATCGATGGAACTTTCACGGCCGCCTCAGCCCGCCTGTTTCAGTATTACGGTCAAGTGCCATACCGTGTCCGGCTCGATGTCCCGGTCGCGGGTAAAGGAACGCGAGATCCCTGTGTTGATAAGGATACACTCATCTTCATAGGAAAGACCGGCTCTCCAATTAATGGAAGTGTTGTTCTCGACATCGCGGCGGATCCCGGATGAGAACGTCCAGTTGTCGAAGGGCTTCGTCGTGAAACTCGCGTGCGCCTCCCTGCCGCCGCCGACGTCTCCCATCATACTCGTTGGCTGTCGGTAAAGGTCGACAAAGCCGATCCTGCCCCGCAGCCAACTCGGCCCGGCAGCGAGGTCGATCTCGTTGCGCCTGACGGCGGCGTCGCGATGGTCGAGACGAAACCGCAGAGAGAGATCGATCAAGGGCGACGGCTGCATGAGGATGTGCCCGACAAAGTCGGAGAGCCGATGTTCGAGCCCGCTGCCGGGTTCGAACAGCGCATTCTTCTCCTCCCGGACGCTTTGTCCAAACAATGCGGTCGCCCGGCCGCCTTCCGGCCCATAGAAGCCGAGGCGCACACCGTAATTGATACGCTTCCCGGTCTCGATGCGGTCGAGACCGGTGAAGCGGTTGGTGCTGAACAGATTGGTGTGATCAAACTCGAGGTCCCGGCTGTCCTCATTGGGTATTTCGTATGGATTGCCGCCATCCGGGCTGATGACGCCTTGCACGATCGGTTCGATGAGCTGCCGGATCGAACCGAGCCGCGAAATGAGTGGATAGCGCCATTCCACCGCGAGCTGCGGCAAGAACCGTGCGGTCGTATCGCTCTTCATGGCGCCCGACGGATGCTCGCGGTCGACCGGCGTATAGGAGTGATAGAGGTCGCCGCGCAGGCTCGCGTCGATGCGGATGAGGTGCCCCCCGGCCAGAATCATCGGCCGGTGCCAGCCGCCGGCGATGGAAAGCCGTCGGCTGTCAGTTCCATCGAGGCGCTCCAGTATCATGAGATTGGTGTCGAGCGTGGCGTAGCCGCCGGCATAGTCGGGCTCGGTCACCAGGTTCGCATCGAGCAGGGGGAGAACGATGGGGCTCTGATCGCTCTGTTCTCCAGCCCGAAGGCTCTGGAACAGGTAGCTATGGCCCGACATGAAGCTGCGCCCTCTGTATCGTTCCGCAAATAGGGTCGTGACCAGCTCGTCCTCCGACGAAATGTCGTAGCGGTTCAGATAGGTGTCGTCGAGGGCGCGCTCCAGATTGAAGCCCCACCGCCAGTCCTCGTCGATATTGAAGAGGCCATGGCCGAAGACATGCCCGCGCAGCCTGCGGCCGTCCTCAGCGGCGGTGCTGGCCTGGGTGAGGCTGGCATCGATGGCGAATTGGCCGTCCGGCGTACGCTCGCGGTACTCGCCCGCCAGCACGACCCCCTCTTCGGAGGTGAAACGCGGAGAGAAGGTCGCATCCCGATGGGGTGCGAACGACCAGTGATAGGGTATCGTCACGTCCGCGCCGAGGGCCCTTGAGCTCCGATAGAGCGGCGACAGGAAGCCGGACTGACGGGTTACGCTTGGATCGGGATGGCGGAAGTAGGGCGTGTAGAAGACGGGAACGCCGAAGAACTCGAGCGACGCATCGTAGTATGTGAGATCGCGATCGGCTTGATCGTGGACCACCGTCCCGGCCTTGAGCTGCCAGAGCGGCGCCCGGGCGGGTTCGTCGGCGCAGAGCTCGCAAGGGGAAAACACCGCCTTCCGCATTACCGTGCGGTTGCCGTCGAAGCGCCTGGCGCCGCCCGCAACGATCCGCGAATTGTCCGTCAACAGCACGCTCAGGCGGCGAATCACACCGCTTCTCAAATCGCCGGTAAGCTCGACGGAATCGGCGAACAACACCTCACCACCCGGCTCTCGCAGCGCGACGTCGCCGGTTGCGATCACGACGCCATCGCTTTGCCTGTAGCGGATACGCGCGGCACGCAGAACGCGCTCGCCCTGGGCGACCTCGACATTGCCGGTTGCGATGACCGAATCGGTCTCTTCGTCGTAAGTCAGCTCATCGGCGGTCATCAGGAGATCGCCCGTGAGCAGGTCATCGACGCGCGGCGCGGAGTCAGCCTCCTGTGCGCGCGCCTCCAGCGCAGAGAGGGCCAGGAGACACGCCAGAACGAGTGGCGCGAGGGCCTTAACCCGCATTTCTCACCACGATCATGGACAGCGACGCCCTTCGGGTCGCGCCCAGGCGCCCGCCCGCGTCGTTGCGGGCCTCAACCGTATTCCCCGATACGCTCTTCGGCCCGCTCCTGGCGGATCGAGCGCCTGGGCGCGACGCAGGCCGTGACCGTGGTGAGTAATGCGGGTTCATCATGCCGGCGCTATCCGTCCTCGAGGTGGAACAGGCCGGCGACGCCGAGCAACGTGAAGATGCCCGCCGGAGTCCACGCCGCGAGCACCGGCGGCAGCTTGCCCGAGAGGCCGAGGGCGAGCACCAGGTCCGAGACGAAATAGAGGAGAAATCCAGTGAGTAGCCCGCCCAAGACCAACATCCAGGTGCCGCGCCGGGTGAAGCGAAGCGCGAAGGTCGCAGCGATCAAGACCATCGCGCAGAGGAGGAGAGGGGCGGCAAGCAGCGAATGCCAGTGCAGGCGGTGCTTCACCGAGGAGAAGCCGGACTCCTCCAGTACCTTGATGAAACTGGGCAGTGCCCAGAAGGAGAGCGTCTCCGGCGGCGAGAAGCTGTTCTGGATGCGCTCCAGGGTGAGGTCGGTCGGCACGCGGGCGTTCGCCCGGGGCCGGGCCGGCTCGCCCGGCGCGCTGAAGAGGGCGTCCGACAGGTTCCAGTAACCGTCCTCGAGCCGGGCTTCGGCGGCGTCGATACGGCCGACGAACTGGTCCTTCTTCGCGTAACGGAAAATGATCGTGTCGTACAGCGTCATCGTTTCCTGATCGATGCGCTCGGCGTGAACCACCGACTGGCCTTCAGAATCTCCCTGTCTGAGCCAGATTCCCGACTGCGAAAGGGCCAGCAGGCTCGAATTGCCGCCCAGATAGGTCGCGTCCAACTGCTCATAGCGCGATGTCGTGGCAGAGGCGAGAGGGTTGATGACTGTCATGAAGAGGCCGCCCAGGAGCACTGCGATGGCGAGCACGGGCAACAGGAACTGCCAGACCGAGACGCCCGCCGCCCGCGCGATCACGAGCTCGCGGCTCCGCGTCATCTTCGCGAAGGTCACGATGCCGCCGACGAGAACGATGAAGGGCAGTGCCTTTTGGGCCATGAAGGGAATGTGGAGCGATGCCATCTGGAGAACGATCTCGAGCGTGGCCGTCTTGTCTGGCCCGGACGCGCGGCGCAGCAGCTCGATCGTATCGGCGATGAGAACAGTCATAATGACGAGCAGAAACACAAGCGCGACGCTCTGCAGATATTGCCTGCCCATGTAGAGCGAAAGGGTGGAAGAAAGGCGCATCGGCCTTGGCCCCTACCCGTGCGTGCCCGGCTCTGGCGCCGCGGTGCGGCCGCCGAGAAAGCGCGGCAAGCGGCCACGCAGCACGGCGATCGCCGCGGCCGTCGCGAGGACCGGGTTGAGATACATGAGCGGAATGAGGTTGCTGCTCTTGGCCGTCGCGTTGACCAGGAAGAGCGCCAAGGCCTCGAACGCGACCGCGGCTGCGATCGCGACGAGGATTCTGCGCCATTGTCCGCGCCGGTCGACGTTGCCCAGGAGCAGCGCCGCCAGGCCGATCGCGGCAAACGTATAGGCGAACAGCGGTGAGACGATGCGATTGTGCGCTTCGGAGAGGAACTTGCTGCGCATCCGCTCCGCACCCTCGCTGTCGGGGTCGAGCAGCTCGTCGACGAAGCGTTCGCGCGGCTCGCGCCAGCGGGCGCCTTCGCGTTGGGCAAATTCGCCCAGATCCATCGTGTAGCGCTCGAAATTAAGTAGCGAGAGTCGCGCCGAGTCGCGATCGATCCGTTGTCGGTGGCCGTTGAAAAGGATGAAGCGTGGGCCCTCATCGGTCTGAACCAGCAGGCCGCGCTCGGCCATCATCGTGACCGGCCTTTCCTTCTCGCGGGCGTCATGCACGAGGATGCCGTTGAGCGAGCCGCCCTCGCGCCCTCGAATGTAGACCGTGACGCCCTCGGTCAACGTGTTGAACGAGCCTTCCTCCAGGAGAAGCGCTGAATGCTCGGTGCGCAGGACGAACTGCCGCTCCTTAAACTCCCGGTGGCTGACGGGCATGACGTACATGCCTATCGCGTACGAGACGACGACGATGATCGTGGCCATCGCCAGCGCCGGCTTCGCCAGCGACCACTGGCTGACGCCCGCCGCGCGCAGGCTGACCAGTTCGCTGTCGATTGTGAGCCTGTTGTAGACGAAAAGCAGCGCGCAGAAGAAGGCGATCGGCAATATCGCGCCCAGGAACGTCGGCAGCACCAGCATGCTCATCAGCAGGAAGGCACTGAGCGACAAGCCCTTGTTGACGATCAAATCGATGATGCGCAGCGATTGCGACAACCAAACGACCGCCGTGAGGCTCAGCGTGACGAGCAAGAACGGACCCACGAGCTGGCGCAGGAGGTAACGTTGGTAGCGGGGCATGCCCCATTATAGCGGTTTGCGCGGCGGAGCGGGTGGCGAGGTACCCGCGGCACAGGTGGCGCCCGCCCGGCTGCCGGTCAGGTCGGCCCTCGCGTCCCCAGCCGGCCGTTCTGCGTCGCCTCTTCGCCGCGTCGGGCTATAGCGACGGACGATGGCGGCTCCAGTTCGTCGCTGTCTCGAAGGCCGCCGCCGCGCGGAACACGCGGGTGTCGTCATAGGTGCGGCCGACGATCTGCAGGCCGGTGGGAACGCCATTTCGTGCAAAGCCGGTCGGCACGCTTGCGACCGGGCATTGGTTCATCATGTTGAACGGATAGGTGAGAAGCCAGCCGAGGTGAGGCTCGACCGGCTTGCCGTTGATGGTGAAGCCGGGGTCCATGTTGGTGTGGTCCGCCTTGACCGCCGGCACCGCAAGGGTCGGGCAGATCATGACGTCGTAGTCTTCAAGGATGGGTGCGAGCTTCTGGTACATCCAGCCACGCGTGCGGCTGACCCGTTCGAATTCGACGGCGCTGACGCGGCTCCCCCTCTCCACCAGATCGACCACTCTCGGGTCCATCTCGTAACGCCATTCGGGGAGGAAGTCCTGAAGGCCGCTGGCGAACATGACCTCGAAGAGCCGCAGATATTGATTGAGCACGCCGGAGGTCCAGCCGAGATCGACCTCGTCGACCTCGCAGCCGAGATCGCGGAAGACCTGCACGGCCTTTCTAGTGTTCTCCTGCACCTCCGGGTCGACCTGGACGTAGCCGAGATCCGGCGAATAGGCGATGCGCCAGCCCTCAATACCCTCGTAAGTGAGCGGCAGCCGGATCCGCGTCCTGAGGGAGGCGATATCCGCCTTGTGGGGGCCTGAGACGATGTTCTGCAGCAGCGCCGACTCCGCCACCGTGCGGGTCAGCACGCCGATCTGGACCAGAAAGGCGTGGGGCCCGTCGATGTCGTTCGGATTGCGTCCGTAGGGCGGCTTGAAGCCGAATAGGCCATTGACCGAGGCCGGAATGCGGATCGACCCGCCGCCGTCGCCGCCGTCCGCGATCGTGGTCATGCCTGCGGCCACCGCGCCGCCGCTGCCGCCTGACGACCCGCCCGGCGTATACTCGGGGTTCCAGGGATTGCGGCTCACGCCCCAAAGCGGGCTGTGGCTCGTCCCTGCATAGCCGAACTCTGGCGTCGTTGTGCGAATGTGGAGGATCGCGCCGGCGCGCAAGAGCCGCTCGGTGACCGGGTATGTGTGATCCGGGCGGTTGTGCTCCATGATCTTGGAGCCGATCGTGGTGATCTCGCCCTTGATCGCGTGATAATCCTTGCTCGCGAACGGCAGCCCCTCGAGCGCTCGCAGCCGGCCGTCGGTCTTGCCGTAGCGCGCCTCGGCCGCCTTCGCCTGTTCCAGCGCGCGGTCGAAATAGCTGTAAGTCACGAGGTTGAGCGCCGGGTTGACCGCCTCGCAGCGGGCGATCACGGCCTTCATCAGCTCGACCGGCGACAGTGTTCGCGCCTTGAACGCGGCGAGCGCCTCGATTGCGCTCATATAGCAAAGATCGAGGTCGCCTGCGCCCATGACGAAAACTCCTATTCGTTGCTGAAGGCCTCGAGGCCGTCGAGATAGGCGAGGACACGCTCCACCGGCTCGACGTCGCCGAACTTGGCGTCGATGTCGAACAGATTCCATTCGACAACGCCCGGCACCCGGTCGCCGACGCCTTCGCGCACGACGATGGGGCGGAAGCCCTCGGCGATCGCGTCTTCGGCGGAGTGGCGCACGCACCCCGCCATGGTGACGCCCGTGATGATCACTGTGTCGACCCGCTGGGCGCGGAGATAGCCTGCGAGGTACGTGCCGTGAAAGGCGCTGGCACGCTTCTTCACGATCACCTGCTCGCCGCGGGCCGGCATCGGCGCGATGCGCTCGTCGATTTCCGCTTCCGGCGAGCCTTCGCGCAGCGTCTCGACCGGGATCTTCATGTGCCAGAGCCCGGTGTCGGAGCGCGGCCCGGTCGGGTCCTGATAGGCAGTCGTCGTGTAGATCACAGGAATATTCTTCTCCCGCGCGGCGGCCAGAAGCTGCTGATTCGCGGGGATGATGACGTCCATGTTGTCACAGGTGAAGTTGTGGCCCGGCTTGGTCCACGCGTTGGCGAGGTCGATGATCAGCAGCGCCGGCCTGGTCCCGAACCCGATGCGGCGCTGGAATCCCCGCGTCTGGTAAATCTCGGAATCGGCAGCGAAGATCGTCTCCAATGCCCGCCTGACTTCCTCGTCGCGCGAAAGCTCCGCCGTCATCCTGAGTCCTCCCGCCATGGATCGTTGCCGAGTGTAGCGGGCGTCCCGGCCCACCGCCAGCCGCCTTCCGTGGCTTGAGCAAACGGAATCAAGACGGTTGACCCTGCCGGTTCGCGGCGCCTAATTGAGGCGCGGACGCCGAATTGCGCCCAGGGGCCGGGTGGCAGAGTGGCTATGCAGCGGACTGCAAATCCGTGTACGCCGGTTCGATTCCGGCCTCGGCCTCCAGTTCTTCCCCGATCCAGAGAGCGCTCGCCGTCCGGCGACGTTCCGGCGTGAGGGCGAATCACCACGGCTGACGAGAGCTGAGACGCGACGCGCCTCAGGCAGCCGCTCCCGATTCTGCTGCGATGCGTGTGCGCCTCGTGGTACAACGTGGCTATGCATGTTCAAAGGGGGCAGCCGGCATGAGGCGCTCGCACATCGGTAAGGGGATGCTTGCCTGCGTCCTCCTCTTGGCTCTGGCGGGGGCCGGCTGTGAGAACTCGGGACCGGTAGCTCCTCCGGAGCATACCAAGGATCCCCGCTGGCGCGGCGCACAGCAGGCGAAAGGCAGCATATTCGGCTCCGGCGGCATCACGCTGTTTGGCGGCGAGGAAGAGGGGGCCGCAGCCGTCGGCATCGGGGTTAACGCCTTCCTCTGGCGCGCGACCCTCGACACCATCTCGTTCATGCCGCTGCTCTCGGCCGATCCCTTCGGCGGCGTGATCATTACCGACTGGTACGCGCCGCCCGAGACTCCCGACGAGCGCTTCAAGATGACCGTCTATATCCTGACAAGAGCGCTGCGCTCGGACGGCGTGCAGGTCTCCGTATTTCGCCAGGGACGCGGCGATGACGGCCTGTGGGAGGACCGCGCGACCAACCCCGACACCGCCGTCAGCCTGGAAGACAAGATTCTCGACCGCGCCAGGCAGATACGCACCGCGTCGCTCCAGTAATAGAGGGTTCAGCGCCCAGCGGCCGTCGGCGCAGTGCGGCTGCGCTGTATCGCCTACCATGCTATAGGGACGCCGCTCTCCGGCGCCGGCCGGAATATGGGAGCGAGCGTGGCCGATGAGTGAGCGTTACGACGCGCAGGCGGTCGAGGCCAAGTGGCAGGCCGCCTGGGAGGATGCGGGGCTGTTCCGGGCGGAGCGCACTGATGGACGCCCGACTTACTACGTCCTGGAGATGTTCCCGTATCCCTCGGGCCGCATCCACATGGGCCACGTGCGCAACTACACGATGGGCGACGTCGTCGCGCGCTACAAGCGGGCCCGAGGGTTCGACGTGCTCCATCCCATGGGCTGGGATGCCTTCGGCCTTCCGGCGGAGAACGCGGCGTTCGAGCGCGGCGTCCATCCTGCCGAGTGGACCTACGCGAACATCGCGACGATGCGCGGGCAACTGCGGCTGATGGGGCTCTCGATCGATTGGGAGCGCGAGTTCGCCACCTGCCACCCCGGCTATTACGCGCATCAGCAGGCATTGTTCCTCGACTTCTTCGAGGCCGGGCTGGTCGAGCGGAAGGAGGCGTGGGTCAACTGGGATCCGGTCGACAATACGGTGCTCGCCAACGAGCAGGTCGTGGACGGGCGCGGCTGGCGCTCGGGCGCGCTGATCGAGAAGCGCAGGCTCGCACAATGGTTCTTCCGCATCACCCGCTTCGCCGACGAGCTGCTGGAAGCGCTGGAGGAATTGCCGCGCTGGCCCGACAAGGTGCGGCTCATGCAACGCAACTGGATCGGGCGCTCCGAGGGCGTGCGTATCCTGTTCCCCATCGAGGGGCGCGACGAGGCGCTGGAGGTCTTCACCACCCGTCCCGATACGCTGTTCGGTGCATCCTTCTGTGCGCTCTCGCCCAATCATCCGTTGGCGACATCGCTCGCCGAATCCGATTCCGCGCTCGCGGCGTTCATCGCCGAGTGCAACCTGGCTGGCGTCGGCGAGCGCGATATCGAGGCGGCAGGCAAGCGCGGCTTCGATACGGGAGTCAGGGTCCGGCATCCGTTTGCCGCCGGCCGCACGCTGCCGCTCTATGTCGCCAACTTCGTGCTCATGGACTATGGCACCGGCGCGATCTTCGGTTGTCCCGCACACGACCAGCGCGATCTCGATTTCGCCCGCGGCCAGGGCCTGCCCGTCATTCCCGTGGTGTGCCCGCCGGGCGCGGATGCGGACGCAGTCGAGATTGGCGATGAGGCCTACGTCGGTGACGGCACGGCGATCAATTCCGACTTCCTGAACGGGCTCCCGGTCGCAGAGGCCAAGGCGTGCGCCATCGCCGCGCTCGCCGAGCGCGATGCCGGCGGTAGCGCCGTCAGCTACCGCCTGCGCGACTGGTTGATTTCGCGGCAGCGCTATTGGGGCTGCCCGATCCCGATGGTCCACTGCACAGCGTGCGGCGTGGTGCCCGTGCCGCGCGACGCGCTCCCAATGCGCCTGCCGGAGGACGTGACCTTCGACTCACCCGGCAACCCCCTCGACCGCCATCCCGACTGGAAGCACACCACGTGCCCGCGTTGCGCCGCCGCCGCGGCGCGGGACACCGATACGATGGACACGTTCGTCGATTCCTCCTGGTACTTCGCACGCTTCTGCGCGGCCCGCGCCGATGAGCCGCTGCCCGCAGGGGAGGTTGCACCGTGGCTGCCGGTCGATCAGTACATCGGCGGCATCGAGCACGCGGTGCTGCACCTGCTCTATTCCCGCTTCTTCACCAAGGCGCTCAAGCTCTGCGGCCACGTCGACATCGATGAGCCCTTCGCCGGTCTCTTCACCCAGGGCATGGTGTGCCACGAGACCTACCGCGACGACGACGGGCGCTGGTACTA
This sequence comes from Alphaproteobacteria bacterium, assembly GCA_965262755.1. Taxonomy (GTDB): domain Bacteria; phylum Pseudomonadota; class Alphaproteobacteria; order UBA828; family UBA828; genus WTGU01. Next base: position 1,486,768 of record OZ253557.1, on the reverse strand, counting down.
CCCGGACGAGGTCGAGACCCGTACGGACGGACTGGTGGCCCGCGAGGACGGGCGCCCGATCGCCATCGGCCGGTCGGAGGCGATGAGCAAGTCCAAGCGCAACACCGTCGATCCCGAGGCCATTATCGAGGCCTACGGCGCCGACACGGCGCGGCTCTTCATGCTCTCCGACAGCCCGCCGGAGCGTGACCTGGAATGGACCGATACCGGCGTCAAGGGTGCGTGGCGTTACGTTGCGGCGCTCTGGCGCCTCGTCCTGACGCCGCCAGTCGCGCTCCCGCCCTGCGGCGGCGCGGCGGCGCCGGCCCACGACACGCTGGCCACCCCCCTGCGCGGGGTGCGGAGGACCATCCACAAGACCGTCGCCGGCGTGACCGAGGATTTGGAGCGCTTTCGCTTCAACCGCGCGGTGGCGCGGGTGCGAGAGCTGACAAATGCGCTCGCGGCCATGGAGGACGTGCCCGGCGCGGGCCACGTCATGCGGGAGGGCCTGGAGACGGCCATTCGCCTGTTGGGCCCGGTCGTGCCGCATCTGGCCGAGGAGGCATGGCGCCGTCTCGGTCATGACAGCTGGTTGGCCCGCGAGCCGTGGCCGGAGCCGGACCCCGCGCTGCTCGCCGACGACATCGTGGTCATCGCCGTGCAGGTGGACGGCAAGAAGCGCGCAACGATCTCGCTGCCGGCCGGTCACGGCAAGGCGGAAGCGGAGAGTGCAGCGATGGCGGACGGCGGCGTGCGCCGGGCGCTTGCCGGCCGGGACGTGCGCAAGGTGATCGTCGTGCCCGGGCGGATCGTGAATGTTGTCACCTGATCGGCCGCTCTCACGGCTCACTGCCCGCCTCCGGCGCGGGCCGACCCCCGCCCTCGCTCTCGTTCTTGCTCTCGTCATTCTCGGTGCCTGCGCTGTCGAGCCGCTCTACGGCACGCGTAGCGGAAAGGCGCGCGGCGGCGGTGTGGCGGCGATCGAGATCGTGCCGGTCAAAGACCGCATCGGCCATATCGTCCGCAACCGTTTGATCGACAGCCTCACTCCCAAGGGACAGCCGACGCATCCCGACTACCGCCTGACCCTCTCGGTCAAGCAGAGCAAGACGCCACTCCTGATCCAGCTCGACGACAACGCGACCCGATTCAATCTGACGTTGCGCGCCGAGTTCTCGCTGGCCGACCGGAGCGGGGCGGTGGTCTACAGCGACACCGCTCGAGCGACCGGCGGCTTCAACGTCGTCGACTCAGGATTCGCCACCGTGACTGCCGAGCGGGACGCCGCGGAAGAGGCTGCGCGGGTGCTGAGCGAGGACATCCTCACGCTGATTCTCCTCTATCTCCGTCGATGAGACGCCGGCGATCTTCCGATCCGGCGGCTAGAGCGCGTTCGCCTTTGACGGACGCGCGACAGGCCGCGACCGCGGCCCGCCGCGAATGCGGCGCGCCCGCGCAGGCGCCGGCCGCAGGCCGGCTGCCGTGAGCGATAAATGGCTAGAGCGTTTCCGTGTGAAACGGAAGCGCTCTAGTAAGCCGTGAAGATCGCGCCGGCGCGGGCCGACCGGTTCTGCGCTGCGCCGGACGCCGGCGTCCGGCTGGTCCTGATCTACGGTTCCAACGAAGGCCTGGTGCGGGCACGCGCCGAAGCCTGCGTGCGCGCCGTGGCAGAGGATCCGGACGACCCTTTTCGCGTCACCAGCCTGGACCCGGCGCTGCTCCGCGGCGAACCGGGCAGGCTCGCCGATGAGGCGGCGGCGCTCTCGCTCACCGGCGGCAGGCGCGCGGTCCGCCTGCGTGGGGTGACCGAGGCGGCGGTTCCGGCGGTCCGTTCTTGCCTCGCACTGCCCACCGTGGAGAGTTTGGTGGTCGCGGAAGCCGGCCCGCTCACCCCGCGTTCGGGGCTCAGACGCCTATGCGAGCAGGAACAAAGCCTCGCCGCCATCCCCTGCTACGACGAGAGCACCGAGGGCGCCCGGGCGTTGATCGAGGCTTTCTGCAGGCAGCGAATTTTATCGGTCGCGCCGGAGACCATCGCCTGGCTTGCCGAGCGCCTGGGCAGCGACCGCCGCCAGATCGAGAGCGAGGTCGAGAAGCTCGCGGTCTATCTCGGCGATTCGGGGTCCGAGGGCGGCGTGCTCACGATGGAGGTCGCGGAGGCGTGCGTCGGCGATGCGGCCGAGGCGTCCGCCGACGCGGTCGCGCGGCTGGCCGTATCCGGCGACCTTGAAAGGCTCGACCGGGCGCTGGCGCGCGCGCTCTATGGTGGCGTTCAACCGATCGCCATGCTTCGCGCTGCTGCCCGGCGCCTCGCCCGCCTCCACCTCGCGACCGGTGCGGTGGAAGGGGGTGCCAGCCGGGGGGATGCGATGGGCGCCCTCAAGCCGCCGGTTTACCCGAGAGAACGAGCCGCGTTCGCCCAGGAGATGATACGCTGGCCGAGCGCCCGTGCGGCCCGCGCACTGGGGCTGCTTACCAGCGCTGAGCGCGACTGCAAGGTCTCCGGTGGCCCGCCTGCAGCGATTTGCTCGCAGGCGCTGCTTCGTGTCGCCCGTGCGGCCCGCAGGGAGCGCGTCTGAGGGCGGCCTCTGAGCAGCTCAGGCCGCGATGCCGGCCAGCGTGCAGATACGCCGCCACTCGGCCTCGGACACCGGACTCACCGAGAGCCGCGATTGACGCAGAAGCTGCATGTCGCCGAGCGCCGGGTCTTCCTTGATCTGTTTCAGCGTGACCGGCTGCCCCACCGGGACCACGGCCTTGACGTCGACCATGCCGAAGCGCCCGGACGGGTCGGTCGGGTCCGGGTAATGCTCCTTCACCACCTCGACGACGCCGACGATCTCCTTCGCATTGACCGAGTGGTAGAAGAAGCAGCGGTCGCCCTCCTTCATGGCCTTCATGTTGTTGTTCGCCTGATGATTGCGCACGCCGTCCCACTCGGTGACGCTGTCGCGCACCTGATCGTCCCACGACCAGGATCCGGGTTCCGACTTCAAGAGCCAATAGGCCATTCCGTCCCCTCCAAAGACCGCTTCGCTGTGCGTCCAGTCTAGCCAACCATGTCTCAAGCGCCAGCCGCCCCGTGCCAGGATGCTCGCACACCGAGGTCCAGCCAGCAGTGGGCCGGCCAGTGCCTTGATATCGGCGAACGATGCGCCCACACTATGTCCATTGCCGGGTAACGTGACTGGCCGGGGGCGCCCATGCGCGCGCCGCCGGCCGTGGGTGGGCGCGGGGCAATGTCCTTCTTCGAGATGGGCGGGTATGCCGCTTATGTGTGGCCGGCCTTCGGCGCCGCGGCTGCAATCATGGTCGCGCTCCTCGTGCTGAGCATCCGCACCATGCGCGTACGCGAGGCGGCGCTCAAGACCCTTGAGGCGAGCGCCCGGCGCCGGCGTGCCGCCGAAGGAGACGGTGACCGTGACGGGGAGCAGAACGCTCCGGCATGAAGCGCAAGCACTGGCGGTTGGTCTTTCTGGGCGGCGGGCTCGGCGCGCTCGGCCTCGCTGCGGGCTTGGTGCTGGCCGCGCTCGACGACACGCTCGTCTTCTTCCATGACCCGAGCACGCTCAAGGAACGGCAATTCTCTCCCGAGCAGCGGCTGCGCGTGGGCGGCCTGGTGGAGGAGAGCAGCGTGGTAAGGGCGGACGACGGCTTGACGGTGCGCTTCACCATCACCGACCTTGCCCATACCGTGCCCGTGACCTATCGCGGGATCCTGCCCGACCTGTTTCGCGAGGGGCAGGGGGTGGTGGCCGAGGGCTATCTGAAGGGCGGCACCTTCGAGGCCGATGAGGTGCTCGCCAAGCACGACGAGAACTACATGCCGCGCGAGGTGGCGGACGCGCTCAGGAAGTCCGGCAACTGGAAGGGCGAAGGCACCGAATGATCCCGGAGATCGGCCATTACGCCCTGATCCTCGCGCTGGCCATGGCGCTCGTGCAGGCCACAGCGGCGCCGCTCGGCGCAAGGTTCCGCGACGGCGCCCTGATGGCGCTGGCCCGGCCGGCTGCGGTGGCGCAGTTCGCCTTCATCTCGGCCGCGCTGGCCTGCCTGATGCAGGCCTTCGTCGTCTCCGACTTCTCGGTCGTGACGGTCGCCGACAACTCCCACTCGGCCAAGCCGCTGCTCTACAAGTTCACCGGCACATGGGGCAATCACGAAGGCTCGATGCTGCTCTGGGTCTGGATTCTCGCGGTCTACGGCGCCGCCGTGGCGGCCTTCGGGCGCAACCTGCCGCCGGTGTTCCGGGCCTGGGTGCTGGCCGTGCAGGCCCTGATCGGTCTCGGCTTTCTGGTCTTCATTGTCGCCACCTCCAACCCCTTCCTCAGGCTCGACCCCGCGCCGTTCGACGGGCGCGATCTCAACCCGCTGCTGCAGGATCCCGGCCTCGCCTTCCACCCGCCGCTGCTCTATCTCGGCTATGTCGGGCTCTCGACGGCCTTCTCCTTCGCCGTGGCGGCGCTGATCGAAGGCCGGGTGAACGCGGCCTGGGCGCGCTGGGTCAGGCCGTGGACGCTGCTCTCCTGGTGCGCGCTGACAGCGGGTATCGCGTTGGGATCCTGGTGGGCCTATTACGAGCTCGGCTGGGGCGGGTATTGGTTCTGGGATCCGGTCGAGAACGCCTCCTTCATGCCTTGGCTGATGGCGACCGCGCTGCTGCACTCGTCCATCGTGGCGGAGAAGCGGGACAGCCTGAAGAGCTGGACCGTGCTGCTCGCGATCCTCGGCTTCTCGCTCAGCCTGCTGGGCACCTTCCTGGTGCGCTCCGGCGTGCTGACCTCGGTGCACAGCTTCGCCTCCGACCCGGCGCGCGGGGTCTACATCCTGATGTTCCTGGTGATCGTTGTCGGCGGCTCGCTCACGCTCTACGCCTGGCGGGCGCCGGGGATGCGGGCCGGCGGCACGTTCCGCCCGTTCTCGCGCGAAGGCTCGCTGCTGGCCAACAATCTGCTGCTGGCCGTCGGCTGCGCCACGGTCTTCATTGGCACGCTCTATCCGCTGATCCTCGACGCCGTCGCCGGACAGAAGGTCTCGGTCGGCCCGCCCTTCTTCGAATCGACCTTCGTGCCGCTGATGATCCCGCTCCTCCTGATGATGGCGGTAGGGCCGTTGATGGCCTGGAAGCGCGCCGGGCCCGGCGCCGTGCTCCCGCGCCTTGCGATCTCGCTCGTCGCCGCCATCGCGGTGGCGGCGGCGGTCGCGGCGAGCGGCGGCGGGCCGTGGGGCGCGGTGCTCGGCATGGCGCTCGCCGGCTGGGTGGTCGCGGGCGTGCTGACGGAGCTGGCCGCGCGCGTGCGGCTCTTCCGGGTTCCGCTCGGCGAGAGCATGCGTCGCGCCGTCGGCCTGCCGCGCGCGGCCTGGGCGATGAGCATCGCCCATCTCGGTGTAGCCGTGCTGGTGGCGGGCACGGTGGGGGCCGGCAACTGGCAGACTGAGCGGGAACAGGTGATGCGGCCGGGGGATTCGGTCGCGCTCGCCGGCTATGACTTCAAGCTGCTCGGCGTCGGCGACGTGCCCGGCCCCAACTATATGGCCCGGCGGGGCGAGGTCCGGGTCTTGCGGGACGGGGAGGAGGTCGCGCTCCTCCTGCCCGAGCGCCGCCACTATCCGGTCCAGGACACCTGGACCACCGAGGCCGCGATCCACACGACCTGGCTTTCCGATCTCTATGTCGTCGTCGGCGAGGATGCACCCGGCGGCGGCACCGCGATCCGCATCCATCACAACCCGCTCGTGCCCTGGATCTGGATCGGCGCGTTGACCATGGTGGCGGGCGGCGCCGTCTCGCTCACCGACCGCCGCCACCGTGTCGGCGCACCCGCACGGCGCCGGGGAAAGGCGGAAGCCGTCGTCGCTACTGCGGGCGCGGGCGACTAAGAGGCAATAGACAGACGTGGCGGACGAAGGCACCCAGGCGCCGGCGGAGGAGGGGAGCGCCCGACCGCAGGTCTCCGCCGCCAGGCGGCTCCGCTATCTCCTGCCGGTGTTCCTCTTCGTCGCGCTGGCCGCCGCGCTCGGCGTTCAGTTGCTCACCGGCGATCCCGGCAAGGTGCCGTCCGCGCTGATAGACAAGCCGGTGCCCGAATTCGCCCTCCCGCCGGTCCAGGGGTTCGAGGAGGCGGGCGGGTTCGCGACCGCCGATCTGGGGCAGGGCAAGATCGCGCTCGTCAACATCTTCGCCTCCTGGTGCGGCCCCTGCCGGGTCGAGCATCCGCTGCTCATGGCGCTCGCCGAGGCCGGGACGGTCCCCCTCTACGGCATTAACTATAAGGACACGCCGGACGACGCCGAGCGTTGGTTGGGCCGCCTCGGCAATCCCTACACGCTCATGGGCGCCGACCTCGGCGGCCGGACGGGAATCGACTGGGGCGTCTACGGCGTGCCCGAGACCTTCGTGGTGGATGGCGCCGGCCGAATCCGCCACCGTCATGTCGGGGTGCTGACGCCGCAGGACATCGACGACACGATCCTGCCGCTGATCGCGGACCTGCGCGGATGAGCGGCGTTCGGCGGGTCGTGCTGGGCGGGGTCGTTGCGCTCTGGCTCGCACTCGCGGCGGGCCATGGCCTGGCCTTCTCGCCCGACGAGCCGCTCGCCGACCCGGCGCTCGAGGCGCGTGCCCGCGCGCTGCATGAGGAGCTTCGCTGCCTGGTGTGCCAGGGCCAGTCGATCGCCAATTCCAACGCGGCGCTTGCTCAGGACATGCGCGCCATCGTCCGCGAGCGCCTCGCTGCCGGCGAGAGCGACGTGGACGTGCGGGGCTTCCTCACCGACCGCTACGGCGATTACGTTCTGCTCGACCCGCCGGTGAAGCCCGAGACCTATGCGCTCTGGTTCGGGCCGGCGGCTGTTTTCGTCGCCGGCGCCGCTATCGCCTACGCCCTGTTGCGCCGCGCGAGGGCCGGGGGGCGCGGTGCGGGGGCAACGCCTCTCTCCGCCGAGGAACGGCGGCGGCTCGACGCGCTCCTCGACGACGACTCATAACAGAGCAGCCGATGATCTTCGCGCTTGCCGCCGCCCTGCTGACGGCGCTTGCCGTCGCGGCGGTGCTGATCCCGGTGCTGCGCCGGCACCGCCAGGGCCCGTCCCGGGCGGACTACGACCTCACCGTTTACCGCGATCAGCTCCGCGAGCTCGAGAGCGACCGCGCCCGCGGGCTCGTCAGCGAGGAGCAGGAAGAGGCGGCGCGCACCGAGATCGAGCGGCGCATGCTGCGCGCGGCACGGGCGCGGGACGCGGCGCAGGCAATTGAAGCGGCGCAGGCAGCCGAGCCACCGGACGACCGCGCTCGCGGGCCGGCGGCATGGCGGCGGCGCGCGGCGGCGCTGGGGCTCGGCCTCTGCATCCCGGCCCTCGCCGCCGGCGTCTATGCGAGCCTCGGCACTCCCGGGCTGCCGGGCCGTCCCTTCGCCGAGATCGAGCGGCCGGTCGAAGAGCCGGCGGCAGTTGCGGCCTTTCGCGAGCCGGTCGAGCGCCTCGCGGCAAGGCTGCAGAGCGATCCCGGCAATCTCGAAGGCTGGCTCTTGCTCGGCCGCTCCTACGTGGTTCTGCAGCGCTATCCCGAGGCGGCCGACGCGCTGCGGCAGGCGGCCGCTCTTTCCGGCGGCGATCCCGAAGTGCTGGGGATGCTGGGCGAGGCGATCGTCTGGGCCAACAACGGGGTGGTGGTGCCCGAGGCGGTCCGCGTCTTTCGCCAGGCCCTCGAAACGCAGCCGGATGACCCGGTCTCTCGCTTTCACCTGGCGCTTGCCCGCGCGCAGGCCGGGGAGGTGCAGGAAGCCTACGAGATCTGGCTCGCACTCGCCGCCGATACACCGGCCGACGCGGCCTGGCGTGGCGATCTTGAAGGGCTGATTCGGCAGGCCGCCGGGGTGCTAGGCGTCGAGCCGGGGCTAGCGCCGCGCGCGCCTGCTGTCGCCGAGGCGCCTTCCGGCCCGACGGCGGACGACGTGGCGGCGGCCGCAGAAATGTCCCCGGACGAGCGCACGGAGATGATCCACGGCATGGTGGAGGGCCTCGCCGCGCGGCTCGAGGAAAATCCGGACGACGCGCAAGGTTGGCGCCGCCTCGCCCGCTCCTACGCCGTGCTCGGCGAGCCCGAGAAGGCGCTCGACACGCTGCGCCGGGCGGTGGAGTTCGCTCCCGACGATCTCGCGACACTTCATGCCTACGCGCGTGCTCTCACCGGCGACATCGGCGCGAATCCGCAGCCGCCGGCGGCTGTCGCAGTCTATGAACGAATCCTCGCGCTCGATCCCGCCGATGGGGCGGCACTCTGGTTCGCCGGCCTCGCGGCGGCGGAGCGCGGCGACACCGACGCCGCGCGTATCCATTGGGAGCGCCTCCTGCCTCTGCTCGCACCGGGCACGGAAGAACACGAGGCGGTCCGGACCGCGCTCGACACTCTCTAAGACACTCTCCAATTAGAGGGACGCGCCCGGACACCAGCCCAGTCGCCAGCGCTGTGCACACTCTGCGGCGTGGTTGCGAACGCGATCTGCGAATTTCCTCGTTGCCTCTCGCGCAGAGGCATCTTCGGAGTCTACGACGCCGGTATCGTGGGAACCTCGACCAATGACATCACCATCACCGGCGTCGGTGCCCGCATCAAGTTCTGATCGCGGGGCAAAGACCGGCTCTTGGCAAGAGGCGGCATAGGAGGACAAGGGGGCGGTCGCACCGTGCGGCCGCCCCCGACACATTTATAAGGCCAGCGTCTAAACGCCCATGAAGCTGATCCAGCCGGTGACGATGTACTTCTCTTCGCGCGGCGCCACCTCGCCCCGGTGGGTGTGAGTGAAGCCTGCCGGCCAGATCATCGTCTTGCCCTTGGCCGGCGGGACGAGGTGTTCCTGAATGGTGAAGTACGTGCCGCCGCCCTGGGCAATGTCGTTGAGGAAGGTCTGGAAGGCGAGCACCCGGTGGCCGAGGTCGAGGCCGCTGCTCTCATAGTGGGCGCCGTGGAAGGCGCCGCCGGGCTTGTAGTACTGCATCTGCGGCGGCTCCAGGAAGCCCAGCTTGTCGGAGGCCTCGCCCAGCACCGGGAATGCCCGCAGGTAGTCGCCGAGGCAGGCCATGACATGGCCGCGATAGGTGCGCACAGTCTTGGCATAGACCTCGTAGGGGAAGCAGGTGAGGCTCGCGTCCTCGGAGTCCTTCCACGACTTGTCGACGCCCTTGGCGCTCGTCCCCGGCCGGGTGAGGCCGAGCCGGCGCGTTCGCTTGAAGCCCTTGATCAGCTCGTCGCAGAGCGCGGGCTTCTCGATCTTGTATTCCCTGATCCAGCGCATCGCCGGGTGTTGCCTCCCTGCACGGTGATTCGCGCCCGCATCGCTGCCGCTATGCACGCGTGACCGGGCATTCTAATTCCATTTGCATGGCGGGCACGCCATGGTTATTGTGCGCGCCGCAAAGGGAGTGTCTACAAGCACCGCGCCTGCGCGGTGCTTCAACCTTGGACAAACGATGAGAGCCGGGTCCGGCTGTCTCGGCCCCGTGCTGAAGGGAGGGTGCGCATGTCGCATACCGACAGGAAAGAAGACCTCAAGAAGGAACTGTATCGGCTCTGGTCGATGCACGCGGACCGCAAGAACTACAACGTCTCGCGGCGCGACCTGATCAAGGGCATGGCCGGCCTCGGGCTCGGTGCGGGCGCGATCAAGATGTTGATGAACCAGGCGCCCTTCAGTGTGAGGGAGGCCTGGGCGGCAGACGGCGCTACGCCTGAAGAGCGCGCCATCAACGGTGCCAAGGCGCTCTTCGCCGACGCGCCGAAGAAGACCATCAGCGTCATGTATCCGTCGGGGTCCGGCGGTAACCTGTCGCCCTTCACTGAGGAGTGGAAGGGCCTCACCGGCTTCGACGTCGAGCTGATCGAGGTGCCGGTCACCGAGACCCACCAGAAGGCGATGCAGGAAGCGGTGGCCAAGACCGGCCGCTACGACATCATGATCCCGGCGCCGCTGAGCCTTGCGGACCTGGCCGAGTCTGGCGTGGCGCGGCCTCTCGACGACTTCATGGACAAGTACGATCCCGAGGTCTACTCAGGGCCCAACAAACTCCAGTTCCCGGTGTCCGAATTCGGGCAGAAGTATAAGGGCAAGACCTACGGACTCTATTGCGACGGCGACTGGTGGCACCTGAGCTACCGCAAGGACAAGCTCGCCGAGAAGGGCCTGGCGCCGAAGTCGAAGCGGGAAATGGTCCATACCTGGACCGAGTACGACGCCCTTTGCGCCGAGATGCACGATCCGGACAACAACTTCTACGGCGCCCTCGAGTACCGCTCGCCGTTCTGGAACAAGTTCCACTGGATGACGCGGGTCCAGTCGAAGGGCCACTTCTACTTCGACGAGGACATGAACTCGATGGCCGGCTCGGAGCAGAGCATCGAGACGCTCAAGGAGCTGATCGCGCTGCAGGACATCATGCCGGCCGAGCAGTTCACCTACGGCTTCACTGAGAATTACGCGCAGTACTACGCGCAGGGCCGTGGTTTCTGTGAGTTCGGTTGGCCGTCGCTCTGGCGTTACAGCAACGACGCGGCGGGCTCGCAGTCGATCATCGCCGCCAAGGGCGAGGACGGCGAGCCTTCGCAGACTGCCGTCTCGAAGGTGCCGGGCACCATGCACAACGGCGAGCTCATCCGCTCGTGCATCCATGCCTTCGCCTGGGACTTCGTGGTGAGCAACTACTCGCCGATCCAGGAAGCCGCCTACTGTTACTCGCAGTGGCTCACCGGACCGACCATGTCGATGCGCTCGATCCCGAACGAGGGTGGCTACTTCGACCCGTGGCGTGACAACCACTTCTTCGCTCCGTCGGCGGAGTTCTTCGCGTCGTATCCGGGCGATTTCCTGGCGACCCACGCCGAGGCGATCGTGGACGCGGTGCCGGAAATTCAGTTGCGCGGCGCGGCGGAGTACCTCAACGCACTCGACATCAATCTGACTGCCTCCTACAACGGCAACAAGTCGCCCGAAGAGGCGATGGCAGACACCGCCAAGGAGCAGAACCGCATCACGCGGCGCCTGGGCAAGGCAGAGCAGAAGGAGAGCTGGCACGGCTTGGCCAAGATGTATCCGGAGCCGTTGCAGAAGCTCGTCGGCGTCGAAAAGTGGGTTCTGTAGTCCGACCCTAGCAGTACAAGCGGACTGCAGGTTAAGTGGTTACGAAGACTGCGAACGGCGGCGTGCCCGTGCGTGCATTGCAGGCGCGGGCACGCCTGTTCGACCCCAACGACAAGCGCTACATCGGCGCGCTCTTCATCACGCCCGTTCAGCTTCTGTTAATTATGATGCTGATTTTCCCCTTCGGCCTGGAGTTCTTCGTCGCGCTGACCGAATGGCAGCCGACTTTTGGAACCTCCATCTGGCAGGCCGTGGGGTCGGTGTTCTCCGGCGATACCGAGCTCGGCCTCAACTACTATTATCTGGTGACGGACGAGCCGCGCTTCCTCGAGGCGCTGGGCCGGACGCTCGTCATATCGGTGTTGAGCCTCTGCCTCGAATTTTTGATCGGGTTAGGGCTCGCCACAATCTTCCTTAAGCAGTTTTGGGGCAAGCGCATCTGGTTCACCGCGCTGCTGACCCCGATGATGATCATGCCGGTCGTCGTCGGCTACACTTGGTTCATGCTGTTCCAGTACAGTGGTCCGGTCAATCAGGTGCTCGGCTGGATCGGCGGCACCTCCGCCGGGGCCGACCTGCAGTGGCTCAACCACGGCGTGCTGGCCTTCTTCGCCGTGGTCATCACCGAGGTCTGGCACTGGTCGCCGCTGTTCTTCCTGATCCTGCTCTCGGGCCTCAACGCGGTGCCGGAGAACCCTGTGCGCGCGGCGACCGTGCTCGGCGCCAGCAACTGGCGGATTTTCTGGACCGTCATCATGCCCAACATGCGGGGCGTCATCATCATCGCCTTCGTGATCCGCGGCATGGAGGTCATCAAGCTCTTCGACGAGATTTATATCCTGACCCGCGGCGGTCCCGGCACGGCGACCGAGACCATGAGCCTCTACCTCTACAAGCTTGGCTTCCAGGACTTCCGCCTCGCCTACGCGGGGTCGGCGGGCTTCATCGTGCTGGTGATCACCGTGGTGATGATCAACATGATGCTGCGGCCGATCCGTTACCAGTTGCTGGAGAAGCGTTAGATGGGCGCGAGGAAATTCGGTCCCGGCAGCGCGATCGGGCTTGCCCTCGGGCTCCTCTTCGCGGTGTTCCCGCTGTTCTGGATGGTGTCCACCTCCTTCAAGCCGTCGAACGAGTGGGTCACGACGCCGCCGGTGTGGGTGTCGGAGAACGGCACCGTCACCAACTATCTCGTGATTCTCTGGCCGTCCGTCCTGCTCGAGCAGCGGGGAGGTCTCGGCCAGTACACGGAGGAAGGCGAGATCAAGGCGCAGCGCGCCACCCAGTCATCGTCGGTGAGCGGCGCGGTCGCCGACTTCCTGACCAAGTCGGCGTGGCAGTCCATCCGGGGCTCGGTCATCATTTCGGTGCTCTCGACCATACTGTCCATTGTGGTCGGCTTCATGGCCGCTGTCGCCATCGCGCGATACCGATTCGGCGGCAACATCACACCCTTCTTCATATTATCGGGGCGAATGTTCCCGCCCATTGCGATCGCCATCCCCTTCGTCGTGATGTTCAGCGCGCCCGGAATCGAGGCGACCGACACCTACTGGGGGCTGATCCTGGCCTACGCAGCGGTCACGGTGCCGTTCTCCACCTGGATGCTGAAGAGCTTCATCGACGAGCTGCCTCAGGAGATTGAGGAGGCGGCGATGATGGACGGCATGTCGCGATGGGAGGCACATATCAGGGTCACGGTGCCGCTCATCAAGGGCGGATTGATCGCGACGGCGCTCTTCATCTTCATCCTCAACTGGAGCGAGTTCCTGTTCGCGCTGGTGCTGACCTACACCAATGTCGAGACCATCCCGGTCAAGCTCTCCAAGTACTTCAGCGCCACCTCGGGCCAGCAGTACGGCATTCAGGCGGCGCTCGCGTGCGTCTCTATCGTTCCGCTGGTGATCGTCGGCTTCTTCATCCAGCGGCATCTGGTGCGCGGCCTCACCCTCGGCGCGATCAAGCGTTAGCGGCACGATGGCAAACATCAAGCTGGAGCTGGTGGAGCTCCGCAAGGAGTTCGGCGACCTCATCGCCGTCGACGACGTGTCCCTCGGCGTCGAGGAAGGCGAGACCATGGCGCTGCTGGGGCCGTCCGGCTGCGGCAAGTCGACGACGCTGAACATGATCGTGGGCCTGGAGCCGCCCACCTCGGGCGATATTCTGATCGACGGCAAGTCGGTGCTGGACGTTCCCCCCGGTCAGCGCAATGTCGGCCTGGTGTTTCAGGACTACGCCGTCTTCACCCACATGAATGTCCGGCACAATCTGGAGTACGGGCTTCGCGTGCGTGGCATGACGCGCCCCGATATGGAACGGGAGGTGGCGAAGGTCGCGGCCTTCCTAAATCTCGGCCATCAGCTCGATAGCAAGCCTCTGGAACTGGGTGCGAGTGAGCTGCAGCGGGTCGCGATCGGGCGCACGCTCGTAACCAACCCCGAGATCCTGCTGCTCGACGAGCCGCTCAGCAACCTCGAAGCCGAGATGCGCAACCAGATGCGCCGCGAGCTCCGGCGCATCCAGACCGAGACCGGACAGACCATCATCTATGTGACCCATGACCAGATCGAGGCGCTCTCGCTGGCGCACCGAATCGCGGTCATGGATTTCGGTGCGCTCAAGCAGTACGACACAGCACACAACGTCTACCACTATCCCGACAACACCTTCGTCGGCAGCTTCCTCGGCAACCCGCCGATGAACTTCGTGCGCGGGCAGTTCGGCCATGACGGCAACCGTCCCGTCGTGGCGCAGAACGGCTCGATCATTCCCGTGCCGCCATCCAGCGCCGCGGGATTGGGCGACGGCGCCGAGGTGATCGTCGGCATGCGGCCAGAGTCGATGTTGGTGGCGGAAGCGGGCGACCCGGAAGCGTTCATCGCCTTGGTCGTCGCGGTCGAGCCGCAAGGGCCGGAGACAGTTCTCACGGTGCGGCTCGGCCAGACCGACCTGAAGCTGATCGTGGGGACCGGTATGCAGGCCCACGAAGGTAGCGAGATCACAATCCGGCCGGACGCCGAGCTGCTGGCCCTGTTCGACGCCGCATCGGGCGTCCGCTTCAGGGCGTGAGCCGGGCCATGGTCGAAACCCTCCTGGAGCTTCGCTCCATCTCGAAAAACTTCGGCGCCGTGCAGGCGCTCAGGGAGCTGAGCCTGGAGGTTCCGCGCGGCTCGCTGATCGTGCTCCTGGGCCCGGCCGGGGCAGGCAAGACCACCACCTTGCGGATCATCGCAGGGCTCGAGGCACCGACCTCGGGCGAGGTATGGGTCGAGGGCCAGAACTTCACCAAGCTGCAGCCCAACCGGCGCGACATCGCCATGATCTTCGACAATCTCGCGCTCTACCCCAACAAGACGGGGTATGAGAACGTCGCCTCCCCGCTCAGACTCGCCAGGATGCCGAAAGCCGACATCAAGAAGCGGGTCGACGAGATCGCGGGGCTGCTCAAGATCGGGCACATTCTCGGCCGCCTGCCCGCGACCTTCAGCGGCGGCGAGCGGCAGCGTGTCGCTCTCGGCCGCGCCATGGTGCGCGAGCCGCGCTTCTATCTGCTCGACGAGCCGCTTTCGAGCCTCGACTTCATGCTCCGCATCGAGCTCAGGACCGAGCTGAAGCGCCTGCAACGCGACCTCGGCCGCACCTTCGTCTTTGCGACGCCCGACTACACCGAGGCGCTGGCGCTTGCGGACACCGTCTGCGTCTTGCTGGAAGGCGAGGTGCGGCAGATTGCCAAGGCGCAGGAGCTCTACGACGAGCCGGCCGACCGCGACGTGGCCCGCTTCGTCGGCAACCCCAAGATCAATATCGTGCCCGGGCGGCTCTCGCGCGAGAACGGTCAGGCCAGCCTCACCATCGGCTCGATGGTGCTGCCTCTACCCGACCGTATGGAGCACGGGCTGCCGGCGAACTTGAGCGAGGTCGAGGTGGGGCTCCGCCCCGAGCACGTCCGAATCGTGGCCTCGGCGACCGAGGAAACGCACCGCACAGGATTTGTCAACGACCTCGAGCCGCTCGGCGTGCACACGACAGTCGGTATCGACCTGGCGGGGATCAACCTGGCGTTGACCGTAGCCGGCGTGCAGGAGTTCAATGACGGCGACCGGGTTGACGTGCATCTCGATACCGAGACCCTGCTATTCTTCGACCCGATCTCAGGGCGTCGGGTCGGAAACTAGCAAACCCGGCAGCACGTCTGCTCCCCTAATCCCTACGAGCGGCCGTCGCCGGTACCGGTGGCCCGCACGGCGTGGGCTAGAGACGAGGGAGTGAATCGCCATGCCGAAGACCGCACGCGCCGATACGCAGACGGCAAGCGCCGAAGACGAAATCACACAGGCGGCGATCCAACGGATCGAAGAGAGCGCCGAGGGGCGGATGCGGGATATCCTGCTCGGCCTCACCCGCCACCTGCACGGCTTCATCCGGGAGGTCGAGCCGACCGAGGAGGAATGGCTGGCCGCCATCCGCTTCCTGACCGAAACCGGCAAGAAGTGCGACGAACGCCGCCAGGAGTTCATCCTCTTGTCGGACACGCTCGGTGCCACGATGCTGATCGACGCGATCAACAACCGCAAACCGGCCGGCGCGACCGAGAGCAGCGTGCTCGGGCCGTTCTATCAAGAGGGGGCGCCCGATTACGACAACGGCGCAGACCTGGCGGACGGCGTGACCGACGGCGAGCGGGTGCTCGTCTCCGGCAAGGTGGTCGATCTCGACGGCGCGCCGGTTTCAGGTGCGGTGCTCGATATCTGGCAGACCGGGCCCAACGCCATGTACGCGGCCCAGGACCCGAACGGGTCGTTCAGCCTGTGCGGCCGTCTCACCACCGGGGCGGACGGGCGTTACCGGTTCCACACGCGCAAGCCGGTGAGCTACACGATCCCCGGCGACGGCCCGGTCGGTGCCATGCTGGAGGCCGCCGGCCGCCACAACTGGCGCCCCGCCCATATTCATTTCATGCTCTCGGCGGCGGGGTACGAGACGTTGGTGACGCAGCTCTTCAATGACGACGACCCCTATCTCGGGTCCGATGCCGTGTTCGGCGTCAAGGACTCCCTGGTCGTCCACTACGAGTCGAGCGATGAGGGCCTGCACCTCGACCACGATTTCGTCATGACGGCCGCGCAATAGGGAGGGCGCGCCGTCCAGGTCCCTCTCGGACGAGAGGCGCCGGCAGGCGGTAAATCCGCTGTCCAACTGCCTTGAGTCGCCGGTTTTGTGACGGGCCCGCGACTCGAGGGCTTCGCGTGCGTGTCAACCTGCCGCTGCAGGGTACCCGCCATCGAGATTCGTCCGGTTCTCTCTATCTCGTTGTAAAGGTGGACCTATTGTTCATTTTCCCAGTTCCGGCGTAGGCGATGCTGGACATGCCGCCGCGGGCTGCCCAAGATAGGCGACCGCGATTTGGGCCGTCGCGCGGAGACCTACAACAACGCGGCGCGCGGCACCACAAGGTATGGGGAGTGCTATGGGTGACCCTGTCGATGCCTTGACAACAATTTTCACCGAATCCTACTACTGGATCACGGTGGTCATGATGTTCCTGATTCACGCCGGGTTCTGCACCTACGAGGTAGGCGCATCCCGGCGCAAGAATGTCCTGCACACCTTGATGAAGAACACGATGCTGATCCCGTTGGTCACCGTCACGTTCTTCTTCTTCGGGTGGTACGTCTATTTCGCATTTCCCAATGTTCCGTTCGCGTCCGGCGGATTCTCCGATGCGTCGTTTGCGGAGCCGTGGGACGAGTTCATGGGCGCCCACATGCAGGACCGCATCCTTGGTGTGTTCTGGGCGGCGTTCCTGCTCTTCTCATGGACCACCGCCTCGATTGTCTCGGGCGCGGTGATCGAGCGTATCAAGACCAGCGCGTTCCTCATCTTCGCGGTCCTGATCGGCTCCTTCACCTGGATCCTCGACGCAGCCTGGGGCTGGCACCCGGGCGGCTGGATGGTCCAGATCCTCGGCTATCACGATGCTTATGCGTCCGGCGTGGTGCATGCCATCGCCGGCGGCTCGGCACTCGCAATTCTGTGCGTGCTGGGTCCGCGCATCGGCAAGTTCGGGCCGAATGGGGAGGTGAACGAGATCAAGCCGCACAACCCCTGGCTGGTTACGGTCGGGCTGTTCCTGATCTTCACCGGCTTCTGGGGCTTCTATGCGGCCTGCAACGTGCCGATCATCGACATCGGCGGCGAGGCGGGGACCTTCTTCTCGGCGACCAACATCTACGGGATGCCGACGACGCTGTCCGCCATCGTCTACAACTTCCTGATGTCCTTCTCGGGCGGTCTGATGGCGGCTTACATCGTCACCAAGGGCGATCCGTTCTGGACCTATTCAGGCGGCCTCGGCGGCATCATCGCGGCCTCTGCCGGCAACGATCTCTATCACCCGTTGCAGGCACTCTTCATCGCTGCGGTCGGCGTGGTGTTCATGATCTACATGCACCGCTGGGTCGAGCGGCGGTTCAAGATCGACGATGCGGTCGGCGCGGTCGCCGTGCACGGTTACGCTGGGTTCTTCGGCGTCGTCGTGTGTGGCTTCGTGCTCTGGGGTTACCCGGCCGCGGCACCGACGTTCGGCGACTACTCCGCACGCGAGGCCTCGATCGCCCTGTTCACAACTCCGGAGGGCCTGCCGCAGATCAATCCGGTGGGTCAGATTCTCGGGGCCATTATCATGTTCTGGGTGCTGGGTTTCCTGCCCTGCTACGTGCTCGCCCGGGTCCTGCAATACTTCAACATGCTGCGGGTGCCGCGCGAGGTCGAGCTGGCGGGTCTGGATACGCATCAACTCGGCGATGCGTATCCCTACCATGCACACCAGGAAACGGCGTTCGAGAAGATCGAACGCACCTACGCCAAGGAATAGGAGGCGAAGATGGCTTCGACCGGCTTGGACTCCTTTACCAATCCCGCCGAAATCGGCGCCATGTACCCTGGCGTGGGCGCCGAAACAGCGATGGTCGGGATCCTCGTGGCCCTCTGGGTGGGCTGGCACTTCTTCCAGATCCACCAGGAGGAGAGCGAGTATCGCGAGGCGGTGAAGCACTATCGCGAGGTCGGCATGGAGCGTGCCATGCACCATGCGGCCGGAACCATCGCGACGGAGGACGAGGTCAAGATCGCGAACTGACCTCTCGCCACCGTCGACAGGGTACGGGGCGGGCCTTCGGGTCCGCCCCTTTCTTTTCGGCTATTGGGCGCCGGTGCCTTCCGTCAGCGCCTGCCGTGCGTCGGCAATGACGGCGCGGAATTGCTCGAGCGGTATTGCGCCGCCAATCAACTGATCGCCGATGACGAAGGCCGGCGTCCCGCCGATGCCGAGGACGTTGGCGAGCACGGCGTTGCGCTCGATCAACGCATCCAGGGCGGGCTCCTCCATGTCGCGCGCGAGGCGCTCGTCATCGAGGCCGACGGAACGGGCGACCGCGAGGATATGGTCGAGGTCGAACGGGCCATCGGCTTCCATCAACGCCCAGTGAAACGCCTCATAGTTACCCTGGTTTCGCGCCGCCAGCGCCGCGTGCGCCGCCGCCGTCGATTCCGGCCCCAGAATCGGGAACTCCTTGTAGACGAGGCGCAGATCGTCGTTCTCCGCCAGCAGGGTCTCCAGGGTCGACTTGACGCGCCGGCAGTAGCCGCAGCGATAGTCGAAGAACTCGACCAGCGTGACCGCACCGTCGGGATTACCCGCAACCGGCGCCTCCGGGTCGAAGAAGATCTCGTCGCGGTAGCGCAGAATGGCCTCTTTCGCCTGTTCGGACTCCCGTGCGGCCCGCTTGGCCTGCAGCGCTTGCTGGGCCTCGATCAGCACCTCAGGGTGCTCGATCAAATACTCGCGGATGATTTTCCGGATGGCGTCTACCGGCAGGTCGGCGGTCGATACCGCGGGTGCCTCGGAGCCATCGGCGACAGTCTGGGCGGCGGTGCCGGGATCGCACGCGCCGTCTTCCGCGCTCTCTGTATCGCAGACAACCTCCGCCTGTCCCGGCTTGGCGGCGGTGAGGGCAAGGGCGAGCGCTAGCCCCGTTGCGGCGAGGGTGCGGGCGAGCATCTTGTGCCTCCTTGGCATGAGGGGGACGGAGAGTACCTGCACGGCGCCCCAGTCGCCAGCCCGCGCAAGACGCCGCGCGGGCGCTAAAGGCGCACGGTGCGGCGGACGCGGAGCGTTGCCGGAACGAGGCCGATGAGGACAAGCCCCACGCCCGCGAGCCGCTGCGGCCCCAGGCTCTCGTCGAGCAGCAACGCGGTGCTGATGAGACCCGAAATGGGAATGACGAGCGAGAAGGGCGTCACCAGGTAGGCCGGATAGCGGCGCAGCAGGTAGCTCCACAGCATGAAGCCGAAGCAGGTGGCAATCAGCCCGAGGAAGAACAGCTCGCCGATGGTCACCCAGCTGATGGCGGCGAGCGCGGTGAAGGCCGCCGATCCCCCTTCGAAGACATAGGAGAGCGCGAGCAGCGGCAGCACGCCGATCAGGTGCGCCCACGCGATCAGGCGAAGCAGATCGTCGGTGCCGGCGAGCTTGATGATCATGTTGGAGCAGGCCCAGCTCACCGCGGCGACGATCACGAAGCCGAGGCCCACGAGGGTCGGCCCGCCCGGAAGGGTAAGGCCGATGATCCCAATGCCCGCACCGGAGACGGCAATTCCCACATATTGGGCGCGACCCGGCCTCTCGCCCAGGATTGCGAAGGCGAAGATCGTGGTGAAGAAGACCTGGGATTGGAGCAGCAGGGAACTGAGCCCTGCCGGCATGCCGAACTGCATGCCGAAGAGCAGCAGCGACATCTGGATCGTGCCCTGGGTCAGGCCGAGGCCCAGGGTCCAGTACCAGGCGATCGCCGGCGGGCGGAAGAGAACCAGCACGGGCAGTGCGGCGGTGGCGACGCGAAGCCCGGCCACCATCAGGGGCGGCAGGGCGTCGAGCAGCTCCCGCATGACCACGAAGGAGAAGCCCCACAGTACGGTGACGGCGAGAGCGAGCGCGATGTGGGCGATAGACATGGGGCAACTGCGTCGCGGCAGGGCCGGGAGCGGTGTCGCGTCCGCTCCTAGCGGCGGCTAGCCCGGCGCGGCCTCCGCCGGTTCCGGACGCTCGCGGCGGCGCAGGATGACGAAGAAGACGCCGAGCATGAGGCAGACGAGCGCGAGCCAGACCCAGTGGCTGTGGCTCTCGCCGAAGAACAAGATGCCCCAGCCGATGCCCGCAAGGGCGACGATGAAGTTCACCGTCGAGAAGAAGACCGGCCCCAGGAAGCGGATCAGCTCGACGAAAAGGTAAATGCCGAGGGCCTGGACGAAGAAGGCGGTGATCAGCGCCCAGTCGGCGGGCTCCATCCGGCCCTCGAACCACCACCATCCGTCAGTCGCCGCCACCACGGCGAGGATCGGGAGAGAACCGAAGAAGAAGTAGCCAAACGCGAAGTGGAGCGATTCGGTCGCAGGCGGGCGCATCAGCGCAGTGGCGAGGCTGGTCGTCGCGTAGCCGATCGGCAGCAAGAGCGCCAGCAGAATCCAGGGCACCAGCTCCCTCGAGGGCAGGCTGGTCTCGGGCACGACGAGCAGCGCGACCCCGACGATGCCAACGCCGAAGCCGAGGACCCGTGGCCACCAAATTCTCTCGAGCCTGAACGCGACAGCACCTGCGTAAGTTAGGATGGGCGCCAGAACCACGAGCATGCTGATGATGCCGGCGGGCACGCCCTCGCCGCTGACGTAGCCTACGGTGAGGTACGGCACTCCATAGCCGGAGACGCCGGCGACCGCGTAGGAGCTCACATGTCTGAGCGTCAGCGGCGGCAGTCGCCCTTGGCTGAGCGAGAGCAGCAGGGCCACTGCGGCCCCGCCCATGCCCATCAACAAGACGAAGCTGGTGAGGGGGATGCCGCCCGCGATTCCGACGCCGGTGAGCGAGTAGCTCAGCCCGTAGAGAACGCCGGTGAGGAAGAGCAGCGCCACCGCGATCCAGAACCCGGCCGGCCGCGCGGCCCAGCGCCGGGCACGGCCCGAGCGGATTACGGAGAAGTCGCTAGCCCGCATTTCTCACCATGGTCACGGCCTGCGTCGCGTCCAGGCGTTCGATCCGCAAGGAGCGGGCCGAAATGCGTATCGGGGAATACGGTTGAGGCCCGCGACGCCGTGGGCGGGCGCCTGGGCGCGACCCGAAGGGCGGCGCTCTCCGGCCGACAGTGTGCGTCAAGCCGCTTGCCCGATGTCCCCGCATCGCGCTGCGCGCCTTTCCTGCCCTGTCGGCCGGAAAGCGCCGCGCAGACCATGACCCTGGTGAGAAATGCGGGCTAGAGGACGAGGGGTCCTGGTGTGCCAAAGGATGCGGGCCGGACGGCCAGCGGCACCGACAAGGGCCTTAGGCCGCGTCGTTGCTCCCGGCGCGAGACTTCTCCCACCACCGCATCGCCGGCCTGATCGCCATCTTGAAGATCCCGCCCACCAAAACGAAGATCGTGACGTAGATGAAGAGAATCCCGACGATACCGTATCCATCTTCGGCCGGCAGCAGCGGCGCCATGAAGATACTCGTAATGACGCAGAAGAGCAGCGCCGCCACCAGCGACGGCCCTTCGCCGGAGCGCCAGAGCTGGCGCAGTCCGCGCTTTCGCTGGTCGTTCAAGATAGCCACGGCCGTTCCCCGTCAGTTGTCGCCCGGCATGTTAGCCGAAGCCGGCCGCTGGGCAAGCCCTTCCTGCCTCCGGCCTGGTGCCCATGCGCGAATTTCGTGGCTCATGAACCGGTGAAACACTGTCACGCGGGTAGACGCGCAGCCGCTGCCTGTTCCAACAGTCCGCTCCGGGCCGCGAGCTCCATCGCCCGGGGGATCTCCACGGTAATCGGCCCGTCAGGCTCCAGCACCACCGCCACCCGGTCTTCGGGCCCGAAGGCGATTTCACGCTCGCCGTCGAGCGCTACCATGCCGCGTGGAAGCCGGATCGGGTGCGTCACGCCGGCTTCCAGGTCGAACACCCTCTCGATCCCGATATCCGCCATCAGCCCCGGCGCCAGCGGTGCCGAAACCGTCCGCGCCGCCTCCGGTACCGCGCTCAGATCGAGGGCGACGCCGGTCGGCGCATCGCGCGAGACCGGGCGCACGAGGCCGGCAATCGAGGAAAGGCCGATGGCATCGGCCTCGGCGAAGGTCACGAACAGCTGGTCGAGCGCGTCGGCCCGCCAGAGCGCCTTCGCGCCGGTCCACGCCGCGCCGCTGACGCAAACATCGACGAGCGCAATGTCCCGCGGTGCGTCGTTGACTGTCACCCGGAGCACCTTATTGCGGCGTGATACCTCGTCGCGCGCCAGTGCGCCGGTCGCCACCAGCCCCGCCGCGAGGCCCGCGATGGTCGCTTCGCGCATCATGGGGAAGACGTTGTTGGTGCCTGTGGAGAGCGAGGTCAGCGGCACGCCGTTGCAGGCCTGGGCGACCAGCCGGTTGGTGCCGTCGCCGCCGAGCACCATGATTCCGCCGACGCCCAACTCCACCATGCGGGCGGTGGCCTCGAGCGTGTCGGCAGGCGATTCCTCGATCGGCATGTCGAGAAACTTCACCTCGGGCCAGACCTGGCCCTCGGGCGGGCCGAGCTCGATTGCCCGCTTCACCCGGGCGGCGATGCCGCTCTCGTCGGGGATCAAGTAGCAGGTGCCGACGCCGACCGCGCCAAGGGCCGAGAAGATGCGCGTGATCATGTTGCGCTTTTCGGCGATCGGGAACACCGATGCCTGGGCGACGAGGCGCCTGATGTCGCGGCCGGCAGCGGGGTTGGCGATGATGCCGATCGACGCGCCGTTTGGGATTTCTCTTGCCATATCTCCTCCGCACGGGCTTATAGCCCGGCCACCGGCGTGGCGCCATGCGTCTCTCGCTATTGCCCGATCTTGTGACCGGTGCATCCGCTTCGTGTAGAAACGGCAGGCGGCAAGCCATGCCGGGTTCGCCGCGCAACGCACGGCAAAGGAAGAAGCATCGTGACTCAGCAAGGCCCGGCAAATTTGCGCGTCTACGGCGTGCTGCTGCGCGGCGGCCGGGTGCTGATCGCGGCGGAGCAGGTCGGGGGCCGCGACGTACTCAAGCTCCCCGGCGGTGCGGTCGAGGCCGACGAGACGCCGGAGCAGGCGCTGGCGCGCGAGTTCATGCAGGAGGGGAGCCTGAGTATCGAGCCGACCCGTCTGCTCCATGCGCCGGGAACCCTCTACAGTCACTGGATTCACGGGCTGTACACGCCCATGTTCTACGCGGTTCAGGGTACTGGCGAGCCGATAACGCCACCGGACGAGCCGGTCGAGCTGCTCTTCATGCAGCCTGAGCAAGCGGTTGCAAGCGGGCGCATGGCCCAGCCGGAAATCGTCGCCCTGGACCGCGCGCTGGCAGCCGCTCGATGACCATGCGAGTGGCCGGGCGGGGAGAGGGTGCGGCAATGAGCGGGCACCGCCGGAGACGCGGAAGCCCACGGCGCGACCTGCGCGGGCTTTTCGCCGCTTCCATTGCCGTGGCGGTGTTGCTGGGATTGGGCGTGCCCGAGGGGGCGGCGCAACAGCCGCCGGCCGTGGTCTCCGTCGACGAAGTGCGCATGGAGGCCATGGCGCAAACCGTGCCGGTGATCGGGCGTCTGGTGTCGCGGCGAGCGGGCGAGGTGGCAGCGCGAACGGCGGGCCCGGTCGCCCAACTCCATGTCGAGGTCGGCGACCGCGTGGAGACCGGCGACCCGATTGCTGTTCTCGACACGATCCGGCTCCGGGCCGAGCGCGATCGCTTGGCGGCGGTCGTCAACCAGGCTCAGGCGCAGGTGGAGCGCCTAGCGGCTCAGGCGGCCCTTCGCCGCCAAGGGCTGCGCCGGCTTGAAGGTCTTCGGGATTCAGCGGCGTTCGGCCAGGGCCGTTACGAGGACGCCCGGCAGGAGGTGATCATCGCCGAGAGCGCCATCGGCACGGCGGACGCCACACGGGTCAGCGCGGCTGCGAGCCTCTCGCTCGCCGAGATCGATCTCTCCTGGGCCACGATCACGGCGCCTTATCCCGGTGTCATCACCGTCGTTCACACCGAGATCGGCGCCTGGCTCGCCGTCGGCCAGCCGGTGGTGTCCATGATCAATGACCTCGATCTTGAGGTCGAAGCCGAGGTGCCGTCGAGCCGCGTCGGGGCATTGACGGCTGGCACGGCGGTCGCGCTCATTCTCGACGACGGGAGCGAACACACGGCGGTCGTGCGCACCGTCGTGCCGGAGGAAAACGCGCTCACCCGCACGCGCCAGGTCCGCTTTACCCCGCGCTTCGCGCCGGTACGCAAGCCGCTCGCGGTCAATCAGTCGGCAACGATGCTGGTGCCTGCCGGGGCGGAGCGTGAGGTGCTCACCGTGCACAAGGACGCCATCGTCCGCAATCAGGGTCAGGCGTTCGTCTATGTCGCCATGGACGGGACAGCGCAGCTCCGCCCGGTGCAGCTGGGTGCGGCCGTAGGTGGCCGCTTCGAAGTGCTAGGCGGCCTCGGTCCCGGCGAGCCGGTCGTGGTGCGCGGCAATGAGCGCCTGCAGCCGGGTCAGGCTATCGCCGTCGGCGGCGCAGGCTAGAAGCAACTCCTAGCGATGAACCTGATAAGGTTGGCCATCGACCGACCGATCGCGGTCGTCGCCGCGATCCTGATGGTGGTCATGTTCGGCCTCGTCGCGCTGCAGACGATCCCGATTCAGCTCACGCCCGATGTCCGCAAGCCGGTCCTTACCGTCGAAACCTTCTGGCCCGGCGCGGCGCCAGCCGAGGTCGAGCGCGAGATCATCACGCAGCAGGAGGAGGTGTTCAAAGGCCTCGAGGGGCTGAGCCGCATGATCGGATCGGCCGACGACGGCGTTGGCGAGATCGAGCTGGAGTTCGCCGTCGGGACCGATATGGACAAGTCGCTCGTGCTGGTGGCCAACCGATTGGATCGGGTGCCCGACAAGCCGAGCGACGCCGCCGAGCCGATCATCAGCACGGCCGGGTCGGAGGACCAGCCGATCGCCTGGTTCATCCTCTCCCGCAAACCCGGCAACGAGCGCCCGATCCACACCTACGGCGATTTTGTGGAGGACGTGATCCAGGAGCGCCTCGAGCGGGTGCCGGGGGTGGCGCGGGTGAATATGTTCGGCGGCACCACGCGGGAGCTTCGGATCACGGTCGATCCCGAGCGCATGGCCCGCTACGGCCTCACCGTGAGCGAGATCGCAGACGCGCTCAGGCGGTCGAACGCCTCGACCTCTGCCGGCGATATCGAGGAGGGGAAGCGCCGCTACGTGGTGCGCACCGACGGTGAGCTCAACACGCCCGAGCGGGTCGCCAGCGTCGTTCTGCGCTCCGACAGCGACCCTCTCTCGGGCCGGATCGGCCGGGTCACCATGGGCGATATCGCCACCATCGCTTACCGCCACAAGGAGCCCATCGCCCGCATTCGCCAACTCGGCGAGCCGGCGCTGGCCGTCAACGCGGTGCGCGACGCCGGCGCCAACGTGATCGAGACCATGGCGAGCGTAAAGGAGGCCGTGGCGGAGCTGAACGCCGCGGCAATTCCTCAGGCGGGACTCGTCTTCCAGCAAGTCTATGACGAAACCGACTACATCAATTCCGCCATCGATCTGGTGCAGCAAAACATTTTCGTCGGTGGCGCGCTGGCGGCGCTGATTCTGATGCTGTTCCTGCGCTCATTCTCCGCCACCCTCATCGTCTCGATCGCGATCCCGGTTTCGGTCGTGGGCTCATTCGTTGCGATGGCGCTTCTCGGGCGCTCGATCAACGTGATCTCTCTCGCGGGCCTCGCGTTTGCCGTCGGCATGGTGGTGGACGCGGCGATCGTCGTGCTGGAGAACATCTACCGGCTCAGGCAGAGCGGCTACGGGCGGCTGCAGGCCGCCTACCACGGCGCGCGGCAGGTCTGGGGCGCGGTGTTCGTCTCGGCTGCGACCACGGTGCTCGTCTTCGTGCCGATCCTCGTCATGGAGCTCGAAGCCGGCCAGTTGTTCCGCGATATTGCCGTGGCCATCTCGGTCTCCGTCGTCCTCTCGCTGATTGTGGCGAGCACCGTGATTCCCTCGCTCGCCAGCCGGATCCTCGGGCGCAGACGCAGGGGCGATCGTGGCGCCTCCGATGCACAAGCCGTTACGGAGGAAACGCCTTACCGGCTTCGCCTGCCGATCATCGACGATGCTGCCGCGCTGCTCGTCCGCATCATCCTGGGCTTCACCGGCTGGGTTGTACGCCGCCGTCTGCGCGCCGCAGCAGTGGCGGTGGTGGTTTGCGGCGGTGCGCTCCTCGTCTCGTGGCTGCTGCTGCCCAGGCTCGACTATCTGCCGACCGGCAACCGCAACCTGGTGTTCGGCGTCCTCCTGCCGCCGCCGGGCTACAATCTCGAAACCACCATGGGCATCGCGCGCTCGGTCGAGGACGCTGTGCGTCCTCTCTGGGCATCGGAGACCGGGCCTGATGCGGCACCCGGCGAGCCGCCGAAGATACAGCGCTTTTTCTTCGTGACCTTTCGCGATCAGGCGTTCGTTGGCGCGATTGCGGTCGAGCCTGACCGTGCCGGTGAGCTGATCGACCCGATCCGCCGACCGGTGTTCTTCGAGCCCGGCACCTTCGGCTTCGTGAGCCAGGCGTCGCTGTTCGGCCGCGGGATCGGCGGCGGGCGCAAGATCGACGTCGATATCTCTGGCCCGGACCTTGAGACCGTGCTCGGCATCGCGCTTCAGGCGACCGGCCTCGTCGCGCAGGCCCTGCCCTTCGATCAGGGCAACCAGTTCCGCCCCAAACCCGGCCTTGAACTTGGCGCCCCGGAGGTGCGCCTCCTCCCCGATCCCATCAAACTCGGCGACAACGGGGTCTCCGTGCGCGAATTCGGCGCCACGATCGCGGCATACAACGACGGGCTCAAGGTCGATGAGGTGACCATCGATGCGAAGCGGTTCGATCTGGTGCTGGCGGGGCCGGACGCCAACGTCGACCGCACCCAGGGCATCGAGAGCCTGCCGGTGGTTACGAGGGCGGGCGCCACGATACCGGCAAGCTCCCTCGCCGATATCGTGGTCACCGCAGGCCCGACGAAGATCCGCCATGTCGAGCGTGAGCGCACGATCTCGCTGGAGATCCGCCCCGCCGCGGACATTCCCCTCGAGGTCGCGATGGAGAGGCTGGAGACCGGCGTCATCCAAGCGCTGGAGGGTCGCGGGCTGCCCCCGGGAGTGAAAATCAGGCTCTCCGGCACCGCCGACGATCTTGAGGCAACCTGGGATGCGATGGCGATGAATTTGGTGGTCGCCATCGCGATCGTCTACCTCATCATGGCCGTGCTGTTCGAGAGCTTCGTCTATCCCTTCGTCATCATGCTCTCGGTGCCGCTCGCCGCCGCAGGCGGCGTCCTGGGGCTTGCGGCGGTCAACACCTATGCGTTTCAGCCCCTCGATATGCTGACCCTCCTCGGCTTCGTTATCCTGGTCGGCATCGTCGTCAACAACGCCATTCTGCTCGTCCATCAGACCCTGTTTCACATGCGGGAGGAGCAGATGGCGGTTGCAGATGCGATCACGACGGCAACTCGGAACCGCATCCGACCGATCTTCATGTCGACACTCACCAGCGTGTTCGGGATGTTGCCGCTGGTGCTGTTCCCCGGCGCAGGGTCGGAGCTCTACCGCGGGCTCGGGTCCGTCGTAATCGGCGGGCTTGCGCTCTCCGCCGTGCTCACGTTGCTGATCGTCCCGCCGCTGTTGGCGGTGGTGGCGACCCGCCAGCAGCGAAAGCACGAACGGCTGAGCACGGCCCTGGACGGTCCCTCGCTCGGCGGCACCAGCGCGGAATGAGGCCGCGCGCAGACGCGCCGCTTCACGAGTGGGACCTGTCGCCGGCGCAGGCGATCGCGTTGCAGAAGGCGTCGGCCGGTGCCGTTCTGCGTGCGGACCGGTTCGGACCCGGAGGTCGGCGGGCAATCAGGCGGGTGGCAGGCGTCGACGCTGCCTTCGCCGACGGTGGACGGGTGATCAGGGCTGCGGCGGTGATGCTGGAATATCCCGGACTGGTCCTGACCGACCAGGTTCTGGTCGAGCGTCCGACGACATTTCCCTACGTGCCGGGGCTCCTCTCCTTCCGCGAAGTGCCGGCCCTGCTGGAGGCCTTGGGACAGCTACCGGCGGCGCCCGACCTGATCCTCTGCGACGGTCACGGCTATGCCCATCCGCGCCGTTTCGGGCTCGCTTGCCATCTGGGTCTCTGGCTGGACACGCCCACCATCGGAGTTGCGAAGTCGAGGCTGACCGGCTCTCACGACGAGCCAGGCCCAGCGAAGGGCGATGTCGCGTGGCTGCTTGCCGGCAAGGGCGAGAGGCCGCGCGAACGCCTCGGCGCGGTTCTGCGCACCCGCGAGCAGGTGAAGCCGGTCTTTGTCTCGGCGGGACACCGGATTTCTCTCAGAACTGCGCTGGCGCTGACTCTTGCCTGCGCTACGCGCTATCGGCTGCCCGAGCCCACGCGCCTCGCCGACAAGCTCTCCAAGACCCACCGGAGCGGGCGGTAATTCAACCAGGCGGAGAGATCGAGGTCCAGGTACGTCGGGTGCCACTGTAAACTACACGCGATCGTCCTGGTCCAGTAACCTATGGTTTCCCCATGACCCTGCTCGAGGAGCCCGGCATGCCTACGGTAGACGACCCGGAGTTCCGCGCCCGCATCCACATCGACGCTTCAATCTGTGGCGGTCGGCCGCATATTCGTGGTACCCGCGTCAGGGTGGCCGACATACTGGGGCTGTTGGCTGAAGGTGTGCCGCACGAAGAGATTCTCGCCGACTATCCCTACCTTGGCGAATTAGACCTGAGAGCGGCCTTGGCCTTCGGCGCGGCTGCGAGCGCTCATCGCATCATCCTCGCCGCTTGACAGTGCTGTTTTTGATCGACGCGCAGTTGCCGCCCGGCTTGGCACACTGGCTTTCGGACATCGGCTATCCCTCCCAGCATGTCGATGACCTCGGCTTCCGCGGCGCTTCCGATGATGTGATCGAGGCCAAGGCGCACGAGTTGGGGGCGGTTATCTGGTCCAAGGATGCCGATTTTGCCGACCGGGCTCGTCGCGCACCTGGCCTGCAGGTGGTCTGGCTTCGGTTCGGGAACACGACCAATGCCTCGCTTCGAGCCAAGTTGGCACCGCACCTCCAGACCATCGAGTCGGCCCTCAGGGGCGGCGAGACCCTGGTCGAGATCCGGTAACAGACACGAGAGCTCGACGGCCGAACTATTCAGGATCCGCTAATGGGATGGGCAGTCCCGGCGGTTTGCGCCGTACTCGGTGCGGCTCCCCGATCAGACGTGCTCCCCGTCCTCCGCTGTCGCAGGAGCAGAGTCGTCCGAAGCGCCGTCGGCCACGTTCGCCGTGTCGTCGGCGCTCTCGCCTTCCGCCGGCTGGTCGGGTTTGTCCTGCCGTCTGAGTTCCGCCCGCTCCGCCTTCAGCTTGGCGCGGGCGGCCTTCCTCGCGGCCTTGTTGCGCTCGCGCTCTAGGCGAGCGAAGCGATAGTTGGGCTTGCGTGCCATTCGATTCCTTCTGGTTTGGCGGCGGCGCCCGCAGGGCGCGTCCGTCCGCCGACGTGGCGCGGGCTACTCCGTCGCGTCCACGTGCGGACGACGCCGCATCGCCGGCGGCGCCTGCCGCCGGCGATCGATGGGGGAGGTCTGTCGGGACTCAGTCCAGAACGACCAGATTCTCTGCCGACGCTCTACCGTCGCGGCCCGGTGTCAGCTCGTACTCGACCTTCTGGCCTTCGCGCAGGTTGGTAAGTCCCGCCTGCTCGACAGCGGAGATGTGAACGAACGCGTCCTTAGAACCGTCGCTCGGCTGAATGAAGCCGTAACCTTTGACCGAGTTGAACCACTTCACCGTTCCAGTCGCCATGACTACTCCTTTCGCATAGTTATACGCCCGCGCCGCAATGTGCGGCGTCGCGGGAGCTCGGGGCGCACGGTGTCTCTAGAGTAGCTTGGCCAAGCTAGAGCCAGTCAGCGAAGATACATCAAGGTCACGTGCAACCGACCGCCCCTTTGTTGGTCCATTGTTGCCCGCTTTGCAAGGGGTTTCGCGTCCCGGGAATCGCGCGATCAGGTCCTTCAGCTGCCCTTCGGCAGAAGCTTGAACGCCCACTTGACCGTGATCGCATCCTCGATCGGCCCTGTCAGCGCGACCTGCGAGGTGCGCCTCCGGGTTACACCGTCGCCGGCGTATACACTCTCGTCGATGCTCATCGACGCGCCGTCGGCACGCACCTGCCATATCGCACCGCTGGAGAGTCGCAGGAGGACCGCACGGCGATCCTCGGTCATCGCGCAGCGCACGTCGGGATGCAGGTGGAAGCGCAGCGCAAACTCGCGTCCCCGTCGCCGCCGCTGCCTGAGGTGCGAGAGCGAATCCTCGCCGCGCACATCGGCGCCGGCAGCGCCCACATAGAGTCTGCGCTTGTGGATCAGGCCGAGCGTGTCCAGGTAGCCGTCGTGGCTGGCGTCGATCCAGGTCGCACCGTCCTGATCGCGCCGCTCGACCTTCACCGTGTTCGGGCCCTCCGCAATCGTGCCATCCGCGCCGAGTGTCGCCGAATTGGTGTCGTCGACGACGAGTGTGCTGTGGGCCGCCGTCCCGCGCAGAGCCTCCTGCCACCCGTCGTCAGCTCCCCGCCATCCGCCGCAATTGACGATGAGGCGCTCCCGCCCGGCGCTCATCTCCAGGCTCAACGTGCCGGCATGGGCCCAGCGCCCGGTGGTTGACGGTGCGCCTGTGTCTGCAATCAGGGTGGTATGCTTTCCCTGGATCCGCGTGAATCCGATATCGGGCGCATCGAGCGAGGTGCTGCCGCTGCTTGCCGTCCCTCGGCTGAGGGCGAGATCGATCAGGCCCCGCTCCTCCTCAACGCCGCCGTTGAACAAGGCGAGCCCGCCGTCGCCGTGGCGGAACAGGCGCAGTGCCGACGCGAGTCGGCCGATCCCCTCGGAGAGCGCTTGTGACGCCGGGTGCCCGCCCTCTTCGAGGGTCGCCCGCAGCCCCGCGAGGCACCATAGTGCCGCGAGGTGCGCCGACGGGTTCCGGCCGAGTTGATTACCGTTGCCTGCTTCGTGCCGCGCGAGCGTCGCTTCGAGGAGCTTAAGGCCTTGCGCGATGCGCCGCTCACCCTCCGGGAGGCAGAGTCCGCTTTCGATCAACCCCCTGCACGCGATCAGCTGCGGCAGCCCTTCGTCCGCGTTGCGCGCGTTGCGCGTCAGGTGGCTGGCCTGGAGCTCGAGCGCCTGATGGAAGCGCCGGGCGAACTCGTCGTCTGCGCCTTGCAGCAGAAACGCGCTGTGCGCGAGCCAGGCCGTGAGCCGCCGCCCGAGGGCCTCGGGGCCCCAAGCCGCGATCGCAGCGCTTTCGATCGTGCGGTGTTGCCGCAGCCAATCGAGCACCATCGCGCGGCCACGCTCCGCCGCCTGGCCCGTGCCAGCCGCATTCAGATCGCGCAGCCAGGCGAAGCCGTGCAGCTCCGCGAGCCAATATTCGCCGGCGCCCTTGTGGCGCCAGGGTGTGTCGCCGCGCTCGCCGACCTCGGTGGCGCGGACAACTTGGCCACCGAAGTCGTAGAGGCCCGCGGCCAGTGCTTCGCCGCGCCCGGCAACCCCCGGCACGAGATCGATCGACCGGTGCAGGAGTTGCGGTATCTGGTCGGATGTTCCTCGCCCGGACGCACGACGGCGCAGCCGCCGCAGGGCACCGAGAAAGCCCTCCGAGGCCTGCTCGTCCCTGGCGCCCATGGAATTGGGTGGGACTAGGAGACCGACGCGCCGATCGCGCGCGGCCCTGCGCGGGTGCCTCGCGGGGCCGTGCGCCCCGCCTCCCCCGCTGCTCTCAGTCGCGCGATATTGCCAGGATAATCGGCCCGGCCGCCGGCGAAGCTCGCAGAGCCCGCAACCAGCACGTCGGCGCCGGCGCCCGAGGCGAGGCCCGCCGTCTGCTCGTCGATCCCGCCATCGACCGAGAGGTCGACGGCGCATCCGCTCGCGTCGATGAGCGCTCTCAGCGCTTCGATCTTGCCGAGTTGGCTCGGGATAAACCGCTGGCCGCCGAAACCGGGATTGACGCTCATCACGAGTACGAGATCGATATCGGCCAGAACCGGCTCGACGACGTCAATTGGCGTCGCCGGGTTGAGTGCGACGCCTACGCGCTTGCCCATGCCCTTGATGCGCTGGAGGGTCCTGTGCAGGTGGGCGCCCGCCTCGGCGTGAACGGTGATGCAATCGGCGCCGGCCTCAGCGAACGGCTCGATGAAGGGATCGGGCGGCGTGACCATCAGATGGACATCGAAGGGGCGTGTGCTGTGGGGTCTGAGCGCCGCCACCACGCCTGCGCCGATGGTCAGGTTGGGCACGAAGTGCCCGTCCATCACGTCGACGTGCAGCCAGTCGGCGCCGGCGTCCGAGATCGCTCGCACCTCCTCGCCCAGGCGCGAAAAATCTGCCGCTAGAACGGACGCTGCGATCCGAAGCTTCTGCTGCATGGCGAGGTCTGGTACCAGCTTAGCCAAGGTGCCGCAAGCGTGCGGCGTAGAAGCCGTCTATCCCGCCGTCTTTCGACCAATGGCAGGGGAGCGTGCGGAGATCGCCGGCTGTCGTGATGGCTTCGCCGACTCCCGCTAGCTCGCCCGGGTGCACCGGCAGGCGTGCGAAATGCGGGGCCGCCGCCAGAAACGCGTCCACCTGGCGCTCGCATTCTTCCGGCTGGAGCGAGCAGCTCGCGTAAACCAGGAGCCCCCCCGGCGCCACCATGGCAGCGGCACGTGCCAGCAATCGGCCCTGCAATACGGCGAGGCGGGCAACGTCGGCGGGGCGGCGGCCGTGCAGAACATCGGGGTGGCGTCTGATGGTCCCGGTCGCTGTGCACGGTGCATCGAGGAGCACCAAGTGGGCCTGCGCCGCCGGGTGCCAGCCGAGCGCATCCGCCTCCACGATCTCGGCCTCGAGGTGAAGCCTGGCGAGGTTCTCCCTGAGCCGGGCAAGGCGGGGGGCGGAGCGATCGACAGCGGTGACCCGCGCGCCGGCGGCAGCAAGCTGCGCGGTCTTGCCCCCAGGCGCGGCACCTATCTCCAACACGTGCTTGCCCGCGACCGGGCCGAGCAAGCGGGCCGGTAGCGCGGCCGCCGCATCCTGCACCCACCACTCACCCGCCTCGTAACCAGCCAGCCGCGTCACCTCGCCGGCGCCCCGCAGCCGGAGTGTGCCGCCGGGCCTACGCTCGGCGGCGAGTGCTGCGCAGAGTGCTTCGGCCCGGTCCTCCGTATCGGCGCACGGCGAGAGGTCGAGTGGCGGCTCCTTGAGGTGGGCCTCGGCGATGGCCCGGCAACGTGCGTCGCCGTAAGCCTGGGTCCAGCTCCGCCAGAGCCAGTCAGGCGTGTTGAGGCGTGGCGCATCGAGCGCCGCGATCGCGCCGTGTTCGCGGGAGGCCCGACGCAGCACTGCGTTGACGAGCCCGCGATAGGGCGCAAGCCGAGGCCCTTGTGCGAGCGCAACGGTGCTCGCCACCGCCGCGTGGGCGGGCGTCTCCAGGAAGGCGAGCTGGGCGATACCGAGCCGCAGCACGTCCTGCACCGACCCGCGCCGTGCGGGTAACGGACGGTCCATGAGCCCGGCCAGAAAGGCATCGATCTGGCCGAGGCGGCGGAGCGTCGTCAGCAGCAGAAGTCGTGTGAAAGCAGCGTCGCGCGGCGAGAGCGCATCCAGCCCCGGTGCTGCGGTAAGTGCCTGATCGAGGGTGCGGCCCCGGCGCAGGATCCCACCCAGCGCATGGGCCGCGACCGCGCGCGCATCGCTCGACGGGCTACTGGTCGACGACAAAGCCGTCGCGGTGCGGGCGCATGCTGACCGGGCGCTGGATCGACGGACGGCTCTCCGCCGCGCCGGGCGCGATCGCCACGCCGAGGCCGGGCACGGTGGGGATGGCGACGAAGCCATCTTCCATGGGCGGCACGCCCGTCACCACGTCCGAGCCGAGGAGCGCCAGGCTGGTCTCCATCTTCAGCGCCTCGAAGCCGGTCGTGTACTCCTGGATCGCGAAGTTCGGGATCGCGGCGGCAAGGTGGAGGCAGGCGGCGAGGCCTAGGGGCGAGAGAGGATTGTGCGGCGCCACCATGACGTGATGGGCCTCGGCCATCGCCGCCACCTTGCGCGCCCCGGTGATGCCGCCGCAGAGCGCGACATCGACGCGCGCGAAGCCCGCGCCGCTGCGTGCGAAGAGCGCGCGGAAGTCGTGGAGTGAGGCGTAGCGCTCGCCGGTCGCGATCGGCACATGCACCCGACGCGCCACCTCGGCCATGGCGTCCGGGTTCTCCGGCCGGATCGGGTCCTCGCACCAGTAGGGCAGATAGCGCTCGATGCGCGGGATGAAGTCGATCGCCTCGGCGGGCGTCAGCCGCCGGTGCAGCTCCAGCAGCATGTCCACCTCGCCGCCCAGCGCCTCGCGCACGCGGCGCACGGTCTCGATAGCGCGGCTCATGTGGCTCACGTGAGAGGCGAAGAAGGGCTCGTCCTCGCGCTCGTCGAGGAAGGGGTTGATATGGCCCACCGCGTTGAAGCCGGCCTCCTTGAGGGCAACGCAGTTCTCCACCAGCTCGTCGGTGGTCTTGCCGTAGGCGTGGCCGTAGACCCTGGCATGGGTCCGGCACGGTCCGCCGAGGAGGGAGTGGACCGGGACCCCCAGCGCCTTTCCCTTGACGTCCCAGAGCGCGATGTCGATCGCCGCGATGGCACCGTTGATCGCTCCGCCCTGGAAGTGGCTGAAGCGGTGCATGAGGTTCCAGTGGCGCTCGATGGGCCCCGGGTCCTCGCCTAACAGATGCCCGGCGAAGGTCTCGATGGCCGCGCGCGAGGCCGCGAGATGCCCCCATGTGCCCGATTCGCCGAGCCCGGTGATGCCGGCGTCGGTCTCGATCTCGACGAAGAGGAACTGGCCGATCGAGACCGGCGTGACCGCGGTGATCTTCATAGGCGCTCCCATAGAGGGGTTAGTCAGCCGGCTCCAGCCTGAGCAGCATCCCCTCGGGATGGTCGGTGAGCAGATAGATGAGGCCGTCCGGCCCCTGGCGCACGTCGCGGATGCGCTCCTCCAGGTCTTCGAGCATGCGTTCCTCCACCACCGCCTTGCCGTCGGCGACCTCGAGCCGCACCAGCAGCTCGCCCGAGAGCGCACCGGCGAAGAAGCTCCCTTGCCAGGCGGGGAAGCGGTCAGCGTCGTAGATCATCAGCCCCGACGGCGAGATGGATGGCACCCAGTAGTGCACCGGCTGGGCCATCCCTTCCTTGTGGTTGCCTTCGCCGATCTTGAAGCCCATATAGCTCTTGCCGTGGGTGATCACGGGCCAGCCGTAGTTCACGCCTGGCTCGATCAGGTTCAGCTCGTCCCCGCCCTTCGGCCCGTGCTCGATGGCGTAGATCCGCCCCGTCGCCGCCTCGAGCGCCATGCCTTGCGGGTTGCGGTGGCCAATGGAGTAGAGCTCGGGCCGCGCGCCCGCGGTTCCGACGAAGGGGTTGTCCTCTGGCACGCGCCCGTCGCCCAGGAGGCGGATGACGCTCCCCGCCGGGTCGCCCACGTCCTGGGCGCGATCGGGCTCGCCCCGCTCGCCCGCGGTGATGAAGAGGTAGCCATCGGCGAACAGGAGGCGCGATCCGAAGTGGCGGCCGCCGTCGTCGCGCGGCAGGGCGACGTAGATCTCCTCGACATCCTCCAGGCGCGCGCCGACGAGCCGGCCGCGGGCGACCGCGGTGGCCGCATCGTCATCGTCGTCGGGGCTCGCGTAGGAGAGGTAGACCAGGCCGTTCTCTTCGAAATCCGGGTGCAACGCCACGTCGAGCAACCCGCCCTGGCGATCGTCCCACACCTCGGGCACGCCTGTGACGGGCTCGGGCACGAGCCAGCCGTCCGCGACGATGCGGAGCCTGCCGGGGCGCTCCGTCACCAGCATCCGACCGTCGGGCAGGAAGGCGAGGCCCCAGGGATGCTCCAGCCCGTCCACCACCTTGACCAGATGGAAGCGGTGCTTGGCGCTCTCGAACGTGCCGAGCCGCTCGGCCGCCGCGAGCGGGCAGGCCGTGCCGAGGGCAACCGCCGCCATCGCGAGCAACGCCCAGACGGCGCCTATGGTTCGTACCCCTCTACCGCGAGCCTTCGGCATGCCCTGCGTTCCTCCCCGATGCGTGGAACCTATCACCGTGCGCTAGAGCCGTGCCAGTGGCCGCGCCGGCCCTGGGGTTGCGGCTGCCGGTGGCTTGGGCCACCGTGCCTGGCACGGAAGATGCGATAGGATTGCGCCCTATGACTCGGCAGCGAAGCCCCGCCCTGCTGCAACGGGACCGCTCGGCCCTCGTCGTCATCGACATGCAGGAGCGGCTCATGCCCGCGATCGCCGATGCGGACGCGGTGACCCGCGCGGCGGGTATCCTGATCGAGGCGTCGCGGCAGCTTGAGGTCCCGGTGGTCGTCACCGAGCAATACCCCAAGGGCCTGGGTCCCACCGTCGATGCCATCGCGAGCCGGCTTCCCAACGGCGCGGCAGTGGTCGAGAAGATGACCTTCAGCGCCGCGCGCAATCTCGATTTCGCGTCTCGGATCGATGAGCTCCGGGCCGCAGGCCGCGATCACATCGTGGTCTGCGGGGTCGAGAGCCACGTCTGCGTGATGCAGACGGCCGCCGACCTTGGCGCAGAGGGCTGCACCGTTCACATCGTCGCCGATGCCTGCAGCTCGCGCGCGCCCGCCAGCAAGGAGGCCGCGCTGGCGCGGTTCGGGGCGTTGGGGATCTCCCGCGTGACCACCGAGATGGTGCTGTTCGAATGGTTGGAGGCCGCCGGCACGCCGGAATTCAAGGCCGTCTCCCGCCTCGTCAAATAGACCCGAGCCAATGACCGCCCAGCCGCTACGCGAGCCCCGCGGAGGGAGCGGATCATGCTGACGCGCTGGACCGTGCTCGGCGCGGCCGCCGCGACGGTGCTGCTCGCATGCGCCGCGCCCCACGCCAAGGCGACGCAGACCGTCCTGATCGGTGGCGGCCCGGCTGACAGCGTCCATACCCTGGCGGCGCGCCAGATCTGCACGCTGGTGGACGAGCGCGCCGGCCATAAGTACGGCTGCATCCCCCGTGCTGTGCCGGGATCGGTCTTCAACATTCGCGCGATCGAAATCGGCCTGATGGAGTTCGGCCTCGCACAATCCGACCGCACGCACGAGGCCGTCGTCGGGTCAGGCGCGTGGGAGGGCAAGCCGGTGGCGGGCCTGCGGAGCGCCTTCCGCCTGCACCCCGAGACGGTGCTGCTCGTGACCAGCGCCGACGTCGCTGACGATCTCGTCTACGATGTGGTGAGAACCGTCTTCGAGAACCTCGACGTGTTGAGGGGCGCACACCCGTCGTTCGGCGCTCTCGCGCCTGCGGCGATGCTGCAGGACCTCGCGGCGCCCCTTCACCCCGGCGCCGCGCGTTACTATCGGGAGCGGGGATGGCTCCAGCCGTAGCCGTGACGACGATCGGAGCACAACAACCATGCGCCTCTTCCTGAGGCAGCGGGAGCCCTCGATCCGGCGCTCGGCGTGGAGCCCTGCGCCCGCGCGCGCGCCCGAAGGCGAGCGGGTCTACGCCATCGGCGATATCCATGGCCGGCTCGACCTGCTCAAGATGCTGGTCGCGGCGATCGAGGAGGAGCAGCGCCTTCTGCCGCCCGCCCGCCCGACTGTGGTGTTTCTGGGCGACTATGTGGACCGCGGACCGGACTCCTGCGGTGTCATCGATTGGCTATGCGAGCGCCCGCTGCCCGACTTCGAGCGCGTGCACCTGCGCGGCAATCACGAGGAGTGGTTCGAGGACTTCCTCACCGACATCAGCGTCGGGCCGAGTTGGCTCTACTGCGGCGGGGTGGCGACGCTCGCAAGCTACGGCATCCGGGCGGCGCTCGGAGAGGACAATCCGGCGCGGCTTATGGGATTGCAGTCGGACCTCGAGGCGGCGTTGCCTGGCTCCCACCGCGCCTTTCTGCGCGCGCTCGATCACTATCACGAGATCGGCGGCTATCTCTTCGTCCATGCCGGCGTCAGGCCCGGTGTGCCGCTCGCCGAGCAATCGCTCGACGATCTGCTCTGGATTCGCGATGCCTTTCTGCACGCGACTGCCGACCACGGCCATGTCGTCGTGCACGGCCATACCATCGTGAACGAGGCGCAAATTTGCCCCAACCGCATCGGCATCGATACCGGCGCGTTCGCCACGAACGTGCTGACCTGCCTCGTGCTGGAGGCCGACCGCTATCGCCTGATTCAGACTGCGTGAAAGTTGGGTGGCGGCGCGTGGACCTATTCGGTCGGCAGGTCCGCCGGCGTCGCGCTGAGGGAGCGGATATAGGCGAGGACGTTGCCGCGATCGCCGTCCTTGAAGACCCCCTTGAAGGCCATCTTGGTGCCCGGCACGGTGCCCTTGGGATCGGCGATGAATATGCTCAGACGCTCGAAATCCCAGACACCCTCTTCGGCCGCCATGGCGTCGGAGTAGCTGAAGCCCTCGTGGCTCGCGATCGGCCGATTGACGACGTTCCAGAGATTGGGGCCGATCTTGTTCTTGCCGCCTTCGTCCGTGGTGTGGCAGGCGGCGCATTTCTTGAACACCCGCTGCCCCTTGGCAGGGTCGGCCTCGGCCAGCAGTTCCGCCAAAGATATCGCCGGCATCTCGGGCTCGTCGGCCGCCCCCTCGTCGTGCATGGCGTCGTCCTGCTCGAGGCCGGCGACCTCGTAGTGGATCACCCGCTCGTGGTGACCATGCTCGAGTTTGCCATAGGCCGCGAGCGAGATGAGCCACGCCGTCATCGCGGTCAAACCCGCAAAGAGAATCGCGCCGAAGATCTTATTCAGCTCGTAGGTATTCATGCCGCCCGTTGGAGTGGGTGGAACCGGATCGTCGGGAGCCGACGGGCCGCGAGATTAGCCGCTTCAACCGGCCATGTCCAACGATCCTCATGGCCCTCGACGATCCTTCTCGACAAGAGCGGCGCGGCGCCTTATCTGGCTCAACGATGACGATGCGTACAGAGAGCGCGATGCGGGCGAGGGGGCGCAGATGAGCAATTCTGCCGCAGCCAGACCGCCGCCTCACAACCCGATCGTGCTCATTCCGGCGCGCATGGCCTCGCTGCGATTGCCCGGTAAACCGCTCGCCGATATCGCCGGTCGGCCGATGATCGTGCACGTGCTGGAGCGTGCCGAGGCGGCGGCGATCGGCCCCGTGGTCGTCGCCTGCGCCGAGCCTGCGATCGCCGATGCAGTCGAGAGCGCCGGCGGGCGCGCGGTGCTCACGCGCCCCGACCACGCCTCGGGCTCCGACCGAATTTTCGAGGCGTTGCAGGCGATCGATCCGGCGGGCGAGCACGATGCCGTCGTCAACTTACAGGGCGACCTGCCCACCATCGACCCGGCGTTGCCGGCCCGAGCGCTCGCACTGTTGGCGGACCCCGCCGTTGATGTCGGCACGCTCGCAGCCGAGATCGCCGATCCGGCGGAGCGGTCGGACCCGAACGTGGTCAAGGCCGTTGTCTCGTGCCAACCGGGCAGCACCCAGGGCCGCGCGCTCTATTTCACCCGCGCGACCGCGCCCTCGGGCGAAGGCCCGCTCTGGCACCATATCGGCCTCTACGCCTATAGACGCGAGGCGCTCGCCCTCTTCGTCACGCTTCCGCCCAGCCCGCTGGAGCGGCGCGAGCGGCTGGAGCAGCTTCGCGCGCTTGAAGTCGGGATGCGTATCGAGGTCGCCTTCGTTGACGCGGTCCCGCTCGGCGTCGATACGCCGGCACAGCTCGCGCGGGCGCAGGCGCTGCTCGCGGGCAACTTGGAGTGAAGCAAGGATGATCGAACAGGTTTTCTCATTCTGGTTCGAACGCCACGGCCCCGAGCAGTGGTGGGCCAAGAACCCCGCGTTCGACGAGGCGATCCGTACCGAGTTCGGCGCGCTCCACGCCAGCGCCGCCAAGGGCGAGCTCTACGACTGGCGCGACGGGCCGGAGGGCCGCCTTGCCGAGATCATCGTGCTCGACCAGTTTTCCCGAAACCTCTATCGCGAAGACCCCAGAGCCTTCGCCTGCGACGGCATGGCGCTGGCCTTGGCGCAGGAGGCGGTGCGCGTGCGTGCCGACCGGGCGGTTCTGCTGGAGCACCGGAAGTTCTTCTACATGCCCTACGAGCACAGCGAATCGCCCCGCATCCACGAGATCGCCGTGATTCTCTTCGAATCCTTGGACGATCCCGAGAGCCTGAAATACGAGCTGCAGCACAAGGCGATCGTCGACCGTTTCGGGCGCTATCCGCACCGCAACAAGGCGCTCGGGCGGGCCTCCACGGCGGAGGAAATCGCCTTCCTCAAGACGCCCGACTCGTCGTTCTGAACCGGCGCCCAAGGGCTGTTGACGCTCACCCCGGCGGGGGGCATGGTGCGCCCACTTTTCGGCGCGACGGCGCGGCACAGGACGGGGGCTCATGCCTTCCTCATCGGCTGAAGGGCGCGCACCGCGCGCCGGTCACGCGGATATGGCGAACGCGATCCGCGCTCTCGCGATGGACGCGGTGGAGCAGGCGCGTTCCGGCCATCCCGGCATGCCCATGGGCCTTGCCGATGTCGCGACCGTTCTCTTCAGCCGCTTCCTCAAGTTCGACCCCTCGAGCCCCGACTGGCCCGACCGGGACCGCTTCGTGCTCTCGAACGGGCACGGCTCGATGCTGCTCTATGCGCTGCTTTATCTGACCGGCTATCCGGATATCGATATCGACGAGATCCGCAATTTCCGCCAGCTCGGCAGCCGCACCGCCGGCCATCCGGAGTACGGCGTCGCCGCCGGGATCGAGACCACCACCGGCCCGCTCGGCCAGGGCCTTGCCAACGCGGTCGGCATGGCGCTGGCGGAGCGCAACATGGCTGCCCGCTTCGGCAGCGAGCTTGTGGACCACCACACCTATGTCGTGTGCGGCGACGGTTGCCTGATGGAGGGCATCAGCCAGGAGGCGATCTCGCTTGCCGGCCATCTCAAGCTGGACCGCCTGATCGTGCTCTACGATTCGAACGACATCTCGATCGATGGCCCCACCAGCCTCGCCTTCTCCGACGACGCTCGCGCGCGTTTCGAATCCGCCGGTTGGCATACGCAGCGCGTCGACGGCCACGATCCCGAGGCCGTCGCGGCGGCCATCGCTGCAGCCAAGGCGGAGCCCCGGCCCTCGATGATCGAATGCCGCACAGTCATCGGCTTCGGCGCGCCGACGAAGGCCGGTACTGCCGCGAGCCACGGCGCCCCCTTGGGTGCGGACGAGATCGCGGGCACCCGCGAGGGGCTGGGCTGGCCCCATGCGCCCTTCACGGTGCCGGACCCGATCCTCGCGGCCTGGCGCACCGTCGGCGAGCGGGGACGGGACGCACGAGCGGCCTGGGAGGCGCGCCGTGCCGCGCTCGGCGAGGGCCGCCGGGGCGCCTTCGACGCCGCCGTGGCGGGCGATCTGCCAGCCGGCCTCTCGCAGGCGCTCGCGGGGCAGAAGCGAAGCTTCGCCGATGAGGGGCCCACCATCGCGACGCGGGTGGCGAACCAACGGGTGATCGCCGCGATTGCCGATGCCTTGCCGTGCCTCATCGGCGGCTCGGCGGACCTCACGGGCTCCAACGGCACCAAGACCGATGCGCTCGTCCCCATTGCCCCCGGCGACTACGGCGGCCGCTACCTCTATTTCGGCGTGCGCGAGCACGCCATGGGCGCGGTGATGAATGGCATGGCGCTCCACGGCGGCGTCATCCCCTTCGGCGGCACCTTCCTCACCTTCACCGACTACTGCCGGCCGGCGATCCGGCTGTCTGCGCTCATGGAGCTCCGCGTCATCTACGTGATGACGCACGATTCCATCGGCCTCGGCGAGGACGGCCCGACCCATCAGCCGATCGAGCACCTCGCGAGCCTGCGGGCGATGCCCAACCTCCTGCTGTTCCGGCCGGCCGACGCCGTTGAGACGTCGGAATGCTGGGAGCTCGCGTTGGCGAACGCCGAGCGCCCCTCGGTGCTGGCGCTCACGCGCCAAGGCGTGCCGTGCCTCAGGGCGGGCGCGGGCGGCACCGGCACCGGGAACGCCTGCGCGCGGGGTGGCTACGTGCTGCGCGAGGCGAGCGGCGAGACACCCCGCGTCGTGCTGCTCGCCACCGGCTCGGAATGCGCGATCGCCGACGAGGCACGGCAGACGCTGGAGGCCGCCGGCGTGCCGACGCGGCTGGTGTCG
Source organism: Alphaproteobacteria bacterium (assembly GCA_965262755.1). Classification (GTDB taxonomy): domain Bacteria; phylum Pseudomonadota; class Alphaproteobacteria; order UBA828; family UBA828; genus WTGU01. Next base: position 1,444,343 of record OZ253557.1, on the reverse strand, counting down.
CTCCCCTGCTGGGCGCTGTTCGATGAGCAGGAGCCCGCCTATCGCGAAAGCGTGCTGGGCGATGCCGAAACGGTGCGGATAGCGGTCGAGGCGGCAAGCCCTTTCGGTTGGGAGCGCTACGTGGGCCCCGCCGGCGCCATCGTCGGGATGCGGGGCTTTGGCGCCTCTGCGCCTGCCAAGGACCTCTACGCCCACTTCGGCATCACGGCCGACGCCGTGGTCGCGGCGGCCAAGGCGCGGTTGTAGAGCGCTCCAGGCGGGCGCGGGCCGGGCCCGCCGGGACGGCCCTGGGCCGGCACGGCGGTTGACCGCCACAGACCGAGCCGATAGCAAGGCGCGGCATCTCAGGCATTGGAGGGAGCATGACGGTTCGCATCGCCATCAACGGGTTCGGGCGGATCGGCCGCAACATCCTGCGCGCAATTCACGAATCCGGCCGCACCGATCTCACCGTCGTCGCCCTCAACGACCTGGGCGACGTGGAGACCAATGCGCACCTGCTGCGCTACGATTCGGTCCACGGGCGCTTCCCCGGCACGGTCGAGGTGGCGGAAGGCTCGATCGATATCGGCGCGGGGCCAATCCGGGTGCTCAGCGAGCGCGACCCGGCGCGGCTGCCCTGGGCCGACCTCGGCATCGACGTGGCGCTGGAATGCACCGGGATCTTCACGGCGCGGGAGAAAGCGGCGGCGCATCTGGAGGCCGGTGCGCGGGCGGTGCTGATCTCGGCGCCCGGAACGGATTCCGACCTCACCGTGGTCTATGGCGTCAATCACCAGGCGCTCACGCGCGAGCACCGCATCGTCTCCAATGCGTCGTGCACCACCAACTGCCTGGCCCCGGTCGCCTCCGTGCTGCACGATGCCATCGGGATCGCGAGCGGCTTCATGACCACGGTGCACGCCTACACGCTCGACCAGCCGGTGCTCGACACACTGCACAAGGACCTGCGGCGCGCACGGGGCGCGGCGGGCTCGATGATCCCCACCTCCACCGGCGCCGCGCGCGCCGTGGGGCTCGTGCTCCCCGCCCTCGCCGGCAAGCTCGACGGCACTGCGGTCCGGGTGCCGACCGCCAATGTCTCGATGGTCGATCTCAACTTCGTCGCCAAGCGGTCGACAACGGTGGATGAGATCAACGAGGCGGTGGCGAGCGCCGCCGCCGGCGCCATGGCCGGCGTGCTGGCCTATAGCGAGGAGCCTCTGGTCTCGGTCGATTTCAACCATCGGCCGGAAAGCTCGATCGTCGATGCCGGCCAGACCGCCGTGGTCGATGGCACGCTCGGCCGCGTGCTCTCCTGGTACGACAACGAATGGGGCTTCTCCAACCGGATGGGCGACGTCGCCGCCCATCTCGGCAACCTGTGACGGAGGTGGCCCCGCCGCAGGCGGCATGACGGCGTTCAAATCGCTCGACGATATCGAGGTCGCCGGTAAGCGCGTCCTCGTTCGGGTGGACCTGAATGTGCCGATGCGCGAAGGCGCGGTGGGCGATGCCACACGGATCGACCGGATGGCGCCAACCCTGAGCGAACTCGCAGGGCGCGGCGCGCGGGTCATCGTCGCCTCGCACTTCGGCCGGCCCAGGGGCAAGCCCGTGGCGGCGATGTCGCTGAGCCCCCTCGCCGAACCGCTTTCTCATGCACTCGGCGGCCTCCCGGTGCGCTTCGTCCCCGATTGCATCGGTGAGCAGGCGGAGGCCGCCGTGGCTGCGCTCGCACCCGGCGATGTCGCACTGCTGGAGAACCTGCGCTTCCACCCTGGCGAGGAGGCGACCGATCCCGCCTTCGCCGATGCTCTCGCGGCGCTCGCCGATCTCTACGTCAACGATGCGTTCTCCGTTGCGCATCGCGCCCATGCGTCCACGACCGCCGTGGCGGAGCGCCTGCCGAGCGCGGCGGGGCGCCTCATGCAGGCCGAGCTGGAGGCGCTCGGCAAGGCGTTGCAGGCGCCCGAGCGGCCGGTCGTCGCCGTCGTCGGCGGCGCCAAGGTCTCGACCAAACTCGCGATCCTCGCCAATCTGATCCGCCGGGTCGACCGCCTCGTCATCGGCGGCGCCATGGCCAACACGTTCCTCCATGCGCAAGGGGTCGCCGTCGGCGTGTCGCTCCACGAGCCCGACCTGGCGGCAGATGCGCGCCGCATCATGGCGGAGGCGGAGGGAGCCGGGTGCGAGATCGTGCTGCCCACCGACGTGGCGGTGACGCAGGAGTTCAGGGAAGGCGCCGAGAGTGCTGTGACGCTCGCATCCGACGTGCCGGCGGACGGCATAATTCTCGACCTCGGGCCGGAGACCTGCGCGCGGATCGAAGCGGTGCTGGCCGAGGCGCGCACGCTAGTGTGGAACGGGCCGCTCGGGGCTTTCGAGATCGCCCCCTTCAACCGCGCGACGACGACATGCGCGCGCGCGGCCGCCCGGCTTACCGGGGCGGGCAGGCTGCTCTCCGTCGCCGGCGGTGGGGACACGGTCGCGGCGCTCCAGGGCGCGGGCGTGCTTGGGGCCTTCAGCTATGTGTCGACTGCTGGCGGTGCCTTCCTGGAATGGCTGGAGGGGCGGACCCTGCCTGGGGTCGCGGCGCTCGAGGCAAGTGTCGCGCCGAAGAGCGGACCATGACCACCGCGCGCGGGCCCGCGATCGTCGTGCACGATCTCGACCAGGCCATCGGCGCGCTCAGGGCGGCGGCGACGGCCGCAGTCCCGGTGACGCTCTGGTCGGCGCCAGGTGCCGCATCTTATGCAGGGCTCGGGTTCTTGCGTGCGGTCTTCGAGAAGGCAGGCGAGGCGGTTCCGGAAGCCGAACACGACGCGGTCGTCGATTGCGCCGGCAGCGGCGTGCTCGCCCACGAGGCGCTGAGCCGCAACTTCGCCGGGGTCGCTTTCACCAGCCGCGGTGCCATGCGCAAGACGCTCCAGGCCATCGCCGATGCGGAGGGGAGGCGGCTGATCACCAGCGGGCCGGGCCGGGCCGCGCTCGATCTCGCCCATTCCAGCGAACCTGAGCGGGAGAGCGCCGCCTATCTCGCGAAACGACGCGCCAGCCGCCCATAAACGCTGGCAAAGGAGCCGCGCCTCGGTCACGATGCCGCCATGCGAATCACCCGGCGCGTCAGAGATATTCTCTCCTGGTACGAGAGCGACAATCCGGGCACGAAGGCCAACCTCGCCCGCATCCTGATGCATGGCCGCCTCGGCGGCACCGGACGGATGGTCATCCTGCCGGTCGATCAGGGCTTCGAGCACGGGCCGGCCCGCAGCTTCGCGCCAAACCCGCCTGCCTACGACCCGCACTATCACTGGCGGCTCGCCATCGACGCCGGTTTGAACGCGTTTGCGAGCCCGCTCGGCATGATCGAGGCGGGTGCCGACAGTTTCGCCGGCGCGATCCCGACCATCCTCAAGGTCAACAACGCCAACTCCCTCGGCTCGGCCAAGGATCAGGCGGTGACGGGGTCGGTCCGCGACGCGCTCCGGCTGGGCTGTTCGGCGATCGGCTTCACCATCTATCCCGCCTCCGATCATCAATACGAGATGATCGAGGAGATCCGCGAGCTGGCGGCGGAGGCGAAGGCGCACGGGCTCGCGGTGGTCGTCTGGTCCTATCCGCGCGGCGGTACGCTCTCCAAGGAGGGCGAGACCGCGCTCGACGTGGCGGCTTATGCGGCGCACATCGCGGCGCTCGCCGGTGCCCACATCATCAAGGTCAAGCCGCCGACCGCTCACCTGGAGCAGGAGGCCGCCGCCAAGGCCTACCGCGCCGCCGGCGTGGACGGGGAGACGCTGGAGAAACGGATCGCCCACATCATGCAGTCGGCCTTCGCCGGCCGCAGGCTCGTGGTCTTCTCCGGTGGCGCGGCGAAGGGGCTGGAGGGTCTCTTCGGCGAGGTCCGCGCCATCTACACAGGCGGCGGCAGCGGCTCGATCATCGGCCGCAACAGCTTCCAGCGCCCGCACGCCGACGCGCTCGCCATGCTGGATACGGTCATCGGCATCTACCGCGGCAAGGGGTAGGCGTCACGCGCCCCTGCACTCGCCGGCCCGCGGGCTAGCTCGCTGTACAACCCGCGATACGCCGCAATCATTGTGGCGAGGGCGTAGCGGTTTTCGATCCGGTGCCGTGCCGCCGCGCCGCGCGCGGCTCGGCCGTCGTGTCGCTCGTTGCGAAGCCTCTCCCATGCCGCCGCCAAGGCCGCCGCATCGTGAGGTGGGACGATCAGCCCGGTGTCGCCGACGATCGTCGCGCTGTCGCCTACGCTTGTCGCGACGCAGGGCACGCCGCAGGCCATCGCCTCGGCCAGAGCGTTGGGGAATCCCTCACCGAATGCCGAGCTCAGGGTGGCGATGTCCAGTGCGGCGTGAAGGCGGCAGATGTCCTGGCGCAGGCCCAGGCGCACGAATCGTGCGGCGATGCCTGATGCCGCAATGCACCCGTCCAGCGGCGATCCTGGTTCGTCGGTCCCCGCGCCGATCAGAACGAACCGGGCATCGGGCGCGGTCTCGGCGAACATGGCCGCGGCCTTCACGAAAGTGGCGTGGTCCTTCTTCGGATCGACCCGGGCGCACATTCCAACGACGAAGCTCGCTTCCTCCAATCCCAACTCGGAACGGACCGCGGCGCGCTCGTCCGGCCGAGACGCAAAGCGCTCCAAGTCGAGGCCGTTCGGGATGACCCGCCATTGTGGCGGACGATAGCCCAGATGCTCGTGCGCGACGCGGCCGGCATTCGAATTGCAGAGGACCAGATCCGTTCTCGAGGAGAGAGACGCCAGCATTTTCAAGATGTAGCGGTTGCTGCGCGCGTAGCGGCGCATGTCCATGTCCGAGCACCTGATCCCCCAGACCAGGCGGGCGGACGCACGCCGGCCCGAGAGAGCGAGTGCCAGGGTTGCCAGCAGGTCAGCGTGATAGAGCCAGCTGTGGACGACGGCCGGCTGCGTGGTTTTGATTACCTTGGTGAGGCGCGCGAGACCGCTAAGCGCGCTCAGCTTTCTGCCGATCCCAAGGTCCAGAACGGGGGTTCCTGCGGCTTCCAGGCTTGCGCGCAAGGCACCGCCCGGCTTCAGGCTGACCACCGTGTGGGAGACCGCCTCCTCCCGATCGCCCGTGACTAACCGGGTGAGTATTGTCTCGGCTCCGCCGACATCGAGCGACGTGATGACATGCATCACCTTGATGGGCAGGCGGGATGCGCCGGTGTCGGTGGTAAGGCGCTTCATCAATGCTTGAGCGTGCTCGATCCCAGGCTGCGCTCTATGCCTGCCCGTCGCCTGCGGTCGATCGCCGTACGGCGGTCGGCTCGTTTGCCTCCAGGCGAGTGGCAGTTCCGGTATCCAGTTGGTAGACGAAATCTGCGGCACTCTGCATGGCCGGTTGGTGTGAGATCGAGAGCACGGTGAGCCTGCCGGTCAGGCGCTTCACCGTGGCCACGATGCCGGCTTCCGTCTCCGGGTCGAGCGCGGTGGTGGCCTCGTCCAGGATCAGCAGTGCCGGATTGCGGACCAGCGCCCGCGCAATGGCGATCCGTTGTCGCTGGCCGCCGGAAAGCCGGGCGCCGCGCTCGCCCACCACCGTGTCCACGTCGTCCGGCAACGCGGCAACGAACTCCCGGGCCTCGGCGCGGCGCAGCGCCGTCTCCACGTCGGCGCGGGAAATGCCGGGTTCGCCGAGTGTGACATTGGCCATCACAGTGTCGTGGAAGAGGAAGGTTTCCTGCGGCACGTAACCGATCGTGCGGCGCCATGCGCTGGCGTCGATGTCGCCGAGCGGCAGGTCGTCGATCCACACGTCGCCGCGCTGGGGCCGCAGCAGCCCGATAATCAGATCTGCCACGGTCGTCTTGCCGGCGCCCGAGGAGCCGACGACGGCGATGAAGGCCCCGGCGGGCAGAGTCATCGAGACGTTCTCCAAGATGTTCTCGCGACCGTAGGAAAAGCAGACATTCCGGAGCGAGATGGCGGAGGCGAGCCGGGGCGTTGCGCTCCCCAGGTCCGGCTCCTCCTCCCCCTCGGCGGCGGCGATCGTGGACTGCAGGAAGGCGAACGCCGGCTGGTTGGTTGCGGCGATCTGATACCGGTCGTGCACATTTTTCACTTTCTGCAGGGTTCGTATGAAGAGCACCGCGAGGACCAGCAATCCGTCCACCGGTTGGCCCCAGACCGCCACGAAGACGTAGAGGCCTCCCGCCACCGCGAAGGCACGGATGAGTTCGTACGATTCGGCCAGAGTCTCCCGGCTAATGACGATGGTCCGCTGCGCGTTGTTGAGGCCCTGGACGTCTCCTTCGAATAGGGGCCGCATGCTTTCCTCGCGGCCCATGGCCTTCAGCGGCTTCATGCCGTCCAATCCTTGCAGGAGCAGCGTCATGAAGGATTTCTGGAGGTCCGTCTGATTCTGCCCCGCACGCCGGCTCATGGTGACCAGCCGGTTCAGGGCGATCATGCCGAAGGCGCCGACGGCGAGGGCGAGCAGCGAGACCTCCCAGGATATCGCCATGCAAACCGCCAGGTAGATAAGGATTTGAAGCGCGCCCGACAGAACGTGGCAGGCAGCCACATAGGCGTCGGCTGTGCGTGTCGGCTCCACGCTGACCGCGCTCGCCAGATCGCCGGTGCGCCGGTCAACGAAGTGCAGCCAGCGCGCCCGCAGAATCGCGCGGATGAACGCGAGCCGCAGGTCCATCGCGACATGGGCTGCGGAGTACCCGACTTGCGCCATCGCCAGCAGCATCAGCAGCGCCTTGAGCGCCATGGCGACGACGATCAGAACCAACAACCCACCGAGGGACACGTTCTGACCGGCGAAGGCGAAGACCTGCTCGACGTAATGCGTCAGCGCGCCGCCAGCACCCTCGGCATCGATCACCAGGCCGATCATCGGCAGCAGTGCCGCGATCCCAACGCCCTCCGCAAGGGCGGCCGCCGTGATCGCCAGCAGCATGAGCGTGCTGCGCACGGGATAGGCTGCGAAAAAGTGCCGGAATAGCCGGGCGGAGTCTCTCGCGGTATTCCCGACAATCATGGTCGCGCCTAACCCTTTACATCACGCGCGGTTGGCATAGGTTATGAGTCGACAATCCCACGTTGGTGGGTAGCCAGAAGTGACAGCCACTATGTGCCGTCCTCGAACCGTGAGGAAGAGTGTAGCACAAACTGAGAACCACAATTTACTCGTCCTAATTCGGCGATGTGTCAAGAATGCGCTTCATCCTCTCGCCCAAGGAGAAATCGACCGATTCCGGTGAAAAACTCTCTCCGCCACCCCCGGGACTGAACGTGATTTCTCCTGCCTTTATGACATCATTCGGCAGCAAGTATAAGTCCACGCGGCATATCGGAAAATCATGCGAGAGAGCCGACGCAACTTCAAGTGCAGTGTCGAGTGTTGTCGGCCTATCGATCGCAACGGGATTCCGTGGATACTTCAATCCAACGTCCAACAACTCCCAATCTGTGGAATAAAGCTGCCGCGTGTGTTTGTCGAAGCGGTCGATATCCACTTGAATCATCACAGGTTGTCTCCGGCATATGAAGAATTTGTAGTCCATGGGAATATCATTTCCAGAATCCAACAAGAGTTGTTCGCATATAAGTCTCTTTCGAACGCCCTTGTAGGTCTTCTCCCTGCTTTTCCTGTAATAGTCAGTACTAAGCCATTTCTTCACTTTCGATAGCTCGTCAACGCGCAATTTCCTGGATTCGTGGAAGGGGAGCACCCAGCCGCTCAAGTGAGTTGGCTTAAGTATAGTGTTCTCTTCAAAGATGATATTCCGAATCTCTTCCACACTATTGTAGAGACCGACGGTAGGAACGACAAGATCGTCAAATCCCTTTTCCCTTAGCCAATCCTTGAAGAAGTACTTGTCTGTCAGCCGCCGTGCAAGCTCGATATCGCCTCGAAAGCGCCACTTGTTTGACAGGATGTGCTCATTGAAGGAGCGGGGAGAGGAAACGTGCGGTACGTAGCCCAGCCTGGCCCACCCGTGAATATAATTGAGGAGATCATCGGTGAGATCCCCGGTGGGAAGCGTTCGTTTCGCGACGGAAATCGATCTCGCAAGAAGTCTCCGAAGACGTCTCATTCCTTGTTTCGCTATGGGCCATCCAGGCCCGGCGTGCGGCCGCGCCGCTCAAGCGGCGGCGATGACCGCCCGTTTGGGCAGCCGCGCCGGAACCCGCCCGCCCAGCACATCCAGCAGCACCTCGACCCGTTCGCGCGGCGCAAGCCGCAGGACAACCGCCGCACACTCCACGAAGGGGCCGGTGGCGATGGTGACCGCATCGCCCGGCTGCAAATCGGGGGGTGCAGGTGTGCTCACGCCGTCGGTCCCGGTCGCCTCCCGCAGCGCGGTGACGAAGTCTTCGGGCACGGCCTGCGGCCGCGGGCCGTCGGCGAGAAGCCGCCTCACCCCGAAGGTACCGTTGATCGCGCGCCACGGCTCGCGCCCAACATCGAGTTCGACGAACAGATATTGGGGAAAAAGCGGCGCCCGCCCGGTCTCGATGCGTTTCGCCCGCCGGCGGGAGCGCTCCATCACCGGCAGCCAGACCCGATACCCCTGGCGCGCCAGATTGATCTCGGCTCGCTGCTCCTGATGGGGCCGCGTATGGACCACGTACCATCGGTTCATCGGCACTCCCCGTTCGGCTCGACTAGCGGCGCGGGTGTGAGGGCCACAGGCTCGCGCACGATGCACAACAAGGGCGGCGCCAGCACCTGCCGGTCCGGCACCGCCCCGCCCACCATATCCGCGATGGCCGTCCGATGAAACAAAAGGAGGACGTGAGCGGTCTTCCGCCGAGACGACGAGGATAGCCGCCCGGCGTCCGCTCCACTAACATCCCTGCCGCGAGTTGGTGAACCTGCCGGAGAGACGATGAGCACGATCAAGGAGACCGAGTGGATCTGGCGCAACGGGCAATTCGTACGCTGGCAGGACGCCACGGTCCATATCCTGGCCACCGCCGTTCAATTCGGCTCCTCGGTCTTCGAGGGTATCCGCTGCTACGACACCGAGCGCGGCCCCGCCATCTTCCGCTTGGCCGAGCACTTGAAGCGGCTCCGCAATTCCGCGCGGATCTACCGTATGGAGACCGTCTACAGCGACGAGGAGCTGACGGAGGCCTGCTTCGCCCTGATACGGCGCAACGGGTTCCGCCACTGCTACATCAGGCCGGTGATCATGCGCGGCTACGGCGCGATCGGGATGGACGGCGTCGGCAGCCCGATCGAGACCTACATTCCGGCTTGGGAGTGGGGTGCCTATCTCGGCGCCGACGCGCTGGAAAAGGGCGTCGACGTCTGTGTCTCCTCATGGAGCCGCGCCGCCCCCAACACCTTCCCCGGCATGGCCAAGGCGACCGGGCACTACAACAACGCGCAACTCATCAAGCTGGAGGCGATGGCCAACGGCTTCGTCGAGGCGATCGCGCTCACCCACGACGGGCTGATCAGCGAGGGCAGCGGCCAGAACCTCTTCGCGGTGATGGACGGCGCCGTGCTGACGCCGCCGATCGACGGCAGCAACCTCTCCGGCGTCACGCGCAACGCGGTACTGACGATCGCGGCCGGCCTCGACGTGCCCGTCCGCGAGTGCACGATGCCCCGCGAGTTGCTCTATTGCGCGGACGAGCTGTTCTTCTCGGGCACCGCGGCGGAGATCACGCCGATCCGCTCCGTCGACCACATCGCCATCGGCCCTGGGGGGATCGGCCCGGTCACACGGCGGATACAGCGGCGCTTCGCCGACATCGTGAACGGCCGCTCCAACGACGATCACGGTTGGCTGACCCTGGTCCCGCCCTCCTGAGCGGGATCGCGGCGCCCGGCACGCCCGTCGCCTGAGGGAGGATGTGCATGACCGAAAGTCATGACCCGGCGGCTGCGCTCGCCGAGCGGCTCTTCGCCGAACACGCCGAGGGCCGGCCCTTCCGCCGCCTGCAGGGTGCCGACCGGCCCTCGTCGCTCGACGAGGGATACCGCGTCCAGCACCTGCTCAACCGGCGATTCGCAGAGGCCGGGCGGGGTGATCCTGCGGGCTACAAGGTGGGCCTCACCTCCGAGGCCATCCAGGCGATGTACGGGAGCGACCAGCCGATCAGCGGCGTGGTCTTCGCGACCGCAGTGCACCGCTCGCCCGCCAGGATCGCGCTCGCCGATTACACCCATCTCGGGATCGAGTTCGAGCTTGCCGTGGAGATCGGCACGGCCTTCCGCCACGTGGACGGGCCCTTCGCCCTCGACGATGCGGCAGCCCGAATTGCGGCCTGCATGCCGGCCTTCGAGCTGATCGAGGACCGCCGTGCCGACCACGACGACGTCGACGCTCTCTCCATCCTCGCGGACAACGCATGGTGCGCCGGAATCGTTCTGGGGCCGCGCCGCACCGAATGGCGCACGCTCGATCTCGCCAACACGCCGGTTTCCCTGCGGATCAACGACGCCCCGCCGGCTGCGGCGGTCACCGGCGCCGCCATGGGGAATCCGCTGAACTCGCTGGTCTGGCTCGCCAACCAGCTCGCTTCGCGGGGGACGACGCTCGAGGCCGGCATGGTCGTGATGACCGGGAGCACGCTGGCGACGCAGTTCCCCGAGGCGGGCGATCGCTTCGTCTACGAGATCGAGGGGCTGGGCACGGTGGAGGCCAAAATCGTCTGAGCCGTTATGCCGGAGGCGTGCACAATGGAAACCGCAGCCGCTCCGCCTACGACGCGCCGCCGCCGGGGCGGCGCGTGATGACGACGTCGCGGTGGACGCCCACGCAGAGCAGCAGCCCTAGACCCAGCATCAGGCTCAACATGGAGCTCCCGCCATAGGAGATCAGCGGGAGCGGCAGGCCGACGATGGGGATGAGCCCGATTACCATCGCGATATTGAAGAAGACGTGGAAGAAGAACGTGACCGTGATCCCCATGCCGAGCATGCGGCCAAAATGGTTGTTGCTCCGGGTGGAGATCACCACGCCGTAGGTGGCGATCCCCAAGTACAGCAGGAGCACGCCGGCCACGCCGAAGAATCCCAGCTCCTCCGCCATCATCGTGAAGATGAAATCGGTCTGCTTCTCCGGCAGGAAGTTGAGGTGGCTTTGGGTCCCCTGCAGATATCCCTTGCCGAACATGCCGCCGGAACCCAGCGCAATCTTCGACTGCAGGATGTGGTACCCCGCGCCCAGCGGATCCGCTTCGGGATCGAAGAAGGTCAGAATGCGCGTCTTCTGATAGTCGTGCAGGAATTGCCAGGCGATCGGGCCGGAGCCGAGTACGAGCACGATGCCTACACCGATCTTCCATGCCTTGATTCCCGCCAGGAACAGCATGATCCCGCCGCCGAGCGCGAGCAGCAGCGCAGTCCCCAGGTCGGGCTGGCGCAGGATCAGCGCGGCGGGTGCGAGGATCATGAGAAGCGGCGGGAGGTAGGTTCGGATGCGGCCGAGTGCGTCGAGGGCGACGCCGTGGAAATAGCGCGCGAGTGCCAGCACCAGCGCGATCTTCATGAGTTCCGATGGCTGTAGCTGGATCACGCCGAGGTCGATCCAGCGCTGCGCACCCATGACCGCCGCGCCGAGCAGATCGACGCCGACCAGCAGGGCGAAGGCGAGGCCGTAAATCGTGTAGGCCGCGCGCAGCCAGAAGCCGATGTCGATGATCGCCACCGCGAGCATCACCAGGAGGCCCGCACCGAACCAGACCATCTGGCGCGACGCCCACGGCTCGGTGGAACCGCCCGAGGCGGAAATCAGCATCCCGATGCCGACCGCGCCGATGGTGCAGACGAGGACGACCAGGAACCAGTCGAGCCTGAGGAGCCGCTCGGCGATCCGAAAGCCCTGGTGGCTGCCAATGTCCAGCTGTGCCATCAGGCGGTCTCATTGGGTCGTGGCACGGGCGTGAGAGAGCGTGCGCGCGCCGACGGGTCGCGGCGCTGAACTTCGCGCAGGATGTCGCGTGCGATCGGCGCCGCCACGGAACCGCCGCTGCCGCCGTGCTCCACGACGACGGCGACGCCGTACCGCGGCCGTTCGAGCGGCGCGTAGGCGACGAAGAGCGCGTGGTCGCGCTCCTCCCACGGGCGGTCCTCGTTCTTCATCACGCCCGAGCGGTGCTCGCGCTCGGAAATCCGCCGCACCTGCACGCTCCCGGTCTTGCCGGCCATGGCGAGCGTCGGTTCCTCGATGCGCGCACGGTAGGCGGTGCCCTTGGGGTCGTTCACGACCTTGAGCATGCCCTCGCGGACGATATTGAAATGCGCCGGCGAGATTCCCATCGTGGGGAAGGTCTCGCGGTCCCGCGCAATCGGTTGCCCCTCGCGGATGACCTCAGCCAGGACGCGCGGCTCGACCGCAATGCCGCCGTTCGCGATGCGCGCGACCATCACCGCGAGCTGGAGCGGTGTTGTGAGCAGGTAGCCCTGGCCGATGCCGACCACGAGCGTCTCGCCCCCCTGCCAGGGCTCGCCGATCATGGCGAGCTTCCACTCGCGCGTCGGCACCAGCCCGGGCTTTTCTCCCGGCAGCTCGATGTCGAGCTTGCGGCCGAAACCGAACCGCTCTGCCATCGCGGCGATACGGTCGATCCCGACACGCTTGGCGACCTCGTAGAAGTAGACGTCGCACGATTCCATGAGGCCTTGCACCATGGCGACGTGGCCGTGACCGTAGCGCCGCCAACAACGGAACCGGCGTTTGCCGAGCTTGAGGGATCCATTGCAAAAGAAGCTGTGATGCGGGCTTAGCTCGCCGCTTTCCAGCGCAGCCAACGCCACGATTATTTTGAATGTCGATCCCGGCGAATACTGGCCAGCGATCGACTTGTTGCTGAGCGGGAAGCGCGGATGGCCGATCAGCTCGCGCCATTGCCGTTGGCTGATGCCGGAGGTGAACAGGTTGGGGTCGTAGCTTGGCATCGACGCCAGTGCCAGAATCTCGCCGGAATGGACATCGAGGACCACGGCCGATCCGCTCTCCTCGCCGAAGCGTGCCGAGACGTACTGCTGAAGCCCGAGGTCGATGGTCAGCATGTGGTCGTCGCCCGGCCGGCCGGTCCGGCGGCTGAGCTCGCGAATCACGCGGCCATAGGCGTTGACCTCGACCTGCCGGGAGCCGGCCTCGCCGCGGAGCGAGGTCTCCATCACCTTCTCGGCGCCGTTCTTGCCGATGCGGAAATCCGGGAGCGTGAGCAGCGGATCGTCCGTCAGCTCCGATTCATTGACGGCGCCGACGTAGCCGACGATGTGGGCCGTGTCGGGCCCGAAGGAGTAGAGGCGGCGCCGGCCGACGTCGATCATCACGCCGGGCAGATCGGGCGCGTTGACCTCGATCTGCGAGACTTCCTCCCACGTCAGGTTCTCGCGGACCGTGATCGGGACGAACTTCTGCTTGCGCCTGGCCTCGCGCAGGACCCGCTCGCGATCGTGGTCTTCGATCGGCACCAGCCGAGCGATTTCGTCCAGCGCCCGGTTGAGATCCAGCGCCGCCTCAGGCACCAGGATCAGCCGATAGTTGAGCCGGTTCTCGGCGAGAATCTGGCCGAACCGGTCGAAGATGCGGCCCCGCGCCGGCGGCAGAAGCTGCATGTTGATGCGGTTCTCGTCGGCGAGAACCTGATAGCGCTCGGAGTCGACGACCTGAAGCTGATAGAGCCGCCCGGCGAGCCCGGCCGTCAGCAGCGCCTGCGCGCCGCCCACGATGATGGCGCGGCGCGTGAAGAGGTTGGCGCGCCCTGTCTCGCCCCGCATCTCACTCGGGCCGTGCGGCGGCGAGCGCGCCGAGAGGACGGAAGAACAACACGAATACCGGGAAGAGCAGAACCGTCAGGACAACCTGCACGACGATCGGCAGCGGTGGAATGACCGTACCGAAACAGGCGGAGCCAATGATCCAGCTGAGCAGCCCGATTGCCGGCATGACCATGGAGAAGCCCCACCAGACGACGAGAAAGGGCTTGCCGCGGAAAAACCTTCGCTGCGAGGCGACGACTCCCTGCACGATGAGAAGCACCAGCGCCGTCATGCCGAGCGGGGTTCCAGCCAGCAGGTCCTGCAGCAGGCCGATGGCGAAGGTCGCCGCATAGGGGAGCCGCTCTGGCCGGTAGATGGTCCAGTAGAAGATCGCCATCGCCGCGAGGGCCGGCGTGACCTCGACGAAGCCGGGCAGCCGCCAGGGGAGCGAGCCGGCGAAGACGAACACCACCGTGACGGTCACCGGAATCAGGCCGCGCAATGAGCGATCGGCCGATTGCAGCCATTCGCCCATCACTCAAGGCTCCCGGTACGCGCGGCGCGGCGCGTCTCGGGGAAGACGCCCGGCACCACGTAGTCGAGGACGGTGACGAAATCGAGCCGCTCCCAGACCACGAAGGGTCGCACCGTTGCCTGGTCCTTGTCGACCGCAGAAACGATTCCGACTTCGAGCGCCGGCGGGAACATCCCGCCTTCGCCCGACGTCACGATCCGGTCGCCGGGCTTCACCCTGGCGTCAGTCGCGAGGAAGGCGAGGTAAGGATTCGGGCTGTTGTCGCCGCGAAGAATCGTCCGGTCCCGGCTCTCCTCCAGGACCACGGGAATGCGCGAGTTCAGATCCGTGAGCAGGAGGATTCGCGCCGTATGGTCGCCCACCTCCAGCACGCGGCCGACCAGCCCGTCGTGGTTGACCACCGCCTGGCCCTTGCGCACGCCGTGGGTTTTGCCGGCGTTGACCATGACCATATGGATGAAGGGCCCGCCCGAATCCGCAATCACGCGGGCGGTGATGAACTGCGCTCTCTGATCGGGCACGACCTTGAGCATCCGGCGGAACATCTCGTTCTCGTAGCCCAGTTGCTCCGCCACCGCCTGCCACTTGCGGAGCTGGGCGTTGTCGTACTCGAGGCGTTCGTTGCGCTCGTGGACGGCCAGGATGCCGTTAAGTTTGTCGAACCCGTCGGCGATGGTTGCCGCCGGGCGCGAGAAGAAGCTGAATAACGGGGCGACCGTGTCCGCGACGCCGACACGCAGCGTCTCGACCAGGCGGGGCTCCGCCTGGCTCAAGATCATCAGGGTTATCGCCGCACCGGCCAGAATCGCGTAGCCGAATCTGTGGGCGAAGACCCTGCCCGGCACGGCCAGGACGAGATTGCGCCCCCGGCCAACCCTCACTCAGACCTCCATGCAGTACGCGGTGAATTCCGAATCGAGGCCCGCGTAGCGGGATGTCTAATATGTCTCGTGAAGGGCGTGCTTCAAGGTTTTCATCTCTTCGAGGCACCGGCCGGTGCCGAGAGCGACGCAGCGCAGGGCCTGATCCGCGATCGACACGGGCAGCCCCGTCGCGTGGCGCAGCACGTAGTCGAGGTTGCCGAGGAGCGCGCCGCCGCCCGTCAGCACGATGCCCTTGTCGACGATGTCGGCGGCAAGCTCCGGCGCGGTGTTCTCCAGCCCCACCTTGACCGCGTCGATGATGGCGCCGACCGGCTCGGCAAGGCTCTCGGAAATCTGCCTCTTGGAGATGACGATTTCCTTGGGCACGCCATTCATCAGGTCGCGTCCCTTGATATTCAGCGTTTCGCCGTCGCCGTCTTCGGGCGGGCAGGCCGAGCCCAGCTCTTTCTTGATCCGCTCCGCGCTCGCCTCGCCGAGCAGCAGGTTATGGGTGCGGCGCACGTAGGCAATGATGCTTTCGTCCATCTTGTCGCCGCCGACGCGCACCGAGCGCGAGTAGACGATGCCGCCGAGCGAGAGCACGGCGACCTCGGTAGTGCCCCCGCCCACATCGACGACCATCGAGCCGGTCGGCTCGGTCACCGGCAGGTTGGCGCCGATGGCGGCGGCCATCGGCTCCTCGATCAGAAACACGCGCCGGGCGCCCGCGCTCTCGGCCGATTCCTGGATGGCGCGGCGCTCGACGGCGGTCGAGCTCGACGGCACGCAGATGATGACCTGGGGGCTCGCGAAGCTGCGCCGGTTGTGCACCTTGCGGATGAAGTGCTTGATCATGTCCTCGGCCACTTCGAAATCGGCAATGACGCCGTCTCGAAGCGGTCGGATCGCCTCGATGTTCCCGGGCGTGCGGCCAAGCATCAGCTTCGCCTCGTTGCCGACCGCGAGAACCTGCTTCTTGCCCTTCCAGGTGGTGAGCGCCACAACCGAAGGCTCGTCGAGGACGATCCCCTGGGACTTCACATAGACGAGCGTGTTCGCGGTTCCCAGGTCGATCGCCATATCGGCGGAAAGGAACCCCAGCAACTTCGAGAACATGCGCTGCTTCTCCTCCTAAACGGCAGCGGGGCAGGCCAGGCGGCAGCCGCAGCCCGCCTCGTCGTTCACGCTGACAACGCCTCCGGGGCCGTCTTCTGCCGCTTGACCAGAAGCTTGTTGAGCGCGTGCACATAGGCCAACACCGAGGCCACGATGGTATCGATATGTGCACTGTGCCCGTTCACAGTTCTCCCGTTCTCCTCCAGCCGCACGCTTACCTCGGCCTGGGCATCGGTCCCTTCAGTCACTGCGTGGACCTGATATAGCTGTAGCTTGGCCTCGTGTGGATAAATCGCCTTGATGGCGTTGAAGGCCGCATCCACGGGGC
Organism: Alphaproteobacteria bacterium; assembly: GCA_965262755.1. GTDB lineage: Bacteria > Pseudomonadota > Alphaproteobacteria > UBA828 > UBA828 > WTGU01. Next base: position 1,427,795 of record OZ253557.1, on the reverse strand, counting down.
CGTTGCCCGTGGCACGCGCCTCGCTCTCGTCGCCGTCGACGCTGAGCGAGAGCGACGCCTCCTGCGGTCCTGACGATCCGCAGGATACCGAGAGGGATCCGAACCGGATCCGGTCGTTCGCGCCCGCGACCTCGGTGTCCACGAGCGCGATGATGTCCTCGTCGAAGAGTTCTTTCTTCTTGTCGGCGAGGTCCTTGAAACGCACGAACGCTTCCTGAAGCGCGTTGTCGCCGAGCTCGGTATAGCCGAGGTTCCGCAGCTTCTCGCGAAAGGCGTGCCGGCCCGAATGCTTGCCCATGACGAGCGTGGACTGCACGAGACCGACGGATTCGGGCGTCATGATCTCGTAGGTTTGCGCGTCCTTGAGGACGCCGTCCTGGTGAATCCCCGCTTCGTGGGCGAAGGCATTGGCGCCGACGATCGCCTTGTTCGGCTGCACGACGAAGCCGGTCACCGCAGAGACCAGGCGGGACGCCTGCATGATGTTCTCGGTCTTCACCCCGGTCTCGTAGCTGAGCAGGTCGTTGCGGGTGCGGATCGCCATAACGATCTCTTCCATCGCGGCGTTGCCCGCGCGCTCGCCGAGCCCGTTGATGGTGCACTCCACTTGCCGCGCGCCGGCCTGCACGGCGCTCAGCGAGTTGGCGACCGCGAGGCCAAGATCGTTGTGGCAATGGACGGAGAGCACCGCCTTGTCGATGTTGGGTACCCGATCGAAAAGCATTTCGATCAGCGCCGCGAACTCCTCCGGCACCGCGTAGCCGACCGTGTCGGGGATGTTGATGGTGCCCGCACCCGCCTTGATCGCCGATTCGACGCAGCGGCACAGGAAGTCATGCTCGGTGCGCGAGCCGTCCTCGCAGGACCACTCGACATCGTCGGTGAACTTGCGGGCGTAGCTCACGCTGTCGATCACCGCCGCGTGGACGTCCTCGGGCTCCATCTGCAGCTTGACCCGCATGTGGAGCGGGCTGGTCGAAATGAAGGTGTGGATGCGCCCGGACTTTGCCGGCGCGAGCGCCTCGGCCGCCCGGTCGATGTCCCGCCGGCCTGCGCGGGCGAGGCCGCAGACAGTGCTCTCGGTCACCACCTTGGCAACCTCGCGCACCGCTTCGAAATCGCCGTTCGACGCGATGGGGAAGCCCGCCTCGATCACGTCGACCCTCATCTCCTCAAGGGTCTCGGCGATCCGGAGCTTCTCTTCCAGATTCATCGACGCGCCCGGCGACTGTTCGCCGTCGCGCATCGTCGTATCGAATATTCGGACTCGGTTCCCTGTATCGGTCATGACGGGCATCCTTTCACCCCGGCGGCTACGACGGTCATCGCACTCCCCTGGACAGCGGCCGCGTGCGCGGCGCACCGCTCAGGGGCGACTAAGTCGCAGCCCGCGTGGGATGGGACATGCCGTGGCCGCCGCAGCGCACGAATCGGGCCCGCCTGCCGGCTTACTCTCCGTAGGCACCGTCGTCGGACCCATCGCCCTCGACCCCATTCACAAGACATAAGCAACCGGTCGGCGCGGCACAAGACCGATTCGCCGCGCCGAACTAGCAAACTTGTACGCCCAACCCCTTGGGCGAAGCAATTGATTAGTCGCCTACCGGTCGGTTCCGTGCTTGTGCAGAGCCTCGTCAGTTCTTGCTGCGGTCCACCAGCCGGGCTTCGGTGATCCACGGCATCATCGCCCGCAGCCGCTCGCCCACCTCCTCCAGCGGGTGTTCGGCCGCACGCGCGCGCATCGCCTTGAACGACGCTTGCCCGGCCACGTTCTCGGTCATCCACTCCGTGGTGAAGCGGCCGTTCTGGATATCGGCGAGAATCGTCTTCATGCGCTCCCGCGTCCCCTCGTCGATCACGCGGGGTCCCCGCGTGTAGTCGCCGTACTCTGCGGTGTTGGAGATCGAGTAGCGCATGTTGGCGATGCCGCCCTCGTACATCAGGTCGACGATCAGCTTGACCTCGTGGAGGCACTCGAAATAGGCCATCTCGGGTGCGTAGCCCGCGTCCACCAGGGTCTCCCATGCGGCAGTGATCAAGGACGTGAGACCGCCGCAGAGCACCACCTGCTCGCCAAAAAGATCGGTCTCGACCTCTTCGCGGAAGCTGGTCTCGATAATCCCGGCACGGCCGCCGCCGATCCCCGACGCGTAGGAGAGGCCGATCTCCTTGGCGTTGCCCGAAGGGTCGCGCGCGAGCGCGAGCAGGCAGGGAACGCCGCCGCCCCGCTGATACTCCGAGCGCACCGTGTGCCCCGGGCCCTTGGGTGCCACCATGAAGACATCGAGATCGGGCCGCGGCTCGATCAGGCGGAAGTGGATGTTCAACCCGTGGGCGAAAGCCAAAGCCGCGCCTTCCTTCATGGAGCCGTGCAGGACGTCGGCGTAGAGCTGGCGCTGAAGCTCGTCCGGGGTGAGCATCATCACCACATCGCCGAAGCGCGCGGCTTCCTCGATATCCATGACCGTGAGTCCGGCGGCTTCGACCTTGGCCGCGCTCGTGGAGCCCGGCCTAAGCCCCACGACAACCTCCTCGACCCCGCTCTCCTTCAGGTTGTTCGCGTGGGCAAAGCCCTGGCTGCCGTACCCGATGATCGAGACCTTCTTCGACTTGATCAGGTTCAGATCGGCATCGCGATCGTAGTAGACCCGCATCCTGCTCTCCCAAGTTGGCGTTGCGCGCGGCCGGCTGCCGCGTCAGATCGACTCCTTGCCGCGCGAGATCGCGACCACGCCCGTGCGCGATATCTCGGTCAGCCCGAGCGGCGTCATCAGCCGGATGAAGGCGTCGATCTTGCCGCCCTTACCGGTCAATTCGAATACGAACGAATCGATCTCGCTGTCGACCACATGGGCGCGGAAGACATCCGCGATTCGCAGCGATTCGACCCGCTTCTCGCCGGCGGCGACGACTTTGATGAGCGCGAGCTCGCGCTCGATGTAGGGGCCTTCGCTACCCAGGTCGGAGACTTTATGGATCGGCACCAGGCGATCGAGCTGCGCCTTGATCTGCTCGATGACCATGGGCGAGCCCAAGGTCACCAGATTGATGCGGGAGAGTCGCTTGCCGCGCTCGACCTCGGCGACGGTCAGGCTCTCGATATTGTAGCCGCGCCCGGAGAAGAGGCCGATGACCCGCGCCAGAACCCCCGGCTCGTTCTCGACCAGCACGGAAAGCGTGCGGCGCTCTGCAGAGTCGTCCACGGCCGTTCCTCCCGGCCGCCTACAGGCGGGCGTCCCGCTGCGGCCGGCGCCCCGGCGCGGCGAGCGGATTGGCGACTTGTGTCATGGTTTGTCGCCGCGGGGTCCTAGACGAGCACCATCCCGTCTTCGGAGCGCTCCTCAAGCTCGCCGTGCTCGGGGCCGAGCTTCATCTCGTAGTGCGCGGCGCCGGCCGGGATCATCGGATAGACGTTCTCCTCCTTGTCGACTTGGATGTCGGCAATTACGGGGCCGGGCGTCTCGATCATGGCCTGGATCACGTCGTCCACGTCCTCGGGCCGCTTCGCCCTCAGACCCGTGGCCCCAAAGGATTCCGCCAGCTTCACGAAGTCGGGGAGCGAATCCATGTAGCTCTCGGCATAGCGCCCGCCGTGGAAGAACTCCTGCCACTGGCGCACCATGCCCATGTATTCGTTGTTGAGCAGGAAGGTTTTTACGGGCAGCCGGTGCTGCACCATCGTCGAGAGCTCCTGAATCACCATCAGAAGCGACGCCTCGCCCGCAACATCGATGACCAGCGAGTCGGGATGGGCGACCTGCACGCCCATCGCTGCCGGAAAGCCGTAGCCCATGGTGCCGAGGCCGCCCGAGGTCATCCACCGGTTGGGCTCCTCGATCTTGAGGAACTGAGCCGCCCACATCTGGTGCTGGCCCACTTCGGTGGTGAAGTAGACGTCCTGCCCCTTGGTCGCCTCATAGAGCCGCTGGAGGGCGTATTGCGGTTTGATGGCGGTGCCGGAGTTCTTGTAGCGCAGGCAGTCGCGCCCGCGCCACGCATCGAGCTGCCGCCACCATGCCGCCTGCGCCTCGGCGTTGGGCTCGGCGCCGCTCGCCTCCCACTCGGCCATGATGGCGTCGAGCGCGAGGCCCGCATCGCCGATGATGGCGACGTCGACCGGCACGTTCTTGTTGATGGAGGACGGATCGATGTCGATCTGGACCTTGGTCGAGCCGCGCGAGAAATCGGCGAGCCGGCCGGTGACGCGATCGTCGAAGCGGGCGCCGACCGCGATCATCAGATCGCACTCGGCCATCGCCATGTTGGCCTCGTAGGTGCCGTGCATCCCCAGCATGCCGAGGAAGAGCGGGTCTGTCCCCGGATAGCACCCGAGCCCCATCAGCGTGTTGGTGATCGGGTACCCGGTGCGCCGCACCAGTGCTGCCAGGCTCTGCGCCGCGCCGGGGCCTGCGTTGATGACTCCGCCGCCGGCGTAGAAGAGGGGGCGCTTGGCGCGCGCCATCAGCTCGACCGTGCGCTTGACCGCATCGGCATCGGGTATCCGCCGTGGTCGGTATGAGCGATGATTCGTGCCGTTGCCCGCCGCCTCCGCTTCGACGTAGGGCGCCTTGGTCATGACCACGTCCTTCGGCAGGTCGACCACCACGGGGCCGGGCCGGCCGGCGCTCGCGATGTAGTAGGCCTCGCGGATCACGCGGCAGAGATCGTTAGCGTCCTTCACCAGATAGTTGTGCTTGGTGCAGGGCCGGGTGATCCCTACCGTGTCGGCTTCCTGAAACGCGTCGTTGCCGATCATGTGGGTCGGAACCTGCCCGGTCAGGCAGACGACGGGGATGCTGTCCATGAGCGCATCGGTGAGCCCGGTGACGCTGTTGGTGGCGCCGGGGCCGGAGGTGACCAGCACCGTGCCGACCCTGCCGGTGGAGCGCGCGTAGCCCTCGGCGGCGTGGACGGCGCCCTGCTCGTGCCGCACCAGGATGTGGCGCAGCTCGTTCTGCTTGAAGATGGCGTCGTAGATCGGCAGGACCGCGCCGCCGGGATAGCCGAACACGACATCTACGCCGAGATCGACCAGAGTGCGGACAACCAGTTCGGCCCCGGTCAGCTCTGCCGGGGCGTGATCCTCGGCATCCGTTGTCACGGCGATCTCCCTTCCGCACAAGCGTAAACGGCCCACCCTTGAACCAGGGTCGGCCGGCCCGCGTCGGTGCGCTTGGCCGCGCACCCGTGTCTGGAGGGCGGACAGTAGTCTTTCACCCCCAGCCGGTCAATAGCAGGCGTTCGACGAGAGCGAGAGATTCCCGTTTCGATTCCGCGCGGTAACGGTCCGGCATGCGGGCGGTGCCCGGCATCTGGGTGCGGAACCAGGTGGTCTGGCGCTTGGCGTAGCGGCGCGTCTCCTGCCGGCCGAGCGCGATCGCCCGCTCGAGGGAGGTAACGCCGCTCAGGTAATCGTGCAGAGCACGCACACCGACCGCCTTCATCACAGGCAACCCGGGATCGAGGCCGCGGGCCTTGAGGCACGCCGCCTCGTCGAGGGCGCCCGCCGCCATCATGCTCTCGAAGCGCGTGTTGCAGGCGTCGTAAAGCTCTGCCCGGGACGGCTCGAGGACGAGCGTTGCGGTCCGGCCGTTGAAGCTCTCGTGCTTCTCCGCCTGCCACGAGAGGAGCGATCGCCCGGTCGCCTCGATCACCTCGTAGGCCCGCATCACCCGCTGGCTGTCGCCGGGTTCGAGCCGGCGGGCCGCCTCGGGATCGCGCGCGGCGAGCCGCGCGTGGAGGCCGGCACTGCCCTCTCGCTCATAAAGCGCCCGCACTGCCGTCCGCACGGGCTCAGGCGTCGCCGGCACAGGCGCAAGCCCCGCGAGGAGCGCCCGCAGGTAGAGCCCCGTTCCGCCGACCAGGATCGGCAGCGCGCCGTCGCCTTGCGCGCGTTCGATCTCAGCCATCGCCAGAGCACGCCAGCGGCCGGCCGAGCAGCGCTCGGCGCCGTCGAGAACGCCGTAGAGCCGATGCGGCGCCCGCGCGCGGAGCTCGTCGTCCGGCCAGGACGCGAGGATCGGCAGATCGCGGTAGAGCTGCATGCTGTCGGCGTTGACGACGACACCGCCGAACTTCTGGGCGGCATCGGCCGCGAGCGCCGACTTGCCGCTCGCCGTCGGGCCGCCGATCATCAGGATCGAAGGGGGGCCTTCGGCCACAGCGTGTTCGCCTTCCGTCAGGAGAGGACCAGCGAGACCAGTCCGTCGGCGAGCTTGGGCTCGAACCAGGTGGTTTTCGGCGGCAGGATCGCGCCGGCATCGGCGACCGCTATGAGGTCCTCCACGGAGGTCGGATAGAGCGAGAAGGCGACTGTCGCGTCGCCGTTATCGACCGCCGCCGCGAGCGCCTCCACGCCGCGCCCGCCACCCACGAAGTCGATCCGCGCATCGAGCCTGGGATCGCCGATACCGAGGATCGGCCTGAGAACCAGGCGCGCGAGGAGCGAAACGTCGAGGCGATCGACTGCCGCACCGCTGGCGGGCGCCGCTCCTTCGGCGGCGAGGCGGTACCAGCGGCCCTCCACATACATGCCGAAGTGCGCCGGCCGCGCGGGCTCCACCGGCCCCTCCGCAGGCTCGCAGCCGAGCGTCTGGCCAATCTGGCGCAGGAATGCCGCCGGCGTGAGTCCGTTCAAGCCCCGCACGATGCGGTGATAGCCGAGGATGCGCACCTCGTCGGCGGGGAAGCTCACCGTCAACAGACGGCCGGCTGCCTCTCCCACCTGCGCTCGCATCGCCTGGGCTGCCGTCTGCGCCGCGGCGGCGCGGTGGTGGCCGTCGGCGATATAGAGCGTACCGATCCGGTCGAACCGCTCTGTCAGCGCTTCGATCTCGTCGGCGCCGTCAATGTGCCAGAGCGTATGCGTCACCGTTCCACCCTGCACGGAGCGGCAGAGCGGCGGCCCTGCGCAGGCCGCGGCGATCAGGCGGCGAACCTCTTCGTCCGGCCGGTGAATCAGGAGCAGGGGGCCTGTCTGCGCGCCGAGCGCTTCAATGTGCCGGGCGCGGTCCTCCACCTTGGGCGGCCGGGTCGATTCGTGCCGCTTGATCGCGCCTTGCTCGTAAGCCGCGAGCGAGGCCGCCGCCACGAGCCCCGTCTGCGTGCGGCCTTGCGCCTCCATGCGCCAGGCGTAGAAGCGGGGCGCCGTATCGCGGATCAGGACTCCGCTCTCGACCATCCGCGCGAGCGCCGTCGCCGCCCCTTCGTAGAGCGCAGGCGCGCCGGGTGGCGTCTCGGGCGGCAGGTCGATCTCCGGCCGGGAGACGTGGAGGAAGCTCCGCGGACGCCCCTGCGCGGCGGCCCGCGCCTCCTCTGTGGAGAGCACGTCATAGGGCGGCGCCAACACTGCATCCGCATGGTGCGGGGCGACGCGGAGCCCAGCGAAGGGCGCGAGCAGTCGCTCGCTCACGTGGTGTGCCCTTTCCTCGTCACGACCGCCCCCGTCGCCGCTAATTGACCAGCCAGACCAGCAGGAGGCCTACCAGGGCCGCGCTCATGCCGATGGTGCGTATCCGCGCGGACGGCTGGGCGAGCACGCGCGCGATGCTGCGCCGCATCGCCTCCGGGAACAGCGCATAGAGCCCACCTTCGATGACGAAAATGAGCCCGATAGCGGTCAGGAATGCGGTGAGCCAGTCGCTCATAGTCGGATCGTTGGGAGCGGCCGTGGGGCGGCCTTGCACCGGCCCGCGGCCGGGGCGCGTCACTCAGGCGTCGCCGGGGCGGTGGGTGCCTGGTTGCCCGCTATCTCACCGAAGTAACGGAAGAACTCGCTGTCCGGCGACAGCACCATCGAGGTATCGGAGTCCCCGAGGGCTTCGCGATAGGCCTGCATGGCCCGGTAGAAGGCGTAGAATTCGGGGTCCCGGCCATAGGCCTCGCGCGAGATCCGGTGCGCTTCGCCGTCGCCGTCGCCGCGCAGGATCTGGGACTCGCGCTCCGCCTCCGCGAGGAGGACCACACGTTCGCGATCGGCGCGCGAGCGGATGCGCTGCGACTCTTCCTCACCCTGGGCCCGGAACTCCTTCGCCTCGCGCTCGCGCTCGGTCTGCATGCGCTGATAGACGGCCTGGCTGTTCTCCTCCGGCAGGTCGGCGCGGCGGATGCGCACATCAATCACATCGACGCCGAAGCCGGTAGACTGACGGTTCACCTGGTCCCTGATCTGAGTCATCAGCTGGGCGCGCTCGCCGGAGAGCACGGTGATCAGCTCGACCGTGCCCAGCACCTGCCGCGTGCTGGCGTTGAGGATGGCGCCGAGCCTGGCGCGGGCCACCGCCTCGTTGCCGACGGACTGGAAGAAGCGCAGGGGATCGATGATCCGGTAGCGGATGAAGGCGTCCACGACCAGCCGCTTCTGATCTCCGAGGATCATCTCCTCCGCCGGCGCGTTGAAGTCGAGGACCCGCTTCTCGAAATACTCGACGTTCTGGACGAAGGGCGTCTTGAAGCGCAGCCCCGGCTCGTCCGTGCCCCACTGGTTCACCACCTTGATGGGCTCGCCGAGCTGCAGGAGGATCGCCTGTTGATCCTCACGCACCTTGTAGGTGGAGATCAGGAGCAGGACGATGGCCACGAGGATGACCGCGCCGCCGATGACGAATTTGAGTCGGGTGCTCATGGCCTACTACTGCGTGCCGCCCTGGCGGCGTTGAAGCTCGGGCAGGGGCAGGTAGGGCACGACGCCGGAGGAGCCCCCCGCGCCCGAATCGATGATGATCTTGTCCAGCCCACCGAGCACTTCCTCCATCGTCTCCAGATACATGCGCCGGCGGACGACATCCGCGTTCTGCGCGTACTCGGCGTGGACCGCAACGAAGCGCGACGCCTCGCCCTGGGCCTCGGCGACGATCTGCTCCTTGTAGGCCGTGCCCTCCTGCACGAGGCGTTCCGCCGCGCCGCGTGCACGCGGGATGATGTCGTTGCGGTAGGACTCGGCCTCGTTCTTCGCCCGCTCCTGGTCCGCCCGCGCGGCCTGCACGTCGCGGAAGCTGGCGATCACCGCGTCCGGCGGCCCAATGTCCTGCGGCTCGATCTGGGTGACTTCGATGCCGGCACCGTAATAGTCCAGGATCGACTGGGTCAGTTCGTGAGTCTGCTGGGCCAAGAGAAACCGCTCCTCGGCAAGGGCGGATTGCAGGCGGGTCTTGCCGATCACCTCGCGCATCGCGCTCTCGGCCGCGTCCCTCACCGTGCGATCCGGCGCCTGGATGTTGAACAGATACTGGCCGGCATCGCGGATGCGCCAGAAGGCGGTGAACTTCACGTCGATAATGTTCTCATCGCCGGTCAACATCAGGCTCTCGTCCGGCACCGGCCGCGTGAACGCCCCCCGTTGCGAATCGACCAGGGTCCGGTAGCCGATCTCGGCCCGGTTGATCTTCGTCACCTTGGGCAAGAGAACCGTCTCGAAGGGCCAGGGCAGATGATAGTTGAGGCCCGGCTGGGTGGTCTGGGTCCACTCGCCCCAGCGCAGCACCACGCCCTGCTCGTCGGGCTCGACGCGGTAGAAGCCGGTCAGCAGCCAGATGCCGAGCACGATGATGAGGAGCAGGATGAGGCCGCGGCCCCCGCGCACACCCGGCATAAATCGGCGGAAGCGATCCTGCCCACGCCGGAGCATCTCTTCGAGATCTGGCGGTGGGGTTTGCTGTCCACCACGCCGGCCGCCGCCGCCCGGTGAGCGGCCCCACGGGCCGCCACCACCGCCGCCGCCACCGCTTTGCCAGCCGCCACCGCCGCCTTGGCTAGACCAGGGCATGGTTCGGCCTCTTTCCCAAGGCTTTGCAAGTTTCCATGGGCGCCTTATAAGTCATGCGGTCGCCGCACGCAACGGCGCGCATGCACGCTCGCAACTATCCGCGGCGCGCCCCCCGGGTCGGAGTGGAACGATGGCGTCAGTCACCAAGGAGCAGGTTCTGGCGGCGCTGACCGATGTCTTGGACCCGGACAGCGGGCAGAACGTCGTCGCCGGCGGGCTGATCAGCGGTGTGGTGGTGCGGGACGGCAACGTCGGTTTTGCGCTCGAAGTCGACCCGGCTCAGGGCGCGGCGAAGGAGCCGCTGCGCAAGGCCTGCGAGACGGCGGTCGACCGGTTGCCCGGCGTGCTCTCGGTGACGGCGGTGATGACCGCCGAAAGGCAGGCCTCCGGCCAGGCGGACGGCCACAGCCACGCGCACGGCCAGGGTCACGCCCGCGGTGACGCTCAGGGCGGGCAGGCCCAGGCGGGGGCGTCGCAGACGGACCAACTCCTGCCCGGCGTGAAGAGCGTGATCGCCATCGCGTCGGGCAAGGGCGGAGTCGGCAAGTCGACGACAGCCGTGAACCTCGCCACGGCCATGGCCGCCCAGAACGTCCGGGTCGGCCTGCTCGATTGCGACATTTACGGCCCCTCGATCCCGCGCATGCTCAATCTGAGCGGCCAGCCGGAGTTGGTGGGGGAGCGCACGCTGCGCCCCATGGCGAATTACGGGATCAAGTGCATGTCGATCGGGTTCCTCGTCGCCGAGGACACGGCCATGATCTGGCGCGGCCCGATGGTCATGCAGGCGCTCGAACAGATGATGCGCGACGTCGATTGGGGCGAGCTTGACGTGCTGCTTTGCGACCTGCCGCCGGGTACCGGCGATGCGCAGCTCACCATGGCGCAGCGGGTCCCGCTCACCGGCGCCGTGATCGTCTCGACCCCGCAGGACATTGCGCTGCTCGACGTGACCCGGGGCATCAACATGTTCCAGCAGGTCAACGTGCCGATCTTCGGGGTCGTGGAAAACATGAGCTACTACGTTTGCCCCGAGTGCGGGTACCGCGCCGAGATCTTCCACCATGGCGGCGCGCGCGAGACGGCGCGCCGTCTCGGTGTCGACTTCCTGGGCGAGATTCCGCTCCACCTGGATATCAGAACGACCTCGGATTCCGGCCGCCCCATCGTGGTCACCCAGCCTGACAGCCCCCACGCCGCGTCCTACCGGCGGATCGCCGCCGGCCTCATCGACAAGGCGACCTCGGCGGTGGGCGGCGCGGGGCGCTCGCAGCCCCGCATCGTCATGATGTGAAGGTCGCCGCCGATGGCGCGCAGGCGGATCGACGACGTTCTTCAGGTACTATCGGGCCATCTGGGCCGCCGACGGTGGATCGGCGCGGGCCTCGTCGCCCTTCTCCTGGCTGCGCTGATCGCCGGCTGCGCTCCCTCGGTTCCGGAACGTCAGCAGGACCTCTGCGCGGTCTTTCAACAACATCCCGACTGGTACGACTACGCGAAAGACGCTGCGGACGAGTGGGGTGTGCCGATCCCCGTCCTCATGGCCTTCGTGCACCACGAATCGAGCTTCCGGAGCGATGCACGGCCGCCCCGCAAGTACGTCCTCTGGATCATCCCCTGGGGGCACGTGTCGTCCGCCAAGGGGTACGCCCAGGCGCAGGACCCGGCCTGGAGCGACTACACGGACCAGCGCGGCTCGTTCTTCCGCAGCCGCTCGGACATGGAAGACGCCCTCGATTTCATCGGCTGGTACAACCACGGGACGGCGCGCGAGCTCGGGATCGCGAAGACCGACGCGCGCAACCTCTATCTCGCCTATCACGAGGGGCGCGGCGGCTACCGGAAGGGCAGCTGGAAAGGGAAGCCCAAGCTGCAGCGCATTGCCGAGCGGGTGGCCGAGACCACGCGGCGCTACGAGGCGCAGATCAAGCGCTGCGAATCGGAGTTTCGCTGCGATTCCTGGTGGCAGGTATGGCCCTTCTGTAGCTGATCGGCGGCCCGGCATTCTCATCTGTGTCTGTGTTCGCGCGCGATCTTGCTTCCGTGTGCGCGACGCTCTCCAAAGCGCGCATGACTCTTTCTTAATCCCGCGCGTGAGACCTTTCAGGCTCGCGCGATTTCCCCTGACCATGGTGCGATGCAGAGGGCGCAGCTCATGCGCCAGGATGGCGCCATGCAAAGTGGGGTCGAGCCGGCCACGGCTGGCGGGATCAAGGGGGTGCGCCAATCAATTTCGCGCACACGACCCTTCAGGCGTGCGCGACCTTGTCTGGAGGAATCCCACTTAATCCCACTTAATCCCGCCGAATCCCACTTTGATTTAAGTTGTCGCCCAAGGTGGGACGCGGAATCGGACCGCGAGCGTGGTGAGAAATGAGGGCGACTGGCCCGTTTCCGAGGTTTCTACGCTTTCGACCCAATGCCTGTTATTTTTTGGACCTCAGTTCCTCCCTCCGTCATGCCCGGACTTGTTCCGGGCATCTCCCTCCGTCAACGCCGTCGGAGGGTGGACGGCCGCGTGGATGGCCGGAACGAGTCCGGCCATGACGAGGAGGGGACACCCTGCGAATGTGTAAGAATCTCTCGAACGGGACACTAGGGATCTCGCCCCAGCACGGCCATCAGCTCGCGCCATTCGCGCTTGGAGAGCCCGCTGCTCGCCTGATCGACCGTCTCACCCCCCAGCATGCGCTTGACCACGGCGAGCCCGCCTGCGGAGAGCGAAGCGGCGTCCATCGCATAGTCGCGGAAGGCCTGGTACGTCGCAGGCACCCAGCTCATGACGATCTTGTCGAGGATCACGTCGGCATAGGCGCGGATTTCGTACTGGGCATGGGCATCGGCCCGGAGCGAGAGGAAGTGCAGGAGGTTGTGCAGGTCGATCTTCCAGTAGAACTGGGTGTAGTAGTTGACCGGCAGCGCCGCGCGCGCGAGCTCGCGGGCGAGCCCGGCGCGGTCGGGGTCCTTGGGCGCCCCGGTATCGTCTTCGTTGAGCAGGTTCTTGTAGACGCCATAGGCGCGGGTCGAAATCCAATCGAGGCGAGAGAGCGCCTGCCGGGCCTCCTCGTCCGTCAGCACGTCGTCCCGGCCCTGCTTGTTGGAACCGGATTGCGTGGCGAGGGCCAACCGCTCACCTACTGCCTCAGTGCTTCCGAACAGGTCGTCCATGCCGCTGCTGCTGGCCCGCTGGCGGCCGATCTGCTCCTCGTGGACCGATTGCAGGTGGTCCGCGTCCGGCACGTAGAACTCGCGGTCCAGCCGCGAGTAGCGCGCCGAATACTCGTTGACGCTGGCGGTGCGGTGGCGGAGCCACTGGCGGGCGACGAAGATCGGCGCCTTGATGTGGAGCTTCAGCTCGCACATCTCGAAGGGCGTCGTGTGGCGGTGGCGCAAGAGATAGCGGATCAGCGCGCGGTCCTCCCGCACCTTGCGCGTGCCCGCACCGTAGGAGACCCGCGCCGCCTGCACGATGGCCGCGTCGTCGCCCATGTAGTCGATCACCCGGACGAAGCCGTGGTCGAGCACGTCGAAGCGCTCGTAGAGGATCGCCTCCATGGCCGCCACCGTGACGCGCCGGGTCTCCTGCGAGGCAGCGCGTTGGGCCTCGATCTCCGCCCGCTTGTGGTCGTCGATCGGCATGGTGTCGGTGGTCCCCGGTGGCGCGGTTCGGCCGGCCAAGTCGGCGGTCGCGCTTCGCTCGGACGGCCGCTCGTGGCACCCAATCGGCCGCTTCCATTGGGCGCCGCGACCTCCTATATTAGCTGGGTCGGCGGGAGACCGTCGACTATGGCGATAAACGCTGCTCGGAATAATCGTTGCGGACCCGGGGGCAGTACCCGGCGCCTCCACCACCCTTTGGGCCGGCGGCCCGCGTTGCGGGGGCGAACCAGGATCGACGTGCGTGGTAAAGGTGTAGTTTTCGCCCGGCATGGTACCGCCGTTATCGGGCCAACGCAGAGGTGCGAATGACAATGAAGTCGCACTCGCTGCCTAGCATCGCTAGGTAAGCGCGGCTTGGGGGGCGCCGGGCAACAGAAGCCCCCCGCTTACCGCGCATTTCTCACCAGGGTTGCGGCCCGCGCCACCCGGACCATGGTCCTGGTGACATTCCGGGCGAACCCGGCATCTTTGCCAAGGCCATGGTTTGTTGGGAATGGCCTCAGCGGTCGAATTCAAAGAATTACAAAACGAAGCCAATTTCACATAACCCTTTGTTCTACGGAGTAATTGTGAGACTAATGCCCATGCTGGCCCTGGTGCCCGCGCACGGCAGCGCGCGTCCCGCGCGACGCAGGCCGTGACCCTGGCGAGGCATCCGGGCTAAGCTGCCTGCGGGCCAAGTTGCCGGGCGAGCGGGGACAGACGCGGCGATGGGCAAGGATCTGATCGGCTACAACACGCTGGTGGAAAGCGGATTGCGCTCGGTGGTCCGCGAGGCGCTCCGCCAGGTTGCCGCCGAGGGCTGGCCCGGCACGCATCACGCCTACATCACCTTCAAGACCGCTGCGCCCGGTGTCGAGTTGCCGGACTCGCTCCTCGCGCGCCACCCCGACGAGCTGACGATCGTGCTTCAGCACCAGTTCTGGGGTCTGGAGGTCGAGGACGACTCCTTCGCCGTGACGCTCAGTTTCAACAAGGCCGGCCAGCGTATCGTCGTGCCGTTTGCGGCGCTCACCAGCTACGCCGACCCCTCGGTCAAGTTCGGCCTGCAATTCGGAGTTCCGCCTGAGGCGCGCGGAGAGGCTCCGTCAAAGACGCACGGCGACAAGGCTCTGCCCGAGGCTGACGGCGCAGCGGCGGGCGGAGAAGAGGTCGCGCCAGAGGCGAGCGGAGAAGAAACCGCGCCAGAGGCGGGCGGAGAAGAAACCGCGCCGGAGGCGGGCGGCGATAAGGTCGTGGCGCTCGACCGCTTTCGTAAGAAGTAGTTACCTGGAGCGTTTCCGTTTCACACGGAATCGCTCCAGCTTTTTTCGCTCACGGCAGCCGGCCTCCGGCCGACGCCTCCGCGAGGGCGCCGCATTAGCGGCGGGCCGCGGTCGCGGCCTATCGCGAGTCCGACAAAGTCGGACTCGCTCTACTCCTCCCATTCGAGGTTGCCGCAGACCCCGATGAGTTGCCCGGTGATGTTGCGCGCCGTGTCCTGCGCCAGAAAGAACGCGGCGTCGGCGACCTCCTCGCAGGAAATCAGCGACCGCGTGGAGATGAAGCTCACGTAGCGCTCGTGCGCCTCCTCGACCGTCTGTCCCCGCTCCTTCGCGAGATGCGTGATCAGGCGCCGGCCGCGCGGATTGTCGATGATCCCCGGCAGGATCGCGTTGCAGCGGATGCCGAAGGGGCCGAGCTCCCGCGCCAGATTCCGGGTCATGCCGTCCACCGCACACTTGGAGGTGACGTAGGCGGTCCTGAGCGGCATCCCGACCCTGGTGGATGCGGTCGAGATGTTGATGATCGCGCCCCGGCCCTTGGCCTTCATCACCGGTACGGCGCGCTTGATGCAATGGAACATGCCGTTGAGGTTGACGTCGATCACCCGGTACCAGTCGTCGTCCTCGATCTCCTCCACCGGTGCGCGCGGCCCGCTGATGCCCGCGTTGTTGACCAGCACGTCGATGGTGCCGAGGGCCTCAAGCCCCTCGTCGAACCAGCGCGCGACTGCGTCCGCCGAGCCCACGTCCGCGATGCTGCCGGACATGCCGGGGTTGGCACCGAGCACATCCTCCAGGCTCTCGGTGGTCACGCAGCAGATATGGACGCGCGCGCCTGCGGCGTGGAAGCGCTCTGCCACGGCGCGGCCGATGCTGCGTCCGGCGCCGGTCACCATCACCGCCTGTGACGTATCGCTCGTCATGGCACACCCTCGGGCTTCCTGGGATGAGGGCGCGAAGATAGAGCGGTGGCCGGCGCGGGCCAATTCCGGGATCCGCTCCGTTGCTTGCCGCCGGTGTGGTAAGGGAAACCCGCAACCGGAGAGGGTACGGCCATGACCGACACATCGGCGGAGACCCGGCGCGAGACGGACTCGATTGGCGCGATCGACGTGCCCGCGAGCGCCTATTGGGGTGCTCAGACGCAGCGCAGCCTGCAGAACTTCAAGATCGGCGGCGAGCGCATGCCGCCGCCGCTGATCCGGGCGCTCGGCATCATCAAGCAGGCGGCGGCGCGGGTGAACGTCGAGGCGGGCCTGCTCGATGCCGAGGTCGGCGCGGTAATCGATACGGCCGCAGGCGAGGTCATCTCGGGCGCGCTCGACGACCACTTCCCCCTCGTCGTCTGGCAGACCGGCTCGGGCACCCAGAGCAACATGAACGCCAACGAGGTGATCGCAAACCGGGCCTGCGAGATTCTCGGCCAGCCGATGGGCCAGAAGACCCCGGTGCACCCCAACGACCATGTCAACCGGAGCCAGTCGTCCAACGACACCTTCCCGACCGCGATGCACGTCGCCGCCGTGGAGCAGTGCCACCACCTGCTGCTGCCGGCGCTCGAGCATCTGCACCGGGCGCTTGCGGCGAAATCGGAGGCCTTCGCCGATATCGTCAAGATCGGCCGGACCCATCTCCAGGACGCGACGCCGCTCACCCTCGGCCAGGAGTTCTCCGGCTACGCGACGCAGGTGGAGTACGGTATCGAGCGCGTGCGTGCCGCGCTGCCCAGGCTTTGTGCGCTCGCCCAGGGCGGCACCGCCGTCGGCACCGGGCTCAACACCAAGTCCGGCTTCGATGCGCGCTTTGCGGCCGAGGTGGCCGCGCTCACCGGGCTCCCGTTCAGGACCGCCGAGAACAAGTTCGAGGCCATCGCCGCCAACGACGCGGTCGTGGAGATGTCGGGCGCGCTCAACACCGTGGCTGCGAGCCTGATGAAGATCGCCAACGACGTCCGGCTTCTCGCGTCGGGCCCGCGCTGCGGCCTGGGCGAGCTCGAATTGCCGGCGAACGAGCCGGGCTCCTCGATCATGCCGGGCAAGGTCAACCCGACCCAGGCGGAGGCGCTGACCATGGTGGCCGCCCAGGTCATGGGCAACCACGTCGCCATATCGGTGGGCGGCGCCAGCGGGCACTTCGAGCTCAACGTGTTCAAGCCGGTGATGATCTACAACCTGCTCCAGTCGATCCGGCTGATCGGCGACGGCGCCCAGAGCTTCACCGACAATTGCGTCGCAGGCATCGAGCCCAACCGCGCGCGTATCGACCAGCTCCTCCACGAATCGCTGATGCTGGTGACCGCGCTAAACCCGTATATCGGCTACGACAACGCCGCCAAGGTGGCGAAGAAGGCCCACGCCGAGGGCACGACGCTGAAGGAGGCCGCGCTTGCCCTCGGCGTGGTGAGCGATGCCGACTTCGAGCGCTGGGTCGATCCAACGAAGATGACCGGCCCAACGCCTTAGGCCGGGAGTACGAACGTCCGCTCAGGCCTCGTCGAGCGGTGCGGTTGCGGCCTGGAGCCACGCCAGCGTGGCCGGATCGTCCTCAAGCAGGGGTGCTAGGGTCTCCGCCACACGCGCGTGGTAGGCATCGAGCCAGGCGCGCTCGTCCAACGTCAGCATGGCGGGCTCGATGAGTTGCCGGTCGATGGGGGCGAGCGTGAGCGTCTCGAAGCCGAGGAAGCCGCTATCGGCCCCATCGGCTTCGGTCACCGCCACCAGGTTCTCGATGCGGATGCCGTAGGCGCCGGTCTTGTAGTAGCCGGGCTCGTTGGAGACGACCATGCCGGGCGCGAGCGCCGCGCCCGAGCCCAGGCGCGAGATGCGCTGCGGGCCTTCGTGCACGTTCAGGTAATGGCCCACGCCGTGCCCGGTGCCGTGATCGTAGTCGAGGCCCGCCTGCCACAGGAACTGACGGGCAAGCGTGTCCAACTGCGCGCCGGTGGTGCCGCGCGGAAAGCGCGCCGCAGCCAGCGCGATATGGCCGCGCAGCACGCGGGTAAAGCGGTCCCGATGCTCCGGCTCGGGCGCGCCGATCGCGACTGTGCGGGTCACGTCGGTGGTGCCGTCCAAGTACTGCCCGCCGGAGTCGACGAGGTAGAGCGTGCCCGGCTCCAGCGCGCGGTTCGTCTCCGCCGTCACCCGGTAGTGGACGATGGCACCGTTGGGGCCGGCGCCCGAAATGGTGTCGAAGCTGGGGCCGCGGAAGTCCTCGCCGCCGGCACGCATCGCCGCCAAACGGCCGACGGCATCCAGCTCGGTGACGGAGCCGGGCGGGGCAGCCGCGAGCCAGGCCAGGAAGCGGGTCAGCGCCGCACCATCCCGGCGATGGGCGGCACGAATGCCGGCGAGCTCGACCTCGTTCTTGCACGCCTTGGGCAGCGCACAGGGATCGGTGCCGCGAATTACCTGGGCGCCGCCCTCCGTCAGGCGATCCACCATCCAGACCGGCGTCGCCGCCTCGTCGATCAGTACTGCCGCGCCCGTCTTCGCAAGCCCATCGAGCACGTCTGCCATCGAGTCTGGCGCCTGCACCTTGACGGCATTGCCAAGATGGGCCGGGACTTCGGGCAGCAGCTTGCGGCGATCCACGAACCAGTCGACATCGCCCTCGCCATGAACGATGGCGAAGGAATGGGGGAGGGGGCTGTTGGCGACGTCGGCGCCCCGCACGTTGAGCAGCCAGGCGATCGAATCGGGCGCGCTCAGCACCGCGGCGGCGGCACCCTTCTCTGTGAGCCGGGCGGCGATTGTTTGCCGCTTCTCGCCAGTTTCGACGCCTGCGAAGCGCACCGGGTGGGGGCCGATGGGGCCAAGCGGCGGCGACGGCTGGTCGTCCCACACCGCGTCGATGGGATTGTCCTCGCACGCGACGAGGCGCGCGCCAACGGTCTGGCACGGCGCCGCCAGCCGGTCGCGGCCGTGCGCGCTGTGCAGCCTGGGGTCGTAGCCGAGCGCGGCATCCGCCGAAAGGTGGCTCCGCAGCCACGCGTCGGCGGGCTCGTCGGTGATGTGGCGATGCTCGTAAAGGGCGCCGTCCACCTGCGCCGCCGCCTGCAGGGTATAGCGCCCGTCGACGAAGAGCGCCGCCCGCTCGGCCAGCACGATCGCCATGCCGGCGGAGCCCGTGAAGCCGGTGAGCCAGGCCAGGCGCTGCGCGCGCCGCGCCACGTACTCGCCTTGATGCTCGTCGCTGAGCGGCACCACGAAGCCGTCGAGCCCCCGCCGCGCGAGCTCAGCCCGGAGCGCCGCCAGGCGGTCCGCTATCTGCGGGGCGTCGATCCCATCCGGCGCCTCGGCGTGCGCCTGCCGGAGCGCCTCGAGCCGCGCGGCCAGCGCTTCCTTGGCCTCGGCGTCGGGATGGATCAAGCGCAGCCAGTGCCGGTCCAGCACCGCAGCCGCGGCGACGCCCTGCACCAGTGCCTCGACCTCGTCGATGGGGGTCTCGATTCCGGCGTCGGCCAGCGCTTGGGCCAGCGCGTCGCGCCTTTCGGTCGTCGCATTTTTCTCCGACATGGCGGCGTTTCTGCCAGTGCGACGCTTACGGCGTCAATATCAGCGTGGCCCAGGCGCCCAAGCGTATACGGCGCCAAAGCTTGAGCCGGACGGCGCGAAAGGCCGCGAGAACGCGCGTTTCCTCCGTCGTGAGAAGGCCTGAGAGGACCGCGGCGCCGCCGGTGCTGAGATGCCGCGCGAAGGCCGGCGCCATCGCCGCGATGGGATTCGCCCTGATATTGGCGCAGATCAGATCGGCGTGTCCGAGCCGCACACCGCTACGCAGGCGGAAGCCCTCGCCCTGAAGCACCGACACGCGGCGGGAGAGCGCGTTCTGCCGCACCGTCTCGCGCGCGGCGGCCACCGCCATGGGGTCGCTATCGAGAGCGAGCACCTGTGCCGGCCAGAGGCGCGCGGCTGCCACTGCCAGAATGCCGGAGCCTGTGCCGATGTCGAATGCACGGCGCACCCGCCGGCGGCGAGCCAGCCAGTCGAGCGCGAGCAGGCAGCCTTGCGTCGTCTCGTGGCGGCCGGAGCCGAATGCGGGGCCGGCGTCGATGGAGAGCGCGAAGCGCCCGCGGGAAGTCGTCTCGTGTCCGCCCTGAATGGTGAAGCGCCCCACTGAGAAGGACGGAAAGGAGGTCAGGGACTTCGCCTCCCAATCGGCTGGGTGCACGGGCTCGACGATCGTGCCGTCGAGCGCTACGCCGGCTGCGCGGAGCAGCGCCAGCAGCCGCGCGGGCCTTGGATCGTCGTCCGCCGGGGCGGTGCCGAACAAGGTGGCGCGCAATTCGTCCGATGGCGCATCGCGGGCCGGATGCGCCGCCACCATCGTCTCGGCCACCACGGCGTCCGCATGGTCTGCGAGCGCTTCCTCCAGCGCCTCGAAGTCTGACCGGCTGAGGGTCACCGTGAGCCGCCAGCCTTGCGCCCCGGGGCGATCTCCGCTCACCGCCGCCCCCGGCGCGAACAATTCCCGGTTATGATGGAGGCCGCGGAACGCACGGTTGGAGACCCACGATGCCTGAGATGCCGGACTGGCAGCGCTTCCTGAGCGATGACGACAGGACCACCATCGAACGCGGCCGTTGGGCCAAGCGGGTCGGCTTCGGCGCGCACCCGGCCGTCATCCTCATCGACGTGCAGAACTACATGGTGGGGGAGAAAGGCCGCCACGACCTCGGCGCCTACCCCTATAGCTGCGCTTCCGGCTGGGCCGCCGTCGAGCAGACCAGGCGCATCGTCGGCGCGGCCCGCGCCGCCCGGACACCGGTGATCTATACCCGCTTCGCCATCGACCGCACCGTCGGCGACGCCGGACTCTTCGACGCCAAGATCGGCGCCGAGGCGGGGGAAAACGTCTATTTCGAGGGCACGCACGGCAGCGCGATCGTGGACGCAGTGGCGCCAGAGCCCGGAGATCTGGTCTTCACCAAGAAGAAGCCTAGTTCGTTCCACGGCACGCCTCTCCTGCCCTATCTGATCGACCGCGCCATCGATACGTTGATCGTCACCGGCGGCGCTACCTGCAACTGCGTCCGCGCCACGGTCTTCGACGCCTTCTCCTACAACTATCGCACCATTGTACCGGCAGACGCGGTGTTCGACCGTTTGCCCATCTCTCACGAGATCAATCTGTTCGACATGAACCGCTGCTCCGCGGACGTGACGGATACCGAGGCCGTGCTCGCCTATCTTGCCGATCTGGCAGCGCGCGCGGCGTAAACGCCGCGCGCGCGCTTAATACTTTTCCCTCAATCGCCGGGCGTTCGCATTTCGCTCCCGCGCGCGTATTCGCGCGACGCTCGCTTGGCTACGCGCCATTCTGCGCGCGGCGCAGCCGCGCCGTCCGGGCCTGACGGCCCGGTCCGCCTCGAATCCACCACCTCGCGGTCGTCAGTCATTGTCATGGGGCGCTGATGCCGGCGTCGGCGGCACCTGCTATAGTGGCTGCGGGAGATCGGCTGCGGACGGCTTTCTCGCTAACCCGGTCAGATCCGGAAGGAAGCAGCCGTAACGAGTTTCAAGCCGGGTCGTCTGCCGGTCTCCTGCCGCCAACCGGACGCGCCGCCCGCCGCGCACTGTGGGCCGAAGGACGCCGATGCACCGATGAGCGAGGACGCCGCCGCCTATCGCGTGCTCGCGCGCAAGTACCGGCCGGCAAGCTTCGCCGGCCTGATCGGCCAAGACCCCCTCGTCCGCACGCTGAGCAACGCGATCGCGATGGATCGCCTGGCTCACGCCTATCTGCTGACGGGCGTGCGCGGGGTGGGCAAGACCTCGACCGCGCGGATCATCGCGCGCGCTCTCAACTGCATCGGCGAGGACGGAACCGGCGGCCCGACGCCCGACCCCTGCGGTACGTGTGACCACTGCGTCTCCATCGCCGAGGACCGCCACGTCGACGTCATTGAGATGGACGCGGCCTCGCGCACCGGCATCGACGACGTGCGCGAGCTGATCGAGAGCGTGCGCTATCGCCCCGTCTCGGCGCGCTACAAGGTCTACATCATCGACGAAGTGCACATGCTCTCGAAGCAGGCCTTCAACGCGCTGCTCAAGACGCTTGAGGAGCCGCCGCCCCACGTCAAATTCGTGTTCGCGACGACCGAGGTGCGGCGCCTGCCGGTGACAGTGCTCTCGCGCTGCCAGCGTTTCGACCTGCGTCGGGTCGATATGGAGGTGCTGATCGAGCACTTCTCGCGGATCGCGGCCTACGAGGGTGCCGAGGTGGAGCCCGCGGCGCTCGCGCTCATCGCCCGCGCCGCCGACGGCTCGGTGCGGGACGGGCTCTCCGTGCTCGACCAGGCGATGGTCCACGAGGGCACGCGCATCACCGAAGAGGCGGTGCGGGCCATGCTGGGGCTCGCGGACCGGACCCGGCTCTTCGACCTCTTCGATATGCTGATGAAGGGCGCGATCAAGGACGCGCTGGACTGTTTCTCCGAGCTTCACGATGCGGGTGCGGAGCCCCAGGCGTTGCTGCAGGACCTGCTGGAGCTCTGCCACTGGCTGACGCGGCTGAAGCATGTGCCCGCCGCGGCGGACGACCCCGCGGTGCCCGAGGTGGAACGCACGCGCGGGCGCGCCATGGCCGAGGCGTTGACGGTGCCGTCGCTTACCCAGACGTGGCAGATGTTGCTGAAAGGTCTTGAGGAGACCAGCCGGGCGGCGCGTCCGGCGCTTGCGGCCGAGATGACGCTGGTGCGGATCGCCTACGCCGCCGACCTGCCGAGCCCGGCCGATGCGCTCCGCGCCATCGCCGGCGGCGGCGCGGGCGCGCGTCCGAAAGAGGCGCCCGAGCCATCTGCCCCGGCGCCGGCACCGGGAGGCGCTGCAACCGCCGGCATCGTTACTGCCGCTACTGCGGCCGAACCCGCTCCCGCAACAGCGCCGGCGCCCGTGCCCGATCCGACGCCGGCGAGCGCACCAGGGCCGCGCCTGGACTCGCTCGCGGCAATCGCCGTGCTCGCCGAGGAGCGGCGCGAACCGATCCTCAGCGCGTGGCTCAGGACCGAGGTGCGCCCGGTGCGGGTCGGCGCCGGCGCAGTCGAGATCAATTGCGGCCGCTCGCCAGACCGCAGGATGCTGGACCTCCTTCGGGACAGGCTCCAGGAGTGGACCGGCGAGCGCTGGATGATCGCGCTGAGCGAGGGCGGGGGCGAGCCGACCCTCGAGGAGCAGGATCGGGCCGCGCAGGAAGCGGCCGACAGGGCGGCGATGGACCACCCCTTGGTGCGCCAGGTCCTCGATGCTTTTCCCGGCGCGCGCGTGCGCAAGGTGCACCGGACGACGACCCCATTGCCGCCGGGCGGCGGAAACGACGGAGGCTCTTCCTCATGAAGAACATCGGCAAGATGCTGAAGCAGGCGCAGGCCATGCAAACCAAGATGGCCGAGCTGCAGGAGAGTCTCGGCACGCTCGAGATCGAGGGAACCGCCGGTGGCGGCCTGGTGCGGGTGACGCTCACGGGCAAGGGGGAGATGCGCCGCCTCTCCATCGACCCGGCGCTGGTGAAGGACGACGAGGTGGAGGTGTTGGAAGACCTCATCGTCGCCGCCTTCAACGACGGCAAGGCCAGGGTCGAACAGCTCGTTCAGGAACGGATGGCCGAGGTCACCGGCGGCCTCAAACTGCCGCCGGGACTCGACCTCGGTCTCTGAGCGCGCGTCGCGGCCCCTTCGCGAGCGGCGATTTGCGATGACGAGCCCGGCGATCGAACGGCTGGTCGGACATCTCGGCAAGCTCCCCGGTCTCGGGCCCCGCTCTGCCCGCCGCGCCGCCCTGCACCTGCTGGAGCGGCGCGAATCGCACCTGGAGCCGCTGCTTGCCGCGCTCCGCACCGCGGCCGAAAGCGTCCGCGCCTGCTCCAACTGCGGCAATCTCGATGCTCAGGATCCTTGCGCGATCTGCGCTAATCCCGACCGCGACCGCGCGGCCATTTGCGTCGTCGAGCAGGTCGCGGATCTCTGGGCGCTGGAGCGCACGCTGATGTTCCGCGGTCGCTATCACGTGCTGGGTGGCCTGCTCTCTGCGCTGGACGGGATCGGGCCGGAGGACCTCGCCATCGCGGCTCTCGTCGCGCGTGCCGGCGCGCCGGAAGTCAGCGAGATCATCCTCGCCACCAGCGCGACCGTGGACGGGCAGACCACGGCGCACTATGTGGCCGACCGGCTCGCTGAGAGCGACGTCGCGATCTCCCGCCTCGCCCACGGTCTGCCGGTCGGTGGCGAGCTCGACTATCTCGACGACGGCACGCTGGGCACCGCGCTCAAGGCGCGCCAGAGACTTCTCTGAGCCAGCGGAAGGTCGCATCCTGGATTGTGCCAAGGCCGCCCTCTATGGTCGGTGCGACTGCCGGCCGAGCGGTCGTTCATGTATCAACGGCCGCGATCGCGGGTGGTGCGGCCGATACGGGCAGCGGAGCGAACGATGGCGGATGAGGCGAAGAGCGCAGGTCGGCTGGAGCACGTGCTGCGCGCAGGCGAGTTCGCCATAACGGCGGAGATGGGTCCGCCCGATTCAGTGGACCCGGCCGACGTTTTGGCCCACGCCGGGTGCCTCAAGGGGCTCGCCGACGCCGTCAACGTACTCGACGGTGCCGGCGCACGCGCCCATCTTTCGCCGCTCGCGACCGCTGCGATCCTGGCCCGCGAAGGCATCGAGCCGGTGCTCCAGTTCACCATGCGCGACCGCAATCGCCTTGCGCTGCAGGCCGATGTGCTGGGGGCGGCGGCGCTCGGTGTGCACAGTCTGCTCTGCCTTACCGGCGATTCGGTCGAGGCCGGCGATCAGCCGGAGACGAAGCCGGTGTTCGATCTCAAGTCCAACGAGTTCATGGCGCTGGTCCGCACCATGCGGGACGAGGCGGTGCTCCCCGGCGGGCGGCGCCTCGCTTCGGCGCCCCGGCTGCTGATCGGCGGCGCCGATGCCCCGCGGGAACCGAAAGCCGGCGAGACTCCCGCCAGCCTTCAGGCCAAGATCGGTGCGGGCGCGGATTTCTTCCAGACCCAGTTCTGCTTCGATATGGCGATTCTAAGGCGCTACCTCGCTTGGCTCGCGGACTTCGGGATTCCCGAGCGTACATCCATCATCGTCGGCATCGGGCCCATAAGATCAGCGCGCTCGGCGCGCTGGATGAACGAGAACCTCTTCGGGGTCCATATTCCGGACGCCGTCATCGCCCGCCTCGACGGCGCCAAGGATTCGCAAGCCGAGGGAATTCGCATCTGTGTCGAACTGATCGAGGAGCTGCGCGGCATCGAGGGGGTCGCTGGCGCGCACCTGATGGCGCCCCGCGGCGAACAGGCGATCGCAGAGGCCATCGCCCAATCGGGCCTTCGCCGCCCCGGCGGCGCCTGAATGCGCCCGCGCCGTGAGTAGAATTTCGTGACATTTGTGCCACAGAGCCGGAGAAAATTGCGGCACAAACATGAATTTGCCATTTCCGATCCGCGACGAGGCTGGCGTAACCGCAGCATATTGACTAGGGTGCGCCCAGTGTTGGGCGCTCGGCACCGGCAACAGCATAGACTGGAGTACCGCATGTCGGGTGCGCGAATCGATCGGGAGGATCGCATGAAGAAGTTGCTACTCGGCACGACGGCCTTGATCGCCGCCGGTGCTTTCGTCGGTGCCGCACAGGCGGCTGACGATGACATGATGGCCGGGCCGGTCACGGTCGGCGTCGCCGGCTACACGACGGCGGCCATCGGCTTCGCGAGCGACAGTAGTGACACCAAGCGCAGCGTGGGCATTGACAACGTGTTCGAGTTCGGCGTTTCCGGGTCCACCACGCTGGACAACGGCATCACGGTGGCTGTCTCCGCGCAGGTGGGTCGGTCCGCCGGCGGCGATGAAGCTATGGACGAGCATCACACCACCTTGAGCGGATCCTTCGGTTCATTCAGGATCGGCAGGACTGAGAGCGCGGCCTTCAATGCTACGGTCGCCGCGCCGGGCGCCGGCATCGGCGGAATGCTCGGCGTCAACTATGGCTGGTTCAGCACCGCGGCACCGGCCGTCAACACCTATTCCGGGGTCGGAGCGGAAGACGCCCTCAAGGTGGTCTACACCACGCCCAACTTCAATGGCTTGACGCTCGGGATGAGCTACGCGCCCAATAACTCTGAGGAAAACTTCAACGACCGGTCAACCGCCGGATTGGGCGAGCACACCGCGGTCGGTATGACCTATTCGACCGATTTCATGGAAGGTGGCTCCCTCACCCTTGGCGCCGGCTATGAAATGGCTGCGGGTGGAGACGACGGCGGCGACGCCAGCGCGATGCGTTTCGGGATCAATGTCAGTGTCGACCAGCTCTCGTTCGGCGGCAGCATGTTCGACGACGACAACACGGGCGCGACCAGTGAAGGCATGGCGTACGATATCGGGGCCTCCTGGACCGAAGGGGCGACGGAGGTGGGTCTCCAGTATGCCACCGATGCGGCTCATGGTGGTTGGGGTGGTGCTGAGACCGCCAAGGCGGCACTCCATCTGACCTACACTCTCGGGCCGGGCGTCCTGATCGGGGGGCAGATCGCCAGCGGTTCGGTCGAAGGGTCGGAAGACGTGACCCAGTTCATGCTCGGCACGGCGGTCTTCTTCTAATCGACCACCATCTCTAATCGGCGAGAAAGGGGAGCACCCAGGTGCTCCCCTTTTTCTTATGCGCAGAGCGTGATCGGTCGCTTTGAGGCGCAAGACCCCCATCAATTTCGATGGTGGTATCGGGGGCTCGGCTGTCAACGCAGCCTGCGCCCTTGACGGTCTATCCCGCGCTTGAATCGAGGGCGTAGCCGGCCGAGCGGACGGTCCTGATCAGGTCGGGGCGGTGGTCGGCGTTGAGCGCCTGGCGTAGCCGGCGCACGTGCACGTCCACGGTCCGGCTCTCGATGAAGATGTCCGGGCCCCAGACCGAATCGAGGAGCTGCTCGCGGGAGAAGACGCGGCCGGGATGCTCCATCAGGTGGCGCAGCAGCCGGAACTCGGTCGGCCCGAGATGGACCGGCGCTTCTCCGCGTGTGACCTTGTGGGCGGCGAGGTCCATTCTGAGGTCGTCATAGTTCAGTACTTCGTCGCCGAGCGCAGGCCGCATGCGTCTCAAGATCGCGCGGATGCGGGCCAGAAGCTCGGCCGGTGAGAAGGGCTTGACGACATAGTCGTCGGCGCCGCCGTCGAGGCCGCGCACCCTGTCCGCCTCTTCGCCGCGCGCCGTGAGCATGACGATGGGGAGCGGCTGCGCGTCCGGCTTGCGCCTGATCCTGCGGCAGACCTCGATGCCGGAAAGCGTCGGCAACATCCAGTCGAGCACCATCAGGTCGGGGCGCCGCTCCTCGACCATGAGCAGCGCCTCTTCGCCGTCGACGGCCTCGCCCACCTCGAAGCCGCCTTTCTCCAGGTTGTAGCGGAGCAGCGTGAGCAGCGCCGCCTCATCCTCGACGACCAGAATGTAGGGCTTCATGGCTCAGTCGCCTCCGAATCGTCATCTGCCTGGTGGAAGGATGTGATGTCGCCCTTGGGCCGTTCTTCCTCCACCGGGGTGCCAGTCACCACATAGCTCACGGTCTCGGCGATGTTGGTCGCATGATCCCCGATTCGCTCGATGTTCTTTGCGATGAAGAGCAGGTGCGCGCACGGCGTGATGCGGCGCGGGTCCTCCATCATGTAGGTGAGCAGCTCGCGGAAGAGGCTGTTGTATGATTCGTCGACATCCTCGTCCCGCCGCCAGACCGCCATGGCGCGCTCCACATCGCGGTCGCGGAAGGAATCGAGCACGTCCTTGATCATGCCCTGGGCGATGCCCGCCATGCGCGAGATCGCATGGGTCAGGCGGATGGGGTCGATTTCCTGGATGGCGATAGAGCGCTTGGCGACGTTGGCGGCGTAGTCCCCCATTCGCTCGAGGTCGCTCGCAATCTTGAGCGAGGCGGTGATGACGCGGAGGTCGACCGCCACCGGCTGGCGCAGTGCCAAGATGCGTACCGCGAGCTGATCGATCTCGGCCTCCAGCGCGTCCACACGGCGATCGTCGGTGATGACGCGCGAGGCGAGTTCGTCGTCGCGGCGGGCCAGCGAGGCGATCGAAGCGGCAAGCTGCTGCTCGACGATGCCGCCCATCTCCAGGATCGCGTTGTTCATGCGATCCAGCTCCTCGTCATAGGCCTTGACCGTGTGCTCGGCAGCCATCGGTCGCTCTCCTTATCCTCCGCCCGCGCCCTTGTTTAGCCGAAGCGCCCGGTGATGTAGTCCTGCGTCCGCTGATCGTGCGGATTGGTGAAGATCTGCTCGGTCGCCTCGAACTCCACCAGCTCGCCCAGGTGGAAGAACGCGGTGAACTGGGAGACCCGGGCGGCCTGCTGCATATTGTGGGTGACGATGGCGATCGTGTAGTGCTCCCTGAGCTCGTCGATCAACTCCTCCACCTTCGCTGTGGCGATGGGGTCCAGGGCCGAGCAGGGCTCGTCCATCAGGATGACCTCGGGGCTGATGGCGATGGCACGCGCAATGCAAAGCCGCTGCTGCTGCCCGCCGGAGAGGCTGGTGCCCGGTTGTTGGAGCCGGTCGGAGACTTCGTCGAAGAGGCCGGCACGTCGGAGGCTCTGTTCGACAACATCGTCGAGCTCTCGGCCCTTGCTGGCGAGCCCGTGGATGCGTGGGCCGTAGGCCACGTTCTCGTAGATCGACTTCGGGAACGGATTGGGCTTCTGGAACACCATGCCGACGCGCGCCCGCAACTGCACCACGTCGATATCGCGGCCGTAAATGTCCCGGTCATCCAGCGTGATCGATCCGGTCACCCGGCAGATGTCGATGATGTCGTTCATGCGGTTGAGACAGCGCAGGAAGGTGGACTTGCCGCAGCCCGACGGGCCGATCAGCGCCGTTACCTTGTTCTGGGCCAGATCGATGTCGACATCGAAGAGCGCCTGCTTCTCGCCATAAGAGACGTTGACGTCGCGCGCGCGCATCCTGATGAGTGCTGGCGCCTCGGCACGGGCGCCGACGGGTGCGGCTGCGGGAGCGCCCGTCTCCTCCATCATCAGTGAGACCACTCCGTCGGTGTCGTCGGTCACGATACCACTCCCGCCCGCCTACCAGCGGATCTCGAATTTGCGCCTGAGATAAATCGCCACCGCGTTCATCAGGATGAGGAAGGCCAGCAGCACGAGAATTGCCGCCGAGACCTTCTCGACGAAGCCGCGCTCCGGGCTGTCCGCCCAGAGGAAGATCTGCACCGGCAGCGCCGTCGCCGGATCGAAGGGGCCGCCGGGGATGTCGACGATGAAGGCCACCATCCCGATCATCAGGAGGGGCGCGGTCTCACCCAGCGCGCGCGCCATGCCGATAATCGTGCCGGTGAGGATGCCGGGCATGGCGAGCGGCAGCACATGGTGGAAGACGACCTGGATCGGCGACGCGCCGACGCCGTAGGCGCCCTCGCGGATGGAGGGCGGTACCGCCTTGAGCGCAGAGCGGGCCGCGATGATGATCGTCGGCAGCGTCATCAGCGTGAGCGTGAGCCCGCCCACGATGGGCGCAGAGCGCGGCAGGTGGAACAGGTTGATGAACACCGCGAGCCCAAGCAGCCCGAACACGATGGAGGGCACCGCGGCGAGGTTGTTGATGTTGACCTCGATCAGGTCGGTGATGCGGTTTTTGGGCGCAAACTCCTCAAGATAGATGGCTGCGGTCACGCCGATCGGGAAGGTCAGCACAAGCGTGACCAGCAGCATGTAGAACGAGCCTGTGATCGCGCCACCAATGCCTGCAATTTCAGGTTCCCGCGAATCTGCGTTGACGAAAAATTCGCCGTTGAACCAGGTCTCCACGAAGCCGGCGGCATCGAAGGTGTCGATCCAGGCAATCTGCTGGTCGTCGAGCCGGCGCTCGTCTTCCGGCACGTCGCGGGGCGCGCTCCCCTTGATCAGCATGTCAACATCGCTGGACGCGGTGAGCCAGACACGCCGCGTTGTGCCGATGATCGAAGGATCGTCCACCACCAGACCGCGCAACTCGAAGCGCGCTGACGTGCTCACGAGCTTGAGCAACTTGCGCCGCTCCTTCCGCGCTGTCACCTCAGGGAAGGTGGCAAAGACTGATTCTCTCAAGAGCTTGCCGTAGTCTGCTTTTCGAAGCTCGTCCGCGCTCGGGGCTTCGCCCACGCCGAGGACCTTGGGATCGAAGCTGACCTCGAGCGCGACCGAGGTCCTCACGAAGGCGGGGTAGCCTTCGGCGATGACACTGCCGATCAGGAGCGCAAGGAAGGCGAGAGCGACGGCCACCGCGATGATGCCGTAGATCTTGAAGCGCCGCTCAGCGCGGTAGCGCCGGCGGAGGCGGCGCTTCGCCCAGTCAGCATCCTGCCAGGCGCCGCCGAGCGCCGGCTCTGCGAGGTCAGTCATATTGCTCTCGGTACTTGCGCGCGATGTGAAGCGCGAAGATGTTGAGCGCCAGCGTCACGATGAAGAGCATCAGCCCCAGTGCGAAGGCGGCGAGGGTCTTGGCGCTGTCGAACTCCTGATCGCCGACGAGCAGCGTCACGATCTGCACTGTGACGGTGGTTACCGCGTCGAGCGGATTGGCGGTGAGGTTGGCGGCGAGGCCTGCGGCCATCACCACGATCATGGTCTCGCCGATGGCGCGGCTCACCGCGAGCAGGCAGGCGGCGACAATTCCATGCAGCGCCGCCGGCAGGATCACCCTGACTACGGTCTCCGACTTGGTCGCCCCCATGGCGAGCGAGCCTTCGCGCAGCGAATTGGGCACGGCAACGATGGCATCGTCGCTCAGCGACGAGATGAAGGGGATGACCATGATCCCCATGACGACGCCGGCGGCGAGCGCGCTCTCGGACGCCACGTCGAGGCCGATCGATTCGCCAATCCCCCTGATCGACGGTGCCACCACCAGCGCCGCGAAGAAGCCATAGACCACCGTGGGCACGCCGGCCAGGATTTCCAGGATCGGCTTCGCCACGTTGCGGAACCTGGGGCTCGCGAATTCGGCCATGTAGATGGCGGCGAAGAGGCCGACTGGCAGAGCGACGAGCATGGCGATCAGCGTGATCATCAGCGTGCCGGTGAAGAGTGGGATGGCGCCGAATGCACCGGTACTGCCGACCTGATCGGCGCGGATGGCCGTCTGCGGGCTCCATTTCAGGCCGAACAAAAAATCCCAGAAGGGGATGATCGAGAAAAAGCGGATCGATTCGAACAGCACCGAGAGAACGATGCCGATGGTGGTGACGATGGCGACGCAGGAGGAGAGGATGAGCGCGATGTTCACCACCCGCTCGACCTTGTTGCGCGCGCGCAAACCGGGCGCAATGCGCCGCCAAGCCCAGCCGAATCCGGCGCCCCCTAAGGCCACGCCGATAGCCAGCACCGCGGCTTGCGCCGTCGATTTCATGCTGGCGTAGCGGTCAGCCGCCGCCTGCATGGCCGGGTCGACCTCGCGGCTTACCACGTCGCCCGAGGCCAGATTGCGCACATCGTTGAGCAAGAGGCCGATCATCGCGTCCGACTGCTCCGCCACCGCCGGGCCGAGGTAGGAGAGCAACAGCGCCTCCAGGATCGGCGCCTCGATAATCAGCCAGACGATGAGGACGATGCCGGAGGGGATGCCGCACCAAAGCGCCACGTACCAGCCGTGATAGCTCGGCATGGAGTGGAGCTTGCTGAGATTGCTTCCAGCCGCGCTGAGCGCCCGGCGGCGGCCGAAGTAGAGGCCGATGACCACCAGCGCCAGGATCGCAATGAGGAGGATGGTGAGCTGCACGCCGTCGGCCGCCCCTGCACCTTGCGCCCGGTCGAACGAGCGCTTGCCGCACCCTACGAACGGGCTGGTTCAGGGATAAGTCGGTTTCGTTACGATTTTGTGACGGGCATTTCGGACGGTTCGTCTGCCCGCCCGCTGGCCGTGTCGCCTGCTGGCTGCGCCGCCGCTTTCAGGGCTGCATCCTCGGCCACCGGGGCCGGCTGCAAGTAGACCGTGAACGTGCTGCCTTCGCCGGGGGTGCTGTCGATGGCGAGCGCGCCGCGGTGCCTGTTCACGATGTGCTTGACGATGGCGAGCCCGAGGCCGGTGCCGCCCAGCTCGCGCGAGCGCGCCTTGTCCACGCGGTAGAAGCGCTCGGTGAGCCGCGGCAGATGCTCGCGCGGAATACCCGCGCCCCGGTCAACGACAGAGACCGCAACCGCGCCGTCGTTGCTCGCCATCCAACCGGCCGCCTGCGCCTCCGCCACCCGGCGCGCTTCCACACTGACGGTCCCCTCGGCGTTGCCGTATTTGATCGCGTTGTCGACCAGGTTGAGAAACACCTGGGTGAGTTCGTCGCCGTCGCCGATCACGGGCGGCAGGCCGTCTTCGGCGTCGATGGCAACGGTCACGCCGCGCTTCTCCGCCTGCCACGCGAGCGTGTTGTGCACGTTGGCGAGCAGAGAGGGGAGCGGCACCGCTTCGGTCGGCGGCGTGTGCTCGTTCATCTCGATGCGTGAGAGTGAGAGCAGGTCCTCGACAAGGCGCGCCATGCGCTTGCTGTGCTGATCCATGATGGCGAGGAAGCGCTCGCGCGCGGCGGGGTCGTCGCGGGCGGACCCCTGCAGCGTCTCGATGAATCCCATCAGCGTGGCCAGCGGCGTCCTGATCTCGTGGCTCGCATTGGCGACGAAATCCGCCCGCATCTGATCGGTGCGGCGCACCGCTGTGAAGTCGACGAGCGCGAGTAGCACGGCAGCACCGCCCTCCCTCGGCTCGGGCAGCGGCTCCACCCGCGCCGCGAAGGTCCGTTCGACCGGCGCTTGCAGCGTGAACTCGATGTCGCGCCCACCGGCACCCTCGATGGTCTGCTCGACCGCTTCGATCAGTTGCGGATTGCGCAGGGACGCAGCGATGTGGCGCCCGATCACCTTGCCGTCGAGGAGCGATTCGGCCGCCCGGTTGGCACGCACGATCTTGCGCTCGGCATCCAGCAGGAGGAGCGGCTCGGGCAAGGCATCGAGCGCGCGTTCGAGCTCGGCCCGCTCGCTCGCGAGCTGCGCCCGGTCCTCGGCGCCGAGCCGGGCCAGGCGCTCGACCGATGCCGCGAGCTCACGGGTGAGGAGCCCCGCCGGAACGGGGCGTCGCTGTGCTTCGCCCTCGCTCCCGGCAGAGGTCTCCACATGGCGCGCCAGCGCGCCCACCTCCGCCAGTATCATGCCGGCCACTGCGGCCGCGAGCAGGCTGAGGCCCGCCCAAGCCAGCACCGCCGCGATGGGCGGCGTGAGGCCCAGTGCGGCAAGCACCAGGAAGGCGATTCCAAGCGGCAACGATGCCGCAAGGCTGAGCCGCCCCCACCGGCGAAGCGGAACAACGCGTGCCGCCATCGATCGGCTCTCCTTCGGAGCGTGGTTTCGGGCGCCAGAGTCTACCAAAGGGTTCTCGCCATAAGCATGACGAATATGTGACGAACAGGTGTCAGAGGCGCCGCCGTCAGGCGCGAAACGCCGGTGCCTCCTTGTGCTACTTTTGCGCCATGCCCAATGACGCCGAGGCGCAAGCGACCGCCGCGCCGGCCGCCGCCCGCGGCGCCCGCCGGGGCCGGCCGCGCGCCCGCCGTGTGGAGCCGGCGACGCCGATGATGGCGCAGTATCTCGAAATCAAGGGCGCCAACCCGGACCACCTCCTCCTCTACCGGATGGGGGACTTCTACGAGCTCTTCTTCGACGATGCGCGGCAGGCCTCGGACGCGCTCGACATCGCACTCACCAAGCGGGGCCTCCACCAGGGGCAAGAGATCCCCATGTGCGGGGTGCCCGTGGTGAGCGCCGAGGGTTACCTCCAGCGGCTCATCCGCAAGGGCTTCAAGGTCGCGGTGTGCGAACAGGTCGAGGACCCGGCAGAGGCGCGCAAGCGCGGCGCAAAGGCGGTCGTGCGCCGCGAGGTGATCCGGCTGTTGACGCCGGGGACGCTGAGCGAGGACGCGCTGCTGGATGCGCGCGCGGCCAACTATCTCGCAGCGCTCGCCCAGGCCGAGGGGGCGCTGGCGCTGGCGTGGGCCGAGATGTCCACCGGCGAATTCGCAGTGATGGGTGTCTTGGAGTCCTCTCTGCCCGCAACGCTCGCGCGCTTCGAGCCCGGCGAACTCCTGGTGCCCGAGCCTTTGCTCGAAGCGCCGGCGCTCTTCGAGGTATTCGCTGAGTGGAAGGCGGTCCTCACCCCCCAGCCGCGCTCGCTCTTCGATAGCGTGGCCGCGGGGCGCGCGCTCGCAGCCTTCTACGGCATTGCCTCCCTCGACGGCCTCGGCAGTTTTAGCCGGGCGGAGCTCGCGGCGGCGGGCGCCGTGCTCGGCTATCTCAGGCTTACCCAGAAGGGCCAACTACCCCGGCTCGCGCGGCTCCGCTCGACCGCGGCCGGGGCAGCGATGGCGATCGACGCCGCGACCCGGCGCAACCTGGAACTCACGGCGACGCTGGAAGGGGGCGCCGCCGGCAGCCTGCTTGCGGTCATCGACCGTACCGTGACCGGCGCCGGCGCCCGGCTGCTCAGGGCACGGTTCACAGCGCCGCTCACCGACCCGGACGCCATCGCCGAGCGGCTCGATTCGGTCGGTTTTCTCGTCGAGGCCGAGGGCGCGCGGCATAGCCTCAGGGAGCGGCTGCGGCGCTGCCCGGATATGGAGCGTGCGCTCTCACGGCTTGGCCTCGGCCGCGGCGGGCCGCGCGACGTCGCAGCGGTACGCGACGCGCTCGGACAGATTCCTGCGATCCGCGATACCTTCGACGCCGACGGCGCTCAAGGCCTGCATGCGCCGCCACCGGCGCTCGCGACCTCTCTCAAAGCACTCGGGCATCACCAGACCCTCGTGGACCGCCTGACGCGCGCCCTGGTGGAGAGCCCGCCGCCCGGCATCCGGGACGGCGGTATCATCGCGCGCGGCTACGATGCGGCGCTCGACGAGGTAGTGGAACTCCGCGACCACAGCCGTCGCCTGGTCGGCGGGCTGGAGGCCCGCTATCGCAGCGAGACTGGCGTGGGCGCGCTCAAGGTGCGCCATAACAACGTGCTCGGCTACTACGTCGAGGTGCCGCCACAGCGGGCCAAGGCGCTGCCCGAGGCCTTCATTCACCGGCAGACCCTTGCCAGCGCCGTCCGCTACACGACCGTGGAGCTGGGCGAGCTCGAAGCGCGGATCAACGGCGCGGCCGAGAAGGCGCTCGCGCTCGAGCAGGCACACTTCGACGATCTCCGCGCCGATGTCGTCCACCGGGCGGATGATATCGCGCGCGCCGCCGGCGCCCTCGCGGTGCTCGACGTGGCCCAGGGACTGGCGCTGCTCGCGGTCGAGTGCCGCTATACCCGGCCGGTTGTCGACCGCACCCTCGCGTTCGAGATCAAGGGGGGCCGGCACCCGGTGGTTGAGGCGATGGGTGCGGGCGGAGACACGCCCTTCGTCCCCAACGACTGCGAGCTCGGCGATGCGGGCAGGATCTGGCTGGTCACCGGCCCCAACATGGCCGGCAAGAGCACCTTCCTGCGCCAGAATGCGCTGATCGCGGTGCTGGCCCAGATGGGCTCGTTCGTGCCCGCCGACGAAGCCCGCATCGGCGTGGTGGACCGGCTCTTCTCCCGCGTGGGCGCAGCAGACGACCTCGCGCGAGGCCGCTCGACCTTTATGGTGGAGATGGTGGAGACAGCCGCCATCCTCAATCAAGCCGGCGAGCGCGCCCTGGTGATTCTCGATGAGATCGGGCGGGGCACCGCCACCTATGACGGGCTCTCGATCGCCTGGGCTGCGATCGAGCATCTGCACGACAGCAACCGCTGCCGGTCGCTCTTCGCGACCCATTATCACGAGCTCACGGCACTTGCCCAAAAGCTCGACCGGCTCGCCTGCCACACCATGCGGATCAAGGAATGGCGGGGCAAGGTCGTGTTCCTGCACGAGGTGGCACCGGGCGCGGCCGATCGTTCCTACGGCATCCACGTGGCGCGCCTCGCGGGATTGCCCGAGGCGGTGCTTGCCCGCGCCGAGGAGGTGCTGGCGCTGCTCGAACAGGGCGATAAAGCCAATGCTGCCGCCCGGCTCGCCAACGACCTGCCGCTTTTCCAGGCCCGCCCGCAGGCGGCGCCCGCCCAGGCGGAACCGGCGCCCGATCCGCTGCGGGCTCGCCTCGCCGAGATCAACCCCGACGACCTATCCCCGAGGGATGCGCTGGAGCTCGTCTACGCGCTCCGCGCCGGGGTCAGGGACGATGAGACCCCGGACTGACCCGCAGCCCTGCGCCGGCATAAGATCGGGGTCGTCCGATCGACCGCGGGGTCGCGCGAGGCGATGAAACCGCCGCCATTCGCCTTTGAATGCCCGAGCGATGTGGCCGAGGCCGTGGAATTGCTCGCGTCGCATGGCGGGGATGCGCGGCCGCTCGCCGGCGGGCAAAGCCTGGTGCCGTTGCTCAACTTCCGTCTGGCTCGGCCCGCGGTTCTGGTCGATCTCAACCGCATCGAGGCGCTCGCCCGGATCACGGTCGAAGACGGTGCGCTCCGGCTCGGCGCCATGGCCCGCCAGGCTTCGGTCGAGACCGATGCCCGCGTGGCGCGCGGCTGGCCGCTGCTGACCGAGGCCATCGGTCACATCGCTCATCCCCAGATTCGCAACCGCGGTACCGTCGGCGGCAGCCTCGCCCACAACGATCCGGCGGCCGAGCTGCCGGCGGTGATGCTGGCGCTCGATGCCGGAATGACCGCTCAGGGCCCACAGGGACAGCGCATCATCGCGGCCGGAGACTTCTTCGCAGGGACGATGGAGACGGCGCTCGCGCCCGACGAGCTGCTCACCGAGATCGGGATCCCGGCACTCCCCGAGGGGGCCGGCTGGGGCTTTCAGGAGGCCGCGCGCCGCCAGGGGGATTTTGCGCTCGTGGCGGTCGCGGTCCTCCTAAGGCCAACTGGCCCCGGGCAGATCGACGCGCGCGTTGTGGTCACCGGGACCGGAGACGGGCCCGTGCGCATGCGTTCAGCGGAGGCTGTCCTGGCCGAGCGGGGCGCAGATGGCGACGCCTGCGAGGCGGCGGGCAACGCCGCGGCCGAGGCCTGCGAAGCGGCGGACGACCCCCATGCGCCCGCCTGGTATCGCCAGAAACTCGTGGCGGCGCTAACCCGCCGGGCCTGCCGCGATGCGGCGATGCGGATGGGGCACTGAATGGCTGGCCACGAGCGCAGCCTGCGCGT
This sequence comes from Alphaproteobacteria bacterium, assembly GCA_965262755.1. Classification (GTDB taxonomy): domain Bacteria; phylum Pseudomonadota; class Alphaproteobacteria; order UBA828; family UBA828; genus WTGU01. Next base: position 1,390,905 of record OZ253557.1, on the reverse strand, counting down.
GATCATCAACGGCGAGGCCCACGAGCGGCAGGTCGAGCCGAGGCTCCTGCTCTCGGACTTCATCCGGCACGAGGCGGGGCTTACCGGCACCCATGTGGGCTGCGAGCATGGCGTTTGCGGCGCCTGCACCGTGCTGGTGGACGGTGCGCCGGTGCGCTCTTGCCTCATGTTCGCGGTGCAGGCGGACGGCGCCTCGCTGGAAACGGTGGAATCCCTCGCGGACGGCGAGACGCTGCACCCGCTGCAGGAAGCCTTCCGCCGCGAGCACGGGCTGCAGTGCGGCTACTGCACGCCCGGTATTCTGATGACGCTCAAGCCCTTCCTCGCCGCCAACCCGGCGCCGACCGACGCAGAGATTCGCCGTGCGCTCTCGGGCAATCTCTGCCGCTGTACCGGCTACCAGCAGATCGTGGCGGCGGTGCGCCGGGCTGCGGCAATGCTGCGAGGCGAAGACTCATGACCACGCGGCTGATCGGGGAGCCGGTCGAGCGGCGCGAGGACGCGCGTCTGCTCACCGGGCGGGCGCGCTTCATCGACGACATCCACCTGCCGGACATGCTGCACGCGGCGGTGCTCCGCAGCCCCCACGCCAAGGCGCGCTTCACGCGCATCGAGGCGAGCGCGGCGCTCGCGCTCGCCGGCGTGCATGCGGTGATTACCCACGAGGGCCTGGGCTCTGCCAACGCGCCCATGCCCCTGCTCAACGAAGACCCCGGCTTCATCCATCCGCGCACCCATCAGGCGTTGGCACCGGGCCAAGTGCGTTTTGTGGGCGAGGCGGTGGCGCTGGTGGTCGCCGACAGCCGCTATCTCGCCGAGGACGCGCTGGACCTGATCGCGGCCGACTACGTGCCCGAGGCGGCGGCGGTCGATCTCGTGGCTGCGGCAGAGCCGGGCGCGCCGCTCGTCCACGACGACACCGAGTCCAACATCGCCTGCCGCACCGCCGATCGGAGCGGGAATATCGAGAGCGCCTTCGCCGCGGCCGATTTCGTGTTGCGCGAGGAGCTCCGGCCCGAGCGGGGCGCGGCCCAGCCGATGGAGACCCGCGGCGTCGTCGCCCGCTACGACGCCAGTCTCGACCAGCTCATGATCTGGGACACCACACAGGCGCCGGTGGCGGCCCGCGGCGTGATTGCGGAGAAGCTGGGGATGCCGGAGGCCGCGATCACCGTGATCGCGCCGGATGTGGGCGGCGGCTTCGGCGTCAAGATCTTCCTGGTCTACCCGGAGGAACTGCTCATCCCCTTCGCCACCCGGTTGCTCGGCCGTCCGGTCAAGTGGATCGAGGACCGCCGCGAGCACTTCATCGGCTCCAACCACGAGCGGCTGATGGTGCACCGCATCGAAGTGGCCGCGACGAAGGACGGGCACATCCTCGGGATCAAGGACCACTTCCTCTACGACAGCGGCGCCTATTGCCCCTACGGCCCCATCAATGCCCAGTGCGCCCAGGCCATTCTGCCCGGCCCCTACAAGATTCCGGCGGTGCACACAGAATACGAGGCCGTCTACACCAACACCCCGATCGTGAGCCCCTACCGCGGCGCAGGCCAGCCGCACGGCAACTTCGTCATGGAAACGGCCATGAACCATGTCGCCCGTGCGCTCAGCCTTGATGCAGCCGAGATCAGGCGACGCAATCTGGTGCGGCCCGAGGACTGCCCCTGGGATTCGGGCCGCATCTTCCAGGGCAACACGCCGCTCATCCACCGCGACAGCGACTATCCTGCCCAGCTTGCGAAGACTCTCGACGCACTCGACTACGCGGGCGTGAAGCGCAGCCAGCCGGCGGCGCGCGAGCAGGGAATCTTCCGCGGCGTCGGCATTGCCTTCTTTGTCGAGGGCACCGGCATTTCGCCCTACGAGGGCGTCGAGGTGCGGGTGGAGCCCACCGGCCATGTGCACGTGACGACCGGCTATCCCTCGCAGGGGCAGGGCCATCACACGACGCTCGCGCAGGTGGTGGCGGAGACCCTGAGCGTCGCGCCCGAGCAAGTGGTGGTGGAAAGCGGGCGGAGCGATCGCTTCGCCTGGGGCGTCGGCACCTTCGCCAGCCGTTCGGCGGTGATCGGCGGCAGTGCGGCGCTCGGCGCGGCCAGGGCCGTCCGAGCGCGGGCTTTGGATCTTGCCTCGAACGAGTTGGAGGCGGCGCCCGAAGATCTGGTACTGGCAGACGGTGCCGTCCACGTGAAGGGCGCGCCCCAGATGGCCATCACGCTCGCCGCACTCGCACGCGCGGCCGACCCCATCAACACGCTCGAATCGGGCACCGAGCCCGGCTTGCGGGCCGCCGACTATTACCGCTCTCCCGACGGCGCGTTCGCGAGCGGAGTCCACGGGCTGATCGTGGTCGTGGACACCGCCACCGGCATGGTCGAGATCGAAAAATACGTCGTGGTCCACGACTGCGGTGCGATGATCAACCCCACCATCGTCGAGGGCCAGATCCTGGGCGGCACGGCGCAGGGGATCGGCGGCGCCTTCTACGAGAAGCTCAGGTTCGACGAGGCGGGCCAGCCGCTGGTCACGACCTTCATGGACTATTTGATCCCGACGGCCATGGAGATCCCGCCGATCGAGATTATTCACATGGAGAGCCGCTCCAGCCTGAATCCCTTGGGCGTCAAGGGTGTGGGCGAGGGCGGCGCGATCCCGGCCGCCGCGGCCTTCGCCGGCGCCGTCGAAGACGCATTGGAGCCCTTCGGCGCGACCGTCCGCGCCGTCCCCCTCGACCCGCCCGCCGTGCTGGCCCTGATCGAGGGGCGTGGCGAAAGCAGCACGACGCTCTGACCGCGCTTCCTGTGCTTGGCGCAGTCGCAGCGGGCGACTATCGTGCGCGGCTTGTCGCGATAGCGCGGGGCAACACTGTGACCGGAGCACGTGAGGCCGCATGAGTAGCCACGTGAGGCCGCATGAGTAGCGCTGCTTCGGGCGCGCGCTACGTGCTCGCCGTCGATGTCGGCGGCACGTTCACCGACGTGATCCGCCACGACACGGAGACCGGCGCGGTCGAGATCGCGAAGACCGCGTCCACCCCGCCTGACTTCATCGATGGCATGCTCGACGGCATCGAGGCCGTCGGCGCCGAGCCCCGCGACATAAAGCTCATCAAGATCGGCACTACCATCGCCACCAACACGGTAATCATGCGCACCGGCGCCCACACCGCGCTCGTGACCACGGCTGGCTTCACCGACGTTCTGCACGCCGCGCGCGCGGCCCGGCCCACGCTCTACGATTCCGACTGGGACCCGGCGCCCGCGCTGGTCGACCGGCGCGACACAATGACCGTCGCCCAGCGCACGACCTACGAAGGCGAGGTGCTGGAGCCGCTCGACGAGGCGGGCTTGCGCGCCGTCGCGGCGCGGCTCCGCGAGCGCGGCGTCGAGGCGGTGGCGGTGAGCTTCCTCCACAGCTACATCAACGACGCCCACGAGCGCCGCGCGCAGGAAATCCTGGCCGACGAGATGCCGGGCAGCTACGTCTGCCACTCCTCCGACATCCTGCCGGAGATACGCGAGTTCGAGCGCACCAGCACGACCGTCGCCAACGCCTATCTCGGCCCGGTGCTGGAGCGCTATCTCGCCGCGCTCCTCGCCCGGCTGGAAGGCATCGGCTACGACGGGTCGGTCCTCATCACCCATTCCGGCGGCGGTGTGATGTCCATCGAGGCGGCGCGGCGCATCCCGGCACGGATTTGCCAGTCGGGGCCGGCGGCGGGCGTGATGGCGGGTGCCGCCATCGGGCGCCTCGCCGAGAGGCCCGACGTGATCGTCCTCGACGTGGGTGGCACCAGCGCCGATGTCTCGCTCTCCCGCCGGGGCCGCCCGCTGATCCGGCCCGAATGGAACATCGAGTTCAACATCGTCATCAGCTTCCCCTCGGTGGACGTCACGGCCATCGGCGCCGGCGGCGGCTCTATCGCCCGTATCGACGAGGGCGGGGTGTTGAAGGTGGGGCCGGAGAGCGCCGGCGCGCGGCCCGGGCCGGCCTGCTACGGCCAGGGCGGCACCCAGCCCACCGCGACCGATGCGAACCTGGTGCTCGGCCGGCTCGGCGCAGAGACCAGGCTCGCCGGCCGGGTGGCACTGCACCCAGAGATTGCCGAGCAGGCCATCGACCGGATCGCGGAGCCTTTGGGCTATTCGCGGGCGGAAGCCGCCACCGGAATCTTGCGCGTTATGCGCGCCAACATGGCGGGCGCGATCCGCCTCGTCTCGGTGAAGCGCGGCCACGATCCGCGCGACTTCGCGCTGGTTGCCTTCGGCGGCGCCGGACCCTTGTATGCAGTCGAGCTCGCCCGCGATCTCGGCATTCCCGAGGTGATCGTGCCCTTCCGCCCCGGCCTCGGCTCGGCCATGGGCGTGCTCCACGTGGAGGTGCGGCACGACTTCGTGCGGTCGATCTTCGCGACCAACGAGCGCTTCGATGTGGGCGAGATCAACGACGCCTTCGCCCGGCTGGAGGCGCGTGCCCGCGTCCGCCTCGGCCGGGACGGCGTTGCGGCCGAGGACGTGGTGCTCCGCCGCGAGATCGATGTGCGCTACTATGGCCAGGTCTCGGGCGGCCTCACGCTCCCGGTCAAGGCGGGCGCGCTCGATGACGACGATATCCGGGGCCTCTTCCGCTCCTTCCACGAGCGCCACACCGAGGACTATGGTTATTCCTTGCCGGAGGACCTTGCCGAGCTCGAAATCGTCAACGCCCGTGTCGCGGCGGAGGCGCGCGCCACGACCGGCGCGGCGCCCACGTTCGGCGCGAATGACGCGGGCGATCCCGCTCCGAGCGGGCGCAGAAAGATGTTCGACGAGGCCGAGGGCTGGGTGGAGGCGCCGGTCTACGAGCGCACCGCGCTCCCTGCCGGTTTCGAGATTCCAGGCCCCGCCATCATCGAGCAACTGGACAGCACGACCCTGCTCGTCCCCGGCTCTTCGGCCCGGGTTGACGAGCGTTTCAACCTGATCTGCACGAGCGGGTGAGGCCATGCAGCTAGACCCCATCACCTTCGAGGTGCTGCGCAACGCGTTGGGAAGCATGTGCGACGAGGGGAGCGAGATGATCGCCCGCCTCGCCTATGCGCCGACCATCAGCGAGGGCCACGACCATTCCTGCGCGCTGCTCACGGCGGAAGGGCGGCTGGTCGCCCACGGCAACCGGGATCAGGCGCCCCACATCGGCTCCTTCGAGCCTTCGGTGCGGGTGGTGAAGGAGTGGGTGGGCGAATTCGAGCCCGGCGACATCTACATCTTCAACGACCCCTATACCGGCGGCATCCACTGCAACGACGTAAAGCTGATCCGCCCGATCCATCACGAAGGCCGCCTCGTCGCCTTCAACTCCAGCACCGGCCACTGGCCCGATGTGGGCGGCGCGCTGCCCGGCAGCTTCAACCCGCGCGCGGTGGACTGCTACTCCGAGGGGCTGCGGATGCCGCCGATGCGGCTCTTCCACAACGGCGAGCTTGACCGCACGGTGATGACGCTGATCGAGTACAACATGCGCACCGGGCGCGAGCGAATCGCCGACATCCACGCCCAGCGACAGGCCGGTTCGCTGATCGAGGACCGCCTGCTGGAACTCTACGCCCGCCACGGGGCGGAGACCATCGAGGCGCTGTTCGAGGATATCTTCGACTACACGGAAGAGCGGTTCCGCGCCCGGGTCGCCCAGCTCCCGGACGGGACCTACGAGTTCGAAGATTTCTCCGACAAGGACATCATGCATCCGGAGACGCCGCGCATCCGGGTGCACTGCCGGCTCACCATCGAGGGCGACCGCGCGAGCTTCGACTATCGCGGGAGCGACGCGGCCCCAGTGGGCCCCTTCGGCTTCCCCCGCGCATCGCTGGAGACCGCGGTCTTCGACGGCACGCTCCACTGCTTCCCCCAGCTCGCGCCGCTCAATCACGGGTTGAGCCGCACGGTAGAGGTTCTGTCGACGCCAGGGAGCTGCGTCCACATCGAGGAGCCGACGCCGGCGTCCGGCTATGCGAGCGGGGCCTACGAGAAGGTCGCGGCGGTCACCATGGCCTGTTGGGCGGCGGCGTTCCAGGATGTCGAGCCCAAACGCATGTACGCCGCCGGCATCAACCTCGCGAACCTCTGCATCGGCGGCGTCCACCCCAAGACCGGTAAGCACTACGTCAACTATCTCTGGAACGAGGGCGGCCAGGGCGCACGCAGCTACAAGGACGGCAACCCCTTCCAGATGATGATCTTCATCGGCGGCGCCACCAACCAGCTGGTGGAGATCCTGGAGCGTTGGTATCCACTGCTCTACACCAACTGCGAAGGGGTCACCGATTCCTGTGGGGACGGCACCTATCGCGGCGGGGTGGGGATCGACCGCAGCTTCAAGACGCTCGGCGCCATGACCATGACCATGCACGGCGATCGCGCCGAAGTAACCCCCTTCGGCCTCGCCGGCGGCACCAACGGCGGCCCCAACACGCTCCGCCTCCGGCGTGCGGCATCGCCGGAGAAGGAGGAGGATCTCGGGATGCACGCCATGGGCATCCGGCTTGCGCCCGGCGACCAGCTGATCTACCGCTCCAACGGCGGCGGCGGCTTCGGCGACCCCCGCGCCAGGGTGCCCGAGGCGGTGCTGGCGGATGTCGAGCAAGGCTGGATCACGCGGGAGAAGGCCGCGCGGGTCTATGGCGTGGTGCTCGCAGGCGGCGACGGCACGGGCGAGCCCTTGTGCATCGACGAAGCGGCGACGGCGGCGCGGCGCGCCGGCACGGAGCCTGCGGCAGAAGGCTATGGCCCCGGCGAGGTGCATCCGCTGGGGCGGCTGCTCAAGGCGCCGGGCAACGGCACAGACGCGCAGACACATCAATCGTGAGCTGACCGGAGGGGAGACAGCGCATGGAGTTCGGGATTGCCTTCAAGGGCGACATAGGGATCGAGCGCACCATCGCGATCGCGCGCCAGTGCGAGGCGGCGGGCTTCGACTATGTCTGGTTCTTCGATTCCCACATCCTCTGGTCCGACTGCTACACCAAGATTGCGGTCTGCATGGCGCATACCGAACGGGTGCGCTTCGGGCCGCTGGTGACCAACCCCAAGGTGCGCGACTGGTCGGTGGCGGGGAGCCTCTTCGCGACGCTGAGCGATATCGGCCGCGGGCGCTTCGACATCGCCGTCGGTCGCGGCGACAGCTCCGTGCGGGTCATGGGCAAGTCGCCGGCGACGCTCGCCTATACCGCCGAGTTCTGCGATGCGATGCGCAAGATGGTGGCGGGCGATACCGTGCAGTACGCGGATTGCCCGGAGCCGGTCTATATGGACTGGGTGGCGGGCCACCCCATGCCGGTCTGGTTCGCGGCCTATGGGCCGAAGGCGCTCAAGACCGCAGGCGAGGTCGGCGACGGCCTCATCATCCAGCTTGCCGACGTGGGTCTCTGCCAATGGTTCGGCGGCCAGGCGAAGGCGGCGGGCGAGGCCGCGGGACGCGACGTGGGGGGCTACCGGGTGCTCTCGGCGGCGCCCGTCTGGGTCGGCGACAAGGAGGCCGGCGTCGCCCAGACCAAGTGGTTCCCGGCGCTGGTGGGTAACCATGTGGCCGATATCGTGGAGAAATACGGCGCCGGCACCGACCTCGTTCCCGACAGCCTCACCGCCTATATCGAGGCGCGCCGCGGCGCGGGCGCCGGCGGCGCGGGCTACAACTACCGCCAGCACGCCGACAAGGTCTCCGATAACACCTATTACATCACGCCGGAGATCACCGATTCCTTCTGCATCCTGGGCGCGCCCGACGAGCACGTGGCGAAGCTCAAGGCGCTGGAGAAGGCGGGCGTGACCCAGTTCACCATCTACCTCACCAACGGCGCGGAGGAGCGCATCGTCGCTGACTACGGCGACCACGTGATCCCGCATTTTCGGTGAGGGGAGCCGCCCGTCGCGCCTTCACAACTGGACACAGAACTGGATCGAACCTAACGTGCGACGGACAGCGCAGGGGATATGGTTGTCGGGGTGCCGCCCCCGTCACCGCCGCTACGCGACGTCACCGGGGGCGGTCTTTGTTAGCCTAACAAAGCGGATGGGTGCAAAACCATCGCTTCCTCCTTTCGCTGTCATTCCACCCGGCGTTGGTCTTTGGTGTGACGCGCCGGGCGCTCGAAGTCATGAGACGGCGGAGGATTAAGACACATCCTCCGTCGTCTTTTTCGTTCCGCCTGCCTTGCCCTCGATGTTTATCGTCTCTTCGACCCCGTAGAGCAGGTCGAAGCACACGGCTGCGGCCCTTAGCCAAGCCACGCGCCTCTCAACAGGCCATGGTTCTTCTTTAGTTGGGAGGGTCTGGAGCAAGCCTTCGACAAACGGGTGACGAGTTTCGCTTCCACCCCCTGTCCCGCCGCGGTCTTCGCCAGATTCTGTCGTTCCGTTTTGGTCAGGCTGACGCTGCTCTGCCTCGCGCTTGTTCTCTGCAAATCCTGGCTTGACCAGTCTGTCACGGCCTTCGTGGAAATACCCGGCGGACTGCGCCGACCGCTCGAACGACGATCTTGCTTTGCTTGTTTGTTTTTGGGCAACGCCGAGCGAATTGAGCTCTCTTTCCAGTGCAGCCGACGGAGGAAGCACGTTGCCACGGTATTGTTCGAATACGGCACTAAATAGCGGCACCTGAAGGAACGCCTCGGCTCTTGCCATCCGCTCCTGAGCCGGGTCCACGATTTTGCGTCCGAGGTCAGACAACTTGTGGCTGCCGGCTGACACGCTCTCAATCAGCCCAAACATCTTGGCAGCGGAAATGCGTAGTCGAAATCCGCTGCTCTTCTGGCTCAGGGATAGCCACGGTGCGAGCTGATCATCCGAGCAATCGCCTGTCCCAACGTTTCTGTGAATGGCGTTGGCCACGTCGGCCGCCTCATCAAGGGTAAGGTAAGGGAATCCGATGCTTGACCGCTCCCGCTTTGATCTCCCTTTCTCGACCTCGACTATCGTCGAGGCCTCCTGACCTTGCGCTGAACCGTCCATCTGACTTTCCTCCTCACTCAAGTGGCTAAATCGGGCCACGCGAAAACGCATTATAGTGGCTATACGAGGTTTGTCAAACCCGATCGCAATGCGAAGTTGGATAGTAATGCGGTCGAGCGGATTAGAGGGGGGTGTCTCTCGCGAGAAGCGGTCCTATCCGGATATGTTTGGCTTCGGCCACTCGATTTGGCTTATCGCGAGTTTGTTCATCCGGTCGCTCGCCTTGCGTGGCCACAAGGTGGGTATCACGTGATACCGGCCTGCCGCACGTGAACACACAAGTTCCCGTAGTTTTCGGCGATAGGTCCAGTGGTTCCCTTCGACTTCGGCCAGAGGTTCCGCACAGTCGAAGGTTCGGGGTGCTAGATGAGCGGGAACATTAGCCGCGGATTTCGAACATTGCCTCGATCTCTCCGGCGCCGATGCGGTCGAAATCCTCCGGGATCGTGACTTGCCCCTCCATGAACCCGAGCCGGCGCTTCGTGCTGGCCGCCGGCGCATCCACTGCGACTACCTTGACCAGCGGCTTGCCATCCACAGCAATGGTGACCGGCTCACCGGCAGCGGCCTCCGTCACCAGCCGCGACAGATGGGTTTTGGCGTCCTCGATGTCGACGGTGCGCATGGCGTCTATTCCAGCCTCACCACGTCGCCGGTTTCCGCCGAGCGCTCGGCGGCGAGCGTCGTCCGCACCGCCTCCATCGATTCCTCGGGCGTGATGATGCTGGGCGGCGTTCCGTCACGGACGCAACGGGCGAAATAGAGGAACTCCTCCCTGAGCGCGCCGGAGAGCGCGCCGTGCAGCTCGGGCCAGTAGGTGGTGTCGGGGCTCCGGAACCCGTCCTTCGTACAGATGCCGATGTTGGGGAAGGTGTCCTGGATATGGATGAAGCCTTCCGTGCCGATGATCGACATGCGCTCGTCGATATCAAAGGGCGTTTTTTCGGGCATGCACCAGACCGTCTCCAGCGTCGCCGTCGCGCCGGAATCGAAGCGGTACATGGTCTGCCCGATATCGGGATATTTCAGGCCGCGCACGTCCACCGTCTGGGCGTAGGCGCTCACCACCTTGGCGCCGGTGAACCACAGCATCAGGTCGGTGTCGTGGATGGCGTCGCCGATGATCGGCCCGATCTTGTTGAGGATCTCGGGTGTCCACGCCGCCGGGATGTTGCGCCGCGAGCTCAGCGCCACGATGCGGCCGATGTTGCCGGCCTCGATCTCGCGCTTGGCCGCGGCGTAGCGCGGGTTGAAGCGGCAGATGTGCCCCACCATGAGGAAGCCCGGGGCCGCCTCCGCCGCCGCCACGATGCGCGCGCAGTCCTCGACCGTGGACGCCATCGGCTTTTCGAGGAAGACGTGCTTGCCCGCCGCGAGCGCAGCCAGCGTGGGCTCGGTGTGCTGGTCCCACATGGTGACGATGCTGACGGCGTCGAGGTCATTCCGGCCCAGCAGCGCGCGGTAGTCGGTCTCCAGCACACCCACCCCGTACTTGCGGCCGAGGTCGGCCAACCGCGATTCGGTCCTTGTGCAAAGCCCAGCGAGCTCCAGGCCGGGAGTGGCCCGGATCGCGTCGCAGTGGATCTCGCCAAACCAGCCGAGGCCGATCACGCCGATGCGCACGCTTTCCATGGCGGTGCCCTCCCGCCCGGCGTCGCCGCTCAGGCGGCCTCTTCCTTCTGCGCGGTGAAGGTGAGGCCCTTGGCCGCGAACTTTTCCTTCACGCCGGCCTGGATCGCGTCGAGCTTGACGGCGGTGGACGGCGACATGTCGATATCGGTCATGTCGTGCGTGCCGCCGGTGATCAGCACTTGCAGGATGCCTTCCTCCTCGCCGATGTTACGGAAGGCGCGGTTGACCTTGGGCGGCACCGAGATGGTGTCGAACTCGTCGAGCTCGACCCGCCCGCTGCCGTCGTCGTTCCACGTCAACTCGAAGCGGCCCTTGAGCACGGTGAAGGTCTCGTAGGTCTGGTGATGGGCGTGGAGCGAGGGGCCCTGGCCCGGCGGGCAGACGGCGAGCGTCATGGTCATGCCGGCGGCGTCCACGATGGGCGCGCCGGTGTTGATCGGCGTCTCCACATCGCCGCTAAGGCCGATGACGGAGAGCAGCTTGCGCGCGTAGATGACGTCATTGGCCTCCAGCGGGATCTCCGGGTCCTGCTGGATCGGCAGCGGCTCCAGCGCGTCGTAGCGCGATATCCGGCTCTTCATCTCGTCGGGTGTGATCTCGATCGTCTTCATCGCATCCTCCCTGGCGCGCACCTCGGCGCCGCACCCCGAATGGTAGAGCCATCGGCGCCGGATTGGAATTGCCTGTGCGCGTGCCTGCGCACCTTGCGCGTCCCGCGAGACGCGGGCGTTCCACGAATTCGATTAATTCTAAAGCGGGATTCGCCGGGATTAAGTGGGATAAGTGGGATTCCGCGGCGCAAGTGGTCGCGCCCGCCCCCCGTCGCGCGAGCCTGCAAGGTCTCGCGCGCAACAGATAAAGCCGCGCGAGCCTGCAAGTTCTCGCGCGCGAGATAGGGTCTTGCGTGCCGGCTCATTGCGCTTACCTCGGCCCGCTCACTTTTGCGCTGCGTGGTCTTGCACTGCATGGCGCGACGATGGCGCACCCGCCGCCCGCTGTGCTCCGCACCATGGTCCGGGCCGTTGAGTAAGCCGCTACCCTGCGGTTTCGGCCAGGAAGGGATTTCGGACCGTGACCGTGCCGTAGAGCCGCCCGTGCTGAAAATCCTCCGAAAGTAGTTCCTCGATCCCGTTAACCTCCGCATAGGCCCAGAGGTGCGCGTCGAACCATGAGAGGCCGTAAGCCGCCGCACCGCGTAGCGCCGTCCGCAGCACGGCATCGTCGGGATAAAGGATCGGGAATTGTGCCATGAGCTCCTCTGCCTCCCGGCGCGCTTCGGCGGGATCGAGCAGGCGGTTCTCTGGCTTGCCTCGTGTCGTCACCGCGACGAACTCGACGATTGCCTGATGGGGGATGCGCACGCTCCCGCTGTCGATGCCCTCACGGAGAACGTTGGACGCAATCGACTGCTTGTCTGGGAACCGCTCGTCGTAGCGATAGATCAGAATATTAGTGTCAATCAGCGACCGGGTGGCCACGTTCGTAAAGCTCCTCCCTGGTCCAGCCGCGCGTGCCGGTACGAGGCAAGTTCCGGCCCGCTTCGCGCGCCCGTTGCCGGGCGGTCGCCGCGTCAAACAAACGGAGGCGCGCGTCAGTGTCGCGCCCCTTGGCAGGTTGGCCAGCCGTGGCGGGGACCACGCGAATGACCTCGCCGGCCTCCTCGAAGCGAATGTCGTCGCCGGGGCGGATTCCGTATCGCTGCGCGAGCGCCTTGGGCACCGTGACCTGGAGTTTGCTAGTGACCTTACTCATGTCCTTACAATAGCAAGGACATATTCCTTGTCAATGCTTGCAGCCTCGTCTGGATAGCCCGTAGCCGGCTCCCAACCCGCACTTCTCAGCGGGGTCATGGCCTTCCCGCCCCCCGCCTCAGGCTTAACGCGTCGTGATCGGGTCGACGATGTTGAGGCGCGTGATGAAGCGCTGAAAGACGAGGGCCAGCACCAGCGGCGGGATGACCGAGAGCGTGCTCGCCGCTGCGAATAGGGTGATGTTTTGCGAGACTGTCTGCAGGGCCGGCGAGAGGGTCTGGGCGGTGCTGCCGCCGGTCAGGATGATGCCGAACAAGAGCTCGTTCCAGCAGAACAGGAACGCGATGATGAACGCGGCGCTGATTCCGGGAATCGCCATCGGGATCATGACGTGCCGAAGCACCCCGAGCCGGCTGCAGCCGTCGATCCGCGCGGCGCGCTCGATATCGGTCGGGAGCGTCGCGAAGTAGCCCATCAGGATCCAGGCGAGCAGCGGGGTGATGCCCGTCAGGTAGGCCAGGATCAAGCTGCCCTGATTGCCGATCAGACCGAGGGACTGAAAGAACATGTAGTACGGGATGAGGATCGCGATCGGCGGCAACACACGCGTGAGGAGGAGGGCGAAGAGCAAACCCATTCGGCCTGAAAACTCGAACCGCCCGAAGGCGTAGCCCGCAACGGTCGCGATGGCGGTCGCGATCAGGGCGGTCGGCAGCGCCACGATCAGGCTGTTGAGGAAGCCGAGGCCGATCTGCCTGGTTTGCCCGCCGAAAAGCGCATCTGTCTCCGCGACGCCGACGATGCGCGCATAGTTGTCGAGGGTCGGCCGATCGATGGCCTGGACGATGCCCTCGACAATTTCGGGCTTGGTCATGAGCGAGGCCCAGACCATCCAGAAGAAGGGAACGATCGTCCACAAGACGACGAGGATACCGGCGGCGATCACGTAGAGCTTGAGACGGGTGTTTCCGCTCAAGGAGGCCCAGCGCGACCGCGCTCGACGCAAACCGTCGCGGGGCCGGACCGGGGTCATTCGTCAGGCCACCGGCCCGCCCCTAGATTTTCCGCTCGTGGCCCGCCCAGAAGCGCTCGCGCACCTTGCGCTTCAGCACCTTGCCGACGCCGCTGCGCGGGAGCTCCTCCCAGAACTCCACCGTCTTCGGCGCCTTGTAGGGGGAAAGCTCCTGCTTGCAGAGCGCGATCAGGTTGTCCCCGCTCACCCGCTCGCCGGCCTTCAGCTCGACCACCGCCTTCACCGCCTCGCCCCACTTCTCGTCGGGGACGCCGATCACGGCGCAGTCCTGCACCGCCGGGTGGCTCCAGATCACGCGCTCGATCTCGATCGGGAAGACGTTGAGCCCGCCCGAGATGATCATGTCCTTCTTGCGGTCGACGATATAGACGAAGCCATCCTCGTCCTTGTATCCGATGTCGCCGGTGTGGTGCCAACCGTGGGCGCGGATCTCCGCCGTCGCCTCCGGTTCGGCGAAATAGCCGAGGGAGACGAAGGTGCCGCGCACCACGATCTCCCCCCATTCGCCGGTCGGCATCAGGTTGCCGTCGTCGTCCATCATCTCGACCTCGACGAAGACCGGCGGCCGGCCGCAGCTCAGCAGGCGGTGGCGCTTGGCGGGGTCGGCGAGGGCCTCCAGATGGTCGGCGGGCGTCAGGATGCCGATGGTGCAGGGGCACTCGGCCTGGCCGTAGATTTGGGTCATGCAGGGGCCGAAGAGGTCGATGGCTTCCGCCGCCTTGTCGGCCGACATCGGCGCGCCGCCATAGACGAAGTAGTCGAGCGTTGAGTAGTCGAAATCCCTGGCGCGCGGGTGCGCGAGCATCATGTATATCACCGTCGGCGGCATGAAGGTGTGGGTCACGCCGTGGCGGTCGATCGCCTCCATGACGGCCAGCGGATCGGCCTTCTGGATACAGACCGTGGTACCGCCGAAGGCCATGGCGGGCCAGGCGAAGACGCCGGCGCCGTGGGCCATCGAGGTCGCCACCAGGTGCACCGGCGGCTTCTTGATCGGCAGGTGGGCGTAGGCGTTGGCGCACCAGGCCTCCCAGATCAGGTTCGACCACATCGCGCCCTTGGGCCGGCCGGTGGTGCCGCCGGAGGTGAAGTGGCTGATGACCGCATCGCGATCGTCCGGGAGCTCCGGCGCTACGTCGCCATGGCCCGCGATGAAATCCTCGAACGACGGCGCGTCCGCGCCTGCGCGGTCGAGGCAGACGAGGTGCATGAGCTTCGGGCACTGGGCGCGGATCTGCGCGATCACCGGCTCGAAGCTCGAATCGTAGAAGAGCCAGGCGGCCTCGCGCTGGTCGATGACGTAGGCATTCTCGTCCGCCGACGCGAGCGCCGCGAGGCCGACCCAGACGCCGCCGGCGCGCGCCGCGCCGATCCAGGCCTCGAAGGCGCGGTTGCTGTTGGGGCTCAGGATCGCCACCCGATCGCCGGCCTTGAGGCCGCTCGCGATCAGTGCGTTTGCGGTGCGGTGGCAGCGTTTGGCCACCTCGCGAAAGCTGATCTCGCCGGTCCCGTCGATGAGACAGGCGCGGTCCGGGTAGTAGCGATGCCCGCGCTCGAAGTAGTCGATCAGCCTCATGCGGCTCCTCCCGGATCGCCCCTCGGATGCCCCTCGGCCCGCAGCGCGCGCCGCCCCGCTCTACGCGGAATTGACTCGGATTTCAAACAAGTGTTTGCTCGGCACCGCGCCGCCCGGCCGCCGCAATCGGAGAGAGTGACGCCATGCTTTCGCTGCCCAAGCAGGAGCTGAAGGGCCACTTCACCATGCTGCCGATGGACGAGGTCCATTTCGGCTCCGGCAGCCTCGAAAATCTATCCGCCGAGCTGGATAAGCAGGGCGTCAGCCGGGCCGTTATCATCACCGGCAACACCTTGGCCCAAAACACGAAGCTGGTGGAGAAGGTGGCCGCCGCAGCGGGCAACAAGTGCGCGGGCATCTTCCACGAGACCTCGCAGCACGTGCCGCGGCGCACCGTGATCGCCGCCGCAGACTACGCGCGCGAGCGCGGGGCCGACGCCCTTATCAGCTTCGGCGGCGGCACGCCCAACGATACCGCGAAGGCCGCCACCATCTGCCTCGCCGAGGGGATCACGGAGCCTTCAGGCCTCGATGCCTACATGATCAAGTTCACCTATCCGGATCAGGTAGAGATTCCGTCGCTCACGAACGACCCGATCCCGATGTTCGCGATCCCGACGACGCTGTCGGCCGGGGAGTTCACCTATTTCGTCGGCATCACCGACGAGGACCGCAAGGTGAAGGACCTCTACGTCGACCGGCGGATCACGGCGAAGGCGGTCATCCTCGACCCCGACCTCACCATGGAGACGCCGGAGCGGCTCTGGCTGGGCACGGGCATGCGCGCGGTCGATCACTGCATCGAGGCGATGTGCTCCAGCACGGCGCAGCCCTTCATCGATGCGCTCGCCTACCGCGCGCTCAACATGCTGGTCCGCTACCTGCGCGAGACCAAGGCCGACCCGGACGACAAAGCGGCGCGGGGGCAGTGCATGGTGGCAGCCTGGATGTCGGTCTGCGGGCTTGCCAACGTCACGCTGGGCCTGAGCCACGGCATCGGCCACCAGCTCGGCGCCCGCTGCAACGTGCCGCACGGCGAGACCTCGGCGGTGATGATGCCGCACGTCATGGCCTTCAACCGGGAAGAGACCATGACCCGGCAGGCCTGGGTGGCCGAAGCCATGGGCGTCGACATCGCCGCCATGAGCGAGGAGGAGGCCGCGACCGCCGCGGCGGACGAGGTGGCGGCGCTGGTGCGCGAGGACATGGGCCTGCCCTGGCGGCTTCGGGATGTCGGCGTCGCCCACGACGATTTTTCCGGCATCGCGGCCGATGCGCTTGAGGACATCATCGTCGCCAGCAATCCGCGCCAGGTGACATCCACCGACGAGGTCATCGACCTCTTGCACAAGGCCTGGTAGCGCAGGCTGAGCCCGGATTTCTCGCCAATGTCACGGCCTGCGTCGCGCCCAGACGTTCGATCCGCCAGGAGCGGGCCGAAAAGCGTATCGGGGAATACGGTTGAGGCCCGCATCGTGCGCTCCGCGCGCGTGGACGCGCGACGCGGGCGGGCGTCTGGGCGCGACCCGAAGGGCGGCGCTGTCCGGCCGACAGGGTTCGTCAAGCTGCTTGCCCGATGCCCCACATCGCGCTACGCAGCCTTCCTGCCCTGGCGGCCGGACAGCGCCGCGCAGGCCATGACATTGGCGAGAATTCCGGGCTAAGGGAGACACCCATGGGCTATCGCATTGCCGTCGATACCGGCGGCACATTCACCGATGTCGTGATCGCCGACGAAGCGGGCCAGCTCATCGTCGGCAAGGCGCTGACGACGACTGACCGCACCTTCGAGGGGTTTCGCGAGGCGCTCGCCAATGCCGGGGAGATAGCGGGGATCGCCTACGAGCGGCTGCTCGCCGAGACCGAGATGCTGATCTACGGCACCACGCGGTCCACCAACTCGATCATCGAGGGCAAGGTCGCGAAGACGGCGCTGCTCACGACCGAGGGTTTTCCGGACACGCTGCTCTACCGCCACGGCGGCAAGCGCGAACCGCTCAACCTCGCGATGGAGTTCCCGCCGCCCTATATCCCACGCCGCCTCACCTTCGAGATCCCGGAGCGCATCAACGCCGAGGGCGGCGTCGAGCGCGAGTTGGACGAGGCCGCCGCACGCGCGATCATCGAGAGCCTGCCGCGCAAGCGGATCGAGGCGGTGGCCGTGGCCCTGCTCTGGTCGATCGTGAACCCCGACCACGAGCTCAGGATCGGCGCGCTGATCGCGGAGATCATGCCGGGCGTGCCCTACACCCTCTCCCACCAGCTCAACCCGATCATCCGCGAGTTCCCACGCACCTCGTCCACCGCCATCGACGCCTCGCTCAAGCCGCTGATGCAGAGCCATCTGGCCGAGTTCGAGAGCGACCTGCGGGCTGCAGGCTGCACCGGCGAGGTGCTGATCAGCACCTCATCGGGCGGCGTGATGCACGTGGACGACGTGGTGGCGAAGCCGATCTACACCGTGAAGTCGGGTCCGGCGATGGGGCCGCTCGCCGGCATCGCCTATGGCGGCGCCGAGGATCAGGGCAACGACGTGATCATCGTCGACACCGGCGGCACCACCTTCGACGTGAGCCTGGTCCGCAGCGGCCAGGTCAAATACACCCGCGACACCTGGCTGCTGGGCGAGTGGATCGGCCACAATCTCGGCCTCTCCTCGGTCGATGTCAGGAGCGTCGGCGCCGGCGGCGGTTCCGTCGCCTGGATCGATGCCGGTGGGCTGCTCAGGGTCGGCCCGCAGAGCGCGGGCGCGCGCCCCGGCCCCGCCTGCTACGGCCAGGGGGGCGAGGAGCCGACCGTCACCGACGCCGCCGTCGTGCTCGGCTATATCGACCCGGACTACTTCCTCGGCGGGCGCATGAGCCTCGACGTTGCCGCCGCGGCGGACGTGCTGGAGAAGGTCGCGGTGCCGCTGAAGCTCTCGGCCGACGAGGCCGCGTCCGCGGTGCTGACGCTTGCCGGCGAGCAGATGATCAAGGCGATCCAGGAGATCACGGTGCAGGACGGGGTGAACCCCGGCGAGAGCATCATCGTCGCCGGCGGTGGCGCGGCCGGGCTCAACATCATCCCCATCGCCCAGGCCCTCGGCTGCCGCCGCGTGCTGCTGCCGCGCACGGCGGGCGCGCTCAGCGCCTGCGGCGGGCAGTTCTCCAACATCGTCACCGAGTTCAGCGCGAGCCGCTATGCGCATTCGAACACCTTCGACTTCGACGGTGTGCGCGAATCGCTCTCCGGCATCGCGGCGCGCATGGACGCGTTCGAGGAGAAGCTGCGCGACCGCAGCATCGAGCGCTTCGGGCGCGAGTATTTCGTCGAGGCCCGCTACATCAACCAGCAGTGGGAGATGGAAATCCCCATGCCCATGGACCGCTTCGAGACGCAAGCGGATGTGGAGCGTCTGGTGGAGACCTTCCACGACGTCCACTTCCGCCGCTATGCGGTGAAGGAAGAGGGTGGCGCCATCGAGTGCATCAACTGGAAGGGCCGGATCACGGCCTTCCTCGACAAGCCGTCGTTCCCGACCGAGCCGATGGCGGACGGCCCCCTGCCCAAGCCGCGCCGCACCACGCGGGCCTACTTCGGCGAGGCCGGCGCCTTGGACACGCCCTCCCATCTCGGCGATGATCTGCTTCCCGGCATGGTCGTGCCCGGCCCCGCGATCATCGAGGAGCCCACGACCACGATCGTCGTTTATCCGGGGTCGTCGGCGACCGTGACGGCCGGGCGTAACTACCTGCTGGAGACCGGCGCCGCCGGCGCCTGAGGGAGGAAGCGATGGCACAAGCACTCGCGGAAGCGCAGCGGGAGAACCGCATCAACCCGGTTCTGCTGCCGGTGATGGCGAACCGCATGGACGCGGTCTGCCGCGAGATGACCAACACCATGCTGCTGGCGGCGCGGTCCTCCGTCATCGGCATGGCGCGCGACTTCTCGTGTGCGGTCATCACGTCGGACAATCAGGTGCTCGCCGTGGCCGAGGGCTTCCCCATCCACGTCTGGGGCACCAACATCCAGACCAAGTCGATGCAGGACCTGCATCCCGACTATGCCGAGGGCGATGCGTACCTGCACAACGACCCCTATCTCGGCAACACCCACCCGGCCGACCACACCATCCTGGTGCCCGTGTTCCACGAGGGGGAGCACTTCTTCACCGTCGCGGTGAAGGCGCATCAGGCCGATGTCGGCAACAGCCTGCCCACCACCTATATGGCGCAGGCCGCGGACGTCTATCAGGAGGGTGCGCTGATCTTCCCCTGCGTGCAGGTGCAGCGGGATTTCCGGGACATCGACGACATCATCCGCATGTGCGAGCGCCGCATCCGCGTGCCCGAGCAGTGGTACGGCGACTATCTCGCCGCCGTCGGCGCGGCCCGCGTCGGCGAGCGCTCGGTCAAGGCCTTCATCGCCAAGTACGGCGCCCACGCGGTGCACCACTTCACCGAGGAATGGTTCGACTATTCCGAACGCCGCTGCATCGAGGCCATCCGTGCGCTGCCCAAGGGCAAGCTCAAGGGCGCGCTGGCGCACGACCCGGTCGAGCCCTGGGTGCCGGAGGGGATCCCGATCAACGTGACGATCGACATCGACCCCGACGAGGCGCGGGTGACGGTGGACCTGCGCGACAACATCGACTGCATCGACGCCGGCCTCAACCTGACCGAGACCACGTCCACCATGGCGGCGGTGCAGGGCGTGCTCACCTGCCTCGGCGAGGACCTGCCGCCCAACTCCGGCACCATGCGCCGCATCGAGGTGCTGCTGCGCGAGAACTGCGCGGTGGGGATTCCGCGCTTCCCCCACAGCTGCTCGGTCGCGACCACCAACCTCGCCGACGTGATCGTCAACGTGACGCAATCCGCCTTCGCCGAGCTCGGCGACGGCCAGGGCTTCGCTCACGGCAACTACTGCAATTCGGCCGCCGCCGGCGTCGCTTCCGGCACCGACTGGCGGCGCAATGGCGAGCCCTACATCAACCAGATGTTCATGATGGGCGGCGGCGGTGGCGCCTCCGCCGAGAACGACGGCATGCACTACCTCTTCGTGCCGGTGGCGGCGGGCCTGCTCTATCGCGACAGCATCGAGATCAACGAGCAGCGCTTCCCCGTGCTCATCGACAAGATGCACGTCGTCACCGATTCCATGGGCCACGGTCGCAGGCGCGGCGGGCCGGCGACCGAGGTGATCATGGGGCCGCGCAACGACTCCATGCGCATCCTCCACGTCTGCAACGGGCTCGAGAGCGCGCCCCAGGGCGTGCGCGGCGGCACCGGCTCCCAGCTCGGCGGCAATGCCAAGATCGACCGGGACGGCAGCGAGCATCCCTATCCGGCAGTAATGGTGTGCGATCTGGAAGACGGCGAGCGCCTGCGCGCGCGGGATCAGGGCGGCGGCGGCTACGGCAGCCCGGTGGAGCGCGAGACCCATCGGGTGCTGAACGACGTGGCCGAGCGCTTCGTCACGGTCGAGACGGCGCGCGATGTCTATGGCGTC
Source organism: Alphaproteobacteria bacterium (assembly GCA_965262755.1). Lineage (GTDB taxonomy): Bacteria > Pseudomonadota > Alphaproteobacteria > UBA828 > UBA828 > WTGU01. The sequence continues at coordinate 1,370,433 of OZ253557.1, read as the reverse complement.
GCCATTACCGGCAGCGTGGCCGACGACACCCTCGCCGTGGACGAGGCCGCCACCGCCTCGCTCCGGGCCTCGATGAACGGCGGCGGCGCCACAACCTAAGGGCGCCTGCGGCTCGGCCTGCCGCGCCGCGGAGGCATCCATGCCGATAAGCCTTGCCGGCAAAACGGCGATCGTCACCGGTGCCGGCCGCGGCATCGGCAAGGCGGTGGCCGAGGTCTTCGCCCGCGAAGGGGCCAAGGTCCTGGTGGTCAACCGCAGCCCCGAGGCCGGCCAAGCCGCCACCGACGGGATCGTGGCCGAGGGTTTGGAGGCCTCGTTCCTCCAGGCCGACGTGCGCAAGAAGGCTGACATGGAGCGCATGGCCGCCACGTGCATCGCGCGCTACGGCCGCATCGACATCCTCTGCCTCAACGCCGGCATCTACCCCAACGCCCTCATCGCCGACATGACGGAGGCGATGTGGGACGACGTGATGAGAACCTAAATAACCTATAACTAGTTGATAATAGTACATTACTAAGAAACTCTTCAGCACCATGCCCACACTTGTACCCACGTATAGAGTGACAACGGTTGAGAATGCGCGGGAACACATACGATTGATAGGCACAGTGCTACCGCTCATTCTGCGCTCATACTGGCGATTCCGTGCAGGACTGGAGGGCTGGCCGCGGTGTTCGATACTCCGCAACTCGCGTCGAACGTTGAATGGTCGATGCGCGTTGAGGTGGCTCCACCTTTTCGGACAGCCTGGCGGCTGATTTAAGGTGTATTCCGGTTGTTTCTCAGGCCGCCAGAATCCCTTTTGAACGATCTTCCTTTTGTTGCTGCTGCGCCTGTGGGGATGTGGGCAAGGCGCGGAGCGGCTTGTCCACATCCCCACAGGCGGGTCGGCGGTATGCCTCTGCCGGGGTTCGCCCGTCCAGCGCCGCGTGCGGCCTCTCGAGGTTGTAAAAGCGGACCCAATCACGGATCAGGCGCCGGGCCTGGAAGCCGTCGGCGATCTCGTGCAGGTAGACCGCCTCGTATTTGAGCGAGCGCCACAGCCGCTCGATAAAGATGTTGTCCATGCACCGGCCCCTGCCATCCATCGAGATCCGGATGCCCGCCGCCTGCAAGCGCCCGGTGAAGGCAAAGCTGGTGAACTGGCTACCCTGGTCGGTGTTGACTATCTCCGGCTTGCCATGCCGGGCCAGGGCCTCGTCGAGCGTGTCTGTGCGGAAGCTTGCGTCCAGCGTGTTCGACAGCCGCCAGGCCAGGACGTACCGGCTCGCCCAGTCCATGATCGCCACCAGGTAAAGGAAGCCGCGGTTCACCGGGATGTAAGTGATGTCGGCGCACCAGACATGGTTCGGCCGCTCGATCGCCAGACCCCGCAGCAGATAAGGGTAGATCCGGTGCTCGGGGTGGGGCGCGCTGGTGCGTGGCGCCCGATAGATCGCCTGCAGCCCCATCAGGCGCATCAGCCGAGCGGCCCGGCGCCGCCCGATGCGCTCGCCCTCGCGGCGCAGGTGAAGCGCCATCCGACGGGCGCCGTAAAACGGGTACTTCAGGAACAGCTCGTCGATCCGCCGCATCAGCAACAGCGTTTCCGCGCTCTCCCCCTTCGGCTCGTAGTAGAGCGAGGAGCGCCCGAGCGACAGCAGGCGGCATTGACGGCTCAGGCTCAGCGCCGGGTGTGTCAACGCCGGTTGAAGATTCGGCCAAAGGGCGGCGCAAAAGACTGCCACCTGGGTTGGTGGTCTGACCTTGGCGTGAGACTGTGAGTCGGAGACGCGGTGCGAGGGTTTTTCGGCGGGAGCGGGCAGCGGAGCCATGCAGAGCTCAAGCGGTCCGCGCCCGCCGGCCGCCCGCAGGGCGGCATGGTTTATCGGATTGGGGTCAGTCTCGCCACCCGGGCCTTAGGGGCGCGTTGCCGGCCGGGGCCGAGCGACGGCGTGCCGCAGTTCAGCTATCGGCACTGTTTCTGCGGGCGCGGCTTTGGCTGAGGCGGTAGCTGTCGCCGTTCATCTCGAGGATATTGACGTGATGGGTGAGACGGTCGAGCAGTGCCCCGGTCAGGCGCTCGGAGCCGAAGGTCTCGGTCCATTCGTCGAAAGGGAGGTTGGAGGTGATGAGCGTGGCGCCCCGCTCGTAGCGCTGCGAGATCAGCTCGAACAGAAGCTCGGCGCCGGTCTTGCTCAGCGGCACGAAGCCCAACTCGTCGATGATCAGCAGTTTGCAGGCGACCATCTGCTTCTGGAGCCGCAGGAGGCGGCGCTCGTCGCGGGCTTCCATCAACTCGTGCACGAGCGCGGCGGCCGTGGTGAAGCCCGTAGAGAGGCCCCTTTGGCAGGCGGCCAGCCCGAGCCCCAGGGCGACATGGGTCTTGCCGGTGCCGGAAGGGCCGAGGGCGATGACGTTCTCGCGCCGCTCGATCCACTCGCAGCGCGCCAACTCCAGCACCTGCGCCTTGTTCAGCGCGGGGATGGCCTTGAAGTCGAAGCTGTCGAGGCTCTTGGCGACCGGGAACTTCGCCGCCTTGATGCGCCGCTCGACCATGCGCCGTTCGCGATCGATCAGTTCCAGCTCCACCAGCCGGGCCAGGAACTGAACATGATCCAGGCCCTCGGCCGCGCATTGGCGCGCCACTTTCTCGTATTCCCGCAGGAAGGTCGGCAGCTTCAGGGCCTTGAGGTGGTGTGCCAGCAGGATGTGGGGCCTGTCCGTCATGCCGCGTCCTCCGACAGCAGGCACATGTAGCTGGCGGCCGAGGTCCTGCCGACGGTGGCCTTCGGCAGATACGGGTAGACGTCGAGGTCGAGCTTCGGCGGGCGCTTCTCGACCCGGCACAGCACCAGATGCTTGACCGCGTCGAAGCCGATGGCGCCCAGGCGCAGGGCGTCCTTCACGGCGCCGTCGAGATCCTCCAGCCCGAAGCTCTCCAGCAGCCGCAGGACCTGCACATACTCCCGCCGCCCCGCCTTGGGCGAGCGCGCCTCCATCAGGCGGCGCAGGGTCTGGAACGCGGGCGGCAGCTCCCATCCGGCAAGCGGCGCCGCCTGATCCAGCGCGCCGATCTTCTGCTCGATCAGGGGCAGATAGTGGATCGGCTCGAAGATCGTGTCCTCTCGCTCATAGGACCGGGGATGGCGGGCGATGACCTCCCCGCCGCAACCGATCACCACCCGCTCGACGTAACCGCGCACCCAGACGTCGCGATGGCCATAGGCCACCGGCACCGAGTAGTCGTTGGTCTCGTAACGGACCAGAGACTGCGAGCTGACCTGCCCGGGAGCCTGGGCGCAGGCCTCGAAGGGCGCCGCCGGCGGCGCGGCCATGGCCTCCAGATCCCGCGTCAGGCGCTCTCCGATGGTCTCACGGTGCCCGCGCAGGATATCGCCCTGGCGGCTGCGGCACTGCTCCTCAAGCCGCCGATTGAACGCTTCCCAGCTGGCAAAGCGCGGCAGCGGCACCATGAAGTTGCGCCGGGAAAATCCAACCAGACCCTCCACCGCGCCCTTGTCGTTCCCCTTGCCCGGGCGCCCGTAACGATCGCGCACGAGGTAATGCGACAGGAAGCCGCCGAAGAGCCGCGCCCGCCTGCGCGTCCCGTCCGCCAGAATGCGCGACACCAGACAGCGGTCGTTGTCGTAGAGAACCGATTGCGGAACCCCGCCGAAGAAGGCGAAGGCATGCACATGCCCGTCGATCCACGCCTCGGCCGTCGCCGCAGGGTAGGCCCGCACATAGCAGGCGTCGCTGTGCGGCAGATCGAAGACGAAGAAGTGCGCCTTGCGCGCCACACCCCCGATCACCGCACGCGCCTCGCCGAAGTCCGCCTGCCCATGGCCGGGTGGATGGGTCAGCGGCACGAACATCTCCCGACGCCGGCGGTGGTGCTCGCGCACATAGTCCTTCACGATCCAGACTGTGTCAAAACGTCGGAGAATCGCTCGAAATGTGATTTCAGCCCATTGGTTGAATTGTCAGTGTTAATGAAATCAATGACTTAGCAGGCTGCACTTTTCAGAAATCAAGCAGACTCACTCGAAAATCTGAATTCAATGACGTTTTCACACGGTCTGGATCGTGTAGCCGCCGCTGAACCCGTGCTCGGCGCGAAGCCGGTCGAAAATGCGCTTCGCCGTGTGGCGCTGCTTGCGCAGCTGCTTCAGATCCTCCTTCAGCCACTGGTCGATGATCTCGGTGAACCCGTCCAGCTTCGGGCGCCGAACCGGTACCGTCCGCCGATAGCCCGGAGGCACCGAAAAGCACAACATCTTCTTCACGCTCTCGCGTGAAATCCCGAAATGACGCGCCGCCGCCCGCTCGCTCATCCCGTCCCGGCAGGCGAGACGGACCTTCCGATAAAGTTCCACGGTGTGCATGCCCCCGCCCTCCCCGTCGCCGGGAAGGGCTCAAGTGGCAGAGTTTTGCTCCGCCCGCAGCGAGACAATCCCGCCGCTACCGTGGACTAATTTCGCACCGCCGTTCCCACGGGTGGTCGCGCACCACCATCGCGCGGCGCTCCGACCGGCTCATCGACCGGACCCGCGCGACAAAAAATCCCGCTCCACGATCAGCTCCCCGATCTTGGCGTGAAGATCGCGGACCTCGCTCTCATGGTCCCGGACCCGCCGCTCGGTGCCCTTCGAGAATACCTCGACCAGACCCTCCATCGCCTGGCGCTTCCAGGCACCGACCTGGTTCGGATGGACCTGATGCTGCGAGGCGATCTCCTGAAGCGTCCGGTCGCCCCGAAGCGCCTCCAACGCCACCTTCGCCTTCACCTCTCCCGAAAATCGACGTCGCTTGCTGCTCATCTGCATTGTATGGACGCCTCCCGGATGGCAAGGACCGATGTTCGTGTGATGGGGCAGGCAGATTGCAGCTTTGTATTCGGCCTGTTTCTGCAGGAGTTGTCCCTGCTGGCCCTGATGGAATCCGCCGATCCGCGCCTCATTTCCTCCGTGGGCTCGTGGCCCTAATGCAGATTCAGGCTTGGCGAATCGCGGTCTGACCTGTTTGCCATCACGCCTCTCGTGCCTTGCGCAACCTTCCAGCATCTTTCTCCTTCGATTCGTGCTCCCCGTCGCTAGCCCCGCCTACGCGGCCTGACAGACGAAGTTCGCGTGGTACGCCCGGTCATGGGCCAGCAAGGCCCAGATCGTGCGAGCCATCTTGTTCGCCAGTGCGACCGTCGCCACGTTCGCCGGTCGCCGCTCGGCCACGCGCAACGCCCATTCGGCGGTGCCTTGCTGTTGGAGAACACCGACCGAGCTCCGTGAATCAGAAGCGTGCGCAGGTACGTGTCCCCGCGCTTCGAGATACCAAGCATGCGCACCCGCCCACCGGTGCCTTCGTGCCGAGGCACCAGACCTAGCCAGGCAGCAAACTCCCGTCCCGACTTGAATGCAGAGGGATCGCCCATCGCGGCCACCGCCGCAGTCGCGCTCAACACCCCAACACCGGGAATCTCCGCGATCCGCCGGCTGGCGGCGTTGTCCCGGTGCCATAGCTTGAGGCGCCGCTCGATCTCGCCGATCTCCTCGTTTACCCGGGTCACGCGCGCCCACTGCTCGCGGAGTGTCTCCACGACCATCGCAGGCAAGCGTTCCGACACCCGCTCCAGGGCCAAGGCCATGCCTCGCCTCATCCCAGCCCACCCCTGCGGCATCACCTCGCCGTACTCGGTCAACAGCCCACGCAGACAGTTGATTTGCGCGGTGCGGAACTTCACGAGCTGCTGGCGCATGCGATGCAGCGCCAGGATCGCTTGCTGCTCCTCGGTCTTGATCGCAACCGCCCTAACGCCGGGCTGCTGGGCCGCCGTCCAGATCGCGCGTGCGTCGTGCGCATCGTTCTTGTTGCCGCCGACGAAGGGCCGCACCATCTTCGCCGGTAGTAGTCTGACCTCGTGGCCGAGCTCCTTTAGACTCCGCGCCCAATGCTGCGAGCCGCCGCACGCCTCCATCGCGATCAGGCACGGTACGCGGTTGGCGAAGTGATCCAGGAACCTCGCCCGTGTCAGCTTCAGATCCACGATCTCGCCCGTCTCCAGGTCGACCCAGTGCAACTGGAACACTCGCTTCGCCGTATCCACGCCTACGACCGTTCTGCCAATCGTCATCTCGCACCCTCCGTTGGCCTGGGAAGACACCGAATCTTCCCCTTCAGCACCTTGATGCCGTCGGCCCACGAGGGTCCACCTGGGCCCTCGCTCCGCTCGACATCGGGAGTGGGAGGCGTCCATTCCATTTCCTCCGTCAGGCGGTGGAATACACCTTAGCGCGCACCTTCGGTGCTAACTTACTGATATAGCGTTGCTTCTTTTCTCCTGATCTGGCCGGAGGACGCGGAATCTGTCCGCGTTTTCTCCCCGGCTGCAACAGAATGCAGGAGGATGTACATGCCCAGGATCGCCCTCACCGACGCCCGCGTCAGGGCCCTCAAGAGGCGCAAGACCACTTACGACATCCGCGACGGCAAGCTCAGGGGCTTCGGCATCCGGGTACTGCCCTCGGGCGCCAAGCGCTACTTCATCCATAGCCAGCACCGCGGCCGGCGGGTCTGGAAGATCGTCGGTGAAGCCGGCTCCATCGGTGCGGACGAGGCCCGCGCTCGGGCCAAGAGTCTGCTCGCCACGATCCGGGAAGGAAGCGCGAAAGAGGCCGCGGCATCACCGGACATCGCGTTCGAGACGATCGCCGACGAGGTCTTTCGGCGCTACGCCCGCAACTGGAAACTCTCGACCCTCAAGGTCAACCGGAACTACTACCGCAACCATATCCTGCCGCGCTTCAAGGGCCGCCCGATCGCCGGCATCGACAGCCGCGACGTGCGGCAGTGGTTCGCCTCGCTCCACGCGAAGCCCGCGGCGGCGGACCGGTCCGCTCCGATCCTGTCCGTCATCATGCGCCAAGCCGAAATCTACGGCTATCGCCCGGAAGGCAGCAACCCATGCAAGGGCATCAAGCGATACCGGCGCGAGGGGCGCGAACGGTTCTTGTCAGCGGCGGAAATACGCAGCTTGGCGGCGGTACTCGACCGCTTCGAGGCCGACCGTCCGCAACAGGTCGCCATTATCAGGCTGCTGTTGCTGACCGGGTGTCGTGCGAGCGAGGTTCGCACGCTGAAGTGGCGCTACCGGCGCGAGGGTAAGCTGTTCCTGCCCGACAGCAAGACCGGGCCGCGAACGATCTGGCTGTCGTCCGCCGCCCGCGCGGTCCTGGACCGCGTGCCGCGAGCGGCAAGCTGGACGTTCCCTTCGCCGAGGACGAACGGCCCCCTCAGCCATAACGGCCTCGACGAGACGTGGCGGCGAATCCGCGACGAAGCCGACTTGCGCGACGTGCGGCTTCATGACCTGCGTCACAGCTACGCCAGCACGGCTCTCCAGCATGGCGAGACCGTCCTGACCATCGGCCGGCTGCTCGGTCACGGTCATCCCACGACTACCCTGAAATACATGCATTGGGCGGACGCGACTGTGCGCGAGGCGGTCGAAGCCGTTGGCACGGTTCTGGAGGGTTGAGCCATGGCCAGGGTGAGAAAGACACGCCTGACCGATGTCGGTGTTGTCAGGCTCAAGCCCGCCGCGAGCGAATTCACGGTCTGGGATATGCGCGTGCCCGGTCTCGGGGTCCGTGTCCGCCCGTCGGGGCATCGCGGTTACGTCTATCTATGCAAGGTGGACGGTCGCGCGAAGCGCGTCACGCTGGGGCCGGCGGCGCTAAAGACCGTCGCCGAGGTGCGCCGGGAATGCCTGGAGATCGAGGTCACGAAGAAATCCAGCGACAGGGCCGTGAGCGCGCGCGGCAAGACGCCGAGCTTCGCCGCCTTCGTCGCCGGTCCGTGGAAGTCGGCCTGCCTCGATCGATACAAGCCGGCGACACGAAAGAGCGTGCGCGGCTCGCTGAGAACCCAGCTGCTGCCGGCCTTCGGAGACCTGCCGCTCGACCGCATCGACCGCTTGCGCGTCCACCGTTGGTTCGACGAATACAGCCGCACCGCGCCGGGCGGTGCCAACCACGCGCTCGACACCTTCCGCCGGATCATGAACCACGCCATCGCCCTCGGCCATGTCGAGGCAAACCCCACCCGTGACGTGAAGCCGAACCCGCGCGTGGCACTCACCCGCTTCCTGTCGCTGGAGGAGATTGCTTGCCTGCACCGGGTCCTCGACGGTTATGCGTCCAGTCGCGCGTCGCGCCGGCGGCAGGCGGACATCATTCGTTTGCTGCTGCTGACGGGCTGCCGGAAAGGCGAGATCGTGACCCTGCGCTGGCGCGAGGTCGAGGGCGATACTCTCAATTTGGCAGACAGCAAGACCGGGCCGCGCAAGGTCTTCCTGAATACGCCGGCCCGGGCTGTTATCGAGCGCCAGCCACGGACCGACAGCCCCTTCGTGTTTCCGTCGCCGCGAGACCCGGAGCGCGCGTGTTCACCCAACCTGCCGCTCTGGTATTCGGTGCGCAGGCAAGCCGGGATCGAGGATGTTCGCCTGCATGATCTGCGTCACACGTTCGCCAGCCATGCCGTGCTGCGAGGTATCCCGCTGCCGGTCGTCTCGCGCCTCCTCGGCCACAAGCGGCCGAGCATGACGCTGCGCTACGCTCATGTCGGTGACAGAGAGACCGAGGCGGCGGCGGAACGCATCGGTGCGGCCATCGCGCGCGCGTTGGATGGTCGTGAGGCGAGCTGACTCGATGTGCTCGCATCCGGGCCACCAGCGCACTTCAGCGATGCCGAGGCCACGATATCCCGGACAAACTTTCCGAGCGTCGGGTGCGAGAGTTTGGCGGGCTCCGCCGTAGACAGGGGCTATGACAGGGCGCAGAAGCGGTCAGGCCTCAGCCTTTTCGAATGATGAGAGGAGATGAGGTTGCGACAGTGGGTACGTCGGCAGGCGAAACCGCGGCGGTGGGAGGCGCGGCGATCTTGACGAGTGGTCGGACGCACGAGGTCGATTTGGTGGCCGAGGTAGGCACGAAGGTTTCCTAGAAAGGTCGCCGGATGCAACGGTTCATGGCGCCGATGACGATGCTCGACGGCCGAAGCGCACTCTCGTTTCACCGTCTAGCCGTCTTGCGCGACGGCCTGGTGGAGACCGCGCACTAGTGATGACAAGCCCGCAGTACGCAGCGGCACGAAGGGCTTCGCCGTCTGCTTGCAGAACGTCTTTGCTTTGAGGCAGGCACCGTGACTGACGCAATCGACGGGGCAGAGCACCACGTCTGCCTGGTTTAGAACGCCGCCGAGCCGCGCGATGTTGTCGTCGATGCCGCCGTCATGGTGGCAGAAGTGGCCGTTGAGGCTCTCGACCACGGTACGAAAGTGGCTGACGGCGCCCGCCCTCCCGCCGACATAGGCGATGCGGCGGCCGCAGAGGTCGATGGCGGACGCCTCCTGCCGTGACGGCGTGGCTTCGCCAGCGATATCAGCCCTCACCAGAGCCTCCAGCGCCGAACATTCATTGCGGAGAGCCTCCAGGATGGCGGTCGCCTCCCGGTTTGCCTGCCGAAGCTCCGATATTTCGTGCTCCAAAGCGCGACAGCGGGCCTGCGCACTTCCACAGGCCCGCCGCGAGACTTCCAAGTCTGCCACGAGCGTCGCGTTGGCGCGTTCAAGCGCTCGGTGCGTCTCGCCGCTCTCGAATTCGCGGAGCCGGGCTTCGGCAGCTGCACGTGTCGCACCGTCCGCTTGGGCCGCACGAAGCCGGCGCTCCAGGCTCGCCACCTGGCCCGCGTGCTGCGCCGCTGCCCGCCGGTGTTCCGTCGCCTGGGCCGTCAGGCGACGGTTGGCATCGGCGAGTGCGGCCTCCATGCCTCGCAGCCGCCTCACATCGGCTCGATTGGCCGCACCCGTCAGGTGCGAGAGCATGTGCACATCCCCGAATGCGCGGACCAGCAGCGTCTCGGTCGTCAGCGGATTCGTCGTCAAGGCCCAGTACGGCCCGGGGATGTCGCCCTTGGCGAGAGCGTTCGACCAGAACTCATCCAGATCGGCCGCGCACTGCGCCGGTTGGCAGGCGTGAATTGCTGAGCGGTACTTGCGGTCCATCTCCTTGTGCATCAGCCGTGCGAGCCGGCTCGGTTCTTCCGCACGGTGCACGAAATACTTGTGCACCTCGTATTCGGTGGCCGCTTCGCTCGGCACGAACCCGGCCTTGCGGCCGATCTTGAGCAGGTCGGTGTAGCTGAGGCAGGTGCCGAGGATGCTGCAATGCAGATCCGGCCGGATCTCCCACAACTTGTGACGCTGTCCCGCCGTGGGCGCGCGCTCGCCGACACAGATTTCGCACATGGCACGCCTATCCGTGGTGGTGCAGGTGGGTCGCTACCGGAGCACGATGCGCCGGCATGAGGGTCACCCCGCGATGGGAGCCGTAGCGGGGCGACCCTCAGCCGTCCGACGGCCGTCCGTGCGGACGACGGCCGGCGAGCCTCCCTACTCGAACACGGCCTCGGGGTCGTCGAGGCTGTCCGAGCCCTCGAAGTCGATCGCGGCAAGGTTGAGCGCCCCAACCGCACCTTCGATCGCGCTGGTCTGCGCCGTCAGCGCATCGATCGCCGCCTGCACCCGCGCGTTGCCCGCCGGGTTTCCCTCGCCGATCTGCTGGTCGTAGGCCTCGCCGCCATCGGCGGCGCTCACGATCTCCCCCATCGCCGCCATGGTGGCGTCGAGCCGCGCGCGCAGCGCCGCGTCGGCATCGACAGACACCGCTGCGACCAGATCCGACACGCTCGGACCCTGGACCATCGACCCGTCGATGCGCGCGTACTCACCCAGATAGATGTTCCGGATGCCGAGCGCGTCGTAGTAGTGCGAGGCATGGGTGTTGTCACTGAAGCAGTCGTGCTCCTCCTCCGGGTCGTGCAGCAGCAGGCCGAGCTGCATGCGCTCGCCCGCAAGCTCACCGTAGGAGAGGCTGCCCATGCCGGTGAGGATGGTGGCGAGCCCCTGGGTGACATCGCCGCCGACCAGCCCCTCGCGGGCCTCGCCGCCGGGCGCCCACTGAGCGGTCATCCACGCCAGGTCATCGATCAACAGATCGGTGGCCGTCTGCAGGTAGGCGGCGCGGCGCTCGCAGTTGCCCCATAAGCAGTTGGCCGGATCGAAGTCGCTGGCAGGCCTCGCGCCCGCGCCTGCGCCGGTGCCGTTCAGGTCCTGACCCCAGAGCAGGAACTCCACGGCGTGATAGCCGGTGGCCACGTTGGCTTCGACGCCGCCGAGCTCATGCAGCGTGTCGGCGAGCAGCGTCTTGGTGATGCTTCCTGCGTCGATCATCTCGCCCGAGAAGGTGAAGCTTGGGCTGGCGACGATGTTGGCGCGATAGCCGGGATTCTCCTCCGACTCCGCCCCGTAGCTCGCCGCCACGTAGTCGATGAGGCCCTCATCCAGCGGCCAGGCGTTCACCTTGCCTTCCCAGTCGTCGACGACGGCGTTGCCGAAGCGATAGACCTCGCTCTGCTGGTAAGGGATTCGAGCGTTCCGCCACGAATCCCGTGCCGCGGCGAGGTTCGCCTCGGTCGGGTCGGCGGTGAACTGGTTCACCGCGCCCTGCAGAGTGCGTGCCGTGATCAGGGAGTCCTCGTACTTCGCATGAGCCAGGTCGGCATAGTGCGAGAGCACGTCGCGCTCGGACGTTGTGGCAAAGGCGGTTGCCGGCAGCGCCAGAAGCGCCACTGCGGCCATGAGTGCTTTCATCGTCAGTCTCCTTTCTCCAATGCCCTAAAACTCGGCCGCGAGCAGCACGGTGATCGCGTCGTCGGCGCCAGCCGCGTCGTAACCTTCGTTTTGCGACCATTCGATGCCGAGCCCGACTCCCTCGGCGATGCCCACGGAGATCCCGAGAATCATCAGTGTCTCCGCCAGCCCTGCAGCCGCGGCGTCACTCGTGCCACCTGCACCGACGGCAGCGGTCGCTTCCTTGCCCATCAGGTCGAAGCTGTAGGCGGCCTCGGCATGCCAGGCCGATGGCTCGGCGTCGGAGCCGCTCGAACCCATGGCGGCCACTAATTCGACCAATGCAGAGACCGGCCCGATGCTCCCCCGCGCGCTCGCACTCAGGCCACCGACGTCGTCCTCGAATTGCCCGCTGAGCCCGTCGGAATCGCCGATGTTGCTGATCCACGCCACGTCGATGCCGAATTCCGAATCGTCGCCTTCCATGGCGGTGCCGAGTCCCACACCGAAGCCGTCGATCGTCTCCTCGTCATCCGCGTAATACGTGAAGAGCGACCAGCCGAAGGGAGCGGCTTCGCCGCTCAGCACCAGCGAAGTGAGGGCCGTCTCGCCGAGCTCTTTCGTGAGCGGATCAGAGACCAGGTTGGTGTCGTACACGCCAAAGGGCAGGGTCTGCTGGCCCATCGCGGCGGAAAGCCCGCCGCTTGGCTCATACGTCACGAACGCATCGGCGAGCGCGATGGTCCCGTCATCGTTCTCCACGACGATCTCGCCGCCCCACTCGTCATTGATCGCAGCCGCAATGCCGAGTTCGGCCTTCCCCACGCCCGCCGACATGGTGCCGTCCTCGCCGGCCGCGCTTTCGCTCACCAGCTCGAGTTCGATGGCGCCGCCGATCGCGACGCTGTTGAACCACCCGTCGGAGAGGGCGGAAATCTCACTTTCCTTCTCGACGATCATCTGGTCCTGCGCGGCGACGCGCTCTTCCAGGTACTTGACGCGTTGCTCCATCGTCGCGAGCCGGTCCTCGACCATGTCGCCCGCCATCGCCGGCGCGCTCAACGCGAGCGCGCCTGCGGTCGCCGCACCCAATGCGGTCAAACCTGTGAACTTCATCAGTTATTCCCTTTGTTGCAGCTAGCGCAGTGATGCCAACGCAGGCCGGCAGCGAGCCGACCGACCACCGAGGCTTGCGTTTCCCGTCGTGCGGCTACCATCCCAAGCATGGCGACGTTGACAGCCTTATTCTGCGACTGATAATCGTTCCTAGAACACGCGTCAACGTAATTGCGAAAGATTCTTAGTGTCATTCTCTCGGACCCTCTCCGCCGCCTTAGGCACCGGACGCGCCCGGATCGCGATAGCGCTATGGCACGCAACGCCGGCGGTGGCCGGCACAGTCGTGCTCTTGGCCACGGCCCACGCCCTGCCGGCGGCGGAGCCGGAGGACGAGCGGGCCCGTATCGCGGCGGTCACGCAGCCCACGCAGGATTTCTCCAAGGCCGAGCCATACGAGCGCCGGCCCGCAGGTAAGGCGACGGTGTTCAAGCCCTTGAACCGGAACGCGTTCTCGCATCCCTCCGCCAACATGCCCTTCAAGCGCGAGCGCGACTTCAGGGTCGGCAACGGGATCTTCAGGAAGATCTGGGTCTCGGCGCCGAGCTCGACCACGTCGTCGGACGGTCTCGGACCCCTCTTCAACGCGCGCGCCTGCCAGCGCTGTCACCTGAAGGATGGCCGCGGCCGGCCGCCGGCTGCCGGCGAGCGTGCGGTGATGATGTTTCTGCGCCTCTCGATCCCGCCTGAAACCGAAGCCGAGCAAGTTGCCTTGCGTGAGCACCGGCAGACCGTCATTCCCGAGCCGACCTACGGCGGGCAGCTCCAGAACTTCTCCACCCAGGGAATTCAGGCTGAGGGCGAAATGACCATCGCCTACGAAGAGACACCGATCGCGCTGGACGATGGCGAGGCTGTCAGCCTCCGCGCACCCACTTACGGCGTCTCAGGCCTTCACTATGGGCCGCTCCATCCCGAAACGATGCTGTCGCCCCGTGTGACGCCACCGGTCATCGGCATGGGCCTGCTGGAAGCCATTGCCGACGCCGACATCCTCGCCGGCGCCGACCCGGAGGACCGCGACGGGGATGGCATCTCCGGGCGGGCCAACATCGTGTGGAGCGACGAGATCGGCAAGCCCATGCTCGGCCGTTTCGGATGGAAGGCCGGCAATCCGACCGTCTCGCAGCAGGCGGCGGCGGCCTTCCGCGGCGACGTCGGCATCTCGACGCCGCTCTACGCGTCCCCCTATGGCGATTGCACTGCAGCGCAAGGGACCTGCCGGGAGGCACCGCACGGCGGGGCCTCGGCGGCGAACACGGTCGAGGCCAGCGCCGCGCTCTTCGACCTGCTCACCTTCTATACGCGCAATCTGGGCGTGCCCGCGCGGCGCGACATCGGCGAACCAAAGGTGCTCGCAGGCAAGCGCTTGTTCTACGAGGCCAACTGCACCGGCTGCCACCGGCCCAAGTTCGTGACCCGCCGGGATTCCATCGGCGAGGAGCAGTCCTTTCAGCTCATCTGGCCCTATACCGACCTCCTGCTCCACGACATGGGCGCGGGGCTGGCCGATGACCGGCCCGAGGGCGAGGCGACTGGCCGAGAGTGGCGCACGCCGCCGCTTTGGGGCATCGGGCTGACGGAGACGGTGAGCGGTCACACGTTCTTTCTGCACGACGGCAGGGCACGTAACCTCCTCGAGGCCATTCTCTGGCACGGCGGCGAGGCGCAGGCAGCGAAGGAGCGCGTGGTCGCCATGACGGGCGAGGAGCGCGCGGCGCTGCTCGCTTTCCTTCGCTCCCTCTGACGAATGGGCCTGCCCCCATGACCCGCATAGTCCCAGCCCTTGCCCTGGTTCTCCTGATCTTTGCGGGAACGGCGTCCGCCTTGCGCGCACAAGACATCGCCGCAGCGGACTACGCGCGCGTCAATGCAGCCCTGGTCGACCACCACGCCCTGCCGCGCTATGAACGGCTGGCGACGGAGACCAACGCCTTCGCAGCGGGGGCCGAGGCGTTCTGCGCCGAGCCGAGTGACGATGGCCGTGCCCACCTTCGCGAACGCTTCCACGAGGCGATGGACGCGTGGATGGGCGTCCAGCACTTGCGCTTCGGCCCCGTCGATCTCTTCATGCGCGGATATCGCTTCTATTTCTGGCCCCAGGCACGCGGCAAGACGGCCGATGCCGTCGCCGACATCGTCGCCGCCGGCGAGGATGACGCCGCGCTCGCCGCGCGCATCGGGCGCGCCAATGTGGCGATCCAGGGGTTGCTGGCAGCGGAGGTGTTGCTCTACGACGAGCGTTATCTGGGCGCCGGCCCGGGCGGGGCCGCGACGGGCTGCGGGCTGTTCACGGCGGCGGCGGCGAACATGCGCACCATGGCGGCGGGGATCCTCGCGGACTGGCGCGGCGGTGATGCCGCCTTCGCCCGCCTCATGACCATGCCGGGGCCCGACAACCCGTATGTCGAAGACCATGCCGCCGGCACGCTTGCTTTCTTCCAGAGCCTCTACGACAGCTTGCAGCTCATCTACGACGTGAACCTGAAGCCGGTGATCGGCGACAGCGCCGGCGCGGGGCGTCCCTTCCTGGCGGAGTCCCGCTTGAGCGGTCGTTCGCAGCGCAACATCGTCGGCACTCTGGAAGCGCTGGAGATGCTCTACGGCGGCGAGGGCGGCCCCGGCCTCGGCGACCTCACGGCAATCGCCGATCCCAAGCTCGACCGTTTAATGCGTAAGGCGTTCTGCCTCACCCTCGCCACCGCGCGGTCCATCGACGGTCCCGTGGAGAAGGCCGCAGCCGACCCGTCGCTGCGACCCCAGGTGGAAAAGCTCGCCACCCAGATCCGGGCGCTGAAACAGATCGCGAGGAACCGGCTGGCGCCCGCGCTCGGGCTCACCGTCGGTTTCAATGCGCTCGATGGCGATTGAGCGCAGGGCGGCACTGCGGCTGCTCGCCGGCGGTGTCGTCGGGTCTCTTCTGCGGCCATCGTCAAGCGTCGAGGCCGCCGCATCCGGCGCGCGGCGCTATCTGAGCGCCCGCGCCGATACCGCCGGCGGCTACCGGGTCAGCGGTTTTTCGGCAAGCGGCACACTGCTCTTCGATCTACCGCTGCCGGGGCGGGGCCACTCCTTCGCCGTCCGCCCCGGTGGGCACACCGCCGTGCATTTTGCCCGGCGGCCGGGCCGCTTCGCGCTGGTCGTGGACCTCGTGCGCGGTGCCGTCGACCGCAGGCTGGAGACGCCCGCCGAGCGCCACTTCTACGGGCACGGTGTGTTCAGCCGGGACGGGCGGCGGCTCTACGCCACCGAGAACGATTTCGGGGAAGAACGCGGCGTCGTCGGCGTCTACGACGCGGTGAACGACTACAGGCGCATTGGCGAGCTCAAGTCCCACGGCATTGGCCCGCACGACATCCGGCTTCTGTCCGACGGTGAAACCCTCGTCGTCGCCAACGGCGGCATCGCCACGCGGCCGGACCTGCCGCGCATAAAACTTAACCTGCCGACCATGGCGCCCTCCCTTTGCCTTGTCGACCGGCGCGACAGCACGCTACTGCAGGAACGGCGGCTCGACCCGGCGCTGCATCAACTGAGCATCCGCCATCTCGCCGTGGGCCCGGAGGATACGGTCGCGGTTGCCATGCAGTACGAGGGACCGGCCGGCGACCTGGTCCCGCTGGTCGCCGTGTGGCGCGGCTTTGAAGCATTGCGCCTCTTGCGTGGACCGGCCGCCGTCATGCGCGCGATGAAGCACTATTGCGGCAGCGTCTGCTTCGACCCGAGCGGGCGGACCATCGCCGTCTCGGCCCCGCGCGGCGGCATCGTGACCTTCTGGGACGTCGGCGCGGGCCGCTACCTGTCGTCCGCCAGGGTCCCGGATGGCTGCGGCGTCGCACCGGCCGCGCGCCCAGCCGAATTCCTTGCCAGCAGCGGGCAGGGCGGCGTGGTCGCTATCGACGCGCGCTCCGGCAGGGCGCGACCCTTCTCCGTCAACCGTCTTCAAAACGGGCGCTGGGACAATCACTTGGTCGCGGTTTCAACGCCATAGACGCTCGAAGACTGCGATCACTGATTGCCATTGAGCTGGCCGCCCGGCTTGAAAACGCGTCTGACACAAATTCTCATTGACACTCGTTCGCATTCTCTTCAACATTGAGGTGTAGAGCGGAGTGCCGCAATGTATGTGTGCGTTTGCAACGCCTATCGGGACACCGAAATCCGCGCCGTGGCGCAAGCCGGCGTCCGTTGCGCGCGCAAAGCGTATCAGGAGCTCGGCAACGGGCCCCGCTGTGGGCGTTGCCTGAGCTTCGCCCAAGGCCTGATCGACAGGATCCACGAAGACCAGCCGCACGGCGGCCTGCCGGCGCTCTCCGGGGAACAGGCCGCCGGCGAGGACGCGAGTCCGTAATGTACGCTTGGGGCGCGCTGAAACCGGCGGATATCGTGTCGGCGGCGTGCGCCCTTCGCGACCTGCTCAGAGGCGAGAAGGCAAACGACGAGGTGCAGGATACGCGTCCCGCCGACGCGGCGCCTGCCGACAATGTGCCAGCCGGAGGATCGGCAGCCGCCGAATAGCCGCAGGCCCGCCCCTCCAGCCAGTATCGGCTGCCCTAGTCGTCGGCAGGCTCACTCTGAAGCTGGACGTAATTCTCCAGGCCCATCCGCTTGATCAGCTCGAACTGCGTCTCCAGCCAGTCGACGTGCTCCTCCTCGCTCTCCAGGATTTCGCGCAGGAGGTGGCGCGTCACGTAATCGTCGACCTGCTCGCAATGCGCGATGCCCTCCCGCAGCGTGGGAATCGCCATGTTTTCGAGGGCGAGGTCGCA
This sequence comes from Alphaproteobacteria bacterium, assembly GCA_965262755.1. Classification (GTDB taxonomy): domain Bacteria; phylum Pseudomonadota; class Alphaproteobacteria; order UBA828; family UBA828; genus WTGU01. Next base: position 1,352,878 of record OZ253557.1, on the reverse strand, counting down.
GTCGAGGATTTCCTTCACGTCCTCGCCGATCATGAGTCTACCGAGATCTTGCAGGTTGGGCAGGCCTTCGAGAAACAGGATTCGCTCGATGAGCTCGTCCGCATGCTTCATCTCATCGATGGATTCTTCGTATTCATATTTCGCGAGTCTGGTGACGCCCCAGTTCTTGAGCATCCGCGAGTGCAGAAAATACTGATTGATCGCTGTCAGCTCGTTCTTAAGCACCGCGTTGAGACACTCGACAACCTTTGTGTCGCCCTTCATAGACTCCTCCACTCGTTCCAGCACGACCGGGGCCGGCGCCCGCAGACGATGTGCTGCCCATCCTCTTCTGCATGGTCGCCAAGAAGTGGCCGTGCCGAACCAGTGCTCTGGATAGTAATACAGGGGGCGATGGCCTGCAAGAAAAACCTACTCTAATATAATAGAAAATAATGTCTTCGCGATTTTCGACATCTTCTGCGTGTTATTCTCATTACTATTGATACTAGGAGTGCTTTTCATTTTCATTGGCGGCCGTTACAGTAATGAAATGCGCTGGCAATTTTAGCGTGACGATCGGCACTCGTCGGGCACGCTGGCGGTTGTGCTTGGCTCGGTGGCGCGCCACAGGTCTGTTGTTCGGCGCGTGGGTTGCGCGCCGATCGGCGCGATAAGCTATTGAAGTGGCTTGATACTGGGGCCGAGTAGGAGGGGTCGTTACCGAGCCCCTCCCCTCACAGACCCGAGCGTGCGGGATTACCGCACTCGGTTCCTCACATGCCAGGTTCGCTCAGGCGGCGTAAATCGAGTGCACGACCGTGGCTGGCGGTAGGGGATACCGATTGAGGATGTCCTTCATGCGATCCCAGGTCACACGCCCCTTTCGGCTGCGGCGCGCGAGCGCCTTGCGCCAGTGGCGGATGATCCAATAGCGGAAGCCGCTGAGACGTTTGCTGTTCCCCGTCAGACCGTAGTAGCCGCAGTGGCCCCGGATGACCCGCGCCAGGTGTCGCTGCTGCTCATCGAGCGGACGATGCCGATTGGCCTTGCACCACTCGTGCACCGCCCTGAGCGCGCGGGTGAAGCGACCCTTGGCGGTGATCTGGCGAACGACGTTCACGCCTCGCCTCGACCGTCCCCATACGTGGGTGAAGCCGAGAAAGTCGAACGTCGTGTCCGGATCATGCGCACGCGGGCGTTTTGACCGGAAGTCCACATAGCGCGTCTTGGTCCCATGGAGCCTCAGCCCATAGCGACCAAGACGTTTACCCAAAACGTTCAGCATGCGCCGGCCGCTCCGGGCGTCCTCAAAGGCCATCACAAAGTCGTCGGCAAACCGCACGAGCTGGCACGACCCTCGCAGCCGGGGCTTCGCTTCCCGCTCGAACCACTCGTCCAGCACATGGTGCAGGAAAATGTTCGAGAGCATCGGACTGATGACCCCGCCTTGGGGCGTGCCGGTCTCGGATCGGCGCAGGACCCCGTCTTCGAGAACCCCCGCCTTCAGCCATTTGTCGATCATGCGTCTGATGACGCCATCCTTGATCCGCAGGTCGAGGAATGCGCGCAGGTGGGTGTGCGAGATGCTATCGAAGTAGTTCGACACATCCGCATCGATCACCCACCGCTGGCCTCGCTCCATGATGCCCGTGCGCAGCGCGTACAGGGCGTCGTGGGCTGAGCGCCCGGGCCGGAAGCCGTACGAGCACGGCAGAAAGTCGCCCTCGTAGATCGGCTCCAGAAGCATCAGGATCGCCCGCTGCGCCACCTTGTCTTCGAACGTCGGGATGCCGAGAGGGCGTCTCGTGCCGTCCGCCTTGGGGATGTAGTGCCGGCGCACCGGCGGCGCGAAGTAGCGGCCCGACTTGATCCGGTCCAAGAGGCCTTCGAGATTGGCATCAAGGTCCTTCTCGTAGCCGGCGGCCGTCACGCCGTCGACGCCCGTCGCCCCATCCTTGCGCGTCCGGCGATATGCCTCGCGCATCCACTCGCCGTCGATCAGATGGTGTAGGGACGTGAACACCCGATCCGGGTGCACCCTCGCCTGTTCGGCTATCCACTGCTGTTTCGTGTACGTGTTTGTGGAGCGCAGCGTCTCCTCCATCGTGTCCCGTCAGTGGGTCTGGACATGTGACGCCCCGCTTCCCTCCAGCGGGTCCCGATGGCCACGGTTCCCCGCCTTCGGCGGTACTATCGGGGCGCTACGACTTCCTGCTCCGCGCGTCCTTCGACTTATTGGTTCGCCAGCCGGCTCCGCAGGTGCCTGCGCATTCGTGTCCGCCACTGCGCTCCCGCCGCCCTGCAGGCCCGACGACGGGCCGGGATCTATATTGTTCACGCTGGCCATCCCCCCTCCAGCGACCTTGCCCACGGGCAAAAGCAGGATCTCCCAGGTTTCCTGGCTCCCCATCCTGTAACTCTGCGCCGGTCCACGACCCCGGACGACCCGTCACGCCTCGCCGCTCGCGGCGCTTCCGGTGCTGCCCCCAGATTGACCACACTGAAGGCGTCGTCATTGCAACTCTCGAGGCTCACTGCGACGCTTCGTCACCCGCTGTCTACGCTTCACGACGGGCGTTGCCGCACGCCATGCAAGACTCGCTTCCGGCTGGCGGGCTGCACCTTTGCCGGGCGGGAGTCGAACCCGCTGGGCAGCGTCGGAAGGTTTCAGATCAACTCATCCTCCTTCCCAGGACTTCGCCTGGCGCTAGGTCAAAATTGCACGCCGAACAACACCCTCGGGCAGCTCGTACTCGCCCACCTTGCGGTCGAGGACGAGCTGGTAAAGGGAGGCCTGCACCATCGGCACCGCAGACGGCAGTTCCTCCAGGTTGATGAGCCAACGGCCGGGATCGTCGGTGGGCGGCAGGAAGGCCGGGGGCGCCCAGCGGGTCCGGTCGGTGCCGTCGCGCCAGGGGATGCCGCGCAAATCGACGGGGTCGAGCAGGAGCGCGCGGACGTCGATATACTGGCGGCCGGTATCGGCGGCGACCTGCTGGGCGATCTGACTCTTGGCGCTGCCGGGCGGTCCCCAGACCATGGTCGTTTGCCGGGCCTCGACGAGGAGTGCGAGGGTCTCGGTGTCAATCGGCATTCAATATTGACCCCCAATCGGCGTGCAAAATTGACCCCCCTGAGCGACACGGCGGAGGTTGTCCCGGTAGCCAATAGGGGGGACCCGCGCGGCTTCGTGTAGCGCCCCGCGTTACGCGGAGCGAAGCCGCGTGGGGGGTCCCTGTTGGCCCACCGGGGCAACCGGGCCGCAGGGACGGCCGGCGCCAGGTCAGGAGCGGTTCTTGAAGCGCCAGCTCTCGTTGCCGGTCTCGATGATCTCGCAATGGTGGGTGAGGCGATCGAGCAGCGCTGTGGTCATCTTGGGGTCGCCGAAGACGGAAGGCCATTCGCCGAAGGCGAGGTTGGTGGTGATGACGATCGAAGTGCGCTCGTAGAGCCGGCTCATGAGGTGGAAGAGCAGCTGCCCGCCGGCCTGGGCGAAGGGCAGGTAGCCGAGCTCGTCGAGGATGACGAAGTCGCGTCGGACGAGCTGGTCTGCGGTGCGGCCCTGGCGTCCGGCGCGGATCTCGGCCTCGAGGTGGTTGACCAGGTCGACGACGTTGTAGCACCGGCCACGGGCGCCCTTGCGGATGCAGGATCGCGCGATGGCGACGGCGAGATGGGTCTTGCCGGTGCCGGTGCCGCCGACCAGCACGATGTTGCGTTTGCCCTCGAGGAAGCCGCCGCCGGCGAGCTCCTGGATCAGGGGCTCGTTGACCGGCGAGGCGGCGAAGTCGAAGTCGGCCAGTTCCTTGGCCGTCGGCAGCTTGGCGGAGGCCATCTGGTACTTGATCGAGCGGGCCCTCTTGTCGGCGATCTCGACCTGCAGCAGCGTACCGATGATCTGCTGCACCGGATGACGGCGCTTGAGCCCGTCGGCGAGGATGTCGTCGTAGGCGGCGCGCATGCCTGCGAGCTTCAGCGCCGTCATCATCGCCAGCACATCATGACGTTCCATGACCGGCCTCCCTCAGGCTGTCATAGCGCTGGCAATCGGCAACCGGCTGGTGACGAAGCTGCAGGCCCTCGGGCGTCGGGATCGCCGCCGGCGGCGCCGGCTGGCGCTGCCGGGTGAGGATGTTGAGCACGACGTCAGCGCTGCAGGCGCCGCACTCGAGCGCTTCGGCGCAGGCCGCCTCGACCGCCTCCAGCCCGTCCTCCAGCACCGCCGCGAGCACCTTGACGAACTGCCGGTCGCCGTCGTCGTGGCCCGCGAGCCGGGTTCGCAGGCGGCCGAGCGCGTTGGGCAACTGCCAGTCCTTGAAGGGCGCGCCATTGCGTAGCGCGCCGGGCTTCCTCGTCAGGATCGGCACGTAATGCCACGGATCGTAGACGAACCGGCCGCGCCCGAAGCTCCGGGGGTGCTCGGCGACGATCTCGCCGTCCTGGCGGATGGCGATCCGATCGGCATAGGCCCGCACGTCCACCGGTCGCCCGACCGCGCGCGCCGCGACGCTGTACTGGTTGTTGTCGAAGCGCACCAGACAGGTCTTCGAGACTGACACCTCGCTGGCATGGAAGCCGTCGAAGGGGCCGCGATACGCCACCAGGAAGGGCCGCTCCTCCTCGAACACCTGCCATATCGTCTTGCCCGGGATTGTCGGATGCGGATGCTTCTTGGCGTCCTCAATGCACCGATCCATCAGCCACTCGTTGATCTCGGCGTAGGAGCGGCCCCGCGGGCTGGGCACGAACAGGCGGCCGCGAAGGTCACCCACCTGCTTCTCAACCTGCCCCTTCTCCCAGCCAGCCCCTGGCGTGCACGCCACAGGCTCCACCAGATGGTGCGAGCACATCTCCTGGAAGCGGCGGTTGTAGCCCCGCTTCTTGCCCACGAAGATCGTGCTCACCGCCGTCTTCATGTTGTCGTAGATGCCCCGCCGGCAGACCCCGCCGAAGAAGCGGAAGGCACGCTCGTGCGCCTCGAAGACCATCTCCTGGCTCTCGCGGGGAAAGATCTGGACCAGATACATCCGGCTGTGGCACAGCCGCATGTGCGCCGCCTTCACCCTGGTCGTCGCACCCGACAGACGCGCGTACTCGTGGCTCCAGTCGAACTGGTAGGCCTCGCCGGGATCGAAGATCAGCGGCACAAAGGCCTGCGACGGCGACAACAGCCGCCACCGGCGCCGCCAGGCCCTGGCATAGCGGCGAACCGCGTCATAGCCGCCCTTGTAGCCCAGCGACACAAGGTCTTCATGAATCCGCAGAAGAGACAGCCGATCCTTGCGTGCCTTCTTCTCATTGGCCTTCAGCTGGCGCTCGAGCTCGTCGACCCACGGCCCAAGCTTCGGCATCGGCTGAATCTTGCGCTCGTAGCTGAACGAGGTCTCGTCGCCCCGTACCACCTTGCGCACCGTGTTCTTCGAAACCCTCAAATCCCGGGCGATTTTCTTGATCGGAACGCCCCTCACCAGATGATCCCGACGGATCTTCGCGATCGTTTCCACAACCAGCATCTCCCCCCCACCCCGTCCGTCCAAACGACGAGGTGTGTTCATGGACACAAACCATGGGGGGTCAAATTTGGACGCCGATCACCCCCAACAGGGGGTCAATGTTCCACGCTTAACAACAGGTCTCGGCGAGCTCGCTGGGGCGCAGCGTGTAGTCGGCGGCGATGGTGTCGGGGTCTGTCATGGCGGGCTCCGGGCGAATGGATGTCGCGGCCGAAGCGCCTCTGGACGATCCGGCCTTCGCCGGGACCGAGCCCCGCTTTCGCTCTCGCCGGTTCAGGGCAAACCGGACGGCTGGATGGCCCCGGTGCTGGCGATGAGAAAGCCGTCAGCCGGCCGGGGGGTCACGCCGCAAAAAGGCGGCGCAGGCAAGGCAGTCGGCACGTCTGCGGCCGGTCCTGCCGCAGGCTCGGGCGAGCACATTGTCATGGAAAATTGGCGGGACTGCCGGGGCCTACCTCGGCAACGGGCACATCCATTCCATCATCGGATGCAACCGGAGAGACCTCCCGGAAGACTCGAACGGCGAGCCTTGGGGCGGGCGAATCGACGTTCCATCCGAGTGACGCCGCTGAACACATCGCGCGCTGTCTGCAAGACCTCCAAGCCAAGCTCACCCAGGCTGGGATAGTGTGCCGGGACCGGACTTGACCCATTCTTCCGTTGGAAAATAGGTTGGTCTTGGCAGTTTCCCCGGGCGCGGCGCCAGGCGGTGTCGGCGATACCGTCTCGCAAGATGGCGCGTCGGCGCAGGAGCGCTGCAAGCCGCCGCCGCACGACGCCTTGGCAGAGGAGGCGGACAGACCGGCTTGGAAACCTTCGGGACAGACGACATTGAGCGCGCGGTCGGGCATGTCTCGTTCCTGCGGGGTCTGGACTATTTCGAACGCGGCATGGTTCGTTCGGTCGAATTCTTGTCGCCCGGCCGGATCCACGGCGAGGTTTCGGGCAGCCGGCAGAAACCCTATGCGGTCGTGGCGAAATACGAACCCGGGAGCGAGGGGAGATTTCTTCCGGTCGAAGGGCATTGCTCCTGCCCGGTCGGCTACAACTGCAAGCACGCCGCCGCCCTGCTGCTCGCCGCCCGCCATCTCTCGCCGGACGGGGACGATTCCGGTAGCGGAACGGCGCGCGAGGGAGTTTCGGGCGTGGTCCGCCGGTGGCTCGACCGATGGGCCGAGGAGGTCGCCGGGAAGGCGGACGACCGGCCGGCCGGCCCGCACGCCGCCGCCGGTCCCCCGGCGCCGGGGCAGGAACATCTGTTCTACGTGATCCATAGCGATGCGATGCGGCACGTCCACATCGCGCCGTATCGGGCCTATTTGCGCAAGGATGGCACGATCGGCACCAATTTCCGGGAGTATCGCGAGCGGACGCCGTCCCGGACGCACAAGTACCTGAGCGCGGAAGACGCCGCGATCCTGGGATGTCTCGACTTCTATGCCGGCGGCGGCTATCCGCGGCGCCACGACTGGCCGGACGGCGAGGAGCTGATCGGGCTGATTCGCGGGATCGTCGAGACCGGGCGCGCGCGAGCCGGCGACATCCGGGGCGCCGCGCTCTCCTGGGCGGATCCGCGGCGGTGCGAACTCGGCTGGTCGGTCGGCGAAGCCGGCGAGCAGCACATCGTGGCGCGCGACGGCGCGGGATCGCCCCTGACGCTGCTGGCGTTTCCGACGCCCTTCTTCGTCGACCCGGAAAGCGGCGAGATGGGCGTCGCGGAAACGGCGCTGCCGGCGAGGACGGCGTCCTGGTTCGCGGCGGCGCCGCCGGTGCCGCACGGCTCGATCCATGCAGTCGCGGCGAAACTGTCCCGGATCGGTCAGCACGCGCCCGTGCCGCGGCTTCATCGCGTCGAGGAGCGCAGCGGTGCCCGGCCGGTGCCGGTGCTGACGCTCTACGGCTGCACGTACAGGCTGCCCCGATATGTCCATGGCGATTGGCGCGGCACGGGCTACTCCGGCTCGGTCGTCTATCCGTCCGCTCGCCTGGAGATCGCCTACGAGGGCGCCGTCACCCGGCTCCGTGCCGGAAGGGGAGACGACATTGCGACGTCGGGCGACAACGGCTTCGCGGTGATACGGCGCGATCGCGCGCGGGAAGCGGCGTTCGAGGAAGCGCTACGGGAGGCGGCGAAGCGGTACGGCTACGAGGATCACGAATTGCTGCGTTACGATCACGCCCTGCCGCGCGAGCTGCGCGAAGCGAACATCGTCTTCCCGCCGGTCGGCGACGACGAAGACGACGCTGCGGGCGGGGCCGGCATCGGTTTTGTCTCGCAGGCGGTTCCGCAACTTCGCGCCGAGGGCTGGCGTGTCGAGATCGACGGGACGTGGCCGTTCCGCCTGTACGAGGGACCGGTCGCGTACTCGACTTCGCTCGAACCCAGGGGCTCCGACTGGTTCTCGCTTCGCCTCTCGCTCGAGGCGAATGGCCGGAAGCTCGACATCGCGCCGATCATCGTCCAACTCGTCGAGACCCTGCCGGTGAACGAATGGGGAGGGCTGGAGGAAGGCTTCGACGTCGAGAGACATCTGGCCGGCAGAGTTTTTCACAGCCGGTTCGAGGACGGAACGTGGCTTGCGATGGACGCGGCGCGGTTCGCGCGGTTCGCCGAGGCCTTTCTGGAAGCACAGGGGCTGCTCGGTTTCCACCGGGCCGAGGCGGGCAGGCTGTTCGAGCTGGCCGAGGCCCTGGAGGGTTGCAGCGCGCCGTGGACCGGGGGACGGGAGATTCTCGATCTCGGCGCCCGTCTCCGGTCTCTCGTCGAGGCCCCGGAAGTGCCGGCCCCCGCCGCGTTGCGCGGAACATTGCGCCCCTACCAGCGCGCCGGCTACGGCTGGCTGAGGGCGCTGTCTGAGAGTGACTTCGGCGGCGTGCTTGCCGACGACATGGGGCTCGGCAAGACCGTGCAGACGCTTGCCCTGCTGGCGCACCGGCATCTGGAGGAGAAGGTCGCCCTCCCGAGCCTCCTGGTGGTGCCGACGAGCCTGGTCGGCAACTGGCGGCGCGAGGCCGCGCGCTTCGTGCCGGACCTGAAGCTCCTGGTGCTTCACGGGCCCGACCGGCGGCATCGCTTCCCGGAGATTCCAGACCACCACCTGGTGGTCACGACCTATCCGCTGCTGAACCGGGACCATGAAGCGCTGTTCCGCCACGACTACGACATCGCCGTGCTGGACGAGGCGCAGGCGGTGAAGAACCCGGCTGCGGCCGTCTCGAAACGCATCCGGGAGATTCGCGCCCGCCAGCGCCTGGCGCTGACCGGGACGCCGCTGGAGAACAATCTCCAGGAGCTGTGGGCGCTCTACGACTGGCTGATCCCTGGCCTGCTCGGCAACCGCAAGAGGTTCACGGCGGAGCTCCGGACCCCGATCGAGAAGCACGGCGACCGCGCGAAGCAGCGGTTGCTGTCCACCCGGATCAAGCCCTTCCTGATGCGGCGCACCAAGGAAGAGGTCGCGCCCGAGCTGCCGGCAAAGACGGTCATCGACGAGCTGGTCCCGCTCGAAGGCGCCCAGGCCGCGCTCTACGAGAGCATCAGGACGGCGATGGACCGGCAGGTCCGCGAGGCGATCGCCGCGCAAGGCCTGACGGCATCGCAAATGGCGATTTTCGAGGCGCTGCTCAAGCTGCGCCAGGTCTGCTGCGATCCGGGCCTGGTGAAGCTCGACGCCGCCCGCAAGGTCACCGCGAGCGCCAAGCGGGCGCGGCTTCTCGCGCTGCTCGAGGAGCTGGTCGCCGAGGGGCGCAAGGTGCTGGTCTTCTCCCAGTTCGTGGAGATGCTGAAGCTGATCGAGCGAGACATCGCCGCGCGCGGCTGGGGCTACGCCATGCTGCACGGTTCGACGAAGGACCGGGACGGCCAGGTCGCGGCGTTCCAGACCGGCGATCTCCCGCTCTTCCTGGTGAGCCTGAAGGCGGGCGGCACGGGCCTCAACCTCACGGCCGCCGATGTCAACGCCGGTTGAAGATTCGGCCAAAGGGCGGCGCAAAAGACTGCCACCTGGGTTGGTGGTCTGACCTTGGCGTGAGACTGTGAGTCGGAGACGCGGTGCGAGGGTTTTTCGGCGGGAGCGGGCAGCGGAGCCATGCAGAGCTCAAGCGGTCCGCGCCCGCCGGCCGCCCGCAGGGCGGCATGGTTTATCGGATTGGGGTCAGTCTCGCCACCCGGGCCTTAGGGGCGCGTTGCCGGCCGGGGCCGAGCGACGGCGTGCCGCAGTTCAGCTATCGGCACTGTTTCTGCGGGCGCGGCTTTGGCTGAGGCGGTAGCTGTCGCCGTTCATCTCGAGGATATTGACGTGATGGGTGAGACGGTCGAGCAGTGCCCCGGTCAGGCGCTCGGAGCCGAAGGTCTCGGTCCATTCGTCGAAAGGGAGGTTGGAGGTGATGAGCGTGGCGCCCCGCTCGTAGCGCTGCGAGATCAGCTCGAACAGAAGCTCGGCGCCGGTCTTGCTCAGCGGCACGAAGCCCAACTCGTCGATGATCAGCAGTTTGCAGGCGACCATCTGCTTCTGGAGCCGCAGGAGGCGGCGCTCGTCGCGGGCTTCCATCAACTCGTGCACGAGCGCGGCGGCCGTGGTGAAGCCCGTAGAGAGGCCCCTTTGGCAGGCGGCCAGCCCGAGCCCCAGGGCGACATGGGTCTTGCCGGTGCCGGAAGGGCCGAGGGCGATGACGTTCTCGCGCCGCTCGATCCACTCGCAGCGCGCCAACTCCAGCACCTGCGCCTTGTTCAGCGCGGGGATGGCCTTGAAGTCGAAGCTGTCGAGGCTCTTGGCGACCGGGAACTTCGCCGCCTTGATGCGCCGCTCGACCATGCGCCGTTCGCGATCGATCAGTTCCAGCTCCACCAGCCGGGCCAGGAACTGAACATGATCCAGGCCCTCGGCCGCGCATTGGCGCGCCACTTTCTCGTATTCCCGCAGGAAGGTCGGCAGCTTCAGGGCCTTGAGGTGGTGTGCCAGCAGGATGTGGGGCCTGTCCGTCATGCCGCGTCCTCCGACAGCAGGCACATGTAGCTGGCGGCCGAGGTCCTGCCGACGGTGGCCTTCGGCAGATACGGGTAGACGTCGAGGTCGAGCTTCGGCGGGCGCTTCTCGACCCGGCACAGCACCAGATGCTTGACCGCGTCGAAGCCGATGGCGCCCAGGCGCAGGGCGTCCTTCACGGCGCCGTCGAGATCCTCCAGCCCGAAGCTCTCCAGCAGCCGCAGGACCTGCACATACTCCCGCCGCCCCGCCTTGGGCGAGCGCGCCTCCATCAGGCGGCGCAGGGTCTGGAACGCGGGCGGCAGCTCCCATCCGGCAAGCGGCGCCGCCTGATCCAGCGCGCCGATCTTCTGCTCGATCAGGGGCAGATAGTGGATCGGCTCGAAGATCGTGTCCTCTCGCTCATAGGACCGGGGATGGCGGGCGATGACCTCCCCGCCGCAACCGATCACCACCCGCTCGACGTAACCGCGCACCCAGACGTCGCGATGGCCATAGGCCACCGGCACCGAGTAGTCGTTGGTCTCGTAACGGACCAGAGACTGCGAGCTGACCTGCCCGGGAGCCTGGGCGCAGGCCTCGAAGGGCGCCGCCGGCGGCGCGGCCATGGCCTCCAGATCCCGCGTCAGGCGCTCTCCGATGGTCTCACGGTGCCCGCGCAGGATATCGCCCTGGCGGCTGCGGCACTGCTCCTCAAGCCGCCGATTGAACGCTTCCCAGCTGGCAAAGCGCGGCAGCGGCACCATGAAGTTGCGCCGGGAAAATCCAACCAGACCCTCCACCGCGCCCTTGTCGTTCCCCTTGCCCGGGCGCCCGTAACGATCGCGCACGAGGTAATGCGACAGGAAGCCGCCGAAGAGCCGCGCCCGCCTGCGCGTCCCGTCCGCCAGAATGCGCGACACCAGACAGCGGTCGTTGTCGTAGAGAACCGATTGCGGAACCCCGCCGAAGAAGGCGAAGGCATGCACATGCCCGTCGATCCACGCCTCGGCCGTCGCCGCAGGGTAGGCCCGCACATAGCAGGCGTCGCTGTGCGGCAGATCGAAGACGAAGAAGTGCGCCTTGCGCGCCACACCCCCGATCACCGCACGCGCCTCGCCGAAGTCCGCCTGCCCATGGCCGGGTGGATGGGTCAGCGGCACGAACATCTCCCGACGCCGGCGGTGGTGCTCGCGCACATAGTCCTTCACGATCCAGACCGTGTGAAAACTCTGGGTGGCGAGGGATTCCGTGCGGCTCATGGCGATGTTAAGGTCCGCCATGAGACACATTCATGGCATTGACCGCTCTCAGGTTCTGCTTCTGCCGGAAGCAGTGGACGATTACGTGGGCCGGGATAACCCGGTCCGTTTCATCGATGCCTTCGTGGATGGTTTGGACCTGGCGGCCGCTGGTTTTGAGCGCGCCGCGCCGAAGGCGACGGGTCGTCCCGGCTACGATCCGGCGGACCTGCTGAAGCTCTACATATACGGTTATCTCAATCGAGTACGTTCGAGCCGCCGGCTGGAGGCTGAGAGCAAGCGTAATCTCGAAGTGATCTGGCTGTTGCGGCGTTTGTCGCCGGACTTCAAGACGATCGCCGATTTCCGGCGGATCAATCGGGCGGCCTTCCGACAGGTGTTTCGGGAGTTCGTGAGGCTATGCCGCGAACTGGAGCTGTTCGGGCGCGAGCTGGTGGCGGTCGACGGTACACGGATCAAGGCAGTGAACAGCCGGAAGCGGAACTTCACCAAAGCGAAGCTGGCGAAGGCGTTGGCCGAGAGCGACGAGAGGTTGTCGCGTTATCTCGACCGCCTCGACGAGGCCGACGGGCAAGACGAGGGCGGCCCCGGCGGCGGCGAGGTGGAGAATATCCAGGAGAAGATCGCTGCGATCCAAGGTCGGCGTGAGCGGTTTGAGGAACATCGAGACGCGCTGGCTGCGAGTGGCGAGGACCAGCTCTCTTTGACGGATCCGGACAGCCGGGCGATGCACGCCGCGACCCGGGTCGGTGTCGGCTACAACATTCAGATCGCGGTGGACGCCAAGCACAAACTGATCGCCGAGCAGCAGGTCCATAACAAGGTCAGCGATCTCGGTCTATTGGCCGAGACGGCGGTGGCGGCCCGTCGGAACCTGGCCGTCGATCGGATCGACGCGGTCGCCGACGCGGGCTACTTCAAGATCGAGGATATCGAGGCCTGCGAGAATGCCGGGGTCGTGCCGCATGTGCCCAAGCCCCAGCGCGGATCAACGGTGAGCCAAGGGCTCTTTCCCAAGGAACGCTTCCGCTATGACGGCGGCGAGGACATTTACATCTGCCCCAACGGCCAACGTCTGGCGCTACACAGCAAGCGCAAGCGCCGCGATCTCTTCTTCGCCAGTTACGCCAATCGCGCCGCGTGCAAGGCGTGCCAACTCAAGTCGAAGTGTACGAAAAGCGCCTTCCGTCGGGTCTTGCGCTATGTCGACGAAGCGATCCTGGAGCGTATGGCGGAACGATTGGCGGCCCGCCCGGAGCTGCTCGATGCGCGCCGTGAAAGCGTCGAGCATCCCTTCGGCTCAATCAAACAATGGATGGGCCAGGGTGCCTTCCTGACCCGGCGGCTGGAGAGCGTGCGCGGCGAGTTCAGCATCACGGCGCTGGCTTACAACATCCGCCGCGCGATCTCGCTGGTAGGTGTTCCCGCCTTGATCGCCGCCGCGAAGGCGTGAGACGGGAGTCTGGCCAAAACCGAGCGCCGCACATCGATCCACGGAGGCCTGGAGCCCCTTCCACAGGGCTACCGGCGCCAAACCGCCAGACTACGTGGGATCGCGGCAAATCATGGTGACCCAAACCTCCATCCCCGCCACCCAGAGTTTTCACACGGTCTGGATCGTGTAGCCGCCGCTGAACCCGTGCTCGGCGCGAAGCCGGTCGAAAATGCGCTTCGCCGTGTGGCGCTGCTTGCGCAGCTGCTTCAGATCCTCCTTCAGCCACTGGTCGATGATCTCGGTGAACCCGTCCAGCTTCGGGCGCCGAACCGGTACCGTCCGCCGATAGCCCGGAGGCACCGAAAAGCACAACATCTTCTTCACGCTCTCGCGTGAAATCCCGAAATGACGCGCCGCCGCCCGCTCGCTCATCCCGTCCCGGCAGGCGAGACGGACCTTCCGATAAAGTTCCACGGTGTGCATGCCCCCGCCCTCCCCGTCGCCGGGAAGGGCTCAAGTGGCAGAGTTTTGCTCCGCCCGCAGCGAGACAATCCCGCCGCTACCGTGGACTAATTTCGCACCGCCGTTCCCATCCAACGCAGAAGTTCACCTGGGAAACTCGGGTTAAGACGTCACGGTAGAGCGCCAAGCGCAGGGAGTTGTCCACTCCCAACACCGCTGGCCTGCTGCATCCACTCGATGGAGCGCGGGCAGATCCGGCCCGGAGAGGCGGTCGCGATCCTGGGTGCGGGGACCATGGGTCTGATGCATCTGCTCTTGGGCAAGATGCAGGGCGCCGAGGTCCTGGTCCTCGACCGCGACAGGGCGCGGCTGCGTCTCGCGCGGCGCCTCGGCGCGGATTGCACGATCGATGTCTCCGGGGAAGATGCGGCGGACGCGGTGATGCGCCGGACCGGCGGGCGCGGCGCGGATGCGGTGTTCGTCGTCGCAAGCTCCGGGAGTGCGGGAGAAACGGCGTTGCGGCTGGTGGGGACGGCGGGACGGGTGATCCTGTTCGCCTCCACCCGCCCGAACGTGAGTCTGCAGGTGCCCTGGAACCTCCTGCACGACCGGGAAGTCGCCGTCACGGGCTCCGTCGGCAAGACCGCGGAGGACTTCCGCGCCGCCTTCGCCCTGATCTCGGACGGTTCCGTCGACCTGAAGCCCCTCGTGTCGAGGGTCATTCCCCTGTCCAGCCTCGCGGCGGAACTGCCCCGCACGCCGGCCGGCACGGTGCAGCGCGTCGCGGTCCGGCATCCGGACCCGTGAGGAGGATGGGATGACGGCGGCGCACGCTCCACCGGACCGGCCCCGGACGCGCCGGGTGTTCCGGCCGGACGGCAGGGCGCTGATCGTGGCGATCGATCACGCCATGTTCATGGATGCCGGTCCGTCTCTCTGCGACCCGGGCGGGGTTGTCGAGAAGGTCGTTGCCGGCGGCGCCGATGCCGTCATCGCGACCTTCGGGGTCGCGCGCCGGTTCGGTGCTTCCTTCGGGCGCGCCGGGCTGATTCTCCGGGTCGACGGCGGGCCGACGGCGCTGTTCGACGGGGAGGGGGACTGGCCGCTGCTGTTCTTGGCGGAGGACGCCTTGCGCCTCGGTGCCGACGGTGTGGTCTGCATGGGCTTTCCGGGCGTCGCCTGCGAGGGCGCGACCATGGGCAACCTCGCGCGGCTGGCCTCCGATTGCCGCAAATGGGGCCTGCTGCTGCTCGCCGAGATGATACCCGGTGGGTTCGGGCGGCCGGACCTGCACACGCCGGAGAACATCGCCATGGCCGCCCGTCTCGGGGCGGAAGTCGGCGCGGACGCGATCAAGACGGCGTATACGGGATCGGCGGAGACCTTCCGCGAGGTGACGCAAGCCTGCTATTGCCCGGTCCTGATACAGGGAGGCGCGCGGAAGGGTTGCGATGCCGAGGTGCTCTCCACGGTGCGGGACGCCGTCCGGGCCGGCGGGGCCGCCGCCGCAGTCGGCCGCAACCTGTGGCAGCACGCAGACCCGGCCGGGTTCGCCGCCGCCCTGACCGCCGCGATCCATGACGGCGCTTCGGTCGGCGAAGCGCCTGGCATGCCCTGATACGCCCGGCCTGCAACAGGCGGGGATCGGGATGACCGCCGTGCCTGCCGACAAGGCGGTCGCCAGTGCGACAGGAGGCCGGCCCGGCCCCCCGGTGCCCCTCGACGTCCCGCGCGTCATCTGCTGGACGTAGCGAGCGCCATCATAAGCCGCTCTCGCTCATAGGAGCGCCGGTGGCGGGGGATGATCTCCGAACTGAGGACCATCCATATCCAATCGTTATCGCCCTTCAACACCACCTTCCTGAGCGCTCCATTTCGTAAGTCGTTCCAATTCTGGCCTTGGACCACTTCGTCGAGGGCGGGTCGGACGACCCTATCCGGTTAATTATATTGAGAAATACTCAATTTATTATTCAGTTTTTATTACTTTACTTGAGAATAAGCGCAGGTATGTTTGATATGGGCAGGCCTCGTTCGTCACGCCTGCGGCAAGCTGCAGAACCTGCAATTGGGAGGTGCTTCAGATGTTTAAGTTGGACATAGCCCGGAAGGCCTGCGCGGCGGCTGTCATGTCACTGGGCATGGGCGTTGCTGCGAATGCACTCGCCGAAGACATAGTGGTTGTCGGATGGGGCGGGGCGAGCCAGGACGCTCTGCGGACAACCTTCTTCCAGCCATACGTTGCCGAGACCGGCAACAACATTGTCGAGGACTCCTGGAACGGCGGCATCGGCACGCTACGCGCCAAAGTGCAAGGCGGCTCGGTTGCCTGGGACCTGGTTCAGGTTGAATCAGAGGAGTTGATCCTTGGTTGCGAAGAAGGCCTGTTCGTCGCCATCGAATGGGACAAGATCGGCGGCCGTGACGCATACATTGACGCCGGCGCAAACGAATGCGGTGTCGGAGCCCTTGGATGGGCCATCGTCCTCGCCTATGACGGTGATGTTCTGACCGAGGCTGGCCCGAAGAGTTGGAAGGACTTCTTCGATACCAACGCTTTTCCGGGCAAACGTGCGTTGCGCAAGGGTCCCAAGTTCAACCTCGAGTTCGCGCTCTACGCCGACGGCGTCCCCGTCGGGTTTATCTATTCCGCCCTTGCGACGAGTGAAGGCGTCGAACGCGCCTTTGCCAAGCTGGACACGATCAAGAACGACATTATCTGGTGGGAGACCGGCGCTCAACCACAGCAGCTCCTGGCGGCGGGCGAGGTCGTGATGAGCGCGGCCTATAGCGGCCGGGTCGCAAATATCAACGCAGATGAAGGCAAGAACTTCCAGATCGTCTGGCCCGGCAGCATCTATGCCATGGACAGCTGGGTCATTATGAAAGGCGGTCCGAACACCAGCGGCGCCATGGACGTGCTTGCGTTCATGGGAAATCCTGAGCTTCAAGCCATGTGGATGGAAGCCATTCCCTATGGCGCCGCAAGCAAGGCGGCCTACGAGCTCGTTTCGGCAGAGACGATTTCAAAACTCCCCACTGCACCTGCAAACCTCGCCGTGCAGTTGGAAGTCGGCACCGATTTCTGGGTCGAGAACGTTGGTGCCCTGAGCGAGCGTTACAACTCCTGGGTTGGCGACTAGTTTACGAAGCGCCCTGTGGGCTGCGACACGTTTTCGGCCTGTCGCAGCCCCCGGGCGCACCGGGAAAGAGCTCTACGCCGCGCACGCGGATACCGCCCGTTATGCGAGGGGGTGGCACGCCATCGGAAGGTCCCATTCTGGGGGGACGGCCGTATGCGCACCGCGACGACTTGCGTGTCAACCGCACCCCGAAGAACTTGAGGATTGAAGTCCCTTCTGCCCGCTCACTCAACGTATCGCCCACTGTTAGAGCAAGTGGTCAATATCGCACCCCTTGTGGAGCGGCATTCCTGCTTAGCCGTAACCGTCCGCTTGGTCCGTGCAACCGGCCTGACGACAACCACGGTTCAGGGATTCCGGCATTAGGGACACGAATGGCAGGACACGATTCCGATTTAGGGTCTGGACCGTTCGATCTCGGGCGCCGGTGCTGATTTCCCGCCACATGAAGTCGATCCCGCGCAGAGATAACGTTCGGGCCATATTGCTGCTGGCGCCCTCGCTGCTCTTCCTCGGGACGTGCTTCGTATACCCGATGATCGGCATGTTGACCAACAGCTTTTATGACGACAGCGCGAGTGCCGTCTTTCCTCACACCGCCAACGCGCTGCGCCATTGGGACGGCGCGGAACTCCCGAACGATGCGACGATGGCCACGTTTGTGGAGGAACTTCGAAGCTCTAACGAGCGAGACCGCGCCGCTCTTGCGGTAGCGGTTAGGCGAATGAATTTCGACGAAGCCGGCTTTCGCAGTCTGATGAAAATGACTACCAGGTTTGCGACGACATTCCAGGAAGGTTCTGTACGCGATGGTCTGATCGCCACCGACAGCCGCTGGGGCGAGCCGCAAACCTGGGCGGTGGTCAAACGCAGCACCCGAGCGGTGACGCCCTTTTACCTCCTCTCTGCTGTTGATCTCATGCAGGATCGTTTCGGTGACATTGTATCGCGTTCAGAGAACGCGGCTATCTTCATCGGAATATTCTGGCGTACGATCCAGATCGGTCTCGTCGTAACTCTCGCATGTTTCCTGCTCGCTTATCCCTTGGCTCATTTGCTTGCGCACCTGCCCACGGGAATGGCCAATGCTTTGATGATCATCGTGCTAGTCCCATTCTGGACTTCGCTTCTCGTGCGAACCAGTTCATGGATCGTGCTTTTGCAACGAGAGGGGGTCGTCAACGATTTGCTTGTCTCTCTCGGGATTTTCACCCAGCCCGTGCAATTGATTTACAACCGAACTGGGGTGTACATTGCGATGATACAGGTCTTGCTACCGTTCATGATTTTGCCGATCTACAACACGATGATCAGAATATCTCCAATCTACATGAGGGCGGCCCTCTCACTTGGCGCACATCCCTTGACGGCGTTTCGAAAAGTGTATTTCCCGCTCACCATGCCCGGTGTCTCGGCAGGTTGCCTGCTGGTCTTCTTCTTGTCTCTCGGGTATTACATCACGCCTGCTCTCGTGGGAGGGCCGGCGGACCAAATGATCGCATACTTCATCGCTTTCTATATAAACCAGACAATCAACTGGGGTCTCGCGTCGGCTCTGGCCGCCGTGCTGCTTCTCCTGACTGTGATCATATTTGCAATTCACCGTATGGTGTTCAGGTCCGACTCGTACTTAAAACTGGAATAGAGCGCGTGAACAAGCTGTTCGTCTCCCTCTACTATATCTACGGAGCTCTCGTTCTTCTGTTCTTGGTTGTCCCCCTTCTCGCGATCATTCCTCTATCTTTCAATACGGGGCAGTTCTTCACATATCCACTCGAGGGGCTCTCTTTACGATGGTATGAGGAGGTCTTTAGTTCCGAGAAGTGGATGCGCGCCCTTTGGCACAGTTTCATCGTCGGAACGATGTGTACCGCCTTCTCGCTTATCATTGGCGTTCCTGCGGCAGTCGCGCTGGTGAAATCGAAAATTCGACTCAAAGCGCCGATAAGCTTGTTGATCATCTCACCCATGGTGATCCCGGTCATAGTCTCCACAGTTGGGATATTTTTCTTTTTCGCAAGAATTGGACTCACAAACTCGCTGTTTGGATTGGCTCTGTCGCACACGGTGCTCGCCATCCCCTTTGTGGTCATCGCTGTGTCCGCCTCGTTGCAGGGCTACAACGACAATCTGACCCGTGCGGCCGTTGGCCTGGGAGCCACGCCGCTGCAGGCATTCAGAAGAGTGACCCTGCCTCTGATCTTGCCCGGTGTGGTCACAGGGGGACTGTTCGCCTTTGCGACATCCCTGGACGAGGTCGTCACGGCGATCTTCCTGACAGGACCTGCTCAGCGAACCTTGCCCCGAGAAATGTTCGATGGTCTGCGGGAAAACATCAGTCCTACAATTTTGTCCGTTGCCACCTTGTTGGTGATCCTGGCATCCCTTCTGATGGTGGCCGTTGAGGTCCTGCGGCGCAGAAACGCGGTCAAGCGCGGCATCAGGTAAGCCGCGATTTGAACCGTCAATCCGTCACAGGAGGATCCTCGCTGGATGGAGCGCTGTCGCCCTCGGCGAGGCAACGCAATTGATGCAGGAGTGCATCCGCCAGACGTGCGCGGGGGTTGCTGCTACGTTCGACCATGGCCAACGCGCGCACCTCCTGAGGTGTGCCGAACGGAACAACGCGCAGATCATTTGCGAAGGGCGGGGCACAAGCCCTTTTCGGAACAATAGAGGCTCCTAACCCATGGTGAACCAGAGACTCTATAGCCTCCAACGAGTTCGCTTCCATCACGTCCCGGACGTAGATTTTTCGCCGATTTAACATGCGTTGAATCTGGTGTCCGGCCCAGGTCTTGGGACTGAACCAGATGAACGGGTGGGAGGTAAGCAGCTCCACGTCGGACCCGGCCTCCCCGGATGGGGGCGCAATCACAAAATAGGGCTCTCTGCATACAACGCGTGTCCGAAGGCCCTCGAGGGGTTCATCCGGTTCCGTGACAATTGCAACGTCGATCTCCCTGTTGCGCACTTGCTGCGCAAGTTCGGCGGAAAGGCCTGTCATCACGCTTATCCGAAGCTGGGGATGCTCCGCACGAAGTTGTGCCAAGGCCGGAGGCAGAAGGTTTATCTGCGCCGTGGGGACCACACCGACCCGTAACGATCCGACCAGATGTTCACTTGAACTAAGCGACAAGATTTCATCGTATATTTCAAAAATGTGCCGCGCGCGTTCGACGACCGCAATACCCCGATCCGTGAGAACCACCGGCCGTCGGCTACGATCCACGAGGATCACTTGGAGTTCGTCTTCGATCGCCTTTATGTGGAGGCTGATGGCAGAATGGCTTAGCCCCAGCAACTCGCTGGCAGCGGAGAAGGTGGGCTGTTCCGAGATGGTCACAAGGGTTTTGAGAAATCGGAGATTCATGTCATGTCGCAGCGCAGTGATGCGGATGGAGCCTGTTAGTCAAGATAGTCGTTAGTAGAGTGTGGTCGCATGGATAGTTTAGGCTTTTCTGAGAAAATGCAAAGTGATTTTGGTTTAGCGTGCTAGTGGCCGAGGGTCTGCGCTTTGTTCGCGCACCATTTCTTATCCAAACTGCTCCATAGGCACATGGCTCGACAATCCGTCCAAAACATCTCGCCGTCGTCGAACAGCCGGCCGCTCGCCAGCACATCACACGTGGAACCGACCTGGAGCGGCTGCCAAGACTCCGTCGAATCGACCCGTTTGAACTTCGGTCTAGGGGGCCCGGCAAGGCTATGTCTGTATTGCCAGCCGGGCACCTTGAAACGGTGTGAGGCTGGCCGCAACTCAACCTCAGGAGCAGACGGTCTGCATTCAGGCTCCGAATGCAACAGTCCTTTGCGTCGCTACCCTCGCGCCATCGGATCCGCTCGGCACGCTTTTTGTTCGCCGATCAGTCCACGCAGCGGGGTGGGGGGGCGATGCGACCGGATCCTGACCCGTCGCTCGCCAGTTCGTTGAAGGTCAGTCTCTGGAATTTCTTTCTGCCGCCTCCTCAAGGGTTGATTTCTCGAGCGCCACATCGGCAAGGCGCCGCGTGGACGGGCAGTTATGTTCCCGAGCGCCACGAGTCGCTCCGTCTGATCGGCCTCGAGCCCGCCATGCTCAATCCGCGAGTGTTCGAAGCCCGTTTCGAGCACCTCAATCGGGTTCACCGCCCCCACGATCGACGTGGCTTCCGTCATCACACCGAGCTGACGCTGCCTGGTGGCAATCTCCTCACCGGAATACCTCTTTCGAGCCGTCGATGCCCTCCATCTCGCGACCCCTAGCCCTGGGCCAAGTCATCGGGGGCAAGTGAACTCTCGCAGCCGGACAAGTATCGCCGGATCAGTAGGGGACCGCCTCCCTGCCACGTTTTCTAACAAAGATAGCGAGAAATAGTCAACTTGAAGACGATGGTATATCGCCAGAATCGTGATATAATGTCGGCACTTATACTTGTTACCAAACGCCTACATTACTAAACACCCACGGTGAGTATTTCTTGATGGGAGATGTTCCAGAAAAAGCAGTGGAAATTATGCTATCGCAATGACGACTACAATCTGCCATCCCGTTGTTAATCATTGTATTAACGAGGAATAGTGTGATCGAAAGAGCGTAACTGTTTAGGGTTATAGAGCGTCGCTTGTTGGGTCGATTGCATGGATGAAGGAGTAAAGAATGCGGTCCCCTGATGGTGCTTGATGTGCGAATCTGGCGTGGAGTCGAGACCGGCGAATTTTTCGCATACGACGTGCCGTCTGCAAAGAATCAGACGGTGCTCGACGTCCTCACCTGGGTTCAACGCCATTGTGAGCCCGCGTTGGCGTACCGATTTGCGTGTCGCGTTGGCGTCTGCGGTTCGTGCGCCATGGTGGTGAACGGCCGGTCGCGATGGGCGTGCCGAAGCCACGTCAAGGTCGTCGCACCGGGCGGTCGGCTCGTCATCGAACCGTTACGACACCTGCCCCGCATCAAGGACCTTGTATGCGATCTGGCCCCTTTCCAGGAGAAATGGCGTCGTGCCGGTGGACGCTTCGAAGGATCAAAAACCCGACATCAACCGCTTCCGCAGATCCAACCCGCGAGCGCCGCGCGCCGGGCAGTGGATGCGGGAATCGAATGCATCAACTGCGCAGTGTGCTACAGCGCCTGCGATGTCGTCGCCTGGAAGCCGGACTATTTTGGCCCGGCCGCTCTCAACCGTGCCTGGACACTGGTCAACGACGAAAGGCACGTCAAGGTCCGCGACGTTCTCGACATTGTGATGACGAGTGGCGGCTGCACCAATTGTCATACGCACGGAAACTGTACAGAGCAATGCCCGGTAGGAATCAGCCCGACCGCAGCCATAGCCGGACTCAAGCGCCGGTCCCTTCTCCGATGGCTGCGGAAGGAACGCAGGTGAGCGAAGTAGCACTCTTCGCGCTGCAACGCCTCTCCGCGAAAGTGCTTGCACCGCTTGTCATCGTCCACCTCGTGGTCATTCTCTACGCGGTGCACGGCGGGCTGAGCGCGACGGAAATCCTCGGCCGCACACAGGGCAGCGTGTTGTGGGGAGGGTTCTACGCGCTGTTCGTGATTGCGGTCTCGGTTCATGCACCGATCGGGCTGCGCAACATCGTTCGCGAATGGACGCCGTGGCGGGGACATAGCCTCAATCTCGCGTGTCTCCTGCTTGCAGCGCTTCTGCTCGTTCTCGGGTTCCGTGCGGTCGTTGGCGTGGTCGGATGAGGCCCGGCCCGTCGTCGCGCCGAAGTGCGGGGTACCTGGCGTTCCTCGCGCATCGTCTCTCGGGAATAGCGCTTGTACTCTTCCTGCCCGTTCACTTCCTCGTTCTCGGCCTTGCGCTCGACGGCGCGGAGCCGCTCGATCGCTACCTCGCGTTCGCCGACTTGCCGCTTGTCAAGGCCGCCGAGTGGGGCCTCGTGGTCCTGCTGACGACGCATCTCCTTTTCGGCGCACGGCTCCTCGTGATCGAGCTTGGTGCGTGGCGGGGACTCCGCACCTCGTGGATTGGATGGGGGGTCGGGGTTGCAGCGGCAACCGGTCTCGCCTTTCTCATGGTCGTTTGACGTGGACGTCGAGCGTCACCGCACCGACATCCTGATACTCGGCTCCGGCGGAGCCGGATTGCTCGCCGCGCTGCACGCAAGACAGACGGATCCGGATGCCGATATCACGATCGCGGTCAAGGGACTGCTCGGCAAGAGCGGGTGCACCCGCATGGTGCAGGGTGGTTACAACGCCGCACTCGCCCCGGGAGATTCCCTTGAGCGTCACTTCATGGACACCATCGTCGGCGGAAAATGGTTGCCACGCCAGGATCTGGCGTGGCGGCTCGTAGAAGGCGCGGTCGAACGCATTCACGAACTCGAAAACGAAATCGGGTGCTTCTTCGACCGCAACCCCGACGGGACGATCCACCTGAAGGCGTTCGCGGGCCAGAGTTTCGACCGTACGGTCCACAAGGGCGACTTGACCGGCATCGAAATCGTCAACCGGGTGATGGAGCAGGTGTTCGCTCTCGACGTGCGCCGCCTCGAGGAACACCGCGCGATCGAGCTGGTGCCTGCCCGTGACGGCTCGCGCATCGCGGGCGCACTGATGATCGATATCCGTCGCGGCACATACCGGTTCGTTTCCGCCAAGGCAGTGCTGCTGGCGACCGGCGCAGGCCCCACCATGTATCTCTATCACACCCCTTCGGGCGACAAGTCCTGCGATGGGCTCGCCATGGCGCTTCGCGCGCGCCTGCCGCTGCGTGACATGGAGATGGTGCAGTTCCATCCGACAGGACTGCTCGCAGGCACGGAAACGCGAATGACCGGCACGGTACTCGAAGAGGGGCTGCGGGGGGCCGGCGGATATCTCCTGAACGGAAACGGCGAACGGTTCATGCATCGATACGATCCTGCGGCGGAACGTGCGACCCGGGACGTCGTGAGCCGCGCGATATCCGAGGAAATTCGAAACGGGCGCGCCACCCCGACGGGCGGCGTCTATCTGGAGATGGCCCATCTTGGGGCGTCGAACGTCGCGAAGCTGTTTCCCGCCATGGTCAAGCGCTGCACGGACTGCGGCTTTGACTTGGCAGGCGGCCGCGTGGAGGTCGCCCCGACCGCGCACTACATGATGGGCGGAGTCGAGTTCGATATCGATTGCACGACGGCGATGCCCGGACTGTATGCGGCGGGCGAGGATTGCGGCGGAGTGCACGGTGCGAACCGGCTCGGCGGCAATGGAGTGGCGAACTCCACAGTGTTCGGAGGCATTGCCGGCGAGACCATGGCGCGCGCGGTGAGCGCCCTCGCTTCGTGGGTGGAGCCGGACGAGTCCGCTATCGACGCCGGCATCGCCCGCGCCGAGCGCCCGTTCCTATCACAATCGGCCGAACTCGTTGGCCTGCGCGAGAGGCTCTGGTCCACCATGTGGGATCACGTCGGCGTGCTGCGCACTCGTGAAGGACTGGAGCAAGGCCTCGAACGCATCGAAGAGCTTGCCGAAGAGCTGGGAGAAACCGGAATCGCGGACGGCGATCGGTCATTCAACCTGACATGGCATGACTGGCTGAACCTTGACAGTCTTGTCGAGGTCAGCCGGGTGATCGCCCGCACCGCGCTCGTCCGTGAGAATTCACGGGGCGCGCATTTTCGCGAAGACTTCCCAGAGACCGGCGATCTCGACACATCACGCTACATCCGGGTCAATCAGCTCGACCAGGGCCTTCGGATCGACACCGCTCCGGTCGAGTTCTCCATCGTACGCCCCGGCGAATCCCTCATTGATGACGAGGTGGGCGCGCCTCGAGAAATGGCTGGGGCCGATATGAATACGCGGCCCCGGCGGCGTCACGTCGCTTCTCCGGATTCGCAAGTGAGCCGCATCGATGGAGCTCGTCCCGTGGATGAAGATGGGCCGCCGACTGTAGGAGGATGACGCGGATGATTGCCCACGAGACCATCGAGAAAGCCGCTTACGACGTGATGTGCAAGGCGGCCATCGACATCCCTGAGGACTACCTCGGCGGGATCAAGGGCCTGGCGCAACGCGAGGACGGAACACTCTCGTCCTTCGTGCTCCGCTCCATGTTGGAAAACTACGAGGCGGCAACGGAGGATCGGCGCCCCATGTGTGCGGATACCGGCCTACCCCGCTACTACATCAAGGTCGGCAACGACGCGCGTATCGCGGGAGGATTCATTGCCGTCGAGCACGCGCTTCGCTCGGCCACCGCGCGCGCAACCCACGACGTGCCGTTGCGGCCAAACCGGGTACATCCGCTATGGCGCACCGATCACAACAACAATGTGGGCCTGAACGCGCCGGAGATCGAATGGAGCTTCGAGCCATATTCGGACTGGGTCGATATCACCACCGTTCACAAGGGCGGCCTGTTCGGCACGGACTACCGAATGCTCTTCCCCAGCGATGGCGTCGACGGCATCAAGCGGTTCTATCTCGACACACTGGTCTCGTTCGGCAAGCGCGGGCTTGCATGCCAACCAGCGATTGTGGGGGTCGGGCTCGGGGGATCGAAGGACACCTCGATGGTGTTGGGCAAACAGGCCGCTTGCTTGCGGACCGTCGGTGACCGCAATCCCGATCCCCGAATCTCGGCGCTGGAACTCGAACTCAGGGACTTGGGCAACAATATCGGGATGGGGGCGATGGGGTTCATCGGCACGTCGATGGTTGTCGATTGCCACATCGAGGTGGCCCATACCCACACCGGAGGGATGCCCATGAGCGTCCACATGTTTTGCCTGTCTTCGCGCAGAGCGACGGCAAGAGTGCAAGCGGACGGAACCATCGAGCTGCGCACTGACCCGCGTTGGTTCACACCCTATGCGCGAAGGGAGACGGTGGAATGGACAAGCGACACGGCGACCTCAAACACATCGATCTGAACATTCCGGTTTCGCCGCAAGTCCTCGCCAGGATCGAGCCCGGCAATGTCGTCTATCTGAACGGTCCGATATACACGGCTCGAGAAGGTGTCTTCCGGAAGGTGATCGAAGAAGGCGTCCCGCTTCCCGACGGTCTGGCGCACGCCAGCAATGCCACGTTTCATTGTTCGCCCGCGGCCGCCCGTCAACCTGACGGGACGTACAACGTGGGTGGGGTCACCGCGACCGCCAGCTTCCGGTTTTCCCATTGGATGCAGCGCTGGTTCGATGTGTCCGGCGCGAAAATGATCATCGGCAAGGGCGGCATGAAAAGCGCGGACTACCGTGACTATTTTGTCCCCGCAGGCGCGGTGTATCTCACGACGGTCGGTTACGGCACGGGAGCGCTGCTCGGGCGTGGCATCAAACGGGTGCGCGACGTCTACTGGCTCGACGAACTCGGAATCGCCCAAGCGTTATGGGTGTTCGAAGTTGAACGCTTCGGCCCGTTCCTGGTCGAAAGTGACCTGCAGGGCAACAGCCTCTTCGAGGAACAGAGCCGACTCGTCAACGAAAACATCGAGCGCATCTATACCGGCCTGCGGCCTCCGGCACTTCGGCGATTCGGGGAGACCGATGACCGGCAGGAGGATCTGATCTGACCGGAACACGGTTACCTTCACTGTGCCTCAAGCACCAGAGTCCGATGACGGATCCGAAGCCGGCCCTCTCCCCAGAGGCTCTCGCCAGGCACGCGCAAACACGCATCTTGCGGCGTGACCGCTCACCGGTTTCCCGTGCCACCTTCGCCGCGCGGACTCTCCTTGGGCGCCGCGACGAGCATACCTCGGCTCAACCACCGGAACGACGGACGGAACACACCCGTCGCACACGACCAGGGACGCGACCTGGAACAGGTGCGCCTTGGCGCTCGGGCTTCGGACGTGTTATTGTTTTCTCAAGTTATCGTTGCTAAAAACTCGTTTTTATTGACATATATTACAGCATAGGATGGCCCGGTGCAGGTGTGGAAAAGTAGTCCCCATGCCCATTGAGATCGTAATATCTCCCGCCTGACGGAATAGCCACGAGAAGCCACGACCAGATCCCCGTCTCGTCGAAGAGCAACGCCAGCACCGCAATGCCCCCTGCGACGACGTTGACCCGAAACACGGTAGGTCAGAGTCCGACACTGCCTCTCATTTCGACCGCGTCGCTTGCAGGACCCGCGGCCCAGTGCCGGGAGCCGCCCTCAGCCTTCGGTCCGGTCGTCCACGGCTTTATCAAACCGGAATCGGGATGAATGATGAGCATGACCTTGGCCAGAGATTCGGGATTTGAGGCGGGAGCGCTGTCCGGCATTCGGGTACTCGACCTGACGCGAATTCTCGCCGGGCCCACCTGTACCCAACTTCTCGGTGATCTCGGCGCGGATATCATCAAGATAGAAAAGCCTGGTGTGGGGGATGAAACCCGCCTGTGGGGCCCCCCGTTCGTGACGGATGCGAATGGAAACGACACCACGGAAAGCGCATACTACCTCTGCGCCAACCGCAACAAGCGCTCGGTCACCATCGACATCTCAAAACCGGAGGGAGCCGGGCTCGTAAGGGGATTGCTGGAACGTTGTGACGTCCTGATTGAGAATTTCAAACAGGGTGGACTCGCCAAGTATGGCCTTGGCTACGACGACGTGAAAAAACTGTATCCCCGCCTCGTGTTCTGTTCGATTACCGGTTTTGGCCAGACCGGACCGAACGCTCACCAGCCCGGCTACGACATCATTGCGCAGGCCTATGGCGGGATCATGAGCGTTACGGGTGAGCCGGACGGCGAGCCGATGAAGGTTGCGGTGGGCATCGCTGACGTGATGTGCGGCATGTACGCGACTGTCGCCATCCTTGCCGCACTTCGCCATCGCGATGCCACGGGAGAAGGACAGCACATCGATCTGGCCCTCGTCGACAGTCAGGTCGCCTGGCTTGTCAACGAGGGCACCAACTATCTGCTCTCCGGCAAGACGCCGGAGCGGCGTGGAAATCAGCACCCGAATATCGTTCCTTACCAGGTCTTCGAGGTGGCGGACGGGAACGTGATCGTTGCCGTCGGCAACGACAGGCATTTCGCCCGATTGTGCGAGTTGATCGGGCAACCGGAACTTGCCGGGGACGCACGTTTTTCGACCAACGCCGAGCGACTGCAACACCGTGATGCGCTGATCCCCCTGCTGGCCGATCGGCTCAGGCGTCTGGAGAAGTCCGAGGTCATAGAGGGGCTTCAGGCGCACGGCGTTCCCGCCGGGCCCGTGAACACCCTGCCGGAGGTCTTCGCGTCCGATCAGGTCTCCGCGCGAAATATGACGATCACCATGAGCCATGAGCTCGCGGGATCGCGCACTGTCGACCTTATCGGCAATCCAGCAATCCTGTCCCGAACACCGGTCACCTATCGTTATCCGCCGCCGACCGTAGGCGAGCACACGGATGACGTGCTCGACGAACTTCTGGATCTGGATGCCGACGCACTGAATCGCCTGCGCGAATGCAAGGCGATCTGATCGAGAGCGATGTCCGCCAACTGACGAGGCAATGGTTCATGCTGGAGCTTTCCACCGACCGAATCCAACGTCGCATGACTGCACGGAAGCTGGCAGAAAGCGACATCGCTCCTCGTGCCGCGGATGTCGACCGCACCGAGGAATACCCATGGGCCAATGTCGAGGCGCTGCAGGAAGCCGGCTTCATGGGCATGACCATACCGCAACGATATGGCGGAGGCGGCCTGACCTACATGGACGCCGTGCTGGTCATCGAACAGATGGCCCGGGCATGCGGCGTCACCGCCAGGATCGTCGTCGAAGCCAACATGGGAGCCGTGGGTGCGATCATGATGTACGGCTCCGAGGCGCAGAAGACGCTTGCCGCTGAACTGGTGCTCGCGGGAGACAAGCCCGCGATCTGCATCACCGAACCCGGGGCAGGCAGCGCCGCCACGGAGATGACGACCCGTGCCGACAAGTCAGGGGATCGTTATATCCTCAACGGGCTCAAACACTGGATCACGGGCGGAGGCGTTTCGAAGCTCCATCTGATCTTCGCCCGCGTGTACGAGAACGGAGTCGAACAGGGGATCGGCGGGTTTCTCGTCGTGCGCTGCCCGAAGACGGGAACGCCGGACGGCCTCAGGATCGGCAACCGCGAGCCTGCCATGGGCTTGCGCGGCATTCCCGAGACTGAAGTGGTGCTCGACGACCTGGAAGTGCCCGCCGAGATGCTTGTTGCACCGCCGGAAGGGCTTCGGCGCGGCTTCGCAGGCCTGATGAAGGCGTACAACGGCCAACGTGTCGGCGCCGCGACGGTAGCCCTCGGACTGGCGCAAGGAGCCTATGACCTTGCGCTCGACCATCTCCAGACTCGCCGGCAGTTCGGGCGCCCCCTCTGCGAGTTTCAGGGATTGCAATGGATGCTCGCCGACATGGCGACCGCGCTGGACGCGGCACGACTCATGATCTGGCGGGCCGCAAGCAACACGGGAGAAACGGGCTTTCCTGACACCGCTCAAGCGGCACAGGCCAAGATACTCGCGTCAGAAACGGCCATTGCGGTCACCAATCAGGCGCTCCAGATGTTCGGTGCCGCTGGATATTCGCGCAATATGCCGCTCGAACGCATGGTGCGTGACGCGCGCATGTTCACAATCGGCGGGGGCACAGCGCAAATTTTGCGCACCCTCGTCGCCTCTCAACTGCTCAATCGCAAACTGCCGCAAACGCGTGATGGTTACATACAACTGTCCTAGTCACCTGGATTTGAAGTAGATAGCATTATACAATAGCCATCGGAATTGGATTTGGGAGGTCTTTCCGGTGGCACGTGGCATTGGCCGGCCGATGGCGGTCTTGGTTCTGAGCGATGAAGAACGGTCGTATCTTGAGCGCCAGGCTCGCCGCCGCCGGGTCGCGCGCTCGATCTCCGATCGCTGCCGCATGATCCTGCGCTGTGCAGACGGCTTGACGAACAAGGCGGTGGCAGCCGAGATCGGCGTGCACGAGCACACGGTCGGCAAGTGGCGCCGCCGCTTCCTGAAGGCGCGCATCAAGGGGTTGTCGGATGAGCCTCGGCCGGGACGGCCGCGAACGCTCTCGGACGAGAAGGTGGCCGCGGTCATCGAGCGGACGCTGGAGACGACGCCGGCCGACGCGACCCACTGGTCGCTCCGTTCGATGGCCCGGGAGAGCGGGCTGTCGCACACGACGGTCCGGCGGATATGGGCGGTCTTCGGCTTGCAGCCGCACCGCTCGGAGACCTCTCTCTTGAGTAACTAGCCTCTAAGCCGTTGATGTTGCGGCAAGTGTGTTTTTGTTCTTGTCGCCGATCTCGAGCAGTTGGTAGCCGAGTTTCTTGGCCTGCCGACGGAGCGAGGAGAACTTGCGATCCCGGCGCCGGCTCTCGTAGACCTCCATGCCCTGCTCTGCGTATGGTTGGCCGCGGGTCACCATCAGGTAGATCAGGCAGGCGAGTTCTCGGGCGGTGGCTACGACCGCTACGCTCGTGTCCAGCCGGGCGAGGCGACTGCGGTGCTTGGCGCCAATGAAGGTTTGGCTAGAGCGGGCGGTCATGGCCGCCATGCGAAGTGCCTGGCCAACGCGGCTGACCACCTTGGGTGCAGGGCCCGGCAAGGGTTTGCCACCGCTGATCCTGGTCCCCGGCGCCAGCCCCATCCAGGAACTGAAGTGTTGTGCGGAGGGGAAGGCGGAGAAGTCCGGACCGATCTCGGCAGCGATCACCAGGGCGGTGTTGATGCCGATGGTGGGGATCGCGGTGAGATCGACCCCCATCATCTTATGCAGCGCCACAGCCATGGCCTTATCCTGCCCGCGGAGCGTCCTGCCGCTGCTGTTCGGGGTGTCGTTCGACGCCGTGCCCGACGATCCGTCACTGGGAGTGCCGTCGGGCGTACCGTCATCTGTCGGATCGTCCGGCAGGGTCAGGTGCTCAACCTCTGCCATGATCCGCGCCTCGCAGTCCGCGATCTGCTGCTCCAGGAAGTCGTGGCGCTGCATCGCCTGCTCCAGGGCGAACAGGTGCTCCTCGCGCCAAGTGCCCTGGAGGCTCGCGGCAATCGTGTCGGCGCTGGCCTTGATCCGCCTGTCGCGAAGCGATGCCAGCCGCCCGGGGTCGCGCTCGCCGGCGATGATCGCCCGCAGGATGCGCTCACCCGTCTTCCCCATGATGTTGCTGATCACCGAGTCCAGACGCACGTTCATCTGGGTCAGCGCCTTCTGCATGTGCAGCACGCAGCGCGAGCGGTCCTCGACCAACTGCTTCGCCTGGCGCATAAAGGAGCGCAACGGGCAGATCGCGTCAGCCGGACGGAAGGCGCCACGCAGACGGCCGTAGGACATCAACTGCCAGATCCACTGGCAGTCCAGTACATCGCTCTTGCGCCCGCCGATCTGCTTCGTCATCCGTGGCGGCACAAGCATCACCTCGAAGCCGGCACGCTCCAGGATCTCGTAAACCGGAATCCAGTAGACCGAGGTCGACTCCATCGCCACCTTCGTCACACCGCACGACTTGAGCCATTCGACCATCTCCAGCAGATCGCGGGTGAACGCGCCGAACTCCCGGACCGCTTCCGCAGCTCGCTCCGGATCGACCGCCACGAAGTGATGGTCCTTGCCAATGTCGATCCCGGCGCAATTCGGGTGCACCACTTTGAGGCGCTGCCTCCTTCTTCGCTTGCGCGCCATCGAAAGCCCTCCCAAACTCCGTTGCCGTTGCGGATGGGGAGGAACCGCGGCGAAGTCTCAATCTCTTGAACGAGATCGCGGGCGAACCCGCGCCATCAGTGACAAAAGCCGATCACGGTTCGGGCCAAGCTTCAAGACGGGTGCTCTCGCACGCCACTGGTCTAGCGGCCTCGTCTGCCCCACCCGCAACCACTTCACGCCTCAAATGTCGAAGACACAACCCCCAGTTACTTCGGCGACTGAGCAGCCGCGCCGCGGGGGTGGTGGCTTCAAGCTCTCCAGCGATCCGCTCTTCGTGGACAAGGTCCGCGACATCATAGGCCTCTATCTGTCGCCGCCGGACCGCGCGCTGGTGCTCTGTGTCGATGAGAAAAGCCAGATCCAGGCACTCGATCGCACACAGCCGGTCCTGCCGATGCTGCCGGGCATGCCTGAGCGCCGCACACACGACTACAAGCGTCACGGCACGACCTCGCTGTTCGCAGCCCTCGACGTCGCCACGGGCCGCGTCATCGGCAAGTGCTACAGGCGCCACCGGGCCAGGGAGTTCCTCGACTTCCTGAAGGAGATCGACAGGCGCGTCCCCGAGGGGCTGGACATCCACATCGTCATGGACAATTACGCCACCCACAAGACCGCGCCGGTCAAGGCCTGGCTGGCGCGACGAGCGCACTGGTATGTCCACTTCACGCCGACCTCCGCTTCCTGGATCAATCAGGTCGAACGCTGGTTCGCCGAACTGACGCGCAAGCAGCTGCAGCGCGGTGTGCACCACTCGACCCGCCAACTCGAAGCCGACATCCGCGCCTTCATCGACAAGCACAACGAAGACCCCAAACCCTTCAAGTGGACCAAATCCGCCGACGACATCCTCGCCGCCGTCAAACGCTTCTGTCTCCGGGTCGAGCAAAACTTATGCCACGAACTTTAGATTCAGGTGACTAGCAGGCTTCTGAGAAAACATTCGGACCCTGCCGATGACTCCCCTTCGTTCCAAACGCGATTCTCATTCGTTCCAACAATTCTCCAGGACACGACGGCAACATCGGAGTTTTTCAGCGGCGTCCTAGTCACCTGGAATTGAAGTAGATAGCATTATACAATAGCCATCGGAGTTGGATTATGGAGGTCTTTCTGATGGCACGTGGCGTTGGCCGGCCGATGGCGGTCCTGGTTCTGAGCGATGAAGAGCGGTCGTATCTTGAACGTCAGGCTCGACGCCGCCGGGTCGCGCGCTCGCTGTCCGATCGCTGCCGCATGATCCTGCGCTGCGCAGACGGCTTGACGAACAAGGCGGTGGCAGCCGAGATCGGCGTGCACGAGCACACGGTCGGCAAGTGGCGCCGCCGCTTCCTGAAGGCGCGCATCAAGGGGTTGTCGGATGAGCCTCGGCCGGGACGGCCGCGAACGCTCACGGACGAGAAGGTGGCCGCGGTCATCGAGCGGACGCTGGAGACGACGCCGGCCGACGCGACCCACTGGTCGCTCCGTTCGATGGCCCGGGAGAGCGGGCTGTCGCACACGACGGTCCGGCGGATATGGGCGGCCTTCAGCGTGCAGCCGCACCGCTCGGAGACCTTCAAGCTCTCCAGCGATCCGCTCTTCGTGGACAAGGTCCGCGACATCATAGGCCTCTATCTGTCGCCGTCGGACCGCGCGCTGGTGCTCTGTGTCGATGAGAAAAGCCAAATCCAGGCACTCGATCGCACACAGCCGGTCCTGCCGATGCTGCCGGGCATGCCTGAGCGCCGCACACACGACTACAAGCGTCACGGCACGACCTCGCTCTTCGCCGCCCTCGATGTCGCCACGGGCCGCGTCATCGGCAAGTGCTACAGGCGCCACCGGGCCAGGGAGTTCCTCGACTTCCTGAAGGAGATCGACCGGCGCGTCCCGGAGGGGCTGGACGTCCACATCGTCATGGACAACTACGCCACTCACAAGACCGCGGCGGTCAAGGCGTGGCTGGCGCGGCGAGTGCACTGGCACATCCACTTCACGCCGACGTCGGCGTCCTGGATCAACCAGGTCGAACGCTGGTTCGCCGAACTGACGCGCAAGCAGCTGCAGCGCGGTGTGCACCACTCGACCCGCCAACTCGAAGCCGACATCCGCGCCTTCATCGACAAGCACAACGAAGACCCCAAACCCTTCAAGTGGACGAAATCCGCCGACGACATCCTCGCCGCCGTCAAACGCTTCTGTCTCCGGGTCGATCAAAACTTATGCCACGAACTTTAGATTCAGGTGACTAGGAGCGTGCGCCGTAGAAAAATCCGCGCGGCGAAGTTGGTATTGGATGGGGTGTGGGTGGATTGGCGTCAGGGGGCAGTATGATGCGACACGCCAGTTGCGTTTGGGAACTGCCCGATGCCGACCACGTATCGTCCCTACCAGCCGGAGCAGCCCTTGCTTCTGCCGCCGGACTTGCAGGAGTGGGTTCCCCCAGGGCACCTGGCTCATCACGTCAGCGATGTGGTCGATGCACTGGACTTGACGGCGTTCTATGCGCCCTACGAGGGGGACGGTCGACGCAACGCCCCCTACGAGCCGTCGATGATGGTCAAGGTGCTGATCTATGCCTACGCGACGGGCACATTCTCCTCGCGTGCGGTGGCGAGAAAGCTGGAGGAGGATGTAGCGTTTCGGATGCTCGCGGCGGGCAACTTCCCGCAACATCGCACGGTATGTGAGTTCCGCCGCCGACATCTGGCGGAGTTCAGCGAGCTGTTTGTGGGGGTGGTGCAGGTGGCGCGCGAGATGGGACTGGCGCGGTTCGGCAAGCTCTCGGTCGACGGGACGAAGGTGCGAGCGAACGCGAGCAAGCGCAAGGCGATGAGCTATGAGCGGATGGGCAAAGAGGCGGCTCGCTTGCAGGCGGAGATCGAGGCGCTGCTGACGAAGGCGGGGATGGTGGACGCCGAAGAAGACGATCGTTGGGGCGAGGATTTCCGGGGCGACGAGTTGCCCGAGGAGTTGCAACGCAGGGAGAAGCGCCTGGCGGCGATCCAGGCAGCCAAAGCGCGTTTGGAGGCGGCGCAACGCGGGCGCGACGCTGAGCGCGGGCGCGAGCCTGGGCAGGACCGCAATCCCCGGGGCGGGCGGCCCTACAAGCGGGCCTACGGCGAGCCCGCGCCGAAGGCGCAGAGCAATTTCACCGATCCCGAGAGCCAGATCATGAAGACCAGCAGCGAGGGATTCCAGCAGTGCTACAACGCGCAGATGGCGGTCGATGGGGAGCACCAGATCATCGTCGCGACTCAGGTGGGGCCACAGGCCAGCGACCAGGGTCAGCTGGTGGGGATGCTCGACGAGATCAACGAGACGTTTGGGGTCGAGCCTGCGGTGGTACTGGCCGATGCGGGCTACTGCAACGAGCCGGATCTGTTGGAGCTGGAAGATCGCGGCATCGACGCGCACGTAGCGCTGGGGCGTGAAGGCAAGTCCCAGGTGGCGGTCGACCCGGCCCGGCTCCCTGCCACGCACCGCATGGGTGAGAAACTGGCGCGCCCCGCGGGCAAAGCCCGGTACGCGCAACGCAAGTGGCTCTCGGAGGCGCCGAACGGGTGGATCAAGGAGGTGCTCGGATTCCGACGATTCAGCCTGCGAGGCTTGGCGAAGGTGCGCGGCGAGTGGGACCTCGTGTGCTTGGCGTTGAACATCAAGCGGATGGGGACGGTGGCCACGTGCTGAGGCAGGTGCTGGCCTGCCAACGCACTTGCTCCGGGGCGCGCAGTGCCCATCGACCGCGTATGAAACGCGAATCTCTTCCGTTCCGGCCTTCCGGTCTGGGATTTCCATCCCAGAGTCGGGCGGGCCAGATGTCCACACTCGGGCCAAAATCCCGCCTCTCCGGCGGCCGCGCGCCAATCGCCCAGCATCAAAACTTCTACGGCGCACGCTCCTAGAGCGAGGACTTCTGAAGTCGGGCCCTCCGCCCCAAGCCGCCCCGCTGCGGAATTGGACGCTCGAGACCACCTTCGATGCGCTGAGTCATCTCCTCTTTCTCGGTAAGAGGATGAACCGCGCGGTGTTGAGCCCGGTCATCCCGACAACTCAACCACCTACCCTAGCCTCTGAGACCAACTCCATCGCTGGCGCCATCGACAGCTGGCGCCATCGACGGCGCCAGGAATCAGAGTGCCGCCTATCACGAGGGCGGGCGTGCCGCCGATGCCGAGCGCGTCGGCCAATCGGGCCGTTTCGTCCAGATACTCCGCAATGGCACCGTCCTCCATGTCGCGCCGCAGCCTTTCGACGTCCAGCCCAATGGCGCGGGCGATCTCGACAACCTCTTCATCCGTCGGATCCTCAGACCACCCCATCATCGCAACATGAAATTCGTGATAAAGGCCTTGCCGGTCCGCTGCCATCGCTGCACACGCCGCGAACCGCGACGCCGGGCCGAGGATACGGGCGGCGATGCGCAGGCCAGTCTCGTTGTTGATCGGCGCGCAGATTCGACGCCGATCGGCACGCTAACGTGTTGATATCACGCGACTATGAAGGGTCAACATTCGACGCCGGTCAACATCTTGTGAGACCGCCGGGCCCCAGCGGCCGGTGTACGCACTCGGCCCCTCCCGCGTGCCGATGGGGGAAGGATCCAACATGGCCATCGCCTCGTGAGTTGCCACACACCTCTCCGACTCAGATCACCTTGCGCTCGCGCAAGCGATGCAGTGCGTAGTCGTCCATACCAAGCAGTTGGGCGAGCACGTCGTTCATGTGCTCGCCCAGGACGGGCGGCGCACGGCGATATCTCCGATACTCACCCTGCGGGTCGTCCGGGCCGACGGTTGGATTGCAGCCGCCAGGGCGTCGCTGGCGCGGGCTGTGCCGCGCCCGGCGGCTCGGAACACCCCGCATCGTCGTCACCGGCCTCAGGAGACAAGCGGCCGCATCGGCAATCGTCCCGCTCCGACTCCAGGAGGATGTCGATGCCGGTCGCTTGCAGGCCGGACTCTCTCTTAGCCGACCGAGGAAGAAGCGTCGTGAGAGGTACAGGGGACATGGACGATGACGGCGTGGAGGTGTCGGCACACGCGCTGGCGGCGGCTACGGGGAGCGGGATGGGCAACGCCCATGGCGCGGCGGCCATGCTCGACCACGAGGCGGTGGCGGGCGGCACGCGGCACAAGACGAACGGGTAGACGCCTAACAACAGGCCGATGTCACCGGCGATCTCCGCCGCGTCGCGATGATTCACACAATATTCATACAAAACTTCGCAAATTCACACACTTTTCCTTCGATTAGTCCTAAACTCGCGAGAGCATGAGAGGCGGTGCTGTGGCCGCTGTTGCGCGGCGCAGCACCGTCGGCAGCTTCGGCGCACTCGGTGGGCGGATGCCTACGTGTTCCGCCGTGGCGCGAGAGGACCGCCGGGAAGACGGATATGGAGCCGTTGCCAGTGTTCGGCGTGACCGCCGCCAGGACGGGGTCGGACGACGGAGTGCGGAGCAACGCCGCCCGATGGAGCGGCGGCGCAGGTCGGGCCTTCGCGGCCATGGATATGAACAATTCGGAGCCACAAGTATGAACAATTTCATTCGAAACCGACCGAAGCAAAACCTTGCCTATGGCGGCTATCACCAAACATGGATTGGCAAGAGCGATGCCGAGTTGACTGAGGTCGGTCCGGATACACCATGTGGTGAGTATCTGAGGCGGTTCTGGCACCCTGTGGCGCTAACGTCGGAGCTTGGTACGAGGCCTATGCTGGTTCAGTTGCTTGGCGAAGATCTTGTCTTGTTTCGAGACAAGAGCGACCGCATCGGCCTGGTGCACCGCCGCTGCCCTCATCGGCGATCTTCGCTTGAGTACGGCGTTCCGGAAAAACGAGGTATCCGCTGCTGTTACCACGGTTGGCTTTTCGATACCGGTGGGGCGATCCTTGAAGCACCAGGCCAGCCCAAAGAGGTAGAGAAACGGATTTGTCAGACCGTGACCCTGGGTGCCTATCCGGTGAAGGATTACAAGGGGTTGATATTCGCCTATCTGGGGCCGCCCGAATTAACGCCCGCATTTCCCATTTACGATACCTTCAATCTGCCCGGACAGGAACTCGCGCCTTACAAGGCGCCGTTTCACTGCAATTGGTTGCAGGTACTCGACGCAATCGTCGACCCGCTTCACACCGCTTTCCTGCATTCACGCACCAGCCGTGAGCAGTTCTCAAAAGGGTTTGGAGAAATCGGTGAGATGAAGTTCTACGACCGGAAAGCGAGTTTCCTGGGTACAACCACGCGAAGGGTGGGCGAGAACGTCTGGGTCCGCACAAACGAGCTGGTGCTTCCCAACTTCACCCAGGCCGGTGCGGCTTTCGCCGCCGACGGAACCGAACAGCTCTATTACGGGCGGACCGCCTTTGTACGCTGGGTGGTTCCGCTAAGTGAAGAAGCAACGATGTGTTATGCCTGGGCGGTTTTCGGCGACCGGGCCGATCCGCCGGAATACAACACGCCTGAGGGCCGCGAACTGATCGAACAGGGCGAGGTATTCGATCGATCCGACGAGGAAAAATTGCTCGTTCCGGCGGATGCCGAAGCGACCGAGAGCATGGGCACTATTACCGAGCATGAGAAGGAACACCTTGTGCCCAGCGACCGGGGTATCGTCGGCTATCGCAAGCGTCTGCGTTCACTTGTTCGCGATCTGCAAGACGGTACCGAACCGCTCCAGGTGGCGGACGGATGGCCCGATGGCCCGATTCCAACTTATGGCGGCGACACCGTCCTTCACAAACCGACCAACGGCATCGACGACGGCGCAATGCTACGAGCAGTCGGCAAAGCCGTGATGGAGGCGCAATTCGAAGCCGAGGGTCTGCCTGAGGACGAGCGCGTGGAAAATGTTGTCCGGCGTCTCAAGCAAATCGAATCCGATGAGAAGGTGGACGAGGAATTCGCGTGAGCCCGATTGCCGTGATCGTGCTTGCCGGGGATATCCGAAAGAGAGGGCACGATGCCCGACATATTTGACCGTTACCACATTCCGCTGGACGGTTGGATACAGACGGCACTGGATTATCTGGTACAGGAACACCGCTCGACATTCTATGCGGTTCGTGAGCCGATCGGTGCAATTCTGGACGCGATAGAAACAGCTCTGTTGGCCGTCCCGCCGCTGCTTTTCCTGCCGCTTCTCTTTCTGTTCTGTTGGCAGATTGCCGGGCTGCGGATCGGTATTTTCTCCGCCGCGGCGATGACCTTCTTGGGATTTGTCGGGGTGTGGGACGAGGCCATGACCACTATAGCCCTGGTTCTAACATCGGTGCTTTTCTGCGTTGTTATTGGTATCCCGCTCGGCATCTGGGCAGCGCGGAGCGACCGGGTAGCGGCGGCTCTGCGGCCGGTTCTCGACGTGATGCAGACAATGCCGGGATTTGTCTACATGGTGCCGGTCGTGATGCTTGTCGGCATCGGCAATGTGCCTGGGATTATCGTCACCGTGTTTTTTGCTTTGCCGCCCGTCATCAGGCTGACAAACCTGGGGTTGCGGGAAGTCCCGGCCGATGTGCTCGAAGCAGCAAGGGCATTTGGAGCCACAGAAAAGCGGGTGCTGTTTCGTGTCCAGATTCCGCTGGCCGGACGAACCATCATGGCTGGCGTCAACCAGACGCTCATGATGGTGCTTTCCATGGTCGTTTACGCTTCGATGATCGCCGTCGAGGGCCTGGGGCAAATGGTGCTGCGCGGCATCGGCCGTCTTGACATGGGGCTGGCTGCCGTAGGCGGAATCGCGATTGTCGTCCTCGCCATGATCATAGACCGAATAACTCAGGCTGCCGCGTCGTCCAGTCGTGACAGAACCAACTGGAGGGAACGGGGACCGGTCGGCGTTTATCTACGCCTGATCCAACGCAGAGGGGCTCAAACCGCGAGTGCCTCATAGGGGCGATCAAGCCCGATAATCCAACCCAAAACCGTAGGAAAGGATACACAATAATGTTTACATTGGAGCGACTTCACCGGACCGGATGGTTGACGGCCCTCGCGCTCGTGCTGATCAGCCTAGGCGCATCTTCAGCCGCGATTGCTGGCGACAAGGGTACGGTCCGCCCGGCCTATGACGGCCTGTTGGAAGGACTGTTCCAGACGGAAGTGGTCAATATCGGTCTCGAACGCCTGGGCTTTGACTTAGAAAAGGTCAAGCACCTCGATATTCCGGCAATGCACATCGCAGTCGGCCAGGGAGAGGCCGATTTTACCGCCGTTCACTGGCAGCCTCTTCAGAATGTCTATTTCGACAAGGCCGGCGGAACTAGCGCGATGACCAAACTCGGCGCGCTGGTCGAGGGCGCTGGACAGGGATATCTGGTCGATGCCGCTACCGCCAAGGCGCACGGAATCACAAATATCGAGCAGCTCAAGGATCCGCAGATCGCCAAGATCTTCGATACCGATCAGGACGGCAAGGCCGATCTTGCCGGGTGTCCGCCCGGATGGGGCTGCGAGAGGGTCATCGAACACCATTTAGATGCCTATGGCCTTCGCGATACGGTGACGCACAACCAGGGACAGTTTATGGTGATGGCCGCCGATGTGGTCACCCGTCAGGGTGCGGGTGAACCGGTGCTCTACTACACCTACACCCCGCTTTGGGTCTCTCAAGTCTTGCGGCCCGGAGACCAGGTGGAATGGCTGGAGGTACCCTTCACTTCGCTTCCGGACGATGCCAAGGAAGACACCAGCCTGCCGGATGGACGTAATGTCGGCTTTTCCTTGAACACGATTATGATCATCGCCAACAACGACTTCCTGAACGAACACCCGGACGCGGCACGCTGGTTCGAATTGGTACGCATCCCGATCAGCGACGTCAACGATGAGAACTACCAGATCCGGCAAGGCGAGGACTCTTTCGAGGATGTCCGCCGCCACGCGGAAAACTGGATAGCACAAAACCAGGAATCGTTTGACGGTTGGTTGGCCGAAGCGCGTAAAGCCGGTCAGTAACCGCAGTCGCGGATTATGCCGCAGAAGTAACCACAGTCGCGGATTATGCCGCAGAGATGAAGAGGGCGCACAATGTCCGGATTTTCCGTGATCCGGGCGCGTGCCCCTCCTTGACTGCGACGAAAGCGGGAGCTCAAAATGAGCGAACGACAGGAATCCGCGGTCGCCGGAAAGGGCGTCTGGAAAATATTTGGCCGCAACGTGGACCAAGCGCTAGACGCGATGCGATCGCAAAACCTGAGCAAGGAACATGTGCTCGACGAGTTCGGCGCAATCGTCGCCGTTGCCGGAGTGAGTTTCGAGGTGACGCGTGGCGAGACATTCTGTGTCATGGGGCTTTCCGGCAGCGGCAAATCCACCCTCATCAGGCACATAAACCGCCTGATCAAACCCACCGCCGGAGAACTGCTGATCGGCGGTGTCGATATAAACGGCTTGAGCCACAAGGAGATGCTTCGCCTGCGCTCCGAAAAAATCGGCATGGTGTTTCAGAAAATGGCGTTGTTTCCCCACTGGAGCATCGCGGACAACGTCTCATTCGGCCTTGAAGTACTGAATGTTCCGAAAGAGCAACGGCGGGAACGGTCGCAGGAGATGCTTGAGCTGGTCCAGTTGGGGGCCTGGGCAAAACATTATCCGGACGAACTGTCGGGCGGGATGCAACAGCGCATTGGGTTGGCCAGGGCGTTGGCGACGGATCCGGAACTGCTGTTGATGGACGAACCCTTCAGCTCCCTGGATCCGCTGATCCGGCGGCAGTTGCAGGATGAGTTCCTGCATCTGTGGAAGAATCTCAACAAGACCTCGATATTCATTACGCATGACCTCGAAGAGGCAATCCGCCTGGGCGACCGGATTGCCATCATGAAGGAGGGGCGCTTTGTTCAGGTCGGCACGCCGGAAGAAATCGTGACCGAACCGAAGGACGATTATGTCGCCGAGTTCGTCAAGGGCATATCCAAACTGAAACTGGTTCGCGCCCATTCGGTCATGCAGCCCGTCGAGCAATATGAACATGAAAATCCGGGGAAGGCGGTGGCTCGCTACCGCTCCGTTCCGGACGATACGGATCTCGACGCCCTGGTCCAGTTGAAGACAGTGAACCTTGAACCAGTTCTTGTCGTCAACGGCGACAACAGCCCGGTCGGGATTGTCACCGTCTCTAATCTCCTGAACGGAATCCGAGGAAATGCACCAGCATGACCCTAGCCAATCTTTTTCGAAACACACCAAGGACCCGTATATGGACCCGCAGCGCAAGATAAAGGTACATGTAAAAAACAACCACGCTTCGCCGGAGACATTTCCTTCCACACCAGAGTCCGAAGCCGTGTTCACGACGACGCCGGAGCGCTGGTCTGAAGCGGCCAGACGGCATCCCGATGTCGCTCAACATGTGGATGTTTTCATCGATTGGGATTGCGATAATTTCACGCGGTCGA
Organism: Alphaproteobacteria bacterium; assembly: GCA_965262755.1. GTDB lineage: Bacteria > Pseudomonadota > Alphaproteobacteria > UBA828 > UBA828 > WTGU01. The sequence continues at coordinate 1,311,116 of OZ253557.1, read as the reverse complement.
TGCGCGACACTGAGGTGTTGTTCTGCTGGGATTTTCCGACGCGGGACCTGGCCAAGATTGCACCAAACCTCAAATGGATTCACATCATCGGCGCCGGTGTTGAACACCTTTGCCCGATGGACTGGGTCCCCGAGGGCGTACAGGTCATCAAAAACAAGGGCGCCCATGCGGCCAAGGCGGGCGAGTTCGGCCTGATGAGTATCCTGATGCTGCACAGCCATATGCCGGCCATAGTCACCAATCAGCGGGATGGCAACTGGCAGTCGCTCTTTTCGACGCCGATCGCCGGCAAGACGGCCCTTGTCGTCGGCGTCGGCAGTCTGGGCGGCGGCGCGGCAACACAGTTAAAGCGCCTCGGGCTCGAAGTGCTGGGCGTCAATCGCAGCGGCAGACCGCATCAGGATATCGATGAAATGGTCACGACGGACCGGATCGACGACGTGCTGCCACGCGCCGACTACGTCTTCGTCTCGCTGCCATCCACGCCGCAAACGGTGGGGCTGTTCGACCGCAGGCGGCTTGAACGGATGAAGCCGGGCGCCGGTATCGTCAATGTCGGCCGTTCGTCCGCCATGAACTATGAGGCACTTTCGGAGCTTTTGGGTGCAGGCCATCTTTCAGGCGCAATTATCGATGTCTTCGATCCCGAGCCCCTTCCGCCTGAATCGCCGCTTTGGCATGTGCCCAATCTTGTCGTGACGCCACATGTTTCCGCCGACGACGGCGAAAACTATGTGCCGATTACGCTGGACATCCTCTTCAACAATCTCAGGCGCCATATTCGGGGCGAACCGCTCGAAAACGTCGTGCGACCGGATTTGGGTTACTGACAATAGAAGGTGCATATCGTGAAAAGGATCAGAGTCATTGGACTAGTCACCTGAATCTAAAGTTCGCGGCATAAGTTTTGATCGACACGGAGGCAGAAGCGCTTGACGGCGGCGAGGATGTCGTCGGCCGATTTGGTCCACCTGAAGGGCTTGGGGTCTTCGTTGTGTTTTTCGATGAAGGCCCGGATATCGGCTTCGAGCTGGCGGGTGGAGGTGTGCACGCCGCGCTGCAGTTGCTTGCGCGTCAGTTCGGCGAACCAGCGTTCGACCTGATTGATCCAGGACGCCGAAGTCGGCGTAAAGTGAACATGCCAGTGCGGCCGCCGGGCCAGCCACTCCTTGACCGCCGCCGTCTTGTGGGTGGCGTAGTTGTCCATGACGATGTGGATGTCCAGCCCCTCCGGGACACGCCGGTCGATCTCCTTCAGGAAGTCGAGGAACTCCCTGGCCCGGTGGCGCCTGTAGCACTTGCCGATGACGCGGCCCGTGGCGACGTCGAGGGCTGCGAAGAGCGAGGTCGTGCCGTGACGCTTGTAGTCGTGTGTGCGGCGCTCGGGCATGCCCGGCAGCATCGGCAGGACCGGCTGTGTGCGATCGAGTGCCTGGATTTGGCTCTTTTCATCGACACAGAGCACCAGCGCGCGGTCCGGCGGCGACAGATAGAGGCCTATGATGTCGCGGACCTTGTCCACGAAGAGCGGGTCGCTGGAGAGTTTGAAGGTCTCCGAGCGGTGCGGCTGCACGCTGAAGGCCGCCCATATCCGCCGGACCGTCGTGTGCGACAGTCCGCTCTCCCGGGCCATCGAACGGAGCGACCAGTGGGTCGCGTCGGCCGGCGTCGTCTCCAGCGTCCGCTCGATGACCGCGGCCACCTTCTCGTCCGAGAGCGTTCGCGGCCGTCCCGGACGAGGCTCATCCGACAGCCCCTCGATGCGCTCCTTCAGGAAGCGGCGGCGCCACTTGCCGACCGTGTGCTCGTGCACGCCGATCTCGGCTGCCACCGCCTTGTTCGTCAGGCCGTCTGCGCAGCGCAGGATCATGCGGCAGCGATCGGACAGCGAGCGCGCGACCCGGCGGCGTCGAGCCTGACGCTCAAGATACGACCGTTCCTTATCGCTCAGAACCAAGGCCGCCATCGGCCGGCCAACGCCACGTGCCATCGGAAAGACCTCCATAATCCAACTCCGATGGCTATTGTATAATGATATCTACTTCAATTCCAGGTGACTAGGTGTCATGGGCGCGCCGATGGCCGGCCATCTCCTTGACGGCAACTACGAGATGCCGACTGTCGTGCATCGGTCACCGCCGCCTGACTGGCTGATCGACAAGGGCCTGAAAGTCTGTTCGAACCCAATGGAGATTGCGGCATGCTCGGATGTCGTTATCACCATGGTTCCGAATACGCCGGAAGTCGAGTAGGTCTTGTTCGGGGAGGGCGGCACCGTTCTAGGAATCGGCGGAGGCAGATTGGTGATCGACACGAGCTCGACTTTGCCGAATGCCGCCAAGCGTTTGCTTCAGGGTTCGCAGAGCTTGGCTGCGACTATGTGGACGCACCAATATCGGGTGGTGAAGTGGGCGCCAGGAATGCCACCTTGTACATCATGTGCGGGGGAACCGAACAGGCTTTCGCGCGTGCCAGACAGCTTTTTAAAGTGATGGGTAAGAATATTGCCCATGCCGGTGCTGTCGGCGACGGTCAAACATGCAAGGTGGTCAATCAGATAATCGTCACTCTGAACATGCAAGCGGTGAGCGAAGCGCTGGTCTTTGCGCCGAATGCGGGAGTCGATCCGGGGAAGGGTGCGTGCGGCGCTGATGGGTGGCTTCGCCTCGTCCAATGTACTTGAAGTCCAAGCGGAACGCATGAACAAGCGCACATTCGATCCCGGTTTCAGGATCGAACTCCATTAGAAGGATCTGAATCTGGCCCTGTCGGCTGCCCGCGATCTGGATATCTCATTGCCCAATACGGCGACATGCCAACAGCTGATAAATGCCCACGCTGCCAACGGACTGGGAGGCAAGGATCGTTCCGCTCTGATCCAGTCAACAGAGCTGTTGGCGAGCCCCAGAGTTCAACAGGAGGCGGACGCATCTCCGCATTCGCCCCCATGAGCCGAAGCTGGTTGAGGGCATTATCAGGTCATCCAAGTAGGGCTCCCGCACGGAAGCTGCGTGCCGGACAGAGAAATAAATGGGACGAAATTAAGCCAAAGCCGATGGAGACTGGTTGACAGTTCGTGTTGCCGAGATCACCGATGAGACGAACCTTGTTCGAACTTATGAATTGGTTCATCCTTCGGGAGACATGCTGCCCGCCTGCGGATTCCGGTTTATTTGACCGCCGGTTTTGATTTTATCTGACCGGGATTCTGGCAACATTTGACCGCGCCGCGGGCGCGCGTCAGCGCGCTGTCTCTCCCGGATTTGGCGGTGGGACCCTCCCCTTGGTGATGTCAGGGGGCTGGCCTTTGGCCAGCCCGAGCCGAGCGTATGCGAGGCCTCTTGGGCATGCAAACGGCCGGCGGGGAGCGGCGGCAAGCTCTCACACACAGCATGCCGCCGCGCACCTCCGCCCTCACAACCTGCAAGGCGCCGCAAGCGCCCATGGACCCCGGCCTTCAGGCCGGGGCTCTGTTGCCGTCGCCGCCATCGAGTGGCGGCGGCTTGTTGCGCTTGCGCTGGGACTCTCCCTTGAGCTCGATGCGATAGGCGTTGTGGACGATGCGGTCGAGCACCGCGTCCGCGATCGTTGGCTCGCCGATTACCTCTGGCCAGCCCTCCACGGGGATCTGACTGGCGATGAGGATGGACTTGCGTCCGTGGCGCTGCTCGACAATCTCCAGCAGGTCGCGCCGGCCCTCGGCGGAGAAGCCCTGCAGCCCCCAGTCATCGAGGACCAGCAGGGAGACCCTGCCCAGGCGGCCCATCAGACGATCGAGCGTGCCTTTGTCGCGGGCACGGGTGAGCGCCGCGACCAGCTCGGGGACGCGGCGATAGAGGACGGACTGGTGCTGGCGGCAGGCCTGGTGGGCGAACGCGCAGGCGACGAACGTCTTTCCCGATCCCGTTGGCCCACCCAGGATCAGATTGTGACCCTGGCGGATCCAGTCGCCGGCGGCGAGCTGGGTGAGCGTGGTCCGGGCGATGCCACGCCCTGCGCGGCAGTCGATGTCCTGGACGTCGGCACGGATGCGCAACTGGGCCTGGCGCAGATGGCCGAGATAGCTCTTGTGATCGCGGTGCTCGGCTTCGCGCTCGATCATCATGGCGAGGCGGTCGTCGAAGCCGAGTTGGTCTACATCGGCGATGTCGCGCTGCTCCTCCAGGGCCTCGGCCATTCCGCTGAGGCCGAGCTGCAGCAGGCGATCGATATTGGGTTGTCGCAGGGTCATGGTGATTCTCCGTCCTTGTTGCCGTAGTAGTCGCCACCGCGGATGTTGCCGTGGCTGGGGATGGTCTCGTCGGGCTCGGGGCGCGGCTGATCGGACTCGCCGCCGTTCTTGAGGCGCTCCCTGAGGAAGCCCGAAGCGAGCCGGTTGAGGTCCAGGGCCTCGGCGCAGAGTGCGTCGAGGCGATCGCCACCATGATTGTCAGCGAGGCGGATCATGCCCTGCACGGTGGCGAAGGCCTGTTCGGGGAAGTCGCGCGAGGCGTAGCATCGCTCGGTCCAGGCCAGGGCATTGGCTCCGATGCGGCGCGCTTGGTCGAGCAGGATGTCTCCGTAGTCGGGGCGGCGGATATCGCAGACCGCCCGGTGGTTCTCCGGCATGTGCTCGGGGGTGGTGGCGTACTGGTTGCGCCCGGCCTTGCGGCGGTGGACGGCGATGCGCTCGCCGCCGCGTTCGAGGAACACCTCGACCATGCGTTCGCCGGCGCGGACGTCGACCTGGCGGCCGATGTAGCGCTCGGGAGCGGAGTAGTGGTTGCGCTCGAAGCGGACATGACAGTTCGGCCCGACCTTGCGCTCGACCCACTCTCCCCACTCCCAGGGGTGAGCCGGCAGCGCGGCCAGGGCCGCCCGTTCGCTCGCCTCGAAGAGTGCGCGGCGGCTCTCGCCGCACTTGGCCATGGGGGCATCGTTGAGGCGGTCGAGCTCGCGGCGGATGGCAGCGTTCATGGTGTCGAGGGAGAAGAAGGTCTGGTGGCGCAGTGCCAGCAGGATGCGCGTCTGGACGGCATTGACGCAGCTCTCGACCAGCCCCTTGTCGGTGGCCCGATACTTGCGCGCAGGCAGCACCGCGATCTTGTAGTGACGCGCGAACTCCCGGTAGGAGGGATTGAGCCGGATGTCGTCGCGGTCGGGATAGTCCACGCCTGACTTGAGGTTGTCGATGATCCACCGGCGGGGGGTGCCGCCGAAGTACTCGAGCGCGCGCCGGTGGGCCATCGTCCAGTGGCGCACCGTCTGGTCGGGCGTCGCCTCCGCGTAGATCAGGTTCGAATGCGCCAGGACCGCGACGAAGATCTCTACGTCGGTCTCGCCGCGCCCGGTGCGAAGGGCCAGCGTTTTGCCGGAGAAGTCCGCCATCCCGTACAGCCCGGGCTCGTAGTCGAAGTGCATCTGCGCCGAGACGCCGCAACTGACCTGGTGCGCCTTCAGGCGCGCGCAGAACTGGCTGTAGCTGTACGCCTTCCCGCCCTGGGCCTCGACCTCGTCGCGGTACTCCTCCCAAAGCGTGCGGCGCGTCGCGCGCACCCGGCGCCGCTTGCGCTTGGCTCGAAGCTCACGGAGCACGCCATCCCAGTCCGGCGGCGCATATCCGCTCTCTCGCGGCGCCGGCGGATACAGCCGCGCACGCAGCCCGTCATCGTCGAGATCGGACGGCAACGGCCATGACAGACCCGCCGCCTGCGCGCGCTCCAGAACGTTCGATACCGTCCCCGCGCTCACGCTCACGGCCACTGCGATCTCCGCCCGGGGCAAGCCCAGGTCGTGATGGTGCCGAAGGATGTCCCTGATGCTCATGGTGTCGATCCTCTTCATTGGGGCCCTGCCTCCTCGAGTCGATCGATGGATCGATGAGGCTGAGCCGGGAGAGGATCGGCGCGCCTGGGAACATGGATGTCGATGGCGCCCGCAGGGCGATCGGGCCGGCTCTGTTGCAAAGTCCGGCTATTTGGTGACGTGTCTGCGTGATCTGCCGAGAGGGGTTGAGGCATGAGCGACTTCAAGGGACGTCACTTTCGGGGGGAGATCGTGCTCTGGGCCGTACGCTGGTGAATGTCAGGCTAACTCTGACGTGGATAGCCGGTGAAAGTCCGGCGGGAGGAAAGGTGTAACGAGCCGCCTTCGCCGCGAGCCGTGCGCAGGGCATCGTGAGGTGTCATGTGAAGTGTCGGTAGCGGCGCGTGCGGGCAGGGCTATTGAGCGTCGAAACATGGTCATTCGGAGTGCCGAGGCTGTATCAGCGGCCGAAGGCAACACTGACCGCCCGCTTTCGTGAGGGCGCGAGGGCTCCGCGGCGTCTAAGAACCCAGGCACGCACGTACGTCCACGCAGGGGACCTGAGAGGGCTCCAATCCGCCCCGGTCGTCGTACCGGGGCCGCGGAAGAGAGGAGATAGTCCGAATCGATGATGAACGGGTTGGAGCAATCGGATCTGGCCATAGTACCGATGAGGGCGGCGAACAAAGGGACCTCGGTTCCGGCGGAGCCGACGGAGGGAAGGGCTGGAACCAAGGGGAATCCGCGAGGCCAAAGCACGCACCGGACACAGCGCCGGGCGCGCGTGACACAAGCGGCGGAGCGGATACGGCAAGCAGCAACGAGGAAGCCGAAGGAGAAGCTCACTGCGCTGTTGCACCACATCACGACGGAAGCGCTCGATGCGGCCTACTTTTCGTTGAAGAAGGAGGCAGCGGCAGGCGTGGATGGCGTGACGTGGCATGAATACGGGAAGGGTCTGGCCAAACGGCTGAGCGACCTGCATGACCGGGTTCAGAGCGGAGCGTACCGGGCGCGTCCGTCGCGGCGGGTAGAGATACCGAAGCCGGACGGGGGAACACGACCGCTGGGCATCGCCGCAGTGGAGGACAAGATTGTCCAGAAGGCGGTGGCGGAGACCATCCTTTTGCCGATATACGAGCCGGAGTTCCTCGGATTCAGCTATGGGTTCCGACCCGGACGTGGGGCGCATGATGCGCTCGACGCCCTGGCTTTCGGGATAGAACGGCGAGGGGTCAGATGGATTGTCGATGCGGACATCCGGTCGTACTTTGACCGAATCGACAGGGACTGGCTGGTCCGGTTTCTGGAGCACCGTATCGGCGACAGGCGGGTTATCCGCTTGATTGTCAAGTGGCTCAATGCTGGCGTCATGGAAGGGGGCGAATGGCGGGATGACCTTCGGGGCACTCCGCAGGGTGCGATTGTTTCGCCGATTCTGGCGAACGTCTATTTGCACTATGTCCTCGACCTGTGGTTCCACAAGAAGTGGCGCGCCCGAACAGCCGAAGGCAACACAATCATCGTGAGGTACGCCGATGATTTCGTGGTCGGGTTCCAGTACCAGCGGGATGCGGAGCGGTTTCTACACGACCTGAAGGAAAGGACGGCCTCGTTTTCACTGGAGCTACACCCTGACAAAACCCGTCTCATCGAGTTCGGGCGGTTTGCGCAAAAGAACCGCCGGGCACGAGGCGAGCGGCGTCCCGAAACCTTCGACTTTCTCGGGTTCACGCACTACTGCCGAACGACGAGGAACGGGAAGTTCGGGCTGGGGCGCAAGCCGGTGGGCAAGCGGGTCGACCGGACCCTACGGCGTATCGGTGCCGAGCTGCGTCGGCGGATGCACCATAACCCATATGAGGTGGCCAAATGGCTAGGGAAGATTCTGAATGGATGGCTGCACTACTACGCCGTCCCGACCAGTTCCCCGTCCCTCAAGCGGTTTGCATTTCGACTCCGACGAATGTGGCTGCGTGTCTTGAGACGCCGGTCGCAGATGGACCGGACCAAGCTGGACAAGCTGGGAAGGGTCGCGGCGGCTTTCTGGCCGCCGCTGCAAATCCTGCATCCATGGCCAGAACAGCGGTTTGCCGTCAAACACCCGAGGTAGGAGCCCCGTGCGTTAGCGCGCATGCGGGGATCTGCACGGGGGGCGTCGGGCAACCGGCGTTCCTACCGTAACACTACCGGTATCCGATCAGCTACCGCGACCTCGAAGCGATGATGACCGAGCGCGGCGTCGCGGTCGACCACTCCACGATCTATCGTTGGGTGCAGCGTTTCGCGCCGGAGATGGAGAAACGTCTGCGCTGGCAGTGGCGCCGGCCGCAGTCGCGGAGTTGGCGCGTCGACGAGACCTACATCAAGGTCCGCGGCAAGTGGGCGTATCTGTACCGGGCGGTGGACAAGCTCGGGAACACGATCGATTTCTACCTCTCGGCGACCCGCAACACCAAGGCAGCGAAGCGATTTCTCGGCAAGGCGCTGAGAGGATTGAAGGAGTGGGAGCAGCCCGAGGTGCTCAACACCGACAAGGCGCCGGCCTATGCCGCTGCCATCGCGGAGCTGAAGGCCGAGGGCAAGTGCCCGAAGGACACGAGGCACAGGCAGGTGAAATACCTCAACAACGTCGTCGAGGCCGACCACGGCAAGCTCAAGCTGCTGATCCGGCCCGTGCGCGGGTTCAAGACGATGAAGACGGCCTACGCCACGATCAAGGGCTTCGAGGTGATGCGCGCGCTGCGCAAGGGCCAGGCCGGGATGTTCGCCCTCCAGGGCGGCATTGTCGGCGAGGCCCGGATCGTCGAGCGCGCCTTCGCTCTCGGACCGTGCGCTCTGACCGAGGCGATGGCGTTGCTACAGGACCGTCTGGCCAACGCAGAAACATGACGAAAGCACGGTTGTCGTCCTGATCTGACTCACCCCTACGTCAGGTTTGCAACAGAGCCCGCGCGGGCACGGGTCCTGTGATCCCGATGAACGAGCCCATCCGCCGCCTAGGCGAGAGGCGAATAGGCAAGAGGTGAGGTGTGGTGAGGTGAGGGGGAATGTCCCCCTTGGCCGTCGACTGCGATAGTTCGACGGCAGTCGCAAAGCACTTAAGATTGGGACTATCCCAAGATAGAACTATCTATATGTCCGCATCACCCTAGATCCTATGTCGATGAATATTCGCCGCTTAGAAGGGCCCGACTCTAATGCCCATTCGTGTTCGATCAACGACATTGCTTCCTTAACTCGAGAAGCGGCTTCCGTTTCTGGACAAGAAAGCTTAAGAAGGCTCAGTCTCTTATAGCGCGTTTGGCCCACACCGCGCTGTTGTGCTAACTTGCGCATATCACCATCTAGGGCTACTAGAACAGCGTTGTTTTCCATAGAAATCGATGCCACAAGTGGATCGGGCGAGCCACGAACAGCAGCATCCTCGAAATAAATTACTGTATGTCCTCTCTCTTTGAAGCATCGGCCAACGGATCGTGGCACTCCTTCGTCAAGGAATAACTTTAGCTCCGGTACGGGCACTTTCACGCGGCAATACCATCGCCTTCATGCTTAATAGCGGATCGAATATCGGCGTCGGTTAGTGTCGGATACTCATCATGTATCTGACTGACGGTGTATCCCTTTGCGGCAAAGCTCTTTATGGCGGCTATCGGAACTCTCGTACCGGCGATAACCCAAGCATTATGACACACATTCCGGGTCCTCGTCACCTTTCCGATTTCGTCTTTCCCTCGGAGGTTGAGGGCCCCTACGTCGCGTCTGGTGTCATTAACAACGACGCTGAGTACTATCCCAATGACATATTGATTCCCAACGATCTCCCGGCATTTATTTGTTCCGGGTTCCACAAATACCACGCGACGATTCAGAACAAACAACTCCGTTTTAGTCCATTTCGACGTGGACATTTGCGGAAGGTCTTTGGCAACCTGTCTGAGGTGTTGCAAGGCAATACAATATTGATTACGGAGAATATTGAGTACGCGCAGAGAAGCCACATCTGTGAACGAATAGATTCGGCTGTAGGCAACCCGCCGGTTCTCACTGGCAAACGCTGGCGTGAAGAAGTCGGTTCGATCCCAATATCGAAGTTGTCTCTTCGATATTCCGGTCAGTCGTTCAACCTGCTCCTCGCTGAACGCTGAGATGATCACTTGAGTCCCTCCCCAAGTTAACCGAGCGGAAATAGATATACCACTGTAAACACGAATGTCAAAGCGTTCATAAGGATATTCGCCAAGTCAGATAGTATTTTGCGTCTCGATAGGCCAATAAATACAATCTGTTAGGAGAATTCAGCACAAGTGCGCCGGTGTTATCCCTGCGGCTGAACGTGAATGCGAAGTGTTGCTCGCTTTCCCGTATGCCAATCGTGGTTGTCTTGCTGTGCAATGCACGTTGGCGACTACAATCGGGCTGATGCCCCTCAATCAGTCTGCTTCGTCGATGGTGCCATCGGAGTCTGCCTGAGCGTCGTCCGCACTTAGGCCGCGTGGGCTCAGGGACGTGTGTTCAGTACCAGAGCCGTTGCCCCTAGCATGAGCCAGCGGCTCCTTGAGGGACTGGATCACATCGTCGTCGAACTTGCTCATCTCAATTCCCTCCGCACCGCGTTACACCCCACCCCCCGGTAAAGGCCCATCCTTCATAAACTCGTTCAGTACGTTGGCGGTCACCTTGGAGGCGCTGTTGTCGCAGGCGTTGATGGGGAGCGCCTGGCCCCAGGCGATGGAGCTTGCCGACCACACCGCGCCGTCGTTCGGCGTCGTGAAATAGGTCATGTCCGCCCGGATGCGGTGGTCCTGGGTGCCGCCCACGCCGGGGTAGGCACAGAGGATGTCCTCGACCACGAGGGGGAAGTTGTCGGAATGGCCCTCGGACGAGGCGAGGATCAGCGTGTGCGGCGGGGTGCCGAGTGCCAGGTCGTAACGGTCGAACTCGATGCCCGCCGCGCCGCCGATGCCGAGCCCCTCATCGCCGATGATGTCGCCCTCGATCCCATCGAAGACCCAGGAGGCGGCAGGGTTCTCGGCATCCGGCATCTTGCGGTAGGGCTTGGATTCGTCCATGCCCTCGGAGGTGAACCCGGTGCCGAGGAGCTTTTGCGGCGCCCGCCCGCGCCCCCGCCAGAGGCCGCCGCGCTCCCCGTTGCTCACCATGTAGTGCTCGCCGGGGTCCGCGTTCCAGGCTCTGGTGCCCAAGTCGAGCCGGCGCACCTCCATCACGTCCATGTCGCCGTCACGGAAGGAGACGACCCAGTAATAGCCGTTGCCGGAGAGGTACATGAGCCGGCCGCCCGAGGCCAAATAGTCCTCGGTGGCGTCCATCATGTTCTCGGAATAGTACTCGGCATGGGTGGCGTTGATGACGACGTTGTAGGGGCTGAGGCAGGCCAGGCCCTCCTGATGCAGGTCCTCGTCGGTGATCACGTCGTAGTCGTAGCCCATGGTCTCGAGCCAGTAGATGATCGAGAGATCGGCGGGGAACTGCCAGGGCACGACGACGGGCGCCGTCCGGTGCCGGGGCCGCATGTTGAAGATCGGCCGGAGCCGGGTGGTGTAGCAGATCCCCGCACCGTCGCGGTGGCTGTCGTAGCAGGAGGCGCCGTATTCCGGCCGCCGCTGCAGCTCCACGTCCCATTCGTGGATCACGGTCACCTGGCTGCTCAGCACCTGCGCGATCCCTGTGCCGAGGCCGATGCGCTCATTGGCGTAGGCGAGGTAGCTGCAGGTGGGGATCAGCATGGCGATGGGCGCCGTGGGCTGCTTGGGGCGCAGGAAGAAGACCACGTGCTCCTCCGCTTCGCCCGCCCTGAGCCGGGCAGCGTAGACGCCGCTCTTCAGGTTCGGCACCTCCATGGAGATGGTGGGCTCCCAGCCGCAGTCGGTGATCGCGTCCTCGTGGAATTCGATACCGCCGAACTGCGCCGGCGCGTAGCGGAAGCAGTCGTCGTGGCCGTTCCAGTTGAAGCCGGTCATGCCGCGCACCGGGCGGTTGTGGCCTTCGCCATGAAGCCCGTGGGGGCTGGTGTCGACGACGGTATCGCCGATGCCGGTCGCGCTATAGCCAGCCGTGGTGTCCCAGGCGGCGATGACCGCGCCGGTTGCCGGGGCGCCGCCCGCCTCGCGCGCGCGGTCGAGCACCTCGCGGCTCAGCACCGCGCCGGCGACGCCCGCGCGGTCGATCTTGCCGTTGTAGAGATGGGCCGCGAAGGCGCCGCGTTCCGGCGAGCGATCCTGGGCTGCGGCCCACAGAAAGTCGGCGTCAGCCGCCGCAGGAGTCACCCCAAGCTGCCCGCTCACATGGCAGGAACGCTCGAGCGGCACGATCTTGGAGAGGTGGTTGTTGTAGCGGTTCTCGATCGGCTCCTGATAGAGCGTGGCCTCGCCGCTTGCGGGGTCGTAGGAGGCCGCCACCAGGTACCACTGGCGCGCGATGAGCTGGATGTCAGCTGTGAGCGCGTTCGTGTTGCCGGCGCCGTCGCCCACGCGGAACGCCAGCGCGCCATCCTCGTCGATTTCGAGCGCATAACCGCTGTTGTCGGCGTCCTGCCAACGCGTGAGCAGCCCCTGGCGGCCCTTAGCGGGCGTGCGGGCCCAGATATAGGCCCAGAGCGTGAAGGGGCCGCCCACCGCAAGCCGGCTTTCCGGGTCCGTAACCCGGACGAAGCTCCCCAGTTGCGTGTATTGCTTGGCTACGGCATGCGTCCCGTTCACCGGGGCCGCGACCTCGCGCTCGATGAAGCCGGGGCCCTCGGGGTTCTCGTCGCCGTGGATCAGGCGTACGAGCTGAAGCTCCGCCTCGTCCGTGCCCTCCGCGCTCACCATGATGTCGAGCCGCTCGCCCGGCCGGGCGCTGAAGCGGTCGCAATAGCCCGCCAGAGTGATCTTCGCCATCGCTCGCCCCTTTCCCCCGGCCTTCAGGAAGCGCTGTTCATAAGCGCGTCTACCCGCTTGAGGAAGACCGCGTGGAGCGCCTCGTTCTTGTCGGCGTAGACCGTCCCGTCCACATCCTCGGGCAGGCCGCCGCCGCTAGTGGTCACAATCTTGTACTTGCGGCCGGTCTCAAGCTCGAACAGCAGGTATTTGCCCGCGAGCGATGAGCGGCGGAAGTGGTTCAGAACGCGCTCCAGATCGTCCGAATGCTGGCCGAGCGGGCTCGCACGGTACTCCTCGATGAGCGCCGGCGTGATCAGGGTCTTGAGATGCGTGCGCAGCTGCTTGTCGAAGCGCTGCTGGTAGATCTGGTCCCTGTCGTGATGGACCGCCGTATCAGCTGCCATGCGTCGCCTCCTGCTCCCGCTCGCGGTGGGGCCTGGCGGCCAGCATAGCCCGCGCCTACCCTTGCGACCATCAGGAGCCGTTCGTGCTAACCTGCCGCGCTCCGATCGGGCGCAAGGGCGGGAGAGACGCGGCATGAAGGAGTTGGGCAAACGAGGCGTGTGGATCTTCCCGGACTCGCCATCGGCGCGCGAGGTCGCGACCTTTGCGCAGCGGGTGGAAGGTCTGGGCTACGACGCGCTCTGGTATCCCGAGGGCACGGGCTTCGAGAGTTTTGGCTTCGCCGGCCTCGTGCTGTCGGAGACGGAGCGGCTCTGCGCCGCGAGCGGCATCGCCAACATCTACGCGCGGGACGCGGTGGCCGCGATCGCAGGCCACGATACCCTCAACCACTTCTATGGCGACCGCTTCGTGCTCGGGCTTGGCGTCTCGCATGTGCCCCTGGTGGAGGGTTTCCGCGGGCATACCTACGCCAAGCCGGTGGCGACCATGCGTGCCTACCTCGACGCGATGGATGCGGCCGAGCTCGCCATGCCGGCGCAAGAGCGGAACGTCGTCCTCGCGGCCTTGGGCCCACGCATGCTGACGCTCGCGGCCGAGCGCACGCGGGGCGCGCACCCGTACAACGTGACGCCCGAGCACACCGCGAGGGCACGCGAGATCGTCGGCGCGGACGCCTGGCTCTGCGTCGAGCAGAAAGTCTGCCTCACCAATGAGGCATCGACGGCGCGCAATGTCGCGGCGCAGACACTCGGCATGTACATGCCGCTCACGAACTACCGCAACAACTGGCTCACCCTCGGCTTCAGCGAGGACGAGCTGGGCGAGCGGGGCAGCGACCGCTTCCTCGATGCCATGGTCGCCTGGGGCAGCGCTGAGGCCGTGCGCGGGCGCATCCAGGAGCATTTCGACGCCGGCGCGAGCCACGTCTGCATTCAGCCCCTCGATCCGGCAGGCGGCACGGCGCCGGATCTGAACGCGCTCGAGGCCCTCGCCGCTCTCTGAGAGTAGGCGATTGCCGCGCGACGCCTCTGTCGTGTCAGGGCATTCACCCGAAATCGCGTTTAGCCTGCTCTTTGTGTGAATGTGGGGAGACTCAATGACTTACAACTATCTTCTCTTTGATCTTCCGTCGGACCACGAAGTCGAAGGTGTGCTCTCTACCGAGTGCGACGTAATCCGTGCAATTCTAGCAAATAACGGGGAAGGAAGAAATGTCAAGGTAATCAAAGCGACCACAAGCGAGGCACTATGCCACAAGTCCCCTCAACAGCCTTATGGACAGATCAAGATTGTGCATGTTGCGTGCCATGCACGTGATAATGGAGCCGCTTGCAAAATTCTGATCGACTCGGAGCGGCGCAAGAACACCCAAGCTAGCAGCGACGTCGGCGCACGGCAATTGGCGCGATTTTGATGGCGACCATGGTCGGATCAGCGTTGGCACAGCCTCCGATTCGGTATTTTCGTCGAACTTCGGGCGCGTTTGGCCGCACCGTCTTTCGAGAAGTGCGGCCACCGTGATGGCGAAGGAGACGAGCCGGGCTAGATCGGCGGAACGATAAGGCGCATCAGTTGGCTGGCCGTCAGAACGGTCATGCCAAACATGAGGTGGGCCAGAACCTTGTCGTAACCGCGCACGCGGACATGGCGGCCGCCGAACTCATCCTTGAGGCGCCCATTGACCCGCTCGGACCCTGAACGCTCGACGTAGCGACGCTCTTCGGGAAAGAAGAGACCGAGCGTCCGCCGCGCCTTCTTCTCACGCCTCAACGCCTCTTGCATGTCGACCGAGCGGCGGGGGTTCACGTCGATGATCGGCTTGTGGCCAAGCAAGATGCAGTGCGCCCAGATCTCGATGGAATCATAAGCCGCGTCCATAAGGTCGTAGAGGTTCTCGACCCGCCCGGCCGTCAGGGTTCCCAACGGAATCGCCACCTGGGAGTCATGCGTCGATGCCGAGGTCATGATGCAACTGATGGGGATCCCGCCATCGGCCGTGTCGACGTGCAGCTTGTACCCGATCCAGGAGGTGGTATGGCCCTTGGCGTTGCGCTTGGTGCCGACATCGCAGGCCCTCGGCAGGTCCGCCAGCATCTGCGGAAGGCTCATCGTCAGTTGCCGTTCCAGCCGGCTTGGCTCCTTCGCCTGCGCCTCTCCCTTGCGGGGCCGCCGCCGCTTCGGCTTCGCTGCCTTCGGCTTCGGCGACGGCTTCTCCCGCGCTTCAATCGCCGTCGCATCCCGCGAGATGTGCTCCACCAGATGGCCATCCATCGTCCGCGCAATCAGCGTCTCATGCAGACGGCTGGCCAGACCGCTCTCGGCAAACTCGGAAAAGGCCCGCGAAAACGTCGCCTCGCTCGGAAGCCGGCCGGCACCGCTCCAGCCGCACAGCCGCCATAGCTTGCCGTCAACCTCAAGACGCTCGATCAGCGCCCGCGTCGTCGGAATGTCGAACACCGCCTTGGCTATGAAGGCGCGCGCCAGCGCCGCGCGGTCCTCCTCCGGCCGCCCTACCTGGCCGCGGAAGTGGGGCAGAAGAGCCTCGACCCGCACCAGTTCCAGAACCGCGACGAACAGCTCGTAGCGCTCGCCCATCGGGCCAAGCTCGCTCTCAAGCCTCGGGAACAACTCTTGTTGAAAGGCGTACCAGTAATCCGATAGCATCTCGCGCAGGGACACGGCTCCACTCCTCCGTGGTCATCATGCGGTGTTTTGCGACAGCACATGATACTCACGAGGGTGGGCCGGTCCCACCGCAAGGGCCTTCACTCAGGCAGAAAAGCCGCTCGCCTCAGCTATTTTGCAAGAGGCTCAATGGTGTATCGATGATTGGAGATTCTGTAGAGTGGAGTGAATTCGGAAATATTCTCGAGAGTTACGTCCCTCAGCTAGGTCAGGGGGAGAGACGAACTCTTTGCTTGTCTTGTTGTTATTCCAAATTTGGTAATTTAATTTTGCGTCAAAAATTGCGCAATCATTTCACCGATTGTCTTTATTTTAAGGAAGATGAGGTGTATTTCTCAGCAACCATGGTTATTTGGTCCATGTTCTACCTGCGCAGCCGAACAAAAAGCTCTCTTGGGCCAATTAGGAACAAGATTAATGAGTTCGTTGGGCCAAGAAAGAAGCCTGTTATCTTCGATAGGTGGAGATAAAGGCGGGGCCCGTGTGTATCGGCTAATGAAGAGAAAATTGGAGAGAGCAGCATGACCGGCGCCGATCTTCTAGTGAAAATTCTGAAGGCGGAAGGCATCCGCCAGTGTCTCTGTTTCCCCATGACGCCGATCATCGAGGCGGTGGCGAGGGCCGGGATGCGCGTCATCACCACGCGGCAGGAACGCGTCGCCGGCAACATGGCGGACGGCGTCTCGCGCTCCACCAACGGCCGCGAGATCGGCGTCTTCACGGTGCAGGCGCTGGCGGGGTCGGAGAACGCCTTTGCCGGCGTCGCCCAGGCGCACACGGATTCGACGCCGCTGCTCTTCCTCCCCGGCCACCCCGGCACGTCCTATGTCGACCAGCCGCCCACCTTCGACAGCACCGCCAACTACGCCGCGACCACGAAGATGGCGCAGAAGGTGCTGGCTGCCGACCTCATGCCGATCAAGCTGCGCCAGGCCTTCACGGCGCTCCGCTCAGGCCGGCCGCAGCCGGTGATGCTGGAGCTGCCGGGCGACGTGTGTGCGGCCGAGGTGAACGGGGCTCCCCCCTACACGCCGGTCCGGCGCATGCGCTCTGCGGCCGACGAGGGCGCGGTGCGGGAGGCTGCCGAGCGCCTGCTCGCAGCCGAGACGCCCATGATCTGGGTCGGCCAGGGCGTGCTCTACGCCGAGGCGAGCGACGAGCTCGCCGAGGTCGCCGAGCTGCTCGGTGCGCCGGTGATGACGACGCTGCAGGGCAAGAGCGCAATCCCCGAGGCGCATCCGCTGGCGGCAGGCGTCGGTGCGCTTTCGACCACCGCCATGGCCGCCCACTATCTGCAAGCGAGCGATGCCGTGCTCGCGGTGGGCTCCAGCCTGACCCGCGCGCCGTTTACGCCGGTGATCCCGGACGGGAAAACCATCGTTCACGCGACCAACGACCCCATCGACATCAACAAGGAATACGCCGCAGCGGTCGGCATCGTGGCCGACGCCAAGCTCTTCTTAGGCCAGCTCGCGACCGAGCTCAGGCGCCACGTGGGCGAAGGTCGCGCCGAGCAGCGGGCCGAGACTGCGGAGACCATCGCCCGCATCAAGCGCGAGTGGCGGGCCGAGTACGAGCCGCTGTTCGCCGACGATTCGGCCCCGATCAACGGCTACCGCATGATGCGCGAGCTCTGGGCGCTGCTCGACCCCGAGACCACCATGCTCACCCACGAATCCGGCGCCTCGCGGGATATCCAGAGCGTCTTCTACGAATCCGGCCCGCCGCGCAGCTATCTCGGCTGGGGTCAGTCGTCGCAGCTCGGCTTCTCGCTCGGGCTTGCCATGGGCGCGAAGCTCGCCAACCCGGAGAAGCTGGTGGTGAACGTCATGGGCGACGCCTCGGTCGGCATGACGGGCATGGACTGGGAGACCGCGTCGCGTAACGAAATCCCCATCCTCACCGTGGTCAAGCACGATTCAATCTTCTCCGGCTACGACCGCAACATCCCCGAGGCCTCGGCGCGCTACCGGGCGAACAGGCAGCAGGGGGATTATGCGACCATTGCCAGGAGCCTCGGCTGCCACGCCGAGCAAGTGACCGAGCCTGCGGCGCTCCGGCCCGCGCTGGAGCGCGCGATCCGCGCCACCGGCGAAGGCCAGCCGGCGGTGGTCGACGTCATCACGGCGGAGACCCGCAAGCTCTCCCGCCTCGCGCCGACCTCGGTCGGCTAGCGCGCCTCCGGCGAGGGCCAGGAGGCGGGGCGGCCATCGGCCGTCCAGACCCCCTTCACCTCGGGCTGGCCCTGACTGACGCCCGCGATCGGCACGACGACGGCGCGGGTGAAGAAGGCCTGCACGCGGAAGCCGAAAATCACCGTATCGCCGATGGCGACATGCTGGTGGGGCTCCGGCAGGAGCTGGCCGTAGTAGTCGATCATCGCCGGGTCCGGCGTGGCGGCGTCGACCTCCTGCGCGAGCGCGGCCTCGGGGTCGGGGCCGACCAGCGCCTTGAGCGGGTAGGGGGCGAACACCGGGTCGATATAGAGGCCGCCGCCGAAGCAGTAGGCGCGGCCCTGATGAAAGTGGGAGACTTCGGTCAGGTAGAGCATGGCCGGGCGCTCCGGCAGTTCCGTGCGGGCGTGGAGCGGCGTCGTGCCGGTAAGCCCGTGGCCCGGCTCCACCTGGGTCGCGCCGCCGTCTGCCAGCGCCGCCATCACATGCGCGGACGTGGTGCCCGGCGCGTTGATGACGATGTTCTGCCGGCCTTGCCGCGCAAGCCGCGAAGCGGCCGCGGTCAGGGTGGCGAGATTGGGTGTCGGGCGGGCCTCGCCTGCGCCTTCGTCGAAGAGCAAGGCAGGGAAGGTGGTGAGCCCCGCGAAGCGCCCGCCCGGCGTGCGGTCGAGCACGTCTGCCACGGCCTCGACGGCGCCCGCGTCGAAGCCCCCTTCGTGGCCGGAATAGAAGGTATCGCCGGGCGCCTGGATGCGGGCGATCAGCGCCTGCTCGTGGCCGTGCGCCTCCGCCGCCCGCGCGGCCTCGGCGGCTTTCTCTTCGTTGAAGACGGTCCAGTAGTCCGGGCGCATGGCCGCGGCCTCCGCCGCCTCGCGACGCGGGATCTGGCAGAGATGGCCGAGATGGGCCAGGCGGTGACCGTGGGCATGGATCGGCCGGGCGCAGGCCATGTCAACGGCAACGAAACGGTCGATCCCGCCCGCCTTGAGCGCATCGAGCGCCGGCGGGTTGCGGCCGATTTGCTTGGTCATCGCCAGTACGTCGAGGCCGAGCCGGCCCGCCTCGGCGCTCATCAGCTGCGCATTCTCGGTCATCGTATCGAGGTCGAGCAGGTAAGCGCCGGCGGGCACGCGGCCGGCCTGGTGAAGCTCAACAGCGGCTTCGAGGAACGCCCGATTCCGGGTGCGCAGCGCCTTCAGAAACATCGGCCGTCGCCTCCCCTATGAGCGCCGCTCAAGCCCCGTTGCCTCGCCCGGGAATCGGCTGCGTGCTAGCGTGCGCCGCGAACGCCACCCGGTGCGTGGGCGGCCGCAGCGCGGAAGGTACATGAGCGAGATCGACCACACGATGCCGGGCGCCGCGCCCTCCGTCTACCCGGTGGTTCGCCTGATTGCGTCGGTGATGCTGGTCACCATGGGCGGCGCCTCCATGTACGCGGTGATCGTGGCCCTCAAGCCGGCGTCATTCGACTTCAATGTGAGCCGGGGCCTGGCCTCCGTCCCCTACATGCTGTTCATGCTCACCGGTGGGATCGGCGGCGTGTTCATGGGGCGGCTCGCCGACCGCTTCGGCGTGCTGGTGCCGGTCCTGATCGGGTGCGTGGGGCTGCCTGCCGGTATGGCCGGCGCCGCCTATGCCGAGGAGTTCTGGCAGTTCTGCGCGGCGCTCGGGGTGCTCTCGGGCCTGCTCGGCACCTCTGCCCTCTTCGCCCCTGTGGCCGCCGACATCTCGCACTGGTTCACGCGGCGCCGCGGGCTCGCGGTCGCGATCGTGATCACCGGAACCTATTTCGCAGGCGCGCTGTGGCCGCCGATTGTCCAGGCCTCGCTCGATGCGCGGGGTTGGCGCGAGACCTTCCTCATCATCGCCATCGTCATGGCGTGCGTGATGCTGCCGCTTACCGCGGCGCTCTATCGCAAGCCGGTGGTGTTGTCTGCGGCGCAGGCGGCACGCACGGCGACCGGTGTGGGCAGACCGCTCGGCTTCGCCCCCGGCACGCTTCAAAGCCTGATCTGCGTGGCCGGGCTCGGCTGCTGCGTGGCGATGGCGATGCCGCAAGTGCACATCGTCGCCCACATCTCGGATCTCGGCTACGCCGCCCAGCGCGGCGCCGAGATGCTGTCGTTGATGCTCGGCACCGGCATCGTGAGCCGCATCGGCTCCGGCTTCATCTCGGACCGGATCGGCGGTCTGCGCACGCTGCTGCTCGGCTCTGTCCTGCAGGCGCTGGCGCTCGTCGCCTTTCTCGGCGCCGACACGCTCACCCTGCTCTACGTGGTCTCGGCGATCTTCGGCCTCTCCCAGGGCGGGATCGTGCCGTCCTACACGATCATCATCAGGACCTTCTTCCCCGCGCACGAGGCAGGCCGGCGGGTGGGCTGGGCGATGCTCTTCACCTTCGCCGGCATGGCGCTCGGCGGCTGGATGGCGGGCGCGCTCTACGACCTGACGGGCTCCTACACCGCGTCCTTCATCAACGCGATCGCCTTCAACGTGCTGAACGCAGCTATCGTGCTCTACCTCGCCCGGCGCCGGCAGGCGCTCGCCGCCTAAGACGCTTCCGCCTTTTGCTGGCCCCCGCCGAGCCTCTCGCGGCGGAGAGCCTCCGTCGCCGCGACGTCGATAGCGAGATCGTCGTCCTCTTCCGCGCCCACGATCACCACGCCGTAGAGGGCCGCCGCTTTGGCGCGGGAAACGTAGCGCTCGTTCACGTCGTCGAGGACGCGTGCCGGTTCACGCTCCAGCGGGTCGCCGTAGCCGCCCCCTCCATTGTCCATGGCGTGCAGCCGCGAGCCGGGCTCCAGATGGCAGTATGCGTCGGTCTCGTAGACCTCGCGCGTGCCGTCGGCCGCAATCTTGGCCTGGTAGCCCGCCTGTGAGGGCAGGCCGCCGCGCACGCCCTGCGGCAGAATGGTGAGCCCGTTGCAGATGTTGATGACCAGCATCGGGTCGTGGCGGGGGCCAAAGATGACCTCCGATGCCGGCCCGCCGCGCCGGCGCCCGGCGCCGCACGAATCGACCAGCGCGCGGACGCTGTCCACCTGGAACGGGAAGCGCTGCTCGTTCACCTCGATGCTGTCGCGGTAGACGAGGCCCACACTCACAGGGTTGACCAGGCCGTGCATGCCGTCGGTCTCGGCCGAGGCCGCCATGCCGCCCGCCGACATGAACATCTGGTTAACGTAGGGCGCGCCGCCCCGCCGCCAGTCCTTGCCCGAGCAGACGCCGGTGCCCGCACCGTTGCAGAAGTTGCCCTGGCTGAAGCCGTAGCCGTCACCCAGGGTGGCGAAGGCAGACTGGATCAGGTTGATGATCATGTCGGTCATGTTGGTGGTGGCGACCGAGCAGCTGTGGGGGAAGCGCGGGATGCCGACCACGCAGTTCTCCCGCAGCAGCACCTCGAGGCGGCGGAAGCTCCCCGCGTTGTGCGGGATGTCGGGATCGAGGCAGGCGAAGACCGCCTGGGCCGCCGCCATGGTCGAGGTGACGCGGGTGAGGTTCATGCCGGCGTCGACGCAATCGGGGTTGTCGCGCAGGTCCACGGTGATGAACCCGGCGTCTGCGTCGATATCGATGGTCACCTTGATCGGGATGCCGTCGGGCAGGAATGGCTGGATCGGGTCGTGGCAGCCTTCGTTCTCCAAACGCCCGCTGGGCAATGTCCGGATCGATTCGCGCGCGCGGCGCTCCGAATAGTCGAGCCATTCGCCGATGAAGGCCCTGAC
Source organism: Alphaproteobacteria bacterium (assembly GCA_965262755.1). Lineage (GTDB taxonomy): Bacteria > Pseudomonadota > Alphaproteobacteria > UBA828 > UBA828 > WTGU01. The sequence continues at coordinate 1,289,459 of OZ253557.1, read as the reverse complement.
GGCCTTGGCGCCGTACTTGTCGATGAACGCCTTGAGCCGCCGCTCGCCGATCCGCGCAGCCCCGATGGCGGCGAGATAGTCGCCGAACCACTGGTCAGGCACCCGGATGCGGCGCCGGCACATGCGGACGATGTCGTCGATATCGCGATAATCCCTCTGCACCTGGACGCAGGGGAAGATCAGCGCACCTTCGTGATAGACGTCCCTGGCCGCCGCGAAATAGGTGGTCGGCTGGCTGTTGCCGACGTCCGCCTGATGGGCCTTGATGCCCACCGTGAAGAGGTGCTCGCCCTCGTGGAACACCGGCACCAGGATCGTGTGGTCGGCCGCGTGGCTGTTGCCGCCGTAGGGGTCGTTGTCGAGGAAGGCGTCGCCCTCGCGGAAGTCCGGATGCCTCTCGCTCATGATGGAGGTCTGGATGTTCATGCCGAAGACGTGGATCGGCATGGCCTCGGCGGTCGCGAGCACCTCATGGTCGGAGGTGATGATGGCGCAGGAGAAATCCCGCGCGATGCCGATGACGGCCGAGCGAGCGCTATGCAGTACGGTGTTGGTCATCTCGCGGCAGATCGCATCCATGCGGTTGGCCATGACCGCGAGATTGAGGGCGCTCAGGCGCGCCTCGCTCGCGGCTGTGGCGGCGCTCGACGCGGCGGCTGATGCAGCAGGCGATGAGTCGTTCATGGCGTGGCACGCGCTCCTCAGTCTGGCCTGGGCAGGGAGCTTAGCATGTTGTGCTGGCCCACAGCGGCTCCGGTATAGGCCCGCGCAGCGCGCAGCCGTCAGCCGGCCCGGCCGCGGGCAATTGATTGTGGCGCGCCTTTCGGCGCGACTGCTTGTAGCGCGGCCCCTCCGCGCGTAGGGTGCCGGCGCTTCTCGGTATGGGGATTTCCATGGTCCATCTGGCGCAGCGCCTCGGGCGCATCAAACCCTCGCCGACGATGGCGATCACCGCCATGGCGGCCGAGCTCAAGGCCGCAGGCAAGGACGTGATCGGCCTCGGCGCCGGCGAGCCCGACTTCGACACGCCGGAGAGCATCAAGGCGGCCGGCATCGAAGCCATCGAGACCGGCGAGACCAAGTACACCCGCGTCGATGGCCTGCCGGCGTTGAAGCAGGCAGTCGCGCGCAAGTTCGCGCGCGAGAACGGCCTCGACTACGCGCCGGATCAGATCAGCGTGGGCTCCGGCGCCAAGCACGTGCTCTTCAACGCGCTGATGGCGGGACTCGATCCCGGCGACGAGGTCATCGTGCCGGCGCCCTATTGGGTCTCCTACCCCGACATGGTGGTGCTGGCCGAAGGCGTGCCCGTGATTGTGCCGACGAGTGCGGCCGACGGGTTCAAGCTCCGGCCGGAGGCGCTCGCCGCAGCGATCACGCCCCGCACCCGATGGTTCATGTTCAACTCGCCGAGCAACCCCACGGGCGCGGCCTACACGCGGGACGAGATGGCCGCCATCGCGGACGTGCTCGTCGATCACCCGCATGTGGGCGTTCTTGCCGACGACATTTACGAGCACCTCGTCTACGACGATTTCCGCTTCCATACGATGGCCGAGGTCGAGCCCCGGCTCTACGAGCGGACGGTCACCATCAACGGGGTCTCCAAGGCCTATGCGATGACGGGCTGGCGCATCGGCTTCGCCGGCGGCCCGCGCGAGATGATCGCCGGCATGGCCAAGATTCAGTCGCAGTCGACCTCCAATCCCTCGTCCATCAGCCAGCACGCCGCCATGGCGGCGCTGGACGGGCCGCAGGATTCGATCTCCGAACGGCGCGCGGTGTTTCAGGAACGCCGAGACCTCGTGGTTGGCATGCTGAACGAGGCGGACGGCATCGAGTGCGCGACGCCGGAAGGGGCCTTCTACGTCTATCCGAGCTGCGCCGGCATGATCGGTCGCACGACCCCGGGCGGCGAGACGCTCGCGAACGACGAGGACGTCGCCCGCTATTTTCTGGAGGCCCAGGGCGTGGCGGTCGTGTTCGGGGGCGCGTTCGGCCTCGAGCCCTACTTCCGCATCTCCTACGCCACCTCCACCGAGGCGCTGACCGAGGCGTGTGCGCGCATCCAACGGGCGGCGGGCGCGCTTTCATAACGGCGGCCTGACAGCCGCTCACGCAGCGTTGAGTTGCCGTGAGCGGCCGCCGGTGTCATCTGTCTTTGCAAGAGCCCCGCGCACGGGCGCTGGGCAGAATGCAGCTGGCATTTGCGGAGGGCCTTCGATGCTGATCAAGATTCCACGCGGCTGGGAGCTACCGGACTCCGCCGCAACTCCCGAATCGGTGTTCATGAACCGGCGCACGCTTCTTAAGGGGCTTGCCTCGGGTCCCCTGCTGGCAGCAGGCGCGGCGGTGCCCTTCGTGGGCGCGGGCCGCTCGGCCCTGGCCGAAGAGCAGGAAGACCCCTCGGCGCATCTCTATCCGGTCGAGCAGAACCCCGCTTACACGCTTGACCGGCCGCTCACGCCGGAGGACTTCGCCACCACCTACAACAACTATTACGAGTTCGGCTCGTACAAGGAGATCTGGCAGAACGCGCAGGAGCTCCCGATCCGGCCCTGGACGGTCGAATTCGACGGGATGGTGGAGGAGCCGATGACGGTCGGCATCGACGATCTGCTGGCGAAGATGCCGCTGGAGGAACGTCTCTACCGCCATCGCTGCGTCGAGGCGTGGTCGATCGCCGTTCCCTACAGCGGCTTCCCGCTGAAGGCGCTGATCGATTTCGCGCGGCCGTTGGGCGATGCCAAGTATCTGTTGATGCAGACCTTCGAGGATGACGACGTGGCCGAGGGCCAGAAGCAGTTCTGGTATCCCTGGCCCTATATCGAAGGCCTCACCATGGCCGAGGCCACCAACGAGCTCGCCTTCATCGCCACCGGCTATTACGGGAAGCCGATTCCGAAGCAGAACGGCGCGCCGCTCCGCCTCGCCGTGCCGTGGAAGTACGGCTTCAAGCACATCAAGGGCATCGTCCGCTTCAGCTTCGTCGACGAGCGGCCGGTCTCGTTCTGGGAGGAGCTCGCGGGCAACGAGTACGGCTTCTGGGCCAACGTCAATCCTGAGGTGTCGCACCCGCGCTGGAGCCAGGCGAACGAGCGCTTCTACGGGCCGGACGGGCAGGAGCGCCTCCCGACCCAGCTTTACAACGGCTATGCCGAACAGGTGTCCTCGCTCTACGACGGCATGGAGAACGAGCTGATCTTCATGTAGCGCTGCCACCGCCAGGCGGAATTGCATGGGGTCGCCCTGACCGTCATCGGTCGGGGCGGCTCTGTTGCAAAGTCCGGCTATTTGGTGACGTGTTTGCGTGATCTGCCGAGAGGGGTTGAGGCATGAGCGACTTCAAGGGACGTCACTTCCGGGGGGAGATCGTGCTCTGGGCCGTACGCTGGTACTACCGGTATCCGATCAGCTACCGCGACCTCGAAGCGATGATGACCGAGCGCGGCGTCGCGGTCGACCACTCCACGATCTATCGTTGGGTGCAGCGTTTCGCGCCGGAGATGGAGAAACGTCTGCGCTGGCAGTGGCGCCGGCCGCAGTCGCGGAGTTGGCGCGTCGACGAGACCTACATCAAGGTCCGCGGCAAGTGGGCGTATCTGTACCGGGCGGTGGACAAGCTCGGGAACACGATCGATTTCTACCTCTCGGCGACCCGCAACACCAAGGCAGCGAAGCGATTCCTCGGCAAGGCGCTGAGAGGATTGAAGGAGTGGGAGCAGCCTGAGGTGCTCAACACCGACAAGGCGCCGGCCTATGCCGCTGCCATCGCAGAGCTGAAGGCCGAGGGCAAGTGCCCGAAGGACACGAGGCACAGGCAGGTGAAATACCTCAACAACGTCATCGAGGCCGACCACGGCAAGCTCAAGCTGCTGATCCGGCCCGTGCGCGGGTTCAAGACGATGAAGACGGCCTACGCCACGATCAAGGGCTTCGAGGTGATGCGCGCGCTGCGCAAGGGCCAGGCCGGGATGTTCGCCCTCCAGGGCGGCATTGTCGGCGAGGCCCGGATCGTCGAGCGCGCCTTCGCTCTCGGACCGTGCGCTCTGACCGAGGCGATGGCGTTGCTACAGGACCGTCTGGCCAACGCAGAAACATGACGAAAGCACGGTTGTCGTCCTGATCTGACTCACCCCTACGTCAGGTTTGCAACAGAGCCATCGGGCCGGGCCCCAGACCTGGCCTTCGACGGTCAAGTGCCGCCGGATTCGCGGTCAGATGTCGCCAGAACTTCGGTCAAATAAAATCGGAATTGCGGTCAAATGCGGTCAGATTTTGCACATCGCAAACCTGCCATCCCCACTCATCCATATGAGCAAGGAAGCAGGTTCGGCTCACGATGCTGAATCTGCGGATGTGCTATAAGCCCGCATTTCCCAAGTGACCGCTTCGCCTGATGCCTGATTGGCACGATTCTGCTATAAGATTCACTGGCTTGAGTGTGTCGGAGGCCGGCTCGGATGCGGTACCCGGAGGGTGAATCGGATCATGGGCCACTCCGGCCCCTTTTCGACCGCCGCCTGAAACTGGAGTTCCACGGATCGTGGGTGACCTCCGACGCGGGGTTGCTCGCTTGTCGCGAACTGGACGACGCGCTCGGGCTGACCGCACTGGCCGGCGGCGAGCTCGCGGATAGCCGCACGGGCAGGAACGGCTGGCACGGCATCGTCAGTCTCCTTCGCCATTCCGTCTATGGGCGTCTCGCCGGCTACGAGGATGTCAACGACGCCGACCGGCTCGGGCGTGATCCCGCGATGCGCTGGATCGGCGCGAAGATGGCCGTCATTCGAAGGCGAATTGCACGTCGAGCGGTTTCGAGCCACACTCAACGGACTGGGAAGGATCCATATGGGGAATCCCGGTTAACAACAGGCCGAAGTCACCGGCGATCTCCGGCCGCGTCGCGTTAATTCACATAATATTCACATAAAACTTCACTAATTCACACACAATTCCTTCGATTAGTCCTAAACTCACGAGAGCACGAGAGGTGGTGCTGTGGCCGCTGTTGCGCGGACTAGCACCGTCGGCAGCTTCGGCGCACTCGGTGGGCGGGTGCCTACGTGTTCCGCCGTGGCGCGAGAGGGCCGCCGGGAAGACGGATATGGACCAGGTTCACACTTTCCAGCGCTCATGAAACGACTGATTCTGAGTTGCATGCTGAGGCCGGGAGGGTCCAGTGCCCGACCAACAATCATACACGAAGACCGCATTGCTGAACCTCCGCGAAGAGCTGATTCTACTGCTTCTGGTGGCAAGCCATTCGAGCCTCGCGGGCAAGACGCCTTTATAGGTTGTGTCGGTTAGGCTGCTAGCAAGGTCAGGATGCTGGCAAGAACACGACTGGCCGAGATCGCGGGGCTACATCCCCGGCGACTGATACGGGGCATCCGCAATAAGTTGTCAAGCCGGAATTGGCCCGGGAGGAACGTAGGGTGCGAGAGGGTCTGATCGCGTGCGCTTTTTAGTAGCCTTGCTACTTGCTGTGATGATCTCGCCCGGAGTCTCGTTGGGCTCTGAATTTAGGGAGTGCCACGCCGAATGTCAGATCATCTGGGATCGGTGCCAGGTGGAGTGTCTAACTTCTGAGTTTCCAGATGATCTACTATCCGAAAAAACCTGCACGCGTGTATGCACCATCATCTACGAGGAGTGCCTCGCGCAGTGCTTGCCGACGCTTCGATATTGAGATCCCGTAGCTTCCGCTCAGTGCCAAGTACAGCACGATCCGCCGGCTCCAGCAACAGCCATGTACGAAGAAATGTCGCGCCCACGAGTTGTCTCCTCTTGGGTGTGATGGCCGATGAGCGCTGGAACGCTCATCGGCCACCTTCTGACATGCTCCGGAAAGCCATGTCAATCGTACAGAATGTGGGTTCGTGGAGGCCCGGACCGTATTCGAATCGGTGTCAGGAATTGCTGGTCCCGTGCCTCGCCACTCGGCCACCGAGACTCCACGATTCAATTAGCGAGGAGCGGGAATTCAGCCGTGCGGAACGTTCGATAAAAGAAAATTCTCTATGTAGGAGAGCCTCTTGCAAAATAGCTGAGGCGAGCGGTTTTTCTGCCTGAGTGAAGGCCCTTGCGGTGGGACCGGCCCACCCTCGTGAGTATCATGTGCTGTCGCAAAACACCGCATGATGACCACGGAGGAGTGGAGCCGTGTCCCTGCGCGAGATGCTATCGGATTACTGGTACGCCTTTCAACAAGAGTTGTTCCCGAGGCTTGAGAGCGAGCTTGGCCCGATGGGCGAGCGCTACGAGCTGTTCGTCGCGGTTCTGGAACTGGTGCGGGTCGAGGCTCTTCTGCCCTACTTCCGCGGCCAGGTAGGGCGGCCGGAGGAGGACCGCGCGGCGCTGGCGCGCGCCTTCATAGCCAAGGCCGTGTTCGACGTTCCGACGACGCGCGGCCTGATCGAGCGTCTTGAGGTTGACGGCAGGCTATGCCGGCTGTGCGGCTGGAGCGGTGCCGGCCGGCTTCCGAGCGAGGCGACGTTTTCGCGGGCCTTTTCCGAGTTTGCCGAGAGCGGTCTGGCCAGCCGTCTGCATGAGACGCTGATTGCGCGGACGATGGATGGCCATCTGGTGGAGCACATCTCGCGGGATGCGACGGCGATCGAGGCGCGGGAGAAGGCGGCGCCGAAGCCGAAGGCAGCGAAGCCGAAGCGGCGCAAGCGGGGGCGGCCCCACAAGGGAGAGGAGCAGGCGAAGGAGCCAAGCCGGCTGGAACGGCAACTGACGATGAGCCTTCCGCAGATGCTGGCGGACCTGCCGAGGGCCTGCGATGTCGGCAGCAAGCGCAACGCCAAGGGCCATACCACCTCCTGGATCGGGTACAAGCTGCACGTCGATACCGCCGATGGCGGGATCCCCATCAGCTGCATCATGACGTCTGCGTCGACGCATGACTCCCAGGTGGCGATTCCGTTGGGGACCCTGACGGCCGGACGGGTCGAGAACCTCTATGACCTTATGGACGCGGCCTATGATTCCATCGAGATCTGGGCGCACTGCATCTTGCTGGGCCACAAGCCGATCATCGACGTGAACCCCCGCCGCTCGGTCGAAATGCAAGAGGCGTTGAAGCAGGAGAAGAAGGCGCGGCGCACGCTCGGTCTCGTCTTTCCCGAGGAGCGTCGTTGCGTCGTGCGCTCGGGGTCCGAGCGGATCAATGGGCGGCTCAAGGATGAGTTCGGCGGCCGCCATGTCCGCGTGCGCGGGTACGACAAGGTTCTGGCCCACCTCATGTTTGGCATGACCGTTCTGACGGCCAGCCAACTGATGCGCCTTATCGTTCCGCCGATCTAGCCCGGCTCGTCTCCTTCGCCATCACCGCAGCCGTACTTCCTGTAAGACGGTGCGGCCAAACGCGCCTGAAGTTTGGCGAAAATATCGAATCGGAGGCTGCGCCAACGCTGATCCGACCATGGTCGCGATCAAAATCGCACCAAATTGCCGTGCCCGGACGTCGTTGCTAGCTTGGGTGTTCTTGCGCCGCTCCGAATCGATCAGAATTTTGCAAGCGGCTCAGGAGTTTACGCAGAGGACGACTGAGCGGCCAAAAGGCCAATTAGTCCAGTGGGTTACGAGGCGTTTAGAATGCTATATGCTTCCCAATGTTTTGGCGGAACGAGGTTCTGGTGACCCTGGTGTCTTGTTGACGGCGCGGATGCCCCTGCGAATTGGGACGTATGTTGGTCCGTGAGAGCCCGGCGGAGAGCGCTTGACGGTGTCCGGGCGGGGATGCCGGGCCCCCCGAGCAGATTGGGCAGGGACGAGCTGTCTGCGGCGTGCGCCCGACCCGGTGCCGGTTGCGCGTCGCCGGCGGCTTCAATCCGTAGAGGAAGGGCTTCTAGGTCTTGTCCGGCCGGGCCATGCGGTAGCCGACGCCGCGCTGGTTGAAGATGTAGGCCGGCTCCTTCGGGTCGTCGCCCAGCTTGCGGCGGAGCTTCTTGATGAAGGCGCGCACCAGGTCGGTGTCGCCGTAGTCCCGCCCGCCCCAGACCTGGCGCAGCAGGGCCTGATAGGTCGATACCCGCGCCGCGTTGATCGAGAGCGCGCGCAGGAGCTCGAACTCGGTGGCCGTCAGCTCCACGGGCCGGCCGGCCACGGTGACGCGGCGCTGGTCGTAGTGGATGACGAGGTCTCCCAGCACGAAGGGCTCGGGTTCGGCCTTCCCGCGCAGCGCCGCCCGGATGCGCGCCACCAGCTCCGTCGGCGAGAAGGGCTTGACGATGTAGTCGACGGCGCCTCTCTCCAGGGCCCGCGCGATGGTCTCGTCCCGTCCGTATGCCGAGATGAATATCACCGGCAGCTCGGAGAGCTCGGGGACGTGCTGCATCAGCTCTATGCCGTCGGTGTCGGGCAGCATCAGATCGAGCAGGACCAGGTGGGGCCTTTCCGTCTCGATGAGGTGCGACAGTTCATGGTGGTCGCCGGTTACCAGGGGCAGGTAGTCGGCCTCTGTAAGCGCGTCGCGGACGAAGCGCAGCGTCTGCGGGTCGTCGTCCACCACGAGGATGCGCGGCTTCTCCTCCTCTTCCGGGCGCGGGCCCGGACGGCCGTGGCCGGCTGCGGCCGCGGTGTAGCGGCCAGCTTCCTGGGCCACCGGGATCGTGAAGGTGAAGCGGGTGCCTTGGCCGGGGCCGGCGCTCTCGGCCCGGATGCGTCCTCCGTGCGCCTCCACCAGACCCTTGCAGATGGCGAGCCCGAGGCCGCCCACGATCCCGTGCTCCCGATCGGCGACGCGAACATCGGCATACTTCCGGAACAGGTGGGGAAATCGCTCCGGCGCGATGCCGCGGCCTTCGTCGCGCACCGAGATCGCGACGTGCACCCCCTCGCGCACCACGGCGACGCGGATAGGGGCCGACTGGGGAGAGTGGCGGGCGGCGTTGGAGAAGAGGTTGTTCAGGACCTGCACGATGCGGCGCCGGTCGGCCATCACGCGGGGGAGATCCGGCGCAAGGTCGATGAGGACGGCGTGCGTGCTGCCGCCGCTCAGGAAGGTGTTCCTCGCCCGGTCCACCAGGGCCGCCACCTCGGTGGGCTCGGGCGCCACCGAGAGCGTGCCCGAATCGATGCGCCCCGCATCGAGCAGGTCGCTGATGAGGCCGCGCATGTGATCTGCCTGGTCGACGATGATGCGAAAGAACTCGCGCATCTCCGCCCGCTCCAGCGTCGACGAGGCTTCAAGCAGGGTGGCGGCGGAGCCCTTGATCGAGGTCAGCGGCACGCGCAGCTCGTGGCTCACCATGCCGAGGAACTCGGCCCGCATCCGCTCCAGCTCCTGAAGCGGCGCGAGATCCTGCATGGTGACCACCACCGACGCGACCGCGCCGTCCACTGCATGGATCGGCGTGGCGTTGATGAGCGTGGTCACGCTGCGCCCTTCGGGGACCGAGAGTGCAATTTCCTCGGCGCGCACCGTCTCGGCGCCGCTCAGCGCGCCCGCGAGCGGGAGTTGGTCGAGGGCGATTTCGCGCCCGTCGGCGCGCCGGTAGGTGATGACCTCAAGCAGCTGCTCAGCGGACTGGCCGGGAGCGCACAGGCTGTCGACGATCCGCCTGGCCTCGCGGTTGAGCGAGACCGGGTGGCCGGTGCCGACGTCGAACACCACGACGCCGACCGGCGAGGTCTCGATCAGCGCCTCGAGGTCGGCGCGGGCGCGCTGCTCGGCGCGGTAGGTCCGCGCATTGGCGATCGCGGTCGCGGCCTGCGATGCGAACAGCACCAGGATCTCCTCGTCCTCGTCGGTGAACGGCTCGTCGCCCTCCTTCTCGACAAGATAGAAGTTGCCGACATGGATGCCGCGATGGCGCATCGGCGTGCCCTGGAAGGTCTTGGACGGCAGCAGGTCGGTGGGGAAGCCGAGCTCCTGCACATAGGCCGGGACGTCCGCGATCCGGAGGGGCCCCGGCAGATCACGGAAGTGCTCGAAGAGCCGCGGGCCCTCGGACCATTCCACCATGGCCTGGTGCTCCTCTTCGGTGAAGCCTGAGGTGACAAAGTCCACGGGCTCTCCCGTTTCGTCGATGGTGGCGATGGCGCCGTAGCGGGCGCCGGTGAGCGCCCGGGCGCTCTCGACCACCTCGTTGAGCACCGTCTCGATGTCGAGGCTCGCGCTGATGCGCAGGCTCGCCGCGCTCAACCGGGAGATGCGCGCGCGCAGGGCCTCGTTTTCTTCCCTCAGTCGGTCGTCGCTCTTCAACGGCACTCCCCTCTCGTGCTCGGCGTCACGAGCAATTCAGCCCGGCTTGGTGTTGTTCGGCGCGTGGGCTCGGTGCCGATCGGCGCGGTAACGTATTGATCTTACTGGATTGCGAGGGGTCAACAAAGCACGTGTTTGGACGCCCCCGTAGACGCAAGCGGTTTCTTTGGTAGGCTCGGCAAATTCGGTCAGGTGCTGTCGTGTGTCCGGCCTCTCGATGCGGCACGTCACACGCCGCGGGCCCTCATGGAGATGCGCGGACCGGGTCCAAATCGCTTAAGCGAGCTCGAAAGCTCTCCGCGCAAAGCTGGTTTTCCCGATCCCGTCTCGTCGACCGTTTGCCCTTGCCTGTCCTCCGACCTGCCCGCATCCCCGACAGCTACCCGCGCTTTGCCACCCTCTCAGGCGGCTTCGAGCGCGGGAGCCCGGTAGATCTCCCTTTTCGTCGTCAGCGCCCAGACGATGCGCGCCATCCGGTTGGCCAGCGCCACCGCGACAAGCATCCTCGGCTTGCGCGCCAGCATCCTGGCCAGCCATGGATCGTCTGTCCTGCCGCGCCTGGTCGCCCAGCGGACGACGGTCATGGCGCCTGTGATCAGGAATCGCCTGAGATCGCGCTGACCCATCTTCGATATCTTGCCAAGCCTCGGCTTGCCGCCGGTCGTGTGCTGGCGCGGTACGAGGCCCAGCCAGGCAGAGAAGTCGCGACCCCGCTGGAAGCTCTCCATCGGCGGCGCGAAGGCTTGGATCGCCATCGCGGTGATCGGCCCGATCCCTGGCACGGTCATAAGCCGTTGCACGTCCTCATCCTGCCGCGCAGCCCTATGGATCTCCCGCTCCAAGTCTCCGATCTTCCCATTGAGACCTTCAATCTGCTCAAACAGAAGGCCGCCCAGCGCGCAGACCGCCTCCGGCAGGTCCGAGCCCTGATCCTCAAGCGCCGACGCCAGGCGATGGATATGGACCGGCCCCTTGGGCGCAACAACGCCGAACTCCGCCAGATGGCCGCGCAGCGCGTTGATCGTCTGTGTGCGCTGGCGCACCAGAAGATCGCGTGTCCGGAACAGCATGCCCCGCGCCTGCTGCTCCTTCGTCTTCACCGCCACGAAACTCATGGTCGGCCGCGATGCCGCCTCGCAGATCGCCTCGGCGTCGGCCGCGTCGTTCTTTTGCCGCTTGACGAACGGCTTTGACATAAACCGGCGGGATCAGTCGCACCGCATGGCCGAGACCGCCGATCTGCCGGCCCCAGTAATGGGCGCTGGCACACGCCTCCATCACTACCGTGCAGCGCGGCTGTGAGGCCATAAAATCCAAAATCTTCGCCCGACTCAGCTTCCTGCGGAACGCAACCGAACCGTCCGCCCGCGCACCGTGAGCTTGAAAGCTGTTCTTTGCCAGATCGATCCCGATCATGCTCTTATGAGGGGAACAGGAGTCAAGCCACGAAGTCAGTTGTCTATCGTTTGCCGCGCTCTCTGTGTTGATCGGGTGAGCCGTCAATCTTTCCGGGTCGAAACGCTTTTTCACATCGGTCGCGCACCTGTGCGCGTACCCAGCTCTTATCCGGGCGGTTGCCAGCGACAGTGCGTCGGATCCGTCCCTCGATCCCGCTTGCTGCGGGCACAGCGTTCCGGAGGCGGGGCCCTTCTAACCTTCGGCGTCTTTCAGCCCAACATGATCTCGGCCACTCACCACCCGGCCCAGCGCCGGCCGCGTCCGGCCGGACCGGAACAGTGCGGTCTCAGGATCAGGCGAGCCTGGCGCCTGTCGGCACGAGACCGGTCTCACAGAACCGCCAGAGAGCGATGAGCAGTTCTTATGAGGGGAACAGGAGTCAAGTCACGAAGTCAGTTGTCTATCATTTACCGCGCTCTCTGTGTTGATCGGGTGAGCCGTCAATCTTTCCGGGTCGAAACGCTTTTTCACATCGGTCGCGCACCTGTGCGCGTACCCAGCTCTTATCCGGGCGGTTGCCAGCGACAGTGCGTCGGATCCGTCCCTCGATCCCGCTTGCTGCGGGCACAGCGTTCCGGAGGTGGGGCCCTTCTAACCTTCGGCGTCTTTCAGCCCAACATGATCTCGGCCACTCACCACCCGGCCCAGCGCCGGCCGCGTCCGGCCGGACCGGAACAGTGCGGTCTCAGGATCAGGCGAGCCTGGCGCCTGTCGGCACGAGACCGGTCTCACAGAACCGCCAGAGAGCGATGAGCAGCTTGCGGGCGAGCGCTACGACCATCACACGACGGATTCGTCCCCGGCCTCCCGCGGTTCGGTCTTCGAACCATTTGCTAAGCGCGCTGTCTGGCTGATGGCGCAACCAGCGCTACGCCATTTGAACGAGGAGCGCCCGGATCCAGGCAGGACCGTCACGGCTGATCCCCTGGTCGCGTTGCGTGTCCCCGCTCGCCCAAGGGGTTGGCGTTATGCCAACCCAGCTCGCGAGCTCCCGGCGGTTGCGGAACCCGCGATAGTAGATCTCGTGTGTCAGCAGGGTCGCGTCGTTCTCGCCGATCCCCTTCAACCGGGTCAGCGTCGCCATTCTCGCCGCCGCCTGCGCATCGCTTCCCTCGGGCGCCACCGGCACCGCGAGAGCCTCGCCTTGGCGGACGATCGCGTCGCGCTCGGCCTCGACCTGCGCGATCTGGCGCTCCACGAGGGACAACCGCTCCGCAAGGCGCAAGATCTCCTGCCGGGCCCGCGGCGGGAACGTCGATCCGTATGCGGTCCTCACTTCGGCGAACCGGGCCTCGAAGCCCTTGGCGCGGGGCTGCAGGTCGAAGATGCCGTGCAGCTTCAGGAGCCCTTTGACCGCGTTGGTCAGCGATGTCCGCTCCTTCACCAGGCGCCGGCGCTCCCGGAGCAATCGCTTGCGGTCTTCCTCCTCAACGCTCGGTATCCGCACCCGGCTGAGCACCGCCGCGTCGCCCCGGTCGTGCGCCAGCAGCGCGCGCACCATCTTCCTGGCGTCGATCCGATCCGTCTTGCGCTGCTTCGCCTTTCGGTTCACCAAAAGGCTCGCAGGATCGAGCACGACCGTCTCGACAGACATCGTTCGGTCCAGCCAGCGCGCCAGCCAGAACCCCTCGTAGCCCGCTTCGTAACAGCACAGAACACGCACTTCACGGCCGAGCGCGCGTTCGGCCTTGGTCTGCTGATGCTCGATCAGATCCCTGAGACCTACGACGTCCGCTGCCCCAAGCGAGTGCAGGCCGATCCTCTCGCTCGCCGGGCTCTTGATCCCGATGACCCAACCCTTCACGCTGATTTCGATCGCGATGTACAGCGTGCCATGCTCCGCACCGGCTGGCGCGGCGATCTCGTCTTTCGGGGGCATCTCGTGTCTCCTGATGAAGATCCCAGACCACGGCACCGTAGCGCCGGTAGCCGAGTCGCCCCATAGGATCTAACCCGTTCCATGGATGCCCCTTTCCTCTCTTGGCGTTGACGACACCGCCAACATGGCACATTGCGATGCCGCCGGAAGGGGGCGTCCACTCCATCGCTCTTGAGTAACAGGTGCCTAAGCGATTGACAGCATTGGGTTCTGTTTTTCCTCTCCTTGCATTTTCGGGACGAGTTGGAGCCCGAGTTTTCGGGCTTGGCGGTCGAGATGAGCGAACTTTCTGTTGAGGCGCCGCTTCTCGTAGGCGTCGATGCCCTGCTCGACGTATTTCTGGCCTTCGGTCACCATGAGGTAGATCAGGCAGGCGAGTTCGCGGGCGGTCGCCTTGATCGCAACGGGGGTGTCCATTCGGGCGAGCCTTGCGCGGTGCTTGGCGCCGATGAAGGTCTCGCTGCGGCGCGCGGCCATGGCCGCCATGCGCAGGGCCTGCCCGACGGGGTTGACCGCCTTCGGCGACTTGCCGGGGAGGTTCTTGCCGCCGCTGATCCTGGTTCCCGGCGCGAGCGCAAGCCAGGAGCAGAAGTGCTGGGCGGAGGGGAAGGCGGAGAAGTCCGGGCCGATCTCCGAGGCGATCACCAGTGCGGTACCGGGACCGATGGTGGGGATCGCGGTGAGGTCGACGCCCATCATTCCGCGCAACGCCAGGGCCTGGATGCCCTCCTTGCCGGTGTAGTTGCTTGCGGCGTTCGCAGAGCGGCTCGACGCGGTTTCGGAGGTCGTGCCGGGGGCAGGGTCCGGCGCGCCGCCGTCCGGGAGATCGTCCGGCGGTGCCAGGCGCTCGATCTCGGCCATCACCCGGACCTCGCAGTCGTCGATCTGCTGGGTCAGGAAGTCGTAGCGCTGCATGGCCTGTTCGAGGGCGAAGAGGTGCTCCTCGCGCCACGTCCCCTGAAGGCTCGCGGCGATCGTATCGGCGTCGGCCTTGATGCCCCGGTGGCGGAGCGTCGCCAGGCGCTCTGGGTCACGCTCGCCGTCGATGATCGCGCGCAGGATGCGCTGGCCGGTCAGTCCCGTGATGTTGGCGATCACCGAGTCGAGCTTGACGTTCATCTCGGTCAGCGCCTTCTGCATGTGCAGGACGCAGCGGGAGCGGTCCCTGGTCAGCCGCCTCATCTGGCGTGCGTAGGAGCGCAGCGGGCAAACCTCGTCGCCCGGACGGAACGCTCCCCGCAGCAGGCCGTAGGACATCAGCTGCCAGATCCACTGGCAGTCCAGCACGTCGCTCTTGCGCCCGCCGATCTGCTTCGTCATGCGCGGCGGCACCAGCATCACCTCGAAGCCCGCGCGCTCCAGCGTCTCGTAGACCGGGATCCAGTAGACCGAGGTCGACTCCATCGCGACCTTGGTCACCCCGCACGACGCCAGCCACGCCGCCATCTCCTCCAGATCGCGGGTAAAGGAGCCGAACGAACGCACCGGCTCATCGCTGCGTTCCGGGTCGACCGCCACGAAATGCCGGTCCTTGCCGATGTCGATCCCTGCGCAGTCCGGGTTCACCACCCTGAGGCGCCGGGTTCTTCGAGACTTGCGCGCCATGGAACATCCTCCCAGGTTTCATCTCCGTCGCGAGTGGGGAGGAACCATGTTCGAAGTCCCATTCTCTTGAACGAGGTCACGGGAAACCCGCGCCATCAGTGACCGAGGCGACAAAATGGTTCGGACCAGGCTTAACATCGGGTGCCGCTACAGCACGCCAGTGCTCGAACGGCCTCTTCACCCCACCCGCAGCCAGTTCAAGCCCGAGGCGTCGCAGACACAAGCCCCCGTTACTCCCGCGACCGAGCCGGAGCGCCGCGCAGGTGGAGGCTCTTGAGTAACAGGTGCCTAAGCGATTGACAGCATTGGGTTCTGTTTTTCCTCTCCTTGCATTTTCGGGACGAGTTGGAGCCCGAGTTTTCGGGCTTGGCGGTCGAGATGAGCGAACTTTCTGTTGAGGCGCCGCTTCTCGTAGGCGTCGATGCCCTGCTCGACGTATTTCTGGCCTTCGGTCACCATGAGGTAGATCAGGCAGGCGAGTTCGCGGGCGGTCGCCTTGATCGCAACGGGGGTGTCCATTCGGGCGAGCCTTGCGCGGTGCTTGGCGCCGATGAAGGTCTCGCTGCGGCGCGCGGCCATGGCCGCCATGCGCAGGGCCTGCCCGACGGGGTTGACCGCCTTCGGCGACTTGCCGGGGAGGTTCTTGCCGCCGCTGATCCTGGTTCCCGGCGCGAGCGCAAGCCAGGAGCAGAAGTGCTGGGCGGAGGGGAAGGCGGAGAAGTCCGGGCCGATCTCCGAGGCGATCACCAGTGCGGTACCGGGACCGATGGTGGGGATCGCGGTGAGGTCGACGCCCATCATTCCGCGCAACGCCAGGGCCTGGATGCCCTCCTTGCCGGTGTAGTTGCTTGCGGCGTTCGCAGAGCGGCTCGACGCGGTTTCGGAGGTCGTGCCGGGGGCAGGGTCCGGCGCGCCGCCGTCCGGGAGATCGTCCGGCGGTGCCAGGCGCTCGATCTCGGCCATCACCCGGACCTCGCAGTCGTCGATCTGCTGGGTCAGGAAGTCGTAGCGCTGCATGGCCTGTTCGAGGGCGAAGAGGTGCTCCTCGCGCCACGTCCCCTGAAGGCTCGCGGCGATCGTATCGGCGTCGGCCTTGATGCCCCGGTGGCGGAGCGTCGCCAGGCGCTCTGGGTCACGCTCGCCGTCGATGATCGCGCGCAGGATGCGCTGGCCGGTCAGTCCCGTGATGTTGGCGATCACCGAGTCGAGCTTGACGTTCATCTCGGTCAGCGCCTTCTGCATGTGCAGGACGCAGCGGGAGCGGTCCCTGGTCAGCCGCCTCATCTGGCGTGCGTAGGAGCGCAGCGGGCAAACCTCGTCGCCCGGACGGAACGCTCCCCGCAGCAGGCCGTAGGACATCAGCTGCCAGATCCACTGGCAGTCCAGCACGTCGCTCTTGCGCCCGCCGATCTGCTTCGTCATGCGCGGCGGCACCAGCATCACCTCGAAGCCCGCGCGCTCCAGCGTCTCGTAGACCGGGATCCAGTAGACCGAGGTCGACTCCATCGCGACCTTGGTCACCCCGCACGACGCCAGCCACGCCGCCATCTCCTCCAGATCGCGGGTAAAGGAGCCGAACGAACGCACCGGCTCATCGCTGCGTTCCGGGTCGACCGCCACGAAATGCCGGTCCTTGCCGATGTCGATCCCTGCGCAGTCCGGGTTCACCACCCTGAGGCGCCGGGTTCTTCGAGACTTGCGCGCCATGGAACATCCTCCCAGGTTTCATCTCCGTCGCGAGTGGGGAGGAACCATGTTCGAAGTCCCATTCTCTTGAACGAGGTCACGGGAAACCCGCGCCATCAGTGACCGAGGCGACAAAATGGTTCGGACCAGGCTTAACATCGGGTGCCGCTACAGCACGCCAGTGCTCGAACGGCCTCTTCACCCCACCCGCAGCCAGTTCAAGCCCGAGGCGTCGCAGACACAAGCCCCCGTTACTCCCGCGACCGAGCCGGAGCGCCGCGCAGGTGGAGGCTTAACAACACAGATGGACATTCCGGCGGATTTTTCGAGAGCCGTTTGAGGCATGGCAGGGTTGCGGAATCGTCGGGTTTGCCGGGTCCGCATAGCGGACCCGGCACCCTTCAGGCCGGCCGTGGCTTCCCGCCCGCCCGCTCTCGCCGTGATGACGGCTCTCGCCGGGTTGGCGGGGGCGGGGACCGTCCCGCGCAGACGCGTACGAGGGACAGGCCCCCGGGCGGCTTCGTTCACCTGCAAAGGGTTGGCAATCACCACCCGCTTCACGAAGGGTGACAGCACGTGCGACACCGCCATGCAGTTCCCCGTCGCCTCGATCACGACCTCGTCCGTCGCTCGCAGGCTCTTGCCGAAGCCCTCACGTATCACCCGCGCCGAAGGTCAGTTCCGGTCGTCTCAGTCCGCCAGCAGCTCCGCGACGCAGCCGTCGAGGAAGCGCATGAAGCCGCTGCTCTCGCGGCTCGGCGACGCCACGCAGTGGCCCCAGGGCGACTCGTAGGGCCTGAGCGCCGCATTCGGCATGTGCTTGGCCTCGATGGCGTTGTCCTGGGGCGGGAAGTAGAGATCGGTCGAGCAGGGAACCAGGATCGCGCGCGCCCGGATGGCGCCGAGCGCGCGCTCGAAATCGCCGCGATAACGCTCGCCCACGCTGATATCGCCCAGCTGCCAGGTGCGGAGCTTGGCCAGCAGGTCGTTGGCGTCCCAATCGAGATGGTCGTGCTCCCAATTGAGGAGCAGCTCCTCCCAGGTCTCGAAGCCAAGCTCGCGATGAAGCCGATCGCGATAGAAGATCTGCGAATACGCCCATCCCGCATAGACCCGCCCGAATGCCCTGAGCCCCGCCTCGGGCGGCGCGCTGTAGTCGCCGCCCGCGAACGCGGCGTCGGCCATGAGCGCCGCCTTCACCCCTTCGAGGAACACCGTGTTGTGCGCCGAGGTCCGCGCCGAGGCACAGAAGGGGAGGATGGCATCGACCATGTCGGGGTACTGCGCCCCCCACTGATAGGACTGGCATCCGGCCATGGACCATCCCAGCACGAGGGCGATGCGCGTCACGCCGAGAGCCCTGGTGAGCAGCCGGTTCTGGCAGGCGACATTGTCGTGGAGGGTGACGGCGGGGAAGCGGGGCCCGTCGAAGGGCGGGGCGGTGTTGCTCGGCGAAGACGAGAGACCGTTGCCGAACATGTTGATCGAGACGATGAAGTAGCGCGCGGGATCCAGCGCCGGCAGAGCCCGCAGGTAGCCCTCGTTGCGCACGTGCGTGCCGGTATAGAAGGTCGGCATGACGATCGCGTTGTCGCCGCGAGCGTTGAGCGAGCCGTAAGTCTTGTAGGCGAGCTTCGCTCCCGGCAGCGCGACGCCGGATTGCAGCGTCACCGCGCCGAGCTCGAATATCTCGTGGTCAGGCGCCACGTTCAGCAGACCTCACACCCGCTCCGGCGGCGTGGCTCAATAGAGACGCAGATACTCCTGCACCTCCCAGTCCGTCACCGCCTGGTGGTAGCGCTCCCACTCGTCGACCTTGTAGCGCAGCCAGGAGTTCAGCATCGTCGGGCCCAGCACCTCGGCCGCCAGCGGATCGTCCTTCAGAATCTCGGTCGCTTCCAGCAGGTTCCGCGGCAGGCGCTGCCCGCCGCTGGCGCGGATCTCCTCGTCCGTGAGGTCGTAGAGGTCCTTGTTCAGCGGCGGTCCGGGATCGATGCCCTGGGTTACGCCGGCGACCGCGGCTGCGGATGTCATCGCGAGCGCGAGGTAGGCGTTCATGCACAGGTCGGAGGCGCGGTTCTCGATGCAGAAGCGGTTCTGCGGCAGGCGCAGCATGGCCGAGCGGTTGTTGTTGCCGTAGGTCATGTGGGTCGGCGCCCAGGTCACGGTGCCGCCCTCGAACCCGCCGACCCGGGGCACCAGGCCGTTGTACGAATTAACATTCGTGCAGGTGAGGGCAGTGAGCGCACCGCCGTGGTGCAGCAGCCCGCCGACCGCGTGGTAGGCGGCGTCCGCCCAACCGGAGTCGTTGTCTCCGAAGAGGTTCACCCCAGGGTTGTCGACCCGCTGCATCGAGTAGTTGATGTGTGCGCCCGAGCGCCAGTCGCCGATGGTGGGCTTGGGCATGTAGGTGACGAAGAGGCCCTGCTTCTTGGCGACCTCCTTCAGCAGCACGCGCAGGAACACCAGGCGGTCGGCCATCCCGAGCAGGTCCGTGTAGTCGAAGTCGAGCTCGAACTGCGAGTAGGCGCCTTCGCAGACAACATCCTTCAGTCCCCAGCCGAGGTCCTCGAGGATGTCGATGACCGCGCCGAGAAAGCCCATGGAATCGACGGTGTACTCGATGTCGTAGCCGAAGGTCTGACGCCTCGGCCGCACGCCTTCGCCGGGGAGGGGATCGTTGTCGAACGCCTTGACCGGCTGGCCGTCCTGCCAGCGCATCACGATGAACTCGGGCTCGATCCCCGCGTATCCCACGAAGCCCCTCGCCGCGGCATCGCCCATGGCACGCCTGAGCGTCTGGCGGGGACACAGGTTGTAGGGCGCGTCCTCCCACCAGAGATCCGCGAACATCCAGGCGCAGGTCGGGTCCCAGGGACAGATGACCAGGGAGTCGAGGTCAGGCACCGGGATCTGGTCGGAGTCCGCCGCACCCAGCTCGGGCACGAAGGAGATCGAGTGCACGGCGAACTGCGGCCCCTTGCCCATGCAGAGGTTCTCGAAATCGCTGATCGGCACCGGCTTGGTCTTCGGCAGGCCGTGCATGTCGATCCAGCAGGAAAAGACGTAGCGCACACCCGCCTCGGCGAGCTTCGCCTGCTCTTCACGGACGCGCTCGATGGGGGGGAGCGCGTCGGCCATGGTCCGTGCTATCGCAGTCATCGGGTTTTGTCCTCGCTCCGTGGCGCTCAGGATGAGTGACGAATTCGATACGATAATACGATAATATTACAATTCATAATTTATTGTTGGACTATTATGATTTTTCCGAACAAAATCCGGCACTGGATAGTGATGCGGCAACGGCGACTGTACCCCTCGTCCAGCGGAGCTAGGAGCTGAGCACATGCCCCGATCGACGCTGAGCACGGTTCAGGCAGCGACCAAGGACGGTGATGTCTCGCGACTGTCGTCTCCCCACGACGATCTCAACCAGCAGATCATCCGCCTGCTTCAGGACGACGGGCGCGCCGCCTATGACGTGATCGGGCAGCAGCTCGGCGTGTCGGGCGGAACGGTCCGCAACCGGGTGGCCCGGATGCGCGAGGCCGGCATGCTCCGCATCGTGGCAGTGGTCGACCCTGTGGCGGTCGACTACGAGTCGGATGCGATGCTCGGCATCAAGACCGCGCCGGGTGTCGCCCCGGCCGAGATCGTGCAGCGGCTCGATCCCCACCCCGCCGTTGTCTACGTCATGTGGGTCAGCGGCCGCTTCGACCTCCTGGTCGAGGTCGTGTGCGACGAGGAAACCGAGCTCGCGCACTTCCTCAACGAACACATCCATGGCCAGCCCGATATCGCGCATGTCGAGGTCATGACCCGGCTCGGTATGTTCAAGAACCAGTTCCTGCTCAAGCGCCTGTCAACGGCGGCGTAAGAATGTACCGGCGCGGCGGCGTAAAATTGTCCCACGGGCTCGGTGGCAGCTTGTCCGCGTAGTCCATGGGAGGGACCCGCGCGCGGGGCGACGCGCCCTCCACATGGCTGGCGTTGGCCCGCGCGTGGGTGGGGCCTGTGGGCCCACGGGGGCAAGCGGGGTTATTCGGACGGGTGTTGGCGTCGTGACCGGCTCTGCTTGAGCCGGTAGCTCTCGCCGTTCATCTCCAGGATATGGACATGGTGGGTGATGCGGTCGAGCAGCGCGCCGGTGAGGCGCTCGCTGGCAAACACCGAGGTCCATTCCTGGAAGGGCAGGTTTGAGGTCACGATGGTGGCGCCGTTCTCGTAGCGCCGGCTGAAGACGTCGAACAGCAGCTCGCTTCCGGTCTGCGACAGGGGCACGTAGCCGAGCTCGTCGACGATCAGGAGATTGACCCTGGCGAGCTGGGCCTGGAGGCGGAGCAGCCTCTTCTCGTCGCGTGCCTCGATCAGCTCGTGGACCAGATGGGAGGCTGTGGCGAAGCGCACGGAAAGGCCCTTCTGGCAGGCGGCGAGGCCGAGGGCGAGAGCGACATGCGTCTTCCCGACGCCGCTTGGGCCGAGCAGGATTACGTTCTCGCGGCGCGTGATGTACTCGCCGCGCGCGAGATCCAGCACCAGCATCTTGTTGAGGCTCGGGATTGCCTTGAAGTCGAAGCTCTCGAGCTGTTTGACGACAGGGAACCCGGCCTGCCTGATGCGGCGCTCGACGAGGCGGCACTCGCGGTCGATCAGCTCCATCTCCACCAGCCGGGCGAGAAACTGCACATGATCCAGGCCCTCGGCCGCGCACTGGCGCGCCACTTTCTCGTATTCCCGCAGGAAGGTCGGCAGCTTCAGCCTCTTCAGGTGATGCTCGAGCAGGATGCGGGGGGCCTCAGCCATGGTCGGCCTCTCCGGCCAGCAGGGTGGCGTAGTCGGCGCTCCGCGTGGCGGCGACGAAGGGCTGGGGCAGGTGCGGATAGCGCGACAGGTCGAGATGCACGGGCCGCCTCTCGATGCGCGCCAGCAGGAGATGCTTGACCGCATCGAAGCCGATCAGGCGCCGCTTCACCGCGTCGCGCACCGCGGCCGCCACTTGGCGTGCCGGGAAGGAGAACCTAAATAACCTATAACTAGTTGATAATAGTACATTACTAAGAAATTCTTCAGCACCATGCCTACACTTGTGCCCACGTATAGAGTGACAACGGTTGAGAACGCGCGGGAACACATACGATTGATAGGCACAGTGCTACCGCTCATTCTGCGCTCATACTGGCGATTCCGTGCAGGACTGGAGGGCTGGCCGCGGTGTTCGATACTCCGCAACTCGCGTCGAACGTTGAATGGTCGATGCGCGATCAAGAAGCTCGCCCGGGATTTGAGGGTTTCGAAGAACACGATACGCAAGGTGGTGCGGGGCGATGCGACCTCGCACCTACGAGCGCAAGATCCAGCCGATGCCGAAGCTTGGGCCGTGGGTCGAGGAGCTCGAGCGCCAACTGGAGGCCAACGAGAAGAAGAAGCGCCGGGATCGCCTGTCTCTGCTGCAGATCCATGAGGACCTTGGCGAGCTGGGCTACAAGGGCGGCTATGATGCGGTCCGGCGCTACGCCAAGGCGTGGCGGCGCCGGCGCCGTCTGTTGTCGCCGTCGCAGGCCTATGTGCCGCTGATCTTCGATCCGGGCGAGGCCTACCAGTTCGACTGGAGCCACGAGTACGCGCGTCTGGCGGGTGCGACGACCAGGGTGAAGGCGGCGCACATGCGGCTGTGCCACAGCCGGATGTATCTGGTCCAGATCTTTCCCCGCGAGAGCCAGGAGATGGTGTTCATCGTGCGCTCCGCGCGCGTGGCCGCGCGACGCGCACGAGCGTGCCTTCCGCTTCTTCGGCGGGGTCTGCCGGCGGGGCATCTACGACAACATGAAGACGGCGGTGAGCACGGTGTTCGTGGGCAAGAAGCGGGACTTTCCAGGAGATGTGTTCGCACCATCTGATCGAGCCGGTCGCGCGTCCACGCGCGCGGAGCGCACGATGAGCGGCCCTTCCTGATGGCGTACCGCGGCCCCTTCGACGGCTTCCATGCCAGCGAGGTGTCGGTGTCGAAGACCTGTCTGGTGCCGGTCTCGAAGACCTGTCTGGTGCGTTTCGACAACAACCAGTACAGCGTGGCGGCCCGCGCCGTCGGGCGGCCGGTGGACATGCGGGGGCTCTGTTGCAAACCTGACGTAGGGGTGAGTCAGATCAGGACGACAACCGTGCTTTCGTCATGTTTCTGCGTTGGCCAGACGGTCCTGTAGCAACGCCATCGCCTCGGTCAGAGCGCACGGTCCGAGAGCGAAGGCGCGCTCGACGATCCGGGCCTCGCCGACAATGCCGCCCTGGAGGGCGAACATCCCGGCCTGGCCCTTGCGCAGCGCGCGCATCACCTCGAAGCCCTTGATCGTGGCGTAGGCCGTCTTCATCGTCTTGAACCCGCGCACGGGCCGGATCAGCAGCTTGAGCTTGCCGTGGTCGGCCTCGACGACGTTGTTGAGGTATTTCACCTGCCTGTGCCTCGTGTCCTTCGGGCACTTGCCCTCGGCCTTCAGCTCCGCGATGGCAGCGGCATAGGCCGGCGCCTTGTCGGTGTTGAGCACCTCGGGCTGCTCCCACTCCTTCAATCCTCTCAGCGCCTTGCCGAGAAATCGCTTCGCTGCCTTGGTGTTGCGGGTCGCCGAGAGGTAGAAATCGATCGTGTTCCCGAGCTTGTCCACCGCCCGGTACAGATACGCCCACTTGCCGCGGACCTTGATGTAGGTCTCGTCGACGCGCCAACTCCGCGACTGCGGCCGGCGCCACTGCCAGCGCAGACGTTTCTCCATCTCCGGCGCGAAACGCTGCACCCAACGATAGATCGTGGAGTGGTCGACCGCGACGCCGCGCTCGGTCATCATCGCTTCGAGGTCGCGGTAGCTGATCGGATACCGGTAGTGTTACGGTAGGAACGCCGGTTGCCCGACGCCCCCCGTGCAGATCCCCGCATGCGCGCTAACGCACGGGGCTCCTACCTCGGGTGTTTGACGGCAAACCGCTGTTCTGGCCATGGATGCAGGATTTGCAGCGGCGGCCAGAAAGCCGCCGCGACCCTTCCCAGCTTGTCCAGCTTGGTCCGGTCCATCTGCGACCGGCGTCTCAAGACACGCAGCCACATTCGTCGGAGTCGAAATGCAAACCGCTTGAGGGACGGGGAACTGGTCGGGACGGCGTAGTAGTGCAGCCATCCATTCAGAATCTTCCCTAGCCATTTGGCCACCTCATATGGGTTATGGTGCATCCGCCGACGCAGCTCGGCACCGATACGCCGTAGGGTCCGGTCGACCCGCTTGCCCACCGGCTTGCGCCCCAGCCCGAACTTCCCGTTCCTCGTCGTTCGGCAGTAGTGCGTGAACCCGAGAAAGTCGAAGGTTTCGGGACGCCGCTCGCCTCGTGCCCGGCGGTTCTTTTGCGCAAACCGCCCGAACTCGATGAGACGGGTTTTGTCAGGGTGTAGCTCCAGTGAAAACGAGGCCGTCCTTTCCTTCAGGTCGTGTAGAAACCGCTCCGCATCCCGCTGGTACTGGAACCCGACCACGAAATCATCGGCGTACCTCACGATGATTGTGTTGCCTTCGGCTGTTCGGGCGCGCCACTTCTTGTGGAACCACAGGTCGAGGACATAGTGCAAATAGACGTTCGCCAGAATCGGCGAAACAATCGCACCCTGCGGAGTGCCCCGAAGGTCATCCCGCCATTCGCCCCCTTCCATGACGCCAGCATTGAGCCACTTGACAATCAAGCGGATAACCCGCCTGTCGCCGATACGGTGCTCCAGAAACCGGACCAGCCAGTCCCTGTCGATTCGGTCAAAGTACGACCGGATGTCCGCATCGACAATCCATCTGACCCCTCGCCGTTCTATCCCGAAAGCCAGGGCGTCGAGCGCATCATGCGCCCCACGTCCGGGTCGGAACCCATAGCTGAATCCGAGGAACTCCGGCTCGTATATCGGCAAAAGGATGGTCTCCGCCACCGCCTTCTGGACAATCTTGTCCTCCACTGCGGCGATGCCCAGCGGTCGTGTTCCCCCGTCCGGCTTCGGTATCTCTACCCGCCGCGACGGACGCGCCCGGTACGCTCCGCTCTGAACCCGGTCATGCAGGTCGCTCAGCCGTTCGGCCAGACCCTTCCCGTATTCATGCCACGTCACGCCATCCACGCCTGCCGCTGCCTCCTTCTTCAACGAAAAGTAGGCCGCATCGAGCGCTTCCGTCGTGATGTGGTGCAACAGCGCAGTGAGCTTCTCCTTCGGCTTCCTCGTTGCTGCTTGCCGTATCCGCTCCGCCGCTTGTGTCACGCGCGCCCGGCGCTGTGTCCGGTGCGTGCTTTGGCCTCGCGGATTCCCCTTGGTTCCAGCCCTTCCCTCCGTCGGCTCCGCCGGAACCGAGGTCCCTTTGTTCGCCGCCCTCATCGGTACTATGGCCAGATCCGATTGCTCCAACCCGTTCATCATCGATTCGGACTATCTCCTCTCTTCCGCGGCCCCGGTACGACGACCGGGGCGGATTGGAGCCCTCTCAGGTCCCCTGCGTGGACGTACGTGCGTGCCTGGGTTCTTAGACGCCGCGGAGCCCTCGCGCCCTCACGAAAGCGGGCGGTCAGTGTTGCCTTCGGCCGCTGATACAGCCTCGGCACTCCGAATGACCATGTTTCGACGCTCAATAGCCCTGCCCGCACGCGCCGCTACCGACACTTCACATGACACCTCACGATGCCCTGCGCACGGCTCGCGGCGAAGGCGGCTCGTTACACCTTTCCTCCCGCCGGACTTTCACCGGCTATCCACGTCAGAGTTAGCCTGACATTCACCAGCGTACGGCCCAGAGCACGATCTCCCCCCGAAAGTGACGTCCCTTGAAGTCGCTCATGCCTCAACCCCTCTCGGCAGATCACGCAGACACGTCACCAAATAGCCGGACTTTGCAACAGAGCCCTCTTGACCGGGCGCCGCGCCTGTTCTAGGAAGCGAGACATAGCGCCGATTTGAGCGACAGCTTGCGGGCGCTTTACAAATGCGGCTAAAGCGTTGGGACCCGCCCGGCTTCAGCCGCGGCGGGTATTTTTGTGCGGCGGGCCGCCGAGGCAGAGCGTGGCGGTAGCACGACGGGACGACCGACAGTCGCGAACCGCGCGGCCGGCGAAAGGCCGGCGCGCCGCACGGTACGCCGCGCTCGACGCGGCCGCGGCCCGGCGCGTGCTGGTGCTGGACGGGGCGATGGGCACCATGATCCAGCGCCACGCGCTGGACGAGGCCGACTTCCGCGGCACGCGCTATGCCGATCACGACCGCGAGCTCGCCGGTAACAACGACCTGCTTTCCATCACCCGGCCGGAGATCATCCGCGACATCCATGCGGGCTTCCTCGAAGCGGGCGCCGACATCGTCACCACCAACACCTTCAACGCGAACCGGGTGTCTCAGGAGGACTACGGCCTCGCCGGCGCGGTGCGCGCCCTCAATCTCGCCAGCGCCCGGATCGCGCGCGAGGCAGCGGACACCGCAGCCACCTCCGAGCGGCCGCGCTTCGTCGCCGGCGCATTGGGGCCCACCAACAAGACCCTCTCGGTCTCGCCGGACGTGAACGACCCGGGCGCGCGGGGGATCGACTTTGCCACGCTCGGCGCCGCCTACCGCGAGGCGGCGGAGGCCCTGGTGGACGGCGGGGTCGATCTCATCCTGCTGGAGACGATCTTCGATTCGCTGAACGCCAAGGCGGCTCTGGTCGCGCTGGATGAAATGTTCGAGGCCACCGGGACCCGGCTGCCCATCCTCATCTCGGGCACCGTCACCGATCGCGCGGGCCGCATGCTCAACGGCCAGACCGTCGAGGCGTTCTGGCTCACCCTCGCCCACGCCGCGCCGTTCAGCGTCGGGCTCAACTGCTCCTTCGGGGCGGCAGACATGCGTCCGCATATCGCCGATCTGGCGCGGATCGCAGAGACGCGGATCAGCGCCTACCCCAATGCCGGGCTCCCCAACGAGTTCGGCGGCTATGACGAAACGCCTGAGGAGACCGCCGCGCAGTTGGGCGAGTGGGCCGAAGCCGGCCTGGTCAACCTGGTCGGCGGCTGCTGCGGCACCACGCCCGCGCACATCGCCGCTATCGCGGACGCGGTCGCGGCTCATCCGCCGCGCGCAGTACCGGAGAACACGCCCAGGCTCCGTCTCGCCGGGCTCGAGCCCTTCGAGAGCCGGGACGATGGCGGCACCTTCATCAATGTGGGCGAGCGCACCAACGTCACCGGCTCGGCCAAGTTCCGCAAGCTGATTACCGCGGGCGACTACCCGGCTGCCCTGGAGGTCGCGCGCCAGCAGGTCGAGAACGGCGCCCAGATCATCGACGTCAACATGGACGAGGGAATGCTGGACGGCGAGGCCGCCATGTCCCGCTTTCTCAGCCTCGTCGCGGCCGAGCCGGACATCGCGCGCGTGCCCGTGATGATCGATTCCTCCCACTGGCCTGCCATCGAGGCGGGCTTGCGGGCGGTCGCGGGCAAGCCGGTTGTCAATTCCATCAGCCTCAAGGAGGGGGAGGCGCCCTTCCTGGAACAGGCCCGGCTGGTGAAGCGCTACGGCGCGGCCGTGGTGGTCATGGCCTTCGACGAGCAGGGGCAGGCGGAAACACCTGAGCGCAAGCTCGCCATATGCGAGCGCGCCTATCGCCTGCTCACCGAGCGCGTCGGGCTCGGCCCCGGCGATATCATCTTCGACCCTAACATCTTCGCTGTCGCCACCGGTATCGCGGAGCACGATGACTACGCCCGCGCCTTCATCGAGGCCGCGCGCCGGATCAAGGCCAGATGGCCGCATGTCCGCGTCTCCGGCGGGGTCTCGAACATCTCGTTCTCGTTCCGCGGAAACAACACCGTGCGCGAGGCGATGCACGCGGCGTTTCTCTATCACGCGACGAGCGCCGGCATGGACATGGGAATCGTCAATGCCGGCCAGCTCGCGGTCTATGAGGACCTGCCGGAGGCGCTCAGGACCGCGGTCGAGGATGTGCTGCTCAACCGCCGGCCCGACGCCACCGAGCGCCTGCTCGAAATTGCCGAGCGTTACCGTGACGCAGGCGCAGGCGCCGAGCGGGAGGAGGAAGGCGACACCTGGCGCGAGCAGGATGTCGGTGGCAGGCTCCGCTTCGCGCTCGTGCACGGCATCGCCGATCACGTCGTCGACGACACCGAGGAGGCGCGGCGCTCCGCCGACCGCGCGCTCGACGTGATCGAAGGGCCGCTGATGGACGGCATGAACGTGGTCGGCGACCTCTTCGGCGCCGGCAAGATGTTCCTGCCGCAGGTGGTCAAGAGCGCCCGCGTGATGAAGAAGGCGGTCGCCCATCTCGTGCCCTTCATCGAGGAGGAGAAGCGCGCGGGCGGACGGGCGCCCGAAGCCTCCGGCAAGATCGTCACCGCCACGGTGAAGGGCGATGTGCACGACATCGGCAAGAACATCGTGGGTGTGGTGCTGCGCTGCAACAACTTCGAGGTGATCGACCTCGGCGTCATGGTGCCGGCGGCGCAGATCCTCGACACCGCCCGGCTCGAGAAGGCCGATATGATCGGAGTCTCGGGGCTGATCACACCCAGCCTCGACCAGATGTGCCGGCTCGCCGCCGAGATGGAGCGCCAAGATCTCGACATCCCGTTGCTGATCGGCGGTGCCACCACCAGCCGCATGCACACCGCCGTCAAGATCGCCCCCGCCTACAGCGGCGTGGTGGTGCATGTGGCGGACGCGTCGAAGGCGGTGGGCGTGGTCGGCACCCTGATCAGCCGGGAACGCCGTCAGGCCTTCGCCGCCGAGGTCCGCGAGCGTTACGATGCGATGCGTGCGGCGCACAAGCGGGGGCAGGCGGGCAAGCGGCTGCTCACGCTGGCCGAGGCACGCGCCAACCGGGCACAGCCCGACTGGCGGAATTATCAGGCGCCGGCGCCGCGCTTCACCGGCGCCCGCACCATCGCCGATGTCGGGGTCGCCGATCTCATCCCCTATATCGACTGGACACCCTTCTTCCGAAGCTGGGAGCTGGCCGGCAACTACCCGGCGATACTCGACGACGAGACGGTGGGCCCGGCCGCCAGTTCGCTCTTCGACGATGCGCGCGCCATGCTGGAGAGCATTATTGCCGAGAGCGCATTCGCGCCGCGGGCCGTCGTCGGATTCTGGCCCGCCTGGAGCGTGGATGACGATATCGAGCTGTTCGCGAACGGCGAGCGCGAGCACCCCATCGCCAGGCTCCACACCCTTCGCCAGCAAATGTCACGCACGCGCGAGCGCCCCAATCACGCGCTGGCGGACTTCGTGGCCCCGCAGGGCTCGGGCGTGGACGACCATGTGGGCGGGTTCGCCTTGACCGTCGGCGAGGGTGTCGAGCGGTTGGCGGAGGCTCATGAGCGCGATCACGACGACTATGCTGCCATCATGGCCAAGGCCCTCGGCGACCGGCTGGCGGAGGCCTTCGCGGAGTTCTTGCACGAGCGCACGCGAAAGGACCTATGGGGCTACGCGCCGAACGAAGCGTTGGCGAGCGACGAGCTGATTGGGGAGCGCTATCGCGGGATCAGGCCCGCACCCGGCTATCCCGCCTGCCCCGACCACAGCGAGAAACAGACTATTTTCGGGATGCTGGAGGCCGAGGCCCGCACCGGCCTGCGCCTCACCGAGAGCTGCGCCATGTGGCCGGCGTCCTCCGTTTGCGGCCTCTATTTCAGCCATCCGGAAAGCACATATTTCGGGGTCGGCAAGCTCGGCCGCGACCAGGTGGTGGACTATGCCAGGCGAAAGGGAGACTCCGTTGAAGATACCGAGGCTTGGCTTGCGCCGAATCTTGCCTACGACCCTGACGCTCCGCCTCGATCCGGGAGCGTGTGATAGCCGGCAGGAAACCTGGCAGTCATCACCACCAACCTCGCCTTCGGTGAGTGGCCCTCGGTCTTCGGCGACCCCAAGATGACCACAGCGCTGCTCGATCGTCTCACCCACCATTGCGAGATCATCGAGACCGGCAACGAGAGCTGGCGCTTCAAGAACCGCTCCTGACCGGGCGCCGGCCGTGCCTGCGGCCCGGTTGCCCCGGTGGGCCAACAGGTACCCCCCACGCGGCTTCGCTCCGCGCAGCGCAAGGCGCTACACGAAGCCGCGCGGGTCCCCCCTTCTCTGATCGGGTTGGTTAATTCAAGCTCTCCTCCGGTCCCACCTGCCTGCTGCCGCATCTGGCTGCGGATATCTTCCCGTGGGGGTCGTGCTTCTCTTCGTGATCGGCTCGGTAACTGAAGCCGTCGACAAGATGGGATCAGAAGACGAGGCGGAACAATCTATTGAGCGCCCTCTGCCCGTCATCGACGGATTGGGGCTGGGGGAACCACGAACTCACCTCGTCCTTCGTCCCCACGGGGACATCCTCCGCCACGGCGGAAGCTCTCGGACTCTCTCGATGTCTCCTTTCCCGTTTCCCTCCGATCTCAGGCAATGGCCGCAGCGTCAGCGCCGTCTCGGCTCCAACGGAACTCGCTGCCATCCATCCACATTCGGTGCATGATCACGCCGAGGCGGCGGGCGAGCGCAACTGTCGCCCGCCTCTTGCCGCGCCGCTTCGCCACTTGCATTGCCCATGCCTTCAGCCAAGACCACCG
The DNA here is from genome assembly GCA_965262755.1 of Alphaproteobacteria bacterium. Taxonomy (GTDB): domain Bacteria; phylum Pseudomonadota; class Alphaproteobacteria; order UBA828; family UBA828; genus WTGU01. The sequence goes on along the minus strand of OZ253557.1, from coordinate 1,259,007 downwards.
CGTCGTTCGCGTGAGCATGCTGTGGGCAGCGTCGTAGAAGGGAGGCGTCGGCGCGACGCCGCACGACGCCGCGCTCAGGCGCACCGTCGTGCCAGCCGGCCTCGATCCGGGCCGCGCCGAAGAAGTCGATCGCGATCAGACGGGTGGACTTGCCTGCCAGCTTGCCGTCGAGGGCGAGCAGCAGCTCGCCCTCCAGGGCCCGGGGGACGGAGCGTCTCCCGCATCCGGTCCCGCCACGCTCCTCAGATCCTCGCCGCGCGAGAGCTGCGTGCGCAGCGTCAGGTCATAGGGCAGGTAGAGCGCCAGCCCTCCCGCCGGGTCGAAGGCCGCGCCGTCCTCGATCCGGACCTGCCCGGCGGCGTGGCCGCGCTCGACCCTGAGGACCAGCGTGCCGTCCGTGAGCCGCAGCCCCGAGAGCGACCCGCCCTCGCTCCGCACCAGCTCGGCGAAGGGCGGCGTCCCCTTGCGGCCCGGCACGCCCTCCAGCATCGGCAGGTCCGCCCAGAACGGCGACGCCGGGCCGTCCCCGGACAGCGGGTCCTCCCACGCCAGCAGGCCCCACGACGCGGCTGCGAGGTCGGCCTCGCTCTGCGTGCGGATCGGGAAGGGCTCTCCCGCCGGGGGCGGAACCCCGGCCGCTTCCCTCCACCAATCCGCGATGTAGCCCGGGTGCCGCTTGAGGATGAGCCAGGCGCTGACCGCGTCCATGCCCGTCTGCTCCCCCTTCACCGGCGCCCCCTCCTGATCGCCGACCGGGCGCGCTCCGTCCCCGTTGCGGGACCCCGGCCGTCCCCCGCCAGGCGGCGTCCGAACGTCTCTCCGGCCCGATGCGGGCCGGCCCGGAACGAACCGGGCGCAATACGCGCCCGTCGGGGTGGGGACCTGCGCCCCCGGCGCGACGGAGGCGGCACCCTCATGCGTCGCCCGGCGCCATGGACCCGCCCCGTTTCTTGTGCACGACCACCCGGTGCTGAGCCTGAGCCTGAGCCGGCAATGCCGCCTGCTGTCGATCGGGCGTTCCTCGCTCTGCTACAAGCCGAAGGGCTGGAACGCCGAGACGCTGGCGCTGATGCGACCGGTCGACAAGCTGTTCCTGAAATATCCGTTCTACAGAGCCGCTTGCAAAATTCTGATCGATTCGGAGCGGCGCAAGAACACCCAAGCTAGCAACGACGTCCGCGCACGGCAATTGGTGCGATTTTGATGGCGACCATGGTCGGATCGGCGTTGGCACAGCCTCCGATTCGGTATTTTCGTCGAACTTCGGGCGCGTTTGGCCGCACCGTCTTTCGAGAAGTGCGGCCACCGTGATGGCGAAGGAGACGAGCCGGACTAGATCGGCGGAACGATGAGGCGCATCAGCTGGCTGGCCGTCAGCACGGTCATGCCGAACATGAGGTGGGCGAGAACCTTGTCGTACCCGCGCACGCGGACATGGCGGCCGCCGAACTCATCCTTGAGCCGCCCATTGATCCGCTCGGACCCCGAGCGCACGACGTAGCGACGCTCCTCGGGAAAGACGAGACCGAGCGTGCGCCGCGCCTTCTTCTCCTGCTTCAACGCCTCTTTCATGTCGACCGAGCGGCGGGGGTTCACGTCGATGATCGGCTTGTGGCCCAGCAAGATGCTGTGCGCCCAGATCTCGATGGAATCATAGGCCGCGTCCATAAGGTCGTAGAGGTTCTCGACCCGCCCGGCCGTCAGGGTCCCCAACGGAATCGCCACCTGGGAGTCATGCGTCGACGCAGACGTCATGATGCAGCTGACGGGGATCCCGCCATCGGCGGTATCGACGTGCAGCTTGTACCCGATCCAGGAGGTGGTATGGCCCTTGGCGTTGCGCTTGCTGCCGACATCGCAGGCCCTCGGCAGGTCCGCCAGCATCTGCGGAAGGCTCATCGTCAGTTGCCGTTCCAGCCGGCTCGGCTCCTTCGCCCGCGCCTCTCCCTTGCGGGGCCGCCCCCGCTTGCGCCGCCGCTTCGGCTTCGCTGCCTTCGGCTTCGCCGCCGGCTTCTCCCGCGCTTCAATCGCCGTCGCATCCCGCGAGATGTGCTCCACCAGATGGCCATCCATCGTCCGCGCAATCAGCGTCTCATGCAGACGGCTGGCCAGACCGCTCTCGGCAAACTCGGAAAAGGCCCGCGAAAACGTCGCCTCGCTCGGAAGCCGGCCGGCACCGCTCCAGCCGCACAGCCGCCATAGCCTGCCGTCAACCTCAAGACGCTCGATCAGGCCGCGCGTCGTCGGAACGTCGAACACGGCCTTGGCTATGAAGGCGCGCGCCAGCGCCGCGCGGTCCTCCTCCGGACGCCCTACCTGGCCGCGGAAGTAGGGCAGAAGAGCCTCGACCCGCACCAGTTCCAGAACCGCGACGAACAGCTCGTAGCGCTCGCCCATCGGGCCAAGCTCGCTCTCGAGCCTCGGGAACAACTCTTGTTGAAAGGCGTACCAGTAATCCGATAGCATCTCGCGCAGGGACACGGCTCCACTCCTCCGTGGGCATCATGCGGTGTTTTGCGGCAGCACATGATACTCACGAGGGTGGGCCGGTCCCACCGCAAAGGCCTTCACTCAGGCAGAAAAGCCGCTCGCCTCAGCTGTTTTGCAAGAGGCTCTACAGTGTGCGCATACCCTAACTCTTAGGAAACGCTCGCGGCCATACCGGCGCTGGCATCGACTTCCTTGCAGGGGCCGGTTGCCTCTAGTCTATTCGATGGCCCACATAGCGAAGTAGCTCGACAGCAACATCAGGGCCGCCGCAAATCGGATCAGCAAGGGGCTCTCATCGATGACAGATGCACAGAGCGTACACGAAGCTTTAAGTCATGCGCTAGCCGGCAGTAGAGCTTGGGCAGCAGGAAAGGAACATCTGTCCAATGTTACTCGGTCCGCTCGGTTTCTATCCGATGCATGCAAAAGGCTCGACGATTCGATCAATGCCAGCGGCACTCTGTGCTGTAGGTACATATCGGTTGATGATTTGGGCATCCGTCATCCTGGAGAATGGCTGCTGGATGGAGTGTGGACAGAAGACGCTAGCGCCGACGAGCTCTTTACAGAACGGTTTCCAGTTCGAATTCGATGCGGACTCGAATGCGAGAGCAGTACGAATGGAAAAGAGCTCTTCAAGGACTTGGCGAAGCTGATCGTAGTGGCGAGCGAAATCAAGATATTTGCCGCGGGTATGACTCAGAAATCAGTCGAAGGAGCGGCAAATTATGTCGGCAAGCGGGTTTCGCAGATAGATCGCTTGTTGGATCACGTGCACGACGAGGAACGTGCAACGGATTGGTACTTAGCGTTTTGGCCTGCGCCGTTGAACGTCGAAGGAAAATCCCTATGGGAGCACCTGGACAGCGGGCGCTTCGCGCATCTTTCGTCGATCCGTTTGTATCGCCGATTTGGGAAATCGTTCCGGGAAATGGAAACTTTTCGACAATAGATCAGCGGTCAGCAGCAGTGAAAATATGGGCCGGCGCGGCGGCATAAAATCGTGATGCCCCCCTTTGAAGATCCACCCTGAAGTTGTGGATGAGAAAGGAGGAGAACCCTCATGGCGAGGAACTGAAACAAGCCCGAGGAGATCGTCATGAACCTGTGCCCAAGTCGATGTCTAGGTACCCGATCTCTCCGACTCTGTATCACTGGGAATTGCAGAACACTGCATCACCCGATACCCTCACTGGGCGACGCTATGTCCAACAACCGGCCCGAGGTACGAACGTCATCCTGTTCGTGCGTGAACGCAAAAGGGATGGCCGGGGTGAAACCCTTCCGTACCACTGCCGCGGCCACGCCCGCTACCGAAGTCATGAATCGGAACGACCCATGAAGATACTCTGGAAGCTGGAACGCCCAATGCCCGGGTGGCTCTATCAGGCGGGGAATTTGGTTGCGGGTCGAGGTTGTTGATCGGCGCGCCATTTCAATGCTGACCAGAGACTCTGCCTCGGCGTGAAAGGATCGCGTTCAGCGAGGAGATCGGGATCGGCTTCCAGACGATGTGCGATCATTCGTTCGAGGTGAGTAGCGGCCGGGTGACGAAGCGAGGCGCGTAAACGGGGGCCAGGGCCCCGAGGAGATCAAGGTCGATCTGGAGAAGTGCGGAGTCGGCCTTCGGTTCGATGAATGGAAACGGAAGGAAGGGACGTCACGGAATGATAGGAAAAGTGAGATCGTCCATTCTCACGAAGGGTTGACCGGTTTCGGCGGCCCGCCGAACCTTCATGGCGAGTACCATCGCAAAGTCGAGCTGACGTGAAAGAATGTCGTGGAGATCGCGACCATCCATGCAAATGACACTCTTGCCGCGCCCGAAGGCCGAGAGGCCCTCAGGGGAGAATCCGCTATAGCTCAGGAAGAGGCCGCGTGACCACTTCGCCTTGTCCTCGACCTTGGCGTTGAAGGAACGGAGCGTAGCGGCGTCGACCAGGGCGTTGGTCCATTTGGCTTCGAGCAGGTAGATGTCGTTTTCCAAAACAAAACTGCCATCGATTTGCTCGCCTGCCAGACGAAAGGAGGCGCGTGCGGCCAAGCCATATGCATTGAACATGTCGTTCAAGAATTTCTCGAACGCATAGCCGCGGGGCTGCGGCTCCAGTTTGGAAACCTGGAGCAAATGGTCGGCAAGAGACGATGCGGCACCTGCATTGATCGACGGTTGTGATGGTGCGGTGGAAGGTCTTGCTTGCGTTTGCGGCTGCGCCCCGAGGCGTTCGAGGATCCTGAAAAACGCGTCGCGTACCGTATCGTCCAGCTTCGGATAATCGTGGGTGACGCTGCTGATATTGCGGTATTCCCAGAGCGCATTCAACGTATCGAGAGCCGTACGCCGGTTTGCTTGTCGCAAGTAATATCGGAGGCGTTTTGCCTTGCTTCCGCCCTGAACCGCCCAGCAGGGATGGTCTATATCGACTTCGAGTTCTTCTCGAAAGAATTCGGCGAAGGTTCGATTAGAGAAATTGAGGACAAAGCCGTCTCCCATGACGAACACCTCGTCGAGGATCGGCATGTCCATGGTACGCATCTTGGTATTCGAGGTTCCGGTCATGACGGCCTCAGCCCAAGGCCTCTGAGCCAGGCGTCAACCTGTCCGAAGGCATCCCGCTGCCATTGATCTGCCGTGCGATCGCCAAGCAGGTGGGAGCCCTCGACGAACCTTCTCACGCTCGTCGGCCCGAAATCTTCGACATTCCGAAACTTGTCAGAGATAGAGCGGTATCCCTGGAGGGCCGATTCGACGTCGAGGAGCGGTCGGGTTGCCTCGACGAGGGCGTCGATCCCATCCGGAAAGTTCCTGATTGAGTAGTAGATGTCGTAGGCATCCTTGCGTTTCAGGCGGTTTGCGATGGCGTAACCCTTCATGGCCAGGAGGGCCGGAATTGATGCTACCGCGATGCGAACGCGGTTGCGGTCGCCGTCGGGCATATGGCCTTCGATGGCGACCATTTGATAGAACCTGAGCGCCAGATCCGCGCCGTCCGCGCGTTGAACGGCAAACTGGCTGATCAGCGGCGGCGTATTTTTCGTGATCTCGGCGTCTCGTGGCATCATGAAGTCGACGACGATGTCGATGTCGGGCCCGTCGTCCCTGGCAGGGACAGTGCGCACGAGTTGAAAGCGCCGCAAATTTTCCCGTTGAAGGTAGCCGTGTTCCTGCAGGGCTTCGACAAGCCGAACGTATTCACCGTCTCCCAAGGCGGCCGGATCTAGGCTGAGATCGACGTCTCCAGTACCGATATGGGGCATGTCGGCTTCGCCCAGCAACAGCCAGGGAACGGCGCCGCCGATGATCGCAAACTTGCCTTCGAAGCCACCGAGGATTTGGCCGATCTCGATGAGTACGGACTTGACCGCTGCTGTCGTCCGGTCATCGTAGTCACCGGCGGCCTGGGGTTCCCTCACAACCATGGAAAGCACTTCGCGGCCATATGGTCGGCGGCCTCACGGTCCCGATCGTTGCCGTTCCACAGATCGAGGTAGGTGACGACCGGATTGGCGCAGAAGATGCCCGGCACCGGCTGAACGGCGTCTTCGAACAGAGTCTCATCGTTCGGGATGCGCAGGATCACGTTGGCCCCCTGTGTGGCATGAGTCAGGCGGAGCGTCTCTTTCAGCATCCGAGCCCCGGGTTCGTCCGCATAGAAGGTGTGTGTGCCGCCTCGGACGTATGGCGCAAACCACTGGGCGGCCGAGTTTGACGCGCAGATCGCTCGGGGAGGTTGCGGTCCGGGGCTTAATTTACCTGACAAGGTGTTTCGCAGTTGGTCCCCGTGGAGAACCGTGTATCCGCTGATGTGATGACTGGTCGGTTGACGGTAGTTCTCACGCCATGACCTCAGCAGTGTGTCCGGTTGGACAAGGACGAGGCCGTCGTCCCGTATTTCGATCCATTCCCGGTCGAGCAGCGCTTTGCGGACATTGCTCACGTGTCCGAGGCTGGCGTTGGCTGCCTCGGCCAGATCGGCGACGCGCCATGCGCGGGCCGGATCGAGAAGGAGAACCCGCAGGATTGCGCCCGCCTTCGGGGTGAACAGTGACCGCAGAGCGCGGGGTTCGGACTTTGGTCTGTCTGGGACGGATCGCTCGATATAGACGTTGCCGAAAGCAAGGTGCGCGTTACCGTAGAGGTCGAGGTAAGCGACATCATGATCGAGGCAGATGGAGCGCGACTCTGGAGACAGGTAGGAGCTGACCAGCATTGGAATGAACTGCCGGTTGACGTCTTGGTGTTCGGAACGATGCAAATGCGCGATGTAGCTCTCAAGCTGATAGATTGCGGAACGGGCAAAGCGCGGCGCTCCATTTGACTTGATCTCTATGACGAGCCCATAGCGGATTTCATCGTGGCCGAAATCGATCCGAGCATCGAGCTGGTAGCCTGACGCGAGAAGCTGTTCGTGGCGAACCTTGGTGATCTGTATGTTCGGGACGTGTTCGAGCAGGGCGCGGACCGCGTCCACGGCCGTGATCTCCACTTGGTTCTCTATTTCATACGGTTTCACCATACGGTGAAAATAGCTTGAACGGTGAAATCGGTCAAGAGCTTTTCGGTCATAGGCCACTTTCAGCAAACTGCTGATATAGGATCTACTGGTGAAACTGCCTAAGACCAGCTGACCCGAGAGTTGCGGCTGGACTGCATGCTATCCATGCACTGCCCGGTCTGGGTTGACTGCATTCGACCCGGCCGACGATGGTCCGCAGTCGGGTGTCCTATTTGGCTTGTGGGGCTGTATTGGTGTGCTGCGCAGTGCGCTGCTCGGAGCGAGCGGTAGGTACTGTGCTGGACATCAGCGCCTCGATCCGGTCAGCGATCTTCTGTGCCGGCTCGCGAAGCTGCGCGACGGTCCAGTCGGCGGCGTAGCCTTCGGTGACATCGTTTGGGCGGGCGTGATTGACGAGGCGCTTGGTGAGGGAGGAAGGCAGCATCAGTTCGCGTTCGGCGACGGTGATGAAGCAGTTCCGCAGGCCGTGAAACCAGAACTTGGAGCCGCCGGCCTTGCCGATGCGGCTGTAGAGATGGTGGATATCCTGCACATGGCCGGTGGCGCTGGTGGGCGAGGGAAACACCCAGTCGCGAACGCCGGGCGGGTAGTCGTCGGCTGCGGCCAGGCGGCGTTCGAGAATGGCCGCGAGTTGCCGGGTGATCGGAAGCTCCAGGGGCACGCCGGTCTTGGTCTCCTCGACCCGGAAGGTGAGCGCTGCCAGGTCGACGCGCTCCCAGCGGAGTGTGAGCACCTCCTCGCGGCGCATGCCGGTGTAGAGCCCGAACCAGAGAGCGTCCCGGATCGCCGGGTTGTGCACCTCCGCCTCGATCCCGGCGCGCCAGCACGGCAGCACCTCTGCCGGGGCCGAGATCTTGCGCCTTGTCTTGCGGTGGAACTTGCCGCCGCCGGCGAGCCAGAGATCGACCGGATTGCGCAGCCCGTCCAGGTCGACGCAGGGCCGGCGGTAGACCGAGCGTAGAAGCGACATCGCGCGATTGGCTGCGGACCAGCCGTGGTCGGCTGTGATGCCGTTGAAGCGGGTCTCGACATCCTTGCGTGTGATGGTGTCGATGGGGCGAGTGAGCCAGTCGCCCAGATACCGCTTGGCCTCGTAGCGGTAGAGTTCATTGGTGCGCTTCGTGCGGTTGGGATTGGCCGCCATGTAGTCCTCGAAGGCATCTCCGAGCGTGGGCATGCTGCGCGCTTCGGCGCGTTCCTCCGCCGGATTGTCGCCGTCGGCGACCTTGCCGAGGATCTTCTGGGCCTGCCGCCTCGCCTGGTCGGCCGTCACCTTGCCGTAGCGGCCGATGACGACGCGCTTGTTGGGCGCCTTCCGGCCGCCGTCGCCGGCGCGGTAGTTGACGATGAAGGACTTGGCGCCGCCGGGATGGACACGGATGCCGAAGCCGGTGAGTTTGTCGTCCCATGCGATCCAGGACGTGTCGGTCGGCTCAAGCGCTTCGATGACCCGCTTGGTGAGTGTCGTGCGCACCTTCGCGGTGCGTTTTCCGGTGTTCGTCTGCATGAAGGAGATATGGCATTATGCGGGAAACGCGTCAACACATGAGACAACACCAGAAAAGAAATGCTTGACACTCAATGGCCCTGTATGGCCGCTTGGGCGGAGGTCGGGAAGCCCATAACACGTTGGATAGTAGGGATAAACGGCACTGTTTGGCTTCGGTTGGCTTCCTCTGGCCCAATATTGGAACGAGTCTCATAACCTGAAGGTCGTAGGTTCAAATCCTACCCCCGCAACCAAAAAATCCCCGTTATCCCAACAGGATAGCGGGGATTTCTATTTGAGAAAATTCCGGCAGTGTATTCCAGGTACCTGATGGGTAACCCTCCGGCGTAGGCCGCCTGTTCGGGTTGCGAGAGCTTTGGCAGAGTGAGCGATTGGGAAGTGGATGCTTCGTAAGTGTCCACTACGATTCAGGTGGACACTTGGCTGATGTCGGTTGCCGAGGAGAAGTCGGGCGGAGATTGCGGCGGATCGGTTGGTCGCCGTCGCCGGCGGTGGAGCGAGGCGCAGAAGCGTCAGATCGTGGCGGAGACCCATGAGCCGGGGGTTTCGGTGCCGATGGTCGCCCAGCGCTACAACCTGAATGCCAATCAGGTGTTCAGGTGGCGGCGCCTGTTTCGCGAGCCTGAGCGCGTTGCCGGGACGGGTCGGTACGTGCCGGTTGTCGTCGGGGCGGCACCGGGCCCCGAGGCCGGTGCGGGGGCACTGCGCCCACCATCCGGGGACGTCGCGGTGGAGGGTGCGCCGGCGACGGGCCGGATTGAGATCGTGCTGCCGGGCGAGCGCCGGGTGATCGTCGATCGTGCAGTTGACGGGTCTGGTTGTGTCCCTGGAGGTGGTGTAAGAGATTTTCGGCGGGTGCGGACGGCGGAGCCATGGAGAGCTCAAGTAGTCCGCGCGTCGGGCGGCTTGACGCGGCCTAGGAGCGTGCGCCGTAGAAGTTTTGATGCTGGGCGATTGGCGCGCGGCCGCCGGAGAGGCGGGATTTTGGCCCGAGTGTGGACATCTGGCCCGCCCGACTCTGGGATGGAAATCCCAGACCGGAAGGCCGGAACGGAAGAGATTCGCGTTTCATACGCGGTCGATGGGCACTGCGCGCCCCGGAGCAAGTGCGTTGGCAGGCCAGCACCTGCCTCAGCACGTGGCCACCGTCCCCATCCGCTTGATGTTCAACGCCAAGCACACGAGGTCCCACTCGCCGCGCACCTTCGCCAAGCCTCGCAGGCTGAATCGTCGGAATCCGAGCACCTCCTTGATCCACCCGTTCGGCGCCTCCGAGAGCCACTTGCGTTGCGCGTACCGGGCTTTGCCCGCGGGGCGCGCCAGTTTCTCACCCATGCGGTGCGTGGCAGGGAGCCGGGCCGGGTCGACCGCCACCTGGGACTTGCCTTCACGCCCCAGCGCTACGTGCGCGTCGATGCCGCGATCTTCCAGCTCCAACAGATTCGGCTCGTTGCAGTAGCCCGCATCGGCCAGTACCACCGCAGGCTCGACCCCAAACGTCTCGTTGATCTCGTCGAGCATCCCCACCAGCTGACCCTGGTCGCTGGCCTGTGGCCCCACCTGAGTCGCGACGATGATCTGGTGCTCCCCATCGACCGCCATCTGCGCGTTGTAGCACTGCTGGAATCCCTCGCTGCTGGTCTTCATGATCTGGCTCTCGGGATCGGTGAAATTGCTCTGCGCCTTCGGCGCGGGCTCGCCGTAGGCCCGCTTGTAGGGCCGCCCGCCCCGGGGATTGCGGTCCTGCCCAGGCTCGCGCCCGCGCTCAGCGTCGCGCCCGCGTTGCGCCGCCTCCAAACGCGCTTTGGCTGCCTGGATCGCCGCCAGGCGCTTCTCCCTGCGTTGCAACTCCTCGGGCAACTCGTCGCCCCGGAAATCCTCGCCCCAACGATCGTCTTCTTCGGCGTCCACCATCCCCGCCTTCGTCAGCAGCGCCTCGATCTCCGCCTGCAAGCGAGCCGCCTCTTTGCCCATCCGCTCATAGCTCATCGCCTTGCGCTTGCTCGCGTTCGCTCGCACCTTCGTCCCGTCGACCGAGAGCTTGCCGAACCGCGCCAGTCCCATCTCGCGCGCCACCTGCACCACCCCCACAAACAGCTCGCTGAACTCCGCCAGATGTCGGCGGCGGAACTCACATACCGTGCGATGTTGCGGGAAGTTGCCCGCCGCGAGCATCCGAAACGCTACATCCTCCTCCAGCTTTCTCGCCACCGCACGCGAGGAGAATGTGCCCGTCGCGTAGGCATAGATCAGCACCTTGACCATCATCGACGGCTCGTAGGGGGCGTTGCGTCGACCGTCCCCCTCGTAGGGCGCATAGAACGCCGTCAAGTCCAGTGCATCGACCACATCGCTGACGTGATGAGCCAGGTGCCCTGGGGGAACCCACTCCTGCAAGTCCGGCGGCAGAAGCAAGGGCTGCTCCGGCTGGTAGGGACGATACGTGGTCGGCATCGGGCAGTTCCCAAACGCAACTGGCGTGTCGCATCATACTGCCCCCTGACGCCAATCCACCCACACCCCATCCAATACCAACTTCGCCGCGCGGATTTTTCTACGGCGCACGCTCCTAGGCTGACAGGGCCGGCCACGGAGGCCCGCTCGCGCTTGAAGCCAGGGTTTCGTGGACTCCTCAGACCAGCATCACTGACAGTCCGAGTTAAAAGGGAACCGTATCGGAAGGATCCAGGGGCTCCTGGGCGGGTTCCATCAGCTCCGCAATCACAGGTAACGGTCTAGGTGGATTTCTTGGGCGGAATGTAGCCAAGAAATCATCCCTGTCGTTCAGACGAATTATCACCGGGTTGTCGCAAGTCGATGATTTGCCGAACACCACCGCATGCCGGGCCTCCATGTTGGGCAAGAAAGTCGCGTAGTCACCACCGATGTAGTTTGACAAGAACTCTTTTCCCGTGTCATCAAAGGTGCGCATCGCGAAGACAGTGTTGCACTGATTCAGAATCGTTTTAGTGACGTTCGCGGTCCGCTGAGTCACCAAGAGACACCCTAAGCCGTACTTCCGCCCCTGAAGAATTGCCCGCGCAGTGGCTGCCGTGGCTGTCTTATCGCCGTCCGCCGCGACTGAGTTCCACTCTGGTACCAGCGAGTGCGCCTCTTCGTATACGAGGCAGATGCGGGCCGCGTCGGTCATTCCCATCTCTTGAGAGATCTCAAGAGTACTCTCCGAAATGATTGCCGTTATCTCGCACGGCGTCAGCGATGCCATTGCCGCAGAGCCATTAAATATTCCTCCTACCTGCCGCCAGATATCGAACTGGGTGGGGTTATAAACGCGAAGATATCGGTCACAAGTTGGGTCTAGCAATTCGCGCAGTTGGACAAGCACCTCAGCCTTGAAAGCCTTTTTGGTACCGCCCTTCTCCCTGTCTTGATGTGGTACTCCTCGACCACCAGTTGCGTGCAATTCATCCCATTTTTGTGTCTCGTAACCCGGGTCAATAAATTCGGACAGTTGCTCAACGTATTGATTGGTGAGATCAAGGCAGATCACTTTGACACCCGCCGCAATCATTCGCTCGACAAGTTCGATAGCCAAAAAGCTCTTACCGATCCCGAGAATACCCAAGATCGCCGTGTTGTGGGTCACCGCCTTCGATATGTCAATTCCGACCATGTAGGCTGTGCCGGGAAAGTGTCCCACAGCCTCCGCAGTCGGGGCCATTTCTTCACTCGCCACAAGCAGCACCGGCGCGTTTATTTGAGGAAGCCACGTAGCGGGTTCGAACTTCTCTTCATGGGGGTTCCAACGGCCGATCTTGCGCGCTTTGGCTCCGGCATACCCATACTTGTTTTTTTGTTGGACGATCTCCTCACGCGTGATCCCCTCAATCACCTGAAATAGTTCTGCCTCATCGGCTATGACCGTCTCGACTAGGCGCCCCTCGGCCAGATCACGTTCTTCGATCACTTCGAACTGCAAGAAGTCGAGCGTCGTCCCTTCGTCCACGATTCCACAAAACTGGTCCATGCGTTTCAGGATCGAAGCAGGATGACCATCCGGAATATCGTCCGTCTCACCGTTTGAAAGCTTGAGGCCGACGGCAATCCCCACGCCAACCGAACCCGCGGACCTATTCACCTGCGCCTGAAGATTCCTGGGCACGGGAAATGTCAGTGACCGAAGCAGGTTGCCTTCGTCGCGACCCACATAATTGCGGGCAACCGCCAGTGTTTGTGGGCCATGGTCGTCGGAGATAAGGAGAGGGGTGCCGCGTTCGATTTTGCTAGCATCGGCTTGCCGAATTAGTACCACGCCGGGTGATTGATGCGCGGCGATCACGCCGAGGGTATGGCGCGCGTATTTTTCTGATACCAGACGCTGCAGATTCTCGATTTTCCTCAGCATTCCCTCGACGGGAGCGAGCGTCACAATTGCTGCCCACGTTGCAAGAATGGCAAACGTTTCCAACGGTTGATCCGTATGGAATAGCCAAACAGCGGCGAGGATCACGATCGTGTAAATCACGGTCGGACTGCCGAGCTTACGCACCGCTTGGTCGAACGCAATCAACCATGGCCGCACCTCAAGTCCACCCGGCGCTCGCTTTAATAGGACAAATATGGAGGTAAGTAGCACGAGGGCTCCGAATATTCCTACGATCACTACGACTATGAGGTCATTCGAGGCTGGAGTGATGGCCAATGAGGCAGCCAGCATCGCGACGATAACAAAGAAGCCATTGGTTGCCGCGTCGGCGGGCGGAGTGAAGTGCGGGTTCAACAATCGACTACCAAAGAGGAGGCTCGCTATCCCGTTGAAGAGCCATAAAACCTTCTCGGATGGCAGAAAGCTCGGTTGAACCACATAGTAGTGCACGAGCAGTAGGATGATCGCGTAGAGTACTAACGCAATCACTCGTTGTCGGGCTGTGGTTTCGGCCATAGTCAGCACCAATTTGTTGACGGCGACTGAGAGTTATGCCCGATTTTGGGTGACGGCGTGATCAGGCGGCGGCGCGAGTTTTGGTTTCGTCGACCTGCATACCGTCTTTGAATCTCACCCCTTCGATGATCATGGGCAACTGATTGTTTCCCATGAGCCGCCGCCAGGTCTTGCTGGCGGTGGTGATCAGCTTGAAGACCATGGCCAGAGTTGTCCCGTGAGACAAGCAGCCCTTGGTGCGCACGGTGCGGTGGCGGACGGTAGCGAAGACGCTTTCGATGGGGTTGGTCGTCCTGATATGCCGCCAGTGCTCGGCCGGGAAGTCGTAGAAGGCCAGCAAGGCGTCGCGGTCCTTTGTCAAGCAGGCGACGGCTTGGGGGTATTTGGCGTCGTACTTGGCGGCGAAAGTATTCATCGCCCTCTCGGCCTCGGCGCGGCCATCCGCCATCCAGATATCATGCAGGGCAGCTTTGGCGGCCGTTTGTCGCGACTTCGCCAGCTTGTTCAAGACATTGGCTGTCTTGTGGACCCAGCAGCGCTGGCGGCGGGTGTCGGGAAAGATCTCCTCCAGCGCCTTCCAGAAGCCCAGAGCGCCATCGCCGATGGCGAGCTCGGGACCAATCGTGAGCCCGCGCCCGCGCAGGCATGCCAGCAACTCACGCCAGCTCTGGGCGCTCTCGCGCACCCCCGCCTGGAAGCCCACGAGTTCCTTGCGTCCCTCCGGCGTGGCGCCGATGAGGACCAGAATGCATTGCTTCTCGTCCTCCAGCCGACCCTGGAGATAGATGCCATCGGCCCACATGTAGACGTAGCGTCGGGCCGACAGGTCGCGCCGGCGCCAGCGCTCGTGCTCGGCCTCCCACTCCGCCTTCAGGCGGCCGATCACCTGCGCCGACAAGCCAGAGGCGTCCTTGCCGAGCAACGCCTCCAGCGCCTCCTGGAAGTCCCCGCTGGACACGCCACGAAGGTAGAGCGTCGGCAAAACCGCATCCAGCGACCGCGTCCGCCGCGCGAAACGGGGCAGAATGGCCGACGTGAAACGGATGCGCTCTCCTCCGACGCTGGCACGGTCCCGGACCTTCGGGCGCCGCACAGACACAGGACCAATGCCAGTCAGGATCGCCCGTTCCGGCCCGTGGCCATGACGCACCAGGCGCCGGCGGCCGTCTTCGGTCTTCAGATGTTCATGCGCCGCCAGCACGGCGGCAACCTCCGCTTCAATGGCCTGTGCCAGGAGCTCGCGAGCTCCGGCGCGGAGTACTGCGGTCAGCGGATCGGCCGTCACCCCTGGATGGTGCAGCGCGACAACACTATCTTCCGTCATGGCGTATCACTCCTTGCTTGAAGACCGGGAGGCTTCGTCACCCCCCACGATACGCCACCTCCTTCTCTCAGCCCGTCACCCACTCTCGGCCATAGCTCGGCGACTGAGCATACATACCACAGTGGCGGCTGGCCGCGAGACGAACTCAGTGAAGACGAGGTGAAGAAGGCGCTTGTTCACGAGGGCTGGACGGGGAAAGGCGCTTGGGGTCAGCAGCTCGGGACCAATATCGAGGCTGACCTTCCCCCGTCTTCAGGGCCAGGTCGTTTGAGTGTTTTCGGTTTCGATCATAGGGCTCAAGGGCAGCTGAGCGGAGCCCTTGCGTAGCTCAAGCGAAGCTGGCCGTGTCGCCAGCCAGGCTTCCGGCGTTCGGTAGCCAAGGTCCGGTTCCGGCCTGGCTGTGTTGTAGTGGATGCGCCAGTTCTCGATGACGGCCCTAGCATGGGCCAGGCTGACGGACCATTCCTCGTTCAGGCACTCGGTCTTAGGTAGCAGATGCACCAATTTGGAGACTAGTCGAAGACGGTGTCCTGGCGGTTCAATGGGGCGTGAGCGGAGCTCTTGTCATCCAATCGCTGAAGTACAAGCGTTCCGAGATCCACGGTCGGGTTGCGGCCTATGAAGCGCAGATCGCACAGGCCAGACACGATCTTGCACACGTTAACGCGACGATCCGACTATTCACGGAGCCCGAGCATCAGCGTGCCCGCTACATGGTCAGCCACGGCTCCTTCAAGAAGGGCAAGATCGCCGACATCTGCGTGCGCCATCTCGGGGCGGATGGCGAGATGACAACTCGCCAGCTCGCTGAAAGGGTCATGGCCGAGCGTAAGCTCGACGCTTCCGACAGGACGCTGCGCAACTCGGTCGTCTTCAAGGTGGTCCAGGCGCTGCGTCACGCCAAGCGGCGCAAGCTGGTCCGGATGGTGCGGTTCGAGAGCCGGGGAATACCCTTCGACGACACCGAGCGTCTGCTCGAGCTGGCAAACGCGTATGTGCGTGGGCAACGACCCGAGGCGGAGTGCTAGAGCACTTTCCGCTCACACACGGTCGTATCCTGCAGCAGTGAAGTAGTTTTCGCACTCGTCCGGGGTGAAGATGTCTGTGGCGTGGCCGATGGCCTCCCAGAGTTCGGTGACGGTGCGGGCGGCGCGGCGCTTGAGGTCGGCCTTGAACTTGGAGAAGGCCATCTCGATCGGATTGAGATCGGGGCTGTAGGGTGGCAGGAAGCGCAGCTCGGCCCCGACCCGGTGAATGGCCTCGCGGACGGCGGCGCTGCGGTGGGCGGGGAGGTTGTCCATCACCACGATGTCGCCGGGCTCAAGCGTGGGCACCAGCACCTTGTCTACGTAGGCGAGGAAGGCGGCGCCGTGCATGGCGCCGTCGAGCACCATGGGGCGGTCGTTCCGCTCAACCTCAGTGCGCCGACGAAGGTGGTGGTCTTCCAGTGCCCATGGGGGACCGGCGCCCGGCAGCGATGGCCGCGCAGAGCCCGGCCTGAGCGTCGCGCCATCTTGGTGGAAGCGCCGGTCTCATCGACGAAGACGAGCTTGTCAGGATCGAGAGCGGGCTGGGCTTCGAACCAGGCTCGCCGGCGCTGCAGCACGTCAGGTCGTTGCTGCTCGCTGGCGTGCGCCGATTTTTTGAAGGTGATGCCGCGGCGGTGGAAGAAGCGCCACGCGGTGCTCTGGGAGACCCGCAGCCCATGCTCGCCCTCCAGGTGGGCCGCGATCTCCGCCAGCATCATGTCCGGAGTCTCTTCGACCAGCGCCAGGACCGCCTCGGCCCGTGCCCCGATCCGCTGCGAGCGCCTGTCGCCGCCTTGCGCTCTCGGCCGATAGCTGCCCGTCAGACGCCAGGCCCAGACCCACTTGATCGCCGTCGACGGCGCGATCCCGAAGCGCTTGGCCGCTCCCCGCCGTGACATCCCGTCATCCACCGCCGCCGCCACCCGGCGGCGCAGATCGTCCGAAAGAGGTCGTGTCATGCAGTGGCCTCCTTCACCGGCCTGTATCTTGAATCACAAATCCAAGCGATTGAAAATTCTAAAGATTGAGCCGCTTGCAAAATTCTGATCGATTCGGAGCGGCGCAAGAACACCCAAGCTAGCAACGACGTCCGCGCACGGCAATTGGTGCGATTTTGATGGCGACCATGGTCGGATCGGCGTTGGCACAGCCTCCGATTCGGTATTTTCGTCGAACTTCGGGCGCGTTTGGCCGCACCGTCTTTCGAGAAGTGCGGCCACCGTGATGGCGAAGGAGACGAGCCGGACTAGATCGGCGGAACGATGAGGCGCATCAGCTGGCTGGCCGTCAGCACGGTCATGCCGAACATGAGGTGGGCGAGAACCTTGTCGTACCCGCGCACGCGGACATGGCGGCCGCCGAACTCATCCTTGAGCCGCCCATTGATCCGCTCGGACCCCGAGCGCACGACGTAGCGACGCTCCTCGGGAAAGACGAGACCGAGCGTGCGCCGCGCCTTCTTCTCCTGCTTCAACGCCTCTTTCATGTCGACCGAGCGGCGGGGGTTCACGTCGATGATCGGCTTGTGGCCCAGCAAGATGCTGTGCGCCCAGATCTCGATGGAATCATAGGCCGCGTCCATAAGGTCGTAGAGGTTCTCGACCCGCCCGGCCGTCAGGGTCCCCAACGGAATCGCCACCTGGGAGTCATGCGTCGACGCAGACGTCATGATGCAGCTGACGGGGATCCCGCCATCGGCGGTATCGACGTGCAGCTTGTACCCGATCCAGGAGGTGGTATGGCCCTTGGCGTTGCGCTTGCTGCCGACATCGCAGGCCCTCGGCAGGTCCGCCAGCATCTGCGGAAGGCTCATCGTCAGTTGCCGTTCCAGCCGGCTCGGCTCCTTCGCCCGCGCCTCTCCCTTGCGGGGCCGCCCCCGCTTGCGCCGCCGCTTCGGCTTCGCTGCCTTCGGCTTCGCCGCCGGCTTCTCCCGCGCTTCAATCGCCGTCGCATCCCGCGAGATGTGCTCCACCAGATGGCCATCCATCGTCCGCGCAATCAGCGTCTCATGCAGACGGCTGGCCAGACCGCTCTCGGCAAACTCGGAAAAGGCCCGCGAAAACGTCGCCTCGCTCGGAAGCCGGCCGGCACCGCTCCAGCCGCACAGCCGCCATAGCCTGCCGTCAACCTCAAGACGCTCGATCAGGCCGCGCGTCGTCGGAACGTCGAACACGGCCTTGGCTATGAAGGCGCGCGCCAGCGCCGCGCGGTCCTCCTCCGGACGCCCTACCTGGCCGCGGAAGTAGGGCAGAAGAGCCTCGACCCGCACCAGTTCCAGAACCGCGACGAACAGCTCGTAGCGCTCGCCCATCGGGCCAAGCTCGCTCTCGAGCCTCGGGAACAACTCTTGTTGAAAGGCGTACCAGTAATCCGATAGCATCTCGCGCAGGGACACGGCTCCACTCCTCCGTGGGCATCATGCGGTGTTTTGCGGCAGCACATGATACTCACGAGGGTGGGCCGGTCCCACCGCAAAGGCCTTCACTCAGGCAGAAAAGCCGCTCGCCTCAGCTGTTTTGCAAGAGGCTCGATTCTATAAGATTAAGAATGTGCTCTAGAGTTTGCGAGCCGCTGACGGCGGGGCGGCACCTATTCCCAGCGCGGATCGCGACCGGCGCGGTAGGCCTCCATGGCCTCGGCGAAGTCGGGGGCGGCCATGGCCTTGCTTTGCAGCACCAGATACTTGTGGAAGAAGCCGTCCCAGCCGAGGTCGAAACAGTCGAGCAGCATCTGCTTCGACGCCCGGCACCCGGCGGAGTTGGTGGAGGCGTATTCGGCGAGATAGCCCTCGTACTCATCGAACGCGGTATCCTCGGCGACCAGGTGATCGACCATCCCGATGCGCTCTGCCTCGGTGCCGTCGATCATGTTGCCCCGGATAATCAGCGACTTGGCGCGACCGAGCCCGACATAGCGCGCGAGGCGGAAGGTCCCTAGCCCGGGGATCAGCCCTTCCTTGATCGCGGGCAGCCCGAGCTTGGCCGACGGCGTGCAGACGCGAATGTCGCAGGCCAGCGCAAGTTGCAGACCGCCGCCGACGGCATAGCCGTGAATTAGGCAGAGGACCAGCTTGTCCATCGTTTCGAACACCCGGAGCGCCGCGTCCCACATGTCGAAATAACTCGGCTCGATCATCCCTGCGGCGAGATGCTTGAGGTCGATCCCGGTGGAGAACGCCCGGCCCGATCCGGTGATCGACACCATGCGCACATCCTCGTCGGCGGCGATGCACTGTGCCGCATCCAGCAGTTCGCGCGTGCCGGTCATGGCGAAGGCGTTCAGCCGTTCCGGCCGCGTCAATTCGATACGGAGGAGCCGCCCTTCGCGCGTCAGCTTCATGGTCTCGTAGTCGGCGGTCATGGCGGATGTCCTCGAGGCGTGCACCGGGCGCGGTGGCCGCGAATTGGCGGACCCATGTAGGTGTACATGGGATGGGCTCAAACAGGCGAAAAAGCATATCGTCCGGGGTGGTGCGGCGGAACCCTGTTCGCAGAAACCAGTAACGGGTGAACGGCCCCGCGATCTACGCGCGCAACGGAATGCGTGCATAATGCGCCAACATTTTCGGGACAACGCCAATGACCGAGCGTTCATTCGCCAAGGAAGTTCAGGACCTGCGCATCGGTGCGGGTCAGGAGTTCCGCGGCGAGGGAATCCTGGCGATTACCAAGGCTCTGCTGGAATGCGGCGTCGGCTATGTGGGCGGCTATCCGGGCGCACCGGTTTCGCACTTGATCGACGTTCTCTCCGACGCCGAGGAAATCCTGGGCGAGCTCGGGGTGCATTTCGAGGCCAACGCCAGCGAGGCTGCGGCCGCCGCCATGCTGGCCGCCTCCGTCAACTATCCGATCCGGGGCGCGGTCACCTTCAAGGGGCCCGTCGGCGCGAATGTCGCAGCCGATGCGCTCGCCAACCTCTCCTCCGGCGGGGTGACGGGGGGCGCGCTGGTGATCCTCGGCGAGGACTACGGCGAAGGCTCCTCGATCATGCAGGAGCGCACCCATGCCTTCGCCACCAAGTCCCAGCTCTGGCTGCTGGACCCGCGGCCGAACCTGCCCTCCATCGTGAAGGCGGTGCGGGACGGTTTCGAGCTATCCGAGGCGTCCAATACGCCGGTGATCCTGGAGGTACGGATCCGCGCCTGCCACGTCTACGGCGCCTTCGAGGCAGAGGACAACCGGCGTCCGCCGCTTACCGTGCGCGAGGCGCTGGAGAACCCGCAGCGGCGGACCGACCGCATCGCGCTGCCGCCCAACACCTACCGCCATGAGATGGAAAAGGTGACCGAGCGCATGCCGGCCGCGCGGCGCTTCATTCAGAAACGCGGGCTGAACGAGTGCTTCGGCGGGGACGGTGAGATCGGGATCATCCTGCAGGGCGGCATGTACAACGGGGTGGTCCGCGCGTTGCAGCGGCTGGGGCTTGCGGACGCCTATGGCGAGAGCGAGGTTCCGCTCTACGTCCTCAACGTCACCTACCCCCTGGTCGATGCCGAGGTGCTTGCGTTCTGCGAGGGCAAGAAGGCCGTGCTGGTGGTCGAAGAGGGCCAGCCCGCCTACATCGAGGACGCAATCGCCGCCATCCTCTACCGTGCCGGCGCCACATGCCGGCTTGCGGGCAAGGGCACGCTGCCCATGGCGGGCGAGTACACCGGCGCCGTGCTGATGGAGGGGGTGACGGGCTTCCTCCGCGATCACGGCGCAGAGCACCTGCCCGACGCCGACCGGGCTCCGAACGAGGAAGCGGCAGGGGCGGGAATTCCGGACCTCTCCAGCGTCGTCCCGATCCGCCCGCCGGGCTTCTGCACCGGCTGCCCGGAGCGGCCGATCTTCGCCGCCACGAAGCTAGTGGAGGAGGAGCTGGGCGCGCACCACATCGCGAGCGACATCGGCTGTCACCTCTTCTCGATCCTGCCGCCCTTCGAGATCGGCTCGACCACCATGGGCTATGGGCTCGGGCCCGCGTCTGCGGCCGGACTGAGTGCCGAGGGGGGCCGACGCTCGATCAGCTTCATCGGCGACGGCGGCTTCTGGCACAACGGGCTGACATCGTCCATTGGCAACGCGGTCTACAACGGGAGCGACGACGTGATCGTGGTGGTGGACAACTTCTACGCCGCCGCCACCGGGGGGCAGGACGTGCCGTCCTCCCGCGCCAAGAGCGCCACGAAATCCACCCAGCATCCGATTGCCGATGCCGTGAAGGGCCTCGGCGTCAAGTGGGTGAAGCAGATCGACCACACCTACGACGTGGGGCACCTGAAGGAGACGCTGAGCGAGGCGCTGACGACGCCGGAGACCGGGCCGAAGGTCATCATCGCGTCCTCCGAATGCATGCTGAACAAGCAGCGCCGCGAGCGGCCGGCGCGGCAAGCGGCCATCAAGGGCGGCGAACGGGTGGTCGTGCCGCGCTTCGGTGTGGATGAGGATGTATGCACCGGCGATCACGCCTGCATGCGGCTCTCCGGCTGCCCGTCGCTCTCGGTCAAGTCGCTGGACGACCCGCTGCGCGACGACCCCGTCGCCGCCATCGACGAAAGCTGCGTCGGCTGCGGCAATTGCGGCGAGGTGGCGGAGGCGGCTGTGCTCTGCCCCTCGTTCCACCGGGTGGATATCGTGCGCAATCCAGGCGTGGGCGAGCGCATCGCCGCCCGGCTCAGCGGCGCGGCGATCGGTTGGCTGCAGGCCAGGCGGGACCGCCGGCGGCTGGTGTTCGGAGAGGGAGCGTGAGCGCGCCCGAGGTCATCAAGCTCGCGATCCTCGCCGTCGGCGGCCAGGGCGGCAGGGTGCTGACGGGCTGGCTGGTGGCGTTGGCCGAGGCCAACGGCTGGCGGGTGCAGTCCACCGTCGTGGCCGGCGTCGCGCAGCGCACCGGGGCCACGATCTACTACCTGGAAATGGCGCCGGCGGGGGAGCGGACGCCGGTCTTTGCGCTGGCACCCGCGGCCGGCGACGTGGATATCCTGATCGCCGCCGAGCTGATGGAGGCCGGGCGCGCCGTGATGCGGGGCTTCGTGACCCCGGACCGGACCACGCTGATCGCCTCCACCCACCGCACCCATGCCGTCTCGGAGAAAATCGTGCCGGGCGACGGGCAGGCGCCGGAGGCGGAGGTCTTCGCCGCCATGGAGACGGCGGCGAAGCGGCTCATCGCGGCGAACTATCAGCAGGCGGCGGCGGACGCGGGCTCGGTGATCTCGGCGAGCCTCTTCGGCGCCATCGCGGGCTCAGGTGCGCTGCCCTTCCCGCGCGAGAGTTTCGTGGACGTGATCAAGGCGTCCGGCCGCGGCGTGGACGCGAGCCTTCGGGCCTTCGAGGCCGGCGCAGCGGGCGATACCCCCGCGCCCGACGAGCCGGTACGGAGCGAGGCGGGGCCGCAA
Organism: Alphaproteobacteria bacterium; assembly: GCA_965262755.1. GTDB lineage: Bacteria > Pseudomonadota > Alphaproteobacteria > UBA828 > UBA828 > WTGU01. The sequence continues at coordinate 1,236,856 of OZ253557.1, read as the reverse complement.
GGCCCGGCCCGCCTGCTGGCGCAATGGAACACGCTGGAGGCCCGCCTCGCCAAATTGCCGGCGCCGGTGCGGGAGATGGCGGAAGCCGGTTTGCGCCATGTCGTCGACTTTCAGGACCCGGCCTACGGCACGGAGTACCTCGATCGCCTGGATCGCGTTGTGGCGGCAGACGGCGGCGATTACGCGTTCTCCATCGCCGCCGCGAAATACATCGCCAACGCCATGGCTTATGACGACGTGATCCGGGTGGCGGACCTGAAGACGCGGCGCACCCGGTTCGACCGGGTGCGGCGGGAGATGGGGCTGGATGCAGGCGATGTCGCCCACATCACCGAGTTCATGCGCCCGCGAGTGGAAGAGCTCTGCAGCGTGATGCCGGCGTGGCTCGGCGGCTGGATTGAGGCGCGGCCGCGGCTCGCCCGCTGGATCGACCGCCGCGTCAACAGGGGCCGGCGGGTGCGGACCGGCGGGGTTCTCTGGTTCGGCGCGCTCTACCTCCTCGCCGCGGCGAAGCGCTGGCGGCGCGGCATGCTCCGCCACCGGGTCGAGACGGCGCATCTGGAGCGCTGGCTCGCGCTCGCGCTGGAGACGGCGCATCTGGAGCGCTGGCTCGCGCTCGCGCTGGAGACGGCGCGGCAGGACCGCGCGCTCGCGGCGGAGATCGTAGCCTGCCGGCGGCTGATCAAGGGCTATTCCGACACGCGCGCACGGGGCGAGGCCAAGTTCGACAAGGTGCTCGCCGCGCTCCCCATGCTGGCGGGGCGGGTCGACGCGGCCGATTGGCTCCGCCGGCTGCGCGAGGCCGCGCTTCGGGACGAGAAGGGCGAGGCCCTGGAGGGAGCGCTGAAGACGGTGGCGTCGTTTGCGACGAAGGAAGCGGCCTGACAGGACGGCGATGCGCAGGTCCGCCATGACGCGAGGGTTGTCCGAGCTCTATCGGGAAGACCCCGACAAAGCCGACCGCCTGCTGTTTGGGCGCGTGACCCATCCCGATAGGCGCGGGTTCCTCAAGAACGCCGGTCTGGCCGCCATGGCGGCGCTGGTCGGCGGCGCCGTCTACACCGCGCACGAGGGCGCGGATACGCACCCCTCCGGCGAGCCGGACGTCCGCCCGATTTCGCGCGGCGTGCCGATTGCCAAAGCCATGGACCCGAACACCCTCGTCGCCTTCGCCCAGAACGGACGCCCGATCCACCCCATGAACGGCGCGCCGCTCCGCCTCGTCGTCCCCGGATGGCCGGGGTCATGCTCCCAAAAATGGCTCACGCGCGTCCGGCTGCGGGACCGGGTGTACGACGGGGCGAAGATGACCGGCACCTCCTACCGCGTTCCGGCCCGCCCGTTGGCGCCGGGGGAGCGGGTGGACGAGACGGCGTTCGTCATCATCGAGGCCATGCCGGTCAAGTCGCTCATCACCCACCCCGCCACCGGCCACAGGATAGCCGCGAGGGTGCTGGAGGCTCGGGGGCACGCCTGGGCCGGCGAGCGGACGGTCAGCGCCGTCCATCTCTCCATCGACTTCAGCGCAACCTGGATCGAGGCTGAACTCGACCGGCCGGTGAATGTTCACGCCTGGCAGAACTGGCGCGCCTCGATCGAGTTTCCGGGGCCCGGATACTACGAGATCCGGGCCAGGGCGACGGATTCGGAGGGCGTCGGCCAGCCCCATGCCATCGCCTGGAACCCGAAGGGCTACCTTAACAACGCGCTCCACCGCGTCGCGGTCACGGTGACGTAGCCCGGACCATGGTGCGGTGCACCGCCCGCGGCGGGCGCGTCAAGATCGCACCATGCATCGATCGTGCTTCCGCGCGCGTATCCGCGCGACACATCGATCGTGCTCCCGCGCGCGCATCTGTGCGCTATCCGCAGTCCTTCCCATTGCCGCTGCTTGTCCCCCGGAATCCCACTTATCCCACTTAATCCCACTTAATCCCGGCGAATCCCGTACCGAAAGTTCCGCGGTCGTCCCGCGAGACGCAGGCCGTGACCGTGGCGAGACATCCAAGATAGTTCTTGCGCTCCCTGCCTTCGGCGGTTTATTCCGCCGCTCCCCGGCCGGAGCGCATTGCCCCGCCGGCACCGCCACCCCACATCCGCATTGCCATGACCACGACGCTTCGGCAGCTGGCCGCGCTGCTGCTCAGCACGGCAATCCTCTTCACCGGCAACGGGCTGATCAACACGCTTCTGCCCGTGCGGGCCGAGATCGAGGCCTTCTCGACGCTCGAGATCGGCCTGCTCGGCACTGTCTATTTCGCGGGCTTCATCCTCGGCTGCCTCAACGTCCCCCTCCTCGTGCGCCGCGTCGGCCACATCAGGACCTTCGCGACGCTTTCCAGCGTCGTCGCCGCCACGGCCCTCGCCCATGTCTTCCTGATCGACCCGATCGCCTGGGGCGTGCTGCGCTTCTTCATGGGCTTCGCGTTCGCCGGCCTCTACGTCGTGATCGAGAGCTGGCTGAACGACCGCGCCGCCACCGCCAACCGCGGCGCCATCATGTCGGCCTACACGTTCATCTGCCTCTGCGTGCTGATGGCCGGGCAGTTCCTGCTGACGGCCTACGACCCGGCAGGGTTTGAGCTGTTCACGCTGGTCGCCATTCTCATCGCGATCGCGCTGGTTCCGGTATCGCTGACCAAGGCGCCGGAGCCGCCCAGGCCTGCGACCATCGGTCTCGACATCGCGGGTCTCTGGCGCCTCTCGCCGGTGGGGTTTGTAGGGTGCCTGAGCGTCGGCCTCGTCAACGGCTCGTTCTGGACGCTGGGGCCCATCTTCGCCAGCCGCAGCGGCCTCGACATCGACAATCTGGTCTACTTCATCGCGGGCGCGACGCTCGCCGGTGCGGTTGCACAATGGCCGCTCGGCCTGATCTCCGACCGCATCGACCGGCGCTTCGTGATCATCGGCGCGACTCTCTGCGCGGCCGCGAGCGGCGTGCTGCTCAGCACCTGGGCGGAACCGTCCACCACCCTGCTGATCGGGCTCTCTGCCGCCTTCGGGGGCTTCGCCATGCCGCTCTACGCGGTCTCGGTGGCGCATGCGAACGACATGGCGGAGGACACCCGCTTCGTGACGACCGCCGGTGGGCTACTGCTCGTCTACGGGCTGGGCGCGTCGCTCGGGCCGCTGATCGCCTCTGCGCTGATGGGGTATTACGGCAGCGGCGGCTTGTTCATGTTCACGACGTCCGTTCACGCAGCGCTCGCGCTCTTCACCATCGTCCGCATCGCGCTCCGGCGGAGACCGACGCAGGAGGACCGCAGCGACTTCGTGGCGGTGCCGCGCACCTCGCCCACCCTTTACGAGCTGGACCCGCGCTCCGAGCCGGAATCGGACGGCGACAAGCGGCGCTAATGCGGTCATGCTTGCGCGATTCTGGCGGACGCCTCGCCGCGTCCCGGCCGCTCTCGCAGACCGTGAGGAGGCCTCTTGACCACCATTCCGGGTTCCGAGCCCGATCGCGGCCGCGTCACGGGCCGGCTATGGGTGCTCTCGGCCGGGCTCTGCATGAGCCTCGGCGGGCCGATCATCCGGCTCGCCGACGACAGTACTCCGTGGCAGTTCCTCTTTTACCGCTCCATCGGCGCGGCGGCGATCATCCTCGTCTATTTCCTCGTCACCCGCCGCCCGGTGCTGGAGCTGGTCCGAAGCGCGGGCATGAATGGACTGGTGGGCGGCCTCGGGCTCGCGGTCGCGTTCACCGGCTATGTGTGGGGTGTCATGCACTCCACGGTGGCGAACGCGCTCTTTCTGATCAGCGCATCGCCCCTGGTTGCGGCGTTCCTCGGCTGGATGGTGCTGCGCGAGCGGGTGGCCCGTTCGATGTGGTTCGCCATGTTCGGCGTGATCGTCGGTGTCACGATCATGATCGGGGAGGGTCTGGCCGAGGCCGATCTGCTCGGCGATCTGGCGGCGCTCGCCTCGGCGGTGGGGTTTGCCGGCTTCTCGGTCGCCATCCGGCGCGGCCGCGACACCGACATGTCGCCGACGATCCTGATCGGTGCGGCGATCACCACCGCATTCAGCGCGGTGATGGCGGCAGCCAGCGGCACCGGTCTCGCGGCACCGATGATGGATGTGGGGCTGGCCGCGGCTTACGGGGTGCTGGTCATCGGCGCCGGCATCTTCATGCTCACCATCGGCGCGCGGAACGTGCCGGCGGCCGAACTCCTCGTGTTGTCGCTGACCGAAGTGGTGTTCGCGTCGATCTGGGTATGGCTCGCATTCGGCGAGGTGCCGAGCGTCCTCACCCTCGTCGGCGGGCTGATCATCCTCGGCAGCATTGGGGGCCAGGCCGTCGTCGGCATGCGACGGTAGGCGGGCCGGCTCACTCACTCCACCTTGGAGGGACCCTGCCGCACGAGCTTCGTGCCGAAGCCGCGCCCCCTGACGATGGCGTCCTCGCCGAATTTGTCGCGCACCGCGTCCAGCGCCTTGTCGATCTTGTCCTCGGCAGGCGCGGTGCCGCCGAAGAGGTCGCCTTGGGCGGCCTCGCCGGCCTCTACCGCCTCGCCCGCCTGAATGAGGGCATGGGCGCCGATCCCGATCAGGCGGAAGGCGCGGCCGTCGGCCTCCCGCGCAAGCAACGGCGCGGCTGCACGGAACATCTCGTCTGCCGATTGGGTGGCGGCGCTCAAGCGGCGGGCTCGGGTGACGGTGCGAAAGTCGGCGGTCTTGAGCTTGAGCGTGACGCCCCCGCCGGCAAGGCCGGCCTTCTTCATGCGCCGCGCCACCGTCTCGGTAAGCCGCCAGAGGATCGGCCGCAGCTTCTCAAGATCGGAGAGGTCCTCATCGAGCGTGATTTCGGAGGAGATGCTCTTGGTCTCGCGCTCGGGATTGACCGCCCGATCGTCCTTGCCGCGTGCGCAACGGTAGAGCCGCTCGCCGATCTTGCCGTATCGCGCGGTGAGCGTCGCCTCGTCGAGGCGTCCGAGCTCACCGATGCGCGTGATGCCATCTTGCGCGAGGCGTCTCTGCATGGCCGCGCCCACGCCCCACAGCAGTCCCACCGGCTTGTCGGCGAGGAAGGCGCGGGCTTCGGCCCGGCCGATCACGGCGAAGCCCCGCGGCTTGTCGAGATCGGAGGCGATCTTGGCCAGGAACTTGTTGTAGCTGAGGCCGATGGAGACGGCGATGGAGAGCGCCTCCTCCACCCGGCACGCCAACGCCGCCAGGGTCTCCGCCGCGCTCGCGCGGTGCAGGGACTGGGTGCCGGAGAGGTCCATGAACGCCTCGTCGATGGAGAGCGGCTCCACGAGCGGCGTGCAGTCCAGCATCATCGCGCGGACCTCGCGGCCCACGGCCGTGTACTTCTTCATGTCAGGCTTGATGACCTCGGCCTCAGGGCACGCGCGAAGTGCCTTGAACATGGGCATGGCGGAGCGCACGCCGTAGGTGCGGGCGATGTAGCAGCAGGCGGCGACCACACCCCGGTGGCGACCGCCGACGATCACAGGGCGGTCGCGGAGCTCCGGACGGTCGCGCTTCTCGATCGCGGCGTAGAAGGCGTCGCAGTCGAGATGGGCGATGGTGAGATCGTGAAGCTCCGCGTGGCTCAGGACGCGCGCCGAGCCGCAGGCCGGGCAGGTGCCGGTCGAGCCGAGCGGCCGGTGGCCGCAATCGCGGCACAGAGTTTGCACGAGACGATCATAGGACTCGATCCGGGCCGTGCGAAGCCGCGCATCCACCGCCAAGCTACCGACCCGAATGAGGATGTCGCCTTGTGGCGCTGCGAAGCGCACTTCCACCCGCCTGCCGGCGGGCTACTCGAAGCCGCAGGCCGCCGCCGTCGTTCCGATCGATGCCCAGCGGCTCTCGCGGTCCCCAAAGCAACCGTCGCGCCACGCCCCTTCGTAGGTGGCGCCGTCGCCTTGGACGTACGTTCCCTGGCCATGCGGCCTGCCCTCGCGCCATCCTCCCTCGTAGCGCTCGCCGTTGGCACCCATGTACGTTCCGTATCCGTACTGTTTGCCGTCGCGAAGTTCGCCTTCGTAGCGGAAGCCGTTGGACCACTCGAAGACGCCGCGTCCGTGCATCTTGCCGGCCTGCATGGTGCCCTCGTACTCCCCTTCGCCGCCGCGAAAGACCAAGCGCCCCTCGCCCGAGGCCTTGTCATCCACACAGGCGCCCGACCAGGTGAAGGGCTCGTAATCCCTGTTGCCGTAGTTCCACACTTGGCAGGGCTCGTTCTCCGCGACCGACCAGCTCGGGTCGGCGGGCTCGAGAGGGGGTGCTGTTTCCGGCGTCGCCGTGGTCGACCCCGGCTGGGGCGCCTCCCGCACCGCCCGCAAGAGCGGCGCGTAGATGTACGCCGAGTCGCCTCTTCCTGGGAACGCCACCCGCAGCCAATCCCGACCCTGCACTTCGCCGGTGACGCGCAGCTCGTCGCCGGCCATCACCGTCCCTACGATGTCGTAGTTAGGGCCAGGGCCGGTCCTGACATTGGCCGCCTCTCTCGCCGACATCAGACGGACCACCGGCTTCAGCCGGTAGCGGTCTCTCGGCGGGCCTTCAAGCACGGGTTCTTCGTCCTGCTCGCCCGCGACGTCGTCGGCGAGGTCAGGGTCGTCGGTGCCGCACTTTGACCGCTCGAACGAGAAGTGCCCGACGCACGCCCGTGCTTGCTCCTGGAAGAGCGATAGACACGCGGCGAACTCCTGGTTCTCGGCCTCGGTCGCGAACTCGGTGTTCTCCCAGCAAAGCGCGATCTTGCGGTCGATGGTGCCGAGGCATTGCGCTCGCTGCGCGGGAAGGTCCGTGTAGGACACACCCTCGATATCGCCGTGCCTGGGCTTGACGATCTCTCCGTCGGGCGTATCGCAACTGAAGGGGAAAGCCCGGATGCGCGTCTCCGCCGCTTCGGCGCTCGACCACAGCGTCAGTGCGACAAGCCCCGCCGCCACCGCCGAGAGAACGCTCATTCCCACTCGGTGCTGCACGTCCTGCTCCAGCCCCCGAGCTCGACCTGACCGTGCCATGCCAAGGGTGCCTCCCAATATGCTCGAAGTATAGTACAGATGGTGACCGGAGCGCGTCCCGAAGACGCACGTCACCCGCATGGCCAAGGGAGGACCCTGCTTGGCAACGTCACGGAACGCTGCAAGGAGGCCGCCGATAGACGCCGACGAGATTGTCGCCCGTTACGCGCTGACGCCGCACCCGGAAGGCGGCCACTACCGCGAGATATTTCGCGCTTTCCCCGAAGACGGCGGCCGCGGCGCGGTAACCTCCATCTACTACCTGCTGCGGGCGGGAGAGGTGTCCGTCTGGCACCGGATCGATGCAGTGGAGATCTGGCATTATCACGCCGGCGCTGTGCTCAGGCTCGAGCTTTCGCTCGACGGCGTGGACATGACGAGCCATCGTCTGGGGGTGGACGACGGCGCGTGGCCCCAGGTCACGGTTCCTGTCGGCGCCTGGCAGAGTGCCTGTTCCGAAGGCGACTGGACGCTGGTCGGCTGCACGGTGGCACCCGCTTTCGAGTTCGCGGGCTTCGAGCTCGCCCCACCCGGCTGGCACTCGGGACGGAGCTAACCCCGCTCCGCGGCGAAGGCCGAGAGCCGCTCCACGACGAAGCGAACCGACTCCTCGGTCGTCCTGCGACTGATGATGCCGAGGCGGACGGCCTCGGGCTCGCCGGGCCTGAGCGCCTCCGCCCAGGCGAGCACGCCCTCCTTTCTGAGATGCCCGACCGCGTCCTCGGCAGTGAACGAGCCCGCGCGCATCGCCGGGTGAACCGTGCAGACGACCGGCAGCGGGGTCCGATTGACGATTTCCCACCCCGCTTCGCGCAGAAGGCGGCGCAGCGTATCGCCGAGCGCGGCCTCTTGCTCGACCCTCTCGGCAAGCGCCGCCGGCTGGAGAATCGACGTGAGCACCCGGAGCCCGCTGTTGGCGCGCGAGCCCTGGAGCGAGAGATAGGCGAACTCCTGCCGCGCCACGGCTTGGCCGGTGACGTTAAACGCGCGCTCCACCGCCTCGCGGTGGCGGCAGAGAAACATGCCGCATCCTCCCGCGCCGAGCGGCACCAGTGTCTTGTGCGGGTCGAAGATGAGCGAATCCGCAGCATCGAGGCCGGCGAGGCAGGCGGCGCGCAAGCGAGGCGAAAACGCGGCGATGGCGCCCCACGGCGCATCGACGTGGAACCATGCCCCGTGCCGGCGACAGATCTCGCCGATCTCGGCGAGGGGATCGACGATCCCGGAAGGTGTAGCACCGACCGAACCTATGACGAGGAAGGGCAGGAACGCCTCGGAGGCTTCGTCCGCTGCCATGATGTCTGCGAGCGCGCCCACGTCCATGCGAAGGTCGCGGTCCACCGGCACGGTGCGGATCGACGCGGTGCCGATCAGGTTGCGCGCGTTCTTCTCGATCGAGACGTGGGTCTGGGGCGAGACATAGAGCGCAGGCCGCACGCTCAGCGGCAGGCATCCGTGGCGCCAGTACTCGTACGGCTCTTTTCGCCCCGCTTCGTCCGTGCAGAGCTGAGGGTCGTAGGCGCGGCAACGCGGGTTGCGATGCGAAAGCCGGTCGGTCAGAGCGACGATCATGGCGGTGTGGTTTGCCTCGGTGCCGCAGGCGGTGAAGTGGCCGGCCCCGCTCTCGGGATCGATGCCAAAGGCCTCCAGGAGAAGATCGACGCCGAATTGCTCGAAGGCAGCGGAGGCCGGATGCTGGCCCCGCACCGCGATGTTGGCACCGCGGCGGTTGGTCTCGTCCATGGCGGCGATCGAGGCGGCATCGGCGTCGATGCAGAAATAGCCCATGTTGAGCGGGCTGCTGACATCGGTGTCATAGAGGTCCGACAAGCGCCGGAAGATCTGCATGAGCCGATCCACCGGAATATCGCCGGCGCCCGAATCCAGGTTGTCGCGCACGAGTGCATAGAGCGCCTCGAAGGCGGGGGCGTCGCGGGTCGCGGGCGCTTGAATCATGGCGGTATCTCCGGGGCGGCGGGTCGCCGATTGACTCGGCGTGGTCCTCGTCTCGTAGAAACGAAGACTAGAGTTGAAGATTCGCGTTTGACATTTTCAAGCATATCATCAATACACTCACGGTGAATTTCCAGTCAGCAATGATAAAGAAGCTGAAATGAGTGATCAGACAGAAAACCCCGGCTCGAACGACGCTCTGTTACGCATGACTGCAGATGTCGTCACGGCATACGTGGGCAATAATACCGTGACGCCGTCTGATCTCGCGGATGTCATTCGTACAGTCCATGCTTCCCTACAGCAGGCACAGGCCAGCGAGAGCAGCGTGGCGGCGGCGCCGAAGCCCGCGGTTCCGGTCAAGAAGTCGATCACTCCCGACTATCTGATCTGCCTCGAGGATGGCCGCGAGCTGAAGATGCTGAAGCGGCATCTGCGCACGACCTACAACCTGACTCCGGACGAATACCGGGCCAAATGGGGCCTCGATCCCGACTACCCGATGGTCGCGCCCAACTATGCGCGGAGACGGTCGGAGTTTGCGAAGCAGATCGGCCTCGGCCAGAAGAGACGGCGGGCCGTGTCAGTCGAGGGCGGCGCCGGCTCTGGTGAAAGCGGTGTGTCCTCTTCGGGCGGCAGTGTTGCCCAATAGGGTTCCTCAAGAACCGGCCCGCTCGCCTGCTGTACCCTTACTGCGGCCGGTCGTGGTCACGAGGAAGAGGCCGGCGAACATCAGGACAACCGCGCCCCAGATATAGGCCGACGGTGCATCGCCGAAGAACCACATGCCGAAGCCCATGCCCGACAGCGTGGCCACATAGTTGACGGTCGAGAAGATTACCGGGCCTGCGCGCCTGATCACCTCGAAAACCAGATAAAAAGAGACGCTGTTGTTCGCCATCGCGGCGATCGTGGCCCAGTGCCCGGTGCCGAAGGTGCCGCCGAAGGCCCACCACTCCCCGGCCGCCGCCATCACGATAAAGACGTAGCCGGCCGACGCCAGCATCAGGCCCGCGCCGAGCGCCAGCGAGGTCGTCTGCTGCGGTCGCCAGCGTGCGATCAACACCGCATTGACCGCATAGGAAAGCGAGGGCAGCAGGCCAAGCGCCACCCAGCCGGCCATGCCGGACGCCGGCAGGCTCGCCTGCGGGACAAGCACCAGAAGGATGCCGGCCAGCCCCAGCAGGATTCCGCCGAACCGGAGCGTGTGGAATCGCTCCTGCCTGAGCGTCAACGCCAGCGCGTAGATCATCACCGGCACCAGCGAGAGCCCCAAAGTGAGCAGGCTCGCCGGCACCTTGTGCGCGAGGTACGCAAGCAGCATGTAGGGGAAGGCGAGGTTGAGCGCGCCGGTGCAGAGGAAGATGCGCACGTGGGGGAGGTCGATGGGCGGCAGACGGCGTAGGGCGGCGGCCAAGAGCACGAGCGCAATCCCCCCGCCGAACGACTGCCAGAACACATAGGGAAGGAAGGGCACGCCGCCGTCCGCCGCGAAGCGGTTGAGCGAGATCGCCAGCGCAAACGAGACGCCGAGGACGAAGAGCATCGCGATGGTGACCGGGCTCGGGCCAGCTGCGGAGCCGGGTTTCTCCGCAGCGCGCAGATCGACGGGCATGGGCGGAGCCTTTCACGGGTCGCGGCAATGCCGGGGAATCGGGACGGTCTTGGTACGCCCCGGACCGAATGCTAGAACGGCGCATCGTCCAGGAGGGAATCATGGGCCAAACCGCCGGGGCCGCCAAGGCCGCACCGTCCCGCACGAAACCGGTTTTCCAGTGGGACGATCCGTTCCTGCTCGACGATCAACTCAGCGAGGACGAGCGGCTGGTACGCGATACCACCCGCGCCTACGCCCAAGACAAGTTGATGCCCCGCATCATCGAGGCGAACCGGCACGAGCGGTTCGACCGCGAGATCATGAACGAGATGGGCGCCCTCGGCCTGCTGGGATCCACCATCGAGGGCTATGGGTGCGCCGGCGTCAGCTACGTCTGCTATGGCCTCGCCGCACGGGAGATCGAGGCGGTCGATTCCGGCTACCGCTCAGCGATGAGCGTGCAATCGAGCCTGGTCATGTATCCCATCGACGCCTACGGCACCGAGGCGCAGAAACAAACGTGGTTGACGCGGCTTGCCAAGGGCGAGGCCATCGGCTGCTTCGGCCTCACAGAGCCTGACGTTGGCTCCGACCCCGGCGGCATGACGACACGCGCACGTGCGGTCGACGGCGGCTTTCTCCTCTCCGGCGCAAAGAACTGGATCTCCAACTCGCCCCTCGCCGATGTCTTTCTGGTCTGGGCCAAGAACGACGAGGGCACGATCCGGGGCTACCTTCTGGAGAAGGGCATGAAGGGGCTGGCGGCGCCCAAGATCGAGGGCAAGTTCTCGCTCCGCGCCTCGGTCACGGGTATGATCCAGATGGACGAGGTGTTCGTGCCGGCGGAGAACGAGCTTCCCGGTGCGAGCGGGCTCTCGGGCCCCTTCCGCTGCCTCAATCGCGCCCGCTACGGCATCGGCTGGGGGGCGCTCGGTGCTGCCGAATTCTGCTGGCGGGCCGCCCGCGAATACACGATGGACCGCCGGCAGTTCGGCAAGCCGCTCGCGGCCAACCAGCTTATCCAGAAGAAACTCGCCGACATGCAGACCGAGATCGCCATCGGCCTGCAGGCCTGCCTTCGCGTCGGACGGCTCTTCGACGAGGGCAGGGCGACGCCGGAAATGATCTCTCTGATCAAGCGCAACTCCTGCGGCAAGGCGCTGGAGATGGCCCGTACCGCCCGTGACATGCACGGCGGCAACGGCATCAGCGACGAGTTCCACGTGATCCGCCACGTCATGAACCTCGAGGCGGTCAACACCTACGAGGGCACCCACGACATCCATGCCCTGATCCTCGGCCGGGCGCAGACCGGCATCCAGGCCTTCGCCTGATCATGGCGCGGCGCGGCGGGAAGGGGCGCAAGGCGGGGCTCCTGCTCGGCGCGATCGCCGACGACCTCACGGGCGCAACCGACCTCTGTAACACGCTGGTAGCGGGCGGCATGCGCACGGTCCAGGTGATCGGCGTGCCGGACACGGGCGCGCCGGTGCCTGACGCCGACGCAATCGTGATCGCGCTCAAGTCGCGCACGGTGCCTCCCGCCAAGGCGGTGCGCGAGTCCCGCGCGGCGCTCGCATGGCTGAGAGAGGGCGGCGCCCGCCAGATCTTCTTCAAGTATTGCTCGACCTTCGATTCGACGAGCCGCGGCAACATTGGGCGGGTGGCCGATGCCTTGCTCGACGAACTCCGGGCCGACCTTACCATCGCGTGCCCGGCCTTCCCGACCAACGGGCGGACCGTCTACAAGGGGCATCTCTTCGTCGGCGATGTGCTGCTCGAGCACTCGGGCATGCGCAACCATCCGCTCACGCCGATGAGGGACTCCAACCTCGTGGCCGTGCTCGGCGCCCAGACGCCGCGCCCGGTGGGGCTGGTCGGGCACGAGATCGTGCGCCAAGGCGCCGATGCGATCCGCCGCGCGCTCGATGCGCTGCGAACGGCGGGCAAACGCCACGCCATCGTCGATGCCATCGCCGACGAGGACCTCGTGGCAATCGGCGCGGCCTGCGCGGACCTGCCGCTACTGACAGGCGGCTCGGGCGTCGCCATGGGTCTGCCGGCGAACTTCCGGGCGGGCGGGTTGCTCGCGGCGGCCGGGGAAGCGGCCACGCTGCCGGCCGCATCCGGGCACGCGGCGGTGATCGCCGGCAGCTGCTCGCCGGCGACGCTCGGGCAGATCGAGACCATGGCGGCATCCTGTCCGTCCTTCTTCGTCGATGCCGAGGCGCTTGCTGCGCGCCGGCGGGTGGCGGCGGAGGCACTGACCTGGGCGCGGCCGCGTCTCGCCGAAGGGCCGGTGCTGATCTACGCCAGCGCCCTGCCCGCGCGGGTCAGACGGATTCAGAAGCGGCTCGGTGCGGAAAAGGCCGGCGCGATGATCGAGCGCTGCCTCGCCCGCATCGCGAGCGGCTTGGTCGATGCAGGCGTGGGCCGGCTGGTGGTGGCGGGCGGCGAGACCGCAGGCGCCGTGGTGGGTACGCTCGGGGTCCAGGCGCTCCGCATCGGGGCCGAGATCGACCCCGGTGTGCCGTGGACCATGAGTGTCGGCGAACCCCGGCTCCATCTCGCGCTGAAATCCGGCAATTTCGGCGGGCCCGACTTCTTCACGCGCGCGTTCGCCGTCCTCCCATGAGGGAGAGCGCCATTCGCGAGCAAATCGCTCGCCACGGCGAATCGCTGTTCACGCGCGGCTACGGCTGCGGCGCGTCGGGAAACATCAGCGTTGTGCTCGACGACGGGATTCTGGTGACGCCGACCAACTCATGCCTCGGCCGGCTCGACCCCGCGCGGATCGCGAAGCTCGGGCCGGACGGCACGCATCTCTCGGGCGACCCGCCGTCGAAGGAGGCCTTCCTCCACCAATCGATGTACCGGGCCAGGGCGGATGCGCGCGCCATCGTGCATCTGCACAGCACCTGCTCGGTCGCCGTCTCCTGCCTCGCCGACGTCGATCCTGCGGACGTGCTGCCTCCGCTCACCGCCTACTACGTGATGCGCGTGGGCCGGCTGCCGCTCATCCCCTACTACCGGCCGGGCGATCGCGCCTTGGCCTCCGCCGTCCACGATTTCGCGAGCGACTATCACGCGGTGCTGCTGGCCAACCACGGGCCTGTGGTGGCCGGCAAAGCGTTGGATGCTGCGGTCTATGCCGCCGAGGAGCTGGAGGAGACGGCGAAGCTACACCTATTGCTGCGCGGCGCGCCGGTCAGGCTGCTCACGGATGAGCAGGTCGCCGAGTTGAGGGAGGCGTTCCCGACCTGAGCCGGGGTCTGTTGAGGGGTACGCGCCGCCCGATCAGGCGGCCTCGCTCTCCTCTTCTTCCTCGTCGTCGCCCGGTACGGGGCCTGAATCCTTGCCCTTCTCGTCCTCGTCCCGGTCGACAAGCTCGATGATGGCCATGGGCGCAGCGTCGCCGTAGCGAAAGCCGGCCTTCAGCACGCGGGTATAGCCGCCCGGGCGTTCGGCATAGCGGGGCCCCAGCGTGTCGAAGAGCTTGCGCACCACCGCCTCGTCGACGAGATAGCCCAGCGCCTGCCGGCGTGCGTGGAGGTCGCCGCGTTTGCCGAGCGTGATCATGCGCTCGACCACGCCGCGCAGTTCCTTCGCCTTGGGCACGGTGGTCTCGATCTGCTCGTGCTTGAGCAGCGCCGTCGCCATGTTGCGAAACATCGCGCGGCGGTGGCTCGACGTCCGGTTCAGCTTGCGACGGCCATGTCGATGGCGCATGGCTTATCCCCCTGCGGCGTGGCTCGGGCTGACCGGCCCCTAGTAGGGCTCGTCCAGCCTCTTGGCCAGATCCTCGATGTTCTCGGGCGGCCAGTCGGTGAGTTCCATGCCGAGATAGAGGCCCATGCCGGTGAGCACGTCCTTGATCTCGTTGAGCGATTTCCGCCCAAAGTTGGGCGTCCGCAGCATTTCGGCCTCGGAATACTGCACCAGGTCGCCGATGTAGATGATGTTGTCGTTCTTGAGGCAGTTGGCAGAGCGGACCGAGAGTTCCAGCTCGTCCACCTTGCGCAGCAGGTTCGGATTGAACTCGGGCTCGACCACCTCCTCGGCACGCGGCAACTCGTGCGGCTCCTCGAAGTTGATAAAGAGTTGGAACTGGTCCTGGAGAATCCGGGCGGCGAGCGCGATCGCATCCTCAGGCGAGACGGTGCCGTTGGTCTCGACCCGCATCGTCAGCTTGTCGTAGTCGGTCACCTGGCCCACGCGGGTGTTATCCACCTTGTAGGCGACCTTGCGGACCGGGCTATAGAGCGCATCGACCGGGATCAGCCCGATGGGCGCGTCCTCGGGCCGGTTCTGGGCGGCGGGAACGTATCCCTTGCCCGTCTCGACCGTGAACTCCATGTCGACGCGGGCATTCTCGTCGAGCGTGCAGATCACCACACTCGGATCGATGATCTGGATGCCGTGGCCCGCCTGGATTTGCGCCGCCGTGACCTCGCCCGGACCGGACGCGGTCAGCGTCATCCGCTTGGGACCCTCGCCGTGCATGCGGAGCGCGAGCAGCTTCAAGTTAAGCACGATGTCGGTGATGTCCTCGCGCACACCCTGGAGCGAAGAGAACTCGTGCAACACGCCGTTGATCTGCATCGACGTGACCGCAGCGCCCTGCAGCGACGACAGCAGGATGCGCCTGAGCGCGTTGCCGAGCGTCATGCCGTAGCCACGCTCGAGCGGCTCGGCCACGATACGGGCGTAGCGGGAGCTGTCGCCCTCGGGCGTCACTTCGAGTTTGGACGGCTTGATGAGTTCCTGCCAGTTCTTCTTCATGACGCAGACTGTCCCCATGTGATGGGTTGTTCGCCCGCCGGATGAGCGATGTGGCGCGCGGCTGCGCGCCGAAACGATGCCGTCAGACGCGCCGCCTTTTTGGCGGCCGACATCCATTGTGCGGGATCGGTGTGACGTCGCGGATCGCGGTGATCACGAAGCCCGCGCTTTGAAGCGCCCGCAGCGCCGATTCTCGGCCCGAGCCCGGCCCCCTGACCTCGACCTCGAGCGACTTGACGCCGTGCTCGGCGGCCTTGCGGCCAGCTTCCTCCGCCGCCATCTGAGCGGCGTAAGGGGTCGATTTGCGCGAGCCGCGAAAGCCCATGCTGCCGGCCGACGACCAGGCAATGGCGTTGCCCTGGACATCGGTAATGGTGATCATCGTGCTGTTGAAGGTGGCGCTGACATGGGCGATGCCGGAGGAGATGTTCTTCCGCTCGCGGCGTCGCGTGCGCGTCGGCTTCGCCATACTCGCTGCCCTCTACTTCTTCCTGCCCGCGATCGGGCGCGCTGGCCCCTTGCGCGTGCGTGCGTTGGTGTGGGTGCGCTGGCCGCGCACCGGCAAGCCGCGCCGATGCCTCAGCCCCCGATAGGTACCGAGGTCCATCAGCCGCTTGATGTTCATCGCAACCTCACGCCGAAGGTCGCCCTCGACCACATAACTCTGGTCGATCATCTCGCGGATACGGATAACCTCAGCGTCGCTCAGCTGGCTCACCCGCTTCTCCGGCGGGAGCCCAACCGTCTCGCGAATTTGCCGGGCCTTGGTGCGCCCGATACCGTGAATATAGGTCAACGCGATCTCGACCCTCTTGTTGGTCGGGATGTTGACGCCGGCGATACGCGCCACGCTGGGGCCTCCTCAATAGGGGAAAGGTGCACGGCGATGCCTGCGCCGCGCACCTTGGCGGTGAGTGATTACCACCGCGCCCGCGCGCGAGTCAATGCTAACCCGGACTTGCTTGAGGCTCTCTTGTCGGCCCCCGGAATAGACCCGGGACAAGAGGAGCGCAAACGTGGGCCGGCCGGGCGGGGATTTGGCGCCTACTCTGAGACAATCGCGTTGCGGGCGAGGCTCAGTTGCGTCCGGCGCCGCCCTCGATGCGCGAGCGCCGGCGCCCCAGATACCGTTCGAAAATCTCGTCGAGCTCGTCGTTGCCGATCAGACCGTCGGGGCGGAGCGCCATGAACAGCACGATCGTGCCGCCGAGGAAAAAACCCGTGAGCCCGAATATCTGCGGTAGCTGGAGTCCGAGGATTTCGGGCGCACTCTCGAAATAGCGCATGATCTCGAAGCCCACCGTCACCACAACGGCACCGATCACCGCGCCTGAGACGCTGCGCGTGCCGCCGAGAATGAGCATGGCAAGGGTCAGGAACGTCGCTTCGAAATAGAAACTCTTGGGGCTAATCGAGCCGATCAGATAGGCATACATCACGCCGCCCACCGCGATGATGGCGGCGCTCAGCGTCCACGCGACGAGGCGAAGCCAGCGGATGTTGACGCCCATGGCCTCGGCCGCGTCGATGTCCTCCCCGCTCGCGCGAAGCTGAACGCCGGATTTCGAGTCCCGGAACAGGCGCGCGGCGATGACGGCCCCCGCCGAGATGAGCATCAGCCAGACGGTATTGGTGCTCACCGGGATGCCGTAGAGCGCCCGCGGCCCCCGGGTGAGATCGATCCAGTTGACGATCACGACATGGACAATGACCAGCCAGGCGAGCGTCACGATGGTGCCGGCAATACCCGATTGCCGGGTGATCACCAGGCCGATGATGAAGGCGATGGCGGTGGTGATCGCAACGGCGATGAGCGCCGCCAGGACCGGCGACAATTCGACATGGGTCAGGCCGAAGGGCGCGGTGCGCAAGATCGACATCTTGATGGCGACGGGGATGACGAGAATTGCCGCGATATAGGCCGCGATGCCCATGAAGGTGACGTGGCCGAGATTGGCGACATTCGAGTTGCCCATGGTCACCTGAAGGCCGAGCACGACAATCATGTTGATGAAGAAGATGTTGGTGACGCGGACTTGGGCCGTACCGGCGAAGCTCATGACGAGCACGCCGATCAGAATCGTCAGCAGGCCGAGCGCGACCCCGCCGCGCAGCGAGCGGGACGAGCCCGACGACGGCGGAAATCAGGCTCGTCTTGCCGGCGCCGTTGGGGCCGAGAAGGGCGACGATCTCGCCCTCCTCGACCCGAAGCGATACCTCCTGAACCGCCCGGATCGCGCCGTAGCCGACCGAGAGGTTCTCGACCGAGAGCATGCCCTATTGGTTCGGCGTCCAGTCGGAGAAGCCGTCGGGCACCCAGTCGGGCAGAATCTTCGTCAGCGGTGTGAACTGGCCGCCACTCACTGTCACCATCGTCATGCGCTTCAGCGGCACACCGCCATACCCCTTAAAGGTGATCGAATCCGTCGTCACCCCCGGAAGACCGTCGATCTCCTTGATCTGCGCGTTGATCGCCGCGGGATCGGCGGATCCCGCCGTCTCGATGGCATGCCGCACGATCTCGACGGCTCCGCCGCCCAGGCCGAAGAAGATGTTTTGGATGTCGAAGCCGCGGCTCACGCACTCGTCATAGAACCACTTGAGCTTGCTGCCGTCGGTGGGAAATCCGTGGGTCGTGAACGTGACCAGTTCGGCGCCCTCACCGCCGACCTCGATCAGGGTGGGATCGTCCATCCCGTCCGTCGCGTAGATCGGAATGTTGACGCCTGCGGCGTGGAGCTGGCGCGCGAAGACCCCGCCATCGGGCATGATGAAGGCCGAGAAGATGACGTCCGGCCGGGGATCCATGGAGGCGAACTCGCTGACCTGGGGCGAGTAGTCCGTGGTGCCCCAGTTCCAGTTCATCTCGCCCAGCACCTTGCCGCCCAGATGCTCGAAGGTCTCGCCGAATTAGCGCGGCGTGGCGATCGAGTAGCTGCCGATGTCGTGCGAGATCATCAGGTAGGCGGTCTCGAGGCCTTGCTCCCGCGCGTAGTGCGCCGCCGCCGAGGTCGCGCCGTTGTCGCCGTAGGGCGTGAGATAGGCGAAATCGGGAATCGCCGCGGGCCACCGCTCCTGGGTCGAGCCCACGGAAATGACCGGGATGCTATTGGGCTGCGCCATCATGCCCGCCGGGATCAGCGTATCGTCCGTCGGCGGCCCGAACAGCACGACCGCGCCTTCGGCGATCAGCTCGCCCATGTGAAGAACGTTGATCCGTTCGCAAACAGTCATGATGAAGCGGAGATCGTGGTCGATCACGATAATGCCGCAGCCCGCGCGGTCGCGGATGCCGCGCACCGACGAGATCAGCTCCGTCGACTCCGCATCGTTCATACCGGCCGCCGGCTCGTCGAGGAGCAGGAACTCGGGCACCAGGGCGAGCGCCCGGGCAATCTCGAGGCGCCGCTGCTGGCCGTAGGGGAGCGTCATCGCCGGGCGGTCGGCCACCGGCCCGAGATCGAGCTCACGCAGCAGGGAGTCGACGGTGAGGCCATTGAGGCGGCTCGCCCGGTGCCGCTGGGCTGTGGTGAAACCGACCTCCACGTTCTGCCGGACAGTCAGGCGGCCGAACAGGCGGATGTTCTGAAATGTGCGGGCAATTCCTGCGATCGCGCACTTCCGGGGGCTGGAGCTGTCGATCCGCCGCTCGTCGAGCCTCACTTCGCCCGTATCGAGCGGAAAGGCGGAGGAGATTACGTTCAAGAGGGTGGTCTTGCCGGCGCCGTTGGGTCCGATCAGCCCGACGATCTCTCCGGACCGGCAGGTCAGCGACACGTCGCGCAACGCATAGACGCCACCGAAGTGCTTTGACACCGAAGAGACGTCGAGGGTCGTCACGGCCGCCGACCGTTCACCGGCATCGAAGCGGGCGACGGAAGGGGCCGAACTGTGCCCATCCTTGCTTGCCTGCTCGTCTCGTGTGGCGATATCCCCGCGCGACCGGCCGAGCGTCACGCAGCAAGCAGGTCGTCGATCCTGGTGCCGCACCAGCCTTCTTCGCGTTGGCGCCAGTAGCTGTTCATGAGGCGCGAGGTCAGGATTCCCGGTGCGCCGTTGCCGAGCGGCTTGTCGTCGATCGCGGTCACCGGCAGGATTCCGCCGGCCGATGACGTCGCGAACGCCTCGTCAGCGTTGCGCAACTCGTCCGGGTGAACGACCCGGGTCTCGCACGGGATGCCTTCCAACTCGCAAAGTTCGATCGCCGATTTGCGCGACATGCCGAGGAGACAGTTGGCGTCGGGCGTGGCGCACACCCCGTTCTTCACCACCCAGATGTTGTAGCCCGGCCCCTCGGCGAGATTACCGTCGGGTCCGCAGAGCACCGAATCAACACGGCCGGCCTCGTAGGCTTCGTACTGCGATTGAATCAGGTCGGCCCAATGGAAGTTCTTGTAGCGGGCATCGACGGCCTTGCTGGAAATCCGCTCGGTCTCCGCCAAGTGCAGATTGACGCCGGCCTTCGATTTTTCCTCACCCCACAGCCACACATAGGGAACCGCGTAACAGACGAATTGGTTATCGCACAGCCGCGGATCGCGCGTGCCTTCGGGATACAGGCCGCGTGTGACGTGCATGTGGATGTAGCTGCCGTCGTCCAGCCCCGTACGGCGCACGCATTCCGCCAGCAGGCGGGCGGTCTCGTCCTTGGAATAGGGATTGGTCAGACGGAAACCGGTGCAGGACGCCGTGAAGCGCTCGAGATGTTCGTCCAGCTTGAAGATGTAGCCCTTCCAGGATGTCGTGACGTCATAGACCACGTCGCTATGCAGAAATCCGGTGTCGAAAATTGACATCTTGGCATCGTCGAGCTCGACGAATTCACCGCCAATGTGGACACATCCGCTTGTCATGTCAGCCCCCCCGCTACGGTCGTACGAATTCATCCCAGCGTACTTGAATCGACGGTAGCGAGCGCCGCTAGGAGGGTCAAGCGCACCCCCGCCCCGCCCATACGACCCGGCCCTACTTGCGTGACGCACCCCGTCCGTCGCCGGCAACGCCGCAATAGCCGGGACTCACTCCTCTGGGGCGAACTCCATGATGACCTGGTCGGCGGCGAGGCTGTCGCCCACCTTGGCGTGGACAGCGACGATACGACCGTCGCGTTGAGCGCGAAGCACATTCTCCATCTTCATCGCGTCCACGATGGCGAGCGGCTGCCCGGCCCGCACCATGTCGCCTTCGGAAGCCGGTAGCGCCACCACCAGCCCCGGCATGGGCGAGAGCAGGAAGCGCGAGAGGTCGAGCGCCTCCTTCGCCGGCATCGTGGCGGCGAGTTCTGCCGCCCGGGGTGTGCGCACCCGGGCCGTAACCTCGTAACCCCGCCATCGGAGCGTGAGCGCCGTGCCCCGGCGGCGGACCTGAATGGTGACGGCGGCGCCGGCCACCGTGCCGGTGAAGAGGCTCTCATGGAGCTGCCAGTCGCTCTCCACCGGGACGGTCCGTCCGTTATCGACGACCGCGATCCCGTCCGCGCCTTCGTCGATCCGCACTTCGTGCTGGCTGGTGCCGAGATCGACCACCCAGTCGCCGGTATGCCGCACCGGCGGCAAGCCCTCGATCTGGCCCGAGATGCGCCCCGCGCGGGCCGCGAGCCGCGCGTGCACCACCCCCGCGACCGGGACGAGCACCGCGCGGGCCTCGTCCGTGAGCACCGTGGGATCGAAGCCCGCTCCGAACTCCTCCTCGATGAAGGCGGTGGAGAGCCGCCCTTCGGCGAAGCGGCGGCGGCCGAGCACGGCGTTGAGGAAACCAGCGTTGTGGGCGACGCCCGTGAGCTCGTAGCGATCCAGCGCGTCTTGCATGGCTGCGATCGCCGCCGGCCGGTCGGGGCCGTGGACGACGAGCTTCGCGATCATGGGATCGTAGAACATGGAAATTTCGGAGCCCTCGTCCACCCCGGCATCGACGCGGCAGGCCGCGCTCGCCTCGGGCTCGCGATAGCGCGAGAGGCGCCCGATGGAGGGCATGAAGCCCCGCGCCGGGTCCTCGGCATAGATGCGGCACTCCATCGCCCAGCCGTTCCGCCTCACGTCCTTCTGGCCGAACGCGATTGGCTCGCCGGCGGCGATCCTGATCTGCTGCTCCACCAGATCGATGCCGGTCACCATCTCCGTTATGGGATGTTCAACCTGGAGCCGCGTGTTCATCTCCAGGAAGTAGAAGTTCCGCTGCTGGTCGGCGACGAACTCCACTGTGCCGGCGGAGCGATAGCCCACGGCCTTCGCCAGTGCGCAAGCCTGGGCGCCCATGGCCGCCCGCGTCGCCTCGTCGAGCAGCGGGCTCGGTGCCTCCTCGATTACCTTCTGGTGGCGGCGCTGGATCGAGCATTCCCGCTCGCCGAGGTGGACGACCGTGCCGGCGTTATCGGCAAGCACCTGAATCTCGATATGGCGCGGGTCCACGATGAAGCGCTCGACGAAGACCCGCCCGTCGCTGAAGGCCGACACCGCCTCGTTGACGGCGGACGTCATACCCTCGCGCAGCCCGGCCTCGTCCCAGACCAGCCGCATGCCCTTGCCGCCGCCGCCGGCCGCCGCCTTGAGCATGACCGGATAGCCGATTTCGCGTGCCGCGGCGATCGCCGCCTCGGCGTCGTCGACCGCGTCCTCCGTGCCTGGAATAGTCGCAATACGGGCGTCGGCGGCGATCCTGCGGGCGGCGAGCTTGTCCCCCATCGCCGCGATGGCGCCTGCCGGCGGGCCGATGAAGGTGACTCCCGCCTTGGCCAGCGCCTCGGCGAAGGCCGCGCTCTCGGAGAGGAAGCCATAGCCGGGATGTACGGCCTCCGCGCCGGTCTCGGCAATCGCGGCCAAGAGGGCCTCGACATTCAGATAGCTCTCGGTGGCGGCGGGGGGGCCGATGACAACCGCCTCGTCCGCCATGCGCATGTGCAACGCGCCGTCGTCGGCCTCCGAATAGACCGCGACGGTGCCGATGCCCAAGCACCGCGCGGAGCGAATCACCCGGCAGGCGATCTCTCCGCGATTGGCGATCAGGATCTTGGAAAACACCGGCGCCTCTCGTGCCCTAGAGGGGGATGTTCCCGTGCTTCTTCCACGGGTTCTCCAGGCGCTTGGTGCGCAGCGTCTCGAAGGCGCGCGCCACGCGGGCGCGGGTGTCCTGCGGGCGGATCACGTCGTCGATGAAGCCACGGCTTGCGGCGACGAAGGGGTTGGCGAAGGTGCGACGGTACTCCTCGGTCTTGGCGTCAACGGCAGCAGGATCGTCCAGCGAGCCGCGGAAGATGATCTCCACCGCGCCCTTGGGCCCCATGACCGCGATCTCCGCTGTCGGCCACGCATAATTTAGGTCGCCGCGCAGGTGCTTCGACGCCATTACGTCGTAGGCGCCGCCATAGGCCTTGCGCGTGATGACGGTCACCTTAGGCACCGTCGCCTCGGCGTAGGCGTAGAGCAACTTCGAGCCGTGGGTGATAATGCCGCCGTATTCCTGGTCGGTGCCAGGCAAGAAGCCGGGTACGTCGACGAAGGTGAGCAGCGGGATATTAAAGCAGTCGCAGAAGCGGACGAACCGCCCCGCCTTGCGCGAGGATGCGATATCGAGGCAGCCGGCGAGCACGGTCGGTTGATTGGCGACGATGCCGATGGTGCTACCACCGATGCGGCCGAAGCCGGTGATGATGTTCTGCGCATACGAAGGCTTCAGCTCGAAAAAGTCGGCCTCGTCCACGACTTTCGCGATCAGCTCCCTCATGTCGTAAGGCTTGTTGGGGTTGGCGGGCACCAGCCTGTCGAGGGAGGGCTCCGCGCGGATCACGGGATCAGTGGTCGGCCACCTCGGCGGTTGCTCGCGGTTGTTCGGGGGCAGGAAGTCGATGAAACGCCGCGTCTCGGTCAGCGCCTCGACGTCGTTCTCGAAGGCCTGGTCGGCGACGCCGGAGCGTCCGGTGTGAGTGCCTGCGCCGCCGAGCTCCTCGTGCGTCACCACCTCATGGGTAACAGTCTTCACCACATCCGGCCCGGTCACGAACATGTAGGCGCTGTCCGAAACCATGAAGATCGCATCGGTCATGGCGGGCGAGTAGACCGCGCCACCGGCGCAGGGGCCCATGACGACGGAGACCTGCGGCACCACGCCGGACGCCAGCACGTTGCGCTGAAACACCTCCGCATAGCCGGCGAGCGAAGCCACGCCCTCGTGAATGCGCGCGCCGCCGGAATCGTTGAGCCCCACCACCGGCGCGCCGACGCGCATGGCGTGGTCCATGATCTTGCAGATCTTCTCCGCATGCGCCTCGCTGAGCGAGCCTCCGAAGACCGTGAAGTCCTGACTGAACACGAAAACCAGTCGACCGTTGACGGTGCCGCGACCGGTGACGACGCCATCGCCCGGAACGCGCTGCTCCGCCATGCCGAAGTCCGCGCTGCGGTGCTCGACGAACATGTCGTATTCCTCGAACGAGCCGTCGTCGAGAAGCAGCTCCAGGCGCTCGCGGGCCGTGAGCTTGCCCTTCGCGTGCTGACGTTCGATGCGCGCCTCGCCGCCGCCCAACCGGGCGCGGCTGCGGCGGTCTTCCAGCGTGCTTAAGATGTCGTCCATCGCCTCCCTTCCCGGCAGCGCTTGGAATTGCGTTGCCGCCGCTTGATCTTATCACGAAACGCACCATTCCGGCGACCGGGGAGGCCACGCAGGAGACGTACGCGATTATGTGTCAAGCGGGAAAGGCCCGTACGAGCGTGGCGCAAGGCCACGCTCGTCAGGCACCCACGATATTGTGCGCAGGCCCGTAGGGAAACCCGGTGATGTCCTCGGCGCCCTGCTCGGTTACCACCAGGATGTTGTGCTCGCGGTAGCCGCCGGCGCCGGGCTGGCTCTCGGGAATCATGATCATCGGCTCCATGGACACCACCATGTTGGGTTCCAGCACGGTCGGCACGTCCTCGCGAAGTTCGAGGCCCGCCTCGCGGCCGTAGTAGTGGCATAGCACACCGAAACTGTGGCCGTAGCCGAACGTGTGGTTCGGGAGCAGCCCGTAGCGCTCGTAAATCGTATTGAGCTCGGCGGCGATATCGCAGCAGCGTGCGCCGGGCTTGATGAGAGCGATTCCCGCCTCATGCACCTCGACATTAATGTTCCACAGACGCAGGTACTCGTCCGAGCACTCTTCGGCGAAGAGCGTACGCTCGAGCGCCGTGTAATAGCCGGCCGGCATGGGAAAGCAGTTCAGGCTCAGAATGTCGCCGCGCTCGATCCTGCGCGATGTAACGGGATTGTGGGCACCATCGGTGTTGATGCCGGACGAAAACCAGGTCCAGGTATCCATCAGCTCCACATGGGGCTGGCTGCTGCCGATCTCGCGCACCATGGCCTGGGTCGCATGCAATGCCACCTCGTACTCCGGCACGCCCACGGCGATTGCCTCCAGGCCGGCCGCGCCGCCGATGTCGGCGATGCGGGCGCTCTCGCGAATCCAGGCGATCTCCTCGTCCGATTTCACCATGCGCATGCGCATGGTCGGCCTGCTCACATCGACCAGCTCCGCAGTGGGCAACGCGCCTTGCAGCTTGCGCAGGTTCTCGGCAGTGATGTGGTCGAACTCGATGCCGATCCGCCCGCCGTCCTGGATCAGTTGCTTCACGGCGACGAAGTAGTTGTCCCGATGCCAGTCGGTATAGGCGACGCTGTCGCCGAAAGTGCGCCGCCAGGGCTGGCCGCCATCGATATTGGCGGAAATCGTGGTCTGGCCTTCCTGCGTGACCACCAGGCCGTAGAGGCGCCCGAAGGAACAGTAGAGGAAGTCGCTGAAGTAGTGGATGTTGTGGATTGAGGTGAAGAGGCAAGCGTCGATTTGCCTTTCGGCCATGTGGGCCCGCAAGGCCCCGAGCCGGCGGTTCATCTCGCTTGCCGAGAAAGTCGGCCTGACCCTCTCGCCGTTATGGATCGTCTTGAGTTGTTCCATCGTCGTCACCTTGGTCGTTCATGATGATCCTGCTGGCGGAGCCGCGGCGCCGTCAACGCTCGATGATGATGGCAGGCACTTCGGTCACATTCGCCGCCAGCCTGCCGCGCGGCGTCTTGTCATACTTGTCCTTCCTGTCGCACCCGGTGTCTCACGCCCTAACCGGTGGAGCTAGCGGGAAACCACGTGTGCCGGGACATTGGACTTCCTGCCGGGACTGTCCATTGATCCACGCAAGTTTGCCCCGCTAACTTCGCTTCGCGGGCTTTCGCTCCACTCCACTTGGCGTCTGGCGCCGTCACGGCCGCACCTGCTCCTTGGCTCCCACGTGCATCACCATGCGCTCCAACGCGCACGGCTGCGTTCACTCCGCTGATCACGCCCAAGGCGCAATGCCATTCCTCGAAGGGTTGCGGATTCAGCAGCTAAATTACTCGATCAAACAGTGTCGAGAACATTCTGAGTTGACCGGTTTATGTACCATATGAGTTGACCGCTTCTGTTGGTGTTGTTGGGCCTGTGGGGAAGTGGTCAGGCGCTGTGCGGCTGTCCACTTGTCCACAGGCCCTGGCCGGTCGCGTCGAAGCGGATCACGCGGCCTGCCGGGTTGAGGTGTCGATGGGCTCGCCGTCGGCCTTGTAGCGGGCCAGGCATCGGGGTCCGTGGAAGACGGCGAGCGTGCCGTCGGGATACTCGTGCACCCGGACCGTGGCCTTGACGTAGTGGCGGCGGTGGCGGTCGGCGGGGAGCTGCAGCACCCGGCGCTTGTAGCGCACGGTGTTGTCGTTAGCGACGGTGCGTTCCTCGTGGATGCACAGGATGTCGTCGAGCGCGCCGGCGAAGGGGACGAAGGCGGTGCCCTGGTCCTCGGCCGGGGTGGCGAAGCGGGCGTTGTGTTGGGGCAGATAGACCTCCTTGAGGAAGCGGTTGGCCTCATCGATCCCGGTGATACCGGCGAGCCGGAGTTCCTGCGGCAGGCGCTTCTGCAAGGTGCCGAACATGCGCTCGGACCGCCCCCTGGCTTCGGGCGAATAGGCCGCGATCAGCTCAATGCCGAGGCGCTGAAGCGCGCGCCCGACCTGGGTCGGGTTGTCCTTGTCCACCTTGCCGCCCGCGTCGGGCGTGTGCCAGTAGTGGCTGGCCCGGTCGGCATAGAGCGAGCAGAACAGCCCGCGCTCCCCGATCACCTCGAAAAGCGCCCGGAGGCTCGACATCGTGCCCTCCTCCTCGACGAAGAAGGCCGAGTAGATTTCGCTCGTGGCGTCGTCCATGGTGACGATCAGGTCGAGCGCCGGCTGGCCGGGGAGCCACTCATGGCGCGAGCCGTCCTGGTGCACCATCATGCCGGGGAGCGCGCGACGGGGGCGCTTGCGCCGGTGCGCGCCACGGCGCGGTGCCGCCCGCCTGCGCCCATACTCCTGTAAGGTCAGCCGTACCCAGTTGTAGCTGCGCTCACAGCCGTGCTCGGCGACCAGCTTCTCGTGGAAGTGCTTGGCGGTGAAGTCCCAGTAGCGGGTGTCGAACAGCTCAAGCACCCGCGCCACCTCGTCGACCGGCGCGCGGCGCGCCGAGACCCGGCCCAGGCGGCGGTCGTAGAGACCCTCCGCGCCGTCCGCCTCAAAGCGATCCCGCCAGCGCCGGAAGGTGCGCTCCGAGACGCCCAGTATCTCCGCCGCCTCCGCCTGGCCCAGCACACCGCGACAGGTGCGCCCGTAAACCTCTTCGAACTTCATCAGTCTCGGCCCCTGTGCCTGCTCCGTCCGACGCATCCAAATCCTCCGTGGCTTGGAAGCTTTCTAAAGCCGGACAGATCATCTGGTACATGGACCGGACATATCCTGTGTTACCGACATTACTCGATCAAACAGGGGACTTTTGCCAACATAGCTGTTATGATTAGGGTACGGTACTCCGCACATGCAATCATAGAAGGCAAGTCGATGGCTCAGAACTCTTCCCCCCGGATCGATGAAAGTGCTTTGACCAAGGGGCAGCGCCGAAAACTGAATGCGCTCAGAAAGTCGGTGGGCGACGAGGTCGGTGAGCGTGCGTTTGCCGAGTGGCTTGCGTCGCGGCCGGTGGCAAAGGCCGATGAGAATGCGGCGTTGATCGTCGATACGCTCTGGACCCTCGTCCAGCAGGGTTCGCTGGCAATCCCGCGGGGCGGCTATCTGCTCAGGCGCGGTCGCGGTCGGATTATCGTCGAACTGGCCAAGCAGTAACATTGCAGCGTAGTTCGGAGCGGTCCCTAATCGCACGGGACCGTTTCCGATCTGCGGATTCGACAGCGCACTGTGTGAGGGCGTTGAGCTTTTGGCAGCCTCGCCCCATTTTCTGCGTGACTGCCGTTGCGCGCGTTGCCCCGACGATTCAATGGGGTGTTCAAGATAATATGTTGTCTTGCGACGCAAAGATCGGCTGGCAGGCATCATGGCTGCCGGTCATGCGGTGATGATAACGGAAGTGTGATTGCGGCCTGTGGATGTAGCAGACACTGACCACGTGCGGCACAATTGCTTTTCCGAATTAGCGGCTACTGAAATCAAAATCCCAATGCCGGGACCGGCAGGTCGGCAGAGTTCCTATGCTGCCACCTGGCATACCGGGGCAACGCAGACGACGCCTCCAGAGCATCATCGTCAAGCAATAAAGTGGCGACCAGGAGAGGCGGCGGACAAGCCAGCGGCTCTCACTCTACAGGCGGGAATACGCGTACGAGCGCAGTCTCAACCATCAAGTACCGATTCACTCTCCCACGCAACCTCCGGCGCTTTTGAGGACTGCACCCTGCGCTTCGTCCAGGCACTTGAATATCCGAGAGCGAAGCACTTCAGCGTTGACGATCGTTGGGGATTGTATCCACAGACCATTCCGAGTCCTCTTCCGGTAACGGCTCTTGTGCGGCGGAGTGCGCCTGGACAACGAACGGAGTCGCCGGCGGACAGAAACCGGACTGCAGTGCAATCTCGTAGCCATCGACGACTTGGACCCAGACGAATTCCTGGCAGCCGGCTGCCCCCGGTTGTTCGGCGCATGCACCTTTTCAACTCTGCCCCGGTGTACTTGCGGGCCCTTCGAGCCCTCATGCAACGTGAAAGGCGCGACGCGCGCTGGGGTCTCGATGCGCGCTGCCAGGCCGCATTCCTTACCACGGCCACGGCGTCGATGGCGCAGTCGCTGGTTGCCGCGCTATTCTTTCCCGCGTCCGGCAGTGCCGAAACAGGGGCGGCGGCAAGGAGGCGATGATGCTCTGGATGCGTCAGGCGATCAGGTCCGTCGTCGTGGGCTCGATGCTTGCGCGGGAACGCTGGCAGAGCGGGGTCGCCTACAACCCGCTGTCGAAGCGGACCGCCCAGGACCCCTATCCCGTCTATGCGGCGCTCCGCGAACGTGACCCGGTGCACCGCAGCAGGCTGATGAACGCCTGGCTCTTTACGCGCCACGCGGACGTGGACACCATCCTGCGCGACCATCAGCGCTTCGGCAACGACCCACGCAAGGGTGAGCTCTCGCGCCGGCAGCGCGCCAACCTGCCGCCGGAAGAAGAGTTCTCGTTATTGTTCCTCGACCCGCCGGACCACAAGCGATTGAGGGCGCTCGTCAACAAGGCCTTCACACCCAAGGCAGTGAATGCCCTGGAGCCTCACATCCGGGCTCTCCTCGGCGCCTTGCTGGACGACATCGACGACCCCGCCGGATTCGATCTTATGCAGGCGGTGGCCCAGCCGTTGCCCGTGATCGTGATCGCAGAGATGCTGGGCGTACCGTCGGAAGACCGGGCGCAATTCAAGATCTGGTCCGACCAGCGCGCACGCACACTGGAGCCGATGATCGACGCGAGGGAACGCGCGGCCTCCGATGCCGCCGCCAAGGCGCTCGAAGCTTACTTCCGGCCAATCATCAAGGAGCGGCGGGCGGCGCCCAAGGACGACATCGTCAGCGCACTCGCGCAGGCGGAAGAGGAAGGCGACCGCCTCACCGAGCGTGAGATGCTGAACATGCTGCGCCTGCTCCTGATTGCCGGCAACGAAACGACCACCAACCTGATCGGCAACGGCGTGCTGGCCTTGCTGCACCATCCGGATCAGCTGCAGCGGCTCAGGGACGATCCGAGCCTGATCCCCTCGGCGGTGGATGAGCTGCTGCGCTTCGATTCGCCGGTGCAGACGGATTTCCGACGCGTACTCTCGGATTGCGAGGTGAACGGCTTTGCCGTGCGGCAGCGCGACAACATCGTCGTCCTGCTCGGCGCGGCCAACCGGGACCCGGACGTATTCGACGATCCCGACCGGCTCGATGTCGGCCGCGGCGACCGTTCGCACCTGTCGTTCGGGCGCGGCATCCACCACTGCATCGGGGCTCCGCTTGCACGCCTGGAAGGCCGGATCGTTCTTGAGATGCTGCTGGAGCGTTTCTCCCAGATCAGCCTGCGCGGCGAGCAGCCGCGATTCCGCAACAGCATCGTGCTGCGCGGCCTGGAATCCCTGCCCATCCGCTGCGCCAAGGCTTGAGACACGATCGCGATACTTGGATCCGCGGCTCGGCCGAAACCGAACCGCGGCAGAACGAAAGGACCACACCATGCTCGACACCCCGCCAGCGCTCACCATCCGCCGCACGTTCCAACGGCCGCCGCGCGATGCCATCGCTGCGCTGGAAGGCGCGCTGACCGGCCAGGTGGCCGACGCCCTCGGCGGTCTCGGTGCACTCGATGCGACGATCAAGCCCATCGAGGGCGCGCCGCCTTCTATGCAGAGCTTCGTGGGCTCGGCCTTTCCCTGCATGAACAGCCCGGCGGACCAGCTCGGCCTGGTCGGCGCGCTCGCTTATGCGGAACCTGGAGACGTGCTTATCGTAGGCACCGAGGCCTATCTCGGCACTGCCGTGATCGGCGACCTGATGGCGGGCATGCTGCTCAACCGCGGGGCCGCGGGCCTGGTTACCGATGGTGCGGTGCGCGACACGCCGGGCATCATCGGGGTCGGCTTGCCGGTCTATTGCGCCGGCGTCAGCCCCAACTCGCCGCAACGGAACGGCCCCGGCACGGTGGGCCTCGCCATCAGCATCGGCGGAGTCACGGTGAGTCCCGGCGATATCGTGGTGGGTGACGTGGATGGTGTCGTCGTCGTGCCCCAGGATGCGCTCGACGTTGTGATCAGCCGCGTCGACGAAATCCGGCGTCAGGAGACCGAGGTGGAGGCCAAGGTCAAAGAGGGCCTCACGTACCCTGACTCCTGGCGCGCCTACCTGGAGCCGGGGGCCGCCCGCTTTGTCGACTGATTCCAACGCTGCCCGGGAACGGGCGGCGATCCTCAAGCGCGGAACGAAGGTCCTGATCTTCGACCTCTACGGTACCGTCGTCGACATGCAGGCAGGGCTGACCGAGGCCACAGCCCCTTACCTCAAGGAGAAGGGCTGGGACGGCGCGCCGCACCGCTTCGTCACCTGGTGGCGGCGCACCCATTTCGAGAACTCGATGATCGACTCTCTTTGCGGTCGGGGCCACACCACCTATCGCGAGATCAGCCACCGAGCGCTGTCCTATGTGATGGACCGTTGCGGCTTCCCCCACACGCAGGAGGAGGTGATGCGGCTGGTCAGCCAAATCGAGACGCTCAAGCCCTTCCCTGAAGTACCCGCGGCACTGGAGAAGCTGCGCGCCGCTGGCTACGCCATTGCCATCCTCTCCAACGGCGACCGCGACATGCTGGAAGCCGCCAAGCCGCACGTGGGCTTTCGCTTCGACCATGTGATCTCGGTTCAGGAGGCTGGCGCCTTCAAGCCTCACTGGCGGACCTACGCCAAGGTCGAGGAAATCATCGGCGTCGACCGCACCGCCTGCCTCCTCGTCGCCAATCACGCCTTCGATTGTATCGGCGCCAAGGCTTACGGGATGCGCACGATCTTCATCGACCGTCGCAGCCGGCCCTTCGGCGAAACTCCGCACCAGCCCGACCTCATCGTTGAGAGTGCCACGGCGCTTGCGGCGGTGCTCGCCTGACGCATCGCGCATAAAAGCAGACTACATCGTAATCGGCGCAGGCTCGGGCGGAGCCGCGGTAGCAGGCCGCCTCGCCGAAGACACGCGCAACCGCGTGGTGCTCCTCGAAGCGGGGCCAAAGGACACCAACCCCCTGATCCATATACCTGCCGGCTTCGCCCGCCTGCTCATCCACCCAAAACTCAACTGGCGGCGGCAGTCCGAGCCCGTGCCCGGTCTCGGCGGCCGACGCATGCCCTTCCCCTCCGGCAAGGTGCTAGGCGGCTCCAGCGCCATCAACGGGATGCTCTACATCCGCGGCCAGGCGGAGGACTACGACGCTTGGCGCGACGCCGGCAACGCAGGATGGGGCTGGGAAGATGTGCTGCCCTACTTTCGCAAGGCCGAGGACCAGCAGCACGGGGCAAGCGAGAGTCACGGCGCCGGCGGCCCGATCGGGGTGAGCGATACGCGGCCGAGCAGCCCGGCGTCTGAACTTTTCCTCGACGCCGCAGTGCGGAGCGGTATTCCCCGCCTCGACGACCTCAACAGCGGCGACCAGCACGGGATCGCCCTCGTCCAGGGCACGATCAGGAACGGCCGGCGCATGACCACTGCAGTGGGTTACTTGCGACCAGCGGCAGCGCGGCAGAACCTGCGCATCGTGACCGAAGTGTTGGTAGACCGCATCGTCGTGGAAGAAGGTGCCGCGACCGGCGTCGTCTATACCGACAAGTCCGGCGCTACCGTGACAGCCCATTGCGAGCGCGAGGTCGTACTGTGCGCCGGCGCGGTGGCCTCGCCCCAGATCCTGCAGCAATCCGGGATCGGCGACGCCGAGACGCTCAGGGAGCTCGGCATCGCGCCGGCCCATCACTTGCCGGGAGTGGGCGAGAACCTCCACGACCATCTGTTCGTGTTCGTGCAACCGCGGCTGAAGAAGGGGGTGCCGACGCTCAACCGGCTGCTGCGCAGCCGGCCTCGGCTCGCGGCGGAGGTGCTGCGCTACGGCCTCTTCCGCACCGGTGCGCTGTCGCTCACCTCGTGCGAGGTCTGCGGCTTTCTGGACTCCACCGAGCAAGGCCGCAGGCCCGATATCGAAATCACCTTCCGCCCGCTCAGCTTCGACCTGCTGCCGAACGGCGGCTGGCGCCCACACCCCTACCCCGGCGGCACGAGCTCGGTCTGCGCAACACGGCCCAAGAGCCGCGGCCGGGTGACGCTGATGCGGAACGAAAACGGCACGCAGCGGGTCGCGATCCAGCCCAACTACCTTGCGCACGACGAGGACGTGATGAGCCTCGTGCGCGGCATCCGCATCCTGCGGCGCGTCCTCGGTACCGAGCCCTTCGCCTCATGCCTCAAGTTCGAGCAGCGGCCCGGCGCGGAGGTGGAGAGCGATGCGGCGCTGATCGACTACGTGCGCGAGACGGCGAGCACGGTCTATCACCCGGTGGGCACCTGCAAGATGGGCAGTGATTCCATGAGCGTCGTCGACGAGCGGCTCCGCGTCCACGGTATCGCGGGCTTGCGCGTCGCCGATGCCTCGATCATGCCTGACATCCCCTCCGGCAACACCAACGCGCCCACCATCATGATCGGCGAAAAGGCAGCCGACATGATCCGCCGCGACCATAATTAGAGCGGCCAACGGGCAACCATTTGGGCCGTCTCTGTCACTAATTGTGTGTCCCCCCGCCGCCTTGCCCCACCTTGGTGAGGGCGGCATAGTGCAGCCATGGAATGGCGCCATGTAGCGGAGAGGGGTGTGCACCGCGAGGTGGAGGAGCCGCCCGTTCTCGTGTGCGAGCATCCAGACTGCGACCGCGCCGCGGATCACAAAGCACCGCGCGCACCCAGCGACCTCCGCTCTTGGCGCTGGTTCTGCCTCGACCATGTGCGCGACTACAACCGTGCGTGGAACTTCTTCGCGGGCTGGAGCCAGCACGACATCGAGCGCTTTCAACACGACGACATGATCGGGCATCGCCCCACATGGCCGTTCTGCCAGGGACCGGGCGGGCGCCGGCGCGAGGACCTGGAGGCAGCGTTGCGCACCTTCACGCGCGAGTGGCTGGGTGGCGAAGAAGGGCAGAACGGACGACGGCGGCCGGGCACAAACGGGCACTCAGAGGCCACACTCGAAGCGCTCGCGCTCTTCGACCTCACGCCACCCTTCGACCTCGACTCGCTCAAGCGACGCTACAAGTCGCTGGTCAAACGGCACCACCCCGACGCCAACGGCGGTTCGCGCGAATCCGAGGAGCTTTTGAAACACATCAATCACGCCTATAACTACCTCAAGAAGGAGTACTCATAGACGAGGCGTGGTCAATCGGACTGGCACGGGGGCGGCCGCCGATGGCGGCCTTCTTCGTGTGGAGGGAAAGCACGCAATGCAGAAGAACGAGGCAGAGACGGCGGGCGCCAACGGCGGTGTGCCGGACATCCAGGTTTCCGTCAGCCAGACTTTCGGTATCGACACCGACATGGAGGTGCCGGCGTTCTCGGAGCCCACGGACCATGTGCCGGACATCGACAACGCCTATCGCTTCGACCGTGATACCACGCTCACCATCCTCGCCGGCTTCGCGCACAACCGTCGGGTGATGATCCAGGGCTACCACGGCACCGGGAAGTCCACCCACATCGAGCAGGTGGCAGCCCGCCTCAACTGGCCCTGCATTCGCATCAATCTCGACAGCCACATCAGCCGTATCGATCTGATCGGCAAGGACGCGATCGTGATTCGCGAAGGGGTGCAGGTGACCGAGTTTCGCGAAGGCCTGCTGCCCTGGGCGCTGCAGCACCCGACGGCGCTGGTGTTCGACGAGTACGACGCCGGCCGGCCGGACGTGATGTTTGTGATCCAGCGCATCCTCGAGGTCGACGGCAAGCTCACCCTGCTCGACCAGAACCGGGTGGTGCGGCCGCATCCCGCGTTCCGCATCTTCTCAACTACCAACACCGTCGGCCTCGGCGACACGACTGGCCTCTATCACGGCACGCAGCAGATCAACCAGGGCCAGATGGACCGCTGGAACCTGGTCGCGACGCTCAACTACCTCGCCCACGAAGAGGAAGTGAAGATCGTGCTGTCGAAGGTGCCCTCCTACGAAACCGAGGAGCGGCTCAAGCTGATCCATGCGATGGTCGAGGTGGCAGCGCTCTCCCGCGCCGGCTTCATGGCCGGCGACGTGTCCACCGTCATGTCGCCGCGCACGGTCATCCACTGGGCCGAGAACGCCGAGATCTTCGACGATGTGGGCTACGCCTTCCGCACCACCTTCGTGAACAAGTGCGACGAGATGGAACGGCCGATCATCGCCGAGTACTTCCAGCGCTGCTTAGGGATGGAGCTACCGGAATCGTCAGCGCCGCTGCAGGCGAGCAACTGAGCCGGAGCACGCCTCGTGCCCCAAGAAGAAACCCCGGTCGAGACCTTCCAGCGGGCCGTCGGCTCGGCGCTCCGGGCGATCGCAGGCAAGGCGGGCGAGGAGCTTCAGGTTTCCTTCGGCGCAGACCAGCCGCAGGTCGCGGGCGACCAGGTCCAGCTTCCGTTTCCGGCGCGCGATCTCAACGTGCTCGACGTTGAGCTGGTACGCGGCTCTGCCGACGCGCTGGCGCTCAGGCTTCGCTACCACGACCAGGGCGCCCACGTGCGCGAGCAGCCGCGCGGCAAGACGGCGCGCGCGATTTTCGAAGCGATCGAGCAGACGAGGGTCGAGGCGCTGGGCGCAGGCCGGCTTGCCGGCGTTGCCGCGAACCTCGATTCCGCCCTCGAGCAGAGATGCCGCCGCAAGGGCTACGACCACTGCAATGCACCCGAGGAGGTGCCGATCGCAGAGGCGCTCGCCATGATCATGCGCGAGAAGCTCACCGGCCGGCACTTGCCGCAGTCTGCCCGTCACATGGCCGACCTGTGGCGACCCTGGTTCGAGACCAAGGGCGCGAAGTACACGGCGCAGCTCATGCGCGCGATGAACGATCAGTCCCAGTTCTCCTCTCTCTCCAGACGCCTGATCAAGGACCTGGACCTTTCCGACGAGGACGCCGAAGACCCGGACGACGCCGAGGACCAGTCGAGCTCCGAACAGACCGACGATGACGACGCCAGCCAGCCCGGCGATGCGGAACGCGGCGACGAGATGGATTCGGACAGCGACCGGGAGGCGGATGCGGACGCGAGCGAGGACGCCGACGCGCAGGATGCGGCCGACGAAGACGCCGACGCCTCGATGAGCGAGGGCGAGGACGACGACGAGGAAGCCGGCCGGCGGCGCTTCCACCCCGGCAGCGGGCCAGGGCAGCCGAAGGAGCCGCCTTACAAGGCGTTCACGACCGCCTTCGACGAGATCGTCAACGCGTCCGACCTCTGCGATGCCGAGGAACTGACCAGGCTCCGTCTTCAGCTCGACCAGCAGCTCTTGCAGCTGCATGGCGTCATCAGCCGGCTCGCGAACCGGCTGCAGCGGCGCCTTCTCGCGCGCCAGACGCGCTCCTGGGAGTTCGACCTCGAAGAGGGCCTGCTGGATACAGCGAGGCTGTCCCGCGTCGTCACCAACCCGCTCCATCCGCTCTCCTACAAGATGGAGAAGGAAACCTCCTTCAGGGATACGGCGGTGACGCTGCTCATCGACAACTCAGGTTCCATGCGCGGGCGGCCGATTATGGTCGCTGCGATGAGCGGCGACGTTCTGGCGCGGACCCTGGAGCGCTGCGGCGTGAAGGTGGAGATCCTGGGCTTCACCACGCGGGCGTGGAAAGGCGGCCAGTCGCGGGAGCGCTGGCTTGCCGAGGGTCGCACGCGCAATCCGGGACGCCTCAACGACCTCCGCCACATCGTTTACAAGAATGCCGACGAGCCCTGGCGCCGGGCGCGGAAGAGCCTCGGGCTCATGCTGCGCGAGGGTCTGCTCAAGGAGAACATCGACGGCGAGGCACTTCTCTGGGCGCATGAGCGCCTTCTCGCGAGGTCCGAGGAGCGCCGCATTCTGATGGTGATCTCCGACGGCGCGCCGGTGGACGACAGCACGCTCTCGGTCAACGCGCGCAACTATCTGGAGCGGCATCTGCGCTCGGTGATCGACTGGATAGAGACGTTCTCGCCGGTCCAGTTGCTCGCCATCGGCATCGGGCACGATGTGACCCGCTACTACCGCCGTGCCGTCACGCTCACCGATGCGGAGCAACTCGGTGGCACCATGACCGAAAAACTCGCCGAGCTCTTCGACGAGAAGCCGCGCGAGGGGCGCGCCTTCGAATCCCGCCCGCGGCTCAGGAGTGCTTCGTAGCGCCTAACCGCGCATGGCTGCGCGCCCCTCACACAAGATGGGCTTGGAAGAAGGCCAAGGTGCGCTGCCAAGCGAGGGCGGCGTCCTCCTCGTCGTAGCGGGCGCTGGTCGGGTTGGCGAAGCCGTGATCGGCCTCGTACCAGTGGCTCTCGGCGCTCTTGCCGGCCGCCGCCATCTCGGACTCGAAACCGTCCACCATGGCTTGGTTGATCCACTTGTCGCGGGTGGCGTAGTGGCCGAGCACCGGCCCCGCGAGCGCCGCCAGGCGCGTCCGCCCCTTCTTCACGCTGCCGTAGTAGACGACGGTGGCATCGACGGGCGCCGCGAGCGACGCGTTGAGCGACCAGCCGCCGCCAAAGCACCAGCCCACGGTGCCGACCTTACCGGTGCCGTCTTCATGGCTCCGCAGCCAGTTGACCCATGAAGCGCAGGTGTCGGTCGCGGCCCCGGCGTCCACCGCCCCGACCAGCCCGCGTGCGGTCTGTGGATCGACGGTCACTTGGCCGTCGTAAAGATCAATAGCGACCGCCCGATAGCCGGTCTCCGCCAGCGCGGCGGCAACCGACTTGATCTGGTCGTTCAGCCCCCACCATTCGTGCACCAGAATGACGGCCGGCGCCGGTAGCGCGGCGGGCACACCGAGCGCGGCCGAGACGGACCGGCCGCCTGCGGTGGAGATGGTGACGGTCTCGAGGCTGGCGGCGGCAGCCCGGGCGAGTCGCGGGTCCGCGAGGACCGCCGCGAGAGGCAGCCCGGCGAGACCGATGAGGAGGTCACGTCTTGCGAGTCCCATGGCGCGTCGTCCTCCGTTGCGATGTCAGGGCGCCCATGGTCGGGCGCGCGCGAGCCCGGCGCAAGGCGTGATCGGGCCGCCCATTGCTTTCTCCACCGGGCGCCTCCCTGTATCCTCGCGCGGCTTCAACGGAGGAGGGCCATGGCGAGTTCGATCGAGGCGCGAGACATCAGCCGTCGGCGGGGAGCCGGCGCGCAGCTCAGGCGAGAAGAAGACCCGGCGAACCGCCCGATCACCGGCGGCGATACGCTGGTCAAGACCCTTCTCGACCACGGCGTCGATACCGCGTTCGGCGTGCCGGGCGAGAGTTACCTCGCCGTCCTCGAAGCGCTGCGGGCGGCGCAGGATCGGCTCCGCTTCGTCGTCACCCGCCATGAATCCGGTGCCACCTTCGCCGCCTGCGCCTACGGCCGGCTCGCGCGCAAGCCGGGTGTCGCCTTCGTGACCCGCGGACCCGGCGCCACCAACGGCGCGATCGGAATCCACACCGCGCGCCAGGATTCGGTACCGTTGCTTCTCTTTATCGGCCAGGTGCCGTCGGGGCAGCGCGGCCGGGAGGCCTTTCAGGAGATCGACTATCACCGCATGCTGGGGCCGCTGACCAAGGCGGTGTTCGAGCCGCAGACGCCGCAGGAAGTCGCGGAGGCTGCTGCGGAGGCCCATGCGATCGCCATGGACGGAAGGCCCGGGCCGGTCGCCGTTTCGCTGCCTGAGGACGTCACCGAGGGCGCGGCCGGCAACGCGCCACCACCGGCGCACCGCCCACGTAGGGACCGCCCGGCCGCGCCGGAGGCGATCGAGAACATCGCCCGGGACCTCGCGCGCGCCGAGCGCCCCGTCGTGATCGCAGGCGAGATGGTGGGCTCCGAGGGCGCCAACGAGGCGCTCGCCGCCTTCGCCGAGGCTTATGGCTGCGGTGTGCTCAGTTCCTTCCGCCAGCAGGGGGTGGTGCCGTGCGCGCACCCTGCCTATCTGGGGACGCTGGGCTTGGCACTCCCGCCCTATCAGGAAGACCTGCTGGCCGAGGCAGACCTGGTGCTGGCGCTCGGCACCCGGCTCGACCTCGCCACCACCCTCGACGATCGGGTGACCGAGGAGGCGCGCCTCGTCATCCATGTCTACCCGGATGGCGATGCACTGGCCGCTGCCGGTGGCGACCTGCAGGTCTGTGCCGATATCGCGCCGGTGCTAGAGGGCCTCATCGCCACCGCACCGGAGGCCCCGCCCGGGACCCGAAACGCCTGGCGTGCGACCCAACGCGCGGCGTTCGATGCGTTCCGCCTCAAGGCCGCCGCGCCGGCGCTCGGTGCGGTCGATCTCGCTGCCGTCGTGCAGACGCTGGCCGAGCGGGTGCCTGAGGATGCGACCATCGTCAACGACGCCGGCAATTTCTCCACCTGGCTGCTACGCCACTACCCTTACGAACATCCGCTGTCCCAGGCCGCACCGGCGGTCGGCGCCATGGGCTATGCCATGCCCGGCGCGATCGGCGCGCAGCTCGCGCGGCCCGGCAAGCGGGTGGTGGCGCTCGCCGGCGACGGCGGCTTCGGCATGACCGGGCAGGAGCTGATCACGGCGGTCGGCAACCGTCTGCCGATCGTCGTGCTGGTGTGCGACAACGGCGGCTACGGCACCATCGCCATGCATCAGCACCAGCGCTACGGCGCCGACGCCACCTACGGCATCGCGCTCGACCGTCCGGACTTCGCGGCTGCCGCCCGCGCCTGGGGCGCAGACGCCTGGACGGTCGCGGCCACCGAGGATTTCGCGCCGGCCCTGGAGGGGGCATTGGCGGCGCAAGGCCCCGCGCTGATCCACCTCAAGACCGACATGCGCGACCTTGTGGCCTCGGGCGCCAAGATGCAGTGACAATGGCCGCCGGCGACGAGACGGGCGACGCGACCGAGGCCGATGGAGACGGCCCGGCGCCGGAGGACGCGCCGGGCGAGGCTGCCGTCGAAGCGCATGTTCTGAGCTCGATCACCCAGGTGGACGCGGCCGCCTGGGACCGCTGTGCGGGCCCCGACAACCCTTTCGTCCGCCATGGCTTTCTGTCGGCGCTCGAAGAGAGCGGATCGAGCGCGATGGAGACCGGCTGGCACCCGCGACACATCGTTCTCAAGACCCCGCAGGGCGCCGTCCTCGGCGCCGTGCCGATGTATCTCAAGAACCATTCCTACGGCGAATACGTGTTCGACCACGGCTGGGCGGACGCATTCGAGCGCGCCGGCGGCCGTTACTATCCCAAGCTCCAGGTCTCGGTCCCGTTCACGCCGGTGACTGGGCCGCGCCTGCTCGCACCCACGGGACCGAGCGCGGAAGCGGTGAGGACGGCCTTGCTGTCGACCTGCATCGGCGTCTGCGACCAGATCGACGTCTCCTCGCTGCACGTCACCTTCCCCACCGAGGACGAGTTCGACCTGATGGGCGAAGCGGGGCTCCTGCAACGCACGGGTATCCAGTTCCACTGGCTCAACGAGGGCTATAGCACCTTCGACGACTTCCTCGCCGGCCTCGCCTCGCGCAAGCGTAAGCAGATCCGCAAGGAACGGCGGACGGTGGCGGACTCGGGCCTCACGATCACGGCGCTTGTCGGTAACGAGATTGAGGAGCGCCACTGGGACGCCTTCTTCGCCTTCTACCAGACGACCGGCAGCCGCAAGTGGGGGGTGCCCTACCTCACGCGCGCCTTCTTCAGCCTGCTCAGCGAGCGGATGGCCGATGCGGTAGTGCTGATAATGGTGGAACGCGACGGCACGCCCATCGGGGGGGCGCTTAACCTTGCGGGGTCGGACACGCTCTACGGCCGCAACTGGGGCTGTATCGAGGAGCACCGCTTCCTGCACTTCGAGGCCTGCTACTACCGCGCTATCGACTACGCCATCGCGCGCGGCCTGAAGCGGGTCGAGGCCGGCGCCCAGGGCCCCCACAAGCTCGCCCGCGGCTACCTGCCCGTGCCCACCTATTCCGCGCACTGGGTCGCCAACGAGAGCCTGAGGGAGGCGGTCGGGCGCTACCTCGACCACGAGACGCGGGAGATCGACCGGGAGATCGCCGTACTGGAACGGCACGGCCCCTTCCGCCAGAGCGACGACGCAGCCTGAGGGGGTCCCCCGCACGGCTTGCGCGAGACACCACAGCACCCCAAGATCGCCGGCACTCCAACCGCCGCGCCCGAGGAGAAATCGAATGGCAGCCTCCAATCTCGACGCGCTCACCCGCGATGCGCTCGACTTCTATCTGTTCCCGCTTGTGAGCAAGCAGGATGTCCGCTCGGACGGCCCGATGATCTTCACGAGTGCCGAGAGGCTGGAAATCACCGACGCCGGGGGCAAGACCTACCTCGACATGATGAGCTCCCATACCCGGGCGAGTTCTCTGGGCTACGGGCAGGAGCGCATCGCGCGTGCGATTTACGACCAGCTGATGCAACTCCACTACGCCGGCACGATCGCCAATGTAGTCGATGTCACGGTCAACCTTTCGGCCAAGATGGCGGAACTGGCGCCGGGCTCGCTCACGGCGTCGGTGTTTGCCGGCAGCGGGTCGGAAGCCAACGAGATGTCGATCAAGCTCGCCAAGCAGTACCACATCGCAAAAGGCGACAAGCCGCACGCGCACAAGATCATCTCGCGTTGGGACTCCTATCACGGGGCCACCATGGGCGTGATCGGCTGCACCGACTATCTCGGCACACGCGCCATCACCGAGCCTGGCGTGCCCGGCTACAGCCGTATCCCTGCGCCGATGCTCTACCGCACGCCCTTCGGCATGGACCCCTCCGAGGTCTGCGACTTCTGTGTCGACTATCTGGAGCAGCACATCATCCATGAGGGGCCGGATACGGTCGCCGCCTTCATCGCCGAGCCGGTGATGCAGGGTGACGGCGTGCAGGTGCCACCCGACGACTACTTCGCCCGGGTGAAGGCGGTCTGCGACAGGTACGACGTGCTGTTCATCGGCGACGAGGTGATCACCGGCTTCGGCCGCTGCGGATACTGGTTTGCGCTGGAGCACTGGGGCGTCGAGTGCGACATCATGAGCACGGCGAAGGCGATCACCGCCGGCTATTTCCCGCTCGGCGCGTCGACGGCGAGCCGCAAGGTGGCCGACGCGCTGCCGGCGTTCACCCATATCCAGACCTACAACGGCCATCCCGGTGCCTGCGCCGCGGCGCTTGCCACCATCGATATCCTGGAGAGCGACAACCTGATCGAGCACGGGCGCAAGACCGGTGCTTACTTTCTCGATGCCTTGCAGCGGTTGCGGGACCTCCCCATCGTCGGCGACGTGCGCGGCCTCGGCATGTGGACCTGCATCGACTTCACCGTCGACAAGAAGACCAAGGCGCCGTTCACCGACGACACGGTCAAGGCGATCACGCGGCGCATGGCCGATCTCGGCGTGCTCGGTGGCGAAGAGGGCACGGCGATCGAGTTCGGCCCGGCGCTCGTCGCCACCCGAGAGGATGTCGACCGCTGCGTCGATGTGGCGGAGCAGGCGATCCGCGAGGTGATGGCGGACCGGAACCTCGGCTGATCGTGGCCCCATCTCCCCCTGTCCCCCTCCCAACTTGTTCATGACCCTCAGGCGGCGGGCGCTCGCTCCGCTCGCTTGCCTACGCGCATACGCGCGCGGCGCAGTCGCGCCGTCCGGGCCTGAAGGCCCGGCAGGGTGGAGAGGGCCGGGGTGAGGTGGGGGAGTCTGTCGTCGTGCGCGAGGCCGCGGGATCACTCCAGGATCACGCCGGGATTGAGGATACCCTTGGGGTCGAGCGTGGCCTTCAGCCTGCGCATCAGCGCGATCTCCTCGGGCGTGCGCGCGAGCGGCAAATAGGCGCGCTTCATCACGCCGATGCCGTGCTCGGCGCTGATGCTGCCCGCGTGGCCGTACACGACGCCGTAGATCGCCTCCGCCAACGCCGGCTCCATGGCGAGAAAGTCGGCGTCCGAGAGCCCCGGCTCCTGCGCCATGTTGACGTGGACGTTGCCATCGCCCAGGTGGCCAAAGAGAACCACCCGCATGCCCCCGAACCCCTCGGCCAGCGCCTCCATCTCGCCGAGAAAGGCGGGGATCACGCCGGGCGGCACCGTCACGTCGAACTTGTGGGTGAGCCCGCGCCGGCTCACCGTCTCGGTCGGGGCCTCGCGCACCTGCCAGATCGCCCGTGCCTGGGCCTCGGAACCCGCGACCACAGCGTCGGCGATCAGCCCGTCGGCGAGCAGGCTCTCGAGCCCGGCTGCGAAGGCTTCGCCCGCCGCCTCGCCTGTGGTGGACTCTTCTTCGATCACGACAAGGCTCGCGTGCTCGCCCGCGAGCGGGATGCGAAGCTCGGAGTCCGCCTCGCGGACATAGGCCACAGTCGCCCCGTCGATGAACTCGAGCGACGAGAGGCGGGGGAAACGCGCCCGCGCCGCCTGCAGCAGGGCAGGCAGGAGGTCGCGGCGTGCCAGGCCTGCGAGCGCGGTCTGAAACGCCTCCGGCGCAGGCTGCACTTGCAGCACGGCGCGGGTGATGACGCCGAGCGTGCCTTCCGAGCCGATGAAGATCTGTTTCAGGTCGATGCCGGTGTTGTTCTTCTTGAGGATGTTGAGGCCGCTCACCACGGTGCCATCGGCGAGCACGACTTCGAGGCCGCGCACCTGCTCGCGCATGTGGCCGTAGCGGAGCACCTTCACCCCGCCGGCATTGGTGGCGATCATGCCGCCGATCTGGCATGACCCGCGGCCGCCGAGGTCCACCGGCATGTCATAGCCCTGCTCGGCGAGGAACGTCTGCAGCGTTTCCAACACAACGCCGGCCTGGACCCGCACAGTCGCCGAGGCCTCGTCGAACGCCTCGATCGCGTTGAGCCGCTCGACGCTGAGCACCACCTCGCCCGCGCGCGGCACCCCGCCGCCCACCATGCCCGTGTTGCCGGCCTGCGGCACCACGGGCACGTCGAGCTCGGTGCAGGCAGCCAGCACCGCCGCCATCTCCTCCGTGGAGCGCGGGCGCACCACGAGCGGCGCCGTGCCGACATACTTGCCGATCCAGTCCCGCGCATAGCGGGCCGTGTCGGCGGGGTCGTCGAGATAGAGCGCCGGGTCGCCGAGCCTGGCGCGCAGCC
Organism: Alphaproteobacteria bacterium; assembly: GCA_965262755.1. Taxonomy (GTDB): domain Bacteria; phylum Pseudomonadota; class Alphaproteobacteria; order UBA828; family UBA828; genus WTGU01. Next base: position 1,193,443 of record OZ253557.1, on the reverse strand, counting down.
TCTCGTGGGGTGCCGTCATCGTGCACTCCATTCGGCAGAGGGGCGGTTTTGCGGCACTATGCGGCCTGCGTCAAACGGCGAGGGCGGAGCGCGACACGTGGACGTGAAAGTACTGTTTCTCGACTATGACGGCGTGATCGCCGACAGCATGGGGGCCAAGGTGGACGCCATGGCCGACGCCTTCGCGCCCTATACCCAGGATCGGGATGCGGTCGCCGACGGCTTCAGGCGCCACGCCGGCAGCGGCCGGGAATTGGTTTTCGACCACATCTACGAGGACTTGTTGGGAAAGCCGCTGGACGAGCCCACCCGCAAACATATCCTGGGCGCGTTTCTCGACCGCATCGACGGCATCAACGCGGCGATCCGTCTCTTCCCCGGCGTCCATGACTTTATCGAAGGCCAGGCGGCGAAGCGGCTCGTCGCCGTGGTGACGGGGGTGCCACAGAGCGAGGCCGAGAGGCAGCTTGAGCGCTTGGGCCTCGCGCCCTTTCTCGCCTCGGTTCATGGAGCGACGCGCGCGACGCCCAAGCACATCCACATGAAGCGATTCCTGGAGGCCCGCGCTATCCAGCCCGCCGACGCCCTCTTCGTCGGCGATTCTCATGCCGATATGCGCGAGGCCGAATTGGCTGGCGTCCCCTTCGTCGGCATCGGCACGCCGGATTTCTTTGCCGCTGGCGCGCCCCGCGCCGTGGTTCCCCGCCTGCCCGACCTTGCACCACTCATCGACAGCTGAGGCCGCGCGATCAGACAGGCACCAAGATGCCTGAGCGCGGGGCAGTGAGAATATCGAGATCGCAGCCGCGGTCGGCCTGCTCGACATGGGCCAGGTGGAGCGCGAGATAGCCACGCTCCGCACCCGGCGGCGGAGCCGGCGGGCGCCACGCCGCACGGCGCGCATCGAGCGCAGCCTGCGGCACATCCAGCGTGAGCGAGCGTGCCTTCACGTCGAGGGTGATCCGATCGCCGCTCTCGACCAGAGAAAGCGGCCCGCCGATGGCGGCCTCGGGGCAAGCGTGGAGCACGATGGTGCCGAAGGCGGTGCCGCTCATCCGCGCGTCGGAAAGCCGCACCATATCGGTCACACCCGCCGTGGCAAGCTTACGGGGGATCGGGATGTAGCCGGCCTCCGGCATTCCCGGCGCGCCCTTGGGTCCTGCGTTGCGCAACACCAGTACGTCGTCCGGCGTGACGTCCAACGCGGGATCGTCGATCCGCGTCATGAGGTCGGCGAGGGAGTCGAACACGACCGCGCGCCCGGTGTGTCGGCAAAGCGCGGGCGTCGCCGCCGACTGCTTGATAATCGCACCGTCCGGCGCGAGGTTGCCGCGCAGCACGGCGATGCCGCCCTCGGGATAGATGGGATCGTCCCGCTCGCGCACCACATCCTGCGGCCAGGGGGCGGGCGCGGCAACGATCTCCTCGCCCAAAGTACGCCCGGTCACCGTCAGGCAGTCGAGATCGAGTTGATCCGCCAGCGCGCGCAGCACCGGCATGAGCCCGCCGGCCCTGTTCAGATCCTCCATGTAGTGCTGGCCGGAGGGCTTGAGATCGACCAGCACCGGGGTCTCACGGCTGAGCCGGTCAAGGCGGTCGAGGTCGAGATCGAAGCCGCAGCGCCCGGCAATGGCCGCGAGATGGATCACGGCGTTGGTCGAGCCGCCGACCGCGAGCAGCACCCTGAGCGCATTGGTGAAGGCGGCGGGCGAGAGGATGCGATCCGGTGTGAGCCCGTCTGCCGCGAGCGCCACGGCGCGCGCGCCGGTCTCACGCGCAACCCGCTGCCGGTCGGCGAGAACGGCGGGGATCGCGGCGCTCCCCGGCAGCATCATGCCGAGCGCTTCCGCCGCGCAGGCCATGGTGCTGGCCGTCCCCATCACCATGCAGGTGCCGGCAGAGGGCATGAGCCGGTCGCCGACCTCGGCGATCTCGTCCTCGTCGACGCGGCCGCCCCGGTGAGCACCCCAGTAGCGCCGGCAATCGGTGCAGGCGCCGAGCCGCTCGCCCCTGTGGCTCCCGGTCAGCATCGGCCCCGTGACCAGCTGGATCGCGGGCACGCCTGCGCTTGCCGCCGCCATGAGCTGGGCCGGCACGGTCTTGTCGCAGCCGCCGATCAGCACCACCGCGTCGAGCGGATGGGCGCGGATCATCTCCTCCGTATCCATCGCCATAAGGTTGCGGAAGAGCATGGTTGTCGGGTGCATGAAGGGCTCGCCGAGCGAGATCGTGGGGAAGGCCAATGGCAGCCCGCCCGCAGCCGTCACGCCGCGCTCCACCGCTTCGATCAGGGCGGGCACCGTGCCGTGGCAGCTCACGAGGTCGCTTGCTGTGTTCACGATGCCGATGACCGGGCGGTCGAGCTCCGCCTCGGTGTAGCCCATCGACTTGGCGAAGGCCTTGCGTAGAAAGAGCGAGAAGCCGGGATCGCCGTAGTCGGTGAGCTTGCGCCGCAGCCCGGAGGGTTTCTCGGTCATGCTCGCCTCCGCCAGCGGGCCTGGGCGGCGCCGGCCATCACTCGGGCACGAGCCCGCAGCTCACGCCGCCGTCGATGGTGAGCGCGATGCCGGTGACCCAGCGCGCCTCGTCCGAGGCGAGGTAGACGAAGCCCGCGGCGATATGGGCCGGGTCGCCCACGCCTAAGGGATGCAGGCGTGCCAGCCGCTCCTTGAACCCCTCGGGATCGTCGAGCTGTGAGAGGTGATAGTCGACCATCGGCGTCTGCACCCAGCCGGGGCAGACGCAGTTGACCCTGATCTGGTCCTTGGCGCCATCCAGCGCCAGGCACTTGGTCAGCATCACGACCGCGCCCTTGGAGGTGGCGTAGGCTACCTGACCCGGCGTGCCGATGAGGCCCGCAACAGAGGCGGTGTTGAGGATCGCGCCGCCGCCGCGCTCGCGCATATGGCCCCAGACCGCCTTGGCGCCCCGGTAGATGCTGGTGACATTTACGTCCATCTGGCGGTCCCAGTCCGCACGCTCGACTTCCTCCACGCTGCCGATCACGGCCTGGCCCGCGTTGTTGACGAGGATATCCACATGGCCGAGAGCCTCGATGGCGCCGGCGATCATCCCCGTCACGTCGTCGTCCTGCGTGACGTCGGCCTCGATGGCGACGGCGCTGCCACCTGCCGCCTCGATGGCGCGCACGGTCGCGACGTTGTCGTCGGCGCTGAGCCCCGCGCAGGCAACCGCCGCGCCCTCCTTGGCGAAGCGCAGCGCCGTGGCGCGGCCGATGCCCGAGCCTGCGCCCGTGACGATGGCTGTCTTGCCGCCCAATCTCATCGTGGCCTCATGCCAGCCTCGTGCGACCATGCCCCCGCTCAAGCCCGGCGCAGGATAGCCCGGCGACCCGGGGCCTGCGAGGGTTGACTCCGGTCCCCGCCAGCCGATAGGCCGGGCCGTGAACGGGACGAGATGGAGGCGATGAGGCTAGAAGGCAAGACCGCCATCGTCACCGGCGGCGGACGCGGCATCGGCCGCGAGATCGGGCGCCGCTTCGCCGCGGAAGGCGCGCATGTGCTGCTCGCCGATATCGACGGCGACCGGGCGCGCGATGCCGCTGACGAGATCGGCGCGGCCGGCGGGCAGGCAACGCCGTGTACCGCCGACCTCGGCCTGCCCGAGGGCGCGCGGCACACGTTCGACTATGCGAAGGACTGCTTCGGCGGACGCCTCGATATCCTCATCAACAATGCGGGCATCGCTCATCACGGCGCCTTCCTCGAACTATCGTTCGAGGACTGGGAGCGCGTGCTGCGCAACAACCTCACCAGCGCCTTCCTCTGCGCGCAGGGGGCCGCGCGGATCATGGCAGCGGGTGGCGGCGGGCGGATCGTCAACATCGGCTCGATCTCGGGCCAGCGCGGCAGCTACGGGCGGACCGCCTACGGCGTCACCAAGGCGGGCATCCACCAGATGACGCGGATCATGGCGGTCGAGCTCGGCCCGCGCGGCATCGCCGTCAACGCCATCGCGCCCGGCCCCATCGATACCGGCATCACCAGCATGGGCCCGGATCAGGAGCGCCGTTATCTTGAGCGGATTCCGCTGGAGCGATTCGGCCATGCGCGCGACATTGCGGGCACGGCGCTTTTCCTCGCGAGCAACGACGCGGCCTATCTCACCGGCAGCATCGTCAATGTGGACGGCGGCTTCGACGCCGCCGGTCTCATCTTCAGCTACACGGAACTCACGACGGTGAAGAGCGATGTCCGCGACCTCTCCAAGAGCGACTGAACCGATACGTATCGAGGAATGCGAGGCCTTCGTCACCGGTGCCGCCGGCGGCATCGGCGCCCGCCTGGTGGCGGCGCTGGCGGAGCGCGGCGCCCGGCGCATCCACGCCGCCGACTTGGCCGCTCCGCTCGCCAAGGCGGCGTTTCCGGAGGGCACGGGTGTAGAGCCGCTCGCCCTCGACGTGACCGACGAAGCGGCAGTCCAGCGTGCTGCCGAGCAGTGCACGGGCGTCACGCTGGTGGTCAACAATGCCGCCATCGTCGCCTGGGAAGGCGTGATGAGCGCGCCCACCTTGTCCACCGCGCGCACCGTGTTCGAGATCAACTACTGGGGCTACTTGCACGTGGCCCGCGCCTTCGCCCCGGTGCTGGCGCGGAACGGCGGCGGCGCGATGGCGAACGTGCTCTCCGAGGTAGCACGGGTGAATGCGCCCTTCTGCGGCTCCTACTCCGCGAGCAAGGCCGCGGTGTGGTCCGCGACCCAGTGCATGCGGGCCGAGCTCGCCGCCCAGGGCACCCATGTGCTCGCGGTGTTCCCAAGCTCGACCGACACCCCGATGGTCGCGGGCTTCGACGGCGAGAAGCAGCGGCCCGAATCAGTTGCGGAAGGCATCTGCGACGCGCTGGAAGAAGGCGTGGAGGACGTCTGCATCGGCGCCCACTCGATCCAGACCGAGGCGCTGATGCGGAGCGACCCCAAGGCAGCCGAGCGGGAGTTCGCGGCGTTGCTGCCCGGCGCCGCCGCCATACCGGATTAGACACGGCATTATAGGAAGTGACAGCAGGCTCGCTATTCAAATTTACGGCCTAAACTTACATAATGTGACGCGTTATTTGGGAAACTTGAATAAGGCGGTACCACCATGCAGCGCGGGGAGGCCGGCAAGTACGAGAGCACGACCATAGGCGGCGAGCAAGTTCGCGCATTCGTGCCCCTACCGCTGCCGCCGCACCCTGCCTTGGCCCTGGATGGCTCCCAGCAACGCACGCTCGAGGCAGCAACGCTCGCCCTCGGGCGGCTCGACGCCATCTCGACCCTGCTACCCGACGAAGCCATCTTCCTCTACGCCTATGTTCGTAAGGAGGCGGTGCTCTCTTCACAGATTGAGGGGACGCAATCCACGCTGTCGGACCTCCTGCTGTTCGAGCTGGAGGAGGCGCCCGGCGTTCCAGTCGAGGACGTCGTCGAGGTTTCGAACTATGTGGCAGCTCTCAACCATGGCTTACGTCGGCTGAACGAGGGATTTCCGCCAGCAATCGGCTGATCCGCGAAATTCACGGAGTCTTGCTATCTCGCGGGCGGGGAAGCGGCAAGGCGCCGGGCGAATTCCGCCTCTCCCAAAACTGGATTGGCGGCACGCGGCCCGGCGACGCCGAATTCGTGCCACCGCCCCACACCGCCGTGCCCGATTGCATGTCCGCACTCGAACGCTTCTACTATGCGGATGACGGTGTGCCCTTCCTCATTCGAGCAGGGCTGGCGCACGTTCAGTTCGAGACCATCCATCCCTTCCTGGACGGCAACGGGCGTGTAGGCCGACTGCTGATCACACTCCTGCTCTGCAACGCGGGTGTACTGCGCCAGCCTCTCCTCTACCTGAGCATGTATTTCAAGGAACGTCGTAGCGAGTACTACGCCCTTCTGAACCGCGTTCGCCGTGTCGGCGACTGGGAAGAATGGCTCGCCTTCTTCCTCGAAGGCGTGCTGGTTACGGCCGAGGGCGCGGTCGCCACATCCCGCCGCCTGGTGGATGTGTTCGCGGCGGACCGGACCGCTATCGAACAACATGTCGGCCGCCGCGCCGGCTCAGCTCTGCGCGTGCACGACGCATTGAAGGCGCGGCCGGTCTTGTCGCTACCCCAGGTTTGCGTTCATACGAGCCTATCGTTCCAGACTGCTTCCGCGGCGATGCAGTCCCTCGTAGAGCAAGGTATCGCGCGCGAACTGACCGGGAGAGCCCGCAACAGGAAATTCGCCTACGACCGCTACCTCTCCATCCTCACTGAAGGAACCGAGGTGCCCTGATATCGTGCAGGCCAAGACTATGGCCAGAAACGCCCCCTACAGCCCAAGCGCGGCGCGGTGGCCGTCGTGGATGGCGGAGGCGGCATCGCGCGGCAGTAGGCAGTCGCCGATGAGCGTGACCCGAACCCCGGCCTCCGCCAGATCGTCGGCAAGCTCGTCCCGCGCGGCGCGCGGCGTTGCGTAGGTCAGCAGCGCCACGTCCTCGATCGTCGTCTCGGCGCCGGTGATCACGTGGCGGCAGGTCACGCGGTCGCCCGCGCGGGCGATCGGCTCGGTGAGCCGGCGCACGTCGATGCCGAGGAGCGCGAGCCTGCGCTCGACACCCATGCGCGACATCAGGTTGACGAAGCGGGCGTTCTCGGCCGCCGGGGTCAGGAGGACGACGCGGGCGAAGCGCTGCGCCAGCAGCTCGACCGCGCCGTAGACGGCGGGCGTCTGGTCCATGTCGAGGAGCACCGCTGTGCCCGGCGCCGGTTCCCGATCGGGGCCGGCCTCGGCCAAGGCTGCGACAGCCTGCCTGAGATCGACTGCCTCCGCCCCCGCCGCCAGCGCCGGCGGGCGGCGCATCTTGGAGCCGGCGCCCAGGATCACCGCGTCCGGCTCGCACGCCATCACCGCCGCAGCGGTGGCGGCCTCGCCGAAGCGGAATTCTGCGCCTGCCTCCGACGCCTTCCTGTGCTGGAATTCGGCGGTCTTCGCCACCTCCGCCCGGCCCGGCAGGCTGGCTTCGAGGCGTGCCGCGCCGCCCGGCTCGGCGCTTGCCGAAAAGACGGTGACCGCATGGCCGCGCGCCGCTGCGACCCAAGCGGCCTCCAACCCCGCGAGCCCGGCGCCGATCACCGCCACGCGCTTGCGGGCATCGGCGGGCGGAGGCTGCCAGCCGGCCTCCCCCGCGCTCCCCAGCACGGGGTTCTGGAAGCAACGGATGGGTTTGCCGGCGTGAATCTCGCCCCAGCAATAGTTGCAGAACGTGCAGGCGCGCACGTCGCCGGCCCGGCCGGCCGCTGTCTTGCGGGGCCAATCGGCATCCGAGATCAGCAGGCGGCTGAAGCCGACCAAGTCGCAGGCACTCTCGGCGAGCGCTGCCTCTGCCGCCTCGGCCGATTCGATCCTGCCGAGGCCGATCACCGGGAGCCCGCCGCCGGCCGCGCGGAGCCGCGTGTGAAGCGGCAGGAACGGCCGGGGCGGGTAATGCATGTCGGGCAGATGGGTATCGAACGCAGGCCCGAACGCGCCCTGGCTGAAGGAGAGATAGTCGAGCACGCCCTCGGCCGCGGCGGCGCGGGCGATACGCTCCGCCTCGTCGGGGTCGATGCCGCCCGGCACACGCTCGTCCGCCGGCAACTTGATGCCGACGATGAAATCCGCTCCGCAGGCGGTGCGCACCGCCGCCATCACCTCGCGCATGAAGCGGGTGCGGCCCTCGAAGCTACCGCCATAGCCGTCCGTCCGGTCGTTGCAGGCGGGCGAAAGGAACTGCGCGATCAGGTAGCCGTGGGCGCCGTGCAGCTCGACCCCGCTGAAGCCCGCACGCTTCAACCGCTCCGCGCTCCCGGCATAGCCCGCGACGATGCCCGGAATCTCGTCCTCGGCGAGTGGGCGGGCGGTGTTCCAATAGAGCACCTCCGGCTGCGACGACGCGCTGCGCGGCACGGAATCTAAGCCCCAAAGCTGCTGGCGGCCGATATGGCCGAGCTGGCCGATCAGCCGGCAACCGTGGCGCTCGACCGCCTCGGCCCAGCGCGTGAGCCCCCCGAGGTTACCCTCGTCGTGGATGCTCACCAGGATCGGCGCGCCGGCGCTGGTCGGGTGGACGTTCATGAGCTCGGTCACGATCATCGCGGTGCCGCCCTCGGCGCGGGCTGCGTGATAGGCGATGAGGCGGTCGGTCACGGCGCGGTCCTTGCCGAGGCCGGTGACGGTGGCGGTGTGGACGATGCGGTTGCGTAATTCGCGGCCGCCCACCGCGATGGGGCTGAACAGGGTATCGAAGGCCATGGCCGGGTCCGTCGTGAAGGGTCCGGGCTAGGCCTTGGATTTCGCCTGCGGCACTGCCGGGTTGGCCGTGTGCTCAGGCCCGGGGAAGCGCCGGGCGCGGACGTCGGCAGCATAGTCCCGCACGGCACCGGCGAGCCCGTCGCCGAGCGCCGCGTAACGCTTGACGAAGCGGGGCGTGAAGACGCCGGCGAGCCCCACGATGTCCTCGGTGACGAGGATCTGACCGTCGCAGGCCGGTGACGCGCCGATCCCGATGGTGGGCACCGCGAGCTCCTGTGTGAGCGTACGCGAGAGCAGCTCGACCGTGTTCTCGATCACGATGCCGAAGGCGCCCGCGGCTTCGACCGCCCGCGCGTCGGCGAGGATGCGCCGCGCGCTCTCTTCGGTCTTGCCCTGAACCTGGAAGCCGGCCGCGTTGACCGATTGCGGCATCAGCCCGATATGGCCCAGCACCGGCACGCCGCGCACCGTGAGGAAATCGATCGTCTCCGCCATCTCCTGCCCGCCCTCGAGCTTGACCGCCGCGCAGCCGGTCTCCGCCACGATGCGCGCGGCGGTGCCGAAGGCTTGGGCCGGCGATTGCTGGTAGGAGCCGAAGGGGAGGTCCACGACGATGCAGGCCCGCCTGGTGGCGCGGACCACCGCGCGGCCGTGGGCGATCATCATGTCGACCGTGACGCCGACCGTCGAGTCCATGCCGTAGAGCACCATGCCGAGCGAATCGCCCACCAGGATGAAGTCGCAGGCCTCATCGACAATGCGGGCGACGGGCGCCGTGTACGCGGTGAGGCTCACGATCGGCTCGCCCCCCTTGGCGCGGGCGATATCGCGGACGTTGAGCCGCCGGACTGGACTGTCGTTGGCCATGTCATCGCCTCCCTGGCGAGGCCCTGCGGGCGGCTCGCAGCCGCCCCGGCGCTTTATGCTGCGCCGCAACATAGGTTCATTGTAACAAACTCAACGCCATTATGAACAAAATGTTGCGATGCAGCATAGCGCCGCCGCGATCTCAGTTGATGGTGCGAACGGCGCGGTAGCGGCCGTTCTCGAAGCCGCCGAAGAGGTGGTCAAGCAGCCGGTGGTGAATGGGGCCACCCCCCGGGTCGGGCTCCAAATGTCGTTCGGCGACATAGGTCGTGTGCGCCGCATCATGGACCAGCACGTGATACCAGGGCCGGTCCTTCGGCGGGCGCGAGCGTGCGACCTGCTCGTACCACTCGTCGGTACCCTGGAAGTTCGGATCCACGTCGAACACCACGCCGCGATAGCCGAATTTCAGGTGGTGCACGATCTGGCCGACTTCGGATTTCGCGGCACTGACCGTCATGGCTGGTCTCCCGCCTGCGGCGCAAGCCTTTGGGACGAAGCAGGGCGCCACCCACGCGCCACTGGTGCGCCACTATAGTGTGCGCCGGCCTCTCCGGCCAATCGACCCAACGCCGCGCCGATCTCCTAACGTTGCGTGCGGCTCCGGGGGTTGAGCTTACTGTTCGGCCGCCTGCGCCGTCGAGAGCGACAAGCGGTCGCGATCGTGCGGGCGGGTGAAGTCGAGCTCCGGCCCCTTGGGCACGATGCGGGTGGGATTGACGCTCACATGGCTGCCGTAATAGTGCCCCTTGATGTGCGCCATGTTCACCGTGTCGGCGATCCCCGGATACTGGTATAGCTCCCGCACGTAGTTGCCCAGGTTGGGATAGTCCTCGATCCGGCGCCGGTTGCACTTGAAGTGCCCGACATAGACGGCATCGAACCGGACCAACGTAGGGAAGAGCCGCCAGTCCGCCTCCGTGATGCGCTCGCCCGCCACGTAGCGTTGCGCGCCCAGCCTCTCCTCCAGCGCGTCCAAGGTCGCGAACAGCGCGTCGAAGGCGTCCTCATAGGCCGCCTGCGATCGGGCAAATCCGGTCTTGTAGACGCCGTTGTTCACGTGCTCGTAGATCGGCTCGTTGATCGCGTCGATCTCGTCCCGAAGCGGCGCCGGGTAGAGATCCGGCTCCCCGTTGCCCCATCCGTTGAACGCCACATTGAGCATCCGGATGATCTCGGCGGACTCGTTGTTGACGATAGTCTCTTCCCGCTTGTCCCAGAGCACAGGCACCGAGACGCGGCCCGTATAATCGTCCTTCGCCAGCTTGTAGATATCGCGCAGATACCGGGTGCCGTTGACCGTGTCGGGGATACAGCCCGGGCCGTCGCTGAAGTGCCAGCCTTCGTCGCTCGTAAACGGGTCGACCACCGAGACCGAAATCACATCCTCGAGCTTCCGCAGTGCACGAAGGATCATCGTGCGGTGCGCCCAAGGGCATGCGTGCGACACATAGAGGTGGTAGCGGCCCGGCTCGGCCTTGAAGCCGGAGGAGCCATCGGCGGTGACGGTGTTGCGGAAGGAGGTCGTGGCGCGCACGAAGCGACCGTCGGCCTCGGACCTCTCGTCCCCATCCTTGTGCCACGCGCCGTCGATCATCGTGCCCATCGTATGGTCTCCTGGTGCGGTGCGCCGCGGGCTCAGAGAGCTTCGCGCGAACGGCTGGCGGCGGAGGCAGCAGGGGCCGGCGGCTCCGGCGAGGGTGGCGCTTCTGGCCGCCGCGTCCGGATGCGGGAGAGAAGGTTCCTGCCCTCGGCGATCTGCCAAGCAAAGAGGCCGGGAACGCCGATCACCAGCTCGCGCACCCGCTTCACCAGCGATAGCGCGAGCGCCACTTCGGGCCCGAGGCCGATCATCCCGCCGAGCAGCACCAGCACGCCCTCCTGCACGCCGAGCGCGCCCGGCACGAAGAACGCGGCGGTGCGCGTCGCCAGGACGAGACTCTCGAGCAGCAACGCGTCGGCGATGGTGACCTCGTAGCCCATGAAGTAGAGCGCGGCATAGATCTCGGCCGCGCCGAGCACCCAGGCGGCGAGCTGGCCGGTCGCGTTCCCAAACAGCAGCCAGGGCCGCCGGTAGAGTTCGAGGATCGTCTCGTCGAGCGCCTGGGCACCGCCGATGGCATTGTCCCAAGCCTTGCCTCTGGCGAAGCGTGCCACAAGGCCAATGATCCAGCCGAACAGACCGCGATGTTGGAAGACGCAGAGCAGGATGACGACCACGAACCCGCCCGCGACGCAGAAGCCGATGGCGCGCGCGATATCGCTTTCGCCATGGTGAGCCATCAGCAGACCGATGCCGACCAGGGTGAAGAACAGCAGGGTGATCGTGCTGAGGGTCAGGTCGACGACGACGCTCGCTCCTGCGACCCGGCCGGGCACGCCCCGCATGATCATCAGCCGCGAGCGGACCACCGCGCCGCCCACCTGAAACGCCGGCACCAGGGTGTTGACCGCTTCCCCGATCCAGCGCGCCCAGAGCGCCGTCAGCACCGACGGCCGGTGGTCTTTCAGAAAGAGCAGCCGCCAGACATAGCCATCGAGCATGATGGGCACGAGGCGCACCAGGACGACCACGACGATCCCCCAGCTCACCGCGGCGACGGCGGCCGCCACGTCGCCGGCGCCCTGGAAGCACACGAGGCCGATGACCAGTGCGATACCGGCGATGAGTCCGATGTAGCCCCAGCGCCTCACCGGAGTTTCCTTCTCCCACCATGAGCGCGAGAGGCCCCCGGCCGGGCCGGGGGGCAAGAAGTTATTATACCGGGGCGCCCGTGAATCGACTCGTCCATTGATCGAAGCGCTCGTTTCGCCCGAATTGCCGCATCAGCGGCGCCAGGCCCGCGGCGGCGCTAATTCGGGCCAAGGAGCTCCGCCGGCGGGCGACGAAAGGTCATGCGCCCGCGCTTGAAGCCGTAGAGCGGCGGGGCCACCGCGGCCACCGCGTGAGCAGGATCGGCCGCGTCGAGCACCACGAGGTCGGCCGCCTTGCCTGGGGCGATGCCGTAATCGTCGAGGCCGAGGATGCGGGCCGAGCGGCGCGTAATCATCTCGAAGCAGTCGAGCATCTCCGACCGCGCGCCGACGTGGCAGACATTGGCGTAGAGGTTCGCCATGCGGATCAGCGAACAATCGCCGAAGGGCGTGAACGGGTTGAGCACGTTGTTGGATGACAGCGAGCAATTGACGCCGTGGCCGAGCAGACGATGCGCGGCCGTGACTCCGCGCCGCACGTTGGCCTCGTCGCCTCGCCCCATGAGGAAGAGATCGGTTGCGGGCAGCACCGTGCAGGCGACGCCGGCCTCGGCCATGCGATCGGCAGTGCGCGCCAGATGCTCAGGGCTTGCGGCCGAGAGCTTGGTGACGTGGCCGACCGTCACCCGCCCGCCATAGCCGAAGCGCTCGGTCAGGTTACAGACCTGATCGAGATCGAGATCGTCCGCGCTCTCGCCGAAGTCGAGGTGCATGTCGATATCGACATCGAATCGGCGGGCGAGCGCGAACACGCGGTCAATCTGCCCGGCGGGGTTGCTGTCGGTATAGGGCGCGGCACCGACGACACGGGCTCCGCGTTCCAGCGCCTCCACCATGAGCTCGTCGGTGCCCGGGTTGTTGAGCAGCCCCTCTTGCGGGAAGACGCAAATTTCGAGGTCTATCGCCCAGCGATACTCGTCGATCAGCGGCAGCACGCCCTCGAAGCCACGCATGCCGATGCCGGGATCGACCTCCAGATGGGTGCGCATGTGGGTCGTGCCCTGGGCGATGCAGGCGTCGAGCACGCGGCGTGCACGCGAATTTACGTCCTCAGCCGTGAATTCCCGTTTGACCCGCGCCACCTCGTCGATGGCCTCGGCGAGATCGCCTCTCTCCGAGCGGCAGCGGTCGAGGATGCAGGCCTTGTCGAGATGGATGTGGGTCTCGATGAATCCGGGCGCCACCAGACGGCCGCCCACGTCGAGCACGGGCGCGTCTGCCTCGATCTGTGGCGCGATCTCGGCAATTCGGCCATCGGCGATGCCGATATCGAGACTGGTGCCGTCGCCGCCGGCAACGACCGCACCGCGCAGGATGTGATCCATCCCTCCGCCCTCTCGTGCGCGGGCCCTAGCGCAGCATGTAACGCTGGGCGAGCGGCAGCTCGTCCGCCGGCTCGCAGGTCGCGAGCTCACCGTCGACACGGACCTCGAAGGTCTCGGGGTCCACGCTCACCTCGGGGCAGGCGTCATTGTGCAGCATGTGGCCCTTGGCGAGCTTGCGCGTACCCTGCACGGGAACGGTCCGGCTCTCCAGTCCCAGCCGGCCCGCGATATCGGCATCGGCCGCCGCCTGGGAGATGAAGCTGAGGCTGAGCGCCTCCTTGGCCCGGCCGAAGGCGCCCCACTGCGGGCGCATCAGCAGCGGCTCGCAGGTCATCAACGAGGCGGCGCTGTCCCCCATCGCCGACCACACGATGAATCCGCCCTTGATGATCAGCTCCGGCTTGATGCCGAAGAAGGCCGGGCGCCAGAGCACGAGGTCCGCGAGCTTGCCCGCCTCCAGCGAGCCGATATGGCGATCGATGCCGAAGGTGCGGGCCGCGTTGATGGTGTACTTCGCGATGTAGCGCTTGATCCGTTCGTTGTCGCCTTTCGCCGTCTGCTCCGACGCGAGCCGGCCGCGCTGCCCCCGCATCTTGGACGCAAGCTGCCAGGTGCGGCAGATCACCTCGTTGATCCGCCCCATCCCCTGGCTGTCCGAACCCAGCATCGAGATCGCACCGATATCGTGCAGCACGTCCTCGGCGGCGATGGTCTGCGCGCGCACCCGGCTCTCGGCAAAGGCCACGTCCTCGGGCACCGCCGGGTTCAGGTGGTGGCAGACCATGATCATGTCGAGATGCTCGTCGAAGGTGTTCCGCGTGTAGGGGTTGGTGGGATTAGTCGACGACGGCAGGCAGTTGGGCTCGCCGGTGATGCGGATGATGTCGGGCGCGTGGCCGCCACCGGCACCTTCGGCGTGATACATGTGGATTGTGCGGCCCTTGATGGCGGCCAGCGTCTCTTCCAGAAAGCCGCTCTCATTCAGGGTGTCGGTGTGAAGCTGGACCTGGAAGTCCATCTCGTCGGCGACGCCGAGGCAGCAATCGATCGCCGACGGCATCGCGCCCCAGTCCTCGTGGATCTTGAGCCCCATGCAGCCGCCGGCGATCTGATCGACCAGCGATTGGGGCTTGGCCGAATTGCCGCGCCCGAGGAAGCCGAAGTTGATCGGCCACGCCTCGGCCGCCTGCAGCATCTTGCCGACGTTCCAGGCGCCGCCGCAGTCGATGCCGACGGTGATCGGCCCGAGCGAGCCGCCGAGCATGGTCGTGATACCGCTCGCGATGGCGTGCTCGCAGAGCTGCGCGCTGTCGAAATGGACGTGCACGTCGATGCCGCCCGGCGTCGCGATCAGCCCCTCGGCATCGCGCACGGTGGTCGCGGCACCGCAGAGCAGCGCCGGGTCCACCCCATCCATGACGGCCGGGTTGCCGGCCTTGCCGACACCGGCGATGAGGCCCTCCTTGATCCCGATGTCCCCCTTGACGATGCCGAGCACCGGGTCGATGACGACGGCGTTGGACACCAGCATGTCCAACGAGCCGCCGGCGCTGTCGAGCCCGGCCACGAGGCCGATGCCGTCGCGCAGCGTCTTGCCGCCGCCGTGCAGGCATTCCTCGCCCGGCACGCCGTGGTCGTGCTCGATCTCGGCCAGGAGCTCGCTGTCCCCCAGCCGCACGCAATCGCCCGTCGTTGGCCCGTAGAGCGCCGCATAGTCCGCCCGGCTCATCCATGCCATCGCTCAAGCTCCCTTGAAGCCGCGGGCGCGGGCGCGGGCCAGCGCCTCCTGCTTGACGCGTTCGGAGCGCCGCGAACCCTGGGTGAGGTCGTTGAGCCCTACCATCTCGCCGCTGCCGCCGAACTCGACGAGGGTGACCTCTTTCGTCTCCCCCGGCGCGAAGCGCACCGCCGTGCCGGCGGGGATGTCGAGGCGCATCCCGAAAGCCGCAGCGCGGTCGAAGTCGAGATGCCGGTTCACCTCGAAGAAGTGGTAGTGGCTGCCGATCTGCACCGGCCGGTCACCGGTATTGGTGACCGCGACAGTTGCGGTCGGCCGGCCCGCGTTGATCTCGATCTCGCCCTCCGCGGGGATGATCTCGCCCGGGCGTACGCTCTCATCCCGTGCCTTCTTTCCAGGGCGGATCGGCTCGTGGACCGTCACCAGCTTGGTGCCGTCGGGGAAGGTGCCTTCCACCTGCAGCACGGGTATCATATCGGCGACGCCCGGCATGACATCGTCGGTGGTGAGGATGGTCGCGCCATACTCGATCAGCTCGGCCACCGAGCGCCCGTCGCGCGCGCCCTCCAGAATCTCGTCGCTGATCAGTGCCACGGCCTCGGGGTGGTTGAGCGAACGGCCCCGCGCGCGGCGCCGGCGCGCGAGCTCGGCGGCGGTGAAGATGGTGAGCCGCTCTGTCTCTGTCGGTGTCAGCAGCATCGTGGGCCACCCTGATCAGTTGCTGAAGAGTCGAACCGCCGCTTCCTCGTGACGGGCCGCCGCGACATCGGCGAGCGGCGCGGAGGAGAACGCCTCATCGAGGCGAGGCGCCGGGCGGGCGAGAAGCGCCGCCATCCGGGGCCTGAGCCCGCGCAGTATGATCTGCCCGTCGAGATGGCCGATCAAGCCGAGCCTGAGCGCCGCCCCCAGAATCGTCGCGCAAAGCCCGTGCAGGCTCACCGCCTCGGTGCGGGCGAGGTCGAGGCCTGAGCCGGCCAGCACCACCCCCTGCACCACGGCGAGATGGCCATGCGCCTCACCGGCGCGGAGCCGCGCGCGATAGGCTTGGGCACCGGGCGTCTCCATGCGCGCGTGAACGCCGAGCAGCGCCGCGCCCCCCTTGCGCGAGCCCTCGCGCAGCTCGCGCGGCAGCGCCATGGCCTCCTGCAGGGCGTCGATCTCGGCGACCGCCGGCCAGTCGGGGCAGGTGCGGTGGGCGGCGGCGAGGAAGGCGCGCTCCGAGGTGGCCCAGCGGTCCGTCACCTGATCGGTAAGGAAGGCATCGAGCCCGGCGGTATCGGCCACGATGCCGTCGGCATGCAGCGTCTCCAGCCCGAGCGAAAACGAGACGGCGCCGCTCGGGAAGAAGCTGTCCCCGAATTGCAGCGCCGCGAGATCGGAGGCCACGTCGCCCTGCGCCTTCGCCTTCGTGCCGCTCATGCCCGCATCACTCAAATCGGGGCGGCTCCCGCATCGGCTCCCGCGGCGGAAGCTTAAGCTCTACGCCTCCAAGCGGTTTGAAG
This sequence comes from Alphaproteobacteria bacterium, assembly GCA_965262755.1. GTDB lineage: Bacteria > Pseudomonadota > Alphaproteobacteria > UBA828 > UBA828 > WTGU01. The sequence goes on along the minus strand of OZ253557.1, from coordinate 1,176,995 downwards.
AGCTCATGCAGCGTGGTCCCGAGCCCCTTGGCTGGCATGGGAACCCTCTTGACTGGCTTCGTCGAAATTGGGCGTGCCTTCTTGCTCATGAATCGGCACTTTACCCGTCGCTGCTGGCACGGCCAAAGCCTGTTGTCACGGCCCGTCACCACGGTCATGGTCCACCCGGCGACCACGGGCGAGCGGGAGGCGACGATGGCGGCAGAGGAGCAGTACGACGTCCTCTTCACGGGCGGCACGGTAATCGACGGCACTGGCGCTGCGCGCCAGCGCGCCGACGTCGCCGTCTCGGGCGACCGCATCGCCGCCGTGGGCGACCTGGCGGGGGCGCAGGCCGCGCGCACCATCGACGCGACCGGGCGCGTCGTCTCGCCCGGCTTCATCGACGCCCACACCCACGACGACAACCTGCTGCTGGTCGACCGGGACATGACGCCCAAGACGAGCCAGGGCGTCACCACGGTGATCGCCGGCAATTGCGGGGTGAGCCTCGCGCCGCTGAGGCCCGGTCGCCCGGTGCCGCCGCCGCTCGACCTGCTGGGCGGATCCGCCGACTTCCGCTATCCCCGCTTCGCCGATTATGTGGCGGCGCTCGACGCGGCCCCGCCTGCGGCCAATGCCGGCCTTCTGGTCGGCCATTCAGCGCTCCGCCTCGACACGATGGACGACGTGGATCGCCCGGCGACGGCCAGTGAGATCGACGCCATGCGGGAGCGGCTGGCCGAGGGGATGGAAGCCGGCGCGCTCGGCTTCAGCACCGGCCTCATCTACGGGCCCAACAAGGCGGCGACTACCGACGAGGTTGCGGCCGTCGCCGAGGTCGCAGGCGCCGCCGGCGGCCTCTACGTCACCCATATGCGAAACGAGCATGACGGCATCGAGGAGGCGATGGAGGAAGCCTTCGAGATCGGCCGCCGCGCCGGCTCCGGCGTCGTCATCTCCCACCACAAGTGCGCCGGCCGCCAGAACTTCGGGCGGAGCCGCGACACGCTCGCGCTGCTCGATAAGGCCCGCGAGCGCCAGGCCATCGGCCTTGATGTCTATCCCTACACCGCAGGCTCCACGGTGCTGCTGGCGGAGATGGTGGAGAAGGCGGAGCGGGTAATTGTCACCTGGTCCGAGCCGCATCCGGAATACGCGGGCCGCGACCTCGCCGAAGTCGCTGCCGAACTCGGCCTCGACCCGGTCGCCGCCGTGGCGAAGCTGAGCCCGGCGGGCGGCATCTACTTCATGATGGACGAGGCGGACGTGCGCCGCATCATCGCTTATCCGCACAGCATGATCGGCTCCGACGGCCTGCCCCACGACCGCCATCCTCATCCGAGGCTCTGGGGCACCTTCCCGCGCGTGCTGGGCCACTATGCGCGCGAGCTCGGCCTGCTCACGCTGGAGGACGCGGTGCGCCGCATGACCGGGCTCACCGCCGCCCAGTTCGGCCTCACCGATCGCGGCGAGGTGCGCGCCGGTGCCTATGCCGATCTCGTGATGTTCGATGAGGAGACCATCGCCGACGAGGCGACCTTCGAGGCGCCGACCCGGCCCGCCGCCGGCATCGACATCGTCATGGTGAATGGCGCCATCGTGCGCGAAGGGGGCTGGGTCACCGGCAAGCGGCCGGGCCGGGCACTGCGACGCCAAAAACCGGCGCCGCTCGCTTAGATCTCGTGGCGGCCGAGCCGGTCGCGAAGCTGCTCCACGCGCCGGTTGACCCCCGGCATGTGGGGGTTGTGGACCAGCGCCCGCTCGAACGCGGCGAGCGCCTCTTCCTCGTTGCCGAGCGCGCCGTGGCAGAGGCCGAGCCCCGAGAGGGCGCCGAAGTGGCGGGGCTCACGCTTGAGCGTCTCGTCGATATCGGCGATGGAGCCCTCGTAGTCGCCCATCAGGTAGCGCAGCGTAGCACGGCGGTTCCAGCCCTCGGAGAGGTCCGGCCGGTGTTCGATGACCCCGTTGAGGATCGCGTACGACTGGTTGAAGCGACCCGTGGAGAGCGCCCTATCGCCCGCGAGGAGCATCCGGTCCATCTCTTCCGAGCCGGTATCGAACCAGTGGAACCAAATTTGCGACTCAATCTGGCGAACCTGCTGCGGGCTCTGCGCGGCTTTGAGGTCGCGGAAGAGTCCGTCCAGCGCCGGGTCGTTCTGATCGGCCAAGGCTGTCCCCGCAGTGCCGAGGGCGAGCAGCAGCGCGAGCGCCAATGCAGGCAGGCAGCGCAGGCAGCGGCTCAAGGACACCATGCGCCAGCGTAAACCCGGGTAGCCCTCCGCGCCAAGCGTCTTCGTTGCCGTCTGCCTCCACGCGCCGTCACCCGTGGGCCAGGGACGCTGCCGCGCGGCATCCCGATCAGGAACGGGCAGGAACGGGCGTCGCTCAAATGTAGTTCTTGATCAATGGATTACGTGAATTGGCTTCGTTTTGCAATTTTCCATTTTCCGTCCTCGCCTCCTTGGTCACGCTCCTCAAACGACCGGAGCCGTAAGAGGCTATGCCGGAATTCTCTCTCGGTCCTCCCAACCCTGGTCTATGCCGCGCTGACCTCGTGGCGCACGAGAGGCCGGTCGCGGATCGGCCAGTGCAAGCCCGCCGCCACCACGGCCAGCGCCACGGAAGTCAGCCACACCGCATCGTAGGAGCCGGTCGTGTCGTACACGTAGCCGCCGAGCCAGGCGCCGAGGAAGGAGCCCACCTGGTGGCTCAGGAAGACGATGCCGAAGAGCGCGCCCAGATAGCGCGGCCCGAAGATCTCGGCGATGAGGCCGCTGGTGAGCGGCACGGTGCCGAGCCAGAGCAGCCCCATCAGGGCGGAGAACACCAGCACGCTTGCCTCGCTCACCGGCACCACGATGAAGCCGCCGAGGACCGCCGCGCGGCCGAGGTAGAAGAGCGAGAGCACGTGCTTCTTGCGGTGCCGGCCGCCGAGCCAGCCGGCGGCGAAGGTGCCGACGATGTTGCCGAGCCCGATCACGGCGATCGCCGTCGCCCCCCACATCGGCGCAAGGCCCGCATCGGTGAGGAACGGCGGCAGGTGAGTGGCGATGAAGTAGACGTGGAAACCGCACACGAAGAAGCCGCCGCAGAGCAGCCAGAAGCCGCTGTGGGCGCGGGCCTCGACCAGTGCCTCGCTTAGCGTCTGGGCGCTGCCCTCGGGCGGCGTATGGCTGCCGCGCATGCCGATCAGGCAGGGCACCATCATCGCCGCTATCCCGCAATAGGCGATGAGCGTCATCGACCAGCCGACGCCGTCCAGCAGTGCACCGCCCACCGGGGCAAGCGCGAACTGTCCGAAGGAGCCGCCGGCCGCCGCGATGCCGAGCGCCATGCTGCGCTTTTCCGGCGGCACCGCGCGCCCCACCGGGCCCAGCACCACCGCGAACCCGGTGGCGCTGATGCCGATCCCGACCAGCAGGCCCTGACCCAGATGCAGCCCGAGCGCATCGTCGGTCCATGCCATCCAGAGCAGACCGGCGACGTAGATCACGGTCCCCAGCAGGACGACCCGTATCGCCCCGTGGCGGTCGGCGAGCGCGCCGAAGAAGGGCTGGGTGATCCCCCAGACGATGCCCTGGATGGCGATGGCGAGGGCGAAGGTCTCCCGCGAAATGCCGAGATCGACGCTCATCGGCGTGCCGAAGAGGCCGAAGCTGCTGCGCAGCCCGTTGCTGATGGTGAGCACCAGGGCCGCGCCGAGAACGAGCGCGATCACGCCCGCGGCGGGCCGGCTCATGCGCCTGCTCTCCCAGCCAACGGGGCCGGGTGCCAAATGAATGCCATTGCAACCTCAGCTCTGGCGCGCCAGCGCTCGCCCCAGAATTACGACGGCGCGATCGATCTGCTCATCGCTGGTGCAAAACGGCGGCACGAAGCGGAGCACGTTGCCGTGCTGGCCCCGCACCGAGAAGAGGAGTCCGTCGGCGAGGCAGTCGCGGTAGATCTCCTTCGCCTCCCCGCTTGCGGGTTCCTTGGTGGCGCGGTCGCGCACCAGCTCGACCCCCTGCAGGCAGCCCTTCCCACGAACGTCGCCGATCATGGGGAAGCGCTGCTGCAGGCTCTCCATGCGCTCCCGCCAGCGGGCGCCGATCGCACGTGCCCGGGCCGGCAGGTCCTCGGCCAGGATTTCCTCGAGGCTGGCCAAGCCGGCCGTGCAGGCGATGGGATCGGACGAATGCGAATGGCCGAAGGTGAGTCCACCCTCCAGCGCGCGCTCGGCGATGTCGTCCGTCGTCACCATGGCGCTGATCGGCAACCCCCCGCCGAAGTGCTTCGACAGCGTCATGATGTCCGGCACCACGCCATGCTGCTGATAGGCGTAGAGGGTGCCGAGCTTGCCGAGCCCGGTTTGCGCCTCGTCCAGGATGAGGAGCGCGCCGCGCGCCGCGAGCCCCGCCTTGAGCGCCTTGAGGTAGCCGGGCGGCATCTCGATCACCCCGCCCGCGCTGATGAGCGGCTCGGCGATGACTGCCGCCAGATTGTTCGGGCATTCACGGTCGAGCAGATCGAAGGCGATGCTCAGCAGCGGCACCCACCAGTCGTCGCCGTCGGCGCCGACCGGCGAGCGGTAGGCGTAGGGCGCCGGGATCGCGTGCAGATCGGGGATCGGCGGCCCGTGCCCGCCGGCCGCCGCGGCGAAGCTCATGGCGCGGGTCACGTCGGTATAGCCATGAAAACTCAGATGCAGCGCGCCGATGCCGCTGCGCCCGGTCGCGCGCCGGGCGAAGAGCACCGCCGCCTCGTTGGAATCGGCGCCGGACTGGATGAAGAGCGAACGGCTGAGCGGCGCATCGAAGGTCTCCGCCAGCCGCGCGGCGAGGCGGAGCTGCGGCTCGTTAAAGTAAACCGAGCTCGCATGGGTCAGCCTGCCGAGGCCGTCCTGCACCGCTTGGGTCACGCGCGGGTTGTTATGGCCGAGCGCCGAGCACATCTGGCCCGAGTTGAAGTCGAGATAGGCCTGGCCCTCGGAATCGAAAATCTCGGCGCCGTCGGCGCGGACGAAGACCGGCCCGTCCGCGGCCGGAACCACGTCCGAGAGCAGCTCGCCCTGGATCAGATGACGCGCGCCGACCGCGCGCAGCGCCGCGATGTCCACCGTTGCCTCCCTTGCGGAATTGTCGAGCGCGATCCTAGAGCGTTTCCGTATCGCACGGAAACGCTCAGGCCCGAATTTCTCGCCGCGGGCGCGATCCGGTTCCGTGTCCCACCTCGGGCACGGTTAATTTCATGCGGGATTCGCCGGGATTAAGTGGGATTAAGTGGGATAAGTGGGATTCCTCGGGGCAAGGGGCGGCAATAACGTGGACTGCGAGGGGTTCGTTCTTGCGCTTCACGGCTCGATGATGGCGCGCTCGCCGCGCGCCGTGCACCGCACCATGGCTGGGGGGCAAGGGCGAGTCTGGACGAAGAAGGGCAACCGCTATCGCCCCTCCCCTCAGAAGTGCACGTCTTCGTGCTCGGCCGTCTCCTCGAAGCCGAAGTAGGCGCGCTCCAGCTCTTCGTCGCTAAGCTCGTCGCTGCGGCCCGTGAGCTCGATCAGTCCGCTGCGGAGCACATAGACCCTGTCGGCGTTCTCCAGCGCGCGGTGGGTGCTCTGCTCCACCACCAGCAGCGTGTTGCCGGCCTCGCGCAGGGCCTGGAGAATCTCGTAGACCTTGTCGACGATGAGCGGGCCGAGGCCGAGGGAGGGCTCGTCCACCAGGATGATCCTGGGCGCGGTCATCAGCGCGCGGCCGATGACCAATTGCTGCTGCTCGCCGCCCGAGAGCTTGCCGCCGGGCGTCGACAGGCGGTCGCGCATGAAGGGGAAGTAGGAGAGAACACGCTCGAAGTCCTGCTCGATCTGCTTCTTGTCGGACCGCATGTCGGTGCCGAGGCGGATGTTCTCCTCCACCGTGAGGCGGGTGAAGACGTGGCGGCCTTCCGGCACGATGGAGACGCCGAGGCGGGCGATGTTCTCCGGCCCCTTGCCCACGATCACCTCGCCGCCGAGCCGCACCGTGCCCTGGGTGGGCGTGAGCGCGCCGGCGATGGTCATGAGCGTGGTCGACTTGCCGGCGCCGTTGGGCCCGACCAGGGTGACGATCTCGCCCTCGTTCACGGTGAGACTGACGCCCCGCACCGCCGGGATGCGCCCGTAGCTGACGCTGATATCGTCGACCTCAAGCATCGCCCTGCTCCGACCGTGTGCCGAGATAGGCGCGGATGATCGCCGGGTTGTTCTGGATCTCCTGCGGCGACCCCTCGCCGATGGTCCGCCCGCTGTCGATCACGTGGATGCGGTCGCAGACGCCCATGATCACGCGCATGTTGTGCTCGATCAACAGCACGCCGCAGCCGAATTCCTGCGGAATGCGCGAGATCAGCGCCATCAGGTCGTCGCATTCCGTATCGCTCATGCCGGCGGCGGGCTCGTCGAGCAGCACGAAGTGCGGCGCCATCGCCAGCGCGCGGCCGATGCCGACCCGGCGCTCGTCGCCGTAGGGGAGCGTATCGGCGTAATCGTGGGCCTTGTCGGAGAAGTTCATCCAGTCCAGGATGGCCCGCGCCCGCCGGCTCGCCTCGCGACGGCCGAGGCCGGTGCCGACGGCGGCGGCCTCCAGGTTCTCGATCACCAGCATGTCCGGGTAGAGCCTGACCGCCTGGAAGGTCCGCGCGAGCCCCCTGCGGCCGATCCGGTGCGGCGGCCAGCCGGTGATGTCGACGCCGGCGAGCACGACATTGCCCTGCGTGGGCTTCTGGAAGCCGGTCAGCACGTTGACGAGCGTGGTCTTGCCTGCGCCGTTCGGCCCGATCAGGCCGAAGATCTCCCGCCGGCCCATCGAGATCGTGACCTCGTCGACCGCGGCCAGGCCCTCGAAGTTGACCGAGATGTCATGTGCCTCCAGCCGCTCCTCCATGTCGCCGCCGGCGGCCGCGATGGCGGGCGCTGCGGCGGGCGGCTTCGCCCGTGCCGGTTCAGCCCCCGCCCCGCGCCCGGCGAAGGGCCAGGGCACCTCCCGCCCCTTCGCAAGGCCGGTCGGCCGGATGATGAGGATGGTCAGCATCAGCAGCGCAATGAACAGCTGGCTGAGCCCGTAGAGTTGGATGATGACCTCGATCTTGCGCAGCACCTCCTGCAGGACCGAGATCACGATCACGCCCACCACGGCACCGGTCAGGCTCCTCTGGCCGCCGACCATCAGCATGGCGAGCGCGATGAAGGTGGGTCCCAGCCAGAAGCCGCGCACCACGATGGAGCCCACATAGTGGGCCTGCAGGACGCCGCCCAGCCCCATGAAGAAGCCGCTCAGAACGAAGGCGATGAGGCGCTGTGTCGGCACATTGATGCCGACGGCGCGCGCCGCCGCCTCGTTCTCGCGCGAGGCCCGGAGCGCGAGGCCGAAGCGGGACTTCTGATAGACGGTGGCGACCAGGAGCGCGACCAACGCCCAGGCGAGCGCGACCCAGAAGTTCACGTAGATGGGGACGCCGACCAGCGTGCTCGCGCCGAAGGTCCAGGAATCCCAGTTGGAATAGAGCGTGTAGAAGATCATCAGCACGGCAAAGGTGCCGATGCTCGCGGCGATGCCGCTGAGCCGCATCAACGGTATGCCGACCACGAGGGCGACGAGGGCAGCCAGCAGCGAGGAAATGATCGCAGACGGCAGCAGCGGCAGCGTGTTCTCGGCAAGGAAGGCCGGGAGGTCGAGCGCGAAGCTCTTCTTGAAGGGCGACATGGTGAACCAGGCGACGGCGTAGGCGCCGATCAGCGCAAAGGCCATGTGGCCGAAGGCGAGCACGCCGGAATTGCCGATGAAGATGTAGAGGCCGATCACCATGACGGTGTTGATGAGCGCGACCGTGAGCGTGCGCTCGATGACCTTGTCGCCGCTGCCCCAGATGATGACTGTGAGCAGAATGAGCCCGAAGCCGAGAGCCGCGGGCTCCCACAGATAGCGGCCGACGGCGGCCGGGCGGATCTCGCGCAGCACCGTCAGATCCGCTCCTCGACCGCCTTCACCTTGACAATGCCGCCGGGCCTGAGCAGCAGGATCACCAGGATCAGGCCGTAGACCCAGGCATCCCGGTTGAGCCGCATCTCCAGCGGCAGCACGATCTGGAAGAAGACGCTGGCGACGCCGACCACGAAGCCGCCGACCACCGCGCCCACGAGGCTCCCCATGCCGCCGACGACCGTGCCGACGAAGGCGGCGAGCACCAGGGGCACGCCCATGTCGAACTTCAGCACGCCGTTCTGCACGACGAAGAGCAGCGAGATCACCGCCGCGAGCAGGCCGGAGATCGCGAAGGCCGCGGCGATCACCCGGTTGGCACGGACGCCGAGGAAGCGCGCCATCATGAAGTCCTCGGATGCCGCCCGCATCTGGCGCCCGATCGCCGTGCGCTTGAGGAAGAGCACGAGCAGCAGCAGCAGCGCCGCCGTGGCGGCGATCATCACGATCTGCAGGCGGGGCAGCCGGATCTCGCCGAGCAGGAAGGGATCGGTCAGAACCGGCCAGAGGTCCACGCCCTTGGGCCGGCCCTCGTAGATCAGGAGGACAAGATTCTGGAAGAAGAAGCTGAGCGCGAAGGAGGCGATCAGCAGCACCGAGGGGTCGGCCTGGCGCAGCGGGCGGAAGGCCAGCCGCTCGCAGGCGACGGCGAACAGGATGACGATGAGCACGATTGCCGCCACCGTCGCCGCCGGGTGCCAGGCGCCGATGAAGAGCTGCGGCGCTACGGCGGCGGACGGCACGATCAGGGCGTAGGCGCCGATCATGATCAGATCGCCGTGGGCGAAGTTGATCAGGCGCATGATGCCGAAGATCAGCCCGATGCCGAGAGAGGTGAGCGCGAACAGGCTCCCCAGGCTCAGGGCGTCGATGATGTTCTGAACGACCGCTTGCACCGGAGGGGCTCCCTCGAACCGTGCCTATCCGCTTTACGCATACACCCACTAGGGGTAGATTGTGTACCCAAAACGGCGAGCGGAAGCATCCTACATGTAGTGTGTGTCTGCATTAACCGGATAGGCACGCCTCGAACGACGTGACGGCGTCAGGCGGCGGCCGCAGGCTTCGGCGCCGCGACCGGGAAACCGGCGGCGGCCCGCGCTACCGAACGGCGCGGACCGCCCACCGGGACTGTCCCTACTTGAAGATGAGCTGCAAGGGTGGCGGCTCAGGCAACTGGATCAGGTCGACGAAGTAACCCTTGCCGTCCTTGATCCCGATGATCGCCTGGGGCCGCTCCAGGTTGATGTGCAGCTCCTCGGTGAAGGTGGTGGGACCCACCAGCAGCGGCTCATTGTCGAACTTGTTGAGCTCGGCCAGCACCGCGTCGCTGTCGATGGTTCCCGCCCGCTCGATGGCGATGGCGAAGGCCTGGATGATGCTGTAGCCCGAGAGCGCGAAGGAGCAGCACACCCGCTCGCCGTGCACGGCCTCGTAGCGGTCGAAGAACTCGTTGACCCGGGGTCGGGGGTCGTCGCCGAAGACCGAGCCGTAGGTGCCGGTATAGTGGTCGTTGAGGTTGCCGATGCCCTCGGTCCAGTAGTCGCCATCCATCGAATCGCCGCCCGAGAGCGGCGTGTCGATGCCGGCGGCCCTGATCTGGCGGATCGCGGCGGTCGCGCCTCCACCGTAGGAGCAGACATGGAGGAGATCAGGCTCGCCCTTCTCCGCCGCCACCTGCTTGAAGCGCGTGATCTGCGAGGCGATGGACGCATCGTCCTGCTTGAAGGTGTCCTCGCCGTACATGGTGCCGCCCAGCTTCTCGAAGCGGGTCTTGAAGCCGGCGCAGATCGTCTTGTCGTACTCGATCGAGGTATCGAGCAGGTTGTAGGCGGTTTTCCAACCCTTCTTGTTCCACGCCCATTCCGCGATCACCGCGCCGCTGGTGAGCGACGAGTTGGACATGGTGAAGGCGTAGGGGCCGATGCCCTGCACGCCCATCTTCGCGTCGGAGGCGCAGAGCGAGATGACCACCATGCCGTTGCTGTTCGCCACCGTCGCAGCGGCGGCGCCCATGTCGTAGTCGCACGAGACGATCATGAGGTCGGCGCCCTCGGCGATCACCTCCTGCCCGGCCCGCGCACCCTCCGCCGCTTCCGACTTGGTATCGGACTGGGTGAAGGTGAACTTGCGGCCGCCGAGGACACCGCCGGCTTCGTTGATCTCGTTGATCGCCATCTTCGCCGACCGCGACGGCGGCCCGTCATACGTGTTCATCCAGCCGCTGAGCGCGATGGCGAAGCCGATGGTGATATCGTCGTCAGCAGCCTTGCTTGGCGTGGCTACGCCAACTGATAGGGCAAGCGCGGCCGCGCCTGCCAGCAACGTCAATTTCCGCATCGTCGAATCCTCCCAGGACGGCTTAGATTATGGTCTTCCCTGTCGCCGCCGCAGGACGGCGACGTCGCGTCAGTGACAACTCTAGGCGGAATTCGCCGCACAAGTCCACCGACCCCCCGAACCCGGCAGGGCGCCGGCCCAGCAGACGCGGCTAATACTGCACGCGCTGCGTAATCCCGCCGTCCACCACCAGGTTCGCGCCTGTGGTGAAGCCTGAGACCGGGCTCGCGAGGAAGGCCACGGCATCGGCCACTTCCTCGGGTGTCCCCATCCGGCCGGTGGGGTTGCGCGCGAGCGCCGCCTCGTAGATCTCGGGGTCGCCCAAGCGCCGCTGGTCCCAGACACCGCCTTCGAAGAAGATTGTGCCCGGCGAAACGCAGTTCGCACGGATGCCGCTGCCGGCGAGCGCGTTGGCGAGGTTCGACGTGTAGTTGATGACGGCGGCCTTGACCGAGTTGTAGGGGCGCACGCCGCCGAAGCTCTCGACGCCAGCGACGCTGGACACGGTGACGATCGCCGCGGCCTCCGAGCTCTCGAGGTGCGGCATGGCCGCCTCCACCGTGCGCACGGTGCCGAGCACGTCGACCTCGAATCCGGCCCGCCAAGCGGCTTCGTCGGACGCACCGGCGAGCGCGCTCACGTTGGCGACCACGATATCGATGCCGACGAGCTCGGCCGCCATCGCCGCGGTCCACCGCTTCACCGCCGCACCGTCGGCCACGTCGCAGGCAGCGCCGATGACGGAGAGGCCATCGGCTGCGAAAGCCGCCAGCACTGCATCGAGCGCAGCGGCGCCCCGTGCGCAGATGCCAACTTCGCACCCCTCCAGCGCGAGCCGCCGCGCGATCGCGTGGCCGATCCCCCGCGTGCCCCCCGTTACGATGGCCTTCTTGCCCTCAAGCTTGAGATCCATGTCCTTGCACCCCCCTGCGCGGGGATGCGTCTGCCCCGCCGCGCCGGAGTGTCGGGCGCCTGCGCGCGCTTGTCCAGCCGGTGCCGGTTAGCATTACGACTGGCCGGGAAGAAGCTCGCGATAGACGTCGAGGGTGGCGCTGCACATGCCGTCCAGCGTGAAGTTGCAGCGCACGTGGGCTTGGCCGGCTGCGGCCATTCTCTCGCGTTCGGCGGGGCTCGCCGCCAGTGCCTGGCGAATTGCATCCGCCAGCGCGTCCGCGTCGCCCGGCGGCACCAGCCATCCGGTCTCGCCGTCGAGCACGGTCTCCAATGCCCCGCCATGGGCTGCAGCGATCAGCCGCCGCCCCATGGCCTGCGCCTCAGCGGGGACACGGCCGAACGCCTCCGGCCGGAGCGAGGGGGAGACCACGACATCGGCCAGCATGTAGGCCGCCGGCATGTCCCGACAGGGGCCGGCAAGCAGGACGGTATGGGCTGTGCCCAGGGCTTCGATCCGCCGCTCGATTCGCGTGCGATAGCCCGCGTGCCCCGGGTCGACGGTGCCGACGAACAGGCAGCAGACGCTTTCCTCGACCCGCGCCAGCGCGTCGAGAAGAGTGAAGTGCCCCTTCCATCCGGTCAGGCGCCCCGGCAGCATGACGATCGGCCGCCCGTCCGGTAAGCGCCAGGCGTTGCGGAGTGCCGCGATCCTCTCCGGGCCAACGCGCGCCGGGTCGAAGGCGGATAGATCCACGCCGCGCGGGATGGTCCTGATTCTGTCCGGCGTGACGCCGTAGGTCTCGACGATGTGTCGCGCGATGAATTCCGAGATCGCGATGACACGGGCGCCCCGCGCCATGATCGCGTTGTACTGGTGCTTCCCCGGCCAGCCGGTTGAATAAGCGCCGTGGAAGGTAGTAACGAACGGCCGTCCGGTCCGCCGCGCCGCATAGTGGGCGAGCCAGGCCGGCCAGCGCGAGCGCGCGTGGACGAGGTCCACGCCCTCCTCGGCGATCAGGCGTGCGAGGAGCCGGATCGCGCCCGGAGCCTGCACGGGGCTGCGGCATGCGACCGGCAGCGCCGCGTGGTGCGCGCCGGCGTCGGCGGCCTGTTCCCGGTCCGCCTCTCTCTCACTTACGATGACGGAGCGCCAACCGGTGGCAACCAGGGCGCGCGAGATGTCGAGCGTGCCGCGTTCCACGCCGCCGCCCCCGGCGAGACTCGGCAACACCTGGAGAACCGTTGGCATGAAGACCATCCCGGACCGGGTCAGGCCCGGCCGGTGAGTATCGCAAACCGCCGCGGTCGCGTCGAGCTTAGCCCGGTGTCAGGAGCGGGTCCGAGGCCGGCTGGGGGGGGGCCGGCCTCGGCGACTTCGCTAGCGACTAATGTAGATGCCCGGAATCCGCGACCTCACGATTTCGCCGCGCACCGCCTCGTCAATACTGGACCGTGTGAGCCCGATATCGGCAAGATCGTGGTCGGTCAGGCGCTGGAGCTCCTGCCGCGCACGGTGGCGCTCCTGCCATTTCCGGACTGCCTGGGTGATGTTTGCGATGTCCATGTCCTCACCTCCTGTTACCGGAGTGTCACCGGTACTGCGGCGCCCGATACCGGGCCAGCCGCACACCTCTCCTGATTCCGATATGTGTCCCGCCGAGGCGCCCGGGAACCCCCGTGCCCGGCATGGCTGCCATGCTGCGGCGGCAGTTGTGCAGGGTCCGACACGTACCTCTGGCTTCCGGCGCTCGATCCGGGCGCGGGGAACGCCTATTCTTCGCGCGCGACCCACCCACGATGAACGAGCCAGGCATGTTCGACGGCTTCACCCAGACCCGGATCGAGACCTCGTCCGCCGCCATCAATCTGATGAAAGGCGGCGAGGGCCCGCCGCTCCTCCTGCTCCACGGCTACCCGCAGACCCACGTGATGTGGCACAAGGTGGCGCCGGCATTTGCTACGCACTACACGGTGGTGGCGCCCGACCTGCGTGGCTACGGCGACAGCGGCAAGCCGGCCTCCGACGATTTTGACGACCATTGCAAGCGCGCCTCGGCGCGGGACCAAGTCGAGGTGATGGCGGCGCTGGGCTTCGATCGCTTCCACGTCGTCGGCCACGACCGCGGCGCCCGCGTCGGCCATCGCATGGCGCTCGACCATCCGGCGCAGGTGCGTACCTTCGCCTCGCTCGACGTGGTGGCCTCCCAAGCGGTCTTCGAGAACATGGACCGCGATCTCGCGTTCTCATTTTTCCACTGGCACCTGATGCGCCAGCCGGCGCCGTTCCCGGAGACGCTGATCGGCAACAGCCCAAGACTCTTCCTCGACTTCCTGCTGGCGCACTGGTGCGCGGATCCAGGCGCGATCGTGCCCGAGGCCTATGACGAGTATCTGCGCTGTTTCAGCGATCCCGACACGCTGCGCTGCATGTGCATGGACTACCGCGCCATCGAGCTCGACCTGGTCCATGACGAGGAGGACCGGGGCCGGCGGATTTCCTGCCCGATGCTGGTGCTCTGGGCCGGCGACATGGCCCGGCGCCCCGGCTGGCAGACCGGCGGGTCGCTCGACGTGCTGGAGAGCTGGCGGGCGCGCGCCGAGGACGTGCAGGGGCGCGCGCTCGACTGCGGCCACTTCCTGCCCGAGGAGGCGCCGGAGGAAACCGTGCGGGAGATCCTGGCCTTCCTCGCCGATCGCTGAGGCGATGCTCCGTCGGGGCTAATCGCCCGCGCGCAGCTTGTAGCGCTGAATCTTGCCGGTTGCGGTCTTGGGCAGACTGTCGACGTAGCGGAGCCAGCGCGGATACTTGTAGCGCGCGAGCCCCGCCTTGCAGTGGGCGACCAGCGCCTCGCTCAGGCGCTCGCTTGGCGCGTGCCCCTCGGCGAGTACGATCCAGGCCTCGGGCTTGATCAGCCCGTCGTCGTCGGCGCGGCCCACGACGGCGGCTTCCAGCACCGCCTCATGGGCAATCAGGCGGGCCTCGATCTCGACCGGGGAGACCCAGATACCGCCGACCTTGAGCATGTCGTCCGAGCGCCCGCAACACACGTAGCAGCCGGCCTCGTCGACGGAGTAGGTGTCGCCGGTGCGGAGCCACGCGCCGTCGAAGGCTGCGGCGGTGCGCTCGGGCTCGCCCCAATACTCGGCGATGAGGGATCGCCCGCGGATCAGCAGGTTGCCGGTCTCGCCGGGCGCCACGTCGTGCCCGTCATCGTCGACCAGGCGCGCCTCGTAGCCCTGTACGAGCGTGCCGCTGGTCCCTGGCGCCACTCCACCCGGCCGGTTGGAGATGAAGATGTGCAGACTCTCGGTCGTTCCGATCCCGTCGACGATGTCGAGCCCTGTGGCGGCGCACCAGCGTTCGAGCAGCGGCGCCGGCAACGGCTCGCCAGCCGAGACGCAGAGCCGCACGCTGGAAAGGTCCGGCGACGCGCTCTCCAGCACCTGCAGCTGCGCGGCATAGAGCGTCGGCACGCCGTAGTAGATCGTAGGCCGGAAGGCTTCGATGGTGGCGAAGGTCGAGGCTGGCGTGGGCCGGTCCGCGCAAAGCGCCGCCGTGCCGCCGGTCCAGAGCGGGAATGTCATGGCGTTGCCGAGCCCGTAGGCGAAGAACAGCTTGGCGGCAGAGAAGTGGGTATCGTTCTCGGTGATGCCGAGCGTGTCGACCCCGAAATACTGGCTGGTCACCACCATGTCGCGATGGCGATGAACGGCGCCCTTGGGCCTGCCGGTCGATCCCGACGTATAGAGCCAGAAGGCCGGGTCGGCGGCTGCGGCCGGCGCCGGGGCCAGAGCATCCAACCCTTCGGCAAGCCGCGCGGCGAAGGTTTCGTCCTCGCCTTCGGCGGGCAGTGCATACGCCGGCCGGTATGACGCCCCGGCCAGCGCGGCGGCGATTTCGTCGGCGAATTCGGGCGACCAGACGATGCAGGCGGCGCGCGCGTTATCGATAACGACGCGATAGTCGGGGGCCCGCAGCAGGGTATTGAGCGGGACCGGCACGAACCCCGCCTTGATCGCGCCCCAGAACAGATAGAAGAAGAGCGGGCAATCCTTCACCACCATCAAAACGCGATCGCCGGGGCCGAGCCCCAGCGTTGCGAGCGCGTTTCCCGCGCGGTTCACGTTGGCGGCGAGCGCGGCATAGGTCACGTCGCCCTGCGTATCGCGGATCGCCACCTTGGCGCCGCGTCCTTCCGCAAGATGCCTGTCGATGAACGGCACCGCGACGTTGAAGACCTCGGCGAACGCCAGCGCCGTCGGCGTTTGCGCGGTGTCGACCGCGACGGTGTGGTCGTCCATGGCATTCCCCTGCCGTCCCGGGTGCGCAAATGCATCCATGCCTGGCGGTGCGGCCAGGGTAACCTATGCCGTATTGCGCGCGCCTACAGTCTTCAAATCATGAACGGCACGCGGCGCAGGTCGGGATCAGGGGAACGAGTTCGTGGCGTGGGACTACATCGTCGTGGGCGCAGGCTCCGCCGGCTGCGCCGTCGCTGGGCGCCTGTCGGAGGACGGGCGAAGCCGCGTGCTGGTGCTGGAGGCGGGTGGGTCGGACCGGCACCTCGCCATTGCGATGCCGGCGGCCAGCTTCCTCCTCGCACTGGGCAACCCGCGCTACGACTGGGCGTACACGGCGGAGCCGGACCCGACGCGGAACGGGCGCCGCGACCTCATGCCGCGTGGCAAGGTGCTGGGCGGCACCAGCGCGATCAACGGCATGTCCTACGTGCGCGGCCAGCCGGCGGACTATGACGGATGGGCCGCCCTCGGCTGCCAAGGCTGGGACTTCGCAAGCGTGCTGCCCTACTTCAAGCGCGCGGAGGACAACGAGAACGGCGCCGACGCCTATCACGGCACGGGCGGCCCACTCGCGGTCTCCAACAGCCGCACGCGGCACCCGCTGTCGGAGGCCTACCTCCGATCCTGCATCGCCAACGGCATGAGCCGCATGGCCGATATCAACGCGCCGCCTCAAGCGGGCGTCGGCTACGTGCCCGTCACCCAGCGCCGGGGGCGGCGGTGGAGCGCGGCCCGCGCCTATCTCCGGCCGGCGATGGGGCGGAAGAACGTGCGAGTGCTGACACATGCCCACGTGCGGCGTGTGCTGTTCGAGGGCAAACGTGCCACAAGCGTCGAGTACGTCCACCGGGGCCGTGCCGCGCGGGCGAAGGCGGCTGGCGCCGTGATTCTCTCCGCCGGCGCCTTCGCGTCGCCGCAGCTCCTCATGCTCTCTGGCGTCGGGCCTGCCTCCCATATGAGCGAATTCGGCGTGCCGGTGGTCCACGACCTGCCGGGCGTCGGCGAGAACCTTCAGGATCATCCGGGCCTCGCCCAGAACTGCTGGGCAAACGTGACGACCTATAACATGCAAACCGGCCTCGCCCGCGCGCTGGTATTGGGCGCGCAGTGGCTGCTCACAGGGACCGGGCCGGGGTCCACGCCCCATTCCCAGGTGACCGCCTTCACGCGCCACGACGGGGGCGCGGGCCGATCCGACATCCAGTATCTGTTCTCGCCTGCCGGCTTCGACCTGTCGGAGGAGGGGCCGGTCCTCTTCGACCGGCCGGCGGTCACAGGGCTGATCAACGTGCTCCGGCCCTTCTCCCGCGGTTGGGTACGGCTCGCCTCAGCCGATCCGTTCGCGCAACCGGCGATCCAGCCCAACCTCTTCGCCGACGAACGCGACCTCGATCTGCTGCTCGCCGGTGCCAAACTGCAACGCCGGATCTTCGAGACCGAGCCCTTGTCCCGCTCTATCGTCGGTCACTATCGGCCCAGCAGCGACGTGCAGAGCGACGACGAGTGGCGCGCCTGTCTGCGCGAGAGCGCCATGAGCGCATACCACCCGGCGGGCACCTGCAAGATGGGCCACGACCCGATGGCCGTCGTCGACGACCGCCTGCGGGTGCGCGGGCTCGCGAACCTCTATGTCGCGGACGCCTCGATCATGCCGGCGATCGTCAGCGGCAATCTCCACGCGACCTGCGTCATGATCGGTGAGAAGGCCGCGGACCTCATCCGCGCGTCACGTTGACCGGCCAGAGCGCCCCAGCCAAGCCCTCACCGCGTCTTCCATGGTGAGGAAGGTCGCGCCCATCCCTTTTAGCGCGTCGATCAGCCGCTCCAGCATCAGCATACGGTGGCCGCGGCCGATCACGAAGGGGTGGCAGGTGTAGGTGAGCACGCCCCACTCCATGGTGCGCGTCATGTAGTCGAAATCGTCCACCCAATTCTGCAGCACGCCGCCCGCCGGCATCAGGCCCGGCATGCTGTATTGCTTGTTCCGCACGTATTCGAAGTGCGGGTAGTCGTCCAGCGTCCAGCTGATCGGCATCTCGACCAGGCTGGTCTCGTAGAGGAAGCCGCGGGCAACCAGGAGCTCGATGGTGTTCTCGCTCAGGTCCCAGGCGGGCGAGCGGTAGCCGCGGGGCTTCCGCCCGCACAGCTTGACGATGGCATCGGTGCCGCGCTGGAGGCCCGCCTCCTCCTCGTCGCGCGACATGGTGACGGGCGTCATGTGGGTCCAGCCGTGATGGCCGATCTCGTGGCCGGCCTCGGCGATGCGGGCCGACATCGCGGGATAGGTCTCGATCGTGTGGCCCGGGATGAACCAGGTCGCAGCGATACCGTGCCGCTGGAGCAGCGCCAGGATGCGCTCGGCGCCGACGAGGCCGAACTCGCCGCGGCTGATCGGCGTCGGCGAGCGCTGACCCTGGGCGATGTAGCCCGAGACGGCATCGAAGTCGAAGGTCAGGCAGGCGATGTGCATGGCCGTCTCCCTACAGCGGTTTTCGCTTTCATGATGTCTCTTTCCGCCTCATTTCGCACTATTACTCCCTGCCCTGGTCCGCGCATTGCGGTATCGTGAACATCCCGCCACGGTGTGCCTCAACCATGTCGATGATGCGTCGTCCGATCCCCGGCGCGGTCAGTTCCGGCCGCGCTCCCAATTCAGTCGCGCCGTGATCGCAGGATCGGGGCTTCTCGGCGTCGGCGCTGCGGCCAGCTGGGGCGTCGGCGACTTCGCCGCCCGCTTCCTCGGCCGTGCGATCGGTGTGCCGCAGGCGCTCTTCGGCATGATGCTGGTGGGCAGCCTCGCCGTCGGCGTTTACATCGTGGCCAGCGGGGAAACGCTTGTCTTGGAGCCCTCCGGGCTCTGGCTGCTGGCTCTCAACGGCGTCGCCACCATGCTGGCGACGTTCATGCTGTTCGAGGCGCTCACCCGCGGCCCAGTCTCGCTCGGCTCGCCGATGGTTTCCAGCTACCCGGCCTTCGCGGTGCCGATGACGGTCGTCTTCGGCGCCCGGCCGGAGCCCATCCACTGGGTCGCGATGGGAGCGACGCTCGGCGGTATCTGGCTGGTTGCCCTCGCGGTTTCCCGCATCGAAGGCGGCGACAAGCCGGAATACGCGCCGGCGGTGCTGCGGCGATCGGTGCTGATGGCGATCGGCTCGGCGTTCTTCTTCGCCGTTGCCCTTCTCGCCGCGGACGAGGCAATCGAGCGCTACGGGCTGCCGCTTACGCTGTTGTCGGGGCGGATTGTCGGCGCTGTCGTCTTGGGCGCGAGCTTCCTGGTCATGCGCAAGGTGCCGCGCATGCCGCTCCGCGCGTGGCCGCTGATCGTCCTCCTCGCCTTGGTGGACACCCTCGGCTACATCTTCGTTTACGCGGGGCTCGCGCTCGAGAACGGGGAGTTCGCGATCGTCACCAGTTCCGCCTATTCGGTGGTGACGATCCTGCTGGCGCGGTTCGTCCTTCGCGAGCAAGTGGTGCCGCTTCAGTGGCTGGGCGTCGCCATCGTGATCGCGGGGATCGGGACGCTGTCTGCGAGCGGCTAGAGCGTTTCCGTTTCACTTGGAAGCGCTCTGACTCTTTATCGCTCACGGCAACCGGCCTGCGGCCGGCGCCTCCGCGTCGCGCGTCCACGCGCGCGGGCGCGCGATGGCGCCGCACGAGCGGCGGGCCGCAGTCGCGGCCTGTCGCGCGTCCGTCTTGGACGGACGCGCTCCAATTCAGATCACCCGCTCGCTCTCCGGATCGACGAGCACGGCCCGGTTCATGTCCACGTCGAGCGCGAGCGAATCCCCCGGCTGCTCGGCGGCGGAGCCTTCCAAGCGCACGAGCATCGATTTCTCGCCGAGGTGGAAGTTGACGAGCGTGTTGGCACCCATGGGCTCGACAATCTCGACGGTGGTCGCGAGCCGCGCGCAGTCGGGCCTGGGCGTCTCGCCCTCGGCCCGGTACATGTGCTCGGGCCTGATGCCCAAGAGCACGTCGCGGCCGCCGTCGCCGGCGTAGCGCGCCGCCCGCTCCGGCGGCAGAGCGAAGGCATGGTCACCGGCCCTCACTGCGGCCACGCCGTCCGTCGCCTCGATCAGTGCCGTGGCAAAATTCATCGCCGGCGAGCCGATGAAGCCCGCGACGAAGCGGGTCGCCGGCCGCTCGTAGAGCTCCAACGGCGGCCCCTCCTGTTCGATCTGGCCGTCACGCAGCAGCACAATCCGGTCGGCGAGCGTCATCGCCTCCACTTGGTCGTGGGTCACGTAGATCATGGTCCGCTGCATGTCCTGATGCAGCCGCTTGATCTCGGTGCGCATCTCGTCGCGCAGCTGGGCGTCGAGGTTGCTGAGCGGCTCGTCGAAGAGATAGAGCTTGGCGTCCCGCACCAGCGCGCGGCCCATGGCGACGCGCTGGCGCTGGCCGCCGGAGAGCTGGCGCGGCTGGCGCTCGAGCAGATCCGCAATCCCCAGCATCGTGGCCGCCCGCTCCACCCGCGGGCGGACCTCGGCGTTGGCCGTGCCCCGCATCCGAAGCCCGAAGGCCACGTTCTCGAACACCGACATGTGCGGGTAGAGCGCGTAGTTCTGAAACACCATCGCGACGTCCCGGTCCTTGGGCCGGACGTCGTTGACCACCGCGCCATCGATCTCCACCGTGCCTTCGGTCACAACCTCCAGGCCTGCGATCATGCGCAGGAGCGTGCTCTTGCCGCACCCCGACGGCCCCACCAGCACGGTGAAGGCGCGGTCCGGTATCTCGATATCCACACCGCGCACGGCATGAACCTTGCCGTAGAGCTTGTGCACGCCGCGCAGCCTGACTCCGGCCATCGCGCTCCTCCTACCCCTTGACCGCGCCCATGGTGATCCCGCGCACGAGGAAGCGCTGGAGCGTCGCCACCGCGAAGAACACCGGCAGGGTGCCAAGCACCGAAAGCGCCGCGATCTTCGCCCAGAATGTCGACTGGGCGCCGTAATAGTGCGTGACCAGCACGGGGAAGGTCAGCACTTCGTGGCGCGTCAGAATTAGCGCGAAGACGAACTCGTTCCAGGCGAAGATGAAGGTGAACACCGCCGTCGCGAAGATGCCGGTGCGCGCCATGGGGAAGACGATCTTGCGCAGCGCCTGCCAGCGCGAGCAGCCGTCGGTCAGCGCGCTCTCCTCCACCTCCACCGGGATGTCCTCGATGTAGCCGCGCATCATCCAGATCACGTAGGGCAGGTTGAACGCGATGTAGAGCAGGATCAGCCCGACGTAGCTGTCGATCCAGCCGAACCAGACGAACAGCAGGAAGATCGGGAAGACGATGACGATCGGCGGGATCATCCGCTGCGAGATGATCCAGATCGCGAGGTTCTGGCCGCCGGTCTTGAAGCGCGCGAGGCTGTAGGCGGCCGCAGTGCCCAGCACCATGGCAACGACGGTCGAAACGCTGGCGATGATGAGGCTGTTGTAGATCGCCCAGACGTCGCCGTCCTTGAACAGGATCCCGAAGATGCGGAAGTTCGGCTCGTTCGGGAACCAGACCGGCGGGCGGGCGAAGATATCGCCCGCCGATTTGATCGAGGTGATGAAGAGCCAGTAGACGGGGAAGAGGAAGAACACCAGCACCACGAGCGCGATCAGGAAGCGCCAGGTCATGCGCCGGCGCTCGCGGGTCAGCCAGCGCGGCCACCTGCTGGTTCGGGTGGGGGCAGCGTTCACCGTCATCGGGCGATCTCCACGCGCTTGAGCGCGAAAATGACGATGATCGAAAGCAGGATGATCACCAGAAAGGCGATCGCGCCTGCATAGCTCGTCTCGAATTCCTTGAAGGCCCGGATGTAGGTGTAGATCGAGATCGTCTCCGTCATCGTTCCGGGGCCGCCCTTGGTCATCGCCCAGATGATGTCGAAGATGCGGAACAGATCGAGCGCACGGATCAGGATGGCGATGACGAGCACCGGCTTGATGACCGGCAGCGTGATCCTGAAGAAGATCTTCCAGAACGAGGCGCCGTCGATCTCAGCCGCCTCGATCAGGCTGCGGTCGACGTTGGAGAGCGCGGCCAGCAGGATCAGGAACATGAACGGCGTCCACTGCCACACCTCGCAGACCAGGATCGCCGGATAGACCCATTCCGGCCGCGACAGCCAGAGGATCGCCATCGGGTCCGACGAGAACCAGCCGATGATCTGGTTGATCGGGCCGTACTGGTTGTCGAACATCAGCCGCCACGTGGAGCCTGCGACGATGGGCGAGATGACGGTCGGGATGATGAGAAGCGCGACGAACACCTGCTTGAGCGGCATCTTTTCCAGGAAGAGCTGCGCCATGAGGAGGCCCAGCACCAGCTCGATGGGGAGCGCGATCGCCAGGATCAGGAAGGTGTGGCCCATCGATTCCCAGAGCCGCGTGTCCGAGAAGAGGGCCGCGTAGTGCTTGCCGCCGGACCAGGAGGTGTCCTCGGCCAGCATGGTGATGTCCTGGAAGCTGACGATACCGGTGTGGATAATCGGGTAGAGGCCGATCAGCAGGAGCACGATGATCGACGGCGCGATCACCAGCCACTTGAAATGCCGGTCGGCGAAGAGGTTCGCGCGGTGGCCGAAGTGCGAGCCCCGGCCCGCGGCGACCGTCATCCGCAGGCTTTCACCGGCGGTCCGCCGCCGACGTCAGCAACCGCACCCGCCATGCCGTTCCCGTCCATGCCGGCCCGCCGCGTTCCTTCCGCACAGCCTTGAGAGGTAACGGAAATGCCGTCACGGCGCAACGTTCGCCGTGACACTTGGGCGATGCATGATCGACCATCGGCATGGCGCTCGCTTGCGCGTAAGATGCGCCGACAATCGGAACGGCGGGGCTCCTGCATGAGCAGGGGCCGTACGTAGAATGGGAGTGTGAGCGATGAGGCAGATCGGCTACGCCATGCAGTTCAGAGGGTCCGCCGGGCCGCAGGAGGGCAAGGAGAACGAGCTCTGGGCCAAGACGGGCTCGACCACGAATGGGCTATCGACCTCGCTCGATGCGGGCGGGCCGCAGGTCTCTATGGAGGACGCGTCCGAGCAGCGGGCGTCGTTCACATCGAACGTCCAGATGCTCGAAGATGGCGAATTCACCGAGGACGGGACCATCGATTTCGGCGAAGCCGGCACGCTCGACTTCAGCACCATCGGGACCGGATGGATGGGTCCGAGCGCAATTGACGGGCTCACTCACGGCGGGATCAGCTGGCGGGTCGAC
The DNA here is from genome assembly GCA_965262755.1 of Alphaproteobacteria bacterium. GTDB lineage: Bacteria > Pseudomonadota > Alphaproteobacteria > UBA828 > UBA828 > WTGU01. The sequence continues at coordinate 1,154,277 of OZ253557.1, read as the reverse complement.
GGCGGCACAGGGCCGCTAGAGGGTGCAAGCGGGATCATCACCTCCAACTTCACCGTCTCGGGGTCGGGCGAAGTCGCCGACAACCAGTGGGGTGCCATCTACGCCAAGGACTGACGCGCGTGCAGGACGGCACCGCCCGACGGAGTGCGAATGGCGTGAGCCGCCGCAGCCCCCGGCCGAAAGACGCTGCTACGTTGGTTCTCTTGCGCGAGGGCGGGGGTGGGCCCGAGGTCCTGATGGGCCGCCGCCCCCGCCGCCAGGTGTTCATGCCCGGCCAGTACGTGTTTCCGGGCGGCGGCGTCGAGCCGTGCGATCGATGGGTCCGCCCGGCGACGGAGCTGAGACCCGGCGTGGCCGCACGGCTGGCGCGCTCCGCTTCGCTTGCGCGCGCCCGCTCGCTGGCTGCTGCGGCCGTGCGCGAGACATTCGAGGAGACGGGGCTCGCCCTCGGCCTGCAAGCGCCGGCGACAAACGGCCGTCTCCGGCCCGAATGGCAGGCTTTTCACGCGACCGGCCTGGCACCGGCGCTCGACCGGCTCGACTACATCTACCGCGCGGTCACGCCGCCGGGGCTGCCGCGGCGCTTCAACGCGCGGTTCTTCCTGGCCCGTGCCGATGACGCGTCGGGGACGCTCGACGGCAACGGGGAGCTGCTCGATCTCGGCTGGGTGCCGGTGACGGAGGCCATGGGCCTGCCGATCCCTTACATCACGGCCGTCGTGCTCGAGGAGCTCGAGCACATGTACGCCTCACCGCCCGATCCCGATAGCGACCGGCCGGTGCCGGTCTGCATCCGGGTGGGCCGGGACCACGTCCACGGCCACGAATAGCGGTCACGGGCGGCGAGCCGACTACTCCGCCGAGACCCTGACCAACAGCTTGCCGAAGTTGCGCCCGTCGAAGAAGCGCTGAAACGCCACCGGCGCGTTCTCGAGGCCGTCCACGATGTCCTCCTTGAAGGCGAGCCGGCCTTCCCCCAGCCAGCGGGCGAGGCGCTTGCGCGCGTGCCCGTAGTACGCGGCGTAGGAGTAGATGTTGAAGCCTTTCACCTCGGTCTCGGTGAAGAGGACCGGTGCGAGATGGCTCGCGACCTTGGGCGGCTCGGTCGCGTTGTAGTGGGAAATGCCGCCGCAGATCACCACGCGGGCGCCGTGGGCGAGCAGGGGATAGATCGCATCGCCGATGGGCCCGCCGACATTCTCGAAGTAGACGTCGATACCATCGGGGCATGCCGCGGAGAGGGCAGCGGGCAGATCGTCGGTATGCCGGTCGATGGCCTCATCGAAGCTGAGCTCTTGCGTGAGATAGCGCAGCTTTTCCGCCCCGCCGGCAATGCCGACGACCCGGCAGCCCGCGATCTTCGCCACCTGGCCTGCGACCGCGCCGACCGCGCCCGACGCCGCCGAGATGACGACCGTATCGCCCGGCGCGGGCCGGCCGACCTTGACGAGGCCGAGATAGGCGGTGAGCCCCGGCATGCCGAGCACGCCGACGGCCGTCGACAGCGGCCCCAGCGCCGGGTTCACCTTGCGCGCACTCGCGCCCTGCGCGATGGCGTAGTCCTGCCAGCCGGTGTAGTCGTCGACGATGTCACCGGGCGCGAATTTCGGGTGCCGGCTCTCCACCACCCGGCTGACCGCGCCCCCCACGATCACGTCGCCGAGCGGGATCGGCGGGTAGTAGCGGAGGTCCGTGCCCATCCTGAGCCGCATGTAGGGGTCGAGGGAGAGCCAGATCGTCCGCACCAGCAGCTCGCCCTCTGCCGGCGTCGGCACCGGCCCTTCGACGAGGCGGAAGTCCGTCTCCTTTGGCGGCCCCACCGGGCGCGCAGCGAGCACGATCTGGCGGTTGGTGTTGGCTATCATCGGCGCCGCTCCCTCTCTCCCTCCTCTCGAGTCTATGCGACCCGCGAGCGGCAGCAAATTCGGCTGTCTTCGGCGCGCTTCGGCGACTACTCTTTTCCGAGGACGCAAGAGGGAGACGACGGCCGATGAACCTCACCCCGACGGAGCAGGAGCGGCTCACCATCTTCACTGCCGCCCAGCTTGCGCGTGAGCACAAGCGCCGCGGCATCAAGCTCAGCCACCCGGAAGCGATCGCCTATATCTGCGACGAACTCCTGATGTGCGCGCGCGAAGGCCGCACCCTCAAGGACCTCATGGGCTATGGCGCGGAGATCCTCACGTCGGACGACGTGATGCCGGGCGTGCCGGAGCTGATTCCGGTCATCCACGTCGAGGCGGTGTTCCCGGACGGCGCCAAGCTCATCACCGTGCACCAGCCGATACGCCCGGGCACGGCGGAGAGCCCGCCCAGCCCCCGCGCCGGCGAGATCATCACGCCGGACGAGGAGATCGAGCTGAATGCGGGCCGGAGGACCGGATCGGTCACGGTCACCAACACCGGCGACCGCCCGGTTCAGATCGGCAGCCACTTCCACTTCTTCGAGATCAACCGTGCGCTCGACTTCGACCGGGCGGCGACCTTCGGCATGCGCCTCGACATCCCGTCGGGCACTGCCGTGCGCTTCGAGCCCGGCCAGGAGAAGGAGGTCGCGCTGGTGGAGATCGGCGGCCGCGGCCGGGTCACCGGCTTCAACTCCCTCACCGAGGGCATGATCGATTCGCCCGAAGTCAAGGATCAGGCGATCGCCCGCGCGAAAGCGGGCGGCTTCCGAGGAGCGTAGGCAGATGGTGAAGATCGCGCGCGAGACCTATGCCCGCTATTACGGGCCGACCAAGGGCGACAAGATCCGACTCGGCGATACCTCGCTGATCGGCGAGATCGAGCACGACCACACCACTTACGGCGACGAGTGCTGGACCGGCGCCGGCCGCGTGATGCGGGACGGCATGGCCTACGACGCCCATACCTCCGCAGCCGACGGCGCCATCGACATGCTGGTCGAGAACGCAACCGTCATCGACCCCGTGCTTGGCCTCGTCAAGGCCGATATCGGCATCAAGGACGGCAAGATCGCGGGCGTCGGCAAGGCCGGCAACCCCAACACGCAGGACGGGGTGGATTCCAACTTGGTCTGCGGCCCCAACACCACCTACTACCCGGCCAGCGGTCTGATCGTGACGCCGGGCGGTATCGACGTCCACGTCCACTGGTTGTCGGCGGACCAGTGCAACCACGCGCTGGCGAGCGGGCTCACCACCATGATCGGCGGCACCATGGGGCCGCTCTTCGCCATCGACTGCGGCGGCCCCTGGAACACCTACCGGATGCTGGAGGCATCGGAAGCGTGGCCGATCAATTTCGGCTTCTTCGGCCGCGGCTCGTCCCACGATCCGGCGACCATCGTCGAGCATCTCGACGGCGCCATCATCGGCGTCAAGATCCACGAGGACTACGGCGCCATGCCGGCCACCATCGATGCCTGCCTGCGCGCCTCCGCCGAGTACGACTTCCCGGTCCAGATCCACACGGACACGCTGAACGAGTCCGGCTTCTACGAAGACACGATGGCGGCGATCGGAGGCCGCACCATCCACATGTATCACACGGAAGGCTCCGGCGGCGGCCACGCGCCAGACATCATCCGCTGCAACGGCGAGCCGCACTGCCTGCCGTCGTCGACCAACCCGACCAACCCCTACACGGTCAACGTCTTCGACGAGCAGCTCGACATGACCATGGCCTGCCATCTGCTGCGCTACGACCTGCCGGAAGACGTGGCCTTTGCCGAGAGCCGGGTGCGCCACGGCACCATCGCGGCCGAGGACGTGCTGCACGATATCGGCGCCGTCTCGATGTTCGGCTCTGACAGCCAGGGCATGGGGCGGATCAACGAGGTCATCACGCGTTGCTGGCAGCTCGCGAGCAAGATGCGCGACCAGCGCGGGCGGCTTCCCGAAGAGACCACCGCCGACGCCGACAACGAGCGCATCAAGCGCTATATCGCGAAATACACCATCAACCCGGCGATCGCCTTCGGCGTCGACCAATACGTAGGCTCGCTCGAGCCCGGCAAGATGGCCGATCTCGTCACCTGGAAGCCCGCCTTCTTCGGCATCAAGCCCTTCGGCGTCATCAAGGGCGGCTTCGTCGCCTGGGGCCAGAGCGGCGATCCCTCCGGCAGCTACTTCCAGACCGAGCCGGTCATCATGCGGCCCCAGTTCGGCCATCACGGACGCGCGCCCGCGACGCTGAGCGCCGTCTTCGCGCATCGCCGCGCGCTCGATATCGACGTGCCCGGCCGCATCGGCCTCAGAAAGCCGATCCTGCCGATCGGGAGCTTCACCAAGCTCACCAAGAAGGACATGCTGCACAACGACGCCTGCCCCGATATCCGCGTCGACTCCCAGACCTTCGAGGTCTTTGTCGACGGGACGCTCGCGGCCTGCGAGCCGATCGACAAGATCACCCTCGGCCAGAACTACCTGCTGCGCTGAGCGCGCGCCTCTTGGCTGCCACCCCGACGCCGGCCGCCCGGCCCAACGAGGGACCCCAGGCGGCGCTCCGCTTCGCCCGCGCGCCCGATGGCCAGAGCTACATCTCCCGCCAGCGCGTCGGCTACCCGTTCCACATCACCCGGCCGTTCTACTTCGACGAGGCGCCGGCCGGAGCGTTGACGCTCTATCTCCAGTCGGTCTCAGGCGGCATCTACCAGGGCGAGGACCTGCGCATGACCTGCAGCGCAGAGGCCTGCAGCGCCGCCCATGTAACCACCCAGGCGGCAACCATCGTGCACCGAATGCCTGCCGCGCCGGCGCGGCAGACGGTCGCGCTGGAGGCGGCCGACGGTGCGCTTCTCGAATACCTGCCGGACCCGCTGATCATGTTTCCGGGCGCCCGGCTCACCTCGGTGCTGGAGATCGAGGCCGCGGAGGGTGCCACGGTCATCGCGTGCGAAAGCTTCGCTCACCACGACCCCGGCGGCGAGGATCGACGGTTCGAGAGCTTCGAGGCGGAGATGCGTATCCGCGACGAGGGGGGGCGCCTGCTCGCGCTGGAGCGCTACGTCCTCACCGGCGATCGTCTGGCGGAGGGTGCGAGCCAGATCGCGCGCTGGCCCGCGCAGGGCAGTGTCGTCGTCGCCCATCGTGGGCCTGCGCGGGAGGCCATCCTGGCCGCTCTCCGCTCCGCCCTCACGCCGACGGACGATTTCTACGGCGGTGCCTCGGCGCTTCCCAACGAGGCCGGCGTGGGCGTGCGCCTGCTCGCGCGGGACGGGGCCCGGCTGCGGCGCGGGCTGGAGGCAGCGTGGTGCGCAGTCAGGCTCGCGCTCTACGGCACGCCGCCCGCCCGCCGCCGCAAGTGAGCCTGGCCCGCGCTCACAACACGCTCTTGACATCGGTTCGCGCAAAATCCGCGCCGACATAGAGCAAGGGGCAATCGCGCGTCTTTGCAACTTCATAGGCAAAGCAGTCGCCAAAGTTCAGGCCCGCGGGGTTGACGCCTTTGCCCCATCGCGCGTAGCTGCCCGCCACGCGCCGCGCCACGGCCAGCGTCGCGTTTTCGATCTCCAGGCCGAGCCCATCGATGAGCGTGGCCATTTCGACGCCGAGACTTCGCCTCTCTGCGACAATCAATGCCTCGGCGACGGTTCCGGCGGACATCACGATCGGATCGTTTGAGGTCAGGGCCTCCGCGCAGGCCGCCGTCTCCTCTTCGTCCAGCAGGATCGCCATCAGGGCCGAGGTATCCACTGCGATCATTGCGGCAAGCCGTCATCGTCGTAGAGAAAATCCTGACTGCGGGCCGCGCTGGCTCCGGCGGTCCGTTTGTTCTCGGCAGCCGCCTGCACGGCGGCGATCACCGCACCGCGAGCGTCGGCATTCGGCTGCGGTTGCACCGGCACCAAACGGACGGTTGCCTTGCCATGACGGGTAAGCACCACCTCGTCGCCGGTCTCCGCACGGCGGACGAGTTCGGTCAACTGTCCCTTCGCTTCGCTGACGGAGATGCGCATCGGACGGCGTTCCTCATGATTGGCGAATTAAGCCCCAATATGGACCAAGGAATAGTCCATATCAAGATCGGCGGCTCAGGTGCTGTCCGGCACACAATGCGTTGAGTGTGTGGCGAGGCCCTTGATCGCTTCGCCCGACCTGCCAAGGTTGCGGCCATGCACGTGCTGGTCGTCGAAGACGACATCGAGACCGCCCGCTATCTGCAGAAGGGCCTGAGCGAGAGCGGCCACGTGGTCGAGCTCGTCCACGACGGGGCGGACGGGCTCTCGCTCGCGTTGGACCACCGCTTCGACGCGCTCGTGGTCGACCGCATGCTGCCGGGCCTCGACGGCCTCGCGCTGATCGAGACGCTGCGCCGCAAGGGCCGGCGCACGCCGGTTCTCATCCTCAGCGCGCTCGCCCAGGTGGACGACCGGGTCGAAGGGCTCAGGGCCGGCGGCGACGACTACCTGACCAAGCCCTTCGCCTTCTCGGAGCTGCTGGCGCGGTTGGAGGCGCTGCTCAGGCGCGCCGACAGCGCCGGCGGCGAGACCCGCCTCGGCCTCGCCGATTTGGAGGTCGACTTGCTCGCCCGCACGGTGCGGCGCGCGGGGCGCGAGATCGTTCTGCAGCCCCGCGAGTTCACACTGCTCACCTATTTCATGCGCCACGCAGGCCAGGTTGTCACACGCACGATGCTGCTCGAACATGTCTGGGGCTACCACTTCGACCCGCAGACCAACGTGATCGACGTTCATGTGAGCCGGCTGCGCGGCAAGATCGACAAGGGCTTCGACACGCCCCTGATCCACACCGTGCGCGGCGTCGGGTATTGCTTCCGTGCCGACGGATAGCCCCCAGCCTTCACCAAGGTCGTGTCATGCGCATCGCGCGACACGCGCAAACATCAACAATTCAATGCGGTATTCGCCGGGATTAAGTGGGATAAGTGGGATAAGTGGGATTCTGGGAGACGGGCGGCGGCCGTCCTCGGTTGCGGCACCGACGACTGAGGGCGGCAGCCGCATAGGCGACGAGCGCCCGCAGATATTGTCTGCTCCTGCCGCAGCCCACTCGCTCTTGCACTGCGTCGCGCGGATACGCGCGCGGGAGCATGATCGGCACATGACGCGATCATGGCGCATAAGCCGCGCACCATGCACTGCACTATGGCCCGGGGAGTCGCACGGGGCGGCAGGGCAGCTTCTTCCCTTCCGTCATCGCCCGGCGGCGACCTGCACACCCTGACTGTGGCGAGAGATGCGGGCTAGGCTGTTCCGGACCTCCACGTTCCGGCTTTCGCTCCTCTACGTCGGCCTTTTCGGCGCCTCGGTCCTGGTGCTGCTCGCGTTCATCTACTGGACCACGGTGCGGGTCATCGACAGCCAGACCAGCGATACAATCGAGGCCGAGGTTCGCGGTCTTGCCGAGCAGTACAGGGCGCGGGGCGTCGGCCGCTTGATCGCCGTCATCGAGGAGCGCAGCGGCCCCTACGGCGATCCGGACAGCGTCTACCTCCTCGCCGATCCCGCGCTCCAGCCGCTCGCCGGCAATCTCAGCGCCTGGCCGCGAGAGGCTGCCGGGGCCGAAGACGGTTGGGTGGAGATCTCGGCCAGGCGCGCGAGCGGCGAAGAGGCGCACGGCACCATCCGCGCCCACACCTTCGTGCTGCCGGGCGGCTTCCGGCTGCTCGTCGGCCGCGACCCCCGCGGCCGTGCGGACTTCGAAGGGCTGATTTTGGAAACTCTCGGTGGCGCGCTCGGAATTACGCTGGTTCTGGGTCTCCTCGGCGGCCTCGTCATGAGCCGGAGAATGCTGCGCCGGGTCGATGCCGTGCGTGAGACCGGCCAGCGCATCGTTCGCGGCGATCTCTCGCGGCGCTTGCCGGTCACAGGCGTCGGCGACGAATTCGACCGGCTCTCCATCACGGTCAACGAGATGCTGGATGAGATCGAGACGCTGATGACGGGCTTGCGCACGGTGACGGACAGCGTCGCGCACGATCTGCGCAGCCCGCTCACCCGGCTGAAGTCGCGGCTGGAGCTTGCGCTTCGCGAGGGGCCAGACGACGAGCACGGCCACCGCGCCGCCCTCGAACGTGCGATCGCCGAGACCGACGGCATCCTGCGCACCTTCGCCACGCTGATGGAGATTGCGCGCACCGAATCGGGCAAGGCCGGCATCGCCATGGCGCCTGTCGATCTTGGCGGCATCGTCGGCGACATGGTCGAGCTCTACGCCCCGCTCGCCGAGCAGAAGGGACTCGCCATCGAGGCCACGCTCGACGAAACGGAGCCCGTGGCCGGCCACGCTCAATTTCTCTCCCAACTCGTCGCCAATCTGCTCGACAACGCGCTCGCCTACACGCCCGAAGGCCGGATCGGGGTGAACCTCGCGTGTGGAGAAGCAGGCACAGTTCGACTCATAGTGGAGGATTCGGGGCCGGGGATCCCGCCGGAGGAGCGGGAGCGTGTACTGCAACGCTTCGTCCGCCTGGACGCAAGCCGCACCGGAGGCGGCAGCGGCCTCGGGCTCAGCCTCGTCGCGGGCGTCGCGTCCCTTCACCGGGCGACGCTCGAACTCGACCAGAGTCCGCTGGGCGGCCTGCGCGCAACGGTGACCTTCCTGCCGCCGGCCGCGTGATCGGGCCGCCGCGACGGAAGGCGAGATCCGGCAGTCGTCCCTACCCGCCCTGCAGGCGCTGGCGGAGCGCCTCGACGCGCTGCCTGTTCACGCCGTGGTCGAAAACACCCAGGCGCGCGTGGGAGCGCACGTGGATCATGCCTTCTGCCGGGCAGAGTCGGCATTCGAGGTCGTCGGCGAAGCCGAGCCGTGTGCGGCAGACCGCGTGCAGGTATTCGTCAGTCTCGTCGACCACGGTCGTTCGCTCCATGGCCGCCACCAATGTCTTCAGCCGGGCGAAGACGGCCTTCGGGTTGCCCGGAGCGGCGAAGGGCTCGATGCGGTGCTGGCGTGCGGCGCCTTCTTCGCTGCAGACGCAGTTGTTCCAGCGCCGGCAGGGTCTGAGTCGGTCGCCCTTTGCCGAAGGACCCCGCTTCAACGCCGAATGCCTGAGCCGAATCATGACAGTCGAATCATGACGAAGAATTAATCAAGCGTCCATCGTGGTGACAGCTTGCCCTGTCATACAGGGGCTGCGGCCTGCAATCGGCCGCTGCGCAACACGGCAACGGCAAGTGAGGAAACGATGAGCACGCTTTCACCGCAACGCAAACGAATGGTCATCGTCGCGGCCCTGGCAGGCCTTGGCATGATCGCGGTGGCCGGCGGCGGCCTGGCTGGTTCACTCAAGACGGCCACGGCGATCACACCGCCGACCTCGGTCGATCAGGTCCTGGCGACGCCCAGCCTCGCCGGCGTGGTGGAGGCGGTGAGCCCGGCGGTCGTCTCGATCGAAGTCATGCACAAGGCCCGGCCCGCGTTGACCGCCCACCAGCGGAGCAGCCCGCGCATGCCGGAGCACTTCAAGCGCTTCTTCGGCGACGACTTCGCCGAGCGCTTCGGCTCCACGCCGGACCTCGAGCCCGGCCCCATGGTGCCGAGCGGGGGCATCGGCTCCGGCTTCATCATCGACGCCGACGGCCACATCGTGACCAGCAATCACGTGATCGCAGGCGCCGAGACCGTGACCGTGATTCTCGACGACGGCACGCGGCTCGGTGCAGAGATCGTCGGCCAGGATACGCGGACCGATCTTGCGCTCCTCCGCGTCGAGACCGACGAGCCCCTGCCGACCGTGAGCTTCGCTGCCGCGGACAGCACCCGCGTCGGCGATTGGGTGGTCGCCATCGGCAATCCCTTCGGCGTCGGCAAGACCGTGACCTTCGGCATTGTCTCCGCGCGCGGACGCGGGACCGGCCCCAACCCCTACGAGGACCATTTGCAGATCGACGCGCCGATCAATCGCGGCAACTCGGGTGGGCCTGCCGTCAATCTGCATGGCGAGGTCATCGGTGTGAACACGTCGATCGTCTCGCCCTCCGGCGGCAATGTGGGAATCGGCTTCGCAGTCCCCGCCGCGACGGCCAAGGTCGTCATCGACGACCTCAAGGCCCATGGCTGGGTCATGCGCGGATGGCTCGGTGTCCACATCCAATCGGTCACCGACGACATCGCAGCCAGCCTCGGGCTGGAGGACGCGGAGGGCGCCATCGTCGCCAGCGTGCAGCCGGAGAGCCCGGCCGAGGCCGCAGGGCTCGAGTCCGGCGATGTCATCATCGCCGTGGATCAGTTGCCGGTCGAAGATACGCGGGCGTTGACGCAAGTGATCGCCGCCATCGACGCCGGGACCTCCGCCACGCTCACTGTCTGGCGCGACGGCCAGGCCATGGAGATCACGGCGGCTATCGCCAATTTGGCGCCGCCGGTCGAGGCCAGCGCGGAGATGACCGGCGCAGATGAGGCCGGCCGCCTCGACACCTTCGGTCTTCGCCTCGAGAACGTCGATCCCGAGGCAGGCGACGGCGCGGAAGCGGACGGCGGCTCAGGGGCCGTGGTCGTTGCCGGAGTGGCGCCGGGGAGCGCCGCGCATCGCAAGGGGCTTCGCCCCGGCGACGTGATTGTCACCGTGGGCAACGAGCCCGTCGGATCGGTGGCGGACGTGAACGAGCGTATCGAGGCCGCTCAGGGCGACGGGCGCGAGGCCGTGCTGCTCCTGATGAGCCGTGACGGGCGCGAGCACTTCGTCGCTCTTCCCTTCGCCACGTCGTGAAGGCGGGCGGGGCCGGCGTTCCCGACCGGGGGCGCCGGCCCCTACTCTTCGAGCGACTTCAGCAGATCGTCGACGAGGTCTTGGAGGTCCTCGTCCTTGTCGCGCTTAGGTGCCGGCGGCGGCTCGGGCACAGGCTCCCCGGGCGCGGGCGCCTCGGTCGGGGGCGCTGCCTCGGTCGGGGGCGCTGCCTCGCGCTCCTCCTCCCCGCCAGTCTCTAGCGGCTCCTCGACCTCTTCCCTCTGCTCGGCGCCTGCCGTCTCTTCCGGCTGAACCGCCTCGACGGGCTCCGTCGCCACCGCCGCATCGCCCGAGCCATCGCCCGGCGACGGCGCGGCACCCCCCGCTCCGTCCTCTTCTTGGGCGTCCACCGCTTCACTTGGTTCGCCCGCTCCCGCGCGTTCTTCCGGCTCTTCCGCTGTCTCGGCGTCCTCGGCCTTGTCCGGATCGCCGAGCACATTTCTGAGCAGGGTATCCATCTCGGTTCCGGGCTCCGCCTTGGCGCCTTTGCGCAGCGTGATCTTGGGCATGTCGGGCACGCCGGCGAGCGAGAGCAGCCCGAGCTTGACCAGATGCGCCTGCATGTCCGCGATCAGATAGCGGCGTTCGGGCCGGTCGATCGGCCCCTCGAACCGTATGCCCACCGGCGGGGCATCCGTGTGCTCGGTGAGGCGGAACAGCGCCGTGAGATCCAGCTGCCACGCAGGCACGTCGGCTGTGCCGCTGATTTCGCCGACGCCCCCCTCGGCGACGATCTCGAAGCCGTCGATGCGTGCCTGGCCGTCCTGTACCCGCACGGTGCCATCGAGGGAGCGGATTGCCGTTCGCCCGCTGGATAGGCTTTGCTCCGTCCCATCGACGAAGCTCGCGATGTCGTCGAGCGTATCGACCTTGGAGAGCGCGTCGATCTGGCGGCTGATCGCCGGCACGTCCACGCCCTCGACGGCGCCCTCGCTGGCGGCAAGCGCGACGCGGCCGGAGAGGCTCTGCATCATCTCGCGGGCCGTCTGCCCGCGCAGGGTGAAATACCCGTCGACCTCGGCGCGGCCGGAGACCGCATCGACGCCTGCAATCTCGCGCAGCATGGGACCCAATTCCGCATCGGTGAGCCGGAATGCCGCCTGCCCCGCCGGCACCGGCCCGCCGGCAAGGCTGCCGTCGGCTTTCAGCGCCCCGTCGAAAAGCCGGCCGGTGAGCGAACGCAGCGTCAGCGTCCCCTCGGCTACGGCCAGATCGACGTCGGCCTGTTCGATGCGGTAAGCGCCGAGAAGGAGGGCCTCGGCGTCGAGCGCGAGTGTTCCGGAGAGCCGATCGAGCACTGCGAGGTCGATCGTTTCGTCGGACCAGCGCGCGGGCTGCGGTGCCGCGCCCTCGGTGCCGGTGCCCGCAAGGTCGGCACTTAACGATGGTGCCCCGCCGGCCTCGGTCTCGCCCGTCGCGGCAAGGCCGCCGCCCAACCATGCGAGGTCGAGCACACTCCCATGAAGGTCGGCGCTGAACCCTGGCGGCTCCTCATCCAGGCGGAGGAACACCCCGCCGGTCAGCGTGCTGTTGCCGATCACGGCGTCAATGTCGGCGAAACTTGCCACCGTCCGGTCCCCGGAAACCTTCCCGGCGAGGCGCAGCGCCCCGAGGGCAACATCCGCCGGCGCGTCGCCGACCAGGGTTTCGACCAGGGCCTCGCCGCGCGGGTGAGCGAGATCGACATCGACGCTGTAGCTGGGAGAGGCGAACGGATCCGTAACCTTGCCCGCGACCTGAATCGTCGCGCCGGCAGTCTCGGCGCTCATGTTGATCGCGACGGAGTCGAGATCGCCGTCGATCCTACCCTCTATCGCCAGCGCGCCGAGCCGGGTGACGATAGGCGGCGGCGTGAGCCCGGCGCTGCGGGCGAGCGAGGCGGCATCCGGTGCGCGGAGCCTGAGGGCGAGCGCTGCGACCGGCGCGCCGGAGGGTTGCTCGACGGTACCTGCCAGCGACGCCTGGGCAGCGCCGGCAGCGAGAGCGAGATCGAGCGACAGCGCGTCCTCATCGCCCGCGAGCGTGCCATTCAGCGTGACCTTGCCGAACGCCTCGGCGCGAATGTCGGGATCGATGTCGAGGAGCGCGAGGACACCGTCGAGCGAGTCAGCCGCGCCTTCGACCGCGAGATCGAAACTTGGCGCCGTCCCGACCGTGTGCCCGGTGCCTGATAACAGGATGTTGGCGCCCGCTGCGTCCGCGACCGACGCCCGCCGCAGGGTCAGGCCGCCGTGGTCGAGGGCCGCGTCGAGCTCCAGCCCGGCCAGGCGCACCCCCCCGTAAGTAAGTGCATCGATCTTGAGCGCAACGTCGGCGTCGATCTCGTCGAGCACCGGCCACGCTCCACCCCCCACGCGCGCCGGCGTTGGCTGTGCCGCCCCCTGTGCCGCCCCTTGCGAGGCGTCTGCCGCATCGCCGACCTCTTGCGACGGCGCTTGGTCGGACTCGCGTGACGGCGCTAGGCCTGTATCGAGCAGGTAAGCGTCGGCATTCACGGCGTCGACAGCGAGGTCGGCGGCGATCTGCGGCCGCTCGCTCGTCTCGATGGACACGTTGCCGGCCATCCGCGTGGTATCGACCCTGATGTCGAGATTGGATGCCGACAGCCGATCGCCGCTGGCAGAGAGATCGGCACTCGCGCTGAGGCGTCGGAGCCGATCCGCCGGGATTGCCCCCACATCTACGCCAAGCCAGGAGAGGGTGGCGCGCAGGTCCTCGGCTTCGATCTCGCCGACACCCTCCATCCACTGGCCGTTGCCGTTGGCGGTCAGCTGGCCGGCGAGGTCGACGTCCGCGCCTCCGGGCAACAGCGCCGACGTCTGCCGGATCGTGACCACGCCGTTCTCGAGCGCAAGACGCGCCCTGGCCTTACGGATGACACCCTTGCGCCAGGTGAGCGCACCGATCGTGAGGTCGAGAGCGGCATCGATCTTCGTGGGAATCTCGCGCCGGATGTCGTCCGTGATCGATTGCGGCGTGGCCAGAGCCTCTGCGCTGCCCGGCTGCCCGGCACCGTCCGAGCCCGCCGCCTCCGCAGTCTGCGGTTCGCTGCCAGAGCCTGCCGATCCCGCGGGCTTGGGTTTGCCGTCATCCGGCAGGAAGCGATCGAGGTCGATGCGGTTGAGGTCGATCTCGGCCGCTAACCGCGGCACGTCGCCACCCTGCCAAGAGAGCGTGCCATTCGCCTGGCTCTCGCCCAGTCGAACCTGGAGCTCGCGTGCGGCGATGGTATCCGCGCGCACGCTGAATTCGCCCTTGGCAGAGAATTCGCTATCAAGCGGCGCGGAGGGCAGCGACCCGAGATCCACGGCGAGCGCATTCAGGAGAGCGCCGAAGTCGGCTGCCTCGCTTCGCACGCTGCCGTCGAACGCAGGCATCCCGTCGATGCCGTTGAGGATGCCCTCGAACAGCGCGTTGCCCCGCTCGCCGCCGAACGTCGCTTCGAACGAGACCGGCAGAGTGCGGTCTTCGCCGACCGTGCCCGTCGCGAGCTGAAACTTGATCGCCCGGCCGCGCACGGCGAAATTGCCCTCCCCGCGGAAGGGACCGTCAAGGGAGCGGGCAGAGATCGCCGCGTCGATCCCGTCTATTCGCGCCGGGGGCTCATCGTCCGCATGGCGATAGACGATCGTACCGTTCGTTATGGTCGCAGAATCGATCCTGGTAAGCCCGAGGGCGGCTGCCTCCGGTTCGCCGCTGGCAGAGGTCTCCACCGTCGGGTCGGTCTCAGGCTCGAAGAGCCAGTTAGGACGGCCGTCGGCGAGGCGCTGGAGCTCGATCACGGGCTCCACCATCTCGAGACTGGTGACGGCGATCTTGCCGCCGAGGAGCGGCCCCAGCGCAAGCGTGAGATCGAGCGAGGCGATCCGCGCCATGTCGGGGGCGACCGCGCCCGGCGCGTTGGCAATGCGAAGGTCGGCGGCCTTGATTGTGGGCGTCGGCAGGATGGAGACCGCGAGCGCGCCGTCGATCGCAATCTCAAGACCGGTGATGGCCTCCAGGCGCTCCGTGATCTCGGGCTTGAACCGCTCCCAATCGAGAACAGACGGCACGATGAAGAGGGCAGCTACGACGAGGACCAGAAGGACGAGTACAGCGTAAACGAATTTCACTGTTGGCCATGCCTCGGGGCGGGGTAGCCGGGCGCTTTGCCCAAACGGCGGCTCCCCGGTCGACTCCGGTTAACAGCCCGATTCATTTCGTCTAGGCTTGCCTCTCGATCGGACGAGTCAGATCGGATGGGAGGCCCCGCATTTCTTAGACCACGTTTGCCGGCGTACCGAAAGGCCTTTGGTCATGGGCGATGTCGTCAACCTTAACCAGTTTTGTAAGAAGCGCGAACGGGCCGTGAAAGCGCAGAAACGCGCGGCGAACCGTGCGCGATCGGGGCGTAGCAAGGCGGAGAGGCAGGTGACGCAAGCCGAGGCGGCGCGCGGCGATGGCACGCTGGACGGCAAGCGTATCAATCATGAGCCCGAAGAGCCCGAGGGCAGCAGCAGGCTGGACCCAAAGGGCGACTGAGCGGCGCATCGGGATATATCCAGGCAATGCCCGACAGAATGAGACGAGGGAGCGTGGTGGCGGCGGGGCTGATCGGGGCGGTGCTCGCGCTCGCCGCGCCGGGAGCACAAGCCGCCTGCACCGATACGCCACAGCCGGGTGTCGATTGGCGGCGTTGTCTTCTCGACAATCGGAACTTCGTCGACGTTGACCTCGCCGGCGCCACGCTGCGCGATGGGTTCTTTGCGCGCTCGGACCTCACGCGGGCCGACTTCTCCGCGGCTGACGCCCGGCGCGCCAAGTTCACCGATTCCGTCCTGGTGGAGACGCGCTGGGCCGGCGCGCGCCTGATCGGCACAGACTTCACCAAGTCGGACCTGGCCGGCGCCTCGTTCGAAGGCGCCGATCTCAGGCGCGCCCGTTTCTTCCGCGCCAATCTGCGCGGTGCCGACTTCACCGGCGCCCGGCTCGACGCGACCGATTTCCTCAAGGCGGATCTCAGCGGCGCGATCTGGATCGACGGCAACAAGGTGTGCGCGGAGGGTTCCAACGGCCAATGCAATTGACCGAAGGCGCCCGGAGCGCGCCTTCGGGCGCCGACCTCGCGCACATAGACACGTGGATATTCGACCTCGACAACACCCTCTATCCGTCGAGCTCGCGCCTCTTCGACCAGGTGAGCCAACGCATCGGCGCCTTTATCGCCACTGCGCTCGACGTCGACCACGTTGAGGCCAAGCGGCTGCAAAAAAGCTATTTCCGCGAATACGGCACCACGTTGCGCGGCCTGATGCTCAAGCACGGCATGGACCCCGCGCCCTTTCTCGAATTCGTGCACGACATCGATCTCTCGCCCATCGCGCAGAGCGATGCCCTGGAGGCGGCGCTCGGCCGGTTGCCCGGCCGCAAGCTGGTCTTTACCAACGCCGATGCACCCTATGCCGAGCGGGTGATGGCGCGGCTCGGAATCGGCCACCATTTCAGCGAGATCTACGATATCGAGGCGGCCGACTGGGTGCCGAAGCCCTTTCCCCAAGCCTATGAGCGGCTCGCGGACGTGCACGATGTCGAGCCCAAGAGCGCGATCCTGTTCGAGGATATCCTGCGCAACCTGGCGCCCGCTGCTGCGCTCGGCATGGCGACCGTATGGGTGCGCAACGACAGTGACTGGGCGTCCTCTGGCGCCGAAGAGATCACGCCAGACTATGTGACCGACGATCTTGCCGTCTGGCTCGCCGCGCTCCCGGCGTAGCCGGCGGAGGACAGCACCCGCGGTCGCAGTGGAGAGCAAGGGAGAGACCGGTGAGTACAGGAGACCTCGAACGCGCGGTGGAAGCCGCCTGGGAGGCGCGCGACACGCTCTCACCCGCGAGCGGCGGTGCCGCCGCAGACGCGGTGGAGACCGCGCTCACCCTGCTCGATTCCGGCGAGGCGCGCGTTGCGGAGAAGCAGGGCGACGACTGGATCGTCAACCAGTGGCTCAAGAAGGCGGTGCTGCTCTCCTTCCGTCTCAACGACATGGCAACGATTCCGGGCGGGCCGGGGGCCGATACGTCCTGGTACGACAAAGTGCCGTCCAAGTTTGCAGGCTGGGATGAAGCACGCTTCCAGGATGCGGGCTTCCGCGTCGTGCCCGGCGCCATCGTGCGGCGCTCGGCCTACGTCGCGCCCGGTGTGGTGCTGATGCCCTCCTTCGTGAACATCGGCGCTTATGTCGATAGCGGCACCATGATCGATACTTGGGCCACGGTGGGGAGCTGCGCGCAGATCGGCAAGAACTGCCACATCTCCGGCGGCGCCGGCATCGGCGGCGTGCTGGAGCCGCTCCAGGCCAACCCGGTGATCATCGAGGACGACTGCTTCGTCGGCGCGCGCAGCGAGGTGGCCGAAGGCGTCATCGTCGAGCAGGGCGCGGTGCTGGCGATGGGTGTCTATGTCGGTGCCTCGACCCGGGTGGTCGATCGCGAGACCGGCGAAGTCCATCGCGGGCGCATTCCGTCCTACTCGGTCGTGGTGCCGGGCTCGCTTCCGGGCAGGCCGCTTCCGGACGGATCGCCGGGCCCCGGCCTCTATTGCGCGGTGATCGTCAAGCGGGTGGATGCGGGCACGCGGGCCAAGACCTCGATCAACGAGCTTCTCCGCAATTGAGTGAAGAGAGACGGGAGGACCAAGCGAGCGTCGAGGCGCTCGCGCATCCGCTGGCGCTTGCCCGCGCGCTGATCCGCTGCGAGAGCGTGACACCGGAAGACGGCGGCGCCCTCGACGAGCTGCAACGCGTGCTCCAGACGCTCGGCTTCACCTGCCACCGCCTGCCCTTCGAGGAGCCAGGAACTGCACTGGTGGACAATCTCTACGCGAGGCGGGGCGAGGGCCGGCCCCACTTTTGCTTCGCCGGCCATACCGACGTGGTGCCGACGGGCGACCGTGCCGTCTGGACCCGCGATCCCTTCGCCGCGGTCGTGGAGGACGGCGTCCTCTACGGGCGGGGGGCGAGCGACATGAAGGGGGCCATCGCCGCCTTCGTCGCTGCCGCAGCCCGCTTCGGTGCGACCGGCGCCGGCGCCGGCTCCCTCAGCCTGCTGATCACCGGCGACGAGGAAGGGCCGGCGGTCAACGGCACGCGCAAGGTGCTGGACTGGCTCGCGGAGCGTGGCGAGACGCTCGACGCTTGTCTGGTGGGGGAACCCACCAACCCCGAAGAACTCGGAGAAATGGTGAAGATCGGCCGGCGTGGCAGCCTCAACGGCACGCTCCGGGTCGCGGGCCGGCAGGGGCACGTCGCCTATCCGGCGCTGGCGGACAACCCGCTACCCCGTCTCGTTGCGCTGCTGAATGCGCTGCTCGCACTGACGCTGGACGAGGGGACCGACCATTTTCAGCCGAGCCGGCTGGAGCTTACTTCGATCGATGTCGGCAACAAGGCCACGAACGTCATTCCCGGCGCGGCGGTGGTGCGCTTCAACGTCCGCTTCAACGACCGCCACACTGGCGCGAGTCTCGAGCGCATCATCCGTGCGTGCCTCGATGCTGTGGGCGAAACCTACGACCTGGCGATCAAGGTCTCTGGCGAGGCCTTCGTGACCCCGCCGGGTAGGCTCAGCGCGATCATCGCCGAGTCCGTCGCCGCCGTGACCGGCGTGACGCCCGCCCTCAGCACCACCGGCGGCACGTCGGACGCGCGCTTCATTAAGGACCATTGCCCCGTCGCCGAGTTCGGGCTTCTCAGCCGGACCATGCACCGGACCGACGAATGCGTGCCGGTGGAGTCGCTGGAACAGCTTACGGACATCTATCTCGGCATCCTGCAGCGTTACTTCTCGGATTCTTGACTCGCCCGCTTGACCTGACCACAGTATGGCCATACTTAGAGATATGGCCATAACGACGATCAAATCGACCTATTCGCTCGATGTTGAGACAGTGCGCACGCTGGAGTCGCTGGCGCGCCGCTGGAACGTGTCCAAGTCCGAAGTGTTGCGCCGCGCTATCCGCGCGGCTGCGGAGGAGAAAAGCCCGCGCGCGAAGAGGAAACTGGAAGCCCTGAGGCAACTGCAGGCCTCCGTGAAACGCCGCGGCGTCGATCTCGCCGCCTGGGAGCGGGAGGTTCGGGCCACACGTGACGCGGCCTGGCGCAAGCGGTTGTCCGTATTCGATGATCCATCTTGATACGAGCTTTCTGATCAGGGCGTTTCCGACCGGATCGCCCGAAGAGCGTGCGCTCGAGGCGTGGATCGACGCCGACGAAACCCTGGCGATGAGCGCGGTCGCCTGGATGGAGTTCCTCTCAGGCCCCCTTGATCCGTCCGAGTTGGAATTCGCAACCGGCATCATTGACCATCACATCGACTTTGCGCCTACTCACGCGGAGATTGCAGCGCGCCTGTTCAATCTCTCGGGCAGGAGACGCAAGCTGTTCGCGGACTGCATGATTGCGGCGACGGCGATTGCCGAGAATGCACCCATTGCAACCACCAACGAACGGGACTTTCGCCGTTTCGAAAGCGAGGGCCTGACACTCGCGCTCGCGTAGGTCGGCGAGGCCGCCCGCCTACATCCTGACCGCGCCGGTTTCGGTCGCCTCGAGGTCGAGGGCCGCGGCCAGCAGCGCCTGGGTGTAGGCGGTCTGGGGCGCTTCGAAGATCGCTTCGGTCGGCCCCGTCTCCACCATATGGCCGTCGCGCAGCACGATCACCTCGTGGCAGAGCGCGCGGACCACCTTCAAGTCGTGGCTGATGAAGAGATAGGCGAGGCGGTGCCGGGCCTGGAGCGCGCGCAGGAGGTCGATAATCTGGGCCTGGACCGACATGTCGAGCGCAGAGGTCGGCTCGTCGAGCACCAACAGACGGGGCTTCAGCACGAGCGCGCGGGCGATCGCGATGCGCTGGCGCTGGCCGCCCGAGAACTCGTGCGGGTAGCGGTCCTGCATCGCAGGCTCGAGGCCGACTTCCTTCAGCACCGCGCCAACCGGATCGCCCCCGCCGTCGCCATTGGCGAGCCGGTGTAGCTTCAGCCCTTCCTCAATGATCTGGCGCACGGTCATGCGCGGGCTGAGGGAGCCGAAGGGGTCCTGAAAGACGATCTGCATCCGCCGCCGTAGCGGCCGCATGCGTTTGAACGTGAGGCCCTGGATCGAGCGGTCCTCGAAGCTGATGGGGCCATCGCTCGAAATCAGCCGCAGCAGCGCCAGCGCGAGCGTGGTCTTGCCGGAGCCGCTCTCGCCGACGATACCGACGGTCTGCCCCTCCCGGATCGAGAGAGTAACGCCGTCCACCGCCTTCACATGACCGACGGTGTGGCGAAAGACGCCGGCCTTGATGGGGAAGTGGATCTTGAGGTCGTCGCAGGCGACGACTTCCGCCGCCGCTCCGTCCACCGCGAGCGGCTCGCCCTTGGGCTCGGCTGCGATCAGCATCTGCGTGTAGGGGTGGGCAGGGGCCTCGAAGATGCGCGCACACGGCCCTTCTTCGACGATGGCGCCGTCCCGCATCACGCAGACCCGGTCGGCGACATGCCGCACGATCGAGAGGTCGTGGGTGATCAGCAGCATCGCCATGCCGAGGCGTTGCTGCAGCTCGCCCAGTAGCTTCAGAATCTGCGCCTGCACGGTGACGTCGAGGGCGGTGGTGGGCTCGTCGGCGATCAAGAGGTCGGGCTCGCAGGCAAGCGCCATGGCGATCATCACGCGCTGCCGCTGCCCGCCCGAGAGCTCGTGAGGGAAGGCCTTGAGGCGCTTGGCGGTCTCCCCCAGCGCGACCATCTCCAGCAGCTCCTGCGCGCGGATGAGCGCGCGGTGCTTCGGCAGGCCCATGTGCAGCGTCAGCACCTCCGCAACCTGGCGGCCGATGGTGTGGAGCGGGTTTAGGGAGGTCATTGGCTCCTGGAAGATCATCGAGATCCGGTTGCCGCGGATCTGGCGCAGCCTGCGCGCAGACGCGCCGATCACGTCGGTGCCGTCCACCTCGATGCTGCCGCTCGGGTGCGAGGCGACCGGATAGGGCAGGAGCTGGAGGATCGAGAGCGCCGTTACCGACTTGCCCGAGCCGCTCTCGCCCACCAGCGCCATGGTCTCGCCCCGCTCGATGTCGAAGGAGACGCCGGAGACGGCGCGCACGGTCTCGACGGCGCTCGTGAAATCGACCCCGAGGTCGCGGATGCGGACCAGCGCGCTCATGCGCCCCCTCTCACCGGCCGACCAGCTTGCGCGGGTCGAAGGCGTCGCGCACGGCTTCCCCGATGAAGATGAGCAGGCTCAGCATGAGGGCGAGCACCATGAAGCTCACGATGCCGAGCCACGGCGCCTGCAGGTTGGCCTTGCCCTGGCGCAGCAGCTCGCCCAGCGAGGGCTCGCCCGGCGGCAGGCCGAAGCCCAGAAAATCGAGAGAGGTGAGCGAAGTGATCGAGCCCACCAGGATGAAGGGCAGGAAGGTGACGGCGGAGACCATCGCGTTGGGCAGCCCGTGGCGAAAGATGATCGCGATGTTGCCGACGCCGAGCGCCCGCGCCGCGCGGATATAGTCGAAGTTGCGGACCCGCAGGAACTCGGCGCGCACCACGCCGACCAGCGCCATCCAGCTGAACAGCAGCAGGATCACCAGCAGGACCCAGAAGTTGGGCTCGATGATGCTCGACAGGATGATCAGGACGAAGAGTTGCGGCAGCCCCGACCAGACCTCGATGAAGCGTTGAAAGATGAGATCGATCCAGCCGCCAAAGAAGCCCTGCACCGCGGCCGCGGCGATGCCGATGACCGAGGCGAACACGGTGAGGATCAGGCCGAACAGGACCGAGAGGCGGAAGCCGTAAATCACGCGGGCGAGGACATCGCGCCCCTGGTCGTCGGTGCCGAGCCAGTTGTCGCCGCTGGGCGGTGCCGGCGCCGGCACCGGCAGGTCGTAGTTGATCGTGCGGTAGCTGTAGGGGATGAGCGGCCAGACCATCCATCCCTTCTCTTCGATCAGCTCGGCGACAAAGGGGTCGCGATACTCCGCCTCGGTCTCGAAGTCCCCGCCGAACTCGGTCTCCGCATATGCGAAGAAGACGGGGAAGTAGAGCGCGCCGTCGTAGCGCATGACGAGGGGCTTGTCGTTGGCGATGAACTCCGCGAACAGCGTGACGAGAAGCAGCGCCAGGAAGATCCAGAACGAGATGTAGCCCCGCCGGTTGGCACGGAAATTGTAGAATCTGCGCCGCGTGATGGGGGAGAGCGCCACCGCTCACACCTCGCGCGTCTCGAAGTCGATGCGGGGATCGATGATCACGTACATGAGATCGCCGATCAGATTCACGACGAGGCCGAGCAGCGTGAAGAAGAAGAGTGTGCCGAAGATGATGGGGTAGTCCCGCTTGAGCAGCGATTCGAAGCCTAAGAGCCCGAGCCCGTCGAGCGAGAAGATGACCTCGATCAGCAGCACGCCGGTGAAAAGGATGCCGATGAAGGCCCCCGGCAATCCAGCGATGATGATCAGCATCGCGTTGCGGAAGACGTGGCCATAGAGCACGCGTCGTTCGGTCAAGCCCTTGGCGCGCGCTGTGATGACGTAGTGCTGGCTGATCTGATCCAGGAAGGAGTTCTTGGTCAGCATCGTCGTGGTGGCGAAGCCGCTCACCGCCATCGCCAGGATCGGCAGCGCAAGGTGCCAGAAATAGTCCTCGATCTGGCCGAGCAGGGAGAGCTCGGAGAAGTCGTTCGAGACCAACCCGCGTAGCGGGAACCAGTCGATATAGCTGCCGCCGGCGAAGAGCACGATCAAGAGGATTGCGAAGATGAAATTGGGGATCGCGTAGCCGACGATGATGACGCCGCTGGTCCAGACGTCGAAGCGCTGGCCGTCGCGCACGGCCTTGGCGATGCCGAGCGGGATCGAGATCAGATAGGCGAGCAGCGTCGTCCAGAGCCCGAGCGAGATCGAGACCGGCAGCTTGTCGAGGACCAGATCGACGACGCGATCGTCGCGGAAGAAGCTCGACCCGAAATCGAAGCGCACATACTGGCCCATCATGTGGAGGAAGCGCTCGAACGGCGGCTTGTCGAAGCCGTACTCCTTCTCCAGCCTCTCGATCAGTTCAGGGTCCAGGCCGCGGGCGCCGCGGTACTTGCTCGTGCCGGCCTGCTGGGAGACATCGAACTGACCCTCGGTGCCCACCTCGCCGGCGCCGGCGCCGGAAATGCGCGCCGTGGCGCCCACGGCGCTGCCGGTGAGCTCCGCGATCGCCTGCTCGACCGGCCCACCAGGCGCGATCTGGATGATCGCGAAATTGATCACCATGATCGCGAACAGCGTCGGGATGATCAGCAGCAGGCGGCGGACGATATAGGCGAACATGGCTGTCGCGGTGCGGGCGGTGCTAGCCCGGACGCTCCATCAGCACCCTCTCCCCTGCGGGAGCGGCCTGCGGGGTACCGAGCGGCCCCTCACGCCGCGCCGTCGCGGTAGGCCCTCAAGGCGCCGTCCTTCTCCCGATCGAACCACCAAGTGTCGATGATGCCACGCGCGTAGCGGGGCTTGAGTGCGGGCCTGTCGAACTTGTTCCAGTAGACGAGGTGGTGCGCCCCCTTATACCACTGAGGGACCATGTAGTGGCCCCAGAGCAGCACGCGGTCGAGCGCGCGGGCGGCGGCGATGAGGGAGTCCCGGTCGGTCGCGGCAGCGACCTCGGCGACTAGCGCATCGACCACCGGGTCCTTGATGCCGGGAATGTTGAACGAGCCGATCTGGTCCACGGTGCTGCTTGCGAAGTAGGAGTTGAGCTCGGCGCCTGGCGAGAGGCTGAACACGAAGCGGATCGTCGTGATCTCGAAGTCGTGCGTCTTGAGCCGCTCCTCGTATTGCGCGCCGTCGACGAGACGGAGCGTCACACCCACGCCGAGGCGCTCGAGGCTGCGGGCGAAGATCGCGTAGATGCGCTCGAAGGTGGGCTCGAAATAGAGGAACTCGACGGTCATCGGCTCGCCGGTCGCTTCGTTGACGAGCGCGCCGTCCCGCGTGACCCAGCCGGCCTCCTTGAGCAGCGCGCGGGCGGCGCGCAGGTTGCGCCGGTTATTGCCCGAGCCATCGGTGCTCGGCGGCACGAATTCGGTGGTAAACACCTCGTCGGGCACCGCGCCGCGATGGGGCTCGAGGAGAGCGAGCTCGGCCTCCGACGGCAGGCCCCGCGCCGCCAGCTCGGAGTTCTCGAAGTAGCTCGCCATGCGGTCGTAGATCCCATAGAACTGGTTCTTGTTGAGCCACTCGAAGTCGAAGGCGTAGGCGAAGGCCTCGCGCACGCGGCGGTCCTGGAATTGGGGCAGCCGCGTGTTGAAGAAGAATGCCTGCACGCCTGAGGGCGTGTTGTCTTTCAGCACGTCCTTGATGAGCCATCCCTCCTCGACGGCGGCGATGTCGTACTGCGTCGCCCAGACCTTGGACGTGAACTCCTCGTGGAGGTCGTATTCGCCTGCCTTCAACGCCTCTACCAGGACCGTTCGGTCGCGATAATAGTCGTAGACAATGGTGTCGAAATTGAAGCGCCCCACGTTGTTCGGGAGCTGAGCCCCCCAATAATCCGCGACGCGCCCGTAGGTGACCGAGCGGCCCGGATCGACCTTGGCGACGCGGTAGGGGCCGCTGCCGAGCGGCGGCTCCATCGTCGTCTCGCCGAAGGCGTGCACGCGGTAATAGGCTTCGGAGACGATGGACAACCCGCCGACGATCAGCGGCAGCTTGCGGTTGTCGGGATCGGCGAGATGGAAGGTGACGTCGTGCTCGCCGGCAGTCTCGACCCGGTCGACGCCGGCAAGCTGGTTGGCAAAAGCAGGATGGCCCTCGGTCGTGAGGATTTCGAACGAGAACGCCACGTCGCGGGCCGTGATCGGCGTGCCGTCGTGCCAGCGAGCCCCCGGCCTGAGGAGGAAGCGCACGCTGCGCCGGTCGGGCGCGAGCGCGACGCCGGCGGCAATCAGGCCGTAGGCCGAATCCGCCTCGTCCGCCGAGCCTTCGAGCAGGCTCTCGAAGGGCAGACCCGCGCCCGCCGCGCTCACGCCCTTCAGCGTGAAGGGATTGAGCGTGCTGAAGGTGTCGACTGTGGCGAGGTGCAGCACGCCGCCTTTGGGCGCGTTCGGCTCGGCATAGTCGAAGTGCGCAAATTCGGGGCCGTACTTGAGGTCTCCGAAGAGTGAGAGCCCGTGGGTTGCCTCTTGCGCTGCCGCAGGCGCGATCAGAGGCGAGAATGGCGCCATCGACGACGCGGCGGCGATGGCGGAGGCCTGAACGAAGCGTCTTCTACTGAGTTTCACCGGTCCATCTCCTCCTGACGTCGGCGGCGGGTCCCTGTGCCTCGCGCGCACCGCCGGCAGGTCTGTCCAATCTAGTTCGTTCTGGCATAGCACGAGTCGCGGTTTCGGGTATCGCGCGATCAAATCATCGTGTCGTTCGACCGCCCGCCGATCACGGTCCCTCCATGCCCCGGCCCACAGCCCACAACCGGACGGCTGGACTTGCGGCGAGCGCGCGCCTCATACTCAGGCCCATGGGGCGCTATCCGAACAGCGGCGGCCCGATCGCGCGCAGGGTGCCGGAGGGCGACGACAGGCCGCGCCTGGTCTGCGATGCGTGCGGCTTCATCCGTTACGAGAACCCGAAAATCGTCGCGGGCTCGGTCGCGACGTGGGAGGGGCGCATCCTCCTCTGCCGCCGGGCAATCGAGCCGCAGGCGGGCTTCTGGACCCTGCCGGCGGGCTTCCTGGAGCTGCACGAAGATCCCGCGCACGGCGCCCGCCGGGAGGCCGAGGAGGAAGCCGGCGCCGAGATCGTGATCGACGCGTTGCTTGCGGTCTACACGATCCCCCGCATCAGCCTGGTGCAGCTCTTCTACCGGGCGCACCTCGCGCAGCCCGAGATCGCACCGGGGATCGAGAGCCTGGAGGTCGGGCTCTTCCGGCCGGATGAGATTCCCTGGGACTCGCTCGCGTTCCCGTCGGTGACCTGGGCGCTTCGCCACAATGCCGAAGCGCCGGACGGCGGCAACTTCGCGCCCTTCACCAATCCCGTCGGCGACGTCGGCGACTATCGGCCGGGCATCCCCGCACGCCGCTGAATTCAGCTTGAGCGAGACCGTCCTCGGCGGGCTCGCGACAGGCCGCGACCGCGGCCCGCCGCCCCTGCGGCGCATATTGCGTGCCCGCGCGCGCGGACGCGCGACGCGGAGGCGCCGGTCGCGCCGGAGGCGCGCGGAATCGGAGAATCGCCGGACGCCGTGAGCGACAAATTTCTATTCGTCGAGTCCCATCAGGGCGGTGGCGAAGGCGCGAGCCTCGAAGGGGCGCAGGTCGTCGATCCCCTCGCCGATTCCGAGCGCCACCACGGGCACGCCGAAACGCTGTGCCAGCGCCACCAGGACGCCACCCTTCGCCGTCCCGTCGAGCTTCGTCATCACCAGGCCGTCGACGGCGATGGCCTCGCGAAAGACATCGACTTGGTTGAGCGCGTTCTGGCCCGTGGTCGCGTCGAGCACGAGGAGCCGGCTGTGCGGCGCACGCGGGTCGAGCTTCTTGAGCACGCGGTCGATCTTCTGCAGCTCGGCCATGAGGTGCGCTTTGTTCTGCAGCCGGCCGGCGGTGTCGATGAGGAGCACGTCGATCCCCTCTGCCCGGGCGCGTTCCAGCGCGTCGAAGGCGAGGCCGGCGGGGTCGCCGCCGTCCGGGCGTGCCACCACCGGCGCCCCGGCACGTTCGCCCCAGATCGTGAGCTGCTCCACGGCGGCTGCGCGGAAGGTGTCTCCCGCAACCAGCATGACGCGCCTCCCTTCGCGGCTGAGGCTCTGGGCTAGCTTGCCGATGGTGGTGGTCTTGCCCGTGCCGTTGACGCCAGCCACCAGGATCACGTGAGGCTTCGCGTCGTCGTCGATCGCGAGCGCGCCCTCGACCGGTGCGAGAAGATCGGCGATCTGATCGGCGAGTGCGCGCCGCACCTCGATGGCGGTCACTTCCGCGCCGAAGCGCTGCTGAGCGAGTGCTGCCGTAAGCTCGGCTGCGGTCGCCGCGCCGAGATCGCCGGCGATAAGAAGCTCTTCCAGTTCCTCGAGCGCCGCTTCGTCCAGACGGCGGCCGGTGAAGATGGCCCCGATGCCGCTGGTGAGGCTGTTCGAGGTCCGCCGAAGCCCTGCCTTGAGACGCGCCAGCAGGCCACGCCCGCCGCCGCCTTCCCGTGCCATCAGGCGACGGTCCCGATCAGGCGGTCGCCTGTCGCTCCGGTAATCCGCGCGCGCACCAGTTCGCCCGGCGATCCCGCCGGACGGTCGAATGCGACTTCGGCAAAGCACTCGTCGCGCCCGCTCTCGGCCTTCTCCAGCAGCACCTGGCTCTCCCGGCCGACGCGCCCTTCCAGGAAACGCCGGCGCGGGCCTTCCACGGCAGCGCGCAAGGCCGCCGCGCGGGTGCGGCGCTCAGCAACGGGTACCTGAGGCATGCGCGCCGCCGGCGTGCCCGGGCGGGGCGAATAGGGGAAGACGTGGAGCCAGATCAGCCCGGCGTCCGCGATCAGGCGGCGCGTGTTCTCGAACATCTCCTGGGTCTCGGTCGGAAAGCCCGCGATCAGGTCGGCGCCGAAGGCGATGCCCGGCCTGAGCGCGCGGAGCCTGCGGCAGAGCGCCAGCACGTCGGCGCGGCTATGGCGGCGCTTCATCCGCTTGAGCACCATGTCGTCGCCCGCCTGCACGCTCAAGTGCAGGTGCGGCATCAGCCGCGGCTCCTCGGCGAAGAGCCGCTCCAGCGCGGGGTCGACCTCCACCGGGTCGATGGAGGAAAGGCGGAGCCGCGGCAGCTCCGGCACCGCCTGGAGCAGGCGGCGCACCGCCTCGCCGAGCCGCGGCCGGCCCGGCAGGTCGGTGCCGTAATGGCCGAGATCCACGCCGCTCAGCACCACCTCGCGGTGGCCGTTGGCAACCAAGGCCCGCACCTCGTTCGCGATGGCGCCGAGCGGCACGCTCCGGCTCGGGCCGCGGGCGAAGGGAATGATGCAGAAGGTACAGCGGTGATCGCAGCCGTTCTGCACCTGAACGAAGGCCCGCGCGCGGGCTTGGTAGCCTGCGATCAGATGGCCCGCGGTCTCGCGCACCGCCATGATGTCGCCGACCGCAATGCGTTCGTCTTTGTCCGGCGCCAGGCCCTCGAGGGTGAGCTTTTCGCGGTTGCCGATGACCCGGTCGACCTCCGGCATCGCGGCATAGCCCGCCGGGTCGAGCTGGGCGGCACAGCCGGTGGCGATGATTGTCGCATCCGGATTCCGCCGCCGTGCGCGCCGGATCGCCTGGCGCGCTTGGCGCTCGGCCTCGCTTGTGACCGCACAGGTGTTGACGATGACGCCCTCGGTCAGTCCTGCCGCGCGAGCGCGGGCGCGAATGACCTCCGACTCATAGGCGTTGAGCCGGCAGCCGAAGGTGATGACTTCGAGCCCGCTCATCCCGGCAGCATGCCCGAAAAACTTGCGGCGGTGGGGCCGGTCATCTCGACGTGACCGTCCTCGCGCCAAACGATCCCCAACTCGCCGCCGTCGAGGACGACCGTGACGCTGCGTCCGGTGAGCCCTCGCCGCGCGCCGGCGACCGCCGCAGCGCAGGCGCCCGTGCCGCACGCTTGGGTGAGGCCCGCGCCGCGCTCCCACACCCGGAGCCGCAGGCGGTCATCGGCGAGCCGCTGGGCAACGCCGATATTCGCGTGCTCGGGGAAGAGCGGATCGATCTCCAGGCCAGGTCCGAGCGCCTCCAGGGGTACGGCATCGGCGTCGTCCACGAAGAACACCGCGTGCGGGTTGCCCATGTTGACCGCCACGGCGTCGCCGAGCGGACCGGCGCCCACGGCGACATGGAGCGTGTCGGCTGCGCGGGCCAGGGGAATATCGCGCCAGTCGAGCCGTGCCGGCCCCATATCGACGCGCACCTGCCCCCTGCCGGCCTCCTCGGCGCTGAGCCAGCCGGCGTCGGTTTCCAGAATCATGCTGGTCTGCTCAGTCTCGTCCAGCAGCAGCCGGGCCGCGCAGCGGGTACCGTTGCCGCAGGCTGCGACCTCGCCGCCATCCTGATTCCAGAACCTGAGATAGGCGTCCGTCCCGCCGTTGCGCGGCGGCTCCACGACGATCACCTGATCGCAGCCGACGCCGGTTCGCCTGTCGGCAATGGCGCGCACGCCCGCGCCATCAAGCGCGAGCGGCGTGCGGCGCGCATCGAACACGACGAAGTCGTTGCCGAGCCCGTGCATCTTGGTGAAGGGAAGCCCCGTCATGGGCGGGGTTATAGCCCGGAATTCTCACCAGGGTCATGGTCTGCGCGGCGCTTTCCAATCGATTGGGCAAGAAAGCCATGCGGGCTCGCGACTCCAATCCCAACCAAACGTTTGTTTTCCTTTCGGCGTCCGGTTAGGATCGTCGGCATCGGTTGGGGCTGTCGGCGAGGACGAGGAGCCATGAGCGAGATCAAGTTCGGAACGGTCATTTCGGCGGTCGGCGAGCCCGGCGCGTCGGACGCGGAGCAATACGTCGAAGCGCTGGTGGACGCGGATCGCGTCGCCGGGCTCGGCTACGATGCGTTCTGGGTGATCGAACACCACTTCTCAGACTATTTTCCGACGCCGAGCCCGCTGGTGATGCTCTCCCATCTCGCCGGGCGCCATCCCGACATGGACCTCGGGACCTGTGTCTTGGTTCTACCCTGGTACAGCCCGCTCAGGCTCGCAGGCGAGATCGCGATGCTGAGCCAGCTCAGCCGGGGCACGCTCCACTTCGGCTTCGGGCGCGGCCTCGCGCGCCTCGAATACGATGCCTTCGGCGTTTCCATGACCGAGACCCGCGCGCGCTTCCGCGAGTGCCGCGAGGTTATCGGCAAGGCGCTCGCCGGCGGGACCTTCACCTATGCGGGCGAGTTCTTCAACATCGAGCGGCCCATCGAGCTCAGGCCGAAGGCCATGCAGGAGAGGGTGAATTTGTACGGCGCGACCAGCAGCCCAGAAAGCGCCGGCATCATGGCCGAGCTCGACCTCCCCATGATCCGGGTCTCGAACTTCCCGATGCACTTCCACAGCAACGACTTCGATCGCTGGAATGACGAGACTCTCCGGCGGGGCGGCTCCACCGACGTCACCCGGCCGATCCTGATCCACGCGGTGCTGGCGGATACCGACGAAGAGGCGGTCGCACTCGCGAAGGTTCATCTGTCGCGCTACTTCGAGAAGGTGGTCGAGCATTACGAGGCCGACGCCGACCCCTGGAAGGAGCTGGAAGAATTCAAGGCCTACAGCAAGTTCATGGCCACCTCCAAGAAGCTGACCAACCCGGAAAATCTGGGTCCGTGGCTCGACCTCCAGCTGGTCGGCCGTGCCGAAACCGTGTGCGAGAAGCTCCAGGCCTATGTCGATCTCGGCTTCGACCACTTCATCCTGCAGAACGCGACCTACGGCATGCCACGCGCTTATCGTCACGAGATGTGGGAGCGCTTTGCGCGCGACGTGGTCCCCCACTTCGCCGCCCAATCCGAGCCCATGCGCCAGGCGAGCGCGGGCGGTCGCTAGCACCGCGCAGCACGCGTCTGGCGGCTAACGCCGGCGGTGTCGGTTCGGGCCGTCGCTGGCGCTCCGGTCACGCAGGCCAGGAGCCCTTGAGCACGCCGCCAGTTCTGAGTACGCCGACATGGCGCGCGAGTCCGGTCTTGTCGTCGGTCTCCACCAGGACGGCGCAGAGGGTGGCTTCGCCCTCGGCGGGTGTGGCGCGAGGGCCCGGGCGTTTTCTCGTAAAGCGGGCGAGCGGCGCGTCCACGGCAAGACCGATGATCGATTCGTAGTTGCCGCACATGCCGACGTCCGAGATGTAGGCTGTGCCCTTGGGCAGAATGCGGTGGTCGGCCGTCGGCACGTGGGTATGGGTGCCCACAGCCAGCGACACGCGGCCGTCGGCCAGATAGGCGAGCGCCTGTTTCTCGCTCGTCGCTTCGCCGTGGACGTCGAGAACGATCGCATCCGCGGACTGCCCGAGCCGATGCTCCTGCAGCGTCTCCTCGACGCAGGCGAAGGGCTCGCCGATGGGGTCCATGAAAAGCTGAGTGAGCACCTGGAAGACGAAGACCGTACGACCGTCGCGCGTGTGGAGAAGCGCGCCCGCGCTTCCCGGCGTTCCCTTCGGGTAGTTGCGGGCACGGATCAGCCGGCGGTCGGTCTCGATATAGCGTTCGGTGCCGCGCTGGTCCCAGGCGTGGTTGCCAAGGGTGATCACGTCGGCGCCGACCTGATAGAGGGCTTTGCATATCTCCGGAGTAATGCCGAAGCCGCCGGCGGCGTTCTCGCCGTTCACGATCACGAGATCGAGCGCGAGTTGCTCGCGCAGGTCCGGCAGGCGTTCCGACAGGATGTCGCGGCCGGGGCGGCCCACGACATCGCCGCAGAACAGGATGCGCATCCTCAGGCTCTCCTTGTGCCTAGGATCAGACCGCGCGCGGGGTGATGGGCATGGCGCCGCGCTCGGTGACGATCCAGTCGAGCGGCTCGTCGTGCGGGGCCCGCGGCAGGCCGGGCATGAGCTGCCCGGTATAGGCCAAGCCCACCGCAACGATGGATCGCGTCTGGCGCAGCGCCTGCAGCGAACGGTCGTAATAGCCGCCGCCGTAACCTAAGCGGTATCCGTCACGGTCATAGGCGAGCAGCGGCACCAGGAGGTGGGTGGGCTGGGTCGGCGCGGCGTCCTCCGCAGGCTCAGGGATGCGGAACGGCCCCCGCGACAGGGCGGCACCTGGAGTCCAGACGCGAAACTGGAGTGCCCGGCCCTTGCCCACCACCGCCGGCAAACAACAGACGAAGCCGGCACCGACGAGCCGGGCCAGCAGGGGCATGGCATCGATCTCTTCCCTAATCGCCCAATAGCCGGAGACGACCGCGCCTGCAGGCGTGGGAACCGCAGCCAGATAGTGGTTGGCGGCCCGGACGCCCGCCCCCGGCCCTGACGCGCGCCGCGCAGACCGCCGCCGCGCCAGCGCGTACTCGCGCAGCGCCTGCTTGCGATCATCGATGGCGGCGCTGTGAGACACGGCCGGTCTCCATGAGAGGAAAGAGGACGGCCCCGCCTGAACCGTCGCACCCAGAGCTTCCTCCAGGCCGATATGACCAGGTGGGCGCCGTATTGCCGAGACCGCAGCCCCGGCAGGGAACAGCTCCCGAGAAACGAAAATTGACCGCGGGAAACAGTCGGCGCGACAAATCCGGCAGTAACCGTCCGAAAAGAATTCTAGTCTTTCTCTAGGGAGCCGGCAATGTTCTCGATGCGCTCGGCCAGCGCCTCGACGAGCGGCGCATACCTGCTGTCGAGCCCCGCCTCTGCGTCGACGCGGGCCCTTCTCTCGGCAAGCCTCGAGTGCGATTGCAGCCGGTCGAGCTCGTCATAGGCATCGGCAAGCTCGTCGGCGATCACGAGGCAGGCCATGAGCAGGAGGCGGACCTCGCCGACCCTGCCCACGGTCTCCGAAAGCTCCTGTGCACGCCGGTCGACATAAGCCGCAAGCTTGGCCACATGCTCTTCCTGGCCATCGTCGCAGGAGACCGGGTACCGCCGCCCCCCGATGGTGACCGCAACCTCGCCCATTGCCCGTTCTAGACTCCCAAGATCACACGCAGCGACCCGATCGCGTCATCGAGGCGTTCTGCGACCGCTTCGTTGGCCTGGCGGGTGGCGGCCTGGTGTTGCCTGGCGTCGGCGAGCGCCCGCGCAAGCTGCGCCCGCTCCAACCGGAGCGCATCGATGTCGGCGTGCAGCGAGTCCCGCTCGCGCTCGACAGCGGCGATGGTGCTCGCCAGCGCCGGCGTATGCGCGTCTCGCGCCGATGGACGGCCATTTGCGAGCGCCTTGTCGAGCCGTTCGACAGCCCGCTCGAGCCGGTCGCTCGCCTTCTTCAGTTCGGACATGATGAAGTCGTTGTTAGTCTTGTAGCGGGCTACAAAAGTGATCTCCCCCCTGCCCGCGCCGAGACAGTAGAACGCCGGCGGGGCGAACGTCAACACGCACGGGCGTGCCCCTACCGTGGCGCAGCTCGGCTCAGCCCAGGTAGCGCCGCTGCAGGTGGGCCTTGAAAACCGCGGTGCCGAGGGACTTGCCGGTCGCGCGTTCGAGCAGCGCCGGGCCCTCGTAGCGGGAGGCGAGGCAGTGGACGTTGGCCCTGAGCCAGCCGACAAGGGGCGCGAAGTTGCCGCGCTCGATGGCGGGCCACAGATCCGGCTCTTCTCGCTCGGCGGCGTCGAAAAACTGCGCCGCCATCAACGCGCCGATGGTGTAGCTCGGGAAATAGCCGAGCTCGCCGACCGACCAGTGGATGTCCTGCAGACAGCCTTGCGCGTCATTCTCCGGCCTGAGCCCGAGCAGGGCCCCGTGAACCTCGCCCCAGGCGCCGGGAATCTCATCGACGACGAGCTCGCCCGCGATCAGGGCGCGCTCCAGCCGGTATCGGAGCATGATGTGGGCGGGGTAGGTCACCTCGTCGGCGTCCACCCTGATATAGCCCGGCTCGACCCGAAGCGCCCGCCGGTAGAGTGCGTCCGCACCGGCAGAGTCCCCGCGGCCACCGTTGAGATGTTGGCCGAGTAGCGGCGCGAGAAACCGCATGAAGGGCTGGCTGCGGCAGGCCTGCATCTCGATCAGCAGCGACTGGCTCTCGTGCAGCGCCATGCCGCCCGCCTGACCCACCGGCTGATATCGCCACGCCTCCGGCAGGCCCGCCTCATAGAGCGCGTGCCCGGTTTCGTGCAGCACGCCCATCAGGCCCGAGAGGGCGTCTACTTCGTCGTAGCGGGTCGTGATGCGGATATCGCCGGCGCTTCCGCCGCAGAAAGGGTGGAGGCTGACATCGAGGCGCCCATGGTCGAAGTCGAAACCCAGTGCCGTCATCAAGCGCCTGGCGAGGGCCTGCTGCGCCTCCACAGGCGCGCTCACCGGCGGCGGCGTGCCATCACCCGCCTGCCGCTCTTGCACGCGGCCGAGAAATTCGGGGAGGAAATCCGCGAGATCGTCGAAGAGCAGGTCGATGGTCGCGGAGCGCAACCCCGGCTCGTATGAATCGATCAGCCCGTCGTAGGGCGCGCAGTCCAAGGCCTCGCCCAGCGCCGCGGCCTTCTCGCGGACGAGGGCCAGCAGCGGTGCGAAGGCGCGTGCGAAGGCCGGAAAATCGCTCGCGGGCCGGGCCTCGCGCCACACCATCTCGCAGTGCGACGAGGCTTCGCTCAGCGCCTGCACCAGGTCGGCCGGCAGGGCGGCGGCCTCGCGCCAGCGCCGCCGCATGCGTGCGAGATTGGCCCGCTGCCAATCGTCGAGGGTATCGCTGTCCGCCTCGGCCTCGTCCAGCAGATCACGAACGCTGGGATCGGTCAGTGTCTCGTGGCGAATCAGCGCGAGCTCGGCGAGCTGGGCCGCACGCGGCTCGGCGCCGCCGGGCGGCATCATCGTCGCCCAGTCCCAGTGCAGCATCGCGGCCGCGCCGCCGAGCAGACCGAGGCGCCGGAAGCGGGCTTCCAGCGCACCGTAGGCGCTCATGCTGCTCTCACCGTGCGCTCACGCCTCGCTCTCGTCCGGGCTCCGGCCACGGCGCATAAAGATCACATAGATCACGCCCAGGCTGATCGCGAGCGCATACCAGATCACGATGTACTGCATGTGCTCACTGCGCAGCTCGACCTTGGTCTGCCCGCCGATGGGCAGACCGCCCGGGTTGGGAGTGGGGCCGGCGTCCACAAGAAACCGCAGTGCCGGAATGCCCGCCTTGGCCGCGAGCGCTTCCGTATCGGTCCAGAACCAGATGTTGTTCTCGGGCTCGTTGTCGGGCGTGAACCACCCTGTCCGCCCGGCGGACATGACGATCCCTTCGAGGCGGTGCGTTCCCTTGATCTGGCCGCCGAGCCGGGTCTCCGGCTCCTTGTTCTCCAGCGGCACCCAGCCGCGGTTGACCAGCACGACAGGGCCGTCCGCACGCTCGAACGGGGTGATGATCTGGTAGCCCACCCGGCGGTCGTGGGTGCGGGCGGCCAAAAACATCTCCCCCTCATGGCGGAAGCGGCCCTCCAGCCAGACCCGGTGGTAGGCGAAGGAATCGGGATCGGCGAGCTCGGCGGGCAGCATCACCGCTTCCGCCTGATGGCTGGCGCGGCGCTCCTCGTTAAGCTCGGTCTTCCAGATCAGGCGATGCACCTGCCAGGAGCCGAGCGCGAGCAGGATCAGGATGCCGGGGATCGCGAACCAGGTCGCCTGCCGCCGCGCGCGCGCGCTCGTCACCCGCGGCCGGGCGCGGTTATCACTCGCCAAAGCCGGCCGCCCTGTGCCTGTATTGGAGCGCGATCAGGAGCGCCTTGGCGGGCCGCAGAAGGACGAGACTCAACACGGTGATCGCAGGGAGCCAGAGCACCGCGTGGAGCCAGTAGGGCGGCGCGTGGGTAAACTCCAGCCAGAACGCGAGCGCGACGACGATGCCGCCGACGATGAACATGACGAAGACCGCCGGTCCGTCGGCGCTGTCATGCTGCCCCAGCTCGAACGAGCAGTTGCCGCAACGCGGGGCGACACGCAAGTAGCCGGCGAACAGCTTGCCGCGTCCGCAGCGGGGGCAGCGGGAAAGAAGACCGGCCTTCAGGACCGAGACCGGCGGATAGTAGCTGCCATCCGCCATACCGTCTCTGTCAGCCCCCGCCCCACCAGTAGACCCAGATAAACAGGAACAGCCAGACCACGTCGACGAAGTGCCAGTACCAGGCTGCGGCCTCGAAACCGATATGCTGGTCCGGCTTGAACTGCCGCTTCAGCGCCCGGTAGAGGCAGACCGAGAGGAAGATCGCGCCGACGGTGACGTGAAAGCCGTGGAAGCCCGTCGCCATGAAGAAGGTGGAGGGATAGATGCCATCGCGGAAGCCGAAGGCCGCATGGGCGTACTCGTAGCCCTGGACGCCGATGAAGGCGATGCCGAGCGTGACGGTGAGCGCAAGCCCCAAGACCAGTTGCTGGTGATTGCCGGCGCGCAGCGCATGGTGCGCCCAGGTCACGGTCGCGCCGGAGGTCAGCAGCAGCAGCGTATTGACGAAGGGAAGCCGCCAGGCGGGGATCACCTCGACGCCGGGCGGCGGCCAGATGTTGCTGATCGCGTCTGTCGGCATGATCGAGGCGTTGAAGAACGCCCAGAAGAACGCCGCGAAGAACATCACCTCCGAGGCGATGAAGAGCACCATGCCGAAGCGCAGACCCCGCTGAACGACCTGGGTGTGCTCGTTCTCGACCAGCGCCTCGCGGATCACATCGCGCCACCAGAAGTACATGGTGAGCAGGACGACGACCCCACCGATGGTCATCAGCCAGATCTGGCCGGTGTGCATGAAGATGACCACGCCGCCGAGCCCCAGTCCGGCGCCGCCGAGGGCGCCGATGACCGGCCACGGGCTCGGATTCACCATGTGGTATTCGTGGTTCGCGGTCCCGTGTGCGCTATCCGCCATAACTGAACTCGCTCCCTGGTCTCGGGCCCGCCGCATCAGACGGCGCGCCGTCGGTCGCATTCTGCGTCAATGCGGCCTCGGTCACGCCTTCTCCGCGTGCGAAGAATGTGTAGGACAATGTGATCGTGGTCACGTCGTCGAGCCGGCGATCCTCGACGATGTCGGGATCGACGAAGAACGACACCGGGAAGTCGGCCCGCTCGCCCGGCGCGAGCGTCTGCTCCTCGAAGCAGAAGCACTCGATCTTGTTGAAGTAGACGCCCGCCTTTACCGGCGTCACGTTGAAGGTCGAGCTGCCGACGAGCACCCGGTCCGACTGGTTCACGGCGTTGTAGACGGCCATCGCCATCTCGCCGACCCGCACCGTCATCTCGCGCTGCTCGGGCTTGAAGTGCCACGGCAGGTCGCGCGCGATATCGGCGTTGAAGCGAATGGTGACCACCCGCTCGCCGATCTCGGCAGGGGCAGCGTCCGCGACCTGGGTGGTGCCGCCGAAGCCCGTGACCTGGCAGAAGAGCGTGTAGAGCGGCACCGCGGCGAAGGCGAGACCCACCATGCCGCACACCACGCCGCCCAGGATGAGCGCGGTGAGCGCGCGGCGGCGGCTTGCGGCCTTGCCGGGCGTGCGGGGCGCTTCGGCTGCCATCCTACTCGCCCCCCATCCTGACGATGGTGATGAGGTAGAACAGGATTGCGAGCACGAGCAGCGCGCCGCCGAGCACGAGGTTGCGGACCTTGCGCCGCCGCTCGCTGTCCCGGTCTTTCACGATACCGTCCCTCATGGCACGAGCGGGACCGGCCACGCGCGGTCGACGAGCAGAAGCACGAAGAGGGCGAAGAGATAGACGATCGAGGTGCCGAAGAGCCGCTTCGCCGCGGCCGGGCTGTGATCCACGAGAACACGGAACGCGCCGCCCGCCAGCACGAAGCTCGCCACCAGAGCCCCTATGCCGTAGACCGCGCCGGCAGCCCCGGTGGCGCACGGAGCCAGGCTCATGGGCAGGAGGAGCAGCGAGTAGGCCACGATCCAGCGCCGCGTGCTGCGATCGCCCGCGACCACCGGCAGCATCGGCACCTTGGCGGCCTCGTAGTCATCGGCGCGAACCAGCGCCAACGCCCAGAAATGCGGCGGCGTCCAGAGGAAGATAATCCCGAACAGGGCGGCAGAGGTGAGATCGATGCCGCCGGTCACCGCCGCCCAGCCGATCATCGGCGGGAACGCGCCGGCGGCGCCGCCGATCACGATGTTCTGCGGCGTGCGCCGCTTCAGCCACATCGTGTAGATCACGACATAGAAGAAGATCGTGAAGGCGAGCAGGCCGGCCGCGACCCAGTTCACCGCGAGGCCCATCAGCGCGGTCGATCCCACGGAGAGAACGATACCGAAACCGAGCGCGGTGCCCGGCTCGACCCGTCCGGCCGGGATCGGCCGCAGGCGGGTGCGCGTCATCACGGCATCGATGTCGCGGTCGTACCACATGTTGATGGCTGCCGAGCCGCCTGCACCGACGGCGATGCAGAGCACCGCCACGACCGCGATCACCGGATGGATGGTGCCAGGCGCGATGACGAGGCCAACCGCGCCGGTGAAGACCACGAGAGACATCACCCGCGGTTTCAGCAGCGCGAACGCGTCGGCAAGCGCGACCGGCGCCGCGCCTTCCGCGCCCGCTACCCTCGCCGCCGGCTCACTCATTGCGCAGGACCCCGCTCCGGCCTAGCGGACCCGGGGCAGCTCCTCATGGGTGTGGAACGGCGCCGGCGAGGGCACCGTCCATTCGAGGGTACGCGCGCCCTCGCCCCAAGGGTTGGCGGCACACTTCTTACCCCAGAAGAGCGTGTAGATGAGGATGTAGATGAACAGGATCAGCCCGGCCGCCGAGACGTAAGAGCCGATCGACGAGATCAGGTTCCAGCCGGCGTAGGCGTCCGGATAGTCGGGGATGCGGCGCGGCATGCCCGAGACGCCGGAGAAGTGCATCGGGAAGAACGTGAGGTTCACGCCGACGAAGGTGATCCAGAAATGGATCTTGCCGAGGATCTCCGGATACTGCCGGCCGGACATCTTGCCGATCCAGTAGTAGAACGCGCCGAAGGCCATGAACACGGCACCGAGCGAGAGCACGTAGTGGAAGTGCCCGACCACGTAGTAGGTGTCGTGCAACGCGTTATCGAGGCCCGCATTGGCGAGCACGACGCCGGTCACGCCGCCGACGGTGAACAGGAAGATGAAGCCGAAGGCCCACAGCATGGGCGTCTTGAAGTCGATCGAGCCGCCCCACATGGTGGCGATCCAGCTGAAGATTTTGATGCCCGTCGGCACCGCGATGACCATCGTCGCACCGATGAAGTAGGCCCGCGTATCGACATCCATGCCCACCGTGAACATGTGGTGCGCCCACACGACGAAGCCGATGAAGCCGATGGCGATCATCGCATAGGCCATCCCGAGATAGCCGAACACCGGCTTGTTGGAGAAGGTGGAGACGATGTGGCTCACGATCCCGAAGGCCGGCAGGATCAGGATGTAGACCTCCGGATGCCCGAAGAACCAGAAGAGATGCTGGTAGAGTATCGGGTCGCCGCCGCCGGCCGCGTCGAAGAATGCGGTGCCGAAGTTGCGGTCCGTCAGCAGCATCGTGATGGCGCCCGCCAGCACCGGCAGCGAGAGCAACAGCAGGAACGCGGTAACCAGCACCGACCAAACGAAGAGCGGCAGCTTGTGCATCGTCATGCCTGGCGCGCGCATGTTGAGGATGGTGGTAATGAAATTAATGGCGCCGAGGATCGACGACGCACCCGCGAGATGCAGCGCGAAAATGCCGAGATCCATGGCCGGGCCCACGTGGCCCGAGGTCGATAACGGCGCATAGACCGTCCAGCCCGCGCCGACCCCCGGCCCGGGCCCCCCGTCCACGAACATCGACGTCACCAGAAGCGCGGCCGAGGGCACGAGCAGCCAGAAGCTAATGTTGTTCATGCGCGGGAACGCCATGTCGGGCGCCCCGATCATCAACGGCACGAACCAGTTGCCGAAGCCGCCGATGAAGGCGGGCATGATCATGAAGAACACCATGATCAGCCCGTGGCCCGTTACGAAGACGTTGAAGGTGTGCGAATCGGCAAAAATCTGCATGCCCGGCTCGGCAAGCTCTATCCGCATGAAGATGGAGAGCACCGCACCCACGATGCCGAACACCAGCGCGAAGGCGATGTACATCGTGCCGATGTCTTTGTGGTTGGTGGAGTAGAGCCACCGCGTGATGCCCCGCGGCATGTGGTCGTGCGCTGCGTGGGCGTGGGCGTGGTCCGCCATGGCCTCTCTCCTTCCTCAGCGCGCCGCAGGCGCGCTGGCGACGAGCGATGCAACCTCGGTCGGGGTATCGTCCGCCGATGCGTATTCTTCTTGCGCCATTACCACCCAGGCGTCGAAGTCCTCTTGCGACACCGCTTCGATCATGATTGGCATGAAGCCGTGCAACGTGCCGCAGAGCTCCGAGCACTGCCCGTAATAGATGCCCTCGCGGTTGATCTGGAACCAGGTCTCGTTGACCCGGCCGGGCACGGAATCCATCTTGACGCCAAGCGCCGGGACGGCCCAAGAGTGGATCACGTCGTCGGCCGTCGTCAGCAGCCTGATCTTGGCGCCCACGGGCAGCACCACCGCCGTGTCGGTCGCCAGCAGGCGGGGCTGCCCCTCCTCCAGCTCGTCGTCCTCCAGTATCAGGGCGTCGAAGGTGAAGTCGCCGTGGTCCGGATATTCATATGACCAGTACCACTGGTGGCCGATCGCCTTGAGCGTCATGTCGGCCTCTTCCACCCGGTCTGTGTAGTAGAGGAGCCGGAACGAGGGCACCACGATGACGAGCAGGATGATCACCGGCACGACGGTCCAGACCACCTCAAGCAGGGTATTGTGGGTGGTCTTGGACGGCGTCGGGTTCCGCTTCTTGTTGTAGCGGATCACGATCCACGCCATCAGGCCGAACACGAAGGCCGTGATGATCACGATGATGATCGTAACCATGAAGTTGAAATCGACGATGCGCTCCATCGAGGGCGAGAGAGCCGTCTGAAAGTCGACTTCCCAATCGCTCGGCGCCTGCGCTGCCGCCGATCCAGCGGCGCCAAGTGCGCCGGCGAGACCGGCGACCAATGCGCCCAGTTTCGCGAGATGCCTCACTACACTCCTCCACTCGCTCGACGGAAAACGCCCGATCACCGCCGTCGCCGGCGCCACGCCTGCGAATCGCAGGCCTGGACCTCAGGCGGGCCGGTCACTCCGCACGCAGCCGCACGGCGCGGCCATCGGCGCGCCGTGCGCTGCACACGAGACGCGAGGGTCCTACCATGCACCCCGCCGTTTTTGAAGCCCCTCATTGACGGAGTGCCACGCAGTCGCCAAATTCTTTGGTCTTGGCATGACGCGCGTCCACGCGTCGGCTGCCTGCACGCCCCGCATACGGTGGCGCGCGACGAACAGAGGACGAGCCCGATGAGCCGCGAAACAGTCACCGACGAAATCTTCTTCAATCGCGCCGGACTCGATCGGCCGCGCACGGAGGGGATCGTTGCGGACGCCCTCCACGGCGCCGATGACGGCGAGCTCTTCCTGGAATACCGCCAGAGCGAGAGCTTCTCCTTCGACGACGGGCGCCTCAAGAACGCGAGCTTCGATACGCGCCAGGGGTTTGGGCTGCGCGCGGTCTCCGGCGAAACCACGGCGTACGCCCATGCCGGCGAGCTCGGTGAGGAGGCACTGA
This sequence comes from Alphaproteobacteria bacterium, assembly GCA_965262755.1. GTDB lineage: Bacteria > Pseudomonadota > Alphaproteobacteria > UBA828 > UBA828 > WTGU01. Next base: position 1,113,393 of record OZ253557.1, on the reverse strand, counting down.
AGCGCGCGTCGGCCACCGTCCGCGCGGTGCGCAGTGGCCATGGCGGGGCCATGGCGGAGGCGCCGTCGCGAACCAACCGCTCGCTCTACGTCGAGGGCAACCCGCTGGACGGCACGCCCTTCGACGACAAGGTCGCGCTTCTGGCTGAGATCGATGCCTATGCCAGGGCGAAAGAGCCCAGAGTACGCCAAGTGATGGCGTCGCTTCTCGGCGAATGGCAGGTGGTGGAGATCATCCGCGCCGACGGCAGCCACGCTTCGGACGTGCGCCCGCTCGTGCGCCTCAACGTCGCCGTCATGGTGGGCGAGGGGGAACGTCAGGAGACCGGCTCTCAAGGTGTCGGCGGGCGCGCCGCCTACGACGCCTTCCTCACGCCCGAGCGCTGGCAGGCGCAGGTGGAGGAGGCGCTCCGCCAGGCGCTGGTCAACCTCGACTCGGTCGCGACGCCTGCCGGTGAGATGCCGGTGGTGCTCGGCCCCGGCTGGCCCGGCATCCTGCTTCACGAGGCGATTGGTCACGGGCTCGAAGGCGACTTCAACCGCAAGAAGACCAGCGCCTTCTCCGGCCTCCTCGGCACGCGGGTCGCCTCGCCGGGGGTGACGGTGGTGGACGACGGCACCATCGACGACCGCCGCGGCTCGCTCACCGTCGATGACGAGGGCACGCCCACGGGCCGCACCGTGCTGATCGAGGACGGCATCCTGCGCGGCTACCTGCAGGACCGTATGAACGCGCGCCTGATGGCCATGGAGCCGACCGGCAACGGCCGGCGCGAGAGCTATGCCCACGCGCCCATGCCGCGCATGACCAACACCTTCATGCTCGACGGCGCCGACGAGCCGGAAGAGATTATCGGCCGGGTGAAGAAAGGCATCTACGCCAAGAACTTCAGCGGCGGCCAGGTGGACATCACGTCGGGCAAGTTCGTGTTTTCAGCCGCCGAGGCCTACCTGATCGAGGACGGCAAGACGACCGCGCCGCTCAAGGGCGCGAGCCTGATCGGCAACGGCCCCGACGTGCTGACCCGGGTCGCGGCGATCGGCAACGACTTCGCGCTGGATACCGGCATCGGCACCTGTGGCAAGAACGGCCAGGGCGTGCCGGTGGGCGTCGGCCTGCCGACCCTGCTCATCGACCCGATCACCGTGGGCGGCACCGACGCCTAAGCCACGCGCAGTCCATGACCCCGGCGAGAAGTTCGGGTTAGTCCTTCAAGTCCTCCCAAAGCTCCTTCACCTTGGAGAAGAAACCTTCTGCCTCGGGGCTCGTGGGGCGGGAGCCGCCCTGCTCGTCGAACTGCTTGAGCAGCTCCTTCTGGCGCTTGGTGAGGTTGACCGGCGTCTCCACCGCGACTTCGATATACATGTCGCCGTGGCCGGCGCCCCGCAGTGACGGCATGCCCTTGCCGCGCAGGCGAAACTGATGCCCTGACTGGGTGCCCGCCGGCACCGTGACCCGCGCGCGGCTGCCGCCGACGGCTGGTACCTCCACCGTACCGCCGAGTGTCGCGGTCGTCATCGGGATCGGCACGCGGCAGTGAATATGCATCGCGTCGCGCTGGAAGATGCGGTGCGGCGTGACCGAGAGGAAGATGTAGAGATCGCCTGGCGGAGCCCCGCGAGCGCCGGCCTCACCCTCGCCGGCAAGGCGGATGCGGGTGCCGTCCTCGACACCGGTGGGGATGTTCACCGCGAGCGATTTTTCCTTCTGCACGCGGCCCGCGCCGCGGCAGTCGGGGCAGGGATCGGCGATGACCTGGCCCGCGCCCTGGCAGGTGGGGCACGTCCGCTCGATGGTGAAGAACCCCTGCTGCGCCCTCACCTTGCCGGCGCCGCCGCAGGTCCCGCACGCCGACGGCCGCGTGCCGGCACGCGCACCGGAGCCATTGCACGGCTCGCAGCTCACGGTGCCGGGTACGCGGATCGTCGCCTGCTTGCCGCTGTAGGCTTCCTCCAGCGAAATTTCCATGTTGTAGCGGAGATCCGCACCGCGCGCGGGCTGCCGCCGGCCACCCCGCCGCTGGCCGCCGCCCATGAACTCGCCGAACAGATCGTCGAACACATCGGCGAAGCTGGTGCCGAAGTCGAAACCGCTCCCGCCGGGGCCGCCGCTGGCGCCGTCGAACGCGGCGTGGCCGAAGCGGTCGTAGGCCGCGCGCTTCTCCTTGTCGGAGAGCACGTGGTACGCCTCTGATATCTCCTTGAACTTATGCTCGGCGGCCTTGTCGTCCGGATTGCGATCCGGATGGTATTTCATCGCGAGCTTGCGATAGACCTTCTTGAGGTCGTCCTCGCTGGTGTCGCGCGAGGCGCCGAGAAGATCGTAATAGTCGGCCTTGGCCATGGATCAGCGGCCCGCTCGAACAGTGCCCATAGCCGACCGGCTGCCGACAGCCTCCGCACCCATGGGAGCCGTCCGCCCCGGGCTCAGGAGGGCGGCCGATCCTTCTTGTCGTCGACTTCCTCGAAGTCCGCGTCGACCACCGTGTCGCGCTCGTCGGCGCCGGGCCCCGCGCCGGCGTCGGGCCCGGCCGGAGGCTCGTCCATCGGCTGCGCGCCGGCGTCGCCGGCCTGGCCGGCGGCGTACATGGCCTCCCCGAGCTTCATCGCGCTCTGGCCCAACAGCTCCATCTTGGCCTTGATCGCGTCGGCGTCCTCGCCGCCGAGCGCCTCGCGCATCTCGGCGATCTGCGCCTCGATCCCGCTCTTGTTCGCCGAATCGATCTTGTCGCCGTGCTCGGCGAGCGTCTTCTCGGTCGAGTGGATCAGCGCCTCGGCATGGTTGCGGGTCTCGACCAGCTCACGGCGCTGCTTGTCCTCCTCGGCGTGCGATTCGGCATCCCGCACCATCCGCTCGATCTCGTCGTCGGAGAGGCCGCCCGACGCCTGAATTCGGATCTGCTGCTCCTTGGCGGTCGCCTTGTCCTTGGCGGAGACGTTGACGATGCCGTTGGCGTCGATGTCGAAGGTGACCTCGATCTGCGGCATGCCGCGCGGCGCCGGCGGGATGCCCACCAGATCGAACTGGCCGAGGACCTTGTTGTCCGCCGCCATCTCGCGCTCGCCCTGGAAAACCCGGATGGTGACCGCGGTCTGCCCGTCCTCGGCGGTGGAGAAGACCTGGCTCTTCTTCGTCGGGATCGTGGTGTTACGGTCGATCAGACGCGTGAACACGCCGCCCAGCGTCTCGATCCCGAGCGAGAGCGGGGTCACGTCGAGCAACAGCACATCGGTCACGTCGCCCTGCAGCACGCCCGCCTGGATGGCGGCGCCGACGGCCACCACCTCATCCGGGTTGACGCCCTTGTGCGGCTCGCGGCCGAAGAAGTTCTTCACCACCTCGACGACCTTGGGCATGCGGGTCATGCCGCCGACCAGGATGATCTCGTCCACCTCGCCGGCGGAAAGGCCAGCATCCTTGAGCGCCGCCCGGCAGGGCTCGATGGTGCGCATCACGAGCTCGTCGATCAGCGCTTCGAGCTTGGCTCGCGTCACCTTCATCGCGAGGTGCTTGGGTCCGCTCGCGTCCGCCGTGATGAAGGGCAGGTTGACCTCGGTCTGCATCGCGCTCGACAGCTCGATCTTGGCCTTCTCCGCCGCCTCCTTCAGGCGCTGGAGGGCGAGCTTGTCCCCCCGCAGGTCGATACCGTGCTCCTTTTTGAACTCGTCGGCGAGGTAGCCGAGGAGCCGCATGTCGAAGTCCTCGCCGCCGAGGAAGGTGTCGCCGTTGGTGGCCTTGACCTCGAAGACCCCATCGCCGATTTCCAGCACCGAAATGTCGAAGGTGCCCCCGCCGAGGTCGTAGACCGCGATCGTGCCGCCGCTCTTCTTGTCGAGGCCGTAGGCGAGCGCGGCGGCAGTCGGCTCGTTGATGATCCGCAAGACCTCGAGGCCCGCGATCTGGCCTGCGTCCTTGGTCGCCTGGCGCTGAGAATCGTTGAAATAGGCCGGCGCGGTGATGACCGCCTTGGTAACCGGCTCGCCGAGAAAGGCCTCGGCGGTTTCCTTCATCTTCTGCAGTGTGAAGGCGGAGATCTGGCTCGGCGAATAGTTGTCGCCCCGCACCGAGACCCAGGCATCGCCGTTGCCGTGATTGACGATCTGGTAGGGCACCATCTTCATGTCCTTCTGCGTCATCGGGTCCTTGAAGGGGCGCCCGATGAGGCGCTTGATGGCGAAGACGGTGTTCTCGGGGTTGGTGACGGCCTGCCTCTTGGCCGCCTGGCCGACCAGGCGCTCGCCGTCGTCGGTGAACGCAACGATCGAGGGCGTGGTACGCGCGCCCTCCGCATTCTCGACCACCCGCGGGTCCTTACCCTCCATGAGGGCCACACAGGAATTGGTCGTGCCCAGATCGATGCCGATCACCTTGCTCATGTCTCGTCCCTATCGTCAGCAGGCCCGAACGACCACGTCATGCATCGCTTCAGGCCCCATGTCTCGTGCCCCCGTCGGATTCCTCGCGACGGGCAATGGCCGGACCAATGCTCAATATGGGTGCAGTTTCGCGCGCTGCAAGTGCCAAGTGCAGCATTCACGCGGGCTCACGAGGCGCTATCCGCAGGCGTATCGGCGCCCGCCGACCCGGTTTCGGACTCGGACTCGGCATCGCCGCCGTTTGCCGGCGCGCTGCCGCCCTTGGCCACGCCCACCATTGCCTCGCGCAGAAGCCGCTCGCCGATCCTGTAGCCAGTCTGCAGCACCTGAACGATGGTGCCGTCCGGCTGGTCCGTCTCCGCCGTCTCGAACAGCGCCTGGTGCAGGTTGTAGTCGAACTTCTCACCCAGCGGGTCGATCTTGGTGATACCGAAGCGCCCCAGGACCGCCTCGAACTCCCTCGCCGTCATCGCGATGCCGTCTGCGATCGCCTTCACCGCGTCATCGCTTTCGCGCCGCTCCGCGGGAATGCTCTCCAGCGCGCGGCCCAGATTATCGGCGACGCCCAGCAGGTCCTGGGCAAAGCGCGAGATCGCGTAGGTCCGCGCCTCCTCGACGTCCTTTCTGGCCCTGCGCCGCGCGTTTTCGGCATCGGCAAGGGCGCGCAGGAGCCGATCTTTGAGCGCCGCCTCTCCGCCTTCCGCCTCGTCCTCATCGGCGTCGGCGGCCGCGTCAGCGTCATGCCCCTCTGCGTCGTCCGTCTCTGGCGCGCCGGCGCTGTCCTTGTCAGCGTCGTCTGTCCCGGTCGTTTGGCTGGCCGCGCCCGCGTCGCCCTGCTCCGCGGGCGCGTTGGCTTCCGTCTCCGGCTCGGCCCGTTCCGTCTCGTCCTGCATTGTCTCCTTCGTCCCTTTTGGCGCTCCCCAGCCCTGGCGCCCCGAGCGCGACATGCCTTCACTCAACCCAGCACCCGGCCGATGATCGCGGCGGTGTGATCGACCATCGGGATAATGCGGCCGTAGTTGATCCGGGTCGGGCCGATCACGCCGATTGCCCCGATAAAGCGTGCGTCGGAATCGCGATACGGCGCGACGACCATCGAGCAGCCGGCGGAGGCGAAGAGGCTGCTTTCCGCTCCGATGAAGATCTGGACCCCATCCGCACCCTCGGTGCTTTCCAGCAACCGGATGAAGTCGTTCCGCTCGTCGAGCGCGTCGAACAACTCCCTGATCCGTTCGAGGTCTGCCATCGCAGTGACATCGTCGATCAGGTTGGCCCGGCCGCGCACGATGAGGCTGCCGTGCTCGCGCGCGCCGTTCGCCCATTCGGCGATCCCGGCTTCGACGACGCGGGCTGTCAGGCTGTCGAGCTGGGCCCGGTGCTCCTCGATCTCCGTGTGGATCTCCTCGCTGAGCTCGGCGAGCGTGCGGCCGGCAAGCCGCGCGTTCAGGTAGTTGGTGGCGCGGCTGAGGTGCGACTGGTTCATGCCCGGCGGCACGTCGATGACACGGTTTTCGACGAGCCCGGTCTCCGTCACCATGACCGCGAGCGCGCGGCCGCTGCTGAGGCTCACGAACTCTACCTGGCGGCAGGGCACGTCGGCCTTGGGCGCGAGCACCAGCCCGGCGCAGCCCGAGAGGCCCGAGAGCGCCTCGGTGGTCTCGGTCAGCATCTCCTCGACCGTGCGGCCCGCCGCCTGGCATTTCCCCTCGATGCTGGCACGCTCGTCCTCGGTAAGGCGGCCCAACTCGAGCAGCCCGTCCACGTAGATCCGCATGCCCATCTGGGTCGGCAGCCGGCCCGCCGAGACGTGCGGCGCATAGAGCAGGCCGGCATCCTCCAGGTCGGCCATGACGTTCCGCACCGTGGCTGCCGACACCGGGGTGGAGAGTCGGCGCGAGAGCGTGCGCGAGCCCACCGGCTGCCCCGTCTCCATGAATTCCTCGACCAGGCGGCGGAGCACCTCCCGCGAGCGATCGGTCAGTTCGCGCAGCACCGTGCGATCCCGTCTTGTGATGGGCGGCCTGAATGTAGTGAGCGCCCCGGTGAGCGTCAACGCCGGCACCTGCACTGAATTTCGCGGCTGCGGGCGTCGATGGGGACCAGATGCATAACAGCAAAGGCATGGCGGAACGGACGCTCGGCATTGGACCCGGCATTGTATTGGGCGGCCGACCGCTCTATGTTGGTGATGCGAAACTGCTAATGGACGGGCCGCGCCGAACCGCTCGCATAGCGAAGGCGAGGGCGGCGGCTCCCCGGCACCGAAGCCGGGTGGCAGCGGATGTGTCCAGTGATTCCGCACCTCGAAACCATGGAACGAGTCCGATGCGGCAGCTGCCTACCATCGAGCCGACCGCCCCCGCCGTGAAGCGGTCCGTCGCAAGACGAGACCGGCACGCGCCGGCCGGCGGACCCTGTTCGGCGCGGCGCCGCATCGCGTTCCCGCGGATGCGCTCAGCGGGGGCAGAGACCCCCGCGCGCTCCCGGACGGAGAAAATACAAGAATGGCCAAACGTATGCTCATCGATGCCAGCCACGCGGAAGAAACCCGCGTGGTCGTGGCGGACGGAACGCGACTAGAAGAGTTCGACTTCGAATCGGCTGCACGGAAGCAGCTCAAGGGAAATGTCTACCTAGCCAAGGTCATGCGCGTGGAGCCCTCGCTCCAGGCGGCATTCGTCGACTATGGCGGCAATCGCCACGGCTTCCTGCCCTTCAACGAAATCCACCCCGACTACTACCAAATCCCGGTCGAAGACCGGGAGGCGCTTTACGCCGAGACGGCGGAAGCCGTCGACGACGCCGACGAGCCAGCCGCTGCTCAGCCGGCGGCCGCGGAGGACGACGAGACTGAAAGCGAGGCTACGGCCGAAGACGAATCTCAGCCAGAGCCGGCGGACGCCTCCAAGACTGCCGAGGCGACAGCTGATGAGAGCGCCGCGCCGGGCAACGGTGTAGCGGACGACAGCAGCACCGGCGACGGAGCCACCGAGGGCACCGGCAATGGCGACGGCAGCGATGTCGAGATCATGGGCGGCGACGAGATGGACGACCTGGAACGCCGCCGGCTCCAGGCCAGCCGCTCCCTGCTCAGCCGCCGTTACCACATCCAGGAGGTGATCAAGAAGCGCCAGATCCTGTTGGTGCAGGTGGTCAAGGAGGAACGCGGCAACAAGGGTGCGGCACTCACCACCTACCTCTCGCTCGCCGGGCGCTACATCGTGCTCATGCCCAATGCGATCCGGGGCGGGGGCATCTCGCGCAAGATCGTCAACGCCGACGACCGCCGGCGCCTCAAGAAGATCATGAACGACCTCGATATCCCGGCGCGCATGGCGGTCATCGTGCGGACCGCCGGCCTTTCGCGCTCAAAGACCGAGATCAAGCGCGATCTGGAATACCTGTTGCGCCGCTGGCAGAACATCCGCGCCCTCACGATGGAATCGACGGCACCCTGCGTGATCAACGAGGAGGCAAACCTGATCCGCCGTTCGATCCGCGACCTCTACACGCGCGATATCGAGCAGATCCTGATCGAGGGTGACGAGGGCTACAAGACCGCCAAGACGTTCATGAAGACCATGATCCCGAGCCACGCCGCGCGGGTAAAACCCTATCGGGACCGGATTCCGCTCTTCGTCCGCTATCAGATCGAGAGCCAGCTCGATTCCATGTACGGACCGGAGCTCCAGCTCAAGTCGGGCGGATACCTGGTCATCAACCCGACCGAGGCGTTGGTCGCGATCGACGTGAATTCGGGGCGGGCCACCAAAGAGCGCACGATCGAGGAGACCGCGCTCAGGACCAATCTGGAGGCGGCGGAGGAGATCGCGCGCCAGCTCCGGCTGCGCGACCTCGCCGGGCTGATCGTCATCGACTTCATCGACATGGACGAGAACCGCAACCAGCGGGCGGTAGAACGCAAGCTCAAGGAGGCGATGAAGATCGACCGCGCGCGCATCCGCATGGGCCGGATCAGCCCCTTCGGGTTGATGGAACTCTCGCGCCAGCGGCTGCGCCCGAGCCTGGCGGAAGCGAGCATGGAACGCTGCGTGGACTGCGGCGGCACAGGGGTCCGGCGCTCGGTGGAATCGTCCGCGGTCCATGCGCTGCGAGCCATCGAGGAAGAAGGGCTGCAAGGACGGAGCGCCGAGATCCAGCTGCGTGTGCCGGCCGCCGTCGGCCTCTACATCCTCAACCGCAAGCGCCGGATGCTGGAGGAGATCGAGCAGCGCTACGATTTCGCCGTCAGCTTCGAGCAGGACGACAGTCTCGTGCCGCCGAGCTACGCGATCGAGCGAATCGCGGCCCGGACAGTGCCCATTGAACAGCCTGCCGAGGAAGAGACGAGCGAGGCGGACCAGCCCGACGGTGAAGCTACGGCCGAAACTGCGGAGCCCGCCAAGCGCCGCCGGCGCCGGCGGCGCAAGCCACGTGGCGAGGCCGCGGAGGGAACCGCCGCAGAACCCGCAGCCACCGCAGAACCCGCGGAGTCGGCTCAAGCCGAAGGCGAGGCAGACGACAAGACGGAGGACGCGGCCGTCGCAGCGGACGGCACGGCCGAGGATGCCCCCCGTGCCAAGCGCAGGCGTCGCGGCCGGCGAGGCGGGCGCAGCCGCACGGCGAAGCAGCAGGAGCAGCAGGACGCGCCAAGCGAAACCCCAAGCGAGGCCGTAGCCGAGGAGGCTGAAGCACGGCCGCTCGCGGCAGAGGCAGATGCTGCGCCTGCGCAGGCACCCGACAGCGAGCCGGTGGCGACGCCTCCAGGTCTCGCCACCGATGGCGCGACCGACCTGACGGATGGTGCGACCGGCGTCGCCGCAGACGAAGCGGAGTCGCCGCCCGCCCCGAAGCCTTCGCCCGAGCCGCCGGTTACGACTGAGCTACCGGCCGTCGAGGCCGCGCAGGCGAGCGTCGACGCTGCAGAGGCACCGAGCCAGGCCGGACCGGTAATAGCTGATCAACACGAGGCCTCCCCGGTCGACGACGGCGAAGATCAGGCCGACGCCGCCCCAATCGACGGGGACGAAGAAGCGCTTGCCGACGAGACAGCGCCGGCGCTCCTGCCGGACGACAGGCCCCGGCGCCGCGGCTGGTGGCAGCGGATCGCTTCATCGTCGCGATAGCTGGCGCAGCAACCCCGCCCGGCCGCCGCCGAGCGGCTCGGGCGGCTCGGCTCAGCCGGTTGGCGTGAGCCAGCGCTCGAGGGCAGCGCAGGCGCCTTCCACTTCCTCCGTGGCACCCGCATAGGAGAAGCGGACGAAGGCCCGGCCGCGCTCGGTGTCGAAGTCGATGCCGGGGGTCGCCGCGACCCCGCACTCGGCCAACATGCGCCGGCAGAAGGCCTCGCTGTCGCGGGTCAGGCCCGAGACGTCGGCATAGGCGTAGAAGGCCCCGTCGCAGGGTGCGAGCGCGCCGAAACCGGCGGCCGGAAGCGCCCGCTGGACGATGCTGCGGTTGCGGGCGTAACGCGCCACGTTGGCCTCCAGCTCGTCCTGGCAGTCGAACGCGACGAGCGCGGCCCGCTGCGAAAGGGCCGGCGGCGAGATGAAGAGGTTTTGCGTCAGCCGCTCCACTGCCCGCGCGAGGTCATCGGGCACAACCATCCAGCCGAGCCGCCAGCCTGTCATCGCGAAATATTTTGAGAAGCCGTTGATCACGACTGCGCTTTCGGAGAAGGCGGCGACGCTGGCCGCCGGTTCGCCATAGGTGATGCCGTGGTAGATTTCGTCGGAGACCACCCGGATGCCCCGGCCGTCGCAGAAGGCCGCAACCGCTTCTAGCGTGCGCCTGGGCAGCATGGTCCCGGTCGGGTTCGATGGGCTCGCGACGATCAGGCCCTGGATCGGCTTCTCCAGCGCCTCCAGCATCGCCACTGTGGGCTGAAAGCGGGTCTCCGCCGTTGTCGGGAGCAGCACCGGCTCAAGCCCGAGCGCCTGCAGCGTGTTGCGGTAGGCGGGATAGCCGGGATTGGCGAGCGCCACCCGTTCGCCGACGTCGAAGGCGGCGAGGAAAGCGAGCATGAGCCCGGCTGAGGCGCCGGTCGTGACCACGATACGCTCGACCGGCGGGGCGAAGCCGTAGCGTTCCTCATAGTAAACGGCGATGCGCTCGCGCAGCGGCAGCACGCCGCGGGCCTCGGTGTAGCCGATCTTTTCGGCGGCCAAGACCGCCTGCGCCGCGTCGAGAACGGGCTTGGGCGCGCCGGAGCCCGGCTCCCCCGTCTCCATGTGGAAGACCCGCGCGCCTTCCGCCGCGCGCGCTGTCGCGGCCTTGAGAATTTCCATCGCGAAGAAGGGCGCGACCGCCGCGCGCCGGGATGCCGCCATCGGCGTATCTTAGAGCGCCGCGAGCGGCACAAGCGCCACGATGACGTGAAGGGTCGACCATTGACGGGGGCGCGCAAGCGGCATATCCAGACGCGAACCCCTCGGATTGTGAGCGTTGGCCATCCGCCTTGCACGCGCCGCTGCGTTCGTCTGCGTAACGCTCGCCTTGATCCTGGCGGCAGTGGCGCCGGCGAGGCCGCAGGGCATGTCGCTCATTCGCGACGCCGAAGTCGAAGATATCATCCGCGACTATGCCGCGCCACTGCTGGAAGCTGCGGGCCTCGGTGACGGCGCGGTCAAGCTGCATATCGTCAACGATTCCAACATCAACGCCTTCGTTGCCGGCGGCCCCAATCTCTTCCTGAGCAGCGGCATGCTGGCCGCCGCCGAGGACCCCGGCGAGATCATCGGTGTGCTCGCGCACGAGATCGGCCACATCGCCGGCGGCCACCTGGTGCGTACACGGGACGCGTTGGAGAACGCATCGGCCGAGATGATCCTGGCGACGGTCCTGGCAGCCGGCGCCATCATCGCCGGCGAGGGCGAGGTGGGAAGCGCGATCGTGAGCGGCGGCCAGGCGATGGCGCAGCAGTCGTTCCTTCGCTACAGCCGGGCGCAGGAGGAAAGTGCCGACCAGGCCGCCATCCGCCTCCTCGATACCACCGGGCAGTCCGCCGCGGGCCTCCTGCGCATGTTCCAGAGGCTTGAGGAGCGCGAGCGGTTCTCTATCGGTGAGGTGAACAGCTATGCGCGCACCCACCCACTCACGCGCGAGCGCATCCGTTTCGTCCGCGACCGCGTGGCGGGAGCGAACCTGGCCGGAGACGCAACGCCGGACGGGGTACGGGTCGCCCACCGCCGGATGGCGGCGAAGCTCAAGGGATTCCTCGATCCGCCGGAGGAGACGTTCCGTGCCTATCCGGCCGAGGACGAATCGACCGAAGCGCGCTACGCCCGCGCGATCGCCTATTACCGTATCCCAGACCTGGAACGCGCGCTCGCAGCGCTCGATGCCCTGCTCGCGGACCACCCCGACGATCCCTGGTTCCACGAGCTCAAGGGGCAGATTCTCTTCGAGAACGGCCGTGTCAGGGAGGCGATCGCGCCCTACAGCCGCGCGGTGGCGCTAAAGGAAGACGCCGCGCTGCTGCGCCTCGGCCTTGCCCGCGCGCTGATCGAGACCGGCGATGCCGCGCTGATCGCACATGCCGTAGAGAACCTGGAGGCGGCGAGCCGGCTGGAGCCGAAGGAGCCCCAGCACTGGTACCAGCTGGGCATCGCCCGCGGCCGTGCAGGCGAGCGCGCTGCCTCCTCCCTCGCGTTTGCCGAGGCCGCCTATCTGCGGGGCGACGCCGATAAGGCGCGATACCATGCGACCATCGCTGCGGAAGGCCTACCCCACGGCAGCGCGCGCTGGCTGAGGGCGGAGGATATTCGCAACGCCGCCGAACAGGCCATGAAGGGACGGCGGTAAGCGATACGGGCGGAGCCGCCGGCCCTCTCAGATAAGTCCGCCGAGCGGCGACGACGGGTCGGCATAGCGCTTCTTGGCCATGCGGCCGGCGAGATAGGCGAGCCGGCCCGCCTCCACCGCATGGCGCATGGCGTGCGCCATCAGCACCGGGTCGCGGGCACCGGCGATGGCGGTGTTCATCAGCACCCCGTCGCACCCCAGCTCCATCGCCACGGCGGCGTCGGAGGCCGTGCCGACACCGGCATCGACCAGCACGGGCACGCCGATGCGTTCGACGATGATGCGGATGCCGACCGGGTTCTGCACGCCGAGCCCGGAGCCGATGGGTGCCGCCAGCGGCATGATGGCGGCGCAGCCCATATCCTCCAGCCGCTTGGCCATGATCGGGTCGTCGCTGCAGTAGACCATCACCTCGAAGCCGTCCTTGATCAGGATTTCGGCAGCGTGGAGGGTCTCGGGCATGTTGGGATAGAGCGTCTCCTGATCGCCGAGCACCTCGAGCTTGACCAGCGACCAGCCGCCGGCCTCGCGGGCGAGCCTCAGCGTGCGCACCGCGTCCTCGCCGGTGAAGCAGCCGGCGGTGTTGGGCAGATAGGTGTAGCGCTTGGGATCGACGTAATCGATCAGCATCGGCGTGCCCGGGTCGGTGACATTCACCCGACGGACGGCGACCGTGACGATCTCGGCGCCGGAGGCGTCCAGCGCCGCGGCGGTCTGCTCGAAGTCACGATACTTGCCGGTCCCGACGATCAGCCGCGAGCGGAAGCGCCGGCTGGCGACCTCCCAGGTGTCGTCGTCCGCGGCGGCCGGTACAGGGTCGGCGCCGCCGCCGATGAAGTGCACGATCTCCAACCGGTCGCCGGCGGCGACGGCGGTGCGGTCGTAGGCGCTCCGGGGCACGATTTCGAGATTGTGCTCGACGGCGATCTTGCGCGGATCGAGGCCGAGCCCCGTCACGATGCTACGGACCGACTGAGGCTCCTCGAACTCGCGGAGCTCGCCGTTAATCTGCACCTGCATGGGTGGTGTTCCGTTAGAATTCTGTATGTTGCCGCAATGCTACGGCCACGCATGGAGTATTGGTGAGGCCGCTGGCGATTTCAACCGGGGACGGCGGTGTTGAACGCGCGGATTGAAGCCCGAGTCCCAGCCGTGTTAGACCCGGCGTGCGGGCGAGCATCACGACTCGGTGCGGCCATGACTTACAATATCTTGATTTTGAACGGCCCCAACCTCAATATGCTGGGGTTGCGAGAACCTGAAATCTACGGTCGCCAGACCTTGGACGATATTCGCGCGCTGTGCGAGAGCCACGCGGAGAGTCACGGGCTTGCGGTCGATTTCAGGCAGAGCAACCACGAGGGCGAGCTGATCGACTGGATTCAGCAGGCGCCGAAGGCACACGCCGGCATCATCCTCAATCCTGGCGGCTACACCCACACGTCGGTCGCCATCATGGACGCGCTGCGCGCCGTGGACGTGCCAGCCATCGAGTTGCACCTCTCGAACATCCACCGGCGCGAGCCCTTCCGCCGGCACTCCTACGTCGCGCAGGCAGTGCGAGGTTCCATCTGCGGGTTCGGCGCGCACGGCTACCTGCTCGCGCTCGACGGGATGCGCGCGCTCTTGACGGAGGACTGACGCGATGGCGGTGAAGCCTGTGCTGGAAGCCCGGCCGGAGGAGCCGGAGCCCGTGTTCGGACCTGACATCGAGTTGATCCGAGCGCTTGCTGCGGTGCTCGACGAGGCAGGCCTCACCGAGATCGAGATCGGCGAAGGCGCAAGCCGCATCCGCATTGCGCGAACCGCCGGGCCGCTCGTGGTGCCGCCACCTGCGCCCGCCGCACACCCCGTGCAGGGCACGCCCGTACCTGAGGAGGTCCCGCCGCCTGGGCCGGCCCAGGACGATGCCTCCCACCCGGGCGCGGTGATTTCCCCGCTCGTGGGCGTCGTCTACGTGGCGCCGGAGCCCGACGGGCGTCCCCTCGTCCTGGTCGGCGACGAGATCCGCGAGGGCGATACGCTCTTCATCGTCGAGGCGATGAAGACGATGAACCCGGTCCGCGCCCCGCGTGGCGGCCGCGTCACCCGAATTCTTGCCGAGAACGGCGCCCGGGTCGAGTATGGCGAGGTCCTGCTGATCCTCGAGTGAGGCCGATGTTCGACAAGATCCTGATCGCCAACCGGGGGGAAATCGCGGTCCGGATCATCCGCGCCTGCCGGGAATTCGGCATCAAGACCGTCGCCGTCCATTCCACGGCGGACGCCGAGGCGATGCATGCCCGGCTCGCCGACGAATCAGTCTGCATCGGGCCGCCCGCGCCAAGGGAGAGCTATCTCAACATCCCGGCGATCATCGCCGCCGGCGAGATCACCAACGCTAACGCAATCCACCCCGGCTACGGCTTCCTCTCCGAGAGTGCCGATTTCGCCACCATCGTGGAGGAGCACGGCTTCATTTTCATCGGCCCGAGCCCGTCGCACATCACGTTGATGGGCGACAAGATCCGCGCCAAGCAGACGGCCGCCGAGCTCGGCCTGCCGGTGATTCCGGGCTCCGCCTCGGCACTGGAAAACGCCGAATCCTTTGCCCAGGCCGCCGACGACATCGGATATCCGGTCCTCATCAAGGCGGTCGCGGGCGGCGGCGGGCGCGGCATGAAACGGGTCGACAGCCGCGAAGAACTGGTGACGGCGGTCGCCACGGCACGCGCCGAGGCCGATGCCGCCTTCGGCAACGACGCGCTCTATCTGGAAAAACTGGTCGCGGCCCCACGCCATATCGAGGTGCAGGTGCTCGCCGACCAGTTCGGCAACGCGGTGCACTTGGGCGAGCGCGACTGCTCCTTGCAGCGCCGCCATCAGAAGGTGCTGGAGGAAGCGCCATCGCCGGCACTGGACCCGCATCAGCGGGCGGAGATCGGCGCGCGCGCCAGCGCCGCGGTCCGCGAGCTCGGCTATCGCGGGGTGGGCACGCTGGAGTTCCTCTACGAGGACGGTGCCTTCTATTTCATGGAAATGAACACGCGTATCCAGGTGGAGCATCCCGTCACCGAGATGATCACCGGAATCGATCTCGTGCACGAGCAGATCCGGGTCGCAGCCGGCGAGCCCCTCGCCCTCAATCAAGAGGATGTGCGCTTCGAGGGCCACGCCATCGAGTGCCGGATCACGGCTGAGGACCCCGACACGTTTCGTCCCTCGCCCGGCACCGTCAGCGGCTACCACACGCCGGGCGGGCCGGGCGTGCGCATCGATTCCGCGCTCTACGACGGCTACCGGATCCCGCCCTACTACGACAGTCTCATCAGCAAGGTGATCGCTCAAGCGGGCAGCCGCACGGCGTGCGTCATGCGTCTCAGGCGGGCGCTGGAGGAATACGTCATCCAGGGAGTCTCGACCACGATCCCGCTGCACCTGCGCCTGCTCGCCAGCACGGCGTTCGCCGAGAGCGCATACGACATCCACTGGTTCGAGCGCTTCGTGACGGAGACCGGCACCGGTCCCGCTCCGTAGCACAAACGACATGACGACGGTCGAACTCACGCCGGCGCTGATCCTGCGGGCCTATGGCTGCGGGCTCTTCCCCATGGCGGAGGGCAAGGCGGAGCGTGATGTCTTCTGGGTCGATCCCGAGACGCGCGGCGTCATCCCGCTCGACGGCTTTCACGTGCCCCGCCGGCTCGCGCGTACGGTACGCGCCGGGCGCTTCCGGATCACCGTGGACCGCGATTTCCCCCGCGTCGTGCGAGGCTGCGCGCGCCGCACCGGGCGCCGGCCCGAATCCTGGATCAACGGGCCCATCTTCGAGGCCTACTGCGCGCTGCACCGGCAGGGGCACGCCCACAGCGTGGAGGCCTGGCACGACGATACGTTGGTCGGCGGCCTCTATGGCGTGGCACTGGGTGCCGCGTTCTTCGGCGAGAGCATGTTCAGCGTCGAGCGGGATGCCAGCAAGGTCGCACTCGTGCATCTGGTCGCACGCCTGAAGGCGGGCGGCTTCACCCTGCTGGATACCCAGTTCGTCACCCCGCACCTCAGCCGCTTCGGCGCGGTCGAGATGCCGCGCGCCCGTTACCTTTCGCAGCTCGCCGATGCGCTCCCGCGCCCCGCGACCTTCTATCCGTCCGGCTTCTCCGATGCAGCGTTTTCCGGTGCCGGCGCCGCCTCGGTACAGGCGAGCACCCAGATGTCGTAGACTGGGTGCTCGAGCGACGCGAGACCCGGCGTGGACGAGAACATCCACCCCGTATAGAGGCGCACCGCGCGCTCATCGTGGTGTACCTCGTCGATCTCGAGGAAGGCCACGTTCTCCGGCGGCTCTTCGGGTGGCGCCGCGTGACAGGCGCGCACAACGATGCGGAGCGTTCCGAAACGGACCGGCCGGTCGAGCGGCGCTTCCAGCCTGGAGGTCCGTGCCACCACCTTGTCCAGCGCCTGGAGCACCGCGAGCCTGCGCTCGGCCGCGCCGACACCGGAGCCGACGCCATCGGCCAGGGCCGCCCCGAGCGCTGCACCCGCGGCCAGGAACAGAAAACTGAGCCTCACCTACTCCGCGCCGAATGCGAACTTGCCGATCAGCTCCTCGAGCAGGAGCGAGGATTGGGTGTACGCGATGCGGCCGCCGTCGGCGATCAGAGTCTCCTCGGCGCCCGGCTGGAGGTCGATGAATTTGCCGCCGAGCAGGCCGTCGCTGACCACTGCCGCCGTGGTATCCAGCGGAAGCTCGACCGTCTCGTCGATGCTCATGCGGAGTACGGCACGGTAGGTCTCGGGCTCGAGTGTGCGCTCGATCACGGTGCCGACCTTGATACCGCCGATTCGCACGTCGGACCCGTTGGCGATGCCGTCAACGCGGTTGAACGCGGCGCTCACCTCGTAGCCGCTCACCGTGGCGACGCCGCTCCGGGTATAGGCGAAGACGACGAAGCCGATGGCCACCGCCAGCACCACTGCACCCAGCAGGGTCTCGACAAGGCTCCTCGACATGGCGTTCTCCTTCCCTGCTTCTACGCGGAGGATTGCTGCCTCGCCCCGCCTTGGCAAGGCCGCCTCGAGTCGCAGTTTGACACAGTGCACACAGTCTCTGGTACCAACTCTGGATAGAAACTAAGCGCCGGCGGACAGCCGGACCCCCCGCGCGGCTACAAAGTCCCGATAGGGCGCGAACGCCTCATCCACCGCCTCCGGCGTCAGGCCATAGTCCTCCAGTCTGTACTCGTGCCGAGGCTCATGCCGGCGCTGCTCTGCCTGAAGGGAGAGCCATGCCTCCATGTCGTTGACGGCGGCCGACTCGAGGGGCCAACCGAACCGGCCATAAATGTTGGCCACGACCGCCATCGGGTCCGCAACCAGATGCGCCTAGCTCACATCGACCCAGCGCCGATCGATCGCAGGATGGGAAGCGCGGAACCGAACAGCGCCGTTGAGCATGCGGCTCATGAGCGCCAGCTGCTCGGCACCGGTTTCGTGCGGCGGCCTGGGCTCGGTGGTGAACGAACGAATCCGCTCCACCAGGCTGTTCCACGAGCCCATGAACTGCGCGGGCTCGCGATGGGTCTGGATAAAGACCGCGTCCGGGTAGGTCTCCAGCAGCACCCCCAACTCCATGAGATGGAAGGGCATCTTGAGCAACCAGAACCGCTGCTCTTCCGGCTCCCGCTGCCGGCGCTGCCAGGTGAAGTGCTGCATGACGCGCCGGTGGTGATGCGCGTAGGCATCGCGGGAGCCGGTCTCGGCCAGCCAACGGCCATAGGCCGGCACATGGTGCGCGACGGTGATGATCCAGGTCGCGAAGGCGAGCCTGAGGAGCATGAAATCCTCCTCGGGCTCGTCCATATCGATGCGGTGAATGCCTGCGAGCGTGTCGACGACATTGGTCGCGCTCATCAACTCTTCCGCGTAAGCCCGGCGGGGATCCTCGACCGTACACTGCGCGACGAGCGGTTGCAGAGCCGAGTGAGGCGCGAGCTCCAGCACCACATCGGGCCGGTGATCGCGCTTCACGGTCTCCATTGCTGCGGCGAAACGGACCGGCTGGCGAATGTTCGACCACCAATAAGCGCTGTCCAGCCACTCCGTCTCGACACCCGTCACCGACGAGACAAACGGCACATCGCCGTCGGAGCCGCGATCGTCGAGGAAGGAGAGTGCATCCAGCACATCGTCCTTGATCGGGTCCATCGCCCGGGAATGAAAGGCGATGTTCCCCGGGATCAGCCGGTTCTGAAGGCTGCGCCGATCCAGCTCTTCCATCACGGGCTGAAGATCGGACTCGCGGCCGCAGATGACGGTATTGGCCGGCGCGTTCTCGCAGGCGATCTCGACTTGAACGGGCCGGGTACCGTCGAGGCGAAAGGGAACGTCCGGGCCGTCCAGCAGCTCCTCCACGCCCGGCCGGTCGAGACCGATCGCGAGCATGCGGCCGGAGCCGGCCGTGCGTTGCTGCAAGGTGGCGCGATGGAAGACCAGCCGCGTCGCATCGGCAAGCGAAAGTGCGCCAGAGGCGTACGCCGCGGCCACCTCGCCTGAGCTGTGGCCAACCACGCAGTCCGGATAGACCCCCCAGGTCTTGAACAACTCCACCAGGGCGCACTGGAGCGTGAAAATGACGGGCTGGGCCAACTCGCATTCATCGAGCGCCGCTTGCGGAACCTCGAAACAGGCCTCACGCAGCGAGGTCTGCGAATAGGCGCGCCAGTGCTCCTCGATGGCATCGATGGTGCGGCGGAACATCGGATGAGCCTCGTAGAGATCGCGGCCGCAACCGGCCCACTGCGTCCCCTGCCCGGCGAACACCATCGCCAGCCGCCGCTCACCCTCCTCCGCCAGGGCGATGGGGGCTCCTTCTTCCGTGTAGGCATCCAAAGCGTCGGTTAGGTCTGGAACGCTGTGCACGGCAAACGCCGTCCGCGCGGCGAAATGGGTGCGGCGGCGGCTGAGATTGCCGGCAAGCGCGTAGAGGTCCACCGGCTGCTCCTCGAGCAGGTTCTGCAATCGGCGCGCGCTCTCGACCAGTGCCTTGGATGTGCGCGCCGACAAGGGAATCATGAAGCCGGCCTGAGGCGCCAGCGGCATCGACCAGAGCCGGGGCTGCGCAGGCCGGTACTCGCGCACCACGCAGTGCCCGTTGGCGCCGCCGAAGCCGAAGGAGTTGATTCCGATCACCACGGGATGGTCGGGGAACGGCGCGCATTCCGTCTGCACCTGCATGGGGCAAGAGTCGAAGTCGATCTCCGGATTGGGCACCTGAAAGCTCTTCGACGTCGGCGCGAATGTGCGCCGCTGCATCATCAGGATGACCTTGAGCAGGGCGCAGTAGAACGCGGCGGCCTCCATGTGCCCGTCGTTGCTCTTGACGCTGGAAACCCGGAGCGGAACCTCGCGCTCGAATCCGCCATAGGCCTCCACGATGGCGTTGCCTTCGATGGGGTCGCCGACCGCGGTTCCGGTCGCGTGGGCCTCGATGCAATCGAAATCGGGCGGGGTTCGGCCGGCGCGGGCCGAGGCTTCGCGCATCAGTTGAATCTGGGCGTGTCGGGTCGGCGCGCTGATGAAGCGGCCCGGCGCGAGACCTGTGGTGCCGTCGGCTGTGCCGACCGCGTTCACCGCCGTCGCCTCGATCGGCGCGTAGATCGGGTCTCCGTCCCGTTCGGCGGCCGCCAGGGGCTTGATGGCGAAGACGAACGATCCTTCGGAACGCATGTAGCCGTTGGCCGCCGCATCGAAGGAATGGCAGATACCCTCAGGGCTGATGTCGCCCATGAGATTGAAGCTGCTGCTCATCCTGCCGCTGCCCAGATAGGTGACGGCGCCGACGAGCGCCTGTTCGCAATCGCCACACGTGAGCGCATTCATCGCTGCGTGCAGGGCGCTCAGGCCGGTGGAGCAGGCCGTGCAATAGGTGGCCGACGACCCCATGAGGTTGAAGTGGTACGAAATCCGGTTGGCCAGCATGGCAAGGCTGATGCCGGATACCGAATACTCCATGACACCATGCTGCGGCCGCCAGTTGGACACGGCGGGAACTTGCGCGCCGATAAAGACACCGGTGGGGCTATTGCGCAATGAATGAAGGTCCCAGCCAACGTGTTCGATGGCCTCCCACGCGCAATTCAGCAGCATCCTTACTTGCGGTTCGGTCTGCTTCAATTCGTTGTGGGACATGCCGAAGAACGTCCGGTCGAAAAGCAATTCGTCGTCGTCGCGAATCAGCCCCTCGTAAGGGCTTGCAAGACGCCCCGGACCAGAAAATTCCCCGATGGGCAGGTGGCCTTTGCCACAACGATCGCTTATTGGCTCCTGGACAACCTCCCGCTCGCTAAGGAGGCGTCAGAAATCGGAGTCCGAGTGAATTCCACCGAGCATACGATGGCTATACCCCACGATGGCAACGTCTTTCTCGGACTTCGGTAACGTCATGCTATCGCTCGATGTCACGACACCACGGCAATCGCCGCAGGCCGGCCGACCACATGCGCGCGCGCATTATGCCTCGGCAGCACGGAGACAACTCAGTTGATTGGGTGTCGCGGTATTCTGTGGTCCGTTTCGGAACGTACGTTCGAAACGTAGCCCTATCCCGCCCCTTCGTCCACGAGGTCGTTCTCGCATATTGATTGCGAACGAGGGCTGCAGCACGCCGCAGATATTACTTACCCGGTGTATTCTCTCCTCAAGGAAATAGCGGGGCGAGGGAGCGCCGCCGGCGCCATCGCCTGAGGGCTAACCCACGATCTCGCCTTCGACCATGGCGATCGCCTCGATCTCGATTTCGAGCTCGGGCAGCGCCAGCCCCGTGATCTCGACGATGGTGTCGGCCGGGTAGGGCGGCGTGAAATATTTCTCGCGCAGCGCCACGATCTTGCCGAAGTTGCCCATGTCCTTGAGGTAAATGTTCACCTTGACGATTTTTGCGAGGCTGGAGCCGCCGGCCTCCAGCACCGCGGCCAGGTTCTTGAAGGTCTGCTCGGCCTGAGCGTCGAAATTACCGGCACCAACGATCGTGCCGTCGAGGTCGATCGCGGCCTGGCCGGAGACGAAGATCAGGTCGCCGACGCGGTAGGCCTGTGCCAGCCTGAAGGCCTCGTAGGGATCGGGATCCGTCTTGATGCGAATTGCGTTCCCGGCCATCGGTCTTCTCCGTCGTAGGCGCGGCAAAACGGGGCGTCGCGATAAGCCAGTCTCGCCCACGGCGCCGCTTGATGCTAGGACGCGCCGTGCGGCAGCAGGAGGCACACGACATGAGCGACACCGTGCAGATCGAGCGAGAGAATGGCATCGCCCGAGTGACCCTCAACCGACCGGAGGTGCTGAATGCCCTCGATGCCGAGCTCTGCGAGGCGCTTCTCGCGGCCCTGGCCGCGCTGGAGCGCGATTCCGAGACCCGCGTCCTGGTGCTGCGCGGCGCGGGCGGGCACTTCATGGCGGGCGGCGACCTGCGCTCCTTCTACGAGCTGATCAAGCTCACGCCGGATGAGCGCCGGCAGCACTTCGAGGGGTTCATCGATGTGGTCCACCGCATCATCCGGATCATGCGGCGAATGCCGCAGCCGGTCATCGCCAGCATCGGCGGTGCCACCGGCGGCTTCGGGCTGAGCCTGGTTCTCGCCGCCGACCTCGCGGTCTGCGCCGCGGACAGCATCTTCACCATGGCCTACTGCCGCATCGGCACGAGCCCGGACGGCTCGTCGACCTGGTTTCTGCCGCGCACGGTGGGCGCCAAGAAGGCGATGGAGCTCGCGCTCCTCGGCGATCGATTCGGCGCGCGCGAAGCCGAACGGCTCGGCATCGTGAACCGCGTCGTCTCGCCGCACCGGCTCGAGGAAGAAACCGAGGCGCTGGCCCGCCGGCTTGCCTCGGGCCCCGCCCGCGCCTACGCCAACACCAAGCGGCTGCTCGGCAATTCGGGCCATGCCTCCCTCGAACAGCAGCTTCAGGCGGAAGGCGAAATGTTCGCGGATTGCGCGGCGAGCGACGATTTCGCCGAAGGAGTCAGGGCCTTCGTCGAGAAGCGCAAGCCCACCTTCACCGGGCGCTGAACGATGGCGGGGCGGCTCGCGGGAAAGACCGCGCTGATCACGGCAGCGGGGCAGGGGATTGGCCACGCGACCGCCGTCGCATTCCACAGCGAAGGCGCGCGGCTCTGGGCCAGCGATATCGACGAAGCCAAGCTCGCCGGCCTCGCCACGTTGGAGGGCGTCACCTGCCGGGCCCTGGACGTCCGCGATGCCGGTGCCGTGGCAGCCGCGGCTGATGAGATCGGCGCCCTCGATGTGCTCTTCAACTGCGCCGGCCGCGTGCCCCACGGCGCGCTCCTGGATTGCGAGCCCGCGGACTGGGAGGAGACGCTGAACCTCAACGTGACCGCGATGTACCGGATGATTCGCGCCTTCCTGCCGGCAATGCTGGCCCAGGGCGGCTGCTCGATCATCAACATGGCGTCGGTGGTCTCATCGGTGAAGGCCGCGCCCGACCGCTGCGCCTACGGCGCCAGCAAGGCCGCCATTATCGGCCTCACCAAGTCGGTCGCGTTGGACTATGCGGCGCAGGGAATCCGCTGCAACGCGGTCTGCCCCGGCGCGGTCGATACCCCCTCCCTTGAGGAGCGGTTCAACGCCCGCCCGGACCCGGAGGCGGCACGCGAGGACTTGGTCGCGCGCCACCAAATGGGACGCATGGCTTCGCCGTCGGAGATCGCGGCGCTCTGCACCTACCTCGGCTCGGACGAATCCGCGTTCGTGACCGGCCAGCCGCTGGTCATCGACGGCGCCTGGGCGTTGTGACCGCGGGGCTCACTCTCCCGCCGCCGGGCCCCTGTTTCCGGTAAGCGCGGTCACCATGTTGTCGATCAGCCGCATGCCGATGCCCTCGTCGAGGGAGAGGATCGATTCCGGGTGGAACTGCACCGCGGCGATGGGGCGCGCCCGGTGCTCCAGCGCCATGACGACGCCATCATCGGTCTCGGCGGTGACCGCGAGGAGGTCGTCGGGCAGCGACGCGCGCTGGGCGTAGAGCGAGTGGTAGCGCCCGACGCGGAAGCGTTCCGGCAATCCCTGGAAGAGCGCGCTGCCCTGCACCGTGACCTCAGAGGGCTTGCCGTGGACCGGCTCGTCGAGCTGGTCGAGCCGGCCGCCGAAATACTCGGCCACGGCCTGCAACCCGAGGCAAACGCCGAACAGCGGCACGTCCTTCGCCAGCACGAGGGCGATCGTCTCGGCGGTGCCGAAATCCTTGGGCCGGCCGGGGCCGGGCGAGAGCACGACGAGATCGGGCGCGCCCTCCCGCAACGCTTGGCGCGCGGGCTCGGGCCGGAGTGTCTCGACCTGGGCGCCGGTCTGGCGCAGATAATTGGCGAGCGTATGGACAAACGAATCCTCGTGATCGACCAGGAGCACGCGCCGCGCAGTCCCCGGCCGGGCCGAGGGCGCGTGCGCCGGCGCGGGCGCGGCCTCAGCCCGCACGGCCGTGAATAGCGCGGACGCCTTGAGCCGGCACTCCTCATCCTCGGCTTGCGGCTCGCTGTCGTAGAGCAGCGTGGCGCCGGCCCTGATCTCGGCGATTCCGTCCTTCATGCGCACGGTACGGAGCGTGAGGCCGGTGTTCATCGCCCCGTCAAAGCCGATGCGGCCGATGGCGCCACCGTACCAGCGCCGCGCGGAGCGCTCGTTCGCCTCGATGAAGCGGATTGCCCAGTGCTTGGGCGCGCCGGTCACCGTCACCGCCCAGGTGTGGCTCAGGAAGGCGTCGAGCGCGTCGAACTCAGGGCGCAGGATGCCCTCCACGTGATCCACCGTGTGGATCAGGCGCGAGTAGAGCTCCACCTGCCGGCGCCCGATCACCCGCACGGAACCCGGCTCGCAGATGCGCGACTTGTCGTTGCGATCGACGTCAGTGCACATGGTGAGCTCGGCCTCGTCCTTGGCCGAGTTGAGGAGCTTCGCGATCTGGGCGGCGTCCCCCAGCGCGTCCTTGCCGCGGGCGATGGTGCCAGAGATCGGGCAGGTCTCGACGCGGCGGCCCTCCACCCGCACATACATCTCGGGCGAGGCGGCGACCAGGAACTCGCCGGCGCCCAGGTTCATCAGCGCGCAGTAGGGCGCGGGATTCACGGTGCGCAGCCGGTCGAACACCGCGGACGGCGCATCGGCGCAGGCTTCGCTGAACTGCTGGCTCAGCACCGCCTCGAAGAGGTCGCCCCGGCGGAACGCATCCCTGGCGCGCTCCACAGCCGCCGGGTATTCGCCCGGCTGGTGGTCGTTGGCAGGCGGGTTGTTGCCGGGGGATGCCGGCGCGTAGGCGTCCTCCCGAGGCGCACGGGCCATGTCGCGCGTATCGCCGGCCGGGGTGACGAAATCGTAGCGGTGCCACATCGCCCGGTCCGACATGTGATCGACGACCAGGATCTCGTCCGGCACGAAGAGCACCAGGTCGCGCTGGTCCGCGGGGCGCTCGAGGCGCAGCTCCACCGGCTCGAACTGGTGGGCGAGGTCGTAGCCGAAGGCGCCGTAAAGGCCGAAGTGCTGGTCCTCGTCGTTGCTGAAGAGCTCGATGACCGCGCGCAGCAGACTGAAGATGGAGGGCTGCCGGCTGCGCTGCTCCTCGGGCACGATCTCCGTCGGCCGGCGGATGCGTCCTTGAAGGCGATCGGCCTCCGCCTCCAGCGCGGCGACGGCGTCGAGCGGCTCGATCGCGGCGCGGATCGGCTCGATCAGGACCTGGCCTCTCGGCTCCAGTGCCGCGACTTCGAAATCGCGCCCGCGGCAGGTGATGGCGAGCGGCGGGGCGGCAAAGCCTAAGTCCCAGCGCGTGTAGCGGCCGGGGAACTCAAAACACGACGACATGAAGACGCCGGGGTGGCGATCCAGCCGCTCGACCAAGGTTGCGGCCGCAGGCTCGCCGTCCACCTCCAAATCGCGGCGGTGGACCGTGATGCCGCCGCGGGTGCGGTAGCGGCGGTCGAGGGTCGCAGGTTCGCTCATGGCGCCCTTATCCCACCTGCCGACGGGGCCAACAACCCAAAGGGGTGCGGCGATGGACCGGGAAGAGCCGGGGTCGGCCAGGCGGTCCGCGTCACAAAATGGCCTTGATGCGGGGGCATGGTCGAGAGGCGGCAACGCAAGAAGGGCCCGTCACGCGGTGATTGAAGAGAACGCCACCGCAACGAATGAGCGGCCGGCACTGGTGCTTCCGCGCGTGGCGGAGCGGCGGCGCTCCATCGTCTCCTACGCGCTGGCCATGAGCGACAGCCTGATCGCCGGATTCGATGCCGCCGATTTCAGGGAAGACATCACCGAGCGGAAATTTCTCTGGTTTCACCACTTCCTGGTGAACCATCCGGACGGCGTGAAGCACATCTTGCAGGACAACGCCGCCAACTACATCAAGGCGCCCATCGTCCGGCCGCTGCTGACGCCGGCGCTGGGAAACGGCCTCGTCACCAGCGAGGGCGAGGCCTGGCGCCGGAGCCGCACGATCATGGCACCGGCCTTCAACGCGCAGAGCGTGGCGGGCTATGCCGACATCATTGCCGCCGCCAGCGACGCCATGATTCGCAAATGGGATGCAGACAGAGCCGATGGCCCTCTCGATATGGAGAGCGCCATGGCGGAATTGACGCTCGATATCATCTCTCGGGCGATGTTCTCGTCGGATAGCGAGCTCATCAAGGACACGCTGTATCGCAGTTCCGTCCGCTATCAGGCGGAAATGACCCTCAGTCCGCTTGCGCTGATTCCGGGCGCGAACCGCGTATGGGCGCTATACAAAACATGGCGTGCGGCGAGGATGCTCAAGGACCTCAACGCGTTGATGGGGCAAATCATCGACGCGCGCAAGAAGCGTCCCAACGCGGGCTCACACGTCGACTTGCTGGACCGGCTCCTCGACGCCCGCGATCCCGAGACCGGACGCGGACTGTCTGCCAAGGACGTTCGCGACCAGATGGTGACCGTCTTCGTCGCCGGGCATGAGACCACAGCGTTGGCGCTTTGCTGGACCTGGTTCCTGCTTTCGCAACACGCCGCTGTGGAGCAGCGGCTTTGGGCGGAGCTCGACGAAACGCTCAAAGGCGAAGCGCCCATGTACGACGATGTTCGCCGCCTGCCCTATACGCGCATGATCTTCGACGAGGCGTTGCGGCTCTTCCCTCCCATCCACTCCCTCCCCTGGCGTCAGGCGCTTGAGAGAGACGAGGTTTGCGGGCGCGAGATTCCCGCCGGCGCGATCATCGGCATCATCCCCTGGGTCATTCATCGCCACCGCAAGCTGTGGGAGGCGCCGGAACGCTTCGAGCCGGAGCGTTTCTCACCGGAGCGCAGCGGCCAGCAGCCGCGCTGCTCCTACATTCCCTTCAGCTATGGGCCGCGCTTTTGCATCGGCGCGTCGCTGGCCCTGACCGAAGGCGTCATGGTGCTGGCGCATGTCGCACAGCACTACCGGCTTCGCCTTGCTCACGGCCAATCCGTAGAGCCGCGAGGGCTGCTTTCGCTCCACCCTCGAAACGGCCTCCTCATGCATCGAGTCAGGCGCGCAGGTTAGATACGCCGCAGTTCCACGACCGACTCGTAGAGTGTCCCACCATTCGCCTTGCCGGCACGGACACTTGACTCGACGATGCTGCTACCGACCCGCGTTTCACGGGGAACGTGAATTTCTGTCACCCGGAAACCGCGCGATTCAGCAATGGCTGCGAGAAAGCGATCAGTTGGGATCGGCACCCCCTGCAAGATGGAGTTGCCGATGACGACCAGGGCGGTCGCTCCGGGCCGCAGGCACCAGGCCGCGCCGTCGAGGAAGCGGGCGCAGTCGTTGAAATACTGGGCCGCGTAGTTGGCCCAGCCGTTGCCGCCGTAGACGCCCTTGTCGGGGTTCCGCTGCCGCACCGTATCGATGGCCTCTCGAATCGCACTGTCGTCGATGGAGGGGTCGAGGTCGATCCGCGCTTCGTCGCGGGCGTTCTGCCAGTAGGTGCCGAAGTTGAGCTCTTCCAGCCGCTTCATCTCGCGCGGCGCAGCGCAGAACCCCAGCCAATAGAGGTGCGGTCGCGTGTTGCGGTTGTAGTGATAGTTGTTCAGGTAGGGCGGCGAGGTGACGAGCAGGTCCACGCTTTCCGCCGGGATCGCGCTGTAGCCGTCGAAGAACGAGCGCTCGAAGACTCGCCCGTCCTCTCGCTCGGGGTTCTCGCGCGCGCCGCGATACCACGCGGCATCGTCCGCCATCTGACGGAGCTTGGCCGCAATGGCACCTGCCACGTCGTCATCCACGACCTCCGGCCGCCCGACGGAGGCCTTGCGTCCCAAGCTCGGTTCGTAGGAGTAGTTGGAGTAGCCCACCATGGTCGCCGCAAAGGCGAGACGGAAGAGGCTGGCGACCGGCTCATCCAGCGTCGCCATGAAATCGAAGGCCAAGAGGACCTTGCGCTCGACCGCCGGGCTGTAGAACGGCGCCCGCGTGCGGAAGGCGGCGGGAGGCGCGGCCTCGGGCGCGCGGCTCGCGCGCTCGCTATCCTCCATGAACGCAACGAATTCCGCGACGGCAGCCCTGAGCCTTGCTGGCTCCAGCCGATGAGCCCCCAACTTCGCCCGCGCGGCGAAGACGGCATAAGGGTTGATCTCGAAGCCGACGGCGTCATGGCCCGCGAGGTCCGCCTCGATCAGTGTCGTCCCGACTCCTGCGAAGGGGTCCAGCACGACGCCTGCCCCCGACACCGGCAGGTGGCGGGCCAAGCCGTCCTGAACGAACTGCCGGGAAAAGCCCGCGATCCAGGGAACCCACCGGTGCACCGGCGTCTCCCGGTTGGCTATGAAGGCGGGGTCGCGGAAGGCCCCGCGCCCCTCCGCCCGGCCGGCGGATGCACTTACCGGCCGCTGCGGCATGTCTCCCGACGGTCGGTCAGGGGGTCAGGATCGTCGAGCCCGTGGTCTTCCGGGCCTCCAGGTCGCGATGCGCCTGAGCGGCCTCGGCGAGCGGGTAGGTCTGGTGGATCTCGATTTTGACGGCGCCGGAGCGCACGACGTCGAAGAGGGCGCCGGCCGATTCCTCGAGCTCCGCGCGGGTCGCGTTGTAGCCGAAGAGAGTGGGCCGCGTGATGTAGGCGCTCTTGGGCGCGAGTCTCGCCAAGTTGAAGTCCGTGATCGGACCGGAGGCATTGCCGAAGCTCGCCAGCGTCCCCAGCTGCGCGAGGCTATTGAGCGAGCCTTCCACCGTGTCGGCACCGATGGAATCGTAGACCACGGGCACGCCTTGGCCCTCGGTGATCTCCATCACCCGCTCGGCGAAATCCTCTGTCCGGTACATGACCGGGTGATCGCAGCCATGCGCGCGGGCGAGCGCCGCCTTCTCTTCGGAACCCACGGTGCCGATCACCGTCGCCCCCAGGTGCTTGAGCCACTGGCACTGGATCAGCCCGACCCCGCCGGCGGCAGCGTGCACCAGTACGGTCTCGCCCGCCTTCACCGGGTAGGTGCGGCGAATCAGGTACTCGACGGTCATGCCCTGGAGCATCATCGCCGCGCCCTGCTCGAAGCTGATGTCGGCGGGCAGCTCCACCAGCGATCCCGCCGGCATCACACGGGCCTCGGAATAGCCGCCGGGGGGCGGCGGGCTGGCGTAGGCGACGCGCATGCCGGCGGAGACCTCGGTGACGCCCTCGCCTACCGCCTCGACCACACCCGCCCCCTCCATGCCGATGGGCCAGGGCAGCGAGGGCACCGGGTAGAGGCCGGTGCGGTGATAGACGTCGATATAGTTGAGGCCGATCGCCTCGTGGCGCACCAGCGCCTCGCCGGGGCCGGGATCGGGCAGCGTGACATCCTCGTAATGCAGCACCTCGGGCCCGCCGGCTTCGTGCATCCGAACTGCCTTGACCATGAGTCGTCCTTTCCTGTCGGGGGCGCCCGCCCGGCCGCGCTCGGCTCAGACCGAAAGCGTCGGCGGAAGCGCGCGTTCCAGCGCTAGAAGTTGGCGCTTGGTATCACAGCCGGCGCCGCCGGAGAAGCCGCCGAGCGCGCCGCTTGCCTCGACGACCCGGTGGCAGGGGATGATGAGGGGGATGGGGTTGGCCCCACAGGCCCCGCCGATGGCGCGGGGGGCGCTGTCAAGCGCGCGGGCGAGGTCGCCGTAGCTCCGGGTTTCGCCATAGGGAATGGCCTGCATCGCCGCCCACACCCGGCGGCGGAAGGGCGTCCCTTGGGGCGCGAGGGGCAGCGCGAATTCGCGGCGGTCCCCGGCAAAATATTCGGTGAGCTGGCGCGCGGCCTCCGTCAGCACGCCTGTGTTTGGGCGGGGTCCGCCGCCGCCACCGAAGTCGACCGCCGTGACCGCGCCGTCCTCGGCGGTGATCGTGAGCGGGCCGACGGGGCTCTCGATGGTGCAGCTGGTGGCTGTCATGGGTCTCAGCCTTCGCCGGGCGCGCCGGCGGCCTCGTCGAGTGCGGACTTGAGCGCCGGCGGCTCGGTCACCGGAAGCGAGCAGACGGGGCCCACGCAGACATAGGCCGCGGGCTGCCCCTCGTGCTGCCCCTTGCCGAAGGCGGGATGGCCCAGAGGCAGCGCTTCGCCCGGCGCGAGCACGCTCAGCACACGGTTGGGCAGGCTGGTTGCGTAGACAGCGTCGACGAGGGCACTCGTCCCCTCCTCCGCTCGCTCTCCGCACACCACCACCTGCACCGCGCGGCGCAAGACCTCGCTGTTGTTGGCGAGCGTCGACAAGGGTGAGAAGTTCTGCTCCAGCTCGCCGGAGAACGCCTTGACCAGCGCCTCGGCGCGGTCGCGATAGGCCGCCTCGCCGGTGAGATAGTGGAGGCGCGCGAGCACGCCCACCATGGTTCCGTTACCGGCGGGCGTCGCGGCATCGTGGGCCGTCTTGGTGCGGCTGATGCTCGCCTCGCCGTCGTCGGGTGCATAGAAGTAGCCGCCTTCCGCATCGTCCCAGTAGTGGGCGTCGAGGACCGCGACCCAGCCCCGCGCCTTCTCCACATAGGCGTTCTCGCCGGTCGCCTCCGCCAGCATCAGCGCCGCCCGCGCCATCTCGGCATAGTCGTCGAGGAACTCCACGTCCTTGGAGCGGCCGTGGCGGGCCGCGTGGCGGAGGCGATCGCCCGCCGCCATGGGGCCTGCGACATAGTCGAAGGCCGCGACCGCGGCCTCGAGCCAGGACTGCTCGCCCAAGACCATGGCGGCGTTGGCGAGCGCCGCGATCATCAGGCCGTTCCAATCGGCGAGCACCTTGTCGTCCCAACCTGGGCGCTCCCGGCTTGCGCGCCGCTCCAACAGGATCGTGCGCATCCCGGCGAGGCGCGGCTCGTCCGGCGTCTCATCGGTGCCGGGCGGCAGGAGCCGGTTGAGGATCGTCTTCCCCTCCCAGTTGCCGCCTGGCGTCACGTCATAGACGGCCTTGAAATAGGCCGCGTCCGCGCCGAGAAGCTCATCGATCTCGGCCTCGCTCCAGACGTAGAACTTGCCTTCCTCGCCTTCCGAATCGGCATCCAGCGCGCTCGCGAACGCGCCCTCGCCGGTGCGCATCTCGCGCAGGATCCAGGCCACGGTCTCCGCCGCGCGGGCGGCGAAGAGCGGCTCGCCCGTCTCCTGCCAGACGTGACACAGCAGATCGAGAAGCTGGGCGTTGTCGTAGAGCATCTTCTCGAAATGGGGCGCAAGCCAGCGCTCGTCGGTGGAGTAGCGCGCGAAGCCGCCGCCCAGATGGTCGTAGATGCCGCCCTGGCACATGCGTTCCACGCTCAGTACGACGGCGGTCTTCATCAAGAGCGACCCGGTTCGCAAGTAACTGCGCCAGAGAAGCTCAAGCATGGAACATTGCGGGAACTTCGGCGCACCGCCAATACCACCGTGGCGGCCGTCGACCTCGCGCAGCAGAGTCCGCGCCATGTTCTCGGTTTGTGCCTCGGTCACGGCCTCGCCGGGCTTACTACGGGCGAGTCCCTGCAACGCTTCGACGAGCGCTGTTCTGTTTTTGTCCACTTTGTCGCGGTCGCCGCGATAGGTCTGCTCGATCAGCCGCAGCACATCCTTGAAGCCGGGGCGGCCGAAGCGCGGCTCCAGCGGGAAGTAGGTGCCGCCCCAGAAGGGCTCGGCGTCGGGTGTGAGGAACATGGTGAGCGGCCAGCCCCCCTGCTGGCCCATGAGCGCGAGCGCCCGCTGGTAGATGGTGTCAAGGTCGGGGCGTTCTTCGCGGTCCACCTTGATGTTGACGAAGAGCCCGTTCATCAGCTGAGCCGTCTCATCGTCCTCGAAGCTCTCGTGGGCCATGACATGGCACCAGTGGCAGGCGGAGTAGCCGACCGAGAGCAGGATCGCCTTGTCGGCCGCCTTCGCCTCGGCCAGTGCCTCCGGCCCCCACGGGCGCCAGTGCACCGGGTTGTCCTGGTGCTGCAGGAGATAGGGGCTGGATTCGGCACCCAAAAGGTTCTCGCTCATGGCCCTTCCCGTCTGGTTCGGACCGCGCGCGCCAGCGGGGCGGCCTTGCGCCTGAGCATAGGGTGCGCCGCTCTCAGCCACCAGCCCGGCGGGCCGATCACCGTGCTGGTGAACAACGTAACGCTCCCGCCAATGCAGCAAGCGCGGAGAATTGGATTGTCCGCGTTGGGCTGTGCTCGTTACAATATTCAAGCGCGAGGAAGGCGGCCGTTCGCACTGAGCTGCCTCGAGTAAACAGGCGGCGATGCGGGGTATTTATGCATACATCTTCGAATAGGCTGACCTTCCTATTCCTTGCGGGGTTCATGCTCGCCGGATGCACGGCAGCGAGCATCAGCCCAAATTCGGGGGTCGAAAAGAGAGTGGACCACGCGGCACCCATCGTGCCGCTGATCGACGTGGCCCAGCGCACCGCCGAGCTTGCCACGATCCCGGAAAACGAGAGACACCGCTGGTGCCAGTCATCTGTGGAGCGTGTGTATCTAACTCGCAAAGCAAGAATCCGGGGCCGGATAACGCATCAACGATCAAACGCACAGTCGGCCGGAAACGCATTTTTCGCCAACGTTGAAGCCTATTATACCGGAAAAAGTGACGCCGCCAGAGAAATTCGCAACGCTCTCGTAAAGGGATCGCGGATCGATGCCTTCACAATACTTGTTCCTTATAGACCGCGTGGGCTATTCGGCTACAACGTAATGAACGAGCCAGCCTTCCAGGTCGCCAACTTCATGGTACCGCTGGCGCACGCCTACCTCATTCTTAGAAAAGAATATCCCGGAGAACAGGAGCTCATCGCGGATGTTAAACGTTGGGGCGATGAATTATTCGAGGTAACTCGTCGTTCAAACGACGACTTTATCGGGCAGTGGAGAGGCATTGACCGCCGTGCTCACATCGCAGCCGGCTGGGCATCTTGGGGAAACGCGGCGAACAATCGCGCCGCGTTAGAATACGCCTATCGTTATTACCTCCATGCCCTTACCGGCACCGGAAAGGGCGGCGCCGATCTGGTCTGGATCGACGTGCCCAGGACGGGAGGAACCCGTCTTTCTCACGTGAACGCAACGCTTCAGTCGGCGCTGGTCGCGGCCCATGCACTCCATCGATCGGGCGTTGGCGACGTCTACACGGTTGCTCCAGCCGGCGGAACCCTGGTCGAAGGTATGGCGTGGTTCTGGGATGCATACGACAGCGAGCGCCCTCTCAACCTGGGCCACAAGCGGCACACTGGATCCAAAGGAGTTGGTTGGGTCGAGTTGTTCCTGCACGAATTTCCAGAGCATCCATCGGCTGCGGAGTTGGAGGCCTGGCTCGACAACAAACGGCCTCTCTACGTCAACATGGGCGGCGGACCCACCACGTGCCTCTATCGCCGCGTTCCGCAGCGGTAACGCCCACCGTTCGCGAATTGACGCTGAAGCGCTGACGAAGCCTGCTGACGTAGCCGGGTATTGGGGTATGATCGCGCCCGCCGTTCGGCTCAGATCGGTGCCGCTAGCGAGGTTCCCCATGAAGGTCAAAATCGAGATCGACTGCACGCCGGAGGAGGCGCGGGCCTTCTTCGGGATGCCGGACCTGTCGGCGGCCCACGCCGCCATGGCCAAGGGCCTGGAAGCGCGGATCGCGGAGGCGATCGGCACCATTGACCCGGAAGCGCTGTTGAAATCCTGGCTTCCCGGCGGGCTCAAGGGCTTCGAGGCCATGCAGAAGGCCTTCTGGGAAGGTTTTGGGCAAGCCGGCGGCGGCGCACCCAAGGGCGGAGGCGGAGGCGGCGCGGGATGAGCCAAGCGGACCCGCCGCTCTACTACCGGCGCCATGTCTTCTGCTGCGTCAACACCCGCGCGCCCGGCCACCCGCGCGGCTGCTGCAGCGCGAAGGACTCCGTGAAGCTGCGCGCCCACATGAAGGCGCGCGCCAAGCAGCGCGGGCTTTCCGACGTGCGTATCAACGCGAGCCAATGTCTCGATCGCTGCGAATTCGGGCCGACCATGGTGGTCTATCCCGAGGGCGTCTGGTATGCGGTCAAGACGGTGGCGGATGTGGACGAGATCATCGAGACTCACCTCGTAGGCGGCGGCCGGGTCGAGCGGCTGATGCTGATGCCGGACCAGCCGTTCCCCGACGAAGCCGACGACGCCGGAGACCCCGGCCGGGCGGCGGCAACCGCCGCCTCCTGACCCGGTGCCGGCACGCGGGCGGGCCGGCCGTACGAGAGATGACTGGCGACACAATCTTCGCGCTGTCGAGCGGCGGTGGGCGCGCCGCCATCGCGGTGGTCCGCGTCTCAGGCCCCGCGGCACGAATGGCGCTTGCGGGAATTGGCGGCGAGCCGCTGCCCGAGCCACGCCAGGCTACGCTCCGGCGCTTCCGCCAACCGGAAACAGGCGAGCCCTTTGACTGCGGCCTTGCCCTCTGGCTCCCGGCACCCGGCAGCGCCACCGGCGAGGACATGGCGGAATTCCACGTCCACGGTGGCCCTGCCGTCCTCAGCGCGCTGTTGGAGGCGCTCGGGGCACTTCCCGGCCTTCGTCCTGCCGAGCCAGGCGAGTTCACCCGCCGCGCCTTCGAGGCAGGCCGCCTCGACCTCACCGAGGCGGAGGGGATCGCCGACCTGGTGGCGGCCGAGACCGGGGCCCAGCGCCGCCAGGCGCTCGCCCAGATGGAAGGGGGGCTGCATCGCCTCTACGAGGGCTGGCGCGACCGGCTGATGGCGTTGAGGGCGCATGTCGAAGCCGCCATCGATTTCTCGGACCAGGACTTAGGCGAGGACCCCATGGCGGCGGCGGCGCCGGACCTTGCGGCGCTGGAAGCCGAAATCGCGGCCCACCTCGACGATTCCCGGCGAGGCGAGCGCCTGCGCGAAGGCTTCGCCATCGCCATCGTGGGCACACCCAATGCCGGAAAATCCAGTCTTCTCAATCGCTTGGCGGGACGAGACGCAGCCATCGTCTCGACCCGCGCGGGCACAACCCGCGACGTGGTCGAGGTCCGTCTCGACCTCGCGGGCTGGCCTATCACCCTCGCCGACACCGCCGGCTTGCGCGAGAGCAGCGACGAGATCGAGAGCGAAGGCGTGCGCCGCGCGCTCGACCGTGCAGCGAGCGCCGATCTCTCGCTGATCGTCTTCGACGGGGCTCTCTGGCCGGAAGCCGACGCAGCGAGCCTTGCGATGCTGGGCGACGACGCGCTGGCGGTTCTGAACAAGAGCGACCTCCTCTCGAGCCCCGTACCCGATCGCATTGATAAACACGCGGCGCTTGGAGTCTCGTGCCTCACCGGCGCCGGCATCGAGGCGCTGCTGGAGACGCTCGTGGCGGAAATCGCGCGACGATACCCGGCAGGCGGCGCGCCAGTGCTCACCCGCATCCGGCATCGGCAGGCCGTCGTGGAGTGCCGCGATGCGCTGACGCGTGCCCTCGCGGGGCCGGCCGACGAGCGGCTTGCCGAGGAGCTCCGGCTCGCGGCGCATGCGCTCGGCCGCATTACCGGCCGCGTCGATGTCGAGGCCGTGCTCGACCTCGTCTTCCGCGACTTCTGCATTGGAAAGTAGCAGGGCACACGCGTGCTTGGTGCTTTACGAGCGGAGGCGTCTGCCCTATAGGGAGCGCCGTCTGAATGAGCCAGGCCGCAGACCGGGCGGCCGGGAGGGCGGCCATGGGCCGCGAGCGTTTCGATGTCATCGTGATCGGGGGCGGCCACGCGGGCTGCGAGGCCGCGGCGGCGGCGGCGCGCGTCGGCGCAGCGACCCTGCTTCTCACCCAGAAGCGCGAAACCATCGGCGCGATGTCGTGCAATCCAGCGATCGGCGGGCTCGCCAAGGGCACGCTCGTGCGGGAGGTGGATGCGCTCGACGGGCTGATGGGCCGCATCGCCGACGGGGCGGGCATTCAGTTCCGCGTGCTCAATCGCAGCAAGGGCCCGGCGGTGCGCGGGCCCCGGGCGCAGCAGGATCGCGCGCTCTACCGCGCGGCCATGCAGGCGGCGCTCGACGCCCAACCCAACCTGACGATCCGGGAGGGCACGGTCGAAGACCTGGCGCTAGACGCGTCGGCGCAGGGGCGGCCCTGCGTGCGCGGTGTGCTGCTGGGGGACGGGACGCTGATTCCGGCACCGCAGGTTGTGCTCACCACCGGCACATTCCTGCGTGGCCTCATCCATATCGGGGAGCGGCAGATCCCGGCGGGCCGCGTCGGCGACGCGCCGGCGACGGGCCTTGCGCTCACTTTGGAACGGCTCGGCCTCCGCCTCAGCCGGCTGAAGACGGGCACCCCGCCAAGGCTCGACGGCCGCACCATCGACTGGGCCGCGCTGGAAGCGCAGGTGGGCGACGAGCCGCCCGAGCCCTTCTCCTTTCTTACTGGTGTGATCACGCGGGCGCAGGTGCGCTGCCACATCACCGCCACGGGGCCTGCAAGCCACGACCTCATTCGCCGCAATCTCGCGCGCTCACCCATTTATTCCGGTGCGATCGAGAGCCGGGGCCCCCGCTACTGCCCCTCGATCGAGGACAAGGTGGTGCGCTTCGCGGACCGCTCCTCTCACCAGATTTTCCTTGAACCAGAAGGGCTTACCGATCACACGGTCTATCCCAACGGGATCTCGACTGCGCTGCCGGAGGACGTGCAGCGGGCGCTGGTGGCGACGATTCCGGGACTGGAGCGGGCGGCGGTGCTCAGGCCGGGCTACGCGATCGAGTACGACCACGTGGACCCGCGCGAGCTAAGCCCGGCGCTGGAGACGGCCCGCATCGCGGGCCTCTATCTCGCCGGCCAGATTAACGGCACCACGGGCTACGAGGAGGCCGCAGCCCAAGGTATCGTCGCCGGCATCAACGCCGCGCGGGCGGCCGACAGCGGCGGGCCGTTCACGCTCGACCGCGCCGATGGCTATATCGGCGTGCTGATCGACGATCTCATCACCCAGGGGGTGAGCGAGCCCTACCGCATGTTTTCGTCGCGCGCCGAGTACCGCTTGAGGCTCAGGCCGGACAATGCCGACCGCCGCCTCACGGCACGCGGCATGGAGGCGGGCTGCGTGGGGAGCGAGCGGGCGCGGCGCTTCGCCGCTAAACGGACGGCGCTGGAACAGGCCGAGCTGCTGCTCGATTCGCTCGACGCTACGCCGGATACGCTGCGCCGCCACGGTATCCCGGCGAACCGG
Source organism: Alphaproteobacteria bacterium (assembly GCA_965262755.1). Lineage (GTDB taxonomy): Bacteria > Pseudomonadota > Alphaproteobacteria > UBA828 > UBA828 > WTGU01. The sequence goes on along the minus strand of OZ253557.1, from coordinate 1,076,618 downwards.
GACGGGCGCAGGCGCACCGCCCGCGAGCTGATTGGCTATCCGTCCGTGACCCTGGAGCAGCTCGCGGCGCTCTGGCCGGCGCTGGCGGCGCTTGAGCCCGACATCGTCCGCGCGCTGGAGAACGACGCCCACTACCGAGGCTATGTGGAACGGCAAGAGGCGGACATCGCGGCCTTCCGCCGGGACGAAGCGCTCAGATTACCGGGGGATCTCCGCTTCGAGCTGGTGGGCGGCCTTTCCCACGAGATGCGCCAGCGTCTTTCCACCGCACGGCCTGCGACGCTCGGCGCGGCAGGGCGTGTGCCAGGGGTGACGCCGGCGGCGCTGACGGCGCTGCTCGCCCACGTGCGCAAAACCCACACCCGCAAGACCGCGGCGGAGGCCGGGCGCGGCTAGGAGCGTGCGCCGTAGAAAAATCCGCGCGGCGAAGTTGGTATTGGATGGGGTGTGGGTGGATTGGCGTCAGGGGGCAGTATGATGCGACACGCCAGTTGCGTTTGGGAACTGCCCGATGCCGACCACGTATCGTCCCTACCAGCCGGAGCAGCCCTTGCTTCTGCCGCCGGACTTGCAGGAGTGGGTTCCCCCAGGGCACCTGGCTCATCACGTCAGCGATGTGGTCGATGCACTGGACTTGACGGCGTTCTATGCGCCCTACGAGGGGGACGGTCGACGCAACGCCCCCTACGAGCCGTCGATGATGGTCAAGGTGCTGATCTATGCCTACGCGACGGGCACATTCTCCTCGCGTGCGGTGGCGAGAAAGCTGGAGGAGGATGTAGCGTTTCGGATGCTCGCGGCGGGCAACTTCCCGCAACATCGCACGGTATGTGAGTTCCGCCGCCGACATCTGGCGGAGTTCAGCGAGCTGTTTGTGGGGGTGGTGCAGGTGGCGCGCGAGATGGGACTGGCGCGGTTCGGCAAGCTCTCGGTCGACGGGACGAAGGTGCGAGCGAACGCGAGCAAGCGCAAGGCGATGAGCTATGAGCGGATGGGCAAAGAGGCGGCTCGCTTGCAGGCGGAGATCGAGGCGCTGCTGACGAAGGCGGGGATGGTGGACGCCGAAGAAGACGATCGTTGGGGCGAGGATTTCCGGGGCGACGAGTTGCCCGAGGAGTTGCAACGCAGGGAGAAGCGCCTGGCGGCGATCCAGGCAGCCAAAGCGCGTTTGGAGGCGGCGCAACGCGGGCGCGACGCTGAGCGCGGGCGCGAGCCTGGGCAGGACCGCAATCCCCGGGGCGGGCGGCCCTACAAGCGGGCCTACGGCGAGCCCGCGCCGAAGGCGCAGAGCAATTTCACCGATCCCGAGAGCCAGATCATGAAGACCAGCAGCGAGGGATTCCAGCAGTGCTACAACGCGCAGATGGCGGTCGATGGGGAGCACCAGATCATCGTCGCGACTCAGGTGGGGCCACAGGCCAGCGACCAGGGTCAGCTGGTGGGGATGCTCGACGAGATCAACGAGACGTTTGGGGTCGAGCCTGCGGTGGTACTGGCCGATGCGGGCTACTGCAACGAGCCGGATCTGTTGGAGCTGGAAGATCGCGGCATCGACGCGCACGTAGCGCTGGGGCGTGAAGGCAAGTCCCAGGTGGCGGTCGACCCGGCCCGGCTCCCTGCCACGCACCGCATGGGTGAGAAACTGGCGCGCCCCGCGGGCAAAGCCCGGTACGCGCAACGCAAGTGGCTCTCGGAGGCGCCGAACGGGTGGATCAAGGAGGTGCTCGGATTCCGACGATTCAGCCTGCGAGGCTTGGCGAAGGTGCGCGGCGAGTGGGACCTCGTGTGCTTGGCGTTGAACATCAAGCGGATGGGGACGGTGGCCACGTGCTGAGGCAGGTGCTGGCCTGCCAACGCACTTGCTCCGGGGCGCGCAGTGCCCATCGACCGCGTATGAAACGCGAATCTCTTCCGTTCCGGCCTTCCGGTCTGGGATTTCCATCCCAGAGTCGGGCGGGCCAGATGTCCACACTCGGGCCAAGATCCCACCTCTCCCGCGCACTTGCACCAAACGCCTGGCATCAAGACTTCTACGGCGCACGCTCCTAGGTCGAATGGAGCCGGGTGAGGCCTTCCGGCGCGATGTTTCACGTGAAACACGCGAACGGCTCGAAATCTACGAATCCCTCCTCCGGCGCCGGCAGCAGCGTACGAACCTGGTCTCGGCCGCCTCGCTGCCCGCGCTCTGGACCCGCCACTTTCTCGATTCGGCGCAGCTCGTCCCCCTGCTCGCCGACGATGCAACGGGCCACACCGTCGATGTCGGCAGCGGCGCGGGTTTTCCGGGCATGGTGCTTGCGATCATGGAGAGAGGCCGCCAGTTCAGTCTGGTCGAGGCCAACGGTAAGCGCTGCGCCTTCCTGCGCGAGGTCGCAGATGGCACCGGCACCGCAGTCTCCGTCATCGAGGGCCGGCTCGAGGCGGCGGAGGTTCAGGCGGCACTCACGCCGGTCGGCACGATCGTCGCCCGCGCCTGCGCGCCGCTGACTGAATTGCTAGGTCTTGTTTTCCCTGTGTTGGAACCCCATACATATTGTATATTCCCGAAGGGGCGCCGCTACCGGAGCGAGCTGGAGGAAGCGCGCCGCCGGTGGGATTTCCGGGCAGACATCGTCCCCAGCCGCACCGCGGCGGAGGCGCGCATATTGAGGATCAGCGATGTCGAACGCCGCCGTTCTTGAGTCCGGCGTGCCCAGCACACCGGCCGCACAGGCTCCACGCACCGAGGCGGGGCGGCCTCGGATCATCGCGGTTGCGAACCAGAAGGGCGGTGTCGGCAAGACCACCACAGCCATCAATCTGGGCACGGCGCTCGCCGCTGCCGGGCGTCCCGTGCTGCTCCTCGACCTCGACCCGCAAGGGAACGCCAGCACCGGCCTCGGCATCCCGCAGGCGGAGCGCGTGCCGGGCAGTTACGGGCTGCTCCAGGGCGCACCATTCGATGAAATTGTGCGCAGGACGCCCGTTCCGGGCTTGACCGTACTACCGGCGACCCGCGACCTCGCGGCTGCTGAGATCGAACTTTCCCAGAGCCCACGCCCGCAGCACTGCCTCAAGGAGGCGCTGGAGCCGGCGCTCGCCCAAAGCGGAGCGCTCCGCAGCGGGCTCGGCTATGTGCTGATCGACTGCCCGCCTTCGCTCGGCATGTTGACAATCAATGCCCTCGTCGCAGCCGACTCGGTTCTGGTGCCGCTCCAATGCGAGTTCCTGGCGCTGGAGGGGCTGAGCCAGATGCTCAGCATCGTCGAGCGCGTGCGCACCGCCTTCAATCCCGCGCTCCGCGTCCAGGGCATCGTGCTGACCATGTACGACAAGCGGAACAACCTCTCAGCCCAGGTGCGCGACGATGTGCGAACCCATCTGGGCGACGCGGTGTACGACACGATCATCCCGCGCAACGTGCGGGTGTCCGAGGCGCCGTCCTACGGCGTGCCCGTCCTGCTCCACGATTTCCGCTGCCCCGGCGCCCAGGCCTACGCTCACCTCGCGGGCGAGCTGCTCCGGCGCGAGCGAAGCATGAAGGAGAGCGCTGCATGACACCCGACGCGAGCGGTCAGCCGCGCCAGCGCGGCCTCGGCAAGGGCCTTGCCGCCCTCCTCGGCGAAACCATGGAGCCGGGAACGCCCGGTGCCAGGCAGGGCGCGCTGCTCTCAATCCCAATCGAGCACCTGGCGCCCCATCCCAATCAACCGCGCCAACACTTCGACGAGGCCGAGATCGAGAGCCTGGCCGCCTCGATCCGCGAGAAGGGCATCGTCCAGCCTCTGGTGGTGCGGCCGGGCGACGACGGCGCGCCCTACCAAATCGTCGCCGGCGAACGGCGCTGGCGGGCGGCGCAGCGGGCGGGCCTCCACGAGCTGCCGGCGGTGGTCCGCCACCTGAGCGAGGCCGAGAGTATCGAAATCGCGCTCGTCGAGAACCTTCAGCGCCGCGACCTGAACCCGCTGGAGGAAGCCAGTGCCTACCGCCGCCTGATTCGGGAGTTCGACCACCGCCAGGAGGATGTCGCGACCGCGCTCGGCAAGTCGCGCAGCCATGTCGCCAACACGGTGCGCCTCCTCGACCTCCCCGAGAAGGTGAAGGCGCTCGTCGGCGACGGCACGCTGAGCGCGGGCCACGGGCGGGCGCTGCTGGCGGCCGCCGATCCTGCAGCGCTTTCGGACACGGTGGTGCGCTTAGGGCTTACCGTGCGCCAGACCGAAGCGCTCGTGCGCCGTGCCGGGGAGGGGCGCATCCGCCAGCCGAAGCCCCGCACGAGCGACCCCAACCTCAAGGCGCTGCAGGACGACCTCGGCCGTGCGCTCGGCCTCAAGGTGACTATCGACCCTGCCGCGCGCGGCGCCGGCGGTCGCATGACGATTGCCTACAAGGAGCCAGAGCAGCTCGACGCGCTCATCGGGCGTCTGCGAGCGCCCTCGCGGTCCTGAGTCGCGATAGGGTAGCGCCGTAGATTGATTCCGAGTTTAGCTTTTTATATCAAGGGCCTGAGCGCCCCACCTAAGAATAACATGTCGTGCTAACTATGTCTGCGAGCCGCGGTCTGCGGTACACGCGTTGCGCCGAGATATCTATTAGCATGACATGTTCGTTTGGGCGTCCATCAGCCCGAATCACCCTGCATTACCCGCATTTCTCACCAGGGCCCCGGCCTCTCCCCTCCCGACTCACCGGACCATGGTGCAATGCAGGGTGTGCGGATTCTGCGCCACGATCGCAGCATGAGCCAATCATATACCCGCGCGCGTATCCGCGCGCCGCAGCGCGAGAGCAGGTGGACTAAGGCAGACGGGGTGCGCGGGCGGGCGCGACCTTGCCCCGCGGAATCCCACTTAGCCCACTTAATCCCGCCGAATCCCGCTCAATAAATAGATTCTACCCGGAGCGGACGGTGCAACCCGACCGCGGCCGTGGTGAGAAATACGGGTCAGGTGTTCATCGAGGCGAAAAAGTCTTCGTTGGTCTTGGTCGTCTTGAGCTTGTCGACCAGGAACTCCATAGCGTCCGCGGTGCCCATCGGCGAGAGGATGCGGCGCAGCACCCACATCTTGGCGAGCGTCGCCCGGTCGACCAGCAGCTCCTCCTTGCGGGTGCCGGAGCGCGCGATGTCCATACTGGGCCAGGTCCGCTTGTCGGCGAGCTTGCGGTCCAGGATGATCTCGGAGTTTCCGGTGCCCTTGAACTCCTCGAAGATCACCTCGTCCATTCGGGAGCCGGTGTCGATCAGCGCCGTCGCAATGATCGTGAGCGAGCCGCCGAACTCGATATTGCGGGCCGCGCCGAAAAAGCGCTTGGGCCGCTGCAGCGCGTTGGCATCGACGCCGCCGGTCAGCACCTTGCCGGACGACGGCACCACCGTGTTGTAGGCGCGCGCCAAGCGGGTGATCGAATCCAGCAGGATCACCACATCCCGCTTGTGCTCCACCAGCCTCTTGGCCTTCTCGATCACCATCTCGGCCACCTGGACGTGGCGTGTGGCCGGCTCGTCGAAGGTCGAGCTCACCACCTCGCCCCTCACCGAGCGGTCCATGTCGGTGACCTCCTCGGGCCGCTCGTCCACCAGCAGCACGATGAGATAGGCCTCGGGGTGATTCGCCTCGATCGAGTGCGCGATGTTCTGCAGCATCATGGTCTTGCCGGTGCGCGGCGGGGCCACGATCAGCGCCCGCTGCCCCTTGCCGAGCGGGGCCACGATGTCGAGGATACGGCTGGTGGTGTCCTTTCGCGCGGGGTCGGCGACTTCCATACTGAAGCGCTGCTCGGGGTAGAGCGGCGTCAGATTGTCGAAATTGACCTTGTGGCGGAGGTTCTCCGGCGGGTCGAAATTGATGTTGTTGAGCTTGAGCAGGGCGAAGTAACGCTCGCCGTCGCGGGGCGCCCTGATCTGGCCCTCCAGCGTGTCGCCGGTCCGGAGGCCGAAGCGGCGGATCTGGCTCGGGCTCACATAGATGTCGTCGGGGCCGGGCAGATAGTTGGACTCCGGCGAGCGCAGAAAGCCGAATCCGTCCTGCAGGGTTTCCAGCACGCCCGAGCCGAAGATCGCCTGATCGTTCTCGGCAAGTTGCCGCAGAATCGCGAACATCAGGTCCTGCCGGCGCATCGAGTTCGCGTTCTCGATCTCGAGCTCCTCGGCGTAATCGATCAATTGAGTCGGGGTCTGGGTCTTCAGCTCTTGCAGATGCATGATGGGTGCTGCCGTTGTGGACGGGGAATCGCACCGCCGGACGGCGGCACGTGAAGGGCGCAAACCTGATGAGGACGGCGAGCGACTTTTTTGAGAGGGCGTGCCGACGGCGGGCAGGAAGCCCGCCCGCTGCGGCGGACGCATGCTTTACCCTATCGGGTGCCGTTCCGCTGTGTCAAACGAAGATTCCATGTCGGTATGCCCGGTGCTCATACCGTCGCGACAGCATCCAGCCGAGGCTGCTTGAACTGCTTGGCGAGCGCGAGACCCTGGCGCTGATACGACGAGCCGATGCCGCGCCCGTAGAGCTCTGCCGGCCGCTCGGTCAGCGGCTCGAAGAGAAGCCGGCCGATTGTCTGGCCATCCTCGATCATGAAGGGCACGTCGTGGGAGCGGACTTCGAGGACCGCACGCGTGCCGCCGCCGCCGGCTTCGTCATGCCCGAAACCCGGATCGAAGAAGCCCGCGTAGTGCGCGCGAAACTCGCCGACCAGCGTATCGTACGCCACCATCTCAGCGGCGTGGTCCGGCGGAATACGCACCGATTCTTTCGACGCCAAGATGTAAAAGTCGTCCGGGTTCAGGATCACGCCGGCAGCGCTCGGCCGCGCGATCGGCTCCCAGAAGTCGGTGGGATCGTAGCGGCCAACCTGGTCAAGGTCGATCAGGTCGGTATGGCGCTTCGCCTTCCAGCCGACGAGGCCACCGCCGCTGCCAGCAAGATCGACGGAGAGCGGCAGGCCGCCGGCAAAGCCGCCGCGCGCAACCTCCCCCTCGATCAGGCGCCGTTCTGCGTGCAGGCGCTCGAGCGCACCTTCGGAATAGCCGGGCGCCCCACGCTTGAAGCGTATTTGGTTGAGCCGGCTTCCCGCGCGCACCACCATGCTGAAGGTGCGGGGCGAGACCTCGGCGTAGAGCGGCCCCCGGTGGCCGGGTTGCACCCGGTCGAACTCGTGCGCCTCGTCGGCGATGAGCCGGGTGAAGATGTCGAGCCGCCCGGTGGAGCTCTTGGGGTTGGCGTGCGCTGAGACGTCAGGCGCGAGCGCGAGGCTCTCCATCAGCGGGACGATGTAGACGCAGCCACGCTCCAGCACGGCGCCGGGCGCGAGGTCGATCTCGTGCATGCCTAAACGCTCGATCTTCGCGCGGACGCTCTCGCGGCCCGGCAGGAAGCTCGCACGCACCCTGTACGCCCTGGGCCCCAGCCTGAGATCCAAACTCGCCGGCTGGATCTGGCCGGTGCCGATCGGCACGTCGGCAGAGACTCCGCCCTTAGCGATCAACGCCGTGATCGCGGTGCTTGAGAGGACCCCGGATCGCTCAGCCATCGCTCACGCTCCCCCCCTCCTCAGAACGGTTTCACGATAACTAGAATGACGATGCCGATCATGGCCAGCGTCGGCACCTCGTTCATCGTGCGATAGAAGCGCTCGCTGCAGCGGTTGCGGTCGGCGGCGAAGTCGCGGCGCCAGCGCGCGAGCAACCCGTGATACGCAGCGAGCAGCGCCACCAGGGCGAGCTTAGGATAGATCCAGATATCGCCAGACCAGTCGACCGCGCCCGGGTGCGCCAGCAAGGCGCCACCGAAGGCGAAGGTCGCTACCATGGCCGGGTTGATGATCGCCCGGAGCAGGCGCCGCTCCATGACCTTCAGGGTCTCCGAAAGCTCTGAGCCCGTCTCGGCGCGAGCGTGATAGACGTAGAGCCGGGGCAGGTAGAGCATCCCCGCCATCCAGGCGATCACCGCGATCACGTGCAGCGCCCGGAGCCAAGTGTAGACATCGTCGGCCATCACTGCGCAGCCAGCGGGCAGCAGCGGTGGACGCCGGGACAGAGCCGCCCGCCCTCGCCGGAATCCAGCCCAGAGACGCTACTCGCCGTGAAAGCGCCGCGCGCGAGGTCAGCAAGAGCCGAAATGAACGAAGGATGGGTGCCGAGTGCCGGTACCCGGTGGTAGGCGGGCACACCCACGGCACGCGCGTGATCCCGATAGGTGACGTCGAGCTCCACCAGTGTCTCACTATGCTCGGAGACGAAGGCGACCGGTACCACCACGACTGGCACGCGGTCGCGGCCAGCCCGCTCGATTTCCTCGGCGATAGAGGGTTCCAGCCAGGCCAGCGGCCCCACCTTGCTCTGGTAGCAGACTGCCCAGTCCAGCGCCTCCCGCCCCAGTCCGGCGACGATCCGCCGCGCGGTCTCCTCCACCTGCCACTGATAGGGATCGCCGCGTGCGACCACGCGCTTGGGCAGGCCGTGGGCTGAGAAGAGCAAGCGCGGTTCGCCGGCCTCTGCTGCGGCCGCTAACAGCGGCTCGATCAGCGCCGCGTGGGCCGCCACCAACCCTTCCGCCCGCGGATAGCAGCAGACAGCATGCGTCGGTGCGGCAATTCCTACAGCCCCTGCCGCCGACCGCCAAGCAGCAAGAGACGATGCCGTGGTCGTGGTCGAAAACTGCGGGTAGAGAGGCAACAGCACGATCCGATCCGGCCGGAAGGCGGCAATCTTACGTGCCGCCGCCTCGCTCATCGGATGCCAGTAGCGCATCGCAATGGCGACCTCGACTTCGCCGAGATCCTCCAAGGCGCGGCCAAGCGCAGCCGCCTGCGCCGCGGTCCCGCCAAGCAGTGGCGAGCGCCCGCCGATCGTGCGATAGATGTCCCGCGCTTCCGGGCCGCGGCGGCGTGCGATCCAGTGGCCAATCAAATGGCGCACGAGTGCCGGCGCACGAATGATTGCCGGATCCCGGAACAGATTACGCAGAAAAGGTTCGACGGCATCGAGCGAGTCCGGCCCGCCCAGGTTGAACAGAACCACGGCAATGCGGCTCATTGTCCGTTCCCGTCAGGCCACCCGCGCACGAGTTCCGAAAGCGCGGTGACGTGCTCAGGCGGGGTCTGCGGCACCACGCCTTCGCCGAGGTTGAACACGAAGGGTCTGTGCCCGAGCGCATCCAGAATGACGCTCGCGGCACGGCGCAGCACAGCGCCGCCCACGACCAAAGCCGCGGGATCGAGGTTGCCCTGTACCGTGCATCGCTGTTGCAATTTCGCCGCTGCCCAGGCGGGCGCCACGGTGCTGTCGATGGAGACCGCATCCACGCCGGTCTCCGCCGCGAAACGCTCGTACGCGACGCCAGCGCCACGCGGATAGCCGATCACCGGGGCCGCCGGGTGCACAGCCTTCACGGCGGCCACGATCTTTGTCACAGGCTCGATACACCAACGCTGAAACTCACTCTCAGGCAATGCCCCAGCCCAGCTATCGAAGATCTGAACCGCTTCGGCGCCTGCGTCGAGCTGGGCGATCAGGTGCGCAGCGACCGCCTCCTGCACTGTCTCGATGAGCCGTGCGAAGCTCTCGGGATCGCGATAGGCCCAGCCCTTCACGACCATGAAGTCTCTGCTCTTGCCACCGCCGACCATGTACGTTGCGAGCGTCCACGGCGCTCCTGCAAAACCCAGAACCGTCGCGCCGGCAGGCGCAGCCGCGACGACCCGCTCCATGGCCTCGTAGACCGGTGCGAGATGCCGCCGCTGACGTCCCTCATCGAAGACCGGGAGGGAGTCCCCCTCTCGTATCGGCTCCAGGCACGGACCCTCGCCCTCCTGGAACCAGAGCTTCACCCCGAGCGCTTCCGCCACCACCAGAATATCCGAAAAGAGAATCACACCGTCGAGGTCGAATCGCTTCAGTGGCTGAAGGCTTGCCTCCGCCGCTAACGGCGGGTCGTAGCAGAGGTCGAGGAAGGATCCGACCCTGGCTCGCAGCGCGCGATATTCCGGCAGATAGCGGCCCGCCTGGCGCATGAGCCAGAGCGGCGGCGGGTGCCGCACCTCACCCCGAAGGGCGGCGAGAAGCGGCTTGGTATGTGCGTCCACGATCACGAATCGGCCTTTATCCCCGGCTTTGGCAGACTATCTACATTAAATTAATTTAGAGAAGGTGGTTGATGTTGCAGGCAGGGAAGAGGGGATTGTTCCGTTCATCCCAGAGGTGGGGCAGGTGATGGATCAGGCCGGATGGGCGCGGCGGCGGCGGTGGAAAAACCGCCAATAGCTGCCATTGCACGGGTTTCCTGCGTGGCTGAGAAAGCGGGAACAACGTGGAACGATGTGGAGTATGGTGGTGCTTTCACCGATATCCCCACTATGCTGAGCCTGCGGATTGGTTGATCCGGCAAGCTGGGGACAAGTTGCAAGGAGGCGGCAGCGGCTGCGTTGCTCACCGAATTTTCCATAGTTGAGCGTTGATAGCACACGCTGCGAGAACTGCGTGACCGGGAACCCGAGCGAACCCATGCGGCGCTTCCACCTGCACTTGGTCTCCGACGCCACCGGCGAGACCTGCATTACGATAGCGCGGGCCGCGGCGGCACAATTCCAGGGCGTGGATGCCGTCGAGCATCTGTGGTCGCTCGTCCGCACGGAAAGCCAGCTCCGTCGCGTACTGGCCCATGTCGAGGCCGAGCCCGGGGTCGTCATGTTCACCCTGGTCGACCCGCAGCTCCGCGCCCTTCTGCATGAGGAATGTCGGCGCATCGATGTTCCCTGCATCCCCCTCCTCGACACAGTGATTGCGGCGTTGAGCGGCTTCCTCGGTATCGAGAGCCGCAATCAGCCGGGCCGCCAGCATGTCATGGATGCAGCGTATCTGAAGCGCATCGAGGCGATGAACTTCGCGCTCGGACACGATGACGGCCGCTCATCGGCGACGCTGGGCGAAGCGGATATCGTGCTCGTCGGCGTGTCCCGGACGTCAAAGACACCCACCTGTTTCTACCTCGCCAATCGGGGCCTCAAGGCCGCGAACGTACCGGTGGTTCCTGCGTGCCCGTTACCGCCGGAGCTCGGGGGGTTGACGGATGCGTTGGTTGTCGGCCTCACCTGCCACCCGGAGCAACTGATCGATGTCCGCCGCAGCCGCATGCGCATGATCGGCGACATTGGCGAGACCGGCTATGTCGATCCCCTCCAGGTCGAGGAGGAGGTGAGACAGGCGCGGCGACTCTTCGCGGAGTCCGGATGGCCGGTAATCGACGTGACGCGCCGCTCGATCGAGGAGACCGCCGCCGCGATCCTCCAGCTGCACGACCGCCGTGCTTAGGCCGGCCGAGCGGTTGGCGCGGCGGCGGAAGCGTATATTCTGCGATACGCACGAGACCAGCGGGAGGAGGACGGCGAATTCATGCCAAGTGCTGAGGCGGGCCCGGCTTCTCACGGAGAGGTCGGTAACAGGCAACTCGTGCTCGCCTCTCAGGCGGTTGTGCGGGCGTCGATGCTGCAGGCAGTGGGACTCTCCTTCACGGTGCAGCCGGCTCGGGTGGACGAGGGTGCGGTCAAGGACGCCATGCGGACCGAAGATCCCGAGGGCCGGGAGACCGCGCGGGCACTCGCGTCACTTAAGGCCCGCCGGGTCAGCGCCGGCGCGCCCGGCGCCTTCGTCATCGGCGCCGACCAGCTTCTCGTTTGCGGCGATGAGTGGTTCGACAAGCCGTTGGATGTGGAGGACGCGCGGGGGCAGTTGAAACGGCTGAGGGGCCGCCGCCACACCCTGGTGACCGCCGTCTGCGTGGTCCGCGATGAGGCTGAGATCTGGAGCGATGTGGCATGTCCGCAGCTCACGATGCGGCCCTTCTCCGACACCTTTCTGGAACGCTATCTGGCCCGAGCGGGCGATGGCATCCTTGCTTGCGTCGGGGGTTACGAGGCGGAGGGGCTGGGCGCGCAGCTCCTCGCGAAGATCGAGGGCGACTGGTTTGCGGTTCTGGGCCTGCCGCTGATGCCGCTTCTCGCCTTCCTCCGCGAGCACGGACTGGTGGAAACGTGATCCTCTCCGGCGCGGCGCGGCTGGCAGGGGTCATGGGTTGGCCGGTCGCACACTCGCGCTCGCCGCGCATTCACGGCTACTGGCTCGAGGAGAAGGGAATCGACGGTGGCTATTTGCCGCTCGCGGTCCGGCCTGAGGCTCTCGGCGCAGCGCTTGCGGCGCTGCCGGCTCTCGGATTTCGCGGCTGCAATCTGACCGCGCCGCACAAGGAGGCCGCGCTTGCCCACATGGCTTTGCTGTCGGAGACCGCGCGCCGCATCGGTGCCGTGAACACCGTGACGGTCGGCGAGGACGGCGCGCTCCACGGCGACAACACCGATGGCTTCGGCTTCATCGGCCACTTGCGTCAGGACGCACCGTCCTGGGAGCCCGCTCTACCGGTGGCGATGCTTGGCGCTGGCGGCGCAGCGCGCGCTGTCGTGGATGCACTCTCTGCCCAAGGGGTTACGGAAATCCGCGCGGCCAACCGCTCGCCGGAGCGCGTGGCGGCGCTCGCCGCAACGGCCGGCGACACGGTTCGCCCCGTCCCATGGGAGGACCGCGAAGCAGCGCTTGAGGACTGCGGCTTGCTCGTCAACACCACGACCCTCGGCCAGGTGGGTAAGCCCGCGCTCGATCTCGATCTCGGGCGGCTTCCGCCTGAAGCTGTGGTCTACGACCTCGTCTATGCGCCGCTGGAGACCGATCTGCTCAAGGCGGCACGGGCGCGGGGCCTTGTGGGGGTGGACGGGCTCGGCATGTTGATTCATCAGGCGCGGCCCGGCTTTGTCGCCTGGTTCGGCGCCGAGGCCGAGGCCACGGCGGCACTTCGCTCCTTCGCCGCAGACGGGCTCTGACGGGGGCCGGTCGTGGTCGTGGTCGGGCTCACCGGGTCGATCGGCATGGGCAAGACGACCGTGGCCGCCGCCCTCAAGGCCTCGGGAGCTGCGGTCTACGACGCCGATGCGGCGGTCCACCGGCTGCTCGCGCCGGACGGGGCCGCAGTGGCGCCGGTGCTCGCACGCTTTCCCGCGGCCGCATCGGGCAAGGGTGCGTCGCGCGCGGTCGACCGAGGGGCGCTCGGCGCCCACGTCTTCGCGGACCCGGCGGCGTTGGCCGAGCTGGAGGCGATCCTGCATCCTCTGGTTCGCGCAGGCGAGCGGCGCTTCCTCGCGGCCAGCCAGCGCCGGGGCTGCCGTCTCGCGGTGCTGGACGTGCCCCTGCTCTTCGAGACCGGCGGCGAAGCCCGCTGCGATGCCACCCTGGTCGTGTCAGCCCCCGCCGTCGTGCAGCGCGCACGGGTGCTGGGCCGGGCACGCATGACCGAGGAACGCCTGGCCGCCATCCTCGCCCGCCAGATGCCGGATGCGGAGAAGCGCCGGCGTGCGGACTTCGTGATCCGAACCGGGCTCGACAGGCGGGTCTCGCGTCTGGCCGCCCGCAGGATCGCGGCCCGGCTTGCCGGCACGCGCGGCACGCGCTGGCCCGCGTGTTGGGCGGGTGCGCTGAAATCTGCTCAGGGGGATGCTCATGCGTGAGGTCGTGCTCGATACCGAGACCACCGGCCTGGAGCCGTCGGCGGGCCACAGGATCGTCGAAGTCGGCGCCGTCGAGCTGGTGAACCACATCCCGTCCGGCCGGCGCTTCCAGCGCTATCTCGACCCCGAGCGCGACATGCCGGAGGGCGCCGAGCGCGTGCACGGGCTCACCCGCGACTTTCTCGCAAAACATCGGCGCTTTGCCGAGGAGGCAGACGCGATCCTCGAATTCATCGGCGACGCGAAGCTCGTCATGCACAATGCCCCCTTCGATCTCGGCTTCCTCAATGCCGAGCTGGAACGCATCGGCAAGGCTCCTATCCCGCCGGAACGGACGGTGGACACGCTGGTCATCGCGCGCCGCAAGTTTCCCGGTGCGCCGGCGAGCCTGGACGCGCTCTGCAAGCGCTTCGGCATCGACCGCTCCCAGCGGGAGAAGCACGGTGCCTTGCTGGACGCCGAGTTACTGACCGACGTCTATCTCGAACTCACCGGCGGCCGTCAGCCGGCGCTCGGGCTGCAGCAGGCGGTGCGACCGCTCAACGCCGGGCGGGCGCCGCGCGCGGCCCGTGTCCGCCCGCCGCGCCCGCACGCGCCCACTGAGGCGGAGGCCGAGGCCCACGCCGCTTTCGTTGCGACCCTGAAGAACCCGATCTGGCACGCCTGAGCGGCAGGTAGACGAGCCCGTCAACCGACCCGGGCCATGACGCCGCCGTCCACGGGGAGTGCCACGCCGGTGATGAAGCGGGCGGCGTCGGAGGCGAGAAAGAGCGACGCCTGGGCGACGTCCCAGGCGCTGCCCATGCCGCCCCTGAGCGGGGTCCAGGTGTCGCGGGTGGCGGCGATCTCCTCGCGCGGGCGGCCGTAGCGGCGGGCTTGCGTGTCCACCGCCATGGGCGTGTCCATGTAGCCCGGCAGGATGGCGTTCACGCGCACGCCGTCGGGCGCACAGTCGAGCGCGAGCTGGCGGGAAAAGGCGAGCATCCCTGCCTTGCTCGTCTTGTAGGTCACGGACTTGTAGTCGACCACCGCCGCGATCGACGAGATATTGGTAATCACGCCGCTACCCTGGCTCCGCATGACCGGGACGACGTGCTTGCAGGCCATCACCGTGCCGCGCAGGTTGATCGCCATCACCCGGTCGAAGCTCGCCTCGTCCAGGTCCGCAAGCGGAGAATCCCCGCCCGTATAGGCGACGCCTACGTTGTTTTGCAGCACGTCGATGCGCCCGTGGCGCTCGACGATGGCTTGGATGACCGCAATCAGCGCCGCCTCCTCGGTCACGTCGGCGACCAGCGCCTCGGCGCTGCCACCGTCGGCCTCGATCATGGCGGCGGTTTCGTCGGCAGACGCGCGGTCGCGATCGAGCGCGATCACGTGTGCGCCGGCGCGGGCGAAGAGCATACACGTGGCTCGGCCGTTACCGATCACCGGCCCCGGAGTCTGGCCGGCGCCGGCCACGATCGCGACCCGGCCGTCGAGGCTCATCGTCGGGCTTTGCCAGGGTGGCGCGCTGGCGGCGGAGGTGTCCTCGGTCATGGCGATGTCCGGATTCGCGGTGGAAAGAGGGATCCAAAGGCTCGGCAGGGGCGGACGTCTTGTCAAGGCGTGTGGTTGCGCCGCTGGCTGGCGCGTGAGAGCGTGCGCCGCGCCGGCCACAGCACGATCCGACACCCTCCGGGAGCAGACTGTCATGAAAATTGGCGTCACCATCTTCGCCACTGACTATTGCATCGCGCTCACCGAGCTCGCACCGGCGTTGGAGGAGCGGGGGTTCGATGCCCTCTTCGTGCCGGAGCACACCCACATCCCCACCAGCCGCCGCTCGCTCTGGCGGGGCGGGGCGGAGTTGCCGCCGGAATACTTCCACACGCTTGATCCATTCGTGAGCCTCACCGCGGCAGCGGCGGTGACCAGCACGCTCCGCCTTGGCACCGGCATCTGTCTCGTCACCGAACGCGACCCCATCGTCACCGCCAAGGCGGTGGCGAGCCTGGATCTGGTCTCGGGCGGGCGCTTTGAATTCGGCATCGGCGCCGGCTGGAACGCCGAGGAGATGGAGCATCACGGCACCCGCTTCGAGACCCGCTTTCGCCTGATGGAAGACCGGGTCAAGGCCATGCAGGCGATCTGGGCCGCGGACGAGGCCAGCTACAGAGGGCGAGTTCACCTCGTTCGAGCCGAGCTGGTCGTGGCCCAAGCCGATGCAGAAGCCGCATCCGCCGATCTTACTGGGGGGTGAGACCGTGCATACGATGCGGCGGGTGATGGATTTCTGCTCAGGATGGTTCCCGCGCGGCGCGATGCTGCCCGATCCGGCCGAGGGTATGAATCGGCTGAGCGTCGCCGCTGCCGATGCGGGCCGCGACCCGGCCACAGTCTCTGCCACGGTCTTCGGTGCGCCGACCGAGGCTGGCTATCTGGACGCCTGCCGCGAGGCCGGGATTGACCGCGCGCTGCTATTGTTGCCGTCCGAGGGGCGCGACGGGGTTATGCCGCTGGTCGACCGCTACGCCGCTCTTATCGGATGAGCGGGCGTCGGCTGAGGTGAGCCGGCGTTAGAGAGCGAAAGGCTTCTCTTGCAGCCTCGGCGCCGAGCGCGCCCCAAAGCGCACCGCCGAGTACGGCCCCGAGCGCGCCCCACGGCTTCTGTTCCGCGAGCGGCCGCTCCGCTCCCCGCCGTCCCTTGACGCGCACCTTGAAGGATTCGTCCGGCGCCGGCAGGGGTATCTGGGTGGTTTTCAGGGTGTAGTCGGTGCGGTCGAGGTCGAGGTCGACTTCGTGCAGGATGGTTGCCATCGTCGCGGCGATCTGCACCTCGGCGAAGCCGTTGCCGAGGCAGCGATGGGGGCCGAGGCCAAAGGGCGCGTAGACGTAGGGCTGCTTGTGCTCCGCCCGCTCCGGACCGTAGCGGTCGACGTCGAAGCGCTCGGGCTCCGGGAAGAATTCGGGCAGGTAGTGGGGCACGGCGGTGGCGATCATCACCCGCTCGCCGGCGGCGATGCGATGGCCCGCGAATTCGAAGGAGTTGGTGGCGGTGCGGATGAGCAGCGGGGTTACCGGATACATCCGCATGGTTTCCAGCGCTGCGCGGTGCATCGTGTCCATCTCGCGCAGGCGCTCGCCCCGGGGCCGGGAGCCGGCGAAGAGCGCTTCCGCCTCTTCCCGCACCCGCTCCAGCACGTCCGGGTGCCGCAGCAGTGCGTAGAGCATGAAGGCGCAGGTGCCCGCCACGGTGTCCAGCGCCGCGACGAAGGGGCCCATTGCCGCGATCTTGAGGTCCGCCTCGGGAAAAAACTTCGGGTCGGCGTCGTGCAGGTCAAGCAGGTCGTCGATCAGGTCCGGCTCGGCGCCGTGCCGCTCCCGCATCGTGCCCGAGTGGCACTCGATCACCTCGTGATAGAGCTTGTCCACCTGCGCCGAGGCGCGGCGGAAGCGCGGCGACCAGCGCAGGTAAGGCCTGGGCACCATGGTGGCCGACAGCAGGCTGTGGACGTAGCAGACCAGGTCGTCGTTGTAGGGGCGCGGCGAAACGCCGGCCACCAGGGTACCCACCTGGTCCGTGACGATCCGCTGCAGGGCCGGCACCGCCGGCATGGGCCGCGTGAGCGGCCAGGCTGCGATCTCCCGGCGGGCGATATCGACGAGGCCGTCAATGTGCTCTACGGCGTACTCGCGGGAATAGCCCCGCCTCAACGTGCGGCGAAATGCCGCGTGCTCCGGCCCGTCGGCGCTGAGCGTGGAGCGCGCGGCGCCGAACCAGGCGTTGAAGCCGCTCCAGAACTCGAAGGAGCGAAGGTGCTTCGTGCCCTCCCGCGCGAGGAAGCGGTTCGCCTCCACACCCGCCAGCACGGTGTAGCGCTGGTTGAGCAGGCGCATGCCAAAGACCGGCCCGTGCTCCATATAGCTGTCGGTGAGGAAGGCACGCGTGTCCCGCGCCATGTCGAAGACGCTGCCGACGACCGGCAGGCCCCGCGCCAGCGGAATTGTCGAGGACGCCATCTCCCAGCCCTCTGCGGTCGTGCCCCTGCCCCTCATCCCGCGGGGCGGGCGGGCCACAGGGTGCCGCCGCTCAGGGAGATAATGGGTCCAAATAGGCCTGAATTCCAGCCCTTCCTGTATGTCGGAAGGTGTTATTCGGTATGCCGCCGGACAATGGGGTGGACGCCAATGCAATTCCGGCACGTCCGAAGTGCCGGGCGGGCCGAACGTTGGGTCGAGACGCGCAGCCCGGGGAAACCGGGGCTCCCAGCGTATGGCAGACGCCGCGCCGCACCATCGTGTGGCAAATGCAGCCGGTTCGATCGCCCCGGCCTGACTAGGTGGCAATCGTTCGCGCGTGGTATAGGCGCGCGCCATCTTCAAAAGGGGGGAACGCGGTGGAATTGAGCACCGAACGGCGTGACGGCGTGTTGTTGGCGAACGTGAGTGGGCGGATCGATCCGAAAAGCGCCGGGGCGCTCGAGACGGCGATTGCCGGTGCGCTCCAGAACGGCGACCGCGCCGTGATCCTGGATTTCGAGCAACTCGTCTATATCGGCAACACCGGCATTCGCGCGCTTCGAATCATCGCCAGGATCCTTCACGATCGTGGTGCAGCCTTGGCCATTTGCTCGCCGCAGGGTGTCGTCGCCGCGGTCTTCTCAGGGAGCGGTGTGGACATGCTCGTCACGGTCCACCTGACCAGGGCCGCCGCCCTTGAGGCCCTCAACACCTGACAAGGTGCCGCCCTCTTCTCGGCCGCCCGCTCCGCGGCGGATGCCGAGCTCGGCACGATGCGGGGGTGTATGGCACCGGACGACCAGCGCTTCCTCTATATCACTCGCGCATAGTTGATCGCCCGCGGGGTTGGCACGGGTTGCAATCGCTCGTATCGTTCGTCCACGCCGAGTACAGGGGCTGGAGGGGCTGGGCGACGACATGCGATCTCCGACAAGGGCTGTGGACTGCGTCCGCTCATCCGGGAGCTAGAGCGTGGAAGCCGCGCGTATCGTTATCGAGGTCCTGCAGTACTACGGCTATGTCGGGCTCGCCGTCGCGGCCGCATTCCTGCTTTTCGGCATCGAGCGGGTGGATGCGGGCGCGCGACGCTCCTACGCCTTCCGCCCGCTCCTGATTCCGGGCTGTATCGTACTCTGGCCGCTGGTGATCGTCCGCTGGGTCGCGGCGGAACGGCAGCGCGGCTGAGCGGTCTCTCGTCGTGCAGCGCCGCCACCGCACCACCCACGCCTACATCTGGAAGGCGCTCGCCATATTTCTGCCGGCGATGCTGATCGCGGCGCTTGCCGTTCGCCAGCACGGGCCGACCGAGAAAGCAGCCGTGCAGATCGAAAAGCCCGCCGACGAGGCCGAGGCACCTGCCGAGGGAACCGAGCCGTGAGGCAAGGGGCTGAGCGATGAGCGTGCGCTACGCGCCGGTCGGCTGGAACCGCAACAAGATCATCTACGATGTCGTGCTGCTGGCGGCCGCCGTCGCGTACATCCTTATCTTCATCAAGATCGCGCCGAGCTTCCAGGACGTCACACGGCCGACCAGCGGGGCGATCCTCAGGGCGCAGGCCTTCGGCACCTGCGCGTTCCTGATGCTCACGTTCATCCTCTGCATCGGGCCGCTGGCGCGGTTGGATACGCGCTTTCTGCCGTTGCTCTACAACCGCCGCCACTTCGGCGTGATCACCTGCGCGGTGGCGTTCACTCACGCGAGCAGCGTCGTCAGCATCTATTTCTCGTTCAGCCCGCTGAACAAGTATGTCGCCGTGCTCGCGAGCAATTCGAGCTACGACCGTTTTCTCGGCTTCCCCTTCGAGACCTTCGGCATCTTCGCGTTGTTCCTGCTTCTGGTGCTTGCGGCGACGAGTCACGACTTCTGGCTCAAGTTCCTGACGCCGCCGATCTGGAAGGCGATCCACATTTCGGTCTATGTCGCCTACGCGTCGATCGTTTGCCACGTGGCGCTCGGCTCCCTGCAGTCGAAGCAAAGCCCGCTCCTCGCCGTCATCGTCGGTTTGAGCGTGGTTGCGGTCACCGGCCTGCACCTCGTTGCCGGGCGCATTGAGCGGCAGAAGGACCAGAATACCGCCGAGAACGCCGAGGAGGCACACTGGGTCGTCGCCGGCGATGTGGAGTCCGTGCCTGACGGGCGCGGTATCGTCGTGCCGCTGGAAGACGGCGAGCGGGTCGCGGTCTTCCGTTACGGCGACAAGCTGTCGGCCCTTGCCAACGTCTGCGCCCATCAGAACGGGCCGCTCGGCGAGGGGCGCATCATGGATGGCTGCGTGACGTGCCCGTGGCACGGCTTCCAGTACCGGCCAGAGGACGGCTGCTCGCCGCCGCCCTTTACCGAGAAAGTCGCAACCTATCGGCTCAAGCTCGACGGCAGGCGGATCCTGCTCGATCCCCGGCCGAACGCGCCCGGCACCTTTGTCGAGCCGGTGCGCGTCGAGCCCGCGAGCATGACGGAGGCATAAGATGGCAGGCCGCGCGCCGGACCCGGGCTTCTTCGTCGGCTACTTGAACACCGTGCCGCGCCCGCTCGCCATCTTCCTGGTGGTCGCAGCGGCCTTGCTCGTGGGCGGCATGGCCGGATTGGCCTTCGCCATCGGCACCAATGTGAACGATCCCGGAGACGGTGCGTCCGCCCGCAAGCTCGGAAAGCAGGCGATGAGCGGCGTGCTGCTCGAGAATCCCTATCCGATCCTGCGGGTGCGCCCGGACGCGAACAATCCCGAGCCCCGCACGATCATGCTCACCGTGCCCGGCAAGCGCAGCGTCAAGCGCCGCGGTCGCAAGCTCTTCGATCAAGTGGTCGATGTCAGCGGCTTCCTCTTCCAGCGCGGCGACATCGACATGCTGCAGGTCCAGGGCAGGAACTCGTTGATAGCGGCGGAGGCGGGCGAAGGCGAGCCGCCGCCCACTTTCACCCCGGCGCCGGCCGAATCCCTCGGCCGCTGGCGCCTCATCGGCGAGATCTGCGACAGCAAATGCCATCTGGGCGCCATGCGCCCGGGCGACGGGCTTGCGCACAAGGCTTGCGCCAATCTCTGCATTTCCTCAGGCGCCCCGCCGATCTTCGTCACGGAGGAGGAAGGCGCGGTCGAGGGCGAGACGTTCCTGCTGATGGCCAATCAGGACGGCGGGCCGCTCCCCGATAACTTCGGCGACTATGTCGCGGTCCTCGTCGAGCTCGAAGGCGAGGTCGAGCGCCTCGACGATCTCCTCGTCTTCAAGGTCGATATCGACAAGGCCGAGGTGCTCTGAGCGATGCGCAACGCCGCCTGGATCGTCGTCGGCATGATTGCAACCGCGGGCCTCGGTTACGCGTCCTACTGGGTCTATCTGGAGGTCCAGCAGCAGATTCGCGGCACGCTGATCTCCGGTTTCGGCATCTTCGCAGGCGTCATGGGCGCCTTCGCCCTGCTCGGCGTGGCCCACGTGGTCTCCACTCAAGCCGAGCGTCTGCTATGCAGGCGCAAGACGCCCTCGGCCGACGGGGGCGCGTGACGTTCGATAAGGCTCCGCGCATGCCCCGCGCGGCGGCAGAAGGCACAAGTCGATGAACAAGATCGCAATCAAGACGCTTGACGAATTGGGTGACCGAGAGCCGGCCTACGCGCTAGTCGGCGACGTCGATCTCTGCGTCGTGCGCTACGACGACAACGTGTCGGTCTTCTACGGCCGCTGCCTGCACCGGGGCGCGCTCATGGCCGACGGCCATGTCGACGGCGAGAACCTGATCTGCGGCGTGCATTACTGGGACTACCGCCTCGATACCGGCGTCAGCGAATACAATAACGAAGAAGTCCTGCCCAAGTTCACCTCGTGGACTGAGGACGGCCAGGTTTTGGTCGATGCGGACGAGATCGGCGCTTGGGGGCAGGACCACCCGCAGCCCTTCAATCGGGATGAATATCAAGGCCTCTACGCCGACACCCACCCCGCGCCCGAAGAGCCCCATGTGGGGCTCATCCAGGGCTATGCCAGGGACGGGCTCAGCAAGACCGGCCACCACGGCGTCGTCGTGGCCATGGGCGTGCCGCGTCAGGATCTGCCGAGCTGGGACGACATCCAGTTCATCACCGCGCAGCTCCACCGGATGCCGCACTTGGATGACGAGCCCGTCGGCACCGAGATGGTGATCGGGCCGAACGCCCAAAAGCCGCTCACCCTCGACATTCCGCTCCTCGTCTCGGACATGAGCTTCGGCGCGCTCTCGGAGCCCGCAAAGGTCTCGCTCGCGAGGGGCGCGGAGCTCTCCGGCACCGGCATCTGCTCGGGCGAGGGCGGCATGCTGCCGGAGGAGCAGCAGGCCTGCAGCCGCTACTTCTACGAGTATGCCTCCGGGCGCTTCGGCTTCTCCTGGGACAAGCTCGAACACGTGCAGGCCTTCCACTTCAAGGGCGGCCAGGGTGCCAAGACCGGCACCGGCGGGCACCTGCCGGGCGACAAGGTAAGGGGCAAGATCGCAGAGGTGCGCGGGCTTCCGGAAGGCTCGCCCGCAGTCTCGCCACCGCGCTTCCCGGACTGGACGGACTGGCACCAGGTGAGAGATTTCGCCGACGAGGTACGCAGCCAGACCGGCGGCATCCCCATCGGCTACAAGCTTTCGGCCCAGCATATCGAGAAGGATATCGACGCCGCGCTCGAGGTGGGGGTCGACTACATCATCCTGGACGGGAGGGGCGGCGGCACGGGTGCTGCGCCGCTCATCTTCCGCGATAACATCTCGGTGCCGACCATCCCGGCGCTGGCGCGCGCGCGCCGCCACCTCGACAACTCGGACCGCCAGGACGTGACACTGGTGATCACCGGCGGCCTGCGCAAGCCCGCCGATTTCGCCAAGGCGCTGGCGCTCGGCGCCGATGCGGTCGCGGTCTCCAACGCCGCGATTCAGGCGATCGGCTGCCTCGGCATGCGCGCCTGCCACACCAACAACTGCCCGGTCGGTATCGCGACGCAGAGGCCCCATTTGACCGCGCGGATCGAGATCGAGAAGTCAGCGCGCCGTCTCGCCAACTTCTTCGAGGCGAGCGTCGAGCTGATGAAGATCATGGCCCGCGCCTGCGGCCATGCACACCTCAACGAGCTCGCGCTCGACGATCTCGTGACCTGGAAAGAGGATATGTCGCGGCTTGCGGGCGTCGCCTACGGCGGTGTCGGCGCCTAAGAGCGAGCCGCGCCTGCGCCAGCGCGCGCTACATGTCCTTCACGAAGGCCTTGTTCGCGTCCGGAATTGCGTCGACGGTGCCCAGGTAGGCATGCCGTGACATATCGGGCGAGTACTTGCTCGCCGGCGGGTGGCGGCCGAGCGCCTCCGCCATGCTGCGGATGTGGTGGGGTGCCGCGCCGCAACAGACCCCGAGGTAGTTGACGCCGAGCGCCCGCGCGTCCTTCGTGAATTCCGCGATCTCGTAGCGGTTGCAGGCGAGGTTATCGAGCGCGGTGGGGAAGGCGCGTCCCTCCGGCAGGCAGCCGCAGCCCGGGTCGCTGAGCGACAGGAAAGTCGGCTCGTCACTGCTGGTGCGGTAGGCCACAGGGAGCGCTGCGACGTGGCAGCTCACCGCCTCGCGGATGGCCCCCAGCAGCGGCAGCATGGTCGCCGGGCCGCGCGCGCAGTTGAGCCCGACCACGTCGGCGCCTGCGTCCTCCAGGCGTTTGCAGGCCTCGGCCGGAGTCAGTCCCTCGCGCGTCAGCGGGTCGCGGAAGATGGCGAGGTTGATCACCGCCGGCAGGCCGGCGGCCTTGATCGCTGCGAGCGCGAGCAGGGCCTCGCTCACATGGCCGATGGTCTCAGCGACGATGAAGTCCACGCCCTCGTCGACGGCCCATGCTACCTGCTCGTCGAACATGGCACGCACCGTGCGGGCGGACTCGGCGTCGCCGTCCACGAAGATGTTGGAGTTGCACACATTGCCGGCGACCAGCGCGCCGCCCTCTTGCGCCACCACCCGCGCGAGGCGGATCGCGGTGCGGTTCATCCTTTCGAGCCCATCTTCCTTGCCGATCAGCCTGAGCTTCTCCCGATGGGCGTAGTAAGTGAAAGCGAGCATCACGTCGGAGCCAGCGCGCAGGAAGTCCCGGTGCAGCCGTATCACCGCATCGGGGTGTTCGAGCACCGCCTCGGGCACGTAGGGGCCGGCGGTGACATAGCCGGCGCGCTCGAGCTCGAACAAATAGCCCTCGGCGCAAATGACCGGTCCCGCTTCGAGCCGTTCAAGAAGGCCCGGCGCCGCAGCCGCAACAGGGTCAGTCATGCAAGCATTCTCCTTGTTCGCGCTGGCGGTGCGGCTGAGCGTCTCCCCTGAGCCCCGATCAGCGCTATAGGTGCTTCGAGAACGCCTTGTATTTGGACGGCACCTTCTCGGACGTGCCGTAAAAGGCGTGCGTGGTCATGTCGGGCGAGTACTTGCTCGCCGTCGGCCGGCGGCCGAGCGCTTCCGCCACGGCGCGGATGTGGTGGGGACCTGCGCCGCAGCAGACCCCGAGATAGTTCACGCCGAGCGCCTGAGCCTCCCTGGTGAACTCCTCGATCTCGTAGCGGTTGACGGTGAAGGGATCGAGCGCGGTCGGGAAGGGGCGCCCATCCGGCAGGCAGCCGCAACCGGGATCGCTGAGCGACTGGAAGGTCGGCTCGTCGGCACTCGTGCGGTAGGCCACCGGGAGCGCCGCGACGTGGCAGCTCACCGCCTCGCAGATGGGGCCCAGGAGCGGCAGCATGGAGGCCGGGCCGCGCGCGCAATTGAGCCCGACCACGTCGGCGCCCGCGTCTTCCAGGCGTTTTGCCGCCTCGGCCAGGCTCGATCCGTCCCGAGTGTTCGGGTCGCGGTGGACGGCGAGATTGATCACTGCGGGCTGGCCGGCCGCCTTGATCGCGTCGAGCGCGAGCAGGGCCTCGCCCAAGAAGGAGATGGTCTCGGCGACGATGAAGTCCACGCCCTCGTCGACGGCCCAGGCCACCTGCTCATCGAACATGGCGCGTACCGTGCGGGCGGATTCGGCATCGCCGTCCACGAAGATGTTGGAGTTGCACACGTTGCCGGCGACCAATGCGTCGCCTTCCTGCGCCGCCTCGCGGGCGAGGCGGAGCGCGGTGCGGTTGATCTCCTCGAGCGTGTCCTCCTTGCCGATCACCCTGAGCTTTTCGCGATGGGCGTAGTAGGTGAAGGCGAGCATGACGTCCGAGCCCGCATGCAGGAAGTCGCGGTGCAATTGGGCTACGACCTCGGGGTGGTCCAAAACCGCTTCCGGCACATAGGCGCCGGCGGAGAGATAGCCGCGGCGCTCGATCTCGAACAGATAGCCCTCGGCACAAATGACCGGTCCTGCCGCCAGCCGCTCGAGAAGACCCGGTCCGCCAGCCACCGTTGCGTCAGTCATGGTGCAGCCCTTCCTGTTGCTAACCGCCGGCCTGGCCGGGGTGTGGTGGCGAGTCCTTCACCCGCCACAGGAACCGCCGCACGATATCGCCGTAGCCGGCGAACACGAAACCTCCATTGTCGGCGAGCACCCGCTCCCGTTCCGCGCGGTAGACGCGGGGCAGGTCGTACCACGGGATGCCGGGTCGCTCGTGGTGGAGCGCATGAAAATTGTTGCCAAGGAAGAGCAGCTTCATCAGGGGGCCGGCCTCGACGATGACAGTGCGCTCTGCCTGGTCCGCCGCTGGGCGATGTTCGTGATAGGAGCGCAGCAGGATGAGCGCGGTGCCCGGATAGACGTAGAGCATCACATAGGCCCAGAGCGGGATGCCGCAGACGACCATTACCCAGACCAGCACCAGCGCCGTCAGCACCACATGTGTCGCCCAGATTTGCGCGCATCCCGGCTCACCGCGAACGAGCCGGGCGCCTTCCTCCCGCCAGAAGGCGAGAATGGCCAACGCCGGCCCCAGCAGCAGCCGTCCGGCCAACGTATTGTGGACCCACAGCAGGAGCCGCCGGCCCGGGCCCAGCCGACGCCACCGCCCCGGTTCCACGTAGAAACTCTCCGTGTCGGCCAGCGGGTCGGTGAGCTGCGGCGTGGCGTGGTGGCTCAGGTGGCGGCTTTGGTAAAGCGGATAGGGAAGCCACAGCGCGACCGGCGCCATGGCGAGCGCCGTGTTGATCCCAGGCCGGCGTGTCGGATGCCCGTGGATCGCCTCGTGCTGCAGGCTGCCGTGCCAGCCGATCAACCAGCCGCCGAGGGGCAGGGCCAGCCACCACGGCAGCGCATGATGGTACCAGGTGAGCGCCAGCCACCCGCCGTAGATCGCCGCCGCCACAAGCCACGTCGGCCCCTCGACACGTCGCCAGAGGGCAGGGAGTTCCGCTCGTGCGAGGGAATTGTCGAGATCTTGTTCCACGGCGACCCGGTTGTGGCGGCGACGACGGTCCACACTGCGACCTGCCCGTCGGTGAAACAACGTGGGAATTCGCTCGCTTCGTCACCTTATGCGACAACAATGTGGAAACTATGATATAAAACACCAAACGATGACCTTACGTTCACTCGGGAGAAAAGGCGCATGGACCGACGTGGCACGGCGCAACGCTTCCGCGAGCGTTTGCTGGAGGCCATGGCGAGCGCGCGGATCAACCGATCGGTGCTTGCCGCCCGCATCGGTATCGACCGTTCCACGCTTTCGCAGCTTCTCTCGCCGGAAGCGGATCGTCTGCCGCGCGCCGACACCGCCGCGGCGATCGCTTCCGCCCTTCATGTCAGCCTCGACTGGCTGCTCGGCCTCAGCCAGCAGCCGAAGCTCGGCGCCGACATCCTGCTCGAATCGGTGGAAGTGCGGGCGAGCGCGGACGAGCCGGCGGATGAAAGCCTCGCCGCCTGGTACGCCGAGGCGGTCGGCTACAAGATCCGCCACGTACCCGCGACGCTGCCTGATCTGATGAAGACCGAAGAGGTGCTGGACTACGAATACCGCGACTTCGCCGCCAGATCGACCGACCGGGCCATCGCCATCTCCCACGGCCGCCTCGCCTATGTACGGCTGCCGGAGACGGACATCGAGATCTGTCAGTCGCGACAGTCCATGGAATCCTTTGCGCGCGCCGAAGGCATCTGGCGCGATCTCGCGCTAGCGGCCAGGCGTGAGCAGCTCGATCATATGATCGCGCTGATCGACGAGCTCTATCCCACCCTGCGGATGTTCTTCTTCGACGGCCTCGCCCACTTCTCCGTCCCCTACACGGTATTCGGGCCGCAGCGGGCGGTGGTCTACGTCGGTCAGATGTTCTTCACATTCAACACGCTCGCGCACATCCGCGTGCTCACGCGGCACTTCGACGCCCTGGTGCGGGCTTCGACCGTGCCGGCCCACGTGGCTGGCGACTTCCTGCGCGAGCTGCGGCTGGAGCTGGGCGGGGGCGTCTAGCCGCCCTGAAGGCCGGACTCTTGCCGCACAGACCATGACCCCGGCGGGAATTCCGGGTAATGACCTCAGATCGAAACCGCATACGCTCGATCGGCGCGACTCTACGAACAGGGAAAGGTCAGGCCCATGCCACGCATCGTACGCTTCGCCAGACATGGTGGCCCAGAGGTCCTCGAGGTCCGCGAAGAGCCGCTCGAGGAACCGGGGGAGGGCGAGGTCCGCCTCAAGATCGAGGCGATCGGCCTCAACCGGGCGGAGATCATGTTTCGGGACGGCGCCTATGTGGCCACACCCACCTTTCCCTCCCGTATCGGGATCGAGGCGATCGGCGTGATCGATGCGCTGGGGCCGGGCGTCACGGACTTCGCGGTCGGCGACCGCGCCGCCGCCGTGCCCTTCATCTCGTGGGACAAGTGGGGCAACTGGACCGCCGATTCGGTCATCAAGTACGGCGTCTATGGCGAGAGCGCGGTTGTGCCCGCGTTCTGCGTCGCCCGTAGTCCCGACGGGATCTCGGCAGTCGAGGCCGGCGCAATCTGGTGCCAGTATGCGACCGCCTGGGGCGGGCTCGTGGACTACGGAGAGGTATCGGCCGACGACATCGTGCTGGTCACGGCGGCGAGCAGCAGCGCTGCTCTCGGCGGGTTGCAGATCGCGAAGAACGCCGGCGCCACGGTCATCGCTGCGACACGCAGGTCGGACAAGGCAGATTTCCTGCGGGGCGCCGGGGCCGATCACGTAGTCGCCACCGAGGAGGAGGACCTGGAGTCCCGTGTGAAGGAGATCACCGGCAGCCAAGGATTCACCATCGCCTACGATCCGGTGGGCGGCGCCTTCATCGGCGATCTCGTCGCGGCAGCGCAGCCCTATTCCCTCATCGTCAACTACGGCAACCTCCGCACCGAGCCGATCGACATCCCCGTCCTGCCGATGCTCGCCAAGCGGCTGCGCTTCAAGTTCCACAGCCTGTACGACACGATGCGCCTGCCTGAGAAGCGCGCCGCCTGCTTCGCCTTCGTGCAGCACCAGGTGGCCAGCGGTGCGCTGAAGGTGATCGTCGACCGGACCTTCCCCCTCGAGGAAATCGTGGACGCGCACCGCTACATGGAGTCAAACGTGCAGATGGGGAAGATCGTCGTTACCACCTGACGAGCGGCAACTTGGCGTGCGCGGGCCGATGGGGCAACATCGCCCCGCCAATGACCCACGGAACGGACGGTATGGATGGCACTAGCCGCCGCTGAGAGAGGCCCGGCGCCCCCGTCGTTCGATCTTCGGCGCATTTTCGCCGACGCCAAGTTCTACTGGCTGGTGCTGCCGGCCTTCACCTTCTTTCTGATCTTCTTCGTCATCCCGACCGTCTCGCTGTTCCTGATCTCCTTCGACAAGTCGGTCGCGGGCGTGGTGGACATCCAGTGGGACTTCACGCTGAAGAACTACATCCGGTTCTTCAACCGCTCGCTCTACTACGAGGCGGCGATCCGTTCGATCGGGCTTGCGGCGATTGTCTCGGTCTGCGCGCTCGCGCTCGGCTACCCGCTGGCCTACTTCGTCGCCAAGACCAGGCATCCCGGGCGCAACACCTTCTACATGATCCTCGTGCTGAGCGCGATGCAGCTCGACATGGTGATCCGCCTGTTCGGCCTGATGGTGCTGATGGGCGACAACGGGATCATCAACGGCATCCTGCGTGACGTCGGCGCCATCCGCGAACCGCTGCCGCTGATGTACAATTTCTTCGGCGCGGTGGTCGGGCTCGTGCAGTTCACCCTGCCCTTCATGGTGCTCTCGCTGATCGGCATCATCAGGAGCATCCACCCCTCGCTGGAGGAGGCCGCGCGCAGCCTCGGCGCCAACCGCTGGACCACGTTCTGGCGCATCACCTTCCCGCTCAGCATGCCGGGCATCCTCGCCGGCACGCTGCTTGTCTTTGCCATCTCCATCTCGTCCTACGTGGTGCCGGCGCTGATGGGCGGTTGGAAAGTGATCGTGATGCCGCTCCACATCTACCAGCAGATTGCCGAGATGGGTAAGTGGCAGTACGGCGCGACCATTGCCGTCGTGCTCTTCGTCACCAGCATGATCGCGGTCTACATCTACCAGCGCTTCGCGGCGCGCACCGCAGGCGGGCGGGCCTGAGATGGCAGAGATGGTGACGGATACGGGGCCCGCGCCGCGCGGCGGTGGCTGGCTGCCCTTCGGCCGGCGGAACGGCCCGCGCGAGGAGCCGGCGGTCGCGTGGCCGCTCCAGATCGGCGCCTGGCTCGCCTTCGTCGTGCTGCTGCTGCCGGTGGTCATCGTGGTGCTGGCCGGACTGAACTCCGGCGAGCACCTGACCTGGCCGCCGGAGGGGCTCTCGCTGCGCTGGGTATTCGCCTTCTTCGAGGCGAGCGAGTTCCTCGACGCCTATGTGTTCAGCCTGTGGCTCGCGGTGGTGGTCATGGTCATCTCGACCACGCTCGGCACCATGGCGGCGATCTTCCTCACACGCATGACCTTCCCCGGCCGCAACCTGCTCAGGGCTTACTTCCTCTCGCCCCTGATCCTGCCGGGGATCGTGCTCGGCCTCGCGCTCTACGTCTTCTACGTATCCAGCGGCATCGGGCTCTCGCGCACGCTCCCGGGGCTCATCATCGGCCACGTGCTGGTGACGGCGCCCTATGTGATCGGCACCGTGTCCGCGGCACTCTTCAACTTCGACATCGCGTTGGAGGAGGCCGCCCGCAGCCTCGGCGCCAGCCCGCTGACGGCGTTTCGCAGGGTGACGCTTCCGATCATCGGGCCGGGAGTCGCCGCCGGCGCGATCTTCGCCTTCATCGTGTCGTTCGGCCAGTTCGACGTCTCGCTCTTCCTGAGCACGCCGAACTATACGCCGCTGCCGATCGCGCTCTATATTTCGCTCAGGTACACCTTCGAGCCGACGGCGGCGGCGGCGGGCATCTTCGCGATCGCGCTGGTGGTGGTCTCGATGCTGCTCGCCTCGCGGCTCATCAACATCCGGCGCTTTGCCGGAATCAAGTTCTCGTAACCGACGATGCAATCCACAAAGGGAGAATGAACGATGACCGGCAAGCGCATTTCCAAACCGTCGCGGCGTACTGTCCTCAAGGGACTGGCGGCGGGCGGCGCAGCGGCTGCCTCGACGCAATTCGGCCTCTTCAACATCAACCACGCCTGGTCGCAGGACGTGCACTGGGACGGCGAGCCCTTCGACGCCGGCGGCGCCACCTTCATCCTCGGCGAGTGGGGCGGCTTCTGGGAGGAGTTCGTCCGCGGTGCCGTGATCGAGAACTTCGAGAAGACCTACAACTGCACGATCGCCTACGATTCCTCGTGGCCCTGGTTCCCGAAGTACGTCGCCAGCGGGCCGAAGGACCCGGCCTTCCACATGTGCAACTGGAACCTGCCCGAGATGATGAAGACCGCGCGGGCCGGCGATTACTTCCTGCCGATCGAGGACATCAAGGCGAACGTGCCGAACGCGGCCGACTGCTGGGACTTCGCCTTCGCCAACGGCATCGGCGTGACCTGGGCCTTCGGCCAATACGCCTACGTCTACCGCACCGACCTGGTCGATCCGGCGCCCGCCGACTTCAAGTCCTTCTGGGAGGACCGCTTCGCCGGCAACCGCGCCACCTACATCACCTCCAACACTCTGCAGATGGTGTTCTTCATCACCGCCAACGCCGCCTGGGGCGAGGGGCCGGAGGACATGGACGCCGGCTTCGACGCCATGCGGCGTGCCATGCCGATGAAGATCAGCGACTTCACCGGCAACATGCAGACCCTGGTGGAGCGTGGCGAGGTGCACCTCGGCGTGCAGTGGGAAGGCGAGGTCTACCTGCAGATGGACAAGGGCATTTCCGTGGCCCCGTTGATCTGGGAGGTGCGCAAGCCGATTCTGACCCAGACCAAGACCATCAGCCGCTATTCCGACCCGATACAGAAGAAGCTCGCTCTCGCGCTGATGAACGAGACACTCGACCCAGCCTATCAGGAGCAGTGCGGCGGCACCTTCTACCTGCGCCCGACCAACGGCAAGGCGCCGGTGTCGGACAACCTCGCGAGCAAGGGTGTGGTCAACCAGGCTGGCGGGATGGAAGGGCTCTGGATCCCCGATTGGAACTGGTATCTCGACAACGAGGACGACATCGTCGAGACCACCAACGAGATCTTCGGCGGCTAGCGTTTTTTCCCGGGCGGCTGAACGGCACGGCACGTGTCGGACGTCGAGCTTTCGGGCCTGACGAAGCGCTACGGCGAGACCCTCGCGGTCTCGGATGTCTCGCTTCGGGTCGAGGAGGGAGAGTTCTTCTCCCTCCTCGGCCCGTCGGGCTGCGGCAAGACCACGACGCTGCGCATGATCGCTGGCTTCGTCCGCCCGAACGAGGGCCGCATCTTCATCGGCGGCGAGGACATGACCCTTCTGCCGCCGGAGAAGCGAGGGATCGGTATCGTCTTCCAGAACTACGCGATCTTTCCGCACATGACGGCGTTCGACAACATCGCCTTCGGCCTGAAGATGCGGAAGATGCCAAAGCGGGAGATCCGCAGCCGCGTCGGCAAGGCCCTCGAACAGGTCAATCTCGACGGCTACGAGCGGCGCTATCAGCGCGAACTTTCCGGTGGCGAGCAGCAGCGCGTGGCGCTCGCCCGTGTGCTGATCACCGAACCGAAGATTCTGCTTCTCGACGAGCCCTTGAGTGCGCTCGACAAGAAGCTTAGGGAGGAAATGAAGTACTGGATCAAGGGGCTGCAGCACTCCCTCGGCATCACCACCGTGTACGTCACCCACGACCAGGGCGAGGCACTCACCATGTCGGACCGGATCGCGGTGATGAACCGGGCTCGGGTGGTGCAGATTGGCGCGCCCGATACGATTTACGAGCATCCGGCCGACCGTTTCGTGACCGACTTCATCGGCGAATCCAACATCCTCGAAGCGCGGGTCGCGGCGGTGAGTGGGGATGAATGTCGCGTCGCCGTAGGCCGGGTCGAGTTCGCAGCACCGCGGCGCGACGGGATCGAGACCGGCCAGACGGTGGGCTTCGTGGTGCGGCCGGAGCGTGTGCTGATCGGCCCCGCCGCCCAGGCTGTTGACGGCCCGAAAGTCACCGCGACCGTGGTTGATCGCAGCTATCAGGGCGCGATCATCCGCTACCGATTGCAGTTCGAAGGCCAGGAAATCGTTGCCGAGGTGCCCAACCGGCCCGATCAGCCCGATCTCGCCGATGGAGCCGAGGCCATGATCGGCTGGACCGTGGCGAGCAGCGAGTTGCTCGTCGACTGAACCCTGCGGCTCCCGCGCGCATCCCGCGGGACGCGCGCGAACATAAATCCATGCGGGATTCGCCGGGATTAAGTGGGATTAAGTGGGATAACTGGGATTCTGGTGGCGCGCGGCGGCCGCCCCGAATGCTGCTATCGTCGTCGCGGCGCCCGGATGGCAGCCGCTCGACCGACGAACGCCCGCTCATTCCGTCTGCCGTAGCCTGAGTGCGCTCGCGCTGCGTCGCGCGGATACGCGTGCGGGAAAATGAGCGACGCATGGCGCCATCCTGGCGCAGCCGGCGCGCATCGTGCACCGCACCATCGTCCGGGGCGAGGCGGGGGGATGAGGAGCAAAGTGGGGTGGAAATTCGGCCGCGCCGCGTTCAGACGAGCTCTTCGATCGGCGTATAGACGTCCGCGATCCCGAAATATTTTGGGCCGAACACGTCGAGCGCCTCGGGCGTGCGCATCACCGGCGGCACGCTGACGCCCACCACGCGCACCCGCTGGCCGTACTTGAGCCCCTCGGTGGTGATCGGCTCGGCGTTTTCCTGATCGAGGATGCAGATCAGGTCCGGCACCATGCCGAGCATGCGCTCGCCCTGCTGGGCGACCAGGAACTCGTTCTGGAAGCGCACCTCCAGTTGTTGGCCGGTGCTCCCGCCGATGCCTTCGAAGATCACCCGCCCGATGGCCCAGCCCCGCGTGGTCTCGCGCAACAGGTCCACCACCTTGCCTTCGAAGAGCACCTTGCAGAAGCGTTTGTCCCGCGAGGTCTCAAAATAGCGCGCAAGCCCGGCGAAGGGGTCGCTCTGGGTCTCGCGCGCCTCGCGGATCGAGCGGCCGATCTCCATGGCGAGCGTCGTGGTGTAGAGCACGCCGCTTTCCTTCGCCTCCTGGCCCGACATGGCATAGAGCGCGATTTCCGCCTTGGTGCCCATGCGGGTGCACACCACCCGCGCGAACCATTCGGCTTGGAGATTGCTGCGCGCGCGTACGACGACCTCGTTGTCGTGCTCGTCGCGGAGCACGATGGGGGACGCGGGCACGCCGTAGACTCCGAAGGTGCACATCTGCAGCTCGGGGAAGGCACGACCCATGCCGTCGCCGTCCACAACGGGCAAGCCGGTCAGGGCGCCGACCACCATGGGGAGCGTGCCGTTGATGCCGCCGGCCTCAGCGGCAATCAGCGCATCCGCCTTGCGGCCCTTCTCGCGCTCGATCGAGCGCAGGCATTTCACCATGGAAAGCGCGCTCGGGATCTTCTCGACCATCACGGTCGGCGCGCCCATGTTGGCCACCGAGACGACGAAGTCGTCGTCGTCGAGGTCCATCGGGTCCATGATCGTGATGTCGGCGCCTTCCTCCAGCTTCTGGCGCAGGATCAGCCCGCCGACATAGGGGTCGCCGCCGCCGCCGGTGCCGAGAAAGGCGGTGCCACGCAGGAAATCAGGCAGCAGGTCGAGGTGCATCTTCATCGTCGCCATGTCCTTGACTTTCGCTCCTGCTCGCTTGGCCCTCAGTCGCCGGCGAGATCGCCGACCGCCTTCACCCGCACCCGGCAGGCGGCGCCCGGCAGGTAGGCGAGGGGGATCTCCTCGACCTCGATGATCTCGATGCTGGCGGGCGCGGCGCCGGCATCGACCGCCTTGGCCTGCGCCTCGTCCTTGGCCTGGGCGATGGCGTTCTCCCGCCCCTGCTGCTCATAGGAGAAGACGCGGTCGACCTCGCCGCCAACCTGGGCGATGGCGGCGCCGATGGCGTTGGCGACCGCCGCATGCTCGGGAATGCTGAGGGTCGAAACGCCGGCGAGTTCGCGCTCCATCAGGATGCTGCCGCCGCCCACCAGGATCGCAGGCACCGGCTCTGCGCTCGTCTTCATACGGTCGATCGCGTCCTCCACCATAACGTGGATTTTCTCGAGCGCACGCCCCACGGCCGCGCCGTCCAGCCCGGCGACGGCCTCACGGTCGCCGATATCGGCGAGGCCCGCCGCGACGGCGATGTCGGTGGCGGTGAGCGTGCGGCCGCCGAAGACCAGCGCCTTCTCGGTTAGCTCGAAGCCGACGGAATCGGGGCCGATTGTGACCGGATCGTCGCCCCGCACCAGGCTGCCGCCGCCCAGCCCGATCGCAAGCACGTCAGGCATGCGAAAATTGGTTCGCACCCCGCCGACATCGACGGCAACTGCCGATTCCCGCGGGAAGCCCCGGGCCAGCACGCCGACATCGGTGGTGGTGCCGCCGATATCGACCACCACGGCGTTCTCCTGGTCGGAGAGGAAGGCCGCGCCCCGCATGCTGTTGGTGGGGCCGGAGGCGAAGGTCAGCACCGGATAGCGCTCGACGTAAGCCGCGCTCATGAGGGTGCCGTCGTTCTGGCTGATGAAGAAGGGCGCCTCGATGGAGAGCGCCTTCAGCGCCTCGCCAAACGAGCCCACCACCTTTGCGGAGAGCGAGACCAGCGCTGCGTTCATCACCGCCGCGTTCTCGCGCTCGATCAGCCCCACCCGGCCGATCTCGTTGGAGAGCGTGATCTGGGCTTCTGGGTGCTCGGCGCGAATGATCTCGGCGGCCCGGTCCTCCTGCGCACTGTTAAGGGGGGCGAAGACCGAGGAAATTGCGATCGATTCCAGACCTTTGTCGGCGATGTCGCGGGCGATGCCGGTGATCTCGGCTTCGTCGAGGGGCGAGATCTCGCGCCCGTCCACCTCGTAGCCGCCCTTCGCCATGTAGACATGGCGCCCGATGACGTCCACCAGGTCGCGCGGCCAGTCGATCAGGGGATTGAGGCTCTCTG
Source organism: Alphaproteobacteria bacterium (assembly GCA_965262755.1). Classification (GTDB taxonomy): domain Bacteria; phylum Pseudomonadota; class Alphaproteobacteria; order UBA828; family UBA828; genus WTGU01. The sequence goes on along the minus strand of OZ253557.1, from coordinate 1,041,667 downwards.
TCGCCGGCAGCGCGAGACGAACGATGGCCACCGGCACCAGGCGCCGGCGCTCGACGATCGCGTTGGTGAACTGGGTGGTGCCGATCATCACCCCGGTGATGGCCTCGGGCGCGATCGCCGATTGGGCCATCACGCCCTCGATCGCCGCCACCACGCCCGCGCCCACATCGGCGGTGGTCGGTGCCTTGATGGAAGCAACGACCGTTGCGCCGTCCATCAGCACCGCATCGGTGTTGGTTCCGCCGACATCGACACCAATTCTCATGCCCACGCCCTCCGAATCGTGCGGGCGCATCCTAGCCCGGAATTCTCGCCGGGGTCATGGTCTGCGCGGCACTTTCCCGCCGGCATGATCCACGTCATACCGGAGGCTGAGATTGCTCGCTTAAACTGCACAATCCCGAACTGGCACGGTCCTCGGGCCCAGGTGCCAGGCAACGGTCGTCGCGGAGAAGGAGGCTTGACCATGGCGTACAAGGAAATCGTCGTGCACGTGGGTCCCGACGAGCGGTCGGCGGTGCGGCTCGATGCCGCAGTCGAGCTGGCCGAACGCCACGAAGGCAAGGTGACCGGCATCTACGTGCTGTCTCGTCTCATTGTCCCCGGTTTCGCCAGCTTCGAGCTCTCCACGGGGGTCTACAAGCGGCTGGATACCGAACAGCGTGCGCTCGCCGAAGAAGCGGAGCGGCAGTTCGCCCAAAAGATGGCGAAGTCGACGGCGCCGTCCGAATGGCGGCTCACGACGGGCGACCCCGTCGATGCGGTCACGACGAGCGCGCACTACGCCGATATCGCCGTCGTCGGCCAGACCGATCCCGACGATGCCAATAGCCTCTCCGGGTTGGCAGACAGCGTGGTACTCGGCGCGGGCGGCCCCGTGCTGGTCTGGCCCTACGCCGGCTCGTTCAGCGCCAACGCGGAGACGGTCATGCTCGCCTGGAACAGCACCCGCGAGGCGAAGCGTGCGCTCTCCGACGCGCTGCCCATCATGCAGCAGGCGAGCAGGGTTATCGTCCTCGGCATCGACACCGGCAACGGCAAGCACATACCGGGCGCCGACGTCAGCGCATACCTGGCACGGCACGGGGTCAGCGCAGAGGCCCGGCACACGATCAGCTCGTCGGACCTCGGCGCCAGCGACGCCCTCCTCTCCGAGATCAGCGATCTCGGGGCCGGTCTCCTCGTCATGGGTGGCTACGGCCATCACCGCATGCGGGAGGTTCTGCTGGGCGGCGTGACCCGCGACATCCTGCGCCAGATGACCGTGCCGGTCGTGATGTCGCATTAGCCGGGAGGCTGTGACCGAGGCGGCCTAGTAGTCGCGAAGCTCGGAGGCTTCGGTTGCGGCCTTCGCGCCGCCCCGCATCCGCCCGCTGGTCCAGACGCCGAGGATCGTCGCGAGATAGGGCAGCGAAAGTAGCACGTCGTGGGGAATGCTCGCGCCGAAGAGAAGCTGCAGCCTGATCCCCGCGACGCCCACCAGGCTGAAGAACATCGCCGCGAAGGCGGCGCCGATGGGGTGGGATGCGCCGAAGATGACGGCGGCGAAGCTCATGAAGCCCCGTCCCGCCGTCATGTTCTGCGCGAAGATGTGGAGGCCGCCGGCCGCGAGCTCGGCGCCGCCGATGGCGCAGAGGACACTGCCCGCCGCGAGCGCGATGAGGCGCGCGCGGGCCGGATTGGTGCCGACGCTGCGCGCTGCTAACGGATGTTCGCCGGCGGCGGCGAGCCGCAGACCGAAGCGCGTGCGCCGCAGCAGCACCCACATGCCCCAGACGACGAAGGGCATCATCAGCACGAAGATGGAGAGTCCGCCGTAGGTGCCAAAGGCATCGCCGAGCCGTGGCACGCCGAAGGGCGCGGTCACCGCCGCGAGGCTGCCGAAGAGGGCCTGCACGGCGAGCGCCGTGCCGCCGATCCCAAGTCCCGTCAGGCCGAGACCGGCGATGATCGGATTGGCGCCCAGCTTCTCGATCACGAACCAGAGCAGGACCGAGGCGGCGACGCAGAGCACGCAGGCGATCGCGATGGCGGCCGGGAACGAGCCGGTGAGCACGATGCCGAGGATCGTCGCGCACGCGCCGATGATCATCACGCCCTCGAGGCCCAGGTGCCAGACGCCCGCACGCTGCGCGATGACGCCTGCCATGGTGACGTAGACCAGCGGGGTGCCCGAGCGCAGGATCGCCACCATCAACTCGTGAAACTCGGTCATGTGGGCAGCTTGGCTGCCCGCAGGAGGCGGTCCAGCAATCCCGACTTCGCGGTGATAAAGAGCGCGACGGAGGCGTTGAAGATATCGATGGCGGCGGCCGGAAGGCCGGCCAGGATCGGCAGATAGAGCGCGGCGTATGCAAGGCCGCCAAAGAAAATGCTGACGACCGCCGTCGCGAGCACGGAGAGGTTCGCGACCAGCGCGATCAGCACCGCGGTGAAGCCGTGGCCCGGCAGAAACCCGCTCGCGATGCGTCCGGTGGGGCCGAGCAACTCGATGGTGCCGGCAAGCCCGGCGAGCGCCCCTGAGATCAGGAAGCTCGAAAGACCCAGCGTCCAGAGCCGCGCGCCCTGAAACCGCACCATGGTCGGGTTGCGCCCGGCGAGGCTCGCGAGCATGCCGAAGGGCGTGCGGTTGACCAGCACCCACATGGTGAGCGCGACGACGGCGGCGATACCGATGATGGCGGGCGAGATGCCCTGGGAATCGCTGATGCGGTAGAGCGCCGGCAGCATTGGGCTCGCTGCCTGCTGGCCGGTGCCGGAGGGGTCCTTGAGCGGGCCTGAGGTGACGTAGACCAGCACGAGGGCTGCGATGAAGTTGCCCATGAGCGTCGTGATGACCTCGTCGGTGCCGGAGCGGAGCCTGAGATAGCCCGGCCAGAGCGCCCAGAGCGCGCCGCCCGCCATGCCGGCGAGGAAGGACGCCGGTAGCACCACGGCTGCCGACGCACCGCCGAGCAGATCCGTGACGAAGGCGGCCGAGATGGCGCCGATATAGAACTGGCCCTGCGCGCCGATGTTGAAGAAACCGCAGCGGAAGGAGATCGCGACGCCCGTTGCGGTGATGAAGAGCGGCAAGGCCCAACGCAGGCTCTGCGCCCAGCCGCCCGCGCGCAGGAAGGCGCCTTCGACGATGGCCTCGAACATCAGGAGTGCCGAGTAGCCCGCAAGCTCGAAGATGACGCCGCAGAGTGCGAGCGCGAGCACGATGAAGGCGAGTGTGCGGATCACCGCGCCCGCGCGGATGTTCATGCCGCTCACGCGGACGCCCCGGTCATGGCGCGGCCCACTGCGTTGAGGTCGTAGGGCGGCGCGAACGCGCCCGCGATGCGGCCGGAGAGCATGACCACCAAGCGGTCGCTGATATCGAACAGCTCGTCGAGATCGGACGATATCAGCAACACGCCGCAGCCCTGCCCGGCCGCCTCCCGGAGCGCCGACCAGACGAAGGCCGTGGCGCCGATATCGAGCCCGCGCGCCGGTTGGGCTGCGATGATAAGGCGCGCATCCCTATCGATCTCGCGCGCGAGGATGATTTTTTGGGCGTTGCCGCCGGAGAGCGCGCCGGCGTTCTGGCTCGCCGACGCGTAGCGCACCCCCCAGGCCTTGAGGGACTCATCGCATCGCCGTTGCAAGGCGGCCGGGTCGACGAAACTGAACAGCGGCCTTTGAAGAAGCTCGCGGACGGACCAGTTCTCCCACAGTGCGCTGGTGAGGCTCAGGCCCTCGCTGTTGCGCTCGAACGGGATGACCCGCAAGCCCAGCGCGCGACGTTGGGCGGGGCTCGCGCGTCGCGCGTCTGTGCCGCTCAGGTGGATGTCGCCGCCCGTGACGTCGGCGAGGCCGGCGATCGCCTTCACCAGAGTCCGCTGGCCGTTGCCCTGAACCCCGGCGACCCCCACGATCTCCCCCGGCGCGACACTGAGGGAGACGCGGTCCAGAGCCGGGTCCTCCGGCTCCTTGGCCGTGCTGAGCGATGCGAGCGTGAGGACCGCCCCGCGCGAGGCGGGTGGCGGCTCCTCGTGTGTGTCGCGGTGTGTGTCGCGCGCCGCCGCGCCTCCGAACTGCGTCGCCCCGACGAGGGCGGCGGTATCGTCGGCGTCGGCTGAAACGGCCGTGGCCCCGCCGATAATCATCTCGGCGATACTCGTCTCGTCCGCCCCGGCCCGGGGGAGGGGGCCGGCGACCAGCCTGCCGCCGCGCAGGACCGAGATCGTGTCAGCGACCGCCAGCACCTCGCGGATCTTGTGCAGGATCAGGATCACCGTGACCCCGTGCCGCCTGAGCCCGCGAATGCGCTCGAACAGCGCCTCGATGCCGGAAGGCGGGAGCACCGCCGTCGGCTCGTCCAGGATCAGCACGCGCGCGTCGGTGACCAGCGCACGGGCGATCTCCACGCCCTGCTGCGCCTCGACCGGCAGGTCGCGGATGCGCCGGCGCGGATCGACGTCGAGGTCGAGGGCGGCGAGACGGTCGCGGCAGCGCCTCAGGAGCTGGCGCCGTCCGTAGAGGCCGATACCGCCGCTGGCGCCGAACTCCAGCGCCTCCGCCACGGTGAAGGAGGGGGGCAGCGCGAAGCTCTGGTGAACCAGCTCGACCCCGGCCGCCCGCGCGCCGGCGACACGGCCGAGGCGCAGCGGGCGCCCGTGGATGTGGAGCGAGCCGGCGTCGGGCCGGATAAGGCCGGCCGCGACGCGGGCGAAGGTCGTCTTTCCGGCGCCGTTCTGGCCCACCACGGCGTGAATGGCGCCGCGCTCGAAGGCGATCGAGAGCTCGGCGAGTGCCGTGACCTCGCCGTATGTGACGCGAATCCCGCGGCAGTGGAGGGCCGGCGGGTCCGCAGCAATCATGTGTTCCGAGAGGGTTTCCCCCCTATGGCCTGGATCAGAGTTCCGTGTTGAACGGCACCGCGACCGATCCGTCGAGGATACCCGCGCGTGCCGCCTCGACATGCGGCCACGCGTCTGCGGACCTTGCGACGATAGCCGCCGGCCCCTGCTCCTGATAGAGCGGCGACAAGAGGAAGTCGATCACCCCGCTGCCGAGGCCGGTCGGCACATGCCGGCCACCCTGCCAATCCGCGCCGAGCGCGGCGCTCGCCTCGTTGTGGAGCGACTGGCCGAAGTGCAGGCTCACGACCCCGATCACCGAGGCGGGACCCAGCGGGTATTGAGCCGGGTCGAGGGCGCTCACCATGGCGCCCTCGCGCTCGTTGGCCGCCTGGATGATGCCGCCGTCGGTCGCGGCGGAATCGGTCTGGATATAGTCGATCCCGTCCAGAAACATCTGGCTCGCGATCTCGTACCCCTTGGCCGGGTCCTGGAAGGAGCCGGCGAAGGCGGCGGTTACGGTTGCCTCCGGGTTGACCGCGTGAACGCCGGCCTGGAGCGCGTTGAAGTCGGCGTTGAGCGGCGGAATGCTGATACCGCCGATATAGCCGATCTGCTTCGACTGCGAGACGTGGGCGGCGAAGATGCCCGACAGGTAGCAGCCGAGATAGTAGTCGTAGGAGACCGTTACCAGGTTCGCGATCGGCGGGTCGACCGCATCACCGAAGAGCTGGATCCACTTGGTGTCGGGATAAAGCGGGGCCACCGCCTTGAAAGCCTCGGAGATGACCGGGAAGGTGCCCAGGACGATGGAAGCCCCCGCATCGCCGAGGATTCTGAGCACGGTCTCGTAGGTCGCCGGGTCCTGGGCGTAGATGGCGCGGGTCTCGAATCCCTCTGCTTCTGAGAGCTGCTGCAGGCGCCCCATCATGGAATCGATGGGGCCGCTGTCACCCGCCGCCTGGGTGTGAACGAGCGCGACCAGGCCCGTATCGGCGCGTGCGGAGAGCGAAAACCCACCGCCCGCGCCGACAGCTGCCGAGACTCCTGCAGTTACCGCCAGAAATCGGCGGCGGCTGACGAGGGCACGCATCGCACTCCGATCCTTCAACGTCAACTTGCTCGACATGACCTTTCTCCTCCTCTCCCAAGGGCGCCCACTGCGCCCTTCTGTTCATCGTGGGCAAGCCCCACGAGGCGAAACCACCGGGCTACACGACTCATGCGCCGATCGGCGGCGAGCACGGCGCCGGGTTCATCACCATCACGTCTTGTTCCTGGATCGCGTCGAGCGCCCACACCGACTGGATGAAGGCCTGCCACGCGGGGTCCGCCGTCATCGCCGCCCGGCGCCGCTCGCGATCGGCAAGGCTCTCGTAGGCCCAGATCAGGACGATCCGGTGCAGGCGACCGATCTCCGAGACGTAGAGCCCGACGAAGTGGCCGAGATGGCGCTTCTGGATCGGCAGGCCTTCCGTCTCGTAACGCTTCAGCCAGCCGTCCACCGTGCCGGGACGGAACGCGTAGGTCCGATGCTCGACGATCATTCTCGGTTTTCCTCGGATGGTGCGTCTACGGCCGGCGCGGCGCCGCGAATGAACTCGGCCGCCTTCTCGCCGATCATGATGGCCGGCGCGTTGGTGTTGCCGCTGACGATGACGGGCATGACCGATGCGTCGGCGACCCTGAGCCCCGCGATGCCGTGGACGGCGAGACGGGCGTCCACCACCGCCATCGGGTCCCAGCCCATGCGGCAGGTGCCGACGGGATGAAAGGTCGTCATCGCATTGGCGCGGAGCCAAGCGGTAAGCTCTTTGTCGCTCTGCATATCGCCGCCGGGCGCGAGTTCGCGGCCGCGATAGGCGGCGAAGGCCGGCTGCCCGATGACGTCGCGGATCATGCGGATGCCCGCGATCGTCGTCCGGCAATCGGCATCGCTCTGCAGGTAATTGGGCTGGATCAGCGGCGGCACGGCGGGATCGGCGGAGCGCAGACCGATCCACCCCCGGCTCTCAGGGTTGAGAGGGCCAACGCGCAGGCTGAATCCATGGGTGTCCTCGACCGGCGCCTTCTTGAAGGGCGCCGGCAGGTGCAGGTTCGCCGTCTTCTCCAGCGCCGGCATGAAGTGCACCTGAATGTCCGCCGCCAACATGTCAGCCCGGCTTTTGAGGAAGGCGCCGGCTTCGTAGGGGAAGGTCGTCGCCACCCCGCGGCCGAAGAGCATCCCCTCGGCCACCGAGCGGATCATCCTGTCGGCCCGGAGGTCGCGGTAGAGGGTGACCGGCTTCGTGCAGGCGTAGGCGAGGACGCAGTCGACGTGATCCTGCAAGTTCCGGCCGACGCCGGGGAGCTCGTGAACCACCGGGATGCCGTGCCGCTTCAACTCTTCGCCGGGCCCGATGCCCGAGAGCATGAGGAGCTGGGGCGAGTTGACCGTCCCGGCGCAGAGGATGACCTCGCGCTCCGCGTGGATCGTGCGCGTTGCGCTTCCCTCCGCCACCTCGACTCCGGTCGCACGGCCGCCGTCTAAGACCACGCGGCGCACCAGGCAGCCGGTGGCGATCGCCAAATTGCGCCGATGCCGGATGGGGCGCAGAAAGGCGGCGGAGGTGGAGCAACGTTTGCCCCGCCTGATGGTGAAGTCGTAGCGCCCAAAACCCTGCTGCTCCGCACCGTTGAAGTCGTCGTTGACGGGCCAGCCGGCCTGACGGCCCGCCTCGACAAAAACGTCGAACAGCGGGTTCGCACCGCGTGCGCGGCAGACCGTGAGCTCGCCGCCGGTCCCGTGATAGGCGCCGTCGCGCTCTACATGCCCTTCGGAGCGGCAAAAGGCCGGCAGCAGGTCATCGTAGGACCAGCCGACAAGGCCCATTTGCGCCCAGCGGTCATAGTCGTGGCGGTTGCCCCGCACGTAGATCATGCCGTTGATGGTCGAGGAGCCACCCAGCACCTTGCCGCGTGGCCAGTAGAGCGCGCGGCCGCCCAGGCTCGGCACCGGCTCGGTGTGGTAGCGCCAGTTGTAGATGCCGGAGTGGAACAGCCGACCCATCAGCATGGGCAGTCGGAACAGAGGGTTGCGGTCCTTGCCGCCGGCCTCGATGAGGAGGACCGAACGTTCAGGGTCGGCCGAGAGCCTGTTGGCGAGCACGCATCCGGCGGAGCCCGCACCGACGATGATGGAGTCGAAGGCGCGATCACGCGGCATCGGCTACCAGTCCACTGGTGTCGCGCCCATGGCCCGCAGCCGCCGGTTGCAGAGCGCGAACGGGTTCTCTTGCGCGAGGACCTCTCGGGCTTGGGCCGGGTGGGGGCGAAGGATGACGCGCTCGTCACCCGCGTCAGGCCCTTGCAGTCCCGCCGCGCGGAGCGTCTCCGCCGCCGCATCGCCGAATCCCAGGAAGACGACGGGTGTGCCCCTCTCCGCGAGATGGGTGAGCACCCGGATCATCAAGGGGCGCCAGAGCGGCAGGTGGCCCTGCATCTGGTGCGGATCGCCCTCGCGCAGGAAGCGCGTGAGCGTGAGCGATGAATTGAGGAGCAGCACGCCGGAGGCAACCCAGCGATCGGCCAGCGCCTCGGGCGCCTCCAGATCGATCGCGCCCTGTTCGATGGCCGCGAGAGTCGCGGGCCACTGCGCGACGCCTTGGGCGTGCCGCGCCTCGCCGGTCCGCGCGTCGAGGATCATCTGGATGAATGCGCGGACGCTCGGGGAGAACATCTTGTCGAGCTCCCGCCAGCGGGCGACGTTGCCGGCCTCGAAGGCCCGGCCGGTGGCGAAGGCGGGGCAGGGATAAGGGTCCTGCCCCAGGATCACGCAGCGCACATCCCCGGGCGCGATCCCATCGAAGGCGCGGAGCATGTGCGCGCCTGCCGGCGCGCCGGGGAAGACCATTCCGCGCCGAGCCGGGAAGATCGGCTCCCACGGCTTCGATTCGAGCGTGGGGCCGACATCGTCGAATGCCAGCGAAACAGTGCGGACGACAGCGCGCCAGGGAGGATCGATATCCTCGCGCCAGCCTCGCAGCGTGTCTTGGAGCGCCGCTCGCAGTGGCATGGCCATGGCGTCCGCTTGCTCCCGCCCGTCCCGAAAACCTGACACGCATGTCAGGTTCAACGATTCGGTAACCTGACACGCGCGTCAAGTTTTTTCTTATGTCCCATCTGGATCAGGCGGCTAGACTGCATGCGTCGCCGGAATACGCAGGGAGCACCCTGCGATACGAGGGATGAGCATGACGAAGACGATGCGGGCAGAAGCGGGAAACGACGCCCCGGAGCCGAGAATCCGGGCCAGGAACAAGGAGCGGATCCTGCGCGCCGCCGTCGATCTCTTCGCCGACAAGAGCTTCCACGGCACGCACGTCAAGGAGATCGCGCAGGCGAGCGGCCTGCCGAAGACGAACGTCTACTACTACTTCCCTACCAAGGAGAGCATCTACACGGCCGTGATCGAGCGGCTGATCGAGGGCTGGGACCGCGCTTTCGAGCATATCGTGCCCGAGCGCGAGCCGCGCGAGGCCATTGCCGCCTACATCCGTGCGAAGCTGGAATACTCGCGCCGCCACGCCGCAGAATCTCGCTTCTTCGCCAACGAGATCCTGCGTGGCGCGCAGTTTCTGGAACTGCGCCAGCGCCAGCATATCCGCGACGTGACCACCCAGCGCGCCCATGTGGTGGAGGAATGGATCCGGCGGGGGCAGATGGCACCGGTGGATCCGCGCCACTTCTTCATCATGCTGTGGTCCGCGACCCAGTTCTATGCGGATTTCGGGGCGCTGGCTGCCGATGTGCTGGAGAAGCGGAGTCTCACGAAGAAGGATTTCGACGCTGCGGCGGAGACGATGACACGGGTCATCCTGGACGGGTGCTGCGCTCCATTGCGGTCTTTGCGTTGAAGCCAGGGACGCACCTCGACGGGAGCCATTTGGCGGCTCTCACGCCGGCCGTCGCGCCTGCGATCCAATCCGGATATACCGCTGCCGCACCGCTTGCGAAGCGGGAGCGATGATGTATAGTCCGCCGCTTGGGTTTTCCGCCCTGCCTCAGCGGGGCGGGTGAGCCCCTACGCGCCGCGACCGATACTCAGGAGAACAGCGCCGCATGCCGCTCTACGAGAGCACTTTTATCGCGCGTCCCGATATCTCGTCCCAACAGGTGGACGGCCTTGCCGAGCAGCTTCGCGAGATTCTGACGGAGGCCGGCGGCGAGGTCGCCAAGACCGAATATTGGGGGCTGCGCAGCCTTGCGTATCGCATCAAGAAGAACCGCAAGGGCCACTACTATTTCATGAACATCGATGCGCCGCCGGAAGCGATCGAAGCCATGGAGCACACGTTGCGCATCAACGAGGACGTCATTCGCTACCTCACGGTGCGGGTCGAGGAGCACGACCCCAACCCGGCGCCGCTCACGCAGTCGCGTGGACGCGGACGCGATGGGCGCGATGGGCGCGGCGGACGCGGCGGACGGTGGGAGAGCCGCGGCGGCGAAGGCCGGCGCCGGGAGGACGGCGGCGAGCGCGGCGAACGCGGGAAACGTGATGAGCCCCGTGAGCGCCAAGACGCCGCGCCGGCGGACGCCGCACCGGCAGATGCGGGCGCTGAGCCCAGAACGGCCGCCCCAGTCGGCGATGCGGTAGGCGACAGCAAGGCAGGCAGCGGCGGCGCCGAGGAGAAGAGCGATGGCTGAAGGCGAACGGACCGAGAGCGGCCCGCCACCCACCGGTGCAAGCCGGCCGGAGCCGAGCGGCGGCGGGCGCAGCCAGCATCCCTTTGGCGGCCCGCGCCACGGCGGCGGGCATGGCGGCGGTCGCGGCGGCGGCGGGGTGCCCGTGGTCTCGTTCCCCAGGCGCCCGTTCTTCCGCCGCAAGAAGTCATGCCCCTTCAGTGGGGCCAATGCGCCTAAGATCGACTATCGCGACGTGAAGCTGCTTCAGCGCTTCCTCTCCGAGCGGGGCAAGATCGTGCCGAGCCGCATCACCGCAGTGTCGGCCAAGAAACAGCGGGAGCTCGCACGCGCGATCAAGCGTGCGCGTCATCTGGCGCTGCTGCCCTACGTCATCAAATAGCCAGGTAGCCGGTTTTCGCCCGGTACCAGCGCTTCGGGCCGGGCGATCCGCCAAGCGGAGAACAGGGGCATGGAAATCATCTTGCTCGAGAGGATCGAGAAGCTCGGCGGGATGGGCGATATTGTCGGGGTGAAGGACGGCTATGCCCGCAACTTCTTGCTTCCCCGCAAGAAGGCCCTTCGCGCCACGCCCGAGAACATGGAGCGCTTCGAGCGCGAGCGCGAAGCGCTGGAGAATCTGAACAGCGACCGGCGCGATGCCGCGAGCTCGGCCGCGATACGGCTGGAGGGGGAGAGCATCCTCCTCATCCGTCAGGCAAGCGACACGCTGCAACTCTACGGCTCCGTCAACGCGCGCGATGTCGCCGAGGCGATGGCCGAGCGGGGCGCCGAGGTCAGGCGCCAGCAGGTGCGTTTAGATCGCCCCATCAAGTCGCTCGGCATGCATGACGTGCGCATCGCGCTCCACCCGGAGGTGATGGTGACGGTCAAGGTCAATGTCGCCCGCTCGCCCGAGGAAGCGGCGATCCAGGCTCGAGGCGGCACAATCCTCGACGAGGCTGAGGATTCGGCGGAGGAGGTTGCAGAGGGCGATGCGCCAGAGTGGGAGCACCCGGCGAGCGAAGACGGCGATGCGCCGGATGCCGCGGCGACCGCAGATGAGGCCACCGAAACCGCCGATGCGGGCGTCGGCACCGACGGCGCCGCAGACGAAGACCTGCCCAGCGCCTAGGCTGGAATCCACGAGGCCCTGAACCATGCTGGTCGCGCCCCTGCTCAAGATATTGATGAGGCGGGGCAAGCTCGGCGTGGTCGATGCACGGGGCAAACTCCACACCTTCAAGGGCGCGCCGGGGCCCAGCGTCACCATCCGGCTGCACGACCGCTCGCTCCACTGGAAGCTCCTGCGGAACCCGCGCCTCGCCGTCGGCGAAGCCTATATGGACGGCACGCTGACGCTGGAGGACGACGCGACCATCCGCGATTTCCTGCACCTGGTCGGCGCGAACATCCACCTGCTCGACGAGAACGCGGTGATCAAGGCGCGCAACTGGCTCGCGCGATGGGTCCGCCCGCTGCAGCAGCACAACCCCATCGGCCGTGCCCGGCAGAACGTGGCCCATCACTACGATCTATCGGACGACCTCTACGACCTCTTCCTCGATCCCGATCGGCAGTATTCCTGTGCCTACTTCGACACGCCCAACCACTCGCTGGAGCAGGCCCAGCACGCCAAGAAGCGCCATCTCGCGTCGAAGCTGCTGCTCGACCGTCCCGGCCTCAGCGTGCTCGACATCGGCTCCGGCTGGGGCGGCCTCGGCATCTACCTGCACGAGCAAGCCGGCGCGGCCGTGACGGGTCTCACGCTGTCGCGCGAGCAGCAGGCCTATGCGTCGGCGCGCGCGCAAGAGCTCGGCATTCAGGAGCACGTGGCCTTCCATCTGCGCGACTATCGCGAGGACACCGGCACTTACGATCGCATCGTCTCGGTCGGCATGTTCGAGCATGTGGGCGTCAAGCACTACGTCGAGTTCTTCCGCACGCTGGAGCGGCTACTGAAGGAGGATGGCGTCGCCCTGCTCCACACCATCGCCCGCTGGGACGGCCCGAGCGTTACCAATCCGTGGCTGCGCAAGTACATATTCCCCGGCGGCTATTGCCCGTCGCTCTCCGAGATGTTCGCCGCGCTGGAGCAGACCGGGCTCAAGTCCCTCGATGTGGAGATGCTGCGCCTGCACTACGCCGATACGCTCAAGCACTGGTCGCGCAACTTCCAGGCGAGCCGCGAGCGGGTGAAGGAATTCTATGACGAGCGCTTCTGCCGGATGTGGGAGTTCTACCTCGCGGGCTCCGAGGCCGCCTTCCGCCACCAGGATCACATGGTGGCCCAGATCCAGCTCGCCCGGAGCCAGGACGCGGCGCCGCTGACCCGCGACTACATGGTCGATTGGGAGCGCGCCCACGCCGCCTGAGCCAGCAGGGCTCCGCAAACCGGCTCCAACTGGTTTTCCACAATCCTTCCTCGTCTGTGGTGTTGTGAGACAGCCAGATAGGGAGCGTACTCCCCACTTCTCACCGCCTGTGGAATAAATTACTCCCCGCAATTCACCTCCCCGCCGTGAGCCAGCGGTTTCTCACACCCGACTCGGCGCTAGGAGTTTGTCCGGCAACCGAAAGCTGCGTTTTCCACATATTATGGCTGTGGATGTTTTAATAATTGCGAACGAATCCAATATCTTAAACGAGTCTTCAAGTGGCCGCCTCAGTGTGTACGGTGTATAAGTCAGGCATGGCCACGCGCGTCCCTCTTGAAGAAGCAACAACCGAGACGCCGGGCTACCGCTCACCGCCCAGCAACCTTGAGGCCGAACAGGCGCTCCTCGGCGCGCTGCTGGTCAACAACGAAGCCGCCAGCCTGGTCAGCGCCTTCCTGCTGCCGGAGCATTTCTTTCTGCCGGTGCATGGCCGCATCTACGACGCCGTCCTCCGCATGATCGAGCGCGGGCAGATCGCCAACCCCGTGACCCTCAAGCACTATTTCGAGCGGGACGAGGCGCTGGAGGAGGCTGGCGGTGGGCGGTATCTGGCGCGGCTTGCAGGCTCCGCCGTGACGGTGATCAACGCCGAGCACTATGGGCGCGCGATCCACGACTTGGCGATGCGCCGCGCGCTGGTCTCCATCGGCGAAGAGGTGGTGAACGACGCCTACGACGGGCCGCTCGATCAGCCCGCGTCGGTCCAGATCGAGGAGGCCGAGCACCGGCTCTACCAGCTCGCCGAAGACGGTCGCGTCGACCCCGGCGGGCAGCAGTTCGCCGCGCCCCTCGCCAGTGCGGTCGAGATGATCGAGCAGGCCTACAAGCGCGACAGGCCGCTCACCGGCGCACCGACCGGCTTCGTCGATCTCGACCGCCTGCTGGGCGGGCTGCACGCCTCCGACCTGATCATCCTGGCCGGCCGCCCCGGCATGGGGAAGACGGCGCTCGCGACCAATATCGCCTTCAACGCCGCAACGCGCTTCAGCGCCGGCGGCGAGGGGCCGGACGGCACAGGACCGCCCGACGGCGCCAAGGTCGCGTTCTTCTCGCTCGAAATGTCGGCCGAGCAGCTCGCGACGAGGATCCTCGCCGAGCAGACCGAAATTTCGTCGGACAGGCTGCGGCGCGGCGAGGTGCGCGATACGGATTTCGATCGGATTGTCCGGGCCTGCCGAACGATGGAGGATCTGCCGCTCTTCATCGACGATTCGCCCGCGCTCACCATCGCGGGCCTTCGCGCCCGGGCCCGCCGCCTCAAGCGGCGCCACGGCGTCTCGATGATCGTCGTCGACTATCTTCAGCTCATGCGGCCGACCAGCAGCATGCGGCTCAACAACCGCGTCCAGGAGGTCTCGGAGGTGACGCAAGGCCTCAAGGCGCTCGCCAAGGATCTCGATTTGCCGGTGCTGGCGCTGGCGCAACTCAGTCGCGCCGTCGAGCAGCGCGACGACAAGCGGCCGCAGCTCGCGGACTTGCGGGAATCGGGCTCCATCGAGCAGGACGCGGACGTGGTCATGTTCATCTACCGCGAGCAGTACTACCTTGCGCGCAAGGAGCCCGAGGAGGGCACCGCCGACCACGCCGAGTGGCAGGAGAAGATGGACAAGGTCCACAACAAGGCCGAGGTCATCATCGCCAAGCAGCGCCACGGCCCGATCGGCAAGGTGGAGCTCCACTTCAACGCCCTGCTGACCAAATTCGACAACCTCGACAAGATCCATGAGCCGGCGGACGATCCTCCATTCTGAGGACAGCAACCCGGCCAGGCAGAAGAAAGCCGTTCGGACTCATCGCGTTTACGGCGGCCGAGCCGTTGACTAGAGTTCCCCGCGCTTGGCGCCGAGTCGGGGCCTGGACGGATCGGCCCGTAGGCGTCATCGACGGGAACGCTGCGTGAAGAGCAATCCGCTGCAGGCGATCGGCCATGGCGTCCTGGCACTGTTCGGGGCCATCGGCCGCCTCTCCCTCTTCGCGATCGAGGCGACCTCGCACTGCGCGAGGCCGCCGTTCTACCCGCGGTTCCTGCTGCGCCAGATGGTCGAGATCGGCTTCTACTCGCTGCCGGTGGTCGGGCTGACCGGCCTCTTTGCCGGCATGGTGCTGGCGCTGCAAAGCCATACCGGGTTCTCCCGATTCTCGGCCGAGAGCACGATTCCGACCGTTGTGGTGCTCTCGATCACCCGCGAGCTCGGGCCGGTGCTGGCAGGCCTCATGGTTGCCGGCAGGGTCGGCGCCGCAATGGCGGCCGAACTCGGCACCATGCGGGTCACCGAGCAGATCGACGCGCTCACCACGCTGTCGACCAATCCGTACAAGTACCTGATCGTGCCGCGCCTCGTCGCCGGTTTTCTCATGCTGCCGTTCCTCGTCATCGTCACCGACATCATCGGCGTCGGCGGCGGCTATCTGGTCGGCGTCTACAAGCTCGGCTTCAACCCGGATGCCTACATCACCAACACCCTCGAGTATCTGGAGACGATGGACGTGGTCTCCGGCCTCGTCAAAGCTGCCGTCTTCGGATACCTGATCGCGCTGATGGGCTGCTACCACGGCTTCCACTCGAAGGGCGGCGCCCAGGGCGTGGGCAAGGCCACCACCAATGCCGTCGTGACCGGCGCGATTCTGGTGCTGATCTTCAACTACATCATCACAGAGTCGTTCTTCGCCCGATGAGCGCGCCCGCGAACGACCGCGCCGGCCAGGGCGCGAACGAACCCAAGATCGCCCTTCGCGGCGTGCGCAAGGCGTTCAACGGCACGGTCGTGCTCGACGGCCTCGACCTCGAAGTCGGGACCGGGGAATCGGTCGTGGTCATCGGCTGTTCGGGCGTCGGCAAGTCGGTCATGCTCAAGTGCCTGCTCGGCCTGCTGCGCCCCGATGCGGGCAGTGTGACGATCGACGGCGAGGAGCTCGCCGGCCACCGCATTGCGCGCGAGGCCGCCATGCGCAAGATCGGCATGCTGTTCCAGAACTCAGCGCTCTTCGACAGCCTGCCGGTGTGGGAGAACGTCGCGTTCGGGCTGATCCAGGCGCACGGTACGCCGCGCCGCGAGGCGCGGGAAATCGCGATCGAGACCCTCGCCCAGGTGGGTCTCGGTGAGGATTCGGCCGATCTCTATCCGGCCGCGCTTTCGGGCGGGATGCGCAAGCGCGTCGGCCTCGCCCGCGCGATTGCGACCCGGCCCGAGATCATCCTCTTCGATGAGCCGACGACCGGGCTCGATCCGATCATGGCCGATGTCATCAACGATCTTATCGTCGCGTGCACCCACGAGCTCGGCGCGACCACGCTCACCATCACCCACGACATGAGAAGCGCGCGCAAGATCGCCGACCGCTTCGCCATGATTCATGACGGCACGATCATCTGGCAGGGCCCGGCCGACGAGATCGACAGCAGCGGGAATGCCTATGTTGAGCAGTTCATAAATGGCCGGGCGGAGGGGCCGATTCGGCTTCCGGTCGCCGATGCCGCGCTGGGCTGAGCGCCGCCGCCCGGCCGCGTTGCTGACAGGCTGACGAGAGAGCCGTGGCGCGGGCGGAGAAACGTCATGTGTGCAGCGCCTGCGGTGCCACGCGGACGCGCTGGGCCGGCCGCTGCGAAGCCTGCGGCGCCTGGAACAGCATCTCCGAAGAGGTGCCGCGGGAAGCGCCGCCGCGCGGCCTCGGGGGGGCCAAGGGCCGGATCATCGATTTCTTGCCTCTCGACGGGCCAGGCGGCGTGCTCGCCAGGCGGCTGTGCGGCATCGGCGAGATCGACAGGGTCGTAGGCGGCGGCTTCGTGCCGGGATCGGTCGTCCTGCTCGCGGGCGATCCGGGCATCGGCAAGTCGACGCTGCTGCTGCAGGCCGCCGCCGCCTTGGCCGGGCGCGGCGGGCGGATCGCCTACATATCGGGCGAGGAGGGCCTGGAGCAGATCCGCATGCGTGCCGTCCGGCTCGGTCTCGCCAGTGCGCCGGTAGGGCTCGCCGCGGCCATCGACGTCCGCGATATCGCGACGAGCGTCGAGGAGGGGACGCCGCCCGACATGGTGGTGATCGATTCCATCCAGACCATGTATCTCGACACCCTGGATTCGGCGCCGGGGACGGTCGCCCAGGTTCGGGGCTCAGCCCAGGAGCTGATTCGTCTCGCCAAGCGCACCGGCACGGTGCTCGTGCTCGTCGGCCACGTCACCAAGGAGGGGCAGATCGCGGGCCCCCGCGTGCTCGAGCACATGGTCGATTGCGTGCTCTACTTCGAGGGCGAGCGCGGCCATCAGTTCCGCATCGTGCGCGCCATCAAGAACCGCTTCGGGCCGACCGACGAGATCGGCGTGTTCGAGATGACCGACCGCGGCCTTGTGGAAATACCCAATCCGTCCAGCCTGTTCGTCGACCCCGAGCGGGGGCCTGTGCCAGGTGCTGCGGTCTTCGCCGGGGTCGAGGGCTCGCGGCCGGTCCTGGTCGAGATTCAGGCCCTGGTGGCACCGGGGCCGGGGGGCTCGCCGCGGCGCACCGTGGTGGGGTGGGATGCCGGGCGGCTCGCCATGGTGCTCGCGGTGCTGGAAGCCCGCGCGGGGCTCCGGCTCAGCGTCTGCGACGTCTACCTCAACGTCGCAGGCGGCTTGCGCATTACCGAGCCCGCCGCCGACCTCGCGGTCGCCGCTGCGCTCGCGTCATCGGCCGCGGACCGGGCGCTCGACCACGGCGCGGTCATCTTCGGCGAGATCGGCCTCGCCGGCGAGGTCCGGCCCGTGAGCCAGGGCGAGGCCAGGCTCAAGGAAGCCGCGAAGCTCGGCTTCACCCATGCGCTCGCGCCGGTGCCGGACCGTGCCCAGGGAGGCGAGACAGAGGGCCAGGGGATCGCGGTGCGGCGGCTCACCCATGTGCGCGACCTGGTGGCGCTCTTTCCCCCGCAGACGCGCCTATAGCCTGATAATCGCGAGAGAATGGAAGACCTGCCGGTCAATCTGATCGACATTCTGGTGGCGCTGATCATCGTCATCTCGGCGCTGCTCGCCTTCGGGCGGGGCGCCGCGCGCGAGGTACTCGGCATCGGCGCCTGGGTCGGCGCGGGCGTCGCCACCTTCTTCGTCTTCCCACACGCCAGGCCCATCGCCCGCGATCTCATCCCTTCCTCCATGCTGATCGCCGACGTGGTCGCGGGCGTCGCGGTCTTCGTCGTCGTGCTGGTGATTCTCACGATCATCAACCAGACGATCTCCGGCCGCATCCAGCGCAGCCGGGGCGGGGCGCTGGACCGCACGCTGGGTTTCATCTT
This sequence comes from Alphaproteobacteria bacterium, assembly GCA_965262755.1. GTDB lineage: Bacteria > Pseudomonadota > Alphaproteobacteria > UBA828 > UBA828 > WTGU01. The sequence goes on along the minus strand of OZ253557.1, from coordinate 1,023,474 downwards.
CGGTATCCTGCGCGGCGCGGCGCTGGTCTGCATCGCCTACATGCTGTTCGGCTCGGTCGTGCAGCAGAGCGATTGGCCGCCCTGGGTCGACGAAGCCAGGACCTTGCCCTATATCAAGCAGGGCGTAGCGGCGTTGCGCGAAGTGGTTCCCGAAGAAGTCGCCGAGGAAGGAACCAGGCACATCGAAGAGACCGTAGAGGATGGCCGGGAGCGAAGCGTGAAGGAGCTCACCGAGCCGGTGCCGGCCGAGCGCCGCGAAGAGGACGGCGAGACCGCCTACAGCGACCGCGAGCGAAATCAGCTCGACGGGCTGAGCGAAAGCGTCGAGTGATGGCGGCATCCGGAGCAGGCGTGGCGGCCAACGTTGGTGCCGGGGGCATCGCGCCCGACGACGACAAGCTGCGGGAGGAGTGCGGGGTCTTCGGCATCTTCGGGCACCCCGACGCGGCCGCCCACGCAGCACTCGGCCTGCACGCGCTGCAACACCGGGGACAGGAATCGGCCGGCATCGTCAGCACCGACGGCACGCTCTTCCATTCGCACAGGGCGCTCGGCCGGGTCGGCGATATCTTCTCCTCGGGCGAGGTGATCGACGCGCTCACGGGGCGAGCGGCAATCGGTCACAACCGCTATTCCACACGGGGTGCGCCCGAAGTGCGCAACATCCAGCCGCTCTTCGCCGACCTCGCCCTCGGCGGGCTCAGCATCGCGCACAACGGCAACCTCACCAACGCGCTCTCGCTCCGCGCCGCTCTCGTCTCGCGCGGCTGCATCTTCCATTCCACATCCGATACCGAGGTCATGGTCCACCTGATCGCCATCAGCCGGCGCGCACGCCTGGTCGAGCGAATGATCGAGGCGCTGGGCCGGGTGCGCGGCGCCTATTCGCTGGTGGCGCTGACCAAGGACTCCCTGATCGGCGTGCGCGACCCCCACGGCGTGCGCCCGCTGGTGCTGGGGCAGCTTGATGGGGCGATGATCCTGGCGTCGGAGACAGTGGCGTTCGACATCATTGGCGCCCGCGCCGTGCGCGATATCGAGCCGGGCGAGATGGTCATCGTCACCGACAGAGGGGTTGAGAGCATCAAACCGTTCAGTCCCGTCGCGAAGCGGTTCTGCATTTTCGAATACATCTACTTCGCGAGGCCGGACAGCGTCTCCGAAGGGATCGGCGTCTACGAAGCGCGGCGCCGCATCGGAGCCGAGCTCGCCCGCGAGGCGCCGGCCCCGGCGGACGTGGTGGTGCCGGTGCCGGATTCCGGTGTGCCGGCTGCCATCGGCTTCGCCGCCGAGGCGGGTCTTCCCTTCGAGCTAGGCATCATCCGCAACCACTATATCGGGCGCACCTTCATCGAGCCGACCGACCGGATCAGGCATCTCGGCGTCAAGCTCAAGCACAACGCCAACCGCCGCCTCATCGAAGGCAGGCGGATCGTGCTCGTCGACGACAGCATCGTGCGTGGCACCACGTCGACCAAGATCGTGGAGATGGTCCGCTCGGCAGGCGCCAAGACGGTCCACATGCGGATTGCCAGCCCGCCGACCGCGCATTCCTGCTTCTACGGCGTCGATACGCCGGCCCGCGAGGCGCTCCTCGCCGCGCGTCACGACGTGGACGCCATGGCGCACTCCATCGGTGTCGACAGCCTCGCGTTCCTCACGATCGACGGCCTCTACCGGGCCATGGGCGAGCCAGGCCGCGATCCGGATCACCCGCGCTACTGCGACGCCTGTTTCTCCGGCGACTACCCGATCCCGCTGTCGGATCACGAGGTTGGCGAGCCACCGGCGCAGCTTTCCTTGCTAACGGAATCGAGATAGGTGGCGCCGCCGCGTCTTGACGGCCGGATTGCGCTCGTGACCGGCGCCTCGCGCGGCATCGGCGCGGCCGTCGCCCGCCGCTTCGCGGCCGAAGGGGCGCAGCTCATCCTCGTCGCCCGCACCACCGGCGGCCTGGAGGAGGTCGATGACGCCGTGCAGTGCGCATCGGGCGAGCCCGCGACGCTGGTGCCGATGGATCTTCGCGACGGCGAGCAGATCGACCGGTTGGGCGGCGCGCTTGCCGAGCGTTTCGGCCGCCTCGACATCCTCGTTGCGAACGCAGGCATGTTGGGCCAGCTGAGCCCGGTCGGGCACTACGCCCCCGATGATTGGGAAGAGACGCTCGCGCTCAACCTCGGCGCCAACTGGCGCCTGATCCGGAGCTTCGATCCCCTTCTGCGAGCTTCGCCGGCGGGCCGGGCGATCTTCGTGACCGCTGCCGCGGCGGAGGCCGCGCCCGCCTTCTGGGGCCCCTACGCGGCGAGCAAGGCGGGGCTGGAGGCGCTGGTCCGCTGCTATGCGGCCGAAGTCCGCCGCAGCGCGCTCCGGGTCAACCTGCTCGACCCCGGCCCGGTGGCGACTGAGCTCCGCCGCCGCGCCTATCCCGGCGAGGATCCGGGCAAGCTGCCTGCACCGGACGCGGTGACCGAGCCCTTCGTCGCGCTCGCCGAAGTGTCGTGCGAAGAGCACGGCACCCGCATCGGTCCGGCTTAACTCACTCAACCCGAAGCTGAATCCAACGGAGCATCGAGCCATGAAGATCGGAATCGTCGGTGCCGGCGCCATGGGCTGCGTCTACGCGGCGCTCATGGCCGATGCCGGCAACGAGGTCTGGGCCATCGACACCTGGCAGGCGCACGTGGATGCGATCGCCGCCAACGGGCTCCGGCTGGAGGGCGCGAGCGGCGATCGCACGGTGGCGCTCGGTACCACCACCGACCCCGCCACGGTCGGCCCCTGCGATCTCGTCATCATCGCGACCAAGGCAGCACAGGTGGAAGCGGCGGCGACCGGTGCCCGCGCCCTGCTCGGGCCCGAGACGGCGGTTCTGACCATCCAGAACGGCCTTGGTAGTGCCACGAAGGTCGCCCGGGTCCTGGGCGAGCAGCGTGTGATCATCGGCGTGGTCGGGGGTTTCGGAGCTTCGATCAAGGCGCCGGGCCACGCCCACCACAACGGCATGGAGCTGGTGCGGCTCGGCGAAGCGAGCGGCGCGGTGACGCCCCGGCTCGAGCGCATCGCCGCGCTCTGGCAGGGCGCGGGCTTCACGGTCAAGTGCTTCGACGACATCGACCAGCTCGTCTGGGAAAAGCTCGTCTGCAACGTCTGCTACAGCGGCACGGCGACGCTGACGGGGCTCACCGTGGGCGAAATCATGGCGGACGCGGACGCCTGGCCCATCGCGTCGGGCTGCGCCGCCGAAGCCTATCGGGTCGCCCGCGCCAAGGGCATCCGGCTCGATTTCAACGACCCCGTGGCCTACGTGCGGGATTTCGGCGCCAAGATCCCCGGCGCCCGCCCCTCGATGCTGTTGGACCACCTCGCCGGCCGCCGCTCGGAGATCGATGCGATCAACGGCGCGATCCCGCCGGAAGCTCTGGCGCTTGGCTTGGAAGCGCCCTACAACAGCCTCGTTTCGGCGCTGGTCCGGGCCAAGGAGACGGGTTTCGGCACGCTATAGCAACAGGAGCGATCATGACCGCCGCTGACCTCAAGGAGTTGGTCGAGGGCTACCGGCGCCTCTCCACCGCGAACGTCTCGGACGGTCTCGACCGGGCCGGGATCGCGGGCGCACCGCACGGTATCGGCCCGCTCTGGGACAGTTGCCACAAGATCGTCGGCCCCGCCGCGACTCTAAAGCTCGTGCCGGTGGGCGATGCAGACGAATCCCCGGTGCTCGGCACGCTGGAGGCGGTCAAGCGGGGCAATCCCGGCGACGTTCTGGTGATCGACCAGGGCGGCCGGATGGACGTGAACAGTTATGGCGGCGTGGCCGGCTTCACGACCCGACATTTCGGCCTCGTCGGCACCGTGATCGACGGCGTCACCCGCGATATCGACGAGTACAAGGCGCTGAACCTCCCGGTCTATGGCCGGGGCTTCATCCAGCAGTCGATCCGCAACCGCTGCGCCTGTGCCGGCTACGGCATTCCCGTGAGGCTCGGCGGCGTGCCGGTGGACCCCGGCGACATCATCGTTGCCGACGAGAATGGGGTCTGCGTCGTGCCCCGCGTCAGCGCTGCCGAGGTGTTGGAGCACGCCACGCTCTTCAAGAACATCGAGGACGGCATCATCGAGGCGGTGCGCCAGGGCGTGGACCCGGTGGAGGCCCATGACCTTGTGCGCTACGACATGATGACGAAGGCGGGCGCCGGCACATGAAGGTCGACGGCCGGCCCTATCGGAGCATCTGGCTGGACCAGGACGGCCTCGCGGTCGTCGTGATCGACCAGACGCGGCTCCCCCACAGCTTCGGGACGCGCCGGTTGAATTCGGTCGAGGATGCGGCAGACGCCATCAGGACGATGGTGGTGCGCGGCGCACCGCTGATCGGTGCGACGGCGGCATACGGTCTGGCCCTTGCGCTCGCCGACGACCCCGGGGATGCGAACCTGGAGAGCGCCATCACGCTCCTGTCCGGAACCCGGCCGACGGCGGTCAACCTGCGCTGGGCGCTGGAGGATCTCGGCCGGAGGCTCCGCCCTTTGCGTGCCCAAGACCGCGCCGCCGTCGCCTACCGGCGGGCAGGCGACATCTGCGACGAGGACATCGCCATCAACCGGGCGATCGGGGAGAACGGGCTTGCCCTGGTGGAGCAAGCGGCAAGGGGCAAGGACGGCCCGGTCAACGTGCTGACCCACTGCAATGCCGGCTGGCTCGCTACGGTCGACTGGGGCACGGCGCTGGCCCCGCTCTACATGGCCCACGACAAGGGCATTCCGATCCATGTCTGGGTCGACGAGACCAGGCCGCGCAACCAGGGCGCCGCGCTCACCGCGTGGGAGCTGGCGCGCCACGGCGTGCCGCACACGGTGATCGTGGACAATGCCGGCGGCCATCTGATGCAGCGCGGCATGGTCGATCTCTGCATCACCGGCACCGACCGCACGACCGCCCGCGGCGATGTGTGCAACAAGATCGGCACCTATCTGAAGGCGCTGGCCGCCAGCGACAACGACGTCCCCTTCTACGTCGCATTGCCCCATCCGACCATCGACTGGTCCTTGGCAGACGGTGCCGACACCCCGATCGAGCAGCGGGACGAGGACGAGGTGCTGACGATCACTGGCCGCGACGAGACGGGGCAAGAGACGAAAGTGGCGCTCACGCCCGCAGGCAGCCGCGCCGCCAACTATGCCTTCGACGTGACGCCCGCGCGGCTCGTGACTGCGCTCATCACCGACCGCGGTGTCTGCGATGCCTCCGAAGAGGGCCTGCAGACCCTGTTTCCGGACCGCGCCGCCGAGGTGCCCTCGTCATAGCGCCATAGGCTGCGCCGGCGGGAGCTCGCCAAGCCGCGCCTCGATCTTTGCTGCCGACGGCATCGCCGGAGCGGCGCCCTCGACGAGGCAGGTGAGGCCGCCTGCGACGCTCGCCCGGTGGAGCATCGCCGGCAGCGGCGCCCCTGCCGCGAGCCCGAGGGCGAGGCCCGCGACGAAGGCATCGCCCGCGCCCACCGTGTCCACAGGCTCGATTTCAAGCGCGCCGCAGCGCCAGGCCGCATCGGGGGCGAAGGCTGCGGCGCCGGCGCTACCGAGGCTCACCACCGTCGTCACGCCAAAACGCGCGGCGATGGCGCGGCCGGCCTCCTCGCCCGATGCCGCGTCAAGTCCCTGTGCGCCGGCAAGCATCCCGGCCTCGATCTCGTTGAACACCAGGAGGTCGAACGACGGCAGCAGCGCGGCCGGCGCCGGCTTGGCCGGGGCCAAATTGAGCACGACGCGCGCCCCCCGCGCCTTGGCCCGCCGGGCGACCGCCCAGTTCGACTCCAGCGGGACCTCCATCTGCAAAACGAGCACCGTCTCCGGCCCGAGCCACTCCTCGGGCAGCGCCTCCGGCGGCAGGTCCGTATTGGCGCCGCTCGCCACGGTAATCTGATTCTCGCCCGCGCGGTCCACGATCACCGCGGCGCAGCCGGTGGGCAGCGCGCTCTCCGTGATCGCCTCGGTCCCGACGCCTGCGTCCTTCAGGGCTTGCAGCGCGAGCGGGGCGAAGCCGTCGGGACCGACGCGGCCGACCATCTGCACAGAGGCCGCCGGGTCCGTGTTGGCCCGCGCGGCGGCGACCGCCTGGTTGAGGCCCTTGCCGCCGGCCACGGCACGATGGCCGGGACACAGCACCGTTTCGCCCGCGCGCGGCAGGGCGTCGACGTTGAACAGGAGATCAGCGTTCATCGAGCCGAAGACGACGATCATCGGAAGGCCTGCCTAGTGACGGAAGTGACGGAGGCCGGTGAAGACCATGGCGAGGCCCTGCTCGTCGGCCGCGGCGATGACGTCGGCGTCGTGCTTCGACCCGCCCGGCTGAATCACGGCCGTGGCCCCGGCGGCGGCGGCGGCCAGGAGCCCGTCAGCAAAGGGAAAGAACGCGTCTGACGCCACCACGCAGCCCTCCGCGCGCGACCGTTCCTCGCCGGCAGCCGCCGACGCGTCGGCGGCCTTCTGCGCTGCGATCCGTGAGGAATCGACACGGCTCATCTGGCCTGCGCCGATGCCGACCGTGGCGCCGTCCTTCGCATAGACGATGGCGTTCGATTTCACGTGCTTGGCGACGGTGAAGGCGAACAGAAGGTCCGCGCGCTCCTGTTCCGTCGGCGCGCGCTTGGTCACAGTCTTGAGCGCATCCGGCGTCACCCGCGCAGTGTCCTGAGTCTGCACCAGAAAACCGTCGTCCAGCGTGCGGACCATGAGCCGTTCGCTGCTCTCATCGGTACTCGCGCCGGTCAGGAGGAGGCGCAGGTCGCCCTTTGCGGCGAGGATGGCGCGGGCCTCCTCGTCGGCGCCGGGCGCCACCACGACCTCGGTGAAGAGGCCGGCGATTAAGCGCGCGGTCGCGCCGTCGAGAGGCCGATTGGCCGCGACCACGCCGCCGAAGGCGCTCATCGGATCGCAGGCCCGCGCCTTCTCGTAAGTGGCCGCGAGGGTGCCGCCGAGGCCAACGCCGCAGGGGTTGCCGTGCTTGATGATAGCGATTGCGGGTGGATCGAACTCACGCACCAGCCCATAGGCCGCGTCGGCATCGGCCAGATTGTTGTAGCTCGGCTCCTTTCCCTGGATCAGGTCGGCCTGGGCGACGCCGGGCGGGGCCGTGGGATCGACATAGAGAGCGGCGATCTGATGGGGGTTCTCGCCGTAGCGCAGCACCTGACGCCGGGAGCCGCCGAAGGCGAAGCGGGCGGGCAGGCGGTTATCGTCCGCCTCGGTCTCGGCGGCGAGACGGCAAGCAATGGCGGCGTCGTAGGCGGCCGTGCGCGCGAACGCCGTCGCCGCCAGGCGTCGGCGCAGGGCGAGGCTGGTGGCGCCGCCCAGCGCCTCGATTTCGTCCATCACCGCCTGGTAGTCGGAAGGCTGCACCACCACGGTCACGCCCTCATGGTTCTTGGCTGCCGCCCGGATCATGGCAGGGCCCCCGACATCGATGGTCTCGATGCAGGTGTCGAGCCGGGCGCCCTCCCGCACCGCCTCCTCGAAGGGGTAGAGGTTGACCGCCACAAGGTCGATGCCGGCAATCCCGTGCGCGTCCATCGCCGCGCGATGGTCCGCGTCATCTCTGCGGGCGAGAATTCCGCCGTGGATCGCCGGGTGCAGGGTCTTGACCCGGCCGCCCATGATCTCGGGAAAGCCGGTGTGGTCGGAGACATCGGTGACCGCGATGCCGGCGTCGCGCAGTGCCCGAGCAGTGCCGCCGGTCGAAAGGATGGCGACGCCCAGGCGCGCAAGCGCCGATGCAAACGCCTCGAGCCCCGTCTTGTCCGAGACCGAGATGAGCGCGCGTGCAATGGGCCGTCCTTGAATGTCGGGCATTGGGAAACTCTCTTCCGGGGCGTTGCGGCCTGTTAGAGCGCGAGTTCGGTGTCCGCCGGGGCGGCGGAGAGAGTTGCGTCGCTCGGCCGGTATTCGGGCACCATCGCCGCGACCAGGGCCAGCGCATCGCGCGTGCGCCGGTCGTGCGCGGCGACCGCGAGTTGGTCGAGCCGGCGCCGCATGAGAGCGACGTCGGCGGTGCGCGACTGGGCCCTGAGAATACCTGGCGTCTCGGTCGCGACCATCGGCTCGGCCGGGTGGAACAGGCTCTCGTCCTTCTTCTCGCCCGGGCGCAGCCCCGTGAACACGATTTCGATGTCCTTGTCGGGCGTAAGCCCGGCGAGGCGAATCATCTGCCGCGCGAGATCGACGATCTTGATGGGCTTACCCATGTCCAGCACATAGATACCGCCGCCCTCTTCGCCGGCACCCAGCGCCGATGCTTGAAGCAAGAGCTGCACCGCCTCCCGCGTCGTCATGAAGTAGCGCGCGACGTCGGGGTCGGTGACGGTTACCGGCCCGCCGTTGGCGATCTGGCGCTGAAAGAGCGGCACCACCGAGCCCGAGGAGCCGATGACGTTGCCGAAGCGCACCGTCACCAGCCGCAATCCCCCGGCCGCCGGCGAGTCGGCGAGGGCCTGGCAGTAGCTCTCCGCGATGCGCTTGGTCGCGCCCATGACGCTCGCCGGGTTGACCGCCTTGTCGGTCGAGACCAGCACCATCGTCCGCGTGCCGGCAGCGATACAGGCGTCGGCCACATTGCGGGTGCCTACGGCATTGGTGAGTATGCCTTCGTTGGGGTTGGCCTCGACCATGTGCACATGCTTGAGCGCCGCCGCATGGAACACCAGTTCGGGGCGCTCGCGGGCGAAGGTCGAGGCGAGGCGCCCGGGATCGCGTACGTCCCCCAGTACGGTGCTGCGCGAGAGGCCCGGATGCGCCCCCTCTAGCTCGAGATCGATCTGGTAGAGGTTGTATTCGGCGTTGTCGATCAGGGTGAGGTGCGTGGGCTCATCGTCAGCGATCTGCCGTGCAAGCTCGGCACCGATGGTGCCGCCGGCGCCGGTGATGCAGACCCGACGGCCATTGACCAGGGCCCGCATGGCGGCGCGATCGGGTGCGGCCTGCGGGCGGCCGAGCAGGTCTTCGAGGCGGATCGGGCGCACATCAATGTCGCGTGCTCCGCCGGGGCGGAAATCGGTCAACTCGGGCAGGCGGGAGAGCGGAAGCCCGATCGCCTCGCATGATGCAAGCAAGGCGCCGAGATGGTCAGGGTCGGGGTCCGGCGCCGTGAGCACCGCGCGGTGGGGGCCCGCCCCTCGGGCGCGGAGCCCGCGCACGATCTCCGGCAGCGCGGCCGTTGTCCCCAGTATCCGGATGCCGTGGATATGACGCCTTGCCTTGCTTGCGTCGTCGTCCACGATGCCGACGACGCGGTAGTTCGAGGACGAACCGCGCGTCGTGGCGCTGATGAAGAGCTCGGCATTGTCGCCAGCGCCCAGCAGCAGCACCGGTATGCGCCGCGCCGCGCCGCCGCCGCGCCGCAGCACGCCTGCGAGGCCGCCGTCCAGGACTGCCCGGTAAACGACCCGCGGTCCGACCAAAAGCGCAATCAGGATGAACCAGTTGATGAGGAAGGCCGAGCGGGGATAGCCCTCGAGGCGCGTGAGCGCGAAGAGGATCGGCACAAAGATCAGCACTGCGAGGCTCACGGTCTGCACGACCAGCACGACGTCGCGGAGCGCAGTGTAGCGCCAGACCCCGCGGTAGATGCGCATACGCCAGAAAACGAGCGCCGCGACCGCTGAGAAGAGCAGCATTCCCTCGATGATGAAGCTGCTCGAGAGCTCCCAAAACGAGCCGAGCCCGTAGCGCAGCAGCAGAGCAAGCGCGAACGACGCGCCCGCCATGGCCACGTCGTGGGCCGCCACCATGTACGCGCGGCGGACGATCAAGCGTGTCCCGATGCGCCGCATATCAAGCCTGTTTCGACGCGCCGCATGTTGCCCGAGCGGCAGCGTGAAGATACCACAGGAGCGCTGCAACGAGCAGCGCGCCCGCCGCGAGTGCCGTGCCGGCAGCGGCAGTGCCCTGCTGCGACGCGAGCGCCAAACCGATGAGCAGGAGATTGTGGCCGGCGATCAGTGCGGTCGTGCGACCGTGGCTCCAACCCGCCGCCACGACCCGCTGATAAAGGTGCTCCCGATGCGCTTCCCATATGCGCCGGCCACGGAGGAGGCGGCGCGTCAGCGTAAGCGTTGCGTCTGCAAGGTAATAGGCCGGTAGCAGCAGCGCCGCCTGCCATGCGCCCGCCGACGCCAGCGCCAGCAGGAGCCATCCGGCCAGGTAACCGAGCGGGACGCTGCCGACATCGCCGAGAAAGATTTTGGCGGGATTCCAGTTCCAGAGCAGAAAACCGAGCGAGACGCCGGCGAGAGCCAGCCCCAGCGGCCCCAGGCCCGCCGGCGCCACGCCCAACAGCACCAGCAGGAACGTGCCGAGACCGAGACTCGCGCCCTCGGCGCCGCTGATCCCGTCGATCCCGTCCATGAAGTTGAACAGGTTCACGAACCAGAGCCAGGCTGCGGCCGCCAGCGCGTGGTCCACAAGGGCCGGAAGGGCGCCCTGAAAGACAAGAGCGTCGCCGGGAAGCGAGGCGATCCCGGCGGCAACCGCCGCGACCTGCGCCAGGAGGCGCAGCAGGGCCGAGAGACCGCCGCGCAGATCGTCGAGCCAGGAAATCGCGGCGAGCCCAAGCGCGCCCGCGAGAGCGACCCAGAAGAGCGCTCCGCAGCCTTGGCAGGCGTCCGACAGCCAGAGCGCGAGCCAGGCTGCGATCAGGACGCCGACCACGGCGATGCCGCCGCCGCGGGGTACGGGGCCAGCGTGGCTTGAGCGCTCGTTGGGGCGGTCCATGACTCCGTGGCGCCTGAGAACCGCCCGCACGAGACCAGTCAGAACCGCCACCGCCGCGAAGCCGGCGCCGCCCGCCGCGAGGGACGCCGTGAGGCTCACCGTGCCAGCCAGGGCGCCACCTCTGCCAGCCCCCCGCCATCTGTCAAATCCAAGGCTCCCCGCCTTCCATCGCATGGTGCCGCGCCGACACCCGGTGCGGCACGGCAATCGCGCCGCTCGCTCTTACACCCGGATTCCCTTCGCCCATAGGCGAATTGCAACGTCAATTTCGATTGTTTTGGAACTCGGAGCGTCATACTCGGCCTGTTACGGCGAGCTAGGAGCGTGCGCCGTAGAAAAATCCGCGCGGCGAAGTTGGTATTGGATGGGGTGTGGGTGGATTGGCGTCAGGGGGCAGTATGATGCGACACGCCAGTTGCGTTTGGGAACTGCCCGATGCCGACCACGTATCGTCCCTACCAGCCGGAGCAGCCCTTGCTTCTGCCGCCGGACTTGCAGGAGTGGGTTCCCCCAGGGCACCTGGCTCATCACGTCAGCGATGTGGTCGATGCACTGGACTTGACGGCGTTCTATGCGCCCTACGAGGGGGACGGTCGACGCAACGCCCCCTACGAGCCGTCGATGATGGTCAAGGTGCTGATCTATGCCTACGCGACGGGCACATTCTCCTCGCGTGCGGTGGCGAGAAAGCTGGAGGAGGATGTAGCGTTTCGGATGCTCGCGGCGGGCAACTTCCCGCAACATCGCACGGTATGTGAGTTCCGCCGCCGACATCTGGCGGAGTTCAGCGAGCTGTTTGTGGGGGTGGTGCAGGTGGCGCGCGAGATGGGACTGGCGCGGTTCGGCAAGCTCTCGGTCGACGGGACGAAGGTGCGAGCGAACGCGAGCAAGCGCAAGGCGATGAGCTATGAGCGGATGGGCAAAGAGGCGGCTCGCTTGCAGGCGGAGATCGAGGCGCTGCTGACGAAGGCGGGGATGGTGGACGCCGAAGAAGACGATCGTTGGGGCGAGGATTTCCGGGGCGACGAGTTGCCCGAGGAGTTGCAACGCAGGGAGAAGCGCCTGGCGGCGATCCAGGCAGCCAAAGCGCGTTTGGAGGCGGCGCAACGCGGGCGCGACGCTGAGCGCGGGCGCGAGCCTGGGCAGGACCGCAATCCCCGGGGCGGGCGGCCCTACAAGCGGGCCTACGGCGAGCCCGCGCCGAAGGCGCAGAGCAATTTCACCGATCCCGAGAGCCAGATCATGAAGACCAGCAGCGAGGGATTCCAGCAGTGCTACAACGCGCAGATGGCGGTCGATGGGGAGCACCAGATCATCGTCGCGACTCAGGTGGGGCCACAGGCCAGCGACCAGGGTCAGCTGGTGGGGATGCTCGACGAGATCAACGAGACGTTTGGGGTCGAGCCTGCGGTGGTACTGGCCGATGCGGGCTACTGCAACGAGCCGAATCTGTTGGAGCTGGAAGATCGCGGCATCGACGCGCACGTAGCGCTGGGGCGTGAAGGCAAGTCCCAGGTGGCGGTCGACCCGGCCCGGCTCCCTGCCACGCACCGCATGGGTGAGAAACTGGCGCGCCCCGCGGGCAAAGCCCGGTACGCGCAACGCAAGTGGCTCTCGGAGGCGCCGAACGGGTGGATCAAGGAGGTGCTCGGATTCCGACGATTCAGCCTGCGAGGCTTGGCGAAGGTGCGCGGCGAGTGGGACCTCGTGTGCTTGGCGTTGAACATCAAGCGGATGGGGACGGTGGCCACGTGCTGAGGCAGGTGCTGGCCTGCCAACGCACTTGCTCCGGGGCGCGCAGTGCCCATCGACCGCGTATGAAACGCGAATCTCTTCCGTTCCGGCCTTCCGGTCTGGGATTTCCATCCCAGAGTCGGGCGGGCCAGATGTCCACACTCGGGCCAAAATCCCGCCTCTCCGGCGGCCGCGCGCCAATCGCCCAGCATCAAAACTTCTACGGCGCACGCTCCTAGCGCGATCGGGCGTGGCGGTAGCGCCCGCTATATGACATACTGGCGACAGAGTTGCAGATACTGCCCGGTACGCTTCGCAGAATGCTCACATTGAGACCGTCCCAGTGAGGTTCACCGACTGATGTACTCGCGGATCGACCCTCTTTTGCTGACCTATGAGGTCGGGGTCGACGAGCATCTCGCGACACTTGCCGCGAGGCATGCTGGGCTCGAACGGGCTATCCAGGAGGAGGCCGGAAGACCGGCACCCGACGGACTGTCTCTAACCGATTTGAAGCGACGCAAGCTCAAGGTCAAGGACGAGATAGAGAGGCTGCGAACGGAGGCGGCGGGCGCGGATCGTCGCTCGGGCGTTCAAAGTCGGCGTTAGCCGCCCCAAGGCGGTGGCGCGCGCCGACCGAGCATCTCCAACGCCGGAATGCGGGGCATTTCCGGAAGGGGGTGCTCACGCTGCGATTGACAGAGGGCCGTCGCACCTCCAGGGTCGGCAATCGATTGCCGCCCCTCACTGACGAAACGATGTACGCGGGTATGGTGTAGGGACTTATTCGGGGTATGGATCGCCAGTCACGCCGTTGGATTGGCCGCATTGCGGCGCTCGCGCTGATCGCAGCGTTCGCAGCCGGCGTGCCCGCGCCGATGCAGGCAGCGCTCGCGGCCACGGCGGTTGAGGTCGAGACGGAACTGGAGACCCTCCGCGTCGGGCGTGGCGACAGCCTTTCCGTCCTGTTGAGCAGGGCCGGTGTGCGCGCCGTGGACGCCGACAGAATCAGCAAGGCAATCCAGAAGAAGACGAACCTGCGGCGCATGAGTATCGGCCGCGAGGTGCGGCTCCTGTTCAGAGTGGAAGACGAGCGCCAGCGCATCCCGGTTGCGGTCAGCGTCGAGACAGGGCAGGGCCGGTTCGTCGAGGCGACACGGAGCGCAAACGGCCGCTACACCGCGCACCGCACCAGGCTCCCCCTTACCCGACCCATCCCGCTGACAGAGGTCGCGCTCGGCGACGATGGCCACAGCGTGACGGTGCGGCGCAACGATACGATCGGTGGCATCCTGCGCCGTCATGGCGTCGACGGCACCACAATGGACGCCATCGTGAGCGCGCTGCGCGGGAGCTTCGACCCACGCGACCTCATGCCGGGCCACGCCATCACCATTGCCGCCGGGCGTAGCGCCGACGGTGCGCCCATTGTGAACGCCATCGCACTCCACCTCGACGGCGACAGGGCGGTGGCCGTCGTCCGCACCGATAGCGGAGGGTTCGCCGCGCAACGCACCACTGGCACTGCGCTGCAATCCGTGGCGCTTGTATCCGCAGCTGTACCCGCGGTGGAAAACTATGCAACGCCGCCGGCAAGGCCGGTCCTCAAGAGTGTCGAAGCCAGTCCCGCGGTCGCCGATCAGCCTCGCGGCACCACCCCCGCCTACGATGGCCCGGAGCGCCCCGCAGAGCCCGAGCTCTTCGAGCTGCGCCGCACCCTGCGCGCGGGCAGCACCCTGATGGATTTGTTGCTCGACGCCGACGTGCGGAGACCCGAGGCGGATGCCCTCGTGCAGAGCCTGCGCCGGGTGTTCAACCCGCGGCGCCTCCCCGCCGGTATCACGGTGAGGGTCGCGAAGCGGCCCGTGCCCGGTTTCGAGCCGCGCATCGCATGGCTCGACATCGAACTGCCGCAACGGCGGCATATCCGCGTGGAGCGGGAAGAGAAAGGGCGATTCTCGAGCCGAATCACGAACGAGCCGCCGCCGCCGCCCGCGCAGCCGCGCGCCGCCGCCGCCGCCGCCGCCGCCGCGGCGGACCGCGCCGGCGTCGCTCCCGCACCGGGCGCGAGGCCTGTAGCGCCGGAGCCTCTGCCGCCGTCCGCCACACGCATCACGGTGCGATCAGGCGATACCCTGATGGCCATCTTGCGACGGCAAGGGATCGATCGCGTGGAGGCGGATCGCGCCATTCAGGCGGCCCGCACACTGTTTAATCTGAGGCGCCTCAGAATCGGACAGGAAATCACGTTGGTGACCGGCATCGACGAGACGGGCGCGGACACCCTTAAAACCGTCGCGCTGCGCGTTGGCGACGATCGCTTCGTCAAGGTGAGCCGCACTGCCGACAACCATTTCGAAGCGGCGCGGGTGGACCGGCTCGGGCTCATGACCGCCTCGCTTGAGCGCGTCCGCGCGGCGAGCGAACAGCCCGACGGCGAGCCGCGCCGCGAACGGGCGGACGCCGCGGACCGCGGGCACGTGATGAACGCTGCCTTTGTCGCCGCCGCCGCACCGATTGCGAGCGTCCCCCCCGGGCTTGAGCCCCAAGGCGCGGCGGATCCCCACAGCGGTGCCGTCAACGGCGTCGTCAATGGCACTGTCAATGGCGCCGTCATCGGTGCTCTCGACGGCATCGCCGGCGCTCACCTCGATCCCGACGACGGTTTGGTGCGGAAGGCGGTGGTCATTCGCCGCGGGGATACGCTGTCGGCCGCGCTCGCCCGGGCGGGCGGCACGCGCGAGGAGGCGGAGGCGGCAATCGTCGCCTTCCGCAAGGTTCACAATCCGCGCCGGCTGCGGGTCGGTCAGACGCTCTCGCTCGCGTTCGATCCGGCGAATGGATCGAACGATGCCCCGCGGCTCGCTTCGCTCGCCCTCGACGTGGCGGCGGATCGCGATGTCGTGGTGACACGCGCCGATGACGGCATTTTCCTGTCGAGCGTGGTGGACTGGCCGCTCGAGCGCATCCTGCAAAGGACGGTCGGCACGATCGATGCCAATCTCTATGACACGGCGCTCGCCGCGGGAATGCCGAACCAAGTCCTCATGGAGATGGTGCACATCTTCAGCTTCGACGTGGACTTCCAGCGCGAAATTCAGCCCGGTGACCGCTTTGAGGTTCTCTACGAAGCGGTTTTCAACACGGCCGGCGAGTTCGTGGAGAACGGCCCGATCCTTTATGCCTTGCTCGAGGTTGGCGCGCGCGAGGTGGAGCTCTTCCGCTACGAGCCCGACGAGGGGCCGGCGGACTACCTGGACGCCAAGGGCGCGAGCGTGCGCAAGGCCCTCATGCGCACGCCGATCAACGGTGCTCGCCTCTCGTCCGGCTACGGCATGCGCAGACACCCGATCCTGGGCTACAGCAAGAAGCACCTGGGCGTCGATTTCGCGGCGCCCACAGGCACGCCAATCTATGCCGGAGGCGACGGGACGATCACGATGATCGGCCGCCACGGCAACTTCGGCAAATACATCCGCATCCGACACAACGGCACCTACAGCACCGGCTATGCCCACCTCAATGGCTATGCGAGCGGCATAAAGAAGGGCAAGCGGGTGCGCCAGGGGCAGGTCATCGCCTATGTCGGTTCCACCGGAATGTCGACCGGGCCGCACCTCCACTACGAGGTGATGCAGGGCAACAAGCGGATCAACCCGATGACGCTCAAGCTGCCCTCTGGACGCAAGCTGGAAAGCCACGAACTCGCCGCGTTCCAGCAGCAAGTGCAGAAAATCGCGGTCCTGCTCGCCGAGGTGCCGGCGATCACGCGCGTCGCCCAGCGCTAACCGAAGTTTCGTCTCCTCGCCGTCCCTACGCCGCGCTGGCGAGGGCGTCGGAGTCCTGCCCGTCGATGATGAGGCTGTCACCGCCCGCCGAGACATGCACTGTCTCGCCGTCGCCAAGCCGGCCGGCGATGATGAGCTGGGCGAGCGGGTTCTGCAGGCTGCGTTGGATCACCCGCTTCAGCGGCCGCGCGCCGTAAGTCGGGTCGTAGCCCGCGTCGCCGAGCCATGCGCGCGCCTCATCGTCGAGCTCGAGCGCGATCTTGCGATCGCTCAGCCGTTGGGCGAGGCGGGCGATCTGAATGTCCACGATGGCACTCATGTGCGTGCGATCCAGCCGGTGGAAGAGTATGACCTCATCAAGCCGGTTGAGGAACTCCGGTCTGAAGCTCGCCCGCACGAGCTCCATAACAGGCTCGCGCACCGCGCTCGACGGCTCGCCCTCGGGCTGCGCCGCCATGATTTCGCCGCCCAGATTCGAGGTCATGATGATCACGGTGTTGCTGAAATCGACCGTGCGCCCGTGTCCGTCGGTGAGGCGCCCGTCATCGAGCACCTGCAGCAGCAGGTTGAAGACGTCGCCATGCGCCTTCTCGATCTCGTCGAACAGGATCACCTGATAGGGGCGGCGGCGCACCGCCTCGGTGAGCGTGCCACCCTCGTCGTAGCCGACATAGCCGGGTGGAGCGCCGATCAGCCGGGCGACGGCGTGCTTTTCCATGAACTCCGACATGTCGATGCGGATCATCGCCGCCTCGTCGTCGAACAGGAACGCGGCGAGCGTCTTGGCGAGCTCGGTCTTGCCCACCCCGGTCGGGCCCAGGAAGAAGAATGAGCCGGACGGGCGGTCGGCGTCCTGGAGGCCGGCACGGGCGCGGCGCACGGCGTTGCTCACCGCCACCACGGCTTCCTCCTGCCCTACCACACGCTCGCGAAGCGAGCGCTCCATGTGCAAGAGCTTCTCGCGCTCGCCCTCCAGCATCTTGTCCACCGGGATGCCGGTCCAGCGCGAGACGATGGCGGCGATGTGGGAGGATCTCACTGCTTCGTCGAGAAGCGGTTCGTGGGTCGTGGTTTCGAGCGCACCCAGCTCCCGTTCGAGGTCGGGAATAACCCCGTAGGCGAGCTCGCCCGCTCGCGCCAGGTCGCCGTTCCGCTGTGCGATCTCGAGCGCGCTGCGAGCGGAGTCGAGCTGCTCCTTGATCCGCTGTCCGCCTGCGAGGCGCTCCTTCTCGGCGCGCCAGACCGCAGTCTGATCGGCCGAGCGCTTCTCCAACGCGTCGAGTTCCTCGCCCAGCCCCTGGAGCCGATCGCGCGAGCGCTCGTCGGTCTCCTTCTTGAGCGCCTCCCGCTCGATCTTGAGTTGGATAATGCGCCGATCGAGCTCGTCGAGCTCCTCTGGCTTGGAATCGATCTCCATCCTGAGCCTGCTCGCCGCCTCGTCGACGAGGTCGATCGCCTTGTCGGGCAGGAAGCGATCGGTGATGTAGCGATTGGAGAGCGCCGCGGCCGAGACGATCGCGTTGTCCGTGATGGCGACGCCGTGATGCACCTCGTACTTCTCCTTGAGGCCGCGCAGGATCGATACCGTGTCCTCGACGGTGGGTTCCGACACGTAGACGGGCTGGAAGCGCCGTGCCAGTGCCGCGTCCTTTTCCACATGCTTGCGGTACTCGTCGAGGGTCGTGGCGCCGACGCAGCGCAGCTCGCCCCTGGCGAGGGCGGGCTTGAGCAGGTTGGAGGCGTCCATTGCGCCCTCGGCGGCACCGGCGCCGACAAGCGTGTGCAGCTCGTCGATGAACATGACGATCTCGCCAGCCGCCGCGTTGACCTCGGTCAGCACGGCCTTCAGGCGCTCCTCGAACTCGCCGCGAAACTTGGCGCCGGCCACCATGGCTCCGAGATCGAGGGCCAGAAGCCGCTTGTCCCGCAGCGATTCGGGGACGTCGCCATTGACGATGCGCTGGGCCAAGCCTTCCACGATCGCCGTCTTGCCGACTCCCGGCTCGCCGATGATGACCGGGTTGTTCTTCGTCCGCCGCGAGAGGACCTGCATGATGCGGCGGATCTCCTCATCCCGGCCGATCACCGGATCGACCGTGCCGCCCCGCGCCGCCTCGGTCAGGTCGCGGGCATATTTCTTGAGCGCGTCGTAGCCGGACTCGGCAGAGGCGCTGTCCGCCGTTCTTCCCTTGCGCAGGTCGTTGATCGCGGCATTCAGCGTCTGGGGGCTTACGCCGGCGTCTGCCAGGATTCGTGCGGCTTGGGTTCCCTTGGCGAGCGCGAGCGCCAGCAGCAGGCGCTCGGCGGTGACGTAGCTATCGCCGGCCTTCTTCGCGATTTCCACGACGGAATCGAAGAGGCGTGCCGTCTCCGGCGCGAGGTAGATCTGGCCTGCGCCGTCCCCCTCTACCCTAGGCAGCGCGTTGAGAACCGCCTCGGTCTTCTCCAGCGCGTCTTCCGGCCGTCCGCCGGCTGCGCGGATGAGATTGGCGGCGAGGCCCTCTCCGTCATCGAGAAGAACCTTGAGCAAGTGCTCCGGTGCGAAGCGCTGATGGCCGCGCGCGGCCGCAAGGCCCTGTGCCGCCTGCACGAAGCCGCGCGAGCGCTCGGTAAACTTGTCGAAATCCATGTGCCGTCCCTCGTTGGCCATCCGCTGCCGAGAGCCGAACGGGGCCGCACTCTCATGGCCTCATGCGAGGCCCGCAGGCGGATGCCGGGTATTCAAGCAACCGCTTTCTATATGGGGTTCAGCAGCGGCGCGGCAAGGGCCGGGACTACTCAGTTCCCTCACGCGCCGGGCGCTCGCATCATGCGGCCCGGCAAATCTCGAATCGCGCAAATCGTTGTCTGCCGGGCGCGGGCTGCCCCGGCAGCGTGGTCTCCCCTTCCGTCCTCTGGAACGAGGTCGGGAAGGCCCCGATCAGGAGGCCTGAGACGCGTGCTCCTCGGCCGCATCCTGCGCATCGTCGCCCGTCTCTACAGCCTGAGGCTGGGGCTCGGCGGCCGCTGCCGGTTCTTGCTCCCCGCCCGGTTGCTGCTCGTGCTCGACCCGCGGTTGCGACTGTTGCGGTTGCTGCGGTTGGGGCTGTTGACCCTGCGGGCGCTGCCCCCGCTGGTCCCAGCCGTTGGCGGCAACCACGCGGTAGTAATGTTCGGCGTGCTGGAAGAAATTTTCTGCGCCGATCCGGTTCCCCGCCGAGAGCGCGTCTTGCGCCAAGGCCTGGTATTTCTCGATGACCTGGAAGGCGGTTCCGCGGATCCTTCCTTCGGGGCCATTACTCTCGAAGGTTGAGCCACGCCCTTGAAAACCGGGGCGCCGTCCGTTGCCTCTATACCCGCGCGGGCGTTTGTTGTTTGGAACCTTCATACTGCTCGCCTTCTGCCCTAACCTGCGCCCGCGCCGCGCTCCGACAACGCAGTTTCCGGAAACGCTTGCCAGCTTCTTATCGCTGAGGAACTCTGCGAGACCGTTCAACCGGTCGAGTATCGCGAGTCCCGCAAACCCTAACCATCATCGCGCGGTTTGCAACCTTTTTTTGCCATCAGGGATGTTCCGGCGTCAAAAAACTGTCTCTTACGAATCACAACCCGGCGCCCGCTCCATGGACGAACAACGCACAACGGTCGGTGCCCGCTAGATCACGGCGACGGTCGATCTCTGCGAGTCCCATCGCTGCAAACAATGACGCGATTTCATCCGCCATCTCGGTGCCGAGTTCAATTGCGGCCAGACCCGCCGGCGCCAAGAGGCGCGCAATCTGCGGCGCGAGCTGCCGGTAACACGCGTATCCGTCAGCCCCGCCGACAAGCGCCGACTGCGGCTCGTGGCAGACAATCTCCGGCGCAAGCGATGCAAATGCCGCCGTTGCCACATAGGGCGGATTGCTCACCACGATGTCGAACCGTGCGGCGAGCGGTGCGCCCCAGTCGGCAACAACGAAAGACGCCCGGCCGTCGAGACTGTGGCGCCTCGCGTTGGCTCTCGCCAGCGAAATGGCGGCGGCGTTGATATCGACACCCAACCCAACCGCGCCCGGAAGTTCGCTGAGGAGGGCGACCAGCAGGCAGCCCGTGCCCGTGCCCAGATCCAGCAAGCGCGGACAGGGCGGGAGCTGCGTGGTGCGCGCCAGCACCGCCTCGACAACGGTCTCGGTCTCGGGCCTCGGCACCAGCGCAGACCGGTCAACAGCGAATTCGAGGCTCCAGAACTCGCGGCAGCCGGTGAGGTAGGCGATCGGCTCGCGCGCGGCCCGGCGGCGGACGAGCTCAGCGAGCCGCTCGGCCTCGGCTTCGCCGAGCGGCAGATCGTCTTCGGCGAGCAGGGTCTCAGGCGCGAGTCCCAGCGCATGTTGCATCAGCAGGCGTGCGTCGCGCCTCGGCCCGTCTACGCCTGCCGAGCGCAACGCAGCAGTCGCAGCACCGAGCGCTGCGGCCCTGGTCGCGGCGCCGCCGCTCACTCCGCCTCCGCGAGACGGGCGGCGCGGTCCGCCGTCATCAGCGGATCGATGACCTCGTCGAGGGCCTCGCCGCTCAACACCTTGTCGAGCTTGTAGAGGGTGAGGTTGATGCGGTGGTCGCTCACTCTGCCCTGCGGGAAGTTATACGTGCGGATACGCTCCGACCGGTCGCCCGAGCCCACCTGTCCGCGCCGCGTGGCGGCTCTCTCGGCGTCGCGGAGCGCTCGCTCCCGATCGTAGAGCCGGGCGCGCAGCACCTTCATGGCCTTGGCCTTGTTCTTGTGCTGCGACTTCTCGTCCTGCTGGGTGACCACGATCCCGGTGGGCAGGTGGGTGATGCGCACGGCGCTGTCGGTGGTGTTGACGCTCTGTCCGCCGGGTCCGCTGGAGCGGTAGACGTCGATGCGGAGGTCCTTCTCATCCAGTGCGATATCGACATCCTCCGCCTCGGGCAGGACAGCGACGGTCGCCGCCGAGGTGTGGATGCGTCCGCCGGCCTCCGTCTCCGGTACCCGCTGCACGCGATGCACGCCGGATTCGAACTTGAGCCTTGCATAGGCGCCGCGCCCGCCGATCGAAACGACCGCCTCCTTGACCCCGCCGAGCCCGGTATCGGACATCGACATCAGTTCGAAACGCCAAGCCCTCCCCTCGACATAGCGTTGGTACATGCGAAGAAGATCGCCGGCGAAGAGCGCGGCTTCCTCCCCCCCGGTGCCGGCACGAATCTCGAGGATGGCATTGCGCTCGTCGGCTTCGTCCGCCGGCAGGAGGAGAAGCTTGAGCGCTTCCTCCTTTGCAGGCATCACCGCCATCAGCTCGGCGCGCTCGGCCTCCGCCAGCGCCCGCATCTCGGGCTCGCTCTCGGGGTCGTCGGCCATCGCCTGAAGGTCACGGGCTTCGTCGCGGGCGGCGCGCAACGCCGTGATCGCATCCACGATCGGCGAGAGCTGGGTGTACTCGCGCGAAAGCTGCGCGAGCTCGGCACGTGGCGGTGGCGGTACGGCCGAAAGCGCGTCGCCGAGCTCCCGGTGGCGGTCGAGCACCCGGTCCAGGCGCTCCTCGAACCCGGTGGCGGCGCTCATCGGTCGGGCGCGTAGCGGGCGAGATGCGCGGTGAGCTCGGCCTCCGGCGCTTCGATCTGTGCGCCGCTGTCGAGGTCGCGGACCGTCGCTATGCCGCGATCCATTTCGTCATCGCCCAGGATAATCACGGCTGCAGCGTGTGCCTGATTGGCCCGCTTCATGCGCTTCGAAAGCGTGCCGCGATAGGTCAGCTCCACCGAAAATCCCTCGTGCCGAAGACGCTGGCCGAGCCCAAGTGCCGCGGCCTCGGCCCGCGCGCCGAGCGGCACGATGGCGATGGGGCGGGGCGGAGCCTCCACGTCGCCCGTCTCGGCCACCAGGGCGGCGAGGCGTTCGATACCGCCGGCCCAGCCGACACCGGGTGTGGGCGGCCCGCCCATGGTTTCCACCAAGCCGTCATAGCGGCCGCCGGCCAGCACGGCTCCCTGGGCGCCAAGCGCCTCCGTCGTGAACTCGAAGGCCGTGTGGCAGTAGTAATCCAGGCCGCGCACGAGCCGCGCGTTGCGGGTGAAGGCAACGCCGATCCTGGTCAGCCCGTCGCACACGGTGTTGAAGAACGCCGCCGCTTCCGGGCTCAGATGAGCGTCGATCGCCGGTGCGTCGGCCAGCACCGCCCGGTCGCCCACGTCCTTGGAATCGAGGACACGCAGCGGATTGCGCCGGAGCCGCTGCTTGCTCTCCTCGGACAAGGCATCCTCGTTGGCCTCAAGGTGGGCGACGAGCGCCGACCGGTACGCGCGGCGGCTTGTCTCGTCGGCAAGCGTGTTGATCTCCAGCGTGACCCGGTCGAGCATGCCCAGCGCCTCCAGCAGGTGCGCGCCGAGTGCGATCACTTCGATGTCGGCGAGCGGCTCGGCCGCACCGATCAGCTCGACGCCGATCTGATGGAATTGGCGGAGCCTGCCCTTCTGCGGCCGCTCGTAGCGAAACATCGGCCCGGCGTAGAAGCACTTGAAGGGGCGGCGATCGCCGAAGTTGCCGCCGATCACCGCGCGCGCGACACCCGCCGTGTTCTCCGGCCTGAGCGTGAGCTCCGAGCCGCCGCGGTCGGTAAAGGTGTACATCTCCTTGGTCACGATGTCCGAGGTGTCGCCCAGTGTGCGGCGGAACACGTCGCTGAACTCGAAGATCGGCGTCGCGACCTCGGCAAATCCGTAACGGGCGGCGAGCGTGCGCGCGTGTTCGATAACGTGACGGTGGCGGCGCATCTCGTCTGCCGCGAGGTCGTGCGTTCCACGAACCGGCTGAATTTTGCGCACTATTCGGATTCCTGAACGATGCCGGTGCTGCTGCCGGCGTGACGGCGGCGGACTTAGTGACTCGATTCGACAGTCCCGGCAAGCGGCGACGGACGCCGCGCGCGCCTACCCGCCGGTGGCGGTGCCGGACAAGAGGCGATCGGGGTCGAGCGCGATATTCCGCATGACCACGCCGAGCGGACCGAGGGCGGGTGCGACGGCGTCATCGACCTTGACCTCAAGACCGCCGGCATTGCCGGTCACCATGACGAGGCCGGGCCGGTCGGGCACCCGATAAGAATCGCCCGCGTGCAGAATCCGCGTCAGCAGCAGCTCGTTGTCGGGGCCCTGAACCTGAACCCAGCTGTCGTCGACCGCAGTGATGACCACGCGGGAGTCGAGATTGGTCCGCCCATAAACCTTGGGGACATAGCCGGCATCCGCCGACGGCAAGGACGGCTCTTCTGTCGTGGTCGATGGCGGGGCGGTCTCCTCCGGCGGCACGTCGGCCATCGGCTCCGTCGCGGCAGGCGCGGACGCGGCGTCGTCCACGGTGGCAGCGGCATCGATGCCCGCGGCATCGGCCCGGGCGACATCGACACTGTCCGTGGTCCCGCTGGACTGGGTAGCGTTGCCCGCGACGGCTTCGTCAGCGCTGCTAATGGTGCTGTCCGTCCCGCCGACCTCCGCCACTACAAAGTCGAGCGGCACCGCGATCGCCGGGCTCGGATCGGAAATCTCCGCGCTTGCGACGGACGGTTCGTTCGGCGCGGACGGTGCGGCCACATCGGCTGACTGTACGGTCTCAGCCTGCGCCGTCGGCGCAGCCGCAATATCGGCAGCCGCCTCGACCTTGGCAGGCGGCGGTTCGACCGGCCCGGCCTCGTCCCACACCTCGGCCGCCGGGATGAGATTTGCATCGGCGACATCCGTCGCCGCAGGATCGGCCGGCGCAGGCTCAGCCCGTGCGGGCTCTTCCTGCCGCGGCGCTGCCGGGGCCGGCTCCGCCTGTCCCGATGCCGAGGACTCAGGCTCCGACGGGGCAGCGGTCGTTACCTCCGCGGCGACAGGTGCGGTGGCTGTCTCTGCGGGGGGCTCAGGCGTGGCCTCCGCGGCGGGCTCGGCGGCAGCCGTCTCAGGCGCGGCGTCTCCCCCCGTGGCCGCTGCGCCTGTGGCGTCGGTTTCGCTCAAGCCCACCGCCTCGGTGAGCTTGGTCGATACGTCGTCGACGAGGTCCGTCGCAATCTGGCCGCCGGTCGATTGGTACTGCCAGCCGCCGTAGGCGAGGCCCGCCAGCACCAAGACGAGGAGAATGAGCCAGAACTTCGGTTTGGGGCTGGAATCGCTGGGCGAGGGGAAGGCGAGCCGCGGCTCCTTCGTACCGAGCCCCTGCTCGCGCTTGAACGCGTCTATGATCTCGTCGGGGTCGAGGCCGAGAAAGCCCGAATAGCTGCGCAGAAACCCGATGATGTAGGTGGTGCCCGGAATCTGGTCGAAGCGCCCTTCTTCCAGCGCCTCGAGGTAGTGCTCCTGAATGCGCAGCACATGAGCGGCATCGGACAAGCTGTAGCCGCCCCTAAGCCTCGCTTCACGCAACTCGGCGCAGAAGCCCGGGAGGACTTGCCGGTCGTCGCCGCCCGTCTCGTGAACGAGCCGCGGCCCGACCAGATCAGGCCCGGTTGCCTCTAACGGCATCCGTAGAGGTTCCTTCATGACTCGCGTCCTGCAACCGCGAGCGCACGCACGGCCCTCCCTGCCGGCGTTGCGCGCTCAGGCGCCCACTTGCGATCCTCAGACTCGCTCCACTTTGTGTTCGTGTCACAGCCTCGTTTCGCCAGTTATGTCTCCGGCATTCCAAAGACCGCGACTCGATTTGCCGTCCCCCGATACTACCATTACGTCCTGTTACTTTATCATCGGCTGCCAACCCGCGCAAACGTCAACTCACGGAGACTATGGCCGACGTCAAGCGCTTGCAGGCAGGGGGCGATTCGTCGACGGATCGCCACCGTCAATGCTTGCGGCACCGCGTTCGGCACTCGCCGCGAGCGCGCTTACAGCCTGATCGATTAGTTCGGCAATAATATCGCTCGTCGGCTGCTCCGCCGTCACCATGCCGACACTCTGGCCAGCCATGAGAGAGCCGTTCTCAACATCGCCCTCGATCGCAGCCCGTCTGAGCGCGCCGGCCCAGAAATGCTCGATGGCAAGCTTGGCATCGGCGAGTTCGACTTCGCCCTGACGATAGCGCACGATGGTCTCCCGTTGAAACGCCTCGAAGCGTGCGGTCGCCTTGTTGGCGACGGCGCGCACCGGAATGACGGGAAAATCGGGGTCGATCTGCACCGAGAGCCGCGCGTCGCGCGCATTCGCCCGGATCATCGCCTGCTTGAAGCGTGGATGGGCGATCGATTCCGTCGCGCACACGAAGCGCGTCCCCAGCTGGCAGCCGGCGGCGCCCATCGCTAGATAGAGCGCGATCGCATCGCCGCGCCCGATCCCGCCGCCGACGAAGACCGGCACTTCGTCGAACTGGGGCAACACCTCCTGGGTGAGGACGTTGGTCGACACCGGGCCGATGTGACCGCCCGCCTCCATGCCCTCGATGATGAGAGCGTCGATGCCCTGCCTGGCGAGCCTGCGGGCGAGCGGCAGCGTGGGCGCGAATGCGACGACGCGGGTGCCGGCCTGCTTCAGGGTCTCGATCGTCCGTTTGGGCGGCATCCCGCCAGCCAACACCACGTGGCCGACTTGCCGATCGATGCAGGTCCCGACGAGCGCATCCAGCTCTGGGTGCATGACGATGATGTTGACCCCGAAGGGCTTATCGCAGCGCTCATAGACGCCGTCGATCTCCGCCGCGAGCTGGTCCGGAGCGAGCGAGCCACAGGCCACCACGCCGAAGCCGCCGGCGTTGGAGATGGCGGCGACCAGGTTCCGCTCGGAAACCCACGACATCGCGCCGCCCAGGATCGCGTAGCGAGTGCCGAGGAACGCCCGCCCCCGCGCCCAGTAGGCATCGAGCCGGCGGCGCGCGCTCTCGCGTGCTTCAGGGCTCACGGGTCGTCGAGCCCGTAGGCCGCATGAAGGGCGCGCACGGCGAGCTCGGTATAGTCTTCCGAGACCAGCACGCTGATCTTGATCTCCGAGGTCGAGATCACCTGGATGTTGATACCCTTCTCGGCGAGTGCCGCGAACATCGTCTGCGCCACCCCGGCGTGGCTGCGCATGCCGACGCCGATCACCGACACCTTGACCACGCCCTGGTCGGCTACCAGCCGCTCGAAGGCGACAGCGCTCCGCAACTCTTCGAGGATCGCGATGGAGCGGTCCAGATCGGCCTCCGTCACCGTGAAGGTGAGGTCCGTCGTGCCGTCGGCCGAGATATTTTGCACGATCATGTCGACGTTGACGTTGCCGTCCGCCAACGGCCCGAAGATGCTCGCCGCGACGCCAGGGCGGTCGGCGACGCCCATCACCGTGATCTTCGCCTCGTCGCGGCTGTAGGCGATCCCGCTGACCCGCTCTTGTTCCACGATGTCGTCCTCATCGACCACGAATGTTCCGGGGGTATCGGAAAAGCTGGAAGCGACCTGAAGCGTCACCTGGTGCTTCATCGCCATCTCGACGGCGCGGATCTGTAAGACCTTGGCGCCGAGGGAGGCGAGCTCCAGCATCTCCTCGTAAGTGATCTTATTCAGCTTGCGCGCCGTCGCAACGATGCGTGGGTCGGCGGTGAAGACGCCCTCCACGTCGGTGAAGATGTCGCAGCGGTCGGCGCCGAGCGCTGCGGCAAGCGCCACCGCCGAGGTATCGGTACCGCCCCGGCCCAGCGTCGTGATACGCCCAAGGGGCCCAAGGCCCTGAAAGCCCGCGACCACCGGCACTTCATGCCGGGCCAGGCGCCGATGCAGCTCGTCGGTCTCGATCGCCTCGATCCGCGCCCGCCCGTGACCGCCGTCCGTGCGGATCGGGATCTGCCAGCCGAGCCATGAGCGCGCCGTGACGCCTCGGCTTTGCAGTGCCAACGCTAGAAGCCCGGCGGTGATCTGCTCGCCTGCTGCGGCCACGGTGTCGTATTCCCGAGCATCGTGGAGCGCCGCCGCCGCCCGCACCCAGGAAACGAGTTGATCAGTGGTGCCGGCCATGGCGGAAACCACGACCGCGACCCGGTCGCCGCCGTCGGCCGCTGCCTTCACACGATCGGCGACGACGTTGATGCGGTCGAGGTCGGCCAGCGACGTGCCGCCGTATTTGTGAACGATTAGAGCCATCGGGTGGGGCGCGCCTGCGTCGGGGAGGCGACGCTTGCCGGTCGTGGAGCCGCCCCTACATACTGGCTGCGCCCCAGCCGCGCAAGCAGGCAGCCGGGCCGAAGGAGAGCGCGCCGATGGCCGCAGACGAGCACGAGCCACAATCGCCGAAGGCCACGGAGGCGGGAGAAGCGCCTCGCGATGCCGGCGACCTCGGCAACGACCCCAGCGTAGATCCGACGGAGATCGAGCGCTTTGCTGCACTCGCCGAGCGCTGGTGGGACCGTCACAGCGCCTTCCGTGCCCTGCACGCGCTGAACCCGGTCCGCATCGCCTATGTGCGGGATGCGCTTGTCGCCGAGGCCCCGCGCGATGCGCCCCCAGCCGGCGCGGCGCTCAAGCCTCTGACCGGCCTCCGGCTCCTCGATGTCGGCTGCGGCGGCGGCCTGATGGCCGAGCCCCTATGCCGACTGGGCGCCGACGTGGTCGCCGTCGACGCGGCGGAGGCCAACGTCCGCGCGGCCCGCCACCATGCCGAGGAGCAAGGGCTCGCCATTGAGTACCGGCACGCCACGGCAGAGGCGCTGGCCGCCGCCGGCGAGCGCTTCGACGCCGTGCTGGCGCTCGAAATCGTCGAGCATGTGGCCGATCTAGACGCCTTCGCCGCTGCCTGCACGGACCTCGTCAAACCCGGCGGATCGTTCATCGTAGCCACGCTCAACCGCACGCTTGCGGCCTACGCGCTAGCCATCGTCGCGGCCGAGCGGATCCTCGGCTGGCTGCCAGCCGGCAGCCACGACTGGTCGCGCTTCGTCCGCCCGGCCGAGATGGTGCGCCTGCTGCGCCGCCACGGGCTCGCCGTCGCCGACATGCGCGGCATGGTCTACAACCCGCTCGCCGGGGGGTGGACCACGAGCCCCAACCTCGCGGTGAACTACATCGTGCACGCCAGGAAGCCCGATGCCTGACCGCGCGGCGGCTACGACCCGGCGTCGCCGGTTCTAAGCGTCGTGGCGGGGGACCCAGGGGATCTCGCCGATTTCGATCCCCTCGTCGGCGAGTTTGCCGGCCTCCTCCTTGGTCGCGTCGCCGTAGATGCTGCGGCGCTCGACCTCGCCATAGTGGATCTTGCGCGCTTCCTCGGGGAAGCGCTCGCCCACATGGTCGAAATTCTGCTCGATATGGTTGCGCATCCGCCGCAGTGTTCCTATGGCGCGGGCCATCTCCGGCGGCGTCGGCTTGCGCGCGGGCGCTGGCGTGGGCGCAGGCGCAGGCTCAGGCTCGCCCCGCGCCTTGTTGCTGACCGCGATATTGGGCGCCATCGGGGCCTTGGCGATCTTCACGTCGCCGCAGAGGGGGCAAGCGATCTCGTGCGCCTTCGCCTGCCGCTCATAGGTCGCGGAATCGGCGAAGTAGGCCTCGAACACGTGGTCCTTGCCGCATTTGAGGTCGAACACGATCATGGGATTGCGCCCGGCTGGCTGCCACGGTCGCCGCAACGTAGCATAAAACCCCGAATCCATACGAAAATTCATTTCACTCCACGGCCAACACCGCCATGCACCGTCACCGCTCGCGCGGCCCTTCGCCCTGGATCACCCGCCATGCGGGCCTGATCGCCGCCGGCGGCCGCGCGCTCGACCTCGCCTGCGGCGGGGGCCGGCACACGCGCTATCTGCGAGACCGGGGCCTCAGGGTCACAGCCATCGACATCGATATCTCGGGCGTTTGCGATCTCGCGGACGATCCCCTGGTCGAGATCGTCGAGATGGACCTGGAGCGCCCCGGCACCACGCCGCTTGCAGGGCGCCGCTTCGATGCAGTGGTGGTAACCGACTATCTGTTTCGCCCGCTGCTCGTTCCGCTCGTCGACTGCCTGGAGCCGGGCGGGGCCTTCCTCTACGAGACCTTCGCCCTCGGCAACGAGCGCTTCGGTCGCCCCCGCAACCCGGACTTCCTATTGCAGCGTGGCGAGCTGCTGGCGCTGGCCGAAGGCCGTCTCACGGTCATCGCCTACGAGCACCGCACGGTGCCGCCGCCCACGCCGAAGATCGTGCAGCGCATGTGCGGGCTGAAGCCCACGGGGTAAGGAGCAGCAGAGGGGTCGGGGCGCGAAGCGGCCCGGCGTTTGAGGGGTGTGAATAGGCTCTTTCAACCGGCGGCGCGGCGGGGCTCTGGCTCCGCGTCGGCTGGCGGCAGGAAGGCGCGATCGTGCGCCAGCGCCGGGATCGTGGCGCGCGCCCGGTCGATGCGCGCAAGCTCGAGATCGGCGATCGCGATGCCCACCCTCTCGCCGCCATCGGCCAGCACCTCGCCCCAGGGGTCGACGATGAGCGAGTGGCCGTAGGTCTTGCGCCCGCCGGAATGGCTGCCCCACATGCAAGGCGCGATGACGAAGCAGCCGGTCTCGATGGCGCGGGCCCGCATCAACACGTGCCAATGGGCCTCGCCGGTGTGCTTGGTGAAGGCCGCGGGCACGGTGATCAGCCGCGCCCCGGCATGGGCCAGCGCCCGGTAAAGCTGCGGGAAGCGCAGGTCGTAGCAGACGGTCATGCCGAGGCCGCCCCAAGGCGTCTCCGCCACCACCGCCTGCCCGCCCGGGCTGAAGGCCTCGCTCTCGCGGTAGCTCTCGCCCGTGGGCAGGTCGACATCGAACATGTGAATCTTGTCGTAGGTCGCGACGATCGCCCCGGACGGGTCGATCAGGACGGAGCGGTTGGCGATCCGGCCGTCACCGGCGTCCGCCGCCATCGAGCCCGCAAGCAGCCAGACCTGGGTCTCCTCGGCGAGCGCGCTGAAGAAGCGGGCAGCCGGATGGGTGTCGAGCTGAGCGGCGCTCGCCTGCACCAGTTCCGTGCGGTGCTCCATGAGCGCGACATTCTCGGGCAGCGCGACCAGCTCCGCGCCGGCGGCGCAGGCCTCGCGCACCAACGCGGCAGCGGCGTCGAGATTGGCCTGCTGGTCCTGGCCGCTCGAGGGCTGAACGCAGGCGACCCGAACGGTTTCGGTCATGGCATCCCCCAAGTCTCGATGCAGATCGGCATCATGGACGGCCCGCCAGGGCGCGCGCAAGAGTCGCGACATCGATCCGCGCGGCACCCGCCTTGCGCAGCGTGCGGGCGCAGGCCGAGACGGTGGCCCCGGTCGTCAGCACGTCATCCACCAACAGGACGCTACGCCCGGCCACAAGATGCGCGCGCGACTTGCGCACCGCGAAGGCACCCTGCACGTTGCGCCGCCGAGCCGACCCGGAGAGCCGGGTCTGAGGCGGTGTCCGCCGGGTCCGCACCAGCAGGTCCGGGACCACCACGGCATCCGCCTGGCGCGCCATGAGCCCGGCGAGGACCGCCGCCTGGTTGAAGCGCCGTGCCAGAAGCCGCCAGCGGTGGAGCGGCACCGGCACCACCAGATCGGCATCCGACAGGAGCGGCGCCGCTGCGCGCTGCAGCCACGCAGCGAGCCTCGGCGCGAGCCACGAGCGGTCGGCCATCTTGAAGGCGAGGATCAGCTCGCGCCCCGCGCCCTCGTAGAGGAACGCCGCCCGCGCCCGGTCGTAGGCCGGCGGCACACGGGCGCAATCGCCGCAGAGCGCATCCGGGGCCGCCTCGATGGCGAAGGGCAGGCCGCAGCGGGCGCAGCAGGGCCGGCCGATGAAGGCGACGCGGTTCCAGCAATCGGGGCAGAGCCCACCGGCAGCGCCCACGGGCGCGTCGCACGCAAGGCAGGATGGCGGCAGCACGAGATCGACGGCGCCCGCAGCGGCTGCGCGCGCCCACGCCGCCGCCTGTGCTCCGCTCACGCCACCTGGCATCGTCTGCACCGCCTGCCTGTGCTTCCCGCCTCCCCGCCATCATGCCATAACCGGCGTCATGGCCCAGCGCGCGCCTCCGCCCGACGGCGCCGCGGTCTTCGACCGCAAAGCCGTGCGCATCCACCGCGACCGCGCTGCCCCTGGCTTCGCGGGGCGCGGCGACTTCCTGGTCCGCGAAGTGGGCGAGCGGCTGGTGGGCCGGCTCGACGACGTAAAGCGCCGGTTCGCCCGGGTGCTCGACCTCGGCTGCCATACCGGGCAACTCGGACCGCTGTTGCGCCGGCAGACGGCGCCCGATCTTCTCGTCGAGACCGATCTCTCTCAGAGCATGGTTGCGCGCACTGCCGGCCCATTGCGGCTTATCGCCGACGAGGAATGGCTGCCGATCCGCGCTAATTCACTCGATCTCGTGGTGAGCGCACTCAGCCTGCATTGGGTGAACGACCTGCCTGGCGCGCTCGTACAGATTAGGCAGGCACTCAAGCCCGATGGCCTGCTGCTCGCGGCGATGTTGGGCGGCGACACCCTGTTCGAGCTGCGCGAGGCGTTTCTGCGGGCGGAAGCAGGCCGCGAAGGCGGCGTACGACCGCATGTCTCGCCATTTCCCGACGTCGAGACGCTCGGCGCCCTGCTGCAGCGCACTGGCTTCGCACTGCCGGTGGTCGACAGCGACCAGATCACGGTCACCTATGTGAGCGCCAAGGCGCTCATGCACGATTTGCGCGCCATGGGCGAAGCCAATGCCACCCAGGGTCGCGCGCGGCACTTCGCCCGGCGCGGGACACTTCGTGCGCTGGAAGCCTGCTACCGGGAGACCTTCGGCCAAGCGGACGGGCGAATCCCGGCGACATTCCAGGTGCTCTATCTCACCGGCTGGAAGCCGCACGACTCTCAGCAGCAGCCCGCGCGTCGTGGCAGCGGCACCGTGCGTCTGACGGAAGCTCTCGGCTCCGACCCGTCTTAGCTTGCGCGCTCAGCCTCCGCGCTCAATGGGGCCGATCACGCGCTCGATCGCCTCGGCTGTGACGACGCCGGCGCGGAGCAGGCGAGGAGGCTCCCCGGTGAGGTCAAGCAGCGTCGAGCCAAGGCGCTCGGAAGCCCGCCCGCCGTCGATGACCAGCGCGACATGCGCCCCGAGGCCGGCCACGACCTCAGCCGCTGTCAGCGGGCTCGGCCCGCCGGAGGGGTTTGCGCTCGGCGCGGTCAGCGGCCTCCCGGCAGCCTCGGCGACGGCACGCGCGGTCTCGTTGCCGGGAATGCGGAGCGAGACGCCGGGCGCCCCCTGATGGACCAGCGGTGAAAGCGGGGAGGCTGCGGCGCGCGGCAGCACCAGGGTCAGCGGGCCGGGCCAAAATGCCTCGGCAAGCGCTAAGGCCGGCGCGGAGAAGTCAGCGCAGGCCTCCGCCATCGCCAGCGTGGCGACGAGGGCGATGAGCGGCTTGTCCGGCGGGCGGCCTTTGGCACGAAACACGCCGGCCACGGCATCGTCGTCGGTGGCATCGGCGGCGAGGCCGTAGACCGTATCGGTCGGCAGCCCGACCAGCCCGCCCTGGCGGATCACCCACGCGGCCCGCGCAATGACCGCCTGCGTCGGTTTGAGGCACGGGGGGCCGGTTTCGGTGTCGGATCGCGTCATCGACTCTAGTCCGCGCCGCAGGCGACAAACGGCGGGTTGACGAACCCCGCCTTGCCGTAGCGAAGCGCGCGCCCGCTCAGATCGCGGACGTGGCCGCCCGCCGCCTCGAGAACCGCCTGACCCGCCGCGGTGTCCCATTCCATGGTGCGGCCGAAGCGCGGGTAGAGATCGGCCCCGCCCCGCGCGAGCAGGCCGAACTTGAGGGCGCTGCCGGCACTTGCCGTCCGCGCAGGCCGCAGTTCCGCGATGTACGCGTCGGTCTCGGCGTCACGGTGCGAACGGCTGGCGATCACCGCGGGGCCCTCGCCGGGCACCGCTCTCGCGCGGATCGTTTGCGGTGCCCCGTTGCCGACGAAACGCATCGCCTGCCCTTGTCCGTCGGCAATGTAGGTCTCGTCATGGGCCGGCACGTGGAGCACGCCGAGCACTGGCCGGCCAGCCTCGATCAGCGCGATGTTGACCGTGAACTCGCCGGTCCGCGCGATGAACTCCCTGGTTCCGTCGAGCGGATCGACGAGCCAAAAGCACCCGCCGGCGGGTGCCGCAAGGGTAGATGCGTCCGTGCTCTCCTCCGAGATCACGGGGATGCGCGGATCGGCGGCGCGCAGACCCGCGACGATGAGGCGATCCGCCGCCCGGTCCGCCTCGGTTATCGGCGAGCGATCGTCCTTCGTCTCGACCGTCGTGCCGTCGCGGTAGAAGGCCATGATCGTCCGCCCGGCCTCCAACGCCAGACGCCGGGCCGCTGCTGCTAACCGCAGGTAGTCCTCGCTGCTCGTGCCGGTCATCGGCCATCCCTGGCATTCACGCTACGGTAATCGACACGAACGCGCTTTCACGTGCCGCCCATATACACCACAATGGCATGGGCTTCGCGCAGCGCGGCCATCCGAAGAGGTGGCGCGAAATCCCAATTCAAAGCAATCGAAAACGCGCCGGCGAGGAGGAGATACCGAGGATGATTAAGGAAACTGTGGTCGCCGTGAGTATCATCACCATGGCGGCCGGCGCCGCTCTCGCGCCGTCGGCCGTATCTGCAGGGGACCAGCCGATCGTCGTCGCGGATTCGCACGATGATCCGTGCAACCCGTGCGCGGCCTGCAATCCATGCGACGCCTGCAACCCGTGTTGCGCCGATCCCTGCAACCCGTGTGCTTGCTGACGCGACGCGTACGTCTGACCTTATCCGAGGGCGCCGCCTCACGAGAGGCGGCGTTCTTATTTCGAGGGCGCTGCGGCACCTCTAGGCTCGGCACCGGCGGTCGGCCGCATTTCAGTCGGCGCTTCGGGTCCTGGCGTCCAAAGCGGCCCTGACTGCGGCGATCTGAGCCTCGATCGCAACCTCGGCCTGCGAGACGACCTCGAGGCGGCGGTCCTCTAGCGTGTCCTTGTCCGAATTCTGCGAGGTCCAGCTCTCGATCACCTGATCCCGCGCCTTGAGCAGTAGCATGATCTGGGGCCAGAACAGCCGCACCATGGCACCGACCCAGCGGTTGGTCGGCCAGGATGGGCGAGCGTGGTCGATGACGAAGCGGCCGATCACCTTGGCCACATCGTCGCCGCGGTACCACGTCTCGCCGGTGACCCAGCGGTTGGTGGTGAAGAGCCTGAGCGGCTGACCCTTCAAACCCATTGAGATGGCGACCACATGGGTGAGCGCGTCGTCGCCCATGGGCCATTTGTCGCGACTCTTGCGGCGCATGGGCTTCATGCCGCGTGGCATCCCCTTGGCGCGGACGAAGGTGTGGAAGTGCCCGTGTTCCGTGTCCCTGAAGCCGCCGGGATGGGCGTGGTAGAAGTACTGAGAGTGGCTCTGCCCGTCGAAGACATCCCCCTTCGGGTAGTGATCCCACTCGTAGAACGTCTTGTGCTCGCGCAGCACTTCGCTCACCACACTGTCGCCGGTCCGGCCGAGCACGCGCTCGATCTCACGCACCTCCTCGCCGGCGGCGAGCATCATGCGTAGCCGCTTCACCGGCTGCGTCGCCATGTCGAGGTGGCGGGTCTCCTCCTGCCGTTCGTTCTTGGTTGCCGTGGCCTGGGCCATCCTGCCGCTCTGCGCTCTGTTCGCTGGCCGTGCCGCCGATGAAAGATAGTGCTGCGGATCAGCTCATGCCAGACCGGGGGTTTCTAGCGCTCGACCTCCGTCGCCTCCCCCTCGTGCGGCGCGGCGACGAGGCGGAAGCCGACAAGGATGTGCTTGATGTCGGCAGGCCGGCCGTGGCGCGCTGCGGGGCGGCATATGCCGCAGCCGCTGTCGTCCCACGATCCGCCCTTGACCAGGAAGCGCCCCGGATTGCCCGGCGAGGCGGTCCATTCGAAGACCTGGCCTGCTGCGTCGAGCAGGCCGTAAGGGCTTGCGCCCGCAGGCCGGCTGCCGACCGGCAGTGTATCGAAGGGGCCGGCGTCGTGGCTGTTGAGCAGCGCGGGGTCGAACGTGTCGCCCCACGGGAAGATACGGCCATCGGGGCCGCGCGCGGCCTTCTCCCACTCAAGTTCGGTCGGAAGCCGCCAGGTGCGCCCGGTCTCGGCCGAAAGCCAGGCCGCATACGCCTCGGCATCGTCATGCGAGACCAGCACCACGGGGTGGTCCTCGCGCCCCGGCGGCGGGGTTCCATCCACCCACGCATGGCGGCGGGTGCGCTCATAGGGGTGGATCAGCCGGTAGCCGCGCCAAGTCTCGGCATCGACATCCGGCACGCGATGACCGGTGGCATCCACGAACGCCGCGTACTGTGCGTTGGTGATCAGCGTACGGGTTATGAAGAATCCTTCCAGCGACGTGGACCCGCGCGGGCGCTCGCGATCGTACCAGCCGCGCTCCCGCGTCCGGGAGTGGCCGTAAGCCGCCTCGTCCAGCTGGTAGCCATACTCCCGCTCGGCCGCATCGGAGCCCGCGATGAAGGGCCCGGCGGGAACCTCGACCACGGCCGGGGCCGTCACGGTGCCGGCATGGGAGGAGCCCGCGAAGACTGCGCCGGAGACCGCGAGACACACGGCCAGCAAAGCTCGGACGAAGGTCATCGCGCGACTCTATTCGCGGGCGGCCCAGCGGAGGAGTCACAAAAATTTGAGTGGAAGGGGTTTGCCCCGCACCATGCGCTGGCCGACAATTCGTACCGAACACGGACATCGAGGGAGGCCCGACATGCCACGCACGAAACCCCTGCTCGCCGGAACGGTGGTCCCTGTGGTCATCGGGCTTGCCGTCTTCGCCGGCGGCGGCCACGCCGCGGCCGGCACATCCGCCGGCGAAACCCCGGCGGCGGCCCCGCAGCATCAGAACCCGGGGGTGCTCCTCTTCGCTTCGTGCAACCCTTGCGGACCGTGCAATCCGTGCTGGCCGTGTGCGGCAGCCTGCGGACCATGCGGTCCCTGCAACCCCTGCAATCCCTGCGCCGGTGCCTGCGGTCCGTGCGGCGCCTGCAACCCGTGTGCGGCCGGCGCTGCAGCCGGGTCCGACTGCGTCGTTCCGCGCCTCGCGGCCGCGTGCAATCCCTGCAACCCCTGCGCTCCGTGCAACCCATGCGCTGCAGCGAACCCCTGCAACCCCTGTGGGCCTTGCAACCCGTGTAATCCATGTGCAGTCGCCTGCGCACCGTGCGGCCCCTGCAACCCGTGCAACCCCTGTGCAGCGGCCAACCCGTGTAACCTGTGTGCGGCGAGTAATCCTTGCAACCCCTGCGCAGCCGCGAACCCCTGTAATCCCTGCGCGCCGTGCAATCCCTGCGCACCCTGCAATCCGTGCGGCGCTTGCAATCCATGCAATCCGTGCGCTGCCGGCGAGGAGATCGAGCTGAGCGCGGCCGAGGCCAGAGACGCCTATGCCTGCATCAGTGCGGTCATGGCCAAGGGCTACGCCAAGTCGGGCAACCAGTGGGCCGCGTCCTACCAGAGTTGGAGGAATGTCGCGGCGCAGCCCTATGTCTCCGACACCCACGGCGCGCGCTACGTCAACAACTACGCCAACGATGTCGGCGCCAACAACTACAGCCTCTTCGAAGAGGCCGGGCCCGCGCCTGCCGGAACCGTACTCGCCAAGGACAGTTTCATGGTCAGGGGCAACGGCAACGTGGGCGCGGGGCCGCTCTTCCTGATGGAGAAGATGGAGTCCGGCTTCAACGCCGATACGGGAGACTGGCGCTATACGCTGATCATGCCGAACGGCCGGGTGATCGGCACGACCGGTGGAAAGGGCGCCAAAAACGTCGTCTTCTGCGCCGAATGCCACCTCGGCGTCGAGGAACACGACAGCCGCTTCTTCCTCGATGATGAGTATCGGATCCAGTAGTCACCAGCCGGCGGCGCGTTGCCTCCCCGGCTTGGCGCGCCGCCCGCCGCAGGGCCTTCTTGATCACGGGTGCGAACCCGGCCTATGTTCGCGCGTCCACCGCTTGACCGGCGACTAGACCTAAGGAGATACCCGTGCGCGTACGTCACGTTCTCGCCATCGCCCTCGCCACCGCCATGATGGCGGCGAGCGCGTCCGCCATTGCCGCCGATGTGAAGAAGGGCAAGAAGGTCTTCAAGAAGTGCAAGGTCTGCCACACCGTCAAGGAGGGCGGCAAGCACAAGGTCGGCCCCAACCTGTACGGCGTCTTCGGGCGCACGTCTGGCACGGCCGAGGGCTTCAAGAAGTACTCGAATGCGATGAAGGACGCGGCGATCGTCTGGGACGAAGAGACCATCGACGCCTATATCGCCGACCCCAAGGGCTACGTGCCGAAGAACAAGATGGCCTTCAAAGGGGTCAGGAAAGAGAAAGACCGGCAGAACCTAATCGCCTATCTCAAGGAAGCGGCAGGCGCAGAGTGATCGGGGAGGACGAAGCAGCCCTGCATTGATCGGGGCAGCCGTGTCCGCCATCGACCTGCGCAACCACATTCGCGCAGTTCCCGACTTTCCCAAGCCCGGCATCCTATTCTACGACCTCTCGACCCTGCTCGCCCACGGGCCGGCATGGGGCGAAACGGTGCACCGCCTCGCCGACGTGGTCAGCGAGCACAAACCCGACCTGCTCGCCGGGATCGAATCGCGGGGGTTTTTGGTCGCGGCGCCGATCGCGCACGCGCTCGGCTGCGGCTTCATCATGGTGCGCAAGAAGGGCAAGCTGCCGGGCGAAACCGTGGCGCACGAGTACGCCCTTGAGTACGGCACCGACCAGGTCGAGGTGCAGGCCGACGCTGTCGCTCCCGGCCAGCGGGTGGTCCTTCTCGACGATTTGCTCGCGACCGGCGGCACGGCGGCGGCGGCGCATTCGCTGCTGCGCCGGGTGGGTGCCGAGGTGGTGGCGGCGGCCTTTATCATCGAGTTGACCTTCCTCGGCGGGCGTCAGCGCCTCGACCTGCCCATCACCTCTCTCGTCGCTTACGACTAGTAGTCGCGGCGGGGTTAGCACGGGAGAAACCCATGGCAATTGCCGTGATCGGAGGCACCGGCCCGCAGGGGCGCGGCCTGGCGCAGCGCTGTGCCCTCGCCGGCATCGACGTCGTCGTAGGCTCGCGCGATGCCGCCCGGGCGGCGGAGATCGCGGACGATCTCAGAGCAGGCGTGCCCGGCGCGCCGGGGGCGATCGAAGGCGCAGCCAACGCCGACGCGGTCGCCCGCGCCGATCGAATCGTGGTGCTGGCGGTGCCGTGGGGCGCGCACCAGGCGACGCTGGCCTCGCTGGCGCAAGCACTGCAGGGGAAGATCCTGGTCGACATGGCAGTGCCTCTCGCCGACGGCAACCCCCGCAAGGCGGCGATGCCGCCGGAGGGCTCGGCGACCGAAGCGGCCCAGGCGATGCTGGGCGAAGGCTGTGCCGTGGTGGGCGCGCTCCACAACGTCTCCGCCCACGTGCTCGCGGCCCTGGATCAGCCGATCAACTGCGATATCCTCGTCTGCGGCGACGACCTGGAAGCGAAGCGCGCGGTCACGGAACTGATCGAGACGATCGGCGCCCGCGCCTACAACTGCGGCCCGGCCGAGAGCGCGCGCTGCATTGAGGCGCTGACTCCGCTGCTCATCCGCCTCAACATGTCGAAGGCGACGGGCTTCAAGCACGCGGGCGTGAAGATCTGGCCGGAAGCCGAGTGACGGGGACGACCATGGAATTCGGAATTACCTTTCGCGGCGACCTCGAAAAGGATCGCGTCGTCGCCATCTGCCGGCAGGCCGAAGCCGCGGGTTTCGACTATGCCTGGTTCTTCGACAGCCACGTGCTCTGGCGCGACCTCTACCCGCAGATGGCGGTCGCCATCGAGAACACCCGGCGGCTTCGCTTCGGCCCCTGCGTCACCAACCCGATGACCCGCGAGTGGTCGGTGGCGGCGAGCCTGTTCGGGGCGATGGCGGTGCAGTCGGATGGACGCTTCGACATGGGCGTGGGGCGCGGCGACAGCGCCGTGCGCGTGATCGGCAAGCGGCCGGCCACGGTTGCCCGGCTGGAGGAATTTTGCCGCGCCATGAAGGCGTTGGTGCGGGGCGAGGCGGTCAGCTACGAGGGCGCGCCGGAGCCGGTGCAGTTCGACTGGACCGGCGGCTACGAGATGCCCGTCTGGGTCGCGGCCTACGGGCCTCGCGCGCTGGCGGCGGCCGGGCGTGTCGGCGACGGGCTGATCGTGCAGCTCGCCGATGTCGGCCTTTGCCAATGGATGGGGGACCAAGCGCGAGCGGGCGGCCTCGCCGAGGGGCGCGACATGGCGGACTACCGCGTCATGGCCTGTGCGCCCGTCTGGGTCGGCGACCGCGAGACCGGAATCGCGCAGACCAAGTGGTTCCCGGCGCTGGTGGGCAACCATGTGGCCGACATCGTCAAGCACCACGGCGCCGGCACCGACCTCGTGCCGGAGAGCCTGACCGCCTATATCGCGCAGCGCGAGGGCGTCGGCGCCGACGAGGGCTACGACTACCACGAGCACACCGCGCTGGAATCAGACAACAGCGCCTATGTCACGCCTGAGATCACCGAGGATTTCTGTGTAATCGGCCCGGCCGACGCCCACGTCGAGAAGATCCGGGCGTTGGAGGCCGCCGGCGTCACCCAGTTCAACATCTACCTCGTGAACGGCGGCGAGGAGCAGATCGTCGCGGCCTACGCGGACCACGTGATCCCGCACTTTCGGTAGATGCAAGTGCGGGTCGCAACTGCGGCCCGCCTACGCCTCAGTAAAGCTCGATATACTCGTCGCGCTCCCATTGGGTGACGTGGGCGTTGAAGCGGACGAGCTCGGCGCGCTTCATCGTGGTGAAGACGGTCACGAACTCCTCCCCTAGCAGATCGACCATCGCCCGGTCGGCCTCGAGCGCGGCGAGGGCCGCCTCGAGATTGGCCGGGAAGGGCGGGAGGCTCGGGTCGTCCTCGCTCGGCCCGTCGGACTGCGCGACGAGCGAGCGCTTCTCGCTAAGCCCGAGCAGCCCGCAGGCGAGGGTTCCGGCGGCACAGAGATAGGGATTGCTGATCGCGGAAGAGGCCCGCATCTCCACATGCATGCCGGGTGCGCCGGGCTGCTTGATGCGCACCATGGCGCTCCGGTCCTCCTCGCCCCAGCTGACGTTGGAGGGCGCGAAAGTGTGGGGCGTGAGCCGGCGGTAGCAGTTGGGCGTCGGGTTGAAGAGCGCCGTGCAGGCGGCACCGTGGTCGATGAGGCCCTGGACGAAATGCCGGAGCGTCGGCGTCATAGCCGGCGGGTTTTCGGGGTCGTAGAAGGCGCTCTGCCCGCTCTCCCGCTCGATCAGGCTGATGTGGTAGTGGCAGCCGGAGCCCGCCATGCCCGCCGCCGGCTTGCCCATGAAGGTCGCGGTGAGGCCTGCGTGCTGGACGATCTCCTTGACCCCGTTCTTGAAGGTAAACGCGTTGTCGAGGCCCGCCATCCCCTCGGCATGTCTGTAGACCAGCTCGTACTGCGATGGCGCGTACTCGGCGTTGGCCGTCAGCATCGGGATGCCGGCCGTGCGCAGGCTGTCGACCACCGCGCGGATCGCCGGCAGGTGGTCGTTCCGCAGATTGTTGAAGATATGGACACCGCCGAAGAGCGGCTCATGCGTCTCGCGGTCGAGCACGAAGAACTCGTACTCGTGGGCGCTCTCGATGCCGAAGCCGAGCTCGGCCGTCCTCTCCAGCATCCGGCGCGCGACGTGGCGGGGCGCCGCGTGAAGCGGCGTGCCGTCCTCCCACTCGGTGTCGCAGATGACCTTCGCCATGCCGTCGAGCCATGGCACGGTCGCGAGGGTCGAAAGATCGGGACGCAGGGTCTGGTCCTTGTACTTGACTTCCTCGTTGTAGAGGGTGCCGGAAA
This sequence comes from Alphaproteobacteria bacterium, assembly GCA_965262755.1. Classification (GTDB taxonomy): domain Bacteria; phylum Pseudomonadota; class Alphaproteobacteria; order UBA828; family UBA828; genus WTGU01. The sequence goes on along the minus strand of OZ253557.1, from coordinate 982,433 downwards.
TCACGTGGGAGGCCGTATCGAGGGCGACGATGCCGCCGTACATGTTCACGCCTTCGCGGGCGGAGGCGGCGAACCGCTCGACCGGCACCTGCTTGGAGCGGGCGGAGCCGTGCATGTCCGGCAGCTCGAACCGGACATGCTGGATTCCGTCGCGCTCGAGCCGCGCAAGCGCCTCCTCTACCTGATCGCGGGCACCTTGCCCTGTGTCATCGACCACGGCCGCCTCCTCTCCGTAACGCCTCCCTCGCCCGCTTGGCGAGCGGCACGAATTCGCGGTGTCAGGCGCGTCAAGTCAAGGGCGGATGGCACCGCCGCTATTCTGCGGCCGCTTCCGCGCTTTCCAGGAGCGGGCGGCGGCTCAGGTCGATCTTGCGGGCGACATGGGCGCCGGAGGTGATGGTCCCGTAGCGCGGCGGGTTGGCTTCGTCCGTGCAGCTCGGCAGGCACTCGATCACGGCGTCGTAGTTCGGCTGATGGAAGAAGAGGAGCGAGAGCCGGCTGCTCTCCGCCACCGCACGGGGCGGATTGACAACCCGGTGCAGGGTCGAGCGCCAGCGGTCGTTGGTCCATTCTGCCATCAGGTCGCCGAGATTGATGACGAAGGTGCCGGGGATGCAGGGCACGTCGGACCAGCTGCCGTCCTTGCCCAGAACCTGGAGGCCGCCCACGTCGGTATCGGAGGAGACGATTGTGAGGCTGCCGTAGTCCGCGTGGGCGCCGCAGCGGAGCTGCCCCGGCACGGGCGGCGTCGGCTGCGGCGGGTAGTAGGAGGCGATGAAGTTGGTGATGTGGCGGTCAATCTTGTCGGCGAAGAAGTTCTCCGGCAGGCCGAGCGCGCAGGCGAAGATCCGCATCAGGTCGCCTGCCAGGCGCTCCATCTCCCGATAATAGGCCTCCCAGAGCGGCCGCATCTCCGCCGGCCGGTCGGGCCAGAGATTCGCGGCGAAGAAGCGCCAGCCTTCGGGCCCGTAATGATATTCGTCGTAGGCGTGGTCATGGGGCCCGATGACGAAGCTCTCGCGCCAGTCGGGCGCGTTCTCCTCTTCGTCCATGCTGTAGGCCGTGTCCTCGCTGCCGACGGTCATCAGCCCGCGATAGCGGTCGGGCGGCATCTTGACCCTGAGCTTCTCCCAGTGCGGCAGGTCGAAGAAGGCACGGGTCACGCCCCCCATCTCGTCGATCTGCCCCTGCGCCACGCCGTGACCCGCGATGACGAGGAAGCCGATCTCACGGCAGGCGTCATCAACCTCGGCGGCAACGCGCGCCTTGTCCGCGCGCCCGTCCGTGAGAAACGGTGCGATATCGATCACCGGAACCACCGAATCCGCCATTCTTCGCCTCCGCGATGCCGGGTTGCGGCGCCGATCCTAACAGCGGTAGCCCCTTCCGCGCGAGCGGGGCGGTTGACGCCACCCGGATCGTGCCCAAATTCTCCGGGAGAAAATTGGCGCCCTCGCGTAGTATGCAGAACGGCGTGCGGCGCAGGAGCCGCAGCGCGCCCGCGGAGTGAAAGCCATGCTGATCGACCCATTCGAGCGCCACGTCACCTATCTGCGGGTCTCGGTCACCGACCGGTGCGACTTCCGCTGCGTCTATTGCATGTCGGAGCACATGAGCTTCCTGCCCAAGGCGGAGCTGCTCACGCTGGAGGAGCTCGATCGGCTGTGCAGCGCGTTCGTGGGCTTGGGCGTGCGCAAGCTCCGCATCACCGGCGGCGAGCCGCTGGTGCGGAAGGGCGTCATCGAGCTGTTCGAGGGCCTGGGCCGCCACCTGAGGAGCGGCGCGCTCGACGAGCTGACGCTCACCACCAACGGGAGCCAACTGCCGCGCCATGCGGAACGGCTCTATGCGGCGGGCGTGCGCCGGGTGAACATCTCCCTCGACACCCGCGACCCCGAGAAATTCGTCAAGATCACCCGTTGGGGCCGGCTCGACCAGGTGATGGCCGGAATCGACGCGGCCCGCGCCGCAGGGCTCAAGGTCAAGATCAACACCGTGGCGCTGCGCGGCGTCAACGAGGACGAAATCGAAGACCTCGTCGCCTGGTGCGGGGCCGGGGGGCACGACCTCACCTTCATCGAGACCATGCCGCTCGGCGAGATCGACGGCGACCGGACCGAGCAGTACCTGCCGCTCTCCATGGTCCGTGCCAAGCTCCGCAAGCGCTGGACCCTGGACGAGAGCGACCATCGCACGGGCGGGCCGGCGCGCTACGTCACGGTGCGGGAGACCGGCCAGCGTTTGGGTTTCATCACGCCGCTCACCCACAATTTCTGCGAATCCTGCAACCGGGTGCGGCTCACCTGCACCGGCACGCTCTACATGTGCCTCGGCCAGGAGGACGCGGCCGACCTGCGCACGCCGCTCCGCCGCAGCGAGAGCGACGAGGCTCTGGTGGCGGCGATCCACGAGGCGATCGGGCGCAAGCCCAAGGGCCATGACTTCATCATCGACCGCCGCCACACGCGGCCTGCGGTCGGCCGTCACATGAGCGTCACCGGCGGCTGAGCGGCCGCCGCCGTCCAGCCCGCTTTCCGCGCCGCGCCGGCGCAGCCCATCGGGGGGCCCCATGCGATACCGGACGATGGCCGCCGTCGCATCGACCGCCGCCGATGCCGAGGCCGCGCTCGCCGCGCTCGCCGCCCGCTATCCCCTCGTAGAGCCAGCCGACGCCGACGTCATCATCGCGCTCGGCGGAGACGGCTTCATGCTGGAGACGCAGCACCGCCTGCTGCGCCAGGGCAAGCCGATCTACGGCATGAGCCGGGGCACGGTCGGCTTCCTGATGAACGAGTTCTCCATCGAGGACCTTCCCCAACGGCTGGAGCAGGCGCACGGAACGACCCTGCATCCGCTGAGCATGCGGGCGGAGACGATCCTGGGAGATACGCTCGAGGCGCTCGCCATCAACGAGGTCTCGATGCTGCGCGAGACCCGCCAAGCCGCCAAGGTCAGGATCAGCGTGGACGGCGTCGTCAGGGTGCCGGAGCTTATCTGCGACGGCGTTCTGGTGGCGACGCCCGCCGGCAGCACCGCCTACAACCTTTCTGCCCACGGCCCGATCATCCCGCTCGGCGCCAACATCCTGGCGCTCACGCCGATCAGCGCCTTCAGGCCGCGGCGCTGGCGAGGCGCCCTGCTGCTGCACGAGGCGACCGTGCGCCTCGAGGTGCTCGAGCACGACAAGCGCCCGGTCAGCGCGGTCGCCGACTACACCGAGGTGCGCGACGTGGCGTCGGTCGAGGTCGCGGTCGATCACGCGACGGCGATCCACCTCCTCTTCGACCCCGAGCACAGCCTTACCGAGCGCATCCTTGCCGAGCAGTTCACCCCCTGAGGGTGCTGAATTTGGCGTTCGTGAGCCCCGCTCGCTCACCTTGCCGCACATCAAGCCGGAGCCGTCGGTGAAAGGACTCGGCGCCCCATTCGGCGTGCGCTGGCAGGCCACGCGGCTCCGCATCGCCGGGCTCCGCTTCGTTCTCTCGATCGGCCTCGGGGCCTCGGGCGGAGCCGTCTTCTTCGCGCTTGCGCTGCCGCTCCCCTGGATGCTGGGCGCCATGACGGCGGCAACGGCGGCGGCGCTTGCCGGCGCGCCGCTCGCGGTACCCGCCCAGATCCGCAACGCCATGATCGCGATCCTCGGCGTGCTGCTCGGCAGCCAATTCACGATCGACCTCTTCGCCCAAATCACGGAGTGGTACGTGGGCCTCTCGGGCGTGGTTCTCTCCACGGCGGCGACGGCAGGAATGGCCTATGTCGTCTTCCGCAGGCTCGGCGGTTACGACCGGGCGACCGCCTATTTCGCCTCGATGCCGGGCGGGCTCAGCGAGATGATGGTGCTCGGCGAGAGCATGGGCGGCGATGGGCGCACGATCTCGCTTACCCACGGCACGCGCATCCTCGTCGCCGTGTTCCTGATCGCCTTCTACTACCGGATCTTCGAAGGCTACGAACCGGTTGGCCTGCCGGTCCCCGCCGGCCTGGTGGCAGCCTCCTGGGTCGATCTTGTGGCGCTGGTTGCCTGTGCGCTCGTCGGCTATCCGGCGGCCAAGTCGCTGCGGGTGCCGGCGGCCCAGCTGGTCGGCCCCTTGGTGTTGAGCGCGGCGCTGCACCTGAGCGGGGTCGTCGCCGCGCATCCGCCGGGCGAGCTGATCGCTGCGGCACAGGTCGTGCTCGGCGCCGCCATCGGGGCGCGGTTCGTGGGCATGGCGTTCCGCAAGCTCCGACGCGTCATGCTGCTGGCGGCGCTCGTCGCCGTGGCGATGGTGCTGGTGGCGGCCGGGATGGCTTACGGCCTCGCGGCCGCAACCGACCTTTCCGGACCGGCCCTCTTTCTCGCGCTGGCTCCAGGCGGGCTCGCCGAGATGAGCCTGATGGCGCTCTCCTTCGGCAGCGCCGCCGCCTTCGTCTCGACCCACCATGTCGCACGTATCATTCTGATCGTGATCGCCGGCCCCCTCATATTTCGGCTCGCCCAGGGGTGGCGGCGCTCGCTAAGTTAGCCCGGTCATGGATTTCACCCTCTCGGAAGAGCAACAGGCATTCCGCGAGCTTGCTCAAGACTTCGCCGAGAACGAGCTCGCCCCCTTTGCTGCGGCATGGGACCGGGACTGCACCTTCCCGGTGGATGCGCTGCGCAAGGCCGCGGCCCTCGGCCTTGGCGGCATCTACGTGGGCGATGACGTCGGCGGATCGAACCTCACGCGGCTGGACGCTGCATTGATCTTCGAGGGGCTGGCCAGGGGTTGTGCGTCGACCGCGGCCTACATTTCGATCCACAACATGGCGTCGTGGATGATCGACTCCTTCGGCGCAGACGCGCAGCGCACGCGCTTCCTGCCGCGTCTCGCCAGCATGGAGCACTTCGCGAGCTATTGCCTGACCGAACCGGGCTCAGGCTCGGACGCCGCATCTCTCAGGACCAGCGCGCGTCTGGACGGCGACCACTACGTGCTGAACGGCACCAAGGCCTTCATCTCCGGCGGCGGCTTTGCCGATGTCTATGTCTGCATGGTGCGGACCGGCGGGCCGGGCGCGGACGGCATCTCGTGCATCGCGGTAGAGCGGGATACGCCGGGCCTCACCTTCGGTGTCCAAGAGAAGAAGCTCGGCTGGCACAGCCAGCCGACGGCTATGGTCATCTTCGAGGACTGCCGCGTGTCGGCGGAGAACCTCATCGGTGCGGAGGGGCAGGGCTTTAAGATCGCCATGGCGGGCCTCGACGGCGGGCGCATCAACATCGGTGCCTGCTCGCTGGGGGCCGCGCAGGCGAGCCTGGAGATTGCCCGCGATCACCTGCTCCAGCGCCAGCAGTTCGGCCGCAAACTCGCCGACTTTCAGGCGCTACAGTTCAAGCTCGCCGACATGGCGACGAACCTCGAAGCCGGCCGCCTGATGATCCACCGGGCCGCGGCCGCCCTCGACGCGCGCGAAGACGGCGCCACCGCCACCATCGCCATGGCCAAGCGCTTCGCCACCGACGCGGGCTTCGAGGTCTGCAATCAGGCGCTCCAGCTATTGGGCGGCTACGGCTACCTGATGGATTTTCCGGTCGAGCGCCACCTCAGGGATCTGCGCGTCCATCAGATCCTCGAAGGCACCAACGAGATCATGCGTCTTATCATCGCGCGGCGCCTGCTGGCGGAGTGAGGCTGGGCTAGAGCATCCGGCGCGCCTCATCGATGCGCTCCGGGCGCTGAGCCGGTCGCGCGCGCTGCCCCGCATGCCGATCTCTCTCGTCGGACATGTAGACGGCTGCGAGCACCGGTGAGTAAAGTTCGCCGACAGCCCGTCAGGAGATTCACGATGATCACGCTCTACGACATGCCGCTCGCGCTCAACTGCTACAAGGTTCGGTTGCTGCTCTCGCTGCTGGGTGTCGAATACCGGCGCGAGCCCATCGATCTGCTCGAGGGCGAGCACAAGACGCCGGAATTCCTGGCAATCAATCCATTCGGCCAGCTCCCCGTGCTGAGGGAGGGCGAGAACGTGCTCCGCGACTCGCAGGCAATCCTCGTGTGGGTCGCGCGGAAGTACGGGAACGACTCATGGATACCGAGCGATCCCGATGAGGAAGCGCTCGTCAATGCCTGGCTCTCGGCGGCCGCCTACGAGATACGCCTGGGCCCCTACGACGCACGGCTTGCAAAGCTCTTTCCGTGGCTCTGCGTCAATGCGGACACGGTGCGCGAGCGCAGCGACGTGGCGCTCGGCCTGTTCAACGATCGGCTTACCAACCGGGACTGGATCGCGCTGGATCACCCCACGGTCGCCGACGTCGCGGCGTTCCCCGCGATCTCTCAATGCGGCGACGGTGACATCAGCCTGGACGGCTATGTGGCCATCGAAACTTGGGTGGCTCGGTTCCGCGCGTTGCCGAGGTTCGTCGATATCCTCGATTGAGTCTTAGGTCCGAGTTTCTCTCCAATGGTGCGGCCTGCGGCGGGGGCAGGCCGCCACAAACGCGATGAGAACGGTGACTCGGTTGAGAAATCCGGGCCACCTCTTAGGATGCGCCGGCAATTGACCGGGGCGGAGCCGCCGTGAGCGACGAAATTCTCCTGGAGCGGAAGGGCCGGGTCGGCAGCGTGACGCTGAACCGGCCGAAGGCACTGAACGCGCTGACCCAACCCATGGTGCTGGGCCTGGACGCCAGGCTCAAGGAATGGTCGGAGGACCCTTCGGTTGCGGCGGTAGTCGTGCGCGGAGCCGCGCGGGACGACGGGTGCGTGCCCTTCTGTGCTGGCGGCGACATCCGCCTTCTTTACGGCGAGCAGGACGATCCGGACCGCCACTTCGCCACGGTCTTCTACGCGCAGGAATACCGGCTCAACACCTTCATCTTCCGCTACCCGAAGCCCTATGTCGCGCTGATCGACGGCGTCGTCATGGGGGGCGGCGTTGGAATCTCGATCCACGGCTCGCACCGCGTGATGACCGAGCGCGCCCTCTTCGCCATGCCGGAGACCGGGATCGGGCTCTTCCCCGATGTCGGTGCCACGTACTTCCTGCCCAGGCTCACGGGCAAGGCCGGGCTCTACCTCGGCCTCACCGGCGCGCGCATCGGCGCCGCCGACTCGCTCTATCTCGGGCTCGCGACTCACGTCGTGGCCAGCGACGCGCTGCAGGCGCTGGACGAGACGCTGCTGGCTGCCGACTTCGGCAGCGACGCGCACGCGGCCATCGACCGCTTGCTCGCAAACTGCGCCGCCGATCCCGGCCCTGCCTCCCTCGCCGCCCGGCAGGCGGAGATCGACCGCTGCTTCGCCGCAGGCTCGGTGGAGGAGATCGTGGCCAACCTTGAGGCCGAGGGCTCAGACTGGGCGGCGGAGACGCTTGCGACGCTTCGTCAGAAGTCGCCGACCAGCCTCAAGGTCTCGTTCAAGCAGCTCACGGCGTATGGCACGTGCGATTTCGAGGAAGCGATGGCGCTGGAATACCGGCTCGCCATGCACTGCAACCTTGGCGTTGATTTCTTCGAGGGCATTCGTGCCCAGATCGTTGACAAGGACCGCAACCCGGCCTGGCGCCCGGCGCGGCTCGAAGAGGTGACGGCGGCGACGGTCGACGCCTATTTCGAGGAGCCGCCCAAGGGCGACATGACGTGGTAAGCGGCCGGGGACGGCGCTACCGCTTCTAACCTACGCGAAAGGGAGATTCCGACATGGCGGACATCGGATTCATCGGGCTCGGCAATATGGGAGGGCCCATGGCCGCCAATCTGGCGGCGGCCGGCCATGCTGTCACGGCCTTCGATATCAGCACGCAGGCGCTGGAGAAGGCGCGCGACGCAGGGGCTGCGACGGCGAGCTCGGTCGCCGAGGCTGCGGCCGGGCGTGAGGTGGTCATCACCATGCTGCCGGCCGGCGCCGAGGTCTCCGAGGTCTATCGCGGCGAGGGCGGAGTCCTCTCGGTCGCGGCGCCGGGAACGCTGCTCATCGATTGCTCGACCATCGACGTCGATACCGCCCGCGCGGTCGCGGCGACGGCGGCCGAAGGCGGCTGGCCGCTGCTGGATGCGCCGGTCTCCGGCGGTGTCGCCGGTGCGGCGGCAGGCACGCTCACCTTCATGGTTGGCGGCGAGGCGGACGCGGTCGAGCGCGGTCGGCCGGTGCTGGGCGACATGGGCAAGGCCGTGATCCATGCCGGCGCCTCCGGCGCAGGCCAGACGGCCAAGGTCTGCAACAACCTGATCCTCGCGGTCTCGATGATCGGCGTCTGCGAGGCCTTCGGGATGGCGGACCGGCTGGGGCTCGAGCGCCAGACGCTCTTCGACATCGTCTCCAAGGCGACCGGCCAGTGCTGGGCGCTTACCTCCTACTGTCCGGTGCCGGGGCCGGTGGCGAGCGCGCCGTCGAACCGCGACTACGCGCCGGGGTTCACGGCCCAGATGATGTTGAAGGACCTCCGCCTCGCCCAGGCCGCCGCGGCCTCGGCCGGTGCGGCATCGCCCCTCGGCGCGGAAGCGGTGGCGCTCTACACGCTCTTCTGCAACGCCGGCTTCGGGGCCGACGACTTCTCCGGCATCATGAAGATGATCGGCCAGGGAAACTGACCCGGCCGTAGGCCCCCTCTAGTGTAATTCGAGAGGGGCGTCGCCGGCGGGCGCCGGGAAGGCCGTGTCCAGGGCCGCAAGCTCGTCATCGGTGAGCATAATGTCGAGCGCGCCCAGGTTCTCATCGACATGGGCGATACGGCTCGTCTTGGGTACGACGAACATGTCCTCATGGCGAAGCACCCAGGCGAGCGCCACTTGCATGGGCGTCACACCACGCTCGGCCGCGATGGCGCCGAGCGCACCCCCTTCGGGCAGCCTGCCCTGCTCCAGCGGCGAATAGATCATGAGCGGCTGACTGTGGCGACGGCTCCAGTCCATGAGCGCCGCCTCGGGCCAGCGCCGCGAGAGGTTGTAGAGGATCTGGTTGGTCTGGCAGCCTTGGCCGCTCGGGGTCTCCCACAGCTCTTCCATGTCGTCGGTGTCGAAATTGCTGACCCCGAAGCGGCGAATCTTGCCGGCCTCTTGCAGCGCGAGGAATCCCTCGACGACTTCGTCGAGGGAGACGCCACTCCGCCAGTGCAGCAGGTAGAGGTCGAGGTAGTCGGTGCCGAGGCACTTCAGGCTCTTCTCGCAGGCGCGCGCCATGCGCTTGCGTCCGGCGTTGGACGGCAGGACCTTGCTCACCAGGTAGACCGTATCGCGCTGCCCGCGGATCGCCTCGCCGACGACCTTCTCCGCCCCGCCGGAGCCGTACATCTCCGCCGTGTCGACGAGCGTCATGCCGCAGGCGATGCCGTGGCGGAGCGCCGCCACCTCGTCCTTGCGCGCAGCCCGGCGCTCGCCCATGCGCCACGTGCCCTGGCCGAGCGCCACGACCTCGTCGCCGCCCGGCAGCCCCACCGTCCGCATCATCGCGCGTCCCCTGCTCGTGTCGCCGCGAGCTTAGCACGGGGTTTCGGGGCGGCGCGCGCGGCGTTAGGCTGAGGCCCGGAAACCGACGCCGGAGGCCGCCATGCCAGGCGAGAAGGAAGTCCTCAAGACCACCTGCCCGCGCGATTGCTACGACGCCTGCGGCATCGTCGCGATCAAGCGCGACGGTGCGATAACCCGCGTGCTCGGCGATCCGGACCACCACGTGAGCCGGGGCGCGCTCTGCGGCAAGTGCGCGCTCGCCTATAACGGCGTCTTTCGCGACTCCGAAGCGCGGCTGCTGACGCCGCTGAAGCGCGCCGGCGCCAAGGGCGAAGGGCGCTTCGAGCCGGTCTCGTGGGACGAGGCCATCGGCGCGATCGCGGCGCGCTTCAAGCAGATTGCCGGGGGCGACGGCGCCGACAGGATCGTACACGCCCACTACACCGGCACCTGTTCGCTGATCGCCAACAACTTCCCGATGCGCTTCCTGGGCCGCCTCGGCGCCCGCGAGGTGGAGCCGGACACGGTGTGCAACATGGCGGGCCACGTGGCGCTCGACTATGTGATCGGCACTTCGGTGATCGGCTTCGACCCGCGCACCGCCAAGGACGCGCACTCGATCCTCGTCTGGGGCGCGAACCCGTCGGCCTCCGCGCCCCATCAGCACAAGCATTGGCTCAAGGAGGCGCCGGGGACGGTGATCGTGGTCGACCCGGTGCGCCACCCGACCGCCGAGCAGGCCGACCTGCACCTCCAGCCCTTCCCCGGCAGCGATGCAGCGCTGGCCTTCGCCATGGTCCACGTGCTGGTCCGCGACGGGCTGATCGACCGTGCCTTCCTCGACGCGCACACCATAGGCTGGGATGAGCTGGAGCTCGCCATCGCCCCCTGCACGCCGGCCTGGGGCGAGGCCCGCACCGGCGTGCCGGCGGCAGAGATCGAGGAAGCGGCGCGGATCTACGGTTCAGGCCCCGCGCTTCTCTGGCTCGGCCAGGGGCTGCAACGGCAAGCGATGGGCGGCAACGTGATGCGCGCCTGCGCGCTTCTGCCGGCGGTGACCGGCAATTACGGCAAGCCCGGTGCCGGCCTGCTCTACCTCAACGGCGGCGGGCGCAAGGGGGTGGACGGCGACTATCTGAGCGGTGCGGCACTGAGCCAGAGCCCGCCGAGCTTCAGCCAGATGGAGCTCGCGGCGCGGCTGGAAGACCCGGCGGACATCCAGGCCTTCCTTTGCTGGAACATCAACCCGGCCGCCTCCAGCCCCGAGCAAGCCAGGTTCCGCCGGGCGCTGATGCGCGACGACCTCTTCACGGTCGTCGTCGACATCTTCCAGACCGATACCGCGGACTATGCCGATTACGTGCTGCCGGCGGCGTCGTTCCTCGAATTCGACGATCTGGTCTCGGGCTACTTCAATCTCTCGTTCTCCGCCCAGGCCAAGCTGCAGGAGCCGCTCGGCCAATCGCTCCCCAACCAGGAGATTTTTCGACGTCTCGCCCGCGCCATGGGCTACGCCGAGCCTGAACTCTACGAGGACGACGCGGCAATCATCGCGGAGATCATGGGCCAGGTGGGCGTCGGAGGCTCCTTCGACGACTTCAAGAAGACCGGCACGGTGTTCCCTGACGCGGCGCCCGTGATCCAGTTCGAGGGCCTCGCCTTCCCGACGCCGAGCGGCAAGATCGAGATCGCGTCCGCCCGCGCGGAGGCCGACGGCCACCCGCGTCTGCCGCTGGCCGAGGCCGACCCTAAGCCGGCGAACGGCAGGCTGCGCCTGCTCTCGCCGGCCTCGCCCTGGCTCATGAACGATTCCTACGCCAACGATCGGCGAATTGCGGACCGCCTCGGCGACGCGACTGTGACATTGCACCCTTCGGACGCGGCGTCCCGCGGCCTCGCGGAAGGGCAGCGGGTGCGGCTCAGCAACGAGACCGGCAGCCTGGAGCTCGATCTCGCTATTGCCGAGACCATTCCGCAGGGGGTCGCGCTCAGCCCCAAGGGCCGCTGGCCGCGCCAGGAGGGCACGCGCGCCAACGTCAACGTCCTCAACCCCGGCATCAAGTCGGACATGGGGGAGAGCACCTGCGTGCACGGCGTCGAGGTCGAGATCGCCGCCGTCTGAACGGGAGGCACGCCACGGTGAACGAGTCTGCGGTCGCCGCGAGGCACGCTTCGGTCTAAGCTGTCGCCCCCGCAGCCGCCCTCAGCCTGAGAGAACACCGCCATGTCTGGAGCCGTCCACGCACCGATCAACTACATCGTGGCGACCGACGAGAAGCCGGTCACCTACATCTCCGTGCCGGGGAACAAGACGGCGCAGCGCGAGGCCGAATACCAGAAGGTCGAGGTCACAATTCGCGACGCCCGCGCGGCCAATGGCGCCTTCGACCTGGAGCGGGAGGGCTTCACCCTCACGACGGAGGGAAGCGCGGTCTCCGACTTCTTCGATGACGACGAGGTGCAGGAAGTCTACAGCCCGGAGGTCGAGCGCCTCGTGAAGCAGGCGAGCGGCGCCGCCGAGGTCCTGGTCTTCGACCACACCATCCGGGTCGCCGATGACTCGGTGCGGAGCGAGCGCAAGGTGCGCGAGCCCGTGCATGTCGCGCACAACGACTACACCAGCCGCTCGGCCCCGCAGCGGGTGCGCGACCTGCTGCCGGCGGATCGCGCGGAGGAACTGCTCCAGCACCGCTTCGCCGTCGTGCAGAGCTGGCGGCCGATCGCGGGCCCGGTGCAGGACAGGCCGCTCGCCATCTGCGACGCCCAGAGCATCGATGCGCGGGATTTCGTGCTGACCGATCTCGTCTATTCGGACCGCGTGGGCGAGGTGATGCAGCTCAGCCACAATCCCGGCCACCGTTGGTTCTACTTTCCAGATATGGACCCGGGTGAGGCGCTGATCTTCAAGACCTATGATTCGCTCACGGACGGCCGCGCGCGCTTCAGTGCTCATACGGCGTTCGTCAATCCCGCCGCGCCGGCGGACGCACGCCCGCGCCAGAGCATCGAATCCCGCACCCTCGCGTTCTTCGCGCCCTGAGGGTGCCGCCCCGACCGGTGCCGACAGGCGATGACGGAGGCGGACAGCACCCTCGCTGACGGCAGCAACCGGCCGATTTTCTCGGTCGGCGAGCTGTCGCAGGCGCTCAAGCGCGTGGTCGAGGGCGAGTTCGCCTGGGTCAGCGTGCGGGGCGAGGTCTCGGGCTTCAAACGCGCCGCATCGGGCCATCTCTACTTCGCGCTCAAGGATGCGGACGCGGTGCTGGACGCGGTCTGCTGGCGCGGCACCGCCGGGCGGCTCGGGATCGCGCCCGAAGACGGGCTCGAGGTCATCGCCACCGGCAAGATCAGCACGTATCCGGGGCGCTCACGCTATCAGATCGTGGTCGAGCGGCTGGAGCTGTCCGGTGCAGGCGCCCTGCTCGCGCTGCTGGAGGCGCGCAAGAAGGCGCTCGCCGCCGAGGGCCTCTTCGACGAGGCGCATAAGCGCGAGCTGCCCTACTTGCCCGAGACCATCGGCGTCGTGACCTCGCCCACGGGCGCGGTGATCCGCGACATCCTGCATCGAATCGAGGACCGCTTTCCCCGCCGGGTGCTGGTCTGGCCGGTCACGGTCCAAGGCGCGGGCGCGGCGGAGGAGATCGCTGCCGCGATCGCGGGCTTCAACCGCCTCGATGCAGCCCCGCCGGTGCCGCGGCCCGACGTGCTGATCGTGGCCCGCGGCGGCGGCAGCCTGGAAGACCTCTGGGCCTTCAACGAGGAAGTCGTGGTGCGCGCCGCGGCAGCGAGCGACATCCCGCTGATCGCCGCCGTGGGGCACGAGACCGACGTGACGCTGATCGACCTTGCCGCCGACCTCCGGGCGCCGACGCCGACCGCGGCCGCCGAGATCGCCGTGCCGGTGCGCGCCGACCTTTTGGAGCGTACGCACACCCTGGAGCATCGGCTCGGTGCGTCGTTCCGCCGGCTCATCGCCGAGCGGCGCGCACGCGTCGACGGGCTCGGGCGCGGCCTGCCGGCGGCGCGGGACCGGCTGACCACCGCGAGCCAGCGGCTCGACGACTGGTCGGAGCGGCTCGCCCGCGGGGTGCGCGGCCGGCTCGGGGCGGAGCGCCAGGCCCTCGGTCGGCTGAGGCCGCTCAGGCCGCGCCAACTCCTCGCCCTCAAGCGCCAGCAGCTCGCGCACGCGACCGGGCATCTCTCGGCCGAGCGTCTCGCCGCACGCGTAAGCCGGGCACGCCAGGCGAGCGACCTGCTGGCGGTGCGCCTAGGCAGGGCCGGGCGCGCGGCGTTGAGCGAGCGGGCGGCACGGATCGGGACCGCGGCGCGTCTGCTCGAAAGCTATTCCTATCGGGGCGTGCTCGCGCGCGGCTTTGCGGTCGTGCGCGACCAGCGGGAGCGGCCCGTGACCAGCGCGGCAGCGGTGAAGCCGGGCGCCGGGCTCTCCCTCGAATTCCACGATGGCCGCGCCGCGGCCCGCGCCACCGGCCGGCCCAAGCCCCGCAAGGCCGGACGGGACGAGGACGACGGCGGGCAGGCGCCGTTGCTCTGAGGGCTGGCGCCCGAGCTTGCTTGCGTGCGCGCAGGTGCGTCGCCACTATGACCACACGATGAAGCACTGGATCGAGCCGGCGGAGGCGCGATGAAGATCGGCATCCCGGGTGCCGCTGGGCGCATGGGCCAGGCGCTGGCCCGTCAGGTTGAGGCCACGGAAGGCTGCATTCTGGTCGCGGCGACCGAGGTTCCCGACCATCCCGCGCTCGGCCGGGATTGCGGCTCGCTTGCCGGGATCGAGCCGCTCGGCGTCGCGGTGAGCGACGATCCGCAGGCGATGTTCCGCGCCGCCGACGCGGTGCTCGACTTCACCCTGCCGGGCGCCACCGCCGGCCACGCCGAACTCGCGGCCGCCGAGGGCACGATCCTCGTCGTCGGCACCACCGGCATCGGCGAAGCCGAGCAAGCCGCGCTCAAGGAGGCGGCGGCGCAAACTGCCGTGGTACAGGCGCCCAACATGAGCCTCGCCGTCAATCTGCTGATGCGTCTCACCGAGCAGGTCGCGGGCCTCTTGGACGCCGATTACGACATCGAGATCGTCGAGATGCACCATCGGCACAAGATCGACGCACCCTCCGGCACGGCTTTGGGTCTGGGCCGGGCGGCGGCGCGCGCGCGGGGAGTCTCGTTCGATGAGGTCGCAGCCCGTGGCCGCGACGGCGTGACCGGCGCGCGAGCGCGCGGCGAGATCGGCTTCGCCGCGCTGCGCGGCGGCGATGTCATCGGCGAGCACAGCGTGATTTTCGCGGCGGACGGCGAGCGGCTGGAGCTGACCTGCCGCTCGGCGAACCGCCAGACCTATGCCCGAGGCGCTCTTCAGGCGGCGCGCTGGGCGGAGGGGCGGGAACCGGGCCTCTACACGATGGCCGACGTGCTCGGCCTCACCTGATCGCTCTTCGGCGCCCATCGCTGGCGCCGGGGGCCACTCAGACCTGCTTGGCCTCGATCACGCCGCGCCGGATCGCGCGGGTGCGGGTGAAGAGCGCCTCCAGGTGGGCGCCGTCGCCCCGGCGGATGGCGCGCTGGAGGGCCGATAGATCCTCACTGAAGCGGCCCAGCATCTCCAGCACCGCGCCCCGGTTGTTGAGGAAGACATCGCGCCACATGATCGGGTCCGACGCGGCGAGGCGAGTAAAGTCGCGGAAGCCGCCGGCCGCATACTTGAAGACCTCGTGCCTGGTCTCCTCCTCGAGGTCGGTGACCGTGCCGACGATGTTGTAGGCGATCAGGTGCGGCAGGTGCGAGGTGATGGCGAGCACCATGTCGTGGTGCGCGGCGTCCATAATTTCGATCTTCATGCCGGCCATGCGCCAGAGCGCGGCGATCCGCTCCACCGCTGCGGGATCCGCGTCCGGCGGCGGGGTCAGGATGCACCAGCGGCCCTCGAACATCTCGGCGAAGCCCGCCTCCGGCCCCGAACGCTCGGTGCCTGCGACCGGATGGCCGGGGATCAGGTGGACGCTCGGCGGCACATGCGGCCCGACTGCCGCGAACACGGCGCTCTTGACCGAGCCGACGTCCGTCAGAATCGCGCCTTCGGCCAGATGCGGCCCGATCCTCGCCGCGAGCGGCGCGAAGGTGCCGACCGGCGAGCCCAGAACCACGAGGTCGCAGCCTTCGACCGCTTCGACGGGATCGAGCGTCACCCGGTCGGCGAAGCCGAGCCTCATGGCCGTGTCGAGGGTCGCCTGGCTCCGGGCGCAGCCCACGATCTCGGTCGCGGATGCCTTCTCACGCAAGACCCGCGCGAGCGAGGAGTTGACCAAGCCGAGGCCGACCAGCGCGACGCGCGAGAAGGGCTCGGGCTCGCTCACCGTTTGCCGCCCGCCTCTGCCGCAGGCGCCGCCATGAAGGCCTCGAGCACTTGGGCCACGGCTTCATTCTCCGCTTCCAGGCCGACCGTAATTCTGAGGCAGTCGGCGAGGTGGTAGGGCTCCATCCGACGGGCCACGACCCCGCGTTCGCTGAGAAAGCGATCGGCCGCCGCAGCGTCTCGGCCTGGCTCGTCCGGAAAGCGCACCAGCAGGAAGTTGCAGACGCTGGGAACGACCTGGAGCCCGGCGGCGGCGAGCCTGGCGGCGAGCGCATCGCGGCATGCCTCGTTATACCGGCAGGAGCGGACGATGTGATCCTGATCCTCCAGCGCGGCGAGCGCCGCAGCGAGCGCCGCGGCGTTGGCGTTGAAGGGGCCGCGAATGCGGTGCAGCACGTCGATAATGGCGGGCGGCGCGTAGGCCCAGCCGAGCCTGAGCGCCGCAAGCCCGTAAGCCTTTGAGAACGTGCGGGTCATCACCACGTTGGGCGCCATGCCGGCGAGATCGAGGCCGGGATCGTAGTCGCCGGCGGTGACGAATTCCGCATAGGCCGAGTCGACCACCAGGACGACATGCTCCGGCAGGCCGCCCCAGAGCCGGCGTAGCTCGCCCCTGGGAATGTAGGTCCCGGTCGGGTTGTTGGGGTTGGCGAGGAAGACGATCCGGGTCCGCTCGGTCACCCGGCCCAGGATCGCGTCGACATCAGCGGTGAACTCGGTCTCCGGCGCTACGACGGGCGTAGCGCCGACGGCGAGCGTGGCCAGCGGATAGACCAGAAATCCGTGACGGCAATAGATGACCTCATCGCCCGGGCCGGCATAGGCTTGGGCGAGAAGCTGGAGCAGCTCGTCCGAGCCGTTGCCGCACACGATCCGCTCCGGATCGATTCCGTGCAGCGCGCCGAGCGCGGTGCGCAAATCCGTGGCCCCGCCGTCGGGGTAGCGGTGCAGCGTCCCTGCGAGCTCCCGGTACGCGGCCTGCGCCTTCGGGCTCGGCCCCAGTGCCGATTCATTGGAGGAGAGCTTGATGGTGTTAGTGTGGCCGTCAGCGGTGGAGCGCCCGCCGACATAAGGCGAGATCTCCATGATTCCGGGGCGCGGGGTCGGGTGGATCGGCATCGTCGTGCCCGCCGCTCGTCAGCCGTTGTGCCGGGGGGCAGGCGGCCTTGGATAGCTGCCCAGCACCGCGATGCGCCTGACATCGTCGCCCAGCTGCTCGGCGAAGTCCTGCAGCCGCTCGTCCTCTTCGGCGACGAAGCCATCGACCTCGATGAGTTGCCAGCGGCCTGGCACACCGTCGTCGCCGTGCCATGCAACGGAGCCGGTCACCGCGATGCCGGCCACGGCGAGCGCCGAGCGGATGCGGTCGCGGCTGATCGTGTCCGACGATTCGACCGCCATGAAGGAAACATCGTCGCCCGACGGCGCCGGCTGGGTCATGGCCACCACGAGCGCACTGGTCTTGCCGGCGGAATTCCGCCCGCCCGCGAGCCAGGGCAGCCGGCAGACGATCATCGGGCGTTCCTCGTCGCTGACCGCGAGCGTCAGCCACCATGGCTCGGCGCTCACGCCCACATCGCCGCTCATCGCGTCCGCAGGCACGGGCAGCACGCCGACCGACGCCTTGCCGTCGCGCACGCCGCGCAGCACGCCGCTTTCCGTCCGCGCGGTGAGCAACGGCGTTTCGGCGCCGAAATGGACCCGCGCGAGGTCGGGGAAGCGGCTTTCTTCGCTGGGCTCCTCGACCGTGAACACCGATACCGCGAAGCCGCCCTCGGCAAAGAGGGTCGCCGACATGATCTCGGACCAGATCCGCACGATGACGGGGAAGGGGAAGGGGCCCTCGTGGCGCGCCATCAGCCGCCTCAGGATCGCGGCCTCCCGCGCCGGCCGCAGCAGCGCGCCGGTGGCGCCGCGGGCGCGCTTGGTCTCGCTGATGCGGTTGGCGAGCGCCATGCGACGCATCAGCAGGTCGTGGATCGTGTCGTCGATCTCGTCGATCTCGTCGCGCATGGCGGCGAGCGGAGACTCCTCCGGCGAAGGCCTGTTCATGGCATGACTGACGTGGCTCAGGGGGTGGCGAGTCCTAGTCCATGAGCGTGGTAAAATCAAAGAGAACATTGACTTTCAGGTTCAAATCGCAACTGTCTGACACCCTTTCGGCGACAATTCCGGCACGCGATCCGATGGCGGAGCGCGGCCGTGCAGAGCCCGACGAGCGATGACCGCAATGCCCGAGAGCCAAGCTGCGGTGGAACACGTGCAGACCGGCCTGAGCGTCGAGCTCGGCCGGGAGGCGCCGCTCGAGCTCGACTGCGGCGTCTCCCTCGGGCCCTTCACGCTCGCCTATCAGACCTACGGCACGCTCAATGCCGAGCGTTCCAACGCTGTGCTCCTCTGCCATGCGCTCACCGGCGATCAGTTCGTCCTCGGGCCCCATCCGGTTACCGGCAAGCCCGGCTGGTGGGAGATGATGGTGGGGCCGGGCAAGACCTTCGACACCGACCGCTATTTCGTGATCTGCTGCAACGCGCTCGGCGGCTGCATGGGCACCACGGGGCCGAAGGAGATCAACCCCGCCACCGGGCGCCCCTGGGGTCTCGACTTCCCGGTCATCACCATCCGCGACATGGTCAAGGCCCAGGCAATGCTGCTCGACCATCTGGGGATCGAGCAGCTCTTCTGCGTGTCCGGCGGCTCCATGGGCGGAATGCAGGCTTTGCAGTGGGTGGCGAGCTACCCCGAGCGCTGCTACACCGCGGTGCCGATCGCCTGTGCAGCCAAGCATTCGGCCCAGAACATCGCGCTCAATGAAGTCGGCCGCCAGGCGATCATGGCCGATCCCGAATGGCGCGAGGGGCGCTATCAGGAACTCGGCACAAATCCGGTGGGCGGCCTCGCGGTGGCGCGCATGGCCGCGCACATCACCTATCTCTCGGAATCGGCGCTGCACCGGAAGTTTGGCCGCTCGCTTCAGGACAGGAGCAACGTCACCTACGGGTTCGATGCGGATTTTCAGGTCGAGAGCTACCTTCGCTATCAGGGACAAAGTTTCGTCGAGCGTTTCGACGCCAACTCCTACCTCTACATCACCCGGGCGATCGACTACTTCGATCTCGCGGCCGACTACGACGGCGTGCTGGCGAATGCGTTTCGCGGGGTCGAGACCCGCTTCTGCGTGATTTCCTTTACCAGCGACTGGCTTTATCCCACGTCGGAGAATCGCGCCATCGTGCGAGCGCTGGCCGCGGCCGCCGCCAACGTGAGCTTCGTCGAGGTGGTGAGCGACAAGGGGCACGATGCCTTCCTCCTCGACGAGCCGGACATGTTCGAAACGCTTCGCGGCTTCCTGAGCGGTGCTGCCGCCAAGCGCGGGCTCCACAGCCCGTAAGAACCGGTCCGTGAACGCAGGCCCGCGGCGCCAGGGCGCCCGCCCCGACCATCGCCTGATTGCCGAGCTGGTGGAGCCTGGCTCCAGGCTGCTCGACATCGGCTGCGGCGACGGCGCCCTGCTGGAGCTGCTCGCGCGCGAGAAGAACGTCGATGGCCGCGGCATCGAGATCAGCCAGGAGGGCGTGAACGCCTCGGTCAGGCGCGGGCTCTCGGCCATCCAGGGGGATGCGGAGACCGACCTCGCCGACTACCCGGACGCAGCCTTCGACTATGTCGTGCTGAGCCAGACCCTGCCGGCGATCCGAGACCCCAGGGGCGTGTTGCTGGAACTGCTCAGGATCGGCCAGAGCGCGATCGTCTCGATCCCCAATTTCGGGCATTGGCGCAACCGGCTGCATCTGCTGACCCGTGGCCGGATGCCGACGCCTCTGGGTTCCGGCGAGCTATGGTACGAGACGCCAATGATCAGGCCCTGCACGATCAAGGACTTCGTGATGCTCTGCCGCGAGCTCGGAATCCGTATCGAGCGACGCACCCAGGTCGATTCGCGCGGCCGCGTGCGCCGCTTCACCGGCACCGGCCGCTTCGCCAACCTGTTTGGCGAGCAGGCGGTGTTCCTGCTCTCGGCCGATCCCGCGCGCGGCGCAGGCTCAGGGGCGGGACAACGGTAAGCCGCAGTCTCCGGCGGCCGTTCGCGCGCCCGCCGGCACCGGCTGGGGCAGCGGCATGATGACCCGGCGCCTCTGCCGCGCAGTCACCGGGCGCGCCTCGAACACGGTCTTGCCGGCCTCCACATAGACGAGGCCGCCGAAGGGGCGCCCGAGGTGCCGGCCCACTCGCTGCCAGACGGCAGCGGTGCGCAGCACCGCGCGCGAGCCCGTGGGCGGGAGGAACAGCATCGCGCCGGCGGCGAGTGGGGCCAAGCGGTGCTCCCTCAAGAGCCGGGCGAGCTGGGAGGCGCTGAACGGCGAGCCATGGCCGAATGGCGTCGCCTCGGCGCGCGCCCAGAGGCCGTGGCGGTTCGGCACCAACACCAGAATGCGCCCGTTCGGCCGCATCACCCGCCACACCTCCTCCAGCATCGCCCGACGCTGCTCGCTGAACTCCAGTCCGTGGACGATGAGGATGCGGTCGATGGAACCGTCGGGCAGCGGCAGGAAGCCGTCGTCGGCGAGCGTTACCAGCCGCCCGCCGCTCTCGGGCCACGCCATGACTCCCTGGCCCGCCGGCATGACGGCGAACACGCGGTCCGCCTCCTCGCGGAAGAGCCCGAGGAAGGGCACCGGGTAACCGAGCCCCAGCACCACCTCTTCGCGCACGCTCGGCCACACCAGGCGGATCTGCTGGCCCAAGATTCGACGCGCGACCCGGCCGAGCCGGGTCAGGTAGAAGGCATTGAGGTCGACGACGTCTTGATGCATGGCCGGGTATCGTAGCAGGCTACGGTGGCACAGTTTGCTACCCTGGCTGGAGCGAGGCCGTCCTTGACGGGCTCGCGATAGGCCGCGACCGCGGCCCGCCGCTCCCGCGGCGCCCTCGCGGAGGCGCCGGCCGCAGGCCGGCTGCCGTGAGCGACAAAACGCTCTAGTATCCTGGAATTGAAGTAGATAGCATTATACAATAGCCATCGGAGTTGGATTATGGAGGTCTTTCCGATGGCACGTGGCATTGGCCGGCCGATGGCGGCCTTGGTTCTGAGCGATAAGGAACGGTCGTATCTTGAGCGTCAGGCTCGACGCCGCCGGGTCGCGCGCTCGCTGTCCGATCGCTGCCGCATGATCCTGCGCTGCGCAGACGGCCTGACCAATAAGGCGGTGGCAATCGAACTCGGCGTGCACGAGCACACGGTCGGCAAGTGGCGCCGCCGCTTCCTGAAGGAGCGCATCGACGGACTTTCGGATGAGCCTCGTCCGGGACGGCCGCGAACGCTCTCGGACGAGAAGGTGGCCGCGGTCATCGAGCGGACGCTGGAGACGACGCCGGCCGACGCGACCCACTGGTCGCTCCGTTCGATGGCCCGCGACAGCGGGCTGTCGCATACGACGGTCCGGCGGATATGGGCGGCCTTCAGCGTGCAGCCGCACCGCTCGGAGACCTTCAAGCTCTCCAGCGATCCGCTGTTCGTGGACAAGGTCCGCGACATCGTTGGGCTCTATCTGTCGCCGCCGGACCGCGCGCTGGTGCTCTGTGTCGACGAGAAGAGCCAGATCCAGGCGCTCGACCGCACACAGCCGGTCCTGCCGATGCTGCCGGGCATGCCTGAGCGCCGCACACACGACTACAAGCGTCACGGCACGACCTCGCTGTTCGCCGCCCTCGATGTCGCCACCGGCCGCGTCATCGGCAAGTGCTACAGGCGCCACCGGGCCAGGGAGTTTCTCGACTTCCTGAAAGAGATCGACCGCTCGGTCCCCGAAGGGCTGGACATCCACGTCGTCATGGACAATTACGCCACCCACAAGACGGCGGCAGTCAAAGCCTGGCTGGCACGGCGGCCGCACTGGCATGTCCACTTTACGCCGACTTCGGCGTCGTGGATCAATCAGGTCGAACGCTGGTTCGCCGAACTGACGCGCAAGCAACTGCAGCGCGGCGTGCACACCTCCACCCGCCAGCTCGAAGCCGATATCCGGGCCTTCATCGAAAAGCACAACGAAGACCCCAAGCCCTTCAGGTGGACCAAATCGGCCGACGACATCCTCGCTGCCGTCAAGCGCTTTTGCCTCCGTGTCGATCAAAATTTATGCCACGAACTTTAGATTCAGGTGACTAGTACATATGGGTGCCGCCGTTCATTGTGATCGTGGAGCCGGTGGTCCACGCCGCCTTGTCGTCGATGAGGAAAAGCACGGCGTGGGCCACCTCCTCCTCATACCCCATCCGGCGGATCGGGGACTTGTCGATGATCTTCTGCACAATTTTCTCGGGCATGTTGCGCATCAGGTAGGTGTCGACGTAGCCGGGCGCCACGGTGTTGACCGTGATCCCATACTTCGCCCCTTCCTGCGCCAGCGCCTTGGTGAAGCCGTGCATGCCCGCCTTGGCGGCAACGTAGTTGACCTGGTTGAGCTGGCCGGCCTGGCCGTTCATCGAGCCGATCTGGATGATGCGGCCCCAGCCCCGCCCCATCATGCCAGGATAGACCGCCTTCGACATGTAGAAGACGGAATCGAGATTGACCCGCACCACCCGCTGCCACTGGTCGTCGGTCATGTTCTCGAACTTGTTGTCGGAGACCGTGCCCGCATTGTTGACGAGGATTTCCACCGGGCCGTGCTCGGCCTCGATGGCCTCGACCCCCGCCCGACAGGCGTCGCCGTTGCTCACGTCCCATTTGAGCGCAGGGATGCCTGATTCCGCAGTGAAGGCGGCAGCGCACGCCTCGTCGGCATGGTAGTTGACCACCACCGGGTGGCCGGCGTCCTTCAGCGCGCGCGCGACGGCGGCGCCAATGCCGCGCGTGCCGCCGGTGATGAGTGCTAGCCGTGCCACGCCCGTCTCCCCTCGAAGCGTCCCGTCAATACATGTGGTGGCCGCCGTTCACCGAGATCGTCGATCCGGTAATGAAATCGGCGTCGTTTGCGGTGAGGAATAGCACCGCCCGCGCAATGTCCTCGGCGCGGCCCAGCCGGCCGACGGGGATGCTCGCCACAATCTTCTCCAGCACCGCCTCCGGCACCGCGCGCACCATGTCGGTATCGACATAGCCGGGTGCGACGGCGTTCACGGTGATCCCGTGGCGCGCTCCCTCCTGCGCCAGGGCCTTGGTAAAGCCGTGAATCCCGGACTTCGCCGCGGCGTAGTTGACCTGGCCGTACTGGCCCGCCTGGCCGTTGATAGAGCCCACATTCACGACGCGCCCGAACTTGCGCGCGCGCATGCCGGGGAAGGTGGCGTGACAGAGGTTGAAGCAAGAGCCGAGGTTGGTATCGAGCACCGCCTGCCATCTGTCCGGCGTCATCTTCTGCAGCGTGCCGTCCCGCGTGATCCCGGCATTGTTCACCAGAATATCGATGGGGCCCAAGTCCGCCTCGATCTGCGCGACGCCAGCCTCGCAGGCCGCGAAGTCGCTCACGTCCCACTTGTAGATATCGACGCCAGTGACCTCGCGGAAGTGCTCGGCCGCCTCGTCGTTCGCGTGGTAGTTCGCCGCCACCTGGCAGCCGTGATTCTTCAGCGCGAGCGAAATCGCGCCGCCGATGCCTCGCGTACCGCCTGTCACCAGTGCGACCCGATTCATTCTCTCTCCCCCGGTAATGCTCAGCGCCGCCGGGAGCCGACTCCTCGGCGGCGCGCGCGCCTCATATGCGCCGGCGGCAGCGCATTTTCAAGCGTTGGCGCGGAGAATCGGGGCTATGCGGCGGCGTGGTCCGCGATCCACGCCGCAAGCCGGCGCCAGAGCAGGCGTTTGGTCCGCGGGCTCGCCATCATCCCGATATGGCCGAGCGGCGGCCGCCAGGTCTCCACATGAGGCAACACGGCGCTCAGCGCCGCCGCCGAGGCCGGCGGGACGATGCGATCCCGCGCCGGCACGACATTGAGCGCGGGCACGTGAATACGCTCCGGCCGAACCGCCTTGGCGCCTACGCGCCAGTTCCCCCGCGCGGGGGCGTTCGCGCCGTACCAGTCCTCCAGGCAGGCCCGAGCCACGCGGCCCGTGAGCGGCACGGCATCGTTGAGCCAGTCCTCGAGCGCGACGAAGTTGCGCGCCGCGGCCGAGCCGGGCGGGAGCGCGGCAAAGGCCGAGAACTTGCGCGCCGCCAGCAGCGGATCGAGGGCGGCGAACATGGCCTGCAGCGCGTCGGGCGGCAGTTGCTCCAGACTCTCGATCAGGGCGGTCAGCCCCGGCAGGTGGGCCGCCATCAGGCGCGCCTGATGGCGGCCGTCGGCCCAGAAATCCCAGGGCGTTGCCAGCAGGACCACCGCCGCCACATCGGATCGGGCGGCAAGCGGCAGCACCATCGTGCCGCCCATGCAGTACCCGGCGAGGGTCACCGGCCTGCCCGCGTCGTGGCGCACCGCCTCCAGCGCGGGCTCCAGGCGGCCGAGGATGTAGTCGTCGAGCCCGAAATCCCGCTCGTCGGCGCCCGGCGCCCCCCAGTCGAGCAGATAGGGGCGGAGGCCCCGCTCCCGCAGATAGCGAGCGAAGCTTCGGTGCAGGGTGAGGTCGAGAATGTAGGCGCGGTTGATGAGCGAGGGCACGAGCAGCACCGGCGCGCCCGACGCCTCGCCGCCGAAGGCGAGAACCCGCGTGGTGCCGGCTTGCCAGAGCACCGGCGGATCCTCGAGACGCCGCCGGTAGGGATGGGCGCGGTAGCCTTCGATGCCCGCGAGGAAGCGTCCGATGCGGCCTGCCGCCTCGGCGCCGAGCGCGCGCGCCAGCGCCTCAGGATCGGTCTCTGCGAGTGCCTTTTCGAGGGCCGCTGCCTGCTTTGCGGGCACGTGCCTCCAGCGCAGCGATCCCCTCCTCGCAAGCGGCAAGGCGGCGAGTGAGCTCAGCCAGCCGCTGAGCGCCATCCCCAGATGAAGGGGGAGGGGCCTCGGCCCCAGACGTGTTGTCGCCTGCGCGGCCATTCAGGCCGCCGCTCGCGGCGTCCGGCGCCAGTGCCGCGAGGTGCAGGGCGGCAAGGCGGAGCGTGAGCGCGCCCGGGCCTTCGTCCCGGCCGGTGCCGGCGATCTCCTCCTGCCAGAGGTCGAGGAAGCGCTTGGCGAGCGCGGCCGGGTCGTCGTCATCGCTCATGCCCTCGGGCTTGCTCATGGTGCGAGTATAGCCCACAGGGCGGCCCCGTCGTTGACTCGCCCGGCCCGGCGCACCATGCTCGGACCATGACCATCGAGCAGAAGATCGAGGCCGCGGGCCTGACGCTGCCCCGGCTCGAAGACAGCTACAGCAACAACCCGTCGGGCGCGAAATACGTCTCGCACCATGCGGTTGGGCGCGTGCTGTACCTCTCGGGCTGCACGCCGGCGAAGGACGGCAAGCCCTACATGACCGGCATTCTCGGCGTGGACCGCACGATCGAGGAAGGCTACGAGGCGGCGCGCCAGTGCATGCTCTGCTACCTCGGCCTGATCAAGTATGCGCTGGGCGATCTCGACCGCATGCACCGGATGCTGCATCTGGTGGGTTATGTGAACTCGGGTCCCGATTTCGTCGATCAGCCGCGCGTCATCAACGGCGCCGTCGATCTCCTGGTCGAGCTTTACGGCCGGCGTCTGATGCCGACGCGTGCCGCCATCGGCTGCCGCGGGCTCGCCGTCAACCATTCCGTCGAGCTGATCGCCACGGTGGAGTTCGACGGCGGCAGCGTGGCTCCGGCGCTCGCCCGCGACGGGACGGTGCTCGACTGAAGGGCACTCCAGCCTGCTACTCTCCCGCCATTCAAGAGACCTGATGCCATGAAAGCGGTTCTCTGCAGGGCCTTCGGCCCGCCCGAGACCCTTGCGGTCGAGACTGTGGACCCGCCCGCGCTCGGGCCGGGCGACGTGCGCATCGCCGTCGCCGCGGTCGGTGTGAACTTCCCCGATCTCCTCCTGATCGAAGGCAAGTATCAGGTCAGGCCGCCCTTCCCCTTCAGCCCCGGCCTCGAATGCGCGGGCACGGTCACGGAACTCGGACCCGGCGCGGACGGGCCGTTGCTCGGCACCCGCGTGCTCGCCTATTGCTCCCACGGCTGTATGGCCGAGGAGGTGGTGGCGTCGGCCTCCACCGTCATCCCGATCCCCGATGCGATGCCGTTCGACGTCGCTGCGGCCTTTCCCGTGGTCTATGGCACCAGCTACCACGCGCTCGTCGGGCGCGCGGCGCTGGCCGAGGGCGAGACGCTGCTGGTGCTGGGCGCCTCCGGCGGTGTCGGGCTCTCGGCGGTGGAGATCGGCAAGCGCCTGGGTGCAACCGTGATCGCGGCCGCAAGCAGCGACGAGAAGCTCTCGCTCGCGCAGGAGCACGGCGCCGACCACCTGGTCAATTACAGCACGGAAGACCTTCGCGAGCGGGTCAAGGCGTTGACCGAGCGGCGCGGCGCGGATGTGATCTACGACCCGGTCGGCGGCGATATCTTCGATGCGTCGATGCGCTGCATCGCGTGGAACGGCCGGATGCTGGTCATCGGCTTCGCCTCGGGCCGCATCGCCGAAGCCAAGACCAATATCGTGCTGCTCAAGGAGATGAGCGTCGTCGGGGTCGCCTGGGGCGCCTTCGCCTTTCGCGACCCCGCCGCGAATCGAGCCTATTTCGCCGAGTTGCTGCGCTGGTACGAGGCCGGCGCGCTGAATCCGCTCGTCTCCCGCCGCCTGCCGCTCGCAGAGGCGCCAGCGGCGCTGGAGGCGTTCCGCACCCGCAGCGTGGTCGGCAAGCAGGTGCTGATGGTGGAGCAACCCAGCGGCTAACCACGCGCACGCGTTGCCTCCTTTACCCGAGGGCGGGGATTTTCTACCTTGTGGCCGCCCCGCGGC
The DNA here is from genome assembly GCA_965262755.1 of Alphaproteobacteria bacterium. Taxonomy (GTDB): domain Bacteria; phylum Pseudomonadota; class Alphaproteobacteria; order UBA828; family UBA828; genus WTGU01. Next base: position 955,809 of record OZ253557.1, on the reverse strand, counting down.
GCCGCGGAGCAGTGGACTGCAGAACGGCTAGGACAGAGCGTGGCTGGGGAGGCGATCCGAGGCGCTGCGGGGCCGCTCGTGGACGATCCCGTCATCGGGCATCCGGTCCGCGCCGGCGGGTGGGCGGATCACGCGGCCTCGTCCTATGCCCTGGCGGCGCGTGCCCTCGACGAGGGGCGCTTCGCCGACGCCGCAGCTCTCGCCCGCCATACGGTCGAGGAAGCCCGCGAGGGCTACGAGCTCTATGCCCTCTGGACCGACCAGATCAGGGATACCCTCGTCGCCGAGGGTGTGGACGAGGCCGAAATCGCGGCGGGCGAGGCGCGGTTGGGCACGCTGCTGGCCGGCGAGGCGGGGGAACCTTTCGACATTCACGCTGGCTGGGCCGCCTACATCGCCGAAATCGACGCGGTCGAGGCCGCCTGCCGGGCCGGCGATGCGACCGGCGCCAGTGCGCGCTTGGAGAGCGCCCGCTCGCTCTGGCTCGAGACCCATGACCGGGGCTGCGACCTGGTCTACGGCATGCTCGACCTCGTCGTCCGCCATCTCGGCGAGCGCCGCATCGGCCCGCTCTGGGACGAGTTGATGGCGCCGATGTATGAGACCTACGACGTCTACGACACGGCCGCGCATCCGTGGCCGCACTCGATGCACCGGTTGATCCTGATCGCGGCGCTTTCGCTGCGCGGCCATCTGAGTGGGCCGGGGCGCATGGGCGCCATCGAGATCACGGAAGAGGCCGACCGCTGGGTGCTCAGCTTCGACCCCTGCGGCTCCGGCGGGCGCACCTACCGCGACGGCGACCCGAAGGGTCCGCGCATGCAGCCCCCCTACGGTTTCGCCGTGACTACCGAGGCCCACGACTGGTCCTGGGGCAAGACCGGCGTCTGCGTCTATTGCGTCCATTGCTGCCAGCTCAATCAGCGTATGCCCATCCGCCGCTTCGGCTATCCGACGCGGGTGATCGACCCACCCACCTGGCCGGAGGCACGGGCGGGCGGCGTCTGCCGCTGGTCGATCTACAAGGACCCCGCGCTCGTGCCCGACGAGGCCTATACCAGCGTGGGCTATGAGAAACCGGCAGTGGCCGGTGCGGGGGCGGCTCAATGAGCGACACGACGAATGACGAGTTGGCGGCGATCCGCGAGCGGATGCGCTCCGAAGGCGTGCGCCTCGTTCAGGTCGAGGTGCCGGATCTCGACGGCGGGCTTCGCGGCAAGCTGCTCGCGCTCGACAAGGGGCTCTCTGACGAGGTCGGCTGGTCAAACATCATCTATGGGCTGACCGTGGCGGACGACGTCTACGTCTCGCCGTTCTCGTCCTACGAGAACGGCTTCGCCGACGTTTTCGGGGAAGCTGACCCGGCCACGGTCCGCCGCCTGCCCTGGCGGCCGGATACGGCGGCGGTCGTGATCGACGTCCACGACCCCGACGGCACCATGACGCCGGAAGGCCCGCGCACGATGCTGAGGCGCGCCGTTGACAAAGCCGCCGCCATGGGATTCCAGCCGCGCTTCGCGGTCGAGTACGAGGTCTTCATCTACTATGCGGACGACGCCGCTTCGCCGCCCTCGCCCGCGACGCTGACGCCGGTATCGCGCACGCGGAACGCCTACAGCCTGATCCGTCTGCCGGCACTCCGCGCGCTCTTCGAGACCTTCATGCAGCGCATGGAGGCGGTGGGTACGCCGGTCGTTTCCATGCACACGGAGCTCGGCCACGGCGCCATCGAGTTCGCGCTCGCCCATGCACCGCCGCTCGCCGCTGCCGACGGCGCCATGCGCGCCAAGACCTATCTGAAGGAAGTTTGCGCCGAGCGCGGCATGGTCGCGACCTTCATGGCCAAGCTCGACGCCGACCTGCCGGGTTCCGGCGGGCACGTTCACCAGAGCCTGTGGCGGGACGGCGAGAATGTGTTCTGGGACGGTTCGGGCCCGAGCGAGACCGCGAGGCAATACGCCGCCGGGCAGCTCGAGCATCTGCCGGCGCTCGTCGCACTCTGCATGGCCAACATCAACTCCTTCCGCCGCCGAGACTGGCAGCACTGGGTGCCCGAGAACGCATCTTGGGGCGACGACAACCGCAGTGCGGCGCTCAGGCTGATCACCCGGCCCGTGCCACACGGCGCGCGCTTCGAGAACCGGGTGCCGGGCGCCGATTCGAACGCCTATCTCACCATCGGCGGCATGCTGGCCGCAGGCCTCGACGGTATCGAGCGCGGCCTCGTGCCGCCGCCGCTTTGCACAGGCAACGCGGCGCTCGACGAGAGCTACACGAAACTGCCGGCCTCGCTGGAGGAGGCGGTCGAAGTCTTCGAGGCTTCCGCCTTCCTGCGCCGCGCCTTCGGCGACCGCTTCGTCGATCACTACGCGCTGTCGCGGCGGGCCGAGCTCGACCTCTGGCGCGCCTGGCAGCAGAGCCATGTCAGCGCCTGGGAGTACGAGCGCTATTTCGAGACCATTTGAGTGGTGGGGCAGCTTTCATAAGTCGATCGCTGCCCCCATATTGGATTGAGCCGCACCCGGCCGGTTCGCCGGCCGGGGCAGGACGAAGGGGGACGAATGACCGATCAAGACTCGATCTCGCAGCGCCTGGAGGCGCTGCGCAACGAACATCAGTCGTTAAATGCTCAAATCGACGCGCTCTCGGGCCGCAGCGACAATCTCGAAATTCAGGGTCTCAAACGCCAGAAACTCCGCCTCAAGGACGAAATCGCGCGGTTGGAGAGCGAGCTCGCGCCTTCAGGATAAGTCCGGAGCGAAAATTTACAAACGAACCCGATTTCAAATAACTTGTTATTTTAACAACATGAATTGACGAATCGTGCCCATGCCGGCGGCGTGTTCCGCGCCGGCTCAGCCTGTCGGCTTCACCCCGGTGCCGATCCGCACATGGACCGAGAGAGGGACCTCGTCCCCCTCCCGAAGGTGCTCGAAGCCTGCCGCCACGGCCTCTTTCAAGGCGTGGCGCTTGGCCTCCCCGGCGCCATCGAGGGCACGGCCGAAGGTCATGTCGAACTGGGCCTGCCAGAAGGGGGCATCCGCCGGGACCCGGGGCGCGAAGCGGACCTCGCGCTCCTCCACATCCGTAAGCCCGCCTTCGGTCAGCGCGCTGGCAAGTGCCCCAGGCGTGCCCAGGGAAAACGGCCGGGCGAGATCGATCTCCTCCACCTCATCGAGAGGGCCGAGCACGGCCTCGGCGGCAGCGACGAAGACGACGAACATGGTCGTCTCCTCGCGCGGCCCCCAGACCAGATAGGCCACCCGCCCGCCGGGCTTGAGCACGCGCAGCGCCTCGGCGGCGGCCCGCGCAGGCGCCGGGCAGAACATCAGCCCGAAGCGGCAGATCACCCGGTCGAACGCGGAGTCCGAATCAGGGAGCGCCAGCATGTCGGCGGTGCGGAAGGTGATGTTGCGGAGCCCCTGGGCGGCGGCCCGGCGGCGGGCGCCCAGCATCATCTCGGGGCAGAGGTCGGTGGCGAAGACGCGGCCTTCCGCGCCGACCAGCGCGGCGACGCTGAGCGCGGGCTCGCCGGCGCCCGTTGCGATGTCGCAGACCTGCTGGCCGGGTGCGATGTCGGCCGCCTCGATGAGCGGCGCGTTCATGCGGGCCGCCTGCTCGGCGATTTCGTCCGCCCGCCGGTCCCAGTGGCGCCCGCGCCCGGCCCAGTCGGCCCGCACAAGCTCGGTCTCGCGCCTGATCGTGTCTGTGTCCATGGCAGGGCACTCTCCGCGCCCCGGCGTCCGTGTCAAGGCCGGCACGCCCCTCAGAGGAACTGAACGGCCAAGAGAGCCGCGAGCAGGCCTGCGACCAACGTGAGGAGGAGGGGCAGCGCGCTTCCGCGACGCCGGCACCCGCTCATCGCCTCCAAGGTGTCGGGCGAGAGCGAGACACCGGCCTCCAGCCCGTCCAGCACGCGCTCGGCGCGTGCTGCGAGGCGCGGCAGCCGACCGGCCGCCTCCAGCAGCTCCGCTGCCGCCTCACGCATGCGCGCCTGGACGCCGAGATTCTCCCGCGCCCAGCGCTCGATAAGCGGCCGGGTGAAGACCCACATGTTCTGGTCCGGCGTGAGCCGGCGGGTCAGCCCCTCGGCCATCAGCATCGTCTTCTGGAGAAGCAGCAGCTGCGGCTGGGTCTCCATCTCGAAGGCCTCGGTGATCTGGAACAGCTGGCCGAGCAGCTGGGCGATGGAGATTTCGTTGAGCGGCCGGCCGAGGATCGGCTCGCCGATGGACCGCAGCGCCTGGACGAACGCCGCCTTCGAAGTCCGGCGCGGCACATAGCCGGCCTCGAAATGCACCTCGGCCACGCGCTCGTAGTCGCCGATCAGGAAGCCGAGCAGCATCTCTGCCAAGTAGCGCCGGGTCTGGGTGTCGAGCCGACCCATGATCCCGAAATCGACGGCGACGACATTGCCGTCCGCATCCACCAGCAGGTTGCCGGGATGCAGGTCGGCGTGGAAGAAGCCGTCCCGGAAGGCCTGATTGAAGAAGGCGCCTGCCGCCTTGCCGAGCACCTCGTGCGGGTCGTGGCCGGCCGCAATCAGAGCCTCCCGCTCGTCGATCGGGATGCCCTCGACGCGCTCCAGCGTGAGCACGCGGCGGCTGGTCCGCCGCCAGTCGACCGCCGGCACCAGGAAGCCTGCGTCCTCGGCGAAGTTCTGGCGCAGCTCGGAGGCGGCGGCGGCCTCGAAGCGAAGGTCCATCTCGATCATCACGCTTTGGGCAAAGGTGCGGATGACCTCGACCGGGCGGAGCCTGCGCCAGGAAGGCAGGGCGCGCTCGGCAAGCTCCGCAAGCCAGTAGAAAAGCTCCAGATCGCGCTCGAAGGCGCGCTCGACGCCAGGCCTCAGGATTTTGACCGCCACCGGCTCGCCGGTCGCGGTGACCGCGAAGTGCACCTGCGCGATGGAGGCCGCGGCGACCGGCTCGTCGGTGAACGCCCGGAAGAGCGAGTCGAGCGGCACGCCGAACTCGGACTCCACGATGGCCCGCGCGGCCTTCGCGTCGAAGGGCGGCAGGCGGTCCTGCAGTGCCGATAGCGCGACAGCGGTCTCCTCGCCCACCAGGTCCGGCCGGGTGGAGAGCGCCTGGCCGAACTTGATGAAGCTCGGCCCCAGCACCTGGAGCGCGCCGGCGAGCCGCTGCCCAGGCGTCCCCAACCCTCGCTTCTTGGGAGCCATGCCGGCGAGAAAGGTCACCGGCGGTACGAGGCCGTGGTCGATCAGGAGGAAGAGCGCATCCCAGCGCCCCAGGGTCCAGGCAATCCGCAGCAGTCGCCCAATATTTCTGAGCGCCCGGCGCATGATGGGTGTGTTAGCCCGGAATTCTCACCAATGTCATGGTCTGCGCGGCGCTGTCCGGTCGACAGGGCAGGAACGGCGCGCAGCGCGATGCGGGGCATCGGGCAAGCGGCGTGACGCACCCTGTCGACCGGACAGCGTCGCCCTTCGGGTCGCACCCAGACGCCCGCCCGCGGTGTCGCGGGCCTCAACCGTAGCTCCAGCTACGCTTTTCGGCCCGCTCCTAGCGGATCGAACGTCTGGGTGCGACGCAGGCCGTGACATTGGTGAGAAATCCGGGCTAGATGCGCCAGCCCGAATGGAGCGTGGCGATGCCGGCCGAGAGCGGGCGCACGCGCACGCCGCCGAAGCCGGCGTCGGTCATCATGGTGGCGAGCAACTCGGGCGGGGGAAAGCGCCGAATGCTTTCCACCAGATAGGCGTAGGCGTCGCGCTGGCCGGTCACCGCCGCGCCGAGCAGCGGAATGACGGCGAAGGAATAGGCATTGTACAGCCGCTCGATGCCGGCGGGCGGGCTGGAGCTGAACTCGAGGCAGAGGAAGCGCCCGCCGGGCCTGAGCACACGCCTGGCTTCGGCCAGCGCGCGCTCGATCCGGGTCAGGTTGCGGATGCCGAAGGCGATCGTGCAGGCATCCACCGAGCGCGCCGGTAGAGGCAGCGCCTCCGCATCGCCCACCAGCCAGTCGATGCCGCCGACGATGCCTGCGTTCCAGGTGCGCTCGCGGCCCGCGTCCACCATCTGCTCGCTCGCGTCGCAGACGATTACGCGGCCCTCGCCCTCCATCGCGGCTAGCACGCGCCGGGCGATGTCGCCGGTGCCGCCCGCCACATCGAGCACGGCCATGCCGGGGCGGGGCGCGAGCCACGCCACCATCTCCCGCTTCCAGAGGCGATGGATGCCGCCGCTCATCAGGTCGTTCATCAGGTCGTAGCGGCCGGCGACCCGGTCGAAGAGGTCGCGGACGAGCCCCGGCTTCTCGTGCTCGCCGACGCGGCGGAAGCCGAAGTCGGCGCCACCCGTGGCGTCGTGCTCACCGCGCGCAGAGGCCATGCGGGCGACCATAGCCCAGCGGCAAAACCCGCGCTACCGTAGCCGCAGGATGCCGGAATTGCCCGAGGTCGAAACCGTGCGCCGCGGGCTTGCCGCGCGCCTCGTCGGCCGGCGCATCACCCACGTCACGGTGCGCCGCCCCGATCTCCGCCGCCCGCTCCCGCCGGATATGGGGCAAGCGCTCACGGGCCGGGCGGTGCAGGGTTTTGGGCGGCGCGGCAAGTATCTCCTGGTGCACCTCGATAGTGGCGGCGTGCTGATCGTCCATCTCGGCATGTCGGGGCGCCTCTCCATCGATGTAGCGCCGAGCGGCGGCGCGCACGAGCACGTCGTCCTGCACTTCGACGATGGCGCGGTGCTGCGCTACGACGACCATCGGCGCTTCGGATTGATGGACCTGACGGAGGCCGCGCGGCTCGAAGAACATGAGCTGTTGCGCAGCATGGGGCCCGAGCCGCTCGCGGCCGACTTCGATGGGCCGGCGCTCGCAAAGCGGCTCTCCGGCAAGGACACGCCGATCAAGGCCGCCCTGCTCGATCAGCGCGTGGTCGCAGGCCTGGGCAACATCTACGTGTGCGAGGCGCTCTTCTACGCCGGGCTGAGCCCCAGGCGCCGCGCAGGCTCGGTACAAGGGAAGCGCGCGGACCGGCTGGCCAAGGCGATCCGGGAGGTGCTGGAAGCGGCCATCGCAGCCGGCGGATCGTCGCTCCGAGACTATGTGCAGGCGTCGGGCGAGCTCGGCTACTTTCAGCACCGCTTCGCGGTCTACGACCGGGCGGATCTGCCCTGCCCCGGCTGCGACTGCGGGGCCGCGGTGCGTCGCATCGTGCAGAGCGGGCGCTCGACATTCTATTGCGCTAAGCGCCAACGGTGAGTTATCAGGCGAGCCGCACGCCCCTCGCGGCGCCCGGCCGGCAGCAGCCTGCCCACCCAGAATGCGGGCCCCGGCCGCTTAAGGGAGAACACGATGGCGTACGAAAACATCACCGTCGACCGGCGCGGCCGGGTCGGCCTGATCACGCTGAACCGGCCCAAGGCCCTGAACGCGCTGAATGGCGCGCTGATCGACGAGCTCAATGCCGTGCTCGACAGTTTCGAGACGGACGAGGAGATCGGCGCCGTCGTCATTACCGGGAACGAGAAGGCCTTTGCGGCTGGTGCCGACATCACCGAGATGCGGTCGATGAGCTTCGTGGATGCGCACGGCAGCGACTTCATCGCCAAGTGGAATCGCATCACCGCCTTCCGCAAGCCGGTCGTTGCGGCGGTCGCGGGTTATGCGCTCGGCGGGGGCTGCGAACTCGCGATGATGTGCGACATCGCGATTGCGGCCGACAACGCGAAATTCGGCCAGCCGGAAATCAAGCTCGGCGTCATCCCCGGCGCCGGCGGCACCCAGCGCCTCACCCGCGCCGTCGGCAAGTCGAAGGCGATGGAGATGGTCCTGACCGGGCGCATGATGAATGCCGAGGAGGCCGAGCGCAGCGGGCTCGTTAGCCGCGTGGTGCCGGTCGCCGACGTCGTGGACGAGGCGATCACCGTCGCCGAGCGGATCGCGCACTTCTCCGCGCCCACCGTCGCGCTCGCCAAGGCAAGCGTCAACCGCGCCTTCGAGACCACGCTGGCCGAGGGCGTGCTGTACGAGCGCGCGGTCTTCTACGCGAGTTTCGCCACCGAGGATAAGAGGGAAGGTATGGACGCCTTCATCGAAAAGCGCGAGCCGGCCTTCACCAATCGTTAGCCGCACCCGTACCGGTCGGCCGGCCCGTTCCGGGCCGATGGCGCCGTTGACCCCGCCGGCGGGCGTGGTATAAGGCCGCCCAACTACAAGAGAGACCCCCGTCCATGGCCCATTCGAGCCAAGCCCGCAAGCGGGTCCGGCAGAACAAGCGCCGCGCCGCGATCAACCGCGGGCGGCTTTCTAGAGTCCGCACCTTTGTCCGCCGCGTCGAGGAAGCGATTGCGAGCGGCGACAAGAGCCAGGCCGAGCAGGCGCTGCGCGAGGCCCAGCCGGAGATCATGCGCGGAGCGACGAAGGCGCTCTTGCATCGGCGAACCGCGGCCCGCCGGGTCTCGTCGCTCGCGCGCCGCGTGGGCGCACTCCCCGAGGGCTAGACCGAACCGCGGCGACTGTGCCGCTCGCGCACCGCATGGGTGCGCTCCCCGACAGCTAGGTGCCTAACCAGCCTGTGTCGCTCACGGGCCGGGCGCCTGGTGCGCCCCGACAGTGACATGCGGACCGCGCCCGGAGCGCCCCCTTGCAATCTTGGTAAGAAGCCTTTCCCTATTTGAACTGACGGCTCGGCAGCGTCGGTCTTGCCGGGTCGATTCCCGTCGCGGCACCAACCGATTGGCAATGCTCGTTCACTTCGCTAGCCAAGACTATGCGCAAAGTGTAATGGCCAGAATTTTCGCCGGTTCCGCTTTCATACCCGTTGCCAGCGCCGCCCCCTCAATTTAGCCTAACTGTCACATTCCGCCGGAAGGAGCCGCCGCCGGAATGCAAAGCAGAAATCACCGATGTTGACGACGGCGAGGCGAGCATTGCTTGCCCGGGAAGGGAAACCCACCGCCGCCCCCTACAACCGCGACGTCATACAAGAACATAAATGGGATCAAACAGGGAGATTAGCGGAACAAACGGGTCATCACGGCGTGAGATGCCTCATTGCGTCGTACGCCTGGAGGCCGCCCGCCGCCGCAACGGGCCGTGCTCACGCGGCTCGCACAGCCGACGGATGGGATCCCGCCCGTGACGGACCACGCGCCGCCGCCGGCCCGAGACGGGCAAGACGCCTGGCACAGGGTGCGCGCGCGCCTGCTCGCGGAGGTCGGCCAAGCCACCTTCGCGAGCTGGCTGGCACCGCTCATCCTGGTCGCTATCGACGGTGATCAGGTCACCCTCGGCGTCGGCACGCGCTTCCTCCGCGACTGGGTCGCTTCGCGCTATGCCCATCGCATCGCGGCGCTCTGGGCCGAAGAACGACACGGCGTCCAGAGCGCCCGCATCGTGATCCATGCGGGGCAGCCGCAGGCAGGCGAGGGCGAGCCGCGCACGGCCGGCGAGTCGCCCACAGCCCGGCGGGGCAGCGGTAACCTTGCGCGAGCACAGGGCGGGGCGCTGACCGATCTCGGCTCGCCGCTCAACGGCCGCTTCACCTTCCGCGAATTCGTCGTCGGCGAGACCAACGAACTCGCCCACGCGGCGGCGCAACAGGTCGCGGGCGTCGATCACCTTCCGTTCAACCCGCTCTATCTCTACGGTGGCGTCGGCCTTGGCAAGACCCACCTCTTGCACGCGACCGCGTGGTGCATCCGCGGCCGCGAGCCGGGGCGGCGCGTCCTCTACCTCTCCGCCGAACGCTTCATGTACCGGTTCGTCCAGGCGATCAGGCAAAAGGACACGGTGGCGTTCAAGGAAAAGTTACGCTCCGCCGACGTGCTGCTCATCGACGACATCCAGTTCATCTGCGACAAGGAAAGCACGCAGGAGGAATTTCTCCACACGCTCAACGCGCTTCTCGACCATCGCTGCCAGGTGGTGGTCTCCGGCGACCGCTCGCCCTCTCGCCTCGACGGGATGGGGGAGCGCCTCAGGTCCCGCCTCGCAGGGGGCCTTGCCGTCGACATCCTCCCCGCAAACTACGAGCTTCGCCTCGGAATTCTGCGCGAAAAGGCGGCGCCGCTGGGGATCGCCGATGCACCGCGAGAGGTGCTGGAGTTCCTGGCCCGGCAGATCTCGTCGAATGTGCGCGAGCTCGAGATGGCCCTCAATCGCATTGCCGCCCATGCCGCCCTCCTGGGAGGCGCGATAACGCTGCAAACGACCCAGTCGGTTCTGCGCGACGTTCTTGGAGTAAAGGAGCGGCGGATCACGATTGAGGAAATCCAACGGCGGGTCGCTGCGCACTACAACATCAAGCCTGCGGAGTTGTCGTCGAACCGGCGTGCACAGGTAGTGGTGCGGCCGCGCCATGTGGCGATGTACCTCGCCAAGCAGCTCACGTCGCGCTCGCTGCCGGAGATCGGCCGCAAGTTCGGCAAACGCGACCACACCACGGTCATGTACGCGATCCGCCGCATCGAGGAGTTGCGGCCCAAGGACGCGGCTCTCGACGAAGACGTGGAGTTTCTCCGGCAAAGCCTCGAAGACTCGAATCGCTGACGGCCGGCGAATTCGAGCGGTCGGTTGCACGGTGAAGGCGTGCAGGAAAGGCGCAGTGCCCTGAGGGCTGGTTGTGCGCCGATGGTGCTGCGAAATCTGGCACTTCTCCGCTATAATGGAAGGTGATTCGACCGCGACTTCAGGAGTCCGAGCGATCATGAAGCTGACCATCGAACGCTCCACGCTTCTGAGCTCCCTGGCGCATGTGCAAAGCGTTGTCGAACGCCGCAACACGATCCCTATTCTCGCCAATGTGCGCATCGATGCGCAGGGGAGCGATCGCCTGCGGCTCACCGCGACGGACATGGACCTCGCCGTGGTCGACGAGGCCGACGCCGCCGTCGAGCAGGAAGGTGCGGTGACCACGACTGCGCTCACCCTCTACGACATCGTCCGCAAGCTGCCGGACGGTGCGCAGGTCGCGATGAAACTCGACAGCGGCGACGGCGGGCAGCTCGACGTGGTCTCCGGGCGCTCCCGCTTCCGCCTCTCCTGCCTCCCGATCGCCGAGTTCCCGGTCATGGCCGACGGCGAGCTGCCCCATTCTTTCGAGCTGCCGCGGGATCATTTGCGGCGCCTGATCGACAAGACCCGGTTCGCCATCTCGACCGAGGAGACTCGCTATTATCTCAACGGCATCCACTTGCATAAGGCTGAGGACCAGGAGGGGATCGCGCGGCTGCGCGCCGTCGCCACCGATGGCCACCGGCTCTCCTGCGCCGACGTGGCGCTGCCGGAGGGGGCAGCGGACCTGCCGAGTGTGATCGTCCCGCGCAAGACCATCGCGGAAGTCCGCAAGCTGATCGACGATGGCGACGAGCCGGTCTCCATCGCGCTGTCCGAGACCAGAATCCGCTTCGACATCGGTGCCGCCCAGCTCACCTCGAAGCTCATCGACGGCTCGTTCCCAGACTACGAGCGGGTCATCCCGCGCGGCAACCAGAATGTGTTGACCGTGGCGAACGGTGGCTTCGCCGAGGCCGTGGACCGGGTCTCCTCGATCTCCACGGACCGCTCCCATGCAATCAAGCTCTCCATCCGCTCGGGCGCGGTCACGCTGCAGGCCAACAGCCCCGACACGGGAACCGCGACCGAAGAGCTGGACGCCGACTATGGCGCCGAGCCACTCGATATCGGTCTCAACGCGCGCTATATTCTTGATGTCGCAGGGCAAATTGAAAGCGAGTCGATCCGCTTCTTCTTCGGCGATGCCGGCTCGCCGACGCTGGTGCGGGACACCGGCGATTCCGGCGCGCTCCACGTCATCATGCCGCTCCGCGTCTAGGTGGCCGCTCCTACTACACACGCCGTGACCGGGCGGGAGGCGCCGGCGACGGCAGCCGCGCGCTACGCGCTCACCCGGCTCACGCTGACCGACTTCCGCAGCTACCGCTCGGTGCGCCTTGTCATGGATGCTCGGCCCCTGGTGCTCACCGGCCCCAACGGCGCCGGCAAGACCAACTTGCTGGAGGCGATCTCCTACCTGTCCCCGGGCCGAGGGCTGCGGGGCGCCCGGCTTGCCGATGTCGCGCGCAAGCCCGGGCCGGACACAGGCCCCGCCGAGGCGTGGTCAGTCGCGGCCACGCTCGCCGGCGATGGCGGCGAGACCGCGTTGGGCTCCGGCTGGCGGGCGCCGGCCGAGCCGGGGGAGGCGGAACGCCGCGCGGTCAGGATCGAGGGTGCCACGGCGTCGGGGCCGGCCGCCTTGGCCCAGCATGTCGGCATGGTCTGGCTGACGCCTTCGATGGACCGGCTGTTCTCTGGCCCGCCCGCCGAGCGGCGGCGCTTCCTCGACCGGCTGGTTTTCGCCATCGACGCCAGCCACGCCGCGCGGGTCCAGCGCTACGACCGTGCGCGCCGCCACCGTACCCAGCTCTTGCGCACTGGCACGCGCGACGATGCCTGGCTCGGTGCGCTGGAGCGCAGCATGGCGGAGAACGCAGCGGCGATCGGCGCGGCACGTCTCGATCTGGCAATACGGCTCGAAGAATTTCTGCCTGACGGCAAGCAGTCCTTCCCGAGGATCGCGCTCACGGCGGACGGGCTGGTCGAGCGCTGGCTCGCGTCGGCACCTGCGCTCGCGGTGGAGGATCGCTTCAGGGAGCACTTGGCCGGGACCCGCGTCGCGGAGGCGGAAGGCGGCACCGTCGACGGCCCGCAGCGGAGCGACCTGCTCGTCGCCGACCGCGAGCGCGGCATGGAAGCGGAGCAGTGCTCGACCGGCGAGCAGAAGGCCATGCTGATCGCGCTCGTCACAGCCCACGCCCGCCTCGTGGAGCGCCAGCGCCGTTGCGCGCCTGTGTTGCTGCTCGACGAGATCGCTGCCCACCTCGACGAGAGCCGCCGGCATGCACTCTTCGAGATCATCCTCGATGTCGGCGCCCAGGCGTGGCTCACCGGTACTGAGCCGTCCGTCTTCCGCCCCCTTGGCGAGCGCGCGCAGTTCTTCACGGTGCGGCCCGGCACGGTCGAAGGCGCGTAGGACCCATGGCCGATCCCGCCCCGAGCGGTCCCACCGCAACCCAGGGCTACGGCGCCGCCTCCATCACGGTTCTGCGCGGCCTCGATGCCGTGCGCAAGCGGCCCGGCATGTACATCGGCGATACCGACGACGGCTCCGGCCTGCACCGCATGGTGTACGAGACCGTCGACAACGCCGTGGACGAGGCGCTGGCGGGCTATTGCGAGCATATTCATGTGGTGCTGTGCGCCGACGGATCGGCCTCCGTCAGCGACGACGGGCGCGGGATTCCCACCGATATCCACGAGGAGGAGGGCGTCTCCGCCGCCGAGGTCATCATGACCAAGCTTCATGCCGGCGGAAAGTTCGACCAGAACACCTACAAGGTCTCTGGCGGGCTCCACGGTGTCGGCGTTTCGGTGGTGAACGCGCTTTCGGAGTGGCTGGAGCTCCGTATCCGCCGAGATGGCAAGGAATACGCCATGCGCTTCGCCGGCGGTGAGCCCGAGGCGCCGCTCCGCGTCACGGGCGAGACCGCCGAGCGCTCGGGCACGCGCGTGACCTTCCTGCCATCAAGCCAGATTTTTTCGCAAATCGAGTTCAATTTCGACGAGCTGGAGCACCGGCTGCGCGAGCTCGCCTTCCTCAACGCCGGCCTGCACATCACACTCAGGGACGAGCGCGCAGCCGAGCCCCGGGTCACGGAATTCTACTACGAGGGCGGCATCGAGGCGTTCGTCGGCTACCTCGACCGCGCAAAGCAGTCGCTGGTCGGCGACGCCATCATGATCCAGGACCGCCGGGGCGACATCATCGTCGACGCCGCGTTGCAGTGGAACGACAGCTATCATGAGACGGTACTCTGCTTCACCAACAACATCCGCCAGTCCGATGGCGGCAGCCACCTCGCGGGCCTTCGTGCGGCGCTGACCCGCGCCGTCAACGGCTATGCCACCCGAAGCGGCATTGCCAAGCGGGAGAAGGTGTCGATCACCGGCGATGATGCCCGTGAGGGGCTCACCTGCATCCTTTCGGTCAAGGTGCCCGACCCGAAATTCTCCTCCCAGACCAAGGAGAAGCTGGTCAGCTCCGAGGTCCGACCGGTGGTGGAGGGGGTCGTCAGCGAGGGTCTCGGCCAGTGGCTGGAAGAGCATCCGACGGAGGCCAAGTCCGTTGTCGCCAAGGCGGTCGAGGCGGCGGCGGCGCGCGAGGCGGCCCGCCGCGCCCGCGACCTCACGCGCCGCAAGAGCGCGCTCGAGGTCACGAGCCTACCGGGCAAGCTCGCCGATTGTCAGGAACGCGACCCGAGCCGCTGCGAGCTCTTCCTCGTCGAGGGCGATTCAGCCGGGGGCTCGGCCAAGCAGGCGCGCAATCGCCGCAACCAGGCGGTGCTGCCGCTGCGCGGCAAGATCCTCAATGTCGAGCGGGCGAGGCTCGACAAGATGCTGAGATCGGCCGAGATCGGCACCATCATCACCGCGCTCGGCACCGGCATCGGCTCTGAGGATTTCGATCTGGCGAAGCTCCGCTATCACCGGATCATCATAATGACCGACGCCGACGTTGACGGCTCGCACATCCGCACGCTGCTGCTCACCTTCTTCTACCGCAACATGGAGGCGTTGATCCGCGCGGGCCATCTCTACATCGCCCAGCCCCCGCTCTACCGTGTAAAGCGGGGGTCGAGCGAGATCTATCTGAAGGACGACCGCGAGCTTGAGGACCATCTCATCGCCACGGGCCTCGAGGACGCGGTGCTGCGCTTCCACGACGGCGAGGAGCGCTCAGGCGCTGACCTGAGCGCCATCATCGACACCGCTCGCGATACGGCGGCGCTGGTCAAGGCGCTGACCCGCCGCGTCGCGCGCCACATCGTCGAGCAGGCGGCGATTGCCGGCGCGCTCACACCTGACATCCTGACCGATCCGGAGAGATCGGCGCCGACAGCGGCCTACATCGCCCGGCGGCTCGACGAGCTCGCGCCCGAAATCGAGCGGGGCTGGCATGGCACCGTGCTGGATACGCGCGACGGCCCGGCGTTCCACTTCTCTCGCACCCTGCGAGGGGTGACCGAGAGCCACATGATCGATCAAGTGCTGATCACGACGCCCGAGGCACGGCGTCTCGATACCTTCGCGGCGTCGCTGCAACAGGTCTACAGCCACCCTGTCGTGATGCGGCGCAAGGAGAGCGAGACCGAGGTCAACTCGCCGAGCGCGCTGCTGGAGGCCATCTATGCGGCCGGGCGCAAGGGGCTCACGATCCAGCGTTACAAGGGCCTCGGCGAGATGAACCCCGAACAGCTGTGGGAGACCACGCTGGACCCCGAGGTGCGGACCTTGCGGCTGGTGGAGATCAAACAGGCGCAGGAGGCGGAGGAGATCTTCTCGACCCTCATGGGCGAGGTGGTCGAGCCGCGCCGCGAGTTCATCCAGCAGAACGCGCTCAAGGTCGTCAATCTCGACGTCTAGCCAGATCTTCTAATCGGGGTTATGGCAGTACGCCGCTCGCCCCCGCCGAAACGGCCCCGCGCGCAAGCGAAACGCTCTTCGCCCCGCGCAAAAGCAAAGCCCGGCGGCACGAAAGCGAAGTCGGGCGGCGCAAAGCCGAAGACCGCCGCCACGAAGGGGAAGTCTGGCGGCACCAAGCCGAGGACGGGAGGCAAGAGGCCGCGCCCGCCCGCGCGGCCACGGAGGCGCGTCTGGCGCATCGCCAAGTGGTGCGCGGTCTTCGTCCTCTGGCTCGTGGTGCTGGGCGCAGGATTCGTCGGCTATTACGGGCACGACCTGCCCGATACCGAGCACCTCACGGGCCCTGAGACGCCGCTTGCCATCACGGTGCTGGCGGCGGACGGCTCCGAGCTCGCCACCGTGGGCGAGATGTGGGGCGAGCTGATCCCGGCCGAGGAGATGGCGCCGGTGCTGCCCCAGGCCGTTCTCGCGATCGAGGACCGGCGCTTCTTCACCCACGGCGGGGTCGACGCCTTCGGCGTGATCCGCGCAGCGTGGCAGAACGCCGTCGAGGGCCGCGTGGTCGCCGGCGGCAGCACGATCTCGCAACAGGTGGCGAAGCTCGTGTTCCTCTCGCCCGAGCGCAGCGTCAAGCGCAAAATCCAGGAGGCGATGCTCGCCTTCTGGCTGGAGCGGGAGTTCACCAAGCAAGAAATTCTGACGATTTACCTCAACCGCGCCTACTTCGGCGCCGGTGCCTACGGCGTCGACGCGGCGGCGCGGCGCTACTTCGGCCGCTCGGCGCGCGATGTCGATGTGGCGCAAGCCGCCATGATCGCAGGCCTGCTCAAGGCGCCGTCGCGCTACAGCCCCGCCAACGACCTCAAGCTCGCCCGGCAGCGCGCCGGTCTCGTCGTCGATGCGATGGTGGATGCGGGCTTCCTTACGGACGCCGAAGGTACGGCAGCCAAGGCGCGCGCGCGAACTCTCTCCGTCGCCCCGCGCAGCGGACCTCCCGCCGGCTATTTCGTCGATTGGGTGCGCGAGCAGGCGCCGAGCTACGTCGGGCGCGACCACGGGGCGCTCCGCGTGTTCACGTCTCTCGATCCTGCGCGTCAGAGGGCGGCGCAGGCGGCGCTCACCGAAGCCCTCGCCGCCCAAGGCAAGAGCCGCAAGATCGGGCAGGGCGCCCTCGTCGCGCTGGATGAGAACGGCGCCGTGCGCGCCATGGTCGGCGGGCACGACTATTCCAAGAGCGTGTTCAACCGGGCGACGCAGGCGAGGCGGCAGCCAGGCTCGGCCTTCAAGACGGTGGTCTATCTCGCCGCCATCGAGGCGGGGCTTCAGCCTGACGACACGATCGAGGACGCGCCCATCACCGTCGCCGGATGGTCGCCCCGCAACTATGACGGTGAGTATCGGGGGCCGGTGACGGTGCGCGAGGGCTTTGCCCGCTCGATCAACAGCGTGGCCGTGCGTGTGGGCTTACGTGCGGGCGTGAGTCGGGTGCACGAGACGGCGCGACGGCTCGGGATTGAGAGCACGCTCCCCGCCGATGCGAGCATCGCGCTCGGCACCGGCGAGGTCACCTTGCTTGAGCTGACCTCGGCCTACGTGGCGCTCGCCAACGGGGGTGCGCGCGCGCTTCCCCACGGCATCGTCGAGATCCGCAACCGCGCGGGAGATGTGCTCTATCGCCGCGCGGGCTCGGGCGCCGGCCGTGCAGCGGATGGCGCGGCGGTGGCGGCGATGCACGACCTGCTCGGAGCCGCCGTCGCCCAAGGCACCGGCCGCGCCGCCCGGCTCCCGCAGGGGTTGGGGCCGGCCTACGGCAAGACCGGCACCAGCCAGAAGTTCCGCGATGCGTGGTTCGTCGGCTGGGCCGGCGGGCTCGCTGCAGGCGTCTGGCTCGGCAACGACGACGGCAGCGCGATGGATGAGGTCACCGGCGGCGGCTATCCGGCCGAAATCTGGCGGCGCTTCATGGTGGAGGCGCTTCGGTAAGCGCGTCCGCCTATTTCAGGCCCGGTCGATGAGGTGGATGAAGGAGCCCGAGACCATGCCGGCGGTCATGCCCGCGTCGCCGAGCGGCGCGCCGGTTGCGTCGCAGGTCTCGAACAGCGGCCGCCCGGCGTCCTCCGCCACCACGCGGCAATAGTGGAACTCGTGGCCGCAATAGGCCGTCCCCGCCCTGCCAAGGGGGCCGTCCGCTGTGAGGCGCGCCTGCCGGTAGCCGAGCGCGAGCCGGCGCTCCTGAAAGCTCGTCTCAAGCGGCAATAGCCCCGCCATGCCGTGGCGGTGGCCGTCGGCGTCGATCAGGCCCCGGCCCAGCACCATGTAGCCGCCGCACTCGCCGAAGAGGACCGCGCCGTGCCCGGCTGCATCCCGCAGCCCGTCGAGGAAGCGCTGGGCGCCGGCGATGCGGCCCGCGTGGAGCTCGGGGTAGCCGCCCGGCAGGTAGACCGCGTCGGCCTCCGCATCGGGCGCCTCGTCCGCAAGCGGTGAGAACGGCACCACCGTCGCACCTGCGTTCCGCCAGTCCTCCATCAGCGCGTCGTAGCAGAAGCCGAAAGCCTCATCGCGTGCCACCGCGATCCTCTGCCCGAGTGGAGGGATCGCCGCGCCCGGCGCTGCCGGTCCCGCCTGTAAGGGGCGCGCCAGGGCTGCCAGCGCCTCCGTATCGACCGATCGCGCCACGACCGCCGCGGCGTCCTCCACCCACGGCCCGTCGCTCTCGCAGGCCTGCACGAGGCCGAGATGGCGCGACGGCAGGCTCAGCGCATCCGACCGCGGCACGGCACCGAGAACCGCGATGGATCGCGCGTCGAGGGCATTGCGGAGCAGCCGTTCGTGCGCCGCGCTCGCCACCCGGTTGAGGATGACGCCCGCGACCGCCACGTCGTGGCGGTGATTGACGAAGCCTTCGGCAAGCGCCGCCACCGAGGCGCCCTGGCCCCGCGCGTCCACCACGAGCACCACGAGCGACCCCAGCTGGGCCGCGAGGTCGGCGGTGGACCCGGTGCCGTCGCGGGCGCCATCGAAGAGGCCCATCGCACCCTCGCCGATGACAAGGTCCGCGTCCGCGCAGAGTACCGCCACCCGGCGCGCGAGGGTCTCGGGCCGCATCCCCCAAGGGTCGAGATTGACGCAGTCGTGGCCGCTGGCCACGCGGTGATAGCCGGGATCGATGTAGTCGGGCCCCGCCTTGAAGGCTCGCACGGCGAGTCCGCTCTTACGGAAATGCGCCAGAAGGCCGGCGCACAGCACGGTTTTGCCGCTGCCGGACGCCGGTGCGGCGAGGATGATGGCGGAGGCCAAATCAGGTCAGCCCGTCAGCTGCCGCTCGATTTCGATGGCGAGCTTGGTCGGCCCCTGCCTCGGCTCGTAATACTGGATGAACTTGCCGTCCGGCCCCATGAGGTAGAAGAACGCCGCGTGGTCCACGGTGTAGTCGGGGTCCTCCGGCCCTGTAGCGTGGGAGCGCCGGTAGATGCCGAAGGACTCGAGCGCCCGGGCGACCGCCTCCTCCGAACCGGTCAGGCCGACCAGACCCGGAACGAGCGCCGAGACATAGGCGGCGAGCTTTTCCACCGTGTCGCGCTGCGGATCGACGGTGATGAAGAGCGGCTTCACCGTCGTGCCCTGCGCGTCCAGGTCCTCGATCACCTGAGACATGGTCAGTATGGCGCTCGGGCAGACGTCGGGGCACCACGTGAAGCCGAAATAGATCAGCGTATGGGTGCCGAGGAAGTCCTGGTTGGTGCGGGACGCGCCGGTGTGGTCGATCAGCGCGAATTCGCCGGTGATTTCCTCCGGCGTCAGCGTCATGCGGGAGACGTGGCTCTGGTCGAAATTGCCGAACAACGAGCCGTCGTACTGCGAATAGATGAGGACCGCGCCGATAATCAGGATCCAGAGCAACGGGTTGTTGCGCCTGAGCGCAGGCCTTTGGCCGCCACCTCCGGGCTGCTGGCCGCCGCTGCCAGGCGGCGGACCCATGCCGAACTTGCCGAGTTCCTTCCACATGAGCGGGCTACACGCGGTCCGCGATTCTCCAGGGCGCCAGACTATCCCCGGAACGGGCCACGCGGCAAGGAATCGGGTCTCTTCGCACTGTGTCAGCCCGCCGCGCGGCGCCAGTGCTGGGCGAGGGCCTGGGCCGCCTCGGCCCGCGCCTCGATCGACGCGGCCGGGTCGAGCGCTCGCCTGAGCCGCACCACGTCGCCCACGACCACGAGGCAGGGCGCCTCCATGCCGGCGCGCTCGGCCGCCGCCGCCGCTTCGGCGAGCGGGGCCTCGACCACGCGCTCGGCCCCGGTCGTAGCGTGGCTGATGAGCGCCACCGGCGTGTCGCCCGAGAGGCCATGGTGGGTCAGTCGCTCGGCGATGGCATCCAGTTGACGGAGCGCCATGTAGAAGATCAGCACTGGCGCGCCTTGGGCGATGGCCTGCCAGTCGAGCCCGTCCGGCACGGCGCCGCGGGCATCGTGGCCGGTGAGCAGCGTCACCGCCGAGTTGGTCGTGCGGTGGGTCATGGGGATGCCGGCCGCAGCCAGGCCGCCGGCGGCAGCGGTGACCCCCGGCACCAGGCGGAAGGGGATGCGGTCTGCGGCGAGCGCAAGCGCCTCCTCGCCGCCGCGGCCGAAGACGAAGGGATCGCCCCCCTTGAGGCGCAGCACGCGAAGCCCCTGTCGGGCGAGCCGTATCAGGCGCCCGCAGATGTCAGGCTGGCGCGCAGACGGCTTGCCGCCCCGCTTGCCGGCATATTCGAGCGCAGCACCCGGCCGGGCGAGCGCCAGGATTTCCGGCGAGACCAGGGCGTCGTAGACCACGCAATCGGCCTGGCTGAGCGCATTCGCCGCGTGGAGCGTGAGCAGCCCCGGATCGCCCGGCCCGGCGCCCACGAGCCACACGGATCCGGGCTCGATCGCGGGCAGGGCTGGCAAGCGGGGGGGCGGCGAAGCGTCGTCCATCACCGCACTCTACACCGGTTAACCCGTATTTCTCACCACGGTCACGGTCTGCGCGGCGCTGTGTGGCCGACAGAGTAGGAACGGCGCGCAGCGCGATGCGGGGACATCGGGCAAGCGCCGTGACGCACGCTGTCGACCGCACAGCGCCGCCCTTCGGGTCGCGCCCAGTCGCCCGCCCGCACCGTGCGCTCCGCGCGTCCCGCGCGACGTCGCGGGCCTCAACCGTAGGCCCCGCTACGCTCTTCGGCCCGCTCCTGGCGGATCGAACGCCTGGGCGTGACGCAGGCCGTGACCGATATGAGAAATGCGGGTTTAGGCCCCGCGCGGTATAAGCGGCGGGATGACGGCACGCTCAGGGAGAGCCGGCGAGCTTAGGCGGGGCTGGACTACCGGCGCCTGCGCCGCGGCTGCGACGCGGGCCGCCTACACCGCGCTGGTCACCGGGCGCTTCCCCGATCCGGTCTCGGTCACGCTGCCGGGTGGCGAAGCACCCTCCTTCCCGCTGGTCCTGGCCGAGCGCGACCGGAGCCACGGGCGTGCTGCCGTGCGTAAGGATGCCGGCGACGACCCCGACGTGACCCACGGCGCGCTGGTCGAATCCTGGGTGAGGCCCGCTCCGCCGGGGGCGGGCATCGTGTTCCGGGCGGGCGAGGGGGTCGGCATCGTGACGCGGCCCGGCCTCAGCCTCGCCGTGGGCGAGCCCGCGATCAACCCGGCGCCGCGCAAGATGATCGCGGCGATGCTGAACGAGCTCGCGCCTGCACTCGGCGGGCCGGCCGATGTTTGCGTCACCATCGGCATTCCGGACGGCCGCCGCCTCGCGCAGCGCACGATGAACGGCCGCCTCGGCATCGTGGGCGGCCTTTCGGTGCTGGGCACGTCGGGCATCGTGAAGCCCTATTCCTGCGCCGCATGGATCGCCTCGATCCGCCAGGGGATCGATGTGGCTGCCGCGACCGGCGCCACTCACCTCGCGGCGGCGACGGGCCGCGTCTCGGAGGAGGCGGCGCGGGCGCTTTACGGCCTCGACGAAAGCGCGCTGATCGACATGGGCGATTTCGCCGGCGCCACCCTGAAGCTGATCCGGCGCAAGCCGGTACCGCGGCTCACCATCGCCGGCGGATTCGGCAAGATCAGCAAGCTCGCCGACGGCCACATGGACCTTCATTCCGCGCGCAGCAGCGTCGACCGCACGGGGCTGATCCGCCGCCTCGCCGCCCTTGGCGCTCCGGTCGCGACGCTGGCCGAGGCACGGGCCGCCGGATCGGCGGCCGCGATCCTCGAGATTGCGACCGAGGCCGGACTTCCACTCGCCGACGCGGTCGCCGCGGAGGCTCGTGCTGCGGCCGAGGCCGCGCTCGCCGCAGCACGGCTTCAGCCCCAAGTGGACGTGCTCATCGTCGACCGCACAGGCTGCATCGTTGGCCGCGCCGGCCCCTGAGCAGCCGCTGCGGCTGCTGATCCTGGGCGGTACGGCCGAGGGCCGTGCCCTCGCCGGGGCGGCCGAGGGGCGTTTCGGCCCATCTCTCACGGCGATTTCGGCGCTCGCGGGCCGTACTCGCGCGCCGCTCCTGCCCGTCGGCACTGTCCGCATCGGCGGCTTCGGCGGGACGGAGGGTCTCGCGTCCTATCTCAGGGAAGAGCGGATCGGCCTTCTCATCGATGCCACCCATCCCTTCGCTACGCAGATCTCGGCCCAGGCGCGCGAGGCGGCGGCGCGGGTAGGAACAAAACGGCTCGCGTTGGTGCGGCCACCCTGGCGCCCGCTGCCCGGCGATCGCTGGATCGACGTCGAACCGGTGGAGGAGGCTTCGGCGGCGATCCCGGCCGAGGCCCGACGCGTGTTCCTCACCGTCGGCGTCCGCTCGCTCGCGCCCTTCGCCGGGCGCCCGGACCTCTGGTTTCTGGTGCGGCTGGTGGACGAGCCGGCTGAGCCGATTCCTCTCGCGCAACACCGGCTGATCTGCGCCCGCGGGCCCTTCGCGGAGGACGACGAGCGCGCGCTGCTTGAGGCCCACGGCATCGATTGCCTGGTCACCCGCGCGAGCGGCGGCGATGCGACCGTGGCAAAGCTCGCGGCGGCGCGGGCGCTCGGGTTGCCGGTGGTGATGGTGCGCCGCCCGCCGCCGCCGCCCGGCTTATGCGCGTCCTCGATCGAGGATGCCCTCGCCTGGATCGCGCAGCATCTGGATCGATAGCGCGCGGCGCCTCGGGCTTACACCTTACGCCGCGGGCGCAGCACGTGGTGATGCGTCGGGTCGTAGAGGTGGCTCTCGTCGAAGTCGGATGCGTCGAGCGCCCGGCCGACGAGGATCAACGCCGTCCGCGTCAGCCCCAAGGCCTTCACCTTGTCCCTGATATCGCCGAGGGTGCCGCGCACGATCCGCTCGTCGGGCCAGCTCACGCGGTAGGCGACGACGGTGGGGCAGTCCGCCCCGCGGTGCGGGATCAGCGTGCGCGTCACCTTCGCGAGGTTGTTGATCGAGAGATGGATGGCGAGCGTGCCGCCGGCAGCGGCGAGGTGCTCCAGCCGCTCGTCGTCGGGCATGGATGAGGCGCGCACGGCGGTCCGCGTCAGGATCACGGTCTGGGCGATACCGGGGAGCGTCAGTTCCTGTTTAAGCGCCGCCGCCGCCGCCGCATAGGCGGGCACGCCGGGGGTCACGTCGTAGGGGATGCCGAGGCGATCGAGGCGGCGCATCTGCTCGGCGATAGCGCCATAGAGGGAGGGATCGCCGGAATGCAGCCGCGCGACCTCATGGCCTTCGGCTGCCGCCTGCTCCATCTCCGCCATAATCGCGTCGAGATCGAGCGGGGCGGTGTCGACGATGCGCGCACCTTCTGGGGCTTCCGCGAGGATCATCGGCGGCACCAGCGAGCCCGCATAGAGCACGACGGGGCAGCGCCGCAGCAGGTTGAGCCCCCGCACGGTGATCAGGTCCACAGCACCGGGGCCGGCGCCGATGAAGTGGACCGTCACGCGCTCTTCGTCGCACAAGGCTTCGCCGGATCGCCTGTCGCCATCCCGCCCGCCCCGTAGCCGCGCGGCGTGTAGAGCCATGCCCGTCCGCCGCGCTCCAGCCGCCGGGTCTGACTGCTGCCGACGACGATGACGGTGAGCATGTCGACAGCCTCTGCATCGAATCCGGCGAGGGTGGTGACGTCGACGCGCTCGCCCTCCCGCCCGAGATTGCGGGCGACGACCACGGGGCAGTCGAGCCGCCGGTGGGTGGCGAGGATATTCCGCGCCTCTGCGAGCCGGCTGCGGCGCTGCCTTGATGCGGGGTTGTAGAGCGCCACCACGAAGTCGGCCTCGGCGGCGGCCCGGAGCCTCCGCGCGATTACCGGCCAGGGCGTCAGCAAGTCGGAGAGCGAGATCGCGCAGAAATCGTGGCCGATGGGTGCGCCAGCGCGGGCGGCTGCGGCCTGCAGCGCGCTGATGCCGGGCTCCACGGCAAGCTCGATGCCACGCCAGCTCTGGTTGACGGCTTCGCCATCCAACAGCTCGAAGAGCAGCGAGGCCATGCCGTAGACGCCGGCATCGCCCGATGACACCAAGGCGACGCGGCGCCCTTCGGCCGCGAGCGCGAGCGCGGCGCGTGCGCGCTTCTCCTCCGCGCCGATGGGGTAGGCGTGGCGTGCACAGCCCGGCGGGGGCGGCCCCAGCAGGTCGAGATAGCGGCTGTAGCCCACGAGGTCGGTGGCACCGGCGATGGCGGCGTCGGCGCCCGGTGTCCGCCACGCCTGAGCGCCGGGGCCGATGCCCACCACCGTGACGCGCCCGCGCCCGCGCCCGCAGCGCTCCGGATCGATGATCGCGGGCGCCCTGGCGACGGCACAGGTGCCCCGTTCGCTCCGTGCCTTGGGCATGGCGAGCTTGCCCTCAGCGCCTGCGCAGGCGAGCGCCGCCGCTTCCGCCACGCCGTGGCAGCCGACGGCGCGAAACACGACCTCCGAGGGCGCCGTGAGCCTCGGGGTCTCCCGTTCCAGGGTCGCGGCGTCGAAGAGGCGGAGCGGCACGCCGAGCCACGCTGCGACGGCGCTCACTGCCGGCTCGTCCGCCTTCAGGTCGAGGGAGGCGACGCAGGCCACGGCCTCCGGCGCAAGCCCGCCTGCCACGAGCACGCGCTTTGCCAGGAGGATGAGCTCCTCCGGGTCGCAGCCCCGCTCGCAGCCGAGGCCGAGAGCCTGGACGGCGGGATGCAGCGTGACATCGGCCACATCGTCGCCCGGCACCACGCTCCGGTCTGTGATGCGGAGGGTGAGGCGGCCCCAGTCCCCGAACGGCGCGCCGCCTGCCGTCAGCCAGTCGGCCGAGGCGGCCTCGGTCACGAGGCGCACCGGCTCGCCCGCGAGCAGCGCGGCGGTGACTTCCTTCACCAGGGCACCCTCGCCGAGGCGCCAGCCGGGGGGCGGCGCGTCTAGGGCGAAACCCAGTGCCGTATCGCCTGCAGTGGTGATCGCAGCGCGGGCGCCGAGGGCCACCGCGATGGTACGGCTGAGCCGGTTCGCGCCGTGATGGCCGCCCAGCAGGGGCACTACGCTCTGGCCGTCCTCCGAGACCGCGATCACCGGCGGCTCGGCGCTCTTATCCGCGAGATGCGGCGCGAGGAGGCGAATGAGAATACCGGCGGCGCAGATGCCGACGATCGGCGTCCCTCTGCGGAAGAGGGCGGGGAGATGGGACGCGAGGCGCTCGTAAGTGACATCGGCGTCGCCTTCGAGGGACGCAGGGCCGTGGATCGCCGCGCCGGGTAGAAGGCCCGCGATGCGCCGCGCCAGCGCCACCTGGCGCCCGTCCAGAATCACCACTGCGGCCCCGTTCAGCGCCATGCGGCGCCCCGCTTGTGGACGATGATCATGGAGAAGTAGGGCGCCGGCGGCTCGACCGCGGCCAGCGGCAGGGTCCGCTCTGCCGCCATGGAGGCGCGCTCGACATAGTGCGCGCGCTCCAGCAGGCCGAGGTCCGTCAGTACCCGGCGCACCTTCTCCAGATGACGGCCTACCTTGACGATCGCGGCCGCATCGCAGTTGGCGAGCTGGGCGGTGAGCCGCTGGGCATCGAGAGGAGCCGGGATCACCGCGAGCACGTCGTTGCGGGCAGCCAGCGGCAGGCCGAGTGCCGCAGCGCAGGCCATGGGCGAGGAGACGCCAGGGATCACCTCCACCCGGTGGTGCGCCGCCAGACGCTCGAAGAGGTAGAGGAAGGAGCCGTAGACGAAGGGGTCGCCCTCACAGAGCACCGCGACATCGCGCCCCTCGTCGAGCCGCGCGCCGAGCGCCGCCGCCGCCTCGTCATAGACCTCCGCCGCCGGGAATCGGCTGGGCTCCAGCGGCATGCGGATTGCGATTTCCTCCTGCCCGCCGGGCAGATGGGGCGCGGCGATGCTGCGGGCGAGGCTCTCTCCCTCCGGCGGCGCGGGATAGGCAACCACCTGGGCGCGGCGGAGCGCCTTCAGGGCCTTGAGCGTGATCAGATCGGGGTCGCCGGGGCCGACGCCGATACCGCTGAGCAGGCCGGTCATTCTGTCTTGACGAGTATGAGTTGGGTCACCGGCATCAGCGGGCGCCAGGCGAGGTGGCGCCCCACGGGCCTCGCGCGGGAGACCGCGAGGCGTGTCATGGTGCCCTCGTGGCGGGCGCACCAGTCTGCGAGGATCGCCTCGCCGGCCACGGTGACGGCGTTGGCCACCAGCACACCGCCCGGCGCGAGCCTCGCCCAGCAGGTCTCGATCAGGCCGGGGAGCGAAAGCCCGCCGCCGATGAAGACCGCGCCCGGCACCGGCAAGAGCTCCAGCGCCTCCGGTGCCGCGCCCTGCTGGACCTTGAGGCGCGGCACGCCCAGGGCCGCGGCGTTGCGGGCGATCCGGGCGCAGCGGTCCGCCTCGCGCTCGACCGCGATGGCGGCGCATGTCCGCTCGCTCAGGAGCCACTCGATCGCGACCGAGCCCGAGCCCGCGCCCACGTCCCAGAGCAGGGCGCCCGGCCGCGGGTCCAGCGCGCTCACGGTCTGCACCCGGATTTCGCGCTTTGTCAGCTGCCCGTCGTTCTCGAACGCACGGTCCGGCAGGCCGGGCGCGCCGCGAAAGCGCTTCACGCGGCCTTCCGCGCGGCACTCGATGGCGATGGTGTTGAGCTCCGGCACCGTCGGTTCGCGCCAGCGGTCGGCGCGCTCGCTCATGCAGGCCTCGTCGCTGCCGCCCATGTGGGCGAAGACGGTGAGCGAACTCGCGCCATAGCCGACGGCCGTAAGCTCCGCTGCCACCGCGGCCGGCGTCGCGCCGTCGTGGGAGAGGACCAGCAGGCGCTGGCCGGGCGCGAGGAAGGCGCGGATCGTCTCCAGCGGGCGCCCGTGCAGCGTCACGCCCACCACCTCGTCGGCGCTCCAGCCGAGCCGGGCGCGCGCGAGGCTGAAGGCGGATGGTGCCGGGATCGTCACCATCTCCTCGTCGGGGAAGGCGCGCCGGAGCATCGTGCCGATCCCGAAGCAGAAGGGATCGCCGGTCGCGAGCACGACGACGCGCTGGCCCTGCAAGGCGCGGATATCGTCCATGGTCTCCGCCAGCGGGCGGCGCCATGTCATGCGGCGGGCATCGCCATCCGGGATCATCGCGAGATGGCGCTCGCCGCCGACCAGCACCTCCGCCTGCTCGATCAGCGCCCGGGCCGCGGGCGCGAGCGCATCCGGCCCGTCCTCGCCGAGGCCGATGACGGTGAGCCAGCCGCTCATGGGGTGCCCTCGCTATCGGGCGGTGCCGCCAGCGCGTTCACCGCCGCTGCGGCGACAGCGCTGCCGCCCCGCCGGCCCAGCAGGGTGAGGAAGGGCACGCCGTGGCCCCCGCTCGCGAGCGCCGCCTTGGCTTCGCTGGCGCCGACGAAGCCGGGGGGCGTCGCGATGATCGCCTCAGGCCGGGGCGCGCCGTCTGCCAGCAGCTCCAGCAGGCGAAAGAGCGCGGTGGGCGCATTGCCGATCACGCAAACCACGCCCGCAAGCTGCGGCCGCCAGAGGTCCACGGCTGCCGCTGAGCGCGTGGTCCGGGCGGATGCCGCGCGCTCGGCGAGGCCCGGCGCGGCCAGCGTGCAGATCACCGCGTTGCCCGCCGCGAACCTGCTGCGGGAGATGCCGGAGGCCACCATCTGGCAATCCGCGAGGATGGGGGCGCCTGCGGCGAGCGCAGCGCGCGCCGTCTCCGCCACGTCAGCCGACCACGCCAGGTCCTCGACCAGATCGGTCATGCCGGACGCGTGCACCATGCGGTAGGCGACATCCACCAGGCCCGCCGGCAGGGCACTCACGTCGGTCTCCCGCCGGATGATGGCGAAGGAGCGCCGCGTGATCCCTTCCGGATCGCGCAGATAGTCAGCCGCGGTGGTGGCCGCCATGTCCGTCTGTTCCATGGTCATGTGTGTGGTGGTGATCGTGGCCGTGGCCGCCGGCGCGGTCCGTATCGGTGCCGATCCCCTCGACATGGTGGTGGTGGCCGACCTGAGGCGCGCCGAGGTCATCCTCATGGCCGATGATCTGCTCGCGATACTTGCAGAGCTGGCAGTTCATGCGGTTGTCGCCTTCGGGGATCTCGGCGATCCGCGCGAGGAAGGCGTCCACCACCAGCGGGTGCTCGTTGAGGTAGGCGGCCTTGCGGAAGGCGATGCCGGGACGGGCACGGGCGGCGGCATCCACCGCATCGTAGATGCGCCGCACCAGCACGCCGGTGAAGAGGAAGTAGGGAAAGACGACGACACGCTTGAAGCCGAAGCCCGCGATCCGTTCCAGCGCCGGGCCGACCAGGGGCGTGGTGACGCCGCTGTAGCAGGTCTCCGCCCAGCCGAAGCCCAAGCCTTCCCACAGCATGCGGGTGACCTTGGCGATGTTGCTGTTGGCGTCGGGGTCGGAGGTGCCGCGCCCCACCACGACGAGCAGGCTGTCGGCGGGCGCGGCATCGCCGGGCTCCTGGGCGGCCTCGATACGTTCCGCCGCAGCCCGCAGCAGCAGCGGATCGACCGCGAGATCGCGCCCGTAGCGGACCCTCAGGGCCGGATTGGCGGCGGCGAAGCCGTTGAGCACCGACGGGATGTCGTTCTTCGCGTGGCCGGCGGCGAAGAGCATGCCGGGCACGGCATCGATGGCGCTGGCGCCCGACTCCCTCAGTGCCTCCAAAGTGCTGCCGATGGTGGGCCGCGCGAATTCGAGGAAGCCGTGGCTCACCTGTCGCGCGGGCAGGCGCGCGGCGACCACGGCGGCCAAGTGCTCGAACTCCGCGACCGCCGCCTTGTCTCGGCTGCCGTGGCCGCAGAGAAGCACCGCCGGCTCGCTCATCGCCCGCCTCCATTCCATCCATTGACCGCAATGCGTGGGCTTTTCATTGTGGGCCGATGCTCCTCTTCGCCGCGCCCGACTGGCCGGTCGGCCCGGGGGTGCCGTTCGTCCTCCTGATCGCCCTCGCGCTCGACGCGCTTATCGGCGACCCGCGCTGGCTCCCGCATCCCATCCGCCTGATGGGTTGGCTCACCGGCCTCCTCGACCGCACCCTCAATCGGGAGCGCTTGGGCGAGGCCGCTCGTCTTTTCCTGGGCGCGGTTGCGGTACTGCTGGTGGTTGGCGTGAGCGCCGCCGCTGGATGGGCCGTCGCCCACCACGCGGCGGCTCTCGGCTGGGGCTGGCTCGCGGAACTCCTGTTGGTCGCGATGCTGCTGGCCCAGCGCAACATGGCCGATCACATGGTGCGGGTGACGCGCGCGCTCGATACCGGCGTGGACCCTGCACGCGCGGCGGTGCGTCACATCGTGGGCCGCGAGGTCCGCGCCCTCGATAGCCACGGCGTCGCCCGCGCGGCGATCGAGAGTTGCGCCGAGAACTATTCCGATGGCGTGGTGGCACCGGCCTTCTGGTATCTGCTGCTCGGTCTGCCGGGGCTGCTCGCCTATAAGGCGATCAACACGATGGACAGCATGATCGGCCACCGCTCGCCCCGCCACCACGCCTTCGGCCGCGCGGCCGCGCGCATCGACGATGCGGTGAACTGGGTGCCGGCGCGCATCGCGGGCGGGCTGATCGCGCTTGCCGCGCTCTTTCTCCCCGGCGCTGCGCCGGGCCGGGCGTGGCGTACGATGCTGCGCGACGCCCCCCGCCACAGCTCGCCAAACGCCGGCTGGCCCGAGGCCGCGATGGCCGGCGCGCTCGGTCTCGCCTTGCTGGGCCCCCGCCACTACGAGGGCGAGGCGGCGGCCGACGAGGCCTGGCTCGGCGACGGCCGCAAGGCCGCGACGGCGGATGACGTGAGGCGCACGGTCTGGGTCTTCGCGGCGGCGTGCGCGCTGGTGGCGGTGCTCACCGCCGCCATCGCTGCCGGGACGGTGCTCAGCGGGTCGTAACCGAGGCTCAGCGCGCACGGGCCACCTCAAGCAGGCAGTCGAGGTCGAGATGGGCCTCGAGATGGGCGGCGAGGGCGTCGAGGGTCTGCTCCACCAGGGCGTCGTAGGCGACGCCGGCCGTCTCCCGCCGGCGCAGCCGGCCGAGGAAGACGCGGCGGAAGCCGTCGGCGGCGAAGAGCCCGTGCAGATAGCAGCCCATGACCCGGCCGTTGCCCGAGCGTGCACCGTCCGGCCCGCTTGCAAGGGTGACCAACGGTCGCGCCGTGTCCGGCCCCGTGGTCTCCCCCATATGCATCTCGTAGCCCGAGACCGCCTCGCCCCCCTCGCGCGCGTGGCCCGATGCACGGACGAGGCGCTTGCCCTCGCTCATCACCGTTTCGACATCGAGCAGGCCGAGCCCCGGTGTCTCCCCCGGCGGCCCCTCGATGCCGGCCGGGTCGGCGACGCGGTGGCCCAGCATCTGGTAGCCGCCGCAGAGGCCCACCACCCAGCCGCCGCGCCGCACGTGCGCCTGAATGTCGAGCGCCCAGCCTTCCCGGTGCAGTGCCTCAAGGTCGCTGCGGGTTGCCTTGCTCCCCGGCAGCAGCACGAGGTCGGCGTCCCCCGGCAGCGCCCGGCCCGGCGGCACCAGCTCCAGCACGGTGTCGGCCTCGGCGCGGAGCGGATCGAGATCGTCGGTGTTCGAGATGCGCGGCAGGCGGGGGACGGCGATCTTAATCGCGCGGCCGGTCGAGGTCGCGGGCACCGCCGGCGTGGAATCCAGGCTCACGCTGTCCTCGGCGGGCAGCAGCCGGGCTGCCTCGAACCAGGGCACGAGGCCAAGCACCGCCCACCCAGTCTCCCGCTCGATGACCTCATTGGCGCCGTCGAAGAGCGTGGCATCGCCGCGGAACTTGTTGATGACGAAACCCTTGGTGAGCGCGCGCTCCGGCGCCGGCAGCAGCGCCCAGGTGCCGACCAGGCTCGCGATCACCCCGCCCCGGTCTACGTCGCCCACCAGCGCCACTGGAACTCCGGCAGCGAGGGCGAAGCCCATGTTGGCGATGTCGTTCTCCCGCAGGTTCACCTCGGCCGGGCTGCCCGCGCCTTCCACCAGGATCAGGTCGGCCTCTTCCGCAAGCCGTTCGAAGCTCTCCAGCACGCGGGGCATGAGTTCGGCCTTGAGCGCGTGGTAGCGGCGCGCGTCGGCGGTGCATGTCACGGTGCCCTGCACCACCACCTGGGCGCCGTGCTCGCTCTCGGGCTTGAGCAGCACCGGGTTCATGTGGACGCAGGGTTCGATGCCGGCGGCACGGGCCTGCAGCGCCTGGGCGCGGCCGATCTCGCGCCCGTCGCCCGCGACCGCGGCGTTGTTGGACATGTTTTGCGGCTTGAAGGGGCGCACCTGGAGCCCGCGCGCCGCATAGGCGCGGCAGAGGCCCGCGACGAGCAGGGACTTGCCGACGTTGGAGCCGGTGCCCTGAAGCATCAAGGCCGGAGGCCTTTGGGCGGCGGACGCGGCCATCAGAATTCGATGCCCACCTGCGCCTTCACGCCCGCGCGGAAGGGATGCTTGATCTCGGTCATCTCGGTCACGAGGTCGGCCATCTCGATCAGCGCCGGCTTCGCGTTGCGGCCCGTGACCACGACGTGCTGGCTCGGATCGCGCGCGGCGAGCCCCGAGAGCACGTCGTCCAGATCGAGATAGTCGTAGCGGAGCACGATGTTGAGCTCGTCGAGCACCACGAGGCGATAGGAAGGGTCGGCGAGGAATTCTTGCGCCGCCTCCCATGCCTTGCGCGCAGCGCCGAGGTCGCGTTGACGGTCCTGCGTGTCCCAGGTGAAGCCCTCGCCCATCACGCGGACCGTGATGAGGTCGGGGAAGCGCTCCAACACGGCGCGCTCGCCGGTCGCCCACTTGCCCTTCACGAACTGCACCACGCCCACCTTCATGCCGTTGCCGATGGCACGTGCCGCGAGGCCGAAGGCAGCGGTCGACTTGCCCTTGCCCTTACCGGTGTGGACGATCAGGAGGCCCTTCTCGATGGTCTTGGTGGCCAGCATGCGCTCGCGCGCCGCCTTGCGCTTGCGCATCTTCTCGGCATGGCGCCGGTCCAGCTCGGCCTCGGTCTCGTTCGCCATCAGAGTGCCTCCTGCCTGCCATCCCGGAGCGCCGCGAGCAGCGCGTGGGCATGGTTCGCGCGGGGCCGCCACAGGCTGCGTTCCTGCGCCTCCAGCAGTCGCTCGGCAAGCTCGCGCAGCGCCGCCGGGTTCGCCTCCTCCATGAAGTCACGCACCGCCTCGTCCGCCACATAGGCGTCGAACACCGCGTCGAAGTGATGGTCCTTCACGGCACCGGTGGTGGCGGCGAAGGCGAAGAGGTAGTCCACCGTCGCCGCGATCTCGAAGGCGCCCTTGTAGCCGTGGCGCATGACGCCTGCGATCCACTTCGGGTTGGTCACGCGCGCGCGGACCACGCGGCCGAGTTCATCGGCAAGCGTGCGGATGCGGGGGTTGTCGGGCACCGAGTGGTCGTTGTGGTAGAGCGCTGGCGCCCGGCCCGCGTGAACCGTCACCGCCGCCGCAAGCCCGCCCTCGAATTGGTAGTAGTCGTCGCTGTCCAGCAGGTCGTGCTCGCGGTTGTCCTGGTTCTGCACTACCGCTTCGACCGCGCCGAGGCGGCGTTCGAAGAGCGCGTGCTCCGCAGCACCCCCTTCGCCCGCGCCGTAGGCCCAGCCGCCCCAGGCAACGTAGGCCTGGGCGAGGTCGCTGGCGTCCGTCCAGCCGCGCTCGTCGATCAGTGCCTGCAGGCCGGCACCGTAGGCGCCGGGCTTCGAGCCGAAGACGCGGTACGAGGCCAGGCGCCGAGCCCGGCCCTCGGGCGCGCCGTCTTCGGCCAGCTGGGCCGCGTCGGCGGCGACCTTGGCGGCGAGCGGGTTGTCATCCGCGCCCTCGTCGAGAGCCGCGACCGCGCGCACCGCGGAATCGAAGAGGTCGATCAGGCCCGGAAAGGCGTCGCGGAAGAAGCCCGAGACCCGGAGCGTCACATCGACTCTGGGCCGGTCGAGCAGGTCGAGCGGCATGATCTCGAAGCCGGTAACCCGGCCCGACGGGCCTTCCCAGCGGGGTCGCGCGCCGATGAGCGCCAACGCCTGGGCGATATCGTCGCCGCCTGTGCGCATATTCGAGGTGCCCCAAGCGCTGAGCGCCATCGCCCGCGGCCAGTCGCCGTGGGTCTGGGCGTAGTGCTCCACCAGGAGCTGGGCCGAGGCCCATCCCAGCTGCCACGCCGCAGCGGTCGGCACCTGGCGTGTGTCCACCGAATAGAAGTTCCGCCCCGTCGGCAGCACGTCCGGGCGGCCGCGCGTGGGTGCGCCGGCGGCACCGGGCGCCACGAAGCGGCCATCGAGGGCTGTGAGCAGGCCGGCCGTCTCGGCGTCGGCGCTCGCGTCCAGCGCAGGGCCGATGGTCTCGGTTACTTCGTGCAGCACGGCGGTGCTCGCACGCCACTCGGCAGGCAGGCGCCGGCTGCCGGCGATCAGGCTGGCCGCGAGGCCCTCCAGCCGCTCCACCGTGTCGCCGGTGCTGCGCCAGGGCACACCGTTGGCAAGCGCCTGGGGCCGCGGGCCCCGCCAGGGCTCGCCGAGCGGGGCCGAGAGCGGGTCGATGCCGAGGGCGAGATCGTCCGCCAACGCACGCAGGATGGAGGCCTCTCCGGCGCCGGGTCCGCGCACGCTCCGCGCGATGGCGCGCAGGAGCTCGGTACGGCGCTCTGGCGCGGGTGCTTCACCGAAGATGTGGAGGCCGTCCCGGATCTGCATCTCCTTGATTTCGCAGAGATAACCGTCGAGCTTGCGGAGCGCGTCGCCGCTGCCGTCTGTGGCGTGTATGCCGCAATCCTGGTCGAGCCCGATGGAGGCGGCAAGCTCCAGGATACGCGCGCTCAAGGGCGGGCAGCGGCGCGGATCGACGGAAGCCGCGTCGAAGAACTCGTCCACCAGCCGCTCCAGCTCCTCCAGCGCGCCGTGGCTGCCGGCGCGGGTGAGCGGCGGCGTCAGGTGATCGACGATCACTGCAGCTCCGCGCCGCTTGGCCTGGCTGCCCTCGCCGGGGTCGTTCACGATGAAGGGATAGACGTGCGGGAGCGGCCCGAGCGCGGCTTCCGGAAAGCATTCGGCGGAGAGCGCCAGCGCCTTGCCCGGCAGCCACTCCACGTTGCCGTGCTTGCCCACGTGCACCACCGCATGGGCGTCGAAAGACGTGCGCAGCCAGGCGTAGAAGGCGAGGTAGCCGTGCGGCGGCGGCAGGTCGGGGTCGTGATATGACTTCTCAGGATCGATGTTGTAGCCGCGCGCCGGCTGAATCGCGACGACCACGTTGCCGAAACGCACTGCCGGGAGCGCAAAGCATCCCACATCCTGGCGGAAGAAGGGGTCTGCTTGCGGCTCGCCCCAGCGCTCGGCGACCGTAGCTTGCACGGGTGCGGGCAACGCGTTGAAAAAGTGTGCGTAATCGGCAAGGGGGAGCGTGGTCTCGGGTGGTTTGACGCGGGAATCGGCGGCGTTGGTGGGGCCTGCGGTCAGCCGTGCCATCAGCGCCGCGCCGTCCACCGGCCCGTTTTCCACCCGGTAGCCGGCTTCCTTCAGGGCCTGCATGATCCGCACCGTGCTCGCCGGCGTGTCGAGACCGACGCCGTTGCCGATGCGCCCGTCGCGGTTGGGGTAGTTGGCTAGCACCAGGGCGATCCGGCGCTCCGCCGGCGCCGTGCGCGCGAGGCGCACCCAGGCGGCAGCAAGGGCGGCGACGAAGCGGCAGCGCTCCTCGTTGGGCTCCGACACCACCATGGGCGCCTCTGTCGCCTCGTCGAAGCGCGCCTCGGTCTTGAACGCGACCGCACGGGTCAGAATGCGCCCGTCGACCTCGGGCAGCGCCACGTTCATGGCGATGTCGCGGGGCGAGAGGCCGCGGGTTGCGCCCGCCCATTGCCGCTCCGTGGCACCGGCGAAGATCGCCTGCAACACCGGCACGCCGGCCTGGGCGAAGGGGGTTTCCTGCGGTGCGCCGGGCCGGGAGACCGCAAAGCCTGTCGTGTTCAGGACGATCCGGGGCTCTGCGGCGCGCATGAGTGCGCCGATCAGCTCCGCCGCCGGCTTGTCTCTCAGGCTGGTGACGAAGATGGGCAGCGGGTCGAGGCCCGCGTCCTGGAGCGCCGCAACCAGCGCATCCACGGGCGCGAGCGAGCCTCCCTGCAGCAGCGCCCGGTAGAAGACCACGGCGGCGCGCGGCGCATCTGCGCGCCAGCGCTGCATCACGTCTTCGAGCGCGAGCACGCCCTCCCCCGGCCAATAGAGGCCCGCGTGCGGCACCGGCCGGGGCGCGCGCCAGTCCGACTCGCGGCCGATCAGCGTAGCGGCGTAGCGGAGCGCATTCCGGGCATTGTCGATGCCGCCATGGATGCAATAGCGCCAGAGCGTCTCCGCCGCCTCCGGCGGGAGCGTGCTGCGCCCGGCGAGCCCCGCATCCGGTTTGTCGTCGCCGGGTAGCCAGGCGATGGGGATACCGTGCGCGGCGCAGACGTCGGTCAGACGCTCGACGCCATAGGGCCAGTAGCTCTCGCCGCCGAGCAGCCGCACGATCACCAGCCGCGCACCGGCGATCACCTGCTCGGCGTAACGGTCGACCGAGAGGTTATGGCCGAGCTGCATCAGGTTCGCGAGGCGGAGCGTGGGCGCACCGTCTTCGAGCCCGGCATGCGCCTGGGCGAAACAGGCGAGCTCGGTATCGGCAGCAGACAGCAGCACGATTTCCCCCGGCGACTGGCCGAGGTCCACGGCGTCGGCGCCGTCCTCGATGGCGCCGGGCTGTGCTGCGAGCAGGTGCAAGGCTTAGGGCCTCTTCAGCCGAGGATTGCGGCTTCGACGGCCGCTCGGTCGAGCGGCGCGAGGCCGATCACGACGAGGCGGCTCTCCCGCGGCTCGTGCGCGTGCCAATCGCGGTCGAAGTGGCGGTCGACGCGGGTGCCGACCGCCTGCACCACCAGCCGCCGCCTGCGGCCGGCCACATCGAGAAATCCCTTGGCGCGCAGGACACCGTGCGCGGCTGCCGCCGCGCTCAGCCGCTCCGTGAAGGCCGCCGGGTCGTCGATGGTGCCGGGCGCCATCACGAAGCTTTCGAACTCGTCGTGGTCGTGCGGCTCGTCGAGGTCGTCATGGTGCGAGCGGCGGCTTGCGAGATCGGCCTCGGCAGCGGCATCGAGGCCCAGCAGGAGGTTCGGCGGAACGCGGCCATGGGACGCCTTGACGATGCGGGCACCCGGCTTCAAGTGCGGCTGCATAAGCGCTTCGCCTTCCTCGGCGCCGCCGGCAGCCAGCAGGTCTGACTTGTTGAGGATCACCATGTCGGCGCAGCCGATCTGGTCCTCGAAAACCTCGGCCAGTGGCGACTCGTGATCCAGCGCCTCGTCCGCCTCGCGCTGGGCCTGGAGCGCGTCTTCGTCGTCGGCGAAGCGGCCTTCCGCCAGCGCCGGGCCGTCCACCACCGCGACCACGCCGTCGACGGTGAGCCGGGTGCGGATCTCGGGCCAGTTGAAGGCGGCGACCAGGGGTTTGGGGAGCGCGAGGCCCGAGGTCTCGATCAGGATGTGCTCGGGCGCGGGGTCGCGGGCGAGCAACGCCTCGATCGCCGGCACGAAGTCGTCGGCCACGGTGCAGCAGATGCAGCCGTTGGCGAGCTCGACGATATCGGTTTCGTCGCAGGCCGTATCGCCGCATCCCTGCAGCACCTCCTGGTCGATGCCGAGGTCGCCGAACTCGTTGATGATGAGCGCGATGCGCCGCCCGTTCGCTTCGCCCAGCGCGTGGCGGATGAGGCTGGTCTTGCCGGCGCCGAGGAAGCCGGTGATCACGGTCGTGGGAATCTTCTGGTCTTGCATCGCACCTCACGCTTTCAGGCGGTTCCACCCGGTGCCCTCGTGGCCGAAGCCGAAGTGCGCCGGATGGAGGATTTCGGCCAGGATCTCCAGGGACTCCACGAGCCGCGGCCCCGGCCGATTGAAATAGGCATTGCCGTCGGTGGCGTAGACCGCACCGGCCCGCACGGCTCGGAGCTCGCTCCAGGCGGGAACGGCGAGCAGCGCGCGGCCGTCTTCGATGGTGCGCGGCAGGTCGTAGCCGCAGGGCATGAGCACGATCGCGTCGGGATCGGCGGCGCGCACCGCCTCGATGCTGATCCTGGGCGAGTGGCTTCCGTCGGCGCCCAGGGTGTCGATCCCGCCCGCGAGGGTCACGAGTTCCGGCACCCAGTTGCCGGCGGTCATGGGTGGGTCGCTCCACTCGACGGTGAGGACGCGCTTGGGCGCAAGGGCCTTGGCGCGCTTGGCGATTGCGTCCACCCGCGCCCGCAGTCCGTCGCAGACCGGCCGGGCGTCAACGCCGAGTGCCGCGCCCACGCGCGCGATATCGTCCCACACGTCGCCGAGCCGCATCGGCGCGAGCGAGACGATTTCGACCGGTGCCTCCAGAAACGCCGCCGCCGCCGCCTCGACCTCATTCAGGCCGACCGCGCACACATCGCACTGGTCCTGGGTGACGATGTGGCTCGGCCGCGCGGTGCGCAGGATCTCGGTATCGAGGTCGTAGAGGCTGAGCGCCGCTGAGAGAAGCTGGCCCACCTCCTCGTGAATCGCGCCGCTTGGCAGGGTCGTGTCGATCCTGGCGCGTGTGCAGGCCGGCGCTCGCGCGACCTCAGGCGGCCAGTCGCATTCATGGCTGCGGGCGACGATGCTGTCTGCGAGCCCAAGCGCCGCGACGATCTCGGTCGCGCTCGGCACCAGCGAGGCGATGCGGGGCTCGCTCACGACGCTCTCACGGCTTCAGCGTCAGCGGCAGGCCGGCGGTAACGAAGACCACCCGCTCGGCGGCCTGGGCCACGGCCTGGTTGAGCCGCCCGGCATGGTCGCGAAACGCGCGGGCGGTCGCGTTCTCCGGCACGATGCCGAGACCGACCTCGTTCGAGACCAGCACCGTCCGCCCCTCCAGCCGGCCGAGGCAGGCGACGAGGCGCTCGATCTCGGCGGCGATATCGCGGCCGGCTTCCATCAGGTTGCTGAGCCAGAGGGTGAGGCAATCGACCAGCAGCGCACTGCCGGCGCGGCTCTCGGCTTCGAGGGTCTCGGCGAGCGCGAGCGGCGCCTCGACCGTGCGCCAGCCGGGCCCGCGGCGGGCGCGGTGCGCCGCGATGCGGGCCGCCATCTCATCGTCGCGCGCTTGCGCCGTGGCGATGTAGAGCCGGGGGCCCGCATGGTCGTCGAGCAGCGCCTCCGCATGGGTGCTCTTGCCCGAGCGGGCGCCGCCGAGAACGAGGGTGATGCGCGCCGGAGGTGGCGCCTGGTCGAGACCCGCCATGATCCTCCCTCCGAGGACGTTGCAGCCCTGCCGCGCAGCCGGTCTCCTGGCTCGGGGTCAACAACGGAGCCCGGCCTTCCCGATTCCGAAGGATCAGTGGCCTGCGCGCCTTGCGCCCGGGTCCGTCTCGCCGCTTACAGTTGCGGGGGCAGCGCCGGACTGGCCCGCGCCTCTCCCAGATGCGGGCGTCACCGGCTTCCCACGCTGCGTGACGGCACCAAGCTAACGCAGGCGCGCCCGGAATGCCACCTCGGGGCGCGGATGCGCCGCACATGGATTTCGTCTTCACGGTCTGCGACAACGCCGCCGCCGAGGTCTGCCCCACCTGGCCCGGCAAGCCCATGAGCGCGCACTGGGGCGTACCCGACCCCGCCGCCGCGACCGGCACGGATGCGGAGATTACGCCTTCTCCGAGACCCACCGCATGCTTTATGCCCGCATCTCGATCTTCACCAGCCTGCCGCTCGCCAGCATCAGCCGGCTCGCGCTGCAGGAACGCCTCGACGAGATCGGCAAGACGACGTAGGAGCGGCCTTCCGCACCGCCGGCATCGTCGGCCGCGGCCCACGGGCGGCCTTGTTCAAGTTGAATTTTCTCGCTTGGGCTCCTATATCTGGCTTTAGGGAGGGCGTACGCTCAACAGGAACGGAACGTATCCGATGCCCTCTCGCGCAGCTATTCTCACGAGCCTGGGTCTACCCGATCCGAAGCCTTTCGAATTTGAACCGCTTCCCAACCAATTCGAGGAGCCGAGCATCAAGATCGGCCTCGAAGGCCATGGCGCCGTCGTCGTGAATGTGGATGCCGCGACGCGCCTCGCCAACGCGATCCGCCCCAAAGTCCCTGATCGAGCGAGTCAAATCGATACCTGTATCGAGCAGGCGGGGCGCTACGCCAGGGGTGGATCGTGAGGCTTGAGTGGGCGCCTGTCGGGCGGCGAGTGCCGTAACCGAGGTGCACCACGCCGTCTCAGCCTGCATCGGCTCGCGCCGGTTCTCTCCAACCAAATCACTCCCACGCATCGTCATGCCCGGACTTGTTCCGGGCATCTCCCTCCGCCAGACCCTCGGACTTGGGCAACCACATGGATGGCCGGAACAAGTCCGGCCATGACGTGTTGGGGGCGTTGTACACATGGATAGAAACTTCTCGAATGGGACACTAGACGCCCGGCCCGGCCGCACATGACGCACCGCCAGCCGTCGCGCTTGAAGACGTAGCGGCGGAGGGGCGGCCCAGCGCAGAGAGTTTAGGTGGGCGTGGTGGCGGCTCATCCGAAAAGCCCACGGCACCGCAAGTACAGACGCGGCCGAATCAGTTAACTGAAACCTGCGGAGCTATGCGTCAGTAGCCGGTTGCGCAAACTGACAATCCCCAAATGCCTCTTCGCGGAGTTCCATCTCGGCGGCTGCCGCGCCCAAGACGCATTTGAACCTTTGTAGATCACACTTTGACGGGTTAACCGCGATAATATGTTTACCTCGCATATTATCCTGGAAAAAATGTCGAGAATAGTCATCGTAATAGGGAAAGGAATAGCCAATAAACACAACTTGCTCGGCCCTGTCTATGAGGCGAGCGGCATCTTGCCACAACAGTTTTATGTCGTCATGGGTTTCAGGTCGGTCGGGATCACCTGGGTAGAGCATGTAGTTTAGGCTTGGTGTAGCATCATCCCATCTAGGAGCGTGCGCCGTAGAAGTTTTGATGCTGGGCGATTGGCGCGCGGCCGCCGGAGAGGCGGGATTTTGGCCCGAGTGTGGACATCTGGCCCGCCCGACTCTGGGATGGAAATCCCAGACCGGAAGGCCGGAACGGAAGAGATTCGCGTTTCATACGCGGTCGATGGGCACTGCGCGCCCCGGAGCAAGTGCGTTGGCAGGCCAGCACCTGCCTCAGCACGTGGCCACCGTCCCCATCCGCTTGATGTTCAACGCCAAGCACACGAGGTCCCACTCGCCGCGCACCTTCGCCAAGCCTCGCAGGCTGAATCGTCGGAATCCGAGCACCTCCTTGATCCACCCGTTCGGCGCCTCCGAGAGCCACTTGCGTTGCGCGTACCGGGCTTTGCCCGCGGGGCGCGCCAGTTTCTCACCCATGCGGTGCGTGGCAGGGAGCCGGGCCGGGTCGACCGCCACCTGGGACTTGCCTTCACGCCCCAGCGCTACGTGCGCGTCGATGCCGCGATCTTCCAGCTCCAACAGATCCGGCTCGTTGCAGTAGCCCGCATCGGCCAGTACCACCGCAGGCTCGACCCCAAACGTCTCGTTGATCTCGTCGAGCATCCCCACCAGCTGACCCTGGTCGCTGGCCTGTGGCCCCACCTGAGTCGCGACGATGATCTGGTGCTCCCCATCGACCGCCATCTGCGCGTTGTAGCACTGCTGGAATCCCTCGCTGCTGGTCTTCATGATCTGGCTCTCGGGATCGGTGAAATTGCTCTGCGCCTTCGGCGCGGGCTCGCCGTAGGCCCGCTTGTAGGGCCGCCCGCCCCGGGGATTGCGGTCCTGCCCAGGCTCGCGCCCGCGCTCAGCGTCGCGCCCGCGTTGCGCCGCCTCCAAACGCGCTTTGGCTGCCTGGATCGCCGCCAGGCGCTTCTCCCTGCGTTGCAACTCCTCGGGCAACTCGTCGCCCCGGAAATCCTCGCCCCAACGATCGTCTTCTTCGGCGTCCACCATCCCCGCCTTCGTCAGCAGCGCCTCGATCTCCGCCTGCAAGCGAGCCGCCTCTTTGCCCATCCGCTCATAGCTCATCGCCTTGCGCTTGCTCGCGTTCGCTCGCACCTTCGTCCCGTCGACCGAGAGCTTGCCGAACCGCGCCAGTCCCATCTCGCGCGCCACCTGCACCACCCCCACAAACAGCTCGCTGAACTCCGCCAGATGTCGGCGGCGGAACTCACATACCGTGCGATGTTGCGGGAAGTTGCCCGCCGCGAGCATCCGAAACGCTACATCCTCCTCCAGCTTTCTCGCCACCGCACGCGAGGAGAATGTGCCCGTCGCGTAGGCATAGATCAGCACCTTGACCATCATCGACGGCTCGTAGGGGGCGTTGCGTCGACCGTCCCCCTCGTAGGGCGCATAGAACGCCGTCAAGTCCAGTGCATCGACCACATCGCTGACGTGATGAGCCAGGTGCCCTGGGGGAACCCACTCCTGCAAGTCCGGCGGCAGAAGCAAGGGCTGCTCCGGCTGGTAGGGACGATACGTGGTCGGCATCGGGCAGTTCCCAAACGCAACTGGCGTGTCGCATCATACTGCCCCCTGACGCCAATCCACCCACACCCCATCCAATACCAACTTCGCCGCGCGGATTTTTCTACGGCGCACGCTCCTAGCATCCGATAGTGGATTTTGAGCATCAAACGACAGCCTGGTGCTACCGACAGGCTGCCAAGACCGATAGTGAGTGATGAGATTTTCCTGGCGGTACCTGTTCCAGTTGATCGATCCATGTGGCTTGATCACCGGCAGCCGACCTTTTGCGGTCAGGCAGTAGTGCCATGGCACATTCCCCTGATGCAGCAGCTGTTCTGCTTGAAGATCCCAGTTGAATGAGATGATGCCGTGGCGATGCCAGTCCGCGCGGAGCCAAGCAGCGAAGTTCTTGTACGCTGGTTCTACCTTCTCAGTTGAATTGTGGATCTCCCATAGTACGCGTCGTGCACCGATACGGAGCTGTTCGTCCGTCTGGTGGCAAGGCCCTGCGTCTCCCTGCTTCAGTCGTTCTGCAAGTTTGATCAAGAGTTCTTCGAACGGTAATTCTCCATCCTCCTCTATCATCCCCAGGCCAGCATAAAACTGACCCTCCGGGTATCCGCCGTTCCCTGGCCTCAAAAACCCTTGCCGGGGATTCCGTTCACTGTTCAAGAAAGAAATTACGTCTTGCCTGATATCGCGAGCTAATGGAAATCCCTGCTCGACAGAGAAACCAGCACCAAGGACAAAGACAGTATCCAACAATGGGCTCATGCCTTTAGCCCTCTCATTCCACGCCCCGCGCCCTCAATAACCGCCAAGATGGCCGCAGCCGCGGCGTGATCGCGCGCGGGACGCTGGCGGCAGCACAGAATAGCGGCGGATAGGGTGGCGCACCCGACAGGATTCGAACCTGTGACCTCTGCCTTCGGAGGGCAGCGCTCTATCCAGCTGAGCTACGGGTGCTCTCGGCGGGCCTCAGGCGCGCACCATAGGCCAGGCCGGGCGGCGCCGGCAATGGCTTGGGGCAGGCCTCCCTCCTCACCCTAACCCTCTCCTCCCCAGGGAGGAGAGGGGACGAAGCCGGTGCCGCCTGCGTTCCCCCTCCTCCGCTCCCGGGCCGTAGGCCCGGACGGCGCGACTGCGCCGCGCGCGTATGCGCGTAGCCAAGCGAGCGGAGCGAGCGCCCGGCGACTGAGGGAAATGAACGAATCGGGAAAGGGCCAGGGAGAGGTGGGGGCGTTTCGCCGCGAGCGTTGTCGGCGACGGACGCACCCTTGTCGGCGCCGCCCTGTCCGCTATTCTGCCGCCGCCGCAAGGGCAAGGGAGGGCTGGACGATGGCGTCGATGCTGGTCACCGGTGCGAGCAGAGGGCTCGGCCTCGAGATGGTGCGCCAATTCGTGGACGACGGCTGGCGCATCTACGCCTGCTGCCGCAACCCCGACGGGGCGAACGCACTGGCAGCGCTTGCCGCGGGCTCGGATGGTGCGATCACGCTGCACACCCTCGACGTGAGCGAGCCCGAGCAGATCGAGGCGCTTGCAGACGAGTTTCGCGGCACGCCCATCGACATGCTGGTCAACAATGCGGGCCTGCTCGGGTGCACGATCGACGATCAGGGACCGGCCACCTTCGGCACCATCGACTACGAGGCCTGGGCCGAGGTGCACGAGATCAACACCATGGCGCCGCTCCGCGTCACCGAAGCGTTCGTGGATCACGTCGCCCAGAGCGAGATGAAGCTGCTCTTCTTCATGTCCACCCATATGAGCAGCATCACCGACCTCGCCGACGGCGGTTTGTATTCCTACCGGTCGAGCAAGGCGGCGCTCAACCTGCTGGTCAAGGCGCTCTCCATCGATCTCGCGCCGCGCGGGGTGCGCACGATCGCGGTCCATCCCGGCTGGGTGGTTACCGACATGGGCGGGCCCCAGGCGCCGGTCAACAAGGAGGACAGCATTGCCGGCATCCGCCGGGTGGTGGCGGGCTATGGCGGGGGCCAGACCGGCGGCTTCTTCCAGTATGACGGCAAGGAGCTGCCCTGGTAGCAGCCCGCCCGCGAGAATCCGAGACGAGGGAGTATGGAGCGATGGCCGTGGATCTGGCTCAGGCCGCGAAACAGAAGAAGATTCGCTATTTCCTGATCAGCTTCGTGGACCTGTTCGGCGTGCTCCGGGCCAAGCTCGTGCCGGCCGAGGCGATCGCCGGCATGCAGGCCGACGGCGCCGGCTTCGCCGCCTTCGCCGCCTGGCTCGACAGCAATCCCGCTGAGCCCGACATGCTGGTCAAGCCGGACCCCGCGACCCTGATCCAGCTACCGTGGAAGCCGGAGGTCGGCTGGCTCGCCGGCGACTGCTGGATGAACGGCGAGCCCATGCCGGACACGCCCCGCCTCAAGCTCAAGAGCAAGCTCGACGAGGCGAAGAAGAAGGGCTACCGGGTCAAGACCGGGGTCGAGGCGGAGTACTTCATCGTGAGCGGGGACGGCACCGCGATCTCCGACCCGCTCGATA
Source organism: Alphaproteobacteria bacterium (assembly GCA_965262755.1). Lineage (GTDB taxonomy): Bacteria > Pseudomonadota > Alphaproteobacteria > UBA828 > UBA828 > WTGU01. The sequence continues at coordinate 911,943 of OZ253557.1, read as the reverse complement.
CCCAGGCCAAGCCCTGCTACGACCAGGCGGCCCTGATGCGCCGCTACGACGTCGTTTCAGAGATCTGCGACGCCATGCTGAGCCTCGGCTGGGGCCCCTATCAGAACGACCACGAGGACGCCAACGGCCAGTTCGAGATGAACTGGGACTATGACGACGCGCTGATCACCGCCGACCGCCACGTCTTCTTCAAGTACATGGTCAAGTCGCTTGCCGAGAAGCACGGGCTCCGGGCCACGTTCATGCCGAAGCCTTTCTCCAACCTGACCGGCAACGGCTGCCACGCCCATGTCTCGGTCTGGAACAATTCCGGCAAGAAGAACCTCTTCCACGATGCGAAGGGCGAGCGCGGCATATCTCAGCTCGGCTACCAGTTCCTCGGCGGCATCATCCACCGCGCGCCGGCGCTCTGCGCGGTCTGGAATCCCACCGTCAACAGCTACAAGCGGATCAACGCGCCGGTCACCCTCTCCGGCGCCACATGGTCGCCCAATCTGGTGGCCTACGGCGGGAACAACCGCTCGACCATGGTGCGCATTCCCGACGCGGGGCGCTTCGAGCTCAGGCTGATGGATGGCGCCGCCAACCCCTATCTGTTGCAGGCGGGCATCGTCGTCGCCGGGCTCGACGGCATCGAGAACGCGCTCGACCCAGGCGCGCGCACCGACCTCAACCTCTATGCCGAGGGCCACAAGCTGCGCGGCGCCCGCAGGCTGCCGCTCAACCTGCTCGACGCGCTCAGGCTCTTCGAGAAGGACAAGGTCGTGCGCGCGGGCTTCGGCGAGAGCTTCGTCAAGAGCTACGTCAAGCTCAAGACGAGCGAGTGGAACGCGTACTCAGGCACGCTCTCGGATTGGGAGCGCAGCAACACCCTCGATTGCTAGAGCGAGTCCGTCTTCGACGGACTCGCGATAGGCCGCGGTCGCGGCCCGCCGCGAATGCGGCGCGCCCGCGCAGGCGCCGGCCGAAGGCCGGCTGCCGTGAGCGACGATATCGGGGGCTGGTGCGGGCGGTGAGACTCGAACTCACACTCCCGAAGGAACGGGTTTTTGAGACCCGCGCGTCTACCGGTTCCGCCACGCCCGCATAAGCGCCAGCCGCGGGACCCCTCATAGCGCGACCGCGCGCGCAAGGCCACCGCGGTTGAGAGCGCTCTTAACGCACAGGACCATGGTGCCGTGCACGGCGCGCGGCTCACGCGCCAGGATCGCGCCATGAAAGGCGAGAGCGAAACGGCCACGGCAGGTGAGGTGTGCGCGCGCGACCCTTCGGGCCTGCGCGACGCGGGGGTGCGCGACACCATCCCGCGGAATCCCACTTATCCCACTTAATCCCGGCAAATCCCGGATAAGAATTAAGTGTGGTCCGAGTGGGACGGCGGAGCCGGACCGAGACCGTAGCGCGAAGAACGCGCTAACTGCTGGCCTCGACGCAAAGCGAGCAGTCGAGCGCCCGCGCGAGCGCCTCGGCTGCCGACTGGGCCTTGCCCGAAACGAGCGCCTGGTGCCGAGCCGCGAGCCTCAGCACGAGGCGGCCGTCCTCTGCCGCGAGCTCGGATCCGTCGAGCACCGCCGGCTCCCCGCAAGAGAGCCGCTCGGCGAGCCTGAGCGTGAGCCCCAGCGCGCGGGCCTCGGCCTGCGCCGCCCGGGGCAGCAGCCGGTTCACGGCGCGATCCGCTTCGGCCGGCAGGGCCGACTTGTAGCGCGTGGCGACGGCAAGCGCGAGGAACACCCGGCCCGGATGGTCGATGCCGACGAACGGCGCGCGGGAGATGCGCGCGAATGCGTCGGTTGCGCGGAGGTCCGGATGCTGGCGCCAGGCGATCTCGGAGAGGAAGGCTGCCGCCGGCAGCACGCCCCGATGCGCATCGAAAGCCGGAAGCGCCGCCCGCGCCAGCCATGACTCGAGCGCCTCGGCATAGGCGAGGGAGCGGCCATCCCGCCGGGCGATCGCCCGGCACGCGTCATGGAGCGGATCGAGCGCACGGACCGTCGGCGGCAGCCTGTCGAAGAGCAGCCCCTCGCGCAGACCGAAGGCCGAGAACAGCACGTCGCTCGGCCGGGCGATCTTCAGCAACGCGATCAGAACCGCGGCGCCGCTCGGCACGGTCGCAAGCCGCCTGGGCCACATGCCTTCCGGCCCCGGCTGCAGCGTACTGGGATCGGCATCGGCGTATTCTCCGGCGACCCTGCGGGCCTCGGCCGCCGCCATGCGATAGTGATGGACGACGGCGATGGGATATTGCTCGGCGGCCATGTGGAGCCGGGCCAGCGCCCGCCACGCACCGCCGACGAGATAGACAGGCTCGCCCCGCACCCGATCGAGCCAGGGCAGCGTTTCCAGCCGTTCCGCCGCGAGCGCGGTGCGGCGGCCGGGCTTGAGGCTGCCGAGGCGGAGCACGCCGAGCGGGAGGGTCGCGTGCTCGGCGAGCCGCCCCTGCTCGAGGCGCACCAGTTCCAGGCTGCCGCCGCCCAGGTCCGCCATCAGCCCGCTCGCCCCCGGGAAGGCCGAGACCACGCCGAGAGCCGCATAGCGGGCCTCTTCCTCGCCCGAGAGGACCCTGAGCGAGAATCCGGCCTCGCGGGCCGCTGCCGCGCGGAAGCGCTCGCCGTCGCGCGCTTCGCGAACCGCCGCCGTCGTCACCGCGTCGAGCGGGGCCACCCCGAGTGCCGTTGCGGCCGCGGAGAACCGGCGCAGCGCATCGAGCGCGGGTTCCACCGCGTCGGGCGCGAGCGCCCCGGTCTCGGCCAGGGTGGCGCCGAGGCCGCACAGCTCGCGCTCGTTGAATATGGGTGCCGGTGCCCGGTTGAGCCCCTCGAACACCACGAGGCGGATAGAGTTCGAGCCGACGTCGAGCACGCCGTAGGGTGCGTCGGCTGCCGCATTGGCGCGCGCGCTGGCCAGGAAGCGCTCGGACTCGACCGCGAGCGTCGCCGGGTCGGCCGCGAGTTGGGACGCGCCCTGCTGTTGCGTCACGCGTCGGGCGGGTTATCGCCGCCAGAGTCCGCCACGGCGAGCAGCGGCTCGCGCCGTGCCTTGCCGCGGCCGGAGAGCGACGGGTTGGTCATGAAGAAGCGGTGGGCGTTGAAAGGCTCGCCGTCCGGGCTCAAGCGGGAGAAGTCGCTGTCAGTATCAAGCGTCCAACTCTGTTCGTTGTCCCTCAGGTTCGCGGTCATGATCTCATCGAGGATTTGCTCGTGAACGGTCGGATTCTCGATCGGCACCATGATCTCGACCCGCCTGTCGAGATTGCGCCCCATCCAGTCCGCCGACGAAATGAACAGCTTGGCGTTGGGCGAGGGCAGGCCGTGGCCCGCACCGAAGCACATGATACGGGAGTGTTCGAGGAAACGCCCGACGATGCTCTTCACCCGGATGTTCTCCGAGAGGCTCGGCACACCCGGCCTGAGGCAGCAGATGCCGCGCACCACCAGGTCGATGGAGACCCCGGCGGCGGAGGCGGCGTAAAGTGCCTCGATCACATCGGGGTCCACCAAAGAGTTGAGCTTCACCCAGATCGCCGCGGGCCGGCCGGCGAGCGCGTGGGCGGTCTCCGCCTCGATCAGCTCTTGGATGGCGCTGCGCATGCCGAGCGGTGCCACCGCTAACTTCTCGTAGCGCTCAGGCGCCGCGCCGCCCGTCAGATAGTTGAAGAGCAGCGCCGCATCGCGGCAGAGCGCCGGCTCGCAGGTGAAGAACGAGAGGTCCGTATAGATTGCCGCGGTAATCGGATGATAGTTGCCGGTGCCGTAGTGCACGTAGCTGCGGAGGCCGTCGGCTTCGCGGCGGGCCACCAGGGATGCCTTGGCGTGGGTCTTCAGGTCCATGAAGCCGTAGACCACCTGAGCGCCGGCGCGCTCCAGGTCCCGCGCCCAGCGGATGTTCGCCGCCTCGTCGAACCGCGCCTTGAGCTCGACCAGCGCGGTGACCGACTTTCCCGCCTCCGCCGCCTCGACCAGCGTGCTGACGATGGGCGAATCGTTGCTGGTGCGATAGAGCGTCTGCTTGATCGCGATCACGTCCGGGTCCCGCGCCGCTTGGCGCAGGAACTGGACGACGACGTCGAAGCTCTCGTAGGGGTGATGAACGAGGATGTCCTTGGCCTTGATCGCGGCAAAGCAATCGCCGCCGAAATCCCGGATCCGCTCGGGAAAGCGCGCACGGTAGGGCGTAAATTCGAGGTCGGCTCTGCCGCACTTGATGAGCATCGCCGTGTCCGCGAGACCCAGAATTCCACCGACCTTGACGATATCGCGCGCCGCGACGCCGAGCTTGTCGGCCAGGAAATCCAGCATGCGGGCGGGCATGGCCGCGTTCACCTCGAGCCGGATGACGCTGCCGCGACGCCGTCTCTTCAGCGCGCTCTCGAACGAGCGCACCAGGTCCTCCGCCTCTTCCTCCAGCTCGATGTCGCTGTCGCGGACGATCCGGAACAGGCCCACCGCACGCGGTGCGAAGCCGGGGAACAGCCGGTCGAGATAGAGCTCGACCACGTCTTCCAGCGCGATGAAGCGAACCTCACCCCGTTCGCCCTCGGGCAGGCGGATGAAGCGTTCCACCTGGCTAGGGACGCGCACAAGCGACGGGACCAGGCGCCGCGTGCCGCGCTCGACCAGCTCCAGCGCCAGGCTGAAACCGAGGTTGGGAATGAACGGGAACGGATGGGCCGGGTCGATCGCAAGCGGCGTCAGCACCGGAAAGAGGCGATCGATGAAGTAGCCGTCGAGCCATTGCCGCTCGTCATCTTGGAGCCGCTCGGGAGACACGATGGCAATGCCCGCGTCGGCGAGCTCGGCGACCAGCGCAATCCAACGCTGCTGCTGCTGCACCATGAGCCTGTTGGCGCGCTCGTTGACGGCGCGAATCTGCTCTGCGGGGCTCAGGCCGTCCTGCGAGGATTCGACGATGCCCGCCTCGACCTGACCATGCAGGCCGGCGACGCGGACCATATAGAACTCGTCGAGGTTCGATGCCGAGATCGAGAGAAAGCGCAGGCGCTCCAGCGGCGGGTGGTTAAGGTTCTCGGCCTCCTCCATCACCCGTGCGTTGAAGGCGAGCCAACTCAGCTCGCGATTGATGAACTTGTCGGCCGGCGCGAAGCTCTCCGCCTCGGCGGCCCGCTTGGCCTTGGCCATTCGGCTGCTCCCGCGCCCCTTCTCTCGGTTTGATTCACGGTTATCTACAATACGGCCATTGTCGCGGCCAGACAAAAACGCGACGGGCCGAGAGCCCTGCGGATCAGGACTCCGGCGGCGTGTCGGACTCACTCTCGCCGAGGGCGAGCACCGCGCGTACGAGCGGCACGGTAACCGGCCTTCCCTCGGCGAGCGCCGCCCGGTCCAGGCGTTCCACGAGGCTGGCCGCGGCCTCGAAGGTCCGCTCGATGCGCGGCACGACATAGGCCGGCACCTCGGGTGCCACCGCGATCTGCCGGTCCGCGAACAGCTTGAGCATGAGGGCGGCGAGCAGCGCATCGTCCGGCAGGCCGAGCGCCACCGACGGCGCGACTCGAAGCCTGGAGACGAGATCGGGGAGCGCGAGCGGCCAGCGCGCCGGCGGGGCCAAGGCGGTGAGCAGCAGATGGCCGCCCCGCTCGGCGACGCTGTTGTACGTGTGCAGGAGGGCACGCTCGTCGATCGGCCCGCTCAGCCCGTCTAAGACCAGCGCCGCGGCTGCTTGTCCGCCGCCGGGTGCGGCGTGGGTGAGGGCCGCCGCATCGACCATCTCGGCGCCGCTGCGACGCCGCCACACCTCGGCCAGATGGCTCTTGCCCGAACCCGGCGGGCCGTGGATCACGAGCGCAGGCCCCGGCCAGTCCGGCCAGCGGTCGAGCCAGGCGACCGCCGCCTCGTTGCAGGGCGCGACGAGGAAATCCTCTCGCCCGAGCGCCGGGCGGACGCCCCAGTCGAAGGTGCGCTGCCGCCCGGGATTAGCCCGCATTTCTCACCAGGGTCATGGCCTGCGCGGCGCTGTCCGGCCGACAGGGCAGGAAGGGCGCGTAGCGCGATGTGGGGCATCGGGCAAGCGGCGTGACGCACACTGTCGGCCGGACAGCGCCGCCCTTTGGGTCGCGCCCAGGCGCCCGCCCGCTTCGTCGCGGGCCTCAACCGTATGCCCCGATACGCTTTTCGGCCCGCTCCTGCCGGTTCGAACGCCTGGACGCGACGCAGGCCGTGACCGTGGTGAGAAATGCGGGCTAGCATCGGCCATTGCCGGCACCCTACTCCGCCTCACCTGGCGCAGGCGCGTCGGGCGCTTCCGGCTCAGGCTTCTCGGCCCGGGGACCCAGCACCCATTCGTCCGCCAGAGGCGTGAGAGCGAGATCGCTCTGGTCGAGGGCGAGGCGCAGCTGGTCCGCCGTGCCGTGATAGCGGAGCGTGAGCCGCCCCTCGCGCAGGGAGAGGGAGTCGATCTCGACCGCGGCGACCATGGCGAGCGCCCCGAGCCGCCGCTGGATGGACACCCATTCGCCGAGGCTCGCGATCGGAACGGTCGCCTGGAGCACATGATCCTCGTCGTAGCGGATCAGGTTGGCAGCCTTCCAAGCATCCTCGAGCAGGGCGACGACCCTGTCGGTGCCGCGCTCCAGCAGCGCCCGTTCGCTCTCGCCTGTGCGGCCGATCAGTGTTCTTGCGACGGCAGGTTCGTCTCCGGCAGCGATCCGGCGGAGCGAGAGCGTAAGAGCCCGGCCGGCGGCCGATGCCTCGCCGTCTGCGCCCGCCGTGCCGGCCTCCGCGGGCGCGGAGGGCTTTGCGACGGCAGAGGAGCCCGAGAGGCCGGCGACCGCGATCGCCACCGCGCTCGTGCCGTAGAGCCGCCCGAGCGCGCCCAACGCCTCCGCATCGGAAGCCAGCGCCCGTTTCGCGTCCACCGCGCCGAGATCGATGATGTCGCCGAGCGGCAGCAGGATCGGCACCAGGCCGCCGTTGGGCGGGCGCTCTTCCCACGCCCGGCGCCAGCGATTGCCGTCCTCCCACAGCAAGATGCCGCCGGGGTCGCGCTGAACCGCCACGACCAGCACCGGCTTGCTCAGGGTCTCGGCATAGGCGACGCCGCTCTCTCGCAGCAGGCGGCGCACCTCGGCGGGGTCGAAATCCACCGTCAGCGACGCACGATAGCGGGTGGTCGAGACCAGCTCACGGTCGATTTCGAAACCCGCGACCATCGCCGCGATGGAGTCCTCGGCCGGTGCCGGCAGGGACGCACCCTCGACCGTGAGGCGGCGCAGCAGGATCTCCAGTGCGTCGCGCTGGCCGGCCGCGATGGCGAGCTCCCGCGCCTCTGCCGACGACGCAGCCTCGGCATCGATCGGAACATGGGGGACGGTGAACACCGCCTCGCCGCGCGCCGTGCCATAGGCGAGAATCAATGACAGCGCGAGGGCGCGGGCAGCACACCGCGCGGCGGTGGCGAGACGAGCCGATCCACCCATCATTCAGACCCTGTTGTCCGGTCGGGCGGGCTGCGGCCGGCGGCAGCCATGGACCTGTCCGTCAGGGTATCATGGGGTCTGAAGCAAGGCGACGGGCGGCAGTCGCAGGACTGCGGCCGCGGGACGGTAGGGGACGATATGGCGCGGCTGAGAGTGGGCGTCCTGATCTCGGGCAGCGGGACCAATCTCCAAGCCCTTATCGACGATTGCGCCCGTGCCGATTCCGGGAGCGAGATCGCGCTGGTGCTCTCCAACCGGGCCGACGCCTTCGGCCTCACGCGGGCCGCGCGGGCGGGCCTCCCCCATCGGGTGATCGACCACCGGGCGCATGACACGCGCGCTGCCTTCGAGCAGGCGCTGAGCGATGCGCTGGAAGCAAGCGGCGTCGAGCTGATCTGCCTCGCCGGCTTCATGCGCGTGCTCACGGCGGAATTCGTCGACCGTTGGCGCGATCGGCTGATCAACATCCACCCCTCGCTGCTGCCCGCCTTCAAGGGGCTCGATACGCATGCCAGGGCCATCGAGGCCGGCGTTCGCATCACCGGCTGCACGGTTCACTATGTGCGGCCCGAGGTCGACAGCGGGCCGATCATCGTTCAGGCGGCGGTGCCCGTTCTGCCGGACGACACGGCGGAGAGCCTGGCGGCCCGCGTGTTGTGCGAGGAACATCGCTGCCTGCCGCTCGCCGTGCGCCTCATCGCCGCGGGCCGGGTCTCGGTCGCGGGCGAGCGCTGCGTCATCGACGCGGGAGGGCCCGGCGGTGCCCTCATCAACCCCGCACCGGGGCCATAAGAGAAGGGCCCGGAACCGTCCGGCTCCGGGCCCCCTGTAGCGGGATGGCAGTTGCCGCTAGGCGGCGGGCTTGCCGTAGCGCTCGACCAAGTTCTCGGCGCGCGCGCGGATCGGCTCCATCGAATCGCCGGCGGTCTTGACCGTCATGTCTGCGATGCGGTTCCCCGCAGCCATCGTGCGCTCGAAAGCGCTCTTGGCCTGCACGGTCTGGGCGTCGGTGAGCTCGGCCCAGCTGCGCGCACCCATCAGTGCCTCAGTTGCGCCGGCCTGTGCCGCCATCGCCTCTTTGGCAAAGTCGAACCAGGCGCTGCCGATGGCGCCATAGCCCTTCGCCGCGATGGTCGAGGCCTCGACGACGCTGACGAAGCTCGCGCGGCTCTCCTCGGCGATGGTCTCGAACGGCAGAGCGCCGTTCCAGGGTGCCTTCGGGCCGGTCGCGCCGGCCTTGCTCGTGGTCTCGGACTTGGTCGTCATCGCTTTCACCTCATCGATAGGCGGTTGTTACCGGCGATGCGCACCGCCCTGCGACGCTCAGCCATATTGCAGTGCAGCATCATGTTGCAGTGCAATATAATCGCTGCGCGCCGTCGGTCAAGGCCCTATTCACGTGAAATTTCTTTGCCTCACCGCGTCGTTGCCGGCCGGCCTGGGCTGTGGCAATGTCGCGCCCGCGCCGCCGTAGCTCAGGGGTAGAGCACTCCCTTGGTAAGGGAGGGGTCGGAAGTTCAACTCTTCCCGGCGGCACCGGCGCCCTGCCGGGCACAGCGGGGTTGCCGGCCACGCTTCCCGCCCATGGCCTATCTCGCCTATAATCCCCCTGAAGCGAGACCGCGGGGGGTAGGCATGCAGATCGCCATCACGGGCCGGCACGTCAGCGTCAACGAGAGTTTTCGCGATCAGGTGTCGCAGCGCCTCGAAACGTCGGCTGGAAAATTTTTTTCCACCGCTATCGACGCGCAGGCCGTGTTCGCCAAGGTGGCGCAGATGATCGAGACCGACCTCATGATCCATGTCGGCCACGGCATCAGGTTCCAGAGCCACGCGGCGGCGGCCGACATGACGGCAAGCTTCAGCATCGCTGCCGAGCGGCTGGAGAAGCGCATGCGCCGGCATAAGCGGAAGCTGCGTGACCATCACAAGAGCCCGCGTGGCGCGAAAGCCGTCGACGAAGCCGAGCCTTTCCCGCAGCCGGCCGACTGAGCGTCGCGGCCGGGTGCCGGCCGCCACCAGCCAGCGCTGCCTTCAACGGCAAACAACAGAGCGATCAGGCAATGGAGATCGCGGATCTCTTGTCAGTGAGCGGTGTCTCGGATGGCCTGAAGGCGGGCAGCAAGAAGCAGGCCCTCCAGGAGCTTTCGGCCATCGCTGCAGCGCAGACGGCGCAGAAGGAGCGCACAGTCCTCGACCTGTTGCTCGCGCGCGAGCGCCTAGGATCCACCGGAGTCGGTGCCGGCGTCGCGATCCCGCATGCCAAGCTTGCGGGGCTTTCAAAGCCCTCGGCGGTGTTCGCCCGCCTGCGGGAGCCCATCGATTTCGATGCGGTCGACGGGCGACCGGTCGATCTCATATTCCTGCTTCTCGCGCCGGATTCCGCAGGGTCGGATCATCTGAAGGCACTGGCGCTGGTCTCGCGCCTGCTGCGGGACGAGCGCGTCTGCGCGCGCTTGCGCGGAACAGACAGCGCAGAGGCGCTCTATGCCATTCTCACCGGTGCGGCGGGCGCCGCCCGGACGTGAGCACCTCCCGCCTGCGGCGAGGGCGGCGGCCGATTGACAGCGACCCTGGAGCGCCGCACGGTCGCCCCATGATTCTCGTCCATGCGAGCTGCGTCGCCCTGGAGGGCAGGGGCGTGCTGCTGCGCGGCGCCCCGGGTGCCGGTAAGTCCGATCTCGCGCTTCGCCTGATCGAGGGCGGGGCCCAGCTCGTCGCGGACGACCAGGTGGCGCTGACGAGCAGCGGTGGGGCGTTGCTCGCTGCGCCGCCGGCACGTATCGCCGGGCTGCTCGAAGTGCGCGGGATCGGGATCGTCTCGATGGAGTTCATGCCCCAATGCCCGGTCCGTCTCGTGGTCGATCTCGCGGCGCCGCACGCGATCGAGCGTATGCCGGAGGCCGCAAGCATTACTCTTGCTGGCCATCGGGCGCGGCGCGTGGCGCTTGCTCCGTTCGAGACGTCGACGCCGGCAAAGGTGAGGCTTGCGCTCGCCGCCGTCGAACAGGGCACGCAGGCGGCGCGTTCGGCCGGATGATGGCTGCCGATCCCTCCGGCAATCGCGCCCTTGTTCTGGTGACGGGAATGTCCGGCGCCGGCAAGTCGACCGCACTCAAGATCCTGGAAGACCTCGGCTACGAGGCGATCGACAACCTCCCTCTCTCGCTGCTTTCGGATCTCGTGCGAGAGCGTGACGACGGCAGCCGGCAGGGCGCGCTCGCTCTCGGAATCGATTCGCGCACCAGGGGGTTCGACCCCATCGAACGTTATCTCGGGCCGCTGCTCGGCGCCGAGGGGCCGGGCGACATCGCCCTGCTCTTTCTCGATTGCGAGACGGAGGTGCTGCGCCGGCGCTTCAGCGAGACCCGCCGCCCGCACCCCCTTGCTCACGACCAGCCGGTCGAGGAAGGAATTCGGCGCGAGCGCGCGTTGCTCGGCTGGCTCCGCGAGCGGGCCGACCTCACACTCGACACCAGTCGGCTCTCCGTCCGCGATCTGCGCAGTGTCGTCGCGGCGCGCTTTCAGCCAGAGGCCGCGCACGCGCCGGTGATCTTCGTGCTCTCTTTCGCCTACCGCCATGGTGTGCCCTCGGAGGCTGATTTCGTGTTCGACGTCCGCTTTCTCGCAAATCCCCACCACGTGCCGGCGCTCCGGCCCCTCACCGGGCGCGAGCCTGAAGTCGCGCGCTACGTGCGGGACGACCCGGCCTACGGCCCCTTCTTCGAGGGAATGGTCTCGATGCTCAGCCCCCTGCTGCCGGCCTTCGAGCGGGACGGCAGGTCCTACCTCACCATCGCGCTTGGGTGCACCGGCGGGCGCCACCGCTCCGTCGCCGTGGCGGAGCACCTGGCCGAGGCGCTCGGGGGCGGCAACTGGCAGGTCACGGTGCGCCACCGCGATCTCGAAACCGAGGACGCCGCGCCGGAGCGGCGGGCGGCCGGATAAGCTAATGATCGGGCTCGTTCTGGTTACTCACGGTCGCCTCGCCGAGGAATTCGTCGCGGCGACCGAGCATGTCGTCGGGCCGCAGGCCCGCACGTGCGCCATCTGCATCGGCCCCGACGACGACATGGAGAAGCGCCGCCAGGAGATTCTCGACGCGATCGCCGCCACCGACGAAGGCGACGGCGTGATCGTGCTCACCGACATGTTCGGCGGCACCCCGTCGAACCTCGCGATCTCGGTCATGGAGAGCGCAAATGTCGAGGTCATCGCCGGCGTGAACCTGCCGATGCTGATCAAGCTCGCGAGCGTGCGCTCGAGCAGCGATCTGCGGAGCGCCGTGGCCGCCGCGCAGGAGGCCGGTCGCACCTATATTCACGTCGCCGGACGGCTGCTGGAGAGCGGCGAGACATGAGCGAGGCGGTCGAGCCCGGCGAAGGGAGCCGCCAGCGTACATGCCTGATCGGCAACCGGCGCGGCCTTCACGCGCGGGCGGCGGCGAAGTTCGTCAAGACCGCATCGGGATTCGACGCTGATGTCACGGTCTCCTGCAACGGTACGCGGGTTTCCGGCCTCTCGATCCTGGGGCTGATGATGCTGGCGGCGGGGCCCGGCACCGAAATCCGGATCGAGACCGCGGGACGGGAGGCCGCTGCCGCGCTGGCGGCGCTCGCCAGGCTGGTCGATGGCGGCTTCGATGAAAACTGAGGTAAAGACTGCCGGGCGCCCCGCGGCCGATACGCCCCCCGAGCGGCCGGAGCAGCACTTTGCCGGCCTCGGTGTCTCCGCCGGCACCGCGGTGGGGCCTGCGCACGTGGTCGAGCGCGGCCTCATCGACGTGCCCGAATACCGCATCGAAGATGACGCGATCGAGGCCGAAATCGCGCGCTTCGGCGAGGCCGTCTCCCTTTCCGTGTCGCAGATCCACAGCCTGCAGGCCAAAGCCGAGGCACTGCCTGAGGAGGTTGCGGGCCAGCTGCGCTACCTGCTCGATGCGCACCTGCTGATGCTTTCGGGCTCCCGGCTCGTGCGCGGCGTCGAGGCCCGTATCCGGGACACACGCATCAACGCCGAGGCGGCAATCCAGATGCAGCTTTCGGAGATCGCCCAGGCCTTCGCCGGGATGGAGGATTCCTATCTCGCCGGCAAGATCGACGATGTGCGCGAGGCGAGCGGGCGCCTCGTCCGCAACCTGACCCGTGCCGGCTATCAGGCGTTCTCCAGCGTGCCCTCCGGAACCATCATCATCGCCGAGGAGATCACGCCGGCCGATACGGCGCTCATGGACCCGGCACGCATCGGCGGCTTCGCTGCGGCGCTCGGCGGGGCCGAGGGGCATACCGCGATCATGGCGCGCTCGCTCGGACTGCCGGCGGTGCTCGGCGTGTCGGGCCTGGCGGGCGCCGTGCGTTCGGGCGACATCGTGGCGGTGGACGGCGTGCGCGGCGGGCTCGTGATCAACCCCGGCGAGGCGACGATCGCGCGCCTCGAGCGCCGCCGCCGGGCGCTTGAGCGGCGCAAGCGCCAACTCGCCCGGCTGCGCCAGGTCCTCGCGGTCTCGCGCGATGGCGAGCGCGTGACCCTGCAATGCAATATCGAGCTGCCCAACGAGATGCCGCAGGCGCAGGAGGTCGGTGCCGAGGGCATCGGCCTCCTGCGCAGCGAGTTCATGTACATGAACCGCGACGAGCCGCCGAGCGAGGACGAACAATATGTCTCGCTCAAGGAAATCGTTAGCGGCATGAATGGGGCGCCGGTGACGGTGCGGACTCTCGATGTCGGCTCGGACAAGCTCGCCTACTCCCTCGGCGAGCACATCTCGCCGAGCGTCAATCCGGCACTCGGGCTCCGCGCTGTGCGCCTTTCGCTCAAGATCCCGGCGCTGCTTGAGGCGCAGATCGCGGCGATTCTCCGCGCTGGCGCCCACGGGTCGGTGCGCATCCTGGTCCCGATGATCACCTCGGTCGAGGAGATCAGGCAGGTGCGGAAGGCCGTGGACAAGATGATACGCAGGCTGACCCGCGCGCGGGTGTCGATCGCCGATGCGCCGCCGCTCGGTGTCATGATCGAGACGCCGGGCGCGGCGCTGGCGGCGGATGCGCTGGCTGATGCCTGCGATTTCTTCTCCCTCGGCACCAACGACCTCACCATGTATACGCTCGCGATTGATCGCGGCGACGAGCAGGTCGCCCACCTCTACGATCCCCTCCACCCCGCCGTTCTCCGGCTCATCCGATTCACCACCGACGCGGCCCGGCGTGCCGGCATCCCGGTCAATCTCTGCGGCGAGATCGCGGGCAATCCGCGCTTTACCGCGATGCTGCTGGGTTTCGGCTTGCGCGATCTCTCCATGGCCCCGCCGAATGTTCCGCGCGTGAAGCAGCGTATCCTCGCGCTCGACGCCTCTGCCGCGGCGCGTCACGCAGAGGAACTGTTGAGTCAATCGGAGGCGGGCCGCATCGCGCGGCTGATCGACGACTTTCCCGACGGAGAGTGAGGCCCCGCCTGTTCCGGGCGAGTTCAGATTCCGCGCCTGTTCCGGGCGACACCTGTTGTGAGGCCCCGGCGGCGATGCTAAAAGCCGCGCCGGCAGCGGAATAGACGTTGCGCGCCGAAGCGTATGGGTACTCGGGGAATAGCGCGATGAATGACGGCGCCGATTACAAGGTGAAGGACCTCTCGCTCGCCGATTGGGGCCGGAAGGAAATCGCCATCGCCGAGACCGAGATGCCGGGGCTGATGGCGCTCCGCGCTGAGTTCGGCGAGTCCCAGGTGCTGGCGGGCGCGCGCATCGCCGGCTGCCTGCATATGACCATCCAGACCGCCGTCCTGATCGAGACGCTCAGGGCGCTGGGGGCGGAGGTGCGCTGGAGCTCCTGCAACATCTTCTCGACCCAGGACCACGCCGCTGCCGCGATGGCCGAAGCCGGCGTCCCCGTCTTCGCCTGGAAAGGCGAGACCGAAGAGGAATACGACTGGTGTGTCAGCCGGACCATCGAGGGCCCCAACGGCTGGTGCCCCAACATGATCCTGGATGACGGCGGCGACCTCACCAAGATCATGCACGACGAGCACCCGTCGCTCATGGCGGGCATCAACGGCATCTCGGAGGAGACCACGACCGGCGTGCTCAGGCTCTACGAGATGGAGCAGCGCGGCACCCTCGGCGCGCCCGCCATCAACGTGAACGATTCGGTGACGAAGTCGAAGTTCGACAACCTCTACGGCTGCCGCGAGAGCTTGGTGGACGGTATCAAGCGGGCCACCGACGTGATGCTCGCCGGCAAGATCGCAGTGGTGAACGGCTATGGCGATGTGGGCAAGGGCTGCGCGGTGTCGCTGCGCGGGCAGGGTGCGCGTGTCGTGGTAACCGAGATCGATCCGATCTGCGCACTGCAGGCGGCGATGGAGGGCTACGAGGTCTCGACCATGGATGATATGGCCGGCGGGGCGGATATTTTCGTCACCGCGACCGGCAATGTCGATGTCATCACCATCGACCACATGCGCCAGATGAAGGACCGCGCCATCGTCTGCAACATTGGCCACTTCGACTCCGAGATTCAGATCGACGCCCTGACAAACTTTCCCTGGCACGAGGTCAAGCCGCAGGTGGACGAGGTCGAGTTCCCCGACGGCAAGCGCCTGATCGTGCTCGCCAAGGGCCGTCTCGTGAATCTCGGCTGCGCCACCGGGCACCCCTCCTTTGTGATGAGCTCTTCGTTCTCCAATCAGGTGCTGGCGCAGATCGAGCTCTGGCAGAACCACGCGAACTACGAGCACCGCGTCTACACGCTGCCGAAGCACCTCGACGAGAAGGTCGCGGCGCTGCATCTCGGCAAGCTGGGCGTGAAGCTCACCGAACTCTCGGACGCGCAGGCCTCCTACATCGGCGTGCCGCGCGAGGGGCCGTTCAAGCCCGATCATTACCGATACTGACGATAGGGCGCGCCGCGCCACGGAGAGCGAGAGCGCGACGCCGCGCGAGCCGCTCACCGTGCGCGTCGAGACCCTCGCGGATACCGAGCGGCTGGGGCAGCGCCTCGCCCCGCACGTATCCCCCGGCGACGTGATCGGGCTCTCTGGGTCGCTCGGCAGCGGCAAGACCGCTTTCGCGCGGGCCTTCATCCGCGCGCGGCTCGGCCGGGTTGCGGAAGAGGTGCCGAGCCCCACCTTCACGCTGGTACAGCTCTACGAGCACACGGCGGGCGCGATCTGGCATTTCGACCTCTACCGACTGGGCGAGGCCGAAGACGCCTACGAGCTTGGCATCGAGGACGCGTTCTCGGGCGCGATCTCGCTGATCGAATGGCCGGAAAAGCTGGGCGCCATCATGCCCAGCGACTGGCTTCAGGTGCATCTCGCGCCGGGCGAGGAGGAAGAGGCACGGCTCGTCACGATCACGCCTCATGGCCGCCGCGCTCGTACACTCGCAGGGGCGCTTGCCCGAGAGCTGGAGCAGGACGCGTGAGCGATTTGGATCGCGAGCGCGAGCGGCAGCGCCGCGCTTTCGTCGCACGTGCGGGCTGGAGCGATGCGGCACAGGCACCGCTCGCGGGCGATGCGTCCGCACGGCGCTACGCGCGACTCACGCAAGGCGATGCGACGGCCGTGCTCATGGACGACCCGCCGCCCAGGCACTCCGTCGGGGCCTTCGTGCGGATTGCGCGCCTACTGCGCGGCATGGGCTACAGCGCCCCCGACGTGCTCGCGACCGATGAGGCTCAAGGGTTTGCCCTACTCGAGGATTTCGGCGACGACAGCTTTCTTGCTCTGCTCGCCAGCCCAGCGCCTGCGTCCCTCGAACGTAGGCTCTACGAGGCGGCAACCGATGTTCTGATCGATCTTCACCGGCGGCCGGTGCCATCCAACCTGCCCCGTTATGACGCAGGCTGGATGCTCGATGACGCGAGACTCTTCCTGGAGAGCATCGCCAATGAGGCGGCGAACGCACCCATAGCGGCGGATTTCGAGGCGGCATGGTGCGGGCCGCTCGAAGAGGCGGCGGCGGGGCCGCAGGCGCTCTGCCTGCGGGATTTTCACGCCGGCAACCTGATGTGGCTGCCCGCGCACGGCGACGGGAGCGGCGGGGGCGACGGGTGTGGGCACGGCCGGGTCGGTCTGCTGGACTTTCAGGACGCGCGTTCGGGACCCACGGCCTACGACCTCGTCTCGCTGCTTCAGGACGCGCGGCGCGACCTCGGCACCGGGTTGGAGGCTGCGATGGTGGCGCGCTACCTGCGTGCATCGCCCGGCCTCGACGAGGCAGCGTACCGCGCGGCCTACGCCATTCTCGGTGCGCAGCGCGCGGTGCGGATCATCGGCGTCTTCCACCGCCTCGCGCGTCGTGACGGCAAGCCCGCCTACCTCGCCCATTTGCCGCGCGTCTGGGGGCATCTCGACCGCAATCTCGCCCATCCTGCACTCGCGCCGGTGCGGGCCTGGTTCGACCTCTGGTGTCCCGAGCGCGCGGAGGACCCCACGCCGTGAGCGCCGGGCCGAAGCGCGGAATGGTGCTTGCCGCGGGCCTGGGCACACGCATGCGCGCCGTAAGCGAGACGATCCCCAAACCGCTGGTGCCGCTTGCCGGCAAGCCGCTCATCGCCTACGCCCTGGAAAGCCTCGAACGGGCCGGCGTAGACGAGATCGTCGTCAACACCCACCACCTGGCGGCACAGATCGAGGTATTTCTTGCCGACTATGCCGCGCGGCCCGGCGCGCCCCGCATTCTCATCTCGCACGAAGAGGAGCGGCTGGAGACCGGCGGCGGCGTCCGCCAGGCGCTCCGATGGCTCGGCAACGACGCCTTCTATGTTCTGAACAGCGATGCCGTCATCGCAGACCACGGCGCGCCGGCGCTGGCGCGTCTTGTCGAGGCGTGGGACGGAGAAGCGATGGATGCGCTCCTCCTCCTCTGCCCCCTGGCGCGCGCGCGCGGGTGCAGGGGCGCGGGCGACTTCTTCCGCGATCGCGACGGGCGCCTCAGCCGGCGCGGGGCGGCGGCAACCGCGCCCTACATCTTCACCGGCGTACAGCTCCTCCACCCCCGGCTCTTTGTCGGCGCGCCTGCCGGCGCCTATTCGCTCAACCGCCACTACGACGAGGCGATCCTCGCGGGTCGCCTGTTCGGGCTCGTCCATCGCGGCCACATGCTCCACGCGGGCTCGCCGGAAGGGCTGGCGCAGGCCGAGGGCTACCTCGGCGGCGGGCGGCATGGAGACGGCGAATGAGCGCGCGCACGGACGGGGACGTGCGGCCCACCGTCTACACGGTGCCGCCCCATGAGCCGTTCGTCGACGTGCTGGCGGGTGGCATCCTGTCGGGCCGGGCGGTGCCGCTCGACCCCGGCGATCCACTGGCGCTGAGCCGGCTCACGATATTGTTGCCGACGCGCCGGTCCTGTCGGGCGCTTGGCCTCGCCTTCCTGCGCGCCGCGCCGGGACAGGCGCTGCTGCTGCCGCGCATCCGACCCCTCGGCGACATCGACGAGGACGAGATGAGCATTGGCGACGAGGCCGACGAGACGCTGCCCGACGCCGTCTCGCCGCTCGAGCGTCGCCTGCTGCTTTCGCGCCTGATCCAGAGGCTCGGCGAGACCCCCGGCGGCGCGGCGCTGACCGGGGCGGGGAGCGTGGATCAGGCCGCGCGGCTTGCTCAGGCGCTTGCCAGTCTGCTGGACGAAATACAGATCGCCCGGATCGACCCGCAGGGACTGGCCACGCTCGCGCCGGAGGAATACGCGGCCCATTGGCAGCAGGTGCTGCGCTTCCTCTCGCTCATCACCGACCGTTGGCCTGCGATCCTGGCGGAGCGAGGCCAGATGGATCCGGCCGCCCGCCGCAACGCACTGCTGGAAGATATCGCGAAGCGCTGGGAGGCGGAGCCGCCGGCCTATCCGGTGATCGGCGCGGGCTCCACCGGGAGCGTCCCTGCCACCCGCGACCTGCTGGCCGCCATCGCGCGTCTGCCGCAGGGCGCCGTCGTCCTCCCCGGCCTCGACACGCAAGCCGACGACGAGACGTGGGAGGCCATCGGCCCCACCCATCCGCAATACGCGCTGAAGGGTCTGCTCGCGCATATCGGCGTTGCGCGCGGGGCCGTGCAGCCGTGGCCGGCGGAAGAGGGGGTGGGCGCCAGCGCCACCCATGCCCGCTCCCGGTTGATCGCCGACGCCATGCGGCCGGCGGAGACCATCACCGCCTGGCGGGCGCGACCGCCGCAGGAGCCCGAAGCGCTCCGCGATTTCCACCGCATCGACTGTGCGAGCCCGCAGGAGGAAGCGGGCGTCATCGCCATCGTCATGCGGCGCGCGCTGGACACCCCCGGCCGCACCGCCGCGCTCGTTACGTTGGACCGCGCCCTGGCCCGCCGGGTCGCGGCGGAGCTCAGGCGCTGGGAGATCGCGGTGGACGATTCGGCCGGTGTGCCGCTCGGCGAAACGGTGCCGGGCGCGTATCTCAGGCTCACCGCGCGGCTCGTTGCCGAAGACGCAGCGCCTGTTCCCCTGCTCGCCGCTCTCAAGCATCCGCTGGCCGCTGGCGGCATGGCGCCAGCGGCATGGCGCCGCTCCGTCAGGGCCATGGAGCGGGCGATCCTGCGGGGTCCGAGACCCGCGCCGGGGTTTGGCGGCTTGCGAGCGGCACTGAAGGGGGGCGACCCTGCCATCGACCGCTGGCTCGCCCGGCTGGAGAAGGGCGCCGGGCCCTTCACCGCCCTCATGGCGCAGCCGGGCGCCGCGCTCGGCGAGCTCGTGCAGGCTCATGTCGGCTTCTCGGAATGGCTTGCGGCCACGGATGACGAAGAGGGGGCCGGGCGGCTTTGGTCCGGCGAGGCGGGCGAGCAGGCGGCGCGCTTCGTCGCGGGACTCGCGGACGCTGCGTCGGCGCTGCCCCCCGTCGCACCGCCCACTCACTATCCGGCGCTGCTCGATGTACTGATCGAGGGCTATGTGGTCCGCCCTCCCTTCGGCCGTCATCCCCGTCTGCAAATCTGGGGTCCCCTGGAGGCTCGCCTGCAGCACGCCGATTGCATGATCCTGGGTGGGTTGAACGAGAGCGTCTGGCCGCCGGCGGCGCAGGGCGATCCCTGGATGAGCCGCCCCATGCGCGCGGACTTCGGCTTGCCGGCACCGGAGCTCCGCATCGGGCTCTCGGCCCACGACTTCGTCCAGTGTTGTGGGGCGGCGGAGGTCTATCTCACCCGGGCGCGGCGCATCGAGGGGACGCCCACGATCCCGTCGCGCTGGCTCCAGCGCCTCGATGCACTGCTGGCGGGGGAGCCCGGCGGCCCGGCGGCGCTCCGCACCATGGAGCCGGCTCTCCTCGCCTGGTGGTCGGCCCTCGACCGGCCCGTGGAGGCGCCCGACCCCTGGCCTCCGCCGGCACCCGCGCCGCCGGTCGCGGCACGGCCCAGACGGCTCTCGGTCACGCGCATCGAGACCTGGATCGTCGACCCCTATTCCATCTATGCGCGGGACATTCTCCGCCTCCGACCCCTCGACCCCATCGACGCGGACCCGAGCGCGGCGGAACGCGGCAGCATCATCCACCGGATTCTGGACGCCTTCGTGCGCGAACACCCGGACGCGCTCCCATCCGACGCCGAGGAACGCTTGCTGACGCTCGGCCGGGCGCAGTTCGAGGCAGCGGGCACGCGGCCCGGCGTGCTCGCCTTCTGGTGGCCGCGCTTCGAGCGCATCGTCCGCTGGTTCCTGGAGACCGAACGGACGCGCAGACCCGCATTCCAACCGCTTGCGACCGAGGTGGAGGGTGCGCTCGACCTGGACGCACCCGGGGGCTCCTTCCGCCTCACGGCGAAGGCGGACCGCATCGACGGGACCGAGGCGGGCGCGCTGGAGATCATCGATTACAAGACCGGCGCCGTTCCGAGAAGAAACCAGGTCGTAGACGGCAGGTGCCCGCAGCTCTCGCTGGAGGCGGCGATTGCGGGTGCGGGCGGTTTCGCAGGCGTGGACGCGGCCGAAGTCGCGACGCTCGCATACTGGAAGTTGAGCGGCGCCGAGACTGCCGGCGAGATCACTGCGATCGGCGGCGATGCGGATAAGCTCGCGCGCGAGGCAGCCGACGGCCTGCGGGCGCTGGTCGCTCGCTTCGACGATTCCGGGACACCCTATCACCCGGTGCCCCGGCCGACGCTGGCCCCTGCCTGGAACGACTACGCCCACCTCGCCCGGCACAAGGAGTGGTCGGTGCCCGGCGGAGACCCATGATGGCCGTGCAAGCGCCCAGGATGACGCCGGCTCAGCACAGGGCCTCGGATCCGGCGGCCTCGGTCTGGGTCGGTGCCTCGGCCGGCACGGGCAAGACCAAGGTGCTGACGGACCGCGTGCTGCGGCTGCTGTTGGGGGGCACGGCGCCCGAGCGCATCCTTTGCCTCACCTTCACCCGCGCGGCCGCCGCCGAGATGGCGCTCCGAATCACGCGCGATCTAGCGCGCTGGACTGTCGCCGCCGACGACGCGCTCGCCGCTTCGCTCAAGGTGCTGACCGGGGCCGAACCTGCGCAAGCCACGCTCGACCGCGCGCGCCGCCTCTTCGCCGCCGTGCTCGACGTGCCCGACGGGCTCAAGATCCAGACCATCCACGCCTTCTGCCAGTCGCTGCTGCGGCGTTTCCCGCTGGAGGCGGGCGTCGCCCCCAATTTCGAGATCGCCGACGAGCGCATGAGTGCGGCACTCCTTGGCGCGGCGCGCGCACGCCTGCTGAGCAACGCCCGGCCCGGCATTGACGATGCTCTCGCCTCCGCCCTTGCCACCATGACTGCCGTTATCGGCGAGGAGGGCTTCGGTACCTTGCTGGCAAACGTGAGCCGGGAGAGGGATCGTTTCTCAGCGCTGATAGCGCGTCATGGCGGTATCGAAGGCACGATCAGGGCACTCCGGGCCCGGCTCGGCGTGGCCGAGGGCGCGACGCCGGACGCACTGCTCGCCGAGGGGTGTGCCGAAGGCGCGTTCGATGGCGACAGCTTGGCGAGCGCCGCCCGCGTGCTCGCCGGGGGGACCGTGACGGACCAGAGGCGGGCGCAGACGATTGCGGGATGGCTCGACGCCGACCATGAGCGGCGGACGGCAGGGTTCGCCGCCTATCGCCGCGCCTTCTTCGGCCAGAACGACGCGCCTCTCCAGCGGCTCATCACCAAGAAGCTCGGCGATGCGCACCCCGACGCGGCTGAGGCGCTCGGCGAGGAGCAGGCGCGGATCGGCGCTGTCACAGACCGCTGGAACGCCGCCCGCGTTGCCGAGAGCAGCGCAGCCCTGATCGAGATCGCAGCCCGTCATCTTTCCTTCTACGGGGCTGAGAAGACCCGTCATGCCGTGCTCGACTACGGCGATCAGATCGCGCTCAGCCGCAGCTTGCTTGCCCTCGAAGGCATCGCACCCTGGGTGCTCTACAAGCTCGATGGCGGCCTCGACCACCTGCTGATCGACGAGGCGCAGGACACGAGCCCGACGCAGTGGGCCGTGATCGCGGCGCTGGCCGAGGAGTTCTTCGCCGGAGAGGGTGCCCGCGCCACGCCACGCACGCTGTTTGCGGTCGGCGACGAGAAACAGTCCATTTTCAGCTTCCAGGGCGCCGATGCGCGGGCGCTCACCGCTGCCCATCGGCAGTTCCGGGGCCGGGCGAAGGCTGCCGGGCGGCCGTGGGAATCGCTGCCCTTGGCCGAATCCTTCCGCTCCACCGGCGCGGTGCTTGCCGCGGTCGATGCCGTGTTCGCTCAGCCGGCGGCACGCGCCGGCGTCACCGCCGAGGCGGCACCGATCCGCCACCGGGTCCACCGCAAGGGCGCCGCTGGCCGGGTCGAGCTGTGGCCGCCCGTCGTGCCGGAGGAGAAGGAGCCCATCGAGCCGTGGGCATTGCCGGTCGTGCGCGAGGGGGCCGACGATCCGGCGGCGCGGCTCGCCGCGCTCATCGCAGAACGGGTCGCATCGTGGACCCAAGAGCCGGCGGAGGCTGGGGACGACGCCTGGCTCGAAGCGCGCGGCCGCCCCATCCGGCCCGGCGACGTGCTGGTGCTGGTGCGCCGCCGCGGCCCGTTCGTGGATCACCTGCTGAGGGCCTTCAAGGCGCGCGGCGTGCCGGTGGCGGGGATCGACCGCATGGTGCTGACCGAACAGCTCGCGGTCATGGACCTGATCGCCCTCGGCGATGCCTGCCTGCTGCCGGGCGACGACCTGACGCTGGCCACGGTGCTCAAGAGCCCGCTGATCGGGCTCGACGAGGATGCGCTGTTCGCGCTTGCGTACGAGCGCGGCGACGCCAGCCTGTGGGCGACGCTCGCCCGGCGCCGTGGCGAGAACGAGGCATTCGCAGGTGCTTACGAGGCTTTGACCTTCTTCCGCAGCGCTGCGGATAGGATGGCCCCCTTCGAGTTCTACAGCGAGGTGCTGGGCGCGCGCGGCGGGCGGGCGGCGCTGCTCGGCCGCCTCGGCCCTGAATCGGGGGACGCCATGGAGGAGTTCCTGGCGCTGGCACTCGCCTATGGCCGCACCCATCCGCCCTCGCTCCAGGGCTTCCTGCACTGGGTCCAGGACGGGCGCGCGGAGGTCGCACGCGACTTCGAGCAGGGCCGGGACGAGGTGCGGATCATGACCGTGCATGGCGCCAAGGGGCTGGAGGCGCCGGTGATCTTCCTGCCCGATACCATGCGCAAGCCCCTCGCCAGGGACCCGCTCGTCTGGCTGGAGGAGGAGCGGCCGGATTTGAGCGTCGGCACGCCCGAGGCCCTGCTCTTCGCCGGGCGGGCGAGCCGGGAGGACCCGCTCACCCGTGCCGTCCGCGCTCACGCCCGCACCGCCCAAGAGGAGGAATACCGCCGGCTCCTCTACGTCGCCATGACGCGTGCGGAGGACCGGCTTTACGTTTGCGGCTGGCAGGGCCGGGACACGCCGCCAGAGGATTGCTGGTACGCGCTGGTGCGGGCTGGTTTGGAGAGCCTGACGGGAGTTGAGACCCTGGCGGTGCCGGATGGCGCAATGCCGGAGGGCACGGGTCTGGTCTATGCCGAGCTGCAGACGGCGCCGCTCCCCCCGCGTGCCGAACCGGCGCCAGAGGGCGACGCGGCCCCGCCTCTGCCGCCGGAGCTGCTCGCACCGCCCGCCCCCGAGCCCCCGGCGCCCCGTCCGCTCGCGCCCTCCCGCGCGTTGCCGGAGCCTGCGCCGCGTTCGCCGATCGACGGAACAGGGAACCGCGCCCGCCTGCGCGGCATTGCCGCCCATAAGCTGCTCGAGCATCTGCCGGCGCTGGCTCCGGCCGACCGGCCCACCGCTGCGCGTCGCCTGCTCGCGACCTATGACCTCGACGAGGGAGAGGGGGAGGCGCTGGCGGCGTCCATGATCGAACTCGTTGCCGACCCGGCGTTCGCCGCGCTCTTCGCCCCCGATGCTCTGGTGGAGGCTCCCATCAGTGCCGTCGTGGGCGACCGGGTGATCACGGGCCAGATCGACCGGCTGCTCGTGGGCGAGCGGGAGGTGATCGCCCTCGATTACAAGAGCGGCCGTGCCCCGCCTGAGAACGAAAGTACGGTGCCCGAGGCCTATCGCGTCCAGATGGAGAGCTACCGTGCGGCGCTCGCCGCGGTCTTCCCGAACCGCAGGATCACCTGCGGCCTGCTCTTCGTCGACGTCCCCCGCCTGATCTGGCTACAGGAGGCCGCCTGAACGCCCCGCTACCCTCAGCCGGCGAAGCGGTGCTCGGGAAGGCCGCGCACGCCGAGACCTGAGACCGCGAGGATTCCGCCGCCGTGGGGCTGCGGCTTGGAGGCCTCGCCGAAAATCTTCTGGGCCTCGGGGCCGAGGAAGTCGGTGCGACCCATCGAGGTGAGGTACGCCACGTCGAGGTTGTCGCCGCCGAACATGATGCTGGTGATGGTCTTGGTCGGCACCGGCACGCGGCGGTCGACCGTGCCGTCCGGCGCGTAGCGCACGAGCTGGCCCGAGACGATCTGCGCGTTCCACAGATACCCTTCGGCATCGATCGTGGAGCCATCCGGGATGCCGGGCTCGTCATGGGTGTTGGCGAAGACCCGCTTATTGGAGATCGCGCCGGTCTCGAAATCGTAGTCGTAGGCGTAGATCTCCTGCATGTAGGAATCGGTGTGATAGAAGGTCTTGTTGTCGGGGCTCCAGCTCGGCCCGTTGTTGCAGATGATGCCACGCTCCAGCTCGTGCACGGTGAGGTCGGGGTCGAGCCTGAATAGACCGCAGATCGGCGATTCGGAGATTTCATCCTCGCCGCCGGCGAAGAAGCGGCCGCGGCGGTCCACCTTGCCGTCGTTGAAGAGCGAGCGCGGCTCGTCCGCATCGACCAGGGCGATGAGCTCGGTCTCGCCGCTCTCGAGGTCCATGAAGTAGAAGCCATCGCGCATGGTCAGCACGCCGCCGCCCTGCTCGCGGAGCGCAAACGCGCCCACGGTCTTCGGCAGCGTCCAGGTGCGAGTCTTGCCGGTGCGGGGATCGAGGCGCCAGACCTCCTTATCCAGCATGTCGACCCAATAGAGGACTCCCTCCACCGGGTCCCAGACCGGCCCCTCGCCGAGATAGTTCTTGGCCTCCACCACGCATTCGATCTTGACCATCGCGGCCTCCCTCAGCCTTCTGACGCTCCTCGCCTGCCGGCGCACGGACGGCACGGAGAGGAGCCGGGACCGGACAACTATACGCCTGTAAGCGCTCGCGCGGAGTCCCGGAGGCTGCGCATCAACACGCCATGACCCCGACATGACCGTGCTCCCCATAGGCGAGCAGGTGGCGGTCACGGGTCACCAACGTGTGTCCAAAAGCTCGCGCCGTCGCGGCGAGGATGCGGTCCACCGGATCGGCGGGCGGCGCATCGGGAAGAGCGCATGATGCGATCAGCACGGCAGGCGGCAACTCTGCGAGCGCAACCCTCGGCAGCGCGAGGACTCGGTCGAACCACACCTCAGGGGCGATTGAGAGGGCGATTTTTCCCTTCGCCGCGAGCATGGCGATCTCCCACGCGGCCATGGGGGAGACGGCGAGGCCCCCGCCAGTCGCGTATGCCTCCCGCAAGGCGCTTTCGGCCGGCTCGTGCAGCGGATCGCCGTTCGCGATCCAGATCACCGCGCAGGTGTCGAGAAGGTAGACGGGCATCGCCGGCTACCGCGTCGCGTCCCAGTCTGCCTCGACCGGTGCGGTGAGATCGATCCCCGCCTTGACCGTCACCGTGCCCTTGAGCGCGCCGAAGACGAGCGAAAAAGAAACGGTGTCAGCGGCCGCGGGCTCTCGCACCTCGTCTCGAAGCACCCGGCCGCCGGCCTCGGGCGCCGGCCCGTACGGCGCGGACTTGCGGAACACCAGCTTCTGGCCCTCCATGTCCACGTTCTGCGTCTTGTACCCTGCCTCGAGCCACGATCGGGTGATGACACTATTCGCGGGATTGTTGGACCACCACGGCCGATGCTTGAAGGCCGAGGGCGGCAATTTCGTGCCGATGATCCGCTCAATGTCAGCGAAGGTCGTGGGCACGGTCTCTTGCCCCACCTCACGCAGGTGAGCCGCCAAGGGTGCATATTTGGACATGCCGACCCTCCTTTTTTTAGGTAGTATTGGTATATAACTCAATATACCTAATAAACCTACCTTTTTTTGTCAGACGAAGGCTCGGCTGGCGTCCTGGCCGCTCCTCGTGCGCGGTCGAGATCGTTGCCGGGGCCGGCACCGCCGGCCTACTCTCGCGCCACCCGGCGCCGCTGTGGGAGCGGCGCCCATCTGAGCCGAGCCGCGATGACCATTGAGGAGGCGCCCGGCCGCGGGCAGGCCCGCGTCATGGGGCTGATCGCACTCGCCCACGGCGCGAGCCACTTCTATCAGCTCGCCCTGCCGCCGCTCTTCCCCCATCTCAAGGAGACGTTCGCGGTCAGCTACACCGAGCTCGGCACGCTGATGACCGTGTTCTACGTGAGCTCCGGCCTCTCGCAGACCGCGGCGGGTTTCCTGGTCGATCGTTTCTCGGCGCGCACGGTGCTGCTGAGCGGTCTCGCCCTGCTCTGCGTTGCAATCGTGCTGATGGGGTTTGCGCCCGCGTTCTGGATGCTGTTTCCGCTTGCCGTGCTCGCGGGGATCGGAAATTGCGTGTTCCACCCGGCCGATCTCTCCATCCTCACCGCGAGTATCCGCCGCACCCGCCACGGCAGGGCCTACGGCTTTCACACGCTCGGCGGCAATCTAGGCTACGCGCTCGCGCCCATCGTCATGGTGGGACTCGCGCTGGAGCTGGGCTGGCGGTCCGCCCTGATGGTGGCCGGGGCGACGGGCCTGATCCTGTTCCTGGTGCTGGCGCTGAACCGGCACCTGTTCCTCGACGCGCGGGACGAGGCGCATCCCGTGCCCGCCCCGCCAGCTACGGCGGTCACGGCCACGGGTGCCGCCAGGCGCGGGCCGCTCGCCGCCGTAAGGCAAGGATTCGTCCCTCTTCTCTCGGCTCCGGTCCTGCTCTGCTTCGCCTTCTTCGTTCTGTTGAGCGGGGCCACCATCGGGCTGCAGTCGTTCTTCCCGGCGCTCATGGACCAGCTCTATGGCCTGCCGATCGCCGAGGGTGCACCGCTCCTCTCGGTCTTCCTCTTCGGCGGATCGGGTGGTGTCATTTTCGGCGGCTTTCTCGCCGAGCGTGCGGGCGCGCGGCACCAGGTGGTCATCGGTGCGGGCCTTGCATCGGCCGCGGCGTTCTTCGTCGCGATCAGCCTCGGCCTCTTCCCTGCCGCGACGCTAGCCGCTCCCTTCGCTCTTGCCGGCATCATGGTCGGCCTCACCATGCCGTCCCGCGACATGCTGGTGCGCGAGAGCGCGGCCGCGTCCGCGCGGGGCCGGGTCTTCGGCTTCGTCTATTCGGGCCTCGATACCGGCGCCGCCGCCGCGCCGCTGATCGTGGGGCTGCTGCTCGACCACGGCAATCCCCGCGCGGTGCTGTGGTTGATCGCGGCGCTGCTCCTGCTCGCCATCGTGACCGCCGTCCTGGCGAAGGGTCGAACGGGCTGAGCACGCCAGGGCGCGCGCCATGCGCTACAATCGGTCCGCCCCGGCGCGCGGGCAATCGTGTTCCCCTCTGCAATCGGTGAGTGGCATGGTCAGCTTCGGCTTGTTCTGTCTCATGGGCTATCGGGACCGGGGGAGCCCGGTCTCCGAGGTGCTCGGCAACGCGGTGCAAATGGTGCAATGGGCGGAGGAAGCGGGCTTCGAGGCCGCCTGGTTCGCGGAGCACCACTTTTCCAACTATTGCGTCTGCCCCTCGCCGCTGCTGATGGTCAATCACTGCGCGGGGCGCACCACGCGGATCAAGCTCGGCCCGGCGGTGATCGTGGTGCCGCTCTATCACCCGGTCCGGCTCCTCGCCGAGATCGGCATGACCCAGGCGCTCTTGGGCGAAGAGCGCTTCCTGCTCGGGCTCGGCAGCGGCTACCAGCCCTACGAGTTCGAGCGCTTCGACGCCGATCTCGGCCAATCCAAGGCGCAACTGGAGGAGTTCCTCGCGCTCATGGATCGGGCCTATGCGAACGAGACCTTCACCTTCGACGGCGACTTCACCGCCTTGCCCGAGACCAATATCAGCACGCGCCCGCCGGGCGGCGTGCCGCCGATCTGGGTCGCGGGCGATTCCGAGTCGACGCACAGGCTCGCGGCACAGCGCGGCTTCGTGCCGATCATCACCGGCCGTTGGTTCGGCGCGGATTACCTGTCCGAGCAGCGCGAGCGCATCGATACGTCCTACGCAGCCGAGGGCATGGGCGGAGAGGCGCACGAGCTGGGGATTCTGCGCTTCGTCTGCGTGACAGAGAGCGACGAGGAAACGCTGGACTACCTGGTCAATGCCCGCCAGCAGATGCGCTTCGCCGCGGCGCTCCGCAACCGGCAGGAGGCGATGGACGGAGGCATGCTGATCGAGCGGCCGTTCTCCGGCGAACCGCCGCTGGAGGAGATGGCCGCCAACCTGCCGGTAGGCGATGCCGCCACGGTGGCGGCCAGGCTTACCGCCGATATTCGTGCCTCGGGCGCGAGCCACATGATGCTGAACATCCAGGCGGCGGGCTCCACCATGACGCAGGCCGAGCGCACAATCCGGGCCTTCGCCAGCGAGATCCGGCCCCGGATCGAGCGCGCGCTTGCCGGGGACCCGGGAGCCGCGCGTTAGCCCAAATTTGTCACCATGGTCTGCGCGCTGTTCCCCCGCGCGCATGACGTTATCCGACGCGCGCGTGACCTTAGTTCCGCGCCCGCGACCCTTCGGGCGCGGGCGACTCAGGCCTGCGCGACCCGATTTTCCGCGCACACGACCCTACGGGCGTGCGCGACCCGGACCATGGTGCGATGCAGGGTGCGTGGCTCCTGCGCCATGATCGCTCTATGCAGGGCAAGAGCGGGCGGGTCACGGCAGGTGAGATGAGCGGGCGTGTGCGACCCTATCCCGCGCGCACGACCATGCGGGCGTGCGGGACCTTGTGCCGCGAAATCCCATTTATCCCACTTAATCCCGCCGAATCCCGGATAAAATTAAAGTTTGCCGGAGGTGGGCGGCGGAACCGGACTGCGACAGTGGTGAGAGATGCGGGTTAGCTCTTTCCCGAAGCCTCGGCCGGGGCGCCGATGCGGGCCGCGAGCGACGCCGCGAGGAAGCGGTCGATCTCCCCGTCGAGCACGGCGTCGGGGTTGCTGCTCTCGATCCCCGTGCGCACGTCCTTCACCATGCGATAGGGCTGCAGCACGTAGGAGCGGATTTGGTGGCCCCAGCCGATGTCGCTCTTCTGCTCGGCGAGCGCCTGCGCCTCGCTCTCGCGCTCCTGCAGCGCGCGCTCGTAGAGGCGGGCGCGCAGCATGGACATGGCCTCGGCCTTGTTGCGGTGCTGCGAGCGCTCGGCCTGGCACTGGACGACAATATTGGTGGGCAGGTGGGTGATGCGGACCGCGCTGTCGGTCCGGTTGACGTGCTGCCCGC
Source organism: Alphaproteobacteria bacterium (assembly GCA_965262755.1). Taxonomy (GTDB): domain Bacteria; phylum Pseudomonadota; class Alphaproteobacteria; order UBA828; family UBA828; genus WTGU01. The sequence goes on along the minus strand of OZ253557.1, from coordinate 882,604 downwards.
CCGCGCCCGAGGCCCGGTAGGTGTCGATCCTGAGGTCCTTCTCGACGATCTCGATGTCTATGGTCTCGTCCACCACGGGGAAGACCCAGACGGAGGCGAAGCTGGTATGGCGCCTCGCGCCCGCGTCGAAGGGGGAGATACGGACCAGGCGGTGCACGCCGCTCTCGGTTTTGAGCCAGCCGTAGGCGCTCTCGCCCGAAACCTTGATGACGGCCGACTTGATTCCCGCTTCCTCGCCGGGGCTCTCCTCGATCCACTCGACGCCGTAGCCCCGCTGCTCCGCCCAGCGGACGTACATGCGCAGCAGCATCTCGGCCCAGTCCTGCGATTCGGTGCCGCCGGCCCCGGCATGGACCTCGAGGAAGCCGTCGTTGCCGTCGGCCTCGCCCGAGAGCAGGCTCTCCAGCTCGCGCCGCTTCGCTTCCTTGCGGGTCTGGGCAAGCGCGGCTTCCGCCTCGCCATAGACCTCCTCGTCGGCCTCCTCGTCGGCGAGCTCGGCGAGCGCGAGGCCGTCCTCCAGCTCCTGCTCCAGCCGCTGGTAGGTGCCGACCGCCGCATCGAGCCGGGTACGCTCCTGCATCACCTGGCGCGCCCGCTCGGCATCGGCCCAGAGGTCGGGGTCCTCGGCCTCGCGGTTCAGCGCCTCCAGGCGGTCACGGGCGCCGTCGAGGTCAAAGGTGCCTCCTCAGCAGCGCCAGCGACTGCTTGATGTCATGGGCAAGCGACAGGATTTCGGCGCGCATCGGCTGGTCCCCTCCGGTGGGCGCTCAATATACGGCGCCCAACCCCTCGAACGGAACCGCGCCGGTTTCCAGCATGCCATCCGGGCCAGCGCTCTGCCTCAGCGCGGCCCGCTGTGTCGGTTCGGTGCCGGGCAGAAACGCCTCGACGATCACGTCATCGCTGACGGGGCCAGGCAACGAGCCGGTCTCGCGCTCGACCCGCACAAAACGGATGCCCGGCGGCACCCGGAAGGGCACGGCCGGCTTGCCGGCCAAGGCCGCGGCGAAGAAGTCCCGCACGATCGGCGCCGCGACCCGGCCCCCCGATTCCTTCCGCCCCAGCGATTGCGGCTGGTCGAATCCGACATAGGCCACGGCAACCAGATCAGGGGTGAAGCCCACGAACCAAGCATCGCGGAACTCGTTGGTGGTCCCTGTCTTGCCGCCGACCGGCGCGCCCAGCTTGCTAAGCACGCGGCCGGTGCCGCGCTGCACGGCGCCCTCCAGCATGGATACGACCTGGTACGTGGTGCGTGGATCGGCGATCACGGGGCGCGTGTCGCGCAGCGCAGGCGGCAGCTGGTGCTGCCATTCGCCAGGCCGGCAACCGTCGCAATCGCGTGCGTCCCGCTGGTAGACCGTGCGGCCGTTGCGGTCCTGAATTCGCTCAACGAAAGCCGGTTCGATTCTGCGCCCGCCGTTGACCAGCATGGCGTAGGCGGCGGCGAGATCGAGCGGCGTCGTCTCCAGCGAGCCGAGGGCGGCCGAGGGCACCTCCGGCAGATCCGGGTGGAGTCCGAAACGCGCGGCGTAGTCGGCGACGATCTTCATGCCGATGTCCTGGGCCACGCGGAGCGTCATCAGGTTGCGCGATTCCTCGAGCCCGACCCGGAGTGTGCTGGGCCCGTAGAAACGCTCCGTGTAGTTCTCCGGCTTCCACTTGCGCAGATGCTCGCCCTGGTCGATCACCACCGGCGCATCGAGCACGATGGAGGCCGGCGTGAAGCCGTTATCGAGCGCCGCGAGATAGACGAACGGCTTGAAGGCCGAGCCCGGCTGGCGCCGGGCCTGGGTCGCGCGGTCGAACTCGCTCGTGGCGAAGTCGAAGCCGCCAACCAGCGCCAGCACCCGCCCGGTGTGCGGGTCCAGCGCCACCAGAGCGCCCGAGACCGCAGGAATCTGGCGGAGGGCGAAGGCGCCGTCCCGACCCTCCTGCGGCTCGGCCGGCACCACATCGCCCGCGCTCAGCACCTGGTGGGCCGCGGTGACGTCGGGCCCGAGCCGGCCCTTGCCGCGGGCCTTACGCGCCCACTTGAGGTCGTCGAGCGCAATGGCGCCGCGTTCGCCGTTGGCGAAGCCGATGACGGCATGGCCCGGCTCCACCGCCAACACCGCTGCGAGGCGCCACGGCGCCGGCACCGGCGAAATCTCCTTCGCTCCGAGCGCCTCTTGCCAGGCGACCGCCGGGTCGATCCGGGCGAGCGGGCCTCGCCAGCCGCGGCGGGCGTCATAGGCAACGAGGCCATCGCGCAGCGCCCGGTCGGCCATCGCCTGCAGGGCCGGGTCGACCGTCGTGCGGACCGAGAGGCCGCCTTCGTAGAGCGTATCGTCGCCGTAGCGCGCCAGCAGCCAGCGGCGCACCTCCTCGGCGAAGTGCGGGGCTTCGACGAAGGTCTCGGGCGCCCGCGCCCTGGTGCGCAGCGGCACCTGCATCGCGGCCTCGGCCTCGGCGACGCCCACCGCGCCGTTCGCGACCATCTGGCCGAGCACCCAGTTGCGCCGCCCCACCGCCGCCTCGCGCTTGCGCACCGGGTGATAGTTGTTCGGCGCCTTTGGCAGGGCGGCCAGATAGGCGATTTCCTCAAGCGAGAGGTCGTTGAGGGAGCGGTCGAAATAGTTGAGCGCCGCCGCCGCCACCCCATACGAGCCCGCTCCGAGATAGATCTCGTTGAGATAGAGCTCGAGAATCCGGTCCTTGGTAAAGGCATCCTCGATTCTCATCGCGAGGATGGCTTCCTTGATCTTGCGCGAGAAGGAGAGCTCGCCCGAGAGCAGGAAGTTCTTCGCCACCTGCTGGGTGATCGTCGACGCGCCCACCAGCCTGCGGTCGCCGCCCAGATTGACCAGGTTCGTGACCACCGCGTTTGCCACGCTCAGCGGATCGATCCCGAAATGCTCGTAGAACGCCTTGTCCTCGGCGGCGAGGAAGGCCTGGATCACCCGGCGCGGCATGGCGACGAGAGGCACGAACAGACGCTTCTCGCGGGCATGCTCGGCGAGCAGCCGCCCGTCGCCGGCGTGAACCCGGGTCATCACCGGCGGCTCGTAGGCTGCTAGTTGGTTGTGATCCGGCAGGTCGCGGCCATAGTGGAAGAACACGAAGGCGATGGCACCGCTGGCGAGGGCGGCGAGCAGAACGATGCTGCCCAGGACGATGCCGAGGATCTTCATCGGTGCGCGGGCCTGGCGGTCTAAGGAGTCGCGGGCGCTCCAGCCTAGCATCGATTGGGATGCCGGGGCGCACCATCCATTGGACGACAGGAATGAGGCGAGACTGCGGCGGGTTAGCAGGGCTCGCGAAAATACGTGTCGAGCGCGTTCAAGATCGCGCCGGCCAGCGCGCGCCGGTGGGTCTTGCTCGTCAGCCGCTCCGCATCTTGGTCGTTCGAGAGGAATCCGAGCTCGACCAGCACCGAAGGGATATCCGGCGCCTTGAGAACGCGGAAATCGCCGAACCGGTGCGGACGCCTGATAAGCGGCGCTACGCGCTCGAGCTCCGGCAACAGCGTTGCCGCGAGCGCTGCCGAGCAATTCATCGTGTTCTGCTGGACCAGCGAGATCAGCACCTTGGCCACGTCTTCGTCGTAACCATCGGTAAGATCGACGTCGGCAACGATATCGGCCTTGTTCTCGCGTGCCGCCAGTTCGGCAGTCTCCACGTCGGACGCCTCGTCGGAGAGCGTGTAGACCGATGCACCGCGCACGTCGCGGTTCTCCAAACGGTCGAGATGGATGGAGAGGAAGAGATCGGCCCCGGCATTGCGGGCGATGACGACCCGCCGCTTCAGTCGGATCTTGCGGTCGCCGTCGCGGGTCATCACCGCCTGGTATCTGCCGGACTCTACGAGAACGGTCCGAAGCTCGCGGGCAAAGGCCAGCGCCAGCGTCTTCTCCCTCAAGCCATTCGTAGCTATCGCACCGGGGTCGCGGCCGCCGTGGCCGGCGTCGATCGCGATCAGATGGCGTACGGGCTTCGGCGCAGGTTTCAGCCTCGGTAACGGCACGGGCCCGGCCGGAGCGGCTGGTTTGGCTCGCAAGACCGGCTTCGGAGGTCGGGCGGCAGCCTCGTACGCTGACAGCGAAACCGGGACGAATTCCAGGACCAGCCGATGGGGGGCCGTGCCCTCCGCGTCGGCTGCAAGCATCCGCGCTTGTCGCACGGCGAGCGGCTGGTCGAGGTCGACCACAATGCGTGAGGTGTCAGGCCGGAACTGGCCGTAGCGCAACCGCACGACGCCCGAGTGGCCGACGGCGAGAGAGCGCTCCTCCAACGCCCAGTGCACCGCCGGCAGATCGATCACCACGCGGGGGGGGCCCGAAAGGGCGAAAATTTTGAACGTTGTCGGCTCAGTCAGGTCCAGGATCAGCCGGGTCATGCCGTCGTGCTGGCCGACCCGAACGCCCGTGAGCGAGGATGTGACCTGCGCGCTTGCCGCGACAACCGCGACAAGCAATGCCACGAACGCCGCAGCCGCGGCCCCGCGCCGCCACATCACCCTGTCGCTCCACGGCCTGCCGGCATCCGCGACTCCCAGACCGGCAATCGTCTTCCTTCATAGCGGCTATAGCCGCGCCACGGCAACGCCTTATGCGTCGCGGCATGGAGCGGCGGATGCGGTGCTTGCCGCACCGGCTCTCATGCTAATCTTCTCGAGTTGCGAGGGAGAGACGGCATGGCGCAGAACGGCGACGGCGGTAAGTCGGCACCGCGCAAGGCGCGCCGCTCACGCGCCGAGAGCCGGGCGCGGCGCGAGCTCGCCGCCTGCTACCGCATGTTCTACCGGCGCGGCATGGACGACCTGATCTACACGCATCTCTCGGTGCGGATCCCCGACAGGCGCGACCGCTACCTCTTCATCGGCTTCGGCCAGCTCTTCGACGATGTGACGGCATCCAGCCTGATGACCGTCGATATCGAGGGCAGCAACGTCGGACGGACGCCGGGGGAGGTCAATCCGGCAGGCTGGGTGGTGCACCGGACCGTCTTCGAGGCGGTGCCGGAGGCCGAGAGCGTGATGCATCTCCACACGGTGCCAGGCGTCGCCGTCTCGGCGCAGAAGGGCGGGCTGCTGCCGATCAACCAGTTCGCGATCACCCATGCCGGCCGGATCGCCTACCACGACTATGATGGCCCCGGCCTCAGGCCGGCCGAGCAGAAGACTCTGGTTCGCGACCTCGGCGACAAGCGGATGATGTTCCTGCGCAACCACGGCACGCTGACCTGGGGGCGCTCAATCGCCGAGGCGTTTACCCTGATGCACAATCTGGAGCGCACCTGCGAAATCCAGATTGCGGCCCAGGCGGGCGGCCAGCCGGTTCTGCCACCGAAGTCCGTCATCGAGCGGACGGCGGCGATCGGCCAGGGAACCGGCAACGTGGAATGGGCCAGGATCGGCTTCGAGGCGCTGCTGCGCCGCCTCGACCGGAAGGATCCATCCTACCGGCGCTAGTGCCGCTTCCGCCCGGCAGGCTATAGTGGCGCCATGGCTACACTCCTGAAGACCACAGACACGCAAAGCGCGATCGAGGAGCTCGGCGCGCTCCTCGGCGACCGGCTCTCGACATCGCCCGCGGTGTGCGAGCATCACGCGACCGGCGAGACCTACCATGCGCCGCGCCCGCCTGACGCGGTGGTTTTCCCCGAAACGACGGAGGAAGTCGCCGAGATCGTCCGCATCTGTGCAGCGCATGGCGTGCCCATGATTCCCTATGGTGTGGGCACCTCGGTCGAGGGCAATGTCTGCGCGCTGGAGGGCGGTGTTACCCTCGACATGGGCCAGATGAACCAGGTCCTCCGGGTGAGTCAGGAGGACCTCGACGTCACCGTCCAGGCCGGAGTCACGCGCAAGCAGCTCAACACCCATCTGCGCGATACCGGGCTGTTCTTCCCCATCGATCCGGGGGCGGACGCGACGCTCGGCGGCATGACCGCGACGCGCGCCTCCGGCACCAATGCGGTACGTTACGGCACGCTCAAGGAGAATGTGCTGGGGCTCACGGTGGTGCTGCCCGATGGGCAGATCATCAAGACCGGTGGGCGCGCGCGCAAGTCGGCGGCGGGCTACGACCTGACCCGGCTCTTTGTCGGCTCCGAGGGAACGCTCGGTGTGATGACCGAGATTACGCTCAAGCTCTACGGTATCCCCGAGGCGATCTCGGCGGCGGTATGCTCCTTCCCCTCGCTCGAGGCCGCGGTCAACACGGTGATCCTGACCATCCAGTCGGGCATCCCGATCGCCCGGGTGGAGCTGCTCGACGACATTCAGATGGACGCCTGCAACAAGTTCTCGAAGCTCGACTACGCGCCCAAGGACACGCTCTTCTTCGAGTTCCACGGCACAGAGCGCGGCGTCGCCGAACAGGTGGAGCAGGTGCGTGAGATCGTTCAGGAGTTCGGCGGCTCGGATTTCCGCTGGTCGACGAAGCCTGAAGAGCGGAACGCGCTCTGGCAGGCGCGGCACGATGTCTATTACGCCTGCCTCGCTCTCCAGCCGGGCAAGAAGGGCTGGGCGACGGATGTCTGCGTGCCGATCTCCCGCCTTGCCGAGTGCCTGATCGAGACAAAGGAGGAGCTCGACTCGTCTCCCCTGCTGGCCCCGATCGTGGGCCACGTTGGCGACGGCAATTTCCACGTCTGCTTCCTCATCGACCCGGACGATCCGGCCGAGATGGCCGAGGCCAAGCGCCTCAACGGACGCATGATCGACCGCGCACTCGCCATGGGCGGGACCAGCACGGGCGAGCACGGCATCGGCTGCGGCAAGCTGGAGTACCTGGAGGCCGAGCACGGCGTCGGGGCCGTCGACCTCATGCGCACGCTCAAGCGGACGGTCGATCCCCACAACCTGATGAATCCAGGGAAAGTGGTCGTCGTCTGACCGCGGGCCTCTGCCCGCGTCCGTGGCGCGCAGTTAGCGCTTCTTTGAAGGAGCACCAGACGGCCCGGGCGGCGGCGGCTTACCCGTCGCGTGCACCCTTGGTCATTCGAGCACCGTTCTCGGCAGCCACATGGCGATCTCGGGGAAGGCGATAACCAGCCCGAGCCCGATGAGCTGCAGAATCACGAAGGGGATGATGCCGCGGTAGATCTGTTGGATGCGCACCTCGGGCGGGGCCACGCCTTTCATGTAGAAGAGAGCGAAGCCGAAGGGTGGCGTCAGGAACGAGGTCTGCAGGTTGACCGCCATCAGAATCGAGAACCAGTAGACGACCTCGAGTTTGGGCACGTGATCGCCGAAGTCGAGCCCCGCCAGGATCGGCGCGAACACCGGCAGGACGATCAGCGTGATCTCGATCCAGTCGAAGAAGAACCCCAGCAGGAAGGTCAACAGCATGAGGATGATCAGGATTCCCCAGGGCCCGACGCCGACGGAATAGACGACATCCTCGATCAGCTGGTCGCCGCCGAGCGAGCGGAACACGTATGAGAACGCCGTCGCGCCGATGAAGATGAAGAACAGCATGCCGTTGGTGAGCGCCGTGCGCTCGACCACGTCCCGCAGCATCTTCCACGAGAATTTGCCGTTGATCACCGCCAGCAGGACCGCGCCGAAGGCGCCGACGCCCGCCGCTTCGGTCGGCGTCGCCCAGCCCAGCACGATCGAGCCCAGCACCAGTAGGATAAGGAATACCGCCGGAATGAGGCCCCTCAAGAGCATGAAGACGAGCTCGCGCGTGCTCTTTGGCCCCATCTCCTTGGGCAGCGGCGGCGCGAGATGGGGCTTAAACCGGCACAGCGTGAGGATGTAGATGAAGTAGAGGCCCGCGAGCATCAGGCCGGGGAATACCGCCGCGACAAACAGCGTGCCGACGGAGCGGCCCAGTAGATCCGCCATGATGACCAGCATGATGCTGGGCGGAATCAGGATGCCGAGCGTGCCCGATGCGGCGATCGTGCCGGTGGCGAGCTCCATGTTGTACTTGCGCTGCAGCATGACCGGCAGCGCCATCAGGCTGATCATCACCACCGAGGCGCCGATGATGCCGGTGGTCGCGGCGAGGATCGTGCCCATCACCGTGACCGCGAGCGCGAGCCCTCCCGGCGTCCGCCGCAGCAGGACCTGGAGGCAATAGAGCAGATCCGCGGCGACGCCGGATCGCTCCAGCATCGTGCCCATGAAGATGAACATGGGGATCGCCACCAGCACCAGATTGTCGGCGATGCCCCAGATGCGGAGCGGCAGGTTGAAGAACTGGATGACGTGGAAGACGTCGAGCGCGACACCGATGAAGCCGAAGGCCAGCCCGACGCCGCCGAGAACGAAGCCGACGGGGAAGCCCGAGAACAGCAGGATCGCCAGCGCCCCGAACATGAACGCCGGCAGGTAGTCCTCGATGTAGAACATGCGCAGCGGCTCCCGACCCGGCGCGGCCTACTCGGGCCGTTCCGGCTCTTCTGCGCCCTCGTCGCCGAGAGAGCGACGGAGCTCAGGAGAACCGAACAGCTCCACGAACTTGCGCAGCAGCACGGCGATCGCGGCCAGACCCAGGAGGAGCATCCCGGCCGGCAGGAAGCCCTTGATCGCCCAACGGTAGGGCAGGCCGGTGGCGGAGTCAGAGGCTTCGCCCACGGCCCAGGAGCGCTCCACGAAGTCGAGCGCGAAGTAGAAGACGATGGCGCAGTAAGGAAGTGCGAAGACCAGGCAGCCGACAAACTCGATCCAGCGCTGCACCCTGGGGCTGAAGCGCTCATGCACCAGGCTGATCCGCACATGGGCGTTCTTCAGGTAGGCGAAGCCCAGGCAGAGCAGGAACAACACCCCGTGCAGGTGCCATTCGCCTTCCTGCAACTTGGTCGAGCCCAGCACGAGGAAGCGGCGGGTGATGACGTCGAAGATGATGATGATCATCAGCGACACCGAGATCCAGGCGCCGATACGCCCGACCCAGGTCACCACCGAATTGAGGACGCCCTCAACTCTCAGGAGGTACCGCATACAGTCCGTTACCGCCGCCCCACCGAGACAATAGGGGAGCGCCGGAACGCGGTCTGCACCGGTTCCGGCGCCCCTCGGCAAAGGAGAAGCCGCACGCCGTGGCGCGCGGCTTCAGCTCGGCCCTAGTTCAGATAGCCGAGCTCCTTCCAGATTGCGTACTCGGCGCGGTACGCCGCGTAGGACTCCCAGACCTTGGCGAAGTTCGCGTCACGCGCCACGTCCTCGGCCGCGACCTCTTTCCACTTCTCCTCCAGCGTGTCCAGGATCTCCTGCGACCAGCGGTGGATCGTCACGCCCTTCTCCTGGAGCTCGACCAGCGCGGCACCCTGGATCGCCTCGCCCTCGGCCAGCCCTTCGCGGAAGGCATCGCCGCAGACGACCTCGATCTGCGCCCGCTGGGTGTCGCTCAGCGCATCCCAGGCGGCCCTGTTCATGAGCAACTCGAACATCGTCGCCTGCTGGTGCCATCCGGGGAAGTAGTAGTGCTTGGCGACCTGGTAGAAGCCGAGATTGAGGTCGATCGCCGGCATCGAGTACTCGGTGGCGTCGATGGAGCCGCGCTCCAGCGCGGGGAAGATATCGCCGCCGGCAATGAGCTGGGTGGAGACGCCGATCTTCTCCATCACCTTGGCGCCGAGGCCGAAGAAACGCATCTTCAGGCCCGCGAGATCCTCGATGGAGTTGATCTCCTTGCGGAACCAGCCGGATGCTTCAGGCGCGATGACGCCGCAGGGCAGCGATTTCAGGCCATGCGGCTCGTAGATTGCATCCCACAGCTCGTAGCCGCCGCCATAGTAGATCCACCCCATATACTCGCCGGCCCTCGGGCCGAAGGGGACGGCGGCGAACATGGCGAGCGCGGGTTCCTTGCCGTACCAGTAGCCGGGCGTGGACCAGCACGCATCGACCGAGCCCGCAGCCACGGCGTCGAAGCACTCCTTCGCCGGAATCAGCGCGTTCGGCTCGAAGAACTTGATCTGGACATTGCCGCCGGAGATACGGTCCAGACGGTCCACCATGCTCTTGCCGAGCGTGCCAAGCTGGGTCAGGCTGCTGGGGAACCAGCTCGCCATGTTCCAGCGCACGCGCTCGTCCTCGGCCTGGGCAAGGCCCGCCGCAAGAATCGCCGCACTCAACACGCCGGCGGCAAGGCCGGCCTTGATCGACTTGCCAACATTCATTTGCGTGCTCCCTCCCATCGTTTCGCCGCGCCCTGCACAGGCGCATTGGCGGCCTTCTAATTCCGGTCCCGGCATCCGCGGCCGGCGGCGGCGCCCTGTGTCGCGCCCTGGCGTCCGCCAGGATGCCACGCTAGAACAGGCGCACGGGCGCGGCAAGCGCCCCGGGAGCGAACATTGATCTATGTCAACCGGTCCGCCGTGGTGACCGGCGGCGCCAGCGGCATCGGGCGAGAGGTTGCGCGCGCCTTGGCAGAGCGCGGCGCTGCGGTCGCGGTCGCCGATATCAACCTGGAGGGCGCCGAGCAGGTCGCCGCGGCGCTCGTGCAGGGCGGCGCAAAGGCGGAGGCCATCGCCTGCGACGTGAGCCGGCCCGAGCAGGCGGACGCGATGATCGCCCGGGCAATTGAGGCGTTCGGCAAAGTCGATATCCTCGTGCACAGCGCCGGTGTGGGCGTCGAGCGCAGCTTCCTCGATACCACGCCGGAGGAATGGCAGCGCATCCTCGACATCGATCTCTCCGGCACGTTCTTTTGCGGCCAGGCGGCGGCGCGTCATATGGTTGAGCGTGGCTACGGCCGCATCGTCAATCTCGCATCGACCGCCGGCGTGCGCGGCGGCACCGGGCGCGCGGCCTACGGCACCGCCAAGGGCGGCGTCATCGCGCTCACCAAGGTGATGGCGGTCGAGCTTGCGCCTCACGGCATTACCGTGAATGCGCTGGCGCCCGGCGCGATCGAGACCGAGCTGGTGGCGAAGATGCACTCGGCCGAGACGCGGACGGTCTACCGCGCCGCCATTCCGCTCGATCGCTACGGCACGCCGGAGGAGACCGCAGCCGCGGCACTGTTCCTCGCGAGCGAGGAGGCCCGCTACGTCACCGGCCACGTGCTCGCGGTCGATGGCGGCTTCCTCGCGGCAGGGGTGATGCACCGCCGATAGCTGTCTTTGTCGCTCACGGCAGCCGGCCGGCTGCCGGCGCCTCCGCGAGGGCGCCGCAGGAGCGGCGGGCCGCGGCCGCGGCCTGTTGCGAGTCCTTCGAAGACGGACTCGCTCTAGGACTCGGCTGTCGGGCGCTGGCGAGACGCGAACAACCCGAAAAGGGCGTTGCCCGCCACCGAAGCCAGGATCACCACGGCGCCAATGAAGATCAGCGTGCCTGGCACCTCGCCGAAGCCGAGCCAGACCCAGATCGGCGCAAAGACGGCGTCGATCAGCACGACGAAGATCAGGACCGGTGCCGGCAGGTAGCGCGCAGCGTAGAAGTAGAGGGTAAGCGCCGAGGAGAGCTGCACCAGGCCGAGCGCCGCCATCATCCCCACTTCCCTGCCCGTGGCTTCGAACGGCAGGGCGAACGGCAGAGAGACGAGGCCCGCGACCACCGCCGCCAGCAGTACTGCCGGCTCCATCCGCCCGGTGCGGAAGCGCCTGGCGATCAGGGTCTGGATCGCGATGGCGGCCGCGATTGAAAGCGCGAGCAGGTTGCCGATGACGCCGCCGCCAACGTCGCTCCAGAACATCACGCCGACGCCGCAGAGGCTCCCCAGCAGCGCGAGCCACGTCCTCAGCGCCACCGGCTCGCCGAGCACCGGCTTGGCCAGAAGTGCCACCATGACGGTGGACGTCGTCATGATCGCGATCACGTTGGCGACCAGCGTGTACTGCATCGCCAGCACGTAGGCGATGATCCCCCAGCCGGTGGTAACGCCTACCGCGAGAACCGGCCAGCCCGAGGCGCGGAGCAGCGGCCACACCCGCCCCCGCTCGGACACGAAGAGGATCGCGAGCACGCCGAGCCCGGCGAAGAAGCAGCGGACGGTGATGATCTCCCACGCATCGACCGACACCGAGCGGACGAAGAAGCCGCCGCTGCTGAAGCAGAGGCCGGAGACGATCGCGAGGCCGGCGCCGATGAGGAGACGGCGGCGGGCAGGTGTCATGGGCGGGCTCCCGTATCGCCCGATCCGTGCCGATGCGTGACGGCGGGCGCGGCATGGTAGCCCGTCGCGCCTTGCAGCGCTTGCGCGGCGCCTGCCGGCGCCGGGGCGGCGGATGACGCTGGCGTGCGGCTCTGGCAAGGTGAGGCATGAGCGAAGATCCGAGAATGATTCTGCGCCGACTGCTGGACGCGGCTCTCGCGAGTGCCCGGCCGGCGCGCTGCTTGCCGCCGCACTTGCCTGAGCCGCCCGCCGGCCGCACCGTCGTGGTGGGCGCCGGCAAGGCGGCAGCGACGATGGCGCAGGCCGTCGAAGATCACTGGGAGGGTCCCCTCGAAGGCCTCGTCGTCACCCGGTACGGCCACCGCGTGCCGACGCGGGCGATCGAGGTGGTCGAGGCGGCGCATCCGGTACCGGATGCCGGCGGCCGCGAGGTCGCGGCGCGCATCCTCGCCATGGCCGAGGGACTGGGAGCGGACGATCTCGCGCTCTGCCTCATCTCGGGCGGCGGTTCGGCGCTGCTCACCCTGCCGGCGCCGGGGATCGCGCTTGCGGACAAGCAGGCGGTCACCGGCGCGCTGCTCCGCTCGGGCGCCGCGATCGGCGAGATCAACGCCGTGCGCAAGCATCTCTCCGCCATCAAGGGCGGGCGGCTGGGGAGGGCCTGCCATCCGGCTCGCCTCGTGAGCCTCCTGATCTCGGACGTGCCGGGGGACGACCCGGCGGTGATCGGCTCGGGCCCGACCGTGCCCGACCCCACCACCTTCACCGACGCCCTTGCGGTGCTGCGCAAGTACGGGATTAGCGAGCCCGCCGCCGTTATCCGCCACCTCAAGCAGGGCCGGGACGAGACGCCGGAGGAGGGCGACCCCCGGTTCGCAGGGGCGCAGACCCGGATCGCGGCCACACCGGCGATGGCGCTTGCCGCCGCCGCCGATGTGGCACGCGAAGCCGGCTACGCGCCCATCATCCTGGGCGATGCGCTGGAGGGCGAGGCGCGCGATCTCGCGCGCGTGCACGCCGCGCTCGCACGAGACGCCGCGCCCGGCACCATTCTCCTTTCCGGCGGCGAAGCGACGGTGACCGTCACCGGCGAAGGCCGCGGCGGCCCCAACGCCGAATATGCGCTTGCGCTTGCGCTCGCGCTCGACGGTGCGCCCGGCATCTTCGCCACCGTCTGCGATACCGACGGGATCGACGGCACCGAGGACAATGCCGGCGCCGTAGTCGCGCCCGATACGCTCGCGCGTGGGCGCGCGGCGGGGGAGGATGCCGCTGCCCGACTCGCTGCCAACGACGCCTACGGCTTCTTCGCCGCGCTCGGCGATCTGGTGATGACCGGGCCGACGCTCACCAACGTGAACGACTTTCGCGCAATTCTGGTGAGCCATCCGGGTTAGGCTGCCTGTCTCGCCACGCTCGCGGTCCGGTTCCGGGCGCCACCTCTGGCACGACTTACTTCTTGTCCGGGATTTGCCGGGATTAAGTGGGATTAAGTGGGATAAGTGAGATTCCGCGGGACAGGGTCGCGCACGCCCGCGTCGCGCGTGCCTGAAAGGTCGTGCGCGCGTCACACGACGTCGTGCGCGCGAGATACGGGGCTGCGCCCGGTCGCTCATCTCACCTGCCGTGACCCGTTCGCTTTCGCGCTGCATGCCGCAATTCTGGCGCAGAGGCCGCGCGCCCTGCACCACACCATGGTTCGGGGTCGCGCGTGCCTGAAAGGTCCCGCGCGCAGTACAAAGTCGCGCACGCCCGCAGGGTCGTGTGCGCGGTACAGAGTCGCCCGGACCTTAGTGAGAACGCGGACTAACCATTGACCGGCAGCGGCGCCATGCCGATAACGGGGGCAGGGAGACCGCAGAGGCACGAGTCGTGCGCCGACACCGCCGCGCCAAGATTGTCGCGACACTCGGGCCGTCGAGCTCCGACGAGGCGATCGTCCGCGCGCTGTTCGAGACCGGCGTGGACGTGTTCCGCCTCAATTTCAGCCACGGCACCCACGCCGAGCACAGCGCCCGCCACGCCCTCGTTCGCGCCGTCGAGGCGGAGGCCGGCCGGCCGATCGGGATTCTCGCCGACCTTCAGGGGCCGAAGCTCAGGATCGGCACCTTCCGGGGCGGCGAGGCGCCGCTCGCCCAGGGCCAGCGCTTCACCCTCGGCTTGGGCGATGAGCCGGGGGATCGGACCTGCGTGGGCGTGCCGCACGCCGAAATTTTCGCGGCGCTGGCGCCCGGCGCCGAAGTGCTGCTGGACGACGGCAAGGTGCGGCTCCGCGTCGCCGCGTGCGGTCCGGACCATGCCGAGACGGTGGTGGTGACGCCGGGCGTCCTCTCCGACCGCAAGGGCCTCAACCTGCCGGGCGTGACGCTTCCCATCGATGCGGTCACGCTCAAGGATCGGGAGGATCTGGCTTTCGCTCTCGGCCTCGGGGTCGACTGGGTGGCGCTCTCCTTCGTTCAGGGGCCCGACGACATCGCGTCCGCGCGCCGTCTGGTGCCGGACCATGTGGCCATCGTGGCCAAGCTGGAGAAGCCTGCGGCGCTCGATTGCCTGGAGGAGATCGTCGAACTCTCCGACGCGATCATGGTGGCGCGCGGCGACCTCGGCGTGGAGCTCGCGCCCGAGGACGTGCCGGCCGCGCAGAAGCGCATCGTCCATGCGACGCGGACCGCCGGCAAGCCGGTTGTGATCGCGACCCAGATGCTGGATTCGATGATGATTGCGCCGGCGCCCACCCGCGCCGAAGCCTCGGACGTCGCGACCGCGGTCTATGACGGGGCCGATGCGCTCATGCTCTCAGGCGAATCCGCGGCCGGGCGCTATCCGCGCGAAGCGGTGGCGATGATGAACCGCATCATCGAGCATGTGGAGCGCGACGACGCCTACCGGCGCTATGTCCACTGGCAGCAGCAGGACCCGGAAGCGACGACGGCCGATGCGATCACCGCCGCCGCGCGCCAGGTGGCGGACACCTTGGACGCAGCCAGCATCGTGACCTACACCACCTCGGGCTCCACTGCCGTCAGGGCGGCGCGCGAGCGGCCTAAAGCGCCGATCCTCGTGCTGACTCCGGACCGCGGCACGGCGCGGCGGCTTGCGCTCGTCTGGGGCGTCCACTGCGTCCACACCGACGATGCCACCGGATTCACCGACATGGTGGAGAGGGCGTGCGCCCAGGCGCTCGATGCCGGCCACGCTGCGCCGGGCGAGCGCATCGTCATCACCGCCGGCGTCCCCTTCGGCACGCCGGGCACGACCAACGTGCTCAGAATCGCTCGGGTCCAGCGTTCGGAAGAGAAATCCGGGACGCGCGCTTGACCCTTGCCCACCGCGATTTCTATTGTGCCACTCTATTCATGCCGCCGGCGGCGGCCCGCGCGAACCCAGGGGAGGGGAAGGGATGAACAAGCTGTTGTCAGCGGGCCTTGGTGCGCTCGCCGTGCTTGCCGTGACGGTGCCAAGCGTACACGCGCTGGACGACCTCTCGCACTACGTGTTCGTGCCCAACCGGGCGTCCGCCGACGTGGCGGTCATCGATACGCGCATCGATGCGGTGATCGCGCATATCCCGGTGGGCCAGGTGCCGCATCAGGTCGCGGTCTCGCAAAGCCTCGGCAAGATGGCAGTGACGAACACCGCCGATGACACCGTCTCGGTGATCGATCTCGGAACGCTCGCGGTCACGGCCACCATCCAGCTCGGCCATGAGCCCGAGCATATGGAGCTCGACCCCTCGGGCGACGTGCTGGCCGTGGGCAACATCGGCGAAGGGACGGTGTCGCTGGTTTCGCTCCGCACCGAGCGCGAGCTCGCGCGCGTGCACGGGCTGCACGAGCCCCACAACATGACCTTCGATCCATCGGGCGAGCGCCTCTACGTCGGCAATCTCGGCGCGAGCTTCGTCAGCATGATCGACGTGCCGCAGGCTACGGTCGCCGGCGAGATCGCCGTCGGGTTGGACCGGGCGCTCGCCGCCCGCGGCGCGGCGGACGAGGACGCCTATCAGGGCATCATCAACATCACCGCCACGCCTGACGGCAAGCTTGGCTTCGCGGCCTACGGCGAGGGCGACGACATGGCGGTGATCGACCTCGAGACGGGCCGGACCCTCAAGACGCTTGCCCTCGGCGATACGCCCTGGCGCGCCTATGCCACCGGCGACGGCCGCTACATGATCGTCCCCAACAACGGTGACGAAACGGTGTCGGTGGTCTCGACCGAGACGCTGACTGAGGTGGCTCGCCTCCCCGGTGCGGCCGACATGACCGGCGTCAACACCGGCTCGTTCGACTCGCTCGCCTATGTGATCAGCCGGGGCGACGACAAGGCGCTGGTCATCGACCTCGAGACCATGCAGCCCGCCGGCGAGGTCGCTTTGCCGGGCACGCCCGAGACCGGTGTCGTCACGCCCGACGGCACGAAGCTCTATGTCGCGTTGAGCGATGCCAACACCGTCGCCGTGATCGATGTGGCGGCGATGACCGTGATCGCGACGATCGATGGCGTGGGTGAGGAGCCCTGGGGCGCCCACATGGCGGGTGCGGTCAACTACTGTCACTGACCGCAGCGGTCTCCACGACGACGGCTTTCGCCCGCGCCGCTGCGGGCATCCTGGCGCTCACGGCGCTCGCCGGCACCTCTGCCGCTTACGCTGAGGCGGAGGCGCCGCGCGACCGCTTGCTGGGCGCCGTGGCGCGCCACGCGGAGTTTCCTGCCGCGCTCGGCTCAGAAATCGAGAGCCGCTGCCCGCCCGCCGACACCCGCTGCGCCGCCCGCCTCATCGCCGGCAGCCTGCCTGCGGCTCGCCTGGTTCGGGTGAACCACCCCGATACCGATACCATCCGCCGGGCATACACGGAGCCCTCGGTCACCGCCGTGGAACGGCGGAGCGACGCGGCTCTGGTCGTGGTGCTGGACCGTTTCGGCCGGACCGCCGACCGCGAGATCGCCGATGCCGTGACCGCGCACGCGACCGGTGCGGCGCTGCGGCTGGTGATCGACCTCCGCCGCAACGGGGGCGGCGACTTCGACCGTATGCGCCGGGTCGCGAGCCTCTTCACGGGCCCGCTGGAGGGTGCGATCCGCCTGGTCGGCCAGGGCGGCACGACCGATGTGGCGTTACCCGCACCGCTCCGCGTCCTGGATCTGGATGACGCCGCGATCGACGTGCTGATCGGCCCTGACACGGCGAGCAGTGCGGAGGTGCTGGCGGCGCTACTCCGCCGCTACGCCGGCGCGCGGCTCATCGGGGCTCAGACCTTGGGCAAGGACTGGCTCACGCGCCTGATCCCGGTCGATCACGACTGGCGGCTCGCGATTCCTGCCGAGCGAATCGAGGTGCCGGGCGAGCGCCTGGCACAGGGCCTCGTCCCCGATATCGAGGCCACGCCGCCCGCCGGGCCGTGACGGGCACTGCCTTCGCGTGTCTAATGCGCACGACACATGAGGAGATTCCGGATGGTCTGGCTGAGAAGTGCTGCGATGGCTCTGATCGCCGTGCTGGCGGTGGTCGCCATGGTGGCGCCTGCGGCGGCGCACGAGGAGAAGGCCGCGGACATCACGATCGTCCATCCCTGGTCGCGGCCGGCGCCGCAGGGGCAGAACGGCGTGATTTATCTCGACATCCGCAACAACGGTACGGCCGACGATCACCTGATCGCCGTCAGCACGCCCCTCGCCAAAAGGGTCGAGCTCCACCGGAGCACGATGGAAGATGGCATCCACCGCATGGAGAAGGTGGAGAGCATCGTAGTGCCGGCGGGCGGCGCGGTGGAACTCGCGCCCGGCGGCTATCACGTGATGCTGGTCGACCTCAAATTCATGCTGATGGCTGAGGAGACAATCCCCGTCTCCTTCACCTTCGAGCGGGCGGGCGACATCACGACCGGCGTCGCGGTGGAGACCCGGGGCGGCGATGACGCCGACCATTGAGGCCGTCGCCCGCCACTGTCAGTCGCTGAGGCGCTGGCCGGTCTCTCGATCGAACAGGTGAAGGGCTTCGAGGCGCGGCATCAGCCGGATCGTCTGGCCGGGGTTGAAGTCGTGCCGCTCCTTGAACTCGGCGCAGATCTCTTGGCCAGCCATCTCGCAAAATACGAGCGTGGTTGAGCCGGTCGGCTCGACCACTGAGACCGTGGCCTCGACGCCCGCACCGTTGGGTGAGAGCGCCAGGTCTTCGGGGCGCACGCCGTAGACGAGCGGCTGTCCTCCGCCTACGCGGGTGCCCGGCGGGAGCGGCAGCGCGGTGCCGTCCGCCGCCGTCAAGGCCGGTGCGTCGCTCTCGGCGGTGCTGGAGGCGTCGATGAAGTTCATCGCCGGCGAGCCGATGAAGCCCGCGACGAACAGGTTGGCCGGCCGGTCGTAGAGGTCGAGCGGGCGGCCCACCTGTTCCACCCGGCCGAGGTTCATCACCACGATGCGTTCGGCCATGGTCATCGCCTCGACCTGGTCGTGGGTGACGTAGACCGAGGTGGTCCTGAGCCGCTGGTGCAGCGCCTTGATCTCGGTCCGCATCTGCACGCGGAGCTTGGCGTCGAGGTTGGAGAGCGGCTCGTCGAAGAGGAACACCTGCGGGTCGCGCACGATGGCGCGCCCCATGGCCACCCGCTGACGCTCGCCGCCCGAGAGCTGGCGCGGCAGCCGGTTGAGCAGCTGCGTCAGCCCCAGGATCTGGGCGGCGCTGTCCACCCGTTCGCGGATCATGTTCTTGTCTTCCCGGCGCAGGCGCAGGCTGAAGCCCATGTTCTGGCGCACCGTCATGTGCGGGTAGAGGGCGTAGTTCTGGAACACCATGGCGACGTCGCGGGCCTTCGGCGCCATGTCGTTGACCACCGTGTCGCCGATCGCGATCTCGCCGTCGTTGATGTCTTCAAGGCCGGCGATCATCCTGAGCAGCGTCGACTTGCCGCAGCCCGACGGGCCGACGAGAACCAGGAACTCGCCGTCGTTGATGTCGATCGAGACGCCGTGGATGACGGCGAGGTCGTCGAAGGACTTGTGGACGCTGCGAACCGATACCGACGCCATAGCTTGCCTCCTACCCCGAACCTAGCCCTTGACCGCGCCGAGGGTAAGCCCGCGCACGATGTAGCGCTGCGCAAACAGCGCGATCAGGACCGGCGGGATCATGGCGATGAGCGAGCGCACTGCCACGAACCAGAACTGCACGCCGCGCGAATCCACGCCGCCCGCGATATGGACCGGCATGGTCGCCGATTCCTTGATGGTCAGGATCACCGCAAAGAGATACTCGTTCCACGCGAAAGCGAACATGATGAGCGCGGACGCGGCGATCGCCGGCAGCGCGAGCGGGATCGCTATGCGGAAGAACGCGACGAAGTGCGAGCCGCCGTCCACCAGCGCCGCCTCCTCCAGCTCGATCGGCAGGTCCTGGAAGGTCTGACGCACGATCACCACCACGAAGGGCAGGATGAAGGTGGCGTTGACCAGGATCAGCGCGGCATGGGTGTCCAGCATGTCGATGGAGGAGAAGACGATGAAGAAGGGCACCGCCGTTGCCACCGGCGGCAGCACCCGCTGCGACAGGAACCAGATCGTGAGGTCCTTGTTCTTGATGCGCCTGAAGCGGAAGCGCGCGAGCGCATAGGCCGCCGGCAGACCGAGGGTCAGCGCGATCAGCACCGAGCAGATGGAGATGATCAGGCTGTTGCCGAAGGCGTTGTAGGCCTCCGGCACCGACATCTGCGATATCCAGTTCTCGAGCGTCGGCGTGAAGTCGATGAAGGGGACGCCGAGGCCGGCCACGGTGAAGGTCTCGGCCGGTTTCCGCAGGCTGTTGGAAACCGCCCAGTAGATCGGGAAGAAGAAGATCAGCGCGATGAAAATCGCAATGATCGAGAAGCAGGCATCGGCGAACCAGAGCCGTTTGCGCCGGGAGCGTGCCTGGGGTGTGCTGGCGGGCTGCCCGAACAGCGACTTACCCAGCCCGCTAAGCATAGGTTTGCCTCAGGCGGCGGAAGAAGAGCGTGACCACGATCATCACCACGATCAGCAGCAGGTAGGCCATGGCCGACGCATAGCCGAAGTCGTTCAGCTTGAAGCCGCGGGTGAACGCCAGATAGCTGTACGACTGGGTGGCGATGCCGGGCCCGCCCTTGGTCATCGTCGCGATGATGTCGAAGAGCTTGACCGCCTCCGCGAGGCGCAGCAGCAGCACGATGATGATGACCGGCTGAATCATCGGAATCACGACGATGCGCCACAGGTCCCAGGCCGAGCCGCTGTCTAATCGCGCGCATTCCACAAGATCGTCGGGGATGCTCTGCAGCGCGGCGAGGAACACAAGGAAACAGAACGGCGTCCACTGCCATATATCGACGATAATTACCGATACGACCGCCCAATCCGGGTGCGACAACCATGGTATGCCCATGAATTCGAGCGGCCCGCCGATCTCGTAGAAGACAGTAAAGAACAGGTAGCCGACCGCGATCGGGGTCGCGAAGATCGGCAATATCATGATCGTTCGCAGCACCGATCGCCCGAAGATGTATCGGTGGAAGAGGAAGGCGAGCAGGAATCCCAGCACAATCTCGACGGTCACCGCAGTGAACACGAAGATCGCAGTGAGCTTCACCGCCGCCCCCACCTCCTCGTCGCCGAAGGCGCGGACGAAACTGGCGAAGCCGTTCCAGGTGAAGTTGGTCTGAAGATTGCGGTGCACCAGGGTCTTGGTGCGCGGCTCACCGCTCTTCTTGAGCACGGGCTCGCCCGCGTCGTTGAGCACCGGCACCTTCTCGCGCCCGGTGACCACGACCTTGCGATCGACATCGTGGAAGCTGAGGAAAAGCGAATAGCCGAGCGGGAAGACGGTGAACGCCAGCACCCAGAAGACGGCCGGCAGCAAGAAGGCAAACTTGACCGGCTTGTTCCAGCGGATCATGGCTGGCTAATACCGCTCATTCCGAGGGTAGCAGCGGGGTGCAGGGCCCGCGCGGCGTACGCGTCGACGCTGCCCTGCACCCCACCGGATGGTCGATTATCTACCCGCCGTAGCCGATAGCTTCCTGATACTGCTTGAGCTGCTTGTCACGGCCCTGGCGGTCGGTGATTTCCTCCCAGGTCGCGGCAGTATCGGAGAGCGCCTCTTGTGCGGTCTTCTGGGCGCTCATGGCCGCCGACAGGTTCTTGTCCATGATGTCCCAGTACTCGGGCGCACCCTCGATCCTGAGGTAGGTCAGGATCGTCGGCGCGGTGAAGTTATCGTAATAGGCCTGCGTGTACTCGGCGACATCGTCGGGATGCCAGCCTGCGGCCACGTAGTCCTCGATCTTCGCCTCGCCCAACGGCTCCAGGAACTGGTAGTAGTAGCCCGGATCGACGCCGGTCCAGCCGTTATACGCGCCCCAGTTCGACGACGGCTTGATCGCCATCAGCGACAGGAACGAATAGGCGGCATCCGGGTTCTCCGAGAACGCCGAGATCACGCCGTGCCACGAGCCGCCGGTGGTGTTGCCGACCGGCTGAGGGTCGTCGGTCTCGACCCAGGCGCCGTTCTCGTGATCCCAGTACTTGTCGGAGGAGGGCATCATGGCCGAGCCGCAGATGCCCTTGATCTTGGAGCGCGACTCATCCTGGCAGAGCGAGCCCACGTCGCCCCAGCTGAACACGAACACCGACTTGCCGCGCAGGAAGTAGTCCCACGCCTCGCCGAGGCTCCAGCCCACCTGCGCCTCGGGCCCGGTCTTGTGCAGCTCCTGCAGGAACTCGAGCGCCGCGACGTGGCCGGGGCTGTCGATCAGCGGGGTCATGTCGGTGGGATCGAACCAGTAGACGTTTTGGTACTGGGTCACCGCCTCGCCCGGAGTCATGGCGAAGGACGCGGACAGCGACTGGAAGTGATAATGCCCCTGCTCGCCGACCTTGAGATGCAGCACGGTGCCATGATCGGGCTCGTCGTCGTTCGCATCCCAATTCTTGCCCGCGAAGAACTGCGAGATGTCGAGGAGCTGCTGCCAGGTCTTGGGCGGGACCACCATGTCGTAGCCCCGCTCCGCCTTAAACGCAGCCTGCCACTTGGGATCGTTGAGCACGTCGCGGCGGTAGTAGAGCACCTGGCCGTCGGCGTCGTTGAGCACGCCGTAGCCCGTGTCCCCCCAACTGTGCAGCGTCTTGAGCGAGGCCGGCATGGAATCGTAGGTCCACTGCGGATGCTCGCCGCTCTCCATGAACTCCTCGATGGGGATCATGTAGTCGCCGGCGATCAGGTCGCCGTAAAAGAAGGCGCCGACGATCATCGCGTCGTAGAGGCCGGTGCCCTGGCGCAGATCGAGCATCATCTTGGCGTAGAGATCGGTGATCGGGGTGAGCGCGATCTCCAGCGTGCCGCCGGATAGCTCCTCCCAAATCGGGCGGAAGCTGTGGATCGGCCCCGAGATCCCGCCGCGCACCCCGGAATCGAGGGTGAGGATCGTGACCGTGGTTCCCTCGAAGGGCTTCTCGCCGGGCCCGAACAGGTCGCCGAGCTCCTCCTGCGAGGTCTTGATAACCGCACCGTCCTCCATAGTGAGGTCGACCGTGCCGTCGTCGTGCCAGGTGACGTGGCTGTCCTGCGCCTGCGCATTTGCTGCGGTCAGCGCGGCCAGTGCCACGCCTGCCGAAATCAAACCGGCTCGTAGCGCCTTCATCTCTTCCCCTCCCTAGTGGTGGACGGTCCTCACCGCCTTTTAGGCATGGTGTGCGGAATATAGCCGACGCAGCCGGGACGGCAAGCCAGTCGCCGCGGCAGCGCGCGTTCGGGCGCGCTGCCCCTACATCACGAGGGCAATCGGCCGGACCGGGCAGCCGGTCCCGTCCCGCAGCTTGAGCGGCGCGGCGACGAACAGGAACTCCTTGCCCGCCAGCGCGCCCAGATTGCACATCTGCTGGACCATGCAGATATTGGCTTCCAGCCAGATGCGATGGGTGGGCCACCACCACTCGGCCGGGTCGTCCATGCCGATCAGGTCGGTGCCGAAGAGTGCGATCTCTTGTTCGACCAGCCATGTGGCCGTCTCCGTCGGCACGAACGGCCGCTCCATGGTGAAGCCGGGCTTGCCCCAGTCGTCCTCGACCCCGGCCCAGACCAGCAGCGCCGTGCCGGGTTGAATCGCGCGCCCCGAGGTCTCGGCCGCAGCTTCGAGATCGGCGATCGTGATCGCCTCGCCGTTCCGCTTGTGGGTGAGATCCAGCAGATGGCCGGGCAACACCAGGCGCTCCAGCGGCACGTCGGCGACGTCGGTGGCGCCCCGCGTGCAATGGCGCGGCACATCCAGGTGGGTGCCGCAATGCTCCGGCACCAGGAGCATGCGGGATTCCATCGAGATCTTGCCGCCGCTGACCGTCTCCAGATCGTCGAAGGAGCTGACCGGCCAGAAGGCCACGGCCGCGCCGCCGATGTTCGGCATGTTGTGGAACATTTCCCGGCCGAGATCGACGATCTCCTTCGGCACCATGGTCATTGCCCGTCTCCCTTGTCTTGACCGGCGTTCGAGTGGCCGGCCGCTTTCAGCGAGGTCATAAGGTTGCCGGAGCATAACCCGCATTTCTCACCAAGGTCATGGTCTGCACCGCGCGCTGAGGGCCATGCGTCTCCCGCCTCCGTTGCCTCGCTAACGGCGGACCCATAATCTTGCGCCCGCAATCGCGGCGCCCGCAGGCAGCCCGTTTGGAGGACGATATGGGTGAAATGATCAAATTCGACTGCCCCGACGGCAGCGCGGCGGACGGTTACCTGGCGGAGGCCCCGGGATCGCGCTCAGGCATTGTCGTCATCCAGGAATGGTGGGGCCTCAACGATCAGATCAAGGGAACGGCCGACCGCTTCGCCGAAGCCGGTTTCACCGCGCTGGCACCCGATCTCTACCAGGGTCGGGTGACGCAGGAGCCCGACGAGGCCAACCACATGATGGAAGGGCTGGACTGGGTCGGGGCGACCGAGGTCGAGATCCACGGCGCGCGCAGGAGGCTCAAGGAAAGTTGCGACAAGGTCGGCGTGACGGGGTTCTGCCTGGGCGGCGCGCTCACCGTCATTGCCTGCGTGAAAATCCCCGAATGCGACGCCGGCGTCGCATTCTACGGCATCCCGCCCAAGGAGCAGGCCGACCCGGCCAACATCGAGGTGCCGTTCCAGGGCCATTTCGCGAACACCGACTGGTGGTGCACGCCGGAGCTCGTGACGGCGCTGGAGAACACCATGAAGGGAGCCGCGATGCCGGTGGAGATCTACCGCTACGACGCCAAGCACGCCTTCTTCAACGAGCAGGACGATGCCCACCACCCGGAGGCTGCCGCTCTTTCCTGGGAACGGACGCTGGCATTCTTCCGCGCACATCTCTGACGCGGCGCTATCCCGAAGTAGGCAGCGGGCCCAAGCGGTCGACCGTCTCGTCGGCCGTCATCACGTCGCCGTATGTGGCGAAGCAGACGGCGTAGGTCCAGGCGTCCTCCTCCGCCGAACGGCCGGCGTTCGCGTCCGAAATCATGACCGTCTTGAAATCGTAGGCGGCCGCCTCGCGTGCCGTCGTCTCGCAGCAGACGTTCGTGACCGTGCCGACGATGAGCACCGTGTCGACGCCAAGATCGTGCAGCACGCGTTCGAGCCGCCCCTGGCTGCCGATGAAGCCGCCGAAGCGGTTCTTGTGAACGACCGGGTCGGTGTCGCGCACGTCGAGCTCCGGCCAGATCGCGTGGCCCTCGGCGCCCTCGCTGAGGCCGCCGCGGAAGACCGCCGCAGCCTCTTCGCCCAAGACGATGTCGAGGTTGGGCCAGTTCCTTTCCTCCTCCGGACCGTAGGTCGAGACCACCCAGACGACGTGGCCGCCCCGGTCGCGAAGCGGGCCGGCGAGCCGATTGACCGTGGGCACGATCGCCCGTGCGCTCGGCATCTCCGACGGGCTACCCTCGCGCATGAAATGGACCTGCAAGTCCACCACCAGGAGTGCCGTGCGCGGCGCGTCCAGATTGTCGTACACGTGCAGCCGGCCGCGCCGGCGCAGCACGCGCTCGATGACGCGTTGGGGAATTTGCACCGGTTCCATGCCCACCTCCCGTCTCCAAGTAGAATGCCAAGCCAGCGCCCCGCGGCAAGGGAGAGAGATTAGCGATGATCCGCAGCGGCGACGAATATCTAGAATCACTGCGTGACGGCCGCGTCGTCTACATCGGCGGCGAGCGGGTCGACGACGTCACCACCCATCCCGGATTCCGCAACGCGGCGCGCTCGTACGCAAAGACGTTCGACGCCCGCTTCGACCCCCGCTTCCGCGACTTGCTGAGCTTCGAGGAGGATGGCGCGCGCCACGCCATGTACTACCTGCGGCCCCGCTCGCGCGAGGACCTGGAGCGCCGGACGCGCTCGGCCGAGGTCATCGCCGACCTCACCTACGGCATGATGGGCCGCTCGCCGGACTTCATCGGCGGCTACGTCTCAGGCGCCGCCATGCAGCCGGAGGTGTTCGATAGCGGAAGCAGGCCGTTCGCCGCCAACCTGCTCGCCTACTACGACCGATGCAAACGGGAGGACCTCTTCCTCTCGCACGCGGTGACACCGCCGCCCCGCAGCAAGGACGAGAGCTTCGCAGGCCGCGCGGCCGACACGGTGCCGACGGGACTCGCCGTCACGGCGGAACGCGACGACGGCGTGGTCATAAGCGGCCTCAAGATGCTCGCGACCAGTGCCGCCTTCAGCGATCACGTCTGGATCGGCAACATTCAGCCGCTGGCTAAGGGCCACGAGAAGGAGTCGATCACCTGCGTCATCCCGGCGAACGCGCCGGGCTTGAGCCTCTGGTCGCGCAAGCCGTTCGAGCGCTACGCCGTCAGCGAAATCGACAACCCGCTCGCCTACCGCTTCGACGAGAGCGACTGCGTCGTCATCTGCGACGAGGTCAAGGTCCCGTGGGAACACATCTTCACCCTCGACGACATCGAGCTCTCCCGCCAGATCTACTTCCGCACCCCGGCCCATACGCTCTCCAACCATCAGGCCTGTGTCCGCTACCGCTCGAAGCTGCGGCTTCTCCTCGGTCTCGCGCGGCGGATGACGGAATCGTCCGGCATCGACACGGTGCCTGCGGTGAGGGACGAAATCGGTCACCTCGCCGCGCAATACGGCATGATCGACGGAATGATCCAGGGCCAGATCTACGACTTCGCAGACCTGGGCAACGGCTATGTGAACTACAACCGCCACATGATGTATGCGGCGATCTACTGGTGCACTCAGAACTACGATCACATCTGCTCCAAGGTGCGCGAGCTCTCGGGCGGCGGCGTTCTGCAGATGCCGGCGGACATCTCGGTCATGGAGAACGACGACACCCGCCAGCCGTTCGAGACGCTGTGGCGGATGCCGGGCCACAGCGCGCTCGATCGGTTCAAGCTCTACAAGCTGGCGTGGGACCTCTTGGGAAGCGATTTCGCCGGCCGCCACATGCAATACGAACGCTTTTACATGGGGCCGGCCTACGTCGTGCGCAGCCACAACCACCGCGAATGCGACTGGGGATCGGTGCTGGATTACGTGGACGAACTGCTGCAGAGTTACGGCCCCGGTCCCATGCTCGACAAGGGTGCGGCCGGCTAACGCGCACCGCACGCGGTCATGGGAGGGCATCAGGTGCGACTATCCGTCGATGTCGGGGGGACCTTCACCGACCTCGTGCTCGAGGCCGGGGACGGGGCGTTCCGGCTCTTCAAGTCGCCCACGCGGCCGGACGATCCGGTGCTAGGCTGCCTCGAGGTGGTGCAGCAGGCGGCGGACGCGGACGGGCGCGATCGGGCGGCCCTGCTCGGCGAATGCGAGCTGTTTCTGCACGCCACGACGCGCGCAACCAACGCCGTGCTGACCGGCCGCACGGCGCGGACCGCCTTCCTCACCACCGAGGGACATCCGGACATCTTCCTGCTGCGGGAGGGCGGCCGGGTCGATCCCTTCGATAACACCGTGCCGTTCCCCGAGCCGCTGGTGCCGCGCCGGTTGACCTTCGAGATCCCGGAGCGGATCCGCGCCGACGGCGTGGTCCACAAGCCGTTGGACGAAGACGCCGTCCGCGCCGTCATCGAGCGGCTCAAGGCAGCCCAAGTCGAAGCCGTCGGGGTTTGCCTGATCTGGTCGATCGTCAACCCGGACCACGAGGAACGGGTCGGCGCGTTCCTGGACGCCCATCTGCCGGGCGTGCCCTACACGCTTTCCCATCGCCTCAACCCCTCGTTGCGGGAGTACCGGCGGGCGTCAAGCGCTTGCATCGACGCGTCGTTGAAGCCCGTAATGACCGGCTATCTGTCGTCCCTGGAAGCGCGGCTGCGCGAAGCCGGTTTCAACGGCCGGCTGCTCACCGTGACCTCCCAGGGCGGTGTCGTCGACGCGGCAGACCTCGCGGCGACGCCGATCCACTCCCTGAATTCGGGCCCGGCAATGGCGCCTGTCGCGGGGCGAGTTTTCGCCGCCGCCGAGGGCGACGAGGACATGGCCATCGTCGCCGACACCGGCGGCACCAGCTACGACGTCTCGCTGGTCCGCAAGGGGCGGATCCCCTGGACCCGGGAGACATGGCTGGGCCCGCGCATTCGAGGCCACATGACGGGGTTTCCGTCCGTCGACGTGCGCAGCGTCGGCGCCGGCGGCGGCTCCATCGCCTGGGTCGATCCGGGCGGCATGCTTCATGTCGGCCCGGACAGCGCGGGGTCCGTGCCGGGCCCGGCCTGCTACGGCCAGGGCGGCAGCGAGCCGACCGTAACCGATGCCGCGCTCGCCCTCGGTTATATCGATGCCGACTTCTTCCTGGGCGGTGCCATCGCGCTCGAAACGGACCGCGCGACGGCGGCCATCGCGGAAAAGATCGGGGCTCCCTTGGGCGTGGGCGCGCACGAGGCTGCGGCCGCCGTCCTCGATGTCGTCAGCCAAAACATGGTCCATGCCATCGAGGACATCACGATCAACCAGGGCGTCGATCCGCGCGAGGCCGTGCTGATCGGCGGCGGCGGCGCGGCGGGCCTCAACTCCGTGCAGATCGCGCGGCGGTTGGGCTGCAAGCGCGTCGTCATCCCCGACGTCGGCGCGACGCTCAGCGCCGCCGGCGCGCTGATGTCCGATCTCAGCACCGAGTTCAGCCGCACCACCTTCACGACCAGCGACCGCTTCGCGACCGAGGCGGTCAATGCGACCCTTTCGGAGCTGGAGGCACTGTGCCGGGCCTTCCTCGAGGGCCGCGGCACCGCCGGGATGGAGCAGAGCATCGAGTTCTCGGTCGAGGCCCGCTATCCGCACCAGGTCTGGGAGATCGAGGTGCCGCTGGCGAAAGGCCGCTTCGACGGTCCGGCGGATGTCGAGCGGCTGGTGGCGGACCTCCACGACCTGCATGAGGAGATGTTCGCCGTGGCAGATCGTGATTCGCATGTCGAAGCGGTCACGTGGCGTGCGCGGGCGCGCTGCGCCATCGGCCGCCTGACCGGCGCCCGCGCCGTGGAGCCTGCGGTCGACGGCGAGAGCCGCTGGACGCGGGCCGCCTACTTCCCCGGGGTGGGGTTGGTCGACGCCCACGTGCACCGATTGCAGGCGATGGCCGGCGGCGAACGCCTAGACGGCCCGGCGATCGTCGAATCGAGCTTCACCACCGTGGTCATCGATCCGGGTGCGTCAGTGGTCCGCCCGGCGGGCGGCAATCTGATCGTCGACGTGAGCGGCTAGAAGGACAGGGAGAACGGGACCGTGGCCAGAAACAACGCGGCGAAGAGGGCCGAGCGGACCTTTGACGGGGTCCGCTTGGCAGTGCTCTCCAAGCGCTTCGAGAGCGTGGCCTCGAAGATGGCCAATACCCTCCTGCGCACGGGTCGCTCGGGCGTGCTGAACATGGCGCGGGACTTCTCGTGCTGCGTCGTCACGGCCGATTGCGAGCTGATCTCGGCGGCCGAGTGCTACCCAATTCACGTCCTGCGCGGCGCGGACATCATGGCTGCGTCGATGAAGGAGTTTCACCCCGAGCTCAGGCACGGCGACGCCTTCCTGCACAACTCGCCCTATCACGGCAATTCGCACGCGGCGGACCACGTGATCCTGGTACCCGTCATCGACGACGACGGCGTGCACCGCTTCACCGTGCTCGCAAAGGCCCACCAGGCGGACTGCGGCAACTCCATGGCGACCACCTACATGGGCGCCGCCCGGGACGTGTACGAAGAAGGCGCGCTGATCTTCCCGGCCGTGCAGGTGCAGCGGGACTACGAAGACATCCAGGACATCATCCGAATGTGCGAGCTGCGCATCCGGGTTCCTTCGCAGTGGCGCGGCGACTACCTGGCCATGCTGGGCGCGGCGCGGATCGGCGAGCGCGCCATGCTCGAGATGGGCCGCGACGTGGGCTGGGATACGCTCGAGCAATACACCCAGGAGTACTTCGACTACGGCGAATACCTGATGATCCAGGCGGTCCGCGAGATGCCGAGCGGCAAGGCCAGCGCGACCGCGACCCACGACCCGGTTCCGGGAACGCCGGAGCACGGCATCACGGTCAAGGCCGATGTCACCGTGGAGAGCGAGAATGCGCGGATCACCGTCGATCTGCGCGACAACCCGCAAGCCTATCCCTGCGGCCTCAATCTGTCCCAGGCGTGTGCGCTCTCCGCCTGCATGGTCGGCGTGTTCAACACGGTCGGCCACAAGGTCCCGCCCAATGCCGGCAGCTACCGGCGCATCGACGTGCTGCTCGGCGAAGGCACTGTCTGCGGCATCCCGCGCCATCCCACCAGCACCTCGGTGGCGACGACCAATCTCGGCGACCGGGTGACCTGCGCGGTGCAGCGCGCGCTGGCCGACATCGGCGACGGCATCGGCATGGCGGACGGCGGCGCCGCGATACCGGCGACGGGGGCGGTGATCTCGGGTTCCGATCCACGCCACGGCGGCGCACCCTTCTGCAACGAGGTGATCCTGCTGGGTGGCAGCGGCCCCGGCACGCCCCACACCGACGGCTGGCTGACCATGCTGACCATGGGCAATGCCGGCATGCCGCTCGTCGACAGCATCGAGGTGGACGAGATTCATCACCCCATGCTGGTCACGGAACGCCGGCTGATACCGGACTCGGAGGGTGAAGGCCGCTTCCGGGGCGGGCCTGGCTTCCGGGTGGAATACGGCCCGGTGGACTGCGATATGGAGCTCGGCTACGTCTGCGACGGCAGCCTGAATCCGGCGAAGGGTGCCCGTGGCGGCGGCGAGGGCTGCCCCGCACGCCACTACAAGCGGATCGAGGGGCAGGGCGAGCTGGTCGAGGTGCCGGATACCAGTGCCCAATATGTCCTCAAGCGCGGGGAGACGGTGATCTCCTACACACCCGGCGGCGGAGGCTACGGCCCACCATTGGAGCGCGATCCCGAACGCGTGCAGAAGGACGTGACCGAGGGCTGGATCACGCGCGCCCGCGCCCGCGACGTTTATGGCGTGATCATCAATTCGAGCGGTTCGGTCGACGCGGACGCTACCGCGGCGCGCCGGGCCGACATGGCTGGCTGAACGGCAGGGCCTGGCCTCGACGGAGGCAGGCCGTGACAGTGGCGAGAAATCCGGGCTAGGCTCAACGATACCGATAGAGGGAGGGACGCAATGAGAAGACTAGCACTCGTTTCCATGGCTATGGGCGCCGCGTTGGCGGCCTGGACGATGGTCGGCGCGGCGCAGGCTGCCGACCCGATGTGCGAACCCGACGAGGTCGCAGAGAAGTATCCCGATATCGCGGGCAAGACCTTGAAGATCGGCGCGGATCCGCAGACCCCGCCTTACGTGTTCCGCGATGGCGAAAATTTCGACAACGTGATCGGATACGACGCCGACCTGTCGCGCGCGGTCTTCGCCTGCGCCGGTGTCGAAGTCGAGTTCGAGCTCGGCGGCTGGTCCGGCCTTCTGCCCGCCCTCGTCGCCGGCCAGATCGACGTGATGTGGGACACCCTCTACTACACCGCCGAGCGGGCCGAGCAGGTGGACTACATCGTCTACATGCAGGCCGGTACCGGCGGTATGACCCAGAAGGGCAATCCGAAGAACATCGGCGGCCTGGACGATGCCTGCGGCACGGTGTTCTCCGTCGGCCTCGGCACGGTCGAGGAAGCGGCCATGCGCTCCCAGAGTCAGGCATGCACCGACGGCGGCATGGAACCGGTAGAGATCATGACCTATCCGGATGTCGCCGCCGGGTTCCGGCAGGTCGAGAACCAGCGCGCCGATATCATGATGTCGGATCTGAGCCTGCTGACCAAGTACTCGATCGACAACCCGGACACGACCGAGTTGGCGTTCAAGATCCTCACCGGCTTCAAGATCGGCGTTGCCGTCGTCAACGACGCCGACGATCTGCTTCGGGCCATCGAGGACGGGCTGCGCGTCATGGAGGCAAACGGCACAAAGCGGGAGCTGTTCATCAAGTACCAGATGGACCCCGACCTCGCATTGGCGACAGAGATATTGCGCGATTAGCAGGCGATAGGGCATCCGGTTAGCCCTTAACACGCCTTAGCGGAGATGCCGTTCGCCGAACGTTTCGGCTGGACCCTGCTCGTATCGTGCGTACTTGGGGTCTTGCTGATTCTCATCGGCGACGGCATCCCCAACGCTTGGGGCATCACGCTCCAGGAACTCGCTCAGGGCGAAAAGCGCGAGAAGGCGGAGACCGGCAGCTTCCTCGCGTGGCTCCGCGAGTTTTTGGGCTACGTCACCTCGTCGTTCCTGCTCGAGGGCGCGTGGCTCGCGATCAAGATCACCGTGCTCGCCATGGCGATCGGCCTGTTCCTGGGCCTCGCCCTGGCGCTTATGCGGCTCTCCGGAATGTGGCCGCTGAGCGCGACGTCCTGGTTCTACATCTGGTTCATGCGGGGCACGCCGCAGCTCCTGCAGCTCGTCTTCATCTTCGACGCGCTGCCCTTGATCGGGCTCAGGTTCGACACCTTCACCACCGCCGTCATCGGCTTCGCGCTCAACGAGGCGGCGTTCAGCGGCGAGATCATCCGGGGCGGCATCATCTCGGTCGACCGCAATCAGAGCATCGCCGCCAAATCGCTCGGCATGGGCCCGACGCTGACGCTGCGCCGCATCATCATGCCGCAGGCGCTTCGCCCTATCCTGCCGGCCATGACGAACGACACGATCAGCATGCTGAAGCTGACGTCGATCGCGTCCGTGATCTTCGTCAACGAGCTGACCTTCCGCGCCCAGCAGATCGTCGGGCAGAACTTCAAGTTCTTCACCGTGTTCGCGGCTGCCGCAGTGATCTATCTGGTGATGACCAGCGTCATCTCCATCGTACAGGCGATCCTCGAACGGCGTTTCAACCTGGAGAAGCAGCCGCTCCCCGGCAGCGCCACCGCCATGGGGCGTTTTTTCGGTTTCCGCGACATGGAGAAGCCGGTCGCAGCACCTGCGAGCTATATCCCGGCCAGCCCGCCGCCGCCGGATCCGGACGCAGTGCCGGAACGGGTGGCGGATACGAGCGACTGGATCGAGCTCCTGGCCGAGCAGCAGCGCGAGACCCGGGAGCATAAGGACGAGCCCTTCGTGGTCTGCACCGACGTACACAAGTCCTACGGGCCGAACCACGTACTGCGCGGCATCGACATGACCGTGAAGCGGGGCGAGGTCGTGACCATCATGGGGCCCAGCGGCTCGGGCAAGAGCACCCTGCTCAGGATGGTGAACCACCTGGAGGCCATCGACGACGGCGAGATCACGGTGGACGGCAAGTACGTCGGCTACGAGATCGTGAAGGGCAAGCTGAAGCCGAGCCGCGACCTCTCGCGGGCCCGGGCGGAGGCCCGGATCGGCATGGTCTTCCAGCACTTCAACCTGTTCCACCACTTCTCCGCGCTGGAGAACGTCGTCGAGGCGCCGATCCGCGTCTACGGCGTGAGCAAGCAGCGAGCCCATGAGGCGGCGCGCCGCCTGCTCATCGGCGTCGGGCTCGGCGGCCATCTGGACCACCTGCCGCACCGGCTCTCCGGCGGTCAGCAGCAGCGCGTGGCGATCTCCCGCGCGCTCGCCATCTCGCCCAAGCTGATGCTGTTCGACGAGCCGACTTCGGCCCTCGATCCCGAGCTGGTTTCCGAAGTGCTCTCCGTGATCCGTCGCCTCGCCGAGGCGGGCATGACGCTCATCGTGGTCACCCACGAGGTCCGCTTCGCCAAGGAGGTGGCAGACCGGGTGATCTTCATGGACGAAGGACGGATCGTCGAGGAGGGGCCGCCCGCTCAGGTCCTCGGCAACCCGAAGGAGGCGCGCACCCGGCGCTTCCTGCAGCTCGTGGAGCGCGAGGAAGGCACGTTCTAACTGAGGAGACGTGACGTGGCCCAATCGGAGGCACCCTATCCGCGTGACATGGTGGGCTACGGCGCCAGGCCGCCGGACCCCCAATGGCCGGGCGGTGCCAATCTCTGCCTGACGATCGCCGTCAACTACGAGGCCGGCGGCGAGAACAGCATCCTCCACGGCGACTCCCATTCGGAGGGCGTGCTGACTGATACGGGCTTCCCGCCCTACGAGGGCGTGCGCAACATGATCGTGGAAAGCGCCTTCGAATACGGCAGCCGGCGCGGCTTCTGGCGGCTCATGCGCATCCTCGAGGAACGCAACATAAAGACCAGCGTCTGGGCTGTGGTCATGGGGCTGGAGCGCAACCCCGAGGCGGCCCAGGCCATCGTCGAAGGCGGCCATGAGGTGGTCAGCCACGGCTGGCGCTGGTTCGACTATCAGCACGTGCCGGAGGAGGTCGAGCGCCAGCATATCCGTCGCGCCGTCGAGGGGCTGGAACGGCTGACGGGCGAGCGCCCCGTCGGCTGGATGACCGGCCGGCCGAGCCCGAACACCCGCCGCCTCCTGGTGGAGGAAGGCGGCTTCCTCTACGACCGCGATTCGCTCGGCGACGAGCTCCCCTATTGGGTTCGGGTTGGCGACACGCCCCATCTGGTCATCCCGATTTCCTACGAGACCAACGACAACCGCTACAACGAGCACTCCGGCTTCGTCACCGCCGACGACTTCTTTACCTACATGAAGGACGCGTTCGACATGCTCTACCGGGAGGGCGAGCGGGGCGAGCCCAAGATGATGATGCTGGGTCTGCACGACCGGATTGTGGGCCGGCCTGCGCGCGCCGCCGGGCTGGAGCGCTTCCTCGACTATGTGCTCGAGCACGACAAGGTGTGGTTCGCCCGCGGTGTCGATATCGCCCGGCACTGGATGGCGGCGCACCCGGCCGCACGATAGCGAGGCGCAGCGCTCTGGGGCTCGCCAACTCCTGCTCTGCGGCGCGCATGATCTTCATAGAGGTGACACGATGGATGCATGGCTGAAGGCGGCGGTGGATTACATCCCGAGTTGGCTCGACTACCAGATGCGGCAGACCGGGCAGCCCGGCTGCGTCATCGCCATCGCGCACAAGGGACGCATCGTTCTCGAAAAGGCGTTCGGAGTCGCCGATGTCTCCACGGGTCGGGCGCTGACGCCGAGGCATCGCCTCCGCGCCGCCTCCCACTCGAAGAGCTTCACCGCGGCCGGGGTGATGAAGCTGCGGGAAGCCGGTGTGCTTCGCCTGGACGACCCGGCGGGCCGCTATGTCGACGGGCTGCATCCCACCGTGGCGGAGACGACCCTCACGCAGCTGCTGTCGCACAGCGCCGGCATGATTCGCGACGGTGCGGAAGCCGAGCAATTTCTGGATCGCCGGCCGTTCACAAATGAGAGGGAGCTGCGCGCGGCTCTTGCCGAGCCGCTGACGATCGAACCCAGCACCCGATTCAAATACTCGAACCACGCGTTCGGGCTCGTCGGGCTCGTCATGGAGGCCGTGACCGGGGAGCCCTACCGCGAGTGGATCGCGCGCGAGATCGTTGCGCCGAGCGGGCTGCGCGAGACCGCGCCCGACGCACCGGCGCCAGGGCGCGCACCGACGGCGCGTGGGCACACGCGCAAGCTGCCGCTCGGGCGCAGGCTTGTCGTGCCCGGCGACAACCCGACCCTTGCCATCGCACCCGCGGGCGGCTTCGTCTCGACCGCGGCCGATCTCGCGCTCTTCTTTGCGAGCCTCGATCCGGCGGCGAAGCGAAGCGTGCTCTCGCCCGCAAGCCGTCGCGACATGATCCGCAAGCAGTGGCGCGACGAGCACGGCAGCATGAGCGGCCACTACGGTCTCGGCATCATGCGGGGCCAAGTCGGCGAGTGGGAGTGGTTCGGTCATGCCGGGGGATTTCAGAGCTGCCTCAGCCGGACGATCGTGCTGCCGGGTCGCGATATCTCGGTGTCGATTCTGACCAATGCGTTGGACGGCCCCGCCTGGGCTTGGTCGGATGCGGCAATCCACATCCTGCAAACGTTCGAGAAACGCGGTGCGCCTAGCGCTCGGACTCGCGATTGGGCAGGTCGTTGGTGGAGCATGTGGCGCACGATCGATCTCATCCCGATGCGCGATCACGTCCTCGTCGACGATCCGGGCCTCACGGTTCCGTTCACAGATGCGAGCGAGATCGCCGTAACGGAAGGCGATACAGGCACGATCCGTCTCGCGCCCGGGATAGCCAATTTCGGTGAGGAAGCGCGCCTGGTGCGCGGCAAGGACGGCCGTATCCGGGAGGTCTGGGTCGGCGGGACGAAGTACCTGCCGGAGCAACGCCTCGCGTCAGAGCTCAAACGCCGATACGGCGGGTAGGACGGGTTGAGGGAGCACGTTCAAGTGGCTGACGTTGACCCCCGTCGAGCGACTCCCTAAGGTCGCGGCCGCCGCACGCGGGCGGCGAGGAAACGAGGCTAAGCGGGGGGCATCGAGCCATGGCCGTGGAGCGTAAAGAGGTGGCCGAGCAGCGCTATCGCGAGTCCTACGGGCGCTATTTCGAGGAGTTCGTGGTGGGCGATGTCTACGAGCACCGGCCGGGCCGGACGCTCACCGAGTACGACAACATTTCCTTCACGCTCCTCACCATGAACACCCACCCGCTCCACTTCGACAGCCACTACGCGTCGCACAGCGAGTTCGGCAAGCCGCTGGTCAACAGCGCGCTGACACTGGCTATCGTCGCCGGCATGTCGGTGAGCGATATCAGCCAGAAGGCGATCGCCAATCTCGGCTGGAACGACATCAAGCTCACGGCGCCTGTCTTTGCCGGCGATACCATCTATGCCGAATCCGAGGTGCTCGCGACAAGGGAATCGCGCTCCCGCCCCACGCAGGGCATCGTTACGGTCAAGACCACCGGCAAGAAGTCCGACGGCACGGTTTTCATGACCTACGAGCGCACGGTGCTGGTACCGAAGCGCGGCCACGCCGTGGACGACCGCGCCGACTACTGAGCCTGACCGGCCGCCGCGTCCGTGAGCGGCGGAGTGGGGCGGCGAATGCCACTCGGCAGGCAGACCGGGCTGCGGTATAATCGCGTGAGCGGAGGTACGCATGCGCACAAGAATCATCCACCTGATCAATCCCCAGACCGACCAGTTCACCACGCGGCCCATGTATTTCGGACGGGCGCTCTATTCGCCGCTGGCGGGTCTGCTGGCGGTCGCGGCGGTGATTCCGCAGGACAAGTACGAAGTCGTGATGACCGATGAGAACATCGAGAACATCGACTTCGACCTGAAGGTCGACATGGTCGGCATCTCGGCGATGACGAGCTACGTGAAGCGCGGCTACGAGATTGCCGATGCCTTCCGCGCCCGCGGCGTGCCCGTGATCATGGGCGGCGTGCACGCGAGCTTCATGCCAGAGGAGGCGCTGGAGCGTTGCGACGCCGTGGTGATCGGAGAGGCCGAGCTGGTCATGCCCAAGGTCCTGGACGACCTGGATCGCGGCGAGCTCAAGGGCGTCTACCGCGCTGACACGCTTCACCCGATGGTCGGTGTGCCCATGCCGCGCTACGACCTGGTGAAGAAGAACCGCTACGTCAACCGCACCTTCGTCCAGACATCGCGCGGCTGCCATCAGGGCTGCACCTTCTGTGCCGAGCCGCTGATGAACGGGCTCAAGTTCCGCTACCGGCCGGTCGACGAGGTGATCCGAGAGATCGAAAATTGCGGGCAGCGCACGATCTCCCTCAACGACGCCGACTTCTTCGGCACCGAGGAGCGGCCCAAGGAGGTGATGCGGGCGCTCAGGGGGCGCGGCATCCGCTGGCAGGCTGCCGCCACCAGCAAGCTCGCCCAGAAGGACGAGATGCTGGAGCTCGCGGCCGAGAGCGGCTGCTACATGTTGAGCATCGGCTTCGAATCGATCTCGCGCGACACGCTCAAGAGCGTCCACAAGTACGTCAACCGGCCGGACCAGTTCGCCGCGCTGGTGGAGAAGATCCACAGCTACGGGATCATGGTCTTCGGGCTCTTCATGTTCGGCTTCGAGGGCGACAGCGAGACCGTCTTCGACGAGACGAGCAAATTCAACATCGACGCCAATTACGACGCGTGCGCCTACTCGGTGCTGACCCCCTATCCCGGCACGCTCACCTGGTACCAGATGAAGAAGGCCGGGCAGATCGTCTCCTACGACTGGGATCTCTACGACCAGGGGCACATCGTCTACCGGCCCGAGAATCTCACCACCGAGCAGCTCCGCGAAGGCCACATGCGGGCCTACTCGAAATTCTACTCGCTCCCCTCGATCGCCAAGCGCTTCCCGCTCAGGGGCTCGCGCAACCGGCTCCATTGGACCATCTACAACGGGTTCTTCCGCCGTGGCGAGGTTACGGGAAGGGGGCTCGAGAAGCCCATTGCGGATGCGACCCCGGAGCCCTCAACCATCCCGGTGCCGCCGATCATGCCGCAGAAGCGCGAATGGCGGGAGATGGTGGCCGAGGGCATCGGCCCAATGCCGGTCCCCCAGACCGAGCGCGAGCTGCGCAGCCGGGCGTGACGGGCCGCCCCGGCCCGCGAGGCGGCCCGAAGGGTTTTTTTGCAAAACGAACCCAATTTCTCATAACTCCCTGATATAGCTCCTCTATTTCTCGATTCCCGCGGCCGCAGATGACGGATCGGCAGGCCGCGCCGCCATGCCGGATGCCGGGAAGAGGAGCGCCAACCATGTCCCCCATCCCGTCCGCCCTGGAGATCACGCGGGACATCGTCCGCATGGACACGCGCAATCCGCCGGGCCGCGAA
Organism: Alphaproteobacteria bacterium; assembly: GCA_965262755.1. GTDB lineage: Bacteria > Pseudomonadota > Alphaproteobacteria > UBA828 > UBA828 > WTGU01. The sequence continues at coordinate 844,432 of OZ253557.1, read as the reverse complement.
GTGGAATGTGCCCACTATCTCGGCGATCTGCTGGGCGCGGCGGGACTCGAAGTCTCCTACCACGAGTTCGCGCCGGAGCGGACGAGCCTCGTTGCTGTGCTCCGGGGCGAAGGTGGCAACGGCAAGAAGCCGCTCTGTTTCGGTGGGCATATCGACGTGGTACCGCTTGGCACCAAGGACTGGTCGGTCGATCCCTTCGGCGCCGAAATCGTAGACGGCAAGCTCTATGGCCGCGGCACCACGGACATGAAGGCGGGCGTCGCCTCCTTCGTCCACGTCGCACTGAAGCTCGCGGCTGAGGGGAAGCGGGGCGCGGCGGACCTGGTGCTGGCGATCTGCGCGGGCGAGGAGACCGGCTGCGAAGGCTCCTACCATCTGGGCGAGATCGGCGCGCTCGGCGAGGCCGGCGCCATCGTCATCGGCGAGCCCACGGCGAACTATCCGATCCTCGGCCACAAGGGCGCGCTCTGGCTCAAGGTAGAGACCGAGGGCGTCACCGCTCACGGCTCGATGCCGGAGTTCGGCGACAACGCGCTCTACAAGGCGGCGCGCTCGGTGACCAGGCTCGAAGACTTCGACTTCAACGTCATGCCCCACGAGCTGCTCGGAAAGTCGACCCTCAATGTCGGCACCATGCAGGGAGGGCTCAATCTGAACTCCGTGCCGGACCACGCCGAGTTCACCATCGACATCAGGACGCTACCCGAGCAGGACCATGGGCAAATTCTCACGGGCCTGGAGGGATTTCTCGGCGATGAGAACAAGGTCGGGCGCATCGTCGATGTCGGCGGCGTGCACACCCCGCGCACACCCCGCACACCCACCCGTGGATGCGGGAGATCTACGCGGTGATGGAGCCGATCCTCGGCGAGCCGATCGAGCCGCGCGGGGCGCCCTATTTTACCGATGCCTCCGCGCTGACGCCGGCCTACGGGCGCCCGCCGACCGTGATCCTCGGGCCGGGCGAGATGCACATGGCCCACCAGACCGACGAGTACTGCCCTGTGCCGCACATCGAGCAGGCAGTCGAGGCCTACGAGATTCTCGCCCGCCGCTGGTGCGGCTGCTGAGAGGGGCCTGCTGTTCTCTTGACCGCCGCACAAGCACCGCCCTTCGGCGCCGCTGCAAGGCCGGCGGCAACGTTCGAATTGCCATGCCGCGGCTGTGATGGCTATGATCCAGGCAAGGAGGGGTCCGTCGTGCCGGCGGGTCCCAGGCAAAGCATTGCGCCGCAAGGACAAAGAGCGAGGCGCAATGCAGACAGGGAGCTTTCCAATGCGGAAGTTGTCAATGTCACTGGCGGCGGTACTCATGGTTGCCGGCGCCCTTGTCCTTGCACGGGGCGCCGATGCGGCCTGCGGCAAGGTGACGATCGCCGAGATGACCTGGGCTTCGGCCGGGGTCGCAGCCCATGTCGAGGATATCATCCTCAAAGAGGGCTATGGCTGCGACACCGAGGTGGTGCCTGGCGACACGGTGCCCACCGTCACCTCTATGACGGAGAAGGGCGAGCCCGACATCGCGCCCGAGGTCTGGATCAATTCCGCGCGCGAGGTCGTCGAGGCGGCGGTGGCTGAGGGCCGGCTCACGATCGCCGGCGATATCTTCTCGGACGGCGGCGAGGAAGGCTGGTGGGTGCCCACCTTCGTGGTGGAGCAGAATCCGGAACTCACCACCCTGCAGGAGGTCATCAAGCGGCCCGACCTCTTCCCCGACAAGGAGGAGCCGGGCAAGGGTCGCTTCTACGGCTGCCCGCCGGGCTGGGCCTGCGAGATCGTCAACCGCAACCTCTACATGGCCTACGGCCTCGACGAGGCCGGTTTCACGCTCTTCAACCCGGGCTCCGGCGAGGGGCTGGCGGGGGCGATCGCCAGCGCCTATGAACGCGGCAACCCGATCTTCGCCTACTACTGGGCGCCGACCGCGCTGCTCGGCAACTACCCGATGGTCAAGCTCGGCGGGATGGAGCACGACCCCGCGACGTGGCCGTGCATCGTCGACAAGGATTGCGCCGACCCGCAACCCAACATGTACGCGAAGTCGGTGGTGATCACGGTGGTGACCTCGAGCTTCGCCGAGAGCGCACCCGAGGCCTTCGAGTTCGTCTCCAAGGTCTCGTGGTCGAACTCCTTCCTGAACAGCCTGCTCGCATGGAAGGACGAGAACCAGGCGACCACGCGGGAGGCGGCTGAGCACTTCCTCAAGAACAATGAGGACGTGTGGGGCGCCTGGGTGCCGGCCGAGGTCGCGGCCAAGGTGAAGGCGGCCATGATGTAGCCCGCTTCCGGCTGGTCAGACACCGACCGGAAGAGGCCGCGCCGGCCCTCTCCCCCGCCCCGTCCCGGCGTACCGGATGGAACGCCGGGACGGGGAGCCGCGCCGGCGCGGCCCGGGTGCGAACACCATGTCCTCGGGGGAGCCGAACCGGGGAGCGTGAACCGTGTCCGACTGGGTCCTGAATTTCCCGACTCTCGACATCGCCACGCTGCGTTCCGTCCACAAGTCCATCGACGCGGCGTACCGCACGTTTTCGCGGAACTACGGCGACCCCATCGAGAGCATCTTCGATCCGCTTCTCTGGCTCCTGATCAAGTTCGAATGGGTCCTGCTCAACGCCCCCTGGTGGGTGGTGATCGTCGCGATCGCAGGCATCTGCTTCGCCGCGAGCCGGCGTGTGCGGCTCACCGTCGGCGTCATGGTCGCGTTCCTCGCCATCGGCGTCCTCAATATGTGGGACGACACGATGCGCACCCTTGCCATCATCTTCGTCGCCACCCTCATCGCCATCGCCATCGGCATTCCGCTCGGCATCGCCATGTCGCGCTCCGACCGGGTGCAGGCGTTCATGAGGCCGATCCTCGACGTCATGCAGACGATGCCCATCTTCGTCTACCTGATCCCGGTGGTGATGCTCTTCGGCCTCGGCAAGATTCCGGGCCTGATCGCGGTGGTGATCTACGCCGTGCCGCCGGTGATCCGGCTTACCAACCTCGGCATCCGCCTGGTGGACCAGGAGGTGCTGGAGGCGGCGGACGCCTTCGGCGCCGGTACCTGGCGCAGGCTCTTCGGCATCCAGTTGCCGCTGGCGCTTCCCACCATCATGGCCGGTGTCAACCAGACCATCATGATGGCGCTCTCCATGGTGGTGATCGCGTCCATGATCGGCGTGAAGGGCCTGGGCATGCCGGTGCTCCAGGCGGTAACCAACCAGTACTTCGCTCTCGGGCTGTTCAACGGCGCGGCGGTGGTGGGGCTCGCAATCGTGTTCGACCGGGTGACCCAGAGCTACGGCCGGCGCATCGAGGCGCAGCGGCAGTCATGACCGCGCAGACCCACGAGGGTATCCACGTCGGACGCCTCTACAAGGTGTTCGGCGCCGACCCGGCGTCCGTGATGCCGCTCGTGCACGAGGGCATCAGCAAGCAGGACCTGCTGGAAACCCACGGCCATGTCCTCGGCCTGCGCGACATCAATCTGGAGGTGGCCCCGCGCAGCATCCAAGTCGTCATGGGGCTCAGCGGCTCGGGCAAGTCCACGCTGGTGCGCCACATCAACCGCCTGATCGACCCGACGGAAGGCGATGTGCGCATCGACGGGGAGGACATGCTCGCGCTGGACGCTGCGGCGCTCAAGCGGCTCCGGCGCTACAAGATCAGCATGGTGTTCCAGCGTTTCGCGCTGTTCCCGCACCGGACCGTGATGGACAATGTCGGCTACGGCTTGGCGCTCCAGGGTCTCGCCAAGAGCGAGCGCACCGCACGCGCCGCGCAATGGGTGGAGCGCGTCGGCCTCCAGGGCTACGAGGAGTCCTACCCGCACCACCTCTCCGGCGGCATGCAGCAGCGGGTCGGCCTCGCTCGCGCCCTCGCGACCGACGCCGACATCCTGCTGATGGACGAGGCCTTCAGCGCGCTCGATCCGCTGATCCGCTCAGACATGCGGGCGCTGCTGCTCGGCCTGCAGCACGAGTTGCACAAGACCATCGTGTTCGTCACCCACGACCTCGAGGAAGCCATCGAGATCGGCGACCGCATCGCCATCCTGCGCGACGGCGAGGTCGTCCAGAACGGCGATTCGCAGGACATCGTCCTGCGCCCGGCGGACTCCTACATCGCCGACTTCACGAAGAGCATCAATCGCGGCCGCGTCATTCGCGTGGGCTCCATCATGGAGCCGCCCCGGCAGGGCCTGTCGGGGCCCGACTGCCTGCACGACATGACGGTGGAGGAGGCGCTGCCGCTGGCGGTCGCATCGCCCGGCGGCATGGCACGGGTCGTGAACGGCGAGGGTTCGCCGGTCGGCGCTATATCGCTCAGCGGCCTGGTCCGCGCCCTCGGCGGCGGCCGGGCCTCCGACCGCGCCGGGACAGACGACTCTCGATCCGGCGCCTGAGCCCTATTCCGCTGCGACCGCCCTGTTCAGGAAGGACGCGAAGCTCGCGTCGCGGCCGTAGGCGCTTAGCCCTTTGACGCTGACGAAGCCGTCCGCGAGATCCGCGCGGAGCGCGTCGTCCGCCCGTTCGCGCGGGTCGCCGTAACCGCCGCCGCCCGGCACGCGGACGAGGATCTGGTCGCCCCGGTGGAGCCGGATGTTGATGAACTTGGTCGGGCTCACGGTGCCGTAGACCTCCTTGAAGGTGCGGAACTCCTCGTCTTCGACGCGCTTGACGAAGAAGCCGGTCGGTGCGCCCGGTTTCCCCTTCATCAGCCCATAGGGCCCCTCGGTCATGCGGTCGGTCAGCGCGCTCACGCTGATAGCGTCGGCAACCACCTCGAACTGGCGCCAGCAGCCGAGCCCGCCCCGCCACTTGCCGGCGCCGCCGGAATCCGGCCGGATCTCGTACTTGAGGACCCGGAGCGGGAAGCGCGTCTCGAACACCTCGATCGGCGTCGCCCGGATGGTGCTCGCGTGCGCGCAGCAAAGCGCGGTGTTGCCGTCCTTGCCGAGCCGGCCGCCCCAGCCGCCCCCTTCGAGCTGATAGTGGGTCCAGTACTCGCCCGTATCGGGGTGGATGCCGCCGAGGAGCAGGTTGCACGCGGTGCCGCCCTCGGCGGCGCTTACCATCTCCGGCACGGCCTTGGAGAGCGCATGCTGCACCGCCGCGATGATACGGGGCTGGCCCTCTGTGTTGCCGGCGACGCTCGGCGCGGGGAAGACCGGGTTCGCCACCGTCCCCGGCGGTGACACCACGCGGAGCGGCTTGAAGCACCCGCTATTCAGCGGCACGTCGCGGGCGCAGAGCGTCTGCAGCACGGCGGTGCAGCCGGCGGCGGCCGTCGCCACATAGGTGACGTTGATGGGCCCCCGCGCCTGCTCGTCCGATTCCGAGAGATCGACCACGATCTCCTCGTCGCGGATGTGCACGGTGGGGCGGAAGTAATAGCGCTTGGTTGTGACCCCGTCGTCCTCGAAATAGTCCTCGGCCTTGTAGATGCCGTTGGGGAGCTTGCGGATCTCGTTCCGCATCCAGTGCTCGGCGTGGTCGACGAGGGCGTCGCAGATTCTCTCGAAGGTCTCGATGCCGAGACGCTTCACCAGTGCGCCCAGCCGCTCCTCGGCGGTATTCAGCGAGCCGATCATCGCGTGGAAGTCGCCCCAGGTGGTGTTCGGGGTGCGGTGATTGGCGAGCGTGATGCGCCAAACGTCCTTCACATACTCGCCGCGCGAGAGCAGCTTCACCGGCGGCAGCCTGAGTCCTTCCTGAAACACCTCGGTGGCGGTGCTGGCGAAGGAGCCCACCGCCATGCCGCCGATCTCGGCGATATGGGCGATGTTGGCGGCGTAGCCGATCAGCGTATCGTCGACGAAGACCGGCTTCATCAACAGGTGCTCGGGCATGTGACACTGCCCGCGGTAGGGATCGTTATGGACGATCACGTCGCCCCGCTCGATCGGCTCGTCCATCTCCTTCACGCAGAGCGGCACCGTGTGCAGGCCGGCACAGATGATCGCCGGGTTCATCTCGGCCTGGCCCACCATGCGGAGTCTGCGGTCGAACAGGCAGCACGAGAAGTCCCGCGATTCGCTGAAGATCGGCGAATAGGCGGTGCGCACCATGGCGCTTTCCATCTCGTTGCAGATGTTGCCCAGCGCGTTGTTGACCACCGTGAGCGTGACCGGGTCTTTCTCGGGCGCGAGCCGACCGATACCGACGGCGGCTCCTGCCGCCCTGGGCAGGCTTACGATCAGGCTGCCGTCGGCGCCGATCTCGACCTCGCTGCGCGGCGGCACGAGGGTGGTCGAATCCATCTCGTCGATGATCGCGGGCCCGGCAATCACGCTGCCGGCGGAGAGCGCGGCCCGGCGGTATATCGGCGTCTCCAGCGGCTCGTCCCCGTCGAAATAGACCTCACGGTGGGCATACGCCCGGCCAGAGCCTGAGGCGGGCGCGCTCAGCGTTGCATCGGTGCGCTCTTCGCCCATGGCGATCACCCGCACCTCGGTTGTCTCGACGACCTTGTCGCGGAGCGCGTATCCGTAAAGCTCCTCGTGCTGGCGGTGGAGTCTCTCCAACGCCTGCGCAAACGCCGTCTCGTCGAGCTCCAGCGCGTCGAGCTGCACCAACTCGCCGAAATTCTGGCCCATATAACGCATGCTGAGATAGCCGGTGACGTGGGCCTCGTCCTCCAGCCCCTCGCGCACGAGCTCATCCACTGCCGCACGTGCGAGGGCCCGCAGCTGGTCGTTGAGGGTGTCCAGGTCCACCGTGTCGGAACGGTGATTGACCGTTCGCGCACGGTCGACACGGAGGTCCGTCAGCAGCGTGCCGAGCGCCGAGCAGAGCCCCGGATGGGGTGGTACGACGACCTTCTTCATCTCGAGCGGTGCCGCGACATCGACGGCGTGCAGCGGGCCGGCACCGCCGAAGGCGATCAGCGCATAGTCGCGGTGGTCGATGCCGCGCTCGACCGTCATCAGCCGGATCGCGTCCGCCATGTTCTCGGCCGCGGTCTCCAGGATTGCGCGTGCCGTCTCCACGGCCGTCAGCCCGAGCGTGCCGCCGAGCGCAGTCACGGCCTCGTGCGCCTTGGCCGCGTCGAGGGTCATCTCACCGCCCAGGAAGTAGTCGGGGTCGAGCCGGCCTAGCACTACGTTGGCGTCGGTCACCGTCGGCTCGGTCCCGCCCTTGCCGTAGCAGGCGGGGCCTGGGTCGGCGCCGGCGCTGCGCGGCCCGACGCGGAGCAGGCCGCCCGCATCGACGTAGGCGATCGACCCACCGCCCGCGCCGATGGTGGTGTAGTCGATGAAGAGCGCGCTCACCGGCACACCCCATTCCACCTCGTATTCGGTGGTGGAGCCGAAGGCGCCGTCGGTGACGAGTCCGACGTCGCAGCTGGTGCCGCCCATGTCGAGGGTGACGCCGTTGCCATCGGCGTGATCGCGGGCGAAGCGGGCGCCGGCGATGACGCCGCCCGCGAGACCCGAAAGCAGAAGCTGGACCGGCGCCTCACCGGCGGACTCTGCCTGCAAATGGCCGCCGTTGGACTTCATGATCGAGAGCGGTGCGCCGATCCCGGCTGTCTGCAGGTCGGCCGAGACCTGGCCCACGAAGCGGTCGATGATGCGCTTGATGAAGGCGTCGGTGATGACCGTGGTGCTCCGTTGATACTCGCGCCAGATCGGGCAGACGTGGCAGGAGAGCGAAACCGGCAGGTCGGGGAAGCGCTCGGCCAGATAAGCGCCGATGGCTTCCTCGTGGCTGGGATCGACGTAGGAGAAGAGCAGGTTGACCGCGACTGCCCACTCCTGCGCGGGCTGGCTCGCGAGCCATTCGTCGATCCAGTTGCCGAGGCGCTCCAGCTCTGGTTGCTCCAGCGCGATCAGGATGTTGCCCTTGTGATCGATACGCTCCCTGATGCCGAAGACATGACGACGGAGGACGCCGGCGCTGGGTTTCTCCCAAGCCGGGTTGTAGGCCTCCTTGCGGGCGATGAGGCCGATGATGGGCACGTCCTGCACACCATCGGTCCCGACGTAGAGAACGGTCGCGCCCTTCTTCTGCAGGCGCGCGTTGGTGGCGATGGTGGTGCCGAGCACGATGCGGCCGATCTCGCCCGGCGTGAGCGCACTCTGGCCGATGGCATTGAGCGGCGCGGCAGCGGGCTCTTGCGGCGTGGAGGGGACCTTGACGGTGCGGATGCGCCCGTTCTGGTCGTCCAAGGCCACGAGGTCGGTGAAGGTGCCGCCGGTGTCGATGCCGACCCTATACATCGTTCGCCTCCCCGGCGCGGCCTGCGTCCTCGACACGGCCCTCGGCCTTCGCCGCGGCGAACTCCGCCCGGAGGCGCCGCTTCACGTCGGCGCACTTGTCCTCGCAGTACATGTCGCCGGGGAATTCGTCGTCCACCCAGTGTTCCCGCGCCATCATGATGCCGCAGAAGGAGCAGTTGAAAATCCGCGTGTCGTACCAGGCGAGGTCAAACGGAACCCACTTGCCGCTCATTTCAGCTCGCCTCCCAGAAAGTCTCGGACGGCCGAGACACTTTCACGGCAGGCCGGATGGGTCAACGGCGCTGGGATGGCGAAAGCAAGTGCGGGCGGGGGCACGCGCCCGACCTCCCCCTGTCCCTCTCCCAACTTGTTCATATCCCTCAGACGCCGGGCGCTCGCTCCGCTCGCTTGGCTTCGCGCATACGCGCGCGGCGCGGTCGCGCCGTCCGGGCCTGCGGCCCGGTAGGGCGGAGGGGGACAGGGGGAGGTGGGGAACATTCCGGCGGCGCGTGCTACCAGCCGCGCGCCTGCTCGATGATGCGGACGTTCCGGAGCCCGTCTTCGGCGCTGACCGCGAGCGGCGCGCCGCGGGCGACGGCGCGGGTGACGCTTTCCACCTGGGCCTTGTAGGTGTCGTGGCCGGCGAGAGACGCGGTGCGCGGCTTGCCACCCTGGCGCACCGTGGTCACGCTGCCGGGAATACCGACGAAGCCACCCTCGATCCGGCAATAACCCTCGCTGCCGAGCAGCTCGATTCCGCCGCCGCTGGTGACCGCGACAGACGCCGAGATCGTGCCGACCGCGCCGTTCTCGAAGCCGATGGTGAGGAAGGCGGTGTCGGCCGAGCGCCCGTATGCCTTGTTGGAGAGGTGGGCGTGCACCGTCTTCGCCTCGCCATTGAACCAGCGCAGCAGGTCGATGAAGTGGGTGCCGACGTCGCCCAGCACCCAGCAGCCGGAGGTTTCGTCGTCGAGCCGCCACCAGTCGTCTGGCACGTGCGAATAGCGGTAGTGGAACTGCCCGTGCATGCGCACCGGCGCGCCGAAGCGGCCTGCTTGCCACTGCTCGCGGAACTTGCTCAGCCTCGGGTGGTGGCGGCTGTTGTAGCCGATGGTGAGCAGGCGGTCGGCCCTCTTGGCGGCCCGGATCATCGCCCGGCACTCGGCCTGGTTCATCGCCATGGGCTTTTCGCAGAGGACATGCTTGCCGGCCTTGAGCGCCGCGATGGCTTGGTCCCTGTGCAGGTGGTTGGGGCTCGCGATCCACACCACGTCGATTGCGTCATCGGCGAGAAACGCGCGAATGTCGGTGTAGCCCCGCGCCACGCCGTGGCTCGCGCAGTAGCGTTCGGCATTCGCCGAAGTCGAGGAGAGAACGGCGTTGAGTCTGGCACCGCGCGCCGCGTTCACCGCGGGGCCGAGGATCATGTCGCTCCAGCCCCGCGTGCCGATCATGCCCCAGCCGACCGGTTTCGCCGCCATGCTCCCCTCCCCTGTCCGGACCCTTCGAGAGCGATCGTACCACGCGCCGCCCCCACCTCTCCCCGGCCCTCTCCGCCCCCAGGGGCGGAGAGGGAGAGCAAGCCGGTGCCGCCTGCGTCCCCCTCCACTCTACCCGGGCCGCAGGCCCGGACGGCGCGACCGCGCGTCGCACGGCCACGTGCGCAAGCGCACGATGCGCGTCAGCGTGTAGGCAAGCGAACGGAGTGAGCGCCCGCCGTTGAGGGAAATCAAGAAGGCCGGGCCGCATTGACCGGCCGCGGGCGCAACCCATAGAGTGTGCGCCCTTCCCACCACCGCACGCCCGACGCCCCCGATGAAAGCCCTCTCGGACATCGTGATGCTCGACCTGACGCACATGCTGTCGGGGCCCTTCGCGGCGATGCTGCTGGCCGATCTCGGCGCCCGGACGATCAAGGTGGAGCCGCCTGGCACCGGCGAGATGACCCGTGGCCTGTTGGGCGACGACCCCCGCTACTCCTACAAGGGCATGGGCCCGTACTTTCTCACCCTCAATCGCAACAAGAAGAGCGTCTGCATCGACCTGAAGCGGCCGGAAGGGCGCGCCCTTTTTCACGAGCTTGCGGCCAAGGCGGATATCGTCGTCAACAACTTCCGCCCCGGCGTGACCGAGCGGCTCGGCATCGACCACGCGACGCTCAATGCGATCAACCCGCGCATCGTCTCCTGCAGCGTGACCGGATTCGGCGAAGAGGGTCCCGACTGCGACCGCACCGCCTTCGACGTCGTGGCCCAGGGCTATGGCGGCGGGATGTCGATCACCGGCGAGGCCGCGGGCCCGCCCATCCGCGCGGGCGTGCCCATGGGCGACCTCTCGAGCGGGCTCTTCGGCGCGGTCGCCATGCTGGCCGCGCTCCATGCGCGCGAGGTCACCGGGCGCGGCCAGCATATCGACCTCTCCATGCAAGACTGCCAGGTCTCGCTCCTCAGCTATATTGCGGCGATGCACCTGCTTTCTGGCGAGGTGCCGCGTCAGTTCGGCAACGCGCATCCGATTTACGTCCCCTACAATGCCTTCCCCACCAAGGACCGCTGGCTCATCATCGCCGTCGTGAAGGACGACCAGTGGGCGCGGCTCCGGGACGTGCTGGCGAGCCCCGCCCTCGACGATGCACGCTTCGATGGCTACGAGGGCCGGCGCGACAACCGGGAGGAGGTGGACGGCGCCATCACCCAAGCGCTCGAGGCACTCGGGTGCGACGAGTGGCTGGAGCGGTTGCGCGCGGCCCGGGTGCCCTGCGGGCCCGTGAACGACGTGGCCCGTGCGCTCACCGACGTGCAGGTGCAGGCCCGCGACATGGTGGTTGAGATCCCGCACCCGGAGGGCGGCTCGTTCCGCACCACCGGCAACCCGATCAAGCTGAGCGAGACACCCGGCGAGAGCTACGATCCACCGCCGCTCCTCGGCCAGCATACGGACGAGGTGTTGGCCAGTCTCTGCGGCAAGAGCGATGCAGAGATTTCCCGGCTCAGGGAAGCCCGTGTGATAGCCTGATCCGCGCGTAAGACGGAAGGAAGCGATCGATGAGCGACGTCATCACCGTGCACGAGGTGGGACTCCGCGACGGGCTCCAGAACCAGCCGCGCGTCGTGCCGACCGAGGGCAAGCTTCGGCTCCTCGACGCGCTGCTCGACTCAGGTCTCCGCTCCGTCGAGGCCGCGAGCTTTGTCTCGCCTAAGGCGGTGCCGCAGATGGCGGATGCGGCGGCGATCTTCGCCCGGCTGCCGCAGGATCGCGGCGCCGGGTACGAGGCGCTGGTGCCGAACGAAAAGGGCTACGAGCGGGCGGTGGAGGCCGGCGTCACCACCGTGGCGCTGGTGCTCGCCACCACCGATACCTTCAACCGGCGAAACATCAACATGTCGCTGGACGAGGCGATCCGCGTCAACGAGGCGGTGATCCGCCGCGCGAAGGCGGACGGGATTCGGGCCCGCTCCTACCTCTCGGTGGTCGCCGCCTGCCCCTACGAAGGCGTGGTTCCGCCCGAGACGGTGTTCGATCTGGCCGCGCGCATGTTCGACGCGGGCGCCGACGAGCTTGCGCTTGGCGATTCAACCGGCGCCGGCACGCCGCCGCAGATGGCGCACCTCTTCGAGACGCTGGCCCACCGTTACGGGCCGGAGCGCCTCGCCGGCCACTTCCACGACACGCGCGCGATGGGGCTCACGCTCACCTGGGTCGCCATCGAGTGCGGAATCCGCAAGTTCGACAGTTCAATCGGCGGCCTCGGCGGCTGCCCCTTCGCGCCCGGCGCCACCGGCAACCTCGCCACCGAAGATCTGGTGTTCATGCTGACCGAGGCCGGCTTCGAGACCGGCATCGACGTGGGCGGCCTGCGCCGCGCCGTCGCCATCGCCGAAGAGCTGACCGGCCAGACCCTGGGCGGCCGGATCACGCCCTTCCTGGACTCGCGGGAGAAGCGCGCTCGGGCGAATTAGTCCGTGCCGAACAGCCGGTCGCCGGCATCGCCCAGGCCTGGCACGATATAGGCCTTCTCGTTCAGGCACTCGTCGAGGGAGGCGGCCCACACCTCGACAGTTGCGTGGCGCTCGTTGAAGGCGCGCATGCCCTCGGGCGAGGCAACCATGGCCATGAAGCGGACGTTGCTGTCGTCGATGCCGTTCCGGTTGAGCAGGTCGACCGCGTAGGACGCGGAATAGCCGGTGGCGAGCATCGGGTCGACCAGGATGAAGAGGCGGTTCGTATCCGCCGGCAGCCGCACGTAGTACTCGACCGGGCGGTGGGTCTTGGGGTCGCGGTAGAGCCCGATATGGCCGAGCGGCGCGGTCGGCAGCAACTCCGCCAACCCTTCCGCCATGCCGAGGCCCGCCCGCAGGATGGGGACGATGGCCGGTTTGCGGCCGCGCAGGATGGGCGTCTCCATCGCCGTTAGCGGCGTCTCGATGGACGTCGAGTCCATGGGCAGGCCGCGGGTGATCTCGTAGCCGATGAGCAGCGCAATCTCGCGCAAGAGCGCGCGAAAGAGCGGCGTCTGGGTGGTCTTGTCGCGCAGGAAGCTCAGCTTGTGCTGCACCAGCGGGTGGTCGACCAGATGGAGGTTGGGGAACGGATTCTCGCTCATGGGCTTATCGACTCACTCAAGGTCAGAGGTCGGCACGGCTCGTGCTTGCGTGGGGGTCGCCGTAGAGGGACGGGACGATCCAGGACATCAGCAGCCGGAAGGGGATCAGCAGCACGGCCGCCATCCCGACCTTGATCGCGAAATCGCCGAGCGCCCACGTCACCCACGGCAGGCCAGTCAGCGCGAAGGCCGCGCTGAAGAAGATCGCTGTATCCAGCGCCGAGGCCGAGAGCGAGGAGACCAGCGGCGCCCGCCACCAGATGCCCCGCCTGAGCCGGTGGAACAGCGCGATGTCGAAGAGCTGCGCGCAGATGAAGGCGAAGCCCGAAGCAAGCGCCACGCGCACGCCCTCCATGAGCGGGATGTCCGCTGCCACCGCGAGCAGGATGGATAGCCCGATTCCGAAGGGGAGGCCCACATAGGCGACCGCGCGCGCGCGCGCCGGCCCGTGGGCGCGGTTGGTGAGATCGGTCACCAGAAACGCGAGCGGGTAGGTGAACGCCCCCCAGGTCAGCCAGTCGTTGATCGCATGCTGAACGGCGACGTTCGAGACCCCGATCACCGCCATCATCGCGGCGATAGGGAGCCACAGTACCAAGGGCGGGGCCAGCTTCATGGCCGCGGACTATAAGGTGCAGGCCTCATACGGCCAACGCGCGGGCACAAGGAATCTGCGAATGTGTGGGAGGCCGGGCCGCAGGCCCGGAGCGCGCGACTGCGCGCCGCGCCGAATGGCGCGTAGCCAAGCTCGCGGAGCGAGCGCCCGGCGCCTGAGGGAACTGATAGAGATTATTCGGCGGCGTTCGCCGTCCGCACGGTCTTCACTTGGCGCTTGATGCGCCGCGCGCCTTGGGAGAGCCGGTCGTCCGGCGTCTTCAGCAGGTAGTTGTCGAGCCCGCCGTGCCGCTCCACCGTGCGGATGGCGCTCGTCGAGATCTTGAGCCGCACCATCCGGCCGAGCGCCTCGCTGTGCAGCGCCTTGTCGTGCAGATTGGGCAAGAACCGCCGGCGGGTCTTGTTGTGGGCGTGGCTGACATTGTTGCCGGCCAGGACGCCCTTGCCGGTCAGCTCGCAGCGGCGTGCCATGGTTCGCGCTCCGTGGAGGGTAGAGCGGGCTATTTAGAGGGAACAGGTATTCCGGTCAAGCGCGCGCATAAGCGCGCGACCCGGTTAAGCGCGCTGCGTTGCCTGCCCCGCTCTTGACCGAGCGCCATGAATACCCACATGGTGCGGCGCGCGATCAAGCGGCGGACGTGGGCGCGGCAGGAGGACATGACCGAGGAAGAACGGCGGGGTGGGCCGGTGTGGCATGGGACGACCGTGCTCTCCGTCCGCAAAGGCGGGACGGTGGTCGTCGCGGGCGACGGCCAGGTCACGCTCGGGCAGACGGTCATCAAGGCGAACGCCCGCAAGGTCCGGCGCCTCGGCGAGGGAGGCATACTCGCGGGTTTCGCGGGCGCCACGGCCGACGCCTTCACCCTCTTCGAGCGGTTGGAAGGCAAGCTGGAGCAACATCCGGGCCAGCTTACCCGCGCCTGCGTCGAGCTTGCCAAGGACTGGCGCACCGACCGCTACTTGCGCCGGCTGGAGGCGATGATGGCGGTCGCAGATGGCGAGGCCTCGCTCGTTCTCACCGGCACCGGCGATGTGCTGGAGCCGACGGACGGGCTGATCGGCATCGGCTCGGGCGGGTCTTACGCGCTCGCAGCGGCGCGGGCGCTGATCGAGATTGAGGGGCTCGGCGCCGAGGAAGTGGCGCGGCGCGCCATGGCCATTGCCGCCGACATCTGCATCTACACCAACAACGAACTTGTGATCGAAAAGATCGAGGCATGAGCAGCTTCAGCCCCCGTGAGATCGTCTCTGAGCTCGACCGCTTCATCGTGGGCCAGGACGACGCCAAGCGCTCCGTCGCGATTGCGCTCCGCAACCGCTGGCGGCGCCAGCGGCTCGCCGACGATCTGCGCGAAGAGGTGATGCCCAAGAACATCCTGATGATCGGGCCGACCGGCGTCGGCAAGACCGAGATCGCACGCCGCCTCGCGCGCCTCGCCCAGGCGCCATTCATCAAGGTCGAGGCGACCAAGTTCACCGAGGTCGGCTATGTTGGCCGCGATGTCGAGCAGATCGTCCGCGATCTCGTCGAAGTCTCGATCCACATGACCCGCGAGCGCATGCGCAAGGAGGTCTCGGCCAGGGCCGAGCTCAACGCCGAGGAACGGGTGCTCGACGCGCTGGTGGGCAAGAACGCGAGCAAGGAGACCCGCGGCAAGTTCCGCAAGATGCTGCGCGACGGCTCGCTCTCCGACAAGGAGGTGGATATCGAGGTGAGCGAATCCGCGGGCTCGTCGCTGCCCACCTTCGAGATTCCCGGTATGCCCGGCGCCCAGATGGGCATGGTCAATCTCGGCGACATGTTCGGCAAGGCTTTCGGCGAGCAGAAGTCAATCAAGCGCATGTCGGTGGAGGAGTCCTACGAAGCCCTGATGGCGGAGGAGAGCGACCGCCTGCTGGATCAGGATTTGGTCGTGCGCACCGCGCTGGAGAACGCCCGGAACGACGGCATCGTTTTCATCGACGAGATCGACAAGATCTGCGCCCGCTCGGACCGTCTCGGCGCCGACGTGAGCCGCGAGGGCGTGCAGCGCGACCTGCTGCCGCTGATCGAGGGCACCACGGTCACAACCAAGCACGGCGCGGTGACCACCGACCACATCCTCTTCATCGCCTCCGGCGCCTTTCACCTGGCGAAGCCGGCGGACCTCTTGCCGGAGCTCCAGGGGCGGCTGCCGATCCGCGTCGAGCTGAATTCGCTTGCTCGCGATGACTTGAAGAAGATCCTGACTGAGCCCGAAAACAACCTGATTCGCCAGTACCGCGCGTTGATGGAGACCGAGAACGTGACGCTCGACTTCAGCGACTGCGCCATCGACGCGGTGTCGGACCTCGCCGCCGAGGTCAACCACGCGATCGAGAATATCGGCGCGCGCAGGCTGCACACGGTGATGGAGAAGCTCCTGGAGGAGATCAGCTTCGAGGCGGCCGACCGCTCGGGCGAGACCATCACCATCGATGCGGCCTACGTGGAGGCCCGCGTGGGCGACCTTGCCAAGGACACGGACCTCAGCAAGTTCATCCTCTGAGCGGAGGCAGGACGGCGCCTCCGTCGCGTCTCAGATACCCAGATACTCGTCCACGATCGCCTGGTCGGAGAGCTGCTCGGGCGCGATGGTCGCGACGATGGTGCCCTTCTGCATGATCAGCACGCGCTCCGCGAGCGCCTGGATGAAGCGCAGGTTCTGCTCGACCAGGAGGACCGTGAGGTCGAGGGCGGCGGCAAGCTCGGCGAGCTTGGCCTGGATCTGATCGACGATGGAGGGCTGAATGCCCTCGGTGGGCTCGTCCAGCAGCAGGAGACGCGGGCGGCCGACGAGGCAGCGCGCGAGCGCCAGAACCTGCTGCTCGCCGCCCGAGAGCGCGCGCCCCGGCCGCGCCAGCAGCGCCTGCAGCATCGGGAAGTAGTCCAACAGCTCCGGCACGGCGCTCTGCCCGCCGCGCACGATCTCGCCCATACGCAGATTGTCCATGACGCTGAGCTGCGGGTAGATGTCCCGCCCCTGCGGTACGTAGCCGATGCCGAGCCGGGCGCGCCTGTGCATGGCGAGCCGGGTGATGTCGTCTCCCTCGAAGCTGATGCTCCCGCCGGTGGCCCTGATCTCCCCCATCAGCGTGCGCAGCAGCGTCGTCTTACCCATGCCGTTATGGCCGAGCACGCCCACGATCTCGCCGCGCGCGATCGAAAAGTCGATGCCGTTCAGGATCGGGATGCGGCCGTAGCCGGCGTTGAGGCCCTCCACCTCAAGCAAGGCCGGAGGTCCCCAGATAGACCTCGCGCACGGCCTGGTTGGCCTGAATGCGCGCCATGGTGTCCTCGGCCAGGATGCGGCCCTGGTGAAACACGGTGACGATATCGGCGATCTGGCGGATGAACTGCATGTCGTGCTCGACCACGACGATGGTGGTGGTCCGGTTCGCCTCGCGGATCAGCGCTGCCGTGCGGTTCGTCTCCTCGATGCTCATGCCCGCGGTCGGCTCGTCGAGCAGGATGATCTCGGGCTCCAGCGCCATGACCATGCCGAACTCGACCCACTGGCGCTGGCCGTGAGCAAGGGCGCCGAGCAGCTGCCAGCGGATGTCTACGAGGTCGAGCCGGGCAAGCGTCTCGTCCACCTTGGCCCGGGCGGCCCGCGCGCCGTGGCGAAAGTGGGCTGCGAGCCACAGGTTCTCTTCCACGGTAATCCCGTCATAGACGTCCGGGACCTGGTTCTTAATGCCGATGCCGAGGCGCGAGATTTCATGCGGATGCGCGCGGCTGATGTCGCGGCCATCGAACAGGACTTGCCCGCGAGAGGGCCTGATCTGGGCGGTGAGCATCTTGAAGAAGGTGCTCTTGCCAGCGCCGTTCGGCCCGATCAGGCAGCGGAGCTCGCCGCGCCTCAGCGCGAAGTCGACGCCGGCGATGGCGCTTACGCCGCCGAAGCGCTTCTCCAGCGCCCGCGTCTCCAGGATGACGTCGTCCTGGCGCACCGCCTCGCTCACGACCGTTCTCCCCGGCGTGGCCGCGCGCGGCGCCGCGGCGGCCGGCGGATATCCCGTGTGGCCTCCCCCAGCCGTCGCCCGATGGCCTCACGGTCCTGCCAAATGCCCGGCAGGGAGCCGATGCTCGGCACGAGGCCCCGCCGGAAGACGAGGACGAAAAGGATCAGCACCGCGCCCAGCACCAGCGTTATCTGACCCACGCCCTGGGTGCCGAGCCAGCCCTTGAAATGCTCGATGGCGAAGACGCCTGCAATCGGGCCGATGAGCGTGCCCTTGCCGCCGACCAAGACCCACATGATGACGTCGGCGGCGCGGCCCAGGCTGAACATCTCCGGGTGCGCCAGCGGGATCGAGATCGCGTAGAGGGCGCCGCCGAGGCCGGCCACGCCGCCCGCCAGCATGAAGGCCGCGAGCTTGTAGCGCCTGGTGTCGTAGCCGAGCAGCTCGGTCCTGCGCTCGTTCTCGCGGATGCCCACGAGCACCCGGCCGAAGGGCGTGGTGAGTATCAGCCGGAGTCCGATGTAGACGAGGATCATGAGCACGGCGCCGACCCAGAAGAACCAGTTGATGTCGAGCTGGACCGACGGGTTCCACGGCACGTCGAGCTGCGGCACGGTGGGGATGCCGTTCTGCCCGTTGAGCCGAACCTTGCCGATCACGTAC
This sequence comes from Alphaproteobacteria bacterium, assembly GCA_965262755.1. Lineage (GTDB taxonomy): Bacteria > Pseudomonadota > Alphaproteobacteria > UBA828 > UBA828 > WTGU01. The sequence continues at coordinate 826,356 of OZ253557.1, read as the reverse complement.
TGGTCGCCGGAGGTGGCGCGGATGCCCTTCTCGAGGATCAGCGTGAAGACGAGGGTGATGACGCTTAGATAGATCTCGCTGATACGGCCGTAGATCATGAAGTAGCCGAGGATGCCGGCGCCGGCCGCGCCAAGGGCGACGGCGAAGAAGACCGAGCCCGTGGTCTCGCCCGTATTGAGCGCGAGCACGGCAAAGCCGTAGCCGCCGAGGCCGAAGAACGCGGTCTGCCCGAAGCTCAGGATTCCGCTGAAGCCCCAGAGGAATCCCATGCTGAGCGCGAGCATGGCCATCCCGAAGAAGCGCGACATCTCCAGGATGACGAAAATCTCCAGGTGGAAGGGCATGGTGATGAAGAACGCCGCGAGCGCCGCGATAAAGACCCACCACCACCACTTAGGCCGCTCGCTCGAGTGCTGCATGGCGATGATGCCGTGGGTCATCGCTCAGACCCCGCGCGTCATGCGCCCGGTGATCCCGAGCGGCAGCAGCCGAAGCAGGATGATGGCGACGAAGAGCACCATCATCTCGCCGATCACCGAGCTCGAGACGGTGGCGACGATGCCGTCCATGGTGCTGAAGAGGCCGGATGCGCTCACCGTGCCGATCAGCGGCAGATGGCCGCCGGTGATGACCGTGATGAAGGCCTTGGCGACATAGACGATGCCGAGCGTGGGATAGGCGCCGACGATGGGCGACAGTACCGCGCCAGCAAGCCCGGTGAGCGCCGAGCCGAACGCGAAGGTCAGCATGTAGACGAGGCTGCGGTTGACCCCGAGTGCGGCGGAGATCGTCGGGTTCTGCATGGTGCCGCGCACGATCAGCCCGTAGCGGGTAAAGCGCCAGAAGGCATAGACCGCACCCAGCAACGCCACAGCGATCGCCATCATCACGAGGCCATAGACCGGGAGCCCGAAGGCGCCCACCTGGACGTTGCCGAGCGGGGCGGCCACGCTCTCGGTCTGGGGTCCGAAGATCGTGGTGACGCCGCCCACCAGCAGCAGGCTCAGCCCCCAGGTCGCGAGCAGCGTGTCGATGATGCGGCCGTAGAGCCACTGGATGATGAAACGCTCGACGATGATGCCGAAGAGGCCGACGGCGAGCGCCGACACGATGAAGGAGAGCCAGAGGTTGATCCCGGCATGGCTGCAGAGCGTGCAGAAGTAGGCGCCGAGCATGAGGAACTCGCCCTGCGCCAGATTGATGACCCGCATCATCCCGAAGATGACCGCAAGCCCGAGGCTGATCAGGATGAAGATCGAAAAGGAAAAGCCGATCTGGAAGAGATAGTTCGCGACCTGATCCACCCGTCACCCCCGCCGCCCCGGCAAGACCCGCCGGGGCGGAACACGCATCCGCAGACGCGGGCCGGGGCATTGGCGGCAGCGTGCGCTGCCGCCAGCCCCCAACCCTAACGTCCGGGCAACGATTGCGCCGTCGTCATGCTGCAGCCCGAGGCGCTGCGGCGCGCCGACGACGGCGGTACCTTTGCGCCCCGATCCCTACTCGACCTCGACCTCATACTGGGTCTTGTCGTCGGGGTTCGCATGGAGATCGCAGACCTGCTGCGTATCCAGCGGCGGGCGCTGAGAGAACGAGCTGATCACGTCGAAAGTCTGGGTCATGTTGCCACGGACGATGTGGATGTCCATCGTGGTGTGATTGGTCTGACCGTCGACGGTGTACTGGCCGCCAGCGCCGACTACGCTGACATTGCCGGACGCCAGCGCCTCGATCACGGCGTCGGGGCTGGCATCGCCGGCCTGACGCGCGGCTTCGGCCCAGACCTTGACCCCGCGCTCGCCGTACTCGCCGTACTCGCCGACATAGCCGGTATCGCCGGTGTAGGCGTGGAAGCGGCTCACGAAGTCCTTGGCCTCGGCCGTATCGAGGTCGTCCACGAAGGAGGTCGCGAGGATGATGCCGTTGCCTTCCTCTGGGCTGAGCTGAGTGTGCTCGAGGCCGACGCCGTATGTGCTCGACGCCAGCATCATTTTGTCCTTGCCGATTGAGGCCTCGAACTGGCGGTAGAAGGCGATGTGGGCGCCGCCCACCAGGGCCGACATAACCACGTCGGGCTTGGCCGCCTGGATGCGCGAGATCGCCGGCTGGAAGTTGTTGACGTCGAGCGGGAAGAACTCGACCGCCAGATCCTCGCCGCCGCGATCGCGGGTGAACTTCTGCATCCACTTCGACGTGATGTGGCCGTAGTTGTAGTCGGCGGCGAGGATGTATGTGCGCTTGCCGCCGAGCTCGTTCACCACATAGTCGAACAGCGGCTCCAGCTGCTGCGCCGGCACCATCCCGGTGGAAACATGGCGGCGGTCGCAGACGCCCCCTTCATAGAGCGAGTTGTAGAAGAGCAGCCCCTTGAAGCGGTTCACGATGGGGCGCATCACCTCGCGCGAGGAGCTGGTGATGCCGCCGTGCACCACCGCGCACTTGTCCTTGACCAGCGCCTCAGTGACGTACTGGGAGTTGTACTGGCCGTCCGACTGGGAATCGTAGAACACGAGCTCCAGCGGCCGGCCCAGCAGGCCGCCGGCGGCGTTGATCTCGTCCACAGCCATCGCCGTCGCCTGAATCTGCTTCAGGCTGTAGATGTTGAGGATGCCGGTGCGGTCGAGGATGTTGCCGACCTTGATCGGGTCCTCAGCAGCGATGCCGGCGCGTCGCAGAACATGAGGAAGGCTGGCGAAAGCCAGCGCGCCGGATGCGGCCTGGAAAAACTGTCTGCGGCTCAGTCTCATGGTCTGCTCCCTACCGGTTGGCTCGGCGGCCTCATGCCGCCGGGCGATCATTGTGGCGGCCATCATAATTGCAGGAACCGCGCCCGTTCAACAGAGGCCTCGACGGTCAGAGCGACTCGACGAGCGCGAGGCTCTCCTCCGCCATGGCGGCGATGAAGCGGTTCATCTTCTTCTTGAGCTGGGGCAGGTCGCGCGAGCGGGCGACCGTGGCCTCGTTCATGTAGAGGCGGCGGTTGACCTCGATCTGCAGCGCGTGAACGCGCTTGCCCGGTTGGCCGTAATGGGCGGTGGTGAAGGCGCCGGCGTAGGGCTCGTTGCGCCTGACCGAGAAGTCGAGATCGCGGAGGATGCGCTCCGCCGCCTCGATCACCGCGGGCTTGCATGACGCGCCGAAGCGGTCGCCCAGCACGATGTCCGGCCGGGGCGTGCCGCGGTCGCGGTCCGTGGGCCCGCCGACCGAGGGCATCGAGTGGCAGTCGAGAACGAACGCCGCACCGAAGTCGCGCAATGTCGCCTCGATGAGCCCTTCGAGCGCCCGGTGATAGGGCCGGTAGAGCGTGTCGATGCGTTGCTCGGCCTCGGCGTACGACATCTTGCCCGCGTAGATTTCGGCGCCCGAGGCGACCATGCGGGCGATGGTGCCGAAGCCCGCGCGCACCCGGTCGGAGCGCGTCTTCACATGGCTCGGCAGTGGCTCAGAGAACATCTCCGGGTCGAGCTCGTAGGGTTCGCGGTTCGGATCCAGGTAGGCGCGCGGGTAGAGCGCGCAGAGCAGTGGAGCGCCGCCCTCGGGGGCGCCCGCGAAAATCTCGTCGACGAAACTATCCTCGGAGCGCCGCAGGCTTTTCTCGTCGAGCCGGGAGCTCGCGATGAATTCGGGGTCGTATTTCGTGCCGCTGTGGGGGGAGGCAAAGATGAGCGGCGCCGTCTGGCGCGTCGGCAGGCGGATGTCGATGACCCCGTTGACGGCCTCCGGCGGGGGCTCCTCGCGGCGTCGCCGAGCGTTTGGTCGTCCTTGACTCATCCCTCGCGGTTTAGACCAAAAGATCGGCCCTGTCATCCGTGCGCCCGCCCTTGCCAACGCCGCGCGCGCGGTGGTAATCCCGCTCAGTGCGGCAGGGGCGCTTAGCTCAGGGGGAGAGCGCTTGCTTGACATGCAAGAGGTCCCTGGTTCGATCCCAGGAGTGCCCACCACGCCGCCGCACCCGCCCGCGGGCGTGGCATGAACGGCGGGCGCGCCGCGCCCCGCTCTCGCGTGTTCCCCCCAAAGCCTGCCACCCGTGTGGGTCCGAGCGCGCGCCGAGCGGCGCCCTCAAGGGTCGGGGCATGATTGAGTTCCTTCGGAGGCTGCGCCAGAGCCGGCTCCTGCTGCCGACCGGGCTGCTGCTGCTCGGCGGCATCTCCTACGGCAGCCTCTTCACCGCCAACAAGATCGCAATCGACGCGGGCTTCCCGTTCGTCGCCTATTCGTTCTGGCAGGCGTTGTTCGCGGGCGTGGTGCTGCTCGCGCTGTCTGCGATCTTCTCCAAGCTGCCGTCGCTCCGGCGGGAGAACCTGCGGGTGTTTGCGCTGGTTGCGGTCTTCGGCTTCCTCGGGCCGCTGCTGGTGGTGACCTACGTTGCCGACCGCCTGCCGCCGGCGGTGCTCACGCTCTGCGCGGCACTGATCCCGGCGACCACCTACACGCTGACCCTGGTGCTCAGGTTCGACCGGCTGCGCTGGCTCAGCCTCGCCGGCGTGCTTTTGGGGTTCGGCGGGATCCTCCTCATCGTCGTACCCACGGGCAGCCTGCCGATCTCGGGTGCCTGGGTGTGGGTGCTGTTCTCGCTGCTGATGCCGCTCGCGGCGGCGGTGAACAATGTCGCGGGCGCCCGCTTCTCTCCGGTGGGTGTGAGCGCGCTGGCGCTGGCCGGCGGCATGATGATCGTCGCCGCGCTGCTGCTGCTCGTGGTGATGCTCGCCCAGGGCGATTTCTTCCTGCCGACCGACGCCGCATCGTCCGGCCTCTGGGGTCTGCTCTGGGCGACGGCGGGCCAGGCAATCACCTACAGCTGCTTCTTCGAGATCGTGCGCCGCGCCGGCGCGCTCTTCTTCGCGCAGCTCAACTATGTGGTGGTGGCGGCCGGGATCTTCTGGGCCAGTATCTTCTTCGGCACGGCGCTCAGCCACTGGGTCTGGGCTGCGGTCGCGGTGCTGGTGCTAAGCCTCGTCCTCATCAACGCCGGCACCGCGCGGGGCTTGCGCGAGCAGACCGCCCGCTATGAGGCGGATCGGTCGGGCCAATAAAGTCATCGACAACCGCTTGCCGCCTCCCACATAACCGCCTATCTACCGCGAGCGTTTGGGCGACGATAGCGAGCGATGGCGTTCGGCCTCCTGAAATACGGCCTCTCCCGGCGCCGGCCGGTGAAGCGCTTCCTCAGCTCGCGGCCCGAGCTTAGGCCGAGCTACGACGTGGCGATCATCGGCGGCGGCGGCCATGGGCTCGCGGCCGCCTACTACCTCGCGGCCCGGCACGGCGTGCGCAACGTCGCCGTGTTCGACAAGGGCTACCTCGGCGGCGGCAACACCGGGCGTAACACCGCCATCATCCGCTCCAACTACCTGACGCCGGAAGGAGTCGCCTTCTACGAGGAATCGATGCGGTTGTATCGGGGCCTCAGCGAGGAGCTCGACTACAACATCCTCTATTCGGAGCGCGGGCACTTCACCCTCGCGCACTCCGATGCGGCCATGCGCACCTCACGCTGGCGGGCCGAGGTGAACAAGCATCTCGGCGTCGATTCCGAGCTCGTCGGGCGTGAGGAGCTCTCCCGCCTGGTGCCGCTGCTCAACATGTCCGAGGAGGTCCGCCACCCGATCCTTGGCGCCCTCTATCACCCGCCCGGCGCGCTTGCCCGCCACGATGCGGTCGCTTGGGGCTATGCCGGCCGCGCCCAGGAGCTCGGTGTCGAGATCCATCAGGAGACCGAGGTCACGGGCATCAAGGTGGCGAACGGGCGCGTCACCGGGCTCGAGACCAGCCGGGGGCCGATCGCCTGCGGCAAGGCGATGCAGGCGGTGGCGGGCCTCAGCGGCCAGGTCGCGCGGCTCGCGGGCTTCACGCTGCCGATTCGCACCGTGCCGCTGCAGGCCTGCGTCTCGCTGCCCCTAAAACCCTTCCTCGACCCGATCATCGTCTCGGGCAGTCTGCACGTCTATATCTCGCAGTCCGACCGGGGCGAGCTCGTGATGGGGGGCGCGACCGACCCCTATCCGCGCTACCAGACCTCGTCCACCCTCGACTTCATGGAGGGGCTGATGGCGCACATCCTGGAACTCTTCCCCTTCATGGGCGACGTGCCCGTGCTGCGCCAGTGGGCCGGCATGACCGACATGACGCCAGACTTCGCGCCGGTCATGGGGCTGACCCCGGTCGAGAACTACTACATCGATTCGGGCTGGGGCACCTGGGGCTTCAAGGCGACGCCCGTCTGCGGCACCAGCATGGCGGAGCTGATCGCGACCGGCCGCGTGCCCGAGCTGATCGAGGACTTCCGCCTCGACCGTTTCCGCGACTTCTCGCTCGTGGGCGAGAAGGGCGCGGCCTCGGTCGGGCACTAGGGCCAAGGGTCGTGGCGCTATGAAGATCATGCCCTGCCCACTCAACGGGCCGCGCAATATCCAAGAGTTCATCTGCGCCGGCCCGGTCGAGGCGCACCCCGACCCGAACCGGTGTTCGGACGAGGAGTGGACTGAGTACGTCTGGATGGAGGAGAACCTGGCCGGCGTGGTGCGCGAGTGGTGGTGTCACGTCGCCACGTCCTACTGGTTCATCGCCGAGCGCAACACGGTGACGGACGAAATTCTCGCCACCTATCCGGCCGACCGGGTCTTCTCGGAGCGTGTGACATTCGAGCCGCTGGCGCCGCCGGCCGAGTCCGCGCCTGCGCCGGTCGAGGCCAAGCCGGAGCCGCCCACGGAGGCCATCCCGCCGCCGAAGGCGCCGCCCGCACCCGCCGAGACCGCCCCGGACGCACCGGCGGAAGAGCGGGGCGCACCTGCAGAAGCACCCGTCGAGGCCGCCCCCGGGCCGCCACAGGAAACCGTGCCGCCGGAGGCACCGCCTGAGCCTGAGCCGCAGCCGGCGGCTGCCGAGGCCTCACCGGAAGGGCCTGAGGCCGACGCGCCGGCGGACGATGCCGCCGTAGGCGACACGACCGCGGCCCAGGCGTCCTCAGACGATGCTCCCGCCGAGCGACCGGCCACCGGCGACACGCCCGAAGACGAATCGTCCACCGCCGAAGCACCGGCGCCCGCGTCGAAGGATTCGGCCACATGATGGCGCGCCTGCCTGAGCCCGCAGGTCTCCTCCTCGACCGCACGGAGCCGATCGCGTTCCACTTCGAGGGCAAGCAGTATCGGGGGTATCGCGGCGACACGGTGGCGAGCGCGCTGGCGGCGAACGACGTTGCGGTGCTCTCGCGCTCCTTCAAGTATCATCGCCCGCGCGGCATCCACTCGCTCTCCGGCCTCGATGCGAACACGCTGGTGCAGGTGGGCCCTGCGCCCAACCGCTTTGCCGACCGCGAGCCGCTGGCTCCCGATCTGGAGGTCATGGGCCAGAACTACTGGGGGACGCTCCGGCACGACCGGCTGGCCGTGTTCGGCCTGCTGCACCGCTTCTTCCCCGTGGGCTTCTACTACAAGGCGTTCTACAAGCCGCGCTGGACTTGGCCGCTCTGGGCCAAGATGATCCGCCGCATCGCCGGGCTCGGCACAGTCGATACCAACGCCCCGCACGGCTATTTCGACAAGCAGTATCTCTTCTGCGACGTGCTGGTGGTGGGCGGCGGCGCGGCGGGGCTCGCGGCGGCCGCGCAGGCGGCGGAGGCCGGCGCCGACGTCGTGCTCGTGGACGAGAACGCAGTGCTCGGCGGCGGGCTTCTCTGTGACCGCCCCGACGCCGGCGGCATTCGCGCTGAAGAGGAGCGCGCCCGCCTCGTCGGCGCCGTGGAGGCTTCCGATCGCATCTCGGCGATGACCGAGACCGCGTGCCTCGGCTGGTACGCCGACAACTGGCTGCCGCTGGTGCGCGGCAACCGCCTCTACAAGCTGAGAGCCAAGGCGCTGGTGGTCGCCACCGGCTCACTCGAGCAACCTCTGGTCTTCCGCAACAACGACTTGCCCGGCGTCATGCTGAGCGGCGCAGCGCAGCGCCTGATCAATCTCTACGGCGTGAAGCCCGGCCGCCGCGCGGTTGTGGCCACGGTGAATGACGCGGGCTACGGCGCGGCGCTCGACCTGTTGGACGCGGGCGTCGAGGTGGCGGCGGTGGTGGACCTGCGCATGGACGCGCAGCGGAGCGCGCTCGGCGATACGCTCGCCGCGCGCAGGGTGCCGGTCCACGCCGGTGCCGCGCCGTGGGAGGCCGTGCCCCAGCGCAAGGGGCCGCGGCTCGCCCGGGTTCGGGTTGCCCGGATCGAGGCAGACGGTGTCTGCGCGCCTTCCGTCGACAGCTTCACCTGCGACCTCCTCGTCGTCTGCGGCGGCCATGCGCCGGCGGCCGCGCTGCTGCGCCAGGCGGGGGCCACGTTCGCCCACGACAGTGCGCGCAACGCGACGGTCGTCGCAGACCTCCCGCCAAGCGTCTTCGCGGCAGGCGGGGTGGCCGGTACCTTCGGCCTCGATGCGGCGATGGCGGACGGCCGTCGCGCCGGTTGGCAGGCAGCGCAAGCCACCGGCCTTGACGCAGGGCCCGAGCCTGCCGCCCCTGCCGAGGAGGCGCCGGCAGGCACGAGCGCCGTGTGGCCGATCTTCCCGCACCCCGACCACAAGGCCTTCGTCGATTTGGACGAGGACGTGCAGGTCCACGACCTGGAAGACGCCATTGCCGAGGGCTACGACCACATCGAGCTGCTCAAGCGCTTCACCACCAACGGCATGGGGCCATCCCAGGGCAGGCATTCGTCGCTGAATGCGGCGCGCGTGCTGGCGCGGGCGACGGCGCGGAGCGTCGACGAGACCGGCGTCACAACGATGCGCCAGCCCATCGTGCCGGTCACCATGGGTCACCTTGCGGGCCGCAGCTTCGAGCCGGTGCGCTATACGGCGATGCATTTCCGCCATCTGGAGGCCGGCGCCACCATGATGCCGGCGGGCCTCTGGCTCCGGCCCGAGTTCTATGGCGACAAGGCGCGGCGCCAGGCGTTGATCCGCGAGGAGACCAAGAACGTCCGCGACAATGTGGGCATCGTCGATGTCTCCACCCTCGGCGGGCTCGACGTGCGGGGGCCGGATGCGGCCGAGTTCATGAACCGCATGTACACCTTTGCCTACCTCAAGCAGCCGGTGGGCCGCTCGCGCTACGTGCTGATGACCGACCTCAGCGGCGTCGTGGTGGACGACGGCGTCGCCTGCCGCATGCACGAGGACCACTTCTACGTCACGGCCACGACCTCAGGCGTCGACAACGTCTACCGCGAGATGCTCTGGTACAACGCCCAGTGGCGGCTCAAGGTCGATGTCACCAACGTCACTGCGGCGTTCGCGGGCGTCAATATCGCAGGCCCCAACTGCCGCGCGGTGATGGAGACGCTCTGCGACGATGTCGACATTACGCCCGAGGGGTTCCCCTACATGGGCGTGCGGGAGGGCCATGTCGCCGGCATCCCCGCGCTCTTTCTCCGGGTCGGCTTCGTGGGCGAGCTCGGCTACGAGCTGCACGTGCCGGCAAGCCAGGGCGAGGCGCTCTGGGACGCGCTGCTCGATGCCGGCAAGGAACACGGCATCCGGCCCTTCGGTGTCGAGGCGCAGCGGCTGCTCAGGCTGGAGAAGGGCCACATCATCATCGGTCAAGACACCGACGGCCTCACCACCCCCCACGAGGCCGACATGGCCTGGGCGCTTGCCAAGAAGAAGCCCTTCCACGTCGGCATCCGCTCGGTGCGGATGCAGGCCGCGAAGGGCCTCACCCGCAAGCTGGTGGGGTTCGAGATGCCGGGAGTCGGCGTCGAGCAGCCGAAGGAGTGCCATCTGGTGATCCGCGGCCGCGAGATCACGGGGCGGGTCACCTCGATCGCCTATTCGCCGAACCTGGACAAGGTGATCGGCCTCGCCTACGTCGCGCCCGATCAGAGCGAGCCCGGCCAGTCGATCGAGATCAGGGTGGATGGCGGGCGCATGGTGAATGCCACGGTGGCCAAGCTCCCCTTCTTCGATCCCGACGGCGCGCGGCAGGAGCTCTGACGGTGACGACGCCCACGGAGCAGACCCGCCGTTCGCCCCTCTACCGCGCGCTCGCGACAGAGGGCGCGCGCTTCGAGCCCCTGGGCGGCTATGCGGTGGCAAAAGACTTCGGGCGGGACGCCGCCGACGAGGCGACCCAGGCGGAATCATTGGGCCTTGCCGACCTCACGCCGTTCCCCCGCATCGGCTTCAAGGGATGGAATACCGGCCCCTGGCTCGCCGGCGCCGGCGCCGCGATGGGCGAGGTGAGCAACCGGGCCTACAGCCAAGCCGACGGCACCCGTATTGCGCGGCTCGCGCCGGGCGAGGCGCTCGTGCTTGCCGACCGCAGGGGCGGAGGTCCGCTGATCGAAACCCTCGATCGGGCCTGGAGCATGGCGGAGGCCGACGGCTGCTTCCGCGTGGCGCGAGACGAGACGAGCTGCTGGCTGCTGCTCATAGGCGAGCACGCGCCCTCAATGATGGCTAAGGTCTGCGCGGTCGACCTCAGGCCCCAGTCCCTTGCGCCCGGCTCCATCGCCCAGACCAACGTCGCCCGCCTCAACGTCATCGTGATTCGGGGCGACATCGGCCAAGTGCCGGCCTTCGACCTGATCACCGACTTGGCATCAGCGGTCTATCTCTGGGGTGCGCTGCTCGATGCGATGGCCGAGCATGACGGCGCCCCGGTCGGGCTTGCCGCCATCCGCTCCCTGTTGGATGGGAGCGAAGAGCAGACGCCGTCGGCGCCGGCCGAGTCGAGCGCGCCGGAAGCCGCGCCCCCTACCGACTCCAGCGGGCAGGACGCGCCTAGCTCTTGAACAGCGAGTCCGCCTTGCTCAGATAGTCCGTCTTCGCCCGGATGGCGCCGCGCACTCTCTCCAGCTCTTCTTCAAGCTGTTCGGCGTAAGCGCTGAGCGCGTCCACCGACAAGTCATCGAGCACGCGCGGCGACCACGCCTGCTCACGCGGGATACGCACCGCATCCTCGTCCATCCCATTTCTCCTGCGCCGGCCGGGCCGGCTTGAGTATAGTCGCGCGCACAAACCGTTTGGAGGCGTCATGGCGAAGCCGCCCACTGAAATGACCGTTATCGAGATCACGGAACCGGGCGGGCCCGAGGTCTTGCGCCCGGCGCAGCGCCCGGTGCCCGAGCCCGGCTTGGGCGAGGTGCTGATCGAGGTGACGGCGGCCGGAGTTAACCGGCCGGACACGATGCAGCGTCAGGGCCTCTATCCGCCCCCGCCCGGCGCCTCGGACATTCCGGGACTCGAGGTCTCGGGCCACGTGGTCGCCTGCGGGCCCGGCGCGCACCGCTACGAGGCTGGTGCCGCGGTCTGCGCGCTGACCCACGGCGGCGGCTACGCCGACTATTGCGTCGCCCCGGAGACTCAGACGCTTCCGGTGCCGGCGGCGCTCTCGATTGCCGATGCCGCCGGCCTGCCCGAGACTTGCTTCACGGTCTGGACCAATCTCTTCGAGCGCGCCCGGCTTCGCGCCGGCGAGCGGCTGCTCGTCCACGGCGGCAGCAGCGGCATCGGCACGACTGCGATCCAGATCGCCTCCGCGCTCGGCGTTCGCGTCTTCGCGACCGCCGGATCGCCGGAAAAATGCGCTGCGTGCGAGCGGCTCGGAGCCGAGCGGGCGATCGACTACCGGAGCGAGGATTTTGTCAGCGTGGCGAAGGAGTTGACCGGGGGCGAAGGCGTCGATGTCGTGCTCGACATGGTGGGCGGCAGCTACGTGCAACGCAACCTCGCGACGCTCCGGCCCGAGGGCAGATTGGCCCAGATTGCCTTTCTCGAAGGGTCGAAATGCCAGATCGACCTCAATTCTCTGATGCGCAAGCGGCTTTCCATCGTCGGGTCGACGCTCAGGCCCCAGAGCGTGGAGAGCAAGGCCCGCATCGCGGCGTCGCTCGAGCAGAATGTCTGGCCGCTCGTCGAATCGGGGCTGGTCCGGCCGGTGATCGACTGCCGGCTCCCGCTCGAACAGGCGGCGGCGGCTCACGCGCGAATGGAGGACGGGCAGCACATCGGAAAGATCCTGCTGGAGCGCAACTCGCGGTAAAGACCAGTGCATTGCGGCTTTGCGCTCCCTACATCTAGGCGATATACCGACCGTTTCACATGCAGCCATGTGCGGGCCCGTCGGTTACGGCGTGCCTGCGCGCGGGCGGCAGGGGAAGGAACGAACAAGATGGCCGAACTGCTGATGCCCAAGGCCACGGCCGTATGGCTGGTCGACAGCACCACCCTTACGTTCGATCAGATCGCGGCGTTCTGCGGCCTGCATCCGCTCGAGGTGCAGGGCATCGCCGATGGAGAGGTCGCGATCGGCATCCGCGGCCTCGATCCCATCGCAAACGGACAGGTCAGCCGTGAGGAGATCCAGCGTTGCGAGCAGGATTCGTCGCTCAGGCTGGAAGCCATCGGCCCGGTTGCGGAGGTCCCGCAGCGCGCCCGGCGCGCGCGCTACACGCCGGTCAGCAAGCGGCAGGATCGGCCCAACGCCATCGCCTGGCTGCTCAAGAACTATGACGAGCTGAGCGACGCGCAGATCGGCAAGCTGCTCGGCACCACCAAGGCAACGATCACCGCGGTGCGTGAGCGAACGCACTGGAACACGCCCAACATCACGCCGCAGGACCCGATTCTGCTGGGTATCTGCAACGAGGCGGAGCTCCTCGATGCGGTGCGAAAAGCACGCGCCAAGGCCGAGCGGGCGGCGGCTCGGGATGAAAAGGCAGCCACCGCGAAGGCTGCGGCTCGGGATGAAAAGGCCGCCGCGGCGGCTGCGGCCGCAGCGGCTGCTGCAGCCGCAGCAGTCGAGGCGACGCCGGCACAGCCGGTCGAAGACGCGCCACCGGCCGCCCCTGAAGCCGCGCCGGGCGATCCTGCCCCGGCCGATCCCGGCATGGCCGGCGAAGGCAGCGGATCGGCAGGCACGCTTCAGCCGGAAGCGGCCGAAAGCTAACCGCCGGCGACGCCGGCTGCGCTGCGCCGGCCTCGCCGCCGGTCGCGGCGGGTTTAATCGTTCATTGGGGAAAGAACGGCCATGCTGATCGGCGTTCCCAAGGAAACCAAGATTCACGAGTATCGCGTCGGCGTTCCGCCGGCAGGGGTGCGCGAGCTCGTGCAGCACGGCCACCGGGTCATGGTCGAACGGGATGCCGGCACGGAAATCGGGCTCCTCGACGAGCACTACGAACGGGCGGGCGCCCAAGTGGTCGACGAGGTGGCTGAGATCTACGGCACGGCGGAGATGATCGTGAAGGTGAAGGAGCCCCAGCCGGCGGAGTGCGCCATGCTGCGGGGCGATCAGGTGCTGTTCACCTATCTCCACCTCGCGGCCGACGCTGTCCAGACCAACGCGCTGATCGATTCCGGCTGCGTTGCCATCGCCTACGAGACCGTGACCGATGCGCGCGGCGGCTTGCCGCTTCTCGCGCCGATGAGCGAGGTCGCGGGCCGCATGTCGATCCAGGCCGGCGCCCATTGCCTGGAGAAGGAACAGGGTGGGCGCGGCGTTCTGCTCGGCGGAGTCCCCGGCGTGCCGCCCGCCGACGTGGTGATACTCGGCGGCGGCGTGGTGGGCACCCACGCGGCGCGCATGGCGGTGGGCATGGGGGCGAGGGTCACGATCATCGACCGTTCGATCCCGCGGCTCCGTCAGCTCGACGAGATTTTCGGGGCCAGCGCGACGACTCTCTACTCGACCGTCCTCGCCATCGAAGAGACGGTGCACAATGCCGACTTGGTGATCGGTGCGGTGCTCGTCGTCGGTGCCGCCGCGCCAAAGCTGGTGCGCCGCGACATGTTGGACGAGATGCGCCGCAACGCCGTCGTGGTCGATGTGGCGATCGACCAAGGGGGCTGCTTCGAGACCAGCCGGCCGACAACCCATGCCGAGCCCACCTACAAGGTGGCCAACGTCCTGCACTATTGCGTCACCAACATGCCGGGCGCCGTGGCCCGCACCTCGACCTTCGCGCTGAGCAATGCAACGCTGCCTTTCGTGCTCGCGCTCGCGGGGAACGGTTGGCGCCAGGCCATGCGCGGCGACCCGCACCTCATGCACGGCCTCAATGTCTGCCGCGGGCGCATCACCCACGAGGCGGTCGCACTCGACCTCGGCCACGACTATCTCGCGCCGGATCAGGCGCTCGCCGCCTAGCCGACTGTACGAACCGACGGAATTCGGGGGACCACGATGACTGCAACACTCACTCACTGGATCAACGGCGCCGCCCAAGCCGGCGCGTCTGCGCGCTTCGGCGATATCTACAACCCGGCTGCCGGCGAGGTGATCGCGCGCGTGCCCTTCGCCGCGGCGTCCGAGGTCGACAGTGCCGTGCGCGCCGCGGCGGAGGCGCAGCCCGCCTGGGCCGCAACGCCGCCGTTGCGCCGGGCGCGGGTCATCTTCGCCTTCAAGGAGTTGGTCGAAAGCCGCAAGGAAGAGCTGGCCAAGGTGGTGACGCGCGAGCACGGCAAGGTGCTGTCGGACGCGATCGGCTCGGTGAGCCGCGGGCTCGAGGTGCTGGAGTTCGCCTGCGGTATTCCGCACCTGCTGCGGGGCGATTACACCGAGGCGGTGGGCACTGGCGTCGACAGCTTCTCGACCCGTGCGCCGCTCGGCGTGGTCGCCGGCATTACGCCCTTCAACTTTCCGGTCATGGTGCCGATGTGGATGTTCCCGGTGGCCATCGCCTGCGGCAATGCGTTCATCCTGAAGCCGTCGGAGAAGGATCCTTCGGCCTCGATGATGCTCGCCGAATGGTTGAAGGAGGCCGGCCTCCCCGACGGCGTGTTCAGCGTCGTCCACGGCGACAAGGAGGCGGTCGACGCCATCCTCACGCATCCGGACATCGCCGCGGTGAGCTTCGTGGGCTCCACGCCGATCGCCGAATACGTCTACCAGACCGGCTGCGCCCACGGTAAGCGGGTGCAGGCGCTGGGCGGCGCCAAGAACCACGCGGTCGTCATGCCGGACGCCGATCTCACGATGGCGAGCGATGCCCTCATCGGGGCGGCCTACGGCTCCGCCGGCGAGCGCTGCATGGCCGTCTCGGTCGCGGTCGCGATCGGCGACAAGGTGGGCGACGCGATGATCGAGGACCTGAAGCCCAAGATCGACAGCATCAAGGTCGGGCCCGGGACCGACGGCGAGGCCGACATGGGACCGCTTGTGACCAAGGCGCACTACGACAAGGTCCGCAGCTATGTCGATATCGGTGTCGAGGAAGGCGCCGAGCTGGTGGTGGACGGCCGCGACCTCGCCCTCCAGGGCTACGAGAACGGCTATTTTATCGGCCCCTGTCTCTTCGACCGGGTGACGCCCGACATGCGCATCTACAAGGAGGAGATCTTCGGGCCGGTGCTCTCCGTGGTCCGCGCGCCCGACTACGATGCCGCGCTTCGGATGGTCAACGAGCACGAGTTCGGCAACGGGGTGGCTATCTTCACCCGAGACGGCGATGCCGCGCGCGAGTTCGCGAACCAGGTCGAGATCGGCATGGTGGGTGTCAACGTGCCGATCCCCGTGCCGGTTGCCTATCACAGCTTCGGCGGCTGGAAGCGCTCGCTCTTCGGCGACCACGCCATGCACGGCATGGAGGGTGTGCGCTTCTACACCAAGCTCAAGACCGTGACCTCGCGCTGGCCGACCGGCATCCGCTCGGGCGTCGACCTCTCCTTCCCGATGATGTCGTAGCGCGGCGGTTCTCTGCGCTGCGCCGTGCGGACCATGACATTGGGCAGAATTCCGGGCTAGGCTGCCGGCCTTGGCGGCAGGGGAGTTGAGGCGATGGCGGTGGTGAAGGCCGGGCTCATACAGATGAGCCTCAAGGGCGACGTCGAGAGCGATACGCCCGAGCAGATCAGCGAAAAGATGATCGCAGCCCACCTGCCCCTCATCGAGCAGGCGGCGCGCGAGGGCGTGCAGGTGCTCGGGCTCCAGGAGCTCTTCAACCTGCCCTACGTCGGCGCGGAGCAGGACAAGCGGTGGTACCGCGCCACCGAGCGGGTGCCCGACGGGCCGACGATCCAGCGGATGCGGGCGGAGGCGGCGCGCCTCGGCATGGCGATGGTGGTGCCGGTCTATGAGGAGGCCCAGACCGGCGTCTACTACAACACCGCCGCCGTGATCGACGCGGACGGGCGCTACCTCGGCAAGTTCCGCAAGATCCACATCCCCCACGTCGTGGGCTTCTGCGAGAAGTTCTACTTCAAGCCCGGCGACATCGGCTATCCGGTGTTCGAGACCGCGTTCTGCAAGGTCGGCGTCTATATCTGCTACGACCGGCACTTCCCCGAAGGCTGGCGCGAGCTCGCCATGAACGGCGCCGAGGTGATCTTCAACCCCTCGGCCACCGTGCGGGGGCTCAGCGACCATCTCTGGACCCTGGAGCAGCCGGCGGCGGCGGTCGCGAACTGCGTCTATATCGGCGCCAACAACCGCGTCGGCATGGAGCCGCCGTGGAATAACGGCCACTTCTACGGCTCCAGCTACTTTTGCAATCCGCGCGGCGAGATTCTGAACCAGGGGCCGGACGATAAGGACGCGTTGGTCACCGCCGAGCTCGATCTCGCCATGATCGGCGAGGTGCGCGACGCGTGGAACTTCTATCGCGACCGCCGGCCCGACACCTACGGCGCCGTCGCGTCCTGGCAGGTCTGAGCGGGCGAGCGAGCGAGAGGAGCCCCGGCGATGCGCAAGGTCAAGGCGGCCCTCATTCAGATGAACCTGAAAGGGGACCCGGCTGCCGATTCCATCGAGACCATCCGCGACAACATGATCGCGGCCCACATGCCGCTGATCGAAGAGGCGGCGCGGCAGGGCGTGCAGGTCTTGGGGCTGCAGGAGGTGTTCAACGCGCCCTACTTCCCCGCCACCATCGACGACAGGTGGTTCGAATCCGCCGAGGCGGTGCCGGACGGGCCGACAACTCAGGCGATGTGCGCGGCGGCGAAGACGCACGGCATGGTCATCGTCTCGCCGGTCTATGAGCGCGATCGCAGCGGCACGCTCTACAACTGCGCCGCGGTGATCGATGCGGACGGCAGTTACCTCGGCAAGTTCCGCAAGATTCACATCCCCAAGATCGATGGTTTCGACGAAAAGCACTATTTCGCAGGCGGCGACCTTGGCTACCCGGTTTTCGACACCGCCGTCGGCCGAGTGGGGGTCTATATCTGCTACGACCGCCACTTCCCCGAGGGCTGGCGCGCGCTCGCGCTGAACGGTGCCGAGCTGGTGTTCAATCCGTCGGCGACCTTCCGGGGCGTGAGCGATCACATCTGGAACCTGGAGCAGGTGGGTGCGGCCATCGCGAACGGCATCTTCATCGGCACCAACAACCGGGTCGGCACCGAGCCCAGCCTCGGCAATCACGTGTTCTACGGCTCCAGCTACTTCTGCAACCCGCGCGGCGAGATCCTGGCGCAGGGCGGCGACCAGGACGACGAGCTGGTGGTCGCCGAGCTCGACCTCGACCAGATCCGCGAGGTCCGCGACACGTGGCAGTTCTTCCGTGATCGCCGGCCCGAGACCTACCAGCACTGCGCCCAGCGCCCGTGAGGCATCGGGTCATGGGCATGAGACTGTGGCCCAAAACCGCAATGAGCCGATGAACACATCGGTTTCCCCGGCCTTCGCGGCCCTGGCCTGAATGTCGATGGGGCAAATCCGTGCGATCTGCAACACAGTGTTCCGCAGTAATATGAGAGATGACATGCTCCCGCTACCGAGGAGACCGTTCGCCAGAGTCAAGACTTCAGCGAGGTCGTGAGGTGGGGGAGAAACCCGACCAGTGAAGCGTGCGAACAACATCAATCCGGCTATTCTGGTGTGGGCACGTGAGACAGCCGGTCTGGAACTAGAAGAGGCCGCCGACCGCCTCGACTTCATCAAACCGACGGACGCCGAAAGCGCGGTCCAGCGATTGCTGGCCTTCGAGAGCGGAGAGCGAAAGCCAACTCGCAACCAACTTCTGAAATTTGCGTCCACTTATCGGCGACCTCTACTGACCTTTTACATGAAGAAGCCGCCAGTGAAGGGGTACCGTGGTGAGGACTTTCGCCAAGCAGTTGGCAGAGTATCGCGGCGCGAAAACTCGCTTTTAGACGCACTCCTGCGCGACATCCGCGCGCGACAGGAAATGGTAAAGAGCCTGTTTGAAGACGAAGAAGAAACCCGCGATCTTCCGTTTGTCGGTTCTGCCAACGTCGATCAAGGAATAGGTACCGTTGCCGCTTCGATCGCAGCCACGCTCCGGTTCGATTGCGAGAGGAGGGAGTTGCGTCGCGGAGACGCTGATGCACTATTCAAGACCCTTCGGAGAAAGGCGGAATCTGCCGGTGTGTTTGTTCTTCTTGTCGGCGATCTGGGCTCTTATCACACTGCACTCAGTATCGAGGTGTTCCGCGGTTTTGCGATCTCCGATCGTATTGCACCCTTCGTGATAATCAATGATCAAGATGCGCGGGCGGCGCGATCCTTCACACTCGTGCATGAGCTGGCACACGTCTGGCTTGACAAGTCCGGTGTAAGTGGGGCGCCGCTCCCGGACATGCCGCAATCGTCCCACGATCAGATTGAGCGGTTCTGCAATGACGTTGCTGGCGAGTTTCTTCTTCCCTCGGTTGCACTACGAACGCAGCCGACCAAGTCGGATGTCGGGAACAAACAAAGCGCTGCCGAATTCATCCGCGCTCTTGCTGAGGATTGGTCAGTCAGTGAACCGATGGCAGCCTATCGGCTCAATCGCATTGGTCTCGTAGAGACTACGATCTATCGAGGGCTCGTGGCAGACTACACCGCGCGATGGCAGCACCTTCGTCGGCGCCAGAGGGAGCAGTACCGTGACAATGAGGGTGGCCCCAATCCACATGTCGTTAAGCGCAACAAGCTCGGAAATGCTCTACTCGACGTGGTGCGGCGCACATTGCGAGACAATACACTAACCCACACCAAGGCTGCCAAAGTTCTCGGCGTGAAGCCGGGTTCCGTTGAACCGCTGCTTCGGGGTCACGAAAATAACCGCGGTTCCATGATCCAAAGCGCAAGCTAAGGGACTGGCGTGCTCTATTTGATTGACGCCAATGTCCTGATTCGTGCTCATGAGGATTATTATCCCCTTGACCGTGTCCCACAATTTTGGACATGGTTAGAGCATGAGGCTCTGGTTGGAAATATAAAGATGCCATTCGAAATACATAATGAAATTGCAGTTTCCAGAGGTCCTCTAAGAGAATGGATTTGTAAACAAGACATAAAGGACTCGCTGATTCTAGACGAAGAAGTAAATGCCGAATTGGTTGAACGGGTGTTGACGGACGGCTATGGCGATGACCTAACCGATAGCGACTTAGAAAAGATTGGGAGAGATCCATTTCTGATTGCCTACGCGCTCAAAATGGAGGAACGCGTGGTCGTAACTAAGGAGACACCCAAGTCCAGTGCACAGAGAGCCAATCGAAAAATACCCGATGTATGCGATACCCTGAATGTACAATGGATGCGAGACTTTGACCTGTACCGAGTATTGAAATTCACAACGGCGTAGCCGTGACCAGCTTCTAAACTAGAGACAAGGGAACGAGTCAACAGCCAATATCGATACGTAATTGGATAGTATCTCATGCCTAACGTGCGCGGCGTCCTTGCGTGATGGTGCCGAAGGTCACGCCCCTGAGCAGCTGGTTCTGGAGGACGAAGGTCACCAGGACGACCGGGATCAGGAAGAGCGTCTCGATCGCAGCCAGGCGCCCCCAGTCCACGCCGCTGCCGCTGCCGAGGCTGGCCCCCATGCCGACCGGGACGGTCCGCGTCTCCGGCCCCGTGAGCAGCAACGCCATCAGGAACTCGTTCCAGGTGAGGATCAGGCCGAGCGTCGCCGTCGCGGCAATGCCGGCCTTCACCTGCGGCAGGCAGACGCGGAAGAAGACCCGCCATTCGGAGCTTCCGTCGGTCCGCGCGGCGTCCTCCACCTCGCGCGGCAGGTCGTCGAAGAAGCTCTTCATCATCCAGATGGCGAAGGGCAGGTTGAACGCGGTGTAGAGCAGGATGATGCCCAGGTAGCTGCCGGCCAGCCCGGTCATGCGGAAGATCACGAAGAGCGGGATGATAAGGACGATGGGCGGCAGCATCCGCGCGGTCAGCACCACGAGCAGGTAGGTGTCGTTGCCCTTGAGCGGCCAGCGCGAGAAGCCATAGGCCGCGGCCGTGCCGAGGATGAGCGCGAGCCCGACGCTCGCGCCCGAGACCACGATGCTGTTGACGAAGTAGAGCTCGAACCCGGTCTCGATCAGCGCGCCGCCCTGGTAGTGCACGCGCGCGAAGATGTTGGCGAAGTTGTCCAGGGTCGGCGTGAAGGCGAGCGTCGAGCTGAGAATGTCGCGCGGGCTCTTGAACGCAGTGAGTACGATCCAGAGCACCGGCAGGAAGTAGACGAAGCCGACGAGCGCGCAGAGCGCGGTGCGCCCCCATCCGGCCCGGCCGATCGCGCGCCGCCGCATCCCGCCTCGGCTGTGCCTGCTAAACTCAGGCCGGGAGCGCGGCAGGCCAGCGCCGGTGCCAGTCCGTCTCGCGCTGATATTGATGGCCGAGGCGGAACAACAGGGCCTCGGCAAAAGGCCGGCCGATGAGCTGGAACGAAGTCGGCATGCCATCGGGCGTGAAGCCGCAGGTCACGCTCAGCGCCGGCAGGCCGAGGTAGTTCACCACCCGCGTGTTGCGCGTGAGCCCCACGACCATCTTGAGATAGGCGGGCCCGTCCCGGTAGGCGGTGTCCGCCAGCGTGGGCGTCGGCATCGGCAGCACCGGGGCCAGCAGGGCATCGCAGGCGCCGAACACAGCGTCCATGAAGACCCGGAGCGCATGGGCGCGGTATTGCAAGGCATTGATGTAGTCGGTCGCGGGGATGAAGAAGCCCGCCTGCAGGCGCTTGCCCACCTCGTCGGAATACTCCGCGTCGCGCTCGCGCTTCCAGGGCAGGTGGTTGGCCGCGCCCTCGGCTTTCATCAACAGCGGGTGGATCGCTGACACGGTATCGAGCAGCGCCGGCATGGCGACCGGCACCAGGGCCGCGCCGAGGTCCGTGAAGACCGCATGACTCGCCTCGATCGCGGCAGCCACGCCCGGGTCGAGGTCCTCGTCGAAATAACCCTGGGGCACGCCGATGCGCACGCCCCTGAGGCTTTGCTCGATGGTCGCCTCGTAGTCGGGCACCGGCTCCGGGCTCGTGGTGGCGTCGTTCTCGTCGAGGCCTGCGATCGCGCCCAGCACGCGGGCACAGTCCCGCACCGTCCGCGCCAGCGGCCCCATCACGTCGAGCGACCACGACATCGGCATGCAGCCGAAACGGCTGACCCGGCCCTGCGTGGGGTTGATGCCGGCGACGCCGTTGGCCGCCGCCGGGCAGCGGATCGAGCCGCCGGTGTCGGAGCCGAGCGCAGCGTAGACGAGGCGGCCGGCGACCGCCGTGCCCGAGCCCGACGAGGAGCCGCAGGGGATGCGCCCAAAATCCCAGACATTACGGCAGCGCGGGAGATGGGCGTTGAAGCCGTGGGGACCCATAGCGAATTCGACCATGGCGAGGCCACCGAGATCGACGGCACCGGCCGCGTCGAGGCGGTCGAGCACGGTGGCCGTCTCCGCCGGACGAAACGCGTGCCTGATCTTGGAGCCGCAGCTCGAGACCTTGCCGGCCCGGTAGTACATGTCCTTGTGGGCGAGCGGCACGCCCGCGAGCGGGCCGGCTGCCTCGCCGCGGCCCCGGTTCTTGTCGATCTCCCGTGCCCGGGCCAGCGCGTCGTCGCCCTCGATGCGGACGAAGGCGTGGAGGTCGGGGTCCAGCCGGTCGATGCGCGCGAGCGCCGCCTCCACCAGATCGGTGGCGGAGAGTTGGCCGCTCGCAACGGCATCGGCCGCCTCGCAAAGGCTCATGGACGCAATCTCGCCGCCGTCGCCCACCGCACCCGTGCCGGCGTCAGTCGCGGCAGCCGTGTCGGTGTCCGCCTGCGCGCCGTCGTCGGTGGTCCTCAACGCGTGCAGCGCTTGCTCGAAGGAGGCGGGCAGCCGGTCGAAGTCGTGATCGGGCCGCGCGGCCTCGACCGCCGCGTGCAACTGGCCGAGTTCGATCGGGAGCTCGGCGACCCGCTCGTCCGTCAGCGGGATGCGCTGGCATTCCTCGTTCAGCCGCCCGATCGTCTCGCTGCTGATCGCCATGGCTCCCTTCCTCATGCCTTGCGCGCCGCCTCCGCCACTCTGCGCCAGAAGGCCTCGTCCCACCAGCGCCGCGCGGCACCGGAGGTGGACGGCAGCACGTGGATCTCGGTCTCGCCGATGCGCCGCGGCTGCTCTCCATAGTCGATGGTCGCGTTATTGAGAAAGACGCCCGCCGCCCGCTTGCCGTTGAAAGCCAGGACAGCCGGCCGATACCGGGCGATCTTCGCGGCGAGTGCCGCCGCATCGTCGGCTTGGCCCGATAGGCTTACGTCCGAGCCGGCCTCCGTCTTGCAAAGATCGGTAAGCCCGATGCCGTAGCGCCGCACGGTACAGAAATCTGCCGGCGCAAGGAGTTGCGGGGTCAGCCCCACGCGGTAGAGCGTCGGCCAGAAGCGATTGCCGGGTCCGGCATAGTAGGCGCCGGCACGCGCCGAGGCCGCGCCCGCCGCCGAGCCGCAGAAGACGATGCTGAGTCCTGAGCCCAGCACATCGGGCAGGACATCGGGCTGCATCCGAACGGCCATGGGCCGGCGCCCTCTCCTCTTGCGATTGGCGGTGCGCTCTATAATAGACACCTTGCGGTTGACGACAGCGACGGAGCGGGACGGTGCGGAACATCAAGGTCGATGGCGATCGCCTGTGGGCGAGCCTCATGGAGATGGCGAAGATCGGCGCGACGGAGAAGGGCGGCGTCTGCCGGCTCGCGCTCACCGACGTGGACAAGGCTGCCCGCGATCTCTTCGTCCAGTGGTGCGGGGAGGCCGGCTGCGCCGTCAGCGTCGACAAGATGGGCAACATCTTCGCCCGCCGGGCGGGCAAGGACGAGACGCTCCCGCCAGTGATGACCGGCAGCCACATCGACAGCCAGCCGACGGGTGGCAAGTTCGACGGCATCTACGGCGTGCTCGCGGGCCTCGAAGTGATCCGCACCCTCAACGACCTCGGCTATGAGACCGACGCACCCATCGAGGTCTCGGCCTGGACCAATGAGGAAGGCTCGCGCTTTGCGCCGGCGATGGTGGCATCCGGCGTCTTCGGCGGCGCGTTCACGCTGGAGGAAGGCCTGGCTTGCGCGGACCTCGACGGCAATACCATCGGCGAGGAGCTGGAGCGCATCGGCTACGCCGGCGAGATGGAATGCGGCGGGCGCGAGGTCGGCGCCTTCTTCGAAGCCCATATCGAGCAGGGGCCGATCCTCGAAGCGGAGGAGAAGACCATCGGTATCGTGCAGGGGGTGCAAGGCATCAGCTGGTTCGACGTGTCGGTGACGGGCATGGAATCCCACGCCGGCACGACGCCGATGGAGCGCCGCCGGGACGCGCTGGTGGGTGCCGCCAAGCTGGTTGCGGCGATCGACCAACTCGCGCTCGACAATGCGCCGGACGGCCGCTCGACCGTCGGCGTCATGCGGGTGAGCCCGAATTCCCGCAACGTCATCCCGGGATCCGTCTACTTCTCGATCGACCTGCGCCACCCCGACGCCGATACGCTGGCGGCCATGACCGCGGACGCCCGGCGCCATGCAGAGGAAATCGCCGCCGAGCGTGGGTTGGAGATCACGGTCGAGGAGATCTGGCACTCGCCGCCGGTGAAGTTTTCCGATGCGTGCGTGGGTGCCGTCCAGAACGCGGCCGAGACCCTGGGTTATGCGAGCAGGCCGATCACCTCGGGCGCCGGCCACGACGCGGTCTACGTCTCGCGCGTCGCCCCCACCGGCATGATCTTCATCCCCTGCGAGGACGGCATTAGCCACAACGAGATCGAGGCCGCCACGCAGGCCGACATCGCCGCCGGTTGCGACGTGCTGCTGAATGCGATGGTCGCGCTCGCCACCCGCGACGAAGGCGGGGCGCGCGAGGGCGTGTGATCTAACCTGCGACTTCGCGGCGGACGATGGCGGCACCCTCCACCATCGCCTGGAGCTTGCCGAAGGCGGTCTGCCGCGCGAGGTATTTCATGCCGCAATCCGGCGCTGCGACGAGGCGGTCCGCCGGCACCACCGCGAGCGCCTCGCGCAGCCGCGCCGCCACGGTCTCCGGCCGCTCGATGGCGGGATCGTTCATGTCGATCACGCCGTAGAGGATCTCCTTCGACGGCAAGTGGGCCAGGATCGCCGGATCGAGGCCGGGTTGCGCCGCTTCGATGGAGATCTGGTCCACCGCCGCTGCCTCCAGCTCCGGCAGGAAGGAATAGCCGCTGGGCTTGTCGTGAACCGCGTAGGCGTAGCCGAAGCAGAGATGCAGCGCGGTCTTGCCGTCCACGCCCTCCAACGCCCGGTTGATCGCCTTCACCGCATAGGCGCGCGCCGGCTCGGGCCGGGCCTGCACATAGGGCTCATCGAGCTGCACGATGTCGGCGCCGGCGGCGAAGAGGTCCTTGATCTCCTCGTTGACCGCCTCCGCATAGGCCATCGCGAGGCTTTCGTCGTCCGGGTAATAGGCGTTTTCCGCCTGCTGGGTCATGGTGAAGGGGCCGGGCACCGTGATCTTGATCGTGCGATCCGTGTTGGCCCGCAGGAACTTGACGTCCTCCACCTCGACCGGGCGCTCGCGCCGGATCGGCCCTGAGACGAGGGGGACGGGCGCGGGGTTCCCGGTCCGGTCCATGTGCGTGCCTGTCCGCTCCTTGTCGATGCCGCCGAGCGCGGTGGCGAGCCGGTTGGAATAGCTCTCGCGCCTGATCTCGCCGTCGCTGATGACGTCGAGGCCCGCGCGCTCCTGATCCCTGATCGCGGCCAGCGTCGCCGCTTCTTGCGCCTCTTCCAGATGCTCGGGCGGGATGCGCCACATCTCATGCGCACGCACGCGGGGCGGCAAGCGGTTCACCAGATTGTCCCGGTCGACGAGCCAGTCCGGCTGCGGATAGCTGCCGACGACGGCGGTGGTCAGTACGCCCTCGCTCATGGGGTCCATCCCTTTCGTTGCCGGCGCATGGCCGCGGAGAGAATTCCGGGCTAGGCTGAGCCGCGCCTTGGGGCGGGATAGCACGGAGTAGGGGGCGATGAAACTCTGCCTGATCCAGATGAACAGCACGCCCGACCATGCGGAGAACGTGGCCCGCGCAGCGACCCATATCGACCGGGCCGTTGCGGCCGAGTTGCCCGATCTCGTGGTCGTGCCGGAGTTCTTCAACCACCCCTATGTCTTCCAGTATCGCGACTACCGCCATATTGACGAGGCGGAGAGCGCGGACGGCATCGCCATCTCGGCCATGCGCGCCAAGGCACGCGAGCACGGCATCCACATTGTCGCCACGATTTTCGAGGAAGAATCCGCCGGCATCTGCTACGACAGCGCCATCGTGATCGACCCTTCGGGCGAGATTCTCGGCCGCTACCGCAAGGCTCATCCGGCAGCGGTCCGCAGCCTGGAGAAGATCTATTTCCGCTACGGCTCGCACTTCCCCGTGTTCAGGATCGGCGAGTGGCGGGTCGGCATAAACATCTGCTACGACACGTTCTTTCCCGAGTCCGCGCGCTGCACCGCGGTCAACGGCGCCGAGCTGATTGTGGTCCCCTTCGCCTGCCCGCCCATCGCCTGCTGGCGCGAGACCATGCGGACCCGCGCCTTCGAGAACGGCGTCTATTTCGCCCCCTGCAACAAGGTGGGGCTGGAAGGGGAGTGGACCTTCGGCGGGCGCAGCATGATCGTCGCCCCCGATTCCGAGGTGCTGGCCGAGGCGGGCGACGAAGGCGACGAGACGATCACGGCGACCCTCGATCGTGCCCGTGTCTTCGAGGCCCGGCGTGCCTGGCCGATGTTCCGCGACCGCCGCCCCGACCTCTACACGTCCATCACG
The DNA here is from genome assembly GCA_965262755.1 of Alphaproteobacteria bacterium. Classification (GTDB taxonomy): domain Bacteria; phylum Pseudomonadota; class Alphaproteobacteria; order UBA828; family UBA828; genus WTGU01. Next base: position 800,376 of record OZ253557.1, on the reverse strand, counting down.
ACTCCGACGGAAGACATCCCGCGGACCGACTGATCGCGGTGGCTTGGGGAATGGAGACGGCGAGACGGACCCTGGCAGCTGCCGGTTTTCTCTGCATTCTGGCCCTTGCCGGCGCGGTGCTGCCGGCTGGGGGCGCTCTTGCGGCGCTGGAGGAAGGCACGGCCGCGCTGGCCGCGCGCACGATCCCTGTCGCGCCGGTCGATCCCGACAGCACGGCCGGGCGGATCGTCCTTCCCGTCGCCGATTGGCTGGAGGAGCGCTTCGGTTCCGGCTCCGAGACGATCCGGCTCACGCTCGATGCGCCGCTGTGGGCGGAGGAGCGGGAAGGCACCGTCACCCTCCATCTTCCCGGCGCGAGGCTCGTGGAGCCCTCCGCGCCCCTCGTCCAGTGGGCGCTCGGCGACTTGGCCATCGCGGTGACACCACGGAGCGAAATTGCCTACGACTTTGAGGCCGCGCTGCCGGCGATGATCGACAAGGGGCGAGAGAGACTGGCGATTGGCGGGGGTGCAATCTCCGGCACGTGGCGGTCCGATCTGGAGATCACGACCAAGCTGGAGGCCAATGCCGCCAACCTTCGGCTCTTCGAAGGCAAGGGGTCGGCTGCGGTGGAGACAATGTCATTGGGGGCGCTCGCCGTCGCGGACGAGCTGGTCGAGGGCGCCGACGGGCTTTGGGACGGCCGTTCCATGCTCAGTCTGTCCGACCTGGAGGGCGAGGGTGTCACCCTGGGCCGGGTCGAGATCGCGGGCAGCTTCGAGGACTTCGATCGCGATTTTATCCTGCAGATGCGCGGGGACTTCGGTACGTTCACGGGCGGAATGAGCGGGCCGACGGCGCTCGCGGACGTTCTGACGCCCCTCATCGGCGGGCGCTGGGGGCGGTCCGAGTTTTCGGTCGTGTTGCAGGACGTGACGGCGACCGACGACGGCACCGGCTTGACCGATGGCGGCGAACTTTCGCTCGGTAGGCTGGAGTGGCGGGTCGATCTCGACGGACGAACGGACCTTGCAGACCTTGCCACGCGGATCGCGGTCGTCGACCTTCGGCTCGGCGGAGAGGCCACCGCCGAGATCCCGGCCGCGCTCATGCCCCATGCGGCGACCATCGATATCGCCCTGGAGCGATTGCCGCTTCGGCGGATCGCCGAGGCGCTCTCCGCGCCTTCCCCGTCAGATCAAACCCGCGAGCCCCAACGTGGATCGATAGCGGATACCGTCCTCGCGCATCTGGACGCGGCGGATTCCGCATTCGAGCTTCGGAACATCCACGTGGCTGCGCCGTCATACGAGCTCCGTGCCGATGGCCGGCTCCAGGTCGAGCCGGCCAGCCTCTTCGGCATCATCGGCCGCTTGGATGCCCGCATTCGGGGGCTGAGCTCTCTCATGGCGCTGGCTGCGAGGGAGGGGGAGGAGGACGCGGTGGCGTTGCTGATCGTCCTCCAGGGTCTCGGCAGGCCGGTTTTCGAGGAGGGTGCGGACGAGCCATTTTACGCCTATGAGATCGACTTGCGCCGCGACGGCGGCGTCACCGTCAATGGCATCCCCTTCGACATGCTGCTCCCGAGCGGCCTCTCGCCCCAGTGAGCGCTGATCTGCCACTGACGGCTCGACCGTTGCGACGCGCCCCTTGCCAGGGTGCGGCGGGGGCGGGATAGTTTTATCGAGGAGTCGAGGGGCCGACGGCATGAGTGACGAGTTCGATTGGGAAATACCGCTCTCGGCGCAGCCGAAGCCGGAGCAGGTGTCTTTCGACCTCGAGGGCGCGCTCGGCGCGGTTGTGGGCCTGCGCGCAACCATCCCTGAAGACGCGTTCACCGCCGGGATTCTGGGGACGGAGAGAACCGGCAACGGGATCCTCATCAGCGCGAGCGGCCTTGTGCTCACCATTGGCTACCTGGTCGCCGAGGCGGAATCGGTCTGGTTGACGGCGAGCGATGGCAGCGTGCTTGCGGGCCATGCGTTGGGCTACGACTTCGAATCGGGGTTCGGCCTGGTGCAGGCGCTCGGCCGCTTCAATGTGCCGGCGCTCGAAATCGGCTCCTCGGCCGCGCTTGAGGTCGGCGATTTCGTGATCGTCGCCGGCGAAGGCGGCCGGCGGCATTCCCTCAATTCCCGTGTCACGGCCAAACGCGAGTTCGCCGGCTATTGGGAGTATGTGCTCGACGAGGCCATCTTCACCACGCCGCCGCATCCCAACTGGGGCGGGAGCGGGCTGATCGACCGCCACGGCCGGCTCGTCGGCATCGGCTCGCTGCTGGTGCGCCACGCCGGCGGCGGCGGGGCCGACTCGCTCGACGGCAACATGATTGTGCCCATCGACCTGTTGCCGCCGATCCTCGACGACATGCAAACGCTGGGGCGCACCCAGCGCCCGCCCAAACCCTGGCTCGGCGCCTACGTCACTGAGGTCGACGAGGCGCTCGTCGTCGCCGGTCTCGCGCCCGAAGGGCCGGCCGAGCAGGCTGAGCTGCAGGTCGGCGATCAGGTACTCGCGGTGAACAGTCAGCCGGTCAGCAGCCTCGTCGAGCTTTTCCGCAGCGTCTGGGCGGTGGGCGAGGCGGGCGTCGCCGTGCCGCTTACCGTCATGCGAGACGGCGAGCACCACGAGGTGCGGGTGCTGAGCGCCACCCGCGACGCGTTCCTCAAGACTCCGCAACTTCACTAATCGCGCGAGGCGTGAGCCGGGCGGCGCCGCGTAGGCCGCTCTCCGGCCCGAATCGCGCGCACACGAGCCGGGTGGCGGGCCTTGTCACGCTTGCGTGCGCGCCCCACGCGGCGGGCACCAGGCGATAGAGTGCTGCGATCTCCGAAAGACCACCACCCAGCACGATCACGTCGGGGTCCAGCAGGTTAATGACGGCGGCGAGCGCTTGGGCCAGGCGCTCGGCATAGCCGGCCACGGCGTCCACCGCCGGCCCGTGCCCCGCGTCCGCCCGTGCAGCGATGGTTTCGGCCGTGGCCTCGCCCCCGCCGAGCGCGGCGTAGTCGCGCGCGAGCGCCGCCCCGTTGAGCCAGGTCTCGACGCAGCCTTGGGCGAAGCGCCCGCAGGCGCAGGGCACGCCGGCGCCCCCCGGCGTGGGCCACGGGTTGTGACCCCACTCGCCGGCGGTGGCGTTGGCGCCCACCACGACCTCGCCCCGCACCACCAGCGCGCCGCCCACGCCGGTGCCGAGGATGACCCCGAACACCACCTCGGCCCCTGCGCCCGCGCCATCGGTCGCCTCGGAGAGGGCGAAGCAGTTGGCGTCGTTGGCGAGCGCGACCGGGCAGCTGAGCCGCGCCTCCAGGGCTTGCCGCAGGGGCTGCCCTTCGAGCCAGGGCAGGTTGACGATCATGCTGATCTCGCCGTCGCGCGTGATGATGCCGGGGAGGCTGACGCCGACCCTCGGCGCGCGCACGCCCCCTGTTGCGAGCCGATCCACGATCCCGGCGACGGCGTCGATCACGCCGTCGAAGCTCGTGGGCACCGGCTGGCGCAGGCGCGCGCGCTCCCGCCCGTCGCCGTCGAGGGCGATGGCGGCGAGCTTCGTGCCGCCGATGTCGATACCGATATGCATCGTGACCTATTGCGCCTCCGGCGTGTCGCTGCGCGCGCCGCCGATCCAGGTGGCGCGGACGCGGAGGTCATCGTCGAGCCAGACCAGATCGGCGCGGAGCCCTGGCGCGAGCCGACCCCGGCTCTCGCCAAGGCCGAGGAAATCCGCCGGATAGGCGGCGGCCATGGCGAGCGCGTCGGCGAGCGGGATGCCTGCGTGCATGACGCAGTTTCTCACCGCCTGCCCCATGTTCAGCAGCGAGCCGGCGAGCCGGCCGTCGGCCAAGCGCAGGCAACCCCCTACGGTCCGCACAGTCTCGTTGCCGATGCGGATTGCATCCGCATCGGGTGCGCCCACCGGGGCCATCGCGTCGGTGACCAGAAAAAGCGCACCACGGGGTTTCGCGCGCCAGGCGAGGCGCAGCACGTCCCAGTGCACGTGGACGCCATCGGCGATGATGCCGCAGGCGAGGCGGTCGCGGGTGAGCGCCGCGCCGGCCGCGCCCGGCTCCCGGTGGCCGAGCGGGCCCATGGCATTGAACAGGTGGGTGACGCCGGTGAGCCCGTGCGCCATCGCCGTGTCCATCGTGTCGGCATCGGCCTCGCTGTGACCGGCGGCGACGATGACGCCGCGTGCGGCAAGCGCCACGATATCTGCCGGTGTCACGCACTCCGGTGCCAGTGTCACCAGGGTGCGACCGATGGCGAGCGAGGCGAGCAGGTCGATGTCGCCCTCGGCTGGCGGCCGAATCGCCCGCGCGTCATGCGCCCCGCGGCGCGCGGGGTTGATGTGCGGCCCCTCGAAGTGGATGCCGAGCACTCCCGGCTCGCCCGAGTCCATCGCCTCGCGCACCGCCGCGACCGCCCGCGCCATGTCGGTGCGCGCGCCGGAGATGAAGGTCGCGAGGAAGCCCGTGGTGCCGAAGGCGCGATGGGCGCGACTGATCGCCGCGATCGTTGCCGCCGTCGGCGCGTCGTTGAACATGACGCCGCCGCCGCCGTTGACTTGCAGGTCGACGAACCCGGCGGCGAGCGTGCCGCCCGCGAGCCGCGTCATGCGGGCGGTGGCGGGGATCGCGTCGTCGGCCACGATGTCGCGGATTGTGCCGTCCGCCAGCAGCAGGGCGCGGCCGGGGACGAGCCCCTCCGACGTGTGCAGCCGGGCGCCTACCAGGGCCTCCATCATCGCTCTAGCAGCCTCTGCCGGAATGCGTCGCGCAGACCTTGGCCGTGGTGAGAATTCCGGGCTAGTGTCGGAGCAGGATTCACAGGATCGGGTGTAAGCCATGCTACGCGCGGCCTCAATCGGAATGGGCTGGTGGTCCGACGAGCTCGCGGACGCCGCACAGGGTAAATCGGACGCAATCCGCATCGTGACCTGCTTCACCCGGTCCGAGGAAAAGCGCGCGGCCTTCGCCGCGAAATACGGCACGGCCCAGCACGACTCTTACGAGGCGGTGCTTGCCGATGGCTCGGTCGACGCGGTCATTCTGACCACGCCGCATTCGCTCCATGCCGAGCAGGCGATCGCGGCGGCGGCGGCCGGCAAGCACGTCTTCTGCGAGAAGCCTTTCACGCTCACCCGCGCGAGCGCGCAGGCCGCGGTGGATGCCTGTGCCGAGGCGGGCGTGATACTCGCGATCGGGCAGAACCGGCGCTGGCACAGCGCGACCCGCGCGCTGAAGGCCATGTTGGAGGCGGGCGACTTCGGCACCGTCCTCCACGCCGAGGCCAATTTCTCCGTGCCGAGCGCGCTCAGCTACACGGCCGAGCACTGGCGCTCCAACCGCATAGAGAGCCCGGCCGGCTCGATCACGGGGCTCGGCATCCACATGATCGATGCCCTCGTCTATCTGCTGGGGCCCATCGCGCGAGTTGCGGCGCAGGCCTACCGGCGCGCGGTCCCGGTCGACATCGACGACACGACCTCGGTGCTGTTCGCCTTCGAGTCCGGTGTTTCGGGCTATCTCGGCACGCTCTTCGCCTGCCCCCACACCTCCTACATCAACGTCTACGGCACCGGCGGCAACGCGTTCGCCCAGATCGACAACAGCCAACTCACCCTTCAGGCGGCGGACGGGACCCGGCGCGAGGAAGCGATCGAGCCCAACGACACGCTCAGGATGGAGCTCGACGAGTTCGCCGCGGCCTGCGCCGGCGAGACGCAGTTCACGGTGACGACCGACGAAGCCGTGCACTGCATCGCCGTGATGGAGGCGCTGGTCGAGGCTGCGGACACCGGGCAGTGGGTGGCGGTCGCCGGCGAGGCCTAGCCATGAGCGCGCGTCACACTTTCTTCTGTATCGACGGCCACACCTGCGGCAATCCCGTGCGGGTGGTGGCAGGCGGCGGGCCTGCGCTCGCGGGCGCCACCATGAGCGAGCGGCGCCAGCACTTCGTCCGCGACTACGACTGGATCCGCCGGGCGCTGATGTACGAGCCGCGCGGCCATGACCTGATGTCGGGCGCGGTGCTCTACCCGCCGCTCTCGGCGGACGCCGATCTTGCGCTGCTCTTCGTCGAGACCACCGGGTGCCTGCCCATGTGCGGCCACGGCACCATCGGCACCGTGACCATCGCGCTCGAGCATGGCCTCGTCTCTCCGCGCTTAGACGGCACCCTGGTCCTCGATACGCCGGCGGGCCGGGTCGAGGCGCGCTACCGGCGCGACGGCGCACGCGTCGAAGCCGTGCGCATCACCAACGTGCCGAGCTTCCTGGCGGAGACGAGCGTCACTGTGCAGTGCCCTGGCCTCGGTCCGATCACGGTGGACATCGCCTACGGCGGCAATTTTTACGCGATCGTCGATCCCCAGCCGGGCTATGCAGGGATGGAGGCGTTCTCGGCGGCTGAGCTGCTGGCGATGAGCGCCGGCCTGCGCGAGGCCTGCAACCGGGTCGTCGAGTGCGTTCACCCCGACGATGCGTCGATCACCGGCGTGAGCCACGTCATGTGGACGGGCGCGCCTCAGGATGCGAGCGCCCATGGCCGGAACGCCGTCTTCTACGGCTCGGGCGCGCTCGACCGCTCTCCCTGCGGTACCGGGAGCTCGGCCCGGATGGCGCAGTGGGCGGCCACGGGCAAGCTCGCGCCGGGCGACGAGTTCGTGCACGAGAGCATCATCGGCAGCCTCTTCCGCTGCCGCGTCGAGAGCGCGACGAAGGTGGGAAATCACGACGCGATCGTGCCGAGCATCGAAGGTTGGGCGCGCGTCACCGGGCTCAACACCATCTTCGTCGATGAGGCCGACCCCTTCGCCCACGGCTTTCAGGTGACCTGAGGGAGACGAGACACGATGAACAGGGACGCTAACCAATCTGCGGATCGCCGCCCCGTCCGAGTGCTCTGGCGATGCCTCGTCGCGGCCTGCGCCGCCCTTCTGGTCGCCCCGCTCGGTCTGGGCTGCAGCGCTTACGGCGACGGGTCGGAAGACATGTCGCTCAGCCCGCAGGCGGACGAAGCCGCCGCCGCCGGCGCCTCGGCGACCTATACCGTCACCTTCACGGGCGCCTGGACCGTCGAGGCCACCCCTGGGGGCGTTCCCGATGGCGCGCACTTCTCGCCGCTGATCGGCGGCGTTCACAACGCGGACGTGGCGTTCCTGGAGGCCGGCGGCACGGCCACACCGGGCATCGAATCCATGGCGGAGCGCGGGCGGACGGCCACGCTCACGGAAGAAATCCAGGCGGCCGGCGCGAATGCGCTGAGCGTTCTCCGCAAGGACTCAGGCCCCGGCGCGACGGCCTCGGATACGTTCGAAGCCGTCACGGTCACCGCCGACCATCCCCGTATCACCCTGCTCTCGATGATCGCGCCGAGCCCGGACTGGTTTGTCGGCGTCTTCGGTCTCTCCTTGCTCGATGCGAAGGGGAACTGGGCAGACGCGCTCACGGTGAACCTCTACCCGTGGGATGCCGGGACCGAGGAGGGAGACGACTTCTCCTTCGACAACGCCGCGACCGTGCCGCCCGGCACCATCGTCAGCCTGCGGGGCACGGGCAGGTTCTCCGACGCGCCCATCGCGACACTGACCTTCTCCTTGCAGTCGGGCGCATAGTGGCGTCGGCGCCTGCTGCTGCCGGCCACCGCTGAGAGGGCCATGGGTCGCGTTGTGCCGAGGTTCGCTTCCCTGCTTCTCGTGGTGGCGCTTGGCGGGGCGGTGCTGGCGCTGGGCCCGCGCGCGTCCGCGGACGAGTACAGCGACGCCACGCTCGAGGCCTTCGTCTCCGCCGCGATCGAGATCAGCAGACGGATCGAGACGTGGCGTCCGCTCATCGAGGGTACGGCCGACGAGGACGAACGCGACGCCCTTATCGAGGATGCGCAGGCCGACCTCGCGCGCGCCATCGAGGAGGCGGAAGGCATCGGCGAGGACGAATATTACGCAATCTACGAGGCTGCGCGCGAGGACGAGGCGCTGCGCGGGCGCATCGACAGAATTTTCCGGAACCGCAGACAGCGCCGGCGAGCTGCCGGACGACGAATGGTGGGCCGATGAAGATCGAGAGCATCAGGGCGCGATGGGTGCATGTGCCGATCCCCAAGGCGCAGCAGCACAAGAGCGACCTCGGCGTCGCCGATCACTTCGACGCCACGATCGTGCGGGTCGAGACCGCGTGCGGGCTCGTCGGCTGGGGCGAGGCCAAGGCTTCGGTCGGCAGTATGGGCAACAACGCGGCGCTTGCCGCGCTCATCAACCGCGATTTGGGCCCGGCGCTGATCGGCGAGGACCCGCGGGATCCACGCCGTCTGTGGGAGATCGGGTACAACGGCAGCCGCGCCCACTTCGCGCTGGCACGCGGCCAGGCTTTCCCGGTGCTGGATCGCCGCGGAAGCAGGATCAGCGCCATCGGCGCCATCGACATGGCTTGCTGGGACATCCTGGGCCGCTCCCTCGGGGTCCCGGTGTGGCGACTGCTCGGCGGCAAGTGCCGGGACGCCATGCCGGCCTACGCCTCCGGCGGTTGGGCGCCGGCCGAGGCCATTGGCGCGCAGCTCGAAGGCTACATCGCGTGCGGCGGCTTCCGCGCGGTGAAGATGCGCGTGGGTGCGGGTGACGGAGACGTTATCGCGTCGGTGCGTCGGGTGCGGGCCGCGCGCGCCCATCTGGGATGCGATATCCAGATCATGGTGGATGCCCACGGCACCCTTTCGGTCAAGGAGGCGCTCCGCTTCGTGCGGCTGGTCGAGGGCTGCGGCCTCTCCTGGTTCGAGGAGCCGGTGAATGTCGACGACAAGGTCGGCATGGGCGTCGTGCGAGCGGCGAGCGACATCCCGATCGCCGCCGGCGAAAGCGAGTTCACCCGCTTCGACTTCCGCGAGCTGCTGGAGCATCGGGCCGTCGACTATTTCCAGCCCGACCTCGCCATCGCGGGCGGCATCACCGAGGCCATGCGGATTGCGGCGCTGGCAGAGAGCCACGGGATCAAGCTCGCGCCCCACCTCTGGGGCGGTGCGCTCAACTTCGCCGCCGGCCTTCAGGTCATGGCGGCTTTGCCCGCGGCGGTTATCGCCGAATACTCCCTCGGCGCCAATCCGCTGCTCCACGATCTCGCGGAAGAAAAATTCGAGGTGGTGGACGGCATGATCGCCATTCCCGACCGCCCCGGCCTCGGCGTCACCATCGACGAAGAGTTTCTCGCGGCTCACACGGTCGACTAACGGGCCACGCCCCACTGCCCCTGCCGCCGTTCTGGGGTTTACCGGCCGGGCGGCTATGATGCGCCGCCGGCCGCGCCGGGAGCGGCCTCAACCCCACTCAGGAGAGTATCCGCCATGCCCAACGAGATGTACGAGAAAGGCCTCCAGATCCGGCGCGAGGTGCTGGGCTCGGAGTATGTCGACCGCGCCATCGGCAGCGCCGACGACTTCAACAAGGAGTTTCAGGAGATTCTCACCGAGTATTGCTGGGGCGCGGTGTGGGGCCGGCCGGGGCTGAGCCGCAAGCAGCGCAGCCTCAACAACATCTGCATGCTGTCCGCGCTGGGCCGCAACCACGAGCTGGAGCTGCATCTCAGGGGCGCTCTCACCAACGGCGTGACCGTCGATGAGATCAAGGAGACGCTGATCCAGGTCGCCGTCTATTGCGGCGCGCCGGCGGCGGTCGAAGGGTTCCGCATCGCGCGGCGCGTCGTCGACGAGCACCGCAAGGCGGAGGCCGGCTGATGCCCACGCTCGGCTTCATCGGCCTCGGCAATATGGGCGGGCCGATGGCGCACAATCTGGCCGTCGCCGGCCAAGAGGTCGTGTGCTTCGACGCCGCAGGCACCGAAGCGTTGGCGCCGCCCGGCGCGCCCGTGGCCGGGTCCGCCGCGGCGCTGGCGGAGCGGGCCAACATCGTCTTTCTCTGCCTCCCGGACGGGCCGACGGTGCTGAAGGTCGCACGAGAGATCGCCGATTGTCCGGACCGGGCGGTCGGGATCGTGGTGGACAGCACCACCGCCGGCATGGCGGACGCCCGCGCGGCCCACGACCTGCTGGCCGGCGCCGGCATCCGCTATGCCGACGCGCCGGTGAGCGGCGGCACGAAGGGCGCGAAGGCCGGTACGCTCGCCATGATGGTGGCGGCGTCGGACGATCTCTATGCCGAGATCGAACCCTACATTCGCCCGATGGCGGCGAATGCCCGCCAAGTGGGCACCCAGCCGGGCCACGGCATGGCGATGAAGCTGCTCAACAATTTCCTCTCGGCGACGGCGATGGCGGCGACCAGCGAGGCGGTTGCCTTCGGAGTTTCCCAGGGCCTCGACATGACGACGATTCTAGAGACGGTCAATCTCTCCACCGGCCGCAATACGGCGACCGAGGACAAGTTCCCCAACCGTATCGCCACCGGTGCCTTCGATTCCGGCTTCGCAACCAAGCTGATGGCCAAAGACATCCGCCTCTACGAATCGAGCGTCGCCGCCGCCGGCGCGCCCGGCCGGCTCGCCGGCATGCTGCGCGATATCTGGGACGGCATGGAGGCCACGCACCCGGACTCCGACTTCACCGAGATCTACAAGCACGTGCGGGACGGGCGGTAAGGGCGAGCCTGCGCTGTCGTAGCAGGCGTGACAGCTTGCCGGGGTCCGCGCGCGGGACTGGAGCATGTCAGACATTGTCGGACACGCGACAGGCCGCGACCGCGGCCCGCCGCTTATGCGGCGCCCTCGCGGAGGCGCCGGCTATAGGCCGGCTGCCGTGAGAGAAAAATTGCTAGAGCATTTCCGCGCAAGACGGAAATGCTCTAGCCTCGGGCTCATGGAAGACGGGGCGCCCACCCACTATCTGGTCGTGGAGGGGCTGGCGGGCGAGGGGTCGATCTGGCGCGTTGTCCGGGCCGAGGAACACGCCAAGGGGCGCAGGCTCTACGCCTTCGTCGGAACCTGCCAGACCCGCCGTGCGGCGCTCTCGCTCGCCCGCGCTCTCAACGAGAAGCGTGCCGTCGACGAGGAGACGCTGCGCGCCGCGGCCCTGCGGGGGCAATCGCTCCCGCCCGGCCGCGCAGACATCGCGCCTGCGCCCGATCCCTACCGGCTCAGGCCCTCCTGTTGAGGAGAGGCGCCCTCAGGCATTTCGCTTCCTGATCTCGTCGAGATAGTCGAGCACCCGCTCCGACGAGACGATGTCGGCATAGCGGCGGCCGACATCGCGCAGGTTGTCCCGGTGGGGCCGCTCGTCGGCGTCGCCGACACAGTCCTCGGGCACCATGGTGCGGTAGCCGTTGGAGAAGGAATCGATCACCGAGGCGCGGATGCAGCCGCTGGTCATGCAGCCCACGACGATGGTCGTGTCCACGCCATGCTTGGTGAGGAAGGCCGTCACCGGCGTCTGGAAGAAGATCGAGGGGCCCGACTTGCGCAGGATGTAGTCGTAGTCAGGGTCGGAGGTGCGGGGCTCCATCTCGGTGCAGGGGTCGCCCTCGAAGAAGTTCTCCCGCACCGGCGCGATCTTCCAGTAGGGCATGTCGCGCTCGGAGTGATAGGCGGTATAGCAGTTGGCGACCGGCACCCGCGCGGCGCGGGCGGCCTCGAGCACCCGCGCGGTGTTCTCCACGGCGCGATGCACCAGCGGGCAGCCACCCATGGGAAAGCGCGGCTGGGTGAAGCCCGTTTGCAGATCGACCACGAGGATGCCCGGCCGTTCGCCGAAGCCGATCTCCATCGCGCCGTAGCCGATGTCCTGGTAGGTCTCGTCGCTCATCGCGCTCTCCTTCGTTGCCGCCGCTCGCCGGCCGTTCAGGCGGTCACCACGGCGGCACCGATGCCGTAAGGCAGGAGCCAGCCCAGGCCCTCCAGCGTGCCTCCCTTGGGCCGGTACTCGCAGCCAATCCAGCCGTCGTACCCCGCCGCGTCGAGCATGTCGAAGAGGTAGGGGTAGTTGATCTCGCCCACGTCGGGCTCGTGGCGGCCGGGAACGCCGGAAACCTGGATGTGGGCGATGATGTCGCGGTGCTGGGCGAAACCGACAGCCAGGCTGCCCTCCATGATCTGGCGGTGATAGAAGTCGTACTGGAGAAACAAGTTCTTGCTCCCCACCGTCTCGATCACCCGCTTCGCATGGCCGGCGGTTGACAGCAAATAGCCCGGCACGTCGATCGTGTTCAGCGGCTCGATGAGGGCACGGATGCCTTCGCGCCCGAATGCGTCCGCCGCATAGGCGAGGTTCGCGACGTAAGCCTCCTCGTACGCGCGCGAATCGACGCCGTCGGGCACGACGGCAGCCATCACGTGGAGCTGACGGCAGTCCAGCGCATCGGCGTAGCGGAGGGCGTTATCGACCGAGCGGCGGAAATCGTCCTGCCTGCCCGGCAGCGCAGTGAGGCCGCGCTCGCCGGCATCCCAGTCGCCCGGCGCGAGGTTGAAGAGCGCCTGGGTCAGCCCGTTATCGTCGAGCCGCGCCGCGAGCTCCGACGGCGGCGCGAGATCGTAGGGAAACAGATACTCGACTGCGTGAAAGCCGGCGAGCCGCGCCGCCGCGAAGCGGTCGAGAAATTCGAGCTCCTGAAAGAGGAAGCTGAGATTGGCGGCGAATTTCGGCATGGTTCCTCCGGCGCCCGGCTGGCGCCGGCTCCGGCGCAAGCGCGTGCTAGAAGCAGCCCAGTGCGCTGCCTGTGCGCTCGATCCACATGACAAGGTATGAGTCTGTGACGCTCTGGTAGGCGTCAGCGGCCAGCGCGTAGCAGGTGTTGCTGTGCGCGGCGACGAGCCCGACGGCAAGCGCCGCCCCCGCCCCGATCAGGAGCCTGCGGCGGCCTCGGCCATGAAGCCTGCGGCCATATGCCGTCACATCCGCCATAGTGGCGGCATTATGCGCCGACGGCTGATCCTTTCATATCCCTCAAACGCCGGGCGTTCGCATCGCGCGCCCGCGCGCGTAGACGCACGACGCTCACTTGGCTTCGCGCGTATACGCGCGCGGCGCAGTCGCGCCGTCCGGGCCTGCGGCCCGGCCCTTCTCATGTTCTACACCTCGTCAGTCTCCGTAGTTTTGCGGTGGCCCGGCTATAGCAAAGGCCGTGGAGCGGTGACCGTGGTGAGAAATCCGGGTTGATGGGATGATGCGGCGGACGAGTGCGGAACAAGCGTTTGGGAAGGGAGCAACGTATGGCGACACGCGAGTGGCTGATGAGCGAGCGCAATCTGGCCGACGAGCCGATCGAGAGCCTCGGCGATATGAGCGAGAGCGAGCGGGCCAATCTGGCGCTCCTGGTGAGGCAATGCCGGGGCTGGTCGAGCCAGAACATCGACGAGGTGGTGGCCGTCATGGCGGAATACGGGGTCTATCACGACATCACCCTGCCGCCGGCGGTGGGCCATGACGCGATCCGCGAGTTCGGTGCCGGCTGGCTCGACGCCGTGCCCGACCTCTCGCTCTACATCGAGGCCATCTGCGTCCAGGGCAACATCGTCTGCGACATGGGCTGGATGAGCGGCACGATCACGAAGGACTATTTCGGCCTTCCCGGCACGGGTCAGCGTTTCGACTGCCAGTTTTCCCAGATCTGCTTCGTCGAGGACGGCAAGATCAAGTATTTGCGCGGCCTCTGGAACGCGCCCGACATGTACAATCAGGTGGGCTGGGATCTCGCCGGCCTCAAGCGCTAGCGCCGGTCGGCGGGCGAAGCCGGGAGCGTGAGGGGCATGGCAGCGACCGAAACCGAGGGGCGGATCGAGAGCGACGTCGTCATCGTCGGCGGTGGCCTCGTCGGGCTCACCCTCGGGGTTGCGCTCGCCGGTGCCGGGATCGAGACGGCGGTCGTCGACGGCACGGCACCCAAGGCGATGAAGAATGTCGCGTTCGACGGTCGGGTCTCGTCGATCGCGCTCGGCTCCAAGCGGGTGCTGGACGGCATCGGTCTGTGGCCCGCGCTCGCGGGCGATGCCCAGCCGATCCTGGAAATCCGCGTCTCCGACGGCGATGCGCCGCTCTTCCTGCACTATGACCACAAGACCGTGGGCGATGACCCGCTCGGCTTCATTGTGGAGAACCGGGCCATCCGCGCCGCCTTGCTCGCGCGTGCGGGCGCGCTCGCCGCACTTCGCCACCTGGCACCCGCCTCGGTCGAGGCGCTGGAGACCACCGCCGGCGGCATCGAGGCCCGGCTCGCCGACGGCAGATGCGTCCGTACGCGCCTTGCGGTCGCCGCCGACGGCGCCAACTCGGGGCTGCGGGCCGCCGCCGGGATCGAGACCGTGCGCTGGTCCTACGAGCAGACGGGCATCGTCTGCACGGTCGAGCACGAGCGGCCGCACCGGGGCATCGCGCATGAGCGCTTTCTGCCCGCCGGGCCCTTCGCCATCCTGCCCATGACCGGCAACCGCGCCTCCCTGGTCTGGACGGAGCGGGCAGACCTCGCGCCGGCCCTGGTGGAGGCCCCGCCAGCGGTCTTCGCGCGGGAGCTCGGCGCGCGCTTCGGCGACTTCCTGGGCGCGCTGGAGCCGACCGGCCCCCGCTGGAGCTATCCCCTCAACCTCACCCATGCGAAGCGCTACGTCGCACCCCGTCTCGCGCTTGCGGGCGACGCGGCGCATGCGATCCATCCGCTCGCCGGCCAGGGCTTCAACCTCGGCATCCGGGACGCCGCGGTGCTGGCCGAGCTCGTGGTGGACCGCGCGCGCCTCGGCCTCGACATCGGCGACGACGACGTGCTCGTGCACTATCAGCGCCGGCGGCGCTTCGATTCAGTGGTGCTGATCGGCGTGACCGACGGGCTGAACCGGCTCTTCTCCAACGACAGTCAGAGCTTGCGCCTGATCCGCGACGTCGGCCTCGCGGCGGTGAACGAGATGGCGCCACTCAAGCGCTTCTTCATGCGCCACGCCATGGGGCTCGCGGGCGACCTGCCGCGCCTCGCCCGCGGCGAGCCGCTTTAGAGCGAGTCAGTCTTCGACGGGCTCGCGACAACCGTGGCCCGCCGCTCGTGCGGCGCACATCGCGCGCCCGCGCGCGTGGACGCGCGACGCGGAGGCGCCGGCCGCAGGCCGGCTGCCGTGAGCGAAATAGTCCCTACAGCCACTCCACGTAGCGGGCGCGCTCGTTGTCCGGCACCTGGCGCCGGAAGTCGTCGTACTCGTAGCGCTTGACCGTGGCGTAGTTGCGGCAGAACTCCTCGCCGAACCAGTCCTTGGCCAGATCGGACGCCTCAAACCTATCGAGCGCCTCGCCCCAGTCGTCGGGCAGGCGGGCTATGTCCTGCATGTCGAGGTCGCCCTCCGCCGGCGGGCCGGGGTCGGTCTTGTTGAGGATGCCGTCGAGCCCGGCGGCGAGATAGGCGGCAAGCGCGAGATAGACGTTCACATCGCCGCCGCAGACGCGGAGCTCCGGCCGCGTGGCGGCCGGGGATTCGTTGATGAGGCGGATCGCCGCGGTGCGGTTGTCCACGCCCCAGGCGAGCGAGATCGGCGCGAAGAGGCCGGGCACAAGCCTGCGGTAGGAGTTCGAGTTGGGGAAGAAGATGGCGGTAAGCTCGGTCAGCCGCGCCAGCACGCCGCCCATGAAGTGCCGGCAGGTGTCGTTGATGTGGTGCGGCTGATCGGGCGCCGCGAATGCGTTGTTGCCGTCCTTGTCCACCAGCGACATGTGGAAGTGGCAGGAATTGCCGGTCATCTTGTCGAACGGCTTGGCCATGAAGGTGACGCGGTTGCCCATCTGTATCGCCGCCTCCTTGGCGGTGGCGCGGAAGAGATGGCCGTTGTCGGCCATTTGGCGGACGGGCTGGTGGCAGATGCTCACCTCGTACTGGCCGGGGCCGTACTCATAGTGGCTGCATTCGAGCTCCCCGTGGGCGGCGACCGCGTCCAGCAGCGAATATTCCTCGGCGAGGAACTGGGTGCGCTTTTGCATCGAGTAGCATTGCACCCCGACGTCCACCATCTCGTGCACGCCGTCGAGCAGGAAGAACTCGAACTCCGGCGCGCAGCGGGCGTCGTAGCCCATCGCCTCCATGCGCCCGGCGACACGGTGCAGCACGTTGCGGGGGTCGCCCTCCACGAGCCGCCCGTCGGGCCAGGTGAGGGTGCCCATCACCAGCGCAGTGTCGGCCTCGTGACGCAGGATGCGCAGGCTCGAGAGGTCGGGCTTGGCGAGGAAGTCGGCGTAGCCGATGGTCTCGCCGTAGTCCGTGGCCGGCACCACGTTGCCGGCGATGTCGAAGGCCATGACGGTGGCGCAGAAGGCGATGCCGTGGTGCAGCATGCGCTCGAAGTGCGCGACGCCCATCGCCTTGCCCCGGGCGACGCCGCCATAGTCGCAATACTCGACGCGGACGCGCTCGACGCCGTTGGCGCGCAGCCAGTCGATGACCTCGTCGTTCGTGCCCGTGAAGCGCACCGGGCCGCTTGCCGCCTCGCTCATTCCTCGACGCTCCCGTTCGTCGGCTCGCGGGGCCGTACCATAGCGGCAGAGGCGCACGCGCTCAAAGCAGCGGCGGTGTGGGCGTTGCCTGTCGTGCGCGCGGGCACGGGCCCAATGATCCTGATGCACGAGGCCCGCCGCCGCCTCGGCGAGGTCCGCGCGGGCACAAGGTGATCGTCGCGCGTCAGCCCCGTCCGGCGCGACCATCCTCGCTCTATTGAGCCCTCGCGACTCGCATCGCTTTCGTCGACCGTAACCCTGCCTGTACACTGCCGATTGCCGCAGATTGCGCTACGGGGATGCGCCGTCCGCTGGATACCGACAACCCGCGGAGTACTTTCTCTCTCGTTTGCCACAAACCCTCATGCTTCACCCCCGGTGCCCATGGTCGCGACGGCATTTCTCGGGTCACCGGCGGCGGAAGCGTCACCACCTTGGCAGCCCTCGCCTGTCGTCGGGCTCCGCATTGGTTCCAGTGATCTGACAGTTCCCCGGTAGCTTCGCAGCGGCGGTGTCTCACCGATGATCGTCTCCTTCTCCGAAGCAGCCTGCGCCGCCAGCGAAGGCGGTGAGGCGAACGTCATGGCGCCGCCGGGCGCCGATGCCGCGCCGCGCCGGGGCCACGCCGCCAAGTTCGGGAACGAGTGATGGAACTGCTCGCGGGCGTTGTGGGCGGGCTCGGCCTGTTCATCGTCGGAATGTGGTTCCTGACCGAGAACCTCAAGAAGCTCGCGAGCCGGCGGCTGCGCCGAAATGCGCAGCGCTGGACCACCAACCCGCTTGCGGCGCTTTTCTGGGGACTGCTGGGCGGCGGCATCACCCAGAGCATGAGCGCATTGACCTTCATCGCGGTGAGCATCCTGCGGTCGCGGCTGATCACCTTGAAGGGTGCGCTCGCCATGATCCTGGGCGGCGGTGTCGGCGTGACGGGCCTCGTCATGATCGCCACCTTCGATATCAAGATGCTCGCGCTCTATGTCGTCGGGATCGCGGGTGCCGCGGTGGCCACCGAGAGGCTCTCGAAATTCCGGGCCATCGCGGGGTCATTCCTCGGCGGGGGCATGGTCATCCTTGGCCTGGTGCTTGTCAGGGAGGCTGCGGCGCCGCTTGCCGACGAGCCCTGGTTTCGGGACTTGATGCTGGGAACCGGGAACTCAATGGCTCTTGCCTTTTTCGTCGCGGCCCTGCTGACGTTCATCGTGCAGTCCTCGGGCGCGGTCTCCGTTTTTGGGATCAGCCTGGCGGCGGTCGATGTCATCTCCGTCGACCAGGCCATCATGATCGTCTATGGCAGCTTTGTCGGCTCAAGCGCGATCATTTACGTGCTGTCCGCCAATCTGAGAGGCCGCTCGCGCCAGCTCGCCATGTATATGGTGATCTACAACCTGCTGATCTGTGCGGTGACCATCCCTTTGCACTACGCCGAAGTCTATCTCGACGTGCCGTCGATGAAGGCGTTGATCTCCGCGACCGGTTTCGATCTAAGCCAGCAACTGGCCCTCGTGTACCTGATCCCGTCCGTGGTTCCCGTGCCGATCATGCTCGCCGGACTGGGGGTTTCGAGCCGGATTCTCGAGAGGCTGTGGCCGGTCTCGGAGATCGACGAGCTCTCGCGCACCGAGTTCATCCACGAGCGTGCCTCGGTGGACGTGGAGACCTCTCTGGTGCTGGTCGACCTCGAGCAGAGGCGCGCGTTCAGCATGTTGTCCGGGTACTTCGAGCTCGTGCGGCAGAACAAGGATGTAGGCCCGCTTCGGGATGTGTCCCGGACGGTACTGTCTGAAATCAATGATTTTCTGACGGACTTGCACACGCTTCATCCCATGCAGGGAGTGGAAGGCCGCAATGCACTGATGAATCGCCAAAAACTTCTTTCGTGGATAGCGGACGCCACGGGCGTCATGTGCGCGGCGCTGGTCGAGCTTGGCGACCGGCCATCCCTCAAGCAGTTTCAGGAGAACATATGCGAGGGCGTGGACAGCGTGTTCCTGTCCCTGGACAGCGCGATGGAAAGCGACGACAGACAGTCCTGGGACATTGCGACTCAGCTGACCGGCGATCGCGGCGAGCTGATGCGCACGATGCGGGGCAGATATCTGGAAGCGGATCCGCCATTACCCAAGCTCGATATGGCCAACATCCTGCTGATAACAAATGCGGTGGAAGAGACATTCTTCCTGTTGTCGAAGCTGGAGGAGGATTTCAACCCGTACTCCGGCGAGGAGGAATGACCGCGCCAGCGCAGGCCGAGCAAAACCCACCCGCCGGCGCGTGCTCAGCCAAGGATGAGCTGCCGGAGCAGGCGGCGGCACCGGCCTGCCGATCGTGCGCGCGGGGGCTCTGTTGCAAAGTCCGGCTATTTGGTGACGTGTCTGCGTGATCTGCCGAGAGGGGTTGAGGCATGAGCGACTTCAAGGGACGTCACTTTCGGGGGGAGATCGTGCTCTGGGCCGTACGCTGGTGAATGTCAGGCTAACTCTGACGTGGATAGCCGGTGAAAGTCCGGCGGGAGGAAAGGTGTAACGAGCCGCCTTCGCCGCGAGCCGTGCGCAGGGCATCGTGAGGTGTCATGTGAAGTGTCGGTAGCGGCGCGTGCGGGCAGGGCTATTGAGCGTCGAAACATGGTCATTCGGAGTGCCGAGGCTGTATCAGCGGCCGAAGGCAACACTGACCGCCCGCTTTCGTGAGGGCGCGAGGGCTCCGCGGCGTCTAAGAACCCAGGCACGCACGTACGTCCACGCAGGGGACCTGAGAGGGCTCCAATCCGCCCCGGTCGTCGTACCGGGGCCGCGGAAGAGAGGAGATAGTCCGAATCGATGATGAACGGGTTGGAGCAATCGGATCTGGCCATAGTACCGATGAGGGCGGCGAACAAAGGGACCTCGGTTCCGGCGGAGCCGACGGAGGGAAGGGCTGGAACCAAGGGGAATCCGCGAGGCCAAAGCACGCACCGGACACAGCGCCGGGCGCGCGTGACACAAGCGGCGGAGCGGATACGGCAAGCAGCAACGAGGAAGCCGAAGGAGAAGCTCACTGCGCTGTTGCACCACATCACGACGGAAGCGCTCGATGCGGCCTACTTTTCGTTGAAGAAGGAGGCAGCGGCAGGCGTGGATGGCGTGACGTGGCATGAATACGGGAAGGGTCTGGCCAAACGGCTGAGCGACCTGCATGACCGGGTTCAGAGCGGAGCGTACCGGGCGCGTCCGTCGCGGCGGGTAGAGATACCGAAGCCGGACGGGGGAACACGACCGCTGGGCATCGCCGCAGTGGAGGACAAGATTGTCCAGAAGGCGGTGGCGGAGACCATCCTTTTGCCGATATACGAGCCGGAGTTCCTCGGATTCAGCTATGGGTTCCGACCCGGACGTGGGGCGCATGATGCGCTCGACGCCCTGGCTTTCGGGATAGAACGGCGAGGGGTCAGATGGATTGTCGATGCGGACATCCGGTCGTACTTTGACCGAATCGACAGGGACTGGCTGGTCCGGTTTCTGGAGCACCGTATCGGCGACAGGCGGGTTATCCGCTTGATTGTCAAGTGGCTCAATGCTGGCGTCATGGAAGGGGGCGAATGGCGGGATGACCTTCGGGGCACTCCGCAGGGTGCGATTGTTTCGCCGATTCTGGCGAACGTCTATTTGCACTATGTCCTCGACCTGTGGTTCCACAAGAAGTGGCGCGCCCGAACAGCCGAAGGCAACACAATCATCGTGAGGTACGCCGATGATTTCGTGGTCGGGTTCCAGTACCAGCGGGATGCGGAGCGGTTTCTACACGACCTGAAGGAAAGGACGGCCTCGTTTTCACTGGAGCTACACCCTGACAAAACCCGTCTCATCGAGTTCGGGCGGTTTGCGCAAAAGAACCGCCGGGCACGAGGCGAGCGGCGTCCCGAAACCTTCGACTTTCTCGGGTTCACGCACTACTGCCGAACGACGAGGAACGGGAAGTTCGGGCTGGGGCGCAAGCCGGTGGGCAAGCGGGTCGACCGGACCCTACGGCGTATCGGTGCCGAGCTGCGTCGGCGGATGCACCATAACCCATATGAGGTGGCCAAATGGCTAGGGAAGATTCTGAATGGATGGCTGCACTACTACGCCGTCCCGACCAGTTCCCCGTCCCTCAAGCGGTTTGCATTTCGACTCCGACGAATGTGGCTGCGTGTCTTGAGACGCCGGTCGCAGATGGACCGGACCAAGCTGGACAAGCTGGGAAGGGTCGCGGCGGCTTTCTGGCCGCCGCTGCAAATCCTGCATCCATGGCCAGAACAGCGGTTTGCCGTCAAACACCCGAGGTAGGAGCCCCGTGCGTTAGCGCGCATGCGGGGATCTGCACGGGGGGCGTCGGGCAACCGGCGTTCCTACCGTAACACTACCGGTATCCGATCAGCTACCGCGACCTCGAAGCGATGATGACCGAGCGCGGCGTCGCGGTCGACCACTCCACGATCTATCGTTGGGTGCAGCGTTTCGCGCCGGAGATGGAGAAACGTCTGCGCTGGCAGTGGCGCCGGCCGCAGTCGCGGAGTTGGCGCGTCGACGAGACCTACATCAAGGTCCGCGGCAAGTGGGCGTATCTGTACCGGGCGGTGGACAAGCTCGGGAACACGATCGATTTCTACCTCTCGGCGACCCGCAACACCAAGGCAGCGAAGCGATTTCTCGGCAAGGCGCTGAGAGGATTGAAGGAGTGGGAGCAGCCCGAGGTGCTCAACACCGACAAGGCGCCGGCCTATGCCGCTGCCATCGCGGAGCTGAAGGCCGAGGGCAAGTGCCCGAAGGACACGAGGCACAGGCAGGTGAAATACCTCAACAACGTCATCGAGGCCGACCACGGCAAGCTCAAGCTGCTGATCCGGCCCGTGCGCGGGTTCAAGACGCTGAAGACGGCCTACGCCACGATCAAGGGCTTCGAGGTGATGCGCGCGCTGCGCAAGGGCCAGGCCGGGATGTTCGCCCTCCAGGGCGGCATTGTCGGCGAGGCCCGGATCGTCGAGCGCGCCTTCGCTCTCGGACCGTGCGCTCTGACCGAGGCGGTGGCGTTGCTACAGGACCGTCTGGCCAACGCAGAATCATAAGGTGAACAGGAAGCCCCCTGATCACGCATCGCCCCTTCGCCAAGCTTGCAACAGAGCCGTCGAGGGTGGTCGGCGCGGGGAACAGCGGCGGTTCGGTGTCGGGTCCGAAGACAATCGGGCGGGGCGGGTTGCCCGCACGCGCCGAAAGTTATCCGACCGCACTGACGGTGTCCGCCGGAGGCTAAAGCCGCCGGCGGGCCGGCGCCGATTTGTAAGCCTGCGCCGAGGACCGCGGGCTGTTGAGGCGGGGCGTCCGTCATGGTCTGCAAAGAGCGGGTTTGTCTTTCTAGGGTGTAAGAGTTGAGGCGGCTTATGCTTCCGCGGTGGAGAGGACTCGGTGGGATCAGGTAATCCTGGCGGCAAGGATTTGTAATGTGGGTGTGGACCTAAACCACTTCGAATCGCAGTATTGGAATTGTCGGTTATTAGCCTTGCTATTGGTGCTGTCGTTGATGTAAACTGAGAATTTTACAGACCAGACTTTTTTGTTATCCTGAGTTGTGATGGCTGTTTCGATAGAGAAGAGGGCGTTGTCGCCGGAAGCTCTGGGGGCGGTTTCTGCTGATATATTTGGGTTTGCGCCGAACAAACTCCAGTCATCTGTGGTTCCGTCGGGGACAGTTAGAGTTATTGTTTTTCCGCACTTGATGTGTCCGAAATTGTGAAATCGTTTCGTCTTTATCGCTGTCTCCAGAGAAGCAAGTCTTTGATCGTGGGTAACGGAGAGTTTCTCAAGATTTTCGGCGGCGACGCGCGCGCGCTGCACGGAGTCACTGAGCTCGAGCATTTTTTGTTCCAGTTCTGTCCTAATGTTGGGGTATTTCTTCTCGATTTCATTGGAAACCGCTTCTGGGATCTGCTGTTTAACCTCTTTGGGAATTTGGTAGGCTGTCGTAAAGCCGAAGAACCCGAGGACGAGTACCAGGAGGACTGCTGCTCCACCTGCGACGGCCGCGAAAGTCAGCTCGAGTCTTCTGAGGCGTTGGTCAATATTTGCCATGGTAATACTTCCTGTCGGATCGATCAGTGACAGAGCGTAGCGCAGTCGTATTCGGTGCGGAAGTGATAGCGTCGTCATCGTGATCCGCGAAGAGCGCAGTTTTTCGTGGGGGCAATCGGCCGGGCGAGATTCTCGACACAGTTGCTGTGCATCTCGACACGGCCATCGGCGAGGAAGGCCCGGAGGCGGTCCCAGTGGTGGGCGATGTGAGCGAGCTTCTCGCGGAGCCGAGACTTGGGCGAGACGCGGGGGCGTTGCTCCTTCAGCGGTTCGCCGAAAGCCTCGACCAGGGGCGCGGAGCGAGCCTGGCGGTGGGCGGTGCGCCGCTCCGGCGGGCTGCCGCGGATATGGGCCTCAGTGGAATAGAGCTCGGCGATCCGGCGCTGGCGCTCGAGCGTGGTCTCCCGACAGGCGGCGTTCAGCGTAAACCTCCGAAGAGGACCGCCTCTCAAGCGGCGAGTCTGATCCGGCGTTCGGTCTTCCAGTGCCAGGGGAGAAGTTGGTGCAGTCGGGTCTGTGGCGTGTCGGCGATGCGGTCGAGGACATCGGCGAGCCAGGCCTGCGGGTCGATGTCGTTGAGCCTTGCGGTGCCGATCAGCGTGTAGATCGCCGCGGCGCGTATACCGGCGCGCCACGACCGACACCGGAACCCCGGCCTTGTAGCTCTCTGCTACGATCCGCTGCTTCCGTGCCTCGCTCCAACGACGGCGCTGACCGTCCGCTGCGCACCTGCGCCGCTTGGTGCACCCCGTTTTCCAGCGCCTGGAACGGCGCCGGGTCCTCGCCCGAAGGCCGGGCGACGCTGCCGGTGCGGGTGCGCTGGCGGCAGAACCGGGTCGGCGCCGGCACCGGGTGGGCGCGAGCATGGACGCGTCGAAGCCGGCCCCCCCTGCCGAGCGGGAAATGGCGGTCGAGGTATTCGCGCCGAGTGCGCCCTGGACAGTCGTTTTCGAAGCGACGACCAAGGCCGTCAAGCCTCCCGGCGATGATCTGCCGTCTTCGCGGGTGTGGGTGACAAGGGTGCGCTTGTCCTTCGAATGGTCCCGGGTACGTCGGCGTCAAGTGGCCACAAACCGGACAGTTGCGGCCGATGATACACGCCGGTTTGCATCCTGTCGGAGACCCATAAGGTAGGCGAAGCGCCCGATCCCGATCCCGACGGCGAGCGAGAGAAGGCCCGCCAGGGCCAGCACGGCTGGATGGCGGGTGTGTTGCACCTCCATCACGGGACCCGATCCATGGAGCAGCGACTGCGCCCCCCGACGTCACATTGTTGATCGGCGCGCCGATTCGACGCCGATCGGCACACTAACATGTTGATATCACGCGACTATGAGGGGTCAACATTGGACGCCGGTCAACAGCCCGGACCTGCCACCCCCGCTCCCCGGGCCCGCCCGCGTTGCATTCGCCCGTACTGCGAGAGTCGATCGGAACGGCCTTACCGCGAGTGTCACGGAACAGTCCGCAAGTCCTTCCAAGCCGCGACCCCGGATAGCCGACGATGCGATGCTGCGACTCGCGGATGGCGTCTCTCGTCCCGCGAGCTCCAACACGTGCTCGACCGCTTCGCGGGTGGTGAATAGCGCCAGATCATAAGTCAGCGAGAGGGCTACACGGCGGTAGTTTACGGTGAGTTCGAGCGCGTTTCCCTGCTGCCTGAGTACGATCTGTTTCGAGTCGTGATCGACGAAACCCTCGATGACATGGGCATTGGTCAGGAAGTGTCGTTCTCTAATGGCGAACGCGGTTCCCGTGTACGTTCGCTTCTTGTTGACGATCTGCCAGACCGCGAGATCGGCCATGCTCTCGGCTGCCGCGTGCGGCGGCCCATAGGCGAGCACACTCACGAGGAGAAGGACAAACGCCCCTGCCAAGCTCGGGCGCCAACGCCACCTCCCCATCGCCGATGCGGCGTTGAATAAGACGTCTGTCACTCGATCCCCGCGGTGGGTGCGGTTTCGCTGAGCAGCGGCGCGTAGACGAAACGCTCCGGCTGACCGGGCTTCGGTTGCAGCTTGAACCAGGCTCCGATCCGTTCGATTACGCGAACCGCCTGTCCGACCTCAAGGAGGCCCACCTTCGCGTAGCTCGTCCCCGGCCCGGCGCGCACGTTCGACCGCTTGGCCGCCCACATCAGCGTGCCGCGCTCCATGGCACCGTCCGTTGGCGACGTCGATAGTGACTTTAGTTTCTCCCGTGCTTCCTCAAGCCCCTTGTCCGCGGCCCGTTTCAGCCACTGTCGCGCCGTCGCCACATCACGCGTGGTTCCGCCTCCCATCTCGTACAGCAATCCCACGCCATACTCGGCAGTGGCGTATCCGCTCCGGGCCGACTGGAGCATGAGCTCGAAGGCCCGCGCGCGGTCTCGAGCCACCCCACGTCCTC
Organism: Alphaproteobacteria bacterium; assembly: GCA_965262755.1. GTDB lineage: Bacteria > Pseudomonadota > Alphaproteobacteria > UBA828 > UBA828 > WTGU01. Next base: position 775,534 of record OZ253557.1, on the reverse strand, counting down.
TGTAGTACGCCAAGCCGAGCTGGTACAGGCTGGCCGGATCTTCCTGTGCGGCGCTCAACCGGAACCACCGGGCCGCCTCCGTCCATTTCTTACGGTCCTTCAGTAGCATGCCCATGGAGAACTGTGCCGGCGCAAATCCGCCCTCCGCGGCCCGACGCAACATGGATGGGTCCTTGTCGAGGTGGCCGTCGTCGCGTCCGAGTTGGTACTGCGCCACCCGGTCGCCCGCATCGGCCAGCTCTCGGGTCTGTCTCGTCGCCCGCTCGACACAGACCGCCACCGACGGATAGTCCCTGCAGGCGGTCCATGCCAGGTCGCCATCGAGGAACCGGCGTAGATGTTCGCCCTTCACGGCAATGATCATGTTGGCGCTGCCCTGGCAGTGCATTCCCACCACTTTGCCGTCATCCCCGAACAGCGGCGATCCGCTGAGGCCGCCCCGCGTGATCTTGTCTGCGGGAACCTCCAGCTGGAATTCATTCTCGTAGGTGATGGCGTCGATCTGGCGCAGCGTCTCCAGCGGGAGGCCGGCAGGGTGGCCCATGATGCGAAGCCCGGCCACGCCTTCCAACGCGCCGGATTCCGCCAGGGCGAAGTAGTAGTCCGCCGTCTCCTTGGTGGTGAACAGGGCGATGTCCTGCACGAGCGTCAGCGCCGCATGACCGTAGTTGACCCGAAGCTTTCGGCCGTCCGTGCTCCCGTGCTGGTTGATGAAGACCTCCTTCGCGCCGTGGTCGGCGAAACCCTTGATGACGTGGGCGCAGGTGAGGAAGTGGTGGTCTCCAATGGCGAAGGCCGTGCCCGATTTGCCCGCCCCGTATACCTTCCACACCGCCCGGTGCGCCGCGCGTGCGTCGACCTCGACCGCTCCGGCGAACGCCGAACCGGGTACGAGCAGGGCAACGGCCACGCACAACGCGCTCCACAGCACCGCCGCTCGCAGCCAGATACGCGTGCACCCGGTCGACTTCATCAGCCTTCCCAGCCTGCCTCTCCGGATCCTTCGTGAAATTAGCACGAGGAAGCGCTAGCGATTCCGCACCTGTTGCCAGCCGTGCAATCTTGCGTCCTTGAAGGCCAACCGGACCCGGCGAAGCCAAGCCCCACATCCGCCCCTGGCCAGTCAACCGGCGCCGCACCTGCGCGCCGTTTCCTGCTCAGCCTGCCTCGTTCTAGCCATGCGGGTTCTGGATGCCGCTCGAATTCCTCGAACGGCTGGTCGTCTCGTTTGGTGACTTCGGGCACCGCACCGCTCGACGCCGTCCTCTCGCTGGTGCACGCTCTCGATTGGCTTGAAGTGAAGGACCCCGAGGGCAAGACAGCGCTACAGTCCTTCTTCTTGCATTTCCTTCACGGCGGCGAAGGCCATCGGTAGACTCTCAATCGTCGCAGTGCGCTGTGGCATCGGGGTGCTCCCGCTCGTGGCTCTTGGACAACCACAGGGAGTACCCCTTTCCCGCCTGACACATAATCGCGTACGTCACCCACAACAGCCGATTTCTTGACCAGTCCGTTGGAAACTGATATTCCAAAAACCACAATGGTATACGCCTATCTTCAAATATCGTGTGGCGCGAGTTCATCTCGCTAGCGCAGAGGAACCTACCGCTATTGCACGGCTTCACTAGAACCGCTCTATTCGCCACGTCCAGTACGCACAAGACTAATTCTTGAAAAAACTTCTTTGCTAGAGAACGAACACTTTCAATCGGAACATTTGACATGTGTTAGTATACCAAGTTGGCGCTTGCATCCCTGTTCTTAACTGAGTGGAAAGTTAACCGGGAGTTTCGACAACTGGAGGATAGTAAGATGTACACAAAGAGGCATGCATTGTGCCCCTTCCTGCTTGCGGTGCTGCTGGGACTTTTGATTTTTCCGGCTTCAGCCGATGCGGGCGCAACAAAAGAAAAATGCAAGTGCGATCTCGAAGAATTGAACGACAATGAGGACGGCGCTGAGGTGACAAACGCCGCCAAGTGCTTCCTGATTACTGATGAAGAGCGTGACTGGTGCACGTTTGACATCGAATCTCTTGAGTCTACCACTGCGTCGCAGAGCGAGCTGCAGTTTGACGAAATGCTCAAGAATCTCACAGAGAGCCAAGCCAATGGCGCGCTCGCAAGAATGTTTAGTGAGCACTTTAATCAGTGGACGATGTGGGGTCAAGGAGCTGCTGTGCTGAGGGAATTCAACGATATTCCTCGAGAAGAGCTTGCAAGTGAAATTAGTGAGACCCTTGCTAGAGGCGAGGAAGTTTTGAACTCATGCATGAGGAAGTTCGTCGCGAGCGATTACCCAGGGGATGGAAAGCTTATTGGAGAGGGTAGGTTCGGATGCGGCGTGCATCCGAACGGCTGGCTTACTCTCAGGTTTGATTTCGACTATTTCCTTGTATACTACCTGCGTGAACAGCTGCACTGGGCTGTCCGCTAATGCAGAACGTGTATTAGGGAGCGCCGTGCTGTGAACGCCGGGAATAATTTCCGTAGTGCTCTCAAATGGTATGGACGGCTGCACTTGGTCTTTAAGATTCTTGTTTGGATCGTTGGCTTTGTTGGATTAGGAGGAATTACTAAGGTAGTAGATTGGTATTTCGAAGATAAATTGGTATCGGTGGATGTCCATCCTGGTGATCGTTGTGCTCGCGGCAGTCTGAAGTGGATGAAGGATCAAACGCTAATACCGGATTGCTGGACGCTGGAAGGCGCCGCAGCGCAATTGCGTATTTGTGACATTACTACTGTGATCGAGCAAAAGCCGAGGTTTCCAGTCAAGTTGGCCCAGATGTATCCCGGATGCCTTCGTATTGATGAGGATAACAGGACGTTGAGTATGCAGCTCAATGTCCACGCGGTGTGCGATGACAGGAAGAATGGCGGCTATCTGTGCGACGGATCTGACGCTAGTAGTCAACAAGCGCCAGCCAGCTCATCTTTAGTGCAGAAGCGAGCGGATTTGATCAACTGTACGGTGGAGTTCTTCGAAGACATTAGCAGGCCAAAATAGAGGGAAAAGTGTTCGTACATAAAATTGCAAATTTGAGCATCTGGGTCAATCAATGAAGAGATTCACTTCAGTGGATAGATGGCGTTCGCCTTCCTGAGTTGAGATTCTTATTCAAGACACATTCATTGGTCTTCCTTGGGTAGAGTCAGGGTGTTGTTAAGCCTCCACCTGCGCGGCGCTCCGGCTCGGTCGCGGGAGTAACGGGGGCTTGTGTCTGCGACGCCTCGGGCTTGAACTGGCTGCGGGTGGGGTGAAGAGGCCGTTCGAGCACTGGCGTGCTGTAGCGGCACCCGATGTTAAGCCTGGTCCGAACCATTTTGTCGCCTCGGTCACTGATGGCGCGGGTTTCCCGTGACCTCGTTCAAGAGAATGGGACTTCGAACATGGTTCCTCCCCACTCGCGACGGAGATGAAACCTGGGAGGATGTTCCATGGCGCGCAAGTCTCGAAGAACCCGGCGCCTCAGGGTGGTGAACCCGGACTGCGCAGGGATCGACATCGGCAAGGACCGGCATTTCGTGGCGGTCGACCCGGAACGCAGCGATGAGCCGGTGCGTTCGTTCGGCTCCTTTACCCGCGATCTGGAGGAGATGGCGGCGTGGCTGGCGTCGTGCGGGGTGACCAAGGTCGCGATGGAGTCGACCTCGGTCTACTGGATCCCGGTCTACGAGACGCTGGAGCGCGCGGGCTTCGAGGTGATGCTGGTGCCGCCGCGCATGACGAAGCAGATCGGCGGGCGCAAGAGCGACGTGCTGGACTGCCAGTGGATCTGGCAGCTGATGTCCTACGGCCTGCTGCGGGGAGCGTTCCGTCCGGGCGACGAGGTTTGCCCGCTGCGCTCCTACGCACGCCAGATGAGGCGGCTGACCAGGGACCGCTCCCGCTGCGTCCTGCACATGCAGAAGGCGCTGACCGAGATGAACGTCAAGCTCGACTCGGTGATCGCCAACATCACGGGACTGACCGGCCAGCGCATCCTGCGCGCGATCATCGACGGCGAGCGTGACCCAGAGCGCCTGGCGACGCTCCGCCACCGGGGCATCAAGGCCGACGCCGATACGATCGCCGCGAGCCTTCAGGGGACGTGGCGCGAGGAGCACCTCTTCGCCCTCGAACAGGCCATGCAGCGCTACGACTTCCTGACCCAGCAGATCGACGACTGCGAGGTCCGGGTGATGGCCGAGATCGAGCGCCTGGCACCGCCGGACGATCTCCCGGACGGCGGCGCGCCGGACCCTGCCCCCGGCACGACCTCCGAAACCGCGTCGAGCCGCTCTGCGAACGCCGCAAGCAACTACACCGGCAAGGAGGGCATCCAGGCCCTGGCGTTGCGCGGAATGATGGGCGTCGACCTCACCGCGATCCCCACCATCGGTCCCGGTACCGCACTGGTGATCGCCTCGGAGATCGGCCCGGACTTCTCCGCCTTCCCCTCCGCCCAGCACTTCTGCTCCTGGCTTGCGCTCGCGCCGGGAACCAGGATCAGCGGCGGCAAGAACCTCCCCGGCAAGTCGCCGAAGGCGGTCAACCCCGTCGGGCAGGCCCTGCGCATGGCGGCCATGGCCGCGCGCCGCAGCGAGACCTTCATCGGCGCCAAGCACCGCGCAAGGCTCGCCCGAATGGACACCCCCGTTGCGATCAAGGCGACCGCCCGCGAACTCGCCTGCCTGATCTACCTCATGGTGACCGAAGGCCAGAAATACGTCGAGCAGGGCATCGACGCCTACGAGAAGCGGCGCCTCAACAGAAAGTTCGCTCATCTCGACCGCCAAGCCCGAAAACTCGGGCTCCAACTCGTCCCGAAAATGCAAGGAGAGGAAAAACAGAACCCAATGCTGTCAATCGCTTAGGCACCTGTTACTCAAGAGCTTCCACCTGCGCGTCGCTCCGGCTCGGTCGCGGGAGTAACGGGGGCTTGTGTCTGCGACGCCTCGGGCTTGAAGTGGCTGCGGGTGGGGTGAAGAGGCCGTTCGCGCACTGGCGTGCTGTAGCGGCACCCGATGTTAAGCCCGAAAACTCGGGCTCCAACTCGTCCCGGCACCGCAAAACGACGAAACGCAAAACCCAATGCTGTCAATCGCTTAGGCATCTGTTACTCAAGAGCACGCACATTGGACGGTGATCGGCGCGGCAACGTGTTGATTCTCTTAGATACCGAGGGGTCACACGACGATGCCGATCAACACCTTGGTCCGCGAGCCGAAATTAGGATCGCGGCGATCGCTGATGAAAAAAACGCGCTTGACGGCAAACGCCCCATTACGGAAGGGCGGCTGAGAGGCGAGGAAGTCGAGCACCTTCCCGCGGCTCAGCTTCTTGCGGAATGCGACGGACCCGTCATCCAGCGCGCCGTGCAACTGAAAACTGTGCTTCGCGAGATCAATCCCGATGATGCTAACCTGATCCATGGACGCCTCCTCCTTCGTCGTGGCGTTGATGCCACCGCCACCTTGGCACGATTCGATGCCGTCGGGAGGGGGCGTCCATTCCATCGGTTACCATCACGGCTGAAACCGGCGGTCATCCGGGGAATGTCGGCTAATGTAGAGTTGGCGGTACGCAGCGAAGGGGGAATGACGATGCCGACGGCCGACGAGATCCTGCAGGTCCTGAACAGCAACGCCACGCCGAGCCCGCCCGACGGCACCTTCGAGGTCGCCCTGGTGCTGGGCGGCACGGTCTCCGCCGGCGCCTACACGGCGGGATACCTGGACAAGCTCATCGAGGCGCTGGACGCCTGGTACGTGGCGAAGACGAACGACGAAGAGGTGCCCGGCCACGACGTGAAGCTCCGCGTCGCGGCCGGCGCGTCCGGCGGCGGCGTGTGCGCCGCCATCCTTGCCCGCGCGCTGGCCTTCGGCTTCCCGCACATCTCGCCGGCCTCGCCTGAGGTCGAGTGGGACCGCAACCCGTTCTACAAGACCTGGGTGCAGGACCTGGACATCGCCGGCTTCGTCGAGACCAACGACATCGCCGCCGGCCAGCCGCTGAAGTCGCTGTTCAACGGCAAGGCGATCGGCCAGGCGACGAAGGCGGCCGCGGCCTTCCAGGGCGGTCCGCTGCCGGCTGGCTGGCTGGCGCGGCCCTACGTCGATAACCCGTTCCGCGTCATCGTCACGCTCGCCAACCTCACCGGCGTACCGTACGAAATCGACTTCGGCCACCTCGGCCGGCAGAGCTACCGCTTCCACGCCGACCACGCCCGCTTCGCCTGCGACATCGGCGCCGGCGGCGGCGTGCCCGGCGGCCTGCGACCGGACGAGTTCTTCGTGCAGGACGGTGGCCAGGCGCCGGCGGTCAACTGGTTGACGCTCGCCAGCTACGCGCGTGCCAGCGGCGCCTTCCCGCTCGGCTTCCCGGCGGTCGGGCTACGCCGGCCGCGTACGCACTACGACTACCGCGTCGCCGTCGTTCCCGGCGACGACGGCCAGGTGAAGGTGGCACCGCTACGCCCCGACTGGACCGGCAGCGGCGTTGGCGACGAATATGCCTTCCTGTCGGTCGATGGCGGCACCTTCAACAACGAGCCGATCGAGCTGGCACGCACGTTCCTGGCCGGCGTCACCGGCCGGAACCCGCGCGACCGCGCCGAGGCGAACCGCGGCGTGATGCTGATCGACCCGTTGCCGGGCACCGGGCAGCTCGGACCGGACCGTTTCGAGAGCTTGGTGAAGCTGGGCGGGGCGGTGCTGTCCAGCTTGGTGAGCCAGGGCCGCTACGCCACCACCGACCTGCTGCTGATGGCCGATCCAGACGTGTTCTCGCGCTACCTGGCGATCCCGCAGCGCGGCACCATCAGCGGCGAGAAGGCGCTGGCCACTGCCGGCCTCAGCGCCTTCCTCGGCTTCTTCGAGGACGAGTACCGGCGCCACGACTACATGCTGGGCCGTGCCAACTGCCGCACCCACCTGGCCGAGGAGTTGGCGCTGGCCGAGACTAACCCGATCTTCGTCGGGCGCTGGACCGACGCACAGAAGCAGGCCTTCGGCCAGGAAGCCGGCGACGGCTTCCTGCCACTGATCCCGCTGGTTGGCCGGGCGCGGCAGCCGGACGGCGCTATGCCATGGCCGCGCGGCAAGCTCACGGCCCGGCAGATCCGCGATCGGCTGAAGGACCGGCTGGAGAAAATCGTCGAAAAGGTCGCCGACGACGCCATCGACTTCCCGCTCTCCGACCTGCTGATCTGGGCGCTGAAGGGGGCCGCGACGTCGGAGTTGCTCGACCCGATCGAGGAACTGGCCGAGGCCGACCTGCGCGACTGGCAGCTCTAGCCTAGCTCAGCACTTCGGCGCCGACAGCGGGATCAGCTTGACCATGGTGCCGTGCAGCACCAGGTCGTCGTAGTCCAGCACCAAGTCGTTGGTGACGCCGTTTGTCGAACAGGGTGTCGGAAGCGCAGGTTCTGATCGAATCCTGGCGGCGTCATTACAACGCCGTGCGCCCATACGGCAGCCTGGGATACCGGCCGCCGGCCCCGGAAACGATCGTCACGCCAAGCTGGCCGCCCGGCTCCGCTACGCTCCGCCGGCCACCCAGCTTGGCCGAGAAACCGTCAATGCACTAACATTCAAACCGGACCAGTCGACGGGGGCAGGTCAGGGCTCCCGGTTCAGGCTATTAGACCGGCTCAGACACGCTGAAATACTTAGCGATCTTTCTGCTAATCTTAACATTGCACCTTTCGTCCAGAGAGTAATTTTCGAAGATCCAATTGAGCGCCTCAAAATGAAGTGCCATGAATTGAAGCAGATCAGGGCCAAAGCTGACGACTCCCGCCCTCAGCTTGGTGACCGAACACAAGCAATTCGCGATCACCCCTAGCGTCACTCGGTCAAGTCCGAGAAGTGCTGGATAATTTGGTTTGGCGTGCAGGAGCTGAGGTTTTTTCACCGAGGCCGTTGTGGGCCTCGTATTCTCGATCGAGCTCCTCTCTGACGGCGTGCATTTGACGCCGCTCGAGCTCGCTGACCCGGATGGCCCGCCAGCGCTCGGCGGCGCGGATCATGGCGCCGAACATGAGCTTGAGGACAGCCTTCTCACCGAAGGCGTTGGGGATGATCTTGAGGCGCCGTCGCTCCTCGACGAACAGCCGCTCAAGGAGGTTCGTCGTCCGGATCGCACGGCGGTGGGTGATGGGCATGCGCAGGTGCGCGATGCAGGCCTCGAAGTCATCCGTGAAGCAGGCTGTCGCGCTCGGCAGCTCGGCCTGGTAATCGGCGACCACGCCTGTGGCGAGATCGCGGGCGATGGCGCGGGACGGGGCCTGGTAGGCGGCGGTGGCCCGGGCCTTGAACTCGGGCCAGAGGTCCTCCGGCACCTTGGCTGCCAGGTTGCGCATGCGATGGGCGAGACAGCGCTGACGCGCCGAGCGCGGGAAGCAGGTCTCGATCGCCTTGATGATGCCCGGCGCACCGTCCGAGACCACGAGCAAGGGATCGCCGAGGCCGCGCCTGCGCATGTCCTGGAAGAAGGCGCTCACCGTCTCCGCGTCCTCCTTGGAGCCGGCCATCAGATGCAGCAGGACCCTGGCGCCGCTCGCCGTGAAGCCCCAGGCCGCCAGCACCGGCTCACGCTTCTGACCGGGGCGGAGGCGCTCGGCAACGCCGTCGACGAACAGATAGACGATGTCGTACTCGCCCAGGTCTCTGGCCGCGAACTCCTGGTAGTCTGCCCACAGCCGCTCGCCGATCTCCGAGACCGCCGTCCGCGACAGCAACACCCTCGACGTGCCGGCCGACGTCGTCTTCGCCGGCGAGGCCTGGTCCTGGATCGAGGAGGCCATGCCGCTGGTGACGGAAGACAGCGCCCTCCAGCCGCATGAACTCGCCGCGCTTCTCCGGGCCGGGTTCTTCTCGCCGTCCGACGATGGCCGCGAGACCCAGCAGGGCCGGGCCCATCAGCGCGGCGGCCTCGTCGACGGTCCAGAACAGCCAGCGCTCCGGATCGTCGAGCCGGCGCGGGATCGTGTGGCGGGCGGACTCGCTCATCAGACGATCGCCGTGCCGACCAGGCTGGTCACAATGCCGGTGCCGGCGCCCGCCGCGATGCCGACGCCGACCGCGCCCATCAGCTGCATGGCGTTGAAGCGGAGCACCGAGCCCACCAGGGCGGCGCCCACGGCAAGCGCCGCGGCGAGCTGCCCGCCGGTGCCGCCGACAATGTCCTGCACCGTGTCCAGCGGATCGCCGAAGGTCGTGTCGGTGGTGGCCAGCGCGATCTCCGGTCCGGCCAGAACGGCCGCGACCGCCAGGGACGCCAGCGCAATCCTGCCGAGCGCGCCGGACGCGCTGTCGCTACGGGCGCCCGGCATCTTCCTCGCCCGCGCCCTCACCGGTCCGCTCCCGGCCGGTCGCCGCCGTCGTCCACGGTCGAGACGCGCTCGCGCGCGTCCGCCCAGGCATCCAGGGCGGCGCGCCGGTAGCGGATCCGGTTCCCGAACCGGTTAAACACCGGCCCGTCGCCCGTAACCCGGTAGCGGGCGAGCGTCTTCGCCGACAGCCCGAGAAACCGGGCCGCCTGCTGCGTGTCCAGAAAGTTGATGTCCTCCGTCATTCCCGTCTCCTCGTCTTCGATGGCCCCCGCCCGTGCCCAGGGCGGCGCGGACGCATGTGCGGATATCGAAGCGAAAAAAACGGCCGCCGGGCATGGTCGAATTGCGATTCCCGGTTCGGCCACCCAGGAGTGGACTCACGGGGACAGGAGAGGACAGGACGATGACAGGTCGCGGCGCCTCCGCGCCGGCGACCACCCCGAAGGAGCGCGAATTGCCCGCCCCGGCGGTCGCCGCACGTGGCGAAACGGACGAATCGCGGACCGCGATTCGACGGGATGGAACGGATGTTCGGGGAGGCGGAGGATCCGCCGTCAGACGGCGCGGGAATTCCCGTCAGGCGAGGCAGCTCGCGCCGTCAGACCCCCCACCAGTCGACCCTGCGCCAGCCCCCGAATGGAGACCGGCGGACAATAGCTTCGCACTTGGGGAGACACCGCCAGATTCGACCGGGTCGTCAGCCGGCACGGTGAGCTGCACCTATGTGGCAGGTTCTTGCTACGAGCCGTTTACGGGATGCCGACGATAGAGTACGCGTGATCCGGTGACGCGATCACCGAACATGGACGTATTGGCGGAACCAAACGGTATTCTGAATCAATGACCGTGAGCAGTCCGGCATCCACCGGACCGGCGGGTGCCCGTTTCGAAGGGCAGGTCGGCGGCTACTACCTGTTGACCTTGCTGAATGGCGCAGAACCGTGCGGGCTGCCTGGCACGAGGATTGAATGCGTCGAGTTCCAGAGGGCACCAGAGGGTCATCCGCTTGACGACATTGTCGTTCGCGCCCGTGACGCCGACGGCAGTGCCGCTGTTCTCGAAATCCAGGCCAAGCGTAGCCTCCGTTTCACGAAGTCCGACCAGGGATTTCGAGATGTTGTCGCCCAGATTGCCCAAGCATCGCAGCGGCCGGGTTTCTTCGACAGGCGTCATGAATTGGCCGTCGCACTGGGGCGGGCACCTCTCAATGTTCAGGGTCCGGTCCGGGACGTTCTGACCTGGGCACGGCAGGTGGGCTCCGCGGATACATTCACGGCCCGGATCGAGCGCCCGCACTCTGCCAACGACGACATGCGAAGGTTCGTCGATGCGTTCAAGGCGCATCTGGCGAATGCCGGCGCGGCAAGTGACGCCAAGGCGGTCTGGCGGCTGTTGTCGCGGTTCCAAATCCTGCATTTCGACTTCACGGCCCAAGGATCGGCGCACGAAGCGTGGCAACTGGAGCGGGCCGCCCATGCACTTCATCCCGATGATACCGGGAGAGCGGAGGCGCTCTGGCGGTATCTTGTCGAACTCGCGATCGAAGCGGCGACCAGTGGAGGACAGTTCGACCGCGACGAGTTGGTGCAGAAGGTGCGGGATAGCGGGTTCAGTTTGGTAGGCGAACGCCGGTATTCGTCCGCCCGCAGCGCAATTGCCGAAGACGCCCGCCATGCGCTCGAAGACATCGCGGATCGTGTCGGGAAAGTCCGGTTGGTGAGGGGGGAGCATTTGGCGGCGATCCGCACGGCCCTCGATCAAGGCCGTTACCTGGAGATCCGCGGCGAACCGGGCGTCGGCAAGTCGGGGTTGTTGAAACGCCTCGCCGAGGAGCGGTCCACGCAATCGCGCATAGTCGTATTGAGCCCCGGCCGCGTGAGGGCTGGCGGCTGGGGAGCGATGCGAACCGCGCTTGCCTTCCGGGATACGGCCCGCGCGCTTCTGGTGGATTTGGCCTCCAGTGGAGGCGCGGCTCTATTTGTCGACGGCCTGGATTATTTCTCCGAGGAGGAGCGCCTTACGGTTGCCGACCTTGTCCGCGAGGCCGCCGAAATCCCAGGATTCTCAGTTGTCGCCACGACGCGGCGCGGCTTCGGTGGCGAAGACAATGAGCCGGAATGGTTGCCGGCCGATGCGCTGGACCGTCTTGGCCGCGTTCCCGTGACGATCGGAGAGGTAAGCGAGGATGAAGTCTCCGAGTTGCGCCACGCTGCACCCGAGCTCACGCCGCTCCTGGCCGACACTCATCCTGCAAGAGCCGTCGTTCGGAACCTTTTTCGATTGAAACGGCTGGCCCGGCGACGGGCTGGCGAAACGCCGGTTCGCACCGAAATCGACATGGCGGCGGACTGGTGGCGAACGGCAGACGGAAAGATGGAAGGCAGGCGCGAGCGAGCCAGAATACTGAGAACGCTCGCGCGGCAGGTGTTGGCCGCGGAACCGCTGAATGCCGAGGTCCATCCCGAGGCGGCGGTGGACGCGCTGGTCATGAGCGGGACACTGCGCGATCTCGGTAGCGACCGAATGGCATTTCGCCATGACATATTGCGGGACTGGGCTGTCGCCAGTCTGCTCTGCGAGGATCTCAACTTCGCGGCCATCCTTCCCTTGGATCGTCCTGCGCCCGCCCCACTGGCGCGTGGCTTCGAACTGGCTGCCCGCATGAAGCTCGAACGAAGCGCGGACGATGCCGATTGGCGCTGTCTTCTCCATGATGTCAGCCGGGAAGGAATGCATGGTTCGTGGCGCCGCGCCGTTCTGCTTGCGGTCGTGCGGTCCGAAATCGGAGAAGAATTGCTGACGCGGGTTGCGGCAACCGTGTTGGCGGACGATGCGCGAATGCTCATAGAGTTGATCCGAACGGTAAAGGCCGTTGAAGTCCGACCGTTGTCGGCGCATCTGGCCGGTTCCGACATCACGGTTCCGGAAGCCGCAGCGGGTCTGCACATTCCATCGGGCCCTTCGTGGACCCGCCTCATCCTCAGGATGCTCGCCCTTGGCGACGATCTTCCAGAGGCCGTGACGGAAGATGCGGCCGAATTCTTTACGGCTTCGTGCGTTGGAGTTTTCGACCACCGCGAACTCAGTGATTTGTTGGCGCATTGGTTTTACCGCCGGCTGGAAGGGATCGATCCGCATCAGTCCGATCCTCTCGCTTCCAATCTTCGTACGGGCTTTCTCGTCGTCTGTCGTGGCACGCCATCGCTTGCCGCTTCCTATCTCCGTTTGTTGATGCAATGTGACGTGCACGGCGCAGCAATAAGGTCTGTTTGGGAATTCAGTCCCTACGTTGCGCAAGCGGCGCCCGAGGAACTTGCGGAGCTGACCGTTGCCGTGCTGATCCCACGGAGGGAAGACCGGAGATATCCGCACCCGCTGGGCATGCCCGCATCGCTCAGTGACCTGCCCCCATCAAGATGGGATGATCCCAGGCGCGAGCCATTCGACTCGAACGATATTGGATTTGTTCCGCCATCGCCGGAGCACGGTCCATTTCTTGCTCTTCTTGAGCACGCTCCTACAATCGGATTGAAACTGGTTCGCCGGCTTGTCGATCATGCGATATCGGTTCGTTGTAGAGGCCGCGCGGATGGTGCGGACGCAATGACGGTTGCATTCCCCGATAGCGCGCGCGTCTTTTCATTGACGGAAACCTACGCATGGTCCCGCGATTGGGGGAACGGCGACCCTTGCGTCCAGTCGGCATTGATGGCGTTGGAGACCTGGGCGCACCGCCGGATCGATAAGGGTGAGGATGTCGAGACGGTGCTCGCCGAATTGCTGCCGCCAGCGGGCGGTTCGGCCGCTTACCTGCTCGTGGCGGTTGATCTCGTACTGTCTCATTGGTCCAAGTCCCGCAAAGTGGCGATTCCATTCCTCGCTTGCCCCGAACTCCTGTGTCTCGATCTTCAGAGGACGGTAGCTGACCAAGTTCCCATACCGGACGTTCTTGGGCTGGATGTATTGTTGAGGGCAACCGGTCATTCATCCGGTTTCGACAGCTTGAAATCGCGTCCTTCCCGGCGGTTCTCGCTAGATTCCCTTCTCGGCCTCTATGCGGTCTCCGGGCCAACTCAGCTCCGAGTTGAGCTTGCGGGGCTGATCCAACGGGCCGTCGAACGGCTCGGTCCGTATGGGGAGCAGGCCGACAGGCAGCACCCGGAGTTCATGGCTGCCCACGCGCTGAACGAGCTGAATCCGGCCAATTGGCGGAAGACATCAACAATCGGCTCAGGTGGCGAGTCGGTTGGCGCCTGGGAGTACGTATCCCCACCGGAGGAAATGGCGCATCTGGAAAGACTAAGGGCCGCAGCTTCTCCAGCCATGGCCGACCAGGACATGCAACTTTCCCTGCCCGCGGCAGTGGAAGAGAAATCCCGTTCATCGTCGGAGTTCGCGTCGCGGGCGATGGAATGGGTGCTCCGCCCCGCTCCTCCGACGGTTGGTGACGGCGGGGAGGACATCGGGCGTCGTAACCTGGCGAGAACCGCGGCGGCGGTCGTCGCGGTGCGAGACGGGGATGGGGAACTTCGCGCCCGCCACCGCGAGTGGGCGCGAGGTGTATTCCTGGAAGCGCTCACTGCCGAAACGGGCACCCGGTTCGTTCCCGGATTGAACGTCGGATCCAATCCAGTTGCGATGGCATTCGTCGGCATTGCCAATTTGCTTCGGGGAGGAATCGATCCGGCGGATGTCCGCTCCCTGCTCGGAGCGGTGTCCCGCCGGGACTTGTTGGCGGCTTCCGGGTTCCGAGCGGCCGCCGAGATGATCGCGAGGGTGGATGAGCGCCTGCCGCGCGCATTGCTGCGAACGGCGTTTGTGTCCTGTATTCGCCTGCGTCGGGAATATTCCGGAGACCATCCGCACGCAGAGATCGAGCGGCGAGTCCGGTCGGCGATCGACACAGAATGCAGTTGGTTGTTTGGCCACGGTGATGAACCCGATTGGCCGGCATTCCCGATGGTGTCGCCCGCCCGCGCCGAGGGTCTGCGGATACCGCCCATCGCCGTGGAACTGTCGGAAGAGATCAGCCGTCCGGCTGCCGGACCGCGGACGGAAGAGTTTCTAAACGACCGAAGCGCAGGCCTATGGCTCAAGAGCTCGTCGAGCCTGTTCGATGTGGAGGCACGTCCATGGCTGCGGGACCTCGCCCGATCCTATGCGGAATGGACGGCGGTCGCGAACGGCCGCAACCTGAAGCCGCGCGACAGAGTCGAATGGAAACCCTCAGACTGGAATGTGGCGTACTTCAACCTTGTCGTGCGTTGCCTGCCCGGATTGGCGGAAGAAGGTATCAAGCAGCTGGCGCTAGACCGAATCCGGTCATTGCCCGATGAATCGTTCTTTGACGCGACCGGCTATTTTCTGCGAAGCGTGGATCAGGTCTATTTCGGGAACGGGGGTCTGGCGGAAGCAGAGGCCGTCCGTATTCGCGCATCTCTCGCCGAGCGACTGTCAGAAACCCCTGACTGGAGATCGAGGAGTTCGGATCCGTCCAGATCGATAGAAGTGCATATGGGATCGGCCATCGCCGCATTCTTCTTCAACAATTGGGATCGGCTGCCGCCGTCTTCCTGCTATCTTCTCGCACCCGGTATCGCTCGAATCGAACCGTTCCTGCCTGTCCTGGAGCGTTTAGTCATCGAGGGTCCGGGCGGGTTCGTGGCGGGTCTCGTCCTCGATCTGGTCGAAGTTTCTCCTAAGCCCGAGCATCTCTCGTTTATCGCCACGGCCGCCGAGGTATGGCTGACGGAGCATCCCGACAATACAATTTTCTGGGTGGACAACGAAGTTGCCCGGCGCCTTTGTGTCGTTGTCGAGAGGATCGGGACTCGGGAGCCGTACTCCGCCTGGGACCCTCTGCTACGGGATCGGGTGGGTCACATCCTTTCCGCTCTTGTTGGTCTGGGAGTCCCGCTGGCCGGACAGCTCGAGCAAGACGTCGCTGGTAGTAGCGATGAACGACGGTAAGACACACCGTGCAGCACGCTGGAGCTAGTGCTTATGCGTTTGCAAAGCCATCGCTCCGCCGACACGAGCCTAGCTTCCCGGGCTCACGCGCTCCCGGATGTCGAGCGGAGGCTCAACCACCCTCAACAGTTGACGGCGAATCGTTGAGCTTGGCGCCGCCAGATCCACAGTGGCGAATCGGATCGCATGCTTCTGGATCATTGCAGTCTCGTCGATGTTCCTACCGACAGAGGGGTGCAGCAGCACGCCCTCGGCTCGATCTGCAACGGGTCCCCTCGGCCGACCTGTGATCGCAAATAGGCGTACACTTGGTAGAGGTAGCCGCTTCGCAGGGTCTCTTCCCGGTACCAGCCGCGGGTTAGGATGGAGTTGAACTTCGTGTCGATGACAATTCTGCGGCCGGAAGGGCGATGATCGAGGACTATGTCAGTGAGCATCGCCGGGAGGATCTTGCCGATGCCCGGCGTGCTGCGCTCGACCGGCCACTCGAGCCTCCTTCCGCCCGGCTCAACTCGCCATCCCCACCCGGTCAGAACCGCACCGTAAAACCCGCCCACCGCCCGTTCGAAAAGACCGCGCACCCATCGCTCGTCGCGATCAGGCAGAGGCAGCGCGTTGGCGCCTTCCGCCTCGGTGGGCAGGGCAAGGGGCCAATAGCTAGGAGACTTCCTCGTCCTCAGCCGTCGCGGCAACGACTTCTGCGATGCCCTTTAGTAGATCGTCCGGCGACTCGGCTTCTCCCTCGACGGGAACGAACTCCCGATGCGACAGAAATTCGTCTGCTGCCGCTTGGGCCAATACCAGTGCAATCCGTCGGCAGAGCTCTTCCTCTGCGCGCACATGGAAAGGAACGATCCGCTTTTCCTGCTCGAGGCTTGGAAGGGTGACGAAACAGACGGTGGGCGCCAGCGGCACTATCAATCGCATGCCATCCATCGCGCCGACCCGTGCGCAGAACGTGTCGGGCAGAACGAACACGGGACGCCGGGAACGCACCACCGCCCAACGGCTCCACATCACCGGGGACGCGATCCGATTATAGAACTCGTTGTTGCGATACAGGGATTCATAGGCCTTGCGGGGCATCTCGGAATCATCGCCGTGGCCCAGATCGGCAATCAGGGGTGCAAGCGCCCCGTGCAGTGCCGAGATGGTGTAGGGGTTGCGCAAAACTTGGATGACAAGGAACCCCGCAAGCGCTTCCCGCTGAGGAGCGTTGAGGGGATGCATCTCAAGCAGCATTTCGATCGGGCGCTTGGCATCACCTTCGAGCAAGCCGAAGTACGCTTCGAGGGGATCGCTGTAGAGTTTGCGCCGATAGCCCCACTCGCCAAATCCTCGTCTGGACGCTTGCCAGCCGTCGGGGGTTCGTCGCCAGCGCAGAACCTTGCCGTCGGTCGCCCATTGGTCACGGATGAACCAGCGCGGAATGAAGTGGTTTCTTCGGACGGGCTTGACTGCAAGTGTTGCCTTCTTGGGCTTCGCCTCGCGTTCGATCGCTTTCACCGACTTCGGCTTCCATCGCTCCTCCAGGCGCTTCGACCAGATGTGCTCATGGACTATCCGGGCCGTGCCGAAAATTGTCTCTGCGCCTTTTGAACCGAGACATTCCTCCCGCTCCTGTTTGGGTTCGATGGACGACAATTCTCGGCCTTTGAGCCGCTTCTCGACAACCCGCTCGGCCAGCCAATGCTGAAGCCGCGCAAGTTCCATCACCATGTCCTCACGGACATTGATGTGCAGTTCGACATCATCGGTTTCGGACAACGTCAACATCTCTTCAATGATCTGATGGACAACTTCGTCCCAGACCTCTGTCAAAGCCTTCATCGTATGGTGGTCGACTTCGGGCAACCGCTTCCGAACCGCTGTGCCCGTAAGCCAGCTCTTCTTTGGCGAACTCTTCATCCCAGCTTCATCTCCGTCACGACATGGGAACATCCGACTAATCGTCGGCTTCTATCCGCACGAATCACGCCGCCAGTAGAAGGAGAACCCGCCTCATCGCGCTGTGAGATCCCTCGCCCCGCAATGTTTGCACGAAGGTCTCGAGTTCTCAGCGTTTTTTGATGAGTCCGAGGTGCCACAGTTGAAATGTCAACGTCGGGCCGCCCTGATTCGAAACAGCCGGCTCTTCGCCTACCTCGCGCCTCACGGCTCGTTGAATCTCCCGCCACAGGGTGTTCTTGTTCAAGCCCGAATCCGCGCGTAGCAATCTGGTCGCGAGGATCGCATACGTACCGTTCCGCGAATGATTCCACAGTTCGGGCATCTCGCATTCCTTGAAGGCCAATCCGCTGTTCTTGAGTCGCCCGTATTCGTAGAGGGTTCTTGCCGCAATCATCGGACAAGGCTTCTTGCCGCTGGACTCGGATACGCCCCCGATCGCTCGATATGTCTCGATCCAGGCCGGCCGCCACGCTTCGCCTTGCAGACACTTCTCGATTGTTCCGTAGACCCATGCGGCCAAGTCGACGTTGTAGAAAATTCGATGGGACATCGGTGCAGTTCTCCGACTAGCGGTCATCCACTCACCGGACGACCTCTTCAAGATCTAGCCCAGCCCCCTCATCGAATTTCGTCAAATTGGCATCGATGAGTTCGGAAAAGTCGCTCTCCGAGAGGATTTGGATCTCCACTCCCTTCTCGATCAGCGCTTCCGCTTTTCGGTGCTTGCTACTCTTCGTGTACCCCTGCAGCTTGTTCTTGTCCTGAGTACCCACCACGAGCATCGTAGCTTTCTTGCTTAGGGCGTTGGCAACTTCGCATCCAGCCTCCGCCGCCATGTCCGCCGCGTCCTGTCGCTTGATTGCAAGCGCACCGGTGAACACGATGATTTCGCCGAACAGCGACCCCTCCACGTTCCCCTCCCGCTTCGTCGACGGTCTCGACCCTGAAAACGACCCGTCAGGCGAGGGGAACACGGGGCGCTCAACTCGGCCTAGCCAACCCTCTATGTCCATCTCAGCCGCGCTGCATGCTCGGAGCACGATCTCTGCCGCTGCCCTGGCATCTTCCAGCGCGTCGTGATGCCGGAAGGCGATGTCGAAGTCTCTGGCAATGTTCTTGAGTCCGTAGCCGCGCCGACCGTACCTGTCCGGCCATGCCCTCCGCGCGATTTTGGCGCTGTCGAGCCATGTCACCTGAAGCTGTTCGAGGTCATAGCGAGTCATGGCGCGCTCAAATGCAACGCGGTCGAACGACGTGTGGCTTACCAGGACCGACCCGCGCAATCTTGCGCGCAACTCAGCACGGACCTCTGGAAGCGTAGGGCCATCCCGCACATCGTCCTCGTCGATCCCATGGATTGAGACATTCCACGGATCAAACCAGTCCTCGGGATTGACCAAGGTTTGCCATCGGTCCTCAATCTCACCCTCCCGGACATGAACTATTCCGATCTGGCAAATGCTCGAACGGTCAGCATTGGCGGTTTCGACGTCGATTACGTTGAACGTCAGCACTTCCAGATCTCCCTTTCATCGGATACGCGCAAAGTGCATGATCGGTCTCCGCACCTTGAGTATCGCTCCTTGGCCCGGATCGGGGTATCCATGGCACGCTCGCCCCAGTCGCTCTACACCTGCGGCTGCGCAAGTGTCCATCGGCGGATTGTGGACACCATGGACCGCTGGATCATCGCCAGCGATTGCCGCTCAGAACCGACTCCTCCCCGGCTTCGCTGTGCCGCCCACCCAACTGTAAACGTTCCGTCAGGCCGTGGAATCGGCGACGTCGGAATCATCATCCCCATCGGATTGAGGCCCCACAAGGGGGCTGGTAACGCCTTTTGCCATGCGTTATCGTCGAGCGCATGGCGGTTCTTGACGAGGATTTTGGCACCGACCTGACGCTGGGAACGGCGGTGCGAAATTAGTCCACGGTAGCGGCGGGATTGTCTCGCTGCGGGCGGAGCAAAACTCTGCCACTTGAGCCCTTCCCGGCGACGGGGAGGGCGGGGGCATGCACACCGTGGAACTTTATCGGAAGGTCCGTCTCGCCTGCCGGGACGGGATGAGCGAGCGGGCGGCGGCGCGTCATTTCGGGATTTCACGCGAGAGCGTGAAGAAGATGTTGTGCTTTTCGGTGCCTCCGGGCTATCGGCGGACGGTACCGGTTCGGCGCCCGAAGCTGGACGGGTTCACCGAGATCATCGACCAGTGGCTGAAGGAGGATCTGAAGCAGCTGCGCAAGCAGCGCCACACGGCGAAGCGCATTTTCGACCGGCTTCGCGCCGAGCACGGGTTCAGCGGCGGCTACACGATCCAGACTGTGTCAAAACGTCGGAGAATCGCTCGAAATGTGATTTCAGCCCATTGGTTGAATTGTCAGTGTTAATGAAATCAATGACTTAGCAGGCTGCACTTTTCAGAAATCAAGCAGACTCACTCGAAAATCTGAATTCAATGACGTTTTCACACGGTCTGGATCGTGAAGGACTATGTGCGCGAGCACCACCGCCGGCGTCGGGAGATGTTCGTGCCGCTGACCCATCCACCCGGCCATGGGCAGGCGGACTTCGGCGAGGCGCGTGCGGTGATCGGGGGTGTGGCGCGCAAGGCGCACTTCTTCGTCTTCGATCTGCCGCACAGCGACGCCTGCTATGTGCGGGCCTACCCTGCGGCGACGGCCGAGGCGTGGATCGACGGGCATGTGCATGCCTTCGCCTTCTTCGGCGGGGTTCCGCAATCGGTTCTCTACGACAACGACCGCTGTCTGGTGTCGCGCATTCTGGCGGACGGGACGCGCAGGCGGGCGCGGCTCTTCGGCGGCTTCCTGTCGCATTACCTCGTGCGCGATCGTTACGGGCGCCCGGGCAAGGGGAACGACAAGGGCGCGGTGGAGGGTCTGGTTGGATTTTCCCGGCGCAACTTCATGGTGCCGCTGCCGCGCTTTGCCAGCTGGGAAGCGTTCAATCGGCGGCTTGAGGAGCAGTGCCGCAGCCGCCAGGGCGATATCCTGCGCGGGCACCGTGAGACCATCGGAGAGCGCCTGACGCGGGATCTGGAGGCCATGGCCGCGCCGCCGGCGGCGCCCTTCGAGGCCTGCGCCCAGGCTCCCGGGCAGGTCAGCTCGCAGTCTCTGGTCCGTTACGAGACCAACGACTACTCGGTGCCGGTGGCCTATGGCCATCGCGACGTCTGGGTGCGCGGTTACGTCGAGCGGGTGGTGATCGGTTGCGGCGGGGAGGTCATCGCCCGCCATCCCCGGTCCTATGAGCGAGAGGACACGATCTTCGAGCCGATCCACTATCTGCCCCTGATCGAGCAGAAGATCGGCGCGCTGGATCAGGCGGCGCCGCTTGCCGGATGGGAGCTGCCGCCCGCGTTCCAGACCCTGCGCCGCCTGATGGAGGCGCGCTCGCCCAAGGCGGGGCGGCGGGAGTATGTGCAGGTCCTGCGGCTGCTGGAGAGCTTCGGGCTGGAGGATCTCGACGGCGCCGTGAAGGACGCCCTGCGCCTGGGCGCCATCGGCTTCGACGCGGTCAAGCATCTGGTGCTGTGCCGGGTCGAGAAGCGCCCGCCGAAGCTCGACCTCGACGTCTACCCGTATCTGCCGAAGGCCACCGTCGGCAGGACCTCGGCCGCCAGCTACATGTGCCTGCTGTCGGAGGACGCGGCATGACGGACAGGCCCCACATCCTGCTGGCACACCACCTCAAGGCCCTGAAGCTGCCGACCTTCCTGCGGGAATACGAGAAAGTGGCGCGCCAATGCGCGGCCGAGGGCCTGGATCATGTTCAGTTCCTGGCCCGGCTGGTGGAGCTGGAACTGATCGATCGCGAACGGCGCATGGTCGAGCGGCGCATCAAGGCGGCGAAGTTCCCGGTCGCCAAGAGCCTCGACAGCTTCGACTTCAAGGCCATCCCCGCGCTGAACAAGGCGCAGGTGCTGGAGTTGGCGCGCTGCGAGTGGATCGAGCGGCGCGAGAACGTCATCGCCCTCGGCCCTTCCGGCACCGGCAAGACCCATGTCGCCCTGGGGCTCGGGCTGGCCGCCTGCCAAAGGGGCCTCTCTACGGGCTTCACCACGGCCGCCGCGCTCGTGCACGAGTTGATGGAAGCCCGCGACGAGCGCCGCCTCCTGCGGCTCCAGAAGCAGATGGTCGCCTGCAAACTGCTGATCATCGACGAGTTGGGCTTCGTGCCGCTGAGCAAGACCGGCGCCGAGCTTCTGTTCGAGCTGATCTCGCAGCGCTACGAGCGGGGCGCCACGCTCATCACCTCCAACCTCCCTTTCGACGAATGGACCGAGACCTTCGGCTCCGAGCGCCTGACCGGGGCACTGCTCGACCGTCTCACCCATCACGTCAATATCCTCGAGATGAACGGCGACAGCTACCGCCTCAGCCAAAGCCGCGCCCGCAGAAACAGTGCCGATAGCTGAACTGCGGCACGCCGTCGCTCGGCCCCGGCCGGCAACGCGCCCCTAAGGCCCGGGTGGCGAGACTGACCCCAATCCGATAAACCATGCCGCCCTGCGGGCGGCCGGCGGGCGCGGACCGCTTGAGCTCTGCATGGCTCCGCTGCCCGCTCCCGCCGAAAAACCCTCGCACCGCGTCTCCGACTCACAGTCTCACGCCAAGGTCAGACCACCAACCCAGGTGGCAGTCTTTTGCGCCGCCCTTTGGCCGAATCTTCAACCGGCGTTGACAGCTTGACCCGTTGCGGCTGTTCTGCCAAAACTGTCTCATCCGTGAAACAAACGCGACCGTATCAAACACTGTCCCAAGCGTCAAACGGTTTGTGTTTCACTACTGCAACACGGAGATCGCCATGACCCACCCCTCCCTCGATACCTTGGGCCCATTGGTTGCGGACAAGCGGGGACGCCATGGAGTTCGGGCGACCGCGGCGAAGATCGGAATTTCCCCCGCTACCCTTTCGCGGGTCGAGAACGGCCACCTACCCGACCTTGAGAACTTTCAGAAGATATGCCGGTGGCTCAAGGTCGACCCCTCGGCCGTACTCGGCTTCGACGCCGACAACGCCAGCCGACCTGTCGCTGCAGTTCATTTCCGAAAAAAGCAAACGATGCAGCTTGAGACTGCTTCTGCGCTGGCGGAAATGATCCTGGCTGCCCAACGCGCACTCATTGCGCGGGACGAACTGTGATTCCATGCGTCGTGGCTTCAAGACGTGGTGCGAGACCACCGCCGAGAAATATCGGTCCGCTTTGGGGCTCAAACCGGTAGACTCACTAGATCCGAAAGCGCTCGCGGCGCATCTCGGAGTTATCGTTTGGCGACCAGAAGACGTGCCGGAGTTATCCAAGGGGAGCCTGCGGCGGCTCACCAATCATGATTCGGGCAGCTGGTCCGCCGTGACCATCCGACACGGCAACAACAACCTAACCATCGTCAACTCGGCCCACGCACCAACCAGGCAGCGCAGCAGCCTCACCCATGAGCTTGCCCACCTCATTCTCGACCATGAACCTGGCCGCATCGATCTCTCTCCGGCAGGGCACTTGCTGCTCAACTCATTTGAACGGGAGCAGGAAGATGAAGCTGACTGGCTTTCGGGAACACTCCTCGTGCCACGCGCTGGCCTCGCGATTGCCTATCGATCAGCCCGTGACCCGACAATCCTGGCGAACAGCTTCGGGGTCAGCTTAGACATGCTGAACTGGCGGCTCCGAATGACCGGTGTCGCCACCCAGGCACGAAGAGCTCGCAGCTGGTCACAATGAACCGCCACGAGCTTTGTCATTGCGTGACAGCCGCCACCGGCCCGTTGCTTGCGAGCGGGGGGCGGGACCCTTCGCCACATCAAGGCACACGGACTTCTCCGCCGCGAAGCTGAACGCTTGCCGCACACTGATATTTTGACATACGCATTATTATATGGTTTAACATCATGTATATGTGTCTTCCATAAAACAACATGTTGCGGGAATTTTGAATATGGAGTACTTTGATGGTTATGAGCCGTCAAAGAACACCGCGCCTGAAACCGCTCCTGGATACCGTCCCTCCCGGCTTCATGGTGGACACACCATGGCTGAGGGCCCAGGGGATCGACCCGAAGTCCATCCACGACTATGTCGCCCGCGGGTGGCTCGAACGTGTCGTCCGCGGCGTGTACCGCCGTCCGCTACACGAAGGCGCGCAGGGCAACCACGAGGAGTCCTGGGCGATCCCGCTTCTCTCCCTGCAATGGCTCATGAAATACGCCGTGCATCTCGGCGGAGAGAGCGCCCTCGACATGGCGGGCTACGCCCATTACCTGAGCCTCGGAGGAAGATCGCGCGTTCAGTTCTATGGCGAGGTGCCGTCCTGGCTCAAGCGGCTGCCCATGCAGACCGAGATCGTCGTGCGCCGGCGCACGCTCTTCGGCAATGACCCCCTCGGGATCGACGATGCCAATCCCGAGGCTGCGGGAACCCGACCGATGGTGGACGTGTGGCGCTGGCCCCTCAAGACATCGTCACCAGAACGCGCCATCCTCGAGGCCCTCGACGAGTTGCCGCGAAATACGACATTCGAGAACCTCGACAAAGTCTTCGAGGGGCTGGTGTCGCTCCGACCCAGACAGCTCACGGCACTCCTGACGGCGTGCCGCAGCGTGAAGGTGCGAAGGCTGTTCTTTGTGTTTGCCGACAAGCACCGGCACGCATGGCGCAAGCACCTGGACATCTCAGGGATCGACTTCGGGTCCGGACCGCGGGCCCTGGTGGAGGGCGGCAGACTTCACCCGACCTACCGCATCTATGTGCCCGAAGCATTCCTGCCCGGGACACCGCAACAGGCGGACGGCGATGCTTGACCGATACGTGGCGCAGGTTCGCCTGCTCTTGAGCACGCTGCAGGATATCGCCAACGAGACCGTGTTCGCGCTCAAGGGCGGTACCGCCATCAACCTGTTCTACAGGGACATGCCGAGGCTGTCCGTCGATATCGACCTGACCTACCTGCCAGTCGCGGACCGCCAATCGTCGCTCAAGGAAATCGACGATGCCCTCGGCCGCATAGTCACGGCCATCGCCCGCCGCAACCCGGGGGTCGAGGCGCGCCGTGCCGCAGGTGGCGGCGATGCCGATACGCGCATCATGGTGAGTGACGGCCGGACGCAGATAAAGATCGAGACCTCCCCGGTGGCGCGAGGGGCGGTCTGTCCGGCGAGGACGATGATCGCGTCGGAGGCAGTGACGGAGCTCTTCGGATTCGTCGAGACGACCGTACTGGCGTTCGAGGATCTGTACGGCGGGAAACTTGCTGCGGCACTCGATCGCCAGCATCCGCGCGACCTCTACGATGTGAAGCTCCTGTATGAGAACGAAGGCCTGACAGCAGACCTCTTCCGAACGTTCATGGTCTATGTGGCAAGCTCCGGTCGCCCGATGCACGAGTTGCTGGCGCCGGCGGCGCCTTTTAGGGAGGAGCTCTATGGCGAAGAATTCGTAGGGATGACTCGCCAGCCCGTATCCTGGGATGCCCTGATCGAAACGCGTCGCCGCCTGCATGCCGACATCGGTTCGCGGTTGACTGGCGACGTCGCTGCCTTCCTGCTTTCCCTGCACGATGCCGAGCCGGATTTCCACCTGATCGGCGTGCCCGAAGCCGCTGACCTGCCAGCCGTTCGCTGGAAGCTGGTGAACCTGGAGAGGCTCAAGCAAGCGGATCCCCGGAAGCACCAGATCCAGCGTGACGCGCTCGTGAGGCTCTTCCGGTGAACCAGCTCGGAAAATCGCTGATTGGATCGAGGAACTGACGATACGGGCAGGAGATCTCTTCGACGACGCGGCGTCGCCTGCGGCGCGACAAATGGAATGGGCGCCTCCTTCCCTTGATGTCGGAATACGAGAGGGCTGAGAGGTGGACCCTCGCGGGCCGACGGCATCAAAATACCAAGGGGAAAGATCGTGTCTTCCCAGGCAAACCGGAGGGTCCGAGATGAAGACTAGCAGGACCATCGTCGGCGTGGATACGGCGAAGCGGGCTAAGAGCGTAATGGCTAGAACGCAGAAGTATTGTCAAACAATGCATTCCGCAAGTGCCTCGTTTGCAAGATCATACAAGACAGACTAGATGCAATTTCGTGCCAAGCAGATCGCACCCCCGAGAGACTGGGCAACCTTGGAGGACCTTTGCCATGCCTTGTTCAAAAGGGTCTGGAAAGATCCGCTTGCCCAAAAGAACGGCAGGAGGGGTCAGTCGCAATGCGGTGTCGATGTCTTCGGATCTCCCAACGGCGACCGAAGCACATACCGTGCAGTTCAGTGCAAAGGCAAGGATGCCAACTACGGTCGTGCTGCCACGGCCGACGAGCTAATGGCTGAAATCGCCAAGGCGGATAAATTCATCCCCGCCCTTGAGCATTGGACCTTTGCCACAACCGCACCTGTCGACGGGCGTTTGCAAGAGGCCGCACGAATACAGTCCGCCCAGAGAAAAAAACAAAATCTTTCTGTCGTCGACGTCCTAGGCTGGGAAGAGATACAGGTGCTCATGGCTGAACATCCGGAAGTCATCGGAGAGTTTTATCCGGAGCATGCTGACCACATTCCAGAGGCAGTCGAAGCGCTGAAACAGCTCCCTTCGATTAATGCCCAACTCACGCGCTTTATGGGCGGTCCTTATGGGCAATCACGACTGGCAGCAACCAATCGCCCCTCCGAGGCAAAATGGGAGAAGATTACCTTCGAAGAGGATCGTGGGCTCGGGCCTGCCCTCTTGGGTCGCCCATTGGGACCTTCAGATGCGACTGCCTGCCCACGATTAGTCGAAGCCGACACCCTCGTGTCGCAATTGAGAATTGCATTCTCGGCGCGCCTGAGGGGAGAGCCCGGTGCCGGCAAGTCAATTTGCGCGTACCAAGTGGCGCGAGATTACGCTTCCGCGGGATACGAAGTCTTCCGCTTGAGCGATCCCCAATCTGAGAACACCGACCCTCCGCCACCAGAGCCAACCAAGCGCTTTCTGCTCATTGACAATGCACATCTGATGGCTCCGGTAAAGCTCAGTCGTTTGGAAGAGAATGCCGGGCCTAATGTAGCGGTTTTGTCTATCCATAATGCGATCGAGCGGGCGGATGCTGACCGCGGACCGGTGACTTTAAACGCAAAGCGTGCTGTTCACACAATTGCGTCCGGGCTTCGGGCTGATTTGCCGCGCACGCTGGCCTCGGTGCGTATTGCGGATGATAGGGTGGGCGATCGCATGATGGATGAAGACCTAAATTTGCGAATAGACCGCGCGGAGACGACTGCTGATCGTCCGTGGCAATTCTGTTTCATTCTTGGCGGGGGGTGGCGCAGATCAAGGCAGGCGTCTGAGGCCGCCCACAGTACTGGCGCCGACTTCGTACTGGCGGCAGTTGCGATGCGGCAACTAGCCTCCCGGGACGCAATCGCTAGGCTGGAAAATATTGCCCCGATTACCGAAATGGCAAGCGTTTCGAGCGACGCAGTCGAACGACATCTCAGATGGCTGGAACGCGAGCGATTGATCCTTGGTTTCGGAGACTGTCGAACTCCTCACCAGCGGTTTGCAGCCGTCGTGCTCAACCAAGTCCTCGCGGGCCAAGATACCGTAGGACAGCAGCAAATCGGGCGTATGATCGATGCGGTCTTGATCGATCCCCAATATCCACTGGTCGGTCTCCGAACTTTACTTCATGAGCTTCGGTTCGGCATCGACGAGTTCCGCTGGTCGCGATTACCGGAACGCTCAGCAATTGAAACTGTGGCGACAAGATGCTGGCAGGCGCAGGGCAAAGACCGCGGCTTTGCAGCGCTTGTCTTATCTGAACTGTGGAAATTTGCCGAGGATGGCTTATGTGTCGTCATCGATCCTTACGCCGAAACCCTCTCGCGTTGGATTTCCAATCCCGACGACGGCGCTTATGGGTTTGC
This sequence comes from Alphaproteobacteria bacterium, assembly GCA_965262755.1. Lineage (GTDB taxonomy): Bacteria > Pseudomonadota > Alphaproteobacteria > UBA828 > UBA828 > WTGU01. The sequence goes on along the minus strand of OZ253557.1, from coordinate 748,390 downwards.
ACATCTCCTAAATGATCTGAGCCACGAGGTGAAGCCCACCGCGGAAGCTATAGTTGGTGGAGTCGATCCTACTCCAATCGCATGCGCCTATTCGAACGTGAGTGTTGAATCCGCCTATGGGCTTGCCGACCTCATGCGGACCCTGTGTTCGCTGGACAGCGGATTCTTGAAAGAAAAGATGAAGACGGACGTCGACAGTGCCCGGTTGCTTGAATTTTCAAGCGACGAGCGGTTGCTAGAAGAGGGATACGTCTTCGGTCGTTTTTGCTCCTCAGTGATGTACTGGGACGAAGATTTAGCACTTGAGATGGCTGATCGGTTCTGCCCGTTTGCTCAGGCAGCTCTTGCTCGTGACGCCATATGGGGATTTGGCGAACTCAGTCACGAATTTCTCATGACGGTACTTCGCGTGTTCGACCCCTTGGGCGGATATGTAGGCAAGCTGAAGCCTGACAGGCGGCGATGGTCAATAGCGCGGCGTATTTGCAGGGTTCTTGATCCGGAAATTGTGGCGGGTAGACTTTCCGACCTCCGCATTAGGGATTTCCAGACTTCCGCAGGGTTTTTGTATTTCTTGTTTCGATGCCTGCCCAAGAAATACGACAGTGTTGTGGCTCGACTCGATTGGCTTAAACTGGGTCACACAATTACCAGGGACTTGTCGAACCCCTCTCACGAGACGGAAGCACTTCTGTGCTCGTTGTCTTTGAGTGACACTAGCCGTTCTTCGGTCTCAGATTTTATTGCTTTGCGGGCGGATCGCATCCTAGAGATGCCGCCACGACTGGTTCTATTGGCACCCCGGGCGGGGACTAAGCACTTAGAGGCGGGCAAGAATCTTCGACTTGCGAAGTTTAGGCACGTCGAATGGGAGAGCGGAGCCCTGGCGCTTGCGCTGATCGGGGAGGACCGACCGGAACTAGTGCCCTCGGCTGTGAAGCCCTTCGTTGACGTCATTGCCAGCGGTATAGCAAGCTATCACAGGGACTATACTGGTGAAGCTGAACTGCTGATCCGCGTTCTCATTGAAATGGCTCCCAAAGATTGGGAGGACGTTCTCTTGGCGCTCGATGTCAAGGTCGCTGAGGAGAGCCTGGCAATATGTCTATCTCAGGGTCGCGGGCACCGCCGGGCGGCTGCTTTGGTGGTCGACTCCGCTCTGCGGATCCGTGGCGACATAGGGGAAATGGGACGGCGGCTGAGAAAACGTTTCCCCAAGGCATCAGTCCCATCAAAGGGGCCCTCAAGGTACATGTCTCTGCGTCGTAGACGCGCTCGGGCTTGAGAGGCGTCCGTTCTATCCGTGTCCTGAGATGAACCACAGATTGTCCGGATGACTCGGTTTTGGCAGCAGAAATTGCCTCGCCGGTCGTAACATTGCGACCCCACTTATGATCGGAAAGCTGCTCGGTCATCGCGATGTCTCTGAAGAACCGAGCCGGGATGCGCATTTAATTATTACAAAACAATCCGTTAGAAGACACCACGAATTTCAGGACGCTTCCTTGATTTGAGATATTCATCACCGGCTCAACACGAAGCCGGTTGCGGTGTTCGGTGTTGGCGAATTGGATCGGAAATCGAGCGCAATCGTTCGGCCGCACCGTTATGGGGGTGCCTCCGCCCGCTTCCGTTCCCTCTGCGCCAGGGCCTGTTCCAACTCAAACAGAAAACCCAATTCCGGCTTCTCGCGCGACAGCCTCAGGGAGTGACCACGAGCCGTCTGACCTCTCGATCAATGATAGGTCCCTGGGTGCGGCACGGCGAGAGCTATGCGTCGCTGGCGGATGACGACGAGGTGCTGAGGGTGGGGGTCGAGCGGGCGGCGGCGCTGATCCCGGAGAAGGAGGTGTGGGTGAGCCGGTCGCGGGTGAGCCGACGGCCTCGCGACACCCCGCCCAGCCTCGCCCCGATCAGCGACCAAAGCCCATCAAATAACGTGATCGCCGCACGATCGATTGTCGTGAAGACGCTCAGTCGTTGCCGGGAATGACGGTGATTTTCTGCTCTTGAAGCAATTTGTCGTCACCAAAAGCGGCATTGACCTGGTCAAAAAATGCGGTGTACGGCACGTCTATGCTATGACTTTTCAGATTGTTTCCGGCCATATCCACCCCTCCCGCGGCATCTGCATAGCGAACAGAAATCTTGAATGCGCGCTTCGTCAGATCGCTGTTAATAGCAATGTTCGGTGATTGAAATACCAATCGAACCCGCGAGCCGGTTTCGTCTACAATGCTTGCCAGATCAACACCGTTAAACATAAGGTTCATCATAAAATTGTACCCCGCTTTGGGTATTTTGGTCTGCATCATGTGGGAGAATGAATGTAAATTCTGGATAAGAAAAACAACGTCTTGGGGACTAGATGTTGAATTCAACGTTTTGAATTTCCATCGTAGAAGTTGTGATAAATCTCGAATACTTACGTCGGTAATCAATTCGAGAACAGCGTTTATGAAATCGTTCAGTGCAATGCCATAACCCATGAAATGTTTAGATAATGGGGAAGCTTTCGTGGTTTTGTCGGAGAATATATCTCTGATGTTAGTGCCATCGAAATAGTAATACCTATTGTGTATCAAGATATCAAAAAGCTCACTTAGCTTTACTTTTCCGTCAGGCCGCCCCTCATAGTTGAATTTGGTGATTTCATTTCCATTTAATCTCTTAATGATATGAATGAGATTTCTGGTGTGGGTGGAAGTCAGAATGACAAAATCCATGACATGTCGATGATAATCGAAGTCGACTTGGACATCGGAAATCTTTTCGCGGGAGGCCCACCATTTGTGGTTGTAGTCAATAAACTCATCTATCAATCTTCGGATTTCTCCAACCAGGAACTCAACGCTTCCGAATACTTTTAGCCGGTCGAGGCCTGGAACGGTTTCGCCGATAACGAACGGCCGGCTTTCCTTGAGCATGGTTGGGGCTGCCTTGCCGGAAACGTGGTGCCTGTAGAAACGGATGTGTCCATAGAGTCGCGAACCTGTCTTCTGGTACAGCAGGAGCATTGTTTCCTTGTCGGCTCTGCGCTTGGACATTTGTCTTCCTGATTGCTTGGCAATGACGATAGACGTGAAGGCTGTGGGAAATGAGCGCGCACGTACTTGTGAGGATGACACGTATCCTCGAGTGAGGTCGCGGAGCTGATGCCGACCTCGGACAGTCTCTTACACTTGCATTCGTGGCTGGAAAAGAGGAGCGGAGGTCCGGGGGAGGGTGATGGTGCGGCGCCTTTGGGATAATATATTTTGTTCATTAGACAAATTAGTGTTTATCTCCAATAATTTATTCACAAATCATCCTGTGCCGTCTATGATTCGTCCGATTGGCGGTGCTGCCATGGCCATCGCCACCGCTGGGGACTTGGCTGGCGCGAACCGGGAGCGGCGCGGCAATGGTATCGAATTGTGCGAAGTGGTTGGAAGCTGTCTGTGCGACCCTTAATATAGAGCGCCGAGCGCCGAGCGCCGAGCGCCGAGCGCCGAGCGCCGAGCGCCGAGCGCCGAGCGCCGAGGCCATGACTGCGCCTCGGCCGCGGGAGCAAGCCGACCCGCCATCGCCGCCTGACCGCCTGCCGCCCCGCCGGGGCGGCTCTCCTTCCTCAAAGACCTATTCCGCCGCCGCCCGGCCGGCGGGTCTCGCGCGCCTCGGCGGCGCGCGGCGCGGGCTCGTCCGGTCCGCCCGTGCGCTGGCCGCTGCCGCGTGCCTGTCGCTGGCCGGAGCCCTCGCCTTCGCCGCTGAGGTGAACGCGCAGGACATCACCCCGCCCACTCTTGAGGGAGGCTTTGTCTGGTCCGGCGGCAACGGGGTCACGCTCACCTTCTCCGAGGACCTTAGCATTACCTTGCGCAGCTCGGAGGTCATCCTCAAAGTCGACGGCCATGCGCACCCGCGCATGGGTGCCAGCTTTGCGGTCGATGACAACCAGCTCAAGCTAAGCAACTTGGATCCCCTTATCCGCAAGGGCCAGACCGTCACCGTCTCCTACACCGATCCGAGCCCTGGCGACGACACCATCGCCATCCAGGACGAGGCCGGCAACGACGCCGCCTCGTTCGCCAACGTGGAGATGTTGAACAACTCGGACGCCGACCCCGTCAACCCCGATCCGCCGACCGGCCTGTCAGCCGCGGCCAACGGCAAGGCGGGCATCAACCTGAACTGGACAGCCCCGGTGGACACAGGCGGGCGGCCCATCACAGGCTACAAGATCGAGGCCTCGAGGGACGGCAGCACGAACTGGTTCACCGTCAAAGCCGATACAGGCAATAGCAACACCCGCTACTCCGACGGAGGACTCAACCCTTCCTCCACCCGGCACTACCGGGTGTCCACCATCACCTCGATCGGTACGTCCTCGGCCTCCGGCACCGCCAACGCCACCACCGACCCGCCCTCCCATCACGCGGCCCCCGACACCATCGACGGCACCGTGACCTGGAGTTCCACCCTCACAGTCGGCAAGGGCAGCACCGGTGTCGGCGATCCGATCACCGGATACCGGTTCATAGCGGGCTCCACGGTCGGGGACATCGACCCGTCCAGCTTCCAGTACCGCTCCAATACTGCGTACCTCCTCCGTCTCGCCTACGGCTTCAGCAACAACAAACTGCATTTCTATCTTCAGGTCCCGGGCTCCGAGCCCGCCGACGGCTTCTTCGGCGGCAACAACTTTAAACTCTACCTCGGCAGCAGGTCTTTTTCCTTTAATAACCCGCGCACCAAGACGTCCTTCGAGTTCAACCGCGATGGCCTGACCTGGCACTTGGGCGACACCGTCGACGTGCGGCTGGCGTACACGGAGGTGGACTACACGCCCGAGCTCACCGGCGCGACGGTGGCGTCGTCCGGCGTTGCCATCGAACTCGCTTTCGGCGAGGACCTCGACCTTCCGGCGACCATCCCGGCGGCGCTCAAGGATGCCTTCTCGGTCACCGCCGCCGGCGACACGGTGGAGATTGCGGGCCTGGCGGCGGCCGGCAGCAGCGGCCTGCAGATCGCCCTGTCGTCCAGGATCCTGAAGGACCAGGCCGTCGTCGTCAGCTACGACCGGTCCGCCGCCGGCACGAATGCCCTCGACGACGCCGCCGGCAACGAGGTCGTCGACTTCACCACCGGCGCGAGCGGGGTGCCCGCGGTCGACAACGATTCGACCCAGCTGTCGGCCGACGCGACCCTGAGCGGGCTGATCTTTAGCGTCCGGAATTTTGACCAGACTGCGTTGGAGACTGTCGACCTGTCCCCGGCGTTCGATCCCGGAATCGAGATGTACAGCGTGTCGCTGGCGTTCACCAAGAATCAGGTCACGTTCATGCCGGCCGTGAACCATGCCGACGCGACGGTGGCTTATTTCGACGGGGACGACATGGAGCTGGAGGACGCCACCACAGGCACGTCGGTCCTCGCCCAAGGCCATCAGGTGGCCACGGCGGTGGGCCCGAACACCGTCAAGGTGAAGGTGACGGCGCCGGACGGGATGACGGAGAAGACCTACACCGTGACCGTGACCCGCGAACTCCCCACGCTTAGGGTTGCGACGGTGCAGACGATTGGAACGACCGTCGTGCTCCAGTTTGAAGCCCAATTCCCGTCCGGCACAGGGACGCTGTCGGCCGCGGCGGTCGCGGCCTTCACGGTCACCGCCGACGGCGTCGAACGCCAGATAACGGGCATCATGCAGGGGGCCAGCGATAACATTCTGGACGTCACCTTGCCCACCCCGATCTACAAGGACCAGGCCGTCGTCGTGAGCTACGACAGCGCCGCCGGCCTCGTGGACAAGGACGGCAACAAATACCAATCCTTCACAAGCGGCGAGGACGGCATTCGGGCGGCGGCGAACAATTCGACGGTGCTGCGCACCGCACCGGGCAAGCCGACCGGGCTGGAGGCGTCGGCGAGCGGCGACGCGCGGATCGACCTTTCCTGGACCGCGCCGGCGTCGGACGGCGGCTCCGCCATCACCGGCTACAAGATCGAGGTCTCGACGGACGGCGGTACGAACTGGACCGACCTCGTCGCCGACACCGGCAACGACGACACGCGCTATCCGCATACCGGGCTTGCGCCCGGCTCCACGCGGCACTACCGGGTTTCGGCGATCAACGCCGTGGGCACCTCGGATGCCTCCGATGTGGTCTCCGGCACCACGGCCACGAGCTGCACGCTGAACACCGGCGACAGATGGTGCGGCGTGGTGACGGTGGGGAATAGAGATTCTGGAATCTACGGATTCATTCCACCTTTCTTAACCGCTCCAGCTCAAGGCAACCTGTCCGACAAGACATTCGACGGCTACACGATTGATGGTGTTTGGACTGGAACGGGCGCCAATGCCGGCAAGTTGTTCTTCGACCTGACCAGCGCGCTCAGCGCTGCCGACAAGGCGAGACTGGTGTTGCATGTCGGCAGCGCCTCGTTCGCGCTCAGCGCTGCGACCGGTCCAAGTGTTTTCAATACCTACAATTGGGAGCGCACCGGCCTGGACTGGTCGTCGGATCCCTACGTCACGCTGCGGCTGCGGCTGGGGGTCCCGGGCCAGCCCGCGAACCTCGTGGCCGAGGCCAGCGGGACCACGCAGATCGACCTCACCTGGGACGCGCCGTCGGACGGCGGCTCCGCCATCACCGGCTACAGGATCGAGGTCTCCGAGGACGGCGGCACGGACTGGGACGACCTCGTCGCCGACACCGGCAATACCGACACCTTCTATTCGCATACCGGGCTTTCGCCCGGCGACACGCGGCACTACCGGGTTTCGGCGATCAACGTCGGGGGCCCGTCGGTGGCGTCCGGCACCGCCGACGCCACCACGATCGACCCGCCGACGCTCAGCAGTGCGGTGGCGGGCTTCGGCGGCGACCGAATTGCGCTGGACTTTAGCGAGAACCTGGACAGTTCGGCGGCAGCTAGGCCACCCGCGAGCGCCTTCTCGGTCAGCGTCGACGGCGCGTCCATCGTGGTGGGCAGCATCGTGCTCACGACCCTCACTCCGGATCGGATCCAGTTTCTAAGCTTGGATCGCGTCATATACCGGGGTCAGACCGTCACCGTTACCTACACCGACCCGACCTCCGGCGACGACGCGGCCGCCATCCAGGACAGCGACGGTGACGACGCCGATTCCTTCACCACCGGCGAGGACGGCGTTCCCGCGGTGAAGAACGATTCCGGGGTGGCGCGGCCGGGCCCGGACGAGCCGACCAATTTCAGGGCCACGGCCGGCGAGTTGCAGGTGGCGCTTACCTGGGACGCGCCGGCGTCGGGTTCGGGGGTGACGCGCCACGAGTACCAGTACAAGACGAGCGGGGAGTATCTCGACGACTGGAAGCAGATCGCCGACAGCGCGCCGGGCGAGGCCAACGAGGCCAGCTTCACGGTGACGGGGCTGACCGGCGGCACGGCCTACACGTTCGAGCTGCGCGCGGTGAGCGCCGACGGCAATAGCACGGCCGCGGAGGACGGGCCGGTGACGCCGAGCGCCATCCTGACCCCGCCGACGATCGACGACGTGGCGGTGACGTCGACGCCGCTGCTGACCTCGTCGGTCGGGTCGACGCCGGACACCTACGGGGAGGGCGAGACGATCGAGGTCTCGGTGATCTTCAACGAGCCCGTGACCGCCACGACCGGCACGGACTTCGTGCTGTCCGTCGGTGGGGCCAAGCGCGCGCCGCTGCTGCGCGGTTCGGGCACGGCGACGCTGGTGTTCGGCTACACCGTGCAGACCGGGGACAGCGACGACGACGGCATCTGGATCGGGGACCAGGACCGGACGCTGGTCGGCGACCGCAACTCGAACCCCCAGAACGGCACGATCGCGAGCGTGGCCACGACCGTGGCGGCGGATCTCACCCATGCCGAGCTCGGCGCGCTGTCCGGCAACAAGGTGGACGGCTCGCGGCGCGTGACCTCGACGGACGCGACGCTGAGCGCGCTGGTCGTCACCTACGGCAGTTCGGAGGTGCCGCTGAGCCCGTTCTTCGCGCCGGGCACCACCGCCTACACGGGGTCGGTGGCGAACGCCGTCGCCGAGGTGACGGTGACGCCGACGACGACCCATGCCGCGGCGACGATCGGATATTTCGACGGGGACGACGTGACGCTCACCGACGCCGACACCTCGGATACCGTCCCTCAGGTGACGCTGGAGGAGGACGACAACGTCATCAAGGTGAAGGTGACGGCCGAGGACGGTATCACCACCCGGACCTACACGGTGACGGTGACGCGCCGCGCCGTGGACGCGGGCGTCGAGGGCGATCTGCGCTTGACGGACGAGGAACCGTACACGCACCCGGATGGGTATGAGGGGGTCGCGGGACGTGTGGAGATATTCCACGCCGAGCGCTGGGGCACGGTGTGCAGCGACGGCTTCTCGAAGGAGAATACCTTCAGGTTCGTCCCGGACCTGGATGCGGACGGCGACCCAACGGGCACCTTCACGGAAACTGAACCCGCCAACGATGCGCCCGCCCTGGTCTGCCAGTCCATGGGCTACGACACCGGCGAATACGCGTCGGGCTTCGGCCAGCCGGGGGAGAGCCAAACGTCCGGGCCGCAGATGACCTACTACTCGGCGGACGTCCCCTACCCGGCGCATGGACCGCTGCCCATCTGGGTCGACGACATGACGTGCGTGGCGGGCGAAGCCAACCTGACGGTGGGCGCGCTGCCGGCGCCGTTGGCTCACTGCGGGCACGCGGGCTGGGGGCTGCACAACTGCTCGCACGGCGAGGATGCGGGGGTACGCTGCTGGAACGAGTCGGGGAGCTCCATGGCGGCCGTTGCGGAGCCGCTGACGGCGGCGTTCGAGGGGCTGCCGGAGGCGCACGACGGGGAGACCGCGTTCAGCTTCCGCCTCGGGTTCAGCGAGGCGGTCGCGGTCACGCCCGAGGCCATGCGTACGCGCGTCCTGACGGTGGCGGGCGGCGCGGCGACCGGCGCGGCCCGCGTCGACGGGGAGAGCGGCGTGTGGGAGATCACGGTCACGCCGGACAGCCGCGAGGATCTGTCGATCGCTCTGGCCCGGACGGAGGATTGCGAGGCGGAGGGCGCGGTCTGCACATCGGACGGCCGAGCCCTGTCGGTGGTGCCGGCGCACATCGTGCCCGGCCCGGGTCCCGAGACCGAGCCGGCGCTGACGGCGAGCTTCGAGGGCCTGCCTGAGGCGCATGACGGCGAGGAAGGGTTCCACTTCCGGGTGGCGTTCAGCGAGGAGATCGGGATCGGCTTCCGGTCGATGCGCGACGATTCGTTCACGGTGGACGGGGGCGAGGTGACCGGGGCGCGCCGGGTGGACCGGCGCCACGACCTGTGGCGGATCACGGTCGAGCCCGACGGCGAGGGCGATGTGACGGTCACGCTGGCGGCGGGGCGCGAGTGCGCGGTCTCCGGGGCGATCTGCACCCGGGGCGGGGACCGTAGGCAGTTGACCAACACGGCGACGGCGACGGTGGCCGGCCCGGTGGACGAGGACGCGCCCGCGGTGCTGACGGCGAGTTTCGTGGAGGCGCCCCATGAGCATGACGGGGAGACGGCGTTCAAGCTCAGGATCGCGTTCAGCGAGGGCATCTCGATCGGCTTCCGGACGTTCCGCGACCAGTCGTTGTCGGTGTCCGGCGGGAGCGTGAAGAACGCCAATCGGGTGGACCGGCGCAAGGACCTGTGGAAGGTGACGGTCAAGCCGGGTTCGCTTGGCGACGTGACGGTGACGCTCGCGGGCGGGCGCGCCTGCGGCACGGCCGGGGCGGTGTGCACCGGCGACGGCCGGGCGCTGTCGGCGACGATCTCGACGACGGTGCTGGGACCGGTGGCGCTCTCGGTGGCGGATGCGCGTGTGCGCGAGGCGTCGGACGTGACGCTGGACTTCGCGGTGACCTTGAGCCGGGCGTCGCGCGCGCCGGTGTCGGTGGCCTATGCGACGGCCGACGGCAGCGCGACGGCGGGCTCGGACTACACGGCCACGAGCGGGACGCTCAGCTTCGCGACCGGCGAGACGGCGAAGACGGTCTCGGTGCCGGTGCTCGACGACGCCCATGACGAGGGCGAGGAGACGCTGACGCTGCGGCTCTCGGCGGCGACGGGTGCGGTGATCGCGGACGGGGTCGCGACGGGGACGATCGAGAACACGGACCACATGCCGGCGGCGTGGCTGGCGCGGTTCGGGCGCACGGTGACGGACCAGGTGCTGAGTGTGGTGGAGGCGCGGCTGGCCGCGCCGCGCACGGCGGGCGTTCGGGCGACGCTGGCGGGCCAGGCGCTGCCGTCCTGGGACGGCGCCAACGACACCGCGAAGGCCGCCGCCGGCGACAACGCCGACGCTTCGGACCGGGCGCTCCGGGCCGATGCCCGGGACCGGGAGGCGATGACGGCGATCCGGGACTGGATGGCGCATGCCGGGGCCGATGGCGCATGGCGTGCTCCGGGCGAGGGTTCGCAGCGCGCGGACCTCGTGCAGTCGCGGGAGCTGACCGGGCGCGACTTCCTGACCGGGACGTCGTTCGCGCTGACCGGCGGCTCGGCCGAGGCGGGCGGCTATGCCGCGCTGTGGGGCCGGGGCGCGATCTCGCGCTTCGACGGCCGCGAGGGCGACCTCACGCTCGACGGCGAGGTCACCACGGGGCTGATGGGCGCGGACTGGGCGGCAGCCCCCGGATCGGGGTCCGGGGCAGGACGCTGGACGGCGGGGCTGGCGATCGGCCATGCCCGCGGCACGGGCGGCTACAGCGAGGGCGGCGACTGCACGGCCGGCGCCGGCGGCGACGGGGCCAGCGGCTGCGCGGGCGAGGTCGAGGCGACGCTGACCGGTGTCTGGCCCTATGCCGGGCTGACGCTGACCGACCGGCTCACGGCCTGGGCGGCGGCCGGCTACGGCGCGGGCTCGCTCACGCTGACGCCCGGGGGCGAGACGGACGGCCCCTTCACGGCCGATCTCACGATGGCCATGGGCGCGGCCGGGATGCGGGGCGAGGTGCTGACGCCACCGCCGGAGGGCGGGCTGGCGCTGGCGCTGAAGGGCGATGCGCGCCTCACGCGGACCGCGTCGGAGGCCACGAAGGACGCCAAGGGCGGCAACCTCGCGGCGGCGACCGCCGACGTGTGGCTGGTGCGTACCGGGATCGAGGGCTCGCGGCGCTTCGCGCCCGGCGGCGCTGCCGCGGGGCTGGTGCTGACGCCGTCGTTCGAGATCGGGGTCCGGCTGGACGGCGGCGACGCCGAGACCGGGCTCGGCGTCGACCTCGGCGGCGGGCTCGCCTTCGCGGCGCCGAAGCAGGGTATCGCGCTCGATCTGAAGGCGCGCGGGCTGGTCGCCCACCAGGCGCCGGGCTTCCGCGAATGGGGCGCGAGCGCCTCCCTCGCCTGGGACCCGCGGCCGTCGACGGACCGGGGGCTCGCGCTGACGCTGCGCCAGTCCTGGGGCGGCTCGCCAACCGGCGGCATGGACGCGCTGCTGGGCCGCGAGACCCTGGACGGCCTCGCCGCCAACGACAACGGCGACACGACCGCGAGCGCGGGCCGTCTGGAGGCGGAGCTGGGCTACGGCATCGCCATGTTCAGCGGCGGCTTCACCGGCACCCCGCATCTCGGCGTCGGGCTCTCGGACACCGGGCGCGACTACCGGCTCGGCTGGCGTCTGACCTCGGCGCGGCGCGGCGGCCCGGGCTTCGAGATCAACCTCGATGCGACGCGCAGCGAGGCCGCCAACGCCGACGAAGCACCGCAACACGGCCTGATGCTCCGAGGCTCGATCCGCTGGTAGCGGCCGGGGCAATCCCGGTATAGCGGGCGCCAATTGGTATCGCCGCAGCGGCTTGCGCGGGTGTGTCCGCGCCCGCGCGGCCGGAGAAGCGCCGATCCCTGGGCGCGCCCGGCGCCCTTACCCCCAATAGGGACTTCGCCGCCCCGGCGCTCCCTGTCCGATGACCCCGATCACAGCTGCATGCCGAACGGTCTGCCGGACCCCGGCAACGGCCCTCCCCGCGCGGAGGGCCGGCCGGGGTCCGTTGCGTGAGGAGGCAACGACAGAGGGAGCGGATCATGAGCAACACGGGCGGGACGAGAGCCTGGCGGTTCCTGAAGCGGAACCCGCACTACATCGGGGCCTGGCGCAAGGCGCCGGGGGCGGCGCCGGATGAGACGGCGCCCTTCCCCATACGGGCGCGGACGGCGGCGGACCGCAAGGCGGCGGCCTGGGGCCTGATGGCCCGGGAAGATCCGGTTGCGGCAGACGGAGCGGCGTCGCCCTTCTGGACGGTGGCGCCGACGATGAGAGGCTTTCCGGTGCCGGGGGCGCCGCCGCTCACGGAGCTGCTGGAGGGGCCGGGCGTGCGGCTGTCGGGCCTGCGCCTGGAGACGGGCACGGCGATCGTCAGGATCGCGCAGGGCGATGCGGCGGTCCACCTGCGGATCGAGGACGGGGCGTCGTTCGATCCGGCGGGCGGGATCGTCTACGGGTTCGATAACGAGCTCGAGTTGGGCCTGCGTCTGCGCCGGGCCGCCGATCTTTGGCCCATCGCAGCGGCGGCGGAGAAAAAAACAGAAGCGCAAGACGTGCCCGGATCACGGACGATGAGCTTCTCATGGTCCTCGACGGCAAGCTCGCCGGCAGGAGCCTGCGGCTGATCGCGATCGACCTGTACGGGGAGGCCAGGGTAGCCAGGGAGTGGTCTTCCGACGGCGCGATGAGGGCGCGGGTGCGCTGGCGTGTCGACAAGTCGCTCGCGCTGATGAAAGGCGGCTACAGGGCGCTGCTCATGGAGTAGTGACGGCTTCGGCGGCTCGCGGCCGCGCTGCGCGCGGCGGATGACGCGGATCCGATCGAGGGCAGCGGGCCGAACTCACGCCGGGTGACCGCCCTTCCAGGGTGCGCCTATGCCGGCAGGCGGCGGTCCCGGGTGCGGCGGGACGGGCCGTCGGCCCGCGTCACCGCGGGGCGCGGCAAGGCGCGGCTCGAGGGGGGAGATTCCGGCGTTGGCCGACTCCCTCCCTGCCCGGTCCCGGCGCGGGCCGCTTCAATGGGCTTCCTCTCACTTGAAGGAGCCCGGGCCATGGCTGACGACGCCCCGCGCTATCTCGATACCAGGCAAGCCGCCGGCTATCTCGGCATCGGCGCGAGCACGCTGAACAGGATGCGCGTGAGCGGCGAGGGCCCGCGCTACAGCAAGCTTGGGCGGCGGGTGGTCTACGACCCGGCCGATCTGGACAGCTGGGTGGAGGAGCGCAAGCGGCGCTTCACGGGCGAGTCGACGGATGCGTGAGCGTCCCGGGTGCGGGAATGGCGGGGCGGGCAAAAAAAACTTTCCGTTGCCGGGACCTGCATGCGCGCAGCCAACGAGAGCGCGGCGCTGGCCGGCGACGACCCCTACGTGGAGATCGACGAGGACGAGGACGACGGAACGCTGTCGTTCCACTACGACGGCGACGGGCGCGGCATGCCGGACGGCATGTGCGGCGCGATCCGCTTCTCAGGCCTGGAGGCGGACGGCGCGCCCGGCGTCGCCGCGCAAGGGCACCGCCGCGCGCTCACCGGGCTCCTGCCGGCCATCCGCGCCATCGCCGCCCGCCTTGCCGCCCACTACGTGTCCGGCACCCCCGTCTACCCGCGAGGACGGCAACCGACTGGTCACCAATGCCACCCGCCAGGGCTGGCTGTTCCTCCCCGCCCTGGTGCTGCGCCCCGCGCTGATGCTGCTCGGGCTGATCCTCGGTTACTTCGTGTTCCTTGCCGCCATGGGGCTCTTCAACCAGGTGTGGCTGCCGCAGATGCGGGACGCCGGCGCCTCCGGCGGCCTCGGGCCGGTCGGCTTCCTCGCCATGCTCGCGCTCTACGTCATCGTCGCCTACGGGCTGATGAACGCCTCCTTCAAGCTGATCGACCTGCTGCCTTCGGCCGTCCTCGACTGGATCGGCGGGCGCGCGGGCGCGGGCGACGACGGCAGCGAGCGCACCGGCGGCGCCGCGGTGGCCGGCATCTCGCGCATGGGCGCCGTCCGCATCGGCGCCCGGAGCCGGCGCGGCGGGGCCGGGAGCTGACCGTGCCCGCAATGCATTCCATGAACAGAAGGAAGGAATTGGCCATGAGAATTGTGGGACCGGGGCTCTGCGCCCTCCTGCTCGCGGCCGGCGGCGCCTGGTCGGCGTGGTCGGTCACCGGATACCGGCCCGTGGATGTCTCCGCCGCCGGTCTCGGCCTTGCCGTGGCGTCGTCGTTCGCGGCCTACATGGTGACCGACCGCAAGGACGCCGCGCTGTGGCTGCGCTTCGGGCTCTACGGCGGGGCGCTCGCGGTGGCCGCCGCCTCGCTCTGGACCGGCGCCGTGCGGCCGCTGCAAGGGGCGCCCTCGCTCGGCGCCGTCATGGCCTGGCTCGGGGCGCTGGACGGTCTGTGGCTGGTCATGTTCGTCGTGCCGGGACCGGCCGTCGCCCTGCTCGCCGTGCTCTGGCTGGAGGTGGCGCTCGCCGGCCTCAGGCATCTGAAGAGCGGAGACCGGCGGAAGCGCGCCGAGTCCGACCTCCACGGCAGGGCGAGCCTGCTCGGCCGCCGCTTCCTGCGAAGACTGGCCAAACGCCGCGGCATTCTGCTCGGCCAGTGGGGCGCCGGTCGCAACGCAAGGCTCATCGGCTGGTCCCTCGAAGGCTCCGCCATCACCGTCGCCCCGCCCCGAAGCGGCAAGGGCGCGATCATCGCGCTCAACCTGCTGTCGCCCGGTTACCGGGGCTTCGACGGCTCGACCGTCACCATCGACCCGCGCGGCGAGCTCTGGTGCATCGCCGCCAGGCGGCGCCGCCAGATGGGACGCCGCGCCATCCTGCTCGATCCCTTCGGCGTGGTGGAGGGGCACAGGGAAGCGTTTCCGGAATGCCACCTGCCCGACGTCACGAGCGCCACCTACAACCCGCTGCAGTTCATCCGCGAGGACGAGAACGAGGCCGTCAGCGACATCAACGTGCTGCTCGACGCCCTGCTCACCCCGCCCCGCCCCGGCGCCCACGACAACAGCCGGCATTTCTACGAATCCGCCCGCGCCATCGTCGCCGGCTACATGGCCTGGGTGCGGTTTCAGGAGACGCCGGCCCGCCGCACCCTGGCGCGCGTGCACGAGCTGCTCTCGCAGCCGCCCGACAGGCGCAAGGAGTTCGCCGCCCATGTCGCCGCGCTGGAGCGCTTCGCCGGCGGCCTCGCCCATATCGCCGTCGAACGCCAGGCCCAGGTCGGCGACGAGGAAGGCGGCTCCAACTTCACCACCATCGCCAACCAGCTCGCCTTCCTCACCTATCCCAGGCTGCTGGCCAACACCGCGACGTCGAGCTTCGACCCGCTCGACCTCGCCCAGGGCAACGTCGACCTGTTCGTGGTGGCGCCGGAGCGCGCCATCGAGCACGTCAAGGGCTGGCTCCGCCTCTGGGTCGCCATCCCCAACGCCGTCGCCGACCTGCGCCCGCTCAGGAAGGACATGCTGATCGTCATCGACGAGATGCCGCGGATCGGCTTCCTCAAGCCGGTCATGGACGGCTACACCATGGCCGCCGGCAAGGGCGTCCACTTCTGGTGCTTCGCCCAGTCCATCTCGGCCCTCGATTCCAGTTGGGGCAAGGAGCACCGCAGGACGCTGCTGCATCTCGCCGAGGTCGTCCAGGTGCTGGGCTTCCCCCGCACCGACGCCGAAGGCGCGGAGGAGCTCTCCAAGGCGATCGGCACCGCAACATTCGAGGGCCGGACCGAGAGCAAGTCAGGCACCGTCGCCGAGAGCCGCATCGTCACCGCCAACACCCAGTGGCAGGCAGGGGAGTCGACATCCCTGGTGCGCGAGCGCCTGGCGACGCCGGACGAGCTGATGACCCTTGGGCCGGACCGGCAATACGTCATAGCGGCGCCCAAGGACATGCCGCGCGATGCGTTCCACCTGCACCACGCCCGCTACTGGCGTCGCCCCGACGCCGAATTTCACGCCGATCCCAACCCATTCGTCCTCCGCAAGGAGCGCGCGGCCAGGGGATCGGACGGAGGGGATAGGAGATGGCCGGGGCTGCGCCCGCGGGCCGCACTGGCAAGGAGGACCACATGACGGCGAAGAAGACGCCGCCGGGCAGCGAAACGAGGGCCGGCGACCCGGCCGGGCAATCGGCGGGACCCCTGTTCACCGCCGAACAATCCGGCGGGGCCGGGAGCGATGCGGTGCAACCCGCCCCCGAGGCGGCAGTGGATGCGGACCCGGAGGCCGGACAGGAGGGCGCGGTGGACCGGGGATCCGGTGCCGAAACCGCGCCCGTCCATGACCTGCCGCCGTCCGGGGAGATGGCCGATCCGGCGGCGGCGCCGCCCGCGGACGCCGGCGTCGATGCGCCCGGCGACTTGCGGCGGTTGAACGAGAACCTCGAGCAGCTGCTCGAAGAGATGGGCGGCCTCGGCGCGGACAGCGCGAAGACACGGTCGCTGCTGGAATCTCTGAACGACCTCGGCGTGGAGAAACCGCTAGCAGCGGAGGCCGCGCCTGCCCGGGAGATCGTCCCGGTCCCTGCCGCGGACATGCACCGCTGGATAGAAACCGACCGGCGCCGGCGGCGGCGCTGGTATGCCGTCGCGGTGGCGATCGCCGCGCCGGCCGCCCTCCTGCTCGGGCTGCTGGTCGAGCAGCAATTCCAGGTCATCCCCCTGCACGACCCGACGGGCGGCTGGCGCGGCCATGTCTGGGACAACTACGGGCGCACCATCGTCGACTGCGCGGCGGAAGCGATGCGGACGAATGCCGGGGTGAACTGCCCGCTCGTCGTTAGACGGCCGTGACGCCGCCGGAGACGGCCCGGGATGCGCGTCCCGCGCATGCCCGGGTTCGGGACCCGGCTTCGCGGCACTGCCCCGGACGGACTTTCTAGGGACGCATGGAGCGCCGTCTGCCCGCAGGTCGAACCTCCTGGCCGTGCGGAAGCCGGTCGCCGGACCCTCGCCACCAATCCCTGTCGCCCTTGTCCGGCTGCGGCCGGACCGCTCCGCCGGATCGCTCGTCGAGGCTCCGGTCCTGCCGGCGGTCGGGCGCCGGAACGATGGAAGCGGCGATGCCGTCAAGCCGGCGCAACGCCTCGCGTGCGTCGAGCGCGGCGCGGTTGAGCACCGGGATCCGGTGATGCCGCGCGAGGCGGATCGCCATCCCGGTGCCGCCGGCGTCCTCCCCCTTCCTCGACCAGTTATGTTGCCGGCAACATTACTCCAGCACAGCATCGCATGCACCGGCTGGCGCATGTCGATCCCGAGAACCACGGCGACGTTGCGGGCGTGCAGGTCCCGCACCCTGGCCGGGCAGCGCTCCCACGCCGGATGGTGGGGCGCGGCGAGCGGGCGCATGGCGCGGATCTCCGCCTCGGTCAGCGCGCGGCACCCGGTGCCCTCCCAGCCGTTGTAGCGGCGCCAGGGTACGAAGACGCTCCGTTGTCCGCAGGGCCGCTACAGGCTCCGCGTGGGCCCCCGGTCGCGGGACCGGGACTGCGTGCGCTGCGCCGACGAGAAACGCTCCATGCGGGACAGCGCGCTTCGCAGACCCTCCCCGCCGTCGTCGGCGCGGTCCAGGTGCGGGCCGTAGGTCCCGGGATCGTCGAGGATCGCCCGGCCGGCCCGGAGCAGGCGTTCGTTGCGCTCCAGCCAGCTCCGCCAGGACGGCGAGTCCTCGGGCCGCCGGTCGAGGGCGCGGGCCCTGCGCACGATGCTCTCGTAGCGCCGCCAGTGCCGTTCAACGTCCCGCATATGGTCCCGCAGCCGGTCGCGCGCCCCGGCATGCGTGCCGTATTGCACGACGGTCTCCTCGAGACGCCTGCGCGGCTCGGCGGGCAGCCCCTCCCTGCCGGCGAAGGCGCCGATGCGTTCGACGAGCCCGGCGGCGCCGTCGAGGTCGAAGGGATGCACACCTTGCCTCTCCGCCTGGCGGAGATGCTCCTGCCACTCCCGCCGGAGCCGGCGATAGGCCGCCTGGGAAAGCTCCGGCGCCTGGGTCCGGCCGCGGGCGGGCTCTCCGGCCGGCGGGCGAACGGAGGCGGCTTCCGCAGCGTCGATGCCCTTCTCGCGCGCCGGTTCGTGCTCCTGCGAGCGCTCCGCAACCCGCTCCCCCTGCCGGTCCTGCGCCGCTCTGCCGGCGGCGGAGCGCCGGTACCTGCCGGCCCGGGCATGCACCTCCCGCAGTTCCTCCAGATCGCGCTCGCCGATGCCGGCGCGATCGGCCAGCAGGCGCTGATAAGTCCGCGGGCGCGACCGGAACGATGCCGCCTGCTTCATCAGCGCGCCGTGGCGATCGAGGGTCTCGCGGAAGGCGGGGCTCAGCGCCACCGACTCGCCCTCGTCGCGGGTGCGGGCGCGGAGCTCGTCCCACGCCGCCAGCACTTCACTGCGCTCGGCCGCGAAGGCGTCCACGGTGGCGCCGTGACGCCAGCCGTTGACTGCATGTCGCATCTCCTGAGCGATGCGGACCAGCGCGTTGTCGTTGGCTGCTTCGCGCAGCTCGGCCGCCTCTTCCCGCGTCTCGCCGGCCTTGCGGTCATGATGCGGCGGCTCTTCCCTCGGATCGCGCCACGCACCGTCCGAGACGTAGTCGAGCGCCGCCTCCTTGGGCTGGGAGCGCGACCAGCGCTCGGCCAGATACGCACGCACATCGCTGTCCGTGACTGGCATATCCGCCCGGTCTTCCGGTCGCCTGTCCGCGATGTCGACGACGATCGGCGCCCGGTTGACATAGATATCGATGCCCTCGCGATGCCGTGTCGCGGCGGGATAGATAGTCTCCCGCGCCGGCCTGTCGTCGACCAGCAGGAAGGCCCGGTCGACGGTGAGCCCCTGCGCGGAGGCGATGGTCATCGCATAGCCGTAGTCGATGCGGATGTTGTCCTTGTAGTCGCGGATCTCGTCGTGGCGGAACGCCACCCTGCGCCCGTCGTCGGTGCGCGCGGTGATGTGGACCGGGGACTCGTCGCCCGAACTCTTGGGCTCGCTCGCTTTGCCGTCCTTGCGCCCAGCGGCCTGCCTGTTCCGGGCCTTGCGCGACACCGAGGTGTCGTCGTCGCGCCGGACCTCCGGGTGCATCTCGATGCCCTCGACGGTGACCACCGTGCCGTTGAAGAGCTGCTTGTCCCACTGCGTGGCGCCGATCCTGAGACGGTCGCCGACGGCGATCTCGAGCGGCTCCGTCAGGCGCCCGTCCAGGTCCCGGCTCACCTCGATGACGGCGCGCTTGGCCTCGGGCGTCTGCGCGAGCACCCGCTGCCGCATCAGCCACGAGAGTGCGCGTGCCTCCGCGCGGGTGCGCGCGAGCACCACCGTCGCGGCGTCCGGTTCCACGCGAACATGGCGCTCCCAGTCGTCCACCAGACGGGTCAGCGTCTTCTCCTCGTCATGGCAGAGATGAAGTCGGCCCCTGAGCCGCCACGCCTCGATCGCCTGCTCCGCCTCCCCGTCCCTGAGCGCCTCCGAGACCGAGACCTGCCACGGCGTGAAGACCGGTTTGCGGTCCATCGCCTCGTAGTCCGCGAGGATGGAATCCCGCTCCTGCGGGTTGGTCAGCCCCGCCCGGAACCGCGCCTGCTCGGGCGTCTCCCCGTGCACATGAACCAGGATGTCTTCGAGGTCGGCTTTCTGGCGCCTGATGCGGTCGACGCGGACGCTGCCGGCGACGTCCCGGATCAGCCGCAGCCCCGGCCCCGCCTCCACCGGCTGCTGTTGCCTTGTGTCTCCCGCGAACACCACCTTCGCCCCGTGGCGTTCGGAGAGCTGAAGGATGTGGTGCGCCTGGCGGGTCGACAGCATTCCCGCCTCGTCCACCACGATCAGGGTGCGCCTGCCGATCTCGACCTGGCCCTTCGCGGCAAGCTTGAGGAGCTTGTCGACGCAGTAAGGACGCGCATTGCAGTCGTCGCCCAGCGCCACCGCCGTCCGCCACGCCACCGCCGTCGGCACGATCTCGTAGCCGTGCTCCCTGT
Organism: Alphaproteobacteria bacterium; assembly: GCA_965262755.1. Lineage (GTDB taxonomy): Bacteria > Pseudomonadota > Alphaproteobacteria > UBA828 > UBA828 > WTGU01. The sequence continues at coordinate 728,425 of OZ253557.1, read as the reverse complement.
GGAGGTCCGTGATGGGCCGCAATGTGGTGGTCTTGCCCGAGCCCGCCGCGCCCTCGATCACCGCCACCCGCCCGCCCCGCGCGGTGGCGTATCGGATCGCCAGCGACTGCTCCTGGCTCAGCGGATAGCCCTTCTCCAGAAGGTCATGGACCTTGTCGTCGATCGCCTGGGCCGGCAGCCCGTGGCTGCTATCGGCGTTCATGGCCTCGGCCATGTCGCGGACCGCCTGTTCCAGTCCGAGATTGTGGCGGGTGGAATAGACTTCCGTGTGAACCATGCCGGCGCGGGATTCGGCCGTTGGCTTCTTCGGCTCCAGCCGCTCGATCTCGGGGTTGCGGCGCAGCCGCTCGATCGTCGTCCCCACCGCGTCGCGGCCCATCAGACCCGCCGCCGCGTTCGCCGCCGCCTCCACCATGTCCGGGCGCCGGAACACAGCTTCCTCGCGGGCCAAATGGGCGGGGAGATCGTCCAGACGATCGGTGAGCTCCCGGATCGCCTCGCGCGGGATCTTCACGTCATGCCCGGTCACCGAGGCGATCAGGCTCTCGCGCTCGACGAAGGACGAAGACTCTTCCCGCCAGCGCCGGTGTCGCACCTCGGGGTCGTTGTCGTGGGACTTCCCCTCCCGCGTGAGCTTGTTCACGCCCGCCATGCGGGAGGCGTTGCCGAGCGCCGGGATGCCGAGCTCGCCGGCCATCGCCACGATGGCCTTGCGCCGCTTCGACCAGAAGGCCTTCAGATCGTCCGGCATGCCGGCGATGCGGGTGAACTCCGCGTTCGGGCCGTACTGCTCGATCCGCACGCCGAGCCCCTGTTGCAGCTCCCAGGCCATGTAGGCCCGAAACAGCGCGCCGGCCGCCTTCTTCCAGCTGTAGACCGGGTACTGGTGGTGCGCCCGCCACTTGCCGTCTTCGCGCGTCCTGGCGAAGTTGAAGATCGCGCAGTGGACATGAAGCTGGGGATCGTTCTCCCGGCTGGTGCCGTGAACGAAGGTGGCGCCCATCAGATCCGCTTCCACCGGACGGGTGACGCCCTTCTCTGCCACACGGGTGTAGCTGCAATACTTGAGGACCGAGTCTTCCAGCGCCGCCCGCGCGGCGGCGACGGCCATCGCCTCGATCCGCTCGCGCGTCTCCGGCTCGGCGAGAGCCCACAGAGCCGACACGCTCTTGTCCACGGAGAACGTCATGTCGACGCCCGGAGACCGGTCCGGGTTGCCGGCCCTCTGTACCAGCTTGCCCGACCCGTCGGGAGCGAAGCCGTTGTAAAGGCGCTGGAAGTGGCCGGCGTCGACCTTGACGCCGTCCTCCAGGCCGAAGAGCCCCTTGGGGTTGAACCAGGTGCCGTCCGGCTCCTCGCCCGCCGTGTAGTACTCGTTGGGATGCCGGAAGGTGCGCTGGCTCTCCAGGTAGTACTCGGCAGACGCCATCTGGCCGATGGAGGCTACCACGGCGAGGGCGCCTCAACGCTACGCGAGAGAGCGGTTATCGGCTTCCGGCATCGGCTCTGGAGGTTCGGCACTATCCGCCTCATGAGATCAGTGATTAGCACCTTGAGAACTCGGGGCGTGATCTGCATCCGGTTTGCGATGTCGTCTCTCTGTGGCAGATTGTACGTCCCTGTATTTGATCCCACAAGCGCCAGCTTGCACAGGTGTGCAAAGGCTTTTTATCACTTACACGGTTAGCGACAAGGGGATTCAATGCATATCAGAGAATCCATGGCAGGGACAAGACGCGGCGGCGCCGGGTTGGCGCGCATCGAGGCCGATACGAGCGCGGCGTTGACACAGTGGGGCCGCAGAGCGATCATGCGAGACTACTAGATGTAGCGGTCGAGCGGGAAGGGAGACGCTATGGTGGCAAGGCGATTCAATGAAGCGGATATCGACTTCGAGGCGATCGACGGCGATCTGGCGAAGTTGGCACCGCCAAAGCTGAGCCTGAAGGACGTGCTGGACCGTCTGCGAGAGCGGATGCTCGAGCAACGGGCCAAGGGCGTGACCGTGGTGCAGATGCACGAGGTGCTGAAATCGCGGGGTATCGAGATCGGCGAGCGAAGTTTGAAGGCGTTCCTAGACAAGGGAGCGCTGCCGGGACGGAAAGCTGCCAAGGTGGCTGCGCAGGCGGCGGGGACGGAATCGGGAGGGGATCCTTTCTAGGAGGGCAGAGCACTGTTGAAAGGGTTGGAGAGGAGCCTGGACGAGCGGAGAGCGTCGGCGCGAAGCGCCAGGCTCGAAGCGAGACAGGCGGGCAGATGAGGAGAGGACGGCAACGGAGCGGACGCGGGCGCGATGGCGCGGAGCGCCGAGCCGGATACGAGGCGGAGGCCTTTGACGGGAAGGCAGAACAGGGGAACGAGTGGCGGCGGTGCGAAGCGCCGCGTCGCGAAGCGCGGCTCGGAGGGTCAGAGAGCGGGCGGGTGAAGGGAGCGAAGCGACCGAGCCACGCTCGCGAGCCGGGCGCGGTCTCGAAGCCTGCACCTGCAAGCGTAGCGCGCAGCGAGCGTGAGCGAGCGAAGGCGACAGGGATCGTCACCCGAAGGGCGAAGACCGCGTCAGCGGGCTTCGTGGAGCCGGGCGGGGCGAAGCCGCGCCCGGCGGAATAGAGCCCGGCGCCCCGATCATGCCGGTCGGACAGAGGGCGATATCGGGTCGTCGTCGGCCACAATTGCGAACGGGCCACACGGGAAACCAGGCGCGAAACAATGGGCTGTTGGCGGTGTCGGATACGGATCGGGGGGGGGGGATTGAGACGGCAAGCATCCGGCGACGGCGAAAGCGTAGATCCGGACGCGAGGCCGCGCGGGCGGCGCGTTGCAGGGGGGCGGTGCAGGGAGCACGAGCGGCGGCGGCGCGGAGCGCCGCCGCCGCGATGCGCGACACCGGGCACGGCGAAAAAAAAGGGGCCGATCCCTCGCGGAAGCGAAGGACCGGCCCTGATGGGTTGCGGGAGCGCCTCAGTCACGCGGCGACGCTGAATACCGGGATGCCGAGCTGGCGGGCTTTGTCGACGAGGTTCCCGGTGATGCCCGATCCGGGGAACGCGATCACGCCCTTCGGGAGCAGGTTCAACAGCTCGTCGTTCCGCCGGAATGGCGCGGCCTTGCCGTGGGCGTTCCAGTCCGGGCGGCAGATCACCTGATCGACTCCGCGCGCGTCCGCCCAACTCGCGGCGATCTTCTCGTAGCCGGGGCCGCCGCCGTGCAGCAGAACCATGTCGCCGTACTTCTCCCGTGTGCGGTCGAGCGTGCTCCAGACGCCGTCCGCATCGGCGACCTGCTTGCCGCCGGTCACCGCAACCAGGGTGCCCTCGGGCAGGTGCGCGCGGGTCTCGCGGTCCTTGCGGGCGCGCCGGAAGTCGCGGGCGTCGATGGCGGCCGAGGTGAGCGATCCGGTCCGCGAGGCGTGCGATCCGTGGCGCGGGCGCCAGATATCGCCGGTGTGGACCCGGTACGCTTCGGCGGCGGTGTCGCGCATCTTCTCGAACGCGTCGCGGCGATCGCCGAGGTTGCGCGCCCGATCGGTCAGGGTCTCAAGCTCGACGGCCTTCACCTCGGTGCCGTCCTGGGCGCGCTCGAGGTCGCGCATCTCCGGGACGATACGGTCGACGGTCCGGTCGAGGCGGGCGACCTGGCTGTGCAGCATATTGACGAAGCCCCACAGCAGGCTCTCGCGCTCGTCGGCGAGCTGCGTCCCCTCGACGGTGACGCCGCCCACGATGACGCGGATGGCCTCGCCGAGCGCCTCGGTGGCGTCGTCCTGGTCCCAGACGTCGCGGCTGTCGAGCTCGCCGCGCTCGGGGCTTCCGCCGTAAAGGGCGAGGCTCTCACAGACGGCTGCGGTGGAAGAAGCGGTTGCGGTCTCGATGATGTCGCGCATGACGATCTCCTTTCGGTTCATCCTCCGAGGCGGTCTGCCCCGTCGTGATGTTCCTTTGGGTCACGCGCGCGCAGTGGAAGCACCTGGCCCTAGCAGGTCTTGGGCGGGGGTTGGTGCGGAAAGTCGGCGATCTTGGTGCGGAAGTTGGGCGTCTCTCGGTCTGGGGAGGTCCGGCGCGGGGTCGTGGTGTTGAGCCGCGTTTCAAGTAGGCATTCGAGGCGTGCGGCAGGCAGCAGCCGCCCCGGTACGAGGCGCCGGGAGCGATTCACGATGGTGCATCCTGGCAGGGCTCTGGGTGCTGGCTGCCGTGCGCCGGGCCGCTTGGGAGCGCCGGGCCGACGCGCCGGCCCCGCGCTTCAGGGGCCGGCGCGCCACACGCGAGGTCTTGGGGAGTTCTCGCAAGCCCAACTTCACGGTCGGCGACTTTCACGGCCCGCCCTAGTCCTGCTTGGGCCAGGCCGGAGCGCAGCGGAGGACCCGGAGGGTTGCTGGAATGAGCACGCGTGGCACAATGGAAGATCACGACGAGATGCCCCCCCCTCCCCACACACGCGGGCTCTCTTTTTTCTGTTGTCGTCGCCAGCGGTGTGGCGGGAGAGATGGCGGCGTGAGGGGGCTCCGGCCTGGCTGCACAAAAATGGGGACGGCCGCCGTCGAAGGTTGACGGAGGACACGTCCCCGAGGCGGGCGGGAGGTTGAAGATCACGCGGGCCGGTGCCGGGCGAAGTCCGGATGGACCGGTGGCGGGGTCCAGGGCGCGAGATCGCGCTCGGCGATCATCGCGGCGGCGACCGGTCGGACCTCGTGACGATGATCGACCAGCCGAGGCCCACGAAAATCGTCCATCAGGTGGACGGCGTAGAAGAAGCCGCCATCGGGGTTCGCGATGTCTGGCCGTCGCATGACGGTGCCGACGGTCTGGCCGTGGACGACGATCGCGCATTCGTCGTCGCTGGTCCTGCGGAACCGGATGTCGTGGATGCTGAAGCCGCAGCTGGACATGATCGATACCTCCCCAGGCATGGGACGCGGCGACGGTCGTCGAAGCGGCCTGCCGCGTCCCGTTCGTTGACAGAGAAAAGGGCCGATCCCGAAGCCCAGGGGATGGGTGGGATCGGCCCAGGTCGACGGGCGGGAGGGACCCGTCAGAAAGGAATGTGGCTCGTGTCGTGGTCGGGATCGGCGTCGCCGCTCGCGGCGGGCTGGGCCGCCTCGCCGTTCGACGCCGGGGCGCCGTTGCCGTTGGCGCCGGCGGGGCGATCCAGGAACTGAACGCGCCCACCGGGGACGAGCAGGATCTCGGTCGAGTAGCGGTCGCTGTCCTCGCCGTCCTTGCGCCACTTCCTGGTTTGCATCTTGCCCGCGACGTAGACCAGACGGCCCTTCTTCGCGTGCTTGCCCAGCATGTCGATCAGCCCATCCTGGAAGGTGACGACCCGATGCCACTCGGTCTTGTCGATCCGCTCGCCGCCGGCGTTCCTGTCGATGTAGCTCTCGTCGGTGGCGATGCTCAGGTTGGCCACGCGGCCCCCCGATGCGAGATGATTCACGGTCACATCGGCGCCGAGGCGGCCGATCACTTCCGCGCGATTCAATCCGAAGCTCATGATCGTCTCCTATGGTTCCTGGTTCTGACGATGGTTGCCGAGCGGGTCCGGGCTCTCTCGACCCCTTCCCCGCTCACCCTTCTCCAGGCCCTCCTCCAACTCTGGCCTGCCGTCCGCCTCGCCGTCTGCCGGATAGCCGCAGACCTCACGACCGTTCGCGCGGTCAATTCGGTCGCGGTGTGCGGCACGCCGGCGTCGGACGTCAGGAGCGCGGCGTCCGGATCGAAGCGACGGATGGCGAGGGATCGCACCGGCGGGGCGCGAAGCGCCGCGCGTGGAAGCGGGGTGGGGCGCGATGCTCGCGCGGCAATCGAAGGTGGGGGCCCGGCCGTCGCGCGGCCCCGGCGGGCGAGGCGCGCACGCTCTAGGTCCATGCCGCGTATCGCGCCATCTCGGAGGTGTCCGACACGATCTCCACGTCGTCCGCCGCGAGCTTCGAGAAGGCGAGACAGCCGGCCACCTCGGCGGCGCTCTCGAACGTGCCCAGGTCCTCGCCCGTGGCGATCGCGATGACGGTGTAGCGCGCTGGCCACGCGGGCAGCCCCCTGTGCTCCGATGAGCGGGCATGGGAGCGCCGGGCGCACCCCGGACACCGCGCCGCGTCGCCCGACCGGGCCCCGCAATCGGTGCAACGGTTGCGCGCGCGCCGCCGGGCGTAGATCTTGCGGCCGTATTCCTTCCTCGACGGGCGCCCGGTCTGCAATGCGGTGCAGGGGTCGCATCTCGCTCCCCCGTCGAGTGCCGGCGCACCGCAGGCGCCGCAGAGGCTCTCGGCCCGCCGCTCCGACCAGATGTCGCGCTCGCGGACGCGCCGCCGGTCGCGGCAACCCTCGCAAGCGATGCCGCCCTGAACCGGTTCGTGCCTGCCGCACCTGGTGCAGAGCCCGGCAGCGTGGCGGGCGTCGTAGCGGCGCTTCGTGTTGGCGCGCCCCGCCCGCCGCTTGGCCTCGGCGGCCTTTCCGCCGTAAAGCCTGCCCTCGGCCCTGGCGCGCGCGTAGCGGTCGCGGTCCACCCTGCGACGCTGCTCGCCGCAATCGGCGCACAGCCGGCGGCCGGGCTCGGGCGGGCGGTGGTCGCATCTGGGGCAGAGTCCGAGGGCAACGCGCCCGGCGGTGACCCGCCGGTAGCGCCGCCGCCCCCAGGCGCGGTTCTCGTCGGGGTTCCTGAAAGGCATCCGGCATCCTCCCTGTCGGAGTAGAGGCGAAGGAGTGGCGGGGCGCCCGGGTCGGACGCCCCGCCGAACAGCGCTCACCGGCGCCTGCTGTCCACGAAGAGCATGGTCGCGAGACTTCCCCACATCTGCATGCCGGAGTCCTTCAGGGTGACGCCGGTGCAGACGATGATCTCGTCGCGCCCGGGCCGCAGGCGCTGAACGGAGCGCAGGCTCATCACCTTGCGCGGCTGCTTCCGTCCGCGCTTAGCGCGCTCGGTGGCGCCGTAGGGGCGGATGTCTCCGTCGGCCGCCGAGAGGAACCTCTCGACGAGGTATCGCTCGTCGTCCAACCCCCGCCCGAATACGTGGGTGAGATAAGTCCGGGCGTTTCCCTGGAGTGTGCCGTTGATCTGCATATGCCGCCTCCCGCTGGCTGGTGAGTGGAAACGGCGGCGGCGCCCTCTCCCTGGACGCGCACCGCCGCCCTGCTCCCGGCCAGCCTCTCGCTCTCGCCGGCGTTCAGGCGCGCCCGCGCGGCGCAGCAAACGGATTGCGGCGGGACGCGGACGGCCGGGCGCCGGTGGGACGCCCCGGTCCCATGGAGATCGGAAGGCTTCGAGGGATGCCGGGCGTGGCGCGCCGGCGGGAGGCTAAGCCGCCGGCGACGCGGGCTCCGGCCGGTTCATCATCAGCGTGTTGTTCGGCATCGCCGTTTGACCCCCCGGAATCAAAGCGAATCAACGTGTTACCACGCCGATCGGCGTCCAATCTGCGGGCTTAACAACACCTAAACCGCCACGTTGAGGACATGGATGCGGATTACAGCGCAAAGATCGGGAAACTAGAGCGCCAACAGCGCAGCGAGTAGACTTTCCTGGCCTTGGCCGGCCGAGAAAGGCCCCTAATCCCTGGCAAGTAGCCACTTCACTCGGCAGGCATGTTCTCGATTTCAAACGCGATCCAGTCGATAGCGTCATGAGGGATCACCCATTCGGGCCGATCGGGCGAGGCAGGAACAGTTCGCTCATGGGGCATGGTTAAATCGTAGCACCACGCCTCGCGTATCAACCGCCTAGTTTCATCGGAGCGCGGGGAGTCGTCGTCTGGTACAGAGCCGAGTAGGAGGGCGATGACTTCCTTCGGGCAGATGATCCACGACTTGTGCGTCGCGTGCGCGGGGGCCGAAACGAGAATCACGAGGGTGGTGATGATTAGGATCGCGCTCGCTCGCATGGCCAGTCTCCCCGTATGCCGCAGAACGAGTGTGGGCGAAGCGACGAGACAACGCCAGCCCCGCATGGCATCATGGGCAGGCGTGTGAGGGAGTAAACATGGACAAGAAGCGAGGCCGAAGCCGCCCAGCCGACAAGGGCAAAGCATCTGCATCGCTCGGCACACCGCCCTTCCTGCGCCACGTCAAGGTGAAGCCGTCGAACTACCAGCCGAGCAAGGCGGAGCTGGAGGCGGACGTGAGCGTGAAGGCGACGCCTGAGGGGCTGCGGGATGCGGTCATGCGGTCGGTGGTCGTGAAGGAATCAGACGACGCTTGACGGTATGGGCGTCTTGGCGTAACGAGTCCGTGATGTCGTCGAACGTCTTCAGCGAGCCGCCGAACTGGGTAAAGGCTCGCGCCGACTGCAATCTCGACTTGACGTTCGAGGCTCTTTTTGGCCTGGTGCAGCGTGATGCCAAGCAGGCCAACGGGATTGATACGCTGACAGAAGGTCGTTTCAAATACTCCGTGCAGAAGGAGTATGGGGGTGCTGTTCCGATGTTCTCGGTAGCCCGTCAGATGAACGGAAGCCCAGTCGCGACAGTGCGATTTGAAATGCTGCCCCTTGAGTTACGAGTTAGCCGCACTCGCGGCCGCAATCGCGATGATGGCTTCTCTGTGACGCCCCGCTGGAACGAAAGCGAGTGCAAATGCGATCTCTTCATTGGCGACGAGCCGCACGAGCTTTGGCAGGTGAGTCAGAAGGCGCTTGAGCCGCTATTCTTCAGGTCGGAGTCCTCCTAGACCGTCAAGCGCTTCTGCCGGCGAGGCCGCATCCCCCGCCCGAATGTGACTCTCCGATATAATTCCCATAAATCATAGGTGCATTACCTACTACGACGAAGACGACGGTCCGCCTTCGGTTGCTTTTGGAGATAGCGAAGCAGAAGCGGAATCGTTGTGGGAGAAGCGTTATAGCCAGTCTGCCTATTACGCTTACACGGGAGGGCTGGAGACTAAATGCAATGGCCGTTAGCTTTTTCTCGACGACGAGGTGACCTGCCTCCACTAATAGGTTCGGATCGCGCCTTACCGGGAGTTGTGGTGGACTTGCGCCGATGTTGGATCACCGGATCCGAGAAAATCACGATTCGTTTGCCTCAGGGCCGGCATGCCAGCCCAGAAGGGCTGGCAAGTTCAATCGGGGCTTTCTGGCCGATCGAACTGTGCAGACGGACCTCATTGTAGAACCAAGTGTCGTTAAGCGCAGAGCCTTTAACCGCCGATTGCGGGGGTAGCCTGATTTCGTCCGACGGTGGTCTGGTCCTGTTGTGTTGTTCGGCGTGAGTGTCTGACCCCTCGGAAACGAGTTGAATCAATGTGTTGCGATGCCGATCGGCGTCCAACCAGTGCGCCGAACAACACCGAGCGGTCGATCTCTTTCAGGAAGTCGAGAAACTCCCTGGCCCGGTGGCGCCTGTAGCACTTGCCGATGACGAAGCCGGTAGCGACATCGAGGGCTGCGAACAGCGAGGTCGTTCCGTGGCGCTTGTAATCGTGCGTGCGCCGCTCAGGCATGCCCGGCAACATCGGCAGGACCGGCTGTGTACGGTCGAGCGCCTGGATCTGGCTCTTCTCGTCGACACAGAGCACCAGTGCGCGGTCCGGTGGCGACAGATAGAGGCCTATGATGTCGCGGACCTTGTCTACGAAGTGCGGATCGCCCGACAGCTTGAACGTCTCCGAGCGGTGCGGCTGCAAGCCGAAGGCGCCCCAGATGCGCCAGATCGTCGTGTGCGAAAGGCCGCTTTCCCTGGCCATCGAGCGCAACGACCAATGGGTCGCGTCCGCCGGCGTCGCGGTGAGCGTCCGCTCGACAACCTTGGCCACCTGACCGTCCGTGAGCGTTCGCGGCCGTCCCGGCCGAGGCTCATCCGACAACCCCTCGATGCGCGCCTTCAAGAAGCGGCGGCGCCACTTGCCGACCGTGTGCTCGTGTACGCCGATCTCGGCTGCCACCGCCTTGTTCGTCAGGCCGTCTGCACAGCGCAGGATCATGCGGCAGCGATCGGAGATCGAGCGCGCGACCCGGCGGCGTCGAGCCTGACGTTCAAGATACGACCGTTCTTCATCGCTCAGAACCAAGACCGCCATCGGCCGGCCAATGCCACGAGCCATCGGAAAGACCTCCAAATCCAATTCCGATGGCTATTGTATACTGCTATTTACTTCAGTTTCAGGTGACTAGCCCGAGGCCAGCGCTACAGGTCCTTAGCAATCGCCTTGTTTGCCGCCGGAATCTCGTCGACGGTGCCGAAGTAGGCGTGCCGCGACATGTCGGGCGAGTACCTGCTCGCCGGCGGGCGGCGGCCGAGCGCCTCCGCCATGCTGCGGATGTGGTGGGGCGCCGCGCCGCAGCAGACCCCGAGATAGCCGACGCCGAGAGCCCGCGCGTCCCTGGTAAACTCCGCGATCTCGTAGCGGTTGCAGGTGAAGGGGTCGAGCGCGGTGGGGAAGGGCCGCCCCTCCGGCAGGCAGGCGCAGTCCGGATCCTTGAGCGACAGGAAGGTCGGATAATCTCCGCCGGTGCGGTAGGCCACGGGCAGCGCCGAGACATGGCAGCTCACCGCCGCGCGAATGTCCCCCAGCAGCGGTAGCATGGAGGCCGGGCCGCGCACGCAGTTGAGCCCGACAACGTCGGCACCCGCGTCCTCCAGGCGCTTGCAGGCCTCGGCCGGGGTCAGGCCCTCGCGCGTGTGCGGGTCGCGGAAGATGGCGAGGTTGATCGCCGCTGGGAGGCTCGCCTCCTTGATCGCTTCGAGCGCGAGCAGCGCCTCGCTCACGTGGCCGATAGTTTCGGCGACGATGAAGTCCACGCCCTCGTCGACGGCCCAGCCCACCTGCTCGTCGAACATGGCGCGCACGGCGCGGGCTGAGTCCGCATCGCCGTCGACGAAGATGTTGGAGTTGCTGACATTGCCGGCGACCAGCGCGCCACCCTCCAGCGCCACCTCCTGCGCAAGCCGGAGCGCGGTGCGATTCATCTCCTCCAGCGCACCCTCCTTGCCAATCAGCCTGAGCTTCTCCCGATGCGCGTAGTAGGTGAAGGCGAGCATGACGTCGGAGCCCGCGCGCAGGAAGTCGCGGTGCAGCCGGGTCACCGCATCGGGGTGCTCCAGCACAGTTTCCGGCACGTAGGGTCCGGCGGTGAGATAGCCGCGGCGCTCCAGCTCGAAGAGATAGCCCTCGGCGCAGATGACCGGCCCTTCGGCCAGCCGTTCGAGCAGACCGGGTCCGCCGGATACTGTGGTGTCGGCCATGGATGCGTTCTCCCTGTCCGGGACGGCCGTGCGGATGGGCGTCGCCTCGCCTGCTCGATCGGGCGCACGACGTGTGCAAGGGCAGCGGTCACGCCCGCGCTGCTCTCCCACCAACGCTCGGCCATGGCTGCGTTCTCCAGGTGCCGGGGACTACTCCGGTCCGGTGGCCCCGCCTTTTTCGACAGTCCGGCGGCTCGGGTTAAGCCGGGATTCCCCATATGGATCCTTCCCAGTCCGTTGAGTGTGGCTCGAAACCGCTCGACGTGCAATTCGCCTTCGAATGACGGCCATCTTCGCGCCGATCCGGATGATTGAGGACCAATTGGCGGCGTTGGTGGCGCGGAATGGCATTTTTTGCCGGCGATCCGGGCGCACCGATCCTGTCGGCGGCGACGCGAAGGAACGGGGTGCCGTCGCTCATGCCGGGGCTGGCGGCGGTCTGAGCCGGTCTATACGGCGCAGGATGTCGGCGAACAGGTCACGAGGAATGACAACCTCGGCCATCTGGAACGTGACGTAGCGCCCGTGGCGCACGATCTTCGCGCCGATCTTGATGAGCTTCTCTCGCAGGCTGGTCAGTGACCACTGTTCCACGGCATCGGGCAGCGCGAGGGTGCGCATGAAGTTGCCGAGGTTGTAGGCGAGCGCGTGAAGCTGGAGGCGAACGGCATTGTGGTCGAACCTGCGGCACGACAGGCGTGTCCACCGGATCGCGTGCTTGCCCTCCTTGATCCATTGTTGATGGAGTGGACGCCCCCTTCCGGCGGCATCGCAATGTGCCATGTTGGCGGTATCGTCAACGCCAAGAGAGGAAAGGGGCATCCATGGAACGGGTTAGCATGATCGGGATCGATCTGGCAAAGAACAGCTTTCAAGCTCACGGTGCGCGGGCGGACGGTTCGGTTGCGTTCCGCAGGAAGCTGAGTCGGGCGAAGGTTTTGGATTTTATGGCCTCACAGCCGCGCTGCACGGTAGTGATGGAGGCGTGTGCCAGCGCCCATTACTGGGGCCGGGAGATCGGCGGTCTAGGCCATGCGGTGCGACTGATACCGCCGGTTTATGTCAAAGCCTACGTCAAGCGGCAAAAGAACGACGCGGCCGACGCCGAGGCGATATGCGAGGCGGCATCGCGGCCGACCATGAGTTTCGTGGCGGTGAAGACGAAGGAGCAGCAGGCGCGGGGCATGCTGTTCCGGACACGCGATCTTCTGGTGCGCCAGCGCACACAGACGATCAACGCGCTGCGCGGCCATCTGGCGGAGTTCGGCGTTGTTGCGCCCAAGGGGCCGGTCCATATCCATCGCCTGGCGTCGGCGCTTGAGGATCAGGTCATGGACCTGCCGGAGGCGGTCCGGGAGCTGGGCGGCCTCCTGTTTGAGCAGAATGAAGGTCTCAATCGGAAGATCGGAGACTTGGAGCGGGAGATCCATAGGGCTGCGCGGCAGGATGAGGACGTGCAACGGCTTATGACCGTGCCGGGGATCGGGCCGATCACCGCGATGGCGATCCATGCCTTCGCGCCGCCGATGGAGAGCTTCCAGCGGGGTCGCGACTTCTCTGCCTGGCTCGGCCTTGTACCGCGCCAGCACACGACCGGCGGCAAGCCGAGGCTTGGCAAGATATCGAAGATGGGCCAACGCGATCTCAGGCGGCTCCTGATCACAGGCGCCATGACCGTCGTCCGCTGGGCGACCAGGCGCGGCAGGACAGACGATCCATGGCTGGCCAGGATGCTGGCGCGCAAGCCGAGGATGCTGGTTGCGGTGGCGCTGGCCAACCGGATGGCGCGTATCGTCTGGGCGCTGGCGACGAAGAAGAAGACCTACCGGGTTCCCGCCGCCGCCTGAGAAGGCGAAGCGCGGGAAGCCGTCGGGGATGCGGGCAGGACGGAGGACGGGCAAGGGCAAAACGGTCGACGAGACGGGGTCGGGAAAACCAGCTTCCGAACAAAGAGCCTTCGAGCTCGCAGTGCTGATATGGACCCGATCCGCGCATCTCCATGCAGGCCAGCGGCGCCAGACTTGTACGCCGCATCAACAGGCCGGATGGCTCTGTTGCAAACCTGACGTAGGGGTGAGTCAGATCAGGACGACAACCGTGCTTTCGTCATGTTTCTGCGTTGGCTAGACGGTCCTGTAGCAACGCCATCGCCTCGGTCAGAGCGCACGGTCCGAGATCGAAGGCGCGCTCGACGATCCGGGCCTCGCCGACAATGCCGCCCTGGAGGGCGAACATCCCGGCCTGGTCCTTGCGCAGCGCGCGCATCACCTCGAAGCCCTTGATCGTGGCGTAGGCCGTCTTCAGCGTCTTGAACCCGCGCACGGGCCGGATCAGCAGCTTGAGCTTGCCGTGGTCGGCCTCGATGACGTTGTTGAGGTATTTCACCTGCCTGTGCCTCGTGTCCTTCGGGCACTTGCCCTCGGCCTTCAGCTCCGCGATGGCAGCGGCATAGGCCGGCGCCTTGTCGGTGTTGAGCACCTCGGGCTGCTCCCACTCCTTCAATCCTCTCAGCGCCTTGCCGAGAAATCGCTTCGCTGCCTTGGTGTTGCGGGTCGCCGAGAGGTAGAAATCGATCGTGTTCCCGAGCTTGTCCACCGCCCGGTACAGATACGCCCACTTGCCGCGGACCTTGATGTAGGTCTCGTCGACGCGCCAACTCCGCGACTGCGGCCGGCGCCACTGCCGGCGCTGACGTTTCTCCATCTCCGGCGCGAAACGCTGCACCCAACGATAGATCGTGGAGTGGTCGACCGCGACGCCGCGCTCGGTCATCATCGCTTCGAGGTCGCGGTAGCTGATCGGATACCGGCAGTACCAGCGCACGGCCCAAAGCACGATCTCCCCCCGGAAGTGACGTCCCTTGAAGTGGCTCATGCCTCAACCCCTCTCGGCAGATCACGTAGACACGTCACCAAATAGCCGGACTTTGCAACAGAGCCGTTGTAGACATTGACGACGTGGTATTCGTCAACGTGTATCGAGGTCTGTTTCATGGGATTGCACACCCAAACAGCCAATACATACGGAAAATGTTTAGACCAACTCCGTCCGTGTCGAATTGTGCCGAGAGGAAAACACTGTTACGATTGTAGATGCTACACGCGAATGCTGCTGTGTCCACGATCTCGCTGCCATACTCCGGTCGGGTGTGTATGAGATTTTCCAACGCTTTGACGTCCTTTACGAATGTGTTGACAGGATCGATTGCCAGCTTCACCCAATCCTGGTCGATCTCGATGACATACACTCCGGTATTAGGTGTTGGTGGCTTCTCAAACGATTTAGCTTCCGCCAGAGTGAACACGACCATGAAGAACATGAAAATGACGATGATTAAGCATACTGCTTTCATGGTGTTCATTGTTTCGTTCCTTCTGTTCAGGATTTCAGCTTCTTGTGGCAGAGTGGTACGAGAAACGTTACGAAGTAGGCGAAGGCATGGGCAGCCTTGGCGTTGCTACGGTCGGGAATGATCGCCACGGCGTCCTGCTCCTCGATCATCGTTCTGATCCATTCGGCGTCGTAGGCCTTGTCGCCGAGGAGGAAGCCGTCGGCAGGAAGTTGATCTTCGAGCAGAGCTTCAGCGGCCGTGCTGTCATGGGCTTGGCCAGGGCTCAAGGTGAAGCGGAGCGGCAGGCCGCTGGCGTCGACCACAGCATGGATCTTCGTCGTCAGTCCGCCTCGGGAACGACCCATGCAACGATCCGGACCCCCCTCTTTGAGCCCGCCGCATGCTGGTGAACGCGGACGCTGGAACTGTCGATCATCTGTATGTTGCCGTCGTAAGCCTCGACGATAGCGTCCATAAGCTGATCCCAGATGCCCTTCTTGCGCCAGCGGTTGAAGCGGTTGTAGCAGGTCGTGTAAGGCCCGTAGCGTTCTGACAGGTCCCGCCACGGCGCACCGGAGCGGAACCCACAAGATGCCATTCAGCACGCGACGGTCGTCCACCCGTGGCACGCCACGGGGCTTGTTGGGAAGTAACGGTTCGATCACGCTCCACTCGAAGTCGGTCAGGTCGTAGCGCTTCATCGGCAGGCTCCCGCAATTTGGGAGCTTGAATCATGGTTCGCTCTCCCTGACAATTATTTTATGGGTACAAAGCCTAATCTACTTTCGCAAGATGACGTGGGTTTCCAAGGAGCAGGCCCAGGAACTCAGTAGCTGCGTAGAGGTGGCCCTTGCGCTGCGCAAAGGAGCTTCGAGAACTCCCGGGACCCGATGACTCTATCCGCATAAATGGCGTATGGACGCTATCTTCTGCTCCAAATGACAGTCATGAACCGTTTTTTCAGGTTTTTGCCCATGGGATATGCTTGTCCCAGTCCGTATGCTTCTTCATGCGCTCCAAAAGCGTCGTCGAGGAGATGGTTCTGACAAATCTCAGTATTGGCATGCCATTTGCGTACAATTTGTACGTTCGGGTTCGCTTGTCGTTCGGCATACCAGTACGGATCGAAGGCCCTCAGCCAATCGCCCTTTCTCTTAGTCAACAGTATTGAATGATCCCCATTCCCGACATCGCAAATTGCGACCTGATCGCCATTTAGATCAAGGCGTCGTAAAGTCGGCTCTACATCGCCACCCTGCTGATGTTCAAAGGCGAGTCCCGTGTATTTCTCAAGGCGCCAATAAACTTCCTTCAACGCTTCCAGATCCCTTTCTTCGTAATAGACCACGCCGCGATCCTGAAGGAGGGAATGCACGATCCGGTATACGGGGGTCGCAACTCTGTCCTGCTTGAGGAGACAACGAATTCCATTGAGCATGCAGGCAACCCAACAGGTGGTTTCAGCGAGCTGGTAGGACAAGAGCTGCATGAGACCTTTTTCCTTTTTCGAGAGGCGCATCTTGAATGCGCGACACTATTGCGATTGACCGCTCATCGAGACTCGTTCGCCTTCCGGTGGATTTGGATTTTCTCCTGGACGGTATCGAAGAAGTTGCGGGAGCGAATTCTGTTGTCAGGCGCGTCTATAACTGACCCCTCGCAACCCGGCAAGTTCAATGGACTACCGCTTCGATCAACGATAAAGCCGATGGCATCAGTATGCCCGGAATGTGGATGCCGCGCCCGTTTCACCCCGGTGTGGCTGCCAATCGGTCCTCTATATGTTGTTAAGCGCGCGATGTTGACCCCTATGAGTCAAAAGAAAACAACTAGTTAGCGCGCCGATCGGCGTCCAATCCGCGCGCCGACCAACAGTCCGCCTTGCCGTCTGCCGGATAGCCGCAGACCTCACGACGGTTCGCGCGGTCAATTCGGTCGCGGTGTGCGGCACGCCGGCGTCGGACGTCAGGAGCGCGGCGTCCGGATCGAAGCGACGGATGGCGAGGGATCGCACCGGCGGGGCGGGCATCGCCGCGTGTGGAAGCGGGGTGGGGCGCGGTCTCGGCCCGGTGATCGCGGAGGGCCCCCCGCCGGCGACCGCCGGTGTGCCCGCAGCCGGCGTCGGCGCAGGGGCACCGTTTGACGGACTTTGTGGCCCGGCTACGCTGTCGGGGAGTGGGAGGGGAATTTCGCCATGGCGACGGTGACGCGAGCCGACCTGAGAGACGCCCTCCATGCGGAGCTGGGGTTGCCGCTCCGCGAGGCGGCCGAACTCGTGGACGAGGTGATCGAGGCGATTGCGGAGCGGCTGTCGGCCGGGGAGGAGGTGAAGATCTCGTCGTTCGGGAACTTCACGGTGCGCAACAAGGGCCTGCGCATGGGCCGCAACCCGAAGACGGGAGAGTCGGCCCCGATCCCGCCGCGTCGCGTCGTGGTGTTCCGCCCGTCACCGAAACTGAAGAGGCGGATCAACGAGAATATGGGCGGCGCGGGGGAAGACTCGTAGGCCGGCCGGGACCGGCGCCGCTATAATCGGGTCACAGTTTCGAGTCGGCTGACGGCGGATAGCATCATGGACCAGACATCATCGGATCGGATCGACGAGGGCAGCCTGACGAAGGGCCAACTGCGCAAGCTCAACGCGCTGCGCAAGTCGGTGGGCGAGGAGGTCGGCGAGCGCGCGTTCGCCGCGTGGCTGGCGTCACAGGGGGCGGCCGACGAGAAGGCGGACGGCAACGCGGCGTTGGTTGTCGACACCTTGTGGCCGCTGATCGAGCAGGGCCGGCTGGCGATCCCGCGCGGCGGCTACCTGCTGAGACGCGGGCGCGGGCGGCTTATCGTCGAGCCGGTGCGGCGGTAGATCGCCCAGCGGTTGTCCGTCGGGTCCTGACGCCGCTTCAAGGGGAGGATCCTCGCCGGCGCGGACCCTTCGGATGCGCGGGAGCCGGTTTCGAGTCCCGGCTCCCGCGCGGCTCTCCGAGCCCCACGGCCGTTGGGGCGCCGGCCCGCACGGGGCGAGCGCCCGGCGCGGGCAGCCCGATCGAAGGTCACTCCCAGGCGCTCAGACGGGCCATGACAGGGGCGTCGACGACGATCTCCACGTCGTCGGCGGAAAGCCGCGAGAACGCCAGGCAGCCCGCCACCTCGGCATGGCTCTCGAACGTGCCGTACTCCTCGCCGGTGACGGCGTGAACCACCGTGTATCGCGCCGGCGCGGCCGGCAGCCCCCGATGCTCCGCCGAGCGGGCCCAGGAGCGGTAGGCGCACGGCTCGCACCTCGCCGCGCCGGCAGACCAGGCGCCGCAATCGGTGCACCGGTTGCGTGCACGGCGGCGAGCGTAGCGTTTCCGGCTCGCGGCGTTTTTGCGCTCAGGTGACGACGCGCCTCTCGCCTGGATGGCGGCGCAGGTGTCGCAGCGCGCGGTGCCGTCGTCCACGACTGTCCCGCACTTGCCGCACAAGCCATCGGCACGCCGCGCGGACCAGCTGTCGCGCTCGTTGGCGTTCCGTCCATCACGACAATATTCGCAGGTCGTGTGAGAGCCTGCGACGGGCGGATACTTGCCGCACCTCGTGCAAAGCCCAGCGGCACGGCGGGCATCGTAGCGGCGTTTCGTGCCGATGCGCGCAGCCCGACGCTTGGCCTCGGCATCCCGGCCCGCGTAAAGCTTGCCCTCGGCTTTCGCTCGGGCGTAGCGGGCGCGATCGGCAACGCGCCGCGGCTCGCCGCAGACCTCGCAGAGGCGGCGGTCGGGTGCCGGCGGCCGATGTCCGCAATTCGGACACAATCCCTGCGAGGTGCGTTCGGCGGTCAGCCGGCGGTAACGGCGCCGCTCCCATGCACGGTTGTCGTCTGGAGTCTTGAAGGGCACGGCGAATCTCCCCATCGGAGTAGAGGCGAAGGAGTGGCGGGGCGCCCGGGTCGGACGCCCCGCCCAACGTCGATCACCGATGCCTGGTGTTGACAAAAAGGCCCGTCGCGCGCGAACCCCACATTTGCACGCCGGAATCCTTCAGGTTGACGCCGGTGCAGACGATGATCTCGTCGCGCTCGGGCCGCAGGCGCTGAACGGAGCGCAGGCTCATCACCTTTCGCGGCCGCTTCCGTCCGCGCTTCTCGCGCTCGGTAGCGCCGTAGGGACGGATGTCGCCGTCGGCCGCCGAGTGGAACCTCTCGACGACGTATCGCTCGTCGTCCAACCCCCGCCCGAACATGTGCGTCAGGTAGGTCCGGGCGTTTCCCTGGAGTGTGCCGTTGATCTGCATGAGCCGCCTCCCGCTGACTGGTCAGTGGAAACGGCGGCCGCGCCCTCTGCCCGGACGCGCACCGCCGCCCTGCTCCCGGCCAGCCTCTCGCTCTCGTTGGCGCGCGGCCGCGAACGCGGTGTCAGGCGGGCGGCGTGCGGAGGGACGCGGGCGGGGGTGCCTGAGAGCTGCGGTTGCAGGCCGGCGACGCTCTCGCGCAGCCCGGTCCGGAACTCGGCGAGGGTCTCCGGCATGTGCTCGGAAGTGGTGGCGTACTGGTTGCGCCCGGCCTTGCGGCGGTGGACGGCGATGCGCTCGCCGCCGCGTTCGAGGAACACCTCGACCATGCGTTCAGCGCGACGACCGCCGTCACGGTCAGCCCGCTGGCTGGAGACGTTCCGCGCAGATTGACGATGGTCTGCGTCCCGGGGTCGTCGCTGTCCACGAACCACTCACCGTTCGAGACCCTGTAGCCGATCTCTCCGCCCGGCCGGTATTCCACCTCAACCGTGATGTCCTGCGGAGCCGCACCGCCGGCGCCGATCGAGGATTGCGTCACACTGCTGCCCGCCTGCGGCCGGTTTTGAGCCGCCTCCCCTATGCCTCCCGGCATCGACCCGGCATCCGTGCCGTCGCCCGGCATCGGCACCATCGCGCCATCGTTACCCGGCGCCCGGGAGCCGCCGCCACCGCATCCGTACAGCACCAGGGCCAGCGACGCGGCGGCGACGCAAACCAGTGGCGAGCCTTTCATGAGCATTGCCTTGTCTCCACTGCCGTTTTGCATGATCTCTGGGGGAACCCGGGAGGCGGGGATGCGTGCATGGCCGGGAAGTGCCCCTCCCCGCGGACGGGGAACGGTCCCCATCCGGCCGCGTCCCAGAGGGGACGAACCGGCCCTTGCGACGGTCGTTACGGAATTGGGGCGGGGGATCGCAGAGGCCGTGGTCATACCGGGCATGGAAGCGATCGGGGAGTTCATGGATTCGGACGAATTCGACATGATGATCGAGATACCGTGGGAAACGTTCGAGGAGCAGGTTGCCGTGGCGCTGGCCGAGGGCCTTGCTCTGGAACAACCGCCGGCCGCGGGTCTGGTCGACGTCGCGCTCTCGTGCGGGATGTGGGAGTTGCGGCCGCGCGCGGTGACCGCGCCGGAGTGGTTGTCGGAACTGGATCCGGGCGACGAAATCGCCGCACTGCCCGCGCCGGTGCGAGAGGAGCTGGTCGGCGGCAGCGCGGCGTGGCCGGACGACTACCGCGTGGTGAAGGGCTGGTCGGGGGGAACGGCGATCCTGCAGGACGCCAAGGCGGAGACCGACGACGCAGACCGGGCGAGGGCCGGGTTTTTCGCCCGGCTGGAGTCGCGGCGCGAGGACTGGGCGCTGCGGATGCTGCGTAGCGCGCATGTGCTGAAAGGCGCCGGAAACGTTGACTGGAACACCTTCGCGGGGACTGCGAAGGCCCTGCTGGACGGCCGGACGCTGGAGACGATCCCGATCATGGAGTATGTCTGGGAAAGGACGAACCGCGAGCTGGTCAACGAGGAACTGCTACGGGAGCGTGAGTGAGCGGACCGAAGACATGAGGGGGAAGATGAAATTGGGGAGCCCGGCGTTCTCGGGACATCGTCCCTGGGCGGTGGTTTGGCCGGTGGTGTCGACCGAAGGCGGCAGGCGCCGTCCGGATATGGAAACCGGCCGGTTACTATTGGATGACCGAGGTGCGCCGCTCCTGCACCCGGCGGCGGGGAAAACCCAACGCAGCCGCCAGATTGAGGACTGGGCCGCTGCCGGTCGGAATTCCGTGTCGCGTATGTGGCAAGAGGATAGTGGATGAACTCCCATGGAATTACCGTTCGGCAAGGCAGTCCCGATTCGGAATGCTGAATTTGAAAGGCAATGCTCTAAAGATGAACGCTGCCGAAATTCTGTGACGAAGGAGCACCGGGTTGAGAGAAAACAAGAATTTGGATATGCAAAATCTGGCCGCATTTGACCGCAGTTCTGATTTTATCTGACCGCCATTCTGATTTTATTTGACCGAAGTTCTGGCGACATCTGACCGCGAATCCGGCGGCACTTGACCGTCGGAGGCCGGGTCTGAGGCCCGGCCCGATCACCCTGCGGGCGCCACCCACATCCATGTTCCCAGGCGCGCCGATCCTCTCCCGGCTCAGCCTCATCGATCCATCGATCGACTCGAGGAGGCAGGGCCCCAATGAAGAGGATCGACACCATGAGCATCAGGGACATCCTTCGGCACCATCACGACCTGGGCTTGCCGCGGGCGGAGATCGCGGTGGCCGTGAGCGTGAGCGCGGGGACGGTATCGAACGTCCTGGAGCGCGCGCAGGCGGCGGGGCTGTCATGGCCATTGCCGTGCGATCTCGACGATGACGGGCTGCGCGCGCAGCTGTATCCGCCGGCGCCGCGAGAGAGCGGGTATGCGCAGCCGGACTGGGATGGTGTGCTCCGTGAGCTTCGAGCCAAGCGGAAGCGGCGCCGGGTGCGTGCGACGCGGCGCACGCTTTGGGAGGAGTACCGCGACGAGACCAGGGCCCAGGGCGGGAAGGCGTACAGCTATAGCCAGTTCTGCGCGCGCCTGAAGGCGCACCAGGGCAGCTGCGGCGGCTCGGCGCAGATGCACTTCGACTACGAGCCCGGGCTGTACGGGATGGCGGACTTCTCCGGCAAGACGCTGGCCCTTCGCACCGGGCGCGGCGAGACCGACGTGGAGATCTTCGTCGCGGTCCTTGCGCATTCAAACCTGATCTACGCGGAGGCGGTCCCCGACCAGACGGTGCGCCACTGGGCGATGGCCCACCGGCGCGCGCTCGAGTACTTCGGCGGCACCCCCCGCCGGTGGATCATCGACAACCTCAAGTCAGGCGTGGACGATCCCGACCGCGACGATATCCGGCTCAATCCGAGCTTCCGGGAGTTCGCGCTCCATTACGGGATCGCAGTGCTGCCTGCGCGCAAGTACCGGGCCACCGACAAGGGGCTGGTCGAGAGCTGCGTCAAGGCCGTCCAGACGCGCATCCTGCTGGCGCTGCGCCACCAGACCTTCTTCTCCCTCGACACCATGAACGCGGCCATCCGCCGCGAGCTCGATCGCCTCAACGATGCCCCCATGGCCAAGTGCGGCGAGAGCCGCCGCGCGCTCTTCGAGGCGAACGAGCGGACGGCCCTGGCCGCGCTGCCGGCTCACGCCTGGGAGTGGGGAGAGTGGGTCGAGCGCAAGGTCGGGCCGAACTGTCACGTCCGCTTCGAGCGAAACCACTACTCCGCGCCGGAGCGCTACATCGGCCGCCAGGTCGACGTCCGCGTCGGCGAAGGGGCAGCGCCAGGAAACCGATGCATCGGCGGGCGCGTTGACGGAGGGAATAGCGGTTGCCTTTCACAGCGATATCGAAAGCGCCGTCGATACCGACCACCTGGCCTGGGGGTCCTGGACGAGCGTCTCGGAGGATGCCGACACCACGCAGGACATCCTGCAGGGCGCCTTCGCCACCGGAAGCGATCCGTTCAGGCAGGAGAACCTGGCGGGTGTGACGGGCAGCGCGCGCTACCGGGGGGATGTGACGGGCGTGTACTTCGAGGCCACTGCGACGCCCCCAGGCGGCTATTCCTTCGGCGCGCTGGTGACGCTGGAGGCCGGGTTCGGCGACGCCGCGGCGCTCGGCACGATCGACGGGCGCATCGACAACTTCATCGTCCAGACCTCCGAGCAGGGCGACTACATCTCCAGGCCCGCAACGTCGGTGACACTCGGGCAGACCGCCATTGGCGGGGCGGACAGCGGCTTCTTCAACGGCGCCGCCACCGGGACGTTCGAGGACAGCACCGCCCTTTCCGGGCACTGGGGCGGGCGCTTTTACGGCAATGGCAATGCTGGGGACGTGCCCCGCTCGGTCGCGGGGACATTCGGGGCCGCGAGCGCCGACGAAACCCAGGGCTTCATCGGCGGCTTCGGCGCGGAAAGACGCTAACAGGTTGCTGAAAAAGGCGATCGAGAATACTTCTCGCGAAACAAGAGAACAAACGTAAGCACGATTACGAAAGGATTGAACCGCCCCGGCTTTCCCGGAGGCAGTTTCGTTTCCTGCACAGCCACGGCGTCGGCACGGCGCGGGCGGTGCGGATATTCCGGACCTACGGCGCCGATGCCGTGGAGGTGATGACGGAAACCTCGACCTTCGTCGCCGGGTGTTGTTAAGCCTCCACCGGCGCGGCGCTCCGGCTCGGTCGCGGGAGTAGCGGGGCTTGTGTCTGCGACGCCTCGGGCTTGAACTGGCTGCGGGTGGGGTGAAGAGGCCGTTTGCACACTGGCGTGCTGTAGCGGCACCCGATGTTGAGCCCGAAAACTCGGGCTCCAACTCGTCCCGGCACCGCAAAACGACGAAACGCAAAACCCAATGCTGTCAATCGCTTAGGCATCTGTTACTCAAGAGCGCGTCAGTTCCGCGCCGATCCGCGCGCTAACTGATTGTTTTAGTGCGATTCGTGGGGGGGCAGATTAGCGCGCTTAACAACAGGTGGACGGCGTGAGGAGTGGGTTGTGCTCAAATGGCTGGAGGAGTGGCAGTCGGACGTTCGCACGAGCGGCCGCACCGCGCCGACGACCGCCAGCGTGTTCGCGCCGTCGAATGATTTCTGGGTATTGAGAGCGGCCTACCGCTGGACGGTCGATCCTGGAACGGCCGCTACTGTCACGGACGGGGCTGCGGTGCAGCCCGTCACCTGCGGGACGCGAACAGTCCGCCGCCCTTGTGCGCAGACCGAAACCGCTCCGAAACCGATCGCCTCCGCGCGCTCCCGCCAGAGCGTTCGCAACATCCCCTGGAGCGGCTCCGCCTTGCGGCCCCGCGTCGCAAGCGTCGCGATCTGCCTCTGCGCCTCGCTGCCGTTCCAGCCGCGATCCTCCACATAGGCCAGGATCTCCCGCCGTCGCGTCGAGAACGCATCGCACAGCTCACGGCCCAGGCCCGCGATATCGAAGCTCGGAATCCGGCCCGCCATCGCCGGCACGATCGAATACCCGCGCGCGATCAGGTTGCGCGCCAGGCGGTCCCGGTAATACGCCCCGATCAGGCGCGCGTTGCGGCGAAGCGCAACGGGATCCACGCTCCGCCACCGCCCGTCGGCGTCCCGCGTCACGTTGGCGATCACGGCATGGGTGTGGAGCTGCGGATCGAGGTTGCGGCTGGCCACGTGGCGGAACGTCGCCGCCGCCATAAACGGCGCCTTCACCCGGGGACGCTGCCGCGTCTCCGGGTCCCAGCCGCGCGTCTCCAGAAGCGTCTCCTCCACCCAGTCCAGCGTCGCCCGGACCGCCTCATCATGCGCCCGCACCACCGAACGGTCGCCCCGGGGATGGCGCTCCGTCGGCAGCAACGCCGCCAGCGATACGGACTTCGGCGCCGAAAAGGTCAGGTCGAATCCCGGACGGTGCTCGTGCCCGCCGTGCCGGACCCGCCCCAGCCGGATCTCCGTCCCCGGCACATGACCCTGCAGCAGCCTCTCGAACGCCCGCGACGACACCCGCGCGCCCGGATTCAGACCCAGCGCCTCCGCCCCGCACCCGTGCCACGCGCTCGCCTCGCGGTGCTCCTCGCGCTTCGCGTGAAGCGCTCCCCCGTCGCCCTTCGACCCGACGTAATACCCCCCGTCGTGCCGGAAATACTCCACGGTGGCCGACGACGAGGTCAGATTGCGGATCGTCGCTACCATCGAAACGAACCATAACCGGCCGGGCCGAGGCGTGCGGGGCGAATCTCTCCGTCACGCGCGAAGATCACGGCGACGGCGACGGCGTGTGTGGTCTCCCTGTTCAGCTCGATAGAAGCTCAGGGTTTCTCAGTTGACGGGATCGTCGGGCCACCACGCAACGGATGTTACCACGGCTCGTCGGGGTCGCATGTTGTGATGGCCCCTCACTGCGACGCTTCGTCACCCGCTGTCTACGTCTATGGACGCCCCCGGTAATGCAAGCAGTTCTTTGTTCGGTTCGGTGCATGCGGTCAGGTGCTGTCGTCTATCCGGCCTGTTGCTGCGGCCTTGAAGATTCCGCTGGCCCGTATGGAGATACGCGGACCGGGTCCAAATCGCTTCACCGTGCTCGAAGACAGATGACCCCTCAGAGCGTTGATCGTCTGCGTCCGCTGGCGCACAAGTAGATCGCGCGTACGGAACAGCATCCCCCGGGCCTGCTGCTCTTCCGTCTTGACCGCCACGAGGTGCATGGTCGGACGCTGCGCTGCCTCGCTCGTTGCCTCTGCGTCCGTCGTGTCATTCTTGTGCCGTTTGACGAACGGCTTCACATAGATCGGCGGGATCAGCTTCACATCGTACCCGAGCTTCTCGGTCTCCCGGCCCCAATAGTGAGCGCTCGCGCAGGCCTCCATCGCCACTACGCAACTTGGCTGTGCGGCAAGGAAGTCGAGAACCTTCCCACGGCTCAGTTTCTTGCGAAAAGCGACGGATCCATCAGCCCGCGCGCCGTGTAGCTGAAAGCTGTTCTTCGCCAGATCGATTCCGATGATGCTAACCTGCTCCATGGACGCCTTCTCCTTTCACGTGGCGTTGATACCACCGCCACCCTGGCACGATTCAATGCCGTCGGGAGGGGGCGTCCAATCCATCGCTTCACGACGGGCGTTGCCGCACGCCATGCAAGACTCGCTTCCGGCTGGCGGGCTGCGCCTTTGCCGGGCGGGAGTCGAACCCGCTGGGCAGCGTCGAAAGGTTTCAGATCAACTCATCCTCCTTCCCAGGACTTCGCCTGGCGCTAGATCAAATTTGCGAGGTAGCGCATCCTAATGGCGATACCCTGATGTCCTTTGGCGGTATCTTGCAGGAAGGAAGATTTGATCTACCTTCTTCTGAGGCTAACGAAGCCCGCCTGTTCCCCGCCCTGTACAACTGCCTGTATTCGTGCTGCTGGCTGATTGGCGCGATGCTCGATTTCGACATTCTCTGCGAACACATTCGCATAGGCGCACCGCCGCCCGGCGACCATCCGCTCGTCAAAGAACGGACCTTGATCGATGGCGTGGCTGACAGGCTATCAAGAAATCCGAAATCCTAGTCGAACAATTCACTGCACGGTAACCCTCGTGACCTGTGGTACACTTGTGCCGACTCTAGCGGGCTGCTGAAAAATGCAACATCTGGCCGCATTTGAAAAACTCCTAGCGCTGTTGGAATTGGCGTGATTCGCTGGATGAGCGGCGAATCGGGGCGAGGGTGTCATGCAGGATACGGAGGAGCAAGAGGGTGACGCTCATGTCTGATACAGACGAGAACGGGATGTCTCAAGATCGGATTGAACACCTGAAACTGGTCGAGCTTGTGCACACACGTCTGGTCGGAAACAGTTCACAGATGAAGACTTGGACCGTGTCGATAGTCACGGCTGCTTTTATCTTCTTGGGTCTGTCCGATGATCCGCATTGGATAATCCCCGCTGGGGCCGGTATCGCCGTCATTGCTTTCTGCATCATGGACATCAGATATCTCTATCTGCAGAGAGGTTTTATCAGCCTCTTTAGGGCAACGGCAGATGGTGAAACGGAAAGACCATTCGAGATGAACTACAGACGCCATATGAGTATGGACAAGAAAGCCTTATCCCTCTTTTTTACGTGGTCTATAGCCCCATTTTACGTCATCCTCTTGTTAGTAATGCTGGCACTTGCTTCGGCGACTTATCGTGAGATTTTTTGAGATTCTATACTGACTCCAGAACTATTCACCTGGTCTTCCGGCTAGTCAGCCTGTTGTTCGGCGTCGCCGTTTGACCCCCCGGAATCGACGCGAATCAACGTGTTACCACGCCGATCGGCGTCCAATCTGCACGCTCTTGAGTAACAGATGCCTAAGCTATTGACAGCATGGAGTTTTGCGTTTCGTCGTTTTGCGGTGCCGGGACGAGTTGGAGCCCGAGTTTTCGGGCTCAACATCGAGTGCCGCTACAGCACGCCAGTGCGCAAACGGCCTCTTCACCCCACCCGCAGCCAGTTCAAGCCCGAGGCGTCGCAGACACAAGCCCCCGTTACTCCCGCGACCGAGCCGGAGCGACGCGCAGGTGGAAGCTTAACAACACGCGGGGAAGGTGTTCGTGCTGCCGCTGGCTAACCGCCGAATGCTCGAGGCAGTGCGGAGAAGAACGGCGAACCGCAGGCGATGCGCCAAGCAGAGGAGAACGCCGGCGGTGGCGTTGACGGTTGCGTGCGCTTCGGACCGCAAGAACGGGAGTGCGTAACGCGGCCGGCACGGCCGGCGCCCCGGACTGTCCGGGCGCACCGGCCCTGTGTATGATTCCCTCTCGCGGTCATCGCACGCTTCCGGAGCACCAGCGTTGAGCGACGACATTTCCACCTTGCGCAGAATCCTCGCCGAGAATCGTGTTGTGGCGATGGTCAGTCTGTCCGCGAGCTGGTACCGACCCAGCCAATTCGCCGCGAAGTACCTTCACGACCACGACTACCGCGCCATCCCGGTCGATCCGCCGCGGTACGAGGAGGAGCTCGGGCAGCGATGCTACCGGGCGCCGAAGGACATTGTGGAACCCGTCGACGTCGTCGACCGCTACCGTCCCGCCCGCGATGTTCCGCCGCTCGCCCGAGAGAAACCATCGACATCGGCGCCGAGGTGCTGCGGATGCAGCTCGACATCGTCAACGAAGAGGCGGCGCGGCTCGCCCGCGGCGCCGAGCTGGAGGTGATCATGAACCGCGGCACGAAGACTGAGTTCGCGCGGCTGTTCGGCGACCTGGATTGGGTCGGCGTGGATGCCAGGGTCATCACGAAAAGAGTTAAGATATTTTTGGTGGCTTTTTTGCTGTTGGGGATATGTTCCACTGGGTATGCTCAAAAAGATCCTCCAAGTCTACCTGCCGATCCCCTCACAGATGAGTATTATCAGGCCTTTCGAGGGTTTTATTATGATTCATATCATTTGATGTTTGAAGTGATTGGAAATGATACTGTGGCTTTGCCTCTAGAGGATTTCAGCAAGTTGTCCTTGGAAGCGCAAATCAATGTATGTTTGGTAGGTATGGATTACGTACTATTTTATTCTACAATGATGCAGGCGGTATTGAAAATCCTGAAGGAGCGAGACAGGGGAACTCTAGCCGTCAAGATATTTGCTGACGATAGTGGAATTTCCTGGGATTTCGAAAGAGAGCTTTCTGATGGAGAAAAAGACACAATTCGGCAACGGTCGGTGCTTTTCAAGGATGAGCTTAAATTGGCACTTGGACATATAGGAAATAAAACTGCTTACTGTTTGGAGAATCGTTTAGTGAACGGCTCTTTGACTATTGAACGTAAATTTCTTGAAGTTTATGCTTCGGTTCCCATGGAGTTTCAGGTGAGAGATATCTATAGATCTCAAGTTCCCTTGATCCGATGGTTTCAGGAAAATCTCCCAGAGTCAGAAGAAAGAGACAATCTTCAAACCATGGTTGAGAGCATGGATAGAAAATACTCTGTTTTTTAGTCTTACTTGCAGAATCTCATCAAATGTATTCGTAGCGAGGTTGCCACAGAACCAACTTGAATAGACTATATTAATTGCCCTCGTAGCTTGTCGCCATTGCGCCTCTATTTGGTGGAGATCCAAAACAATGAAGGGGACTTATACGCCTAACTAGCCAACCGGCCTTTCACTGAGGCTCATCGCAGCCATCAGTCTGCGACGCACTCCAACATCATGACCACGCGATCCAAGGTACGCTTGTTGTTCCGCACGAGCTGAAACACCATGAGCGCGATCATCGAGTCAGTCGCCCCCGTCTCAAGGGCAGCCCTAATCTCGGCGTGCTGCACCATCTGTTCTTCCATGGCATTCGCGAGCTCCGCGCCCGGAGTCCCCTCCCCGGTGCATTGTGCCGGAAGATGACCTGCCGCCGGTGCGGACAGAGTGATCGCCAAGACGGCAATGGCGAAGGAAGTCGGCCACCCGCTCACTGAGACGCTTTCGGCTTCCGCGTGTGGGTCTTCTGGACGCGGATGGTCGGGTCCGCTGGCTTCACGGCTGAGAAGATCGCACGGGCCACCTGCTTGGGGCTGGCCTCTATCCTCGGGATGGGCTTCGGTGGGCGGCCCCGTGGGCGCGGGGTGATGGGCTTGCTCGTCATCGCCCTTCTCCATCCATCATGTCGCAAGTCAGTCTACGCCATGAGGTATGGCTAGGCAACTGAGGTTAATCCTTTTGGGGATTATATGCGTGGCTTGACGTTGCCCGGCTGTGTGGAGAGCGGGGTGGCGCGATGACCGCGTCTTGATCTGAGATCATGGAGGGGCTAGAAGCGCATCGAGCCGGGTGCCAGCCCGACTCGATGACATAGACCGTGATGGCGAAGGACGCCTGATCAGTGTGCGATGATCGCGGCGGCAGAATAGCCGTATTCGCGCACTGGTCAAGTGTGGTCTTCGCCCTCTCACACAACGAGAGGAGAAGGCTCATGCAGCAGTGCATGAGTGGTGACCGGCCACCGGCCACGCGACGTTGAGGCCGAACTGACGGCGGTGAAGGCACTACTCATCGCCATCATTTCCGCACTCGGCAACCGGGACAGAACCCTCGCTCGTGAGATCATCGATGCCTGCCCGCGTCACTACAAAGACGTTCACTACCTGGACGGGCGCGTGGGGGCGGTCACAGTCGCGCTCGATGAAATCCTGAATGAGTTGCGCGACGCGCTCGGGCGGGAATAGCGGCTTCATTCTCTCACTCCACAAAGGCTTTGCGCGAGCGGCTACGGGACCAGCGCCCCGATTTCGTTTAGCCAGGTTCGGTGCGTCACGTTGACATAGGTCGGACGACGAGGCGAGCCGGCAGAGACCGGCCGCCCCAACAATGGAGAGACTCAATGAGCAATAATCCTATCGAGATTCTGAAATGGCCGGAGTTGATCGGCCACATTCCAAGTCGCCTGGAACGCACAACCCAGCAAGACTTCCAGGAAACGAGAATGGACAGCGGCGATGTGAAGAGCCGCCCCACATCATCGCCCTACCCGGTGTTCAAAGGGATCGTGTCTCTGTCTAACGATGAGTGGAGAATACTCGAGGTGTTTGCTCTCCAGTGTGGTAGGTCCCGCTCGCATTTCAGCTTCAAGGACGAAAGTGGGGGAACCGTGTATGCCGCATTCAAAGAGTTGCCGGAAGTCAAGAGAAGCCGACCAGCAGGAACCACCAAATATAGCGTGGTGATAGAAACAACTCTCGATGTTGAAATAGTGCTCTTGGATGCAACAGATCGGATGAATCGCGCAAGAGAGAGTGGCGTTATATTCAAAGACTAGGCCGAACAAATTCCTATGTACTCGGCATCTGGCATCATTTCTTTATAGCAGGAGCAGAACTTCGCGGCCATTGATTCCGTGAAATAGTCCACCCCATTGTCAGGAGCGAGAATGTCGCGGGCATGCCACGGATCATATGGCCGCCATCCTACGCCCTTGACCATCTTCGCCTTACTATCGTCCTTGAAACGCACGAACACCGTCAGGTCATTGGGGTCGACCAGTGTCGGAGCCTCGGTCTCCAACGGTTTTCTTGTGGCCATGACAAAGCCCTCTCTGCTATAAAAGTCGAGAGGGTTGGGCCGTCTCCGCGTGCCCCTGCCAAGAGTAGCGCGGAGCGGTCTTGTGTCAGCCCGCGATCAGTTCCTTGTAGGTCAGCCGCTTGCCGATGAAGCCGCGCGCCAGCGCGGTCATCTGGTCGATGGTGTCTAGGTCGCGGATGTTGTTCCGCCCCGTGAACTCGCGGACGTATCGGTCCAGGTGCTTCTCGGACAGGTGGTGGAACGTACCGTGATAGCCCCGCTTGAACAGGCTCCAGAACGACTCCATGCCGTTGGTGCTGGCATCGCCCTTCACATACTCGCCAGCGCTATGCGTAACGGTATCGTGCTCTCGCGGTAGGCCCTTATAGGCGCGCGACTCGTCGGTGTAAACCATGGCGTCATCGGCAGTCCGCTCGGTCACGAAGTCCTGTAGCGTGGGCTTGTCCGCGTATTCGACAACGGCGGCGCTGACGCGCTTGGACGGGCGATCCTTCACGCCGGCAACAATGGTCTTGCCGAGGTCGGGCCTCTGACGGGCTTTCTTCCGGCTCTTAGCCGACATGTTCCCCAGCTTCCCGCCGACATAGGTCTCGTCAGCTTCTACGGGGCCGGGGAAGGGCTTGTTCTCACCCTCGATGAAGCCCTCGCGGATGCGCTGCATCAGGAACCACGCCGTGGCCTGGCGGATGCCCAGCTCCCGGTATAGCTTCATGCTCGACGTCCCCTTGATGCCCGTGGTCATCATGTAGATCGCGATGGCCCACTTCTGGAGACCGAGCTTCGAGGATTGCATGACCGTGCCCTTGCGGACCGAGAAGTGATGCCGGCAATCCCGGCAGCGGTAGGGCATGGGCTTCCGGCTGGCGACGACAACTGTGTTGGTCGACCCGCAATCAGGGCAGAATCGACCGTCAGGCCAGCGCTGGGCTTCAAACCACTTCTCGGCAGCGGCATCATCGGGGAACTTCCGCAGCAGCTCCATAACCGTCATGCCTGTGCGGTGGGAGCGTCCGGGTGCCTTCTGTGTCATGTCATCGCCCTCTATTTATGGCGTTATACTAGCCAAAAATAGAGGGCCGCGTCAAGGCTGTTGACGCGATTCTCCAAGCTGTTGTATGCAATTGCGAACGCCGACCACCGAGGGGCGGCGCTCAATCGCGGGAAGGCATGCGCCGAGCATGATTTACATCGTTGCGTGCACGGAACCCGGAAGCGAATTGCCAAAGGCTGTCGTCGAAGAGTCAACCGCAACATGCCAATTGGCTTCCGAGCCAATCTGGCTTGTCGAGATCGACTGCACGACCGATGAACTCGTCGACATGATCTGGCCCGATGACGAGGAGGACTCGTCCCCTGTTGGGTATGGTATTGTCACAGAAGCAAGTGCCTTTGGCGGTTATGCTACACAAAAATTTTGGAAGTGGGCAAAGGCCCACAGAAAATGAGTCTTGGGGAAAAGTACAATCCTGGCAAGGAGGCTGCTAAGGGTTCAGTCTCTAATACTGATCGTTGGGCCCTCTATTCCTTAGGTCAGATTGATAGTCGTCTTGATAAGATTGACGAGAGACTCGCCTCCATCGAAAAACGTCTGCGCTGGATAGAGAGGCCCCTTTGGACAGTCCTCGGCGGTGTGGCTGTCCTGATCGCCATTCTGAAGCTATAGCTTGGCGGACGGTCTTGGCTAGCCCCAATTATTCACGGCGTGTCTGATTTTGGGGTGGCGGACGTAGCGTAAGCCGTTGCCATCGGGTAGGAATTCGTTGTCCGAGCGTCTTCCTCTCCGAACAACGAAAACGCCACGCCCGCCATGACCGACGATAGCCTTCTCCCCTTCGATCTGCCAAGCGTCCAACGCAAGAAGGTGAGTGCCGCCTTCGATGGTGGCCTGATCTCGTCTGACGGCGGCCTCGTCCTGTTGCGCGGGGCGGAGCGCCGCTTGCGCCTCGCCGAGACCCTGGCAGGCTGCATCCGCGACCGGCGCAATCAGGCGCAGGTGGTCCACTCGCTCTCGGCCATGCTGCGCTTTCGCATGCTGGCGATCGCCTGCGGTTACGAGGATGCCGACGACTGCGACGCGCTCCGCGCGGACCCTCTGTTCAAGCTGGCCTCAGGAAAGGCGCCGGAGAGCGGGGGCGCGCTCTGCTCGCAGCCCACCATGAGCCGCCTGGAGAACGCACCGTCTCGCATCGAGGTGGCGCGCATGACAACGGCGCTGGTCGATCTCTTCTGCCGCTCCTTTCCCGCCCCTCCCGCCGCCATCACCCTGGATATCGATGACACCTGCGATGCCGTGCACGGCCACCAGCAGCTCTCGCTCTTCCACGCCCATTACGACACGCGCTGCTTTCTCCCCGTCCACGTCTACCATGTGGAAAGCGGCAAGCCGGTGGCGGTCCTCCTGCGCCCGGGAAAGACGCCGTCCGGGCCTGAGGTCCGCACCCTGCTGAAGCATCTGGTCCGCCGTATACGCCGCCACTGGCCCCGCACCCGGCTCACCTTCCGCGGAGATTCCCACTACGGCCGCCCGCAGGCCATGGCCTGGTGCGAGGAGAACGGCGTCGACTACATCTTCGGCCTCGCGGGCAATCGCGCGCTGCATGCCCTCGCCTACGAGGTGGCCGACGACCTCAAGGTGCGCCGCGCCGAGGCCGGCGCAGACAGGATGCGCAGCTTCGCCGCCTTCGCCTACGCCGCCCGCTCCTGGGGCCGCGAACGCCGGGTCGTCGCCAGGCTAGAGGCGAGCACGCGCGGCTTCGACGCCCGCTATATCGTCACCTCGCTCAGCGGCGAGCCCCGCCATCTCTACGAAGTCCTCTACTGCGCCCGCGGCCAGGCCGAGAACCTGATCAAGCTGCACAAGGGCCAGCTCGCCTCCGACCGGACCTCTTGCCAAAGCCCGCTCGCCAACCAGCTCAGGCTGGTCCTGCACACCGGCGCCTACTGGCTCATGCTCGCCCTGCGCGACGCCATTCCCCGTGCTGCGCCGCTCGCCCGCGCCGAGTTCGCCACTCTCAGGCTGCGCCTGCTCAAGATCGGTGCCCGCGTCATCGAAAAGGCCGCCCGCATCCGTATCCACTTCTCCTCTGCCTGCCCGGACGCCGCCCTCTTCCGCCTGCTCGCAGGGCGCCTCGCAGCAGCAGGCCCCTGACCGCCGGGGCGCCGTGCCCCGTAAACCCGAACTCCCCCTCAACCCCCAACGCCTGTCACAACAAAGCTCGAAACCGGATGCCTATGGCGTCAGGGGGAAACTCACGCCGTGCCATCGTGACCTCCAAAGGCAACGCAGGACGAATAGGTCAGGCTAGTTAGGCGTATAAGTCCCGCTTGATCTATTTCAAAATGCGCGGAACGATATACTTGCAAACGGGAGATTCACTAAGGTGCCAGCGCATCTTGCTAAAAAAGTCTATGCCGTTATCCTCTACCCCGCTGCACAGTTGCGAGACGGGATCCACGACCAAGACACCGATAAGACCTAAGAGCGCAAACAAGGCGCATTTAACAAGCCTGCCACGAGCACTGTCCTTGGCTTTCTGTTCTTGAACCTCTTCATCGATTCGAAAAATACCCGCTGGAAAATAATATGCTCGCAGGCCACTAAGTGCCGCGGAAACTGCGAGAATGAGCAGCACCGTTACGAATAGCGCCCTTGCCATCAGAGTGAGCATTCCAAAAGAGGACGGGTCGCCCGTAGAAAGGTGCAGCGTGGGCTGACCTAGGAATAGAAAGATAACGGCAGCGCCTATCAGAGAGATCCAATAAAGCCCCATCTTCGTGATCCACTCAAAACGAGGTCTACACGCCCACTCCTCCTGTAAAAGAATTTCTCTCAAGCGGTTATGTTCTGCTTCTTCAAGTCCAGCGGTTTCAATAAATCGATCTGCATATATCTGAGCAGGAGTACGCCTGTACTCGATACGAAATCGCTGAGCGCCCTGTTCCCAAGCGAAACACAATGACCGAATACGTTTATTAGAACGATTTTCCCAGTTTCGTAGTTGGTCCTGAAAAAAGCGTGGAGTCTCGGAGTCTACTCCCAGTGGAGTGAAATACCGACCGTACACGAATGTCTCAGGATAGTCTTTATTGAGCAAATGCAATATCCGATCAATGTAAGGCTCACGAATATCAAAACCCATAGATCTTGCTTCGACTTGGCTATTCTGGTCGCGCTTGTATATTCGATACAACTGGATAAGTGTTTTGCCACGATTTCTCTGCTGCAAAACGGCTACAACCAAAAGGA
Source organism: Alphaproteobacteria bacterium (assembly GCA_965262755.1). Taxonomy (GTDB): domain Bacteria; phylum Pseudomonadota; class Alphaproteobacteria; order UBA828; family UBA828; genus WTGU01. Next base: position 693,848 of record OZ253557.1, on the reverse strand, counting down.
CAATGCCGTTGATGGACCAGTACTTTTCATTTCCAGTGGTCCAACCGTCGACACCGATCGCGACGGCAAGCAGTATGACTAAAGCGGAAATACCCAAAAGGAGTTCAGAAACTCCATAATGAAGGTCCCACATGGAAACACGGAGGAACCATCTGAGTAATTTTCCCAATCTAGGGCTACGGCGCTCTAGCCAATTGAAGGCGTGTTGGTACAAACGCGCCACTCGCAATTTGCGTTCTAGATCGTTACGGCTGAGGTATGGAAGTTTATTGATCGGTCTAGCTCCTATGGTGCGATAGATTGGCCCTATGATGTTGCGATCGAACTAGGTGCCGGCCGCATTTGCTGGTTGTCTGGAGGTTCGCAGAACAAGGGAATGGGCCGCTTAGCGGAGCTACAGAGCAGACTTATAGTACGACTAACGGAAAGAGGAAGGATGGCAGTCATGGAGTAGAGGGAAAGGTAAGGTCGTCCACTCGGACGAAGGGTCGACCGGTTTCCGCGGCGCGCCGGACCTTCATGGCGAGCACAGTCGCGAAGTCGAGCCGACCAGAAAGAGTACCGTGGAGGTCGCGACCATCCATACAAATGACGCTCTTGCCGCGCCCGAAGGCGGAGAGGCCCTCGGCGGAGAATCCGCTATAACTCAGGAACAGGCCGCGGGACCATTTCGCTTTGTCCTCGACCTTGGCATTGAAGGAACGAAGAGCCGCGGCGTCGACCAGAGCATTGGCCCATTTGGCTTCGAGCAGGTAGATGTCGTCGCCCAATGCGAAACTGCCATCGATTTGCTCGCCATCCAGACGAAAGGATGCGCGAGCGGACAGTCCATACACATTGAACATATCGTGCAGGAATTTCTCGAACCCATAGCCGCGAGGCTGGGGCTCCAGCTTGGAAACTTGGAGTAATCGGTCAGCAAGGGCTGATGCGGCACCTGCATCGATCGACGGTTGCGATGGTGCCGAGGAAGGTTTCGCTTGCGTTTGCGGCTGCGCCCCGAGTCGTTCGAGGATCCTGAAGAACGCGTCGCGTACCGTATCGTCCAGCTCGGGGTAATCATGGGTGACGCCGCTGATCTCGCGGTATTCCCAAAGCGCGTTCAGTGTATCGAGGGCCGTACGCCGGTCCGACTGTCGCAAGTAATATCGTAGGCGTTTTGCCTTGCTTCCGCCCTGAGCCTCCCAGCGGGGATGGTCTATGTCGACTTGGAGCTCTTCTCGAAAGAAGTCGGCGAAAGTTGGATTGGACAAGTTGAGAACAAAGCCGTCTCCCATGACGAACACCTCGTCCAGGATCGGCATGTCCATGGTACGAATCCTGGCATTCGAGGTCCCGGTCATGACTGCCTCAGGCCAAGGCCTCTGAGCCAGGCGTCGACCTGGCCGAAGGCATCCTGCTGCCATTGGCTTGCCGTGCGATCACCAAGTAGGTCGGAGTTCTCGACGAACCTTCTCACGCTCGACGGCCCGAAATCCTCGACAGTTCGAAACTTGTCGGAGATAGAGCGGTATCCCTGAAGTGCCGATTCGGCGGCAAGAAGAGGTCGGGTTGCCTCGACGAGGGCCTCGATTCCGTCCGGGAAGTTTCTCACGGAGTAGTAGATGTCGTAGGCATCCTTGCGTTTCAGACGGTTGGCGATGGCGTAACCCTTCATGGCCAGAAGGGCCGGTATCGATGCCACCGCGATTCTGACGCGGTTGCGGTCACCGTCGGGCATGTGGCCTTCGATGGCGACCATTTGATAGAACCTGAGCGCCAGATCTGCGCCGTCCGCACGCTGGACGGCAAAGTGGTTGATAAGCGGCGGCGTATTTCTTGTGATCTCGGCGTCGCGCGGCATCAGGAAATCGACGACGACGTCGATGTCGGGCCCACCATCGCTGGCTGGGACGGTGCGCACGAGTTGAAAGCGCCGCAAATTGTCCCGTTGAAGGTAGCCATGTTCCTGGAGGGCTTCGACGAGCCTGGCGTATTCACCGTCGCCCAAGGCGGCCGGATCGAGGCCGAGGTCGACGTCCGCGGTGCCGACGTGCTGCATCTCGGCTTCGCCCAGCAGCAACCAGGGAACGGCGCCGCCGATGATCGCAAACTTGCCTTCAAAGCTGCCGAGGACCTGGCCGATCTCGATGAGACCCGACTTGACCGCCGCTGTCGTCCGGTCATCGTAGTCGCCGGCGGCCTGGGGCTCCCTCACAACCATGGAAAGCACGTCGCGGCCAAATGGTCGGCCGCTTCACGGTCCCGATCGTTGCCGTTCCATAGATCGAGGTAGGTGACGACTGGGCTGGTGCAGAAGATGCCCGGTGCCGGCTCAACGGCGTCTTCGAACAGGGTCTCATCGTTTGGGATACGCAGGATCACGTTGGCTCCCTGTGCGGCATGGGTCAGTTGAAGCGCCTCTTGCAGTATCCGCGCACCGGGTTCGTCTGCATAGAAGCTGTGCGTGCCGCCTCGGACGTATGGCGCAATCCACTCGACAGCCGAGTTCGATGCACAGATCGCGCGCGGAGGTTGCGGTCCCGGGTTTAGGTTTCCCGACAGGCGATTGCGCAGCTGGTCCCCGTGGAGAACCGTGTATCCGCTGATGTGATGGCCAGCGGGTTGACGGTAGTTCTCGCGCCAGGATTTCAGTAGCGCATCGGGCTGGACGAGGACGAGACCGTCGTCTCCTATTTCGACCCATTCCCGGTCGAGCAGCGCTTTGCGGACATTGCTCACGTGCCCGAGGCTGGCGTTGGCTGCCTCGGCCAAGTCCGTGACGCGCCAAGCGCGGGCCGGCTCGCGCAGGAGGACCCGCAGGATTGCGCCCGCCCTCGGAGTGAACAATGACTGCTGCGCGCGGGCTTCAGGCTTCGGTTTGCCCGGAACGGATCGCTCGATATAGACGGGGCCGAAAGCAAGGTGGGCGTTACCGTAAAGGTCGAGGTAGGCGACATTGTGATCGAGGCAGATGGAGCGCGACTCCGGCGACAAGTAGGGGCTCACCAGCATCGGAATGAACTGGCGGGTGACGTCCTGGTGTTCGGATTGATGCAAGTGCGCGATATAGCTCTCGAGCTGATAGACCGCGGAACGGGCAAAGCGCGGCGCTCCATGTGGCTTGATCTCCATGAGGAGCGCGTAGCGGGTTTCGTTGTGGCCGAAATCGATCCTGACATCGAGCTGGTGGCCGGACCCGAGATGCTGCTCGTGGCGAACTCCGATGATCTGTATGTCCGGGACGTGCTCAAGCAGAGCGCGGACTGCGTCCACCGCCGTACTCTCTACCCGCTTCTCTATTTTGTGCGGTTTCACCATGTGGTGAAAATGGTATAATGTTGAAATTAGTCAAGGAAATTTTCGGTCATGCACCAATTTCAGCAATCTGCTGATATAGGGACTCTTGGTGAAAGCACTGTATACAGGCTGGTCCGGGCGTTGCGGCTAGGCTACCTGCCATCCATGCCTCGCTCGGTCCGGGATGGGCGCAGTCGAACCGGCCAACGATGATCTCCAATTGGACATCCAATTTGGCCTGTGGGGCCGAATTGGCGTAGGGAGGCAGGATGGGCCGCAGTGCGTTCGGCGCACATCGGCGCTTCGATTCGATTGGCGATCTCCTGTGCGGGCTCTCGTAGCTGGGCGATTGTCCAGTCGGCGGTGTATTTCTGAGCGGGGTCGTTGGGCCGGGCGTGATTGACCTGCCCTTTGGTTAGCGTAGGCCCAAACGAGGTCAGTCAGGGCCGTAAGGTTGAATCAATCCGCTTGCGGCCGGCAAGAAGCCGCGCCAGATTGCCGTGGACATCTACGGGGCGGACGAGGTCAGGGCAAATTGGTATCCCGACGGCGGGATGCGCTCGCAGGTGCGGCGGTGGATCGACAAGGCGCGCGCCCTGGCGGAAGGCGGCTGGCGCGACTTGGTCCCGCGCCACGGGGCCGAGCATTGACGGGGAATCTGTCCGAAATCATCCAATGTGCCCGGGCAGTTTCATGCATGGCGCCGTTTCCCGGTGCGTCGTGGAAAGGCGCTTCTTCCTGGGAGGGTTGGGACGCAAGCGCTCCTTCGTCGGGTGATGTCGGCACCGCCGTCGGTGACGTTTCCGTTTTCTGTCCGACCGAGCACGGACCGGCCGGGTCGGGACCGAACCCGAATTGAGCATGATTGTCCGCGGCTGGCGACGTACACCGGCGCCGGCGCGGAAGCATCAGAACGCAGTTGTGGCCGCCGGTGGCACGGTGCACCGTTAGGGTCGTGCCCTGAAGGGCACGAGGTGTATTGCAGCCCACAGAGGTCAACAAGGGGCCGAAGGCCCATCGTGCACGCAGTGGCGAACTCCGGCCGCACCGATGGCTCAGTTCGGCTCCGGTGCAGCAAGCCCGTGTCGATCCGGCAATGGATGAGCCCGGCGGCGCGGCTCTTGTTCTGACGGACGTGCAGATCATGACGGTCAAGCGGATCGTTCGAGCGCGACTTCCCGCACGGTCCGCTCGAGCAGGCGGAAGGACTCAATATCCTCCGCGGAACGCCGGGCGACGAAGCCGGTGCGAAAGCGCTGTCGGCCGAACTGGGTCGGAAGGGGCCTGAGCCGCGGCCCTGTCATCCGTTCCAGGAAGTTCAGCGGCAGCCAGGCGAGCCAGGACCCGGTCGCCATCAGGTACAGGCCCGCCGCTCTCGCCCGCAGCACGGTCGATACGCGCCGGCCGGTCTCGTGGAACAGGCCGTCCAGAAGGCGGTCGAAGGACGAGGGCCTGCCCGGGTGTTGATCGGCACGTAGATTGGACGCCGATCGGCTCGCTAACGCATTGATTTATCTTGCTTCGGAGGGGTCAGATTTCGACGCTTAACAACACCAGACTTCGCGGAGCGTGGGTAACATGGTGGCACAACGACGAAATCGCGACACGGGAGAAGGATAGAGCGGTTTCCTCGGTTGGCGCAGACAATTGATCGCAGTCCGGCGGTGTCGTTACGGACGGTGTGGAGCGTCATTGCCCGCTCCAGAGAGACGCGAGCCCAATAGCGATGCCCGCAAGCGCGACGATCGCGGCGGCCTGTATCCATAGGCTACGGTAGAGCGCGGCCGTGAGACGCGCCTCAAGCGCGGACAGGTCCGCGCTCGTCGCGAACTCGACTTGGCCCTCGCGGATCGCGCCGACAACGGCCTCGGCCTGCCTGCGGTCCATGCCTGCCGCCTCAAGTTCTCGGGCGGCCGTCAACGTGTCGAATGTTCCGCTCATTTTGTACCTCCGATCATATCATGATGGTCGGGGTTCGGCAGCGGAGAGAGCCCTGGGTCGCGGAAGGTGGACCGGGCCAGGAACCGGGCGCGTCCGACGGGTTGCCGTTGGTCCCGTTCTGCTTGTCCGGAAACCGGACCGTGCTACCGGGGACGAAGACGATCTCCGCGGCCTTCTCCAGGAGGGGAGACCGGCGGTTCTCACGCCTGAGCCGTCGCAGCTCCTCGCGCTCGGTGCTGGTCAGGCCGTCATGCGAGCGGCGAGGCGAGAAAAGGGATGCGCGGCGCGTTGCCCACCTTCGCGAGACGCGCGCTCCGATACTTCCCCACCGGCGAGAGCGTGCAGTGGAACCCCGAGACTATGCGCTTTGAGAACGTGGCGTGGCCTCTACAGAGCGAGTCGAGGAATGATGCGCCGCCCGGTGCAACGCAACTAGTGTTGCGATTCCAACACTTGTTTCCCACGGTTGACCTTTTTGATGATGGAAGCGGCTGAGGCGGTCCAAACGAAGGGAATGGGGTCGGCGTTGTGCTGATCGAGGTAGTCGTTGATGGCCATTTGCAGATCGGCGATTGAATGGAATACGCCTCGACGGATGCGTTTTCGAGTGATCTCGGCGAAGAAGCGCTCGACCAGATTGAGCCAGGACGCCGATGTCGGCGTGAAATGCATGTGGAAGCGTGGATGGCGGGCCAGCCACGCCTTGACCTTGGAATGCTTGTGCGTGGCGTAATTGTCGGCAATCAGGTGGACCTCGAGGTTTGGCGCGACGTCCCGGTTGATCCTGTTGAGAAAGCGGATGAATTCCTGATGGCGGTGCTTTTGCATACATTGGCCGATCACCCGGCCGTCGAGCACGTCGAGCGCTGCGAACAAGGTGGTGGTGCCGTGGCGCTTGTAGTCGTGGGTCATGGTTCCGGCCCGGCCCTTCTTCATCGGCAAGCCCGGTTGGGTGCGGTCGAGCGCCTGGATCTGGGACTTCTCGTCTACCGACAGCACGATGGCGTGCTCCGGCGGGTTGAGATACAGGCCAACCACGTCCTCGAGCTTCTCGGCAAAGCGCGGATCGTTCGACAGTTTGAAGGTCGCCACCAGATGCGGCTTCAGGCCATGGGCCTTCCAGATCGCCTGAACGCTCGACGGCGCGATGCCCACCGCCTTGGCCATCGTTCGCAGGCTCCAGTGTGTGGCGTTCGGCGGCGTCTCTGTCTTGGTCTTCGCGATGACCAAGGAGACCACCGCCGCGCCGAGTGGCGGCTTGCCCGGCGGGCGCGTCTTGTCGCGGCACAAGCCGTCCACGCCAGCCTCAACATAGCGCGTTCGCCAGCGCCGAATGGTCGGCTTGCTCACACGCAACCGCCGCTGAATCTCGGTGGTTCCCATCCTGTCGCCGGCCAGCAGCACGATCTGCGCGCGACGGACATGCTTCTGCGGCGTATTGCCGTTGGCGATCAACGCCTCCAACCTGTCCCGATCCCCGGGCGCCAGCTGGATCCTCACTTTCTTGCCCATGCCCGCAGATTCGCATCAAAGCCGCCCGTTGGGAACCTTTTGTTGCGACCGAAACACTAGCGCCCGAGGAAAACGCTGACGGAAGGCTCCGCGATATTTGGCACCATGCCAGCGTTGCCGGATACCAAGTCAAGGAAACCCGCGAGTTCGCGGTGGATCTCGACCGGCCGGTTCAATGGCATCTCAGAATGCGGGTGTACGACCAACACGAGGGCGCCGAGGACGCGCGCATCAGCGTATGGCAGGAACACGACCTCGAAGGCGCGATCGCCGTCGAGCAGCACGCACCGGAGGCACCGCTACGACCGCACATGGATCTGTGGCTTCGCCGCTGCAAGTACCCGGTGCACGCAAAATGGCTCGCGCACGACGAACCGCTCTAGGGCGGCAAGGGCAATCCTGCAGGTGCCGGAGTTGGACCTGCGTCGATCAATGGGAGGCTTGGGCCGGCGCTATCAGACCGTAATCGATCGAGCCCACAGGCGGCATGCCGAGCGGATCGTGATCCGTTAGCCAGAATTACCGCCACCGGATTGTAGGCCGGCAGGAAAACACGAGCCGTTCGACGGATGCAGTTTTCAATTCTGGTTTGTCCGAATACCTTGGACTTCTGTCCATCGGAATGAATTTCGCATGACCGCCGTTCTCACAAAGCCGGCCGATCGGATCGATCCGGGAGACATTCAGGCGTTGGTAGCCGAGAACGTGCCGGAAAGCGCTCAGATCGAATTCAAGGAAAGCCTGCCGGCGGGCAAGGGCAGGACCGATGCGTGGCTTAACGGCGGAAGCAGGATCGGCGATTACGCAAGAAACCGGATTTTGGAAGAGGTCGTGGCGTTTGCCAATGCCTATGGCGGCGCCCTGGTCCTCGGCATTGCGGAGAATCGCGCTAAACCGCCCGTCGCTGCGGCGGTAACGCCGCTGCCGCGTTGCACCGACCTGGCGGAGCGTTTCAGGCTGATGTTTCGCGATTGTGTCGAACCTCAACTCCCGACGCTGGATATCGTCCCCGTTCCGACGGACGGAGATAAAGGGGTCATCGTGTTCCGAACGGGCCGGTCACGTCTCGGTCCCCATCGCGTTGCGTCCACGCTGGTGTGCCCGGTCCGGCGCGCCGACCGGTGCGAGGCCCTGAGCATGCGGGAAATCCGGGACATGACCCTCAATCTTGCGCACGGCACAGAACGGCTGGAACGGCAGCTGCGGGAGCGTTCCAGGAAATTCGAGGAAGAATTCAAGCATCTCGAAACCCCCGACGACGCTTTCGGGTTTCGCATGACGGCCGTTCCCGTCGGCGATGAGGTTCGCTTCGGGTCGGTCTTTACCGGAGGCAACCTGATTGAAGAATTACGTCCGCCCCACGTCGAGGTCGGGCGCGGGTCAAACAACCGGGACTCCCGGTTGCGCACCATTCGAAGCTTGCATGCCATGCACTTTCAGGACTGGCGACCGATGCTCCGGGCAGCACGCGTGGAGGAAAGTCACAACTGGGATAGAAGAGTGACAAGCTATGCTTACGCCGAAGCCCACGCCGACGGCCTATTGGAGTGGGGTTTTGTCTCGAATCGTCTTGTCGGTGTTTTTCCTGAAGATCCGACCGAAACGAACTTCGACTCCGAAACGCCGGTCTCGACGCTGGCTGGGCTTCTCGTTTGGGCGAACCGCGTGCGGCAGCAGGCGTCGGCCCCGGGAGCGGAGTATGCCGTTCAACCGCAATTCAGAGTCACGGCGGACAGCATCAATGTCGGAGGCAACGACGAGAGAATTGCTGTCGGGGCGATCAAACGGAATGATACCGTTTTTCCTTTGTATCCTTTGGAGGCGTCCGACGAAATCAGCAAGACCGTTTCCCGCTTCGAGAGGGATTACTGGAACTACTTCCGCCAAGATCCGGGTTGGAGGAGTCGGGAGCCATTGGTCATTGCTCAAGCATGACCGCATCGGTTGCAGGGATTAGCCCATGCCTACGCTAAATTGGCTGACGCAGGAAAGGAATGTCGGCGCGGCTGGGCGCCCGCCGTACCACTTTCTGGAAGAGGTTCCCGAGCTGTCGACGTAGGGCGGGGCTCTGGCAACATGCTGATCCAGAGAGACAATCTGGAGGCGCTGAAGGCGCTGCTGCCCTTCTACGCCGAGTCGGAGAAGCGCATCTATATCGACCGCCCTACAACACGCAGTCGGCGTTCGAGCACTTTGGCGAATTTCATCTCGAACCCGTTGGTGCGGGGCTGCAGATCAAAGATGCCGTGCAGCCTCAGAAGCCCCTTGATCGAGTTCGTCAGAGATGTCCGCTCCTTCACCAAGCGCTGGCGCTCTCGGAGCAATCGCTTGCGATTTTCCTCTTCCATGCTCCGCACCCGTACGCGGCTCAGCACAGCAGCATCACCCCGGTCATGGGCCAGAAGCGCACGCACCATCTTCTTCGCGTCGATCCGATCAGTCTTGCGCTGCTTCGCCTTGCGGTTCACCAGAATGCTCGCAGGATCCAGCACGACCGTCTCGACGGACATCGACCGGTCCAGCCAGAACCCCTCATAGCCCGCTTCGTAACAGCACAGGACACGGACATCTCCGCCGAGAGCCCGTTCGGCCTTCGCCCGCTGACGCTCGACGAGGTCCCTAAGACCGTCCACATCGGCGGCACCAAGCGAGTACAGGCCGATGCGCTGGTTTGTCGGGCTCTTGATCCCGACCACCCAACTCTTCGCGCTGATCTCTACCGCAACATACAGCGTGCTACGCTCCGCGCCGGCCCTGCCAGTCGCACCCGCAGAACCATGAGCGGGGTGGGGTCTCCCATGTACGCCCAACGGACGATGCGAATGCGCTCCCGCTCTCTCGCAAAAACGACGCGGTGAACTTGGGGTGTTGATCGGCGCGCGGGTTCGGCGCCGATCGGCGCGGTAATCCATTGATCTGGCTGGATTCCGGGGGGTCAAGCGGCGATGCCGAACAATAGTCCCGGACCAATTTCACTGACGACGGTGTCAGCAGCCGCCTCCTCGATGCCACAATGGGTCCAGCCGTAATCGACGAGCGAGGACCATGGCGGGGCCAATTGGTCGTTATAGTGGCACGCTCTTCATCTCGTTCGACCTCACCGATCAAGGCGAACACGGAGCCGCCGAGCGCGCTCCCGGAAGGCTTCCTCGCCACCCTCAAGGATGTCGCAAACAGCCTTGCGAATTGCTGCGTTCTCAACCCCACCTGCCACGTAGCTGATCGGCGGAAGGCCACCTGACGGATGTGGGCCTGCTTCGGCGACGATGATCTGATCCGCGTCAGTGTTGACGACGAGGTTCGCGTTGTGGGTTACCATGATCACCTGACGCTTCGCCTTGGCCGCGACGAAGAGCGCGACCAGCTCGTCAAAGACAGACTTCGGATCGAGGTTCTCTTCGGGTTGGTCGATGATCAGCGGTCGATCGTCTGAATCGTCGAGCGCAAGGTAGAGCAGCAGCAGCACAATACCGCGTGTCCCGGGCGAGAGCTTGCGGATGTCAACGCCGTCATACGCGATCTCGTACCGCACGGTGATGTGGTCGGTGCCAAAAAGCCAGTGTGCGAACTGTTTCGACCAGGTCCGGTATTCGACTTGCTGCGAGGGCGCATAAGGCGCATGCGACAGCAGGTCCTTCAGGTACTTGGCCATGAAGGCGGTCATGGCGGCCTGAACCTCGGCCGCCGAGCCCGTCTCCCACGCCGGTTTCAGCGCCTCGATCGCGGCCCCAATCAGCGCGCCGCGGCCGTAGAAGGGTCCGGCCTTGCGCCGGTCCAGGAGTTCTTCCTCGGCAACCGACCCCCAAGCGTGGACGTCGGCGATCCTGCGAACCGAGAAGCTGAGCTTGTTGAGCGTTCCCGAAGAAGCAGCAAGCCGAGCCATCAGCGGCGCGTAGAGTCCAGCCAGCGCATTCTGTTCGTTGATGATCGCCTCGAAGACCCTGCCGTAGGTGTCATCGCGCTCCCTCTGGAGGTCCTTCCGACGCACCGCAGCGCCTTGCGTGTTGTTAAGCGTCGAATCTTGACCCCCTAGAATCTAGCTTGTTCAACAGGTTACAGTGCCGATCGGCGTCAAACACCCGCGCCGAACAACAGTCCGGGACCGTGGCAGCGTCGGAGGAGAGCGCATCCGCTTCACGTCGGCCATTCTGCCCCGTTTCGCGCGGCGGACGCGGTCGCTGGATGCGGTTTTGCCGACGCTCTACCTTCGTGGCGTGTCCAGCGGGGACTTCCAGGAGGCGCTGGAGGCGTTGCTCGGCAAGGACGCCTCTGGCTTGTCGGCGCAGGTGATCGGCCGCCTGAAGGCGGAGTGGGAGGCCGAGCACGAGCGCTGGTGCCGGCGCGACCTGTCGGCCCGACGCTACGTCTACATGTGGGCCGATGGCATCCATCTCCAGGGTCGGCTGGAGGACGAGAAGCAATGCATTCTGGTCCTCATCGGCGCCACGCCGGAGGGACGCAAGGAACTCGTGGGCTTCCAGGCGGGGGTGCGCGAGAGCGCCCAGAGCTGGCGTGAGTTGCTGGCATGCCTGCGCGGGCGCGGGCTCACGATTGGTCCCGAGCTCGCCATCGGCGATGGCGCTCTGGGCTTCTGGAAGGCGCTGGAGGAGATCTTTCCCGACACCCGCCGCCAGCGCGGCTGGGTCCACAAGACAGCCAATGTCTTGAACAAGCTGCCGAAGTCGCGACAAACGGCCGCCAAAGCTGCCCTGCATGATATCTGGATGGCGGATGGCCGCGCCGAGGCCGAGAGGGCGATGAATACTTTCGCCGCCAAGTACGACGCCAAATAACCCCAGGCCGTCGCCTGCTTGACAAAGGACCGCGACGCCTTGCTGGCCTTCTACGACTTCCCGGCCGAGCACTGGCGGCATATCAGGACGACCAACCCCATCGAAAGCGTCTTCGCTACCGTCCGCCACCGCACCGTGCGCACCAAGGGCTGCTTGTCTCACGGGACAACTCTGGCCATGGTCTTCAAGCTGATCACCACCGCCAGCAAGACCTGGCGGCGGCTCATGGGAAACAATCAGTTGCCCAAGATCATCGAAGGGGTGAGATTCAAAGACGGTATGCAGATCGACGAAACCAAAACTCGCGCCGCCGCCTGATCACGCCGTCACCCAAAATCGGGCATAACTCCGATCGGTGTCGTTCCACCTTGGCGAACAACACGTAGTGGCCGTGGATCAGAGGCAGCTGCTGATGGCCGTGCACCGGATCGCAGGTGTCTCCGATGTCGTGCGTGATCGTCGTCGGCGGGGAAGCGAAGGAGTGGCACAAGAAGTCGACCAGGGCGGCCGTCAGGCGCCCCACCTCGGTGCCCGACGGCGCGTTCTCCAGTCGGCTCATGATCGGCTGCGAGCAAAGACCGCGCCCTCTCTCCGGCGCCCGGCCGACCGCCAGCTCGATCAGCGCATCGGCGCGCAAGTCGTCGCGGTCGTCGGCGCCTTGGTATCTGCAGGTGACCGCGAACATGCGGAAGCGCAGCATCGCCGGCAGCGTGTGCACCGCCCGCGCCGGGTCGCGCCACTCCCGGATGCGGCCGGCCAGCCTGTCCGCAGGGCCGAGCCGGCGTTCCGACGCGCAGCAGCACCAGCCCACCGTCCGACGAGATCGACCGGCCCACGAAATCGGCAGTCACTTTCTTGCGTTGTACGGCACCGAGGCGCTCCAGTAGCGCGGGCCAGTCAGCGCCGACTGGCATCAGGCGGCTCTGGCAAGCCGGCCCGGCGCCAATGTGACGCCGGGCCTGCCCGCCCCTATCATCGGCGTCGCCACACAACCGATGGAGGGAAGATAATGAGGCTGGACCGGGATCTGCAGCGCGAAGTCTTGCTCTCGTGCAGAGACGCCTACCCCGGCTGGATGCAGTACACCGACGACGAGCAAGCCCGCGAAGGATTCCACGCTAATCTTCTCTATCTCCACGAACTCGGCTTGATCACCGGCACGCTGATCAACGGCAAGGTGGAGCTCATCAACCCGCGCATCACAGCGACGGGGCTGGATTTCCTCGAGGATGACGGAGGTGTGAGTGCGATCTTGCGGACCATAACCGTCAAGATTGACCAGGACGACCTGAGATCCCTGATTGCGGCGCGCGTCGAGGTATCCGACCTGCCGCCCGAGGAGAAAGCCCCCCTCAGCCACGCTATGCGCTCCCTTCCGGCGCAGGCTCTTCGGGACCTGACGACGCGGCTGGTGAATGAGGCAGTGGGCCAGTGGCCTGGCGCACTTCGGCTGTTTCAAACGTATGCCGGTCTGAGCTGATAGGGCGGAGGCGCACATAGCCGACCCCGCCCGCACAAACGGATCCTCGCAGGCAACGCTGGTCCAGCCTCGCCGTATGCTGCGCAGCACGCCGTTATCTCCCGTGTAATGCACCAACTCCACTCCCATCACCGACTTGATCTCGACCAGTGGGAACGCACGACCGTGAAGCGGATGAAACGGGTGCGTCACCCGGACGAGCTGCCGCTCGACGCATCCGAGGGGTGCAGGTGAGTGCCCGGTCCCATTGCAGCCTCGATGGTCTTTCCGATGCGCTCGGCGGCGGCCTGCAGGTCGCGGTCGCCGACATGGGCGTATCGCAGGGTCATCCTGGGGTCGGCGTGGCCGAGCATGCGCGCGACGGTGGACAGGGGAACGCCCCGGGCAACGGCCTGGCTGGCAACGGTATGCCTTAGATCGTGCAGGCGGACGTCGTCGAGCCCAGCTTCCTTACGCGCCCGGCTCCAGAGGTGAAGCGTGTCCGAAAGCGGTTTGTCAGGATGCCTCGGGGACGGGAACACGTAAGGACTTGTGTCACGCGGCTGGCGGGCGAGGATGGCCTGCGCGGCCTTGCTCAGCCATACCGTTCGCGGCCCGGTCTTGGTGTCGGCGAGGTTGAGGCGGTCGCCGTCGACCTCGGACCATCGGAGCTTCAGGATTTCGCCCTTCCTGCAGCCGGTGAGCAGGAGCAGCCGGACGATGTCGGCCTGTTGCCGGCGGGAGGGCCATTCCGCGACCAGCCGATCGAGGACGCGGTGAAGCCTTTCGATCTCTTCGGCGGAGAGGAACCGGGTGAGTTTCGGACGGGGGTTCTTGGCGATGCCCTTGACGGGAGCGGTTCCGGCATGGCCGGCGGCGAGGGCGGCGTTCATGATCTGGCTGAGAATCTCGAGCGCCTTGTTGGCTCCGCCCGGAGCGGTGCGGCTGTAGGCGTCGAACCAGCGCTCGACGTCGATCCGCCGGATGGCGTCCAGCGGGAGGCGGCCGAAGGCGGGGATGAGCTGCCGCTCGAGCACACGGTTGGCGAATCGGCAGGACGACGGGGCGCAGCGGCGGCGGTACGCCGGCCACCACTCGTTCTGGACGAAGTCGCGGAACAGGGGAGCGCCGGGACGCCCTTCCACCTTGTGCGGGGCGGTCTCCAGGCGGAGCGCCAGTGCCCGCTTCCGGGCGTCCTCGACGGTCATGAGCGCGGCCGGGCCGACGGTCGCCCTGACCGGCTCTCCCTGGACGCGCCCGTGCCAGACGAAGCTACGATGCCCGGATGGGCGCACCCTCACGCCGAGACCGGATACCTCGCTGTCCCAGACCGCGTATTCCGTCGTGCGCGGCTTCAGCTTGCCGACGCCCGCGTCGGTCAGCCGGACCCTCCGCCCCTTCATGGCCGGTTTCCCGACAGGAGGGGAGACAGGGTCTCGACCGCTTCGCGAACCGTGGCGTCGGACAGGTGGGCGTATTTCAGGGTGGTCGACGCGTTCTCGTGACCGAGCAGACGGCCGACGGTGCGCACGCTCTCGCCGTGGAGCAGCGCCACGCTGGCGTACGAATGCCTGGTGTCGTGCAGGCGGACGTCCTGTAGCCCGGCTTCCTCCCTCACGCCCTGCCAGAAGTGATCCAGCCACTGCCAGGGGGTGCGCAGACCGGCGACCGGGAAGACCCACCCGGACGACCGGGGCAGGCGATCGAGGACATCGCGCGCCGTCGCACACAGCCAGACCGTGCGCGGGCCGGTCTTGCTGTCCGGCAGATAGAGCCGCCCCTCCCGGTAGGAGCGCCATTGGAGGGTCAGGATCTCCGACTTGCGGCACCCGGTGAGCAGCAGCAGGCGCAGGGCGGCCACGTGCAGGGGGCGGCCGGCTTCACGCCGACCCAGCACGCAGGCGAGACGGCGATACTCCTCGGGGGTCAGGAAGCGCTCGGACCGCCCCTGCCGGTAGCGGCGGATCCCGGCGCAGGGATTGCTGTTCTCCGGGCGGTATCCCCAGGCCTCGGCCTGCTGCATGATGACCGAGAGGATCGGCGCCGAGCGGTTGGCGGCGGCGGGCGTCGCGTGGAGCCCGCGGAACCAGGCCTGCACGTCCTCCCGGGTGATCTCTCCGATGGGCCTGCCCGCGAAGAATGGCAGTATCTGCCGATGGAGGTAGTCGCGGTTCACTTCAAGGGTGCGCGGCTTCCAGCGGCGCCCGTAGCGCTCGAAGACCTCCCCGGCGACCGTCTCGAAGAGGGTGCCGCCGGGGTGCGCCGCGTCGGGCTCCCGGCCTTCGCGCAGCGCGGCGAGCATCGACTTGGCCCTGGCCCGCGCCTCGGGCTCGGTGATCGTCGCCGCGTCGCCTATGATCTTCCAGACCCGTTTACCCCTGTTCTGGCTGTGGATGAAGTAGCGCGCGGCGCCGGAGGGCATGACCCGGACGCCGTACCCCTTCAGTTCGGCGTCCCGGATATCGCGCGCCTTGCGGCGGGGCCGAAGGGCGTCGACCCGGCGCTGGGTGAGACGGATGGTTGGCATGATCGCGCGTCTCCGATCTGTTGCATCGGGGTGCGGAATCGGCTTGAATTCCGCGCCCTGTGGCATTAGAAACAGAAGATAATCGCAATCGACTCAGTTACTTAGCACCGAAGGTGCGTGAGCACGTGTGGCACAATCGGACTTCACGACGAGATGCCCCCCCCTCCCCACACACGCGGGCTCTCTTTTTTCTGTTGTCGTCGCCAGCGGTGTGGCGGGAGAGATGGCGGCGTGAGGGGGCTCCGGCCTGGCTGCACAAAAATGGGGACGGCCGCCGTCGAAGGTTGACGGAGGACACGTCCCCGAGGCGGGCGGGAGGTTGAAGATCACGCGGGCCGGTGCCGGGCGAAGTCCGGATGGACCGGTGGCGGGGTCCAGGGCGCGAGATCGCGCTCGGCGATCATCGCGGCGGCGACCGGTCGGACCTCGTGACGATGATCGACCAGCCGAGGCCCACGAAAATCGTCCATCAGGTGGACGGCGTAGAAGAAGCCGCCATCGGGGTTCGCGATGTCTGGCCGTCGCATGACGGTGCCGACGGTCTGGCCGTGGACGACGATCGCGCATTCGTCGTCGCTGGTCCTGCGGAA
This sequence comes from Alphaproteobacteria bacterium, assembly GCA_965262755.1. Classification (GTDB taxonomy): domain Bacteria; phylum Pseudomonadota; class Alphaproteobacteria; order UBA828; family UBA828; genus WTGU01. The sequence goes on along the minus strand of OZ253557.1, from coordinate 677,747 downwards.
CCGGATGTCGTGGATGCTGAAGCCGCAGCTGGACATGATCGATACCTCCCCAGGCATGGGACGCGGCGACGGTCGTCGAAGCGGCCTGCCGCGTCCCGTTCGTTGACAGAGAAAAGGGCCGATCCCGAAGCCCAGGGGATGGGTGGGATCGGCCCAGGTCGACGGGCGGGAGGGACCCGTCAGAAAGGAATGTGGCTCGTGTCGTGGTCGGGATCGGCGTCGCCGCTCGCGGCGGGCTGGGCCGCCTCGCCGTTCGACGCCGGGGCGCCGTTGCCGTTGGCGCCGGCGGGGCGATCCAGGAACTGAACGCGCCCACCGGGGACGAGCAGGATCTCGGTCGAGTAGCGGTCGCTGTCCTCGCCGTCCTTGCGCCACTTCCTGGTTTGCATCTTGCCCGCGACGTAGACCAGACGGCCCTTCTTCGCGTGCTTGCCCAGCATGTCGATCAGCCCATCCTGGAAGGTGACGACCCGATGCCACTCGGTCTTGTCGATCCGCTCGCCGCCGGCGTTCCTGTCGATGTAGCTCTCGTCGGTGGCGATGCTCAGGTTGGCCACGCGGCCCCCCGATGCGAGATGATTCACGGTCACATCGGCGCCGAGGCGGCCGATCACTTCCGCGCGATTCAATCCGAAGCTCATGATCGTCTCCTATGGTTCCTGGTTCTGACGATGGTTGCCGAGCGGGTCCGGGCTCTCTCGACCCCTTCCCCGCTCACCCTTCTCCAGGCCCTCCTCCAACTCTGGCCTGCCGTCCGCCTCGCCGTCTGCCGGATAGCCGCAGACCTCACGACCGTTCGCGCGGTCAATTCGGTCGCGGTGTGCGGCACGCCGGCGTCGGACGTCAGGAGCGCGGCGTCCGGATCGAAGCGACGGGTGGCGAGGGATCGCACCGGCGGGGCGCGAAGCGCCGGGCGTGGAAGCGGGGTGGGGCGCGGTCTCGGCCCGGCGATCGCGGAGGGGCCCCCGCCGGCGACCGCCGGTGTGCTCGCAGCCGGGGTCGGCGCAGGGGCACCGTTTGACGGACTTTGTGGCCTGGCTACGCTGTCGGGGAGTGGGAGGGGAATTTCGCCATGGCGACGGTGACGCGAGCTAACCTGAGAGACGCCCTCCATGCGGAGCTCGGGTTGCCGCTCCGCGAGGCGGCCGAGCTCGTGGATGAGGTGATCGAGGCGATTGCGGAGCGACTGTCGGCCGGGGAAGCGGTGAAGATCTCGTCATTCGGGCGCTTCACGGTGCGCGACAAGGAGCTTCGTATGGGCCGCAACCCGAAGACCGGCGAGGCGGCGGCGATCCTGCCGCGCCGGGTGGTGGTGTTCAAGCCCTCGGCGAAACTGAAGGAACGGATCAACGAGATGCCGGGCGACGCGGGGGAGGACGCGTAGGCCAGATGCGGCCGGGCTGCTGGCAGGAAGAGCGTATGCACGGGCCGGGCGGCAGGCGGTACGGCTGGGGGCTATGCCTTCGAGGATGCTCTGGACGCACGGTTGCGTCGTCTCGCACCTGTGCTCGCAGCCGAGGCCATGGATCTCACCTGCCGCATCCGACCCGCTGGCTGACGGTAGCGGAGGAGCGGCGCGGCCGCAAACGCCTGCGCGAGCGGACGCGGGTGGATTATCGTCGAGCCGGCGCGGCGGTAGATCGCCCAACGGTTGTCCGTGGGGCCCTGATGTCGCTTCAAGCGGAGGATCCTCGCCGGCGCGGACCCTTCGGATGCGCGGGAGCCGGTTTCGAGTCCCGGCTCCCGCGCGATTGTCCGAGCGGCACTGCCGGTGGGGCGCCGGCCCGCACGGGGCGTGCGCCCGGCGCGGGCAGCCCGATCGAAGGTCACTCCCAGGCGCTCAGACTGGCCATGACAGGGGCGTCGACGACGATCTCTACGTCGTCGGCGGAAAGCCGCGAGAACGCGAGGCAGCCCGCCACCTCGGCATGGCTCTCGAATGTGCCGTACTCCTCGCCGGTGACGGCGTGGACCACCGTGTATCGCGCCGGCGCGGCCGGCAGCCCCCGGTGCTCCGCCGAGCGGGCATAGGACCGGTAGGCGCACGGCTCGCACCTCGCCGCGCCGGCAGACCGGGCGCCGCAATCGGTGCACTGGTTGCGTGCACGGCGGCGAGCGTAGATCTTGCGGCCGTATTCCTTCCTCGACGGGCGGCCGGTCTGCAATGCGGTGCAGGGGCCGCATCTCGCGCCCCCGTCGGGTGCCGGCGCACCGCAGGCGCCGCAGAGCCCCTCGGCCCGCCGCTCCGACCAGATGTCGTGCTCGCGGATGCGCCGCCGGTCGCGGCAACCCTTGCAAGCGACGCCGCCCTGAACCGGTTCGTGCCTGCCGCACCTGGTGCAGAGCCCGGCGGCGCGGCGGGCGTCGTAGCGGCGCTTCGTGTTGGCCCGCCCAGCCCGCCGCTTCGCCTCGGCGGCCTTTCCGCCGTAAAGCCTGCCCTCGGCCCTGGCGCGCGCGTAGCGGTCGCGGTCCACCCTGCGACGCTGCTCGCCGCAATCGGCGCACAGCCGGCGGCCGGGCTCGGGCGGGCGGTGGTCGCATCTGGGGCAGAGTCCGAGGGCAACGCGCCCGGCGGTGACCCGCCGGTAGCGCCGCCGCCCCCAGGCGCGGTTCTCGTCGGGGTTCCTGAAAGGCATCCGGCATCCTCCCTGTCGGAGTAGAGGCGAAGGAGTGGCGGGGCGCCCGGGTCGGACGCCCCGCCCAACGTCGATCACCAATGCCTGGTGTTGACAAAAAGGCCCGTCGCGCGCGAACCCCACATTTGCACGCCGGAATCCTTCAGGTTGACGCCGGTGCAGACGATGATCTCGTCGCGCTCGGGCCGCAGGCGCTGAACGGAGCGCAGGCTCATAACCTTGCGCGGCTGCTTGCGTCCGCGCTTCTCGCGCTCGGTAGCGCCGTAGGGACGGATGTCTCCGTCGGCCGCCGAGTGGAACCTCTCGACGACGTATCGCTCGTCGTCCAACCCCCGCCCGAACATGTGGGTCAGGTACGTCCGGGCGCTTCCCTGGAGTGTGCCGTTGATCTGCATGAGCCGCCTCCCGCTGGCTGGTGAGTGGAAACGGCGGCGGCGCCCTCTCCCTGGACGCGCACCGCCGCCCTGCTCCCGGCCAGCCTCTCGCTCTCGCCGGCGTTCAGGCGCGCCCGCGCGGCGCAGCAAACCGATTGCGGCGGGACGCGGACGGCCGGGCGCCGGTGGGACGCCCCGGTCCCATGGAGATCGGAAGGCTTCGAGGGATGCCGGGCGTGGCGCGCCGGCGGGAGGCTAAGCCGCCGGCGACGCGGGCTCCGGCCGGTTCATCGTCAACGCCTCGATCCGGACGGCGATGCGCTGAGCGGGCTCGCGCAACTGCGCGATGGTCCAGTCCGCCGCGTAGCCCTCGGTGACGTCGCTCGGCCGGGCATGATTGACCAGCCGCTTGGTCAGCGACAGCGGCAGGAGAACCTGAAGCTCTCAACCAGATCGTCGCGCTATAGTGGCGGCCACCACGACCTACGGGCTTCAATGAGGCCGGGGCGAAGAGGTCCCGGAATTGCCGCAAGAGGTGGATCGAGCTCGACGGGGATGCGCTGCTTCAATGAGGCCGGGGCGAAGAGGCCCCGGAGTTCATCGACTTCTGGATGACGTGCACGATCCAGCCGACGCTTCAATGAGGCCGGGGCGAAGAGGCCCCGGAATTTGTCGTCACGCCGGGATTCAACGAGGCCTTCCTCGAGCTTCAATGAGGCCGGGGCGAAGAGGCCCCGGAATTCACCTATTTCGTCCATGGCTCGGCCGTGGGTTTCCTGCTTCAATGAGGCCGGGGCGAAGAGGCCCCGGAATTGTCCTAGCGCGCTATCATGCGCGACTCGGCAATTTGCTCGCTTCAATGAGGCCGGGGCGAAGAGGCCCCGGAATTTCCGCGAGGCCGGGCGCGCCACGCGGGAGCTCGCGCGGGCTTCAATGAGGCCGGGGCGAAGAGGCCCCGGAATTGCCTGCCAACGTGTTCTCGCCGTTGCGGCCGATCATGCTTCAATGAGGCCGGGGCGAAGAGGCCCCGGAATTCGTGAAACAGCCCGCAGGCATACTCGCCCCAAAGCTGGCTTCAATGAGGCCGGGGCGAAGAGGCCCCGGAATTCTCTTCAGCGGCGGCAGGCGCTCGACCTTCGGCTCCTTGCTTCAATGAGGCCGGGGCGAAGAGGCCCCGGAATTCTGACGCGGAGGCTGATCTCTCCCACCCAGGATTCGCTTCAATGAGGCCGGGGCGAAGAGGCCCCGGAATTGCCTGGCGTTCCGCAGCAAGGTCTTCCTTCACGTCGAGCTTCAATGAGGCCGGGGCGAAGAGGCCCCGGAATTGCCGTCGGGATGCCGTTGGTCGTCGCCTCGTCGGTCATGCTTCAATGAGGCCGGGGCGAAGAGGCCCCGGAATTTTGCCGTCCCGGTACACGCCCTGGTGGATCATGTCCTTGCTTCAATGAGGCCGGGGCGAAGAGGCCCCGGAATTATTCTCGTTCAAGAAGCCCACAGCGCTGCCGTGCACGCTTCAATGAGGCCGGGGCGAAGAGGCCCCGGAATTGCCGTCTTGGCCGCCATCCACGCGCGCTGCATCTCCGCTTCAATGAGGCCGGGGCGAAGAGGCCCCGGAATTCGCCGCTGCCGACTTCGTACGGCACACTGTTGCCGGGCTTCAATGAGGCCGGGGCGAAGAGGCCCCGGAATTCACGGATGGGACAACTGTCAGAGCCGGTGCTTGCATGCTTCAATGAGGCCGGGGCGAAGAGGCCCCGGAATTCATGAGCGAGCCGGTGTACCACGTCGCGAACACGAGGCTTCAATGAGGCCGGGGCGAAGAGGCCCCGGAATTTGCCCGCCTTGTAACCTCTTGTGGCTTGGAACGGAATTCGTGTGTTTTCGAGCGGCCCCAGACGAAACGCGGCGGGCGCAACATCGAGGTCGCGGCAGAACCCTTCACGATATCAAAGAACCTAGCGGAATCAGTATGAAATGCCGTATCGAGCGCCCCCCGGTCAAGCCTCGCTGCCCGACCGCTCGAATCACTTCGGCAGAACGCGCGCGCGGTCTTCCTTGCGTCCTTGACGACTGGTGCGATCATATCACGACCGCCTGCCTCTCGATGGCGCTGAAGGACTTGCCTATGCTCTCGACGACGAGCGCGGTCCGGTCCGCCGGCCCGACATCGATCAGCAAGACGTGATCTTCCCCCGCCTTGACGAGTTCGCGAAGCCGTGTCTCCAGCTCCGCCCGCCGGCGCCGCGACAGGCGGCACTGGAAGACCGAGAGCTGAAGCCATTCGCCGAAGCCGTTCATCGTCTTGAAGACCCGGCGCCAGCGCCGGGCATCGGCGATGTCGTAGGTGACGATGTAGGTCCGTTCGTCGCTCACGGCTGGCCTCACCGGGGCAGATAGTGGGGGCATGATGGCAGCTCGCCGAGCAGGTGTCGGCTGAGCAGCCTTGCCTGCAATACCAGCAGGCGGCGCATGCTGAGACGGTAACCGAACAGCGGGTGTGTAGTCTCCTGCGAGAGCCGCCGCTCGAAGGCGGCGACGAAGCGGCGGCGGCCGGCCGCGCTGAGGGCGGTGCCAGTGGCGCCGGAGACGAAATCGGCCGCCGAGACCTCGCCGGTATTGACCGCCGTGAGTACCGCCGAATCGGCAATCACCGGCCGGAACGGCTCCATCAGGTCGAGCGCAAGCGCAGGCCTGCCGTGGCGCGGGGCGTGGAACAGGCCGCGGTAGGGATCGAGGCCGACCGAAGCGAGCGCGACGGTCAGATGCCGTGCCAGCATCGCATAGGCCAGCGACAGCATGGCGTTCACCGGGTCGGTGGGCGGGCGGCGGTTGCGCGCCTCGAAGCGAAACGGCGCCATGTCCCCGTCCCCGTCCTTCTCCGCCGCCGGCGGCGCCAGCAGCCCGGCGAAGGCGCGGAAGTAGGTCGCGGCGGCATCGCCCTCGAAGCCCAGCAACACCGCCAAGGAGGGCGCTCGGGCCGCCGAACGGCGCGCAGTGTTGAGCCGGTCGAGCGCCACCTTGCGGTCTGCCTTGTCGCCCCGCCAGTTGCGCCGCAGGATGGTCCTCTGGTTCACGATCTTGGCGGCGACGAGGTCGCGCGCGAAGCGCAGGCAGGCGGCTTCGTCGAAGCTCGCCCGGTATTGCGCGGTGCGCACCTCGACATTGCGGTGGCCGATGCCGTGGGTCATGCCGCGGAACCAGCCGCCGTGGCTGTGGAAGGTGACCGGAATCTCGCGCTCCATCAGGGCCGCGAGCGCGGGCGTGGTGATGGCGACGTTGCCGAAGAGCGCCACGTCGGAGACCTCGATCAGGCGCACCGTGGTGTCGCCCCGCTCCTCGTCGGCGATCTTGAGCGTGTCGCCCGTCTTCGTGATGCGCGCCCGCTGCGACTGGACGACCAGAGGCAACGCCTCGTCGGCCGGTACGGCGATGGTCCGGGGCGCCAGGTCCGACCCGCCGAGTGCGCTGACCTCATCGGGCAGGCAGACCGAGACCAGGGCACAGCGCGGGCATTTGGGGCTGTCTCGAAGCGGGGGCGGGATGCGGCCGTGGGCGACCGTGAGGCGCAGCCGGCTCACCGCGTCGCGCGTCGCGTTGCGCAAGTCGTCGTCGAGAGCGACACGGACCCGCTCACGGCTCTCCGCGTACCAGATCGCGCCTTCCTCCACGCGGTAGCCGTGCTCCTCCAGCAACAGCGCCTGAAGGCAGACCTGGATGCGCTCCGGCTCGTAGACGCCGCGCGTGATGTGGGGGCGCTTGCCGCGCTTGTAGTCCACCGGCGTCACCGCGCCGCCCTCGGCCTCGGCGATGTCGATCTTCGCGATCACGCCGAGGCACTCAGAGGAGAGGGTGAGCGCGCGGCTGGTGATCTTCTCCGGCTCGTACTCAAGCGCCTCGGGTGCCGGCAGGGGCGCACTGGCGCGGTCGACCCTGGCATGGACACGGCGGCCCTCCACGGTGTCGCCGGTCTCCGCCCACTCGGCCTGCGCCCACATGAGGTAGGCGAGGCGCGGGCAGTAGACGAACTCGTTCACCATCCGCGCCGGCACGAGCGGCACCGCACCCGAGGCCGGCGGCGCGGGCAGTGAGAGCTCAAGCTGGGTGGTGGTCACTGACGTACCGCCCGCATCAGCGATCGCAACGGAGACGGTGCCTGCAAGCGCGGGCGGCTTGCTTGCGTGGCCGCATTCGCAGGTCTAGGACTTGGCTTGCACGCCCTTATTCGCGTACACCGCATTGGTCCATAATAGCCGTATCGGCGCCGCTCTTCAGATCAAATGTATTGACAATCATGAACGAGAGTCGCTCGCGCGCAACGCCTGCGTTCGATTTCTCCGATGCCTTCGAGGCGCTGACCGGGCATCGGCCTTTTCCGTGGCAGCGGCGGCTGTTCGGGGAGCATTTCTCGTGTGGAACGCTTCCCCCGGCGGTGGATATCCCGACCGGGCTCGGCAAGACCGCGGTCATGGCAGTGTGGCTGCTGGCACGGGCGGCGGGCGGGGCCCTGCCCCGGCGCCTCATCTATGTCGTCGACCGGCGCGCCGTGGTCGATCAGGCGACAGAATTCGCCGAGGCGCTGCGGAAGGCGTTGAAGGAAAACGAAGGGCTTGAGACTGTACGGCGCGCCCTCGACCTCGGCGACAGGCTGCTGCCGATCTCCACCCTGCGCGGCCGGCACGCGGACAACCGGGAATGGATGGCCGGTCCGGCGGCGCCGGCGATCGTCGTCGGCACCGTGGACATGGTGGGCTCGCGGCTTCTGTTCGAGGGCTACGGGCTGTCCCGCCGCATGCGGCCCTACGCTGCGGGGCTGCTGGGCTGCGACACGCTGGTGATACTGGACGAGGCGCACCTCGCTCGCCCCTTCGAGCGTCTGCTCAAGGCGATCTACAAGGGGCAGTGCATGCCCCCGGCCGGCGTGGCAGATGCCGGCGCGGGCGTGTTCGCCGGCCCGGCGGCGCGCAACGGGCTTCCGCCGCCGCTCCGGGTTCTGCCCCTGTCGGCCACGCTGGGCCTCGATTCCGACAGGATGCCGTTTCGCCTGGATGACGACGATAAGGCGAACGAGACAGTCCACACACGGCTGGAGGCGCGCAAGAGCCTGACTATGAAGAATCTCGAAACGGGATCGAGCCTGGTCAATGCGCTGGCCGAACGAGCCTGGGACTTGATGCAGGCCGAGATCGCGACCGGCGCGAATCCGCCGGGCGTGGGGGTCTATTGCGACCGCCGCAAGGACGCCGAGAAGGTGGCGGACAGTCTTCGCAAGCGGTCCGGCAGGGAAGAGCCCCGGCCTGACGTGATCCTGTTCGTCGGCGGCCGGCGGGTGCATGAGCGGCAGGAGGCCGCCCAGGAGCTTCGGAACCATGGGCTGGTCGGCGATGACGCCGCCGCGCGCAGCGTCCCCGTGTTTCTCGTCGCGACATCCGCCGGCGAGGTCGGGGTCGATCTCGACGCCGACCACATGGTCTGCGACCTGGTCGCCTGGGAGCGCATGGTGCAGCGGCTCGGCCGGGCGAACCGGCGCGGCACGGGCAAGGCGCGGGTGCTGGTGATCGACCAGGGCCCGCCGGACGGGAAGATGGCGGACGAGCATGCCGTCGACCGCCATGAGGCCGTGCGGCACCTTCTCGACGCCCTGCCGCAAGACGAAGCCGGTGGACGCCAGGCCGGACCTGCCGCCCTGGTGTGCCTCGCCGACAACCCGGCCCTGCACAAGTGCATCGACGCCGCAACGACACGCATGCCGCTCTACCCGGCGCTCACCCGTCCCCTGGTCGATGCCTGGGCGATGACATCGCTTGAGGACCATGCCGGCCGGCCGGAGGTCGGCCCGTGGCTGAGGGGATGGGTGGAGGACGAGGAGCCGCAGACCACCGTGGTCTGGCGCCAGCACCTGCCGCTGCGCTTCCCGGCACACGGCGGCAACGTGGAAGCGCAGGCGGAGCGGGAGGTCCGGGCGTTCTTCGCGGCGGCGCCGCCGCAGACGGTGGAACTCCTGGAGACCGAAACCCGGCGCGTGGTCGAGTGGCTCAAGAAACGGGCGCGCAAGCATCTGGCGGAATTGAAGAAGACGGCCGCGCCGCCGGCCGAGCCGTCAACCGTCCCCGGCGATGACGACGGAGAGGAAGCGGTCGAACGCAAGCGCCTTCTGGCGCCACTGACTCGGGGCGGCCCCATCGCCTTCCTGCTCGACGGCGCCAATCGGCCGAACCGGCAGGGAGCCACTCTGAGCCTGACGGTCATCGACGAGCGCTCGACGAAGGAACTTCAAGCAAACCTCGTCGGCAAGCGGCTGGTGGTGGATGCCCGACTCGGCGGGATCGAAGAGGGCCTGCTAAAGGACGATGGCGGCGGCGAGAAGCGCGCGGCCACGATCGAAGACAACTGGGGCAAGCGGGACGACGACCCGGAAGAGCACCCGTGGAGCTTCAAGGTGGAGGCACTGTCCGAGGGCGAGCGCCACAGGCGCTTGGGCGAACGGGAGACTTCGGAGAGCGGCGCCGTCCATGCCTCCGATGGTTGGCAAGACGTGCTGTACACGCCCTATGGCGTATCGCTGGAGGGCGAAGCGGTGTCCTGCCTGATCGTCCGGAAGCGCCGCGGCGAGGGCGAGAGCGAGGACGCCCGGGCGGTGGCCCGCAAGGCGCAGCGCCTCGACGAGCATCAGCAGTGGGCGGGGGAGGAAGCGGAGCGCATCGCCGACACGCTCGGCCTCGACGCGGCCGACAAGGCCATGCTGGCCGCCGCCGCCCGCCACCACGACGACGGCAAGAGCGCCCCGCGCTGGCAACGGGCCTTCGATGCGAAGCGGGGCGGCGGTCCCTACGCCAAGACGACGGGTTCCCCGAATCAACACCTGCTGAATGGCTTTCGGCATGAGCTCAAGTCGGCTCTCGATGCCGGGAGGAACGGCCTCGACGGCATCGACCGCGCCGACCCGCGCTTCGAGCTGGCGCTGCACCTGATCGCCGCACACCACGGCCATGCCAGGCCCGCCATCGGCGTCGGTGGCTACGACGATCTGCCGCCGAGCGAGGCGGAAGCCAGCGCGCACGCGATCGCCCGGCGCTTCGCGCGCCTGCAGAGGCAATGGGGTCCCTGGGGCCTCGCCTGGTGGGAGGCGCTGCTGCGCGCGGCCGACCAGGCCGCGTCGAAGCGCCTCGACGAGGAGGCAGACTGATGGCCGAGGCGTCGATCCCCGTCGATCTCACCAACCCCGGCCAGGTGTTCGCCTGCCTGGGCTTCGTCGAATCCGCCGAAGTCCTGCTCGGCGAGGCCTGGGGCGGCTTCGACTGGCGGGGCCCGGCCGACGTGCACTTCCGACTCGCCGCGTGCGGCGGCGACGATCCGGCCGTCCGCGTCCTGCGCTTCCTGGACGAGGCCACGGTCACGTCCTTCGCGCCGGCGATATCGTCCCACAGCACCGACAAGTGGAAGATCGAAACCGAGAAGGACGACTCCGGCGTGTTCCCCTTCAGGGACTCGGGGCCGGATGTCCTGCCGGCGCGCCTGAGCGACGGCACCGGCAAGGATATCGAGATCGACCATTGGGGCGACCAGAGGCGGGCACGGCGTGACCAGGCACGGCGTGACAGGGTGAAGTTCTGGGCCGGCGCCGGCGGCTATCCGGGGGCGGGCCTGACGCGCGATGCACTCGACCTGATTCGCGGCCGAGCGGCCGATCATGCGCGCGATCCCTTCTCGCTGAGCGCCGAGCAGAGCAGCAGTTTCCGCTTCGACTGGCGGCGCGACTATGTGCCGATCGATGCCGGCTTCTCGCCCAACAAACACAAGTCCGCGATGATTATGCGGGGCTATCCGATCGTCGAGTTGTTGGCGGCTATCGGCCTGACCAATGCCCGGCCGGTGCGGCGCGAGAGGTTGGAATACAGGTACGGCGTTGCCGGTCTCGCCAGCGACGACCTGTATGATCCGATCTTCCTGCGTGCGGCTCTCGGCGTGGAGAAAGCGCCGTTTCCGGGGATGCCGTTTCGCCTGTTCACCATGCTGCTGGACTGGCCCGGACAGGAAGGCCAGGCCCGCTGCATCACCGATGTCACCGAGGAGACTCCGCCGTCATGACCGAATTCGACACCGATTTTGCCGAGCGCTGCGCCAACGACTCTGCCGGCCCCGTCGCGCTGACGTTGCGGCAGACCCTGCTGCCGGCGGAAGGCAGCGATGCCGTGGTCTTTCCGCCGACCTATGCGGGCATCGGCTACAACATCGACACGCTCTCCGACGGCACCAGGGTCGCGACCATCGACAGCGTGGGGTCCCAGGCCAACCGCATGGAGCCGGTCTTCGAGGAGGAGCCCTACGCCGCCCTGGTGCCGCAGGTGACGATCACCTACGGCAACGACAGGTCCATCTCCATTCTCCAGGCCGGGCACCGGCTGGGCGATGCGCTCGTCCGCTCCACGGCGCTCTCCGAGGAGGCCAACGCCGCCTTCAGTACCTTTCTCGACACGGGCGACGCCGCTGCAATCGCGCGGCTGGCGCCGACCTCGCTCGTGTTCGGCGTCTGGGATTCGCGCGAGACGCAGGCCAAGCTGCCGCGCATCGTGCAGTCGGTCATCCGCGCCTGGGATGTGGACGACCTCAAGCGGTCCGCACAGTACATGCCGCCGGTCGACTATGCCGCGCTTGACGTGTTCAGCGACGCGGAGAAGAACAAGCAGGAAGGGAACCAGAAGAGTCGTCTTGCGCAGCGCGGCTTCGTGCACGTCCCGGCGACGGGCGAGCATGGCGGGATCGTGGTCCATGGCGAGATCTGCCGCACCGTGACCGTCAATCTGGTCGCGCTGCGCCGCCTCGGCGGCGATGGCGGCCCTGCCCTGCGCCGCTATGTGCTCGGCCTCGCGCTGGTCGCCGCGACCGCGCCGCTCGACGGCTTTCTGCGGCAGGGCTGCCTCCTCACCCCCGATCCGGAGGCGCTGGCGTCGTGGGCGGCGGTCGGCCGCGACGGCGCGCGGGAGGCGGTTGCGCTGGACGCGGACGCCGTTCTCGCCTTCGCGCAGGGTGGGGCGGCGGCCTTCGGCGTGGGCAAGGACCGTGCGGTCGCATTCGACAAGGCGCGTGCCAAGGCCGACGCGACCAACAGGGCGTGAGCCATGGAGCGCGCGCTTCTCATCGCCGTCAGATTTCACGAGGGCCGCTACCACGGCGCCGGCGGCTGGCCGCCCGCGCCGGCACGGCTGTTCCAGGCCCTGATGGCGGGCGCGGCCAGGGGCGCGACGGTGCCGCGCGCGACCCTGGATGCGCTGGACTGGCTGGAACGGCTGCCGCCCCCGGTGATCGCGGCCCCGCGCGGCGCGCCGGGCCAGGGCTACACCGGCTTCGTGCCCAACAACGATCTCGATGCCGCGCTGTCGGCCAAGATTGCTCCCGATATCGAGGATGCCGTGGCGTCAATCCGCGTCGGCAAGACCGTCCGCCCCGTCCTGTTCGATGCCGCTGCGCCGGTCCTCTACAACTGGCCGTTCAACGGCGACGACGAGCGGGCGACGGCCCTTTGCGACGCGGCAGCGTGCCTCTACCAGCTCGGTCGGGGGATCGACATGGCCTGGGCGGATGCGGTGGTGCTCGATCCGGACGAGGCGCGGAAGCGGCTCTCCGATCACGGCGGCATCGTCTACCGCCCGTCGGCGGGCGGTGGCTCGGGCCGCGACCTGCTCTGCCCGCAACCGGGAACGGGCCGGAGCCTCAAGGCCCGCTTCGACGGGATGCGCAACCGCTTCCGTAGCGGCGGCAGCAACCGCAAGCCGGTTCGCGTCTTCGTCCAGCCGCGGAAGCCGCTCCACACGAGCGTCTCCTACAACGCACCCCCCGATCGCCTCGTCTTCTCGCTGCGCGAGGGTGATGCGCGAGCCGGCTTTTCTTCGAGGCGACTGAGCGAGGCGGCAGCGCTCGTCGCCGAGGTGCGCGATCAAGCGGCGAAGCGGCTGTGCGACGCGGCGCCGGCGCGGGCGGACGATGTCGTGCGCTACGTAGTCGGCCGGGACGCGACAGATGCGGATAAGGGCGCGCGGGTGCGGATCGTGCCAATCCCGTCGATCGGCCATCCCCATGCCGACATGATGATCCGGCGCCTTGCGGTCTACGTGCCGCAGTCCTGCCCGTTGCGGGCGGACGACCTCGCCTGGGCCTTCGCGCAGGTCGCCTGGACCGACCCCGACGGCGTGGTCGTCAGAGAATTGCAGCGCGCGGATGACGACGACGCCATGGCGAAGCGCTACGAGAGCGTCGGGCGGCGCTGGCGAAGCGTGACGCCGCTGGTGCTCGCGGCCGCGCGGCGCCGCCGCATCGATCCTGGGCGCACAAGCGAGGAGGCCAAGGGCGCCGCCGAGCGGGCGCGCGAGGAGTCCCGCGCCGTCCACGCCGTGCACCAGGCCCTGCGTCACGCGGGGGTCAGCGTTGCGCCGGCGGCGGTGCGCGTGCAGCGGGAGCCATTCGACGGCCACGGTGAGCGGGCCGACTCCTTCCCCGCCGGCACGCGCTTCCCGAAAGAAGCTCTCTGGCACGTCGCGGTGACCTTCGCCGCGGCGGTCGCCGGGCCGCTGCTGCTGGGCGACGGCCGCTATCTCGGCCTCGGCCTCATGCGCCCGGACGCGCCGATGCAGGGCGTGGTGGCGTTCGCGATCGAGGCAGGCATCGCCGACGACGCGGACCCCGCTCTCGTCGCCCGCGCCGCGCGCCGCGCCATGCTGGCACGTGTGCAGGCCAACCTGCCGCGCCGCCAGCGCGTTCCGCCCTATGTGAGCGGTCACGAAGACGACGGCAGCCCCGCCCGCAGCGGGACCCACCGCCACATCGCCGTCGTTCCCGATCTGCCGCGCCGGCGCCTTCTCTTCGTCGCCCCGAGCGGGCTGCAGCGCGGCGGCGTGAACTGGCGGGAGGTCCGTGACGACCATGCCGGGGTCGAACGTGCGCTGGAAGGCATGACGGTGCTGCGCGCGGGGCGGGCTGGCTGTCTGGTCCTCGCGCCGTCGGCGCTGGACGCGGAAAGCGACCTGTTGTTCGCGCCCTCGCGGGAGTGGGAGAGCGTGAGCGACTATCGCGTGACGCGCCATCGCCGCCGGCTCGGCGATGAAGAGGTGCTGACGGCCGATGTTGTCGCCGAGTTGGATCGAATCGGTTGGCCGGTGCCGGCGGCGGTCGAGGTTCTGTCGGCGCGGCGCGGATCGCGCGGCGGGCTTTCGGGCCGGTTGCGACTCACCTTCGCCGCGGCGCAGGAGGGACCGCTCATGATCGGCCGTACCGCGCACAAGGGTGGAGGCTTGTTTGCGGGTCGCAAGTAAAACCTTAATGCAATGTAGCAGGAGACGAGAGAGAAATTGTCGATCTGCCTCAGGAAATCGAGGAACTCCCTGGCCCGGTGGTGTTGTTAAGCACGCTTTGTTGACCCCCTGCAATCCAGCCAGATCAATGGGTTAGCGCGCCGATCGGCACCGAACCCGTGCGCCGATCAACAGCCGGGCGTGGCGCGCCGGCGGGAGGCTAAGCCGCCGGCGACGCGGGCTCCGGCCGGTTCATCATCAGCGCCTCGATCCGGTCGGCGATGCGCTGAGCGGGCTCGCGCAACTGCGCGATCGTCCAGTCCGCCGCGTAGCCCTCGGTGACGTCGCTCGGCCGGGCATGATTGACCAGCCGCTTGGTCAGCGACAGCGGCAGGAGCAGATCGCGCTCGGCAACCGTGATGAAGCAGTTGCGCAATCCGTGGAACCAGAACTTCTCGCCGCCGGTCCGGCTGATCGCCTCATACATATGAGACAAGTCCGCAACGCGGCCCGAGCGGCTGATGCGGGAGGGGAAGACCCAGCCGTCCGACGCCTCGCCGTTCTCCGGCCGGCGGCGCTCCAGTATCGCGGCGAGCTGCCGGGTGATGGGCAGCTCGAGCGGGACCCCGGTCTTGGTCTCGTCGACCCGGAACAGGCGCTTCGCCATGTCCACGCGCTCCCAGCGCAGGGTGAGCACCTCGCCGATGCGCATGCCGGTGTAGAGCCCGAACCACAGCGCGTCGCGGGCCGCCGGCGTCGGCACCTCGGCCTCGATGCCGGCCCGCCAGCACGGCAGCACCTCGACCGGCGAGGAAATCCTGCGCCGTCTCTTGGGATGGTACTTGCCGCCGCCGGCGAACCACAGCTCCACCGGGTTGCGCAAGCCCTCGATGTCGATGCAGAAGCGGCGGTAGATCGAGCGCAGGAGCTTCACCGAGCGGTTGGTCAGCGACCAGCCGCACTCCTCGCTGATGCGGTTGAACAGTTCCTCCACGTCGCGCCGGGCGATGCTGTCGAGCGGGCGCGTGCGCAGGCTCCCGAGACGAAGCCTGAAGTCGGTGCGGTAGATCTCGACCGTGGCCGGCGCCAGGTTGGGGTTGGCCTTCATGTAGTCCTCGAAGGCCTGTTGCAGGGTGGGCATGGCGCGGGCCTGGGCGCGCTCGCCTGCCGGATCGCCGCCGCTCGCGACCTCGCCCAGGACCTTGTGGGCCTCGCGCCTGGCCTGCTCCACCGATATCCTGCCGTAACGGCCGATGACGACCCGCTTGTTGGGCGCCCTGCGGCCGCCGTCGCCGGTGCGGTAGTTGACGAGGAAGGCCTTGACGCCGGAGGGCTGGACGCGGACGCCGAAGCCGGTGAGCTTGTCGTCCCATGCGGTCCAGGGCCTGTCGGCGGGCCTGAGGGCCTCGACGGTTCGCTTGGTCAGGCTCAGCTTGACCCGCGCGACACGTTTTCGGGTATCTGTCATGGCCGGGGTGGATTCCTTCGGTTGTCGGGTGATGTTGTCGGCGGGGGCAGCGGCGTTTCCGTGCTCTGCTTGACGGTGAAGGGCTTGCCTTGATGCTGTCCTCATCGCCGTCACCCCTTGAACGAACGAAATCGGTCGGATTATGGCGCGGGCGGCCGGATCGTTCAACACCCGATTCATCACATGAAATCAAACTGGAGGCCATCCGCGATATGCCGAGATCACGAAGTCCTATGCCATACCGCACTAACCAACTGATACATGGCAACTATAGACACGTCCAGGAAAGGCGGGATAAGGCACGATCAACTAGATGGGTATGATGCTCGGTCACAGCGACATCGATACCGCGGCGCACTACTCCCAGCTATCGCGCCGTGAAGTCCACGGTGCAGCAGAACGCATCGAGGCGGCCCGTGCCGACCGCACGGGCCTCAGGCGGATGCCGAACGCTGCCCCTCGGGAATCCCGCCGCCTCCAATATATGGCCCTACGCTCTCACCGACGTCAGGAGCCCGGGGCCGTACCGAAAATGTCGCGCTTGAGTTCCTCGTACACAGCCATCCTCGGTTCTATGAGCGGCGCCAGCGTGTCGCGCATAAAGGCTTCGGCGTTGTTTCCGCGCTGCGTGAGGTTTAGGGTGTTCTTGCACGCATTGTAAATTTGGCCGCCCGCGTGCTTCAGGTCGTCTGATGGGCTGCTGTCAGATCCTGCGTCGACGATGCGCTTCTTCTCCGAAATAAGCTCGTCGGCTTTATCTTCTTGATTGACCGAAGATGCTAGCGTCCGGAGCATATCGTCGTCGAATAGGTACGATTCCAGATTGCGCCGAGACAGGACGCGGACGCCGTCGCCCTGGGCATCGGCGATCTCTTGGTCAGATCGGTCGTCCCGGTCGATAAGCCGCACCACATCCAGTCCATCGACTAGGGACAGCAATGCTTGGGCCAGTCCGTGCCTGTCGCCTGAAACCTCCCGGTCGTTGCCCATCGATACGAAACGGGTCCCTGGGAACTCCGCCTCGAAGATGCGCTCGTAACATCGTGCGTCATGGGAGTGGTTGCGTACCGGCCTCTTTGTCTTCGGATGCCCCTCGCAGATAACCACCCGTTCAGGGGCGACGAGTGCGGCCAGATCGTCAAGCGCGATTTGATGGGCCTTCTTCCAAAACTGCCGATCTGGTTTGGTTGGCTCGATTATCTGGGGCAGGTCGAAGTCCAAGTCTCCGAAATTCAGGAACACCACCGTTCCGGGATGATTCGCCTCGATGTCGCGCGCCCTGCGCATCATGCCGATGGAGTGGGTCGCCAGCATCAATTGACAGCTTTCCGGGATGAGATCGTAGAGCACGGTCAGGAGCTCCGATTGAAGTCTCGTGTTCATATGAGACTCGGGTTCGTCGATACAGAATATGGTATCGTTGTACTCATTTCGAGCGACAACGAGATCCAGCACTAAATCAAACGCAGCCTTTTCGCCGCCAGAGAGATTCTTATAAGCAAATCCTGGGCTTGCACCTTTTGTGAAACGAAAAGTTCCATCCGTTAAGGGGTTACCCAAACTGTTGAGCTCTAGATTGGGAAACAACCTACGCATCGCGCGCTGAACATCTCCAATACTCTCTCTTCTGTACACCTCAAATGTTGTCGACGCTTCTCCCCGCTCGTAGAGGTCTTCCAGACCCTTGCTCGCTAATCTTTGGTAATTTCTGCTGACGGCTGCGTCATTGTCAATTAAGCGGCTGACTCGCACTTCAGAAAGAGGGTCCCCAGTCCGCTGCAATTGTCCGATCTGAAACTCAGGATCATTTCTGTACGCCGACCTCACGTAGAAAATTTTCTTCTGATCACTGGGAAGAGAACCGTGAAATTCTGGCACGACATCATTGTTCCATCGACTGCGCAGGGGTAAACCAGCCTTGCAGTGATAGTCCTGGTCCCATGATTGAGCCTTCTGGGATGTCCACCTATGCCAAGTATGAAGCGCGTCAAAGAAAGAAGACTTTCCACACCCGTTAGGCCCTGCCATCATAATCAGTCGGGTAGTCTCAGGGATATTCTGGATTGTCAAATCCGTAAAGCGTTTGAAATTACTTACTTTGGCAGCTTTCAGTCTCATGCTTACGCCTCGATTGTGTTTGCGTTGCATCTATCGATTGAAGCGCGGGCGGCTGACCAGCTCCCGGCGACTGGTCCGGTTCGACATTTGAGCATTGACGGCTTTTCGGCCACGCGGTTCGGTTGGCGGAAGGCCGGCAAACCAGTCGGTTGGCTTGGCTTGATGGTCGCTTCTGGAGCCGGTTGCTGTACGGCGTGGCCATTGGACACCGATAAACAGAATAAACCATCGCGACTGCTACGAACCCTGGGCTCATGGGGCGACGCCGGTCAGCGGCGTTTGTCCGACATCAATTCCTCTCGCCTCCACGACCTCATTGCCTCATACACGATGCAGCATCCAGACTGGCAGCAGTCCATCCGTCAACCCGGCGGCTGTCTTGGCTTTTCCCGGCGCCAGCCTGGCAGATCGCAGAGTGCCCGTCATTGCATAGCAATCGGGTGGATTCCATATTCAGGCGGTCTGAGGCACTCCGAGTCGCAGTCGGCTGGCGTTGCAGCGTCATGACCCGGGACCCGCCTTCACGGCATCTTTCAGCGTCTCCCCGGCCTTGAATGTCGGCGATGTCGACGCCGATATGGATACGGCCTCTCCGGTCCCGGGGTTGCGGCCGGTACGGGCCGGTCTGCTTCTGGTGCCGAAGGTGCCGAATCCTGTAATCTGGACCTCTTCGCCATTGGCAAGAGCGTCGTCGATGGCCGCGAACACACCGTCCACCGCTTCCCTGGCGATCGCCTTGCTCAGGCCCGTTCGGGCTGCCAGCCGACCGGCCATCTCCGCCTTGTTCACAGCACCTGGATGTCCTTCATGGCATCGAAGCCGAACCGCTTCGGGATGCGCGTCTTCACCAGTTCGACGATGCGGGCCGCCGCCGTCTCGGGATCCTCGGCTGGCACGAAATAGAAGTCGCTGTCTCCCTCCGGCCGGGAGAGGTCGGGGATGGCCCCCCGGTTGATGCCGTGGGCCGTGGTGACGATCCGGCTCCGGGCCGCCTGGCGGAATACCTCGGTCAACCGAACCACCGGCACGGCGCCCGAGGCGATGATGTCGGCCAGCACCTGTCCCGGCCCGACCGAGGGCAGCTGGTCGACATCGCCCACGACCAGCAGCGCCGCTTCGTCGGGGACCGCCGCCAGCAGCGAACGCATGAGCAGGACATCGACCATGGAGGTCTCGTCGACCACCAGCAGCCCGCAGTCGAGCGGGTTCTCGCCATCGCGTTTGAACCCGCCGGTCCTGGGATCGACCTCAAGCAGGCGGTGGATCGTCTTCGCCTCCAACCCGGTGGCCTCGCTCATCCGCTTCGCAGCCCGCCCGGTCGGAGCACAGAGCAGGATGTCGACATCCTTGGCGGCCAGGATGCGCAGGATCGAGTTGACGATCGTCGTCTTGCCGACCCCCGGCCCGCCGGTGATGACGGAGACCTTCGAGGCGAGCGCCGCGCGTACCGCATCGGCCTGGCCCGGCGCCAGGGCGAGCCCGGTCTTCCGTTCCACCCAGGGCAGGGCCTTGCCCGGGTCGATGTCGGGCCATGGGAGATTGCCGGCGGCAATGTCGAGAATGCGCCCGGCGATCGCGCGTTCGGCCCGGTGCAGGCCGCCGAGGAATATGCAGGGGATCTCCCCCACCGTGTCGGCAACCACCGTGCCTTCGGACAGCTCCAGGTCCAGCGCGGCGCGGATCAGCTCGCCGGGAACCTCCAGGAGTTTGGCCGCGAGCGGTCCCAGCTCTTCTTCCGGCAGGCCGCAATGACCCTCGTCCATCGCTTCGGTCAGCGCGTAGCCGATGCCCGCGCGGACCCGGACCATGGCCGTCTTCGCGATGCCGAGCTTCATCGCGATCGCGTCGGCGGTCACGAAACCGATGCCGCGGATGTCGCGCGCGAGGCGGTAGGGGTTCTCCGTCATCACCTCCACGGCATCGGCGCCGTAGGTCCGGAATATCCGCACCGCCCGCGCGGTGCCAACGCCGTGGCTGTGCAGGAACACCATGATCTCGCGGACCGCCTTCTGCTCGGCCCAGGCGTCCGTGATCCGCTTCGCCCGCACCTTCCCGATGCCGGTCACCTCGCGCAGCCGTTCCGGCTCCGCCTCGATGACATCGAACACCTTCTCGCCGAACGCCTGGACCAGCTTGCGGGCGTAGACCGGGCCGATGCCCCGGATCATGCCGGATCCGAGATACTTCTCGATGCCCTCGACCGAGGACGGCTCGGAGGTGCGCATGAAGCGCGCCTTGAACTGCTGGCCGTGGGTGCGGTCGTTGACCCACTCCCCGGAGGCTGTGATCCACTCCCCCGGTCCCACCATGGCGGCATGGCCCACCACCGTGACCAGGTCGCGGTGCCCGCGCGCCTTCGTCCTCAGGACGCAGAAGCCGTTCTCCGGGTTGTGGAAGGTGACGCGCTCGACCAGCCCCGCCAGGACCTCCCGGTCCGAGGACTCTGGATGCTGGCCGGCGCCGGGTTTCACGAGGTGCCGAGCGCCGGGGCGGTCAGCAGCTCCTTGATGAACTCGAAGCGGCGCGCCTCGGCGGCCGAGGCGCCAAGGTCGTCCAGCTCCGGGTCGTAGACGTCCATCGCGTCCATGTCGCGCTGGAGACGCTCACGCTCGATCCGCGCCAGATGCTCCTCGATTTCCTCGGGCGTGAACATCCGTCTGAGCTCCGAGACGAACTGCGGCAATGCCCGCGCGAATTCGGGGTGTTCCTCAGCCGCCGCCGCGAAGCTGAGCAGCTTCTCGCCGACTGCATAGTCGAAGGCCGACCCGACGCCGTGTCTGAGCCCGATCGTTTCGGCCGCCTCGCACTGCTCCCTCCAGACCTCGTGCCAGCGCCGCTCCGTCATCTGCTCCATTACCGATCTCCTCGTCCCCGCGGTGCTTTTCTACCGCGTTCACGGGCCGGCGGGGGAGCCCGTTTGTGCCGGCCCAAACAGCGCGTCGATATCCTCGCCCGTCAGCCCCAGCGGCCCCCGGCCCGTGCCTTCGAACAGCGCGTCGGCCAGGCCCTGCTTGCGCGCCTGCATGCGCTGGATGGCGGCCTCGACGGTATTCTCGGCGATCAGCCGGTGAACGAATACCGGCTTGTCCTGGCCGATCCGGTGCGCCCGGTCCATGGCCTGGCGCTCCACAGCCGGGTTCCACCAGGGATCGTAGACGATCACCGTGTCGGCGGCGGTGAGGTTGAGGCCCGTGCCGCCCGCCTTCAGGCTCGCCAGAAACAGCGGGAGATCGCCGGTCTGGAACGCCGCGACCTGGCCGTCCCGGTCCTTCGTCGAGCGCCGTCCCCGCCGCGCCGATGCAACCCTCCAAGGAGAATGGCATGAACCACATCGCCCCCAGGGTCGGCGGCCGGCTGGTCAATGCCATGGTTATGCGCGCCGAAGAGAGTGCTGCGCGGGCCGGGAAACTTCCCTGGCGCCGCAACGACCGCATGAGCGTCGCCGGCCGCCAGGTCTTCGACTGGCTGCCGATCTTCGATCTTTCCACCGAAGACGTGTTGTGGATCATCCGGGATGCCGGCCAGTCGCCGCACTGGGCCTATGCCGCCGGAATGTAGAGGCTGTCCTGCGTCTTCTGCATCATGGCCTCGCGCGCCGACCTGCAAACGGCCGCGCAATTGCAGCCGGCGCTGTACGCACGTTACGTCGCGCTCGAAAAGCGCATCCGCCACACCCTGTCGCCGTCGGGCGTCCCGCTTTCCGACCTGACCGGCATCCCCGTTCAGCAGACCGGCGATCGCTGCCGGGCTGACGAGAACGTCCTGGTCCGCGCCTGACCCCGATCCTCCCGATTAGACACCGCCCCCTGCCGGCACGCCTGCCGGAGGCGCGGCCGGCCTGGGTCGGGCGGGCGGTGGAGCGGTTCGAGGAAGCCGCCCGCGCCGCGCCCGTCCACCCATTCCCCGACCCCATATCGCAGGAGATTCGCATGAACCATATCGCCCCCAGGGCCGAATCGCTCATCCGGGACGTCCCGCTGAGCCGGCTCGCGCTCGCCTCCGAGAACGTCCGCAGGACGCCGTCCGATCCCCAGGCCGATGCCGAGCTCAAGGCGTCGATCGCGGCCCTCGGGCTGCTGGAAAATCTGGTCGTCCGCGCCGACGAGCCCGGCGAGGACGACGCCGAGCGCTATGCCGTGGTCGCCGGCGGCCGCCGCCTCAAGGCCCTGCAGGCGCTGGTCGAGGACGACGTGTTCGATCCCGACCATCCCGTGCCCTGCCTGGTCAAATCCGGCAACGTCGCGCCCGGCGAAATCTCGCTCGCCGAGAACGTCATCCGCATCGCCATGCATCCCGCCGACCAGGTCGTCGCGTTCGCGAAGCTCACCGAGGCCGGCCAGTCCGTGGCTGCCATCGCGTCGCGCTTCGGCATGTCGGAGCGGCTGGTCCAGCAGCGGCTCCGTCTCGGCAACGCCGCTCCGGAGCTGCTGGAGGCATACCGGAACAACGAAATCGACCTCGAAGTGCTGAAGGCCTTCGCCGTCACCACCGACCGCGAACGCCAGATGACGGTCTGGGAACAGGTCTCGGCTCAGGGCTACCGCCCGTCGGCCTGGCAGGTGAAACGGCTCCTCACCGAGGAGCGGGTGCCGGGAGCCTCTGCCGTCGCCCGGTTCGTCGGGGTGGAGGCCTATGAGGCTGCCGGCGGCCAGGTGCTGCGCGATCTGTTCGCGCGGGACGACGAGAGCGGCGTCTGGTTCGAGGATCCCGTGCTGCTGGAGAAGATCGCGACGGAGAAGCTCCAGGCGGCGGCCGACGAGCTGGCGACCCGCTGGATGTGGGCCACGGCCATGATCGAGGTCGAGTGGAGCGATACTGCCCGCTTTGGCCGCATCGAGCCCCAGCCGGCCGAGCGTACCCCGGAGGAGCAGGCCGAGATCGAGAAGCTGGAGACCCGCCAGGCCGAACTCGCCGAGTTCGACGACGAGGACTGGACCCAGGAGACATTGACGGAAGCGGAGTCCATCGAGACCCGCCTCGACGAGATCGAGGGCGGCATCGAGGCGCGGGCGATGTGGCGCCGCGAGGATTTCGGGATGGCCGGCTGCATCGTCACCATCGCCCATGACGGCACGCTCCAGGTCATCCAGGGGCTGGTGAAGCCCGAGGACATGCCGAAGCAGACCGAGTCCGGCGACGCCGGCTCGGAGGCCGCCAGCGGCAACGACACCGATGCCGCCACACAAGGCGCTCACGCCACCGGGCGGTCCGTCTCCGCGCCCATGGCGCTGCCGAAGGACCGCGAGGCCGAGGCGCGCAAGGAGGCCGGCGTCGGCATCGGGCTGGCCGACGATTTGCGCTCCATCCGGACGGCGCTCATCAAGGCCCATCTCGCCGGGGACTTCGACGCCGCCTTCGACCTCATGCTGTTCCAGATGGGGCGTTCGGTGTTCACCGAGGGCTACAAGGCGCACGCGCTCGACATCGCCGTGCGCGAGACCGCCGACCGGCCCATGACGCGCATGAACGATGCGGAGTTCGCGAACTGGTCGCCGGGCGAAGCCATGCTGGAAGACCGGGCGGGCCTCGCCTTCGACTGGCTGGAGATCGAGGACGACGGCGAGTCCTTCGCCGCGCTCCGCGCCCTCCCTGTGGCCGACAAGCAGACACTGTTCGCGGCCTGCGTCGCGCGCACGGTGAAGGGCCAGCTCGCCTTCGAGCCCCAGGCGCGTCCGGAACTGGAGGCGACCGTCGCCCGGCTCGACATCGACTTCGCCAGGCATGTCCGCCCGACGGCGGAGATGCTGTGGTCGCGCATCAACAAGAGCCGCATCCTCGACATCGGCCGCACGGTCTTCGGCCTGGCCTGGGCCTCCGCGTGTTGTTAAGCGTGGAACATTGACCCCCTGTTGGGGGTGATCGGCGTCCAAATTTGACCCCCCATGGTTTGTGTCCATGAACACACCTCGTCGTTTGGACGGACGGGGTGGGGGGGAGATGCTGGTTGTGGAAACGATCGCGAAGATCCGTCGGGATCATCTGGTGAGGGGCGTTCCGATCAAGAAAATCGCCCGGGATTTGAGGGTTTCGAAGAACACGGTGCGCAAGGTGGTACGGGGCGACGAGACCTCGTTCAGCTACGAGCGCAAGATTCAGCCGATGCCGAAGCTTGGGCCGTGGGTCGACGAGCTCGAGCGCCAGCTGAAGGCCAATGAGAAGAAGGCACGCAAGGATCGGCTGTCTCTTCTGCGGATTCATGAAGACCTTGTGTCGCTGGGCTACAAGGGCGGCTATGACGCGGTTCGCCGCTATGCCAGGGCCTGGCGGCGCCGGTGGCGGCTGTTGTCGCCGTCGCAGGCCTTTGTGCCGCTGATCTTCGATCCCGGCGAGGCCTACCAGTTCGACTGGAGCCACGAGTACGCGCGTCTGTCGGGTGCGACGACCAGGGTGAAGGCGGCGCACATGCGGCTGTGCCACAGCCGGATGTATCTGGTCCAGATCTTTCCCCGCGAGAGCCAGGAGATGGTCTTCGAGGCGCACGAGCGTGCCTTCCGCTTCTTCGGCGGGGTCTGCCGGCGGGGCATCTACGACAACATGAAGACGGCGGTGAGCACGATCTTCGTGGGCAAGAAGCGGGGCTACAACCGCCGCTTCCAGGAGATGTGCTCGCACCATCTGGTGGAGCCTGTGGCGTGCACGCCAGGGGCTGGCTGGGAGAAGGGGCAGGTTGAGAAGCAGGTGGGTGACCTTCGCGGCCGCCTGTTCGTGCCCAGCCCGCGGGGCCGCTCCTACGCCGAGATCAACGAGTGGCTGATGGATCGGTGCATTGAGGACGCCAAGAAGCATCCGCATCCGACAATCCCGGGCAAGACGATATGGCAGGTGTTCGAGGAGGAGCGGCCCTTCCTGGTGGCGTATCGCGGCCCCTTCGACGGCTTCCATGCCAGCGAGGTGTCAGTCTCGAAGACCTGTCTGGTGCGCTTCGACAACAACCAGTACAGCGTCGCGGCGCGCGCGGTCGGGCGACCGGTGGACGTGCGGGCCTATGCCGATCGGATCGCCATCCGCCAGGACGGCGAGATCGTCGCCGAGCACCCCCGGAGCTTCGGGCGCGGCCGGTTCGTCTACGATCCGTGGCATTACGTGCCGATCCTGACGAGGAAGCCCGGCGCGCTACGCAATGGCGCGCCCTTCAAGGACTGGCAGTTGCCCAACGCGCTCGGCCGCCTGCGAACCCGGCTCGCGGGCCACGACGACGGCGACCGGCAGTTCGTCAAGGTGCTCGCGGCGGTGCTGGAGGACGGGCTGGAGGCGGTCGAGGCGGCCTGCGCCGAAGCGCTCGAGTGCGGCGCCTGCAGCGCTGACGTCGTGCTCAACATCCTCACCCGGCAGCGCCAGCCGGCGCCGCCGGCGGCGATCCCGACGCCCGAGGGCCTGCAGCTTCGTCACCAGCCGGTTGCCGATTGCCAGCGCTATGACAGCCTGAGGGAGGCCGGTCATGGAACGTCATGATGTGCTGGCGATGATGACGGCGCTGAAGCTCGCAGGCATGCGCGCCGCCTACGACGACATCCTCGCCGACGGGCTCAAGCGCCGTCATCCGGTGCAGCAGATCATCGGTACGCTGCTGCAGGTCGAGATCGCCGACAAGAGGGCCCGCTCGATCAAGTACCAGATGGCCTCCGCCAAGCTGCCGACGGCCAAGGAACTGGCCGACTTCGACTTCGCCGCCTCGCCGGTCAACGAGCCCCTGATCCAGGAGCTCGCCGGCGGCGGCTTCCTCGAGGGCAAACGCAACATCGTGCTGGTCGGCGGCACCGGCACCGGCAAGACCCATCTCGCCGTCGCCATCGCGCGATCCTGCATCCGCAAGGGCGCCCGTGGCCGGTGCTACAACGTCGTCGACCTGGTCAACCACCTCGAGGCCGAGATCCGCGCCGGACGCCAGGGCCGCACCGCAGACCAGCTCGTCCGACGCGACTTCGTCATCCTCGACGAGCTCGGCTACCTGCCCTTCGCCCAGGCCGGCGGGCAGCTGCTCTTCCACCTCATGAGCCGGCTCTACGAGCGCACTTCGATCGTCATCACCACCAACCTCGCCTTCGGCGAATGGCCTTCCGTCTTCGGCGACCCCAAGATGACCACAGCGCTGCTCGATCGCCTCACCCACCATTGCGAGATCATCGAGACCGGCAACGAGAGCTGGCGCTTCAAGAACCGCTCCTGACCTGGCGCCGGCCGTCCCTGCGGCCCGGTTGCCCCGGTGGGCCAACAGGGACCCCCCACGCGGCTTCGCTCCGCGTAACGCGGGGCGCTACACGAAGCCGCGCGGGTCCCCCCTATTGGCTACCGGGACAACCTCCGCCGTGTCGCTCAGGGGGGTCAATTTTGCACGCCGATTGGGGGTCAATATTGAATGCCGATTGACACGTAACCCGATAGCGGGCGAGCGTCTTCGCCGACAGCCCGAGAAACCGGGCCGCCTGCTGCGTGTCCAGAAAGTTGATGTCCTCCGTCATTCCCGTCTCCTCGTCTTCGATGCACCCCGCCCGTGCCCAGGGCGGCGCGGACGCATGTGCGGATATCGAAGCGAAAAAACCGGTCGCCGTGCATGGTCGAACTGCGATTCCCGAATCGGCCACCCAGGAGAGGACTCACGAGGACAGGAGAGGACAGGAGGATGACCGGTCGCGGCGCCACCGCGCCGGCGACCACCCCGAAGGGACGCGAATCGACCGCCGCGGCGGCCATCGCAAGCGGCGACTCGGACGAATCGCGGGCGGCGATTCGAAGGGATGGAACCGATGTTCGGGGAGGCGGAGCACCCGCCGTCAGACGGCGCGGGAATTCCCGTCAGCTGCGGCAGGGTTCCCCGCAAGATGCGCAGGATTCCGCACGCGATCATGCGACGGTTCATGGATGGAGGAGGTCAGGACCATGATCCGCCCCGGTCGTCCGACCTCTGACGCCGCTCGGGAACAGGCCCAAAGGCTCCGGACTGTCGCCTTCGCAGACACCTATCGCTTCCGATCGAGCGGCGACCAAACAACATCCAGACAGGCGGCAGAAGGAGACCGGTGAAACAAGGCAGGTCCAGCGGTTCGCTTCGCGCGTCGTTCGGGATCGGTGATGTTCAGACCGACGGTGTGAGGTGGCCCCGCCTTTTCGGACAGCCTGGCGGCTATTTAAGGTGTATTCCGGTTGTTTCTCAGGCCGCCAGAATCCCTTTCAATTGATCTTCCCGTTGTTGTTGCTGCTGTTGCGCCTGTGGGGATGTGGGCAAGGCGCGGAGCGGCTTGTCCATCATATCCACAGGCAGGTCGCCGCGGTATGCCTCGGCCGGGGTTCGCCCGTCCAGCGCCAAGTGCGGCCTCTCGAGGTTGTAAAAGCGAACCCATTCGCCGATCAGGCGCCGGGCGGTGAGACCGTCGGCGATTTCGTGCAGGTAGATCGCCTCGTATTTGAGCGAGCGCCACAGCCGCTCGATGAAGATGTTGTCCATGCACCGGCCCCTGCCATCCATCGAGATCCGGATGCCGGCTGCCTGCAAGCGGCCGGTGAAGGCAAAGCCGGTGAACTGACTGCCCTAGTCGGTGTTGAATATCTCAGGCTTGCCATGCCGGGCCAGGGCCTCGTCGAGCGCGTCGGTGCAGAAGCTCGCGTCCAGCGTGTTCGACAGCCGCCAAGCCAGGACGTACCGGCTCGCCCAGTCCATGACCGCCACCAGGTAGAGAGGTAGAGGAAGCCGCAGTTCACCGGGATATAGGTGATGTCGGCGCACCAGACATGGTTCGGCCGCTCGATTGCCAGACCCTGCAGCAGATAAGGGTAGATCCGGCGCTCGGGGTGGGGCGCGCTGGTGCGTGGCGCCCGATAGATTGCCTCAAGTCCCATCAGGCGCATCAGACGCCCGACCCGGCGTCGGCCGATGCGCACGCCCTCGCGGCGCAGGTGAAGCACCATCCGACGGGCGCCGTAAAACGGGTATTTCAGGAACAGCTCGTCGATCCGCCGCATCAACACGAGCGTCTCCGCGCTCTCCCCCTTCGGCTCGTAGTAGAGCGAGGAGCGCCCGAGCGACAGCAGGCGCCATTGCCGGCTCAGGCTCAGCGCCGGGTGATCGCGCACAATCATCGCGCGGCGCTCCGACCGGCTCATCGCGCAGACCCGCGCGACAAAAAATCCCGCTCCACGATCAGCTCCCCGATCTTGGCGTGAAGATCGCGGACCTCGCTCTCATGGTCCCGGACCCGCCGCTCGGTGCCCTTCGAGAATACCTCGACCAGACCCTCCATCGCCTGGCGCTTCCAGGCACCGACCTGGTTCGGATGCCCGACACCAACGCCAGCGCCACCACGCTTCACCAGCTGGCAGACGCCCTGAATCCGATCGTGTCCTCCGGCGCCCGGTCGTCGTTCACAACATCGCGCCGCGCCGCCTCGATGCGCACCTCGAACGCCGCATGGCTCGCCCGCGCCCCCGCGAGCCGCCAGCCGAGGCCGATCCCGAGCCCGTGCTCGGGACCCGCATGGCCGTCCGCGCTCTCGCGCCGCATGCCCTCCACCCCGAGCTCCAGGGCGAGCCCCGCCGCGACCCGCTCGGTGAAGCGCGTGCCGAGGCGTAACTCGGTGCCGGTGTCGGAGAGCCCGAGCCCAAGCTCCGGCGTTGCCGTCCAGTGGTCGTCGAACACGCCGAGACCGTAGCCGAGCCGCGCATCGAGGCGCCGGCCGAGCGGCCCCTCGTCCTCTTCCGCGCCGAGTCCGACAAGGGTCGGGCGCGCAAGCAGCGCGTCCGCACCGCCTGCGGCCTGCGCGCCCACCGTCTGCGAGAGGCTGAGCGAGAGTCCCCGGTCGCTGTCGGGCGCCGGGTCGAAGGCAAGCGTGCCCGAGACGCCCCGCTCGCGCATGCCGTCCGCCTCGTGGGTCAAAAGACCGCGCGCGCGGAACTCCGCGGTGAGCCCCCGTGACGGGGCCGCGAGGATGAGCCCCGCCCCGATATCGGCCCCGAAGCCGGTCTCCGCATCGCCCCCGTCGTGGCGCACCCCGAGCTCAAGGCTCGGCGTCAGCACCGCATCGCCCCCGAGGTTGAAGGGCTGCGAGCCCTCGAGCGCGAGCCGCACCCGCGTCACGTCGGCCTCGGACGCCGCAAGCCCCGTCACCGCGTCGGTGCTCGTGCGCACGGCAAACGCGTCGGATTTTGCAGCCAGCGTCGGCCCCTCGGTCCCGCCGTCGAGCAGAACGCCACGAACGCCCAGCGCTCCCATCGCGAGGTCCATGTCCGGGCGCATCGGCGCCTGGCCCTCCGGCGTCAGCGTCAGCGTCCCCTCGCCGTATCCCGCCATTCCCCACACCGAGACCCGTTTCGACAGCGCGTAGCGTGCGTAGGGGAAGAGCGCGGTCAGCGTCGAGGAGACCTCGCCGCTTCCGTTCGGCGAGCGGTAGCCGCCCTCGCCCTGGGAGTGCGAGAGCATCAGCCCCGCAATCACCGCATCGCGCGAGAAGTCCGCGCCCACCATCGCGCTCGCCACCTCGCCGTCGAGGGCGACATCGCCCTCGCGCCCGTCGAAGCGCGTCACCGCGCCCCGGCCCCAGAACGCGGCGAAGCCCCGCTCCGCCGTCCCGCCGGTGAACGCGAACGAGGACCCCGTCAGCACCTCGTGCCCCGAGAGCGTGCGCGACCCGAACGCCAGGGCGTCCGCTTCCTCGCCGGACTTGCCCGAGAGCCAGTCCGTGAGCGTCTCCAGACCCTGGCGCGTTTCCGTCTCATCCGCCGTTGCCGCCGCATCCTCCGCGCCCGCGCCTGCGAGGCCGGAGAGCTGCTGCCCCCCGATGCTTCCCGAGAGGCCCGGCGCGCGCGCGGCCTCGAAGCGCGCCTCGACCGCCTCCATCGCCTGCTCGCCCACCGTGCGCCCGAAGCGCGCGAGCCACGCCTGCGGCATCGCATCGGTGTTGTTGATGGTCCCCGTGGCCTCGGCGTCGGCAAGCTTCACCCGCGCCGGGCTCGGGCTCTGGAGCCTGAGCGTCATCGTCTCCGAGCCCTCGTCATGCTCGTCGTCGAGCACCGGCACCGAGACCGTCCTCGAGGTGTCGCCCGCGGCGAAGGTGAGCGTCCCGGTCGTGTTCGTGTAGTCCTCTCCCGCGTTGGCGCTGCCGTCTGCGGTCCTGTATCCGACCGTTACCGGCCCCGCCAGCGCCCTGCTCAGCGTCACCGAGAAGTCGAGCACCGCGCCCGAGTTCTCGTCGACCTCGGCGTCCGCGACCGAAAGCGTGGGCGGGCCGGCAATCCTCGCCTGGAGCCCGCCCCCGAGCATCCGCCCGTTGGAGGTGCACACTCCTGGTGCTACCCCGCAGTCCGTCGTTGCGCGAAGCGTGAGCGTCACGTCGCCGAAGCCGGACGGCTCGACACGAAGCCCCCAGCCTTCGTTGCTGCCCTTCTGCAGGCGCCACGCGCGCCCGATGCTCGCCCCGGTGACGTCGAACAGCCCGTTATGCACCGTGCGGTAGCTCAAGCCCGCCGGCTCCTCGCTCAGGCGAAACTGGAGATCGAAGGAACCGTTCCCGGTGTGCTCGGCCGGTGCTCCGGAGAACGATGCCGTCAAGGGCACTTCGGGAGGCGGGGGCGGTTCGACTGGAGCCGTTCCCGGTATCGTCGCCTGCGCAGCCTGCTCCAGTGGCCTGCCTCCGATACACACCGCATTCGGTTTGCCGCACTTTCGCGCCGGAAGCCCGATCTCAATCTCGCCATCGCGGGACGGCGCCACTGTCACGCGCCAGCCCATGTTGCTGCCCGGTGTTGCGCGCACAGCGCGCGTCACCGTGGCGCCCTGAACCTCGAGCAGCCCGCCCTGCACGGTGCGGTAGCTCAGGCCCTCGGGCTCTGCGCTGAAATGCAGCTCCACTGTGAACGCCGTCGTCCCGTCATGGTTTGCGGGCAAATCACTGAAGCGTGCGCTCGGACCTTGGGTGCTGCGCCCCGCTCCCCCCATCACGAATGCGCCGTTGTGCGCGAGCGTAGCGTCCACGCTCGTCGCGACGCTGCGGATGGCGCCGCCGTTCAGCGTCAGGCTGTCCGGCGAGACCCCCATCGAGGTGTGGGCCCCGTCGCCACCGATCAGCGTGTAGGCGAACACGAGTTCCGCCGTGCCGCTGCCGCGCAGATACGCAGCTCTTCGCATCTGCCCGCCGGTGATCGCGAGCGTGACCGAAGGTATGCCCCCGGTGGTGTTCACCTCGACCGCTTCGCTGAATTCGAGCGTCACCTCCACCGTTTCGCCTACGGTCCATTGGCTGTCTCCACCCGCAGCGCTTATCGCGGGAGTGCTCGTCACGGTCGGCGGATCGACCACGACCTGCCTTCCTGACGTCCTGAGGAACTTGACCGGGACCTTTTGGCCCACCGACCAGTTCAGCCCGTGGTTTCTGAATCTGAAATCCCGCTCTTTCCACGGGTTGATGATGTCCACGGACCGCTTTGATGAGCCGGTTCCGAACTCCAGCTTGAAGTTGCCGCTCCCGAGCAGACCGTTTGGCGTCCCTCCGGATGCCGAGGCCACGCCGAAGAACAGTCGCCTGTTGCTACCGCCGTACACAAGGCGATCCACGCGCACTATTTTTCTCCTGCCATCCGAGTGCGAGCCATGTCTGAACCGGTTGGAAGGCGCGATGCTGCCACTCCAGCCCAGAATGCCATAGCCGTAATAGCCGCTCCCCTCGTCGCCCACCGTGATGGTGGCGCACCACAACTCGTTGGTGTCCGACGTGCAGTGCGCGGTTTCAGGCTGTATCGAGCCGCTCGCCGCCACGTCGACCGTCATCGTGTAGGTGGCGATGCTGTCATACCGTCCATCGTTGACCTTGAAGGTGAACGACCCGAGGCCGGTCCCGGACTGGCCCGCGGGCGGGTCGTATTTGAGCGCCTGTCTGCCGAGATCGGTCCAGTGCATCACATAACCCGCGCTTATGGCCCTGGTGTCGTGCTTTAGCGTCCCCACAGTGGGCAATGTCAGGATTTTGAGGCTCCACGACCAATCCCCGTTCGCGTCGCCGTAGTTGAAGTCGGAGATGAAGAAGCTGTACTGGCTGTCCTGTCTCGTCATCACCGTGTTGTTGGCGGACACCGGGGGGATGGCGGTGGACGAAGTGAGCTTGACACTGACGGCGGTGCCGGCGGTCAAGGAGACGCCGGAGCTGGACCAGGTCTTACCTTTCCCGCTGGTGCTGGTGGTGCCGTCGGCGAGGGCGAGGGGGGTGGTGCCGACGGTGAGGGTGAGGGCATTGGCGTCGGCGGTCTTGATTGCTTTGTCGACAACGAACACGAAATCTCCGTTGGGGCGGAGGAAGAGGTTGGTGATGATGTAGTCGGTGGAGTCGTGGTTGAAGCTGTCTTCGGAGAGGTAGGAGGGGTTGCTGCACCCGTTTGCGCTGAGGTCGCTGCAGCCGAGCAAGCCGGAGCCGATGTCGGCAGGGGTGAAGGTGGCGGTCCAGACGTCGGTCTGCGCGGCTGCCGGCAGGGCGGTCCCCAGCACGGCGAAGGCGAGCAGCGCCGCGGCGAGGCGGCGGACCCAGCCCATGCCGCCCGCGGGGCTGCGCCCGCTCACGGCGCCGTGGCGCGCAGGACGCGCGGGAGCCGGTGACGGATAGGAGGAGCCCGAACCGCCGGGACCCTGCGCCCCGGCGCGCGATGATCCCGACGTCCGGCAGCACCCCGCAAGGCATCGCAGCCACGGCCCGGCCGCCGCGAGAGCCCGCAGCCATGACCGGCGTGCCCCGGAACCCGCCGCCCGGGTCCGTTCCGTCGAGACGCCCGCGCCCGCACCCGGCCGCACCGCCCCGGAACCCGCCCGTCCCGCCATCGTCGCAGGGCTGAATTCGGCTCGCCCCGGTCCCCCGACCGCACCCGCACAACGCATGGCCAACCCCCGATTTTGCGCTCGACAACTGTCGTTGTCGCGAGCGAGGTCGCAGCAAGCCCAGCTTCGAACTGCTGCTGGTCCATGCTTCAAAGCATGGATGAAGACGCCGTGGCAATGCGATTGTAAAAGTAAATTGTGTAGTCTTATCAGAGGTTTGTACTGCAAACCAATACTACAAGTCGGAACTACAAAAGCGGGCCGTATTTCAGGACACCACTACCAATTAATGCATCCATGCAGGCACAAAATACGGGCGAACCCGACGCACGTCACCGCAGCGACCCGCTGCCCGGCACACTCGGTCCTTGCCGATTGCGGCGATTCACTGCCGGGTGTGTTCTCAAGCGGCACTCGCTCAATACGCGTCGGGAACCAGGCCCATCTCCCGCGCGCGGCGCACCGCCTCGGCCCGATTGCGCGCCCCCAACTTGGCGAACAGCTTGCGGATGTGATAGCGCACGCCATACGTACTCAGACCCAGCGCGGCGGCGATCTCCTTGTCCCGCTGTCCCTCGAGCCGTTGCAGCACCTCCCTCTCGCGCGCGCTCAGCGCCGGTTGCCGGGGGTCTTCGGCCCTCTCTATCGCCGTCAGAAGCGATCGCGCCGCCTCCTTGCCAGTAGCGTCGGGGGCCGATACCAGGAATGCGGCCACGAGCTGCGCGCAGTCCGCGCGCTCCCGCACCAGCGGCCATGCGTAGGGCGTCTCGGCGTACAAGCGCAGATACGCCTCCAGATGTCCCGCCGCTGCCGCCGCCTCGCCTGCGCGGTGCTCCAGCACCACCGACAGCGACAGGGCGCGCATCAACGTCCGTCTCAACCCCCGCGCCGCCGCCACCGCGCGCAGCGCATCGGCGAAGCCGCGCCCCGCCTCAAAGAGCTCGCGCCCGATCGTCAAACGCAGGCGGGCGCAGGACAGGGCCTCCATTTCCCGCCTGTCGAAACGCTTTGATTATGCCGCTAAACCGAGCCCGTGAATCAGTTGGATCAGAGGGTTGCAACCGGAACGCGGCATCATCCGGTTATCGGCATGCGCGGCGTTATGCCGACATCGGCATAACGCCGCCGAGCGAGCGCTACGCGGCATCTGTCTCGGACGCAAATCGTGGCTCTTCGCCGGGTCTGATCGCGGCAGCATACGGGCGGCGGTGATGTACACGCTCATCGGCACCGCGAAGCTCAACGACGTCGACCCGCAGGCTTGGCTCGCCGACGTCCTCGACCGTATCGCCGACCTGCCACAGACCCAGTTGCACCAACTTCTCCCCTGGTATTGGAAGGCGGAACGGCAGCAGGCCCTCGCCGCATAGCCTGCGGCCTCGAATAAAGAGCGCTGCAAGGTCTACCATCGATGCGACGGCGCAGCGTGAGCGGCGGTCTTCCCCAGGTGCTCACCGAGGGAAGCTATCTGCGAGATGATCTCCGTGCGGCGATGGACGAAGACGACGGGGGCAGTTGGTGCACAGGAACGGACCGCCGTACCAGGATGCTGTACCCGCCGTCATCAAAGATGAGGCGAATTATGTCCGATTCCATGACCAGTCCTGTACTCCGCTCCGCGCTCGCCAGCGATGCGGACAGCATTGCGGGGTGCGTGCGAGCGGCTTACTCGCCCTACATCAAGCGCATCGGCAAACCGCCAGGACCCATGCTGGGGAACTACGACGAGATCGTCCGCGATCACCGCGTGTTTGTCGTCGATGGCGGCGAGGAGATTATTGGCGTCCTCGTTCTCATCGAAGAAGAGAGCGGACTTCTTCTCGATAACATCGCTGTGCGGCCGTCGAGGCAGGGTGAAGGAATCGGCCGCCGGCTTATGGAGCACGCAGAGACTGAAGGCCGCCGGCTGGGCTACGCGCACCTTGATCTGTATACCCACCAGCGGATGACGGAGAATATCGCGCTCTATGCGCGTCATGGATATGAGGAAATTGAGCGCCGCGTCGAGCGCGGTTATCCACGAGTTTACATGCGAAAGCGTCTCTGATCGCGGAGCCGGACCGGCTGGCCGTCAGCGGATACCCGAGCGCTCGGCCTGCAAAGGCTCCCCCAATCCGAACAGGCGGCCTACGCCGGATGGATACCGATAGCCACACCGCCGGCCAGCCGTCGGTCACCAAAATCATGGCCAACGCAACCTACGGGAGGCGCGGTCTTCACCGGAGGCATACAGCGGTCTGTAAGCCTCCGGCGTAGGCCGCCTGTTCGGATGGGGTGAGTTTGGGCAGGCTGGGTGGTCTGGGAGTGGGCACTTCGTAAGTGTCCACCTATTTCTTAGTGGACACTTAGCTGATGTCGATTGCCGAGGAGAAGCCGGTCGCTGAGGGCGGCGGGCAGGTTCGTCGCCGTCGCCGTCGGTGGAGCGAGGCGCAGAAGCGTCAGATCGTGTCGGAGACCCATGAGCCTGGAGTTTCGGTGCCGATGGTCGCCCAGCGCTACAACCTCAACGCCAACCAGGTGTTCAGGTGGCGGCGTCTCTTTCGCGTGCCTGAGCGCGCCACCGGGACCGGCCGGTTGGTGCCGGTGGTCGTCGGAGCTCCACCAGGCCACGACCTGGGCTCGGCGACGATGCACCCGCCATCCGAGGATGCTGTCGTGGACAGATCACCGGCGACGGGCCGGATTGAGATCGTGCTGGCCGGCGATCGTCGGGTGATTGTCGATCGTGCAGTCGACTCCTCGGCGCTGGCGCGTGTGATCGCGGTGCTGGAGCGGCGATGATCCCGGTTCCGAGCGGTGTGCGGGTGTGGCTCGCGACAGGTGTGACGGACATGCGTCGCGGTATGAACACGCTGGCGCTTCAGGTTCAGCAGGATCTGGGACGCGATCCCCATGCGGGGGATTTGTATGTGTTCCGCGGTCGCAGAGGCGACCTGATCAAGATCCTATGGCACGACGGCTTGGGGATATCGCTCTACGCCAAGCGCCTGGAGCGTGGCCGCTTCCTTTGGCCGTCGCCGTCTGACGGAGCGGTGTCGGTCACTGCGGCACAGCTCGGCTACTTATTGGAAGGGATCGACTGGCGCAACCCGGTTCGGACCTGGCGCCCGTCGCGGGCCGGTTGAGCTTCGCCTGACCATGGCTGAGGTGGGTGAACCCGGTTAGGAATTGCCGGGAGGCGGCGCCTGTGATTCGCTGCTGACCATGGCCGCCGCCGATTCGCACGACACTGAAGCGCTCAAAGCGGCACTTGCGGCGTCGGAGGCGCGGGCGTCGGCGGCCGAGGCGCAGATCGCCGCCTTGACGCTGATGATCGAGAAGCTCCGTCGCGCGCTCTACGGCCGGCGGTCCGAGCGCAAGGAGCGTCTTCTCGACCAGCTGGAACTCGCGCTCGACGAGCTCACGGCGAGCGCGACCGAGGACGAGCTGGCGGCCGAGAAGGCGGCGGACCGGACCACCGAGGTGGGCGGGTTCGTCCGGCGCAAGCCCTCGCGCAAGCCCTTCCCCGAGCACCTGCCGCGCGAACGCGTGGTGGTGCCGGGGCCCACGTCCTGCGCGAGCTGTGGGTCGGGGCGGCTATCGAAGATCGGCGAGGACGTGGCCGAGACGCTTGAGGTGATCCCGCGCCGGTGGAAGGTGATCCAGACGGTGCGGGAGAAGTTCACCTGTCGGGACTGCGAGCGGATATCGCAGCCGCCGGCGCCCTTCCACGCGACACCCCGGGGCTGGGCGGGGCCTAACCTTCTGGCGACGATCCTCTTCGAGAAGTACGGGCAACACTTGCCTCTGAACCGGCAGAGGGAGCGCTACGCGAGAGAGGGCGTCGATCTGAGCCTGTCGACATTGGCCGATCAGGTGGGCGCGTGTGCCGTGGCGCTGAAGCCGCTGCATGACCTGATCGCGGCCCACGTGCTGGCGGCTACGCGTCTGCACGGCGACGACACGCCTGTGCCAGTGCTGGCCAAGGGCAAGACCGACACCGGTCGCGCCTGGGTCTATGTGCGCGACGATGCGCCCTTCGCCGGCCGGGACCCGCCGGCGGCGCTGTTCCGCTACTCGCGGGATCGCTCCGGCGATCACCCGGTTGAGCATCTTCGGACCTTCGCCGGGATTCTGCAGGCCGACGCCTATGCCGGCTACAGGCGGCTCTACGAGCACAGCCGATCGCCGGGACCCGTGACCGAGGCGCTCTGCTGGAGTCACAGCCGGCGCAAGTTCTACGAGCTCGCCGACATTGCGGCGAACAAGAGGCGCGAAAAGCAGGCACCACCGATCTCGCCGCTGGCGCTGGAGGCTGTGAAGCGGATCGACGCGCTCTTCGACATCGAACGCGCCATCAACGGCGCGCCCACCGAGCAGCGTCTGGCGGTGCGCCAGGAGCGGAGCGCGCCGCTGGTCGCGGAGCTCAAGGACTGGATGCGGACCGAACGTGCCGGGCTCTCGCGCCACGCCGCCGTTGCCAAGGCGATGGATTACATGCTGAAGCGCTGGGACAGCTTCGTTCACTTCCTCGACGACGGCCAGATCTGCCTCACGAATAACGCCGCGGAGCGGGCGCTGCGCGGTATCGCGCTCGGACGCAAATCATGGCTCTTCGCCGGCTCTGACCGCGGCGGCGTGCGGGCAGCGGTGATGTACACGCTCATCGGCACCGCGAAGCTCAACGACGTCGACCCGCAGGCCTGGCTCGCCGACGTCCTCGACCGTATCGCCGACCTGCCGCAGACCCGTCTGCACGAACTCCTGCCCTGGTCCTGGAAGGCGGACCGGCAACAGGCCTTGGCCGCATAACCTTCGACCTCCGGCGGCCCGCCAACTCCCGACAACCACCCCGCCGGCCCGCCGCCGATCACCAAAATCATGGCGAATGCAACACACGGGAGGTGCGGCCCTCACCGGAGGCGTACAGCGGTCTCGACATCGCGTCGATCAAATTGAGGCGTCAGGCTTACGTGATCGTTCTCGTGACGGGTGATGCGTGCGAATTTCGTGGCGGCGGCGAAGCTGGCCTTTCGCGCCTGCCGATGCCGATACCCAGGCATTCTCGGATCGACGGACCGACGCGCGTGAAGGGAATACGCGACTTAAAGAACTGGATTGCCGTCACGGATCGCGGACAGGAGAGGACTCACTTGCCCCTGCATTCCCGCATTTTCCGTTCCGAATGCATTCCGAACTTCATTTCGGAAGATCCCTTCCGGAAACAAGAACGCCGCTAATCCAATGGATTAGCGGCGTTTTTTGTGGTTGCGGGGGTAGGATTTGAACCTACGACCTTCAGGTTATGAGCCTGACGAGCTACCGGACTGCTCCACCCCGCGCCATGGCTTGGCTTTGAAATCGCTATAGAGGCTCTACTGGGCGCGCTGGCCCGCCTGTCACGAGCGCTAGTCGGGCGGCGGTGCCCTTCGATGACCTGGCGGCGACCTACTCTCCCACGCCTTAAGACGCAGTACCATCGGCGCTGAGGGTTTTCACGGCCGAGTTCGGGATGGGATCGGGTGTTTCGCCCCTCGCCATAACCACCAGGTCATCGAAGAACATCGCCGGACGCGCAACGCCGTGCCTGCGAAGCAAGACGCGCAGCGCCCGATTCGCGACAGTGGACGTGCGGCACTGAACTCAGCCGCGCGGCGCGGCATGCCGGACGCTGGAGCAAGGACGTATTACGGGCTTGTTCGCCCATCCGGCTCGCGGGATTCGTTGCTGGCCATGTTCAGCGTCTGGCGCACTTGACGCCGCGCACAAAGAATCAAGCCGATCGAGCGATTAGGACCGGTTAGCTTCACGTGTTACCACGCTTCCACACCCGGCCTATCAACGTGGTGGTCTTCCACGGCTCTTCAGGGAGAACCCGTCTCGAGGGGGGCTTCCCGCTTAGATGCTTTCAGCGGTTATCCCGTCCGGACTTAGCTACCCGGCGATGCGGCTGGCGCCACAACCGGTCCACCAGAGGTCCGTCCACCCCGGTCCTCTCGTACTAGGGGCAGATCCTCTCAATTCTCCAACGCCTACGGCAGATAGGGACCGAACTGTCTCACGACGTTCTAAACCCAGCTCACGTACCACTTTAATCGGCGAACAGCCGAACCCTTGGGACCTGCTCCGGCCCCAGGATGTGATGAGCCGACATCGAGGTGCCAAACCTCCCCGTCGATAGGGACTCTTGGGGGAGATTAGCCTGTTATCCCCGGCGTACCTTTTATCCGTTGAGCGATGGCCCTTCCACACGGGACCACCGGATCACTATGGCCGACTTTCGTCTCTGCTCGGCCCGTCGGCCTCACAGTCAGGCGGGCTTATGCCATTGCACTCCTCAGCTGATTTCCGACCAGCTTGAGCCCACCATCGCGCGCCTCCGTTACTCTTTGGGAGGCGACCGCCCCAGCCAAACTACCCGCCATGCAGGGTCCCGGACCCTGATTGAAGGGCCTCGGTTAGATATCAAAAATTCAAAGGGTGGTATTTCAAGGATGGCTCCACAGAGGCTTGCGCCTATGCTTCACAGCCTCCCACCTATCCTACACATCGAACCCCTAATACCACTGCAAAGCTGTAGTAAAGGTGCACGGGGTCTTTCCGTCTGACCGCAGGTACTCCGCATCTTCACGGAGAGTTCAATTTCGCTGAGTCGGTGTTGGAGACAGCGGGGAAGTCGTTGCGCCATTCGTGCAGGTCGGAACTTACCCGACAAGGAATTTCGCTACCTTAGGACCGTTATAGTTACGGCCGCCGTTTACCGGGGCTTCGGTTTGAGGCTCTCACCTCGCCCCTTAACCTTCCGGCACCGGGCAGGCGTCAGACCCTATACGTCGCGTTGCCGCTTCGCAGAGTCCTGTGTTTTTAGTAAACAGTCGCCACCCCCTGCTCTGTGCCCCCCACGCCCGGTTGCCCGAACGCAGGGCCCCCTTCTCCCGAAGTTACGGGGGCATTTTGCCGAGTTCCTTCAACACCGTTCTCTCAAGCGCCTAGGTATACTCTACCAGTCCACCTGTGTCGGTTTGGGGTACGGTCTATACGCTGGTGCTGTTTCCTGGAAGACCCAGGCTGCCACGACAATCCGATAAGTCGTGACAACGGTCGGTCTCCGTCACAATCCAGCAGGCGGAGGAATATTAACCTCCTTCCCATCGGCTACGGCTTTCGCCCTCACCTTAGGGGCCGGCTCACCCTGCGCAGATTAGCTTTACGCAGGAACCCTTGGACTTTCGGCGAGAGTGTTTCTCACACTCTTTATCGCTACTCATGTCAGCATTAGCACTTCCGATACCTCCAGAGCACCTCGCGGCACCCCTTCGCAGGCCTACGGAACGCTCCGCTACCGCGCGTGCAAGCACGCGCCCGCAGCTTCGGTGCATGGCTTGAGCCCCGTTACATTTTCGGCGCAGGACAGCTAATAGACCAGTGAGCTGTTACGCTTTCTTTAAAGGATGGCTGCTTCTAAGCCAACCTCCTGGTTGTCTTGGCCGTCCCACATCCTTTCCCACTTAGCCATGACTTGGGGACCTTAGCTGGCGGTCTGGGCTGTTTCCCTTTCGACCACGGACCTTAGCACCCATGGTCTGTCTGCCACGCTCAATC